>NZ_CP071669.1:0-145410 GCF_051132175.1 Pseudomonas sp. D3-10 | reverse complement strand
AACTGCGGGTGGCGATGAAAGCCTTGGCGGGCAAATCGGCGAGCGTAAGGGGAGGGCCTAGCGAATGATCTTCGCGAATCTGCCATACCTCGGAGCATGGACATCAGCAATCCACGGGATGATCTTCACTGGCATGTGCATTACCGGGATCGCTTGTTGCGTCAGCCTGTCGATCAAGTCAGCGTTGGTTGTCACCAGGGTGATATCGAAAATAAAGAGCCGGCGAAACACGGCAATGAACAGGCGGTGACATTTGGAGTTCAGAAAAAGAGATGACGGCAGGTTATTCCCGCCGGTGCTACCAAACGGCGATTTCATAGGCGTGGCCCATGGAAGCCACCTCAGACAGGTTCTCTTTTCAGTGCGGGACAAAGGCCTGTACGGGGAAGGTGTGTTCCTCCTATGGCACGAGATAACCGGGGTATCCATTACCGACGCGAAAGGATTCCAGATTCGGAGCGGAAAATATGCCAGTGGCGGGTTTGGATTTTATGCAGGAGCATCTGCGCTGCTCGATTTGACAGGGGAAATCGTAACCAGAATAGATGGATACACAGTTGACTACTGCCTGATGAACCGCATCAGCTACGAGTCAAAACGACAAGTGCAGCCCATCTATTAGCAGTGATTTAACCTGTCGGGCTTTTGGCAAGCCAGCGGAGGACCATTGGTAGATGCTTCATATGGTGCAGAAGTTATTAGCAGTGAAACGAGAGTCCTGCTATTCGATCAGGCTAGAAATGCTATTAGCAGTGAAGTGCCTCACTTTCATAAAATAAACATTGGTAGGTGTGGGATGTGCCCCCGTTTCGCGTAGCGGATGAATGCAGGCCGTTACGGTGACCTACAAATTTACGGAGAAGATGTTTTATGTACGGAGTTAATGAGTTGATCGGGGCCAGCGGTAGTTTTTCTCTTGATGGATATAACCTACCTAGGGACAAGGAGTGGTCTGAAGAAATGTTAGAGGTTCTGCATGCGGACATTCCAGGCAGTCATGATCTCCTAATCGCAATCGTGCTGACTCAAGAGTGTGCGGAGTTACGTGAGCGAAGTTCTATGGCAATGGCCGTAGTGCTTAGTGAATACGAGTCAACGCTCGGGCAGCCAGATGCGTTGCGAGCAAGAACATTTTTTGTCGCAGCAATCACAGAGCTGAAGATGGTTCTTGATGAACTTAAAGACCAGCCGCAAGCAGAGCAGGAAAAATTGTTGTCGCGTTTGGGTGATTATTTTGGAGGCGACGTCAAAAAGTTTGACACCTCGTTTGAAGGGATGGAGCAAGTATATTTGCTGAGCAACCCGAATACAGGGCGATATTGGATGTCGCTGAAGCGTCATGCTTAATAACGTGTCGCGAAGCGGAGGATTGGCTGGTGAGTGAGTGCGCAATTGCAGACATGGATAAGCGCGCTCGCGCACTAGGCAGAATCAGGAAATGTTTTGCGCTCGCAAAATCCAGCAACCCGCATGAGGCCGAAGCAGCAATGCGGCAAGCCCGCAAACTTATGGACAAGTTCAAGCTGGAAGTGGGCGATGTGCGTGCTACCCAGGCGGAAGAATTCTCCCTGCGGATCGGTAAAGCCAAAAGCGTTCCGCCACAATGGATTCGCATGCTGTCGATGACAGTCTCTAAGGCGTTTGGCTGTGTGAGTTTCTACAGCTATGGGCCTGACGGGCAGTCGCTGATTTTTATTGGAGAAATCGGTAGCGCTGAAATGTCGGCCTATGCGTATGAGGTGCTTATCCGGCAACTGAAAGACTCCAAGAGAAAATACCTCTCAGGGGTCAGCATTCAGGGCACAGTGCAAAGGCGCAGAGCGGGAGTGCTGTATGCAGAAGCGTGGATCATCGGCGTACATAAACGAGTAGAGGAATTTGCCGGCGTTACGGAAGAAGGGGAGCGGGCAATCCACGCTTATACCCAAAGACATTATCCTGGTTTTCCGATCACAAAGATGAAACGCCGAAAACTGGATATGGATGCGTACCGAGCGTACATTCAGGGCAAAATGGATGGTGAAAGCGTCTCTCTGCACAAACCTATGGGCCGTGACGAACACATGCTGTTGGAATGAGGTCGCGCCCAGGAACAAGTCCCGCTCGAGCGGGATTTTTTTCGTCCGAGGTTTGTCCCCTGAAAGTGGGGGTAAGCCTGTGGATAAAGTCCTGGCGTGGCGGTCTGGGAACGCTCCCCCGGCGATGCTCAAATTTCAACCAGCAGGGCGAAACTCGACATCACACTTGACGTTCGCGATCGAGACAGAGATATTCCCCTCGGCACACGGGTAGGTGCCTGCCGTCCACATTGGCAAAGCGAAAGCACTACCGACAAACCAACGGAACCCTTATGGGTGCTCCGAAGTGGACACAGAGCATCAGCCTTTGGAGGCTGCCGTATGCAAAACCCAATCACGCTCCGCGATATCGAAAACCTCAAAAAGCTCGCCAAGCAGGCAAAGGCCCATCACCCAGGATTGAGCCATGCGCAGCGCCTCAACCTGATGGCGCAGCATCATCTTCAGGCACGCAGCTATCACGAAGTTCGCAAGTGGGTCACTCGCTCGTTGGAGCAGCACTACGAGCGGAAGGACAGTGGCGTGGTCTACTGCAAGCTCTGCCGCTTTTCTTTCGTCCCGGATGTAGCCAAGGACTCGACTACTCACGAGAAGCGTCACCTCAATTTTGAGGACGCTCTTTTCTCCCTCGGAGCGTTACCAGCTGCACATGCCACCCGAGAGCAAAGGAAACGCGAGGCGCATAACCTGATCCATTCCGCACTGTCCGCCGGCGAAGAATTGGCTGGAGTCGAGCAACTGGTCAACGCCTGGTATGACCGTTCGCTGGAATCCGCGATCGGCAATGGCGGCTGGAAGAAACACCCGAGCCTTGCCGAGTATGCCGCGATGATCGTTCCAACCGTTGAGGCCTGGTTGCGGCAGAGCAGGGTGTTGTACCTGTCCAAATACGGCTGCAATCGAGGCGTGATCCCAGAGGGTCAGACAACGTGGGTTCAGCCTGAAGGCTGATAGGGTTGGGTCTTTTGGGGAAGCTGCGACAATCGGCACGTTGATTGATCCCATCTTCCCCAGGACTTCCCACATGAGCCGAGATACCTACGAAGCCAACATCGCCTTCATCGACCAGACGGTAAAGCGCCTGGAGCGCAATGAAGTGAGCATCGACGAGTTGGAGACCCTTGCTCGCGAATTTGCGGATGCCCGTAAGTTCTGTGCCGACCGGCTTACCCGCATCGAGGCCGTTGTTGAAGCGACCTTGGGCGCTGAAGAGGGACAGACCGGTGAGCGCACCTGATCCGATTGAGCAGCACCTCACTCTCAGCGCATACCTTACCCAGATCCAGAAGGCCATCCGTGCTGCGGTGCCAGACAGTTGCTGGGTTGTTGCAGAACTCAGTGACTTCAAGCGCCGCCCGAACGGCCACTGCTTCATGGACATCTTGGAGTCGCGTGAGGGAGCCGAGGTCGCGAAGGCACGGTGCACCATGTTTGCGAACGTCGCCGGCAAGGTACTTGGTGAGTGGCAGCAGGCAACCGGAGGCCTGCCCCAAGCAGGAATGAACGTCCTGCTGAAAGTGAGGGCAGATTTTTCCCCTCAGTTTGGCTTCGCCCTGATGGTCACCGGCATCGACCCGAGCTACACGCTGGGTGACATGCAGGCCAAGATGCAGAAGATCATTACCTCCCTGAAGGAGCGGCAGTGGTTCGACCTACAGCGGGGACTTCCCTCTCCAGGGGGGTTCTGGCGCGTTGCAGTTGTGGCTCCGCACGAGGCTGCTGGGCTGGCCGATTTTCGGCGTGATGCAGAGCAGTTGGCTGCGGCCGAGGTGTGCGGATTCGAGTATTTCTCAGCGACGTTCCAGGGGCGTGACGCATCAGACAGCATCCGCTCTGCGTTGCGGACGGTTCATGAGCAACATCAACAGCAGCCATTCGACGCCGTATGCATCATCCGCGGGGGTGGGGCGAAAAGCGATCTGGCCTGGCTCAACGACGCGAACCTTGCGGCTTGGGTCTGCCGGTTGCCTGTTCCGGTATTCACCGGCATTGGGCACGAGATTGACGAATGCGTGCTTGACCTCGTGGCACACCGCCGGTTCGACACACCATCGAAGGTCATCGGGTTCATCAAAACAGCGCTCATGTCTGAGGCCTCAACTGCTCGGGCTCAGGTCGAGCGGGCCAACGGCATGATCTTGCGCCTGGTGTCTGGGCAAGCCCCGCATCTGGATCGCGCTTGGAGCACCTTCAGCCGGCGGGTGACGGAAACGCTCCATGGGGAGCATCGGCAACTGTTGCAACAGCAAAGCAGCCTCGACAAAGGCCGGGACCGCCTCCTCAGCCAACAGCGCATGGCCCTCCAGCTCGCGCAGGATCGATTTTCAAGGCTCGGGGCTGGTCTGTGTGTAGCTGAGCGCCAAAGGGGGCTGTTTGCCGCCTCGA
The DNA here is from genome assembly GCF_051132175.1 of Pseudomonas sp. D3-10. Taxonomy (NCBI): domain Bacteria; kingdom Pseudomonadati; phylum Pseudomonadota; class Gammaproteobacteria; order Pseudomonadales; family Pseudomonadaceae; genus Pseudomonas; species Pseudomonas sp. D3-10. The sequence continues at coordinate 140,947 of NZ_CP071669.1, read as the reverse complement.
GGGTGGCCTCTCTGAGTAGGGCGCTGATCGCCAAGGAAACTTCGCGCCTGGAGCTTGCATGCACGGTCTACGACAAGACAAATCCGCTTGCACTGCTTGGGAGAGGCTTTGCCTTAGTCCGTGGCCCTGGTGGGGAGATAATCAGCAGTGCCCAGCAGGCTCGCGATGCAGGCAAGCTGGATCTGGCCTTCGCCGATGGCCATGTCATTGCGGCGCTGGCGAAAGCACAATGATCCAACAAATAATGTTTCCTCTTTAATTTTCCGTGATGTTTGGACCTACTCACAGGTTTGCCATTGCTGGTGGGCAGCTCGCTCGGCGGTTATGCTGCGGCGGTCGACCTAAGCCATAACGGTGATGGCGGCATTGAAAATGAGGTGTTCACATGATTGACGATTTGTACGAGCGGTATGCGCAAGGTGCAGCGGATGCTGCGGCGCGGGTTGCATTTGCTAAGGGCTTGGAGGTTGGCTACAGCCAAGGTTTCGCAGACGGGTTAACCGCAGGGCAGAATATCGGTTTCGTGGCTGGCGTGAACTCGGTAGCGGACGCGCTCTCTGATGGCACGCGCAACGGTTCCTCGGTATGCGCCAAGGCACTAGAAAGCCTCAAGCGTCTCGGTGCCGTCGACGACGATCAATGAGTGGCACGATGGTGTGCCAAAAAGCCCCAGCCAATCCGCTGGGGTTTTTTATGTCTGCCGTACCGGCTTCAAATTTTCCGTGGACTTGAGAAACACCAACAGGCCGGGGCTATCTCCGGCCTTTTTGTTGACGTACTATGTCAGGATTGATGATTAATCAGCATTTAGAGTGAGATATGCCCAAGGCGATTGTTATCGAAGATGAGCAGCTTGAGCATGCTGTGAGAGTCGCCAAAGTGAGCAGCCCGGAGAATGGAAGTCGTGACGCAGCGCTGCTGCTTACCTGCTTCGGCACCGGCATGACTGTGACGGAGATTTGCCGCCTGCGCGTGAGCGACTACCTCACTGAGTCAGGTGCTGTGCTGATCGACTCCCAGGTGCGAGCGGAGATTGCCTATAACCACCGTTCTAGGCCGTTGTGCTGGACCAACAAGAAGTTGACCAATGCCATAGACGCGCACCTTGCCGAACGTCTCGCACGCGGTCACGGCGTTTCAACCAGGGTGATGGCTTTTCGTGGCCTTGATCCTGATTCTCCGTTGTTCGTGTCCGGTCGCACTGGCGAAGGGTTGAAGATCAGCGCTCAGCGGCGCGACGGCAAAACGTACTACAGCGCGAACCAACTCAGCCGACTCTATACACGGTTGTTCGGTCTTGCTGGGATCGAGGGGGCCAGCGCCCAGTCAGGGCGTCGGACGCTTGCGGTCAAGCTCAACCGTCGGGGCATCGACTTGCGGCATATCAGCGAGATACTGGGCATCGAGAGCTTGGAAGCGGTCAAGAAGCTCTGTGCGGGCGATCCAGCTCGTTTAGGCGACATAGTTCGGAGAATCATTTGATGGGTGTTTATGACTTGGTGCCGGGTAACGTCCCAGCCGAACAATTTGATTTGCTGCTGGCTGGCACTGACATACGAGGACCCAAGGTTCGCGAAGCTCTACGGCAGCACCTTGTACACGGTTTAACGCCAAAGGAAGCTTGCGAGCAGACAGGGGCCAATCGAGGGCAGTTCTCTTTGCGTTTCAAGGCCATCCAAGACGAGAACGGCAGAGTCGTGAACCTGTTAAAATTTTACGGTATACCGTAAATAAAGCTATGTTATTTATACGCTATACCGTAAAATAACCTCATTGAAGCGATTCACTGAGGAAAACTGCCATGAACAGCATGCCGCAACGTGAGCTTTACCCGTTTGTCGTCACCATCACCTTTGCCGGTGGTGTCGTTGAACTGGCCGAATTCGACGCAGCGGATGCCGCACAGGCAAGTCGGTTCGCTCGGCGTCTGGTGGCTGACAATGGTCACACGGCGAAGGACGGGAAAGTGGCTTACAAAGCAAAGCGCAAGTAACAAGGAAAACGCCATGATTTACACATACCACGTTAAAGCTTATGCGCCCGATCCACGCGGCGGGGATAATTTCTTCACCTATGACGGAACTGTCGATCGAGATGAACCATTGAGCGGTGAATCAGAGTTTGACGCGCTTGCTCAGGGGCTCTCTGATCATGTGTTCGCAGAGACCAGTGTTCGTGTTTCACCAAATCGATTTGTGCTTCAACAAACTGAATTGGTACGCACCCAAGTTGGCAAATTTCCTAGCCAAATCCAGAAGCCAAAATAGGACGGAAAAGAAGCCATGCCGACTTATACCGACCATGAAAAAACCCTTTACCTGAACCAAGCGCGCCGCAAGGTGCGAGATATTGGGCGCGTAAGTCGCCCGTACATTGATCGTGCCGAGGAACATGCCCGCGCTTATGCCGAGGCATTGGCGGACGTAGGTGCGATTACGGCCACTGAGCGTGAAACCCTGAATGACGAGGCAAATGATGCCGCGCAAGCCCGCGTGAGGGCATTTAAGGCAGCGGAAGATGCGGTGCCGGCAGCCGATGAGAACCAGTTGGTTCGCTAGAGGAAAAGAAACGTGATCTTCACCATTCGTTCGAAGCAGGTAGAAATCAGAGCCAGTAAGCGCTTTCGGTTGCTCCCCGGTGGCGACTCCTCCGCACCAGGTCACGTATTGATGAATTGGCTGGGTGTGATGGTGTTCATCAAGCCGGCCCCTCCAAAGCTGGACGCATAGGAAAAACCTTTGAAAAGAATATTTAGCGGATTAGTTTTAACCGCCCTTTTATTTCCTCCAGTGGCTGCGCAGGCGGATGGATGGGAGCCGAATGTGTTTGCTGACTCATTCCCGGTTTCAGTCATGGTGCGCCATTATTCAGATGCGTTGGAGGTGACCGGACCTACTGGTCTTCGTGCCATCGTATTGACGATCAATGGGCATGCCAGATTCAAGGGGGACAAGGCCAAGATCACTGTGGAAACAACCACCCCGAGCTATACAAACGTAAGCCGAGTTTACTTGTTCACTGTTATCGGAAGCGGACCTCCGAATGTTTCGTTCCGCATTGGTGATAGTGATGTGCAATACGATGCCCTGTTCGCTCAATTGAAGAACGCAACAAGTGTTCATGCAGTGGTTAACAACACCGACATGCGTTTTGATGCGGATGGCTTGGCCCCAGATTTTGACGTATATACGCATCAGGAATGAAGGTCTAGAAATTTGCTACACCTAAGTTCAGGGAAAACGACCGCCATGACCCACGCCGAGCTTTGTGAAGTTGCCAAAAAATGGCTGGTTCGCCCGAACAGTCAGCGCGGCCATGGTTGCCACGTTGCTTTGTCGGAATGCAGATCTGGCTGGGGTGGTGAAATGCCAGACGCTATCGGCTTTCGCGCTGCCAGTCGTGTAACAGAGACGGTAGTCGTCGAGGTTAAATGCTCCCGCGCTGACTTTCTGGCTGATGCAAAGAAGCCGCACCGTGCTGATGGTGAAGGAATGGGCCTGTACCGTTATTTCATGTGCCCGGAGGGGTTGATTCGACCTGATGAGGTTCCCGGCCGCTGGGGGCTCTTGTGGGTCAATGCTCGCGGCAAGGTAACGGCAATGCTTGGCCCAGTTGCGCTATCGAGCAACTGTGGGACGTTTGAATCTGTCGCGGAACCGTGGCAGCACACCCGTAACGCGGAGCGGGAGACGTGGTTACTTGTCCGGGTCATGGCCAGGATCGACAACCCGGATAAGGTGAAGAATGCAATTAATGCGGCCCAGCGAGAGCAGGCCCGTTTAGCGAAAATTTGCAATGACCAGGCCGACCAAATCAGGGCACTGAAAATGCCCAAGCCAGCCCCAGGTTGGAGCGGCGAAAACGCCGGTGAAATGCTCACCGCGATACGTCGAAAAGTGGCTACGGCCACCAACTGAAACGTTACGGGAAAACACCAGTTAAAGGAAAACGTAGCAATGCGCGATATCACAGAGAAGAACGAACAAGTGGTGATGATTGTAACGACAGAGGCCGCGCACGCAGTTGATGGCCGGACTGTCCAGATCAAAATCACCAACCCCGACGGCTCATTTTTCAGGCAGCAATTTGACCTTGTTGAAGGCAAAACGGAGTGGACTTCGGTGCCGCTGCAATTGGTCGACGGCAACGTGCGGTTCGGATAGGAAAAGTGGCTTTCAAAGCAAAGCGCAAGTAACAAGGAAAACCCCGCAGCCATGCGGCTGTTTTAATACATAGGAATCTCAATGAAGCGTCTACCGGAAGGGGTTCGGAGGGCATGCATTGTACTAGGTGTGTTGCTCATTGTGTGCTGGTTTGCAGTCATCGGTTTTGTGTCTCGCGGATTCACCCAAGTGCAGCCAATGGGCTGGCTGATATTGGGCCTCGGAGCTGTTTTCACGTATTTGATTCCCGCACTGATCTACCGTGTATACAGGTGGGTTAGAGACGGCTCTGCTATGGATGCGCAACGTTAGAGGAAACGTCGCCCGCTGTACCCCAAGCCCTGGCCTAAAAACCGGGGCCGAGGACGTAGATAAGGGCCGTTTCGAGTGCCCCATGCCGAGGTTATCTAATGAGTGATCCTAACGTTGTAGCCCTCAGTTTCGCATCGAGCGTGTTCAGCCTCGCCCTGGGGGTTGGCCTTCTAAGTGCCTCTGGTGCGCTAGGCTCGATGAGCTTTGTAGGTGGCATAGCGGCTATCGCCTTTGGTGCGATCAATAGCTTCCTTTTCATGCGCGGGGCTTTGCAGTGTTTTCGTGCGGGAGAGACAGCAAAGTCGCTAGCTACTAACCGGCCGCTGGCTGCCATGGCAGATCCGCAAGACAGTTGAGGGAATACGCTCTGCCCCACCAGCCCGCCCAGTGCGGGCTAAGCCCGTAAGAGAGGGACACTTTTCACTCCCCATGATCGAGCAGGACATTCAGTTATGAGTGATTCAAGTTTCACAAGGTTTGACGCCAAAGTGGTTGTTGAAGGCCCGTATACCTCTGCCGCCCAGGTCTTCACGCCTGCGGCGCTGTTGGAGCTGGCTTTGCAACATGCGTTGTTCAGCATGCCCGCAGAAGCGGTTGCGGATCTCGTCCGCAACACCACTGCTCGTATGCTGCACTCGCTTTCCTGCAAGCGCCGTGAGGCGGGTGAACTGGTGCGTTTGGAAGACGAAGATCCAGATGGTTACAACGGCGTGTATCAAATCGCTGTAAGACGCGGAGAGCCAGCGGAGTGCGATTCTTGCGGCAACCCACTGTGCATTGAGTGGCCGACTCTTTATGAGTTGACACCAGAAGGAACACAGACAGGCGATTTTGCCTATCACGTCTCCGAATGCCAGATGCTCGATCCTCAAACCAAACAGTGATCAGTTAACGGAAAAGACCATGACGACCACCACCGAAGCACGCGCCCTGGAGCGCATTAATCGCATCGCTACAGCCAAAAGCGAGCGCGACGCTGATCACCATGAATCGGAAGCCATGGGCTACATGGCTGCGTTGCGCGACGAAGGCCTGCTGCCCGAGTGCGAGCACGTCCGCCTGATGAATGCACTTCGCGCCGAGCGCATGGCCTGGCGCAAGTCCGCCTGAGTCCGAGGAAAACTACCCATGAGCAAATTCGTCACCTACGTCATCCGCTTACCGGAAGACCAAGAGGCAAAGAGCAAAATCGTCAATGGCGTGCGTGCGCTGGTCGAGTCACACGGCGGCGAAATCACTGCGGCGTCCACCGAAGACGAAATGACTGTTCTCGACATGATCGAACAACACGAAGACTTCCCTGAATACATCGCAAATGAAGCCCGAGCGCAGGCCAAAGAGCTGTGTACGAAAGCGGTTCACTGATCAAGGAAAACGGCATGCAGCTTGAAGTGACGGAAAATTTGAAGGAAGCACTGGGTAAATACAGGAATGCTCGCAAGGCATACGTTTCACTCGGTGCCGCGTCACCAGCGGAGGAAGCCCGCCAGGCCGGTATTGAATATCAAACAGCTCTTGAGGCCCTTGGCTACCAAGTGATGGTAGAGGCCGAGCTTCAAGGTCTAGAGGTGTAGGAAAACAGCAATGAGCGACGATCCGCAACCCTTTCCACCTCAACTTGTTGAAGGTCTCCAGCGCATCGTGGCGGCAGTCTCGGATTACGGGCCTGATTTGTGTCGTAGCTACGATGGCGTCGCAGAAACTGCGGCGACGATCAAATCCACTTTGGCAGGCTACGGCCACGCCTTGACCCTCGGTCAAGCGGAGCAGGTATATGCCCTTTACTCACAGAACAAGTGGGCAAGCTGGTTAATTGGCGGTTGCCCAACAGAGGAAGCGGCAAAGACGATGCTGGTTGAGTTCAGCAATGACATCCTCTTTGGTGAGAATCACGCTGATCTTTGATCGGACAAACTGTTAAGGGAAATCGCCCAGGTACGCCCAAGCCCAGCCACGCGCTGGGCCGAGGTCGTAGAGGGCACCGCATCGGCGTCCACCCAATCGAAGGAATGACCAGTTATGACCAGCAAAACGGATACCCCCAACAACTGGACTCAGGGCGGTCAAGCAAAGTCCTCGCACGCAGCGGCAGCCATGGCCAATTTCAACGAAACGCGGCAAAAAATTAACGATGCTTTCGGCATCGGTGGCGTCGCACGCGCAGCGGGTATCTCGACTGAGCCCCTGCGCTGCTATCAGGTTGGCGATTACGACTGGTTCGCCGCTACATCCCCTGAGCAAGCCCTGGATCTGATGCGCGAAATCGTCGGCGATGAAGAATGGGATGCGAGCGACTACGAGGTCGCGTTGTCCAGTGATGAGCTGCTTGATAAGCGGTGGCGTGAAGAAGACGAACCCGATAAAGACGCTGGCTCCCTACGCGAGTGGCTGGCAGAAGCTAAAGAGCCGGTTTGGCTCAACGGCATCGTGCCATAGGAAATCCCCGTGAAACTCATACCGCTAGTTATGGCTCTCGCATTCACGCTTTCAGGCTGTGATGCGGCAAAAGAAATAGGCGCCCAGTTCGTGGAGAAGGTGTCGGGGCATCCGGTGGTTGTTCAGCCAGGCTACAAAATGCTGGTGAATGGCCGGGCAGCGCAGGTCTTTGGCAAAGATGAGTGCCCGCCATCCAGCCCTGATGAAGGTAAGCGTCTGTGCATTGTGATCGCGCCAGAGACAAAAACCGTGCCTGTCACGGTAGTCCTGCCAAGTGGTCCAGTTGATGAAGTTTGGACGGTTGAGCGCTCTGCTGATCGGACCATGTTGCGACGTGCCGATGGCAGCTATCTTGCGGCAGCGAAGTGATCGAGGAAAACGAAAATGACAGACATACAGGCCAAAGCCCTCAAGATTTGGGCGCTGATCCTCTGGACTGCACTGTGGTGCTGGGTTTACTCGGTCACCCACGGCCAGCCGATCCAGTATGTGCCGGGCGTTGAAATCAATGCGTTGCAGTTTTGCGTGACAGCCTGGTTTCTCCCTTGGCTTCCCAGAGGTTTGAGGCTGCTTATTCAGGCCAAACGCCAATGCGCTTCTAAGTAGGAAAACGACGATGGCCACGCACTTTGATCCCTACCCTGACGACGATGAAGCCGAGCAGGCGCCATGCGGCACTTGGCTCGGGGAAGCCAGCAATGGCACCAGCAACTGGGCGCACGTCGATTGCGGTTTGTGCCTGAGAATGAAAGCCAAGATCAGCGCCGCGCACGAAGCAAGCGAAGCCGCCATCGTCGAGCAGATGGGCGATATGGCGGCGTATATGCGCGTAGGCATCCCAATGGCGGAACTTGAAGCGACGGATGCGTCCGGCTTCATGCTTCGCGAGTGATAGGAAAACGACCATGACCACCATCGACGGACAAGAAATTATCCAAACAGGCCGCACCCCTAACATGGTGGGTAGCACGCTGGCCTTGTTCTTGACCTTCGATGGTCAGTGGTATCGGGTCCGTACCCGGCTCGAAACGCTGGGCCGCTTCAAGCTGCGCGAGCGCGCCGAAGCGCTCTACCAAAAATCCGAGGTGGCGGCATAAGTCGCCCGATCAAGGAAAACGACCATGACCAACAAACCTGTAGCGCGCTCCCAGCGCCCAAAGAAGCCGACCGAACCTCCGATCAAAGGGACTCGCTGGGCTCGGATCAAAGGCGGACCCCGCGATGGTGAATGGATCATGAAGCCTTTGAGCTTGAAGTGATCGCTGCCCGGTGCGCCGGGCCTGTCGAAAGCCCTCTTCCTCAAGTCGGCTTTCAACAGTTACAGACAACGGAAAACCACGTAAATGACACACGAACAACGAGTTGCAGCGATCCAGAGAGTGACGATCAAAGCATCTGTCATACAAGCTGCCGGGACGCTGCTAGTCATCTTCTCTGCTCTTGGTATCTGGCACAAAGTCTACCCACAGCCAGAGCAATCGGTTGGTTTTTATGTCGGTGGCCTTGTTGTGTTTGCTCTGACGGTGACGCTTGTACAGCAATTGTTCAGCCAGACAATGGCAGCGCGTGCGCTAAGCAAGGACTCTGAAATAATGATTTCAGCCATGTACCAGGAGCTTCAGGATCGCGGCACTATCGGGCCAAAGAAGCCTTTGACGAAGGCAAGATCGCTCATGCTCATGGTCGCGATTTTCAGCTTTTCAACGTGGTTTTTCATTCGCGTACTTAGTTAACGGAAATCGAGCTACGACTCGTCGCTGCGCATCACTGGCCCTTGATCGGGCCTTCCGCAGTATCAGGGCGCGGCTTTGGCGCTTAAAAGTCTAAGGAATGTTTATAGATGCTCGCTTACAAAATCATGCGCTCAAAGCACTACAAGCCCGGAGCGAAGGTCCTCACGTCGAAAGCGAACTATGGCAAGCGCATGTTCAAGGACCAGCCCACAACCGTCCTTATCCATTCGGCGCTCGATCTATCCCGACAGTACAGCCTATCGTTCCAGCAGATCTTGTGGATGTTTCTCGACTTCCAGAACAGGAGCTTCCAGCCTCGCATTCCTGACCAAATTCCCGGGGCTCACAGGCATGAGTTGATTGCACTGGCCAACTCATCAAAGAGAATCCTGGATAGCAATTTTAGTGCCACCTTCTGGGAAACCTTGTACGAACAGGTTCGAGTCGCAGACCGGCCTGCATGTCCGACCAGGTTGAAGTCCTACTTCGCCAGCAAAGACATAGCATCGCTCAGTCAGTACCGAGATAACCACTGGGGTGACAAAATGGGCGATAAGCTAGCTTGCGAGATCGAAATTGAAGCCTGCCAAGTTGTTTTTGAAGCGGATATGGTGATCTTGGATCGCGTGACTGAAGAAATGAACTTCGAGAGCGCTCGGCCGCAGATCCTCCGTTACTGGGATCAGGAAGTGTCAAACCAACCAATCGCTGAGCTATTGCTACAAGGCACCGTAGCTCTTGGGAAACGTGTCCAGCTGGCCTGAGTCCGCCGTCCGTGCCGGCCTTCGGATCAATTGAAGATACATCCGCCCGTGAAGTGTGATTTTAAAGGAAATGCCTCATCAAATGGACATTTCAAACGCCGATAGTGAACAGAAGCAGAGACTGTATGAACGCCTCTACGTCGCCGCCGAGGACCTGGGGCTTGCACGCCAATATGCACAACATTTGCTGAAAAAAGGCTGGCACTCAGCACCTTGGGAGCGTCGGGGCTCCATCTACATGCAGCAATCCGCATTTGTTACGGCGCTCATTGTTAGCTACGCGAGAGCATTCACCAAAAGCTACGGATGGCCACGGCTTCCAGAAGGTACTTTGCCTGAAGGTCAGGGCGCGACAGCTTTGCATAAGCAGCTGATGGACCTTCGCCACGAGGTATACGCACATTCGGACAGCAAGCACCATAAAGTCCAGCCATGGCGGATAGATTCTGAGGCGCTAACGGACGTACGCGGTGCACCATCTTTGCGTTTTACGAAGGATGAATGTGAGCAGATAACCGAATTGATTGACGAAATTCGGAAGCGGCTCTTGCCGAAGATAATCACCATGCGAGCCGAAATCGCTGATGCATAGGAAAAGTGGCTTTCAAAGCAAAGCGCAAGTAACAAGGAAAACGCCCCGGAGGGCAGTGCAATGACCAGTATCTCTAAGAACGGCTGTGCAACCCTGGCTCGTTTCTATAACCGTGAAATGATCCGTGATCGTAAGCTTGGGCTGCATGGTCTCGCGAACCACGCCATGACAATGCGCGACAGCTACATGGCCAGTGCCCGAGCCAAGTAATTAGGACACCCCCAGCAAGCAAGGCACACAAGGAAAATCCGATCATGAAAGATCAAGCGCAATCGGGCTACAAGCCTATACAGGACGACGTGTTGAAGACACTGGGTCTTGCGATGATTGCAGGGCAGAGTGTTGAACGCCTGTTGGGCAATTGTCTTACGTTCCCTTTGCACGGCGAGCCCCTGCAAACTGTGGGACAGGTTCAGCTCCTGCTGGAGCGATATTCGAGAGCCACTCTGGGACGGTTGCTCAAAGCACTGCGAGGGAAGGTGGATCTGCATCCCACCTTCGACGACAAGTTGGATCGCTTCCTCGAGCATCGCAACATCATTGCGCATCGGCTGCATGACGTGCCTGGCGGTTTTGACCTGCATTCCGATGAAGGACGGGGGAGGCTAAAGGCTTTCCTACTCCAGTACATGGAGGATGGTCACATCCTCAGCATGGTCCTGCTGGGCATTTTGCGGGAATGGGCGAGCCAAGAGGGAATTGATATTCCTAACGAGCACCATCTGAGCCAGCGAATGAAGGATCATCTCGACGACAATGTCGTACCAAATTTGGAAGCCTTGATCAGGGCTAAAGAACACTCCTAAGTCCACGGAAACCAACGATGTTTGTTAAAAAAGCACTAAGTGTTGTGGCGCTGTACGTCATTGCTCAGTCTGCTTGGGCGTCCGACTCCTGGACGCTGACGGCCAATGGCAAGGACCCGTCGTCGGACGCCGATGCAACCACAACTGAGTATGTTGTTGAAAGCAGCATCTCGAAAATCCGGGGTAATTACCGAACAGCTTTCGTAAAGACAGTGTTCACGCCGACGGTTCCCCTTATGCCGGGCAGATCCGTAGCGTTCACGATCGCCGAGGTGATGGTGGGATGTAATGATTTCACCTGGGGCACGACCAACAGAATGGATTTCGACGAACATATGGTTCCGGTGATGAGCGAGATTGGCGAGTTCGACAAGTCCAAATCCATCTGGACCCTCAAAAATATGGGGGCTTTGGATAGCTCGGCTACCACATTCAAGACCGCCAGATTCATATGTTCGGCGAGCGTTCGCGAATACTAGGAAAACGCACCAGGTACACACAAGCCCCGGACTAAAACCGGGGCGAAGTCAAAGAAGGGGTACGGTTTTCGTGCCACTGAACAAGGAACCCATATGGTCAGCTTCATGCCAGGTCGCAAGTACAAGTTCATCTTCAGTGATGGAAGAAAAATCGTCCTTCGGTTCGATGGTTTCGGTCCCCACATGCGGCAAATCTGGATTGAGCCTGAATCGGGCTCTGAGGTGAATCCGCTTCCACCATACGTAAGCGTCGAGCCTGCCTAGGAAATCGAGCCATGACCACATATTCACCTGCCCATGGCTGCCCGAAGTGCGGTGGCCAGTCCGGCTACAGCTTTACCATGACTGAACGTCACGCCATGGGCGGCGCTTGGGGTGGTTTGGCGTCATCCGGCGACAATGGCGACCATCGCTACAGCTTGGTGTCGTGCGAAGACTGCGGGCAAAGATTCCAACTGGCGACCCTGAACAACCTTGGCGCAATTCCAGGATCGGAAGGCGCATGCGTGCAGCGTTTCGACTAACCCAAACTGTTGACGGAAAAAGGGCGCCTTATGAGTGCACTGAGCAGCTACAAGGGCCATATTCATTTGATGCGGCAGATTCACGAAGCTACCTATTACATCGGGAAAGCAGAAGAGCTTGGCCATCCTCGGCTCTTGAGTTCTTACCCTCAGATTCTGGAGTTCTTAGGGCACTTCAAAAGCGCGCTCAATTCGTACGCGAAATGTTTCGTTAGAGCTGCGGACGGTCGGATTCGGCTTGAAGCTTCTTCAGTCTTCAGATCTGAAGATATAGCTCTCAAGAAGCACAGCATGATCATGGACTTGCGCCATAACTACGTGGCGCACAATGGCGAAAACGAGTTTGAGTCAGCGACAGTTCATGAGACGGAATCTCCAGAGGAGCTTGTGCTTCATCTGCAGTACGGAATCTCCTTTCCTTTTGATCGCCTTTATGAGCTGCGCGAGCTGATCCGGCTGGTTGAGCTTCACATTGTCGATCGTCAAAAGGTCCATCTATCCGCGATCGAACGTGAAGTCGGCAAGCCGGTGCGAGTTATCGAAGGAAGCCGTCAATGAGTACCAGCAAGAAGGTCAAGATGACCGCCGCGCAGCGTGCGTGGTTCAAGGAGTTTGAAGCATCTACAGGTGGTGATGCGCTCGGCCTGGAAGACTTCGAAGCAGGTTTAACGAGCTTCGCCGAAGCAGCCCAGCACAGCTTGGCTTGCTACCGGCAGGAAGCCCACGATACGGCTTGTCGCCTTGAGCGAGAGCTGAACCCCCTGATCGTGTAGGAAAGGATCGCTGCACATCATCGGCCCTTGATTGGGCCTTTGGCAGTACCAGGCGCCGTTCTCGCGTCCGCATAACAGGTAGCAATCACATGAACATCGAGACAACTGAAAAGGCCGTCCCAACTATGTCAGAACGGCTTACAGGTAAGGCTTGGCTGTACATCATTGCAGCTATGGGTGCTGGCATGCTCTTGGGCATGACGCTGATCAGCCTCCCCTTGCAGGCACAGATTAACGTTTTGCAGGAAAATGCAGACGGTTGGAAGAAGCTAGCGCTTGACTACCAGGTTCAGTCAGAACAGAACGAAAAATATGCGGCTCGGTGGCAAGAAAATGCGAATAAGGCCTCAGCCGCTTCCCAGCAATGTATGGATCTGATTAACCGTTAGGCTCACTAAACATTCTTCAGTTGAAGGAAAACAGCCGATGCTTGAGCGCGATATTGCAGTGAAGTTGCCGGTCATTGATGGCCCTTGCAAGGGGCAGCGGATGGCTCGCCCAGGCTCGCAGTTCACTTTTGAGGTGAGCAGCGCAGCAAGCAAAACTAAGACCCATGTGACTTACTGCCTACGTCGGCACCGGTTGCTTGGTCTGGTATGGGCCTTGCCCACTAAAAAAACCGTGAACAAGTAGAAAATGGTTAGTACTGACAAGCGCGACGCAAAGGACAAGCTACCATGGTTGAGAACCAAAAGGATGAGCGATGATTGCTATGTTATGGATGGTCCGTCAGGGTTATTTTGGTCGTCCGCGCCTGCGCAATTATTCACATCATCGCGATGAGCACCCACTGTCTTCCAATTAATACCATAGGAATAAATATGAACCCTCTTCGACTCGCAGGTCGGCTAGTTGCCGTCTTCGGTTTCGCGTGGGCATGCGCAAGCCACGCCCAACCACGCGAAGCAGAGCTGAGCGGCTCGAATTTCCACCGCCTGTTCGCTACGCACGACGTTCAAGGTACTTTTGTGCTTTTCGACCCTCAGCAGAACAAGTGGCTGTATCACGATGAAGCTCGAGCCAAGAAGCAGTACCTGCCCGCGTCGACATTCAAGATACCCAACAGCCTGATCGCGATCGAAACTCAAGTTGCAAGCGGCCCCAACTTCGCGCTTGACTGGAATAGCGATAAGAACCCGCGCCTGCCCTGGTGGCCAGACACTTGGGCAAAGAAGAGCACCCTTCATACGGCTCTGCAGCACTCCGTGGTGTGGTATTACCAAGAAATTGCCCGTCGAGTCGGTCACGAACGCATGCAGTCGTATGTGGAACAGTTTAGATATGGAAATCGCACTATCTCTGGAGGGATCGATCAATTCTGGCTGACTGGCGGTCTTCGAATTTCAGCTAAGGAGCAAATCGATTTTCTCGAGCGCTTTTACATGGGGAAACTAGGTGCATCGGAAGCATCCACCATGACGGTCAAGAACATGCTAGTCCTTGAAGAGACTCCGCAGTACCGTCTTAGCGGTAAGTCAGGCTGGGCGGGGCTTGGTGAAACAGGCCAACCGCAAATTGGCTGGCTAGTAGGCTATCTCGAGCGCGATGAAGACGTGTACTTCTATGCGATGAACATCGATATTAAGAAGGGTGAAGACGCGGCAAAGCGTATGGCCATCACCAAAGAAGCATTCATAAGCCTGGCGCTGATGTAACCCCAAAACATCACGGAAATGTCGCTGTATGACCTAGCCCGACGCTGTACGGACTAAGCCCGTAAGTGAGGGGTACTTTCCGCTCTCCAGGATCAAGCAGGAAAAATCATGACTACAGACCGCACTCTTTTTGAAGGCTTTCACGCCGATCCCCGCTTTGCCGACCTTCGCAAATTCCGGTCGCAATTGCAGCCAGCTATGCGTGTTTTGCGCGACAACGTCACCGGCTTTAAGCAGGGAACAACAACGCTCCGGCCCGAAAAGGTTCTTGCCCTGCGCGAGTACGTCTTGCAGATGTTGCAGCTTCAGCACGCCATGACAGAGGCGTGTAAAACCATGCCTCCCGAGTTTGAACCCGTCAAAGCGCGCATCCTAGAGGACTTCGACACGGAGGAACCTAAGGCCTATCTCAAGCAGGTCAATGGCTGGTTACGATTGATCGAGAGTTCTGCTCCCGACACGACTCCACCCAACGGTTAACGTTAACAATGCCGAGAGCACTTTGCGGCAGCTGAAGCACAAGTACCCGGTGCTCAAGGATCGGAACATCGTGAATCTGACGGCAAAGAGCGGTTTTACTCCTTGGCCGAGTTCTGATGCCACTGACAATGGTAAAGGGCTCTGTACGTTCTGAAACCGGTACCGGTGACAGTCACTGAACCCGGCGCCTACTGATCCAAGTTCAAGGAGTTCCTCTGGGATTCCTGAGGATGCCAGGTGTTACCAGCTCAACTGGTATAGGCGGTGAGACAGTGTGATCTCAGGCTGGCCTGGCATACACTTGATAGCTGAGCCCCCTGCCGGCGCTAGCGCTGGTGGTGGTCGACGATGTGCATTCCATCGAGAAGAAAGCGTGACCGACCCGGTTCTTTACATCCCACTACTGGCTTCACAGGCCGATACCTTGGTTGATCCGCTTGGTTCTGCCCGTGTCCTGCTGGGGCAATGGGACGTGGCCCAAGTGGCGTCGGTGGCTGTCATCCAGAATTTAACTGCCCTGGACGGAAAGCCGAAAAGCGAAATGCTCGTTGAGAAGGCCCTGGCAGAGTTGATCTCAGTCGGAACAGAACTGAGCCAAACGCATCCACCTGGTACGTTTTCTAGCCTGATTGCCGGCCGATTTAAACGAGAGCTGTTTGAGCGAGGGCTGGCGCTTATGCCTCGGCTGCGGCTGCGCTTTCTGGATGAGGAGGCGCTTGACGCGAAGCAATTCCTGAGTGGTGGCCACTGGGACTTCAACTTCTGTGCGGCGCACACCAAAAAGCTCAACCCGCTCAAGCATTCGTTCGAGACCCCATCGGGGAAAACAATTTCTCTGTCGAATCAGCAGAGCCGGACGTTTCGCGTTATCCACGCCGAACCCGATGAAAGCATCCATATCCAGGGCCTGGCTGGTACCGGCAAAACCCACATGATCGAACGCTTGGTGGACTCGCTTTCATCATGTCGGCCACTCGTGCTGGCTTTCACCGCGGTGCAGCTCCAGGCCCTGATGCAGCGAATCGGAGCCGCGAACGTAAGAGGAATGACGTTCGGAGATCTTGCCAACCATGTGCTTGAGCGAAGTTTCGGTTACTACAGGCCTGGCAAACGGGCATCCGCTCGGCACCAGGTTACCCCGGAAGATATCGCTTCCCGGTTAGGCTTAGGGTCGATCGGTAGGCTCAGCCCTGCCCAAGTAGCCACGGCCTGCGCGAGAATGGTTGCCTCTTTTTGCAACAGCACTGACCTTGCCTTATCAGAGCAGCACATCCCCAAAGGGCTTACCCTCGATGTCGTAGATCGCTTGGTGCTTGTAGGGTATGCCCAAAGGCTGTGGGACCAGACCATAGAACCTACCGATCAGCGCCTTCAGCTCCCGCTTCGCGGCTATCACCGAATCAAGCACATGACCCTTCTTCACGAGGCGGTCATAGGCCTGGAGTTCACCCACATCATTGTCGACGAAGCGCACGACCTGAGCTGGCCACTCTCTGTATTTCTCGACCGCTGTAGCCAACCCGTGATTACCCTGGGTGACGCATGCCAGCGCCTGGATGGGAGCTACTACCAACGTGCCAGCACACTCCGCAAGCACGAGATCACCCACTCCATTCGCGCCGGCCGGCAGATCGAGGGAGTCATAAACCCCCTCATCGACAAACACCCGATACTGAAATTGGCTTCGCTCGAGGGCAACAACGGCATTGAGACAAAGGTTATCTACTACGACAAGCCAGAGGTTCCCATTGGGGCCGTGACGATACTGGTTGATTCCGAGTGGGGATTATTCGAGTGGTTTCAGCGCTTGGGGAGCGCTGGCGCGACCTTCAGCTTGCTACCTGGAGCAATCAACACTTTCCGCCGGTTCATTCTCGATTGCATTGGCCTGTTCCATGATCAGGTACGGCCAACCCACAGCGCGCTCTTCAGGTACACCCACTGGGATGATCTCCGGGCGGACATGGGCAGCAAAAATAGTAGCTTTCAGCGCATCGACCGGATGCTCAGTAAGGGGTATAGCTCATCAGAGTTCGAAGCATCGTTACTCAACCTCGATGCGTCAGGGACAGCCCCGCTACAGCTCGGCCGGGTCATGGACGCACGCAATTCCGAGATCGACGCCGTGATGCTTGCGCCAGACTTGCTCAGTCAAGTTGGGCCTGGTGACCGCGTTGCCGCGAGCAGGGCTTTTGCAGCCCTTTACACCGGGGGATCGAGAGCCCGTCACAAGCTCATCGTTCCCGGTTATCTCCGGGACTGGGCGTCTGATATGTCCACGGCGGCAAAAGCTCAGATAACCCCATCTTCATGATGGTGGGCTCCATGAAACAGTGCTGTCTCGAAGGCAGCGGCCAACAACAATTGAATGGCGTTGCTGCAACGTCCTCCTTGGCTAGAGAGAAAAGATCACCCTGGTCATCGGCATAGCACAGCGCGGCATGGAGCGCAGGGAGCGTGTCGGCGAAGCGTGTCACGCTAGTACCGTCGAAGGAATTAGCACTGGCGGCAGCGCACATCCCGATCCGTCGAGCGCTGTTGACCCGGCCAACGTGGTAGTAGCAGTTGCGGCGTCGAGAAAGGACACCCCAGGCAGCCATGGTTTGCAGCTTCCAAGGGGTGCTCCCTCCCAAAAAGATCCCTACGGATGGGCTCAAGAACTCACGCACATCGTCTGGCTCCATTCCATCCTGCACAGCAATGAGCAACCTTTGAGGGAATCCCTTTAGCCGATCCAGCCAGCGCAGGCTGAAATCCAGCGACTCCATCCCACCTGCCACGATGTCAGGTAGGACAACCCAGTCAGCGTCTTCGCCAAGTAGATCCACGGCATGGCCGAAAGCACGCTCATCGAACGGCGTGCCCTGCTGGAAAGCGCTCCACGCTCCGTTGTCCAAGGCGTAATGCTCGAACCCTTCAGTGCGCAGAACCCCGGCCGCAGAAACGAGTAAGCGCCAACCCGCCCCGCGCATTGCTGCGAGGTTGCGGCGTGTGCCCGTTCGGCTTGCATACGAGACCATTGGCGGAGGGATGTAGCCAAGCCGCTCCTCAATATCCAACTCCATGTCGGCTGACCCGTCCATGCAGTAGTAATCGGCATAGGCTGCTAGCGCTTGGGCGTTGCCTTGACGATGGCCATCGCGGTAAGCCTGAAGCCAAGCGGGGAGGCGGTTGAGTTCCATGCTGGTGGTTCCTGGTAGGAGGTGGCCACCGTCTCATTTCCTACCGAAATCCCAACGGCCTCCGGCGCAATGCCTGATAGGGCCAGATACAAGCACTCCAGACAGAAATGATCTCCCTGAGTAGGAAGAGCGTTTTCTGACCGTTTTACGGCCTGAATACGGCCTTGCTGGCGCTGACAGCGTGGAATAATCGCTCGAAATCAGCGATCAAGGTTCTCCAAATGAATGATCTGTCGAAAGCCATCCTGGGGCTGGGGATTATGCCCCTCGCGTTGCTGGGACCACTTGCTTTGTTACCTGGTGTAGAGGCTCCCAGCCAGGGAACCTGGATAGTCACCGGCACACTCGCTGCTGCTGGCGCTCTCGGGGCCTGGTTTGTTGAGTGGACGGAGCGGAAAGTGGTGGCGAATCGCGTCGTCATCGACTTGAAGCCGAATCAAGTGATCGTCGACGGAGTGCCGATCGACTACCAATTTTCCTCCATGACTCATTTCTTCAGGAGCCGCGATGCGCTTGCCGAGGCTGTTGGTATCGCCGTCAACGAGGCCATGCTCAAACAGGAGAAATTCCTTGTCGCACGAAAATCGGCACTCATCAGGATCTGGCCGGGGAGCTTTCAGGTGACCGACTTCGAGCTGGAGGCGCTGTCCGCTGCCATCACGGCCGAGTTCATTTCACCGTCGTTTGAGCTGATGGAGCAACCGATGGCTGCCCAGGATCACCGCAACCTTTCCAGTGCTTCGACAGCGGAACGCTGAGCACACAACGCTTTCCGGACAGAGGAATCAAACAATGGCCATCAACGAAGAAATTCAGGCGGTACTCAGTAACCCCGGTACCAGTGACTGGCTGAGGTGCAGTTTGGAGAAGGCGATCCACCGCGATTGCGTGGATGCGGCCAATGACGCCGAGCTGCTGCACGACCTGCTGGCTCGCCGATGCGATGAAGCCTTGAATGCCGACTCAGCGTTTCCTCAACTCGAACTGACAATAATCCAGTCAGCCACTAACCGCTTTGAGGCAGTGATGTCCTACTTTGAAAAGATCAAGGACGGAACGGCTGATCAAGATGACGGGGAGCAGTTCAACCGTGATTACGCGGCCCTGATCGCGGTTCTCGAGCTTGGCAGCCTCCGTGACAGCGGAATGAGTCTGGCCGGGCGCGCCATCCTAAGGAAGCTGGAGGAAGATTCCAGCGCTGCATATCGCGCACGTGTTAGCGCTGTCCAAATAACTTTCGAGCGCATTCAATCCTGATGGCGTACTGCTGGCGCTGTAGAACGAAGCAGCCAGCCATTAGGGCAAGGGCAAGCGCATACGTTCGTGATACATGACCAGTTTCAAGAGGTGCAGGGCCACTAGATCACCGCCCACCTGGTCGCGCCAAGATTGGTGGACGGTCTTATAGAGCTTGTCGACCTCTGCCAGCACACGCCGATATCGAGCTACTTCGAGAGCCAGACGGCGAATATCGGGTTCTTCATGCGCCGACCAAATGCGCCGCAACTCGTCGAGCGTCACGGGCTCGAATGGCGGCAGTTCCGAAGAGGGCATAGCACGCCTCACTGTATGTAAAAACAGTATAGTCGCACAGGATTATGGTTGTTGCTTACACGGCTCTCATCAGAACAGATCGATCTGACCCAGTGAGTTACCACCCAGGCGGGCTATCAGCGCAGCGCGGTCATGCAGGATGGGCTGAAGATCGCTTCTGAAAATCTGATTGGACATCCGCATCATCCGATCCCAGTCGCCATGGTCGCCCTTGTAGATCGCGATGGTTCCCAACCCCAACAGGTAATGCAGCCCCGCAGTCGAAGACTGGTCGAAGGTCACGCGGGACAGGGCGTTATCCAGCTCGAAGTCCACGAATAGCTCTGCACCTTCGCGATCGATCTCGAATCCGCTGCTGGTCACCACATCCATGACCACCATGCCACTGCGTGTTGTGGTCAGGAACTCAGCATCGGCAGCAGCATGGGAAATACTGCGCAGGCCGTTGAACATTCCCTGGTACTCATCATCACAGAACGGCACCTCGACCTCGGGGTATCGCAGATCTGCCTCGGTGTACTTTGGCAGCGCCGCGATATCTGGGATCTCATAGCGAACACCTTGCTCGTAGACCTCCAGGAACACCCTCATTGCGGTAAACGGTTTCTGGTATCCATACCGACCCCAAAGCGCCTCGACCGCCAGCAGTTGCTGGATATCCAGAAGCGTGAAGCGGGGCTTGATACCGGCTTGCTGGGCAGCGTCAAACTCGTCGAGCTGGATCGTGAGCATGATTCCCAGCAGCTCTTTAGTGAATGCCGGCGAGTAGGAATTCGGAGCGATTTTTATCGTCCCCGTTTCCTTATCAATCGTGCGCGCCAGCCAGCATCGAGCGCTTGGATCGAAGTGGCGGGCCTTGATGTAGTTCCGCAAGTCGTTCAAGGGCTTGAGCCAGTCGTACTCGCCGCCTTCTTTGGCAATCATGCTCTCGGCCGACGAGTCTCGGGAGACGCGGGTACATGACCAGCAGCCTGTACGATGGCCACACGCTGGGCGTTCGGATTGTTTCCCGGCCAGGTAGACGTTCACCATGCAGTCACCGCCATTCATGTCGCGATAGATCTCAACCAGCTGGTTGAAGCGGTCGTAGCACTCAATCCGACCGGCTATCACCTCACCGATGTAGCTGAACACGTCCATGGTGGTCATTTCAGCGATTGGGCTGAGTACCCAGTCGTGCCCGCCAGCGCCGGCGGCGAGATTCACCGCCTCAAAGGCGCTCTCGCCGCGCTCAGACATTTTCCGCTCGCGCTGCACCGATTCATCGAACCGGGTACCGATCAGCGAAACGATATCGTCGTCAGTACACTTGCGGCCGAGGCGAGCCGCGACATCCCGGAGAATTGCCTTCTTCACTCGTTTCAGGGGATCTGCTTTGGTCATTTGCTGGCATTTGGCGTTGGAGCCAACGCTGGCGATAATGCGCCCGCCGACCAAGCTCACCAGGTAGTCATTGCTCAGGCCCGGCTTTGCTACCCACACCTTCATCTCGATGCCGGCGACCTTCGCATAGGCCTGCATTTGCTGCATCTGGCTCTGGTTGTAGCAGTGGATCACCGGGTTTTCCATGCGGGTGTCGGAGTGCATGACGTTCAAGGTTGGCACCGCGAAACCTTCGGTGGCCAGTTCGCGAATTGCAGTGAACGCGATGTTCAGCGTAACGCTTGAGTCTTTGCCGCCACTCCACGCCACAACAGGCTGCTTGCCGGCCCGCACGACGCGCTTCACAGCGTCGACCGCCCCGGCAATCTTCTCGGTCAGGGTCTTCTCAGGCCCGCGAACAAGATTGGCAGGCATCTCCTGGACGCCAGCGGAAGAGAACAGATCGACATCGAACAACTGCATGACAAGCTCCGCGCTTGAATCCAGCTCCTCACTGGAGCTGATGGATTCAAGGTACGGCAGGCATCGGAAATCCCAAGGAACGCGGACAGCTATCGTTCAAGGGGAAACCAGGGAGGAATCTTTTAAACCGATCCGCAACCTTCGGTCACGAATGCTCCAGCTGGCAACTGCCAGGCTTTACCCTCGGGCGTGAAGATCGGCAGCACGTATTCGCGCTGGCGCGCCTGGGCAAGTGCGTCCAGATCGGTGATATCAAACGCTTCCGCCGTGGCTGACAGATCCACCACGTTGATTTTCTGCCGGCTGATAGTGCAGCCGAACTCGTCCTCGTAACCGGTTATCGGGGTGACCCGCTCAGGGAAGTATTTGCGGATAGTGGCCCAGACCTTCGGTGAGTTGTAAATGCACGTCATGCAGCTGAAACGCCCCCAACCCAAGCGGTAGGGGACAGGTGCCTCCACGCGGTGGCGAGCAAGCAGCTCCCACACCTGTTCTTCGCTGTAGTGCAGCACCGGCCGCCAAGCATCTACGTGCCGGCCGAGGCGACCCTTGCGGCGGTCGACGGCGTGAGGTTCCAGCTGGTTGTACATGCTGCGGTTACTCGACTCTGCACGGCGCTCGCCAGTGACGAACAAGGTCTTGGTCCCGAGAAAGCGCTCCTGATTGGTGACGGCCCTGCGGCCTACGTCGATCTTGGCCGCTGAGCTACACCAGCGTGTTGCCAGGCTGGCGCTTTGCTGAGGAAACCGGCGACGGGTCGCTGGTGATGTCCGACTGGTATCACGATCCAAGCAGATAATTCCGCCTGGTGTTTCGACCATGTGAGGCTTGGAGTAGGCGTCCATCTTGAGCATTTCGCCCTCGATGCCACCCTGCAACCAGGAGAAATAGAGCGGCAAATTGAATGCTGCTGCGAACTTCTCGATGAAACTGTCGTTGAATGTCCAGTCCATGAGTGTGCTCCCCTCAGCGCCATCAACGCGGTGGTGCCAGAGTTCAACACGACGCAGATCCACACCCTGCTCGATCAATGCCAGCAGGCAAGCGATGCTGTCCTTGCCAGACACACAGACTACAACGTGATCATAGCTGTCCAGATCCACTGTCGGGGCATCGAAATAGGTGCCCTCGGCCAGTACCGTAGGCTCAGGCTCGAACCCAAGCAGGGTGAGCTGCTGACCCAGTGCCGGGATAACTACCTGGTCGTCAAACTGGTGTGCGCGGGAGATTAACGGGTGCATTGGCTGTCCTCTGAGCACCTACCTGGTGCCTACAGTCTCAGGCTACTGCGGCAACGCGAAATCCCAAGTGAAGGGCAAGGGGGACGTTTCCCCCTTGGGATAGCAGGAAGCTGGGAGGAAATCATCTACAGGGAACAGGGAGCGTTCGGATACCGCTCGGCCGCGCTTCTCCTGGATGGGATAGCTCTATCTAGACGTAGCGCTAGGTTGACTCCCACTCGATTACGTCCCAGTCATAGCTCACTTCGCAAAGGTCGCCGGCAGTTCGCCAGGCACAATCGTCCTCTGCCACTTGGACTAGAAGATGCTGCTGGATATTGCCACTGCTGCAATGCCTAAGCCTGCATTGGACGGGCACCTCTGGAGCGGGCATAAGGTCCTCTTTGTCTTGATCCAGGCCAATGTTTTCGCCTCCCCTTTTCAGATTCCGCACTCCATTAATTTGCTTTCGGCCAAGATAGCGCGCAACGCAGGTATCCCAACTCATGGGCGCATTATCCCACACGGCTTGGAGAGGCGTGGCGGCGAGAGGATAGCTCGTGAGGGCCTTAAAGCCTGCGCCAAGCCTAAGGGAACAGGCCGACGCGGTATTCATGGGCAGAGCGTCAGGGACGGGAGTTGTGGTGGAGTGTCGCCAGCTCTGCCAACACCCACTGCCAGTATCCAAGCTGTGTCTGGTTGCTTCGCACTACTTGAAGCCACTGGTAGTTGGTCAGGAAAGGATGGTCGTTTCCACTGAGCGCATACTTTTTCTCTAGTTGCGACGGAGTGCGATCCAGGTCAGAGAGATAGGCTTCCGGCAGTTGATAGGGCACCAAGGCGAAGTCTGTAATCGCTTGCTCAATTGAAATGGATATTTCCTTCCCCGTTTCGGCACAGCGGAGAGTCCTCACATCGCCATTGCGGCCGGTTACCTGCCAGGCATACCCCGCCGGGGTTACAGCCTCAGCATTATCCGGGGAGCAAATAGCCTCTTCGCTGTAAACAACGGACTCCAGCGGAAAAAATATCTCTGCAATCATGCGGTCAAGCTGATCCAAAGTTCGCTGATGGATGCCTGAACCCTCGGCCTCGATCAGTGCCCGTAAGGAAGCTCTCGATGCGTTGAGTTCCTGATAAAGCTCGGCCAAATGCTGGGGTACGGAGGGGTCAATGTGAGTCATATTTGGTAGTCCTAACCAGGGGAGTGTGCATATAAAACCGCTCCGCTGACCCTCTGGGCGTAGCGTCACGAGCGAAAAGGGTATTCTTAAACGTGGTTTTAATTGTTCCTGCCGATAACGCTTCTGTCTATGGAGAAGCGACCACCTACACGCGGGCGACCGGCAGGAACATCAAGCTTTGACCCTCAGGTGGCAGGAGCTTTTGGCAATGTCGTGCGCGAAGAACGCCTGAAATCGGGCCTGGCTCAGGAGAAACTTGCTCTCCTGGCTGGGGTTGAGCGTTCGCACCTGGGGAAAATCGAGCGGGGCGAGAGTCTGCCCACACTTCCCTTGATTATGAGATTGTCCAAAGTCCTCGAAGTTAAAGCCGCTGACCTGATATCGCAGATGGAGCAGAGGCTGGACCAATGCGAAGACGGGAGCGGTTGAGTTAGGCGGATTGCGGAACAGGTGGGAACGGAAAAGTGTTTTGAGAGCCTGACGCCAGATCCACGGTGATCCAGTGCTTATCGGTTTCCCCCGTGCGCAGCAACTCCCACACAATGCTCATTCCGGCAGTTGTAACTGCCCGGTTGACCAAGCAGTCCTGCGAACGAATGGCTTCCGCAACTGAGCAGGATTTTTTGTTGTCATCTTCAAGCGTTTCGATTTCAGGGTAAGCGTCCATCACGTTGGGGTAGATGCCCCTCTTGTTTGAATGCGCAGCGCCGAACACAACCTGTCCATGGCGGGCCTCGTTGCCGAGGTCAAGCCACATGCAGTGTCGGGATATCAGCGCGCTGCTGGCGATTGCGCGGCGGGCCGAAGAAAGGTCAACAGCGGAAATGATCAAGTCGGCGGCGCGCATCGCCTCTATGGTCTCTTGGCTTGGAAATCGGAAGGGCAGGGCCTCCCAGGACGTACCCAGCATGAGATTGTAACGATTCACCAAACTGATTGCTTTGAATTGGCCCAAGTCGCACGGCCAGAAACGCTGACGTACAAGGTTCGGCTCGCGCACGATGGCATCGTCAATGACAGTGACCTCCAGCCCCTCTGGATGGCCGAGGGAGCGAAGCGCATGGTGGAAACTGGCCAGCGCATCAACCACCTCACTGCCATTGCCACCGGCCCCGATAACCACAATGCGTGGTGCGCGCTCAACCCACGAGGCTGGCGTCTTGTAGATCGGCGATTGGTGAGCTGTGATCGGATGAACGCTCATCGCGCACCTCCTTTGATAGCTTGCGCTAGCGTTAGCGGGCCACTGTATGACCCGGCTGAAACCAGTTTTGAAGCTGGGAACCGCTTCGATCCTTTCTCGCTCAGTGCTCGATAGAACTCCTTCAAGGCCTCAAACGAGCGGCAACCCGCCACCGGCTCAACCGTGCCGCTGTGGGTGTTTTCGCTCTCCAGCACGAAGTTCTCCCAGGCCGGGATGTTCTCTCGTCGAACATCGCGGGGAACATTGCCGCTGCCAGTGCAGAAAGTTCCTCCCTGGTACACGTTCCCCAACGGGGCGTAGAAAAGTTCTGTCTCCGGGGTCGGACGCTGGTTGCCCTTGAACGCAAAGCAACGGAAGGATTGGTTGGCCGCAGCGATGAAGATCAAGCCCGGCAGGGGAGCGCGTATGCGCTCGCCAAGGATTGGAATATCGTGCAGACCAGGGCGGCGGTACCACGCCAAGACGGTGCGTGAGCTGAACAGATAGCTCTCGGGGAGAAATTCTGCTCCGGCATCCTCATTCAACAGCAGAGCAGCCAATTCGGATTTATCGTAGGGGCTGAAAGCCCTCCCAGCGCCCAGGGTGAAGCCTGCCTTACCATCTTCCAGCGCAATGACGCTGTGACTGGTCACAGTGACCACGCCTGTCTGGCAGTGGTGGTGTATCAGCATGGCCTTGCTCGAAACATTTTCACTTAGCATTACCGCATTCCTCTAAAGCGTCGGCGATTCGCTGCAACAGACCTAGGGTCAGCGATAGCATGTCTAGAACTGGCAGGGTGACGGTTGGCAATTGATCAGAACTCAGCGGTAACCCGATGGCTGGGAAGCCAGAGCCGCTGACGATGCCGTCAAAACCGTCATAGCTACTCTGCTCTAGATTTGGAAAATCCCTAGTCAGACAAACCAGAATGCTCTCGAAAAGAGAAACCCCATCACCGGCTGTGCCTGGGAAATCATGGGGGTTGAACTCTTTGAGCGATCCGCTGGCCTCATGCTCCAGGCAGTGCTGCAAGGCTTCCTCCAGCACTTGAGTCAACGGAGCGTGTGAATCATCACGCTCACAGATTTGCCGCGCCTGATCGGACAGCTCCTCGATTTCGCACCGATCTCCCTGGCCAAGGGTGGCTCCAGCTATCTGTTTGAGTTCATCCATCTCATAGATGGCGTCAAGCAAGCTGTTTACAGAATCCTCGTCTTGGCCGTGGCAGTAGAGATATTCAGCGATGTAGTCCTCATGCTCGACCGAATCGTCCAACAGGAAGGCGCAAAGTTCCTCTCTGGAGCACGTGGCCAAGCGCGGTGCAAACTCCTCGTAAGCGTCCGAAAGTCCGTGATTCAGATAGCTGTGCGGCCCGAGGAAGGTCATTGGCGTATGGAACGGCAGCAGATGGCGTGTCATCGCGTCGAGAGTTTTGAAAAGAAGCACCCGCAGTTCCAAGCTCGCTGGCGCTTGAATGGTGAAGGTAGCGAAGCAGTTCGATTCCAGAATGAAATGACCGTCCTGGATTCCGAAGGAGTAGGCGTCCTCAACGGATTTTGGCAGCTTGACCCGGCCAATCAACGAGCGCTCCAGCTCCGCCATTATCCGGCCTGCCCCATCAGGGCCTGCCTCGATGTGGGGGGCGAGCGCATCAAGTCCGACCAGCCCAGCCTCTACAGCGGCTATTGCATAGGATGCCGTCTCAAATGGATCGACGTATGGGGTATTCAGCCGATTCAGCAGGCTGGTGCGCTGTGGAAAAAGTCCTTCATCGCTGATGGTAAAGGACGCACCAAGACGCTGTACTACCTCGCCCGTAAGGCGATGCAGCCCGTAGCTATTTGGGTACTGCCGAAGCCATTCGATGGCGCTATCGGCAACCAGACCAGCTTGCAGCGCCTCCCGGCACAGCATGCTATGAGCTTGGTGGTCGACCACCCCTGCATAGTCTCGGCTGAACAGTTGGGCCTGTGCTTCACGCATCACAGACCCAACGTTCGGCAAGCTAAGAGGTGTCAGCGCGGCATTTGGAAGTCGATAGTGCCGGGATTGGCGGGGGAGGAGAGCAACTTCCATAGCCTTTGTCTCTGCTGGTGGTCTAAACAATCAGGTTCGGTACCGGACGGGAGGTGGCGATCCAGTTCGCCACGTTCCCACGCTTTCAGGACTTCAAGCGGATCAACCTTTTGCGCCGAATCCGCCGTCTCGGAACTCGTAGACATAGCTGTCATTCTCCACAATGGGGTCGATAATTTTCGCTCCGTTGAGCTTTGGGAACTGACGGGCATAGTGTTTCAGCACGTCAGTCACGGACATTTCGGGCTGCGGGTCGGGGAGGTCACGACCGGCGTAACGAAAAACGCGGGCAAGAGAGATTTCAACGAGTGCCATGAGTGCAATTCCTAGAAAGAGGCCGCGAGGTTCAGATTGGGTTCGCCTGAGCCGCTGTCCACGCCAGAACCGCCACCTACCTGCGCAGCGTCGCCATCCTCGGCATCGGCATCGGCATCGGCATCGAGGTCGGACGCAACAGGCTGCTCGGTAGCTGGCGTGGCGGCTTTCGCCTGCACAGTCGCGCCAATCGAGCGGATGTCATCCAGCAGGCTCACCCCCTCATTCAGCGCCTGGACGTGCTGTGTCAGGCGCTTCATCAGCGCCTGCTCGATTTCAACAGCACTCCCTACCAGGATCAGTGGGCGACACATGGCGGCGCGAAGCTGCACTTCGTGCTCGGAGGCCTTCTCAGGTGTAGGGCCGAGGTCAGCGGTAATCATCACTTTCAGCGCATCGGCGGAGGCGGTTTCGATTGCCACGTTGACGCGGTGTTGGGTGCCCGCCAATGCAGCAGCCATTACGGAAAAAAACGTGGATTGCATGATGATGTTCCCTGTCAGGCTTGGATTGATTCGGATTGCTGGGGAGCGGGGTTCTTCCCACCCTGTGCCGATAGTTGTAACGCAGGCGGCAAATAACCCAACCAGCTGAACTCTTTGAAAGCCAGGATGGCGTCGATAAGAGCGCTTGCCTTGCCGGTAATCAGCCCTTCAAAAGTCTTTTCGCCCTTCGCCTCGTTGTAGGCGGCGGCAAAGCCCGAACGCTTGCAATCTTCGATGATGCCCGCCTTAACCTGAGCCTTGAGGTAGCTCTCGTTCATCACGAATCCTTTGGCCGGATCGACGTTGGCGTACTCCATGAACTTGAGTGACTGAGCACCCGACACGGATTTCTCGAATGCGTCAGCGCTATCCGTTCGGAATAGCGAGGCGGCAGCCATGCTGCCCATGAACGTGAGGAGCTTTTCCTCCCCGAGTTGCGCAAGCCGAATCTCGGCATCGGCGCGAGCCGTGGTCATCAGGGCGCTTGTGACACCCATAGCCTTTTCCATCTGTGCCCGCAGCTCGCTCTTGAGGTCGCTGCGCATCTCGAAATACATGCTGACGATGGCAACTGCCAGCGCGAGCGAGCGGTCATTGAGCACGACTTGCTTGCTCATACGGGCGTAAAGGTCGAAGGCTTCACGGCGTAGCGACTTCTTCACCTGGGTGGGCTTGGCGCTTGCAGCCTTCGGCTTGGCCGGGGCTGCTCCAACAGTACCCTCCGCAATGGTGGCTGGCGCTGTGTTCGTTAGGGTGGCCAGGGCGGTTTTGTAGGCGGCGGTTTTCTCCTTGTGGCAAGGCTTGTTGAAGCACATACCGCCGATCACGTCGCCTTCGCGCCCCCTCGACACCATTACCACTGCGCCGAAGCTTGCACAGGTAGCGCACGCCGCTGCCTGTTGCTCTCCCACGCCATCCTCGCCCCGTGCGACAAGCTTCACGTATGAGTCCTTGGCGAGATTAAGCTCGCTATGAACCACCGCGTGTTCCTCCTGCGCCTCGATCAACCGAACAGAAATTAGCTGCTCGGTTTTCCGGTTCCAGCAGACAGAGTTCTGGCAGCGAGACGCCCCAAGGCTGGCCTCGAACAAATCGGCATTCGCGCCCGAGTTGTAGATGCAGCTCCGGCATTCGGTGGTGTCAAAGCGCGCAGTCGAAACGTCCCGAGTCAACTCCAGCAGGCGCGCCCTGGTCTGCTCGACGGAATAATTCTTCTCGACGATCTTCGACAGAATGCCCGCTTGATCGGAGGCGGGGAGACGGCACAGCAATTCAGCATGGCCAATCTTGATTTGCTCCTCCAGCAGAGCTTCGGCCACCGCGTCACAGGCATGTGCGAGTAGCAGGCGGCTGTCGAGCTTGGTTCTAGACCAATCCAAGGCCTTCATCACCGCCAAATGATCGTTGGCCATGTCCTCCAGCAAAACTACCGCAGACTGGGCTTCTTCGATTGGCGTCAGGTCGGCCCGCACCTGATTCTCCAGTGCGGCGATCAACCGCGCTTCCTGATCGCTCATAGCGCGGATCAGGGCCGGAACCTCGATCAAGCCCGCATCGTGGGCCGCCGTCCAGCGCCGGTTGCCAGCCACCACCTCATGGTCGTAGTTCGGGTCATCGCTTACTGGCCTGACCAGAATCGGCTGGATGATGCCCTTGGCACTGATAGAACGCACCAGTTGCTCATACGCGGACTTCTTCCGGCCTTTACGCGGGTCGATCTGTGGGTTGCGGCGGATACGGCTGAGGGGGAGGACTTCTGCTACTTGCTGATTCACTTGGCTAAACTCCGTGTTTGCAATGAGTTCAGCTTCACCCATGTTCGGGAAAACCCAAGCTTCAAGTCGCGCCGGTTATTTCGGACGTTAATCGCGCCTGAAAACTGAAAATAGGGGGCTTTTTTCGGGGTACGTTAAGCGCATCACTCCCTGGTAGGGCAACCCACGGCCCTGATCGAAATGAAAAAGACCGCTCACTTTTTTATCCTCACGCTCACGCCGGTGGCTCTGGCTTCAGCCGAAACCATGCTTGCCGCATTCGCCTCAGCAGCTATTTCTGCCTTCCAAATGAAGTGGCTCTCCTTCGGCGCTTGGATGCTAGCTGGCGCGATCCTGGGAGCAGTCTTGGCCAGAAACATCTGCGGGAAACGGAGGGAGCTTCGTAAGGCCGTGTTTTTGCTCTGCTTATTAGCCGTGGCTCAATGGGTATCCTCAGCTTTCTTGGGAGAATCCCGTGCTGAGTAAGAATCGCAAACACTGAACCTGGAGTTACACCCAATGAAGTATGAAATCGCCGAGAAGTATGGCTGCACCATCATCTACGGGATGATCCCCGTCACCGAACTATGCGCTGTTATGGCCAAGGCTGCGGAAGGCGCTGTCATGTCTCCTTTGCTGGCCAAACGTCTTGGGGCGAACACGGTGTTTGGCACGCCTGCTGCCCTGGAACAACTAGTAGCAGATCCAGACACACGAGCAACCAGCAAGCTGCTGACCGAGGAGCTGCGAGGGGATTTTCCTTTGTCGGACAAAGCAATTCTTTGGCTAGAAGAAGGTGAGCGGGGAGCCAGTAGCGAAAGCATGTTCCAGCGATTTACAGGAATGCCTGGTTTGGAGGAGGGCAACTATCCTCACGATCTTTCTGACCTCAGGCGTTGCCGACTACTCCTGGAACAAGTGCCTGAGTTCACTATTCTGCTACCCCAAATGAGAGATGTATCTCTGGTATGGGAAAGGCTCGTCGAGCGCTGGGCATATATCTGCGAAGCAATGGATGAAGACTCGCCAGACTGGCGGAATGGAAACTTTGTAAACGATAACTGGCACGCAAATCACTTGCTGAAAACCGCTATTCAAGGCTCGCCCCCTCCGTTGGTGTAACTGCCCAAACGATGAGCGAAGACTGCCCCGGAGAAACCCGTGATGCTGGTGGTGCATGTTTCAAGTAGCAAAAAGCCCGGATCAACGCCGGGCTTTTTTTCATAGAAACAGAGAATCATTGACCAACAAACACCGCCTCAACCGCCGCCAAGGCTTGGCGCGCCCCCTCAAGCTCAGGCTGTATCAGCTTTAAGCCTCCCAGGTCGTTGCTCATCACCGACACGCAGTCCTGAAGCGCTTTTTTTGCCTCAGTGAGAGCAGCCAATAGAGCAGATTCTTGGGCATCCGCAGTAGCCGATGCCACGTCTACTACGCTGAGACGTTTGCTGAGAACGAAGTAGATGTGCGGGAAAACCAACTCCTGGACAACACCCGCATTCTTCGCTGCTTTTGCTGACGCTTCTTCGACGATAGAGATCAGCTCTGCCTTGTGGATCGGGTTGAATAGTTGCATGTGGTGGCTCCCAGTGACGAATGCCCCCAGCATGCCGAGCATTCCGCAAAACCCAAGCCGTCAAGCACGCACTCTGCCGAAGGTCGAGCAAGCGGCTTACCCCTTGACGCCTGCATGGCAAGTTGAACGCATGGCCGACACAGCGGGGTACCACCAGCGGATCAACCCGGTAATGTTCGTAGCAACGAAACAACCATTCAGCAGCAATAATCCCCAGGCCTGCGCGAGAACGGCGTAGCAGCAGAGGCTCAAGCTCGACACGAGGAATAGCCACCATCCCCACGGAGACACACGGGTATTGGTCGAGATCATCAGCGCCCCGAGGACGCCGCAGATACTTCCGATCCACTCGAAATACAGGGTCATAGGTCAGTCCTTCAGATATTCCAGGGAGATTTCTTCGGCTCGAATTTCATTGATGATCCGATGAGCATTGAGCCGACACTGGACGGGATACGCCAGAGGGTCGTGGCCTCGACGTTCAAAGGCGACGATGAGCTGGGCCTTCCAGGCGATACCAGACGACTTCGGGTCGGGAGCTAAGCCGCGGCCAGCAGCAATGCGGGCTTGCCGGTAGCACCGACTCCAATCAGCCCTGGTCGCGCGGTACCGGCCAAGACTTGGTTTACGAGGGAAACACATAGGCACCCCTCAGATAAGCGCAAATTTGCGGAGGGAGTCACCAAGCGTCCCTGTCCGTACAGCGCCCGACTTCGAGCTGTCCCCGTGATAGACGTTGAAGTGCTCGCCCTTCTTGATCGAATTCGGAACGCAGGCACGCCGCACCACAGGATGCCCGTCGATATCGAAATCCTGGAAACCGTGATGGGAGTTCACCAAGCGAGCGGTGAAGGTCAGTGGCTCTTTGGAGTTTTTCTGGCTCATGCAAATGACTCGATTGAACTGGATAGCCTTCAGGGTGAATGCGTCCCCAGAAAACCCAACTCCAATAGCCGGGCCGTATTTGTCCAACAGGCTGTTGGACGACCTCGATTTCAGGCACAAAACCAGCGTGAAAACGCGCCCCGCCTAGTTCTCAGCCCGATAGCATCAGGCCAGGCCAACGTGGCTTGCCAACCAATCACAGGGAATATTTTCATGCAGAACGAACAACTTGAATACGCGGGTTTCTGGGCGAGAACAGGGGCGTGCATTGTTGACGGCATCCTTTTCACCTTGGTTTCCCTGCCGCTCCTGTTGATGATCTATGGCACGGGCTATTTCATCAGCGACAAACTGATCCAAGGTCCAGCGGACTTAGCAATCAACTTTTTCCTGCCAGCGATCCTGACGGTAGTTCTGTGGCGTCGTCTCCAGGCTACGCCGGGGAAGATGGCGCTGAAATTGCGGGTGCTCGACGCTGAAAGCGGCAACACCGCAAGCGTTCGACAGTGCATCGGCCGGTACCTCGGCTATGTAGTGTCGACTCTACCGCTGGGGCTTGGCTTCTTCTGGGCGGCATTCGATCGCCGTAAGCAGGGCTGGCACGACAAGCTCGCCGGAACAGTGGTGGTACGCGAGCTCAGAACACAGCCGGTGAAATTCCGGAGCTGATCACCGTGCTCAGTTGAGCCTGACGTGGCGTTCTGGCTCATCCACCAGCCGTCCGTGGTTGGGAGTTTTTCAACCCATGGGATGCTGGCCACATCAACTGATCAAGGGAAGCGTAATGAGTAAGCAAACCACCGAAACCCAACCGCAGCTTGAAGTCGTAGCCACCATCGAAGTGATGAGCTACGACGAAGAAACGACCTACATCGAAACCCGCAGCGATCGGATCAACTTCGAGAATGCGGTCAACGATGATGCCCTGGTGTTCAAATCCGACGCCGAGCGCGTAATTTCTGGCCTGAGCTACAAAGCCGAGCTGTATGACGAAGTATGGGAAAAAGCTAAGGCGCTGGGCTTCATGAACGTGACCATGGCGCTGGATGAGGTGGAAAAACTGCGCTCTAACCCGGCGATGCTTGGTGATTGCGGTTTGCCCGAGTACCGCCCGCAAGACAACGTGAGTAATTCCGACGCTCCAGCATCCTGAAAACGAATCTCCTACTCCTCCTCCCGCGATAGCCTCCTGATCGAATACACCAGGAGGATTCGCCCTCATGAAAATCCGCAGTCTCTGCGCCCTCGGCAAAATGAGGGCGTACTCCGCTGACCGACAAATGGTCACTCTCTCGCCCAAGGCATTCAGCATCCCCGCCGGCGCAGATCCGCTTGAGCACGAGCCTGAAGCGATCCACGACTTCATCCAGAGAAACCGCTGGCTCCATGCAAACTGCATCGTCGGCCTGCACAACAGCCACAACCAGATGCTGGAACCAGGCGAGGTAGTCATGAGTGGTACCCGCTCGTCCCTGATGCGATGCCTGCTGCGCTGGGAGGCGCTGCGTATCATCCCTGTATGGGTTGATGGCTTTGACAGCCTTCCTGATGATGAGCACGCTACACGCGCCAAGCAGCTCGAATGCCTTGACCAGGCGCGCCACCAGCTCCTTTCCGTCGATAGCTGGTATCAGACTGACCAGGAACATTACGAGATAGCGCGTGCAGTCATGCGTACTGGTTACTGGGCGCTGGAAAACCTCCCCCCACTTGATGGGCTGGAGTGGCCAACCGGAGAGATTTTCGATCTGAAAAACCCCAGCCTTTCTGCTGAGGCCGTTGAGACCGGATACCTCGAAGGGATATTTTCCATGATTGAGCGAAAGGGCCGGTTTCATGGGCAGTGCGGGAGCATTCCAGCAGACGAATTGTTCGGTATTGCTCTCATGAGCCCCAAGTCTGGATATGAGTTGCTGGTCAAGCTGCATATACAGATCGAAGCAAACCGTGCTGAAGCAGCCTATGCCCGCCGGCAACGGGCTATTGCCTGACCCGAATCAGGAGAGAAAAGATCATGCTCAACCGTCGATATCCGGTACTGATCTCTGGGAAACGTTACTCGCCGGAGTTCCAGACCGACCAGCAGTACGCAAAAAACTGGAAAATCGTTTTGGAGAAGGCCTACGGCACTCATGCAATTTGCCAGTGCCCAAGCAGCGGCTCCCGCAAACTCTCGATCAAGCGGCGTGAAGATAGCGATGGCTTTCACCTGGCGCGGTTCGCCGGTACAGGTCATGAGCACTCAAACGAGTGCCGGTACTACGCGCCGGCCCCGGAACGCTCTGGCATGCAAGGGTATGCAGTTGGCGTAGTCGAGGAGGGCGACGATGGCAGCATTCGCGTGCGCCTGGCTCGAGGCATTCGAGTCCAGGCTCCTCGAGCCGAGGAAAGCGAAAGCCCATCGGTGGCAAAATCGCCTGGAAAGAGCAAGCCTGCTATGACGTTGCTTGGGCTTCTGCACCTGCTTTGGTCTGAGTCCCGGCTCTCTACCTGGTATCCAGCAATGGAGGGCAAGCGCAATAGTGGCATTGTGAACTACGCGCTTCTACAGGCCGCTGAACGTGTCGCTGCAAGCAGAATGAAGTTGAGCGAAGTGCTGCTGCTGGCTGCTCAAAAGGACAGCAAGGGAGCGGTTCGCAATCAGGCAATCGCCAAGTCTGCAATAACGCGGGATCTGCGCCTCGTCGCGATATCGCCGCTGGCACGCTACAACCCTGAGCGCCATTCTGGAGACATCAGCAGATTGCCTCTGGCAGGGCCCTTCGGGATGCCCATGCTGAATTTGCCCCCGGCAGTCTGGGCAACCGCCGCCCGCAGATTCGAGAGAGAACTTTCCGCCTGGAAGCGCGGAAGTCGAGTTATCGCCATCGCTCAGGTCACGCCGCGGAAGGGCGAGTCGTTTGCGCAAGCAGATGTCGTTGAGCTGGCCCTGATGCAGGTCAGTGAGCGTTGGATTCCTGTCGACTCAGATTACGAAGGGGTGATTGAGGCCAAGCTCCACGCCGCCGGCCGCAGCTTCGATAAACCTCTACGCTACGACGCTGATGAAAGCGCAGTTTTCCCTGACTTCTGGCTTTTGGACACCGGTAAGGACTACCCCCTGGAAGTGTTCGGCATGAGCACACCGGCCTACCTGGAACGGAAGGCCGTCAAAACGGCTTGGTACAA
Source organism: Pseudomonas sp. D3-10 (assembly GCF_051132175.1). Taxonomy (NCBI): domain Bacteria; kingdom Pseudomonadati; phylum Pseudomonadota; class Gammaproteobacteria; order Pseudomonadales; family Pseudomonadaceae; genus Pseudomonas; species Pseudomonas sp. D3-10. The sequence continues at coordinate 105,800 of NZ_CP071669.1, read as the reverse complement.
TCGGGAGTACGGCGGGGCAGGGTGGTGGTCGTGGAATGCTGCGGATGATCCGAAAGGAAGAAATATCCCTCCTTTCCCGGCCAAGTCCTGAGCTTCTTCGTCGATAGCATGCGTTCTTGGGTTCTCTAAATCTCGTGCGAAGCTGAAAGCCTCAAATACGCCAATAAGCCTGCCGGTTTCGACCACTGGTTGAAAGTGTGCAATGGTGAGGCTGTGGCGCTGGCGCTAACCCCTCAGTGATAAGGATGTTCCATGGCTCGTACTCGCCTCCACCTCATCTGCGGCAACTGTGGCTGCAACGATATGTGGTCATACCGCATTGACCCGCAAGGGCAAGACATAGAGGGTGAACTGTTCCCTGCCGTTTACCTCTCCTGTGGAAATTGCCACACGCTGCACGACCTGGCGGATACAGCGAAGAATTCAAACCCGAGCCAAAAGCTCGACAGTTGAGGAAACCCTGATATGGGTGGTAATGCTCTGGCCTCATTCGGATCAACGCGCTGCTCGCGTGATGTAGCCTTGAAAATACTGGATGACTTTCAAGCGCGCTTCGCGCAGATCACAGGCCACCTTGGCAATGCAGCGCGGGTTGAGCCCATCGCGGCATATCGCCTAAAGCCTGATTTCGGCGATCTAGATGTGCTGGTGGATAGCCGGGTCTTCCAGTCCATGCCACCCCAAACCGTGGTTGAAGCGTTGAACAACACCTACGGGTTGGAGTTGCCGTGGGTGAAGAATGGTCCCGTCCTTAGTGTGGGCCTACCACTTCCGAGTGACGATCAGTGCCTACAACTCGACTTGATCAGCACGCCGGCGGCGGAGTTCGAATTCAGCCTGGGCTATTTCAGTTGGAATGACATGGGCAACTTGGTGGGGCGGGTTGCTCACAAGATGGGGCTGAAGTTTGGGCACAATGGCCTCTGGCTGCCAATGCGCGACGCCACGAACCTGCATGACGAGCTGCTGGTCACGCGCGACTTCGAGCGAGCTCTATCTTTCCTGGGATTTGACGCAGCACGTTGGCGGGAGGGTTTCGATAGCCTGGATGACATCTACCAGTTCGTAGCCAGCGGCGAGCGTTTCAACCCGGATTTGTATCCGCTGGAGCACCGCAATCACACTGCCCGCGTGCGAGACAAGAAACGTCCTGTCTACATGGGTTTCCTGCAATGGATCGGGGCCCAGCGTGGGCTGCGCCACTTTGACTGGAACGAAGACAAGGCCCTGTACTTGCAGGAGGTGATGGCTGCGTTCCCTTCGCTGCGTGGGGACTACGAATACAGCCTGGCCAAGCTAAACCAGGCCAAAGCGATTCGAGCCTGCTTCAATGGTACGGTGGTGACTGCTATCACCGGGCTGACGGGCAAGCAGCTCGGCCAGTTCATGGCGCACTTCAAGCACGAGCATGCCGAGGGCATGAATGACCTGCCTTCGTTATCTGCGGAGCAACTGCGCTCGTTGATCCGCGATTCGCATCAAGTGTTCGCCCGTACAGTCGAGCGATCTACAAAAATTCTAGGAAATCAAGATTGAGGAAATCGGTATGTCCTGGGCAGATCGAGCAGCACCGATTGTTGGGGAGGTAATTCGCCGCGTAGGGCGAAGCGATCAGCAGGGCCTGCGAAAGGCGCTGGCCGAGGCATACCCGTGGGGAGAACGAAAAAACACTCCCTACAAGGCGTGGCTCGCCGAGGTGCGCCGGCAGCTAGGCCACCCGCTGAACACGTCGAAAACAGATCCAGCGAACCAACAAGCAGACATGTTTGGCCAACGCAGCCAGTAGACCGACCCACCAAAGGCGCTCCTCAAGCATCATCCTGGATGGGTTGAAAGTGACCGCCACATCTCCACCGGCTGGCGACCGCCAGCCGGGCCACCCAAACGGTAAACTTGCATTCTCCGGCATTTCCCGCATACTAGCCGGGAAACGCCGGATAGGAGAGCCATCATGCTTGCTGAAGTCCTACGCGACCACGGGTATTCAGCTTACCGTTCGCGCTTACAAATATTGCTGGAGATCCCTGAGTCTGCCAGCGATTTCGAGATTCACACCAGAATCAGCCATGGCTTTTCCGCGGCCCGGTTGATGAGGCTAACTGAAGAGGGTGTGGTTACTCCGCTGGAGCGAGACCAGATTATCCCGCTGCGCACCTTGAAAAACCGGGTAGAGCGCGATCAGCCCCTCACTGTCGAAGAAAGTGACCGGTTCTTCCGATCGGCGCACATCACCGCGATGGCTGAGGCCATCTTTGGGGATGCTGATAAGGCGAATCGGTGGCTGGCCAAGCCTAAGGAGCGCTTCTCTGGGTTGACGCCCAGGCAGCTGCTCACAACTCAGCAAGGAACCAGCCAGGTTGAAGAGATGTTGCTGCAGATCGCGGAGGGCTTCGCTCTGTGATTCTGTGGCGAATCAGCTCTTATGCTGACTTGAGCGGTACCGGAGGTCTCCGCGTTAGCGGTCGTTGGCACCATGCTGGCAGACCGGTCGTTTACACCGCGACCAGCCCACCGGGAGCGATGCTTGAGGTGCTGGTTCATCTGGAAATTGATCCGGAAGACTTCCCGGCAACGATGCAGCTTCTCCGCATCGAAGTGCCTGACTCTGTGTCACAAGTCCAGATGCCCACACTCCCGCCAGGTTGGTCAGCAGACACTGATCTCACCAGAGGCATAGGTAACCAATTCTTGGATGAATGCAACGCACTGCTACTGCCCGTGCCAAGCGCGATAATTCCAAGCACTGTTAACTACCTCTTCAACCCTCGGCACCCGGAAGCCCAGAGCGCGACCATTCAGGTCGAACTTTTCACTCCCGATTCGAGGTTGTTCTAACCGGCGATTCAGCACCCATAAGTTCAGCGTTGCGGCCGGGCTTATTGGCCTTCGATGCGGTGGCAAGCACCCGAAGATGTGAGTTTTTCTTCAGGGGCGCTCATCCGGATCGGCTATGCGTTGATACGTTGAGCCAGCCTTAGAACAGCCCTCCGGCTGTCACAGCCAAACCGAACTCGTTTACCGGCAAAACTGCAGCTAGGGTAGGTCGCTCCGCGATCAAAATGCCCTGGCGTTTTTTCGAAGAAAACCCTCCCCAAGGGCAATCCCTGAATTGCTAGTAGCTCTTAATCAGACGGTAAATGTGCCTGAAAGCGCGACTTGAGCTCCGATCGCTCCCGCATGCTTGGATTTCTTGAAGTCTCGGGTAAAACCGATTTCCGAACAAATCAAAGGAGAGAGCTATGCGAAACGCTGATGGCCATCAACACGACGAGTCTCGGCTGATCGACCGCATGATGATCGATTTACTTTCCACAATGGATCGAAGCGATACAGATATGCGCTCAGCGCTGATTGAGAAGAGTCAAGATATCCGCGGCCTGGCGGAGATCTGCCGGCAGACGGTAATTTTCGAGCGCAGCCAGGCAAAGTTCATTGAATTCAAGCAGGAGCTCGAAGGTTCAACGCCTTCTGAACTGCGGCTCGTGAAGTCCTGGACGTGGTTACTAGACCGTATTGCAAATTCTCCTACCACCTTACACATGAGGGGTGCCGTTCGACTGTGCGTGCCGCTGGTTGCGTTCTATCTCCCCCTCGATGATGTTTGATCGAATCTCGTATAACCGCTCCATCACCACTCAACCCAAGCTTGGCCAGGGATTTTTTGCTCTAGGCGGGTAAAGCTATTTCAGATTGAGGCAGTACCGTGAAAAGGATCAGTGTGTTACTGACGGCCGGGCTGGTGGCCATCTCTCACTTCGCACTTGCTGCAAGACCCTTGACGTTCGAGGACGCAAAGGTTGAGCTGCGCGAGAAGGTCTATTACGACCGCAACACGAGCACTGACGGCGATCTATATTGCGGGTGTCAGTGGAAATGGGTAGGGCGGTCAGGCGGCCGTATCGACTTCGCTTCGTGTGGCTATGAGACTCGCGCTCAAGAAAACCGCGCCCAGCGCATCGAATGGGAACACGTCTTGCCGGCATACGCCTTCGGTAGCCAGCGGAAATGTTGGCAGAACGGCGGGCGCAAAAACTGCGTTGATACCGATGCGGTTTTTCGGGAAATGGAAGCCGACATGCACAACCTCGATGTGAGTGTCGGAGAGGTAAATGCTGATCGCAGCAACTTTCGCTATGGCGTTTTACCCTCAACGCCAAAGCAGTACGGCGCTTGCCCGACCAGAACAGATTTCCAGCAGCGGGTGACAGAACCTCGCGACCAGGTAAAGGGCACTGTTGCCCGCATCTATTTCTACATGCACGCCCGTTACGGGCTGTCGATGTCCAAGGCACAGCAGCAGTTGCTGATGGCCTGGGATCGTCAATACCCGGTGACCGCGTGGGAACAGGAGCGTGACCGGCGGATTGCCCGAATAATGGGGCACAGCAATCCATTCGTAACAGGTGAGCGTTCTTGGAGTCTCGGGATGCGAGTGACGGGAGACGACACGATGGCACAGGCCATTCGGAGTGAGCCAGTTCAGCACCAGGTATCTGGTGGATACGCCTCCAGCTCGATCTCGCCGGTGATTGGCAACCGCACTAGTAATGTTTACCACCTACCAGTGGGCTGTCCGAGTTATGGAAAGGTCGGAACGCGCAACCGGGTAGAGTTTGCCAGCGCTGCGGACGCCAAAGCTGCGGGTTTTAAACGGGCCGGAAACTGCCGATAGAGGGCCGTGCGGAGCGGATATGCGGTTTTGTAGTGCTGGGGCAAGCCTGAACCTTTTCCATCCCCCAGGACGTTGTACGGTGGCTACAGCAAGAGTCAGGTGAGGCAGCTGGTATCGCAGGCACGGCTGGGTGTATCACAAAGACCTCCCGGCCGACCTCAATGATCAATCAACTGTCTGGTGCTGTTTCGTTTTTGCGGCCTGCTGGGGCGTTACCGGCTCAGGTTGGGCAGGCGTCGTGGCCAAGGTATGAGTAATCACCGAGCCGCTTTTGTTGCCAGGTTCTTTGCCAGGGACTCCCGGACAACTTCCATCGTGAGTATCCGCGAGGTGGCAATCGCAGATTTGAGGGGCTGGCCGGCCGCAAGTGGCTTGAACAGCTCAGCGGATGTAGGGATAATGTTCGCATCCTAATTATTAGGTAGCTTGGCATTTTACATAATCCCTATTATGCGAACTCTAAGCCATTGATTTTTATGGATAAACTATCGCTCAGAGATGTCTTTTATTGATTCTCGGTAGGTCGAAAGCACCTCGGGGCCATCTGGCCCGCCGGGCTCTTGGGTAATTGGTTCCGCAGTGGATGAGGATACGAAAAAGCGCCCACCAGGGAGTGCCGGCAACCGGTGCTTTATGTCAGGCCGTTTTGCTGATCGCGAGTCTCTATCGAAGTCCTTGAGGCCAACGACTTTTGCAGCGGGCTGCCCATCGAGTACGAAGAATGGGAGGTTGGCATGCAGCATTGCGTCATACCGGCTTCGCTCGGAAAACCACAGCATGGCCCGTGGATGCGGAGCGATAGGCTTTGGCGCATCTAAAAGGTCGGTTTCAGCCATGTTCGCGATGGTGCGTAGATCGATCCACTGGGGGCTATTCTCCACTGGCTCGCCGGTGGCCACGGATCTTTCATGTGCCGCGGCAAGCAGTACTTCCCGGACGTGGCCAACAGTGACTCGCTCTTTACCTGAGGTGTGGCCGGCCCAGGTGAATGTGATCTGCCTTGGGGCCGCATCAAAAACTTGGATTGCGCGCTTCAGCTGGTTGAGAGAGAAATTTTTCCCCAGGGCCTGGCGCATGATGTTGGAGCGGCGGCTGACGGCGACGTTGCGAAACACGCGCTCAGCCTCGATCGCATCCACCAGCGCGCTCTTGCAGCGATTCACCGCCCTACCCTCATCGAGTATCGATCCGGAGAGGAGAAAGTACCCCGGCAAACGCAGCACGGTACCTGGAGCCTGGCCGAGATCGCGCTCAAACTCGCGTAACGCCTCTACGGCGGCCTTGATCGCGTCAGTTCCTGTCAGTACCTGGACGTTGATTCGAGATGGCGTCCTCTGTTCAGAGAGGAGCGGGATGCGCCATATCATCCCGCCGACAACCAATGCGGGCCATTTCTCATTGAAAGCCCCAACGGTTTCGACCAAACGCTTGTAAGCGGAAACAATTGCGTCAGTCATCTAGGATTCCTCATAATACCACCCCTTCACTACGGCTATGCCATGTGCCCTCCTCCCCCTCTGCTCCATGTTAACCAGGAGCAACGCAGAGGGTGCGAAAGCGATCTCGCGAATGAAGGGGTGGTATTACCAAGTATCACAAATTCCGCTCATAAAAAAACCCGTTCGAAACGGGCTTTTTTGCTACGTGTCAGCTCAGCGAGTTCGGACTGCCTCCAGAGATAGCAGATCCTCAATGTGATCCGCAGCGTCGGCTCGCAAACGGCTCTCCAACCTGTCTCGACTGATGTGTTCAGTTTCGCCCGGCTCAACGAGCAAAACTACATAGCCCTGATCCCGCAGATGCTGAAGCAAAGCCGCCTGGTGGCTGGAAATGGACATGAGAATATCTCCTGTGTTTAGCGGGTGAGTTTTAAGAATCGAAGCAACCAGGCGAAGCCTGCTTTTCGCTTCGGTTTCCATGTTTGCCAGAGCCCGTTCATTTGGCCTGAAGCTGTCAAATCATCATGAAGGCGCAACAAGAACCTGGTGATGCTCCTGCACTCAGGGCAATTGCCGCTTGCTTCAATCGTGAAGCACCACTGGGCAGTTCGGGTGATAGCTCCTCTCAGATGCTCGTCCGGGATCGTTTGGTTGTAGCCGCGGCACTCACCGGCGAACACATGCCAGGCTGTTTTATTCTCAAAACGAACAGGTAGCTGGCTGGCAATGCTCGACATCGCGAGCAGATCCAGATCCCGCTGGGTTGGCTTTTTCCGACTCATTTACGGTCCATCGGTAATCTAATGGTCAAATCCAATCCTAGTGTGTGCACCGGATAACCCAATGAGATGCTCGAGGAGCACTACGCGGCAGCCGCCTGTTTCGTCCTGAAAACCATTGGGGTGTTTGGCTTGCGACCATCACGCCGGTCGACGAACTCTTTCATGATCTCCAACATCGTCGAGTTGACAGCCAGAACATGCATAGCACGCGTACACGCGACGTATAGGAGGTTCATCTCATCGATCCATGGTTCCTTTTCGTTGTCCGGATTGAACGGATCGAAGGTGAAATCCTCAGCCAGTTGCACCGCATCCCACTCCAAGCCTTTCGAGCGATGCGCGGTGCTGAGGGTGATGGTGGCTTCAAGCTCATCAGTGACCGCATTGCGCCGCAGCTTGGCAAACAACTCCGGGAGATCCGCGCTGTACTGCTCGATGATCTTGATTGATCGGTTCATCTCAGGGTCTTGGCTTTCATCGGCAATCTGCTTGTAGAGGTCATAATCAGGATATTCCTGGAGGAGTTTTTTCCCCTTCACTCGGTCACGCCACCCCTTCGATAGCGCATGTAGGTCTTCAAGATCCTGGAGGTTGTAACCCTCGATCCCCCCAACCCAGTAGATCTTTGCACCAGTCTCTACATTGGCCAGCGCCGTCTCGATCACTCCAACCACCGTCCGACAGAGTACGGTGCGATGTTCAAGGTCAGCCGGTAGCGCCTTTGAAACACGAGTCTCGCCACCAAGCCCAGCCAGTTGGCGGGATTCACCCTTGAACGCGAGAACCATGTTGGCGACGTGCGCAACGGCAGACCCGAACCGAAACGACTGAGTGAGGTAATGGACTTCCGCTTTGTCGAGCCAGGTCGCATTGAGAGCGTCTACAGCCCCCCTGAAACGGTAGAGCATCTGATGGCCATCGCCACAAACGACTACACCCATACCGTATGCCGCCTGCTGCGCAAGAACACCTGCAATCACTGGATTGATGTCCTGTGCCTCATCTCCAAGCGCAATATCGTAACGGTCCCGCAAGTTTGGTTTCGAGAGAGCCCAGAGCTTGAGGTACCCATCGTGCGTAATATTCGCTGCCTCGTTATGAATGTCGCACATTTGCAACCAAAGCTGCCTGGCTCCTTCGACGATGCTGCCGGCGGCGCGCTTCATTCGATCCGTCTTGAGCTTGCTTACAGGGCAGTGACAAAGCTCGATATCGTCATCCGCGCTGGCCAGATAATTGTTCAACGTCTCTTGCACGCTGCGCACCAGCTCCCAGTTCTGTGAGCCGATAACTCTTGCAATGTCGGTCAGGCGCAGATTGCTCGTGAGCTTGTGTCTGTACTTCGATCCGATCGACGCATAAGCCAAGCCATGGGCTGTTTTGCACGTCACGTTCGGCGGAAACTTTTGCTTGGCAGCAATCTCGACGCTTTTGTTGTAGCAGAGGTAGAGCAGACGGCATTGAGGTCTAGCCTTGGCATAGCCAACAAGCGTGGTGGTCTTCCCTGTTCCAGCAAAAGCCACCAGCTTGACGATACGGGCCAACGAGTTAATCGCTGGCCCCTGTTCGTGGGTGAAGTTCATGCCTTGGATCTCCGTTCTGATATGTCTACATGGTTGCATAGCCACGCACAAACCCAAGCGGGGGCTGCCAGCTCTGCCCTCTACAGGATTTGGGTATTCCTGGAGCGGTGGCAATGTCTACTCACACCCGGAATCAGAGCAGCAACCATGACTTACGACGAGACCCTTGCTTCCTATCAGCGTCTTCTTGAAGCCAATCCAGGGAAAGCATTGAAAATCGGCGACGATTGCTACGCGGTACTGATCAACGGAACCTTGAGCGGGGCATACGCCACCCTGGATGGGGCTGTTGATCTCGGGACGATCTTCAATTTTGACCCTGAAGGTTGGGACGCCGAATGCGAGTGTTGGGACGGTGATGTTTCTGGCATGCAAACAGCATTTTGCGTAGCCGCTCCAGCCTTTGTTGATCTTCCGCCACCACCCGCGAGGAAGAGCACGCCCAACCAGGGGGAAAAATAATGCTAGGGTTCGCCGCCAATGCGATGCCGAACAAAGCCAGGGGAATTCCGTTTGGGATTTACGAGACTGCTGGCAGCATGAATGCATATCAAGGGAGCCGTAGCTTATGACAGCCATCCAACATTTCCAGCAGTGCCAATCGGAGCCGGTATGCACCGATCTGATTCAGATGATTCGTGACGGCATGATTCGCCGGCTCAAGCGATTTGTTGTAGAACCTTACGATGACGGCATCACCTGGGGAATTCAGACAGTCGCCATAGCAACACCAGAGGCTGATGACGGCGACCAGTTTCCTGTTGTGATTGTCGACCTTCACGAAGATGACCAGGCTGCAATGTCGTTTGCTTTGAGCGTCTTCGACGCGCTCAAAACCGCAGGGCGAGCATCAGTCGAGGATGTATGCCAATGGCGGCGAAGCCTATTTACGCTGGTACCCAATTACTGAGCATCACCTGTCCAAGACAGGTCAAGAAAACCCGCCACCAAGGCGGGTTTTTGCTATGGAATTGGCACCAAACGGACGGCAAATGACGACTCGAATGCCTGGACAGGAATGAACGGCACCGGGAGCATTGCTAGAAAAGGCACAAACGGCCGCCAGATGACGACGCATTCTAATCTGGTTGCTCTTCTTCCTCTGCCGAAACAGAGAACAGCAGCCCAGCTTCCTGAGCTTCCGCCAACTCACCCAACGGCTGAGTGGCCAGCCATTCGCTATCTTCTCCGGGGTCAAACTCAGGAAGAGGGGGAAGATCTTCAGGGTCGAGTTCCAGATTAAGCGGGATCTGTGCGACGTCACAGAAGGTGAATTTGATTGCGATCACCTTCCGCCCTTCCCTCTTCAGCTCGTAGCTTACATCCAGGTTGCTCTTACTCTTCAGCTCCGCAACTGCCGGATCTATGACTCTCTGGCGGAGGTTGTTGAATCGTTGATAGGCATCCGACAATCCGAGGGCGACCCGCAAGGATTCGACCTCAATGTAGGCCCATCCTGTCTTCCGAAACTGCATCAGCATCTCAAACAGCCGGAACGAATGGCTCGAGTCCAGGCAGGCAACCCGCCGAAGATCATAGCTAGTCACTTTGCTGTACAGCATCGTGAGATAGGGCATGACATGGATGGTGAACGACAACTCAACGCGACCTTCACCATCCAAATACTTGGCCCGATCGACCCAACGCTTCCGCTCCATGCCAGACCCGTCAAAGGTCTTAATATCGCGCTCGTACAGCTCATCAGCAGCCACTTTCATCTGCTCATATGCATGCCTGAGCTGGACGCCGTAGATATCCGAATAGTCCGCGGCCGAGACAGACACCTTTTTCGGCATGGGCCTTCTTGGGTCGAGTTTACTGATAGCCGCGAGGATCAACCGCTGCTCGTTGAGTGTCAGCCGGTATGACGCGGTAATCAGCGTATTGGATTTCGTAACCCGGAGCGGCTTAGGTTCCGGCTTGGCAGGTTTAGGTAAATTGGACATGTCTGGCCCCACGATTAGTAACGGAACCCTACAGAGAGATTACGCTGTAGTCGATACCCAGGAGTCGGTTAGGCTCTAGACCCTAGTAAAAATGGGCCTTGCAGCCAACCACCCCATCCGATCGCAAGACAATGGACGAATCTGTAGTCGATAGGCAGTAGCCGTAATTTGTAGTCGATTGGTGTCCGTCCGGCACGTAGGACAGCCGTAATCTGTAGTCGATAGCGTGAAGCACCCTCGATCCACAGCCGTAATCTGTAGTCGATAGAGTGGGAGACCTTTGATCCACAGCCGCAATCTGTAGTCGATACCGAAGATACGGCTGCAAAACTGCCTGGTCATGTTCGTCCACGCACAGCCGTAATCTGTAGTCGCATCGAGCTGACGACTATAAAAACAGCCGTAATCTGTAGTCGATAGGTCCAGCGGTGTAGCTCAAAGACTATTTATTGGCGAATCCGCCAAGGAATTGGGCGAACCACTGAAAATCGTCAAATAATCGACAGCTAATTTAATTTATCGTTTAAAAACAATGAGTTATTGCGGTTTCGATCCAAAGAAACGCCAATCAGGCAAATTCAGAACACAAAATTGCTTGAAATCGAGCCATAAAAACTCAAACTCGTGCTACGTGCAGCATCCGGCAGCCGGAATCTGTAGTCGTTAGACACAGCCCAGGCCCTCCATCCGGCCTGTGTATAACGGCCGTAATCTGTAGTCGTCACAGCCGGAATCTGTAGTCGCTTCAGCCGTAATCCATAGTCGCAAAGCCGGAATGTGTAGTCGCAATACCGGAATGTGTAGTCGATGATCCTCTGGAGGCCGCGTAATACAAGGGCTCCAGCAATCTAAAAACAAGAGAACAACAAGAGAAAAACAATTAAAAGGCTTTTAAAACTGAGAAGCTAATTTTCTGAGGGTTGAAAAGCAAAAAACAGACTCAGAATCCAATGGCTGTTTTTCCGACGAGAATTCGGTTCGAAAGCAGCACACCCACCAGGTCGGCGAGGAGAAAATGACCCCATCCGAATATGACCTGGAGGAACCCTATGAATACTGCCGCTTTCGCGGGCGTCGCAGCTTATCTGCTCAGCATGGCTGTCATAGCGCCGGAGCCGGTAAGCCTGACTGTAGGCGTTACGACGATCGTCGACGTCCAGCAGCACTACACCATCATCGACAAGATTGGTACATCCTACACCGGTGGCCCGGTGCTTAATCTCTCAGAATGGGAGGTAAACCTCGAGGGTGTCACTGACATTCAGCTGGCATTCAACGCTGAAGGGGTACTGGATGTCGCTACGGTAAAAGCTGACAAACTTCACCTGGAGGAAGTGCTAAGCGGGCTGAGAAGCCAGCTGCAAATTGGCACAGACGAGTCCAGCCACGGTTTTGAGAACATCACATTCTTGTCTGGCTCCACCGAGGTAGTGGTCGAATCGCATCCCATGGACACCCAATTCACAGTCAACTACATAAGCTCGGTCTTTAAGCGCGCACGCACCGATGCCCAAAAACAGTACGCCTGACCGCTGACATGGGCTCTCGCTTTACCTATTATGAGTTCGGGTTTAGTCTCCAAAATTCCTGATCAAAGCCGAACTGTGAGATGGAAAAAGCCGTTTACAGTTCGGTTTTAAAGGCCAAAACCCACCCTGTACCATGATTTTTCTTGAAAAAGCGACTTAACGTATTATGATTCACCTGTATTCAACAATGCAGGGATCGTCATGCAGCAGCCAAGCGAGCAGTTTGAAGAGGAATCCGTCTATTTCACGGATTTCTCCACCCTCCTCTACCCCCCTAAATTTGCAGCCGATTGTTTTGGATTGACTACCCGTCGTCTTCAAGACATTGAGGATGAAAACGGGCTGGAAATTCGCCGCATTGCTCGCGGCACTGTCCCAACTCGGGCTTATACCCTGAGTGATATTTTCGATATCGCAGCGATCCGTAGAGCGAAAGGTCAAGCAAAGGGGCTACCACGGCAGGTTGTGATATCAACCTTCGTTCCCAAGGGCGGAACGGGAAAAACGACCGTAACGGTCAACCTAGCAATCTACCTACAGATGCAAGGGCTCCGGATTCTTATCATTGATAATGATCCCCAGGGCGACTCGTCGAGTGAGCTGGGGTATGACCCAGATTTGGCAAGGTCTGACCTTGAATCGATGGGAATTCCTCCAGAGCGCTATGTTGAGGGCAACCTAGGGAACCTTCTGAGCCCAGAGCTGAGAGGTCGACAATTCGAGCCATTGTCTTTTGAGCAAGTCATCAAAAAGCCATTCGGCGAGAACGGCCCCCACCTCATCCCAGCTGATGCGTACCTCGAGGATCTTGTTGTTGCTTTAGACGCAGAGAACAATATGGATTTCTGGTATGCAGACTGGCTGGAGCGAGCCAGGACTGGAGAGATTCCCGGTATTGATACGTCAGCCTATGACGTGATCCTTTTCGACAATGCCCCTACCGCTTCTCGACTCACAAAAAACTCCATCGTCGCTAGCGACTTTGTTATCTGCCCTGTTCGGATGGATAAATTCTCTTTTCGCGCCCTTATGCGGCTGAATGAATGGATGGTTCGATTTGCCAAGGCATACCGTCGCTCCCCTGTTGTTCTAGCAATCCCGACCATGTTCATCAGAAACCGTAAACGCATTTTGAATAACCTTGTTGTTCTGAACGATCTCTTCCCTGGTCGGGTTGCTGAAGAAAAGCTCTATTACTCAGAAGACTATGGTAAAGCGCTGGATCAAGGCATTCCTCTGATCGTATGGAAAGGCGCTACCAGCAAAACCATTGACTCAATGCGCTCAGTTTTTAGCGAAGCACTCCAAAAAGTCCGAGAGTTTGCTTCTCAGTGACTGGTGCTCGGAGCACCACCTAGGGTTTGATCTTCACTGGTGCTCGGAGCACCACCTGGGTATTGAGCTTCACTGGTGCTCGGAGCACCACCTGGGTATTGAGCTTCACTGGTGCTCGGAGCAGCACCAGTCTGCTGAACTTCACTGGTGCTCCGAGCACCACTTGAGATCTTCAGCAGGCCCAAGAGATTGGATGCGCTCCACGTTACAGCGGTTAATTGACGGAGAAATTATGGCTAAGTCAGAGGATTTTCCAGGAAAGCCAAAAGATGCGCCTACCTGGATGTCTGGCGTCAAAAGGACGCCGGCGGAGTTGCCGGAACCCAATCTAAGAGTTTCGGTTAGGGAAATGCTTGCTCAGCAACAGGTTAATGAGGCTGTTGCTGAGCAAGCGGTAGCAGGCATCGAGGGCGAGAATAGCCAGGCTAAAGTCTCCGGCAAGGCTCTTGAAGCGGGAGCCGCAAACGGTGTCATAGCTGAAATCAGCACCAGCAATATACGGGTATCGCCATACCAGCCACGTCTGGCATTCAGCGAGGCAGCTATCGAAGACCTTGCAAATTCGATCGCTTCTGTTGGCTTGGCCAAGCCCGTCACTGTCAGGCCGATAGGTGATGGCATTTATGAGCTGGTCGGCGGTGAGCGCAGATGGCGTGCTCACAAATTGCTCGGAAGGGAGACCATTACGTCATACGTCCGTGAAATGGACGACGCTTTGGCGCAGATCCTTGCGCTGACGGACAACGAAGGCCAAGAAGCGCTCACGGAGTACGAGCGAGGTAAATCTTACGCAAAAATTTTGGATTCTGGTGGTGAACCATCTGTCAGGGCGCTGGGCCGCCGGTTAGGAGTCAATCACTCGATAGTGAGTAGATGCCTATTGCTGATGGACCTGCCTAATGAAGTGAAAGCCATTCTGGACACGAATCCAGGACTCATCGGTGGGAAGCGGGCAAAGGATTTTATTGAATTCAGCAGCAAAGAGCCCGAACTACTTCTGCGAGCCGTGACGGCTATGCGTGATGAGCAATGGACACAAGAACACGCTCTGCGTTGGCTAGCCAAGGAAATTGCTTCACGGACCCAGCAAAACTCGTCCAGCAAATTCACCGATACTGAGATCAGTGGTATTGGACGGGTTCGCGTAGAAGGAAAAAAAGTCGAGCTTCGTTGTGAGAAAAGTGTCGACGCGAAACTGATTGCGGAGCAGTTCGAGGCCTTTTTAAAGACAATTGACCGTTCTTTGATTGAGAGCGAATGATTCACATTTACTTTGTAACTATATATTTCAGACGCAAAACAGGTTAGAAAACGTGCACACGAAGGCGATGTGCCATGACAGAATATGGTTTTTAGACTACGAGATAAGGACATATGGCAACCGGAGTCGCGCAACCAGAACACAGAGTGGTGCAACCGCAGACACGATTCACCGCTCTCGCACAGCTGTCAAAGATTGAGCCTGAGCACCTGCATGGCTTGAGCCGTATTGAGCTGTTTTCGGTAATTTCAGAGCACTGGCTGAAGTGTTCAGCCCCGGCTCGGATTCACATGTTGAGCAGCGAAGATCGGTTCATCCGCGGTGAAGCGCGGGCTCAGAACAAAGCATTAAGCGTTACGCAAATTTGCGTAGATCAAGCTCCAGGGATTATCTATGAGCAATTCAACCAAACACCGTATCTCGCTGGCGTATGAGCATGAAGGGGAGGTGCGACAGGCCTCAGCCGAGGTGAACCAAACGAAGGCGAGCATCACCTTCAGCGGGCTTCCGAGCGTAAAGTTCCAGGTGTCACTGAGCGATCCTGAACAGGTGATATTGCAGTTGCCCACAGACCGCAAAGGAAAAAAACCAACGGTTTCTTGCGACATATCCTCGATCCCTGAGTTGGAAGCGGCGATGGACGAGGTGCGCAGGCAAGGTTGGCTTGGGCCAAAGGTGTCAGTGAGCGAGTGCGGGTGAACCAGCATCGGTGCCTTGCTCCGAGACTGGGCGAGTGAAGTTGACCTCAGGGAATCGCACAAGCGCATCCTTTTGCACGAATCGCAATTGACCCTCCAGCTCACTCGTTACTTTGTTAGTTTAGTGCGCGTAGAGAATAGGCCAGGAGGCCGCAGGCCTAGCAGGGAAGCTCAAAGAAGGCTGTCCCGAAGCATCCCCGACTCCCGGTCGGGAAATGATCTACAAAGACCCCCGCAGTAATCTATGCTTTCACCAGCCTGCATTTTCCTGGTTTGTAAAGGATCGAGCTACGGCGAGCTATAGCTCAAAGCATCAATTTAGTGAAACTAATTACGCCTTAAATGGTCGGTGATGGCCTGATGTTTGCTGTAGACATGGCCCTAGCTTATGCTGTGCTATGAGACAACTTTTTATAGGTTTTTGCCGTTCTGCTACCCGTTTACGAGCGGAAAAATGACGACCTTTTGACGCCGTTTTTGTGTACTGATGCGGAACTGTATATTTATACACTGATAGCATGCAGCCTTTGACTTACAGAAAATACCGAGATTCAGCCATGATCACAAAGATGCCCCCCCATGTAGTCAGAAGCTTTCCCTACTGGGAAACGCCACCAGAGCCGGGCCAGGATTTGCATGAATTGAAATGGGGTGTCATGGAAGTCCTTTCAGACAAGTCGCTTAGGTTCGTTGACACAAAACCGGATCAAGCAGCACTCGAAGAACTAATAAGCCAACTTCAAGAGAAGATTTAATTTAGATTTAATTTATTGTCTTGGCTTCTCTAGAACACCAATCCCTGCTTATACGGCAGGGTTTTTTTTGAGTGAATATTGAGCCTAGGATAGCAACAATGGTCGCGAATTCAGACGTAAAAACGACCTGAAAAAGCGTCATTTGTTCGTTTCTTCGACGTATCGTTCTTGGATAAAACAGGAACGAGAAGCTGCTTATGCAAAGCTATGATCTTGAGTTTCACGATTACGCTCAGCTATTTCCGTTAATCATCGGAGATGACTACGAAGCCCTGCTTGAAGATATTGATGTCAACGGACAGCGTGCCACGATCGTTCTCTATGAAGGAAAGATCCTTGATGGGCGTAACCGATATCGCGTTTGCAAGGATCTGATGATCGAACCCCGAACAGAGGAATACACAGGGGATGATGCTCTGGGGTATGTCCTCTCTCTGAACCTCTATCGACGGCAGCTCACTGTGGCTCAACGGGCATTGATCGCTGCCGAGCTGTCCTCACTGCGCGGGAGCAGCGCTATCACTGTCGACCTGGAGAAAGCAGCGGGGCAGGAGTTGGAAGCGGCGAAGATGGCGATTGAGGAGGCGGCCAAGGTCCTGGGTATCAGTCCGCGCTCTGTGTCTTCTGCGTGCAAGGTTGTCCGAGACGGCACACCGGAGCTGCTAGATGCTGTCAAGGCCGGCGAAGTGAGCGTATCCGCAGCGGAGCAGGTGGCTAAGCTGGAAAAAAAAACACAGCAAGAACTGTGTAGTCGCGGGCCTAAGGCAATTCGTAAGGCCGCGAAGGACATGAGGGAGGAGGGCAGATCGAAACCTGCGATGTCTAATAAGCCACTTCCGCCCTCAGATAAAAATGGTCTCCTCCCTCCGCCAGTACCGCTTGACGATGATGAAAATGAAGATGGCGCATCAGCACCTGATGCACTGGCAAACCAAATAGCCGCGATTGAGCAAGAATCGGACGTTTTCTATACCTATGAGAGTAAGCCGGCGGCTCAGCTCCTGTTCGAAATGGCTGATGCTGGAATGCAATTTGGCCGAGAAGCTGAGGGCGTTGCCGACGACATCATGAATGAGGTTGAAGAGGGCCTGGATCTTCAGTTCCTTGCATTCGTTGTGGACGTAGCCAAGAGGCTAGAAAATCGGGTGAAGGCAAAAATGCAGGCCCGATATGCTGAGGAGACATGAGTGTTGGGATTTTCTGGAAGGGTGATTTCATAGGTTAAAGCCCGAACAGAAAAGGAGTACCCCGCATGCAAACAACTCAGGACGACACCGTAATGGATTTTGGCCCGAACCTCTTCGGTGGCGAGGGTGGCTCTGCGTCCATCCCTTCCGCTGATGATGCAGATGCTACGAACAAGGCCCAGGAGGGTACGGCGAGTATTTCTCATCAGATGACTGAAGGTTGTACCGAAGAAAACACGGCCGAGGCCGGCGGCGGCCAGGCTGGTGGTAGCAGCGCTCCCTCGAGCAGCAATGTTGCACCTGGCGTGAATACTCAACAGGCAGCCACTCAAACCAAGGCAGGGAAGTCCGAAGTTGGCACCAAAGCCTTGTCCAGTGTGAAAGCAGCCGTGAAGGTTTTCGAAAGCATCAATGGCTTCGACGAGCAAAGTGCGACTCAGCGTACTGTCGTTCGCGATCTAATGTTAAAGCAGTCCGAAGCCATGGAACTCAAGCTCCAGGGCAAGAAACCTCCCGAGGGTGAAGACTTTGATTCCATTGCGAAGCAGCTCCGGCGCGAGAACAACCGCCTCGACTCCCTGCTTGAAGGTAAGGAATCACTGTTCGGCAAGGCCCGGGAAGCCGCCGAAAGTGCGATCGAAAACATGCAGGGCGTAATTGCCGAAATCAACCGTTTGGAGGAGGAGGCTTAGCCCTCCTGGACGCCATGAACAAGAAACTGTTCGTAGACATTCAATTTTACGCATTCTGGCCTTCCGCCGGATTCCTTGCGGGCTATGCATTCCTTGCATCGGCAGGCATGATCTAACCAGCAGCCCTAGCAAGCCTGGCGCGCACCGTCACGGCTCAGGGCCATGAAACTCAAACCAAGGAGACAAGATGTCCCTCATCACCGAGTACCGAGCCACAGAGGAAGCCATCAAGGAGCTTCAGGACCGACTGGAGAAGTTGAGCGGAAATGAAGCCCTTTTGAAAGAGATGGAGTTCGAGAAAAAGCTACGGGCCTTGATGTCTGAGTATGGCAAGAGCCTGCGCGACATCATCGCGATTCTTGACCCGGACTATCGAAAGCAAATTACCCATCAGCCTGGCAAACCTCGTGCGCAACGAGCAGTCAAGGTCTACCGCAACCCCAACACGGGTGAGCTCGCTAAGACCAAGGGCGGCAACCACAAGACGCTCAAGGAGTGGAAGCAAGAGCATGGCGCTGCTGTAGTCGAGACATGGCGAACCCAGTGAGTTTGCGCTACCGCGGATCTTCTAAAATAAACGGCCGGTGAACCCGGCCTTTTTTGTGAGTTAGGTTTGGCCACCGGGAGCTTGGGTTTTTTCAATTGAATGCGAACTTGAAATGGAGGTAAATATTTATCAACGGAGGATCAAATGGATAGCACTGAAAATGTCGATGAACGCCTGTTGGCCGCGGTTATGGATGAAGCGCAAACAGACTTCAGCATAGCCAGTATTGCAGTTGAGAAGATCCGCCAGGGAGCTGAAAGCATCGCCGCCGGGATGCACGGTCGCAACCATGTAAAGGCGTCATTCGAGCATTATGACGGTACACCGATGTCGCCTGAAGAAGCCTTGGCTCACCAGTGTGTCCATGCGGCAAGTATCGGAAAATCCCTCGGCCAGGAATTCCTTCTGAAGGCACCTGCTCCCCTCCTGGAGCAATTTTCCGCCGTGGCAGGGAACCGTAACGTTGCGGACAGTGGGGCAATGCTCGCCGGCCTGCTGCATGGGTTCATGATTGCATTCGCCACGAGGGAGACGGAGGAGCGAGCGCTGAAAGCGATGCTGGAGGTGGCCCGGATCTGCGACGAAGCCAACAATATTCGAGGCACCTCTTTCGGCCAAGCCAGCGAATGAATTGTTGCTCGGCGAGTGACTGGTCACCGTTTATGCCTATTGAGGCACTGGAAAGGAAATGAGTCATGTCTGACGACAAAAACGATAAAACTGAGCCGCCGCGGATGCTGGTCGTGGACGAGTACAGCAATTTTTTCGGGGGCCTGAATGACACGCTGAAGGAAGAGTTGCGAAAGGTGTCTGGCGTCCCGAATGCAACCTACCTGGTCAATGACGGGAAGGTATTCGTCTTCGACAAGCTGGTGCACCTGGTGAAAGAGCGCCAGAAGGAGCAGCCGCATGCACAGCTGCAAGAGATGGCCCGCAGCTTGATTGCCGAAGCAACTGTTTCTGCCAAGGAAGCCGTCGAGGCCTGGGGAGTAGTGCCGGTTCCCTACCAAACGGAAACTCTTGCGGCGATGGACACAGCCACCCTTGAATCTCGGGCGACTGGCCGCTTAATCCTGCACCGCCCCTTCAATGCTCGACTGCCGGGGGATTTGCAGGAGGAGGGCGACGTGAAAGCCGCGTTCGCCAACCTACTGGTGGGTGGTGTTCTCCCTGGTAGTGGTGACTTCACCTATCGCGGGCAGCCGATGACTCTGCGCGATCCCCTGGATCTGGCGCTGCTGCCGGCCCGGCCTGAAATCCCCGAAGGGCCGGCGGCTGAAGGCTGGGTCTACACGGCGCTGGGTAACGTCGAGTTCGAGGCGGGCTTTGAGCCAGTCTCGGAGGTGATGTTCAACGCCGTGAAGGAAACTGAAGCGAAGTGGCGTGGCGATATCGCTCATGCCGCCAAGCATGCTCAAGAACGAGCTGCAGAGGTCTGGGCCCAGGCTGCCGGCCTGCGCCTGGAAACGCTGAACGACCCGACGGATGAGGTGCCGGAGTACGGTGAGGAAGAATTCCCGCAGCTGCGAGCTCTCTACCCAGAACTGTCCATGCTGTCGGATGGCACCCTCTACTTGTTGTTCGACGTGTTCCAGATGGAGTGCCACTTCATCAACGGGTGGGCGGCGAACCGTGACGACGATTTTCTGTTCTATCTGCTCGGTAAGGTCGCAGACCGCAAGAACGATCACGACACGGCTAAAGAGGTCGGTGAGTGGGTGGCCGACGCCCTGTTGCACGGTGCAACCTTGGATGCTGCCCTGGAGATCGGTCGTAGTGCTGACCGATACAACCAGGCGATCGGCAAGCTCGCGCACCGGATTGCCGATGCCATGCGCTTCCTGGCTGAGGGCAAGAAAGCGACCGATCTTCGTGGTCGTACTATCACGACTATGGGAGACACATTCCGGATCGGCAGGAAGTACACCGCCACAGCTATGGTAGTGGAGCAGAAACTTCCATTCTGATCTCACCTATGAATTATAGGAACTGCGAGGGAGGGGGGCACAGTTCAGGCAAAATTGGTTGTTATTCGGGCGCTTCTGACAGAGCGCCCTCACCTCGGTGGTCAAGCGGCCGGCAGAACCTTGGCCAGATGTGACCCAGCATCAGGGGCAAGCTCCGAAACCAGATCCGATACCTCACCTTGCACCTGAGGAGCGTTGGCGATAAGAAAGTCCCCCCAATCCTTCATCAGGGCGCGACGCTTATCCAGCAAGTCACCTCGGTTATATGCTGCTTCAACCTTACTGTTGAGGGTATGCGCGAGAGCCATTTCGCAAACCTCTCGCTGGTGATCGGTTTCTTCCGCGGCCCACGTCCGAAAAGTAGATCTGAACCCATGCGGTACGACGCCATCGACCTGGAGCTGATCGAGCACCCTTGCCATGGCATTGCCGGGAATAGGGCCTGTTCGCCAGGAGTTGAGAAATATCCATTTGTCATGCTTTCCGACCTGCTGCCGTAGCACCTCGAGCATTTGCTCCGTAAGGGGTACCCGATGAGCCTTGCCCGCTTTCATGCGTTCTGCTGGGATGTACCAGATTTTCTCCTCCCAATCTATTTCCGGCCACTGGGCCCCGCTCACCTCTTGGTTACGGGTCGCAGTCAGAATTGCGAATTCAACAGCACGAGCTGCTGACCCATCCAGGGAATCGAGCCTGGCCAACAGCTCGGCAGTGCGTAAAGGTGTCGGAGACGGGAAGGGGACTACCGTATGCGATTGCTTGGGCAAGAGCTTGTCGAGATGACCACGCCACCGTGCGGGGTTTTCACCTTGCCGAAGCTTCAGTGCCTTCGCTGCATCGAGCACGAGCTCTATGCGATTCCGGACGCGGTTCGCCGTGACGGGGATCTTGCTCCAGATCGGCGTCAGCACATCCAGGATATCGTCCGTGTCGACCTCGGCTATCCGAAATCCGCCTATGGCAGGGTAGACATGCTTCGTGAGTGAATTTTGCCATTGCTGGTGATGCTTCTTAGACCAGCTTGATGAATGCGTGCGGATGTACCTTTCTGCCGAAGCCCGAAACGTGTGGCTCGTTGTGGTTCGTGAGGCTTTGGCAGCTTTGACCTTCGCACGCTCAGCGGCTGGATCGACGCCACGTGCGATATCGAGCCGGTATTTGTCAGCCTCCAGCCGCGCGTCTCTGAGGCTCAAGGCAGGGAAGGTCCCCAGGGCTAGATCGTGCCGTTGCTTCGCCAGCATATAGCGAAAGACCCAACTTTTCCGCAGGGTAGCTGACACACGAAGAATCAACCCTCGGCCGTCCTGGTAGGAGCCGGGCTGGTCGATATCCTTGACGAACTTAGGGGTCAGTTTGCTCATGAGGTGCCCTCGGTCACCGGGCCATTCTTTTCATCCACCGGCACGTCATCCTGAAAAGCGAGAGAAATGTTCTCCGGTGGGACAAGGTGCAGGCAAGCAAGCTCGTACCCCGCATCTGAAACGAGGTGTAAACCGGAGCGATCAACGGCGAGAACGGAAATCGCTCCAGGCTCGTCATCAAGCGCTTCACCAAGCCAGTTACTGAGTGCGTCTTCTACTCCCAGCATCGACCCAAAGAAATAGACCATTTCCTTGGCTTCACCGAGTAGTTCGGAGCGAGGTCCAATCTGCGGCCGTAAACCGTCACGGAAAATGGACTCAAGATTACGGGTTGGCGTGACGTGGTAAATCTCACCAGAAATCGGCTCGCTTTGAGCGTGCTCATTCGAAGCATGGTTTTTCACTACGGATTCCTCGCGGCTCGTTTGTTCGCAGGCGCTGATACTGCAATCGCGCCAGATCTCGCCGGAATGTAGGAGGATAAGGTATCCCCATACAAAACGGCTACAGGCCAGAACCTATAAGGGGTTCTAGAAAACCCAAATATTACGTCCCACACCATAGCCCACAGTTGCTATCGAGCAGAATGACCCTTCCAGGAAGCAGAGGAGGCCGACCGACGAGAGCATGAGTACCTGGACCAGGTGAGGTAGGGGAGAGGAGAGGAGAGGGGGAGCCGCCTACCCGGCAGCAGGCCTGAATCCTCGGCCGGGTTGTTGCCTGATCAGATTGAATGGATGGCTTCTGAGCCGCCAATTTCAACTATGGTCAATAGCCCGTTTTCAAAAACACCACCAGTATCAATATATCGAACATTCCCTAAATCAAGAACGGCAGCGACTTTCGTGTGGCCTACAAAGATCCTGTCGATACCAGCAACGGGGATGGTTGTTTGATTTAAATGTCGAGACCTACGCCACATTGCTTCCGTGGCATGGTAGTTCCTATAAGAGTCGCCTAACTCACCTGTCAGAGCCTCTTCGAAGCGCGACCAACTTAGGCATGTGCATTCAGCATGAACAATTCCAAACTTTTCGCCGTTGCGGCCTTCGACCTGAATAGCGATGGGTAGACCATGTAAAGCAAGCCCTATGGACTTCTGCTCGTCAGAGGTAAGGGAATAAAACCATTCTCCACCGTACTTCCGGTGTCCAACTTGTTCGGTATCTAGTCCGCCTTCAACACACCAGTAGTCATGATTCCCCATAACAGACTTGAACCAAGGCTTCTTCAACCAGTCATCAACTTGGTGTGATTCTGGCCCTCTATCAACTAAATCACCTACCGAAAATAGTCTGTCTGCATATTCGTCAAATCCTACCGAAGATAACAGTTTCGATAGCTTGCTGAATTCACCATGAATATCGCCAACCACGAAATCACGCCCAAAAATATTTGCTCCATACTTCGCGTAATAGCCATTGGCGCTCACGCTGACCGGGGCATGAATTGCAGAAAGATGAAGGAATTTGGGCATCATAATAGGCTCGCGATACGCTGGAATTGTTGGCATACAGACCATTTTCGGAACGGATAGCGCCTAGATGGATAAAGGGTTCTTGCGTTGCTCAACGAAGTACGCAACCTCTTGAGATATTCGCTTTGTTTCAGCGTCATACTCATCGTTGATAGCAACAGCCCGATCCCCGCCAAGTTCGCTAATCAAGCGTTGAGCTTCTTGAGAAACCGCACTTTGTCTGTTCAGGAAGTTCGGGTCTATGACGTTCATATTGTAGGAACCGCCAATTCGCATAGCGACTTGAGCCCCTTGGGCCTCGCACATTACGAATCCGATCTTTTCATACGCCTCTACGAGTGTTGGAAAGCAGCTCAGCGCTATGTCGGTGAAGCGTGGTTTTAGGCTGGCAATCATCGCAGTCATAATTCCCTGATTGCGGTGGGCTGAATCGACGCAAATATAATTGATGCCACAAGCAGTTTCGGAGTCGTTAGCACGGGTTAGGGTCATAAAACCTATGATAGTTGATGCGGCATTTACAGCGATTACTAATTCTGAATTGATCATCAGGCTAATTGCTGGGTCTAGTTGAAGTTGGATGTCAGTCAGCATCCACGCACGAACTACGCCGAACATCGGGTGGGTAGTACTTATTGGTCGGTTGACCAAATCCTGGCTATAGCGATAGGCCATACGCAAGATTTCTTCTTTCTGCGAATCACCTAGTTCTTTAATATTTTTGATTGTAACAACTTCCATGATTGCTCCTTTGTGTTCGCTTCGGTTATTTGCTTTCAACAATATGCCACTGACCATCCCAGTTTCGGATTTTGCATTTAGCAGTCATTCCGCGCCCGGTGTGGATGCCTTGAACAACGCCCTCGCCAGGCCCCGTTTTGGCAAAGTTCACACGGCCACAGTCTTTGAATGCGACCTGATTCATGAATCCCCCCTGCTTTGCACCGCGTCCTCCCCCGCTGCCGTATCGACTGCTAGCTGGCCGTTTGTGATGCGAGTAGCTTGAATCACGGTCGAGCCGTCTTCTGCCTTGCTGTAGTGCAAAGTGCGCTCGTGTTCGACAGCACCGGTACCGACTGCGGCCCCCGAATCTCGCGACGAGTCGCAGCCGGCCAACGAGAGGCCAACGAGGGTGTAGATAAACAGCTTGCGCATAGATGGAGCTCCAATGATGTTTGAGGAATAAGCATGCCAGCGCGGGAGAAAATGCCAACTCAAGTTGATGCATTTACTGCCCTGGGCGGGAGCAGGGCGTTGTATCTTCCTCCGGTGTGTCGGAGATATTTCCGCCAGCAATACTCATCAGAACAGTGCGATTTGTTGGCCACTGGTTGCGGGGGGTGCAGTGAGAGTGGCCAAGTCCCGGAACAGGACGGGCGTAGTATTTTCGTCTGGAGGATTGGTGATCTCGCTGGCCATGGTCTGGTGGCGCGTTAGCCTGGCGCGCCATAGACCCATAACGTGTGCCGGCGTGTACCACAGCTCCCGTTCTTCCAGCGCCAGCGTGTTACCGAGGATCAGAATTGCGGGAATGTGCAGAAGGCTGAGCTGGAGGTAGGTCATATGAACTGCGCGGGAGTCGACATCCTGCGCAGTCACATGGAGGCAGCGCTGGTAGTTGAAGCCTTTGTCTCCCAACGCTTCGGCGATCGCGATCACCATAGCTCCCGCACCGGATGCTGGTTCGTTGACCGTTATAAAACCTCGCTCATCTAGTCGCTTGCGCAGATCTGCACCATCCCCAAAGAGTTGTGAGGCCATGAGCTTGCAGACTGGGTAAGGGGTGAAAAACTGTCCTCTTGAGCTGTTCCCCAGCTCCAACTCGCCGAATACCTGGCCAAGCACATCGTCAGGCCCATATTCCATTGCCATGGTGAGTTCAGCGAGCATCTGGGGAAACCGATGCACCTCGCTCGGCTCATACTTCTTAATGACGCTCATGTAGCGTTTTTCACGCTCATTACGCTGGGCCAGGTCCACGCTGTTGCTCATCGCTAGCGCGCCCATTTCGCAGAAGTCCGCAAACACATCCCACAAGTGATGGCGATGGCTGTTTGCGTTGAGCAGGCGAATGAGGTTTTTACGGTGTTCTGCCGGGCTCGAGGATTCGGTCTTTGCGTTTGCGTGTCTTGATTTAGCCATGGTGCTCATCAGCTGCTATCGGGAACGTTAGGACGAACCTAACCCGAAGTGATGAGAACCCAAGAAGTCAGTCGATCACGATCTCTCGCACTGAATCCCAGTCGTTGGGGGAAGCATCGCCGGTGGCAAAAGCGAACCGCATACCCACGGTCGGTCTGCCTTTCTTCATGAGATAAGCCGCAGCTCCAGCGCACATCGACTCGTGCCCCGAGGGTTCATAGTTCCCCTCATCGTCCCAGTTGCCACCCCGTTTTGAATGCACGGTCTTGTGGCACTGGAAAGTAGATTGATCATCCTCGATCAGGGTAGAAATAATCCCCTCCAAGCGCCCGCGGCTTAGCGGAATGGCTCCTTCCTTGAGGAAAGGGCAATTCGCACAGGGTTTTTTCAGTCGGAAATGCTGCTTGATCGGATTCACTGAACCGCATCCTTAGCGCGAAACATCAATGGCGAAAACCTCGACTGGATCTGCGCCGAAGTGTGGATGAACGATCGTCGTCAAGCGATAGCCCTTCCAGGGCAACACAAGTCTTCGTGCGTCGTCTCCGCGCTTCGGATAGCCCCGTGTCAGCTCAATCTGGTCGAAGCTCTGTCCATCCAAACGCCGTCGCCAATAGGGCGTGGCAGCTCGGAATTCTTCCGGCTTGATCCCGGCCTTGATTGCGTCGAAATACTCGCCTTTGAGCGGCAGTACCAGAGTACGCATGAATAGGGTTCCTTTTCAGAGCGGTCGAGTGCAATCTAGGCTCCGATTATCCCATTTGCCAGGCACAACCCAAGCGCATAGCAGGTGGGATGGAATGCTGGTGGCTACCTGATAAGCGTAGGATGTGCGGTTGGAGAAAGCCGATGCTGCCTGGTTGGGATGTGACGCCCAGCGGCAACCTCTGAAGGAAGGGGGTAGAGAAGGAGAGAGGGAATCTCAGAAAGGCAAAAGCCCAGTGATTAACCGGGCTTTGCAGGTCCCTCTAGGGGGATAAAACTCAAGTGCCTCAAGGGCTACGTGGGAAATAATAGGGTCAGCTGACACTTATGTCAACTATTCAGTAAGCATTTGACCTAGGCTATTTCAGCAATCCACCGGCGTTAACGGCCTTAATCACTGCTGTCTGAATCAGGGTAACGACCTCTCGCGATAGCACCTGCTCAAGATGACCACGCATCGCCCTGGGCTTGAATAGGCGCTGTTTGCTGACCTGCTCAACGAGGTCCGCTTTGGCCCACCTGGTCTGTTGCTTGAAGTACGGTAGCTCGTCAATCAGGTCGCTCCCCAGCTCGACGTGTAGCCCGCGGCTGAGTTTGCCCATGTCCTTTGTTGTCGATAGCGGCACGACAATGCAGGCATTTGGGTCGATGCGCGCGTTGAGCACAACAACCAAGCGGTTTTTTATCATTTCGGGCTTCAAGCGATAGTCATAGTTCTTGAAAACTATGACGCCGTTTTCATCGTACTGATAATCGCCGTAATTGCATTCCAAGATCTGCCCTATCTTGGGTTCAAAATTAATAGCCATCAATCGTCCTTAAAGCTGGATCGCTGCCAGGCTGCATGATGCCACAGCGCCACGCATCCCGTGCGAACGAGTACTGGGACAACCGATGCAATTTGCATTTGAGTATCAAGGCCGGGGCAGCCAGCGGGTGAGTGCGGCAAGCAGCCATCCCAGAGTGCACCAGGTGGTCAACATGAGGAAGCCTAGGAGGGCGATGCCAGTGTTGCCAAAAAGCCCGCCAAAAAGCAGCAGGAAGGCCTGAGGCGCGGCTTCGAACACCCCAGACCAGATCAGCGTGGCATTGGCCACCCCGGCTAGGAACATGACCCATGCAAGGTATTCCGGCAAATAGCTCGACTTGAGTGTAGGGGACTGCATGAGGCAACTCCTTGTTGTCAGAGGGGGAGATGCTTTCAGGCTATTTCCATTACGCGATATCCCAAGCCAACAAAAAGCCCGGCGAGCCGTGCTGGGATTGCTGTTGGTGCTAGTCCTCAAAACGCAAGCTCTTGCTGTCGGTCTGCGTATCCGCACCAACGGGCAAAGCAGTCGGGATTACCCACTTCCATCTCTATGTTTCCGGCGTAGCCATGGGCGCGGGCGTCACGGATCAGTTCTGCGATAACTTCGGGACTGTCTCCCATCTCGAAACAGGTATCGAAAGTACGCTCGCCCAGTCCTTCAAACCCCCGATCCCACAAGTGATAGCTGGTGATCTCACGCACGAGGTTATGGCGATAGGCTAGCTGCACGAAGCGCACACGGGCCTTAAATCCCGAAGCTGTTGAGAGGCCTACCTTGTCGCGTAGACGAAACAGTTCGTTGATGGTGGAGGTGGTGTAAGACATAAGGCGATCCGAGCTTTCCAGAAGATGCCATCAGGTTACGGCATGAGGTGGAAATCCCAACCGGACTCAACGAGCCTCGGGAGAGCCGATGCCAAATGGCGGCATGATCAGAATTTCATAGACAGAAGGGGGCAGGGGATCAATTTGCACTCTGATGCCGGTGTATTGGTCTGAAAACCTCCCATCCAGAGGAAAAACTCCGTGGGGAATTTCAGGCTCGGTGCCGAGCCACATCCGGGCGCGTTCGTCGATCAGGTGAAGTCCAACCTCGATCGCCTGGTAGGGAGACACGGCCTGGCCACCAAAGACCTGATGGCCGAGTCGTGCTGCCTCGGCTTAACACATTCAGGGCTGGGTTTTTTCTTTGTCAGATTTCGCTACTGCCGATCCACTCTCCGCCGAGGTAGCCATCGGCGCCGTCGCGTGTGACTGACTCGTGCTCATGCGCAACAGCCATCAGTTGCTGATGCGTCCAGCCCGCTGCTGGGGCGGCAATAGCCTTGAGCACGTCGCCGGCGAGGGAGCGGATTTCAAAAGCCGCGTGCTTCAATGCAGACAGCAAGTCAGGCTCTCCTGGGCACTGATCGGTTACGAGATTCAGCATGGCAGGTTCCTATACGTGCTACTCATGGTCGCGTTTGCCTCATTCAAATTCGCCGTGGTATTGAGCCACCGGCTTGTGACAATCAACGCAAAAGGCGCGGTTACCCGGTTTCATCACCAATTTGTCGTACATACCCGAATTTTCCACGCCGGAGTTATCGCCGGAAAAACTGCGGGCATAAATCCCTTGTCCGCTATAGGTGTAACGCACGTAATACTCGTCTGCGCCGCAGTATGGGCACATAGTCAATTCAGCTAGCGTCGGCAGGCCCATGTGATTTCCTTGAACACTTCAGTTATTGGCAAGACTGATTGGTGACCCGCCACCCGGTACGATTTTCAGCGTCGACCTTCGCTCGCTGCATGGTGAGTTCACATTTGCGACCTGCAATCAAAATGGGCACCGCTGCCGTATCGGCCCAGATCCTCGGGTCGCCAACAACGATGAAAGAGTGCATTGCATATTCACCGGCTAACCCAATCGCAGCCTCCGGCGATCCGGAACGATCAAAGTTGAAGCTGTCCTTCGCCGGTTCGCTCACAGGAGCCTCTTGGCGCACGTATAGCGCATGGATGGCCGCGCCTCCTGGTACGCCTGCGATCAAGCCCAATAGAAGTCCTGCTGTTAATCGGTTCATGCTCAATTCCGTGATAAGTTGGGGGTTAATTCCAGAAGCTCGCGGACTTCATCCGCATACGCCCACCAGATGATGTCAGTCCGTTCAACGCCCCAGCCCTCACTACATGCCGTGCTCCAGTTTGGCTCGTCACCCTCATCAATACAGTTGTAGTCAGTGACCTTGAGGACGTGCAGGCCGTAGGTGGCAGTCAACGCGATGAGTTTCGGTGACTCCCCGTCAATCAAGCGAGGTATATCTGAAGGTGAGTGCCTAATCATCTTGTTTTCCCTCAAGCAGCGGCTTGATCGGCCTGAGCCATGATCGCCTTGGCCGCGTGGTTGATCATGTAGAGCTGAGCATAAAGGCTGTCGCAGGTCTTCGTTATCCGGTGCTCGTACCACTCTTCGCCGAGGCACAGGACCTCGGCATTGTCGCGCAT
Organism: Pseudomonas sp. D3-10; assembly: GCF_051132175.1. Lineage (NCBI taxonomy): Bacteria > Pseudomonadati > Pseudomonadota > Gammaproteobacteria > Pseudomonadales > Pseudomonadaceae > Pseudomonas > Pseudomonas sp. D3-10. The sequence continues at coordinate 76,424 of NZ_CP071669.1, read as the reverse complement.
GAACTGGTGCGCCTCTTCGGTGAAACCGATGTTCTCAGCGAGGTCAAAGAGGTCGTCCCAGTGCATCCAGCGATCATCGCCATTCTCCAGATCGCGGCGGTTGGTCACGGTCAGGGCGCGGAACTCCCCCCAATGCTCACCACGAACCAGGTCCGCATCCCGCGCCCAGGCTGGCAGGGCGTCCCAAATTTCCTCGGAGCAGTTGTCGTGCAGTTCCCGGCAGATGCTCGACACCAGTACCTGGCGGAACAGGGTTGTGCTGAATACCTGCTTTTTGTGGGACTCGTTGAGCTTGGTGTGCAGGTAGTAGGTGACGTCATCACCCGCAAGGAACGATATGCCATAGCCCAGGCCGACACTGAACGTCAGGTCGCCGATATCGCCGACAACGGCGATTCCGAACCGGGTCATCATGATATCGAAGGCATAGGCGGTGGTGCCCTCAGCCTTGCAACGCCAGACTTCAACATCGGATTGCTTCACCAGGCAAGTGTACTGGTGATCCTTGAGCTTTTCGGCAGCACGAGCCTTGCGCTCAGCTTCTGTCTGCCGGCGTTCTTCGATGTAAGCCGCTCGCGTTGTTTCAACATTCATGATCCGTTCCTTGACTGCATGTGGGTGACAAAAGATTCAGCTATGAGCGTACTGCGGCTAGCCGAAAACCCAATGGCTGGTTGAGCGACAGTGCGTTGCTCAAAGAAAAGCCCGCCGAGGTTAAGCCTGGCGGGCTTTGGTAATAAAACGAGCAGCTTCAGCGGCACCACAGACGAGACAGGAGGGGGAGGAGTGCCTTGGGAGCATAGCTTCTACCATGAAGCTGCCCAGGGCCTAATTTACCATGCCTCGCTGCGGTCTTCTGCTCTCTCAGGAGAACAGCGATTTGATCGCCGAAAGAAGGCTTCGCTTTGGCGCTTCTGGTTCCACTGGTGTTCTTGCCGCACGGTAGGCTGCCATCAGGTGAACATCGTTGGCCAACATCCGGTAGACGCACTGGTTTGCGTCTGGGGTCGGCTTATGCAGCTGGTACCCATGATGTTTGCTGATATACAAAGCAACCGCGGCACTCCGGGATCGCCCGGCCTGGCAATTGACGGCGATATTTTCCCCTTGATCTGCAATTTCACGGATGCGCTCCCGCAGCACGTCAGCCTTGCTGCTGAGCAAGTAGTCGACGTAATTCCGCTCAAAATCTGGCCCGTATATCTCGATGACTTCTTCGTCAAAGCCAGCATCAATGAAGTGGTGGTAGCTCACGCTCTTCCACCGTGCTTCGTCGATGCAGGCCTGATCTTCATGGCCATCAGATATCGATATCAGGTGCCAGTCGGGGCCTGGCGCGTGTGCTTCAGCGTCGCTGCGCGATAAAAAGATGCAGCTGGGTATGGTTCGGTGCATTTGTCTCTCCGTTGCCATCGGCATGACTACTGGATTGATAGATCCCTTTTTCAATGAAAAAGCCCGCGAGCTGGTCAGGGCTGCGGGCTTCTAGTGTGGAAGGATGGATTACTTCTTGGCGTCGATGAACGGCAGGGTTCCGCCTGGAAGTACCGTGGTAGGAAGCACGCCGTTCCAGCGCTCGGCTTTGGTAAGCTCGACCAGGCCGGGGTTGCTGCCCAGGGCGCGGGCGCGGGCGTCGATGGCTTTTGCTTCCGCTTCGCCGCGCAGCTGGATGCTTTCCGCTTCGGCACGTGCGGCGGCCAGTGCCGAATCCGCGGTAGCCTGGGCCTGGGTGACGACAATCCGCGCCTGGATCTGCTCAGTGGCCAGTTGCTGCTCACGAGTCTTCACGGCAACCTCAGCGCGCATGCGTTCTTCGATCGACTTTTCGTAGGCGTCACTGAAGTCGATGTTCTCGACTTGCACACTGTCGATCACCACCGGTCCACTGATTGCGCCCTTGATTGCGGTGGCGATATCGGCAACCAGCTTGCCGCGTTGCTGTACGGCGTTGACGGCGGTGTACTGACCGAAGACGTTTTCTACCTGTGTCGGGACATGGCGGCTGATCGCCCTTGTCAGCAGGCCGTCCAGATCGGCGTAGCTCTTGTAGACATCCGCGACCTCACCTGCCGGCACGTGCCAGCTGACCGAGACCGACAGCGTTGCAGCCTGCTGGTCACGGCTGTACGCCTGCAAGCCGTCCCACTTGGTGGCGTTGTTCTGTATCGAGATCGCTTTGGCGCTGTCGATGAAGGGGATTTTCCAATGCAGGCCTGGATCTGCCACCTCCATAAAGGCACCGTTGCGCAGGACTACTGCGCGCTCTTTCTCGTCGACGGTGTAAAACGAACCCAGCAGCAGACCCACGCCAATAACGGCCGAAACGGCAATCAAGCCGAGAGCCAGGGGAGATTTGGAGGAGGATGAGAAATTGTTGAATTGCATACTGATGATCCTTGGTGGTTGGTCGCCGGATAGTTTGTTAGGTATTGACTGAGGAATGTCCCGATTTCAGGCGGTTTTATCGCCTGAAAGCGGGCTAAGCTGTTTGTGGTTTGCGGTGTTTTTCTCCTCGGTTTCGGCCGCGTTGCATTGGCCACGCTATAGGCATGCCTGAAATACCCAAGTCGCCTCGATACTGCCGGCTACCTGGCTGATTGAGTCAGGGGGGCTGACAGCGCGAAAAAAAGGCGACACAAATGGTCGCCTGAGTTCTATGGGTCTCCATTTAGAGGCTCTTCAACACACCCCAGTGAACTGGACGGCGATCCGCCTTTTCCAGTGCCTCCGCTGCTACCGAGGCTTGCTCGTGCGAACTCCACACGCTGTCGGAGCAACGCTCAACTCCGTGCTCCTGGTCTCGGAAAATCAGGTCAAAGGTCGGGGCCTCATACTGGTCAGAGATATCCCGCACCACAAAGCGCTCGTGCTCGAGGTTTTGTGTCACGGCGGATGTGGCGCTCATAGGCATAATCCTGCCTTCAGGGAGGCCTGGAATGCTGGCTTCGGGGGGGCTTCCAGCTGTTCTACCGAATGACCAGGGGGTGGCGCGCTCGATGCCGACCCGTCGCCCTCTGGTTGGGAGGTGGACGTTTCGATGTTCCAGCGACCAATCTCAATTCCAAGCTCATGGCTGGCCTCTTGTGAGAGCCCTTGCAAAGCGTCCTCAACAGCTAATTCGAGCTTGGCTTTCAGCCGAGAAAGCGCTTGCGGTGAGCCGATAACTCCAATGACCAGGTTGAGGGTAAGTCCAGCCCGATTCCGGGCTTGGGGCGTGACGACCTGCATAAATGGTTCTCCGTATAAGTGATCCGCCTCCTTCTCTCACGACCGCCGAGAATCCCAAGTTCCCGTTGCCTGTTCTGGATTGCTTCTCCGCAGTGTTTAATAGCCATGTATAAATTTTCTGACGGAAATTCCATGGATCAAAGCCTCGAAGTCTTGGAGCGAACGCTGCAAGCAAGCATCAAAGAGCAGCGTGCAGCACGTCGCTGGAAGAATTTTTTCCGTCTCGCGACCCTTGGGATCGTCGTGACTGCTTTTGTGGTCGGCGGAAGGGCAGACCTTGATGGCGTTGGGGCCGATGTGCCGGTAACAGCAAAAATCAAGGTGAGGGGAGTGATTGCGGATGGGGAGGAAGCGAGCGCTGAGAACCTGAAGCGCAGCCTCGGCAAGGCCTTTGAAAATGAGAATACGAAAGCTGTGATTTTGGAAATCAACAGCCCAGGCGGAAGTCCCGTGCAGGCGGGCCATGTTTACGATGAAGTTCGTCGCTTGCGTGCACTGCATCCAGACACGAAGGTTTATGCCGTCATCACAGATCTGGGTGCCTCCGGTGGCTATTACATCGCCAGCGCAGCCGATGAGATATTTGCGGACAAGGCAAGTTTGGTCGGATCGATCGGTGTCACCGCGGCGAGCTTCGGTTACGTCGAGCTCATGCAAAAGCTTGGGGTTGAACGCCGCGCCTATACGTCCGGCGAACACAAGGCTTTCCTGGATCAATTCCAGCCTCAAAATCCAGAGGAGAGGAAGTTCTGGGAAGGGGTCCTCAAAACAACCCACAACCAATTCATTCGCTCGGTAGAGGCTGGTCGGGGAGATCGTCTGAAAGCCAAGGAGAATCCCGATCTGTACTCGGGGCTGATATGGACGGGCGAGCAAGCGGTGGGACTGGGGCTGGTTGATCGCCTTGGTGATTCTGACTACGTGGCTCGTGAAGTCGTAGGTGTGAGCAAGATCGTTGATTTCACCCGCAAACAGAATCCCCTGGATCGCTTTGCCAGCAAGATCGGCGCTTCGGTTGCCGAACAGCTCTCATTGCGGCTTGGGTTCGACGGCCTGAGCTTGCGCTAAGGCCCAGCAGGAACACTGCCAGACTAAGCAGGATCTGCCCCGTCCAGAGATGGACGGGGCATTTTTTTAGCCGCGCTTGAGTTGATCACGCAACTGAGTGGGTAGATTGCGAATGGTCAGGGTGCCGGCATTCTCGTCGTAGTCGATCTTGGAACCCAGTAGGTGGGCTTCGAAGCTGATCGACAAACCTTCGGCGCGGCCGGTGAAGCGGCGGAATTGGTTGAGGGTGCGTTTATCCGCTGGAATCTCAGGCGACAGTCCATAGTCGCGGTTGCGGATGTGATCGTAGAACGCCTTTGGTCGATCTTCATCAATCAGCCCGGACAGCTCCTCCAGCGTCATCGGCTCGCCCAACTTCGCCTGGCTGGTGGCGTAGCCAACCAGAGTATTGGTCTTCTCCCGCGCCTGCTCCTCGGGCAGATCCTCGCTCTCGACGAAATCACTGAATGCCTTGAGCAGGGTGCGGGTTTCGCCGGGGGCGTCTACACCCTCCTGGCAACCGATGAAATCACGGAAGTAGTCCGAGACCTTTCGACCGTTCTTGCCCTTGATGAACGAAATGTACTGCTTGGACTGCTTGTTGTTCTGCCATTCGCTGATGTTGATGCGTGCTGCCAAGTGAAGTTGGCCGAGATCCAGGTGCTTGGCGGGGGTCACGTCCAGGGTGTCGTTCACCGCCACGCCTTCGCTGTGGTGCAGCAGAGCGACGGTGAGGTAGTCGGTCATGCCTTGCTGATAGTGGGCGAACAGGACGTGGCCGCCGGTTGAGAGGTTCGACTCTTCCATCAGTTTTTGCAGGTGCTCGACCGCATGGCGGCTGAAGGCGGTGAAGTCCTGGCTTTCGTCGAGGTAATCCTTCAACCATCGGCTGAAGGGATAAGCGCCTGACTCCCCGTGGAAGAGACCCCAGGCCTTGCCCTGCTTGGCGTTGTAGCTTTCGTTGAGGTCCGCGAGCATGTTCTCGATGGCCTGCGAAGCTCCCAACTCTGTATCGCGGGCATGCAACACCGCGGGGGTTCCATCGGGTTTTTTGTCGATCTGATGAACGATGATGTGACGTATTGGCATGAGCAAAGTCCTTGTAGTTTTGGGGTTAGAAAGGCGTTTCGTGGGGGTGTTTCGACAAATGGGCGGTGAGCACTTGCTTACTGAAGTCGGTCAGAATTTCAGGAGCAAGAACGGAACCGGTGATTGCAGCTGCGGGGCGAAAAATCCTCTTGCCGGAAGCCGTGAGCCAATCGAACACCATGAAGTGTTGGTGTGCCCCAGTTTTGAGAGGCGGCAGCGCCTGCCAGGTCATAGTAGAACTGGCGTATAGCGACAGCGCTGATATTACGGTTTGGGACTCCGCTGCATTGCGGCGCTGCTCTGGCAAAGCGTCATAGGCGGTGAGGGTTGCGCCGAGAACATCGGCTGGCTGAAGCCCTCCAAGATTCTTCAGATCCTCGCCACCCTGCATTGCTCGATAGCCATCCAGCGTCAGCTGGCCAACGAGTCGGGGGCCAGCCACCAGGTTGTATGAGTACAGCCAGAATCCAACGGCATTTCGTGCGCCGGCTGCACCATCATCGATAACCCAGCTTGCATCGCGCAGTGACTCAGCGAACTTGCGAGCACGCGCCTCTCCTACGTCATCCATCATGCCTCCTATCTCTTGGCCTGCGTCGACGCCTGTGCGAAAGCTCAGGCAATGTCGAACACAGTCGCACGCCGGCCGGAAAACCCAAGTCAAGGCGCGAGCATCAGGAAGAGCCTGTATCGGCGTGCATTGGCAGGAAAAAATATCCCCCTCAATCAGGCTGCGCTCTGTTGCCGCCTCCATCCCACGGCTCGACCACCTGGCTTGGGTTATTTCGAAGCGATGGTTTCCTACCTGTAGTTCGTACAGCGAGAAACCTCGATGCAGCTTCGACCCTACCAACAACAGCAGGATTTTGAACTCCGCAAGGGCATAAGCCTTGGCGCGATCATTCAGATGCTGATGAGTCCCACGGGCTCCGGTAAGACAGAGGTGGCCAAGCACATCATTGCCGGTGCGCAGGCGAAGAACCGCAGGGCCTGGTTCATAGTCGACAGTGTGAAGCTGCTCGATCAGACGCTTGAGCGGTTCTACAAAGATGGATTGGTCGCCGGTGCAATTCAGTCAGACCATCCCTGCACGGACTACCGAAAACCCATCCAGGTTGCAACGATCCAGAGCTTGCGTCCGCGCCTCGACTACATGCTCAACCATCACAAACCTCACCTTGTTCTCATTGACGAGGCGCATGTCATCCATGAAGCCCACATCGAGCTGATTACGTGGTGCCGGCGGAACAAGGTGCCTGTTATAGGGCTCAGCGCTACCCCATGGCGGCGGGGCCTGGGGCGCATCTTTGACAGGCTAATCAATTGCATCTCCCTTTCTGAGCTGACAGACCAAGGCTTCCTTGTACCTACGCAGTGCTACGCGCCCTCCGTGCCTTCTCTGAAGGGGGTGAGCACGAAGCCGAATGGTGACTGGATCGAGGACGAGCTTGCCACGGTCATGGGTGACGCCAAGCTGCTTGGTGACGTGGTAACGCACTGGAAAGAACTGGGTGAAAACCGCAAAACAATGGTTTTCGCCTGCAACGTCCAGCACTCCAAAAAGCTCGCTGCTGAGTTTCAAAAAGCTGGGGTGGCCGCAGCCCATATCGATGGCTATATGCTGCCGCATGAGACCGAGGAGATCTTGCGCCAGTACAAAGCGGGCAAGATAAGGGTCTTGGTCTCAGTGGCTATGCTGATCAAGGGGTTTGATGACCCCTCGACCAGTTGCCTTGTAATAGCGCGGCCTACCAAGTCCCTGATGCTTCACTACCAGATGATTGGCCGCGGGCTGCGACTCTCGCCTGAAACTGGAAAAATCGACTGCATTATCATTGACCACTCCGGGAACCTCTTGCTTAACGGGAAGCCAACGGACGAGGTGCCCGACGCCATGGACAATGGGGAAGGGGAGCGTCTTGACCGCCGCCCGCAGGACAAAGGCGATCAGGAGAAAAAAACCAAGCCATGTCCGAAGTGCAGCTTTGTTTTCAGCGGATTGCTCTGTCCGAAGTGTGGTAATGAAATCGTAATACCGGATGGGGTGGCGGTGGCCACCGGCAAACTGGTGAAGCTAGACGATCGACGCAAAGTGCTCGGGCCGACCAGTAAACAGCACACATTCTGTGAGCTGCTTGGGTACGCCCGTGAGACCGGCAAAAAAGACGGGTGGGCTCAGTACGCATACCAGGCATACATGAAAGAGCTGCCAGATCGCGCATGGATCGGTACCGTGCAACCCAAACCACCGAGCGAAGACATGAAAAGCTGGGTGAAGGGCTATAACGTCCGTCGCGCCAAAAGCAAACGCCGATTCGGGTGAGCCGGCGGCTTGGGATTATCCAGAGCCATGTTTCAATGCTTTCAGCTGGGACTCAACACCCATGCGACTTTTCAAAAACCAAGGAGTAAAAGCGAATGAATCGTCAAGAACTCGTCAAAGCGATTGCCGACGAAAGCGGGCACAGTCAGTCAACCGTGGGAGAGGTGCTGAATAGCCTTATCTCGACGGTTCAAAATGTCGTTGCCGGCGGCGACAAGGTTAGCCTCGTGGGCTTTGGTACTTTCGAGTCAACCAAGCAGGCCGAGCGTCAGGGCCGTAATCCGTCTACCGGGGCTCCGATCACCATCGCTGCCTCGATCAAGCCAAAGTTCACCCCTGGCAAGTCCTTCAAGAAACGCGTCAACCAGTAAGCCCCCTCCAGCCGCCCCGATCTGGGGCGGCGTCTGCGTAATTCAGACCAAAAAACCGCCCGAAACCAGACCTTTCCCCGAGACCTGCATGAAACGATCTCCTCACCTTAGGAGACTCACATGCCCAGCGAAAAATATCCTCCGGCGATATGCCGATCACTACTCATTGACTACCTTGCAGGCATCGGCTCGCACGCAGTCATGATTCTGACATTCAGGCACAGCGGCGAAGAGCTGCGCTCGATATCCAGTCGTCACACTGCTGGCTTGATGGCAGTAGCGGTTGGCATGGTCGTCGCCTGTACCCACTTCGCCCCAGGCTCCAGCTCCACGCATAGCTTGGTGTCTTGCGCGCTATTTGCCTTTCTCATCGCAGCGGCCTTGCGCACCTTCGGCATGCATGCCGTTGCAGGGTATGCGACGTTCCTGGTGGTGACAGAGCCGGTAGCCCTGGTTGTTCGCCATCTCCCAATGGGCGACCTGATTGATGCCGTGTTTTCGTTCTGGTGCTTAGCAGCGCTGTCTGTCTATGGCGGCAAATGTGCAAAAAACAGAATGGAGTCGCCTCAATGAAGTCGACCGCAGAACAGCTCCCCATCATCGAGTACCAAGGTGACCATCTGGTGGTGAAGGCCTATGCCGGGTGCGGCAAGACGACTACGCTTGTTGCCTATGCCAACCATCACAGCCATTTGCGCATGCTCTATCTGGCGTACAACCGTGCAATTCGGGATGAAGGTGCCGAGAAATTTCCAAAAAACGTCGTGTGCAAAACTTCTCACCAGTTGGCCTGGCCACAATTTGGCCGACACTATCAGCACAAACTCGGGAATATCCGTCTGACGGATGCTGCTGGGCTCCTCAAAACACGGAACTGGGGAGATGTTCGAGACGCTATCGCTGTGCTCAATGCCTACCTTTCGAGCGCTGACGAAGAAATCAGTGAGGCGCATTATTTTGCTGCGCTCAGCGAGGAAGAGGCAGCGGAGCACGGAGCCGATCACCTTGACCGGACGATAAATTCTGCCCAGAAACTCTGGGACGCGATGATCGATACCGAGAGCAAGTTCCCCTGCCAGCATGACGCATATCTGAAGCTCTTCCAGCTCAGCAATCCACAGCTGCCGTATGACGTGATCCTTTTCGATGAGGCTCAGGACAGTAACCCTGTGACCGCCTCCCTGGTCGCAGGTCAGAAGGCGAGGAAGATTTTCGTCGGCGATAAATGGCAGCAGATCTACCGTTGGCGAGGAGCTGAGAATGCGCTTGATACTCAGATTGTGCAGGGCGCAGCGTCGATGTTCTTGACCAACTCTTTCCGGTTCGGGCCGATGATTGCCGGCGTAGCCAACGCGATCCTCAAACAGCAAGGGGAAGCTCGTCCCCTGGTTGGGTACGGTGCCCGCGACAAAGTGACGACATCGCTGCCCTCTGGATGTAACCACTACACCGTGCTCAACCGAACGGTGATTGGCGTGATCATGACGGCCATCGATGCTGTATCTGACGGCCAAGTTGTCTACTGGAACGGGGGGATTGAGGCATACCAAATCTCCGACCTTGAGGATGTTTACCATCTGAAGGTCGGCCGCAAGGATGAGATCCGCAACAAACGCCTTTTCGGGCAGTTCAGCGACTTTGGAGGGTTTGCCGAAGCGGCAGAGGAGTCGAAGGATGCCGAGATGAATCGGATGCTCAGGATACTCAAGGAGCACAACGACATTCCGAAGTTGATCGCGGCGCTACGCCGCAACTCAACAGATGATCCTCTTGATGCAGATGTGATTGTTAGCACCTGCCACCGCTCGAAGGGGCTGGAGTGGGATGTGGTTGTCCTGGAAGAAGATTTCCCAGACATCTTCGACGAAGAGAAGATCACCCCTGATCAGCGGGTTGATGAGTTGAATTTGCTCTATGTCGCAGCCACAAGAGCAAAGAAGGTGTTGGTGATCAACAGCATCACCCAGGTCGTGATCCAAAAAAGTCACGCTGAGGCCAAGCGGGAGATGGAAGCCGCAGCGGGGCAGCGCGCATGATCTACCTCTATCTCGCGCTTTTACTGGTGCCGGCCGGCGCGATTTTTGTCTGGGGTAAGCTGGTGTCACAGTTTTCGGTAAAGACGTGGATCGTCTATCGGAACACTGGAATCATCGGCGGGCCTGTACATGAAATGGCGCACGCGATTGCATGCCTGCTCTTCGGCCTGCGAATCAGGAAGCTTGCTCTATTCGCACCGGATGCAATCACTGGGCAGCTGGGCTACGTCGAGTTTTCCTACAGCCCGTTTTCTCTACGCAACTCGATTGGTCTCCTTGTTCAGGGCATAGCGCCCTTGTTGGCCGGAGGCGCAATCGCTGTTCTCTCCCTTGGCACATCATACGATCAGAGCCTTCCCGACCAGGGATTGGTGCCGTTGGTTGTCTGGATCGGCGTTGTAGCCACCGGTTCTGTTACCGCGATCGTCGACCTGGGTACTGGCTCATTGCAGGGGTTTGCTCTGGCGTTACTCATCCTGGTTATATCGATGCACGCCATCCCAAGCACAGCCGATATCGCCCTGGGTCTCAAGGGATTCGCGATCATCGCGGTCGCTTTCGGCGGATTAATTTTCTTGCTCCAGATGATCCCATTCCAAGGAGAAGGCATAGCAATGGCGTTCATCATCAAAGCAGCGGATCTGGGGACGCGCTATCTCGAGATCGGCATGTGGCATGCACTCAACGGTGCGGTGACGGTGGTGACCTTATCTGTAGTAGCGAGCTTAGTGCTGATCCTGCTCCCAGCGTTCTTTTTCCATCTCAAATCCTTTTGGGATGGAGCCCGCGGTCATGTTTAAAAAACTTGGCGGGGGGCTGCGCCGTGGTCAGAGTGAATTAGATCGGTCATGCCCTTCGTCTGGTTTCGCGACCGGCTGAACTGACGTAGGCCCTGCTTCGGTGTGGTTTATTATTTCAGCAAACTTCTTTGCCGGACAGCCTATCTGCAATGGATCTGCCAGAGCTGATCAAGCCGAGTGGTGTAGCTCTGGCTCATCAGGTCACGGCGCATGGCCCATTCAGGCCTGGCGGGCACACTGGCCAGGCGTAAAGTGCCTCGTCCCCATCGGCAATTGATCGCATCGAGCACTGACATCACCTTGGTCGCCACTCCTGGTTGCGAGCGGGCAAACAGATCCTCGGTGAATTCGCCTGGCTGGCAGAGGTTTAACAATATGACTTCGGCCTTGCTGTATTGGTAACCCGACCGGAAGATCCGCTCTACGGCGTCTGTGGCCGCGCTAGTGAGCACGCGTACATCATCGGTGGGGAAGGGCAGGTCCACCACCAGGCCGTTGGCATGCTGCGCTTCTGCGGGGTTAAACATACCAGTGCGGATGCTGACCCTAACCTTTTTGCAAAGTGAGTGCTGGGCCCGTAGCTTTTCCGAGGCGCGCATCATGTAGGTGGCCACCGCCTCCTTGATCGGTGCCAGCTCGGTGAGCCGCTTACCGAACATCCGGCTACAGCATATCTCTTGCTTCGGCGGGTCCGGCTCGTCCAGTTCCAGGCATGGCGTACCTGCGAGCTCGCGGGCCGTCTTCTCGATCACCACGCTGAACTTCTTTCGCAGTGTCCACGGGTCGGCCTTCGCCAGGTCCATGGCTGTCTTAATGCCCATGGCGTCCAGGTGAAGCTTCATCTTCCGGCCAATGCCCCAGACCTCGGCCACGTCAGTATTGCGCAGCACCCAGTCGCGCTTGAATGGGTCGCAGATGTCGACCACACCGCCCGTTTGCACCTGAAGCCGCTTGGCTGTGTGATTCGCTAGCTTTGCCAGGGTTTTCGTGTGAGCGATCCCTACACCAACCGGTATGCCGGTGCTGCGCAGCACCTGGTGGCGGATCTGCCGGCCAAGGGCCTCGGGGTCGCGAATTCCGCGCAGATCCGCAAAGGCCTCATCAATCGAATACACCTCTACGGCCGGTACCAGCGATTCAATCACGCTCATGACGCGCTGGCTCATATCGCCGTAGAGCGCGTAATTCGAAGAAAATGCCACGATGCCCAGGCGCTGCAACTTATGTTTGATCTGAAAGTACGGCTCGCCCATCTTGACGTGGGGTTTGGCGTCATAACTGCGGGCCACCACGCAACCGTCATTGTTGGAAAGCACCACCACCGGCACCTTGGCCAAGTCCGGACGGAAGACCCGCTCACAGCTCGCATAGAAGCTGTTGCAGTCGACCAGGGCAAACAACGGGGCGTCAGACATGGCTACGCACGCTACTGGTCAGCACGCCCCAAATCGCCAGTTCATCGCCTTCCAGTACGTAGCGCGGCGGGTACTTGGGATTTTCAGAAAGCAAAATCACCTGGCCATTGCGCTTGCACAGGCGCTTGCAAACCGGTTCGTTGTTGAGCAGGGCCACCACAATATGCCCGTGTGTCGGCTCGATGGATCGGTCTACCACGGCCAGGTCGCCGTCAAAGATGCCGGCGCCTTGCATGCTGTCGCCACTGATCGAGGCCAGGTACACGTGAGGTGCCCGTATGTTCAGGACCTCATCTAGCGAAATTTGCTGTTCGATGTGATCCGCTGCTGGCGACGGGAACCCGGCCGGGATCTTAAACAGGCAAAAGGGCAGCCGAACACCGCCTTCCGCCAGTTGGCCATGGATGGAATAACTCATAACGCACGACTTCCTATTACTGTACGAACATACAGTTAACTTTGCCCGGTGCGTGCGGTCAATTTTAATGTACGTCCCACCAGACCAACGGATCGCCTTTAGGGCCGGCCCGTAACAGGAGCAACACGCCATGTGCAGCCATTACGAGCCACCAACGCCGAGCAAGCTCGCCCAAGCTTTCGGCGTCGAGCTTTACCGACAGGGCCAGCTTGACTTATGGCCAGGATATCTCGGGCCCTTTGTCCGCCGTCCAGCTAATGGCAATGTCCAGGACGAAGAAACACCTTCCCTGGAAGTGCTGACCGGTGCGTTTGGCCTGATTCCAGGGTGGAGTAAGGAGCGGAAAAAGATCGTGCGAAAGACCTATAACGCTAGATCAGAGACGGTCGCCGAAAAACCCTCCTACCGTAACGCCTGGCGCAAGGCGCAACATTGCATAATTCCGGCGGCCGCTATTTACGAACCTGATTACCGAAAGGGAAAACCGTTTCCGGCGCGCATCATTCGGGCGGACGGGCAGCCCATGGGTATCGCTGGCTTGTGGGAACGCTGGCATGACCCTTCTACCGGCGAGGTCCTGCACAGCTACACGATGCTGACTGTCAACGCAGATGACCACGCGTTTATGCGCAACTACCACAAACCAGATGACGAAAAACGCATGGTCGTGATTCTGCCGCAAGGGCTTTACAGCGATTGGCTCGATGCTCCAGCCCACGAAAGCACCGAGTTCATGCGTCAATACCCGGCTGAACGTCTCGCGGTTGCACAGGAGAACGGCAATGAATGAAGAACAGATCGCTACGCTGTTGGCCGACTGGTACGAGCAGTTGAATGCTCCTGTCGACTTGGATGGGATCGATAGCTGGCATGCTGCATTGCGTCGAACAGTCGACGACCTGAAAGCAGGTGGATCAATCGATTCTCTGCAGGCCCACGACCTTCGCGAGCTGGCAGATGCGGCCTACAGCCACCGGTCGGAAGAAGCCCTTTAACGCTGACGTGGCCACTTTTCGTGGGGGTGTCAGTACCAGGTCTCCGCCTTCGCTCCTAACAGGGGTCCGCCCCTGCGGCCTTCGGCCTACCCCGCTCGCTGTACCATTGCACCTACCGGGACCATTCCTCTTGCAGTGCTGCTCGTTGTGGTCCGCGCACGCTCCCGCGTTAGACCGCACACTAAAAGCGGGGTTGAACAGGGCGCCGGGTGGGATGAGCGTCGATAGCGCGACCGAGCATGCGAGCGATTCCGTGGCGAATTTCCGTGACCTTTTGGCGTATCAAAGAATCCACTGCTTATCGCCCTTGTAGAGAGGCTGCTGTGATGGCTTCGCCAAAAGTCATATCCTGCCCTGAGCGCATCCAACCTCAATTGTTAACCATGGCCAGCCGCCCGCCTGCTGGCGATAACTGGCTTTACGAAATAAAATTCGATGGATATAGGCTGATGGTGCGTATCGATCAAGGCCACGTCACGCTGTTCACCAAAAACGGCTATGACTGGACGAAACGCATGCCGAAGCTCGCTAAAGAACTGCTCGCGCTGCCGGTTCGCTCAGCGTGGCTGGATGGTGAGGTCATCGTGCAGGACGAAGATGGTAGACCGCTTTTTTCGGCTTTGCAGTCAGCATTCAGCAGCGGCAAGACCGATGCCCTGTGCTTTTTTGCCTTTGATCTGCTGTTCGAAAATGGCCGTGATTTGCGCTCGCTACCTATCGAGAAACGCCGCTCGCGACTCAGCACACTACTTACCCAGGTTGAACTGGAGCACGTGCGTCTGTCCGAGACTCTGGATGTCGATCCACGAGACCTGCTTTACAATATTTGCGCATTATCGATGGAAGGCATCGTGTGCAAGCGATCCGGGAGCCGCTACGCCTCTGAGCGCAACGGGAGTTGGGTCAAGGTCAAATGCTCGCCCCGTCAAGAATTCATCATTGTTGGTTACACCCTCGCTGTGGGCGGTATCGGCTCCCTACTGATTGGCCTTCATAACGATGATGGTCAACTGGTCTACGCCGGTCGGGTGCGCTCTGGTTTCGATGGTCGCACACTTAAGCTGCTGCGCGAGAAGCTGGCCGCGCTAGAGCAGACCGAATCACCGCTCCGAGTTGTGCCGAAACCGTCCAAGGGCTTGATCGTTGTGTGGGTGGCTGCGCAGCTGGTGTGCGAAGTGAAGTACACCGAAATCACCCCGACCGGAAAGGCTCGGCACGCCGTGTTTCTCGGGCTACGTGAAGACAAACCGGCGTCTGAAATCAATCTTGAAACGGATGCTCACGACGAGCCGTGAACGCGGCAGTGCCGAAGGTGCATCAGGAGGTTACTGTGTACGAGGTCGCCTTTGAAGGCTTTGTGCTTCAGTGTGAAATTACCGAACTGGTGGATGTCGAATCCAATCCTGGGACGTGGACCAGTGATTGGGACGCCCAAGGCTACCGCGAGTTGGAGTTTCGCGTGGTATCGGGGGTTCTCTATGACGAGAACGATACCCCCTCTGATCTCGGCAGCAACGGATGCGCGAAACTGGCCGAGCGCTACGCTGAGTTTATCGAGAGTGAGTTATATCGGCAGATTGATGCTGAGCGCGAAAATGCTGCGTGAGCAGAATAATCATCGGAACTCTAGGGCTTTTCCGGCGCCCATATGGAAACCCTCATAGGAGCCTGACACATGGACAATTATCACGTAGTTATCAGCGATTCAGGGTGGAAGTTGCACGCCCAGGGCAGCGACAGTCCGTTGCTCAGTGCCCGGACCAAAGCTGAGCTGCTGGAACAACTTCCCGGTTATATGGCCGAACGCACCGGAAGTGTGAAAATTCACACTGAGACGGGGCAAGTCGAGGATGAGCGCACCTACCCACGCAGCGCCGATCCACGCCGCAGCAAAGGCTAGCTGTAACGTAAGATTTTGATGTTTGCAATGCGTGTCACAGACGTTGCGCCAGCAAATCTTGGGTATCAATTGGGGACGTTTATTCCCGCCAGCTACACTCAGGTTTGGCCAATCGAACCCCAGTTAAGGATTTGTGCCTCGCTCGTATCAAAGCTATCGCATCCGCTGACACCTTCGAGCTGGCAGCGTCTCGGCATGCCCACGATCACGATCCCCGTCCAATCCTGACAGAGAGCCCGAATGACTCCCCGCCGTGCAACTTCGCTACGCCCTGAACAATTCAAACACCTGATTCGCGTTGCATCCGTTACTGGCCGATAGCAGAGGAAAAAATGACACAGCAGAAAATCACGCTTTCTGAACAATGTTCAAATGTCGGCTGGTCACTGACTGAATTTATGGCGCAGAAGCATGACAAGCGCCTCTGGTCGTTGGATGGAGGTCCAGCCGGGTTACCAGAGGAAGTTGTCGGCCAGATGTTTGCTAGCAGCGGCGGCAGGGTGAGTTATTGCGAAGGTGGGTCTGTCCTGTTGCTCATGAAAGCTGCGGCGCTGGAAACGCTAGCTGCAAGGAATTCTTTTGGCGATCGGGTCGATGCAGTTAACAGGTATCTGGAAGCGCAGATGACGATTCTGGCGGAGCACACGTCCGAGATCGTAGACACTGTCAGGAGCATTTCCCCAGATGCACTTGCGCGGAACGTGAACGAGTTGTCCAAGAGCTCGACACTCGCATCATTTTTTCCAAGGGTGAAGGAAGCGTTCATGCTGGAGTTATTCGACCACCTGGGCAGTGACAAACTCGCTGACATCCTATTGGCATTCTCGTCAGCTCCATATGAGTACCGTGCTGGATGGCCAGATCTGATCGTGATTCAGAGTGGGGCAATGAAACTGATAGAGGTAAAGACAAGCGACAAGCTTCTGGATTCCCAACTGCGGTTTGCAGAAGGAATTGCTTCCCCCATGAGTTTTGACTGCGGGGTGGTCCGCCTGAAAGCGATAAAGCAATGACGCTTAGGAAATCAAGCGGCTACTTCAGACCATCCTTAGCATTACATACATCAACAAATACTTTGCGGATATAGCAATTGATAGTAAATCGAAGGCTTGAAATTGAAAAGTTTAAATATGAAGAGTTCCAAGTGCTCTGGAAGATAGGCGAATTCCAAGAACAGCGGATGGGACAGGCTTTTTATAATTATTTTAAGCTATATAAGATTACAGACCAAGCTGCCTTGTACGAATTCTATGAAGCCGATGAAGAAAAGTCGTTGAGACTGATTGACGATTTGTTTATATTGAGATGATAATAAAAACTTTTAAATGACTCTTCTTGTTTCAGAGGCAGCAAAAAAATCATGAAAGTAATAGATAAAAATAATTTCTATGAGGAAGTCGAGAGGTTTTATAGATTCGAAACTGAGATAGAAGATTTATCAGAAGAGAGCTTCCGTAAGGCCTATGAATCTGGGTGTGCTAGCAAGCACAAAAACATAGTTTATATACTAAGAGCGGAAAAAAAGGTAGCTCGTCTAAAAGGCGAGAGCGACATACTTTATATTGGCCAAACAAAGCATAGCTTCAAAAAGCGATATGCTGTCTACGCTAAACTTCACACAACCTCATTAGCTAATAGGTTAAAGTTTGAGCACATTTTAAAAGCGTATGGTAAAATCAGCATAGCGGTTAGTGACTTCTCTAAATTTGGGGGAACATTACACGAGGCTGAGGGGCAGCTGTTGTGGTGGTATTTCCAAAACCATTGTGAATACCCACCGATTAATTATACGAAAACCTCTATAAGAAATGAGCAAATATTTTTGAGCCATAATATTAATCCAGCATAGAATTGCGCTTGAAGTAACGGGAAAACGCACCGGGTACACCCAAGCCCCGGTCAATCAGAACCTGGGCCGAGCCAGTGGAGAGGGGCGCTTGTCACCCCACGATCGAGCAGGAGAAAGGCTCATGAATGACGAATGACGACGAAGCATTGGAGCTCTTCAGAAACTTAGAACAACCATGAATTACGCAAGGCATCTTGCGAAGAAGAAACGCTGAATACACTAGGAAAACGATCATGAACATTGAACAATGGCACCAGAACTGGCGCCTGTTGCCCGCTCAGATCGCCGGTAACGGCGCGGTGATCGAGTGCGTGGACTGCCAACATCAACGCGCTTCGTATGAGCAGAACCTCGCATTCCACCATGCGTGCGGCTGCTCGGTGGCTGAGGACAAGCCGCAATTTCCCTGGGCCGACCTGCGAGCGGCCCTACAGCCCACCGGGCTAGCGACACTGCACTCGACCCTCGATGGAATTCAGGAATAGACCGGGCAACCCGCTGCCAAGCGTGGCGGAATGAACAAGATCAAAAAGTTTTCCAACGACTTACGAATCCACGGAAAAGTAGCTCAGTTGCCACCCCACCCAGCCCCTTGCGGCCTTTGGCAGTACCAAGGTGAGCTTTTCGCCGTCGACATACCTTGAGCAAGATTATGATAAGGTTTTTAGTTGCACTGGCGATAACGCAGGGAGTGCTGTGCCGTTAGTGCAAACCGATGCATCACGAGAAAGCTGGGTGCTGATACTGAGTCCAAAGGATCAGCCTACGGTCTACATTCCCGGCTTCACATCCGAAAGAACCTGTGCTTGCCATTTCCAAATGGCAGATCCAGCAGAACATTTTCCTGCTGTTTTCGTTAAGCAATAGTAAAAGATGATGAATGACCCACCAGCCCGCCTCTGCGGGCATTTTGGGTATCGGGGGTAGTATTCGGTCCCCCTCAAAAGGAAATCACAGCTTGGCTGATCTATACCCCGAGTGCTACGGCACGCACAACTCCACAACTCTCCTCAACCATGTCATGGCCTTCGCAACAAAACTTCCGATCCTGGGTAACCCCCAGGCCACTGAAATTCGATATCTGATGCATTTCAGTACTGATCGCAATATCAAAGAGTTTGAGGCGCGTTCGCTCAATTATTGCTGGGCTGACGTGTTCAGCGCTGACGTGAACCTTGTTGGTGAGATCACAAACGCCATGCCACCGACAGATTACGAAGCCGTTTATGTCATACGGGTAGGATTGCCTGCGTTGACTGATGATGGTTTTGATCCATTACTCATCGACAGCTCTGTGACTGGTGACTGGGTTCCAGGCAAACCAGGAGTCTGCCGAGAGTATGGGCTGGACGTCTTCGTCCCGGCCGGGGATTTTGCCAAGGTCGATATCCATCTCGACCCCTCCAAAAGCTATTATCATCCCTGAAGTTCGAGCTGGAATTCCCCCCTGACTCCCAGGTTGAGTCAAAGCCTTGATGATTGGAGATTAGGACCCGCTGAGCACTAAGAAAAAATCGGAGATGTTCCCCTTTGGGCGCGCCGGTCCGCAAATTTGCGTGATGTGAGAGGGTTGCAGGCAACCCTCTAATTAGGCATCATGGTCCAACCGAAAGGTGCGTAAGCTGCGCGCTATTGCAGCTCAAGAACCCTCACAGTCCCGATCGGGGCTGTTCAAGTAAGCATAAGTCCGTCTGTCCTATGCTACCCCCCAGAATCAACCATCCACGCATGAGCGTAGATGTTTGTCCGTGCCTGGCACGGGTCGTTAGCTGCGACTCTAATCAGCTTAAAAACCTACCCATGCGGGGAAACCCGTATGGGATTTCTCCGCTCTGAAAACTGGAGTTGAGAATATGAGTAATACCAACGAAGTCGTTAATCTGACCAAGTTTAAAACTACCCGTGAACTCGAAGCCTTCGGGGTTCGTGATCTTACGAGTTGGAAGGAATTTCAGGAGATTCGTAGTCTCCTTTTCTTCCCGGTGTTGCCGACCAAGGAAAGTGTTGCAAAGCGCGTTGAGCGTCTTGCCGAAATTGCCCTTGCTGAAGCAAAGAAATCTGGCACAACTACCGTTCTGGTCAGTTGCCCGCCATGGATGATGCATTCGCTGTGTGCCGAGCTGGTTTATCACGGGCTCACACCAGTCGTAAGCTTCACCAAAAAAACCACTGAAGACAGCCTGTCTGTGATTGATCTGGTAGTTGCTGCGTAGAACCTGCACAAAATAAACCGCCCACTGGGGGAGTCTTCCCCTATGGGGATTCTCCTTTTCTTGGGCAACTGCTTTCGAGAACGGAGAATATAAAATGCAATTCAATGCAAAAGTTGAGATGAAAGAGTTCGGCTTCAATACCAACGCGCAAGCGCCAGGTTTTGCAGAAGGACACCAGTGGATGCATCACGTCGCGCCGAAGAAGAAGTATTTCTTCCGCGAGATGCTGGTCAAGCCGTTCATGAGTTGGCTCTACGCTCCGTTTGGGGATAGCTGCATGCTCCTCGGCCCAACTGGATCGGGTAAGTCTTCGCTCGTAGAGCAAGTCACTGCCCATCTTAATTGGCCCTGCATCACCGTTTCGGCACATAGTCGGATGGAAATGCCGGAGCTTACTGGTTACAACCTGCCTGTCACTGATCCGGTGAGCGGCGACCTGAACACGAAGTTTGTGGATGGGCCGCTGACCCAAGCAATGCGTAATGGGTTTGTGTTCGTGCTCGATGAGTACGACACGCTTGATCCGGCAGTAACTGTAGGTCTGCACGCTGTCATGGAGGGGAGACCCTTGGTGATTGCGGAAAACAATGGTGAGGTTGTGAAGCCTCATGCCAACTTCCGGTTTGTCGCTTGCGGCAATACGGCGGGACAGGGTGATGCGTCGGGAGTTCATGCTGGCACCATGCAGCAGAACCTGGCATCGCTGGATCGCTTCCGAGTGTTTGAGGTTCCGTACCTTGAGGCTGATAACGAAGTAGCAACTTTGATATCTGCTTTGCCAATGCTTCCGGAAGAGATGGCGAAAAACATGGTGAAGGTTGCGAACTCCATTCGTAATCAACATCAAGGGTTAGGGGGTAATTACCTAAGCGTCACGATGTCCACTCGGACATTGCTTCGCTGGGGGCGTATCTCTTGTGGATACACTCACCAGGGCGCAGCTAATCCGCTTCAACTTTCGCTGGATGAATCGCTGCTCAATCGCTGCGATTTAGTTCAGAAGACAGCAATTCGTAAGATCGCCCAGAGTGTCTTTGGTGGCGATTGGAAAGTTGCTGTGTAAAAACCCTAAGGGGGAATCTCCCCCATCGGGCGCGATTCCCCCTTTTTCATGCATGTGAGAAAGGAGAATCGTGAAATGTCCATTCAACAGAATGAGATTAAAATCCTAGACCAACTACTGCTGGTCGATCTTTCCGGTATCCATCTGTGGACTGCTCGGAAAAAGCTTAAACCTGAAATGCTGGAGGGGAAGATTCCTCCTGCTATTTTGGCTTCACTCGGCTCGATGCGTGTAATCGACCCGGAGAAGCTGAAACCGTTTGAGAAGATCAAGCGGCAGGCTACAAAGGTGGTGGAAGAGTGTGGTGTGCGGTTCCTGGGTGGCTATGCAGTTTCCCAGGACAAGATCCAAGAGGTTGTTGACCGACTGGAAGCGCTCAAATCGCAATTCTACGACTTGAAAAACAACTTTCTCCCTAACTACGAACGCTGGATCACTGAGTGGATCGACAAGGGCTGGGAGAAGCAAGAATGGCGTGATGCTATCCGCACCTCGGTGACACCGAAGGCGCAGGTAGATGCAGGGATGCATTTTGGGTACGCGGCATGCCGTGTTTCCCCTGATGGCGACAAGCACCTCTCTAACACGCTGGGTACGCAGGTTCGTGGTTTGTCAGATCAGCTGTACGCTGAGACGGCAGATACAGCCGAGCGCTTGCTTGAAACAGGCTTGGCCACTCGTGGCCATGTCACACAAACGACGCTGAACACTGTTCGGAAGATCAACGCCAAGCTTCGCGGCCTGATGTTCCTGTCCAGTGAGGTCAAAGCCCTAACCGAACACATTGAGGAAGTCCTTGCGGCTCTCCCTAAGTCCGGGGTGGTTAATGGCTCTCAGTACAACAGCGTTGTAGCCCTTGTGTCGGCCCTCTCTGATGAGGACTCGATCAAGCGGCTGATCAAAAACCTGAACATTGCCAACGGTCATGAAGATGCATCGATGGCCTTCGTTCCAGCATTGCCTTCAGTTGAAACCGAGGCCCCGGCCGAGACTGTCGCTGTTGTTGCTGTACCTGATGCTGAAGTACCCGCGGATGCCGTAACGATGGTCGAGAAAGAGCTGAGCGCAAGCGTAGCTACTCCGAGTTGTCACGACAGCATCAACGAAGTACCAGCAACACCCGAGGTTGTTGAACCAGCTGAATCCGTTCCAGTGGAGCAGTCTGAAGAACCCCTCGTAATCAATCCGTCCGAACCCGATATGCCCTTCGGCACCTTCTGGTTCTGACATCACAAACAAACCCCGCGTGGGAGTAACCCTCCTCGCGGGGTTACTCCTTTTCGCGGTGGCGAGAAAGGAGATAAACGATGAGCAATCAATCCCTGGTCGGCACTCTGCCGATCTATGCACAGCACCTTGCCGAGCTAACTGGCGTCAAAGTGCACGTTGAGGGTATCCAGGCTAAGACAGATGGAAAAAACGTATTTGTCCCCTTCACCGAGGACGATCTGCCGCTGTCCTTCGGGTACATCGCACATGAATGCTCCCATGTCCGCAACACAGACATGGGCTGCTTTCGCGACTCATGCCCGACACCCTTCCGCAAGAATCTGCTGAACATTCTTGAGGACATCCGCATTGAACGATTGAGCATGGATCAGTACCCAGGTACTGAGTCGGACATCCGCTACCTGAACCGCAAGGTTCTGCTTGAGCCGTTTCGGCCTGAGCAGGTGGATGACTGCCCGGCGCTCCATGTGATTCACAACGGAATTCTCTACGGCGGTTACTGGCTACTCCAGGAACCGCAGCTTGAGGTTCCAGCAAAAGCCTACCTGGCCCGTATGGAGACCCTTCTTGGGGCTGACCTTACGGATCAGATCCTGACCCTGGTGAAGAACACCCTGACGTGCGAGAGCACAACAGATGTTCTCGCTCTGGTGGACGCGATTATCGACCTGCTGCCTTCGCAAGAGGATGAGCAGGAAGATGAGCAACCGCAGCCCGAGCAAGGCTCGGAGGGTGCTCCTCAGGACTCGCAAGAGTCGGGTGGAGGCGATCAGCAGCAGGAGCAGAAGCAAGACGGTGGTGCGGGTGCAGGTGATGAAGGCAAAGAGGAGGGGCAACCCGAATCCAAGCAGGAAACATCTGATGGAGGCCAGTCCGGCTCCGAGCCGCAAGACCAATCCCAACCAAGTAGCGGCAGCAATGCCGGCGACGATGGCCAAGAAACCTCGCAGTCCAGCAATGGCAGCGGCAAACCTTCCCCAGAAGCCAGCAACCTGCGCGAGCAGGCCAAGGATGCAACCGAAGCCGACCTGAAAGGGTTGATCTCGGAAGTTGGCGACAAGGCGGGTGAGTTGCTAGGCCGTAAGGCAGTGCGCGACGGTAATCCGCTCCGACCATTCTCTCTGGATGGGAGGGGGAGGAACCGATCCGATCAAGCGAGCGTCCGACGTGTGCAATTGGGCATCGAGCAATCGGCCGGTCTACGACAGTGCCTTAATGGGCTGTTACAGGCGCAGGTTGATTGCCGTGTTCGGCTGAAGCGGCAGGGCAAGCGGATCGACACTGGCCGTATCGCCATGATGAAAGGCGGCGAAACGCGGGTGTTTAGAAGTAAGTCTCGAGCAGAGCGTCAGTCTGCATCAATCCAGATTCTTCTCGACAAGTCGGGGAGTATGAAGTCTGCGATGGATCAGGCCGAAGCCGCAGTCTATGCGGTGCTAAGCGCGCTGGAGGGACTTCCGCTGGTGACAACCGGCGCGATGTCGTTTCCCAACAAGGCAAACGATGGCGTTGAGCGCTGCGCACTGATCAAGAGCCCGAAAGAGCGATTGATCAGGGCGGTAAGCGAAGGTGGCTTTGGTGCGATGTCGGAGGGCGGTACGCCTCTTGCGCAAGCACTGTGGCCGGCTGCTGTTGAAGTTCTTCGTTCGAAGGGCGAGAAGAAGATTCTTTTCGTCATAACGGATGGGGAACCGAACGCAGGTACTACTCATGCAGCGAAAGAGTTTATTCAGCGGTGTGAGGTCAGCGGCATCGAAGTGATTGGACTTGGTTTCGGAAGTGCCAATGAGCACATCCTGAAAGCATTGTTCAGCCAATACCGTGCTGTTGGGGAGGTTGCGAATCTCAAGAACTCGCTCTTTGAGCTTGTTCGCGAAGCATTAGCCGCCTGACAAATAACCATTCAACCCACTAGGGGCTTTCCCTAGTGGGAGGCCTCTGTCGGTTTGAGGAGGTCTGAAATGGAAAATACTGCGACTGCGTTGCCCTTGCTGGATCTGTTTGGGGAACAAGTAATTATTCAGCGCCGCTCGTTTGAGCGGAGACCACGGAGAAAGGCAAGCCATGCGCGAGTCTTTCAACTTGGATTTCTCGACATTCTGGAAATGTCAGACGCTGAGTTGGAAGCCCTGCGGACACGAGACGAAATCACCGATGATTACGTTGAGTGGATGCGGGAATACCTGCTGAAAATCACTCTGAGGCAAATCATTCATCCTCAGGTCAGTGAGCAGAATTGGCGCGAAGCAATGGATTGGGTACTTTCGGACGAAGTTCATCCGTTTAGCTTCCGAGTCTGTTGTGAAGCAATGATGTGCGACTTCGAAGATGTTCGCGCTACCACATTGAAAATCGCAGCCAAAGAACTGTTTAAGTAAATAGAAGCCCGATAGGGGGAAAGCCCCCTACGGGCTTTCTCCCTTTCTGCGTTTCGTAGAAATGGAGAATCAGATGAATGCTTATAAGGATGCCCAGGCCGGCGAAGCCAGGACGTTCGTTACTCGTAACGATCAGGTGGTCAAGCTAGTTGAAAGGCTGCTGAAACGCGCTGCCGGCGTTCTCGTCGAGAAGGTTTGCCGCAAGGCTATGACGGAAGGCGAGCTTCAGGTTGTAAAGCAGGCGGTTGAGCGTGGCGAGCTGTACAAGGTTTTCAGCCTTGTTCGTCCGGCTGCTGACCAAATGCGACGTGTGGACAGCAAGAACATTTACTGGGACTGGATTGATGCCTTCGGGAGCTATTCGGACGCAGTTGGCTCTTGCTGGCCATACATGAGCCAGGAGCGAAGAGCGTACGCTCTGCTGCACGCTGAAGAGCTGGCCAACGCAATCTGCAAATAACCCTACCGGGGAACCCCGGCGGGGTTCTCCATGAAAATGGAGATGAAAATGCACCGGTTTGTGGAAGAAAAGATGGCAAAAGTCGCGCCTGTTCCATGCGACTTCATCCTTGGCGATACCGTGACGGTGACAAATGGATACGGAGTCGAAATCCAGGGAAAGAAAATCCTTGGATTCGTCCGGGAGATCGATCCTGAGTTTCGTCCCGAAGCGTTCATTTTTCTGGACTGGGATTGCTACTGGTTCCCGGTATCACCGGATAAATTGAAGCTCGAAAGCCGAGACCTAACGGTCTAATCAAACCACCCTAGGGGGAGAAATCCCCCACGGGACTTCTCCCTGCACGGATGTATGGAGAAGTTGATGAACGCGATCCTCGAAGCTGCTCGTTTGCAAGGCCAGGCCTCGATAAGCCGTAAGGCTTGGGTAACCAAAGGGGGCACAAAGGTTCACCTATGGGAGCTGTCATCAGGGGGAGTCATCCTCCTGAAGCACTCGCGGGGAGAAGGTTTTTTCCAGCCGATAAAGCTGGAGGAGCCAATGGAGATGGTTGTTGACCGTTTCCGGAATAAATGCGGCCACAAGGTGTTCTCACCTAGTGGGCTATGAGTGTGAAAGGGTGGCCTTCGGGTCACCCTTTTTTTTGGTTCGCCATCTTGTTAAAGGGCATCGGTTTGGTATCATCGCAGGCATAGAGCGGGCCTCAGGTCGAGCTCTCAAGAACCCCTCCAGCACAGAGCCCTCTGTGCTTAGAACTTAGCGCCATGCATGAGCATGTCCGCCAAGGCCTGAAACGTGTATGCGTTCAGGCAGTGTTTCATCATGTATGTGATGAGTCACAAAAAGCAGAGCCACGCTTTCAAACCGGCTTAAAAATAGCACTCAAATTATCGACATCCAGGCAACTGGATATTGGTTTTTCTGCGTGCATAAAAAACCCGCAGCGGGGAGATTACTTCCCGCCAGGGTGGTTCTCCGTCTGCATCTTTTGCTAACGGAGAACGCCATGAAAACTCTCATCGTCCTTACCGCTCTTGTTGTTGGTGGCATTCAACTTGGCTTCAAGGCGTTCGATGCAGGCGTTGAAACTGCTCAGCAGTCTCACACCGCAGAAATGATCAAGGCACGTCACGCGCTTTGATTCAATAAGGCTCTTGGCAAATTACTTTCGGTTCTCCGGGAGTCTTTGCTCCATAAGAGGTCTTTCCGATGTTTCATGTAAACGCAATTGACGCTGTTCGCAGCGCATCATCGTTGGCTGAAAAATCGAAATGTGCCTATGCGATTTATTCGCAGGCAAATGGCTTTATTGTTGTTCTACTGACTCAGCCGAACGGCTCGGAGTTGGAAATAATTAAACCCTGACGGGGAATCCCGTTGGGACTCCTCGTCTTTTTGAGGAGTAAAAATCATGTACAAAAAAATACTGTTCGACTGGATTAAGGCTTCACTTATGGGCGTTGGCTGTAGCTTGTTGGCAGCCGCTTTCGTTTCCATCGTTACACCAGGGACGCATCCGCTTGTCGTATCGTTCTGTCTGGTGCTTGGCGTGGTAATGATGATCGCCGATTTGGTGGTATCCTTGATTACAGCGATGAGCAATCCGAAAGGAGAATGAAATGGACTCGATGCAGATGCTTGTTTACGCAATCGTAGGTGTGGTCAGCGTTTTGGCCCTAACCGGCGTGATCGGTTATGTGGTTGCTGACCGTCTCGACAAGAAGCACGGCACCAACATCAAGGCCCACTGAGCCATCCCTTAGGGGTTTGCCCAGTGAACGGATTCAAGTCTAGCTTCGGCTAGGCCGCTGCGTGGTCACCCTCCGTGGGTGATCCACCAGAGCCCTTCCGTGTGAAGGGCTCTGGGGATCACCCACACCAGGAGAGTTGAACATGACCGCAGCAAACGCACTATTCTGCCAAGAACTCAAAGAACTGATGGTCGAGTCTGGTCGGGTGTTCAAAGTCCCCGAGCAGATCGCCAGAACTGTTTCATCCTCTGATCCGGATACCCGGTTCGTCAAATCATGGGCGGTGATTCATCGCTTGATCCCGAGTGATGGTCAGGTCTTAGTAGTGCCTCAGGCATGATCAAAAACATAGCGAGCCCCGGCCGGTGACACCACCAGCCGGGGCTTTGCTTTTTCAGGCGGTTTTATTGCCTGAAACCGCGCCATTGTGTTTCCCCCCTGCCATAGCATCAAAGCATCCCTATTTATGGACATGCGATCGATGCGACAACCACTCAAAACCACGCTCATACGCCTGGTCAACGCGACCGTCATAGGCCTGTATCTCAACAGCATGACCTTCACTGCTTGGGCCGACGCAGTAACGGCAGGATCGGCGGCCGGCCAATCGGTAGGCCAACAGGCACTTCAGGTTTTCGACGGTGGGAATGCCTCGGTCACGCTCCAAGACCTTTTCCCTGATGCCGGCGATACGGTGTCGCTAGAGAATGTCTATGGCGACGATGTGAAGACTATTGATCTCGGGTTGCGTGCCAATACTCGTCTGAAATCGGAATCGTCCTCTGAGGGAGAGGCATATAGAACGCTGATCGACAGCGGCAATCGCATGTCTGTAGATCTGTCCAAAGACCCTATGCTCAACCAGGCTGATAAAGTGCGCTCGCCCGACTTCATGGACGGGTTTAAGCAAAATTTCGCAGATTGCAAATCAACCGATGTATTTGAGAACGTGACGAAGAACGCTCATGTTGCCAATTACAAAACATGTGAGCGCGTCGTGGATCAGGGCGGAAACGTCGAGTTCCTGCATGATTACAAGGTAGGTGTAATCGAATATGTTTCCGGGCAGCCAAACTTCCAGTCGTGCGGCCGCGGCTGCTTGTATATCTGGGTCGGCACGGTCGGGGACAACTACTGGAGCGGGAACTGCAAAATCTATGAGGAGTACACCCGATTCCGCGTGATAGCCAAGGACGCCATCATTTCAGCAACCATCGATAGGGCTGTTTTCGACGATTATTTCCAAATCCTTTTCAATGACGAAATGCTTTGGACGCATACTCCTGGTATCTTCCCGCCGGAAACAGCTGGAAGCTGCGAACGCGGAACAAGCTGGAACGTAGCTCCGAACAAGGTGATCACTAACAAGTTCGACAGCGATGACGACGTGATCACGTTCAAAACCCGCACCTCGGTTACCGGTGGTGGTGAGGGTTACGCCCGCATCAAGATCATCTATGACCCGGCAAAGGCGTTTGTCGATAATGGTTGGGGGCCCGAAGAGCGCCTGCCCATGTTCGACATGATTGAGGATGGGTTCTGCACCAACGCTCAGATGTCGTGCACGTCTATGCCGGCGGTGGACGCCAATGGCTGTACTGAAACCAATGGTGTTCGGATCTGCCGCTCTGACATGCCACCATCCCCGCACCCGAGTATCGATCCTCTTTGCAATAAGGCCCAGGTAAGCGCCGAGTGCTCCTACTACAAGGGGAAAATGGATTGCTACACGGACGCCAAGGGGGTGCAGCGGTGCCCAACAAATGATGGCGGTAACCTGAACACCTGCGCCCAGTACGAGCAGAATCCCAGCTGCGGTTTTATCTCTCAAGGCTGTATTGATGGCGCAAAAGGCGAGACAGGCTCTTGCTATGCCTTCGAGGAGGTCTGGGACTGCGGTTATGACACCAGCTACGAAACTATCGTGAACACTGGAGCCCAAATCGAATGCCCTGGTGGCGCACGGTGCATGGGCAGTGAGTGTTTCGACTCGTCGAACACGAAAAGCGGCGATTTTGCCTATGCGGTGGCCATGCTTCAGGTTGCTCAGTTTGCTGAGCACGACTTGGACTGCGGTGGTGATGGTACCGATATCAACCAGGCGAATGACTGCAAGGTGTTCAAAGGCGAGGCGATGGAGTGCAAGAAGGCGCTCGGGGGGTATGTTGACTGCTGCGAAGCCCCAGAAAGCGTGTCCATCTTCGACTACGTAAATTTGACGATGAACACGCTCAAGATGACCAGCTCACTCGAGGCTTTGAACCGAACTGGCAGTCTATTCGCACCCGGCTACTGGGCTGCTGGTACTGAAGCCGCAATGTCCGTGGGCTCATCTGTTATTAAGGGACAATGGGGGACGATTGTTGACTCTGCAACCGCGGCTTTCAATGATGCCTTCGCAGGTGTAGCGCAAGAAACTCTCATGGGTGAGCTGCAAAAATGGCTCATGCAACAAGCCTATGATGCGATGGTGGATATGGGGGCAACAGCGGCGGCAGATGCTGTGTTTGCAACGGGTGCCGATGGCGCAGTAACTGGACTTGGTGCAAACGCCGCAATGGTGGTGAACATCATAGGCTGGGTGTACATGGTCTACGTGATTGTAGATCTGCTGATCAACATCATCTGGGAATGCGAAGAGAAAGAATTCGAGCTGGGGGCGAAAAAGGAAACTCGCCAATGCCATTTTGTTGGCAGTTACTGTGCATCCGAAGTGCTCGGGTCTTGTGTAGAAAAAAGAGAGGCCCATTGCTGTTTCGGCTCTGTTGTAGCACGAATCATTCAGGAGTCCGCTCGTGAGCAGCTGGGGTTGGGATGGGGTGACGTGAAGTCGCCTACGTGCGAAGGGATTACCCCTGATCAGCTGGGCCAGATGGATTGGTCGCGTGTGGATTTGTCGGAGTGGATCGGCATGTTAAACCTGGCCGGTCGGTTGCCAACAGCAAATACTGTATCGCTTGAGGATGTAACAGGTAGTGGAAGTCGTCTTGAAATATCTCAAGGTGAAACACGGTTGAATACCTTAGACCGAAACCTGAAAAGACTTGAGGGGTTCGATGTTGATGCAGTGAAGAAAAAGGCAGAGGAAGATATGCGTTAAAATGAAAGCCCCGCGATCGCGGGGCTTTTTAGTTGTTGGCTTTTATTTGCCAACAAAATATAGCGACTGTCCTTTGTTAATAATTCGTGCCGGAACAGAGTTCTTCCTGAGCTTCTGCCCAGGATGATACATATAGAACCAGTCAGGTAAAAACTTGGACATCTGAGTCATCGCTTCCACTGTCGTCATGTCGTTCTTCATGCCGTCAATTGTATACTGCCCATTAAGTACAAAGATTGGGCCGTAAACCTGATTGGCGGCGGTGATAAAACTCGGAGCGGGTATCGCAGCTTCTGTAAATGGAGTGGGAGTTTCTTTCAAGAGCGCTGCGGGGCTGCCATATGCCTTACCGTGATTAGACGGGTACTGGCCAACCCTAGGAGAGAGCTTCGAGCGCTCACTTGGAAATGCCTTTACCCGAGCCTCTTCAACCAATTTAAGCACTAGGGCTGAGGCCTCCTCGGGCGAGCTTGCAAGCGTGGATGGCACCCATGCGGCTGTCTGGTAAGTGCGGGCTGGATCGCTCGAACCACCCAGGAGAAAGAGACCAATGCCTAGCCCAAGAGCGGCATTGCTGCTTACGCCTGAGGGCGGGGACGCATAACCGCCTGCGGCAATAGCGACATCGCCCACAGACGAACCGCCCGTACCTGGAGTCGCTGTTGTCGGGCCGGATGTAGCCAGCTCGAGAGGAACATCACGCTGGCCAGAAATGTTCATTGCAGTCAGAACGTGCATTGCATCAGACCATTTTTCCTTCGGTACATTCTGCGGATCAGGCAGCTGCACGGAGGTAGCCTTCGGCGAGGAAGAGCACCCGACCAGGAGGGCAATAGCTGCGGCGAGAAGCCCGGTGCGGATCGTTATACTGCGGTTCTTCATGGTGAAACTCCTTTTTTCGATAGCCATAGGTTACCGTCTTCGGCGGTGATCCCAAGCGAAGTCGAACGACTGACTGTGTGATCAGGGTGTTTTTTCGTTCTGGATGCGCTGGTAGATCTCTTCGCGGTAGATCTTCACCTCTTTCGGCGCTTCAAACGCCAATCTGACCGTACCGTTCGCAGCCTTTGTGACGATCACCTGTATGTCGTTGCCGAGCCGAATTGACTCCCCTACCTTGCGCTCAATGTGCAGCATTACTGCCTCCTCAGGCTTCAGCCGTGTTCTGGCTGGCCTCATACTTCTCCAGGATCTTCAGCAGCGATTCCGCCGCCTTCGAGTCAAGCCGCAACTCATGCTGCGCATCGCCCCCGGACTTGAGTTGATCACGCAGGCTTCCTGTAAGGCCGCTCTCCCTGATACGTTCGTTGAGGTCGTGCCCAGTACATCACCGCTCTGGAATATCCCAAACACAAGAAAAACCCCGCCGGGGCGGGGTTGGAGTCATCGACTCATGGGTGGTAAATCCGGTAAACGACCAAGCCTCTCCTCAAATACTAGCCGGCTATGACCACAATCCCAGAGAGAGAACATAAGTCCTGTACTCGTGTCCGCGGCGATAAAATCCTCTCCGTTTGGAATGAGGCTGTATCCGTTGGCTGAGATGAGATCGAAAACCTCATCCCAGGTACTGGCCCTGCGTAGCGCATGGAAAAGACCCGCCCGACCTTCAAGCTGCTGTGTCATAGCGACACGAGCGCTAGAAAGCGCATGACTGCCCCCGAAATCTAGCTGGTCGGGCCATTCACCCAGCCTATTGAGCACCGATCTCATTGGCCGCGCCCTCAGCAGGGGTATCCAGCTTGTCTTGGTTGGGAGCCTCGTCGCGCATTTTGACCAGCTGCTGCATGGTCTGGAGTAGCACCTGTGTGCTTTGCGCACCTTTCACCAGCAGTTTGTTGCCTGTGAGGTTGTCGACTACGACCGTTGCTGGCGTGCCAGTGACGCCCATGTTCGTGCCTTTCTTCACCTGGCCTTCGATCAAGGCTTGGTATTTGCCGCTTTCCATGCACTGACGATAGGCATCAAGGGGAGCGCCAACCTCCTGAGCAAGACGCTCTACGTCCTCGACACCTTGGCCATTGAGTTGAGTGCGAGCGAACCATTCGCCAGTAAATGCCCAGAAGGCTTTGTTGCCGGCGACCTCTCCCACGCACTCAGATGCGTGAGCTGCCACTTCGGCCGCAGGGTTATGGAAGGCCAGGGGGTAATGCTGCCATTCCCAGTTAATACGTCCTTCGGACTTGTCAGCCATCTGCTTCGGCGTGTCATGGAAGCGCTTGCAATACGGGCATTCCAGGTCACTGAACTCGACCAGGGTAAATTGCGCATCCATGCTGCCGTAGATGTGCCGACCTTCGATGCTGGTGTCAGCTGCGCCGCTCCAATTCGAGAGGATTTTCGCTTTCGCTGCGTTGATCTTCTCGATCTCGCGATCCTTGAGGGTCTTGTCGACGGCCCCTGGCAGCTGTTCAACGAGGGCTTTCTTCACCGCCATTTCGGTGTAGCTCTGCCCCATGTAGACAGAGACACCGACAGCAACGGCAGAGGTCACGATTGAAACGCCGATGGCTGTAGCAAGAGTGGGATTGAATTTAGGCATGACTGATCACTTATAAGAGGGCGGAAGAGATGGTTTCAGGTGAAGAGGGACATCCTTCGGGGTGCCTTCGACGAGAATGACCCACTCCTCGTAGCTCAACCGTTGAGCCCCTTTGCAGAGCTTGTTCCGGACGGCAATGTAGTCATCGACCGAACCGGCCGCGTTGGCCAAGGTGACGATGCGCTCGCTTGCGGCGGGTTGGCCAAGAGCAAAGGCCTGCGCCACATTTTCGGAGTCAGCACAGTTGGCCTGGAACATGGATGAGGGGACTGCAACGCTATCGTTCGTTGTAAGGCGTGCTTGCAGCTCTGGGTGAAGCTTCCCGGCCGGGGTCTCGAGAACATCGAGGCTGCCAAGAACGGGTTGATAGGTGGGTTTTCGCAATGCTGCACCGCCTCGGCCAGTATGCCCCCAGCTGGTGTGGTATTCGCGCATGTCGGGCTTGTAGCTTGCGACCTCGAATGGCGTGCCTGGGGCAGGGGGTTCTGGCTTGTTGGCACAACCCGCTGTGAGCGCCAAGCCAATGGCCAGGCCTAGCGGCAATAGAGATTTAAGGTGGTGCATGGTTGATCCTCTGAGGCTGGTAAGGATCATTTTCCTCCGTACAGAAAAGGGGATGGCCCGTTTTCAGGACGAAAAAGCGACTGAAAAAACGCGGGCAAAAAACCCGCTTGCCATTGGATTCAGCTTGTTGCAGACTTCCTATCACGTCGAGTAGCTCGGCGTTATAAATCCGGATTGCATGCCTTGCAGTCCATCTACAGGCCCAGCGCCTCATGGTTGAATTTCAACCATCATGAATTCCCAGATTAAGTCAGCCCACATGTGTGGACTGATTTAGTCATGCGCTTCGTCGCATGGTCGGCTTGTTGGCCGTCTCAAAAGTACAACCAAAAACTCATGAAAAACCAAACCCCAACGGGGCTGCTATTGCCCCCGTATTGGGGTAATGCCGCCCCGTAGTTCTATCTGAATGGAGAAATACTATGGCTCGCGGCGTAAATAAAGTGATCTTGGTTGGCACCTGTGGTCAAGATCCAGAAACTCGCTACTTACCTAACGGTAATGCAGTAACCAATCTCAGCCTTGCAACAAGTGAGCAGTGGACTGACAAGCAAACGGGACAGAAAGTCGAAAGGACCGAATGGCACCGTGTTTCATTGTTTGGGAAAGTCGCTGAAATCGCTGGTGAGTATCTGCGGAAAGGATCGCAGGTATACATCGAAGGTAAGCTTCAAACACGAGAGTGGGAAAAAGACGGTATCAAACGGTACACCACCGAAATTATCGTCGACATGCAGGGCACCATGCAGCTCCTGGGTGGCAAACCAGATCGGAGCGATTCTCAAGGGCAACCCCGCGAGCAACGTCCGCAACAGCAATCACGTCCTAACCAGTCTCCTCGGCAGCCTGCTCCCCAGCAGCAACAGCAGCAACCGAGTTATGACAGCTTCGACGACGACATCCCTTTTGCCCCAATTAGCCGTTTGCTTCTAAACATCATCTAATCAGGCAGAAGTCAGTCAAGAATTAACGCATCTTCGGGTGCGTTTTCTTTTTAGAAAGGAAAATGAAATGAGCGATAACTTCCAAAACGCAGTTGCAATTATTGCGAAGCAAGAAGAAAAGTTCATCAAGCTAGTGGAGTCGTCGAAGACTGACGTGATGTTCAAAAATGAGCTGCTGTTTGCATCGCAGGCCATGATGAACAACGACTATCTGTGCAAGTGCGCTACGACTAACCCGCTAAGCCTTAGAAATGCCTTTAGCCAGGTTGCGGCTTACGGATTGACTCTTAATCAATCCCGACAGCTCGCGTACTTGGTGCCCCGAGACGGGCAGGTGGTTTTGGACGTGTCCTGGAGGGGCATGGTCAAGGTCGCTGTGAACGACGGTGCGATCCGTGATTGCATCGTTGAATTGGTCTACTCGAAAGACAAGTTCGAGTACAGAGGGAAGCGACAGAGCCCGACCCATACGTTCAACCCTTTCGACAAGAAGGCTGATCGTGGGGAGTTTGTAGGTTGCTACGTCGAAGCTCTTCTGCCTGATGGCCGCGTTCACGTTGAGGCGGTGACCGCGGATGAAATCAATGCTGCTCGAGATGCTTCGGAGCTGTGGAAACGTAAGAAGAAAGGCCCCTGGGTCGACTTCGAAGACTCCATGCGCAAGAAGTCGGCTATCAAGATTGCAAGGAAATACTGGCCTCAGACCGGCTCAAAGCTGGACGGAGTGATTCAGTACCTCAATACAGACGCTGGGGAAGGGTTCTCTTCCAACGATGTGCCAGTTGAAGTTGTTGAGCGATACATGGGCGCTGCTGATGTCGTGGAACCTGAACCGCTGCCTACCTCTAACCAGGTTGATCAGCACCCGGCATCTGATGCTCAGCCCGAACAGGCGGCTAATCCAAAAGTTGCAGATCCTGCCCCGGCAGATGACGTGATTGAAGGTGAAGTTGTCCGTGAAGAAAGCCAAGTTCCGCCCCCTGCTGATCTGCCTAAGAAGACGATCAACAAGGTTGCGGAAGTCGTTCGGCGCGCCCGTGCTGCCAATTGTTGGGAACCTGCTTTCGAGTACGTTTCAACGTGGCCTGTAGTTGCTCGGGATTACGCTGTAACTCAGTTGAAATTTGCGCAATACGTTGCTCAGTCGCAAGGCGAGTGACGCCAAAAAAACGCTTTGGGGGGCCTTTTTGCATAGGGCGCTTCGAACTGACCACAACCCTACGGGGCTTCCCCGTAAAGGGGGGCTCCGTCAGTTAAAAAGGAACCAATCAGATGGCTGACTTGATCGTCTTCATTCTGACCCTGCTGCTGCCGTAAGGCATCTGCAAATAAACTCCCTGACGGGGCATATCACCGCTAGGTGATTGCCCTTCGTCGCTCCCAATAAGGAAATTAAGTGATGAAAAAAATGATCGCCATTGTGGGGGTCGCTGTTGTTGTTTTAGCGGCTCTATTTTTCGCCGGAGTCACCCTGAGTAAAGAATTCAGTGATGCATCTGCCGAGGAAATAAAATCTGTTAGCGCCGAGTCACCTTGCTCACGAAAGTTGCTATCTCAGGCAAATCGCGAGGCTCGGATAATTCGAGTTCGCGACCTCGATTTGGTTAGGGCTCTTTGTTCTAGGATCGACGAACAAGCTAACGCTTTTTAACGAGAGCATTTGTCTGTGAAAACAAGACAACTTGCTGATTAAAAAATGCATTTGCATCACCCTGAGGGGCATCGCCCCCACAGGGAAGGTGCCTCTTTTTCAGGGCTAAAAATCTGAGAAGGAGATACACCATGCGGACTTACATCCTATCGATGACCATCCTGCATACACAGCAGAAGGTTACCTTCCGTTGTGAAGCAACCACCTTCGGCGACGCGATCGACAAAGCAGAGAAGGCCCATCCGGGTTTTTTTGCCGTTCTGACCCACTCCCTTCCAGGAGAGAAGAACAATGCGACCGTCAACCGTTGAGGGGCTGAAGGACTCCCTTGCTAGCTGGGGGGAGATGAAAGAAGAGGGTGGGGCGTTCGCGGAATACGCTGACGAAATGATCGAGCAATTTCAGGTGAAGCTCATTCTCCTGGAGTACCTGCTTTGTCAGTTCACTATCCACGGACTTGGCTTGACGCTGAAGCATCGGAGCCGGGATGCCTGGGGTGTTCTTATCCCAGACGCATCTCAGCAAGGGCGCTTTCGGTGGCAGGCGTTTCAACGCGATGGCTTCACCGGCCATTGCACGCATGACACGCCGGAGCTGTGCATCGGCGACATGCTTGACGATGGATACGCACTTCTAGATATGGGGGCGCTTGATCGATTGTCGGGTACTGCTGAATGGCAGCGCGGCATGGAGATCGTCGCAGTGATTCAGGCTTGCAATGCAGGTCAGTTGAGCTTCGAGGATGCCATGCGCAAGCGAGAAGATATCTACTCCCGCTACGCGAAGGTTGCGTAAGCGTGAGCATCACTGGAACACCAGAGAAAGAATATCCCCCAGGGGGCGAAAGCCCTCTGGGGTTACGCCTTTTCGGGGGTGCCACTTGGGTTTTCGAGCCAGGGTGGTGAACTTGAGAAAAGGAGAAATCAGATGAAGACCTTTGAATCCAGCTGCTTGCTGGAGTTCTATGAGGGTGTCAGCAATGAAGATCGTTGACATCGCACAGCGGACTCCCGAGTGGCATGCGTGGCGAAGGGAAGGCATGAGTGCAACCAGTTGCGCGGTCGTCATGGAGGAGAACCCTGATAAAACGCCACTGGAACTCTGGAAAGAACTGGTCGGAATTGTCGAGCCAGCTGACTTGTCGGTAATCCCGCAGGTTAGGAGGGGAGTCAAATTCGAACCGCTAGCGCTACAAGCCTTTGAGGATAAGTACGGCAAGATGGCTTTGCCGTTCTGTGCAGAGTCGACCGCATACCCTTTTATTCGGGCATCGTTCGATGGGGTTCTGGATGACAAGTCTCCGGTAGAGATCAAGAATCTCTCCGAAACCAACCATCTGGAGGTGCTGCAACTCAGGGAGCATAGCAAGGCATTTAAGCTGTACCGCTGGCAAGTGATGCATCAGATGATCGTCAGTGGAGCACGGCGCGGTTACCTGTGGTTTTGGTCGCCGAAGCATGAACCCTGCTGTTTGATCGTTGACTGGGATGACCTTCTGGTGAGACGAATCATTCAGGCAGAAGAAATCTTCTGGGGGCTGGTGATGCGCGGTGTGCCGCCTGAGGCCGATCCAAAGCGGGACGTTATTCCGCTGGATAGGCTGGACCTGGCTGCATGGCGTCCGCTAGCAAATGCCAGGAGGGCGAAGGAGAGCAAGATTGCTGAGCTGAAGGCCCAGTTGAAAGTGCTCACCAAGGAAGCAAAAGACCTTGAGGCCGAGATCCTGCCGTTGCTGGGGGAGTTCCGCCGGGCCGATGCTCTGGGTGTGAAAGTCACGAGCTACGAAGTGGCTGGCACTGTGGATTGGAAAGGTGTTGCGCAGGAGCTGGAGGCGGTTATTCCGCCCGATGTGATCGCGAGACACCAAACCGGTTCGTCAATGGCTACGCGGTTCTCTGTGGATGCCTCCTACGATGAAAGTAAGGCCAAACCTGAGCCGTTGCCCCGCATACGGCAAAAGGTGGACACAATAAATGAGACGGTCGAAGAGCCGTCACAGTTTTTCGGAACCTTCTGGTTCTAACCCCTCAGCCCGGCACTTGCCGGGTTTTTTTTCGACCATAAAACTGCCTGAAAACGAAACTCAAGGCGGTATCCCTCACGCATCATTCTCAGCACACAACATGGCCGAGAAGCGTATGCCTCCATTTTCATTCCTGAAACGCCTGTGGCCTCGAAGCGAGCGTGCCCTTACGGACAGCTTCGCGCATCCGGCCGAGCAGATGATTACTCCTGAGATCAAGCGGTACCTGGAGAACCATAACTGGCGAAATCTTCGGTACCCACCCTACCAAGAGGGTTATCCTGGGCTGGTTAGCGGGCAGTGGTTCATGCGCAATTATCAGCACGAACTGTTCGATCGGATTATTCATTCAGTCGGGATGCCTGCCAGTGACCTCAAGCTCTACGTTGAGCCGATCCTGGTGAATTTCGCCGAATTGGCGCACATGCTGCCGGCGTCGGAGAACCACCATCACTCCGGCCCAGGCGGATTGCTCCGACATAGCCTTGAGGTCGCCTCGCTCACCCTGGATGGGTGCCTTACCACAGCCTTTGATACAAACGAGACCCCGGCACGGCGAAGCATGCGCTTGCGTCGGTGGTACGTCGCGGGCATCGCGTCGGGGCTGCTACACGACGCAGGGAAGCCTCTCACAGATATTCGTGCCACCGATTTTGAAGGCAACAACCAGTGGATCTACGCGCAGGAAACGCTTCATGACTGGTCTGTGCGCAACAAGCTGACCCGCTATTTCCTGCATTGGAATTCCAATAGGCATGGTAATCACGTTCAGGTCTCTGTGGCGCAAGCAACACGGATCATTCCGCCAGCCGTACAGGCATGGTTGATTGAAGGTGGCCACGACATCTACGAAGCGCTCCTCGATGCAATTTCCGGGAGCGGAAGCTCGCCTCTGACCGAGTTGGTCAAGTGGGCCGACTCTGCATCCACCAAGCGTGACCTCAATCGAGGCTCGAATAATGGCGGCGGCAATGCAACAGGTGTTCCGGTTCCGCGGTTGGTGTCGGATGCAATGCTGCGGTTGCTGAGTGACGGAACCTGGAAGATCAACATGCCTGGCGGCCGCGTATGGGTTGCAACTGATGGCATCTACATCGTTTGGAACCAAGGTGCCGAGGAGATTGTGAGCTTGCTGGTCGGTGATGGGGTTGTGGCCATCCCGCGATCACCTGACACGCTAATTGGTTCCTTGGTAGAGCACGGAATAGCAGAGAGAGCCCCAACCGGCGACTTGTACTGGCTGGTTACGCCCCACCTTCTCCGCAAGAACGGCAAAGGCCCGGCGCTGCGCTGCATGAAGCTTGTGAATCCGGACATCCTTTTTCCAACCACACCGATTCCGCCGCCAGTTTCCATCGGCCTTGGGAAGGAGGGAAAGCAGAAGGATGTCATTGCTCCTAACGATACGGCTGGCGCAGCAGCGAACGCGCTGAGCGAGCATCAGGAAGACCTGTTTGGGGCCGATCTAACTGGAGACTCGAGCGGGGATACTGACGCTGATTCGGGTCCTACACCTCCTAAAGAATCCACATCGTCGAAGACAGCAAGAAAGAAAAAAGCGGCTCCAAGGCAAGCAGCTCCGGTACCAACAACCGCCTCTTCAGGGGTTAGCCTCAAACAAGCGCAGAACCCCGTCGAAGACACCCCTGTTAATGTGGATTCAGAGCCGGCGGCTGACGAAACGGCGGTAATTGCTTCCTCCCAACCAGAGGAAGCTTTGGATGCTGAGGAGGAGGAAGAAGCACCTCAGGAGCCACCTGCCAGCCTTGAGGAAATGCTGCTTTTCTTGAGTCCTCACTCGCCGGAGGCTGATTCACATCAAGAAGAAACACTCCCGGCCGCTGAGGCTGAAATTAGCTCCGATCCCTCTGATGCTGATCCGCAGGCTGGATCAGGGCAAGTTGCGCAGGAGCTTTTGCCTCGTCAGGAAAAGATTTCCCTCAACTCCATCATGGGGCAAGGCAAACGCACGCCTAAAACTACGCCTCCGGCGGAGTCGAAGAAGCAGAAAGACGGAGAGGTCGGACGCGTGGCGGAGGAGGTGCCATGCGCTTCCAGCATCTTGCCAGCCGATGTCGTCTCGAAGCTTACAGCGCACGAATGCTACCTGTTGGAACAACAACCTGATCTTGCCCAGAAGCTCATCACCGCGACTCAAGACCCCGAGAACGCGGCATTAGCAAGAAACAAGGTATTCGTTCGACTGGGAAAATCTTCCTTCCTTGCTGAGGACATCCACCCGCTCGTCCATGCGGGCTGGTTGTGGCAGGACATTACGGTCGAAGGTCCGGCCCTGACCCGGACCCTACAGTCCCGTGAAGGCTTCATGCTCACTGCCGACTACAGCGTCATCTACTGCAAGTTAGCGGAGCTGGACTGGGCTATTCCTCACCTTTCGCGGCTTCGTGAAGCCGACATCCCAAGCC
Source organism: Pseudomonas sp. D3-10 (assembly GCF_051132175.1). Classification (NCBI taxonomy): domain Bacteria; kingdom Pseudomonadati; phylum Pseudomonadota; class Gammaproteobacteria; order Pseudomonadales; family Pseudomonadaceae; genus Pseudomonas; species Pseudomonas sp. D3-10. Next base: position 36,608 of record NZ_CP071669.1, on the reverse strand, counting down.
TCGAGCAGGCTGTGAAGTCGCTGATCGAGAAGGCCGTACTTGAGGATATAGGCGGCTCACCTGTGCTCAGCCTCACAACCTACATGCTCACGAATGTCGCTGAGCGGTTCGGCATCACATCAACATCCCTAGAGAACGCAGTGTTCTGCTTCCGCGATGCCGTCAAGGTCGCCAAGCGCAGAAAAATCTTCGTTCGCCCCCTTTACGAGGAGCTTCCGAAAAAATGAGTGAATGGGATTACACCAGTTACTGGCGGAAAAACTACGAGGCGAGGGAAGCAGCTGCGTGGGGTTCGTCAATGCTCGCCGGCACCGCCGTTCAACTGATGACGCAGATGCCGGTAACCCCATATCTGATAACGCTTGGAGTGCAGGCTGGATTCGCGTTAGCTGCTATCCCACGGGCATTACGCGTTTACCAAGCAAAAGCTTGCCTGCTCGGAAAAGAATTGTCGTTCATCACCTTGGAGGAGGTGATGGAGTTAGTAAAGCGTCATCCTCACGAGTTCTATTTCGGCGAGGCCTTTTCTTGGAGGCAAATGCACGGGCAATACGCTTTTGAGCTTCAGGCAATGGATGTAGAGGCCATTCTAGGAAAGAGAGGTAGGCGCCAGGCAGATGTGAAGGGCACGCGGTGGATACATGGGATTGGTATGGCAGAAGAGGAGCCATGCTTTCGGCCACACGATCAACGTTCTATTCATCATTTAATAACTGGTACTACCGGTGCCGGAAAAAGTCGATGGTTTGATATCGCTATTGCTCAGTGCGTTGCCCGCGGAGAGGCGGTTATCGTAATTGATCCAAAAGGGGATAAAGGTCTTGCAGCTACATGTAAGCGCGCCTGTGCTGCGGTTGGTAAACCGAGCTTGTTCAAATATTTCCATCCGGCGCATCCAGACAAATCTGTTCGCTTATCTCTGACAAAAAACTTTGGCCGAGCTACTGAAATTGCGTCAAGGGTTGCGGTGTTGATGCAAAGCAAGGCAGGTGATCCTTTCCAAGCCTTTGCCCAAATGTCGTTGAACAGCGTCATACAGGCCATGCTGATATGCAACATTCTTCCAACACTCGTAGGAATCAGGCGGACACTCGAAGGTGACGTTCCTGGTCTAACAATAAAAGTTGTGATGGCCTATGGAGCGGAAGTTTTCGGGGAAGCTGAATTTGCACGTATGGCGGACTCAGCAGTTTTGTCCGCAAAAGTGAAAGATATTGAGCAGAAAGCAAAAGTATTACGCCGCGTTTACTACAACGACATTGCGAAGGTCAAAGCGAATACCGACCTTGAAGGTTTGCTGACAATGCTCGAACACGAGCGGGCACACTTCAGCAAAATGATCGCTGGTCTATTACCTATTCTTACAATGCTCACATCGGGGGAGATGGGGCCATTGCTATCTCCGCACACCGACGACGAAGATCCTCGACTAATAAGCGATCTCAACTCGGTAATTAACGCTGACCAGGTTCTTTACCTCGGTCTCGACTCACTTTCTGACCCAATGGTTGGTTCGACTATCGGTTCGCTCGCTCTAGCAGACCTGGCCTCTACAGCTGGTGAGATCTACAACCATAGGTTGCCGAAACCAGTAAACATATTTGTTGACGAGGCTGCTGAAGTTATCAACGACCAGCTCATTCAACTGCTCAACAAGGGGCGTGGCGCGGGAATCAACCTTTACATTGCAACGCAGACAATTGCCGATTTCGTAGCCCGTATGGGCGACGAGGCTAAGGCAATGCAGGTACTTGGTAACTGCAACAACATCATTTGTTTCCGCGTCTTGGACTCCGATACCCAAGAGTTTGTATCGAAAAAAATGACACCGACGCGGTTCAAATACGTGATGCGAACTCAGGGTAACTCAGCAGGTGAGGGTGGAGTGTTGCAGGGAGGTAATGTCGGCGAGCGTCTTATGCAGGAGGAGGGTGAGCGCTTCCCTGCCGCTCTTCTCGGAGAACTACCCGACTTGGAATTCCTTGCGATATTCGCCGGCGGCGATATCCGTAAGGGGCGACTCCCTATTCTCACCAGCCCGACTGCCAACTGATTCCGGAGTAAGAAATGACTGTCTCGATTCCACTAGAAATTCAGCGGCTCACTGGCCTGGATGAGGCCTCAACAACTCGGCTGCGCACGTTTGACCTGGAATGGCGTTGTGGCACGCAATTCATCTTCAAGATGCTTGAGGCGGGTCATAAACCCGAGGTGATTGGCGCAGCCCTGATCGACGTGCTGGTGGCTTACCAGCGTATGTGTCGCGAGGGCGTCAGCGACTTCATCCGGCTTCGCGTAGTGCTTGGCCACATCCTCCAGATCCTCACGAGCTACGGCAACGCCCCTGCACCGGATGATGTTGTCCTGTGGTGCGAAACAACCAATGTCCCGCAACCTATCCGGGAGTACCTGATCAATGGCTGAGATGCTTGAAGAGAAGTGGCCTAAGGGCGTTATGGCCTCTATAGCGTTCTTCTTCGTCCTGATCCTGATGCTGGCAACCGTCGCGCCGAACAAGCTTGTGGATACGGTGATGCTGAAGGAGCGGAAGTGGGGCATTGAATTGCTTGGCGATTCGGACATGGAGAAGGTGCTGGAGAAAACCAATCGCTACTACTCGGCACTTGTCATCGACTCCGGGGCAAAAAAGGTTATCTCCGACATGTTGATGCCTCGAGGGGGCACCGTGGATGCCTTCGAAAAGAACGTGGATTGGTGGTTTCGGTACCTCGAGTCCCGAGGTGAGGCCGTCCAGAAAATCATCTACCAGATGGTTTACCGGATAGTTCTAACGCTTTACTGGTTACCACTGCTGATCGCGGTTCTGGTGCCGGCTATTTACGCCGGATGGATGCGCTGGAATGCGAAGCGGCATGGATTCGACTACTCATCACCGTTCCTGAATAACAACGCCGCGATCGTCCTGTCATGGGGCGGAATGCTCATCGTACTCAGCGTGTTGATGCCTCTGCCTTTACCGCCGCTCGTTATCTCAACCTTCATCGTCATCATGCTGCCTGTCGTGCTGTCCGTGCTGATCAGCAACCTGCCAAAGCGCATTTGAATTCTGACCATAAAACCGCCTGAAAACGGAACTTTCAGGCGGTGTTTGTCCGCAAAATGCCCCTAACACCACGACAGGCTGATCCTTATGGCACCGAAAACGACACCATCAAAAACGATCCCTTTTGCTATTGCTATCACAGCCCTTGCCACCGCTCTGGTAGTTGGCTCGTACTACCACTTCACCACGATGAGCCAGCTACAAGGCCAGGTCAAAAGCCTTGAAGGTGAATTGTCTGTTGCGAAAGCACAGGCAGTTGACCCCGCCGCGATCCAAGAGATCGTCGATAACCTCAAACAGCTTCCAGAAGATGTTATCCCCGCAGCTCCGGACAACTGGATCTATGGCTCCTCATCTGCTCGGTACACGCTTATCGAGATGACTGACACGGAATGCCCTTACTGCCGCGATCACTTTCCCCTGTTGAAAGCACTCATCGAGTCGTCGGCTGGGCAAATCAATGCCGCGATTCTCCACGTCCCCGCGCTTGGTGAGGCCTCTCGGCGACAAGCCCTAGCTATCGAGTGTGCTGGTGAACAAGGTGGCTCAGATGCTGCCTGGAAGTACACCCAGACGGTATTCGATAAAACAGGTGGCAACGGCAAGGGGGTTTCAGAATCGCTCGTGTCCCTTGCGACCGAGCTCGGCCTGGATGGGAAGCGTTTTGCAGCCTGCACGGATTCAAAGCAGGCCATCGAGCGAGTAACTGGCGACCTCGATCAAGCAATAAAGCTGGGCATCCAACAGACCCCTTCGACCCTGCTCCTGGACAATCAGACAGGTATGTCGATGGTTCTTCAAGGTGCCAACGCTAGTCATGAAGGCATCCTCAAGGCGATTGCCAGCATCAGCAAAGAAGGGGGTGCCAAGTGAGTGAGCCAATCAAAATCCCGGCATACATCGACCAGCCGCCTCACGTTATGTTTTGGCGTTTGGATGAGGTGATGCCGATCGGAATCGGCTTGGTTGCCGGCGTTCTTCTGGCACAGCTGATTCTCTGCACGGTGGTAGGTCTGTTGCTCGCTCGCTTCTATCGCCGCTTCTGCGACAACCGCCCTGACGGCTTTCTGCTTCACGCCATTTACTGGCACTGGGGAGCTATCGGCCGGAAGAGAGTGCGATCCATGCCCAATTCCTACGAGAGAGAGTTCGTCTGATGCTTTTAAAGTCGCTTAGCAATTCGTTTGATGGCATGCGCGGAGAAAATCAGTTTCTGCGCATTGCCGTTGCTGGCCTTGTCTTGAGCAATCTGCTGGTGTCCTGCTCTGCTCTCAACAAGGATGAAGTGGTCACCGTGATACCACCCACTCTGACTGAGACGGCCTGGGTCAGCAAAACGCAAAGTTCCGGTGAATACGCAGACGCATGGGCTCTGTACATCGCGATGATGCTGGGCAACGTCACCCCGCATAATGCCTCTGTAGTGAAGGATGCCTTGGGTCCTATCCTCGATAAGGCGATCTATCAAGACACGATGAAGGTTCTCGATACCCAGATTCATCAGATCCGCCAGGATCGTGTGACCCTGAGCTTCGAGCCGCAGAAGGTGCTCCGCGATAACCTCAACGAGAACAAGTTCTACGTTACCGGCCGCTCCGTTAGCGAAGGGCCGGCTGGCGATAAAAAGCGTAGCAACCGAACCTATGAGTTTGAGCTTGTGATCAAAGACTACAAGCCAGTACTGAGTTGGCTCAGCACGAACTCTGGCGATGCTCGAACTCAGGATGTGGTTGATCGCGAGAACAGCAAGGCCGAGAAAAAAGCAGAGCGCGAGAAAAGAAAACAAAATCAGTAGCGCCAAGTTGAGGCACAAGAAACCCATGTCGATGTTCCTGGCATGGGTTTTTTTGTGGGTATCGCCGGTCAACGCATATACGGAATAGCCCTCTGTTTTCAGACGCAAAAGTTGCTTGAAAACGCAACTCAAGCGGCGGAATGCCCCCCAGAATTGACGACAACTCAGAGCAGAGGTCGTCTCGATGTCACTTCCAGTTTCCCTCCATTTTTTCAAGCCAGCTGCGCTGGTACTGGCTATGGCGGCTGCACTGCCAGCTATTGCCCAGGACCAGATTCAGATACCAGGCATGAACATGCCAGTTGCTGCCAGCGTGCAGCCTCATGTGGTTGCCAAGCCTGTCGCTACTCCAGAGAGCGTCCCGGAACGACAGGAGAAGCCTCAGACGGAAAAGAAGCAACGTCTGGTCGCCGTCACTCCGGGCTCTGCTGAAAACCCCAGCGTGCCGGCCAGCGTTATGAAGAAGCCTGTGCCAGCGCAGCCTATCGAGTCCCGCCAAGACGTGGTTGTTTCGAGCGGCACCAATACCCTGATTCCGATCAGCCGTGGCCAAATGAACCGTATCGTCACGCCGTTCGATGTACCTAAAGTCCAGACAGTGAGCACGGCCGACATTTCGGTAAGCGGTAACGTTCTTTATGTCACAACTTTCGAAGATAAGCCGGTGACTATGTACGTCACGCCGGACGACGATGAGACCGTAGCAATCTCCCTGACCTTATTGCCGCAGGGCGTTCCCCCCATCCAAGCAAACCTGATTCTGGCGAAAAATGTGCAAGGCCTTGCGAGCGGCTTGCCAGTCACTTCGTCTACGAACTACAGCGGCCAGGCCCGGAAGTGGGAACGCTCTCAGCCGTACATGGACACGCTTCGCTCCCTGATGCGCGAAATGGCGCTGGGCAAGCTACCACGTGGATACAGCTTCGGTGCTCTTACGAACGGCAACAAGATCCCTGCCTGCGCGCAACCAAGCCTCAGCTTCGATTTCAGCAAGTCGCAGCTGATCGAAGGGCATGACTTCAAAGTTTTCGTGGCCACGGCGGAGAACGTGTCGGCCAGGACTGTCGAGTTCGATCACGCCTCTTGCACTCACCCTCATCGAGCGGCTGTAAGCGCATGGCCAGATGAGGTGCTTGAGCCTGGCCAGAAAACAGAGGTGTTTGTAGTCACTCGGGTTCCGACCGAAGTGCCGCAAAGCTCCACCCGCCCAAGCCTGTTGCAGTAAGGGGAACCATCCGTGAAAGCGATTCAGCAATTCTTCGAAAAACTCACGCCGAGGGGCAAGCTCATGCTTGCCATCGGTGGGACGGTTCTGATCGTCGGTACTGTCGTTGGCGTGGCCATGAACGCAGCAACTCCCGAGCGTAAGTCACGCGCAGCGGCAAAGCCACAGGTCGAGGCCATCCTCACCGACGAAGATCCTCGTGCGCTGGGCATGGACTCCATTGCGAGCCAACTTCGACAGCTCCAGGCGCAGCAAAACCGGCTTGAGCGGACGATGGGGCAGAAAGAAAAAGACGTTCAACTCAAAAACACGCAAGAAAAAGTGAGCGGCCTGGAGCAAGAACTCCAGCTGGTTCAGAAAGAGTTGGCGCGGGTTGGACGCGAAAAGAAAGGCACCGGTGAGGGTGGGGATAACTCATCAGATAGCTCTGCCGCCAACCAGGCACGATCCCCTATCCCGCCTCGCGAATCGGTATTCGTCAACAAGGCAACGAGCTCGCCGGCAGAGCTGACAGACGTTTACTCGAACTTGCCTCCAGAGCAACCGGAAGACCCAAAGTCGCGATCCAGCGAGAAAACGGAAGCGCCGAAGATCCGGGTGATCAAGGCGAAGGAAGATGAGGGAAAGAGCGATAAGCCAGAGGAGCTTTCTGTGACGCTGCCCGCGGGTTCGATTTTGTCGGGTGTCTTGGTCACAGGCATGGATGCGCCGACAGGAAAGCAGGCACAGCGTGACCCCTTTCCAAGCCTCATCCGTATCAAGAGTGAAGCAATTCTCCCCAACCGCTTCAGAGCGGATTTCCGTGAGTGTTTCATGATTGCTGGCGGTTGGGGCGATCTCAGTTCTGAACGGGCCTATATGCGTGCCGAACGTTTGTCGTGCGTTCGCAATGACGGCTCGGTACTTGAATCAAGCGTTGAGGCGTATGCCACAGGTGAAGACGGTAAAGCTGGCTTGCGCGGCCGGCTGGTAAGCAAACAAGGGCAGATCATTGCTCGAAGCTTGGGAGCGGGTTTCCTCCAAGGTATAGCTGGAGCTTTTAACGTCCAAAAGGTACCGACAATCAATGTGACGCGAGCTAGTGATGACGGCAAGACAGTAGCTCCAGTTTACGAGCAGGCATTCGATAGCAACGCGCTTCAGTCAGCCGGGTTCAGCGGTGCGGGCTCAGCCCTTGAGCGCATAGCTGACTTCTATTTGGAGATGGCGGAAAGCATCTTCCCTGTTATTGAAATCGACGCAATGCGTGAAGTCGACTTCATCGTTAATAAAGGCATGACCGTAAAGTTCAATGCAACCACTCTTAAAGTCAATGACGTTAATCAGTAAGGACATCGTAATGATCAAGCAACTTATCCTGGCGATTGCAGTAGCGGCACTGACTTCTGGTTGCACTAGCATCATGGGTTTGGGCTCAGATGAATATGCATGTAAGGGCATGCCTAATGGCGTTACCTGCATGTCTGCGAAAGATGTTTATTCGGCCACTGAAGGTGATGATTACAAGACTCAGCTTAAAAAAGAACAGGAGGGCGGCGCGGCGAGCAGCGATAAACCATCAACTGGCAATGCTACCCGCGTGCTGATAGCTGAAGGATCAGATAACGCACCGGTGCCTATGAGAGCCCGGAATCCGCTTCCTATTCGTTCGCAAGCTGTTGTGATGCGTATTGCCATTGATCCATGGGAGGACGAGAAAGGCGACCTGTACGTTCCAGGTTTCATTTATACCGAAGTTGAAGCGCGACGCTGGGAGATCGGCGCTCGAAACCCCCTACCAACACCAACCTTACGCCCCCTTACAGTTGTTCAGCCGCCGCAGGCTAAACCTGCCAAGTAGAAAATAACGAAGTGCCGGTGGTGGAGCAGAAATGCGCCTTGCGAAAGCGGGCGCATTTGGTCGTTTCAAGACCTAACAAAACACACTCTAAGGTTTCGCTTGCCAACGCGAGTTAAAGGAGTTCCACGATGGGTAAGAATAAGACCCGAGGACCATCGTTCCTCAATAAGGTGAGTGGTGCGCTTTTAGGCGCACTCGCTTTGGCCATTGTGCCAATCAATGGTGCGTATGCCGACCTTGTTAAATACGGTTACACGAACAGTGCGGGGGATCAAATCCATACGGAGCCAGGCACAGGGTTTATCAACCCCTCCACTGGCATATCGTTCATGGTTAGCGGTGGCATTGACCGAAAACTGCGCATAGCGGTGACTGCTAACGGTGCCGCCACACCTGTCTTCACTAAGGAAAGTTCAAAGGTTCTTGGTGCGAGCGACGTTATTTCATACAACGGCGAAAATTACTACGCCGAAGAGTTTGTTAGTCCGAAGCTACCTGATGGACGCTACACCGTAAAAACAGAAATTCTGTCCAGCGCTGGAGCTGTTGTTAAAACTGAAAATGTTCCCCTCGTTATTGATACTGCTGGCCCAGTAGCAGGTACATTTGCCCCGCGCCCATATACATGGGGTGAGCCCGTTCTCACTGGCGAAGTTTGGAAACTCGGCCTTGCAGCAATCGATGCTTTGACATATTCGAGCTTCGTCCTGGATGGGTTATCTGACCCATCGGGAATTAGCAAGGTCACCGCTAATGTATATCGGGAGTCCGGTGCTCTTTATAAGGCTCACAATGTTCTTTTTTCGGAAGAGAGCAAATCGGCTTCAATTCAGTACAGAACAGATTTCTTTCCTGATTCAGATTTGGATGAGGTATTTGGACTGGAGTTCGTTGTCACTGATAAAGCAGGTAACTCTACGGCCACCAAGCGTCAAAAGGTAATGTTTGACAACATTGCCAACGCGCCAACTGAACCGTTTGGTGTGTATGATCCAAGTGTATCAACCACTCTCGCGCCAGGACTAAAGGGATTTGTTCCCTATGTCGCCGGATCTTATGTCAAAACTAATCCGATACGGCTTGCATGGAGAATCCCAAAGAGCAACTGGCACACCTACCGGCAAGGAGGTATACGCTTCACAAACAGTTTTGGAGAGAACCAGATTGTTGGCGAGGATTCGGCCTATGTTTACCTTGTCGGGTCGCTTCCATATCGAGCAGAGGACAATAACTACATCAAGTTCTCTAACTTTGGCGAGTGGGGCTCACAAGGAACTATCCGTTACGATTTAGTATTGCACCCGTCTGCCCCGAAAACTCCCGTCATAAGCCGTATCGAATATTACTTTAGCGACAAAGGCTGGATGAGCTATTCGAGCAGGGTAGTCTCGCCTCAGGAATTGCCTGTCACGATCACGAAAGTTAGGTATACCGTCGAGGCACGCCCTTTTGATCAAGTGGCTACTCACATGGGCACATGTACTATTCCTGCCGGTCAGACCCAATGCGAAATCGCAGTCACCCGCCAGCTGAGCAAAGGCACATCTGGATATCTTCATGATCAAGGCGTGCTGAAAAGTGCAGACGGCACGTTGAATGCAACTGGCCAATGGGCGAACGTCTGGTGGAACGACCTGTATCTGCCAGTCCTGACTTATACCTATAACTCTTCGGAGATGATACTGACTCTCAACGTCAGGCAACCGCAGCAAGGCGCGTATCAAAACTATCTTCGTCACAATACGTCATGGCTTGAAAACACTAGCGGAACAGCACTGAGCGTTACCAAAAAACTCACATCGTCATCTGGTGAATATTTTGAATACGAGTTCGATCTGAAAACCCTGCCTGAAGGCTCCCATGATCTGGTTGGTGTTGCTAGCGAAAATCTAGGCGCAATAACAAAGCTACCGCTTTTCAAGTTTCAGAGCGATCGGACAAAGCCAGTTGTTACGGTAAGCAAGGGTGTGAGTGATTCTATTGATACACTCGACAAAATCACCTTTACGGTAACTGACAATAAAGACCCCGCACCAAAGATTACATCGATCAGCTTGACTGGGGGGCCGGCTAACGAATCTATTGCTCTTTCGTTCCGCAAGCTCAATGCTACTACCTATGGCCTTGAGTACCCGATCCTATTCCCGTCCTTAACGGCTGGAGAGAGTTATACGCTCAGAGTCAATGCGCAGGACTCACAACAGAACAAGGGTGTTGGCTCAACCACGTTCCTCTACAGCCCTAAGATGGCTGGGATCGTTGGTCACGTAAACGGTCTCGTTAATATCCCTGCGGTGCCAAAAGAGTTCAATCGTAACGATGGCTCTGTGGTGATAAACAGCGAACAGCTAAAGCTTGCAGACGGTACGCCAGTTTCTGGTGTTTATGATCTGCTGGCAACGCTCAGGTCTGACGCAGCAACACCTCTAAAGGTTGGCGGTGTTCTCGTCAATCCGGGGGCAACAGTAACGATTAGCCAACACAACTTCACCAGTACCGGCGGTAAGATATCGCTACCTGTTGTTCCGGTAACTGAGGGAGCTACCGGAAGTAATGGTGTGATCATTTCTACCTCCGCGCCGAATGCTCCTGTGGTGTACGCCGATATCAATACCTGGATGCCCAAGGTCACGCTTGGCATCAACAATAAAAATCCTGTACAGGCAATGACTGACACCACGGTAAAGTTGTCCGCTTCGGCTAGCAGCATTTGCCCTCTAACGACATCTTCCGCGGTGGCAAGGTCTGCCGATCCCATCAAGTCGCCCATCTGCTTGCTTGAGTGGACGAGCATTCCCCGAGGCCTTCAGCAAGTAGAGGTTTCCGGTGCACCGCACCCGGTCACTCAGCTGACAGGGCGAGTCCTCGACGCAGGCCAGCAGAAGGTCGCTTATTCCCTCTATGTATTCAACAAGGGTACGGAAAAGGTACTGCTGAGCAGCGGTGAGGAAATGCTGAGCGTCAAAGCTGCGGCCGGCTCAACAACCTTCATCCAATCGCTGCATGAGAAAAGTGTTACTCGTGCGATTGAGACTGCATCCGTCACCATGACGCAGCGCTCGGGCCCAACGTGTTCGATCACTGGTGATGACGCAGCGGCAAAGACTGCTGGCATGAGCGGCGGTGCCTTGAAGTGCTTGATTGAGTTCTCGGTCATCCCGAAAGACCTGAGCATCAAAGCGCTCGATCCTCTTGAGTTGGCAGGAGTTTTCACCCGTTCCGGGCAGCATCCGATCCGCTGGACGGCTAGCGTCTACGACACAACCGGGAAAAAGATCACCCTCGAAGAGGGGCAATCGGTCATTCAGGTAATAGAGCCGCCTGTAACAACGAAACTGACGGTCAGCGTCAACGAAAGCTCATCGGTGGACGCAACTCCCGTAGAGGATTTCCCGGCGGCGTGGGAGAAGAAAACCTATTCAGTTCTGTCGAGCCCGTCCCAGGGCTCTGTAGTAGCGACCACTACCGGGTTCACCTACACCCCGAACACTGGATACGTTGGCCCCGATGAGTTCAGGTACCGCGTGCAGGACGTGTCTGGGATGAAGGCTGAAGCCACCGCGGTTGTGAATGTCGCGAAGTTCAATTACGCCCCTACCTGGACGGGAGTAACCATTCAGGCCCGTGAAGGGCAAGTTAGTGACCAAGTTGATCCTGAGGTGCATGACATCAATCTCTGGGACAGCCATACGTTCAAGATCCTCACGAACCCGACGCACGGGACTGTCCGAGTGTTCTATGGCCGTATGGAGTACACCCCTAATCCGGGTTTCTATGGGGAAGATTCGTTCACTTTCAGCGCCACGGATCAGGAAGGGCTCAGTGTAGAAGGAGAGGGGAAGGTCACTGTTACTCAGTTCAATTTTGCACCAACGGGTATCACCCCTTCGACATTGAAGATGTACGCAGGAATCGGTGGAACGGCCGATCTGAAAGTGATCGATCCGAACAACTGGGGTTCGCACACCTTGCAAGTCGTCAAACAGCCAGCACATGGCCACGTGACGGTGGAGGGAATGAGCATCACCTATAAGACCGACGGCCAGGCTGAAACCTCAGTACAGATTCGTGCCATTGACCAGGATGGCCTCTATGTCGATCAAGATGTTGTCCTGAAGCTTTTGCCGGCCTGGGAGATGTTCAAAGACCGCGAAGTTCAGCCTACCTCGGTGGCCCCGAGCATCCCGGCCGTGAAGCACCAAATGACGACTCGTTTGGGTGCCTATGCGCTCCGAATTCCCGACCAAGAAGTGATTCAGGCTCTCGGCGGCGAGATCATCGCCATCGTCACGCCTGACTCGAAAGTTGGGGTGACACTGGAGCATCGTGAGCTTTCTCAAGGCACGGGTATGCGTCTGGTACCTACGAAAATGACTGCCGATCTGCTGGAGGCCCGTTTAGGTGGCCTGGATGTTGGGGTCGATGGCCAGGCGCTGGTCTATCTCAGTCGCGCCGATATGACCGGCCCTGTCTATTCCGTGCCGGTAACCGTATGGGCTCCGGAGGGCGTACTGACGGCTGATGCATGGGAGATTCTGCAAGCGTCCGGCCGTGCTCAAATCAGCTTCAGCCCGAGCAATGGGGCATGCAGCATCTTGACCAGCGAAGCTGTCGCGAAGCCGAAAAATGCACTTCAAGATCGTGCTTGCTACGTCACTTGGACGAAAACCCCCGATGAATGGCGCAACGCTAGTACCTTGGCCAATCTGATGATGGATGCCGGCGGGAGTTCTTTGGGAAACCAGACTATCGAGGCTACCGCCTATGTGTTTGACCCTAGCGGCGTGAAGCACAAGATTGCGAGCTTCACTCGTGACTTGACGATCCTTCCGGTTGCAAATCAGATCCGCTTTGGCCTGAAGCCAGCACCGGCAGAGGCCTATCAGAATGTGCAGCAACTTTCCTTGTTGCTCCGTCACACGGATGGTCCTGTGTGTGATGCAACGGCGAACGAAGGCGTTGCGAAAAAGACGGCTCAGCAATGGTCGAGCCGCCCATCGTGCCTTATCCGTTGGATGCAGATGCCAGAAGGCATGGCCCAGCAACGCAACACCGTCACGCCACTCGCGGAAGGAACAATGACCCTGCTTGGAGCGAACATCATCTCCTGGAAGGCATCCATGTTTACGCCGAGTGGTCAGGAAATCGATATTGGCTACGGAGAGCACACCGTAAACGTGATCGAGCCGCCGGCAATCGAAATCGATATGCCGGCAAGCAACCTGGTGAAAGAAGGGCTGTATTCGGTCTCACAACTCGGCGGCTATGTTGGTAGCGCATCAGTGACTGCAATCGCAGCTTCCTTGGACGTGGCGATCAATCGGGCGGATGCAGTGATCGAACGGTCTACGATTCCGAGTTACGGTCGTGCCCAGCGGTTTAGGCGCTACATCGAGGGGGCCGAGGCTCCCCTGTGGAGCGTAACGCCATACTCCGTTGACGTTGGATACACCGCGTTGCCAGAGATGAGGTCGACCAAAACCGCGTCACTCCTGGCGGTCCCTCACGACAAAATTCTCCCTGTCATTCTCAACGACGAGAGAACTGTCCTGGATACGGTCAGCCTTCCAATCCGCGTGGCCATCAAAGACACCCGCTACATGGAGGATGCATATCGGCTGAGCAGCATGGGCGACTGGGATATTCGCCTGCTTTCGACAACTGCCGGAGTGAATTATGAGCCGATGACAAACTGGGAGCCCATCGACGAGAACGGGGAGGTTGAGTTTGAGATCGATCTACAATCGTTGACGAACAAAGCGGTTCGCATCATTGCTGAAGCGCGTGTTCGCTCCCCTGTGCCGGAATACGAGCTGACTCGGGAGTCGGGTTCGCCAATGGTTCTCTCCGTTCTCAACGGCGAATCTCTCGATGGTTCAATCCAGGCATTGCGGGTTATCGGCCCAGCTCCTCTTCGCAGCAGCTTCTACGCCGTCACCAACGATCGCTACCAGTCAGGAGACCTTGGTGACGTGCGCTGGGAAATGAGCAAGGACGGCGGCGTGACGTGGGAAGACGTTGAGGCCAATGCGAAGCTGCCGCAACGGCTCAGCATGGTCTTTCAGCGGGGTACATATCTGCTGAGGGCAGAGTTGACGAACCGCCATAGCGGCGCGAAATCCATGACCCCTACCGTTGAAGTTATTGCCTATGTCGTGCCCGTTGCCCGCATTAAAGGCCCAGCAAACGTGTTTATTGGTGATAGCGGTACGTTCACGCTCACTGACCTCAAAGGTAATGCGCTCGATACGACCGGAATTGTTGTGGAATGGTCGGAGGATCGCGGTAAAACCTGGGCCGCTGGGGAGGGCTCCTACCGGCTGAGCCGCAACTCTGCTGATCGTGTGTACCTCACGGCCAGGCTGAAATACTCAGACTCACCAGAGGATAAGCGCGTCTACAAAACCCTCCGCGCAGGCGTTGCGTTTAGACCTGTCCGGCCGCCTCGTGTCCAGATCATCGGGCCGCGCCGTCCTGAGGTAGGAAAGGAAGCTACCTGGGTCGCCAACTTGATGATGCCGTACCCGAAAATGGATATGACAATGGATGGTGAGTTCATCCTGCCTGACGGCACAGTCGTCGACTCCACTGAGGTGAAGTACACCCCAACTCGGGAGGACATGGAGAAAGAAGAGAGCTACATCAGCGTCCGATCTTGGATCAATGGGTATGAGGATCGAGGCGGTTTGGGCCTAACTCAGCACCGTCTTATTTTCTGGTCGTACGACTGGCCTGAGTGGAAGATCAACACCAAATACTCAGCCAAGTATGCGCCGGCAGACTTGACCATGACGGCTCGCTCTCTTGGCTTGTTCCGAGAGTTCGAGGGCTTGACCATCGAGTGGGATATCCCACCCTACGCCGGCCTCGAAATGATCAAGGACTCCAGCCAGACCAGTCGCATCGTTCGACTGACTGAGCCGGGGATCTACACATTCGGTGCTCATATCACCGACTCGCGGGGCAACTACAGCTATGCCGAAGCAGAGATGGAGTTTTTGGAGCCAATACCGTGGGATGTGAAATTGTCCTGGAGTGGGGATAACGACGCGAATCGTGCCCCGCTGGCCGTTCTGATCCGACCATCAATCACCGGCGGGCATCCCAAGGATCAGATACTCAGCAAAACGTTCAGTCTCAACGGGGAGACGCTATCAAGCTCAGGGGACTATGGGCGAGCGACCCTTGAAGAGGAGGGCGTGTATACGGTGAAACTGGATGTCGCCAGCGCAATGGGGCACACAGCAACAGGCCAGGTTGACATCTCGGTGGCAAGGAATAAGCCCCCGGTCTGCAAGCTGGAGCTTGTGGTCGGTCGAACCTCCTGGCTGGCAAAAGCCGTTTGTACTGATGAAGATGGCCGCATGGCCAAAAACCTTTGGTTCATCAATGGTGAGCAGCAGGCTCTCAGCTCAAACAGCATCTCTGTGCCCATGTGGCGTTATCCAGATGGCGAGCCGGTAATTACGCTGGTAGGTATCGATAACTCCGGCGCGGAATCGCCTCCAGTCTCCAACAAGTAAAAGAGAAGGGCCGCATAAAGCGGCCCTTTTTAATTTCCGTCGACAAATGCGCCTGAAAGCGAAACACAGGCTTACGGAAAGCACGAAAAATGTCTCCTGAGCGCAGCCCCTGCGCATGTCAACCTCTAGGAGCAAGACCAATGCACGTCAACAAAGCAACCCTCCAAACGATGGCCATCGCAGCGGCAATGGTGGTCGCCGGTACCGCGCTCGCGGGTACCGGCGGCGATACGTTCGATAGCGTGTGGATTACCTTGACTGAGTGGATGCAAGGTACCCTCGGCCGCATTCTGATCGGTCTGATGATCCTCACCGGCATCGGCGCGGGCGTTCTCCGCCAATCGCTTATGCCGTTCGTTACTGGCGTTGGCGGCGGTGTTGGCCTCTATGCTGCGCCGGATGTTATCGAGTCGGTAATGTCGGCAACTATCCCAGCAGCTGTAGTCACCAACGCTCTCCAAGCCCTGCCTGTAGGCTTCTGATCTCAGTCAGAACGCCTCTCTGAAAGGCCTCTTTTTCCGACGCTAAAACGTCCTGAAAAAGAGGCCTTTTCTTTTCCGGGCCAAATATTCTGGGTGAATCGACTCAGGAGGTAAGCCCATGTTCAAACCAACCCGAACCATTCTTGCTATGACGCTGCTTGCATTGGCTGGCACCGCAGTAGCAGCGAGCCCTGCGGACAAGAACGCAGACAAGGTAGTGATGCTTCCTGCGTCTGCAATGCTGGCGATCGAGAAGAACGGCAAATTCGCCATCATCAGCGATACCGGCCGATTCATCATCCAGGGAACGGTTTATGACGTGTGGGCGAAGAAAGAGTTAAAAACCATCGAGGATGCTCGGATCGCCGCCCACTACATCCCAGTGGATAAGACCAACCTCGGTTTCAAGGATCTCGCCCCCCTCACAGTCGGCAACGGTGAGAAAGCAATCACCATGTTCTCCGACCCTGCTTGTGGTTTCTGCAAAGAGATCATTCAACAAGCCCGCTCATCCCTTCCGGAGGGGTATCGACTCGACGTGCTGATGTTGCCGCTGCTCAGCCAAGAGAGCGCGGTGCGCACCAAAGAACTCCTCTGCGCGAAAGACAAGGTTGCTGCGTGGAAGGCTGGCGCTTCCGGCGACATGAAAACTCCTCTCGAACAGCTCCCAACCGCGCAGTGTGATCTCGATGTGATCTCGAAGCGCCGGATGACAGCTCAGTTTCTTGGCGCTCGAAATGTCCCTTTCCTCATTCGTGATGACGGTTTGACCCGAGAAGGCAAGCCTGAAGAAGGCCTGCGCGCCTGGATTGAATCGAATCGCACCCTCTAAGGAATTCAGAAATGCTTAAAGCGCTTATCCGCTCAACACCTCGGCTCTCGAAGCTGATCAACGGCCTCGCCTACGAGCCGAATCTTTACCTGTTCCAGCTGGAAGGGAACCGCCTAGGATTCGCATTCCTGTGTTCCCCGCTCTCAGGCTCAAACGGGGATGAAGGCGACCGCCTGAAAGCTGGTTTGACGGTCGACTGGCCTGAGAAGACAACGATCCAGTTCAGCCTGATTTGCACTGAAAATATCAATGAGATGAAGACGGGATTCCTTCGTCTGCGTCGGGCCTTCCGTGAATCCGGCCGCACTGACCTTCCCGTGGAAACCCAAGCCTTGCTGGAGAAAGTGACGAACGCGCGGGCCGAGTATTTCAGTGACCGAACCATGCGCCCAGTTGATTCAATCTCAGGTGTACGCATTCGTGAACAGAGCCTGGTCGTATCCGTAACAATTCCGATCGCCAATGCGTTGCCTACCCAGACAGAAGCGAACGCGGCGAAGGAGCTTTTCGACGGACTGCGAACCTCGCTGGACAGCTGCAACCTGGCAGCCGTGCCGCTCACCAACGACTCCTACCGGGAAATTTTCTCCTCCATCCTGAACCAGGGGCCATCAGCATCGTGGCGCGAAGATCCGGACATGAAGGCGGACACAGACAAGCCCCTGAATGAGCAGATCCTCGACTACAACCGCAGCCTCGACGTGAAGAAAGACCACCTTCAGATCGGAGATGACTGCTTTGTGAAAACGCTGTCGGCCAAGCGCTTTCCTGATGTCATGTGGCAGGGCGATGCCTCTCAGTACCTCGCTGACATTCTGTCCCAGCGCGGCGGAATCCGGGGTAACTGCATCATTAACATGACCCTGTATTTCCCTCCCCAGCTGGACACAAAGGACAAGCTGTCGAAGCGCCGCCAATGGGCCATCAACCAGAGCTTCGGCCCGATGGTGCATTTCGTACCCGTTCTACGGAAGACGAAGGAAGCCTATGACACGCTGTTTGAAGATCTCGACAAAGGGCTTCCCAACGTACAGGCGACAATGACCCTCGTGGTATTCGGCCGGAACCGGGAAGACCTCATTCAGGCAGCGTCGAATGCGAAGAGCCATTTTGCCACGCAGGGCTTCAGCCTCATGGAGGACAAGTTCTGTGTGCTGCCCGTGTTCGTGAACTCCCTGCCTATGTGTGCCGACCCGGATGCGATGAGGGAGCTGTTCCGGTTCAAGACATTGAGCCTCACCCAGGCATTACCTTTGCTGCCGATCTATGGCGATTGGAAGGGCACTGGAACCCAGGTGGCCCCGTTCATTTCCCGAAACGGTCAGCCGGTTAGCTTCAACCTCTTTGACTCCGACACCAATTACAACGCGATGATCGCGGCCCAGTCGGGCTCCGGTAAGTCGTTTGCGACCAACTATCTCATCACGTCGTATCTGAGCATTGGAGCGAAGGTGTGGGTCATCGACGTGGGCCTGTCCTACCTAAAGCTGTCTGAGGCGTACAAGGGCGACTTTGCACGCTTTGACCAGGAGTCGAATCTCTGTCTCAACCCCTTCGAGCTGATTGAAGACTACAGCGAGGAAGAGGATGTCCTGGTTGGGCTGCTCTCTGCTATGGCTGCCCCAACCGTGCCCCTGATCGACTTCCAAACCGCCGGGCTAAAAAGGCACCTCACGCAATGCTGGGAAGAGTTGGGCAAGACGATGATCGTCGACAACATCGCTGATTCTCTGCTTGGCGACCCAGACCCGCGTATTCAAGACATTGGCCATCAGCTCTTCGCATTCACCTCGAAGGGGCAGTACGGCCGTTTCTTTAACGGCAAGAACAATCTCAACTTCAAGAATCCCTTCACCGTACTCGAGCTTGAGGAGCTGAAGGGTCGCCAACACCTTCAGCAAGTTGTGCTCCTTCAGCTGATCTACCAAATCCAGCAGGACATGTACCTTGGTGAGCGTGACCGCCCGAAAATTGTGATCATTGATGAAGCCTGGTCGCTGCTCTCCCAGGGCAACGTTGGTGAATTCATTGAGCACGGTTACCGGCGATTCCGGAAATATGGCGGTAGTGCCATTGTCATTACCCAGGGGGTCAACGACCTCTATCAGAACAAAGTCGGACAGGCCATTGCTGAAAACTCCGCGTTCACCCTCCTACTCGGTCAAAAGGCCGAAGCTATTGATGCTATCCAGGAAAACAAGCGTCTGCCGCTGGGAGAGGGTGGCTATCGAATCCTGAAGACTGTTAAGTCGTACAAGGGGCATTACTCAGAGATCTTCATGCTCACCCCCCGCGGGGCCGGTATCGTGCGCCTCACGGTGGACCCATATTCGATCCTCCTCTACTCGACCGCACCTGAAGATGTGCAGGCGATCCGAAACTACACGCTCACTGGCGTTCCGCAGGATGAGGCAATTCTGCGCGTGCTCCGTGACCGAGGTGTCGAGTACAGCTCTAATCCGGCGGAAGTCGCGTAATGGCGTTGTCGAACCCCTTCAGCATTGAGGCCAAGGTGCGAAGGGCAATGGCGAAGGTTGAGCGAGATCGAGCTCCAAAGCGACTCTCGGCAGCTTTTCTCGGCAAAGGCCTACTCTTTTCCGCAGTGGTTGCCGGCAGCGTTGTGCTGCTGGCATCCCGTTATTCGATCGCTATCGCTAGCCAGGACTCCCTATGCCTGCCCCCTTACAGGCTATGGATCATCGATAAAAAGCAGGATGACCTGGTGCGAGGGGAAATCTATGCCTTTCACTCCAAAGGTCTGAGTCCGATCTTTGCTGACGGCACGATCATCGTGAAGGTGCTTGAGGGAATGCCTGGCGATCGCGCCAAGGTCACGCTTGATGAAACAACCATCAATGGCGTGTCCGTAGGCAAAGGGCTTCTGGTAGCCAGCCAGCACGGGATTGATCCCCAGAAATACGTTCGGGAAGGGGAAATAGGCGAGGGCCGTTACTGGTTCTTCGGCCGCACGCCAGACTCATTCGACTCCCGCTACTGGGGCTCAGCGTCGACAGACCAAATCATCGGGAAGGCGTATCCAATATGGTGAAAAAGCAACTAGCCATGTGCATTGGGCTGGCCTTCAGCTGCACGATGGCCATCGCCGGCGATGACCTTGGCATTCGCAAGTACGACATAAATGAATTCGATCCTGCGCTCCTCGATCAGGTCAGGGAAATCAGCCGAAATGCGAAAGCCGCGCGCGAAGAAGTAAGCGGCCGAGATAACATGAGCTGGGTGAGTGAGATGGCCGAAAAGGCCATCGTTCAAGGCAGTGATGAAGAAGCCCAGCAGAACGATTCAGGGCTCGCCAGCGCAGATGGCTCAGATCGCGAGAAAAAACATCCCCTGGGCGATGGAAACCGCACTCTAATTTTCGTGTCGTGGTCGATGGGGGCAACTGCCCTCAAAGACATACTGCTGTCCTTTGACGGACTGCCTGGTGTTGGCATCGTTTTTCGAGGCATTCCTGATGGTATGTCGATGGGCGATGCTGTGACCAAAATGCACCTCCTCACGCAAGAGACGCAAAGCACAGTGAGTGTTCTGCTCGATCCTCTCGCATTCCAGCGTCATAGCGTTTCAGCCGTCCCCACCGTCGCTCTCGAAGCACCGAATGATGCTTTGATCGCTAAAGCTGCTGGGTCGTCTTCTGTCAGCTATATCGAGGGAGCGGTTAAGGAGGGCAAGCGGGGGGATTTAGGCACTATTGGCTCCACACAGGAAATCATCGAGCCAGACCTCATGGAGGTTGCGAAACAGCGCATCGCAGAGCTGGACACCGACGCCATGAAAAAGCGAGCAATCGCCCGGTTTTGGGATAACCACAAAGGGCATCCATTGCCGCCGGTAACGGAGAGTGCCACCCGCCTCGTCGATGCATCGGTCATTGTTCCCGATGACATTCTCGATAGCCAAGGCAGGGTTGTTCAGAAGGCAGGGAGGATTAATCCACTCGACATGATGCCTTTTGACCAGAAACTGGTCGTGATTGATCCGACGCAACCTTGGCAGGTTGCCCTGGCGAAGCGTGAATATGCAGACCATGGGGTAAATCTGACCGTCACTGTGATGGCGACTCAGATACCCACTGCCTCTGGTTGGGATCTGTTCAACAGCGTTCAGGACAGCCTGGATGCGCCCTTGTACCTGCTGCCGCCTGACATGGCGGAGCGCTTCCAAATCCGTCGAGCCCCATCTGTCGTAACAGCCGACACCAAAAACTTTATCGTCCGCGAGGTTGCTCAAACAGCCTTCGAGGAGGCCAATCATGAGCATCAATAAGGTAATAACCGCCGCAATTCTGGTGATTGCAGGCATGTTTTCCATGCCAGGGATAGCGGCTGAGGCGTCCTCTTCCGGAGAGGTGATGTGTGAGGACTCTGGCCTTTTTGGTCCGAAGTTGTTCACCGACATCTGCTGGGCGTGCCTCTTCCCAATTCGTGTTTCTGGTGTGCAAATAACCCCCGGCACAGCCCCCGCGAAGGCTACAAAAATGGTCTTCTGCATCTGCCAGCAAGGCTCATCCTCGATCTACAAGCCCGGAATCATCACTGCAATGTGGGAGCCGGCACGGATGGTTGAAACTGTCCGTAAGCCAGGCTGCTCGCCAACCCTAGGTGGTGTCACGCTGCCGCTTGGCAACAAGCGCAGCTATGGCCGACTTCGGCAGGACAACAGCACCCAGACAGGTCAGGCTGCCGGGTCGTTCTACCACGCGCATCTGTATGCATTTCCGCTACTTCAGATCCTCGATCTCTACACGCCTACCAAATGCAACCCGGACGGTTATCTCGACCTCGATATCATCTCTTTCACTGAGATCGACCCGACCTGGAACAACGGTACGTTGGCTTTCTTCCAGCACCCTGAGTCCGCGGCCGTGGCAAACCCAATCGCTATTGCGGCCTGTGCTGCCGAATCCGCGCTGGTTACCGCTCGAAAGGAACCTCTTGAGTCGCTTTGGTGGTGTACCGGTACATGGGGGAGCATCTACCCATTTGCCGGCGTAACCGTGGCGCAAGATGCAAACCGGACGACAGCATTGCTGGCTGCGCGAGTGATCGCTCAGCAACACCGCAGGGGCCTCGCTCGACGCACTATGGGTGATGAAAACGTGTGCAAGGCGGGTATCTACCCGACGATTCCGAAAAGCCAGTACAAAGTGACCCAGTTCTGGCCAAAGTCGCAGAACAGCAGAGCAATGTGGCTCGGAGAACCGCCGCAGACTTGGGAGGGTGGGCCTAGTCGGCATGTTCCAGGTACTGGGAACGATGCCATGTACATGTTCTGGCGATGGACAGATTGCTGCTCGAAGCTCTAATGGAGAATCCGCCCCTAAGGGCGGATTTGCGATGGTATGAATGATTTTCTAATGCTGTACCTGCCCCCGGTTTTGATTCTGGGGGTTCTCGCGGGCATCGCCCACGTTCGTCTACTTGAATTCCCTGCCTACCGAGGGTGGTGGGGGGAGTACAAGGTGAACTTCATGCTCCGCCTATGCCTCAGTGGCGAATACAAGGTGTTCGCCAACGCGATCTATCGTGGCAAGACAAGGGGAGAGTCAACACAGGTTGACCACATCATCGTGTCGCGCTACGGGATCTTTGTCCTGGAAACGAAGTGTTTCAAGGGGAAGATCATTACCTACCCAGAAGCCCCCGAGAGCTGGTTGCAGATCGTCGGCCGAAGGAAATATCGCGTGCAAAACCCGCTGATGCAGAACTACGCGCACGTGAAGGCAGTTCAGAAGGTCACCGGAGTCCACTCTCAGAAAATCCACAGCTACGCAGTGATGGCAGGGCAGGCCAGCTTCACCTATGGAATGCCTGAGCGGGTCTACAGCATTTGGGGCGTGATTCGTAAAATCCAGTCCTACAAAGCCCCGGTTTTTACTCGGGGCCATGTGGTGTCAATTTGCCGGGCGCTGAGTGAGCGCAGAATCAAGGGGGGGTATTGGGCTGCAAGACGGCATGTCGAAAAGCTGAAGCGCCGAGGCGAGGATGGATCTACAACGTGCCATGAAGATAGACCCCGAGAGGAACACCTATCGCCACCCCAACAAGAACAGCAGCAGTGACAGAGACGATCGCGACCGTATCCCAAAATACTGCCTCTGGCGGCGCTTCAAGTGATTCGTCGGTGGCCAACTCTTCTGTCCACAGTGGGGTGGCTTCGCGTGGAGGAGGCTGATCCGTCGCTCGTTTGCGTCTTCTACTGGATCTGGCCGGTGTGACAGTAAGATCATCAAGCATAATGAACCTCCTAAGCAAAACGCCCCGCAATGCGGGGCGTTTTCATTACTGGAGCTATCAGGCAACCGCTTCTTCAGGAAGCGAATCGAGTGCGTCTGCATTGCCGTCCGGCTCGATGTAACCGGAAGCCTCGCGCTGCTCCTTCTCGGCGCTGGCCTGGGCTTCTGCCTTTTCGATATCTTCCTGGAGTTCTGCAACCTTGCTTGCGTACGCCTTTGCTCGCGCGCTCTGACCGAGGCCAACCAGTGAGCGGATCAGCCGGGCCATTTGGTTGCTCTTGGTTGCGCGGAATTCGTCAGCTTCCGAGCTATCGATCTTTTCATGCAGCCAGGCGGTATCGACCTGGATGATCAGATGGTCAAATGCCTGAAGCAGACTGCTCATCCGCTTGATTTCTGGGCTGGTGATTTCGAACTCACGAGTCAGTGGGGAGCTGTACCCGGCAAGCTCTTTGATGCCCAAGCTTTTCAAAAGCGCGTCGATCCGCTCAGACTCGTCACGCACGGCTACTTCCATGCGCTCGATCTTCTTCGAGACCGCATCAACCACCGCTTTGTGATCAAAGGTCTTGAGGCGTTTCGCCAGTTTGCGGGACGTAACGTCGATGATGAAAAGGGCCGTCATGAGGCTATCGAAACGGTTGCCGGCGAAGAACTTTGCCTGCTCCGTGTTCAATACCATTTTTCCTTTGAGGGATGGCTTGGAGTATTGGTATTTCGTCGGTTGTGGTTGAGCGGTCGCCATTAGCGGTTTCTCCGGATGTTGGTGGCCAGACTATTGCACCAGCTTGCGGAGCCTCTGGATTTCGATTTCACGCACGAATAGCGTCGGAATTTGAGGTGAGTTTTTCTGGTTGACGACAGACTGAAATGGCAGCGAGAATTGCAGCACTCATCGGCCAAGGTCGATTAAGAATTTGCCTCCTGGAGGCCATTGACCCTAAGTGACAGCATGCTGCTGCCACTGGTACCCAAGACGTGTATGCGTCTGGGAGCAAGCCAAGCTGAGCTTATCAGCTTAAAAACCAAGCCTACGTTCGCGTAGCGCCGATCAAAAAAGGAAGCCATTTGGCTTCCTTTTTTTGTGTCAAAAAACCCTGACGGGGAACTCCCGTTAGGGCGTTCTCCGTTCCAAAAAATGGAGAACTGAAAATGGCATCTACAACCCTCAAAGTTAAAGTGCTGACCGCGTTTGGCTTCCTCGTTGCTATGTTGGGAGCTGTATACGCACCGCAGTTTGCAAAGCATGTTTTGCCTTTGACACTCTGCGTGTTCCTCGCTGTGGTGATCCTGAATGCTGAGCAGATCCTGCGTGGTGTTCTGAGCTACCTACGCGGTTGTCTGAAGGCTTCGGCTCCTCAAGCAACCAAGACCTTACCCAACGCCCGTTGGTGTAGCAGCGTCGATTATGACAACTACTACATTCCCTCCTACCTGCGTCGCCAGGGAGAAGAGAAATGATCCGTGTTGACTTCGATGTTCCAAGCTATCTCCGACTGCCACAAGGGCTATGCATTGTTTCAGAGCGCCTGGCTCATAAGCTTCCCGAGCCAGAAACCAATGAAACGATGCATCAGGCGCTTGAACCGGTGGTGATCAACAAACTGTACCGGCCGGAAGGCCGCAACCAGGTTGCATCGATCGAGAACCAAGAGCAGGGCGAGATCAAAGGGGAGTTCATCCCTCGCGAATCCCAGCCCGCGCATCAAGAAACAGCTCAAGAGATCCAAGTCGCCCAAAGCGATGAAGATCAAGATGAGCGCGTACCTGAACTCAATTTCCAAGGCGTTGCTGGCAGGTCTGTTACCGGCGAATACCGCGGTTCAGGTTTTGCCCATTATCGGTTTCTCAAGAAGAACGGAAAGTCGTTCTTCTTGCGTATCGGTGAACACCTGGTTTGGGGGATCGAGCTCAACGCTCAGCTACGCAAATCTGGAGCGCAACAAGGTGACAAGATCTCGCTGACATTCCTTGGCAAAACCGCCGTGAGTGTGCTCAAAGAGGTCGTTGTCGACGGTAAGAAAGAACAGGAGTGGGTTGATACCTACCGCAACTCCTGGGAAATCAAGATCGTGAAATAGCCAGCAATGCGCCCTTCGGGGCGCATCTCAACCAAACGGAGGTACCCATGTCCAAAGACTCAGAAGGCAATTACGCCCCAGAGAAGCAAGATGTGCTGGTAGCCGCTGATGGCCGCTGGCATGACATTTACGCAAGCCTCGCATCTTCATTGGTGGCGGCACACAAAAAAGCAGGACGTGGGGTTCCATGTCCGGTGCATGGTGGGGAAGACGGGTTTAAGATTTTCCGCAAGACGGCTGGATCGTCGAGCGGTGGTATCTGCCGTACCTGCGGAGTCAAGGCTGATGGCATAGCCTTGCTGATGTGGGTAAACCGCTGGAGCTTTCACCATGCTTTACAGGAGGTTGGGGCACTGCTCCGGGTCAAAGACCCGTATGGACGCACCGCTGATGGATTTATCCCAAGCGTTGTAATCCGAAAGGAGCGAGCCCCAGCAAAACCCGAGGCTTCAGACGATTGGCTGCGTGAAGCTATGCGCAACCTGTGGAAGGGAACCGTTCCTCTCACAGACCCATCAGCGGAACCAGCAAGGCTCTATCTTCGCTCCCGAGGCATTCTTGCTTGGGATCGACCAGAGCTGAGCCGCTACGTTCGCTTTCACCCGGAATTGACCTACAAGGACAAAGCCGGCAAGCGTTCTAAGCATCCAGGGATAGTGTGTACGCTCATCGATCCTGAAGGCCAGGCTGTGACCATCAACCGTCACTACCTGACGATGAAGGGTGAGAAAGCCGATCTCGCGGAGCCGAAAAAAATGTTTCCAATTCCCAGCAACCGCAAGCTTCCCGGTTGTGCGGTGCCAACTTCGCATCCAGGAGAAGTCTTGGATGTATGTGAAGGATTGGAAACAGCTCTGTCGGTGGAAACAGCCATGGGTATACCAGTATGGCCATTGGTGAATTCCTACTTGTTGGAGAGCTTCGTACCACCAGCCTGCACCAAAGCAGTCCGAATCTGGGCTGACAAGGACCGCAAGGAGGGTGGCCAGAAAGCGGCATTGACCTTAAAAAAACGTCTGTGGGAAATGGGGATCAAGGCACAGATAATGTTGCCCGACATGCCCATCCCTGACGGCTCCAAAGGTGTCGACTGGAATGACGTTCTTCGTGAACGTGGCTCTCTCGGCTTCCTCGGCCACGAGGTCTATCGCGCACAGCGATAGGCCTCTGGCCTTCTCAACTTCCCCCTCTTTTTCCGACCGTAAAAGCGCCTGAAAACGCGCCCCCTCCTGTTGGCCAACGCTCACAATTCGAGCATCCCCATCTTGGCCAGACGGACTCATGACGCCCCTAAAATTTCCCATCTTGTTGCTTGCTGCCGCTATAAGCAGCACTTCCCTTGCGGGAGAGACCAAGCCCGCCGAGTCAAAAACGCCCCAGGTTGCTGGTTCTTCGTTCTACCAGGACAAAGAGCGCGGCTGGTTCTGGTACGAAGATCCGCCTCCTGAACAGGACCCCGAAAAACTTGAGCCCGCGCCGGTTCCAGCGCCCCCACCTCAAGCCGAAACGGAAGCCTCCGAGCCAGCCGCGCCCGAGCTGCCACCGACCGGCAGCGTGGCGTGGATTCGCGAAATGCTTCCGAAACTGCGTGATGCAGCCATGGATAACCCAACCAAGGAGAATGTGAGTGCGTACTTCTGGGCTCAGCGAATCATGCTCGACAAGGCCGAGCGATTCTCACGTCACTCCGTCGACGTAATCCGTAATGACCCATTCCTCGACGAGGATATGCGTTATCCCGCCTCCAACGCCGCTTCTGACGCTCTAGCAACTGCGGCCGGCAAGCAGAAAGAAACCCTGTTGAAGCTCATCGCTGGCAGCTCTGCGCTGATGTTCTTCTACAACGGTAATGACTGCATTTTGTGCGAACAGGCCCTGGCAGCGGTCTCTGCTCTCGAGTTCAGGTACGGGTTTACTGTCATGCCCGTCTCGATGGATGGGGCCCCCCTTCCTGGCGGCAAATACCCAAACACACAGTACGACACTGGGCTCGCAGAGCAGCTGGGCATCATCACCTCGCCGGCGCTGGCCCTAGTCATCCCACCGAATGACGTGAAAATCGTCAGCTTCAGCACCGTTTCAATGGAGACGGCAACCACTCGGATTCTAATGGCGGCGAATGAAGCGGGGCTGATATCCGATCAGGAATACAACGCCACATCCCGCCTTAACACCATGGGTTTGATCGACGCCACGAAACTGGCTGACGCACCGCCCGACGCAATAAAAAACCCTAACGAATTCGTGAATCGGATGCGCGATGAAGCTCGTCGCGCCTTTCAAAAAGACAACGGAGGTGCCCAGTGAAAATCAAACCGATCGCCCTTGCTGTAGCGCTGATGGTGCCCTTCGGGGCTCACGCGAACATTCAACAGCAGGTCAACGAAATGTTCAGCGGCATGATCAACGTCACCAGTCCAGGGGCATATAAAACAGCCACACGCGGCGTTATTACCGGCGGCTCCGTTGTCCTTCGGAATCGGATATCCACTGCCAACCTCATCAGCATTACCCCGCCAAGCGCTAAGGGTGGATGCGGGGGGATCAACCTTTACAGTGGCTCGTTCTCCTTTATCAACGGCGAAGAGTTCGTAGCGCTCATGAGGAATGTGGCGTCGAACGCTGCTGGCATTGTTTCGGGCTTTGCCTTTGAGTTGGCCCTCGATGCGATGGACGCTCAGACAGGTGGCGTGATCCGCAACCTGGCCAACAAGATCCAGGCGCTCAATCAAATGTTTTCCAACAGCTGCCAGCTGGCGAGTGGGTTGGTTACGAATGCCAAAAAGGCATACGAAGAAAGCACCGACTTCAAATCCGCGATGACGGCCTTCGGGTCGAACGTCTCATCTGACTTCTTTACCGCGAAATCCACCAAAGAAGACTCGCCAGCGAACCGGATTGCTGCCTCTGGTAAGGCCGTTCAATGCGAGAACACAGGGAACGTTCTGTGGTGCGCCATGATGAAGTCTGGCCTCCAGTCGCAGATCCTATTCGGCAGCGATGAAAACGCGGAATTCATCATGTCGATGGTTGGCAGCTACAACGTGTCGCTCACCAACGACGCCAGCGGGGGGAAAAACTTCGCTGCGCATCCCATGCCGAAGCTCATCACCGGCGAAGGTCTGAAGATTCTGGTTGAGGGCTCAACCAATCTCGATGTCAAGGTCTACCAGTGCGACCAGGATGACCCTGACTGCTCAGACCCGAACATCCGTACTCTCACCAGCTTCAAGGGCCTCGAAACCCGAATCCTTGAGGATCTTCAAAACAATGGAATCCTTGAGCGTTTTGCCAACGGCACTGCAACCGCTGCTGACGGAAACCGGATTGCATACCTCGCATCAAGCCGCGTAGGGGTGAATCTGATGAAAATCACCCAGAAGGCAGGGGCTCAATCCGGTTATGACTATCTGAATCAGTTCGCCAAGAAAATTGCTGCTGATGCATCGATGAGCCTGATCTACCAGCTGCTTGGGCACACAGAGAAGGGCCTGACCAGCCTAAACATGGCGGATGCTGGGAAGGTGATCGAGGATCTGCGGGCTACAAAGGGTGAGCTCATGGACGAATACCGCTCGTACATCGAGGACGCAATGCAGGGCAAAGATGCCGATGGCCAAGCAGAAAAAATGCTCCAGATGGCCCCTGTGTTTGATAGCGGAACCCTGCCACAGGGAACCATCAACGATAACGCAGGCGCGTAACGGAGATATCCATGGACTTCACTATCTACACGACAGGCAGCGCCGAGTTCCTTGAGATCATGCTCAATGCCTGCGCAATGATCACAGGCAGCGGTGACGCAGAAGATCTTGCCCGTATTGGCGCGCTGATAGGCCTCTTTCTGTTGGCGTTCCAAGCAGTTTTTAACAACCAGGCCATTACCTTCGGTAAGGCGGGCCTTGTGCTCGTCCTTTACATGATGTTCTACGGTCCTACAGCCACCACTGTTATCGAGGATACGGTGTCGTCGCAGGTGCGGGTGGTGGACAACGTGCCTCTCGGCCCTGCCTTTGTCGGCTCAGTCATCTCAACGGTGGCCTACGGTATTACAAAAACCGCGGAGCAGGCATTTTCTACTCCAAGCATGACCGACTACGGGCTGTTCTCGAGCCTGAGCACATTGTCGAAAGTGCGCGACGCTCTTCGGAACCCGATGGCACTGGACGGCTTCCAAAACTACCGAAAAGCGGACGGGTGGGATCTGCCCCGATCGGTGAACGAGTACATGACATTCTGTTCACTGAACCCCGTGGCGCTGAGAACGGATAAGACCTTGACCGACTTGTACCGATCGCCTGGCTGGGCGGAGGTGCTGTCAAACCAGAACTCATCGATGTTCATCTACGTCTATGACGGTACCGCCGGCACCATGAAAAGCTGTGCTGAGGCGCGGTCGTTTCTCAACGCCCATTTGCAGAACGTCTATACAGACGTGCTAGAGGACATTCTCCAGAAAGGGTTCAGCGAAGAGGCCAAGACCAACCGCATGACCAGCGGTATCCAGGTTCAAGCCGCTACTGACCAAGCTATTCAGAGCCTCGCACTGAGTAGCAAGTCGGCTCAGGATTACGTTTTGACTTCGCTAATTGCCCCGATTTTCAACGATTCCCGTGTCGATGCCATGAACCATTGGCAAGAGCAGAGAGCCGCAATGGCTCTTCGCGAATCGCTCAACCAGCAAGAAATTCAATGGGCAGGGAAAGGCGACAGCTTCAAACACTACATGAGACCGATGATCGCCTTCTTCGAGGGCATGCTTTACGCGATGACGCCGTTCATGGCCTTTGCTTTGCTCCTGGGTGGGCCTGGCCTTTCTATCCTCGGCAAGTATCTCGTGTTGCCGCTGGCGGTGGGTTTATGGATGCCGCTGTTGAGTATCGTGAATGCTTTTACCCTCTGGTATGCAGGCTCTCAGATGGAAGCCGTATTCAACGGCTACGACCCCACAGGTTCTGGTTTCGCAATGCTTCAACTCATGGACATAGACAAAGCCATCGGCAAGGCACTGGGTATTGGCGGTCTGCTTGCGGCGTCCGTGCCTCCATTGGCACTGTTCATCGTTTCCGGCTCTGCCATGGTTGCCAACAGCGTAATGAGCCAAATGGCGGCAGGCGACAAATTCAAGTCCGAAGACGTTACTCCTCGAGCCCAAAATAGCACTCCCGTGCTTACCACCGAAGCAACCTACGCCTCGGATCAATTGACACAAGGCGTCAGCGTGACAGGGCAACGTTCCACTGGGCCTCAGCTTTCAGCAGCTCAGGGAGCTGATGCGATGGTTCAAAGCAGTCGGCAGGTTGCAGAAACGGCTACATCTCAGGTCCAGGAAACGCTGCAGGCGGGAGTTCAACAACTGGCTTCAACATCCTCCGGTATGCAAACCATGGCCGGCCTCGGATCTCAGGTTAGCCAGCAGCTGAATTTGTCGAGCAATTCGCAGTACTCCTCGGCTGCAAGGACCCTCGAATCGAACGGAATCAGCAAAGACGAAATTGCTGCCGGTACTTTCGCTGCCTCGTCGGGTGTAGCTGCGCCTTTTGGGCTCGCGGGCACCAGATTGGAACAATCAGAAAAATTCCAGCAAATGTCATCGGCCCAGCAAAACGCAGTGAGGGAGGCAGCCTCTCAACTGAGTGACGCAGTGCAATCGAGTAGTACCGAGGGCACAACACTGACGGCAGGCGATACGTTCATGCAGAGTAGCCAAGCTACAGAGCAGACGAGTACGTCTCAGACCTTAGCTAAATCGCTTTCCAACGCCAAGTCAGCCAATGAGGCGTACCAGATAGCTGCGCAAAGCCGAGACTCCTGGGCGCAGCAGCAAAATCTGGACCTCGGTACGGCCGCTGGTCGAACGCTTGAGAAAAGCGGTATGGCACGGCCCGAGGCTGCACGAGCAATGCTCGACATGGCCGGCCGTACGGCGAGTGAGCGCGATGCAATCCGAGGACTAATGCAATCCGAAACAATCTTACGCACGTCTACGGATCAACATGAACAGCAGATCGCGGCCTCCACCTTGTTTATGATGCAACAAGGAAGGTTAGGTGAGTTGGTTAGCTCGAATTTGAATCCGTTCGATTTCAACGTGGCTACAGGCAATGCCAATGCAAACGCTGGCCTGAGCGCCCCGTCCGTTGACTCCGAGGGACTTGCGTCGCGCTACAATGCTGCGAGCTCCGGTGCTGGCTCTGCCTACGCAGGAGCGGTAGGAATGGCAAGCGATGGTTATGCGTCTACGAAGGCGGATGGCGCCCTAGTTGTAAGTGGGAACGCTGGTGCAGCAGAGAATCGCGTGGCTGAACATTCAGATATGAGTAGTGAACGGCTTAAGGCGCAGGAGCACGCCAAACCACTAAGCGCGCCAGATATTGACGTAGCCACAACTACGCCTGTTTCCGACACTGCTAGCCACTACGTCCAAGATCCGATTTCTGCCATTGGCGCGGGTGCTGGCCAATTGGTTGATGGCGCGGCTAGCCTTGCTGGTGCTGAGCCAGACAACGCGTTTGTGCAGAGCGCTCGAAATGCGTTCACATCTCCGGTCCAGGCAGCGAAGATGGGAGCAGCTCAAATATCTGACTCGGTTAATAACATCGCTGAAAAGATACTTTCTGACGGGCCAAAAAGCCCAAAAATCGACTAAGTAAAAGGGGCCTTACGGCCCCTTTTACTTGTACCTGAATTTTCTGTAGAGCAACACGGCTCCGAGGATTATCGCCCATTGGCCGACCATAGAAACATTCTTGGGAAGTGTGATCTGGGCAATGCCGGCGTATTCGGTCCAGACGCCGTAAATAACCAGAACAACAAAAATCAGTCCCAGCAGGATCACAGTTTTTTGCGCCATCGAACGGTGTTGAGGCCGTTTGCCGCCGTCCCAATTTTCGCTGAGACAGAAAGGGCAAACTGAATTGCAAACGTGACCGTCCATGCGCATTCCCCAGCTAATCCAAAGACCTCGGCTCCGAACGACGGTAGGGACCATCATCTTGCCGCAGCATTGGCACAACACCTTGTCGTTTTTCATCTTGGACACCAGTCTCTGGTCTTTTATAGCTAAATACTCGCACGTCTTGAATAGAACCCAAACGCAAGGCCTTACCAGGTCGCCAGGTTAGCAGACGGCTTCTCGTGGATGGGTTTCAGTGGTTGCACCAGATGCATCGGCCGGGCTTGAGCGCGTAACGAGCATTTATCTCCTTGCACTTGCTGCACGGGGTGAGGGTGATGTCTCCGGTCTTCATTGCGTTGCTGAGCTGGTAGCCATTGGAAGGGGAGATCATATCGCTGGCCTTGACGCCAACCGCTTTACACAACTCCATATACTCACGATGAGCCGCAACCACCGCGCGAGCATTCGTCCGCCGAAGAGGATTGTCGGCGAGCAGCCTGTACACAGTGAGGTAGAGCAGGCTGTGAAGAGGGCTTTCAGCCAGTGTCTTATTCGGTGCCTGTATTCGCCCGCTTTGGGACTGGACAAGGGGGGTATCCCGTAGCAAGGAGCGCTTCATCCGTACTACCTCGTCTGCATTCAATCCTGTCCATTGCGCGACCAGCTTTGGCTGTAGCTTCTGCTGAAGCAACTCGGTCGCAACCACATCGAGGGGCATCGTAGACGGATAGTCTTTAACCCGGCCTATGCCACTCACGCCAGGCTTTAGGAAGTACCGAAGGTCGCCAAGCAATACGGTGGTTACGTCTCTCAGTTGATCATCTGGCGATGATAGGTTCATCCTCAGCTTCCTGAGGTTGCACCTGGTGCCAATCGAGAACCCGCCGCGGCTCACCAGCATCATGCGAGAGTCGAAAGATCCTGCCTCGAACACCCTATACCCAACATCGTCGAGGCCTACAGCCAGAATAGGGCTTGTTTCGTTGACGCGGGAGAAATGACAAAACTCCATAAACATGACCATCTTGTTGCCAATCTCCCTGAACTCCTCATCGTCCAGGTAGCCCCTGCCGACTTTCAGGGTGTTGTAGTGAACACGGTAGAGAGAAACGGGAAGGGCATCTACAGCGTTCAACTGACGCTGGTTCGCGCTCAAAGACGAAAGCCAAACCATATCGCTTTGAGTCAAGCGCTGCTCGGCGAGAATGACATTGAAATCCCGCAAGCCAGATGTCAGCCAGCGCAGACCCATTTGTATCATCGATGCGTTGATCTTAACTCGCATGTCCCTGCCCTTACTTTAAACGCTGTAGTGAACGCCAAATGCTGAGCACATTACTCGCATACTCGCGTGCGTCAAGTTCACGCTTTGGGTTTCGTGTATGGTACCCACCAATAGCAAGTTGCATATCGACAGGATATTGAGCAATCGACTCGCAAAGTATCTGAGCACCAACGCGGATGTTCACCTCGGGGTCAAGAAGAAACTCCGGTCGTGCTACTCTATTGCCGTTCCAACGATAGTTTATTTGCATAATTCCTATGTCGGTGAGGATGTCTTCGGCAATATATTTGCCGAGTACAGCCTTGGCATCCATGTAGGTATTAGGGTACAGAGCGCCACTAGGTTCATTGCGAAGCGCAAACGGGTGTGGTGCAATCATGCCTTTACCGGCAGATGTTTTAGATTCCTTTAGAGCTAGTGAATATAGAAGCAAAGGGTCCGGCTTGCATACGGAGGCCATGGACGCTCGCTCCCACATCGTACCTTTTAATGAAAAACCATTAGCTTTAGCACTCACTGAAGTGCATATGGCAATGCATGCAGACACTGCAATAAAAGAGCTGGCACGAATATTAAACATTTGCCCCCCTTATCCAGCTGGCAACTGGGCGGGAGACTTGCTCATTATTGATTTGTTCTTTTTTGTCATCAGCAACAATATTGTCTTGCTGAATATCTGCTTGCTTGCTTTTAGCATCTTCGGTCGCACTAATCATGCTTAGATATAACGCTGCCATTGCAACAAGTCTTTTACCCCGATAATCGGGGTCAATAGTTTCAAGATGCGCGTGCAATTCTTGTGTCGCTGGCGTGACTCGACATTGTAGTCTCATCGTTTTATCCACATTCCCTCCTCAGCGCGTCCTTGCGCACCCGTTTAGATTAAGAGCGTGCGATATGCCAGAAACCTTCGGCATTGCTTTTTACGCTGTTCACGGGCTTGACTACCAATGCATCGGGAAATTCTTTTCTGGCAAATGACTCATACAATGAGGCTCCCCCACCGCCGAGGATCACACAGTCGATAGCACGGCCCTTCAGGAATCGAAGTCCTTGTTTAATCTCAGTGAAAACGGATGGGATAACACGTTCGGCAGCACGCTCTAGATATTCTGCAAGTTCAACCTTGCGGCCATAAATCAGGATGTATGACTTACCCGACTGGAGCGCATGTTCAATCTTTTCTACGCCAGGAATACCGCCATGATCCTTCGCAATTTCTTCATTGCACGCTTCAAGTACAACAGACATAGCCTTGAGGCTGCTGCTGCTGGAATTGACTACCAACTCGCGATGGTCAAATACGACCCAATCGACACTGAAAAATCCCGGATCGATAATGATCGAAACTGACTCCTCAATAACTTCCGATGCATCTGAGTTGCAGTAGATCTCTGTCAGAGTCCCGATCGGCTGAGCAACAACCTCTACTCGCTTAACGGTAACCTCTCGCTTTGGCGTAATGCGATGTGTCCCAGTCATACGCTTTACTAGGGCTTCCACATAGGCCTTATCGCGAGCCTGCGAGACAGGAAGACCAGTTACTAAGCAGTCAATCACGTCTTTATCACCCGCAGCATGCAGCAGAGCTCCCTTAAACAGGGCCTCATATGCGTGCGAAGACGTGTAATCCTCGTGCAGTTCTCGTCCATCCTGAACACGGCCGGGCGCGGCAAATGCCACCCAGGGCGCTCCATCAACCTCCACAATTACTTCACCAGCGCGTAACCCAGAATCCCCAGGCAGAACGCTCAAGGGAGCGGCCTGCGATGGGCGAGTAATCGACTCCGGATGCCCATCCCCACTGCCAAAAACGCCAATCACGTTGCTGTAACCAATATCCAGACCTAAGGCGTTACCCATTCGAATGCCGCTCCCAGCAAAAAATGACAAAAGAAGTGCGTCAAATGACGACGCAAATGACCCCGCAGCACATGAAACCCCACATCCGAAGAATCCCAAGCGCTATATCTGCATCACCCGGTCACCAGATGACGACGCACCGTAATAATCAGCGTTCCTGAAAGCTTTGGGCTTCGTTTTCAGGACGTTTTAGCGTCTGAAAACGATCCACGCCTTCGCTGTCGACCCGCAAAATGCTCCCATCCACAAAGGAGCAACATATGAACTCACCCTCTGAAGCCCCCAAGCACCCAGCAGTAGCGGAGCTTGATCGCGTCTATTCCAGCCTTGTCGGCCGAGCGGAGGAGCTGCGCGACTCTTTCTTCCAGACAGCCCTTTCACTGCACGCAGGCAAGCCAGGGCACATACCGATCGTGATCCGTATCCGGCAATCCAGCCCGAATGCCGTCACCATCGAATGGGCGAAAGTCATTTTGCCGAGGCTCAAGGAAGGCGAAGCCAAGAAACCGCGGGTCATCCGGACAATCAACAAGGGTCAAGGTAGCAAGTACCCGGTCTCGTCTTTCTCATTCGTGAGGGAGCCCTTGAAGAACATCGTTCGGGCCTACGAAATCCAGCTCGCCGAGATCCGGGAAACGTGCTCAGTCATTCAGCGAGTCCGCCGTCAGCTTGTCCCTGCGGTGAAGAAAGCTGGCGTGGTTGACGGCTCGATTTCTGCGTTCATCACTCATGACTACCCCGCAACGTCCGACTAAGCGCGTCGCCAGGTAACGGTGCCGAAAAATGGTGGAGCCCAACAAAATCAAGGGCTCCGACCTACAACACCCCTTCACGACACCCTTCGACGATGACGACACCTCTTCACAGTACCGCGTGCTGCAAACTGCCCCGACTGAATAGCCGCGACGCCTTAACGGGCGGGCGTTTCAGGCCAGCAACACCCCTTCACAACACCCCTTCACGACACCCCTTTGGCGATGACGACACCCCTTCACGGCAACCATCTGGCGTGGATATCGCTACACGCCCCGTGGCTCGGGCCTTTCAGAGCGGCGCGTATGAAACTAGCCCCAACGCGATTTTCTCTCTATGTGAGGTGAACCGTCAGACTCCCATAAGCAAGCGAGGTGGTGTGAGGGCGGTTTTCCTGAACCTGTGTCGCGAAGCGGGTGACGGGGGTGTATCGGAAGTGAGCAAGCACCTGCGGGCGGGGAGAGGGCGGACAGCGGATTCGGAGCGCACTAAATCCTTGGGATTGGTTGCGATGGTGGGAGCATTGGCACAGCGCAAATTTGCGGGCTGGAGTAAGCAGCCAGGATTGAGAGGGAGTAAATCTCATGCTCGGGAACGGACAACTGGAACTACTGCTTGGATCAATCGGCGCATTGGGTGCCGGGTTAGCAACTGCCTGGCTGACCTACTGCGGATCGAGGTATGTGCTCAGCGATGTGAAAACGGACTACGCGA
>NZ_CP071668.1:4812500-5764948 GCF_051132175.1 Pseudomonas sp. D3-10 | reverse complement strand
TGAAAAGTACCTGGGTTCGCCCGGGCACCGAACAGGGCGATGCGATTGCAGCTCGGTTCGGTACGCCGTTGACCCACGAATACAACCTGCTCAACTTGTTGAGCCGTCCGGAAATCGATTACGCCGGGCTGGTGGAAGTGACCGGTCAAGGTGCGGAGGATCCGCAAGTCGCCGAACAAATCGAAATCAAGACCAAATACGCCGGTTACATCGACCGCCAGCAGGATGAAATCGCTCGCTTGCGCGCCAGCGAAGACACCAAATTGCCTGTGGATATCGATTACACCGGCATCTCCGGATTGTCGAAAGAGATCCAGAGCAAACTCGGTGCGACGCGGCCAGAGACCCTGGGCCAGGCCTCGCGCATTCCCGGCGTCACGCCGGCGGCCATTTCACTGTTGATGATTCATTTGAAAAAACGCGGCGCGGGCCGCCAGTTGGAGCAGAGCGCTTGAGTTCGATGGTCACCTCGCAACACGCTGAAGAGTTATCCACAGGTGCCCGCCAGCTCGGCGTGAGCCTGAGCGAAGCCCAGCATGCGCAACTGCTGGGCTATCTGGCGCTGTTGATCAAGTGGAACAAGGCCTACAACCTGACTGCGGTACGCGATCCCGACGAGATGGTTTCGCGGCATCTGCTCGACAGTCTGAGTGTGATGTCCTTCGTCGAGAACGGTCGGTGGCTGGACGTTGGCAGTGGCGGTGGCATGCCGGGCATCCCGCTGGCGATCCTGTTTCCGGATTCTCAAGTGACCTGCCTGGACAGCAACGGCAAGAAAACCCGCTTCCTGACCCAGGTCAAACTCGAACTCAAACTGGATAACCTCCAGGTTATCCACAGCCGCGTCGAAGCTTTCCAGCCTGAAAAGCCTTTCAACGGAATCATCTCAAGGGCTTTCAGCAGCATGGAGAACTTCAGCAACTGGACGCGCCACCTTGGCGGCGCCAATACGCGCTGGCTGGCAATGAAGGGCGTTCATCCGGCCGATGAGCTGGTAGCATTGCCGGCAGACTTCCACCTCGATAGCGAACACGCCTTGGCCGTACCCGGTTGCCAAGGCCAACGCCATCTGCTGATACTGCGCCGCACGGCATGATTGGGAACACACGCAAGAATGGCTAAGGTATTCGCAATAGCGAACCAGAAAGGTGGTGTGGGCAAGACCACCACCTGCATCAACCTCGCAGCATCCCTGGTCGCCACCAAGCGCCGGGTGCTGTTGATCGACCTCGATCCACAGGGCAACGCCACCATGGGTAGCGGTGTGGATAAACATGGCTTGGAAAACTCCATCTACGACGTCCTGATCGGCGAATGCGATCTGGGCCAGGCCATGCACTTCTCCGAACATGGCGGTTATCAACTGCTGCCGGCCAACCGCGACCTGACGGCGGCCGAAGTGGTGCTGTTGGAAATGCAGATGAAGGAAAGCCGCCTGCGCAGCGCGCTGGCGCCGGTCCGCGAGAATTACGACTACATCCTGATCGACTGCCCACCGTCGCTGTCGATGTTGACCCTCAACGCCTTGGTGGCCGCCGATGGGGTGATTATCCCCATGCAGTGCGAGTACTTTGCCCTTGAAGGGTTGAGCGACCTTGTGGATAACATCAAGCGTATCGCTGAATTGCTGAACCCGGACCTGAAGGTCGAGGGACTGTTGCGGACCATGTACGACCCGCGCCTGAGCCTGATGAACGATGTTTCTGCCCAGCTCAAGGAGCATTTCGGCGAGCAGCTCTACGATACGGTCATCCCGCGCAACATCCGTCTGGCCGAAGCGCCGAGCTACGGCATGCCGGCCCTGGCGTACGATAAACAATCGCGCGGCGCGCTGGCC
This sequence comes from Pseudomonas sp. D3-10, assembly GCF_051132175.1. NCBI lineage: Bacteria > Pseudomonadati > Pseudomonadota > Gammaproteobacteria > Pseudomonadales > Pseudomonadaceae > Pseudomonas > Pseudomonas sp. D3-10. The sequence goes on along the minus strand of NZ_CP071668.1, from coordinate 5,763,111 downwards.
TACCTGGCGCTGGCAGGCGAGATGGTTCGCCGCCAACGTCGTCAACCACGCATCGCTGCAGCCCAGCCAACTTAAGGAAGCCCCATGGCCGTCAAGAAACGAGGTCTCGGACGTGGACTGGATGCGCTGCTCAGCGGTCCGACTGTCAGTTCGCTGGAAGAGCAGGCCGTGCAGGCCGATCACCGTGAATTGCAGCATTTGCCCCTGGACCTGATCCAGCGTGGCAAATACCAGCCGCGCCGGGACATGGATCCGCAGGCGCTGGAGGAACTGGCCCAGTCGATCAAGACGCAGGGGGTGATGCAACCGATCGTGGTGCGGCCGATTGCCGATGGGCGTTTCGAGATCATCGCTGGCGAACGCCGCTGGCGCGCCAGCCAGCAGGCCGGACAGGAAACCATTCCGGCGATGGTCCGCGATGTGCCGGACGAGACTGCAATCGCCATGGCGCTGATCGAGAACATCCAGCGCGAAGACCTCAACCCTATCGAAGAAGCCGTGGCCCTGCAGCGCTTGCAGCAGGAATTCCAGCTGACCCAGCAACAAGTCGCCGAAGCGGTGGGCAAGTCTCGCGTGACAGTGGCGAACCTGCTGCGGTTGATCGCGTTGCCAGAGGTCATCAAGACCATGTTGTCCCACGGCGACCTGGAAATGGGACATGCCCGGGCATTGCTCGGTTTGCCGGAGAATCAACAGGTTGAAGGGGCGCGACATGTTGTCGCACGCGGCCTGACCGTGCGCCAAACCGAGGCACTGGTTCGTCAATGGCTGAGCGGTAAACCTGCGCCTGTCGAAGCACCAAAACCCGATCCGGATATCGCTCGTCTTGAGCAGCGCCTGGCCGAGCGCCTGGGCTCTGCCGTGCAGATTCGCCATGGAAAGAAGGGCAAGGGTCAGCTGGTGATCGGTTATAACTCCCTCGATGAGCTGCAAGGTGTTCTTGCGCACATTCGCTGAAACAATTGCCCTTGTAGCGCGCAGTCGGAAATCACTACCTGAAGGTTGAATAGGGGCAGAACCGCCCCTATACTCTGCGCGCATTTTGTCGGCACAAATTATGCCAAGTTGTTGAATTCAGGCAGCCGACCATTGGAGAGCAAAAGCGATGGAAACACGCACGCCAAACCGCTTGCCGTTCCATCGTCTGGCAGTTTTCCCGGTGTTGATGGCCCAGTTCGTCGTTGTATTGATCGCCGCGTTGGCGCTTTGGCAATGGAAGGGAGTCGTCGCCGGATACTCGGGTCTTTGCGGAGGCCTGATAGCCTTGCTTCCCAATATTTACTTCGCTCACAGGGCATTTCGGTTTTCCGGCGCCCGAGCAGCCCAGGCTATCGTCCGGTCTTTTTATGCCGGCGAGGCGGGGAAACTGATTTTGACGGCAGTGCTGTTTGCGCTGACGTTCGCAGGTGTGAAGCCACTGGCGCCGCTGGCTGTATTCGGCGTGTTCCTGCTGACCCAGATGGTCAGTTGGTTCGCTCCCCTGCTAATGAGAACAAGACTTTCGAGACCTTAGGGCGTTTGAGGCAACCATGGCAGAAACAACCGCTTCGGGCTATATCCAGCACCACTTGCAGAACCTGACCTTCGGGCAGCTACCTAACGGCAGCTGGGGCTTTGCTCACACCGCAGCAGAAGCCAAGGAAATGGGCTTCTGGGCTTTCCACGTCGATACCCTCGGCTGGTCGGTCGCGTTGGGTCTGATCTTCGTTTTCCTTTTCCGCATGGCGGCGAAAAAAGCGACTTCCGGTCAGCCAGGTGCACTGCAGAACTTCGTTGAAGTATTGGTCGAATTCGTCGATGGCAGCGTGAAAGACAGCTTCCATGGCCGTAGCCCGGTGATCGCACCGCTGGCACTGACCATCTTCGTCTGGGTGTTCCTGATGAACGCCATCGACCTGGTACCGGTCGACTGGATTCCTCAGCTGGCCATCCTGATCTCCGGCGATGCCCATATCCCGTTCCGCGCCGTGTCGACCACCGACCCGAACGCGACCCTGGGCATGGCGTTCTCGGTTTTCGCACTGATCATTTTCTACAGCATCAAGGTCAAGGGCATCGGCGGCTTCATCGGCGAACTGACCCTTCACCCGTTCGGCAGCAAGAACATCCTTGTTCAGGCCCTGCTGATTCCGGTGAACTTCCTCCTGGAATTCGTGACCCTGATCGCCAAGCCAATCTCTCTGGCCCTGCGTCTGTTCGGCAACATGTATGCCGGCGAGCTGGTGTTCATCCTGATCGCTGTGATGTTCGGCAGCGGCCTGCTCTGGCTCAGCGGCCTGGGCGTGGTGCTGCAATGGGCGTGGGCTGTGTTCCACATCCTGATCATCACCTTGCAGGCGTTCATCTTCATGATGCTGACCATCGTCTACCTGTCGATGGCGCACGAAGAAAACCATTAAGGCCAGTCTCGACTAGTCTGATGTCCTTCCCGGTCAAACGGGAAGGGGCCCGAACGGGCTCGATGAAACGATTTGTTTTACCGCTTTAATCTAAAAAACCTAAACCATACGACGTAAAAGTCGGGAGGAAAGATGGAAACTGTAGTTGGTCTAACCGCTATCGCTGTTGCACTGTTGATCGGCCTGGGCGCACTGGGTACCGCAATTGGTTTCGGCCTGTTGGGCGGCAAGTTCCTGGAAGGCGCTGCGCGTCAGCCAGAAATGGTTCCAATGCTGCAAGTCAAAATGTTCATCGTTGCCGGTCTGCTCGACGCCGTAACCATGATCGGTGTTGGTATCGCGCTGTTCTTCACCTTTGCGAACCCGTTCGTTGGTCAGATCGCTGGCTGATTACTCGGATTTTCCGGGTAATTTGGTGTGATGGACAACGTAACTGCGAGGTGTTGGCGTGAACATTAATGCGACCCTGATTGGCCAGTCCGTTGCGTTCCTGATTTTTGTACTGTTCTGCATGAAGTTCGTATGGCCTCCGGTCATTGCGGCATTGCACGAACGTCAAAAGAAGATCGCTGATGGTCTGGACGCTGCCAGCCGAGCAGCTCGCGACCTGGAGTTGGCCCATGAGAAAGTGGGTCAGCAACTGCGCGAAGCGAAAGCTCAGGCAGCTGAAATCATCGAGCAAGCCAAGAAGCGCGGTACGCAGATTGTCGACGAAGCCCGTGAACAGGCTCGCGTCGAAGCTGACCGTGTGAAGGCTCAGGCTCAAGCCGAGATCGAACAGGAACTCAACAGTGTCAAAGACGCGCTGCGCGCCCAAGTGGGTAGCCTGGCCGTTGGCGGTGCTTCGAAGATCCTGGGTGCCACAATCGATCAAAACGCGCACGCAGAGCTGGTAAACCAACTGGCTGCTGAAATCTAAGCGAGGGCGATCATGGCAGAACTGACCACGTTGGCCCGACCTTACGCTAAGGCGGCCTTCGAGCACGCTCAGGCCCACCAGCAACTGGCCAATTGGTCAGCCATGCTCGGCCTGGCAGCAGCGGTGTCGCAAGACGACACCATGCAGCGCGTGCTCAAGGCCCCGCGACTGACGAGCGCAGAAAAGGCCGCCACGTTCATTGACGTGTGCGGCGACAAGTTCGATGCCAAGGCACAGAATTTCATCCACGTCGTTGCCGAAAACGACCGTCTCCCGCTTCTGCCGGAGATCGCCGCACTGTTCGACCTGTACAAGGCCGAGCAGGAGAAGTCGGTAGACGTGGAAGTGACCAGTGCTTTTGCATTGAACCAAGAACAGCAAGACAAACTCGCCAAGGTTCTCAGTGCACGACTCAACCGGGAAGTGCGCCTGCAAGTCGAGGAAGACAAGTCCCTGATAGGGGGCGTTGTAATCCGCGCCGGCGACCTGGTTATCGATGGCTCGATTCGCGGCAAAATCGCGAAACTTGCCGAAGCATTGAAATCTTGAGTTTGAAGGGGCAGCAGAGCAATGCAGCAACTCAATCCTTCCGAAATAAGTGAAATTATCAAGGGCCGCATCGAAAAGCTCGATGTGACCTCCCAAGCCCGTAACGAAGGCACTGTCGTCAGCGTATCTGACGGCATCGTGCGGATTCACGGTCTGGCCGACGTCATGTACGGCGAGATGATCGAGTTTCCGGGCGGCGTCTACGGTATGGCCCTCAACCTGGAGCAAGACTCTGTAGGTGCCGTGGTACTGGGCGCGTACACGACTCTGGCTGAAGGCATGAGCGCCAAGTGCACCGGCCGCATCCTCGAGGTTCCTGTCGGTAAGGAACTGCTGGGTCGCGTTGTCGACGCACTGGGTAACCCTGTCGACGGCAAAGGTCCGCTGAACAACACCGAGACCGACGCGGTCGAGAAAGTTGCTCCTGGCGTGATCTGGCGTAAGTCGGTAGACCAGCCTGTACAGACTGGCTACAAGGCTGTCGATGCCATGATTCCTGTCGGCCGTGGCCAGCGTGAGCTGATCATCGGTGACCGTCAGATCGGTAAGACCGCTCTGGCGATCGACGCGATCATCAACCAGAAAAACAGCGGCATCTTCTGCGTCTACGTAGCAATCGGTCAGAAGCAATCGACCATCGCCAACGTGGTTCGCAAACTGGAAGAAAACGGTGCACTGGCCAACACTATCATCGTTGCCGCCAGCGCCTCCGAATCGGCTGCCCTTCAGTTCCTGGCACCGTACTCCGGTTGCACCATGGGCGAATACTTCCGCGACCGCGGTGAAGACGCGCTGATCGTTTATGACGATCTGTCCAAGCAAGCAGTGGCCTACCGCCAGATTTCCCTGCTGCTGCGCCGTCCACCAGGCCGTGAAGCCTACCCAGGCGACGTGTTCTATCTCCACTCCCGTCTGCTGGAGCGCGCATCCCGCGTTTCGGAAGAGTACGTAGAGAAGTTCACCAACGGCGCAGTGACTGGCAAGACCGGTTCCCTGACCGCGCTGCCGATCATCGAAACCCAGGCTGGCGACGTTTCCGCGTTCGTTCCGACCAACGTGATTTCCATCACCGACGGTCAGATCTTCCTGGAATCGGCCATGTTCAACTCGGGCATCCGTCCTGCTGTGAACGCCGGTGTTTCGGTATCCCGTGTGGGTGGTGCCGCTCAGACCAAGATCATCAAGAAGCTGTCCGGTGGTATCCGTACCGCCCTGGCTCAGTACCGTGAACTGGCGGCATTCGCCCAGTTCGCTTCTGACCTGGACGAAGCGACCCGTAAGCAACTTGAGCATGGTCAGCGCGTTACCGAGCTGATGAAGCAGAAGCAATACGCACCGATGTCGATCGCTGACATGGCGCTGTCGCTGTATGCCGCTGAGCGTGGGTTCCTGACTGACATTGAAATCGCCAAGATCGGCAGCTTCGAACAAGCGCTGATTGCTTTCTTCAACCGCGATCACGCCGATTTGATGGCCAAGATCAACGTGAAGGGTGACTTCAATGACGAAATCGACGCTGGCCTCAAAGCCGGCATCGAGAAGTTCAAGGCCACCCAAACCTGGTAAGCCGCAGCGGGAGCCGCAAGGCTCCCGCTTGCTAACCTGATAGGTGTTACATGGCAGGCGCAAAAGAGATTCGCAGTAAGATTGCGAGCATCAAAAGCACGCAAAAGATTACCAGCGCCATGGAAAAAGTGGCGGTCAGCAAAATGCGCAAGGCACAAATGCGCATGGCTGCTAGCCGTCCTTATGCGGAGCGCATCCGCCAGGTGATTGGTCATCTGGCCAACGCCAACCCGGAATACCGTCACCCGTTCATGATCGAACGCGCCATCAAGCGCGTCGGTTACGTTGTGGTGAGCAGTGACCGTGGTCTGTGCGGTGGCTTGAACACCAACCTGTTCAAGGCCCTGGTCAAGGACATGGCGGTAAACCGCGAACAAGGCGTCGAGATCGATCTGTGCGTGGTCGGTAGCAAGGGTGCGGCTTTCTTCCGCAACTTCGGCGGTAACGTCGTCGCTGCTATCAGCCACCTGGGTGAAGAACCGTCGATCAATGATTTGATCGGCAGCGTCAAGGTGATGCTGGATGCTTACCTGGAAGGCCGGATCGACCGCCTGTCCGTGGTATCCAACAAGTTCATCAACACCATGACGCAACAGCCGACCGTGGAGCAGTTGATTCCACTGGTGGCGACCCCGGAACAGGAACTCAAGCACCACTGGGACTATCTCTACGAACCGGATGCCAAGGAGCTGCTCGACGGCTTGATGGTCCGCTACGTGGAGTCGCAGGTCTACCAGGCGGTGGTCGAGAACAACGCAGCTGAACAAGCGGCGCGGATGATCGCGATGAAGAACGCTACCGACAACGCCGGTGATTTGATCAGCGATTTGCAGCTGATCTACAACAAGGCGCGTCAGGCTGCGATCACCCAAGAGATCTCGGAAATCGTCGGCGGCGCTGCCGCGGTTTAACGGTTCAAATATTCAGAGGATCCAGCTATGAGTAGCGGACGTATCGTTCAAATCATCGGCGCCGTTATCGACGTGGAATTCCCACGCGACAGCGTACCGAGCATCTACGACGCCTTGAAGGTTCAAGGCGCCGAAACCACCCTGGAAGTTCAGCAGCAGCTGGGCGACGGCGTGGTTCGTACCATTGCGATGGGCTCCACCGAAGGCTTGAAGCGCGGTCTGGACGTCAACAACACTGGCGCAGCCATCTCCGTACCGGTCGGTAAAGCGACTCTCGGCCGGATCATGGACGTACTGGGCAACCCGATCGACGAAGCTGGCCCGATCGACACCGAAGAGCGTTGGGGCATTCACCGTCCTGCGCCATCCTTCGCTGAACAGGCCGGTGGCAACGAGCTGCTGGAAACAGGCATCAAGGTTATCGACCTGGTCTGCCCGTTCGCCAAGGGCGGTAAAGTCGGTCTGTTCGGTGGTGCCGGTGTGGGCAAGACCGTAAACATGATGGAACTGATCCGTAACATCGCCATCGAGCACAGCGGTTATTCCGTGTTCGCCGGTGTGGGTGAGCGTACTCGTGAGGGTAACGACTTCTACCACGAGATGAAGGATTCCAACGTTCTGGACAAAGTGGCGCTGGTCTACGGCCAGATGAACGAGCCGCCGGGAAACCGTCTGCGCGTAGCCCTGACCGGCCTGACCATGGCCGAGAAGTTCCGTGACGAAGGTAACGACGTTCTGCTGTTCGTCGACAACATCTACCGTTACACCCTGGCCGGTACCGAAGTATCCGCATTGCTGGGCCGTATGCCTTCGGCAGTAGGTTACCAGCCGACCCTGGCTGAAGAGATGGGCGTGCTGCAAGAGCGCATCACTTCGACCAAGCAAGGTTCGATCACTTCGATCCAAGCGGTATACGTACCAGCGGACGACTTGACCGACCCGTCGCCAGCGACCACCTTCGCCCACTTGGACGCCACCGTCGTTCTGTCCCGTGACATCGCTTCCCTGGGTATCTACCCAGCGGTAGACCCACTGGACTCGACTTCGCGCCAGCTGGACCCGAACGTGATCGGCCAGGAGCACTACGACACCGCTCGCGGCGTTCAGTACGTGCTGCAGCGTTACAAAGAGCTGAAGGACATCATCGCGATCCTGGGTATGGATGAACTGTCGGAAACCGACAAGCAGTTGGTATCCCGCGCTCGTAAGATCCAGCGCTTCTTGTCGCAACCGTTCTTCGTGGCTGAAGTCTTCACCGGTGCATCGGGTAAATACGTTTCCCTGAAAGACACCATTGCTGGCTTCAAAGGCATCCTCAACGGTGACTACGACCACCTGCCAGAACAAGCGTTCTACATGGTCGGCGGCATCGAAGAAGCGATCGAGAAAGCCAAGAAACTGTAATCCCGGCGCCCGGCAACGGGCGCTAATTTAGGTTGAGGCAATCAGATGGCTATGACAGTCCATTGCGATATCGTCAGTGCGGAAGGGGAAATCTTCTCCGGTCTGGTCGAGTTTGTGGTTGCGCACGGTGAGCTGGGTGATCTGGGTATCACCATGGGTCACGCACCGTTGATCACCAGCTTGAAGCCAGGTCCGATTACTCTGACCAAGCAGGGCGGGGACAAGGAGGTGTTCTACATCTCCGGTGGTTTCCTCGAGGTTCAGCCGAACATGGTCAAGGTCCTTGCCGACACCGTGCAACGTGCTGCCGACCTGGACGAAGCCTCCGCTCAGGAAGCCGTCAAGGCTGCCGAGAAGGCCCTGAACGAAAAAGGCGCAGACTTCGACTACGGTTCTGCTGCTGCACGTCTGGCCGAGGCCGCAGCCCAGCTGCGTACCGTCCAGCAGATCCGCAAGAAGTTCGGCGGCTAAGCCGTCAGCTTTCTGTGCGATTGATTAAAAAGGGTAGCCTCGGCTACCCTTTTTTCTTTTCCCGACACTCAACATCTGGTCGCAGCCGCTGACCACCCAGGATTGGTAGCCAGTCATGTCTCTCGAAATCGTTATTCTCGCGGCCGGTCAAGGCACCCGCATGCGTTCGGCGCTGCCCAAGGTCTTGCACCCGGTCGCCGGCAATTCCATGTTGGGCCATGTTATCCACAGCGCCCGACAACTTGATCCACAGCGCATCCATGTGGTGATCGGTCACGGTGCCGACGCGGTGCGTGAGCGCCTGGCGGCGGATGACCTGAATTTCGTCTTGCAGGACAAACAACTGGGTACCGGCCACGCCGTGGCTCAGGCTGTGCCATTCATTACTGCCGATACGGTGTTGATTCTCTACGGCGATGTGCCGCTGATTGAAGTCGACACGTTGCAACGTCTGCTCAAGCACGTCGCGCCACAACAACTGGGCCTGTTGACCGTCGAGCTGGATGATCCGACCGGCTATGGCCGCATTGTGCGCAATGCCGACGGTCAGGTGATAGCGATCGTCGAGCAAAAAGACGCCAACGAAGCCCAGCGCGCGATTACCGAGGGCAACACCGGGATTCTTGCCGTGCCGGCCGAGCGCCTGGGCGACTGGATGAGTCGTCTGTCGAACAACAATGCCCAGGGCGAGTACTACCTGACCGACGTGATCGCCATGGCCGTAGCCGATGGCCTGGTCGTCGCCACCGAGCAGCCGCTGGACGCCATGGAAGTGCAGGGCGCCAACGATCGCCGACAACTGGCCGAGCTGGAGCGCCACTATCAATTGCGCGCCGCCCGCCGCCTGATGGCTCAAGGCGTGACCCTGCGCGATCCGGCTCGTTTTGACGTACGCGGTGAAGTCAGCGTGGGGCGCGACGTGGTCATCGATATCAATGTCATCCTCGAAGGCAAGGTCATCATTGAAGATGACGTGGTCATCGGCCCGAACTGCGTGATCAAGGACAGCACCCTGCGCAAGGGTGTGGTGATCAAGGCGAACAGTCACCTCGAAGGCGCGGTGATGGGGGAAGGCTCCGACGCGGGTCCGTTTGCCCGCCTGCGCCCGGGCACTGTGCTGGAAGCCCGTGCCCATGTGGGTAACTTCGTTGAACTGAAGAATGCCCACATGGGCGAGGGCGCGAAGGCGGGCCACCTGACCTACTTGGGGGACGCTGAAGTCGGCGCCCGCACCAACATTGGCGCCGGTACCATTACGTGCAACTACGATGGCGCCAACAAATGGAAAACCGTGCTGGGCGAAGACGTCTTCATTGGCTCCAACAACTCACTGGTGGCGCCTGTGGATATCTCCAGTGGGGCGACCACGGCTGCTGGTTCGACCGTTACCCAGAATGTGGATAACGGCCAATTGGCCGTGGCACGCGCCCGCCAGCGCAACATCGACGGCTGGAAGCGTCCGGTAAAGATCAAGAAGCCCTGAAGTTATCCACACACGCTCCTTGGTGGTAGCGAGCTTGCTCGCGATACCGGTTTGTCAGATAGAACGCTCTAACTGACCACCGCTATCGCGAGTGAACTGCCACATTCGATTTCTGAATTTTTCTCTTGGCGCCTTGACGATATCGCTGCAATAGGTTTTGATTGCTTACGTTATCTTTCGAATCGAAACTTAGGCCGCAATGTCCAAGCGCAACACACCACAACGTCGCCACAATATCCTCGTCCTGCTTCAAGAGCAGGGCGAGGTCAGCGTGGACGAATTGGCCAAGCGCTTCGAAACCTCCGAAGTTACGATTCGCAAGGACCTCGCCGCCCTGGAGACCAATGGCTTGCTGTTGCGTCGTTACGGTGGCGCGGTACCAATGCCTCAGGAGCTGGTGGCGGATAACGCCCAGAGTGTCTCCAAGTTCAAACACGCCATTGCCGGGGCCGCCGTGAAGCGGATCCGCGAGCATGCGCGCATCATCATCGACAGCGGCAGCACCACGGCGGCCATGATTCCTCAACTCGGCAATCAGCCGGGACTGGTGGTGATGACCAATTCCCTGCACGTCGCCAGCGCCTTGAGCGAGCTGGAGCACGAGCCGGTGCTGTTGATGACCGGTGGCACCTGGGACCCGCATTCGGAATCCTTCCAGGGCCAGGTCGCCGAGCAAGTGCTGCGTTCCTACGACTTCGACCAGTTGTTCATCGGTGCCGACGGCATCGACCTGGCGCGCGGCACCACCACTTTCAACGAACTGCTGGGCCTGAGCCGTGTGATGGCTGAGGTTGCACGCGAAGTGATCGTGATGGTGGAGGCCGATAAGATCGGTCGCAAGATACCCAACCTGGAACTGCCGTGGAGCAGCGTCCATACCCTCATTACCGATGATCGCCTGCCCGTGGAGGCACGCGACCAGATTCAGGCCCGCGGCATCAATCTGATCTGCGCACCTGTCAGCCAGGAGAAATAACATGTGTGGAATTGTCGGCGCCGTTGCTGAGCGCAACATCACGGCCATCCTGCTTGAAGGCCTCAAGCGTCTTGAATACCGCGGCTACGACAGTGCCGGCGTGGCGGTATTCACCCAAGACGCAAAACTTGAGCGTGTGCGGCGCCCGGGAAAAGTCAGCGAGTTGGAACGGGCACTGGACGCTGAGCCGCTGATCGGTCGCCTGGGTATCGCCCATACCCGCTGGGCCACCCATGGCGCACCGTGCGAGCGTAACGCCCACCCACATTTCTCCGGCGACCTGGCGGTGGTGCACAACGGCATCATCGAGAACTACGAGGCCTTGCGCGAACAACTCAAGGCACTCGGCTATGTGTTCACCTCGGACACCGACACCGAAGTCATTGCCCATTTGCTCACCCACAAGCTCAAGGACCTGGTGGACCTGACCGTAGCGCTCAAGGCCACGGTCAAGGAACTCCATGGCGCTTATGGCCTGGCGGTGATCAACGCCAAACAACCGGATCGCCTCGTGGCGGCCCGCAGTGGCAGCCCGTTGGTGATCGGCCTGGGCCTGGGGGAGAACTTCCTGGCTTCCGATCAACTGGCGCTGCGCCAGGTCACCGATCGCTTCATGTACCTGGAAGAAGGCGATATCGCCGAGATCCGCCGCGACAGCGTGCAGATCTGGGACCTTGACGGCAAGGAAGTCGAGCGCGAGGTGGTGCAATACCGCGACGGCGCAGAAGCCGCCGACAAGGGCGAGTTCCGGCATTACATGCTCAAGGAAATCCATGAACAACCGGCCGTGGTGCAGCGCACCCTCGAAGGCCGTCTGAGCCAGGATCAAGTGCTGGTGCAGGCCTTCGGTCCGCAAGCCGCCGAGCTGTTCGCCAAAGTGCGCAATGTGCAGATTGTCGCCTGCGGCACCAGCTATCACGCCGGCATGGTCGCGCGTTACTGGCTCGAAGAGCTGGCCGGTATCCCCTGCCAGGTCGAAGTCGCCAGCGAGTTCCGCTATCGCAAAGTTGTCGTGCAGCCCGACACCCTGTTCGTGACCATTTCCCAGTCTGGCGAAACCGCGGATACCCTGGCTGCCCTGCGCAACGCCAAGGAGTTGGGCTTCCTCGCCAGCCTGGCGATCTGCAACGTCGGCATCAGCTCGCTGGTGCGCGAGTCTGATCTGACCCTGCTGACCCAGGCCGGTCGGGAAATCGGCGTGGCGTCGACCAAGGCATTCACCACGCAGTTGGTGGGCCTGCTGTTGCTGACGCTGTCCCTGGGCCAGGTGCGCGGCACGCTGGGCGAGGGCGTCGAAGCCAAGCTTGTCGAGGAACTGCGTCGCTTGCCGGCTCGCCTGGGTGAAGCCTTGGCGATGGACAGCACCGTGGAAAAAATCGCCGAGCTGTTCGCCGAGAAGAACCACACCTTGTTCCTGGGTCGTGGTGCGCAATTCCCGGTGGCAATGGAAGGCGCCCTGAAGCTCAAGGAAATTTCCTATATTCACGCCGAGGCGTATCCGGCCGGTGAACTCAAGCACGGCCCGTTGGCCCTGGTGGATAACGACATGCCGGTGGTCACCGTGGCGCCGAACAACGAGCTGCTGGAAAAGCTCAAGTCGAACCTGCAGGAAGTACGCGCCCGTGGCGGCCAATTGGTGGTCTTCGCCGATGAGAAGGCTGGCATGACCAACGGCGAAGGTACCCATGTGGTACACATGCCGCACATCCACGACATCCTGTCGCCGATCCTCTACACCATCCCGCTGCAATTGCTGTCGTACTACGTGGCGGTGCTCAAGGGCACCGACGTGGACCAGCCGCGGAATTTGGCGAAGTCTGTGACGGTGGAGTGAGAAACCTGGCCGGCATTTGTGGTGAAGCTACGAAATAAAGTCTGTCGCTGGCGCCTCCGCCCCTCGGTTGAGCCAGCGATGCCTTTCTGCGCGGACCTGGGACATGACGTAGAGCTCCTATCGTTTAGGGATGCGACACGTTCAATATCTCTATTGGATATTTGGCAGGTTGTCGTTCATTTCAGTCTCCAACGATCCAAGGATCAGAGCGAGCCGATGCGGGCTAGCTCTCCTTTCAATTCTTCCGGGCTCATTTGTTGCAAAGGCAGCGCAAAGAAAGCGCGTACCCGCTCATCAATTTTCGCCACAGTGTTTTGGAAGGCTTCCTCGATCTGCGCCTCGCTCCCCGTTGCCGCAGAGGGATCGGCCAGGCCCCAATGGGCTTTGAGTGACGGGCCGAAGAAGATCGGGCAGGCCTCGCCGGCTGCGCGATCGCACACGGTAATGACGATATCGGGGGGGGCGCTTTCGAAGGCATCCGACGCCTTGCTCGAAAGACCGACAGTGGGAATACCGGCGGCTTGCAGTGTTTTCAGTGCCCGCTCATTGACCTTGCCGCTGGGAAAGCTGCCTGAACTGACGGCCTCCATACCGGAGGGTGCCAAGTGATTGAACAACGCCTCGGACAGAATGCTGCGGCAGCTGTTGTGGGTGCACATGAACAAGACTTTCATTAACCATCTCCGGTTCAAAAGCTCAGGCGGATGGCCAATGCGGCCAGGGTGGCAAGCAGGATTGGCAACGTCAGGACGATGCCGGTGCGAAAGTAATAGCCCCAGGTGATGACGATGTTCTTGCGCGCCAGCACATGCAGCCACAACAAGGTGGCGAGGCTGCCGATAGGAGTGATTTTCGGTCCCAGGTCGCAGCCGATGACGTTGGCGTAGACCATGGCCTCGCGGATGACACCGGTAGCCTCTGTGGAGTGGATCGACAGTGCTCCCACCAAAACAGTGGGCATGTTGTTCATGACCGAGGAAAGACCTGCGGCCAGCAGCCCTGTCCCAAACGCCGCTCCCCACACGCCATAACCAGCGAAGACATTGAGAATCTGCGCCAGGTAATCGGTGAGGCCAGCGTTACGCATGCCATAGACCACGAGATACATTCCCAGCGAAAACACTACGACCTGCCAAGGTGCTTCTCTTAGTACCTTGCGAGTCGAAATAACGTGCCCACGGGCGGCGATCAGATAAAGAATAAACGCGCAGACGGCGGCTATGGCGCTTATCGGGACGCCCAGCGGCTCGATAACGAAGAAACCGATCAGCAACAAACCCAGTACCCACCAGCCTGCAATAAACGTCGCCTTGTCGCGGATGGCCGCCTCGGGGGCCTTCAACTGATCAAGCTCATACGTACGTGGCAAATCGTTGCGAAAGAACCACAGCAGCATGACCAGGGTCGCTGCGACACTGACCAGGTTCACCGGCACCATGACGGCAGCGTACTCGCTGAAGCCGATGTTGAAATAATCAGCGGAAACAATATTCACCAGATTGGATACGACCAAAGGCAAGCTCGCGGTATCAGCGATGAATCCCGCCGCCATGACGAACGCCAACGTAGCGGCCGGCGAAAAGCGCAGGGCCAAAAGCATCGCGATGACGATCGGAGTCAAAATCAGCGCCGCGCCGTCATTGGCGAACAGGGCCGATACCGCCGCCCCCAGCAGGATGATGAAGGCGAACAATTTACGACTGCTACCGTTGCCCCAACGGGCCACGTGCAACGCCGACCACTCGAAGAATCCCGCCTCATCCAGCAACAGGCTGATGATGATGACGGCGATGAAGGTCGCAGTCGCATTCCATACGATCTGCCACACCACGGGGATATCGGACACGCTCACGACACCTGCCAGCAGCGCCACGAGAGTCCCTAGAGCGGCGCTCCAACCCACACCCAAACCTTTTGGCTGCCAGATGACGAGAACAATCGTCACCAGAAAAATCAGAAATGCGATCAGCATGAGTACTACTCTGTCAGCGGAAGAAAAGGTCAGGCACAGGCGGTCAGGCTCTGCGGCCGCTCGCCCATTTCTGCGAGACGCAGCGCATCGGTGCTCAACCATTCCTCGTTCGCATCAACAATACCCTTGAGCATGACGCCCACCCATTCAGGCAGAGACGGGTGTAGCCGGTAATAAACCCATTGACCTTGGCGCCGGTCCATGAGGACTCCCGCTTCACGCAGTTGTGCCAGGTGTCTGGAGATCTTCGGCTGACTCACGTCCAGCGCGCAGGTGAGCTCGCATACGCAAAGCTCGCCCTCACGGGCAATCAGCAAGGTCATCCGGGCTCGGGTTTCGTCAGCAAGACACTTGAAAAGGGCGAGGGGTGTCAGGGGTTCCTGCATGTGGCCTCCTGGGAAATGCGTGGCTCATATCTGGAAACGGGAATATACGTTTATTGGAATATGCGGTAAATCAGATATTCAGCCTGTCCTAGGTCACATCTTCTGACCGACACGGCGCCCGAGTTTTTCGAGGCTCGGGGATACGAGCGCAGAGATCGCTCCCAAGCGCCGAAGGTGATTTCCAACTCCGAGGAATTCACAGCGCTCTGCCCTGCATCGGCGGTTTATATGGTGAAGGAATTTGCTGACGTGACCCTGTCATTACCAGCGCAAACTTGCTTCAACGAACGTCAGTGAGTTCGTTCTCAAATGGCCGAAATGTCGCGCTGTACCGATCCCGAGGTTGCTGGGGCGATTTAAATCTTTTTTGTTCCATGTCTCGTCTACTCCTAGCGGCCGCGAATCAGGAGGGGTTGGGACCCCCTTTGTTATGCAGGCACAAGTAGTTTTTCCAGCGATCAGAAGCCCCCAGGCTTGAGCACTAACCCCCTGAAACCCAAGGGTTTATCCTTGGGCTGGGAAAAGGTCCGGCTCGTCCTTGGGCAAACGCGCTACGGAGGGCCCTCTGATTCGCGCCTTTCCTGTTTGTCGCTTTCCTCATGGGCGAGTGAACAACTGCGTTGACAATGCCCGGCATAGGTGTTGATATTCAGTCGTACGACAACGTATGACATCAAAAAATAATAAAAACGAAAGGCGCAGTCATGGTTTCCACACTTGCAGCCCATCCATTGCACATCGTGCCAGCCTCGGCCATTGATGCGCTGCCGCCACGCTTCGCGTCGGCGCTTGAAAACCCTTTCGCCTGCTTGCAAGCACAACCCGATTGCTCCCTCGCATCCCTTTATCGACATCGTCCGTCCCGCCAGGCATCTAGCGTTGGCGCAGGCGCTGCTCGAGCCGTTTCCCCCTCACACTGAATGGCAGTATTTGGAGAACAACAATGAAGAAAAAACTCTATGCCTCACTGCTCGCGTCTTTCCTGAGCCTGACTGCCGGGACGGCGATCGCTGCCGATGCCAGCGACTGGCCAAATCGTCCGATACAGGTGGTGGTGATCGCCAACGCTGGCGGTGACACCGATTTCAACGCACGCATGATGGCCAAGTACTTCACCAAGGTCACCGGCAAGACCATGGTGGTCACCAACATGGCCGGCGGGGGGGGCACCATCGCCGCCGATGCGGTGAAGAGCGCGGCGCCCGATGGCAACACCATTCTTTTCACCCACACCGGCCAGTTGATCGTCAATGAAGTGGCGGGGCTGTCCGAAGACCGTTTCGATGCGTTTGATATCTCCTGCATCGCTGGCGTCGACAAAGGCGCGGTGTTCGTCTCGGCCAAGAGCTCGGGCATCGACAGCCTCGACCAACTGATTGAAACAGCCAAGGCCAAGCCCGGCACCATCACCTACGGCACCGAGATGGGCAACTTCTCCCACCTGCAAGGCTTGATGTTTGAAAAGCTCGCCGGCGTGAAATTGAAAATGGTGGACAGCGGCACCGTCTCGGAAAAGATCGTCGCCTTGCTGGGCAAGCGGATCGATCTGGGGGCCATCAGCTATGGTTCGGTCCAGGATTACATTTCCAGCGGCAAGATGACCGCCCTGGGCCAACCCAACGCCGAGCGCAACGCGCTGCTGGGTGACGTCAAGACGTTCAAGGAGCAAGGCGTGGACCTGGTTCTGGACAAGCCTTACGTCGTCGCGTTCCCGAAAGGCACCGACCCGGCCATCGTCAAGAAAATGGCCGAAACCATGAAAAAAATCACCGAAGAACCTGAATACGCCGAAGAGCTGAAAAAGTCGTTCAAACAGCCGGTCAGTTTCCAGGGCACTGAAGAAGCCATTGCCACGTTGAACAAAACCCGCGACAGCTTCATGCAGTTCAAGGACGAGATGCGTAAGGCTAAATAATCTGCGTAGCGGCTCGGGCGCACGCCTCGCTGGCAGGCACCCGACGCCCCGTCCTTCCAAGCAAGAGGAGCCTGTATGGATTCCTATAAAAGAAACGAGCTGATCGCCGGCCTGGCCATGCTCGGCGCTGGCGTGGCTTATCTGGTGTTGACCTTGAACCTGCCACGTCGCGGGACGGTCGATGCCGCGTTTGTGCCCTGGGTGCTCGCCGTGTCGCTGTGCCTGTTGGGCGCGCTGCAATTGTGGGCTTGGCGAAAGCTGCCGAACAAAAGTGCCGAACCCGCGGAAAAACCCGAGGCGATCGATTACCCAACGGTCTTCAAATCCCTGGCGTTGGTGCTGCTGTATACAGCGCTGATGGAGCCGGTGGGTTTCGTGATCACGACTGTGCTTTATCTCTATGCCCAGTTCATCGTACTGACCCCTGCGGAACAGAAAATCAAGCACCTGCAATACGGGCTGATCGCGGTCGTCTCGTCGGTGTTGATCTTTTACATCTTCCGCCATGGCTTCGACTTGCTCCTGCCGGTCGGTTTATTGGATTTCTAGGGGACGGCCATGATTGAACTCATGCAACAAGGCTTCGGGGCCATACTCACACCCTACGTTTTCATCATCATCCTCCTTGGGGTGGCGGTGGGGATTGTCTTCGGTGCGGTGCCCGGGCTATCAGCCACCATGGCCATCGCGCTGTGTCTGCCACTGACTTATTCGATGGGGCCTGGCACGGGCCTGGCCCTGCTGGTCGCGCTGTTCGTCGGCGCCACCTCGGGAGGGTTGATATCGGCGATATTGCTCAACATACCGGGAACGCCGGCCTCCATTGCGACGACGTTCGATGGCTGGCCGTTGATGAAACAAGGCCACGGCGTAAAGGCCCTCGGGATTGGCGTGGTGTTCTCGTTCCTGGGCACGATTTTCAGCATTGCCGCGCTGATGTTCATCGCCCCGATCCTGGCTGATCTGGCGCTGAGCTTTGGCCCGCACGAATATTTTTCCATTGCGATCTTCTCGCTGACGTTGATCGCTACGCTGTCCACCGGCTCCTTGGTCAAAGGGTTGTTTGCCGGTGCCCTGGGCTTTGCCTTCTCCACCGTGGGAATCGCCCCGGTCGAGGCCATCCGCCGTTTTACCTTTGATCTGCCGAGTCTCAATGGCGGCTTTGCCATGCTCACGGTCATGATCGGTATGTTCGCGGTTGCCGAAGTGCTGAAGTTCGCCGAAAGCGCACGCCTGAGCCACCGGGCCAAACCGCAGCACGTCAGCATGAAAGGCGTGAAAGGCTTTGGTTTCTCGATGAAGGAATTCGTCGGCCAGCTGCCCAATGCCACCCGTTCATCCCTGATCGGCCTGGGTATTGGCATCCTGCCCGGCATCGGTGCCGGTACGTCGAATATCGTTTCTTACATCGTCGCCAAGAAACGCTCCAAGACCCCGGAAGAGTTCGGTAAAGGCAAGATCGACGGTGTGGTGGCCAGCGAAACGGCAAACAACGCCGGTATCGGTGGGGCGATGATTCCGCTGCTGACCCTTGGCATTCCCGGCGATACCACCACAGCGGTCATGCTGGGTGGCTTCATGATCCACGGGATCCAGCCCGGGCCCCTGCTATTCATCAGCCAGGCACCGTTGGTCTACACGATCTTCGCCGCGCTGATCCTCGCTTCCGTGATGATGCTGGTGCTGGAGTTCTATGGCCTGCGCATGTTCATCAAATTGCTGGCGGTGCCCAAGCACATCCTGTTGCCGATCATCCTGGTGCTCTGCGTCGTCGGCGCCTTTGGCTTGAACAGTCGGATCTTCGACGTCTGGGCGGTGCTGCTGTTTGGCTTGCTGGGCTATGGATTCGTCAAGAGCGGTTTGCCGATCGCGCCTTTCATCATTGGCTTCATTCTCGGTCCCATGGCGGAAACCAACCTGCGCCGGGGCCTGATGTTGTCCGATGGGAATTTCAGCGGCTTCCTCGCCAACCCTATCTCGGCCGGTTTCCTGATTTTGGCCGCCGCCTCGATTTCCTGGCACCTGGTCACCGTGATCCGTCAAAAGAAAAGCGCCGCCATCGAGTTGATGCGCAGCTAGTCCAGCGCATCCATCCGCTCTTGCTGCTGCCACGCCGACAAGCGTGGCAGCCGCTGAACCGATACGCCCGGAGATCGACATGCAAGACCTGACTCACTCGCCCTCGGCCGATGATGACCGTATCGCCTGGATTCGTGTTGCTTCGGTTTTCCTGCCGCTGGCCAATCCTATCAGTGACGCCAAGGTGCTGACCGGTCGGCAAAAGCCGATGACCGAGATCGCCATGCTGTTCGTCGAAATCCAGACCAGGGATGGCCATCATGGCCTGGGATTCAGCTATTCCAAGCGCGCCGGCGGCCCCGGGCAGTTTGCCCACGCCCGGGAACTTGCCCCTGGCCTGATAGGCGAGAATCCCAGCGATATCGCCAAACTCTGGGACAAGCTGTGCTGGGCCGGGGCTTCGGTGGGCCGCAGCGGCCTGGCGACCCAAGCGATTGGCGCCTTCGATGTGGCGCTTTGGGACCTGAAAGCGAAGCGGGCCAATCTCTCATTGGCGCGACTGCTCGGAGCCCACCGTGATTCGGTCCAGTGCTACAACACGTCCGGCGGTTTTTTGCATACGCCGCTTGAGCAATTAATGATCAATACCGACATCTCTCGAGAAAAAGGCATTGGCGGTATCAAGCTCAAGGTGGGCCAGCCGGATCAGGCGCTGGATCTGCACCGTGTCAGCACCATCCGCAAGCACCTGGGTGATGCGTTCCCGCTGATGGTCGATGCCAACCAGCAGTGGGACCGGCCCACCGCGCAACGGATGTGCCGCCAGTTGGAACAATTCAACCTGGTGTGGATCGAGGAACCGCTCGATTGCTATGACGCCGAAGGTCATGCCGCCCTGGCCCAGCAATTTGACACACCCATCGCCACCGGCGAGATGCTGACCAGCGTGGCCGAGCACTGGGAATTCATAAAACTGCGCGCCGCCGATTACCTCATGCCCGATGCGCCGCGTGTCGGCGGCATCACGCCTTATCTGAAAGTCCAGGCAGCGGCTGAACAAGCGGGGTTGATGATCGCGCCACATTTTGCGATGGAGCTGCATATCCATCTGGCCGCCACCTACAGTCGCGAGCCTTGGGTCGAACATTTCGAATGGCTGGAGCCGTTATTCAACGAACGCATGGAAACCCGCGACGGAAGAATGCTGGTGCCGACCCGGCCTGGCCTTGGGCTGTCGTTGAGCGAACGTGTGGCGGGATGGACGGCGGACCAGGTTGAGATCGGGCGGCGTCCATGATCAGTTCGATGAGGAGCGCGGCATGGCGTTGAGTCCTGATTTTATCCACAGCATCGAGCAGGTGGTGGGTGCCGCAGGCGTGGTACGGGATCCGGCGCTCATGGCCAGCTACCTGACAGACTGGCGCAACGCCTATCAAGGCCAGGCCGCGTTGGTAGTCAGGCCCGCCACCACCGAGGAGGTGGCGGCAGTGGTGCGGCTTTGCCATGACGCGAGGGTGGCGGTGGTGCCCCAGGGCGGCAATACCGGCTTATGCGGTGGCTCGATTCCGGATGCTTCCGGCACCGAGCTGGTGTTGTCCCTGACCCGGATGAAACGCATCCGCGACATCGACCTGGCCAATGAAACCGTCACGGTCGAGGCGGGGGTCATCCTGCGGCAATTGCAGGAAGCCGCCAGTGAGGCCGGGCGCCTGTTCCCATTGTCGCTGGGGGCGGAGGGCAGTTGTACGGTGGGCGGCAATCTGGCGACCAACGCGGGCGGTACAGCGGTGCTGCGCTACGGCAACATGCGCGAACTGACGCTGGGCCTGGAGGTGGTATTGCCGGACGGCCGAATCTGGAACGGCTTGCGTGGCTTGCGCAAGGACAACACCGGCTACGATCTCAAACATTGGTTCATTGGCTCGGAGGGTACGCTGGGCATCATCACGGCGGCGGTACTCAAGTTGTTCCCGGCCACCCACAGCAAGGCCACCGCCTGGGTCGCGCTGCCCTCGCCGCAGGCGGCGGTGGACTTGATCGGCCATGTCCGTGGCCTCTGCGCCGACCGTTTGACAGGCTTCGAGATGATGTCGCGCCAGAGCGTGGAGTTCGTCCTGGAACATGTTGCCGGCTGCAGCGACCCCTTGGCGGAGCCACACCCGTGGTATGCGTTGATCGAACTGCGCGACACGGTGCCCGATGCGCCGCTGGCCCAATTGCTTGAAACCGGGCTCGGCCATGCTTTCGAAAAGGCTTGGGTCCTGGATGCAGTCATCGCCAGCAATCATACCCAGGCCGCTGCGTTGTGGGCCCTGCGCGAGGGTATCTCCGAAGCACAGAATCATGAGGGGCCCAGCCTCAAGCACGATATCAGTGTGCCGGTCAGCCAGATCCCGGCATTCATCGAGCATACCGACCGGGCCTTGCAAGACCAGTTTCCCGGCGTGCGCATTGTGTCCTACGGCCACATGGGCGACGGCAACCTGCACTACAACATCAGCAAACCGCTGGGCCACGCCGATGCCGCGTTCAAGTCGCAGGAGCAGGCGATCATGAACGTCATCTACCGGATGACCAGCTCCTACAACGGCAGCATCAGTGCCGAGCACGGGCTTGGACAAGCCAAGCCCCGGGCCGCGGCCCAGTTCAAGGACCCGCTGGAAATGGAACTGATGCGGACCATAAAGCGCACGCTGGATCCCCTGGGGTTGATGAACCCAGGCAAAGTGTTCGCCGCTGGGCTGGAGTGACCGGGCCCGGCTCTGCTAGCCTGCCGGTTTGACACCGGACATGGAGGGTGGAATGACACAGGCCATCAGCACCAAGGATCGCGTGCGCATCAAGCACGTCGAAGTTCTCTCGGACAATTGGTACATCCTGCGCAAGACGACCTACGACTACCTCGGCCGCGACGGCCAATGGCGTGAATTGGCGCGTGAAACCTATGATCGCGGCAACGGCGCCACCATCCTGCTTTACAGCAAGGCCAAGCAAACGGTGGTGTTGACCCGGCAGTTCCGCTTCCCGGCGTTCGTCAACGGGCACGACGGCTTGCTGATCGAAACCTGCGCCGGCCTGCTGGATAACGATGATCCACAAACCTGCATCCGCAAGGAAACCCAGGAGGAAACCGGGTACATCGTCCAGGACGTGCGCAAGGTGTTCGAGGCATTCATGAGCCCGGGATCGGTGACCGAGCGCGTGCATTTTTTCGTCGGTGAATATTTCGACGAGGACAAGCAGCACGAAGGAGGAGGGCTCGAGGCCGAAGGTGAGGAGATCGAAGTATTGGAAATGCCGCTCGACCAGGCCCTGGGCATGATCGAGACGGGGGAGATCTGTGACGGCAAGACCATCATGCTGTTGCAGTACGCCAAGCTGCATCGGTTGCTCGATTGACGCCGGTTTCAGCAGTTGGCGACCCAGGCAGCCTGTTTGCTGATCTCGCCGCTGCCGAACCTTTCGCGATAGGCGGAGGGAGCCAGGCCTACCGCGTTGCGGAAGGCCGCGCGAAAACTTTCCACTGACCGGTAGCCACAGGCGTGTGCGATGCCGGCGGTGTTCTGGTCCGTGCTTTCCAGCATTTCCCTTGCCCGGTTCAGCCGTTCCTGCTGCAGCCAGACCTTGGGCGACAGGCCGGTTGTCTCAATGAAACGCCGCAAAAACGTGCGCTCGCTCATCGCCACGCGAGCCGCCATGTCGGCCACGCTCAGCGGTTGATCGAGGTTCTCGCGAATCCATTGCAGCACGCGCGTCAGCTCGTTGCGCGGTGACTTGCACACCGGCGCGACGATGAATTGCGATTGCCCGCCGGTTCGTTGTGGCGCCATGACCAGGCGCCGCGCCACCGAATTGGCGATATGCGTGCCGAAATCCCGTGCGATCAGATGCAGACAGGCGTCAATCCCGGCGGCGCTGCCGGCTGAGGTGATCAGTTGCCCCAGATCGACGTAGAGCACGTTGGGGTCGACCTTGATGCTGGGGTATCGCTCGGCCAGTTCCTGGGAGAATTGCCAATGGGTGGTCACGGTCTCGCCGTCGAGCAGCCCCGTGGCGGCGAGTACGAAGACCCCCGAGCAGATCGACAGCAAGCGTGCCCCGCGGGCGTGGGCTCGCCTAAGGGCCTGCAACAACGCCTCTGGAGGCGGCTCGAGACGACTGCGCCAACCGGGCACGATGATGGTTTGTGCGGTTTCAAGCGCTTCCAGGCCGGCATCGACGGAAATCTGCAAGCCCCCCAGCGCGTGCATCGGGCCCTGGTCGACCGCGACGATGCGATGGGTGTACCAAGGGACGTCCAATTCTGGGCGTGGCAGCCCGAATATCTCCAGGGCGATACCGAACTCGAATACGCAAAGGCCCTCATAAACGAGGATTGCCACTGTTCCGGGATGAGCGTGCATTTGGCGTAAATTCACCGATTATTGTCGTCTGCTGCACTGTAGCGGACGATCCCATGCCCCTACAATCGCTGCCAGGCAATCAGGAAAACCAAGACGGCCGCACCCCACAAAGGTGACTGTCGCATTACCGGTACCCCACCCCATCGCGCCGGTAGAGGATTGTCACTTCCAGATTTATTCCTGCTTCTACAGAAGTTCGATAAGTGCGAGCTGCGCGAGTGTGCGCATCTGATTGAGTTCTGTTAACGACGCTGCCAACGGATTTCGGCGGTGTCGAGGAGTTGTCAGTTGTAACCGGATTAACCTGGACGTTGTAAGGGAATGTACTATGTTGCTGATCCAGATTCTGTTTGTGATGTTGTCAGCAAAACTTTTGGGCGCGGTATTCAATCGCTTGGGGCAACCTCAGGTTGTTGGCGAAATGATAGCCGGCTTTGTATTGGGGCCTGTTGTACTCGGTCAGTTGTTTCCCGCCTTCCATCAGCAGTTATTTGACAGCACTGCCATTACCCAACTCAAAGTATTGAGTGAACTGGGCATCTTGTTGTTCATGTTCGTCATCGGTGCCGAGTTTCGCTTCCCTCTCAAGCAAAGCAAGACCGGCTTCAAGGCCATGGTCATCGGCGCTTTCAGCATAGTGATCCCTTTTTCCCTCGGCGCCGCGATAGCCCCTTGGCTGTTCGAGCATTTCGCCACGCCCGGAACCTCTCGGTTGGGTTTCGTCCTGTTCATCGGCACCGTGTTCTCCGTGACCGCTTTTCCAGTTCTGGCGCGGATCCTCAAGGAGCGAGGCATGCTCGGCACGCAAACCGGTGCGATTGCCTTGCTGGCTGCCGCCATGAGCGACGTGGTGGCGTGGATGTTGATAGCAGCCGTCGCCATGGTGAATGGCCAGGACGACAACTGGATGGCCCTGGGTTTGCGAGGCGCCTGTCTGTTGTCGCTGGTGGTCTTTTCGTTCCTGGTGCTCAAGCCGTTGCTGGCGCGCTGGCTCGCCGCTGAAGGAAAACTCGCGCAACCCATGGTGCTGGTGGCGCTGCTGGCCGGAGTGATGATCTACGGCAGCCTGACCCACGCGCTGCAAGTACACGCCGTGTTCGGGGCTTTCCTGTTCGGCCTGTGCCTGCCACGGGACCAGGGCCTGCTGGACATGATCATCGAGCGGCTGGAACACGTGTCGTTGATCATATTGATGCCGTGCTTCTTCGCCCTTGCAGGTTTGAGCACAACCTCCTCGGCCTTCTCGGGCCTTGGCGTCTGGGTGCTGCTGGTAATCCTGGCGGTGGCTGTCACCGGCAAAGTGGCCGGCAGCGCCCTGGGCGCCCGGCTGGTGGGATGCTCCTGGTCCGATTCCCTGACCGTCGGGGCCCTGATGAATACCCGCGGGCTGATGGAGCTGGTAGTGCTCAAGATCGGCCTGGACATGGGGATCATCGGCAGCGAGCTGTTTACCGCCCTGGTGGTGATGACCATCGTCACCACGCTGATGACCGGCCCGCTGATGAATCTGCATAACAAGAAAGTTGCGACCGGCACTCCGTCAATGGCGAGAGTGTCATCCCCCAACGGATTTGTAACACCGACCGATAACAATGGAATGGAGCGATAAATGAGCGAACAAACATCCAGCTTGGTCATTGAAGCCATGGAGCAACAACTGGCCAGGCATTTCCAGGCTATTTTGCAAGATGAAAACCGGATGAAGCAGATTCGTAATGAATTTCGCCGCGACGGTTATTTCAACTTCAAGAACTTTTCCTTTCTGCCAAAAAGAATCCTGGAAAACGTTCACACCGAAGTTCATGCCTTGCTGGATGAATATTCGGTACGTCGCGATGTTACGGTTCCTTCCACCGGTAATACTTACCGCAAGATGTACAACGTCAACCAACCAGAGATCGCCGAGGGCGGGACGTTCATCCCTGCGCTCTACCAATCGGAGTCGCTGCGCAATTTTCTCGGCAACATCGCGGGCGATGACCTGGCGTCCTGCTGGGAGCAAGAGCAATACCTGATCACCAAGCTGAGCCACCCGGGCGATACCCACGGCTGGCATTGGGGCGATTACCCCTACACGATGATCTGGATCATCGAAGCACCCGAGGACCCGGCGATCGGCGGCGTGCTGCAATGCGTGCCCCACAGCGAGTGGGACAAGCAGAACCCGCAGATCTGGCAGTACATCCTCAACAACCCGATCAAGTCCTACCACCACCTCAAGGGCGATGTGTATTTCCTCAAGTCCGACACCACGTTGCACCACGTCGTGCCAATCCAACAGGAAACCACTCGGATCATCCTCAACACCTGTTGGGCAAGCGCCCATGACCGGCGAACCGACGTCGCCCACGAAAGCATTGAAGTGATCTGGGACACCAAGGCCCGGAGCACCGAAGAAGCCTGACGGCAACCGGCCGGGCGGATGGGTGTCCGCCCGGTTCATATTTCAAAATCAACGTTGCCCCCGGGGCTCAAGGAAGCAGGCCATGTCCATTACCCAAGAAACATTCCAGTCCGAAACCGCTTACGTCGTGCGCAACGAAGGTGTCGACCTGGAACTTCAGTCGTTCATGGATGAGCAGATCGACTACATTCTCAAGCATCGAGCGACCGAACATCCGTTCCTCAATGCCTACGCCCAGCACGGCCTGCCGCCGGAGCAAAGCAAGGTGCTGTACCTGGAAACCCTTCATTACTTCAAGTACCTGCCGTTCTACGTGTGTGGCATTTCCACCATCACTCGTGACGAAGCGGTGCTGCGCACGATCGCGTTCAATGCCCGCGACGAACTGGGTGAAACGCACTCCCACTCCGACCTGTATCGCAAGTTCCTGCACGACAAGGGCATCAGCGAAGAGCAGATCGAAGCCTACAAGTGCTTGCCCAGCACCCAGGCCTTGAATGACGGAATTTGCGCGCTCTACAGCAAGCCGCCCCTGCAAAAGGCCCTGGGCGGATTGTTCGCCGACGAGGCGATGTCGGCCTCGATGGTTTCCAAGTACAACGATGGCCTGATCAAGGAAGGCGTCAGCGAGCGTGGACGGTTCTTCTGGACGCTGCATATGGAAGTCGAAGTCGGGCATTCCAACGCTGTGTTCAATGTCATGGAAAAGCACCTGCAAACACCGCAAGAGCGTCGCCTGTTCGCCGAAGGCATTGAACAGTACCTGCACCTGATGGAAGTGTACTGGGATGGTATCGAGCGCAAACTCAACGCCGGAGGACGTCAATGACCGCCAAGAATGAATCCGGACAAGGCGTCGCCTTCGGGCTCGGCGCCACGCTGCTCTGGGGCTCGTACCCGCTCTGGTACAAGCCGCTGGCCGGGCTCGATGCCTATCATCTGCTGTCCTGGCGGGTGGTCTTCGCCGAGCTGTTTCTCCTCGCCCTGGTACTGTTGACCGCCCGGGTAGGAACGTTGCGTTCGACCCTCAAGACGGTGCGTCCGGCGAATGTGCTGACAGTGTCGGCGGTCCTCGGGCTGTGGTGGCTGATGTACATCTACGGGATCATGACTGGGCGCGTGCTGGAGGTGGCTTTCGGCTATTTCCTCAGCCCGATCATGAGCATGGTGGTCTCGCGGGTCATCTTCAAGGAGCGCCTCACGTCATTGCAGACCTGGGCGATATTCCTGGCCGTCACTGGCGTGACGCTGATGGCGTTCGAACTGCTGAACCTGCATTCCTTCCCGTGGATCGCATTGGTCATCGGCTTCTGCTATTCCTTCTATGGCATTTTCAAGAAAAAGGTCCCGGGCGATCCGGTGGTCATCCAGACCTTGGAAATTGCCGTACTGTTGCCGTTCGCTGCGCTGTTCCTGCTGCTGGCCCAAGCCCAGGGCGTAGGGCATCAGTTCCTGCAATCGGGCACCCGCGACGTGTTGCTGATCGCGACGGGCCTGATCACGGTGCTGCCGTTGTGGTGGTACAGTCTGGCGGCCAAGCAGTTGTCGATGATCACGCTGGGCTTCTTGCAGTTTGTCCCGCCAATTTGCAACTTCCTGTTGGCGGCGTTCGTTTATGGTGAACCGGTCTCGTCGTTGAAACTGGCGGCGTTTTCGTTCATCTGGCTGGCGCTTGCATTGTTCACGTTGAATTCCATTCGGGTCCAGCGTGCAGCGGCAGCCGCCAGGTTGTCCGTGCAAATGCGTACGGCATGACATACCCGCCTGCGCCGTCTACAGCGGCGCGGGTTTTTCAGGATAAGGGAATCGAAATGAAGAAAGTCGCCGTGGTGGGTTGCACCGGTGCAGTGGGCATGACCATGCTGCAATTGCTTGAAGAAACCGACTACGAAGTGGTCTGCATGGCCTCTGAGCGTTCGGCCGGCAAGCGCTTGAAGGCTGGCAATACCGAGCACCTGATCGAGCCTTTTTCGGTCGAAGGCTGCGCTTCGTGCGATATCGTCTTCCTGTGCGTTTCCGGATCGTTTGCCTTGGAATATGGCGAGCGCCTGGCTGAAAACTCTTATGTCATCGATAACTCATCGGCTTTTCGTTATCACCCAGACATTCCGCTACTGGTACCGCCGATCAATGGTCAGCGCTACAAGGGCGAAAAGCTGATCGCCAACCCCAACTGTTCCTCGGCCATTGCGCTGATGGTGCTGGGGCCGTTGCACGAAACCTTCGGGCTCGAAAGCGCGATCATTTCAACCTACCAGGCCGCCAGCGGCGCGGGGCAGCCGGCCATGCTCGAGCTGCGGGAAAAGGCCAAGGCGTTCAGCGACTACGGCGACCAGGACGGTAGCGAGAATTTCGCCCATAACCTGGCGTTCAACGTCATCCCTCAAGTCGATTCGTTCGAAGACAACGGCTACACCCGCGAAGAGATGAAAGTGGTCTGGGAGCTGCGCAAGGTCCTGGGCGAACCGGAGCTGGCCATCAGCACCACGGCGGTGCGGGTGCCGACCCTGCGCTCCCATGCCGAGAGCCTGAGCCTGCGCTTCAAGAAACCGGTGCAATCGCTGGCCCAGGTGCGCGAGTTGCTAGCGGCTGCGCCGGGCGTCGAAGTGGTGGACGAACCCCAGCAGGGCGTTTATCCAATGCCCATGACATCGACCTACAAGCATGCGGTCGAGGTTGGCCGGATTCGCTACAACCTGATCTACGGCGAACACGGCTTGGACCTGTTCATCAGCGGCGATCAGTTGCTGCGGGGCGCGGCGTTGAATGCCTTCGAGATCATGCAACTGGTCAGTGACTGATCGAACCAGGCATTGAGTGAACCTGACGCGCAACCGCCCCCCAGCGGCTGCGCGTTTTTGCTTTCAGCTGGACTGCGCCTCGCTGTCGTCCTGCATGTCATCCAGATATTCCGGTTGGTCGGTCTGGTCGGGCAGCTCGGTCACAACGCTGAAGTCGCTGATTTCGATAGCGCCCACACCATGACCCAGCAAGTGGAAAGAGAACGCCTTGCGCGGTTGCGGGTTGTCGAAATGGATGTCCATCACCAGCGGTTGATCCATGGTAACCGCCACGTCGGTGGGCAAGTCCATCGGCACGTCCTGCTCGAATTCCTTGGCCTTGAGTGAAATGTATGCGGCGTGGTCAGTGTCCACCGCGCGAATGGTCAGGCTGACGCGTGTGCGGGTGCCCTTGGGCATTTCCAGGTATTGGGCGCCGATCAGGTTGTCGGTCCAATCGTTGGAAACCTGGGCGGGCAGCGGGATTTTTTCGTTACTGCCAAACTGGAAATGCTGGTTCAGGGGCGTCGCCAGCAGCGTTTGGTCCAGGGCGGTGGCCCGCGCGGCGATCAGCCGGGCGCGCTGGCCGCTGTATTGCCCGGCGTAAGTGGCGCGATCGGCGATGAAACCCTCGCTCTTGTAGTCACGGCAACGTTGCAGGAAATCGCATTCGGTGAAGGTGCCCTTGCCATCGTGATAGCGCAGCTTGCCGTTGGTGAACGACATGATTTCCCGGCCTGTCGCGTAGTGCCTGAACATCGAGCGGCCGGACAGGGACGTTGGCACGTCGAAACCGAAGTAATCGAGCACCGAAGCGGTCAGGTCGACATGGCCATGCACCCCTTGCTTGATTGCCGGCAAGGGCTCTGGTGCCAGAGTCAGGTTGAAACCCCAGGACGATGCCAGGCGCACGTCGTCGATGCCATGGGACTCGTCCGAGGTGATGACCACCAGGGTGTTGTCCAGAATTCCCTGGTGTTCAAGGCTCGTCAGGAAGACGTCCAGCGCGTCGTCCAGATAGCCCACGGCCGCCTGCTTGGCGGTGTCGTAGCGCTCCAGATAATCGTCCGGTGCCGAGTAGGGTTGGTGCGTGCCTACCGTCAGCAGGGTGAGCATCCACGGCTTGTCCGCTTGTTGCAGTTGCCCGACGTAATCCAGCGCGCCTTCGAAAAAGGTCTTGTCATCCTTGCCCCAGGGAAACTCCAGGTAAGCCGGTCGAGTGAACCACTCCATGCCCAGGGTCGTATCGAAGCCGATATGCGGCATGATCCGGTCCTTGGCCATGAACCGCAGCCCGGCACCTTGCAGGAAGTGGGTGGAGAATCCGTGCTTGCGCAACTGGGCGGGCAGGCAGGCCTGGTTGCGCTGGGTCTGGTTCAGCATCTCGACGCCCTTGGGCGTGCCGTTGTCGAGTTTGTCGTAATCCCCGCACAGCATTGCGTACAGGCCACGGATGGTCTGGTGGCTGTGCAGCACATAGTCGGGCGTGTTCATCCCGCGCTCCGACCAGGCGCTGAGGCGCGGCATCAGATTCGCGTGATAGCTGCTTTGCAAAGCCTGGCGGTTGGTTTCCAGATAGGCACCCGGAATGCCTTCCAGGGCGATGATCAGCACATTGCGCGCGCGGCCCGGGGCGGCAAGCAGCTTTTGCCCCTCCAGGTCCAGCCGGGTCAGCCCTTCCATGGGGGGAAGCGGTTCCGGCGTGTTGCCTGCCAGCCACTGCTCCAGATGTTCTTGCCCGGCGGCGACGCTGGCGGTCATGAGCTGGTGGGGCAGGTTGAACAGGTTCCACTGATCCGCCTCGCTGGGGCGCCAGCTTTGAACGCCGGCATGGGCCAGCAACAGCATTGTCGGCATGGCCCAGGCGTGGCGCGGCAAGGGCGGGGCCTGGCGGCTTCGATTGGCCCACTGGACGGCCAGGCAAAGCACCAGGGCTGTCAACATGACTGCCGCGAGCCAGGGATGCGCGAAGCCGCCGCTGCTGGAGTTCTCGACGAATTGTGGGTCGGTCAGGTACTGGATGTCCGCAGGCGTTGGCATCCGCCCGACCGCGTTGACCAGCTCGATACTGGTGAGCGTCAATACACACCATGCCAGCAACACGGGCAAGGCCAACCACCATGGACGCCGATAGAGCAGGACGACCAGCAGGGTGCCAATGGCGATATCCGAGAGATAGCCCAGCGGGTCGGACCAGCCCAATGCGACGCGCAGCCCCATGGGGACCAAGAGGACGCATCCCGCCAAGGCGATGAGGCGCGCGAGGGGATGAGTCAGGGGTCGGTGGACAATATTCACGGAAAACGGCCTTCGGGTCTAACCAATCACACACACCTTGTGGGAGCGGCTCGCTCCCACAAGATTTCATCTAATGGTCATGAGTTTTTCATAACAGTGTGCTGGATGGTATCAAGCCCAGTAGCCATTGTTGGCCTATGGCCTCGCGGCTGGCTACGGTTCGCTTGCCAAGCCCCCTACAATGGCGTCCGGCGCGGCTTTTCGGCGTGTACAAAACTTGTATCAGGATTTCTCATCGGAGGATGGATGGACAGGTTCCAGGAAATGCAGGTGTTTGTCGCCGTGGCCCAGGAGTCGGGATTCTCATCGGCTGCGCGACGCCTGGGTTTGTCGGCGGCCAGCGTGACGCGCGCAGTGGCGGCGTTGGAGCAACGCATCGGTACGCCGTTGTTGGTACGGACTACACGCAACGTCTACCTGAGTGAAGCCGGCCAGCGCTTTCTCGATGACAGCCGGCGGATCCTGGGCGACCTGCAGGAAGCCGAGGATTCCGCCGCGGGCAGTCACGCCCAACCCCGCGGGCAATTGACCATCACGGCACCCGTGCTGTTCGGACAGCTGTTTGTCACGCCATTGCTGGTGGATTATCTGGGTCGCTTCTGCGAGGTCTGCGTCAACGCCTTGCTGCTCGATCGCACCGTCAGCATGGTGGAGGAGGGCATAGACGTGGCCGTGCGCATCGGCGAGCTGCCCGACAGCAGCCTGCACGCCGTACGTGTCGGTGAGGTGCGGCGGGTGGTGTGTGGCTCCCCGGATTTCTTTGCCCGCCACGACCGTCCGCGGCACCCTCAAGACCTCGAGCGGATGCCGGTGGTGTCTTCATCGGCGATCGGCCAGATCAAGAACTGGACCTTTGTCGAGGCCGGCCAGCCATTGTCCGTCCGGCCCGCGCCGCGGCTGGTGGTGACGGCCAATCAGGCCGCCATCACTGCGGCGTGCCAAGGCTTGGGGATGACGCGGGTGCTGTCTTACCAAGTGGCCGGCAACCTGGCTGCCGGTGAGCTGGAAATCGTCCTGGAGGAATTCGAGCTGCCGCCCCTGCCGATCCACGTGGTGTATCAGGGCGGGCGCAATGCGTCGGCGCGGGTGCGCAGCTTTGTCGACTTCATGGTCGGCGCGTTGCGAGAACACCCGGCCTTGAAAGGCTGACGCATTGTTTCGCCAGCAGAAATAATGGATTGCGTTTGCAGGTGATTCCACAGCGTCGGGCTTGGGCAGAAGATGGGCCATCGACGCCGTTCTGCTGATGGCGTCATCTCTGAGCGGAGTCGACCATGAACCCTATCAAGCTCTATCACTTTCCACTCTCGGGCCACGCCCACCGTGTGCAGCTGATGCTCTCGTTACTCGATCTGCCTGTGGAGATCAGCTTTGTCGACCTGGCCAAGGGCGCGCACAAACAAGCGGATTTCCTGGCGATCAACCCGTTTGGCCAGGTGCCGGCCATTGATGACAACGGCGTGGTATTGGCTGACTCCAACGCGATCCTGGTGTACCTGGCAAACAAGTACGGCCAGGGCCGTTGGCTGCCAACGGACCCGGTCGGCGCCGCTCGCGTCCAGCGCTGGTTGTCGGTAGCCGCCGGGCCACTGCATGCCGGACCGGCCACGGCGCGGCTGATCACGGTGTTCGGTGCCTCTCATAATGCCGAAGAGGTGATCGCCCGTGCCCACAGCCTGCTCAAAGTCATCGACCAAGCCCTGGGCAACAGCGCCTATCTGGTCGGCGACGCCCCGACCATTGCCGACATCGCCAGTTACAGCTACATCGCCCACGCGCCCGAGGGTAATGTTTCGTTGCAAGACTATCCCCATGTGCGCGCATGGCTGGCGCGGATCGAAGCCCTGCCTGGCTTCGTCGGGATGCCGCGTACGGCTGCGGGATTGCAGACAGAAGTCTGAGCGCCTAGCCGGTTATGGCGGGGGCAATGCCCCCGCCAGCGGTTTCTGAAGGAACCTGGAAGGGTTAATCTGCCAACCTTTCTCGGTTGGCTGCGTTTCATGACTTTTATCCACAGGCTGGCGCTGGTCTTCGCCGCGTTGTTCCTGAGCGGCTGTGACCAGCCCGCGCCTGCCGTCCTTGATCAACAGCTCTATGTCTGGCAACGCCAGTGGACGCCGGCCCACGAAGGCGCGCTGCGCCAAAGCCACGGCGATTTTTCCAGCTTGCGGGTGTTGGCGTTGCAGGCGTTTCCGGGAGCCGGCTGGAGCCGTGCGCGTATTGACCCCGCATTGCTCAAGGCTGACGGCCGACCGCTGGTTGCGGTGATCCGTCTGGACGGCCAGCTCAGATCTCTGGACCAGGACGAGGTGATCGCACAGATCCAACAGTTGCTGGCCCAGTGGCGGGCCCAGGGCCTGGTGCCGATGGGTGTGGAAATCGATCACGATGCGGGCACTGCACGGCTACCGGCGTACCGGACCTTTCTCACCCGGTTGCGACAAACCTTACCCACCACGCTACAGCTCAGCATCACGGCGCTGCCGGCCTGGCTCGATAGCCCCGAGTTGCCTGAATTGTTGGCGACCGTGGACAGTAGCGTCTTGCAGGTCCATGCGGTCAGCGATCCTCGCCAAGGTCTGTTCGACGCGCAACAGGCCAGGCGTTGGGCCGAACGCTGGGGCGAGATCACCGCGCGGCCGTTCTATTTGGCCTTGCCGGCGTATGGTGTCGCGCTGCTGACCCAGGAAAACGGTGCGCCCGTGGTGGAAAGCGAAGCGCCTATCGACCGGGGCGGCGAACGCCGGGAATTGCGGGCCGATCCGCAACAGGTCGCCGACCTGACGGCAAAGCTGCGCGCCGAACCGCCTGGGCACCTGGCCGGGATCGTCTGGTTTCGGTTACCGCTGCCGGGAGATCGACGGGCATGGAGCCTGGCCACCCTTGGCGCGGTGGCCCGTGGCGACAGGCTCCACAGTCGTATGGCGGTGCGCATTGACGAGCAGGACGGCCTCTACGATATGTGGCTGGTGAACCAGGGCAATCTTGACAGCCCTTGGCCCCAGCGGCTGACGCTGGCGGTGGGCGCATGTGACGGGGTCGATGCCCTGTCAGGTTATGCATTGCAACAAACCCCCGGAGTGCTTACCTTCACGCGCATTCAGGAAGGTCGCCTGGCTGCCGGTGCCCAACGGGCGATCGGCTGGGCGCGCTGCACAAAAATTGACCAAGGAGGTTTCAATGTCTACCCGTAAGTGGCCTCGTCGCCTGCTGTGCCTGAGCCTCAGCCTGCCCATAGGCCAGGCGCTGGCCTGTGGACCGGAGTTCCCCATGCGCCTGCTGGATAACCGGGCCCAATCCTTGGCGGAGTTGCCCGAAGGCAGCTTTCGTTTCGAGGTCAGCCGTCTCGGTCAGGCCATTGCGGGGCTGAAGCCAACCACGGATGCGACGCGCAACCCCGACTACAGTTATGACGATGTGGCCTCCTACGTTGAACAACGCAACAAAGCCGAACAGCTCGGCCTGACGCCACCGCAACAAGCGGTGGTAGAGCGGCTGCGAGCAGTGGGCGATGTTGAGCAGGTCGCCAGCGAAGCGGCGAACCTGCCAGCCGAGCTGCGCTTGTACGCGGTGGGCGCGGCGGCTTTCAACGCGGGCGATCACCAGCGCGCCGCCGAATCATTCCAACAATTGCTGGCGTTGCCCGCCGACGAGCGCCGCCTGCGCAGCACCTGGGCGGCCTATTCCCTGGGCCGCGCGTTGTTCGCCATGAGCACCGAGGCCGGTCGCGGCGACCCCACTATTTTGCGGGATCAGGCGCGCCAAGCCTTTCGCCAGGCCCGGGAGTTGAGCGTCGCCGGTTTCAGCGACCCGTTGGAACTGGGCGTCGCCAGTCTCGGTGAGGAGGCCAGGGTGGCCTATACCGCCGATGACTGGGACAGTGCCATCGGGCTGTACGCGACCCAGAACCTGCAGGGTTCTCCGGTCGGCTACAGCTCGTTGTTGCAGTTGGCGAGTAGCCTGAAGCTCGAATCCGACGAGCGCCTGAGGGAATTGCTCAAGACCAAAGGCGTCCAGCGCCTGGCGACGGCGTATTTGCTCAGCCGCGTCGGCTGGTGGGACGGCGAAGAGCCATCCGGCGAGAAACAACTCGTCAAGTTGCTGCAGGCCAGCGCCCGGAGCAACCTGGACGATGCGGATCGCCTGGCTGCGGTGAGTTATCAACATGGCGACTACTCCGGCGCCAAGGCTTTCGTGGATAAAGCCGCCGACACTGGGCTGGCCTGGTGGGTGCGCGCCAAACTCGCCCTGCGCGACGGAGATAAGGTTGCTGCGGCGGCGGCTTATGCCAAGGCCGCCCAGGCATTTCCGAAGGAGGAATCCTGGGGCGATCGACGCACGCCGGACTGGGACTACGAGACGGTCCAGCCCAAGTGCCGGGTCGAAGGTGAAAGCGCGATCCTAGCGTTGCAGCGTGGTGATTACCTGCAAGCGTTCGATCAGCTTTATCGCGGCGGCAACAATTATTGGTACGACGCCGCGACGGTCGCCGAGCGCGTGCTGACGGTCGATGAACTCAAGCAATACGTAGACGCCCAGGTTACGGCTCCGCCGCCATTGAGCCAGGAAGAGCGGGACAATTATGTAAAACTGTCGGTGCCGGCGAAACTGCGTAACCTGCTGGGTCGTCGTCTGCTGCGCGAGGGGCGCTACGACGAAGCACCGGCGTATTTCGACAGCGTTCAGCTGCAGGTGAGTGCCGAACATTACGGGCAAATGCGTAAGGATGCCGAGTCCAAATGGTGGCCGACCGAACGCGCCAAGGCGTATTTCCTTGCGTCCATGGTAGCGCGCGACATGGGCATGCAGCTGCTCGCTTATGAGATGGCGCCGGATTACGCCAGTCTGGAAGGCAACTACAGTTTTGAACCAGTGGAACTGAAGGTTGGCCCCTTATTGTCTGAAGGCGAGGTGCAAAGGCAACAGGCCAGCGCAGCCGAACCGGACCAGCGATATCACTATCGGTTTGTCGCCACTGCATTGGCGAGTCGGGCGGCGGACAATCTACCCCATACCAGCCAGGCGTTTGCAGCGGTGCTGTGTTATGCATGGAGATACAATTCAAGCCCTGAAGAGCAGGGAGCGTTGTACCGGCGGTATATAGAGGAAGGGCCTTACGTGGAATGGGGATGGCTTTTTGGGGAGTTATGTCCATTTCCGGACTTTGACAAGGCAGACAAGCGCTATGTCACGCAGGCGCTGAGTCCGATTCGCTCGGCGTTGCGGCCCTATAAAATCTGGGTGCAAATGGGCAGCGTAGTGCTGGTGGTAGCCGTTGGGCTGGCATTGATCAGCCGTCGCCAGCGCAAGGCACGGTTGGCGGCGCGCTGATTGTGGAGGCGAGCCTGTTTGCGATGAGGCCGAGTCAGTAGGTGTGGATGAGACTGACCTGACGCCATCGCGAGCAAGCTCGCTCCCACAGGAATGCGGCGCTACATCTGCGTCGCCATTCCTTCCACATCCATCGCCGCCTGGCGCAATGCCTCCGAGCGGGTCGGGTGAGGGTGGCAGATCAGGGCGATGTCTTCGGCCGAGGCGCCGAATTCCATCGCTACGCAGTATTCGCCAATCATTTCGCTGACGCTTGGGCCAACCAGATGCACGCCGAGGATCTCGTCGGTGTGCTCATCGGCCAACACTTTGGCGAACCCTTCGGTTTCGTGATTGATCTTCGCCCGGCTGTTGGCCGTAAAAGGGAATTTCCCGACTTTGTAGGCGCGGCCCGCAGCCTTGAGCTGTTCCTCGGTCTTGCCGACGCTGGCCAGTTCCGGCCGGGTATAGATCACGTTGGGGATCAGGTCGTAATTGACCTCGCCGGCCTTGCCGGCAATCTGCTCGATGCAGGCCATGGCCTCGTCTTCGGCCTTGTGGGCGAGCATCGGCCCGGACGTGACATCGCCAATCACCCAGACACCGGGCGCCTCAGTGCGGTGGCGCTTGTTGGCGAGCAGGCCACGCGGGTCGGTCGTCAACCCGACATTTTCCAGCCCCAGCCCTTGTGTGTAAGGCCGGCGGCCAATGGCGACCAGCACGTAATCGGCGTCCAACGTCTGCGCATTGCCGCCTGCTGCGGATTCGACCTGTAACTGCACGCCGTTGGCCGAGGACACGGCGCCAGTGACCTTGGCCCCCAGCTTGAATTGAATGCCCTGTTTCGCCAGGGCTCTCTGCAAGGTCTTGCCGGTGTCCGCATCCACACCCGGGCAGATGCGATCGAGGTATTCCACCACGGTCACTTCAGCGCCCAGGCGTCGCCAGACTGAGCCCAGTTCCAGCCCAATGACCCCCGCGCCGATGACCACCAGGTGACGGGGCACTTCGCCGAGGGACAATGCGCCAGTGGAATCGAGGATGCGCCGGTTATCGACCTCTACTCCGGGCAGTGGCGTCGGCTCGGAGCCGGTGGCGATAACGATGTCCTTGGCGCCGAGTTCAACCTTGCCGCCATCGCCGCCGGTGACGCTCACCTTGCCGGGCCCATCGATATGGCCCCAACCCTTGATCCAATCAACCTTGTTTTTTCGAAACAGAAACTCGATGCCCTTGGTCAGGCCCGCCACGCTTTCGTCCTTTTGTTTCATCATCTGCGCGAGGTTGAGGGTAGGGCTGACGTTGATGCCCAGATTGGCAAATTCCGCGCCCTTGGCCGCTTCGTACAGCTCAGACGCGTGGAGCAGTGCCTTGGAGGGCATGCAACCGACGTTCAGGCAGGTGCCGCCCAGCGTTGCGCGGCCTTCGATGCAGGCGGCCTTCAAGCCCAACTGCCCGGCCCGAATCGCTGCGTTATAGCCGCCGGGACCGCCGCCCAGAATGATCACGTCGTAATCGCTCATCACTGTTCTCCCGCCTCGTCCAAAAAATTATGCACGTAATATGAGCGTTTCCAGAGATTACGGTCAAGGCTAAAGTCACCAGGGCTGGCCGTGAAAAATTCAACACGGAAATTTCACAGCACCGGTTATAAAGTAACGAACGTAGCGGAGCGGTGGCGGTTTTTATCCACAGCCCTGAATTTGGTTTTTCCACATGCGCTGGGATGACATGCAAGTCGATCTAGAAATCGAAGGGGCACGGGTGGCCGAGTGGCCGCGCTTTCAGCGTGCTGCGCTCCAGACACGCCGCTTGAAGCGGATCGCGTTGGCGCTGGCCGGCCTGGCGGGATTGGGCCTGGTAGTGGCGTTTTTCATCGGATTGTTCTCGCCGCAATCCTTGTGGCCTGCCCTGTTGGTCAGCCAAAGCGCCGGCCTTGTTGTGTTGTTGGCGAGCCTGCAATCGGCCGGGTGGGTGACGCGTTGGCGCAGCGAGGCGCTGGCGCCTGCGGTGGACAACGCACCTGTTGAAACCGAGCCGGTTGAGGACTCGGATTGGTATGAGCGGATGCTCGAGGGGATCAGCGCCCGCTGGGTCGGTCTGCTGAAGCAAATCGGGGCGCCCGCGTTGTGGCTTTCCGGTTGGGCGCTCCTGGCGTTGCTGAGTCTTGAGCAAGCCTGGAATCTAGATTTGCCTGCTGCATCGCTTGGGGTGTGGGCGAGTGTCGGGGCGGTGGTCTCGTTATTGCTGGCGTTCAGCTTGCTGGTGTTTGAACGCCAACTGGCCCAGCAACCGCCAATCGAGTGGCCGGAAGCCTTGCCATTGGCACAGCTCGCGCGGGTGGCGATCGCCGTGCTTGTCCTTGGCGCATTGTGCCTGCTGTTCGCCGCCGATACGTCGATCTGGCCGACGCGCCTGGGAGTGTTGATCGGGGTGTTGCCAGGGCTGGTCGCGGTGGAGCTGCTGTTGCGCGCCATACTCTCCTTATTCATCCCGCGCCGCGACTCCCTCGAGCCGACGCTGATGGGTCGCAGCTTTGTCGCCGATCTGCTGCGCTGGCCGCCGCAACCGTTGCTGGTCTTGCAGCACGAGTTGCACAACCGTTTCGGCATCGACCTGCGTCAGATCTGGGCGTTCAGCTATATGCGCCGGGCCTTCTTTCCTGTGCTGGCGCTGGTGGCGCTGGTGGGCTGGTCGCTCACCGGCGTGCATGAAGTGGCGTTGCAGGAGCGCGGGATCTACGAGCGATTCGGCGAGCCGGTGCAAGTCCTTGGCCCAGGCCTGCATGTGGGCCTCCCTTGGCCGTGGGGGAGGGTGCTCAAAGTGGAAAATGGTGTCGTGCATGAATTGGCGACCAGCGTTGGCGATAGCAACGCGCTTGTGCAAGCGGAACCGGCCGAAGGACCGGCGCCGGTCAACGCCAATCGGTTATGGGACGCCACGCATGTGAACGATAAATCCCAAGTCATCGCCAGCCGGCGTGCCGATAAACAAAGCTTCGAGATCGTCAACATGGATGTGCGCTTTGTATATCGCATCGGCCTGACGGATGCCGCAGCACTTGCTGCGACGTACAACAGTGCCGATGTGCCAACGCTGATCCGCAGCACGGCCAGCCGCATCCTCGTGCATGAATTCGCATCGCGCACGCTGGACGGTTTGCTGGGCGCGGACCGTGTCAGCCTGGCCGACGAAATCGGCCGTGCGGTGCAGGCTGACTTGCAATCGTTGGACAGCGGCGTTGAGATTCTTGCGACAGTGGTCGAGGCGATCCACCCTCCGGCTGGCGCGGCGAATGCCTATCACGGTGTGCAAGCGGCGCAGATCGGCGCGCAGGCATTGATCGCCCGGGAGCGCGGCGCCGCGGCTGAACAGACCAACCAGGCGCAACTGCAAGCCAGCATCGCCCATGACCAGGCCCAAGCCACGGCGAGGGAAATCAACGCCGCCGCCCAAGCCGCGGGCCTGCGCTTCGATGCCGAACGCCAAGCCTATGCGAAGGCAGGCCACGCCTTCCTCCTTGAGCAGTACTTCAGCCAACTGAGCCATGGCCTGGACAAGGCCAATCTGCTGATTCTCGATCATCGCGTGGGCGGCAGCGGCAACGCGCCGACCCTGGATCTGCGCACTTTCCCGCTGCCGGCGGACCCTGCGTCGCCACGTAACCCTGTCCTGCCAGGAGCTGCCCATTGAGCCAGTCTTCGTCTCACGACCATCACGACCACGGTGGTCACGATCACGGCCATGTTGGTCATCACCACGGGCATCATCATCACCACGGCGACCCGCAGCAGGCTGGTCCGTTTCCCTGGAGGCGCATGGGCTGGGCAACGCTGTTGGTAGTGTTTGCCATAGCGGCTGCCAGCCTGGTGCAAGTGCGCTCGGGGGAGGCCACCGTTATCACCCGTTTTGGCAACCCGGCGCGAGTGCTGCTGGAACCAGGCCTGGGCTGGCGCTGGCCGGCGCCATTCGAAGCAGCGGTCCCGGTGGATTTGCGGTTACGTACCAGCTCCAGCGGATTGCAGGATGTCGGTACTCGCGATGGGCTGCGAATCATTGTTCAGGCCTATGTCACGTGGCAGGTGCAAGCGGACCCGGAAAATGTGCAGCGTTTCATGCGGGCAGTGCAGAACCAGCCAGACGAAGCCGCACGGCAAATACGCACGTTTGTCGGCTCGGCG
Organism: Pseudomonas sp. D3-10; assembly: GCF_051132175.1. Lineage (NCBI taxonomy): Bacteria > Pseudomonadati > Pseudomonadota > Gammaproteobacteria > Pseudomonadales > Pseudomonadaceae > Pseudomonas > Pseudomonas sp. D3-10. The sequence continues at coordinate 5,722,931 of NZ_CP071668.1, read as the reverse complement.
CTGGAGACCACGGCCGCCAGTTTCGATTTGGCGAATCTGGTCAATACCGATGCCAGCCAAGTGCGCATCGTCGATTTTGAAACCCAACTGCGTCAACAGATCGAGCAGCAACTGCTGACAACCTATGGTGTGCGGGTCTTGCAAGTGGGCATCGAGCGCCTGACTTTGCCTTCGGTAACGCTTACCGCAACCGTGGACCGCATGCGTGCCGAACGAGAAACCATCGCCACGGAGCGCACCGCCATCGGTAAGCGTGAAGCAGCACAAATTCGTTCGGCGGCTGAACGTGACGCGCGAATCATGCAAGCCGACGCCACCGTCAAAGCTGCCCAGATAGAGGCACAATCTCGCGTGGAGGCGGCGCAGATCTATGGAAAGGCCTATGCGGGTTCGCCCCAGCTTTACAATCTGCTTCGCTCGCTGGATACCTTGGAGACCATCGTCAGCCCGGGCACCAAGCTGATTCTGCGCACAGACGCGGCGCCATTCCGGGTGTTGGTGGACGGCCCTCCTTCACTGGAACCCAAGGGCGGGACCCAGCCATGAGTTTGGTTCCACGTGGAACAAACGAGCTGTCCAGTCCATGGATTCAGGCCGGACGCCTGTCGTTCCTTGCGCTTTACGCGGTCACTGTCCTTGCCGCGTTGGCCTGGTTATTCGCCAATGTGCGGCAGGTCGCTCCGCAGGACCGCGCGATGGTTTTACACTTTGGCGCACTGGATCGTGTCCAGAACGCGGGACTTTTATGGGCATGGCCTCGTCCCGTGGAACAGGTGATCCTACTGCCGGCGGCGGATCGAGTCCTGGAACGCCGCGTAGAAAATCTGCTCCGCTCGGATGCGGCGCTACAGGCCGATCGAGTGGCCAGCTTCGCTTCGCCAGTGACGGATGCCTTGGCGGGTTCTGGTTATTTATTGACCGGTGACGCCGGCGTGGTGCAGCTGGACGTGCGGGTTTTCTACAAGGTCACCGACCCTTACGCGTTTGTCCTGCAAGGCGAGCACGTCTTGCCGGCCCTGGATCGGTTGGCGACCCGCAGTGCCGTGGCTCTTGCCGCAGCCCGGGACCTGGACACGATCCTGGTGGCGCGCCCCGAATTGTTGGGTAGCGATAGCCAGGCCGCGGAGCGTCGGGAGCGCCTTCGTGGCGATCTGGTGCAAGGTATCAACCGGCGACTCGCTGATCTTGCCGCGACAGGGCAGGGATTGGGAATCGAAGTGGTGCGAGTCGACGTGCAGTCGAGCCTGCCCGGGCCTGCCGTGGAGGCTTTCAACGCAGTACTGACCGCCAGCCAGCAGGCCGACAAAGCCGTCGCCAGCGCCCGTACCGAGGCGGAAAAACAGACCCAGTCAGCCCGCCAGGAGGCCGACCGGGCCTTGCAGGTGGCCCATGCCCAGGCTGGCGAACGGCTCGCCAAAGCGTCGTCCGACACCGCTTCGGTGTTCGGCTTGGCCAAGACCCAGGGCAGCGATCCGCAGATGCCGTGGCGGCTGTACCGTGAACGCATGCCTGAAATCCTGCGTCGGGCCGGGTCGGTGACCACGGTCGATCCGAAAGACGATTCCCGCTTGATTATCCAAGGAGCCGGGCAATGACTGCTCAAGCCACTGCCTCACCGATGTTGTCTTCTGCCGAACAGCGTGCAGCCGCTCGGCAGCTGACCTTGGCGATGCTCGCACTCGGGCTGCTCGCCTTGGGCCTGGCATGGCGCGGTTGGTCGCCAGCGCAAAACGGTGTCAGCCAGTTGTTGTTGGGTGCTGCCTCGTTGCTGGTAGCGGTGCCGGTAATGCGTTCCGCCTGGTACAGCTTGCGGTATCCGAGCTTGCATGGGATCACGGATCAACTCATCGCCTTGGCAATGCTTGGGGCCTGGGCCACCGGCGATCTGCTGACGGCCGCGCTGTTGCCCATCATCATGATCTTCGGTCACGTGCTGGAAGAACGCAGTGTGATCGGCTCCCAGGAAGCCATCCACGCCCTCGGCCAGTTGACCCGCAGCCAAGGTCGCAAAGTGCAGGCCGACGGCTCGGTCATCGAAGTCGATAACGGCACGCTACGACCAGGCGATGTGGTGGAGGTTCGCGCCGGTGACAGGGTGCCTGCCGACGGGCGAGTCTTGTCCGGGCAAGCGAGCCTCGACACCGCGCCCATCACGGGCGAGTCCGTACCCGTGGAGGCGGTCGCGGGGATGGATGTGTTTGGCGGCGCGATCAACCTCGACGGTTTGCTGCGCCTGGAAGTGACGCGCATTGGCGAAGCGTCGACGCTGGGCAAGGTCATTGCCCTGATGCAAAACGCCGAGCGTTCCAAGCCGCCGATTACCCGCTTGCTCGAACGCTACGCCGGTCGTTACCTGGTGCTGGTGTTGCTGCTGGCGGCGGTGACCTGGTTTGTCACGAACGATGCCCAGGCGATGCTCGCGGTCCTGGTGGCGGCGTGTCCCTGCGCCTTGGTGCTGTCAGCGCCGGCAACGGCCATTGCCGGGATTGCGGTGGCTGCACGTCACGGGATCCTGATTCGCAGCTCGGCTTTCTTGGAGGAGCTGGCCGACCTGACCTCGCTGGTCATCGACAAGACCGGAACCTTGACCTACGGCACATTGCAACTGCAATCGATACAAGGCGCCTCGGCGGATCGCTCCGAGCTGCTGCCTTTGGCCGCCAGCCTCGGATCGGCCAGCAGTCATCCGGTCAGCCGCGCGCTGGCAGGGCAGGTGGCTGCGCAACATTATCTGCCGCTTAGCGATGTACACGAACGCCAGGGCCTGGGCGTGGTGGCCATGACCGGACGGGGCGAAGCCGCACTTGGTCGTCCCGAGTTGTTCGCCCGGCTGGGAATCGAGACGCCGGCCATTCCCGAGCATGACGGCCCAATCGCCGGCTTGGCCCTCGACGGGCAATTTCTCGCCTGGTTGCTGCTGGCCGACAGCGTCAAACCAGAAGCGCGGGCAGCCATGGTCGAGTTGCGCGAGCTTGGCCTGGGTCGCCAATTGTTGTTGACCGGAGATCGCCAAAGCGTGGCGACTGCGTTGGCGCAGCAGGTTGGTATCAACGATCTGCAAGCGCAGGCTTTGCCGGAAGACAAACTTAAACGGGTCATGGCCGAAATCGGTCACGGCTTCCGGCCGATGGTCGTGGGTGACGGGATCAACGATTCCCTGGCGCTGAAGGCCGGGGTGGTGGGGGTCGCAATGGGTGCCGGCGGGGCGGATATCGCGCTTGCGTCGGCGGATATCGTCCTAATTGGCAGTGATCTGAGGCGCCTTGGAACCTGTGTACGGTTGAGCCGGCAGTGCCGACGTACGTTGCAGGTCAATGTCATCATCGGCCTGGGTTGGACGCTCGCTATCGTTGCCTTCGCCGCATTTGGCTGGCTGGGCGCGGCGGGCGCGATGATCGCCGCGTTGCTGCACAACTTGAGCACCCTGTTGGTGCTGGGAAACGCTGGGCGTCTGCTGCGGTTCCAGGAACCGCTGTTGAGAATCTAACGAGCGAGCTGGAGCGAACTGTTGGCGGCGCCCGCGGTCACTTACGAGAGGGCACTCCTTCGCCAGCAGTCACTGCTAAAACACAGCTGGTAACAGGGCGATAGAAAAAGGCTATAAATTCGATAGCCTGCTATTTTTCTAGCATGGTCTACCCTCATTTCAGACGTCTGAAACAAAGGGGGGATTTTTCATGCTCGCTCAACTTCCGCCGGCCTTACAGAATCTGCATCTACCGCTTCGTTTGCGGCTCTGGGATGGCCATGAGTTCACGCTCGGTGCCGATCCCAGCGTCACGATTGTGGTCAAGGACCCTCAAGTGGTCGCGCAATTCACCCACCCCAGCCTGGATGCACTGGGTGCAGCGTTTGTCGAAGGCAAACTCGAGCTTGAAGGCTCTATCAATGAAGTCATTCGTGTATGTGACGAGCTGAGCCAGGCCCTGGTGGACGAAGACGACAGCAACTTGCCGGTGCGTACTGTCCACGACAAGGAAACCGACGCCAAGGCGATCTCCTATCACTACGACCTGTCCAATGCGTTTTATCAGCTCTGGCTCGACAGCGACATGGTGTATTCATGCGCTTATTTCGAGACCGGCAGCGAAACCCTCGAACAAGCGCAACAAGCGAAATTCCGCCATTTGTGCCGCAAGCTGCGCCTGCAACCCGGAGACTATCTGTTGGACGTTGGCTGTGGCTGGGGCGGGTTGGCGCGTTTCGCGGCGCGGGAATTCGGAGCCAAGGTGTTTGGCATTACCCTGAGCAAGGCGCAGCTCGCCCTGGCTCGGGAGCGGGTCAAGGCTGAAGGCCTGGAAGATCAGGTGGAGCTGCAGTTGCTGGACTATCGGGACCTGCCCCAGGACGGACGTTTTGACAAAGTGGTCAGTGTCGGCATGTTCGAACACGTGGGGCACGCCAACCTGGCCCAGTACTGCAAGACGCTGTTCGGTGCCGTCCGTGAAGGCGGCTTGGTGATGAATCACGGTATCACCGCCAAGCACACCGATGGCCGTCCGGTAGGGCGCGGGGCGGGCGAATTCATCGAGAAATACGTGTTTCCCAATGGTGAGTTGCCGCATCTGTCGATGATCTCTGCCGAAATCAGCGAAGCCGGGCTGGAAATCGTCGATGTAGAAAGCCTGCGCATGCACTACGCGCGCACCCTCGATCATTGGAGCGAGCGTTTGGAGGACAACCTCGAAGCCGCGTCCAGGGAAGTACCGGAGCAGGCCTTGCGAATCTGGCGGCTGTATCTGGCGGGCTGCGCCTACGCGTTCGCCAAGGGCTGGATAAACCTGCACCAGATTCTCGCGGTCAAGGCCCATGCCGATGGCAGCCATGAATTGCCTTGGACTCGCGACGACATTTACACGCCTTAAAGAATCGGCGAAATGAGCCGGGCGATTCGCATGCCGATTTTTTGCAGGCGGTGGGTCTCCCGGCTTTCTTGTTTGGCCACTTCGTGGGCTTGGGCAAAATCCTTCTCGAGCATTTGCTCCACTTCGCTGGCAAACGCGATATCAACGGTCAGCAGCATGACTTCGAAATTCAATCGAAACGAACGGTTATCCAGGTTCGCACTGCCGATCGCGCTTATTTCCTGATCGATCAGTACGACTTTCAGGTGCAGGAATCCTGGCTCATAACGAAACACCCGGACGCCGGCCCGCACCGCTTCGAATGCATAGAGGCTGGACGCCGCGTAGACGATTTTGTGATCGGGCCGCGAAGGTAGCAGGATACGCACATCCACGCCGCGCAAGACGGCCAGGCGCAGCGCCGCAAAGACCGCTTCGTCAGGGATGAAGTAAGGCGTGGTGATCCAGATTCGCTCGTTTGCGGCGTGGATCGCTTCGACGAAAAACAATGAGCAGGTTTCCTGCGCGTCCGCCGGACCGCTGGCCAGCAGTTGGCAGAGCACGCCGCCATCCGGATAGGTGTCCGGCAGGATCAATGGCGGCAATGCACGGGCGGCCCAGAACCAGTCTTCCGCAAAGGATTCCTGCATGCTCGCCACCACGGGGCCGCGCACTTCGACGTGGGTGTCGCGCCATGGGGCCAACGGAGGCTTTTCGCCCAGGTATTCGTCGCCCACGTTGTGACCACCGACAAACCCCAGGACGCCGTCCACGGCCACGATCTTGCGATGGTTGCGGAAGTTGACCTGGAACCGGTTCAACCAACCGCTGCGGGTGGCAAAGGCTTTCACATGGACGCCGCCGTCGCGCAGTGCCTGGACATAACGGTGGGGCAGGGAGTGACTGCCGATACGGTCATAAAGCAGGTATACCGCCACGCCCTCGGCTGCTTTCTTCAACAGTAACGCGTGCAAGCGTTGGCCGAGACGGTCGTCATGGATGATGAAGAATTGGATCAGAATGGCTTCCCGCGCACTTTCCATGGCCTGGAAAATCGCCTCGAACGTGGCGTGGCCATCCACCAGCAGCCGCACCTGGTTATTCGCCAGGCAAGGCGCGCGTCCGAGCTTCGGCATGGCGCGCAAGGAAGCATAAGCGTGAGACGCGCGGGCTGTGAGCGCCTCTTCGACCCAAGGCCGCCAGTTCAGCTCGGAGATCGCCTTGCGCATCTCTTCGTTGGCCTGTCGTCGCGCCTTGATGTAACCGTCGAAAGTACTGCGGCCAAAAACCAGGTAGGGAATAAGCGTCAGATAAGGGATGAACACCAGTGACAGGGCCCAGGCGATCGAGCCTTGGGCGGTTCGCACGGTGAGTACCGCATGGACCGCAGCGATGGAACCGAGGGTGTGGAGCAGCGCGATCAGGTAACCGAAAACATGCGGGCCGTAATAGTCCATGGGGCAGCCGTGCTCCTGAAGTTTCAATGCTTAACAGACCATGTTACGCAACGAATGTCGCTAATTAATTCACCTGTGCTGGCCTGAACCGAAGCTTGCCGGCAGCGTCTAACGGCCACTTGTCCTCTGGAGTTTTTGCAATGAAAGTTCGCCTGCTGGGTTTGGCCTTGGCCATTGGTTTCTCGGTTCCTGTAGCGGCTCATGCGCAGATGCTTCAACCGGGCCTGTGGGAACTGACGACAAGCAACATGAAGGTCGATAACCAGAATCTGCCTGACCTGCAATTGATCCTCGGCCAGTTGCAGAACCAGATGACGCCCGAGCAGCGAGCGATGCTGGAAAAGCAAGGCATCACCATGGGTGGTAAAGGTATTCGGGTATGCCTGACGCCGGAGCAAGTCCAGACCAACGACATCCCGCTGCAGGATCCGCAATCAGGGTGCAAGCAGCAGATCACCGAGCGGACCGGCAACCAATGGAAGTTTCGCTTCAGTTGTCCGAAAGCCCAGGGCAGTGGCATCGCGACCTTCCAGAGTGATCGCGAATTCACCACCAAGGTCAATGGCACGTTCAACGCCACGGGCATCCAGCAGAACGGTAGCCTGGATACCCGCGCCGTGTGGCTGGGGCAGGATTGCGGAACGGTCAAGCCGAGGGCTTGATTTCAGGGCTGGCTCAACGCTTCGTACAGGGTGTTGAGGTTGTACTCGAACAGGCCGGTAAACGTGCTCGCGGGTCCGCTGGCGGCGAGGGCGTCGGAGTACAAGGTGCCGCCGATGTGCGCGCCGCTTTCATCGGCAATTTGCTTGAGCAGGCGTGCGTCCTTGATGTTTTCCATGAACACCGCTTTGACTTTGGCCTGACGGATTTGCGTGATCAAGGCAGCCACTTCGGCAGCCGATGGCTCGCGTTCAGTGGACAAGCCTTGCGGTGCCATGAAATCGATGCCGTAGGCTTGGCCCAGATAACCGAAGGCGTCGTGAGAAGTGACGATCTTGCGATTGCCGGGTGGCAAAGCGGTGAACTTCGCCTTGGCTTCGGCGAGTAGGGCATGGATCTTTTTCAGGTACGCCTGGCTGTTACGTTCGTAATCGGCCTTGTTGGCCGGGTCGGCTGCTTCCAATGCCTTCGTGATGTTGCCGACGTAGAGCACGGCGTTGGCAAGGTTGTGCCACGCATGCGGGTCTGGGATGGTCTCCCCGTCTTCGTCCAACGAACGTGGAATCACGCCACGGCTGGCACTGATTACCGGCGCGGTGGTTTCGGTGCTGGTGACCAGGCGATCCAGCCACGGCTCGAAGCCCAATCCATTCTTGATGATCACCTTGGCTTTCAGCAGCGCCTTGGCATCGTCTGGGGTGGGCTCGTAGGTGTGTGCATCGGCGTCGGGACCGACCATGTTGACGATCTGAACGTGTTCGCCGCCGACCTGTTGGGTCATGTCGGCAAGGATGCTGAAGCTGGTGACAACCTGCAGCTTTTCGGCAGCAGGGGAGGACATGGACACCATCAAGCTGAATATCAGGAGCAGGGCGCGCATCGGCAAAACCTCATTGGGATGTGAGCAAAGGCGGGCGGCGCAGCAAGCCATGCACCGGACCGAATACTACGGACAGCAAATAGAGCACGCCCGCCATCAGTACGATGGCCGGTCCGCTGGGCAGCGAGAAGTAGAAGGACAGCAGCAGGCCCAGCCACACCGAAAGGCAGCCGAATAGTGCGGCCAAAGCCATCAGGGCCGGCAGGCGGCGGCTCCAGAACCGCGAAGCCGCGGCAGGCAACATCATCAGGCCCACAACCATCAGCGCTCCGATGGCCTGGAAGCCAATCACCAGGTTCAACACCACAAGTGTCAGGAACACGCCGTGGGCCAACGGACCCAGACGACTGACTGTCCGCAGAAACAAGGGGTCCAGGGTATCGAGCAACAGCGGGCGATAGATCAGCGCCATTGCACCCAGGCTTGCGGCGCAAACCCAGAGCATGCCGGTGAGTGTCGGACTGTCTACTGCCAGTGCGGAACCAAATAACAGGTGCAGCAAGTCCAGGCGTTTGCCGGCCATGCCGAGAATCAGTACGCCGGCCGCCAGGGATATGGGATAGATCGCCGCCAGGCTGGCGTCCTCTCGCAGTCCAGTGCGGCGGGTAATCCACGCTGCGAGCCCGGCCATGCTCAGGCCGGCCCCCAGGCCTCCGACGGTCAGGGCAGGCAGGCTCAAGCCGGCGAACCAGAACCCGAGCGCTGCGCCCGGCAGGATGCCGTGAGCCACGGCATCACCGATCAGGCTCATCCGCCGCAGAATCAGAAACACCCCTAGCGGAGCCGTGCTGCACGCCAGTACCAGTCCGCCCAACAACGCCCGGCGCATGAACAGGAAATCCAGGAAGGGCTGCCATAGGTGGGGTGCGCTGAGCATCAGGCGACCTGCGTGTACTGAGGCCGTTCGATCAAGTCGACGCTGCGACCCAATGCGCAACCTGTAGGACTGATCAGCAAGGTGTGGGGAACATGCCGATGTACCGCAGCGAGGTCGTGACAGACCACCATTAAGGTCCGACCTTCTCGGTGCCATTGGTGAATATGTTTCCACAACAGCGCCTGGCCCATTTCGTCGAGCGCAGCATGAGGCTCGTCGAGCAGCAGGACGGGTGCCTCGGCCAAGCTCAACCGGGCGAGCAGGGAACGCTGTAGCTCACCACCCGACAGAGCCATCAGTGGGCGATGTTCGAGGCCGCTTAGATTCCAATCGTCCAGGACGGCCTTGAGTCGCTGGTTTCGGGTCGCAGGATTTTGTCGAAGGCCCCATGAGCCTGCTGCAACCAGCTCTTGCAGGCTGATCGGGAAATGCCGGTCCAAGTGTTGTTGCTGGGGCAGGAATGAAACACCGCCGCGCCGAGGCACGTTCAATGAAGCTGTTCCAGATAGCGGCTTTTGCAACCCGGCCAGCACTTTTAAAAGGCTGCTTTTTCCGGAGCCGTTGGCGCCGATGATGGCGGTCAGGCTGCCTTCAGGTCGTTCCATGTCCAGCGGGGGCGTGAGCGGTTGACCCGGCGCACCCCATCTCAAGGCTTGGCAACGAATCATGAGGCCTCCCGTACCCAGTGACTCTGGGCGACGGCATCGTGGGCATGGAGGCTTTCAGCGTGAACCACCCGCACGTCAAATGAGGAGATCCAGGGCATCTTTTGCAACGCGACGTTCAATCGACGCGCAGCGTCTTCACAGAACATCAGGTTCTGGCCGTTGGCCAAGGCAAAGGCTTGTTCGTCCGCACGCTTCACGGCGGTTTGTAGAGCGGTGCCCAGGGCAGCCTCGGCCTCGTTGATCAGCGCCAGCCATGGTAATTCACGGATATCGGTGTTCAGCCGTACTTTCAAGGTGGCGAGGCTGCGTTGGCTATGAGGGGTAGCGACGATGCCTTTTGATGAGCCCAGCCAAGCGAGCACGTCGGCATGCTCGAGCGCTTTGTTTGCAAAATCCTCGATGAATTGTTGCTGAATGAGCTGACGCGCGAGCGCTGCCGAGCAGGGACAGGTGGATGAATACGGAACTTGAATCTCAAGTTCCACGTGGAACATCGAATCGTCCAAGTGAGCGTCCACCTTGGTGGGGTACAGCTTCCACCCAGCAAGAGGGCTGATCAAGGCGGAGCGTTTGTACATGAGATCCGTCTTCAGGCTAAGCGAGGCGCGCCGGGACAATCCCCCATGGCTATCAAGGAAGCTCTGTAAAATCTGTCGTAAAAGAGACGGCGAAAGTGGGGAGTTTTCGAGCGGCTCCAGCGCCAGATACAAGCGTGACATATGGATGCCACGAGCTTCGCCATCATCGAGGCTGACGCCCGCGTCAGCAGTTGCGCTCAAGCGTTGACCGTCGATCAACAGCGGTACAGCAATGCCGCACATGCCGACCCAATCTAGCGGCAAGTTCTGGCGAGATGCCTGTGCCGCGACGTCTGGCAGAGTTAACGCATTCATCTTGAAGGTCCAGAAGAGGTTCGCTTGAATGTTATAGTATAACAATAAAAGCGACGAGGCCTTTTTCATGAATGCTTTTTCATGGGCAGCGTTCCACGTGAAACATCAGCGTTTCGGTTGCTCGCACCCGCTCATACGGCCGCATACAAACCGGCCACCGCCCCCGCCGGAGCTGGAAAAGCGATTGATAGTGGTCCAACCCACGCGCCGGCTATATCCAACCCAGGCTTCGCCTTCAGAAGCAAACCCGGTGAAAAACGTCAGCTGACCATAACGGCTATTTGTCTGGGACCAATAGCGCCGTCCGGTAGCCTCAAAACCTCGTAAATAAAAGGTATTTCCTGCCGTGAAAACGCTGTAGGCATTGCCTTGTGCATCGACGCACGCGAGCAGATTGGCGCTGCGCGTGCAATTGGCCGGCGTGGGAGGGTGAGCCGAAGCACCCACTGAAAATAGCAATAACAGCCCTATCGGCAAAAGATTCGAAAAGCTCGGCATACGGTGTCGCCATGGAAATCGTTTGGTCAGCTTGCACTGTTATACTATAACATGTATATCGACCAGCCTTTCATCGAACCAATGCCTGAAGACTCCCCGTGAATAACGGCGTCCCAACGAGGATCCTCTGATGACCAAGCGTCTCCCTGTAACCGTGCTTTCCGGATTTCTCGGTGCCGGAAAAAGTACCCTGCTTAATCACGTCCTGCGCAATCGGGATGACCTTCGCGTTGCCGTCATCGTCAACGATATGAGCGAGATCAACATCGATGGAAGCGAAGTCCAGCGAGACGTCAGCTTGAGCCGGTCGGAAGAGAAACTGGTGGAAATGAGCAACGGATGCATTTGCTGCACGTTGCGTGAGGACTTGCTTGAAGAAGTCGGGCAACTTGCCCGGGAAGGGCGCTTCGATTATTTGCTGATCGAATCCACAGGCATCTCCGAACCGTTGCCGGTGGCCGAAACCTTCACGTTTCGTGACGAGGAGGGCCGAAGCCTGGCCGATGTGGCGCGGCTCGACACCATGGTGACGGTGGTCGATGGGGTGAATTTCCTGCTGGATTATCAGGCCGCGGAAAGCCTGGCGTCACGGGGGGAAACTCTGGGCGAGGACGATGAACGCTCGATCACCGACCTGCTGATCGAACAGATCGAGTTTGCCGACGTGATTCTGATCAGCAAGATCGACCTGATCAGCCAACACGAGCGGGAAGAGTTGACCGCGATTCTGCAGCGTCTCAACGCCCAGGCGCAGATCATTCCAATGGTCATGGGTCAGGTACCGCTGGGCCGTATTCTCGACACCGGCCTTTTCGACTTTGAGCGCGCCGCCCAGGCGCCTGGCTGGCTACAGGAACTGCGTGGCGAGCATGTACCTGAGACAGAGGAATATGGCATTGCCTCGACCGCCTACCGGGCACGTCGGCCGTTTCATCCCCAGCGTTTCTTCAACTTCATCGACCGTCCGTGGCCAAATGGCAAGCTCCTGCGCTCCAAGGGGTTCTTCTGGTTGGCCAGCAAACCTGAGGAGGCGGGGAGCTGGTCCCAGGCCGGCGGCCTGATGCGCCACGGATTTGCCGGGCGCTGGTGGCGGTTCGTACCAGAAAACCAATGGCCGCAGGACCAAGAGAGCACCGCGGCCATCATGAAGAACTGGTCTGTGGCCACCGGCGATTGCCGTCAGGAGCTGGTGTTTATTGGCCAGGACATCGACTTTGGTCAACTCACCGCCGAATTGGACGCCTGCCTGCTCACCGACGAGGAATTGGCCCTTGGTGTCGAAAGTTGGCGGCTATTGTCCGATCCATTCGGCCCATGGCATGAAGAGGCGGCAGTGTGATGCTGGCGCCGAGTCTGAAAAGGGCATTGCAGGTACAGCAGGTCCAAGGCGATACACCGGAGATACTCACGAAGATCCTGGACGACGGCACCAACCTGGCGGTCTGGCAACGTCAGCTTCCCGCGCACATCGGCGATTTCGCGGCACTGGTACTTGCGTTGGACCAGCCATTGACCGAATCACGGGTGCTCGACTTGCCGGATGATGACGCCCAGCCAGCGCTGCAAGGCTTGGCTGCAGGCTTCAGCGACCTGCACGGCTATGAAGGCTTTATCGCCGACGTCTCTTGGCTGGTTTGCGCATTTGCTTGCCTGTTGGGGGCGCAACGGGTCGGTCTGCGTCTTCGCACGTTGGACAAGGCCATGTGCCCGCGCTTTCACGTTGATCACGTACCGGTGCGGCTGCTGACCACCTATGGGGGCGTCGGCAGCCAGTGGCTCAAGGAGGGCGTCATGGATCGCCAGCACCTGGGGCAACCTGAGGCCGAACCGGTGGATCCACAAGTGATCGAGCAGTTCTGTTGCGGTGATGTCGGCTTGCTTAAAGGCGAGAAATGGCACGGCAACGAGGGGTTTGGCCTGATCCACCGCTCACCGGAACCCGCCCCGCAAGAGCGTCGCCTGATTCTCACGCTGGACTGGCTGGCTTAAGGCTTGAGCCAGGTGCCCTGGCTTTGCCCTTCGCAAAATGGCTGCAGGTAAGCGGCATCGGTCGCCACGCCGTAGTAGTGAATATCCTGGCGGTAAGGCATATTGGCGACCTGAGCGTTGCGGCAAACGCCGAACGCGCCGCCGGGGCACTGATCGACGTATTGCACCTCGACCTTCTGGCCGGCCAGGTTTGGCTGGCAGAAGCCATCGGCAAACAGCTTCTGCGGAATGTTGAGGTTCTGCTGGCAGACTTTCACATCGAGCCGCTCCGCCTGGCTGTGGACCACGCAAGCCTGGGCCAGTACCTGGTTCGACGTCAGCGCCAGTAACAACCAGCCGATCATTCGCATGTTCACCTCCATCGAAAGCCGTCGATTATGTTGCAGCACATCCCCACTCATGTCATAGCCGGCCCTTTGGGCGCCGGCAAGACCAGCCTGATCAGGCATCTTCTGGCCCAGCGCCCGGCCAGCGAGCGCTGGGCGGTGCTGATCAACGAGTTCGGTCAGATCGGCCTGGATGCCGCGTTACTGACCCAGGCTGGCGATGGTATCGCACTGGGCGAAGTGGCCGGCGGTTGTTTGTGCTGCGTCAACGGCGCGCCGTTTCAGATTGGTCTTGGGCGTCTACTGCGCAAGGCTCGGCCGGATCGGCTGTTTATCGAACCCTCGGGCCTCGGCCATCCGGTGCAGTTGGTGCGGCAGCTGAACGAAGCACCCTGGCTTGGTGTACTGGCGGTGCAACCTTGCGTGCTGGTGTTGGATGCCCAGGCGATGGCGGACGGCAAGCCGTTGCCCGATGCGCAGCGACAAACCCTGGCGGATGCCGGACTGCTGGTGCTGAACAAATCCGAGACCCTTACGCAAGCCGACCGGGAACGGCTGGCGATGCAACTGCCAGGACGGACGCTGTACTGGACGCAGCACGCAGCGTTGCCGATCGACCAATTGCCTGGCCTGGCGGCTCGGGGCAGCGAGGCTGTGGATAACTTGAGCCTGCCCAAAAGCCTGGGTCGAATGGCGGCCATATGGACCGACCCGGCGGTGCCGATCCGCCTGTATCAACAGCAGGAGGGCGGCTGGAGTATCGGCTGGCGCTGGCACCCCAGCCAGCAATTCGACGCAGCGGCGCTTACGCATTGGCTAAAAGATCATCACTGGAAGCGCGCGAAGATGGTTATCCACAGTGCCGACGGTTGGGTTTCAGCCAATGCATTGGAAGCGGCGGCACTGCAATGGCAAGCCAGTGAATGGCGCGAAGACTCGCGGATCGAGCTGATATTCGACCAGCCGCAAGACATTGATCGCCTGCAAACGGGTCTGTTGATTGCTCGGTGCACCTGAATCAGCTTTGCTTCAAGGCTTCCATTTGTTGTGCTCCTGACGCCACTGGCTCAGTTCGATGACTTCAGCTCTGGGCCGGGTCTGCACCGGCTCAACTGGCGTGGGCGGGGCCTCTTCGAAGGGCATCGGGTAGGGAGCCAGTTCGATATGCGCGCTGTGGGCACCGAACTGAGTGATGGTGCCGGTATGACGGGTCTCGCCCGTCACCGTGAATTCGAAATTATAGATACGTGCCAGGCGCCGCCGTCCGTTGGCGTCCTTGACGAATCCGATCTTTCGCAGCGCCACGTTGCCGTCCAGCAGCTCGATTTTCAGGTTGGCGCAATGTTGCATGACCCTCGCCAAGGCTCGTTCGCGCAAGCCATGGTTGTGCCACCGCCAGGCGCCGCCGGTAGCCAGCAGCATCAGCACGAAAATGTTTCCAAGGGTCAGCATGAACGAAGAGCTCCAACAAGTTGCCGTCAGCTTAACTGTGTCGCCGGTCTGTCGTACAGGCTGCGTTTAGTCGCATACTGCGCGGCTTGAATTTCAATCGTTTTACGGACATTTCCCGCATGAAACGCACGCCCCATCTGCTTGCCATACAGTCCCACGTGATATTCGGCCATGCCGGCAACAGCGCCGCCGTGTTTGCGATGCAGCGGGTCGGCGTAAACGTGTGGCCGCTCAACACCGTGCAGTTTTCCAATCACACCCAATACGGGCAGTGGGCCGGTGAAGTGCTCCCGCCGGACCAGATACCGCTGTTGGTAGAGGGCATCGCGGCCATTGGCGAGCTGGGCAATTGCGACGCGGTGCTGTCCGGTTATCTGGGTAGCGCAGCCCAGGGACAGGCGATCCTGTCGGGTGTGGCGCGCATCAAGCGTTGTAATCCCAAGGCGTTGTATCTGTGCGACCCGGTCATGGGGCATGCGGAGAAGGGCTGCATTGTCGCGCCCGAGGTGGGCAGGTTCCTGCTGGAAGAGGCCGCTGCCGTGGCTGACATCATGTGTCCTAACCAGCTGGAGCTGGACAGTTTTTCCGGCCGCAAGGCGCAATCACTACTCGACTGCCTGGCGATGGCCCGTGCGCTGTTGGCCCGTGGCCCGAAAGTCGTGCTGGTCAAGCACCTGGCTTATCCCGGCAAGCCCGAAGACAGCTTCGAGATGCTGTTGGTCACGGCTGAAGGCAGCTGGCACTTGCGCCGTCCATTGCTGGCGTTTCCCCGCCAACCGGTCGGAGTCGGCGACCTGACGTCGGGGCTGTTCCTGGCGCGGATACTGTTGGGGGACAGCCTGTCGGCAGCCTTTGAATTCACCGCTGCGGCCGTGCATGAGGTGCTGTTGGAAACCCAGGCGTGTGCAAGCTACGAATTGCAGCTGGTCCGCGCCCAGGACCGTATTGCCCATCCTCGCGTGCGATTCGAGGCCATGCCGATCAGCCTTTGATCGCTGCGGGAGCGAGCTCGCTCCCACCTTGATTTCGACGGCGGGTTACGGCCCGTCCGCCTTGATTTCCTGATAACGCCTCTCCAGTTCCTGGCGAATCTGGCGACGTTGCTGCGCTTGTTCGTAGCGGCGCTTCTCTTCGCTGTTCTGCGGTTGCAGCGGCGGGACGGGCGCCGGCTTGCGCTGGTCATCCACCGCTACCATGGTGAAGAAGCAGCTATTGGTATGGCGAACCGAGCGCTCACGAATGTTCTCGGTCACGACTTTGATGCCCACTTCCATCGAGGTATTGCCGGTGTAGTTCACCGACGCCAGGAAGGTGACCAACTCGCCGACATGAATCGGCTCGCGAAAAATCACCTGGTCTACCGACAATGTCACCACGTATCGGCCGGCATAGCGGCTGGCACAAGCGTAGGCCACCTCATCCAGGTACTTGAGCAAGGTGCCGCCATGGACATTGCCAGAGAAGTTGGCCATATCGGGGGTCATCAACACCGTCATCGACAGCTGGGCGTTTCCGGGTTCCATAACGTTCTCACGGTTCAAGGCAGCAGTTTCGAGGGCGCGCCTCTGCGGGCGCTGGAATGTGGTGAGCGGGTTCAAACCACTCATATCGGGACGCTGCGCCACGACTTGCCGTCACGCTTGGGTGGATCTGTTTCCATATATTGCACCGTCTTTTCGTAAGAAGTCCCGGTGTTAACCTGCAAAAAACCCGTCATGCCGGGTATTCCTACAAAAGAAACGGACGTACCCGACTTCACCTGGAGTCGTTTCGACAAGGAGCCCCACAATGCACGCCATCAGTTTCATTCAAGACCTGGCGATCATCTTGCTGGCGGCCGGGTTGGTCACCGTACTGTTCCATCGTTTCAAGCAACCGGTGGTGCTGGGCTACATTGTCGCCGGCTTTATCATCGGCCCGCATACGCCGCCGTTCGGCTTCATTCACGATGAAGAAACGATCAAGACCCTGGCCGAGCTCGGCGTGATCTTCCTCATGTTCTCCCTGGGCCTGGAGTTCAGCCTGCGCAAACTGTTCAAGGTGGGAGCCACGGCGTTTATCGCTGCGTTCCTAGAGATCGTATTGATGATATGGATCGGCTATGAAATTGGTCGCTGGTTCGACTGGAGCGCCATGGACTCGCTGTTTCTCGGCGCGATCCTCGCGATTTCCTCAACCACGATTATTGTCAAAGCCTTGAATGACCTGAAGATGAAAAACGAGCGCTTTGCGCAGTTGATCTTCGGGGTGTTGATCGTCGAGGACATCCTCGGCATCGGTATCATCGCTTTACTGTCGAGCATCGCTGTCAGCGGCACCGTAAGCTCCAGCGAGGTGTTTTCCACGGTCGGCAAGCTGTCGCTGTTCATGATCGTAGCGTTGGTCGTCGGCATCCTGCTGGTGCCGCGATTGCTGGCGTACGTGGCGAAGTTCGACAGCAATGAGATGTTGTTGATTACCGTACTGGGGCTTTGTTTCGGCTTCTGCCTGCTGGTGGTAAAGCTGGAATACAGCATGGTGCTTGGGGCGTTCCTGATCGGTGCGATCATGGCCGAGTCTCGACAATTGCTGAAGATCGAGCGATTGGTGGAGCCTGTGCGCGATCTGTTCAGCGCAATATTTTTCGTGGCTATCGGGCTGATGCTCGATCCGGCCATTGTGCTTCAATATGCGTGGCCGATCGCAGTCATTACCTGCGCGGTGGTATTGGGCAAGATATTTTCTTGTGGTCTCGGCGCCTTTATCGCGGGAAATGATGGACGCACCTCTCTACGAGTCGGGATGGGGCTTTCACAGATTGGCGAATTTTCTTTCATTATCGCTTCGTTGGGGATGACCCTGCAGGTGACCAGCGATTTCCTTTATCCGGTCGCTGTGGCTGTCTCGGTGCTCACGACATTGTCGACCCCTTATCTGATTCGGGCCGCTGATCCGTTGTCGGTCAGATTGGCGTCGGCAATGCCGCAGCGATTGACGCGCGTGCTGGGCATGTATGGAGAATGGTTGCGCAGCATCCAGCCACAGGGTGAGGGAGCCATGCTGGCTTCCATCATCAGGCGAATCATGCTGCAGGTGGGCGTCAACCTGGCATTGGTGATCGCGATTTTTGTCTCGGGGGGGTATTTTGCCGAACGAGTGTCTGCCTATCTGCAAGACTGGATCAGCGATCCGAGCTGGCAGAAAGCGTTGATCTGGGGCGGCTCGCTGTTCCTGTCGCTACCGTTCCTGATCGCGGCGTACCGCAAGCTCAAGGCGTTGTCGATGCTGCTGGCGGAAATGGGTGTAAAGCCGGAGATGGCCGGCCGCCACACCCAGCGCGTGCGTCGCGTGATCGCCGAAGTGATTCCGCTCCTTTCGCTGCTGGTGATTTTCCTGCTGCTGGCAGCCTTGTCAGCCAGTATCTTGCCGACCAACAAGCTGCTGGTATGGATCGCAGTGGTCGCGATTGCCTTGGCGGCCCTGCTTTGGCGCTGGTTTGTCCGCCTGCATACACGAATGCAGGTGGCCTTGCTCGAAACGCTGGACAATCACAAGGGATCGTCCGGGCATTGATCAGCGCCGGACGCTAGAGCATCAACTTTCCAACCAGACATCCCTTGCCCAGTGCCATACCGATTCCCACGTTTCCTCGGCGATCAGCTCCTCTTCTGCCTGCCATAGCACTACGGTGCCGTCTTCTTCGACACAGTAGTAGTCATCGCCGTCCTGGCAGATCGGAATCAGGCTTCGATCAACACCGGCATCCCAGGCATTGGCGGCCACATCCGGCAGGTAGGTATGGGACTGCGGATCGGTAACGGTCACCGGCTCCAGGCTGCCGTAGACGACATCGCTGACGGTGAGCAAAAACTCCCGGAACACGAACGGGATATCGATGAACAGCTGCTCTTCGATTTCCACCAGCAAGTCTTCGTCGGGCAATTCCAATGGAACCGGTACGGGTTCGTTGGCTTCGCGTAATTGTTCGATGATTTCTTCCACGTCCGGGATCCTCTTTCTCGATGGCGCGGTTTTATAGGGCGGTTTATACAGTAGCCCGCTGTAGATGCAACCGCGAAATAGAAAACCCCGGCAAGTGCCGGGGTTCTTTTATTTCAACCTGCGAAACGCGCAAAGGTTCAACCGTTCTGGCGGATACCTGCGACCAGCCAAGGCTGGTTTTCGCCTTGGGCACGTTCCATGTTCCAGCTTTCGCTGAACGCTTCACCTTGGTCGAAGCGAGAGTCTTTCGACACGCCGACGAAGGTCAGGGTGGCGATAGTCTTGTCGGCGCGATCGTCGACGCCTTCGAGTTGTATCTGGAGGTTATCGATGTAGGTGGACTGATAGCCATCACCCAACTCGGCCCGCTCGCGCTTGAGGAACTCCAGCAATTGCGGGGTGACGAACTCGGCGATCTTGTCCATTTCGTTTGCGTCCCAATGCTGCTGCAGGGACATGAAATGGCTGCGTGCCGCTTCGATGAAGCGTTCTTCGTTGAACCAGGCAGGTGCGTTGATCACCGGGCGCGCCACTGGAGCAGCCGCGCCACCGAAGATCGAGCCACCGGCAGGTTGTTGGTTGAACACTTCACGCTGCATCGGCGCATGGCCGGCCGGAGCGAATTGCTCCTGCTGCTTGCGACGACGGGCTGCGATGAAACGGAAGACCAGGAAGGCAATGACCGCCATGATCAGGATGTCGAAGATCTGCATGCCCTGGAAGCCGTCGCCCATGAACATGGAAGCGAGCAGACCACCGGCCGCGATACCGGCCAGGGGGCCGAGCCAGCGCGAAGCGCCGCTGGCCTTGGTGGCCGCGCCAGCAGCACCTGCCGCGCCCGCGGTGGCGGCAGTGGACCCGGCGGCAGACGACGGCGCCATCTGGCTGGTCTGATGAGTCGGGGCTGCGCCCGAACTTTTACCACCGCCAAAACGCTTGGCGGCATTGGCGTCGATGGCCATCGTCAGGCCGATGCACAACGCCATGGCGATGCTAAGAAAACGTTTCATATAAAGGCATTCCCATTTGTGGATAGCACGCGCGCCATGTTGCACAGGTGAACTGTTGCTGGCTAGCAGCAGAGTGTTTCGGGCTTTTGCGTGACAGCCAAGGTTCAGGTTCGGCTCGCGCAAGGAGCCTTGTTCGCTTTGGGCTGTAGGAAAGGTGAACAAGTTCTATCGGAAATATTTAATGTTTCCAGAATAATTGTGGGAGCGAGCAAGCTCGCTCCCACAAAGGGGATTACCGAGGCTTTTAGATCGCTTCCAACTTGGCATACCCCAGCATCAGCCATTTGCTGCCTTCGCTGAAGTTGACTTGGACCCGAGCCTGGGCACCGGCGCCTTCGAAGTTGAGAATCACGCCTTCGCCGAATACCGAATGTCGGACGGCCTGGCCCAGGCTGAAGCCGGTTTCCGGGATGTCGCTGCCGGCAAACAGGCTGCTGGTGCCTTGTTGCTGACTGCCGCCGAACGGTCGACTGACACTGTTGGAAAGACGCACTTCCTGGATCAGACCCTTCGGCACTTCACGTACGAATCGCGACACTTTGTTGTAGGTCTCGCTGCCATACAAACGTCGGGTTTCAGCGTAGGTCATCACCAGGTTCTGCATGGCACGCGTGATGCCGACATAAGCCAGGCGCCGTTCCTCTTCCAGGCGTCCGGGCTCTTCCAGGCTCATCTTGTGGGGAAACAGACCTTCTTCCATGCCCACCAGGAAGACGTAGGGGAATTCCAGGCCCTTGGCGCTATGCAGGGTCATGAGCTGAATACTGTCTTCATGCTCGTCCGCCTGGGTGTCGCCGGCCTCCAGGGAGGCGTGGCCGAGGAAGGCCGACAACGGCGACAGGTCTTCATCTTCTTCGGTGTTTTCGAAGTTGCGCGCAGCGCTGACCAGTTCCTCAAGGTTTTCCACCCGGGCCTGGCCTTTCTCGCCTTTTTCAGCTTCATGGTAGGCAATCAGGCCGGACTGCTCGATGACGGTCTGGGTCATCAAGTGAAGGGGCATTTCCCCGCATTTGGCGGTCAGGTCTTCTATCAGGTCCATGAAAGCCTTCAGGGCGCCGGCGGCACGGCCGGTGACGCCTTTGTTGTCCACCAGCTGGCGCATGGCTTCCCACATCGACACATGGCTGTGACGGGCATGGTCGCGAATCGCCTCGACGGTTTTCTCGCCGATGCCCCGCGTCGGCACATTGATTACCCGCTCCAGGGCCGCGTCGTTGCCTCGTCCTTCGATCAGGCGCAGGTAGGCCATGGCGTTCTTGATTTCGGCGCGTTCAAAGAAGCGCTGGCCGCCATAGATACGGTAAGGGATCCGTTCGCGAAGCAAGGCCTCTTCAAGCACTCGCGACTGGGCGTTGGAGCGATAAAGGATGGCGATGTCGCTGCGGGCCAGGCCGGTTTTCAACGCGCTCTCGATGGTTTCCACCACATAGCGGGCCTCATCGTGTTCGTTGAACGCGGCGTAGAGATTGATCGCCTCGCCTTCGTTGCCCTCGGTCCACAACTCCTTGCCCAGGCGACCGGTGTTGTTGGCGATCAGGGCGTTGGCGGCTTTGAGGATGCCGGCGGTCGAGCGGTAGTTCTGTTCCAGGCGAATCACCTCGGCGTCGGGAAAGTCCGCCGAGTACTGGTGGATGTTCTCGATCTTGGCGCCACGCCAGCCGTAGATCGACTGGTCGTCGTCGCCCACGACCATCAGGCTGTCGCCGCCCTTGGCGAGCAGGCGCAACCACGCGTATTGAACGGCGTTGGTGTCTTGGAATTCGTCCACCAGGACATGTCGGAAGCGCCTCTGGTAATGCTCCAGCAGCCCCGGGTGGTCACGCCACAGGTCCAGCGCCCGCAGCAACAGTTCCGAGAAGTCGATAACCCCCGCACGCTGGCAGGCCGCCTCGTAGGCTTCGTAGATGCTGCGCATGGTTGCCAGGAACAGGTCACCGCTGGCCTGGATATGCTGCGGGCGCAGGCCTTCGTCCTTCTGACCATTGATGAACCACTGAGCCTGGCGGGCGGGCCAGCGTTGTTCGTCCAACCCAAGTTCGCGAATCACGCGCTTGACCAACCGTTGTTGATCGTCGCTGTCCAGGATCTGGAAGGTCTGGCTCAGGCCGGCTTCCTGCCAATGGGCGCGCAACAGGCGATGGGCCAAGCCGTGGAACGTACCGACCCACATGCCAGCCGGGTTGATGCCCATCAACTGTTCGATGCGATGGCGCATCTCGGCGGCAGCCTTGTTGGTAAAGGTGACCGACAGGATCGAATGGGGCGAGGCGTTCTCGACCTGGATCAACCAGGCGATACGGTGCACCAGCACTCGGGTCTTGCCGGAGCCGGCACCGGCCAGGACCAATTGACGGCCCACGGAGGCAGCAACTGCCTGGCGTTGGGCATCGTTTAGGGAGTTCAGCAGAAGGGAGAGATCATCGCGCATCGAGGCATTCTAGGGTGCGGCGCCACCTCGGGCAAACCGAGCTTTGCATTGGCCGACAAAACACCGCCTGCGGACGACCGGTCAGTCATCGCCAGCAAGCATCGGCGGGGCTCGGTTACGGTGGCCGGCGCGCAATTGGATCCGCGTTTTTTCAGTATTTTTATGAACCAGGGCAGTGTGGGATGGCCTTTGGCTTGTGTATGCTCGGTGATCGTTTCGGGCTCACCATGCTCCCCTGAATAAGAACAAGAACAACATTTATGACCTTCAATTCCGATCTGGCAGGCCCGCGTGTAGAGCCGCGGATTATCTGCAAGCAGTACGCCACGGAAATGGCGGTCGAACGCACCAGGTTGTTGTACCAGGGCTCGCTGCTGCCCACATTGTTCATGCTGATCAACGGTCTGGTCTGCGCGGCGCTGCTGTGGGAGCCTCAGCGCTATTTCCTGGTCAGCGTGTGGCTGGTCTGGTTACTGTCGCTGGTCGCGCTGCGGGTGATCCAGGTGGCCGCTTTCGATTCGGCGATACCAAGCCGCCAGGCCCACCCGGTCTGGTTGCGCATGTTTCTTCTGGGCTCGGCCATGACCGGCCTGACGCTGGCCGGTGCGGGCATTGCCCTGGTGCCGGCAGACAGTTTCCAGCAACAGGCTTGGGTGTTCGGCCTGATCGGCGCCGCGACCCTCTCTGCCAGTGTCGCTTACGCCGTGAGTCTACCGGCGTTCCTGTCCTTTACCTTGCCCTGTCTTTTGCCGGCTATCGCTTATCTTTTCTGGGGGCCGGACGAGCATCAACGTGGCTGGGGTTGGCTCGGGCTGGTGGTGCTGGTCTCGCTGAGCGTGGTGGCCTGGCAGGTCAACCGGCTGATACAGAACGGGATGTTGCGACGGTTCCAGAACCAGGCGTTGATCGAGCATTTGCAGCAGGCACAAAGCCGCGGCGCGCAGCTCAACGAGGCGTTGGCCCGGGAGGTCGAACAGCGTCGCTCCGCCGAGGCCCAATTGCGCACGGCGCAGGTTGGCCTGGAGGCGCGGGTAGCGCAGCGCAGCCTCGAACTGGAGGCGGCCAGCCAGGCCCTGGTCAAGAGTG
Source organism: Pseudomonas sp. D3-10 (assembly GCF_051132175.1). Taxonomy (NCBI): domain Bacteria; kingdom Pseudomonadati; phylum Pseudomonadota; class Gammaproteobacteria; order Pseudomonadales; family Pseudomonadaceae; genus Pseudomonas; species Pseudomonas sp. D3-10. The sequence continues at coordinate 5,699,882 of NZ_CP071668.1, read as the reverse complement.
AAGCGCGCCTGGCGTTGGCCCTCAAGGCCAGTGAGCTGGGGTTGTGGGACTGGAACCTGCAGACCGACGAGGTTCATCACACCCAGCTCAAGGAGCTATTTGGTCTGGAACCCGAATACATCACGGCCATGCTCAGTCATCTCACCCCGCGCCTTCATCCCCAAGACCTTCCGGCGCTCAAGCGTGCCCTTGTCGAACATCTGAAGGGCCGCAGCGAGGATTACCAGATCGAATACCGCGTGCGCCACGGCGACGGCCATTGGGTCTGGATCGAAGACCGCGGCCGGGCCGTGGAGCGCAGCGCGAATGGGCGGGTACTGCGCATGGTCGGTACGCGCCGCAACATCAGCGTCGGCAAGGAGCTGGAACAGCAGCGCCAACTGGCCGCCACGGTGTTCGAGGCCGCCAGTGAGGGTATCGTGATTTTGGACCCCAATTACGCGCTGCTTGCCGCCAACCAGGCGTTTACACGAGTGACCGGCTTCGATATCGCGGACATGCTGGGGCGCAATGTGGTTGATCTGCCTTGCAGTCGCGACGCGCGTCGGCACTATCCGGTGATTCGCCAAGCGCTCAAGCAGCACGGCACCTGGCAAGGCGAGCTGGTTGAGGCGCGCGCCAACGGCGAGCTCTACCCACAGTGGCTCCAGTTGAATGTCGTGCGGGACTCGCGGGGAAATATCAGCCATATAGTCGGTTTCTTCGCCGATCTTTCAGCGCGGCGCGAATCCGAAGAGCGGATGCGCTATCTGACCCATTATGACGAGCTGACCGGGCTGGCGAACCGCTCGCTGTTCCGTGAGCGCTTGAACGAAGCCCATCAGCGGGTGCGCCAGGGAGGACGGCGTAGCCTGGCCTTGCTGCACATCAACCTCGACCGTTTCAAACTGCTCAACGACAGCCTCGGCCATGACATCGCCGACCAGCTTTTGCAGAAAATGGCTCGGCGCCTGATCAACGCATTGCCCGAAGCCGACACCATCGCCCGGCTGTCCGGCGATGAGTTTGCGGTACTGTTCGACGCCTACGGCAATCTTTCGAGCCTGGCGCGAGTGGCGACCCGACTGGCCACCAAGCTTCGCGTGCCGGTGACGATCGATGGTCACGAACTGGTGGTCAGCGCCTCCATAGGCATCAGCCTGCTGCCGGATAACGCGCGGGAAATTTCCACCCTGGTCAGCCAGGCCAACATGGCCATGCAACACGCCAAGCACTTGGGCGGGAATAATTTCCAGTTCTACACCGACAGCCTGCAAGCCAGCACGCTGGAGCGTCTGCAGTTGGAGAACCAGTTGCGCAAGGCGTTGGAAGAACAACAACTGAAAGTGTTCTACCAACCCAAGCTATGCCTGGCGACGGGGCGTCTGAATGCCGCCGAAGCGTTGGTGCGCTGGGAGCATCCGAGCATGGGCCAGATTCCACCCGGGGAGTTTATCGGTCTCGCCGAAGAAACCGGGCTGATCGGTCCGATCGGCGAGTTCGTGCTGCGCCAGGCTTGTTGGCAGGCGTGTGAATGGCAGCGCCAGGGGCTGGAGTCCATTCGTGTCTCGGTCAACCTTTCGGTGCATCAGTTGCGCCAGGGCAAGTTGGTCAGCCTGGTGCGCCAAGTGCTCGAAGAAACCGGCCTGGCTCCGCATTATTTGGAGCTGGAACTCACGGAGAGCCAGTTGCTTGACAGCGTCGAGCACATCATCGCTACGTTCCAACAGCTGCGGGATCTGGGAGTCAAGCTGGCCATCGATGACTTTGGCACCGGTTATTCGTCCCTGAGCTACCTCAAGCGCATCCCGGTGGATTACGTGAAGATCGACCAGGCCTTCGTTCGTGGGCTGGAGGAGGGGGGCGAGGACGCGGCCATCACCCGCGCGATCATTGCCATGGCCCACGGACTGTCGCTCAAGGTTGTGGCCGAAGGTGTCGAGCGGGAGGGACAGCTTGAGTTCCTGAAGAATGAGCACTGCGACGAAGTCCAAGGTTATCTCATCAGTCGACCGGTTGGAGCCGAAGGCCTCGCCCGTCTGCTGCGGGAGCAGGGATAGGATTGGACTTGGCGTGCGCCGAGCCTGCGAGACGGCTACAAGGAGCGTCGCCCGCCAAAACAAGGGACAACAAGGTCAATTCAGTTACGTATTGGACAGGCGAAGAGCCGATTCTTGTAGTATAACTACAAGCCTGCTACATCCCGGCACCTGCCCATAACAAGAGTCCAGCCCCTTGAACCTGTTGCAACACATTGCCCAGTCACGCCACTTGCTGCGCAAATCGGAGCTGAAAGTCGCCGATCATGTACTGCTTGATCCCGCGGCCGTGATGCACAGTTCCATGGCCGATCTGGCCCACAGCGTTGGCATCAGCGAACCAACCATCGTGCGTTTTTGCCGGGCTATCGGTTGCTCGGGTTTCCAGGACTTGAAGCTCAAATTGGCGCAAAGCCTGGCGGCCGGTGCCAGTTTCGGGCAATTCGCTATTCATGAAGACGATTCGGTCGCCGACTATAGCCTGAAAATTTTCGACACGACGCTGCACACCCTGATGGAGGTCCGCGAGAAACTTGACCCGGTCGCGCTGCAGAAAGCCGTTACGGCAATGTCCCAGGCCCAACGTGTCGAGTTCTACGGGTTCGGCGCCTCGGGTGCGGTGGCGGCCGACGCCCAGCACAAGTTTTTCCGGTTGCTGCTGACGGCGGCGGCTTATTCCGACCCGCACATGCAGGCCATGTCGGCCGTCACGTTGAAGCCGACCGACGTGGCGATCTGTATTTCCCAGTCGGGGCGCTCCAAGGATCTGTTGATCACTGCCAATCTGGTGCGTGAAAGCGGCGCCTCGCTGATCACCTTGTGTCCGAGCCAGACACCGCTGGCTGAGCTCTCCACCGTGAACCTGGCGATCGACGTGCACGAAGACACGGAAATCTATACGCCGTTGACGTCGCGCATTGCCCACCTGGTGGTTATCGATGTGCTGGCGATGGGCGTCGCCATGGCGCGTGGCCCAAGCCTGGTCAACCACCTCAAGAGCGTGAAGCGCAGCCTTCGCAGCTTGCGGTTGTCACCCAAGTCGGTGAAGGCGCTGGACGACTAAACGCGGCCTTAGAAGTCAGGGCTTTTGGGCGGGGGAGCAAGCTCCCACACCACGGGGCATTTGGCCGAATTCATCGTTCTGTAACGCTCGCGCCGCCAAACCGTCATCCCTCACCGTCATCGTGAAGCTCCCGTATACGTCTTGGGAGTCTCGACATGACCCAGTCCTACGAAGAACGCAGCGCCGCCAAAACCCGTCGCCAGCAGGAAGACCAGCGCCGCATGGCGTTCCGTCGTGCCATCGAAGACCGCTATGAGCAGCGTCAGCTCCTGGCGCAAATAAGCGAATATCCTGACCTGATGGAAATCAATTACTGGCAGGCAACGCCGGCGGTTTCCCGTCGAAACGCTCAACCAAGCCGATGATCTGCGCACGTTCGCCGCGAACGAATGCCAGAAACGCATGAGCCACCGGTGACAGGCGCTTGGCCCGGGCCTGTACAAGGCACCAGCTGCGATACAGCGGCAGCTCCTCCACCGGCAACTCGATGAGCGCGCCGGACGACAATTCCCGGCTCACGGCGTGGCGCGTCAAGAGCGCCACGCCCAGCCCGGCCACCACGCATTCACGCTGGGCTTCGGCAGACGCCACCTCCAGCGTCTGGGTGAAATGCACCCGTTTCTCCTTGAAATATTCCTCACAGGCCAGCCGCGTGCCTGAACCCGGCTCGCGCAACAGCTGCGTATAGGGTTCCAGGTCTTGCAAGCGCAATGAGCCCATGTGGCACAGCGGATGATCGGGCGGCGCCACCGCAACGATGGGATTATTGAGAAACGGCAGAAACTTCAGGCCCATGTCCTGGGGCACCATGGACATGATCACCAGGTCATCCCGGTTATCCGAAAGCCTGCGGATGACTTGGCCGCGATTGACCACCGTAAGGTTCAGGTTGACCTCCGGATGCTGGCGCTTGAACGCGGCGAACAGATGCGGGACGAAGTACTTGGCGCTGGACTCCACCGCAAGCTTCAGCTGGCCTTGCAGCGAGCCCTGCATGTCGGAAAGCTGCATATCGAGGTTTTCCAAACGCCCGAAGATATCCCGGCTGGCGCGTTGCAGCGCTTCGGCGGCTTCGGTCATGTAGAGTTTTTTGCCGACATACTCAAACAACGGCTGGCCGATCAGCTCTTCCAGGGATCGAATCTGTAGGCTAACGGCCGGTTGCGTGAGAGACATTTCATCCGCCGCACGGCTGTAGGACCTCAGATCGCACACCTCATTGAAGATTTGCAGCTGACGCAACGTCATACGCATCAATGACTTACGCATTTTTCAAGCACTCTGGTCCGAGACTGATCACCCAACTATAAGTGTTTGCTTATGCGTGACCCAATAATTATTCATTTTTGTTAATCCCCAGCCAGGACTAGTGTGGGGCTGCGACCAATTGTTACATCTGGTCACGCGTCGGCCTGGATCCCAGGCCGTGGTATCACCGGCTCAAGGGAACCTCCAATTGATAACAAAGATCCTGATCGCCAACCGTGGTGAGATTGCCGTCCGCATCGTGCGCGCCTGCGCCGAGATGGGCATTCGCTCGGTCGCGGTCTACTCCGACGCGGACCGCCATGCGCTGCATGTCAAGCGCGCGGACGAGGCCCACAGCATTGGCGCCGATCCGCTGGCCGGTTACCTCAACCCGCGCAAATTGGTCAACCTCGCCGTGGAAACAGGCTGCGATGCCTTGCACCCCGGCTATGGCTTTCTGTCGGAAAACGCCGAGCTGGCAGATATCTGCGCTGAACGCGGAATAAAATTCATCGGTCCGTCGGCGGAAGTCATTCGGCGGATGGGCGACAAGACCGAAGCGCGCCGCAGCATGATCAAGGCGGGCGTACCGGTGACGCCAGGCACCGAAGGCAACGTCGCGGGCATCGAAGAAGCCCTGGCCGAAGGCGACCGAATCGGTTACCCGGTAATGCTTAAGGCTACGTCCGGTGGCGGCGGTCGGGGTATCCGTCGCTGCAACAGCCGCGAAGAACTCGAACAGGCCTTCCCGCGTGTCATCTCCGAAGCCACGAAGGCGTTTGGATCGGCGGAAGTGTTCCTCGAAAAATGCATCGTCAATCCCAAGCACATCGAAGCGCAGATCCTGGGCGACAGTTTCGGCAATGTGGTGCACCTGTTCGAACGGGACTGCTCGATCCAGCGCCGCAACCAGAAGCTGATCGAAATCGCCCCCAGCCCGCAACTGACCCCCGAACAGCGTGCCTATATCGGCGACCTGTCTGTGCGCGCCGCCAAGGCTGTCGGTTACGAGAATGCCGGTACCGTTGAGTTCCTGCTCGCCGAAGGCGAGGTGTACTTCATGGAGATGAATACCCGGGTCCAGGTAGAGCACACCATTACCGAAGAAATCACCGGTATCGACGTGGTGCGCGAGCAGATTCGCATCGCCTCCGGGCTGCCGCTGTCGGTCAAGCAGGAAGACATCCAGCACCGCGGCTTTGCGTTGCAGTTCCGCATCAACGCCGAGGACCCGAAAAACAACTTCCTGCCCAGCTTCGGCAAGATCACCCGCTACTACGCCCCGGGTGGCCCGGGCGTGCGCACCGACACGGCGATCTACACCGGTTACACCATTCCGCCGTTCTACGATTCGATGTGCCTGAAGCTGGTGGTCTGGGCGCTGACCTGGGAAGAAGCGATGGACCGCGGCTTGCGGGCCCTGGATGACATGCGCCTGCAAGGGGTCAAGACCACCGCCGCGTATTACCAGGAAATCCTGCGCAATCCGGAGTTCCGCAGCGGCCAGTTCAATACCAGCTTCGTTGAAAGCCATCCGGAACTGACCAACTACTCGATCAAGCGCAAACCCGAAGAGCTGGCCTTGGCCATCGCCGCCGCCATTGCCGCCCACGCAGGCCTGTAAGGAATCATGACAATGTCCAAGAAGATCCACGTAACCGACACAATCCTGCGCGACGCCCACCAATCGCTGCTCGCCACTCGCATGCGCACCGAAGACATGCTGCCGATCTGCGACAAGCTCGACAAAGTCGGCTATTGGTCGCTGGAAGTCTGGGGCGGCGCAACCTTCGACGCTTGCGTGCGCTTTCTGAAGGAAGACCCGTGGGAGCGCCTGCGCCAACTGCGTGCGGCGCTGCCCAACACCCGCCTGCAAATGCTCCTGCGCGGCCAGAACCTGCTGGGCTACCGCCATTACAGCGACGACGTGGTCAAGGCGTTCGTGGCCAAGGCTGCGGTCAACGGCATCGATGTGTTCCGTATCTTCGATGCGATGAACGACGTGCGTAACCTGCGGGTCGCCATCGAAGCGGTGAAGGCTGCCGGCAAGCATGCCCAGGGCACCATCGCCTATACCACCAGTCCGGTGCACACCATCGAAGCATTCGTGGCCCAGGCCAAGCAGATGGAAGCCATGGGTTGCGACTCGGTGGCGATCAAGGACATGGCCGGGCTGCTGACCCCCTACGCCACTGGCGAATTGGTCAAAGCCCTGAAAGCCGAGCAATCGCTGCCGGTCTTCATCCATTCCCACGACACCGCCGGCCTCGCCGCGATGTGCCAGCTCAAGGCTGTCGAAAACGGCGCCGATCACATCGATACCGCGATCTCCAGCTTCGCCTGGGGCACCAGCCATCCAGGCACCGAGTCGATGGTCGCCGCTCTCAAGGGCAGCGAATTCGACACCGGCCTGGACCTGGAACTGCTGCAGGAAATCGGCCTGTACTTCTACGCCGTTCGCAAAAAATATCATCAGTTCGAGAGTGAATTCACCGCGGTGGACACCCGCGTCCAAGTCAACCAGGTTCCGGGTGGAATGATTTCCAACCTGGCCAACCAGTTGAAAGAGCAGGGCGCACTGAACCGCATGAACGAAGTGCTGGCGGAAATCCCACGAGTACGCGAAGACCTCGGCTTCCCGCCGCTGGTGACCCCGACCTCGCAGATCGTCGGCACCCAGGCGTTCTTCAACGTATTGGCCGGTGAGCGCTACAAGACCATCACCAACGAAGTGAAGCTCTACCTGCAAGGCGGATACGGCAAGGCACCTGGCGCGGTGAACGAGAAGCTGCGTCGCCAGGCCATCGGCAGCGAAGACGTGATCGATGTGCGTCCGGCCGACTTGCTCAAGCCGGAAATGACCCGGTTGCGTGGTGAAATCGGTGCCTTGGCCAAATCCGAGGAAGACGTGCTGACCTACGCGATGTTCCCGGACATCGGGCGCAAGTTCCTCGAGGAGCGTGAAGCCGGCACCTTGACACCCGAAGTACTGCTGCCTATCCCAGAGGCGGGCAGCGTGAGCTCCGCTGGCGGCGAAGGTGTACCGACCGAATTCGTCATCGATGTCCACGGCGAAACCTATCGCGTCGACATCACCGGCGTAGGCGTCAAGGCCGAGGGCAAGCGGCATTTTTATCTCTCCATCGATGGTATGCCGGAAGAGGTCGTGTTCGAACCGCTCAATGAGTTCGTCAGCGGCGGCAGCAGCAAGCGCAAGCAAGCCACCGCGCCGGGCCACGTCAGCACCACCATGCCAGGCAACATCGTTGATGTGCTGGTCAAGGAGGGCGACGTGGTGAAGGCCGGCCAAGCAGTGCTGATTACCGAAGCCATGAAAATGGAGACCGAGGTCCAGGCCGCCATCCCAGGCAAGGTCACGGCGATTCATGTAGCCAAGGGCGACCGGGTCAATCCGGGCGAAATCTTGGTGGAAATCGAAGGCTGATCCGAACAGCCGCGATATAACGTTTTACCTCGGGGGAGCAGGTGCTCCCCTTTTTTTGCCCGTTAGAACGCCATCCGCCATTGCCCGGTCAACGCGCCGTTACGGTTGTCCTGGCCCGTTTCTGCGCTGTAGCTCAACCCCAGGGTGTGACGTGGCGACATGGCCAGGTCCAACCCCGCTTGCAAGAGCAGGCTGTCCCGGTCCAGTTCCACCCCTTGGATGATGTAGGTGCTGCCACCGTTAGCCAGGCGTTGATGGGAGCTGCCCCTGATGTCGCCGTATAGGTGTTTCCAGCCGACATCCACGCGTGGCGTCAACCGCATGCCTTGGTCGAACGCAAAAGGGAGGGCGATACGCAGGCCGAGATCGCTGCTGAAGTGTTCCTGGCTCTGGTCGTGGTATTGCAATGCAGCATCGCCACCTTTTTCTGCATAGGCGTCGCGTTGGTAGCGTTGGTAACCCACCTGGATGTAGGGCTCCATATCGAAGTGTCCGACGTCCAGGTTGTAGCCGACCTGTCCAAAGATCTGTTGTGTCGTGGCGTCGTAGCGACCCTTGAGGTGATCCCTGAAACCATTGAACGCAACATGGCGTTTGGTGCTTCCGTCATGGCTGCCATAAACGGCACCCAGGCGCAGGGCCACTGGCCCATCCTGGCGCAAGGCATAGGCACCCACCAGCCAACTGTCGAGCGCGCCGTCGAATTGATAGCTGTCCAGCCGTGTCTGGGTTTTGCTGCCGATGACGCCCAGGCGCCAATCGGGGCTGACGGCCCAGTCGGTTCCCAGCATCAAACCTTTGGTCGAATGCTTCAGGGCAAAGCTGCCCAATTGCTTGGCGAGGCTGCCGTTGTTGCCGATGGCCTGGACCCAGACCTGGCCATTGCCATGCTCACCCGTCGGGTTGTTCCGGCCCATGGCGGAGAGCATTCCCGAGCTGATCGGTGCGACGCTGCTTAAAGTAGCACTGCCCAGGTCTGCCGTGTCGTAACCGCCCAGTTGGTCGATGGCATCGGCGGCGGTGGCCATGTTGGTACCGAGCAGGGCGTTGATGGCGGCGTTGGGTTTGGGGTTGGCTGCCACTTTCGCGGGTTCGTTGGGATATGACGCGGGATGACGGGTTTGCGATTCTGTGGCGGATATTTGTTCAGCGGGTAAAGCGACGGCGGGGCCAGCCTCCGTTGCTTCGGCATGGTGTTCCACGATACTGCTTATAACCGCTTGGCTATTAACCGTGGGCGCGATCTCGTCGGGCACCTTGTCCTTAAGCGCAAGGGTCAATCCTACTTCTCCAGTGGCGTACTCAGGTGTTGCCGTCATCAAGGCCAATTCGTTGATGACGTTCCCGAACTTCCCTTCGACTTTTTGCGCTTTTATCACGACGTGTTTGTTCTCAGCGATGGACTCGCCCGACAGAGACGTGATCTTCAACGTCGCATTGCCTAACGTCGCGGTACCGCCAACCTTGATCGTGGCGCCGCCTTTCTCCGTGTCGACTGCATAAGCCAGCGTCGCGCTTTTGGACAGCTTGAGGTCATGGGTAACCGAGGGGGCACCCATGACTGGAGCGACTTCAATCAAACCCGCCACATCCAGCGCGTCGACCGTCCCGTTGCCGCTGAACGTGCCGTTTTTTCCAACGAACACAGGCCCGGTCACGGTACCTGGGTTATGGAATACGCCAAGCACATGCACTGCGCCCGTTATCTGACCTGTGTTGGCCAGCTTTGCCTTTGAGTCAACCAGGCTTGCACCGGTGAGCGCGCCACTGTTCGACCATTCGCCTTGCTTGAGGTACAGATCCTTGAAGTTGCCGGTTGGACCGATTACGCCTCCCTTGCTGATATCCAACTGCAGGACATTGGTACCGCCGCCGCCGTCAGTGGGCCCGAAAAGTTCGCCTTGCTTGCTGACAATCACCAGGTCATTGCCGTCGCTCATCGATAGGGGCGCTTCCTGGGCCTCGATGACCGGTTCGATGTTTGTATCCGGCGCCGCCGCGAACGCCTTGAGCCTCGCCTGCATCTTGGCGGTTGTTTCAACGGGGTGGGCGTCCTCGGTAGCTGACTGGGCCATCGAAACCTCGGCACACCCGAGGGTCAAGGTTATTGCCAAAGCAAGATGGTGGGGCAGGAATAGGTGTTGGGTAGGCATTGAATGCGACCTGTAGTGGAGAAGGTCGCACTTTAAAAATTCACCGAAAGCGGCGATGCCAGCCATCTTCTCGCCGCAGAGGCGAATTGGCGGATGAAGAGCGTAGGCCGGTCGTGCTCGGTTCCCTCCATCGTCGCGATGGCTGGCGGAGCCTGTAGCTTTACCCTACAGCAGGTTCATACACGATCGATCAGCTGCGCTTTAGATAAGCCTTCCCATAATGCCGCTCCATCCGCGCTTGAATCAGCTCCAGCGCAATGGACATCAGCCAGTAGATAATCGCGGCCGTGGTCAGCATTTCGATATAGCGATAGCTGGAGCGACCATAAGATTGCGCCAGGAACATCACTTCCCAGACACCCATCACCGAGATCAGGGAGGAGTCCTTGAGCATGGAGATGAATTGGTTGGTGGTCGGCGGGATGATGGTGCGCATGGCCTGGGGCAGGGTGACGCGCCAGAAGATCACGGTTTCGCCCATGCCCAGGGCGAGGGAGGCTTCGCGTTGGCCGTGGGGAACGCCGAGGATGCCGGCGCGGAAGATTTCGCTCAGGTAGGCGCCGTAGTTCAGTGACAACGCGATGATGCCGGCGGCAATGGCGCCAGGAACGATGCCCAGCTGGGGCAGGCCCAGGTAGATCAGCAAAATCTGGATCAACAGCGGGGTGCCGCGAAAGAACGACGCATAGAAGCTGGCGATGCCGAACGCCACCGCACTGCTGGACAGCCGCGCCAGCGCGGTGATGAAGCCCAGGAGTGACGACGCGACGATCGAGCACAGGCACAGGAACAACGTCAGCACCGCGCCCTGCAGGAAGCCGTTGGGGGCCAGATGCAAACCGAGCAGGTTCGGCAGTTTGTCCAGGATGATCGAGAACTTCAGGTCGAAACTCAGGAAAAAACTGGCGAACAGCACCAGCATGACCGCCCACGTCAGGTACAAGCGTGTGCGAAAGCCGAAGATTTTATGCAGGCGCGACTCAGTCACCGGTGGCGGTAGCTGGACAGGAGGCGGAATGGAAGTCATTGGCTGATGTCGGCGCCGATCCATTTTTGCGAGAGCTTGCTCAGGGTGCCGTCCTGTTTCAGTTGGGCGAAGACTTCTTGCACCTTGCTGTTCCACTCGGCGTCACCCTTTTCGATGGCGACCGAGTTTGGCTCGGCATACAGCGCTTCGCCAGCGAGTTTGAAGCGCTTGTCTTCGGTCAGGCGTGGCTGAGCGGTCACCAGGTTGGTCAGCACCGCGTCCAGGCGCACTCCGGCGCCCAGGCCGAGGTCCTGGAACGCCACGTTATCGGTGTCATACGGGGCGATCTGTACGTTCTCGAACGGATAGCTCAACCGGGTATCTTGCGCGCCTTCAATGACCAGGTTCTTGTTCAAGTAGCTCTCATAGCTGGACGCGCTGGTCAGGCCGACCTTCTTGCCGCTCAGATCCTTGGCGCCATGGATGCTGTCGTCCTTGGCGTTGACCACGATGACCGCTGGCGAGGCGTAGTACTGCACCGGGAAATCGAACACCTCGGCGCGGGCCTTGCTCGGTGTCATGGAGCAGATGCAGATATCGTAGCGCCCGCTCCAGCGGCCGGCCGCAATCACGTCCCAGGACGGCGTTTCCAGGCGCAGCTTCACGCCCAGTTTCTGCGCCACGGCCTTGGCGACGTCCACGTCGAAACCGTCTAGCTGGTTCTGGTCATTGAGGAACGAGAAGGGTGGATAGCTTTCCATCAACACGCCGACGAGTTCTTTTTTCTGCTCGATACGCTCCAGGGTGGTGCCAGCGAGCGCCTGGGAAGACGCAGCCAGCAGACCCAGGCCCAGGGCCAGCAACGGTTGAAATTTCATGGGCGATCCCTGGTTGAAAAAGAGGTTGTGATTGGCGAAAGAGTGCGCATTAAATAGTTATAAGAACTACTCCGGTAGTGAGTATTTTTCATAAGCTTATGAGTGAATCGCATATGGGCGCAGCAACAGTCATTCTCGATGGCGGCATGGGCCGTGAATTGCAATGCCGCGGCGCGCCGTTTCGACAGCCCGAGTGGTCGGCGCTGGCGCTGAGCGAAGCGCCCCAGGCAGTGGAAGACGTCCATGCCGCTTATATCGCCAGCGGCGCCAACGTGATCACCAGCAACAGTTACGCCGTGGTGCCGTTCCATATTGGCGAGGCGCGTTTTGCCGCCGAGGGCCAGGCGCTGGCGGCTTTGGCCGGTGAGCTGGCGCGGCGGGCGGTGCAGGCTTCAGGCAAAACCGTACGAGTGGCCGGGTCGCTGCCGCCGCTGTTCGGTTCCTATCGTCCCGATCTGTTCGATGCGTCCCGTGCCGGTGAGCTGCTGGCGCCTTTGGTGGCGGGCCTGGCGCCCCACGTCGACCTGTGGCTGGCAGAAACCCAAAGCTCAACGGTCGAGGCACGAGCCATCCGTGCCGGGATCCCACGGGATGGCAAGCCGTTCTGGCTATCGTTCACCTTGAAAGACGAGGACACGGATGAAGTGCCGCGCCTGCGTTCCGGTGAACCCGTGGCGGATGCCGCGGCCGTCGCAGCGCAGCTGGGCGTCGAGACGCTCCTGTTCAACTGCAGTCAGCCGGAGGTGATCGGTGGCGCCATCGATGCCGCGCGGCAGACGTTCGAGCGCCTGGGCGTGAAAATCCACATCGGTGCCTACGCCAACGCGTTTCCGCCGCAGCCCAAGGAGGCGACCGCCAACGACGGGTTGGACCCATTGCGCGACGACCTTGATCCACCGGGGTATCTTCAGTGGGCAACGGACTGGCAAAAGCGCGGGGCCAGTCACCTGGGGGGCTGCTGCGGAATCGGGCCGGAGCATATCGCCGTCCTGGCGCGACGATTGGGTTGAGAGGCGTGGCGGTTGGCCGAGGAATTGGCCGACCGCTTGTTCATCCCCGCTTACGATTTTTACCCAAAACGACAGCGACGCCATACATATGTATGGCCGTGCTGCGCGACTGACGCGTTAGGTTTCCGGACTTTCCAATCAACCCTTGGACAGTCCAATGCCCTCTGATTCGACAAATCAACCCAGCCCCCTCCCGATACCCAACGCGGCGCCATTGAGTGGTGACCGCCAGCCGTCCTGCGAGCCCGTACCAACAGAAACGCTCATGCCAGACGACGACCTGAGCGCCGCCGGCAAAGAGCAGCTGCGACAATTGAAGTTGCTGGACGCCAACCAGAAGAGCCTGGCGCTTCTATTCGCCGGCCTGCCAACTTTCGATACGGTGATCAATAACCTGTTGGTCAGCTCGATCAAGAGGAAAATACCCGAGCGTAAACTCCGTCCAGCACTGCTTGAAAATATCGACCCTGATCATTGCTACGTGAATCACTTCGCCATCGACTCGGATGGCGGGCGCACGTTGACGCACTCGCAGAGTTTTACCGACGTGATGCGTAGCAGTTTGGAAACCGATACGCCTCCCATCTATACGGCCGGTGGCGTAGGTTTCTACATTCGCCCGGATACCGTAGACGAAGCTGACAGTATTTTTTCCAGCCCTGCGGATAGCAAGATCCTACAAGCAATGGAGGCGACGTTTTACATAGCTGGCCCGACGACCAACGAGACGGTAAGGCAGCAATTGCGTGACGACCTCAGTCTCTTTCGCAGCAGCGAGCGCTGGGCGGGCATCCTCGACAGGGCGGACTCATCGACGGTTCAAGCGGTATTCGCCCATCTGCTTTCGCGGCGTTTCCTGCATCTTTGCGACCTGTACAAAGCCGACCGCAAGCCGGCTGCCTCACCGGGCGAGCGGACGCAGCGGGCCGAGGATGACCGCCTGTTGGACATCCTCACCACTCATCCCTCCATGATCGACAGGGGACGTTTGCAACGAGCGCCCATTCCCCATGTTTATGCGGTCATGCTCGATACGGGGCGCGCAAAGCCGCAGCAGTGGCCAGCCGCGATGGTAATCAAGCAAACCGACCGACAACGGTTGTTCTTGTATTCCATGGAAGGCGGCCTACAGGGCTTCTCCTCCTTTCAGGCAATGACCGTTGCGGTGAGTCCGCTCTATGACGGGCAGGAACGCACGATCCTGAATATTTCCTCCGAGCTGTCCGGGCATGTGTTTGAAGTGGCGGCCTCGGATCTTTTCCAGCGGCAAAGCACAGCGCTCGAAAAATTCCTGAGCACACCCATCGACGGGACGATGACCTTGGAAGCTTTTGCCCAACAGGCAGAAGAAGCCCTGAGTCTGCCTGTGCTATCGCTCTCCGGGCCATTGGCGGTGCGTCGGTTGACCCGAGTCGAAAACAACCGTCCGGTCTTCTACGCATCCGCGACACTGTCTGAGCAAGCGACCTATCGTCGTCTGGAAGCGCAGGTGTACCAGGGGGTTTATGAACTGAGTGGTCGCGTCCAGTCGCTCGTGCAATTCACTCAGGAGAAGATCAAGCAATACCTTAAGCAAACGTTGCACCCGGCCATTAAGCCCGATCCGGATCGGACCCAGGTGACGCTGTCTTTTGGCAACAAAGCCAACCCAAGACAGTCGCGCACCGTCAGCCTGACCCAGCTGATGCTAGATAATCTCCGCCCGCCAGATTATCCGGAGGCAATGAGCGAAGTGTCGACGGTCTATCTTGTCGATCAGCACTGCCAGCGCATTCGACACCCGGATAATGACGTTCCGCTCACCCTGACCGGGAGCGAACTCGCCCGCATGGCCAAGAGCCTGGATGCCGGCGGCAACTATGAAATCCTGCTGCGAGAGGAGATGAACAAACCGCAATACAAGGCGGCATGGCAAGCGGCGTATCTGGCGAACTTGAAGTTCAAGGGCTACGAGGCCGGGCTGAGGGGCGACAGCGTGTTCGAGGCTACTGGCCTGGACAAGACCGGCAACCCACCGAAGCTGCAAAAATTGGTGCCTCTCTGGTTGGCCGCCGTGTTGAAGTCTCCTGTGGCGGAGGCTCGTGCCCAGGCCTTCGGGCGAAGGGTGCATGTTCATGGCCTGTTGCTCGGGGGAAGCGTGGGGGCGGGAGGACAGCATGGAACGATGGGCAACGCCCTCAGTGTGGATGGCGCGCTGATCTTTACCGATCAGCTCGGGCCGGAAATCAACGGTCCCGTAGGGGTGTACTTTCCAGACAGCCCTGATGGCGACGACTTCCAGGAATTTTCCGATCTGGGTGAGGGTATCGGGGAGCTTCTGCTGCAAGAAAAATGGCAAGGGTATTTCCGTTCGCGAATATCCGCGCCCGATGCTGAAGAATTGAAGGGGGTATCAGCGCAGCGACGCGGTCGGCCGCTGATTCGTGGCTCCTTGATTGCCGGTGATTTGTTGGAGACGCTTCATCGAGCCTATGTAAATTTTCATAGCGCCCATGCCGATCACTTGTCCAACAGCAACCTGGACGTCCGGCGTCACCACGCTGCCCGGGTGTTCATGGTGACGGTCGATATTCTGTTGGAAGTGGCCGGCGTGCTGGCGGTGCCGGGTTTCCAGCTACTCAAGCGAGCCGTGAGAACCGGCTCGTTCGTGCTCAGGAGCGGTGTGGTTCCACGGGACCTCAATACCTTGGTCTTCATCGACAAAGTGGCTAACCGTCTTGGGCAGGGCAGTGCCCATGGATGGATGATTCCATCGCGAGGCCAAGCCTCGTTTCCAGCGGTGAAAGCTCGTCAACATGCTGACGAAGCGTTGGCCGGATTGCCGCTGGAGGAGGCGATCTATCATCGTTATGCGGTGAAGGATACGGCGCCGATCCGAGGGCTGGCCCCTGATGCCCAAGGCTTCTATCGTCCCAGGCTCAACAATGACGGCACGGCACAGGTCTATGTGCGGCAACCCGACGGGACGGTTTTTCGCGTACACGATCACACGAAGATGACCGCCACCGAGGCCACGATCGTCGATCCATTGACGGGTCTGAGTATCCGTTCCAGTGGTGTGATGAGAAGTACCGTGGCACGCATGCCCAATGGCGAATGGCGCGCCGTGGGATTCGGCCAGGGCGGGGGTAAACGGCCTTCCCAAACGCCGCCTCCGTCGGGCCCTTCCAAGCCCAAGGTCCCTGCCCTGACTGACCCGGGTATCGCCGACGCCGTTCGTACCTTGGGCAACTGGGACAACGAGATCATGGACCTGGTCCCCTCCATCATCACGCAGGTACCGAGTTGGCCACAGAGTCGCAGCTTGTTGATCATTGATGAAGTATCCGCCAGCCGCGCATGGTCAGTGCGCTACACCCCAGGGCGGGACGAACGTGTATATCCAAGCAGTGTTCATCCCGACAGAGCGAACACGGATGTTGTCCTGCGGCGCACGGGCCAAAATCATTACAGCCTGGTCTTGGGCAATCGCGTCATGGAGATCACCGCCGACGGTGACTGCTTTTTTAACGCCGTTGCTCGCGGCCTGAATGATGGGAGGCTACAGGGGGACTTCTCGATAAGAGGGCTGCGTAATGCCGCCGCCGATTACATCGATCAGCACCCCAATATCCGTAGTTTTCTAACGCCGCAAGTCTCCGGGATACGGCAGGCGCTTGTCGATAATGCGCCAACGTTGGAGCAACTTCTGGGAAAGGCGGCGGTGCTTGACCTGACGCAAATTATTCATGGGGCCCCCAATCCGCATCGCTTGTTCCAACCGATCATGAACTATTTGCGTTCATACGCCGAAGCTTCGCTGCGTGACTATTTGCGAAATGTACAATCCTTGAGCTTGCCTCCGGAAATGCTGCATAGCATCGCCAGACATTTCTCGCCACGAACGCCTGGCCAATTGATACAGAGCGATTTTCCTTTTTACCAGGCCAACGAAGACGACCTGATCAAGTTTTTCGAGGACATATTATTGGATCCAATTGTTGATCGAGAAATTCTCGAACTGATGAACAACGAATACCTCATGCTCTCCCAGGACGTCTTGCACATCATGCTTGAATACGGCCTGAGGGCCCGGGAGCTGACCGATCACCATCCCCGGAATCTCATGGCCTACGTCAAGTTTGACCAGGCCTTGCACGGCGAAATGAGCCATGAACAGTTGGATGAGCTGGTGGGGGATGCTTATCTGATAGATCGGGGTGACCTCAAGGATGTCCAGCGCAGACTTGAGCGAGAAACAGGCAAGCTTGTTAGTGACGATGCGCGGTTGATGGATCAGTACATTTACTATGACCGCGCCGAAGACCTTGTCGACTTGCTCAGGGTAGCCCTTGGCCGGTTTCCCGATTTGCTCAGGCGCGCCGAAATCGCTTTGCAGTCCCCAGTTATCACTTCCAACCTGGGCGGCATGCTGCCATTGAGCGTGGTGTCGCAGTGGATACGCGATCCGAGCCTTACCGATGGGCGGCTTCGGCTCATTGCCGCCTACACCACTACTCGTTATACGGAAGTCGTGATTACCGGCGATATCGATATCGGTTGGATGCGGGCGTTTGACGACGATAACGTCCGGGACATTATTTTCCATCAGCGGCCGTTGGTGAACTTCATGCGATTCATTGGCGGCGTGCGCGGGAACCTGATGGACAACGATCTACCCGCCGTCGCCAGACTGTTCAGCACGCCAGGAAATCCTCCTTCTAATAGCCGGGTCTCTTTGTTGTTACAAACCCCTGCCGTCTGGAGCTCGATTCACAATATGGCCGCAATCACAGCCGAGGGGGCCAGAAGCCTCTGGGACGATCTGGTCAGCGTGCAATACAGCGACGACCTGATTCGCGAAACGCTCCAGCGGCCTGGTTCGCTGGCGTCCGAATCGGCTTTCGCGGGCGCGTTGGTGGACAGCCTGCTAAACGAGGAAGCTCGTGCGCACCAACTGCTTCTGGGGACTTACGCAGTGAGCCAAGGAGAGGCCCAGCAATTGCTGCGGCGCTTCAGGTTTTCAGGCAACCGGGCGGAGCACAGTCGTCTGAGCTTCGCACGCTACCTGAGTCATCACGGGGGAATACCCGAATGGGCCTGGCAGTATGCCAACGAGGGCGTGACACCCGAATCCCTCAGTCGATTTCTAACCACGAGACGACCACCAAAAGCGGAGTGATCCAATCGCCGTCGCGTGGCTGGCTCGCGATGGCGACCCTGCGGAAACACGCATTCACATATGCACGTGGCTGTCCAAGGTTGCCTATATATATGTATGGCTTGATGGTGGCGACGGAAGGATAGGGTCGGGTTCTTCAATAAACAAAGGGACCCCCCATGACCTTATTTCTTAACGACGAACCAGGCGTGCCGCTCCAGGCGCCTGGCATCACGCTAACGCCTATTCATTCACTACCCGACGGCCATGCATTCGAGCCGCACACGTTCGCCGATCAGTGGTTGCTGGAGTTGGGACTGCTGGGTGATACACCGCTTCGTGTGACTTACCGGGAAGTTGGAGCCGCTGGTTTGGCTGCTGAAGATAGAATCGCATCGGTTCCCTTGCGTGCCGCTGTCACGCAGGGTTTTCTCAAGGCCTATTAAAGCAAGCCTATTGCTTCCCTCGCGGCTTTCAACCGATGCGAGGATTGGATCGAGTATCCCCACAGAAGCCATATGAAGCGGGATTTTTCGGCACTTCGTATCGACGGCTTTGTGCTTCCAAGAAACCTGTTGCAGAAGTTGCAAGCAGGCGTGCCGCCGGGCTACAGGGGGCCTGGGCTCGCTTTCGAGACCGATTCCGTCAATCAAGTTAACCCGCTTGCCCCTCAAGAAGAGGCTCGCCCTAAACAGCTGAAACATCTGGCCCCCCATAAGGCCGATCTGGATCGTTTGTTCGCAGGCTTGCCCACGTTCGACACGGCGCTGAAGAATTTGCTGGTCAATTCGATCAGGGAAAAGATCGAGCCGAACAAATTCCGTGGCGCAGCGCTATTGGCGATCGACCCGGACAATTGTTATGTGAATCACTTCACGACAGATTCCCTCGGGGCGCGCTCACGGGCTTCTTCAATGAGTTTCAGCGAAGTCATGATGGACTGTTTGTCTACTGACGAGCCTCCTGTATACGCCCAGGGAAGCGTAGGTTTTTTCACTCGCTCGGACACCGTGCAAGAGACCGAAAGCCTATTCGTCGACCCGGTGGATGCGCATATCCTGGCGGCCATGACGTCGGCGTTCCATATCGAGAACCCGACCACCAATATTCACCTGAGACGTCAGTTCCTTGATGATCTGGCCGCATTTCGCATGAAGGAGACCGTGAGAGATGCCCTCGACCCGGTTATCCCCTCTACCGCGCAAGATGAGCTGGTGCTCAGGCTTTCCCAACGATTCCTGTATTTATTCGATTTATACAAAGCCGATCGAGATCCCTCTGCACGGTTAACCCATGCGGAGCAGATCCTGCGCAATGACGAGGATCGCCTGCTGAGCATCATCACGACTCACCCTTCAGAGTCGGCCAGGGGAAGTTTGATGAGGAAAGAGCATCTTCCCCATGTATATAAGGTCATGCTTGAAATGGAGGGCGACTTGTCGCAGAAGTGGCCGGCCGCGATGGTGATCAAACAAAGTGATCAGCCGGCTTTATTTCTGTACTCCATGGAAGGAGGCATACAGCGGTTCGATGAGTTCCACGAGTTGGTGAATTCGGTAAGCCCGGTCTATCAAGGACAGCAGCGCAAAATCCAAAGTATTGACCAGGCGCTTCCTGAGCATGTATTCGAGCAGGCAGCAAACGACCTGCTTGATCTTCAGTACGCGGCGTTACAAGCCGTTCTAAAAGCACCGGAACGGGTGCAGTTCGATTTGGCCCGCTTTGCCCTGGATGCTGAGAAATCGCTGGAACTGCCGATGCTGGCGCTCGACGGTGTGCTGATCGCCCGAAGCGAAACCTTGTTCAAGAACAGTCGTCCGAGCGCCTACAAAATCGCGACGGTTGCGCAGAAGCGCATTTATCGCTTCCTCGAAGATGAGGCGCTGACAGCGGAAGGCGAAATTGCCAAAAGACGCGTTAAGACACTGTCGGAGTTCTCTCGCGAAAAAATCGTCGCTTATCTCCAGGAGCATCTGCACAAGGACATTGATCCCGATCCAGACCGGACGTTGATTACCCTGTTTCAAGGGCGCGCGTGTACCTCGAAGGACTCGCGGGCCACCAGCCTGACCCAACTGATGATCGAGAATACGCGCCCTTCGCAGTACCCCAATGCCATGAAGGAAATCCGGCCTGTCTATCTGGTCGATCAGGACGGCCAACCCATCAGCCATCCACTGACCCGTCGTTTCATTCTTTTAAAGGGGCCTGAGCTTGCCGAGATGGCGACAAGCCTTGATATCGGCGGCTGCTACGAGACGTACCTCAAGGAAAAAATGAATGCGCCCGACTACAAGGAGGCCTGGTGGGACGCTTACCTGGCCAATATGTCCCTCAAGGGCTACGAAGCCGTCCTCAAAGATGATGATGTACTCAAAGAGACCGTGACGGATGTCAGCGTCCATCCAGCACGCACCGAAAAACGGGTCGTGCTCTGGCAGGATGCGGTTATCAAATCAACGAGGGCAAAGGATCGCGCAAGAGTACAGGGAAGGGAGGTGCATGTTTACGGTCTGCTGTTGTGCGGGACCGTAGGCGTTGGAGGCCAGCATGGCAACTTGGGCAACGCAACCAGTGTCGACGGTGTGTTGATTTTTTCAGATCAGGACGGGCCGACAATACAGGGAACCGTTGGCGTCTATTTTCCGGACAGTCCCGGTGGCGATGATCTCCATGAGTTTGCCAATCTCAATGATGGTGTTGCGCAGCTTCTTCAGCGGGAAGAATGGCAGGTCTATTTCTCCTCCCGCATCGCCACTAACAATCCTGAAGAACTGAAACAAATATTCGGAACGCGAAGCGGTCGCCCCTTGGTTCGGGGCGCGTTGATCAGCGGTGATTTGTCTGAAGCGCTGCATCAGGCGCATGTGAGATTTCGAATTGCCCATGCCGATCATCGTTCCAACAGCAACCGCAACATCCTGCACCAAACCATTTTCAACCTTACCGTGATGGCGTTCGAAACGGTCCTGGACGTGGTTTCGTTTCTGGCACCCGCTTACGCCGCGTTGCAGCTGTATTTGATGGTCGCCAAGACTGGCCAAATCCCGCTTCACCTGAACATTGTCAAATACTTGATCCGCTCCGGCATCGCGCCGCGACCCATCGGAGGTGCGATGGGCACTTCACGAAGTAGATCGTTCTCCCTAGAGGTATTGGCTCGTCTAAGCCAACAGGAAAAACCGATTGGGTTGCCATTGGAACAAGCAATCTACGGCCCCTACGCGGTGAAGGATGCAACGGTTACACGAGGGCTAACCCCGGACACTGGTGGGTTTTACCGCGTTACCGTTCGGGATGCAGCGACAGGCGCTGTCTCCGCTCGCCCGGTGTATGTGCGACAACCGGAGGGAATGGTGCTCCGGGTGCACGACAATACCAAGCTGAACGCAACCGAGGCGACCTTGGTCGATCCCGTTTCAGGGTCGAGCATCCGCTCCAGTGGCGTGATGAGAAGCACCGTGGCACGCATGCCGGATGGGGAATGGCGTGCGGTCGGGTTCGGCCGCGGAGGTGGCGGGGAACGTCCAACGCGGCAGTCCTCGCGGCCGGGCCCGTCAAGTTCGGGCACTGCTGGCCAGACGCTCGAGGACATGATCGCTGTGCTGGAACAGCCCGGCCAATGGGATTTTCTGCTGATGGATATCGTTCCCGAACTCGTGCCCCGTATTCCGAACTGGCCGCAAAACCGGGGCCTGGTCATCATGGATGTCAGGCCCGGGAGGCTCCCTTCCACCCTGCGGTTCTCGCACCAGGCAGGCCCGGAACGTTTGTCGAGCCGTCCGGATTACGCCACGGATGTGGTGGTGAGACGGTCGAGCGACAGCCACTATGATTTGATCCAGGCAGGTCGTGTCATTCCAATCCGAAGCCTCGGTGACTGTTTCTTCTCGGCGGTTACCCAGGGCTTGGACGAACTTGAGGGAAGGGTTGTTTTCTCCCCGACAGAGTTGCGCCTGGCGTCGGCAAGATACATTCGCGAAAACCTTGAATCGTTTCGCCATCTGGAAGTTCAGGACGCCCCCCGCCGAATGCAGCCGTCGGGTAGCCAGGGGGAGGAGGCGGTCGCGGAGGCGGGGCAGGTGTTTGTGAAAACGGAGACCACGCTTGAAAATCTTCTGGGCAGGGAGACCCTGGATGTTGTAACGAGGCTGCTCGCTGGCGCGCCTAACCCTTATAGGTTGTTTAGATCGCCGCGGGTACGCCTGTCGCTGCGTGCAGGTTTGGCTGCGGTCGGTTCCTCGTCGGAACTCTGGAGGCAAATCGAGCAGTTGGCGCCGGTCCGGCCTTTGTATGGATTGGCAACCTCATTCACGCCCTACACACCCGCCCAGAGAAGCGTTGTCGAAGAGCTCCTGGATATGACGCTGGTCGGCAACGAAGGTGGGAGAACGATCGATCTTCTGGCCAGGGATGGCTATTTTCAGTTGAACCGGGATTCGATTCATATCTTGCTTGAGTACGGCGTAGGTATCGATGAGTGGTACAAATTTTATCCCAAGAGCCCGACAGCCTATATTCCGAGCAGCGAGGCGGGTGCTGGGGATGTGCGGGGGCTCCTTAACGGCAGGGAGTTGGTGCATCCACATCAGTTGGCCGAGCTTGCCAATACACTTAACCTGAATCCCGGCAAGGGAAGGCCGACCAGCGGAATGATCGAGTTATTCCGCTATAGAAAAATGACTGGACGCACCGTTGGGTTACTTCGAGGTGCCCTGCGCAATAAAGGTAGGTTGTTGGCCCGGGCTGAGCGGGTTCTAGCCTCTCGTGTGATCGAAACCAATCTTGGCGGTGCGTTGCCCGTCTCTGTATTTTCAAGGTGGATAAGTCATCCGGCGCTCAGCTCGGCGAAGCTTGAGTTTATTGCCAGATATGCCGAAACCCGTGTGCAGGAGCTATTGAATACCGGCGATATCGATATCCGATGGATCCACGGGTTCACCGACAAGACGCTGAGAACCATCGAAATACATTCAGCACCGCTAGCAGCTTTTGTTCGTTTCCTGGAGCCACAATCGGGAAGTGCTACAGATATCGGTATGGCGGGTATCGCCAGATTGCTAACCGGCCCCGATGGCGTTCCGTCGAACTCCAGAACTATTATTTTGCTCGACGTCCCTAACTTGTTGGCTAATCTGACCCACAATTTTACCCGCGAGGAAGCCAGGAGTATTTGGACAGAGTTGATCAGCCCTTACTACAGTGACCTGAATATCTACGACGCGCTTGGGCAGGTCCGCCCGTTGAACTCCGAAGCGAATTTCACCTCGGCGTTGATCAACGCTCTCCAGGAGGATGTGGCACGCGCGCACCAGCTGATTGACCGTGTCTTTGCCGATCCCACGACCTCGGCGCAGGTACCGAATCACCTGTATCGCTTTGACTTTACGGCGAATCGAGCGGAACACAGCCTTCTGATGTTCGCAGAATACGTGAGTTGTTTTAACCGAATACCGGACTGGGCATGGCAATACAAAAAATATAAATAATGACAGAGCAATGGCTATCGCAAGGCCACTCGCGATAGCCGTCTGCTCTTGCTCAACGGCAAGCAGCCAAGCTTCGGACCTGCCCGCCTTCGCGTTGATTTTCTTCGCTAAGCCATCGTTCAAATGCCGCTCCGATCGCCGGCCACTCCGAGTCGAGCATCGAATACCACGCCGTGTCGCGGTTCTGGCCCTTGACGACCATGTGCTGGCGGAACACCCCCTCAAATGTGAAGCCCAGCCGCTCGGCGGCATATTTGGAGCGGGCGTTGCCGTTGTTGCACTTCCATTCGAGGCGACGGTAGCCGAGGGCGAACGACTCCTTGGCCAGCAGATAAACCGCCTCGGTGCTTTTCGGCGATCGCTGCATCGGCGCGCCAAAAGTGACGTGGCCGATCTCGATGCGGCCGTGGGCCGGCACGATGGACATCAGGCTGAGGATCCCTTGCACCTCGCCGCTGGCACGGTCGATCACGCTGAAAAAATACGGGTCGGTGTTGGCTGCATGGTTGTCCAGCCAGGCGTCGAAGTCGCCACGAACCTTGAAGGGACCGTAGGGCAAGTAGTCCCAGAGTTTCGGATCGGCCCCGGGGCCTTCGAGGGCTTGCCAAAGACCCTCGGCATGACGCGCCGGGTCGAGTTTTTCCAGGCGGATGAATCGCCCTTCGAGCAAGCGCGTAGATGGCGCCGAGACACCTTTCCAATCGGTAAGCGGGGTCGACATGCAGTGCTCCTTACAAGGCTTTGCGAAATTGAATGAAGCCTGGGCGTTCGGCGATGCGTTCGTAGAGTTGGATCGCGGTCGTGTTGGTCTCGTGGGTCAGCCAGTGGACCTTGGCACAACCGTCGGCCTTGGCCGTGGCATAGACGAATTCGATCAATTGCCGACCAACACCGGTGCCCCGACTTTGCTCGGTCACCAGCAAGTCCTGCAAGTAGCAGGAGTTCTCTATGCTCCAGTTCGAGCGGTGGTAAATGAAATGCACCAGGCCCACCGCCGTATCGCCGTGCCAGGCGAGGGCGCCGTGGGTTGGTTCGCGATCGTCGAGCAGGCGCTGCCAGGTGCTGTGGGTCACCGCTTCCGGCAGTTCGGTGTTGTAGAACCGTAGGTAAGCCTGCCATAGCGGCAGCCAGGCAGCGTGGTCTTCAGCAGTGACGAGGCGGATCTCGGTGTGGCTCATGTTCACTCCTTGGTGGATGCATCAGGCATCAGGCGTGACAGCGCCTGATCTTGCGGATCGGTGCTCGTGGCGAGACCGTTGCGCACTCCGGCGATATCTTCGGGGCTGCGGTTTTGGCTGAGCTTGCGTTTGCCTTCCAGGCGCTGGATAGGCAGCGAAAAACCAACGATGGCCTTGAGCATCGCTTCGACGTACTCGGCCGGTGCATCATCGAGTTTCCAGGGTTGGGCGCGGCCGGTTTCGTGACGTTCGGTGAGGGCGCCGACTACTTCGCGCAGGCGATGGGCGTCGCTGAAAACTTCGGCTGTGCCATAGGCGTGTACGGCCAGGTAGTTCCAGGTCGGCACCACTTTGCCGTGTTCGGCCTTGCTGGGGTACAGGCCCGGGCTGACGTAGGCATCGGCGCCGGGAAATATCACCAGGGCCTCGGCCCCGGCCTCCAGGTCGCGCCATTGCGGATTGGCCCGGGCCATGTGCCCGCGCAGGCTTCCGTGGGGACCCTGTCGCGTATCCAGCAGCAGCGGCAAGTGGCTGGCCTGTAGGCCGTGTTCACCCTGGGTGACCAGTACGGCCAAGCGGCAATCGTTCATCATTTGATGTAACTGGGGTATGTCTTGGACGGCGAAGGCTTTTGGGTTGTACATGAAAGTTTTTCCTTGGCGAATGCCAGCATCCTAGGCAGGCTATTGGTCTGTTGTAAGAGCCACTCCAGGCCAGTTTGATAGGTCCATTCCTGAGGCTGTGTGATGAACAACCCCGTGCCGCCGCTGTCGTTCAACCCCGCTGGAATCGAACTGGATCGCCGCCACGGGCTCAGCCGGCAGCTTTATCAGGCATTGCGGGCCCGCGTCCTGGATGGTCGCCTTGCAAGCGGCACGCGCCTGCCAGCTAGCCGCGACCTGGCGGCGGCCTTGTCCATTTCCCGCAACAGCGTGGTGCGTGCGTACGACCAGCTCTATGGCGAAGGTTTTATCGAAGGACGCGTCGGTGACGGAACCTATGTGGCGAATCTGTCCGCAGTGGCGTTGCCGCTGAAGAAATTATCCACAAAAGCATCCACAGGCTTTTCAACAGGCTTACCCACAGGTTTATCCACAGAATGGCTCGATTTACCTGTGGGCCCATCCAGTAAAGTTATCCACAGCGACGCGCTGCTACGTGTCGAAAAGCATCATCTGGCCCAGCCGCCGGCGGGACCACCGCGTGCATTCCGGGTGGGTGTGCCGGCCTTCGACCTGTTCCCTTTTGATGTCTGGGCCAAGCTGAACGGGGCTTTCTGGCGCAAGCCGGATCTTCAACAGCTGTGCTACGGCGATTCTCAAGGAGACGAACGCTTGCGTGGCCTGATTGCGGCTTACCTGCGCAGTTCGAGGGGCCTGCAGTGCACGGCTGAACAAATTGTGATCACCAGCGGCGCGCAGCAGGGCATCAGCCTTTGTGCACAGCTGTTGGTAGATCCCGGTGACGTGGTGGCGGTGGAAAACCCAGGTTATCGCGCTGCGGGGCATGCGTTTGCGGTGGCTGGAGCCGACGTCCGAGGCGTGCCGGTGGACAGCGATGGCTTGGATTGCGCGGCGCTCGCGGCGTTGAGCCATTGTCGGCTGACCTATGTCACGCCCTCCCATCAATACCCGACCGGGGTGGTCATGAGCCTTGCGCGGCGGCTGGAGCTGCTGGGTTGGGCCGAACGCAACGACGGCTGGATCGTCGAGGACGATTACGACGGCGAATACCGCTACAGCGGCGCGCCGCTGGCGCCGTTGGCCGCGCTGGATCGCCAGGGCCGGGTACTTTACGTCGGCACCTTCGGCAAGGTGGCGTTCCCGGCCCTGCGCCTGGGTTATCTGGTGTTGCCGCCGGGCCTGGTCGACGCCTTCGCCCGACGGCGCGCCGTGGATGTGCGCCACTCCGAAGTCAGCACCCAGGCCGTGATGGCCGAGTTCATGGCCGCCGGGCATTTCCAGCGACACATCAGGCGCATGCGTCGGGCGGCCCTGGCTCGGCGGGATGCGTTGTTGGCGGGTTGGCCCAAGGCTGTCGAGGGTGTTGGCGCCATGCCCACGGTCGTCGCCGGGCTGCATGTCACGGTACCTGTGGACAGCATCGAGCGTGAACGGGAGCTGATTGCCAAGGCGGCCAGCGTCGGCGTGGAGATCAATGGCCTGAGCGGCTATTGGTTGCCTACCACGCCTGCGCAGGTCCGCGCCGGGCTGGTGCTGGGGTTCGCGGCAGTCCCGCCCGCGGCGATCGGCACGGCGCTGGCGAGCCTGGCTAAGGCCTGGGATGTCTGACGGCCCGCGGCCGGGACATCAATCGCAGGCCAGGCTCGGCTTCATGGCCGTTTCTTTGGAAAGAACACCTGTATGGCCTGATCCACGGCAATTTCGCTGCGGTAACGATCAATCAATTGACGTTGGTTCAATCCATCCAAGGAGATGTCTGCCATGCCTGACTTGACCTGCTCAGGGGTTCTCAGGTGTGCCGAAAGAAACTTGAGGTCGACCCCCCAAAAGGTGGAGTAGTGAAAGTCCGCGAACCATAGCGGCTTGCCGCTTTGCTTGTCCTGAATTTCATACCGGTCGAGGTATCTCTTTCCCGCCGGGGTCTTGATGCGCTTTCGGTTGATTCGTTTAGTCAAGTGGATGAGGTTTCGTTCGTTCAGCCAAGTGACGCCGCTCATGTTGGGCGGGCTTCGTTTGATGAGCCCCAGTACGGTCTCGTGTTCCTCGGCGCGTAGCGCCGTCGCTTCGCTCTTGAGCTGCAATCGCAAGGATTCGGCGGAACTCCGTTCTTCTGGCGCAAGTTCGACCGTTTCGTTCCTGGCCCGGTCGAGCGCCTTTTCGATTGCATTGGCGACTGTATCGAACCGGCTCGCATGGGCGCCCATGATTAATGAAATACCGGACGGTGTACGGTCTGGCTGCTGCACGTCATCTTGGACTTGTGTTTTGAAGGCAGAGAGTCCTTTGATCAGGGCTTTGCCTTTCTTGACGCTGGTTTTCAGAGCGGGGATCGCCGGAGGTTCGTTGGCCTCGATATGGGGGACCCATTCACCGGTTTCTTTGCGGTGGAATAAAGCGATCATTTCACCGGATAACGGATTCCTCACCTCGACCCAACCCGTTTCTTCGTACGAGCTGGACAGGCGAGCCACGCCGCTGACGACTCCCCAGAAGCGGCCTCTGATGAATTTCCTCCTGGAGCGGGGGCGTTCCTCATATACAGTCAGCGATTGTCGTTTATTGCTTCGCTCGTCGAGGGCCTTGGCCAAATGACGCAACGCTCGCTCTTTTGCCTTGGTTATTCGATTACCCAGATGCTTGAGTTGTTGAGTGTTAGCACTGTCCTGGTATTCGTTTCCCATGTAGTCCAGGTGCTCCCGGATGGCAGTGAACTGTTCCGTCAGGCTGCCGAGTGCATCGATTTGTTCGTCCAGCCGGATCCTGGTTGTTTCATCGAGCGCCTCGCGCAAGGTTTGGAAGGCCACCATCGCATTGTCGATCAGTCGGTCAATCTCCAGCCAACCTTCGGGCATTGTTTTAACGCTGTCGAGGGTCAGGCAGAGGTGGCGATACATTTCCAATTGAAGAATTCGTAGATCGTCGCTGGTGTAGGAAGGCATTTTTCTGCGGTATTCGCGCACAAACTCAAAGCCTCCGAGCCCGAGTTTCTTGAGCTTGGAAAAGCGTGTCTCAATATATTCCAGACGCTCGATCATGTTGTCACCGAGCTGAATCATGCTGTTGGCAGCATCGACGTGTCGTTGCTCGCGCATTTGGAAGCGAGGGGTGATCATGTCCCTCGCCTGCGCCATGGCGGGTAGAAATTGTTCCCGCAATATGTCCATGTCAGCGAAAGTGAAATTTATTTGCGCGTTCAGGTAACCAAGGCTCACGCGCGGAGCATCCGGCCTCGCCTGGAAGACCGGCCACTCCATCAAAGCGCTCAATGCCCGTTCATAGTTTTGCCGCTGCGTTTGCAGGGAGACTCTATAAGCTTCAGCAAAAATGTCCCTGGTATCGGCCGATGCCCGCTCCATGTTTTGAGCACCGATATTCAGCGCCCATTCGTTATACGTTCTGCTTTCTTCAAATTTATTGAGTTCGGCAAGCAATTCAATGTTGC
Organism: Pseudomonas sp. D3-10; assembly: GCF_051132175.1. Taxonomy (NCBI): domain Bacteria; kingdom Pseudomonadati; phylum Pseudomonadota; class Gammaproteobacteria; order Pseudomonadales; family Pseudomonadaceae; genus Pseudomonas; species Pseudomonas sp. D3-10. Next base: position 5,671,168 of record NZ_CP071668.1, on the reverse strand, counting down.
GGCGTTGTGCCGCGACGACGACTTTCTGCCTGACGCCTTTCGATCCGCTGCCCTTTAATCGCAAGCGACTATCGATTCTCCACTGGTCACGCTCGTCCCGGAGCAAGGGGGGGCCGGAGCGTGTGTCCTTGATGATGCTGACCTGCTCGCCCTCGACGCTGACTTCAAAACACTGGCTCGCCAGCTTTGCGTACCACTTCCCATTTTTCGGGTAGAGGCCTTTGAACACGCCTTCGCTCTCGGGATGCCCGAGGTTATCGGGCGCATCGATGCTGAAGCTAGCGAGAAGCCCGGCGTGACTGCCGGATTTACCCATCAAGGCGCCACTGGTATGGATGAACTCGTAGTGCTCTTGTGACAGTTCTTTTTGCACGAGTGGCGAAAGTGTCTCGATGCTTGGTTTGGAAAGTGGTGCTGGCACATTTTGTTTCGGGGCTACTTCAGGCGCTTGTGTTGGTCGTTCGCGGCTGCCTGCTTTGGAGCGATCGATAGCAATATTGACCACGCCTAACGCCACGTTTAACAGCAAATCCACGACGGCCTCCCACTTGGTCTGGTCCTTGCGCTCTCCGTCGTCCTGCGCTAACCGTTCCAAGTCCTCCAGTATCTGCCAGAGCCAGGTCGCGGTGTTCGCCGTGGTGCCGAGATAGGGCAACGCCAGATTGAAAATCAACCACCCCGTCTGTTTGAACGACTCCCAACGGCTCTCGCTGTTGGAAACCGATTGTTTATCGGCGAGTGTCACCAGGGCGTTGGCGTTGGCCTTGAACAACAGCGGCATGAAATCGGCTCCCAAGGATTCGTCGCTTAAGGTGATGGGCCCCGCGTTGGCTAATGATGTGATGGGGGTCGCCACGAACTCCAAAGCGGCCCAGGGCGAAGGCAGGGCGCCCGGGAAGACCAGTCGGCTGTAAGTGTCCCGCACCCCATCGGGCAGCCACGCCAGTACCGATTGGCGCAACGTGGCTGACTGCTTGATGGCATAGAGCAAATTGCTGAACGAGGGGAACTGGCACAGCTGCGGTTCGAGTAGAGGGCGGTAGAGCAGGCAGGGGCCGGCGCTGGGTGTCTGCGGGCCGATCACAAACATATTGGCCACGATGTCCTCGGAAATACCGAGCTGCAACTCTGGCACGAACGCCAGCTTGCGCAGGACAATGGCTTGCCCGTCAACCTTGCGGTCGGCTTCCAGCGGCTCCATCAGCGCCGCGACGTAACGACAGCCGCGATCATCGATATCGCCCAACCCCTTCAATTTACTTTCCAGCGCAAGCAGGGGCAGTTGTATGCGTAGCTGTGAACTGAACAGGCGCTCTCGACGGGACGATTGCGTTGGATCGTCGAGTAGTTTTCGTTTGATCAGCTCTGGATAGACGCGACCGATATCGACCTGGGTAATAAGGCGCTCAACGTAGTCCACCGTCACCCATTCGGGGAGCTCGGTCCCGTCCACGGACTTCACGGTTTTGTTGCCCTGTGGAAGCGCAATCAGGTTTTGCAAGGCGAGATCGATTAAGTTGAACTCGGTTGTGTCGAACTTGAACGGAACGACAAAGGTCCCCCAGACCACCGGGCTTGTTATCTCGATGACGATTGTTTCCGGTTTCAGAGTCGAAACATCGCTGTGGTCGGATTGCATCTGGGTTTTCAAGGCATTTGACGCGTAGTCCTTGATCGAAGGGATATCCTCCAAGTAAGTTTCGCCGGCGTGGGAACTGCCCAGCGCCGACAGGTTTTTCATGTATTGAGCGAACAACGTCTGGTCGGCTACTGGTGCGTTGCGTAACCAATCGGGTATCTGCTGCTTGAACCACGCCTCGCCTGGTCCGACCGCGATTCCACTGATGGGTATTTCGGGCTCAGCAGCGACAGCGTCCGACTCCGTACGAGGGTTTCCGAGCACCCTGACCTGCACACCAATAAGTCCACAGGCCTTGCTGTCGAAAATGTTTGCGCGCGGTTCATAGAGCCGCCAGCGTATCGCGGTGGTGGGGTGAGAGAGCGATAGATGATCGGTAAGGGACTGGCCCAATGCGTCACGTGTCTCGAACTTCTCATAACCGCTGTACAACGAGTGCGTAAGGATGACCTCCTTGTCATCGATCTGACCGATCAGGACGACCAGCGAGTTCTCGTTCAAGCGAGTGACCTGAGTGTCAGCGACTGCATCGACGTCGACCAGGTACGCGTGGCTTTGGAATTTATCCTTACGGTCTTGCGGGTCGGGGTACAGGTAAAGTTGCCTGGCCATGGCACATTCGTCCGCCGTCCAGCCCTTGAGTTGCCGCACGTCCCAGAATTTGCGCAATGTATTGGACAGCTCATGCCAGCGGGCACCGTAATGACCGAATGGCATGTTCCAGTAAGCCAGTTGTTGTTCCTGGTTGGCCTTCAACATCGCGGGCGCCAGCTCATTGATCAACCTTCCGATTTGCTCGATGCGCACCGGCAAATGCACTTCGGGTTCGGTAATCGGCAGCCGGGTCAGGAAGTGCAAACCCTCAATCAACAAGGTCGGATGTTCCTGGTCGATCTGATCGGCCAGTAAGTTGCTCAGTGACTCATAACGGGTTGGCAACGCTACGATTTCGCCGCCGACGATGTCCCAGGCCGGTTCGGCGAGGACGGTTGTGTAGGGGTCCAGGTCCAAGGACGGATAAAGGTCCTTGAGCGCACCTTGCAGGAGTCCGGCGGCCACTTCCGGGTAGGTGGGGCCTGCAAGCAATTGGTTGAGCAATGCTGCCTTGATGCTTGCGTCGGACGTAGGGCCTGTGTCAGTCGAGTCGAGTGTCATTTGCGTGTCCCTCCTTGAACATGAAAACCCGAAGCCGAACGCTTCGGGTTTTTCATGCTAGGGAGGCACGGACTGGGGCAGGTGGTAACTATGTATAGGCCGACGTATTGACGTTGGCGCCGATACGACGTGGTTACTGGCCGGATTTGATTCGCGTCCAGGCTCGCGTGCGTGCGCGCTCGGCATCCCTCGGCAACGGTTGAAGCGTATACAGCGTCGCCATTGCCGCTTCGGTCGGGTACAGGTTGGGGTTGCCGCGGATCGCTGGGTCGACGCTTTCGGTAGCGTCTTTGTTCGGGTTCGGATAACCGACAAAATCACTGATCGGCGCGATCACCTGCGGTTGCAACAAGTAATTGATGAAGGTGTAGGCGTCGTCCGGGTTTTTCGCCCCTTTAGGAATGGCGAGCATGTCGAACCAGATCGGCGCGCCCTCCTTGGGCAGGCGCATGTCCACCGTCACGCCGTTCTTGGCTTCCTTGGCGCGGTTGGCCGCCTGGGAGAAGCTGCCGGAATAACCGACGGCCACGCAGATATCGCCGTTGGCGATATCCGCCATGTATTTGGAGGAGTGGAAATAGGTGATGTAGGGCCGAATCTTCAACAGCAGCGCTTGGGCCTTGGCGTAGTCCGCCGGCTTATTGCTGTTGGGGTCCAGGCCCAGGTGCTGCAAGGCCAGGGGCAGGATTTCCGAGGGCGAATCGAGCAAGGCCACGCCGCACTGCTTGAGCTTGCTGATGTTTTCTTCCTTGAAGATCAGGTCCCAGCTGTCCACTGGCGCGTTTTCACCCAGCGCGGCCTTGACCTTGTCCGGGTTGAAGCCGATCAGGATGGTGCCGTACATGTAAGGCACGGCGAATTTGTTGCCTGGGTCGTTGGCCTCGATCAGCTTCATCAGCTTGGGATCGAGGTGGTTCCAATTCGGCAGCTTGCTGCGATCCAAGGGCTGGAACACCCCGGCTTCGATCTGCTTGGCCAGAAACACGTTGGACGGCACCACCACGTCGTAGCCAGCGTTGCCCGTCAGCAGCTTGGCCTCCAGGGCTTCGTTGGTGTCGAAGATGTCGTAGATCAGCTTGACCTGGCTGTTCTGCGCCTTGAAGTCATCCAAGGCCTTGGGCGTGATGTAGTCGAACCAGTTGTAGACGCGCAATGTGCGCTCCTCGGCCTGAGCGGCGCCACACAGCAGCGCGGCGCACAGGGCCGGGGCCATCAAACGCTTGAGTCTGTTCATGCTGTTGTTCCTCATTGGGCGCTTTGGAAACCTTCAAGGACGTTCACGGCGTTGATGCCGATTTCTGCCACTGCGTAGCCGCCTTCCATCACGAACAAGGTCGGTTTGCCGAGGGCGGCGATGCGTTTGCCCATCGCCAGGTAATCCGGGCTGTCGAGCTTGAATTGCGAGATCGGATCTTCCTTGAAGGTGTCCACGCCCAGAGACACGACGATGACATCGGCATCGTAGCGTTGGACTTCGCCGCAGGCTTGCTCCAGCGCGGCGCTCCAGGTTTCCCAACCCGAGCCCGCCGGCAAAGGGTAGTTGAAGTTAAAGCCCGCGCCGGCACCTTCGCCGCGCTCATCTTCGTAGCCCAGAAAGAATGGGAACTCGGCCTCCGGGTGGCCGTGGATCGACGCGAACAGCACGTCGCTGCGCTCGTAGAAAATCGATTGGGTGCCGTTGCCGTGGTGGTAGTCCACGTCGAGGATCGCAACCTTTTTGTGCCCCTGGTCAAGAAAGGCCTGTGCTGCGATGGCGGCATTGTTGAGGTAGCAATAACCACCCATCAAGTCGCTTGCAGCGTGGTGTCCCGGTGGGCGACACAACGCGAAGGCGCTACGGGCGCCACGCTGGATGTCGGCCTGGGCGGTGAGGGCGACCTGGGCTGCGCTGTACGCCGCTTGCCAGGTACCGGCGGTAATCGGCGCTCCTCCATCAAAGCTGTAATAGCCGAGCTGGCCGTGCAGGCTGGTCGGGATCACCGAGCGCAAGGTGCGGGCCGGCCAGGTGTAGGGCAGCAGGTCACCGTCGCGATTGAACTCGGTCCAACGCTCCCAGGCGCCCTTGAAAAATTCCAGGTACGCCGGGCTGTGGACACGCTGGATCGGCGCGAGGCCGAATTCCTTCGGCGCCTCCACCGGCCCCAACGCCCGAGCCTTGACCCGCTCCAACACATGGTCGGCCCGGGACGGCATTTCGAAACAGGGCATCAACTGCCCATCCATCAATTCGCAGCGTCCGTGGTGCAGGTGGTGATCGTCTGAGTAGATCGTCAGCATTCTTGTTCTCCGCAGGGCTGATTCGTTGGAACACAGTCTTGCGGCGCGAAGCGTTTCGGAGAACGGCAGGAGAGGCCAAAAGGGGATCGAAATGGCCAAAAGGTTTGACCGTAAATCGCCCCTTGTTGGCGCGGGTGTGAGCCGATTCGGGGCGTGGACGGGTTCGCAGTTTCACAACCCGTGGCGAGGGAGCTTGCTCCCGCTGGGGGGCGAAGCCGCCCCAACCGATCCAACGCGTTTCTATAGATAATCCGCGTCAGCCGGTTTGCGACGGCTACGCCGCCGAGCGGGAGCAAGCTCCCTCGCCACGGGGATCGTGTTGAAGCCAACTTTCACGTCCTGAACCGACTCGGCGCCACGCCGCTCCAGCGCACGAAGGCATGGCGAAAGCTCGCTGTTTCACTGAAGCCAAGCAGTTCGGCGATCCGGTAGATCGGCAGCTGATCCTCGCAGAGCATCTGCTTGGCCCGCTCGAAGCGCAGTTCATCGAGCAGTTCTTGATAGCTGCAACCCAGGTCCTTGAGGTGCCGGCGCAGGGTGCGCGCCGAGCAGTTCATTTGCTCGGCCAGGCCTTCCAGGCCCGGGGCGGCGTCCAGTTGCGCGCCGAGCAGTTGGCGGATTCGTCCCAGCCAGGCTTGGCGGCCGGTGAATTCCGTGTTTTGCCGCCGACAACGTTCGGCCATGGCTTGGTGGGTGATGGGGTCGGCCAGCGGCAAGGGTTGTTCCAGCCAGTAGCGATCGAAGGCGAAGGCGTTATCGAAGCTGTCGAAGCGCACCGGGCAGTCAAACAGGTAGGCGTAGCGCGCCTGGTAGTCCGGCGCCGAGTGTTCGAAGCGCGCCGCGCGCAAGGGCAGCGGGTGACCGAGCAGGTCGTTGCAGATCACCTTCAGCGACACCATGCAGAACTCGGCGTTGAACACCGCCAGGGCCGGGTTCTCCCGGTAGTCGCCGGCGCTGAGCCAGATGTGCTCGCCGTCGTCCTCCAAGGCCAGCTCGAAGAGTGTTCCCAACAGCGCCGGGTAGCGCAACGCCAGGCGCAAAGCGTCACCTAAGGTGGCACTCGTGAGCAGGGCGTATCCCAGCATGCCGTAGGAAGAAACGTGCATGTTGCGCCCCAATTCCAAGCCAATGTCGCGCTTGAGGGCCACGGCGTTGGCACAGACCTGCATCTCTTGGTTGGTGGTGATGCGCGTGTCGGCCCGGCTCAAGTCCGCCGTGCTGATGCCGCTGCCGGCCAGCAATGCATCACTGGGCAGGCCATCGTGCTTGAAGGCATCGAGTACCAGGGAGACGGCGTTGAGGGTGGTGAGGTGGGAATGCAACATGGTCCGTTTCCAGCCTGGGGAGACGGGAGACGGAGCAAGTTGTATGCCGAACGGTATCTGCCAGGACACTGCCATTGTGGCGAGGGAGCTTGCTCCCGCTGGGCCAGTCCGACGCCTCGGGCGAAGCGGCCCCCTAAATCTTGCGGTCGCTGCGCAACCGAGCGGGAGCAAGCTCCCTCGCCACAAAAGCCACTCACCACAACTCGGTGCAGGTTCGGATCAGCTCAGCTCGCCGCACAGATCCAGCTCAACCAACCGGCGAACCTCATCCACCGGCAACCCCGCGCCAATCAATGCCTGCAACTTGCCGAACGCCGCCTCGCGGGTCATGCCGCCGCCGGACAGCACGCCAACGCCGCGCAAACGGCTGCCGGCTTCGTACACGTCCAGCTCGACGCCGCCTTCATGGCACTGCGTCACCGCCACGACCACCACGCCGCTGTCCCGCGCCCGTGCCAGGCTGGCGAGGAACGCCGGGTTGTCGCTCGGCCCGGTGCCGCTGCCGTAGCACTCCAGCACCAGGCCCTGGATGCCGCTGCCCAGCAGGCCATCGATGATCTCGGCACCGATGCCGGGAAACAGCGGCAACGCCGCGACATTCGCCAAGTGTTTGGGCTGGTTGTAATTCAGCTGCGTTGGCAGGGAAGCCGCCTTGATGCCCCCGCCCTGACGTTCCAGGCGCTTGAACGGATGACGGCCGAAGCTGCGCACTTTCGCGCAACGGGTCGGCGCCAGCAGTTCACCGTGGAAATAAAGGTGTACGCCCGGCGCCAGGCCTTGGCCGAGGGCGACCAGCGCGCCGCTGAGGTTTTCCCAGGCATCGCTGTCGGTCACGCCGGCGGGCAGCATCGAACCGGTGAAGCAGACCCGCCCATGCAGGCCCAGCAACTGGAAGCTCATCGCAGCGGCGCTGTAGGCCAGCGTGTCGGTGCCGTGGAGGATCAGCACGCTGTCGCAGCCTTGCACATCCACGGCATCGACCACCGCTTCGCGCAGTTGCTGCCAGTACGCTGGCGTCATGTTGGCGCTGTCGATCAGCGGCGCCATTTCCCGGAAGCGCCACTGGGGCACGACCAGTTCGGGTTGGCTGTGCAGGTAGTCGCGCATCCGCGCTTCGAAGCCGGATGCCGGGGCCAGGCCGTTGGCGCTGGCTTGCATGCCGATGGTGCCGCCGGTGTAGAGCACCATGACGTGCTGGGCGGCAGGATAGGTCGAGGCATTCATGGGAAGTTCTCCGAGGACGAAAACAGCAGCTTCACTCGCTGCCGCAACATAAGGTCGAGCATGACGCCGACCTTATGCTGTGTCACGCCGGACGCAGGGGATGCGCCCGGTTTTTTTCCAACAGACCGTTGATCAGCGTTGCGCTGCAGCCAGGCTTGCCGGAGCGTTGCCGGAATCGGCGGCAGGCGCCGACGGGCTCGCTGGCCAGGCTTTGCGGTCCAGGTCCAGGTCAGGGAACTTGCTCGAATCGAAGACAGGCACCTTGATGCCGGCCGAGCGCTGGTCGTCGTAGTCGCGCAGGATGCGCATGCCGACTTTGAACAGCAGGAACAGCGCGATCAGGTTCACGAACGCCAGCAGGGTCATGGTGATGTCGGCGAACGCGAACACGGTGCCCAGGTTCTCGATGGCGCCCCAGAAAATCAGTGCCAGGACCAGGGTGCGATACGCCATCAGCGCCTTGCGGTTTTCACCCAGCATGAAGCGCAGGTTGTTTTCGCCCAGGTAGTAGTTGTAGAGGATCGAGGTGAAGACGAACAACGACAGGGCCACGGAGATGAAGACCCGGCCCCAGTCACCGACCACGGCCGCCAGGGAGTTCTGGGTCAGGGCAATGCCGTCGCCTTCGAAACCTGGAGTGTAGAAGCCCGACAACAGGATCAGCAGCGCGGTGCAGGTGCAGATCACGAAGGTATCCAGGAACACGCTGAACGCCTGGACCACGCCTTGGGCGACCGGGTGCTCGACGGACGCAACGGCCGCGACGTTAGGCGCGCTGCCCAGGCCGGCTTCGTTGGCGAATACGCCACGCTTGACGCCCATGACAATGGCGCTGCCAATCAGGCCACCGAAAGCCTGGTCCAGGCCAAAGGCGCTCTTGACGATAGTCGCCAGCATGCCCGGCACGTGTTCGAACTGCAGCACGATCACGTAGAGGGTCACGGCGATATACGCCAGGGTCTTGACCGGTACCAGCAGGTCGGCCACTTTGGCGATACGCTTGATCCCGCCGATGAACACCAGGCCCAGCAATACCGCCAGGCCCAAACCGGTGTAGGTGGTGTCGAGGCCAAAGGCGTTGTTCAACGAGTGAGTCACGGCGTGGGCTTGCAGGCCGTTGAAGGCGAAGCCAAAGGTGATCAGCAGCAGGAATGCCATGATCATGCCCAACCAGCGCTTCTGCAGGCCGTGCTGGATGTAATAGGACGGGCCGCCACGGTACTGGCCTTCGGAGTCGCAGCGCTTGTAGAGCTGGCCGAGGGAGCATTCGAAGAAGCTGCTGGACATGCCGACCAGCGCGGTCACCCACATCCAGAACACCGCACCCGGACCACCGAGGGTCACCGCAATGCCGACACCGGCGATGTTGCCCGCGCCGACGCGGCCGGCCAGGCTGAGCATCAAGGCCTGGAACGAACTGAGCTGGTCGGTGCTGCTTTTCAGGCTGTCACGGAACACCGCGAACATATGAAAGAAATGACGGAACTGGACGAAACGCGAGCGGATCGTGAAGTAGCCACCGAGCCCGACAATGAGCGCGATCAGCACTTTCCCTGAGAGGAAGTCGTTGATGACTTCGAGCATGAGTATTCCTCGCTGTTTTTTGTTAAAAGCAAATGCTGGCCATTTGGAAACATCGTGTTACATCCGTCGGCACGCGGCTCGACAGAGGGGGCGATGTTTCGTCCCGGTCCACTTCGCGGGTTTGTTATTAGTTCGGTTTTCGCACGTTTCGAGGCCTCGTTGACGACGACCACCCATGCGAAGAGGGGCGGCACTATACCTATCAGTGCGACGCCCGTCTGCACAGTTGTGGTGCATACGACGAAACGAACCCTTTTATCTCCTGGCCTTTCGGTCAGGTTCCTGAAGGAGCAAGCCGGTTCGCGATGGCTGGCGACGCGGGGTACAACGGCAGCGCGTCGTTGTTTGTCGCGAGCAGGCTTGTTCCTACAAATTTCGCTGGCGCCTCAGTTGACGGTTAAAAAAAAGGGCTTGGGGTACGAGTCCCCAAGCCCTCAAAAGGTGAGAGGTGTCTAGTCCCTCGACCTGGTGAGCGGTGGTGGCGTCGATCAAGCCTTGAGCGGGACCAGACGCGGAGCAATCATGTTTTCCGGGCGCAGGATGTCGTCGAGCATGGCGTCGTCGAGCAAGCCTTCTTCGCGCACCAGCTCCAGCACGCCGCGGCCGCTTTCCAGGGCAACACGGGCGATGCGGGTGGCGTTTTCATAGCCGATGTACGGGTTCAGGGCGGTGACCAGGCCGATCGAGTGCTCGACCAGCTCGCGGCAGCGCGCTTCGTTGGCGGTGATGCCGACGATGCAGTGCTCGCGCAGCATGTCCATGGCCCGTTGCAGCAGGCGGATCGAGTCGAAGATCTTGAAGGCGATCAGCGGCTCCATCACGTTCAGTTGCAGTTGGCCGCCTTCGGCCGCCATGGTCAGGGCCAGGTCGTTGCCGATGATCTGGAATGCCACTTGGTTGACCGCTTCCGGAATCACCGGGTTGACCTTGCCCGGCATGATCGAGCTGCCTGGCTGGCGGGCCGGCAGGTTGATTTCGTTGATGCCGGTGCGTGGACCGCTGGACAGCAGGCGCAGGTCGTTGCAGATCTTCGAGAGCTTGACCGCGGTGCGCTTGAGCATGCCGGAGAACAGCACGAAGGCGCCCATGTCGGAGGTGGCTTCGATCAGGTCGGCGGCCGGCACCAGCGGCTGGCCGCTGATGGTTGCCAGTCGCTGTACGGCCAGGGCCTGATAGCGTGGGTCGGCATTGATGCCGGTGCCGATGGCGGTGCCGCCCAGGTTCACTTCGGTCAGCAGCTCGGGCGCCAGGGTCTTCAGGCGCGCCAGGTCTTCGCTCAGGGTGGTGGCGAAGGCACGGAATTCCTGGCCGAGGGTCATCGGCACGGCGTCTTGCAGTTGGGTGCGGCCCATTTTCAAGACGTGGCTGAATTCCTCGCCCTTGGCGGCAAATGCCTGGATCAGGCTGTCGAGGCTGGCCAGCAACGCGTCGTGGCCCAGCAGCAGACCCAGGCGGATCGCGGTCGGGTAGGCGTCGTTGGTGGACTGCGCCATGTTCACGTCGTTGTTGGGGTGCAGGTACTGGTATTCGCCCTTCTGGTGACCCATGGCCTCCAGCGCGATGTTGGCGATGACTTCGTTTGCATTCATGTTGGTCGACGTGCCGGCGCCGCCCTGGATCATGTCCACCACGAATTCTTCGTGGAAATCTCCGCGGATCAACCGTGCACAAGCTTCGCTGATCGCGGCGTGCTTGGCTTCGCTGAGCTGGCCCAACTCACGGTTGGCGTCAGCGGCGGCTTGCTTGACCATTGCCAGACCGACCACCAGTTTAGGGTAATGCGAGATCGGGACACCGGAGAGACGAAAGTTGTTGATCGCTCGTAGGGTCTGGATGCCGTAATACGCTTGCGCCGGTACTTCGAGTACGCCAAGCAGGTCTTTTTCTGTGCGGAATGATGCAGCGGAGGACATGATGGAAATCATCTCAATAAGGACCCGGTCAGAGCCGGAACGCTGTGAATCCTAGGCTTTCGGAAAAATTTGGGCCAATGCTGTTAAACACTGGCCTATGCATATTCGGCATAATGCCCGTGTGACGCCGACAGTGCGGCGAGCGTGTGACCTGTTTTGGTGCGTCCCTCAGGAGGACGGTAATGAATCTAGAAAGCAAATGGCTCGAGGACTTCAGTGCCTTGGCCGCGACGCGCAGCTTTTCCCAGGCGGCCGAACGCCGCTTCGTGACGCAACCGGCCTTCAGCCGACGGATCCGCAGCCTTGAAGCGGCGCTGGGGCTGACGCTGGTCAACCGCTCGCGCACGCCGATCGAATTGACGGCGGCGGGGCAGTTATTTCTGGTGACGGCGCGCACGGTGGTCGAGCAATTGGGCGAAGTGCTGCGGCATTTGCATCATCTCGAAGGCGGGCAGGGAGAAGTCATCCAGGTGGCGGCGGCCCACTCCCTGGCGCTGGGCTTCTTCCCCCGTTGGATCGCTCAACTGCGTAACGAAGGCATGAACATCGCCACGCGGCTGGTCGCCACGAACGTCGGCGATGCCGTGCACGCCTTGCGCGAGGGTGGTTGTGACTTGATGCTGGCTTTTTATGACCCCGATTCAGCCATGCAGATGGATCCAGAGATTTTCCCTTCGTTGCACTTGGGCCAGACCGAGATGCTGCCGGTGTGCGCGGCCGATCCACACGCAAGGCCGTTGTTCGACCTCGAAGGCGAAGCCAGCGTGCCGCTGTTGGCCTACAGCGCGGGGGCATTTCTCGGGCGTTCGGTGAACCAATTGCTGCGCCAGCGTGCGCTGCGCTTTACCACGGTGTACGAGACGGCCATGGCCGACAGCCTGAAAAGCATGGCCCTGGAAGGGCTGGGCATCGCCTGGGTGCCTCACCTGAGCGTGCGAAACGAACTGGCCCGGGGCGAGCTGGTGATCTGCGGCGGGGCGCAATGGCATGTCCCGCTGGAGATTCGCCTGTACCGCTGCGCCCTGGTGCGCAAGGCCAATGTGCGGTTGCTGTGGCGCAAGCTCGAGGGTGGGGTGGTGCAGGGTGTCACGGGATCTTGATAGCACTGCAAACCCTGTGGGAGCGAGCCTGCTCGCGATGGCGGACTTGCAGGCAATACTTGCTCGACTGATACACCGCTATCGCGAGCAGGCTCGCTCCCACACAGGGATCTGCAGTGCTGCAAGATTGACTTCTAAGTCAATAAAACCGCCGCTTCAGCACAAAAGGCAGATGGTCGGCGAAAGTGCGTTTAATCCTTCGTTTTCGGTATACTGCCCGGCCTTCGGTCGGTTCATCCGGCCATCATTCGTACAACAAGCCACGCCGGTTTCCTGCGTGGCTTGTTGTTTTTTGACGCGCCCCAGGGCGCCCAGAGAGAAGAGGCACGACGATGAGTGCACTGGTTGGCGTGATCATGGGCTCCAAGTCCGATTGGTCCACCCTTAGCCACACCGCCGATATGCTGGAAAAGCTCGGCATCCCTTACGAGGTGAAAGTGGTGTCTGCCCACCGTACCCCGGACCTGCTGTTCCAGTACGCCGAAGAAGCCGACGCGCGTGGCATCGAAGTGATCATCGCCGGCGCCGGTGGTGCGGCCCACTTGCCAGGCATGTGTGCGGCCAAGACTCATTTGCCAGTACTGGGCGTGCCGGTGCAGTCCTCGATGCTCTCGGGTGTCGATTCGTTGCTATCGATCGTGCAGATGCCGGCCGGCATTCCGGTCGCTACCCTGGCCATCGGCAAGGCCGGCGCGATCAATGCCGCCCTGCTGTCGGCGAGTATCCTGGGCGCCAAGCATCCCCAATTTCATACCGTGCTGAAAAAATTCCGCGCTGAGCAGACAGACAGCGTCCTGGACAATCCGGACCCACGCATTGCCTGAGGTTGTTGAAGAATGAAGATCGGTGTAATCGGTGGCGGCCAGTTGGGTCGCATGTTGGCCCTGGCGGGTACGCCGCTGGGGATGAACTTCGCTTTCCTGGACCCGGCGCCGGACGCCTGTGCCGCTGCCTTGGGTGAACACCTGCGGGCCGATTATGGCGACCAGGATCACTTGCGCCAATTGGCCGATGAGGTCGACCTGGTGACCTTCGAGTTCGAAAGCGTCCCGGCTGAAACCGTGGCCTTCCTGTCCCAGTTCGTCCCGGTCTACCCGAGCGCCGAAGCCCTGCGTATCGCCCGCGACCGTTGGTTCGAAAAGAACATGTTCAAGGACCTGGGCATCCCGACGCCGGCCTTTGCCGACATCCAGTCCCAGGCTGACCTGGAAGCCGCGGTCGCTTCAATTGGCCTGCCGGCCGTGCTCAAGACCCGTACCCTGGGTTACGACGGCAAGGGCCAGAAAGTCCTGCGCAACCCTGAAGATGTCGCCGGCACTTTTGCCGAGCTGGGCAGCGTCGGCTGCCTGCTGGAAGGTTTCGTGCCGTTCACCGGTGAAGTCTCGCTCATCGCCGTGCGTGCCCGCGACGGTGAAATCCGCTTCTACCCGCTGGTGCACAACACCCACAAGGACGGGATTCTCAAGCTGTCCGTCGCCAGCACCGACCATCCACTGCAAGCCCTGGCCGAAGACTACTCCAGCCGCGTGCTCAAGCAGCTTGACTACGTTGGTGTGATGGCGTTCGAGTTCTTCGAAGTGGACGGCGGCCTCAAGGCCAACGAAATCGCCCCGCGTGTCCACAACTCCGGGCACTGGACCACTGAAGGCGCCGAGTGCAGCCAGTTCGAAAACCACCTGCGGGCGGTCGCTGGGTTGCCGCTGGGGTCGACCGCCAAGGTCGGTGAAAGCGCGATGCTGAATTTCATCGGCAAAGTGCCGGACACCGAGAAAGTCCTGGCAATCGCCGACTGCCACCTGCATCACTATGGCAAGGCTTTCAAAGTGGGGCGCAAGGTTGGCCACGCCAACCTGCGTTGCGCCGACCGTGCCACGTTGGCCCAGCAGATCATCAAGGTCGAAACGCTGATCGCCGAACAATAGTCTGCAACGGCGGTGGAACCATTCATCGGCTAACCTCTCTCATGGCTAAGTGCCAAAACCCGATCAGGGTTTTGGCTTAGCGTTCAATCAGAGGGAAATGCCATGGGAATCATCGGAACCATTTTAATCGGCTTGATCGTTGGCCTGCTCGCACGCTTCCTGAAGCCCGGCGATGACAGCATGGGCTGGATCATGACTATCCTGCTCGGTATCGGCGGTTCGTTGGCGGCCACTTACGGCGGCCAGGCCCTGGGCATCTATCAGGCCGGCGAAGGCGCGGGCTTCATCGGCGCCCTGGTGGGTGCCATCGTGTTGCTGGTGATCTACGGCCTGATCAAAAGAAACTGATCAAACCTGATGAAGCCCTCTCCGCGCGGCGCACGGAGAGGGCTAAACTGCCCGGCGTTTCATTCCATTCTTTGCCGAGCCCTTTCATGCGCCGTCTAGTGTTGACCCTTCTTTTGCTGGGCAGTGGCCTGGCCCACGCCGCCGAGCTACCGGAAACCGACTGGCTCGAACTGATGCCCAAGTCGGACCAGAAAGCCCTCGAGGCGATGCCCGAGATCGATCACGACTCCCCCGAAGCCAGTGGCACCTTCACCGAAAAAGGTGGCCTCAAGCAAAGCAAAGGCTTGCCGGCGGTGATGTACTCGACCAAGACCGTGGCGTCGATGAATGACAAGCACCTGCGCATTGGCGGCTATCCGGTTCCTTTGGAAACCGACGCCAAAGGCCGCAGTACGCTGTTTTTCCTGGTGCCTTACCCGGGCGCCTGCATCCACGTTCCCCCGCCGCCGCCCAATCAATTGGTACTGGTGCGCTATCCCAAGGGCGTGAAGCTCGACGACATCTATACGCCGCTGTGGGTCACCGGCACCCTGAAGATCGAGAAGGTCGACAACGACCTGGCGAGCGCGGCGTATGCGCTGGATGCGGAGAAGGTGAGGGTGGTGCAGGAGGCGGATTTGTGACCGGCCGGTTGACCTGACACAGTTCCAATTGTGGGAGCGAGCTTGCTCGCGATGGCGATGCGTCAGTCGACGCGGGTGTTGACTGTCAGTCCGCTATCGCGAGCAAGCTCGCTCCCACAGTAGCCTTGCGGTGTCAGAGCGGCTTGCTGCAAATACTCACGCCAAGGGTATGGCTGGCTTCCGGCAACAACGTCACCGCATCATCCATCACGTTGGCCGTCTCGATGCAAAGCATGCGCTGCCAGCCATCGTCGGCCATGTCGCTGAAGGCCTTGGCGCGCTCGGTCCAGGGGTTCCAGATCACCGCCGAGCGTGATCCGCTAGCGGTCAGTTCTATGCGTCGATTCCAATGGGGGTCGACGATGCTCAGTGTCGGTGGGGTATCGAGATAGATACGGTCGGTTTCACCGACGAAGCGCAGGTCGCCCGCCTGGGTGTGTGTATTCCAGTCGTCCAGCGTCTCGATGTAGTCCAGGTCGTCGACCCCGTCGACCTGTACGTTGCGCACATCGCTGACCGCGAAATAGCTGTGCAGCGCCTGGCTGAGGCTGACGGTCTCGCTGCCTCGGTTATGGCTGGTGAGGCGGATATGCAGTTGCTCATCCATCACGATGGTCAGCGTCAGGTCGACCTGATGGGGCCACCCAGGCAGGCCGTTTTCCGGGTAGGGCAGCACGAATTCGATTTTCAGGCGCTCGCCCACGGCCTCGATGCCTTTCAATTCCCAATCCATCGCTCGCACCAGGCCGTGGGCCGTGGCCGGTTCATTGCTGACGCGCATGGCCTGGATGCTGTCGGGGTTGCGGGTCAGGTTGCCGAACCAGGGCCAGCACACCGGCACACCGGCGCGGATGCTCTTGCCCGCCTTGAACGTAGCCTGGTCATTGAGCCAGATCAGCGGCGGCTGGCCATCCACCTGATAGCTGAGGATATGCGCGCCTTGCTGGGCCACCAGCAACTCGGCCTGACCGTGGCGGATGCGCCAACCGTTCAGTTCATCCAGTTTGACGGCTTCGACATTGGGCGTAGGCATGGGACGCATCTCGTTCAGGAACATGGACTGCAATGGACCGCAAAACGGCCCCCGCGTTTAACGGGCGCGTGGTGGAACCGAGCGAGTGCGGCCACTGCCGTCGATGGCGACGAAGACGAACACCGCTTCGGTGACCTTGCGCCATTCGCTGGACAACGGATCATCGCTCCACACCTCGACCATCATCTGGATCGAGCTGCGGCCGATCTCCAACGCCTGGGTATAGAAGGACAACTGCGCACCCACCGCCACCGGTACCAGGAACGCCATGCGATCAATCGCAACGGTCGCCACGCGGCCGCCCGCCACCTTGCTGGCCATCGCAGTGCCCGCCAGGTCCATCTGGGACACCAGCCAGCCGCCGAAAATGTCGCCGAAGCCGTTGGTATCACGGGGAAGCGCGGTGATTTGCAGGGCCAGGTCGCCTTGCGGGATTGGATCTTCTTGTTCGAGCTCTATCATGCCGGGGGTGCCTCTGACCCGTAACTCTGTCTTGTCTTTCAGGTGAATAGCCGTCTTTGTAAAAAACGATTCAGCCCGAACTGCCACGTTCGTCACGTTTTTCGTAAAGGCGCGCCAAAGGGAAACTCTGCGAAACCGGCTGATCTTGTACTACATCACCAACGGCGTTTTCGCACAGCAACCCCTTACAGAGTGTCGCAAGGTTGCGAGTATATCGGGCGATAGACGTCGAGACGACCACTGGGTTCTGATTTTGACTGTCAATTACGCGCCTCTATGTGCTTTTTCGAACAATTTGCTATCGTGCCGAACCTGCCCGGGCTCTCATCAGTGTTGTCGGGCCGAGAACCGACTATAAGAGAAACCCTTGCCATGACCACTGCGCCTTCGAGCACGGCGACGCCCGCACAACCCGCCCGTCCGCTGACCCGTAACGACTACAAGACCCTGTCGCTTTCTGCCCTGGGCGGCGCGCTGGAGTTCTACGATTTCATTATTTTCGTGTTCTTCGCCACCGTGGTCGGCAAGCTGTTCTTCCCCGCTGAAATGCCCGAATGGCTGCGCCTGATGCAAACGTTTGGCATTTTTGCCGCCGGATATCTGGCCCGGCCGCTGGGCGGGATCATCATGGCTCACTTCGGCGACCTGCTGGGGCGCAAGAAAATGTTCACCCTGAGCATTTTCATGATGGCCGTGCCGACCTTGATCATGGGTTTGTTGCCGACCTACGCGCAGATCGGCATGTGGGCGCCGATTCTCTTGTTGCTGATGCGCGTGATCCAGGGGGCGGCGATCGGTGGCGAGGTACCGGGGGCCTGGGTATTCGTTTCCGAGCACGTGCCGGCGCGCCACATCGGCTACGCCTGCGGCACCCTGACCTGCGGCCTGACGGCGGGGATTCTGTTGGGTTCGTTGGTCGCCACCGCCATCAATAGCATTTATACGCCGGTGGAAGTGGCGGATTACGCTTGGCGAATCCCGTTCCTGCTGGGCGGCGTGTTCGGCCTGTTTTCGGTGTACCTGCGTCGCTGGCTGCACGAAACCCCGGTGTTTGCCGAACTGCAATTGCGCAAGGCCTTGGCCGAAGAAGTGCCGTTGCGCGCCGTGCTGCGCGACCATCGTGGAGCCATTGTCATTTCCATGCTGTTGACTTGGCTGCTGTCGGCCGGCGTCATCGTAGTCATCCTGATGACCCCGACGGTGTTGCAGACGGTGCACCACTTCAGCCCGACTACGGCGCTGCAGGCCAATAGCCTGGCAATCGTATTCCTGAGTTTCGGTTGCATTGGCGCCGGTGTATTGGCCGACCGCTTTGGTGCCGGCCGGGTGTTCGTGTTTGGCAGCGGTTTGTTGTTGATCACGTTCTGGACCTTCTATCACAGCCTGTTCACTCACCCTGAGTGGCTGTTCCCGCTCTACGCCTTGAGTGGCTTGCTGGTGGGCACCATCGGCGCAGTGCCCTACGTCATGGTCAATGCCTTCCCGGCCGTGGTGCGCTTCAGTGGGCTATCGTTTTCCTACAACCTGGCCTACGCAATCTTCGGCGGTTTGACGCCAATGATCGTGACCCTGCTGTTGAAAGAAAGCCCGATGGGGCCGGCGTATTACGTCGCGATCATCTGCGGCATCGGGATGGTGATCGGTGGGTATCTTTGGAAGAAAGGCCGCTAAGCGGCGCCGAACAGCCCTGCGGCGAGGGGATGAATCCCTTCGCCACAACATCCTGCAAACCTCAATGCTGGCCTTTCATCCAATTGTCATATTTCAGCCATAGAGTGTTCACACGGCTTCCCAATACTTGGCCGACTTAACACACCTATCTGCTAGGAGTAAGGCATGAAACTGAAGCGTTTGATGGCGGCAATGACCTTTGTCGCTGCTGGCGTTGCGACTGCCAACGCGGTTGCCGCTGTTGACCCTGCGATCCCGAGCTACACCAAGACCACTGGTGTGTCGGGCAACCTGTCCAGCGTCGGCTCCGATACCCTGGCCAACCTGATGACCTTGTGGGCCGAGAACTACAAGAAAGAATACCCGAACGTAAACATCCAGATTCAGGCCGCCGGTTCCTCCACCGCGCCACCCGCACTCACCGAAGGCACCGCCAACCTGGGCCCGATGAGCCGCAAGATGAAAGACAACGAGCTGCAGGCCTTCGAACAGAAGTACGGCTACAAGCCAACCGCTATCCCGGTTGCCGTGGACGCCCTGGCCGTGTTCGTGCACAAGGACAACCCGATCAAGCACCTGACCATGGCCCAGGTCGATGCGATCTTCTCCTCGACTCGCCTGTGCGGCGCCAAGGCTGACGTCAAGACCTGGGGCGACCTGGGCGTGACCGGCGACCTGGCCAACAAGCCAGTCCAGCTGTTCGGTCGCAACTCGGTGTCCGGCACCTACGGCTACTTCAAGGAAGAAGCCCTGTGCAAGGGCGACTACAAGCCAAACGTCAACGAGCAGCCGGGTTCGGCTTCGGTTGTGCAGTCGATCAGCAGCTCGCTTAACGGCATCGGCTACTCGGGCATCGGCTACAAGACCGCCAGCGTGAAAACCGTTGCCCTGGCCAAGAAAGAAGGCGGCGAGTTCATCGAAGACACCGAAGAAAACGCTCTGAACGGCAAGTACCCGCTGTCGCGTTTCCTCTACGTCTACGTCAACAAGGCGCCGAACAAGCCTCTGGCCCCGCTGGAAGCCGAGTTCGTGAAGCTGATCCTGTCCAAGCAAGGCCAGGAAGTCGTGGTCAAGGACGGCTACATCCCGGTTCCAGCCAAAGTTGCCGCCAAGGCACTGGCTGACCTGGGCCTGCAGGAAGGCGGCAACGTCGCCAAGCAGTAACACCTGAGCCCGGGCCAACGCCCGGGCTGCGGTGGGAGTGCAGACCACTTCCACCGCCCAATTTCCCCATCCGCTGCCGCTTCTAGCTGGCGGCGGATTTGTTGCGTCACTTCGCTGTCATCTTTCTGTCATACAGGATCGCTAGGGTGTGCGCATGAATGATCTGGCCAACTCCACAATGACTACGACTTCCCCTCCCAAGCGCATTGACTTCAATACGCCTGAGCTGCAACGCAAGCGCCGCATTCGTGCGCTCAAGGATCGCCTGACCCGCTGGTACGTGCTGGTGGGCGGCCTCGCCGTCCTGGCGGCCATTACCCTGATTTTCTTTTTCCTCGCCTACGTGGTGCTGCCCCTGTTCCAGGGCGCGGACCTGACCGCCAAGGATTCGATCACCCCAGCCTGGATGCAAGACGCCGGCAAGCCGCTGATGATCGCCATCGAAGAGCAGAACCAAGTGGCCATGCGGGTCTCCGACAAGGGCCAGGCGCTGTTCTACAACCTCGACAGCGGTGCCGAACTGCGCCGCGTCGACCTGCCGGTTCCGGCCGGCGCCAGTGTGACGTCCATTGGTGAAGACCAGCCCGGCAGCCCATTGGTGGCGATCGGCCTGTCCAACGGCCAGGCCCTGGTGTTCCGCCACACTTATAAAGTCAGTTACCCCGATGGCAAGAAAACCATTTCGCCCGCGATCGAATACCCGTACGGCGAGGCGCCGATCGCGCTGAACGAGCAGGGCGCGGCTTTGGAACACGTCAGCCTCAACGCCACCGATTCGACGCTGCTGCTGGCCGGCTCCAGTGGCGCGCAGCTGTATGTGCTGTCGCTGACCAGCGAAGAAAACATGATGACCGGCGAAATCACCAGCGAGCAGACGCGTATCGACCTGCCGCAGATGACCGAGCCGGTGAAGAACATTTTCGTCGACCCGCGCCAGCAGTGGTTGTACGTGGTCAACGGTCGCGCCCAGGCCGACGTGTTCAGCCTGCGGGAAAAGAGCCTGAACGGTCGCTACAAGCTGCTGGAGAACGCCGATGCCCAAGTCACCGCGGCCGCCCAGTTGGTAGGGGGGATTTCGCTGATCATCGGCGACTCCAAGGGTGGCCTGGCCCAGTGGTTCATGGCTCGCGATCCGGACGGTGAATCGCGCTTCAAACAGATTCGTACTTTCCAGATGGGCAGCGCGCCCATCGTCGAGATCAGCGCCGAAGAGCGTCGCAAGGGTTTCGTGGCCCTCGACACCGCCGGCAAGCTCGGCGTGTTCCACAGCACCGCCCACCGCACCTTGCTGGTGGACCAGGTAGTCGACGGCCAAGGTCTGTTCGGCATGTCCCCACGGGCCAACCGCCTGATCGTGGAGCAGGGCGGCAAGCTGCAACCGTTGATGCTGGATAACCCACACCCGGAAGTGTCCTGGAGTGCGTTGTGGAGCAAGGTCTGGTACGAAAACTACGACGAACCCAAATACGTCTGGCAATCGACCGCCGCCAACACTGACTTCGAACCCAAGCTGAGCCTTTCGCCGCTGACCTTCGGCACCTTGAAGGCCGCGTTCTACGCGATGCTGCTGGCCGCGCCGCTGGCGGTTGCCGCCGCGATCTACACTGCGTACTTCATGGCGCCGGGCATGCGCCGCAAGGTCAAACCGGTGATCGAGCTGATGGAAGCGATGCCGACGGTGATCCTCGGCTTCTTCGCCGGCCTGTTTTTGGCGCCGTACGTCGAAGGGCACCTGCCGGGCATCTTCAGCCTGCTGATGTTGCTGCCGATCGGCATCCTCGTCGCCGGCTTCGTCTTCAGCCGCCTGCCGGAATCCATTCGCCTGCGGGTCCCGGATGGCTGGGAAAGCGCGCTGTTGATCCCAGTGATCCTGTTCGTGGGCTGGCTCTCGCTGTACATGAGCCCGTACCTGGAAGCCTGGTTCTTCGGCGGCGACATGCGCATGTGGATTTCCCATGACCTGGGCATCACCTACGACCAGCGCAACGCCTTGGTGGTGGGCCTGGCGATGGGCTTCGCGGTGATCCCGAACATCTACTCCATTGCCGAAGACGCCGTATTCAGCGTGCCGCGCGGCCTGACCCTGGGCTCTCTGGCCCTCGGCGCCACGCCGTGGCAGACCATGACTCGCGTGGTGATCCTCACCGCCAGCCCGGGCATCTTCTCGGCGCTGATGATCGGCATGGGCCGCGCGGTGGGCGAGACCATGATCGTGCTGATGGCCACCGGTAACACGCCGGTCATGGAGATGAACCTGTTCGAAGGCCTGCGCACCCTGGCGGCCAACGTGGCGGTTGAAATGCCTGAGTCCGAAGTCGGGGGCAGCCATTACCGCGTGCTGTTCCTGTCGGCCTTGGTGCTGCTGTTGTTCACCTTCGTCATGAACACCCTCGCCGAGCTGATCCGTCAGCGTCTGCGCAAGAAATATTCGTCGCTTTAAGAAAGGTAGAAGTCTGTGAAACAGAACTCCCTGAAAGGATGGTTCAAGAGCGGCGCCCCTGGCGTCTGGATCAGCGGTGGCGCGGTGTCCATCGCGGTCATCATGACCATTGGCCTGCTGGCGGTGATTGCCGTGCGCGGCCTCGGCCACTTCTGGCCGGCGGACCTGATCCACGCCAATTACAACGTGCCGGGCATGCCTGCGCACCTGGTGGTAGGCGAAGTCGTACAGAAAGAAGAAGTGCCTCGCGAGCGCCTGAAAAGTGCTGGCCTGCCGGTGCCGGACGAAGGCCCTGAGTTCATGACCCGTGAATTGGTCAAGGTCGGCAACCGTGACCTCAACGGCACCGACTTCACCTGGATCGTCGGCGACTGGCTGACCAACCAGACCACACCACCGGAGCTGATGGCCCTTGAGCGCCGCGAGTGGGGCAATTTTTACGGCTACCTGGTCAACGTCAAGGAACAAGGCAAGGTCATCGCCGAGGGCGAAGCGGCGTGGCCGCAGTTGCAGGCGCGTATCGAGCGGGTCAACCAATTGGCCGACGAGCTCAAGACCCTGGAAAAAACCGACATCGGCGCGATCAACGCTGGCCTGGAGCGCATCCGCCTGCACGGTCGCAAGCTGGAGCTGGACGGCAAGCTCGACGCCGCCGCCCAGGCCGACCTGGAAAGCGAACGCGCCGAACTCAACGCTCGCTACAAGGACATCGAGGCGCGCCTGGCCGACCTGCATGGCCAGTTCAATCGCGACAGCCTGACGGCCCGCGATGCCAACGGCAAGGAAGTGGAAATCGAAATCGGCAAAGTGGTGCATGCCTACCAGCCAAACGGCATGGGCACGCTCACCAAGCTGGGTTTCTATTTCAGCAAGGTCTGGGAATTCCTCAGCGACGATCCGCGTGAAGCCAACACCGAAGGCGGTATCTTCCCGGCGATTTTCGGCACCGTGATGATGACCCTCATCATGGCAATGATCGTGACGCCGTTCGGCGTGCTGGCGGCGGTTTACCTGCGTGAATACGCGCGCCAGGGGACGATGACCCGTCTGATCCGCATTGCGGTGAACAACCTCGCCGGTGTCCCGGCCATCGTCTACGGCGTGTTCGGCCTGGGCTTCTTCGTCTACGTGCTGGGCGGTTCGGTTGACCGACTGTTCTTCCCCGAAGCCTTGCCGGCGCCGACTTTCGGTACCCCAGGCCTGCTCTGGGCATCGTTGACCCTGGCGTTGCTGGCGGTGCCGGTGGTAATCGTCGCCACCGAAGAAGGTCTGGCAAGGATTCCACGTACCGTGCGCGAAGGCTCTCTGGCCCTCGGCGCGACCAAGGCCGAGACCCTGTGGAAAATCGTCCTGCCGATGGCGAGCCCGGCGATGATGACCGGCATGATCCTCGCGGTGGCCCGTGCCGCTGGCGAAGTTGCGCCGTTGATGTTGGTGGGTGTGGTGAAACTGGCGCCGTCGCTGCCGCTGGATGGCAACTACCCGTACCTGCACCTGGACCAGAAGATCATGCACCTGGGCTTCCATATCTATGACGTCGGCTTCCAGAGCCCGAACGTAGAGGCTGCCCGGCCGTTGGTCTACGCCACGGCGCTGCTGCTGGTGCTGGTGATCGCGATCCTGAACCTGTCGGCGGTGTGGATTCGTAACCACCTGCGCGAAAAGTACAAAGCACTGGATAGTTGATTACACATCGATTTCCTGTGGGAGCGAGCCTGCTCGCGATGGCATCACCTCGGTTCTAAAATCAGACCGAGTCGCCTGAATCGCGAGCAGGCTCGCTCCCACACATACACAGATTGGCCTGGCCACTCATTGGCCAACCGAACCGAATTTGTTAGCACAGGGAGCCTCCCATGCAACACGAAGCACACACACACGGCATCAACATGTCGGCCCTGGGCCGCGACAAGCAGAGCTTGAACCTGGCTCAGGAAACCGTCGCCATCGAAGTGCCCGGCCTGAACCTGTTCTACGGCCAGAAGCAGGCGTTGTACGACGTCAGCCTGAACATCCCGAAACAGCGCGTCACCGCGTTCATCGGCCCGTCGGGCTGCGGCAAGTCGACCTTGCTGCGCACCTTCAACCGCATGAACGACCTGGTGGACGGTTGCCGCGTCGAAGGCGAGATCAACCTCTACGGCAACAACATCTACCGCAAGGGCGAAGACGTGGCCGAGCTGCGCCGCCGCGTTGGCATGGTGTTCCAGAAGCCCAACCCGTTCCCGAAAACCATCTACGAGAACGTGGTCTACGGCCTGCGCATCCAGGGCATCAACAAGAAGCGGGTCCTCGACGAAGCCGTGGAATGGGCCCTCAAGGGCGCGGCGCTGTGGGACGAGGTCAAGGATCGCCTGCACGATTCGGCCCTGGGCCTGTCCGGCGGTCAGCAGCAACGTCTGGTCATCGCCCGCACCATCGCGGTGGAGCCGGAAGTCCTGCTGCTCGACGAACCTTGCTCGGCACTGGACCCGATCTCGACACTGAAGGTCGAGGAGCTGATCTACGAGCTCAAGTCCAAGTTCACCATCGTCATCGTGACCCACAATATGCAGCAGGCGGCGCGTGTGTCCGACTACACCGCGTTCATGTACATGGGCAAGCTGGTGGAGTTCGGCGACACCGATACCTTGTTTACCAATCCGGCCATGAAGCAGACCGAGGATTACATCACAGGTCGCTATGGCTAGCCCTAGAGCCGCAAGCGTCAAGCTGCAAGCGGCAAGTAAAAAGCGATCCGAGTAACGACACACATCAGCTTGCAGCTTGAAGCTTGCAGCTCACAGCTTTTGCGGAGCAAAACCATGATTTCGAAGGAAGGCCTCACTCATCACATTTCCGCGCAATTCAACGCCGAGCTTGAAGAGGTGCGCAGCCACCTGCTGGCGATGGGCGGGCTGGTGGAAAAGCAGGTCAATGACGCGGTGACAGCGCTGATCGAGGCCGATTCCGGCCTGGCCCAGCAGGTGCGCGAGATCGATGACCAGATCAACCAGATGGAACGCAACATCGACGAAGAGTGCCTGCGCATCCTTGCCCGTCGCCAGCCGGCCGCTTCCGACCTGCGCCTGATCATCAGCATCTCCAAGTCGGTGATCGACCTTGAGCGGATCGGCGACGAAGCCACCAAGATCGCCCGTCGTGCCATCCAATTGTGCGAAGAAGGCGAAGCCCCGCGCGGTTACGTCGAGGTTCGCCACATTGGCGACCAGGTGCGCAACATGGTCCGCGACGCGCTGGACGCCTTTGCCCGTTTCGACGCCGACCTGGCGCTGTCGGTGGCGCAGTACGACAAGATCATCGACCGCGAATACAAGACCGCCCTGCGTGAACTGGCGACCTACATGATGGAAGACCCACGCTCTATCTCGCGGGTGTTGAGCATCATCTGGGTGCTGCGTTCCCTGGAGCGTATCGGCGATCATGCGCGCAACATCTCCGAATTGGTCATCTACCTGGTGCGTGGCACCGATGTGCGCCACATGGGGCTCAAGCGGATGAAGGAAGAAGTGGAGGGCACCCCGTCCGAAACCGCTAATGTTCCCGGTGAAACTGACGATAAGTAAGATTGCCAAGAAAAGCGCCCGGCCTTCTGGTCGGGCTTTTTTTTGCGCTTTTTTTAGTCGAAAGCAGCACCCCGCGAACGAAAAGTCCCGGCGTGACTGAAGCTTTTTGGCAATATGCCATCAGTAAGGCGGTATGCTTGCCGGGATTTTTTAGAGGTGTATCTGGATGAGTAAGGTCAGTGTGTTGGTCGTGGACGATGCTTCGTTCATTCGTGACTTGGTGAAGAAGTGCCTGCGCAACTACTTCCCAGGTATCCGCATCGAAGACGCGGTGAACGGCAAGAAAGCCCAGGCCCTGCTGGCCCGTGAAGCGTTCGACCTGGTGCTGTGCGACTGGGAAATGCCGGAGATGTCCGGCCTGGAACTGTTGACCTGGTGCCGCCAGCAGGACAACCTCAAAGGCATGCCCTTCGTGATGGTGACCAGCCGTGGCGACAAGGAGAACGTGGTCCAGGCCATCCAGGCCGGCGTATCCGGCTACGTCAGCAAGCCTTTCACCAATGAACAGCTGCTGACCAAGGTCAAACAGGCCCTGAACAAGGTTGGCAAGCTCGACACACTCATGAACAGCGCGCCGACCAAGATGAACTCGGCGTTTGGCAATGACTCCCTCAGCGCCCTGACCGGTGGCAAGCCCCCGACGGCGGCTGTTGCGTCGGCCCCCGCCGCCCCTGTGCCCGCCCCAGCTGCTCCAGCCCGTGGTTTGCTCAACAGCCCGCCGGTCAAGGCACCGGCCGCCACCGCTTCGCCGACCAACCGTGGCCAAGGCCAGTTGCGCCTGTCCAGCGGCACCCAGCAATGCGTGATCAAGGCCCTGAGCCTCAAGGAAGCGCTGCTGGTGGTCAAGCGCACCGATACGCTGCCGCAAGTGCTGGAAAGCTCGGTACTGGATATGGAACAGGGCGACAACGCCGAGACCGCTCGTCTGAACGGCTACCTGCACGCCATCGTCGCCCATGAGCAGACGCCCGACAGCGAATGGTTGCAACTGACCTTCCGCTTCGTCGACAAAGACCCGCAGAAACTCGACTATATCTCCCGCCTGATTGCCCGTGGCACGGCGCAGAAGCACTTCGTACCGGGCGCCTGATACGGCGGCGCCCCTCAGTCCGCTTTCGTCGGATCGCCGCCCGGAGCAAGCTCGCTCCCACACTGATCTGTGTTTGTCACAAAATTTGTGTCCGCAGCAGATCCCTTGTGGGAGCGAGCCTGCTCGCGAAGAGGCCATCAGCTCCAACACCGACCGCTGATCCATTTTTGAAACATCTGCCGACTACGCTGGTCCATCCCAGCTGCTAGGCTGCTTTGCAGGCCTTCATTTCGACAGAATTCTTGCCCATGCTCGTGCCGTTGTTGTTCGCCTGTGGTCTCGTCCTGGCCGCCACCCCGGCCCTGGCCATGACCATCTACAAATCCACCGATGCCAATGGCGTGGTTTCCTATAGCGACCGCCCCAGCAAAGGCGCCCAGGTGTTCGTGTTCCGTGATCGGATGGTCGAACGCCTGGAGCGGCAGGTGTTCCTCGATATCAAGAAGCAGAAGGGCGCGGACGCGGTTTACGTGCGCAATGACCTGTATGCGCCCGTCGAGATCGAGCTGAGTTTCGTCGGGTTGCGCAACGTCAGCGGGGCGCCGAGCCGGCCGATTCGTCGGGTGATGCCAGCGCGCAGCAACCTGCGCCTGGCGCTGCTCACCGCCACCCGGCCCGGCAGGCCCCTCGTGTACACCCCAAGGTTCGAATATTCCCTGGGCGACCCGGCAGGCACCGCGCAGGCGTATCGCTACCCGCTGCCCTGGGTCGGCGGGCCGTTTCGACTGAGCCAGGGTGCCAATGGCCAATACAGCCACTACGGTCCCAAGAACCGCTACGCCATGGACATCGCGATGCCCGAGGGCACGCCGATCATCGCGGCGCGGGGCGGCGTGGTGGTCAAGACCGAGAACGCGCAGACCGGACGCGGCACCGACCCTTCCGGCAACTTCGTGCGCGTGCTGCATGACGACGGGACCATGGGTGTCTATCTGCACCTGCAAAAGGGCTCGGTGAGCGTACGGGAAGGGCAGCGGGTGGCGGTCGGTACGCCGTTGGCGCTCTCGGGAAACACCGGCAACAGCTCCGGCCCGCACCTGCATTTCGTGGTGCAGCGCAATACCGGGTTGGGGCTGGTGTCGATTCCCTACCAGTTCAACCAACCGGTGGGCGACCTGCCCAATTTTGCGGTGGGCAAGCAGTAGCACTGTAGGGTTGTGGAGGGAGCTTTTGTGGCGAGGGGATTTATCCCCGCTGGGTCGCGAAGCGGCCCCGACACTGCCAACTCAATCTATCTGCCACATCGAGTTGTTAGGTTTTAGGGCTGCCTCGCAGCCCAGCGGGGATAAATCCCCTCGCCACAGGGACCTTCAATGCCAGGGCTGACACTCAATCGAGCATCAACACCTTCGCCAGGATGATCTTGGGCCCCTTCATCTTCTTGATGATGATCCGCAGGCCTTCCACTTCCAGCACTTCTTCCTCTTCCGGCACGCGCTTGAGGGTTTCATAGACCAGCCCGGCCAGGGTCTCGGCCTCGATGTGGTCCAGGTCGATCCCCAACAGGCGTTCGACCTTGAACAGCGGCGTGTCGCCGCGCACCAGCAGCTTGCCCGGCTGGTAGGCCAGGATGCCGCGCTCGGCCTTGCGGTGTTCGTCCTGGATGTCGCCCACCAGCACTTCCAACACGTCTTCCATGGTCAGGTAGCCGATGATGTTGCCATCGGCTTCCTCGACCACGGCGAAGTGCGAGCCGCCCTTGCGGAATTGTTCAAGTAATTGCGACAACGGCATGTGCCGCGACACGCGCTCCAATGGCCGGGTCAGTTCGGCCAGGTTGAACGATTCGGGAATGTGATCCAGGGCCGCCAGTTCCAGCAGCAGGTCCTTGATGTGCAGCAGGCCGACGAACTCCTGGCGCTCGCTGTCGTACACCGGATAACGGCTGAACTTGTGGCGGCGGAACATCGCCAGGATTTCCTTGAGCGGCGCGTTGAACTCCAGCGTCACCAGGTCTTCCCGGGAGTTGGCCCAGTCCACCACTTCCAGCTCGCCCATTTCCACGGCGGAAGCCAGCACGCGCATGCCTTGGTCGCTTGGGTCCTGGCCACGGCTGGAGTGCAGGATCAGCTTCAACTCTTCGCGGCTGTAGTGGTGTTCATGATGAGGCCCGGGCTCGCCTTGGCCGGCGATGCGCAGGATGGCGTTGGCGCTGGCATTGAGCAGGTAGATCGCCGGGTACATGGCCCAGTAGAACAGGTACAACGGCGCGGCCGTCCACAGGGACAGCAGCTCGGGTTTGCGAATCGCCCAGGATTTGGGCGCCAACTCGCCGACCACGATGTGCAGGTAGGAAATGATGAAGAACGCAGTGAAGAACGACACGCCCTTGATCACTTCCGGCGACTCGACACCGATCGCGCCCAGCAACGGCTCGAGGATATGGGCGAACGCCGGCTCACCGACCCAGCCCAGGCCCAGGGAGGCGAGGGTAATACCCAGCTGGCAAGCCGACAGGTAGGCGTCGAGCTGGCTATGGACAGTGCGCAGGATATGCCCACGCCAGCCATGCTGCTCGGCGATGGCCTCGACCCGGGTCGAGCGCAGCTTGACCATGGCGAACTCCGCCGCAACGAAAAATCCGTTGAGCAGGACCAGGATCAAAGCAAAGAGAATCATGCCGAATTCGGCGAAGAGCGTAACGAGGGACAAGCCAGGGGAAGGGTCCATGATGGAGTTTTGCAGGTTCCGTAAGTGCGTAAGGTTCGAAATCAGTGCCTGAAAAGGCAGGCATAAGTCAGCCAATGTAGCGGCTGACTTGGCGATTGCCTAGAGGGAAGGGCTGGTCGGCGTCACTCGTCGCGGTTGGGAAGGCGCGTGCGAACCACCTGTGCTGGAGCGAAATGGCAGGTGAAGGTGCTGCCGTGACCGGGCACGCTGCTGATTTCCATGCGTGCACGGTGGCGCAACAAGACGTGTTTGACGATGGCCAGTCCCAGCCCCGTGCCGCCGGTGTTGGAGTTGCGGCTGGAGTCGACCCGGTAGAAGCGTTCGGTCAAGCGCGGCAGGTGCTTGCTGTCGATGCCGATACCGGAATCGCGCACGCTCAGGTGCGCGCCCTGTTCATCGCCCCACCAGCGGACGTGGATCCGTCCTTGTTCGGGCGTGTACTTGACCGCGTTGAACACCAGGTTGGAAAACGCGCTGCGCAGTTCCGCCTCGCTGCCTTTGAGCTGGACGGCCGGGTCGGCTTCGAGGGTGATGGCCTGTTGCTTGGGGCCGGACAGTTCCTGTGCATCCTCGACGATGATCTGCAGAAGTTCGTCGATGGGTACCGGCTGGTTGTCCGACGGGTAATCGGTGGCTTCCAGTTTCGCCAGCAGCAGCAAATCGTTGAGCAAGGTCTGCATGCGCCCGCCTTGTTGCTGCATCTGCTGCAAGGCCCGGCTCCAGCGCGGGTTCACTTCCTCGACGTTGTCGAGCAAGGTTTCCAGGTAACCGCAGATCACCGTCAGCGGGGTACGCAGCTCGTGGGACACGTTGGCGATGAAATCCTTGCGCATCTGTTCCAGCTGATGGATGCGCGTCACGTCCCGCACCAGCATCAAATGCTCGTTGTTGCCGTAGCGGGTGATGTAGAGCTGGATGCGCAATCGATCGTTGGTGGGCGAAGGGATTTCCAGCGGTTCGGCGTAGTTGTCCTGCTCGAAATATTCCTTGAACCGCGGATGGCGAACCAGGTTGGTCACCGGTTGGCCACTGTCCTGGGGGGTCTTGAGGCCCAGCAGGGTTTCGGCGGCGCGGTTCCACCACTCCAGGTTGCCTTCGCTGTCGAGCATGATCACCGCGTCTTTGAGCGCCGCGGTGGATTCCTGGACGCGGTCGATCACCGCTTGCAGGCGGCCACGAACGCGCTGGTCGCGCCGTTGCAGATGATAGATGCTGTCGAACACCTCGCCCCACAGCCCGTAGCCATCGGGCGGGGCTTCGTCGGGTTGGTGCAGGCGCAGCCACTCATGCAGGCGCAGCAATTGCTTGAGGGTCCAGGCAAGGTAAAGCGCCAGCCCCACGGCCAGGCTCCAGCCGTAATATCCGGTGATCAGGCCGATCAACAGGCATCCGGTAACCAGCAACAACATATGGCGGATGAGGGTGCCATGCCAGTTTTGATTCACGTGAACGCGCGTCCTTGTCAGCTTGTCGGGCGGTAAGGGCTCGTATCAGGCCTTTGTCGAGAAACGATACCCGGTGCCGCGCACGGTTTGTACCAGATTCTCGTAGGCATCGCCGAGGGCCTTGCGCAGGCGCCGGATGTGTACGTCCACGGTGCGTTCCTCGACGTACACGTTGCCGCCCCAGACCTGGTCCAGCAGCTGCCCGCGGGTGTAGGCGCGCTCCTGGTGAGTCATGAAGAATTGCAGCAGGCGGTATTCGGTCGGGCCCATCTCGGCGGGCTTGCCGTCGATGGTCACCCGGTGGCTGATCGGGTCGAGCAGCAGGCCGCCGACTTCGATGGGCGCTTCGCCATCCGTCGGCCCGGCACGACGCAGCACGGCCTTGAGGCGCGCCACCAGTTCCCGAGGGGAAAACGGCTTGGTGATGTAGTCGTCGGCGCCGACTTCCAGGCCCTGGATCTTGTTGTCCTCTTCCCCCTTGGCGGTGAGCATGATGATCGGAATGTCGCCGGTCAGCTCATCGCGCTTGAGGCGCCGCGCCAATTCGATGCCAGACGTGCCGGGCAGCATCCAGTCCAGCAAAATCAGGTCCGGCTTGCGGTCGACGATGATGGCGTGGGCCTGTTGGGAGTTCTCTGCTTCCATGCAGTCATAGCCGGCCATCTCCAACGCAACGGCGATCATCTCGCGAATGGGCGCCTCGTCGTCGACGATCAGAATGCTCCTGCCAACCATGGGTTAATCCTCTTGTCATTTAACTGTCTTGCGCCGCATTAGATAACGGAATTATTGCAGTCGTGTGACAGTTATTTCCTGAGGCGGCAGCAAAGGGGATCCTGGACTACGCTTTGAGTCCGAATCCTGACAACTGCAAAGGAAGGTTTCCATGACGCGCGTGAATGTTTCTCTCAAAGCCCTGCTGATATCTGCTGCCCTGGTTCTGCCTGGATTGGCGATGGCTGCCGAGCCTGCAATGGAGAAGGATGGCATGTTCACTGACCACAAGGGTATGACCCTTTATACCTTTGCCAAGGACTCGGCCGGCAAGTCCGCATGCAATGGCCAGTGCGCGGTTAATTGGCCGCCGCTGATGGCCGAGAAAGGAGATGAATCCAAGGGGGACTGGACCGTGATCAAGCGTGACGATGACTCGATGCAGTGGGCCTACAAGGGTAAACCACTGTACACCTTCGTAATGGACAAGGAGGCCGGAGACATGACTGGCGACGGCAAGATGGACGGTGCATGGAAAGTGGCCAAGACTAAATGACCTTCGGCGTTCAGATTGCGCTTGTGGAAGCTTGCTCCCGCTGGGCCGGTCCGACGCTTCGGGCGAAGCGGCCCCACAATCCAGCGGTCGCTGCGCTACCGAGCGGGAGCAAGCTTCCTTGAGCAACATCGAGCCTTCACGCCACATTGACGTCCCGCTCACGGCTTTTTAACCGACGCCGCCGGAAACTGACCGCCTTAGCCCCGTGGTCTTCCGGTCGCCGCCCAATGCTCAAGCTCCGCCTTCACCCCGTGTCCTGCCTGGTTCTGCTGCTGATGCTCGCCGCCCCCGCAACCCAGGCTGCGGAGGCGACGCAGGCGCGGCCTGCCGAATGGGCCCAGCCGGTGGGAAAGCAGTACAACCTCTACCAGATGTCCCCGACGCTATACCGCAGCGCCTTGCCAGATGAAGGCGCCGTAACCCTGCTGAAAAAACTCAGTATCGGCACGGTCATCACCTTTTTGCCCGATTCGGATGCCAGTTGGCTGGCGGCCCCGGGCATCGAGCGGGTGCAGTTGCCCTATCGCACCAATCATGTCGACGACAGCGACATTCTCAAGGCTCTTCGAGCCATCGAGGATGCCGAGGCTCATGGCCCGGTGCTCATGCATTGCAAGCATGGCTCGGACCGCACCGGCTTAGTGGCCGCCATGTACAGGATTGTCGTCCAGGGCTGGAGCAAGGAGGACGCGCTGGACGAGATGACCGAGGGCGGCTTCGGTGACAGTCATTCCTTCAAGGACGGCGTGCGCTACGTCATGCAGGTCGACGTGGAGAAACTGCGCGCGGCATTGAAGAACGGCGATTGCAGCACCAGCGTTTTTGCCCTGTGCTCTCTCAAGAGCTGGGTCAACTCAACGACGACCGCGCATCATCTCGACCCTCAGACGCTTGTTCCTTCCCGTTGATCGGTCGCCTGCAAGAAATCCGCGATGGACTCGGACAGTGGTCGTGAATCGCCGCGTTCCAATATCGTTTCGCGCAGCGCCTTGCCGGTCTCCCGGTCGAACAACCCGTTGCGCTTGAACCGCTTGAATACAGTCATGGCCAGGTTCCGGGACCAGGCGTAGGCGTAAATCCCGGCGGCGTAGCCCGTGACCATGTAATCCAGGCCATTGGGCCAGCGTTCGTTCGCGAACACCGGCAAGTGGCCAACTTGCCTGCGGACCTGGTCGAATACTTGCTGCGGCGTTCGCCCGTCGCCATGGCTGCGGTGCAGTTCCATGTCGAATAACGCAGCGCGCAGGAACGTCGCTACGTCCCAACTGGTTTGGGTCTCAAGATACGTCAGCAATCGGTCGGCGACGTGGTCCGGCAACGGTGCCCCGGTCTGGTGGTGCTTCGATACCCGGATCAGGAATGGCTTGGACAAGCACCACTGTTCGAACAGCACCCCAGCGAACTCGGCGGCGTCCCGGCTGAGCTCGCCGATCCCTGACACGTCGCGGTATTCGGCTCGGCTCAACACATGGTGCAAACAATGCCCCAACTCGTGAGAGAGCATTCGTAGCTGACGATGGTCCAGCAACAGCGGGCTCGTAGCGGAACCTTGTGGCAGCCAGCCATTGAGCACGGCGATAGGATAACGAGGTCGGCCCTCGGCGGTGATGCGGCGGTTTCGCAGGGTGCTGGTATTGGGGAAGCCATTCTGGCCCGCATGTTCGAAGGGATCGAAATAAAAATAGCCGAGGGTTTCGTCTCGCTCGCTGACTTCGAAAAGACGCACCTGCGGGTGCCAGGTCGTCACGTCCGCACGTTCGATGATATCCACGCCAAAGAGGTCCCGGGCGACCAGCAGCAACCGTGCGAACGTCGGCTCCAACGCAAACCAGGCGCTGACGTCCTGTTCCGAAACGCCGGCCGTCTTGCGACGAAGCTGTTGTGCCAGGAATTGATAGTTCCAAGGTTCCACACTGCTGAAGCCTCGGGTCCTGGCAAATGCCTGGAGCTGCTTCTTGTCGTTGTCGAACGATGTTTGTTGCTGTTCGAGCTGCCCGTTGAGAAACGACAGGACTTCCTGCGGCGACTGTGCTTGCTCTGGCTCGATCGCCATCTGCGCATAATTTGCGTAGCCGAGCAGCGTCGCGAGCTCATGACGATCCCTGACCAGCTGGCGCAGCACTTCGCCGTTGTCGAAAACCCGAGCGTGGGGGCCTTGGTCCGACGCGCGTGTGCTATAGGCGACGTACATCTGCTTGCGCAGAACGGGATCCTCGGCATAGCGGGTGACGATGCGAAACGACTCGTCGTTAAGAGTTAGCAACCAACCGGACAGGCCCTGTTTACGTGCCTGCTCGGCCATCTGCTGCTTGAACGAAATCGGTAGGCCGCTCAATGCCGCTTCATCCTGGAAGGCCTTGCGCCAGGCTTTGTTTGCTTCATGCAGGTGTTCCAGGAACAAGTTCCGCGCACCCAGGATACGTGACTGTAAATCGTCCACGGCGTCCTGCGCGGCGGAGCCCATGCCGTCCCGGCGCCATTGCCGCAGGATTTTATTCAGCGTCCTCTTCCTGATTGGGGAAAAGTGCGCGGCGATCTCGCTGTCTGCCAGGCGTTGGTAAAGTTGAAACAATTGGGTATTGCGCAGCAGCGATCGCTGGAAATCATCCAGGCGCTCCTCGCAGTCGAGTGAAGCCCGCGCCCAGGCCTCGCCACTTCTGGTGGATGCCATGCGGTCCAGTACATAGCCGAAGCCTTTCAGTCGCCCATGGATTTCGTCCATCGCCAGCACCAGGTCGTCCCAGGTCGGGAAAGGGGCCTGGGTCTCGATGATCTCGGCGACCTTGGCCCGGCTCTCGGCAAGAATCTGGTCAAGGGCCGGGGAGAAGTGTTCGGCCTGGATCTTCGAAAAGGGCGGCAGGTCGTAAGGCTGCAGCAGGGGGTTATCAGCGTGTTGCATGGGGGCTTCCTGTCAGTCGGACGTGTCAGGTCAGTCTGATCAGGAAAGGGGGCAACCTTGCGGTAACTATGTATCGCTTCCGGGCCGAACGGCCCGGAAGGTGATGCCGAAGATGTCAGTCGTTTTTTTTCTTCAATTTCGGGTTGGGAAAAAACTGCACCGCCTGGACTTTCGCATCGGGCGTCTTGAGCGCCGATGTGTTGACCCGGGTGCCCAATTCCTTGGGCACCGACAGGCCTTGCTCGTTGAGCGTGTCGGAATAACCGCAGGCCACGCATTCGCGATGGGGCACGCCGTCTTCGTTCCACATCATCAACTTGTCCGGCTCGCTGCACGCGGGGCAGACCGCCCCGGCAATAAAGCGTCGTTTGGTAATCACAGGCCCCTCGCTCATGCTGCCGCGTCCTCGCTCAGGCCGCTATGACGCAAGAGTGCGTCAATCGACGGCTCGCGGCCACGGAAGTCGACGAACAGCACCATTGGCTCCTGGGAGCCGCCGCGCGCCAGGATCGCTTCGCGGAAGGCGCGACCGGTGTCGGCGTTGAGCACACCGTCCTCTTCGAACTTGGAGAACGCATCGGCCGACAGCACTTCCGCCCATTTGTAGCTGTAGTAACCCGCCGCGTAGCCGCCAGCGAAGATGTGCGCGAAACTGTTGGGGAAGCGGTTGTAGGCCGGCGGACGCATCACCGACACCTCGTCGCGCACGCCTTCGAGCACTTCCAATACGTTACGGCCGTCGCCGTGGGTGGCGTGCAGCTCGAAGTCGAACAGCGAGAACTCCAACTGGCGAACCATCATCAGGCCGGACTGGAAATTCTTCGCCGCGAGCATTTTCTCCAGCAGGTCCTGGGGTAGCGGTTCGCCGGTTTCATAATGGCCGGAAATCAGCGCCAGGCCTTCGGGTTCCCAGCACCAGTTTTCCATGAACTGGCTAGGCAGCTCCACGGCGTCCCAAGCCACACCGTTGATGCCGGACACGCCGGCATGTTCGACGCGGGTCAACAGGTGATGCAGGCCATGGCCGAACTCGTGGAACAAGGTGGTGACTTCGTCGTGGGTCAGCAGCGCCGGCTTGCCGCTGTCGGCCGGGGTGAAGTTGCACACCAGGTTGGCGACCGGGCTTTGCAAGACGCCGTCGACGGTGCGGCGGCGATCACGTGCGCCGTCCATCCAGGCGCCGCCACGCTTGTTGGCGCGGGCATAGAGGTCGAAGAAGAACCGGCCGACGTGCTGGCCGTTTTCCTTGATCTCGAACAGGCGCACATCCGGGTGCCAGCTGTCGAAGCCCTTCAGCTCGGCGATCTCGATCCCATAGAGGCGCTGCACAATGGTGAACAGGCCGCTCAGCACCTTATCGATCGGGAAGTAGGCGCGCAGGGCTTCCTGGGCGACGCTGTAGCGCTGCTGGCGGAGTTTCTCGCCATAGAAGCCGCTGTCCCAGCTTTGCAGGTCGGGGCAGCCCTGTTCGGCGGCGAACGCTTTCAGTTGCTCCAGGTCCTGGGCGGCAAACGGTTTGCTGCGCTTGGCCAGGTCACGCAGGAAGCTGAGCACCTGGTCGCTGGACTCGGCCATCTTGGTCGCCAGGCTCAACTCGGCGAAATTGGCGAAGCCCAGCAGGTGGGCCAGTTCCTGGCGCAGGTCGAGGATCTGTTCCATCACCGGGCCGTTGTCGTTCTGACCGGCGTTCGGGCCCTGGTCCGAGGCGCGAGTGCAGTAGGCCGCGTAGACTTCTTCGCGCAGGGCGCGGTCTTCGGCGTAGGTCATCACGGCGTAGTAGCTAGGGAATTCCAGGTTGATCAGCCAGCCATCCAGCCCTTTGGCCTGGGCGGCGGCAGCCATTTGCGCCTTGGCCGAGTCGGTCAGGCCGGCGAGGGCGGCCTCGTCCGTGACGTGCTTGGTCCAGGCCTGGGTCGCGTCGAGCAACTGGTTGGAAAAGCGGCTGCCCAGCTCGGACAATTTGCTTTGCACTTCGGCGTAGCGCTTCTGCTGCTCGGGCGGCAGGTCGATGCCCGACAGGCGGAAATCGCGCAGGGAATGTTCCAGGATGGTTTTTTGCGCCACATCGAAACCGGCCGCCTCGGGGCTGTTCGCCAGGGCTTCGAAGGCCTGGAACAGCTCGCGGTTCTGGCCCAGTTCGGTGGAGTAGGCACTGAGCGCCGGCAGGCATGCCTCGTAGGCTTCGCGCAGTTCGGGGCTGTTGCGCACGGCGTTCAGATGGCTCACCGGGCTCCAGGCCGCGCCGAGGCGATCGTTGAGCTCGTCCATCGCCAATACCAGGCCGGCCCAGGTAGGCTGTTGGCCCTGAGTCTTGAGTATTTCGGCGATGGCGGCACGGTTGTCAGCCAGGATCTGCTCGATGGCCGGTTGCACGTGTTCGGCGCGGATCGCCGAGAATGGCGGCAGGTCGTAGGGCTGCAAAAGAGGGTTGTTCACGCTCACGGTTGACACCTTCGCTGGAAGAAACATCGGCCCATCTTAATTACAATCGGCGTTCACCGCAGCTAGCAGCGCCTATCACCCGATAAGAGAGAGCCTATCGTGACCCTTCGCACGTACCAGAATCACAGCCCGCGGCTTGCCCGTGGGGCTTTTGTCGACAGCACCGCGGTGGTGATCGGCGACGTCGAAATCGGCGAAGACAGCTCCGTCTGGCCGCTGACGGTCATCCGCGGCGACATGCACCGCATCCGTATTGGCGCGCGCACCAGCGTCCAGGACGGCTGCGTGCTGCACATCACCCACGCCGGCCCGTTCAACCCCGATGGCTTTCCGTTATTGATCGGCGATGACGTGACCATCGCCCACAAAGTCATGCTCCATGGTTGCGCCGTCGGCAGTCGAATTCTGATCGGCATGGGCAGCATCGTCATGGACGGCGCGGTGGTCGAGGACGACGTCATCATCGGCGCCGGCAGCCTCGTGCCGCCGGGCAAGCGCCTGGAGAGCGGCTTCCTGTACGTCGGCAGCCCGGTGAAACAGGTCCGCCCCCTGACCGACAAGGAACGCGCATTCTTCACCTACAGCGCGGCGAACTACGTAAAGCTCAAGGACCTGCATCTGGCCGAAGGCTACGACCAGCCCTGAACCGTCCCGCCACTGCCCAGGAATTTTCATGCACTACCAGACTGTACTCTTCGACCTCGACGGCACCCTTACCGACCCCAGGGAAGGCATCACCCGTTCGATCCAGTTCGCCCTGAGCAAACTGGGCATCGACGAACCCGACCTGACCCGCCTCGAACACTTCATCGGCCCGCCTCTGTTGCAGGCTTTCATGCAGTTCTACGGCTTCGATGAAGCGAAAGCCTGGGAGGCGGTGTCTTTCTATCGCGAGCGCTTCAAGGTCACCGGCCTGTACGAAAACCGCGTGTTCGATGGCGTCCTGCCGCTGCTGGAAACCCTCGCCGACCAAAATCGGCAGCTGTACATCGCCACGTCCAAGCCCTGGGTTTTCGCCAGGGAAATTGCCCGCCATTTCGACTTCGCCAAGCACTTCAAGGTGATCTACGGCAGCGAACTGGACGGCACCCGCACAGACAAGGTCGAGCTCATCGCCCATCTCATGGCCGAAGAAAGCCTGGACCCGGCCGCCACCCTGATGATCGGCGATCGCAAACACGACCTGATCGGTGCCCGCAGCAACGGCCTGGACGCGGCAGCAGTGGGGTATGGGTTTGGCAGTTTCGAGGAATTGAGCGCGGAAAACCCGGTGCACCACTTCCAGACGTTGGATGAGCTGCACCGGGCATTCCTGCGAACCTGATCAAGACATCGACAAAGCCTGACAGCTTGCCTAGGGCCCGTGGCGAGGGAGCTTGCTCGCGCTGGGCAGCGCAGCGGCCCTAATAATCTTGCGTTCGCTGCGCAACCGAGCGGGAGCAAGCTCGCTCGTCACGGGACCGAGGGCGTCGTTGGGCAGTCCCTCTGGGTGCTACCTAAAAATGAGACTGGCGTCATGGCCTCGAAAACGCTCTCTCCAGGCACCTTGATTGTTGCCATTCATTGCTTGAAGATCTCTCGCTCGTTGATGCCTCCCTCTGCCTGGAAACGACCCGAATCATGACGCTCTACCGCCTCCACGAAGCCGATCTCGACATCCCTGACAGTTGGCAGGACCAGAGCATCAATATCTTCAAGCTGCCTGCCGTTGGCGGTGCCAAGGAAGCCAGTTTCGTCATCAGCCGCGATCCGAGCCGGGGCGATACGCCGTTCAACGACTATGTCGACCAACAACTGGCGAGCGCCGAACAGCAGTTACCGGGTTTCAAGCTGATCAAGCGTTGGGATTTCTTGCTGCACGAGCGCGCCGCAGTGTTGCTTGATTACAGCTGGCAGCGCGAAGGGCGAGAGTTGATGCTGCGCCAGGTGTTTATCGACCGCCAGCCCGTGGGGCTGATTACCACGCTGACGACAACGCCGAACGATCTCGTGTTTCACGAGCCGGCCTGGAAAGCGGCCATGCATTCCTTCAAGGTCTTGCCGGCGACCGCCTGATCATTCCAGGAAGACGACAACGCAATGGACATGCTGGCTGCTGCGCGCCTTGGCGATGAAATAGCCCACGGTTTTGGTGTCGCCGCGATGGTCGCCGGTGCCGTGGCCGGGGCATTGATCGGCGCGGCGGTTGTGGCGGCCACCGTGGCGACCGGGGGCGTGGCGCTGGCAATCATGGCCGGCTCGATTGCCGCCGGCGGGTTGTCGATGTTCCAGATCCTCAAGGGCCTGAACACCATTTTCAACTTGCCCGAGCCCACGACAGGGGCGTTGATCATGGGTAGTCTCAACGTGCACATCAACCGACGCAATGCCATGCGCGCTGGCGTCGACATGTCGGCCGGTTGCACGGGGCTGCCGATGAACCATCCGATCTGGCCGTTCCCGGTGCTGATTGCCGAAGGCAGCGCCACGGTCTACATCAATGGGAAACCGGCGGCGCGGTTGCAGAGCAAGATGGTCTGCGGCGCCCACATCAAGACTGGCAGCGCGAATACATTCATCGGCGGGCCGACGGTCTCGGTGGCGTTTGTCCTCGACATCGAAGGCTGGCTGCACACCGGACTTGAAGCATTGGGGTTGGTGGCCATGGGCGCTGCCGCCGTGTTGGCGGCGATGGCCGGGGCGGCGGCTTTTGCCGGGTTCGTGGTCATCGGTGGCGCCATGATGGGTGGCATGGCGCTGCTGGGCGACCTGGGCGACCGCCTCGGCCCCGGTTATCGCGATCTGCTTCAAGGCATCGCCGGCATGGCGCTGCTGGGGCTGGGGCCGAAAATGGCGCGTCTCGGCGCGGGGCCAAAACCGCGTGTCGCGGCCTACAAGCCAGGCACGACCGAGGCCGATATCATGGCGATCCCCAAGGGCAGCCGGCCACCGCCGAGCGACTATCTCGAAGGCCCATACATCGACAAGCACCTCAAGACCTTCGAGGATGAGGGCGGCAGTTTCCTCTTCACCGCCGACGATATTTCCAACCCCAAATACGGGTCGTTCAACCCGAACAAGTTCGTCATGGCGAAGTCGGACCTGAACGCGGTGGTCGCCGAGTACAAAAAAACCGGCGACGTTTCGGTACTGGAATCGGCCTTGGGTTACGATCCGGGGTCGCTGGTGGGCAAGGACATCTACATGATGAACCTGGACAAGCCCAAGGTGCTGATGCCGACCGGCAACGAGGGCGGTGTGAACTCCCTATGGCGACCCGGCGGCCTGACCCATCCAGGCGGCATGCGCGAAGCCGTGCTGGACAACGTGCCCATCGCCCACGGCAACGACATCAATGCGCTGATGACGACCCGAGACGTAGTGAGAATCCAATGAACAACCCGCAAGACAACGTGCTGCTGTTGGCCCTCGCCAATGATGAATTGGATAAATTCCTGGTGGGCGAGCCGTTCTACTTTCTTGAGGCCAAGAACGACAACGACGAGCCCCAAAACGTAGTCGCGGCGTTCGACCGGTTGCTCATGCCCTACTGGCTCCAGACCCATGACCCGAGTTTCCCGGCGCGATTCGTGGCGGGCCTGTTGCGGATGCTGGCGACATATCCAGACCGGACACGGGCGATCTACATCGCTGCCGATTGGGTCTGGTATTACCGTTTCTGCCAGGACAAGCAGCGCCAGCAGCCGCTGGGCCCCTACGGCGATCTGTTCGACGTGGACATGGGCGGCGTCGCCTTGGCCCTCAAGCGCCTGTTGGAAAACCACAAGGCCGAACTGGTGGCCGATACGCGGTGGGCCGGTGCGGCGTGGAACAGCCCGGACGGCATGTGGACGCCCTTGATGCGTTCGGCGGTGATGGTGCGGGACAAGTTGGGCGGGCCGGATTTCGTGCCGGCCAATATCTGAGCGGGCCGTTGCCTGGTCAGGACAAAAAGCCGACATCGCAGGTACGAAGCCGCTCTGTAGCGAGGGGTTCACGCCTGCGCATCAAAACGTCAACGAGCCCTTGATCGTCGCCCAGTGCGCTGCCTCGGCATCGCCCAGCTTCTGGGCTTTTACATAGCTCAAGGCAAGCATCTTGCGCGTGCCCGGCAATACCAGCGCCAGTTGATACTGGAAGACCTTCTCGTTGCCCTTGTTGAACTGGCTGCGTAACTCAATGGCTTCGACTTCCTGGTTCGCACCCACGCGCAGGGTGGCGCCCGGCTGGCAGCGCAGGTCCTGGACTTGTTTCTCCAAGCGCTTGAGCTGCTCGTCGAGATTGCTTTGCAAGGTTTCACCCTCGGCCAGCAGGCTGCGGCTGACGATCAGCGACGTGCCCAGTTCAGGGAACTTGAGGATATTGATCGAGGCGTCGAGCAACTCGGCGGGCGGCAGTTGCAGCTGGAATTCGTTGAGGCGGTAAGTCATGGTGCTTGGTTCTCTGAATTAGCCCTTGGGCGCCGGGAACGCGGCGGCGACGTTCGCGTCGATGCTGGCCTTGACGCCCTGGCCGTCCGGCGTGGCGCCGGGGCCGCCGCCATTGTTCAGGTGCAGCACGCCGCCGGTGTTGAATTCGGCATCGCCGCTGGCGTAAAAGCTGATTTGCACGCCGGTCAGGTTGATCTGGCCGCTGGCGTTGAGCTCCAGGATGCTTTCACCGCACACCAGGCGCAGGTTCTCGCCCACTTCGATGACGTAGCTCTGGCTGATGCTGTCGGTCTTGCGCTGGCCCACCGACAAAATGTCCTCCTGCTTGACGATGCGCAGGCGGTTGTTGCCGATGGTCACGGTTTCGTTGTGGCCAATGCTTTTGTTGCGGTCGTGGCCCACCGAATGGCTTTCGTCCACCTCGACCACGATGTCCTGGTTGCGCTCGGCGTGGATGTACAACTGCTCGGCGCCTTTCTTGTCTTCCATGCGGATTTCGTTGAAGTTCGCCGGCGTGCCGCCTTTGCTCGAACGGCTCTTCATGCCGCTCTGGGTGGCATTTTCAGGCAGGTCGTAGGGCACGGTCTGCTCGGCGTTGTAGACACGACCGGTGATGATCGGCCGGTCAGGGTCGCCCTCGAGGAAGCTCACGATGACTTCCTGGCCGATGCGTGGAATCTGCATCGAGCCCCAGTTCTTGCCAGCCCAGGACTGCGACACGCGAATCCAGCACGAGCTGTTTTCGTTGGATTGGTCGTGCCGGTCCCAATAGAAGTGCACCTTCACCCGGCCGAACTGATCGGTCCAGATTTCCTCGCCCTTGGGGCCGACCACCAACGCGGTCTGCGGTCCCTTGACGATGGGCCGGTGGGTGATCGCCATCGGCCGGAAGCTCTGTTGGGCGTCGATACAGGTCAGGCTGCTTTCGAACTGTGCCGAAGGCGCGCCGACGCCGCTCTCGCCGCTTTCCTGGGAGATGTAATAGCGCGCGCCGACGATCAGGTATTCGCGGTTCTGGTCCTGTCGGGTGAAGCCGGTGAGGCTGAACAGATGCCCCGACCCCAGGCCCCGGGCGT
Source organism: Pseudomonas sp. D3-10 (assembly GCF_051132175.1). Taxonomy (NCBI): domain Bacteria; kingdom Pseudomonadati; phylum Pseudomonadota; class Gammaproteobacteria; order Pseudomonadales; family Pseudomonadaceae; genus Pseudomonas; species Pseudomonas sp. D3-10. The sequence goes on along the minus strand of NZ_CP071668.1, from coordinate 5,628,421 downwards.
TGCCCGCCAGCTCGACCTGCTCGTGCTGGGTCTGCAAGGCTTCGATTCGGGTGCGGGCGTAGTGCTCGCCGTCTTCGCTTTGCACGTAGGTGCCCGGGTAATCGAACAGCGGATAGTCGCCGGCAGCGTGCGGGCGGGGCATGGCCGAGCGCACGTCGATGCGCGCGCTGGGGCGCTGGAAATCATAGTCGTTAAGCTCCAGCGAACCCGGCTGGACTTCCTGGGCCAGGTGCCAGTCGTGGATATGGTCGCGCTCGCGCTGCTGCTCGTTCTTCGGGTAGTAAGGCACCGATCCATAGCCGGGCGCCGTGGTGTGGGCGCCGTAGGCGTCGGCCAGCACCAGCACATGACGGCCCTGTTCATGGCGGAAAAAGTAATAGATGCCTTCCTGTTCCATCAGTCGACTGACGAAATCGAAGCTGGTCTCGCGGTACTGGACGCAGTATTCCCACTCGCGATACGGGCGGCTGAGGGTGTCTTCGAAGTCGGAAAAACCCAGGTCGCGGAACACCTGCTTGATAATCTGCGGGATGGTCAGGTTCTGGAAAATCCGGCAGTCGGAAGTGCGTGTCAGCAACCACAACCACGGGCGCAGCGTGGCCTGGTAACTGGCGAATTGGCCCTGGTCGACGTTCTGGCTGAAGCGCGCAACGATGCCGTGGAAATGCCGTTCGCCGCCACCGTCCAGCTGAACGCTCACGCACATCGGTTTGCCGAGCACCTGATTGAGGTCGATGGCGTTGTCCAGCGAGTGCAGCTGCAACTCATAGTTGAACAGCCGCCCCAGCTCTTCGCCGCCGCCCATGTCCTTGAGCAACAACACCTCGGGCCCCAGCGGGCTGGTGATCTTGGCCAGGCGTGAGGCTTGGTTGAATAGCATCGGTGATCTCATGTAAAGGGTAATAACTGACGGAACCGAATAGCCCTTGTGGGAGCGAGCCTGCTCGCGAAAGCGGTGTGTCAGTCAACAAGGATGTCACTGACAGATTGCATTCGCGAGCAGGCTCGCTCCCACAGGGTCGTGCGGTGTTACCTGAAGTCAGGCCGCATCGCTGAAATCGTACTTCAGTTCATTGTCCACCGCGCTGATCCGCACGCCGGCCATGGCCTTGCCTTCGAGCATGCGGGTGAGAAACTCGCGGCTCATGTCCGGCAGCAGGCTGTTGGTCAGGATGGTGTCGATCATGCGCCCGCCGCTTTCGGTTTCGGTGCAACGCGAGACGATCAGGTCGATCACCGCGTCGTCGTAGTCGAAGGCCACTTTATGGGTGCTCTCCACGCGCTTCTTGATGCGGTTGAGTTGCAGGCGGGTAATGGCCTTGAGCATCTCATCGCTGAGCGGGTAATACGGGATCGTCACCAGGCGACCCAGCAGCGCCGGCGGGAAAATTTCCAGCAGCGGTTGGCGCAGGGCTTTGGCGATCTCTTCCGGCTCGGGCACGTTCTGCGGGTCCTTGCAGACCTGGGCGATCAGCTCGGTGCCGGCGTTGGTGGTCAGCAGGATCAGGGTGTTATTGAAGTCGATCACCCGGCCTTCGCCGTCTTCCATCACGCCCTTGTCGAATACCTGGAAAAAGATCTCATGTACGTCCGGGTGGGCTTTTTCAACCTCGTCCAGCAGCACCACGCTGTACGGTTTGCGCCGCACGGCTTCGGTCAGCACGCCGCCTTCGCCGTAGCCGATGTAGCCCGGTGGCGCGCCCTTGAGGGTGGACACGGTGTGGGCTTCCTGGAACTCGCTCATGTTGATGGTGATGACGTTCTGCTCGCCGCCGTACATGGCTTCGGCCAGGGCCAGAGCGGTTTCGGTCTTGCCCACGCCGGAGGTGCCGGCGAGCATGAACACGCCAATCGGCTTGCTCGGGTTGTCGAGGCCGGCGCGGGAGGTCTGGATGCGCTTGGCGATCATCTGCAAGGCATGGTCCTGGCCGATGATGCGTTTTTTCAGGTGCTGGTCGAGGTTGAGCACGGTTTCCAGCTCGTTGCGGGCCATGCGGCCCACCGGGATACCGGTCCAATCGGCAACCACCGAGGCCACGGCCTGATAATCCACGGTCGGCAGGATCAATGGGTTTTCACCTTGCAGGGCGGTCAGGCGCTGTTGCAGGTCCACCAGTTTCTCGCGCAGGGCGTGGCTTTCGTTGTCAGAAGCTTCGCTGCGGTCTTCGCTGTCCACCGCGCCGACGCGCTCGCGCAGGGTGGCGCGGGTTTCCAGCAATTGGTCCACCAGGGTTTTCTCTCCGGCCCAGCGGCTTTCCAGCTCCGCCAGACGCTCACGTTCGGCGCCCAGCAGGCTTTCGCTCTGGGTCTGGCGGCTGCCGATGGCCACGCCGATGGCGTGCTCGCGGGCAATGATTTGCAGCTCGGTTTCCAGCGCTTCGATACGGCGGCGGCTGTCGTCCACTTCGGCGGGCACGGCGTGCAGGCTGATGGCGACGCGGGCGCAGGCGGTGTCCAGCAGGCTCACGGATTTATCCGGCAACTGGCGCGCGGGAATGTAGCGGTGGGACAACTTGACCGAGGCTTCCAGGGCTTCGTCGAGGATCTGCACCTGGTGGTGTTTTTCCATGGTCGAGGCCACGCCCCGCATCATCAGCAGGGCTTTGTCTTCAGACGGTTCGGCGACTTGCACCACTTGGAAGCGGCGGGTCAGGGCGGGGTCTTTTTCGATGTGCTTCTTGTACTCGGCCCAGGTCGTGGCGGCCACGGTGCGCAAGGTGCCGCGGGCCAGGGCCGGCTTGAGCAGGTTGGCCGCGTCGCCCGTGCCGGCGGCGCCACCGGCACCCACCAGGGTGTGGGCTTCGTCGATGAACAGGATGATCGGCTTGGGCGAGGCCTGGACGTCTTCGATGACCTGGCGCAAGCGTTGTTCGAATTCGCCTTTCATGCTCGCGCCGGCCTGCAACAGGCCCACGTCGAGGCTGCGCAGCTCCACGCCCTTGAGGGACGGCGGCACGTCGCCGGCGACGATGCGCAAGGCAAAGCCTTCGACCACGGCGGTCTTGCCCACGCCGGCTTCACCGGTGAGGATCGGGTTGTTCTGCCGACGGCGCATGAGGATGTCCACCAGTTGGCGGATCTCTTCGTCACGGCCGACGATGGGGTCGAGCTTGCCGCTGCGGGCCTGCTCGGTGAGGTCGACGGTAAAGCGCTTGAGCGCTTCCTGCTTGCCCATGGCGCTAGGGGCCATCGCGCCGCTGGCCTCGCCCGGCACCGCGCCGGCGTTGAAACCGTCGCTGGCGGCCAGGGCGTTTTCCGGCGAGTCGCCAACGTATTCATCGAAGCGTTCGCTCAAGGCTTCAACCTTGACTTTGTCGAACTCCGACGACAGGCCCAGCAGCGCGTGGCGCAGGCTCGGCGTCTTGAGGATGCCCAGCACCAAATAACCGGTGCGCACCTGGCTTTCGCCGAACATCAGGCTGCCGTAGACCCAGCCACGTTCCACGGCTTCTTCAACGTGAGAGGACAGGTCGGTGATCGATGTCGACCCCCGTGGCAAACGATCCAGTGCCTCGGTCAGGTCACGGGCCAGGCGCGCCGGCTCGATGTTGAACTGGCGGATGATGCGGTGCAGGTCCGAGTCCTGCAGTTGCAGCAATTGATGAAACCAGTGGGCCAGCTCCACATAAGGGTTACCGCGCAATTTGCAGAACACGGTGGCGGCTTCGATGGCTTTGTAGGCCACGCTGTTGAGTTTGCCGAACAACGCGGCGCGACTGATTTCACCCATGCTCATGGCTCCTTGAGGTCTGTGAGGTGTTGGCCTGTTCGGCGTAATGCCGGGCCAGTATTAGATCGTTGGCATCTTTTTCAGGTCGTCCCAGCCAGGTGTTGAAGCCCAGGCGGAAACGGCCATTGAGTTGTAGTGGGGGCACTTCGGGCTGTTCCAGCACCAGGTTCAGGTCCCAGTCCAGCTCGTGTCCCAGGTATTCGGCGACCCAGGCCACCAGCTCGTTGAACGGTTGGCTGCCGGGCAGCATGCCCATGTAGTCATCGAGCTTGAGCGGGCCCAGGCGAATGCGGAATTTGTGCTGGCGGTCCCACACGAAACGGCCCAGGCAGAAGTCCACGCCCAACTGATGGGCGCTGACACCGACGCGGCTGCGCTCCGGCAGTTCCAGCCACTGGCCGACGTATTCTTCGATTTCCACCGGCAGGCCGAAATACTCGCTGAGGATCGCCTTCAGGCCGTCCGGATAACGGGTTTGCGCCGAGAGGTGGCCACTGTAGTGCAGCTTCGCCGTGTCGGGGATCAACCCTTGGTTGAGCAGGCTCGGCATGCCCCGGCCGCTGAGTGCCGCCAGGCGCGCCGACCAATAGTCATCGTCCGGGCGATCGTGGCTGACGGTCGGCCGCGCTTCGGCCCAGGCCCGGTAGAACAGGCTGAGCAGGCGATGGTGAAACACGTCGAGGAAGCGCTTGCTGGTGCTGTCGCCATTGTTGCGCTGGCGTTCGCGCACGTATTCGGTGATGTGCAGCGGCATCGGGCCGTTGGGGCCGCCGAGGCCGAAGAAGAACTGTTCCAGGCGCGCCGGCGCGCCGTCCACGCCCGGTTGCACCGAGGCCAGGGTCGCCGGGGCGAAGGTACAGTCGGCCTGTTGCCCGAGGCGCAACGGGTCATCGGCCAGGCGCAGGGAATGGCCCAGGCGCGGCAGTTCGGGGGTTTCACATTCGATGCGCCGCAACGCCTGGAAAAAGTCGTATTCCCAGGGTTCCTGGTGCATCGCCTCCAGGGTACTCAAAGGGTCGGACGACGTCCGGGCTTGGCTTTCCATCGCATGATCTCGCCGCGTTCGGTGGTACGGATCACCGTCTCGGTAAAACTGTTGATCGACACGTAGCGTGCCAGGAAGCGCTCCAGTACCGCGCCGAGCAGGAACACCCCGGTGCCGCGAAACGCGTTTTCATCGAATTCCAGGATGATCTCCAGGCCACGCCCAAAGACGATCGGGCCGGGCATCGGCAGGCGTCGGGTGCACGCCTTGCTGCTGACCTCCCGTAAGCCTTCGATCTGCAATTGCAGCGCGGCGTCGTTGCTGTCGCCGTACAGTCGCAGCAGCTCACGCAGGGCGGCGGCGCCTTGGCCCTGTTCGCTCAACGACAGGTAGTTCAGGGACAACTGGCTGATCAATCGCCAGGCCTTGGCGTCATGGGCATGGCTGGCCCGTGGACGACTGGGACCTGCCACGCAACGCACCGCGCCCACCGGCGCACTGTCGGCCAGGGTGAAATCGGTCTTGCCGTTGCCCACGCTCATGAACAGCGGAAGATCGCGGTTGGTGCACAGCGCGGTCACCCCCAGCTGGCGCAAGTCGTGGCGATAGGGCGCTTGCTGGCTGTCCACCAGGCTGACAAAGGTCTCGCTGCCGACGTAGGTCGAGCGCGGGCCGTTGCGGCGCTGGTCGCTGGACAGCACGCGCGGCTCACGGCGTACCGTGTAATAGGCTTTGTCGCGGCCATAGCGGGACGGATCGCGCACGGCGTAGAACGGCAGGAACGGTTGCTCCGGCCCGGTGCCGTGGCCGGTCAGCCCCGTCAGCGAATGCACTTCGAAATCCATCGGCCGGGTGCGGTCGGCGATCACGTGATGTTCGTTGACGCGGTCCGACAAGTGAATGCGGTCCAGGCGCTTGGGAAACAGGTTGATCGCCGGGGTGCAGAACGGCAGGAACTGCGAAGCGCCAACGCTGCCTTCCAGGCTCGGATCGTGACGGTCGAACAGCACGATCAATTCCAGCTCCTGGCCTTCGCAACGCTTGACCGCACGGCTGAGCTGGGTGAAGTCGACGAACAGGAAACGATGGGGCAGGGCGAAGTATTCCTGCAACAGGCGATAGCCCTGGAACGCCCGCGACACCACCGGCAATGCGGCCTCGGCGTCATCGAAGCCTTGGGAACGCAATGCATCCTGGGGCAACCGCTCGACCCAATTGCCGCCGGGCTGGCGCGCGAACACCGCGCAGGCGTTGCCCAGCAGTTGTTCGTAAAGGCGGAAGGGCTGTTCGTCGGCGCCGCTGAGGTACAGCGGCAGGTTGTCCAGGGCCAGGCTGTTGAACGGCAGCTCGGCGCCGGTGCGCAGGGTCAGGCGCAGGCCGGCCTTGGCTTTCGGTTCGCTGGCGGCCAGGCGCCCGAGCACGGCGGACGGGTTGCCGAAATATTCGGCCTGGCTGACCTGCAACGGCCACAACGTCACCGGGTGAGCGGTGCGGTACTCGCAGCAAGTCTGGGATTCGCGACCTAGGGCGGCGCGCAGTACGGTATCGCGGGGCAGCGGGAAACCGCTGCTCAGCGAGCCTTCGTCCGGGTCGGCCTGCATTTGCACCACGGTCATCGACGGCGTCGGCGCCAGGTAGTGCGGGTAGGCGATTTCCAGCAGGTTGTGGGTGAAGGTCGGGTACTCGGCGTCGAGCTTGAGTTGTACCCGCGCCGTCAGATAGGCGAAGCCTTCCAGCAGGCGCTCGACATACGGGTCGGCGCAGTCCATCCCGGCCAAGGTCAGCCGGCTGGCGATCTTGGGGTATTCCTTGGCGAACTCCGCGGCGCTTTCGCGCACGTGGTGCAATTCCTGGTTGTACAGCTCCAGCAGGCGCGGGTTCATGGGCGTCTCCGCTGGTCTGCGTTGACGACGCGCACGTGGCCGGTTTCCAGGTCCAGGTCGGTTTGCAGCATCAGGCGCAGCGGCACCGGCTGCGCCCAGAGGTCGCCTTCGATCTCGAAGCTCAGGGCGTTGTGGTTCATCTCGGCCGTCGCCCGGGCTCGCACGCGCAACGTGTGACGCAGGATGCGCGGTTCGAACGTGGCGATGGCCTGATGGATCAAGGTTTCCAGGGCGGCGACGTCGACGTTCGACGCGCTGTTGCCCGCCAGCGCCGGCAGGCCGAAATTCACCACCGACGTGCCCGCCGGCGAGTGCAGCGTGGCATCGCCGTCGAGCAGCGAGGTGGTGTTGAGCAGCCACGCCAGGTCACGCAGCACCGAGGCTTTCAATTGCGTCAGGGAAAGCACGCGCTTGTCGGCGCTTTCCTTGGGGTTGGTCGGATCGTCGTCGGTCAGCCGGTCCAGCAGGGACGGTTGCAAGCGATCGCGGGTGGCGATTTCGGTTACCACGTGAATGGCGCTACGTACATTTTCTGGTCCGCTCCCGGGCCGCAGAATGCATAGATGCTTACCGGAGCTGCTTCAAAGCCCTGCGGCATCTGACGGATAGCCTGCATCTTGGTGATGCAATCGCGACTGGGCGCGGGCATGTGCTCGCTACGCCAAACCGCAAATATCGGTACTTCGTTGAACTTCTCCACGCGCAGCTGCTGCTTGTCCAACATAAAGCTGCAGGGCCATTCCATATCCAATTGCATGCGGCCCTGGTCGGGTTTGAGCAGTGCGCACTGGCCTTGATCGTCAATCAGGCTAAGTGCTTGCCCAGCGAAAACAGCTCGGGTTGCCGTCGTCTCGGTATGTTCGGCACATGCGCTCAGGCAAACCAGATTCATCGCCAGGCAAGCAGCGAGCAGGTGCTTTTTCATCATGTCAGCTCCCAGAACCAGACAGCCTTGGACCTGTAGAAAAGATCACCGGTTTGAGTCACGCCCCGGTTCCATAGATCGATGTGATCGCCGGTGCGGTTTTCCTCGGTCTGGCCCTGTTGCCGATAACAGTCTTTGAAGAATATCAACCCGGTCTTGCTCATCAACTTCTGCCGGTCGGCGGCGCTATTGCTGAGGATGGTAGGACGCCCCAGATGGTGCTTCCACAACCAGTTCGCCAACGATTCGGCGCCCCTGGCGTGTTCATGGGCACACTTGGGTTCGGTGTAGGTGAATTTATTGACTTTGATAGTCTTCTCGGCATTGAGCGTCACGCTCATGCGTATGGCGCACTGGTTGGCCCACGGACCGTCGCAAGGCTTTGCATCGGGATGGGTTATCCGCAAATCGGAATACGCTTTCCACAAATTGATAAACGCAGGCTTGGCCATGACTCAGACACCGGGCAGGAAAGGATGGGATGCGAGCAAGCACCAAACACCCCCGGCGCGTGGCGCCGGGGCGTGTTCGATTACACCTTGACGTTCTGACGGATGTTCCAGCCGAACTTGACCGGGCCGCCTTCCTTGGTGCCGTCGGCTTTCTGCGGCTGGTAGTCCACCAGCACCTTGGCGAAGTTCAGGGTGACGTTTTCGGTCAGGCGATCATCGCCACCCGAGCCGCCGGTGCTCAGGGAAGTGATCAGCACTTCTTCCAGGTTGATGATCATGTACTCGACCTGGTTTTCGCCGCCGGCCTTGCGCACGGTCAGCTTGACCTTGTCGACGTGCTTGCCGCTGGCGCAGTGCATCATCAGGTTCGGTGAAGCCTTGTCGACGTACTTGGTCAGAGACAGGTCCTGGATGCTCACCTTGCCCGCGCCACCGCCACTGCCCACGTGCATGTTGCCGGTCTGGGACATGCCCCAGCTCCAGTTCAGGACGTCGATCTCGTCCTTGTGGACCTTGTCCATGGACTCGCCCTTGATGTCGCCGATCTTGATGAAAATATCAACAGCCATGTTTTCTCCCTGTGTGGTCTCTACCACGTTGTTTGGTTGACGCTGACCTTGCGAAATCTGTTTTGCCGAGCGGAATTAAGGTGATCTCCAAACTGCTGAAGATCCCTTGTGGGAGCGAGCCTGCTCGCGATGGCGGCGGGTCAGGCAACGCAGGTGGCGACTGATCCACTGCCATCGCGAGCAGGCTCGCTCCCACATGTTCTATTGCGTACGTTCAGTGGGTTTTTAAGCGCCCTTGGCCGAAGGCAGTTTCGATACCAGGCGCAGCGACACGGTCAGCCCTTCGAGCTGGTAGTGCGGACGCAGGTAGAACTTGGAGTTGTAGTACCCCGGGTTGCCTTCGACTTCTTCGACGATCACTTCGGCGGCAGCAAGCGGGTGCTGGGCCTTGGTGGTCTCGGTGGAGTGCGCCGGATCACCGTCGACGTAGTTCAGGATCCAGTCCTGCAACCAGCGCTGCATTTCGTCCTTCTCTTTGAAGGAGCCGATCTTGTCGCGCACGATGCACTTGAGGTAGTGGGCGAAACGGCAGGTGGCGAACAGGTACGGCAGGCGCGCGGCCAGGTTGGCGTTGGCGGTGGCGTCCGGGTCGTCGTATTCGGCCGGTTTCTGCAGGGACTGGGCGCCGATGAACGCGGCGAAGTCGGTGTTTTTCTTGTGCAGCAGCGGCATGAAACCGTTCTTCGCCAGTTCCGCTTCACGGCGGTCCGAGATGGCGATTTCAGTCGGGCACTTCATGTCCACGCCACCGTCGTCGGTCGGGAACGTGTGGGCCGGCAGGTTTTCCACTTCACCGCCCGACTCCACGCCACGGATGCGCGAGCACCAGCCGAAGTGTTTGAAGGAACGGTTGATGTTCACCGCCATCGCATAGGCCGCGTTGGCCCAGGTGTACTTGGAGCTGTCGGCGCCGTCGGTGTTTTCTTCGAAGGCGAAGGCTTCCACCGGGTCGGTCTTGGCGCCGTACGGCAGGCGCGCCAGGAAGCGCGGCATGGTCAGGCCGATGTAGCGCGAGTCTTCCGACTCACGCAGCGAACGCCAGCCGGCGTATTCCGGCGTGGTAAAGATTTTGGTCAGGTCGCGCGGGTTCGACAGTTCCTGCCAGGAGCCCATGCCCATCACGGTTGGCGAGGCAGCGGCAATGAACGGCGCGTGCATCGCGGCGCAGACTTTCGACAGTTCGCCCAGCAGTTCCACGTCCGGTGGCGACTGGTCGAAGTAGTAGTCGCCCACCAGGCAGCCGTAAGGCTCGCCGCCGAACTGGCCGTATTCTTCTTCGTACATCTTCTTGAAGATCGGGCTCTGGTCCCACGCGGTGCCCTTGAATTTCTTCAGGGTCTTGTGCAGGTCAGGCTTGGAGATGTTGAGCACGCGGATCTTGAGCTGCTCATCGGTCTCGGTGTTGTTGACCAGGTAGTGCAGGCCACGCCAGGCGCTTTCCAATTGCTGGAAATCCGGGTGGTGGATGACCTGGTTGACCTGGGCGGTGAGCTTGGCGTCGATGGCGGCGATGATCGACTCGATCGACTTGATGGCGTCGTTGGACACCAGGTCGGTCTGCGCCAGGGCCTGTTCGGCCAGGGTGCGCACGGCGGTCTCGACGGCTTCGCGGGCACGTTCGGTCTTGGGTTTGAATTCTTGCAGCAGCAGCGAGGCGAACTCGCTGGTTTCTTCGGTGGCGCCCAGGTTCTGGGGCTGATTGTCGCGTACCAAATCGTTCATGATCGTTAGTCCTTAAGCCTTGGGCTCTGCGTCGGCGGGCTTCGGCGCGCTCGCCAGGGCCTGCAACAGCGCTGGGTCCTTGATCGCCTTCATGATGATTTCCTCGGCGCCGGTCTTGCCGTCCATGTAGGTCAGCAGGTTGGCCAATTGGGTACGCGCTTCGAGCAGCTTGTTCAGCGAGTCGATCTTGCGCGCCACGGCTGCCGGGCTGAAGTCGTCCATGCTTTCGAAGGTCAGGTCCAGGCTGAGGTTGCCTTCGCCGGTCAATTCGTTAGGCACATGGAACGCCACGCGCGGCTGCATGGCCTTGAGGCGCGAGTCGAAATTGTCGACGTCGATCTCGAGGAACTTGCGATCGGCCACCGGTGCCAGAGGCTCGGCGGGCTTGCCGGCGAGGTCGGCCATTACCCCCATGACGAAGGGCAACTGGACCTTTTTCTCGGCGCCGTAGAGCTCGACGTCGTACTCGATCTGCACTCGAGGCGCGCGGTTGCGCGCGATGAATTTCTGAGAACTTTGCTTCGCCACGTTGCTGCTCCTGGTCGCTTGAGCGACGGTGTTGGCGTCATCGGGAGGTACCTATGACGTGACTGCGTGATCCGCTCGCTTTTTATTCGCTTTCCGGGCCGCGCAGGTTTTCAAATTGACTCATGCCGTCGGGAATCAGATTGCGCACGATCGCCGCGAAGTCGGCGTGCACCAGATTCTTCGCCCGATTCAACAGCACCGGCAGCGGGCTGGAGGGCTCATGGCGGGTGTAGTACGCCAGGATCCGGTCCAGGCTGCGCAGCACGTCGTCACGGTTGTTGATTTCCCCCGGGACGGTACTGCGGGGCGCGCCTGGTGAGCTGGTGTATTCGACGGGTGCGGTGTCGTCGGTTTCGACAGGATCGGCAAGGTCGCTGTCGCCGCTCTGCGGGGCGAACTGACCGAGAATCTGCAACGCCATTTTCAACGGCTGCTTCAAAGGGCCGAGGTCCACGCCTTGGGCGGAACCGACCTGGTCGCTGACCTGCTGTTCGATGGCTTCGGCGGCGCTGCGGGCTTCCAGCAGGGCGGCACGGATGACTTCCAGCTGCTCGGGGTCGCTGTCGAGCAGGGCGCCGGCGAGCTGTTCGGCGCCGAGACTTTCATCGGGGAAACTTTGCAAGCCGCTGGCATTGGCGGCGGCGCGCAGGCTGACGGCGCCGAACGTTCGCGAGCGGGCCAGGATGCTCTCGCGCAACAGGCGAATGGTGACGTCCGACGTCAGGCCGGCGAGGGCATTGATGCGCACGGTGGGGTCGTTGTCGTCATCGGCGTCCAGGCGCGGGTGCAGGTCGGCCCAGTATTGCTTGAGCAACTCGCTGATCAGCGTCAATGCGCGGGCGAGGCCGGAAATGCCTTCCAGGGCAAGAGAGCTCTGCAACAGGAAATGAGTGATGCGCAGGTCTTTGCTGCGCTGCAACAGGTCCAGGCTCTGCTGCTGGATGCTGCGCCATTCAGGGGGTTCGGCGGGCAGGATCGAATCGCCCATGCTGCGTTCGGGCTGGCCTCGGGAATCACGTTCCAGGCGCAAGAAATCCGCGTCATATTCCAGGTCTTCACCGCAAGGCGAATTCGCGGAAACGGCGGCGAGCAACAAAGGCACATCCACTTGGATCGATCTCCCTATCACCCGCTGAAGAAGTCGGGCAGTGCACACGCAAGTTTCGGATGAAACTTCACATGTTCCTTGAGGATAATGGCGCTATAAGAGCGAGATGATCTTAAAGTGCCATCATGTATATTCAACAAGTTGTGCATTTTTGGTGTAGTACTTATCCGTTGTCAAGGTAAGCTATTTCGCCGATGTGACAGTTGTGAGGCGCTTAACAACCCGCGCGACTCGTAGGTCGAAGCAGGCACTGGAACAGGTTTTTTTGTCACGCAGGCCGGTTAAGATCAGCGATCATGCTGGCAAAAAGCCGTTCCGGTCGCAGGCAAGGATCCTATGTCGCATCGACGGGGCCCCGTTCTTATGTATCGCCAGCGACAAGAAGTATTCAGCAAGGAGGCGAGATGCCGCTGTGTTTGACTATCACTAGTTATCACAAGATTACCCCCGGACAATGTTCTGAAAAGACCTTGGGTCAGGGTGTGATGGCAATTGGCCGTAGTTCCGATAATGATTGGGTTCTGCCGGATCCGGAACGCCTGGTCTCGGGCAAGCATTGCGTTATCCAATACAAGGACGGGCGTTATTACTTGACCGATAACAGCACTAACGGTGTGGAGTTGGTCAAGGCCGGTATTCGCCTGCGCAAAGGCAATAGCGAGCCGTTGCAGGACGGCGAGATCATCCGCATTGGCGATTATGAGATCCAGGCGCGGGTCGACTTCGACCTGCCGATGACCGACAGCAATCCGTTCGCCGAAGCCCCCAGCAGTTTCGAAGCCTTGATGGGCCGTCAGAGCGCATCCGTGAATACGCCTTCGCCGATGCCCGTCGCCATGCCGGCCCACTTCCAGGGCGTTTCGTCCATGGACACACTGCCGGACCTGTTCGACTTCCTCACCCCGCCCAGCGTCCCGCCGGCGACCCAGCCGGATCATGTGCCGGCCGAGCAGCACGATTTCCGTGCGCCTACGCCGATCCCCCGCCCGAACCCCCCGCAGGTGGCTGAGCCGGTGTTCGAGCCAGTGGCGGGAACGCCGGCCCCGGTCATTCCGGCAGACTGGGATCTGTTCAGCGACAAGCCAGCGCCCGTGGCGCCGATTCCCGTTGCGCCGCTGCCCGAGCCGGTTCCCGTACCGGCAATCCCTGTGGTTGAGGTCGTTGCGCCGATTGAATCCGCGCCGCGACCAGAAGCGCCCGTCAGCCGCGTCGAACCGACGACCTCCCCGGTGCAAACCTCCCAACCCGACCTGCTCCAGGCTTTCCTGCGCGGCGCCGGGCTGGATCAGTTGCGCCTGGACAAGGCCAACGCCGAGGCGCAGATGGAGAGCATCGGGCGCAGTTATCGCTTGATGGTCGAAGGGCTGATCGATGTACTGCGCGCCCGCAGCAGCCTCAAGGGTGAATTCCGCATCCAGCAGACGATGATCCAGCCGGTGGAAAACAACCCGCTGAAGTTCGCCCCCAATGTCGATGAAGCCCTGCTGTTGCTGTTGCGCCATGGCAACCAGGCATTCATGGCCCCGGACGTGGCGGTGCGTGACAGTTTCGATGATCTGCGCGCCCACCAGTTGGCGGTCATGGCCGGCGTGGAAGCGGCGATCAAGCATTTGCTGGCGCGCTTCGAGCCGGCGCAACTGGAAGAACGCATGGCCAAGCCTGGTGGACTTTCAGGCATTTTCAGCGGCTCGCGACAGGCCCAGTACTGGCAGCAATTCACCGAGCTCTACAGCAACATTTCCCGGGAAGCCCAAGAGGATTTCCAGGACCTGTTCGGTCGTGAGTTCAGCCGCGCTTACGAAGAGCACAGCACACGACAGCGACGCCGTTGAGCGGCGCCGCCTTAACGATACTGATCAAGACAACAACGGATAGCTCAAACGTCATTGAGGACGCAGGATGATCCCCAGGTTTTTACTCGCAGTCGCCGTAGCGCTTCTGCTGACGGCGTGCGCCAAAGATGCGGCCCAACCCCAGCCCGAAGAAGCTGAGGCCGACACCGCCGCCGTCGAGCTGCACTTCCATTCCATCGCCGGGCTCAACCCCGGTGCCTCCGGCCAGCCAGCGCCGGTGCGGGTGCGTATTTTTGAACTGAAGAATGCGGCCACTTTTGGCCGCGCCGATTATTTCGCCTTGGCCGAGCGGGCCCAGGCGACGCTCGGTGCGGACCTGATCGACCAGGACGAAGTGCTGATCCAGCCGGACCAGCAATTGAGCCTGAAACGTGAGCTCGACCCGGCCACTCGGCACATCGGAATACTGGTGGGCTATCGCGAGTTGGACCAGTCGCTATGACGCACGGTGATGAATGTACCGGCGCGCGAATACACCGAATACCAGATCAGCCTCGACGTGCGCGCCGTGCGCAGCGCCGTCGTCGTTCCCCCATCCAGCCCTGCCCAATAAGGAATCGGAGCCCCCATGTCCTGGAACAATCGCGTGGTCTGGTCGGAAGGCATGTTCATTGGAACGCAGCACTTCCAGCAGCATGACCGTTACCTGGAAAACCTCATCGACGCCCGCAGCCGCCCCTTGTCGGCCGGTGCCTGGGGTTTTTCCGAATTGCTGATCGACCAGGGCCTGCTGGCCCAGGGCAAGCTGGCCATCCTCTCGGCGCGGGGCCTGCTGCCGGACGGCACGCCGTTCAACATTCCCCAGGATGATTTGGCGCCGACCCCACTGAACATCGACGACAACCTGCGCGATGGCGTGGTGTACCTGGCGTTGCCGCTCAAGCGCGCCGGTGCCCGCGACACCGTGGACGAAGGTGAAGACCTCGGTGCTGCGCGTTATGTCAGCCAGGTGTGTGAAGTGCGCGACGACAACGCGCCGTTCGAAAACCGCGCGCCGGTGGCCGTGGGTTCCCGGGCGTTGCGCTTGTTGACCGAACAGGATGGCATCGGTGACTACGCCGCGATTGGCGTGGTGCGCATCAAGGAAAAACGCGCCGACCGGGCCCTGGTCCTCGACGACAGCTACATTCCACCGCTGCTGGATGTGGCGGCTTCCAAGCCACTGGCGGCGTTTCGCAGCGAACTGCTGGGCCTGCTGCATCAACGCGGTGAAGCCTTGGCCGGGCGGGTGGTGGCCTCGGGGGCCGGTGGCGCCTCGGAGATCGCTGATTTCATGCTGCTGCAACTGGTCAACCGCGCCCAGCCGCTGATCCAGCACCTGAGCCAGTTGACGCCGCTGCACCCCGAGCGCTTCTACAGCGAACTCGTCAGCCTGGCGGGAGAATTCTCGACCTTTACCGCGTCAGCACGGCGGCCGCAGCCCTATCCGCAGTACCAGCACGACGACCTGGCGCTCAGCTACGCGCCGGTGATGCAGGCCTTGCGTGAGGCCCTGTCGATGTTGATCGACAGCAAGGCCACGCCGATCCCGATTGTTGAAAAAGCCTACGGCATTCACGTGGCGATGCTGGCCGACAAGACCCTGCTCGACAGCGCCAGTTTCATCCTGGTGGTACGCGCCGACGTGCCCGCCGAAACCCTGCGCGGCCGCTTCGGCCAGCAGAGCAAGGTCGGCTCGGTGGAGCACATCCGTGACCTGGTCAACCTGCAATTGCCGGGCATCGGCCTGCTGCCGTTGCCGGTAGCGCCACGCCAACTGCCGTACCACGCCGGTTCCACCTATTACGAGCTCGACCGAGGCAGCGATCACTGGCAGCAGTTGAGCAACTCCGGCGGCTTTGCGTTCCACATCGCCGGCCAGTTCCCGGGGCTGAACCTGGCGTTCTGGGCGATCCGAGGATAAACCGCGATGAGCAACGACGATCGTACCCAGTTCATGCCGACGCCCGGTGGCCGCGGCGCGGATCCGTTCCGTCCGGACCCGGCACGCCAACAGCCGACGCCCGCGCCGTTGTCGATGCCGGCCGCGCCGGTCCTGACCGGCAAGGCCCAGGGCCTCAACCCGTTGGAAAGCGCCGCCGGCCCGTTGCTGGCCCTGCTGACGCGCTTGCGCAACACCATCGCCCACCCGGCGCCGGCCAGCTTGCGCGCGCAACTGTTGGCCTACCTGCGCCAGTTCGAAGAGCGCGCCGAGGCCGCCGGCGTGGTGCGCAACGACGTGTTGCTGGCCCGCTACGCCTTGTGTACCGCCCTGGATGAAGCGGTGTTGAGCACCCCATGGGGTGGCACCAGCGATTGGGGCAAGCAAAGCCTTTTGATCACCGTGCATAACGAAGCCTGGGGCGGCGAGAAGGTGTTCCAGTTGCTGGAGCACTGCCTGCAAAGCCCGCGCGAGCGCTTGTATCTGCTGGAGCTTTTGTACCTGTGCATGTGCCTCGGGTTCGAAGGCCGTTATCGGGTAATGAACGACGGCCGCAGTCAATTGGAGGCGTTGCGCGAGCGTACCGCGGGCGTCATTCGCAGCGCTCGTGGCGACTACGAGCGCGAGCTGTCGCCGCACTGGCGCGGTGTCACCGTGGCCCGTGATCGCCTGGCGCAATTCATGCCGCCGTGGATCGCCCTGGCCATCGGCGCGGCGCTGCTGCTGGCGCTGCTGTTCGGCCTGCGCATGAAGCTGGCCTCCGACGCCGAGCCGGTGTTCAAGAACATCCACTTCCTCGGTGAAATCCCGGTGCAGACCATCGACCGTCCCGTGGTCCAGCCCAAAGTGGTCGAGCGCCCACGCCTGGCCGGTTTCCTCGCCGATGAAATCCGCTCCGGCAAGGTGGCCGTGGAAGACGCCGTCGATCGCTCGGTGGTGACCATCCGTGGCGATGAACTGTTCGCCTCCGGCAGCGCCAGCATCAAAGACGATTTCCAACCGCTGATGCTGCGCATCGCTGACGCGGTGCGCAAGGTCAAGGGCCAGGTGCTGGTGACTGGCCACAGCGACAATCGCCCGATCGCCACCCTGAGATTCCCGTCCAACTGGGCCTTGTCCGAGGCGCGGGCCCGGTCGGTGCTGGACATTCTTTCGGCCAAGACCGGCCAACCCGAGCGCTTCAGCGCCGAGGGCCGCAGCGACACCGAGCCGCTGGCGTCCAACGCCACGACCGAGGGGCGCGCGCGCAATCGACGGGTTGAAATCACAGTGTTGGCGGAGGGGGTCGAGTGAAGGCGTTTTTCAGTTTCATGATCCGCTGGGTCATTCCATTGCTGGGCCTGATCGCCCTCAGCCTGATCATCTGGTTCGTTGGCCCGCTGCTCGATTGGCTGGTGCCTGAAGGCCGCCGCTGGGCGTTGATCATTCTGGTGTTCGCAGTGTGGATCGCCTACCGGGTGTTGCGCATTATCCAGGCTCGGCGCCAAGCCGCCGAAGTGATGCGCAGCCTGGCCGCGCAGACGCCGCCGGACCCCACCAGCATCGCCACCGCCGAGGAACTCGAAACCCTGCGCCAGCGCATGGACGAAGCCTTGGCGTTGCTCAAGAAAGCCAAGCTCGGCGGTGACGAGAGGCGCAACCTCTACGAGCTGCCGTGGTACGTGATCATCGGCCCGCCCGGTTCCGGCAAGACCACCGCGCTGGTCAACTCCGGCCTGCATTTCCCGTTGGCCGCGCAGCTCGGCGCCGGTGCGGTGCGCGGCGTCGGCGGTACGCGCAATTGCGACTGGTGGTTCACCGACCAGGCCGTGCTGCTCGACACCGCTGGCCGCTACACCACCCAGGACAGTGACGCGGCCGTCGACAAGGCAGCATGGCTGGGCTTCCTCGGCCTGCTGAAAAAACAACGGGCACGTCGCCCCATCGACGGCGCGTTCATCGCCATCAGCCTCTCGGACCTGCTGCTGGGCAGCGACGCCGAACGCGCGGCCCACGCCGCGGCGATTCGCTTGCGGATCCAGGAGTTGTACACCCAACTGGGCGTGCGTTTCCCGGTCTACCTCATGCTCACCAAGCTCGACCTGGTGCCAGGCTTCATGGAGTACTTCGATAGCCTCAGCAAGGAAGAACGCGCCCAGGTCTGGGGCATGACCTTCGCGCTGGACGATGGCAAGAGCAACGACAGTCCGTTGGCGCACCTGCAAAGCGAATTCGCCCTGTTGGAACAGCGCCTGAACGACCGCTTGGTCGAGCGCTTGCAACAAGAGCGCGACCCGGCGCGGCGCGACCTGATCTACGGCTTCGCGCAGCAGTTCGGTGCGTTGAAGGATTGCCTGCAAAGCTTCCTCGACGGCGTGTTCAAACCCAACGCCTTTGAAGAGCGGGTATTGCTGCGCGGTGTGTACTTCACCAGCGGCACCCAGGAAGGCAGCCCGATCGATCGTCTGATCGGCTCCATGGCCCAGAGCATGAACCTGGACCGCCAGCACCTGGCGCGCCAGACCGGCACCGGACGCAGCTACTTCATCGAAAAACTGTTCAGCGCCGTGGCGTTTGCCGAGCGCGGGCTGGTGGGGGTGGACCCGAAAGTCGAGCGCCGGCGCAAGTGGATCGCTCGTGGCGTGCTCGCGTCAACCGTCGTGCTGGTGTTGGTGGTCAGCACGTTGTGGTGGGTCAGCTATCGCGCCAACCAGGCCTACATCGCCCAGGTCGACCAGAAGGTCGCGCCGCTGGGCCAGACCGTGCAGAACCTCAGCCCGGCCCAGCGCGACGTGCTTGCGGTGTTGCCGCTGCTCAACGCCGTGAAACACCTGGCCGACGACGCCCCCGATTGGGCTGAAGGTTTGGGGCTCTATCAGGGCGACATGCTGGAAGCCGAGTCCGGTAGCGTCTACCGCAAGCTGTTGATCGCGGTGTTCGCGCCACGCCTGCTGACGCGCATCGAAGAGCAACTGCACAGCGGCGGCAATTCGGACTTCCTCTACGAAGGCTTGAAGGCCTATCTGATGCTCGCCGATAACGAGCATTACGACGCCGACTTCATCAAGGCCTGGATCGCTTTGGATTGGGATCGCAGCTTGCCACGGGACTTGCCAGCCGAGCAGCGCCAAGCCCTGACCGGACATTTGCAGGCACTGTTCGAACGGCGTCCGCCGACCGCGCGCCTGGACCCACGGCTGATCGAAGACCTGCGCCGCCAGTTGCAACAGTTGCCGGTGGCCCAGCGCGTCTACGACCGCATCAAGCGCCAGAAGCTGCCAGAAGGCATTGCGGACTTCCGCATCAACGAAGCCGCCGGGCGTGACGCTGCGCTGGTGTTCAGCCGCAAGAGCGGCAAGCCGTTGGGCGAACCGTTGAGTGGGTTCTTCACGGTCAAAGGGTATCGCCAGGGCTTTTTGCTCAGCAGCCTGAGCCAGACTGGCACCTTGGCTGAAGAGCAATGGGTGCTGGGCCATGAAGAGGCCGACCAACAGAACGTCGCCAGCCTGGCCGCCGATGTGCGTCGCCTGTATTTCCAGGACTACATGCGCCAATGGGACGCCTTGCTGGCCGACATCGACTTCGTGCCGATCACCAGCGTGGCCCAGGCCGCCGATGTGCTGCGGGTGATTTCCGGCCCGACCTCGCCGCTGAAAAAACTGCTGGTGGCAGTGGCGAAGGAAACCGACCTGCAACAGGATGAGCGCCTGCTGGCCGCCCAAGGCGCGCCGGTGGAGGGCAGCGTGGACAAGCTCAAGGAGCGCCTCGGCAGCCTGCTCGGCCAGGAACAGGCGACATCGAACGCGCCGACGGCGAGCGATGATCCGATCACCGCGCATTTCGCCGAGCTCAACAGCATCGTCAACAAGAACGAAGGCGAACCGGCGGCCATCGACGGCCTGTTGTCCGACATGAACGCGCTGTACGTGCAAGTCAGCGCCATGGTCGGCGCCAGCGGCGATGCCTTGCTCGGCGAGGCCAAGAACCAGGCGTCGGCCGCCGCTACCCGGGTGAGCCTCAACGCCGAACGCCAGCCGCCACTTGTGCAGGGCTTGGTCAAGTCAGTGGTCAATTCCACCACCAACACCATGATGGGCGGGGTGCGCAATCAACTGAACGCGGCCTGGACCAGCGAAGTGGTGAACATCTACCGCCAGTCCCTGGCCGGACGTTACCCGATGTCGCCAGGCAGTGCGCGGGACGCCACCCTTGATGACTTCGGCCAGTTCTTCGGCGTCGGCGGGGTGATGGACAACTACTTCCGCAAGTACCTGCAACCGTACGTGGATACCTCGACGCAAACCTGGCGCTGGCAGCCGGGCGCGGCGCAGAAGCTCGGGATTTCTCCTGGCGTGTTGCAGACCTTCCAGCGCGCGGCGACCATCCGCGATGCGTTTTTCCGCTCCGGCGGCACCCAGCCGATGGTGCGCTTCGAGCTCAAGCCGGTGGCGATGGATTCGACCATCACCCAGTTCCTGCTCGACCTCGACGGTCAGCAGCTGAGCTACGACCACGGCCCGAGCCGCCCGACCGCGTTGCAGTGGCCGAACCCCGGCAGCATCGGCGTGGTGCGGATTTCGATCATGCCACCTTCCTCCAGCGGTCGTTCCGGTATCACCCTGGATGGGCCATGGGCCTGGTTCCGCCTGCTGGAACAATCGGACCTGACCGCCGGCAACTCGCCGGATCGCTTCAACCTGCGCCTGCGGGTCGATGGCGCAAGCGCCTCTTATGAGCTGCGGGCCAACAGTGCTTTCAACCCGTTCAAGAGCCGCGTGCTCAGCGGCTTCAGCCTGCCGGAGCGTCTATGAGTACGCCGGGCTTCTATGGAAAGTTGGCCAGCCGCGGGGATTTCGTCAGCCGAGGCTTGCCCCAGAGTTTTATCAAACCGTGGGACTCCTGGCTGGCGGCGGGTTTGCTCGCCAGCCAGAGCAGCCTCGGCGAGCGTTGGTTGGACGCCTATCTGGTCAGCCCGCTATGGCGCTTCATGGTCGCGCCCGGCGTGTGCGGCCCGGACGCTGCCGTCGGGGTGGTGATGCCCAGCATCGACCGGGTCGGGCGCTATTTCCCGCTGACCGTCGCGGTATTGATGGACGCGGAGGCGGACCCAGCCTCGGTGGTCGGTGGCGCGGACGACTGGTTCGGGCGAGTGGAGAACCTGTTGCTGAGCACATTGAGCGTGGAAGCCAGTTTCGAAGCGTTCAGCGAAGAGCTTGAAACCCTTGGCAGCCCAATGTGCCTGCCGCGCACCTTGAGCAGTCGCTTCGCCAGCCTGCATCGTTTCGATGCCACCGATCCGCAGCGAAGGATGAGCGCCCTGGCCGAGTCGGCCTGTGAAGGCGCAAGCCTGTGGTGGGGCCTGGGTTCGGAGCGCATCGCGCCCGGTTTGATGCGCTGCCAGGGATTACCGGCGGCGGCTGATTTTGCGCAATTTTTGCTCGGCCAAGAAGGTGTTGTGTAGATGCGTCCAAGTGCCGGAAAAGCAATCAAGTCTGCAAGCAAGAGCCACGTCGGCATGGTCCGCCAGGTCAACGAAGATGCCTGCCTGGACATGCCTGAAAACGGCCTGTGGGTGGTCGCCGATGGCATGGGCGGGCACGCGGCGGGCGACTACGTCAGCAGCCTGATCATCGACAGCCTGCGCAGCATTGCCGTGGGCCGTTCCCTGGATGAATACATCGCGGCACTGCAAAGCGACCTGTTGCGGGTGAACGCCGCCGTGCGCGAAGAAACCGCCAACCGTGGCGTGACCATGATGGGCAGCACCGTGGTGGTGCTGGCCGCCCGCGACCTGCGCGGCATGTGCCTGTGGGCCGGTGACAGCCGGTTGTATCGCCTGCGCGATGGCGTGCTCGAAAGCATTTCCCGGGACCACAGCTACGTCCAGGACTTGCAAGACAGCGGCCTGCTCAGCGAAGCCGAAGCCCGCGTGCATCCACGCGCCAACATCGTCACCCGCGCCATCGGCGTCGAGGCGCAACTGAACCTGGCGCTGGCCGAATTGCTGCTGGTGCCCGGCGACAGCTACCTACTGTGCAGCGACGGCCTGACCAAGACCGTCGAGGACGAGGAAATCCGTGAAGTATTGAGCCACGACGAGCCCGGCGAGATCGCCAGTAGCCTGGTGTCCCTGGGCCTGATGCGCGGCGCGCCGGACAACATCACCGTGGTCGTCGTGAAGGTGCCGTCATGAGCTTGACCCTTAACCTTGTCATCCCCGGTTACGACATCGACGGCGAGATCGGCGAAGGCGCGATGGCCAGCGTGTACCTGGCGACCCAGCGTTCGCTGGAGCGCAAGGTGGCATTGAAAGTCATGGCGGCAGCCCTGGCCGCCGACCCGACGTTCTGCGAGCGTTTCCTGCGCGAAGGCAAGACCCTGGCGCGCTTGTCCCACCCGCACACGGTCACCATCCATGACATCGGCAACGTCGGTGAGCTGTATTACATGGCGATGGAATACCTGCCCAACGGCACGCTCAAGGAACGCATCGCCGCGGGCCTGACGCCGGAGCAGGGCCTGACCTACATTCGCCAAATCGCGTCGGCCCTTGGGTATGCCCACGGCTTGGGGTTGGTCCACCGCGACGTGAAGCCGGCCAACATCCTCTTTCGCGCCGACGGCACGGCGGTGCTGTCGGACTTCGGCATCGCCAAATCCCTGGACGACCGCACCCAGTTCACCCAAGCCGGTTTCGCCGTTGGCACACCGAGCTACATGAGCCCGGAACAGGCCCGTGGGCAAGACATCGACGGTCGCGCCGACCTGTACGCCTTGGGCGTGGTGCTCTATGAAATCCTCGTCGGCAAGTTGCCGTACACCGGCAACGATGCACTGTCCACGGCCCTGGCGCACCTGACCGAGCCCTTGCCGGAACTGCCGGTGCACCATGGCCGTTACCAGGACGTGCTGCGCAAGTTGCTGGCGAAGGATCCGGCGGAGCGTTTCCCGGATGCGGCGGCGCTGCTGCGGGCGCTGGATAATTTGCCGGAGCAATCGTCGGAAGCGACGCTGATCCGGCCGTTGTCGTTTGAACTGCCGGTCGTGCCGCCTGCGGTGGATGACTTGGCGGGCTTGACGCCCATGTCCATCGACATTCCCAGCGGTCCGGCTTACTCGCCGCCACAACCCAAGCCTGTGCCACCGCCGCTCAAGCCAACAGCGCAATCCACGGTTTCGGAGCAACGCAAGGGTCCGGTGTTTGCCCTCGCGGCTGTTGCGGTGGCCGTGGCGTTGGCGCTGGGTGGCGCGGGTTATTGGTGGTTGTCTGGCAATGACGGCAAAGAGATGAAAACGCCGATTGCCAAGACGACCTCGGCCAAGCCCCCTGAAGTCACCCCGCCGAAAGCCCCTGACGTACCTGCGGTCAAGCCGCCCGTGGTGACCGAGGCCGATGGCGGCCAGCGTCCGCTGCTGATGGCTGGCAAGAAAACCCTGTTCCAGCGCGTGCTCAGCAAACCGGGGGCCAAGTTGGCCGCCGAGCCTGGCGCTGCGCCGGGCAAGGCGTTGCCGGCGTTCTCCGTGCTGTACGTCTACCAGCGCAAGGACGTGAACGGCAGCGCCTGGGTGCGCGTCGGCGCCGCCACCGACGGGCGCAGCGACGGCTGGTTGCCCGCCGCTCAGGTCAGCGATTGGAAACAGAGCCTGGTGCTCAAGTTCACCGAGCGCTCCGGCCGTGCGCCGGTGATGTTCCTGCGTCAGCCCGGCGAAGTGGAGAAGCTACTGGCCAACCCGGCCGCCGCCAAAAACGCGTTGCTCAAAGCTCAGCAGAAGCCCCAGGACGATCAACAAGTGCTGGCTCTGGAGCCGGCCGCCAGCGCCGTGCCGCAGAATCAGTTCTATCTGCTGCCAATCTTCGATTCCCGCGAGAGCTTCGACGATAACGGACAGCCGGTGCAGTTGCTGAACGTGGCGTCCATCGACCCTGGCACCGCCCAAAAGGCTGCGACCAACACGCCGGTCACCGCCGCCAACGCCGACGCGTTCCGTACCGCCGTGGTGCTGGTGGTGGACACCACCGTGTCCATGCAGCCCTACATCGATCAGGTCCGTGACGTGGTGCATCAATTGCAGACTCGCATCGGCGAACGTGGCGAGCTTGATAGCGTCAGTTTCGGCATGGTGGGTTTTCGCAGCAGCATCAAGAAAACCCCAGGCCTGGAATACACCGCCAAGACCTTGATCACCCTGGAACAGGGCCGCGACCCGCAACGCTTCCTGGAGATGGCGCGGCAGGTCAAGGCATCTACCGTGTCGAGCCATTCGTTTAATGAAGATGCGTTTGCCGGTGTCATGGAGGCGGTGGAAGGGATGGACTGGTCCGGCTACGGCGGCCGGCTGATCCTGCTCGTCACCGACGCCGGTGCGCTGCGCAAGAACGACCCATTTGCCGCCACGCAAATGAACGAGGCCGAAGTGCGCCAGGCGGCGTTGGGCAAGCAAATCAAGATATACGCCCTGCACCTGCTCAGCGACGCCGGCAAGAAAACCCACGCTGGCGCACAGTCCCAATACCGCACACTGACTGCCGACGCCAACCCGCAAATCGGTGACCTGTACATTGCGGTGCCGGGTGCCGACGTACGTAAGTTCGGTGATCGGGTCGACGAAATCGGCTCGGTGTTCGCCGACCTCGTCCACCAGGTGCGCAGCAACAAGCCGCAAAGCGTGCCGCTGCTCAGCGCCGCGCCGAGCCTGGCCGACAAATCGGCAGCGGTCGGCTACGCGATGCACATGGACTTCCTGGGGCGCAAAGCCGCCAGCCAGGCGCCGCAATTGGTCAGCGCCTGGACCGCCGACCGCGACCTGACCAACCCGGCGCTGCCGGCATTCCAGGTCTGCGTGATGCTGACCAAGCTGCAACTCAACGACCTGCAGCAATCGCTGAAGCTCATCGTCGACGCGGCCCGCAAAACCCAGAGCTCGCCCAAGGATTTCTTCCAGGAAATCGCCAGCGCCAGCGCCTATATGAGCCGCGACCCATCGGCCCTGCGCAAAGGCGGCAACCTCGCCACGGGTGGGATTCTCGGCGAGTACCTGGAAGGGCTGCCGTACCGCAGCAAATCGCTGAACATGACCCAGGATTTGTGGCTGTCGTTGAGCGTGGCCGAGCAGGAGGATTTCATCGACGAGCTGGAATCAAAGATCCGCCTCTACGAAACCTTCCACAACGACCTCGCCAATTGGGTGCGCTTCGGCGATGCCGAGCCGGGCGACGCCTTGTACCGCGTTCCGTTGTCGACGCTGCCGTGATGCTGAACCTGAGCGCAGTGCACAAGAGCCGGGGCGCCGGTGGCCAACGCTACAGCCTGGTGATTCCACGGCTGCAACTGCGCGCCGGTGAACAGCTGGCGGTGGTCGGTCCCAGCGGCTGCGGCAAGAGCACCTTGCTGGACTTGCTGGCGCTGGTGCTGGCGCCGGATCAGGCGGGGCAGTTCGACTTCACGCCGGCCAACGCGCCGCTGGACATCGCCAAACTGTGGCGCACGTCGCAACAAGGCACCTTGGCTGAGTTGCGCGGCCGCCACCTGGGCTATGTTCTGCAAACCGGTGGCCTGCTGGGCTTCCTGGACGTACGCGGCAACATCGCGTTGTCGCGCAAACTGCTGGGCTTGAAGGATGACGGCAGCGTGAAGCGCCTGGCCGGACAATTGGACATTGCCGATCAACTGGACAAGAAACCCGCGGATCTTTCCGTCGGCCAGCGCCAGCGGGTCAGTTGCGCCCGCGCCTTGGCCCATGGCCCGCGCCTGCTGCTGGCCGACGAACCGACCGCCGCCCTCGACCCGCTGAACGCCGAGCGCGTCATGCAGTTGTTGGTCACCCAGGCCCGCGAGCAGGGTGTCTGCTGTGTGGTCGCCACCCATGACGAGGCGCTGGCCCGCGCCAGCGGCTTGCAAGTGCTGCGCATCAGTTGCCGCCGCGATGCCGACGGCGGCGTCACCGCTACGCTCGGGGAGGCCTGCTGATGCGCGGCGCGCTGGTGGCTTCCCTGGCCTGGCAGGATTACCGCAACGACGCTTGGCTGTCGGCGTGTTCGGTGCTGGCGTTGGTGGCCGTGGTGGCGCCGTTGCTGGTGCTGTTCGGCCTGAAGTTCGGCCTGGTCAGCAGCCTGACCGAGCGCCTGGAACGTGACCCGGCTACCCGGGAAATCATCCCGTTGGGCGGTGGCCGTTTCAGTGCCGCCTTCGTCGAGCAATTGGGACAGCGCAGCGACGTCGCCTTCGCCTTGCCGCGCACCCGACAGATCGCGGCCACGGCGGATCTGAGCAGCGAGGCTGCCGCCGTCACGGTCGAGATGATTCCCACGGCCGCTGGCGACCCTTTGTTCGATCGCCTGCCGGTGCCGCAGGGCTTGGATCAAGTGGTGCTCAGCCAGACCGCCGCCGAGAAACTCGGCGCCAAGGCTGGTGATTGGTTGCAGGCCGGTTTCGGCCGGCAAGTGGCCGGTCGCAGCGAGGCGCAGCGCGCTCGCGTGCAGGTGATGCATGTGCTGCCACTGGAAGCCTTCGCCCGGGACGGCCTGTTTGCCCCGCTGGCGTTGCTGGAGGCCGCCGAGGATTACCGCGACGGCCGTGCCGTGCCCGCGTTCGGCTGGCCGGGCGATGCAGTGGGCGAGGTTGGGCAGCGGGTCTATCCGGCGTTCCGCCTGTACGCGCGCAACCTTGGTGATGTCGAGCCGCTGCGCCAGTACTTCGCCAGGCAGAACCTGTTGGTGTCGACCCAGGCCCAGACCATCGCACAGGTGCAATCGTTGAGCCGCAACCTGTCGATCGTGTTCTGGATCATCGCCGGGTTGGCGTTGGCCGGCGCGTTCGCAGCGATTTTTGCCGGGGCCCTGGCAGCGGTGGAGCGCAAGCGTCGGGAGCTGTCGGTGCTGCGCCTGCTGGGCGTGTCCACGGCGGCGCTGTTGTTGTTCGTGGTGTTGCAGGCGCTCTACAGCGCCACGTTTGCGGCCCTGCTGAGCGCCGGGCTGTATGGCCTGGCGCAGTCGGGCCTCAATTATTTATTTGCGCAGATGCCCGGCGAGTACGCCAGCCATCTGCTGGTGCGTCATTACACCTTGGCCCTGGTGGCCGTGCTCGGCATCAGCGCCGTCGCGGCGGCGTGTGGCGGCTGGCGGGTGGCGCGCATCCAGGCATGTGAAGGAATTCGCGATGTATAAGTTATTGGGCGCCGCCGTGGCGCTGAGCCTGGCCGGTCTGGTCTGTGCCGATGAAGGCACGGACAAGCTGGACAACCCCAAGCCGTTGCCCGACGACGTCAGCCTGCCGCTGCCGTGTGAAGGGCAAATGGTGTTTCGCTACGTCTACATTCTTGCCCAAGGGACCCTGGACGACCGCGAGATCAGCCTCGGCTACCCGTTCAGCGAAGGCGAGGCCGGCTACCAGCAGTCGTTCATTTCCGGCTACCGGCGTGACTTCATCAATGGCCAGTTCACCCTCAAGGATTTGCCCAAGGATTGGAACAAGACCATCACGCCGTTGATGCCCAAGACCGACGCCAAGACGCCGCTCAAGCCGATGCTGTACTTCATCGGCAAATACGAAGTCACCGCTCGCCAGTACGCTCAGGTCATGGCCCAGGCGCAATCCCTGGCCAGCGGCGAGCCGGCGCCGGCCTGCGAAGCCTTGCAAGCCGAGTTGCCCCAGGGTATGGCCGGGCGCTTGCCGAAGGTGAAACTGTCGAAATTCGAGGCCGAGCGCTTTGCGGCGGTGTACAGCGCCTGGCTGATGAAATACCACAAGGACCTGCTGCCAGTGAGCGGTCGCGGCGCATCCGCCGAAGACGGCGGCCTGGGCTTCGTGCGTCTGCCCACCGAAGTGGAGTGGGAATTCGCCGCCCGAGGTGGGCAAGCTGTGAGCCGTCAGGACCTGGAAGGGCGCTTGTTCCCCCGGCGCCTTGAAGGCAGTGAAAGCGACGGGCCGCTGGCCGATTGGGCAGTGTTCAACCAAGTCGCCGGCGGCACGGGCCAAGCGGCGCGTTTGATGCCCATCGGCACCAAGTTGCCGAACCCCATCGGCCTGTTCGACGTGGTGGGCAACGCCGCCGAAATGGTCCAGGAATCATTCCAACTGGTGCACGCCGGTCGCCGTCAGGGCGCCTATGGCGGCTTCGTGGTCAAGGGCGGCAACTACCTGGAAGGCGAGGGCACGTTGTTCACCGGCATGCGCCGCGAGTACCCGTTGTTCGCCGCGGACGGCACCGAGCAAAACAACGAAACCACCGGTTTCCGTGTGGCTGTCGGCGCGTTGTCGGCGCCGCGTTCGCGCTACAAGGAACTGTACGCCCAGTGGCAGAAAGAGGGCCGGCTCGCGTCCCTGACCGACGCCATCGACGACGCCGAAGACCCGACCAAGCGCCTGGACAGCATCATCGCCGCCAGCGCCGACCCGCGCCTTCAAGCGGAGTTGGGCCTGGTCAACGAAGAGCTCAAGCGCAACGTCTCGCTCATCGCCCAACAGCGCGAGGAAGCGGCGGGCAACCTGATCCAGTCTTCGGCCCTGGTGGCCGAGACCATCAACAACTACAACATTCGCCTGACCAACCTGCAGAACAGTCGGCAGGCGGCCCTGGATGCCAAGGACGACGCCAGCGCCACGCTGTTTGCCACGGCCATTGAAAATGGTCGCAGTGCGCTGGACGGCGCGGTGGCGATCTACATCGACAACCTGGCGACCGGCACGCGCTACACCGATGCCGTGATCCAGGCGCAATTGCAGCGCATCAAGGAAGAGCTTGAGCGCAAACCGGTACTGGGCAAGAGCCTGGTGGCGCGTGCAACGTTATTCGTTCGCCATGTCGGGGATTATCGTCAGCAGAAACGAGCCGACCCGGCGGCGATATTGAAGCAATTGCTCGCATCGAGCGCTCAGCGGTCTTGAGTGTTCGTTGTCAGCGAGCTTGGAAGGGACTCAGGCGGCGATGGGGCCGTGCTGAGCTGGTCAAAACTTAAACGAGAACACAACTATGCTTTTCTCCCGTAAACCTTTTGCTTCGGTTTCCAAGCGTCATTTGCTGATGGTTGCTGTGGGCTTCAGCACCGTACTGACTGGCTGCGCTTCGTCGCCGACGTCCAAGGTCGCCTCGAGCACCAAGGTCGAGTACTACCCCAACTGCTACGAGCCGGTGCAGCACCTGCGCTCCACCGAAGGGAACATGACCAAGTCGGTCGTCACCGGCGCAGCCGTCGGTGCCGTCGGTGGTGCGCTGCTGGGCGCCTTGACCGCCGACAAGGAAGACCGTGGCCGTAACGCCGCCATCGGTGCCGCGGGCGGCGCCTTGGCCGGTGGCGCTACCGGTTACTACACCGAGCGCCAGAAGCAGATCGCCGATGACAACATGCGCATCGCCTCCTACGCCGCCGACGTCAGCAAGAGCGCTTCGGACATCGACCGCAGCACCGCCTACGCCAAGGCGTCGCAACAGTGCTACCAGAACGCGTTCAGCAAACTGGTCGCCGACCGCAAGGCCAAGACCGTCAACGACACCGAAGGCCGCAAGCGCCTGGCAGAAATCGTTGCCGGCCTGAAAGAATCCAATGACCTGATCGTCGCGGTGAACGGCAAGGCTTCCGAAGACCTGAACAACTACACCCAGGCCTACGAGAAGGACCTGCAGCAAGTGGGTGTGCAGCGTACTGACGTGGTGACCGTGGCCACTGCTGACACCACGCAGGTTGTGGCGGCGCAGGCCAGCACCAAGACCAAGAAGAAAGTGACGCCGGCGAAGAAGAAAGAACTGCCAGCCGTGCCGAAAGAAGCGGTCGCTACCGAGAAGACCCTGCAGACCGCCAAGGCCAAGCAGGATGAAAGCAAACAGGTTGCCAGCGCGGGTACTACGCAGGTGAACAGCATGTGCAAAAACCCGGACCTGGGCGATTGGGCACCGGTGCCTTGCCCGAATGTTTGATCGGGGGCATATCCGTTGCTGCGGTAACGGCTGCTTAGGGTTTCGCCCTTACGGCGACTCACTTTTTTTCAGACGCCAAAAAAAGTGAGCAAAAAAGCTTGGCCCCACCACTCGGTGCCTCGCCTAGGCTCGGCATGCCCTCACTCCGGCATTGCTCCGTGGGCCCGCCGCGAAGGGTCATCCATGACCCAGCGCGGCTAACCCGGCATCCATGCCGGGTTGCCCACTCCACAATGCCTGCGTTCAGCCATCGTGGTTAACGGGGCCTGACAGATCAAAAGCCGAGCCGAGGCGGCCTTGAAGCCGACCTGGCTCTCGGTGGGACCGCGTTTCCCCTGTGGGAGCGAGCTTGCTTGCGAAGGCGGCCGTTCAGCTTGCATCGATGGCGACTGATCGACCGCTTTCGCGAGCAAGCTCGCTCCCACATTTGTTTTGTGGTGACTGAAATATTTGCGACAACCCCGATCCCTTGTGGGAGCGAGCCTGCTCGCGAAGGCGTCGGTTCAGCTTGCCACTATGTCCGTCCTATCCCTTGGCTGCAGACGCCGCCACCCCCTTCGTCTCCAAATGATCCAACGCGCGCTCGACCAACAACTGAACCCCATCGGCCATACGGCTGATCGCCAGGGCTACACAGCGGCGGGATTCGTCGATGTCGTCGGCCAGGTCGGCGGCGATTTTTGCGATGACGAATAGAGGTTAGCCGCGCTCGGTTGCCCTGCCTAGTTCATGAACAGCCCGGTGTTTTGA
The DNA here is from genome assembly GCF_051132175.1 of Pseudomonas sp. D3-10. Taxonomy (NCBI): domain Bacteria; kingdom Pseudomonadati; phylum Pseudomonadota; class Gammaproteobacteria; order Pseudomonadales; family Pseudomonadaceae; genus Pseudomonas; species Pseudomonas sp. D3-10. Next base: position 5,598,105 of record NZ_CP071668.1, on the reverse strand, counting down.
AGGAAATCTCCGACGGGTCTGAAGGCCATGGAATGCCGCTTCTAAACATGACTTGGCAGTCATCGTGCGCAAAATGCGGGCGATCTTCCTTAAACCGGATTCGATGATGGCGTTCCGCTGGGGAAACGATAAACTGCGCCAGCCGTTCATTTTTCTCACGAGGCTGTGCCGATGAAATTTCGTTTCCTGTTGTGGATGCTGGGGTGGTTGATGGGCAAGGCCAGCCGCAGCAATCCAGCCTTCCAACAACAGCTTGGCGACAAGGACCTGGTGTTCCAACTGCAAACCCTGGACGGCAAGATCGCTCGGTATTTCACCGTGAAGAACCAGCGCATCACCAGCCAGTCGGGTGTTTATGCAACGCCGGCCTTCGCCATCGCCTTCAAGGACGCAGCCTATGGCTTCGCCACGATGCAGGCGAAGAACAAGCAGCTGGCGTTCATGACCGGGATCCAGGACAAGTCGATCCAGATCAAGGGTAATCCGGCGCTGGTGATCTGGTTTCAGGGGTTGATGAAGTATTTGAAGCCGAGGAAGGCCAAGAAGGTCTAGTCGAGAACCCCGTGGCGAGGGAGCTTGCTCCCGCTGGGCTGCGAAGCAGCCCCAAATAGGCTAGTGCGTTTGCGCTGACGGATCGCGTCGGCAGGTTTTGCGTCTGCTGCGCAGCCGAACGGGAGCAAGCTCCCTCGCCACAACAGCCCTTGTGCCGCTGCGTTTAATGGCTGAACTGCGACGCCAATTCCCGCAGTAGCACCTCGGCTTCAAGCACCTTGCTCACCACATCATTGGCCTTTTCCCGAGTCAGCCCAACGCGTTCGAGCAGGGCATCGGGGATGTCCTCATCCGGTCCGGAGCCGATGCTGCGTGAGCGCAGCAGGCGTACGGCCAGGCACACCAGGTTCGGGTAGGCGGCGTATTCGCCGTCGTAGTGGGGGTCGTGCTGGAAGCGCAGGGCGGTGGCCAGTTCGTCGGGCATGTCCCAGTAGCGCATCAGCCAGGCGCCGATCTGCTCGCGGCTGATGCCCAGCAGGTGTTGCTCCACATAGCTGTGGCACAGGTGCGGGTTGACTTCCAGGTGCCGGCAGATCAAGGAGAAATGCGGCGGGAAGACGTGGGCCAGCAGCAGGTAGCCAAAATTGTGCAGCAAGCCCGACAGGTAGGTCAGGCCGCCCTCCGGGCGCTGGGCGCGGGGCATGGCGCGGGTCAGGCCTTCGATGACGGCGGCGGTGTAGATCGATTGCTGCCAGTACGGCGTGGTGTGTTGCGGGTGGTCCTTGGGCAGGCTCAGGGTCTTGCCCAGGGCCAGGCCCAGCGCCAGGTTGATCACCAGGTCGAAGCCCAGCACCCGGACGATGGCGTCTTCCACCGAGCGAATCTTGCCCGGCGATGCGTAATACGGCGACGCGGCCCAGCTCACCACTTGGGCGGCCAGTGCGGGGTCGGTTTCGACCACGCCGGTGATGTCGTCGATGGTGGCGTCAGGGTCGACCCGCAGCTTGATGATTTTTTGCGCGGTTTCGGCCAGCGGCGGGATCTCGATGGTCTCTTCCAGCCGTTGCTGGATACGCCGGGCGGTGAATGCCTGGACGGCTTGGGTGATTTCCTTGCGGTCGTCATCTGGGCGGTCCAGGTTCGGGGAGATATTGCCCAAGGGTTCGCCAAACGTCGCGGCGCTGGCCTTGGTGAGCATGGTCTTGAAGGCTTCGCTGGTGACTTCCAGCAGCAGCCCCGGCTCGCCTGAGTTGATCAGCAGCTTGGGCTCGCGCAGCAAGCCTTCTTCGTACAGGCATGGCGAGCTGGTCAGCGCGGGTAGGCCCGGCAGCAGGCTTAGGCTGTGCTTGCCCAGCATGCGCTCCAGGCGCTCGGTCGGCACCGCCGTGAGTTTGCGGCCAGTGAGTTCGGCCAGACGGTTGAGGTCCAGCAACTGATTTTGTGGAAACAGGACCATGAGCGCGCCGACGGCATCGTGCAGCAGCACGGCTTGCACTTTGCGAGCAGGATTCAGGCCCGGTCGCTCGATGATTTCGTCGAAGGCGATGCCCAGTTTTTCGAGCAATTGCCGAATAACAGACGGAGCGTGCGGGGTTACGGGGACGAGGGCAGCTTCGGTCATGGTCGGTGTCCGTATTCTACAAGTGGGTCAGTATAACCAGCTTGTCCAGAAGGCGCGTCCAGAAAACTGAGCGCGTGCTCACACTTGGCCGTATTGCTGCCCATGGCGCAGCCAGCGATCCAGCAGCGGGCTCACATGGTCGGGCCAGCGCTCCAGCAGCGCCTGGGCGGCGTCGCGAACCGCCGGGAGCAGGTCGGCGTCGCGCATCAGGTCGGCCACCTTGAATTGAAGCAGACCGGTCTGGCGCGTGCCGAGCATTTCGCCTGGGCCGCGCAGTTCGAGGTCTTTTTCGGCGATCACGAAACCGTCGTTGGTTTCGCGCATGATGCCCAAGCGCTGGCGGCCGATCTGTGACAGCGGCGGGTGATAAAGCAGCACGCAATGGCTGGCGGCACTGCCCCGGCCGACCCGGCCGCGCAGCTGGTGCAACTGCGCCAGGCCCAGGCGCTCGGGGTTTTCGATGATCATCAAGCTGGCGTTGGGAACATCGACGCCGACCTCGATCACGGTGGTGGCGACCAGCAGTTGCAGGACGCCGGCCTTGAACTCGGCCATGACCGCCGCTTTTTCGGCAGGCTTCATGCGGCCGTGGATCAGCCCGACTTTCAACTCGCCGAGGGCGGCGGTGAGGTCTTCAAAAGTAGTCTCGGCTGCCTGGCAGGTCAGCTCTTCCGACTCTTCGATCAGGGTGCACACCCAATAGGCTTGCCGGCCTTCGGCGCAGGCGCTGCGTACGCGCTCGATCACTTCGACCCGCCGGGTATCGGTGACCAGCACGGTATTGACCGGCGTGCGACCGGGAGGCAGTTCGTCGAGGATCGAGGTGTCGAGGTCGGCGTAGGCGCTCATCGCCAGGGTCCGTGGGATCGGCGTCGCGGTCATGATCAACTGGTGCGGGCACATGCGCCCGCCGACGCCTTTCTGCCGCAGGGCCAGGCGCTGTTGGACGCCGAAGCGGTGTTGTTCGTCGATGATCACCAGGGCCAGGTTCTTGAACTGCACTTCGTTCTGGAACAGAGCGTGGGTGCCGACCACCATCGGCGCGCCTTCGGCGATCTGCGCGAGGGCGGCGGCGCGGTTCTTGCCCTTGAGCTTGCCGGCCAGCCAGGCGACTTCGATGCCCAGGGGTTCGAGCCAGCGCTGGAAGGTGATGAAATGTTGCTCGGCCAGGATCTCCGTGGGCGCCATCAAGGCCACTTGATAACCAGCCTCCAACGCTTGCAGCGCGGCAAGGGCGGCGACCACGGTCTTGCCCGCGCCGACGTCGCCCTGGATCAGCCGCAGCATCGGCTCTGGCTGGCTCAGGTCGTAGGCGATTTCGTTGCCGACCCGCTGCTGCGCGCCGGTGGGGGTGAAACCGAGGTTGGCCAGGTAACGGGCCGGCAGCTTCGTCGCCTTGGGCATGGCCGGGGCGCGCAGCGAGCGCAGGCTTTCGCGCAGGCGTTGCTGGGACAGTTGATGGGTCAGCAGTTCTTCAAAGGCAAGGCGATGCTGGGCCCAGTGATGTCCGAGAGCGAGCTCTTCCACATCTGCATCGGCGGGCGGGTGATGCAGATAGCGAATCGCGTCGGCCAGTGGCGCGAGCTGATAGTCCCGGGCCAACTCCTTGGGCAGCCAGTCCGGCAGGCTGGTGGGGCCGAGCATTGTCAGGGTCTGCTGGCAGAGTTGGCGCAGGCGCTGTTGGGTCAGGCCTTCGGTGAGCGGGTAGACCGGCGTCAGGGTTTCCGCGACGGGCGGCGGTTCGTCGCCGGTGATGGCGCGGTATTCCGGATGATAGATCTCCAGCCCCGAGGCTCCGGGCCGCGCCTCGCCGTAGCAGCGCACGCGGGTGCCACGCTTGAGGCCTTCCTTTTGCGCATTGCTGAAATGATAGAAACGCAGACTGAGCCCGCCGGTGCCGTCCTGCAGGCGCACCACCAGGCTACGACGCCGGCCCATGACCACGTCGGCGCCGCTGACGGTGCCTTCCACCACTGCATCCTGCCCAGGCCGCAAATGGCCGATGGGCACCACGCGGGTGCGATCCTGATAACGCAGCGGCAGGTGGAACAGCACGTCCTGGAGGGTTTCCAGGCCGACCTTGGCCAACTTTTCGGCCATGGCTTCACCGACACCCTTGAGTGCCGTGACCGGCACTTTCGACAGCTCAGTCATGGCAGCGGCTTACTTGGCGGCGGGCGGCTTGGCCACGGAACACAGGCGGATCGAGTCGGCGAGGATCTCGATGGCCTTGGGTCGCGGGAAGCTGGCGCGCCAGGCAATGGCAACGGTGCGGAACGGCACGGGCGCGGTCAATGGGCGGACTTCGATCACGCCGGGGGAGTAATGATGGCTGTCCACCGCCGACAACGGCAGGATGGAAATGCCCAGGCCGGAAGCAACCATGTGGCGAATGGTTTCCAGAGAGCTGGATTCCACCGTGGTGTGTTTGGCGCCTTCGCTGCCCTTGGTCAACGTCGGGCAGGCTTCCAGCACCTGGTCGCGGAAGCAGTGGCCTTCGCCCAGCAACAACAGGCTCTTGTCGTTGAGCAGACCGGCGTCGATGGTTTTTTTCTGGGTCCAGGGGTGCTGGGCCGGCATCAGGACGTAGAACGGCTCGTCGTAGAGCGGCAGGGTCAGGACATCGGCTTCGTTGAACGGCAGGGCGATGATGATTGCGTCCAGCTCGCCGTTGCGCAGCTTGTCGCGCAGCACGTGGGTGAAGTTTTCTTCGATGTACAACGGCATCTGCGGGGCGACCCGGTGCAGTTGTGGAATCAGGTGCGGGAACAGGTACGGGCCAACGGTGTAGATCGCGCCGACTTTCAATGGGGCGGTCAGCTGGTTCTTGCCGGCCTGGGCCAGCTCGCGAATGCCCTGGGCCTGTTCCAGGACCTTTTGCGCCTGGGCCACGATGCCTTCACCGACCGGGGTCAGGCGCACCGCGCTTTTGCTGCGCTCGAAAATAAGCACACCGAGTTCGTCTTCAAGCTTTTTCACACCCACCGACAGTGTCGGCTGGCTGACATGGCAACGCTCGGCCGCATGGCCGAAATGCTGCTCTTGGGCGAGGGTCACGATGTAGCGTAATTCTGTGAGGGTCATGGCGAAACGTCCGTGAAGTTGCGAGCCAAGCATACCGGCTGCAATCGATAGACGCACGTTATCAGACTGGAGGCGCGGTGCGACACTGTCGAATGTCTGTGTGGTCGTTGCCGGATATGAAAAAAGGCATCTCTCGATGCCTTTGTTTGATTGTGGCGAGGGAGCTTGCTCCCGCTGGCCTGCGCAGCAGGCCCCGGTTCGGTGGATGCGACCAGCCTGATGCATCGCGTTCACCGGTTTGGGGCCGCTTCGCGGCCCAGCGGGAGCAAGCTCCCTCGCCACCAGGTTCACCCTGTCATCGGGTGTTTGGGTCAGCGGCGTCGCTTGTCGATGGAGTACAGGAACGGCGCCGTCAGCTCGACCGTGCCGTTGGTCAGCAGGTCGGCCGGTGGCTTGGGCAGCGGTTGGGCGCGACGGATCATGTCCAGGGTGGCCCGGTCCAGATCGGCGTTGCCTGACTTGCCCACCAATTCGAAGGACAACACGTTGCCTTCGGCATCCACCACGAACCGCAGGCGGTTCATGCCTTCCTTGCCGCGTGCCTGGGCGCTGGCCGGGTACTTCTTGTATTTGCCCAGGTGCGCCAGCAGTGTGCCTTGCCAGCTCGCCTTGGCCGCCATTTGCGCGGGCGACGGGCCAGGGGCCGGTTGTGCGGACTTTTCGGTCGGCGCCTGGGTGGGCTGAGTGTCGGCGGGCTTTTGCTCCGACGGCGTTTCCTTCGGCGGCTCCGGTTTTTTCTCCACCGGCTTGGGCTTGGGCGGCTGGGGCTTCGGCTTGGGCTTGACCGGCTTGGGCACGGCGATTTCCGCCTTCGGTGCTTCGGCCAGTTTTGGCAATGGCAGCTCTTCCACCGGCTCCGGAGGCGTCGGCGGTGTGACGACTTTCGGCGGTGCAGGCGGTGGCGGGGCAGGAACCGGCGCCAGCTCGACCATCATCGCCTGGGGCGGCAATTCGAGGGGCGGACGCGTCGTCCAGTTCAGCGCCAGCGCGATGGCAAGCGCGTGAACGCCCAGCACCACGGCGAGGCTACCGCTGTAACGCGTCAGTTTTTGGCGCGTCGTGATCATTTCTTCGGCGCCGTCTCGAGTCCGACCAGGCCGACCTTCAAGTAACCGGCGCCGCGCAGGGCGTCCATCACGCTCATCAGGTCGCCATAGTCCACGCCTTTGTCGGCCTGGAAGAAGATCGTCGTGTCTTTCTTGCCCTGGGTCTTGGCATCGAGGGTCGGGCCGAGGCTCTCGACCTTGATTTCCTCTTCGCCCAGGAACAGGCGCTGGTCCGCCTTGACGCTCAGGAACACCGGTTTCTCGGGCCGTGGCGACGGCTTGGCCGTGGACGCGGGAAGGTCAACCTTGATGTCCACGGTGGCGAGCGGGGCGGCCACCATGAAGATGATCAACAGCACCAGCATCACGTCGATGAACGGCGTGACGTTGATTTCGTGGTTCTCGGCCAGATCGTCGTCTGCGCCTTCTTTCAAATGCAGGCCCATGGCCAATTACCCCACTTTCACCATGTGTGGTTGCGAGCCACGCTCGGGCGGCAGGTGATCGAGGTCGCGGCTGACCAGCAGCAGGACTTCGGCCGAAGCGTCGGAAACCTGGGCCTTGTAGCCGGCGATGGAGCGGGCGAAGACGTTGTAGATAACCACCGCCGGGATGGCCGCGACCAGGCCCAATGCGGTCGCCAGCAAGGCCTCGGCGATACCGGGGGCAACGACGGCAAGGTTGGTGGTCTGGGTCTTGGCGATGCCGATGAAGCTGTTCATGATCCCCCACACGGTGCCGAACAGGCCGACGAACGGCGCAGTGGAACCGATGGTGGCCAGTACACCGGTGCCGCTGCTCATGTTGCGACCGCAGGCCGCGACCAGGCGCTCGAGGCGGAAGCTCACGCGCTCCTTGATGCCCTCCTTCTCGCGGCTGTTGGCCGACAGGCGCATTTCTTCGAGCGCATCGTGGACCAGCAGGTTGGCGAGTGTGCCTTCCTTGCCGGCGGTGGCACTGGCTTCCTTGAGAGTGGTGGCTTTTTTCAGCGCGGCGATTTCACCCCGCAGGCGACGCTTGGCGCCAAGCAGTTCAAAGCCTTTGGCGATCCAGATCGTCCAAGTGATGATCGAGGCGATGGCCAGGCCGATCATCACGGCTTTGACGACCACGTCGGCGTTTTTGTACATGCCCCACGGCGACAGGTCGTGGGCCATGCCCAGGGTATTGTCGGCTTCGAGCACTTGAGGCGCCTCGGCCTCGACGGCCTGGCTCGGATCGGCGGCCACGGGCGTTGCAGCAGGTGCGGCCGGGTCCGCCGGTGCCTGGGTGGCAGCAGGCGTGGTGGCGGGGGTCGATACGGGCGTCTGCGCATCAGCGAAGGCGGCGCTCGGCGCCAGCATCAGACTGAGCAGCAAGGCTGCCACGGCGCCCCAGGCGCGGGGTCGGTTGGTTGGCGAAGCGGAAGAGAAAGAACGTGTCATGCTGGCCGGACCTGAGAATAAAAGAAGGTTGATGTTCTTCCAGGCCTCGTGAGGCCGAGAACAAAAGTGGCGAGCATTATTGCAAGTAATTCTTGTTAACAAAAGTAATACAGTAACTTTTTTTGCTTCATGGCTAGCCGCTCGTCCAGTGCGAAGGCTAGTCTGCGGCTTTCCCAGAGGAGTTCTTGATGTCCGCGCCTTCTGTTTTGATCGCCGGTTGTGGCGATATAGGCGGCCGCCTGGCGAGCCAGCTCGTGGCCGAACATTGGCGGGTCCATGGCTTGCGGCGTACGGTTTCGAACCTGCCGGCCGGGGTTGTCGGTGTCGCGGGGGACCTGTTCAGTGCGCAGTGTCCCGTCGACTGGCCTGTGGGGTCGTTGGATTATCTGGTGTACAGCGCCGCCGCTACCGATCATGACGAGGCGGGCTATCGTGCCGCTTATGTCGAAGGGTTACAGCATGTGTTGGGCTGGCTGGAACAGCATGGCCAGCGGCCCAAACGATTGCTCTTTGTGTCCAGCAGCAGCGTGTATGGACAGCAGGGCGGGGAGTGGGTGGACGAAAGCTCGCCCACCGAGGCGGGCGGTTATTCCCGGCGAGTGATGCTGGAAGCCGAGCAGGTGGCACTCGACAGCGGCATCCCGGCCAGTCGCATACGCCTGACCGGCATCTACGGACCGGGGCGGGAATGGCTGCTGAGCCAGGTGCGCCAAGGCTATCGCGTGGTGATCGACCCGCCGCTCTATGCCAACCGCATCCACGCCGACGATGCCGCCGGCCTGCTGGCGTTTCTGCTGAAAGCTGATCATCAGGGCAAGACGCTGGAAGACTGCTACATCGGCGTCGATGACGCCCCCGCGCCGCTGGCCGAGGTGGTGGGTTGGTTGCGTGACTACATGGGCGTTACCGAATGGGCCGACGACGCCAGCGTGCGCCGCGCCGGCAGCAAGCGCTGCAGCAACGCCCGGGCCAAGGCGTTGGGCTGGACGCCGCGTTATCCGAGCTTTCGCGAGGGGTATGCGGCGATTCTGGAAGGTCGTTGCTGATTCGCCTGACAGCCCCAAACCAACTGTGAGAGCGAGCTTGCTCGCGATGAGGCGCTAACAGTCAACACCAAGGTTGACCGTTACACCGCCATCGCGAGCAAGCTCGCTCCCACAGGGGCACACCGGGTTACTGCTTTTCAAGCACCCACTTGCGATCACCCGGCGTGAATGACGGCATTTCATCCGCCAGCGCCGCGTTCACGGTCTGGAAGATTTCCAGTTTCTTGCCGTCGCGGGAAAAAATCCAAGTGTTGCCCTGACCGTTCTGTTGCAGCCAGATGTTGTCGTTGCCACCGCTCATGGAGGCGCAGTCGCCAGCCAGACACAAGGCGTAGCGATCAGTACCCGGCAAGCCGCTGACTTGACCATCGGGCTGGAATTGCACGGTGGCGCCCTGGCCAGGACCTTCGGCAATGTTCCAGATGCCGCCGAGATAAGCCGAATACAGGGCGCGCTCGAAACTGGCGCCAATCGGCGCGCCTTCCGGTACCTGTACTTGGGCGCGGTCGAACACTTGCTGTGGTTCGTTTTCGGTGGCGGCCTGGCTCAACTGGTCGCCGTCGCGCTTGAGTTCGCTGGCCGAGCTGCCGTAGAAGTCGACTTTCCAGGCGCCGTCTTCTTCGCCCAGCAACTTGCCTTCGACATTCTCAAAACCATTGGTGTAACGCGCCTGGCCAGCCCGGGTGTTGACGTCCCATTCCAGGTTCGGGCCATAGGTCTGCAATGCTTCGCGAAGCGGGCCGCCTTTGGCGGCAGCGTCGATGGCGGCCTGGTTGATCCAGGTGCCGCTGATGTCACGGTCTGCAGGGTCGCTGGCGCAGCCGCCCAGGAGCAGGGCGAGCAGGGAGAAAGCAAGCGCTTTGCGCATGGTGGAATCCTTTCAGAACGAAAACGGCGCAGCGGGAAAGGCTGCGCCGGGCGTTTTACTCGATGACCAGGATGGCATCCATCTCGACCTGGGCGCCTTTTGGCAAGGCAGCCACGCCAATGGCAGCGCGGGCAGGGTAAGGCTGGTCGAAATACTTGCCCATGATCTCGTTGACCTTGGCGAAGTGGCTCAGGTCGGTGAGGAAGATGTTGAGTTTGACGATGTCCTTGAACGAGCCGCCGGCAGCTTCGGCCACGGCTTTCAGGTTCTCGAACACTTGCACGGTCTGGGCTTCGAAGCCCTCGACCAGCTCCATGGTTTTCGGGTCCAGCGGGATTTGCCCCGACATGTAAACGGTGTTGCCCGCCTTGATCGCCTGGGAATAAGTACCGATGGCGGCCGGGGCCTTGTCGCTGGAGATAACGGTCTTGGTCATTCATGACTCCTTGTAATGAGGGCGAGTGAGACGCTATGCGCGCATGCGAGTGATGCGGATGACCCCTGTCAGGGCGCGCAGTTTCTTGATCACGCGGGCCAGGTGTACGCGGTCGTGCACGCTGACCACCAGTTGGACGACGCTGATGCGACCGTCGCGTTCGTCCATGCTGATTTTCTCGATGTTGCCGTCGGCGGCGTTGACGCTGCTGGCCAGCAGTGCGATCAGGCCGCGCTGGTGCTCCAGCTCGACGCGCAGTTCAACATTGAATTCGCCGGTGACATCCTTGGCCCACGAAAGCTGGATGCATTTTTCCGGGTTGTGGCGGATTTCGCTGATATTGCGGCAGTTGTCCAGGTGCACCACCATCCCTTTGCCGGCGGACAGATGGCCGACAATCGGATCGCCAGGAATCGGCGTACAACACTTGGCGTAACTGAGGACCAGGCCTTCGGTGCCGCGAATCGCCAGCGGACCTTCAGGGCTCGGCAATTGTTCGCCTTCGCCGAGCAGTCGGCGGGCGACGACGTAGGCCATGCGATTGCCCAAACCGATGTCCTCGAGCAGATCTTCGATCAATTCGAGACGGTATTCGTGGAGCATGACCTGTACGCGCTCGGCCGGGATCTTGTCCAGGGAACTGTCGAAGCCGTTCAGTACCTTGTTCAGCAGGCGTTCGCCCAGGCTGATGGACTCGGAGCGACGTTGCAGCTTCAGCGCATGGCGGATATGCGTGCGGGCCTTGCCGGTGACCACAAAGTTGAGCCACGCCGGGTTGGGGCGCGCGCCGGGGGCGCTGACGATTTCCACCGTGGAGCCGCTTTGCAGCGGTTCGGACAACGGTGCCAGGCGACGATTGATGCGACAGGCAATGCAGCTGTTGCCGACGTCGGTGTGCACGGCGTAGGCGAAATCCACCGCTGTGGACCCTTTGGGCAGCTCCATGATCCGGCCCTTGGGCGTGAAGACGTAGACCTCGTCCGGGAACAGGTCGATCTTCACGCTCTCGATGAATTCCAGGGAATTGCCGGCCCGTTGCTGCATTTCCAGCACGCCCTTGACCCACTGCCGCGCGCGGGCGTGAGTGCTCTTGGGTTGCTCGTCGCCACTGGATTTGTACAACCAATGGGCGGCGATGCCGTTGTTGGCCATCTCTTCCATTTCACGGGTGCGGATCTGGATTTCGATCGGTACGCCGTGCATGCCGAACAGCGTGGTGTGCAGCGACTGGTAACCGTTGGCCTTGGGAATCGCGATGTAATCCTTGAAGCGCCCAGGCAGCGGTTTGTACAAATTATGGACAGCACCCAGCACGCGGTAGCAGGTATCGACCTTGTCGACGATGATCCGGAACGCATAGACGTCCATGATTTCGTTGAAGGCCCGGCGCTTGCCGCGCATTTTCTTGTAGATGCCGTACAGGTGTTTCTGCCGCCCGCTGACTTCGCCTTCGATGCCGTCGATGGCCAGACAGTGGCTCAGGGACTCTTCGATCTTGTTGACGATTTCCTTGCGATTGCCCCGGGCGCGCTTGACGGCCTGGTTGATGCGCGCCGAACGCATCGGGTGCATCGCCTTGAAACCCAGGTCCTCGAACTCGATGCGAATTGCGTGCATGCCCAGGCGATTGGCGATGGGTGCGTAGATTTCGAGGGTTTCCTTGGCGATTCGCCGGCGTTTCTCGCCGGACAGCACTTCCAGCGTGCGCATGTTGTGCAGGCGGTCGGCGAGCTTGACCAGGATCACGCGGATATCGCGGGCCATGGCCATGGCCATTTTCTGGAAGTTTTCGGCCTGGGCCTCGGCCTTGGTTTCGAAGTTCATCTGGGTCAGCTTGCTGACCCCGTCGACCAGTTCGGCCACGGTTTCGCCGAACTGCGCTTGCAGCGCTTCCTTGGCAATGCCGGTGTCTTCGATCACGTCATGGAGCATGGCCGCCATCAGGCTCTGATGGTCCATGTGCATGTCGGCAAGGATATTCGCCACCGCGAGCGGGTGCGTGACGTACGCCTCGCCGCTGCGGCGGCGCTGGCCGTCGTGGGCTTGTTCGGCGTAGAAATAGGCTCGGCGGACCAGGTTGACCTGGTCCGTGCCGAGGTAGGCCGATAAGCGATCGGCGAGGGCGTCTATGCTCGGCATGATAGTGACTCCTGCCGTGTGCTGTGACCCCGCGCCGTGCTACGTCGACCAGGCATAGGCTTAGACCGCCTCGTTGGACTCGTCCTCGAACGCTGCGAACAGCGGTTCGTCTTCAACGATTTCAGCGTTGGCGATGAACTCGTAGCTCATCAGGCCTTCGGCGATTTCACGCAGCGCTACCACGGTAGGCTTGTCGTTTTCCCACTGGACCAATGGCTCTTTGCCGCCGGTGGCCAGTTGACGGGCACGCTTGGTAGAGAGCATGACCAGCTCAAAGCGGTTTTCCACGTGTTCTAGGCAGTCTTCAACGGTTACGCGGGCCATGGTATTCCTCGGAGCGAATGCAATATGCGCGCTGCCCGGTTGGGCGAGCGGACTCGACAGTTTAAAAAAACACCAGCGTTTAGGGAAGCGCTGATTTTTTGATCAAACCCCTCGGCGCGCTGCGAGTACCAATGTAAAGCCGTCGCAGCGGTTTTGGGAAGGGCTGTTCAGCCCAGCAGTTCAGCCAAAAGCTTGCCGAAACGTTGCTGTTGGCGCTTCTGTTGCAGCTGGCTGGCGCGGAAAATCGCCTTCAGGTCGTCCAGCGCGTGGGCAAAATCGTCATTGATGATCAGATAATCGTAATCGACGTAATGGCTCATTTCGCTGACCGCTTCACGCATCCGGCCTTCGATGATTTCATCGCTGTCCTGGCCGCGGTTGGTCAGGCGTTGGCGCAAGGCTTGCTGGCTCGGCGGCAGGATGAAGATGGAGCGGGCCTGGGGCATCAGCTTGCGAACTTGCTCGGCGCCTTGCCAGTCGATTTCCAGGATCAGGTCGTGGCCTTCATCGAGGGTTTGCTGGAGGTAGCTCTGCGAAGTGCCGTAGAGGTTGCCGAAGACTTCGGCGCGCTCGAGGAAGTCGCCGTGCTCGGCCATCCTCACGAACTCTTCACGGTCAACGAAGTGATAGTTCACGCCATTCACTTCGCCCGGGCGCATGGCGCGGGTGGTGTGCGAGACCGAGACGCGGATCTGCGGCTCGGCATCGATCAATGCCTTGACCAGGCTGGTCTTGCCAGCGCCCGAGGGCGCGGAAATGATGTAGAGAGTGCCGGTGCTGTGGGTCATGTCGGGTTAGCCTTACTCAATGTTCTGCACTTGTTCGCGCATTTGCTCGATCAACACCTTGAGGTTGACCGCCGCCTGCGTGCTGCGCGGGTCGAAGGCTTTGGAGCCCAGTGTATTGGCTTCGCGGTTGAGCTCCTGCATCAGGAAGTCGAGGCGGCGACCGGCCGCGCCGCCGGATTTGAGCACCCGGCGAACTTCGATGATGTGGGTGCTCAGGCGATCCAGTTCTTCGGCCACGTCGCTTTTTTGCGCGAGCATGACCATTTCCTGTTCCAGGCGCTGCGGGTCCAGCTCGGCCTGCATGTCGGCGAAGCGGTCGAGGACTTTCTGGCGTTGGGTGGCGAGCATTTGCGGGACCAGTTCGCGCAGGGTGACGACATCTTCTTCAATAGAGGTCAGGCGCTCGTTGATCAGACGGGCCAGCTCCGCGCCTTCACGCTCGCGACCCGCCTTGAGTTCCTTCAGCCCTTGAGTGAAGAGTGCCAGCGCCTCGGCATTCAGCGCTTGGGGATCGCTCGCATCGCCGACCAGTACGCCTGGCCAGGCCAGTATTTCCAGCGGATTGAGGGCGGCGGGGTTCTTGATCAAGCCGGCGACGGTTTCTGCGGCCGCGACCAGTTGCGCAGCGCGTTCGCGATCGACCTGCAGCGTCTTGCCACTGCTTTCTTCGGTGAAGCGCAGGGTGCATTCCAACTTGCCCCGGGACAAGCCCTGGCGCAGCGCTTCGCGCACGCTGCCTTCCAGGTCGCGGAAGGATTCGGGCAGGCGCAGATGCGGCTCCAGGTAGCGGCTGTTGACCGAGCGCAATTCCCAGCTCAGCGTGCCTTGGGCGCCGGCCTTTTCGACTCGGGCGAAGGCGGTCATGCTGTGCACCATGGGGATTCCTCGCAATGCAAGCCGGCCACAATCGGTCGTCGTGGGGCCTGGGGTCTGTGGGTTGATGCTGAAGGACAGCAAAGGCGCAGGATTGTAGCGCAGTGCGACGCAAGCGCCCAAACAGCTCCGGTAACAAAGCGCTGCAGCCCGTCGGCCGGGGCTTTGAGCGCGTTCGTCCGTCGCGTTGGATTTTTAGGCCTGCCTTATGGCAGCGCACGGCTTTATAATGCCCAGCAGTTTTCCGTCCCCTGTACAGGTGTTCCCTATGAAACGTCCAAGTGGTCGCGTTGCCGATCAGCTTCGCTCGATCCGCATTACCCGCAACTACACCAAACACGCCGAGGGATCTGTACTGGTCGAATTCGGTGATACCAAGGTCATCTGCACCGTCAGCGTCGAAAACGGCGTGCCTCGCTTCCTGAAGGGCCAGGGGCAAGGCTGGTTGACCGCCGAATACGGCATGCTGCCGCGCGCCACCGGCGAGCGGAACCAGCGCGAGGCCAGCCGTGGCAAGCAGGGCGGCCGGACCCTGGAGATCCAGCGATTGATCGGCCGTTCCCTGCGCGCTGCGCTGGACATGTCCAAGCTTGGTGATGTGACGCTGTATGTCGATTGCGATGTGATCCAGGCTGACGGCGGCACCCGCACCGCTTCCATCACCGGCGCGATGGTTGCGTTGGTCGACGCCTTGAAAGTGATCAAGAAACGCGGTGGCCTCAAGGGCGGTGACCCGCTCAAGCAAATGATCGCCGCGGTGTCGGTGGGCATGTACCAGGGCGAGCCGGTGCTGGACCTGGACTACCTCGAAGACTCCGCCGCCGAAACCGACCTGAACGTGGTCATGACCAGCGCTGGCGGCTTCATCGAAGTCCAGGGCACTGCCGAAGGCGCGCCGTTCCAGCCGCAAGAGTTGAACGCTATGCTGGAGCTGGCGAAGAAAGGCATGACCGAAATCTTCGAATTGCAAAAGGCCGCGTTGGCCGACTGATTGTTGTGCGCTTCAGACAAGGAGAATGTCATGAGTGATGAGCAAGTCCTGTTGCCCCAACCGAGCAAAGAAGCGCGGCAATGGGCAATGTTTTGTCACCTGTCTGCACTGTTGGGAATTTTCATTCCGTTCGGTTCGCTGATCGGGCCGCTGGTCATCTGGCAGCTCAAGCGTGAGTCCGACCCGTTCATCGATGCCCAGGGCAAGGAAGCGCTGAACTTCCAAATCACTGTGGCGATCGCTGCGGCGATCAGCTTGCTGCTGATGATCGTGGTGATCGGTTTCTTCCTGTTTGGCCTGGTCGCCATCGGTGCGCTGGTGCTGAGCATTATTGGCGGTGTGAAAGCCAATGAGGGGCAGCCGTACCGATATCCCTTTACCTGGCGGTTGGTTAAATAGCGAACAGCGCTGCGATATAAAAATGCCCCGGTTATCGGGGCATTTTTATTAGGAGTGCGAAACTTGGTGTTTCTATAAAAACAATCGGAAAAGTCTGATAACGCTTCGTAGAAATGGATTCTTGCTTGATGTGATTCCATCACTGATGGAAGTATCGAAACAAGAAGTTAAGAACTCAGAGGTTGATGTCACAAAACCGTTCATTGCAACAGCCGTCGTGTCCAGCTGCGCATGGTCTCTTGTAGGTATATTGCCGCTCTTAAACTTTTAGTCACAACTGATCGATGCTCGCGTGGCCCATATGCTTGGCATCGATAGTCTTCGGTTGATAGAGTCGCTCCAAGCAATATTCTCCGTGAAATATTTCGATATATTCAAGCCATTGAAGGCGTTTGAATTAAAGACCAATCAGTGTTGAGCATTCAACCTGCTCAAGTGGCGTGTCCAGGTAAAAAGTTCGCCCTTGAATAGATACAGAAAAGATGGATATTCATGTTTCAGCTCGATTTCTACGGCACGCTTGTCGCCGCCTCCCTGGTACTTTTACTGGGGCGTGGGCTTGTGGGCCGTGTTGGTTTTCTGCGTGTCTACAATATCCCCGAGCCTGTAGCAGGCGGGCTGGTAGTGGCTTTGGTTCTTTTGGCTTTGCGCGCACTTGATATTGAAGTCCGGTTTGATACTTCGTTGCAAACGCCATTGATGCTGGCTTTTTTCGCCACGATCGGCCTGAGTGCGGATTTCGCCAGCCTGAGAAGAGGCGGGCGCGTGGTGGGGATTTTCCTGTTGGCGGTGACCGGCTTGCTGGTGGTCCAGAACGCCATGGGCATCGGGCTGGCAAAAGCGCTGGGGCTCGACCCCTTGATGGGATTGCTGACCGGCTCGATTAGCTTGGCGGGCGGCCATGGAACAGGCGCAGCGTGGGGAACGGTGTTCAGTGAGAAATACGGCCTGGCTTCCGCTTCCGAACTCGCGATGGCTTCTGCGACGTTTGGCTTGGTGTTGGGCGGTTTGATCGGTGGTCCGGTTGCTCGCCTGCTCATCAAGCGTGTCCAAGTGCCCGGTTGCCTTGAGTCGCAAAAGCCTCGCGCGCCCAAGGGGTTCGAGCAGCCGAACGAAGAACGCTCGATCACGCCGTTCTCGTTCATCGAGACACTTGCTCTTATCGCTGTCAGCCTGTTGGCTGGCACGCTCCTGAGCGGGCAGCTCCACGGTACTGCATTCGAGTTGCCGACGTTCGTTTGCGTCCTGTTCGTGGGGGTAATCTTGCGCAACGGTCTTTCGGCGCTTGGCTTGTATCAGGTTTTCGAGCGTGAAGTGTCTGTGCTTGGCAACGTCAGCTTGTCGCTGTTCCTGGCGATCGCCCTCATGTCGCTCAAGTTGTGGGACCTGGCGTCACTGGCCTTGCCAATCTTCATCATTTTGGCAGTCCAGACGTTGATCATGGCTTTGTTTGCGATTTTCGTGACGTTCAGGCTGATGGGTAGCCACTACGACGCCGCGGTCCTGGCGGCAGGGCATTGCGGTTTCGGGCTGGGGGCTACGCCGACGGCGATTGCCAACATGCAGGCGGTGACCCAGCGCTACGGACCCTCGCAGATAGCGTTTCTGGTGGTACCCATGGTGGGAGCGTTCTTCATCGATATCGTCAACGTCATCGTCATCAAGCTGTACCTTGCCCTGCCGTTATTTGCTGCGGCTTGAAGCCTGAAGCGGAAACATGCTCCAAAAAAAATACCCGTATCTCGCGATACGGGTATTTTTTATGACCGGTCGGCCTGAAGCAGCTCGTCCATACGCTTAGATCGTCAGCGTCCAATCGTAGTCCACGATCAGCGGCGCGTGCTGCGAGAACCGTGGCTGGCGCGGCAGGCGGGCGCTGCGTACGAAGCGGCGCAGCCCAGGCGTCAGCAACTGGTAGTCGAAACGCCAGCCGAGATTGAGCATCTCGGCCTGCTCGTTGTCCGGCCACCAGCTGTACTGGTCGCCTTCGCGGCTGACTTCACGCAGGGCGTCGACATAGCCCATGTTGCCAATGATCTCGTCCATCCAGGCCCGTTCCGGCGCCAGGAAACCAGGAGATTGCTGGCTGTCGCGCCAGTTCTTGATATCCAGCTTCTGTTGCGCCACGTACAGCGAGCCACAATAAATGTACTCGCGACGTTTGCGCCGCTGTTTATCAAGGTAACGGGCGAAGTCGTCCATCAACTTGAATTTCTGATTCAAATCTTCATCGCCGTTCTGCCCCGAAGGGAGCAGTAAGGTCGCGATGCTGACCTTGTCGAAATCGGCTTGCAGGTAGCGCCCGTAGCGGTCCGCCGTCTCGAAACCGAGACCGTTGATGACAGCCTTCGGTTGCAGCCGCGAGTACAAAGCCACGCCACCCTGGGCGGGGACTTCGGCATCGCAGGCATAAAGGAAGTAACCATCCAGTTGGAAGGCTGCATCGTCCAGTTCAAAGGCGGAGGCGCGGGTGTCCTGCAGGCAGATGACGTCGGCATTCTGTGCTTGCAGCCAACTGAGCAAACCACGCTCCACTGCAGCCTGAATACCATTGACGTTCACACTGATGATCCGCATAAATGGCCCCAAAAATCACGTGCGTGTATGATACACGCCGTGTACCTATTTAGCTAAATCCGCGGTATTTGAGGCTTTTTTTCATGCAGGCGTATCAGCGCGATTTCATTCGCTTTGCCATCGATCGCGGTGTTCTGCGCTTCGGTGAGTTCACCCTCAAGTCCGGGCGCACCAGTCCGTACTTCTTCAACGCCGGCCTGTTCAACAGCGGCACCGCCCTGGCGCAGTTGGGTCGGTTCTATGCCGCGGCCATCGTCGAGAGCGGCATCCCGTTCGACGTATTGTTCGGGCCCGCCTACAAAGGCATCCCGCTGGCCGCCACTACCGCCGTCGCCCTGGCCGAACACCATGGCCGCGACCTGCCCTGGTGCTTCAACCGCAAGGAAGCCAAGGCCCATGGCGAGGGCGGTAGCCTGGTCGGCGCGCCGCTGAACGGCGATGTGCTTATCATTGATGACGTCATCACCGCCGGCACCGCCATTCGCGAAGTGATGCAGATCATCGCCTCGCAAGAAGGCGCCAAGGCCGCCGGCGTGCTGATCGCCCTGAACCGCCAGGAGCGCGGCAATGGTGAGCTGTCGGCAATTCAGGAAGTTGAGCGCGACTTCGGCATCCCGGTGATCAGCATTGTCTCGCTGAACCAGGTGCTGGAATTCTTGGCCGATGATCCGCAGCTCAAGCAGCATCTGCCGGCGGTGGAAGCCTACCGCGCCCAGTTCGGCGTCTAAAGATTTGCACATTCCCTTGTGGGAGCGAGCCTGCTCGCGAAGCGGTTTATCATTCAAAACTAGTGCTGACTGATTCCCCGCTTCGCGAGCAGGCTCGCTCCCACAGGTAATCGGTGCATAAAAAAAGACCCCGCTCAACCAGGTTGAGCGGGGTCTTTTTTTTGCAGGTATCGCTTAAGGACGCTTGCGATTGCTGATCAACGTACCCACGCCGGTATCGGTGAAGATCTCCAGCAGGATCGCATTCGGCACGCGACCGTCGATGATCAACGAACTTCCCACACCGCCCTGTACCGCTTCCAGCGCGCAACGAATCTTCGGCAGCATGCCGCCGTAGATGGTGCCGTCGGCGATCAAGTCGTCGACTTGCTGGGTCGACAAGCCGGTCAGGACCTTGCCGGTCTTGTCCATCAGGCCGGCAATGTTGGTGAGCAGCATCAGCTTCTCGGCCTTCAGCGCCTCGGCGACCTTGCCGGCCACCAGGTCGGCGTTGATGTTGTACGACTCACCGTTGGCGCCCACGCCGATTGGCGCGATGACCGGGATGAAGTCGCCCTTGACCAGCAAATTCAGCAGGTCGGTGTTGATGCCGACCACTTCGCCCACCTGGCCGATGTCGATGATTTCCGGCTGGGTCATCTCCGGGGTCTGGCGCGTAACGGTGAGCTTCTTCGCGCGGATCAGCTCGGCGTCCTTGCCGGTCAGGCCGATGGCGCTGCCGCCGTGACGGTTGATCAGGTTGACGATGTCCTTGTTGACCTGGCCGCCGAGCACCATTTCCACTACATCCATGGTCTGTGCGTCAGTGACGCGCATGCCGTCGATGAAATGGCTCTCGATGGAGAGGCGCTTGAGCAGGTCGCCGATCTGCGGGCCACCACCGTGCACCACCACCGGGTTGATGCCCACGGCCTTCATCAGCACGATGTCGCGGGCAAAGCCGGTTTTCAGCTCCTCGCTTTCCATCGCGTTGCCGCCGTACTTGATCACCAGGGTCTTGCCGACATAGCGTCGGATATAAGGCAACGCTTCGGACAGGACCTTGGCGGTGTTGGCGGCGGCTTCGCGTTCGAGGGTCATTCAGGGCTCCGGTGGTGATTCAAAAATCAGAACGGTAGTTGGAGATCGGGTGCAACACGTTTGAGTTGGGTGTGGAACACGTCCTTGATGCGCTGCAGTTCGGCCTCGTTGTCGGCCTCGAAGCGCAGCACCAGCACCGGCGTGGTGTTGGAGGCGCGAACCAGGCCCCAGCCTTGTGGGTAGTCGACCCGCACACCGTCGATGGTGGTCAGTTCGGCGCCTTCGCCCCACTGGGCATCGTGCAGTGCATCAATGATGCTGAATTTGCTCTCTTCGGTCACATGGATATTGATTTCCGGCGTAGAAATATCGTTCGGGAAGGTTGCGAACAGTTCTTCCGCAGTGGATTTTTCCTTGCTCAGAATCTCCAGCAGGCGTGCCGCGCTGTAGATGCCGTCATCAAAACCGAACCAACGCTCCTTGAAGAAGATGTGGCCGCTCATTTCGCCGGCCAGCAGGGCACCGCTCTGTTTCATTTTCTTTTTGATCAACGAATGGCCGGTTTTCCACATCAGCGGACGGCCGCCGTATTCCTTGATCAGCGGCACCAGGCGACGGGTGCATTTCACGTCGAAGATGATTTCCGCATCGGGGTTGCGTGCCACGACGTCCTTGGCGAACAGCATCAGCAGGCGGTCCGGGAACACGACGCTACCGGTCTCGGTCACCACGCCCACGCGGTCGCCGTCGCCGTCGAAGGCCAGGCCCAGGTCGGCATTGGTTTCCTTGACCTTGGCGATCAGGTCTTGCAGGTTTTCCAGCTTGCCCGGGTCCGGGTGGTGGTTCGGGAAGTTGCCGTCGACTTCGCAGAACAGCGGGATAACTTCGCAGTTCAGGGCTTCGATCAGTTGAGGGGCGATCACGCCAGCCGCGCCGTTGCCGCAATCGACCACCACTTTCAGGCGGCGAGCGAGCTTCACGTCCTTGACGATCTCATCGTTGTAGCGCGGGAGAATGTCGACCTTGGTCACGCTGCCCTGGCCGCTGCTCAAGTCATTGGTCTTGAGGCGGGTGTGCAGGGCCTGGATCTGCTCGTTGGCGAGGGTGTCGCCGGCGATGACGATCTTGAAGCCGTTGTAGTTCGACGGGTTGTGGCTGCCGGTGAGCATCACGCCGGATTTACCAGCCAGCACGTTGGCGGCGTAGTACAGCGCCGGTGTTGGCACCAGACCGACGTCGCTGACATGGCAACCACTGTCGGCAATGCCCTTGATCAATTGCTCGACCAGTTCCGGGCCGGACAAACGACCATCGCGGCCGACGTTCACGTTCGGTTCGCCCTGGGCCAGGCTCTGGGAACCAATGGCGCGGCCAATCCAGTAAGCGGTTTCAGCCGTCAGGGTTTCCGGCACGACGCCACGGATGTCGTAGGCGCGGAAGATACTGTCAGGAAAGATCGGGGCGATTGCGGCTGGGGTGTTCATGGGCGGGCGCTCTATCAGGAAAGTGACTGGACACGCCGACAGGGGCGTCGGCAGGCTCAAGCTGAAGGGTATGACGGCGTTTTTGGCAGAGAGTTCGCGGTGGGAGCGTGCCATGAGACAGCGGTATCCCGGTCTGAACCGTCTAAAACCTTGATTCCCGGTGGGAAACCTTGTCGCCAGCCGTTGCGCATTTTTCGTCCTGAAACAGAAGCTTAATAAAGCAGCCAGGCAAGGTGCCCGGCTGCGACGCAGTATCAATGACTGCCGGAATGCCCGAAGCCGCCGGCGCCACGTTGGCTTTCATCGAATTCCTGGACCAGTTCGAAGTGGGCCTGGACCACTGGCACCAGCACAAGCTGAGCGATGCGTTCGCCCACTGCGATGTTGAAAGCGGTCTGGCCACGGTTCCAGCAGGACACCATCAGTTCGCCCTGGTAGTCCGAATCGATCAGGCCGACCAGGTTGCCCAGCACGATGCCGTGCTTATGGCCCAGGCCCGAGCGTGGCAGGATCAGCGCGGCAAGGCCCGGGTCACCGATATAGACCGACAGGCCGGTCGGAATCAGCAGGGTCTGGCCCGGCTCCAGGACGGTGTCCTGCTTGAGCATGGCCCGCAGGTCGAGGCCGGCGGAGCCCGGTGTGGCGTACTGCGGCAATGGAAATTCGTTGCCGATGCGTGGGTCGAGGATCTTGGCTTGTAGAGCGTGCATTGAAATTAAACCTGGTTCAGCCGTTCGGCGATGAAAGTGATCAGTTGGCGGGCGATCTTGCCCTTGCTGGTCTGGGCGAAAAGCGTGGCGTGCAACTGGCGGTCGATCACGCTGCAGGCGTTTTCCTCGCTGTTGAACCCAATGCTCGGGTTGGCGACGTCGTTGGCGACGATCAGGTCCAGATTCTTGTCCTTGAGCTTGCGCGCGGCGTAATCGAGGAGGTGTTCGGTCTCGGCGGCGAAACCCACGCTGAACGGACGGTCGGGGCGGGTGGCGATGGTGGCTAGAATGTCAGGATTGCGCACCATTTGCAGGAGCAGGCCGTCGCCGCTCGTAGGGTCTTTCTTCAATTTTTGCGGGGCGACGACTTCAGGCCGGTAGTCCGCCACTGCCGCCGAGGCGATGAAGAGGTCGCACGGGATGGCGGCTTCGCAGGCGGCAAGCATGTCCCGGGCGCTGACGACGTCGATGCGCGTAACCCGGTCTGGGGTCGGCAGGTGCACGGGGCCGGTAATCAGCGTCACCCGGGCGCCAGCCTCTACGGCGGCTTCGGCCAGGGCGAAGCCCATTTTCCCTGAGCTGTGGTTGGTGATGTAGCGCACCGGGTCGATGTTTTCCTGGGTCGGCCCGGCGGTGATCAATACGTGCTTGCCCGTCAGGGCTTCGCGCTTGAAGCAGTCGGCGGCGCATTGGGCCAGGTCGGTGGCTTCTAGCATGCGGCCCATCCCGACATCGCCGCAGGCCTGGCTGCCGGAAGCTGGACCGAAGACTTTCAGGTTGCGACTTTCAAGCAGTTCCAGATTGGCCTGGGTGGCCGGGTCGCGCCACATGGCCTGGTTCATGGCCGGTGCCACGGCGACCACCGCGTCGGTGGCGAGCACCAGGGTGGTCAACAGGTCATTGGCGATGCCCTGGGCCAGGCGGGCGATGAGGTCGGCCGTGGCCGGGGCGATCAACACCAGGTCGGCCCACTTGGCCAGTTCGATATGGCCCATGGCGGCTTCAGCCGCCGGGTCGAGCAGATCCAGGTGGACCGGGTGGCCGGACAGGGCCTGCATGGTCAGCGGCGTGATGAATTCACTGCCGCCACGGGTCATGACGACCCGCACTTCCGCGCCCTGGTCGATAAGCCTGCGAACCAGCTCGGCGCTCTTGTAGGCGGCAATGCCGCCGCCGACGCCCAGAACGATGCGTTTCCGATACAGCCGCTGCATAGGCCTGCCTTTCGATTTCAGTGGTCAGCGCAGAGCGAAACCCTTGGCGTGAGCTGCCTGGGTGAAAATCGCCTGCAAAAAAGATGGGCTAAGATATCACAGCGTCCGCTATGGAACAGCGGCGCCCACTATCAGGGAGATGCCATGAGTATTCGGGATTGGCCCGTGGCCGAGCGGCCGCGGGAAAGGTTACTGGCGTCGGGAGCGGAGAGTCTTTCGGACGCCGAGTTGCTGGCGATTTTCTTGCGCACGGGAGTGGCGGGCAGAAGCGCGGTGGATCTGGCGCGACACCTATTGAGTCAATTTGGCTGCCTGCGCGCGCTGCTTGAAGCGGACCAGGTTACGTTCAGCGGTCAGATGGGCCTGGGCCCGGCGAAATTCGCACAGTTACGGGCAGTTCTCGAAATGGGCCGGCGACATCTGGCAGAGCGGATGCGGCAAAAATCAATGCTTGGGGATCCGCAGGCTGTTCGTGACTATCTGAAGTCAATGCTGCGCCACGAGCCTCATGAGGTTTTTGGTTGTCTGTTCCTTGATTCACGGCACCAGGTGCTGGCGTTTGAAGCACTGTTTCGCGGCTCGATCGCCACGGCCACCGTTCACCCTCGGCAAGTGGTCAAGCGGGCCCTGGCCCACAATTGCGCTGCCGTGATCCTGTGCCACAACCACCCCTCCGGCAACACCGAGCCCAGCCAGGCCGACCGAATGCTCACCGAGCGGCTTCAGGAGGCGCTGGAGCTGATCGATGTGCGGGTGCTCGATCATTTCATCGTTGGCGATGGGGAGCCACTGTCCATGGCGGAGTATGGGTGGATGTAGGTTCGATCTGACGAACAAGACCCTTTGTGGGAGCGAGCTTGCTCGCGATAGCGGTTGCTCAGTCAGCATTGATGTGTCTGATGCGCGGCTATCGCGAGCAAGCTCGCTCCCACAGGGGGGCTGTGGGGCTGGGGTTACTTGAAGCTGACCTTGGAGTAATCCTGGCGCCCAAACGGGTTCACCGCATACCCCTGCACATCCTTGCGGGTCAATGCGAAGGCGGTCGGGTGCGCCAACGGCAACCAAAGGGCCTGCTGCTGGATCTGAGCCTGTGCCTGTTCGTAGAGCTTGGTGCGGACACCTTGCTCGCCAGTGGTCTTGCCGGCACTGATCAGCTTGTCCAGATCCGGGTTGCAATAACGGGCGAAGTTGGTGCCGGACTTGACCGCCGCGCAGGAAAATTGCGGCGTGAGGAAATTGTCCGGATCGCCGTTATCACCGGCCCAGCCCATGAACAGCAGGTCATGCTCGCCAGCCTTGGCGCGGCGGATCAGCTCGCCCCATTCGATCACGCGGATTTCCGCCTGGATGCCGATTTCCGCCAGGTCCGATTGCAGCAGTTGGGCGCCAAGGCTCGGGTTGGGGTTGAGCAGGCTGCCGGAAGGGCGAGTCCAGATGGTGGTCTTGAAGCCCTCTTTCAACCCGGCCTTGGCCAGCAGGTCCCGAGCTTTGGCCGGATCATGGGCATAGCCGGGCAGGTTTTTGGCGTAGCTCCAGGTGTTTGGGGGGTAAGGACCGTTGGCCGCTTCGGCGGTGCCTTCGAAAACGGTCTTGAGGTAGCTGGGCTTGTCAAACGCGAGATTGATAGCCTGACGGACTTCAGGTTTGTCCAAGGGGGGATGCTGGCTATTAATCGCCAGGAAGGCGGTCATGAAGGCGTCAGTCTGTTCCACTTTCAAAGTAGGCTCTTGCTTGGCGGCCTGTACGTCCAACGGCTTGGGCGACAACGCGATCTGGCATTCATTGCGCCGCAGTTTCTGCAGGCGAACATTGGCGTCCGGGGTGATGGCGAAAATCAGGGGGTCGACCTGAGGCTTGCCGCCAAAGTATTCGCTGTTGGCCTTGTAGCGGATCGAGGCGTCTTTCTGGAAACGGCTGAAAATGAACGGGCCGGTGCCAATGGGCTGGCTGTTGAGTTGTTCCGGCTTGCCGGCCTTCAGCAACTGGTCTGCGTATTCGGCTGAATAGATTGACGCAAAGCCCATGCTCAGCGTCGCCAGGAAGGTCGAGTCGGCATGGTCCAGTGTGAATCGCACCGTTAGCGGGTCCAGGGCGTCGATTTTTGTGATCAGCGACGGCAATTGCATGGATTGAGCGTGTGGGAAGCCACTCTGCGCCACTTTATGCCAAGGGTTGGCGGGATCCAGCATGCGGTCGAAGCTGAACTTGACGTCTTCGGCGGTCAAGTCGCGGTGCGGTGTGAAATAGTCGGTGTGGTGGAACTTGACCCGAGGACGCAGCTTGAACACATAGGTCAGTCCATCGGGCGACACTTCCCAGCTGTCGGCCAGGCTCGGGACCACTTTCCCGCTGGCCGTATCGAAGTCCACCAGGCGGTTCATCAGCACGTCGGCCGAAGCATTGGTGGTGGTCAACGAGTTGTATTGAACGACATCGAACCCTTCCGGGCTGGCCTCGGTACATACGCTCAGGGCGGCGGCCTGGGCCAGCGGGCTGATCAGCAGAGGGGCGAGCATCAGTGGTAGGGCAGCGAGGCGCATGATTTGATTTCCTGTGCAGGTCGGAGGCCCATCTGCGAGTGCAGTCTGGAAAAGGTCTACCCTAGTGGGCTCGCCTGCAAATGACTATCCCCATTTTGCATTTTCCGGCACTCTTTCCTGCGCTTCGCAGGAGGTGCCCAGGGTTGGAACCCGGCATCGATTGAAAAAAACCTGCGCGCCGCGACGAGCGGTAAGGCCATCGCCGGCCCTTGCCCCAGCCGCCCGGGGCTGCCGATTGATGATTTCCAACGAAGACAAATCACACCGGCTGTTGTTGTGCTTGGGTCTTTCTGGTATAAAGCAGCGCTCTTTTCTAGGGGCCCGGTTCCTTCACTGTAGGTGTAGCCGGTAAGACCCTTAAAGAAACGCGGCGCCTGGCGCCAAATGACTGAGAGATTAAGCGGCCAACCCATGCCGGGTTGGGCATGTGGTTTTAGAGGGCTGAGGCATGTCGAGAGTCTGTCAAGTTACCGGTAAGGGTCCGGTGACTGGGAATAACATTTCCCACGCAAACAACAAAACCCGTCGTCGTTTCCTGCCGAACCTGCAGCATCACCGCTTCTGGGTTGAAGAAGAGAAACGTTTTGTACGTCTGCGCGTATCTGCCAAGGGCATGCGCATCATCGACAAGCGTGGCATCAGTGTCGTGCTGGCCGAACTTCGTCGCGATGGCAAGGTTTAAGGGAGCTAATCATGCGTGAATTGATTCGTTTGATCTCGAGCGCCGGTACTGGTCACTTCTACACTACCGACAAGAACAAGCGTACTACCCCGGACAAAATCGAGATCAAGAAATATGATCCGGTTGTTCGCAAGCACGTGATCTACAAGGAAGGCAAAATCAAGTAATTGATTTTTCCTTCTTTACGAAAAAGGCCCGTATCGCGAGATACGGGCCTTTTTTGTTAACGGTGTCTTGTCTGTCAGGGCGCCCTCGCGAGCAAGCCCAGACAGCACAAAGCCCTCAGGCCTTCTGCTCGAACACCACATAAATCTTGCGGCAAGGCTCCAGCACTTCCCAGGTGCCCTTGAACCCGGCCGGAATCACGAAGCGATCGCCCGCCCGAAGTGTCTTGGCATTGCCTTCGGCATCCCGCAGCACCGATACGCCCTGAACGATTTCGCAGTATTCGTGTTCCGTATAGTTGACCGTCCACTGGCCGACCGCACCTTCCCAGACCCCGGCATTCATCTGGCCGCATGGGCTGTTGTAATGATTGAACACCGCCTGTTCAGGATCACCCTTGAGTATTTTGGTGGGGTCCGGGCGATAGCGTTCGGGGGTAGTGTTGGCCTGGCTGAAATCGACGATGTCCTGAATATGCATGCAAGTGATCCCCGGAGATAGCGTGGAAGGCCTCGAGTCTATGTTTATTAAAACGAACATCGCAAGGCCGTTTGCCAGCGTTATGTCAAATATATTGAAACATTAGCAGCGGCTGGTTTAGGGTGGCGGATGTTCCGTGCCGATAACAGCGCCGAAAACGGGCTGGCCGGGCAGAATTCTTGAGCGCTGCGGGTGCCGCGGCGTTCCTACCCAATAAGAGGAGGACACTCGCATGACCACCCTGACTCGTGCCGACTGGGAACAGCGTGCCCGCGACCTGAAGATCGAAGGCCGCGCTTTCATCAACGGCGAATACACCGATGCGGTGTCCGGCGAAACCTTCGATTGCCTCACCCCGGTCGATGGCCGCCTGCTGGGCAAGGTCGCCAGCTGTGACGTGGCCGATGCCCAGCGCGCCGTCGAAAATGCTCGCGCCACGTTCGATTCCGGCGTCTGGTCGCGCCTGGCGCCGAGCAAGCGCAAAGCCGCCATGATTCGCTTCGCCGGGCTGCTCAAGCAGAACGCCGAGGAGCTGGCCCTGCTGGAAACCCTGGACATGGGCAAGCCGATCAGCGATTCGCTGAATATCGACGTGCCCGGGGCCGCCCAGGCGCTGAGCTGGAGCGGTGAAGCCATCGACAAGATCTACGACGAAGTGGCCGCGACGCCCCACGATCAGTTAGGCCTGGTGACCCGCGAACCCGTCGGCGTGGTCGGCGCCATCGTGCCGTGGAACTTCCCGCTGATGATGGCTTGCTGGAAGCTCGGCCCTGCGTTGTCCACCGGTAACTCCGTGGTGCTGAAACCATCGGAAAAATCCCCGCTGACCGCGATCCGTATCGCCGCCCTGGCAATTGAGGCGGGTATTCCCAAAGGTGTGCTGAACGTTCTGCCGGGCTACGGCCATACCGTTGGCAAGGCGCTGGCCTTGCACATGGATGTCGATACGCTGGTATTCACCGGCTCGACCCGGATCGCCAAGCAACTGATGGTCTATTCCGGAGAGTCCAACATGAAGCGCGTCTGGCTGGAAGCCGGCGGCAAGAGCCCGAACATCGTGTTTGCCGATGCCCCGGACCTGCAAGCCGCCGCCGAATCCGCCGCCAGTGCCATTGCCTTCAACCAGGGCGAAGTCTGCACCGCCGGCTCGCGCCTGCTGGTGGAGCGTTCCATCAAGGACACCTTCCTGCCGCTGGTGATCGAGGCCCTCAAGGGCTGGAAGCCTGGCAACCCGCTGGACCCGGCCACCAATGTCGGTGCCCTGGTCGATACCCAGCAGATGAATACCGTGTTGTCCTACATCGAGGCCGGTCACAGCGACGGCGCCACGCTGGTGGCGGGCGGCAAGCGGATCCTCGAAGAGACCGGCGGCACTTACGTTGAACCGACGATCTTCGATGGCGTGAGCAACGCAATGAAGATCGCCCAGGAAGAAATCTTCGGCCCGGTATTGTCCGTCATCGCCTTCGACAGCGCCGAAGAGGCCATCCAGATCGCCAACGACACGCCATACGGCTTGGCTGCCGCGGTGTGGACCAAGGACATCTCCAAGGCCCACCTGACCGCCAAGGCGCTGCGCGCCGGCAGCGTCTGGGTCAACCAGTACGACGGCGGTGACATGACCGCGCCGTTCGGTGGCTTCAAGCAGTCCGGTAACGGCCGGGACAAGTCGTTGCATGCGTTCGACAAATACACCGAGCTGAAGGCGACCTGGATCAAGCTCTGATGAAATGACGGCTCCGGATCCGGTTCGGGCCCTCAAGTAGCGCTAGTCCCCTGTGGGAGCGAGCTTGCTCGCGATCAGCGGTATGACAGTCGACGACATCGTTGAATGTCGCGCCGCCATCGCGAGCAAGCTCGCTCCCACAGGTTTTTCTGGCGTTCAGAAATCATCATTCCAGCCCAGCCACAGTGGCGAGGGAGCTTGCTCCCGCTGGGTTGCGAAGCGGCCCCAGCTTTTACGACTGCTTCGCAGCCGAGCGGGAGCAAGCTCCCTCGCCACGGGGTAGCGTCGTCGCTGATCGCTGATATTCCGCGTTCTGTGACCTCTGTGTGGGAGCGAGCTCGCGATAGCGGTGTGACAGTCGGCAAATATGATGAATGTATGACCGCCATCGCGAGCAAGCTCGCTCCCGCATTGGTTTTGAATGATTGCTACAGGAGCGGGGAAATGCGTTGGGCGACTTATTTCGCCGTGTTGGCGTCTGTCCTGAGTGTCGGCCTGGCCCTGGGCGTGAGCATGCCGCTGGTGTCGCTGCGCCTGGAGGGCTGGGGTTACGGTTCGTTCGCCATCGGCGTTATGGCCGCCATGCCGGCCGTTGGGGTGCTGGTCGCGGCCAAGGTATCGAGCCGATTGGCGGCGCGCTTCGGCACGGCGGCATTGATGCGCCTGTGCCTTTGGGGCGGGGCGCTGTCCATCGGGTTGCTGGCGCTGTTGCCCAGTTATCCGGTGTGGTTGCTGCTGCGGCTGTTGATCGGCGTGGTCCTGACGCTGGTGTTCATCCTTGGCGAGAGCTGGATCAATCAATTGGTCGTCGAACAATGGCGCGGCCGGTTGGTCGCGCTGTACGGCAGCAGCTATGCGTTGAGCCAACTGTCCGGTCCGTTGCTGCTCGGCGCCCTTGGGACCGA
This sequence comes from Pseudomonas sp. D3-10, assembly GCF_051132175.1. Taxonomy (NCBI): domain Bacteria; kingdom Pseudomonadati; phylum Pseudomonadota; class Gammaproteobacteria; order Pseudomonadales; family Pseudomonadaceae; genus Pseudomonas; species Pseudomonas sp. D3-10. The sequence continues at coordinate 5,568,343 of NZ_CP071668.1, read as the reverse complement.
CCACGACTATGGCTTCTGGGTGGGCGTCGGCCTGCTGCTGGTCTCGCCCTTATTGTTGCTTGGCCGTAGCGGGGCGCCCAGCAGTGAAGCAAGCAGTGTCACCTTCAAGGATCTCTGGGGCTTTTGCCGGGGCTTGCCGGCGATTGGCTGGGCCGTGTCGTTGTTCGCCGCCTTTGAAGCCATGATCCTGACGTTGCTGCCCGTCTATTGCTTGCGCCAGGGCTTCAGCGCCGATGTCGCGCTGGCGATGGTCAGCACAGTGGTGGTCGGCGATGCCTTGCTGCAATTGCCCATCGGTGCGCTGGCCGATCGCCTTTCGCGTCGCTCGCTGTTCACTGGCTGCGCGGTGGTCTTGATGTTGTCCAGCCTGGCAGTGCCGCTGCTGATCGACACGCTCTTCATCTGGCCGCTGTGGGTGCTGTTTGGTGCCAGCGCGGGAGGGCTGTTCACCTTGTCGCTGATTTTGATCGGCGAGCGTTATCGCGACGATGCGTTGGTCCGGGCCAACGCTCATATTGCCCAGCTTTGGGGCATTGGATGCCTGGTTGGACCTTTGTTGGCGGGGGCGGGCAGCCAATGGATCAGCGGGCACGCGCTGCCCCTGTTCATGGCTGCGGGGGCGTTCGGGTTGGTGATTCTGTTGTTGCGACAAGGCGCGTTCGGAGCGACACAGCCCGCCTGAAGTTAGAAGAGGCCGGCGACGAGGGAGCTTGCTCCCTCGCCACAAAGGCGGACTGCCAGAAAAGCAGTCAACCCTCAGAGCATGCTCTCAAGCCCGATCGTCGTGGCGAACCAGGCATTGAACCGGCGCCACCAACTGCCTGGCTCGCGGTCCAAGTCGTGTAGCTTGCCGTTGTCTTCGGTGGTCCATACCATTCTTCCCTCTTCAAGCCGCGCTTGATAACTCAGGGTCGGCGCCATCCCCTGTAACGCCAGCTCGCGCACCTGGTCGGCAAGCTCCGGGCTGTCCACCAGGACACCGACCTCGGTGTTCCACAGGACCGAACGCGGGTCGAAGTTGAACGAGCCGATGAAGGACTTCTGCCGGTCGAAGATGATCGCCTTGCTGTGTAGGCTGGAGTCCGACTCGCCGTAGGATTTGCTATAGAACAGATGTGGGCTGCTGCCATTGTCGCCCGGCTGTCGTCGCAGTTCGAACAGGCGCACGCCGTGCTGCAACAGGGCCTTGCGATACGGCGCGTAGCCGCCGTGAACAGCGGGCACATCAGTGGCTTCCAGGGAGTTGGTCAGCAGACTCACCGATACGCCGGCATCGGCGCGACTGGTCAGGTACACCAGGCCCGGCTGGCCGGGGACGAAGTAGGCCGAGATCATGATCAATTCCTTGCTCACTCCGGTCAGCTCCGGCCCCAGTTGCGTTGTCAGCAGCAATTGGGGGTCAGGCTCATCCCTTGACAGTACTTTGCTAGGCGCGTCCCACAATGCCTGGTTCCAGGCCCAGATCAATTGACTGCGCCAGGTGTCCAGGCGTGGCTGGGTCTTGTAGGTGGTCAGCTGTTGATACAGCGCCTGGTTTTCCTTGTGCGTCTGATCAAGGGACGCTTGCAGGCGCAAGCGGCTGTCGGCCAAGTCCTGGGCAGTGGGCCGATGGGACATGAACTGCTCGATGGGCTTGCTCAGGGCGCTGTTCCAATACTGGTCGAAGCTATGTCCCAGCTGCTCGGCCACCGGCCCGACGCCGAGCAGGTCGATGTCGGTGAAGTTCAGGTTGGGTTCGGCATCGAAATACTCATCCCCCAGGTTTCGGCCTCCGACGATCGCCATGCTGTTGTCCGCCAGCCAAAGCTTGTTGTGCATCCTTCGATGCTGCAACGACAGGTTGAACAGCCGCCCGAGGCCGCGGGTCACGCCGGTGGCGCGGCCAAGATGCAAAGGGTTGAACAGGCGGATCTGGACGTTGGGGTGGGCAGCGAGCGTCGCGATGGTCTCCTCTTGCCCGTCGCTGGTGGTGTCATCCAGCAAGATGCGCACGCGTACGCCCCGGTCGGCGGCCTTGAGCAACTCGTCCACCAGCATTCGCGTGCTGATCCCGTCATGGACGATGTAGTACTGCAAGTCCAGGCTGCTTTGAGCGTTGCGGATCAATTCGGCACGGGCGGTGAACGCCTCGGAGCTGTCCGACAGTAGACGAAAGCCCGAGCGGCCCTCGTGAAGAGCGGCTTGGGCCTGGACTGAGCGACCGAAGGTCGAATGCTCCGCCGCTAGCGCCTGGCTGGGCTCGCGAGTGATATCCAGGCTCGCGCAGCCGCAGAGAGTCGTGGCGAGCAACAGAGCGAATGTCAGGGGAACGTGGGGTTTCAAGTCGAATCATCCCGGGTCGTTGCGAAGGAGTATGGCACGGCTTTTTGATCCGTCATGCCTGCGAGATGCGATGCCCCTTGGGTGTGGGACACCGCCTCCAAGGCCAAGAGAGCCACGCGTTTTGCTGAAAAACATGGCGCGTCGAGGAGCCTTTTCCTACAGAAAAATCCCATCTGGTAGGCAACGATACGCAGGCATTGCTGCCGGTGGCTGGTTTCCTTCCCTGATAGCCATCGCATGACTCCACTCCCTCCCATTCCACAGGTAAGTAATCATGAAAAAAATATTCCTGGCCAGCATGCTGGCTGCTGCTTCCACGCCCATGATCGCCCAGGCGGCCAGTGTTGATTTGAATGTAACTGGCCGGGTCATTCCGACCTCCTGCGTTCCGGCATTTGCCGGTGGTAGCGATGTCAACCTAGGCCGGATTTTTTCGTCCACCCTGGCCCCCGATCGGCAGAACGATCTTCCTCAGCGGGACGTCAGCCTGCAAATCACCTGCTCCGCTCCGGCGGCCGTGGAAATTGCCGTGACTGACAACCGCGGTGCTTCCAAAGTGCCGGGCCTGTCCTTCAACGGAAGCCGAGGCGATGATCTGTATTACGGCCTGGGTAGCACCCAGGGGGTCGGCATCGGTGGTTTCGGTTTGTTGGGTGGCCAGCCTCGGGCCGACGGCGCTTTGCAGTCACTGCTGCTACGAACGGCGGCCAATCCGGGCTGGAGCGTGCCGACCAATGGTTTGGTGACCAATGCGCCAACGACTTACTCCTGGGGGGGTAGCCCGGCAGCCGGTCCCGCACCGGCTCGTCTTCACACCTTCCCGATGAAAGTCGCCGCGGTCATTCGCGCCACGTCCGAATTACCGGCTACCACCGATGACTTCGATCTCGACGGTTCGGTTACGTTCGATGTGTTTTACCTCTGACTCCTGGCGCATGCGACGCGTGATGCGCGTCTGAAGGGCTATCGATTCGCCTGAGGAGCCGTGCTCCTGCGGGTAGGTTTGATGCCGACGAGACGTGCCTGGCATGTCTCGGTCGGTGCCTCTGGAGATTCCCATGTTTGTTCGAAATTGCTCGCTGTGGACGAGTGCGATGGCAGCGCTGTGCCTGCCATTCATAGGCCTTGGCGCCCAGGCGGCCGGAATGGTCCCGGAAACGCCGGTTGTGATTGTCGACCAGGGCATAGGGGAGGCGACCCTGAATGTCAGGAATACGGACGATCAACCGGCATTGCTCTATAGCGCTGTCCTTGACCTTCCGCAGGACAAGGAACCGTTGCTCCTGGTCAACCCTCCCGTGGCTCGACTGGAACCCGGCCAGAGCCAGCAAGTGCGTTTTATCCTTCACAGTGCCGCTGTCTTGCAGACGGAGCGGCTCAAGCGCGTCGTGTTCGAGGGCATCAAAGCGCGTCCGGCGGCGAGCGGCGCACAAATCTCCATGGGCGTGCGCCAGAACATCCCGGTGATTATTCGTCCGGCTGGCCTGGCAACGGAGCGAATGCCTTGGAAACGGCTGGTCTGGAGCGCCAGGACCGGTGAGATAAGCGTGAGCAATCCCAGCCCCTATGTTGTGAGGCTGGCACGGTCGGTGAGTCTGATTCCCGGTGGTGCAACACTGGATATCGGCCGTACCTATATCCTGCCGGGGGAAACGCTGGCGTTCGCCACGCCATCGAGCCTGGGCACACATGTCCGGTTGTTCCCAGCCACCACCTACGGGTTTGCCGCTGGTAGCCACGACGCACGTTTGAGCTTGCAGTAGTGGGCCTGGGTGTCTTCTGGCGGCCTGTCGGCAGCCTGGTCCTGATGTCGATTGCCTGGACCGAAGCCTCGGCACAGGCGTCCGATGAATTTGACCGTTCGGTGCTCGAAGCGCGAGGGATCGATCCGAATGTCGCCGAGTACTTTCGCAGCGCCGCGCGGTTTGCCGCAGGACGCAACCGCGTCGCCCTGAATGTCAATGGCGTACCTTCCGGGCAGATCTTCGTGACGTTCGATGACGAAGGGCAGTTGTGCGCCGATGCGAACTTGTTTGAGCACGTGGGAGTCGCCGCGCCGTCGAACGTGAATCCAGGCGTTGATGAGGCGCTTTGCCTGTCTGCCGTACAAGCGTTGGCCGGCTTCCAGGTGCAGCTTGATCCGGGACAGAACCTAGTTTCATTGGTGGTGCCCGCCGACTTGCTGGCGACGCCAGGGCAGCGTCCCGGCGGCTGGGACTCCGGAGGGGTGGCGGGTGTGTGGAATTACGATGCTCTGGTCATCGACGGTTCCGCTGCGGGGCAGTCCAGCCACTATCGCAGCTTGGGCACTGAGCTGGGTTTCAATGCCGGAGATTGGGTCGTACGCAGCCGCCAGAATTACACGTCGTTCCAGGGCGTGACGCGTTTCGAGACGCTGTACACCCAAGCATCCAAGACCTGGGAGCGATTTGGCGCGCAGGTGCAGTTGGGCCAGTTGAACATGCGTTCCTCGTTGTTTTCCACGGGCCCGTTCACCGGGGTGCAAATCTTCCCGGAAACGGCGCTTTCCGCGGATGCGGGTGGGCTGGGCGCGGGATCCGAGGTCCAAGGGTTGGCCTATTCGACGGCCCGAGTCGAGGTCCGTCAGAGTGCCATCGTGATCTATACCACTCTGGTCCCCCCCGGGCCGTTCACCTTGCGCGACCTGCCGCTGATCAGTGATAGGTTGGATCTGGAAGTCAGCGTGTTCGAAGAAAGCGGTGAGCGTCGCGACTTTCATGTGCCTGCCGCGCAAGTGCGTCCCGCGAGACTAGGCACCCTGCCCAGTTATGGATTGGCGGCAGGCAGGATCGGGCAGATCGGGCGTGACCGTGACACTCCGTCATTTTTTGCCGCCAGCCGGGACTGGCGATGGGGCCCGCGGACGCAGACGAGCGCAGGGTGGATGGGGGCCGACGGTTACCAATCCATTGGATGGGGCGTTTCTCAAGCGCTGACCCCAGCGACCGTGCTGACCCTGCAGCAGCTCGGTTCACGCACGACACGAGGCATCGGCGGCCAAGAGATCCAGGCCACACTCAACACGACGCTGGGCGTCGGGCTATCGGTCGGTTTGACAGCGGGCCAGCGCAGCCTTGGGTTTCGATACTTGTCTGAGGCCGGGCGTGATGCCGTTGGAGGTGACCCGTTTGCCCGCGCGGCCAATCACTGGAGCCTATCGCTGAGGAGAGCGGATCCGGCTTGGGGTGCGCTGAGCGGATCATTGGCTCGCTATCAGGGCGGGGGTGGAAAAGCTCATTCGAGGGTCAGCGCGGCATGGTCGCGGGGTTTCGACTGGGCGACGTTTTCGCTGAGCCTTGAACACGACAGGTTTGAGCAAGCGGTTAGATCAGGTGCGTTCGTCAACGTGGGTGTGCCCCTGGGACGCAACCGAAGAATAAGCACTTCTGTACGTTACGATGATTCGAGAGGAGTGCGCAGTGGCGCACGTTATTCGGAGCAGGTCAGTGACAGCCTTGGCTATAGCATCGGTGCCGATCGCTTCGCCGACGACCGGAACGACTTCAACGCCAGGCTTAACGCCGTGCCCCGTTATACCAGCGCAGAACTGGGGTATTCCCGGAGCAGCGCCGGCGCGCGCCATTATGACCTGACGCTACGCGGGGGGTTGGCTTTGCACGACGAGGGCGTGACGCCTTCGCCGTATCCGCTGCGCGACACGTTTGGCCTGCTCAAAGTCGGCGACTACGCCGGAGTCAAGATTGGAACGCCCCAGGGGCCCGTCTGGACCGATGGAGCCGGGCGTGCGGTGGCGGCTGAACTGCCGCCTTACCAGGCGAGCCGTGTTGAAATCGACACGGTTAGCCTCCCTCGCAACATTGAGGTGCCAAATGGTTACCAAGAAGTGCGGGCAGCGCGCGGCGCTGTGCCGCGGCTCGACTTCCAGGCCGCCAGGGTTCGTCGCTTGTTGCTATACGTGCGCAACGAAGAGGGGGTGCCCATGGCCAAGGGCCTTGGGGTTTACGACCACGCGGGTCAGTACTTGACGACGGTGGTCGATACGGGCCTGGTATATCTGGAGGATGCCCCTGTCGTGGCAAAACTCTCTATAGCGCTTGCCGATGAGCAAATCTGCCGCTTGGAAATCGATACTCGCCAGATGCCGGCATCCTCAGCGCCTATTGATCGTCTTGAGGTGGCTTGCCAGGTTGGCTGAGCGTACCTGCACCGCCGATCACTCAGTGAGCGATGAGCTTCATTGGACGTTGGCGACATCGCTCAACAGCTTGCTCGCGGCGGCACCCACCTTGCGTACAGCATCTTCGATTTGCGCCGTTGGCTTGGCAGCGTAGTTCATGCGCAGGCAATTACGGTATTTGCCAGATGCCGAGAAAATACTGCCGACCGCGATCTGGACCCCTTGGTCATGAAGCATGCGGTTGAGCTTCAGCGTATCGAAGCCTTCCGGCAACTCGACCCAGAGCATGAAGCTGCCACGAGGGCGGCTGGCGCGGGTGCCCTGGGGGAAATATCGGCTGACCCAGTCCATCATTACGTCGCGATTGCGCTGGTATTGCCCGCGCATGCGGCGTAAATGCGGCTCGAAATGACCAGCCTTGAGAAACTCGGCAATAGCGATCTGGGGCTGCGGCGCGGTAGATCCCGTGCTGATGTACTTCATGTGCAGCACCCGTTCCAGATAGCGGCCGGGAGCAACCCAACCCACTCGCAGGCCCGGCGCCAAGGTCTTGGAAAAAGAACTGCAGAGCAGGACGCGCCCATCTTCGTCGAAAGACTTTATGGTGCGCGGACGCGGGTAGGTGTAGGCCAGTTCGCCATACACATCGTCTTCGATAATCGCCACATCAAAGCGCTGTGCCAAGGTCAGGAGGGCGCGTTTGTTGGCCTCGAGCATGATGTAACCCAAGGGGTTATTGCAGCTAGGGGTCAACTGTATGGCCTTGATCGGCCATTGCTCCAACGCCAGTTCCAAAGCTTCCAGGCTGATGCCAGTGAGTGGGTCGGTGGGGATTTCCAGGGCTTTCATGCCCAGGCCTTTCAGCGTCTGCATGGCGCCATGGAAGCTGGGTGAATCCACCGCGACGATGTCACCTGGCTCGCAGGTGGCGCGGACGCTCACTGACAGCGCTTCGTGGCAGCCGGTAGTGACAATCAGATCGTTGGCGCCCAGTTGGCAGCCGGAGTCCAAGGACAGCCGGGCGATCTGTTCCCGCAGTTCCAGGTTGCCGTAGATGTTGTCGTAATACAGGCCGGGCATGTCTTGCCGTCGGCTGATCTGCGCCAGGCTGCGAAGCAATGGCTTCATGGTTGGCGAATGGATATCCGGCATCCCGCGACCCAGCTGCACCACGTCTTTGCGCGGTACGGCGCGTATCAGTTCCAGCACTTGGTCCCATTGTGAAATGTCCACCGGGCGCTGGGCTGGACGGCCCACCGCCGGCAGGTCCGGCAGTTCCCGGCTGACCGGCACGAAATAGCCAGACTTGGGTTTCGGCATTGCCAGCCCGCTGTCCTCCAGCACGCGATAGGCCTGCTGGACCGTGCTCAGGCTGACCCCGTGTTCGGTGCTCAAGGCGCGCACCGACGGCAGCCGGTCACCGGGGCGGTAGAAGCCTTGTTCGATACGGGTGCCGAGCAGCTCGGCGAGGTTCACGTACAGCGTCATGGTGCGTTCTCAGTGAAGTGGGAAAGCGACAACCAATACAGTTGCGGCGCAAAACTTCGATTCAGTGCCGAAAACGCCGATTCTGTATGCTTATAAAAGACATCGCCTGAATCTGTATTGCTTTTGGCCGTCCGCGCATCATGAAAGCTCTGGCTACCCAAGTAAACAGGAGCGATCAAAAATGAACGGCTTGAGCGATGTACGGCTGACGTTACACAGTCAGGAACTGGCGGCTGGGCAGGAAAAGGAGCTGCGCAGCGGGGCTTTGCGCAATGCGCCAGCCGGCCTGAGTCGCTGGGGACTGTTCTGGCATCGTTTGCATACACGCAAAGCCCTGTTGGACATGTCGACCGAACAGTTGCGTGATATTGGACTGAGTCGGGAGCAGGCGCGGGCGGAAGGCTTGAAGCCGTTCTGGCGGATTTGAATCGATAAGAAACCTGTGGCGAGGGAGCAAGCTCCCTCGGCCCCTGTCACACCAGTTCTTTCAATCTATGCCACAACATCCCCAATGCCAGCAGCGGTGAGCGCAAATGTTTGCCCCCTGGGAATGTCATGTGCGGCACCTTTGCAAAAAGATCGAAGCCACCTCCCTGTTGCCCACTGATTGCTTCGGCCAGCAGTTTGCCCGCCAGGTGCGTGGCGTTTACGCCATGGCCCGAGTAGGCCTGAGCGTAATACACGTTCGGCTGACCCTTGAGGCGGCCGATCTGTGGCAAGCGGTTGGCGCCGATGCCGATCATCCCGCCCCATTGATAATCGATTTTCGCGTCCGCTAACTGAGGGAAAACCTTGAGCATTTTCGGACGCATATAGGCGCCGATGTCCTGCGGATCGCGCCCGGAATAATGACAAGCCCCGCCGAACAACAAGCGGCGATCCGCCGAAAGCCGGTAATAATCCAGCGCCACCCGCTGATCACAAACGGCCATGTTCTGCGGTAATAGCGCATGTGCCTGAGTTTCGCTCAACGGCTCGGTCGCGATGATGTAGCTGCCGGCCGGCAGCACTTTGCCGCTCAACTCCTGGTTCAAGCCATTGAGGTAGGCGTTGCAGCCCAGCACCAGGGTATTGGCGCGGACCGAGCCGTGCTCGGTATGTACTTTTACTTGATGGCCATAGTCGATGCGGGTGACGGCTGATCGTTCGAACAGTCGAACTCCCAATTGCTGGGCCGCCATGGCTTCTCCCAGCGCCAGGTTGAGCGGATGCAGGTGACCCGAACCCATGTCGACCAAGCCGCCAACGTAACGATCCGAGCCCACCACGCTGTGCATTTCGTCAGCGCGCAGCAGTCGGGTCTCGTAGCGGTAGCCCAGGCTGCGCAATTCTTCGGCGTCTTCGGCGAAGCCCTCGAGGTCGCCGGGTTTGTTGGCAAGGTCACAATAACCCCAGGTCAGGTCGCAAGAAATCTGAAAGCGCTCGACTCGTTGTCGGACGATTTCCACCGCCTCAAGCCCCATCAGTTTCATCTGACGGACGCCGTCGTTACCGACGACCGAAGCAAACTGGTCGAGGCCGTGCCCAACGCCGCGAATCAACTGGCCGCCGTTGCGTCCGCTGGCACCCCAGCCAATTTTATGTGCTTCGAGCAACACCACGCTCATCCCGCGCTCGGCCAGTTCGATGGCCGTGTTCAACCCGGAGAACCCGCCGCCGACCACACAGACGTCCGCGATCAGCTCGCCTTGCAACACCGGATGGTCCGGCTGCGGCAGGCTGCTGGCGGCGTAATAAGAGGCGGCGTGCGCGTGGCTCGGGACAGGTTGCTGAACACGGGCGTTCATGTGCGTAATCCTGATTGATGTGTTTGAGAAATTTTACGGAGCATAAGCCGTGCTTTCCTCCATCGGCAACTCTGGTCGGCTGACGCTGTCTGGCCTGCGCCTTTTGAGGCAGAATCCAAGGCTGTCCCGACCCGGTACTCGCCTCGATGAGCTGCAACAGCCAAAAAATCCGCACGCTGCGTCAGCAGATCCCTACGTTTGAGTGCGTGCCGGGCTGTCACGACTGCTGCGGCCCGGTGACCACCTCGCCCGAGGAAATGTCCCGGCTACCGCGCAAGACCCGCGCCGAACAGGACGCCGCCATGGAAGCGCTCGATTGCGTGCACCTGGGGCCGAACGGTTGCACGGTCTACGACGAGCGGCCGTTGATCTGCCGTCTGTTCGGCACCACGGCGACCTTGCCATGTCCCAATGGTCGACGGCCGGTGGAGCTGATCCACCCGCGTGTCGAGAAGCAGATTCATGAGTACATGGCGAGTACCCGGCAGGTGTTGGTCTAGGCCTCTCAATCCGGGATCGGCAGGTTCAGGCTCTCCTTCACTTCTTCCATCACGATATAGCTCTTGGACTCACGCACGTGGGGCAGCTTGAGCAGGATGTCGCCCAGCAGCTTGCGGTACGAGGCCATCTCGGAAATCCGCGCCTTCACCAGATAATCGAAGTCGCCCGACACCAGGTGGCATTCCAGGACGTGTGGCAATTTCAGCACTGCGCGTCGGAATTCTTCGAAGGTATCGCCGGACTTGTAGTCGAGGCTGATCTCGACAAACACCAGCAGGCTGCCCTTCAGGTGCTGCGGATTGAGCCGGGCGTTGTAGCCCATGATGATGCCTTCGCGCTCCAGGCGCCGGACCCGCTCGGTACATGGCGTGGTGGAGAGACCGACCTTTTCGCCCAGTTCGGTGAAGGAAATCCGCCCGTCCGCCTGGAGGATGCGCAGAATGTTGCGGTCGATCTTGTCCAGCTCGCGCTTGGTCTGGGTATTGGTACGCACAGGTGATGCGCCTCCATGAAAAGGGTTTTTGCCGAGAATTCTCGCCAAATATAGGGATTTATATAGTGAAAAGCACTGGCTGATCTTTTTTACACTGCGCCCATCTAAGCTTTGTACAACAAACGTCAGCGGTCATCCGCGATGAGGATTCAACATGCGCGTTCTGGTCTTGGGTAGCGGCGTCATCGGTACCGTCAGTGCTTACTATCTGGCCCGTGCCGGGTTTGAAGTGGTGGTGGTCGACCGTCAGCCGGCGCCGGCCATGGAAACCAGCTTCGCCAACGCCGGCCAGGTGTCGCCGGGTTACGCCTCGCCGTGGGCCGCGCCCGGTGTGCCGCTCAAGGCCATCAAGTGGCTGTTGCAGCGTCACGCGCCGTTGGCGATCAAGGCCACTGCCGACATCGATCAATACCTCTGGATGGCGCAGATGCTGCGCAATTGCACTGCCAGCCGCTACGCAATCAACAAGGAGCGCATGGTCCGCCTGTCCGAGTACAGCCGTGACTGCCTGGACGAGTTGCGCGCCGAGACCGGCATTGCTTACGAGGGCCGCAGCCTGGGAACTACTCAACTGTTCCGCACCCAGGCCCAGCTCGATGGCGCGGCCAAGGACATCGCCGTGTTGAAGGAGTCTGGCGTGCCGTTCGAAGTGCTCGACCGCGCAGGCATCGCCCGGGTCGAGCCGGCGTTGGCCAACGTCACCGACATCCTCGCTGGTGCGCTGCGCCTGCCCAATGACCAGACCGGCGACTGCCAGATGTTCACCACCCGCCTGGCGGAAATGGCTGTCCAGCTCGGCGTGCAATTTCGGTTCGACCAGAATATCGAGCGCCTGGATTTCGCCGGTGACCGCATCAACGGCGTCTGGATCGACGGCAAGCTGGAAACAGCCGACCGCTACGTCCTGGCCTTGGGCAGCTACTCGCCACAGTTGCTCAAGCCCCTCGGTATCCGCGCGCCGGTGTATCCGCTCAAGGGCTATTCCCTGACCGTGCCGATTACCGACCCGGCGATGGCGCCGACCTCGACCATTCTCGATGAGACCTACAAGGTCGCGATCACCCGGTTCGACAACCGTATTCGCGTCGGCGGCATGGCCGAAATCGCTGGATTCGACCTTTCGCTGAACCCGCGTCGGCGCGAAACCCTGGAGATGATCGTCAACGACCTTTATCCTCGGGGCGGCGACCTGGCCCAGGCCAGTTTCTGGACAGGCCTGCGCCCAACTACACCGGACGGCACGCCTATTGTGGGCGCTACCCCGTTCAAGAATCTGTTCCTGAACACTGGCCACGGCACCCTCGGTTGGACCATGGCCTGTGGTTCCGGTCGCCTGCTGGCGGACCTGATGGCGAAGAAAAAGCCACAGATCAGCGCCGAAGGCCTCGACATTTCCCGTTATGGCAGCAAACCCCAGGAGTCCGCAAAACATGGCAATCCAGCGCCAGCTCACCAATGACTGCTTGAGTGTTTCGGCCGCGCTGCCCTGACAGCTGTCAAAACTCTCCCTCTCCCGGCGCTGTTGGTGGTTGATGCTGTCAGCCTGCGCCGGTTTTTTATCCATGACTGCCTAGAAGCGTGCCGCCATGCGTCCTGCCCGTGCCCTGATCGACCTCCAAGCCTTGCGTCATAACTATCAATTGGCCCGCGAAGTCACGGGGGCCAAAGCCCTTGCGGTGATCAAGGCCGACGCCTATGGGCACGGGGCGGTGCGCTGCGCCGAAGCCTTGCAGGAAACGGCCGACGGGTTTGCCGTGGCCTGTATCGAAGAGGCCCTGGAGCTGCGAGCGGGCGGTATTGGTGGACCGATCCTGCTGCTGGAAGGATTTTTCGAGGCCGATGAGCTTGCCTTGATCGTCGAACATGATTTCTGGTGCGTGGTGCATGCGTTGTGGCAACTCGAAGCGATCGAGCGCGCGACGCTGGGCAAGCCGATCACGGTCTGGCTCAAGCTCGATTCGGGTATGCATCGGGTCGGATTGCATCAGGACGAGTTCCAGCCGGCGTATCGTCGCCTCCTGGCCAGTGGAAACGTGGCGAAGATCGTATTAATGAGTCACTTCGCCCGTGCCGATGAACTGCATGACCCCAGCAGCCTGCAACAATTAGCGGTATTCGAGCAGGCCCGCCAGGGCCTGATGGCAGAGGTCAGCCTGCGCAATTCTCCGGCGGTGCTGGGTTGGCCGCAGATCCCCAGCGACTGGGTGCGGCCCGGCATCATGCTGTACGGCGCAACGCCTTTCGAGGAGGCCAATGCCGTTGCTTCGCGCCTGCAGCCGGTTATGACGCTGGAGTCTAGAATCATCAGCGTGCGCGAGCTTCCCGTCGGCGAGCCCGTGGGTTATGGCGCACGCTTTGTCACGGCGCAACCGACACGCGTGGGCGTGGTCGCCATGGGCTACGCCGACGGCTACCCGCGCCAGGCGCCCAACGGCACGCCGGTGCTGGTGGACGGGCAGCGTAGCCAACTGGTCGGGCGGGTATCGATGGACATGCTGTGCGTGGACTTGACCCATATCCCCCAGGCCGGGCTCGGCTCCACGGTCGAGCTATGGGGCAAAAATGTCCTCGCCAGCGACGTGGCGATGGCTGCCGGCACGATTCCCTACCAGATATTCTGCAACCTGCGGCGGGTGCCAAGGCTCTATTCCAAGGGGTGAGGCTGAGCGCTATCTACCGAAAGTCGCTTCACCGCACAGGATTCGGGCCAAAGTGTTGTAAATACTGAACGCTGTCGCCATGATAACGCTCACTTTACACACAACCTGATTCCCTGGAGGCTCCAGCATTGGACGTCGGTGAACGACTGCAATCCATTCGTAAACTCAAAGGCCTTTCCCAGCGTGAACTCGCCAAGCGCGCGGGCGTCACCAACAGCACCATTTCGATGATCGAGAAAAACAGCGTGAGCCCCTCGATCAGCTCGCTGCGCAAGGTCCTTGGCGGGATTCCCATGTCCATGGTCGAGTTTTTCTCCGAAGAAATCCTCCAGGAGAAACCGACCCAGATCGTCTACAAAGCCAACGAACTGATCGACATCTCCGATGGCGCCGTGACCATGAAACTGGTGGGCCGGGCGCATCCGAGCCGGGCGATTGCGTTTTTGAACGAAATCTATCCGCCTGGCGCCGACACGGGCGACGAGATGCTCACCCACGAAGGCGAAGAAACCGGGATCCTGGTGGAAGGGCGGTTGGAATTGGTGGTGGGCGCCGAAACCTTCGTGCTCGAAGCCGGTGACAGCTACTATTTCGAAAGCACCAAGCCCCACCGCTTCCGTAACCCGTTCGACGTGCCGGCGCGACTGATCAGCGCAGCCACACCGGCCAATTTCTAGACCAAGAGGCGCCGAGCCCGCAGGGGCAAAGGCGCCCGAAGGTTGGCCTGTCATGACAAACAAGACCCTTGCGACTTTGGGGTTGTTTCGGAGTGACAGGCTTACCGCTATACTTGCGCCCGCCTGCAAACCGTGGCCGCAGGCGTGACTAGCCACCATTGAGGGTGTACGCGTGAACCTAATTATGAAAATGCTGGCTGCACCAGCAACCGTATTGGCCCTATGGGCTGCGAGCGCTCAAGCGGCGCCCAACGATGACATCGCCAAGCGCCTTGAACCCGTCGGCCAGGTTTGCGTCCAGGGCAAGGAATGCAAGGGGATGGAAGTGGCTACAGCGGCGGGCGGTGCCGGCGGTGCCAAGGCGCCAAAAGACGTCATTGCCAAACATTGCAACGCTTGCCACGGTACTGGTCTGCTGGGCGCGCCGAAAATCGGTGACAAGGCAGCCTGGAAAGAACGCGCCGACCACCAGGGCGGTCTCGATGGCATCCTGGCCAAGGCCATCACGGGCGTCAACGCCATGCCGCCTAAAGGCACCTGCGCCGATTGCACCGATGATGAACTCAAAGGCGCCATCAAAGAGATGTCCGGTCTGTAACAGGCATTCATCTTCCGCAAAAAAGCCGCTTACGAGCGGCTTTTTTGTGCCTGGGATTTTTTTCCGGACTGGTCATCGCAACCAAGACCCGGCAAGCTCGGTCCAACCCACATTCATGGAATGTCCCGGAGGGTCGGATGGTGCAGTTGTGTTCAATCGAACAGGCGGTGGATGACGTACTCGAGCGTCTGCCCGCGCATATCCACCTCGGCATGCCCCTTGGGCTGGGCAAACCCAATCTGTTCGCCAACGCGCTGTACCGGCGCATCGCGCAACTGCCCGAGCGACAGCTGACCATTTACACCGCCTTGAGCCTGGGGCGGCCGACCTTGGGCGATGGGTTGCAGAAGCGCTTCCTGGAACCCTTCGTCGAACGGGTCTTTGGCGATTATCCCGAACTCGATTACCTGGCCGACCTGCAGCGCGATAGCCTGCCGGCCAATATCCGCGTCCAACAATTCTTCATGCAGCCCGGCAGCCTTTTACACAGCGCGTCGGCCCAGCAGGACTATGTCAGCAGTAACTACAGCCACGCGGCCCGGGACATCAACGGGGCAGGCTTGAACCTGATCGCCCAACTGGTGGCGAGCGACCCGGAGCACCCGGATCGCCTTAGCCTGAGTTGCAATCCGGACATTACCCTGGATCTGTTGCCGATGATCGCCAAGCGGCGCGAGGCGGGGGAGACCATTCTCCTGGTGGGCCAAGTCCACAGCGACTTGCCGTACATGCCCGGTGACGCGGAAATCGGCATCGATGGCTTCGACTTGTTGATCGACGAGAAGGACAGCCACACGTTGTTTTCCACGCCCAACATGCCGGTGGGGTTCCAGGATCACTTGATCGGCCTGCATGCCAGCACCCTGGTGCGCGATGGCGGTACGTTGCAAATCGGCATCGGCTCCATGGGCGACGCACTGACAGCGGCACTGCTGGCGCGCCAAGCCGATAACGCCGGTTACCAGGCTCTGTTGGCGGAACTGAACCTCAGCCAGTGGGCGCAATTGATCGAGCGCGAAGGCGGGGTCGAGCCTTTCGCCAAGGGGTTGTACGGTTGCAGTGAGATGTTCGTCAACGGTTTGCTGGTGCTGGCGGAAGCCGGAATTATCCGGCGCAAGGTCTACCCCGACGAGCCGACTCAGGAGCGGGCCATTGCCGGAACCCTCGACGAGGCGGCGCAACCCGATGGCATCTGCATTCATGGCGGGTTCTTCCTCGGCCCGCGCAGTTTCTACGAGCGCTTGCGCGAGTTGCCGCAGAGCCGTCTGCTTGAATTCAACATGACGCGTATCAGCTACATCAACGAGCTGTACGGTCAGGAGCAGCTCAAGCGCTTGCAGCGCCTCGATGCTCGGTTCATCAACACGGTCTTCACCATGACTTTGATGGGCGCGGGAGTGGCTGACCAATTGGAAAACGGGCGGGTGCTCAGCGGCGTCGGTGGGCAGTATAACTTCGTCGCCCAGGGCCACGCGCTTGAAGGGGCGCGTTCGATACTGCTGTTGCGTAGCTGGCGGGAATCGGGAGGGGTGGTCAGTTCGAACATTGTCTGGGAATACGGTCACTGCACGATTCCACGCCATTTGCGTGACATTGTGGTAACCGAGTACGGCATCGCCGACCTGCGGGGCAAGACCGACGCCGCGGTGATCGAGGCCTTGCTGAACATCAGCGATTCACGCTTCCAACCCGGATTGATCGAGCAAGCGCAAAATGCCGGCAAGCTGCCGAAGGACTTTCGCCTCGATCCACGCTTTGCCGACAACACCTCGGAGCGTTTGCAGGGGATCCAGGCGCGGCATCCCAACCTGTTTCCGGAGTACCCGTTGGGCTGTGATTTCGATGAGGTCGAGCGGGACTTATTGCGGGCGCTGAATTGGCTGAAAAGCAAATTCAAGCTCACCGAGATCCTGGATCTGGGCAAAGCCGCCCTGGATGCGCCGCAGCCCTGGGAATATGCCGGGCATCTGGAGCGAATGCAGCTGACGAGCCCGGAGGGGCTGAAGGAAGAGCTGTATCAGCGGCTGTTGCTGGCGGGGCTCAAGGCGACCGCGCCTTAGAAATCGGCCATCCCCTGTGGGAGCGAGCAGGCTCGCTCCCACAGGGGAATGGGTATTAGTCGAGGAAGGTCACAACCCCACCCGCCAACGACTTCACCCGGGCCAACGATTCGACGCGATAGCCCTGGGCATCCAGTTCGGCGCGGCCGCCCTGGAACGACTTCTCGATCACGATCCCCAGCCCGGCGACGGTGGCGCCGGCCTGCTTGATGATGGAAATCAGCGCCTGAGAGGCTTTGCCGTTGGCCAGGAAATCATCAATGATCAGCACGCGGTCGCTGCTGGTCAGGTGGCGCGGGCTGATGGCGACGGTGCTTTCGGTCTTCTTGGTGAAGGAATACACGGTGGCCGACAGCAGGTTCTCCGTCAGGGTCAGGGACTGTTGCTTGCGGGCGAAGATCACCGGCACGCCAAGATTCAGCCCGGTCATGATCGCCGGGGCGATGCCCGAGGCTTCGATGGTGACGATCTTGGTGATGCCCGAATCCTTGAACAGTGCGGCAAATTCATCACCGATCAGCTTCATCAACTGCGGATCGATCTGGTGGTTGAGAAACGCATCGACCTTCAATACCTGGTCGGAAAGCACGATGCCTAGCTCTCGGATTTTCTGGTGCAGGGCTTCCATGAAGCCTCCTCTGGGACGCGTTCAGCGCCTGAAATAGTGGAAAATTCTAGCGCTTCAACATCGCGCGTATATCCGCCAAGGCACTGTTGCCGCGAACGGCTTTGACCTCTGTCGGCGTGTCGTCGTTGCCTTCCCAGGCCAAGTCGTCGGGCGGCAACTCATCGAGGAAGCGGCTCGGGGCGCAGTCGATCACTTCGCCGTATTGCTTGCGCTTGGCGGCGAAGGTGAAGGCCAGCGTCTGGCGCGCCCGGGTAATCCCGACGTAGGCCAGGCGCCGTTCTTCTTCGATGGTGTCGGCCTCGATGCTGGAACGGTGCGGCAGGATTTCTTCTTCCATGCCCATGATGAACACGTAGGGAAACTCCAGGCCTTTGGAGGCGTGCAGCGTCATCATTTGCACACCTTCGGCGCCTTCTTCCTCTTCCTGCTGGCGTTCGAGCATGTCCCGCAGCACGAGCTTGCCGATGGCGTCCTCGACGGTCATGTCGCCGTCTTCGTCTTTTTCCAAGGTGTTCTTCAACGCCTCGATCAAGAACCAGACGTTGCTCATGCGGTAGTCGGCGGCCTTGTCGCTGGAGCTGTTGGTGCGCAGCCAGTTTTCGTAGTCGATGTCCATGACCATGCTGCGCAGCGCAGAGATCGGATCTTCCCCGGCGCACTGCTCGCGGACCTTGTCCATGAAACGCTTGAAGCGCGCCAGGCGATCGGTGAAGCGGCTGTCCAGATGCTCGCCAAGGCCGATTTCGTCGGTGGCGGCGTACATCGAGATCTTGCGCTCGGTGGCGTAGTTGCCGAGTTTTTCCAGGGTGGTCGAACCGATTTCCCGGCGCGGCACGTTGATCACCCGCAAGAAGGCGTTGTCGTCGTCCGGGTTCACGATCAGGCGGAAGTAGGCCATCAGGTCCTTCACTTCCTGGCGGCCGAAAAAGCTGTTGCCCCCCGACAGACGATAGGGAACCTGGTGATGCTGCAGTTTCAGCTCGATCAGCTTGGCCTGGTAGTTGCCGCGGTACAGGATCGCAAAATCGCTGTACGGCCGGTCGGTGCGCAAGTGCAGGCTGAGGATTTCCATGGCCACGCGCTCGGCTTCGGCGTCTTCGTTGCGGCAACGGATCACGCGGATCTCGTCGCCGTGGCCCATCTCGCTCCACAGTTGTTTTTCGAACTCATGGGGGTTGTTGGAAATCAGCACGTTGGCGCAGCGCAGGATCCGGCTGGTGGAGCGGTAGTTCTGTTCCAGCATCACCACTTTGAGCGACGGGTAGTCTTCCTTGAGCAGCATCAGGTTTTCCGGCCGCGCGCCGCGCCAGGCGTAAATCGACTGGTCATCGTCGCCCACCACGGTGAACTGGTTGCGTTTGCCGATCAGCAGTTTCACCAGCAGATACTGGCTGGCGTTGGTGTCCTGGTATTCGTCCACGAGCAGGTAGCGGACCTTGTTCTGCCATTTCTCGAGGATGTCGGCGTGGTCCTGGAACAGTTTGACCGGCAACAGGATAAGGTCGTCGAAGTCCACCGCATTGAACGCCTTGAGCGTGCGCTGGTAATGGGCGTAGACGATAGCGGCGGTCTGTTCCTTGGGGTTGCGGGCGTTTTCCAGTGCTTCGGGCGGCAGGATCAGGTCGTTTTTCCAGGCGCCGATCATGTTCTTGATCTCATCCACGCCGTCGTCGCCGGAATATTCCTTCTGCATGATGTCCGTCATCAGGGCCTTGACGTCGGCCTCGTCGAAGATCGAGAAGCCCGGTTTGTAGCCCAGCCGCGCATGTTCCTTGCGGATGATGTTCAAGCCCAGGTTGTGGAAGGTGCAGACCGTCAGGCCGCGACCTTCGCCGGCGCGCAGCAGGCCGCCGACCCGCTCTTTCATTTCCCGGGCGGCCTTGTTGGTGAAGGTCATGGCGACGATGTACTGGGCGCGGATGCCACAATTCTGGATCAGGTGCGCGATCTTGCGGGTGATCACGCTGGTCTTGCCGGAGCCTGCACCGGCGAGCACCAAAAGAGGGCCGCCGACATAGTTCACGGCTTCTTGCTGCCGGGGGTTGAGTCGGGACATGACAGGGTTCAGGGAGTCGTTTGCGAAATGGGCCGGCATTTTAACAGGCTCTGAGAATTGTGCTGCCCTGTCCGACTTGTGACGTTGCGCATCATTGCAATTGCCGCTTTCGTCACTTTCCCTCAGGATGCGGACGGAAATTGGTTCCAACGTTCGTTTTTTGAGATGAAAAACCTTCAAAAAGCGGGTATCTGAGAACCATTGGCATTGGTGATTGCCCATCGGCGCGTCATAATGCCCCGCGCCTACCACCTTGCAGAGTCTAGGGAGTCAGCTTGTCCACGCCTGTCGAACCCTTGCGTTTGCTGTTGTTGGCCGAAACGCCTGAGTGGTCAGCGATATTGCGCGAGTGCCTGGCGCCCATGGGGCCCTCGGTCGTGTTGATCAGCGCCCCGAACTGGGACTCGGTCAGCAGCTTGTTCGAGGACAACCGCAACGCGGTGCTGCTCACTGTTGCCGC
This sequence comes from Pseudomonas sp. D3-10, assembly GCF_051132175.1. Classification (NCBI taxonomy): domain Bacteria; kingdom Pseudomonadati; phylum Pseudomonadota; class Gammaproteobacteria; order Pseudomonadales; family Pseudomonadaceae; genus Pseudomonas; species Pseudomonas sp. D3-10. Next base: position 5,548,454 of record NZ_CP071668.1, on the reverse strand, counting down.
CCTGCAGCCGGCACCGGGTCGTTGTCGTTTGCCGACAGTTCTGTTGCTCGAGCATGAACCTTCGGTTTCCCCGGATGGCGTCAGCGACTGGCTGGTGCGCGACGCCCTCGATGAGGCGACCCTGCGTCGTTGCCTGCGTCACGTGCGCGAGCGGGGGATGCTCGAAAACACCCTGCAACGGCTCGCCGAGCAGGACCCGTTGACAGGCATCGCCAACCGCCAGGGCTTTCAGACCTTGCTGGCGGCTCGCCTGGCTGAAAACGAAGGCCGTGGCCTGGCCCTGGGTCACCTGGACCTCGACAATTTCCGCCACGCCAATGACGCCCTCGGCCACCAGGCCGGCGATCGGCTGATCCTGCAGGTTGTCTCGCGGCTCAAAGGCGCGCTTGAGGCCGGTGATCAGCTGGCACGGCTGGGGAGCGACGAGTTCGCCTTGTTGATCGACACCCGCCGGGCGCCTCAGCGAGCGGAGTGGATGGCAGAGCGCATCATCGAAGCCATGGCCGAACCCTACTGGGTCGACGGTGAAAGCCTGTTGATCGGTTGCAGCCTGGGCATTGCCCACGCCCGGGCGCAAGCCGGTGCGGACCCCTTGATGTGGCACGCCCACATCGCCATGCAGCAGGCCAAGAGCACCCAAGGCTGCACCTTTCATATTTTCAACGAGCGCATCAACCGCAACGCCCGCAGCCTCGCCGACCTGGAAAGCGAGCTGCGGCGGGCGTTGCGACGTGATGAGCTGGAATTGCATTACCAGCCTCGGCTGAACCTGGCAGATGGCACGATTGTCGGCCTCGAAGCCCTGGTGCGCTGGCGCCATGGCGAGCGCGGCTTGTTGCCACCGAGTGAGTTCGTGCCGCTGGCCGAGCAGAGCGGGCTCATCGTGCCGTTGGGTTACTGGGTGATTGCCCGAGCCCTTCGGGACATGCAGGACCTGCGTGAACGTGGGCAGGCGCCGTTGCACATGGCGATCAACCTGTCATTCCGGCAGTTCCAGGACAGCCAGTTGCTGCCGACCCTGAGCCGGTTGATCGCCGAACGGGGTGTCGAGGCCCAATGGCTGGAGTTCGAGCTCACCGAAACCGCCGTGATGCGTCGCAGCGAACTGGTCAAACAGACCATGGATGCCCTGGGTCGCCTGGGGGTACGGTTCTCCCTGGATGATTTCGGCACCGGATTCTCCTCGTTCGTGCACCTCAACAGCCTGCCCATCGCCCTGCTCAAGATCGACAAGAGCTTCGTCGGCGGCATGGAGCAGCGCGAAGAGAACCGCAAGCTGGTCCACGCGATGATCAACCTGGCCCATAACCTCAACCTCGAGGTGGTGGCCGAAGGCGTCGAGACCCGCGAGCAACTGGAGTTGCTGCGCGGTTTCGGATGCGACCAGGTGCAGGGGTTCCTGATCAGCAAGCCGTTGCCGCTGGCGGAGTTGGTTGAATACCTGATGTCCGAGGGTGATCAGCAGTCGATGCTGGAAATCAGCTAACCCAAAACCCGGTGGGAGCGAGCTCCCACAAGGGGCTTTGTTTCATTTGGCCTGGATCGCTTCGAAACCTTGCTGTCCCGGCTCGCTGCGAATCATCCGCTTCATCTTCCACTCGAACGCCAACGTCAGGCTCACCGCCGCGCAGGCCAGGCCCAGGGCGAGGCCCCACCAGACGCCGGTCGGGCCCCAATGCAAATGGAACGCCATCCACCACGCCGCCGGCGCGCCGATCAACCAATAGCAACCCAGGCCCACCAGGAACGTGGTCTTGGCGTCCTTCAATCCGCGGATGCAACCCATCGCGATGGTTTGTGTGCCGTCGAACAGCTCGAACCACGCCGCCACGGCCAACAGGCTCACCGCCAGGTCGATGACCGCGCGGAACGCCGGGTCCTCATGGTCCAGGAACAGGCCGATCAATTGATTCGGCAGCAGCCAGAACACCATGGCGAACGCCAGCATGGCGGCCGCGCCAAAACCAATCCCGACCCTCCCGGCCAGGCGCGCCATGAGCAATTGCCCGGCACCGTAATGCTGGCCGATACGCATGGTGATGGCGTAGGACATGCCCGCCGGAACCATGAAGGCCACCGAGACGATTTGCAGCGCGATCTGATGGGCCGCCAGCGGCGTGCTGCCCATGGTGCCCATGCACAGGGCGGCGAATGCGAACAGGCCGACTTCCACCGCGTAAGTACCACCAATCGGCAAGCCCAGTCGCCACAGTTCCTTGAGGTATTGGCGATTGGGTCGCGACAGGCCGGCAAGCAATGGATAAGCGCGGTAGGCCGAGTGCCGATGAATGTGCCAGGCCAGCGCCAGGGCCATGCAGTTGGCGACGATGGCCGTGACCAGGCCGATCCCCATCAGGCCGAGCTTCGGCAGGCCGAACATGCCGGTGATGAGCGCATAGTTGAGAAGGAAGTTGGCCACCGTGCCGCCGAGGCTGATCACCATCACCGGCGTGGCCCGCCCGATGGCGCTGGTAAAGCCACGCAGGGCCATGAAACTCAGGTAACCGGGCAGGGCGAACGGCAGTGCCAGCAGGAATTGCCCGGCAGAGAGCACGTTGGTTTCGGTCTGGCCGAACATCAACAGCACCGGCTTGAGATTCCACAACAGCAGGCCCGCCACCAGCGCCATCAACCAGGCCAGCCATAATCCGGCCTGGGTCAGCCGGGTGGCGCCTTCGATGTCGCCCGCGCCCTGGCGGATCGCTACCAGGGTGCCCACCGCCGCGATCACGCCGATGCAGAAAATCGATACGAATGAATAGCTCGCCGCCCCGAGCCCGCCGCCTGCCAGGGCTTCGGGGCTCAGGCGAGCCATCATCAGGGTGTCCGTCAGCACCATCAGCATGTGCGCCAACTGCGAAGCAATCAACGGTCCCGCCAGGCGCAGGATGGCCCAGAGTTCGGTACGCACAGGATGCCGCATGATCATCACACTCCATGTTCCAGCAAGGCAGTAAGACGAAGATTCTCGGCCCTCCCGCCGGATTGCACAAAAGGATAAAAAAGATCGCTGGCATGATTAAAACTCATGCTGAATGGGTTTCTGGTAGGGTTTGCAAACCACGCCATGGAGCTTTTGCGATGTCACGCCGTCTTCCTCCGCTTTATGCGCTACGGGCATTCGAAGCCGCGGCGCGCTACAGCTCGTTTACCCGCGCCGCCGAGGAGCTGTCGATCACCCAGAGCGCCGTCAGCCGGCACATCCGCACACTCGAAGATCACTTTGCCTGTCGACTGTTCCAGCGCAGCGGGCGCAACCTGCAACTGACCGAGTCGGCGCGCCTGCTGCTGCCGGGCGTGCGGGAGGGCTTCATGGCGCTGGAGCGGGCTTGCCACACATTGCACGGAGAAGACGGCATCCTGCGGATGAAGGCGCCATCGACCCTGACCATGCGCTGGCTGCTGGCGCGCCTGAGCCGCTTTCGCCATCTGCAACCGGGCAACGAAGTGCAGCTGACAAGCGCCTGGATGGACATCGACTCGGTGGATTTCAATACCGAGCCCTTCGATTGCGCAGTCCTGCTGGGCAATGGGCATTTCCCTGCGGACTGGGAGGCCAGCCTGCTGTTTCCCGAGGAGTTGATACCGGTCGGCGCTCCGAACCTGCTCAATGACCAACCCTGGGATGTGGCGCGATTGGCCAAGGCCGAGCTATTGCATCCCACTCCGGATCGCCGCGACTGGCGCAATTGGCTGCAGCGCATGGGCTTGGCTGACAAAGTCTCGCTCAGGGGCGGTCAGGTGTTCGATACCCTGGAACTGGGCATGATCGCGGCCGCGCGCGGCTACGGCGTATCCATGGGCGATTTGTTGATGGTGGCCGAGGACGTTGCCCAGGGGCGCTTGAGCCTGCCATGGCCAACCGCTGTCGCCAGCGGCGAGCATTATTACCTGGTCTGGCCGAAAACCCGGCCCGGGGGTGAACGTTTGCGCCGGCTCAGCGACTTTCTCCAGAGCGAGGTGAAGGCCATGCAACTACCTGAGGTCAAGCGCCTGGGCTGAAACGTTGCAGTCGCCGTGCTAGCCACTTGGTATTATTCCTTCCAAAGCCCTCAAGTATTCGGCGTTACGGCCGAAGGTGAACATAGAACCTTCGTTCAGAAAGGGCCAATACCTACCTCATCGAATCAGATGCCGAGCGTGCGATGTGATCAAGATGATCCAGTCTCTCGGCCAGGAGCCGTCATGTCTCAACCTCGTGCCCGGATCGCCTCACAGCTAGGCCTTGCCCTTGCCGTGATACTGGCGGTCGTGATCTCCGGCAGTACTGTCTTTGCCTTGCGTTCGCTTGACGCTGCAAACCTTTCTACCCGTGAAGAGCATCTCGCGAGCGAAGCGCGGCTGATGGCCGATCAGCTCAACACGTTCCACAGCACGTTGCGCGAAAGCACCCAACGGCTGGCGGGTCTGTTCGAAAAGCGTTTCAGCGCCGGCTTGAGCGTGCATCCGGACCAGCCGGTGACGGTGGCGGGCGTTCAGACGCCTGGCTTGAGCCTTGGCAGCGAAGTGTTGAACAACAATTTCAAGGAAGTGGATGATTTCAAGACGATGACCGCCGGCGTGGCCACGGTATTCGTGCGCAGCGGCGACGATTTTGTCCGCGTCAGTACATCCGTCAGCAAACAGGACGGTACGCGCGCCATCGGTACTGTGCTCGACCGCGCCGGACCGGCCTACGGCCCGGTGATCAGCGGCCAGAGCTACATTGGCCGGGCGTTGCTGTTCGGGCGCTTCTACATGTCGCAGTACACGCCTGTGCGTGATGGCAGCGGCAAGATCATTGCCGTGTTGTACGTAGGATTCGATTACACCGATGCGCAGAATGCGCAGCTCGAAAACCTCAAGCGCTTCCGAATCGGACAGACCGGCTCGCTGGCGTTATTGGACGAGCAGAACAAATGGTTGGTGCCGCCGGCCGGTGTGCAGGCACTGGACCGTGCTACCGCGGCCATCACAGCGTTGGTCAAGAAGCCTGGCAAGGGTGCTTTCTGGGACGACACCGCGGAAGAGTTCTATAGCGTTGCCGTGCCGTTCGAGGGCGGGCCCTGGTCGGTCGTGGCGAGCATGCCGAAAACCGAGATCAACGCAGTGACCTGGAACGTCGGTACGCAACTGGCGATCGGCAGTTTGCTGGCGATGTTGCTGGCGGTCGGTGCGGCGGTATGGCTGTTGCGCAGCAAACTGGCTCCCCTCGGTGACTTGGTGCGTCAGGCCGAAGCCTTGGGCGCCGGCGACCTGAGCGTGCGCCTGAATGTGTCGAGCCACGACGAGATCGGCCAACTGGCCCGTGCGTTCAACCAGATGAGCCAAGCCTTGTCGACCATGGTCGAGCACATTCGCAAAGCCTCCCAAGAGGTCAACAGCCGTGCCCAGGCGCTCTCCGGATTGTCCAGTGGCGCCTATGAAGGGATGGAGCAACAGTCCGGCGAGATCACCAGCATGGCCGGGGCGGTGGAAGAATTCAGCGCCACCTCCCTGAACATCGCCGACAACATGGGCAATACCGAGCGCCTGGCCCAGGACAATGCCCAACAGACTCGCATCGGCCGTACCTCGATGGACGAAGCGTCATCGTCCCTGGAACAGATCGCGGGCGCCTTGAACAGCACTGCAACGGTCATCAACACGCTGGGCCAGCGCTCCCAGGAGATCGGCGGCATTGTCGGTGTGATCACTTCGATCGCCGAGCAAACCAACCTGCTGGCGTTGAACGCCGCCATCGAAGCTGCACGGGCGGGCGAGCAGGGTCGTGGTTTTGCCGTGGTAGCTGACGAGGTTCGGAGCCTGGCCTCGCGCACTCGCCAGGCCACTGACGAAATTTCCGGCATGATCAACAGCATCCAGCAGGAAACCGGCAACGCCATCAGCACCATGGAGAAGGGCAACCTGCTCATGCAGGAAGGCCTGTCGCGTAACGCCAACGTGGCCTCGGCCCTGGCGCGTATCGATGAGCAAAGCCGCTCGGCCGGCCAGCAATTCGCCGCGATCACTACGGCTACGCAGGAGCAAAGCAGCACCGCGACCCTGCTCAGCAGCAACCTGCAGAGTATTGCCATGGCCAACAGCGAACAGCGCGAAGTGGTTTCGAACCTGGCGATCACCGCCAAGGAACTGGAAAAACTGGCGCAGGACCTTCGCAAAGAAGTCGATCGGTTCCGCTGAAACCGTCCCCTCACGAGCAAGCCAACCCAATCCCGTTGCAAGGGAGCTTGCTCCCGCGGGCCTGCATAGCAGGCCCGTGGCTTTTCAGGCAGACCTTATCGTCGCGTCTTGCGACTGCTGCGCAGTCGAGCGGCAGCAAGCTCCCCCGCCACCGGTTCTAGGCTGCATAGGCAAAAAATCACCGCGAGCAAGCTCGTTTCCCGCAAAAAATCTCCAATCTGTAGCCGTGTGCTTTTTCAGGTAGTTGCTGTTTTTTTGGCTTGCTGAAACGTTTCTTCAAGTCTATAAAAACCGCACAACTCCAACAAAAGGCCGTCTCCATGAATTCCCTAAGACTCTTCGTTGCCCTCGGCGCCTTGGGCGTAGCTTCCCATGCGATGGCGTGGGATTACGTACTGCTCGACTCCGATAAAGCCGCCCAACCCTGGCAAATCACCAGCCAACAACTGGGCGTGAAAACCGATAAGCCGTTTTCCGTGACGATGCGCACCCTCCACGGGGGGCGTCAGGAAGGCGTGAGCATTGTCGACATCGACAACGGCACTCTTAAGCTGTCAGTCGTCCCGACCCGCGGCATGAACGTGCTTCAAGCCTCGGTCGGCGATGTGCGCATGGGCTGGGATTCGCCGGTCAAAGAAGTGGTCAATCCAGCATTCATCGAACTCAACGGCCGAGGTGGCCTGGGCTGGCTCGAAGGCTTCAATGAGTTGGTGACCCGCTGCGGCTATGAGTGGGTCGGCCACCCCGGCATCGACAACGGTGAACTGCTGACCTTGCATGGGCGCGCCGCGAACATTCCGGCGAACAAAGTCACCTTGCACATCGATGAAAAGCCACCTTACGCCATCACCCTGCGAGGCGAGTTGAAGGAGCAGGCGTTCAAGAAGGTTGACTTCTCGGTCCAGACTGAATTGGTCACCGAGCCCGGCAGCGTGACCTTTTCCCTCAACGACACGCTGACCAACAATGGCGATTATCCAAAGGAATACCAGGCGCTCTATCACAGCAATTTCAGCACGCCATTCCTGGAGCAGGGGGCCCGCTTCGCCGCCCCGGTCAAACAGGTTTCGCCGTTCAACGACAAGGCCAAGGGCGACCTGAAGGATTGGACCACCTATCGAGCTCCCACCAAGGACTACGATGAAACCGTTTACAACGTCGTGCCTTACGCCGACGCCAAGGGCGATACGCTGACCGTCCTGCACAACAAGGCCGGTAGCCTCGGCGTTTCCGTGGGCTTCAATACCGGGACGCTTCCGGTGTTTTCCCTGTGGAAAAACACCGATACCCAAGGCCAGGGCTACGTGACCGGCTTGGAGCCAGGTACCAGTTTTTCCTATAACCGCCGCTACCAGCGTCCGCTGGGCCTGGTGCCCAGCATCGCACCGAAAGAGCGCAAGCAGTTCCAGATCCACTACAGTCTTCTGGCGGACAAGGGGGCCGTGGACAAAGCCCTCAAGCGCATTGATGACATCCAGGGCGATCGAAAAGTCGAGGTGCGAGACATACCGCTGGTGGACCTGAGCAAGCCGTGACCTGTTTCATGGCGTTGCGGGCCGGTATTGCAGGGCTTCGGCCAGGTGCTCGCGGCTGATCCGTTCCAACTGCTGAAGGTCGGCCAGCGTGCGGGCGACCTTCAGCAAGCGGTGGGCGGCTCGCAGCGACAGGGACAGTCGTTCGCAGGCGGTTTCCAGCCACGCCTCGTCGGTCGAGGACAGTTTGCAATGGCGGCGCAGCCCCGGTAGATCGAGGAATGCGTTGGCACAGCCTTGGCGGGTTTGCTGGCGTTCCCGGGCTTCGGCCACCCGCTCGGCCGCGGTGGCGGTGTCGTCACCCGGTTCGCCTTTGGGATTGAGCGCCGTTGCTTCCCGCGCCACGGTCAGGTGCAGGTCGATGCGGTCGAGCAAGGGGCCGGACAGCTTGTTGCGATAGCGCTGCACCATGTCCGGTGTGCACGAGCAGCGGCCGCTGGGCTCGCCAAGGTATCCACAGGGGCAGGGGTTCATGGCCGCTACCAACTGGAAGCGGGCCGGGAAGCGCACGCGATCGCGGGCGCGCGAAACCACGATATGCCCCGACTCCAAGGGCTCCCTCAGGACTTCCAATACCTTGCGATCAAACTCTGGAAGCTCGTCCAGGAACAGCACGCCGTGGTGGGCGAGGGTGATTTCCCCCGGTTGCGGCTTGGAGCCTCCACCCACCAGGGCAGGGCCGGACGCCGAATGGTGTGGCTGGCGGAACGGCCGTTGCGGCCAATGGCTCAAGGGCACGCAACTGGCGACCGACTGTATAGCCGCGACCTCCAGGGCCTCGCTTTCGGCCAGCGGTGGCAGCAACCCCGGCAAACGACTCGCCAGCAGCGTCTTGCCCGTACCGGGTGGGCCACTGAACAACAGGTTGTGAGCTCCCGCTGCCGCGATCAGCAGGGCGCGCTTGGCTCCGGCTTGACCTTGTACTTCGCTGAGGTCGGGATAGGGTTTGCTGGCCGAGAGCAGCCCGTTGGACACAAAAGGCTCGACTGGGACGTGGCCGTTGAAATGCGCCACTGCTTCGAGCAGATGGTCCACGGCGATCACCTTCAGCCCCGACGCCAGGCAAGCTTCCTCGGCGTTGGCCCGGGGTACCAACAGCATGCGTCCAGCCTTGCGTGCCGCCAGCGCCGCGGGGAGCACGCCGCGTACCGGTCTCACGGCGCCGGACAATGCCAGTTCGCCGAGGCACTCCACGTCGTCCAGCATCAAGGTCGGCACCTGCACGCTGGCCGACAGGATTCCCAAGGCAATCGCCAGGTCGAACCGGCCTCCGTCCTTGGGGAGATCCGCTGGCGCCAGGTTCAGGGTGATGCGCCGCGCCGGGAAATTGAGCCCTGAATTGATGATCGCGCTGCGCACCCGGTCCTTGCTCTCCTTCACCGCCGCCTCCGGCAGGCCGACCATCGTCAGTGACGGCAAGCCGTTGGCCAGATGAACCTCAACGGTAACGGCAGGGGCTTCGACCCCCACTTGGGCGCGGCTGTGGACGATGGCGAGCGACATGAAGCGTTCCTTGACTGATGGAGAGCCGCATCCTGCGGCTCTTGAAGACTAGTCCGGGGAAACTGAGAGGGCGGGGCAATTGAAGGGGCAAATTTTCGCAGGATGTTGCGCAAGTGGGGGCATGAATGAACAACCGTCATTCAGACGGTTGTTTTTCAGTTGCCGTTACAGGCGGCGAGCCCCTGCCGGCGCTTTGGATGATCTGGTGGGCCTGGGACAAATCACGCGCTTAAGGCCGCATCCCTGGCGCGAGGTACTCACTCGTCCTTGGGGTCGAGTCGCGCCTCCAGCTCGGCCACCTTGGCTTCCAGGCTCTCCAGCCGTGCCCGGGTCCGGGCCAGCACGACCATCTGGCTGTCGAATTCTTCCCGGCTGACCAGGTCCAGCTTGCTGAACCCGCTTTGCAGCAGGGCCTTGAACTGGCTTTCGATTTCATTCTTGGGGAGTGGCGTGTCGCCGCTCAACAGGCGGGAGGCGTGGCCGCTCAGGGCGTCGAGGAGGTCTTTGGGCGCGAGCATGTCAGGTGTCCTGGAAACAATGGCGGGCAGTGTATCACGCAGTGTCTATAGTCAATTCGCGGCTCGGGTTGCACGCTTTTCGCGCACGGCCCCGGGCATCATCGCACCGTTGTTGTGCGTATCGCTGCGGTTCGTGGTTCGGCGCAGACCGGCGCAACGGGTAAAGGGTTGAAATCAGGGGGGTTGGGTACAGATGGCAAGCTTTCTGCTTAGTGGCTGGTGACCCATGCACTGATGCAGTCGCTGTGACGAATGCAGTGCAGCAGGCGGAGCGCGGAGTTTCGTCAGGAGTAGTCAGCTGGCACCGGTCGGGCAACTTGGGCCGACGACGCGTTACAAAGCCAGGCACTGCGCTTAGACTTGAGTCGGGTTTGTTTTCCTGGGGCAAGTCCACCAATTCGGGAGAGAGTTTCATGAAGCTAGTCACTGCCATCATCAAGCCGTTCAAGCTGGACGACGTACGCGAGTCGCTGTCCGAAATCGGCGTGCAGGGCATTACCGTTACTGAAGTCAAAGGCTTCGGTCGGCAGAAAGGTCATACCGAGCTGTATCGCGGCGCGGAATACGTGGTCGACTTCCTGCCCAAGGTGAAGATCGATGTCGCCATCGACGACAAGGATCTTGATCGGGTCATCGAGGCGATTACCAAGGCCGCCAACACCGGCAAGATTGGTGACGGAAAGATCTTCGTGGTCAATCTGGAACAGGCCATTCGCATCCGTACCGGCGAAACCGATACCGACGCTATCTAAGCCGTCAAACCCAACGCCCCAGGAGAAAACAATATGACTCTGCGTAAATTCGCAGGGCTAGGAGCCCTGTTGTCCTTCGTAATGCCTGGCCTGGCCATGGCGGAAGAAGCGGCAGCCCCAGTCCTCAACTCCGGCGACACTGCCTGGATGCTGACTGCCACGATTCTCGTCCTGTTCATGACCATCCCTGGCCTTGCGCTGTTCTACGGCGGCATGGTTCGGTCGAAAAACATTCTTTCGGTGATGATGCAGTGCTTCGCCATCACCGGTCTGATCAGCGTCCTGTGGGTCATCTACGGCTACAGCATCGCGTTCGACACCACTGGCATGGAACAGGGCGTCGTCAACTTCAATTCCTTCATCGGCGGCCTGGGCAAGGCATTCCTGGCGGGCGTCACCCCGGCCAGCCTGACCGGTCCGGCTGCATTGTTTCCAGAAGCGGTGTTCATCACTTTCCAGATGACCTTCGCCATCATCACCCCAGCGCTGATCGTCGGTGCCTTTGCCGAGCGGATGAAATTCTCCGCCATGCTGATCTTCATGGGCGTGTGGTTCACCCTGGTGTATGCGCCGATTGCGCACATGGTCTGGTCCGGCAACGGCGGCCTGATGTGGGATTGGGGCGTGCTGGACTTCGCCGGCGGCACCGTGGTGCATATCAACGCCGGTATCGCCGGTCTCGTAGCCTGTCTGGTATTGGGCAAGCGCAAAGGTTTCCCGACCACCCCAATGGCACCGCATAACCTGGGTTATACCCTGATGGGCGCGGCCATGCTGTGGGTAGGCTGGTTCGGCTTCAACGCCGGCTCCGCCGTCGCGGCCAACGGCACTGCCGGCATGGCGATGCTGGTCACCCAGATCGCCACGGCTGCCGCGGCACTGGGCTGGATGTTTGCCGAGTGGATCACCCACGGCAAGCCAAGCGCGCTGGGCATTGCCTCGGGCGTGGTGGCCGGCCTGGTTGCAATCACCCCGGCTGCCGGCACCGTGGGCCCGATGGGCGCCTTGGTCATCGGCCTGGCGGCGGGCGTGGTGTGCTTCTTCTGCGCCACCACCCTCAAGCGCAAGCTCGGCTATGACGACTCCCTGGATGCCTTCGGCGTACATGGCATCGGCGGTATCCTCGGGGCGATCCTGACCGGTGTATTCGCTGCACCGGCACTGGGTGGCTTCGGCACCGTGACCGATATCGGCGCACAAGTGTGGATTCAATTCAAAGGCGTGGGTTTCACCGTGATCTATACCGCGGTCGTGACCTTCATCATTCTCAAGGTACTGGACGCCGTCATGGGCCTGCGTGTCTCCGAGGAAGAAGAAGCCGTGGGCCTGGACTTGGCCCAGCACAACGAGCGTGGTTACAACCTGTAAGCAACGCGCAAAAAAAATGCCCGGTTCGCCGGGCATTTTTTTGTCTGGAATTTGTCATTGCTCACAAGGTTCGCCGGTTTTTTCCGACGCCTTTTGTTGTGTATACGACATGGGTTTTTCTACCGCCAAAGACTTACATCGAGGCAGGAATATTAGGCCCTTTGTTTTTTTCCAGAGCGCGCTAGAATGCGCGCCGAACGTGCGGAGATCTGTATGTGGCAACAGACGCTGATAACCCTGCGGGCGAGGCCCCGGGGCTTTCATCTGGTGACGGACGAGCTACTCGCCGGCCTGCCTGAACTCAAGGCATGTCGTGTCGGTCTGTTGCATCTGTGGCTGCAGCACACCTCGGCCTCGTTGACCATCAACGAGAACGCCGATCCGGCGGTACGTCGAGACTTCGAACGATTTTTCAATCGGCTGATCCCACAAGGAACCGCCGGCTATGAGCACAACGACGAAGGCCTGGACGACCTCCCGGCGCACTTCAAGGCCAGTGTGCTGGGATGTCAGCTCAGCCTTCCGGTGACGGCGGGACGGTTGGCGTTGGGTACCTGGCAAGGCGTTTATCTGGGCGAGCACCGAGATCATGGCGGTGCTCGTAAAGTCCTCGCCACCTTGCACGGTGAAGGGGCATGACCGCTGCTTGTCAGCGGATCTTGAATTTTTTCTGGCAGCCTTCGACAGATGGCGAAGCTGGGCTATAACTAATCTGCTTTTCGCAAGTCATGAGGTAGAACATGAGCGACGATGATCTGGAAAACGACGACCTCGAAGTAGGTGACGAAGACGAGACCGAAGAAGGCCTGGAAGCGGCGGCTGAAGATGTTGCCGACGACGAAGGTGCCGATGTTCCGGTCCCCACTGCCAAAGGCAAGGCCAAGGCAGCGGTATCAGTCGACGAGTTACCGAGCGTAGAGGCCAAGAACAAGGAGCGTGACGCGCTTGCCAAGGCCATGGAGGAATTCCTGGCCAGGGGCGGAAAGGTGCAGGAAGTGGAGGCCAACGTGGTCGCCGATCCGCCCAAGAAGCCCGACAACAAGTATGGCAGTCGCCCTATCTGAGCCTCTGTTTCTTGCTTGCTGAAAAAGCCCGCCGTCGCTGCGGGCTTTTTCATGGGCGGGATAAACTCCCCTGACAGGCTCGGCCCTGTGGGAGCAAGCTCGCTCCCACAAGGTTCAGGGTTGGCTATGCCACGCCGCTAATAATCCTGGCAGTTCGGTCAGGCTGCGAATCTCCGCATCCGGTGCGTGATCGGCATCCCAGGCCTTGCCCATCGGGTTGAACCACACCGCACGCAGGCCGGCCTGCTGGGCGCCGGCGATGTCGTCGCCCGGGTGATCGCCTACATGCACGGCGGTCTGTGCCGTGGCACCGCCGCGCTGCAAGGCTTCCTCGAACAGTCTTACGTCAGGCTTGGCGATGCCAATGTCCTCGGCGCACAGGGCAAACTTGAAATAATCCGCCAGCCCCAGGCGTCGCACGTCGGCGTTGCCGTTGGTGACGACGCCAAGTGCGAAATGATTGGCGAGGATTTCCAGGGTCGGCTGTACGTCTGGAAAGATCTCCAGTTGATGGCGGGCATGCAGGAATGCTTCGAATCCTTGGTCCGCCAACTCAGAGGCTCGCCACTGGTCGTAGCCGGCATCTTGCAGCGCCCGGAACAGCACGCGCCTGCGCAACGCACTGATGCGGTGCTTGAGGTTCGGTTCTTCGCTGAGCACTTGGGCGCGGATCGCCCACAAGCGCTCCACGGGAAAATCGCCCAGGTCGGGTGCGTTGTCGGTCAGCCATTGACGTAGTACGGCTTCGGCGCTGGCGATCACCGGCGCGGTGTCCCACAGCGTGTCGTCCAGGTCGAAGGTGATGAGCTCGATGGTCATGATTCGTCGCCTTTGATGCGTTTGGCCCTGGGGTGGGCACTGTCATAGACCGACGCCAGGTGCTGGAAATCCAGGTGGGTATAGATCTGGGTCGTCTTGATGTCCGAGTGGCCAAGCAGTTCCTGGACGGCACGCAGGTCCTGGGAAGATTCCAGCAGATGACTGGCGAACGAATGCCGGAGCATATGCGGGTGCAGGTTCTGACCGAGCTCCCGTTCGCCGGCGGCCTTGACCCGCAGCTGGATGGTACGTGGGCCCAGGCGTCGGCCTTGCAGGCTGACGAAGACCGCGTCATCGACGGGGTTGGTCAGCGCTCGTAGTGGCAACCAAAGCTCCAGGGCTTCTCGGGCCTTGCGGCCGATAGGCAGCAAGCGGGTCTTGCTGCCTTTACCGAGTACCTGAACCAGGCCGTCGGCCAAGTCCAATTGGTCCAGGTTCAGCCCCGTCAGCTCGGAAAGCCGCAGGCCTGAGGAGTAGAAGAGTTCGAGGATCGCCTGGTCCCGTCGCGCCATGAAATCATCCTCGACGGCGCCATCGAGCAATTGCAAGGCACGGTCGGTGTCGAGGGTCTTCGGCAACCGGCGTTCGCCCTTGGGGGGTGCCAGGCCTGTGGCTGGATCGTGATCGCACAGGCCCTCGCGATTGAGGTATTGATACAGGCCGCGCACCGCCGACAACAGTCGCGCCAGGCTGCGGGAGGATTGCCCTTGCTGATGCAGGCGAGCAACGAGGCTGCGCAGGCGCTGGATATCGAGGGCCGACCAGTTGTCGATGTTTTGCTTCTGGCACCAGCCCCGCACCTTTTCGAGGTCACGACGGTAGGCCGACAGGGTGTGAGGGGACACCTGGCGCTCACTGCGCAGGTGTTCGCAGTAGGCGTCCAGTTGCCGCTCCATCATCAGCGTACCGAACGCAGCGAACCGGCAACCCGTGGCAGCACACGGCCGGTCACTTCGGCGATATAGCTCAGGAACAGCGTACCCACCGAGCTCTTGTAGTGCTGCGGATCGCGACTGGCGATGGCCAGCACGCCATGCACGCCTTGGTGGGCGATGGCGACAACGGCGGTGGAGCCGATCTGCTTGCGCTGTTCTTCGCCAAACAGGAAATCCAGCTCATGTTCGCGCAGGCTGCCACTGACGCTTTTGTTTTCGGTAAGCAGCCCGCCAATGGCCGTCTGCGCGTCGGCGTGGGTGACCCAGCGGCCCACCGGCATCGCGTTGTCGCCAAACAGGATCAGGCTGACAAAGGGCACCTGGAAATCCTGGCGCAGGCTGTCTTCGACGCTCATTACCAGGTCTTCAAGAGTACTGGCGTCCATCAGCGCGAGGATCAGCCGACGGGTCTTGTCGAAGAGCCGGTCGTTGTCCCGGGCGACGTCCATCAGGTGCGAGAGGCGATGGCGCATTTCGATGTTGCGTTCACGCAGGATCTTCATCTGGTGCTCGACCAGCGACACGGTATCGCCGCGCCGGTGGGGGATCCGCATCGTTGCAAGCAGGTCTTCATGCTCGACGAAGAAGTCCGGATGCGCCTCCAGGTAGGCGGCCACGGCCGCGGCGTCTGAGGGGCTCGAGGATTCGTCGGGCTGCGGGGCTGGAACCTTTGGCTTGTCGGTCATGGGTTTGGCTCACTCAAAGACGAACTTGTCCTTCGTATACGCGTACGGCCGGGCCGGTCATCATCACCGGTTGGCCTGGGCCTGCCCATTCGATGGACAGACGCCCGCCGGGCAGGTCGATCAGCAGCGGCGAATCCATCCACCCCTGGCTGATCGCGGCGACGGCTGCGGCGCAGGCGCCCGTGCCGCATGCCTGGGTTTCCCCGGCGCCACGTTCCCATACACGCAGTTGGGCGCGGTGGCGATCGATGACCTGCAAAAAGCCGACGTTGACGCGCGCCGGGAAGCGCGGATGGTTTTCGATCTTTGGTCCCAGGTCGTGTACGGCAGCGCTGTTGATGTCGTCCACGCGCAGTACGGCATGGGGGTTGCCCATGGAGATCGCCGCCAGTTCCACCGCGGTGCCGTCGACGTCCACGGTATAGCTCAGGGCTTGGGCTGGCGCTTGGAATGGGATATCCGCCGGCACCAGGCGCGGGGCGCCCATGTTGACGCCGATCTGGCCGTCACTGCGCACATCCAGTTCGATGATGCCGCTTTTGGTCTCGACGCGAATCTGCCGCTTGGCGGTCAGGCGCTTGTCCAGCACGAAACGGGCGAAACAGCGCGCGCCGTTGCCGCACTGCTCCACTTCCGAACCGTCGGCATTGAAGATCCGGTAGCGGAAATCCACGTCCGGGTTGTTTGGTGCCTCGACGATCAGCAATTGGTCGAAACCGATGCCGGTGTGCCGGTCGCCCCATTGTTTGGCGTGCTTGGGCAGGATATGCGCGTGCTGGCTGACCAGGTCGAGGACCATGAAGTCATTGCCCAGGCCGTGCATCTTGGTAAAACGCAGCAGCATGGTTTTACTCCGGCAGCAGGCTTTCGCCGGCAAACAGTTCGGCTACCGTCTCGCGGCGGCGTACTTCGAATGCCTGATCACCGTCCACCAGCACCTCGGCGCAGCGGCCGCGGGTGTTGTAGTTGGAACTCATGACAAACCCGTAGGCGCCCGCCGAATGAACGGCCAGCAGATCGCCTTCTTCCAGCGCCAACTCCCGGCCCTTGGCAAGGAAGTCGCCGGTTTCGCAGATCGGCCCGACGATGTCGTAGGGGCGGGCCGCGGTATCGCGAGGGCGCACGGCTGTGACGTCCATCCAGGCCTGGTACAGCGCCGGGCGGATCAGGTCATTCATCGCCGCGTCGACGATGGCGAAATCCTTGTGCTCGGTTTGCTTGAGGTACTCGACCTGGGTCAACAGCACGCCGGCGTTAGCGACGATGTAGCGGCCGGGCTCGAACATCAGCGCCAGGTCACGGCCTTCGAGGCGCTCGCGCACGGTCTTGATGTAGTCGGCCACCAGCGGTGGCTCTTCATCGCGATAGCGCACGCCGACACCGCCGCCCAGGTCGATGTGACGCAGGTAGATGCCGCAATCGCCGAGGCGATCGACAAGCGCCAGCAGGCGGTCGAGGGCGTCAATGAACGGTTCCAGGGTGGTCAGTTGCGAGCCGATGTGGCAATCGACGCCCAGCACTTCCAGGTTCGGCAGTTGGGCGGCGCGTACGTACACGTCCTCGGCGTCGGCAATGGCGATGCCGAACTTGTTTTCCTTAAGGCCCGTGGAAATGTACGGGTGGGTGCCGGCGTCGACGTCCGGGTTCACGCGCAGGGAAACCGGCGCACGAACACCCAGTTCGGCGGCGACGACTTGCAGGCGCTCCAGTTCGTCAGTGGATTCGATGTTGAAGCAGTGCACGCCGACTTCCAGGGCGCGACGCATGTCTTCGCGGGTCTTGCCGACGCCGGAGAACACGATTTTGTCGGCACTGCCGCCCGCGGCCAGCACGCGCTCCAGCTCGCCACCTGACACGATGTCGAAGCCTGCGCCCAGGC
Source organism: Pseudomonas sp. D3-10 (assembly GCF_051132175.1). Classification (NCBI taxonomy): domain Bacteria; kingdom Pseudomonadati; phylum Pseudomonadota; class Gammaproteobacteria; order Pseudomonadales; family Pseudomonadaceae; genus Pseudomonas; species Pseudomonas sp. D3-10. The sequence continues at coordinate 5,531,236 of NZ_CP071668.1, read as the reverse complement.
GCGCCAGGACGTTGAGCACGCCCAGGTTCGAGTTCGCTTTTACAGCGAAGCACACCAGGTGCGGCATGCCTTCGAGGGCATCGGCGAACGTCCGGTACTGGGCTTCGATGTGGGCCCGGGAATAGACGTAGGTCGGCGTGCCGAAACGTTCGGCGATCGCGGACAGGGCAACCCCTTCCGCGAACAGCTCCCCGCCACGGTAGTTAAAAGCGTCCATGGCGGTCCCTTAGTAAGTGGTCTGGGTGTCGTGCGAGTGGGACTTGGATTGCGACGACTTGGCCTGCTCTTCAGGGGACTTGCTGTCATCAGGCAGGTACAGCGGACCTTTTTGACCACAGGCTGTCACAAGGCAGGCAACCGCGACGAGCGCAGCAAGGGAAGAGATCAGGCGCTTCATGGCGAAATCCTTGAAAATGCGTTAATTGCGCCGGAGTATACCGGCCACCCGACAGCTTGCCTATGCAACGGGGCGCCCGTCCGGCGGGCCTTGGGCTCCAGGGGCGTTCATTCGATGGACAATGTTCAGCACCCACGGGCCCTTGGTCGTTATCCTTTGCATTCAGCCGGGCGCGTCCGTATCTTGCGGCGCTTGAGCATGATCAGACATTTTGAGGTTGTCGCAATGAGTTTGACTGAAGCCCGTTTCCACGATCTGGTCGATGAAACCCAGGAAAAGCTGGAGGATATCTTCGACGAGAGCGACCTGGACATCGACCTGGAAATCTCCGCCGGCGTACTGACCGTCAAGTTCGAAAATGGCACCCAGCTGATTTTCAGCCGCCAGGAGCCGTTGCGGCAGTTGTGGCTGGCGGCGGTGTCCGGTGGTTTCCACTTCGACTACGACGAGGAAAGCGAGCGCTGGATGTGTGACAAGAGCGAAGAGCAACTGGGCGAGATGCTCGAGCGCATCGTCAAGCAGCAGGCTGGCGTCGAATTCGATTTCGAAGGTTTGTGATTCCGTGAGCCAGACCGTCCCGGCGCGGCCGCCCAAGCCGCTCTACAGCAATGTCAGCCCGGCCGTGCCGTCGCCGTGCACCAGTGTGTGCAAGCTCGATGAACGCAAGGTCTGCCTGGGGTGTTTCCGGCATGTGGAGGATATACGCGAATGGCGCTCGGCTGATGATGAGCGTCGGCGGTTGATTTGCGCCGAGGCGCTCAAGCGCAAGTCGCTGGTTTAATCGCTGGATTGGCGAGAGCGCTTTTGTGGCGAGAGCCCTTGGGTTGTATATTTTTTGAGCTGTGGTAGTGTCCAGCAACGCCTCAACTCATCGAGGCGCGTGAAAACCCCGTCTTTATGTGGCGGGGTTTTGCTTTTTCGTGCAGAAGAAAGGAGTCTGCCTGAATCATGACCGCACCTTCCATCACCCTTACTCGCTTGGACGTGCAGCGTCTGGAGCGTTTGATCGACAGCCTGGATGAAACGCTTCCCGGCGTGATCGCCTTGCAAACCGAACTGGATCGCGCCGAGAACCTGGTGGGTCACGATGAAGTGCCTGCCGATGTCGTAACCATGAACTCGCGGGTGCACTGTCGCGAGGAAAGCAGCGGCAAGGATTATCACCTGACGCTGGTCTACCCCAAGGATGCCAACGCCGACGAGGGCAAGATTTCGATCCTGGCGCCGGTGGGCAGCGCCTTGCTGGGCTTGAAAGTCGGCCAGCACATCGACTGGCCGGCGCCGGGCGGCAAGACCTTGAAGCTGACATTGCTGGAGGTCGAGTCGCAGCCGGTCAACGGTGGCGACTGCGCATTCTGAAGCCCGCCTCAGACCTGGTTCAGCGCCTCGTTCAGTGCCCGTTCCAGGTCGGCTTTGTAGCGCAGGAACAGGATACTTGGGCTGGCGCCGTCACCCACCAGGCCCGAGAGGTCCAGGTCGGTGATGTAGCAACGATAGCGTTCGGCGTCGCGGCGCTGCCCGACAATTTCCCTGGCGACCACATGAAACAATTGGTCGCCATGCTCCAGTTCCGAAAATTCCCGCTGATCGCAATACAGGGTGACGTGCACTTGTCCGTGCGCCGCTTTGCCGATGATTGCTTGTACGTCATAGAACGGTTTGTTGACCGGCGTCTGCGGCGCCTGTCGTGATTCGACCCTCCGGGCCCGCCCGTTCCCTGAAGGCAGGAGCTGGTAATAGAGCATTTCCAGCGTGACCGGCTGGGCAGCGTCCATCGGTAGCAACGCATCGCGGCGGTACAGCACCGATTGCAGGAACCGCTGCAGCGGTACCAGCAGGCTCTGTTCGTCGTGATAAGGCAAGCGCTGCTGCCACAAGGCGTTGAGCTCATCGAGCACGTACAGCTCGGCTTCGTCCTCATAGACCCGGTAGAACACCTGGATGCACTCGGGTTGGCCCATGGGCAGGATCAGCGCCACATCGTGATCTTCCAGCGCCATTGAATCCAGGTGCAGCGGGCTATAGGCCGTCAGCTCTTCCCCCAGATAATCCATCAATGCCGACAGGCTGCCCAGCGCCACGTGGCTGACCTGGCCCGGCACCAATTCCAGTACGTGGTAGTGCTGCTGGACTTGCAGCAGATAACGGTAATTGAGCTTGCTCAATAGCAGGGTCTGGGTGGTCTCGATGACTTCTTCGACCCGGCGTGCGATGAATTGCGCGCGGTTGTGACAGAAGCACCGGACCTGCAAGCGCGGCTGGCGTTGTATCGCAGGCAAGGCGTTGAGGTAGTCGCGCAAGCAATCGAGCAGGGCATGCTCGCCGTCGAAGCGGTTGACCAGCACTTCATTCCAGCTATTGAGCGTGACCTGGTCGAGGGTCAGCACCAGGTTTTCCCGGACCCCGGCGTAGCTCAGGGAATCGGTGCGCTCGGTGGTCATCAGGATGTTCAGGTCGCGGTGATGCTTGAGTGGGTCGACGCCCACGTTTACCAGAATCAACACTTCACTGGGCACGCTGGCGTGGAGCAACTGTTCTTCGTCGACCGTGGCCAGGGGCAAAGCGATGGCCTGCTGCAAACTGCCCAACAGGTTGAACAGTTCAAACTCGCTCAGGTCGCTTTCGCCCGGGTGCAGTGCCAGACGCGTGCTGCTGTCGACCACACCGTTGCGATGGCACCAGGTGAGTAATTCAAGCAGCTCGCGGCTGCGTTTGATGGGGGCGAAATTTTCCCATTCCAGCGCGTTCAGGCTGCCGTTGTACAAACCCCATTGGTTTTGCCCGGGCTCTTTCTTGTTCGGCGACTGGACCAGGGTCAGGGTGTCTTCCGCCAGGTCCGGGGCAATCCCGGGATTGATGAACTCGACCTTGTCGGCCTTGCGCTCGAAGGCCGCGTACAGCCGGCGACCGAGAACATTGAGGTCGCGCTTGTTGATCAGGCTGACGGTTTTCTCGGTGCGGGCGAACTGGGTCAGGAAGCGATAGCTGTAGGTCAGCTCGTTGACCAGGGCCCGCCGCTCGTTGCTGACTTGGCGCACCTTCCACTGGCTGCGGCTGTCCAGCAGCGCCAGTTGACGTTGGTCCCAGCCCCAATCCCGGGCCAGGCGCTCCAGCAGGTTGCGCTGCCAGCCGCTGCTGCGAGCATGGCCGGTGAGCTTGCGATTGACCTTCAGGTACAGGGCGCGCCGGATCAGTTCCAGACGTTCCGGCTCGCCGCGGGCGATCAGGTATTCCTCGAGGCGGCGATAAACGACCATGTACGGATCCAGCTCATCCAGATCCAGGTGATTGGCGAACACCGCCTGCTTGAAACGCAGGCTCAGGCAGCGGACATCCGGATGTTCGCTGGCGTAGACCTCGGTCAGCAGTAGCTTGAGCACCGACTTGTAGGGCGATTCGATTCCCTTGAATAACTGCCAGAGCCCGGCGCCGATGAATTCTCCCGGCGGGATGTAGGCCAGGTGACCCAAGTCCAGAGTCTCGTCCGCACGAATGAAACGCTTGGAGATCAGCGTATGGGTGTACTGCTGGTAGTTTTCCTCTTCGTAGACCGGCACCAGCCACCAGATTGGCGTACGCCCGGCCAGCCAGATCGCGGTGCGATAGAACTCATCCAGCAACAGATAATGCTGGGTGGTTCCACAGTCGTCGGAGCTGAGCTGATTGTCCCGTTCGCCGCGGACGAATCGCTGCGGGTCGATGAGGAAGAAGTGCGCTTCGGCGCCCTGGGTGGCCGCCCAAGTCTCCAGCAACTGGCATTTCTTTCGCAGTTCGGCCAGTTCGTCGTCGCTCAGGTCCGGGCCATGGCACACCCAAACGTCCATGTCGCTCTGATCGGCCTGGGCCAAGGTGCCGAGACTGCCCATCAGGAACAGGCCGAGGATGGGCCGCGGTGGGTTGCTGCCGTGGCGAGGTTTGTACGAGAACGAGCGAGTCAGCCGCTGGGCCTCGGCGAGGACGTCGGTGTCGGGTTCGTAATTGGACAGCCCGGCCGGTGTGCTGCCCGAGACATAACCGGGCAACAAGGGATGGTTGACATGAAAAAACAGCGGAAGCAGCGTCAACACGCCCTGCTGGCGGGTCGACAGCCCTTCGAGGGCGCGCTCCATTCGGCCGCTGTTGAGCTTGAGGAAACGCGCGCGCAGCTGGCTCAGGACCTTGCGGTCGATTCCCTCGTCCAGATCGGGGCGTATTTCATGGTTGCGGGTCATGTCAGCTCAAACCGGATCGCGGCGTCGAACGTGGGGAAAAAAACAGGTGATGGCAGGATAGCGCCCGGTTCCTGGAATTCTTGAGCTGGAAAACGCGGTCGAGCCAAGTATTTTTACGGAGGCGCCACGCGCCTGCGGAAATCCCGAGCAGAGGGATTCCCGTGGGCGAGGCGGAAAATCAGGCGGTTTCTTGGACGCTAAGAATCGTCAGGACCGTTTGCACATTCTGTGCGGCATCACGGCCCAGGCTGGTCAGGTAACCGCCATCGGGTTGGGTGATGAGTTCTTTGTCAAACAGGCGTTGGGCAGCGGCGATGGCTTTGGGGGCAGCGGTCTGATGAATTTTCAGGCCTTCCTGGGAACTGTCCAGGTTGAAGAGTGCAAGGATTTCCAGTTCGGCAACCAGCTCAGGGGTAAGCGACATAAGGACTCCAGACTTTCTAGGAATTTGGACGACAGCGTCACTAAGGTGAGCGCACTTGGGCGAGCTGTCCAGTGTCAGAGTCATGGTTTTTTGTCCGGGAACTTTTTCATGGCGAGGGAGCCAGCTACCTCGCCACAAGAACAGCTTAGTTTTTTTCCGGCGGCAACTCGGGCAGGGCGCGCAATGCAGCTTCGTACCACTCGGTATTGAACGGACGGTCTTCTTCGAGGATCGCGTCGATTTCCACCGCCAGTACGTGGGCCATCAGGTTGAGAATTTCTTCACGCTCATAACCCACCAGGGTCAGCTTGTTGAACGTGGCCTTGGCCGCTGGTGGATTGTCGCTTTCGATCTGATTCTCGATGGCCTGGATCAGCGTATTCTCGACGAACTCTTCTTCGTCAATGTCGTTGCCGTTGTCGATGGGCTCGCTCATGGCAGCCTCCTCTGGGAAAAGGCGCCAGTTTACCTGTATTCAGCGGCGTGATGCGCCTGGCGCGAAACACGCCGGCGGTCTATAACCCAAGGCTGCCAACCCCGCACGGCCTGGAGGCTATGGAATGCTCAAGCTTTATGGTTTTTCTGTCAGCAATTATTACAACATGGTCAAGCTGGCTCTCCTGGAGAAGGGAGTGCCCTTCGAAGAAGTCCAGTTCTTTGGCGCCCAGACTCCGGAAGCGCTGGCCATCAGCCCGCGCGGCAAGGTTCCGGTGCTGAAGACCGAGCAGGGTTTCATCAACGAGACCAGCGTGATCCTTGAGTACATCGAGCAAACCCAGCCAGGCAAGGCCTTGCTGCCAACGGACCCGTTCGGGCGAGCCCAGGTATTGGCCTTGTGCCGGGAAATCGAGCTGTACATCGAGCTGCCGGGGCGCGCCTGTTATCCGGAAGCGTTTTTCGGCATGTCGGTGCCCGATGCGATCAAGGAAAAGGCCAGAGGTGAATTGCTGTTGGGGTTCGCTTCGCTCCGCCGGCACGGCAAGTTTTCGCCTTATGTGGCGGGAGAGGCGTTCAGCATCGCGGACCTGTATTTCTACTACAGCCTTTCGTTGGTTTTGCAGGTGGGCAGGAAAGTCTTCGACATCGATCTGTTGGCGGACATGCCGGCAGCCAGGAGCTTGATGGAGTTGTTGGAGCAGAATCCGCACGTGCAGCGGATCGCGGCGGATCGGGATGCTGAGATGCCCGCGTTTTTGGCGAAGATCGCTGCCAGGAAATGAAATTCTAGCGCCTTGCAGATCGCCATCGCGAGCAGGCTCGCTCCACGGTTAGATCTTCAGTGAACACATATTGTGTGAGCCTGCGCAGATCAAATGTGGGAGCGAGCCTGCTCGCGATGCTTTTGGCTTTTTAGCGGCTGGCAATCAGCGCCTGGCCACGCATCACGGCGGCCTTGACCTGCGCCGGTGCGGTGCCGCCAATGTGATCACGTGCATTGACCGAACCTTCCAAGGTCAGCACGGCGAACACGTCTTGCTCGATCTGGTCGCTGAACTGGCGCAGTTCGTCCAGGCTCATCTCTGCCAGGTCCTTGCCGCTGTCTACGCCATACTTCACGGCATGGCCGACGATTTCATGGCAGTCCCGGAACGGCAGGCCACGGCGCACCAGGTAATCGGCCAGGTCAGTGGCGGTGGAGAAGCCGCGCAGGGCCGCTTCGCGCATGACCGCATGCTTGGGCTTGATGGCTGGGATCATGTCGGCGAACGCCCGCAGCGAATCACGCAGGGTGTCGGCAGCGTCGAACAGCGGCTCCTTGTCTTCCTGGTTGTCCTTGTTGTAGGCCAGCGGTTGGCCTTTCATCAGGGTCAGCAGGCCCATCAATGCGCCGAACACCCGGCCGCTCTTGCCGCGTACCAGTTCCGGTACGTCGGGGTTTTTCTTTTGCGGCATGATCGAGCTGCCGGTGCAGAAACGGTCGGGCAAATCGATGAACTGGAACTGCGCGCTGGTCCAGAGCACCAGCTCTTCGGAGAAGCGCGACAAGTGCATCATGGCAATGCTCGCGGCGGCGCAGAATTCGATGGCGAAATCGCGGTCCGAGACATTATCCAGCGAATTGCCACCGACGGTGTCGAAGCCCAGCAACTGGGCGGTGTATTCACGGTCGATCGGGTAGGTGGTGCCGGCCAGCGCGGCGCTGCCCAGGGGCATGCGGTTGGTGCGCTTGCGGCAATCCACCAGGCGCTCGTAGTCACGGCTGAGCATTTCGAACCAGGCCAGCATGTGATGCCCAAACGTTACAGGTTGGGCGGTCTGCAGGTGCGTGAAGCCCGGCATGATGCTCTCGGCCTCGCGCTCGGCTTGTTCCAGCAGACCTTTTTGCAAGCGGGTGATTTCGGCCAGGATCAGGTCGATCTCATCGCGCAGCCACAAGCGGATATCGGTGGCGACCTGGTCGTTGCGGCTGCGGCCGGTGTGCAGTTTCTTGCCGGTCACGCCAATGCGATCGGTCAGGCGCGCTTCGATGTTCATGTGCACGTCTTCGAGGTCAACGCGCCAGTCGAATTGGCCGGCCTCGATCTCGCCCTGGATGGTCTTCAGGCCATCGATGATGCTGTCGCGCTCGGCATCGGTCAGCACGCCGACCTTGGCCAGCATGGTGGCGTGGGCAATCGAGCCCATGATGTCGTGGCGATACAGGCGCTGGTCGAAGTTGACGGAGGCGGTGAAGCGGGCGACGAAAGCGTCGACGGGTTCACTGAAGCGGCCGCCCCAGGACTGATTGGTCTTGTCAGTGCTCATGAATTCGCTCGTGATCGGCTGGAAAAAGATAACGGTTAACGCTGGCCCGGATGATAACAGGGTTGCCGGGGCTGGCGCTGGCACTGCTCGGCAGGTTTTTTACCGTGCGGGTCAACCATTGCATGGGTTTTTTGCACAAGGATATTTTTCGATTGAGCAATATCGTCGTGGCAACCGTCTACAGTGGACGGTAGGTCTTTGCTTTTTCATCCTGGACGCATCGGACGCACCATTAAAGGGGGGTGCTCATATTGGTCAGATCGAGTCTTAACAAACCCTGTGGCGACGCTGTGCGACAACAGGCCTCGAGCATCGGTGGGCAAGCGCTGGTAAAGATCGACAACCGCCTCGCGGCACTTTTTGGCCCTCGGACGAGTCTTAGCGTGGATCGCGGTGACGGATGTCACTTCCCCTGTCTACGCTATCCTTGTGCGAGACTCACGCAGGAATCCAGCGCTATATGAATGTCCTGATCGTTGACGACGAACCACTGGCCCGCGAGGACCTGAGCCGATTGCTCCGTGAACTCGAGGGTTACAGTGTCCTGGAGCCGAGCGCCACCAATGGCGAAGAGGCATTGGCCCTAATCGACAGCCACAAGCCGGATATCGTGCTGCTCGACATTCGCATGCCGGGTCTCGACGGCTTGCAGGTCGCGGCGAAGCTCTGCGAGCGCGAGTCACCTCCGGCGGTGGTGTTTTGCACCACGCGTGACGAGTTTCCTCCCGAGGTATTGCAGACCGGTGCCGTGGGCTATCTGCTCAAGCCAGTGTCCATCCAGGCGCTGGAGGAGGCGTTGCGCAAGGCCGAGCGGCCGAACCGCACGCAGTTGGCGGCGCTCACCCGCCCGGCCGCCGAGACTGGCAGTGGCCCACGCAGCCACATCAGCGCGCGGACCCGCAAGGGCATCGAATTGATCCCCTTGAACCAAGTGGTTTATTTCATAGCCGACCACAAGTACGTGACCTTGCGTCACGAAAGCGGTGAAGTGTTGCTGGACGAGCCGCTCAAGGCTCTCGAGGATGAGTTCGGCGAGCGGTTCGTGCGTATCCACCGCAACGCCCTGGTGGCCCGCGAACGTATCGAGCGCTTGCAGCGTACGCCGCTGGGGCATTTCCAGCTGTACCTGAAGGGATTGAATGGCGATGCGCTGATCGTCAGTCGGCGGCATGTCGCCGGCGTGCGCAAGATGATGCAGCAGCTCTAGCGCGACGTCCTCGAGCGTTCCGTTTCCAGGATAGGCGGCCAGGGAGGCCGCGACGTCGTGATTCAAGTCAAAGCGGTTTTGGCTGAGCTGTTATTATCTGCCGTATCTTTTAAGTACGGATTGATCCATGTCCCCTCGCGAGATCCGCATCGCCACCCGTAAAAGCGCCTTGGCCCTCTGGCAGGCCGAATACGTCAAAGCCCGCCTCGAAACGGCCCATCCGGGGCTGGTCGTGACGCTGGTGCCCATGGTCAGTCGCGGCGACAAGCTGCTGGACTCGCCACTCTCGAAAATCGGTGGCAAGGGCTTGTTCGTCAAGGAACTGGAAACAGCCTTGCTGGACAATGAAGCCGATATCGCCGTGCATTCAATGAAAGACGTGCCCATGGACTTCCCCGAAGGCCTGGGCCTTTTTTGCATCTGCGAACGAGAAGATCCGCGCGACGCATTCGTCTCAAACGACTTTTCCAGCCTTGACGCGCTGCCCGCCGCGAGTGTGGTGGGCACATCGAGCCTGCGCCGCCAGGCACAGCTGCTGGCCCGTCGCCCTGATCTGCAGATCCGCTTCCTGCGGGGCAACGTCAACACGCGCCTGGCCAAGCTCGACGCCGGCGAGTACGACGCGATCATCCTCGCCGCAGCGGGCCTGATCCGTCTGGGTTTCGAAGAACGCATCACCTCGGCCATCAGCGTCGATGACAGCCTGCCGGCCGGAGGGCAGGGGGCGGTGGGCATTGAATGCCGCAGCGCCGACAGCGAGATTCACGCTCTGCTGGCACCGCTGCACCATGAAGACACGGCTATCCGAGTCTTCGCCGAGCGGGCACTCAACAAGCATCTGAACGGCGGCTGCCAGGTGCCGATCGCCTGCTACGCCGTCCTTGAAGGTGAGCAGGTCTGGTTGCGGGGCCTGGTGGGCGATCCGAGTGGCGGCCAACTGCTCGCCGCCGAGGCCCGGGCGCCGCGTCGCGATGCCGAGGCGTTGGGCGTGCGCGTCGCCGAGGACCTGTTGAGCCAAGGCGCCGACGATATTCTCAAGAAAGTCTACGGCGAGGCCGGCGACGCGTGACGGGATGGCGGCTGCTACTGACCCGGCCGGCGGACGAGTCGTCTGCGTTGGCGGCCGTTCTGGCGCAGGCGGGCATCCATAGCAGCGCCATGCCGCTGCTGGATATCACGCCGGTCCCCCTGTCCGAGTCCGAGCGAGACAAGTTCCAGGCTCTGGATCGGTACAGCGCGGTGATCGTCGTCAGCAAGCCTGCGGCACGCTTGGCCGTGGAGTTGCTGCGTCAATACTGGCCGCGCCTTCCAGAGCAACCCTGGTTCAGCGTAGGCGCCGCGACCGGGCAAATTCTGGCCGATGCCGGCCTCCGCGTTTTTTACCCCGAAAACGGTGACGACAGCGAAGCCCTGCTTGAGCTGGCGGCGTTGCGCCAGGCTATCGACCGGCCTGACGCACGTGTCTTGATCGTGCGTGGCGAGGGTGGGCGCGGTTTGCTGGCAGAGCGTTTGCGAGAGCAAGGTGCTAGTGTCGACTACCTGGAGTTGTACCGTCGCGGCTTGCCGCACTACGGCGAAGGCGAGTTGCCAGCGAAGGTCGAGGCGGAACGCTTGAACGCGCTGGTGGTCAGCAGTGGGCAGAGCTTCGAGCGTCTGCACCGGCTGGCCGGTGACGCGTGGCCCGCCCTGGCGCGGCTACCCTTGTTTGTTCCAAGCCCCAGGGTCGCCGAGATGGCGCGTGCCGCCGGGGCCAGGACAGTTGTGGATTGTCGTGGCGCCAGTGCCGCGGCTTTGCTGGCGGCTTTACGGGAACAGTCCGTGCCGTTTTCTAATGCAAAGGATGGATACGTGAGCGAAACAGCCTTGCCAAAAGATCAAGATCAGCCAGCGGTCGAAGCTCCGACTGACCCGTCGGTGCCGGTGGCGCCGCGTCGCGGTAACGGGCTTGCGATTGTCGCGTTATTGTTGGGCGCTGCCGGCGTGGCCGTGGGCGGATGGGGTATCTGGCAAGTGCGTCACCTGCAAGCCAATACCCAGCAGCAGGCCGCTCAGGTCCAGGCACTCAACGACCAGGCCCAGAACCTCAAGCTCAACGAGCAGCGGCTGAGCGAACGCCTGGAGCAGTTGCCTGCGGCTCAAGAGCTGGAAGAGCGGCGACGTCAGGTCGCCCAGTTGCAAGGCGACCAGCAGCGCCTGAACCAGCGCCTGGAAACCGTGCTTGGTTCCAGCCGCAAGGACTGGCGCCTGGCCGAAGCCGAGCACCTGTTGCGCCTGGCCAGCCTGCGACTTTCCGCCCTGCAAGACATCAACAGTGCCCAGGCCCTTGTGCAGGGTGCCGATGAAATCCTTCGCGAGCAAAACGATCCCGGGTCCTTCGCTGCCCGCGAACAGCTGGCCAAGACCCTCGCTGCGTTGCGCAGCACAGAGCAGCCAGATCGCACCGGCCTGTTCCTCCAGTTGGGCGCCCTGCGTGACCAGGTCTTGCAGTTGTCGGAAATCGCTCCCGAATACAAGGACCGCGGTGAATCCCTGCTGGGGCTGACCGCCGATGGCGACGGCGCCAGCCAGTGGTCGCAGTGGTGGGATCGTATTTCGCGCTACATCCGCATCGATTTCAATGCCGATGAAAATGTCCGTCCGCTCCTCGCCGGCCAGAGCCTGATGCAGGTGCGCCTGGCCTTGAGCCTGGCCCTGGAGCAGGCGCAATGGGCCGCCCTCAACGGCCAGGCGCCGGTGTACACCCAGGCACTGGCCGAAGCCCGTGACGTCCTCAAGAACAATTTCAACCAGGACAACCCGCAAAGCAAAATCATGCTGGAACGAGTCGTTGAGCTGGGCAAGATGCCGGTGACGGTGGTCACGCCAGACCTTACCGGCACGCTCAGCGCCGTCCAGGCCTATCTTGAACGCCGCAACGTGAATGCCGAAGAATCGGTCAAGCCGTTGCCCAAGGCAGGTGAGCAGGAGGCCACGCCATGAAGCGCCTCTACGTGATTCTGTTCGTGGTCATCGCCGTTGCCGCTGTGCTGGGCGTCGCGATTGCCGAGCATTCGGGTTACGTGTTGGTGGCGTACAAGAACTTCCGCTACGAGGCCGGGTTGTGGGTCACGCTGGCATTGATCGCGGTGCTTTGGTTGCTGTGGCGAGGTGTCACCGCGCTGATTGGGCTGGTGACCACCTCGACCGGCGTGGTCAACCCGTGGTCGCGGCGCAACCGCAGTCGTCGAATCCAGGTTGCAATCGAGCACGGACAGTTGGACCTGGCAGAGGGACGCTGGGCCAGCGCCCAACGGCACTTGCATCGTGCCGCCGAAGCCGAGCGGCAGCCGTTGCTGTATTACCTCGGCGCCGCTCGCGCTGCCAACGAGCAGGGCCTTTACGATCAGAGCGACAGCTTGCTGGAGCGCGCCTTGGAGCGTCAGCCCCAGGCGGAGCTGGCTATCGCGCTGACTCACGCCCAGTTGCAGATGGACCGTGGCGACACAGACGGTGCATTGACTACCCTGCAAGCCATGCACGAACGCTACCCCCATAACACCCAGGCCTTGCGTCAGCTGCAACGCTTGCACCAGCAGCGGGGGGATTGGCCGGCGGTGATCCGGTTGCTGCCCGAGTTGCGCAAGGACAAGGTCCTGCCTGCCGCCGAACTGGCAGAACTGGAGCGCCGGGCCTGGGGCGAAAACCTCACCCTGGCAGCCCACCGCGAGGCCGATGGCAGTGTTGGCCTGCAATCGCTTGATCGCGCGTGGCAGCAACTGACTTCCGCCCAGCGCCAGGAACCGGCACTGGTATTGGCCTACGCCGAGCAGCTTCGGCAGCTGGGTGCCCAGGTAGAGGCGGAAGAGGTGCTGCGCGCTGCGCTCAAGCGCAACTACGACAGCCACCTGGCGCGCCTGTATGGCCTGGTTCGTGGCGCGGATTCGAGCCGGCAACTGCAGGTGGCTGAAGGCTGGCTCAAGGATCATCCGAATGATCCGAGCCTGCTCCTGACGCTCGGGCGCCTGTGCCTGCAGAACAGCCTGTGGGGCAAGGCAAGGGATTATCTGGAAAGCAGCCTGCGCATGCAGCGCAACCCCGAAGCTTGCGCCGAGTTGGCGCGGCTGCTGGCGCAGTTGGGGGATGCCGAGCGAAGCAACCAGCTGTTCCAGGAGGGGTTGGGGTTGCTGGATGAGCGCTTGCTTGCGGCGCCGCTGCCGGTTTCGCCTCAAGTCCTGTCAACTTGAGGCGGGACGAAGACTCTTTGAGGTGGGTATGAACCGCAGGGAAGGGAGAGCACACTCTCTCGCCACGGCGTCGTGCCCATCCTGAGGCAAACGGTGGCGAATCCCGGCCCGGTTTTTGGAGGTCTGACCAAGCGCTCAGCGAAGTCCTACAGCACACTGAGCTGAATCCTCTTTGGCCTGTCGGGAATTCCCTACACCTCTGGTGAAGTGTCTGCGCGGGGCTGCCTTGAAAGGCCCAGGGGCTTTCCTCTACCGTTACAGCTTGTCTCTTCTGTTACGGATCCGCCATGTCTCTGGCCAGCTCACGCTTCTTGTTTCTCATGGCTTCCATCGCTGCTGCCCTGGCTATGGGCGTCGCCAGTTATCTGGAATACGCGGTTGGCCTGTCCCCTTGCAGCCTGTGTATCTTGCAGCGGCTGTGCCTGATGCTCTTCCTGGTGAATTGCCTCGTGGCGTGCGTGCATGGCCCAACCCGCAAGGGCTGCATCGCCTATGCAGCGATGGGGGCTGCCTTTGCATCGGCAGGGTTGGCGTTGGCTTGGCGCAATGTACTGGTGCAAAGCGAGTCACATGAGCTGCTGCCTGACTGCATGGCCCAATTGCCGGAGGTGGACTCGTGGTGGAGTGCCGCGCATCGCGTCGCCAATGGTGCCCCCGACTGTGCGAGTGTCACCTGGACGCTGTTCGACCTGAGCATCCCCGAATGGAGCCTGCTGTTCTTCCTCGCCGTTGCTGTCTCGATGACTTACCTGCTGTTGCGCCTGGTCTGGGATGCCCTGGTACGGCCGCTCGGCGGCGAGACGTCGCAGTTGGTCCGGGCGCTGGATTAAACACTTGTATGAACTTTCTCTCCTGCGTACCTTGAAGCAGTTGTCGCGCGGGCATAATCTGGCCCGCACGTATCATTGGAATCATGCCACTCGATCATGTTGTGTCTGGCTTGCTCCTGATCATTCAGGCGGGTGTTTCAGACGGCGAGGGGCGTGACTCAGAAGGGAAGAAATCACCATGCTCGAAAGTTGTCAGAATGCTCAGGAACGCTGGGGTGGGGTGCATCTGCTGATCGACCGCTGGTTGCAGGAGCGTCACGAACTGGTTCGAGCCTATGATGCTCTTGGCGACAAGCCTGAAGCACTGAGTGAAAGCCGCAAGCCCTTGCAAGAGTTCTGTGGTGTGCTGGTGGACTATGTGTCCGCGGGTCATTTCGAGATCTACGAGCAACTCACGGGCGAGGCCAAGGCCTTCAATGACAAGCGCGGCCTGGAACTGGCCGACACGATTTACCCGCGCATCGATGTCATCACCGAGAAGCTGCTGGCCTTCAACGACCTGTGCGATGAAGGCAAATGCGTGGCGGAAAAATTCAAGGAACTGGGCGGCTTGTTGCACGAGCGTTTCGAGCTGGAAGACTGCCTGATCGAAGTGCTGCACAACGCCCACAAGGAAGAAGCTGCGGTCCAGGCTTGAGAACATCTTCGGGACAGAAAACGGTGCGCATTGCGTGCCGTTTTTCTTTTCAGGGCGTCAAGTCGTCGCGCCCAGCAGTTCAATTTCAAATACCAGGGGCGTGAAAGGTGGAATAACGTCTCCGGCACCTTCGGCGCCATAGGCCAAGGCTGAAGGAATCACCAACCGCCACTTTGCGCCTACGGGCATCTGCGGTAATGCACTGCGCCAGCCATCGATCACGCTATCAAGATTGAACCACTGTGCCTGATGGTTGGAATCGAACACCGTGCCGTCCGGCAGACGACCGACATACAACACTTGGACCTTGCCGTGGGGGCCGGCTTTCGTGCCACTGCCCGGCTTGAGTTCGGTCAACAGGATGCCGTCCGGCAATTGCTGGACGCCTGGCCGGCCTTTTTCCTCGTTGAGAAACTTCTGCTCGGTCTTCAGCGCCACTTGGTCTTGCGGCGTCGCCGATTGCGCCGTCAACTGCGCCTGGTGTTCGGCCAGGATCCTTTCGATGCGTTCATCATCCAACGCCAGCGGCTTGCCAAGATAGGCCTGTTGCAGGCCTTCGACCAAGGCTTGTATCTGCAGGTCGGGTACGTCTTGGCGCAGGCGTTCCCCCAGGCTCGCGCCAAGACTGTAGGCCAGCTCCCGGGCTTCGTTTGCGTTGGGTTTTTCTGTGGCTTGGGCCACTGGGAAAATCATGCAAAGAAGTAAAAAAAGATGACGCGACATGTGTACTTTCTCCGGCCTCGATTCGAGGGATTATGCCAGTGCCGCAAACAGTAAAAGTGAATTGCCCAGGCGCCGGCGCAGAAGATTTCTTGTGCCGTGCAACGCAACGCCTTGTGTAGTGTCAACATGCCCTAGCGGCGGTTGCAGCAGAGGTCTAGTATGAGCCGCACTCACGTCAGTCAGGAGGTAAACCATGTCGGCCACTAAGAAGCCTGTAAACACTCCGTTGCACTTGCTCCAACAACTGTCGGGCAGCTTGCTCGAGCATCTGGAAAATGCCTGCTCCCAAGCCCTGGCTGATGCTGAAAAACTACTCGCCAAGCTGGAAAAACAACGCGGCAAGGCGCAGGAAAAACTTCACAAGTCGCGCACCAAACTGCAAGACGCGGCAACCGCTGGCAAAGCCAAGGCACAAGCCAAGGCCAAGGATGCCGTGAAGGAACTCGAAAACCTGCTCGATGCCCTGAAGGATCGACAATCCGAAACCCGCGCCTACATCCTGCAACTCAAGCGTGACGCCCAGGAAAGCCTGAAGCTGGCCCAAGGCGTAGGTCGCGTCCAGGAAGCCGCAGGCAAGGCGCTGACGCTTCGCGCGGCCAAGCCTGCCGCTGTATCGGCCAAGAAGCCAGCGGCTAAACCTGTCGCGGCAAAAACTCCAACAAAAGTGGCCGCCAAGCCAGTGACCAAGGTAGGAGCGAAGGCAGCCAGCAAACCAGTGGCCAAACCTGCCGTGAAAAAACCGGTTGCTGCCAGCGCGGCGAAACCCGTTGCGAAAAAATCGGCCGCCAAAGCTGCCGCCAAGCCTGCCGTAAAAGCAGCCGCTGCCAAACCTGTCGCCGCTAAGCCTGCTGCCAAAGTGGCTGCCAAGCCCGCTGCGAAAACCGCTGCCGCCAAGCCTGCGGCAACGAAAGCCACCGCTGCCAAACCGGCTGTGAAAGCGGTCGCCAAACCCGCTGCGAAGCCGGCTGCCAAGCCAACTGCGACCAAGGCCACTGCTGCCAAACGTGCTGCTGCCAAACCTGCTGCGAAATCCGCGGCCAAGCCAGTCGCCGCCAAGGCGCCTGCCAAAGCTGCGGCTAAGCCTGCGGCTAAACCGGCTGCAGCCAAACCAGCGAGCACCGCTGCCGCCAAGCCTGCCGCGACCAAGCCTGCCGCCAAACCTGCCGCCGCCAAGCCCGCTGCGAAGCCGGCCGTGAAAAAGCCAGCCGCCGCCAAGCCAGCCGCTGCAAAACCGGCAACCGCTCCGGCTGCCAAACCTGCTGCGCCAGCTCCGGCGGCGACCCCCGCGCCAACGGTTGGTACGCCAGCACCGGCACTGAACCCGAGTGTAGCCACCGTCCCAAGCCCCACTCCAACCCGCGCTTCCTAAGTGCCGGAAACCGCGACGCGCAGCTGATGCAGCGCGTCGTGGTTGGCTTGGCCGGCATTTGCCGCAAGCCTTTGCAGCCACTGCGCTGAATCCAAGGATTGTCCCGTTGGCCATTCCTTGACCGTTGCCTCCAGCCGCTCAAGCAATAGCCGTTCGGCTTCCAGTTCCAGTTTCTTGACCTGTTCGCGCAAGCCACCCAGCCCTGGATCCTGAAGGGCAAGGTTTTTCCATTGGGTGCGTAACTTGCGCAACGGTTGCACGACGGTCGAGTCCCAAGGTCCGGCCAGATGCTTAAGCTGCTGCAGCTTTTGCTCATCACAGCTCACGCCGCGTTGTTCCAACCACAGCCCACAGAGCAGCAGGCACACGTTCGCGCCCCCTGTCTGTAGTGCCAGGCACGCGGATTCCACACCAGGCTTGGCGTAGAGGTTGATCGAAAAGCTCCACAGATCAGACGACATCGTGCTACTCGCGCCAGTTGCGGGCGAAGCTGGTAGACTCCGCCGCCATTATGATTCGACTTCAGAACCTGACTTTACAGCGTGGCCCGCAACGTCTGCTAGAAGACGCCGAGCTGACCCTGCACGCCGGCCACAAAGCCGGCCTCATCGGTGCCAACGGCGCCGGCAAATCGAGCCTGTTCGCCTTGTTGCGCGGCGAGTTGCACCCGGACTCCGGCAATTGCTTGCTGCCCGCCGATTGGCGCATCGCCCATATGCGTCAGGAGGTCGACACCCTCGAACGCCTGGCGGTGGATTATGTGCTCGATGGCGACCTGCGCCTGCGTCAGGTCCAGCGCGACCTCGCCGCAGCCGAAGCCGCCCATGACGGCGCCGCCCAAGCTCGCCTGCACGCGGAGCTCGACAGCGCCGACGGTTATACCGCCGACGCCCGGGCTCGTAAATTGCTCGCCGGGCTGGGCTTTACCAATGAACAGATGGACCGTCAGGTCGGTGATTTCTCCGGGGGTTGGCGGATGCGCCTGAACCTGGCGCAAGCCCTGATGTGCCCGTCGGACTTGCTGTTGCTCGACGAACCGACCAACCACTTGGACCTCGACGCCATCATCTGGCTCGAAGACTGGCTCAAGAGCTATCCGGGCACGTTGTTGTTGATTTCCCACGACCGGGATTTCCTTGACGCCGTGGTGGACCACGTGGCCCATGTCGATCAGCGCAAGCTCACCTTGTATCGCGGCGGCTACAGCGCCTTCGAGCGTGCCCGCGCCGAGCGCCTGGCCCAGCAACAGCAAGCCTATGAGAAACAGCAGGCGCAGCGCGCGCACATGGAAAGCTACATCGCTCGCTTCAAGGCCCAAGCCACCAAGGCTCGCCAGGCGCAGAGCCGGATCAAGGCCCTGGAGCGGATGGAAGAGCTGTCGGCGGCCCATGTCGATTCGCCATTCGATTTTGTTTTCCGCGAGTCGTCGAAGATCTCCAGCCCGTTGATTGACCTGTCGGATGCACGACTGGGCTATGGCGAAAAAACCGTGCTGGAGAAGGTCAAGTTGCAACTGACCCCCGGCGCGCGGATCGGTCTGTTGGGGCCTAACGGCGCCGGTAAATCGACCCTGATCAAAAACCTTTCCGGTGAGCTCCAGCCCCTGGCCGGGCGCCTGACGCGCGGTGAAAACACCGTGGTCGGCTACTTTGCCCAGCATCAGCTGGATTCCCTCGATGCCAAGGCCAGCCCGCTGCTGCACTTGCAGCGCCTGGCGCCAACCGAGCGTGAGCAGACACTCAGGGACTTCCTCGGTGGTTTCGATTTCCGCGGGGCGCGCATCGACGAGCCGGTTCTGAATTTCTCCGGCGGCGAAAAAGCCCGCCTGGCCCTGGCGTTGATCGCCTGGGGGCGGCCGAACCTGCTGTTGCTCGACGAACCGACCAACCACCTGGACCTGGAGATGCGCCTGGCCCTGACCATGGCCTTGCAGGAATTCAGCGGCGCGGTGCTGGTGGTTTCCCACGACCGGCACTTGCTCAAGAGCACCACGGACAACTTTTATCTGGTCGCGGACGGTAAAGTCGAAGAGTTCGACGGCGACCTTGAAGACTATGCGCGCTGGCTGGTGGATTATCGCCAGCGCAACGCACCGGTTAGCAGCGCGCCGGTCAACCCGGACAAAACCGACAAGAAAGCCCAACGCCAGGCCGCCGCGGCGTTGCGCCAGCAACTGGCGCCGCACAAGCGCGAAGCCGACAAGCTCGAAGGCGAGCTGGGCAAGCTGCATGAAAAGCTGCAAAAAATCGAAACCAGCCTCGGGGACAGTGGTCTCTACGAGGCGGCACGCAAGGACGAGCTGCGTGATCTGCTGGCTGAACAGGCCAAGCTGAAGGTTCGGGAAGCGGAACTTGAGGAGGCGTGGATGCAAGCCCTGGAGTTGCTGGAAAACCTGCAAGCGGAGCTGGAGGCGTTGTCCTGATGGAAGCGTTGTCCTTGCCCATACCGGTCCTGTGGATCGAGCCGATCTGGCTCGGTGTGCAAATCCTGCTGATCCTGTTGGTAGGTTATGTTGCCCAGCGGTTCGTGGCGCGCTTCCTCACGGGGCTCGGCGAGCGCTATCCATTGCCGACCCAGCTGATGATCATCCTGCGCGGCGTGCTGCGCTGGTTGATCATGGGCAGCGCAGTGCTGGTGGCGCTGGAGCGCCTCGGTGTCTCGGCCACGGTGCTCTGGACCGCGCTGTCGGGGTTCGTTGCCGTTGCGGCGGTCGCGTTCTTTGCCATCTGGAGCGTATTGTCGAATTTGCTGTGTGCCATCCTGATCTACACCGTCGGCCCGTTCCGCCTGGGCGATGTAGTCGAGCTGGTGGAAGCCACCGACAAGCCAGGCATCAAGGGGCGGGTGGTGGCGATCAATCTGCTCTACACCACGTTGATCGAACCCGAGGAACTCGGCACCGGCAGTTCCATGGTTCAGGTGCCCAATAGCCTGTTTTTCCAACGGTCGGTGCGGCGCTGGCGCGGCAGCGAGGCGTTTCCGGTCGGCGGTTTCGTCGAATAACCCGACACCTACCCTGGCGACCCCTGAAAAAAAGAATGGCCACCGGCCCGGCGGCGCATTAGCTTAGTCGTTTCGATGGATCTGAGCCGAGGTGTGCAATGTTGCTGGAAACGTGGCTGGCGTTTTTCGCCGCTTGCTGGGTCATCAGTCTTTCGCCGGGCGCCGGTGCCATTGCATCGATGTCCAGTGGCTTGCAATACGGCTTCTGGCGCGGTTATTGGAACGCCTTGGGCCTGCAATTGGGCCTGGCGCTGCAAATCGCAATTGTCGCGGCAGGCGTGGGCGCGATCCTCACCGCGTCGGCAACCGCCTTCTATGCAATCAAGTGGTTCGGCGTGGCATACCTGGTCTACCTGGGCGTCAAGCAGTGGCGGGCCGTCCCCGGCGACCTCAGCGACGACGCGGCGGTGCGCCCCATCGGCAAGCCCTTGGCGCTGGTGTTTCGCGGCTTTCTGGTCAACATCAGCAACCCCAAGGCCCTGGTGTTCATGCTCGCCGTGCTGCCACAGTTCATCGATCCCCATGCACCTTTGGTCAAGCAATACCTGATCCTTGGCGTGACGATGATTTGCGTCGATCTGATTGTCATGGCCGGGTACACCGGACTGGCGTCCAAGGTGTTGCGCCTGTTGCGTACCCCTAAGCAGCAACGGCGGATGAACCGGACCTTTGCCGGATTGTTCATTGGCGCGGCGGGTTTGCTGGCGACGATCCGCAAGGCTGCGGTGTAAACCAATGGGGTGAGGGGAGCCATCCCCTCACCCCAAAATCAGTTACCCGACTGAGGATCAGCGCAGGATCACTGGCGCCGTGTCCCTCGGCAGATTGTTGCGCTGCACAGGTTCGCCGGCTTGCTCCTGGATCGGGCCGCCGAGCTGTTCGCTCAACTGCCGTGCCACATCCTCCCCCAGCGCCTTGGACACTTCACGCACGACCCGCGGACGATTGAGGCTGATGCGCACGTCACGGTGGTTCAGTAGCTTGGTGTCCTGGCCTTCGCCCATGGCGGTGAAGGCCGAGGTGATCTCAAAGGTCTTGGTGTTGATCAGGCTGAAATCCGCCACCAACGTCAGGGCCAGCACCGCCGAGTAGCTGTCGGCTGTGCCAAGTTCATTGATGTCGCGGGTGAAGTCGATGTCCGACACAGTGCCGAACAGCACGTAATCGGCCCCCTTGAAGTTCCCCGCCTTGATACGCTTGATCACGTCGTATACGTCGCCCTTGGACGACGCGGTATAAGGCGTACCCTGCACCAACTGGAACATGCCGCTGCGCAGCATCTCGCCCTTGATATCACCGGTGAACTTGCGCAGCTCACCCTGCTCGATGTAACTGCTGGTGGCCTCCATCTCGTCGTAGCTCGACGACGCGCTGGCGCTGTACGGGCTCGCCTGGAAGTTGCTTTGGGCCGAAACCGTGTGGATGTATTCCTCGACGCGTTCTTGGTACGCCAGATCCGTCACCGCGACTTTTGGGGCCGCTTGCGCAGTGAATGCGCAAGCCAGGGCCATCATTGCGATCCATGTGCGCATGGCTTAACGCTCCGTGGTCTTGCGGATTTCTTTTTCGTCCATCCATTCGGCCAGGCCGCTTTCGACGTCGATCAGTTGCAGGCTGAACTTGTAGAACACGTCCTTGTAATCTTCGCTGCGCTTGACGATCGAGCTGATGGAGCCCTCGATACGATATTTGGCGGCGATCATGTTGCCGGTCTTGGCCACGGTGCTCTTTTTGTACAGGCCGCTCTGGTTCTGCAACTTCAGCTGGTCGACCTGGCTGTCCATGGCGTTGTTGTCGCTGGCGAAGCGCGCCGCGCCAGTCTTCATGAGTTGGGTCTTGATGCTGGTGGTGATTTCCCGGGTATCGATGTACTCGCTGGTCTTGTTCTTCACGTCATAGACCTGGACCACTGGGCGACCCTGCAGCACGCCGGACTGGGCGAGGGAGCGGGTCATGGATTCGGCGATCATTTGCAGATCGGTGGAGCCGAATTCGTTGGTGACGGTTTCCACGGCCTTGGTGTCGCCATAGCTGATGTTCTTGTTGCCCAGGACCGGTGAATTGTTCGCACAGCCGCTGACGAGCAGGGCGGCGAGGGCAAGGGAGGAAATGCGTAGGAACATAGGGTTGCTCTCAAAAGCTGAATAAAGGGATCAGGCATCACTCGGGGGCTGGTGTGGGAGCGAGCAAGCTCGTTCCCACAGGTTTCAGCACCTCACGGGGTGTTGATTTCCAGTCGGAAATCCACCGCCTTGGGTGTCGGTGCGATGGCCGGCAGGAAGCGGGTCTGTTCGCCGTACAGCGTCAGGCTTTTCCAGCTTTCTTCCTCGGCGATGGGGAAGCCTTCCGGTCCCAGCCAGGCGAAGCGGTAATACATGTTCTTGTTG
This sequence comes from Pseudomonas sp. D3-10, assembly GCF_051132175.1. NCBI lineage: Bacteria > Pseudomonadati > Pseudomonadota > Gammaproteobacteria > Pseudomonadales > Pseudomonadaceae > Pseudomonas > Pseudomonas sp. D3-10. Next base: position 5,509,080 of record NZ_CP071668.1, on the reverse strand, counting down.
TTGAAACTGGTGTTGCTCAGCTGCACATTGACGGTCATGTAGCCGTTTTCCCGAGCGACGCGCATGGCGCCCACCACGATGTTCTTGGTCTTGCCCATTGCCACGACCTTGCTGGCGGCGCTGCCCGGCTCCGGTGGCGGTGGGGTGGCGCAGCCGGCCAGCAAGGCCAGGGCGCCGACGGCGATCAGTTTTAAACGCATGTGAACAAGACTCCGTTCTTAAGGTTGCTTGAGGGCGATGGCGGTGGGATTGGCGCTCGGGATTACCTGGGCCGCCAGGCCGCCGGCGAACACCTGGTTGCCCACCGCCCGCAGGGTGATGACCTGGTAACGCTGATCGACCTTGACCTTCACCACCGAGCCGCCGACCACGCTTGGCAAGGTGACCTGGTGCTCGCCTTTTTTCAGGCGCAGGCGCACCACCTGGGTGTAATCCGGCAGGGTGCGCCAGGTCCGGGTGTCGGCCCCTTCAAGCACGGCCGAGGTAATGCCCACGGCCAGGCCGGCCAGGGGATTGGTTTCGTTGATCTGCTTTTGCGCCACGCCACGGCTCACCGCGCGTACGGTGGTACGCAGGATGATCCCCGGCATGTCATCGCGCAGGGCGCGGCGCGACATGGCCGTGGTGCTGTTGAGTGAGGTCAGGTCCAGTTGCCGGCCGTCGACGCCGATCTGGGCGAAGGTGGCGGTGGACGTGTCCGGCTTGATCAGCGGGAATGACAACGGCGTGATAACCACGTTGCCGCTGATGGGCAGGGGCAGCGGGATACGGATCGAATCCCGGGAGGGCGCCAGCCCGCTCTGCACCACGATCAGGATATCGCTGTCGTCGTCCTTGGCGGCGGGCTTGTCGAGATTGAGCAGCGCCTGCTCCAGCAGAGGGGTATTGGGGCGCAGTTCGGCGGCTTTACGGTAACCCGGCGCGGCCAGGTCTTTTTCGCCCAACGCCTCGTACACGAAGCCCGCCAGGTAATGGCTGAACGCGCTCTGGTAACTGTTTTTCAGGCTGACCACTTCCGGTGCGTCCAGGCTGGCAACCGGGTAACCCTTGAGGTCCTTGTATTCGGTCTGGACTCCTTGCTTTTCGGCGTCCTCTTCACGCTTGAGATATTCCTTGTCCCGCAGGTCGGCAATCACCGCTTCGCGCTCGTGGGTCTTTTTGATCTGCATCCGTGCGCCGTCGAAGTCATTCACCGCCAGCAGGTTCAAGGCCATCTGCGTGGTGAGCATGACCTTCTCATAGTCATAACCCTCGTAGCGCCGGACCTTGTCGTTGACCAGGAAGCTGCCGAACTGCGCCAGGTACTTGGCGGTGTCGAGCTTGACCGCGTCTTCCCATTGGCCAACCTGCTGGTCTGCGCTGCCCCAGGCCGCCTGGCTGCCGGAGAGGTCACCCTTGGCCCGCAGCAATTCGCCCTTCTCGAAGAAATACAGCAGGTCTTTATCTTGGCTGGAGTTGTTCTTCTCCAGCAGGGCCAGCGCCGCGTCGACATTGCCGGAGGTCAATTGCTGATTGGTCTGGGCCAATTCACTGTCGTAGTTGCGAAAGGCCGAGCAGCCGGACAGCAGAGTGATCGCGCAGAGGGCGACCGGAAAACAGGCACGGGATGCCATGAACACTTCTTCCCTGAATATCAGCCAGGTGTGCGGGTCGGGCTGGGGCGATCCACGAACGGGGCACTGGAGCGCCGTCGGTTCCTCATGGACAGAGGAGCTCTTATGCCTTCAACAAATAAGAGGGCGGCGCATTATAAACAGGAGGATTGACCGCGTAGTGGCTTTTTAATCGCCAAATGATGTTTTTGTGATGTCACTTCCAAACCATGAAGATCCGATGAAAATGTGCGTGGAAAGCACATCGGTACTTGAGCCAAGCGCATTGGGAGTGAACAATATGTTACTTCTTATTTCCAATCGAGAGTCATTCATGCCTGCCCCGTTTCGTTTCCTGGCTTGGCTAGCGCTGCCGTTGTTGGCGCTGTGCAGCGTCGATCTGCTGGCCGATACCACTGAAGGCGCTCCCCAGGCCTTGCACCTGCTTGATTACATCGGCGCGGATTACCCAGCGACTGTCGAAGCGGGGAAAGTCATCGACGATTCGGAATACCGCGAGCAACTGGAGTTCACCCAGGTGTTGGAGGGGTTGATTGCTGCGCTGCCGGCCAAGCCGGAAAAGGCTGAGTTGACCCAAGGCATCGGCACGTTGCGCGGGGCTATCACCGAACGCCGGGACGGCGACGACGTCGCCCGCCTGGCTCGGCAGTTGGGGGCAAGGCTGGCGGTGGCGTACGAAGTCAGCCAAGCGCCGATCATTACCCCGGATCCGGCGCGCGGTGCGCCGTTGTACGCGCAGAATTGCTCGGTTTGCCATGGTGACACCGGTGCTGGCGATGGTCCGGCCGGCGTCGGCCTGGAGCCGCCACCGGCGAACCTGCGTGATGGCCAGCGCCTGGATCGCCTGAGCCTCTACGCGATCTACAACACCCTGGGCATGGGCGTCGAGGGCACGGACATGCCAGCTTTCGCCGACCAGCTCGACGACCGCCAGCGCTGGGACCTGGCAACTTACATTGCCAGCTTCAGCGCCGACCCGGCCGCGAAAAAAAGCGAGCTGACCTACAATCTGGCCGATCTGGCCCGCCAGACTCCGGCCGAAATCCTGGCTGCCCAAGGGCCCGCGGCAGCAGCGACGTTTCGCGCCCAACGTGCCCAGCCGCCGCAAGTGCAGCGCGGCCCGGCGCAGTTGCTCGACTACACCGCCACGACGTTGGACAAAAGCATCGCGGCGTATCGCGCCGGTGATCATGACCAGGCCTACGACCTTTCGGTCGCGGCTTACCTGGAAGGCTTCGAGCTGGTGGAGAGTTCGCTCGATAACGTCGACGCCAATGTGCGCAAGGACACCGAAAAGGCGTTGATGGCTTTCCGTCAGTCTTTACAGGATGGCTTGCCAGTGGACCAGGCCCAACAACGCCTGGACGCGGCGAAGGCCAAGTTGAAGGAATCCGCCGGCCTGTTGGGTGGCGATGGCTTGAGCTGGTCGTTGAGCTACATCTCTGGCTTGCTGATCCTGTTGCGCGAGGGGTTGGAAGCGATCCTGGTGCTCGCGGCAATCCTGGCATTCTTGCGCAACACCGGCCAGCAGTCGGCGGTTCGCAGCGTCAACATCGGCTGGGGGCTGGCATTGCTCGCCGGCCTGGCGACGTGGGGGCTGGCCGCCTATGTGATCGACGTCAGCGGCGCCCAGCGTGAGTTGCTCGAAGGCGCCACCGCGTTGTTCGCCAGCGTGATGGTGTTGTGGCTGGGTGTCTGGATGCACGACCGGCGTCACGCCGCGGCCTGGCAGGATTACATCAAAAGCAGCCTGGTGGGCGGCGGTGGCCGTTTCGGATTCGCGATCCTGGCGTTTTTCTCGGTCTATCGCGAATTGTTCGAAGTGATCCTGTTCTACGAGACCCTGTGGTTGCAGGCCGGTCCCGCCGGTCATGACGCCGTATTGGCTGGCGGCGCGACGGCGATGGTGTTGCTGGTCGGGTTGGCCTGGGTGATCTTGCGGGGCTCTGCGAAACTGCCCCTGGCGCTGTTCTTCAGCATCAACGCCGCGTTGCTTTGTGCGCTGTCGGTGGTGTTCGCTGGCCATGGCGTGAAGGCGCTGCAGGAAGCCGGGATATTCGGCACGCGGCCGGTGGCATTCTTCGAGTTCGACTGGCTGGGCATTCATGCCGATGCTTATTCGCTGACCGCCCAGGTGGTGGCGATCCTGGCGATCGTCGTACTGTACGGGCGCAGTTGGGTGGCGGAGAAGCGTCGGGTCCAGGTTTCCTGAACGGCCGCATTCGCTGCGCTCATAATCGCGAGCAAGCTCGCTCCCGCAGGATGTAGGCTGTCTCTGTGGAAGCGAGCTTGCTCGCGATGCTTTTTAGATAGAGGAAACCACTTATGCGCGTATGGATCGACGCTGACGCCTGCCCCAAGGCCGCGAAGGAACTGGTGGTCAAGTTCGCCTTGAAGCGCCAGTTCGAAGTGGTGCTGGTCGCTGGGCAGCCGCAAATAAAGCCGGGCCTGGCCCTGGTCAAGCTGATCGTGGTGCCAAGCGGTCCTGATGCGGCGGATGACTACCTGGTGGAGCACGCCGTCCCGGGTGAGTTGGTCATCTGCAGCGACGTGCCGCTGGCGGACCGCCTGGTCAAGAAGGGCGTCGCCGCCCTCGATCCGAGGGGCAAGGAATTCGACGCGCAGAACATGGGCGATCGACTGGCGGTGCGCAACCTGTTTACCGACTTGCGTGAGCAGGGCCATGTGGGCGGCGGCCCGGCGGCGTACAGCGAGCGGGACAAGCAGGGTTTCGCCAATGCGCTGGATCGGATATTGACGCGGTTGGCTCGCTTGTCCTGATGCTGGCCCCCTCCCACAGGAAAGAGGAAATGGGGTCAGGCGTCGTTCTCGTGGGTCAATTCCAACACCCGGTCCACCAGCTTGTTGATTCCCGAAGCCGCCTCGCTGATGTTCTTCGCCAGCATATAGGCGGGTGTGCTGACGAGTTTGCGCGCAGTGTCCTCGACGATATCGGTGACCAGGCATTCTTCATGGGTGCCGCCCATCTTGGTCACGGCAGCGGCGGTATCGGCATCCGTGCCGATGGTGCACGTCACGCCGGGGCCGTAGATCTTCGCCGCCAGGGCCGGTGAGATGCACATCAGCCCCACGGGTTTCCCCGCTTCGGCGAAAGCCTCGGTGAGCGCCAGGACGTCCGGCTGCACGACGCAACCGGCCCCTTCGACAGCGAAGTTGGACAGGTTTTTCGCCGAGCCGAAACCACCGGGCACGATCAGCGCGTCAAAGTCCTCGGCCTTGGCTTCGCGCAGGTCTTTCACATCGCCTCGGGCGATGCGCGCCGACTCCACCAGCACGTTGCGGCTTTCGGGCATTTCCTCGCCAGTCAGATGGTTGATGACATGCAGCTGGGCAATGTTCGGGGCGAAACATTGGACCTGTGCGCCTCGCTGGTCGAGACGCAGCAAGGTAATCACGCTTTCGTGAATCTCCGCGCCGTCGTACACGCCACAGCCGGAAAGGATCACTGCAACTTTTTTGCTCATGGGCTTTTTCTCCAGATTCATGGCGTTAAATGTCTACTAATTTGTCACTCGTTGCCATAGGGGTCTCGGGCAGCTACACCTAATCTGCCGACTATCTTCCTTGCCTTGCCTGCCCGGGTCGCATCATGAATTTCATTCTGTATGCCGTGCCGTTTTTCTTCGTGTTGATCGCCGTCGAGTTGCTCGCCGATCGTTGGCGCGGCGTGAGCCATTATCGGCTGGCGGACGCCATCAACAGCCTGAGTACCGGCGTGCTGTCGACCACCACCGGGCTGCTGACCAAAGGTGTCGGCTTGGTCACCTATGCCTTTGCACTGGAGCACCTGGCAATCTTCCAACTGCCGGCTGACCAGGCCTGGACCTGGGTGGCTGCCTTCGTCTTCTATGACTCCTGCTACTACTGGCTGCACCGCATGGGCCATGAACGCAATATCCTCTGGGCCGCTCATTCGGTGCATCACCAGAGCGAGGATTACAACCTCTCCACCGCCTTGCGCCAGACCAGCACAGGCTTTCTGCTGAGCTGGATTTTCTATCTGCCGCTGGCGATCCTGGGCGTGCCGCTGGTGGTGTTCGTTAGCGTCGCGGCGCTGAACCTGCTGTATCAGTTCTGGGTCCACACCCAACACATTCCAAAGCTCGGCTGGCTGGAATGGTGCTTCGTCACGCCGTCCAATCATCGTGCCCACCATGCGCAGAACCCTCTCTACATGGATCGCAACTACGGCGGCGTGTTCATTATTTGGGACCGTCTGTTTGGCACCTTCCAGGAAGAGGACGAGGATGAGCCGGTGGTGTTTGGCGTGACTACGCCGCTGGCGAGCTGGAATCCGTTGTGGGCGAACGTGCAGTTCTATGGGCAGCTCTGGGCTGATGCCCGGCGGGCCGAGCGTTGGTGGGACAAGCTGCGGATCTGGTTCATGCCCACCGGTTGGCGCCCGGCCGATGTGGCCGCCAGATACCCGCTGAACAAGCCTGACCTGTCGCAATTCCGCAAATTCGAAGTGCCGCTGGACGCACGCCAGCGGTGGTATGTGGCGCTGCAGTTCTGTATCTACATCGCCTTGGGCAGCTATCTGATGAACCTTGAAAACAGCCTGCCGGTTGCCGCCCTGGTATTGGGCTGGGGGGCGATTGCGTTGGGGCTGTTTGCCTTGGGCGTGGCCCTTGAGAATCGCCCTTGGGCGCTGAAGCTGGAGTTGCTGCGGCTGGCGGCGAACCTGCCGCTGGTAGGGTTGGCGCCGGTGGCAGGGTTGTGGCCAGCGAGCCCGGTGGCTTGGGTGGGGTTGTTGACCTACAGCCTGGTCAGTGGCATCGGGCTTTACTGCTGTCGCAACCGACTCACTCGCCTGGCGTAGATTCGCTGGCCCTGGCTTGTTCCTGTCGCTCGGTCTCGAGATTTTTCCTGGCCAGCCGGGCATTTTTGATGCGACGGCGCAGCCACAGGCCCAAGCCCAGCAACAGCAGGGCGCAGAGTACCCAAAGTTCGTATTTCTTGATACTGCCCAGCATGCCTTCGAGCACCGCGCCAAAGTGATACGCGGCGGCAGCCAGCGCCGTGGCCCAAATCGCCGCACCGATACCGTTGAGCAACAGATAGCGGCCCGGTGGATAGCCTGACAAGCCGATCGCCACTGGCATCACGGTGCGCAGGCCATAGACGAAGCGGAAGCTCAGGACCCAGATGTCCGGATGCCGGCGGATGTGCTCCAGCGCCCGATCACCCATCAACTGCCAACGCGGTTTGCGCGCCAGCAGCTTGCGACCGTGCTTGCGCCCCAGGAAATACCACAGCTGGTCACCGGCGTAGCTGCCGCAAAACGCCACGACGACCACCAGGTTGATGTCCATGTAGCCACGGAACGCCAGGAAACCTGCGAGCACGAGGATGGTTTCACCTTCGAAGAACGTGCCGATGAACAAGGCCAGGTAGCCGAAGTCGTGGAGAAATTGTTGGAGCATTGTCTGGGTGCTGGCGAAATGAACGCGCAGCCTAACCCTTCAGGCACATCCAGGAAAGTATCGAAATGTGTCTCGACGTGAACATTTCCTACAGAAGACAATGACTGCGACTACCGGTCACGCTTTAGCACAACTGTCATGTGTTCGTCATAATGGCCGCTTATAACTGTCACGCTCGCCCGTTTTTGCGGGCTCAGGAGTCTGCCGTGAGCTTTACCCCCGCCAACCGTCTGTTTCCCGCCACTCGCCTGCGTCGCAATCGCCGGGATGAGTTCTCTCGTCGGCTCGTGCGCGAAAACGTGCTGACCACCGACGACCTGATCCTGCCGGTGTTCGTGCTGGACGGCGAGAATCGCCGTGAGGCGGTGGCCTCGATGCCAGGCGTGGAGCGCCTGACTATCGACCTGTTGCTGGAAGCGGCGGCCGAGTGGGTCGAGCTGGGTATCCCGGCGTTGGCACTGTTTCCTGTCACGCCGCCGGGCCTGAAATCCCTGGATGCCGCCGAAGCGTGGAACCCCGAGGGCATCGCACAGCGCGCGACCCGTGCCCTGCGCGCACGTTTCCCGGAGCTGGGGGTGATTACCGACGTGGCGCTGGACCCGTTCACCACCCACGGGCAGGACGGCATTCTCGACGAAGAAGGCTATGTGCAGAACGACATCACCGTCGATGCGCTGGTCAGGCAGGCGCTGTCCCACGCCGAGGCCGGTGCCCAGGTGGTGGCGCCGTCGGACATGATGGACGGCAGGATCCAGGCAATCCGCGAAGCCTTGGAAGTGGCCGGGCATGTCAATGTGCGCATCATGGCCTACTCGGCCAAGTACGCCAGCGCCTATTACGGCCCGTTCCGCGACGCGGTCGGCTCGGCCCTGAACCTGGGCAAGGCCAACAAGGCCTCCTATCAGATGGACCCGGCCAATGCCCACGAAGCCTTGCACGAAGTGGCTGCCGACTTGTCAGAAGGGGCAGACATGGTCATGGTCAAGCCGGGGATGCCTTACCTCGACATTCTCTGTCGGGTAAAGGATGAATTCAAAGTGCCGACCTTTGTTTATCAGGTCAGCGGCGAGTATGCGATGCACATGGCGGCGATCCAGAACGGCTGGCTGAGCGAAGGGGTGATTCTCGAATCCCTGACCGCTTTCAAGCGCGCGGGTGCTGATGGCATCCTGACGTACTTTGCCGTGCGCGCCGCCCAATTGTTACGAGAGCAGAAATAGCCTCCCAGGAACTTGCGATGAATACCGAAGGACTCACAGAAGTTGCCGTAAAAGACGCTCAGCCCGTGGTCGAGCCAGTCGCCGAAACGCCACCGGAGCTGGAACCGGCCCCCGCTGCGGCGCCCGAGCCGGCCCCAGCGCCGGCGATTGCGGTGCCCAACCTGGATGACAGCAGCCTGTACATCCATCGTGAGCTGTCGCAACTGCAATTCAACATCCGCGTCCTTGAACAGGCGCTGGATGAGTCCTACCCACTGCTGGAGCGGCTGAAATTCCTGCTGATCTTCTCCAGCAACCTGGACGAGTTCTTCGAGATTCGCGTCGCCGGGCTGAAAAAGCAGATCACCTTCGCCCGCGAGCAGGCCGGTGCCGACGGCCTGCAACCGCACCAGGCCCTGGCACGCATCAGCGAACTGGTACACGGTCATGTCGATCGCCAGTACGCGATCCTCAACGACATCCTGTTGCCGGAGCTGGAAAAGCACCAGGTGCGCTTCATCCGTCGCCGCTACTGGACCACCAAGCTCAAGACCTGGGTACGCCGTTACTTCCGTGACGAAATCGCTCCGATCATCACCCCGATCGGCCTCGACCCGACTCACCCGTTCCCATTGCTGGTGAACAAGAGCCTGAACTTCATCGTCGAGCTGGAAGGCATCGACGCCTTTGGCCGTGATTCCGGCCTGGCGATCATCCCGGCGCCACGCCTGCTGCCGCGGATCATCCGCGTCCCGGAAGACGTCGGCGGCCCGGGCGACAACTATGTGTTCCTGTCGTCGATGATCCACGCCCACGCCGATGACCTGTTCCAGGGCATGAAGGTGAAGGGCTGCTACCAATTCCGCCTGACCCGCAACGCCGACCTGTCGGTGGACACCGAGGATGTAGAAGACCTGGCCCGCGCCCTGCGCGGCGAGTTGTTCTCCCGTCGCTATGGCGATGCGGTGCGCCTGGAAGTGGCCGATACCTGTCCGAAACACCTGTCCGACTACCTGCTCAAGCAGTTCAACCTGCATGAGACCGAGCTGTACCAGGTCAATGGTCCGGTGAACCTGACGCGGCTGTTCAGCATCACCGGCCTGGACAGCCATCCGGAGCTGCAATATTCGCCGTTTACACCGCAGATCCCGAAACTGCTGCAAAACAGCGAAAACATTTTCAGTGTCGTCAGCAAGCAGGACATCCTGCTGTTGCACCCCTTCGAGTCGTTCACCCCGGTGGTCGACTTGCTGCGCCAGGCCGCCAAGGACCCACATGTCCTGGCGGTGCGCCAGACGCTGTACCGCAGTGGCGCCAACTCCGAGATCGTCGATGCCCTGGTGGACGCGGCGCGAAACGGCAAGGAGGTCACGGCGGTGATCGAATTGCGCGCGCGCTTCGATGAAGAGTCCAACCTGCAACTGGCCAGCCGTCTGCAAGCGGCCGGTGCGGTGGTGATTTACGGCGTGGTGGGCTTCAAGACCCACGCCAAGATGATGCTCATCCTGCGGCGCGAGGCCGGCGAGATCGTGCGCTACGCCCACTTGGGCACCGGCAACTACCACGCGGCCAACGCCCGCCTGTACACCGACTACAGCTTGCTGACGTCCGACGACGCCTTGTGTGAAGACGTCGGCAAGTTGTTCAGCCAGTTGATCGGCATGGGCAAGACGTTGCGGATGAAGAAGCTGCTGCATGCACCATTCACCCTCAAGAAGGGCATGCTCGACATGATCGCCCGGGAAACCCAGTTCGCCCTGGACGGCAAGCCTGCGCACATCATCGCCAAGTTCAACTCGTTGACCGATCCGAAAGTCATCCGTGCGTTGTACAAGGCCAGCCAGTCGGGCGTGCGCATCGACCTGGTGGTGCGTGGCATGTGCTGCCTGCGGCCGGGTATCCCGGGGGTGTCCCATAACATCCACGTGCGCTCGATCATCGGGCGTTTCCTGGAGCACACGCGGGTGTTCTATTTCCTCAATGGTGGCGAAGAGCAGATGTTTCTTTCCAGTGCCGACTGGATGGAGCGCAACCTCGACAAGCGCGTCGAGACCTGCTTCCCGGTGGAGGGCAAGAAGCTGATCCTGCGGGTCAAGAAAGAGCTGGAGAGTTACCTCACCGACAACACTCACAGCTGGAGCTTGCAGTCGGACGGTCGCTACATCCGCAACACACCGACCGGCAACCAGAACCCGCGCAGCGCCCAGGCGACTTTGCTGGAGCGCTTGAGCAGCCCGGTGTTGGCGGTTAGTTAAAGCCCGGAGTAGATTGGTTTTTCGTGGCGAGGGAGCTTGCTCCCGCTGGGCTGCGTGAAGCAGCCCCGAAGCCATTCAGCTCGGTGGGTCAGGAAAAATTCCATTTCAGGCAGATCCTGCGGCTGCTGCGCAGCCGAGCGGGAGCAAGCTCCCTCGCCACGGGGGAGCTTGCTGTGTGCCGATCAGTGAATGTTCAGCAAAATCCCCACCCGCGTCAGCCATTCGGCTTCCTGGGCAAAGTCCGCCTGGGTCAGTTGGTTCTCGTCCAGCCAGCCTTCGGGGAATATCACATCCAACTGATCGCCGTCGGCGTGCAGGGTAACCTGGGGCATTTGCTGGGTGCCGCGGATGTGGTGGAACAGGATCGCGAAGCGCAACAGCACGCACAGGCGAATCAGCTTGATGCCGTCATTGCCGAATTCGGCGAATTTGTCCTTGGGAATATTGCGTCGATGACCACGTACCAATAGCGCCAGCATTTGCTGGTCTTCGCGTGAGAAACCCGCCAGATCGGAGTGCTCGATCAGGTAGGCGCCGTGCTTGTGGTAATGGTAGTGGGCGATGTCCAGGCCCACTTCATGCACCTTGGCGGCCCAACCCAGCAGTTCGCGCCAAACGCCGTCGTTCAGGTCCCAATCGTCGGCCACCTGGTCGAAGGCATGCAGCGCCTTGCGCTCGACCCGCGCCGCCTGCTCCTGGTCGACGTGATAACGCTCCATGAGCGAGCCCAGGGTGCGTTCGCGCACGTCTTCGTGATGATGCCGCCCGAGCAAGTCGTAGAGCACGCCCTCACGCAGGGCGCCTTCGCAATGGTCCATGCGTTGCAATTCGAGCGCGTCGAAGATCGCCTCGAGAATCGCAAGGCCCGCCGGGAAAATCGCCCGGCGATCAGGCTTGATGCCCTCGAAGTCGATCTTGTCCGAATCGCCAAGCTTGAACACCTTGCGCTTGAGCCAGGCCAGGCCCTCGGCGTTGACTTCACCGGTGCCGTGGCCGCCAGCCTTGAGCGCCAGGCCGATGGCGCGGATGGTCCCCGAGGAGCCGATGGCTTCGTCCCAGGTCAACCGGTGCAAGGCATGTTCGATGCTCATGATTTCCAGGCGAGCTGCGGTGTACGCCTGGGCATAGCGGGCCGGGGTGATCTTGCCGTCGCGGAAATAACGCTGGGTGTAGCTGACGCAACCCATCTGGAGGCTTTCGCGCAACAGCGGTTCGAAGCGCTGGCCGATGATGAACTCGGTGCTGCCACCGCCAATGTCCGCCACCAGGCGTTTGCCGGGGGTGTCAGCCAGGGTGTGGGAAACGCCGAGGTAGATCAGGCGGGCCTCTTCACGGCCGGAAATGACTTCCACCGGATGGCCGAGGATCGCTTCGGCGCGATGGATGAACTCGCCACGGTTGCGCGCCTCGCGCAGGGCGTTGGTGCCCACGATCCGCACCGCGCCCAAGGGCATGCCGTTGATCAACTGGGCGAATCGCTTGAGGCAATCGAGCCCGCGTTGGATGGACTCCTCGCTCAACCTGCGTTCTTCGTCGATCCCGGCGGCCAGCTGAACCTTTTCACCGAGCCGCTCAAGAATGCGGATTTCCCCGTTCTGGGCCTTCGCGACGACCATATGGAAGCTGTTGGAGCCCAGGTCGATAGCGGCGATCAGGGACAGATTCTTGGCTTGGGATGGCGGCATGGTCAGAGAGTCTCGGTCGATAACCTTGCCATCCTGCCACGATCGACCGCCTACGCCAACGCACCTGATCCAAACCCTTGATCCAGAGCCGTTCACAGAGTGTTCTTTGGCAGCAAAAATCAGGCAGGCTCCACCGTCCCGATGAAGTTCGCCAGCTCCGCCGTCTGCGGATCGGCGAACAGCAACTTGGGATCACCCACCTCGTGCACCTTGCCCTGGTGCATGAACACCAGTTTGTCGCCCACTTCCCGGGCGAAACGCATTTCATGGGTGACCATGACCAGTGTCATGCCTTCCTTGGCCAGTTGACGCACTACGCTGAGCACCTCGTTGACCAGCTCTGGGTCCAGCGCCGAGGTGATTTCATCGCAAAGCAAGACTTTCGGCGACATCGCCAAGGCACGGGCGATCGCCACCCGTTGCTGCTGCCCGCCAGACAAGCGGTCGGGGAAGGCGTCGAATTTTTCGCCAAGCCCGACCCGTTCGAGCATCTGGCGGGCCAGTTCCACCGCCTTGGCCTTGGGCACTTTTTGTACAACCTGCGGCGCGAGCATGACGTTTTCGCCGACGGTCAGGTGCGGGAACAGATTGAACTGCTGGAACACCATCCCGACTTTCTGCCGCAGGCTGCGCAGGTCGGCGCGGGCCGCGTCGAGGTATTCGCCGTCCACTTCGATTACGCCGTCGTTGATCGATTCCAGGCCATTGAGGGTGCGCAGCAGGGTGGATTTGCCCGAGCCGCTGCGACCGATGATCGCCACCACCTGGCCTTCTTCGATACTCAGGTCGATGCCTTTGAGTACATGGTGATCGCCGTAGTATTTATGCAGGGCGGAAATTCTAAGCAGAGGCATGCAGTCTCCTTTCCAGGTAGCGCGCGCTGAGGGACAGGGGGTAGCAAAGGAGGAAGTAACCGAGGGCGACCAGGCCATACACCATGAACGGCTCGAACGTGGCGTTGGCGAGCATGCCGCCGGTCTTGGTCAGTTCGGTAAAACCGATGATCGACGTCACGGCCGTGCCCTTGACCACCTGCACGGAAAAGCCCACGGTCGGCGCCACGGCGATGCGCAGGGCCTGGGGCAGGATCACGTAGCGCAACTGCTCCAACGGGTTGAGGGCCAGGCTCGCGGAGGCCTCCCATTGGCCGTTGGCAATCGAGTCGACACAACCGCGCCAGATCTCCGCCAGGTAAGCGCTGGTGAACAGCGTCAAGGCAATCGCCGCCGCCATCCACGGCGAAATCTCCATCCCGGCCAGGGCCACGCCGAAGAACACCAAAAACAGCTGCATCAACAGCGGCGTGCCTTGGAACAGCTCGATATACGTGCGGGCAATGTTGCGGGGCAGGGCGCGTTTGGAGATGCGTAGCACCATCACCAACAAGCCGACCACACCACCGCCGATAAACGCCACCAGCGAAAGCGCCAGAGTCCATTGCAGGCCGGTGAGCAGGTTGCGCACCACGTCCCAGAACGTGAAATCGCTCATTGGCTGCTCCTGGCGATGTAGCGACGCCCGACCCAATTCAGGAACTGGCGGATCAGCAGTGCCATGCACAGGTAGATCAGCGTCGTCAGTGCGTAGGTTTCAAAGGCGCGGAAATTGCGCGATTGGATGAAGTTGGCGGCGAAACTCAGCTCTTCGGTGGCGATCTGCGAACAGACCGCCGAGCCGAGCATCACGATGATGATCTGGCTGCTCAAGGCCGGCCAGACCTTGCCCAGCGCCGGCAGCAGCACCACGTGGCGGAACGCTTCGAAGCGGCTCATCGCCAACGCCGCGGCGGCTTCCAGTTGCCCTCGTGCAATGGCCTGGATACCGGCCCGGATGATCTCGGTGGAATACGCCCCCAGGTTGATCACCATCGCCAGCACCGCCGCTTGCCACTCGGAAATCTGCAAGCCAAGGGACGGCAAGCCGAAGAAGATGAAAAACAGTTGGACCAGGAACGGCGTGTTGCGGATCAGCTCCACGTACACGCCAAAGACCGCCGCGAACGGACGGATATTCCACGCCCGCACCACCGCGCCGACGATGCCCAGGCCAACCCCGAGCAACGCGCCGATGGCTGTCAGTTCCACGGTGAACAGCGCACCGCGCAACAGCAGCTCGGTGTTTTGCACCACCGGCAGAAAATCGAACTGGTAAGCCATGCTCAGCCTCTCAAAGGACGATCAGAGGTCGGCCGGCAGCGGTTGCTTGAGCCAGGTCTGCGCGTTCTTTTCCAGGCTTCCGTCCGTCTTGGCGGTGGCGAGAATCTGGTTGACCTTGTCCAGCAACGCCGGCTCGTTCTTGTTCACGCCCACGTAGACCGGAGAATCCTTGAGTTTCACTTTCAGCGCCGGGACGCGCTTGGGGTTGCGCTCGCTGATGGCGACCATCACCACGTTACCGCTGGCGATCAGGTCCACCTGACCGGCCAGGTAGGCGGCGATCGTCGAGTTGTTGTCTTCGAAACGCTTGATGGTGGCGCCTTCGGGGGCGACCTTGGTCAACTCGATGTCCTCGATAGCGCCACGGGTGACGCTGATGGTCTTGCCCTTGAGGTCGTCCAGGCCGGTGATTGCGGCATCGGGCGGGCCGAACACGGCGAGGTAGAAGGGCGCATAGGCGCTGGAGAAATCGATGACCTTTTCACGCTCCGGATTCTTGCCCAGGCTGGAAATCACCAGGTCGACCTTGCCTGTGGTCAGGAAAGGGATGCGGTTGGTGCTGTTGACCGGCGTCAATTCCAGCTTGACCTTGAGCTGGTCGGCCAGCAGTTTCGCCGTGTCGATATCCAGGCCGCGCGGCTTCATGTCCGGGCCGACCGAACCGAACGGTGGAAAATCCTGGGGCACCGCGACCTTCAGCGTGCCGCGTTTTACCACGTCTTCCAGGCCATCGGCGTGGGCGGGCAATTGGCAAAGCATCAGGCTGGCAAACAGGGCAGTGAGCAGGACGCTGCAACGCTGGATCATGGTGAATCTCCGCGGTCGATGGTGTGATTTCTCCGATCGGACACAGCACAGGGCATGCCAAACCGGGCGTCTGTCCGCCAAAGCCACGGTTTTGCAGGCACCGGTCGGTCTGACTGGTCTGAACAGTTGGGTGGTTTTTCGCACCGTTATCGAGCGTCGCTTCGGGCGGCCGAACCCCGCTGGGGCACGACTTGCCGGGGGCTTCGAATAGCTTTACAACTAGCCGCTCATTCGTCCGGGTTGTCTGGAAAACCATGAATTCCATCGCTCGTGCCGTGCCTGAAGTGGCGCTGCAAGCCATCCGCAAACTCATCGTCGACGAAGGCTTCGGCCCGGGCGATGCGCTGCCCTCTCAACGGGACCTGGCCTTGCAACTGGGCGTCAGCCGGGCGTCTCTGCGCGAGGCGCTGTCATCGTTGAGCGCCCTGGGGTTGATCAGCGTCCAACCGGGTAGGGGCGTTTTCGTCCAGGGAGCAGCGCAGGTCGCGCGCGACGACTCGACAGCGCGCTGGCCGTTCGCCGCCCAGGCCTCGCCGGTGGATATCTTCCAGCTGCGCTATGCCCTTGAAGGTTTCGCGGCCGGATTGGCGGCCGTGACGTTGAGCGCCGATGAACTCGACGCACTGGATGACAACGTCGAGGCCATGCGCCGCGAATTGAAGGCCGGGGAGTTCGACGCAGCGGCACAACTGGATTTCGAATTTCACCGGCGCATTCTGCTGGCCAGCGGCAACCAGGCGATGTTGAGCATTCTCACCGCCAGCGCCGATATCTTCCTTGAGAGTCAGAAGCTACCGTTCATCAGGGCGGAGCGGGCGATGGAAACGTGGCAGGAACACCGCAAGATCCTTCGCGCCCTGGCCCGTCGCGCATCGGTTTCGGCGCACAAAACCATGCAAGAACATGTACGTAATGCTGCGTTGCGCACCGGTATTTCCTTCATCGCCCCGACCGCTTCCTGACGTGGGCCATACGTAAACCCATCGGTCACCATAGGGAGACTCAATCAACTGCGGCTTCCTGAACCTGGGAAGGGCAGCTATGATGGGCCACGTTTTTTTGCTGATTACCCCGGAGATTTCCATGAGCAGCGATCTGATCAAACACGTTAGCGACGCTAGCTTCGAAGCTGACGTACTCAAAGCCGAAGGCGCAGTGCTGGTCGACTATTGGGCTGAGTGGTGCGGTCCTTGCAAAATGATCGCTCCGGTCCTGGACGAAATTGCCGAGACCTACAAGGGCAAGCTGACCGTTGCCAAGCTGAACATCGACGAAAACCAGGAAACCCCGGCCAAGCATGGCGTGCGTGGCATTCCGACCCTGATGCTGTTCAAGAACGGCAACGTCGAAGCCACCAAGGTCGGCGCGCTGTCGAAGTCGCAACTGGCCGCGTTCCTCGACGCCAACATCTAAGCGCCGAATGCCTTGCCAAAAGCCCCGCAAATCGCGGGGCTTTTTCGTTATCCGGGGCTAGACGCTCGCAAATCCAGGTGTTACATTCGGCCCCGCACTGGTTTCTCCATTGCCCCCTGCAAGCCGTCGCCGACGCTCTCCTTTCGAATAAGTACGCGATCCTGTCGCCTTCTCCGCGGCGCGGCCTCATTAAGCCAAAAGCTTAATTTCCCCCTCCATAAATGATTACGTCATTCCTATATGAATCTGACTGAACTCAAGCAAAAGCCGATTACCGAACTGCTCGAATTGGCCGAACAGATGGGCATAGAAAATATGGCCCGTTCGCGCAAGCAGGACGTGATTTTCTCCCTGCTCAAGAAGCACGCGAAAAGCGGCGAGGAAATCTCCGGTGATGGCGTGCTGGAGATTCTCCAGGACGGCTTCGGCTTCCTCCGCTCCGCAGACGCTTCCTATCTCGCCGGCCCGGACGATATCTACGTCTCGCCGAGCCAGATCCGTCGCTTCAACTTGCGCACCGGTGACACCATCGTTGGCAAGATCCGCCCTCCTAAGGAAGGCGAGCGTTACTTCGCACTGCTCAAGGTCGACACCATCAACTTCGACCGTCCGGAAAACGCGAAGAACAAGATTCTCTTCGAGAACCTGACTCCGCTGTTCCCGACCGTGCGCATGAAGATGGAAGCCGGCAACGGTTCCACCGAAGACCTCACCGGTCGTGTCATCGACCTGTGCGCACCTATCGGCAAGGGCCAGCGTGGCCTGATCGTGGCGCCGCCGAAGGCGGGCAAGACGATCATGCTGCAGAACATCGCGGCCAACATCGCCCGTAACAACCCTGAAGTCCACCTGATCGTGTTGCTGATCGATGAGCGTCCGGAAGAAGTGACCGAGATGCAGCGCACCGTGCGCGGCGAAGTGGTTGCCTCGACGTTCGACGAGCCGCCGACCCGTCACGTGCAGGTTGCCGAAATGGTGATCGAGAAGGCCAAGCGCCTGGTCGAGCACAAGAAGGACGTGGTGATTCTGCTCGACTCCATCACCCGTCTGGCCCGTGCCTACAACACCGTCATCCCGAGTTCCGGCAAGGTACTGACCGGTGGTGTCGATGCCCATGCCCTGGAAAAGCCGAAGCGTTTCTTTGGCGCCGCGCGGAACATCGAAGAAGGCGGCTCGCTGACCATCATCGCCACCGCGCTGGTCGAAACCGGCTCGAAGATGGACGAAGTGATCTACGAAGAGTTCAAGGGTACCGGTAACATGGAACTGCCCCTTGACCGTCGCATCGCCGAGAAACGTGTATTCCCGGCCATCAACATCAACCGTTCCGGTACCCGTCGCGAAGAATTGCTGACGGCCGATGACGAGTTGCAGCGCATGTGGATCCTGCGCAAGCTGCTGCATCCGATGGATGAAGTCGCGGCCATCGAGTTCCTGGTCGACAAGCTGAAAACGACCAAGACCAACGATGAGTTCTTCCTGTCGATGAAACGCAAGTAAATCGAGCAGGCCAGCAAGAGCCGGGGAAACCCGGCTTTTTGCTGTCCGTGCATTCACTATTCTGGACGGGCGGCGTTAAACTCGGGCCCCCGAACGCCACGGCCACCATGAGGCTTTTGCATGCAGTATCGCGACTTGCGCGACTTTATCAGCGGTCTGGAACAGCGCGGCGAACTCAAGCGCATCCAGGTGCCGGTGTCACCCGTCCTGGAAATGACCGAGGTCTGCGACCGCACCCTGCGCGCAAAAGGCCCGGCGCTGCTGTTTGAAAACCCCACGGGTTATGACATTCCGGTGCTGGGCAACCTGTTTGGCACGCCGGAGCGCGTGGCCCTGGGCATGGGCGCCGAGGCGGTCAGCGAGCTGCGCGAGATTGGCAAGCTGCTGGCGTTCCTCAAGGAGCCCGAGCCGCCGAAAGGGCTGAAGGACGCTTGGTCCAAGCTGCCGATTTTCCGCAAGATCATTTCCATGGCACCGAAGGTGGTCAAGGACGCGGTCTGCCAGGAAGTGGTGATCGAGGGTGACGATGTCGACCTGGCCATGCTTCCGGTGCAGACCTGCTGGCCGGGCGACGTCGGGCCGCTGATCACCTGGGGCCTGACCGTCACCAAAGGCCCGAACAAGGACCGTCAGAACCTGGGTATCTACCGTCAGCAGGTGATTGGCCGCAACAAGGTCATCATGCGTTGGCTGAGCCATCGGGGCGGCGCGCTGGATTATCGGGAGTGGTGCGAAAAGCATCCCGGCCAGCCATTCCCGGTGTCGGTCGCGTTGGGCGCCGATCCGGCGACCATCCTCGGCGCTGTCACGCCCGTGCCCGACAGCCTCTCCGAATATGCGTTTGCCGGCCTGCTGCGCGGCAACCGTACGGAGCTGGTGAAGTGCCGGGGCAACGATTTGCAAGTGCCGGCCACCGCAGAAATCATCCTTGAAGGCGTGATCCACCCCGGCGAAATGGCCGATGAAGGTCCCTACGGCGATCACACCGGTTATTACAACGAGGTAGACAGCTTCCCGGTGTTCACTGTCGAGCGCATCACTCACCGGATCAAGCCGATCTACCACAGCACCTACACCGGTCGTCCGCCTGATGAGCCGGCGATTCTTGGCGTGGCGCTGAACGAAGTGTTCGTGCCGATCCTGCAGAAGCAGTTTCCGGAAATCACCGATTTCTACTTGCCGCCCGAAGGTTGTTCCTATCGCATGGCCGTGGTGACGATGAAGAAGTCGTATCCTGGGCACGCCAAGCGAGTGATGCTGGGCGTCTGGTCGTTTTTACGACAGTTCATGTACACCAAGTTCGTTATCGTCACCGACGACGATATCAACGCACGGGATTGGAACGACGTGATCTGGGCCATCACGACGCGCATGGACCCCAAGCGCGACACGGTGATGATCGAGAACACGCCGATCGACTACCTCGACTTCGCCTCGCCGGTATCCGGCCTCGGGTCGAAGATGGGGCTCGATGCCACGCATAAATGGCCCGGTGAAACCACCCGCGAGTGGGGTCGGGTTATCGTCAAGGATGAAGCCGTTACCCAACGGATCGATGCCATTTGGAATCAGTTAGGAATAGATTGATGCGTGTAACCTTGCAGCCTTCCGGCGCGGTGCTGGAGATACAGCCGGCCGAGCGGATTCTCGACGGCGCGCGGCGCCTGGGCTACGACTGCCCCCAAAGCTGTCGTAATGGCAACTGCCATGTCTGTGGCGCATTGTTGGTGGAAGGTCGCGTGGAGCAGGCCGGTGAAGTGCGTGACCATGGCGAGATCTTCACGTGCATCGCCGAGCCGCTGGAGGACTGCGTGGTGTTGTGGGATGGCGTGTTGGCACCGGGCGAGCTGCCGGTGCGCAACCTGGCGTGCCAGGTCAGCGAATGCGTTGAAGTGGGCGGCGACGTCTGGCGGGTACGCTTGCGCGCGCCAGCGGGCAAACCGCCGCGCTACCACGCCGGGCAATACCTGTTGATCGAGCGCGACAACGGTGAAAAATCAGCCTTCTCCCTCGCTTCGGCGCCGCACTCGGGGCGCGACCTGCAACTACACGTGCTGGTGCGCGAAAGCAGTGCGCAAAAGCTCCTGGAGCAACTGCAGCGCAACCCCAATGTGCGCATCGAGATGCCGTTTGGCGACACCCACCTGTCCGAGCTTCCTGACGGTCCGCTCGTGCTGATCGCTGCCGGGACCGGCATGGCGCAGATGCACAGCTTGATCGAGCACTGCCGCGCGGCGGGCTTCAAGCACCCGGTGCATCTGTATTGGGGCGTACGGCGACCGGAAGATTTCTACGAAATCGAGCATTGGGACGAATGGAAAAAACTGCCGAACCTGTTCCTGCATAAAGTCGTCAGCGACTTGTGTGGCTGGGAAGGGCGCTGCGGGATGCTCCATGAGGCGGTGTGTGAGGACATCAGCGACCTTTCTGGTGTGCACGTCTACGCCAGCGGCTCGCCGGCCATGATCTATGCCACCCTCGACGCCCTGGTGGAAGCCGGCATGGACGCTCACCAGATGCGCGCCGATGTGTTTGCGTATGCGCCAAGGGCTTGACCCAACCGAGCCTTGAGCTGTGCCGTTGTGGCGAGGGAGCTTGCTCCCGCTGGACCGGTCCGACGCCTCGGGCGAAGCAGTCCCAAAAGAGGCGGTCGCTGCGCAACCGAGCGGGAGCAAGCTCCCTCGCCACAAAAGCCCTGATCGCCCTCGATATAACTTCATATATTGCGTTTCGGTATTTAGTTGGCCGGCCAGATACCGATAACGTATATAGCGTCGGGCTGGCATTTAACTTGCCTCGCTCCTCACGAACGTCAACACACTGGCGTCCCTTTATTTTCTGAGAAGCCAACCGCTAACGGCCATGACCGCTATCGAATCCGCCATTACCTGCGCCCTGTACCCGCCACGACTCGAGCTGGGTGCGCAGCTGACCCATGAACAACTACTCGCCTCGATGCGATTGACCATGAGTCTCCACCAGGGCGGTCCGGTCTGGTTGTTCGCGTACGGTTCATTGATCTGGCGGCCGGAATGCACGGCGGTGGAGCGGGTGCGCGGTCGGGTCCATGGCTACCATCGCGGTTTATACCTGTGGTCCCACGAACATCGCGGCACTCCGGAGTTGCCAGGGTTGGTGTTCGGACTGGATCGCGGCGGTTCGTGCAGCGGTTTCGCCTACCGGCTGCCGGAGGAAAACCTCGAGGATTCGCTGTTCGCGTTGTGGCAGCGGGAAATGCCGGTGCCGTCCTATCGCCCGCACTGGCTCAGTTGCCGTCTCGAGGGTGGCAGCCGGGTGCAAGCCTTGGGTTTTGTGTTGGAGCGACACCTGCCCAGCTATGCCGGCAACTTGCCGGACCATGTGCTGAGCCAGGTCTTTGAAAGCGCCTGTGGGCGTTACGGCACCACTCGCGATTATGTCGAGCAGACCGTACACGCCCTGCGCAGCCACGCCATGCCAGACCGGAACCTGGAGGCGCGGCTCAAGCGCTGCCAATCAATGTGGGATCAGGCGACCGCTTCGCGGCTCTGACTGGCGATCTGCTTGTGCCACAAGGTTGGCGCAAGGAACGCCATCGCCAGCAGACAAGCGCCGACCAGCAGTACAAAACCGCCGTCCCAGCCGAAATGGTCGACGGTATAGCCCATGGCGGCGCTGGCCGCGACCGAACCACCCAGGTACCCGAACAGGCCGGTGAAACCGGCGGCGGTGCCGGCGGCTTTTTTCGGCGCCAGTTCCAATGCCTGCAAGCCGATCAGCATGACTGGGCCATAGATCAGGAAGCCGATGGATACCAGGGCAATCATATCGACGGTCGGGTTGCCGGCCGGGTTCAGCCAGTACACCAGGGTGGCCACGGTCACCAGGGCCATGAATACCATGCCGGTCAGGCCACGATTGCCACGGAAGATCTTGTCCGACATCCAGCCACACAGCAGCGTGCCGGGAATGCCCGCCCACTCGTAGAAGAAATAGGCCCAGGAGCTCTTGTCCACCGTGAAGCCCTTGGCTTCCTTGAGGTAGGTCGGTGCCCAGTCCAGCACCCCGTAGCGCAGCAGGTAGACGAAGACGTTAGCCATGGCGATGTACCAGAGCATCTTGTTGCGCAGCACGTACTTGACGAAAATTTCCTTGGCGCTGAATTCCTTTTCGTGGCTGTCGTCGTAGCCTTCCGGATAATCGTCCTTGTACTTCTCGATCGGCGGCAGGCCCACCGATTGCGGGGTGTCGCGCATGGTCGCGAAGGCGAACACCGCAACGGCAAGTGCTACGGTAGCGGGCACATAGAATGCCGCATGCCAGTCATTGAACCAGCCCATGCCCAGCAGGAACAACGGGCCGATAAGGCCGCCGCCGACGTTGTGCGCCACGTTCCACACCGACACCACGCCGCCGCGTTCCTTCTGCGACCACCAGTGCACCATGGTCCGTCCGCTCGGCGGCCAGCCCATGCCTTGTGCCCAGCCGTTGATGAACAGCAGGATGAACATGATCGTCACGCTGGACGTCGCCCAGGGCGCAAAACCGAAAATGAACATCACGCCGGCTGATACCAGCAAGCCGAATGGCAGGAAATAGCGGGGGTTCGAGCGGTCGGACACCAGGCCCATCAAGAACTTCGACAAGCCATAGGCAATCGCGATGGCCGACATGGCCAGGCCGAGTTGACCACGGGTGTAGCCCTCGTCGATGAGGTAGGGCATGGCCAGGGAGAAGTTCTTGCGCAGCAGGTAGTAACCGGCATAGCCGATGAAAATCCCCGCGAAGATCTGCCAGCGAAGGCGTCGGTAGGTGCTGTCTATTTTTTCTTCAGGCAGGGTTGCCTGATGTGCGGCGGGTCGAAAGAAAGCAAACATTCAAGTGCTCCAGAATTCTTGTTTTGACTGCGGATGCGAATGTTACAGTTTCGTTACCGAAAATAGCATTGGTTCGAATCAGCAAAACAGTGGAAATGCTGGATTTGGCATGTTCTTTTATGAACATGTCGCTCAGATATAAATGAAGGGCGTTGCGGGAATGGCGAAGCCGGGTCGTAGGGCTTCGACCCGGTACAGAAGAAAGAGAATCGCAGCCAATCAGCGAACCTGCACCACCACCTTGCCGACCGCCTTGCGCTGCCCCAAGTCATTGATCGCCTGGGCGGCATCGTCCAGCGGGTAGACCTGCGACACCAGCGGCTTGAGCTTGCCTTCGGCGAACCAGCCGAACAGCTGCTGGAAGTTGGCGGCGTTGTCCTGGGGCTGGCGCTGGGCGAAGGAGCCCCAGAACACACCGACCACCGAGGCGCCCTTGAGCAAGGCCAGGTTCACCGGCAATTCGGGAATGCGCCCGCTGGCAAAGCCAACCACCAACAACCGGCCGTTCCAGGCGATGGCGCGCACGGCCTGGTCGAACAGGTCGCCGCCCACCGGGTCGTAGATGACATCGGCGCCCTGGCCGTCGGTGAGGCGCTTGATTTCGTCCTTCAGGCTGGTTTCGTTGTAGTTGATCAACTCGTCAGCACCGGCGGCCTTTGCCACGGCGAGTTTTTCCGCGCTGCTGGCGGCCGCGATGACTCGCGCACCCATGGCCTTGCCGATTTCCACCGCCGCCAGGCCGACCCCGCCGGAGGCACCGAGCACCAGCAGGGTTTCTCCGGGCTTCAGGTTGGCGCGCTGCTTGAGGGCGTGCATCGACGTGCCGTAGGTCATGCTGAACGCGGCCGCGGTGTTGAAATCCATGGCGGAGGGAATCGGCAGCACGTTGTAGCCCGGTACCGCTACTTGCTCGGCGAAGCTGCCCCAGCCGGTCAGGGCCATGACCCGATCACCAACTTTCAGGTGGCTGACCTTTTCCCCTACTTCGCTGATGACCCCGGCCGCTTCGCCACCCGGGGAAAACGGGAAGGGCGGCTTGAACTGGTATTTGCCCTCGATGATCAGCGTGTCAGGAAAATTCACCCCGGCGGCGTGCACATCCAGCAACACTTCATTCTTCTTTGCGACAGGGCTGGCGACGTCTTCCAGCACCAGCGATTCGGCGGGACCGAATTCTTTGCACAGCACGGCTTTCATCAGGGCTATTCCTTTGGGAGTGATGGCCGATAAGTGTAGGTGTGAGAGTCAACGGGTCAACGAGCATGCCCCGCCCTGATAGCCGGCCATAAGCTTGTGCTTGGACGGCGGGTCGGTATGCTGGGCCGCAAACCGGATGAGGAGTGGAATGTGAAAGCGTGGATGATGTTGATGCTGGCCCTGTCGCTGCCTGTGGCGGCGATGGCCGAAGAGAGCAAGGAAGGCGAGGCACCCAAGGTCAGTTACATCACGTTGAGCCCGCCGTTCGTGGGCAACTATGGGCTGGATGGTACGACCAAGCTGAAGGTCTACAAGGCTGACGTCGCCTTGCGCGTGACCGGCGATGCCGCCGCTGCGGCGGTGAAAGCGAACGAGCCGTTGATTCGCAACCAGTTGGTGGCGCTGTTCGCTCAGCAGACGACCGAGACCATGAACAACCTTGAAGCCAAGGAAAAGCTGCGTCAGGAAGCGTTGAAGCAGACCCAGCAAGTGATGAACGACGAGACCGGCAAGCCGATGGTTGAGGATCTGTTGTTCAACAACCTGATCATTCAATAAGTCTTGTGGTAACCAGGCGGGCCCTTTCGCGAGCAGGCTCGCTTCCACAGTGGATCTGCAGTGAACAGTGAGCAACCGAGATTCCCTGTGGGAGCGAGCTTGCTCGCGATGGTGGCCTACCGGACAGCGAATCACTCAAGGCTTCAGAGCAACCACCGCCGCCCATTGCTCCGCCGTCACCGGCATCACTGACAGTCGCGAGCCTTTCTGCACCAGCGGCATTTCTGCCAGGGCGGTCTGTTGCTTGAGGTGGTCGAGCTTCAGGACGTGGCGGAACGTTTCGACATGGGCCACGTCGATCGCGGTCCAGGGGTTTTTCTCCGGGCTGGCCTTGGCGTCGAAGTAGTGGCTGTCAGGCTCCAGCGCCGTGGGATCGGGGTAGGCGGCCTTGATGATTTTTCCGGTGCCCGCGATGCCAGGCTCCGGGCAGCTGGAGTGATAGAAAAAAAATAAATCGCCTTCTGCCATGGCGCGCAGGAAATTGCGTGCCTGATAGTTGCGAACTCCGTCCCAGCGAGCTTGGCCGAGCTTTTCCAAGTCCTGGATGGACAATTCGTCGGGCTCGGATTTCATCAGCCAATAAGCCATGATTTCTACTCCTGGGCGATATATTTAAAAATAGTTCAGCGATTTTATGACAAACCGACAGTCGGTTGACGCCAGAGTTTGCGTGTGGGTCCGGGTTATCGCAAAATGCCGGCCTTCCAAGCGTGACGCTGCTGCACGGCCAATAAGAAAACCGCTGCTGTCATCGTGTGTGATATGCCTTGAGGGGGGCAATCGATGAAACGCAAACCGGATTTGTTGTGGATACTGGTCATTCTGTTCGGCCTGGGTGTCGTGACCACGGGTTACGCCCAGAGCTTGTGGAGCAGCAAGAACGATGTTCCGATGAACATCGCCCAGCCTGCCCCATCGCTCAAGCGCTGAGCGCTTTCTTTCAGGCGCCGCTGATTCCGGTGGCGCCTATCATGCGATGTACCAACGCCTGTCGCTGACTGTTCCTTGCAGCGGCACGTCCCAGCTTGCCTGTACCAATCGATCGACCCGTTGGCATTCGTGGGCCAGCCCCAGCAAGGTCGGCTTGCGCCATTGTTTGCGGCGCGACAGATACGCCAGGCTGCGATCGTAGAATCCCCCGCCCATGCCCAGCCGACCCCCGGCATCGTCAAACCCGACCAGCGGCAACAGCACCAGGTCCAGCGTCCAGACCTTGCGTTGCCGGGCTATATTCTTGCGTGGTTCCGGGATGCGAAAGCGATTGGGCTGCATCTTCTCGCCGGGATGGATTCGCTGGAAAACCATTTTCGTCTGCGGCCATGGGCTGAGCACCGGCAGGTACGTCGCCTTGCCCCGACGCTGGGCCGCGCGCAGTAGCAGGCGTGGATCGATCTCGCCGTCGTTGGGCAGGTACAGGGCGATGTGTCGCGCGCGGCGAAACAGCGGGTGCTGGGCCAGTTGCCGGTAGAGGCCTTGGGCGGCGTCCCGTTGCTGGGCCGGGGTCAGGGAGCGACGCGCCTGGCGCAGCAGGCGGCGAAGTTGCGGGCGGGTCGGCAACGCAGGTTCGGTCATATCGAGGTTTCCGAGGCGGTGGCATCGAAACAGCGTAACCGCAAACAACGGCGCCAGAAATGCCAAACGCCAGAAACGACAATGCCAGTCATGATGACTGGCATTGTTTCGAGAATCAGGCTCCCCGGATGAACCGCTGTCGGCTTAGCCCTTGAACCCGAAAGTTCAAGGTGGAAGTTGCAGGAGGCGTTAAGGCTTTCCGTCAAGCGGACATGCACACCGGCCCCAACGTGCAACCCCCGTGGTTGTGCGTATCGGCTCAGGGACATCACCAACTGGCAAGCACCCCAGGGAGTGACGCAAGTATACCCCAGGCAGCCTCGCGAATCAGCCCTTGCTGACGTCCGGATCGGTGGCCAGTACCAAATCCACTCGATCCAGTAGGTCGCGGACTTGTTCGCGGGTCGAGCCGCTGACCTGTACGTCCGGCGTATCCTGGCGGTGCAGCAGGTCGTGGGTGATGTTCAAGGCGGCCATCACGGCGATGCGATCGGCGCCGATGACTTTGCCGCTGCTGCGGATCTCGCGCATCTTGCCGTCCAGGTAACGGGCGGCACTCACCAGGTTGCTACGCTCTTCCTGGGGGCAGATGATCGAATATTCTTTATCGAGGATCTGCACGGTAACGCTATTGCTTGAACTCATGAGTCTTGCTCCAGGGCCTTGAGGCGCGAAATCATCGATTCGACCTTACGCCGGGCGATTTCGTTTTTTTCAATGAGGTGCGCGCGTTCCTCGCGCCAGGTTTTTTCCTGAGCTAATAGGAGTCCGTTTTGGCTCTTAAGTTGCTCGACCCGTTCAATTAGCAGCTCGAGTCTGGCCATCAGCGCTTGCAGGTCGGTGTCTTCCATTGTGTCCACTGAAGATTGTGTCTGATGGGGGATAAAGGTCGCACAGCCTTTAATGGTCTTGGCGAGTCTGTCGATGTAGGATACAAGGCCTCCATTCTAGACATAGCGCCGTCTGGCGCCTAGCTGCCCATGCCCATTCAGAATTCCCCGTATCAAGCGTTCGCCACCCTGCTGAGCACCAGCGGTCATCCTGTCTCGCCCGCCGAACTCCACGGCCTGTTGCTTGGCCGCAGCTGCGCCGGCGCCGGCTTCGAGGCCGACGGCTGGTTGGCCGACGCCGCCGAGCTGCTCGAAGGCGAGCCGGCGGACAACGTGCGTAATGCGCTCATCGGCCTGCAGGAAATGGTCAAGGGCGAGCTGACCAGCGATGACATGACCGTCGTCCTGCTGCTGCCGACTGACGATGCGCCGCTGAGCGAGCGCGCCGCTGCGCTGGGCCAGTGGTGCCAGGGCTTTCTCGCCGGTTTCGGCCTGACCCGCCGCGAATACGCCCTGAGCGATGAAGCGAAGGAAGTCCTGCAAGACCTGGCGGCGATTTCCCAGGTACAGGATGCCCTGGAAGAGTCCGACGACGGCGAAAGCGACTATATGGAAGTGATGGAGTACCTGCGGGTCGCGCCTCTGCTCCTGTTCACCGAGACCAAGAAGACCGCTGAACCGGCCGCCAAACCGTCCTTGCACTGATCGCTTGAAAGGGAACACCGTCTGCCCATGATTCATATCCCGAAGTCGGAATACAGCCGTCGCCGCAAGGCCCTGATGGCGCAGATGGAGCCCAACAGTATCGCAATCCTGCCCGCCGCCGCCGTTGCGATCCGCAACCGCGACGTCGAGCATGTCTATCGCCAGGACAGTGATTTCCAATACCTGAGCGGCTTTCCGGAGCCGCAGGCCGTCATCGTGTTGATGCCCGGCCGGGCCCATGGCGAATACATCCTCTTCTGCCGCGAGCGCAATGCCGAGCGGGAAATGTGGGATGGCCTGCGTGCCGGCCAGGAGGGAGCGATCCGTGACTATGGCGCCGACGACGCGTTCCCCATCACCGACATCGACGACATCCTGCCGGGGCTGATCGAAGGCCGCGACCGGGTGTACTCGGCCATGGGCAGCAACCCGGAGTTCGACCGGCACCTGATGGAGTGGATCAACGTGATCCGCTCCAAGGCCCACCTCGGTGCCCAGCCGCCGAACGAATTCGTTGCCCTGGATCATCTGCTGCACGACATGCGCCTGTATAAATCGGCGGCGGAAGTGAAGGTGATGCGCGAAGCGGCGCGGATCTCCGCCCAGGCACATATCCGGGCGATGCAGGCGGCGCGGCCTGGGCTGTATGAGTACAGCCTGGAAGCCGAGCTCGATTATGAGTTTCGCAAGGGCGGGGCAAAGATGCCGGCGTACGGTTCCATCGTCGCGGCGGGGCGCAACAGCTGCATTTTGCATTACCAGCAAAATGATGCCGTGCTCAAGGATGGCGACCTGGTGTTGATCGATGCCGGGTGCGAAATCGATTGTTATGCCAGCGATATCACCCGCACCTGGCCGGTCAGCGGGAAGTTTTCTGCCGAGCAGAAGGCGATCTACGAAGTGGTGCTGGCGGCCCAGGAAGCCGCATTTGCGCAAATCGCGCCGAACAAACATTGGAACCAGGCCCACGAGGCGACCGTCAGGGTAATTACCGAGGGGCTGGTCCGCCTGGGGCTGCTGGAAGGCGAAGTGGACGAACTGATCGCAAGCGAAGCCCACCGGGCGTTCTACATGCACCGCGCCGGCCACTGGCTGGGAATGGATGTACACGATGTGGGCGAATACCGCGTGGGTGGCGAGTGGCGAGTGCTGGAGGTCGGAATGACTTTGACCGTCGAGCCGGGCATCTACATTGCCCCGGACAATCGCGGCGTAGCGAAGAAATGGCGCGGCATTGGCGTGCGCATCGAGGATGACGTGGTAGTGACCAAGACCGGTTGTGAAATCCTGACCCGCGGCGTACCGAAGACGGTCGCCGAAATCGAGGCCTTGATGGCCGCCGCACGGACTCAAGCGGCATGAACCGGGTCAACGTTGCAATCATCGGTGGCGGCCTGGTCGGCGCGAGCCTGGCGCTGGCGCTGCAAGCCGGTGCCAAGGCACGGGGTTGGAAGATCATGCTGATCGAGCCCTTCGCTCCCGGTGACGCCTGGCAGCCGAGCTACGATGCGCGCTCGTCGGCGCTTTCGTTCGGCGCGCGGCAAATTTATCAACGCTTGGGCCTGTGGCAGGAAGTTTCCCGCCGGGCCGAGCCGATCAAGCAGATCCACGTGTCCGACCGCGGGCGGTTTTCGACGGCGCGGTTGTCGGCAATGGAGGAGGGCGTGCCGGCCCTTGGCTACGTCGTGGAGAATGCCTGGCTCGGCCAATGCCTGTGGCAAGGCTTGGACAAGGATGTCGTCAGTTGGCGCTGCCCCGCGCAGGTCGCTCGGATGGAGCCGCAAATCGCGGGCTATCGCCTGACGCTGGACGACGAAACTGTTGTGGAATGCGACCTCGCGGTATTGGCCGACGGCGGTCGCTCCGGCCTGCGGGAGCAGATGGGGGTCGGGGTGCGCAATCGTCCCTACGACCAGAGCGCCTTGATTGCCAACATCACGCCCAGCGAAGCGCACAACGGCATGGCTTTCGAGCGCTTCACCGATGACGGCCCGATGGCGTTGTTGCCGCTGCCGGAAAATCGCTGTGCATTGGTCTGGACTCGCCAGGGCATGGATGCGCAACGACTCGCGGCCCTTGACGAGCGCAGCTTCCTCAGTGAATTGCAGAATGTGTTCGGCTATCGCCTGGGCACGCTGAAGCAAGTAGGCGCGCGTCATCTTTATCCATTGGCGCTGGTGGAAGCCGAGGAACAGGTGCGTCCGCACCTGGCCATCCTGGGCAATGCTGCCCACAGCTTGCATCCGATTGCCGGGCAAGGCTTCAACCTGTCCCTGCGTGACGCCCAGGCCTTGGCCGATACCTTGCTTGAGAGCGACAGCACGCCCGGCGACTTCACCGTATTGCAAGCCTATCGCGAGCGTCAGCGGATGGATCAGGCCTTGACCGTGGGCTTCTCCGACCGGGTGACGCGGCTGTTCAGCAGCGATCTGCCGCTGGTGTCCCTGGGCCGTAATCTCGGCCTGCTGGGCCTGGACCTGCTGCCGCCCGCCAAGCGCTGGTTCGCCCGTCAGGCCATGGGTTTGGGAACACGCCCTGATGCTTGATACGGATCATTCCTTTCACCGGCGGCTGATGTCGCCAGCAACACAGGCTTAAAGCATGGAATTGCGTGCAGATCTGTTGATTGTCGGTGCCGGCATGGTCGGCAGCGCCCTGGCGCTGGCGTTGCAGGGCAGTGGCCTGCAAGTGCTGCTGCTCGACGGCAGCCCGATGAGCGTCAAGCCCTTTGATGCCCAGGCCGCATTCGAGCCACGGGTCAGTGCTCTGTCGGCAGCCAGCCAACGGATCCTCGAACGCCTGGGTGTCTGGGACGGGATCACCGGCCGACGGGCCAGCCCATACACCGACATGCACGTCTGGGATGGCAGCGGCACTGGGCAGATTCACTTTTCCGCCGCCAGTCTGCATGCCGACGTGCTGGGGCATATCGTTGAAAACCGCGTCGTCCAGGACGCGCTGCTGGACCGACTGCACGATTGTGATTTAGGCCTGCTTGCCAACGCGCGCCTGGAGCAGATGCGCCGCTCAGGTGATGACTGGCTACTGACGCTGGCCGACGGCCGTACCTTGCGCGCGCCGCTGGTGATTGCCGCCGACGGCGCGAATTCAGCCGTGCGTCGCCTGACCGGGGTGGCCACGCGGGAGTGGGATTACCTGCACCACGCTATTGTCACCAGCGTGCGTAGCGCCCGTCCTCATCGGACGACGGCTTGGCAGCGTTTCACCGACAACGGCCCGCTGGCGTTTCTGCCACTGGCCCGCGAGGGTCAGGAAGACTGGTGTTCGATCGTCTGGTCCACCACTCCCGATGAAGCGCAGCGCTTGATGGCTCTTGATGACACTGTGTTTTGCAACGAGCTGGAGCGTGCCTTCGAAGGCCAGCTCGGCACGGTACTGAGCGCCGACCCGCGCCTGTGCGTGCCACTGCGCCAGCGCCATGCCAAGCGCTATGTGGCCGAAGGGCTGGCACTGATCGGTGATGCGGCCCACACCATCCATCCGCTGGCCGGGCAGGGCGTGAACCTGGGCTTGCTGGATGCCGCCGTGCTGGCCGAAGTGCTGCTGCAAGCGGCCGGGCGTGGCGAACGCTTGGCTGACGTGAAGGTATTGAGCCGCTACGAGCGCCGCCGCATGCCCCATAACCTGGCGTTGATGGCGGCGATGGAAGGTTTCGAGCGGTTGTTCCAGGCTGATCCGTTGCCGGTTCGCTGGTTGCGCAACGCCGGTCTGAAGTTGGTGGACCGCCTGCCTGAAGCCAAGGCGTTGTTCGTGCGCGAGGCGCTGGGGTTGACCGGGGATTTGCCGGAGCTGGCCAGGGCCTGAGAGGTGTGTCGGGGCTCATGACCTCATCGCGAGCAGGGTTATGTGAAAGCAAGTCAATGTAGGAGCGAGCCTGC
Organism: Pseudomonas sp. D3-10; assembly: GCF_051132175.1. Taxonomy (NCBI): domain Bacteria; kingdom Pseudomonadati; phylum Pseudomonadota; class Gammaproteobacteria; order Pseudomonadales; family Pseudomonadaceae; genus Pseudomonas; species Pseudomonas sp. D3-10. Next base: position 5,477,388 of record NZ_CP071668.1, on the reverse strand, counting down.
TCGCGATGAGGCCGGAACCGCTACCTCGACCCCACCGTTGCAACATTTGGAAACGTGTCTGCCCACTGTTCGATTGTGGTGCTAAATGTGAGTCCTTATCATTTGCGCTCTGTTCACAATCGAGAGATCGCCACCATGTCGGCCACAAAACGCCTGCTGTCCGCCCTCGCCTTGGCCCTGATTGGCACTACCACGGCCCAGGCCGCCGATGAGGTGGTGGTCTATTCCTCGCGCATCGATGAATTGATCAAACCGGTTTTCGACGCGTATACCAAGAAGACCGGCGTAGCGGTGAAGTTCATTACCGACAAGGAAGCGCCGTTGATGCAGCGGATCAAGGCCGAAGGTGAAAACGCCACCGCCGACCTGTTGCTCACCGTGGACGCCGGGAACCTCTGGCAGGCCGAGCAGATGGGGATCCTGCAGCCCTTCACCTCGTCGGTCATCGACGCCAACATCCCGCCTCAATATCGCGCGTCCTCCCATGCCTGGACTGGCCTGAGCCTGCGGGCGCGGACAATCGCCTATTCCACTGGCCGGGTCAAACCGGGTGAGTTGACCACTTATGAGGCGCTGGCGGGCAAGGAGTGGGAAGGCCGCCTGTGCCTGCGGACGTCGAAGAAAGTCTACAACCAGTCCCTGACCGCGACGCTGATCGAAACCCACGGCGCGGAAAAAACCGAGGAAATCCTCAAGGGTTGGGTCAAGAACCTCTCCACCGACGTGTTCTCCGACGACACTGCGCTGCTTGAAGCGATCAATGCCGGCCAGTGTGATGTCGGCATCGTCAACACCTATTACTACGGTCGCCTGCACCAGCAGAAGCCGGACCTGAAGGTCAAGTTGTTCTGGCCGAACCAGGCCGATCGGGGCGTGCACATCAACCTCTCGGGCATCGGCCTGACCAAGCACGCGCCGCACCCGGAAGCCGCGAAGAAGCTGGTGGAATGGATGACCACGCCTGAAGCGCAAAGCATCTTTGCTGACGTGAACCAGGAGTTTCCGGCGAATCCAAAAGTGGAACCCTCCAAGGAAGTCGCTGCCTGGGGCAAGTTCAAGGCCGATACCTTGCCAGTGGAAGTGGCCGGTAAGCGCCAGGCCGAAGCCATCCGCATGATGGACCGTGCTGGCTGGAATTGAGACGGGATCGCTCAGTCCATCGATGAAGTGTGGCGAGGGAGCTTGCTCCCGCGGGATCGGGCTGGCGCTCCAGGGCGAAGCCCTCCCCAACTATCGACCGGGTCTATCTGACGGGGCATGATCCGGATCGTTAGGGCTACTTCGTAGCCCAGCGGGAGCAAGCTCCCTTGCCACATGAGCCCTTTGTCAGTAATGACGCGAACGAGAACTTTCCTTGACCCACCCCGCCCAACGCCGCTGGTATCCCCTGGTCTTCGCCGTCGCTGCGCTAGTCTTGTTGCCCTTGAGCGTGCTGCTGCTGTCCTGGCAGAGCATTGATCTACAAATCTGGTCCCATTTGTGGGACACCCAGATGCCACGCCTGTTGGGTAACACCCTCACGCTGATCTTTGGTGTAGGTGTTGGGGTGACGCTGCTGGGCGTGAGCCTGGCCTGGCTCACGAGCCTTTGCGAATTTCCCGGCCGTCGATGGCTCGACTGGGCGCTGATGCTGCCGTTCGCGGTGCCTGCCTATGTATTGGCATTTGTCTTCGTAGGCCTGCTGGACTTTGCCGGTCCGGTGCAAACGTTGCTGCGCGAATGGTTTGGCAGTGGCCTGCGCCTGCCTCGGGTGCGTTCCACTGGCGGTGTGATCCTGGTGCTGGTCCTGGTGTTCTACCCCTATGTCTACCTGCTGGCGCGAAGCGCTTTCCTGGCGCAAGGCAAGGGCCTGATGGAAGCGGCGCGGGTGCTCGGGCAATCGCCTTGGCAGGCGTTCTGGCGTGTGGCGCTGCCGATGGCCAGGCCGGCAATCGGCGCCGGCGTGGCGCTGGCGCTGATGGAAACCCTGGCGGACTTCGGTGCGGTATCAGTGTTCAACTTCGACACCTTCACCACGGCCATCTACAAGACCTGGTACGGGTTTTTCAGCCTTTCCAGCGCAGCCCAGCTGGCCAGTCTCCTGTTGTTGACGGTCATGGTGGTCCTCTACGGCGAACGCCGCGCCCGGGGCGCCCAGCGGGCCGGCAACGAGCGACCGCGAGCCCAGGCGCTATACCACCTGCGAGGACTCAAGGCGGTGGCGGCCAGCGGCTGGTGCCTACTGGTTTTCGCCTGTGCGTTTGTCATTCCGCTCATGCAATTGGTGGTCTGGTTTTGGCAGCGCGGTCGTTTCGACCTGGATGAGCGTTACGCCGGGTTGATTCTCCATACCCTCTATCTGGGCGGACTCGCGGCACTTGTCACGGTTTGCGTCGCCTTGCTGCTTGCCTTCGCTCGACGTCTGGCGCCGACCCGGTCGATCCGCGCCGGGGTCGGTCTGGCGAATCTGGGCTACGCCTTGCCCGGTTCGGTGCTGGCGGTATCGATCATGCTTGCGTTCAGTTATCTGGATCGCGAGCTGGTCATCCCGCTGTCGACACTGCTCGGAGGCGCGGGCAAGCCGTTGCTGCTGGGCAGTTTGTCGGCACTGTTGCTGGCGTACCTGGTGCGTTTCCTGGCCGTGGCCTATGGCCCGTTGGAAAGCAGCCTGGCGCGTATTCGCCCGTCGTTGCCCGAAGCCGCACGAAGTCTCGGGGTGAGTGGGCCGCGACTGTTTTTCAAAGTGTATCTGCCGTTGCTGCTTCCTGGCACCCTGAGCGCCGCGCTGCTGGTATTCGTCGATGTGCTCAAGGAAATGCCGGCGACTTTGCTGATGCGCCCGTTTGGCTGGGACACGCTGGCGGTACGGATCTTTGAAATGACCAGCGAAGGGGAGTGGGCGCGGGCCGCCCTACCGGCGCTGAGCCTGGTGCTGGTGGGGCTGCTGCCAGTCATCGGATTGATACGGCGTTCGGCCCATCGACGCGTTCTGAGTGAATAGAGCACACGCCTAGGTGCCAGCCTTGGATCATGCGGATACAATGCGCGGCATTCGGTGCGGTCCGTCTGTCGGACCGGGTAGCTAGGAGCGTCGGAAAATTCTTTTTTCAGGCGTTCGGGCTGTGGCAGTACCCATCCGCACCTTCGCCAAGCCCGGAAGGAGAAACCCATGGGACAGCGTACGCCTCTGTATGACCTTCATCTCGCCCTCGGCGCGAAAATGGTCGATTTTGGCGGTTGGGATATGCCCTTGCACTATGGATCGCAAGTTGAAGAGCACCATCAGGTGCGTCGCGACTGCGGTGTGTTCGATGTATCCCACATGACCGTGATCGATGTAGCCGGCCCCCAGGCCAAAGCCTGGCTGCAGCGCCTGCTGGCCAACGACGTCGATCGCTTGCAGGACACTGGTCGCGCGTTGTACAGCGCGATGCTCAACGAGCGCGGCGGCATTGTCGACGACATGATCATCTATCGTGTCGAGGACGGTTACCGGTTGGTGTTCAACGCCTCAACACGCGACCAGGACCTGGCCTGGATGCAAGCGCAACTCGGCGATTACGCAGTGCAGCTGCACGAGCGTGCCGAACTGGCGATGCTGGCTATCCAAGGCCCCCAGGCCCGGCACAAGATTGCCGAGCTGGTTACGCAACCACGCGGCCAGTTGATCCAGCAACTCAAGCCCTTCGAAGGTCGCGCCGACGGTGATTGGTTCATTGCCCGTACCGGCTATACCGGAGAAGACGGCCTGGAAATTGTCCTGCCGGCCCGTGAGGCCCCGAGTTTCTTCAACGACCTGGTGGGTGCCGGTATTCCTCCCATCGGACTCGGCGCCCGCGATACCTTGCGCCTGGAAGCCGGCATGAACCTCTACGGCCAGGACATCCACCAGGATATTTCACCGTTGGCCTCGAACATGGCCTGGAGCATTGCCTGGGAACCGGCGAGCCGTCAGTTCATCGGTCGCGCTGCGCTGGAGGCTGAACTTGCCGCCGGCGTGCAGCACAAACTGGTGGGGTTGGTGCTGGAAGAGCGCGGTGTATTGCGCGCTCACCAAGTGGTCCGTATCGCCAATGTTGGCGAAGGAGAGATCACCAGTGGTAGTTTTTCTCCTACGCTTAGCAAGTCGATTGCCCTGGCACGCGTTCCGATGGCTACCGCCGACCGTGCCGAGGTGGAAATTCGTGGCAAGTGGTACCCGGTACGAGTGGTCAAGCCGACCTTCGTCCGCCATGGCAAAACCCTGATCTGATTTTTTACGGCGGGCCGCCGGCCGCTGACACTTTTTCTTGAGGACACAGAATTATGAGCGATATCCCTGCCGAACTGCGTTTTGCCGAAAGCCACGAGTGGGCACGCCTGGAAGCCGACGGTACCGTCACCGTGGGCATCAGCGACCATGCACAGGAAGCGTTGGGCGACGTGGTGTTTGTCGAGCTGACTGAAGTCGGTAAAGTTTTTGCTGCAGGCGATCAAGCCGGCGTGGTGGAATCGGTCAAGGCCGCTTCCGATATCTATGCCCCTGTTTCGGGAGAAGTGATTGCAATCAACGAAGAGCTGGGTGGTTCACCAGAGCTGCTGAACTCTGATCCGTACGGCGCCTGGATTTTCAAGCTCAAGCCAAGCGACGAGGCCGAGCTGGACAAGTTGCTTGATGCGGCCGGCTACAAAGCTGCAATCGGCGAATAACCCGGACCTGGCTAGAGCTCACCGGGCCAAAAATGCCGCTCAACTGAGCGGCATTTTTTATGAGAGTGCACCGCAGTTCTGATTTGTGTCTCAGATCAGAACGCCATCCGTGCCTCGACGTAGAGGTTCTGTTCGCGCAATTTGCCCTTGAGCTGTTCGTCCCGAGCGTTGATGCGATTGGCAAAGGTGTTGTAACCGGTTTCGATATCGCCCATGTCAACGTAGCGATAACCAGTGCCAAGGGTGAGTTGCTGGCTGAGCTTGATATCCGCCCCTACGCCCAGTGCATAGGCGAAGTTGTTCTGGCTGTTGTTTGCGAATCGTCGCGAAGGGTTGGACTGGTAACCCTCGGAATCGATAAACGCCACACCCAGGCCAGCCATGGCGTACAGCGAAAAATGTTGGTTAAGCGGGAAGTTTTTGTACCCGTTGATCATCAAGCGGCTGGACGAAACTTGCATATTGTTGACGTTGGCATCGAACGGCGCCCAATGACTCTTGAACTCCGAATTCTGTTTGAGTGAATACTCGGTTTCCAGCCGCCAGTTGCCTTCGAATCCATAGCCAACCGCTACAGATCCGCCAACGTCTTTGTTGCTGGTCGAGCTGACAACACGATTGTTGACCCTGGGACTGGTAAGGAGGGCATCGGAAAGATCTAGCTGCACGCTCAGGATTTTTATCGAGCCGTATAGGCCCTCGGCATGTGACGTGGTGCTAAGTGTGGCGGTGATCAGCAGCAACGAAAGGCATGGCTTGTTCATGAGTATCGGTTCGCATTGTGGGGAATGTTCGAATCGATAGAGTTTGCGGTGCCAGCCTCGCACGTTTGTATCAGAGCCTTCCTCCGCGGGCCGGTGAACTTTCATCGTAGCGGCGGGGTTGTTGGCCGGTTCGATGTAGGAAAGAAGCTCAGCAGTTGTTTGCCCATAAAAAAATGCCGCTCGATCGAGCGGCATTTTTCATGGGGCGGGAATCACTCCTGGGCGATGGCGTTCTTCGCCAGGATCGCGTTGGCCAGTTCCATGTCGGTGGCTTGCAGGCCAGGGTTGTCGGCACGGACTTTCTGCATGGCCGCTTCCAGGTAAGGGCCACGAATGCCGCCGTCACTGGCGACGAAGCTGCCGGCGTCGTCCTGGGCGGCGACGATCAGCTTGTTATCCTTGAAGGTCAGGTAGGTGGAACCGGTGGTTGCGCCGGACGAAATGACGTTACGCCAAAACGTGTCGGCCATTGCCGAGCCCACGGGGAGAGAAAGCAAGGCCAGGGTCGCGACAGCAAGTTTGAGACGCATGATAGGTGACTCCACAGGGTTAACTATGACGTTGGATTACGGTTGCCCCGGTTCAGTTCCATGGCACGTTAGTCAGCCCTTTCCACTGTCAATACCGTACCTTCCTGTGCCACCACCCTGACCCGCGTGCCAATGGACAGGTCGGGACCCTTCGCCAACCAGACGCCGTCGGCCACCCTGATCTTGCCGCGCCCATCGACAATCGCCTCGTGGACCTGGAACACCTTGCCGATCAGCTCCTGCCCGCGCAGGTTCAGGTGCGGCTGGTCGCTTTGGCGGATGGCGCTGCGCTGGCGTCGCCACCAATACAGGGCTGTCGCGATAGCGAACAGGCCGAACAGCAGGAACTGGATCTCCCACACCAATTGCGGCAGGACGAACGTCAGCACGCCGACCGCTGCGGCGGCCATGCCAATCCACAGCAGGTATCCGCCCGCGCCGAACACTTCCAATATCAACAGGATGACGCCCAGCGCCAGCCTGTCCCAATAAGACAATTGCTGCAGGAACAGCCACATACGCGCCTCAGGCTTTCTTGTTGTCGAAGGTGGCCTTGACGATTTCGCCAATGCCGCCCACCGCACCGATGACCTGGCTGGCTTCCAGCGGCATCAGGATCACCTTGCTGTTGTTGGCCGAGGCCAGTTGCCCCAGCGCGTCGATGTATTTTTGCGCAACGAAGTAGTTCACGGCCTGTACGTTACCGTCGGCGATTGCCTGGGACACCACCTGGGTGGCGAGGGCTTCGGCTTGCGCCTGGCGTTCACGTGCCTCGGATTCAAGGAACGCGGCCTGGCGGCTGCCCTCGGCTTCGAGGATCTGGGCCTGTTTCTTGCCCTCGGCGGTAAGAATCGCCGACGCTCGCAGCCCCTCGGCTTCCAGGATCTGTGCACGCTTGATACGTTCGGCTTTCATCTGCCCCGACATGGCGGCCATCAGGTCGGCCGGCGGGCTGATGTCCTTGATCTCGATCCGCGTGATCTTGATGCCCCACGGCGCCGTGGCTTCGTCGACCGTGCGCAGCAACTTCTCGTTGATACCGTCGCGCTGGCTCAACATGGCGTCCAGTTCCATGGAGCCCAGCACCGTGCGGATGTTGGTCTGCAACAGGTTGCGGATGGCGTGTTCGAGGTTGTTGACCTCGTAGGCGGCCTGGGCGGTATTGATCACCTGGAAGAAGCACACGGCGTCGATCTGCACTGTAGCGTTGTCGGCGGTGATGACTTCCTGGGGCGGGATGTCCAGCACGCTTTCCATGACGTTGATCTTGCGCCCGATGCGGTCCATCACGGGAATGATGATGTTCAGGCCAGGCTTGAGCGTATTGGTATAGCGGCCGAACCGCTCGACCGTCCATTGATAACCCTGGGGCACCACCTTGAACCCCATGAACAGGATGGCGACCACGAGGCCGATGAAGAGTAGAAGCACGCTGCCGATCTGCATGACGGTTCCCTGTACGAATTGAATGGATCTGCTAACCCTGAGTGTAGGGCAAGCGGCCATTATCTTCGCTACGGTCCGTTCCGGTATGTCTGTGGGACGTTTCCGGTCCCTGAGCCGGACCGCGCCTACTTCTGCTCGCTCTGTGGTGTCACTCGTAATACTTCCTCGACCGTGGTCAAGCCCGCCGCCACCTTTTGCGCGCCCGAGAGTCGCAAGCTTCGCATGCCTTCCTTGAACGCCTGGCGGCGCACGGCAAGCAGGTCGGTGTCGGGATGGATCAAGGCTCTGACGCTGTCGCTCAGTTGCATGATCTCGTACACCCCGGCGCGACCGCGATAACCGGTGTCACGGCATTCCGAGCAACCCACGGCCTGCTGGGCATTGGTGGGCAACGGCGCCTGCCAGGGACGCGTCAGGGTTTGCCAGTCGTCTTCGTCCAGGGTCAGGGGAGCCTTGCAATGCGGGCACAATGTTCGCACCAGGCGCTGGGCCATGACGCCGAGCACCGTCGCTTTGATCAGGTAATGCGGCACGCCGAGTTCGAGCAGCCGGCTGATGGCGCTCGGTGCATCGTTGGTGTGCAGGGTCGAGAGCACGAGGTGCCCGGTGAGCGCTGCCTGGATCGCCATTTCAGCGGTTTCGAGGTCGCGGATCTCGCCGATCATGATGATGTCCGGGTCTTGCCGCATCAATGCGCGTACCCCCGCGGCAAACGACAGGTCGATGTTGTGCTGGACCTGCATCTGGTTGAATGACGCCTCGACCATTTCAATCGGATCTTCGATGGTGCAGAGATTCACTTCAGGCGTCGCCAGTTTCTTCAGCGTGGTGTACAGGGTCGTGGTCTTGCCAGACCCGGTGGGGCCCGTGACCAGGATGATGCCGTTGGGCTGGCGAGTCATGTCCTGCCAGCGGCGCAGGTCGTCGACAGAGAAGCCGAGCTGGTCGAAATCCTTGAGCAGCACTTCCGGGTCGAAGATCCGCATGACCATTTTCTCGCCGAACGCGGTCGGCAAGGTCGACAGTCGCAACTCCACCTCGCCGCCGTCCGGGGTCTTGGTCTTCACGCGGCCGTCCTGGGGCTTGCGCTTTTCGGCAACGTTCATCCGGCCCAGGCTCTTGAGCCGGCTGATGATGGCCATCGTCACCTGTGGCGGAAATTGATAGACGGTGTGCAGCACGCCGTCGATGCGGAAGCGCACGGTGCCTTGCTCGCGGCGCGGTTCGATATGGATATCGCTGGCCCGTTGCTGGAAGGCGTATTGGAACAGCCAGTCGACGATATTGACGATATGCGCGTCGTTGGCATCCGGCTCCTGATCGCTGGCGCCCAGGTTGAGCAGTTGTTCGAAGTTGGTCAGATTGCTGGGTTGCTGGTCGACCGTGGTCGCGCCGCTGACCGACTTGGCCAGTCGATAGAACTCCACGCTCAGGCGCTGGATGTCCACAGGGTTGGCCACCACGCGCTTGACCGGCAACTTCAGTACGTGGGTCAGGTCCGCTTCCCAGCTGCTGACATAGGGCTGGGCGCTGGCGACCGTCACGGCGTCCCGGTCCACCGCTACCGCGAGAATCTTGTGGCGTTGCGCAAAGGCGTAGGACATCAGCGGCGTAACGGCCGCGACGTTGATCTTCAATGGGTCGATGCGCATGTAGGGCTGGTCGGCCTGCTGGGCCAGCCACAACGTCAGGTTTTCCAGGTCCAGGCGCTTGCCGGGACGGCTGAGGTCGTCGAGATGCTGGTTGGCGATGAATTCCAGTGGATGCAGCTGGCTGTTGGCGTTATGGCGCCGGCGGGCATTGAGCGCAGTCTCGGCAGAGTCCTGGCTGATGAGGCCTTGGGCAACCAGTTGGCGCAGCAGGTCGTTGAGGTCCAGCCAGCGGTCCTGAGTGGCATGTTTGGTGGACATGGGCGTTCGGGTTCCTATTGGACAATTGCAGCAAAGCCGCGATACAGACGCTTCGGCGTCGTGGCTCGTTCTGCAAAAGAATAGTCCCGACCCTGCGGACCGTTGGGCCACTACCCGACCAATGCGTTTCCAATTCTTGCCTGGAGGCCCTCAACCTGCCGCCAGCATCGGCTCGGCGCGCGCGATATCAGCGTCTTGCAAGTCGACTGAACAGACGCTTATCAGGTTACGCAATTTTTCAGCGATGACTTGGGCGCGGTGCCAGCTCAGCCCGGTCAGGAGGCATTCCATCGAGAGCAATTCGTCGAGACGTTCGATGCGTGCGGTTTCCAGAACAAGGCCCTGCAAGGCGAACAGGTTGAGCACCCGGCAGGGCAGGTCCGCCTCGGCTTCCCCGAGCAAATGAAAGCGGGCGCGACAATAGGGATTGGCGGTGTGCCAGACGTCGGCGCGGAGCGCGGCGGTGCCGGGGGCTTGCAAAGAGGGCATGGCATTTCTCCTGAGATTGGAGAGAAATCTTTGCATGGGATTGGGGGTATTTCTTATCTAAAATAAGCTTATTCGCCAACCTGGCGAATTGGATAAACCATGTGATGGCCTTATCGGGGATTTTTTATGCAAAGCGAGCTGGACGGGTTTGATCGCAAGATATTGGCCTTGTTGCAGGACGACGCTTCGCTCTCCAGCGCGCAGATCGCCGAACGGGTAGGTTTGTCCCAATCGCCATGCTGGCGGCGGATTCAGCGGATGAAGGAAGAAGGGATCATTCGCGGGCAGGTGACGTTGCTGGATCGTAAGAAAATCGGCCTGAACACGCAGATCTTCGCCGAAATCAAACTCAACGCCCATGGACGCTCGAATTTTACCGAGTTCACGGAGGCGATCCGCGGCTTTCCGGAAGTGTTGGAATGCTACGTGCTGATGGGGTCGGTGGATTTCTTGCTGCGCATTGTCACGGCGGACATCGAGGCCTACGAGCGCTTCTTTTTCGAGAAGTTGTCGATGGTGCCGGGGATCCAGGAAGTGAATTCGATCGTGGCGCTGTCGGAGATCAAGTCGACGACGAGTTTGCCGGTGGTGCGCTGAGCTTGTTTTTGCGATGTTTGGGCTGGCCTCATCGCGAGCAAGCTCGCTCCCACAGTTGATCTTCAGCGGCCACAAGATCTGTGTGCAACGCTGGACCCCTGTGGGAGCGAGCTTGCTCCGGGCGGCGATCCGACGATGGCGATCTTACAGGCGCAACAAAGTCTTCCAGGCCCGATTCTGATACACCGCGATCGCCTGTTGCTTGCGCGCGTCCAGGAGTTCGTCGGTGATCGGTTCGTTGGCCAGCTGCGCCAGCTTGTTCAGCTCACCGTAGAGTCGGTCCATTTCAGGGATTTCCAGCACCTGGCGGGCGTGATGCAGCCAGGCCTGGATGCGTTCGATGCGCGGCAGTTGTTCGGCGAGGTCTTCCGGCTGCTGTTGGTAGCGTTGCAGTTGCAGCGACGAAGCTTCTTCGCCCAGCAGCCGTGGCAGCCAACTGCCCAGTTGCGCCGCGCCCTGGCGATTGCCCCGGGTGTTGCGGTCGGCGGCCCAACTGCGGGCCAGCAGCCAGCGTGACGCTTGGAGAGAGAAGAGGCCCCAACGCGGGTCCTGCAGCTCCTCGAGGAATTGCTCCGGCGCGGCCTTGCGCACGTCTTCGTCTTCGATGCCGGCCTGAACCAGTGGACGCCAGTCCTCCAGCAGCGCGTCCAGGGCCACCCGCAGGTCGTGGGTCGACTGGCGCGGCGCGGCCTGGCCGAGGCTGCTGAGCAGGGCACGCAGTTCGGCGAGATTTTCCACCCAGTCTTGCAGCAGGCGCCAATGGCCGTTGAAACGGTACTGCTCGGCCAGGCGCTGGCTGCTCCCTAGCAGGTGCCAGCTCAATGCGGCGAAGGCGTCGTCCAGCGGCGTTTCAGCGGTCAATTGCGGGGCCGGAAGGCTCAGGGCATAACTGCTCGCATCATGCAGGCGATAGCCGCGTTCGGCCTTGCTGATGTCGCACGGCATCAAGGGCAGGGTCACGGCCAGTTCGGCGGCCAGTTCCAGCAAGGCGGCGGGTTCGCCTTCGCGCAGTTCAAGTTCCAGCTCGCAGATTTCTTCCTTCTGCTTGCCCACCACGACGTGGCCCAGGTCCAGGGCGGCTTCGATGACCACTTTGCTCTTGCCACGGCCCCAGGCGATTTCGGCGCGTTCGCGAACGAAGTCGGTGGTGAAGATCGCTTTGAGGGTTTTTTTGTCCAGGTCAGCCAGCGCCTCGGGCCAGCATTCGCCGTCGAGTTTCTTCAGGTCGAGCTTGGCCTTGGGCAGGTGCCAATCGTATTCGTTGCGCTCGGATAGGCCAGCGATGCTCTGGCCCCGCGTCTTGAGGGTCTGGATCACTGCTTCGCCATCGCGACGCAGGCGCAGGGCGACCTTGGCCCGAGCCAGGTCGCGCTCTGGTGTGTCGAAGTACTGGTTCATCAGTTCGTGGCGTTCCCAGCCACTCTTGTTGCGTTTTTTCAACAGCGGATGCTCACGCAACGCTGCCAGGGTCTCGCGGCTGACGCGGAGTTTGATTTCGGTTTCTTTCTGCATGGCCGGAAAATCCAGGGATCGGGTGCGCAGCCGGGGGAAGGTGTGGCTGCCAAGGCCGTGCAGTGTACAGGACTCGTCGAGCCTACGCGCCGAACGGTTCCATCCTTGCGCTCGATGGCTCTATGATGGACTTCAATTTGCAAGTCCGGAGCCAGCGATGCCTTTGCCGTCCATGAAAGACCAATTCGCTGCCCTGATCGCTGCACCGTCGGTCAGCTGCACCCAGCCCGCGCTGGATCAGTCCAACGGCACCGTCATCGAACTGCTGGCGGGCTGGCTCTCCGAGCTTGGGTTTCGCTGCGACATCCAACAGGTCAGCCCGGGCAAGTTCAACCTTTTGGCCAGTTTCGGCACGGGCCCTGGCGGGCTGGTACTGGCCGGCCACAGTGACACGGTGCCGTTCGACGGCGCGTTATGGCAGACCGATCCGCTGAAGCTCACCGAAATCGATGGGCGTTGGGTGGGCCTGGGCAGTTGCGACATGAAAGGCTTCTTCGCCCTGGCCATCGAGGCGGTCAGGCCGCTGCTGGACCAACCGTTCAAGCAACCGTTGCTGATCCTCGCCACCTGCGATGAAGAGAGCTCCATGGCCGGCGCCCGGGCCCTGGCGGATGCCGGTCGTCCGTTGGGCCGCGCTGCGGTGATCGGCGAGCCCACCGGCCTGCGACCGATTCGCCTGCACAAGGGCGTGATGATGGAGCGCATCGACATCCTCGGGCGCAGCGGCCATTCATCCGACCCAAGCCTGGGCCACAGTGCCCTCGAGGCCATGCACGACGCCATGGGCGAACTGCGCGGTTTGCGCCTGCAATGGCAGCGTGAATTCCGTAATCCACAATTCACCGTGCCGCAACCGACGCTGAATTTCGGCTGCATCCACGGCGGTGACAATCCCAATCGAATTTGTGGGCAATGTTCCATGGAGTTCGACTTGCGCCCCCTCCCGGGCATGGACCCTGAAGTGCTGCGGGCGGCGATCCGGCAGAAGCTCGACCCCATCGCCGAGCGGCATAAGGTCAAGATCGACTACGCTCCGTTGTTCCCTGAAGTCCCTCCGTTCGAACAGCCCGAAGACTGCGCATTGGTGCGCGTAGCCGAGCGGCTGACCGGTTATCGCGCCGAAGCAGTGGCGTTCGGCACCGAAGCGCCTTATCTTCAGCGCCTTGGCTGCGAAACCCTGGTGTTGGGCCCTGGCGATATCGCCTGCGCTCATCAGCCGGGCGAGTACCTTGAAATGTCACGTTTGCAACCTACCGTGCAATTGCTCCGTCAGTTGATCGGTCATTACTGCCTGACGCCGACCACGGCCGATTAAATTGCCCGCGTGCGGGCCCGTATCCATTACATGAGGAGAGCGCGCGTGTCGCCAAGCCTGTTCCGACGATAACCACCAGCCCGCTGTGCGTTCTGTTTCGTCTTTTTTCGGCTGTTATTTATTACAGGTCCAGGTTCATGCCCGAATACGTCAATTGGCTTCGTCACGCTTCGCCTTACATCAATGCCCACCGCGATTGCACCTTCATCGTCATGCTGCCTGGCGACGGGGTCGAGCACCCCAACTTCGGCAACATCGTCCATGACCTGGTGCTGCTGCACAGCCTCGGCGTGCGCCTGGTGCTGGTCCATGGTTCTCGCCCGCAGATTGAAACCCGCCTGGCCGCACGGGGCCTGACGCCCCATTACCATCACGGCATGCGCATCACCGATGCCGCGACGCTGGAATGCGTGATCGACGCGGTCGGCCAGTTGCGCATCGCCATCGAGGCACGCCTGTCCATGGACATGGCGTCATCGCCGATGCAGGGTTCGCGGTTGCGGGTCGCCAGTGGGAACCTGGTCACCGCCCGGCCGATCGGCGTGCTCGAGGGTGTGGATTATCACCACACCGGCGAAGTGCGCCGGGTCGATCGCAAGGGCATCAATCGCCTGCTGGACGAGCGTTCCATCGTGCTGCTGTCGCCGTTGGGCTATTCGCCCACCGGGGAGATCTTCAACCTCGCCTGCGAAGACGTCGCCACTCGGGCCGCCATCGACCTGGCGGCGGACAAGCTGCTGCTGTTCGGCGCCGAGCAAGGCCTGATTGGCGAAGATGGCCGACTGGTCCGTGAGCTGCGCCCGCAACAGGTCCCGGCCCATATGCAGCGCTTGGGCAGCGACTACCAAGCCGAACTGCTGGATGCGGCGGCCCAGGCCTGCCGCGGCGGTGTTGCCCGCAGCCATATCGTCAGCTATGCCGAAAACGGCGCGCTGCTGGCAGAATTGTTCACTCGCGATGGCAGCGGCACACTGGTGGCCCAGGAGCAGTTCGAGGTGGTGCGCGAAGCGGCCATCGAAGACGTCGGCGGATTGCTCGACCTCATCAGTCCTCTGGAAGAACAGGGCATCCTGGTGCGCCGTTCCCGTGAGGTGTTGGAGCGTGAGATCGAACAGTTCAGCGTGGTAGAGCGCGAAGGAATGATCATCGCTTGCGCGGCGCTCTACCAGATCGCCGATTCGGATGCCGGTGAACTGGCCTGTCTGGCGGTGAATCCGGAGTATCGCCACGGTGGCCGGGGCGATGAGTTGCTGGAACGGATCGAAACCCGGGCCCGTGCCCAGGGGCTCAAGACGTTGTTCGTATTGACGACGCGCACGGCCCATTGGTTTCGTGAGCGGGGCTTCGAACCCAGCAGCGTCGAGCGCCTGCCTGCGGCCCGGGCATCGCTTTACAACTACCAGCGCAATTCGAAAATCTTCGAAAAAACCCTGTAGGCAGCCATTCGGCAAACTGGCGTTACCGCGGTCTTCTTGATTTCAGACAATGAGCAGCTAGTCTGGATCCCGTCAAGATCGCGGCATACGCGAGCGGTTGTTGACTGGGTCGAAGGCGCAGGAGGCGCGCAAACACATCTCTGCGCCAGACTTTTGCGGGTCTCCAAAGCTGGCGACAAAACACCATTCAGTAATCCTTTGCGCCGCCGATAAGACGTTTCACGGCTTGATGACGCAGTGATGGCACTTATATGTCAAAAAACGCTGAAAACTGCCGAAACAATTCTTTTTGGATTTATAAATAATCCTTTATTCTCCGGGCCGGTGTCGCGGGGTTAGACCATGGTCGTAGGCCGAAAGGGTTACGGTTGACTTGCCAGTCACGGTCTGGCGCTAATCGCGCATCCGCGGATTCCGGGCGTTCGATTCGGAACCAAAGACACACAAGAATTAGAAAACGAGAGGAGCGAAGCATGAAGAAGTCTACCTTGGCCATGGCAGTGGCCTTTGGGGTATTGGCGCAGCAGGCAGGCGCCGCCGGTTTTATCGAAGACAGCAAGGCGTCCGTCAGTTCCCGCACGCTGTACTTCAACAACGACAACCACGAGACGGGCAGTGAAGACCTGCGCGAAACGGGCACCGGCCTGAAGTTCGACTACAAGTCTGGCTTCACGCAAGGTGTCGTTGGCTTCGGTATCGACGCCCAGGCTCTGGTGGGTATCCGTCTCGATGGCGGCAGGGGTCGTAACAACGGTTCCTATATGCCAGCCGATACCGACGGTGCGGCGGTCCACGAGTGGAGCCGTTTGTCCGGTAACGTAAAGGCTCTTTTCTCCAAGACCGAAGCTCACCTGGGCGGTGCCTTGGCGCCTAGCCTGCCGATCCTGGTGGCCAACGACAGCCGCCTGCTGCCGCAGACCTTCGAGGGTGGCACGATCACCTCCAAGGAAATCGACAACGTCACGCTCAACGCTGGTCAGCTGGAGCAGGCCACTGGCCGTGCATCGAGCAACAGCACTGGCCTGGCCGTGGCGGGCGGTACCCAGGACAGTAACCAGTTCCGTTACGCGGGTGCTGATTGGAAGGTCACCAAAGACCTGACGCTGCAGTACTACTACGCGAACCTGCAGGATTACTACAAGCAACACTTCCTGGGCGCGGTCCATGTTTTCCCGATCAGCGAAGGTCAATCCTTCAAGACCGACTTGCGTTACTTCGACAGCAGTTCGGATGGCCGCAACGGTGACCTGGGCTATCGCTTCAACAACAACGGTGGCTATGCCAAGAACCCGGGCGAGGTCGATAACAAGACCTGGAGCGCCATGTTCACCTACACCCTGGGTGGCAGTGCCTTCCTGTTGGGTCATCAACAAGTCGGCGATGACGGTGGCTTCGTCTACCTGAACCAAGGCAACGTGGTTGACGGCAACAACCGTCCTGAAGGTGCTGGTGGTGCGAGCTTCTACCTGTTCACCGACAGCATGATCAACGGTTTTGTCCGTGCCGGTGAGAACACCACCTTCGGCCAGTACTCCTACGACTTCGCTTCCATGGGCGTTCCAGGCCTGAAAGCCTCGGTTGCCTACCTGCGTGGCGACGACGTCAAGACCGCTAGCGGCACAAGCGATTACTCCGAGTGGGAACGCGACATGCGTGTGGATTACGTGATCCAGCAAGGCGCGTTGAAAGGCTTCGGTACTACTGTGCGTCACGGTAGCTACCGCAGCGGCGGTGTCGGCGACGACCAGGATCAGACCCGCGTAATCTTCAACTACACTTACAGCTTCATGTAAGACGTAGCGAAGTAAAAAAGCCCCGCCCGGCATCGCGCCCGGCGGGGCTTTTGCGTTTTTGGCTCAACGAGCCGGCTATCGCCTTATCCCCTGGGTTCCATCGCGTCCTTACGCAGGATGAATGCGCTGAACGCCAGGAAATCATCCAGATGGCCGGTAATGATCGCGACCATGATCGGCAATTGCAGGGCTTGGTAGTCATGCACGGCGATATTCCTGAACCCCACCATGTTCTTCAGGTTTTTCACCAGACCTTCTTCGACCCAACCGCCCTGAAAAAGCAACTCGAACGTATCGCGGGCGCTTTGCGGGACCCCCAATCGTTCACGCCGAATCAGATGCTGTCCCATGTCCAGCGCGGCTTCACAGGCACGCTGAATGTTCAGGACGGCCGAGTCCTGGCGAGTGAAATCCGTAGCAAAGGTAGCGGGGTCCTTCTCGTATTCCTCCCGCACCCTGGCAACGCAACGCTCGATGCTTGCTGCTTTATTGATCAGTACATCATCGACCATACACCCTGCCTTCTTCCTGGATATCCTTGAGCAATCGCGCTCGAGCCTCATCGAGAGCAGTCTTCTCGCTGAGAATGAAGCATTCGAACAACCCCGCCTGTACGTCCTTGGCCCAGAGTCTTCGGCCTCGGGTCACGATCTGGTGCTGCATGACGGTGGAGGCCGCCCGTAGATCAATCAGATCCACCGGGCTGCCAGCGATGTCCGCCAAATCGCCTGAAAGTTGCCACAACGACACTGGGTCGACCTTGCCTGATAACAGCACAGCCAAATCCACATCACTGTCAGGCCCGGCGGTCTCCTGGGCGTGGCTGCCGAACAGGTAAACAGCCAACAGGTCAGGCAGATGATTTTGCAAGTGAGTCAACAAGGCATGAGCGTTCATGCTGCCTATCCTAGCCGCTCGTCCGGAGATCGCGTCAACAATTTCCGAAATGTACCTACAAAACAAAAAAGCCCCGCCCGGCATCACGCCCGGCGGGGCTTTTGCGTTTCGGGTCCGGCCCACCCCTGTAGCCTTTCCCGAACCTTCTCCTCTTTTTCAGCACTCGAGGCCTTCTCGAAACCTCGGGAATGATCTTGGGCCGCTATACGCTGCGGCACCAGTGAACAGTTTTTTATATTTCTTAATGATCTAGATAAATGGGTATTCATTCTTTTTAAAGCAACGAAAAGCGGTGCACAGTTGGGCTCCAAAAACATTCAGGAGCCGCATCATGAGCCTCAGACTCGGCGACATCGCCCCCGATTTCGAACAGGATTCCAGCGCCGGCAAGATTCGCTTCCACGAATGGCTCGGCGACAGCTGGGGCGTGTTGTTCTCCCATCCGGCGGACTTCACCCCGGTGTGCACCACCGAGTTGGGTCTCACTGCCAAGCTCAAGGACGAGTTCGCCAAACGTGGCGTCAAGGCCATCGCCCTGTCGGTGGACCCGGTGGACTCGCACCACAAGTGGATCGACGACATCAACGAAACCCAGAACGCCGTGGTCAATTTCCCGATCCTGGCCGATGCCGACCGCAAGGTGTCCGACCTGTACGACCTGATCCATCCCAACGCCAGCGACACCTTGACCGTGCGCTCATTGTTCGTGATCGACCCGAACAAGAAGATCCGCCTGACCATCACCTACCCGGCCAGTACCGGGCGCAACTTCAACGAAATCCTCCGGGTCATCGATTCCCTGCAACTGACCGACAACTACAAAGTCGCCACGCCCGCCAATTGGCAGGACGGTGATGAAGTGGTGATCGTGCCGTCGCTCAAGGATGAAGAAGAACTCAAGCAGCGCTTCCCCAAGGGCTACCGTGCCGTGAAGCCCTATCTGCGCCTCACGCCTCAACCTAATCGTTGACGCAGAACCTGTGGGAGCGAGCCTGCTCGCGAAAGCGGTCTGTCAGATGCATTTATATTGACTGGTACGCCGCCTTCGCGAGCAGGCTCGCTCCCACAGGACTGGATTTGTACCAAAGGATTTTGGCCGTTTCGACGGCCTTTTTTATTGTGCTGAAAAAAGCAGAACGTATATCTCCGTAAAGAATAACTAAATGAACAAATATGATTTAAAGATATATGAAAGCGCTGTTATGGTTTGGTCCATACAGCGAGATCGCCCACCGCGAATCGCGCGTGACTCTTAAGGAATGGTTGGCATGTTGGTTGTCTCGCTCGGCGGCAGTCCCAGCCAGCGCTCACGTTCAGGTGTGCTGTTGGAGCGCTCGCAACGTTGGTTGCAACATCAAGGTGTGGAAGTGGTGAGTTATCAGGTACGGGACTTCCCGGCCGAGGATCTGCTCCATGCCCGCTTCGACAGTCCCAAGGTGGTAGACCTGCTGGCACAGATCGAAAACGCCGATGGCCTGTTGATCGCCACGCCGGTATACAAGGCGTCTTTTTCCGGTGCGTTGAAGACCGTCCTTGATCTGCTGCCGGAACGGGCCCTGGCCCACAAGGTGGTGTTGCCCATGGCGACAGGTGGCAGCATCGCCCACATGCTGGCGGTGGATTATGCCCTCAAGCCGGTGCTGTCGGCGCTCAAGGCCCAGGAGATGCTCCATGGGATCTTCGCTGAAGACAACCAGATAGCCTACGGCGAAGGCAGCGCTCAAGCGCGGTTGACGCCTGCCTTGCAACAGCGCCTGGATGAAGCGCTGGAGCAGTTCTACAGCGCCATGGCCCGTCGGCCCAAACCGTTGGATCCCAGCGTACTGAACGAACGTCTGTTGAGTGCTCGCTGGAGCATTTGACGCGCTACATCCCTGATTCAACTCCACCTTACTCAGCCGCCAACGGCCCAGCAGGTGCAGCCAAAACCCCATAGCAAAAAGGAGAGGCGCCATGCGCACTGTCATTTTGCGTCGCGGGCTGGTCGCTCTGTTTGCTGCGGCTGTGTCCTTCGGCGTCATCACCCACGCTCAAGCCGAAACCTTGCGGATCGGTTATCAAAAGTACGGCACTCTGGTGCTGCTCAAGGCAAAGGGCACCCTGGAAAAACGCCTCGCCGCCCAAGGCGTGGACGTGCAATGGACCGAGTTTCCTGGCGGCCCGCAACTGCTTGAAGGCTTGAACGTCGGCTCCATCGATTTTGGCGTGACCGGCGAAACCCCGCCGGTGTTTGCCCAGGCAGCCGGCGCGGACCTGCTCTATGTGGCCTATGAACCGCCGGCGCCCAACAGTGAAGCGATCCTGGTGCCCAAGGGCTCGCCGATCCAATCGGTGCAGGATCTCAAGGGCAAGAAAATCGCGCTGAACAAAGGCTCCAACGTCCATTACCTGCTGGTACGGGCGCTGGAAGATGCGGGCCTGCAATACGCCGACGTCCAGACGGTTTTCCTGCCACCGGCCGATGCCCGCGCGGCGTTCGAACGAGGCAGCGTGGACGCCTGGGTGATCTGGGATCCGTACCAGGCCGCCGCTGAGCAGCAATTGCAGGCGCGCACCCTGCGTGACGGCAAAGGCATCGTCGACAACCACCAGTTCTACCTCGCCACCAAACCCTATGCGCAGAAAAATCCCCAGGTGATTACGGCTCTGGTGGAAGAGGTGCGGGCGGTAGGGGAGTGGTCCAGGGCCAATCCTGAAGACGTGACGCGGCAGGTCTCGCCGCTGCTCGGCTTGCCTGCCGATATCACGCTTACCTCGGTCAAGCGCCAAGGCTACGGGGCGTTGTTCCTCACGCCGGAAGTCGTCGCGGCGCAGCAGAAAATCGCCGACAGCTTCTACCAGCTCAAATTGATTCCCAAGCCCTTGAGCATCAAGGACGTGATCTGGACGCCGCCGGCGGCCGTTGCGAACGCGCAGTAATTCGATCCCTTAGGAGACCACTCCATGAGCCTTAATATTTTCTGGTTCCTGCCCACCCACGGCGACGGCCATTACCTTGGCACCGCTGAAGGCGCCCGCGCCGTCGATCATGGTTACTTGCAACAAATTGCCCAGGCGGCCGATCGACTGGGTTTCGGCGGCGTGCTGATTCCTACCGGGCGTTCCTGCGAAGACTCCTGGCTGGTGGCCGCTTCCCTGATTCCGGTGACCCAGCGCTTGAAATTCCTGGTAGCCCTGCGGCCCGGGATCATTTCCCCGACGGTGGCGGCGCGTCAGGCCGCGACGTTGGATCGACTCTCGGGAGGACGCGCGCTGTTCAACCTGGTCACTGGCGGCGACCCGGACGAGCTGGCCGGCGACGGGCTGTTCCTCGATCACGAACAGCGCTACCAGGCCTCGGTGGAATTCACCCGGATCTGGCGCCGGGTGCTGGAAGGCGAGACCGTGGATTACGACGGCGAACACATCAGCGTGAAGGGCGCCAAGCTGCTCTATCCGCCGATCCAGCAACCGCGCCCGCCGCTGTACTTCGGTGGGTCGTCGGAAGCTGCCCAGGACCTGGCCGCCGAGCAGGTGGAAATGGTGCTGACCTGGGGCGAACCGCCCGCAGCCGTCGCCGAAAAAATCCAACAGGTGCGGGCCAAGGCCGCACAGCAAGGACGCACTGTGCGCTTCGGCATTCGCCTGCATGTGATCGTACGGGAAACCAACGCCGAGGCCTGGCAAGCGGCCGACCGCTTGATCTCCCATTTGGACGACGAAACCATCGCTCGCGCCCAGGCCTCCCTCGCGCGCTTCGACTCGGTGGGTCAGCAGCGGATGGCCGCGCTGCACGGCGGTCGCCGCGACAAACTGGAGGTGAGCCCCAATCTGTGGGCCGGTG
This sequence comes from Pseudomonas sp. D3-10, assembly GCF_051132175.1. Taxonomy (NCBI): domain Bacteria; kingdom Pseudomonadati; phylum Pseudomonadota; class Gammaproteobacteria; order Pseudomonadales; family Pseudomonadaceae; genus Pseudomonas; species Pseudomonas sp. D3-10. The sequence goes on along the minus strand of NZ_CP071668.1, from coordinate 5,456,208 downwards.
TCGGCCTGGTTCGCGGCGGTGCCGGGACGGCGCTGGTGGGCGATGGCCCGACCGTGGCCGCGCGGGTGAAGGAGTACGCCGACTTGGGCATCGACACGTTCATCTTCTCGGGTTATCCACACCTGGAAGAGTCGTATCGGGTGGCGGAGCTGCTGTTTCCGCACCTGGACGTGGAACGCCCGCAATTGCCGAAAAGCCAGGGCTACGTGAGCCCGTTCGGTGAGATGGTCGCCAACGACATTCTGCCCAAAGCCGCGTCCCAGAGTTGAGGCGGCCATGAAGAAAGTTATCCACAACCTGGCGCCGTGGGCGGTGCCGCTGCTGTTATTGGCGGTGTGGCAATTGTCGGTATCGGCCGGCTGGCTCTCCACGCGGATCCTGCCGGCGCCAGTGGCAGTGATCGAGGCTGGCGTGAGCCTGGTGCGCAGCGGCGAGATCTGGACTCACCTGGCGATCAGCGGTTGGCGCGCGGCGGTCGGCTTCCTGATCGGCGGCGGCATCGGCCTCGCGCTGGGCTTTATCACCGGCCTGTCGAAGTGGGGCGAGCGGCTGCTGGACAGCTCTGTGCAGATGGTGCGGAACGTGCCGCACCTGGCATTGATTCCGCTGGTGATCCTGTGGTTCGGCATCGACGAGTCGGCGAAGATTTTCCTGGTGGCGCTGGGCACGCTGTTTCCCATCTACCTCAACACTTACCACGGGATCCGTAACGTCGACCCGGCGCTGGTGGAAATGTCCCGCAGCTACGGCTTGTCCGGTTTCAGCCTGTTTCGCCAGGTGATCCTGCCGGGCGCCTTGCCTTCGATCCTCGTGGGTGTGCGTTTCGCCCTGGGCTTCATGTGGTTGACGCTGATCGTGGCGGAAACCATCTCGGCCAGTTCCGGCATCGGTTACCTGGCGATGAATGCCCGGGAATTCTTGCAAACCGATGTGGTGGTGCTGGCGATTCTTCTGTACGCCGTGCTTGGCAAGCTGGCTGACCTCGCCGCCCGTGGCCTTGAACGGGTCTGGCTGCGCTGGCATCCGGCCTACCAAGTGAACAAGGGAGGTGTCGCATGACCGCCCAACAACCACCGCGCCTGCTGCGAGGCATTCCGCTGGCGGTGCGCAATCTTCAGAAGACGTTTGGCTCGCGACAGGTATTGCGTGACATCGACCTGCATATCCCGGCTGGGCAGTTCGTCGCGGTAGTGGGGCGCAGTGGCTGCGGTAAAAGCACCTTGCTGCGTTTGTTGGCCGGGTTGGATCAGCCCTCGGGCGGCCAGTTGCTGGCCGGCTCGGCAGCGCTGAGCGCCGCGCGAGAAGACACTCGGCTGATGTTCCAGGAAGCGCGTCTGCTGCCTTGGAAGAAGATCATCGACAACGTCGGCCTTGGCCTGAAGGGCAACTGGCGGCCACAAGCCTTGCAGGCGCTCGATGCCGTAGGCCTGGCGGATCGTGCCCATGAATGGCCGGCGGCGTTGTCCGGCGGCCAGAAGCAACGGGTGGCGTTGGCTCGCGCGCTGATCCATCAACCGCGCCTGTTGTTGCTGGACGAGCCCTTGGGCGCGCTCGATGCCTTGACCCGGATAGAAATGCAGCAACTGATCGAGCGTCTGTGGCAGCAACACGGCTTTACCGTGCTGCTGGTGACCCATGACGTCAGCGAAGCAGTGGCGATTGCCGATCGGGTCATCCTGATCGAGGACGGCCAGATCGGCCTCGACCTGGCCATCGACCTGCCACGCCCCCGTGCTCGCGGCTCGCATCGCCTGGCGAGCCTGGAAACCGAAGTTCTCAGCCGTGTGCTGTCCTTGCCCGGCCAACCGCCGGAACCCGAACCCGTTTCACCCTTGCCCACGCAGTTGCGTTGGGCGCAATAACTTCATCCAGACAGGAATCGACACCATGACCATCAAAGCCATCAACGTACGCAACCAGTTCAAAGGCACCATCAAGGAAATCGTCGAGGGCGACGTGCTGTCGGAAATCGACGTGCAGACCGCTTCGGGCATCGTCACGTCGGTCATCACCACGCGTTCGGTCAAGGAGTTGGAGTTGGCGATCGGCAGCGAAGTGATTGCCTTCGTCAAATCCACCGAGGTGTCGATCGCCAAGTTGTGATCCGTTTTTTACCCCGGGCCCCGGACGGCGTGAGCCCTTCGGGGCTTATCGTTCCCACGCGGAGCGTGGGCACGATCAATCAGGGCGCTTGGGCAGATACGGTGGCAGATACAGCCCCAGGTACGCGTCAAACACACGCATCCCTTCTTCAGCCATTCGCGGAGTGATCTGGCCGTGTTGCTGGACCGAGCGGGCGTAGACGCGGTCGCCCAGTTCCATGGCCAGGGCGAATACGTCGACGTCGGAGGGGAGCGTCGGCAGCTCGAAATGCCGGGCGAACACGGTGTGCATCAACGCGCCCAGTTCCAGGTCGTGCTGGCGGTCAGCCTGGGTGACTTCGGTGAGGCCATGCTGGGCCAGGATCAGTTGCCGAGCGGCGGCGTCCTCGCTGTAGATCACCAGCATCCGTTGTTCCACCAGCCGCGACAGGTCGTGCCAATGGTTCAGCGCGCCATGGTCGATCGGTGCTTGCAGGCAGGCGCGAAAGGCGGCGTGAACGTCGGCGGTCAGGGCTTCGAGCAGTGCCGGGACGCTGGCAAAGAAGTGGTAGACGGAGGAGGGCGGGATCCCCGCGCGTTCGGCGACGCTGTAGATCGACAGGCTGGCCACGCCTTCGGCGGCAAGCAGCGTACGGGCGGCATCGAGGATCGAGTCGATCCGGGCCTGGCTGCGTGCGCGAGGTTTGCGAGGGGTGGCGATGCGCGTCATGGACGTCTCCTGCGGGGCTGGCGGGCATTGTACGAGTCGGTTCTTGTGTTGTCTGCCAGGCCGTCATCGCGAGCAAGCTCGCCCCCACATTGGGTGTGCGGTGCCCCTTGAATCATGTGCGCTGAAAATCCCTGTGGGAGCGAGCTTGCTCGCGATCGGCCGAAGGCGGCCACCCGCCCAGACATAAAAAAACGCCGCAGGCCATAAGGTCTGCGGCGTTTTTTTTTTACCGCAACCGCTTACACGGTATGCAGGTACCAGTTGTATTCAAGGTCGGAGATGGAATGTTCGAACTCTTCCAGCTCACTTTCCTTGCAGGCCACGAAGATATCGATGTATTTCGGGTCGATGTACTTGGCCATGACTTCGCTGTCGTCAAGTTCGCGCAAGGCATCGCGCAGGTTGTTCGGCAGGCTTTGCTCGTTCTGCTCGTAGCTGTTGCCTTCGACCGGCGCGCCGGGCTCGATCTTGTTGACCAGGCCGTGGTGAACGCCCGCCAGCACGGAGGCCATCAGCAGGTACGGGTTGGCGTCGGCGCCGGCAACCCGGTGTTCCAGGCGCACGGCATCGGCTGAGCCGGTCGGCACGCGCAAGGCCACGGTGCGGTTGTCCAGGCCCCAGGACGGCGAGTTCGGCACGTAGAATTGCGCGCCGAAACGACGATAGGAGTTGACGTTCGGGCAGAGGAAAGCCATCTGCGCGGGCAGGGTCTCGAGCACACCGCCGATCGCGTGACGCAGCGCGGCGTTCTGCTCGGGATCCTCGCTGGCAAAGATATTCTTGCCGTCTTTGTCCAGGATCGAGATGTGGACATGCAGGCCGTTGCCCGCCTGGCCCGGATACGGCTTGGCCATGAAGGTGGTGTCCATTTCATGGTCGTAGGCAATGTTCTTGATCAGGCGCTTGAGCAGTACCGCGTAGTCGCAGGCCTTGATCGGGTCGGCCACGTGGTGCAGGTTCACTTCGAACTGCGCCGGGGCGCTTTCCTTGACGATGGCGTCGGCGGGAATGCCTTGCTCCTTGGCCCCTTCGAGGATGTCCTGGAGGCAATCGACGTATTCGTCCAGGTCATCGATCAGGTAGACCTGGGTCGAATGCGGGCGTTTGCCGGAGATCGGTGAGCGGGGTGGTTGCGGACGGCCGTTCACGTTCTCCTGGTCGATCAGGTAGAACTCCAGCTCGAATGCCGCGCAAATGGTCAGACCCAATTCGTCGAACTTGGTCACGACCTGGCGCAAGACTTCCCGAGGGTCGGCGAAGAACGGGTCGCCTTCGAGTTCGTGCATGGTCATCAGCAGTTGCGCGGTCGGGCGCTTCTGCCAGGGTTCATTGCTCAGGGTGCCGGGGATGGGATAGCAGATGCGGTCCGCATCGCCGATGTCCAGGCCCAGGCCGGTGCTTTCCACCGTCGAGCCGTTGATATCCAGGGCAAATAGAGAGGCCGGCAGGTTGATGCCTTTCTCGTAAACCTTGTGGAGGCTGGTGCGTTCGATGCGCTTGCCGCGCACCACACCATTCATATCCGCAATCAGAAGGTCAACGTACAGAACCTCAGGATGTTCCTTAAGGAACGCGTTCGCTTCGTTAAGCTGAACGGCACGCGGGGGTACCGACATGATGCAACACCTTTGTTGTTAAAAATATCAATCATTGATCTCTTCGAAAGCCAGTCAACCCGAACGGCATGCCGAAGTCAAGCTGGGCCTTTTGTGCCCTAAAAAAGCACCCGAGGGGCATTTTTGGGGCAGTTTGGGGCGTTTTTTTTCCTTTGAGGGCCTTCGCGCCCGCAGGCTTGAGCGTGCCGTGTTGTATTTTTTACGGGGGTGTTGTGTAAAAAAATGAACAAGGCTAAGCTCGATTCAAACCCATAACAGCAATAATACCGGGGTGCTTCATGTCTCGCCTGCCGTTAATCGGCGTCACCACCTGCTCCAGGCAGATCGGTTTGCATGCGTATCACACCACTGGCGACAAATATGCCCGGGCTGTCGCAACAGCCGCCAAGGGTTTGCCAGTGCTGATTCCCTCCCTGGCGGATCTGTTCGCACCGTCCGATATTCTGGACGCCCTGGACGGTATTCTTTTTACCGGCTCTCCTTCCAATGTAGAACCTTTTCACTATCAAGGCCCGGCCAGCGCGCCAGGCACTGCCCATGATCCTGCACGGGATGCCATTACCCTTCCACTGATACGCGCTGCCGTCGATGCGGGCGTTCCGGTGCTGGGCATCTGTCGGGGTTTCCAGGAGATGAACGTAGCCTTTGGCGGTAGCCTGCATCAGAAAGTTCATGAAGTCGGAACCTTCATCGATCATCGTGAAGACGACACCCAGCCGGTGGACATTCAATACGGCCCGGCCCATGCCGTGCATGTCCAGCCAGGCGGGGTCCTCGCGGCCCTGGGCCTGCCGCCGAACATTGAGGTCAACTCGATTCACAGCCAGGGCATCGAGCGCCTGGCACCGGGGCTGCGGGTTGAAGCGCTGGCGCCGGATGGCCTGATCGAAGCCGTCTCGGTTGTACAAGGCAAGGCTTTTGCTTTAGGTGTGCAATGGCACCCGGAATGGGCGGTAGGCTCTAATCCGAACTATCTTGCGATTTTCCAGGCATTTGGCGATGCCTGCCGAGCAAGGGCAACACAACGCGACGCCGATGCGTCAAACAACGCCTGACTACTAATAGCAGCCAGGAAACTCACGCCTAGAGGCATTTATGAGTAACAACCTCGACCAGCTCACCGATTGGTTGAAAGACCACAAGATCACAGAAGTCGAATGCATGATTGGCGACCTGACCGGCATCACCCGGGGCAAGATTTCGCCGACCAACAAGTTCATTGCCGAAAAAGGCATGCGCCTGCCCGAGAGCGTCCTGCTCCAGACCGTAACGGGCGACTATGTCGAAGACGACATCTATTACGAACTGCTCGACCCTGCCGACATCGACATGATGTGCCGCCCGGACGAAAACGCAGTCTTCCTGGTGCCCTGGGCCATCGAGCCCACCGCTCAAGTGATCCATGACTCCTACGACAAGCAGGGCAACCCCATCGAGCTGTCGCCCCGCAACGTATTGAAGAAGGTGCTCAAGCTCTACGCGGACAAGGGCTGGCAGCCGATTGTCGCGCCGGAGATGGAGTTCTACCTGACCAAGCGCAGCGACGACCCGGACTTTCCGCTGCAACCACCGATCGGCCGCTCCGGTCGGCCGGAAACCGGTCGCCAGTCGTTCTCGATCGAAGCGGCCAACGAATTCGACCCGCTGTTCGAAGACGTCTATGACTGGTGCGAATTGCAGGAGCTGGACCTCGACACACTGATCCACGAAGACGGCACCGCGCAGATGGAAATCAATTTCCGTCACGGCGATGCGCTGTCCCTGGCCGACCAGATCCTGGTGTTCAAACGCACCATGCGCGAGGCCGCGCTCAAGCACGACGTGGCCGCCACGTTCATGGCCAAGCCCATGACCGGCGAGCCGGGCAGCGCCATGCACCTGCACCAGAGCATTATCGACAAGGAAACAGGCAAGAACGTCTTCTCCAATGAAGACGGGACCATGAGCGATCTGTTCCTGCACCACATCGGTGGCCTGCAGAAATTCATCCCTGAGCTGTTGCCGCTGTTTGCACCCAACGTCAACTCGTTCCGCCGCTTCCTGCCCGACACCTCGGCGCCGGTGAACGTGGAGTGGGGCGAAGAGAACCGCACCGTGGGCCTGCGGGTGCCGGATGCCGGGCCGCAGAACCGTCGGGTGGAAAATCGCCTGCCGGGCGCCGACGCCAACCCGTACCTGGCGATTGCCGCCAGCCTGCTGTGCGGCTACATCGGCATGGTCGAAGGCATCAACCCGAGCGCGCCGGTGGTGGGTCGAGGGTATGAGCGCCGCAACCTGCGCCTGCCGCTGACCATCGAAGACGCCCTGGAACGCATGGAGAACAGCACCACCATCGAGAAGTACCTGGGCAAGAAATTCATCACGGGCTACGTCGCGGTCAAACGGGCCGAGCATGAAAACTTCAAGCGCGTCATCAGTTCGTGGGAGCGGGAATTCCTGCTCTTTGCCGTCTGATGCGCCGGGCGGGGCTGCCATAGGCCCCGCCCTCATGGAACAAAGGAGAATTCGCATGACCCGCAACAACCCGCAAACTCGCGAATGGCAGGCTCTTAGCAGCGATCATCACCTGGCACCGTTCAGCGACTTCAAGCAACTGAAAGAGAAAGGCCCGCGCATCATCACCCACGCCAAGGGCGTGTACCTCTGGGACAGTGAAGGCAACAAGATTCTCGACGGCATGGCCGGCCTCTGGTGTGTGGCCGTTGGTTACGGTCGCGATGAACTGGCGGACGCCGCCAGCCAACAGATGCGTGAGCTGCCGTACTACAACCTCTTCTTCCAGACCGCTCACCCGCCCGTGCTGGAATTGTCCAAGGCCATCGCCGATATCGCGCCGCAAGGCATGAACCACGTGTTCTTCACCGGCTCTGGCTCCGAAGGCAACGACACCATGTTGCGCATGGTCCGCCACTACTGGGCGATCAAGGGCCAGCCGAACAAGAAAGTCATCATCAGTCGCAAGAACGGTTATCACGGTTCGACCGTGGCCGGCGCGAGCCTGGGCGGCATGACCTACATGCACGAGCAAGGCGACCTGCCGATCCCGGGCATCGTCCACATCGCCCAACCGTACTGGTTCGGTGAAGGCGGCGACATGAGCCCTGAAGAGTTCGGCATCTGGGCGGCCAATCAGCTGGAAGAAAAAATCCTCGAGATCGGCGTGGATAACGTCGGTGCGTTCATCGCCGAGCCGATCCAGGGCGCCGGTGGCGTGATCGTGCCGCCGGACAGCTACTGGCCGCGCATGAAGGAAATCCTCGCCAAGTACGACATCCTCTTCGTGGCCGACGAGGTCATCTGTGGTTTCGGGCGCACCGGCGAGTGGTTCGGTACCGACCATTACGGGTTGAAACCACACATGATGACCATCGCCAAGGGCCTGACCTCCGGCTACATCCCCATGGGTGGCCTGATCGTGCGCGACGACGTGGTCGCGGTGCTCAACGAAGGCGGCGACTTCAACCACGGGTTCACCTACTCCGGCCATCCGGTGGCTGCGGCAGTGGCCCTGGAAAATATCAGGATCCTGCGCGACGAGAAAATCATCGAGCGTGTCCACGGCGAGACGGCACCCTATTTGCAGCAACGTCTGCGGGAACTGAACGATCATCCGCTGGTGGGTGAAGTGCGCGGCGTCGGTTTGCTGGGGGCGATCGAGCTGGTCCAGGACAAGGCCACGCGCAAGCGTTACGAAGGCAAGGGCGTGGGCATGATCTGCCGGCAGTTCTGCTTCGATAATGGGCTGATCATGCGCGCCGTGGGCGACACCATGATCATTGCGCCACCGCTGGTGATCAGCAAGGCCGAGATCGACGAACTGGTGGCCAAGGCGCGGCAATGCCTGGACCTGACGCTCAGTGCGTTGCAGGGCTAAGTGCTAGGCTCTGAGCGAGGTGCCAGCATGGGCCTCGCCCAGCGTGAACAAAAGGCTGGGCTTTTGTTGAAAGCTTGCCCTGTAACTTGCCAGACTACCCCCGCTGTTCAAGTTGCCAGAGAGCCGGCTACGCAACCGTGGCCAAGAAGAATAACTGGAGCACTTTTCATGAAGGCATTAGGCATGAAGACATTAGGTATGAAGTTAGCTGGCAAGACCCTCCTCGCCATGTCCCTGATGGGCGTGATGGCGGGCGCCGTCCAGGCGGACGACAAGGTGCTGCACGTCTATAACTGGTCCGACTACATCGCGCCGGACACGGTCGCCAAGTTCGAGAAGGAAACGGGGATCAAGGTCGTCTACGACGTATTCGACAGTAACGAGACGCTGGAAGCCAAGTTGCTGGCCGGCAAATCCGGCTATGACGTCGTGGTGCCGTCGAACAACTTCCTCGCCAAGCAGATCAAGGCCGGCGTCTACCAGGAGCTGGACAAGTCCAAGCTGCCGAATTGGAAGAACCTGGACCCCGACCTGCTCAAGGCCGTCGGCGATGCCAGCGACCAGGGCAACAAGCACGCGTTTCCGTACATGTGGGGCACCATCGGCATCGGGTACAACCCCGAGAAGGTCAAGGCCGCGTTGGGCGTCGACAAGATCGACTCCTGGGACGTGCTGCTCAAGCCCGAGAACATTGCCAAGCTCAAGAGCTGCGGCGTGAGCTTCCTCGATTCGCCAACCGAAATGATTCCCGTGGCTCTGCATTACCTCGGCTACCCGACCGACAGCCAGGACAAGAAGCAACTGGCCGAAGCCGAAGCACTGTTCCTCAAGCTGCGCCCATCGATCGGTTACTTCCACTCTTCCAAGTACATTTCGGACCTGGCCAACGGCAACATCTGCGTGGCCGTGGGTTACTCGGGTGACATCGAGCAATCCAAGAGCCGTGCGGCTGAAGCTGGCGGCAAGGTGAAAGTGGCCTACACCATTCCGAAGGAAGGTGCCGGTTCGTTCTACGACATGGTCGCCATTCCAAAAGATGCCGAAAACGTCGAAGCCGCCTACAAGTGGATGAACTTCATCATGCAGCCGGAAATCATGGCTGAGATCACCGACAACGTGCGTTTCCCTAACGGCAACAAGGCCGCCACCGCGCTGGTGGACAAGGAAATCTCCGGTGACCCGAGCATCTACCCATCGGACGAAGTGAAGGCCAAGCTGTACGCCATCGCCGACCTGCCGTCGGCGACCCAGCGGATCCTGACCCGCAGCTGGACCAAGATCAAATCCGGCAAATAAGCCGGCTTGAAGCACGCTCCGGTTGTCGCCGTCCCCGGGAGGGCGGCAACAGGAGCAATTAAATAACTAAAAATTTTGCTGGATCGGTTTATCGAGGGTAAGTTGCGCGCCGGTTTTGTTGCAGGGCATATCGTTGCCCGGTAACGGGGGCAACTTGGGCCCAACTATTTAAGAGGACCTCCACGTGCCTGTCTTTTCTTTGTTGCGCAACGCCTTGCTGGTCGGTGCTGGCCTGACACTCGCTGTCAGTGCCCAAGCGGCTTCCACCGTGCATATTTATAACTGGTCGGACTACATCGGCGAATCCACCCTGGCAGACTTCGAGAAAGCCACCGGGATCAAGCCGGTCTACGATGTGTTCGATTCCAACGAAACCCTGGAAGGCAAGTTGCTGGCCGGTCGCACCGGTTACGACGTGGTCGTGCCGTCCAACCATTTCCTGGGCAAGCAGATCAAGGCCGGGGCGTTCCAGAAGCTCGACAAATCGCAGCTGCCGAACTACGCCAACCTCGATCCTTCGCTGCTCAAGCGTCTGGAAAAAAACGACTCGGGCAATCAATACGCCGTGCCTTACCTGTGGGGCACCAACGGCATCGGCTATAACGTCGAGAAGATCAAGGCGGTACTGGGTGTCGAAAAAATCGACTCGTGGGCCATGCTGTTTGAACCGGAAAACATCAAGAAGCTGTCCAGCTGCGGCGTTTCGTTCCTCGACTCGGGCGACGAGATGATCCCGGCGATGCTCAACTACCTGGGCCTGGACCCCAACAGCCAGAACCCCGAAGACTACAAGAAGGCCGAGGCCCAGCTCCTCAAGATCCGGCCTTACGTGACCTACTTCAACTCCTCCAAGTACATCTCGGACCTGGCCAACGGCAACATCTGCGTGGCTGCCGGGTTCTCCGGCGATATTTTCCAGGCCCGTGAACGTGCCAGCGAGGCCGGCAAGGGCGTCGAAATCGCCTACGTGATTCCCAAGGAAGGCGGCAACCTCTGGTTCGACATGCTGGCAATCCCACGCGACGCCGCCAACGTCAAGGAGGCCCACGCGTTCATCAACTATCTGCTCAAGCCTGAGGTCATCGCCCAGGTGAGCGACTACGTCGGTTATGCCAACCCGAACCCCAAGGCTGGCGAACTGATGGACCAGGAAGTGCGCACCGACGAAGCGGTTTATCCCCCGCAGGAGGTTGTCGACAAGCTCTACGTCAACTCCGAGTTGCCGCCCAAGATCCAACGACTCATGACCCGCAGCTGGACCAAGGTCAAGTCGGGTAAATAGCGTCAAGCGCTCTAACTTTTCCAAGGTTCGCCCGTCTTGGGCGAGCTGCAAATTTTGTGGGAGTTTCGTAAATGGCAGTTGCCTCCGGCGCCTATAAGAAAGCCCTCGAGGGCGACCAGACACCCAAGCAGGTGCTGGTCAAGATCGACCGGGTCACGAAGAAGTTCGACGAGACGATTGCCGTGGACGACGTGTCCCTGGAAATCAAGAAAGGCGAGATCTTTGCCTTGCTCGGCGGTTCGGGATCGGGCAAATCCACTTTGCTGCGCATGCTGGCAGGCTTCGAGCGGCCCACGGAGGGGCGGATTTTCCTCGATGGCGTGGACATCACCGACCTGCCGCCCTACGAGCGGCCGATCAACATGATGTTCCAGTCCTACGCCTTGTTCCCCCACATGACCGTGGCACAGAACATCGCCTTCGGCCTGCAACAGGACAAGATCCCGAAAGCCGAGATCGACGCCCGCGTGGCTGAAATGCTCAAGCTGGTGCAGATGAGCCAGTACGCCAAGCGCAAGCCGCACCAACTCTCTGGTGGCCAGCGCCAGCGCGTGGCCCTGGCCCGATCCCTGGCCAAGCGGCCCAAACTCTTGCTGCTCGACGAGCCAATGGGCGCTCTGGACAAGAAGCTGCGCTCGCAGATGCAACTTGAGCTGGTGGAGATCATCGAGCGGGTCGGCGTGACTTGCGTGATGGTGACTCACGACCAGGAAGAGGCCATGACGATGGCCGAGCGCATTGCGATCATGCACCTGGGATGGATCGCCCAGATCGGCAGCCCGATCGATATCTACGAGACCCCGACCAGCCGCCTGGTCTGTGAATTCATCGGCAACGTCAACATCTTCGAGACCGAAGTGGTGGACGACGCCGAGGGCCACGCGGTGCTGACGTGCAAGGACCTGGACCGCAACATTTACGTCGGCCACGGCATCAGCACCTCGGTGCAGGACAAGTCCGTCACCTACGCCATCCGCCCGGAAAAACTCTTGGTCACGCCCGAGCAGCCAACCTGCGAGCACAACTGGTCCAGTGGCAAGGTCCATGACATCGCCTACCTGGGCGGCCACTCGGTGTTCTACGTCGAGCTGCCGAGTGGCAAGCTGGTGCAGTCGTTCGTCGCCAACGCCGAACGCCGAGGCCAGCGTCCGACCTGGGGCGACCAGGTATTCGTCTGGTGGGAAGACGACAGCGGCGTGGTGCTTCGCTCATGAACATGCGCAAGTTCAAACGCCGACTCGCCCGAATAACGCCCGGTGGCCGTCAGATGGTCATCGGGGTGCCCTTCATCTGGCTGTTCCTGTTCTTCATGCTGCCGTTCTTCATCGTCCTGAAGATCAGTTTCGCCGAAGCCGACGTGGCGATCCCGCCTTACACCGAAATCTACAGCTACATCGACCAGAAGCTGCAGGTGCTGCTCAACCTTGGCAACTATGTGATGCTCAGCGAGGATGAGCTGTACATCTCCGCCTATCTCGGCTCGCTGAAGATGGCGCTGATCAGCACCACGTTGTGCCTGCTGATCGGCTACCCCATGGCCTATGGCATCGCCAACGCCCGCAAAGAGATGCAGACGGTGCTGGTGCTGCTGATCATGATGCCGACCTGGACCGCGATCCTGATTCGCGTCTACGCGTGGATGGGTATCCTCAGCAACAACGGCTTGCTCAACGGCTTTCTGATGAGCATGGGTTGGATCAGCGAACCCCTGCAAATTCTCAACACCAACCTGGCGGTCTATATCGGCGTGGTCTATTCCTACCTGCCGTTCATGATCCTGCCGCTCTACGCCAACCTGGTGAAGCATGATGCCAGCCTGCTGGAAGCCGCGTCGGACCTGGGTTCGAGCACCTTCAACAGCTTCTGGAAGATCACCGTGCCGCTGTCCAAGAACGGCATCATCGCCGGCTGCATGCTGGTGTTCATCCCGGTGGTGGGCGAGTTCGTGATTCCGGAACTGCTGGGCGGCCCGGAAACGCTAATGATCGGCAAAGTGCTGTGGCAGGAATTCTTCAATAATCGAGACTGGCCGGTGGCATCCGCCTTGGCGGTGGTGATGCTGGCGATCCTGATCGTGCCCATCATCCTGTTCAACCGCAGTCAGGCCAAAGAAATGGAGGGCAAGTAATGAAGCGCTTCAGTTTTTCAAGCCTGATGCTGGTGCTGGGTCTGTTGTTCATCTACGCGCCGATGCTGATTCTGGTGATCTACTCGTTCAACGCCTCCAAACTGGTGACGGTGTGGGGCGGTTGGTCAGTCAAGTGGTACGTCGGCCTGCTGGACAACAGCCAGCTGATGGGCTCGGTGATGCGCTCGTTGGAAATCGCCTGCTACACGGCGATTGCCGCGGTGGCCCTGGGCACGCTGGCGGCCTTCGTGCTGACCCGCATCACCCACTTCAAGGGTCGGACGCTGTTCGGCGGCCTGGTCACCGCGCCATTGGTGATGCCGGAAGTGATCACCGGCCTGTCGCTGTTGCTGTTGTTCGTGGCCATGGCGCAAATGATCGGCTGGCCTCAGGAACGTGGCATCGTCACGATCTGGATCGCCCACACGACGTTCTGCGCGGCCTACGTGGCGGTGGTGGTCTCGGCGCGCTTGCGTGAGCTGGACCTGTCCATCGAAGAGGCGGCCATGGACCTCGGCGCGCGGCCGTGGAAGGTGTTCTTCCTGATCACCATTCCAATGATCGCGCCGTCGCTGGCGGCGGGCGGCATGATGTCGTTCGCGCTGTCCCTCGACGACCTGGTGCTGGCAAGCTTCGTCTCCGGCCCTGGCTCGACCACCTTGCCGATGGAAGTCTTCTCGGCGGTGCGCCTGGGGGTGAAACCGGAAATCAACGCCGTGGCGAGCCTGATCCTGCTGGCGGTGTCCCTGGTGACCTTCCTGGTCTGGTACTTCAGCCGCCGTGCCGAAGAAAACCGCAAGCGGGCGATCCAGCAAGCGATCGAGGAAAGCGCCGCCGATTCCTGGAAGCAACCGGAAGTACGCCGGGCGGAAACCGCTTCGGCCTAACCGACTCTGGGACCAAAATGTGGGAGCGAGCTCGCTCCCACTGGTGTTTTTTTGCCTGCAAATCCGTGGCTCACTGCAGATCCCCTTGTGGGAGCGAGCCTGCTCGCGATAGCGGTGGGGTGTGCTGGCTATGAATTCCAGGGCGAGCTGCGGATCACTTCAACGAAGTTCATCGGCTTGAACCCCGGCTCCTGATCCCTCAGCACATCGGTTTTCACATTGCCGAAGGTGGTATGTGGACGATGCCGCAAGCCGTCGGCGAAGGCGCAGATGATGCACTCCTTGAAGCCTTCTCCCCGGGGATGCGCATGCACCACGGCGTCGCGCTGTGCGGCGGGGAACGCGGCGTAATCCATGCCCAGCACGTCCATTTCCACGCCAGCGGTCACCAGGGCGACGTTGGGGCGCAGGTGCTTCGGCACGCCGGGCGTGGTGTGCAGCGCGATCGACAGCCACACTTGCTCGATGTCGTCATCGCTCAACCCGTAGGGTTTGAGGAAGGCCGCGGCGGCATTCGCGCCGTCCACTTCGAAGCGCTCATCGTCGCTGCGGTAGCCTTCCACCAACCCGAGGTCGTGGAACATCGCGCCGACGTAGAGCAGCTGCGGATCGTAAGCCAACTGCTGGCGCTGGCCGCTCAAGGCGCCGAACAGGAACACCCGGCGGGAATGGTGATACAGCAGGTCCGATTCAATGTCGCGGATGTATTCGGTGGTGGCCCGGGCGAGGGCGCTGTCGGGAATCTGGATGCCGGCGATGCGGGTCATGCTGCTCTCCTCTTGACGGTGCGCCGTGGCGGCGCTGAGGGTTCAGTCTGTTCGCCGGGATACGGCGCAGCAATCGCGCCATGGCTGCGATTACGGCCAATGAACTTGGGTTTCATGCCATCTGGCTTCTGCACGCCGGATTGGCTAGGGTTCTGTGGTCAACCCGGACAGGTAAGTGAGCACCATGGAAAAAACCGTCGCCATCGTGGTGTTCACGGGCGTCCAGTCCCTGGACGTCAGCGGCCCCCTGGATGTGTTCTGCGAAGCCAATCGCTTTCTCGCCGCGCAGGATCACTATCGGCTGGAAGTGATCGGCGTCGAGCGCGGTGCGACGTCTTGCTCCAACGGCATGTCCCTCAATCCCCACCGCCATTTCAGCGAAGCGTCAGGGCCGTACGACCTGCTGCTGGTCGCGGGCGGGCCGCAATTGCCGTTCATGGACGTTGGCCCAGCGTTCAATGCCTGGCTGCGCGAAGCCTGCGCCCGGGCCCGGCGCTTCGGTTCGATCTGCAATGGCGCGTTCATGCTCGCTCGGGCGGGATTGCTCCAGGGGCGGACCGTCACCACCCATTGGGGCGATGCTTCGGCGCTGGCGCAGCTGTGCCCCTCGACCCGGATCGAAGCCGATCGGCTGTACGTGCAGGACGGCGAGCTGTATACCTCGGCGGGCGTTACGGCGGGAATCGACCTGTCGCTGTTTCTGCTGGCTCAGGACCATGGGCCGGAGGTGGCACTGAATGTCGCCAAGCGGCTGGTGGTGTTCACCCAGCGTTCAGGCGGCCAATCACAGTTCAGTCCGTTTCTCGCGCCCCATGCCGAGCCGACCTCCACCGTGGCCCAGGTCCAGGCGTACGTGCTGGCGAATCTCAACGGTGATCTGGGCATCGCCAACCTCGCCAGCGCGGCGAACATGAGCCCACGCAATTTCTCCCGCGTGTTCGCCCGGGAGGCGAAGGTCACGCCAGCCGAGTTCGTCGAGCAGGCCCGGGTAGACGCGGCGCGCGTGATGCTGGAAAGCACTCGGGCACCGCTCAAGACCGTCGCTTACCAATGCGGCTTTCGCGATGCCCAACACATGCGCAGCGTCTTCAATCGGCGGTTGGGCGTGACGCCGCAACAGTTCAGGTTGAATTTTGCCGCGTTGCTTTAAGCTCATTTTTTCAGTGCGTCATGGGCCTCCAGCGCCCGCAGGGAATAGATATAAGCCGCTCCGGCATTCAGCGAGACCGCCGTTGCCAGGGTGGCGGCGATTTCTTCGCGGGTCGCGCCGGCCTTGATCGCGGCGTCGGTGTGTACGCCGATGCAGCCGTCACATCGGGTGGTGATCGCCACGGCGATGGAGATCAGTTCACGGGTCTTGGCGTCGAGCACGCTGTTCTCGGCGGCAGCCTCATCCAGGGCCATGTAGGCCTTGACCATTTTCGGATTGCTTTTGCCCAGGGCGCCAAAGGCACTCTTGATGGTGGGCAGCAGTTCGGACCAGTTATTGAACATTGCATCGACTCCATTGAGATAAACGGGTTGGGCTTTTGCAGTCCTGACGATCATTGATGTCCAAGCCTGTCGATCGTCAGAAACATTCCGATGCCATGGTCAGGGCTCGGCCCTGGCGGGCAGCAGTTTCAGTGTGCCGTGGGTGTTGGCGGTGACTTCTTCCTCGGCCAGGTGCGCCTGGTGATACAGCCCTTCGATGTAGGCGTCGGCCTGGTCCTCATAGTGCTTGTCGAATGGTACGCCGCTCTGGCCGACAGGGTTGATGGTGACGCTGTGGGCCGGGTCGACGAAGTCAATGATGCGCCGAGTGGAAGGGCCATAGGTCACGGGCCAGGGCGCCGGTCCGATCTTGGCCGAGAGATTGTTCGGCACTTCATGGGTGCCGGGTGCGGCGAACGGTCCAACGTTGAAGACCCGGTCCAGTGGCTTTTGCTGGCCCAGGGGATGCCCGTGGGTCAGGGTGTGTGCCTGACCCCACCGCCATTGGGCGGGGTCGGCCCCCAGCGTCGCCCTCAAGTGCGCCAGGGATTTGTCCCAGGCTTTGATCACCGTGTCGGCGCGGGTTTCGGTGCCCAGCGTCGATCGGTCGTCCCACCACGGCGAGTCTTTCTCGGCGGCCAGGCGTGGCAGCGCGGCGTCGATGACACGGGTCGATAGCGCGGTTTCGAAGAATCCGTCGCCCAGTTCGTCCCGCAGGGCGGTGTTGGCCAGGTCATACAGGAACTGGTTGAACAACGTGGCGCTGATGGAGTCCAGCGGGTAGTCGCCCTTCCACTCAGCCAGTTGTTCCACCCACTTGCGCTCCTGCGGGTCGCTGACCGCTTCGCGCAGGATCGGCAACAAAGGTGCAAGCAGGCGCGGGCCATAGGCGGTGGTGGTGCCCAGTTGCAGTTTCTGGGTGGTCTGGATGTCCCATTTGGCCTGTTTGTCGCTCAGTTGTCGGTCGAGTTGCTGACCCCGGTCGGCGAGGTTGTAGTAGCCAGGGATCTCGATCCCGCTGGCCGCCACCGGCTGGAAATTCGCTGAGAGGATGTAGCCCCGGGCCGGGTTCTCTTCCTGGGGATTGCTGCTGAAAGGGTAGAAACCGTCTTTTTCCGCTTCGGCGCTGGTGCCGTCGAGAATGAAGCCGGGTTTCACGCCAGCCGGCCGCTTGGGCAATTGCGCCGCGGCCCACCAGCCGATGTCGCCCTTGGCATTGGCCCAGACCACGTTTAGCCCCGGCGCATGGATATTGGCCGACGCACCGCGGGCCTTCACCAAGGTGTCGGCGCGGTTGAGCTGGTAGAACGCCTCGAGGATCGGATTGCGGCTTTCCAGGAACCCCCACCACATGGCGATTGGCGTCTTGCCCGCATTGGCGCCGAGGGCATCGTTGACGATCGGGCCGTGGGGCGACTGGCGCAACACCAGCGTTACCGTCGCCTGGCCTTTGACGGCGATCTGCTGTTCGCTGCGGGTCATGTCCACCCATTGGCCGCGGTACCAGACCTGTTCGGGGTTGTCCGGGTTGATCTTCTCGGCGATCAGGTCCAGGTCGTCGTTCTGGAACATGGTGATGCTCCAGCCGAAATCCTTGTTCATGCCCAGGGAGGCGAACGGCATGAGGGCCTGATACTGGCCGTAGAGTTCGAAACCTGGCGCCGACAGGTGGGCTTCGTACCACACCGACGGCGTGGAAAAGCGGATATGCGGATCGCCCGCCAGCAAAGGCTTGCCGCTGTGGGTGCGGTTGCCCGAGACCGCCCAGGCGTTGCTGCCTTCGAACTGCGGCAGGCCATGGTCGGCCAAGGCCTGCTCACTCAGGCGGGCGAGGGCGTTGAGGTCTTTCCAGTCAGTGGCGGACAATGTCGTGCCGCCTGCCGGATCCTGAGGCAGGACGCCCTGGGGCTGCCAGTCGAGGTCGAAAATCTTCAGGTACTCGGCACCGAGTTCGTCGCGCACATAGCTCAGCAAGGGTTCGGTGCGAAAGGCCGCGGCGAAGCTGTAGGCCATGTAGCCGACGATGCTGGCGGTGTCTTCAGCGGTAAAGGGACGCTTGGGAATGCCCAGCACATCGAACTCCAGCGGCCGCGTGTGGGTTTGCTGATAGGCGTTGATGCCGTCCAGGTACGCTTGCGTAGCGATCCAGGCCGGCGACTGTCGATCCTGCTCGGCGACGTAGCTGGCGGCGCGCTCGCGAATGCGCAGGCTGCGCATCAGCTTGTCGGTGTCGAGCAACTTGGGCCCGAGGATCTCGGCCAACTCGCCCCGGGCGAGGCGCCGCATGATCTCCATCTGGAACAGCCGATCCTGGGCGTGGACGTAACCGAGGGCACGGTACAGGTCGGTTTCGTTCTCGGCGCGAATATGCGGCACGCCGCGTTCGTCGTAGCGCACCGTCACCGAGCCTTGCAGCCCTTGCAACTGCACCGTGCCCTGGCGGGTGGGCTGCTTGCTGTAGAGGTAGCCGCCCGCGACGATAACGGCGGTGACGACCAGTGACAGGAAGGCAACGAGGGTCCGTTTCATGGTCATTCCTTATTCGAGTGGCAGCGGTCCCACGATCTCGCTGTGGATCGCCTGTTTAACACGTGACCGCTTCCCGGTGCATCGTTCCTCGGAGGGATATCTTCGGCCCTACTGTTTGCTGGATGTGTCCTGGGCCCACGGACAATAACAACCCACCGCCATGGTGTGGGTTGCGTCGACTTGCCGGCCGGTACTCAACGCTTCGAGAATCGGTTCGATAAAGCTGTTGCTCGAATTGCAGGTCAAGCCTTCGCTGTACGGGCCGAAATACGCCAGTTTGCCGTGGCGGTCCCAGATCGCCACGGCGGGGCTGGCAGGAATCTGTTCCGAACCGGGAAGCGCCGGCAGTGTCTTGAGGCTATTCAGCGTGGCAGGCAGGCGGCCCAGGCTGCCGGTTTTTTGTACTGCGTAGAACGCCACGCCAAGGGGGGTGTATTTCTCGACCAGCTCGGAGAGGTGCTGCTGATTGCCAACGTTGCACGGGCAGGCCGGATCCCAGAAATGCACCAGGCGGATTGCGCCGGGGCCGGCCAGGTCGGGCGGCAGGCGCAGGGGGTCGCCGGAAAATACTGCCGTGTGTTGGCTGAACGTCCTCAGGAATCGGCCCTGGAACCAGTCGTAGGCGAGCCACAGCACGACGGCGCACGCGAGGGCGAGCAGGCTGGCAAGCAAGGTCGTGCGGTGGGACGGGCGCATGGAGTCGATCCTCTGGAGCCGCGTAGCTTGCCATGCCCGACGCGACAGATGAATATCACAGGCTTACAAAGCCTGTTTCGCGCGATGCGCTCCTGCCTGGAATACCAATGCCCGCTTCTTTTGACCCTGATCATCTGCGCGCCAGCCTGCAACCTTTGGCGCAGTGGCAGCCGCTGTCTGCGCAAGCGCAGGCCTACCAGCAATTCTATGGACTGGATTTCCCGGCACGCACGCTGCGCAGCGGCCTGGGTCGTTTCGACGTTGCGGGGTATGAGCTGGTCGGCCAGGTCTGGTGGCCGGAAAAAGCCGTGGCGACCCTGTTCCTTTTCCATGGCTATTACGACCACATGGGCCTTTACCGGCACTTGATCGACTGGGCGCTGGAGCAGCGGTTCGTGGTGATCAGCTGCGACTTGCCGGGCCATGGATTGTCCAGTGGCGAGCGCGCCAGCATCGGCGATTTCGCCGACTACCAGGCGACATTGCAAGGTTTGCTGGCAGAAGGGGACAGCCTTGGCTTGCCGCAACCCTGGCACCTGTGCGGACAAAGCACCGGCGGGGCAATTGTGGTCGACCATGTCCTCAACCAGGGCGCAAACAGCCCGGCCCAGGGCCAGGTCATCCTGTTGTCGCCCCTGGTCCGGCCTCGCGCCTGGGGCTGGTCGCGCCTCAGTTATTACCTGCTCAAGCCGTTCGTGACCGGCATTGCCCGGCGGTTCACCGAGAATTCCACCGACCCGGATTTCCTTCCGTTCCTGCAGGCCGACCCGCTGCAACCGCTGCGCCTGCCCACCGCGTGGGTCGGGGCGCTCGCGCAGTGGATCAAGCGCATAGAGGCGGCGCCGAGCAGCCCGCGCCAGCCGTTGATCGTCCAGGGGCAGGCGGACATGACGGTGGATTGGCGACACAACTTGCAAGTGTTGCAGGCCAAATTCGACCGGCCGCAGGTTCTGATGTTGCCGCAGGGGCGGCATCACCTGGCGAATGAGAGGTTGGCGATGCGTCAGGAAATGTTTGAGTTCTTGAGCAGGCGGATGAGTCGGGTCCGGCGGTGATCGATCTATCGCGTTCGCGAGCAGGCTCGCTCCCACGATGGATCTGTGCAATCAGTCCCTGTGGGAGCGAGCCTGCTCGCGATAGCGATGTTGAATCCCTACTGCCCTAAGTTCTGCCCCACCGCCAACCCCGCCCGAATCGCCGCCAGCGCCGCCTGGTAATAGGCCTGCCCCTCGGCCGACTCGGCGAAGGTGGCGAATTCTTCCAGCTCGGTGTCGGTCAGGTCACGGTAGACGTACAGCAACGTGTTGTTCAGGTCCGCACCGATCTGGTCCATCAGGCGCTGGCGCTGGCCGTTCAACATGCCTTGAGCCTGCCCGCCGCCCAGCAAGCCTGGAATCATCGAACTCAGGCTGTCGGCCGCCACGCCGGCGATCGCCAGGCTGACTTCGGCACCGGCTTCACGGGCGGGCAGGGCCTGGGCCAGATGGCCGATGATCAGCAGGCGGTTATCGCTGGCCTGCATCTTCGGCAGGCCCTTGGCGTTCTTCGCCAATTGGTCGCGGCGGGTGGCGAGCAGTTCGGCCGCGACGACTTTGCGGCCCAGGGGCGATTGGAAAAAGGTCAGGGCCGGGTCCGGGTCGGCAAGGTTATTGCGCAACTGGGCCTCGGCCCGCTGGTCCATGGCCTGGGGCGCGAACCGTTGGTTGCTGTTGTTCACCAACGCCTGGAACACCGCTGGCGGCAGGCTGTTCTGATAGCGCTGCTGCGCGGCATTCAAGGCGTCATTGAAATGCGCCCGTTGTTCCGGCCAGCCGGCGACCTTGTACAACTGGTCGTAGCTGTCTGCCCAGGCGGGCAATACGCAGAACATCAACAGTGAGAAAAGCAAACGGCGCATAGGGACTCCTGTCAGCAGCCGACTATTCTCCGTGGGGTGCGGGAACTTGTCGAGAATTCGTATCAAGTTCGTACGGCAGTGCCACCTGGCGCAGCGAACCCGCTGCGCGGCGCTGTCGGTTTTGCAGGCACAGGAATACTATGCGCGCCATGCAAATACCTTCTGATCATCCGTTGCTGTTACGTATCGTCGACGACCTGGCCGAGCGCGGCTGGTCGCAGCAGAACATCTTCCTGCCGGATGCGCTGACGCGCGCCTTGGCGGCCGAGTGCCGCCAGCGCGCCGCTGAAGGTGAACTGGCCCCGGCCGCCGTTGGACGCGGGCCGTTTTCGGAAATTCGCGAAGGGATCCGTGGCGATCACATCCAGTGGATCGAGCCCGGCCAGGTTGACGCCTGCGACCGTTACCTGGGGTTGATGGACAGTCTGCGCGAGGCCTTGAACCGGGGCCTGTTCCTGGGACTGGAGGATTTCGAGAGCCACTTCGCCCTGTACCCGCCCGGTGCGTTCTACCTCAAGCACGTCGACCGCTTCCGTGACGATGACCGGCGCATGGTCTCGGCGGTGCTCTATCTCAATGACGCGTGGCTGCCGGAACACGGCGGTCAGTTGCGCATGTACCTGGGCGAAAGTGAGCACGATGTAGTGCCCACCGGCGGCTGCCTGGTGGTGTTTCTCTCGGGGGACATTCCCCATGAAGTGCTGCCGGCGACGCGTGAGCGCCTGTCCTTGACCGGTTGGTTCCGACGCCGCGGCAACGAGTTGTTCTGAGCATGGAAAAAATCCTAGTCAGTCGCTGTCTGCTCGGTCATCGCGTGCGTTACGACGGTGGCGCCAGCGGGCCATTCGATCAGCTCCAGCAATGGCTCGACGAGGGTCGTGTCGTGCCGCTGTGCCCGGAGGTCGCCGGCGGCTTGCCCACGCCCCGGCCGGCGGCGGAGATTCCTGGCGGGCAAGGAGTGAAAGTGCTCGATGGCGACGCGGCGGTCATCACCACCGATGGCGAGGATGTGAGCGCGCAGTTTTTGTCGGGTGCCTATCAAGCGTTGGATTTGGTGCGCGAACACGGCATCCGGATCGCCGTGCTGAAGGCCAACAGCCCCTCCTGCGGCAACCTGCTCACCTATGACGGGACATTCAGCGGTGTGAAAGTCCTCGGCGAGGGCGTGACGGCGGCGTTGCTCAAGCGCCATGGCGTACGGGTGTTCAGCGAGCTGGAGCTGGCGGAAGCGGCGTCGGCGCTAAAAGCGTTGGCCGCGGAATAATTGCGGCGAACCGTTTTTTTGTGGCGAGGGGATTTATCCCCGCTGGGGTGCGAAGCGCCCCCAAAAAAATATCGACCACAGCCGCACATCCAAAAAGCAGGGGGCCGCTTCGCGACCCAACGGGGATAAATGCCCTCACCACAGAAATGACGGTGTCTAAAGCTGCTCGGCCAATAGCTCGATCTGCTCTTGCCGCTCGGCCTGGCTCAAGCGGGGACTGGGGTTGAGCGACGACCACTGCGGATACGCCCGGGCCTTGTTCAATGCTTCGGGCAACCTGCCTTCGCGCCATGTCTTATCGTGGGGCGTGGCGATACGGATACTGTCCATCGCCGCATGACCGCGCTGATTGATCGCTTGCAGCAATTGCCGTTGGCGCAAGGCCAGGAGGCGCAGCACGCTGTCGTCCACGGTCAGTTCGCGCTGGCCCTTGAGCTTGCCCATCAACCGGTTGCCATAGCTGCGGGCGGTTTGCAGCGCACCGCCGGCAATGGCTCCGGCCAGGGCTGCGGCGCCAAGGGTCAACCCTCCCACCAGCAAATCCACGCCCGCACCCGCCGCTGCCCCGGCCGCGATCCCGCCACCGACTCGCACGCCCAATTGCTTGAGGGTGTCGGGATTGAACAGGTCATCGCCCCAGCGACCGTCCAGCAGAGGCAAATCGCTGGCGGCCGCGTCCTGGGCACGGAAAGCGTAAAGCTTGAGCAGCGCTTCAACGCAGCGCTGCTCGCGCTGACGGACGGCGTCGCGCAATTGGCCGATGGCCTGGTGCTCCAGATCCGCATCGCTGACGACGCTGCGTCGGCAGGCGGCACAGTCGATCAGAAGTTCGGCGATCAGGCGCTTTGCGCTCTGCTGGCGAGCCTGGCGCTGGGCCTGTTGATCATCGATCAGTCGCTCCAGCTGTTCGCGAGCGTTTTCCAGCAACAGCGCAAGGCTTTCGTACAGACGTCGTTCGCCGTCTTCCGGCGGGGCGACGCTGTCGAAGCGCACCAGCGCATGCAGGCCCAATCGCGCCAGGGCTTCGCGCCACTCAGGTTCGCGATGCTGGGCGCTGCTGACGAAGTTGAGCACCGGTAGCAGCGGTTTGCCGCAACTGGCGAGGACTTCCAACTCATCGCGGTATTTGGCCAGCACCGGCTCGCGGGCATCAATGACATACAGTCCGGCATCGCTGGCGAGCAACTGCCGCAGCACCTTGGCTTCCTGCTCGAAGCGTTGCCGGGCCTCACTGCCATCGAGGAAGCGCGCCAGGCGTGCCGGGCCGTCCAGGCGTTCGCCCGGCCGCTCCAGGCGTTCCAGGTAATCGAGCAGGGCGATGGCGTCTTCCAGCCCCGGCGTGTCGTACAGTTCCAGCAGCGCCTGGCCATCCACCGACAGGCGAGCCCCTTCGACGTGACGGGTGGTGCTCGGGCGATGGGACACCTCGCCGAAGCCGACGTCGCGGGTCAGGGTGCGCAGCAAGGAGGTCTTGCCGACATTGGTGTGGCCGACCACCGCGAGCTTCAGGGGCTTGATGGATTCAGTCATGGCCGGTCTCCAGCCAGTTCATCGGGGCGCAATCGGCGAACGGCAACTCCAACTGTTGCAGCGCGTTATGCCAATCACCCAGGCGCTCGCCGTCCAGCGCTTCGCCGGGTGGCGCTTGCAATAACCAGATACGGGTAGCACTGGCGCTGCGGGCCAGCTCGGCAATCAACGCTAGGCTTCCACGGTCCGGCGAACGCCGGGGGTCGCAGGCAATCGCCAGGCGTGCGGGTGGGAAACGCGACAGTTGTTCCAAGAGTCTGTGGCGGGACTCGCGGCTGTCGAGGATGCCGGCGTTTTTAACGGAGTCGGGCAGCTTGGGCGGCCAGGGACGTTCGTCCAGCTCGATCGCCACCAGCAACGCGCCGTCACTTTCCATTGCCCCGACGGCGCTGTCGATTCTGTGCAACTGTGCGGGCGCGGCATCGTTGACGCCCAGGCGCTCGCTGCTGGGCATCAACCGCTCGCACAACTGCGCGTAACCGGGCAGGTTCAAGTCCAGGCGAAGTCTGGCGCGGCCACGACGCCATCGCCACAGGCACAGCAGCGCCAGGCACAGGCGCGGCAGCACGCCGTAGACCAGCAAGACGCCGACCAACCACCCGGCCCAGGCCTGGCGGGCGCTCTCGATATCCAACGCGGCGTCACCGCTGGCGCGGATCATCTCGACGGTCGGCACGCTGAAGCCCAGCAGGGCGGGCAGCGCACCGAGGGCCTGGGTCATGGCGACAAAGGTATCGCCGCCCAGAATCGTGGTTTCCCAGACGAAGCCATAACGCCGGGTCGCCATCAGCATCAGTACGATGACCAGCGCGCTAAGCATCGCCAGTAGCCACAAGCCGTTGACCAGCACGCCGAGCGCCCAGCGATTGAGCCGGTGCCGTTGCAACAACAGCAGCAGGGCTGGCGCCAGTTGGGCAGCCTTGGCATCGCGCGCCAGTTTTTCGCTGAGCCACAGCCAAAGGCGTCCCAGCGTGGCGCCTTGCTCCCCAGCGAACAGCAGGCCCAGGAGCCAGCCAATGAGCAGGAGCAGGTTCAGCCCCAACAGGCTGCCCAAGGCCCAGAAAACGTTGACCGGCGCGCGTCCATCGCCGAGGGCGGCGAAGCCCAGGCCGGCGCCGCTGGCGATGGCGAGCACCGCCAACGCCATCAGCGCCAGCCGCGCTCCCTGCAGCCAGTGGCGCAGGGCTTGAGCAAGGCCGTCGCGGTCGGCCAGCCAGCCGGCGCGGTGGCGGATGCGGGTAGATAGATCGCCTCCTGCCGCGCGGGCCAGGCGATTGGCTTCCTGGTCCTCGAGCGGGCCGGCGTGTTCTTCACGCAGGCGTATCGTCTCGGTCAACCAGAGGTTCTGCAGTTCTGTCACGGGCGCTTCCGTTGCTCGAATGAGCAAAGAGCATAACCGCTGTGGCGCCAGTCCGGGCCTCTGGTATCCTCGCCCCCATGAAAAAAACTCTTCCCTTAAGCCTGATCGCAGCCCTCGGTGAAAACCGCGTGATCGGCATCGACAACACCATGCCCTGGCACTTGCCGGGGGATTTCAAATATTTCAAGGCCACCACTCTGGGCAAGCCGATCATCATGGGCCGCAAGACCTGGGACTCCCTCGGTCGACCGCTGCCGGGTCGCTTGAATATCGTGGTGAGCCGCCAACCCGGCCTGGTTTTGGAAGGCGCGCAGGTTTATTCCACGCTTGAAGCCGCAGTGGAACGGGCCGAAGCCTGGGCGTTGGAACAGGGCGTGGACGAGCTGATGCTGATCGGCGGTGCCCAGCTCTATGCCCAGGCATTGGATCAGGCGGATCGGCTGTACCTGACCCGCGTGGCGCTGAGCCCGGAAGGGGATGCTTGGTTCCCGGCGTTTGATTCGAACCAGTGGAAGCTGGTTTCGAACCAGCCGAATCCGGCCGAAGGGGACAAGCCGGCCTACAGTTTCGAAGTCTGGGAAAAACGCTGAAGCATCGCGAGCAAGCTTGCTCGCGATAGCCGATTTAGCAGGCCCCCCGTCAAGCCTGCGCCAACTCCCCATGCTCGTCGGCATCGAGCAGTGCTTTGTCAGTCTGCTGCATCACCTGGCTGGTAATCGCCCCCGCAGTGATCGAGCCACTGACATTCAATGCAGTGCGGCCCATGTCGATCAGCGGCTCCACCGAAATAAGCAGCGCCACCAGCGAGACCGGCAAACCCATGGCCGGCAGCACGATCAGCGCGGCGAACGTCGCGCCACCACCGACTCCCGCCACGCCCGCCGAACTCAAGGTCACGATGGCGACCAGCGTTGCGATCCACACCGGATCCAGCGGGTTGATGCCCACGGTGGGCGCGACCATCACCGCCAGCATCGCCGGATACAGCCCAGCACAACCGTTCTGGCCGATGGTGGCGCCGAACGAGGCGCTGAAGCTGGCGATCGCCCGGGGAATGCCGAGGCGACTGGTCTGGGCCTCGATGCTCAACGGAATGGTCGCGGCGCTGGAACGGCTGGTGAAGGCGAACGTTAACACCGGCCAGATCTTGCGGAAGAAACGCAGCGGGTTGATCCCGGCGGCCGACACCAGCAGGCCATGGACCACGAACATCAAGCCCAGCCCCAGGTACGACACCACTACGAAACTACCGAGCTTGATGATGTCCTGCAGATTCGAGCCGGCGACCACCTTCGTCATCAGCGCCAGCACGCCGTATGGCGTGAGCTTCATCACCAGGCGCACCAGGCGCGTCACCCAGCTTTGCAGGGTGTCGATGGCGTCGACCACCTTCTGGCCTTTCTCAACGTCATCCTTGAGCAACTGCAACGCGGCGACACCGAGGAACGCGGCGAAAATCACCACGCTGATGATCGACGTCGGCTTCGCCCGGGCAAGGTCGGCAAAAGGATTCTGTGGAATGAACGAAAGCAGCAGCTGCGGGATGTTCAGGTTGGCGACCTTTGCGGCGTAGTCGCCCTGGATCACTTGCAGGCGCGCCAGTTCCTGGGTGCCGGCCACCAGGCCCTCGGCGGTGAGGCCGAACAGGTTGGTCAGGCCGATGCCGATCAGCGCCGCGATGGCGGTGGTGAACAGCAGCGTACCGATGGTCAGGAAGCTGATCTTGCCCAGGGACGCGGCATTGTGCAGGCGGGCCACGGCGCTGAGGATCGAGGCGAAGACCAGCGGGATCACGATCATCTGCAGCAACTGCACATAGCCATTGCCCACGAGGTCGAACCAACCGATCGACGCTTTGAGCACGGGATTCGCTGCCCCATAAATCGTATGCAGGGCGATACCGAACACCACGCCCAGCGCCAGCGCCAGCAAGACTTTTTTGGCCAGGCTCCAGGTGCCGTGGCGGGTTTGCGCAAGGCCGAACAGCAGGCCAATGAACACCAGCAGATTGAGTATCAGCGGCACATTCATGAAAAACTCCGATAAGACTTTGCCAGTCGCCACGAGCCGCGACTGTGAGCCGGAAAGCCTAACAGTCTGATATCTAAAGAATTAATACTAAAAAAGAATGTTTACTGTCGCTTTTGGAATAAGGCGTTGGCGTCCACGGACATGCCGCTGCCGTTATCGGGACGCAAGCGGTCGCCCACAGGCGGGATCCGTCACAGGCATTTGTTAGCGTCAAATTCTTACAAACTGGGAGTAAACGCCGATGAAGCTCGTACCGCACCTGCTCGCTGTCGCTCTAGGCTTGGGCCTCGTCGGCCAAGCGCTCGCCACCGATCTCAAGCACTGGCCGGCGGAACAGGCCAAGGCGCTGGAAGCGATGATCGCGGCCAACGCCAACAAGGGTAACTACGCGGTCTTTGACATGGACAACACCAGCTACCGCTACGACCTGGAGGAGTCGCTGTTGCCGTTCATGGAGAACAAGGGCCTCATCAGCCGTGAAACCCTGGACCCATCCCTGAAGCTGATGCCGTTCAAGGATACGGCTGAACACAAGGAAAGCCTCTTCAGCTATTACTACCGCCTGTGCGAACTGGACGACATGGTTTGCTACCCGTGGGTGGCCCAGGTGTTCTCTGGGTTCACGCTCAAGGAGCTGAAGGGTTATGTCGATGAATTGATGGCTTCAGGCAAACCGGTGCCGACCACCTATTACGATGGCGACAAGGTGGTCCAGTACAACGCCAACCCGCCGAAAATCTTCACCGGCCAGACCGAGCTGTACAACAAACTGATGGAAAACGGTATCGAGGTCTACGTCATGACCGCGGCTTCCGAAGAGCTGGTGCGCATGGTCGCGGCCGATCCGAAGTACGGCTACAACCTCAAGCCGCAGAACGTGATCGGCGTGACCACGCTGCTCAAGGACCGCAAGACCGGCGAGCTGACCACCGCGCGCAAACAGATCACAAACGGCAAATACGACGAGAACGCCAACCTGGGCCTGGAGTACACCCCCTACCTCTGGACCCCGGCGACCTGGATGGCCGGCAAGCATGCGGCGATCCTGACCTACATCGACGAATGGAAAAAACCCGTACTCGTCGCCGGCGATACGCCGAGCAGCGACGGCTACATGTTGTTCCACGATGTGGACGTGGCCAAGGGCGGCATCCACCTGTGGGTCAACCGCAAGGACAAGTACATGACCCAGATCAACGGCATGATGGCCAAGCACGCCGCCGCCCAGGCCAAGGAAGGATTGCCGGTGACGGCTGACAAGAACTGGGTGATCGTCAAGCCCGAGGACATTCAGTAAACCCGTCCCCCACACTGATACCAAGTAACCCTGTGGCGAGGGAGCACTTGGCCCAAAAGGGTCAGACTGAAGCCCAAAAAAATGCCCCGCGCTTGGCGGGGCATTTTGTTCGAAGCTAGGACGCTTACAACCCGTCAAGCATCGCCTTGTTGCGCACCGCACCTTTGTCGGCGCTGGTGGCGAGGAGGGCGTAGGCCTTTAGGGCGGTGGTGACTTTGCGCGGACGCACTTCCACCGGCTTCCAGCCTTTCTTGTCCTGCTCGACGCGGCGTTCGGCCAATTCTTCGTCGCTGATCAGCAGGTTGATCGAGCGGTTGGGAATGTCGATCAATACCTTGTCGCCATCGCGCACCAGGCCAATGGCGCCGCCAGCCGCCGCTTCCGGCGAAGCGTGGCCAATGGACAGGCCAGAGGTGCCGCCAGAGAACCGCCCGTCCGTCAGCAGCGCGCAGGCTTTGCCCAGGCCTTTGGACTTCAAGTAGGACGTCGGGTAGAGCATTTCCTGCATGCCCGGGCCGCCTTTCGGGCCTTCGTAGCGAATGATCACGATATCGCCGGCCTTCACTTCATCGGCAAGGATGCCGCGCACGGCGCTGTCCTGGCTTTCGAAGATCTTGGCGTTGCCTTCGAATACATGGATCGACTCGTCGACGCCGGCGGTTTTTACCACGCAGCCGTCCAAGGCAATGTTGCCGTACAACACAGCCAGGCCACCTTCCTTGGAGTAGGCGTGCTCGACGCTGCGGATGCAGCCGTTTTCACGGTCGTCATCCAGGGTTTCCCAGCGAGTCGATTGGCTGAAGGCAGTTTGGGTCGGGATGCCCGCCGGACCGGCCTTGAAGAAGTGATGCACGGCTTCGTCGGTGGTCTGGGTGATGTCCCACTTGGCGATGGCCTCGGCCATGGTCTTGCTGTGTACCGTTGGCAGGTCGGTATGCAACAGACCGCCTCGGGCCAGGGAGCCGAGGATGCTGAAGATGCCGCCGGCGCGGTGCACGTCTTCCATATGGTACTTCTGGATGTTCGGCGCGACTTTGCACAGCTGCGGTACGTGACGGGACAGGCGGTCGATGTCGCGCAGATCGAAGTCGATCTCGGCTTCCTGAGCGGCAGCGAGCAAGTGCAGGATGGTGTTGGTGGAACCGCCCATGGCGATGTCCAGCGTCATGGCATTCTCGAACGCCTTGAAGTTGGCAATGTTGCGTGGCAGCACCGATTCATCGTTTTCGCCGTAGTAACGCTTGCACAGCTCGACGATGGTCCGGCCGGCCTGCAGGAACAGTTGCTCGCGGTCGCTGTGGGTGGCCAGGGTCGAACCGTTGCCTGGCAATGCCAGGCCCAGGGCTTCGGTCAGGCAGTTCATCGAGTTGGCGGTGAACATGCCGGAGCACGAACCGCAGGTCGGACAGGCGCTGCGCTCGTACTCGGCGACCTTCTCGTCAGAAGCGCTGGAGTCGGCGGCGATTACCATCGCGTCCACCAGGTCGAGGCCGTGGCTGGCGAGCTTGGTCTTGCCGGCTTCCATCGGGCCGCCGGAAACGAAGATCACCGGGATGTTCAGGCGCAGTGCGGCCATGAGCATGCCGGGGGTGATCTTGTCGCAGTTGGAGATGCAGACGATGGCGTCGGCACAGTGGGCGTTGACCATGTACTCGACCGAGTCGGCGATGATCTCGCGACTGGGCAGCGAATAAAGCATGCCGTCGTGGCCCATCGCGATGCCGTCGTCCACGGCGATGGTGTTGAATTCCTTGGCAACACCGCCGGCACGTTCGATTTCACGGGCAACCAATTGGCCCAGGTCCTTGAGGTGGACGTGACCCGGTACGAACTGGGTGAAAGAGTTGGCAATGGCGATGATCGGCTTCTTGAAGTCGTCATCCTTCATCCCCGTGGCGCGCCACAATGCACGGGCGCCGGCCATGTTGCGGCCATGGGTGGATGTTTTCGAACGGTAATCAGGCATGGAGCACTCCGGGCGGCAAATCAGGTACTTATCAGGTATCAATGGGGAGTGAGCTTCTGTCGACGTCTGGAACACTCGGGATTGGCGGTGTGTCCGGAAGTGGCCGATGACTTTGCAGGATCGCTGCGTGCCTCAGCATGAGCTCATAAACCCGCCGGGGATGAATGGCGATGAATGCCCCGATTCTACACCGCTGGCGCCAGGATGAAATGACGCAAAGCGCCGATCTGTCGCCAATCTCACGCTCGGGATGACGACTGGCAGCGTTCAGCCGGGCAATAACCTTCGGTGACGAAGCCTGACCAGCGTGTTGAGCGTCATGCCAAGGAGGCTGAACGCGGTCAGGCATAGCGCAAGCGTGAAAGGCAAGGGTAAGGGAGAGAGGCTGATGCCGGCGCTGGCCAGGCCGCCCGTGATGAAGATCAGCACGCTGCCCGCCGATGCGGAGGTACCCGCTTGCTCCGCAAAGGTGTTCATCGCCCGGGTATGGGCGGCGGCGCGCGCAATCGTTGTGCCAGTGGTGCATACAACCATGGGCAGCAGAACGGTCGTGATGGACAGGCCAATGATGTAGAAAAGCACCAGCATCGATAGACCCGCCGTCAGGATCAGGCTCAGGCCAGTGATGATCTGGGTGTGCGAGTCGATTCGGTTGTCGAGTACGGTCGCGAATGCGCCGCCGCCGATATAGGCCAGCCCATAGCCCAGCAGCATCACTGAGAAAGCCTGCTGCGAGAGCTGCAATTGGTCGATGAAGATCAATGGCGAAATGACAATGAATGAAAAATGACAGGAAAACGCGAGTGCCGAAATCAGCCAATAGGCCATGAAGCTGAAATGACCGCAGACTCTGCGATAAGACGCAAAGAAGTTCATCCGCGTGGATCGGCAGTTTTGGGCCGGGCCTTCAAGTAAAAGACAGGCGCCGGCAAATGCGCCGATTGCCAGTACGATGAACACCAGAAAACTGCCGCGCCACCCCATCCAACCTTGGAGGCCAGTGCCGGCCAGTGGCGAGATGGAAATAAAGACGCCGCCGCAGGTGACCAGAAAGATACGCAGCCGCTGCTGTTGCGTTCCGGTAAACAGGTCCTGGACCAGTGCCTGGGAGAGCACAAAGCAACCGCACCCCAACGCCTGGATGATCCGAAAAACCAGGAACAGCCGGAAGTCGTCAGTCAAGGTGCACCCCGCTGCGCCGACAACCGAGACGGCGATGCCGACCAACAACAGTGTCTTGCGGCCCATGGCATCGGAAAGCGGGCCAATCAATAGCTGTGAGAGCGCAATGCCTACGGCAAACAGGCTGACAGACAGGGCAATGTCTGAGGATGAGTTGCGAAAGTGCCCAGCCAGCGCCGGAAACGAAGGCAGTACAACATCGATCGGAAACACGCCAAGCAGCGTCAACATCGTCAGGAGCCCGACGATGGCTGGCTTGTCCACAAATGGACGACTGGATAGGTCAGCCATCAAGGAACCCCGCCTCGCAAAAGAGCGCTCGGTTGTGGTCATTGTCAAAAAAACCGGCTCGTTGCATGGCCGCGAATGTCGATACCGCACCTGAGCGAACCCGTGCGGCATGGGCGTGTGGCGGCACGATGTCGGCAACGATCTGGAGGGATGCCGTCTCGTCGAAGCCCACGCTGGCGAGGCTGCCCATCAACCAGGGGATATCCGGTTCGAAATAGAGCCCGATGATCTCCAACAGCAGCCTCGCCGCCCACTCGTGTTGTGTTGCGTCGAGAATCGGCCAGAGGTAGCCGAAGACCTCGCTGAAGTATCGGCTGTGGCGCGCTTCGTCCTGCAGATGAGTTTTGAGCATGCGGTAGACCGTACAGACCAAGGTTTTCCGGGTGAGGGTGAGCAGCTCCCGAGCAATGATCGTTTCGGAGACAAACCCCAACAGGAACCACGCGAGGGGGCGGTCCGGGGGTGGGCATTTTTGGATCACGCCCAACAGCCGACCGATTCGCCTGGCCGGAGGGCGATCCTGGATGCCGTACAAGGCAGCGATCTGTTCAGCCACCTCGTTGGAAAACAGTGCGTGGTAGCCCTCGTCCGTATACAGCTGCAGGGCCGCGGTTTTCATTTCGGTCGGAATCGGCACGGCCAGTTCGCCATGGACCAGTGCCTCCACGGAGCGGTTGACGATCCGGTGTTCCAGCATCGTCGTGTAATCGAGGAAGTACACCAGGTGATTGGCCGCCAGCCGTTGGGCAACGGATTGACCTGCGTGTATGACCAACGGGTGTTCGACATAGGGAATGAAGGCTGGTGGAAACCAGTGCCGGCTCGATAACTGCCGCTCCAGATCGTCAGGCAGGCGATAGTCGTCCTTACCTGCTCGTACGGCGGCTTTGCGATTCCAGTCGGCCAAGGAGTAAAGCGGTGGCTGGACAAAGGTCTGCTCGCTCATGGCGCAGCGTCCTGTTCGTCGAGCAACGATATCAACTCGCGGCAGTGGACCTGGCCGTCACCGTGGCCGCAGCCGACAAAGAACAACGGTTGTTCGGGGGTTCCCTCAAGGCCGAGCAAGTGCTCCACCTGGCAGTCGGCCAAGGCCCCTGTCAGCCATGTATCGAGGCCCATGGCGGTGGCTACCATCAGGAAGCTCTGGGAGACATGGCCGGTCTCGACAAAAGCCATCCGATAGGCGCGCGAATGTTCGTACTTCCACCAGAGCTTGTCGAAGCGCGAAGTAATGAACAGCCCGAACGGCAGGTTGTTGATGAAATGCTGGCCGCACAGCAGCTGGCCCAGGGATTCATCCGGCAGCGTCCGGATCAGGCTGACCGAATGTTCGTCCGGGTGATAGGCATAGAGGCCCGCATCAAGTCCCGTGACGTTACGCACGTACAAATAACCTTCGCAGGCATTAAGACCACCACCCGAGGGGCTGCTTCTTCGCGCGGCGAACCGTTCGAGAGGGCATGATCGTTCGTTCAGGTAACCCAAGGCCAGGTAAAGGAGAGTGCTGACCTGAGCAATGGAAATGGCGCGATTGTCGAATGAGCGGGAGGTGCTTCGGCTGACGAGCGTCCGTACCAGCGACACCTCTTTGAGTTCATCCCATGAAGGGCGCTCAAGGACGGTTCGCCCGACGGGACAGGGTGTTGTCCTGGCTGGGGGCGCGGGAGAGGAGAGGACTTCGGCGCAATGGTGCAGGTAAAGCGTCGCCCATTCGTCCACATCCTGGGGGACGCTCTCGCAGGGAATGTTTTTTGTTCCGATATGAAAGATCCTGGAGAGTTCGTCCCACTTCCAGTCAATATTCTTAGTCCGACCCTCGACCAATATATCGACTTTGGCAAATTCCCTGTCGATGGGGTTTGAACGATCGAATCGTGAAGGGTCGTTTATAAGTTGCGCCAGTCTGGTTGCGTAATAGATGTCCAGTTCGAACTGGGTGTGTTGTTCATAATTCCATACGACTTGATGGGGTGGGCGCGCCAATATGAACAGGCAAGGGTTTATTTGCATGGCATCGTTTCCGCTGTGGCGAAGAGAAAGAAGGGGGCGAGGCGCCGGCAACCGCGTCCCCGTCGTCTTGCTTAGCGGGCTTTAGGCGTCACCAAGCCTGCCAGGTTGGCGATTTTGCTGACTTCGAGGGTAATTGTTTTCATGACGAAACTCCTTGTTCGTTAAGTGTTGTTTTTTACTATGGGTTGTCACTTCCGGTGTGACAGCTCAATCATAGTTTCTAACGAATGCATGGCAAGCAAATATCAGGTAGGACGGCTCCAGTAATTGCGTGGGATAGTTCATACAAGATCTACTAATACAATTATTTGCTTCCTGATGCGGTAACTTTTCTTACGACCAAAAAAAACGCAGCCTGGGCTGCGTGGGGACGTTCTAATTGTTGCAGGCTGGGCGCAGCAGCGGCTACGCCCAACAAGGCCTTAGCTGTTGGGCAGCAGACGGCAGGTAATGCTCTTGATGTAGCGCGTTTCGGCGATTGCCGGATGCACCGGATGGTCTGGGCCTTGGCCGCCGCGTTCGAGCAATTGGATGTTGCGGTCCAGGTGACGGGCGCTGGTCAGCAGGATGTTTTGCAGGTCGTCCTCGGGCAAGTGCATCGAGCACGAAGCGCTGACCAGGATGCCGTCCTTGCTGAGCAGGCGCATGGCTTGCTCGTTGAGGCGTCGGTAGGCGCCTTCGCCGTTCTTCAGATCCTTCTTGCGCTTGATGAAGGCGGGCGGGTCGGCCACGATGACGTCGAAACGCTCCTCGCCGGCCTTGAGCTCCTTCAAGGCTTCGAATACATCGCCTTCGATGCAGGTCAGCCGTTCGGCGAAGCCGTTCAGGGCAGCGTTGCGCTCCACGCCGTCAAGGGCGAATGCCGATGCGTCGACGCAGAAGACTTCGCTGGCCCCGAACGCGGCGGCTTGCACGCCCCAGCCGCCAATGTAGCTGAACAGGTCCAGCACGCGCTTGCCCTTGGCATACGGCGCCAGGCGCGCGCGGTTCATGCGATGGTCATAGAACCAGCCGGTCTTCTGGCCTTCCATCACCGGGGCTTCGAACTTCACGCCGTTCTCTTCCAGGGCGACCCATTCCGGTACCAGGCCGAACACGGTCTCGACGTAGCGTTCGAGGCCTTCGGCGTCACGGGCCGCGGAGTCGTTCTTGAACAGGATGCCGCTTGGCTTGAGGACCTGGGTCAGGGCGGCGATCACGTCGTCTTTATGGGCTTCCATGGTGGCGGAAGCGATCTGGACCACCAGGATGTCGCCGAAACGGTCGACCACCAGGCCCGGCAGCAAATCGGAATCACCATAGACCAAGCGATAGAACGGCTTGTCGAACAGGCGCTCGCGCAGGGACAACGCCACGTTGAGGCGATGCACCAGCAGGGATTTGTCCAGGGGCAGCTTCACGTCACGGGACAGCAATCGGGCGCAGATCAGGTTGTTGGGGCTCATCGCGACGATGCCCAGCGGCTTGCCGCCCGCAGCCTCCAGGATGGCCTGGTCGCCAGCCTTGAAACCGTGCAGCGGGGTGGCGGCTACGTCGATTTCGTTACTGTAGACCCACAAATGGCCGGCGCGCAGGCGACGGTCGGCGTTGGCTTTGAGGCGCAGGCTAGGCAGGGACATGACGTCGCTCCGGAAAAAAGAGCGGGAGTATACCGTGTTGCAACCGTTGCGGGGCTTGTGCTGGACATGCGGCGAAGGAGCGCGCTCGCCTCGCCGCAATGTAACGGCTTCAGGCGGACAGCGCGCTGATCAGCTCGCGGTTGAATGCAGGAATGTCATCAGGCTGGCGGCTGCTGATCAGTTTGCCATCCTTGACCACTTCCTGATCGACCCAGTTCGCGCCGGCATTGGTCAAATCATCCTTGAGGGTCTTGTAGCTGGTCATGGTCTTGCCTTTGACCAGCCCGCTCGACACCAGCAACCAGCCGCCATGGCAAATCACTGCGATGGGCTTGCCGGCCGCCTCGAAGCCCTTGACCAGGTTCTGGGCGTCGGGGTCGATACGGATCGTGTCGGAGTTCTGTACCCCGCCGGGCAGCACCACGGCATCGTATTGCTCGACATTGGCGGCCTTGAACGTCAGGTCGACCTGGAAATCGTCGGCCGGCTGGTCATGGTTCCACCCTTTGACCTGGCCTTCGCTGGCCGAAACGATTTCCACCTTGGCCCCGGCCTGCTCCAGCGCCTGCTTCGGACCGGTCAGTTCGGCCTGTTCAAAACCATTTGTCACCAAGATGGCCACGCGTTTGTCATTCAGGGAGCCGGGCATGAAAAATCTCCTCAAGCTGAGTGGGTGAGCTGCCGACCTAAGCCGGTAAGCAGGCTTGGTTGTCGGTCCTACAAAATCCGAAGCCGAGGCTTGAATGAAAGTTCCGCC
This sequence comes from Pseudomonas sp. D3-10, assembly GCF_051132175.1. NCBI lineage: Bacteria > Pseudomonadati > Pseudomonadota > Gammaproteobacteria > Pseudomonadales > Pseudomonadaceae > Pseudomonas > Pseudomonas sp. D3-10. The sequence goes on along the minus strand of NZ_CP071668.1, from coordinate 5,419,645 downwards.
GGTCTACCCGGCGGTGTGCCGGATTTATCTTTAAGGGTTAGAATCCCCGCCTGGCCCAGAGTGCGTACCCATGTCCAAAGAGCTTTCCACCGAACAGATCCAACAGTCCCTGCAAGGGATCAGCGTCCCGCCGCAGCCGCAAATCATGGTGGATCTGCAGATGGAGCAGTACATGCCCGATCCGGACCTGGAGACCATCGCCAAGCTGATTTCCCAGGATCCGGGCCTCTCCGGGGCCTTGCTCAAGATCGTCAATTCGCCGTATTACGGCTTGAGCAACAAGATCACCTCGATCCAGCGCGCGGTGAACCTGCTGGGCAGCCGTTCGATCATCAACCTGATCAATGCCCAATCGATCAAGGGAGAGTTGCACGACGACACCATCGTGACCTTGAATCGTTTCTGGGACACCGCCCAGGACGTGGCGATGACCTGCCTGACCCTGGCGAAGCGCCTCGGTATGCAGAATGGTGACGAAGCCTACGCCCTCGGGCTGTTCCACGACTGTGGCGTGCCGCTGATGCTCAAGCAGTTCCCAACCTACATGAGCGTGCTGGAGGAGGCCTACGCCAACGCCAGTGCCGAATGCCGGGTGGTGGACACCGAAAACCGTGTGTTCAATACCAACCATGCCGTGGTCGGTTACTACACGTCCAAGTCCTGGCGCCTGCCGGACCATGTCAGCCAGGCCATCGCCAATCACCACAACGCCCTGGCGATCTTCAGCGACGAAAATGCGCGCAATAACTGCCCGCTGAAAAACCTGCTGGCGATCCTGAAGATGTCGGAAAACATCTGCTCGTCCCACCGCGTGCTGGGTAACCAGGCCGACGATCACGAGTGGGAATGCGTCGGACCGCTGGTGCTCGACTATATCGGGTTGTCGGAATATGACTTCCAGACCCAGAAACAGGAAATACGCGACCTGGCCAGTCGTTGAATGCCAGTCTTCGCCTGATTCGAGAACCCCATGCCAGAACTGCCGGAAGTCGAAACCACTCGCCGCGGAATCGCGCCACATCTCGAGGGGCAGCGGGTCAGCCGCGTGGTGGTGCGCGATCACCGCTTGCGCTGGCCGATTCCTGAAGACCTCGATGTGCGCCTCTCGGGGCAGCGCATCGTTCAAGTGGAACGGCGGGCCAAGTATTTGCTGATCAACGCCGAAGTCGGCACGTTGATCAGTCATCTGGGCATGTCCGGCAATTTGCGGCTGGTTGAAACCGGCATGCCCGCCGCGAGGCATGAGCATGTCGATATCGAACTGGAGTCGGGCCTGGCTCTGCGCTACACCGACCCTCGTCGCTTCGGCGCGATGCTCTGGAGTCTTGATCCGCTCAACCACGAACTCCTGATCCGCCTTGGGCCTGAGCCGCTGACCGATCTGTTCGACGGCGAACGGCTTTTCCAGCTTTCCCGCGGCCGCTCGATGGCGGTCAAGCCGTTCATTATGGATAACGCGATCGTCGTGGGCGTGGGCAATATTTATGCGACGGAAGCGCTGTTCGCCGCCGGAATCGACCCGCGCCGCGAAGCGGGGGGCATTTCCCGGGCGCGCTATTTGAAACTGGCGATCGAGATCAAGCGCATCCTCGCCCATGCCATCGAGCGCGGCGGGACCACGCTGCGGGATTTCATTGGCGGCGACGGCCAGCCTGGGTATTTCCAGCAGGAACTGTTTGTGTACGGACGAGGCGGGCAGACGTGCAAGATGTGCGGCACGGGGCTGCGGGAGATCCGCCTGGGGCAGCGAGCGAGTGTCTGGTGTCCACGCTGCCAGAGTTGATTCGTCCTACGGTCTATAGTCAGTAGTCATATTGATTTAGCCGAAGGATCGCACCCATGAGTCTGATTCGACCTGTCGTTCTGGCGCTCTCGCTGAGTGTCGGTTTGCCTGTATTCGCAAACACCGAAAGCGGTGATCCGCGCTACACCATCCAGAACCCACCGGCCTACGCCATGATCGGCGACTTGCTGATCGCGCGACCGCTGCTGCTCGCTGCCACTGTGATCGGCGCCGGCGCGTTTGTCGTTTCGTTACCCTTTACCGCGCTGGGCGGCGGCGTGGGCGATGCGGGCAAGGCGTTGGTGGTGGACCCGGCGAAGGCCACGTTCGTGCGATGCCTGGGGTGTATCGGTGAGGGGTTCGAGCGGCAGGAGTGAATCGTCACTTGTGTGCATTGGTGGTGTGGCTGATGGCCCTGTCGCGAGCAGGTTCGCTTCCACAGGGATCTGCTGTGTGGCAGAAATAAATCACTTGCTCGCGATAGGGCCGGCAAGGCCGCTCAAGCCTTGCCAGTAATCCTGCGATATTTCGCCATCAGCTGTTCTTCCGTCTCCGGATGAGCCTCGTCCAGCGGGATGCAATCCACCGGGCAGACTTGCTGGCACTGGGGTTCGTCGTAATGGCCGACGCACTGGGTGCACAGGTTCGGGTCGATGACGTAGATCTCTTCGCCTTGGGAAATGGCCTCGTTCGGGCACTCGGGTTCGCAGACGTCGCAGTTGATGCAGTCGTCGGTGATGATAAGGGACATGCAGACTCCGGCCGGGGCGTAGGGCCCGGGCAGTTGAAAACGAATAGACGCAATTGTGCCGCAATCACGCGCGCAGTGCACGCGGGCGCGATGGACTGCGCACGCATGACTGTCGAGCAGCGTTAGGGATCGTCGCCCGTAGGGGTTATTTCTTGAAGCGCAGGGTCAGCGCGTCGGCCACCGCCGGGTGGACGAACTTGGTGATATCGCCGCCCAGGGCCGCGATTTCTCGCACCAGCGTCGAAGAAATGAAGGAATAGCGTTCCGACGGCGTCAGGAAAAGACTCTCGACGTCCGGCGCCAGCTGGCGATTCATGTTCGCCAATTGGAACTCGTACTCGAAATCCGAGACCGCTCGCAGGCCACGAAGGAACACGTTGGCGTTCTTTTCCTTGGCAAAATGCGCGAGCAGGGTCGAGAAACCGACCACTTCCACGTTGGGCAGGTGCTTGGTGACCTCGCGGGCCAGCTCCACTCGTTGTTCCAGCGGGAACAGCGGGTTTTTCTTCGGGCTGGCGGCGACGGCGATGATCACATGGTCGAACAGGCGCGAGGCGCGTTCGACCAGATCGCCATGGCCCTTGGTAATAGGGTCGAAGGTACCTGGGTACAACACTCGGTTCATCGCGTCGTCCTGGCGGGAGTCCGTTGGGGAGTCGGATGGTATCGCAGCCATCTCGGCCGGCCAAGTCGGCTGTTGGCGAAGAAAGCACTATAGACGCTGCGAATAATCCATGTTTTCAAGGTTTTTCCAGACGTTCGGCCAGGGATGTCGCCAGTTGTGCCGTCAATCCATACACCGACAATTGCGGGTTGGCGCCGATGCTGGTGGGGAACAGCGAGCCGTCGTGAATGGAGAGATTGCCCAATTGATGATGTCGGCCGAGGCTGTCTGTCACGGCAGCCTTCGGATCTTCTCCCATGGCGCAGCCGCCCATGACATGGGCACTGCCCAGGCGCGTGCGGTACAGGACCATATCAAGCCCGTCGATCATTTCGCGGGCCTCCGCCAGGGTTTTCACATAATGGGCATCGCTGTGCAGGGGCATCACGGCCCGGGCGCCTCCGGCGAACTGGATTTCGGCCATGCTGTGAAATGCCCGGCGCAGGCCATCCCAGGCGTAGGGCGACAGCTGATAGTCGAGCACTGGCGTGCCGTCGCTGCGCAATTCGACGCTGCCGCCGGGGCTATCCGGATGGAAGCCGTCACGCAGCAACGCCAGCATGGCATGGGTATGGGGCAGGTGAGCCATGTGCGCCGCATTTTCGCCGCCGAAGCCACCCAGCAGCGTGGCGGCAAGGGCGGGATGCAATGGCGGCACCTCCAGCTTGTACGACATCCTGCCGCTGACGCCGTCCTGCCATTGGAAATGATCCGAATAAATCGACTGCGGAGCGCCGTAGAACGGGTTGATCACTTCATCGAACTGGCCGGCCGACATGTTCACGAGGTGCAGGAACGTGCGCTGGCCCAGCCGTCCGTGCGGGTCCGGTGCCTCGGAGCGCAACAGCAGGGCAGGGCTGTTGATACCGCCGCCGGCCAATACATAATGCCGCGCCTTGATCGTGATGCGCCGCCCGGTCGGTGCCACGCAATGCTCGTCCATGGCCAGGCAATCCAAGCCGACGACCGCGTCGTTTTTGATGACCAGACGCTCAGCCCTCGCGAGGTAAAGCAGCGCGCCGCCCTTGTCCAGCGTGGCGGGTATGGTGGTGACGAGCATCGATTGCTTGGCGTTGGTCGGGCAGCCCATGCCGCAGTATCCCAGGTTCCAGCAACCTCGCACGTTGCGTGGGATGACATGCCAGGCGTAGCCCAATTGGTCACAGCCCTTGCGGATCACGTCGTTGTTGGCGTTGGGTGGAATCATCCAGGGTGCCACGCCGAGGCGTTGTTCCATCCGTTCAAACCAAGGGGTCATGTCGGCGGGGCCGTGGCCTTTGACGTTGTGTTCGGCCGCCCAGTGCTCAAGGGTTTGCGTTGGGGTGCGCAAGCTTGAAGTCCAATTGATCAACGTCGTGCCGCCCACCGCACGTCCCTGGAGGATGGTGATGGCGCCGTCCTTGCTCATGCGTCCGAGGCCTTCCTGGTACAGGCTGGTATAGGCCTGGTCCTCCCGCAGCGTGAAGTCGTGGCTGGTCTTCAGCGGCCCTTCTTCGATGAGCAATACCTTGTAACCGGCGGCGCTGAGGATTTCCGCCGTGGTGCCACCGCCGGCGCCGCTGCCGATGATCGCCACGTCCGCTTCCAGCGTGAGGTCCTGGCTCAGTTGCGCGCCGTTGTAGGTGGTCCAGCCACGGGCGAGGCCTTCACGGAACGGGTCGGGTACGGGCATGCTAGGGGTCCCTTGTTGTTATGGACGGCGCTGGAGTCCACTGTGGCTTTCAAACCATCGGTGGTCCCGGGTACCCGCAATGGGCCCAGGACTCGGGCCGGCTGTACCACGCCATCATCACCATTTGCAGCAAGGAGCCGTGGCCTTGGCGCAACAAGCTCAGCGAGCTGTTTTCCCACCGCGTCAGAAACTGTCGAATGTCATCGGCGCTGGCGTTTTCCCACGCGCCCCAGATCCCGGTCAGCGGCCCGCGGGTAATCCCCAGCGTCAGCACGTCGAATAGCTGGTGCGTTAGCTTGAGCATGGCGGGCGACAGGTGCGCCAGCCCTCGATCCAGGCTTTGCAGCGTGGCATCGGTGGCGGCGGGGAGCGTTCCAGCTGTTGTGGCCCCGTCGAGCATGACGGCAATCACGGCACGCAAGAACGGCAAGTCGCTGTCGCGCAATGCCGCCAGCCCGAGGGCCGGTTGGCTGGAGGAGCAGCCGCTCAGGCTGGCGCCCAATCCCACCGTGGCCAGGAAGGCGCTGGCGCCGAAGCTCAGTTGCAGTAAACCGCGTCGTGACAGGGCGGGCTTATCGGTCAGGCTTGGGTTCATTATTGTTATTACCCGGGAAGACACTGGTTAGCGGATAAACAGCTTCTGGATCAGTTTCTGCAACGGCTTTCCATAGGGCGGGTAGATCAGTTTCGCCGCGTTGAACCGCTGCTTGACCAGCACGCCCTTGGCCTTGCTGAAGGTCAGGAACCCCTCATGTCCGTGGTAGTGCCCCATCCCCGAGGCGCCAATACCGCCAAACGGCATATCGTCCTGGGCCACGTGCAACAGCGTGTCGTTGTGGCAGACGCCGCCGGAATGGGTTTCGTCGAGCACGCGATTCTGTTCGGTCTTGTTGTAGCCGAAATAGTAGAGCGCCAAGGGGCGAGGTCGCTGATTGATGTAGGCAAATGCCTGGTCGAGGTTCTCATAAGGGACGATGGGGAGCAGCGGCCCGAAAATCTCGTCCTGCATGACCGTCATGTCGTCCGTGACATTGAGCAAAAGGCTGTGGGCCATGCGTTGTCCCTGGCTTTGCTCGAACAGCTCGATCAGCAACGCCCCTTTGCTTGTTGCATCGCCGATGTAGCCGTTAAGCCGTGCCAGTTGTCGTTCGTTAATTACGGCGGTGTAGTCCGGGTTGTCAATCAACGTCGGATAGAACCCGCGTACGGCCTCGCGATACGCCTCGACGAACGCCCCGACACGATTTTGCGGCACCAGCACGTAATCCGGTGCGAGACAGGTTTGCCCGGCGTTGAGGGTCTTGCCGAAGGCGATGCGCTCGGCAGCGTGTTCAAGCGGGACGTCATCGGAAACGATGGCCGGAGATTTTCCGCCCAGTTCCAGGGTGATGGGCGTCAGGTTTTCCGCGGCCGCACGCATGACGTGCTTGCCGATGCTGGTGGCGCCGGTAAACAGCAGGTGATCGAACGGCAGCCTGGAGAACGCGATGCCTACGTCTGCTTCGCCAAGCACGACGGACACCAGGTCCTGGGGAAATATCCGGGCCAGCAGTTGCTTGAGCAACAAGCCGGTGGCAGGGGTCGATTCGCTGAGTTTTAGCATCACCCGGTTGCCCGCCGACAAGGCTCCGACCAAAGGCCCTATGGCCAGGAAGAGCGGATAGTTCCAGGGCACGATGACCCCGACCACCCCCAGCGGCTGATAGACCACTTTGGCCGATGCCGGCTGGAAGGCCAGGCCAACCTTGCGTCGAGAGGGCTTCATCCAGCCTTTGAGGTGTCGCCTGGCGTAATGGATACCGTGCAGGCTCGGCATCAGCTCGGCCAACAATGTTTCGTCCGCGCTGCGGTGGCTGAAATCCTCGCTGATGGCGTCGATCAAGGCCTGCCGTTCATTGCTCAACAGTTCGCCCAATGCCTTGAGCCATTGCAGTCGCTGCGCCGCCGGTGGCATCGGGTGAGCCGCGTAGGCTTGGCGCTGGGCGATGAAGAGCGCTTGGAGCTCGTCCAGCTGCTGTTGAGACTCGTGCAGGTAAGCGACATCAGCAGGCATGGCGGGCACCGGATTATTATTGGCATCGGTGTTTTCTAGAGCTTATGCTCTAGAAAGTCAAATGAGCCTCTGTAAATCCCTTGGGTTTTATCCTGTGACCGATAGGTCGTAAGATGCCCTTCGATCACTTTTTATTAAAGCCCAAGCCATGGCCCCACGAATGAAAACCAGCGAGCGCATCGTGCAGAACAGCCTCGAGTTGTTCAACCGCCAGGGCGAGCGCAGCGTCAGCACCAACCATATTGCCGCTCACATGGAGATGTCCCCTGGCAACCTCTACTACCACTTCCCCAACAAGCAGGCGATCATCGCCGTGCTGTTCAGTGAGTATGAAAACCTGGTGGACAGCTTCTTGCGCCCGCCCCAAGGCCGCCTGGCCACGGTGGACGACAAGCGCTTTTATCTGCAAGAGCTGCTGTCGGCGATGTGGCGTTACCGGTTCCTGCATCGCGACCTGGAACACCTGCTCGACAGCGACCCGGAACTTGCGGCGCGTTATCGGCGGTTTTCCCAGCGCTGCCTGATCCATGGCACCGCCATCTACGAGGGCTTCGTCGAAGCCGGTATCCTGAAGATGGACCGTGTGCAGATCGAATCCCTGACCCTCAACGCCTGGATCATCCTCACGTCCTGGGTACGGTTCCTGTGCACGACCCGTGAAAACTCCAGCCACTTGAGCGAACAAGCCATCAAGCGTGGCGTATACCAGGTCCTGGTGCTCGAGGCGGGTTTCGTGACTGACCAGGCCCGTGAAGCGGTGGATGCGTTGTTCAAAGAATTTTATGTCCCCCTGGCCCAGACCCTGGAGGAAGGGCAATAAGGATCGGACCTGCTTGATTCAGCCACAGGAGTTCACCATGCCCATCGCGCAACTCATCAGCCCCCAGGCCCTAGAACAGAGGCGATCACAGCCTGGGCTGGTGATCCTTGATTGTCGTTTTGCCCTGGAGGACCCGGACTACGGCCAGCGCAGTTATGCCGAAGGCCATATCGCCGGTGCGTCTCACGCGGACCTTGAGCGCGACCTGAGCGGTCCGGTGGTCAAAGGCGTGACCGGGCGCCATCCTTTGCCCGCACCTGAGGCCTTGGTTACGCGTCTGCAGACCTGGGGCATTAACAATGAGAGTGACGTCGTGCTGTACGACGATGGTCCCGGTACCTACGCTGCCCGGGCCTGGTGGCTGCTGGCCTGGCTGGGCAAGCGCGAGGGCGTCTACATTCTCGACGGCGGGCTCAAGGCCTGGCACACGGTCGGTTTGCCCCTGAGTCTCGATCCGCCGGCCATCCAGGCCGGCTCCTTCAGTGGTTCGCCGGACGCGAATCTGCTGGTCAGTGCCGACATATTGCAGCAACGCCTCGGCCAGCCGGACATGACGTTGCTGGATGCGCGGGCGTTGCCGCGATTCAAAGGTGAGGTCGAGCCGATCGATCCGGTGGCCGGGCATATCCCGGGCGCGCAATGCGCGGCCTTCACCGATAACCTTGGCGCCGATGGGCGGTTCCTGCCGACCGACCAGCTCAAGCAGCGCTTTGCCGCAAAATTCGGCGATCGCTCGCCGAGCGGCCTGGTGGCCTATTGCGGCTCGGGCGTGACAGCATGCCATAACCTGTTCGCCTTGTGCCTGGCAGGGTATCCGTTGGGCAAGCTGTACGCCGGCTCGTGGAGCGAGTGGATCAATGATCCGCGGCGGGGCGTGGCGAAGGGCGAATAACGAGGCACCTACAACCAATTGGGAGCGAGCTTGCTCGCGATGGCGGTGTATCAGTCATGTCGCTGATCTGTCGCTATCGCGAGCAAGCTCGCTCCCACAAAAGTTTTCTCGCTTGCGAATCGTCAGCCATGGCCCAGGGTGGCGAGCCATTTGGGGATGCGTCGTTCCAGATAGTAGCCGGGACGCCGTAACGTCCCGTCGACGAATCCGACATGTCCGCCTCGGGCATGCAATTCAAGCCGGGTCGACGCTGACAACTCTTCAGGGGCGGGCAGGCTGTAGGGAAATACGAACGGATCGTCGGCGGCCTGGATAAGCAAGGTCGGCGTTTTGATCTCCGCCATGAAATAGCGGCTGGAGGCGCGACGATAATAGTCCGCCGCATCCGAGAATCCGTGTAGGGGCGCGGTGACGCGCCCATCGAAATCCCAAAACGTGCGCATATTGTCCAGCGAGCCCAGCGCGGCCAGGGCCGCAAGCCCTTCCTGGCGTCCGTCGTGCTGGAATTGGCGCTGTTTGTTGCGCATGTAGGCGACCATCTCCCGCATGAAATGCGCTTGGTAGAATTTGGAGAAGCCCTGCCCGATACGATCGGCGCACTGGTCCAGGCGAAACGGCACCGAAACGGCCACCGCGCCCAGCAGTTGGCTGTCGCTGCCGGTCTCGCCCAGATGCTTGAGCAAGACGTTGCCGCCCAGTGAATAGCCCACGGCAAACAATGGCGCCAGAGGTCGCCGGGTGCGCAGATGCGTCAGGGCGGCGGCCAGGTCTTCGCTCACTCCTGAATGGTAGCTGCGGGGCAGCAGGTTCGGCTCCCCCGAACACCCGCGCCAGTTCAACGCGACGCTGGCCCAGCCTTGGTCGTTGAGTGCTTGTTGCAGCCCGGTCACGTAGGGCGAGTTGGAAGAACCGGTCAGCCCGTGAAGTATCAGTACCAATGGCGCCTCGGCGCTATGGGGTCCATACCAGTCGAGGTCGAGGAAGTCGCCGTCTTCCAGCCACAGCCGCTCCCGTTCGCGATCGATGGGGCAGGACTTCCGCCATAACGGCCCCCACAATGTTTGCAGGTGCGGGTTGCCAAGCCCAGGGGCAGGGACGAAAGGTTCGGATGCGGCGGACATTCTGACTATTTCTCGATGCACGGCCAGCCGTTCAGCCAATGTCCTTTGGTAAACGCTGCCACAACGCGTAATGCACCTGTCCGGATTTCTGCTCGCGATGCAAGCGCCAATTGCTCGGCAAGCCCAGGGTGGACGGAGCGGTCTCGCTTTCAGTGTAGACCCAGGCATCCTCGGCCAGCCACTGACGTTCCTCGAGCAAGGCGCATACCGTCGGCAGCAGATTCTGGTTGAATGGCGGGTCGAGGAAGACGAGGTCGAATGGAGTTGCCGGCTGGCTGTCAAGGTAACGCAGCGCATCGGCTGTCTGCACCTGGCCGACGGTGCAGCGTAGGGTGCCGAGGTGTTCCTTCAGGCTGGACACGGCCAGGCTGCTGGCGTCCAGCGCCTGGCCCATGGCGGCACCACGGGACAACGCCTCGAGAAACAGTGCGCCGCTGCCGGCAAACGGGTCGAGCACCTTGGCGCCCGCCACGTAAGGCGCTAGCCAGTTGAACAGGGTTTCACGAACCCGGTCCGGTGTCGGTCGCAATCCTGGAGCATCCGGAAAACTCAGCCGCCGGCTGCGCCATTCGCCGCCAATGATGCGCAACTGGTTCACGCCGTTGTGCACGGGTTTCTTGCTGGAATTGGATGGGCGGGCCATTAGTGCTCCGGAACCCCGAGCGGCTGCTCGGCAGGTTTGTCAGTGGGGGCCGGCAATGGCTTTTGCGGCACGGTCGGGCCAGCGGTGACGATGACCATCTTGTCGGTGCTCAGGTGTTTATTCAACGCAGCCTTGACCTGCTCGACCGTCAGCGCCTGGGACTGGCGCATGAAATCTTCCAGGTAGCTCAGCGGCAAATCATAGAAGCCCATCGCGCCGAGCTGGCCAACGATGTCGGCATTGCTGGCGGTGGACAGCGGGAAGCTCCCGGCCAACTCGCGCTTGGCGTCGTCGAGTTCTTTCTGGGTCGGGCCATTGTTGAGGTAATCGGCAAACACGTCCTGCACCAGCTTGAGCGTGCCCTCGCTCATTTCCGCGCGGGTTTGCAGATTGATCATGAACGGACCGCGAGCCTGCATTGCCGTGAAGCCGGAGTACACGCCATAGGTCAGGCCGCGTTTTTCCCGGACCTCGGTCATCAGTCGTGTACCGAAACCCCCGCCGCCCAGGATCTGGTTGCCCAGGGACACGGCGGCATAATCCGGATCGTCCCGGTCGATGCCCAACTGCGCGAGCATAAGGTTGGTCTGCTTGGACGGGAACTCGATATGGTTGACGCTCGCTTTCGGCTCCACCGGTGGCGGGGTCTTGGCCAGCGCAGGGCCCTTGGGCAGCGCGGCTGATACTTGGTTGGCGATGGCTTCGGCGTCAGCGCGGGACAGGTCCCCCACCAGGGCGATCACGGCGTTGCCGGCGGCATAGGCCTTGGCATGGAAGGCCCGGGTTTGGGCCAGGGTAATCGGTGGAATGCTCTGTTCGGTGCCGTCGCTGGAGTGGGCGTACGGATGATCGCCATACAGGCGCTTCATCAACTCCAAGCCCGCCAGTTTGCCGGGGTTCTGCTTCTGATACTCGAAACCGGCGAGCATCTGGTTCTTGATTCGGGCGAACGAGTCGGCGGGGAAGGTCGGTTTGCCGACGACTTCGGCAAACAGCTTCAGCGCCGGCTCACGCTTGTCCGTCGCGCTGAGGCTGCGCAGGGAGGCCACGGCCATGTCCCGATAGGCGCCGTTGCCGAAGTCCGCGCCGAGGCTTTCGAAGCCTTGGGCGATGGCGCTGACATCCTTGCCGGCCACGCCTTCGTTGAGCATGGCATTGGTCAGCAGGGCCAGGCCGGGGGCGTCGCCGTCCTGGCTGCTGCCGGCGGCAAAGGTCAGGCGCAGGTCGAACATTGGCAATTCCCGGGCCTCGACGAACAGGACCTTGGCGCCGTCAGCGGTTTTCCAGGTCTGCACATCGAGCTGGCGGCGGCTCGGTGCCTTGTCATCCAGTTCGGCCAGCGATTGCAACTTGTTGCCTGACTTGGCCTTGTCCAATGCCTGGCTGGCATCGGTGTTCTTCGATGGCGACAGGTAGACGGCCAGGGAACCGGCCAGGGCAACCAACACCAGGCCCATCAGCACCAGGCGTGATGATTGGCGCTTACTCATGGGCTTTCTCCTCGGGCAGGACGTGCGCAACGCTCAAGCGCGAGCGGGTGAAATACAGCTGGGCTGCCTTCTGGATATCCTGCGGGGTCACGCTTTGCAGTTCGGCAAGCTCGGTGTCCATCAGCTTCCAGGACAGGCCGACGGTTTCCAATTGCCCGATGGCGGTGGCCTGGCTGGTGATCGAGTCGCGCTCATACACCAACCCGGCGATGACCTGGGCGCGGACGCGCTCCAGTTCGTCGACGGTCGGGGCCGTGGTTTTCAGTTGTTCGAGCAAGCGCCACAAACCTGCTTCGGCCTGGGCGAGGGTTTTGTTTTTCTGTGTGTTAGGCGTTGCCGACAAAGTGAACAACGAGTCGCCACGGGTGAATGCGTCATAATTCGACGAGCCCCCCGACACCAGTTCCTCGCCACGCTCCAGCTGGGTCGGAATCCGGCCGCTGTAGCCGCCGTCCAGCAAGGCCGAGATCAAGCGAAGCGCGTTGACCGAACCCTTATCCGTCGCGGTGGCGATGCTGGGCACGTTGAAGGCCAGCATGACGCTGGGCAGTTGGGTCTGTACATGCAGGGTGAGCTTGCGCTCGCCCGGTTCGGCCAGCTCCAGTGGGATCTTGGCGGCGGGCACCGCGCGCCGCGCTATCGGACCGAAATAGCGCTGGGCCAGGTTCTTGACCTCATCCGGCGTCACGTCACCCACCACCACCAGGGTTGCGTTGTTCGGGGCGTACCAGGATTCGTACCAGTGACGTAGCTCGCCGACGGTCATCCGGTCCAGATCGGCCATCCAGCCGATGGTCGGCGTGTGATAGCCGCTGGCTGGATAGGCCATGGCCTTGAAGCGCTCGAAGGCCTTCGACATCGGCTTGTCGTCGGTGCGCATGCGGCGCTCCTCCTTGATCACCTCGATCTCGCGGCTGAACTCTTCCGGCGGCAGGCGCAGGCTGGCCATGCGATCGGCTTCAAGTTCGAAGGCGACGCCCAGGCGATCCCGGGCCAGCACTTGGTAGTAGGCAGTGAAGTCATCGCTGGTGAAGGCGTTTTCTTCGGCGCCCAGGTCGCGCAGGATCAACGATGCTTCGCCGGGGCCGATTTTATCGCTGCCTTTGAACATCATGTGTTCCAAGGCATGGGACAAACCGGTCTGGCCCGGCGTTTCGTAGCTGGAGCCGACCTTGTACCAGACCTGGGAAACCACGACCGGGGCGCGATGGTCTTCACGCACCACGACCTTGAGGCCGTTGTCGAGGGTGAATTCGTGGGTAGGTTGTGGATCGGCAGCAAAGACTGAAAAGGGCAGACAAACCGTGCTGAGCAGCAGGCCTGCGGCGCGGCGGGCAAGAGCATTCATTCGTGTTTAAACCTGTCGGGCTGCCTGCCGGGTCTTAGCCTCAGCAGGCGAGGAGGTGCTAGGATAACGGTCCGTTTTACTGGCGGCCACGCCTATCGGGTCTTTTATCGGCCCAAGGCTGTCTGGGTTCCGTGCACAAACGTTGGGTTTGTTCCTGTATCCCCGCGTTTTCGCCGACGATGCCGTACCAGTCCTTCGAAAAAATCGACCATGAGGTGTCCTGGCGACATTTCGACAATCTGTTGCGCGTGAACAAGCTCGATGAAACGCAGTCTGTTCAGCATCGAATATTTATCACCGAGGCGCCCTCCAGGCGCGTCGCTACCGTGAGATAGCCGTCCTCCATGTTTGGTTCCAACGACGACAAGAAGACCCCAGCTGCGGCTGGCGAGAAAAAAAGCCTGTTCGGATGGCTGCGCAAGAAGCCGCAGGAAACCGTGGGCGAACAGCCGCAACCGCAGCCTGAGCCCGCCGAAGAGACGGTGGTCGAAGAGGCTGCGCCCATTGTCCTGCCGATCGCCGAGCCGGTGCTGCAACCGGCCGAGGCCGAAGCCGAGCCAGTGGCTGAACCGGTGGATGAGCCGGTGGTCGAGCAACCCCTTACCCCGCCTCCCGGGCAGGCCCCTTGGCTCACCTTGCCCGTGGCGGAAGAACCGGTCGCGCTGGTAGAGGACGCCCAGGCACCCCACGTCACGCCGCCAATCCCAGCCCCGACGCAACCGGAGGAGGCGCCGGCTGCCGTGCTCGCGCCTTCGACCCCGGAGCTCGCTCCCGAGCCGGAACCTGTCGTGGTAGAGGCTTCGGCCCCGGTCGAACCGCCGCGGCCCGTTGAAGAGAGCAAGGTCGGTTTTTTTGCCCGCCTCAAGCAGGGCCTGTCCAAGACCAGCGCCAGTATTGGCGAGGGCATGGCCAGCCTGTTCCTGGGCAAGAAAGTCATCGATGACGAGCTGCTGGAAGACATCGAGACCCGCCTGCTCACCGCCGACGTAGGCGTCGAGGCCACCTCGGTGATCATCCAGAGCCTGACCCAGAAAGTCGCGCGTAAACAATTGACCGATGCCGATGCGCTGTACAAGTCCCTCCAGGGTGAACTGACCAACCTGCTCAAGCCCGTGGAGCAGCCGCTGGTGATTGCCTCGCAGAACAAGCCGTTCGTGATTCTGGTCGTTGGCGTCAACGGTGCCGGCAAGACCACCACCATCGGCAAGCTGGCGAAGAAGCTGCAGCTCGAAGGCAAGAAGGTCATGCTTGCCGCCGGCGACACCTTCCGCGCCGCCGCTGTCGAGCAACTGCAAGTGTGGGGCGAGCGCAACAAGATCCCGGTCATCGCCCAGCACACCGGTGCCGACTCCGCTTCGGTGATCTTCGACGCCGTGCAGGCCGCCAAGGCCCGTGGCATCGATGTGCTGATCGCCGACACGGCCGGTCGCCTGCACACCAAAGACAACCTGATGGAAGAGTTGAAGAAGGTCCGCCGGGTGATCGGCAAGCTCGACGCCGATGCGCCCCACGAAGTGTTGCTGGTGCTGGATGCCGGGACCGGCCAGAACGCCATCAACCAGGCCAAGCAGTTCAACCAGACCGTCGAACTGACCGGGCTGGCCCTGACCAAGCTCGACGGTACCGCCAAGGGCGGGGTGATCTTCGCCCTGGCCAAGCAGTTTGGCCTGCCAATTCGCTACATCGGCGTGGGTGAAGGCATCGATGACCTGCGCACCTTCGAAGCCGAGCCCTTTGTCCAGGCGCTGTTTGCCGAGCGGGAGCATTCATGATTCGTTTCGAACAGGTCGGTAAACGCTATCCGAACGGTCACGTCGGCTTGCACGAGCTGAGCTTTCGGGTCCGTCGGGGCGAGTTTCTGTTTGTGACCGGCCACTCCGGTGCCGGTAAAAGTACCTTGCTGCGCCTGCTGCTGGCGATGGAACGGCCCACCACCGGCAAGCTGCTGCTGGCCGGCCAGGACTTGAGCACCATCAGCAACGCCCAGATCCCTTATCTGCGGCGCCAGATCGGCGTGGTATTCCAGAATCACCAACTGCTGTTCGATCGCACGGTATTCAATAACGTGGCGCTGCCTTTGCAGATCCTTGGGCTGTCCAAGGCCGAAATCAACAAACGCGTGGATTCGGCCCTGGAGCGCGTGGCTCTGTCGGACAAGACCGATCTGTACCCGGGCGACCTGTCCACCGGCCAGCAACAGCGCGTCGGCATTGCCCGCGCCATCGTCCATCGCCCGGCCTTGCTGTTGGCGGACGAACCCACCGGTAACCTCGACCCGCGACTGGCGGCGGAGATCATGGGCGTATTCGAAGACATCAACCGCTTGGGCACCAGCGTGCTGATCGCTAGCCACGACCTGGCACTGATCGCGCGTATGCGTCACCGCATGCTGACCTTGCAACGCGGTCGACTGATCGGCGACGGGGAGGCAGGCGTATGAGTGCTACTCGCAGCCCGAAAGTGGCCGAACGCGTGGCCCCGAAGGGCACCGATCCGCAGCCGCAGAAGAAAAAGCGCGACGATGACGATGGCCCGGATTTCACCACGCTGTTGCACGCCTGGATCGAAAGCCATCGCGCCAGCCTGCTGGACAGCCTTCGGCGCCTGGGCAAGCAACCGATCGGCAGCTTCTTTACCTGCATGGTGATGGCGGTGGCCTTGAGCCTGCCCATGGGCCTGTCATTGCTGCTGAGTAATGTGGAGCGCCTGGGCGGTTCCTGGCAGCGCGCGGCGCAGATCTCCCTTTATTTGCATCTGGATGCGACGCCAGGCGAAGGCGAGGCGCTGCGTGAGCAGATCAAGACCATGCCGGGCGTGGCCGATGCCGAATACGTGGGTCGCGAGCAGGCGCTGGAAGAGTTCCAGCAGCAGTCGGGCCTGGGCGAAGCCCTCAAGGAGCTGCCGGAGAACCCGCTGCCAGGCGTTGTGCTGGTCACCCCAAATGAGGTCGACAAGCCGACCCTTGAAGCATTAAGACAAAGACTTTCCGAGCTGCCGAAGGTACAACAGGCGCAACTTGATCTAGTCTGGGTCGAGCGTCTTGCGGCGATCCTCAAGCTCGGCGACAGGTTTGTCTTCGGCCTGACGGTGCTCTTGGTTTCTGCATTACTTTTGGTGATAGGCAATACCATTCGTCTTCATATTGAAAACCGCCGCACCGAGATAGAAGTGATTAAACTCGTCGGCGGTACGGACAGTTATGTACGCAGGCCTTTCCTTTATATGGGAGCGTTGTATGGCTTCGGCGCAGGCATCCTGTCCTGGGGCGTATTGGCGTTCGGCCTGGACTGGCTAAACGATGCGGTAGTGGGACTGGCCGGTTTGTATGGCAGTGACTTCGCGCTGGCCGGAGTGCCAGTCGCTGACGGTCTGTCGCTCTTGCTTGGCGCGGTGCTGTTGGGTTATATCGGTGCATGGATTGCGGTAGCACGCCACCTACGTGAGCTTGCGCCAAAATAGTTGTTTTTTGCGCGTATTGACCTTTCGGTTTTTGTGGGAACTTGTCCTACGGTTCCCGGTCAATTTTCGCAGTGCTGAACTGCACGAGTTATGTGAGTCGGAGGTTTTTTCGTATGACCACTTCTTTGCAACCTGCTTATGCTCTGGTCCCAGGTGCGAACCTGGAGGCCTATGTGCACACGGTCAACAGCATCCCGCTGCTGACCCCCGAGCAGGAGCGTGAACTGGCCGAGAGTCTCTACTATGAGCAGGATCTTGAGGCGGCTCGGCAGATGGTGCTCGCCCACCTGCGTTTTGTCGTACATATTGCCCGCAGCTATTCCGGCTACGGGCTGGCCCAGGCCGACCTGATCCAGGAAGGCAACGTTGGCCTGATGAAGGCGGTCAAGCGTTTCAACCCGGAAATGGGTGTGCGCCTGGTGTCGTTTGCAGTGCACTGGATCAAGGCGGAAATCCACGAGTTCATCCTGCGCAACTGGCGCATCGTGAAGGTCGCGACCACCAAGGCCCAGCGCAAGCTGTTTTTCAACCTGCGCAGCCAGAAGAAGCGCCTGGCCTGGTTGAACAACGAGGAAGTCCATCGCGTGGCCGAGAGCCTCGGTGTGGAACCTCGTGAAGTGCGCGAAATGGAAAGTCGCCTGACCGGCCATGACATGGCTTTTGACCCGGCCGCCGAAGCGGACGACGACAGCGCTTTCCAATCGCCGGCCAACTACCTGGAAGACCACCGGTACGACCCGGCGCGTCAACTGGAGGACGCCGACTGGAGTGACAACTCCAACACCAACCTGCACGAAGCGCTGGAAGTGCTGGACGAGCGCAGCCGCGACATTCTCTACCAGCGCTGGCTGGCCGAGGAGAAAGCCACGCTGCACGACCTGGCGCAAAAGTACAACGTGTCGGCCGAGCGAATTCGCCAGCTTGAGAAGAGCGCGATGAACAAGCTCAAGGTGTCGATTGCGGCTTGACCTGCGACAGCTATCACAAAAACGCCCCGATCATTACTGATCGGGGCGTTTTTGTTTGTGCGATGCAAGCGTCAACTCAGCCTTTGTGGGAGCGAGCTTGCTCGCGATGGCGGTGGGTCAGGCGACATCTCTGCTGAATGCTCGATTGTCATCGCGAGCAGGCTCGCTCCCACAAGAATCCGTGGTGTCGCGGCTATTGAGCCCAGGGCGCCGGCCGAGACTCATCTAACCGCAACAGATAACCATCACCTCCCAATTGGCTCATCTGCTGGCGAATCCAACTCGCACGCCTGAGCACATAAGGGCTCGGCCGACTGGCGCTCCAGGCCCTCGGGTTGGGCAGGACTGCGGCCAACAGGCTGGCCTGTTGTCGGGACAAGGCGTTTGCACCGACACGAAAATGATGCCGCGCCGCCGCTTCGGCCCCAAACACCCCGTCGTCCCACTCGACGCTATTGAGGTACACCTCGAGGATCCGCTGCTTGGGCCAGAACACTTCGATCAGCGCGGTGAACCAGGCCTCCAGCCCCTTGCGCAGCCAACTGCGGCCCGACCACAGGAAAAGGTTCTTGGAAACCTGCTGGCTAAGGGTGCTGGCGCCACGAATCGAACCGCCGCGCCCGTTGTGGGCGAACGCGGCCTGGATTGCGCCGATGTCAAAGCCCCAATGCTCGGGAAATTTCTGGTCTTCCCCGGCAATGACCGCAACCTTGAGATGATTGGAAATCTTGTCCCAGGGTTGCCAGTCACGCTGCAGGTCGATCGGTTCGCCTCCGAACCAGGATTGCACCTTGCGCTCGATCATCAGCGCGGTGAACGGCGGTGGCA
Organism: Pseudomonas sp. D3-10; assembly: GCF_051132175.1. Taxonomy (NCBI): domain Bacteria; kingdom Pseudomonadati; phylum Pseudomonadota; class Gammaproteobacteria; order Pseudomonadales; family Pseudomonadaceae; genus Pseudomonas; species Pseudomonas sp. D3-10. Next base: position 5,401,153 of record NZ_CP071668.1, on the reverse strand, counting down.
CCACGCGAAACAGCAGCACCAGCACAACGCTGCAGGCGGCGAACCAGAACAGGGCTTTAATGAATCGTCGAAACAATGAACGCAGCATAGAGATGGCTTGGCCGAACCCGTCGAGCGGGCCATTATACAGACCCTGTCCATCGAGTCTGACCGGAGTTCCCCATGTTGCGTAGCTTTCTGATGCTGGCGGCTTTTTTCGGCTTCACGGGCGTGGCGCTGGGGGCGTTTGCCGCCCATGGCCTGAAAAACCGCCTGAGCGCCGATTATCTGGCGATTTTCCACACTGGGGTGACCTACCAACTGGTGCATACCCTGGCGCTGTTCGGCGTTGCGCTGTTGGCCACGCACATCCCGGGTCGTATCGTCACTTGGGCCGGAATTTCATTCGTGATCGGCATCCTGCTGTTCTCCGGCAGCCTGTATCTGCTGACCCTTACCGGTGTCACCAAGCTGGGCATGATCACGCCCCTGGGCGGCGTGGCTTTCCTGATCGGTTGGTTGTGCCTGGGCATCGCGGCCTGGCGCCTGCAACTTGCCGCTTGAAGCTTGTCGCTCGTAGCTGACCAAGGGGCTTGGGTCACCCAGACTGATCGGGCTAGAATGCCAGCCCCTAAAAATGATGGCGGCATCCGGCATGCGCATTCAGTTGAACGGCGAACCCCTTGATCTGCCCGACGGTGAAACCGTCGCGGCCCTGCTGACCCGTCTGGAACTCACCGGACGCCGCGTCGCGGTGGAACTCAATCTGAATATCGTCCCGCGCAGCCAGCACGCCGAAACCAAATTGAACGACGGTGATAGCGTCGAAGTGGTCCACGCCATCGGTGGCGGTTAGTCGCCTCGGTTTCGCAGCCTTTCGCAAGAACCTCACCCCAACAGAGGATTTCCCATGAGCATCGTTCGTAGCGACAAGCCCTTCGTCCTGGCCGGTCGTACCTACCAGTCGCGCTTGCTGGTAGGTACCGGCAAATACCGCGACATGGAAGAAACCCGCCTGGCCATCGAGGCCTCGGGCGCCGAAATCGTGACCGTCGCCGTGCGCCGCACCAACATCGGCCAGAACCCGGGCGAACCGAACCTGCTGGATATCCTGCCGCCGGATCGCTACACGATCCTGCCGAACACCGCTGGTTGCTTCGACGCCATCGAGGCCGTGCGCACCTGTCGCCTGGCCCGTGAACTGCTCGACGGTCACAACCTGGTGAAGCTGGAAGTGCTGGCGGACCAGAAAACCCTGTTCCCCAACGTGATCGAAACCCTCAAGGCCGCCGAGACCCTGGTCAAGGAAGGTTTTGACGTGATGGTCTACACCAGCGATGACCCGATCATCGCCCGTCAGTTGGCGGAAATCGGCTGCATCGCGGTCATGCCGTTGGCCGGCCTGATCGGCACCGGCCTGGGGATCTGCAACCCATACAACCTGCAGATCATCCTGGAAGAAGCCAAGATCCCGGTGCTGGTGGATGCCGGTGTCGGTACCGCTTCCGACGCCACCATCGCCATGGAGCTGGGTTGCGAAGCGGTGCTGATGAACTCGGCCATCGCCCATGCCCAGCAGCCGGTCCTGATGGCCGAAGCCATGAAGCACGCCATCGTTGCCGGCCGCTTGGCCTACCTGGCCGGCCGCATGCCGAAAAAACTCTACGCCAGCGCGTCCTCGCCGCTGGATGGTCTGATCAAGTAAGAGCCATTGATGACTGAATCGAACGACACGCCTGTCCTGCCGGAAGAAGGCGAAGAGCGCCAGCACCGCCGCATCAAGAGTTTCGTGATGCGCGCCGGGCGCATGACCGAAGGCCAGCAACGCGGCCTGGAACAGGGCGCCCCGCTGTATGTCCTGCCCCTGGCCGATGCACCGGTCGACTTCGACCAGGTCTTCGGACGCTCGGCGCCGCGCTCGCTGGAAATCGGTTTTGGCATGGGCCACTCGCTTCTGGAGATGGCCGCCGCCGCGCCGGAACAGGATTTCATCGGCGTGGAGGTCCATCGTCCGGGTGTCGGTGCGCTGCTCAACGGCGTGCTGACCCAAGGGCTGACCAACCTGCGGGTCTACGATTGCGACGCTATCGAAGTGCTTAATCGTTGCGTGGCCGATAACAGCCTCGATCGGCTGATGCTGTTCTTCCCGGATCCGTGGCACAAAAGCCGACACCACAAGCGCCGGATCGTCCAGGCGTCGTTCGCTGAGCTGGTGCGTAGCAAGTTGAAGGTCGGCGGTGTGTTGCACATGGCCACCGACTGGGAGCCCTACGCCGAATACATGCTGGAAGTGATGAACGTCGCGCCGGGTTATCGCAACCTGGCCGAGGACGGCAAGTGCGTACCGCGCCCGGCTGAACGGCCGATCACCAAGTTCGAACGCCGTGGCGAACGGCTCGGGCATGGGGTTTGGGACTTGAAGTTCGAGAAGCTGCCTTAAACATCACGCAATAAAACTGTGGGAGCGAGCCTGCTCGCGAATACGGTGTGTCAGCCAACAAAGCATTGCCTGACACTCCCTCTTCGCGAGCAGGCTCGCTCCCACATGTGTTTTATGTGATGGCTTAAATCAGCGGCGGTCAGCCACCACACCAATCAACACCAACACCACCAATAACACCGGCGCCAGGCTGTAGTTGTTGAACTGGCTCAAGCCCCGGACGATCCACGGCGTGGCGTAGATCAGCGCGGCGCCGCTGCCGATCATGCATAGCAGGGCGATCAGCGGGACGCGCAAGGCGCCGGCGATGCTGCCCAGGCGCTGTTCGACCCAGCCCTTGATATCCGCACCAAACAACACCAGCAGGCAGCCTACCAACGCCAGGGAGATTTCCGACAGGTTGCTGCGGCTCCAGCGGGATACGGTGGCGAGCAGGTCGAGTACCAGATCCATTCGATTTCCTTGTGTTGATCAGCTCAGAAATTTCTGCAGCAAGTCGTTGAGAAACAGCTGTCCGCGCTCGGTCGCCACCAGACGTGACGGTTCGACCTGCAACAACCCACTTTGTTCGGCCTCGCGCCGGCCGTCGGCCAGGCTTTCCAAAGACAGGCCGGTGCGCTGCGGATAAAGCTGCGCCGCTACACCTTCGGTAAGACGCAGCGCGTTCATCAGGAACTCGAAAGGCAGTTCTTCGTTGGCCAGGCTCTTTTCGCCGGCCAGGAAACGTTTGGCCGGGTTGAGATAATCCTTGGGCAGGCGAGTCTTCCAGGTGCGCACGATGCGCCCGTCCGGATGGCTGAGCTTGCCGTGGGCCCCGGCGCCGATGCCGATGAAGTCACCGAAGCTCCAATAATTGAGGTTGTGCCGCGCCGCGCGCCCTGGCTGGGCATAGGCGGAGACCTCATATTGGGCGTAGCCATGCTCGGCGAGCAGCGCCTGCCCGGCTTCCTGGATGTCCCACAGCGTGTCGTCTTCCGGCAAGATTGGCGGCTGGTTCCAGAACACCGTGTTCGGCTCCAGCGTCAGTTGATACCAGGACAAATGGGTGGGCTTCAGGGCAATGGCCTGGCGCAGATCGCTCAAGGCATCTTCGAGGGATTGATCCGGCAGGCCATGCATCAAGTCGAGATTGAAATTATCGAACCCGGCCTGGCGGGCCATGCCAGCGGCACGCACCGCCTCGTCGCCGTTATGGATTCGGCCAAGCGCTTGGAGCTTGGCCTGTTGGAAGCTCTGGATGCCAATGGACAGACGATTGATGCCCAGCGCCCGGTAGGCGACGAATTTCTCTTGCTCGAAGGTGCCTGGGTTGGCTTCCAGGGTGATTTCAATATCGGGCGCAAAAGGGATGCGCGCCTCGACGCCCCGCAGCAGACGCCCCAGGGCTTGGGCGCTGAACAGGCTTGGCGTGCCGCCGCCAAAGAAAATGGAGGACAACGGCCGGCCGTGAACCCCATGCAAATCCTGGTCGAGATCGGCCAGCAAGGCGTCGACGTATTCCTCCTCCGGCAGCTGCGGGCTGGCGGTGTGGGAGTTGAAGTCGCAATACGGGCATTTGCGCACGCACCAGGGGATATGGATGTACAACGCCAAGGGCGGCAGCATGGGCAGCGGCGCCCGAGGTGTCTGTGCGCCGCCGTGGATCAGCGGTGCGGGGGAGTCGGTGGTCATTGCAGGCCCAGGCGTTGGCGCAGCAGGGCCATGGCGCGGGCGCGGTGGCTCAGTTGGTTCTTTTCAACGGGGCCCAGCTCGGCGCTGGAACAATTGCGCTCAGGCACCCAGAACAACGGGTCGTAGCCAAAGCCGTGTTCGCCGCTGGCCTTGGCGAGGATGCGCCCGTGCCACAGGCCTTCGCAGAGGATCGGCAGTGGATCGTCGGCATGGCGCACAAGCGCCAGCACACAAACGAATTGCGCGCCGCGCTCGGCTTCGGGCACGTCCTTGAGGGCTTCGAGCAGCTTGGCGTTGTTCGCTGCGTCACCTTTGCCATCGGCGTAACGGGCCGAATAGATGCCCGGCGCGCCGCCGAGGAAGTCCACCGCCAGACCGGAATCGTCGGCCAGCGCCGGCAGGCCGGAAATGCGCGCCGCATTGCGGGCCTTGAGGATGGCGTTCTCGACGAAGGACAAACCGGTTTCCTCCGGCTCGACCTGGCTGAATTCACCGATCGAGCGCAGCTGCACCGATCCGCCGAGCATCGCCTGGAGTTCCTTGAGTTTGCCGGCGTTGTGGCTGGCCAGTACGAGTTGGGTAAGGTTGATCATTGGCCCGGAAACAGTTCCTGGTTGAAGTTGATGGTGTTGATTTTGTCGCCGGTTTGCACCTTGATCTCGAAGGTGCGGGTTTCCTGCTGTTCCACTGGATACTGGGCGATGTAGTAGATCGCGCCTGCTTCGGTGACCTGGCGGAAGGTGAGCGGGACTGTCTTGCTGGTCAGGTCCTTGACCGTACCGCTGACCTGGGCCATCAACGGCTTGCCTTCCTTGATCACCGAGACGTTGATGACGCCCTGGTGCTTGCTGCGAATCAGCTCGGCGCCCTTGGCGATGTCGGGGGTCAGGAAGGTGGAGTTGAACGTGTTGTAGTGAACGGTGACGTCACCGAACACTTCCTTGCGCTCGGCCTTGATGACATCGGCGGCCATGGCGCCGATGCTCAGGCAGGAGGTGATTAACAGCAACGCTAGACGCTTCATGTCGTGCTCCTGAAAAGGCGGGTGCTCACACCGCGACCTGATGGTCGGCAAGGCCCGGGCTGCTGACCCGGTAAATGCCAATCTCACCTAACAGATTAGGCCATAGCTTGCTGGCCCACCCGTGGCGGTGCTGCTGGTCCACCGCCAGCCGGTCGATGACCTTGGCCTTGCGCTCGCGGCACAGTTCTTCGAAATCCTCGAACGTACAGAAATGGATGTTCGGGGTGTTGTACCAGGTATAGGGCAGGAATTCCGACACCGGCATCCGTCCCTTGCTCGCCAGGTACCAGCGGCAGCGCCAGTGACCGAAGTTGGGGAAGGTAATGATGCACTGGCGCCCGACGCGCAGCATTTCGTCGAGAATCTTGTCTGGGTAATGCACGGCTTGCAGGGCCTGGGTCATGACCACGATGTCGAAGCTGTTGCTGGCGAAGTTGCCCAGCCCTTTGTCCAGGTCTTGTTCGATGACGTTGATGCCCTTGGCCACGCATTCGGCGATGTTGTCCGGGTCGTTTTCCAGCCCGTAGCCCGTCACTTGCTTGTTGTCGCGCAGCCAGGTCAGCAGTTCGCCGTTGCCGCAGCCCAGGTCGAGCACGCGGCTGCCGGCGGGGATCCATTCCTGGATGATGTCCAGATCGGCTCTCATGGCGTCCTCACAGCGTAATACGGTTCATGTAGTTGCCGAACGCCTGCAGGTAGCGCGGGATCGGAATCAAAAAGGCGTCGTGGCCCTGGGGTGCGTCGATTTCCAGGTAACAGACGTCCTTGCGCGCGGCCATCAGCGCGTCCACCAGCTCCCGGGAGCGGGCCGGGGAGAAGCGCCAGTCGGTGGTGAACGACATCACGCAAAACTTGGCGGTGGCATTGGCGAAGGTTTTCGCCAGGTCATCGTCGAAGTTCGCCGCCGGATCGAAGTAGTCCAGCGCCTTGGTCATCAGCAGGTAGGTGTTGGCGTCGAAGCGCCCGGAGAATTCCTCGCCCTGATAACGCAGGTAGCTCTCGACCTGGAATTCCACGCTGTGGAAGTCGTAGTTGAGCTTTTCGCTCTTGAGGCCTCGGCCGAATTTTTCACCCATGGAATCGTCGGACAGGTAGGTGATGTGCCCGACCATCCGCGCCAGCATCAACCCGCGCTTGGGAATCACGCCATGTTCCTGGAACGAACCTCCGTGAAACTCGGGGTCGGTGAGGATCGCCTGGCGCGCCACTTCGTTGAAAGCAATGTTCTGCGCCGACAGCTTGGGCGCCGAGGCGATTGCCAGGCAATGGCGCACGCGATCCGGGTAGGTGATGGTCCATTGCAGGGCCTGCATGCCGCCGAGGCTGCCACCGATCACCGCCGCCCATTGACCGATGCCGAGGCGGTCGGCCAGGCGGGCCTGGCTGTGGACCCAGTCTTCCACGGTCAGTACCGGGAAATCGGCGCCGAAGGGCTTGCCAGTGTCGGGGTTGAGGCTGCTGGGGCCGGTGGAGCCGTTGCAACCGCCGAGGTTGTTCAGGCTGACCACGAAGAACCGGTTGGTGTCGATGGGCTTGCCGGGGCCGATGCAACTGTCCCACCAGCCGGGCTTGCGGTCATCGACGCTGTGGTAGCCGGCGGCGTGGTGATGCCCCGACAAGGCGTGGCAAATCAGCACGGCATTGCTCGCCGTGGCGTTGAGGGTGCCGTAGGTTTCGTAGATCAGGTCATAGGCTGGCAACGAACGGCCGCAGGCCAGGGCCAGGGGCTCGCTGAAATGCGCCGTTTGCGGCGTCACCAGACCAACGGAATCGGGGGGAAAGGCAGCTGGCATCGACCCTGCTCTCGTTGAAATGAGGCGTAAGTCTAAAGACCGCTGGGGTTAGCGGCAAGCAAAGGGCGGCGCTGATTGTCCGCTGATGCAAACCCTGTGGTGACTGGATCAATCTGTGGCGAGGGAGCTTGCTCCCGCTGGGCCGGGCTGGCGCTCCAGCGCGAAGCGGCCCTGAATGCTGCCGCCCGGGGCTGTCTGGACGACGGTGGCGCCCGGTTTGGGGCTGCTTCGCGGCCCAGCGGGAGCAAGCTCCCTCGCCATAGGAAAAGTTGCAGCGTGCTTTAGATCAGCACCCGCAGGATCTCCGGCATCATCGTCATCGCCGCCAGGTTGTTGATCACCAGCATATCGATCAGTTTGAGCACCATGAATGCCAGGATCGGCGAGATGTCCAGGCCGCCGAGGTTCGGCACGATGCGGCGGAACGGCGCCAGGGCCGGCTCGCAGATCTGGTTCACCAGTTCGGCGCCCGGGTTGTGGCTGCCCGGCGCGACCCAGGACAGGATCACGCTGATGATCAGGGCAAAGAAAAATATCTTCAGGAACAGTGCGGTAACGCCGATGATCGACCAGATCAGCAATTGCAGCGGATTGCCGGTGATGCCATAGGTCAGCAGCAGCGTCAGGGCCATCAGCGCCATTTGCAACAGGATCGCCAGCAACAGCGAGGACATGTCCAGGCCGAACAGGCTCGGAATGATCCGGCGCAATGGTTTAAGCAGCGGTTGGGTCGCCTTGACGATGAACTGGCACAACGGGTTGTAGAAGTTGGCGCGCACCAGTTGCAGCACGAAGCGCATCAGCACGATCAGCAGGTACAGGCTGCCGAGGGTTTGCAGGACATAGACCGCTGCAGTGTTCAATCCAATCATGAATGGCTCCTTATTGGCCCAGTTGTTCGGCCATTTCGGCCGAGCGGTGCGCGGCGGCGCCGAGTGCTTTTTCAACCAGGGCTTCGAAGCCTCCGGCCTGGAATGATTTGATGGCCGCTTCGGTGGTACCGGCCGGCGAAGTCACGCGGCGACGCAGCTCCGCCGCATCGACATCGCTGGCGACCGCCATATGCGCGGCGCCCAGGGCAGTCTGCAAGGTCAGCTGAGCGGCGGTTTCCCGGGGCAGGCCGAGTTTCTCGCCGGCGGCGGTCATGGCTTCGATCAGCAGGAAGAAGTACGCCGGGCCAGAGCCGGAGACGGCGGTGACCGCGTCCAGTTGCTGCTCGGTTTCCAGCCACAGCGCAAGACCCACGGCCGACAGCAATTCTTCAGCCTGCTGGCGTTGGGCGGCCGTCACCTGTTCGGTGGCGAACAGGCCGCTGACGCCCTGGCGCAGCAGTGCCGGGGTGTTGGGCATGCAGCGCACGATGGGCTGGGCGCCGAGCCAGTTGTTCATGCTCGCGCAAGTAATACCAGCGGCAATCGACACGATCAGTTGATGTGGCTTGAGATGCGGGCGAAGGGCTTCGCACACGCTTTTCATTGCTTGCGGCTTGACCGCGAGCACCACGACGTCCACGCCGTCGATGGCCTGGGCGTTGTCGGCGAAGGCTTCGATGCCGTGCTCTGCGCTCACCCGCTGGCGGGTTTCTTCACCCGGATCGCTGGCGCGGATCTGCGCTGCATCCAGGCCCTTGGCCCGCAGGCCGCCGATCAGGCTGGCGGCCATGTTGCCGGCGCCGATAAAGGCAATACGCGTGTTGCTCATAACGGATCCTTATGAAAGATGAGTGAGTCAGCTGGGCGATTGACCGTAGTCGCGAGCCCCAAACAGCGCAGTACCGACGCGCACCCAGGTGGCGCCTTGAGCAATGGCGGATTCGAGGTCATGGCTCATGCCCATGGACAGCGTATCCAGGGGCAGGTCCAGGCTGGCTTGCAGGCGCTGGACAGCAGCAAAAGCCGCGTCCTGTTCAGCGCGATCGTCGGTCGGTTCGGGAATCGCCATCAACCCGCGCAACGTGAGGCGTGGCAACGTGCTGATGGCGCTGGCAAGGGCGGGCAGGTCCGCTGGCGCGCAGCCGGATTTACTGGCTTCGCCGCTGACGTTGACCTGAATGCAGATGTTCAATGGTGGCAGCTCGGCTGGCCGCTGCTCGGACAGGCGCTGTGCAATTTTGAAGCGATCCACGGAATGCACCCAGTCGAAATGTTCGGCGATAGCGCGCGTCTTGTTCGATTGAATGGGGCCGATGAAGTGCCAGATCAAGGGCAGGTCAGTCAGTTCGGCCTGCTTGCCCAAGGCTTCTTGCAAGTAGTTCTCGCCGAAGTCACGCAGGCCGGCGGCGTAGGCTTCGCGCAGGGCCTGGGCGGGCTTGGTCTTGCTGACGGCCAGTAGATGGACGCTGTGTTCGGCGCGTCGGGCGGCCTGTTCCGCCGCATGGATGCGCGATCTAACCTGAGCAATGTTGTCTGCTATCGTGGTCATAAAGAAAGGCCAGCGGGTCTGAGGTTCGCGGCATTCTACTGGAATTGAGGAGCGCTATGGATATCACTGAACTGCTGGCGTTCAGCGCCAAACAGGGGGCGTCGGACCTGCATCTGTCCGCCGGGTTGCCACCAATGATCCGTGTCGATGGCGATGTGCGGCGTATCAACCTGCCGGCGTTGGACCACAAGCAGGTCCATGAACTGATCTACGACATCATGAATGACCGGCAACGAGTGGATTACGAAAAGTTTCTGGAGACCGACTTTTCCTTCGACGTGCCAGGCGTTGCGCGGTTTCGGGTCAATGCCTTCAACCAGAATCGTGGCGCGGGGGCGGTGTTCCGGACCATCCCTTCGAAAGTCCTGACCATGGAAGACCTGGGTATGGGCGAGGTGTTTCGCAAGATCACCGAGGCCCCACGTGGGCTCGTGCTGGTGACCGGGCCGACGGGGTCCGGCAAGTCCACCACCCTGGCCGCGATGATCGATTACCTGAACAGCCACAAGCATCATCACATCCTCACCATCGAGGACCCGATCGAATTCGTCCATGAACCGCGCAAATGCCTGATCAACCAGCGCGAGGTGCACCGCGATACCCAGGGCTTTTCCACGGCGCTGCGCTCGGCCCTGCGGGAAGATCCGGACGTGATCCTGGTGGGGGAAATGCGCGACCTGGAAACCATCCGGCTGGCGCTGACTGCCGCAGAAACCGGGCACTTGGTGTTTGGCACGCTGCACACCACATCGGCGGCCAAGACCATTGACCGGGTGGTGGACGTGTTTCCCGGTGACGAGAAGTCCATGGTTCGTTCGATGCTGTCGGAGTCGTTGCAGGCGGTGATCTCCCAGACGCTGGTCAAGAAGATCGGCGGCGGCCGGGTTGCGGCGCATGAAATCATGCTCGGCACCTCGGCGATCCGCAATCTCATCCGGGAAGACAAGATCGCGCAGATGTATTCGTCGATTCAGACCGGCGGCTCGCTGGGGATGCAGACGCTGGACATGTGCCTGAAGGAGTTGGTGAACAAGGGACTGATCAGCCGCGAGCATGCGCGGGAGCGGGCGCGTACGCCGGATAATTTCTAGGGCAAGAAGGCAGTACCGCTCTTGTGGCGAGGGAGCTTGCTCCCGCTGGGTTGCGAAGCAGCCCCAAATCAGACGCCACCGTCACCCAGGCATGCACCGTCGGGGCCGCTCCGCGCCCCAGCGGGAGCAAGCTCCCTCGCCACAAGGACCAAGTGGTCTTCAGATCAGCGCTGAACCACCCGCATCGCACCCGGCTCTTTGGGCAGTACCCGCTTGGCAACCACGTAATGGGTGTTCCAATACGGCTTGTTCAGCGTGTCGATGGTCACCGACTTGCCACGGCGCGGGGCGTGAATGAAGCGGTCATTGCCCAGGTAGATGGCCACATGGTTGACTCGCCGGCTCTTGAGCTTGAAGAAAATCAGATCCCCAGGCTTCAAGTCCTTGCGCTCGACTTTTTCACCATGGCCGGCTGCCATCGCGTTGGATGTGCGCGGCAAATCGAAGGTGGCGTCGTTGAAGGCGTATTTCACCAGCCCACTGCAATCGAAACCTTTACTTGGGCTGCTGCCGCCCCAACGGTAAGGTGTGCCGAGTACATTCACGGCGCGGCTCAAGACATTGCTGGTGGTCTTGGTCGCCATGGGTGGCACCAGTCGACTCTGAGCCGTGCTCACGCGCTGGACGCCTTGCTTGTTCTTGCTCGACGGAGCAGAAACATGGGATTTAGGGGTGTAGCCATTGATGTTGGGAAGACGTTGCTCACGGTTGGTGGCGTGGGCGGCCAGTGGCAATAATAGGCAGATGGTCAGCCATGTCTTTAAAAATGGACGCATTAGGCAGGGCTCATAAAGGTTAGCGCGCAACTTTATAACAGCTTTTTTTCGCTTTCCGAGGCCGTTTGTCGATCCGAAACCCAGCGTAAACGCCGCACAGTACCGTCATTTTGGCCTGATTGTCCGACACAGGCCCCGTAGTACGGGCGTTTCCCCGGCTCGGGCCGACCAGGACCGCTTGTCGGCGAGACACAAAAAAGTCACAAAAAGTCCGAACAAATTTTTCTATCGAGGCAAAAGAGACCATTCATGAACAGCTATCAACAGGACGCAATCCGCGATACCCACAGCAAAGTCATCGGGTATCTGCTCTGGATTCTCGGGTTTACCGGCGCTCACCGTTTCTATTACGGCAAGCCGGTGACCGGCACGATCTGGTTTTTCACCTTCGGCCTGCTGGGCATTGGCTGGCTGATCGACCTGTTCCTGATCCCTGCCATGGACCGCGAAGCGGACCTGCGCTTTACCCCTGGCCCCATCGAATACAGCGTGGCGTGGATCCTGCTCACGTTCCTCGGGGTGCTTGGTGTGCATCGCATGTACCAAGGCAAGTGGCTCAGTGGGCTCCTTTACCTGCTGACCGGTGGGGTGTTTTTCCTGGGGGTGCTGTATGACTTCTGGACGCTGAATGACCAGGTCTCGATTCGTAATGCGCAGAAGCGTGGGGCTTTCCATTAAGACAGGTAGATCGTGTCGCCTGCATTCGCGAGCAGGCTCGCTCCCACACTGGATCGAGGGTGTTCACATATCCTGTGTTCACCAAAGATCCCCTTGTGGGAGCGAGCTTGCTCGCGATAGGGGCGACGCGGTATCAAACCTGGTGAGTGATCCGCCCATCCATCAGGGTATAGCGCACCACCCCCGGCAGGCTGTGACCCAGGAACGGACAGTTGTCACCCTTGGAACGCCAGGCTTCACCGGCCACGGTGGACGCGGCGGGGTCGAACAGCACCAGGTCCGCCGCGGCACCCACGGCCAGTTTCCCGGCAGGCAATTGCAGCGCTTGGGCCGGGCCGGCGCTCAGGCGTGCCAGCAGGGTCGGTAGATCCAGTAATCCGTCTTCCACCAGTGTCATGGCCAGCGGCAGCAACAGCTCGACGCTGCTGATGCCCGGCTCGGTGGCGCCGAAGGGGGCCAGCTTGGCATCGCGCTCGTGGGGTTGGTGATGGCTGGAAATGGCCGAGATCACCCCGGACTTCACCGCCTCGCGCAAGCCATCGCGGTCGGCGCGGGTGCGCAGCGGCGGCTGGACGTGATAGACGCTATTGAAGTCGATCAGCGCTTCGTCGGTGAGGATCAACTGGTACAGCGCCACATCGGCGGTCACTGGCAAACCACGTGCCTGGGCCTGGGCGATCAGCGCGGCGCCGCGGGCGCTGGTCAGTTGGCTGAAGTGCGCGCGCACGCCGCTTTGCTCCACCAGCAGCAGGTCCCGGGCAAGTGCCACGGTCTCGGCGGTTTCCGGGATGCCCGGCAGGCCAAGGAAACTGGCGGTGGGGCCTTCGTGGGCCAGGCCGCCTTCGGCCAGGTCAAGGTCCTGCGAGTTGAAGATCACCGTCAGGCCGAAGGTCGCCGCATATTCCAGCGCGCGGCACAGGGTACGGGTGTTGCGGAAATTGTTCAGGCCATTGCCGAACGCCACGCAACCGGCGTCGCGCAGGGCGATGAGCTCGGCCAGTTGCTCGCCTTCCAGGCCCTTGCTCAGTGCGCCAATGGGAAAGACCTTGGTGTTGCCGGCTTCGCGGGCGCGGTCGAGGATCAGTTCGGCCACGGCCGAGGTGTCCAGCACCGGTTTGGTTTGCGGTGGGCAGCACAGGCTGGTCACGCCACCGGCGGCGGCCGCCCGGGTTTCGCTGATGATGCTGCCTTTGCGGCTGTAGCCCGGCTCGCGCAGGGCGACGTTGAGGTCAACCAGACCGGGGGCGGCTACCAGGCCGTGGGCGTCGAGGGTCTCGACCGCCGCGAAGCCTGTCGGCGCGGCGCCCAGAGCGACGATCTTGCAGGCATCGATATGAATGTCAGTCACTTGATCCAGGCCGCTGGCCGGATCGATCACGCGTGCGCCGAGAATGCTGAGCTTCACTGGGCGTTCTCCTGGTCGAGTTGGCGCTGGGCCGTTTGCCCGCTCATGGCCATGGACAGCACGGCCATGCGGATGGCGATGCCGTAGGTCACTTGGTTGAGAATCACCGAACGCGGCCCGTCGGCCACCGCCGACTCGATCTCCACGCCGCGGTTGATCGGCCCCGGGTGCATGACGATGGCGTCCGGCTTGGCTCCGGCCAGGCGTGCCGTGGTCAGGCCGAACAGGCGGTAGAACTCGCCTTCGCTGGGCAGCAGGCCGCCGGTCATACGCTCGCGTTGCAGGCGCAGCATGATCACCACGTCCACGTCCTTCAAGCCTTCGGTCATGTCGGTGTAGACCTTCACGCCGTACTGCTCGACGCCGATGGGCAGCAGGGTTTTCGGCGCGATTACGCGGATGTCCGGGCAGCCCAGCGTCTTGAGGGCCAGCATGTTCGAGCGCGCCACCCGCGAATGCAGGATGTCGCCAACGATCGCTACCGACAGGTTTTCAAAGCTGCCTTTGTGACGACGGATGGTCAGCATGTCGAGCATGCCCTGGGTCGGGTGGGCGTGACGGCCGTCGCCGCCGTTGATGATCGCCACTTGCGGGCAGACATGTTCAGCGATGAAGTGTGCCGCGCCGGAGTCACCGTGGCGCACGACGAACATGTCGGCGGCCATGGCCTCGAGGTTGCGCAGGGTGTCGAGCAGGGTCTCGCCCTTGCTCGCCGAGGATGTGGACACGTTGAGGCTGATCACATCCGCCGACAGCCGCTGGGCCGCCAGTTCGAAAGTGGTGCGGGTGCGAGTGGAGTTTTCAAAAAAGACGTTGCACACGGTCTTGCCGCGCAGCAACGGGACTTTCTTCACCGCTCGGGCGCCGACTTCGAGGAATGAGTCGGCGGTGTCGAGGATTTCCGTCAGCAGCTCGCGGCGCAGGCCGTCGAGGGACAGGAAATGCCGCAGCTGGCCCTGATCGTTGAGCTGCAGCGGGCGCTTGGTTTCGAGAGGCGTCATCGCGATGGACTCTTACAAGGGCAGTTAAAGGGCAAGGTCTTGCAGTTCGAGTTGCAGCGGCGACGGCCCGGAGAGCTTGACCCGCTCATGGGTGGCCAGCGTCAGCGTCGCGCCGACCACGTTCGGGCGGATCGGCAGCTCGGCGGCGTCCAGGTCCAGCAGGCACACCAGCGTCACGCTGGCCGGGCGGCCATAGTCGAACAGTTCGTTCATGGCGGCGCGGATGGTCCGGCCGCTCATCAGCACGTCGTCGATCAGCACCAGGTGCTGGCCTTCGATCTCGAACGGCAGGGCCGAGGGACGTACTTGTGGATGCAGGCCGTTCTGGCTGAAGTCATCGCGGTAGAAGGACACGTCCAGGGTACCCAGCGGCGAATCGCTGCCCAGTTCATCGAGCAAGGCCTGGGCAACCCAGACGCCGCCGGTGCGAATGCCGATGTAGCGCGGTTCGCTAATGCCGCGTTGTTCCAGGTGCGCCGTGAGACGGATCGCCATCTGGCTGATCAGTTCGGCGGGATTGGGCAGGCTCATGCTGGCTCCTTCAGGTTTCCGGGTCGGTGCTGGTGACTCGGTTTATCGCTAAAAGAAAGCGCCTCGCGGCGCTTTCAAAAAATCAGGTTTCGAACAGGGCGGCGTTGGCATCGAGCCAGCCTTGCAGCAGCAGGGCGGCGGCGATGGCGTCCACCGGGTTGTCGCGGTAACTGCCTTTCTGCCCACCGCGGACCAGGCGTTCGCCCTTGGCCTCGAACGTGGTCAGGCGTTCGTCATGGGTATAGAAGGGCAGATTGAAGCGGCCGTTGAGCCGTCGAGCGAACTTCTCCGCGCGCACGCACATGTCGCTGGGCGTGCCGTCCATGTTCAACGGCAGGCCGACCACCACGGCGTCGGGTTTCCATTCCTTGATCAGCGCTTCGACCTGGTTCCAGTCCGGAACGCCGTTCTGTGCTTTCAAGGTGCACAGTTCGCGGGCCTGGCCGGTGACGACCTGGCCGACCGCAACGCCGATCTGTTTGGTGCCGTAGTCGAAGCCCAGCAGCAGGCGGAGAGCCATCAGGCGTGTCCTGCCTGGCTGGTGAGCAAGCTGAGGTTGACGCCCAGCCTGCTGGCGGCCGCTTCCAGGCGCAGTTCGCTGCTGGTGTTGAACAGGATGTCGGCGTCGAACGGGCAGGTCAGCCAGGCATTGTCGGCCAGTTCGGCTTCCAGTTGCCCGGGTTCCCAGCCGGCATAGCCAAGGGCGATCAGGCTCTTTTCCGGGCCGACGCCGTCGGCGATGGCAAACAGCACGTCCTGGGATGTGGACAGCGACACACCGTTCAAATCGACGGTGGCCTGGAATTTGGGACCCGACGGGTGGAGCACGAAACCGCGATCGGTCTGCACCGGGCCACCGATGAAAATCGGCACATGCTGGCACAGCAATGGCGGCTCGACCTCGGGGCGCAGTTGCTCGAGGATATCCGCCAGGTTCAGCTCCTGTGGGCGATTGACCACCAGTCCCATGGCCCCATTGGCCGTGTGCTCGACGATGTAGGTCAAGGTATGGGCAAAATTCGGATCGGCCATGTGCGGCATGGCGATCAGGAAGTGATGCTTGAGGTAGGTGGGGCTGACGTTTTTCATAGGCGCTAGTGTGGCGGCGTGGGGGCGAACTGACAAGCTGGGAAATGCTTGGGGCTGTCACCAATCCCCTGTGGGAGCGAGCTTGCTCGCGATGCGGTGTGTCAGTCGCCATTCATGCTGAATGATCGATGGCAATCGCGAGCAAGCTCGCTCCCACAGGGTATTGATACTGTCTGAAGATCAGTTACTGGACAGCCGATCACCCCGGGCGAACTTCCAGGTGCGGATGATTTCCAGGCGGTCGATGTCCGACAGGTCACCAGTAAACGGTGCGAAGGGCGCGGCCAGGCGCACGATTCGCTGGGCCGCCTGGTCCAGCAGCGGCTGGCCGGAGGATTCGAGCACCAGCACTTCGTACAGCGAGCCATCGCGGTTGATCGAAACCATCAATCTCAGGTTGCCGTAGATCTGCTTGCGCCGGGCTTCGTCGGGGTAGTTCAGGTTGCCGATGCGCTCGACCTTCTTGCGCCACTCGTCCTTGTACCAGGCGCCCTTGTCGCGCATGGTCGAAGCTGCGCTCAGGCGATGGATGCGCGGGCGCTTGGCGTACAACTGCTGTTCCTGGGCCAGTTCGGCTTCCAGGCTGGCGATATCGCTGGACAACTGCGAGCTGTCGAAAGTCGGTTCTGGCGCCTTGGGTTTCGGATCGGGCTTGACCTCTTCCTTTACCGGGGCTTTTTTCGGCTTCGGCGCCACGGTGGTCACGGCAGCCTTGGGCGCCGTCTCCTGGACCTCCGGCTTGGCCGTGGGCGGCGGGGTCACCTTCTGCACTTTATTGTCTTGAAACGGCGCGATCTCGGTGGTCTTGGGGGTCGCTTTCTTTTCCAGGGTGCCACTGCCCTGCTGGTTTTCCTGGGCCAGGAAGTCCGCCTTCTGTGGCTTGGTTTCGCTCTTGAAGGTGGCCAGGGTGATTTCCAGGGTCTGGCTGATCTGCTTGGGTTCGACCGTGGCAAAGCCGACGCCCAACAACAGCGCCAGGTGGATCAATGCCGCCAGGAAAAGGGTGAAGCCAAGGCGATCAGCCGGGCGCACGCCACGATGGGCGAGCTCTTGGGGCAGATCGGACGGGAGTGTCATGGCAAAAAAACCAACATCGCGGGTTTCACAGGCCGGGCATGATAACGCAATGTTGGTTTTTAGCTTCAAGCCTCAAGCAGCAAGCGACAAGCTGCATCAAGCTTGCCGCGTGTGGCTTGCCGCTTGCAGCTGCTTCTCGATGGCGTCCATCAGCATGCCGCCGATGTCCGTGCCGAAGGCATTGTCGATCTCGCGGATGCAGGTCGGGCTGGTGACGTTGATCTCCGTCAGATGCTCGCCGATCACGTCCAGGCCGACGAATAGAAGGCCTTTTTCGCGCAGCGTCGGGCCGACCTGGGCGGCGATCCAGCGATCCTTGTCGGTCAGCGGACGAGCTTCGCCACGACCACCGGCCGCCAGGTTGCCACGGGTTTCGCCGGCCGCCGGGATGCGCGCCAGGCAATAATCGACGGGTTCGCCGTCGATCATCAGGATGCGCTTGTCGCCGTCGACGATGGCCGGCAGGTAGCCCTGGATCATGATCTGTTGCTGGCCGTGCAAGGTCAGGGTTTCCAGGATCACCGACAGGTTCGGATGGCCTGCGGTGTGGCGGAAGATCGAAGAGCCGCCCATGCCGTCCAGGGGCTTGAGGATGACGTCGCCATGATGATCGGCAAATTCGCGCAACACGTCCGGGCGACGGCTGACGATGGTGGGCGGCGTGCATTGCGGGAATAGCGTGGCGAACAGCTTTTCGTTGCAGTCGCGCAGGCTCTGCGGCTTGTTGACCACCAGCACGCCCGCGCTCTCAGCTTGTTCCAGCAGATAAGTGGAATACACGAATTCCATGTCGAACGGCGGATCCTTGCGCATCAGGATCACGTCCAGGTCGCTTAGCAGCGCGTCGTTCTCGTCACCCAGTTCGAACCATTTCTCGGGGTTGGCGAAGACTTTCAGCGGCTTCATCCGTGCCCGGGCCTGGCCTTCGGCCTGGTAGAGGTCGCGCTGTTCCATGTAGAACAACTCCCAGCCGCGCTTTTGAGCGGCCAGCAGCATGGCCAGCGAGCTATCCTTCTTATAGGAAATGCTGGCGATTGGGTCCATGACAATGCCGACGCGTACGCTCATGGCTTGGTTCCTCGAAATTTGATGGGCACAAATGGCTGAAAAAGTGGCGTCAGAGTGGCGCCCCGAAGATTGGCGGTCAAGGAAAAACCACCGTACCGAGCGGCGGATAGATCGTTGCTGGAGACTGTGCTAAAAAGGCTGCCATGTGACGTGCGGGCCTTGAACATCAAGGGTTTGCGCTGTCGATCACACTTATGCGTTAAAAACCGGTTCGCAGTGGCAATGGCAGAGCATCTTACGCAGCAGCAACCCAGCGCTTTGAAGGTGATGGTCATCGACGACTCGAAGACCATCCGCCGCACCGCCGAAACCCTGCTGCGCAACGTTGGTTGCGAAGTGATAACGGCGGTCGACGGCTTCGATGCCCTGGCCAAGATCGTCGATCATCATCCAGGCATTATCTTTGTCGATATCATGATGCCGCGCCTGGACGGTTACCAGACCTGCGCCCTGATCAAGAACAACAGCGCCTTCAAGGCGACGCCCGTGATCATGCTGTCGTCCCGCGATGGTCTGTTCGACAAGGCCAAGGGGCGCATTGTCGGCTCCGATCAATTCCTGACCAAGCCTTTCAGCAAGGAAGAACTGCTGGGCGCGATACAGGCCCATGTCCCGGGCTTTGCCGCTGTCCAGTCGCACCAGGCACATTAATGACGCTCGGCCTCGGGCCCGAGGTCCAGAAGAATGGGGAACACCATGGCACGCGTTCTGATCGTCGATGATTCGCCGACTGAGATGTACAAGCTCACTGGCATGCTGGAAAAGCACGGCCACGAGGTCCTGAAGGCCGAAAACGGCGCCGATGGCGTGGCATTGGCCCGCCAGGAAAAACCCGATGCGGTATTGATGGATATCGTCATGCCCGGCCTCAACGGTTTCCAGGCCACGCGCCAGCTGACCAAGGACCCTGATACCGGACACATCCCCGTGATCATCATCACGACCAAGGACCAGGACACCGACAAGGTCTGGGGTACGCGCCAGGGTGCGAAGGACTATCTGACCAAGCCGGTGGACGAGGACACCCTGATCACGACCCTGAACAAAGTGCTGGAAGGCTGACGACGCGGGCATGAGCCACTCCCTGACCGCATTCGAACTGTTGCTTCAGATCGATCGACGCTGCCGGTTGCTGGGCGCGGACCTCCCGTCCCAGCCCATGCACCGGGACAGCTGGAGCGGCATCGGTTTTCGCCTGGGCGAACATTGGTACGTGGCGCCCATGGGCGAAGTGAGTGAAGTGCTGCATGAGCCGCGCCACACCTCGTTGCCCGGGGTCAAGCCATGGGTTCGCGGAGTCGCCAACCTGCGGGGGCGCTTGTTGCCACTGATGGACCTGTGCGGTTTTTTCGGCCATGAACTGTCCAGCGTGCGCAAGCAGCGGCGGGTATTGGTGGTGGACCATGACGAAGTCTTCGCCGGTTTGCTGGTGGACGAAGTGCTCGGCTTGCAGCATTTTGCCAAGGACAGCCTTGAAGCGATTCCCACGGCCTCCTTGGATCGCCCGGAATCGGCGTACGTCCAGGGCCGTTTCGCCGGCGAGCGGCAATGGCAGGTGTTCAGCCCGTTTGCCTTGGCGCGTTCGCCGGGGTTCATGGATGTGGCGGTTTAACAGGCCGCAGCGCGGCCCCTGTGGGAGCGAGCTTGCTCGCGATGGCGCCAGTGCAGTCAACATTGATGCAAGCTGTACCGCCGCTATCGCGAGCAAGCTCGCTCCCACATTTGAATGGCGGTGGTTTGGGGTTTTGGGGACAGGCGAGAACCGATGATCAAAGCAAAAACAGGCAAGCCACTGGAAGCGTCGCGCAGTCGTTCGCAGATCATCGTGCTGTTCGTCGCGCTGATTGTCTTCATCATGCTGTTGTTCGCCAATTTCGCGTACCTCAACGTCCAGTCCACCTATGACAAACAGTACATCGGCCATGCCGGTGAGCTGCGGGTGTTGTCCCAGCGCATCGCCAAGAACGCCACCGAGGCCGCGGCCGGCAAGGCGGCTGCGTTCAAGCTGCTGAGCGATGCGCGCAACGACTTCGCCCAGCGCTGGGGCTACCTGAAACAGGGCGATCCGGTGACCGGCCTGCCGCCGGCGCCCGCCACCCTGCGTCCGCAGATGCGTGCCGTGCAGTTGGACTGGGAGCGGCTGCTGAAGAATACCGATGCCATCCTCTCCAGCGAGCAAACCGTCCTGTCGCTGCATCAAGTCGCGGCGACCCTGGCCGAAACCGTTCCGCAACTGCAGGTCGAGTATGAAAAAGTCGTCGAGATCCTCCTGCAACGTGGAGCGCCGGCCGCCCAGGTGGCCATGGCCCAGCGCCAGTCGCTGCTGGCCGAACGCATCCTCGGCGCGGTGAATACCGTATTGGCCGGCGATGAAAATGCCAGCCAGGCCGCCGATACCTTTGGCCGCGACGCCGCGCGTTTCGGCCAGGTGCTCAACGGCATGCTGCAAGGGGACCCGACCTTGAAGATCCCCCAGGTACAGGATCGCGATGCCCGGGCGCGCCTGTCGGAAATCAGCGAGCTGTTCGAGTTCGTCTCGGGCTCGGTGGATGAAATCCTCGAGACCTCCCCGGAGCTGTTCAAGGTCCGCGAGTCGGCGAGCAATATCTTCAGCCTGTCGCAAACCCTCCTCGATGAGGCCTCGCACCTGGCCACGGCGTTCGAGAACCTGGCGGGCGGGCGTTCGGTCAACACCATTGGCGGCTATGTATTGGGCCTGCTGGCGCTGATGTCGATTATCCTTATCGGCCTGGTCATGGTTCGCGAAACCAACCGCCAGTTGAGAGAGACGGCGGAAAAGAACGAGCGCAACCAGAATGCAATCATGCGATTGCTCGACGAAATCGAGGACCTGGCCGACGGCGACCTGACCGTCACTGCCTCGGTCACCGAGGATTTCACCGGGACCATCGCCGACTCGATCAACTACTCGGTGGATCAGTTGCGTGATCTGGTGGCGACCATCAACCTCACCGCCGGCCAGGTCGCTGCCGCCGTGCAGGAAACCCAGGCCACGGCGATGCACCTGGCCCAGGCATCCGAGCACCAGGCCCAGCAAATTTCCGAAGCATCGACTTCAATCAATGAAATGGCCCAATCCATCGACCAGGTTTCGGCCAATGCCGCCGAGTCGTCGGCGGTGGCCGAGCGCTCCGTGGAAATCGCCAACAAGGGCAACGAGGTGGTGCACAACACCATCCATGGCATGGATAACATTCGCGAACAGATCCAGGACACCGCCAAGCGCATCAAGCGGTTGGGCGAGTCGTCCCAGGAAATTGGCGACATTGTCAGCCTGATCGACGACATCGCCGACCAGACCAACATCCTGGCACTCAACGCGGCGATCCAGGCGTCCATGGCCGGTGATGCCGGTCGCGGCTTCGCAGTGGTGGCCGACGAAGTGCAGCGGTTGGCGGAGCGTTCCTCGGCGGCGACCCGGCAGATCGAAACGCTGGTGCGGGCGATCCAGGCCGACACCAATGAAGCGGTGATCTCCATGGAACAGACCACCACCGAAGTGGTGCGCGGTGCCCGCCTGGCCCAGGACGCCGGCGTCGCCCTGGAGGAAATCGAAGGTGTGTCCAAGACCCTGGCGGCGCTGATCCAGAGCATTTCCAACGCGGCGCAGCAGCAGACCACCTCCGCAGGGCAGATTTCCTTGACCATGAACGTGATTCAGCAGATCACCTCGCAGACCTCGTCCGGCTCTACCGCCACCGCCGAGAGCATCGGCAACCTGGCGAAGATGGCCAGCCAACTGCGCCGCTCGGTGTCGGGTTTCACCTTGCCGCCAGCACCGGCTGGCGATGAGGACAAGCAGTGACTGACCAGCGCTGCACATTGAAAAAACGCATCTGGCGAGGAAGTTTTTGTGGAGAGGGAACTTGCTCCCGCTTGAGCGCGCAGCGCTCATAAAATCCTTGGCCGTTGCGCCCGAGGCGTCGAACCGGCCCAGCGGGAGCAAGCTCCCTCGCCAAAAGGGCTGAGGTGCTCTGCTGCATATGACTGTTGATTTGGAGTGGATATGGGTGATCGGCACGACTACGTGGCCCTGGAGTGGGTCAAGGGCGAGATTGCCGAAACGCTGAGGCAGGCTCATCTGGCACTCAATCGTCCGGAGGACGACCCGCAGGCGCCGGATGCACTTGCCCTATGCCTGGCCTGTATCCATCAGGTCCACGGTGGCCTGCAGATGGTCGAGTTTTATGGCGCGGCGTTACTCGCCGAAGAAATGGAGCAACTGTGCATCGCGCTGCAGGACAATCGTATTGCCCACCGCGACGAGGCCGTCAGCCTGTTGCGCCAGGCCCTGGGCCAATTGCCGGCCTATCTTGAACGTGTGCAAGGCGCCCGTCGCGACCTGCCGCTGGTGGTGCTGCCGTTGATCAACGACTTGCGCAGCGCCAGGGGCGAAAGCCTGTTGTCGGAGACCAGTCTGTTCAGCCCGCAGTTGCCTGATGTCGCGCCTCTCAGGGATGACGCCTTGAAACGGCTCGAACCCGCCGACCTGCCAGGCACCCTGCGCAAGCTGCGCCAAACCTTGCAGGTCGCGTTGGTGGGGTTGTTGCGCGAACAAGACGACGTCACTCACCTCGGCTACCTGGCCAAAGTCTTCCACCGTTTGGAAACGCTGTGCGCCGGGGCGCCACTCAATGCGTTGTGGCAGGTCGCTTCGGCATTGGTCGAGGGCATGCGCGAGGGGCGCATCGCCAACAGCCCGGCGTTGCGCAGCCTGTTCAAGGATGCCGACAAGGAGCTCAAGCGCCTGCTGGTGCAGGGCATGCCAGGCGTCAATCAACCGGCCCCGTCACACCTGGTCAAGAGCCTGTTGTTCTATATTGCCAAGGCCGAACATCCCAGCGGGCAGATGCAGATCATGAAAGAACGCTACTCACTGGACGACGCGCTGCCCGACAGCGCCATGGTCGATGAGGAACGGGCCCGCCTGGCCGGGCCCGACCGCGATGCCATGCGCTCGGTGCTGGCGGCGCTCTGCGAGGAGCTGGTCCGGGTCAAGGAACGCCTGGACCTTTTCGTGCGCAGCGATCGGCAGCACGTCACGGAGCTGGACAGTTTGCTGGCGCCCCTGCGCCAGATCGCCGACACCCTGGCGGTGCTGGGTTTCGGCCAGCCCCGAAAAGTGATCATCGACCAGTTGGCGGTGGTCCTGAGCCTGGCCCAGGGCCAACGCGAGCCGGATGACGCGACCCTGATGGACGTCGCCGGAGCCCTGCTCTATGTCGAGGCGACCCTGGCTGGCATGGTCGGCACTGTCGAGCCGGAGAGCCGCGAAGACAACCGTCTGCCGACCACCGACCTGACCCAGATCCACCAGATCGTCATCAAGGAAGCCCACACCTGCCTGCAGCAGGCCAAGGACCTGATCGTCGACTACATCGACGCGGACTGGAACAGCGAGCAGCTCCAGCCATTGCCGGCGCTGCTGACCCAGGTGCGCGGTGCGCTGGCGATGATCCCGTTGACCCGTGCTGCCAGCCTCGTGGAGGCTTGCCACGGTTTCATCCACGAGCACCTGTTGCTCGAGCATGCCCGACCGGGCTGGGAAGAGCTGGATCACCTGGCCGACGTGATCACCGGCCTGGAATATTACCTGGAGCGCTTGAGCGAAGACCCCCACAAGCCTGCCGAGAACCTGCTTGATGGGGTCGAGCGCAGCCTGGGCGCCCTCGGGTATTTCCCCGACGAAGCCCGCGTGCCGTTACTCGATGACGTGCTCAGCCCCAACGAAGCCCAGGTCATGCAGGATCTGCAAGAGCTGGACGACCCGCAGACCGTGCAATCCTTGGCCGAAGTCCTGGCCAGCCCGGTCTCGGCGGTCAACCCGCCGGCGAGAAACATGCCCGCCAGCCTGCTGCCGCCCCCGGCGGACGAAAGCCCGGTAGACGATGAGCTGCGCGAGGTGTTCCTCGAGGAAACCGCCGAAGTGCTCGATGTCTTGAATGAGTACCTGCCGCGCTGGGCTGCCCATCCGGACGATCATGGCGCCCTCACAGAACTGCGCCGAGCCTTCCACACCCTCAAGGGCAGCGGCCGGATGGTTCGGGCGCTGATCCTCGGTGAGTTGGCCTGGGCCGTGGAAAACCTGCTCAACCGGGTGCTGGAACGCAGCGTGGAGCCAGGCGCTTCGGTCCGGCAGTTGATTGAAGAAACGGTGCAACTGCTGCCGGCCCTGGTCGCCGAATTCGCCGCGCACCGCCAATCCCAGCGTGACGACGTCGATCGTCTGGCGGCTCGCGCCCATGCTCTTGCCAAGGGCAGCGATGAAGACGATGACGACGAGCGAGACGTGACGGCTCTCGATCCGCTGCTCCTGAACATTTTCGACAACGAAGCCCAAGGGCACCTCGCCACGCTCGATCGCTTCCTTGATCAAGCCGCCGAACAACTGCCGTTGCAGGCCAGCGACGAACTGCAACGGGCGTTGCACACCCTCAAGGGCAGCGCATCGATGGCCGGTGTGCTGCCCATTGCCGAGCTTGCCGGGGCGCTGGACGAGCTGGCCCGGGAATACAAGGCGCATTCGCTGGCGCTGGACCTGGATGAGATTGAACTGCTGCTTGAGGGCGAGGGGCTGTTGCGACGCGGCCTGCGCCAGTTGCACAGCGAACCGTTGGCTTCGATAGCCGGTGCCGCCGACTTGATCCAGCGGGCCCGGGCGCTGCTGGCCGAGCGCTTGCAGGCGGCGGTGGGCGCGGCGGATCAAGGCGCGCGGACCAAGCGTGATCCGCAGTTGATCAATAACTTCCTCGCCCAAGGCATGGATATCCTGTTGGACGCAGAGAACCTGTTGCAGCGTTGGCAGCAGCATCCCGCTGAAAGCCAGGAATTGAGTGCCTTGCTCGATGAGCTGACCACCCTGGGCGAAGGCGCGCACCTGGCCGACCTGCACCCGGTGGACGAGCTCTGCGAAGCGTTGCTCGACCTCTACGGCGCGGTGGAGGAAAGCAGCCTCGCAGTCAGCGACGCCTTTTTCCAGGAAGCGCAACGCGCCCACGAAGCGTTGATCGACATGCTCGACGAGTTGGCGGCCGGCCAGCATGTGCATTCGCGGTCCGAGCGGGTGCAAGCCCTGCGCAAACTGCTCGAAGAGAGTCTCGACCCAGCCGCCACGGGGCTGATTCGCAGCGACGGCAGTCGCACCCTTAGCATCCGCGAGCTGGGACAGGCGACCGCCGAAATGGAGCAGGGCGCGACCACCGAGACCTCGGTCGACGACGACATCGCCTCGATCTTCCTCGAAGAGGCGCAGGACATCCTGGAAAGCGCCGCCCAGGCCTTGCAGCGCTGGCTCGCCGATCCGGACAACGGCGCGCCGCTGTCGTCGCTGCAGCGCGATCTGCATACGCTCAAGGGCGGCGCGCGCATGGCGAATATCCGGCCGGTCAGTGACCTCGCCCAGGAGCTCGAAAGCCTCTATGAGGGACTGGTGGATCGCCGCTACAGCTACAGCGAGGAACTGGCGCAACTGCTCGACAGCAGCCATGCGCGCCTCGATCTTTTGCTCGGGCAGTTGCAGCAAGGCCAGCCACTGGGCGATCCCGTTGCGCTGATCGACGCTATCCACCGGTTCCGCCAGGACCGGCCGAACGCCATCGAGACACCGGGGGCGAGTCCGAGCGATGCCACGGGGCATGACCCGGAGCTGCTGGAAATCTTTCTCGAGGAGGGTTTCGACATCCTCGACAGTTCCGGCGCTGCTTTGCTGCGCTGGCAGGAAGACCCGGGCAACCGCCAGGCCGTGGAAACCTTGCTAAGGGACCTGCACACCCTCAAGGGCGGCGCACGGATGGTGGAAATCGCCCCCATCGGCGATCTCGCCCATGAACTGGAAAACCTTTACGAAGGCCTGTCGGCGGGTCTGCTGCAACCGGGCCCCGAGCTATTTGTCCTGCTGCAAAGCAGTCATGACCGACTGGCGCAGATGCTCGACGCGGTCCGCGCAGGACAGCCGTGTCCGCCAGGCGATCGGTTGATCGCGCGGATCCACGCGGTGGGCCATCCGCAGGAGAACGAGGCGCCCGAACCTGTTGCAACACCGGAGCCTGCCTCGATCCAGGCGCCAGCAACGCTGCCGTCGCGACCCGAGCCCGCAATGTCGGGCGACGGCGTGGACACAGTGAAGGTCTCCGCCGAATTGCTCGACGACCTGGTCAACCTCGCTGGCGAAACATCGATCTTCCGTGGCCGTATCGAGCAACAAGTCAACGACGCGCGTATTGCCCTGGGCGAGATGGAAACCACCATCGAGCGCATGCGCGATCAGTTGCGTCGCCTGGATACCGAAACCCAGGGGCGCATTCTCAGCCGCCAGCAAGCGGAAGCCGAGCGGTTGGGCTACGAAGAATTCGACCCCTTGGAGATGGACCGCCATTCCCAGTTGCAGCAATTGTCCCGGGCGCTGTTCGAGTCCGCTTCGGACTTGCTCGATCTCAAGGAAACCCTTGACCGCAGCAATCACGACGCGGAAAACCTGCTGCAACAGCAAGGGCGCATCAATACCGAGCTCCAGGAAGGCCTGATGCGTACGCGCATGGTGCCGTTCGAGCGCATGGTGCCGAGACTCAAGCGCATCGTCCGGCAAGTCGCCCAAGAACTGGGCAAGGACGTCGAGTTCGTGGTCGACAATGCCGAGGGCGAGATGGACCGCAACGTGCT
The DNA here is from genome assembly GCF_051132175.1 of Pseudomonas sp. D3-10. Lineage (NCBI taxonomy): Bacteria > Pseudomonadati > Pseudomonadota > Gammaproteobacteria > Pseudomonadales > Pseudomonadaceae > Pseudomonas > Pseudomonas sp. D3-10. Next base: position 5,374,430 of record NZ_CP071668.1, on the reverse strand, counting down.
CGAACGCATGGCGGCGCCTTTGGAGCATATGTTGCGCAACGCCGTCGACCATGGCCTTGAACCCGCCGATGTGCGTATCGCCGCCGGAAAGCCGGCCAAGGGGCGCATCAGCCTCGACTTGTCTCGGGAGGGGGGCGACATCATCTTCGACATTCGCGACGACGGTGCCGGAGTCCCACTGGACGCGGTGCGGCGCAAGGCGATCAAGCGTGGCTTGCTGGCGCCCGACAGCGACATCAGTGACCGTGATGTGCTGCAGTTCATTCTCCAGCCAGGCTTTTCCACGGCGGAAAAAATTACCCAGATTTCCGGGCGTGGCGTCGGCATGGACGTGGTCCACGAAGAGGTGCGGCAGTTGGGCGGCACCATGTCCATCGACTCGACGCCGGGGCAGGGTGTGCACTTTCGCATTCGCCTGCCGTTCACGGTGTCGGTGAACCGGGCGTTGATGGTGCAGTACCATGAAGACCAGTACGCAATTCCGTTGAACACCATCGATAGCATCGTCCGGGTATTGCCCGCTGAACTGGACGGCTATTACCAGCTCGATCCGCCCACCTACACCTACGCCGGGCAGCGCTACGAGCTGTGTTACCTGGGGGAGCTGCTGAAAACCGCGGCCCGCCCGAAATTACTGGGGCAAAGCCAGCCCTTGCCGGTGCTGCTGGTGCAGTGCAACGAACGGCACGTCGCGGTGCAGGTGGACGCCACCGCTGGGACCCGGGAGATCGTGGTCAAGAGTCTCGGCTCGCAGTTCTCAGCGGTACGGGGCCTGTCCGGGGCGACAATCCTGGGAGACGGCCGGGTGGTGCTGATCCTCGACCTGCTGGCGCCGATCCGCGCCTTGCCGCACCAGGTGCCGCGCCGCCAGTTGTCTACCCAAAGTGAGAGCGAACCCCAGCGACCGCTGCTGATTTTGGTGGTGGACGACTCGGTGACGGTGCGCAAGGTTACCAGCCGCTTGCTGGAGCGCCATGGCATGCATGTCCTCACGGCCAAGGACGGAGTTGACGCCATGGCCCTGTTGAGCGAACACACGCCTGACCTGATGCTGTTGGACATCGAAATGCCGCGCATGGATGGCTTCGAAGTCGCCACCCAAGTGCGCAACGACCCAAGCCTGGCGCACTTGCCGATCATCATGATCACCTCCCGCACCGGCCAGAAGCATCGCGACCGCGCCATGACCATCGGTGTCAACGATTACCTGGGCAAGCCGTACCAGGAATCGGTGCTGCTCGACAGCATCGCCTACTGGAGCAAAAACCATGGATGAATTTCGCGCCAGTCATCTCACCGGGTTGTTGCTGCCCTTGGCCGACCGGCATCTGGTATTGCCCAATGTCGCGGTGGCGGAGCTGATCGACTACCAAAGCAGCGCGTTCGACATGGACACACCGCCCTGGTTTCTGGGCTGGGTGAGCTGGCGCGAACGCCAGATCCCACTGCTGAGTTTCGAGTCGGCCTGTGGCCAGAAAACCATGATCGGCGAGCGCGCGCGCATCGTCGTGCTCAACGCCCTGGGCGGCCGCCCGGAGTTGCGCTTCATTGCCCTGCTGGTCCAAGGCATCCCGCGCTCCTACAAGCTCGACAGCCAGTTGAGCTACGTTGACGTGCCGCTGTGCGGGCTGGAGCAGGCCGCCGTGCAGGTCGGGGAACATGTGGCGAAAGTACCGGATCTGTTGGCGTTGGAGGAGCTGGTGATTGCCGCGGGGCTGTCCCAGAGCTGATATCCGTGGCGAGGGAGCTAGCTTTCTCGCCACGAAAAGCGCTGTCCATCGCGCCGCACTCAACCATTACTCCCACCGTAACGATCCACCATCGAGCTTGATTGATGCCCTCGCCACAACACTCCTAAGGTAAGCCCCACGAAAGCGAACCCGTGGAGTGGACATGACAACAACAATATCCCCCGACTCGCGATGGACGCGGCGGCGCGGCGAAAAGCAGCGGCGCCTGGCGTTGGTCAAGGACCTTGCCGATGGCGTGGTGTTGCCCACCGATAACATCGTTGCGGCGTTGGAGGCATTGATCTTGCCCGGCGACCGTGTGGTGCTGGAGGGCAATAACCAGAAGCAGGCGGATTTTCTTTCGCGCTCCCTTGCCAAGGCCGACCCATCGAAGCTGCACGACCTGCACATGATCATGCCCAGCGTCGGCCGTTCCGAGCACCTGGACCTCTTCGAGCGTGGCATCGCTCGCAAGCTGGATTTTTCCTTTGCCGGCACCCAAAGCCTGCGCATCAGCCAATTGCTGGAAGACGGCCTGCTGGAAATCGGCGCGATCCACACCTACATCGAACTCTATGCCCGGCTGGTGGTGGATTTGATTCCCAACGTGGTGCTCTCGGCCGGTTTCATGGCCGACCGCGCCGGCAATATCTACACCGGCCCCAGCACTGAAGACACCCCCGCGCTGATCGAGCCGGCGGCTTTCAGCGACGGCATCGTCATTGTCCAGGTCAACCAATTGGTGGACGACGTCAGTGACCTGCCCCGTGTGGACATCCCGGCGTCCTGGGTGGATTTCGTGGTGGTGGCCGACAAGCCGTTCTACATCGAGCCGCTGTTCACCCGCGACCCGCGCCACATCAAGCCTGTGCATGTGCTGATGGCGATGATGGCCATCCGTGGGATCTACGAAAAACACAACGTCCAATCCTTGAACCACGGCATTGGGTTCAACACGGCCGCCATCGAATTGATCCTGCCGACCTACGGCGAATCCCTCGGCCTCAAAGGCAAAATCTGCCGCAACTGGACCCTCAACCCGCACCCGACCCTGATCCCGGCCATCGAAAGTGGCTGGGTCGAAAGCGTGCATTGCTTCGGCACCGAACTGGGCATGGAGAACTACATCGCCGCCCGGCCCGACGTGTTCTTCACCGGCCATGACGGCTCGCTGCGTTCAAACCGCATGGTCTGCCAACTGGCCGGGCAATACGCGGTGGACCTGTTTATCGGCGCTACCCTGCAAGTGGACGGCGACGGTCATTCCTCCACCGTGACCCGTGGCCGACTCGCCGGTTTTGGCGGCGCGCCGAACATGGGCCACGACCCGCGCGGCCGTCGTCATGGCACCCCGGCCTGGCTCGACATGCGCCACGGCGACGGCGAAGCGCCGCTGCTCGAGCGCGGCAAGAAGCTGGTGGTGCAGATGGTCGAGACGTTCCAGGAGGGCGGCAAACCGACCTTCGTCGACACCCTCGACGCGGTGGACGTGGCGAAGCAGGCCGGCATGCCCCTGGCGCCGATCATGATCTACGGCGACGACGTTACCCACCTGCTCACCGAAGAAGGCATCGCCTACCTGTACAAGGCTCGCTCCCTCGAAGAGCGCCAGGCGATGATCGCCGCCGTGGCCGGGGTGACGGCCGTCGGCTTGCGCCATGACCCGAAAGACACCGCGCGCATGCGCCGCGAAGGGTTGATTGCCTTGCCCGAAGACCTCGGTATCCGCCGCACCGACGCCACCCGCGAGCTGCTCGCGGCCAAGAGCGTGGCCGATCTGGTGGAGTGGTCCGGTGGCCTCTACAACCCGCCCGCCAAGTTCAGGAGCTGGTAAATGCGCGCCTTGAATCTGCAACCCAAGCCAATTTCCCTGGCTGAACGTCTGGCCGACCTGGCGGTGGACGCGTTGATCGATGAGGCCGACCTCTCGCCGAAACCGGCGCTGGTGGATCGGCGCGGCAGCGGTGCCCATACCGATCTGCACTTGGGTCTGATGCACGCTTCGGCGTTGTCATTGTGGCCGGCCTTCAAGGAAATGGCCGAAGCCGCCCTCGACTGTGGCGAGATCGGCCTGCCATTGCGCGAAGCCCTGGGCCGCATCGGCCGTGACGGTGAAGCCGCGATGCTCGCCACCACGGGTGGGGTGAATACTCATCGTGGCGCGATCTGGGCCTTGGGCCTGTTGATCGCTGCGGCGGCGCTGAAGCCTGAATCCAACGTCGCGGGCGCCGTCACCCTACGCGCCGCTCGTCTGGCCTTGCTCAACGACCGTTATGCGCCCCAATCCTTGAGCCATGGCGTCCAGGTCGCCCAGCGTTACGGCGTACGCGGTGCCCGGGAAGAAGCGCAGCTGGCGTTCCCGGCCGTCACCGGCCTGGGCCTGCCGCAACTCAAGCGCAGCCGCGCGGCTGGAGCGGGCGAACAGAACGCCCGGCTCGATGCCTTGCTGGCGATCATGACCACCCTGGCCGACACCTGCGTGCTCTACCGCGCCGGCGAAGCGGGGCTGCAAGCCATGCAACAGGGCGCCAAAGCGGTGCTCGACGCCGGTGGCAGCGCGAGCCTGGTGGGTCGCCGCCAACTCCATGCGCTGGACCAACAATTGATTGCCTTGAACGCCTCGCCCGGCGGCGCTGCCGACCTGCTTGCCGCCTGCCTCTTTCTCGACCGTATCGAGCGCGGCGATGACCTCTTTCCAGGAGTGTGCTGATGGAAACCTTGTCCTTTGAATTTTCCGCCGGACAGCCGCCACGAGGCCGGGCGCTGGTGGGCTGCGTCGGCTCGGGCGATCTGGAGGTGCTGATCGAACCGGGGCTGGCGGGAAAATTGACCATTCAGGTGCAGACCTCGGTCAATGGCAGCGAGCAACGCTGGCAGCATTTGTTCGCCCGCATGTTCGACGGCCAGACGCCCCCGGCGATGAACATCGACATCCATGATTTCGGCGCCACCCCAGGCGTGGTGCGTCTGCGCCTGGAACAAGGCTTCGAGGAGATCGGCCATGACTGACAGCGCAACGCTGCTCAACAAGCACAGCTTCGTCGAACTCGGTGCCCGGCAACGGGCCAAGGCCTTGCTCGACGAGGGAACATTCCGTGAACTGCTCGACCCCTTCCAGCGCGTCATGTCGCCATGGCTGCTGCGCCAAGGCGTGGTGCCGCAGAGCGACGATGGCGTGGTGATCGCCAAGGGCACGCTCGATGGCCTACCGGTGGTGATCGCCGCCATCGAAGGTGCGTTCCAGGGCGGCAGCCTCGGCGAAGTCGGCGGGGCAAAAATTGCCGGTGCGCTGGAACTGGCGGCTGAAGACAACCGCAAAGGCATCGCGACCCGCGTCGTGCTGCTGCTGGAAACCGGCGGCGTGCGGTTGCAGGAGGCCAACCTCGGGCTCGCGGCGATCGCCGAGATCCACTCGGCGATCGTCGACCTGCGCCAATTCCAACCGGTGATCGGCGTGGTAGCGGGCAGCGTTGGCTGCTTTGGCGGCATGTCGATTGCCGCCGGGTTGTGCAGTTACCTGTTGGTGACCCAGGAAGCGCGGCTGGGGTTGAACGGCCCGCAAGTGATCGAGCAGGAGGCCGGCATCGACGAGTACGACTCCCGCGATCGTCCGTTCATCTGGAGCCTGACCGGTGGCGAGCAGCGCTACGCGACCGGGCTGGTGGACCGATACGTTGCCGATGACGTCGCGCAGATCCGTCGGCAGGTCGGCGAACTGTTGCACCTGGGTGTGCCCGACGAACACCGCAGCGGTCAGGCCGATTTGTTCCTGCAACGCCTGGCCCGCCTGGACACCGACGTGCAAATCGAACCGTCAGCGGTTCGCCAGCTGTATCAGGGAGAACGCCCATGAGTTCGTATTCCATGAGAGGCGCGCGCTGGTTCGAGGCCTTGAGCGGCGGCGCCAAGCCGTTGGATGGCTTGCCAGCTTCGCTGCAAGTGGCCGACGTCCAACTGGGCGAACAAACCGCGCGGTTGATCGCCGTCGTGGCCGATCCCGACAACCGTTTTCCTCGGGCGCGCAATGGCGAAGTCGGTTTGCTCGAAGGTTGGGGCTTGGCCAAGGCGGTGGACGATGCCATCGAAGCCGACCGCAACGCGCCTCGCAAACGTGCGCTGATCGCCATTGTCGATGTGCCCAGCCAGGCTTATGGCCGTCGCGAAGAAGCCCTCGGCATTCACCAAGCACTGGCTGGCGCGGCAGACAGTTATGCCCGCGCCCGATTGGCCGGGCATCCGGTGATTGGCTTGCTGGTGGGCAAGGCGATGTCCGGCGCGTTCTTGGCCCACGGCTACCAGGCCAACCGGCTGATTGCCCTGCGCGACCCGGGGGTGATGGTCCATGCCATGGGCAAGGCCTCGGCGGCGCGGGTGACCTTGCGCAGTGTCGAAGAACTTGAAGCCCTGGCTGCCAGCGTGCCGCCAATGGCCTATGACATCGACAGTTTTGCCAGCCTGGGTTTGCTCTGGGAAACCTTGTCGGTTGAGCAGATCGAGCAACCGACGGCAGCGGATCTGGGGCGGGTGACTGATTGCCTGCAACAGGCGATCAACGACGTGGCGGGTGGGCCTCGGGATCTGAGCGGGCGTTTGGGGGCGGCCCATCGCGCAGCTTCCAGCCAAGTTCGCCAGTTGTTGAGGGCGCAGTGGTGAGCACGTTCCTGGCCCATGACCTGCTCTGGGGGATGACTGCCTTGCAGTTGCCTGCGGATGCGCCGGGTTGGGCTGTCGAATCGCTCGACCTCGGGCAGCCGGTGGTGGTGCGTCGGGCGCTCACCTTGCCCGGGCACGTCGCGGTGGGCCTGCGCGGCCCCTCCCGGGAACAGCGTTACGCCGCGTCGATGCCTGTGGTTGCGGTCCAGCGCCGGGTACGCCCGGAAGATCTTTGTCATGTCGAATGCCGTCGTGACCTGCCTGCGCTGATCGCCCTGGCGCAGCTCCGCTCCTTGCTCGACGCCAGTGGTTGGATCTGGGGCGTGAGCGGCAGCGCCGGGTTCGAATTGGCCACGGGTGTCGAGGCGCTGCATGAACGCAGTGACTTGGATTTGATTCTGCGCGCGCCGCGTCGTCTGAATCGTCTCCAGGCCAAGGAACTGCTGGCGCTGTTGGATGCCTCGGTCTGCGCCGTGGACATGCAGTTGCAAACGCCTTGCGGCGCCGTCGCCCTACGCGAGTGGGCGGGCTCGTCGCGTCGGGTCTTGCTCAAGGATGATGTCCAGGCGCGCCTGGTGAGCGACCCTTGGCAATCTCCAGTGGAGCAGGTCGCGTGAGCAGCCTTTTCGTCTTTCCCGGCCAGGGTGCGCAGCGCGTGGGCATGCTCCATGGGTTGGCACCGCTGATCCTCGAAGAGGCGGGGGATGTGCTGGGTGAAGATGTATTGCGATTGGACAGTGCCCAGGCTTTGCAATCGACTCGCGCCGTGCAGCTGTGCCTGCTGATCACAGGCGTGGCGGGCGCTCGTCGGTTGCTTGAGCAGGCTCGCGCTCCGGATTACGTCGCGGGGCTGTCCATCGGTGCTTATCCGGCGGCGGTCGTGGCTGGGGCGCTGGATTTTGCGGATGCGCTGCGCCTGGTCAGCCTGCGGGGCGAGCTGATGCAGCAGGCGTATCCACGAGGCTACGGCATGACGGCGATCATCGGCCTGGACCTCGCGGTGGTGGAGACCTTGCTTGCCCAGGTACACAGCGAAACAGCGCCGGTCTACCTCGCCAATATCAATGCCGATAACCAGGTAGTCATCGCCGGCAGCGACGAAGCCATGGGCCTCGTCGCCGAAAAGGCCCGGCGTCAAGGCGCGGGCAAGGCTTGCCGGCTGGCGGTCAGCGTGCCGTCCCATTGCCCGTTGCTGGAGGCACCGGCCCGGACGTTGGCCCAGGCATTCGCCGACGTGCCGTTGAAGGCGCCAACATTGGGCTACCTCAGTGGCAGCCGCGCCCGGCCGATGTTCAAGACCGATGCGTTGCGCGACGATCTGGCGTTCAACATGTGCCGTGTCGTCGATTGGCGCGGCACGGTGCAGAGCGCCTATGAGCGTGGCGTGCGCCTGCAAATCGAATTGCCGCCCGGCGCGGTGCTCACCGGGCTGGCGCGCCGGGTATTCGAGCAAGGCACTGTCATGGCGTTTGATGGCGCGCGGCTGGATACGCTGCAAGCGCTACTGCATGAGGAGGGACGCCGCCAACCCTAGACACCGACTCAAGCTGGCGAAGCACAAAAACAACAACTTCGACGATGCATTTTGAGGATTACGACAATGATTATCTACGGTGTGGCGTTTCTGGCCTTTTGTACCCTGGCGGGTATTTTCATCGGTGAGCTGCTGGGCAAATTGATCGGCGTGCCGGCCAACGTCGGCGGTGTCGGCATTGCGATGCTGCTATTGATCGGCCTGGGCAGCTATCTGAACAAGCGCGGCCTGTTCAAGGGCAAGTCTGAAGCTGGCGTGGAATTCTGGAGTGCCATCTATATCCCGATCGTGGTGGCGATGGCGGCGCAGCAAAACGTCTATGGCGCGCTGAAAGGCGGGCCGATGGCGATCCTGGCCGGGACCCTGGCCGTGGCGATTGCCTTTGCGTTGGTACCGGTGCTGGTGCGCATTGGTAACAAGGACCCTCAATCCAACGTGTCCGTGAAAACGGTCGGGTGATCGCCATGTACGAATCCATGATGAAAGTCATCACCGGCTACGGCCTGATCAGTGGTTTTGCGATTGTCGGGATCACCATGTGGGTGTCCTACTGGATGAGTAACACGTTCACCAAAGGTCGCCTGCATGGCTCGGCCATCGCGATCCTGCTGGGCCTGGTGCTTTCATACATCGGCGGGGCCATGACCGGCGGGCAGAAGGGCGTAGTGGACATCCCGCTGCTGTCCGGGATCGGCTTGCTGGGTGGCGCGATGCTGCGTGATTTTGCGATTGTCGCCACGGCGTTCGGTGTCAGCGTCGAGGAGCTCAAGCGCGCCGGCTTCGTGGGGATACTGGCCTTGTTCGTCGGGGTCGGGACTTCATTTATCGCCGGTGTTGGGGTGGCGATGGCCTTCGGTTACACCGATGTGGTGAGCCTGACCACCATTGGCGCCGGGGCGGTGACCTATATTGTCGGGCCGGTGACCGGGGCAGCGATTGGCGCCAGTTCCGAGGTGATGGCGCTGTCCATCGCCGCCGGGTTGATCAAGGCGATCCTGGTGATGGTGGCGACGCCGTTCGTGGCGCCCTTCATCGGCCTCAACAACCCGCGCAGCGCGGTGATCTTCGGTGGGCTGATGGGTACTTCCAGTGGCGTGGCCGGCGGCCTGGCGGCGACCGATCCGAAGCTGGTGCCGTATGGCTGCCTGACGGCGGCGTTCTATACGGCGCTTGGCTGCTTGCTCGGGCCTTCGCTGTTGTTTCTGATCATGCGCGGGTTGATGGGGTAGGGCTTAGGCTCTTCGCTAACTACGCTGGCGCCATCGCGAGCAGGCTCGCTCCCACTTTGGATCGGTGTTCACAGATCCCCTGTGGGTGCGAGCCTGCTCGCGATGGGCGCGGCTCGGTTTCAAGCCAGGCGATTGGCATACATCCGGCACTCCGCCAACAGCGCCAGGAGGTTCGGGTCGCGCTCCTTGGCTTTCAAAAAGACTACGCCGATGTGCTGCTGCAAACGGTACTTTTCCTGCAACGGGATCAGTTTCACCCGGTTTTCGTACACCGCCGCGATCCTGCCCGGCAGCAAGGCATAGCCTACCCCGGAGCTGACCATGCTCAGCAGGGTGAAGATGTCGTTGACCTGCATCGCCACCTTCGGCTCGAACCCCGCCTGCTTGAATACCCGAACGCCGTCCTGATGCGTGGCGAAGCCTTGGGTCAGGGTGATGAAGGTCTCGTCGCGCACTTCGGCCAGGTCCACTTCGCTGCGCTGGGCGAAGGGGGAGTCGGCCGGCGTGGCGAGGAAGATGTCATCGGAAAACAGCTGGATCTGCTCGCAGTCCGGGTCGTTGACGCTGTCGTCCAGCGACACCAGGATCGCATCGACTTCCATGTTCTTGAGCTTGTACAACAGGTCGATGTTGGAGCCCATGATCAAGTCGATATTGAGCTCGCTGCGGCGGATCTTCAGGCCCATGATCAGCTGCGGCACGGTCTTGACCGTCAATGAATACAACGATCCCAGCTTGAAACGCTCGGCGGAAAAACCAGCCGCCTCACGGGTCAGGCGCACGCTTTCGATCACGTCCTGGATCAATTTCTGCGCACGCTCTTCCAATACATAGGCGCTTTCCAGCGGCGTGAGGTTGCGGCCCTCATGCTTGAACAATGGACAACGCAGGGCGCTCTCCAAGGAGTGAATGGCCCGGTGCACGCTGACGTTGCTGGTTTGCAGATCGGCCGCCGCCCGCGCCAGGTTGCCGGTGCGCATGAAAGCCAGGAACACCTCGAGTTTTTTCAGGGTCAATTCTTCGTCGATCAGCATGGGAGGCAGACTCTTATTCGTATGGGCTGATTGTGCCCGAACCTGCCTTTGTGGCGAGGGGATTTATCCCCTCGCCACACGTGCTGTATCGCAATTTGAAAAGCAATTCATTGCAGTTTCAGGCGCCAGGCCTGAGCCTTGGCGCCAGTTTCGGAATGTGGGGTGGGATTGGATGTATCACGGAGAACGACTCAACGCCTGGACGCACCTGGTGGGGGCTGTCGCGGCGTTTATCGGCGCGGTGTGGTTGTTGGTGATTGCCGGGATGGCCGGCGATCCCTGGAAGATTGTCAGCGTGGCAATCTACGGGTTCACCTTGCTGGCGCTCTACAGCGCCTCGACGGTTTATCACAGCGTGCGCGGACGCAAAAAAGAAATCATGCAGAAGGTCGATCATTTTTCGATCTACTTGTTGATTGCTGGCAGCTACACGCCGTTCTGCCTGGTGACCCTGCGCGGGCCGTGGGGCTGGACGTTATTCGGGATTGTCTGGGGACTGGCCCTGATCGGCATCCTGCAGGAGATCAAGCCACGCTCCGAAGCGCGGGTCCTCTCGATCGTCATCTACGCGGTGATGGGTTGGATCGTCCTGGTGGCGGCCAAGCCGTTGTTGGCGGCGCTGGGTAGCACCGGGTTCGCCTGGCTGGCCTCGGGCGGCGTGCTCTACACCGTGGGCATCGTTTTTTTCGCGCTCGACCAACGCCTGCGCCATGCCCATGGCATCTGGCATTTGTTCGTCATTGCCGGCAGCCTGCTGCATTTCGTGGCGATTCTGTTCTACGTGCTTTGAGCACTTGTAAACAGACGATCCAGTTGCGCCTGGGCCTGGCTGGCGAAAATCTCCAGCAGGGCACCCATTGTATGGGCTGGGGCCTCGTTGGCCCGGGTCACGGCGTACAGGGAAATGGGCAGCGCAGGTGACAACGGGCGGATGGCCGTGCGGGTGCTCGAAGCGCCCAAGGCCGTGAACGGGTCGATCACCGCCAGCCCGGCACCGGACTCGACCATGGCCCGGGCCAGTGAGTACGTCTGCACGGCGATGTTGATGCGCGGCGGCGGTTCCACTGACTTGAGATAGCCGTCCAGCCTGGCCGATAGCGGGTCGGTGCTGGACAGGCCGATCAACGGCGCATCGGCCAGGGCCTGCAATGGCATGGGCGTGCCGATGGCCATTTCGGGCCAGTGCCCGCTGGGCGCCAGGGCCACCAGCACGCCGCTGGCGAGGGGCTGGGCCTTGAGGCCGGGGTGATCGGGCGGTTGCAAAGTCAGGGCGACGTCGATCTCACGCATCAGCAGGTTTTGCGTCAATTCGCGGCTGTGGGCGCTGGATAATTCGCACACGATGTCTGGATACAGTCGGGTCCAGTGATGGATCGCCGCCGGCATCAGCGACAAGGCCAAGGCTGGCGTGGCGCCGATCCGCAGGCTGTGGCCGGGCTCGCGGCGCAGGCTCTGGGCCAGGCGCCGAACGCCTTGCAGGCTTTCGCTGACCTTGTCGACCTCGCGTTCCAGTTCCAGCGCTTCGGGCGTGGCCTGCAGCTTGCCGCGCACCCGCAGGAACAGCGCAAACCCCAGTTGCTGTTCGGCATGCTGCAACACCTTGGTCACGGCCGGCTGGGAGACGTGCAACAACTGCGCCGCCCCGCTGATGGAGCCGGTCTGGCGGATGGCCTGGAAAATCTCGATATGACGAAGGCGCATGGCAAGTCCATAACCTTTGTTTATAGGAGGCCCATCTTTATTCATTGTTCGAACGCTGTCATCCGATCCTAACCTTGACCCATTCAAAACAGGTATGGGATGAACATGGCTCAGCGGGTTTGCATCATCGGTGGAGGCGTGATCGGGTTGGCGACGGCTTACGCGCTGGTTCGCGAAGGCGTCGATGTCACACTGGTGGAAGCCCGCGACGCGTTGGGCAGCGAAACCAGCTTCGCCAATGGCGGGCAGTTATCTTATCGCTACGTCACGCCGCTGGCGGATGCCGGGGTGCCGTGGCAGGCCCTTGGCTGGATGTTGCGCGCGGACTCGCCACTCAAGCTGCGCCCACGCCTCGACCCGGCCCAATGGCGCTGGATGGCGGCGTTTATCGCCGCGTGCCGGACCTCGGTCAACCGCCGCAACGGTGAACACCTGTTGCGTCTGGCACTGCTGAGCCAAGCGACATTGCAGACCTGGCGTGAAGAGGATCGCCTCGACGGCTTTGATTGGCGGCGCAACGGCAAATTGGTGACGTTTCGCAATGCCAGCCATTTCGCACACGCTCGGCGGCGAATAACGGATCCTGCTCAGCAGGTACTGGGTCACGCCGATTGCGCGAGCCTGGAACCCGCATTGGCCGACGTGCCGTTCGCGGGCGGGATCTATACGCCGGACGAGGAGGTTGGCGATTGCCATGGCTTCTGCCAGCAATTGGCGGCGCGGTTGCGGGCTTCGGGGCGTTGCGAGTTCCTGTTGGGGCGTGCGGTGACTGCTATCCATCATGCCAACGGTAAGGTGCAGGCTATCGACCTGGGCGGCCATCGCCTGGACGTGGACGCCTTGGTGATCGCCGCTGGCCACCGCAGCGCAGCGCTGGCGTTGCCTGGCGTACGAATGCCGTTGTACCCGCTCAAGGGCTACAGCCTGACGGTTCCCATCGAGGCGCGGCACCGGGCACCGGACCTGAGCATCACCGACTATGACCGCAAGGTCGTCTACGCTCGCATCGGCGAACAATTGCGAGTGGCGGCGATGGTGGACATTGTCGGTTTTGACCCGGCACCGGACCCCAGGCGCCTGGCCTTGATCCGCCGCCAGGCCATGGAAACCTTTCCACAGGCCGGGGACTACGAACGCGCCGTCGAGTGGGCGGGCATGCGTCCGGCCACGCCCAGCGGCGTGCCCCTGATTGGCGCCACCGGCTATCGCAACCTGTGGCTCAACCTGGGCCATGGCGCCTTGGGCTTTACCCTGGCCTGTGGCAGCGGCCGCTTGCTCAGTGAACTGATCCGCCAACGTACACCTTCCATCGACATGCGAGGCCTCGCGCCCCGCGCCGCCTGACCCACCCGCAACGGAGAATAACAATGCAAAGAATCACGTTGATCGGCTGCACCCTGAGCCTGCTGTTGAGCGCCCCGGCATTCGCCAACGAAGCGCCGCCGGCCGGCACGCTGGACAAGATCGCCAGCAGCAAGAGCATCACGCTGGGTTATCGCGACGCCTCGGTGCCGTTTTCCTATGTGGGGGACAACAGCGGCAAACCGATGGGCTACTCCGTGGAGCTGGCGAGCAAGATCGTCGAGCGGATCAAGCAGCAACTGGCGCTGCCGCAACTGAACGTGAAATACAACCTCGTCACTTCCCAGACCCGCATCCCACTGGTGCAGAACGGCACCGTGGACCTGGAATGCGGCTCCACTGGCGTAACGGCCGAGCGGCAGAAGCAAGTGGCGTTTTCCTACGGTTTCATTTACGTGAAGGGCCAGTTGCTGACGGCCAAGGACAGCGGCATTCACGGCTTCGCCGACCTGCGGGGCAAGAACGTGGTGACCACCGCCGGCACCACCAACGAGCGGTTCCTCAAAAGCTACAACCTGAACAACAAAGTCGAGATGTTCGTCATCAGCGCCAAGGACCACGGTGAAGCCTTCCAGATGCTCGAGACCGGTCGGGCGGCGGCGTTCTACATGGACGACGCGCTGCTCTATGGCGAACGGGCCAAGGCGCGCGATCCACACAAATGGGTCGTGGTCGGGGAAGAACAGTCGCGGGAAATCTACAGCTGCATGGTGCGCAAGGACGATCCGCAATTCCTGGCGCTGGTCAACGCGACCCTGGCGGACCTGTACAAATCAGGAGAAATCAACACCATCTACGACCGTTGGTTCCAGAAGCCGATCCCGCCGAAGGGGCTGAACCTGGAGTTCCCGATGACCAGCGAGTTGAAGGCGATCATTGCCAAGCCGACGAGCGATCCGGTGCAGTAGCTGTCATGTGCCGGTGAGCCCTTGCTCGCGATAGCGCCGGATCAGTCAGCATCGATGTTGACTGGCCCACCGCCATCGCGAGCAAGCTCGCTCCCACAGGGATCTACATTCGGCTTCAGAAATCCCCCCACAACTGCTGCGCCACCGCCAGCGCCACCACCGGAGCGGTTTCGGTGCGCAGCACGCGGGGGCCGAGGCGGGCGGCGTGGTAGCCGGCGGCCTTGGCCTGCTCGACCTCGCCATCCGACAACCCGCCCTCGGGGCCGATCAAGAACGCCAGGGACGAGGGCTTGGCATGGCTGGTCAGCGGATCGGCCACCGGGTGCAACACCAGTTTTAATTCGGCGTCGGTCTGCTTCAGCCAGTCGGCCAGCAGCAGTGGAGGGTGGATCACCGGCACGGTGGAGCGCCCGCATTGCTCGCAGGCGCTGATCGCCACCTGGCGCCAATGCAGCAGGCGCTTGTCGGCGCGCTCGTCCTTGAGGCGCACTTCGCACCGCTCGGTGAAGATCGGCGTGATCTCGGTGACTCCCAGCTCGGTGGCCTTCTGGATCGCCCAATCCATGCGCTCGCCCCGGGACAGGCCCTGGCCCAAGTGAATGCGCAACGGCGACTCGGCTTGCCCGGCAAATTGCTCGTCGAGCTGCACGCGCACGCGTTTCTTGCCGACCTCGGCCAGGGTGCCACGAAACTCCTGGCCCGAGCCATCGAACACCTGCACCGCATCGCCCTCGGCCATGCGCAGCACCCGGCCGATGTAATGGGCCTGGGCTTCAGGCAACTCGTGATCGCCAAGGCTCAGGGGGGTGTCGATGAAGAAGCGGGACAGTCTCATGTGGAGTCTCTGAAAAGTTAAATCTGTGGCGAGGCGACGTTTCGCTAAATCCCCTCACCACAACAGTGTTTCAACAGGAGGCCGGGATTCAGCCCGGATCGCGATAACCCGGATGGAAGTCCTTCGGCACTGCCACGCTAACCTTTTCCCGTGTGGCAACGTCGATGCCTTCGCTGGCCACTTGCGCCAGGAAATCGATCTGCTCCGGCGTGATGACATAGGGCGGCAGGAAATACACCACGCTGCCCAGCGGCCGCAACAGCGCACCGCGCTCCAGGGCATGCTGGAACACCGCCAGCCCACGCCGTTCCTGCCACGGATAGGCGGTTTTGCTGGCCTTGTCCTTGACCATCTCGATAGCCAGCACCATGCCGGTCTGGCGCACTTCGGCCACGTTCGGGTGATCGGCCAGGTGCGCGGTGGCGCTCGCCATGCGTTGGGCCAGGGCCTTGTTGGTTTCGATGACGTTGTCTTCTTCGAAGATATCCAGCGTTGCCAGGGCTGCGGCGCAGGCCAGCGGGTTACCCGTGTAGCTGTGGGAATGCAGGAAGGCGCGCAGAGTCGGGTAGTCGTCGTAGAACGCGCTGTACACCTCGTCGGTGGTCATGCATGCCGCCAGCGGCAGGTAGCCGCCGGTCAGTGCCTTGGACAGGCAAAGGAAATCCGGGGTGATGCCGGCCTGCTCACAGGCAAACATCGTCCCGGTGCGACCGAAGCCGACAGCGATTTCATCGTGGATCAGGTGTACGCCGTAGCGGTCGCAGGCTTCGCGTAACAGCTTCAGGTACACCGGGTGATACATGCGCATGCCGCCGGCGCCCTGGATCAGCGGTTCGACAATCACGGCGGCGACGCTGTCGTGGTGTTCGGCGAGGGTCTGTTCCATGGCCGCGAACAGGTTTCGCGAGTGCTCTTCCCAGCCCATGCCCTCGGGGCGGTGGTAGCAGTCGGGGCTGGGTACCTTGATCGTGTCCAGCAGCAACGCCTTGTAGGTTTCGGTGAACAGCGGTACGTCGCCCACCGACATCGCCGCGATGGTTTCGCCGTGGTAACTGTTGCTCAGGGTGACGAAGCGTTTTTTGTCCGGCCGGCCGCGATTGATCCAGTAGTGAAAGCTCATCTTCATCGCCACTTCGATGCAGGACGAACCGTTATCGGCGTAGAAGCACCGGGTCAGTCCTTCAGGCGTCATCTTCACGAGACGCTCGGACAGCTCGATCACCGGCTGGTGGCTGAAACCGGCGAGAATCACGTGCTCCAGTTGATCGACCTGATCCTTGATGCGCTGGTTGATGCGCGGGTTGGCGTGGCCGAAGACGTTGACCCACCAGGAACTCACCGCGTCGAGGTAGCGCTTGCCTTCGAAGTCTTCCAGCCACACGCCTTCGCCGCGCTTGATGGGGATCAGCGGCAACTGTTCGTGATCTTTCATCTGCGTGCAGGGGTGCCACAGCACCGCGAGATCGCGTTGCATCCACTGGTTATTCAGGCCCATGTACAGTCTCCTCGAGGCGGCTCGCGGCGGGCGCGGGCAAAACAATCGCGCAAGCCTATGCAATGGCGGCCCCGCGGACAACCCATTGTGTCATTCACGCGACTTTGGGCCAGGCGATAGACGTCGCTGGCGGCGCTTTGATGGCTGACGTATTCTTCGCCGTTCCCTGAGCCGACTGGCTCGAAAGACCGAGAGCCGACTGGCTCAAAAAACCGAAAATTCTTACGCTTTGTTCCGGAGTTCGTTGAATGTCTGCTGGTTGGCTGCGCGCCTGTGCGCTGGTGATGATAGGGCTGTTCAGCGTTTCGGCGCTGGCCAAGGACAAGCAACCGACGGCCATCGTCATCGGCGGTGGATTGGCCGGGCTGACGGCGGCCTACGAATTGCAGAACAAAGGCTGGGCCGTGACGCTGCTGGAAGCCAAGCCGAGCCTGGGCGGCCGCTCGGGCATGGCCACCAGTGAGTGGATCGGCAACGAAAAGACCCAGCCGGTGCTGAACAAATACGTCTCCACCTTCAAGCTGAGCACCACGCCGGCGCCGGAATTCGTGCGCACCCCGAGTTACCTGATCGACGGTACTTATTTCACCGCCGCCGACCTGGCGACCAAGCAGCCCGCCACCGCCGAAGCGCTCAAGCGCTATGAAACCACCCTGGACGAGCTGGCGCGGTCCATCGACGATCCGCTGAACCCGACGGCCACCAACACGCTGCACGCCCTCGACCAGATCACCGTGTCCAACTGGCTCGACCGCTTGCAGCTGCCCGCTACCGCGCGGCAGTTGGTCAATCAGGAAATTCGCACGCGCTATGACGAGCCGTCCCGCCTGTCGCTGCTGTATTTCGCACAGCAGAACCGCGTCTATCGCGGCGTATCCGACCGTGACCTGCGCGCCTCGCGCCTGCTCGGTGGCAGCCCGGTATTGGCCCAGGCGTTCGTCAAGCAACTGAAAACGATCAAGACCGGCTCCCCGGTCTCGGCCATCTCCCAGGACAAGGACGGCGTCACCGTCAAGGTCGGCAGCGTGGGTTACCAGGCGGACTACGTCGTGCTCGCGGTGCCGCTGCGGGCGTTGAACAAGATCCAGCTGACCCCGGCCCTCGATGCCCAGCACCAGGGCGCGATCAAAGGCACCAATTACGGCTGGCGCGACCAGATCATGCTCAAGTTCAAGACCCCGGTCTGGGACAGCAAGGCGCGCATGTCGGGCGAGATCTACAGCAACGCCGGCCTGGGCATGATGTGGATCGAGCCGGCTTTGAAGGGCGGGGCGAATGTGGTCATCAACCTGTCCGGCGACAATGCCCGGGTGATGCAGGCTTTTGGCGACAAGCAGATGGTCGACCAAGTGCTGATCCGCCTGCATGCGTTTTATCCCCAAGCGCGCGGTGCGTTCACCGGTTATGAAATCCGTCGCTACAGCACCGACCCTTCCATGGGCGGCGCGTACCTGGCGTTTGGTCCGGGTCAGATCAGCAAATACTGGCGCCTGTGGGAAAAGCCTTTGCAGCGCGTAGCTTTTGCCGGTGAACACACCGACGCCATGTATCCAGGCACGTTGGAAGGCGCGCTACGCAGTGGCCAACGTGCCGCCAGCCAGGTGCAAGACTTGGCCGCCGGCAAATCATTCGAACCGGCTAAGGTGGCTCCGGTGGCGGCGGCGGCAGCGGGTGCGGTGGCTGCGAAGAAGGGCAACTTCTTCACCAACCTGTTCGGTGGCTCGGATGACGACAAAAAGCCGGAACCGGCCAAGGCTCCCGAGCCGGTAGCGCCGCCTCCAGCGCCGGCACCGGCCCCCGTCCCAGCCCCTGCGCCGGTGGAGCCACCCGCGCCGGCGCCGGCGAAGACCGAGCCAGCCAAGAAAGCCACGGCCAAGCCAGCGGCGAAGAAGCCGGCGGCCAAGACCCCGGCTAAAAAGGCCCCGGCCAAGGCTCCAGTGAAAAAGGCTGAGCCAGTGAAGAAACCCGCCGCCAAGCCGGCAGCGACTACTGAGATCAAGGCTCAGTAAGGTCAGGTGCAAAGAACGCTGCCGTTCACTTAAGGCAATCAATAAACCCGTGGCGAGGGAGCTTGCTCCCGCTGGGCCGCGAAGCGGCCCCAGTCCTGCCGAATGCGGAGCATCAGGCACACCGCACCCGCCGGTTTACGACTGCTTCGCAGCCGAGCGGGAGAAAGCTCCCTCGCCACGGGTGGATCATTACGCCGACGTCCTGCAGGGCTAGACGAGATATCGGAAACTTCCCACCCTTTAACCGGAAGCAGGCGATATAGCGCACCAAGCCAAAAGTCTAGGCTCCTCGAAAAACAGGAGCGCGTATGAAAATACTAATGGCAATGGTCGTATCGGTTTCGCTGTACGGGTGTGTGTATGGTGAATGTCGGGAACCCCTGATTATTCCGATGATTCCAGAACGGGACCCTCAGTTGGCGTACAAATGCACCTTTGATCCATACAAGCCTGAGTGCTCGGTTAATTGATAATTCAAAGCGTTAGACGCGTAGAACTGGAGCAACATATGAAACCGGAGGCGGCATTAATATTATTGATCATGCTCTTCGGCAGCGGCTGTACAGATGGCCGTATGATACTTAAAAAACACGATCCTCAATTGTCGTACAGATGCGACATGGATCCTTACAGGCCTGAGTGCGTCAACAGATAACTCTAGAGAGGCGGTAGCGAAAACGACCAAGTTTTTAATTTCCACGTCCTCAAATAAACTTTTGACCCGCTTTGGCTTGGACATCCGTCCCGGGACGAAGCCACGGAAAATATCGATACGAGCGCTTCCCCGGGGCTTGAGGAGACAGGGAATATCACCCAGCACGGCCTTTCGTGGAGCGAACCTGCTCACGATGAGCCCCTTCCATCTTGCGGGATCCATGCCCGCTTCCCCTCGCCACCACGCAACGCATCCGCTTTAATCTTTCCTTAACCCACCCTCTGCAGACTGATCATCGTATTTCTCGATATTTCAAAGCGAAATTTTCCGCTTTAAATCGATAGATAAGTCGCTAGTCTTGATCGCAGTTTTTACAGGATATGAGCAATGCAGCTTCGCAACTCCTCTTCTCGTTATGGCTGGGTCAGCATCGTTTCCCATTGGGCCGTTGCCTTGGCGGTGTATGGGCTGTTTGCGCTGGGCTTGTGGATGGTCGGTTTGGACTACTACAGCACCTGGCGCAAAGACGCGCCGGAGCTGCACAAGAGTATCGGCCTGGTGCTGTTGGCGGTGATGGTGTTGCGGGTGCTCTGGCGTTTTGTCAGCCCGCCGCCACCGACCCTGGAAACCTACGGGCGACTGACCCGCGTAGGCGCCAAGCTTGGCCACAGCGCGCTGTATCTCGGGCTGTTCGCCGTGATGATTGCCGGTTACCTGATTTCCACCGCAGACGGTGTCGGGATCTCGGTGTTTGGTCTGTTTGTAGTACCCGCGCTGGTGTCCGGACTGCCCGATCAGGCAGATGTCGCCGGCCAGATCCACTTTTACCTGGCATGGGCGTTGGTAATTTTTTCCGGCCTTCATGCGTTGGCAGCATTGAAACACCACTTTATCGACCGTGACGCGACCCTCAAGCGCATGCTGGGGCGCCAAGCCTGATGTTCAACCTCGACTCCAAAGGAATAGAAAGCATGTTGAAAAAGACGCTCGCCGCCCTGGCAATCGGTTCTGCCCTGCTGTCCGCCGGCCAGGCCATGGCCGCAGACTACGTGGTCGACAAGGAAGGCCAGCATGCCTTCGTTGATTTCAAGATCAGCCACCTGGGCTATAGCTTCATCACCGGTACCTTCAAGGATATTGACGGCAAGTTCAGCTTCGACGCCGCCAAGCCTGAAGACAGCAAGATCGAGTTCAACGTCAACACCGCCAGCGTGTTCACCAACCACGCCGAGCGCGACAAACACATCGCCAGCGCTGACTTCCTGAACGCCAGCAAATTCGGCAAGGCCACGTTCGTGTCCACCAGCGTCAAGTCCACCGGCGAAAACACCGCCGACGTGACCGGTGACCTGACGCTGATGGGCGTGACCAAGCCGGTTGTGGTCAAGGCGACCTTCCTGGGCGAAGGCAAAGACCCATGGGGTGGCTACCGTGCCGGCTTCGAAGGCACTACCACCATCAAGCGTTCCGACTTCGGCAAGCAGAAAGACCTGGGTCCGAAATCCGACGCGGTCGAGTTGTATGTCTCGTTTGAAGGCGTCAAGGCGAAGTAACGTTAGCCCCTGACGAAAAACGCCCCTGGTCTTGCGGCCAGGGGCGTTTTTTATTGCTCTGGATTTCGGCGATACAAAGGATGCTGGGGGGAGCGAGCTTGCTCGCGATAGCGGTGCTTCAGCCAACATCAATGTGGCAGGCCTGCCGCCATCGCGAGCAAGCTCGCTCCCACAGCTGGAAGAGTTCACAAAAAAAATGCCCCGGGTCGTGAGACCCGGGGCATTTTTCATGGCTTGGAGAAACTCAGCGATTGCGTGTCAGCAAGGCCGGTTTTTCGCCACGCGGACGGCTTGGTAATTGGTCCAGCTGCTCAGGCGTCGGGAAACGATCGGTTTTCGATTCCTTGTGGATGATTTTCGGCTGGTTGCCTCGCGGGTTCTGCACGGCGGGTTCCTGGCGAGGCTGGTCGTCACCACGGGTCTGGCGGCGAGGTCGGGAGTCTTCGCGCCGGGCCTGGCCGTCACGTGGGGCGCCGCTGCGCGGGCCGTTGCGCTTGGCCGGCGGGGTGCCGGTGGAAGAACCGTTGCTGTTGCGCGGGCCGTTCTGGCGACCTTGTGACTGGCCACCGCGCGGTGCGCCCGAACCTGCGCCTTGTGCCGGGGCGCCAGGACGGCGACCGCGACCCTGGGCCGGTTTCTGCTGTGGCACGTAGTCGACACGGTTACCGAAGTTATCGATATCGTCGTCGAGGAACTCGTCCGGGGCGCGATCGGTCGGGCCGCGATCGGCCGGGCCACGATCGGCCGGGCCACGATCGGCCGGGCCACGATCGGCCGGGCCACGATCGGCCGGGCCACGATCGGCCGGGCCGCGATCGGCTGCGGCGCGAGGGGCAGGGCGCTGCTGTTCGCGGGCCGGCGTACCTTCGCGTGGTTTCTGCTCGCGGGCCGGGCGCTCGCCGCGACCGTTGCTGGCCGATTTGTCCTTGCCCTTGCCCTTGTCCTTGCCCTTGTCCTTGCGACCGCCGCCACTGCCATTCGGGCCGTCGCCCCGCGGGCCACGTGGGTTGCGCGGGTTGCGCACATCCGGACGCTCGCGCACTTCAGGCTTTTCGGCCTCGATCGTGCTGGCATCGAAGCCCATCAGGTCGCCGTCGGGGATTTTCTGCTTGGTCATGCGCTCAATGCTCTTGAGCAGTTTTTCTTCGTCCGGCGCGACCAGGGAAATCGCTTCGCCCGAACGACCGGCCCGGCCGGTACGGCCGATACGGTGCACGTAGTCTTCATCGACGTTCGGCAGTTCGAAGTTGACCACATGGGGCAACTGGTCGATATCCAGGCCACGGGCGGCGATGTCGGTGGCGACCAGGATGCGCACTTCGCCGGCCTTGAAGTCAGCCAGGGCCTTGGTGCGAGCGTTCTGGCTCTTGTTGCCATGGATCGCCACGGCCGGCAGGCCATGTTTGTCGAGGTATTCAGCCAGGCGGTTGGCGCCGTGCTTGGTGCGGGTGAACACCAGGACCTGTTCCCAGGCGCCTGTGGTGATCAAATGCGCCAGCAGGGCACGCTTGTGGCTGGCCGGCAGGCGGAACACGCGCTGTTCGATGCGCTCGACCGTGGTGTTCGGCGGCGTGACTTCGATGCGTTCCGGGTTGTGCAACAGCTTGCCGGCCAGGTCGGTGATGTCCTTGGAGAAGGTCGCCGAGAACAACAGGTTCTGGCGCTTGGCCGGCAGGCGTGCCAGCACTTTCTTCACGTCATGGACAAAACCCATGTCGAGCATGCGGTCGGCTTCGTCCAGCACGAGGATTTCCACGTGGGACAGATCGACGCTGCCCTGGCCGGCGAGGTCCAGCAGGCGACCGGGGCAGGCCACCAGCACGTCGACGCCGCGCGCCATGGCCTGGACCTGCGGGTTCATGCCGACACCGCCAAAGATGCAGGCACTGACAAATTTCAGGTCGCGCGCATAGACCTTGAAGCTCTCGTGCACCTGGGCGGCCAGTTCGCGGGTCGGGGTCAAGACCAGGACGCGCGGTTGGCGCGGGCCGTGGCGCTGGGATTTGTCTGGGTGACCGTTAGGGAACAGCCGCTCCAGGATCGGAAGGGCGAAACCGCCGGTCTTGCCAGTACCTGTCTGTGCGGCGACCATCAGGTCGCGACCTTGCAACACGGCGGGGATGGCCCGCTGTTGCACCGGGGTAGGCTGGGTGTAGCCGGCGGCTTCGATGGCGCCGACTAAAGCCTCGGAGAGACCGAGGGAAGCAAAGGACATGAGTAATCCTGTTTTTAGTGAGGGCCTGGCCCAATGGGATAGTCTTGCCTGGCGCGAATGCGGTCGATTGGAGACCTCATCCCGTCCGGTCCCGCCGGGTCTGGAAGACACGTCCGGACAGGGCTCGCGCGGGCTGGAAGCTGCGCTGTAGCGGTGTCGGGATGCCTTTTGCAAGACCGGGCGTCCGGGCGTGAGCCTGGCGGGAAGGCCGGAGTATAACAGAGCAATCGCCCTGCGCTGCTTTCCTGCTGCTCAACGGTGCATTTCAGCGTGACACCGCGTTGTGCCCAGCCGCCTTGGCCGCCGGAGCAGCGCCATAACGAGCACTCAGCTCGGCATAGGCCGGTTCATGCTTGAAACGCTTGAGCTCGGCGCCGAAGCGTTGCACGAGCAAGTCCATGCCCGCCTTGCGTCGTACCGCCAGGTATTGGCTCTGGCGGCTCACCACGGTGGGATTCTCTGTGATCTGGTTGTCCAGTTGAAGCGCCTTGACGGCGTGTCGGCCTACACGACGGTCGGTGATGAGCAGGTCGATGCGGCCCAGCTGTAACTTGCCGAAGTTGGCTTCGTGGGTCGGAGCCGCTTCCCGTTTGAATCGGCTCGATTCCCTGAACGCCTGGCTATACAGATAACCGGGCGACGTGCCGACGGTCAGCCCGTCCAGGTCGTCGAGCGTGCGAAAAGGGTGGGGGCGGGCGTTGGCATAGAACATGACGAATTCAACCTCCGACAGCGGTTCGCTGGGGTATAGCAGAAGGGCATCGCGCTCGTCGCTGTGGAATATGTCGAGCGCGCCGTCCGCCAAACCTTGCTCCAGCATGGCCAGGCAGCGCTTCCACGGCAGCAGTTGCCATTCCACATCGATGCCCAGGCGTTTGAACACAATGGCCGTGGTTTCATAGTCCAGGCCAAGGGTCTTGCCGTTTTCCTCGTAGACATAAGGTGCCCAGGGTTCGGTGACAATGCGCAACTTCTCGGCCTGGGCGGCAACGCTCAGGCACGAGAGAAGGAGGGCTGTCAGCAACGGGAGGATTACGGGCATGACCGGAGGTTACGACGAGAACTCATTAAATAGCTAGAGCGCTCTAGCACGTGGCTCAGTTGCTCTTTGTCTGCATCAGGTGTCGGTAGATGGCTTCTCGGCGTTTACCCAGCACCAGGCGAATCACGGGATGGCTGAGCCAATGTTTGAGCTCATGGTCTTCCAAAGGCTTCTTCAACCGGTGCTCGACGTTCTCCAGGGCCTTTTCCCACCAGACCGGGCCGCACGCCTGGTCGAATGGATTGGTATGGCGATAGCAGCCGTACAGGATCTCGCGCATGAACTGACGTTTGTGACCGGGCAACGCCACGGTAATGAATTTGTAGGCCAGGCGCTGGAAGGTAGGTGGGCGCGGTAGTATGGCAGTGACTTGCCGCGTTTCATCCAGGGCATGTTGGCCCACGGGGGCTGCGCGGTGTTTGTCATACCAGGCCTTGGTCTTGGCCCGAAACAGCTGCTTGCGGCTCCAGTAGTGGTGGATCAGGTCTGGACATTCACGCACCTTGACCTTGCGATAGGCCGCCACCGAAAGGCAGAACTCTTCCAGGGTATAGGCTCCTTGGGCCAACGGATAAAATTCGTCCATCAGCGCAATGGAGTGATCGAGGATTGCCGCATCGACTGCGTACAGGCCAATCACGCCGGAATTGAGTAGCGGCATGTTGTCGTCGGCCAGTTCTCGTTGAGCCAAGGGCTGGGCGAGGGTCAGGTAAAGCCCGGCATCCTTGTTGGCGCCATAGTTCATGCCGACGGCATTGCACAACAGTGTGCCCGGCTCGATCCGCTTGAACAGCTCGATCGGCGAGCAATGGAAGAAGGTGTCCGTGTCGATCAGCAATGCCAGGTCGCTTTCTTCGAGCACCTTCCGCATGACCACGTGCTTGGCGCGGAAATGATAGCCGTGGGGAGCGATCCACCCTTGGCGCGTTTCGTTGTCCAGGTGGCGCACTCGAACGGGCAAATCCACGTAGGGCGCGGCATTGTCGGTGAACACTTGGATGTCCAATGCCTCATCGGGGGTCTCCCGCAGGCCCGCCAAGGCGCTGGCGATACTGAACACCGCTTCCTGGTGATAGGTCTCGGCCCCATAGACCAAATAGATAAGTTGTGGGGTCGTCGACCTTTGACCATTCGGCATCGAGTTGCTCCTGATGTCCTTTTTTTAAAGAAAAAGGCCCTGGTTTTTGCCAGGGCCCTTTTGTACCACTGCATTAAGTCATTAACGCGGCAGTTTGAGATTGTTCCATACCGCTAGGCTAGGCTCGGCCTGGTTCAGGGTATAGAAATGCAGCCCCGGTGCGCCGCCTTGTAACAAACGCTCACACATTTGCGTGATGACCTCTTCGCCGAAGTGCTGGATGCTGGCGGTGTCGTCACCATAGGCTTCCAGCTGCTTGCGGATCCAGCGCGGGATTTCCGCGCCGCAGGCGTCCGAGAAACGCGCCAGCTTGCTGTAGTTGGTGATTGGCATGATTCCCGGAACCACGGGAATGTCCACACCCATCTGGCGAACACGCTCGACAAAGTAGAAATAGCTGTCGGCATTGAAGAAATACTGGGTGATCGCGCTGTTGGCGCCGGCGTTGGCCTTGCGCACGAAGTTGTGCAGGTCATCCTCAAAATTGCGCGCCTGCGGGTGCATCTCCGGATAAGCGGCGATTTCGATGTGGAAGTGCTCGCCGGTTTCCTCGCGAATGAATTCAACCAGTTCATTGGCGTGGCGCAGCTCTCCGCTGGCCATGCCCATGCCCGACGGAAGGTCGCCGCGCAGGGCAACGATGCGCTTGATGCCGGCTGCCTTGTATTGGGTCAGCAGGCTGCGCAGGTCGTCCTTGCTGTCGCCCACGCAAGAAAGGTGTGGCGCGGCGGGGACTTTGACTTCGCTTTCGAGCTGCAACACGGTGTTCATCGTGCGGTCGCGGGTCGAACCGCCAGCGCCGTAGGTGCAGGAGAAAAAATCAGGGTTGTAGCTTGCCAGCTGGCGGGCAGTGGCGATCAGCTTTTCATGCCCAGCATCGGTCTTCGTCGGGAAGAATTCGAAGCTGTAGCGACGGTCTTGGGACATGGTCATATCCTTGGAAACTCGTAGGCCGTGAGGCTTGCAGAGCCCTGTGGAGGCGGGCCAGTGTGGGAGCGAGCCTGCTCGCGATGCAGGCACCTCGATCGGAGTGTCAGACCGAGGCGACGTCGATCGCGAGCAGGCTCGCTCCTACAAAAGTGCATCCCCCCGGAAGGGGGGCGCCGATCAGTAACGGTAAGCGTGCGGCTTGAACGGGCCTTCGACGGTAACGCCGATGTAGTCAGCCTGTTGCTTGGTCAGCTTGGTGACCACGCCGCCGAAACCGCGGACCATTTCCAGGGCCACTTCTTCGTCGAGTTTTTTCGGCAGTACTTCCACAGTCAGGCGCTCGGCTTTCTGGGCCGGTGGCAGGTCGGCGTATTTCTGGCCGAACAGGAAGATCTGGGCCAGGACCTGGTTGGCGAACGAGCCATCCATGATGCGGCTTGGGTGGCCGGTGGCGTTGCCCAGGTTGACCAGGCGGCCTTCGGCCAGCAGGATCAGGTAGTCATCGTTCTGCGGATCGAAGCTGCCAGTGCCGGTGCGGTGAACCTTGTGGACCTGTGGCTTCACTTCTTCCCATGCCCAGTTCTTGCGCATGAAAGCGGTGTCGATCTCATTGTCGAAGTGGCCGATGTTGCAGACCACGGCGCGCTTCTTCAAAGCCTTGAGCATGTTGGCATCGCAGACATTGACGTTGCCGGTGGTGGTGACGATCAGGTCGATCTTGCCCAGCAGGGCTTTGTCGATGCTGGCTTCGGTGCCGTCGTTGATCCCGTCGATGAACGGCGAAACCAGTTCGAAGCCGTCCATGCAGGCTTGCATGGCGCAGATTGGGTCGACTTCGGACACCTTGACGATCATGCCTTCCTGACGCAGGGACTGGGCCGAGCCCTTGCCCACGTCACCGTAGCCGATCACCAGGGCCTGCTTGCCGGACAGCAAGTGGTCGGTGCCGCGCTTGATGGCGTCGTTGAGGCTGTGGCGGCAGCCGTACTTGTTGTCGTTCTTGCTCTTGGTCACCGAGTCGTTGACGTTGATGGCCGGGATTTTCAGCTCGCCCTTGGCCAGCATGTCCAGCAGGCGGTGTACGCCAGTGGTGGTTTCTTCGGTCACGCCATGGACCTTGTCCAGCACGGCCGGGTACTTCTTGTGCAGCAGCTCGGTCAGGTCGCCACCGTCGTCAAGAATCATGTTGGTGTCCCATGGCTGGCCATCCTTGAGGATGGTCTGCTCCAGGCACCACTCGTACTCTTGCTCGGTCTCGCCTTTCCAGGCGAAGACCGGGATGCCGGCAGCGGCAATGGCGGCGGCAGCCTGGTCCTGGGTCGAGAAGATGTTGCAGGAGGACCAGCGCACTTCGGCACCCAGTGCAACCAGGGTCTCGATCAGCACGGCGGTCTGGATGGTCATATGGATGCAGCCGAGGATCTTCGCGCCCTTCAATGGCTGTTCGCCAGAGTATTTGCGACGCAGGCCCATCAGGGCTGGCATTTCGGATTCGGCGATGATGATTTCGCGACGGCCCCAGTCAGCCAGGGACATGTCGGCGACTTTGTAGTCGGTAAAAGCAGCAGGCGTGATAACAGCGCTCATCAAGAGCCTCCATTCGTAATGTATGCGAATGGGCGCCGTTGTGCGTTTAGTGCCTGTGCGGGGAGCCCCGTACAAGCAACGCCCCATCCGAGCCTGACAGGTCGAGCCTGCTGCAGCGCCCCTCGGACAGGTGGCGGGACCGGACCAAAGGGTGGGCCGGGTAAAGCGGGGCGATTATAACGGGCTAAGCGGATCTTCCAAAGGGTTTCTGTCGGCAAATCAAAATTGCCGATGATCGTTATAGGCGCCGCGGCGTAGAGCGGATCTGCACGGTCTGCCATGATGCGGGCATTCATCGGCCAGACGTCCAGGAGTGATCATGAATTTCCACACCCGCAAATGGGTCAAGCCCGAAGACCTCAATCCCAATGGCACGCTGTTCGGTGGCAGCCTGTTGCGCTGGATCGACGAAGAGGCGGCCATCTATGCCATCGTCCAGCTGGGCAACCAGCGCGTGGTCACCAAGTACATCTCCGAAATCAATTTTGTCAGCGCTTCGCGCCAGGGCGACATCATCGAACTGGGTATCACCGCCACGGAGTTTGGTCGTACCTCCATCACCCTCACCTGCGAAGTGCGCAACAAGATCACCCGCAAAAGCATCCTGACGGTGGAAAAAATGGTCTTCGTCAATCTTGGCGAAGACGGCTTGCCCGCCCCCCATGGCCGGACCGAGATCAAGTACGTCAAGGATCAATTCCAGGACGATGCCATCGAATAGGATGGCGATATGCCTCTCATTTGCGGGCACCACTGAACAGCTCCGTACGCCGCGTGTCGTAGCTACATCACGCCACCGGTTCAGGAGCTGTATGGACACTCATAAAGACGGCAAGACCCCTGATCTCTCGGCAGAGGAGCAGCACGAAGTCGACCGCAACCAGCCGCCTCGCGCCGCGGTGTTGCATGAAATCATCCGCACCCAGGGTGACCAGGAATTGGAGCGCAGCGTGGCGGCGCTGTGGTGGTCGGCCCTTGCGGCCGGGTTGACCATGGGGCTGTCGCTGATGGCGATGGGGCTGCTCAACTCGCGGTTGCCGGATCATGAAGGTTTCAAGGTGATCGCCAGCCTCGGCTATTGCGCGGGCTTCCTGGCGGTGATCCTCGCGCGCCAGCAATTGTTTACCGAAAATACCCTGACCGCTGTGCTGCCGATCATGAGCAAGCCGACACTGGGCAACTTCGGCCGGTTGTTCCGGCTATGGAGCGTGGTGCTGGTGGGTAACCTCTGCGGCACGCTGCTGGTGGCCTACGTGATGCTGCATCTACCGATTTTCGACCAGCGCACCGACCTGGCCTTTCTCGATATCGGTCGCAAGGTCATGGAAAACGACACGGGCCAGATGTTCGCCAAGGGCATCATCTCCGGCTGGATGATCGCCACCATGGTCTGGATGATCCCGTCCATGGAAAGCGCCAAGATGTGGATCATCGTGCTGATCACTTACCTCATGGCGCTTGGGGATTTCACCCACATCGTCGTCGGCTCGGCCGAGGTGTCTTACCTGGTGTTTGCCGGCCAGCTGTCGTGGGAAGACTTCTGGATGGTGTTCGCCGCACCGACGTTGGCGGGGAACATTATTGGCGGCAGTTTCATCTTCGCGCTGATCAGCCACGCCCAAGTGCGCAGCGAGACCAATACGCCCCTCAGTCGGCAAGGCGTGCCACGGCGCCCAAGCGACGCTGCCGAAAAATAAAGTAAAGCGCGGCCAGTACGGTCAGCCCGCCAACCAGGGCGCCGGTCCACGGCAGATCCGCAAGGTCGGCCCCGCTGGCGACGACCAGGCCGCCGATCCACGCGCCGGCGGCATTGCCAAGGTTGAACGCGCTCTGGTTCAGGGTCGAGCCGAGGTTCGGGGCCTCATGGGCCTGGTCAATGATCAGCAGTTGCAGGATCGGACAAAGGGCGAAGGCAAAGACGCCCCACAGCACCAGGGTAATCGCCGCCGGGATCACCGATCGGCTGGTCTGGCTGAAGGCGGCGAGCACCAGCACCACGGCCAGCGCCATGCCCACCAGGGATGGCAGCAAGCGCCGGTCGGCCAGGCGTCCACCGAGGAAACTCCCCGCCGTCAGGCCGACCCCGAATAGCAACAGCATGACGGTGACACCGTGAGGGCTGACGCCGGTGATGTCCTGCAGGATCGGCGCGATGTAGGTGAATACGCTGAACAGGCTGGTGGAGGCCAGCACGCTCATGCCCAGGGCCAATAACACGTTGGCCTTGCCCAATACCTTGAACTCGCTGGCGAGGTTGGCCTTGTCCATCGGGATTTCCTTTGGCAGCCAGACCCACTGGGCGATGGCCGCGATCACACCGATCACCGACACAGCCCAGAACGTCGACCGCCAGCCGGCATATTGGCCCAAGGCCGTACCCAGCGGCACGCCCAGGACATTCGCCAAGGTCAGGCCGGTGAACATCATCGCGATCGCCTGGGCTCGTTTGTTCGGCGCCACCAACCCGGCCGCCACCACCGAGCCGATACCAAAAAACGCCCCGTGGCATAACGCAGTGATGACCCGGGCGGCCATGAGGGTGGTGTAGTTCGGCGCCAGGGCGCAGAGCACGTTGCCCAGAATGAACATTAGGGTCATTCCCAGCAGCGTGGCCTTGCGCGGCATGTTCGCGGTGCCGATCGCCAGGATCGGCGCGCCGAACACAACCCCCAGGGCATAACCGGTAATCAGCAACCCGGCGTGAGGAATACTCACGGCCAGGTCTCGGGCGACGTCGGGCAGCAAGCCCATGATGACGAATTCGGTCGTGCCGATGCCAAAAGCGGCAACGGCCAAAGCAAGCAAGGCGAGTGGCATGCGCAAGGTCTCTGTCTGTAGTCTTGACGCTCGGATCAGGCATACGCATGCCGACGCCTTGGTTCGGACGAACGAGGCGGCGGCAGAATTATTGGAATTGGTCTATGCGCAACTGAGTGCGGCGTGGTCGAGTGCAGTATAAACGGCTGCTAACGGATCGCGAGTCTATTCTGCAGGCGTAATGGAGCGCGTGTTCTTAGGCATGCACTGCCTGAAAGAACCTTTCGGCTGGCAGCGACTCTTAGCCTGCGGGCTGGTGCAGGTTGGCATGCTGGTGATGAAACCCTGAGATGCTTGCCTTCGAATCTCTAAAACTAAAAAAGGAAAATGCGGTATGACAGTTGCCCTGTGGTGTGTTTTGATCGCTTTTCTCCTGCCTTACCTGTGTATCGGCATCGCCAAGGCAGGCGGGAAATATAGGCTGCAAGATAACCACGATCCCCGGGACTTTCTCGACTCACTCGAAGGTGCTCCCCGGCGCGCCTACGCCGCGCAACTGAACAGTTTCGAAATCGCTCCGTTCTTTGCCGCCGCCGTGATCGTTGCGCACCTGGCCGGCAATGCCGAACTGGTGACCATCAACGTCCTGGCTGTGTTGTTCATCACCAGCCGCCTGCTCTACATCATTTGCTATTTGGCCGACTGGGCAGTCTTGCGTTCGCTGGTATGGTTCGTGGGGGTAGGGTTGGTGGCGAGTTTCTTCTTCGTTTCGGCTTGAACCCGGCTTTGGCGTTTCGGTGTTTTTGCCGGCCTCTCGCGAGCAAGCTCGCGATGGGGCCGGGACAATAAACACGTCCTTCAAGGATTGGCGCTGACCGCATTCGCCACCTGCGGCACCTGAGGCAACGCCATCCCCTTGGGCCACAGCATCCAGATCTGGCCTTGTTGCTTCATATCCCCCGCCAATTGCCCGGCGGCGTCGCCCGTGCCCCAGAACAGGTCCGCACGCACTTCGCCGGTAATCGCACCTCCCGTGTCCTGTGCTGCAACGGGGCGGTTCAAAGCGCTGCCGTCGGGTCGAGTCGTGGACAGCCACAACAGACTGCCCAAGGGAATTACCTTGCGGTCCACGGCCACGCTGTAGCCCGCGGTCAAAGGGACGTTCAGCGAGCCTCGCGGGCCTTCATTGCTGTCGGGGTTGCGGTTGAAGAATACGTAGCTCGGATTGCTGGCCAGCAATTCGGGAATACGGTTCGGGTGGGCCTTGGCCCAGGCACTGATGGTGCCCATGGTCACGTCTTCTTTTTTCAGCTCGCCCTGCTCAACCAGCCAGCGGCCAATGGGGCGATACGGGTGGCCGTTCTGGTCGGCATAACCGATGCGCAGTTGGCGGCCATCATCGAGACGGATGCGCCCCGACCCCTGGATTTGCAGGAATTGCAGGTTCATCGGGTCTGTCAGCCAGGCGATGACAGGCGCCTTCACCCCGTTGTTCTCGATGGTGGCGGCGTCGTCATACGGCTTGAGCACCCGGCCTTCGAGACGGCCGCGCAGGCGTTTGCCCTTGAGCTCGGGATAAATGCTGTCCAGCGACACAATGATCATGTCCTCCGGTACACCATAGACCGGCACGTTGGCGGTGGCAGTCTGGGTGAGGCTGCCGGGATAGACCGGTTCGTAGTAGCCGGTAATCAGGCCGTTGGGGCTGTTGTCCCCCGAACGCAGACCATAGACATCCAGGGTCTGCTTGAGGAAGTTGCGAACATCCTGTGGGGTCTGCGGCACATTCACCGCTGCCGCGCAGGTTGGGCCCCAGCTCGCGTCCGCCTTGAGCCGGACGCACGCGCTGCGCCAGGAGCCGAAGCCGGCCAGCAGGTCCTCATCGGACACCGGCGGCAACGCTTCCCAAGGTGCGTTGACGTAAGTGGCAAGGGCGTGGGTCTTGGGTTCTTCGACCTTTTCGCCGCGATTGCAGCCGGCCAGCAGCACGATCAACGGCAGTGTCAGCGCCAGGTTTTTGTGCCATGACTTGAAGCGGCTATTCATGAAGGTTTCCTTTGCAATCGTCGGGTGCCTTCGCGCACTCGACAACCCGTATTGTTGATAGGGCCATTGGTCTTTTCTGGCGACCCGGGGATACTAACGGCCGTTTCCTGTCCCGAGGCAAAGATGTTTGTAAGACGATTTTCCATGGCTGTGCTGGCCTGCCTGATGTTATCCGGCTGCGGTGGCGTCGATCCCAACTCTCCCCTGGGCCAGCGCAAGGCGATTTTCAAACAGATGCTCAAGACCAGTGAAGAACTGGGCGGCATGCTGCGCGGCCGAGTTCCGTTCGACGGCGTGCGTTTTGCCGACGGCGCGGTAAAGCTGGACCAACTGTCTCACGAACCTTGGAAGCACTTCCCGCCGGTTCGTGAAGAAGACCACACCAGCGCCACGGATGAGGTTTGGCAAAAGCAGGCGCGCTTTCAGGAACTGGCCCGCAATCTTGAGGCGGCCACCGGTGAATTGGTGACGGCCAGCAAGGTCCAGCCTTACAGGGCCAGCAACCTGGGGCCGGCGGTGCAGAAAGTCGAAGATGCGTGCAGTGCCTGCCATAAAGAGTTTCGCAATCACTGATCGTGAAGCAGTGGGCAGTTTCAAAGCATGGCGCTTTGAGCTTGCCGCTTGAAACTTGCAGCTTGCCGCTTATTTATCCAACTCATCCACCGCTTCTTGCAATTCCTTGCGGGAAGCCGCCAGTTTGTCTTTACGCTTGTTGATTCGCTCCGCGTCGCCTTTCTTCATGGCTTTTTCCAGGTCGGCCTGGCGACGACTCACCTCGTGCTTGGCCTCGAGGACCTTGTTTTCCCGCTCCTTGCGCAAGGATGCGTCCGTGCAATGAGTGGTCACTTCGTTCAGCGCTGTTTCGAGCCCTGCTTGCTGGGCCGAATTGCCTAGGGACTTGGCCAGTTCGATCTGGTTGATGATGCCCTGGCGCTTTGCCGCGCACCCGGTCAGCTCCGGGGGTTGCTCAGTTGCCATCAAAGGCGAAGCCATGGCACCGCACAGGGCGAGCAGGGCAACGGGGGACAGGAAATTCATAGCAACTCCGTATAAAGACTCTCGGGCGGTCGGTGTAGATGCGCTGTTGGAACGCATGTCCGCCCCTTGGGTTCAACCGCGCCGGGTCGAATCAGAAACCGTCGACGCCAGCGGTGTGTAGTGTTTCTCTCAAGGCCAGCACCTGCGGGTCGCGAAAAAAAGCGCTCAGTTGCGCGGCGCGTCCCGGCCCGATACCGGCTTCGGCTTGCCATTGTTCAATGCTGCGCCCAGCCAGCGCCTGCCACGATCCGTCCAGCTTGGCCTCAGCAGTGGGCGGCAGGCCAAGGGCCTTGAGCCATTGCCGAAAAGGCTGCTGCCGTGCGCTGTGCAGGCTGGCCAGCAGGCGGGCGCTGCTGCGCTCGCCGAAACCGGCAATGTTAGCAAGCTCCGTGGCATCGAGGGTCAACCAATCCAGTAATCCGTCGAGTCGACCCGCGGCCAGCAGCTTTTCCCAGGTGCCGGGGCCGACATGGGGCAGGCCGAGCCCATGTTTGCCACTGAGCCAGTTCAAGCGCGCAAGGAACTGGCTTTCGCAACCGGGCGTCGGCTGCCAACAACTCAGGAAATGGTAGTTGGCGGCGATCGGTACCTCGAGGTCCGGGCGCTCGACGCTGCGCAGTACAACGCTGTCGAGCCGTGGAATGGTCAACCCGGCCAGGCTGATGGCCACCTGGTCGCCGGGGCGGATGTCCATCTGCTCCCAACGCTTGAGCGAGCTGACGCTTACCCGCTGGATCTGGCGATCATCGAGCGTCACGGGCTCAAGCTCCAGCACGGGTGTGATGCGCCCGGTACGGCCGATCTTGAAACGCACCTTGCGTACCTGCGCCAGGGCCTGGGCGTACGGGTACTTCCAGGCCACGCTCCAGAACGGCGCCCGGGCCTGCCAGCGGTCGGCCGGTGGGCGGTGGCTCTGGCGCAGCACGATTCCATCGCTGGCAAATGGCAGGGGCGTGCGATACCAGTGGTTGCGCCAGTGTTCGGCATCGGCCAATGCCTCGACAGGCTGGCTGTAGCCGGTCGTATCGGCAAAGCCCAGCTCGTTCAGCGCGGCGATCCGTTCGGGCAGGGTCGCCGGGCCCTCGGGCCAGTCCCAAACAAACAGGCCGATTCCTGATGCCTGGCCGGGGGGCAGGTCTTTGCGGGCCATCAACCCGGCCACCGCCGATCGGGCATTGAGTCCGCCACGAGTGGCTTGTACATGATCGTCGAGCCGCCAATACAACTCGCCCTGAACGAGCAGGTCCGTGGGTTGACGCAACTGGCGGGGAATGGCCTCGATCTTGTGGGCGTTCGAAGTCCAGTCGTGCCCGTGGTTGCCATCGCCGCGGCTGATTGCCTGTTGCAGGTGCCCACCGTGATAGATAAGGGTCACCGCGACACCATCGACCTTTGGCTGGACCCAGACGTCCGATCGCCCTTCAAGCCAGTTCCCCACGGCTTTGGCATCCTGGAGTTTATCCAGGCCCGTATGAGCGACAGGGTGCGGTACTTTTCCGCCCGCCGTTCGCAAGGACGAGGCTAGGGGGGCTAGGCCCTGGCAACGGCGCCATTGCTCCAGCTGCATGCGGGACTGGTCGTACAGCTCGTCGGCCACCAGGGCGCGGCCGAGGCGATGATAGGCATCGTCCCAGGCGTCGACCTGTCGCTGGAGGATGTCGACCTGCGCCTGGGCGCGCTCCTTGGGCCAATCGGGGCACGGCGCAGCAATGGCCGGGGCCACGAGTGATAGATAACAGGCGAAGACGCGCAATAACGGCAGCATCGAAGCATCCTTGCTAAATGAGGTACTCGAAGGCTAGCCGCTGCCGTGAAAGGCGCGAGGCCTGGAGCGTTACGGGGTTTTACGAAGAAATGAAGGCGAATCGCCGACGGTACAGTCCGGGTCGATCTGGCTGCGCAACTGTCCCTTGAACCCGTCGGTGGCCGGTGCAGAATGGGCGCTCGATCCGATCTGCCAGGAGTGTAAACGATGGACCTGACGACGCTCGCTGTCTTCCTCCCTGCCTGCTTCGCGCTGAACATGGCGCCGGGCCCGAACAACCTGCTATCGATCAGTAACGCCTCGCGTTATGGTTTCGTCCGAGCGTGCAGCGGCGGAGTGGGTCGACTGGTGGCCTTTGCCATCATGATTGCCCTGGCGGCGGTGGGGCTGGCGGCTGTGTTGCACACCTCGGAATTGTTGTTCCTGGGCATCAAGCTTGTCGGCGCCGGCTATCTTTTTTACCTCGCCGTGCAGTTATGGCGCGCGCAGCCTGACGCCGGCAGCGAGGCGGCGACCAAGTCGATGAGCATGGCCAGCCTGGCGCGCCAGGAATTTCTGGTGGCAATCGGCAATCCCAAGGCGATTCTTTTATTTACCGCTTTCCTGCCGCAGTTCGTTGATCGTGCTGGCACTGTCACTCAGCAGTTCGCCGTATTGGGCGGGCTGTTCCTCGCCCTGGAATGCGTGGCGATCGGCTTGTATTGCTACATGGGCATTTATGCGCGGCGATTGTTTGCCCGGCCTAGCGGCAAGCGCTTGTTCAACCGGATGTGTGCGGCGTTGCTGGCGAGTGCTGCTTCGTTCTTGCTGGTGGCGCGGCGGACGTAGCAATACCCCTTTGTCAAAACGCAAAAAAAGCCCCTGGCGACCGAGTCGCCAGGGGCTTTTTCATTGCAGCGGATGTTACAGGCCGGCAGC
The DNA here is from genome assembly GCF_051132175.1 of Pseudomonas sp. D3-10. NCBI lineage: Bacteria > Pseudomonadati > Pseudomonadota > Gammaproteobacteria > Pseudomonadales > Pseudomonadaceae > Pseudomonas > Pseudomonas sp. D3-10. Next base: position 5,338,296 of record NZ_CP071668.1, on the reverse strand, counting down.
GGCGCGCAGGGCGTCGGCGCGGTCGGTTTTTTCCCAGGTGAACGTGGTGAAGGTGTCGTCGCCGACGGTCTTGGTCTGCGGCGTGCGACCGAAGTGGCCGTAGGCTGCGGTGTCCTGGTACATCGGGTGCAGCAGGTCGAGCATAGTGGTGATCGCGTATGGACGCAGGTCGAACACTTCACGCACCAGCTGGATGATCTTGTCGTCGCCGATCTTGCCGGTGCCGAAGGTATTCAGCGAGATGGACGTAGGTTGGGCTACGCCGATGGCGTAGGAAACCTGAATCTCGCAACGCTCGGCCAGGCCGGCGGCGACGATGTTCTTGGCGACATAACGACCGGCGTACGCCGCCGAACGGTCAACCTTGGATGGGTCCTTGCCGGAGAACGCGCCGCCGCCGTGACGCGCCATGCCGCCGTAGCTGTCGACGATGATTTTGCGACCGGTCAGGCCGCAGTCGCCCACCGGGCCGCCAATGATGAACTGGCCGGTCGGGTTGATGTGGAACTGGGTGTCCTTGGACAGCAGTTCGGCAGGCAGCACGTGCTTGACGATCAGTTCCATCACGCCTTCGCGCAGGTCCTTGTAGGACACTTCCGGGTTGTGCTGGGTCGACAGCACGACGGCATCGATGCCGACGACCTTGCCGCCTTCGTAGCGGCAGGTCACTTGCGACTTGGCATCCGGGCGCAGCCAAGGCAGCAGGCCGGATTTGCGGGCTTCGGCCTGACGCTGGACCAACTGGTGCGAGAAGGTGATCGGAGCCGGCATCAACACGTCGGTTTCGTTGCTGGCGTAGCCGAACATCAGGCCTTGGTCGCCGGCGCCCTGGTCTTCTGGCTTGGCGCGGTCAACGCCCTGGTTGATGTCCGGGGACTGCTTGCCAATGATGTTCATCACGCCGCAGGTCGCGCCGTCGAAGCCGACGTCGGAGCTGTTGTAGCCAATGCCGAGGATCACGTCGCGAACGATCTGTTCCAGGTCGACCCAGGCCGAGGTGGTGACTTCGCCGGCGATGATCGCCACGCCCGTTTTCACCAGAGTCTCGCACGCCACGCGGGCGAACTTGTCTTCAGCAATGATGGCGTCCAGCACCGCATCAGAAATCTGGTCGGCGATTTTGTCCGGATGCCCTTCAGACACGGACTCGGAGGTGAAAAGGGAGTATTCGCTCATCTCGATGTTTTCCTACAAGTTACCGATGGTGAGTGTCGCCAGCCGGCCGCTGAAAATGGCGGACCTGTATCTGGAAACCATTACGTAAGCCTACATAGAGGCTTTCCCCGGGCACGAGGCCCGCAGCGGTGGCCCAACGGGCCAGATCGTCCTGTTCAAACCCCAGCCAGAGATCACCGCAGGCCTCCTTGGCCCAACTCTGGTTGTGGCTGCATAACTCTGTCACCAACAGGCTACCGCCCGGTTGCAGCAGGTTGGCCATGTGCTTGAGCGCGTCGGCCGGTGCGGCAAAGTGGTGGAGCACCATGTTCAATACAACGCAATCGGCCCGCAGGCTCACGCCGTTCAGGGCATCGGCCAATTGCAGGCTGACATTAGCCAGGGACTCGCGCTCACATACCTGGCGGGCCAGTTCGAGCATCGCCGGGCTGTTGTCCAACGCTGTCACCTGGCTGAAGCGACGCGCCAGTTCCGGCAGGAAAGCGCCGTCGCCGGGGCCGACTTCCATCGCCGTGGCACAGGGGCCGAAGCTCAGCTTGTCGAGCAGTGCCACGACGCTGTCACGGTATTGCGGCAGCCCGGCGATCAGGTCCTGCTGGGCGCGAAATTTCTCTGCTACTCGTGCGAAAAAATCCTGGCTGGCGGCGGCGCGTTGCCCGTGGACCTGGGCAATGCGGTCCTGTACCTCCATCGGCAGGTCCAGCTCGTCCACTTCTTCGAGCAGCGCGGCGTGCAGCTTGCCACCCAGAAGCTCGGTGTGGGGCAGGGCGCGCCGATAGAAGATCGCGTTGCCTTCGCGCCGCGTAGCCACCAGGTCGGCCTGGGCCAGGACCTTGAGGTGATGGCTCATGCCCGACTGGCCAATGCCGAAGATCTGCGCCAGCTCCAATACACCGAACGAGTCGTTCGCCAGGGCGCGCAATACATTGAGCCGCAACGGATCGCCGCCGGCCTTGCAAAGGGCCGCCAGCTCATCGCTGTCATCATGGCGAATGGAAGGCACGCGTAAGTTCATGGGCGGCAGTCTAGTGACGGGCCTGGTCCATCGCAAGGCCAATATCAAAAAGTTTTGATATTGCTCGATAAATGGCACTTCCTTGCGTGTGCTTGACTCTACCCACCATCAGCGGAAAGGTTTCACCTGCCCGATGCGACTTTATCCGCCGCAAATATCGCCTTTGGACGAGTATCTGATTGCCCCGGGGCGGGTGGGTGAGGGAAAATGCTCGCCTTTTTCAGTTTCGTTATTCAAAACCCAGGAGATCAGCGATGCCCAGCCGTCGTGAGCGTGCCAATGCCATTCGTGCCCTCAGCATGGATGCCGTGCAAAAAGCCAACAGCGGCCATCCCGGCGCCCCCATGGGTATGGCGGATATCGCCGAGGTGCTTTGGCGCGATTACCTCAAGCACAGCCCGAGCAACCCTTCGTTCGCTGACCGTGACCGCTTCGTGCTGTCCAACGGCCACGGCTCGATGTTGATTTACTCGTTGCTGCACCTGACCGGTTATGACCTGTCGATCGATGACCTGAAGAACTTCCGCCAACTGCACAGCCGCACCCCGGGCCACCCGGAATACGGCTACACGCCAGGCGTGGAAACCACCACCGGTCCACTGGGCCAAGGCCTGGCCAACGCCGTGGGCTTCGCCCTGGCGGAAAAAGTCCTGGCGGCGCAGTTCAACCGTCCCGGCCACAACGTCGTCGACCATCACACCTACGTATTCCTGGGTGATGGCTGCATGATGGAAGGCATTTCCCACGAAGTCGCTTCCCTGGCCGGCACTCTCGGCCTGGACAAGCTGATCGCTTTCTACGACGACAACGGCATCTCCATCGACGGCGAAGTCGAAGGCTGGTTCACCGATGACACGCCCAAGCGTTTCGAAGCCTACAACTGGTTGGTGATCCGTAACGTCGACGGTCACGACCCGGAAGAAATCAAGATCGCCATCGAGACGGCCCGCAAGAGCGCTCAGCCAACCCTGATCTGCTGCAAGACCACCATCGGTTTCGGTTCGCCGAACAAGCAGGGCAAGGAAGACTGCCACGGCGCGCCATTGGGGGCCGAGGAAATCGCCTTGACCCGTGCCGCGCTGAAGTGGGAACACGGCCCGTTCGAAATCCCGGCCGACATCTATGCCGAATGGGACGCCAAGGAAAAAGGCCGCGCGGCCGAAGCCGAGTGGGACCAGCGTTTTGCGGCCTATTCCGCCGAATTCCCTGAACTCGCCAACGAACTGGTGCGTCGCCTCAGCGGCGAGCTGCCGGCCGATTTCGCCGAAAAAGCTTCGGCGTACATCGCCGAAATCGCGGCCAAGGGCGAAACCGTCGCCAGCCGCAAGGCCAGCCAGAACACCCTGAATGCCTTCGGCCCGCTGTTGCCGGAGTTGCTGGGCGGTTCGGCCGACCTGGCTGGTTCCAACCTGACCCTGTGGAAAGGCTGCAAAGGCGTGACGGCTGAAGACGCCAGCGGCAACTACATGTACTACGGCGTTCGTGAATTCGGCATGAGCGCGATCATGAACGGCGTTGCCCTGCATGGTGGTCTGGTGCCCTACGGCGCGACTTTCCTGATGTTCATGGAATACGCTCGCAACGCCGTGCGCATGTCGGCACTGATGAAAAAGCGGGTGCTGTATGTGTTCACCCACGACTCCATCGGCCTGGGCGAAGACGGCCCGACCCACCAGCCGATCGAGCAACTGGCGAGCCTGCGCTGCACGCCGAACCTGGACACCTGGCGCCCATGCGACGCCGTGGAGTCGGCCGTGGCCTGGAAACACGCCATCGAGCGCAACGACGGCCCGTCGGCGTTGATCTTCTCTCGCCAGAACCTGCAACACCAGGTCCGCGATGCCGGCCAGATCGGCGATATCAGCCGTGGCGGCTATGTGCTCAAGGACTGTATCGGCGAGCCTGAGCTGATCCTGATCGCCACCGGTTCGGAAGTTGGCCTGGCCGTCCAGGCCTACGACAAGCTGACCGAGCAGGGCCGCAACGTGCGCGTGGTTTCCATGCCATGCACCAGCGTGTTCGATGCCCAGGACGCCGGCTACAAGCAAGCGGTGTTGCCACTGCAAGTCAGCGCGCGGATTGCCATCGAAGCCGCTCACGCTGATTACTGGTACAAGTACGTGGGCCTGGAAGGTCGCGTGATCGGCATGACCACCTATGGCGAATCGGCGCCTGCCTCGGCGCTGTTCGAGGAATTCGGCTTCACCCTGGACAATATCCTGGGGCAGGCTGAAGAGCTGCTGGAAGACTGATCCGCTAATTGTGTCGCCTGGGCTATCGCTTTCGCGAGCAGGCTCGCTCCCACATGAGATTGCGTTTCTATTGTGGGAGCGAGCCTGCTCGCGAAAGCGGTGGTTCAGGCAATGCAGTCTTAACAGGCTCACCCGATCAGAGAACCCCCATGCCCCAACCGCGTCCCTACAAAGTTGCACTCAACGGCTACGGCCGCATTGGTCGTTGCGTCTTGCGTGCGTTGTTCGAGCGAGGGGCGAAGGCTGGGTTCGAGATCGTGGCCATCAACGATCTGGCCGACATGGCCAGCATCGAATACCTGACACGCTTCGACTCCACCCATGGCCGGTTCCCCGGCGAAGTGCGGGTCGAGGGCGACTGTCTGCATATCAATGGCGATTGCGTGAAGGTCCTGCGCAGTGCCACCCCCGAAGGCATCGATTGGGCGTCCCTGGGTGTCGACCTGGTGCTTGAATGCTCCGGCGCCTACAACACTCGCGACGATGGCCAGCGTTTCATCGCTGCGGGCGCGCCAAGGGTGCTGTTTTCTCAGCCGATGGCCAGCGAGGCGGACGTCGACGCCACCATCGTCTTTGGCGTGAACCAGGATTGCCTGACCGGCGAAGAATTGCTGGTGTCCAACGCCTCATGCACCACCAACTGCGGCGTGCCGCTGTTGCGCCTGCTGGACCAGGCCATTGGCCTGGAATACGTGTCCATCACTACGATCCACTCGGCAATGAACGACCAGCCGGTCATCGACGCCTATCACCACGAGGACCTGCGCCGTACCCGCTCGGCCTTCCAGTCGGTGATCCCCGTGTCCACTGGTCTGGCGCGCGGCATCGAACGGCTGTTGCCGGAACTTGCCGGACGAATTCAGGCCAAAGCCGTGCGGGTGCCGACGGTCAACGTGTCCTGCCTCGACATCACGATGCAGACCGTGAGCGATACCGACGCCACCGAGGTCAACCGGATCCTGCGCGAAGCCGCCACCCGCGGCCCGCTCAAAGGCCTTCTGGCCTATACCGAGTTGCCTCATGCCAGCTGTGATTTTAACCACGACCCGCATTCGGCCATCGTCGATGCCAGCCAGACACGTGTTTCCGGGCCGAGGCTTGTGAACATCCTGGCGTGGTTCGACAACGAATGGGGTTTTGCCAATCGAATGCTGGACGTTGCCGAGCACTACCTGCAAACAGCTTCCAATAAACCTGCTCTCTAAACAGTTACCCAGGAATTGCGACCCATGACCGTGTTGAAGATGTCCGACCTCGATCTGCAAGGTAAGCGCGTACTGATCCGCGAAGACCTCAACGTCCCCGTCAAGGACGGTGTCGTCACCAGCGACGCGCGCATCCTGGCCTCGCTGCCGACCATCAAGCTGGCCCTGGAAAAAGGCGCTGCGGTGATGGTCTGCTCGCACCTGGGCCGTCCGACCGAAGGCGAGTTCTCGGCGGAAAACAGCCTCAAGCCTGTCGCCGACTACCTGAGCAAGGCCCTGGGCCGTGACGTGCCCCTGGTGGCTGATTACCTGGGTGGTGTCGACGTCAAGGCTGGCGACGTCGTGTTGTTCGAAAACGTGCGCTTCAACAAAGGCGAGAAAAAGAACGCCGATGAGCTGGCCCAGCAATATGCCGCCCTGTGCGACGTATTCGTGATGGACGCCTTCGGCACCGCGCACCGCGCCGAGGGCTCGACCCACGGCGTGGCGAAATTCGCCAAGGTCGCCGCTGCTGGCCCGTTGCTGGCTGCCGAGCTTGATGCGCTGGGCAAGGCCCTGGGCTCTCCAGCTCAACCGATGGCCGCTATCGTTGCTGGCTCCAAGGTGTCGACCAAGCTGGATGTACTTAACAGCCTGAGCCAGGTCTGCAACCAATTGATCGTCGGTGGCGGCATTGCCAACACCTTCCTCGCCGCCGCTGGACATCCCGTCGGCAAGTCGCTGTACGAGCCGGACCTGCTGGAAACCGCCCGTGAAATCGCCGCCAAGGTCAGCGTGCCGCTGCCGGTGGACGTGGTGGTCGCCAAGGAGTTCGCCGAGAGCGCCGCCGCGACGGTGAAGCTGATCGCTGATGTGGCCGAAGACGACATGATCCTCGACATTGGCCCGCAAACCGCAGCCAATTTCGCCGAACTGCTGAAATCCTCCCAGACCATCCTGTGGAACGGCCCGGTTGGCGTATTCGAATTCGATCAGTTCGGCAACGGCACCAAGGTACTGGCCCAGGCCATTGCCGAAAGCGCTGCGTTTTCCATCGCGGGCGGCGGCGACACCCTGGCCGCCATCGATAAATATGGCGTCGCCGAGCAGATCTCCTACATTTCTACCGGCGGTGGCGCGTTCCTCGAGTTCGTCGAGGGCAAAGTGCTGCCTGCCGTGGAAGTCCTGGAAAGCCGGGCCAAGGCCTGAGGCGACGTTGACCAGGCAAAGGAGTGTTCCGATGGTCAAGACGTTCATGGCGCTGATGGCCGCGACGTTGCTGGTAGCCTGTTCCAGCAGCCCGCAAGGCACGGCGCCAGATAATACGGTGCCGGCGCCCGAAAAAGGCTGTTACCAGGCTGACTGGCAGGCCGAGACCAATCCGGTGCTGAACAAGCGCTCAGGACCGGACGGCCTGGATAAATACGAGACGCAAGCGCCGGTCAAGGAACATGGTTGCCCTTGACGGGTCAGACTCATTAGCTCATGGCGGGCGGCTCGGCCGTCAGCCGAGGAACACGGATGAAAGGCTTTGTCGCCGTTGTGGCGTTGGCATTGTTGGCCGGTTGCTCGCAACTGGGTTTTCTACAATCGTCCGAGCCCGTTGCAGAAGGCTGGACGAGTTGGACATGTGATAGCGGGGCCAAGGTGCTCTGGCGTTATACCGATGCAGCGCGCAAGGAAGTGGATGTTCGCCTGGGTGGCGCAGACAAGGTCTACCGTCTCAAGCTTGAGCCGGGCGCTGAAGGATCGCTGTACAGCGATGACATGCTGGCGCTGCACGTCAAGGGTGAGGAAGGCCTGGCGTATTGGGTCGCCACCAATGACTTGATTGGGCGTGGCTGCAAGGCTGACTGATCTGCCGAAACCCCATGTGGGAGCGAGCCTGCTCGCGAAAGCGATGCCTCAGGCAACGGAGATGTTGACTGCTAGGCCCTCATCGCGAACAGGCTCGCTCCCACAGGGTTTCTTGTTTGTAGTGAGATTTTGTTTCATTGGACACGCAGATCGGGTCAACCCCCGATCCGCAATGACTTGAATAGCCGCCGCCGCTCCGGCAGGCTGGCACGATTAACGACCCTCGACCGGGAGAGATACACACAATGGCACTTATCAGCATGCGTCAGATGCTGGACCACGCAGCCGAGTTCGGCTACGGCGTCCCAGCCTTTAACGTCAACAACCTTGAGCAGATGCGCGCCATCATGGAAGCCGCTGACAAGACTGACTCCCCGGTAATCGTCCAGGCCTCGGCCGGTGCCCGCAAATACGCCGGCGCGCCGTTCCTGCGCCACCTGATCCTGGCAGCGATCGAAGAATTCCCGCACATCCCGGTGTGCATGCACCAGGACCACGGCACCAGCCCTGACGTCTGCCAGCGCTCCATCCAACTGGGCTTCAGCTCGGTGATGATGGACGGCTCCCTCGGCGAAGACGGCAAGACCCCGACCGACTACGAATACAACGTGCGGGTCACCCAGCAGACCGTCGCCATGGCCCACGCCTGCGGCGTTTCGGTGGAAGGCGAACTGGGTTGCCTGGGCTCGCTGGAAACCGGCATGGCCGGCGAAGAAGACGGCATCGGCGCCGAAGGCGTGCTGGATCACAGCCAGATGCTGACCGACCCGGAAGAAGCCGCGGACTTCGTCAAGAAAACCCAGGTCGATGCCCTGGCCATCGCCATCGGCACCAGCCACGGCGCCTACAAGTTCACCAAGCCGCCTACCGGCGATGTACTGGCGATCGACCGCATCAAGGAAATCCACAAGCGCATCCCCAACACCCACCTGGTGATGCACGGCTCGTCCTCGGTACCGCAAGAGTGGCTGGCGATCATCAACCAGTACGGCGGCGACATCAAGGAAACCTACGGCGTGCCGGTTGAAGAAATCGTCGAAGGCATCAAGTACGGCGTGCGCAAGGTCAACATCGATACCGATTTGCGCCTGGCTTCTACCGGTGCCATGCGTCGGTTGATGGCGACCAATCCGAGCGAGTTCGACCCGCGTAAATTCTTTGGCGCGACCGTGACCGCTATGCGGGATGTGTGTATCGCGCGTTATGAGGCGTTTGGTACTGCGGGTAATGCTTCGAAGATTAAGCCGATCTCGTTGGAAGCCATGTATCAGCGGTATTTGAAGGGTGAGTTGAACGCTAAGGTCAACTGAGGCTTCAACGTTGTGAGAAAAACCCGCAGTGATGCGGGTTTTTTAATGGGGCGGATTTGTGTGTATAGCCGGTGCTTGGGTTGGCCGCTTCGAGAGTGAGCTGGTTTTAATCGTCCAGTCCACTCTGCAAAGCGCCCTCAAAGTCTTGTCCGCCATAAAACACGCCCAGAATGGAAACCAGCTCGGCTTCAACAGCAAAGGCGATCACGGTCCGTTTACGGTAGTTTGTGATATGCAAACCCGGGCGTATCTCGTGCCTTTGGTTCCCTCGGTGCGGGAACGTCTGTAGTTCTTCACAGTAGGTCACGATGGCGTCGGTATACCGACGGGCCATTTCCGGCGAAGCCGCTGTGGCAATGTAGCGGTAGAGGGCAGCTAATTGCTCAAGGGCTTCCGGTGCAAACTCGACGGTGTAAGCCATTCACGGTTTCACAGTGGAATTTTCGTGCTCTGCCGCCAATCGGGAGCGCACCTGGTCCACGTTCAATGCTCGCGAGGGATCGGTTTTCAACGCGTCATAAGCTGGGGCCACTTGGCCTACGAGCCAGTTTTCCAACGCACGATCACGAGCTAGCAGTGCTCGGAGGCCATCCCGAATGACTTCGCTTTCAGTGGCGTACTCACCGGCAGCCACCTTGGCTTTCACTACGTCAGCCATCTGGTTAGGCAGCGTGATGCTGAACTGTTGAGTGCTACGCATGATGAGCCTCCTGGGTAAGATGGGATTTAATCCTACTCTGCTCAAAAGAATATGCACATGACCTCCTATCGTCCGATGACTTTGCCTGCGGATTAGGTGAGCTTGCTCGCGCTCGCGGTGTGTCAGTGGATATCACTGCTTTGCCGATTCGCGAACAGGCTCGCACACAGGGGACCTCTATTGGTCTTCGAGGTCGCGCTGTTCAATGATACCGAACACGTCCGTCACGTCTTGGTCGAGGATCCGGGCGACGTTCGTTAGGGTGTTGAAGTCGCCAGCAGCCGAGTCGCGCAAGGTGGCGCAGGCCATGAGCGTCAGGTAGTCGAGCGTGGCATGCAAGCGTTCGCTGGCGCAGGCGTGGAGCTCGGTCAGTGGGACGGTTTTATCGATGAACAGGACGGGCTGGGTGGTGGCGATCGGGGTGAGCGGAGTGAAGCGAGTGGGCAATTGTTCGGCTTTCATGACAAACCTCTAACTCAAATAGGTATTTGCCACCGTTCGCTGCGAAACAAATTTGGTGGCAGCCATGTGCGGGTTCGCAGACCGAGGAGTTAGAGAAACCCGGCAGACCCGAAGATCTCCCACACACAGCCGCCATGAAAAGCCGAGCATAGACAGGAGTGCCTATGTCGATTTCTGACGGTCGTGATTCTAACTCACACGGGCTGCGAAACCCTTGTCCACCAACCAAAGCCAGCAGACCCACCGAACTATAGAGCAGATTCCCAAGGCCAAAATCGGCCCTGTAGGACGCACCGGCCCCCTGTGGCGAGGGAGCTTGCTCCCGCTCGGGGGCGCAGCCCCCGCAAAACCGGTGCATGAGATGGGGCTGGCGGAAAGAAGGGGCCGCTTCGCAGCCCAGCGGGAGCAAGCTCCCTCGCCACATGGTGTAAATTCCTACGAGATTTTAGGACGTGAAAACTCAGGTGTTGTGATCGATATCCAGCACGCTGAACGTCACCTTCCCGCCTTCGCTGGTGTAGCCCGAGTTGTCCTGCACATATACCCCGGCCTTGAAGTACAACGGCTTGTCGCGCCAGGCGCGGCCGACGGTGGTGTACCAACTGTTGCCGGCCGCGGTGATGCCCAGGTCGCCGGTACGATCGAGGTGAATCCGGTAGGAGAAGGATCGATTGAGCTTCACCCCCGTGGCGACGGTGATAACCCTGCCTTCGCTGTCATCGGGGCGCATGCGGACCTTGGCGACGATGTTCCCGGTGTCGCTGTCGTCCTTGTATTGGTATTCCAGCTTGACCATGGGTTTGCTGCTGTCCTTGGCATGGATCTGACCGATGACGATCTTGCCGCTGCTAGGTACCTGATTGACGGCGAGCGTTGCCCTCAGGAAGTTGTCGGCGTCTGGGTAGACCCAATTGCGCAACCTTCCGTCTTTATAGGTTTCGCGCAGTTCACTGCGCGGGTAGATCGCATTTTCAGTCTTGGAGCCCGTCACCGGCGACCAGAAATACACCGTGCTGCCTTGGGAATTGAAATACTTATCCTTGAACCCGTCCACCAGGCGCGGCGTTTCGATGGTTTTCGGCGGGCTGCCTTCGGGAATGCTCAGGTTCCAGGTTGCAAGATCGACCATGTTCGGATCCTTTCTGAGAAAAAGAAATGATTTACGCCACAGCCGGAGGCTCTAAGACGCGCTTTTGCTGAGGCCAGACGCAGGCGCGGACGAAAAATTGGCACGTTCGTCCGGCGAAGGGTTGGCGTCAGCAGACCGTCAGAGTGGCGTTTTGCGGTTTTGTGCCCGAGAGAAGGGACCGCTGGTCGAGAAATTGGATTTTCGAGGGAACGATTACACGATGGCCTTTTGACGCTTGTTGCGTGAAGACATCATGGGCCTGTTGAAACCGAGGGATGAAGGCGGGAACCCATCGCAGCGTCCCTGCTGCAATGGCGGCGGAGCGGGTCGGCGATCAAAGCGTGGTGTGCTTGATTTCCAACTTGCTGAACGTCACTTTCCCGCCTTCAGTGACATAACCGGTGTTGTCTTGCACGTACGCGCCTGCCTTGAAGTAGAGCGGTTTGACTTTCCAGCTTGGGTCAACGGTGGTGCGCCAGTTGTAACCCGCCGCGGAAATGCCCAACGCGCCCTTGGGGCTCAGGTGGATCATGTAGGAAAAGTTGCGGTTGAGCGTCACACCGGTAGCGACGGTGATGACCTGGCCCTCCTTGTCATCCGGGCGCATGCGCACTTTGGCGACGATGTTGCCGGTCGAACTTTTAGTCTTGTATTGGTATTCCAGCTTCACCATCGGGCTGTTGCTGTCCTTTGTGTGAATCTGGCCGATCACGATCTTGCCGGTGCTGGGCACCTGGTTGACCGCCACGGTCGCGCGTAAGGTGTTATCTGCCGCAGGGTAGAGCCAGTTGCGCAATCGTCCGTCGGGAAAGGTTTCCCGCAGCTCGCTGCGCGGGTAACTCGCGTTGGCCGTTTTGGTGCCGGTCACTGGCGCCCAAAAGAATACGGTGCCGGTTTCGGCGTTGAAATATTGGTCCTTGAACCCTTGGGCCAGGCGAGGGGTGTCGATGGTCATCGCCGGGCTGCCTTCGGGGATGCTCAAGTTCCAGGTTGCGAGATCGATCATGTCCAGGTTCCTACGTATCTGATGTAAAAGGTGCACGCCGTGTCGGGAGGCTTTAAACCGCCCTTTGAAGCGTCTCGAAACGCTGGATGGGGCTTTTTGTTGTTGACCGGTCGGCGAATGTTTGACGTCAATTGTTCGTCGAGTAGGTCATTGCAGTTTCTGTGCCTGGAGAGGGTGACCGTTAGTCGGCTATTTCGGGCTTTGTCTGGATGATGGCGCGATGACACCTACTGCTTTTCAAAATCCCGGTCTAGAGTGAGATCACTGTATGTTGTCCGCCTTGTTCCATAAGACGGACATGGCGCCCCGATAAGAGAAGCAGCATGGAATGCGCGCAACCCCCGTTTGGCGAAGACAGCTCCGTCCTTTTGATCGTTGATGACTACCCTGAAAACCTGCTCAGCATGCGAGCGTTGTTGCAGCGTCCGGATTGGCGGGTGATGACCGCCGCCTCTGGTGTCGAGGCGCTCAACATGCTCCTGGAACACGACATCGACCTGGTGCTGCTGGATGTGCAGATGCCGGACATGGACGGCTTCGAAGTGGCGCGCCTGATGCGTGGCAGCCAGCGCACGCGGCTTACGCCCATCATCTTCCTGACGGCCAATGAGCAATCCCAGGACGCGGTCATCAAGGGATACGCCAGTGGCGCGGTGGATTACCTGTTCAAGCCATTCGATCCACAGATCCTCAAGCCCAAGGTGCATGCCTTGCTGGAGCACCAGCGCAACCGGCGCGCGTTGCAGCGTCTGAGCCAGGATCTCGAGGCTGCCCGGGCCTTCAATGCCTCGGTGCTGGACAACGCCGCCGAGGGAATCCTCGTGGTGGATGAGAACGGATGCATTCGGTTCGCCAACCCTTCCACCTGCCGCTTGCTCAACGCCACCGCCGACCGGTTGCAGGGCATGGCGTTCCTCGATTTCCTGCAAAAACCCCACATTCCCGAATGGCTTGATTCCGACATCCATACCGCCTACATGCGCGGCGAAACCTGGCGCTTGCACGATGCCGTGTTGCGTACCGCGCCTGGCCAGCAGGTGTCGGTAGCCTTGTCCTGCGCGCCATTGCCTGCGGAGCAGAGGGCGATGGTGGTCACGCTTCAGGACATGTCGGTGGTTCGTCATCTGCATCAGCAACTCGAATTCCAGGCTGTCACCGACCCCTTGACCGGCCTGCTCAACCGCAGGGGGTTCTATCAGACGGCGGAAAACCTGCTGATGCGCAGCGAGCGGCTGGAAAGCAACTGGGTGTTGCTGTACCTGGATCTGGATGGATTCAAGCGGGTCAACGATTCCCTGGGCCACGATGCCGGTGACCGGGTGCTGCGCTGGGTCTCGGAGCAATTGAAGACGTGCCTGCGTCCGTTCGACATCCTGGCGCGCCTGGGGGGCGACGAATTCACCGCGCTGCTGGATCTGGAACTGCCTGAGCAGGCGGCGAAGATTGCCGAAAAGCTCATCGAGCGGGTCTCGGTCTGCCAGCAGATCGACGGCATGGACGTGACGCTGGGGGCGAGCATTGGTATCGCGACCTATCCGGACTGCGGCTCCAACCTCGACGGTTTGCTGCGCGCCTCCGACATCGCCATGTACGAAGCCAAGCGTGCCGGCCGCCAGCAATACCGTTTCTACGACCATGAAATGAACGGTCGAGCCCGTTCACGGCTGATGCTTGAAGAGAGCGTGCGTTCGGCTATCGAGAACCGTGATTTCAACATGGTCTATCAGCCGCAGGTCAGCATTCGCGATGGGCGCACTCGCGGCTTCGAAGCGCTGTTGCGCTGGCAGCATCCGAGCGTCGGCGACGTGCCGCCAGGCTTGTTCCTGCCGTTGCTTGAGGAGGTACGGTTGATCAGCCGGCTGGGCAGCTGGATTTATCATCGCAGCGCGGCCCAGCGCAAAGTCTGGGAACGCATGTTCGCGGATGACCTGGTGCTGGGTGTGAGCCTTAGCAGTACGCAGTTCGGCATGCCGAACCTGGTCACCGAATTACGCCAGGTGCTGGAGCGCCATGCCTTGAAGCCCCGGCAACTGGAGGTTGAAGTGACGGAAGATGCGTTGATGCGCAACCCCGACGAAACCCATAAGCAGTTGCGGCTGCTGCGTCACCTGGGCGTGCGGGTGGCATTGGACGATTTCGGTTCGGGCCCTTGCTCGCTGGCGCATCTGCGCGATCTTGAGCTCGATACCCTCAAGCTTGATCGGCATTTGATTGCCCGCTTGCCGGACTCGCCACGGGACGCCGCGTTGGCCGCCTCGGTGATCGATCTGTGCGGTCAACTGGGGTTGCGGGTGATCGCCGAGGGGGTTGAAACCGCGGCGCAGTACCAGTGGCTCAGGGATCACGGTTGTGAATATGTACAAGGTTTCCTGGTGGCCCGGCCCTTGATGGCCGAGGATACCGATGCCTTTGCCCGGCCCTTCGACTGGAGCGCGGTGCAGGCCTGAATTCGCTACACTGGCAACCTTTTTGTGATTTGTTGCCGGCCGATGACCACGCTCAAGTACCTCCAGGCGTACCCCGCCGCCCTGCAAGCCCAGGTGCAGCAATTGATTGCCCAGGATCGGCTGGGCGACTACCTGCACCAGCGCTATCCCGGCCGCCATCCGATCCAGAGCGACAAGGCGTTGTATGGTTATGCGCTGCAAATCAAGCAGCAATACCTGCGCAACGCACCGGCGATCGACAAGGTGCTGTTCGACAACCGTCTCGACCTGACCCACCGCGCGCTCGGCCTGCACACGGCGGTCTCGCGGGTGCAGGGCGGCAAGCTCAAGGCCAAGAAGGAAATCCGCATTGCCTCGTTGTTCAAGGACGCGGCGCCTGAATTTCTGAAGATGATCGTGGTTCACGAGCTCGCCCACTTCAAGGAGTCGGACCACAACAAGGCGTTCTATAACCTTTGCGAACACATGCTGCCGGGCTACCACCAGCTGGAATTCGATTTGCGCGTGTACCTGACCTGGCGCGACCTGCAACAAGACAAGGAATGAGTGGATGGACGTCAGCAAGACCAAGAGCAGCTTCTATCGTCGCCTGTATGTGGCTTACCTGATCGACAGCGACCTGGCCAGCAACATTCCCGCGCTCACCGAGGCCACCGGCATGCCACGGCGTACCGCGCAGGATACTGTCGCGGCATTGGCGGACCTGGACATCATCTGTGAGTTCGAACAGCAGCAAGGCGCGCGCAACCATGCCGGGCAGTATCGAATTCGTGATTGGGGGGCGATTGATCGGCGGTGGATCGAGCAGAACCTCGAGCGGATCAAGGCGGTGCTTGGGTATCCCTGAAGTTTTACTGGCCCCATCGTCGGACCGCCGCCCGGAGCTAGCTCGCTCCCGTATTTGAATGCAACCTTGGTGGAAGCGAGCCTGCTCGCGAAGCGGACCTCAGGGACGATGCATACCGATATGTGGAATCCCATCTTCCAGGTACTCCACGCCCACCGCCTCAAACCCATATCGCCCGTAATAACCTTGCAGATGCGCCTGGGCCGACAATGAAATCGACGTATCTGGCCAGTGTTTTTCCGCCTGCTTGAGGGCGTGTTCCATCAGCGCGTGTCCCAACCCCTGGCCTCGTGCTTCGGGCGCGATGACCACCCGACCAATCACCACATCGCTGTTTTGCGAATGTGGATCGAGCAAGCGCAGGTAGGCGACCAGATGGTTGTCGCGCCAAGCCATCAGGTGGCACGTGTCGCCCTCAAGGTCCAGTCCGTCGACATCCGGATAGGCACAGTTCTGCTCTACGACGAACACCTCAGCGCGCAATTTTAGGATGGCGTACAGCTGTTCCTTGTTCAGGTCGTTGTGATGTTTGCAGACCCAGTCGATATCCATTTTTTGAATTTCCTTGAGAACCTGATGCCGATATTAGGCGCCCTTGCGTCGGAAGTCTCTTCTGCGATCAGACGAAAAAACTGTGATAAAGGCCAAAATGCCATCATGGATGTGTCGCGGTCCCGTCTTCTTTGTGTAATCTTTATTCGAGCACTGCGCAGCGGTTTCGATGAGCTAACGTTAGGACCGGATGTCTCAGGACTTCCCTTGAGTTTCGGCTAAAAACAAACCGGGCTTTGAACCCGTCAAGGATGTTTGGCATGCCGCGATTGCATCGAGCTCTTGCTTTGGTCGGATTGCTGTTGCTGAGCCACCACGCCTGCGCGCAGAAGTTGCGCCTGGTCGCGGATGCCTGGCCGCCCTTCACCGATTCGACGTTGATCAATGGCGGCTTGGCCACCGATATCGTCACCACTGCACTGGCACGGGCCGGTTATGCCAGCGACTTCGAGCAGGTACCCTGGGCCCGGGCGATGCTGGGTATCAGTGAAGGGCGCTACGACGTGTTGATCAACGCCTGGTATGCCGAAGAGCGCACCCATGTGGGCCAGTTTTCGGCCGAATACCTGCTCAATCGCGTGCGCTTCATCAAGCGCAAGGACGCGGCCATCGAATTCGACAATCTGCAACAGCTTTACGCTTTTCCTGTCGCCGTGGTGCGCGGCTACGCCTATGCCAAGGCGTTCGACGAGGACGGGCAGATGCAGAAGGTCCCTGTGCATAACTTCGCGATGGCCGTGCGCATGGTGGCCGCCGACCGGGTGAAGCTGACCCTGGAAGACGAATACGTCGCCCGTTACTACCTGGCTCGAGAATCCCCCAAGGTGCGCAATGCCGTGGAATTCCTGCCCAAGCCCCTGAGCGAGAACAGCCTGCACATCCTGGTCAGCCTGAAGACCCCCGAGCATGAGCGGATCGTGGCCGGTTTCGATCGCGAGATTGCGGCGATGAAGGCCGATGGGAGTTATCAGCGGCTATTGAAGGCGCACGGGATGTGAGACCGCAGCGTGGCTGATCTCCTTCGCGAGCAGGCTCGCGAAGGGGCTGGTTTGGCCACCGCAACACTCAAGCCTCACTGGTGTCCTTGATCAAATGCGCCGCCAAGGTGCGCAACGGCCCCAACTGGCGGCAGATCAATGCCAGTTGCGTCTGCACCAGGCGCTGGCCTTCGTCGATTTCATCGGACATCTGCTCAAGCTCGCTGGCGAGGGTTTCTTCCTCGTCGCTCTGGATTGCAATCGGCTGCTTGCTCGCCAGGCCTTGGGCGATTTCGTCGATGCTGGTCGCCAGATTCACCCCCGCGCCGTCGATCAGGTACTCGCGCACGTCCGTGGGCAATTCCGTGCCCCGGTGGGCGCCCAGGCCCGACAGGTAGCTGAGCAGGGTATGGGAGAGCACCAGGAAGCGGAACCCGACATCGGCTTCCTTACGGAAGTGCCCGGGCTCCATCAGCATGTTCGCCAGCGTCGTGGACAGCGCGGCGTCGGCGTTATGGGCGTTGCGTCGGGCCAGGCGATAGGCCAGGTCGTCGCGCTTGCCGGCCGCGTATTGCTGCATGATCTGGCGCAGATAGATGCTGTTGCAGGTCAGCGTATTGGCGAGGACTTTGTTCAGCCGCCGCCCTTGCCAGTCGGGCAGGAACAGGAAAACCGCCAGCCCGGCGATCAGGCTGCCCAGCAGGGTATCGAACAACCGTGGCAGAAGCAGTCCATAGCCGTCCCCGACCTGGTTGAAGCAGAACAGCACCATGATCGTGATGGCGGCGGTAGCCAGGGTGTAGCGGGTGGTGCGGTTGGTGAAGAACACCACTCCGGCGACGATGGCGAAGCACGATTGCACCAGCGGGTTGGGAAACAGGTCGAACAGCGCCCAGGCCACCGTCAGGCCGATGGCGGTGCCGATGATCCGCTGGCCGAGCTTGCGCCGGGTGGCACCGTAATTGGGTTGGCAGACGAACAACGTGGTGAGGATGATCCAGTAGCCCTGGGAAGGGTGGATCAGATGCACCATGGCGTAGCCGACGCTCAGGGCCAGGGGCAAGCGCAGGGCGTGACGAAACAACAGCGAAGTGGGCGTGAGCTGTGTGCGCAGGCGCAGCCAGACGTCCTTGAGGTTGCGCGGCGAGCGGTCGAGGAGGCTGCTGTCGGAGGCATCGGCCAGGGCGTCGGGGTTGCTCGCATCACTGAGCAGGCGGTCCATCGTGCCCAGGTTCACCGACAGCGCCCGCAGCGAGCGCAGCAAGCCACGCCAGGCCGGGTTGCTCTGGATGCGTAGGTGTTCAAGGGACGCATGCAGGTCATTCAAGGCTTCGGCGAAGCTGTCGTCGTAGACGAACGGTTGGCGTAGCTGGATCGACTCGGCCAATGCCTGGCAGGCCTTGCCTTGCTGGCGCAGCAGACGCTGGCAACGGAACAGCACATCGCTGTGGAAGAAGGCCTCGGCCAGGGCGTTATAGGGGTAGTGGGACGAGCTCGCGCGTTCGTGGATGTCCTGGGCGAGGAAATAGAGTTTCAGGTAGCGGCTGACTTTCGAGCCCGGCCGGCCATTGCCGACGCGGTGCAGGATGATTTCCTTCGCGCTGTTGAGCGCAGCGACCACCCGGCCGTTCTGCTGGGCCAGTTCCAGGCGTCGTGCCTCGACGTCCAATTGTCGGACCGGTTCGAGCAACGACGACTTGAGCTTGAGGTAACGCCCCAGTTCACGGAAAAGTCGCGCCAGGCTCTGCTGCACCGGCTGGTTCGAAAACAGCGCGTGCCACACCACCGAGAGCAGGCCGTACCATGCGGCGCCCGCCACCAGAAGCAAGGGTTCATGCCAGAAATCCGTGACCGCGCCACCGCGTTGGTCCACGCCGATCATGGTATAGACCGACAGGATCAGAGTCGCCGAAGCAATGGCGCCATACCGCTCGCCCAGGGCGCCGAGCATGGTCAGGCCGAATGCCGCCAGGGCCAGGGCAACGATGAAGAGGATGGGGTAGGGGAACAGCAATTCCACCGACAGCGCGGCGACGCTGAAGCACACCAACGTCACCGCGAGTGCGTTGAGGCGGCCTTGCCAGCTGTCGTCGGTTTCGGCCAGGGCGCTGGCGATGATGCCCAAAAACAGGGGAATCAGCAGCGCCATCTCGTCCAGGTACCAGCACAGCCCCATGCTGCCGGTCAGGGCGATGAACACCCGCACGCTATAACTGAACTTGTCCAACGCCCAAAGGCGACGCAGTGACTGGCTAAACGAGGTCGATGACATGAAGTGCAAGGGCCTGACGGGCAATGACGCTAAATTGAGGCAGTAATGACGCCGATGCAATGGCGGCGATCACATCTGGCAGCAAAAAGTGTTCCTGCATGCCAAGGACACACCTTTACCCTGTGGCGAGGGAGTTTGCTCCCTCGCCACAAAAGCAGGCTCCACATCGGTGAGAATCAGACGTACTGCGCCGCCGCATACCCTGACGCCCATGCCCACTGGAAGTTGAACCCGCCCAGGTGCCCGGTGACGTCCAGCACTTCGCCAATGAAATACAGGCCAGGGCTTTTCAACGATTCCATGGTCTTGGACGAGACTTCCCGCGTATCGACGCCACCCAGGGTGACTTCGGCGGTGCGGTAGCCTTCGGTGCCGGCGGGCACCACGTTCCAGCTCGCCAGTTTTTCGGCGATGTCGGCGAGCTCCGCGTGGGTGTATTGCTTCATGGGTTTGGAGACGAACCAGGTGTCCGCCAGCAGGTTGGCCATTTTCTTGGTGAACAGCTCGCCCAGCAAGGTCTTCAGCTCGCTGTTGGGGCGTTCGGCTTGTTGCTGCTGCAGCCATTGCGGCACGTCATGGTCGGGCAGCAAGTTGATCTGCACCGTGTCCCCTGGCTCCCAGAATGATGAAATCTGCAGGATCGCCGGACCGCTCAGGCCGCGGTGGGTGAACAGGATGTTTTCGCGAAAACTCTGGTCGTTGCAGCTCACCAGGCAATCCACCGAGGTGCCCGACAGTTCGGTACACAGGGCCTTGAGTTGATCGGTAATGGTGAACGGCACCAACCCGGCGCGGGTCGGCAGCAGTTGATGGCCGAACTGCTTCGCGACTTGATAACCGAAACCGGTCGCGCCCAGGGTCGGGATCGATAGCCCGCCGGTGGCGATCACCAGGGACTGGCAGGCGATCGGTCCGAGGGTGGTCTGCAACTGGTAGCCGCCGTCGGTCTTTTCGATCTGCTCGATGGAAGTGTCCAGGTGCAGATTGACGCCCGCCTGGTCGCATTCATCCAGCAGCAGGCCAAGGATGTCGCTGGACTTGTTGTCGCAGAACAACTGACCGAGTTTTTTTTCGTGATAGGGCACGCCGTGCTTGGCCACCAGGGCGATGAAATCCCACTGGGTGTAGCGGGCCAGGGCCGACTTGCAGAAGTGCGGGTTCTGCGAAAGGAAATTGCCCGGCTCGGTATACATGTTGGTGAAATTGCAGCGTCCACCGCCCGACATGAGGATTTTCTTGCCAGCCTTGTTGGCGTGGTCCAGCAACATCACTTGGCGCCCGCGCGCGGCAGCGGTGAGCGCACACATCAACCCCGCGGCGCCAGCGCCAATGATCACGACTTCGGTAGAGCGCAAAACGGTGTCCTCTAAATGTGTCGCCACAAAACCCAGTGTGGGAGCGAGCTTGCTCGCGATGGCGGACTGTCAGACAACATCAATGTTGAATGTACCGGCCTCATCGCGAGCAAGCTCGCTCCCACAGTTTGATCTCTGTCTATCGGTCAGAGGATCCGCACCCGCAACGACCGACCCTTGATCTTGCCATCGTTCAGGCGTTGCAGCGCCTGTTTGGCGATCCCGCGTTCCACGGCCACATAGGCCTGGAAATCGAAGATAGCGATCTTGCCGACCTGGGCCCCGGGGATGCCGGCCTCGCCGGTCAGGGCGCCTAGGATGTCACCGGGGCGGACTTTGTCCTTGCGCCCGGCGCCGATGCACAGGGTGCTCATGGCCGGCAGCAACGGGCCGCCTCCCTGAGGCTTGAGGTTGTCCAGTTGGTCCCAGTTCAACGGCGATTTCTGCAGTTGTTCGATGGCCTGGGCGCGATGGGCTTCGGAGGGCGCCACGAGGCTGATGGCGATGCCTTTCTCACCGGCGCGACCGGTGCGGCCGACGCGGTGGATATGGATTTCCGAATCCCTTGCCAGTTCGACGTTGATCACCATGTCCAGGGCATCGATGTCCAGGCCGCGGGCCGCGACGTCGGTGGCCACCAGCACCGAGGTGCTGCGGTTGGCGAACATTGCCAGCACCTGGTCGCGGTCGCGCTGTTCCAGGTCGCCGTGCAGGCCGACGGCGGAGATGCCCTTGGCCGTCAGATGGTCGACGGTTTCCTGGACCTGCTGCTTGGTGAAGCAGAACGCCACGCAAGACGCCGGACGGAAATGCGCCAGGACCTTGACCACCGCGTCCATGCGCTCCTCGGGAGAAATCTCGTAGAACCGCTGTTCGATCTGCGCGTCGGAGTGCAGCGCTTCGGCCTTCACCTGCTGCGGGTCGCGCATGAATTTGGAAGCAAGTTGCTTGATGCCCACCGGGTAGGTCGCGGAGAACAACAGCGTCTGGCGGCGTTCCGGGGTCTGCTGGATGATGTCTTCGATGGCGTCGTAGAAGCCCATGTCGAGCATGCGGTCGGCTTCGTCGAGAATCAGTGTGTTGAGGCCATCGAGCACCAGCGAACCCTTGCGCAGGTGCTGTTGGATACGCCCTGGCGTGCCGACGATGATGTGGGCGCCGTGTTCGAGGGAGGCGATCTGCGGGCCGAAGGACACGCCGCCGCACAGAGTCAGGACCTTGATGTTATCTTCGGCGCGGGCCAGGCGGCGGATTTCCTTGGCGACCTGGTCGGCCAGCTCGCGGGTCGGGCACATCACCAGGGCCTGGCAGCCGAAATAGCGTGGGTTGATCGGGTTCAGCAGGCCGATGCCGAAGGCCGCGGTCTTGCCGCTGCCGGTCTTGGCCTGGGCGATCAGGTCCATGCCCTTGAGGATCACCGGCAAGCTTTGCGCCTGGATCGGCGTCATCTGGGCATAACCGAGTGATTCGAGGTTAGCCAGCATGGCGGCGGACAACGGCAAAGTATTAAAAGCGGTGGCGATGGTGGTCACGGGACGGGCCTGCAAAACAAAATGTCGCGCAGTGTAGCAGCCTCGTGCCACTTTCTTCGAAAGATCTGGACGAGCTGTGGCGCAGTTCTGAAGTGGGCGAATTCCCCGTGGCGAGGGAGCTTGCTCCCGCTGGGGCGCGAAGCGGCCCCAAACCGGCCCCAAACCGGCCAACACGGTGCACCTGAAAGTTCGCATTGCCTGGATTGCGACTGCTGCGCAGCCGAGCGGGAGCAAGCTCCCTCGCCACAAAAGCCCTGAAGCCTTAAAACCGTTCGAGTCCTATCTAGTGCTCGATATGCTCATCCGGCCGCTTGACCCGTCGCCCATCCTGCTTCGACAGCTGGGAAAAGATCGTCGCCGCCAGCATCGCCATGATCCCCACCGTCACAAAAGTCAATTGAAACGCGCCCAGCACCGTGTCCACGCCGTCGTTGCCGACCTGGGCGGTAAAGCCTCCCAGCAGGGCACCTGCACAAGCCACGCCCAGGCTCAGGGACAGTTGCGCCACCACCGACAGCAGGCTGTTGCCACTGCTGGCGCTGGCGTCGTCCAGGTCGATCAGGGTCACGGTGTTCATCGCGGTGAATTGCAGCGAGTTGATCGCTCCCAGCACTGCCAGGTGCGCCAGCAACAGCCAGTACGGTGTTTGCTCGCTGACCAAGCCCATGCTCGCCAGCATCACGCCGAGGGCAAGGGTATTACCGGTCAGGACGATGCGATAGCCGAAGCGTTCGATCAGCGGGCGGGCCACGGACTTGGCGACCATCGCGGCGGCCGCCAGGGGCAGCATGCTCATCCCCGCCTGGGACGGTGAATAACCCAGGGCGACTTGCAACAGCAACGGCACCAGGAACGGCAGGGCACCGCTGCCCAGGCGCGCGAACAGGTTGCCGAGGATGCCCACCGCGAAGGTCCGGGTCTTGAACAGCGACGGTGGAAACAGCGCGTTCTCGACGTGCCCGGCGCGCACCCAGTAAGCCGCCAGGCAAGCCATGCCGCCAAACAGCAGCAGCATCACCCGCAGGTGCGGCAGGTGCAGTTCACCCAGCCCCTCCATGGCGACGGTGATCAGCACCATCGCCGCGCCGAACAACAGAAAGCCCACGCCATCGAAGCGCGTGCGCTCAGTGCCGCGCAGGTCCGGGATGAATTTCCATACCGCGTAACAACCGACCACGCCCACCGGCAGATTGATGAGGAAAATCCAGTGCCAGGTCATGTACTCCACCATCCAGCCGCCCATGGTCGGGCCGATCAGCGGGCCGAGCAGCCCGGGGATGGTGATGAAGCCCATGATTCGCACCAACTCCGAGCGCGGGTAAGCCCGCAGTACCACCAGCCGGCCCACCGGCAACATCAGCGCACCGCCCAAGCCTTGGACGACCCGTGCGCCGATCAACATGCTCAACGAGTTAGACAAGGCGCACAGCAGCGAGCCGAAGCTGAACAGCAGGATCGCGCCGAAGAAAATCTTCTTCGTGCCGAAGCGGTCGGCGATCCAGCCCGAGGCCGGGATCAGCAAGGCCACGGTGAGCATGTAGGCAATGATCACGCCTTGCATGCGCAGCGGGTTTTCCGCCAGGTCGCTGGCCATGGCGGGCAGGGCGGTGTTGAGGATGGTGCCATCCAGGGACTGCATGAAGAAGGCAATCGCCACCACCCACGGAAGCCAGCGGGCGGTGACGGCGTCGAGGGGAGCGCGGTTGGGCATGGGACCTCTTGTGTGAAATAAAACAATTACCTGTGGCGAGGGAGCTTGCTCCCGCTGGGGTGCGGAGCACCCCCAAACTGGTGAACACGGTGTGCCTGACAGATAGCGTCGCCTGGATTACGACTGCTTCGCAGCCGAGCGGGAGCAAGCTCCCTCGCCACGGGGCACTGCGTGTTATAGCGTCAACGTGAGCTTCTTGACCAACGCCCCCGGCAGCAACATCGAGGCCGTGGCCCGCTGGCTGTAGGTGCTGGCCGAAAGCAGAAGTTCCCGCTCCCGGGTCAGCGCTTCGAGTTGCGAGCCGAGCAAACTGTAGACGCTGTCGTCGAAGCGCATCGTGCTCACCGGCGCCTGGATCTGACCGTTCTCGACCCAGAACGTGGCGAAGCGGGTCATGCCGGTCAGACGCGCCGCCGGTTGGTCGGAGTAGTTCAGGTACCAGAGATTGCTGATGTACAGCCCGATGCCGAGTTGCTCGAGGATGTACTTCTGTTCCAATTGCCCGCCCTGCATGTCCAGCGCCGTGGGGTATTCATAGCTGCTGGCGCCGTTGGCGGCGAGGCCGTATTCGGCGGCGCTGCGGGAGTTGACCAGTTGCGCGTTGGCCATGCCCTTGGCGATCAGCCCCAGGTCATCGCGGGGATAACCTTCGTCGGAAAATGCCGGGCTCAATGAGCCGCTGACCTGCTCCGTCAACCACACGTTGGGACTGAAGTGGGCTTCGCCGGCGTAGAATTTCTGCAACGGGCTTTGCTTGCTGGCGATCGCCCGGGCCGAGAATCCGCCCCAACTGAGCATGCCCATGATTTCTTCCAGCGCGGCCGGCGCCAGGTAGGCGCGGTATTCGCCCGGCGGCAGCGTACGTAGGGGCAGGCCGAGGAATTGCAGCTGCTGGCGTGCCTGCTCGAAACGTTGGGCGAATCCTTCGCTGCTCCAGGCGTGTCCCGCGTAGCTGGCCTTCACGGCCTGGCCGTTTTCATGGAACAAGCTGAAGTCGAAGTTGAAACTGTTGGCCTGATGCCAGCCGAACGCTCCCGAGGAACTGGCGAAGCCACGGCTGATGGGGCCTGCGGCGTAAAAGCCGACCAAGTCCAGGCCCTCGGCGGCACGGCTGATTTCAGCGACGGCTTGCTCGGTGTCCGGCAGGGGATGGTCCTGCACGTTGCTGCTCTGCCAATGGTTGTGGTTGAGCAGCAGGTAGGGATCGGCTGGCAGCAGCGGCAACGTCTCGCGCAACTGTTGCAACCCGTCGGCCAAGCGTCGCAGGTCGGTCTCGGTGTCGCCGGACAAGGTGATCTGCAGATCGGCATGACGGCCGTCATTGATCAACTTGAAACTGACGTTGGCCTGTTGCACCTGGCCGGCCTGACGGACCTTGCCGTGGTTGAAGCGCACGAAGGCCGACGACTCGGCGGCGTAGCCGAGGGTAAATTGCTCAGGTTCGCGCAACGCGTCGCGCAACCAATCGACCAGTGCTTTGAACGCCCCAGCTTGATTATCGACGGTGCTCATCAGGCATCCCCCCCAAACACGTCCACGTTGCTGAACACACAGGCCGGCGACGCATGGCCAACGCGGATGACCTGGTTCGGTTCGCCCTTGCCGCAATTCGGTGTGCCAAGCACTTGGGAAGTGCTGGCGTCGCCCACGGCCCGCAGGCTCTTCCAGAACTGCGCGGAGATGCCCCGGTAGTTGGGGTTCTTCACTACGCCCTTGAGCTCACCGTTCTCGATCAACTGGCCCCATTCGCAGCCGAACTGGAATTTGTTGCGGGCGTCGTCAATGGACCAGGAGCGGTTGGTGCGCATCAGCACGCCATGCTCGATGCCTTGGATCAACTGCTCCAGGGATTGGTCGCCGGGCTCGATGTTTAGGTTTGCCATGCGGTCGATGGGCGGACGATTCCAACCGCAGGCGCGGCTGTTGGCAACACCGTCGAGGCCGGCGCGGAACTGCGACAGCGCGCCGCCCAATGGGCGCAGCAACAGGCCTTCGCGAATCAGGAACTGCTTGCTGGCGGCCGTGCCGTCGTCGTCATGGCTGTAACTGGCCAACTCCTCGGGAATGTCCGGATCGAAGGTCACGTTCAACAGGCTGGAGCCGTACTGCAGGTGGCCGAAATCCTCGGTCTTGACGAAGCTGGTGCCGGCGTAATTGCGCTCGTCGCCGAGGATGCGGTCCAGTTCCAGCGGATGGCCGATGGACTCGTGGATCTGCAACATCATCTGGTCGGGCATCAGCAGCAGGTCGCGGGGACCTTGGGGGGTGTTGGGCGCCATGAGCAATTGCAGGGCCTGGTCGGCGATCCTTGGACCGGCGCCGATCAGGCCGCAACGGCTGATCACATCGAAACCGCCTTGCTGGCCGAAATTTTCCCGGCCCAGGGTGCGGGTCTGGCTGTCGTTGCCGTCGAAGGCGGTGACGTCCAGGGCCGGGTAGATGAAGCGTTGGGCCTGGCGCAGTTCAGCGCCGGCGCTGTTGAGGTAGATCTGCTCGACCTGGGTCAGGCCGATGCTGGCCTGCCAGTTCACCAGGCGCTCGTCGGCGGGCACCGCGGCCGATTCGTCGCCGAGCAATTGGTAGCAATCGCTCAGGGGCGGGAAGGCCTGGTCGAAATGCGGCGAGAAGTAGTCGGCGCGGTCGCTGGACACCGGTTGGTCGCGCAGGTCCAGCAGGGCGTGGGGCTTGAGCTGGCGAGCGTATTGCTCGGCCCGCTCCAGCGCCGCTTGCAGGCCGGCCAGGGAAAGGTCGTTAGTGGCCGCATAGGTTTCGACGCCATTGACCCGCACGGTGAGCATGGCGCCTTCGTCGTGGCTCAGGCTCGGAGGTTCGGCGACGTTCTTGCGCACCGACAAGTGTTGGCCGGACTCGCGTACGTAACGCAGGGAAAAGAACTCAGCGCCCGTGCGCAAGGCAGCGAAACGCTGCTTGAGCTGGGGTTGGAAGTCGAACATGGAACCTCCTTGTCTGGAGTGGCGATGCAGCGAGGTGCGGCGCATTGGCGCGGGCGGCTCTAGAGTAGGCCTGGGGCGGGGGAGGGATCAAGGCAGATGGGGATTTGCGGTGTCAGGTCGGACGTCATCGCGAGCAAGCTCGCTCCCACAGTGGATCTTTGGTGGTCACAAAATCTGTGTTCACCGCCAATCCCCTGTGGGAGCGAGCTTGCTCCGGGCGGCGATCCGACGAAGGCCGCGCCGCGATCTGGAGTCTTACTGCGCGGCCGTCGCCACTTCACGCAACGGCTTGCCGCGCACCGGCGCGTCGCCGGCGACGTAGTAAGGTGCGGTGCTGCGCGGCAAAGGCTTGCGGCCACGGATCTTGTCGGCGATTTTCTCGGCGATCATGATCGTCGGCGCGTTCAGGTTGCCGGTGGTGATGATCGGCATGATCGAGGCGTCGACCACGCGCAACCCTTCCATGCCGTGCACGCGGCCTTCGCCATCCACCACGGCCATATCATCGGTGCCCATCTTGCACGAGCAGGATGGGTGGAACGCGGTTTCGGCGTGCTCACGGATGAACTGGTCCAATTGCTCGTCCGTCTGCACCTCGATGCCCGGGCTGATTTCGCGACCACGGAACGGATCGAGCGCCGGCTGCTGCATGATCTCGCGGGTCAGGCGGATGCCGTCGCGAAATTCCTGCCAGTCCTGCTCGGTGGCCATGTAGTTGAACAGGATGCTCGGGTGCTGGCGCGGGTCCTTGGACTTGGCCTGGATCCGGCCACGGCTTGGCGAACGCATGGAGCCCATGTGCGCCTGGAAACCGTGCTCTTTCACGCCGTTGCTGCCGTTGTAGTTAATCGCCACCGGCAGGAAGTGGTACTGGATGTTCGGCCAATCGAACTCGGGGCGCGTACGAATGAAGCCGCCGGCCTCGAACTGGTTGCTGGCGCCGATACCAGTGCCGTTGAACAGCCACTCGGCACCGATCGCCGGCTGGTTGTACCAGAGCAGCGATGGGTACAGCGAGACCGGTTGAGTGCAGGCGTATTGCAGGTACAGCTCAAGGTGGTCCTGCAGGTTTTCACCGACGCCAGGCAGGTCGTGGACCACCGGGATGTCGAGGTTTTCCAGCAGCTTGGCAGGGCCGACGCCGGAGCGTTGCAGGATCTGCGGCGAGGCGATGGCGCCGGAGCACAGCAGCACTTCCTTGCGCGCCCGGGCCTCGACGCGTTCTTCTGCGGCGCCCACCAGGTAACGCACGCCGACCGCGCGTTTGCCTTCGAAGAGGATCTTGTCGGCCAGCGCGTGGCTGACGATGGTCAGCGTCGAGCGCTTCTTGGCGACGTCCAGGTAACCGCGCGCGGTACTGGCGCGACGGCCATTGGGCGTGACGGTACGGTCCATCGGGCCGAAACCTTCCTGCTGGAAGCCGTTGAGGTCCTCGGTACGCGGGTAACCGGCCTGAACGCCGGCTTCGACCATGGCGTGGAACAGCGGATTGTTGCCAGGCTTGGGCGTGGTCACACTGACCGGGCCGTCGCCGCCATGGTAGTCGTTCGGGCCGATGTCTCGGGTTTCGGCTTTACGGAAATACGGTAGGCAATCGAGGTAGGTCCAGTCTTCCAGGCCGGGCAGCTTGGCCCAGTTGTCGTAGTCCAGCGCGTTACCGCGGATGTAGCACATGCCGTTGATCAGCGAAGAACCACCCAGGCCCTTGCCGCGACCGCATTCCATGCGACGGCCGTTCATGTGCGGCTCCGGATCGGTCTCGTAGGCCCAGTTGTAGCGGCGACCCTGGAGAGGAAATGCCAGGGCGGCGGGCATCTGGGTACGGAAGTCGAGGCGATAGTCCGGGCCGCCGGCTTCGAGCAGCAAGACGGTAACGCCTTCGTCTTCGGTCAGGCGGGTAGCCAGGGTGTTACCGGCCGAGCCGGCACCGATGATGATGTAATCGAATTCTTGGGACATGAAATGTACCCTCTTTTGGAGTTGGTTCAGGTCGCGGTCATCGAGTGCCACATTCTCTGTGGCGAGGGAGCTTGCTCCCGCTCGGCTGCGCAGCAGTCGCAAACAGGGCGACCGTGTTCTGTCTGGATGAACCTGGGAGCTGGGTCGGGGCCGCTTCGCGGCCCAGCGGGAGCAAGCTCCCTCGCCACAAGGGCCCCGGCCTCAGGCTCGGTCTCAGATCAGAACACCGACGTGTAATCGCCCATTTCGACCTGCACCGACTTGATGCGCGTGTAGTTGGTCAGCGAGCTGATCCCATTCTCCCGGCCCACGCCCGATTGCTTGTAGCCACCGACCGGCATTTCCGCCGCCGATTCGCCCCAGGCGTTGATCCAGCAGATGCCTGCTTCGAGCTGGTGGATCACGCGGTGCGCGCGGTTCAGGTCGCGGGTCACGACACCGGCGGCCAGGCCGAAGTCGGTATCGTTGGCGCGGCGGATCACTTCTTCTTCGGTATCAAAGGTGAGGATGCTCATCACCGGGCCGAAGATTTCTTCACGCACGATGGTCATGTCATCGGTGCAATCGGTGAACACGGTCGGGGCCACAAACGCGCCCTTGGCCAGTTCGCCTTCCGTCAGGCGACCGCCGCCGCACAGCAGGCGCGCGCCTTCGGCCTTGCCTTTATCGATGTAGCCCAGCACGTTTTCCATGTGGGCGAAGCTCACCAGCGGGCCGAAGTTGGTGTTCTCGTCTTCCGGGTTGCCGATGCGGATGCGCGCCACGCGCTCGGCGATCTTGGCTTCGAAGGCAGCCTTCAGGTGGCTCGGCACGAACACCCGGGTGCCGTTGGTGCAGACTTGGCCGGAGCTGTAGAAGTTGGCCATCATCGCGGTGTCGGCGGCGCGGTCCAGGTCGGCGTCGTCGAAGATGATCAGCGGCGACTTGCCGCCCAGCTCCATGGTCACGTCCTTGAGCGAAGAGCTCGAGGCACTGGCCATGACCTTCTTGCCGGTGTCGGTGCCGCCGGTGAAGGAGATTTTCTCGATGCGCGGGTGCTCGGTCAGCCAGGTGCCGACCTCACGGCCGCTGCCGGTCAGCACGTTGAACACGCCTGCTGGAACGCCGGCCTCGGTGTAGATCTCGGCCAGTTTCAGGGTGGTCAGCGAGGTGACTTCGCTGGGCTTGAAGATCATCGCGTTGCCAGCGGCCAGGGCCGGGGCGGATTTCCACAGGGCGATCTGGATCGGGTAGTTCCATGCGCCGATACCGGCGACGACGCCCAGGGGCTCGCGGCGGGTGTAGACGAACGACGTGGTGCGCAGCGGAACCTGTTCGCCTTCGATAGCGGGCACCAGGCCTGCGTAATATTCCAGCACGTCGGCGCCAGTGACGATGTCGACGTAGCGGGTTTCGGAATAGGCCTTGCCGGTGTCCAGGGTTTCCAGGGCCGCGAGCTCATCGTTGCGTTCGCGCAGGATGTCCACGGCGCGACGCAGGATGCGCGAGCGCTGCATGGCGGTCATCGCCGCCCAGACTTTCTGGCCTTTTTCGGCGCTGACCACGGCACGCTCGACGTCTTCTTTCGTTGCGCGCTGCACCAGGGCGAGTACTTCACCGTTCGCCGGGTTGATGGCTTCGAAAGTGGCGTCGCCGCTGGCATCGCTGTACGCGCCATCGATGTAGAGTTTTTGCAGTTCGAAACGGGCCATAAAGTCCTCGCAAGTGCATAAGTGGTTGGCTGACCACCGAGCGTGTCGTTTACAGCTGACTACGCGCTGCGGTGGGGGTTCAGGAGTCGAGCGGTTCTGTGTGCTCTGGCGCTCCTGCCTTGGCCAGTTGGAAATCCATGTATTCGTACGCGATCCGATGTGCCTGGGCGGTGTCGAACGCGTCTCCCGACAGCGCTCCGCGCAGCCACAAACCGTCAATCAGAGCGGCCAGGCCCCGGGCCGCGCTGCGTGCCTGGTCGACAGGCAACACGCGGCGGAACTGGCAACACAGGTTGGAATACAGACGGTGATCGTTGATCCGCTGCAACCTGTGCAATGACGGGTGATGCATGCTGGTGGCCCAGAAGGCCAGCCAGGTTTTCATTGCCGGGCCGTTGACCTGGCTGGCGTCGAAGTTGCCCTCGATGATCACCTTCAGGTGAGCTCGCGGGCTCGGGTCCGTCAGCGCTTGACGACGCGCGGTGACGTTCTCGCTCAGGACGGTCATCAGGTACTGGGCCGTAGCCGCGATCAGGCCATTCTTGTCCTGAAAGTAGTGACTGATGATGCCGTTTGAAACACCGGCCAAACGGGCGATCAGCGCAATGCTGGCGTCCCCCATCCCGACCTGATCGACAGCCTGCAAAGTGGCTTCGATCAATTGCTGGCGGCGGATGGGTTGCATACCGACCTTGGGCATCTGCAAATCTCCTTAGGCCATCGGGCGGATGAGTAAGGTCCGCCGTCATGAGGGCCAGTCTATTTTGTTTTGATTGAACGTTCAATCAACAAAGAATAAGCTCTGCGACAATTCGTCGCGATTTACCGGTTTTCCTACGGGGTAAATGGCGCAGAAACGAGACATCAAGAGCCCAGAGACCCGCGCAATCGCGGGGCAAGGGCTTTCCGGGTGTCTTTATAACACCCGCCGGTCGGCTGCCAACCCACCGATTGGCCGGGTATCGCGTTGCCTTGTCCTTCTCTCGCACTGCCTGGAGCATCCGTGCAATGAGTTCTGCCTTGCTAATAAAGACCCCGCCGCAGAAGGTGACGGTCAACGGTTGGGTGTTCTACACCTCCACCGCGCTGATTCTGTTGCTGACCGCCATTCTGATCATCGCCCCGCAGGAGGCCGGCCGTCTGCTCGGCATTGCCCAGGCGTGGTTGTCCCGCAGCTTCGGCTGGTACTACATGGTGGTCATCGCTGCCTATCTGGTGTTTGTGGTCGGCCTGGCATTTTCCTCCTATGGCAAGCTCAAGCTGGGCGGCAAGGACGATACGCCGGACTTCAGCTACGGCGCCTGGGCCGGGATGCTGTTTTCGTCGGGCATCGGCATTTCATTGCTGTACTTCGGCGCATCCGAGCCGCTGGACCATTTCTTCAACCCCCCTGAAGGCGTGGCCGGCAGCCAGATGGCCGCGCGCCAGGCCGTGCAATTGACGTTCTTGCACTGGGGCCTGCATGGTTGGGCGATCTATGCCCTGGTGGGCTTGGCCGTGGCGTATTTCGCCTATCGGCACAACCAGCCGCTGGCGCTGCGCTCGGCCCTGTATCCATTGGTGGGCGAGCGCTGGGTCAAGGGCGCGGCCGGCCATGCGGTGGACGGTTTCGGCATGTTCGTGACGTTGCTGGGGCTGGTGACCAACCTGGGGATCGGTTCGCTGCAAGTCGCGTCCGGTTTGGAAAACCTGTTTGGCATCGAGCACAGCAACACCAATTTGCTGATCGTGATCATCGTGATGAGCACCGTGGCGACCATCGCCGCCGTGTCCGGCGTGGAAAACGGCATCCGCCGGTTGTCCAACCTGAACATCGTGTTGTTCAGCGGCTTGCTGATTTTCGTGTTGCTGTTCGGTCCGACCCTGCACCTGCTCAACGGTTTCGTGCAGAACATCGGCGACTACCTCAACGGCGTGGTGCTCAAGACATTCGACCTGTACGTCTATGCCGACGACACCGCGAAATCGGGCCGTTGGATGGGCTTGTGGACCCTGTTCTACTGGGCCTGGTGGATCTCCTGGGCGCCTTTTGTCGGCATGTTCATCGCGCGCATTTCCCGTGGCCGCACCGTGCGTGAGTTGGTGGCGGGCGTGTTGCTGATTCCCCTGGGCTTCACCCTGGCCTGGTTGTCGATCTTCGGTAACTCGGCCCTGGACCTGGTGATGAACCACGGCGCGGTCGAGCTGGGCAAGACGGCGTTGACGCAGCCGTCGATGTCGATCTATCAGCTGCTCGAATACTATCCGGCGTCGAAGGTCGTGATCGGCGTGTCGATCTTCGTTGGTTTCGTCCTGTTCCTGACCCCGGCTGACTCCGGCGCGGTGATGATGGCGAACCTTTCGTGCCAGGGCGGCAACGTTGACGAAGACGCGCCGCATTGGCTGCGGATCTTCTGGTCGGTGGTGATCACGCTGGTGACCATCGGCCTGTTGTTCGCGGGCAACTTCGAGGCGATGCAAACCATGGTGGTGTTGGCTGGCCTGCCGTTCTCGGTGGTGCTGGTGTGCTTCATGTTCGGGCTGCACAAGGCCATGCGCGAGGATGTGCGGGTTGAGCAGGAACGGGCGGAGTTGGCGGCGCTGGGTCGGGTCTTTAGCTGACCCGTTCGATAGTTGTGAACACTGTTGTGGCGAGGGGATAAATCCCCTCGCCACAAAAGTATTCCAATTCTGGTTCCTGCACACACACACACACACAAACAAAAACGCCGCGATCATCTCGCGGCGTTTTTGTGTGCATTGGCTTTAGCCCAGGTTTTTGCCGAGCAGGGCGTGATACAGCTCGCTGTCGCCGAGGATGCCGACGACTTGCTGATTATCGTGAAGCACCAGTTTGTTGCCGGTCTGGTAGCGGATCTGCAACGCGTCGCGCATGCCGATGCTGGAGTCGACCAAGGTCGGGAAACGCCCCAAGCCTTCGACGGACTGCCCTGGCGCCCAGTTCTGCAGGTCTAGGGCGGCGCCGTTCTGCCGGGCGCCCTTGATGGTGTTGCCTTCGGCCAGGTCAAGCCAGGAATCGCCGCCCGGATCCAGGCACACCGAGCCGTTGATGCGCTTGCAGTTGTCCAGGGTGCGCATCAGGCTGCGGCCGCAGAGCACATTGAGCGGATTGGTATGGGCGACGAACGTGCGCACATAGTCGTCCGCCGGGTTCAACACGATCTGTTCCGGCTTGCTGTACTGGATGATGCGGCCGTCTTTCATGATCGCGATACGGCTGCCCAGCTTCAGGGCTTCGTCCAGGTCGTGGCTGACGAACACGATGGTCTTGCTCAGCTTGCGTTGCAGTTCCAGCAGTTCGTCCTGCAGGCCTTGGCGGATCAGCGGGTCGAGGGCCGAGAACGGTTCGTCCATCAACAGGATGTCGGCGTCCATCGCCAGGGCGCGGGCCAGGCCGACCCGTTGCTGCATGCCGCCAGACAGCTCGTCGGGCTTCTTGTTGCGCCACTGGGTCAGGCCCACCAGCTCGAGTTTTTCATCCACCAGCTTCTTGCGTTCCTTCTCCGGCCGGCCCTGCATTTCCAGGCCGAAGCTGATGTTTTCGCGCACCGTCAGCCAAGGCATCAGGGCGAACTTCTGGAACACCATGGCGATGCGCTTGGTGCGCATCATCTTCAGTTCGGCGGGAGTGCAGGAGGCGATATCGATCTGCCGGCCTTCGTGCTCGACGAACAATTTGCCGCGACTCACGGTGTTCAAACCGTTGATGCAACGCAGCAAGCTGGATTTGCCGGAGCCGGAAAGGCCCATCAGCACGCAGATCTCGCCTTTTTCGATGTCGAGGCTGGCTTTTTCCACGCCGACGATCTGCCCGGTCTTCTTCAGGATTTCGTTGCGCGTCATGCCCTTGTCGAGCAATTTGAGGGCTTCGCGTGGATCTTTGGAGAAGATCACGTCGACTTCTTCGAAGCGGATTATGCTCATGCGTCACCCCCTACTTTGGCGTCGGGTTGTTTGCAGATTCGGTCGAGCATGATCGCCAGCAATACGATCGCCAGGCCGGCTTCGAAGCCCAGGGCGATATCAGCGGTGTTCAATGCGTTGACCACGGGTTTGCCCAGGCCGTCGGCACCGACCAGTGCCGCGATGACCACCATCGACAGCGACAACATGATGCATTGGGTGATTCCGGCGGCGATGCTCGGCATGGCGTGAGGCAGTTCGATGCGCGACAGGAGCTGGCGCCGGGAGCAGCCGAAGGCTTTACCGGCGTCCATCAGTTCGTCCGGAACGTCGCGGATGCCCAGGTAGGTCAGGCGGATGGGCGCGGCGATCGCGAATACCACCGTGGAGATCAGGCCCGGGACCACACCCAGACCGAACAGGGTCAGGGTAGGAATGAGGTAGACGAAGGTCGGTACGGTCTGCATCAGATCGAGCACCGGACGCATCATGGTGTAGAACATCGGCTTGTGCGCGGCAACAATGCCCAGCGGCACACCGATAAGCACGCAGACCAGGGTCGCGAACAGCACCTGGGCGAGGGTTTCCATGGTCTCTTGCCAGTAACCCAGGTTGAGGATCAACAAGAAGGACGCGATAACGAAAACGGTCAGGCCCCATTTGCGCTGGATGAAGTGCGCCAGTAGCGCGATGAGGCCGATAAGCACCAGGGGATTGAACCAGGTCAGCGCAAACGTCACGCCGTGAATCATCGTTTCCAGAAACATTGCGATTGCATCGAAGGTGTCGGCGCCGTTTTGCGTCAACCATTCGACAAAGCCCGCGATGTACTGGCCCAAGGGTATTTTCTGATCAATAAGCATGGTAGTGAACGTCCGCATGCAAGGAATAAACAGCCCGGACGAGCGAACTCGCCCGGCATAAGCTTTTTACTGCGCGAGCTTGGCTTTCACGGCCTCCAGGCCAGGTTTACCGTCAACGGTGGTGACGCCGGCGAGCCAGGTATCGAGTACTTGTTGGTTTTTCTTCAACCAGGCCTTGGCGGCGGCTTCAGGCTTCATCTTGTCGTCCAGCACGTTGCCCATCAGCGTGCTTTCCATGTCCAGGGTAAAGACCAGGTTTTTCAGCAACTGGCCAACGTTGCTGCATTCCTGGGCATAGCCCTTGCGGGTGTTGGTGTAGATGGTCGCCTGGCCGAAGTTCGGGCCGAAGTATTCATCGCCACCGGTGAGGTATTTCATCTTGAAGCGGGTGTTCATCGGATGCGGTTCCCAGCCCAGGAACACCACGGCGGTGCTGCGACGCTGGGCCCGATCGACCTGGGAAAGCATGCCGGCTTCGCTTGACTCGACGACCTTGAAGCCGGCGTCCTTGAGGCCGAAGGCGTTCTTGTCGATCATGCTCTGGATCAAGCGGTTGCCGTCGTTGCCCGGTTCGATGCCGTAGATCTTGCCGTCCAGTTCCTTCTTGAACTTGGCGATGTCGGCAAAATCCTTGAGGCCTTTGTTGTACAGCTCTTCGGGGACCGCCAGGGTGTACTTGGCGTTTTCCAGGTTGGCGCGCACGGTTTCCACGGTGCCCGCTTCACGATAGGCCTTGATGTCGTTTTCCATGGTCGGCATCCAGTTGCCGAGGAACACGTCCATGTTCTTGCCATCGGCCAGGGACTTGTAGGTCACCGGCACGGAGATCATCGTGGTCTTGGTCTTGTAGCCGAGGGCGTCGAGCACGACGCTGGTGGTGGCGGTGGTCACGGTGATGTCGGTCCAGCCGACATCGGAGAAGTTGACGGTACTGCATTGGGCGGGTTCTGCAGCGTTGGCCAGCATCGGAAGACTCAGCATGGCGGCCAACAACAACGGCGTGGAACCTTTCATGGGTGGACTCCTGGTGTTTTATCGGCAGTGTCCGGTCGGGACAACCGCGCTTTTTTGCTTTTTTTAAGTTGCGGTTGGCGGCGCGTGGGCACTCTTCGTGGCACGCGGCCTTGCAAACGAGCCGTAACCGATCATGTACCAGTGCAAATCCGACGCCTACAGGGCGCGTCGTATCCAGTACAGGGAGGGTCGCATCCAGTGTTGGTGACGTCGTTTACAGATTTTTTCGGCCCTCGGCTGGCTTCTGATACGTAAAAAACGTCGTAAAACCTGGGCGACAAAGACGCGGCGTTGGTGGGCATGATTGCGTCGGTGTCAGACGTCGAAAGCCCATTCAAAAGCCGGATGATGCGGCCATCCCGGCGTTGAGCGTAGCAGCTGCGCCACCGGACGCTCCCGCGCCCGGATGTGTCCGTTCTGGAGAGTCAAGGCAATGGCCATCAGCGTGTTCGACCTGTTCAAGATTGGTATCGGCCCGTCCAGTTCCCACACCGTGGGGCCCATGCGCGCAGCGGCGCTGTTTGTCGAAGCGTTGCGGGCCAAGTCGCTTTTAAATGACGTGCGGCGGGTCGAGGTGCAATTGTTTGGTTCGCTGTCGGCCACCGGCATCGGTCACGGCAGCGATACCGCCACGATCATGGGCTTGATGGGCGAATGGCCCGACTCGATCGATCCGTCGCAAATCGGTACGCGCATCGAGCTGCTGCGCGAGACCCAGACCCTGCTGCTCGATGGCCGCCTGCCGGTGCCTTTCGTCTGGTCCCGCGATATGCGCCTGCTCGACGAAAACCTGCCGTTCCACCCCAACGCGATGACGCTGGTGGCGGAGGGTGAAAACGGCGAACTGCACCGCGACACCTATTATTCGGTCGGTGGCGGCTTTGTGGTCGACCAGGCCCAGGCGTCCAGCGGCGTGATGGACCTGGACACCACCGAGTTGCCTTACGATTTCTCCAGCGCCGAGGAACTGCTCGGGCTGTGTCGCACGCATAACCTGCGAGTGGCTGAGCTGATGATGGCCAACGAGAAGGTCTGGCGTTCGGAAGAAGAGATTCGCAGCGGCCTGATGAGACTCTGGCGAGCGATGCAGGACTGCGTCGAGCAGGGCCTCAAGCACGAAGGCATCCTGCCTGGTGGCTTGAATGTCCGTCGGCGCGCGGCCAAGTTGCACCGCAGCCTGCAAGAATTGAACAAACCGAACGTGATCGGCTCGACCCTGAGCGCCATGGAGTGGGTCAACCTGTTCGCCCTGGCGGTCAACGAAGAAAACGCCGCTGGCGGGCGCATGGTCACGGCGCCGACCAACGGCGCGGCGGGGATCATTCCGGCGGTGCTGCATTACTTCATGAAATTCAGCGAGGCCGTTACTGACGCCAACGTCGTGGATTATTTCCTCGGCGCGGCGGCGGTGGGCATCCTGTGCAAGAAGAACGCCTCGATCTCGGGCGCCGAAGTCGGCTGCCAGGGTGAAGTCGGCTCGGCCTGCGCCATGGCGGCGGCAGGCCTGGCGGAAATCCTCGGAGCCACGCCGGAGCAACTGTGCAACGCGGCGGAAATCGGCCTGGAGCACAACCTCGGCCTGACCTGCGATCCGGTGGGCGGCCTGGTCCAGGTGCCGTGTATCGAGCGCAACGCCATCGCCGCGGTGAAAGCAATCAATGCCGCGCAGATGGCCCTTCGGGGTGATGGTCAGCATTTCATCTCCCTGGACCGTGTGATCCGCACCATGCGCGATACCGGCGCCGACATGCACGACAAATATAAAGAGACTTCACGGGGCGGGCTGGCGGTAAGCGCGGTGGAATGCTGATTCAGCACTGCAAGATAATCCCGTGGCGAGGGAGCAGGCTCCCTCGCCACGGGTGTTGAAAAATCGCTCGTAAAACGCACACCGTAGGAAAAACACGCCACGTTTTGGCGCGTCGCAAACAGATAAGGCGTGACTTGGCGGTCACGCCTTTGT
Source organism: Pseudomonas sp. D3-10 (assembly GCF_051132175.1). NCBI lineage: Bacteria > Pseudomonadati > Pseudomonadota > Gammaproteobacteria > Pseudomonadales > Pseudomonadaceae > Pseudomonas > Pseudomonas sp. D3-10. Next base: position 5,300,165 of record NZ_CP071668.1, on the reverse strand, counting down.
ACGCCGCCCTACCGTCCGTCCCCGCGCTTGCGGTGACAACCATCGCGCAAACGGCGCGGGCCAGTGACCACAAGTGCTACCGATCTGCTCACAGCCCGCCCTGGCGTTCGCCCGCAGCCCATGATGGCACTTGGAACCCGGCCTCGACGGGGCCCTTATATAGACACGCCGGCATGTCGTTTTCAGGAGTTATTGAACGCGCATTCAAATTTAGGCATGGCAATTGCTCTGTCCCGATAAAGCCCCTCTCACGCAAGAGAATGAGGGCAATAACAAGAGCCTCCGCCTGAGGCCATCACCCGCTTTGTGTGAGGAGATACCGCGATGACGACGTCCAACTCCGGGGCCCAACCCCAGAACCGTGCGCCTCAATCCATCGGCTTTCTGCTGCTGGACAATTTCACGCTGATTTCCCTGGCGTCCGCGGTGGAACCGCTACGCATGGCCAACCAGCTGTCGGGGCGCGAGCTGTACCGCTGGACCACCCTGACCGTCGATGGCGGCCAGGTCTGGGCCAGTGACGGTTTGCAGATCACCCCGGACGCCTCCATGCACAAAGCCCCGGCCCTGGACACCGTCATCGTGTGCGGCGGCATCGGCATCCAGCGCACCGTAACCCGCGAACATGTCTCATGGCTGCAAGGCCAGGCCCGTCAATCCCGTCGTCTTGGCGCAGTCTGCACCGGCAGTTGGGCCCTGGCGTGCGCCGGCCTGCTGGACGGTTTCGATTGCAGCGTGCACTGGGAATGCCTGGCCGCGATGCAGGAAGCTTTCCCACGGGTTTCGATGAGCACGCGCCTGTTCACGCTTGACCGCAACCGCTTCACAAGCTCCGGCGGCACCGCGCCGCTGGACATGATGCTGCACTTGATCAGCCGTGATCACGGTCGCGAGTTGTCGGCGGCGATTTCGGAAATGTTTGTCTACGAGCGTATCCGCAACGAGCAGGATCACCAACGTGTGCCGCTCAAGCACATGCTTGGCACCAACCAGCCGAAGTTGCAGGAAATCGTCGCGCTGATGGAGGCCAATCTCGAGGAGCCGATCGACCTGGACGAGTTGGCGGTGTACGTCGCTGTGTCCCGCCGTCAGCTGGAGCGCCTGTTCCAGAAATACCTGCATTGTTCGCCGTCGCGCTATTACCTCAAGCTGCGACTGATTCGTGCGCGGCAACTGCTCAAGCAGACGCCGATGTCGATCATCGAAGTGGCCTCGGTGTGCGGCTTCGTCTCCACGCCGCATTTCTCCAAGTGCTACCGCGAATACTTCGGCATTCCGCCACGGGACGAGCGCGTCGGCTCCAACACCACGCAACAAGTGGCGATGATGCCGCTGCCGCAGGCGTTGGTGCTGTCGCCGCTGTCCGGCCCGCTGTCGGCGCTGAGCCAGGCGCGCAATGAGTCGACGTTTGCGAGTGTGAGGCTCTAAGACTTCAGCGCGTTCATCGCGAGCAGGCTCGCTCCCACAGGTTTTGTGTCGTTCACAAATCCTGTGGGAGCGAGCTTGCTCGCGATGGGTTTCATCAGGCGTTATGGTTCTGCTGGTACTGCGCCAACGCCGGTAACAGTTGCTGATCGATTGCCTGGCGCACCGCCGGCAGGATGGTCGCGCTGCTGGTGTACATTTCCTTGACCAGCCTGCGCAGCTCATTGGCGCGAGCCCTGTCCAGGCCTCGTACGGCGCACTCGCACGCCTGCTCGGCAGTCGCGCCACTGGGTATCTGCAACCCCAGGGCCTTCAGATGGCCCAGCAGGTCTTCCTGGTCGATCAAATCGGCGTACATCATGACGCTTTTCCTTGTTCAGGGATTGGGGTCGTGCCTGGATTCTGGTAGCCACCCGAATCGGCGGCAAGGGCAAATCGTCGTTCTGTCATGATTGACTATGAACGCGTCGTTTTCGGCTAACTCGCTGGGTCCGGGACTGGGCACACTGGCCCCAAGCTGCATCACGATGGTTTGGTCACCCTCGCGCCACAGCTCCTCCAGTAACGCTCCTGCCCCGATCCTGTCACGGCTTGATCGGGGATTTTTTTGCCTGTGTGAATCCGCAAATAATCGGTTGTCTGGCAGGCCGCTATCGCGAGCAAGCTCGCTCCCACAGGGAAATGCTTTCACCTGTGGCAGCGAGCTTGCTCGCGATGAACGATGACGCGGTCTAACGTTGCAACACCAGAATGCGCGACAGCAATTCATCCCGATCCACATAACACCCCTGGAAATGCCGCGCCCCGGTAGCAGGGTCGAAGGCGTTGCGCGCGTGGAGCGTGCGGCGGTTGTCGAAGCACCAGAGCTGCCCGGGTTCGAGTCGTTGCATCAGGCGAAAGCGTGGCTCGCGGGTCAGCGCGATGAAGCGGCGGTAGGCGCGGTAGAGCCTGGGCATCTGCTCCACCGAGGTGTCAAAGGGGCCGCGCAGAAAGTTCGCCATGCGGATCTCCGAGACTTGCCCAAGGGCGTCCAACGCAATGATCGGCGCCAGGCAGCGGTAGTCGCTGTGGCGGTCCTTGTTGCGAAATTCCACCGGGATCTGGCACAGCGCCTCGAAGGCATCGGGATCTTCCTGGCGCAGCGCCTGGGCAATGGCGAAACCGTCGACGAAGATGCTCTCGCCACCCACGGCCTCGTTCACCAGGCAATGCAGGAACTGCAACCCCGGCTGCAATTCCCGCGTCGGCAAGTCGCTGTGCAACGGCAGGTTAAAAGCGGTGTAGGCGTTGCTGTCGGCGTCGGCCTTGGATTGCACGTTGAAGAGCACGCCGAAATTGCTCTCGCGAACGAAGGAAATGCGTTGGGCAATTTGTTTCAGCGAGCCGGGCTCGGTGGGCACGCCCCGCACTTGGGTCAGGCCGATGTCGCGTACCGCCAGCAGCCATTGCAGCAGCGCGTCGGCATCCTCCATCAGCGCCTGGTATTCGAACACTGGCAGCTGCAAGTCGCACTGCCATAGCTGGCGTTGCGGCCTGCCGTCGAGTCGTTCGGCCCTGGAGACTTCGTCATAGGCGTGAGCGCGCAGCCAGCCCGGGTCGAAATGGCTTTGGTGGCCGTCCCGCCAGGCCACGCGCAGGCGGCCTTCACCATCAACGCGGATTTCATCCGGCGCCAGATCTTCGGGCACATCGACAATCTCCAGGACCTGCTCACGGGTCACGCTGTAGACGCATTCCTGGCAAGGGCAGTTGTCCCGCAGCCACTGGTGATGAAAAGGACTGATCCGACCATCGGCCCACGTGACATGAACCCGGTCGGCCAAGGGGATTGCGGCAGTCAAGGCGTGGACCAGAGGGTAGCTGCGGAAGTCGGCAATTGCGGCGGCGGTGTGCATGTCGGTCTCCTATAGGAGGCTTATCGGGCGGGTGGCAGGGCGATGACACGCCCGATGCAGGATGGCGCCGGCAGGTCGGACTGGCTGTCGAGCAGGGCTTTGAGTTGGCCCAGGGTCTGTTCGCTAAACGGCGCCGAACGTGGCCCCGCCAGATCGACGTGCAGTAGCATCTGCTCATTGCCGGCCAGCTCTTTGTCGCCGCCCGCCAAGTGCAGGCTGTGGTAGAGGTGCAGGCGTTTGGCATCGTTGCCGATGATGTGCGTATGCACCTCGACATCGGCGCCGAGCTTCACTTCGTGCAGGTAGTTCAGGTGCAGCTCGAGGGTGAACAGCGAATGGCCGCTGGCTTCGCGGCTCTGGCTGTCAAGGCCGAGCCGGTCCATCAACGCATCGGTGGCGTAGCTGAAGATCAGCAAGTAGAAGGCGTCGCGCAGGTGGCCGTTGTAGTCGACCCATTCTGGGAGGATGCGGGTTTGGTAGGTAGTGAGGGTGGGCATGTTGGACTCCAATGCAATCGTGGCGAGGGAGCTTGCTCCCGCTGGGCTGTGAAGCAGCCCCAAACCGGTTGTACGCGGTGTATCAGCCAAATGGCATTCGCTGGTTTTGCGACCGCTGCGCGGCCGAGCGGGAGCAAGCTCCCTCGCCATAGGAATGGTGTTATTCGCTAAAAATCATTCCGTGCTTTTGCTTGGTGGCCTTCACCGCCTCCAGCACCGCCAACAGGCAATCATCACGATAGCGTTCCAAAGCTGAAATGCTGTGCTGCCCCAACTGTTCGCTCGTCCCGTCCACCACATCGTCGATCAGTTTCTCGGTCAGTTCCGGTGCCGGCAGGTAGGTCCAGGGCAGTTGCAACGCCGGGCCGAACTGAGCCATGAAGTGACGCATCCCAGCGTCGCCGCCGGCCAGGGTGTAGGTCAGGAATGTGCCCATGAATGACCAGCGCAGGCCGGCGCCAAAACGGATGGCATCGTCGATTTCGCCGGTGGTTGCCACGCCGTCATTGACCAGGTGCAACGCCTCGCGCCAGAGCGCTTCAAGCAAGCGGTCGGCAATGAAACCGGGCACTTCCTTGCGCACGTGCAGCGGCCGCATGCCGAGGGATTCGTAGACTTGAATCGCCGCTTGCACGGCCTCGGGTGCGGTGTTTTTGCCGCCGACCACTTCCACCAGGGGCAGCAGGTAGACCGGATTGAACGGGTGACCGACCACGCACCGTTCCGGATGGGTCGAGCTTTCATAGAATTCGCTCGGCAGCAGCCCGGAGGTGCTCGACCCGATCAATGCGTTCGGCTTGGCGGCGGCGCTGATCTGGCTGTGCAGCTGCAATTTGAGCTCCAGGCGCTCGGGGGCACTTTCCTGGATGAAGTCGGCGTCGCGCACGCATTCCTCGATGGTCGCGACAAAACGCAGCCGATCCTGCGAAGCGCCAGGGGCCAGGCCTTGTTTCTCCAGGGCGCCCCAAGCATTGGCGACGCGCTTGCGCAACGCGGCTTCGGCGCCGGGCGCCGGGTCCCAGGCGACCACGTCGAGGCCATGGGCCAGGGCGCGGCTGACCCAGCCGCTGCCGATGACGCCACTGCCCAGGGCGGCGAAGGTCTTGATGTCGGTGATAAAGCTCATGGTGGTTTCCTGAATAGTGCGGTGATCCAAATGTGGGAGCGAGCCTGCTCGCGATGACGGAGTGTCAGTCGACGAATGTGTAGGCTCTTGCACCGCTATCGCGAGCAGGCTCGCTCCCACAAGGGGAAGATGTGGACTCGGGTTTAGCCGCGCTGGACCAGGCCCATTTTCTTGCGACCTTCGGCAGGCGTAAGCACCCGTGCGCCGAGGCGGCTGAGGATTTCGCCGGCGCGCTCCACCAGTTGGCCATTGGTGGCGAGCACGCCTTTGTCCAGCCAGAGGTTGTCTTCCAGCCCGACCCGTACGTTGCCACCCAGCAGCACGGCTTGGGCCGCCATTGGCATTTGCATGCGGCCGATGCCGAAGCCGGCCCACACCGCGTCGGCGGGCAGGTTGTCGACCATGGCTTTCATTGTGGTGGTGTCGGCCGGCGCGCCCCATGGAATGCCCAGGCAGAGTTGGAACAGCGGATTGTCCAGCAGGCCTTCCTTGATCAGTTGCTTGGCGAACCACAGGTGGCCGGTGTCGAAGATCTCCAGCTCTGCCTTCACGCCGAGCTCGGTGATGCGCTTGGCGCCGGCCCGCAGTTGCGCCGGAGTGGAGACGTAAATGGTGTCGCCGTCGCCGAAGTTCAGGGTGCCGCAATCCAGGGTGCAGATTTCCGGCAGCAGCTCTTCAACGTGGGCCAGGCGGGTCAGCGGGCCCACCAGGTCGGTGTTGGGGCCGAATTCCATCGGTCGTTCGCCGGCACCGATCTCCAGGTCGCCGCCCATGCCAGCGGTGAGGTTGACGATGATATCGACGTCCGCCTCACGGATGCGCTCCATCACTTCGCGATACAGCGCCACATCGCGGCTGAACTTGCCGGTCTGCGGATCGCGGACGTGGCAATGGACCACCGTGGCCCCGGCTTTCGCGGCCTCGACGGCAGCGGCGGCGATCTGTTTCGGGGTGACCGGCACGTGAGGGCTCTTGGCGGTCGTGTCGCCAGCACCGGTGAGTGCGCAGGTGATGATGACGTCGTGGTTCATGGTGCGGATTCCTTCAGGCGTGGTGAGTCACCGCGCAGCCCTTGAGGACCGCGCAGAGGGAGAACGTTCAGTCAGTTGCTAGTGAGTTTCAGGTTGTCGGCGGCGGGCTTGCCATCGAAGGTGGTCACGCCTTCGAGCCAGCGCTGTTTGTCCTGTGGATGATCCTTGAGCCATTGCCGGGCCGATTCGAGCGGATCCTTGTGATCGAGCAGCGGCTGCATCATCCGGCTCTCGTCTTCGGCGGTGAAGGTCAGGTTGCTCAGCAGACGGCTGACGTTCGGGCATTGCTCGGCGTAGTTCGGCGCGGTGACGGTCCACACGGTGGCCATGCCTTCGTTCGGACCGAGGGCGTCTTCGCTGCCGGTGAGGTAGGTCATTTGCACGTTGACGTTCATCGGGTGCGGCGCCCAGCCGAAGAACACCACGGCTTCCTTGCGTCGCACGGCGCGGTCCACGGCGGCGAGCATGCCGGCCTCGCTGGACTCGACCAGTTGAAATTTGCCCAGGCCGAACTGATTCTTGGCAATCATCGCCTTGATCTGGGTGTTGGCGCCGGAGCCGGGCTCGATGCCGTAGATCTTGCCGCCCAGCTCCTTCTCGAATTTGGCGATGTCAGCGAACGTCTTCAGACCCTTGTCGGCCAGGTAAGTCGGCACGGCCAGGGTGGCGCGGGCGTCCTTCAGGCTGGGCTGCTCAAGCACCTTGACCTGCTTGGCTTCGACGAAGGGGGTGATGGTCTGGGTCATCAGCGGGTTCCAGTAGCCCAGGAACATGTCCAGGCGCTGATCGCGGATGCCGGCGAAAATGATCTGCTGGGAGGCGCTGGTCTGCTTGGTCTTGTAGCCGAGGCCGTCGAGCATCACTTGGGTCAGGGCGCTGGTGGCAATGACGTCCGTCCAGTTGACCACGCCCAGGCGCACATTCTGGCAGGCGGCGGGTTCGGCTGCGAGGGCGGCCTGGTTCAGTAAAGAAGTGGTGCTGAGTGCAATAACGCAGCAGCTGATCAGTCGTTTCATTGTCGGGTTCCTCGGCAGCTTATTGTTATGGGGCCCGGTGTCTGTGCGCCGGTGATGCCACGTTACGCAGGCCCGGGCGGGGCAAAACGCACAGCGGCGACGTGCTCTTGCACTACAGCGACTCTTGAACGGTTGTTGCAACTGGCGTATCAAGGTCCGCACGCTGCCCGCCAACCGAGAGCGTTTCATGTCCCAGGATTTCTATTTCTTATTGATGCCGGGTTTCTCGGCCATCGGTTTCATTTCGGCCATCGAGCCGTTACGGGTCGCCAATCGGTTTCGTGGCGAGCTTTACCGCTGGCATGTCCTGAGTGCCGATGGCGGAGCGGTGCTGGCGAGCAATGGCATGTCGGTCAACGCCGATGCTGCGCTGGAGCCGCTGAAGAAGGGCGCGACGCTCTGGATCGTGGCGGGCTTCGAGCCGTTGAAGTTCGTCAGCCCGGTGCTTGAGAGGTGGTTGCACCGGCTGGATAACGACGGTGTCATCCTCGGCGGAATCGACACCGGCAGCGTGGTGCTCGCGGAGGCGGGATTGCTGGATGGCCATCGCGTCACCCTGCACTGGGAGGCGATCGAGGCGTTCAAGGAGTCCTATTCCCAGCTCGCCGTGACCCAGGAGCTCTTCGAAATCGACCGCCGCCGCATCACTTGCGCCGGCGGCACTGCCTCGATTGACCTCATGCTCGACCTGATCGCGCAGGCCCACGGCCCGGAACTCGCAATCCAGGTCAGCGAGCAGTTCGTGCTCGGTCGCATTCGTCCACGCAAAGATCACCAGCGCATGGAAATCTCCACCCGCTACGGCATTCGCAACAAGAAGCTGGTGCATGTGATTGGAGAAATGGAGGCCAACAGCGAACCGCCACTGAGCACCCTGGCGCTGGCCGAATCGATCAACGTCACGCGCCGCCAGCTTGAACGCCTGTTCCGCCTGCACCTGAACGACACACCGAGTAATTTCTACCTGCGCCTGCGCTTGGAAAAGGCCCGGCAACTGCTGCGCCAGACCGACATGAGTGTGCTGGAAGTCAGCATTGCCTGTGGATTCGAATCGCCGTCGTATTTCACCCGCAGCTACAGGGCACGGTTTGCACGTTGCCCTAGGGAGGATCGGCGGCGGCAGGGGGATGAGCGGGAGGTGGTTTGACAGGCTGGCGCAGCCGCCCCCAAAACCAGACACCGCGGTGCAACAGGTAACCTCTGTAAACCGGTTCACGACTGCTGCGCAGCCGAGCGGGAGCCAGCTCCCTCGCCACGGTTTCTGTGTTTGGAAGGGGCTACTTCTTCATCAACGCCGAGCACGCCGCCTTGTATGCCTCATGCTGATACTTGTTCAGCGTCGTCGGCAGGGCGAAGTCATGTTTTTTGCTCTGTGCGTTGATGGTCTGTGGCGACAGCAGTGTCACTTCGCAGCCTTCGAGCAATTGGAAAATGCCTTCGATCTTGAAGGTGGTCGGGCCGCCCGCGAACTCACCTTTCTTGCTGCGCTTCTTGATGGCGATGCGGTCGATGCCATTGTCCGCCACGAAAGCCCGCACTTGCGCGGCGAAGGCTTTGACGTTGGCGGCTTCGTCGTCATCGTCCAGGGCGATTTTCTTGGTGTTCAGCGCGACGTGGCTCAACGCCTGCTGGTCCAGCGAGGCAACGGCGATGATCGCTTCGCTGCCTTTGATTTCGATGCCGCAGATGATCATGCTTGGCCTTGGATTCCGGAGGTCTGGAACGCCAGTCTATCCGCCTTGCTCAATTCATGCTCGCCCGCAGGTCCAGCATGATCTTGTCGAAATAGTCGACCCGGATCACCCCAAAGCGCGGGTACTCGAAATCCAGGATCACATACAACACGCAGACCATCACCGCCGCATAGCCCAGGCTGTGCAGCCAGTTGCGCTGCCGGGTGCCGGCCATGCCGTAGCCGATCAGCATGGCGCTGATCAGGGTCATGGTCACGAGCATCAGGTAAATGGTCAGGGGTGGGTGGGTTTCGTGAGCCACGGCGCGCGTCGTGGTGATGTCGATCATTTCGTTTTGCGCCTGCAGCACAGGCGTTCCCAAGGTTGGGGTGGGCATCTGTTGCAGGGCGGCGACGGTTCGTTTCCAGATGGTTTGCTGCAGATCATTGGCTCGGTCATGGGCCGCTTCGTCGACTTCGTCTTCGCGCAAGTCGCGGTAATACTCGATACGGGCATCGACATACTCTCGGAATGCCTGGCGGATGTCCGGTTGTTCGCTGGCGGGCAGAAGATCCAGGCGCAACCAGGCGGTGCCCATGGCATTGGTTTCGGCAACGATCAACGCGCGGCGCTGGTCCAGGCGCGAGGCCGCCCCGGAAAAGGTGAAGGCAATCAGCAGCGCCAGCAGGCCAAACACCGCGCCTTCGATGGCCCCGATGCCCTGGCGAGCGCCGTCCGGGTCCTGGGCCAGGTGACGGTTGCCGACTTGGCGACCGGCCTCGATGCTCAGCACGATGGCGATAAAGATGGCTAACCCGTAGAAGGGCAAGGCTGTAAGAGAGTGCATACGAAAATCCTCTGATCGTCGTGTGTGACTCGTCTGTACAGCCCGGCTCGGACGGGTATGCAGCCAGTGTAGACGGCGTTGCGCAGTTCTTCCTATAACCGCTGTTCGTTCACTCCTGCCCAATCGATTCCAAGAACTCCGACCGGTCATCGCTCACCTGGGCCATGCAGTCGTTTTCGGCGATTTTGTAGGCGTCGCTGCCGGGCTTGGCCGGGAAGGCGGCGATGGCGCAGTCGGCTTCGCGCTGTTTTTGCCAGAGTTGTTGAGCGGCCTTGATCTTGGCGGTGATGTCGTTGAGCTGGGCCTTGTCGCTGGCGTAGCGGGTTTGCAGGCGTTCGTTGAGGCTCTGCAGGTTGTCGCTGAGCAACTGCTCGGCGGCGGCTTTGCCATAGGCGGAACAGGCCAGGGTCTGGACGTCGTTTTCAACTTCGTCGCAGGGGTTGGGCTCGGTGTCTTCGGTCGCGTGGGCGACGGTGCTGATCAGTGCCAGGGCAAGGAAGATCGATTTCATCGGGTTGTCGCTCAAATCCAGTGAAAGCCAGTGGTGCCGCGGATTCTGGCCCAAGCGCCGGGTAAATAACAGATGGACAGAGGGGGCCCGTCGCAGCCCATTGTCGTGGATTGACGCTTTCGGCAATTCCCCTGTCGTTTTTGCACCCGGTCGCCACGGCCCTCCGGCATATGCTGGCCCCAAAGCGCCGGCACACGATTCGGCGCATGAATCGCCAACAAGGGGACTGCCTGATGAGCCCAGCCGAATTGCACGCCGACAGCATCGTTATCGACGGGCTGATCATTGCCAAGTGGAACCGCGACCTGTTCGAAGACATGCGCAAGGGCGGCCTGACCGCAGCCAACTGCACGGTGTCGGTGTGGGAAGGTTTCCAGGCCACCATCAACAACATCGTTGCCAGCCAGAAACTGATCCGCGAGAACAGCGACCTGGTGATCCCGGTGAAAACCACCGCCGACATCCGCCGCGCCAAGGAACAGGGCAAGACCGGCATTATCTTTGGCTTCCAGAACGCCCATGCCTTCGAAGACCAGCTCGGCTACGTCGAGATCTTCAAGCAGCTCGGCGTCGGTGTGGTGCAGATGTGCTACAACACCCAGAACCTGGTGGGCACCGGTTGCTACGAGCGCGACGGCGGCCTGTCGGGCTTCGGTCGCGAAATCGTCGCCGAGATGAACCGCGTCGGCGTCATGTGCGACCTGTCCCACGTTGGCTCCAAGACCTCCGAGGAAGTCATCCTCGAATCGAAGAAACCGGTCTGCTACTCCCACTGCCTGCCGTCCGGCCTCAAAGAACACCCGCGCAACAAATCCGATGAAGAGCTGAAGTTCATCGCCGACCACGGTGGTTTCGTGGGCGTGACCATGTTCGCGCCGTTCCTGGCCAAGGGCATCGATTCGACCATCGACGACTACGCCGAAGCCATCGAGTACACCATGAACATCGTCGGCGAGGACGCCATCGGCATCGGCACCGACTTCACCCAGGGTCACGGCCAGGACTTCTTCGAAATGCTGACCCACGACAAGGGCTACGCCCGTCGTCTGACCAGCTTCGGCAAGATCATCAACCCCCTGGGCATCCGCACCGTGGGCGAGTTTCCTAACCTCACCGAAACGCTGCTCAAGCGCGGTCACCCGGAGCGGGTGGTGCGCAAGATCATGGGCGAAAACTGGGTCAACATTTTGAAAGATGTCTGGGGCGAATAAACGCCGTCGCGTCACTGAATCCTTTACCTGCGGCCACTCGCGCCGCAGGCACATCACGAATTTCCGGAGTCAAGTTTTCATGGCCAAGATCGCCCCGCAACTGCCTATCGAAGTCGACAGCGAAACCGGTGTCTGGACCTCCGACGCCCTGCCGATGCTGTACGTGCCGCGCCACTTTTTCGTCAACAACCACATGGGCATCGAGGAAGTGCTGGGCGCCGACGCCTACGCCGAGATTCTCTACAAGGCTGGCTACAAATCTGCCTGGCACTGGTGTGAAAAAGAAGCCGAATGCCACGGCCTGGAAGGCGTCGCGGTGTTCGAGCACTACATGAAGCGCCTGTCGCAGCGTGGCTGGGGCCTGTTCAAGATCCAGGACATTGACCTGGACAAAGGCACCGCCAGCGTCAAGCTCGAACACTCGGCGTTCGTCTATGTGTACGGCAAGGTCGGGCGCAAGGTCGACTACATGTTCACCGGCTGGTTCGCCGGCGCCATGGACCAGATCCTCGCCGCGCGCGGCAGCCAGATCCGCACCGTGGCCGAGCAGGTCTACGGCGGTTCCGAAGAAGGCCACGACGACGGCCTGTTCATCGTCAAGCCGTTGTAAGTCGAGGATCGCGCCATGGCTTTTGAAGCAATGTTCCAGCCGATCCAGATCGGCAAGCTGACCATCCGCAACCGCGTGCTCAGCACCGCGCATGCGGAGGTCTACGCCACCGACGGCGGCATGACCACCGACCGGTACGTGAAGTATTACGAAGAGAAGGCCAAGGGCGGCATCGGCCTGGCGATTTGCGGTGGCTCGTCGGTAGTTGCCATCGACAGCCCGCAGGAATGGTGGAGCTCGGTGAACCTGTCCACCGACCGTATCATCCCGCATTTCCAGAACCTGGCCGACGCCATGCACAAGCATGGCGCCAAGATCATGATCCAGATTACCCACATGGGCCGTCGCTCGCGTTGGGACGGCTTCAACTGGCCGACCCTGATGTCGCCGTCCGGCGTGCGTGAGCCGGTGCACCGTGCCACCTGCAAGACCATCGAGCCGGAAGAAATCTGGCGGGTGATCGGCAACTACGCCCAGGCCGCGCGGCGTGCCAAGGCCGGGGGCCTGGACGGCGTCGAGCTGTCGGCCGTGCACCAGCACATGATCGACCAGTTCTGGAGCCCGCGGGTCAACAAGCGTACCGACGAATGGGGCGGCAGCTTCGAAGGCCGCATGAAGTTCGGCCTGGAAGTGCTGAAGGCCGTGCGCGCCGAAGTGGGCGACGACTTCTGCGTGGGCATGCGCCTGTGCGGTGACGAGTTCCACCCGGACGGCTTATCCCACGAGGACATGAAGCAGATCGCCAAGTACTACGACGATACCGGCATGCTCGATTTCATCGGCGTGGTGGGTTCGGGTTGCGACACCCACAACACCCTGGCGAACGTCATTCCGAACATGAGTTATCCACCGGAGCCGTTCCTGCACCTGGCCGCCGGTATCAAGGAAGTGGTCAAGGTCCCGGTGCTGCACGCGCAGAACATCAAGGACCCGAACCAGGCCACGCGGATCCTGGAGGGCGGCTACGTCGACATGGTCGGCATGACCCGCGCCCACATTGCCGACCCACACCTGATCGCCAAGATCAAAATGGGCCAGGTCGACCAGATCAAGCAGTGCGTCGGCGCCAACTATTGCATCGACCGCCAGTACCAGGGCCTGGACGTGCTGTGCATCCAGAACGCCGCGACGTCCCGTGAATACATGGGCGTGCCGCACATCATCGAGAAGTCCACCGGGCCCAAGCGCAAAGTCGTGGTGGTCGGTGCCGGCCCGGCCGGGATGGAAGCGGCGCGCGTGGCCGCCGAACGTGGGCACGACGTGACCCTGTTCGAGAAGAAGGAATTCATCGGCGGACAGATCACCACCGCCTCGAAAGCGCCGCAACGGGACCAGATCGCCGGTATCACCCGCTGGTTCCAACTGGAACTTGCGCGGTTGAAAGTCGACCTGCGCCTGGGCGTGGCGGCGGACGCGCCGACCATCATGGATCTGCGTCCGGACGTGGTGGTGCTCGCCGTCGGCGGTCATCCGAACGTGGAGCAGAACGAACACTGGGGCGCCGCCGAAGGGCTGGTGGTCAGCAGCTGGGACGTGCTCGACGGCAAGGTCGCGCCGGGCAAGAACGTGCTGGTCTACGACACCATTTGCGAATTCACCGGCATGTCGGTGGCCGACTTCCTCGCCGACAAGGGCAGCCAGGTCGAGATCGTCACCGACGACATCAAGCCGGGCGTGGCCATTGGCGGGACTTCGTTCCCCACCTACTACCGCAGCATGTACCCCAAGGAAGTGATCATGACCGGGGACATGATGCTGGAAAAGGTCTACCGCGAAGGCGACAAGCTGGTGGCGGTGCTGGAGAACGAATACACCGGCGCCAAGGAAGAACGCGTGGTCGACCAAGTGGTGGTGGAGAACGGCGTGCGGCCGGACGAAGAAATCTACTACGCGCTCAAGGAAGGTTCGCGCAACAAGGGCCAGATCGACGTCGAAGCCCTGTTCGCGATCAAACCCCAGCCGTGCCTGGAGCAGAGCGGCGACGGTTACCTGCTGTTCCGCATCGGCGACTGCGTGGCCCAGCGTAATACCCACGCGGCCATCTACGACGCCCTGCGGTTGTGCAAGGATTTCTAACGGCTTGTGGATAACCCTGTGGGAGCGAGCCTGCTCGCGAATGCATTTTGTCAGTCATTGTTGGATTGACTGATCCACCGCTTTCGCGAGCAGGCTCGCTCCCACAGGAATCGGGCAAGGCATCCACGCAGTTTGGCCTGCAAGACCCTGAGGTCTTTGGGAGCAACACCTATGTTGAACACCCTTCTTCCAATCCTGCTGTTCGCAGCCCTGGGCCTCGCTGCCCTCGGCGCCTTGCGGCGGGTGAACATGTGGCGCCGGGGACGACCGGCCAAGGTCGATCTGATCGGCGGACTTTTTGCCATGCCCAAACGCTACATGGTGGATCTGCACCATGTGGTGGCGCGGGACAAATACATTGCCAACACCCACGTCGCCACGGCGGGTGGTGCGGTGGCGTCGATTGTGTTGGCGATCCTGGTCCACGGTTTTGGCCTGCACAACCGCATCCTCGGCTACGCCTTGCTGCTGATGTCGGCGGTGATGTTCGTGGGCGCGATCTTCATGTACCTACGTCGGCGCAACCCGCCGGCGCGCTTGTCGAAAGGCCCGTGGATGCGCCTGCCGAAAAGCCTGCTGGCCTTCTCGGTGTCGTTCTTTTTGGTGACGCTGCCGGTGGCGGGCATCCTTCCGGAAAACTTTGGCGGCTGGCTGGTGGCGGCGATCCTCGGTGTCGGCGTGTTGTGGGGCGTGTCGGAATTGTTCTTCGGCATGACCTGGGGCGGGCCGATGAAACACGCCTTCGCCGGTGCCCTGCACCTGGCCTGGCACCGCCGCGCCGAGCGCTTCGGTGGCGGCCGTTCCACCGGTCTCAAACCGTTGGACCTGAACGATCCTGCCGCACCGCTGGGCGTGGAAAAACCCAAGGACTTCACTTGGAACCAACTGCTGGGCTTTGACGCATGCGTGCAGTGCGGCAAGTGCGAAGCGGCTTGCCCGGCGTTCGCCGCCGGCCAGCCGTTGAACCCGAAGAAACTCATCCAGGACATGGTCGTCGGCCTGGCCGGCGGCACCGATGCGAAATTCGCCGGCAGCCCTTATCCAGGCAAACCGGTGGGTGAGCACGGCGGCAATCCACATCAGCCGATCGTCAACGGCCTGGTGGACGCCGAGACCCTGTGGTCCTGCACTACCTGCCGGGCTTGCGTCGAGGAATGCCCGATGATGATCGAGCACGTCGATGCCATCGTCGACATGCGCCGTCACCTGACCCTGGAAAAAGGCGCGACGCCGAACAAGGGCGCCGAAGTATTGGAAAACCTCATCGCCACCGATAACCCCGGCGGCTTCGCCCCGGGCGGGCGAATGAACTGGGCGGCGGACCTGAACCTCGACCTGCTCAGCGAGAAGAAATCCACCGACGTTCTGTTCTGGGTCGGCGACGGCGCCTTCGACATGCGCAACCAGCGCACCCTGCGCGCCTTCGTCAAAGTGCTCAAGGCGGCGAAAATCGACTTCGCCGTGCTCGGTCTCGAGGAGCGCGACAGCGGCGACGTGGCCCGGCGCCTGGGTGATGAAGCGACGTTCCAGCTGTTGGCCAAGCGCAATATCCAGACCCTGGCCAAATACAGCTTCAACCGCATCGTCACGTGCGACCCCCACAGCTTTCACGTGTTGAAAAACGAATACGGTGCCTTTGATGGCAATTACCTGGTGCAGCACCACAGCACCTATATGGCCGAGATCATCGACGCCGGCGCGCTGAATCTAGGCCAGCACAAGGGCGACAGCGTGACCTATCACGACCCTTGCTACCTGGGCCGCTACAACGGCGAATATGAAGCGCCGCGCCAAGTGCTTCGTGCGCTCGGCATCGAGGTGAAGGAAATGCAGCGTTCCGGTTTCCGTTCGCGTTGCTGCGGCGGTGGTGGCGGGGCGCCGATCACCGACATCCCGGGCAAGCAGCGCATCCCGGACATGCGCATGGAAGACATCCGTGAAACCGGCGCCGAGCTGGTGGCGGTGGGTTGTCCACAATGCACCGCGATGCTCGAAGGCGTGGTCGAACCTCGGCCGATGATCAAGGACATTGCCGAACTGGTGGCCGACGCGCTGCTTGAAGAGGCTGCGCCGCGCAAGCCTGTGGCGCCGGCCAAACGTGAACCTGCGGAGGTGCATTAATGAGCGACATCATCCGCCGCGACCCTCGCGCCGAGTGGATTGCCCGCAACCGCCTGCACCCGTTGCACACGGCCATGCAACCGGTGCAGCACAGCTGGATGGGGCCCAACGGCGTCATTCGCAAGAACGTCCATGGCGTCGGTTTCATCGGCCCCAACGGCATCAAGCGCATCGACCGTAGCGGTGCCCAGCAGGGCGGTGCAACCAAACGCACTGCCGCGACGCAAGTGCAATTGCCACTGCATCAAGTCGTGCAACCGGCGTTCTACATCAGCGTTGTGCCGGATATGGTCGGCGGCCGCCTCAGCAGCCACGACCGCGATTTGCTGGGCCTGGCCCATCAGCTGGCCGGCAGTGACGGGGCGGTGCTGGCCGTGGTCTTCGGCGAGCACAAGGAGAACACCTTCGCCACGGCGGGCGTGGACCGCTTGCTGGTGCTCGATGGGGAGGAATTCAGCGGTTATGCACCGGAGCAACGGGTACAAGGGTTACGGGCTGTGGATAACCAGTTCAACCCACGCCACTGGCTGCTGCCCGACAGCCGCAGCGGTGGTGGCGAACTGGGTCGGCGCTTTGCCGCGGCCTTGGGCGAGCGCCCGGCCACGCGGGTCTGGCAGGTTAAGGACGAGGCCTGCGTCGGCCGCGCCGGTGCGGGGCTGCAAGACCTCGCTCGGCCATTGGCGCGGTTGATCCTGGCCGCCGCCGAATGCGCCGAGCCGGTCAGCGAAACCCGTCACGAAGCCCTGCCGGTGGAGTTATCCACAAGCGTGGCGCGCAGCCTCTCGCGCATTGAAGACCTCGGCGCGGTGGCGGTTGACCCGGGTGCGATTCCGATGGCCGAGGCCGAGTTCATTTTCTCCGGCGGCAACGGCGTCAAGGACTGGGCGCTGTTCCACAGGACGGCGGCGGCCTTGGGCGCCACCGAAGGCGCTTCGCGGGTGGCGGTGGACGATGGCTTCATGGCTCGCGATCGTCAGGTCGGTGCGTCCGGAACCTGGGTTACGGCGCGGGTCTACGTGGCCGTGGGAATTTCCGGGGCAATTCAACACCTGCAAGGCATCGGCGCCTGCGACAAGGTGGTGGCGATCAACCTCGATCCGGGCTGCGACATGATCAAACGGGCGGACCTGTCGGTGATCGGTGACAGCGCGGCGATTCTCCAGGCCCTGATCGCGGCGGTAGAGGCTTACCGCAACGAAGCCAGGCGCGATGCGGCTTAAGCTAAGGAAACGTTCATGAGTACCCAAGTGATCAGCCTTGTCTCCATCGGCGCCCACCCGACCTCCGGTCGGCCACGGCGCGCCGAGCAAGACGCCCGTGCCGTGGAACTGGGCCTGCAGCTGGCCGGCAACGACCTGCAAGTGCTGCATGCCGGGGATGTGGCGGAACCGGCGTTGCGCGCTTATCTGGGCATGGGGCTGGATGAACTTCACGTCCTGGAAAACCCCGTCGGAGCCGACGCGCTGCCGGCCCTCACCGACTATCTGCGTGACGCCGGCGCCCAGGTGGTGCTGACCGGCAGCCAGGCGGAAACCGGCGAAGGTTCGGGCATGCTTCCATTTTTGCTAGCGGAGAGCCTCGGTTGGCCGCTGGTGGTGGGGCTGGCCCAGGTCGAATCCATCGAAAACGGCGCGGCCCTGGTGTTGCAAGCCTTGCCCCGTGGTCAGCGGCGGCGGCTCAAGGTGCGCCTGCCATTTCTCGCCACTGTGGATAACGCCGCGCCAAAACCTCGGCAAAGCGCCTACGGCCCGGCGCGGCGTGGGGCGTTGCATGCTGAAGAGGTCGAGGTCATCGACGATACGTTGTTGGCCGTGGCGACCCTGCAACCGGCCAAGCCAAGGCCCAAGCGCCTGAAAGTGATCAAGGCCAAGAGCGGCGCCGATCGCATGAAAGCCGCCACGGCCAAGGCCAGCGGCGGGGGCGGGCAGGTGCTCAAGGGCGTGAGCCCGGAGGCAGGGGCAGAGGCAATTCTCAAGTTGTTGGTAGAGGAAGGGGTGGTTCGTTAAACCCAATTCAAAACAAAACCCTGTGGAGCGAGCCTGCTTGCGAAGACATTCCGTCAGCCGCTGAAGGTATCGACCGATGCGCCGTCTTCGCGAACAGGCTCGCTCCCATAGTTTGTTCGGCGTTACTCACAATCCCTGTGTGCGCCTCTGTGGATAACCTGTTCGCCCCTCGCTACGGCCCACGCCAATCAGGCGCTGTAGCCCTTCGATCAAAAAACAGCCAGCCTAACTTACGGTTTTTATTGGCTTTTCTCCGTGAATAAAACCCCGCTTCGAGCAAAACTTGCCCCCAATCTCTGTTGGCGCTTCTGTGGATAAGATGTTCGCTGTCCGCTACAGGCCAAGCGCTTCGCGGCTTTCGCGGCGCTGATCAAATAATAGCCAGATTCGCGCCGTCACCCGGAAAACCACTGGAAAACATGGATCTATAGGGCGTGAAATGGGTTTTCCACAAAACCGTCAAAGTTACCCCCAAACACTGTTGGCGCTTCTGTGGATAAGGTGTTCGCTATGCCCTGTAGCCCGCTAAACCAAAGGCTCTCAGAGCGCTGATCAAAAAACACTCACACCGTCAGGAAACTGTTGCCGTTTGATAAGTCACGGATTTTATTCACATTGGCCCTCAGCAAATTGCCGGCGCGTGCACATTTGTCCCCATTTGCTGTGGGTGGTCATGTGGATAACTTGTTCGCGGAACTCTGGAAGCCACGGCCGGCTTAGTGCTAATCGCGATAGATCAAATTTCATACAGTTCTAAGGAACTGCCTTGACGTAGGGGTGTCGCCTGTCTTCACTCATGGCACAAGGACAGCGAACATTATCCATATCTGGTTCAGGGAGAACGCACGATGGATAGCAAGGCCCCCCAACCGTTTCCCGCTTCAGCCCCGACATGCATCCCTACGCCTGCCGTCTCGCCGCTTCGACGCACCCATCGTCGCGGGGCCAATCAGCGTGCACGCCTATAACACCTGAGCTTTTCCCCAGTCACCGTTGACTGCCGCTTCAACCCATACGGGATAGTGGCCAGGCGTTCCTGCGCCTGTGAATTTACAGGCAACCGCAGAGTTGCCCCTTCTGCCTGAGAGGACTTGAACATGACACGGATCTCGACCCCCATCAGTGAAATCAAGGAGCACTACGACGTTATCGTCATTGGTTCCGGCTACGGCGGCGGTATCGCCGCGTCACGCTTGTCCCGGGCCGGGCGCAAGGTCTGTCTGCTGGAGCGCGGCCGGGAGATCCAGCCCGGCGAGTATCCCAATACCTTGCTCGCCGCCACCGAAGAATTGCAGGTGCATGACCCGGACGGCCACATCGGTTCGCGCACCGGGTTGTTCGACCTGCACGTCAACGCCCAGCAGAACGTCGTGGTCGGGTGTGGCCTGGGCGGTACCTCGCTGATCAACGCCAACGTTGCGCTGGAAGCCGAGCCCGGTGTCTTCGAGGACCCGCGCTGGCCCCTGGCGATGCGCGAGCACAGCGATACTTTGCTCAAGGACGGCTACGCCCGGGCCCGTGAAATGCTCAAGCCCAACCCTTATCCGGCGTCCTCGCCGAACCTGCCCAAGCTCGACGCCCACAAGAAGTCGGCGGACTACCTCAAGCAAGGCGCCCACTTCTACAAACCGCCGATCAACGTCACCTTCGACAAGCTGCCCAACAATCTCAATCACGTCGGCGTTGAGCAACTGCCGTGCAATGGCTGTGGCGACTGCGTCTCGGGCTGTAACAACAAGGCCAAGAACACCACGCTGATGAACTACCTGCCGGATGCCTGGAACCATGGCGCGGAGATTTTCTGCCAGGCCGAGGTGCGTCACCTGGAGCGCGAGGGTGACGGCTGGATCGTGCATTTCCAATACCTGGACAGCGGTCGCGAAATGTTTTCGGCGCCGACGCTCTTTGTGCGCGCGGACATCGTGGTGGTGTCCGCCGGCACCCTGGGTTCCACCGAAATCATGCTGCGCTCGCGGGACAAGGGCCTGTCGATGTCCGCCCAGTTGGGCGAAAACATGAGCGGCAACGGTGACATCCTCGGTTTCGGCCATAACTGCGATCAAGTGATCAACGGCATTGGCTTTGGCGCCCATTCGGCCAAGGAACTCGAGCCGGTGGGGCCATGCATTACGTCGGTCATCGACATGCGCACCGAGGGCGACTGGCGCAGCCGCATGGTGATCGAGGAGGGCTCGATCCCCGGCGCCCTCGGCCGAGCCATGGTGCCAAGCATGGCGGCGTTCGCCGAAACGATCGGCGTGCCCACCGACACCGGCTTCGGTGCCAGCCTCAAGTACAAGGGCCGCGAGGCCGAGAGTTTCCTGCGTGGGCCGTATTACGGCGCGCTGCACAACATGCAGACCTATTTGATCATGAGCCATGACAACGGCAAGGGCCGCATGGTGCTCGATAACAAGGACCAACTGCGCATCGACTGGCCCGGTGTCGGCGAGCAGGAAAACGTCACCCTTGGCAACGAGCGCCTGCACCAGAGCACCAAGGCCCTGGGCGGGATCTGGGTCGAGAATCCGATCTGGACCAAGTTGCTCAAGCACAGCATCGTTTCGGTTCATCCACTGGGCGGTTGCGTGATGGGCGAGGACGCGGTCCAGGGCGTGGTCAACCACAAGGGCCAGGTGTTCAGCGGCGCCAGCGGCACCGACGTCTACCCGGGCCTGTATGTGACGGACGGCTCGGTGATTCCGACCTCTCTGGCGGTCAATCCCTTGCTGACGATTTCAGCAGTGAGTGAGCGCAACATGGGGCTGCTGGCGGCTGATCGCGGCTGGCTGATCGATTACACGCTACCGTCGGCGCCGCGCAAACCGGTGGCGGCGCCAACCCTCGGCGTGCAGTTCACCGAAACCATGAAGGGCTTCTTCTCCACGGCGTTCACCCAGCCCCAAGGCACCGACCTCAGCCTTTACGAAGCAGCGGCCAAGCGCGGCCAGGCCGATAACTCACCCATTGAGTTCACCCTGACCATCACCGCCGCCGACCTCAATCGCCTGATCAAGGAGCCGGAGCACGCCGCGACGCTGGTGGGCACCCTCGATGCGCCGCTGCTGTCGCCCAAGCCCCTGGTTGCCAGCAATGGCGTATTCAACCTGTTCGAGCAATACCAGGAACAGGTCGGCGTGCGGCACATGAACTACGACATGAAGCTGACCGCTGAAGACGGCAGCGATTATTACTTCAGCGCCTTCAAGACCGTGCCCGAGGACAACGGCGTGCTGAACATCTGGCACGACACCAGCACGCTGTACGTCACGCTTTATCGCGGGCCGGACAAGACCGGTGCGGTGCTCGGCTCCGGCGTCATGCACATTCTGCCGGCCGACTTCGCCAGGCAGATGACCACCATGAAAGTGCTCAACGCCCGCAATGAGCGCGAGCGCGTGGAGGCGTTGGCGCGGTTCGGCAAGTTCTTCGCGGGTATCTTGTGGGAAAGCTACGGCGGTGTCTTCGCCGGCGACGTCTACTTCAACCCGGACGCGCCGCCACGCTTGAAACGCCCCTTGGATGCGCCGGCCCCGGTGGTGCATTTCTTCCAGACCGAAGATAACGTCGAGCTTCGCCTGACCCGCTACCAAGCTGGCAGCAAAGGCCCCGTGATGTTGGTGCATGGCCTGGGCGTGGGCTCGAATATCTTCTCCACCGACACCATCCACACCAACCTGCTGGAGTACCTGTGCAAGCACGAATATGACGTCTGGCTACTGGACCTGCGCGTCAGCATCCTGCTGCCGGCCAGCAAGCATGAGTGGAATGGCGACCAGGTGGCCCAGTATGACTTCAAGGCGGCCATCGAGCAGATCCAGCAGGCAACCCTGGCCCGCGACGTGCAATGCGTGGTGCATTGCTATGGCGCGACGACCTTCTTCATGTCGATGCTCGCCGGGTTGCAGGGCGTGCGTTCGGTGGTTTGCTCGCAGATCGCGGCCGACACGGTGGTCGCCACCGCCACGGGGCTCAAGGCCGGTCTGCACCTGCCGGGAGTGCTCGATGCCATCGGCATCAAATCCATGACGGCCTACGCCGACACCAAGGAAAGCTGGTTCAACAAACTCTACGACAAGGCCCTCAATGGCTATGCCCGGATCGAGGCTCAGGGTTATTGCACCAACCCGGTCTGCCACCGCATCACGTTCATGTACGCCTCGCTGTACCGCCACGACACTCTCAACGAAACCCTGCACGACAACCTGCACGAGTTGTTCGGCGAGTCGAACATCCAGACCTTCGAGCATCTGGCGTTGATCGTGCGCAAGGGGCATCTGGTGGACTTCAAGGGCAACGACGTCTACATGCCGCATTTCGATCGGTTGAGTTTGCCGATCTGCTTCATCAGCGGTGCCGACAACCAGTGCTACCTGCCGCAAAGCACCCTCAAGACCTACGAGCGGCTGTGCGACATGCATGGCCCGCAACTGTTCAGCCGCCACGAGATACCCGGCTACGGTCACATCGACTGCATGTTCGGCAAGGATGCGGTGGTGGATGTGTATCCGATCATTCTTGAGCACCTGGAGAAAATGGCGCTGGGCTAGCTGGCTGCCCTCGGTGGCGAGGGAGCTTGCTCCCGCTCGGCTGCGAAGCAGTCGTCGCTTTTGAAGTCTTGGGGGCCGCTACGCGGCCCAGCGGGAGCAAGCTCCCACGCCACATGGGTTTTGTGGTGAGTCAAGAATAAGGAAAAGGATGCCATGAACGCTCACATCCGCTGGTTCCAACGCATCATCTGGATCGGCATCGTCATGAACATGGTCTTCGCGATCCCGGCGCTGTTCGCGCCGGCGTTGCTGACGTCCATGCTTGGCCTGCCGCCCGTGCTGTCCGATCCCTGGTTGGAGAACACCGGCATGTTGCTGGTGGGGATCAGCCTGTTCTACATGCCTTCGGGCTTCAACGCGCCGCGTTTCGTGGTGCATTCGTGGTTGTGCGTGCTGTCGCGGCTGGTGGCGGTGGTGTTCTGGATCTACCTGATCAACACCAACAACCAGGGCTCGTTGTTCGTGCCGATGTTGATGGGCGACCTGAGCATGTTCCTGATCCTGGGCGTGCTGCTTTACCTGGGCAGCCCGGTGGCCAGCCGTCCGCTGGCCTTGCTCCAGGCCGGTTGGCGCGAGTGGCGCGCCGGCTGGGCGCTGCGCTGGCAGAGCCACGCGTTCAGGGTCGGCACGTTGGTGGTGGTCTTGTTGTTGGGTTTCATCGGCTACCAGACCTGGTACCAGATGATCCGGGAAGTGCCGCAACCGAACTTCGCATCCGATGAAGATCACTACAAATACGCCGCCATCGGCCTGGGCATCGAGGCGCGGATTCCCTATTACCTGTTCGCCGTGCTGCCGCAGATGTGTCCGGAAAAAATGCCCAAGCCAGGCGGCTACGAGGTGTTCGGTTTTCTCTATGAAAATGGCAACGACCTGCCCATCGGCATGGCCAAGCGGCAGCTCGGCTACCCCACCGTGGAGCCGAACTGCGCCCTGTGCCATACCGGTTCGTATCGGGCCAATGCCTCCGACGTCGCGGTGCCCGTCGCCGCCGCGCCGGCCAATACCCTGCAACTGCAAGCCTTCCAATGGTTCGCCTACGAGTGTGCCAGCGACCCGAAATTCACCCCCGACGCCGTCATGGCAGCGATCAACGGCAAGTTCCAGCTGGGCTTTTTCGAAAAGCTCTACAACCGCTACCTGATCATCCCAATGGCAAAAAGCGCGTTGCTCAAGCAGAAGCAGGCCTATGCCTGGCAGAAGCTGCGTCCGGCCCAGGGGCCAGGGCGGACCGACACCTTCAACCCGACCAAAATGGTGGTCTTTGGCTTCCCGGATGACTCCACCATCGGCACCGTGGACTTGCCCCAGGTGTGGAACCAGAAACCTCGCGAATCCATGTACCTGCACTGGGACGGCAATAACAACAAGATCCACGAACGCAACTACGCCGCCGCCATGGCCGTGGGCGCGACGCCGGGATCGGTACTGCCGCCTAGTTTCAACCGCGTGACCAACTGGCTGCTTGGCCACAAGGCGCCGGCGTGGCCGTTCGCCCTGGACCAAGGAAAAGTTGCCCAGGGCAAGCCGATCTGGGATCAAAACTGCGCCGGTTGCCACGATTTCGGGCGCAGCGATACCGGGCAAGTCACCACCAATATCGACCAGTTGGGCACCGATCCCCATCGCCTGAACTCCTTTACCACCGGCCTGGTGAGCGCGTTCCACGGCTTCAAGAAACCGCCGTTCGACTTCGGCGCCTACCGCAAGACCCAGAGCTACAGCAACACGCCCACCGACGGCATCTGGTTGCGTGCGCCGTACCTGCACAACGGCTCGGTGCCGACCTTGTGGGATTTGCTGCAAGCGCCGGAGCAGCGTCCGCAGGTCTTTTACACCGGCTCCGATATCTACGACCAGGAGAAGGTCGGCTTCATCACCAGCGGCGCGCAGATGAAGGCGTCGGCCGATTTCAAATACGACACCCGCCTGGAAGGCAATCACAACGGCGGTCACCTGTATGGCACGCAACTGTCGGACGTCGACAAGCGGGCCCTGATCGAATTCATGAAGACCCTGTAGTCCAGGGCACAACGAAGGAGCGTCCACATGTCATTACTGCATCATTGGGAACATGAGTTCGACAAGGTCAAGGTCCGCCTGCATGGGTTGGTCACGCGGCTGGAAATGTCTTGGAAAAAACTCGTCAACGATCTTGAACCGGAGGAATTCCAGGCCATCGTCAAGCTGCTGCAGCGAGGCCATGACCAGGCCCGGCACGTCATCGATCACGGCGATCTGCCGGACGATGAGCCGGCCGTGCCCTGGGAGCTCGCTCATGGCTTGTCGATCCTGAAGATCGGCAACGCCAGCGCCTTGCCGCAAAGCGAAGACGAACTGCGCACCCGAGTACTCAAGGACGGCACCTTGCTGGGGTGCCGAAAATGGGAATTGCTGGACCTGCTGTGGAGCGAGGCGCTGCTCAAATGGATTGAAAACCTGCGCCACCACGCGACGTTCGCCACCACCCCGGCGCTGGTGAAAATGGACAACGACGTGGTGCTCGCCATCGCAGGCGACTGGGGCACCGGGCCGTTCGACAGTCACGCACCCGCGGTGGCCGTCGCCAACCAGATGCAACTGGCCCAGGCTGACTTCACCATCCACCTGGGCGATGTCTACTACGCCGGCACGCATTCCCAGGAAGATGTCGACATGGCCGGGTGGCCGCAGGGCAAGCATGGGTCGTTCACCCTCAACTCCAACCATGAGATGTACAGCGGCGCCCATGGCTACTTCAAGGAGCTGGCGTCGCGTTTTCCGGTGCAACAGGGCACCAGTTATTTCGCCTTGTACAACGACGACTGGCTGGTGGTCGGGCTCGACAGTGCCTACGCTTCGGACGCAATGAACCTGTACATGGACGGCACCCTCAACACCCAGCAGATCGAGTGGATGAAAACCCTGCCCAAGCGCAAGAAGCTCATGGTGCTCAGTCATCACCAAGGCTTCGACATTTCAGGGCACAACAAGACCGCGCTTTATCAACCGGTCTGCGACGCCCTGGGGCGCGAGCCGGATTATTGGTATTGGGGCCATTTGCACAATGGAATCTGTTACGCACCCCAAGGTGGGCTGCATGCGCGCTGCGCCGGGCACGGGGCGATTCCCTATGGCACCACCAGCGAGTTGAACGGGCATGCCCGGGTGCTATGGTCGGAAACTGAACTGGCGGGGGACGAGACGTATCCGGAGCGGGTGTTGAATGGGTATGTGAAGGTTCAGCTGAGGGGGGAGGAGATTGTCGAGACGTTTTATGGGGAGGATGGCAGTGTGCGGTGGTCTTCCAGGTAGTCGGTGAATGTCAGGCCGCTATCGCGAGCAGGCTCGCTCCCACAAGGGTTCTGTGTCGGTCACAGAACCTGTGGGAGCGAGCTTGCTCCGGGCGGCGATCCAACGATGCTTCTGACTTAGCCCTGGACCGGAACGCCCTTGAGGTACGGCGCAGGTTCGGCCCCCAGGTTGTTGAGCAAGCGCTCGCTGTACCAATCCACGAAATTCACCACGCCGAACTCATAGGTCTTGGAGTACGGGCCCGGCTGGTAGGCGGTGGAGTTGATGCCGCGCTGGTTTTCCTCGGCCAGGCGACGGTCCTGGTCGTTGGTGGCGTCCCAGACCTGGCGCATGCGCTCTACGTCGTAGTCGACGCCTTCGACCGCGTCCTTGTGCACCAGCCACTTGGTGGTGACCATGGTTTCCTGGGCGCTGATCGGCCACACGGTGAACACGATGATGTGGTCGCCCATGCAGTGGTTCCACGAGTGCGGCAGGTGCAGGATGCGCATCGAGCCCAGGTCCGGGTTCTTGATGCGGCCCATCAGCTTGGCGCAGCCCTGCTTACCGTCCATGGTCATCGACACGGTGCCCTTGAGCAGCGGCATGCGCACGATGCGGTTGCGCAGGCCGAAGCTGGCGTGGGCGTAAGGGATCTTCTCGGCTTCCCAGGCGGCGGCGGAAGCGGCCACGTGGTCCTTGAACGCCTGGTCGGCGCGTGGGTCGGTGACGTCGTCCCATTCCAGCAAGGTTTTTAGCAGTTCAGGGTGCGAGGCGTTGCAGTGGTAGCACTCGCGGTTGTTCTCCAGCACCAGTTTCCAGTTGGCCTTTTCCATCAAGGTGGTTTGCACCGCCACCTTGGTGTTCTCCATGTCGTAGGGTTCCATGTAGTGGTTCAGGGTCGACAGGAAATCATCGATGGCCGGTGGGTTCTCGGCCAGGCTGATGAAGATGTAGCCGCCGGCGGTCTTCACGTTCACCGGCTTGAGGCCGTACTGCTTCATGTCGAAGTCGGCACCCATCTCGGTGCCGGCGAACAGCAGGCGACCGTCCAGTTCGTAGGTCCACTGGTGGTAATGGCAGACCAGTTTGGCGACCTTGCCCTTGTCGCTGGTGCACAGCCGCGAACCACGGTGGCGGCAGACGTTATGGAAGGCATGCACCACGCCCTCGGCGCCGCGAATCACAATGATCGGGTTCTTGCCGATCTGCAGCGTCAGGTAGTTGCCCTTGGCCGGGATTTCGCAGGTCATGCCGGCGATCAACCATTCCTTCTGGAAAATTTCCTGCATGTCGATATCGAACAAGCGCTCATCGGAGTAGAACGGCTGCGGCAGCGAAAAGGTGCGCTCGCGCTCTTGCAGCATCTGCGCGGTGGCCTTGCGTGCGGGTTCCAGCGGATCGCCCAGGCTCAGGGTGGTGGTGACGTCCATCGTTTTGTCCTCATGGTCCTCTACGAGACCATCAAAAAAGTGGCTGATCGGTTGTGCTACGCAAGGCAGAAATTTGTGATTGTCTGTTGGGGCGAGTGTGGGGCCGCGCAGGGGCGCAACCTTATCCATGGGCGACATGGCCCAATCTGTTCCCGACGCGCAAGCCCCGGTAGTTGGGGGCTGGTCGCGATAAGTATGTGAATGTCGCAGATAGGTAAATGGCGGTACAGGCGCCTAAGCACAATCGCCATCATTAAGGCCGACAGTCGGCCGTGGAGATCAGCATGTCCAATAATTTCCTGAACCCGGTCACCACCCAGACCTGGGCCAATGGCCGACATATCGTTCGTTGCGTCAAAGTCATCCAGGAAACCTGGGATGTGCGCACATTCTGTTTCATGGCCGACCAGCCGATCATGTTCTTTTTCAAGCCCGGGCAATTTGTCACCCTGGAGCTGGAAATCGAAGGCCAGCCGATCATGCGTTCCTACACCATTTCCAGTTCGCCGTCGGTGCCCTACAGCTTCTCGGTGACCATCAAGCGCGTGCCGGGGGGCAAGGTTTCCAACTGGCTGCACGATACGCTGCACGAGGGCCAGGAACTGGCGGTGCACGGGCCGGTGGGGCTGTTCAACGCCATCGATTTCCCGAGTCCGAAAGTGCTTTACCTCAGCGGTGGCGTGGGAATTACGCCGTGCATGTCCATGGCGCGTTGGTTCTACGATACCAACGCCAACGTCGACATGACCTTCGTCCACAGCGCTCGCTCGCCCAAGGACATCATCTACCACCGCGAGCTGGAGCACATGGCGTCGCGGATCGACAACTTCAGCTTGCACCTGATCTGCGAAAAACATGGCCTGGGCGAGCCGTGGGCCGGGTACCGCGGATACTTGAATCACAAGATGCTGGAATTGATGGTGCCCGATTTCCTCGAGCGCGAAGTGTTCTGCTGCGGCCCGACGCCGTACATGAGTGCGGTCAAGCGCCTGCTGGAAGCCGCCGGCTACGACATGAAGCGTTATCACGAGGAATCCTTTGGCGCCACGCCACCGGAAGCCCGCGCCGATGCGGTGGAACAGGCCGAACAGGCCGCTGACGCACCGGAAGTTGACCAGGCGGACCTGCACCAAGTGGAATTCGTCGCCTCCGGCAAGAGCATCGGCGTAGCACCGGGCGAAACCGTCCACGCGGCCGCCGCCAAGCTCGGCCTGATGATCCCCAAGGCTTGTGGCATGGGCATCTGCGGCACTTGCAAGGTGTTGAAGCTGGGCGGGGAAGTGGAGATGGAGCACAACGGCGGGATCACCGAGGACGACGAGGCCGAGGGTTATATCCTGTCGTGCTGCAGCGTGCCGAAGGGGGATGTGCGGATCGAGTTTTAAATCGCGGCGGGCCCTCTGTGGCGAGGGAGCTTGCTCCCGCTCGGCTGCGCAGCAGTCGTCATCTGGTAGGTGGGGACTACCTGATAGACCGCATGGGGCTGCTGCGCAGCCCAGCGGGAGCGAGCTCCCTCGCCACAAAAGCTCAAAAAGCCTGAAGCGATGGGTCGTTGCTTCAGGCGGCCATCACTTCCCGAATATCCGCCGCCAATTCCCGCACCCGCGCCTCTTCTGTATCCCACGAGCACATGAAGCGTGCGCCGCCCTTGCCGATGAAGGTGTAGAAGCGCCAGCCCTTGGCCGTCAGCGCGGCGATAGCCGGCTCCGAGAGTTGCAGGAACACCCCGTTGGCCTGGACCGGGAACATCAGTTCCACGCCCTCGATGTCGCTGACCAGCTCCGCCAGCAATTGCGCGCAGCGGTTGGCGTGGCGGGCGTGCTTGAGCCAGGCGTCGTTTTGCAGCAGGCCGACCCAGGGCGCGGACAGGAAGCGCATTTTCGACGCCAGTTGCCCGGCCTGTTTGCAGCGGTAGTCGAAGTCTTCGGCCAGGTCGTGGTTGAAGAACAGAATTGCTTCGCCCACCGCCATGCCGTTTTTCGTCCCGCCGAAGCACAACACGTCCACGCCGGCCTTCCAGGTCAGGTCTGCCGGGGTGCAGCCGAGGAAGGCGCAGGCGTTGGAGAATCGCGCGCCGTCCATGTGCAGGTTCAGGCCCAGCTCCTTGCAGGTGACGCTGATGGCGCGGATTTCCTCCGGCGTGTAGACACTGCCCACTTCCGTGGCCTGGGTCAGGGTCACGACGCGCGGCTTGGGGTAGTGGATATCCTGGCGCTTGAGGGCGACCTCGCGGATCGAGTCGGGCGTCAGCTTGCCGTTCTCGGTGCGTGCCACCAGCAGCTTGGAGCCGTTGGAGAAGAATTCCGGCGCGCCACATTCGTCGGTCTCGACGTGGGCGGTTTCCGAGCAGATCACGCTGTGATAACTCTGGCACAGTGAGGACAGCGCCAAGGAGTTGGCCGCCGTGCCGTTGAACGCGAAGAACACTTCGCAGTCGGTTTCGAACAAGGCACGGAAATCATCCGCCGCGCGATGGGTCCACTCGTCGTCGCCGTAGGCGCGCTGGTGGCCCTGGTTGGCTTCTTCCATGGCCGCCCAGGCTTCAGGGCAGATGCCGGAATAGTTGTCGCTGGCAAATTGTTGACTCTTGTCGGTCATGGCCGTGCTCCTTGATTAGAGAGTCCTGGGTAAGAGATCCCTGGCGGAATTCCCGGATGGGGGTTCCTTGGTCCGGCGTGCTTGAGTGCGCAACGCCGTGGTCTATGTTGGTGCGCACTTTACCCAAGATTAGCGGGGGAACATACGGGATGTTTCTGTCAGAAAATCACAAAGCCCCAGGGCCGCGACGCACATGAGTCGACGCGACGGCGCCCTGGACCTGCTCAAGTGGCTGGCTCTGTTGTCGATGGTCCTCGATCATCTGCGATATGTCGGTTTTTCCGTCGATTGGCTGTATGTGCCGGGGAGGTTGGCGTTTCCGTGGTTCTGCCTGGCGATGGCGGCAAACCTGGCGCGCAGCGGCGGCGCCGCCGGCACCGATGCGTGGCGCTACCTGGGCTGGCTGTTGCTGTTCAGCGCCGTCAGCGAAATTCCCTACCGCTTGTTCATTCCCGCCCCCGCCACCTTGAATGTCATGCCTACGTTGGTGCTTGGGTTATTGGTAGCGCGTTGTTGGCAGACGCCCACCTTGGAAGCGCGATGCCTGGCCGCGATGGCGTTGCTGCTGGCGGCGCTGTTTTCGTCGCGGTTGATGTTTGGCTTCTATGGGGTGCTGCTGCCACTGGCGACATTGCTGGCGTTCAAGCGCTCGCTGTTTCTGGCCTTGCTGCCGGGACTGGTGTGCGTGGCGGCCAATCAATGGCGGGTGCTGTATGGCGCCGCGTGGCTGGGGGATGCGGTGGCGTTGTGGGGGTTGGTGGCTTGCCTGATCGCGCCAGGGCTGGGCCTGGTGCTTTTGCGACACGCGGGTCGTTTTCATCCGGTGCCGATGCGACGTTGGGCCTATCTGCTCTATCCCGCGCACTTTCTGCTGTTGCTCGCGGTTCGCCAAGCCTTTGCATAACCCTTGTTCTCTCACCACAAGGGAAGTGTTCGATTCCATTTGATCCCATGTCGTAAACGCACCTTTGCGTGGCGTCCATAGGCATTTGACCTGCCTGCGCCGGCCATACCATCGCATCCAAAGGGCACGACCGAAACGGTCCGTGCCTCACCGAGACGAAAGGCGCACCGCCGCCGCTGGGAGAGACGCGATGTTCAGCAAGCAAGACCAAATCCAAGGCTACGATGATGCACTGCTGGCGGCGATGAATGCCGAGGAGCAACGCCAGGAAGACCACATCGAACTGATCGCGTCCGAGAACTACACCAGCAAGCGTGTGATGCAGGCCCAGGGCAGCGGCTTGACCAACAAATACGCCGAAGGCTATCCGGGCAAGCGCTACTACGGTGGCTGCGAGCACGTCGACAAGGTCGAGGCCCTGGCCATCGAGCGCGCCAAGCAGTTGTTCGGCGCCGATTACGCCAACGTCCAGCCCCACTCCGGTTCGTCGGCCAACAGCGCCGTCTACCTGGCCCTGCTGCAAGCCGGTGACACCATCCTGGGCATGAGCCTGGCCCACGGCGGTCACCTGACTCACGGTGCGAAAGTGTCGTCCTCAGGCAAACTCTACAACGCGGTGCAATACGGCATCGACACCACCACCGGCCTGATCGACTACGACGAAGTCGAGCGCCTGGCGGTCGAGTGCAAGCCGAAGATGATCGTTGCCGGTTTCTCTGCCTACTCCAAGACCCTGGATTTTCCACGCTTCCGCCAGATCGCCGACAAGGTCGGTGCGCTGCTGTTCGTCGACATGGCCCACGTCGCTGGCCTGGTTGCCGCCGGCCTGTACCCAAACCCACTGCCGTACGCCGACGTGGTCACCACCACCACCCACAAGACCCTGCGCGGTCCCCGTGGCGGTCTGATCCTGGCCAAGTCCAACGAAGAAATCGAGAAGAAGCTCAACGCCGCGGTATTCCCCGGCGCCCAGGGCGGCCCGCTGATGCACGTGATCGCCGGCAAGGCCGTGTGCTTCAAGGAGGCCCTGGAACCAGGTTTCAAGGCCTATCAACAGCAAGTGATCGAAAACGCCCAGGCCATGGCTGGCGTGTTCATCAAGCGTGGCTACGATGTGGTATCCGGCGGCACCGATAATCACCTGTTCCTGGTCAGCCTGATTCGCCAGGGCCTGACGGGCAAGGACGCCGACGCCGCCCTGGGCCGCGCCCACATCACCGTCAACAAGAACGCCGTGCCGAACGACCCGCAATCGCCGTTCGTGACCTCGGGCCTGCGTATCGGTACCCCGGCGGTGACCACGCGCGGTTTCAAGGTCAGCCAGTGCGTCACGCTGGCCGGTTGGATCTGCGACATCCTCGACAACCTCGGCGATGCCGATGTCGAGGCCAATGTCGCGCAGCAAGTGGCGGCCCTGTGCGCGGACTTCCCGGTTTATCGCTGAGTCGGTTTTGGAGTAAATGACTATGCAACGCTATTCGGGCTTCGGCCTCTTCAAACACTCACTCAGCCACCATGAAAACTGGCAGCGGATGTGGCGCACGCCGACGCCGAAAAAGGTTTATGACGTGGTCATCGTCGGCGGTGGCGGGCATGGCCTGGCGACCGCCTATTACCTGGCCAAGGAACACGGCATCACCAACGTGGCCGTGGTCGAGAAGGGCTGGCTGGGCGGCGGTAACACCGCGCGCAACACCACCATCGTGCGCTCCAACTACCTGTGGGACGAGTCGGCCCACCTGTACGAACATGCGATGAAACTCTGGGAAGGCCTGTCCCAGGACCTGAACTACAACGTGATGTTTTCCCAGCGTGGCGTCTACAACCTGTGCCATACCCTGCAGGACATCCGTGATTCCGAGCGTCGCGTCAGCGCCAACCGCCTCAACGGCGTGGACGGCGAGCTGCTCAACGCCA
Organism: Pseudomonas sp. D3-10; assembly: GCF_051132175.1. NCBI lineage: Bacteria > Pseudomonadati > Pseudomonadota > Gammaproteobacteria > Pseudomonadales > Pseudomonadaceae > Pseudomonas > Pseudomonas sp. D3-10. Next base: position 5,267,445 of record NZ_CP071668.1, on the reverse strand, counting down.
AGCAAGTGGCCGACGAAATCCCATACCTGGATTGCTCGAAAAACACCCGCTACCCGGTGATGGGCGCCACCGTCCAGCGTCGCGGCGGCGTGGCCCGTCACGATGCCGTGGCCTGGGGCTTTGCCCGGGCGGCGGACGCGTTGGGCGTGGACCTGATCCAGCAGACCGAAGTGATCGGTTTCCGCAAGGAAAACGGCGTGTGCATCGGCGTTGAAACCAACAAGGGCTTCATTGGCGCCAAGCGTGTCGGCGTGGTAACCGCCGGTAACTCCGGGCACATGGCCAAGCTCGCGGGCTTCCGCCTGCCGGTTGAGTCCCACCCATTACAAGCGTTGGTATCGGAGCCGATCAAGCCGATCATCGACAGTGTGATCATGTCCAACGCCGTACACGGCTACATCAGCCAGTCCGACAAGGGCGACCTGGTGATCGGCGCCGGTATCGACGGCTACAACGGCTACGGCCAGCGTGGTTCGTACCCGGTGATCGAGCACACCATCCAGGCCATCGTCGAAATGTTCCCGGTGCTCTCGCGGGTGCGCATGAACCGCCAGTGGGGCGGCATCGTCGACACCACCCCGGACGCCTGCCCGATCATCTCCAAGACCCCGGTGCCGAACATGTTCTTCAACTGCGGTTGGGGCACCGGTGGTTTCAAGGCCACACCTGGCTCGGGCAACGTGTTTGCCGCAAGCCTGGCCAAGGGTGAAATGCACCCGCTGGCCGCGCCGTTTTCCATCGACCGTTTCCACAACGGCGCACTCATTGACGAACACGGCGCTGCTGCCGTCGCCCACTAACAGGAGAAATCCCCATGTTGCACATCTTCTGTCCTCACTGCGGCGAACTGCGCTCCGAAGAGGAATTCCATGCATCCGGCCAGGCGCATATCCCGCGTCCACTGGACCCGAACGCCTGCACCGACGAGGAGTGGGGCGACTACATGTTCTTCCGCGACAACCCTCGCGGCCTGCATCACGAGTTGTGGATCCATGCCGCCGGTTGCCGCCAGTACTTCAACGCGACCCGTGACACCGTGACCTACGAAATTCTCGAAACCTATAAGATCGGTCAAAAGCCGCAATTCACCGACAAGGCTGACAGTCCGAAAGCGGCCGCGCAGGCTCTGGGAGAGAAGGTATGAGCCAGATCAATCGCCTGTCCAACGGCGGACGGATCGACCGTAACAAAGTGCTGAGCTTCACCTTCAACGGCCAGACCTACAAAGGCTTCGAGGGCGACTCCCTGGCCGCCGCGCTGCTGGCCAACGGGGTCGACATCATCGGTCGCAGCTTCAAGTATTCCCGTCCGCGCGGCATTTTCGCCGCCGGCGCCGAAGAGCCGAACGCGGTGCTGCAGATCGGTGCCACCGAAGCCACCCAGATTCCGAACGTAAGGGCAACGCAACAAGCGCTGTACCAAGGCCTGGTCGCCACCAGCACCAACGGCTGGCCGAACGTGAACAACGACATGATGGGGATCCTCGGCAAGGTCGGCGGCAAGCTGATGCCGCCGGGCTTCTACTACAAAACCTTCATGTACCCGCAATCGTTCTGGATGACCTACGAAAAGTACATCCGCAAGGCCGCAGGGTTGGGTCGCTCGCCGACCGAGAACGATCCGGACACCTACGACTACATGAACCGTCACTGCGACGTGTTGATCGTCGGCGCCGGCCCTGCTGGTCTGGCCGCCGCACTGGCCGCGGCCCGCAGCGGTGCGCGCGTGATCCTGGCTGACGAGCAGGAAGAGTTCGGTGGCAGCCTGCTCGATTCCCGCGAGAGTCTGGACGGCAAGCCGGCGACCGAGTGGGTCGCTGCCGCGGTGGCTGAACTGCGCTCGATGCCGGAAGTGGTGTTGCTGCCTCGCGCCACGGTGAACGGCTACCACGACCATAACTTCCTGACCATCCATGAGCGCCTCACCGATCACCTGGGTGATCGCGCTCCGATCGGCCAGGTTCGCCAGCGCATCAACCGGGTCCGCGCCAAGCGCGTGGTGCTGGCGACCGGCGCCTGCGAGCGGCCATTGGTCTACGGCAACAACGACGTGCCGGGCAACATGCTGGCTGGCGCGGTTTCTACTTACATCCGCCGCTACGGCGTGGCGCCGGGCAAGAAACTGGTCCTGAGCACCAACAATGACCACGCCTATCGCGTGGCCCTGGACTGGTTCGACGCCGGCCTGCAAGTGGTAGCCGTGGCCGATGCCCGCAGCAACCCACGTGGCGCACTGGTGGAAGAAGCCCGCGCCAAGGGCATCCGCATCCTTACCGGCAGCGCCGTGATCGAAGCCCGTGGCAGCAAGCGCGTCACCGGGGCACGGGTTGCCGCGATCGATGTGCGCGCCCATACAGTCACCAGCCCCGGCGAATGGCTGGACTGCGACCTGGTGGCGAGCTCCGGCGGCTACAGCCCGGTGGTACACCTGGCTTCGCACCTGGGCGGCAAGCCGATCTGGCGTGAAGACATCCTCGGTTTCGTACCGGGCGAAGCTCCGCAGAAACGGGTGTGCGTCGGCGGTGTAAATGGCGTGTACAGCCTCGGCGATAGCTTGGCCGACGGTTTCGAAGGCGGCGTGCGCGCGGCCAGCGAAGCGGGTTTCAAGGCAGTGGAGGGCGTGTTGCCCAAAGCCCTGAGCCGTCACGAAGAACCGACCCTGGCGCTGTTCCAGGTGCCCCACGAAAAAACCACCGCTCGGGCGCCGAAGCAATTCGTCGACCTGCAAAACGACGTCACCGCCGCCGCCATCGAACTCGCCACCCGCGAAGGCTTCGAGTCGGTGGAACACGTCAAGCGTTACACCGCCCTGGGCTTCGGCACTGACCAAGGCAAGCTGGGCAACGTCAACGGCCTGGCCATCGCGGCCCGTTCGCTGAACGTGAGCATCCCGCAGATGGGCACCACCATGTTCCGTCCGAACTACACGCCGGTGACTTTCGGCGCGGTGGCCGGCCGTCACTGCGGGCACATTTTCGAGCCGGTGCGCTTCACCGCGCTGCATGCCTGGCATGTAAAAAACGGTGCTGAGTTCGAAGACGTCGGCCAATGGAAGCGCCCTTGGTACTTCCCGAAAAACGGCGAAGACATGCACGCCGCAGTCAAGCGCGAATGCAAGGCCGTGCGCGACAGCGTCGGCCTGCTGGACGCCTCGACCCTGGGCAAGATCGATATCCAGGGCCCGGATGCCCGTGAGTTCCTCAACCGCATCTACACCAATGCCTGGACCAAGCTCGACGTGGGCAAGGCCCGCTACGGCCTGATGTGCAAGGAAGACGGCATGGTCTTCGACGACGGCGTGACAGCCTGTCTGGCGGACAACCATTTCCTGATGACCACCACCACTGGCGGCGCGGCTCGTGTGCTGCAATGGCTGGAGATTTACCAGCAGACCGAATGGCCGGACTTGAAGGTGTACTTCACCTCGGTCACCGACCACTGGGCAACCATGACCCTGTCGGGGCCCAACAGCCGCAAGCTGCTGAGCGAAGTCACCGACATCGACCTGGACAAGGACGGCTTCCCGTTCATGACCTGGAAGGAAGGCCTGGTGGGCGGCGTGCCGGCGCGGGTGTTCCGTATCTCGTTCACCGGTGAGCTGTCATACGAGATCAACGTGCAGGCCGACTACGCCATGGGTGTGCTCGAGCAGATCGTCGAGGCCGGCAAGAAATACAACCTGACCCCGTACGGCACCGAGACCATGCACGTCTTGCGGGCTGAGAAAGGCTTCATCATCGTCGGTCAGGACACCGACGGTTCGATGACCCCGGACGACCTGAACATGGGCTGGTGCGTCGGCCGCACCAAGCCGTTCTCTTGGATCGGCTGGCGCGGGATGAATCGCGAAGATTGCGTGCGCGAAAATCGCAAGCAACTGGTGGGGCTCAAGCCGATCGACCCGAATGTCTGGCTGCCGGAAGGCGCCCAGCTGGTGTTCAACCCCAAGCAGGCGATCCCGATGTCGATGGTCGGCCACGTCACCTCCAGCTATGCGCATAACTCTCTGGGTTATTCGTTTGCGATGGGTGTGGTCAAGGGTGGCTTGAAGCGCCTGGGCGAGCGGGTGTTCGCGCCATTGGCCGACGGCCGGGTGATCGAGGCAGAGATCGTTTCTTCGGTGTTCTTCGATCCGAAGGGGGATCGGCAGAACATCTGATTGGCTTGAGATCCTGTGGGGCGCAATCGCGAGCAAGCTCGCTCCCACAGTTGATCGCGTAACCCTTGTGGGAGCGAGCTTGCTCGCGATGACGGCCTGAAGGTCGCCACAAGGTTGGCTCAATAGTATTCAGACAGGTGCTCCATATGACCGCAGTCAACGTGTACCAACAACGCCCAACCACCGGGGCCAAGGCCGAGTCGTCGCTGCACCATGCCGACCTCGCAAGCCAGGTGGGCAAGGGTCGCAAGAACGCCGGCGTGACCGTGCGCGAGAAAAAACTCCTGGGCCACCTGACCATTCGTGGCGATGGCCATGACCCAGCGTTCGCCGCTGGCGTGCACAAGGCCCTGGGCCTGGAATTGCCGGCCGCGCTGACCGTCGTCATCAAGGGCGAAACCAGCCTGCAATGGCTCGGCCCGGATGAATGGCTGCTGGTGGTGCCCACCGGCGAGGAGTTCGCCGCCGAGCAAAAGCTGCGTGAAGCCCTCGGCGACCTGCACATCCAGATCGTCAATGTCAGCGGCGGCCAGCAGATCCTCGAACTGTCCGGCCCGAACGTGCGCGACGTGCTGATGAAATCCACCAGCTACGATGTACACCCAAGCAATTTCCCGGTGGGCAAAGCCGTGGGCACGGTGTTCGCCAAGTCGCAACTGGTGATCCGCCATACGGCTGAAGACACCTGGGAACTGGTGATCCGCCGCAGCTTCTCCGACTACTGGTGGCTGTGGTTGCAGGATGCCGCGGCGGAGTATGGGTTGAGCGTGCAGGCCTGATACACAGAGGCTAAAGCTGAACACTGTTGTGGCGAGGGGATTTATCCCCGCTGGGCTGCGAAGCAGCCCCAAAAGCTTGATGTGATCAACCTGACACTCTGAAGTAGCAGGTCTAGGGGCTGCTCCGCAGCCCAGCGGGGATAAATCCCCTCGCCACAGGGGTTCTGTGCTTAGCGGGGGGATTTGTCCATAACAAACAGGAGTCACCGCAATGAGCCGCGCCCCAGACACATGGATCCTGACTGCCGATTGCCCCAGCGTGCTCGGCACGGTGGACGCGGTGACCCGCTTTCTGTTCGAGCAGGGCTGCTACGTCACCGAACACCACTCGTTCGACGACCGACTCTCGGCGCGCTTCTTCATTCGCGTGGAGTTTCGCCAGCCTGACGGTTTCGATGAGCAGAGTTTCCGCGCCGGCCTGGCCGAGCGTGCCGAAGCCTTTGGCATGGTCTTCGAACTGACCCCGCCCAACTATCGACCCAAAGTGGTGATCATGGTCTCCAAGGCCGATCACTGCCTCAACGACTTGCTCTACCGCCAGCGCATCGGCCAGTTGTCGATGGACGTAGTGGCCGTGGTGTCCAACCACCCAGACCTCAAGCCGTTGGCCGACTGGCACCAGATTCCCTACTACCATTTCCCCCTTGACCCGAACGACAAACCGGCCCAGGAGCGGCAGGTGTGGCGGGTGATCGAAGACACCGGCGCCGAACTGGTGATCCTCGCCCGCTACATGCAAGTGCTGTCGCCAGAGTTGTGCCGCAAGCTTGATGGCAAGGCGATCAACATCCATCACTCGTTGCTGCCGGGGTTCAAGGGTGCCAAGCCGTATCACCAGGCCTACAACAAAGGCGTGAAGCTGGTGGGCGCCACGGCGCATTACATCAACAACGATCTGGACGAAGGGCCGATCATTGCCCAAGGCGTGGAAGTGGTGGACCACAGCCACTACCCCGAAGATTTGATTGCCAAGGGCAGGGATATCGAAGGGCTCACCTTGGCCCGGGCGGTGGGGTATCACATTGAGCGAAGGGTGTTCTTGAACGCCAATCGCACGGTTGTTCTTTAGATTTTTTTGGGCCGCTTCGCAATTCATTCGCGAGCAGGCTCGCTCCCACAGGATCCGTGTCGTTCTACAGATCCTGCTGACACCCACGATCCACTGTGGGAGCGAGCCTGCTCGCGAAGAGGCCCTTACAGACAACACAGAAACAAGCCACAAGCACCAACCCGAGCAATCAACGCGCTGCCTGCCTGGGCAGCGCAGTTTCATAAAAACAACAGCGAGGTGAAAGCATGTCCGGTAATCGTGGTGTCGTGTATCTCGGCAACGGCAAGGTCGAAGTACAGAAAATCGACTATCCCAAAATGCAGGACCCGCGCGGCAGGAAGATCGAGCACGGCGTCATCCTGCGCGTAGTCTCCACCAACATCTGCGGCTCCGACCAACATATGGTGCGCGGTCGTACCACCGCCCAGACCGGGCTGGTCCTGGGCCATGAGATCACCGGTGAAGTGATCGAGAAGGGCAGCGACGTCGAGAACCTGAAAATCGGCGACCTGGTATCGGTACCGTTCAACGTGGCCTGCGGGCGCTGCCGTTCCTGCAAGGAAATGCACACCGGCGTCTGCCTGACCGTCAACCCGGCCCGTGCCGGCGGTGCCTACGGTTACGTCGACATGGGCGACTGGACCGGCGGCCAAGCCGAATACGTGCTGGTGCCGTACGCCGATTTCAACCTGCTGAAACTGCCGGATCGTGACAAGGCCATGGAGAAAATCCGTGACCTGACCTGCCTGTCCGACATCCTGCCCACCGGCTACCACGGCGCCGTCACCGCCGGCGTTGGCCCGGGCAGCACCGTCTACATCGCCGGTGCCGGTCCGGTTGGCCTGGCGGCCGCTGCGTCCGCTCGCCTGTTGGGCGCGGCCGTGGTCATCATCGGCGACGTGAATCCGGTCCGCCTGGCCCACGCCAAGGCCCAGGGCTTCGAAATTGCCGACCTGTCCCAGGACACTCCGCTGCATGAGCAGATCGCCGCGCTGCTGGGCGAGCCTGAAGTCGACTGCGCGGTCGACGCTGTAGGCTTCGAAGCTCGCGGCCATGGCCATGACGGCGTCAAGCACGAAGCCCCGGCCACCGTGCTCAACTCATTGATGGGCGTGGTCCGCGTCGCTGGCAAGATCGGCATCCCCGGCCTGTACGTCACCGAAGACCCGGGCGCGGTCGATGCCGCAGCGAAAATGGGCAGCCTGAGCATCCGCTTCGGCTTGGGCTGGGCTAAATCCCACAGCTTCCACACCGGCCAGACCCCGGTGATGAAATACAATCGCCAACTGATGCAGGCGATCATGTGGGACCGTATCAACATTGCCGAAATCGTGGGTGTGCAGGTCATCAGCCTGGACGACGCGCCGAAGGGGTATGGCGAGTTCGATGCGGGCGTGCCGAAGAAGTTTGTGATCGATCCGCACAAGTTGTTCAGCGCGGCGTAAGGTTGTAGGCAAGACGGAAAAAGGGCGGCAGTGGTGTCGCCCTTTTTATTCAGGACCCTGCGGTGTCAGGACCCGTTCGCAGAATTCGGGATAAAATCCCCGGGCACTGGGGCCACGGCAATATTCCTGGGCCCGGGTCAAGGCCTCGCGACTGAACACCATGCTTTGCGGCATGCTGGCAAAGGTCACGTAGCCGCCCTGTTGCGTCTTGATTGCGTCAAAACCCGGCATGTCGTAAACCAGTTCCACATCATCATCGACAAGCATCCGCGCCTTGATCGTGACGTGTGTGTATTGCTTGGCGCCGGGCGCGTTGTTGAGTGCGGCCAGGCCATGCCCAACCACGCGCAACATGTGCTCCACCCACGGTTCTGACGCCTGCGTGGCAGCGTCTGGACGGTAGAGGACGGTCAAGGATTGCTGGTTGCGGATGACTTCGGTAAGGGCCGGGTCCGAGCGTTTGATGCGATGTTCAACCGTCAGCCATGCCTTCTGCTCGTCACTGAGGTTGTCGGCAAGATCCGGATTCAAAGGGCCACGCTGGCATTCATTGACGCCCAGGACAATCAGCATGCCGGTCAGGATGACGGCGAGGGTGGCGCCACCGATTTATACATGCAGGCTCTGGTAAGAAGATGCCGCACTTTACGGTAACCCCAGCGGGAATGGCAGAGCAGGTTTGGAGTAGCGAAACTCGGACTACGTACCTGACCTTAATCAAAGCTGACTTGAAAATAATCGGCATTGATGAGTTGGCACTCGTTAACATCCTGGCTTTTACAGTTGTTGTTTATCCACGGCGAAAAGGTGGGTTCTTGAACGTGCGGATATTGCATGACCAGATTCATATCGCCATATCGGCATGTGATGGTGGTACGAATGGCAAGTTCTTCTTCGTCCTCGCTCTCTTCGTGCTGTACATATTCCGCGCCTTCGAATAACAGTTTTCTCGGGTTGACCAAATCCACGAGGTTTTCGCTCCGCCATTCGAACTCATCGTGCCCTTCGACAAAATAAACATCTTCTACCGCCTCGATGTTTCTGTGTATGTCCGTGGCCGCGGGGCAGGTTATTTCGCCAGCGTTAACCTGGCCAATAACCCCTAGCAATACCCCCACGCCGCCGGCTCGTATCTTAAACATGTCGCGCCTCCTGGCTCGGCCCATGGCTATTCTTACGGCTGTTTCCAGGTCGGGCTACTGTCAGAGTTGACAGTCCTTTATGTCAATCCGCAATTATGTATAGATATATATCGGCTCACTGCTCTAGCGTGAGATAAATACAAAAGAAATTGGAAGTTTCGGAGTTTGCTGTAGGAAGTTTCTCTGTTATGTAGAAACTTGTGAGCGATAGAAAAGCTATTCTTCAGCGGCGGCCAGCCTGGCTTTCCCGCAGTGCGGCTGGCGCAGGTGTTTGATGAAGGTGGCGACCTCGAAAATCCGCCACGGACTCATCAAAATCTGAGACTGAAATAATCGCTGCTGTTCCGAAATTGGCAAGCACGGGTGCCGAGGCTTGTGCAATGACCGTTCAATCCCGGTGTAAGGTAGTCAAGGGTAAGTTTCGTCTCGCAGTGCTGGTAGATCACGCTGACCTGTTGATATTCGTCAGGTTCCTGGATCGCGAATTCCGCTTCGTCGAATTGTAGTGACGCAGGGTTGAGCTCTTGCACGATGGTTTGGCTCTGCCAGTCAGGAGCATCCTGGATATTGACAGTTGCAGTGTCGTCCTGGAGTTGTGTCAACGCCGGACAAGAAGCTTCTCCAGCCTGAACATGGCCGATTATCAGCAGGATCATTCCCGCGCCGCCTCCAATGAAATATCGCATGTGCATGTCTCCAATTTAATTCTCGGCGACATCGTTACGGCTGTGTCCGGTGAGGGCTACTGTCAACCCTGACAGTTTTTTATCTCGATTTGGAACTACCCATGGCGTGATCTGATTTTTTCGCGATAAACCTCAATTCTCAGCTTAGAAGGTGTTACCCAAGCCGGCCTTCGCTGCGCAGCGCAGCAATACGCCGATCTTTTTCGGCCCACAGCAAGTTGACCCAGTCCTGGACGTGCTGGCGAAACACGGGGTCGTTCTCGTAATCGCCCTGCCATAGCGTCGGGTCCAGTTCGCGGGTCTGGATGTCGATGATGACCTTGGGCACCGCCCCGCTGATCAAGTCCCAAAAACCTGGAATCCGCTCTTGCGGGTAGACCACTGTTACGTCCAGCACCGCGTCCAGTTGCTCGCCCATCGCCGCCAGCACGAATGCCACCCCGCCGGCCTTGGGCTTGAGCAGGTGAGCGAAGGGCGATTGCTGCGCCTGGCTTTTGGCCGTTGTGTAACGCGTGCCTTCAAGGTAGTTCACCACAGTGACCGGTTGGCGCTTGAACAGCTCACAGGCGGCCTTGGTGATTTCCAGATCGCGACCAGCCAGTTCCGGGTTCTTCGCCAGGAAGGCCTTGGTGTAGCGTTTCATGAAGGGGTAATCCAGCGCCCACCAGGCCAAGCCAAGGAAGGGCACCCAGATCAGTTCCTTCTTGAGGAAAAACTTGAAAAAAGGCGTGCGCCGGTTGAGGGCCTGGACCAGGGCGGGGATGTCCACCCAGGATTGGTGGTTGCTGATCACCAGGTAGGAGGTGTCGCCGCGCAGGCCTTCGCCACCGCGAATGTCCCAGCGAGTGGGGATGCACAGGGCAAAGATCAGTTTGTCGATTTCAGCCCAGGTCTCGGCGATCCACATGACCGCCAACGAGGCGTAGTCGCGAAAACGCCCGGGCAGGACCAGTTTCAAGAGCGCAAATACCATGAGCGGTCCGAACAGCACCAAGGTGTTGAGCAGCAGCAACAGGGTGACGAGACAGCCGGTGAGCAGGCGGCGCATAGATGACTCTTGCAAACGGGTGGGCGGGCCATGATAAGCAGCTTCGAGCGACAGGCCAAATCGCGATGGACGAATGTTTCACCTTTTGTTCAATGGGCTGGATGTCCCGTAGCCATCCCTGTCGAAGTCAACCGAACGAATTCACCGACCACGGTCTAAAATCCCACTCCCACAATGGAAGCCTCCTACATGAAATCCGTTCTAGCCCTGCTTTCCCTGGTGGCCCTTCCAGTACTGGCCGCCGAACCCACCTTGTACGGGCGCTATGAATACATAGCGCTGCCGGAAATGGGCGGCGAAGTGCTCAAGGCGAAAATGGACACCGGTGCGCTGACCGCTTCGCTGTCGGCCAAGGACATCGAGACGTTTACCCGTGACGGCGATGACTGGGTACGGTTTCGCCTGGCAACCAAAGACGCGAGCAACAAGATCTATGAGCATAAGATTGCCCGCATCAGCAAGATCAAGACCCGTTCCGAAGAGGACGAGGACGACGATGAAAAGATCGCCCCGAGTAAACGTCCGGTGGTGGAACTGGAAATGTGCCTGGGTAACGTCAAGCGCACCGTCGAGGTCAACCTGACCGACCGCAGCAGCTTCAACTACCCGCTACTGATCGGCGCCAAGGCCTTGCGCGAATTCAAAGCGGCGGTCAACCCGGCACGGCGGTTTACAGCGGATAAACCGGACTGTTGATTTGCGCGATTGACGTGCCCCGAGGCTTGGGGCACCGTTCCGGCAACTTTCCTGTCGGGCTCGGACGCCATGCCTCATATTCTGATTGTCGAAGACGAAGCCGCCATTGCCGATACGCTGGTGTTTGCCCTGCAGGGCGAAGGCTTTGACACCACTTGGCTGAGCCTTGGCGCAGCTGCCCTCGAGCACCAGAAAAACACGCCGGCGGACCTGATCATTCTCGATGTAGGCCTGCCGGATATCAGTGGTTTTGAGACGTGTAAGAATCTCAGACGTTTCAACGACGTCCCGGTCATCTTTCTTACAGCTCGGGACGGCGAGATTGATCGGGTGGTGGGCTTGGAGATTGGTGCCGACGACTACGTGGTCAAACCCTTAAGCCCTCGGGAAGTGGCCGCCAGGGTCCGCGCCATCCTCAAGCGAGTGGCGCCGCGACCGATCGCCGAAACGGGGACAGCGTTGTTCCAGGTCGACCCTGATCGCGTGCAGATCAACTATCGCGGCAAACCGCTGAACCTCACGCGCCACGAGTTTCGCTTGTTGCACTGTTTGCTGGACCAGCCCGAACGGGTCTTCAGCCGCGAACAGTTGCTCGATGCCCTGGGCGTGGCCAGCGACGCCGGTTACGAGCGCACGATCGACAGTCATATCAAGAGCCTGCGTGCCAAACTGCGCCTGGTCCGGGCCGAGGCCGAGCCGATCCAGACTCATCGGGGGCTCGGCTACAGCTACAGCCCGGGGCACAGCTGATGTCACTGGGCATTCGTATCTTCCTTGCCTATGTGTTGTTTATTGGCTTGGCCGGGTATTTCGTGCTCAACACGGTCATGGAGGAAATCCGCCCCGGTGTGCGCCAGTCCACCGAGGAAACCCTGGTGGACACGGCCAACCTGATGGCTGAGATCCTGCGGGACGATTTCAAGGCCGGAACGCTTAGCCAGAACCGCTGGCCGCAACTGCTCAAATCCTATGGTGAGCGCCAGCCGGCCGCGACAATCTGGGGGCTGCCGAAAAACCAGGTCAGCCACCGCATCTACGTCACCGACGCCAACGGCATCGTGGTGCTCGATTCCAGCGGCGCGGCAGTGGGGCAGGACTATTCGCGCTGGAACGACGTCTACCTGACGCTGCGCGGTCACTATGGCGCCCGTTCGACCCGCAGCGATCCGGATGACCCGGCGTCTTCGGTGATGCACGTCGGGGCGCCGATCCGTGACAACGGCCGGATCATAGGCGTGGTGACGGTGGCCAAGCCCAATAGCTCCTTGCAGCCTTACGTCGACCGCACGGAACGGCGTTTGCTCGCCTACGGCGCCGGTCTGATCGGCCTTGGCCTGTTGCTCGGCGCCTTGCTGTCGTGGTGGCTCAGCGCGGCATTGCGGCGCTTGACGGCTTATGCCCAGGCGGTCAGCCAGGGCCGTCGGGTGGAGGTGCCGCACTATCGCGGCGGCGAGTTCGAACAATTGGCGGGGGCGGTGGAGCATATGCGCACCCAGCTTGAAGGCAAGGCGTATGTCGAGCGATACGTACATACCCTGACCCATGAACTCAAGAGTCCGCTGGCGGCGATTCGCGGCGCCGCCGAGCTGCTGCAGAGCGACATGCCGGCCGCCCAGCACCAGCGTTTCGTCAGCAACATCGACAGCGAAAGCGTGCGGATGCAGCAGTTGATCGAGCGTTTGCTCAACCTGGCCCAGGTCGAGCAGCGGCAAGGCCTGGAGGAAGTGGTAGCGGTGCCGGTGGCGGCGTTGATGGAGGAGCTGCTGGAAGCACGCGGCGGCTGGATCGAAAACCGGCATTTGCGCATCGAGCGGCACATGGCGCCTGACCTGACGTTGACGGGGGAGGCGTTCTTGCTGCGCCAGGCTCTGGGCAACCTGCTGGAAAACGCCTTGGACTTCACGCCCGCCGAAGGCCTGCTGCGGATCAGCGCCGAGCGCATCGGCACCTGTGTCGAAATCCGCCTGTTCAACCAGGCTGAACCGATTCCCGACTATGCGCTGCCTCGTTTGAGCGAGCGTTTTTACTCGTTGCCTCGCCCGGGTACTGGTCGCAAGAGCACGGGCCTGGGGCTGAACTTCGTCGAGGAAGTGGTGCAGTTGCATGGCGGGGCGTTCGGTATCGGCAATGTCGAGGGCGGGGTGGAGGTGGTGCTGCGGTTGCCCTGAGACCACGTTCTTGGCAATGAAATACAGTTGTGGCGAGGGAGCTTGCTCCCGCTGGGCTGCGTAGCGGCCCCGTTTGCGACTGCTTCGCAGCCGAGCGGGAGCAAGCTCCCTCGCCACAGGTTTCTCTTTGGGTCGGATAACTTCTACTCTCCACACAATCTCCACATTCCACCCATAAACCTCCCACACAGGCACGCCAGACTCTTCCTCATTCGAACAGGGAGAGCCTCACATGAACCGCAGTCTCGCTATAAAACTGGGCATGATTGCCCTCTTGATCCTCTTGCTGATGATTCCGTTGTTGATGATCAGCGGCCTTATCGATGAGCGCCAAGAGCTGCGCGACGGGGTGCTGCAGGACATCGCCCGCAGTTCCAGCCACAGCCAGCAACTGATCGGGCCGATGATCGTCGTGCCGTTTCGCAAGGACGTGAAAGTCTGGAATACCAACGAAAAGACGGGCGTGCGTTTCCTGGAGACCGTCGAACGAAGTGGTGAGTTGTACTTTTTGCCGGAGCAATTCGAACTCGACGGCCAGGTGCGCACCGAAACCCGCGCCCGGGGTATCTACGAGGCGCGCTTGTTTCACGCTGACAATCGGATCGATGGGCGCTTCAAAGTGCCGGAGCGTTATGGCGTCGCCGCGAAGGATTTCGCCGACTATCGCTTTGACGAGCCGTACCTGAGCGTCGGTATCAGCGACATTCGCGGCATCGAGAATGCCTTGACCCTGACGTTGAACCAGCAGACCGTCGACTTCCTTCCCGGCTCGCGGCTTGGCTGGCTTGGGCAAGGCGTGCATGTACCGCTGCCCATGATCACCGCCCAAGGCAGCCCCGAGCTGACCTTCGGTTTCGACCTGCGCCTGCAAGGTACCGGTGAATTGCAGATCCTGCCGGTGGGCAAGTCCACCAAGGTGCACCTCTCCGCCGACTGGCCGCACCCCAGCTTTATCGGCAACTACCTGCCGGTCGATCGCGAGGTCAACGAGCAGGGCTTCAGTGCCGATTGGCAGACCTCGTTTTTCTCCACCAACCTCTTGGAAACATTGCAGGCATGCGAGCCCAGCGATGGCTGCGAAGCATTCCGCAGCCGTGCATTCGGCGTGAGTTTCGTCGATCCGGTGGACCAATACCTCAAGAGCGATCGGGCGATCAAATACGCGCTGCTGTTCATTGCGCTGACGTTCGCCGGGTTCTTCCTCTTCGAAGTGCTCAAGAGCCTGGCGGTGCACCCGGTCCAATACGCACTGGTGGGCGTGGCCCTGGCCTTCTTCTATCTATTGCTGTTGTCGCTTTCGGAACACATAGGCTTCACCCTGGCGTACCTGGTCTCGGCCAGTGCCTGCGTGGTGTTGATCGGCTTTTATGTCTGCCATGTGCTGCGCAGCGTCAGCCACGGCCTGGGTTTTTCAGCCGGGTTGGCGGGGTTGTACGGTTTGCTCTATGGGTTGCTAAGCGCTGAAGACTACGCGCTGTTGATGGGCTCGCTGCTGCTGTTCGGCCTGCTCGGTGTGTTCATGGTGTTGACCCGCAAGTTGGACTGGTACGGCGTGGGCGCGAAGCCTGTTGCGGCGATGAGCTTCGATCTGGGAGAGGTGAAATGAGTCGGTCGCTGGGGTTGCGGGAGGATCAGTGGTTGGGAGAGCTGCTGGTGAAGCGAATTGCTGGGTTGTTTCCGATGGATCCGGAGCGCGGCCTTCGCGAGCAGGCTCGCTCCCAAAGGGACCACACGATCAATGGGGGGCGAGCCTGCTGGCGAAAAAGTCGTGATATTCAGTAAAAATTAAACCCTGGGCACCGTCTCGAGCATCGAAGGCCGCAAGCTCACCTCGGCAAACCACGCCGCCAGCTGGGGATTGGACTTGCGCCATTCCAGGTCCGGATGGCGCAGGTCCAGGTAACCCAGGGCGCAGGCGACGCTGATGGAGGCGATGTCGAAATGACAGGCCAGTTCGGCAATCGCCTCGGCTTCGAGCAGGGCCACGGCACGGCGAATCTTGTCCCGTTGCGCATCGAGCCATTCGGCCCAGTGTTTTTCCGTGGGGCGCAGCGCGGTCTCGTAGCGGATCATCACCGCCGCGTCCATGATCCCGTCGGCCAGGGAGGCCAAGGTCAAGCGCCGCCAGCGGGCCGCGCCCTCGCGGGGGATCAGCGGGTTGCCGACATGCTGGTGATCGAGGTAATCAAGGATGACGCGGCTGTCGTGGATCACCGTCCCGTTGGCCAGGCGCAGGGCCGGGATCTTGCTCAACGGGTTTTCTTCGATCAGCGCCCGGTCGGGCTTGACCGGCGTGAGTTGACTCAACTGCAACGCCACACGGTCCTGCTGGCCGGTTTCGTGCAGCAGCACCAGCACCTTGCGGACGAAGGGGGACGCGGGGTTGTGGAACAAGGTCATGCTGGGGCTGGACATGCAGAGATCCTCGATGGGGCGGGCTGGGGCTTAGCCTAGACAGTTGCACGGCGGCTGGCGAGTATCGATTGCTCCCACAGGTTTATTGCGCGCTGGAATTATCGGCGCTTGAACAAACCCCAGGTCCCCAGCACCGTCGGTACGCCCAAGCCCACCCAACTCACCGCATCCCACGCGCCATCGCCCAACAATGCTGAAAACAGCCCCGCCGCGCTCAAAGCGCCGATGACCACGGGGATACCAAACACCTTCCAGAAATTAGACTGCCGAGGCCTCACGCTTCGACCTCCGCGCCGACGATTGCGCGCTTGGCGGCCTTGCGCCGAACCACCCACAGATAAACACCACTGCCCAGGACGATGATGGTCAGGATGTCCAGGGTCGCCCAGAAGATCTGCATTGGCCGGCCACCGTAGTCGCCGAAATGCAAGGGCAGGGACAGGCTCATCATGTCCATGTACCAGGGCCGTTCGGCCACGGCGGTGACGTCCAGGGTGCTGGCGTCGATCAGTACAGGCGTCAGCAGATGAGAGGTCAGGTGAGTGCTGCCTTTCATGAACACGCTGTAATGGTGCTCGCTGGAAAACAGCGTGCCGGGGAAGGCGATGAAGCTCGGCTCCATGCCGGGAGCGACATCCTTGGCAATGTCCAGCAAGCGGGTTGCCGGGGCCAGCTCGGTCAATGGTGGCGCGTTGCGATAGGGCTCGACCATGGCGCTGAGGCTATCGTTGCGCCATGCGGCAATGATCAGGTCGGCGCAGGCGGCGATCACGCCAGTCACGCCGACGGTCAGCGCCCAGACCAGGGTGACCACACCGATCAGGTTGTGCAGGTCGAGCCAGCGCAGGCGCGTGGATTTGTCCTGGCGCACCGTGGCGAACTTCAAGCGGCGCATGAATGGCAAATACAGCACCACGCCGGAGACGATGGCGATCACGAACAGCAAACCCATGAACGCCAGCAGCAACTTGCCCGGCAAACCGGCGAACATGTCCACGTGCAGGCGCAGCATGACCATCATGAAACCGCCGTTGGCCGAGGGCATTTCCAGGGCTTCGCCCGTGCGTGCATCGAGCATGAACGTGTGGGAGGAGTTGGGTTCGGTGCCCGGCGTCGGCGCCATGATGGTGATGATGCCGTTGGGGTCGTCCTCGTCCCAGCCAAAATACTGGACCACCTCGCCCGGACGATGGGCCTTGGCTTTTTCCACCAGTTGTTGCAGGTCCAGCGGCGGCGTGCCGGCCGGCATCTCCCGCAGCTCTGGCGCATCGCCCAACAGGTGCTCGATCTCATGATGGAAAATCAACGGCAACCCGGTGATTGCCAACATCAGCAGGAACACCGTGCAGATCAGGCTGGTCCAGGTGTGGACGAAGGACCAGCGGCGGATGGTTTTGCTTTTCATGATCGATCCGAATGCTGAAGGGCGACGATGCTTGAGGTCGTTCAGCCAACCGTGAAACCTACGGGAGCCAGCTTGTGTGGGAGCGAGCTTGCTCGCGAAAGCGAAGTGTCAGTCAAGATCAACGCAGCTGACTCACCGCCATCGCGAGCAAGCTCGCTCCCACAAAGACTCGTCCCACAGGCATTTCATCTGACTGATTGAGCTCAGTTGCAGGTGCCCTCAAAGAGGTTTGCGCAAATGCTAACCGTTTACCATTTGTAATTCACGCTGGCGACGACGTTGCGTTGGTCGCCGTAGTAGCAATAGAAACCATCGCAGGTGGACAGGTAGTCCTTGTTGAAGATGTTTTTCGCGTCCACTGCCACCGTGACGCCCTTGAGCGTCTTGTTCAAACGGCCCAGGTCGTAGTGGGCCGAGGCGTCGTACACCGTGTAGGAGCCGACGTGACCCCAATCGGTGTTGGTGGTGTTGCCATAGGTGTCGCCGACATAACGCACGCCAGCCCCCACGCCGAACCCGTCCAGAGGGCCGTTATGCCAGGTGTAGTCGGCCCATGCGGTGGCCTGGTTACGCGGTACCTGGGCCATGCGCTTGCCTTCTTCGGCCGCGGCGCCCTTGGTGATTTCGCTGTCGTTGTAGGTGTAGGAACCGACCAGTTTCAGGTTGTCGGTGACGTCGCCGGACGCTTCCAGTTCCAGGCCACGCACGCGGACCTCGCCCACCTGCCGGGTGATGTTGTTCTCCGTGACGGAGTTGTTTTGCTGAGTCAGGTCGAACACCGCGGCGGTCAACAGGGTTTTGGTACCCGGTGGCTGATATTTGATGCCGACTTCGTACTGCTCGCCTTCAGTTGGTTTGAACGAGTCAGTGCTGTTGACGGCTGAGCCCGCCACGGCCTGGAACGACTGGGCGAAGGAAACGTACGGTGTCACGCCGTTATCGAACACATAGCTCAATGCGGCGTTGCCGCTGAATTTCTTGTCGCGCTGGGTGTTGGTCGCGTCGTTCTGGTTGTGGAAAACGGTGCCGGTGTGAATCCAGTCCTCACGGCCGCCAAGGGTCAGGCGCCAGTTGTCCAGAGCGATCTGGTCTTGGATGTACAGGCCAGTCTGGTGGGTTTTTTGGTTGTAGTGGTACATGTCGAAATACTGGACGTTGGAGAAGTCCTGTCCGTAAGTCGGGTTGTTGACGTTGCTGGTGGGCACACCACCAGAACCCCAGCGCCAGCGAGCGTTGCTATTGGAGCGCTGGTGGTCCAGGCCCAGCAGCAGCGTGTGGCTCAAGGCTGCGGTCTGGAAATCGGCCTGGAAATTGTTATCCACGGCGTATTGGCTGATGTCTTCATCAACAATACTGGCGCTGCGCCTGACGGTGCCATCGGCGCTCACGGATTCGTCCGGGCCATCTGGGAAAAAAGCCCCACCGGCGGAGATGCCCTGAAATTCCAGATCGCTCTTGGTATAGCGCAGATTCTGGCGGAACTGCCAGGTGTCGTTCAGGCGATGCTCGAAGTTGTAGCCCAGCGCATAGTAGGTGCGATCGTAGAACTCCCAGTCCGGATCACCCAGGTTCTTGTGATGAGAAATCTTGCCCGCCGGCGAGGCCAGCTTTGTGCCTTGCAGCGGCAGGAATTGCCCAGTGATACCCGTGTCATCGCGGGTGTATTGCGACAGGAAGGTCAGGCGAGTGTCGTCGTTGATATTCCACGTCAGGCTTGGAGCAATGTTGTAGCGTTTGTCCGGGATGTGGTCGACCTGGGAGTTGCTGTCGCGCACCGTGCCGCTGAGTCGGTACAGGAACTGGCCTTCGTCATCGACTTTGCCAGTGCTGTCGAAGTTGATCTGCTTGTGCTCGTAGCTGCCGGCCTGCAATTGGACTTCATTGCTGCTTTCAGCCTGTGGGCGGCGGCTGACCATGTCGAGCATGCCGCCGGGGGGCGTCTGGCCGTAGACCGAGGAAGCAGGGCCGCGAAGCACCGCGATGCGCTCAAGGTTCCAGGGTTCGATTTTCGTCGTGATGTAGTTGCCCTTGGGCAGCGGCAGGCCATCGAGGAATTGCGTTGGCACGAAACCGCGCACCAATAGCCAATCGTTACGCGAGTCCGAACCGTAGCCGCTGCTCTGCACGCCGGCGGTGTAGCGCAGCGCGTCATTGAGGTTGAGGACGGAGCGGTCTTCCATCTGCTGGCGCGTGACCACCGAGACCGAGCGTGGCAGCTCGACTATCGGGGTATCGGTCTTGGTGCCGGCGGCGGTGCGGGTCACAGCGTAGCCCTCGCTAGGCCCCCATGCCGTTTCGCTGATTCCCGCGCCGATCACGCTGGTTTCCGGCAGCACCATGACGCCTTCGGGCACGGCCACCAGGCTGTAAGTGCCGGCGCTGCTTTGTTCCAGTTGCAGGCCGGTACCGCGCAAGGCCTCGCGCAAGGCGCCGGTGGCGTCGAATTGGCCCTGGACCGGGGCCGAGGTCTTGCCCGACGCCAATGACGGGTTCAGGCTCAAGGCGAGACCGGCCTGGCTGGCGATCTGATTCAGGGTGCTGGCCAATGGCGCCGCGGGCAGATTGTAGGCACGAACGCCAGATGCCTGTTCGGCGGCGAGCAACGGGCCGCAGGCCAACGGGGTGCTCAAGGCAATGGCAACGGCCAATAGACTGGGGCGCAACAGGGTCTCAAACGGACGGGACATACGGCGGCTCCTGAATGGAAATATTTCTCAATTGCCTGTGTGCCGGATGAAAGTCGAAAAGTGATAGGGCTGGATGAAAATAATTTAGATTCAGATTGCGGCCGGTGGCTTTGGGGTGAGGCCATCACTGGCAACAATACGCTTCAGCGCTTGGCTTCAGCCCTAGGCCCCACCACCACCCACCAACGCGTGTGATGCTCGATTTGCACCGGCAAGGTCGGCAGCAGGGCGGTCAGGGCCAGGTCGGTGTCGTGCAGCGGAAAGCTGCCGGTGATGCGCAAGTCCGCCACCTGGGGCTCGACGCCGAGATATCCACGCCGGTAACGCCCCAGCTCCCGGATCAAATCTTCAAGGCGCGCGTTGTCCACCACCAGCATCCCGCGGGTCCAGGCATCGGCCCCCGCGTTCAAGGCCACGGCCGGCCCGAGGCCATCCCGGTGCATCAGCACTTGCTGGCCTTCGCGCAGGATCTGTTCTCCTTCGCTGCGCTGCGGGTGCGCCGCCACCGCCGATTTCAACACACTCAAGCGTGTGCCCTGGTCTTCGAGCTTGACCAGAAAACGCGTGCCCAAGGCGCGCATGCTGCCTTCGCGAGTCTCGACGATGAACGGCCGCGGATCGTTGTGGCCGGTCTCCACGAGAATCTCGCCTTCCTGCAAAACGATAAGCCGCTGCTTGTCGTCGAAACGTACATCCAGCGCACTGTGGGTATTGAGGTTGACCACCGTGCCGTCCGCCAGGCGCAACGTGCGCTGTTCGCCCGTGGCGGTGCGCTGGTCGGCCAGCCAATAATCCAGCGGCAGGTAACGGTCGCCGGCGAACAGCGTCAGGCCGATGACCGCGACGACACTGGCCAGGCCACTGCCAACCTTGCGCACCCGTCGCCGGATGCTGGCCTTCGATTGCAGCAACGCGGCCCGGGCAGGTCCGCTGGCGATGCTGAAGCGTTGGTCAAGCATGCCGAGCTGTTGCCAGGCGCGGGCGTGCTCTTCATCGGCGGCGTGCCATTGAGCGAATGCTTCCCGCTCCTGGGGACTGCCGCAGCCAGAATCCAGGGACAGCTGCCAGGCAATGGCCGCATCGAGAACGCGCGCCGAGACCGGTTTGCCAAGGGCTGCGGTCATGTCGGCTCACCATAAAGCGCGATGTAGCATTGCCGCATGCCTTGGGCCAGGTATTGCCGTACCCGCGGGACCGAAACGCCAAGGCGCTCGGCGATCTCTGCGTGGCCGAGGCCGTCGAGGCGGTTGTAGAGGAATGCCGCCCGGGCCTTGCTGGATAATTTTCCAAGCAGGCGATCGATATTCTTCAGGTCTTCGAGAATCAGTTGTTGCTCTTCCACCGACGGCTGCTCGCCTTTCGGGACCAGCATCAGTTCGGTCAGATAGGCCTGTTCGAGCGCGGCCCTACGGAAGTAGTCGAACAACAGTCCCTTGGCGATCGCCAGCAGGAACGCGCGCGGCTCGCGGGGCGCCTTCAACTCCTCGCGACCCAGCAAGCGCACAAAGGTGTCCTGGCTCAGGTCCTCGGCCCGTTGCGCACAGGCCACGTTGCGTCGCAGCCACGCCAATAGCCAAGCGCGATGGTCGCGGTATAACGCACCAACCAGATCACTATGAGGACTGGGGACTGACGACACAGAGCATCACCGAAATTTTAAGTAACGAGAATTGTTCGCGATTGTGGCAGAGGCGGGGGAGGGAAAGCAATTGGCGCTGGTCGGAGCCCATAACTCGATAGTTCTGTGGGAGCGACCCTGCTCGCGATAACGGTGGGTCAGTGGCATTGAGGTTCACTGACACTGCGCCATCGCGAGCAAGCTTGCTCCCACAAAAGCTCCCGAGTGCTCGGGTCTTGGATTAAAGCGAAGGCGCCTGCTGCCGCCGTTTCCATTGGCCCAGGCGTTGCTGCAGGTCGAGCGGGCTGTGGATATCCTTCTGGCGGGCGCGGCTGAACAGGATCAGCGCCAGCTCCGCGGTGGCCAGGGCGTCGGCGCTGGCGTTGTGGCGATCGAAGACTTGCAACTTGAACCAGTCGATCCAGTCGTCCAGGCCTCCTTGGCGGATATGAGCCTGTGGGCAAAGCATCGGGGCCAGGTCCGCCACGTCGATGAAGGGATGCTGTAAGCGATAGCCCAGGTATTCCTTTAACGCTCGTCCGAGCATGTGGCTGTCGAAAGGCGCATGAAACGCCAGCAGTGGGCTGTCGCCGACGAACTCCATGAACGCCAGCAGCGCGTCGGCCGGGTCGCTGCCGGCGGCGATGGCGCTTGGCGCCAACCCGTGTATCAACACGCTTGGCCCGAGTTTTTGTTTGTCGCATTGCAACGTCCGCTCGAACTGCTGGCTGAAGTCGATGGCGCCGTCTTCTATCACCACCGCACCGATGGACAACACTTGGTCTTTGTTCAGGTTCAGGCCGGTGGTTTCCAGATCGACCACGACCCAACGCTGTTCCCGCAGGCTGCATTCATTCAGTTGTGCTGCCGCGGGCAGGGCTTCCAGGCGCTGTTGCAAATCCTGCGACAACGTCGGCTGGACCGGACGCAGCCAGGAAAACAGGCTCACAGCTGATACCTCAACGTCAGGCTGCTTTGCAGACGTTGGGCCTGGCGCAGGGATTCGCGCAGGATCCGCCGGTCCAGGTGGTTGAGGCTGTCTGGATCGACGCGGTTGGAGTAGGGAAGGTTCTCCCGGGTCTGCAATTGGTGTTGTTGCATCCGGGTCTGCTGGATGAAGTGATAGGCCTCTTCATAAGCGGCGCCATCAAGCGGCTCGATGACTTCCTTGACCACCAGTTGCCGCAAGCGCTCCAGGGTATTGTTGGCTTCGATGCCATTGGCCAGGGCCAGCAGTCGCGCGCCGTCAACGAAAGGCGTCAGCCCTTGTACCTTTAAGTCGAGGGTGGCTTTTTCGCCGTTCTTGCGGGTCAGCACAAAGTCCCTGAAGCGTCCAACAGGCGGCCGATGGCGAAGAGCGTTTTCGGCCATCATGCGCTGGAACAATCGGTTGTCGGCCACTTGATCGAGAATCTGCTGGCGCAGTTGCTCGCAGCTTTGTTCATCTCCCCAGACCACTCGCAGGTCGAAATAGATGCTTGAGCCCAGCAGGTTCTCCGGCGTCGCTTCGCGGATGAAGGCCGCGAAGCGACGCGCCCATTCCGCGCGGGACAGGCACAGCTCGGGGTTGCCCGCCATGATGTTGCCTTTGCACAAGGTGAAACCGCACAGCGCCAGACTCTGGTTGACCTGTTGGGCGATGGGCAACAGCAGGCCACGGATCTGCGCGGCGTGGGCGGCGTCCCGGGCTTCGAACAGGATGCCGTTGTCCTGGTCGGTATGAAGGGTCTGCTCGCGGCGGCCTTCGCTGCCGAAACACAGCCAACTGAAGGGCACGCCTGGGTCGCCTTTATCGGCCAGGGTCAGTTCGATGACCCGGCACACGGTGTGGTCGTTGAGCAAGGTGATGATATGGGTAATCTGGGTCGATGACGCGCCGTGGGCCAGCATGCGCTCCACCAGTTGGCCAATCTCTCCGCGCAGGGTGACCAGGTTTTCCACACGAGGGGCATTACGAATCGTGCGCGCCAGATGCACCAGGTCGACGCGTTGCAAGGAAAACAGATCCCGTTCCGACACCACGCCACACAGGCGATGCTCCTTGACCAGGCAGACATGGGCAATATGACGCTCGGTCATGGCGATCGCGGCATCGAAGGCGCTGTGCTCCGGTGACAGGAAAAACGGCGCCTGAGTCATGTGCATCGCAATCGACTCGGAAAAATCCCCGGTACCGTCGGCCACGACCTGACGCAGGTCGCGCAGGGTGAAAATGCCTACCGGCGCTTTCTGTTCGTTCACCACGACGATGCTGCCGACTTGTTGCTCATGCATGAGTTTGACGGCTTCGCGCAACGGTGTTTCAGGTGAACAACTGACCGGATGACGCATCGCCAGCTCGCCCAGGCGGGTGTTCAGCGAATATTGCGTGCCCAGCGTCTGGGCAGATTTTTGCTGCACTTGCTGGTTGACCAGGTCGAGCAGGCTGCTGACGCCGCGCAAGGCAAAGTCGCGAAACGGGCCGGACAAGGCAAACAGCTTGATGAACGCCAACTTGTTCAGTTGCAGACAGAACGTATCTTCACCGGCCCGATGCTCGGTGCGGGTAGCGCGCTCACCCAACAGGGCGGCGAGGGGGAAGCATTCGCCCGTGGTGATTTCAAAAGTGGTCTCGGTGCCGCCCTTCGCGGAATGGGGACGCTCGCCCACCACCCGGCCCTGCTTGACGATATAGAAGTGTTCCACCGGGCCGTCGGCCGGCTTGATGATCGTTTCGCCCGGCGCGTAGAAGCGCAGCAGGCATTGCTCCACCAGATAGGCCAGGTGGGCGTTTTCCATCTGGTTGAACGGGGGGAAGCGCTGGAGGAATTGCAACGTCCCCTGAATGTTCTGCAACACGGCGGTTTTCCCTGCCTGGATGAAGGCGTCCGCTTTTTTCATAACCATTGCGCAATCTTTTTCGAATTGTTGTGGTCGGATCTGTTCGCCATGGTCGGCCTCTGGACGTGGAGTGCCCATTGGACGTAAGTCTAGGTCGCCACGATAGAGCCGGAACTACGGAAATATCCCACGCCTCGCCTCGGAAAATTCTTCAGGGAAGACTCTTGGAAAAAAATCCGACGAAGTGCACATTGAAGCGCCGCAGAACGATGTCTGACCACTGTGCCAAGGGATCGATTCAAGGAACGTAGAGAGCACCATGTCCGACCACGATATTTTGAGTGACGCCGAGCGCGAGGCGCTGAGTGCCGTCATGCTGGAACCCGACCTGCCGCCGCAGCGTGTGTTGATCGTCGATGACGACAAGGACGCCCGCGAGCTGTTGTCGGAAATCCTGGCATTGGACGGCATCCACTGCATGACCGCCGCGAGTGGCGAAACCGCGCTCAAGATGTTGGAGACCAAGCCGTCCATCGGCCTTCTGATCACGGACCTGCGCATGGGCAATGTCGATGGCCTTGAGCTGGTGCGCCTGGTGCGCGAGTCGGAGCGTGCGGCGCTGCCGATCATCATTGTGTCCGGCGACGCCGACGTGAAGGATGCCATCGAGGCGATGCACTTGAGCGTGGTGGATTTCCTGCTCAAGCCGATCGATACCGACAAGCTGCTGGGGCTGGTCAAGCATGAGTTGGGGATGGATCTCTAGACCGCTGTACTGGCTGGTTTTTTGTGGCGAGGGCGCTTGCTCCCGCTCGACTGCGCAGCAGTCGCAAGTCCGCAGATAAGGTTTCAAAATAGCTGAAAAGAAGGGCTGCTGCGCACCCCAGCGGGAGCAAGCGCCCTCGCCACAAAAGCAGTTAGTGATCGCAAATGAAAAAGCCCTGGTCTTTCGGCCAGGGCTTTTTCATTGCTATCTACCGCTCAATCACAGCCCATTGGCGGCCTTGAACTCGCGTCGGCGACGGTGCAGCACCGGCTCGGTGTAGCCGTTTGGTTGCCGGGTGCCTTCGATCACCAGCTCGACCGCCGCCTGGAAGGCGATGTTGCTGTCGAAGTCCGGCGCCAGCGGGCGGTACAGCGGGTCGCTGGCGTTCTGGCGGTCCACGACCGGTGCCATGCGCTTGAGGCTTTCCATCACCTGCTCTTGCGTGACGATGCCGTGGCGCAACCAGTTGGCGATGTGCTGGCTGGAAATGCGCAGCGTCGCGCGGTCTTCCATCAGGCCGATGTCATTGATGTCCGGCACCTTGGAGCAGCCGACACCCTGGTCGATCCAGCGCACCACGTAGCCAAGGATGCCCTGGGCGTTGTTGTCCAGTTCGTGTTTGATCTGCTCTGCCGTCCAGTTCGGGTTGACGGCCAGCGGGATGGTCAGGATGTCGTCCACCGAGGCGCGCGCACGCTTGGCCAGTTCGGCCTGGCGGGCGAGCACGTCGACCTTGTGGTAGTGCAGCGCATGCAGCGCGGCGGCGGTCGGCGACGGAACCCAGGCGGTGTTGGCGCCGGCCATCGGGTGAGCGATCTTTTGTTCGAGCATCGCTGCCATCAGGTCCGGCATCGCCCACATGCCCTTGCCGATTTGCGCGCGGCCTTGCAAGCCGGTGCTCAAGCCGATGTCGACGTTCCAGTTTTCATAGGCGCCGATCCACTTCTCGGCCTTCATGTCGGCCTTGCGCACCATCGGGCCGGCTTCCATGGAGGTGTGGATTTCGTCGCCGGTGCGGTCCAGGAAGCCGGTGTTGATGAACACCACGCGCTCGCTGGCAGCCTTGATGCAGGCCTTGAGGTTGACCGTGGTACGGCGCTCCTCGTCCATGATGCCGACCTTGAGCGTGTTGCGCGGCAGGTTCAACACGTCTTCGACGCGGCCGAACAGTTCGTTGGTGAACGCCACTTCTTCCGGGCCGTGCATCTTCGGCTTGACGATGTACACCGAACCGGTGCGGCTGTTGCGGCGCGAGGTGTTGCCGTTGAGGCTGTGGATCGCCGCCAGGCTGGTGACCAGCCCGTCGAGGATGCCTTCCGGCACTTCGTTGCCGTCCTTGTCCAGGATCGCGTCGATGGTCATCAGGTGACCGACGTTGCGCACGAACAGCAGCGAGCGACCGTGCAGCGTCAAGCCCGAACCGTCGACGGCGGTGTAGGCGCGGTCGGGGTTCATGGTGCGGGTGAAGGTCTGGCCGCCCTTGGCGACTTGCTCGGACAGGTCGCCTTTCATCAAGCCGAGCCAGTTGCGGTAGATCACCACTTTGTCATCGGCATCGACCGCGGCAACCGAGTCTTCGCAGTCCATGATGGTGGTCAGCGCGGCTTCCATCAGGATGTCCTTGACACCGGCGGCGTCGGTTTGGCCGACGGGGGTGCTGGCGTCGATCTGGATCTCGAAGTGCAGGCCGTTGTGTTTCAGCAGAACCGCGCTCGGCGCCGACATATCGCCTTGGAAACCGATCAGTTGGGCGTCGTCGCGCAGGCCGCTGTTGGCGCCACCCTTGAGGGCCACCACCAGCTTGCCGTCGACGATCTTGTAGGCAGTGGAATCAACATGGGAGCCGGCCGCCAAGGGGGCCGCTTCGTCGAGGAATGCGCGGGCGAAGGCGATGACCTTGTCGCCGCGCACCTTGTTGTAGCCTTTGCCTTTTTCCGCGCCATCGGCTTCGCTGATGGCGTCGGTGCCGTACAACGCGTCGTACAACGAACCCCAGCGGGCGTTCGAGGCGTTGAGGGCGAAGCGGGCGTTCATCACCGGCACTACCAGTTGTGGGCCGGCCATGCGGGCGATTTCGTCATCGACGTTTTGAGTCGTGGCCTGGAAATCCGCCGCTTCTGGCAGCAGGTATCCAATGTCTTGCAGGAAGGCTTTGTAAGCCACGGCGTCGTGGGCCTGGCCGGCACGGGCCTGGTGCCAGGCGTCGATCCGTGCCTGGAAGTCGTCGCGTTTGGCGAGTAGGGCTTTGTTCTTCGGAGCCAGGTCATGGATGACCTTGTCGGCCCCGGCCCAGAATGCGTCGGCGGTGAGGCCGGTTCCGGGAATGGCTTCGTTATTAACGAAGTCGAACAGGACTTTGGCGACCTGCAGGCCACCGACTTGAACGTGTTCAGTCATTGCTTGCCTCACTCTGCTCAGCTATTTCGCTTTTCAGCTCTTCGATTTTGACAATGAAGCCTCGGGACATTTAAACCACAAACCCCTGAACCAGTACATGCCATCGCTGGCGGCTGGGTTGTTAAGCCTTGCTGGACGGGGCTTTCAGGGGTGCGACTGGCCTTAAGCAGACATCGGTACAACAGGATTGCCGCGATTATGTAGTGCTCGCTGGGGAATACTACATGATCATTTGCGCTTGTGAAAATTAGACTAATTGCGTCGTTCTGCGACCGACTAAAGCAGTACAGTCATTGCGCGGCATGGGATGTTCTCAAAAAACAGATGGATTGTTCCAGATAAATCTCAATAACTGTACACATTAACGAAAAATGCCCCGACCGCGCTGTGGGCAGGCCTTGCCTATACTGTCTTCTCCATCCATAACAGGGCTGCGCCATGGACCATCTCGTCATTACTGTTTTCGCCCCGGACAAACCAGGGCAGGTCGAGCGAATCGCCCAATGCATCGCCGAACATGGCGGAAACTGGCTGGACAGCCGCATGTCCCACCTCGCCGGGCAGTTTGCCGGAATCCTTCGTCTCAGTGCCCCGGCCGAGTCCCATGAAGAATTGATCGAAGCCTTGCAAGGCCTGTCGGCCCATGGCATTCGCGTGCTGATCGCCGAGAACGCGATCGAAGAATCCTGCACCTGGAAACCTATCGCGATGGAATTGGTGGGCAATGACCGTCCGGGTATCGTGCGCGACATCACTCGTCTGCTGAGCGAGCAGGGCGTGAACGTCGAGCGCTTGATCACCCAGGTGCGACCGGCACCGATGAGCAGCGAGTTGCTGTTTCATGCCGAGGCGATCCTTGGGGTGCCGTTGACCTTGTCGCTGGACACGCTGCAGGCATGCCTGGAAACCCTGGCCGATGAATTGATGGTTGAGTTGAAATTCAGCGACGAAACCTGACAGGTGTTATCCAAGGAAAAACTGCGCCTGCCTGTGGATAACCTGTAGAGACCTGGCGCCAGCCCAGGCCCGTCGGGCCTCAGCCAGCGATGATCAAAAAATCACCAGTTTTCAAGGGGTTGTGCACAAACGGCGGGGATCACGTTGTGGATAACCTTTGGAAGGATAAGCGCAGGCCACGCAAAACGTGGCCTGTAGAAGTGTGTGCGTTTTTTGATCAGCTGCGACGGCGCATGCCGATAACGGCATCGATGCTGTACACAGCCAAACCGGCCCAGATGAACAGGAACGCCATCAGCGTGCTGGAGGAAAGATGCTCGTCGAACAGCAGCACTGCGAGCAGCAGCACGAGGGTTGGGGCGATGTATTGCAGGAAACCCAGCGTGGTATAGGGCAGGTGTCGCGCCGCCGCGTTGAAGCACACCAATGGCACGAGCGTCACGGGGCCGGCCGCCACCAGCCACCACGCTTCGGACGTGGTCCAGAACGCGGCCTGGGCACTGGTGGCAGTCGGGTTGAACAGCAGCCACGCGATGGCGATCGGCACCAGCATCCATGTTTCCACTACCAGCCCGGGCAAAGCCTTCACTGGTGCTTGCTTACGGATCAAGCCGTAGAAGCCAAAAGTCAGCGCCAGCACCAGCGATACCCACGGCAGGCTGCCCACCTGCCAAACCTGCTGGGCCACGCCAACCGCCGCCAGCCCTACGGCCACCCACTGCATGCGCCGCAGCCGCTCACCCAGGATCAACATGCCCAGCAACACATTGACCAGCGGATTGATGTAGTAGCCCAGGCTGGCTTCGAGCATTCGACCATTATTCACAGCCCAGACATAGGTCAGCCAATTGGCCGCGATGAGCGTGCCGCTCAGGGCCAGAATAGCCAGGCGACGCGGATTGTCCCGCAACTCGCGCCACCAGCCAGGGTGTTTCCAGACCATCAGCAACGCCCCGCCGAACAAGGCCGACCAGAGTACTCGGTGGATGATGATTTCCACCGATGGGACGCTGGCGATGGCTTTGAAATAAATCGGGAACAGACCCCAGATGATGTAGGCGCTCAGGCCCAGGATGTACCCGCGACGCGGGTTGGCGGCTTGCATGCAGAATCCTTGCTTAGGCAGCTAACAAAAAATTGATTGTAAGGAGATTTGTCTGGTTGTGCAGCGAACCTTTCATTGCCGATCCCACAGGGATTTCCAGTGGCTTTGGGACCCAGCCCAATCAGAACAACTTCAGCGGCTCTTCATTGAGCGCCGCCAATTGCTCGCGCAATGCCAACACCTGGTCGCCCCAATAACGCTCACTGCCAAACCACGGGAAGCTTCGCGGAAACGCCGGATCATCCCAGCGGCGGGCCAGCCAGGCGCTGTAGTGCATCAGGCGCAGGGCACGCAGGGGTTCGATCAGTGCCAGTTCGCGCGGGTCGAAGTCATGGAATTCCTGATAGCCGTCCATTAATTCCGATAGCTGGCCCAGGCACTCCTGGCGATCCCCGGCGAGCATCATCCATAGATCCTGCACGGCCGGGCCCATGCGACAGTCGTCCAGGTCGACGATGTGGAACACCTCGTCGCGGCACATCATGTTGCCGGGATGGCAATCGCCATGCATGCGGATGTTCTGATGGGGCGTGGCGGCGTAGACCTCTTCGACACGCTTGAGCAGATCCCTGGCCACCGACTCGTAGGCGGGTAGCAGGCTCGTGGGGACGAAACCACTTTGCAGTACCGACTCCAGCGAGTCATGGCCGAAGTTCTTCACGCCCAGCGCTTCACGGTGCTCGAACGGGCGGGTGGCTCCGATCGCATGCAAGCGCCCGAGCAGTTGGCCCAGGCGATAGAGCTGATCGAGATTGCCCGGCTCCGGCGCTCGTCCACCTCGACGGGGAAACAGGGTGAAACGAAACCCTGCGTGCTCATGCAGGCTGGCGCCGTTGTGAATCAGCGGTGCCACCACCGGCACTTCGTGATCAGCCAGTTCGAAGGTGAAGCGGTGCTCTTCCAGGATGGCTTCGTTGGTCCAGCGCTGCGGACGATAAAACTTGGCGATCAGCGGTTCTGCATCTTCGATGCCCACTTGATAAACGCGGTTTTCGTAGCTGTTGAGGGCCAGCACCCGGGCATCACTGAGAAAGCCGATGCTTTCGACGGCATCCAGGACCAGGTCGGGCGTGAGGGTTTCAAACGGATGGGACATGCTGACTCCTGCGCAGCGGCAGGGCTGCCGCGTCCGGCCCAGCATGGTAGCGCAAAGCGGTCATGATGGGTCGGTAGGCATTGGGTCGCTCTTCGTGGCGAGGAAGCAAGCTCCCCCGCCAGGAAAGTGTCAGGCGCCGATGACGCCGCCGTCTTCGCGGGTAATCACCATCACCGAAGAGCGTGGCTTGCCGTTGGGCAAATGCTCGGGGAACGTCGAGCCACCGTTTTCGCCTGGATGCTGGATGCCGACGAATATGGCCTTGTAGTCCGGGGCGAAACTGATCCCGGTGACTTCACAGCCCACCGGTCCGACCATGAAGCGGCGAATCTCACCGCTGTTGGGGTCGGCGCACAGCATCTGGTTGTTGCCCATTCCCGCAAAGTCCCCCGTGTTGCTGGAGTCGCCGTCGGTCTGGATCCACAGCCGCCCGCTCTTGTCGAAACCCAGGCCGTCAGGGCTGTTGAACATGTTTTGCGCATTGACGTTGGACGAGCCGGCCTTGGGCGTGCCGGCGTGTACCGTCGGGTTGCCGGCGACCACGAACAGGTCCCAGTCGAAGGTGTTGGCGGCGTGATCGTCGCGGTCGGTGCGCCAGCGCAGGATCTGCCCGTAGACGTTTTTCGCCCGCGGGTTGGGCCCGTCCACCGGCTGGCCGTCTTCGCCGCGCTTGGCGTTGTTGGTCAAGGTGCAATAGACCTGGCCGTCCTTGGGGCTTACCACGATCCACTCTGGGCGGTCCATGCGAGTGGCGCCAACGACGCTGGCGGCCAGTCGCGCATGGATCAGGACTTCGGCCTGGTCATTGAAGCCTTTTGCCGCGTCGAGGCCATTTTTGCCATGGGTCAGCTCGATCCACTGGCCTTTGCCTTTGGGATGGTCCGGATTGCCGTCGCCTGCGTCGAAGCGCGCCACGTACAAGGTGCCGTGGTCGAGCAGGTCGCGGTTGGCCTTGGCATTGCGGTGATCTATACGATCACGGCTAACGAATTTGTAGATGAATTCGCCACGCTCGTCGTCGCCCATGTACACCACCGCGCGACCGTCATCGGTCTGCGCCAGGGCGGCGTTTTCGTGTTTGAAGCGACCCAGGGCGGTGCGTTTCACCGGGGTGGATTTTGGATCGAACGGATCGATTTCCACCACCCAGCCGTGGCGATTGAGTTCGTTGGGGTTCTTCGCCAGATCGAAGCGAGGGTCGTGCAGGTGCCAGTTGATTTCGCGGCTGGTGACGGTAGCGCCGTAGCGCTTTTGACCGTCATCGAATTTCAGGTCGGGCTGGCTGCTGCCGAAGCAGTCGGTGAAGTTTTCTTCGCAGGTCAGGTAAGTGCCCCATGGCGTCATGCCGTTGGCGCAGTTCTGGAAGGTCCCCAGCACATTCTTGCCGCTCTTGTCGGCGAGGGTTTTCACCCAGTCGTGACCGGCAGCCGGGCCGCTCAGGCGAATCGGCGTGTTGCCATGAATCCTGCGGTTGTAGCGCGAGTCCTGGACGAACTGCCATTGGCCTTGACGACGCTCGATCTCGATCACCGACACGCCTTCGCTGGCCTGGGCCTTGTGCACTTCTTCGGCCGACTGCGGTTGGCCGCCGTGGGGGAAGAGGTAGCGGTAGTTGGTGTACTCATTGTTGATCGCCATCAGCGTCCGGTTTTCGTCGCCAGGGAACGGGAACAGGCTCATGCCGTCGTTGTTGTCGCCAAACTGCACTTCCTGGGCGCGGGCGGTGCCGTTGCCGCTGGGGTCGAAAGCCGGGGCGTTTTTCTGTAGCGGCTGGCCCCAACTGATCAACACCGAGGCCTTGTAGCCTGGTGGGAGGGTAATGGTGTCGGTCGTCGCGGCGGCAATGCTGTCGAAGCCCAGCATGCTTTTGTTGCCTTCGCTCACGGCGGCGGCCATGACGCTGCGGCTCAGCAGGTTGCCGCCCAGGAACATCGCCGCGCCGCACAGGGCACCCGCGCCGATGAAACGTCGACGGCTCAGGCCGACGATCTTTTCCAGATCGGTGGATTGGTTTTCTTCTAATAGGCTCATCATCGGGCTCCCTGCTGGTTTTGGCAGCCACCTTAAAGCGGGTCGATGACGATTTTGTTGCAGCGCTTTATAGGGGCGTGCCCAGCAGTACATTTGTCGAAGAAAACCGCACCTGCACCGGCGAATCGCAGGTCAGGTTGCGTTCGCCCAATTGAGACGGGGCGGCGAGGGCGCAAAGGGTCTGGCCGTTGGGCAGACCGATACGCACTTCGCTGGGGCCGTCTTCGGCGATGGCGATGTGTTCGATGATGCCGTGGAGCGTATTGGTCGACGGATCCTCCGGCTGATCGGAGGGGTACAGTTCCAGCCAGCCGGCCTTGATCAGCGCGACGACTTCGGTGCCGGTCTCCAGCTCCAACCGCTGCGTACTGTCATGAGTGATCTGCGCTTCAATGACCAGCCCGCGGGCCAGTACAAGGCGAACACGATCGTTGTGGCCTTGGGCGGTGATATCGAGGACCTTGCCATGTAATTGGTTTCGGGCGCTGGTGCGCAGCATCAGGCGACCGAGCAAGCCCAGGTCGCCTGCGTCCTCGCTCGCTTCCAGAAGCTGGGCCTGCAAGGTTTGCAGGCGCTGGTAAAGACGCAGCACGCGCTGGCCTTCCTCCGACAGCTTTGCACCGCCTCCGCCCTTGCCACCAACGCTGCGCTCGACCAGTGGCCTGTCGGCCAGGTTATTCAACTCATCGATCGCGTCCCATGCCGCTTTGTAGCTCAGCCCGGCGCTCTTGGCAGCCCGGGTGATCGAGCCCTGCTCGGCGATGTGCTGCAACAGCGCGATGCGTTGTGGTCGGCGGACGATGTGTTGGGTCAGGAGCGTAGGCAATGACATGACGGAAACTGCGCGGGAATCGAAGCAAGGACGTTGGCGCCTCGGCGCCCGCGCGTCAAGCCGGGTCGCCGGGTTTCGGCGTGCGAGCCAGGCAATACACATCGACCCGGGCGGCGCCGGCTTCGAGTAGCAGATGCGCAAGCGTCTGGGCCGTCGCGCCTGTGGTGAGCACATCGTCCACCAGCGCCAGGTGACGGTTTGCCAAAGTGGCGTCGGGCGTCAGGGCGAAGGCATGGCGCAGGTTTCGACGTCTTGCCGGGGCATCGAGGGCTTGTTGTGCAGGCGTGTCCTGGATGCGCTGCAACAGGTTTTCTTCGCAAGGGATGTGCAGCGGCCCGCTGAGCCAGCGGGCCAGCAATGTCGCCTGGTTGAACCCGCGTTGGCGCAGTCGACGAGCCGCCAGCGGTACCGGCACCAGCGCATCGGGTCGCTCCAGCCCTTCATCGAAATGATGTTGGACCGACTGCGCCAACAGTTCGCCCAGCAAACGGCCAAGCGGCCACTTGGCCTGATGCTTGAAGCGGGTGACCAGCGTGTCCACGGGAAAGTCATAGACCCATGGCGCCACGACCCGTTCGAAGGCCGGCGGTCGCGTGGCGCATTGTCCACAGCGGAGCCCGGCCATCGGCAGCGGAAGCGCACAGACGCTGCATTGATCGCCGAGCCAGGGCAACTCGCTTTCGCACGGCGTGCAGATGGGTTGCGGTGTGTCGGTGGATTCGCCGCACAGCAGACAGGCATGTTTGTTTTTTAACCAGATGTAAACCGGTGTTGTGTGTCGTGGTTGACAGCGCATGACTCTTCCTTAAATATGCCGAACATCCGTGTCGCGCCTGTGGGTATTCGATTTCCCCCGGGCGCCAGCCAAGCATAATCAAGGAAATGCCCATGAGCGCCAGCACCACTGCCAACCTGCGTCATGACTGGTCTTTGGCCGAAGTCAAAGCACTCTTTGTCCAGCCATTCAATGATCTGTTGTTCCAGGCGCAGACCGTGCACCGCGCGCACTTCGACGCCAACCGCGTCCAGGTTTCCACGCTGCTGTCGATCAAAACCGGCGCTTGCCCGGAAGATTGCAAATATTGTCCGCAGTCCGGCCACTACAACACCGGGCTGGAAAAAGAGAAATTGCTCGAAGTGCAGAAGGTCCTCGAAGAGGCGGCGCGCGCCAAGGCCATCGGTTCGACCCGATTCTGCATGGGCGCGGCGTGGAAGCATCCGTCGGCCAAGGACATGCCTTACGTGCTGGAGATGGTCAAGGGCGTGAAGGCAATGGGGCTGGAAACCTGCATGACCCTCGGACGCCTCGACCAGGAGCAGACCGAAGCGCTGGCCCAGGCTGGCCTGGATTACTACAACCACAACCTGGACACCTCGCCTGAGTTCTACGGCAGCATCATCACCACCCGCACCTACAGCGAGCGCCTGCAGACCCTGGCCTATGTACGGGATTCGGGTATGAAAATCTGCTCCGGCGGCATCCTGGGCATGGGCGAATCCCTGGACGACCGTGCCAACCTGCTGATCCAACTGGCAAACCTGCCGGAGCACCCGGAATCGGTGCCGATCAACATGCTGGTCAAGGTCGCCGGCACGCCGCTGGAAAATGCCGAGGACGTCGATCCGTTCGATTTCATCCGCATGCTGGCCGTGGCGCGGATCCTCATGCCTCAATCCCATGTGCGCCTGTCCGCCGGACGCGAAGCGATGAACGAGCAAATGCAAGCCCTGGCGTTTTTTGCTGGTGCGAACTCGATTTTCTACGGCGACAAGCTGCTGACCACCGCCAACCCGCAGGCCGACAAGGACATGCAACTGTTCGCGCGCCTGGGCATCCAGCCGGAAGCCCGCGAAGAACACGCCGATGAAGTCCACCAGGCGGCCATCGAGCAGGCGCTGGTAGAGCACAGGAGCAGCGAGCAGTTTTATAACGCTGCTGTTTGATCGCTCGCCAATTCCCTGATTGGAAGCAGGACACTGTGGGAACGAGCCTGCTCGCGATAGCGATGCAACATTCAACATTCATGTCGACTGGTACACCGCAATCGCGAGCAGGCTCGCTCCCACAAAGGTCCTGGGCCAATCCTTAGACAGTTGAGGCCTGCATGCCCTTCGATCTCGCCGCACGCCTGGCTGCCCGTCGTGCCGAAAATCTATATCGCCAGCGACCGCTGCTCGAGAGCCCCCAGGGCCCGGAAGTCGTAGTGGACGGCCAACCGTTGTTGGCGTTCTGCAACAACGACTACCTGGGCCTGGCCAATCACCCGCAAGTGATCGAGGCCTGGCGCGACGGCGCAGCGCGCTGGGGCGTCGGCGGTGGAGCGTCCCACCTGGTGGTCGGCCACAGCGCGCCTCACCACGCCTTGGAAGAAGCCCTGGCCGAGCTGACCGGCCGGCCGCGGGCGTTGCTGTTCACCACCGGCTACATGGCCAACCTTGGCGCGGTCACTGCCTTGGTGGGGCAGGGCGATACCGTGCTGGAGGATCGCCTCAACCACGCCTCGTTGCTCGATGCCGGGCTGTTATCCGGCGCGCGCTTCAATCGTTATCTGCACAACGATGCCCGAAGCCTGGCCCAGCGTTTGGAGAAAGCCATTGGCAACACGCTGGTGGTGACCGATGGTGTTTTCAGCATGGACGGGGATGTCGCGGATTTGCCGGCGCTCGCCCGCGAAGCCAAGGCCAAGGGCGCCTGGCTGATGGTCGATGACGCCCACGGCTTCGGCACGCTGGGCGTTACCGGCGGCGGTGTCGTCGAACATTTCGGCATGTGCCAGGAAGACGTGCCCGTGCTGGTCGGCACACTGGGCAAGGCGTTTGGCACCGCCGGCGCCTTTGTGGCGGGCAGTGAGGAACTGATCGAAAGCCTGGTCCAGTTCGCCCGGCCCTACATCTACACCACCAGCCAGCCACCCGCTTTGGCCTGCGCCACGCTCCGGAGCCTTGAACTGCTGCGCAGTGAGCGTTGGCGGCGAGAACATCTGAGGCAGTTGATCAGCCAGTTCCGCCAGGGCGCCGAGCAGATCGGCTTGCGCTTGATGGACAGTTTCACCCCGATCCAACCCATCCTGATCGGTGATGCGGGGCGGGCGATAGAGCTGTCCCGGATGCTGCGCGAGCGCGGGCTGATGGTCACGGCGATCCGGCCGCCCACCGTGCCGGCCGGTAGCGCCCGCCTGCGGGTCACTTTGACCGCCGCCCACAGCGAGGCCCAGGTCCAGCTATTGTTGGATGCATTGGCCGATTGTTATGCAAGGCTGGGACCGGAGCCAAACCATGCGTGATCGATTGATCTTGTTGCCAGGGTGGGGCCTGGGTACTTCGCCCCTCGAACCGTTGGCCGCTGCGCTGCGAGGGCTCGATGAGCACTTGCAGGTGGAAATCGAACCCTTGCCCGCTTTGGCGTCGAGTGCGCTCGATGATTGGCTCGATGAGTTGGATGCTACGTTGCCCCAGGATGCCTGGCTGGGAGGCTGGTCCCTGGGCGGCATGTTGGCCGCGGAACTGGCCGCGCGCCGGGGCGAGCGCTGCTGCGGCTTGCTGACCTTGGCCAGTAATGTGTCTTTCGTGGCCCATGAACAATGGCCTGGGGCGATGGCCCCAGAAATATTCGATGGGTTTCTTGCCGGGTGTGTTGCCGATCCGCGCCAGACGCTCAAGCGCTTCAGTTTGCTGTGCGCCCAAGGGTGCGACGACCCACGCGGGTTGTCGCGATTGCTGCTCGGCGGTGCACCGAACACCGCGCCTGACGTGTTGATGGCCGGGCTCGAATTATTGGCGCAACTCGATACCCGGGCTGCGTTGCAGGGCTTTCGCGGTCCTCAGCTGCATTTGTTTGCCGGGCTCGATGCCTTGGTGCCGGCCGAAGCG
Source organism: Pseudomonas sp. D3-10 (assembly GCF_051132175.1). NCBI lineage: Bacteria > Pseudomonadati > Pseudomonadota > Gammaproteobacteria > Pseudomonadales > Pseudomonadaceae > Pseudomonas > Pseudomonas sp. D3-10. Next base: position 5,230,273 of record NZ_CP071668.1, on the reverse strand, counting down.
GCGGGCGAGTTGCTGGCGTTGCTGCCGGATGTCGAAATCGGCCTGATTGAACAGGCCGGCCACGGATTTCTGCTGGAGGATCCCCGCGGCGTGGCGGGGGCGATCCAGGCTTTCTTGCATGAGTCCGGTGATGACTGACTTATCCGTTGTGAAGCTACCGGGTGCTTTGCCTGATAAACGTCAGGTAGCGGCCTCGTTTTCCCGGGCGGCGGCCAGTTATGACAGTGTTGCCGAGCTACAGCGCGATGTAGGCGGGCAATTGCTCGGGCGCTTGCCTTCGTCGCTCGATCCACAGCGCTGGTTGGACCTGGGCTGCGGCACGGGCTATTTCACCCGAGCGCTGGGCGCGCGGTTCGGCGAGGACGCGGGTCTGGCGCTGGATATCGCCGAGGGCATGCTCATCCATGCCCGCCCGCAGGGCGGTGCTGCGCATTTTATCGCTGGGGATGCGGAGCGTTTGCCTTTGCACTCGGCGAGCTGCGACTTGGTTTTTTCCAGCCTCGCGGTGCAGTGGTGCGATGATTTCGCCTCGGTGTTGCGCGAGGCCCATCGTGTTTTGAGGCCGGGTGGACTGTTTGCCTTTACTAGTCTGTGTGTCGGCACGTTGTACGAACTGCGCGACAGTTGGCGTCAGGTGGATGGCTTGGTACACGTCAACCGTTTCCGTGATTTCGAGACTTATCGACAGTTATGCGCAAGCAGTGGTTTGAACGTCCTCAGTCTGGAAAATCAGCCCCACGTCTTGCATTACCCGGATGTACGTAGCCTGACCCACGAATTGAAAGCATTGGGCGCCCATAATCTGAATCCCGGCCGTCCCGGTGGGTTGACGGGCAGGGCACGGATCCTGGCGCTGGTTGAAGCCTATGAACAGTTTCGCCAGGTCCAGGGCCTGCCCGCGACTTACCAGGCGGTCTACGCCGTGTTGGAGAAACCGCTATGAGCCAGGCTTATTTCATCACCGGCACCGATACCGACGTGGGCAAGACCACCGTGGCGGCGGGCCTGCTGCACGCGGCGCGCCAGGCCGGTATGAGCACGGCCGCCGGAAAACCGGTGGCTTCCGGTTGCGACGTGACGCCCAAAGGGCTGCGCAACGCCGATGCCTTGGCCTTGTTGGCCGAATGCTCGGTGCCGTTGAGTTATGCACAGGTCAATCCGGTGGCGTTCGAACCGGCCATTGCGCCGCACCTCGCCGCCCGGGAGGCGGGCGTCGCGCTAACGGTGCAGTCGCTGCTGGGGCCGATGCGTGAAGTGCTGGCGCTGGGCGCCGATTTCACCCTGATCGAGGGCGCGGGCGGTTGGCGCGTGCCGCTGGCCGGCCAGGACAATCTGTCCGACCTGGCGATTGCGCTGGGCTTGCCCGTCATCCTGGTGGTGGGCGTGCGCCTGGGCTGCATCAGCCACGCCTTGTTGACCGCCGAAGCAATCGCCCGCGACGGCTTGCAACTGGCCGGTTGGGTGGCGAACATCATCGATCCGGCCACCTCACGCCTGGAAGAAAACCTGGCAACCCTGGCCGAGCGCCTCCCGGCGCCTTGCCTGGGCAGGGTGGCGCGGATTCAGAGCGTAACCGCCGAGGCTGTGGCCGGGCACCTGCAGATGGACCTGTTGGACTGACGACTTGCCAAGGTTTTGCCTATGACAAGGCACTGTGCCATTAGTGTTTTTGTCGGGCCTTTTGCCAAGCCTTCTGGTTCAATGCCAGTGCCGACCCTTTCAAGAAAACGAGCCCCGCCATGGAGATCTCAGGAAATACCGCGTTCTACGCTGGTCTGAGCACGATTCAGACGGGGCAGAACCGTGTCGACCAGGCTTCCAGCCAGATCGCCAACAATACGATCGAGCGTTCGGTCACCAGCCAATCCTCCGAAGTCCAGGTCGATCGCCTGCGCTCGGTGGATCGCAGCCAGCAATCGGACCTGGCCAGCAACATGGTGGACATGGCCCAAGGCAAGTTCCAGGTGCAGTTGGGCGTGAACGTCGCCAAGGCTTCCGACGAAATGCTCGGCACTTTGATCGACACATTTGCCTGATCCGACCCGACACGGACTTTGAAAACGCCGCGATAATCGCGGCGTTTTTGTCTCTAACTCCTTCTCCCTCAACTAATCTTTCCCTGCGCGTCCTGCGCACAATCATAGCGATGGATTTCTCGCGTCCCGAACGTCTGCTAATCGATGACGAATGGCAAAAGATCGATGCTTGACAAGTTTTGGGCGTAAACGTATGTTTCAAACAACTGTTTGACCGCTACAACAAATCTGCGCGGTCGTTCATTCCCGGTTACATCAGCAGAGGTTTATCGCTATGCCTGACTACAAGGCCCCCTTGCGTGATATTCGCTTCGTTCGTGACGAACTGCTCGGCTACGAAGCGCATTATCAGAGCCTTCCGGCTTGCCAGGACGCAACTCCAGACATGGTTGACGCCATTCTCGAAGAAGGCGCCAAGTTTTGTGAGCAGGTGCTGGCACCGCTGAACCGCGTGGGTGACCTTGAGGGTTGCACCTGGAGCGAGTCCGGCGTGAAAACTCCGACCGGCTTCAAGGAAGCCTACAAGCAGTTCGTCGAAGGCGGCTGGCCAAGCCTGGCCCATGACGTCGAGCACGGCGGCCAAGGCCTGCCGGAGTCCCTGGGCCTGGCGGTCAGCGAGATGGTCGGTGAAGCCAACTGGTCGTGGGGCATGTACCCAGGCTTGTCCCATGGCGCGATGAACACCATTTCCGAACACGGCACGCCCGAGCAGCAAGAGGCGTACCTGACCAAGCTGGTGTCCGGCGAATGGACCGGCACCATGTGCCTGACCGAACCTCACTGCGGCACCGACCTGGGTATGCTGCGCACCAAGGCCGAACCTCAGGCCGACGGTTCCTACAAAGTGACCGGCACCAAGATTTTCATCTCGGCTGGCGAACACGACATGGCCGACAACATTGTCCACATCGTGCTGGCACGCCTGCCGGATGCACCCGCCGGCACCAAGGGCATCTCGCTGTTCATCGTTCCAAAATTCCTGCCGAACGCCGACGGCACCGTCGGCCAGCGCAACGCCGTGAGCTGTGGTTCCCTGGAACACAAGATGGGCATCCACGGCAACGCCACCTGCGTGATGAACTTCGACGCGGCCACCGGTTTCCTGATCGGCCCGGCGAACAAGGGCCTGAACTGCATGTTCACCTTCATGAACACCGCACGCCTGGGCACTGCGCTGCAAGGCCTGGCCCACGCCGAGATCGGCTTCCAGGGCGGCCTGAAATATGCCCGTGATCGCCTGCAAATGCGTTCTTTGACCGGCCCGAAAGCGCCAGACAAGGCCGCCGACCCGATCATCGTGCACCCTGACGTGCGCCGCATGCTGTTGACCATGAAGGCCTTCGCCGAGGGCAACCGGGCGATGGTGTACTTCACCGCCAAGCAGGTGGATATCGTCAAGTACGGCGTGGATGAAGAAGAGAAGAAGAAAGCCGATGCGCTGCTGGCGTTCATGACGCCGATCGCCAAGGCCTTCATGACCGAAGTCGGCTTCGAATCGGCCAACCATGGCGTGCAGATCTACGGCGGCCACGGCTTCATCGCCGAGTGGGGCATGGAGCAGAACGTTCGCGACAGCCGCATCTCGATGCTGTACGAAGGCACCACCGGCATTCAGGCGCTCGACCTGCTGGGCCGTAAAGTCCTGATGACCCAGGGCGAAGCGCTCAAGGGCTTCACCAAGATCGTCCACAAGTTCTGCCAGGGCAACGAAGGCAACGAAGCGGTCAAGGAGTTCGTCGAACCCCTGGCTGCGCTGAACAAAGAATGGGGCGAGCTGACCATGAAGGTTGGCATGGCGGCCATGAAGGATCGCGAAGAAGTCGGCGCGGCCTCGGTGGATTACCTGATGTACTCCGGTTACGCCTGCCTGGCCTATTTCTGGGCCGACATGGCGCGTCTGGCAGCGGAAAAACTCGCAGCCGGCACCACCGAAGAAGCGTTCTACACCGCCAAGCTGCAGACCGCGCGCTTCTACTTCCAGCGCATCCTGCCGCGTACCCGCACCCATGTTGCGGCCATGTTGTCGGGCGCCAACAACCTGATGGACATGAAAGAAGAAGATTTCGCGCTGGGCTACTAAGCCTTAGGCGATTCTCCACAAGCCGCTGCTTCTTCGGGAGTAGCGGCTTTTTCATGCCTGCCATAACCCCAATCAAGGCCTTCGACGAACCCGTGGCGAGGGAGCTTGCTCCCGCTGGGCTGCGAAGCGGCCCCAAACCTGCCGAATGCGAGCATCAGACACACCGCACCCGCCGGTTTACGACTGCTTCGCAGCCGAGCGGGAGCAAGCTCTCTCGCCACGGGGATTTATAGCGATCCTGAAACAATATTCATCCAACAAAGCCTTAAGAAAACTCCGGCCTCTGCCGTTACAGCGATGGCAGTGTGACATCGGTCACACAGCGCAGGCACAATGCCATCCTTGATCAGCCGGGTCGGAGCTTACCCTTGCCGCGTTCTTCCGCTGTACGTCTCAGCCATTTCCTACCGTCACTGTTGCTGTTGTTGGCAGGGCTCGCGGCTGCCTACGTCAAGGATCTCAACGTATTCTTTACCTCCCTGTTCAATGTGCTTCCTACATTGGTATTGCTACTGGGGGGCGCGTATTGCTCCGTTTACCGGCGCCAGCGTGAGCTGTTTCTGATGGTCACGGTGTACATCGCCTACTTCCTGCTGGACACCCAAACCGATTTCTACCGCGATAACGGTAAGGTGCGTGAAGACGCGGCGGTGGTGTTCCATCTCGTCTGCTTGTTGCTGCCGCTGTTGTTCGGGCTGTTCGCGGCGTGGCAGGAGCGCACCCATCTGTTCCAGGACATGGTGGCGCGGTTCGCGGTGTTGCTGGTTTTCGGCAGCGTGGCGCTGGCCCTGGAGCAAAGTTTCCCCCAGGCCTTGTTGTTGTGGCTTTCGGAGATCCGCTGGCCCGCGTTGCACGGCGCCTGGATGAGCCTGATCCAATTGTCCTACCCTATGTTCGCCGCCGCGTTCCTGCTGCTGGCCTGGCAATACTGGCGTAACCCCCGGCCTCTGCACGCGGCGCAACTGGTGGGGCTGCTGGGATTGTTCTGGATGCTGCCGAAAACCTTCATCTTGCCGTTCACCCTGAACATCATGTGCAGCCAGGTGATGCTGATGATTGCCGCCGCGGTCGCCCACGAGGCGTATCAAATGGCGTTCCGCGACGAGCTCACCGGCCTGCCGGGACGTCGTGCCTTGAATGAGCGCATGCAGCGCCTGGGGCGCAATTACGTATTGGCGATGAGCGACGTGGACCATTTCAAGAAGTTCAACGACACCCACGGCCACGACGTCGGCGATCAAGTGCTGCGCCTGGTGGCCAGCAAGCTGTCGAAAATCGGCGGGGGCGGTAGGGCTTATCGCTATGGTGGTGAGGAATTTGCGCTGGTGTTCGCCGGTAAAACCATTGATGAGTGCATGCCCCATCTGGAAGTCATCCGTCAGTCCATCGAGACCTACGCTATTCAATTGCGTAATTCCGACAGTCGCCCCCAGGACGATCAACAAGGGCGCCAGCGTCGCTCGGGCGCTGGCGCCTCCAGCGTATCGGTAACCGTCAGCATCGGCGTGGCCGAGCGCATCGAGCAGCGTACGCCCGAAGAGGTGCTCAAATCGGCGGACCAGGCGCTGTATAACGCCAAGGGCGCGGGGCGAAACTGTGTGGTCGCCTTCGGGCAGAGTCGTCGTGGTGCGGTGCGCATGGAGGCCGCCGCGGGTTGAGTGATGATGGCGCATTCAGCGTCTGGACTGTGATTGTGGGCCCCGGTGGCCGGCAGTAGGTTTAAACGATCTGCTACCGGAGAAAACCACCATGCCCGAGTACAAAGCTCCCCTGCGCGACATGCGCTTTCTGATCGACCACGTCTTCGATTTCCATGGCCGCTATGCCGAACTGGGTGCCAGCGATGCCAGCCCGGACATGGTCAGCGCCATCCTCGAGGAAGGTGCTCGGTTCTGTGAGAATGTGCTGGCGCCGCTCAATCGTCCAGGTGACGAGGAGGGCTGCCATTTCGACAATGGCGTGGTGACTACGCCTACAGGTTTCCGGCAGGCGTTCGCACAGTATGTGGAAGGCGGCTGGCACGGCCTGGCGGCGGACCCAGCGTATGGCGGCCAAGGCCTGCCCAGTTCCCTGGGCCTGGTCATCAGCGAAATGATCGGGTCGAGCAACACTTCCTGGGGCATGTACCCTGGCCTGACCCACGGCGCCATGTCGGCGATCCACGCCCATGGCACCGAGGAACAGAAGCAGACCTATCTCAGCAAACTCACCGCCGGCCAGTGGACCGGTACCATGTGCCTGACCGAAGCCCACTGCGGCACCGACCTGGGCATTATCAAGACCCGCGCGGTGCCCCAGGCTGACGGCAGCTATGCGGTGACCGGCAGCAAGATCTTCATCAGCGCCGGCGAGCACGACATGAGCGACAACATCATCCATCTGGTGCTCGCCAAGCTGCCGGATGCTCCGGCCGGAACCAAGGGCATCTCGTTGTTTATCGTGCCGAAGTTCCTGCCCGACGCCGCAGGCGAGGCCGGGGAGCGCAATGGCGTTTCCTGCGGGTCGATCGAACACAAGATGGGCATCAAGGCCTCGGCGACCTGTGTGCTGAACTTCGACGGCGCCAAGGGGTTCCTGATCGGCGAGGCGAACAAGGGCCTCAACTGTATGTTCACCATGATGAACCATGCCCGCCTCGGCACCGGCATGCAGGGTCTTTGTCTGGGCGAGGCGAGTTTCCAGGGCGCGGTCAGATACGCCAATGATCGTCTGCAGATGCGCTCGCTGACCGGCCCCAAGGCGCCGGAAAAAGCGGCCGACCCAATCATCGTCCACCCTGACGTGCGCAGGATGCTCTTGACGATGAAGGCCTTCAACGAAGGCAACCGGGCGCTGACGTACTTCACTGCGCAATTGCTCGACACCGCGCACTTGAGCCGCGACGAAACCGCCCGCCAAGAGGCCGAAGACCTGTTGGCCTTCCTCACGCCTATCTGCAAAGCGTTCATGACCGACACGGGGCTGGAGGTAACCAACCACGGCATGCAGGTTTTCGGCGGCCACGGCTTTATCCGCGAGTGGGGCATGGAACAATTGGTACGCGATTGTCGGATCGCGCCGATCTACGAAGGCACCAACGGCATCCAGGCCTTGGACTTGCTGGGACGCAAGGTGCTGGGCAGCCAAGGCAAGCTGCTGCGCGGGTTTACCAAAATTGTTCATCAGTTCTGCGCCGCCAATACCGGGCATGCGCAACTCCAGGGATACATTGCGCAACTGGACGGGCTTAATCGGCAATGGGGTGATTTGACGACCCAGGTCGGCATGGCTGCCATGAAAAATCCCGATGAGGTGGGGGCCGCCTCCGTGGATTACCTGATGTACAGCGGTTACATCATCCTGGCTTACCTGTGGTTGCGCATGGCGTTGGTGGCTCAGGCGCAACTCGACAGTGGCGATGGCGACGCGGATTTTTGCCAGGCCAAGCTGGCGACTTGTGAATTTTATTTCAAGCGCCTGTTGCCGCGCACGGCCGCTCATCGCTCAGCTGTCGAGGCGGGAAGCGAATGCCTGATGAAGTTGCCGGCGCAGTTGTTTGCGCTTTGAAGGGCTGAAATATCTCCTTGGCGAGGGAGCTTGCTCCGGCTTGAGTGCGTAGCTCTCAAAAAAGGGCTGCTGCGCACCCCAGCGGGAGCAAGCTCCCTCGCCACGATAAAACATCAAATTTCGACCGTGACTAAAAATTACAAAACGGTCACGGGTTGACCCTATGTGTCGCAAAAGTTGTTGGGGTACACTCTGACCCATTGTGAAACGCTTTCCCACGAACCAATTGTTTAGATCCTGCGAGGTTTGCCATGGCTGACTACAAAGCGCCCCTGCGCGATATGCGCTTCGTCCTCAATGAAGTATTCGAGGTCGCGAAACTTTGGGCTCAATTGCCGGCGCTGGCCGACACTGTGGACGCTGAAACTGTCGAGGCGATTCTTGAAGAGGCCGGCAAGGTCACCAGCAAAAGCGTAGCGCCCCTCAGCCGCGCGGCTGACGAGGAAGGTTGCCACTGGGCTGACGGCGCCGTCACGACCCCGGCAGGTTTCCCACAGGCTTATAAGACTTATGCCGAAGGCGGCTGGGTGGGTGTCGGTGGTGATCCGGCGTATGGTGGCATGGGCATGCCCAAGGCTGTTTCGGCCCAGGTCGAGGAAATGGTCAACTCCGCCAGCCTCTCATTTGGGCTGTACCCGATGCTGACCGCCGGGGCTTGCCTGTCGATCAATGCCCACGCCAGCGAAGCGTTGAAGGCCGCGTACTTGCCGAATATGTACGCGGGCATCTGGGCCGGCTCGATGTGCCTGACCGAGCCTCACGCCGGTACCGACCTGGGGATCATCCGGACCAAGGCTGAACCCCAGGCCGACGGTTCCTACAAAGTCAGCGGCACCAAGATTTTCATCACAGGCGGCGAACACGACCTCACCGAAAACATCATTCACCTGGTGTTGGCGAAGCTCCCGGACGCACCGGCCGGGCCGAAAGGCATCTCGCTGTTCCTCGTGCCGAAATTCATGGTCAATGCCGACGGCAGCCTGGGCGCACGCAACGCAGCCAACTGCGGTTCGATCGAGCACAAGATGGGCATCCAGGCGTCCGCCACCTGCGTGATGAACTTCGACGAAGCGGTAGGTTATCTGGTCGGCGAGCCCAACAAAGGCCTGGCGGCGATGTTCACCATGATGAACTACGAGCGCCTGGGCGTCGGTATCCAGGGCCTGGCCACTGGCGAGCGTTCCTATCAGAACGCTATCGAATACGCCCGCGATCGCCTGCAAAGCCGTTCGCCAACCGGCGCGCAAAACAAAGACAAGATCGCTGACCCGATCATCGTCCACCCGGACGTGCGCCGCATGCTACTGACCATGAAAGCCTCGAACGAAGGTGGCCGCGCATTTTCCACCTACGTGGCGATGCAACTGGATACCGCGAAATTCAGCGAAGACCCAGCCACGCGCAAGCGCGCGGAAGACCTGGTCGCGCTGCTGACGCCGGTGGCCAAGGCTTTCCTGACCGATCTGGGCCTGGAAACCACGGTCCATGGCCAGCAGATCTTCGGCGGTCACGGTTACATCCGCGAATGGGGCCAGGAGCAACTGGTGCGTGACGTGCGCATCACGCAGATCTATGAAGGCACCAACGGTATCCAGGCGCTGGATCTGGTAGGGCGCAAGATCGTCGGAAGTGGTGGGGCGTTCTATAAATTGTTCGCCGATGAAATCCGTCATTTCACCGCCACCGCAAGCAGCGATTTGTCGGAGTTCACCCAACCGTTGAACGATGCCGTTGGCACGCTGGACGAGCTGACCGAATGGCTGCTCGATCGGGCAAAAAACAACCCGAACGAAATTGGCGCGGCTTCGGTGGAATACCTGCAAGCGTTCGGCTACACCGCTTATGCCTACATGTGGGCGTTGATGGCCAGGGCGGCCCTGGGCAAGGAAAGCCAGGATGATTTCTACGCAGGCAAGCTGGGCACGGCGCGATTCTACTTCGCCCGCCTGTTACCGCGAATTCATTCGCTGAGCGCTTCGGTGAAGGCCGGCAGTGAGTCGCTGTTCCTCTTGGAGCCGGGTCAGTTCTGAAGATGTGTCGTGATGTAAGCAAATGCTTACATCACGTGCTGGCGATTTCCCTCTATCGGCAGATTGGATCCACGGATAATCTAGCTTCCATGGACGTAGCGCAGGACGCGCAAAAGTAACAACACGGACACGTAGGATTCTGCCAGGAAGGCGGAGTGAAATGGATGTCAGGGAAACAGTCTGCAAAGCCCCGCTTCGGCGGGGTTTTCTTTTGCCTGCGTTTTTTGTCCGCGCATAACCTTCCCTTTGGGCGCCCCTTGATGGTCCGCACTGAACCCTGACGAGCGGTCAGGTGTCCATGAGCATATGGCAATATGGCCATCGCCAATCAGGGAGTCATCCATGGATATCATTCGCATCATCATCGCCATTCTTCTGCCGCCGCTGGGTGTTTTTCTGCAAGTCGGTTTCGGCGGGGCTTTCTGGCTGAATATTCTGCTGACGCTGTTGGGCTACATCCCGGGCATCGTGCATGCGGTGTACATCATCGCCAAGCGCTGAAAGTTTGCAGCTAGAGGATTGCTCTTGTGGCGAGGGAGCTTGCTCCCGCTGGGTCGCGGAGCGGCCCCAAGCCCTGCGATTGCTGCGCAATCGAGCGGGAGCAAGCTCCCTCGCCACAAGAGCTCGCCACTTTTTATAAGCTCGCTTCTATCACTTTTCGATAAAACAACCACTCATGCTCCAGCGCATGCGCCTGGTTCAACGCCTTGCGAAAGCCGTGGCGCTCGTCCGGGTAGTAGTGCGCCTCCACCGGAACACCGTTGTCTTCCAAGGCCTTGACCATATCGCGGGTTTGCTGCGGCACGACCACGGCATCGAGTTCACCTTGGAAAAAAATCATCGGCGCGCGGATCCGGTCGGCGTGAAGCAACGGCGTGCGGGCCCTGTAGCGTTCGGCGTCCAGCTGTGGATCGCCGATCAGCCAGTCCAGGTAGTCCCCTTCGAATTTGTGTGTCGCGCGGCCCAGGGCAGCGGGGTCGCTGACGCCGTAGAGGCTGGCGCCGGCACGGAATACGTTCCGGAACGCCAAGGCGCAAAGTGTCGTGTACCCACCGGCGCTGCCGCCACGAATGAAGGCGCAGCGGCTATCGATCAAGCCCTGCTCATCCAGATACGCGACAACCGCGCAGGCATCCTCGACATCCACCACCCCCCAGTTCAAATGCAATGCCTGCCGGTAAGCCCGGCCGTAGCCACTGCTGCCGCGGTAGTTGAGATCGGCCACGGCAAAGCCGCGCTGGGTCCAGTATTGGATGCGCGGGTCGAAAATGGGATAGCAGGCCGACGTCGGCCCGCCATGGATAAACACCACCAGCGGCGGTTTAGCCTCGGCGTCCATCGCAGGATAAAAGAACCCGTGGGCCTCGCTTGAAGCGACGGGATAGCGCAAGGTTTGCGGACAGCTGATGTGCTCGGCGGGTAACGGCGAAACGCCGCCGGCCACGATTATGGCTTCGTGGTTTTGTCGTTCAATAGCAATGACCGCCGACGGGCTGGTCGGCGAAGCGGCAATTGCATAAACGAATTGCTCATCCAAGGCCAGGCTGCGAAAGCGGCTGTAGGGTCCGGTGAACTCCTCAATCGCGCCGCTATGGCGCAGGCCCAGCCGGCCAAAACCCGCTTCGGTCCAGCTCGCCAGGTAAATGTCCTCGCCCAAGGGCAGCCACGTACAGCCGCCCAATTGCCAAGGCGCCGGGGCGTGATCGGCTTCGGCGGCAGCCAATGGTTTCAAGAAGCCGGCATCTTCGACCCAAGGCTGCCAATAACCACCCCGATCCGTCAGGCAATAAAGACGATTCGCCGCGTCGAATCGTGGTTGCTGGATGGACTCATCCTCACCTTGGCCGGCAACGCAGCGCGGCTCACTCCAACCTGCATCGTTACGCTCTGCCAACATCAGTCGCGTGGCCGTCCAGGGTTGATGAGGACGGCTCCATTCGATCCAGGCGAGGCGCTTTTGATCCGGGCTCAGGATCGGCGCGGCGTAGAAATCCGCACCCTCGGCCAGCACCCGTCGCTTAAAATCGGCCAGCCCGATCGACACCAGACGATGCTGATTGGCCTGTTCCTCAACCGCCAGCACTCGCCCCGCGGCGAAGTGCAGGTCGCCATATCGCCTCTCGCCCGAAGTCAGCGCCACGGGACGATCGCCGTCCAATGACTGGTGATACAGCTGTTGGTCGGCCTCGTTGACAAACAGCACGCCGTCATCGCTCAGGCAAAACGACCCGCCACCGTATTCGTAGACCCGACTGCGCGCGCTGAACCCGTCCGGGGTCAGACAGCGGGCCTTGGCATCTTGCCAATGCCAGATCCGGCAGGCGCCATCCGCTGGGCGGTATTCATTCCAGAAAAGCCCTGAAGGCCCGAGTTGCAGTTCGGCAAAGTCGATGCCTGCCGCGACAGCCTGGGCGGCGCTGAGCGGATCAGCCTTTAACGATGAGGCGCGAGTTTCGTTCATTGCGAAAGGCCAATTGTTCAATGGTTTGCGTGGCATGCTCGGCGTCTTCGCGCGCCTGGAGAATCATGCCGTGGTGTTCGGATTTGCTGCACACCGGGTCGGCGTTGCTGGCGTCGCCTGTGAGCATGAACGCCTGGCAGCGGCAGCCGCCGAAATCCTTTTCTTTTTCATCGCACGAGCGGCAGGGCTCGGGCATCCAGTCATATCCGCGGAAACGGTTGAAGCCGAACGAGTCGTACCAGATGTGCTGCATGCTGTAATCGCGCACATTCGGAAACTGCACCGGCATCTGTCGGGCGCCATGGCACGGCAATGCGGTGCCGTCCGGCGTGACGGTCAGGAAGATGCTGCCCCAGCCGTTCATGCAGGCTTTGGGGCGTTCCTCATAGTAGTCTGGGGTCACGAAGATCAACTTGCACGGATTGCCTTCGGCTTCCAGCTTGGCCCGGTATTCATTGGTAATGCGTTCGGCCCGCACCAGCTGTTCCCGGGTGGGCAGCAGGCCGACGCGGTTGAGGTGCGCCCAGCCATAGAACTGGCACGTGGCGAGCTCGACGAAGTCGGCTTGCAGGGCGATGCACAGCTCGATGATGCGATCGATCTTGTCGATGTTGTGCCGATGGGTCACGAAGTTCAGCACCATCGGATAGCCGTGGGCCTTCACCGCCCGGGCCATTTCCAGTTTTTGCGCGAAGGCTTTCTTCGAGCCGGCCAGCAAGTTGTTCACCTGCTCATCGCTGGCCTGGAAGCTGATCTGGATATGGTCCAGGCCGGCCTTCTTGAAATCGCTGATTTTCTGTTCGGTCAAACCGATACCGGAGGTGATCAGGTTGGTGTAGAAACCCAACTTGCGCGCCTCCCCGATCAGCTCGGCCAGGTCCTGGCGCACCAGCGGTTCGCCACCGGAAAAGCCCAACTGCGCAGCGCCCATCTCCCGGGCCTCGCGGAACACCTTGAACCACTGCTCGGTGCTCAGTTCCTTGCCTTGCTCGGCAAAGTCCAGCGGGTTGGAGCAGTACGGGCATTGCAGCGGGCAGCGATAGGTCAGCTCGGCCAGCAGCCACAACGGCAGGCCGACGGCGGGCTTCTCAGGCAAGGGTGATCCAGTGCTCAGCACGGGCGACCTCCATGAATTGCTCGATGTCGTCACCGAGCTCAGGCACACCGGGAAATTGTTTGTCCAGCTCAGCGATGATCGCCGCCACATCGCGCTCGCCATCGATCAGGCCACCGATCAGCGCAGCGCTGTCGTTCAGCTTGATCATGCCTTCAGGATAGAGCAGCACGTGACCTTTCTGGGCCGGTTCGTACTGAAAGCGATAGCCGGGGCGCCAATCGGGGATTTGGCTGCGATCGAAACTCATAAGGCGATTCCTTTGTGCCAGACCCGTTGGTCGGTCACGGTGTGATAGGGCGGGCGGTTCAGTTCGTAGGCCATGCTCATGGCGTCGAGCATGCTCCAGAGAATGTCGAGTTTGAACTGGAGAATCTCCAGCATGCGTTCCTGGCCTTCACGCGTGGTGTAGTGCTGCAAGGTGATCGCCAACCCGTGCTCCACGTCGCGCCGGGCCTGGCCCAGGCGGGTGCGGAAGTATTCGTAGCCGGCCGGGTCGATCCATGGGTAGTGTTGCGGCCAACTGTCGAGGCGCGACTGGTGGATCTGCGGGGCGAACAGTTCGGTCAGCGAGCTGCTGGCGGCTTCCTGCCAGGAGGCGCGGCGGGCGAAGTTGACGTAGGCGTCCACGGCGAAGCGCACACCTGGCAGCACCAGTTCCTGGGAACGCAATTGATCGGGATCGAGGCCCACCGCTTGACCCAGCCGTAGCCAGGCTTCGATGCCGCCGTCTTCGCCAGGGGCGCCGTCATGGTCAATCAAACGCTGGATCCACTCGCGGCGGATCTCCCGATCCGGGCAGTTGGCCAGGATCGCGGCGTCCTTGAGCGGAATGTTCACTTGGTAATAGAAGCGGTTCGCGACCCAACCCTGGATCTGCTCGCGTGTGGCTCGGCCTTCGTACATCGCCACGTGGTACGGGTGATGGATATGGTAGTAGGCGCCCTTGGCGCGCAAGGCTGCTTCAAATTCTGCGGTGGTCAATGGCGTGTCAGTCATTTCGGGGCCTCCTACAGTTCGATGCTCATGCCGTCGTAGGCGACTTCGACATTGCGTCGCACCAGCTCGGCCCGCTCGGGTGAATCCTCGTCGAGTATCGGGTTGGTGTTGTTGATATGAATAAGGACCTTGCGTTGCTCGGGCAGTTGCTCCAGCACTTCGAGCATGCCGCCGGGACCGTTCTGCGCCAGGTGGCCCATTTCCCGACCGGTGCGGGTGCCGACGCCACGGCGCTGCATCTCATCGTCGTCCCACATCGTGCCGTCCACCAACAGGCAGTCGCTGCCGGCCATGATGTCCAGCAGCGGACCGTCGACCTTGCCCAGGCCCGGTGCATAGAACAGCTTGCCGCCGGTGCGCAGGTCTTCGACGATCAGCCCGATGTTATCGCCCGGGTGCGGGTCGAAGCGGTGCGGGGAATAGGGCGGGGCGGCGCTGCGAAGTGGCAGTGGGGTAAAGCGCAGGCTTGGGCAAGCGGCAATAGTGAAACTCTGATCGAGTTGGATGCGGTTCCAGCTCAGGCCGCCGTTCCAGTGGGTGAGCATTTTGAACAGTGGGAAACCCGTGCTCAGGTCTTCATGGACCATGTCGGTGCACCAGACCTGGTGCGGGCAACCTTCGCGCAGGCTGAGCAGGCCGGTGGTGTGGTCGATCTGGCTGTCCATCAGAATGATTGCGCCGATACCGGTGTCCCGCAGGGCCCGGCCAGGCTGCATCGGGGCAAATCCCTGGAGCTGGGCGCGAATGTCCGGCGAGGCGTTGCACAGCACCCAGCTCACGCCGTCGTCGGAAATCGCGATGGACGACTGGGTACGCGCCTGGGCCCGCAGGCTGCCGTTGCGAAAACCTGCGCAATTGGCGCAGTTGCAGTTCCACTGGGGAAAACCGCCGCCCGCGGCGGAGCCTAGAATCTGGACGAACATGGTCGCTCCATCTACAAACCGAAAATAAAAACGCCCCGGATGACCGAGGCGTGGTGTTGCGTACTACCGCCTGCAGCAATCAACGGCTGGCGAAGTACATGGTGACTTCGAAGCCGATACGCAGATCGATATATGCGGGTTTGGACCAGGACATGGGAATACTCCTTTGGTTGGGATACTTCGGTTAGATGGTACGGGTGGAACCTATACATATAGTCCACCTCCGCTCGGAGATGTTCAGATGCTTAGGCGGCTATGTTACTAAATCTGACAAATTCCTTCGCCGCGATTCTTTGAGAAAGCTCGTTGCATGGCCGGTAACGATCATCGCACCGCGCGCCAGGGCGTTCCCGGGCACGGCGCGTTGCTCAGGCAGGAACGTCCGCCGAGGGCTTCTTTCAAACGGTGCGCGGCGTCGACCAGTTGTCCGCGTGTCATCGATGTTATGACGTCGGGTAACCGTTGCAGGTAGTCCGTTGGACGACCGGCCAGTTTGCCCTGCCAGAGCAGTTCGGCTGCCTGGGCGATGGGCATCGCCGCGCTTTGAATCTGGCTGGCCAAGGCCTGTTGCTGGCTGGTCAGGGTCGAGTCGTCTAGCTGCTGGATCAACTCAGGCAAGGTTTCCAGGAACTGCTCCATATGTTCAGCCAACTGCGCTGCCGAGGCACCGGGTGATTGGGCGCCCAGTAGCAGGCCGGTGCGTCCGTCGATCTGCTTCAAACCACTGAACACCGCATAGCCCAGTTGCAGGTCCACTCGCAGGCGTTGGTAGTACGGGGTTTGGCTCAGATGGGCGAGCAAACGCCACGCAGCCTCGTCGCAAATGTCCTGGGTTGCCGTGGGGCAGAACATCAGTACGGCGTGGTCGTCTCCTGGAGTTTCGAGCGTGTGCCAGGCGCGTCCCGGAGCAGCCACGAGCGTCGACACCGCTTCTTCTCGGGCGATCCCAGGAATTCGCGCCAGAACGGGGCCCAGCGCCACTTGAGTGGCCGCCGCCAGACCGACGGCCAAGCCGTCCCATCGGGCGTTCGTCCAGACGCTCTGATCGCTGTCGGACGATGATGGCGATCGTGGGGTTTGCCGCAAGAGCTCCGGCAATTCACGCAACAGCTGTCGGATCGGTATCAAGGGAGGCTCGCTATTGGCCGGGACTGGCGGCAGCGGCTGGCCCAGTTCCACCAGCAGGTGTTCAAGTACTCGCGGCATCGGTGCCTGCAAGCCGGTCAGTTTCAGCAGGCATTGTTCGTCATGAGTCTCGAAGGTAATGTCCACGCCGGCCTGGCGGGCGTCTTCGCGCAGATCCGCCAATTGCCGATCGAGCCTGCGTTGGTGGCCGGGCGATACGGGGGCCGCCAATAGCCAGCGCAGGTACACCGCGCCTTCCGGCGAGGTATCCGGCAATGCCTGGCTGAACTGCATGGGCGAGCGTTCGCGCCGGCCCCGGCTGCGGTCTTGTGCGAATGTTCGTAAGCCGCGGTGGGCACTGGTTTGGCCGCGAATCAATCCGGCGCGGGGTGGTTCGTTGATGCTTTGCAGAAACGGGTTGGGCGAGGGCAATTGCCACGGTTCGACGGGCTGATCGACGGCGTGTAATTGCTTGAGGATTTCCCTGAGGCGCATCAGGTCGTTTTCCGACAAGGGGCCTTGGCGTCCTTCGCTGTCCCAACGAGCCAGTTGCAGGGCTGCTGCCGTCTCCAGTTGGCGTTGGCGTAGCGCAGTGAACGCCTGGCGAAGTGATGCCCAGTCATCCTGAGCGGCAAAAAAACCCAGCCAATCGCGCAGCAGCGGTTGGATATCAGTCGGCACCTGGTCGCGGTCGTGCTTGAACTCGATGTGAAGCAGTGCCTGACCAGAAAATTCATACAGGGGCACGGCTTTGAGGCTGTCAGCCAGACCGCGTTGGCGCAACGTTGCAAGCAACCCGCCCGGTTTAGGGGCGTTGAGCCAGTGGCAGAGGAAATCCAAGGCTTGGGGCGAGGCGGCAGGCAAGTTTTCGAAGGCGAACAGTACGTCGAGCGAATCTTGCCGGGCCTGCTGGTACCCGGTCTCGGTTGCTGCCATGAGCCTCGGCGGTGGCTGCCTGACCTGCGTTCTGCCGGTTGGCAGGCTTTCACCGAACTGAGTGGCCAGCGCCTCCAGGGTCCCGATGCGTTGCGGGCCGGCCAGGCTCAAGGTCATCTGGCCGCTCCGATAGAAACGCTGGTAGAAATCGCGCAGCGCGCTCTGGAATTCTGGCTGTGGTACGGCGAGGCTGTCGCGATTGCCCGCATGAAAGCCGCGCAATGGGTGATCCTTCGACAGTCCTTCATACAAGGCAACCTGCCGCTGGGCCGCCGCATCCTGGGACCAGGCAATAAACTCTGCGTGCAGCACTTCCCGCTCTCGCAACTGGTCGGTCTCATCCAGACGCGGATGGGCCAGCATGTCCGCCAACCGCTCAAGCCCACCGGGCAGGGCGGCAGGTGGCAGCTCCAGAATAAACTCCGTGGTGCGTTCACTGGTACGCGCGTTGACCTGCCCGCCGTGGTCCCGCACGTAGGGCATCAGGTTCTGCCCAGTGGGAAAACGCTCCGTCCCCAGGAAGAAAAGATGTTCAAGAAAGTGCGCCAGCCCCGGCCAGGCCTTGGGCGCATCATGGCTACCGGCGGCCACGCGCAACACCGCAGCGCTGCGCTTGAGGCCAGGAGCATGACGCAACGTCAATTTCAGGCCGTTGGACAGGGTTTCGGTATGGGGGCGGAGGGAATCGGGGGCCGGCATGAGCGCTTCCAGGACTGGGATGTGCTCATGCTAGCGGATTAGCCCGGATCAGTGTTTATGCAAGTCGCCGTACAGCGCCGCACGCCGATCGTGCAGGTAGTTGTAGGCTGCCCGCGATTGCTCCATCAATTGCCGATCCAGCTCACCCACGATCAACGCTTCGTCCAGCCCCGCCAACGCCGGGCGGCTGCCGTTCGGGGCGGCAATGCTGCTCTGACCGCAATACTGCAACTCACCTTCGTGGCCGCAATAGTTGGCATAGGCCACGAAACACTGGTTCTCGATGGCCCGGGCGCGCACGGTGACGTCGGCGATGAACTCGTACGGATGCATGTTGGCGGTGGGTACCAGGATAAGCTCGGCGCCGGCCAGCGCCAGGCGCCGGGCATTTTCTGGAAACTCCAAGTCATAGCAGATCAGGAAGCCGAGCTTCCAACCGTTGAGCTCCACGATCGGCAACGCTGAATCGCCCGCGCTGAACATCGTGCGGTCGAGGTCGCCGAACAAATGACTCTTGCGATAATTGGCCAGGCGCTCGCCGTGGGCGTCGATCAATTGGACCGAATTGTAGATCTGCCCATCTTCGCTGCGCTCCGGGTAACCATAGAGAATGGCCAGGCCGGCCGCCTTGGCGATGCGGCCGATTTGCTGCGCCCATTCGCCGTTGTAGACCTCGGCCAGTACATTCACCGCATCGACCCCAATGTTGTAGCCAGTCAAGAACATCTCCGGCAACACCAGCACATCGGCGCCCCTGGCTTCCAGCGCGACCTGGTGCAGTCGCTGCAGGTTGCCGGCCGGTTCCATGGGCAGCGGTGGGCATTGGTAAAGGGCTACGCGCATCGACAACTCCTTATTCGGGCAAGGCGATCGGACCGATTTCGTCGAACACATCGCCTGGCCCCGGGTTCTCGGGGTGAGTTTCACCGCCGAAATGTTTCATGATCCCCCACACGGCATTGAGCGAGGTCTGGACCGCGCCTTCTACCCAGGCGGGTGTCCATGAGACGTCATCACCGGCGATAAAGATCCCTTTTTGTTCAGCCGGCATGTCGTCTTGCATGAAGTGCGCATACATGCGTTGGTTGTATCGGTAGTGGCCCGGTAGGGCGCCTTTGAATGCACCGAGGAAATAGGGGTCGGCTTCCCAGGAAACTGTGATCGGATCGCCAATGATCCGCGCGGCGATGTCGACGTTCGGATAGATTTTTTTCAGCGCATCAAGCGCCAGTCTCACGCGTTTTTCCACGGGATACGGCAGCATTTTCAACGCATCGCTCATCCATGAGTAGGACAGGCAGATAACGCCTGGCTTGTCGTCGCCGTTGTCGAACAGGTAAGTGCCGCGAGTCAGCCGGTCGGTGAGGGTCATGCTCATCAAGTCGCGGCCGGTCTGCGGGTCCTTGTCCTTCCAGAAGGGCCGGTCGACCATCACGAATGTCTTCGATGCTTGCATGTAGCGGGTGCGGTCCAGGGCCATCCACATTTTTTGCGAGAACAGCGCTTCTTCACATTCGATCTGGGTGGTCAGCAGCCAAGTCTGGCACGTCACCAGCACGGCGGCGTATTCCCGGGTGTCACCCCAGACGTCGGTCACGGTGAAGCGGTCGTTATCGGCACGGGCAATGCGCTTCACGCCGCTGCGAGGCGCGCCCAGGTGCAACGAATTCAGGCTGGTGCCTTCCGGCCAATGCACGCAGCGCTCTGGCACGTGTTTCCAGATTCCGTGGGGGACCTGCTCGACGCCGCCGACCACCAGGTGCTGATGATCGTCGCAGTTGGTCATCACCACGCGAAAGATTTCGAGCATCGAGTTGGGAAAGTCCGAGTCCCAGCCGCCAGTGCCGAAACCAACCTGGCCGAACACTTCGCGATGCTGGAACGAGAGCTTGGCGAAGGCCTTGGACGTAGCGACAAAGTCGTAGAAGGTGCGGTCATCCCACAGCGGCACCAGGGTGTTCCACAGCTCCTTGAGACGCGGGACGTCGCGGTCGCGGATCGCTTGCTGGATATCGCCGAAGCGCGAGCCAGCCTCCAATGCGTCGGCCCAGGCGTCGGCCACTTCTTGGAATAACGCCGGAAGGTCAGCCATGCTTTCTGCGTAATAGGTCTGCCCTTCAAGGTCGATGACCGTGCTGCCCGAGGCCGACGTCAACGGGTTGGGAAAGGGTTTTGTCTCCAGGCCCAGCTTGTCGACGTAGTGGTAGAACGCCGTGGACGACACTGGGAAACGCATGCCGCCGAGTTCGGCGACGATACCTTCGGCGCCGTTGAACGCTTGGGAGCGCAGGCGTCCGCCCAGCTTCGACGCCTCGTACACCACCGGTTTGAGGCCCATCTTCATCAGCTCGTAAGCCGCCACCAGACCGGCGATCCCGGCGCCGACAATTGCTACCTCGGCGCCGTGATTGTGCTTCGGGATCATGCCCAGGCCGGCTGGGTGTTCGATCCAGTCGTCAAAGGCGAAGGGAAAGTCCGGGCCGAAAATGGTGATGGGTTTCTTGCCGTTGGCAGGGTGGCGATTGTTCTTGTTCATGGCTGACCTTGGGAGGCGACTCGGCGCGGTGTTCGCGTCTGAGTATAGGAAAGATGCCAGCCATTCTAGAGAGCATGAAACACGTTAATAAGACGCAATGTGTCGTCGTTTTGTACGTATCGCCGTCATTTTCACTGGCTAGATAGGCTTAATGACGAAACCAGCTCTTGTAGGAGCGAGCCTGCTCGCGATAGCGGGCCGTCAGCCCGTGCAAATGTTGACTGATCCGCCGCCATCGCGAGCAGGCTCGCTCCCACAGGATTTTGGGCAGGTTCTAGACGGGCTGCCCCCGGTCGATCTTGCTGCTGAGAATGATCGAAGTGGTAGTTTTCTCCACCCCGTCCACGCTGCCGATCTGGTCCAGCAGTTGATCCAGCTGTTCCGGCGAGTCGGTGCGCAGCCAGGCCACGTAATCGAACTCGCCGCTCACCGCGCACAACTGCTGGACCTGGGCCATCGCACTCAAGCGCCGCAATACGTCTTTCCCCGAGCGTGGCTGGACCTTTATGCCGACGTAAGCCTGCAAACCGCCATCGATCACTCGCTGCCCCAGACGTACGCCGTATCCGGTGATGATCTTGGATTTTTCCAGTCGAGCCAGGCGCGAGGTCACGGTCGTGCGAGCGATGCCCAACTGCCGGGCAAGCACGGCGACGCTTTCCCGGGCGTTGATTTGCAGCGCCGCGATCAGCTGGCGATCAATTTCGTCGAGGACGGGAGGGCGGGTATCAGTCAAGGTCAGCTCCAGCGCAGGCATCATTGGCGGGCATGTTACAGGCTCCGGCGTTCGAAGTAGCTGATGGCAGGCAAGGCCAGCGCTCGCCAGGCTGGGGCGAGGTGCGCTTGCGAAGGCCTGAGCCAGAGGCCGTCCTCGCCGATCAGTTGTTCCGCGGGCAGCAGCAGCAAATCGTCGAGCGTAAACGACTGCGCCGCGCCTCGATCCTCATCGTCTTCGGTTTCCCAGTCGCGTTCGAAACACCGGACCCGCAGCTTTTCTTCATCGAAGCCTTCGAACTCGGGCCGATTGCCCAGCCATCGCGGATGAATCCGCAGCGTGTGCGCCTGGACATCGAGAAGCATCAGTTGCCAGCCCCGATAACTTCCGCACAGCTGCGCCACGTCAGTTGCCATGCGGGTCAGGGCCAGGTAGTGGCCATCCGAGGACCAGATCATCGAAGGGGCCAGATCGACCAAGGCGCAGCCTGAAGCCGTCAGCAGATAACCGCCAAGCCGCGGCGTACCGGCGCGCACCCAGCTGTCGGCATATTCGGTCTCGCTGCCGAACAGCCAGGCGGCGTCCCGATGAGTCGGCGCGGGCTGGATGAAATCGCCATCGGCAGTCGCCGCCTGCGGCCGATCCACCAAGCGCCATGGGGGGATGACGTTCAGTTGCGAGTCTGTGGGCTGCAACTGCACCGTGTTATAGAACAGCCGGGACTGCTCGTTGGGGCGACAGAAAGACGCGTCGCTGCCGACCTCTGGCGCGGCGACATTGAAGCGCCGGAGCGGGCTGCTCTGCAGATCATTGTCGAGACGACCTACGACCATCGCCAGACTCAACCGACCATCGCGAAAGTCGAGGATCCGTTCTACCCACATGGCGGGCCCTTTCAGCAGGCGCCGCTCTTGCACGTCGGCCACCACTGCATGGGTGGCAACGGTCGTTGCCCCTCCAAAAGGCAGCAGCGCCAGGTAGCGACCACAATCCGAGGCGCGATGATCCAGCAGCCAGCGTTCCGGCAGGAGCCAGTCACCGATCTGGCAGCGATAGCCACCAAGCCCTTCGCGATTGTCACCCTGCCAGCTCAGGCGCGCGCTTGTGCCGCCCAGCAGCGCTTGTGTCTCGATGTGCGAATCGCCCCGGCGGCCCGGGCTGTCCAACGGTATGACGATGGCCATGCGCGTCAGCTTGAACTCGCCCACCTGCACCCGACCCTGGATGTCGTGGCCCGTCTGGGTCTCGGTATCGCTGTGGATACTGTCCAAGCGGTAGCCATACTGGCCGGAACCCGGTCGTGGATAGTCGAGGTAAGCGTCGATATGCACTTGGCCTGCATCGAGCTTCAGCAAGTCATGCCAATAAAAAGACGGTTCGGTGGTGCTCTTGATCCAAGGCAAGGGCAGGTCGCGCCAGCCTTTGTCCACTTGCCACGACCAATACCGTTCGCCTTGCGCCTCGTTGGCCTGTTCCCCGGCCAGGCACACCAGGGCGCGGTGATCGGTGCTCCACACCAATGGCGCATCGGCGGTCATCAAGAGCCCGGACGGCTGCCCATTGATGCTGACGGCATAGCGCGGCGAATACAGTGGCTCCAGGGGTCGGTCCAAATCGCGCAGCGTAGCCGGCAAGATGATGTTGCCAGCCAGGCATTGTCGACCATCAGCGGACGGACGTTCGAAGGTAGGCTGGAGATTGTCCGGGTGCAGGCCAGGCTCCAGCCAAAGATCCGCGACGGGAATCAGGTCGACTGCCTCTGCGGTTTGTAGCAGCTTTTCCAGGCGAACCTGACGGACGCCGTTATCGACCAATGGGCTGTAGCGGCCGCTCAGTTGATCAGAATCAAAAGCGTCCAGCTCCCAGAATTCGCTTTCGGCGCAGCGGTATAAGGTGCGCTGCTGGCGGTCGAGAATGACCAGTCCCCAGTCCTGCCGTGACGGCACCGGCGCGGCAAAATAGCGCCCTTCGCTGGAAAATACCGCCGAAGAACCGATCCCTTGCAAAAGTACGCCATCTGGAAACAAGTAATCGCAATACACAGGACCGCCCATGGCGATTTCACTGTGGTTGAACACCCGGATTGGCTCGCCTTCCGGGGTCAGAAGCGGCTCGTTACCGCCCCAGGCGCTTGGCCCCTTGGTGGAAACCGGTGCCAACCCAAGGCGCCGCTCCCATTTGCTGACACAGGCGAGCCCGACAATGATGGCGATGATCGCCACGAGAATGCCCCACCACTCCGGCAGCGCCCGGCCCAGGCTGAAGCCCAGGCCAAATACGGCACCCACCGTCAGCCTCGCGATGCCTCGGCCCATCGTCAGAGCGCCCAGGCGCGCGGCGAGGCCCATCAGCGACCCTAGGAAAATCACTGCCAGCAAGGCCAGCGGCGGGGGCAGAACGGTAACGAAAAAGGCTGGCACCACGAGGATGCCGAGTTGCCAGAAGAGTTCGAGGAACAGGCGGGACAGGCTGGGAGTGGCGATGATGGAGGTCTCTCGAAGGCCGGGGTTTGCAATTGTAAGTGAGCCGCACTGAAAAAAACGACGGGTCGAGGCTAACCGGCTTCATGAGGATTTTCGGAATGGCCTGACATACACGGCCCGGTATCTCTGCTGCAATTGCGTTCCGCTATGAACTGCTTTGCAGTCTTGGGAAACAAGATGGGATCGTTAAAAGATTTTTACTGGAAGCGTTGGGTCAAGAGACACCGGTGCAAGCTTGCTGGCGGCCTCCAATCGCTGAGCAGGAGGACAGAGCTGACCCTGGAAGAGGGCGTTGCCCTTGGGCACGTCGACATTGACTCGCCGCGTCTCGCGATCGGCGCCCACACTTATATCCGCAGTGGCAGCCATCTATCCCTGGTGGCATCGATCGGTCGCTTTTGCTCAATGGGCACTGGCGTGGTGATAGGCCAGGAAAAGCACACGCATCCCACCGATTGGCTCAGCTCTCATCCTTTCCAATACACGGCTTCCCCGCTGAGTTACCGTGCCAGGACCCAAATGGCCACGATTGGCCACGACGTCTGGGTGGGCAGCCATGCCATGGTCATGGAGGGCGTCAACGTCGGCACGGGCGCGGTGATTGCAACCCGGGCAGTCGTGGCTGGGGATGTGCCGGCCTACGCAATCGTAGCGGGCGTCCCGGCCAAGGTAGTGCGGTTCAGGCACGCTCCTGATGTTATCGAGCGCCTGTTGGCGAGTCGGTGGTGGGAAATCGAGGTGGAGGAATTGAAGACGCTGCCCCTCGACGAACCTGAAACCTGCCTGGAGCTGCTGGAGCGCAAAGCTCCGGTGGCTGCTCAGTACCGAAAAATCAGCGTGACACGTAAGGGTTGTCGCGCGGGGGAAATGATGACCGTGACGTAGTGCTTGCGATTGATGGTTGTACGCTTTTTTCTGGCCCCGACAAGTCAAGATGATGACCGTCTGGAAAAGCAAAAGCCGCGCAATGCGCGGCTTTCGAATTGGTGGGCCCACACGGACTCGAACCGTGGACCAAAGGATTATGAGTCCTCTGCTCTAACCAACTGAGCTATGGGCCCTCAGTAGGCCGCGGATTATAGCGACGGTTTCTCGGCTGTGCTATCCGAAAAATCCGATACGGTTACACGCAGAAACGTTGCGGCGAACTCTTCGGCGCACAGGGGCAGGCTGACAATGTAGCCCTGGATCTGTTCGCAGCCCTCCTCGGCGAGGAATTGTTGTTGGGCCAGGGTTTCGACGCCTTCGGCGATGATGGTGAATTGCATGCTGCGACCCAGGGCGATAATTGCCCGTACGATGGCCGCGTCGTGGGGGTCATCGGGCAGGCCGCGGACGAAGGATTGGTCGATCTTGAGGATATCCAGCGGCAGGCGCTTGAGGTAGCTGAGTGAGGAATAGCCGGTGCCGAAGTCGTCGATGGCCAGTTGCACACCGAGTTTTTTCAACTGGTGCAACACTGCCAGGGCTTCTTCGGCCTGGCTCATGATGAAGTTTTCGGTAATCTCCAGTTGCAATAAGCCCGGTTCGAGATGGTTTTCCCGCAAGAGTTGTTCGATACGACCCAGCAGGTTGGGTTGGCGCAGTTGGACGCCAGCCAGGTTCACTGACAGCGGGCCGAGGCTTTCGTGAGTGCAATTCCATTCGCATAGCTGTCGGCAGGCGGTCTCTAGCACCCAGTCGCCGATCTGCAGGATCATCCCGTTTTCTTCGGCCAGTGGGATGAAGTGTTCCGGGGGCACGTCGCCGAACGTCGGATGGGTCCAGCGAATCAGTGCCTCGGCGCCCACCAGGCTGTTGTCGACCAGGCTGATTTTTGGCTGGAAAGACAACGACAACTCGTTGCGCTCGATCGCCCGTCGCAGTTCGTGTTCCAGCGCCACGCGCTCGCTGGCTTGGGCCGTGAGGTCGCGGGTGTAGCTTTCTACCCGGTTGCGCCCCTTGGCTTTGGATCGGTACATCGCCGCGTCGGCATTCTTGACCAGCGTGGCCACGTCGCAGCCATCCTGAGGATACAGGCTGGTACCAATGCTGGCGCTGATGAAAAACTCGTGTTCACCTGCCTGGAAAGGCGCGCCAAAACAGTTCAGGAGTTTTTGGGCGATGTGCTCGGCGTCGCTGGGCTGTTGCAGGCCAGGCAGCAGGATGATGAACTCGTCGCCTCCCAGGCGCGCCACTGTGTCGATGTCCCGTAGCTGCTCGCGCAGCCGTACGGCGATGCCCTTTAGCAGCAGGTCACCGACCGGGTGCCCGAGGCTGTCGTTGATGTGTTTGAAACGGTCCAGATCAAGGAACAACACTGCGCCTTGTCCTCCGTTTTCCTGCTGGCTGTTCAGGGCGGTCAGCAAGCGGCTTTCGAACAAGGTGCGATTCGGAAGGCCGGTGAGTGGGTCGTGGTGTGCCTGGTAATCGAGTCGGGCCTGGGCGTGCTTGAGGCTTGAAATATCGGCAAAAACCGCAACGAAGTGAGTGATTTGATGGCCCCGGTTGCGAACGGCGCTGATGGTTAGCCAGCTGGGGTACAGTTCCCCGTTTTTACGTCGGTTGGAAATCTCTCCTTGCCAATGACCCTCCGCCGTCAGCTGATGCCACATTGCCGCATAGAAGGCACTGTCATGTAGGCCGGAGGCCAGTAAGCGGGGGGTGTGGCCCAATGCTTCGCTTTCGCTATAGCCGGTGATTTCGGTGAAGGCGCGGTTGACGGCGTTGATGTGCTGTTGCGTGTCGGTGATCAAGACGCCCTCGGCGGTGCTTTCGAACACGGTGGCTGCCTGTTGCAGTTTTTCCTGCATGAAGTGGCGCTCAGTGATGTCCCGGGCGATGGTCAGCATGCAGTCTTCATTGCCGATGGGCAGGGGACGGCTGGACACCTCGCAGAGTCGGATCTGTCCATCGTTGCGGCGGATATGACAGCTGAAATCCTTGACGAAGCCGTCCCGTTGCAGCAGGTCGAGCATCTGTTTGCGTTCGTTGAGGTTGACCCAGATGCCGAGGTCCAGCGTGGAGCGATCCACCGACAGGGCGCTGTTGAAACCGGTGATGCGACTGAAGCCCTCGTTGACTTCTATCAGCAGGCCGTCGCTTTGCCGGGACAGCAACAGGCCGTCGGGCGAGGCATGAAAAGCCTTGGCGAACTTTTCTTCGGAGGTCTGCAGTTGTTGTTGGGTTTCCTTGAGTTGGCTGATGTCGCGCACGACCACCACCAGGGCGGGGGTGGTGTCGAGATCGAAGGGTTCGGCCGAGATCAGGCCGGTAAACACCTGGCCGTTGCTGCGTCGAAAGGGCATTTCGAGGTTGCGGATGCTGCCGGCCTGCAAACGCTGCAACAGGCTTGGCCCGACGCCTTGGATGCCCCAGATGTCCAGGTCCGTAGTGTTTTTGCCAATCACCTGGTCGGCACTGATGCCGATCTGTTCCTCGAAAGCTTTGTTCACTTCCAGCAGGCAGCCGTCCTGCAGGCGCGCAATCACCAGGATGTCGGGGCACTGGCGAAACACCGAGGCGAATTTTTGTTCGGAAAGACGTAACGCTTCCTCGGTGTGCTTGGCTTCACTGATGTCGATCATCAAGCCACGCATCAGCGGCTCGTGGCCGTGCTGGATGAGGCTGACGATATCCCTGACCCAGAGGCAGCGACCATCAGCGGTGATAACCCGGTAATCGACGCAGTGATCGCGGCCGGCGAGGACTTCGTGGTCGCAATAAGTCTGGGCGCGTATGAGGTCTGCCGGGTGGATGATGTTGCGCCAGAAGCCAGGAATGAGCCAATGGGCGAGAGGGTAGCCGAGCAGCTCTTCGGCGTGGGGCGACACGTAGCTGTAGGTGAAATCGCTGACCCTCGCTTCCCATGCGATGGCCGAAAGGCTCTCGACCAATCCCCGATAATGGTATTCGCTGCTGCGCAGTTCCTGTTCAAGATCGACTCGCCGGGCTATTTCCGAGCTGAGGCGACGATTGATGCGAATCACCACGGCCAGGATGCCGCCCAGCAGAAGCATTCCTGGCAGGCCGTAAAGCAGCAGATCTGACCAGAGTTGACGATAATCGCGCACATTGCCGATCCACTTTTCCTGGATCTCGCTGATTTCGGCGGACGTCATGTCAGCCATCACTTTGTCCAGAATGCCCACGAGAATCTTGTTTTCCTGGGGGACGGCCATCGCCAATTGATACCGGTAAGGCGTTTCCCCGCTTACATAAAGCCCATCGAGCTTGAGCTGGCGCAGGCTCCAGACGCTGGAAGCAAGGTCACCCACCACGGCATCCACCTGATCCGTCGCCAGCGCCTGCAAGGCCGAGCTGACGTTGGGCAGGGCAACCAGATTCAGGTCGGGATGGTGATTGCGCAACAACTCGTGGGGGGCATAGTTTTCCACCACGGCGATCTTCAAGCCGTACAAGTCCTCCAGCCTGCGCGGTTGGGCGCCCCCGTGATGGGCGAGGATGACAATCGGGAAATCCAGGTAGGGACGGGTAAAAGCCAGATAATTCTGGCGTTCGGGGGTGGACATGATGCCCGGCAAAAGATCGATTTTGCCCTGTGCGACCTGCTCCAGCACCACGGTCCAGCTCACTGGCTCGATGGGCGTCAATGTAATCGCCAATCGCTGGCGAATGATATCGACGTAATCGGCAGCCAGGCCTTGGTAGCGCCCCTGATCGTCGCGGAATTCGAACGGCGGCCATGAGGCATCGACACCCAGGCGCAGGTCGGGGTGGTCCTTGAGCCAGCGGCGCTCTTCGTCGGTGAGCGTCAACGCGCCGGCAGTCGCGGTCCAGGTCATCAGTGACAGCAAAAGCACGGCCGTCAGTCTGGGCATCACGGTCTCGTCTTGGCTTGGGGAGGATGTTTCGAGTGTAGACGGGCAAAAGGGCGGGGGTGGCAACGAAAGCGTTTTATCTGCGCATAGCAAAACCCCCGGCAGGGCCGGGGGTTTTGAAGGTCACTCGTCGAGGAAAGAGCGTAGATGCTCGCTTCGCGTCGGGTGGCGCAGTTTGCGCAACGCCTTGGCTTCGATCTGACGAATCCGCTCACGGGTCACATCGAACTGCTTACCGACTTCCTCGAGGGTGTGGTCGGTATTCATGTCGATGCCGAAACGCATGCGAAGAACCTTGGCTTCGCGGGCCGTGAGGCCGGAAAGTACTTCGCGAGTCGCTTCCTTGAGGCTCTCAACGGTGGCGACATCGATCGGCGACTGCATGGTGGAGTCTTCGATGAAGTCACCCAGATGGGAGTCTTCATCATCGCCGATCGGGGTTTCCATGGAGATCGGTTCTTTGGCGATCTTCAGTACCTTGCGGATCTTGTCCTCAGGCATTTCCATGCGTTCGCCCAGCTCTTCCGGGGTCGGTTCGCGACCCATCTCCTGCAACATCTGCCGGGAAATACGGTTGAGCTTGTTGATCGTCTCGATCATGTGCACCGGAATACGGATGGTGCGGGCCTGGTCGGCGATCGAGCGAGTGATCGCCTGACGGATCCACCAGGTAGCATAAGTCGAGAACTTGTAGCCGCGACGGTATTCGAACTTGTCCACCGCTTTCATCAGGCCGATGTTGCCTTCCTGGATCAGGTCGAGGAATTGCAGGCCACGGTTGGTGTACTTCTTGGCGATGGAGATCACCAAACGCAAGTTCGCTTCGACCATCTCTTTCTTCGCGCGGCGGGCCTTGGCTTCGCCGATCGACATGCGACGGTTGATGTCCTTGATTTCAGCGATGCTCAGGCCGGTCTCGGTCTCCAGCGCGCTTAGCTTCTGCTGGCAACGAATGATGTCCGGTTGCAGGCGGGCAATGGCTTCGGCGTATTTGCTCTTGCCCTTGGCCAGTGCATCGGTCCAGCTTTCGTCGACTTCGTGACCAGGGAACTGGCGCAGGAAGTCTGCACGGGGCATGCGCGCATCACGAACGCACAATTGCATGATCGCGCGCTCTTGCTGACGCAGGCGATCCAAGGCACTGCGAACACGCTCTACCAAGCCTTCGAACTGCTTGGGTACAAGCTTGATCGGCATGAACAGCTCGGCCAGCGCCAACAGCTCGGCGATTGCCTGCTTGTTGTTGCGACCATGCTTTTTCAGGGCCTTGCGGGTGATCTCCATCTGGTCGGCCACGGCACCGAAGCGCTGGGCAGCGATGACCGGATCGGGACCGCTTTCGGCCTCTTCTTCGTCGTCGCTCGCTTCGGCGTCTTCGTCATCGGTATCGTCGTCAGCCTTGGCGGCTTTCGCGTCGATCGGCGGCGGCACTTCAGCGGCAGGCGGCGCGATGCCGTCGTCCGGGTCGATGTAGCCGCTCAGGACGTCGGATAGGCGGCCACCTTCGGTGGTAACGCGGGTGTACTCGGAGAGAATATGGTCGACCGTGCCAGGGAAGTGCGCGATCGCGCCCATCACTTCACGGATGCCTTCTTCAATACGCTTGGCGATTTCGATTTCGCCTTCACGCGTGAGGAGCTCTACCGTACCCATTTCACGCATATACATGCGCACGGGGTCGGTGGTGCGACCAATGTCGGTCTCGACCGCCGCCAACGCTGCGGCCGCTTCTTCAGCGGCCGCCTCGTCGGTATCGGCGTCGGCCAGCATAAGGGCATCCTTATCTGGAGCAACCTCGAATACGTTGATCCCCATGTCATTGATCATGCGGATGATGTCTTCCACCTGTTCCGGATCTGAAATATCCTCCGGCAGGTGGTCGTTGACCTCCGCGTAAGTCAGGTAGCCCTGCTCACGACCCAATAGGATCAACTCTTTGATACGAGACTGCTGTTGCGCTTTTCCGGACATAACACCCTATCCACTGAAGGTCTTGGCGGGCAAAAAACAAGCCGAGGATTATACCTGAGCTGTGACCTCACGCGCCAGTTGAGGTCGGGTTTGATGCGCAAACATTGCGGCTGAGTAAATCCCGCAATTGGTTTTTCTCTTCGCTGGTCAACTCGCTCTGGCGAGCTTTGCGCAGAAGTTGTTCCAGGTTTCGCTCGCGTTGGCGGGCGGACAAGCTAGTAATGGTGTCGAAAAACTGTTGTTCAAGGTTGTCTCCCTCTATCAGCCATTCCTTCTCGGCCAGCGCCTTCAAGAGGCGCCCCTGCTCGGTGCCATGCCACCGAGCGATCAACTGGAATGAGTTTAGCTTGGGGTTCTTCTGCACGGCTTCAAGGAGTGCGACCAGCAATTGTGTATTGCTGTGGTCCTCGGCGGCAAAATGTCCTGCGTCCTCTACCTTCTCAGCCAGTTGCGGGTGATGCAGCAAGGTGCGCAGGGCGGCCAGTGTTGGTGGTTCGACGGCGGCCGGCACGCGCGGGACACGTGGCTGGTCGCGATCGCCCCGCTTGCCGTTCTTGTCCCAGGGTTTCTTGTCCCATTTCTTGCCGCCACCGGCGGTTTTTTTCGACGTCCATTCCTGCTGAGGCGCGTAATCCTGCTGAGGTTGATGATAGTCGGCGAAATCCGGCATCGCGTCGTAATCGATGCCTGGGTCATACGCTGGCGGTGCTTCCTGCGGAGCGCTGTGCACCAATTGATTCATCGCTTCGTTGTTCAGGCCGGTGATTTCGCTGAGCCGTTGGCGCATGAGTGTGCGCAGGTTGGCACCGGGCACCTTGTCGATCAGCGGTGCCGCGAGGGTGGCCATGTGGGCCTTGCCTTCAAGGGAGCGTGGATCGGCTTCTTCGGTCAGTTGCTGGAAAAAGTAATCGGCCAGCGGTTGGGCGTGCTGGTTGATCCGCGCACGAAATGCGTCGGTGCCTTCGGAGCGCACCAGGGTATCCGGGTCCTCGCCTTCGGGCAGGAACAGGAAACGTGCACGTCGCCCGTCCTGCAGGCATGGCAATGTCGCTTCCAATGCGCGCCAGGCGGCGTTGCGTCCCGCCTGGTCGCCATCGAAGCAGAACAGCACGCTGGGCACCACGCGAAACAGGCGTTTCATGTGTTCTTCGCTGGTGGCCGTTCCCAGGGTCGCAACGGCGTTGCGCAAGCCTTGCTGTGCCAGGGCGATAACGTCCATGTAGCCTTCCACGACAATGATCTCGTCGAGGTTGCGGTTGTTCTTGCGTGCCTCGTAAAGACCGTAGAGTTCCTGGCCTTTATGGAAAACCGGGGTTTCCGGAGAGTTCAGGTACTTGGGCTTGTCATCGCCCAGAACCCGGCCGCCGAAGGCGATGATGCGCCCCCGTGTATCGCGGATCGGAAACATCACTCGGTCACGGAAGCGATCGTAGCGCTTGCCTGTCTCGGCGTTCTCGATGAGCAGGCCTGCGTCGATCATGGCGCGTTGCTGGAGCGTGTCGCTGCTCAGGTGTTTGTACAGATTGTCCCAGCCGGGCGGGGCGAAGCCGAGGCCGAAATCCCGGGCAATCTCGCCAGTCAATCCGCGACCCTTGAGGTAGTCCACCGCCGCCTTGCGCGCGGGGTGGCTTTTAAGCGCCTGGCGATAAAAATCCGCTGCCGCCGTCAGCAGCGGATAAAGCGGCGAATCGGTGGGTTGGCGTGGCTTGTGCTGCCGGCCGGTCTCTTCCCGTGGAATTTCCATGCCTGCGGCTTTGGCCAGTTCTTCGACTGCCTGGGGGAAGTCCAGGTTGTCGTGGTCCATGAGGAAGCCGAGGGCATTGCCGCCCGCGCCGCAGCCAAAGCAGTAATAGAACTGCTTGTCGGGGCTGACGCTGAAGGACGGGGTTTTCTCTTTGTGAAACGGGCAGCAGGCGGTGTAGTTCTTGCCTGCTTTCTTCATTTGCAGGCGAGAGCTGACCACGTCGACGATGTCGGTGCGGTTCAGGAGGTCGTCAATAAAGCTCTGGGGAATTAGCCCGGCCATGGCGTTCTCATCATCACTGCGCGAAATAGGGATCCGAAACCAGTAGGCATGATCGATTCCAGGTTTCGAGGCACGGCAAAAAGGTGGCTCGACCGGATCGTTTGCTTCATTGCTGTCGGAAGTGTATCTGCCGATTGTCCACTGACGTTAATTACTATCAGTACTCGACTGTATGAATGTGTTGCGCTGAATCCGGTAACGGCCGATCTGGCCACGGATAGCTCATGAGGCGGGCACGCAGGCAGGTGCCTTGGGCTGATCGTCGTTAGAGGAATCAGGGTGTGCTCGTCAGTAGCCTTGGAAGGCTCGTCAGAAGAGACGTGCACCGCTGGCAAAAGAGCCAGGTCTGACGCGTTGAAGCGGGTTGTCTAGGTCGCGTCTGCGACTTTGACGGTGAAGCATCAAGCGTTGTTCCGCAAATGCCATAAGCCCGGCTTGAAGGCCGGGCTTGGCAAGAAGCTTGCGACGGGCGTCTGTGTATTAGTACAGACGTACGGCGCGGCGCTGTTCGCGCTGAACTTTCTTGGCGTGACGCTTAACAGCGGCTGCTGCTTTGCGCTTACGCTCGGAAGTCGGCTTCTCGTAGAATTCGCGGCTACGAACTTCAGCCAGAACACCGGCTTTTTCGCAGGAGCGCTTGAAACGACGCAGAGCTACGTCGAAG
This sequence comes from Pseudomonas sp. D3-10, assembly GCF_051132175.1. Classification (NCBI taxonomy): domain Bacteria; kingdom Pseudomonadati; phylum Pseudomonadota; class Gammaproteobacteria; order Pseudomonadales; family Pseudomonadaceae; genus Pseudomonas; species Pseudomonas sp. D3-10. Next base: position 5,197,109 of record NZ_CP071668.1, on the reverse strand, counting down.
GGTTCGTTCTCTTTTACTTTGACGGCTGGCATCCAGAGCTACCTTCATTCATTACCGGGGTCAACATCCTCGCGGCAAAAGAGCACTTGAAGACGTCGGTTTTTAAGGGTTGCGGATGTTAACCCCTCATCGCTCGGAATGCAAAGCCTCTGATCGAAAACCGCTGGTCGGGGCACAACGCGGCGACTATTATGCGCGCCTTCGAATTCAGCCTCTACAAGGCGCAAACCCATGCTAGTACTGGGATTAGAAACATCCTGCGACGAAACCGGCGTTGCCCTCTACGACAGTGAGCGCGGCCTGCTGGCTGACGCTTTGTTCAGTCAAATCGACCTGCATCGCGCCTACGGCGGCGTGGTGCCCGAGCTTGCGTCCCGCGACCACGTCAAGCGCATGCTGCCCTTGATCCGCCAGGTCCTGGCCGAAGCCGACTGTGTGCCGACCGAGATCGATGCCATTGCCTATACGGCCGGGCCGGGCCTGGTGGGCGCGCTGCTGGTCGGCGCTTCCTGCGCCCAGGCGCTGGCCTTTGCCTGGGGCATCCCGGCGCTGGGCGTGCATCACATGGAAGGCCATCTGCTGGCGCCGATGCTGGAGCCGCAGCCGCCGCAATTCCCGTTCGTCGCTTTGTTGGTGTCGGGTGGGCATACCCAGCTGGTCCGCGTGGATGGGATCGGTCAATACGAGCTCATGGGTGAATCGCTCGATGATGCCGCCGGGGAAGCTTTCGACAAAACCGCGAAGATGATGGGGCTCAACTATCCGGGCGGGCCGGAAATCGCACGGCTGGCAACCCAGGGTGTTGAAGGACGTTTCGTCTTTCCGCGTCCGATGTGCGATCGACCGGGTCTGGATTTCAGCTTCAGCGGCTTGAAAACCTTCGCGCTGAACACCTGGCAGCAATGTGTCAGCGCCGGGGACGACAGTGAGCAAGCCCGTTGCGACATCTCCCTGGCGTTCCAGCAGGCCGTGGTAGAGACTTTGACCATCAAGTGCAAGCGCGCGTTGAAGCAGGCCGGGCTCAAGCGCCTGGTCATCGCCGGCGGCGTGAGCGCGAACAAGGCCTTGCGGATTTCCCTGGAAAAAATGCTTGGCGACATGAAGGGCGACGTTTACTACGCTCGACCACAGTTCTGCACGGATAACGGCGCGATGATTGCCTTTGCCGGCTGCCAGCGCCTGCAAGCGGGCCAGCAGGAGAGCCTGGCGATCAGCGTGCAGGCCCGTTGGCCAATGGAGCAGTTGTCGCCGCTGTGAAGCGATGTTTAGAAATGCCGTTCGCGCCCGGCGAACAGGTCGCGTAGATTGCCCCGGTGACGCCAGACGATCAGCGCGACGAGCGCTGTCATCGGCAGCAGGGCCGCCGGCTCCTGCCAAGCCAGTAATGGCAGGGTGAGCGGTGTGGCGATCAGCGCGGCTAGCGAGCTGGTGCGGGTCAGGTAGAAAGTCAGTAGCCAGGTGCAGACGGCAAGCAGGGCGGCCGGCGGATACAGGCCCAGCAGCATTCCAGCGGCAGTGGCGACGCCCTTGCCGCCACGAAAGCGAAAGTACAATGGGAACAGATGGCCGATGACGGCACAGACGCCGATCCAGGCCTGTTGCTGTAACGACAGTCCTGCAAGGCTGGCGATCAGTACCGGGAAGAGGCCTTTGCAGAGGTCACCGAGCAGGGTCAGGATGGCGAGTTTTCGTCCGGCCAGGCGTAGCATGTTGGTGGCGCCGGCATTACCCGAGCCACTCATTCGCGGATCCGGACGACCGGTCAGGCGGCTGAGCAAAATGGCGAAGGACAGTGAGCCGAGCAGGTAGGCGAGGATCGCCAGTAACCAATACATGCTAACCATTCCGGGCGGGGACGCCCTGATTCTAACGGCGCAATGCGCCCTTGTCGTGCTGCGGAGAAGAGTGCTTGGACAGAGTTTTTATCGAAGGCCTTGAAGTCGACACGGTAATCGGTGCCTACGACTGGGAACGAGGCATCCGACAGTGCCTGCGCCTTGACCTGAGTTTTGCCTGGGACAACCGTCCGGCCGCTGCGGGCGACGACCTGACCCTGGCGCTCGATTACGCCAGCGTATCGTCACGCATCCAGGCGTTCGCCGAGCAGGCGCAGTTCCAGTTGGTCGAGACCTTTGCCGAACGACTGGCCCAGGTGCTCATGGATGAGTTCGAAATCACCTGGCTGCGCCTGAAAGTGACCAAGCCTGGCGCCGTACCGGCTGCCAGCGGTGTGGGCGTGGAGATCGAGCGCGGATGTCGCTGACACAGGTTTTCCTCGGGCTTGGTAGCAATATCGAGCGCGAAACCCATCTATGCGCGGGGCTTGAAGCACTGGCCGGTTTCCTGGTGGACATGCGCTGTTCGGCCGTGTTCGAGAGCCAGCCGGTGGGTATCAAGAGTGGGCCTTTTTTCAATTTCGTCTTGTCGGCCTTCACTGACCTGTCGCTGATTGAGTTGGACCGTCGCCTCAAGTTCATCGAGGCCGACAACGGTCGTTATGCACCGGACCGCAAGGGCCTGCCGCTGGACATCGACGTGTTGTTGTATGGCGAGCAGGTAGGCAACTTCGACGGCTTGATCCTACCGCGTGCCGAAATTCTCAAGAATGCCTTTGTCCTGTGGCCTTTGTCTTTGATCGCGCCGGATCGAATCCACCCTGGCGTGGGCAAAAGCTTTGCCACGTTGTGGGAAGAGGCGCAGATCGACCAGGTATTGGCCCCGGTGGCTTTCCAATGGCGAGGGCAGCAGCTTACGCCACCGGATCTGCTCTGAGGCGGCGGAACCCCCGGCGAACACGCGGAAACTGGCACGACCGCCTTTAATTCGCTGCTGCTTCCTTGTAGGCCTTCAATGCCCTGAGGCGCTCACGCTTGATTGCCTCACCCAGTTCCTGTCCCTTGAAGCCCTTTTCCAACAGCGGCTGCACCGCCACTGCGCGAGCCGCTGCCGCGGCTCCCCGCAGATAATCAGCCTGTGGATAATTCCGTTCCTCAAGCCCCTTGCGCCCCCGTGCATCCATTTCGCAGGCCATGATGAACTCCTCGAAGCGCTGGGGACGGCGGTACACATCAAAGCTTTGCAACAGTTCCAGCAGCGTAGACGCCTTTAATTCAAGCGCGCGGTGTCCATGCGTGTGATATTGGCCAACCAGCAGTGCCAATTCCTGACAGTCGCGTGGCGCCTTGAAGCGTTCGTTGACCGCTTTGATCAGCTTCAGCCCCTTGTGCTCATGGGCGATGTGTCTCGGCCATTCATGCTCGGGTGTCAGGCCTTTGCCCAGGTCATGCAGCAGGCAAGCCCAGCGCACGGTCAGCGGTTGCTTGTGCCGTGCCGACTGTTCCAGCACGCTCAGCGTGTGAGCGCCGGTGTCGATTTCCGGATGATGGACTTCGGGTTGTGGAACGCCAAACAGCGCATCCACTTCGGGCATGAGGATTTTTAGGGCGTCGCAGTCGCGCAGTACCTGGATAAATACCTGGGGCTGGCTCTCCATCAGCGCTCTGGAAATTTCCTTCCAGCTGCGTTCAGCCGTCAATGCCTCCAGTTCGCCGGATTCGCTGAGCTGGCGCATCAGCTCGAGCGTCTCGTCGGCCACCTTGAAACCCAGGGGGGCATAGCGTGCCGCAAAACGTGCAACGCGCAAGACTCTAAGGGGATCTTCGGCGAATGCGGGGGAAACGTGACGGAGCAAGCGTGCTTCCAGATCGCGCTGCCCGTGGTAGGGATCGGTGAGATTGCCGTGGTCGTCCTCGGCCATCGCGTTGATCGTCAAGTCTCTGCGGACCAGGTCTTCTTCGAGCGTGACCTCGGGGCTGGCATGGAACACGAAACCACCATAACCTCGGCCGTTCTTGCGCTCCGTGCGGGCCAGGGCGTATTCCTCGCCAGTCTTTGGATCAAGAAATACCGGAAAATCAGCCCCTACGGGGCGAAAACCCTTGGCGAGCATCTCCTCGGCAGTGGCGCCCACCACGACCCGGTCAACGTCGGTGACGGGGATGCCTAGCAGGCGATCGCGTACAGCGCCGCCGACTTTGTAGATCTGCATAAAAAACCTCCGTTGGGCCGACAGGATAAACCTTTATGTCGGACGTTCGGAGGCGAAAGCGTGATCAAAGATGAATGACGGCCAGATCCAGGCGCCCATAATCTCCTTCGGCTTGTTCGGTGCGTGGCGGCACATGATGGGTTTTCATCACTTGATCGCCCTGCAGGGTTTCCAGATGGATGTCGAACCCCCATAGACGATGCAGGTGCTTGAGTACCTCATCCGTTGATTCGCCTAGCGGTTTGCGGTTGTGCTGCTGATGACGCAGAGTCAGTGAGCGATCACCGCGGCGGTCGATGCTGTAGATCTGCACGTTGGGCTCGCGGTTGCCCAGATTGTATTGCGCCGCCAGGGTTTCCCGGATGACGCGGTAACCACCTTCGTCATGGATGGCGGGCACCAGCAGGTCATCTTTTTGATCGTCGTCAAGGATGCTGAACAGCTTGAGGTCGCGTATTACCTTGGGCGACAGGTATTGCAGGATAAAACTTTCATCCTTGAAGCTGCTCATCGCGAATTTGATCGTCGACAGCCAGTCCGAGCCGGCGATTTCCGGGAACCAGCGGCGATCTTCCTCCGTAGGGTTTTCGCACATGCGCCGGATGTCCCGATACATGGCGAAACCCAGAGCATAGGGATTGATGCCGCTGTAATACGGACTGTCGAAGCCGGGCTGAAACACCACGCTGGTATGGGAGGTCAGGAACTCCATCATGAAGCCGTCCGTGACCAGGCCCTCGTCGTACAGGTCGTTCATCAAGGTGTAGTGCCAGAACGTCGCCCACCCTTCGTTCATGACCTGGGTCTGGCGCTGCGGATAGAAATACTGGGCGATCTTGCGCACGATACGCACGATTTCCCGTTGCCAGGGCTCCAGCAGGGGCGCATGTTTTTCGATGAAGTAGAGAATGTTTTCCTGGGGCTCGGCCGGAAAGCGTGCATTGTCCTTCTCGTTGTACTTGTCGGCGCCTTTGGGAATGGTCCGCCATAGGTCATTGATCTGTTTCTGCAGATGTTCCTCTCGATCCTTCTGGCGTCGCCGTTCCTCTTCGGCGGAGATCGGATAGGGTCGCTTGTAGCGGTCCACGCCGTAGTTCATCAGGGCATGGCAAGAGTCCAGCAAGTCCTCCACCGCGTCGATGCCATGGCGCTCTTCGCACTGCATGATGTACTGCTTGGCGAAGACCAGGTAGTCGATGATCGAGCTGGCATCGGTCCATGTGCGGAACAGATAGTTGCCCTTGAAAAAGCTGTTATGGCCATAACAGGCATGAGCCACCACCAGCGCCTGCATGCAGATGGTGTTCTCCTCCATCAGATAGGCGATGCATGGGTCGGAGTTGATCACGATCTCATAGGCCAGGCCCATCTGGCCCCGGCTATAGGATTTCTCGGTACTGAGAAAATGCTTGCCATACGACCAATGGTGATAACCCAACGGCATACCGACGGACGCATAGGCATCCATCATTTGCTCGGCGGTGATCACTTCGATCTGGTTGGGATAGGTGTCCAGGGCATAGCGATCCGCGATACGGCTGATCTCGCGGTCGTACGCTTGTATCAGCTCGAACGTCCATTCGGAGCCGGTGGAAATGGGCTGGCGTTTCTGCTCTTTTTTGGCGGTCATGTCACTAACCTGCGCTGGAAGAGTTCACGGAAGACCGGATAGATATCCCCGGCCGAGACCAGTTGCTGCTGGGCAAAAGTATCGGAAAACGCTTCGGCAATGCGTTCGTATTCATACCACAGCGCTTGATGTTCGCGCGGCGTAATCTCGACGTACGTGTAGTACTGGACGAACGGCATGATCTGGTTGATCAGAATGTCGCGACAAATCGGCGAGTCGTCGTTCCAGTTGTCACCGTCGGACGCCTGGGCCGCATAGATGTTCCATTCGTTGGCGGGGTAGCGTTCAGCCATGATTTCCTGCATCAGCTTCAGGGCGCTGGAAACAATGGTGCCGCCGGTTTCCCTTGAATAGAAAAACTCTTCTTCGTCGACTTCCCTGGCGCTGGTGTGGTGCCGGATGAACACCACATCGATCTTGTCGTAATTCCTCTTGAGGAACAGGTACAAGAGGATGAAGAACCGCTTGGCGATGTCTTTGGTGGCCTGCGTCATTGAGCCGGACACGTCCATCAGGCAGAACATGACCGCTTTGGAGCTAGGATTCGGTTGCTTCACCAAAAGGTTGTACTTGAGGTCGAAGGTATCGAGGAACGGCACGCGATGGATGCGCGCGCTAAGACGCTCGATTTCTGCTTCCAAGGCCTGGATGTCGCCGAAATTGTCCGGCTCCTCCTGCTTGAGGCGGGCAAGCTCCTCCTTGGCCTCGCGCAGTTTTGCCCGGCTGCTGCCCGAAAGCGCGATGCGACGTGCGTGGGCTGAGCGCAGGGTGCGGATGATATTGATCCGCGCCGGATTACCCTCATTGCTGATACCGGCGCGCACGGTCTTGAAAGTATCGGTGCCGGTCAGGTTGCGTTTGACCAGGTTTGGCAGTTCCAGGTCCTCGAACATGAATTCAAGGAACTCTTCTTGGGTGATCTGGAAGACGAATTCATCCATGCCCTCGCCGGAATTGCCAGCCTTGCCCGGGCCCTTGCCGCCGCCTCCACCGGGTGGACGAGGGATATGCTCGCCGCTGGTGAATTCCTTGTTTCCAGGGTGTACGACGGTCTGCTTGCCGCCCCGGCCATGGTGAAGCACCGGCTCGTCAATATCTCGGCCAGGGATGCTGATCTGCTCGCCATGTTCCATATCCGTAATGGAACGACGACTGACCGCCTCCTCGACGGCCTTCTTGATGTGGTCGCGGTAGCGCCGCAAGAAACGCTGGCGATTTACCGTGCTCTTGTTCTTGCCATTCAGGCGTCGGTCGATCACATAGCTCATGGGTGCCCTCCGGGCAGCTTCAAGTGGTGAGCTGCAAGCTGCAAGTGGAAGCAGTAGCCCGGCTCCAGGGTTCACGCGCTTTCCTCTTGCAGCTTGTCGCTTGCGGCTTGTTGCTGGCTATTGTGATTTACGGACCCGCAGGTACCACTCGGACAGCAGCCGTACCTGTTTGTCGGTATAGCCACGTTCGACCATGCGTGTAACGAAGTCGTTGTGTTTTTGCTGGTCCTCTTTGCTGGCCTTGGCATTGAAGCTGATGACGGGCAACAGGTCTTCGGTGTTGGAGAACATTTTCTTCTCGATGACCACCCGAAGCTTCTCGTAGCTGAGCCAGGTAGGGTTCTTGCCGTTGTTGTTGGCCCGGGCGCGTAGGACAAAATTGACGATTTCGTTGCGGAAGTCCTTCGGATTGCTGATGCCCGCGGGTTTCTCGATCTTTTCCAACTCTTCGTTGAGCGCTACGCGATTGAGAATCTCGCCTGTTTCCGGATCGCGATATTCCTGGTCCTGGATCCAGAAATCCGCATACAGCACGTAACGGTCGAAAATGTTCTGGCCGTACTCGCTGTAAGACTCCAGATAGGCCGTCTGGATCTCCTTGCCGATGAACTCGATGTACCGTGGCGCCAGGTACTCCTTGAGGAAACGCAAGTAGCGCTCCCGGGTCTCCGCCTGGAACTGCTCCTGCTCGATCTGTTGCTCGAGAACGTACAGCAGATGGACAGGGTTGGCGGCGATTTCGTGGGGGTCGAAGTTGAACACCTTGGACAGGATCTTGAACGCAAAACGGGTGGACAGTCCGTTCATCCCTTCGTCCACGCCCGCGTTGTCCCGGTATTCCTGGATCGACTTGGCCTTCGGATCGGTGTCCTTGAGGTTTTCGCCGTCGTACACCCGCATCTTCGAATAGATGTTGGAGTTCTCCGGCTCCTTCAGGCGCGACAACACAGTGAACTGGGCGAGCATCTTCAGCGTGTCGGGCGCGCAATGGGCCTTGGACAGCGAGCTGTTGAACAGCAGCTTGTCGTAGATCTTCACCTCATCGGAGACGCGCAGGCAGTAAGGCACCTTGACGATGTAGATCCGGTCGATGAAGGCTTCGTTGTTTTTGTTGTTGCGGAAGGTATGCCATTCCGATTCGTTGGAGTGAGCGAGCAGAATGCCGCTGAATGGTATCGCCCCCAGCCCCTCGGTGCTGTTGTAGTTACCCTCCTGGGTGGCGGTCAGCAATGGGTGAAGCACCTTGATCGGCGCCTTGAACATCTCGACGAACTCCATCAGGCCCTGGTTGGCCCGGCACAGCGCGCCCGAATAGCTATAGGCATCGGCGTCGTTCTGTGGGAATTCCTCTAGCTTGCGGATATCGACCTTGCCCACGAGGGCTGAGATGTCCTGGTTGTTTTCGTCACCTGGTTCGGTCTTGGCCACCGCGATCTGGTTGAGGATCGAAGGATAGAGCTTGACCACGCGGAACTGGCTGATGTCGCCGCCGAACTCCGCCAGGCGCTTGGTGGCCCATGGCGACATGATGGTGTTGAGGTAGCGACGGGGAATGCCGAAGTCCTCTTCGAGGATCGCGCCGTCCTCGGTGGCGTTGAAAAGCCCCAGGGGCGATTCGAAGACAGGAGAGCCCTTGATGGCGTAGAAGGGCACTTTTTCGATCAGTTGCTTGAGTTTTTCGGCCAGGGACGATTTACCGCCACCGACGGGGCCGAGCAGATAGAGAATCTGCTTCTTCTCCTCCAGGCCTTGGGCGGCATGGCGGAAATAGGACACGATCTGTTCGATGCATTCTTCCATCCCGTGGAAGTCTGCAAAGGCCGGGTAGCGCCGGATCACTTTGTTGGAAAAAATCCGCGAGAGCCTCGAGTTGGTCGAGGTGTCCAGCAGTTCCGGTTCTCCGATTGCCAGCAACAGACGCTCCGCAGCCGATGCGTAGGCACTGCGGTCTTGCTTGCAGAGTTCGAGGTATTCCTGCAGCGAGTACTCCTCCTGCCGCGTGGACTCGAAACGTTGCTGGAAGTGGCTAAAAATACTCATGACGTCACCTCGCTCGATACGTGGAGCCGGTGTCGGATCAATCAGTCGATGCTGGACAGCCGCTGGGACCCCAGTTGCCGTTTTACCCCCCAGAATGCTTTCAAGAATGCGGCTCCTGAAAGCTGACTCCCGATGATCCGCGCGCCGGTGTACCGGCTCTCCCCTGTTTTGGATGGCCTGAGGCTAAGGATAGTTCGGAATCCGAGAGGTAAAGGTTGAATACGTAATTAGTTGTGGCAGACCGTTCGTCCGCAATGGCCCAAGCCCGCGGTTCTCGTGGGCTTGGGTGTCATAAAAAATTATTCGTGGGTGCCTTGCTCTGTTTCATCAGGATAAACCGTGCGCCACAGCTCAAAGCCGCCGTCCATGCTGTACACGTCACTGAAACCCTGGCTGACCAGGTAAGCCGCTGCGCTTTGGCTGGAGTTGCCGTGATAGCAGACTACGATGGTAGGCGCATCGAGATCAGCGCCCTGGATGAAAGCGTGAAGGGAATGGTTATCCAGATGCTTGGAGCCACTGATATGTGAAGTTGCGTAAGTGGCCGGGTCGCGCACATCGACGAGCACCGCGCCTTGTTCACGCAGGGCCTGGGCCTGCTCGGGGGAGATGCGTTTGAATTCGGTCATGAGGTACTCCTGTGGCCTTGGGCGCAACGCCGGTCAAGCGTCGGTGCCGGCCGGCAATGATGCAATGGTCGATGTATTGAGTCTGGCGTGGCCCTTCTCGTCGCAATCGCAGCGCAGCAACTCGCCGGTGTCGACGTTCATCAGTGTCATCGCGCTGCCCCAGACGCAGCCGGTATCGAGGGCAATAACCCCGGCTTCGTCAGTTTGGCCTTCGAGTGCCGCCCAGTGCCCGAAAATGATCTTCAGGTCGCGGGTTTTGCGCTCCTTGTGCTTGAACCACGGCGCGTAGCCGGGCGGGGCGGTCTCGATGCCTTCCTTGCCCTTGAGATCGAGCTTGCCGTCGCGGGTGCAGAAGCGCATGCGCGTGAAATAATTGGTGATGACGCGAAGACGGGCCGTGCCGGTGAGGTCGTTGTCCCATTTGACGGGTTCGTTGCCGTACATGCCGTCCAGGTAGGGGCCGAACAGGTTGTCGTCGCGCAACGCCTGTTCCACTTCGCCAGCGCACTTGAGCGCTCTGCGCAGCGACCATTGGGGTGGGATGCCGGCATGGACCAGCGCGAGGTTGCGCGCCTCGTCGTAATGCATGAGTTTTTGCTGGCGCAACCATTCAAGCAGCTCGACGCAATCGGGGGCGTCGAGAATCTCGCTCAAGGTGTCGGATTTTTTCAGGCGCTCGATGTTTTGCCAGGCGGCTAACAGGTGCAGATCGTGATTGCCGAGCACGCATACCAAAGAGTCGCGGATACCATAGAGGAAACGAAGGGTTTCCAGCGACTGCGGGCCACGGTTGACCAGGTCGCCGACTAGCCACAGCGTGTCTTTGCGTGGGTCGAACGCTACCTGCTCCAGCAGGCATTTGAGCGGGTCCAGGCAGCCCTGCAGGTCACCAACCGCATACGTGGCCATCAGTGCAGCGCTCCGGGCACCGCCAGTCGAAAGGGCTTGATGATCGCATCGAAGCGCTTACCGTCTTCGGCGAGCATTTGATAGGTGCCCTCCATGGTGCCGACCTTGGTGGTCATCACTGTTCCGCTGCTATAGCTGTGGCTCTTGCCGGCATCGATCAACGGTTGCTGGCCAACCACGCCTTCACCGCGCACTTCTTCTACATGGCCGTCGCCGTTGGTGATGATCCAATGCCGTGACAGCAGCCTGGCGGGCAGCGAGCCATTGTTGCGCACTGTGATGGTGTAGGCGAAGGCGAAGCGGTCGTGCTCGGGTTGTGACTGTTCAGCGAGGAAGCGGGTGGCGACGCTGACGTCGACCTGGTAACGAGGATCGGACATGCAAAAAGGCCTTGAAAGCGGGACGCGGGAAGAACTGAGGGAGTCAGTCTAGGCCAAGTGTCGGGTAGTAAACCAGACCGGCGTACTTCCCGATAACGGCCTCGCATGTCAAATGGCGTTGTCTTTTGGCGCGACCTGTTCACTGAGCTTGTCGGCCAGGCGCACGAAGGCCGCCAGGTCCAGTTGCTCGGGGCGCAAGCTGCCGTCAACACCCGCGGCTTCGATTTCAGCGCTGCTGAGCAGCAGTTTCAACGTGTTGCGCAGGGTTTTGCGACGCTGGTTGAAAGCTTCGCGCACTACGCGTTCCAGCAGGCGGTGATCCTTGGCCGAGTGCGGAAGGACCGCATGAGGTACGAGGCGGACGATCGCGGAATCGACTTTAGGGGGCGGGTTGAATGCTCCCGGGCCCACGTTGAACAAATGGTCGACCCGGCAATGGTACTGGACCATGATCGATAGTCGGCCCCAATCACCACCGCCAGGACCGGCGGCGAGGCGCTCGACCACTTCTTTCTGCAGCATGAAATGCATGTCGCGGATCAGTGCGGCATTGCTCAGCAGATGGAAAATCAGCGGCGTGGAAATGTTATAGGGCAGGTTGCCAACCACCCGAAGGCTGCCCGGCGCGGCGTCCAGGCTGTTGAAGTCAAACTTCAGTGCGTCGCCCTGGTGCAGGTTGAAATTGCTCTTGCCGGCAAATTGCTGGTTGAGAATCGGCACCAGATCCTTGTCCAGTTCCACCACGTCCAGTTGCGCGCCGCTACCGAGCAGGCCTTGGGTCAGTGCACCCTGGCCTGGACCGATCTCCAGCAGGCGATCATCGGGCTTGGCATTGATGGAACGCAGGATGCGGTCGATCACGCCAGCGTCATGCAAAAAATTCTGGCCGAAGCGCTTGCGCGCGCGGTGTTGGTATTGCTCGGTCATAAGTGGGTCTCGGCCATCTGGTAAGCGGTTTCCAAGGCGACTTGCAGGCTGCCGGTGTCGATCCTGCCGCTGCCGGCCAGGTCCAGGGCGGTGCCGTGGTCCACGGAGGTGCGGATGATCGGCAAGCCCAGCGTCACATTGACCGCCGCGCCGAAGCCTTTGTACTTCAGCACGGGCAAGCCCTGGTCGTGGTACATCGCCAGCACCGCATCGCAGTGCTCCAGATATTTGGGGGTAAACAGAGTGTCGGCAGGCAGCGGGCCACGCAGGTCCATGCCCTCGCTACGCAGGCGTTCCAATGTAGGTTCGATGATGTCGATTTCTTCACGGCCCAGGTGTCCGCCTTCGCCGGCATGGGGATTGAGCCCACACACCAGGATTCGTGGCCGGACGATGCCGAATTTTTCCTGAAGGTCGGCGTGCAGTATGCGCGTGACCCGTTCCAGGCGTTGCGGTGTGATCGCGTCGGCGATATCTCGCAAGGGCAGATGAGTGGTGACCAAGGCTACGCGAAGGCCGCGCGTGGCGAGCATCATCACGACTTGCGAGGTTCGGGTCAGGTCTGCCAGGAATTCCGTGTGTCCGGAAAACTGAATACCGGATTCATTGATGACACCCTTGTGTACCGGGGCGGTGATCATCCCGGCGAAAGCCCCATCCAGGCAGCCTTGGCCGGCGCGGGTCAGGGTTTCCAGAACAAACGCCGCGTTTGCCGTATCCAATTGACCGGTGACGACCGGTGCGCCTAGGGGCGTATCCCAGACATACAGGCTGCCCGCAGGTGCCGGGGCATCGGGCCAGGCGTCTGGCGTAACCAACCGCAGATCGACGGCCAACCCCAGTTGCGCGGCCCGCTCGAGGAGCAGGTCGCGGCTGGTGATGGCAATCAGGGGGTGAGGCTGGGCTTGCGAGGCGAGCAGCAGGCACAGGTCGGGACCAATGCCGGCAGGCTCGCCGGGGGTCAGCGCGAAACGCTTGGGTTTCACTGCGCGGCCTGGTCTGCACCAGGGAGTTTGATCTCGACGTAGGCTTCGTCGCGAATCTGGCGAAGCCAGGTTTGCAACTCTTCGTCGTATTTGCGGTTACGCAATACCGTCATCGCCTGTTGCTCGCGCGCCTGGGTGGTACTGTCCGTGGCGCGACGGCCAAGGACTTCCAGGACGTGCCAGCCGTAAGGGCTCTTGAACGGCTTGGACAGTTGGCCCTGGGGTGTTTCGGCCATGACCTGGCGGAACTCGGGGACCAGCGCATTCGGGTCGACCCAGTTCAGGTCGCCACCGTTAAGGGCGGAACCCGGGTCTTCCGAGAAGCTTTTGGCCAGCTCGGCGAAGTCTTCGCCGGCGGTGATCCGCTCGTAGAGCTTCTCGGCCAGGCGCTTGGTCTCGGCTTCGCTACGGATCTCGCTCGGCTTGATCAGGATATGGCGGACATGTACTTCGTCGCGCACCTGTGTGCCGCCGCCGCGTTTTTCCAGCAGCTTGAGGATGATGAAACCACCTGGAGTGCGGGCCGGCTGGGTGATGTCGCCCACGGCCATGGCGCTGAGCTCGCGATCAAACGGAGGCGGCAATTGAGCGGCTTTACGCCAGCCCATGTCACCACCTTCCAGGGCGTTCTCACTGCCCGAACGCGCCACGGCCATCTGGCCGAAGTCAGCACCTTGCTTGAGCTGCTGGTAAACATCCATCGCCTGGCGATAGGCACTCTGAATCGCTTCGGAGTTGGCGCTCTCGGGGGTTGGGATCAGGATGTTCGCCAAGTGCAGTTCTTCAGACAGCTGCATCTTTCCCAGGTCGGAAGCGAGGAAGTTCTTCACTTCCTGCTCGGACACCTGGATGCGCTCGGCCACGCGTCGCTGACGTACGCGGCTGATGACCATCTCACGGCGGATCTGGTCGCGGGCGTCATCAAAGGACAGGCCGTCGCGAGCCAGGGCGGCGCGGAACTGATCGATGGACATGTTGTTGCGCTGGGCAATGGTGCCGACGGCCTGGTTCAGTTCCTCATCGGTGATGCGGATACCGGAACGTTCGCCAATCTGCAGCTGCAGGTTTTCGACGATCAGGCGCTCGAGCACCTGCTGGTCCAGCACGCCCGGTGGTGGCAAGCCGCCGCCACGCTTGGCGATGGTTTGCTGCACTTCATGGACACGCTGGTCCAGTTGGCTCTGCATGACCACGTCGTTGTCGACGATGGCCACGACCTTGTCGATGGACTGTACCGCAGCGTTCGCTGCGGTACCCAGGAACAGCGCGCCCAGCATCAGCGGGCGCAGACAATCAGAAAGCTTGGTCTTCACGTTCACGATAACCTTGAATGCCTTTGTCGAGGAAACTCTCTACTTTGGCGCCGGTAAGGCCGCCGAGTCCCTTCAGAACAATTTGGAGGAAGACGCCGTGGTCGCCTTTTTCGTTTTGCGGGGCGGCTTGACTGAATTCTTCATAGTCGACCCAGTAACGGTTGATCAGGCGCAGTTTCCAGCAGCAGCTGTCGTATTCGAAACCACCGAAGGCTTCCAGGGTACGGTTGCGGTTGTAGTCATATTGCCAGCGGCTGATGGCGTTCCACTGCGGCACGATCGGCCAGATGATCGAGAAATCGTGCTGCTTGATCTTGTAGTAGTCCTTCACGTAGTTCGGATCGCCCGGACGGCCATAGTCGCCACCGCCCACTTGCCATTGGCCGGTGGATTCGTCATAGCGGACCTGGTCGTTGCGATAGCGATAACCGGCGTTGATGACCTTGTTCGGGTTGTCTTCAGGCTGGTAGTGGAACATCGCGCTGCCCGAACGGGGGCTGCGGGTGTCCGGGTCCCAGTTGTAGGTCGCCGTGGTGCGCCAATCGCGGTTCCAGCGATATTCGTATTCCAAGGCATACGGGGAAACGTCGGACTTGGCGTCTTCACGTGTCTTGAAGTCGATGCCTGGCAGTTGGACTTCACGATCCTTGAAGTACAGAGCCTGGCCGACGCTGACGCGCTGACGCTCGAACCCGTTTTCTTCGATCCAGCGACTGGTCACGCCAAGGGACAATTTGTTTTCGTCGCCAACACGGTCGGAGCCGGTGAAACGGTTATCCCGGAACAGCGAGGAGTAGCTGAAGGTCGATTCGCTGGTGTCGAACACGGGGATATCGCTCTGGTCCTTCTCCGGTACATAGAGATAGAACAGGCGAGGCTCCAGGGTCTGGCGATAGTTGGTGCCGAACCATTGGGTGTCGCGGTCGAAATACAGGCCGCTGTCGATGCTGGCGATTGGAACGCCACGGCTCTGGCTGCTGCTGTAGGTGCCGCGCAGGCGATCGGCCTCGGCGTTCTGCGCAGCGACCTGAGATCTGCCCCTGCTATCCAGGTCCAGGTCATATTGAGTGTACTGGTACTTGAGCGACGGCTTGATGTAGCCATAGCTTGCGGTCATCGGCAGGCTCATGACGGGTGCCAGGTTCAGCCGGTCGCCGTTAGCCCTGGCCAAGCCGCGGATGTTGTTATCCAGGAACGGCTCGGTGTTGCCGTCTTCATCGGTGTAGTCACCGGTGCGCAAATCACGATCAAACCGCACCAGTTCGGTCTTGTACGCGAAATCCAGTCCATACGGATGTTCGGGCAGCGAGCCATTGAAGGTGATCTGAGGCAGGCGGTTATATGGCGTGATCTTCGAAATCGTCGCCATCTGGTAAGCCTGGGCATTGAGCCGAGCGGTGTAGTTGTCGCCGCGATAGCTGACAGCGCCTTGCTGGTTCACGTAGTCCCGCGACTCGACGCCGATCTGATCGGTCTGCAGATCCTGGAAATAATACGGATCGCTGATCTTGGTGTAGTCGACTTCTGTCAGCACGCGCGAGTCGAGGCCGCCCTTGTGCTGCCAGTTGTACATGTAGCGGGTCTTGTCGTAGTCGCTCTGCCCGCTGCGCTCATCGTCTTCGTCGTTGAGGTACGCGGCGCCGAACTGGCCTTCGCTGGACTTGGTCAGGTAACGGAACTCGCCTTCCATCAGCAGGCCGCGCTTGCTCATGTAGCGTGGGTACAACGTGGCGTCGTAGTTCGGCGCCAGGTTGAAGTAGTACGGGGTGACCAGCAGGAAGCCGGTATCACTGCCGCTGCCGATGGTCGGCGGCAGGAAGCCGGACTGACGACGGTCGTCGATCGGGAAATAGATATAAGGCGTGTACAGGACCGGGAAGTCCTTGACCCGCAGCGTGACGTTGGTCGCGGTGCCGAAGCCCGTGGCCGGGTTCAAGGTGATGTTGTTGCCCTTGAGTGTCCACGCGTTGCTGCCCGGTTCGCACGTGGTGTACGTACCGTCCTTGAGGCGGATGATCGCGTTTTCGGCGCGGCGGGCGTACAGCGCGTTACCGCGGATGCGCGACTTGTGCATCACGTATTCGGCGTTGTCGACCTTGGCTTCACCGGTGTCCAGCTGCACATCGGCGTGGTCGCCGACAATCAGCGCGCCGTTGTCGCGGACCCGCACGTTGCCGTTCAGCTCGCCACGGTTCTCGGCCTGGTACAGGCTGGCCTCGTCGGCTTCGACCTGCATGCTGCCCTGGCGCATGACCACGTCGCCGGCCAGGGTCGCCACCTGTTGCTCCTGCTCGTAGCGCGAAGCCTTGGCGCCCAGGAAGGTCGGCGCGTCGCTCTTGGCGGTCTTGTCGTTCATGCCCGGACGCGTCGGCTCGATGTACGCGCCAGCGCAGTAAGGACCGGTTTCAGCCAGTTGAGCGGGCGTGAGGTTCTCGCGCGGAACCCAGTCCAAGTGACTGTAGTCTTCACTGCGCGTCTTCAAGCCGCGGCCCTTGGCTTCGGTGACGAGCATCGGCTTGTCGCCGGCCACCTCGCCCGAATCGCTGTCGGCCGGTGCGCTGCCGCTGTCGGCAACCGCGCTGCCTTCATGCACGGGGCGTGGCGGCAATGCAGCGGCCGGCGTCTTGGGTGAACAGTCCCAGGCACCCGAAGCGGAGACGGAACAGTCGTACTGTTGCGCCGCAACGACGAATGAAGAGGCCAGGGGTTGCAGGGCCAGCAGACTGCCGGTAACCAGCAACGGAAATTTTTTACGAAACGCGGGGGATTTCAATGCCATCTTATTAGTCCGGGCTTCCTGCGTGCCATCTGCCCGCGGTGTGGGCCGCACGCCTCTCGATGGTCTGAAAAAGATGCTGGATAATAAAGCATGACCCGCTTGACGGCTAGCGCCGTCGGAGACCCTTGCAATGCCTGACCAAGATGTACGCTTGCAACACCTGAAAGTTTGGCTCGATGAGCAGTTACCGATCCTTTTCAATCAACAGGGGTGGGGGGGCGTACCCCCGGCCACGTTGACCGCGGCCAGCAGCGACGCGAGTTTCCGGCGATATTTCCGCTGGGAAGGCGCGGGCCGCAGCCTGATCGTGATGGATGCACCGCCGCCCCAGGAAAACTGCAAACCCTTCGTGGATATCGCGTTTTTGCTGGCGAAATCCGGCATCAACGTGCCAAAAATTTATGCCGAAGACCTCGATCGCGGTTTTCTTTTGCTCAATGATCTGGGTAACCAGACCTACCTGGATGTAATCAACGGCGAAAATGCCGACGATTTATTCCGCGATGCCTTGCAGGCATTGTTGGCTTTTCAGCAATTGCCTATGGTGGCTCCGCTGCCCAGTTATGACGTTGCTTTGCTGCGTCGCGAGTTGGAGCTGTTCCCGGAGTGGTACGTCAAGCGCGAGTTGGGTATCGAACTCGATGCGACACAGCAGCAACTTTGGCAGCAGGCTTGCGAACTGTTGATCAACAGCGCCCTGGCCCAGCCGAAAGTGCTGGTGCACCGCGACTACATGCCGCGCAATCTCATGCTCAGCGATCCCAATCCAGGTGTGCTCGATTTCCAGGACGCGGTCTACGGGCCGGTGACCTACGATGTGACCTGCCTTTTCAAGGATGCTTTCCTCAGTTGGCCCGAGGCGCGAGTGCGCGGTTGGCTGGAGGATTATTGGCAGCAGGCCGGTGCCCTTGGCATTGCTGTGCAGCCGGACTTCGAAGATTTCCTGCGGGCCAGCGACTTGATGGGCGTGCAGCGCCATCTCAAGGTGATCGGCATCTTCGCGCGCATTTGCCACCGCGACGGCAAGCCGCGCTACCTGAAGGACGTACCGCGCTTCTTCGGCTATATAGAAGCGGTCATCGACCGCCGTCCTGAGCTGGCGCCGCTGGATGAGTTGCTCCGCAGCCTGCGCCAATCGGCCGGGGCAAATGCATGAAGGCGATGATCCTCGCGGCGGGCAAGGGGGAGCGCATGCGCCCGCTGACGCTTACCACGCCCAAGCCTTTGATCCGTGTCGCCGAAATTCCCTTGATCGAATATCACCTGCGGGCGCTGGTCGCCGCCGGGTTTGGCGAAATCGTCATCAATCACGCCTGGCTCGGGCAGCAGATCGAAGACCACCTGGGGGACGGCTCACGGTTCGGCGTGCGCATCGTCTATTCCCCGGAAGGCGAGCCGCTGGAAACCGGCGGGGGGATTTTCCGGGCGCTGCCGTTGCTGGGCGATGAAGCGTTTCTCGTGGTCAATGGCGACATATGGACTGATTTCGATTTCAGCACCTTGCCTCGTTCGCTCGACGCGTCGGCTCATCTGGTGCTGGTGGACAATCCTGAACATCACCCAGATGGCGATTTCGTCCTCACCGACGGAAAGGTTCATGAAGGCGCGTCCACGGCCGACAAACTGACCTACAGCGGTATCGCCGTCCTGCATCCGCGATTATTCGACGGTTGCGCGGCTGGCGCGTTCAAGCTCGCACCGTTGCTGCGCAAGGCCATGGACCATGGGCAGGTCAGCGGCGAGCGGCTGCAAGGTCATTGGGTAGATGTCGGAACCCTTGAACGTTTGGCGCAGGTTGAAAAATTGATAGAAGCGAGCCGTTGATATGTGGTGGCCAGGGACTCTGATCGGAGCGGGAGCAGGCTTTGCCATAGCCAGCATCCCGGGGGCCATGCTTGGCGCATTGCTGGGACAGGCGCTGGACAGGCGCCTGAACGTCCACAGCTGGGCGCAAGTGCGTGAACGGCTGGGCGGGCGCCCGGCGTTGCGCAACGATGAATTATTGTTCGTGTTGCTCGGACGCCTGGCGAAAAGCGATGGGCGGGTTGTGGACGGTCACATTCAGCAGGCTCGCCTGGAAATGCGCGCCCTCGACCTGAGCGAACCGGCGCAGCGTCGTGCCATTGCGGCATTCAACCGAGGCAAGTCCGAGCATGATCGCTTGCGCGGTTATCTGCGTCGCCTCGCCACTCAGCCCCACGCGGCCGAAGGCGTGCTACGCGCCTGCTGGAGGATGGTCTGGGCTGACGGTCGCGCTGGCGCCAGCGAGCGCGAGTTGCTTGTCCAGTGGGGCAAATGGCTGGGTTGGACGCCGCAGCAGGTCCAGGCGTTGGCGATGGATTACGAACCGCAGAAACTGTCGCAACCCTCAAGCGGCGTGACTTATCAGGAGGCATTGCGATTGCTGGGTGTTTCGGCCACCAGCGAGCCGTCGCAAATAAAGCGGGCTTATCGCCGCTTGCTCAGCCGGCATCACCCGGACAAGATCGCCGGCAGCGGCGCCACGCCTTTACAGGTGCGTGAAGCGACCGACAGGACCCGAGAGCTGCACAATGCCTATCGTTTGATTCGCGAGCGGAGGGATTTCCGCTAATACGGGGTGCCTGTGGCGAGGGAGCTCGCTCCCGCTGGTTCACGAAGCGGCGCCTCAACCTGGCGCCGAATTTCTTACGGAGTCTCAGTTGGCTGACGACTGCTGCGCAGCCGAGCGGGAGCAAGCTCCCTTGCCACAGATAGCTAGCGTGTCGCTTACCGCTGGGAAGGTCTCACTCCCCAGGGTTTTGCGGATTCAACCAACCCCGGACCCGACGGAACAATTGCTCTTGCTCCGCCGAACGGTTCGGCACGGCTTTGAGGGCAACCTGGCTGAAGGTCGATCCTTTCAGGCGTTTGCTCGCTTGCAAGCGCTCCAGTGCCGCGTTGCGGTCCAGTGGCTTGTCCATATAGAAGATATCGGCGGTCGCCAGCTTCAGGGTGGGTGTCAGCTCTGCCAGGCCAGGCTTGGCGGTTACCGGAGTCTGGGCCGCGACCATCACGAAGCGTTCGATCTGCGAGGGTTGCTTTTCGCTAAGGTAGCGCGCTGCCCAATAGGCGCCCGTGCCATGGCCTAGCAGCACAATGCTGCGGGCGCTCTGCTGTTCGGCGTAGGCCAGCGCCGCATCGATGCGGGCGAAAATGCGCTCGGCATCGGCGTTGGCGTGTTCTTCACCGGTTTCGGCGATGGCGGCATCCGCTGCCTCGGCTTCGCCCCCCGTCACTTGCTCGATCGGTGCGGCGGTGGTGGCGTCCGGTGCCGCGGCCGCGACGTCGGCGGGTTTGGTCTCGGGTGGCGTTTCCACGGTGCGCGGAGCGATGACGTCGCCTTGCAGGTCCGGCAGGGTGATACTCAGGCTGCTCCATTGGGCATCAGGCAGTTTCTTGCGCAGGGGGCCGACTGCTTGAGGCCAGTCAGCGGTTTCACCGGCGCCAGGGATGATGATGACGGCGCCCTTGGGCTCGCTGGTATTGGCTGGCTTCCACAGCGCGAGGAAGGCGTCGCTACCGGTTTGTAGCTGTTGCTGTTCTTGAGCGGGGACCTTTCTTACGAGCGCCGCCGCCTCTTCCTGGCTACGCTCGAGCAAGGGTTGGCGTTCGACCGGCTTTTCTCCAGCGGATTGTTCCACTGCGGCGGGTGCCGTTTCGCCAGCCTGCACAGAAAATGCACTCGGCAGGATCAGCGACAGGCACAATGCGGGCAACGCCAGGCGATAAACAGAGGGCATCGGATATTCCATGACCAGAAGTATTTCCGGCAGCCTAATGGGTTGGTCAGTATTTGTCAGTGCATGAGACTTCGATGATGCGTTATTGCTGCCTGTGGGTTATCGGCTGTTTATGGCTTCCCTTGATGGCTTGGGCTGCGCCTGCGCCGCAGGTTCATGGCGTGCAACTGAGTGCGGAACAGCGTCAATGGCTGACGCAACATCAACAGCTGCGGGTCGGCGTGGTATTGCAGGCCCCCTATGCACAATACGATCGGCGTTTACAGCGGTTGTCCGGTACCCATGTCGAGTTGATGCAATGGCTGGGTAAGACGCTGAACGTCGAGTTGACCTGGCGCAATTTCCAAGACGTCGCGCAGCTGGAAGCAGCGGTACGTGACGGCGAAATCGATGTCGCGCCCGGCCTCACCCAAACCCCGGTCGGGCTCAGGCTCTGGCAGTTTTCCGACCCTTACATGCGAGTGCCGCAATTGATCGTCGGCGCGCAGAAAAGCGCCGAGGGCGTGGAGCTGGAGAAGCTCGACGGCCAGGTCCGCGTTGCGGTGCGCATGCCCAGCGCCACGGCGGATTATCTGCGCAGCAATTACCCAGCGTTGAACCTGCAAGGGGTGCCGATGGAGCGCGAGGCGCTGCAATTGTTGCTGACCCAGCAGGCGCGGTTCGCGGTGGTCGATGAGGCGCAGCTGGGACGGTTGATGGTCGAGCCCGAGTTCTCGGAACTGGCGGTGGTGGGCGATATTGGGTCGCCACAGTTGCTACGGGTCGCCACGCGCCGGGACTGGCCCCAGTTGGCCGAAATTATCGACAAGGGGCTGCAAGCCATCCCGGCCAAGGAACTTGAGCAACTGCACAGTCGTTGGCTCAAGCCGAAATACCCGCGCCTGACCGAAACTCCGGGTTTCTGGCAGAACCTGACCTTGCTGTTGCTGGCATTGCTGCTCGCCAGCGTGGCCACCGTGTCTTGGCAACGCCGCCAGCAACGTGGACTGGAGCGCCGGTTGCGTGCCGCGCGAGAGGACATCGCCCAACGCACCGCCAGCGAAGCAGCCTTGCGGCTGACGCAGTTTTCCATCGATCAGAGTACGGTCGGCATCCTCTGGGTCAACTGGGACAGTCATGTGCGCTACGCCAACCGCGCCGCCGAAACCATGCTGGGCTACGGCCCGGGCGGAATCATTGACCGCCCGCTGATCGATTTCGAGCCGGGCTTGCACATGGACCGTTGGTTGAATTTGTGGAAGCGCGCCCGAGCCAGTGAAGACGGGCCGCAGAGTTTCGAGACCGAATGTGTGCGCGCCGATGGCAGCATCCTGCCGGCCGACGTTTCCCTGAGCTTCCTGCGTTTTCGCGATGCCGAATACCTGGTCGTCTACCTAAACGACGTGACGGAGCGTCGACGCGCATTGGCGGCTTTGCGTGAAAGCGAGGCGCGCCTGCAAGGCATCGCGGCGAACGTGCCGGGGTTGGTTTTTCGCCTGGAGCGGGCTCCGGTGACTGGACAAATCGACTTTGCCTACATCAGCGAAGGCAGCGAAAGCCTGGTGGGCTACTCCCCGGCGACTTTGGCCCGCAGTGATACCGGTCTGCGCAGCCTGGTCCATCCGGACGACAAGGCCGATTACCACCGCACCCAGGACCAGGCGCTGGACAGCGACAGCGACTGGTCATGGCAAGGCCGCATCCTGACGCGCGAAGGGCAGCAACGCTGGGCCGAGATCAAGGCAATCACACGTCGTCTCGAGGATGGCGCCTACGTCTGGGACGGTATCGTCTGGGACATCACTGAAAGCAAGCGCATCGAACTGGAGCTGGCCAGCTCGCGTGAACAGTTGCGTGAGTTGTCGGCCCACCTGGAAAGCGTAAGAGAGGAAGAAAAAGCACGTATTGCCCGGGAGGTCCACGACGAGCTGGGCCAGATGTTGACGGTGCTGAAGCTGGAGACTTCCATGTGCGAATTGGCCTACGCGCAGCTGGATCCTGGCCTGCAGGAGCGGCTCAACAGCATGAAGCGCTTGATCGCCCAGCTGTTTCAACTGGTGCGAGACGTGGCCACAGCGTTGCGCCCACCTATCCTGGATGCCGGTATCGCTTCGGCCATTGAATGGCAGGCACGGCGCTTCGAGGCGCGTACCCACATCCCGTGCCTGGTGCAGGTGCCTGACAACTTGCCACCGTTGAGCGACGCGAAGGCCATCGGTCTGTTCCGGATTCTCCAGGAAGCGCTGACCAATGTGATGCGCCACGCCCAGGCGCATACTGTGGAACTGACGCTGACCCAGGAAGGCGGCCATCTATGCCTGACGGTCAGCGATGACGGTGTAGGATTCATTGCCGACGCCAGTAGGCCAACGTCCTTTGGCTTGGTTGGCATGCGTGAGCGTGTGTTGATCATGGGCGGACAGTTGACTCTGGATAGCGAGCCGGGGGAGGGGACGACCTTGTCGGTGCGCGTGCCGTTGGGTGAGGCATGACGGGAGTGGTTATCCGGGGTGACCGCATCGCGAGCAAGCTCGCTCCCACATGGATTAATGTTACGCGAGCTTGCTCGCGATGAGATTCTGAATCTGGAGAACAATGTGATCCGTGTACTGGTAGCCGAAGACCACACCATCGTCCGCGAAGGGATCAAGCAGTTGATCGGCCTGGCCAAGGATCTGGTGGTGGCGGGGGAGGCGAGCAATGGCGAACAACTGCTCGAGACCCTGCGACACGTGCCCTGCGAAGTCGTGCTGCTGGATATTTCCATGCCGGGCGTCAACGGCCTGGAGGCGATCCCACGGATCCGGGCGTTGAACAACCCGCCGGCCATCCTGGTGTTGTCCATGCATGACGAAGCGCAAATGGCGGCTCGCGCCCTTAAGGTCGGCGCCGCCGGCTACGCCACCAAGGACAGCGACCCGGCATTGCTGCTCATGGCGATTCGAAAAGTCGCTGCCGGCGGACGCTACATCGACCCGGACCTGGCCGACCGCATGGTCTTCGAAGTGGGCCTGACCGACACCCGACCGCTGCATTCCCTATTGTCGGAGCGCGAGTTCTCAGTCTTCGAACGCCTCGCCCAAGGCGCCAATGTCAACGACATTGCCCAGCAACTGGCCCTGAGCAGCAAGACCATCAGTACCCACAAGGCGCGGCTGATGCAGAAACTCAACATCACCTCGCTGGCGGAACTGGTGAAATACGCGATGGAGCACAAGTTGCTCTGAATCCCACCATCGTCCCCTTGTGGGAGCGAGCTTGCTCGCGATAGCGTCGGACCATACAGCGCATAGGTAGCTGACAGACCGCCATCGCGAGCAAGCTCGCCCCCACAGGGTTTGTGTTGGCATATCCATTTGCGACACGCCCCAGCACAGCGTTTGCCCCGGTTTGCAGCTCGCTGCTTGAAACTTGCCATTGCACTTATCCAATCCCGCCACCCGTGTAGGGAAATCCCTACCCCGACTCTTCCATCCGGCTGAGGCGATTCTCTCCTGCGGCCCGATTTGCGCGGGTCCCGGGCTCCACTAGGCTTGGACTCACAAGCAGTCATCAATACAAAAGGTGCGGGTATGAGCCAGGTCGATTCAAGCGCGGGGGCCAGTGATGTGCTGGTCAGCTTTCGTGGTGTGCAAAAGAGCTACGACGGCGAGAACCTGATCGTCAAAGACCTCAACCTGGACATTCGCAAAGGCGAATTCCTGACCCTCCTCGGACCTTCCGGCTCCGGCAAGACCACCAGCCTGATGATGCTCGCCGGTTTCGAGACTCCGACCGCCGGTGAAATCCTGCTGGCTGGCCGTTCCATCAACAACGTGCCGCCTCATAAGCGCGACATCGGCATGGTGTTCCAGAACTACGCGTTGTTTCCCCACATGACCGTCGCCGAGAACCTGGCCTTCCCGTTGACCGTTCGCGGCTTGAACAAGAGCGACGTCGGTGATCGGGTCAAGCGAGTCTTGAGCATGGTCCAGCTGGAAACCTTCGCCCAGCGTTATCCGGCGCAATTGTCCGGTGGCCAGCAGCAGCGCGTGGCCCTGGCCCGGGCGCTGGTGTTCGAGCCGCAACTTGTCTTGATGGACGAACCCCTTGGTGCATTGGACAAACAGCTGCGCGAACACATGCAGATGGAAATCAAGCACCTGCACCAGCGCCTCGGCGTCACCGTGGTCTACGTGACGCACGACCAGGGCGAAGCCCTCACCATGTCCGACCGTGTGGCCGTGTTCCACCAGGGCGAGATCCAGCAGATCGCCCCGCCGCGCACACTGTACGAAGAACCGAAAAACACCTTCGTCGCCAACTTCATCGGCGAAAACAACCGCCTCAACGGCCGCCTGCACAGCCAGACCGGCGATCGCTGCCTGGTGGAGTTGGGGCGCGGTGAGAAAGTCGAGGCCCTGGCCGTCAATGTCGGCCAGCCTGGCGAGCCGGTCACGCTCTCGATCCGGCCGGAGCGGGTGAGCCTCAACGGCTCCAGCGAACAATGCGTCAACCGCTTTTCAGGGAGGGTGGCGGAATTCATCTATCTGGGCGACCACGTCCGGGTTCGCCTGGAGGTCTGCGGCAAGAACGACTTCTTCGTGAAACAGCCCATTGCCGAGCTCGATCCCGCGCTCGCCGTCGGGGACGTGGTTCCGCTTGGCTGGCAAGTCGAGCATGTGCGCGCGCTCGATCCCCTTTTAGAGGCGAACTGATCGCCCCCCTGCTGTACCAACACCAACCCTGCACGTGGAGAGAACAATAAATGTTGAGATCCTTGAAGTTCACAGCCCTGACATTGGGCATGATGGGTGCGGCAAGCGCGATGGCGGCGGGCCCGGACCTGACCGTGGTGTCTTTCGGCGGGGCGAACAAGGCGGCTCAGGTCAAAGCCTTTTACGCACCGTGGGAAGCTGCCGGCAATGGCAAGATCGTGGCGGGCGAGTACAACGGCGAAATGGCCAAGGTCAAGGCCATGGTCGATACCAAGAGCGTCTCGTGGGACCTGGTGGAAGTCGAGTCGCCGGAATTGTCCCGTGGCTGCGACGAGGACATGTTCGAGCAGCTCGATCCGGCCTTGTTCGGCAAGACCGAAGACTACGTCAAGGGCGCCATCCAGCCTTGCGGCGTGGGCTTTTTCGTCTGGTCGACCGTGCTGGCCTACAACGCCGATAAGCTGAAAACCGCACCGACCAGCTGGGCTGATTTCTGGGACACCAAGCAGTTCCCGGGCAAGCGTGGCCTGCGCAAGGGCGCGAAGTACACCTTGGAATTTGCCTTGATGGCCGACGGCGTGGCGCCCAAAGACGTCTACAAAGTGCTGGCTGGTAAAGATGGCCAGGACCGCGCCTTCAAGAAGCTGGACGAACTCAAACCGAACATCCAATGGTGGGAAGCTGGCGCCCAACCGCCGCAATACCTCGCTTCCGGTGACGTTGTCATGAGCTCGGCCTACAACGGCCGTATCGCCGCGGTGCAGAAAGAAAGCAACCTGAAAGTGGTGTGGAACGGCGGCATCTACGACTTCGACGCCTGGGCTATTCCTCGTGGCCTGGACAAGACGCGCGCAGAAGCGGCGAAGAAATTCATCGCCTTCTCTGTGGCGCCACAGCAGCAGAAGACCTACTCGGAAAACATCGCCTACGGCCCGGCCAACACCCAGGCTGTTCCGTTGCTGGCCAAGGATGTCCTGAAGGACATGCCGACCACTCCGGAGAACATTGCCAACCAAGTGCAGATCGACGTGAGCTTCTGGGCTGACAACGGCGAGCAACTGGAACAGCGCTTCAACTCCTGGGCGGCGAAGTAACCCACGTCTTCCTGGGAGGCGCGGCTTTTTGTGGCGAGGGAGCTTGCTCCCGCTTGAGTGCGCAGCACTCACGAGATAGGCATTGCCGACATTTTTGGGGCCGCTTCGCGGCCCAGCGGGAGCAAGCTCCCTCGCCACGATCACGAGTACGTCCAGGTTGTGGTTTCAAAAGAACAGAGGCGGCCCGCCGCCCCTGTAACGATAAAAAGATTTGCGGAGTTCGCCATGGCCATCGCCGTTCCACTGAACGCGGGCACCAGCCCCACCCTAAAGCAGCGGCTCAAGCGCGCCGAGCGGGTCAACCGCTGGAAGGCCCAGGCCTTGATCGCGCCGTTGGTGCTGTTTCTGTTGCTGGTGTTCCTGGTGCCCATCGTCGCGCTGTTGTTCAAAAGCGTCAGCAACCCGGAAGTGGTCAACGCAATGCCGCGCACCGTGGCTGCGGTCGCCGCCTGGGATGGACGTGGATTGCCAGGCGAGCCTGTTTACAAGGCAGCCAGCGAGGACCTGGCCGAAGCCCGGAAAAATCAGACTTTGGGCGACCTGTCCAAACGATTGAACATGGAACTGGCCGGCTATCGCAGCCTCCTGACCAAGACTGCCAGGGCGCTGCCGTTCGCTGCCGAACCGGCTTCCTATAAAGAAGCGCTCGAAGGCCTCGACGAACGTTGGGGTGACCCGGCCTATTGGCAGGTGATCCGCCGCAACACCAGCGACGTCACGCCGTACTACCTGCTCGCGGCGGTCGACCATCGCATTGACGATCTCGGTGAACTCGCGCCGGCCACTCCCGACCAGGCGATCTACCTGGACATTTTTACCCGCACCTTCTGGATGGGCCTGGTCATTACCGCCATTTGCCTGGTGCTCGCCTATCCGTTGGCTTATCTACTGGCGAACCTACCGTCGCGCCAGAGCAATCTGTTGATGATTCTGGTGCTGCTGCCGTTCTGGACCTCGATCCTGGTGCGTGTGGCGGCGTGGATCGTGCTGCTGCAATCGGGAGGCTTGATCAACAGCGCCTTGATGGCCATGGGCATCATCGATAAACCTTTGGAACTGGTGTTCAACCGCGTCGGTGTGTACATCTCCATGGTCCACATCCTGCTGCCGTTCATGATCCTGCCGATCTACAGCGTGATGAAGGGTATCTCGCCCACCTACATGCGCGCGGCGATTTCCCTGGGTTGCCACCCGTTCGCCAGTTTCTGGCGGGTGTACTTCCCGCAGACCTACGCAGGTGTCGGTGCCGGTTGCCTGTTGGTTTTCATTCTCGCCATCGGCTACTACATCACCCCAGCGCTGCTGGGCAGCCCGAACGACCAGATGGTCAGCTACTTCGTCGCGTTCTACACCAACACCAGCATCAACTGGGGCATGGCCACGGCGCTCGGCGGCCTGCTGTTGCTGGCGACCATCGTGCTTTATCTGATTTACAGCTGGCTGGTGGGCGCCAGTCGCCTGCGCCTGAGCTAAGGGGAGATCGAAATGCTGAGTCCTTACATGTCCCCCGTCGAACGGGTGTGGTTCTACAGCTTGCGCATACTCTGCGGGCTGATCCTGTTGTTCCTGATCCTGCCGGTGCTGGTGATCATTCCGTTGTCGTTCAACTCCGGCAGCTTCCTGGTTTACCCGTTGCAGGGCTTTTCGCTGCAGTGGTACCACGACTTCTTCGCTTCGGCGGAATGGATGCGGGCCTTGAAGAACAGCATCATCGTCGCTCCGGCGGCGACGCTGTTGGCGATGGTGTTTGGCACATTGGCCGCTATCGGACTGACCCGTGGCGACTTCCCGGGCAAGGCGCTGGTGATGGCCCTGGTGATTTCGCCCATGGTGGTGCCGGTGGTGATCATCGGCGTGGCCAGCTACCTGTTCTTCGCGCCGTTGGGAATGGGTAACAGCTTCTTTTCACTGATCGTCGTCCACGCTGTGCTGGGCGTACCGTTTGTCATCATCACCGTTTCGGCGACCTTGCAGGGCTTCAACCACAACCTGGTCCGGGCTGCCGCCAGCCTCGGAGCGTCGCCATTGACGGCGTTTCGCCGGGTGACCTTGCCGTTGATCGCCCCGGGCGTCATTTCCGGCGCGCTGTTCGCCTTCGCGACGTCGTTCGATGAAGTGGTGGTGACTCTGTTCCTGGCGGGGCCGGAGCAGGCGACGTTGCCTCGGCAGATGTTCAGCGGCATCCGTGAAAACCTCAGCCCCACCATCGCGGCGGCAGCAACGCTGCTGATCGCCTTCTCGGTGATCCTGTTGCTGACCCTGGAGTGGTTGCGTGGGCGCAGCGAGAAGCTGCGTACTACCCAGGTCTGAGAATTGCGGTAAAGCAGTGTGGGAGCGAGCCTGCTCGCGAATGCGGTGGCATATTCAACGTTTATGTCGGCTGACACTCCGCTTCGCGAGCAGGCTCGCTCCCACATTGGATTCGTTGGGGCATTCACACGCTGAATAGCAGACAACCCGCCATACCGAGCTATCCTTGTGCCAGCCCACTCTCGAGCAAGAGGCCGCGCACATGAGTCTTTCCTCGTTCAAGATCGCCCACAAACTGATCACCGGTGCCGCTGCCATCGAGCAACTGGCGGCGGAACTGACGCGGTTGGATGTCGACAACCCGCTGATCGTGACCGATGCGGCGCTGGTGAAGTCCGGCACCGTGGAGTTGGCGCTGCAGCATCTTGGCGGTCGCGACTACGAGATTTTCGACCGGGTCATGCCGGACCCGGAAATCGCCATCGTCGAAGACTGCATGCAAGCCTACCGCGACGGTGGCCATGACGGCCTGATCGGCCTGGGTGGCGGCAGTGCCATCGATATCGCCAAGTGCGTGGGCGTCTATGCCGGTTATCACGGCGAACTGCAAGACATGTTCGGCGTCGATCAGGTGCCGCGCAAAGGCCCACCGATGATCGCCATCCCCACCACGGCCGGTACCGGGTCGGAAGTCACGAACGTGGCGATCCTCTCCGACAAGGCTGCACAGCTGAAGAAAGGCATCGTCAGCGATTACCTGTTGCCGGACGTGGCGCTGGTCAGCCCGCAAATGACCCTCACCTGCCCGCGGGGGGTGACCGCCGCCAGCGGTGTCGATGCGCTGGTGCACGCGATCGAGTCCTACCTGTCGCTCAATGCTTCACCGATCACCGATGCCCTGGCCATCGGCGCAATCAAACTGATCACCCGCGCACTGCCCAAGGCCTACGCCAACCCTTCGCACCTGCAAGCCCGCGAAGACATGGCCACCGCAAGCCTGATGGCGGGCATGGCGTTCGGCAATGCCGGGGTGGGGGCCGTGCACGCGCTGGCTTATCCGCTGGGTGGGCGGTTCCATGTATCCCACGGTGTGGCCAACGCGTTGCTGCTGCCTTATGTCATGGCGTGGAACAAAATGGCCTGTGTCGAACGCATGCGAGACATCGCCGACGCCATGGGCATCAAGACTGCCCATCTGAGCGACCTCGAAGCCGCGGACGAGGCGGTGCAAGCCATGGTTGCGTTGTGTGCCGCCGTTGAAATCCCCTCAGGGCTCAGCGGCCTGGGCGTGACCGAGGATGTGATCCCGTCCATGGCAGCGGAGGCTGCGGGGATAGAGCGGCTGATGCGCAACAACCCGCGGCAACTGAGCGCCGCCGATATCGAGAAGATCTACCGCGCGGCGTATTGATCGTCTGCCACGGTGGGCGCGCCAAATCTTGAGGTATACAATGCGCGCCATCGTGATTTCGCTCAAAACAGGTGCGTCATGCAGCCCTTCGCTATTGCTCCGTCGATTCTCTCCGCCGACTTCGCCCGCTTGGGCGAAGAAGTGGACAACGTTCTGGCCGCCGGGGCCGACATCGTGCACTTCGATGTCATGGACAACCATTACGTACCCAACCTGACCATCGGCCCGATGGTCTGCGCGGCGCTGCGCAAGTACGGCATCACCGCGCCGATCGACGCGCACCTGATGGTCAGCCCGGTGGATCGCATCGTCGGTGATTTCATCGAGGCAGGCGCGACCTATATCACCTTCCACCCGGAAGCCTCGTTGCATGTCGACCGCTCCTTGCAGTTGATCCGCGAAGGTGGCTGCAAGGCTGGCCTGGTGTTCAACCCGGCAACGCCCTTGGATGTACTCAAATACGTGATGGACAAGGTCGACATGGTCTTGCTGATGAGCGTCAACCCCGGCTTCGGCGGGCAGAAGTTCATCCCGGGCACCCTCGACAAGCTGCGCGAAGCCCGGGCGCTGATCGATGCCTCGGGGCGCGACATCCGGCTGGAGATCGACGGTGGCGTGAACGTGAACAACATCCGCGAAATCGCCGCGGCCGGCGCCGACACCTTTGTCGCCGGTTCGGCGATCTTCAATGCGCCCGACTACAAAGAGGTCATTGAGAAAATGCGCGCCGAATTGGCCCTGGCGCGCCCATGAGCGGTTTCGAGCAGCTGTTTCCCGGCAGCCTGCCGCGCCTGGTGATGTTCGACCTCGATGGTACGCTGGTTGATTCGGTCCCGGACCTCGCGGCAGCCGTGGACAGCATGCTGCTCAAACTTGGACGTCCCCCCGCTGGTATCGACGCGGTTCGCCAATGGGTTGGCAACGGCGCGCCCATGCTGGTGCGCCGGGCCCTGGCCAACCACATCGATGCCCAGGGCGTCGATGAAGCCGAGGCCGAGCGGGCGATGGAGCTTTTCAACGAAGCCTACGAAGGCAACCACGAACTGACCGTGGTCTATCCCGGAGTGCGTTCCACGCTCAAATGGCTGCACAAGCAAGGCGTGGAAATGGCGTTGATCACCAACAAGCCGGAACGCTTCGTCGCGCCGCTGCTGGACCAGATGAAAATCGGCCGATATTTTCGCTGGATCATCGGCGGCGACACCCTGCCGCAGAAAAAGCCAGACCCGGCCGCGCTGTTCTTCGTGATGAAAATGGCCAATGTCCCGGCTTCTCAATCGCTGTTCGTCGGCGACTCGCGCAGTGATGTGCTGGCGGCAAAGGCGGCCGGAGTCAAATGCGTGGCGCTGAGTTATGGCTACAACCACGGCCGGCCGATCGCCGAAGAGTTTCCGACACTGGTGGTCGATGATTTGCGCCTGTTAATTCCCGGTTGCCTGGACCCGGCCGCTGAGATAACGTTGCCCGACGCTGTTCAATCCTCTTCTGGAAACGCCATCGTGGTGGTCACTCGCAAACTCTGGATGAAAGTCATGAAGGCCTTGGCCCGCTGGCGTTGGCGCGCCTGACTTGTTCCTGGCCGGTTATCCGGCGCGTTTGCATACCTGACTGACAGCTCCTCTTGCCACGAGGCACCCCATGATCCGCGAAGAATTCCTGCGTCTAGCCGCTGCCGGCTACAACCGCATCCCGCTCGCCTGCGAAACCCTGGCCGACTTCGACACGCCGTTGTCGATCTATCTCAAGCTGGCTGACCAGCCCAACTCCTATCTGCTCGAATCGGTGCAGGGCGGTGAGAAATGGGGCCGTTATTCCATCATCGGCTTGCCGTGTCGCACCGTGTTGCGGGTGCATGGCCATCACATCAGCGTGACCCAGGACGGCGTTGAGATCGAAAGCCTCGAAGCCGAAGACCCGCTGGCGTTCGTCGAGACCTTCAAGGCTCGCTACAACGTGCCGACCATCCCCGGCCTGCCCCGTTTCAACGGCGGTCTGGTGGGTTATTTCGGCTACGACTGCGTGCGCTATGTGGAGAAGCGCCTCGGCACTTGTCCCAACCCTGATCCGTTGGGCGTACCGGACATCCTGTTGATGGTCTCCGATGCGGTTGTCGTCTTCGATAACCTGGCGAGCAAGATGCACGCGATCGTCCTGGCCGATCCGTCTCAGGAAGATGCCTACGAGCAAGGTCAGAAAAGCCTGCAGGCGCTGCTGGAAAAACTCCGCCAGCCGATCACGCCACGCCCAGGCCTGGATTTCAGCAAGCAGTCGGCAACCGACCCGGTGTTCCGCTCCAGCTTCACGCAGGACGATTACGAACGGGCCGTCGATACCATCAAGGAATACATCCTCGCCGGCGATTGCATGCAAGTCGTGCCGTCGCAACGGATGTCCATCGACTTCAAGGCCGCGCCTATCGACCTCTACCGGGCGCTGCGCTGCTTCAACCCCACACCCTATATGTACTTCTTCAATTTCGGCGACTTCCACGTCGTGGGCAGTTCGCCGGAAGTGCTGGTGCGAGTCGAAGACAACCTGATCACCGTGCGTCCGATTGCCGGCACTCGTCCTCGCGGCGCCACGGAAGAAGCGGATCGGGCTCTGGAAGAAGACCTGCTGTCGGACGACAAGGAAATTGCCGAACACCTGATGCTGATCGACCTTGGCCGCAATGACACCGGGCGGGTATCGGAAGTGGGTTCGGTGAAGCTCACCGAGAAAATGGTCATCGAGCGCTATTCCAACGTGATGCACATCGTGTCCAACGTCACCGGCCAGTTGAAGGCCGGATTGACGGCCATGGATGCGTTGCGGGCGATCCTGCCGGCGGGCACCTTGTCTGGCGCGCCGAAAATCCGGGCGATGGAAATCATCGACGAGCTGGAACCGGTCAAGCGCGGTGTGTACGGCGGCGCGGTGGGTTATTTCGCCTGGAACGGCAACATGGACACGGCCATCGCCATTCGTACCGCGGTCATCAAGAACGGCGAACTGCATGTACAGGCGGGCGGTGGCATTGTCGCCGACTCTGTGCCTGCGTTGGAGTGGGAAGAAACCTTGAACAAGCGTCGGGCGATGTTCCGCGCCGTGGCGTTGGCGGAGCAGACTTCAGGCAACTGAATTGCTCCCCGACAACCTGTGGCCCGGAGCTTTTTCGCGCTCCGAGGCCGTATTTAAAGTCAGTGAATCCAAAGGTTGCTACGCCATGTTGCTGATGATCGATAATTACGACTCCTTTACCTACAACGTTGTGCAATACCTCGGCGAGCTGGGCTCCGAGGTCAAGGTGGTGCGCAACGACGAGTTGACCATCGCCGAGATCGAGGCCCTCAAGCCCGAACGTATCGTGGTCTCGCCCGGCCCGTGCACGCCGACCGAAGCGGGCGTGTCCATCGAGGCCATCAAGTATTTCGCCGGCAAATTGCCGATCCTCGGTGTCTGCCTGGGCCACCAGTCCATCGGCCAGGCGTTCGGTGGCGACGTCGTGCGCGCCCGGCAAGTCATGCATGGAAAGACCAGCCCGGTGTTCCACCAAGACAAGGGCGTATTCGAAGGCCTGAATCTTCCGCTTACGGTCACTCGCTACCATTCCTTGGTCGTCAAGCGCGAAACCTTGCCTGACTGCCTGGAATTGACCGCCTGGACCCAGCGCGAAGACGGCTCGGTGGACGAGATCATGGGACTGCGACACAAGACGTTAAATATTGAGGGTGTGCAATTCCACCCCGAGTCTATCCTCACAGAGCAGGGCCACGAGCTGTTCGCCAACTTCCTCAAACAAAGCGGCGGCACGCGCTAAGGACTTTTCATGGATATCAAGGCAGCCCTGAACCGTATCGTCGGCCAGCTCGACCTGAGCACCGATGAAATGCGCGACGTAATGCGCGAAATCATGACCGGCCAATGCACGGATGCGCAGATCGGCGCGTTCATGATGGCCATGCGCATGAAGAGCGAGAGCATCGACGAGATCGTCGGTGCAGTCACGACCATGCGTGAATTGGCGGACAAAGTTGAACTCAAGACGCTGGACGGCGTGGTGGATGTCGTGGGTACGGGGGGCGATGGCGCCAACATCTTCAACGTTTCCACGGCCTCGGCGTTTGTGGTTGCGGCAGCCGGCTGCACCGTCGCCAAACACGGCAATCGCGCTGTCTCGGGTAAGAGCGGCAGCGCCGACTTGCTGGAGGCCGCCGGTATCTACCTGAACCTGACGCCAGTCCAGGTGGCGCGGTGTATCGATAGCGTCGGCATCGGTTTCATGTTTGCCCAGACCCACCACAGCGCCATGAAGCACGCGGCGGCACCGCGCCGTGAACTGGGGCTGCGCACGCTGTTCAACATGCTCGGCCCGCTTACGAATCCGGCCGGCGTGAAGCACCAGGTCGTCGGCGTATTCAGCCAGGCGCTGTGCCGCCCCTTGGCCGAGGTCCTGCAGCGCCTGGGCAGTAAACACGTATTGGTGGTCCATTCCAAGGATGGCCTGGATGAGTTCAGTCTCGCCGCGCCGACCTTCGTGGCTGAGCTGAAAAACGATCAGATCACTGAATATTGGGTCGAACCTGAAGACCTGGGCATGAAGAGCCAGAGCCTGCATGGCCTGGCGGTGGATGGACCGGCCCAGTCGCTGGAGTTGATCCGCGATGCCCTGGGACGTCGTAAAACGGAGAATGGCCAGAAAGCGGCGGAAATGATCATGCTCAACGCGGGTGCCGCGTTGTACGCCGCTGATCACGCCAGCAGCCTCAAGCAAGGCGTAGAGCTCGCCCACGATGCATTGCACACCGGGCTGGCCAGGGAAAAACTGGAAGAATTGGGCGCATTTACCGCCGTATTCAAAGTGGAGAATGAAGGATGAGCGTGCCAACGGTTCTGGAAAACATTCTGGCCCGCAAAAGGCAGGAAGTCGTCGAGCGCAGTGCCCGGGTCAGTCTGACCGAGCTTGAAGCCCTCGCACGTTTGGCGGACGCGCCACGTGGCTTTGCCCAGGCATTGATCGACCAGGCGAAGAGAAAGCAACCGGCGGTAATCGCCGAGATCAAAAAAGCTTCCCCCAGCAAGGGCGTGATCCGGGAGCATTTTGTTCCGGCCGACATTGCCAAGAGCTACGAGAAAGGCGGCGCGACCTGCCTTTCGGTGCTGACCGATGTCGATTTTTTCCAAGGCGCGGACGATTACCTCAAGCAGGCTCGGGCGGCATGCAAGTTGCCGGTCATCCGCAAGGACTTCATGATCGATCCGTATCAAATCGTCGAGGCGCGAGCGTTGGGCGCCGATTGCGTGCTGTTGATCGTCTCTGCCCTGGACGACGTGAAGATGGCCGAGTTGGCTGCGGTCGCCAAGGACGTTGGCCTGGATGTGCTGGTGGAAGTTCATGATGGCGACGAGCTGGAGCGTGCCCTCAAGACGTTGGACACCAAACTGGTTGGCGTGAACAACCGCAACCTGCACACCTTTGAAGTCAGCCTGGAGACGACCTTGGACCTGTTGCCACGGATCCCCCGTGATCGGCTGGTCATCACCGAGAGCGGCATCCTCAACCGGGCCGATGTCGAGTTGATGGAAGTCAGCGATGTGTATTCGTTCCTGGTGGGCGAGGCGTTCATGCGGGCTGAAAGCCCGGGCACGGAATTGCAGCGGTTGTTTTTCCCTGAGCGCGGCGTTCCGGTGAGCGGCTCGACGCTGGACTGATGATGCCTCCAGCCATAGCCTTCACCATTGAAAACGGACTCCAAGCCGAACAGGATCTGCTGGCCAGCATCTGCGCCGGGGACGCTGAGTCCGGCTTGCTGTTCTGGCAGCCCAGTGACCGCGCATTGGTCATGCCGCGGCGCTTGAGCCGCTTGCCTGGCTTCGAGCTGGCTTGTGAAGTATCGGCCGCCAATGGGTGGCCCGTGCTGTTGCGTGAAACCGGCGGTGAGCCGGTGCCTCAATCCGCTGCCACCGTCAATATCGCGTTGGTCTACGCACCACCGCGAAGCGAGGGTGACCACGGTCGGATCGAAACCGCTTACCGCCGCTTGTGCGATCCCATCTGCCAGTTGCTCGATGAGTTGGGCGGGGTCGCTTCGCTGGGTGAAGTGGAGGGAGCGTTTTGTGACGGGCGCTTCAATGTCAATCTTGACGGTCGCAAGATGGTCGGCACTGCGCAGCGCTGGCGCCAGAGCAACGGCGGGCAACGGCCTGTAGGGCTGGTGCATGGCGCGTTGTTGCTGGAAGACGAACGCGACTGCATGGTGGCTGCGGTCAATCGTTTCAATGAGGCGTGTGGCCTGGAGCAGCGCGTGCGCGCCGAGAGCCACATCGCCCTCCATGAAAAATACCCGGCGCCTCACGCGCTGGAACGGCTCCAAAC
The DNA here is from genome assembly GCF_051132175.1 of Pseudomonas sp. D3-10. NCBI lineage: Bacteria > Pseudomonadati > Pseudomonadota > Gammaproteobacteria > Pseudomonadales > Pseudomonadaceae > Pseudomonas > Pseudomonas sp. D3-10. Next base: position 5,160,653 of record NZ_CP071668.1, on the reverse strand, counting down.
GCTCTATCAGAACTTGCTCGACAGCCTTTAGCGGGTTCCGAACACCACCATGGTCTTGCCTTTGACATTGACCAGGTTACGTTCTTCCAGATCCTTGAGTACCCGGCCGACCATTTCCCGCGAACAGCCCACGATCCGACCGATTTCCTGGCGGGTCACCTTGATCTGCATGCCGTCCGGATGAGTCATGGCGTCGGGTTGCTTGCACAGTTCCAGGAGGCAGCGGGCAACGCGGCCTGTTACATCAAAGAAGGCGAGGTCGCCGACCTTGCGAGTGGTGTTGCGCAAGCGCTGTGCGATTTGTCCACTTAGGACGTAGAGGATGTCCGGGTCTTGCTGCGACAGTTCCCGGAACTTGCCGTAACTGATTTCCGCAACTTCGCATTCGACCTTGGCTCTCACCCAGGCACTGCGTTCCTGCTCTTTCCCCGCCTGTTCGAACAACCCTAGCTCGCCAAAAAAATCCCCTGAATTGAGGTAGGCGATGATCATCTCTCGCCCATCGTCATCTTCAATCAGGATAGTGACCGAACCCTTGATGATAAAAAACAGCGTGTCGGAACGATCACCTGCGCAGATGATATTGTGCTTGGCGGGGTAACGGCGACGCTGGCAATGCATCAAGAGTTTGTCGAGATTCTTGATCTTGGACGTGGGAGTAATAGCAACCATGGTTGTGTCCCGGAAAACTGCGCTTTGTGTTGGTTTGGTGTTGTTGTGGGTGCGAATAGTTTTCGCAAAAAAAGCTGGCCATACGCCAGCGATTGGGCGCCAGCTTAACAGAGGCGTTCAAAATTGATTCGAGAATTTACTTAGCTGTATCAGCTCCAAGTAACCCCAGGCGACCGCTGCCATGACGGGGCCCTGTGCTAAGCTGGCGCCCCCTTTTTTTGACAGTGGAGTCTTGGCGATGAAGGCACGCATCCAATGGGCTGGCGAAGCCATGTTCCTCGGTGAGTCGGGCAGTGGTCATGTAGTTGTCATGGACGGCCCGCCGGATGCCGGAGGTCGGAACCTGGGTGTTCGACCAATGGAAATGCTTCTGCTGGGTGTGGGTGGCTGCAGTAATTTCGACGTGGTCAGCATCCTCAAGAAGTCGCGCCAGGCAGTGGAAAGCTGCGAAGCTTTTCTGGAAGCCGAGCGCGCGACCGAGGATCCAAAGGTGTTCACCAAGATTCATATGCATTTTGTGGTAAAGGGCCGAGGGTTGAAGGAGGCCCAGGTCAAGCGCGCCATTGAGCTGTCGGCGGAGAAATACTGCTCGGCCTCGATCATGCTCGGTGCGGCAGGCGTCGAAATCACCCATGATTATGAAATCATCGAGTTGGGTTAAATCGACATCCAACCATCACAAAAGCGGTGCAAGCTCTGGCGATCAGAAGCTGACGTCTGCATAATGCGCCACTTTTTTCAGGGCAGTGATCGGCCAGCGGCCGCTCACTTGTCTGGACAGACAACCAAAATCGCCATCGCGAAGAGGTGTTAACCGTCCTACGCAGGTGCGTCGTTCGCATCTGACGGGCATGCTTGATCACGCGGCCAGGCCGCAATACACAGAGAGTTTTCAAACGGTGAAAAGCAAACTCAAGCTCCATGGGTTCAATAACCTGACAAAGACCTTGAGCTTCAACATCTATGACATCTGCTATGCGGAAACCCCGCAAGACCAACAGGCCTACGTCGAGTACATCAATAAAGAGTACAACGCCAAGCGCCTCACGCAGATCCTCACGGAAGTTGTCGATATCATTGGTGCCAACATCCTGAACATCGCCAGTCAGGACTATGAACCCCAAGGCGCCAGCGTGACCATTCTGATCTCGGAAGAGCCGGTGACACCGACCGACAGCCAGATCGAAGAGTCGCCGGGCCCGTTGCCTGAAATTATCCTGGCCCACCTCGATAAGAGCCACATCACGGTACACACCTACCCGGAAATTCATCCGGTGGACGGTATCGCGACGTTCCGAGTGGACATTGATGTGTCGACCTGTGGCGTCATTTCACCGCTCAAGGCGCTCAACTTCCTGATTCACCAGTTCGATTCCGACATTGTGACGGTGGATTATCGTGTGCGTGGGTTTACCCGGGACGTGGAAGGGCACAAGCACTTCATCGATCATGAAATCAACTCGATCCAGAACTACCTCTCCGAAGACACTCGCGACGCGTACCAGATGACCGACGTGAACGTGTATCAGGAGAACCTGTTCCACACGAAAATGCTCCTCAAGGACTTCGAACTGGACAACTACCTGTTCGGTGACGCCACCAGCAACCTGTCCATCGAACAGCGTGGCCAGGTGGAAGAACGCGTGAAACACGAAATGCTGGAGATCTTCTACGCGCGCAACATGCCGCGCTAAGGTTTCGGCTGAAAAAAAGGCGACTGCCCTGAATGGACAGTCGCCTTTTTTGGTTTTGAAGGTTTGGTTCCGCGTCCGCTGTCAGATCCGATAGGTGCTCTTGGTCATCACTTTGGCCAACAAGCTCATGCCGAATTTGACGGGGGCCGGGAATCGGAAGCCGCCTGCATCGAGCGCGCTTTCAGCATGATGTTCTTCGTCCTGGCGCATCTGTTCGAGAATCGCCCTGGACTTTTCGTCCTCGGCCGGCAATTGCTGCAAATGTTCGTTCAGGTGCTTGCACACTTGATGTTCGGTTGCCGCTACGAATCCGAGGCTGACCTTGTCGCTGATCAACCCGGCGACTGCGCCGATCCCGAAAGACATGCCGTAGAACAAGGGATTCAGCACGCTGGTGTGGCTTCCCAGTTGGTGGATACGTTGCTCGCACCAGACCAGGTGATCGATTTCTTCCTCGGCGGCCTGTTCCATCGCCTCCCGGACCTGCGGCAGTTTCGCCGTCAGCGCCTGGCCCTGGTATAGGGCCTGGGCGCAAACTTCGCCGGTGTGGTTGATGCGCATCAGCCCAGCGACATGGCGAGTCTCTTCATCACTCATCTGCACTTCCGGCTGCACGATTGCCGGTGATGGGCGGTACGGTTGGCCACTGAAAGGCAGCAGCGTGCGCATCGCGGTATCGGCCTGCAGCAACAGACGGTCAATGGGCGAGTAGTGACGTTGGGTAGTCATGCTTACCTCCGGAAAAAATCACGGCGGCCAGTCTAACTCAATCGGCCGCTGAGGATTTGCGTTGGGGCAGGGTATCAACCCGGCGGCCAGTTCATCTGGCGCTGTCCCAGCACGTGCATATGGATGTGATAGACAGTCTGCCCGCCAAGTTCATTACAGTTCATCACCACGCGGAAGCCTTCCTCGCAGCCAAGTTCGAGCGCCAGGCGCTGGGCGGTGAACAGGATGTGCCCGGCCAGTCTCTTGTCTTCCTCGGTCAGGTCGTTGAGGGTTCGGATCGGCTTTTTCGGAATGACCAGGAAGTGCACCGGAGCCTGTGGGGCAATGTCATGGAAGGCCAGGACCTGATCATCCTCGTAAATGATCCTGGCCGGGATTTCCCGGTTGATGATCTTGGTAAACAGAGTATCCACAGCTGTTTCTCCGTTGAGTTGTTTGAGCCAAGTTTACTGAAGGCTCGGTCATCGAGCCCGGGTTTTTCAGGGGAAGGGGCTTCAACGTGCGTAACAGGCTCTGTTGGATCTGCCGGCGAGGATTCGAACCAGCCAGCGCGGCCCGAGTCGTGGCAGCAGGGCAATCCAGCGATTGCGGCGCCCAGGAATGATGATGGCCCGGTTTCTTTCCAGTGCGCGGACGGCGTACAGCGCGACCTCCTCAGGGGGCATCGAGTTGCTAGTGCTGCGCAGCGTCTTCCCGTCGGGCTGGGCCTTGCTAAAAAAGGCAGTTTGGGTGGGGCCTGGGCAAAGTACGGATACGTTGATTGCGTATTTCTTCAGCTCTATTCGAAGGGCTTCGGAGAAGTGCAATACATAGGCTTTGCTGGCGTGATAGGTGCTCATCCAGGGGCCAGGCTGGAACGCTGCGATAGAAGCAACGTTGAGAATCTGACCGCCTCCGTGCAACGCCATGCTATTGCCTACGGCATGACAAAGGCGGGTCAGGGCAAGGATGTTCACCTCGATCAGGTCTTGCTCGGTCATCCAGTCCTGGCCCAGGAACGGACCGCAGGTGCTGATGCCGGCGCAGTTGACCAGCAGGTCGATCTGGCGTTCACCTTCCTCCAGCTCGAGCAGGAAACCTGAAAGTCGCAGGGGCTCGCTCAGGTCGCAGGCTCGAAACAAAACCTCCACGCCAAATCGTTGGGTCAGTTCGATCGCAATGCTTTCCAGCCGATCGCGCTGTCGAGCTACCAGTAACAGGTTGCGCCCGCGCCGAGCCAGTGCTTCGGCCATGGCCAGGCCGATACCACTGGAGGCGCCAGTGATCAGAGCGTAACGGGTCATGCGGTTCTCCATCGCAACGGCTTCGCGCCGGTGGATGGGGCAGTCACCGGCACGAAGTACGCTTATTGTTCCTCTTCTTCTTGATAGTCTACAGAAGGCGAGGCGGGCTCGGCTGCCTCGACGGCGGGTTCTTCGGCGCTCTGGTCGCTGTATTCGCTGCTCTCATAGCTGCTTACGTCGCTGCTGTCGTAATCCTGGAGGGCTCCGAAGATGCCGGCAAACGTGGCCATGAAAATCAACACGATCATCACCAGCCAGAGCGACGCAAGTACTTTGACTGCCGTGGTATTGCGTGGCGGAGGTGGGCCGTATTGGTTTGCGCCGGTATTGCCCGGGGCGATGATGAGGATGAACGGGAAAATACTGCCCACGAAAGGCACGAGGTTGATCAGCCACAACCAACCTGACCAGCCGAGGTCATGCAGGCGCTGGACGTTGAACTGGATACTCACGAAGGCAAAAGCCAGCACAACCACGGCAGCGACCAGGCCGCCGACGATCAGCCCCGCTATCGAATCGGAAGCGAGCAGCCAGGTCGTGGCGAGCCAGAATCCCAGGCCGACCAGCGGCAGGACGGCCAGAGTCAAAACCATGGTCCATGCCAGGTAGCGCAGGCGCCCGATACGGCCTTCGAAACTGAAGGGCTTGAGCGTGCCGTACTCGGCGAATGCTTCACCTACCTGTGCCCGGGGAGGCGCGTAGGGAGAGACTGGGTCGATCACCGACTCGGGATGACGCGCACTCGACTGGGGCGATTCCTGCACTTCGCCAAGGTTCAGTTGGAGGGACGGTTCCGTTTCGATCCGTGCATCGATCCCGGTTTTATGGAGCGCTTCCAGATACTGCTGCGCTTCATTCTGGGAGAGGTTGTGCTTCAGGGACACTTTGCGACCGCTGAACAGACGTTCTATGGCACTGACATCGCTTTTGAACAGTTCGGCGAGATTGAGCTTGGCGGTAGTTGTATCGACGCCAGGCAGCAAAGCCCCGTCGAATACAATGTTGAAGCGGTTTTCGCTCATGCCTGGCATCCTTGTCTTTCCAAGTTGTATTTGTGGTGGGTTTCAGCGGGGCCATTGGCCGCCAAGCTGTGCCGCCCGCGCTTGCGCCTGGCGGTATTCTTCATCCAGGCGTGCGATCAGTTGGTCGACGCTTGGCAAATCATCGATCTCGCCCACGCCTTGACCTGCGGACCATACGGTTTTCCAGGCCTTGGCTTCATCATTGAGCGGTTTGAGTTTCGAATCGGAGCCCGACGCACCCTTGCCTTGCAGGGCGGCCAGGTCGAAGCCGGCACTTTCCAGGCTCTGGCGCATGAAACTGGCCGGCACTCCAGATACAGCGGGAGTATGCACGATGTCCGCGGCTTTGGATGTGAGCAACATCTCTTTATAAGCGTCGGACGCGTGACTTTCGATCGTGCCGATAAAGCGCGTTCCGAAGTAGGCCAGGTCCGCGCCGAGCATTTGAGCCGCCAGGATCTGATGGCCGTGGTTCAAGCATCCTGCGAGTAGCAGGGTTTTATCAAAGAATTGCCGGATTTCCGCAACCAGTGCGAACGGGCTCCAGGTCCCGGCATGCCCACCCGCACCGGCCGCGACGGCAATCAGGCCGTCGACGCCTGCTTCGGCGGCTTTTTCGGCATGGCGGCGAGTCGTCACATCGTGGAAGACCAGTCCGCCATAGCCATGGACCGCATCGACCAGTTCTTTCACTGCGCCCAGGCTGGTGATGACGATCGGCACCTTGTGTTCGATGCAGATCGCCAGGTCGGCCTGAAGCCGTGGATTACTGTTATGAACGATCAGATTGACCGCGTAGGGGGCCGGGTTTTCCAGATTGGCCAAGCCCGCTTCGATTTCTTCCAACCACGCCTTGAAGCCGCTGCTCTCGCGTTGGTTCAAGGCCGGAAAGCTGCCGACTACACCGTTGCGACAGCAGGCCAGCACCAATTGGGGGTTGGAAATGAGAAACATGGGTGCTGCCACGACGGGCAGCCGCAGACGTTGTTCAAGCAAGGCGGGCAGTGACATTGGAGGTACCCCGGGTCAGTGTGCGTTTGAAATCAGAACGGCCGGACCACGACGAGAATTACGATAGCCAGCAATATCACGACCGGTATTTCATTGAACCAGCGATAAAAGACATGGCTGCGGGTGTTTTCGCCACGGGCGAAGCGCTTCACCTGGGCTCCACACATGTGGTGATAACCGATCAGTAATACCACCAGGGTGAGCTTGGCGTGCATCCAGCCGCCTTGAGTGAAGTAGGCGCCGGCGTTAAGGCTGAGCAGCCAGATGCCAAACACCAGGGTAGCGATCATCGCCGGACCCATGATGCCGCGATACAACTTGCGTTCCATGATGCTGAAGCGTTCCTTGCTGACGCTGTCTTCGCTTTGGGCGTGATAGACAAACAGGCGAGGCAGATAGAACAGGCCGGCAAACCAGCAGACCATGCTGACGATGTGAAGTGCTTTGAGCCACAGATAGAGCATTTTTGGTTATTCCCAGATTCACGGTAGGCCGATAGTAGAGGTTAGAGCGGCCACACGTCACCTTGGCGGTTGTCGCGGCGACGCGTGCCCCCTATCATCGACGGCTTTCCAGTGGGTTCGTTGAGGGCAGGTCTATGGTCAAGGTCGGTATTGTCGGCGGCACGGGTTACACCGGTGTCGAACTGCTGCGTCTGCTGGCACAGCATCCGCAGGTTGAGGTAGTGGTCATCACCTCCCGATCCGAGGCCGGCCTGGCCGTCGCCGACCTGTATCCGAACCTGCGTGGTCATTATGATGGCCTGGCATTCAGTGTTCCGGATATCAAGACCCTTGGCGCCTGCGATGTGGTGTTCTTCGCCACCCCCCACGGCGTGGCTCACGCGCTGGCAGGCGAATTGCTCGCCGCCGGAACCAAGGTCATCGATCTGTCAGCGGACTTCCGCCTGCAGGACGCCGACGAATGGGCCAAGTGGTACGGCCAGCCTCACGGCGCGCCGGAGCTGCTTGACGAGGCGGTCTATGGGCTGCCGGAAGTCAATCGGGAGAAAATCAGGCAGGCACGGCTGATCGCTGTCCCTGGTTGCTACCCGACCGCAACGCAACTGGGGTTCCTGCCGCTGTTGGAAGCCGGCCTTGCAGATACCTCGCGGCTGATTGCCGACTGCAAGTCCGGTGTCAGCGGTGCCGGGCGTGGCGCCAGTGTCGGTTCGCTGTATTCCGAAACGTCGGAAAGCATGAAGGCCTACGCGGTAAAGGGGCACCGCCACCTGCCGGAGATTCGCCAAGGGTTGCGCCGGGCAGCGGGCAAGGATGTCGGCCTGACCTTCGTGCCGCACCTGACACCGATGATACGTGGTATCCATTCCACCCTGTATGCGACCGTCGTCGACCGTTCGGTGGACCTGCAGGCGTTGTTTGAAAAGCGTTACGCCAATGAGCCGTTTGTCGACGTAATGCCCGCCGGCAGCCACCCTGAGACCCGCAGCGTGCGTGGTGCGAACGTTTGCCGGATTGCCGTGCATCGTCCGCAGGATGGCGACCTGGTAGTGGTATTGTCGGTCATCGACAACTTGGTCAAGGGTGCGTCCGGCCAGGCAGTGCAGAACCTGAACATCCTGTTCGGCCTGGATGAACGCCTGGGCCTGTCCCACGCAGGGATGTTGCCGTAACCGCAACTGCAAGCTTCACCGCGGCAGCTATAGGCTCGGGCTTGTAGCTGCCGTTGCTTTTCTAATAGTTGACCAATTTTGTAGGAGAAGCGGATAATGCCCGCCATCACGCATTATGGCGGCGTAAGCGCCGGGAGATATTCAGCATGAGCGTCGAAACCTTCACCCCCACGGCTTTGCAATTCACCCAAGGTGCCGCGCACAAGGTGAAGAGCCTGGTCGATGAAGAGGGCAATGATCGTTTGAAGCTGCGCGTATTTGTAACGGGCGGCGGTTGTTCAGGTTTCCAGTACGGCTTCACTTTTGATGAAGAAGTGGCTGAGGATGACACCATTGTCGAGCGCGAAGGCGTGAGCCTGGTGGTCGATCCGATGAGCTTCCAGTATCTGGCCGGGGCCGAGGTGGATTACCAGGAGGGCCTGGAAGGGTCGCGTTTCGTGATCAAGAATCCAAACGCTACCACTACTTGTGGCTGCGGCTCTTCATTCTCAATCTGATAGCTTCATAAAAAAACCGCGGGTGCCTTACGGCACTGCGGTTTTTTGTTGCCTGCAATTTTGACCTCAGGCCGGGTAGATAGCGCCGAGAACGCGCAGGCCGCGGGCGCCTGTGACGCTTGGGCGATTGCCTGGAATACTGCCAAGGCAGCAATGGGCAAGCCAGGCGAAGGCCATGGCTTCGACCCAATCCGGATCAACGCCGTAAACTGCAGTACTGTTGACGGTAGCATGCGGCAGCAAGTCAGCCAGGCGCTTCATGAGCGTGTGGTTGTGCGCGCCGCCGCCGCAGACCAACAACTCTTGGGTATTTGACTGGGCATGTTGCAGTGATTCAACAATCGTCAGGGCAGTGAGTTCGAGCAGCGTGGCCTGTACGTCTTGCGGGGCGATGCCTGGCAGCTGCGACAGATGCCGGGTCAGCCAAGGCAAGTTGAAGACTTCACGCCCAGTGCTTTTCGGCCCCTTGGTGACGAAGAACGGGTCGCTGAGCAGGGTCTTCAGCAGGACTGGTTCGACTTTCCCGCTGGCGGCCCATTGGCCATCGCGATCGAAGTGCTCGCCTCGTTGTTGAAGTATCCAGGCATCGAGCAATACGTTCCCCGGACCGCAGTCGAAACCGGCTACGGGTTTCGCGGGCTCTATCAGGCTGAGATTGCTGAAGCCGCCGACGTTCAGAACGGCGCGATTACCGACTCGTTCTTCAAACAGCGCCTCGTGAAACGCAGGAACGAGTGGGGCGCCTTGTCCGCCAGCAGCCACATCACGGCTGCGGAAATCGCTAACGACGGTGATGCCGGTCAACTCAGTCAGCAATGCTGGATTGCCGATCTGCACGGTAAATCCACGGGCCGGCTCATGGCGAATGGTCTGGCCATGGCTGCCAATTGCCGTGATGTCCGCCGGCTTGAGTTTCTGTTCGTTGAGTAAGGCGTGTATGCCCTGTGCGGCCAGCTTTACCCAGTTTTGCTGGGCAATCGCCGAGCGAGCAATCTCGTCGGGCCCGCTGGTGCACAATTCGAGCAGCTCGGTGCGCAGGGCGGTGGGCATGGGGATGTAGTGGGTGGCGATCAATTTGATCGCCGGGTCCAGTTCGACCAGTGCGATATCCAAGCCATCCAGGCTGGTCCCGGACATCACACCGATATAAAGCGCCATGACTTAGCGCTTGCTCGAGGCTAGCATCGTGGCTTTCTCTTGATCCATGCGAGCCATCAAGGGTTGGCTCTGAGCCAGGAAGCGCGTGCGCTCGGCCTTGGCAATCGGATCGGCCATCGGCAATTTCTGGCCAAGCGGGTCGACGTGGACGCCGTTGACCTGGAACTCATAATGCAAGTGCGGGCCGGTGGACAGGCCGGTGGTACCAATATAGCCGATGACTTGGCCTTGCTTGACGGTGCCGCCCGTCTTCACGCCTTTGGCAAAGCCCTGCATGTGACCATACAGCGTGCGATAGGTATTGCCGTGCTGGATGATCACCGTATTGCCATACCCGCCGCGACGTCCGGCCAGCAGTACCTTGCCATCACCGGCAGCCTTGATTGGCGTACCGCGAGGAGCGGCGTAATCGACACCTTTGTGGGCGCGGATCTTGTTCAGGATCGGATGCTTGCGACCGGCGGAAAACTTCGAGCTGATGCGGGCGAAATCAACCGGTGTGCGGATGAATGCCTTGCGCATGCTGTTGCCGTCGGCGGTGTAGTAACTGCTATTGCCTTGTTTGTTGGTGTAGCGCACCGCGGTGTAGGTTTTTCCACGGTTGGTGAAGCGCGCGGAAAGAATCGGGCCGTTGCCGACGCTCTTCCCATTAACCATCTTCTGTTCATAGATGACGTCAAATTCGTCACCCTGGCGAATGTCCTGGGCAAAGTCGATGTCGTAGCCAAACACATTGGCCATGTCCATGGTCAGACTATGGGAAAGGCCGGCGCGCGCTGCCGACTGAGACAACGAACTGCTGATGACGCCATGAACGTAGGCTGAGCGAACGGTAGGTTTGGCGGTGACGCGGTTGAACACATAACCCTTGTCGTTCTTGGTCAGGGTGATGCTTTCCAGATCGCTCAGCTTGGTGTGCAGGTTGGTCAGTTGGCCTTCTGGATCGAGTTCGAATTCCAGCTTCTGGCCGCGTTGCAGTTGGGCGAATTGTTTGGCTTGCTTGTCGCTGGCCAGGATTTCATGGACGGCAGTCGGGGGCAGGCCGACCTTTTCAAAAAGGGTAGAGAGCGTGTCGCCTTTCGCAACGATCACTTCGCGATGGTCCGGTCCTTTCTGTTCTTCTGCGACAGGTGCTGCAGCCTGGGCAGTATCTTCCGGGCTGTTTTCAATCTGCGCAAAAGGAGAGGCGGCCGGTTCGTTTGTGGCCTGAACGGCTTCGGCGGCGTCTTGTTCTTGTGTCAGTTGTTCAGCAGGGCTTTCCAGTTCGAGACTCAAAGTCGTCTTTTTGGCTTCAACATCGCTGGAGGGAAACACCAGGAGCGCCAGGCTAAGGAGGGCTGCGATGCCACTTGCAGCAAGCAGGTGGGTCTTCGGGTAAAGCGGCGGCGCTTTAGACGGTTCTGAGGTCATAAGTAATTTTGACTTTTAAAAAATGAATTGGAAAAGATGAATGACATGATGAAGATGAAATAACTGTATAAAATATAACCAAAACCCCTGCGAAGCAAGCCCGCGAGCCTTCTGTTCTGTTGGATGGGCTTCCTCATGCCCGGCAAACCTTGTATTTGGTGCGCGATCTTGTATGGTTGGGGCCCTTTGAATCTGAGCCTTACGGGTCTGTTATGAAGTCGGTTGAAGAGCAGCTAGCGCTGATCAAACGTGGTGCGGAAGAACTGTTGGTCGAGTCCGAGCTGATCGAAAAGCTCAAGCGCGGGCAGCCGCTGCGCATCAAGGCTGGTTTCGATCCGACCGCGCCTGACCTGCACCTTGGCCATACCGTGCTTATCAATAAGCTGCGCCAGTTCCAGGACCTTGGGCACCAGGTCATCTTTCTTATAGGTGACTTCACCGGGATGATCGGTGATCCGAGCGGGAAGAGCGCGACACGCCCACCGTTGACCCGTGAGCAGGTTCTCGACAACGCGGAAACCTACAAGACTCAGGTTTTCAAGATTCTTGACCCCGCCAAGACTGAAGTGGCTTTCAACTCTACTTGGATGGATCAGATGGGGCCGGCTGATTTCATTCGCCTGACTTCCCAATACACTGTCGCTCGCATGCTCGAGCGTGATGATTTCGACAAGCGCTACACAACCAACCAGCCAATCGCCATTCATGAGTTTCTCTACCCGCTCGTACAGGGTTACGACTCGGTCGCGTTGCGCGCGGACGTTGAGCTTGGCGGAACCGACCAGAAGTTCAATCTGCTGATGGGGCGTGAGCTGCAGCGCGGTTATGGCCAAGAGGCTCAGTGCATCCTGACCATGCCTTTGCTGGAAGGGCTCGATGGCGTGAAGAAGATGTCCAAGTCCCTGGGCAACTACGTCGGCATCCAGGAAGCGCCAGGCGTCATGTATGGCAAATTGGTCTCTATTCCTGATGTTCTGATGTGGCGTTATTTCGAGCTGTTGAGTTTCCGGTCCATGGACGAGATCAATGGGTTCCGTGCGGATGTGGAGGCTGGGGCGAATCCGCGTGACATCAAGATCAAGTTGGCCGAGGAAATCGTTGCGCGTTTCCATGGTGAGGAGGCTGCGGCCAATGCTCATCGTGCAGCAGGTAATCGAATGAAAGATGGTGAGTTGCCGGATGATTTGCCTGAGGTCGAGTTGATCGCCGCTGAGGATATGCCAATCGCTGCGGTGCTTAATAAGGCAGGTTTGGTCAAGAATGCCGCAATGGCGCGGGACCTCCTGGGTTCGGGAGGTGTGCGTATAGATGGTGAGGTGGTGGATCGCACCTACATATATAAGCTGGGTTCTACCCATGTGTGCCAGGCCGGCAAGAAGGCTTTCGCACGTATTACGCTGAAATCTACGTAAAGCTGAAAATAACGGTTGACGGCAAATTCTGGATGTCTATAATTCGCCCCACTTCCGGCGCAGTCGAAACGGAAAACTCCTTGAGTTTCAATGAGTTAACCGAGTTTCGATAAGTGCGTCGCTTCAGTTCATCGAGGCGCGGAAGGAGTGGGTAGGCCGGTTTGTTGGGCGCTATCGACGGTTCGATCTTCTCGGTCGAAAGCGGTAAAAAAGAGGTGTTGACAGCAGCGAGTAACGCTGTAGAATTCGCCTCCCGCTAACGAGAGATCGAAAGCGCAAGTGGTTGAAGTTGTTAAGGATTTCCAAGCGAAACTTTGAAAACTTCTTAAAATAACCGCTTGACAGATACACGGGGCGCTGTAGAATGCGCGCCTCGGTTGAGACGAAAGGCTCAACCCACCGCTCTTTAACAACTGAATCAAGCAATTCGTGTGGGTGCTTGTGGGGTCAGACTGCTAGTCAACAGATTATCAGCATCACAAGTTACTCCGCGAGAAATCAAAGATGTAACCAACGATTGCTGAGCCAAGTTTAGGGTTTTCTCAAAACCCAAAGATGTTTGAACTGAAGAGTTTGATCATGGCTCAGATTGAACGCTGGCGGCAGGCCTAACACATGCAAGTCGAGCGGCAGCACGGGTACTTGTACCTGGTGGCGAGCGGCGGACGGGTGAGTAATGCCTAGGAATCTGCCTGGTAGTGGGGGATAACGCTCGGAAACGGACGCTAATACCGCATACGTCCTACGGGAGAAAGCAGGGGACCTTCGGGCCTTGCGCTATCAGATGAGCCTAGGTCGGATTAGCTAGTTGGTGAGGTAATGGCTCACCAAGGCGACGATCCGTAACTGGTCTGAGAGGATGATCAGTCACACTGGAACTGAGACACGGTCCAGACTCCTACGGGAGGCAGCAGTGGGGAATATTGGACAATGGGCGAAAGCCTGATCCAGCCATGCCGCGTGTGTGAAGAAGGTCTTCGGATTGTAAAGCACTTTAAGTTGGGAGGAAGGGCATTAACCTAATACGTTAGTGTTTTGACGTTACCGACAGAATAAGCACCGGCTAACTCTGTGCCAGCAGCCGCGGTAATACAGAGGGTGCAAGCGTTAATCGGAATTACTGGGCGTAAAGCGCGCGTAGGTGGTTCGTTAAGTTGGATGTGAAATCCCCGGGCTCAACCTGGGAACTGCATTCAAAACTGTCGAGCTAGAGTATGGTAGAGGGTGGTGGAATTTCCTGTGTAGCGGTGAAATGCGTAGATATAGGAAGGAACACCAGTGGCGAAGGCGACCACCTGGACTGATACTGACACTGAGGTGCGAAAGCGTGGGGAGCAAACAGGATTAGATACCCTGGTAGTCCACGCCGTAAACGATGTCAACTAGCCGTTGGGAGCCTTGAGCTCTTAGTGGCGCAGCTAACGCATTAAGTTGACCGCCTGGGGAGTACGGCCGCAAGGTTAAAACTCAAATGAATTGACGGGGGCCCGCACAAGCGGTGGAGCATGTGGTTTAATTCGAAGCAACGCGAAGAACCTTACCAGGCCTTGACATCCAATGAACTTTCCAGAGATGGATTGGTGCCTTCGGGAGCATTGAGACAGGTGCTGCATGGCTGTCGTCAGCTCGTGTCGTGAGATGTTGGGTTAAGTCCCGTAACGAGCGCAACCCTTGTCCTTAGTTACCAGCACGTTATGGTGGGCACTCTAAGGAGACTGCCGGTGACAAACCGGAGGAAGGTGGGGATGACGTCAAGTCATCATGGCCCTTACGGCCTGGGCTACACACGTGCTACAATGGTCGGTACAGAGGGTTGCCAAGCCGCGAGGTGGAGCTAATCCCACAAAACCGATCGTAGTCCGGATCGCAGTCTGCAACTCGACTGCGTGAAGTCGGAATCGCTAGTAATCGCGAATCAGAATGTCGCGGTGAATACGTTCCCGGGCCTTGTACACACCGCCCGTCACACCATGGGAGTGGGTTGCACCAGAAGTAGCTAGTCTAACCTTCGGGAGGACGGTTACCACGGTGTGATTCATGACTGGGGTGAAGTCGTAACAAGGTAGCCGTAGGGGAACCTGCGGCTGGATCACCTCCTTAATCGACGACAGCAGCGGCTCCATGAGCTCCCACACGAATTGCTTGATTCATTGAAGAAGACGATTGGGTCTGTAGCTCAGTTGGTTAGAGCGCACCCCTGATAAGGGTGAGGTCGGCAGTTCGAATCTGCCCAGACCCACCAATTTCATGGTGTACCCTGTAGCGATACGGGGCCATAGCTCAGCTGGGAGAGCGCCTGCCTTGCACGCAGGAGGTCAGCGGTTCGATCCCGCTTGGCTCCACCATTACAGATTGGTTCCAACGTTTAAAGCTTAGAAATGAGCATTCCATCCGCGGGATGATGAATGTTGATTTCTAGTCTTTTGATTAGATCGTTCTTTAAAAATTTGGGTATGTGATAGAAAGATAGACTGAACGTTACTTTCACTGGTAACGGATCAGGCTAAGGTAAAATTTGTGAGTGGCTCTTAGAGCCAGATCGAATTTTCGGCGAATGTCGTCTTCACAGTATAACCAGATTGCTTGGGGTTATATGGTCAAGTGAAGAAGCGCATACGGTGGATGCCTTGGCAGTCAGAGGCGATGAAAGACGTGGTAGCCTGCGAAAAGCTTCGGGGAGTCGGCAAACAGACTGTGATCCGGAGATGTCTGAATGGGGGAACCCAGCCATCATAAGATGGTTATCTTGTACTGAATACATAGGTGCAAGAAGCGAACCAGGGGAACTGAAACATCTAAGTACCCTGAGGAAAAGAAATCAACCGAGATTCCCTTAGTAGTGGCGAGCGAACGGGGACTAGCCCTTAAGCTTCTTTGATTTTAGCGGAACGCTCTGGAAAGTGCGGCCATAGTGGGTGATAGCCCTGTACGCGAAAGGATCTTAGAAGTGAAATCGAGTAGGACGGAGCACGAGAAACTTTGTCTGAATATGGGGGGACCATCCTCCAAGGCTAAATACTACTGACTGACCGATAGTGAACTAGTACCGTGAGGGAAAGGCGAAAAGAACCCCGGAGAGGGGAGTGAAATAGATCCTGAAACCGTATGCGTACAAGCAGTGGGAGCCCACTTTGTTGGGTGACTGCGTACCTTTTGTATAATGGGTCAGCGACTTATTTTCAGTGGCGAGCTTAACCGAATAGGGGAGGCGTAGCGAAAGCGAGTCTTAATAGGGCGTCTAGTCGCTGGGAATAGACCCGAAACCGGGCGATCTATCCATGGGCAGGTTGAAGGTTAGGTAACACTGACTGGAGGACCGAACCGACTACCGTTGAAAAGTTAGCGGATGACCTGTGGATCGGAGTGAAAGGCTAATCAAGCTCGGAGATAGCTGGTTCTCCTCGAAAGCTATTTAGGTAGCGCCTCATGTATCACTGTAGGGGGTAGAGCACTGTTTCGGCTAGGGGGTCATCCCGACTTACCAAACCGATGCAAACTCCGAATACCTACAAGTGCCGAGCATGGGAGACACACGGCGGGTGCTAACGTCCGTCGTGAAAAGGGAAACAACCCAGACCGTCAGCTAAGGTCCCAAAGTTATGGTTAAGTGGGAAACGATGTGGGAAGGCTTAGACAGCTAGGAGGTTGGCTTAGAAGCAGCCACCCTTTAAAGAAAGCGTAATAGCTCACTAGTCGAGTCGGCCTGCGCGGAAGATGTAACGGGGCTCAAACCATACACCGAAGCTACGGGTATCACGTAAGTGATGCGGTAGAGGAGCGTTCTGTAAGCCTGTGAAGGTGAGTTGAGAAGCTTGCTGGAGGTATCAGAAGTGCGAATGCTGACATGAGTAACGACAATGGGTGTGAAAAACACCCACGCCGAAAGACCAAGGTTTCCTGCGCAACGTTAATCGACGCAGGGTTAGTCGGTCCCTAAGGCGAGGCTGAAAAGCGTAGTCGATGGAAAACAGGTTAATATTCCTGTACTTCTGGTTATTGCGATGGAGGGACGGAGAAGGCTAGGCCAGCTTGGCGTTGGTTGTCCAAGTTTAAGGTGGTAGGCTGAGATCTTAGGTAAATCCGGGATCTCAAGGCCGAGAGCTGATGACGAGTTACCCTTTGGGTGACGAAGTGGTTGATGCCATGCTTCCAAGAAAAGCTTCTAAGCTTCAGGTAACCAGGAACCGTACCCCAAACCGACACAGGTGGTTGGGTAGAGAATACCAAGGCGCTTGAGAGAACTCGGGTGAAGGAACTAGGCAAAATGGCACCGTAACTTCGGGAGAAGGTGCGCCGGTGAGGGTGAAGCACTTGCTGCGTAAGCCCACGCCGGTCGAAGATACCAGGCCGCTGCGACTGTTTATTAAAAACACAGCACTCTGCAAACACGAAAGTGGACGTATAGGGTGTGACGCCTGCCCGGTGCCGGAAGGTTAATTGATGGGGTTAGCTAACGCGAAGCTCTTGATCGAAGCCCCGGTAAACGGCGGCCGTAACTATAACGGTCCTAAGGTAGCGAAATTCCTTGTCGGGTAAGTTCCGACCTGCACGAATGGCGTAACGATGGCGGCGCTGTCTCCACCCGAGACTCAGTGAAATTGAAATCGCTGTGAAGATGCAGTGTATCCGCGGCTAGACGGAAAGACCCCGTGAACCTTTACTATAGCTTTGCACTGGACTTTGAATTTGCTTGTGTAGGATAGGTGGGAGGCTTTGAAGCGTGGACGCCAGTCTGCGTGGAGCCATCCTTGAAATACCACCCTGGCAACTTTGAGGTTCTAACTCAGGTCCGTTATCCGGATCGAGGACAGTGTATGGTGGGTAGTTTGACTGGGGCGGTCTCCTCCTAAAGAGTAACGGAGGAGTACGAAGGTGCGCTCAGACCGGTCGGAAATCGGTCGTAGAGTATAAAGGCAAAAGCGCGCTTGACTGCGAGACAGACACGTCGAGCAGGTACGAAAGTAGGTCTTAGTGATCCGGTGGTTCTGTATGGAAGGGCCATCGCTCAACGGATAAAAGGTACTCCGGGGATAACAGGCTGATACCGCCCAAGAGTTCATATCGACGGCGGTGTTTGGCACCTCGATGTCGGCTCATCACATCCTGGGGCTGAAGCCGGTCCCAAGGGTATGGCTGTTCGCCATTTAAAGTGGTACGCGAGCTGGGTTTAGAACGTCGTGAGACAGTTCGGTCCCTATCTGCCGTGGACGTTTGAGATTTGAGAGGGGCTGCTCCTAGTACGAGAGGACCGGAGTGGACGAACCTCTGGTGTTCCGGTTGTCACGCCAGTGGCATTGCCGGGTAGCTATGTTCGGAAAAGATAACCGCTGAAAGCATCTAAGCGGGAAACTTGCCTCAAGATGAGATCTCACTGGAGCCTTGAGCTCCCTGAAGGGCCGTCGAAGACTACGACGTTGATAGGCAGGGTGTGTAAGCGCTGTGAGGCGTTGAGCTAACCTGTACTAATTGCCCGTGAGGCTTGACCATATAACACCCAAGCAATTTGTAGACTCGAAAGAGGCCAGATTGCGGTGTTGTGAAGACGAAACGAACCGAAAGTTCGAGATACTCACAAGCAACACGCTATCACATACCCATTCGCTGGAACGTGACCGTAAGGCACGCGCTGGCTACCGAATTTCTTGACGACCATAGAGCATTGGAACCACCTGATCCCATCCCGAACTCAGAAGTGAAACGATGCATCGCCGATGGTAGTGTGGGGTTTCCCCATGTGAGAGTAGGTCATCGTCAAGATTAAATTCCGAAACCCCTATCTGCTAATGCAGGTAGGGGTTTTGTTTTTGCGCTTGGTAAAGCCGTTTCGAGTTTCTATGCAACAGTCCTGTGCATGGCTATCATGCTGGCCTCGGTAATCAGGCGCGGTTCGTATGCTCACGTTGTTAAAACTTCTGAAGGATGGTCGTTTCCATTCAGGCCAGGCACTAGGTGCCGGGCTGGGCATCAGTCGCAGTGCTGTCTGGAAGCAATTGCAGCATCTGGAGGCCGAGTTGGGATTGTCTGTTCATAAAGTTAGAGGCAAGGGGTATCAGTTGGCTAGGCCGCTGTCACTTTTGGATGCTGCGAAAATCTGCGCGAAAGAAGGCCTTGAGTGGCCTGTCTATATCCATGACTCCATCGACTCTACTAATGCCGAAGCGTTGCGTTCCATAGAGCGCGGAGTGGATGCGCCATTCTTGGTCTTGGCTGAGCGGCAGCTCGCTGGGCGCGGTCGTCGTGGCCGTAAGTGGGTCAGTCCGTTCGCTGCCAATCTTTATTACAGTCTGGTCTTGCGCATTGATGGCGGTATGCGGCAAATCGAAGGGCTGAGTCTCGTCGTTGGGCTCGCTGTCATGCATGCGCTTCGTGATTTTGGAATCGCTGAGGCTGGGTTGAAATGGCCCAACGATGTGTTGGTGGGCAACAAAAAAATTGCCGGTATCTTGCTCGAATTAGTGGGTGATCCGGCGGACGTCTGTCATGTCGTCCTGGGTGTCGGGGTCAACGTGAATATGCAATCAACTGACGAGGTTGATCAGCAGTGGACGTCCATGAGCCTAGAGGCAGGCCGTGTATTTGATCGTAACGATCTTGTGGTCCATATGAGCGCGAAGCTTCAACAGTACCTCGAGTTGCATCATGCGTCGGGGTTTGCGGCGATCCAGCTGGAGTGGGAAAACTATCATTTATGGCAGGGCCGTGCCGTTTCGCTAATTGCGGGTGTGAACCAGATTGACGGCGTAGTGATGGGCATTGACCACCAGGGAGCGCTGCGTTTGAAGGTGGATGGTGTGGAAAAGAGCTTTAGCGGCGGTGAGCTCAGTTTGAGGTTGCGTGATGATTCTTGAGCTCGATTGCGGCAACAGTTTTATCAAATGGCGGGTTCTTTGCTCCGACGGTGTTACGCCTGTTGAAGGTGGTGTGGTCGGTTCCGATGATGATCTGCTCGCCAGCCTGAGCGATGCCCAGAGGTTTCAGCTAAAGAAATGCCGTCTGGTCAGCGTCAGGACGCCCGAGGAAACTGACTCGTTGGTCGCTTCCTTGACACAGACCTTCGGGGTGTCCGTGGTACGTGCCGTACCGGCTCGAGAAATGGCAGGCGTGACAAATGGTTACGAAGAGTACGATCGGTTAGGTCTTGATCGTTGGCTTGCCTTGCTTGGCGGTTTCCATCTCGCTTCCGGCGCTTGCCTGGTGCTCGATTTTGGCACGGCCGTTACAGCCGACTTCGTCGCGGCGGACGGTGAGCATCTAGGGGGGTTCATTTGTCCGGGCATGCCTTTGATGCGCAACCAGTTGCGTACCCATACTCGGCGAATTCGCTACGATGACACTGCTGCCGAGCGAGCGCACGAGACTCTTGCTCCGGGAAGGGCGACGGTCGAGGCGGTTGAGCGCGGTTGTATGCTGATGCTCAGAGGTTTCGTCCTGACCCAGCTTGAATTGGCGCGGCAATACTGGGGGCAGGATTTCGAGGTGTTTTTAACGGGAGGGGACGCCAGTCTGGTTGTTGGGGTTGTACCGCAAGCCAAGGTTGCGCCTGACCTGGTTTTTGTTGGCTTGGCGATGGCTTGTCCTTTGTCTTGAGGTTTCTATGCGGTGGCTGTTTCTGTTGTTACTGGTTCTGAATGGCTTCTACTATGTCTGGCATCAGCAGGAGGCCCCGCTGCGGGCCAAGGATGTAACGCCACTGAGCTTGTATCGCGGCTCGCAGCAGGATATTCATCTTCTGAGTGAAACGGCGGATTCGCTTGTCAGGCGTGATTTCGGCAAGTCCGGAGAGGTGCGCAAGAATTGTAATTATCTAGGCGGTTTTGCTCGTGCTGAGCTGGCCAGGCAGCTGGAGCAGCGATTGGTTTCGTTGGGCGTGATGGGGCGTACATCTGTGCTGAGCTCCGAAGGTGCACCTGAGGGCGGAGGATTTTGGGTCCAGGTTGTTCCTGAAAGCGCAGGAAAGGTTAATGAAGGGTTGGTTCAAAACCTTTCTAAAGAATTCAATGAGTTAAAACATAAAATAATGCCATGCGAAGGGGTTGCGCCTGCTGGGTAGTTTGCATAGAATGGCGCCCGCTTCGCAGTGAAGACCTTTAACGGTTATCAGTGCGGAGCGATGTCAACGCAGCTAACCTCAGGTTTTTAATGAGAAAATGCTTGACAGAAGGCTGGCATGATATAGAATGCCGGCTCGCTTAGGAGGGGTTCCCGAGCGGCCAAAGGGATCAGACTGTAAATCTGACGTCTACGACTTCGAAGGTTCGAATCCTTCCCCCTCCACCAGTTTTAGCGTGAGCTGCAAGCTCCGCGGGTATAGTTTAGTGGTAGAACCTCAGCCTTCCAAGCTGATGATGCGGGTTCGATTCCCGCTACCCGCTCCAAGTTTGCAGGTTGTGCAAAATGTTTTGCTCTTGTAGCTCAGTTGGTAGAGCACACCCTTGGTAAGGGTGAGGTCAGCGGTTCAAATCCGCTCAAGAGCTCCATATTACAAGGCAGATATGAAAATATCTGCCTTTGTTTTAATGGCTCGTGTGACTTGCTAAATTCTTCTCCTAGGGGTGATTTCGATGGCTAAGGAAAAGTTCGAACGTAATAAGCCGCACGTCAACGTTGGTACCATCGGTCACGTCGACCACGGTAAAACCACGCTGACCGCTGCTCTGACCCGTGTCTGCTCCGAAGTTTTCGGTTCGGCCAAGGTTGACTTCGACAAGATCGACAGCGCCCCGGAAGAGAAAGCTCGCGGTATCACCATCAACACCGCTCACGTTGAATACGATTCGTCCGTGCGTCACTACGCACACGTTGACTGCCCAGGTCACGCCGACTACGTAAAAAACATGATCACCGGTGCTGCCCAGATGGACGGCGCGATCCTGGTTTGCTCGGCCGCTGATGGTCCGATGCCACAAACCCGTGAGCACATCCTGCTGTCCCGTCAGGTAGGCGTTCCGTACATCGTTGTCTTCCTGAACAAGGCTGACATGGTTGACGACGCTGAGCTGCTGGAACTGGTTGAGATGGAAGTGCGCGACCTGCTGAGCACTTACGACTTCCCAGGTGATGACACTCCAATCATCATCGGTTCGGCTCTGATGGCTCTGAACGGCCAAGACGACAACGAAATGGGCACCACTGCTGTCAAGAAGCTGGTGGAAACTCTGGACAGCTACATCCCAGAGCCAGAGCGTGCTATCGACAAGCCGTTCCTGATGCCAATCGAAGACGTATTCTCGATCTCCGGTCGCGGTACTGTTGTGACTGGTCGTGTTGAGCGTGGCATCGTCCGTATCCAGGAAGAAGTTGAGATCGTCGGTCTGCGCGACACTCAGAAAACTACCTGCACCGGCGTTGAAATGTTCCGCAAGCTGCTCGACGAAGGTCGTGCTGGCGAGAACTGCGGCGTACTGCTGCGCGGCACCAAGCGTGACGACGTTGAGCGTGGCCAGGTTCTGGTCAAGCCAGGCACCGTCAAGCCGCACACCAAGTTCACCGCAGAAGTCTACGTTCTGAGCAAGGAAGAAGGCGGTCGTCACACTCCGTTCTTCAAAGGCTACCGTCCACAGTTCTACTTCCGTACAACTGACGTGACTGGTAACTGCGAGCTGCCAGAAGGCGTTGAAATGGTAATGCCAGGTGACAACATTCAGATGACTGTCACTCTGATCAAGACCATCGCAATGGAAGACGGCCTGCGTTTCGCTATCCGTGAAGGCGGTCGTACCGTCGGCGCTGGCGTCGTAGCCAAAGTCATCGAGTAAATAGTTGTAATGTCTTTTTCGGGCCGGCATAATGGTCGGCCTGATTTTGTTTTAGGTCAGTAGCTCAATTGGCAGAGCGACGGTCTCCAAAACCGTAGGTTGGGGGTTCGATTCCCTCCTGACCTGCCAGATTCACTCGGTGTGTCTGGCTTTCTTTTCACAGGATCTTCATAGATGACTCCTAAAGCTGAAGCTCAAGGCTCTCGCTTCGATCTGCTCAAGTGGCTAGTGGTAGTCGCTTTGGTGGTTGTTGGCGTTGTTGGCAATCAGTATTTTTCTGCTTCGCCGATCCTGTACCGTGTACTTGCATTGCTTGCCATTGCTGCTGTAGCTGCCTTTGTAGGCCTGCAGACAGCCAAGGGCAAGTCTTTCTTTGTACTCGCTAAGGAAGCTCGCACCGAGATTCGTAAAGTCGTATGGCCGACTCGCCAGGAAACCACGCAGACCACGTTGATCGTTGTGGCTGTTGTTTTGGTGATGGCGTTGCTGCTGTGGGGGCTCGATTCCCTGCTCGGTTGGCTTGTTTCCTTGATTGTTGGCTAAGGGTGTCCCGTGGCTAAGCGTTGGTACGTTGTGCATGCTTACTCGGGTTACGAGAAGCATGTTATGCGCTCGTTGATAGAGCGTGTGAAGCTGGCAGGCATGGAAGATGGCTTTGGCGAGATTCTGGTTCCCACTGAAGAAGTGGTTGAAATGCGTAATGGCCAGAAGCGCAAAAGTGAACGTAAGTTCTTTCCAGGCTATGTGCTGGTACAGATGGATATGAACGAAGGGACTTGGCACTTGGTCAAGGATACCCCTCGGGTGATGGGCTTTATTGGCGGTACCGCCGACAAGCCGGCGCCGATCACAGATAAAGAGGCGGAAGCGATTCTGCGTCGTGTCGCTGATGGTAGCGACAAGCCGAAGCCGAAGACATTGTTTGAGCCAGGTGAGGTTGTACGCGTCACCGACGGTCCATTCGCTGACTTCAATGGCACGGTTGAAGAGGTTAACTACGAAAAGAGCCGGATTCAGGTCGCGGTGCTCATTTTCGGTCGCTCTACTCCGGTAGAGTTGGAGTTCAGTCAGGTCGAAAAGGTCTGATTGGACAGGCATCCCAACCCCGCAGCCCAAGGCTGTGGGGTTTTGTCGTCACTGGGATAAACGCGCAAGCAACCGGGGAGCCTTTCGAGGCGTTCGAACCCGTAATTGGAGTGCCTCATGGCCAAGAAGATTACCGCTTACATCAAGCTGCAAGTGAAGGCCGCTCAGGCTAACCCAAGCCCACCTGTTGGTCCTGCACTGGGTCAGCACGGCGTGAACATCATGGAATTCTGCAAGGCTTTCAACGCCCGTACTCAGGGTCTTGAGCCAGGTCTGCCGACTCCAGTGATCATCACTGTCTACAGCGACCGCAGCTTCACTTTCGAAACAAAAAGCACCCCTGCTTCGGTTCTGCTGAAGAAGGCTGCAGGTTTGACCAGCGGTTCCGCTCGTCCAAACACCGTTAAGGTTGGCACCGTTACCCGTGCTCAGCTGGAAGAAATCGCGAAAACCAAAAACGCGGATCTGACTGCAGCTGATATGGATGCAGCCGTGCGTACTATCGCCGGTTCTGCTCGTAGCATGGGCCTTAACGTGGAGGGTGTGTAATGGCTAAGCTGACCAAGCGTCAAAAGGCTATCGCCGGCAAAATCGAAGCAGGCAAGGCCTACAACTTTGTAGACGCCGCCGCTCTGCTGGCCGAGCTGTCGACTGTCAAGTTCAGCGAGTCGTTCGACGTTGCTGTTAACCTGGGCGTTGACCCACGTAAATCCGACCAGGTCGTACGTAGCGCTACCGTGCTGCCACACGGCACTGGCAAGACTGTTCGTGTTGCCGTGTTCACCCAGGGCCCAGCAGCTGAAGCTGCTCTGGCCGCTGGTGCTGATCGCGTAGGCATGGACGATCTGGCTGCTGAAATGAAAGGCGGCGACCTGAACTATGACGTCGTGATCGCATCCCCGGATGCCATGCGCGTTGTAGGCCAGTTGGGTCAGATCCTCGGTCCACGTGGTCTGATGCCTAACCCTAAAGTCGGCACCGTAACCCCAGACGTAGCCACCGCGGTTAAAAACGCCAAGGCCGGTCAGGTTCGTTATCGCACCGACAAGAACGGCATCATTCACACTTCCGTTGGCAAAATCGGCTTCGACGCCGTCAAGCTGAAGGAAAACGTTGAAGCTCTGATCGCTGATCTGAAGCGCATCAAGCCAGCTTCTTCGAAAGGTATCTACGTCAAGCGCGTTACCCTGAGCACCACTATGGGCCCAGGTCTGATCATCGATCAGAGCTCGCTCGACGCGTAAGACAAAGGTTGGCGCAAGCGATTGCGCCAATCAAATATTGGGGTCCCTGCCTGGCGGGGGCTGTCCAAGACCGTAGGCGACGAAAGTCTTAAACCACAAGCCTACGCAGATGGTGCTCCCGGTTCCTTACCGAATCAGACACCAAAACGACATTCGGTTTCGATCGGATGAAACGGTAACAAGCAGGAGTTAAACCCGTGGCAATTAAACTCGAAGACAAGAAGGCCATCGTCGCTGAAGTCAACGAGGCTGCCAAAGCTGCTCTGTCCGCTGTCGTGGCTGATGCCCGTGGCGTAACAGTAGGCGCTATGACCGGACTCCGTAAAGAGGCTCGTGAAGCTGGCGTTTACGTACGTGTAGTACGTAACACCCTGCTCAAGCGCGCTGTTGCTGACACTGAATACAGTGTCCTCAACGACGTGTTCACCGGCCCGACCTTGATCGCGTTCTCCACCCAACATCCTGGCGCTGCTGCCCGTTTGTTCAAGGAATTCGCCAAAGGTCAGGACAAGTTCGAGATTAAGGCAGCTGCGTTCGAGGGCAAGTTCCTCGCAGCTAACCAGATCGACGTACTGGCAACTCTGCCGACCCGTGACGAAGCAATCTCCCAGCTGATGAGCGTGATTCAAGGCGCTACCAGCAAGTTGGCTCGTACTCTGGCGGCACTGCGCGACCAGAAAGAAGCTGCCGCAGCCTAAGGCTCGACACTCCTTTTCGCGTTTTTTGTTTATTTCGATGGTCGCGTAGGCCGTCCCCCAATCCAGGAATTTAGAGTCATGTCTATCTCTCAAAACGATATCCTCGAAGCCGTTGGCAACATGTCCGTAATGGAAGTTGTTGAGCTGATCAAAGCTTTCGAAGAAAAATTCGGTGTTACCGCTGCTGCTGCTTCCGCTGGTCCAGCTGTTGCCGCTGCCGTTGCTGAAGAGCAAACCGAATTCAACGTCATGCTGACCGAAGCTGGCGAGAAGAAAGTAAACGTGATCAAGGCAGTACGTGAACTGACCGGTCTGGGCCTGAAAGAAGCCAAGGCTGTAGTTGACGGCGCTCCTGCCATGGTTCTGGAAGCTGTTGCCAAAGACGCAGCTGACAAAGCCAAAGCAGCACTGGAAGAAGCAGGCGCTAAAGTCGAGCTGAAGTAAGCATCGACTTTGCGTCTCCAGCCCGAGCGTTAAGCGACAGGCTGATGGCTGGTGGCTCTTGCCACCGGCCTTTTTCCGTTATTGGCAGCCGACTGGGTCGGTGCTGATCGCGAGCTGTAACCACCCGATGTGGTGGCGCAAACCATGGGGTTTGCACGATTTTCTGGCTGCTCCCGTCGGGAGGGGCCAAACAAGCAGGTGACCAAGCTGGGGAACGCTGATGGCTTACTCATATACTGAGAAAAAACGTATCCGCAAGGACTTTAGCAAGTTGCCGGACGTCATGGATGTGCCGTACCTCCTGGCCATCCAGCTGGATTCGTATCGTGAATTCTTGCAAGCGGGAGCGACTAAAGATCAGTTCCGCGACGTGGGCCTGCATGCGGCCTTCAAATCCGTTTTCCCGATCATCAGCTACTCCGGCAATGCTGCGCTGGAGTACGTCGGTTATCGCCTGGGCGAACCGGCATTTGATGTCAAAGAATGCGTATTGCGCGGTGTTACTTACGCCGTACCTTTGCGGGTAAAAGTGCGCCTGATCATTTTCGACAAAGAATCGTCGAATAAAGCGATCAAGGACATCAAAGAGCAAGAAGTCTACATGGGTGAAATCCCCCTGATGACTGAGAACGGTACCTTCGTAATCAACGGTACCGAGCGTGTAATCGTTTCCCAGCTGCACCGTTCCCCGGGCGTGTTCTTTGACCACGACCGTGGTAAGACGCACAGTTCCGGCAAACTGCTCTACTCCGCGCGCATCATTCCTTACCGCGGTTCGTGGCTGGACTTCGAGTTCGACCCGAAAGACTGCGTATTCGTGCGTATTGACCGTCGTCGCAAGCTGCCTGCATCGGTACTGCTGCGCGCGCTCGGCTATACCACCGAAGAAGTGCTGGACGCGTTCTACACCACCAACGTCTTCCATGTGCAAGGTGAGAACCTGAGCCTGGAGTTGGTGCCTCAACGCCTGCGCGGTGAAATCGCGGTCCTGGATATCCAGGACGACAAGGGCAAGGTTATTGTCGAGCAAGGCCGTCGTATTACTGCTCGCCACATCAACCAGCTGGAAAAAGCCGGTATCAAAGAGCTGCAGGTGCCGATGGACTACGTCCTGGGTCGCACCACCGCCAAGGTCATCGTGCATCCAGCCACCGGCGAGATCATCGCTGAGTGCAATACCGAGCTCACCGTCGAGATCCTGGCGAAAATCGTCAAGGCTCAGGTCGTTCGTATCGAGACCCTGTACACCAACGACATCGACTGCGGTCCGTTCATCTCCGACACGCTGAAGATCGACTCCACTGGCAACCAGCTGGAAGCCTTGGTCGAGATCTATCGCATGATGCGTCCTGGCGAGCCGCCAACCAAGGATGCTGCCGAGACCCTGTTCAACAACCTGTTCTTCAGCCCTGAGCGCTATGACCTCTCCGCGGTCGGCCGGATGAAGTTCAACCGTCGTATCGGTCGTACCGAGATCGAAGGTTCGGGCGTGCTGAACAAGGATGACATCGTTGCGGTGCTCAAGACCTTGGTCGACATCCGTAACGGCAAAGGCATCGTCGATGACATCGACCACCTGGGTAACCGTCGCGTTCGCTGCGTAGGCGAAATGGCCGAAAACCAGTTCCGTGTTGGCCTGGTGCGCGTAGAGCGCGCGGTCAAGGAACGCCTGTCGATGGCTGAAAGCGAAGGCCTGATGCCGCAAGACCTGATCAACGCCAAGCCAGTGGCCGCGGCGGTGAAGGAATTCTTCGGCTCGAGCCAGCTGTCCCAGTTCATGGACCAGAACAACCCGCTGTCCGAGATCACCCACAAGCGTCGTGTTTCCGCACTCGGCCCAGGCGGTCTGACCCGTGAGCGTGCAGGCTTCGAAGTTCGTGACGTACACCCGACTCACTACGGTCGTGTATGCCCGATCGAAACGCCGGAAGGTCCGAACATCGGTCTGATCAACTCTTTGGCCGCCTATGCGCGCACCAACCAGTATGGCTTCCTCGAAAGCCCGTACCGTGTGGTGAAAGACGCCCTGGTCACCGACGAGATCGTGTTCCTGTCTGCCATCGAAGAGGCTGATCACGTGATCGCTCAGGCTTCGGCCACGATGAACGACAAGAAAGTCCTGACCGACGAGCTGGTAGCTGTTCGTCACTTGAACGAGTTCACCGTCAAGGCGCCGGAAGACGTCACCTTGATGGACGTATCGCCGAAGCAGGTAGTGTCGGTTGCAGCGTCGCTGATCCCGTTCCTCGAGCATGACGACGCCAACCGTGCGTTGATGGGTTCGAACATGCAGCGTCAGGCTGTACCGACCCTGCGTGCCGATAAGCCACTGGTAGGTACTGGCATGGAGCGCAACGTTGCGCGCGACTCCGGCGTTTGCGTCGTGGCTCGTCGTGGCGGTGTGATCGATTCCGTCGACGCCAGCCGTATCGTGGTTCGTGTTGCCGATGACGAAGTAGAGCCGGGCGAAGCCGGTGTCGACATCTACAACCTGACCAAGTACACCCGCTCCAACCAGAACACCTGCATCAACCAGCGTCCGCTGGTAAGCAAAGGTGATCGGGTTCAGCGCAGCGACATCATGGCCGACGGCCCGTCCACCGACATGGGTGAACTGGCGCTGGGTCAGAACATGCGCATCGCGTTCATGGCATGGAACGGCTTCAACTTCGAAGACTCCATCTGCCTGTCCGAGCGTGTGGTCCAGGAAGACCGCTTCACCACGATCCACATCCAGGAACTGACCTGTGTGGCTCGTGACACCAAGCTTGGCCCAGAGGAAATCACTGCGGACATCCCGAACGTGGGTGAAGCTGCACTGAACAAGCTGGACGAAGCCGGTATCGTTTATGTAGGTGCTGAAGTAGGCGCGGGCGACATCCTGGTCGGCAAGGTCACTCCGAAAGGCGAGACCCAACTGACTCCGGAAGAGAAGCTGCTGCGTGCGATCTTCGGTGAAAAAGCCAGCGACGTGAAAGACACCTCCCTGCGCGTGCCTACCGGCACCAAGGGTACCGTCATCGACGTACAGGTCTTCACCCGCGACGGCGTTGAGCGTGACGCTCGCGCACTGTCGATCGAGAAGACTCAGCTCGACGAGATCCGCAAGGACCTGAATGAAGAGTTCCGTATCGTCGAAGGCGCGACTTTCGAACGTCTGCGCTCCGCCCTGGTCGGCCACAAAGCCGAAGGCGGCGCCGGCCTGAAGAAAGGTCAGGAGATCACCGACGAAGTCCTCGACGGTCTTGAGCATGGCCAGTGGTTCAAGCTGCGCATGGCTGAAGATGCTCTGAACGAGCAGCTCGAGAAGGCCCAGGCCTATATCGTTGATCGCCGCCGTCTGCTGGACGACAAGTTCGAAGACAAGAAGCGCAAACTGCAGCAGGGCGATGACCTGGCTCCAGGCGTGCTGAAAATCGTCAAGGTTTACCTGGCAATCCGTCGTCGCATCCAGCCGGGCGACAAGATGGCCGGTCGTCACGGTAACAAGGGTGTGGTCTCCGTGATCATGCCGGTTGAAGACATGCCGCACGATGCCAATGGCACCCCGGTCGATGTGGTTCTCAACCCGTTGGGCGTACCTTCGCGTATGAACGTTGGTCAGATTCTCGAAACTCACCTGGGCCTCGCGGCCAAAGGGTTGGGCGAGAAGATCAACCGCATGATCGAAGAGCAGCGCAAGGTCGCTGATCTGCGTAAGTTCCTGCACGAGATCTACAACGAGATCGGCGGGCGCAACGAAGAGCTGGACACCTTCTCCGACCAGGAAATCCTGGACTTGGCGAAGAACCTGCGCGGCGGCGTTCCAATGGCTACCCCGGTGTTCGACGGTGCCAAGGAAAGCGAAATCAAGGCCATGCTGAAACTGGCGGACCTGCCAGAAAGCGGCCAGATGCAGCTGTTCGATGGTCGTACCGGCAACAAGTTCGAGCGTCCGGTTACCGTTGGCTACATGTACATGCTGAAGCTGAACCACTTGGTAGACGACAAGATGCACGCTCGTTCTACCGGTTCTTACAGCCTGGTTACCCAGCAGCCGCTGGGTGGTAAGGCGCAGTTCGGTGGTCAGCGTTTCGGGGAGATGGAGGTCTGGGCACTGGAAGCATACGGTGCTGCATACACTCTGCAAGAAATGCTCACAGTGAAGTCGGACGATGTGAACGGCCGGACCAAGATGTACAAAAACATCGTGGACGGCGATCACCGTATGGAGCCGGGCATGCCCGAGTCCTTCAACGTGTTGATCAAGGAAATTCGTTCCCTCGGCATCGATATCGATCTGGAAACCGAATAACACGTGACGCGAATCGAGAGCGGGGCTGTTTTGCCCGCTCTCTGCTCCGCCAGGAGGAAAGGCCTTGAAAGACCTACTGAATTTGCTGAAAAACCAGGGTCAAGTCGAAGAGTTCGACGCCATCCGTATTGGATTGGCCTCGCCTGAGATGATCCGTTCGTGGTCGTTCGGTGAAGTAAAAAAACCGGAAACCATCAACTACCGTACGTTCAAACCCGAGCGTGATGGTCTGTTCTGCGCCAAGATCTTTGGCCCGGTAAAGGATTACGAGTGCCTGTGCGGTAAGTACAAGCGCTTGAAGCATCGCGGCGTGATCTGCGAGAAGTGCGGCGTTGAAGTCGCGCTGGCAAAAGTTCGTCGTGAGCGCATGGCACACATCGAACTGGCCTCGCCGGTTGCCCACATCTGGTTCCTGAAATCGCTGCCGTCCCGTATCGGCCTGCTGATGGACATGACCCTGCGTGATATCGAACGCGTTCTCTACTTCGAGAGCTATGTCGTTATCGATCCAGGCATGACCACTCTTGAAAAAGGTCAGCTGCTCAACGACGAACAGTACTTCGAAGCGCTGGAAGAGTTCGGCGACGATTTCGATGCCCGCATGGGTGCCGAAGCTGTCCGCGAACTGCTGCACGCTATCGACCTGGAGCACGAGATTGGTCGTCTGCGTGAAGAGATTCCGCAAACCAACTCCGAAACCAAGATCAAGAAGCTGTCCAAGCGTCTGAAGTTGATGGAAGCCTTCCAGGGTTCCGGCAACCTGCCAGAGTGGATGGTGCTGACCGTTCTGCCGGTACTGCCGCCAGACCTGCGTCCGCTGGTTCCGCTCGATGGCGGTCGTTTCGCGACTTCCGACCTCAACGATCTGTATCGTCGGGTGATCAACCGTAACAACCGCTTGAAGCGCCTGCTCGATCTGTCCGCTCCGGACATCATCGTGCGCAACGAAAAGCGTATGTTGCAGGAAGCGGTGGACGCATTGCTCGACAACGGTCGTCGCGGCCGCGCTATCACCGGTTCGAACAAGCGTCCTCTGAAATCCCTGGCTGACATGATCAAGGGTAAGCAGGGTCGTTTCCGTCAGAACTTGCTCGGTAAGCGTGTTGACTACTCCGGTCGTTCGGTAATTACCGTAGGCCCGACCCTGCGTCTGCACCAGTGCGGCCTGCCAAAGAAAATGGCCCTGGAACTGTTCAAACCGTTCATCTTCGGCAAGCTGGAAATGCGTGGTCTTGCGACCACCATCAAGGCCGCCAAGAAGATGGTCGAGCGCGAGCTGCCAGAGGTCTGGGACGTTCTTGCCGAAGTGATTCGCGAACACCCAGTGCTGCTCAACCGTGCACCGACCCTTCACCGTCTGGGTATCCAGGCGTTTGAACCGGTACTGATCGAAGGTAAGGCTATCCAGCTGCACCCGCTGGTCTGTGCTGCGTACAACGCCGACTTCGACGGCGACCAAATGGCCGTGCACGTACCGCTGACGCTGGAAGCCCAGCTCGAAGCGCGTGCGTTGATGATGTCGACCAACAACATCCTGTCGCCAGCCAACGGTGAGCCAATCATCGTTCCGTCGCAGGACGTTGTATTGGGGCTGTACTACATGACTCGTGAAGCGATCAACGCCAAGGGCGAAGGTCGTGTGTTCGCGGACCTGCAGGAAGTTGACCGTGTGTTCCGTGCCGGCGAAGCCGCACTGCACGCCAAGGTCAAGGTGCGGATCAACGAAACCGTAAACGATCGTGATGGCAACAGCGTGACCAACACTCGTATCGTCGACACCACCGTCGGCCGTGCGCTGCTGTTCCAGGTCGTGCCGAAAGGCTTGTCCTTCGATGTCGTCAACCTGCCGATGAAGAAAAAGGCGATCTCCAAGCTGATCAACCAGTGCTACCGCGTGGTTGGTCTGAAAGAGACCGTGATCTTCGCTGACCAGTTGATGTACACCGGTTTTGCCTATTCGACCATCTCCGGCGTTTCCATCGGTGTTAACGACTTCGTTATCCCTGATGAAAAAGCCCGCATCATCGGTGCAGCCACCGAAGAAGTGAAAGAGATCGAAAGCCAGTACGCGTCCGGCCTGGTAACCCAGGGCGAGAAGTACAACAAGGTGATCGACCTCTGGTCCAAGGCGAACGACGAAGTATCCAAGGCCATGATGGCCAACCTCTCGAAAGAGAAGGTCATCGACCGCCATGGCAAGGAAGTCGACCAGGAATCCTTCAACTCGATGTACATGATGGCCGACTCGGGTGCGCGGGGTTCTGCTGCGCAGATCCGTCAGCTCGCCGGTATGCGTGGCCTGATGGCCAAGCCGGACGGCTCCATCATCGAGACCCCGATTACTGCGAACTTCCGTGAAGGTTTGAGCGTACTCCAGTACTTCATCTCCACTCACGGTGCTCGTAAGGGTCTTGCGGATACCGCGTTGAAAACGGCGAACTCCGGTTACCTGACTCGTCGTCTGGTAGACGTTGCCCAGGATCTGGTTGTGACCGAGATCGATTGCGGCACCGAGCATGGCCTGGTAATGACTCCGCACATCGAAGGCGGTGACGTTGTAGAGCCGCTGGGTGAGCGCGTATTGGGTCGTGTCATCGCCCGTGACGTATTCAAGCCGGGTACCGAGGACGTCATCGTTCCTGCTGGCACCCTGGTTGACGAGAAGTGGGTCGAATTCATCGAGCTCAACAGCATCGACGAAGTGATCGTGCGCTCGCCGATCAGCTGTGAAACCCGCTACGGCATCTGCGCCAAGTGCTACGGTCGCGACCTGGCACGTGGTCACCAGGTGAACATCGGTGAAGCGGTCGGCGTTATTGCTGCCCAGTCCATCGGTGAGCCGGGTACCCAGCTGACCATGCGTACGTTCCACATCGGTGGTGCGGCAAGCCGGACCTCCGCGGCCGACAGCGTTCAGGTGAAGAATGGCGGTACTGTCCGCCTGCACAACCTGAAGCATGTTGAGCGTGTCGACGGTCACCTGGTCGCCGTGTCCCGTTCCGGTGAGTTGGCGATTGCCGACGACTTCGGTCGTGAGCGCGAGCGCTACAAGCTGCCGTACGGTGCCGTGATTTCGGTGAAGGAAGGCGACAAGGTCGACGCTGGTGCCATCGTGGCCAAGTGGGATCCGCACACTCACCCAATCGTCACCGAGATGAAAGGTACCGTGACCTACGTGGGCATGGAAGAAGGCATCACGATCAAGCGTCAGACTGACGAATTGACCGGTATGACCAACATCGAAGTGCTCGACGCAAAAGATCGTCCAGCTGCAGGCAAGGACATCCGTCCGGCCGTGAAGATGGTCGACGACAACGGCAAGGATCTGTTGCTGCCAGGTACTGACGTAATCGCTCAGTACTTCCTGCCAGCCAACGCCCTGGTCGGTGTTGCGGACGGTGCGCGGATCGCGATCGGTGATGTTATCGCTCGTATCCCGCAAGAAACTTCGAAGACCCGCGACATCACCGGTGGTCTGCCGCGTGTTGCCGACTTGTTCGAAGCTCGTCGTCCGAAAGAAGCTTCGATTCTGGCTGAAGTCAGCGGCACCATCGCGTTCGGTAAAGAGACCAAGGGCAAGCGCCGCCTGGTTATCACCCCGAACGACGGTAGCGATCCGTACGAAGAGCTGATTCCTAAGTGGCGTCACCTGAACGTCTTCGAAGGCGAACAGGTAAACCGCGGCGAAGTTATCTCCGACGGTCCGAGCGATCCACATGACATCCTGCGTCTGCTGGGTGTCAGTGCGCTGGCCAAGTACATCGTGAACGAAATCCAGGACGTTTATCGTCTGCAGGGCGTGAAGATCAACGACAAGCACATCGAGACCATCCTGCGTCAGATGCTGCGTAAAGTTGAGATCTCCGAGTCTGGCGACTCCAGCTTCATCAAGGGCGACCAGATGGAACTGACTCACGTGCTGGTGGAAAACGAGCGTCTGGCGAACGAGGACAAGTTCCTTGCCAAGTTCACTCGCGTACTGCTGGGTATCACCAAGGCGTCGCTGTCCACCGAATCGTTCATCTCGGCGGCTTCCTTCCAGGAAACCACTCGCGTACTGACCGAGGCGGCGGTAACCGGCAAGCGCGACTACTTGCGCGGCCTGAAAGAAAACGTGGTCGTGGGTCGTCTGATCCCGGCCGGTACCGGTTTGGCCTATCACAGCGAACGCAAGCGTCGTCGTGATGCAGACAAGCCGCTGCGCGTGAGCGCCAGTGAAGTGGAAGCTGCACTGACCGAAGCACTGAACTCGAGCGGTAACTGAGTTCGGCGTTGATTAAGTGCCTGGCCCTGGCCATCCCGTTCGGCGGATCGAGACAAATTGTCGAGATTCGGCGGGCGGGGAGGTCGGGGCCTTGCCTTGACTGGGGACGAGATCCTCTTTAGACTCTTGATCCCCTAAATTTGGCGGGAATTCGTTCCTGCCATTTTGCTTTTCTTGTAAGACAATAGCGTCGCAAGACAACAGTGGAGCTAGTAGATGGCAACTATCAACCAGCTGGTACGTCAGCCGCGTAAGCGTATCGTCGAGAAATCCGACGTGCCTGCGCTGCAGAACTGCCCGCAACGTCGTGGCGTATGCACCCGTGTGTATACCACCACGCCGAAAAAACCTAACTCGGCACTGCGTAAAGTATGCCGTGTGCGCCTGACCAACGGTTTCGAGGTTTCCTCGTACATCGGTGGTGAAGGTCACAACCTGCAAGAGCACAGCGTGGTACTGATCCGCGGCGGTCGTGTAAAAGACTTGCCAGGTGTTCGTTACCACACCGTCCGCGGTTCTTTGGATACTTCCGGCGTTAAAGGTCGTAACCAGGGTCGCTCGAAGTACGGTACCAAGCGTCCGAAGTAATCGGTCGTTTTGCAGTTTTTCATTTTTATTGAGTCGATAAGAGTAAGGTCGGGCACGCATCCGCTGTCCCGGGCTAACCTGAAGACCGCTTGAGGGCTTATCATGCCAAGACGTCGCGTAGCAGCCAAACGTGAGATTCTGGACGATCCGAAATACGGAAGCCAGATTCTCGCCAAGTTCATGAACCACGTTATGGAAAGCGGCAAGAAAGCCGTTGCCGAACGTATCGTTTATGGCGCACTGGACAAAGTTAAGGAACGCAAGAACAGCGATCCCCTGGAAATCTTCGAGAAAGCTCTCGACGCCATCGCTCCGCTGGTCGAAGTGAAGTCGCGCCGTGTAGGCGGTGCTACTTACCAGGTTCCGGTCGAAGTTCGTCCTTCCCGTCGTAACGCCCTGGCAATGCGCTGGCTGGTAGACTTCGCCCGCAAGCGCGGCGAGAAGTCCATGGCCCTGCGTTTGGCTGGTGAACTGTTGGACGCTGCTGAAGGTAAAGGTGCTGCAGTTAAGAAGCGTGAAGACGTGCACCGTATGGCTGAAGCCAACAAGGCTTTCTCGCACTACCGCTTCTAATTTTAGCGTCACTCAATTTGCGAGGGCTTTATGGCTCGTACTACACCGATTAACCGCTACCGTAACATCGGTATCGTTGCTCACGTGGATGCTGGTAAGACCACCACCACCGAGCGCGTCCTTTTTTACACCGGCAAAAGTCACAAAATGGGCGAGGTGCATGACGGCGCCGCGACCACAGACTGGATGGTTCAGGAGCAGGAGCGTGGTATTACCATTACTTCTGCTGCTATTACCGCCTTCTGGAAAGGTTCCGAGAAGCAGTACCCGCACGAGCATCGCTTCAACGTTATCGATACCCCGGGCCACGTAGACTTCACCATTGAAGTTGAGCGTTCCCTGCGTGTACTCGACGGCGCGGTCGTTGTGTTCTGTGGTACTTCGGGCGTTGAGCCTCAGTCGGAAACCGTATGGCGTCAGGCCAACAAATACGGTGTTCCACGTCTTGTTTATGTAAACAAGATGGACCGTGCTGGTGCCAACTTCCTGCGCGTGATCGGTCAGATCAAGCAGCGTCTGGGTCACACTCCGGTGCCTATCCAGCTCGCTATCGGTTCGGAAGACAACTTCCAGGGCCAGATCGACCTGATCAACATGCAGGCCGTGTACTGGAATGACTCCGACAAGGGCATGGTCCCTGTTCGTAAGGAAATTCCTGCCGAGCTGTTGGAAGAAGCCGAGCAATGGCGCAGCAACATGGTTGAGGCTGCGGCCGAAGCCAATGAAGAGCTGATGAACAAGTA
This sequence comes from Pseudomonas sp. D3-10, assembly GCF_051132175.1. Taxonomy (NCBI): domain Bacteria; kingdom Pseudomonadati; phylum Pseudomonadota; class Gammaproteobacteria; order Pseudomonadales; family Pseudomonadaceae; genus Pseudomonas; species Pseudomonas sp. D3-10. Next base: position 5,124,443 of record NZ_CP071668.1, on the reverse strand, counting down.
CCTCGAGGGCGAAGAACTCTCCAACGAGGAAATCAAGGCCGCTCTGCGTCAGCGTACTATCGCTGGTGAGATCGTTCTGGCTGTTTGCGGTTCTTCCTTCAAGAACAAGGGCGTTCCCCTGGTTCTCGACGCCGTTATCGACTTCCTGCCTGCTCCAACCGACATTCCTGCTATCAAGGGTTCCAACCCGGATAACGAGGAAGAGGAAATGGAGCGTCACGCAAGTGACGACGAGCCGTTCGCGGCTTTGGCGTTCAAGATCGCTACTGACCCATTCGTGGGTACCTTGACCTTCGTTCGAGTTTACTCGGGCGTGTTGGCATCCGGCGACGGCGTGATCAACTCGGTAAAAGGCAAGAAAGAGCGCGTGGGTCGTATGGTGCAAATGCACGCAAACGCCCGTGAAGAAATCAAGGAAGTGCGCGCTGGCGACATCGCGGCCTTGATCGGCATGAAGGACGTCACCACCGGTGAAACCTTGTGCAACGCTGACAAGCCAATCATCCTGGTTCGCATGGACTTCCCGGAGCCGGTTATCTCGGTTGCCGTTGAGCCTAAGACCAAGGACGACCAGGAAAAAATGGGTATCGCTCTGGGCAAGCTCGCTCAGGAAGACCCTTCTTTCCGCGTCAAGACTGATGAAGAGACTGGTCAGACGATCATCTCCGGCATGGGCGAGCTGCACCTGGACATCCTGGTTGACCGGATGCGCCGTGAGTTCAACGTCGAAGCCAACATCGGTAAGCCTCAGGTTTCCTATCGTGAGCGCATCACGAAGAGCTGTGAAATCGAAGGCAAGTTCGTTCGCCAGTCCGGCGGTCGTGGCCAGTTCGGTCATTGCTGGATCCGTTTTGCACCGGCTGACGAAGGTCAGGAAGGTCTGCAATTCCTGAACGAAGTCGTTGGTGGTGTGGTTCCTAAGGAATACATCCCGGCGATCCAGAAAGGTATCGAAGAGCAGATGAAGAACGGCGTTGTTGCCGGCTATCCGCTGATCGGCCTGAAGGCGACTGTGTTCGACGGTTCTTACCACGACGTCGACTCCAACGAGATGGCGTTTAAGGTGGCTGCTTCCATGGCTACCAAGCAACTGGCCCAGAAGGGCGGTGGTGAGTTGCTTGAACCTATCATGGCGGTAGAAGTCGTTACGCCTGAAGACTACATGGGTGATGTCATGGGCGACCTTAACCGTCGTCGTGGCATGATTCTGGGTATGGAAGATACGGTTTCCGGCAAGGTTATCCGCGCCGAGGTTCCGTTGGGTGAGATGTTCGGTTACGCAACCGACGTTCGCTCCATGTCTCAGGGTCGCGCAAGCTACTCTATGGAATTCAAAAAATACAATACAGCTCCGTCGCATATCGTCGAGACTGTTACCAAAAAGCAAGGCTGATCCAGCCCCTTTAAGCTAGGAGTTAATTGTCGTGGCTAAAGAAAAATTTGAACGGAACAAACCGCACGTCAACGTTGGCACCATCGGCCACGTTGACCACGGTAAAACCACCCTGACCGCTGCTCTGACCCGTGTCTGCTCCGAAGTTTTCGGTTCGGCCAAGGTTGACTTCGACAAGATCGACAGCGCCCCGGAAGAGAAAGCTCGCGGTATCACCATCAACACCGCTCACGTTGAATACGATTCGTCCGTGCGTCACTACGCACACGTTGACTGCCCAGGTCACGCCGACTACGTAAAAAACATGATCACCGGTGCTGCCCAGATGGACGGCGCGATCCTGGTTTGCTCGGCCGCTGATGGTCCGATGCCACAAACCCGTGAGCACATCCTGCTGTCCCGTCAGGTAGGCGTTCCGTACATCGTTGTCTTCCTGAACAAGGCTGACATGGTTGACGACGCTGAGCTGCTGGAACTGGTTGAGATGGAAGTGCGCGACCTGCTGAGCACTTACGACTTCCCAGGTGATGACACTCCAATCATCATCGGTTCGGCTCTGATGGCTCTGAACGGCCAAGACGACAACGAAATGGGCACCACTGCTGTCAAGAAGCTGGTGGAAACTCTGGACAGCTACATCCCAGAGCCAGAGCGTGCTATCGACAAGCCGTTCCTGATGCCAATCGAAGACGTATTCTCGATCTCCGGTCGCGGTACTGTTGTGACTGGTCGTGTTGAGCGTGGCATCGTCCGTATCCAGGAAGAAGTTGAGATCGTCGGTCTGCGCGACACTCAGAAAACTACCTGCACCGGCGTTGAAATGTTCCGCAAGCTGCTCGACGAAGGTCGTGCTGGCGAGAACTGCGGCGTACTGCTGCGCGGCACCAAGCGTGACGACGTTGAGCGTGGCCAGGTTCTGGTCAAGCCAGGCACCGTCAAGCCGCACACCAAGTTCACCGCAGAAGTCTACGTTCTGAGCAAGGAAGAAGGCGGTCGTCACACTCCGTTCTTCAAAGGCTACCGTCCACAGTTCTACTTCCGTACAACTGACGTGACTGGTAACTGCGAGCTGCCAGAAGGCGTTGAAATGGTAATGCCAGGTGACAACATTCAGATGACTGTCACTCTGATCAAGACCATCGCAATGGAAGACGGCCTGCGTTTCGCTATCCGTGAAGGCGGTCGTACCGTCGGCGCTGGCGTCGTAGCCAAAGTCATCGAATAAGACTCTTTCAGAGTTGACTCGATGAACAGGAAAGCCCCCGCTTAGCGGGGGCTTTTTTATTAGGTTGACACCTATCAGGGGCGTCTATAGAATTGCGCCTCCTTTTAACGGGCGTATTGCGCCCGGTGGGAATAGCAGCCGGAGTCTGAAATCCAATGCAAAATCAGCAAATCCGTATCAGGTTGAAGGCTTTTGACCATCGCCTGATCGACCAATCCACCCAGGAAATCGTGGAAACCGCGAAACGTACTGGTGCTCAAGTGCGTGGTCCAATTCCACTGCCTACCCGTAAAGAGCGGTTCACCGTTCTGGTCTCCCCGCACGTCAACAAAGACGCGCGTGACCAGTACGAGATCCGTACTCATAAGCGCGTTCTGGACATCGTCCAGCCAACGGATAAAACCGTTGATGCTCTTATGAAGCTTGATCTTGCGGCCGGTGTGGAAGTGCAGATCAGCCTCGGCTAAGACTCGGTCTTAGTCGTGTAACGCTCTGAAATGGGCGGCCATAGCGGGTGAAAGCCCCGTACACTCATGAGGTTTACAACATGACTATTGGTGTAGTCGGTCGTAAATGCGGTATGACCCGTATTTTCACCGAAGAAGGTGTCTCCATTCCGGTCACGGTCATTGAGATCGAGCCGAATCGCGTCACCCAGTTCAAAACTGAAGAGACCGATGGCTATCGTGCAGTGCAAGTCACTGTCGGCGAGCGTCGCGCTTCGCGTGTAACAGCTGCTCAAGCTGGCCACTTCGCCAAGGCGAACGTAGCCGCTGGTCGTACCGTAATGGAATTCCGCCTTGAAGAAGGCGAGTACCAGGCCGGCGATCTGATCAACGCTGAAATCTTCGCTGCTGGTCAACTGGTTGATGTAACCGGTCAGTCCAAAGGTAAAGGCTTCCAGGGTACGATCAAGCGTTGGAACTTCCGCGGGCAAGATAACACCCACGGTAACTCCGTATCCCACCGCGTTCCAGGCTCTATCGGCCAGTGCCAGACTCCTGGTCGTGTATTCAAGGGCAAAAAAATGTCCGGTCATATGGGCGCTGAGCGCGTGACCGTGCAGTCCCTCGAAGTAGTGCGCGTGGACGCTGAACGCAATCTGTTGTTGGTCAAGGGTGCTGTTCCTGGCGCTACTGGCGGCAACTTGGTTGTACGTCCAGCAGCCAAGGCTCGCGGTTAAGGGGAAGCTGACATGCAATTAAATGTAAATGACGCTCAAGCGATCGAAGTTTCCGAACTGACATTTGGCGGCGAATTCAACGAGACGCTGGTTCACCAAGCAGTCGTGGCCTACATGGCCGGCGGCCGTCAAGGTAGCAAGCAGCAAAAGACCCGTTCCGACGTTTCTGGTGGCGGTAAGCGCCCATGGCGTCAGAAAGGTACTGGCCGTGCTCGTGCCGGTACTATCCGTAGCCCAATCTGGCGTGGCGGCGGTACCACTTTCGCAGCTCGTCCTCAGGATCACTCCCAGAAGCTGAACAAGAAGATGTACCGCGCAGCAATGCGTTCCATCCTTGCTGAGCTGGTGCGTACTGATCGTCTGGTCGTGGTTCAGGACTTCGCTGTTGAAGCACCGAAAACCAAAGATCTGCTGAACAAGCTGAATGGCATGGGTCTGACTGACGTCCTGATCGTGTCTGACGCTGTTGATCAGAACCTGTACCTGGCTGCTCGCAACCTGCCACACGTCGACGTTCGTGACGTGCAGGGTTCCGATCCGGTCAGTCTGATCGCATACGACAAGGTGTTGATCACCGTGTCGGCCGTGAAGAAATTCGAGGAGCTGCTGGGATGAACCAGGAACGCGTATTTAAAGTTCTGCTTGGCCCGCACGTTTCCGAGAAGGCTACGGTTCTGGCAGACAAGAAAGGCCAGTTCGTTTTCAAGGTTGCAACCGATGCAACCAAGCTGGAAATCAAGAAGGCCGTCGAAAGCCTGTTCAGCGTCAAAGTAGAGCGCGTTACTACCCTGAATGTTCTGGGTAAGAGCAAGCGCACTGCTCGCGGTCTGGGCAAGCGTAATGACTGGAAGAAGGCAGTTATCTCCCTTCAGCCAGGCCAAGATCTCGATTTCAGCAGCAGTGCTGAGTAAGGAAGGGGTGCATCATGGCAATCGTTAAATGCAAACCGACTTCCCCTGGCCGCCGTTTTGTGGTCAAGGTGGTCAACCAGGAGCTGCATAAAGGCGCTCCTCACGCACCGCTGCTCGAGAAAAAATCGAAGTCTGGTGGTCGTAACAACAATGGCCGTATTACCACTCGTCACGTTGGTGGTGGTCATAAGCAGCATTATCGTCTGGTCGACTTCCGTCGCAACGACAAGGATGGCATCGCTGCCACCGTCGAGCGTATCGAATACGATCCAAACCGTACTGCTCACATCGCTCTGCTGCTGTACGCAGATGGCGAGCGTCGCTACATCATCGCCCCTAAAGGCGTGAGCGCTGGCGACCAGCTGATCGCAGGTGCCTTGGCGCCGATCAAGCCGGGCAACGCTCTGCAACTGCGTAACATTCCAGTTGGTAGCACCGTACACGGCATCGAATTGAAGCCAGGTAAAGGCGCGCAAATCGCTCGTTCCGCTGGTGCTTCGGCTCAGCTGATCGCTCGTGAAGGTGTCTACGTGACCCTGCGTCTGCGTTCTGGTGAGATGCGTAAAGTACTGGCTGAATGCCGTGCGACCCTGGGCGAAGTCTCGAACTCCGAGCACAGCCTGCGTTCGTTGGGTAAAGCTGGTGCCAAGCGCTGGCGTGGCGTTCGCCCAACCGTTCGTGGTGTTGCCATGAACCCGGTTGACCACCCACATGGTGGTGGTGAAGGTCGTACCTCTGGTGGTCGTCATCCGGTATCGCCATGGGGCTTCCCGACTAAGGGCGCGAAGACTCGTGGTAATAAGCGTACCGACAAAATGATCGTCCGTCGTCGCAAGTAAATAGAGGGATACGACAGTGCCACGTTCTCTGAAAAAAGGTCCTTTTATTGATCTTCACCTACTGAAGAAGATCGAAGTGGCGGCGGAAAAGAACGATCGCAAACCAGTTAAGACCTGGTCGCGCCGTTCGATGATCCTGCCACAAATGGTCGGTCTGACCATCGCTGTACACAACGGTCGCCAGCACGTCCCAGTTCTCGTGAACGAAGACATGGTCGGCCACAAACTGGGCGAGTTCGCCGGTACCCGCACATACCGTGGGCACGTGGCTGACAAGAAAGCCAAGCGTTAAGGGGTAAGGAAATGGAAGTAGCCGCTAAGTTGTCGGGCGCTCGAATCTCCGCCCAGAAAGCCCGCTTGGTCGCCGACCAGATCCGCGGGAAGAAGGTGGGCGAAGCGCTCAACCTGTTGGCTTTCAGCAGTAAGAAAGCCGCCGAGATCATGAAAAAAGTGCTGGAGTCGGCCGTAGCCAACGCCGAGCATAACGAAGGCGCAGACGTTGATGACCTGAAGGTCAGCACCGTTTTCGTCAACGAAGGGCGTTCGCTGAAGCGCATCATGCCACGTGCCAAAGGCCGTGCTGATCGCATCGTCAAGCGGTCTTGCCATATCACTGTCAAGGTTGCTGACAAGTAACGGAGTCGAAGAGATGGGTCAGAAAGTACATCCCATTGGCATTCGCCTGGGAATCGTCAAGGAGCACACCTCCGTCTGGTACGCAGACGGTCGGACTTATGCGGACTACTTGTTCGCTGATCTGAAGGTGCGTGAGTATCTCCAAGACAAACTAAAAAGCGCGTCCGTCAGCCGTATCGATATCCATCGTCCGGCTCAGACTGCACGTATCACCATCCACACCGCTCGCCCAGGTATCGTTATCGGGAAGAAAGGTGAAGATGTTGAGAAACTGCGTCAGGACCTGACCAAGCAAATGGGTGTGCCTGTGCACATCAATATCGAAGAGATCCGCAAGCCGGAACTCGACGGTATGCTGGTTGCGCAGAGCGTAGCTCAGCAGCTGGAGCGCCGTGTAATGTTCCGTCGCGCTATGAAGCGCGCTGTACAGAACGCAATGCGCATTGGTGCCAAAGGCATCAAAATCCAAGTGAGCGGTCGTCTCGGCGGTGCTGAAATCGCACGTACTGAATGGTATCGCGAAGGTCGTGTGCCACTGCACACCCTGCGTGCCGACATCGACTATGCCAACTACGAAGCTCACACCACCTACGGTGTGATCGGTGTAAAGGTTTGGATCTTCAAAGGCGAAGTAATTGGTGGTCGCCAAGAAGAACTGAAGCCACAAGCACCAGCGCCTCGTAAAAAAGCTGCTAAGTAAGGGGTACGCCAAATGTTGCAACCAAAGCGTACGAAGTTCCGCAAGCAGATGACCGGTCACAACCGTGGCCTGGCATTGCGCGGTAGCAAAGTCAGCTTCGGCGAGTTCGCGCTGAAGTCTGTTGCTCGTGGTCGTCTCACCGCTCGTCAGATCGAGTCAGCGCGTCGTGCTCTGACCCGTCACGTAAAACGTGGCGGCAAGATCTGGATCCGTGTATTCCCGGACAAGCCTGTCACCAAGAAGCCACTCGAAGTTCGGATGGGTAAAGGTAAGGGTAACGTGGAGTACTGGGTTGCCCAGATTCAGCCAGGCAAAGTCCTGTACGAAATCGAGGGTGTTTCTGAAGAGCTGGCGCGTGAGGCTTTCGCCCTGGCTGCTGCAAAGCTGCCGCTCGCCACCTCCTTTGTTAAACGGACGGTGATGTGATGAAAGCGAATGAACTTCGTGAAAAATCAGCACAGCAGCTGAACGAGCAACTGCTCGGCCTGCTGCGCGACCAGTTCAATCTGCGTATGCAGAAAGCAACTGGCCAGTTGGGGCAGTCTCATCTGCTCTCGCAAGTTAAGCGTGACATCGCTCGCGTGAAAACTGTGCTCAACCAGCAGGCAGGTAAGTAATCATGGCTGAAGCCGAAAAAACTGTCCGTACGCTGACTGGCCGTGTTGTCAGCGACAAGATGGACAAAACCATCACCGTTCTGATCGAGCGTCGCGTTAAGCACCCGATCTACGGTAAATACGTTAAGCGTTCGACTAAGCTGCACGCGCACGACGAAACCAATCAGTGCCACATCGGCGACAAGGTCACTATTCGTGAGACTCGTCCGATGGCCAAGACCAAGTCTTGGGCGCTGGTTGATGTTCTCGAACGCGCTGTGGAAGTCTAAGGGCTAGGGGTCGGAGAAATTATATGATTCAGACTCAATCCATGCTCGATGTGGCCGATAACAGCGGCGCTCGCCGTGTTATGTGCATCAAGGTGCTGGGTGGCTCCCATCGTCGTTACGCTGGTATCGGTGACATCATCAAAGTTACCGTCAAGGAAGCAATTCCTCGCGGTAAGGTGAAAAAAGGCCAAGTGATGACTGCTATCGTAGTCCGCACTCGCCACGGTGTTCGTCGTGCTGACGGCTCCATCATCCGCTTTGATGGCAACGCTGCTGTTCTGTTGAACAACAAGCAAGAGCCAATCGGCACCCGTATCTTTGGGCCAGTGACCCGTGAACTTCGTACTGAGAAGTTCATGAAGATCGTCTCGCTCGCCCCAGAAGTGCTGTAAGGAGATCCGACATGCAAAAGATTCGTCGTGACGACGAGATCATCGTGATCGCCGGCAAAGACAAGGGTAAGCGCGGTAAGGTGCTGAAGGTTCTTGCTGACAACCGTCTGGTTGTTGGTGGTCTGAACCTGGTCAAGCGTCATACCAAGCCTAACCCGATGTCGGGCGTACAAGGCGGTATCGTCGAGAAAGAAGCGCCACTGCACGCTTCCAACGTCGCCATCTTCAACGGCGAAACCAACAAGGCTGACCGCGTTGGTTTCAAAGTAGAAGACGGTAAGAAAATTCGTGTCTTCAAGTCGACCCAAAAAGCGGTTGATGCTTGAACACTGCTAGGTAGAAGACCATGGCACGACTAAAAGAGATTTACCGGAAGGAAATCGCACCGAAACTTAAGGAAGAACTTAAGCTTTCGAACGTGATGGAAGTTCCGCGCGTTACCAAAATCACCCTGAACATGGGTCTGGGCGAAGCGATCGGCGACAAAAAAGTCATCGAGCATGCCGTTGCCGACCTGGAAAAGATCACCGGTCAGAAAGTCGTTGTGACTTACGCTCGGAAATCCATCGCTGGCTTTAAAGTCCGTGAAGGTTGGCCGATCGGCGTCAAAGTGACCCTGCGCCGTGAGCGTATGTACGAGTTCCTGGATCGTCTGCTGTCGATCTCCCTGCCTCGGGTTCGCGACTTCCGCGGCCTGAATGCCAAGTCCTTCGATGGTCGTGGCAACTACAGCATGGGCGTGAAAGAGCAGATCATTTTCCCGGAAATCGATTACGACAAGATCGATGCTCTCCGCGGTCTGGACATTACCCTGACCACCACTGCTCGGACGGATGAAGAAGGTCGCGCGCTGCTGCGTGCTTTCAAATTCCCGTTCCGCAACTGATTGGAGTAGGACAATGGCCAAGAAGAGCATGAAGAACCGTGAGCTGAAGCGTCAGCTCACCGTTGCCAAGTACGCCACCAAGCGTGCAGCGCTGAAAGCTATCATCGTTGATCTGAACGCAAGTCCAGAAGCGCGTTGGGAAGCTACCGTAGCACTGCAGAAGCAGCCACGTGACGCCAGCGCCTCGCGCATGCGTAACCGCTGCCGCCTGACTGGTCGTCCGCACGGCGTGTACCGCAAGTTCGGCCTCGGCCGTAACATGCTGCGTCAAGCCGCTATGCGTGGTGACGTTCCAGGTCTGGTCAAAGCCAGCTGGTAAGCACTGTCAATGTCCTGGTGTTCGGGGTCGCGAGATCCTGACCGCCGGTGACCTTGAACTTGAATCAAGCCCCTTTTGGGGCTTGATTCATTTCTGGGGTGTGTCTAGAATACCCGGCTCGCCTGAGCCCGTGTTTTTATTGCGCGGATGCGCTCGGCGACACGTACTAGCCGAAAGGCTAATTTTTTGTGTATTAGGAGCGTCTAGCCCATGAGTATGCAGGACCCGTTAGCGGACATGCTAACTCGTATCCGTAATGCCCAGATGGCTGAAAAGTCCGTCGTAAGCATGCCATCTTCCACGTTGAAGGTAGCTGTTGCCAAAGTCCTGAAGGACGAAGGTTACATTGCGGGTTATCAGATCAGCAGCGAAATCAAGCCTCTGCTGTCCATCGAGCTGAAGTACTTCGAAGGCCGTCCGGTCATCGAGGAAGTGAAGCGCGTTAGCCGTCCTGGCCTGCGTCAGTACAAGTCCGTTGAGGATCTGCCGAAAGTTCGTGGCGGCCTGGGCGTGTCTATCGTCTCCACCAACAAAGGTGTGATGACGGATCGTGCTGCGCGCGCTGCCGGTGTCGGCGGCGAAGTTCTTTGCACTGTGTTCTAAGGGGGGATAAGCATGTCACGCGTCGCTAAGAACCCCGTTAAGCTGCCAGCCGGTGTCGAAGTCAAATTCGCAGGCCAACAGCTTTCGGTGAAGGGTGCCAAGGGCACTCTGCAACTGAACATCCATTCGTCCGTTGAGATCGTTGAAGAAGCTGGTGAGCTGCGTTTCGCTGCTCGCAATGGCGATCAACAGACTCGCGCAATGGCTGGTACCACTCGTGCGTTGGTTAACAACATGGTCCAAGGCGTAAGCCAAGGCTTCGAGCGCAAGCTCCAGCTGGTCGGTGTTGGTTACAAAGCGCAAGCAAAAGGCACAGTGCTGAACCTGGCTCTTGGCTTCTCGCACCCAGTGGATTATGAACTGCCGGAAGGCATCACCGCTGAGACTCCTAGCCAGACCGATATCCTGATCAAGGGCATCGACAAGCAGCTGGTAGGTCAAGTGGCCGCCGAGATCCGCGACTTCCGTCCACCAGAGCCGTACAAAGGCAAAGGTGTGCGCTACGCGGACGAAGTCGTCCGTCGTAAAGAAGCCAAGAAGAAGTAGGGCATAGCAAATGACCGACAAAAAAGTTACTCGACTGCGTCGCGCTCGCAAAGCACGCCTGAAAATGCACGAACTCGAAGTCGTGCGTCTCTGCGTGTTCCGCTCGTCGCAGCACATCTACGCCCAGGTCATTTCGGCCGACGGCAACAAAGTCCTGGCAAGTGCCTCGACTTTGGATAAAGAACTGCGTGATGGCGCCACTGGCAACATCGACGCGGCCACTAAGGTTGGCCAGCTGGTCGCTACGCGTGCTAAAGCCGCTGGCGTCTCGCAGGTGGCTTTCGACCGCTCTGGCTTCAAGTACCACGGCCGCGTCAAGGCGCTGGCTGATGCTGCTCGTGAAGCTGGGCTGGAGTTCTAAGTTATGTCAAATAACGACCAAAAGCGCGACGAAGGCTACATCGAGAAGCTGGTTCAAGTTAACCGCGTAGCCAAAACCGTTAAAGGCGGCCGTATCTTCACTTTCACCGCGTTGACCGTGGTAGGTGATGGTAAGGGCCGTGTTGGCTTCGGCCGTGGCAAGTCGCGTGAAGTGCCTGCTGCGATCCAGAAGGCAATGGAAGCTGCTCGCCGCAACATGATCCAGGTTGATCTGAACGGCACCACCCTGCAGTACGCAATGAAGTCTGCCCATGGCGCTTCGAAGGTGTACATGCAGCCTGCTTCTGAAGGTACCGGTATCATCGCTGGTGGCGCTATGCGTGCTGTCCTCGAAGTTGCTGGCGTTCAGAACGTTCTGGCCAAGTGCTACGGCTCGACTAACCCAGTAAACGTGGTTCACGCCACCTTCAAGGGTTTGAAAGCAATGCAGTCTCCTGAATCCATTGCCGCCAAGCGTGGCAAAAGCGTCAAGGAGATCTTCTGATCATGGCTACCGTAAAAGTTACGCTGATCAAAAGCATGACCGGCCGCATCCCTAACCACAAACTGTGCGTTAAGGGTCTGGGTCTGCGTCGCATCGGTCACACTGTAGAAGTCCAGGATACTCCCGAGAATCGCGGGATGATCAACAAGGCTTACTACATGCTGCGTGTCGAGGGTTAATCGATGAAACTCAATGATCTGAGTCCAGCGCCGGGTTCCCGTCGCGAAAAGCATCGTCCGGGCCGTGGTATCGGTAGTGGTTTGGGCAAGACCGGTGGCCGTGGCCACAAAGGTCAGACCTCCCGCTCCGGTGGCACCATCGCTCCAGGCTTTGAAGGCGGTCAACAGCCGCTGCATCGTCGCCTGCCGAAGTTCGGTTTCGTTTCCCTGAAGGCCATGGACCGCGCTGAAGTGCGTCTGTCCGAGCTGGCCAAAGTGGACGGCGACATCGTCACCGTGCAGTCCCTGAAGGATGCCAACGTGATCAACCAGAACGTACAGCGTGTGAAAATCATGCTGTCGGGCGAAGTTGCTCGTGCTGTCACCATCGGAAAGGGAATCGGCGCCACCAAAGGTGCGCGTGCGGCTATCGAAGCAGCTGGCGGCAAGTTCGAGGAATAAATGGCTAAGCAAGGTGCTCTCTCTGCGCTCGGCAAAGGCGGTATGTCTGAACTCTGGGCTCGTCTGCGTTTTCTGTTCCTGGCGATTATCGTCTACCGAATAGGCGCACACATCCCGGTTCCAGGTATCAACCCGGACCGACTCGCGGACCTGTTTCGACAGAATGAGGGGACCATTCTTAGCTTGTTCAACATGTTTTCCGGCGGCGCGCTGGAGCGGATGAGCATCTTTGCACTGGGGATCATGCCGTACATTTCGGCATCGATCATCATGCAGCTGATGTCCGCTGTCAGTCCGCAGTTGGAGCAGTTGAAGAAGGAAGGTGAAGCTGGCCGTCGCAAGATCAGCCAGTACACCCGCTACCTCACTGTCGTCCTCGCTCTCGTCCAGGCCGTTGGCATGTCCATCGGTCTGGCGGGGCAGGGCGTAGCGTTCACTGGTGACTTTGGCTTCCATTTCGTCGCGGTAACCACTTTTGTGGCGGGCGCGATGTTCATGATGTGGCTGGGTGAGCAGATTACTGAGCGTGGTGTTGGCAACGGTATCTCGATGTTGATCTTCGCAGGTATCGTCGCCGGTCTTCCGAGAGCGATCGGGCAGTCTTTCGAGTCTGCGCGTCAGGGCGATATCAACATCTTTGCTCTGGTTGCCATCGGTTTGCTGGCAGTAGCGATTATCGGTTTCGTGGTGTTCATCGAGCGTGGTCAGCGTCGTATTGCTGTTCACTACGCCAAGCGTCAGCAGGGCCGTAAGGTTTTTGCTGCGCAGACCAGCCACTTGCCGTTGAAGGTGAACATGGCCGGTGTTATCCCGGCCATTTTCGCGAGCAGCATCTTGCTGTTCCCGGCTTCGTTGGGTGCCTGGTTCGGCCAGTCTGAAGGTATGGGCTGGTTGCAGGACATCTCGCAGTCGATCGCTCCTGGTCAGCCGTTGAATATTCTGCTGTTTAGTGCAGGGATTATTTTCTTCTGCTTCTTCTATACGGCGTTGATGTTCAATCCGAAAGACGTAGCGGAAAACCTGAAGAAGTCCGGTGCCTTTATTCCGGGTATCCGTCCTGGTGAGCAGTCTGCGCGCTACATTGATGGCGTTCTGACTCGTTTGACCTTGTTCGGTGCTCTTTACATGACGGCCGTCTGCTTGCTTCCCCAGTTCCTGGTGGTTGCGGCAAACGTTCCGTTCTACCTTGGCGGGACCTCGTTGCTGATCGTGGTCGTGGTTGTGATGGACTTCATGTCCCAAGTACAATCGCACCTCGTTTCGCACCAGTACGAATCCCTGATGAAGAAAGCCAACCTGAAGGGCTACGGCAGCGGCATGTTGCGCTGAGTAGCGTCCATAAGGTTCGAGGAGTTGGTGATGAAAGTTCGTGCATCGGTGAAAAAGCTGTGCCGCAACTGCAAGATTATTCGCCGCGAAGGTGTTGTTCGGGTAATTTGCAGCGCGGAACCGCGTCACAAACAGCGCCAAGGCTGAGTGTGATTGTGCTTTAAGCCCGGCAGCTAGTGCGCTGCCGGGTTGATTATTTGTTATTACAGCGATATTATCTCGCGCCCTATTTCTTGGCTTCCGGGGCGTAGGTAGCTGTCAATTGGAGTCCCACTGAATGGCCCGTATTGCAGGCGTTAACATTCCAGATAACAAGCATACTGTTATCTCGCTGACCTACATCTATGGTGTTGGTCGCACTACTGCACAGAAAATTTGTGCAGAGACTGGGGTCAACCCAGCCGCAAAGATCAAGGATCTGAGCGACGAGCAAATTGAACAGCTGCGTGGCGAAGTGGCGAAGTTCACCACTGAAGGTGACCTGCGTCGCGAAATCAACATGAAAATCAAGCGCTTGATGGACCTCGGTTGCTATCGCGGTCTGCGTCATCGTCGTGGTCTGCCAGTACGCGGTCAGCGTACCAAGACCAACGCGCGTACCCGTAAAGGTCCGCGTAAGCCGATCCGCAAGTAATCGCCCCAGCGAATCGACAGGAATTTAATCATGGCAAAACCTGCTGCTCGTCCTCGTAAAAAAGTTAAAAAGACAGTGGTTGATGGCATCGCCCACATCCATGCTTCTTTTAACAACACCATCGTGACCATTACCGACCGTCAAGGTAACGCTCTTTCCTGGGCTACCTCCGGTGGTTCGGGTTTCCGCGGTTCCCGCAAGTCCACCCCGTTCGCTGCTCAAGTAGCTGCTGAGCGTGCTGGTCAAGCTGCGCTGGAATACGGCCTGAAAAACCTCGACGTCAACGTCAAAGGTCCAGGTCCAGGTCGTGAATCCGCAGTCCGCGCTTTGAACGGCTGTGGCTACAAGATCGCCAGCATCACCGACGTGACGCCAATCCCGCACAACGGGTGCCGTCCGCCGAAGAAGCGCCGCGTGTAATCCAGGAGATTGTAAAGAATGGCTCGTTACATTGGTCCAAAATGCAAACTCGCTCGTCGCGAAGGCACCGATCTCTTCCTGAAGAGCGGCGTGCGCGCGATCGAATCGAAGTGCAACATCGAAGCAGCACCTGGTATCCACGGCCAACGCCGCGGTCGCCAGTCCGACTACGGCACCCAACTGCGTGAAAAGCAGAAGGTCCGTCGTATCTACGGCGTTCTCGAGCGTCAATTCAGCGGCTACTACAAAGAAGCTGCTGGCAAGAAAGGCGCAACCGGCGAAAACCTGTTGCAGCTGCTCGAATGCCGCCTGGACAACGTTGTATACCGTATGGGTTTCGGTTCTACTCGTGCCGAATCCCGTCAGCTGGTATCGCACAAGTCGATCAGCGTTAACGGCCAGACCGTGAACGTTCCGTCCTACCAGGTTCGTGCTGGTGACGTGGTTGCTGTTCGCGAGAAAGCAAAGAACCAACTTCGCATTGTCCAAGCTCTCGATCTGTGTGCCCAACGTGGCCGCGTAGAATGGGTAGAAGTAGACACTGAGAAGAAGTCGGGCGTTTTCAAGAACGTTCCTGCTCGCAGTGATCTGTCCGCCGACATCAACGAAAGCCTGATTGTCGAGCTCTACTCCAAGTAAGGGCTAGAAAATAGGTGCATCCATGCAGATTTCGGTAAATGAGTTCCTGACACCCCGCCATATTGATGTGCAGGTTGTCAGTCCAACCCGCGCCAAGATCACACTCGAGCCTCTCGAGCGTGGTTTCGGCCACACCCTGGGCAACGCGCTGCGCCGCATCCTGTTGTCCTCAATGCCCGGCTGTGCAGTAGTCGAGGCCGAGATTGACGGTGTGCTCCATGAGTACAGCGCCATCGAAGGTGTACAGGAAGACGTAATTGAAATCCTGTTGAACCTTAAAGGTCTGGCTATCAAGCTGCACGGTCGTGACGAAGTTACGCTGACCTTGTCGAAGAAGGGTTCGGGGGTGGTTACCGCTGCCGATATTCAGCTGGATCATGATGTCGAGATCGTTAACCCCGATCACGTAATCGCTAACCTGGCGTCTAACGGCGCCCTGAACATGAAGCTCACCGTAGCTCGTGGTCGTGGTTATGAACCGGCAGACTCGCGTCAGAGCGATGAAGACGAAAGCCGCAGCATTGGTCGCTTGCAGCTTGACTCTTCGTTCAGCCCGGTTCGCCGTATCGCATACGTGGTGGAAAACGCCCGTGTCGAACAGCGTACCAACCTGGACAAGCTGGTTATTGATCTGGAAACCAACGGTACCCTGGATCCTGAAGAGGCAATCCGCCGCGCTGCAACCATTCTGCAACAGCAGTTGGCTGCGTTCGTCGACCTCAAGGGTGACATCGTGCCTGAGGCTATCGAGCAGGAAGACGAGATCGATCCGATCCTGCTTCGCCCGGTTGACGATCTGGAACTGACTGTACGTTCGGCTAACTGCCTTAAGGCGGAAAACATCTACTACATCGGCGACCTGATTCAGCGTACCGAAGTAGAGCTGTTGAAGACTCCGAACCTTGGCAAGAAATCCTTGACTGAAATCAAGGACGTTCTGGCCTCCCGCGGTCTGTCCCTCGGCATGCGCCTCGACAACTGGCCGCCTGCAAGTCTTAAGAAGGACGACAAGGCGACTGCCTGATCGTCGTAATCACCGAACGTTGTGTTTGGTAAGGAATGAACCATGCGTCATCGTAAAAGTGGTCGTCACCTGAGCCGCACCAGCTCGCACCGCAAGGCCATGTTCCAGAACATGGCGGTGTCGCTGTTCGAGCACGAGCTGATCAAAACTACACTGCCGAAAGCCAAAGAACTGCGCCGCGTTGCCGAGCCGCTGATCACTCTGGCCAAGACAGACAGCCTGGCTAACCGCCGCCTGGCCTTCGACCGTACTCGTTCGAAAGCCATCGTTGGTAAGCTCTTCAACGACCTGGGCAAGCGTTACGCTACCCGTGAGGGTGGCTACCTGCGCATCCTCAAGTGCGGTTTCCGCGCTGGCGACAACGCGCCTATGGCGTACGTCGAGTTGGTTGATCGTGCTACTGCTGGCGAAGCTGTAAGCGCCGAGTAAGACGACAGTCTGCAACGAAGAACCGGGCCCAGTGCCCGGTTTTTTGTGCTCGCAAGAAAAAGAGCTTATTCATACAAGCTTGCTTGGGTCGCAAACGCCACTATATGGCGTTGGGGTTGTTGTTAGATAATTTCTATTGAAGCGCACAATTTAATGAATTTGTGGCGCTCATCTTGTTGATCAATACTCCTCACCAGCCGATTAGCCGGCAGTCCGAAGACCGACCTAGGAAGAATTGAGCATGAGCCAGATCAAAACGCTTACGACCGCTAGCGGCGCCCCCGTCGCCGATAACCAGAACTCTCGCTCCGCAGGTCCTCGTGGCCCGCTGTTGCTCGATGATTTCCACCTGATCGAGAAGCTTGCTCATTTCAACCGCGAAAATATTCCCGAGCGTCGTGTGCACGCTAAAGGGTCGGGCGCATACGGTACGTTTACCGTAACGCGTGACATTACCCAATACACCAGCGCCAAGCTGTTCGAATCGGTCGGTAAGCAGACGCCTACGTTCCTTCGCTTCTCTACCGTGGGCGGCGAACGCGGTTCTGCGGATACCGAGCGCGATCCTCGAGGCTTCGCCCTTAAGTTCTACACAGAAGAAGGTAACTGGGACATCGTTGGCAACAACACCCCGGTGTTCTTCATCCGCGACCCGCTGAAATTCCCAGACTTCATCCACACTCAGAAACGCTTGCCGCAAAGCAACCTCAAGAGTGCCCAGATGATGTGGGATTTCTGGTCGCATTCCCCAGAGGCGCTGCACCAGGTCACCATTCTGTTTTCCGATCGGGGTATTCCTGACGGCTACCGTCATATGCACGGCTTCGGCAGTCACACCTACAGCCTGATCAATGGCCAAGGCGAGCGTCACTGGGTTAAATGGCACTACAAGACCAAGCAAGGCATCAAGAATCTCGCGCCGGCCGAAGCCGCGCGCCTGGCGGGCACCGATCCGGATTACGCCCAGCGTGACCTGTTCAATGCGATTGAGCGCGGTGACTTTCCAAAATGGAGCGTCTGCATCCAAATCATGAGCGAAGCCCAGGCTGCAGCCCATTACGAGAATCCGTTCGACGTGACCAAGACCTGGTCGCAGAAGGAATTCCCGCTGATCGAAGTCGGCGAACTCGAGCTGAATCGTAATCCCTTGAACTACTTTGCTGAAGTGGAGCAAGCGGCGTTCGGGCCGAGCAACATGGTGCCGGGCGTGGGTCTTTCGCCTGATCGCATGTTGCAGGGCCGTGTATTCGCCTACGCCGATGCTCACCGCTACCGCGTAGGTAGCAACCACCAGCAACTGCCGGTGAATGCTCCGCGCAGCCCGGTCAATACCTACCAGCGCGACGGTTCCATGGCTTTTGGCAGTAACGGCGGCGCAGCGCCAAACTATGAGCCCAACAGTTACGTGGAGGCGCCGAAGCAAGCCCCGCGTTATGCGGAACCGGCACTGGCCCTCAGCGGCGCAGCGGATCGTTATGATCATCGCGAGGACACCGACTACTACAGCCATGCAGGTGCGCTGTTCCGCTTGATGAACGAGGAACAGAAGGCGCTGTTGATCAGCAATATCGCCGGTGCAATGGCAGGCGTGTCGGCTGACGTGATTGATCGCCAACTGCAGCATTTCTTCAAGGCAGACCCTGCTTACGGAGAGGGTATCGCGAAGGCGTTGGGCGTACAGCTTAACTAAGTCTAAACGAGAAGCAGAACCGCCCTCATTTGGGCGGTTTTTGCGTTATTTAGCGCTCTTTTCTTAGATTATCTTCGCTTTTGTTGCGCTGGGCGAGTGACCTTGCAGTCAGCTTGGTTCAAACTAGAGCCTTTCAAAGCTTGTGGAGATGTAGGGCGATGCAAGGTCACCCAGACGTAATCGATTACCTCAACACGTTGCTGACCGGCGAACTGGCGGCCCGTGATCAATATTTCATCCATTCGCGGATGTACGAGGATTGGGGTTTTACCGAGCTCTACGAACGTATCAACCATGAGATGGAAGAAGAGGCTCAGCACGCCGATGCGCTGATGCGCCGGATCCTGATGCTTGAAGGCACGCCACGCATGCGTCCGGACGACCTGGACATCGGCACTACCGTGCCTGACATGCTCGCTGCCGACTTGCGTTTGGAGTACAAGGTTCGCGCTGCTTTGTGTAAAGGTATCGAGCTGTGCGAGCAGCACAACGACTATGTAACTCGCGAGATCTTACGTGTGCAGCTCAACGACACCGAAGAAGATCACACTTACTGGCTGGAAAAACAGTTGGGCCTGATCAAGCTGATCGGGTTGGAGAATTACCTGCAATCGCAATATTGATCGTAGGCAGGTTCTCTCTGAAAAACGAAAAGCCCCTGGCATCGATGGGATGCCAGGGGCTTTTTCGTGTCCGGGCCAATCAGTCCCGGTCACGCTCCAGCAATGGCTTGAGGTAGTGCCCAGTGTGGGACTGCTTCATTTCCGCCACTTGTTCCGGCGTACCCACCGCGATGATCTGTCCGCCCTTGGATCCGCCCTCCGGCCCCAGGTCCACCAGCCAGTCAGCGGTCTTGATCACGTCCAGGTTGTGCTCGATAACCACCACGGTGTTGCCGTGATCGCGCAGGCGGTGGAGCACGTCGAGCAACTGCTGGATATCGGCGAAATGCAGACCGGTGGTCGGCTCGTCGAGGATATACAGGGTCTTGCCGGTATCGCGCTTGGACAGCTCGCGGGATAGCTTCACCCGTTGGGCCTCCCCACCGGACAAGGTCGTCGCCGATTGCCCGAGCTTGATGTACGAAAGGCCTACATCCATCAATGTCTGGAGCTTGCGCGCCAATGCCGGCACCGCGTCGAAGAAGACCCGGGCCTCTTCGATGGTCATCTCCAGGGTTTCGTGGATGTTCTTGCCCTTGTACTTGATCTCCAGTGTTTCCCGGTTGTAGCGCTTGCTCTTGCATACGTCGCACGGCACGTAGATATCGGGCAGGAAGTGCATTTCCACCTTGATCAAGCCATCGCCCTGGCAGGCTTCGCAGCGTCCGCCCTTGACGTTGAACGAGAACCGGCCTGGCCCGTAGCCCCGTGAGCGCGATTCCGGTACGCCGGCGAACAGCTCACGGATCGGTGTGAACAATCCGGTGTATGTCGCGGGGTTGGAACGTGGCGTCCGGCCAATCGGGCTCTGGTCGATGTCAACGACTTTATCGAGATGCTCGAGGCCCTTGATGCTGTCGTGGGCGGCGGCTTCCAGGGTCGTGGCACCGTTCAAGGCCGTGGCGCTCAGTGGGAACAGCGTGTTGTTGATCAACGTCGACTTGCCGGAGCCGGATACGCCGGTGACGCAGGTCAGCAGACCAACGGGAATTTCCAGGTCGACATTGCGCAAGTTGTTGCCGCGGGCGCCCTTGAGGGTCAGCGACAACTTCTTGTTACGCGGCGTACGTTTGGCCGGCACCTTGATCTTCACTCGGCCAGACAGGTACTTGCCGGTCAACGAGTCAGGGTGCGCCATGACCTCGGCCGCCGTCCCTTGGGCGACGATGTGGCCGCCGTGCACGCCCGCGCCGGGACCGATGTCCACTACATAGTCGGCCAGGCGGATCGCGTCCTCATCGTGCTCGACCACGATGACTGTGTTGCCAATGTCCCGCAGGTGTTTCAGCGTTCCGAGCAAGCGGTCGTTGTCCCGCTGATGCAGGCCAATGGACGGTTCGTCGAGGATGTACATGACGCCCACCAGGCCGGCGCCGATCTGGCTGGCGAGGCGGATACGCTGGGCCTCGCCACCAGACAGCGTGTCAGCGCTGCGGTCGAGGGTCAGGTAGTCCAGGCCTACGTTCACGAGGAACTGCAAGCGCTCGCGGATTTCCTTGAGGATCTTGTCGGCGATTTCGCCCCGACGGCCCGTCAGCTTGAGCCCACCGAAATAATCGGTCGCATCGCCGATCGGCAGGCTGGTCACCGCCGGCAAGGTTTTCTCGCCGACCCACACGTGCCGCGCCTCCCGGCGCAAACGGGTGCCGCGGCAGTCCGGGCAGGGCTGGGTGCTGAGGAACTTGGCCAGTTCCTCACGCACGCTGGCCGACTCGGTCTCGCGGTAGCGCCGCTCCAGGTTGGGCACGATGCCTTCGAACGGGTGGGAGCGCTTGACGATATCGCCACGGTCGTTCAGGTATTTGAAGTCGACGTTTTGCGAGCCGCTGCCTTGCAGGATGAACTTCTGCTGTTCGGCGGGCAGTTCGTTGAAGGGTTTGTCCAGGCTGAACTTATAGTGAGCCGCCAGCGACCCGAGCATCTGGAAATAGTAGACGTTACGCCTGTCCCAGCCGCGAATCGCGCCCTCGGCCAGGGTCAGTTCGCCATTGACCAAACGCTTGGTGTCGAAGAACTGCTTGACCCCCAGACCGTCGCAGGTCGGGCAAGCGCCGGCCGGGTTGTTGAACGAGAACAGCTTGGGCTCCAGCTCGCTGATGGCGTGGCCGCAGATTGGGCAGGCAAAGCGCGCGGAAAAGATGATCTCTTCGCCGGGTTCGTCGTCCATCGGCGCAACCAACGCTATGCCGTCCGCCAGTTTCAGGGCCGTCTCGAAGGATTCGGCGAGGCGCTGTTGCAGGTCGCCCCGGACCTTGAAACGGTCCACTACCACGTCGATCGAGTGCTTCTTCTGTTTATCCAGCTTCGGCAGTTCGTCCAGCTCGCACAGCTTGCCGTTGACCCGGGCACGTACGAAGCCTTGAGCGCGCAGTTCTTCGAACACCATAAGGTGTTCGCCCTTGCGCTCGCGTATGACCGGCGCCAGGAGCATCAACTTGCTGCCTTCGGGTTGGGCCAGCACCAGGTCGACCATCTGGCTGACGGTCTGGGCTTCCAGCGGGATGTCGTGGTCGGGGCAGCGGGGCATGCCGACACGCGCATACAGCAGGCGCAGGTAGTCGTAGATCTCGGTAATGGTGCCTACCGTCGACCTCGGGTTGTGGGAGGTCGATTTCTGCTCGATGGAGATCGCCGGCGACAGGCCTTCGATGGTGTCGACGTCGGGTTTTTCCATCATCGACAAGAACTGCCGGGCATACGCCGACAGCGATTCGACATAGCGTCGCTGGCCTTCGGCGTACAAGGTATCGAAGGCCAGGGATGATTTACCGGATCCGGACAGGCCGGTGATGACGATCAGCTTGTCCCGGGGCAGGGTCAGGTCGATGTTCTTCAGGTTGTGGGTACGGGCCCCACGAATCAGGATCTTGTCCAAAGTGGCCTCGCTCGGCGGGCGTCGAAAACGTAGGAGTATACGGGTAAACACTGGATGGATACACACTATCAAGTGTCATACATGAAGACTGCGCGGCAAACGGTCGCCATATACCCCCTCAATCGATGGGACTGGTAGAATCCCCGCCGGTTCACACGAGGTTTTTCCATGCACGATCCCCACAGCGAACGCATGAGTAGCGGCGAGACCCGCGCGGCAAGCGGTCTGGCCCTGGTGTTCGCCTTCCGCATGCTGGGCATGTTCATGGTGTTGCCGGTACTGGCGACCTATGGCATGGACCTGGCGGGCGCGACCCCGGCCCTCATCGGGTTGGCGATCGGCGCCTATGGCCTGACCCAGGCCATTTTCCAGATTCCCTTCGGCATTATTTCCGACCGTATCGGGCGACGTCCCGTCATTTACCTGGGGCTCATCGTGTTTGCCCTCGGCAGTGTGCTGGCGGCGAACGCGGATTCGATCTGGGGCGTGATCGCCGGACGGATCCTGCAAGGGGCGGGGGCGATTTCCGCCGCCGTCATGGCCTTGCTGTCAGACCTGACTCGCGAACAGCATCGGACAAAAGCCATGGCCATGATCGGCATGACGATTGGTCTGTCGTTCGCGGTCGCCATGGTTGTAGGACCGTTGGTGACGCGTGCCTTTGGCTTATCGGGCCTGTTTCTGGCAACCGGTGCCATGGCATTGGTCGGTATCCTCATCGTCGCGGTCTTCGTGCCGCGCTCTACCGGGCCCTTGCAGCACCGCGAATCCGGCGTGGCCCGCCAGGCGCTGGTGCCGACACTCAGACATCCCGACCTGCTGCGCCTGGACCTTGGCATCTTCGTCCTCCATGCCATGCTGATGTCCAGCTTCGTGGCCCTGCCGCTGGCACTTGTGCAAAAGGCCGGCCTGCCCAAGGAGCAGCATTGGTGGGTCTACCTGACGGCACTGGTTATTTCGTTCTTCGCCATGGTCCCGTTCATCATCTATGGCGAGAAGCGACGCAAAATGAAACGAGTTTTACTCGGCGCCGTCGTGACCCTCATGCTCACTGAGCTATTCTTCTGGCAGTTCGGCGACAGCCTGCGGGCCCTGGTGATCGGCACCGTGGTTTTCTTTACCGCGTTCAATCTGCTGGAGGCGTCGTTACCGTCGCTGATCAGCAAGGTTTCACCGGCGGGCGGCAAGGGCACGGCGATGGGGGTGTATTCCACCAGCCAATTCCTCGGTTCGGCGTTGGGCGGGATTCTCGGCGGCTGGCTGTTCCAGCATGGCGGTTTGTCGGCTGTGTTCCTGGGTTGCGCCGCGCTGGCTGCACTTTGGTTGGCCTTTGCTGTTACCATGCGCGAACCTCCGTATGTGACGAGCCTGCGCTTGCCGTTGTCGCCCGAAGCCATTCGCGAAGCAGGCCTGGCCGAGCGCCTCAGGGCCGTCGTTGGAGTAACCGATGCAGTGGTGGTCGCCGACGAGGCGGCCGTATACATCAAACTGGACACCGAATTATTGGATCGTGCGACGCTCGAGCGCCTGGTGAACAACCCGGCCCCGGCAGCGTGCGAAGCCTAGGAGAACGTTATGGCCCGTGGGGTTAACAAAGTCATATTGGTCGGTACTTGCGGCCAGGATCCAGAAGTTCGCTACCTGCCTAACGGCAACGCCGTGACCAACCTGAGCCTGGCGACCAGCGAACAATGGACCGACAAGCAGACCGGCCAGAAGGTCGAGAAGACCGAATGGCACCGCGTGTCGATGTTCGGCAAAGTGGCCGAGATCGCCGGCGAATACCTGCGCAAGGGTTCGCAGGTGTACATCGAAGGCAAGCTGCAGACCCGCGAGTGGGAAAAGGACGGCATCAAGCGCTACACCACTGAAATCGTGGTCGACATGCAAGGCACCATGCAATTGCTTGGTGGCCGTCCGCAAGGCGACCAGCAGCAGGGTGGCAACAACTACCAGCAGTCCGCCCCGCGCCAGCAAGCCCCTCGTCCGCAGTCAGCGCCACAGCCACAACGCGAGCGCCCGGCCCCACAACAGGCCGCGCCGCAGCCGGCACCGGATTTCGACAGCTTCGATGACGATATTCCGTTCTGAGGCAGCTCTGAGCATCAAGCCCCAAGCTCCAAGCTGAAACAAAACCGCGCTTCGGTTCCCGAGGCGCGGTTTTTTTCTGCCTGAGAGTTGGTTAGGGCTTTTCGACAGCCAGTAGTTGTTCCGTACTCACCACCTTCGCATAGGCAAACCCCAGCGCTGACATGAATGCGGCATGGACATGGGCAGCAGGGACGACAAGCCCATTGAATTCCAGGTCGCGGCTGGCGCAGGCGTCGTGGACCACCGTCACCTCATAACCCATGTCAGCGGCCGCCCGCGTAATGCCGTCGATGCACATGTGGCTCATGCTACCCACGACCACCAGCCGTTCGATACCGTGATGCTCGAGTGTCGCTTGCAGCTCGGTTTCGCGAAACGCATTGACGAAGTGTTTGAGCACCACCGGTTCGTCGGCGCGGTTGGTTACCTTGGGGTGCAACTGCGCGCCTTCGGAGCCTGGCGTGAAGAAAGGGGCCTGGTCGGAAGTGAATTCATGGCGGATGTGAATCACCTGGTTTGCGGCCTGGCGAAACGCCTCGATCAACCTGGCGGCGTTATCGGCGGCTGCTTCGGCGCCGGCCAGAGGCCATTTCCCTTGGGGGAAGTAGTCATTCTGGATATCGACTACGATGAGCGCTTGCTTGGACATGGGGTCTTCCTCGTTTAATCAGGATGTGGCGCCAGTATTGGCGTTTGTCCGGGATTCGACGATTGGCCGCAACGACAATAAGCGAGGGAAAACTGACAATGGCGCAGGAAAGGGCATTCGTCGAACTCGGCGTGCTGATCTACCCCGGCGCGCAAATGGCGGCGGTGCACGGTTTGACCGACTTGTTTGCGGTGGCGGATGCCATCGCGGCGGAGCAGGCCAGTGTGCAATTGCCACGGCTGCGCGTAAGTCACTGGCAAACGGCGAACGGCGAAGTGCCGTCGCGGGTGTTTGCCAGCGATGCCGGTCCGCACGCGCCCTTGATCGCCTTGTTGATACCGCCCTCTATTGCAGGCTTCAATGAAGCTATCGCGACGCCGACCCTGATGGATTGGCTACGGACGCAGCACGCAGGTGGCACCGTTTTGGGCGGGGTTTGCGTCGGCTCGATCCTGCTGGCCGAAAGCGGTTTGCTGGATGGGCGCAGCGCGACCACCCATTGGACTTCAGCCACGACCTTCGCGGCGCGTTATCCCAAGATCAAGCTGGACGCCGATAAACCCATTGTGGACGACGGCGATCTGATCACCACCGCCGGGCTCATGGCCTGGGCGGAGCTTGGGCTGCGGCTGGTGGATCGTCTGCTCGGGCCAAGCATCGCCACACGCACCGCACAGTTCCTGGTGATCGAGCACAGCGACAGCGCGAGCCAGTGCGGCAGCAATTTCGCGCCAATCCTGGGGCATGGCGACGGTGCGATCCTGAAGGTGCAACACTGGCTGCAACGCAGCGGCGCGGTGGATGTTTCCCTTGGCGCGATGGCCGAACAGGCGGGACTGGAAGAGCGCACCTTCCTGCGCAGGTTCCGCGCGGCCACGGGGCTCAAGCCCACCGAATACTGCCAGCACCTGCGAGTTGGCAAGGCTCGGGAAATGCTGGAATTCACCAACGGCACCATCGATCACATCGCCTGGACCGTCGGCTATCAGGACCCTTCTGCCTTTCGAGCGACTTTCAAGAAAATCACCGGCTTAGCGCCGAGTGACTACCGGGCGAAATTTGGCGTGACCCCTCAGAACGCACCCAGAGGCTGACGGGGATGTGCGCAGCGGTCGTGCAAATTGCCGGACGTCCGCTTGCAGTCGTGCAGAATGAAACAGGCCCGGTGCCACATTATTCGCCCATCCCCCCGTTTCCTCGACCGTTCGTCCCCTGCCGAGCCGTTGGCCTGATCTCTGCAATCCTTATAGCTACGGCTATTGAGCGCAGTTAAAAGGACAACGCATGACGTCGATCCCTCGTGACAAATTAGTGGTGGCCCACTCGGTCAATCCCCAGGCACCCCTGCATGAAGTCGAAACCAATAGGGCTCTGGCCCGCTGGTTGGCGAATATCCTTGGCTTGGAATACGGCGGCAGTTACGACAGCCAGCAACACGCCGAGCGGGATTTGTATCTGTTGCCTACGCAAACTCTGATCGGTCCAGAGGCCGCGTTGCGTCTGGGCGTCAAGGGACCGGACGATCTTTGGGGCGGCTATGTCGATCACGATTTCATCTGCACCAAGGCGATTGCCCATGGTCTGTTGAATAAGGACGCGGTCGCGCCGAAGGGCTGGTCACCGCTGTTCGGCAAGTTGACCCGTGGCGTCGTGCTTGATGGTGTCAGCGTCTTCTCGCTCAAGGATGCGCGCCAGGCCGCCGAGCATTTGCTCTACGCCGGGCCGATTCGCTTCAAGCCAATCCATGCTTGTGCCGGACGGGGTCAGCGGGTTATCCGCAGCATCGCGCAATTCGATGAAATCGTCGCGGCTCCAGACGCCCAGGCGTTATTCAGCGAGGGGATCGTGCTGGAGCAGAACCTCAATGAGGTCAAGACCCAGAGCGTGGGCCAGAGCTTTATCAACGGCAAGGTCCTGAGCTATTGCGGCGTCCAGCACCTGACCCGCGACAACCAAGGCGAAGAGGTCTACGGCGGCTCTGACCTGCTGGTGGCCCAGGGTGGCTACATCGAGTTGCTCGGCCTGGAATTGCCGGACGATGTACGCGAAGCGGTGCGGTTGGCGCAGGTGTTCGATGACGCTGCCAACCAGGCGTATCCCACGTTCTTTGCTTCGCGGCGCAACTACGACATTGCCCAAGGGACCGACACCGGTGGCCAATTTCGCGGCGGCGTGCTGGAGCAGTCGTGGCGAATGGGCGGCGCCAGCAGCGCGGAGCTCGCGGCATTGCAGGTGTTTGTCGAGGATCCCGCGACCCGCGCGGTTCGGGTGTCCTCGGTTGAGACCTACACCGACCAACCACTGCCGGCCGGCGCTACGGAGGTTTATCGCGGTGCGGCAGAAAATGGTGATTTCCTACTCAAATACGTAACGGTCCAATCCTATGACGGCTAGAAGCGAAACCATCCAGATTGCCATTGACGATGAGCATATGAACGGGACCTTCCTCAGCCCCAAGTCGAAGGTCCCCGGCGTGTTGTTCGTACACGGTTGGGGCGGCAGCCAGGAGCGCGACCTGGAGCGGGCCAAGGGCATCGCTGGCCTGGGCTGTGTCTGCCTGACCTTCGACTTGCGCGGGCATACGGGGGGCGCCGGGATCCCGCTGTCACGGGTCACGCGGGAGGACAATCTGCGGGACCTGCTGGCGGCCTACGACCGATTGCTCGCCCATCCCGCCCTCGATACCTCGGCGATAGCCGTGGTTGGCACCAGCTACGGTGGCTACCTGGCCTCGATCCTGACCTCGCTGCGTCCGGTGCGTTGGCTGGCCTTGCGCGTGCCGGCACTTTATCGCGACGAGCAGTGGCACACGCCCAAGCGCGACCTGGATAAAGCCGACCTGCTCGATTATCGCAGCACGCTCGTCCATGCCGACACCAATCGCGCCTTGCACGCGTGCTCGCAGTTCACAGGCGATGTGCTGCTGGTGGAGTCCGAGACCGACGATCATGTGCCCCATGCCACCATCATGAGCTACCGCGCCGCCTGTCAGCAGACCCATTCGCTGACCCACCGGATCATCGACGGCGCCGACCATTCCCTGAGCGACCCCGTGTCACAACAGGCCTACACCTCGATCCTGGTGAGCTGGATCACGGAGATGGTGGTGGGCGAGCGGTTGAGCATCATTCAGGAGCGGTAGACATAAGTGTCCAGGCGGGCCTGTTCGTCGGATCAGGCACCGCATCACTTGACCCCAGGCTTGACCCGCAACGCCTTGGCCTTCGCCTCGATCACCAGGTACATCACCACCGTGATCAACAACGGCAGGATGAAATAGATCGCCCGATAGGCAATCAGCCCCGCAATCAAGCTGCCCCGCGACACCTCATGCTGCAGCAGCGCGACGAACACCGCTTCCAGCACGCCGAGCCCAGCGGGAATGTGAGTGATCACCCCGGCGATACTGCTGATCAGCAACACCCCGAGCACCACCGGGTAATCCAATTTGCTCGGTAGCAACGTAAAGATCACCGCCGCCATCAGCGACCAGTTCAACGCCCCGAGGGCCAGTTGCAGCACGGCCATGCGCAGGGAAGGCAGGTTGATCTCCATCCCACGAACCGTCCAGGCGCGGCGTTTTGAAAAGCGGCAGGCCAGCAGGTAGCCGGCGCTTGCCAGCAACAACAGCGCCCCGACGCCTTGCAGTGCATTGCTGCTCAGCTTCCAGCCTGGAGGCATGGTCACCAGGCCGCTGCTGAACACCACGCCGGCCAGGGTCATATAACCGAACCAGTTGGTTGCCAGGCTCAAGCCCAGGATCTTGGCGATATTGCCCGTGCTCACCCCCAGCCGCGAATAAAGTCGGTAGCGCATGGCGATGCCACCCACCCAGGCGCTGAGGTTGAGATTGAACGCATAACTGATCACCCCCACCGGCAGGATCTGCCGCCACCCAAGTTTCTGCCGGATGTAGGTACGGCCGATCAGATCGAAGCAGGCGTAGGTGACGAAACTGGTGATGGTCAGGGCGGCGGCAATGAAAAGCGTGCGCAGCTTGAAGTCCGCCAGGGTGGTGAAAACCTCGGACCAGTCGATGCGCCGAGCCAATGCGGTGAACAGCACAATCAACAGCAGAAAAAAAGCCAGGGTCAGCGGGCGTTTCCAGCGGCTCCAGCGGGACTTGGGCTTGGCCTGTTCCGGCGCATGGGCATCTCTCGGCGCGGTGTGCGCGTCAGAGTGGTTCATGGGGTTCGCTCCGGACCGCCGTCGGCGGTGAAAAAGGTTTCAGACGTGGTTTATGGGCCGGCAGCCATCCGGCCCAGGCCGGAAAATGACGCAGGAAGTGGAACACCATGAAACCGATAGTCATGCGCCAGAGCAGCCCGCGCGGGGCGTGGTTTTCTGGCATGACGGTGCAGTGATTGCGGCTCAGGTGTTCGAGACGCTCGAACAGCTCGCGGTTGAAGCCGCGGTCGCGGATCAGCACGTTGGCTTCCAGGTTCAGCGACAGGCTCAGCGGGTCGAGGTTGCTCGAACCCACGGTGGCCCAGTCCTCGTCCACCAGGGCGACCTTGCCATGCAGCGGGCGCTCGCAATATTCGTAGATCGTCACGCCGGCCTTGATCAAATGGTCATAAAGCATCCGCGCCGCCAGCTTGGCGATCATCATGTCCGGTTGCCCTTGCAGGATCAGCCGGACCTCGACGCCGCGTCGCGCGGCGTTGCGCAGCTCACGCAGCAACCGATAACCGGGGAAGAAATAGGCGTTGGCGATCACTACCCGGCGCTGGGCGCTGCGCAGCACTTGCAGGTAGACCTCCTCGATGTCGGTCTGATGCTCGTGGTTATCGCGATAAACCAGGCGCACCTGACCGTCATGATCATTGAATGCCAGCTCGGTACGGCGGCTGCGGCGACGTTGCCACCAATACTTGGCCCGGGCCGGACGCCCGGTTTGCAGCAGCGCGAAGTGATGGATATCCACCACCGCCGGGCCTTTGATCTCCACCGAATAATCCTGCTTGGCCTCGGGGCCGAAATCGCCCAGGTGGTCAGCGGAAAAGTTGATCCCGCCGATGAATGCGATCACGCCATCCACTACCACGATCTTGCGGTGCAGGCGGCGGAACCAGTTGGTGCGGATGCCCAGGTGCCGTGGGGCAGGGTCGAACATTTGCAGGCGTACTCCGGCATCGCTCAACGACGCGAGAAACGCAGTGCTCAGCTCACCGCAACCAAAACCGTCGAGGTTGACGGTGATGCGTACGCCGCGCTTGGCCGCGTCCACCAATATGTCCCGCAGTTCGAAGCCGACCTTGTCCTCGAACAGAATGAAAGTCTCCAGGAGAACTTCTTCCTGGGCACGGCGAATCGCCTCGAAGACACGTGGGAAATACTCCTCTCCGTTTTCCAGGAGCGTGACGCGGTTGTTGCCATGCCAGCCATATTCGACGTCGGCCAGCGCCGGGTTGCGCTCGGTGGGCGGTACCTCGACCTTTTCCACCGTCGCCTTGTTCATCGTCGCGCTCATAATTCAATCTCCACCGACAGCGGTGCGTGGTCGGAAAGGTGCGACCAGGGTCGTACATTCAGTACCTGGGCGTGATGGGCCTTGAGGTTGCGCACATAGATCCGGTCCAGGCGCAAAATCGGCAGGCGTGCCGGAAAACTTCGGGCCGGTTTGCCCCACTGTTCAGCGAACACCTCCCGCAAACCGCAAGGTTCGAGAAGGTCAGTGGCCTTGCCGCGCCAATCGTTGAAATCCCCCGCGACGATCACCGGGGCCTCGGGCGGCAGCTCGCCCAGGCGTTGGCAAAGCAACTTCAATTGTTCGACGCGATGGCCTTCACGCAGCCCCAGGTGGACGCAAATGGCGTGCACGTCCCGTCCACCCTCAGCGTTCGGCAGGCGCAATACGCTGTGCAGCATGCCGCGGCTTTCATGGCCGCTGATGGACACGTCGAGGTTGTCGTGGCGGATGATCTGGAATTTCGACAGCAACGCGTTGCCATGGTCGCCCGCCGGATACACCGCGTTGCGCCCGTAGGCGAACTGCGGCCAGAGGGTGTCGGCGAGGAATTCGTATTGGGGAATGCTCGGCCAGTTGCTGTAGCGCTGGGGATGGTGCTCGTGGGTGCCATGCACTTCTTGCAGGAACACCACGTCGGCGGAAACGCTGCGCACGGCTTCGCGCAGTTCCGGCAGGATGAAACGCCGGTTCAACGCGGTGAAGCCCTTGTGCGTATTGACCGTCAGCACCGTGAATCGATTGACCTGGTCGAGCAAGCGCTGCGCGGCGTCCTGCAACGGCTCGCGGGTGGCTTCGCTGGATTCTGGCGTGCTCATGGCAATACTCCTTCTGCCGGGCGCTCACCGGGAGCGGTGGCGAGGTGCTTGTCCAGGTCGAAGCGCTCCAGCAGGTGGCGCGCGTCGTAGGGCGCGCGGACCTTGATGTCGTTGTCGAAATAGCAGAACACCTCTCGGCTCTTGCGTGCCCGAGGCTTTTTTTTCGGATCGATCAACTGGGCGTCGCTCGGCTGCGTGCCGTGGCTCCAGGCCTCGATCCGGTCGCCCCAACGCTTGAGCGCCTCGTCGGTATAGCCGCTGGCGTACAGCTCTTCGGCACCGTGCAGGCGCAGGTAGACGAAGTCACTGGTCACATCCTCGCGATAGGGCCATTTTCCGGCGGTATCGGCGACCACCAAGGCGACGTCGTAGCGTTTGAGCAGGGCGACGAAGCGTGGGTCGACGAAGCTTTCATGCCGGATCTCCACCGCGTGGCGCAATGGTCGCTTTTTATCGGTCTCGGTGCTGGCGTGGCCGTCCAGGCGCGACTCGTGCTCGCGTGCCAGCGCGGCGGCGGCGTGGGTGTCGTGGGGCAGCTGCTTGAGGAAGTCCTCGAACAGCTCCGGGTCGAATTTGAAGTTGGGCGGAAACTGCCAGAGGATGGCGCCGAGTTTTTCCTTGAGCTCCAGCACCCCGGAAGCGAAGAAATTCGCCAACGGCTTGTGGATATCCCGCAGGCGTTTGACATGAGTGATGAAGCGCGGCGCCTTGACGCTAAACACGAAGCCTGGCGGCGTCTCGGCGTACCACTGGGCATACCGCTCGGGACGTTGCAGGGCGTAGAACGATCCATTGATTTCGATGCTGTTGACCGCTCGAGAGGCGAATTGCAGTTCCCGTTTCTGCGCCAGCCCCTTGGGGTAGAAGTCGCCCCGCCAAGGCGCGTAGCGCCAACCGGAAATGCCAATGTGGATCGCCGTCATGTATCCCTCCCGTGCCAATGACCTCGTACCGCCTGTGTCTTTTGATGACCGCTGGGCGGGCTGGAAAGTTTCGATGGCCTTACCGACGGAAGGGGCTGAGCAGTTGTGGCGAGGGGATTTATCCCCGCTGGCCTGCGCAGCAGGCCCAATAAGGTCGGGCATGATCAGCCTGAGACACCGAGGGGCTGCTTTTGGGGCCGCTGCGCAGCCCAGCGGGGATAAATCCCCTCGCCACCAGGGTTGTATTGGCCTTCCGAGCGAACTTGCCGGCCCGTTGTTGATCAGTTCCTTACCGATCCTGCGTGAAGGAGCCCTGCGTCTTGTCCCGATTGAGCACTGTGTTGCTGCTTTTCCTGCTGGCCATGGCCGGCACCAGCGCCTACGGGACCGCTGCGATCCCCGGCACCTCCAAGCCCGCCGAAGCCCCGGCCGAACCCGAGCCGCTGGTACAGGGGGGCCTGTTGGGGGCCATCAGCTCGAGCATCGACGACGTCCAGGACAAGCTCGACCTTGACCGCAGCCTGGTGGGCGCGTGGCGTCTGCGGGCGGATCGTGCGGCGGACGAGGTGGATCGCCTGGTGGATCAGACGTCCCGCTCGTCGTGGCGTGTGGCGGGGGATTTCCTGTTGCTTTCGGGCGTGTGGCTGGGGACGTTTGCGCTGATATGGAGCAGCACGCGATTGCTGATGCGCCGTTTGAGTCGGCGCCGCTGGCTGCGCACTCGCCAACGGATGCTGGACCTGCTCGGCTACCTGCTGCCTTACACGTTACCGGCCGTGGCCTGTCTGCCGCTGACCCTCTATGTCAGCCATTTCCTGCAAGTGTCGGTCGGCCGGGCGTTGGCGTTGTGTTTTGCCTACGCCACCAGCAGCGGCATTGTCTCCACATCGGTACTGCTCTGCGTCATCGTCATGTTCAATGGCGGCCACAAGCGGCGAGCAGTGGCGATCCTTCGTCGTTTCAGCCCGCGGCCGTTGTTCCTGATCGGCTTCCTGGCCGCGCTGAGCGATGCCTTGACCAGCCCGCAGATCGCTCGACAGCTGGGTGGCAACATCACCAGCAGCGTCGCGGTGTTCACCGGCCTGTCGGCTTCGATGATCTTCGGTTGGCTGGTGATCCACATGCGCCGGCCGGTGGCCCATCTGATCCGCAACCGGTCGCTGACCCAGCGCTTGAAGCAACCCGCATTGCAGGAGTCGCTGCGGATCTTTTCCGGCCTTTGGTACTGGCCGATCCTGCTGATGGTACTGGTGTCGGCGGTGAGCCTGGTCGGTGTCGGCGAGGACAACCAGAAGGCCCTGCGTTGCGCCTTGTTCACCACCATTTTGCTGATCGCGACGGTGTTCCTCAGCACCGTGTTCCAGCACATCTTCAAATCACCCAAAGCCGAGGCCATCCAGCGCCACAGCGCCTACAAACGGCGGCTGTTGAGCCTGTTGCATGGATTGTTGCGCATCGTCATGGCCGTGGCATTCATTGAGATCCTCGGGCGGATCTGGGGCGTGTCGCTGTTCGAGTTCGCCTCGCGCAATGCCGTGGGGCGGGCGATCAGTGATTCCCTGAGCCGCATTGGCTTGATCTTTCTGGTGACGTGGTTGACGTGGGTAGTGCTCGACACGGCGATCCAGGAAGCACTGAAACCACCGCTCAACAAGCGCGGCGCTCGCCAGCCCAGCACGCGGGTCAAGACCATCCTGCCGCTGTTGCGCAACGCGTCGAAAATAATCCTGGTGGTGATTTGCGCGATCACCACCATGGCCAATCTCGGCATCAACGTCGCGCCATTGCTCGCGGGGGCCGGCGTGGTGGGGCTGGCGATTGGTTTTGGATCGCAACAATTGGTACAGGACGTGATCACCGGGCTGTTCATCATCATCGAGGACACGCTGTCCATTGGCGACTGGGTGGTGCTCAGCTCCGGCCATGCCGGCACCGTCGAAGGCCTGACCATCCGCACCCTGCGCCTGCGCGATGGCAAGGGCTTCGTGCATTCGGTGCCGTTCGGGCAGATCAAGGCCGTGACCAACCAATCCCGGCAATTCGCCTTTGCGTTTTTCTCGGTGCAGTTCACCTACGACACCGACGTGGACCGCGCCATCGAGCTGATCCGCGAAGCCGGCGATTCGATCTCCGAGGACCCATTTCTCAAGTTCAACCTGCAAGGGCCGCTGGATGTATTCGGCGTGGACAAGATGGACCTCAACGGCGTGGTCCTCACCGCCCAGTTCCGCACGGTCTCGGGCGGACAATATGCCGTGAGCCGGGCGTTCAACCAGCGGTTGAAAAAGCTTGTGGATAACGAGCCGTCGGTGCACTTCGCGCAGACTTATCCACAGCAGGTGGTGTTGCCGAAGCGCTTGGTTGAGGAGCCGAAGGAGGAAGGTGCTGCCCCTGAGCAAACTCAGTAAGTTGCTCAGTTTTATAGTGATGCTAGTGGCCCCTTCGCGAGCAGGCTCGCTCCCACAGGGTTGGCCATTCACCGTAGATCCAATGTGGGAGCGAGCTTGCTCGCGATGGGTCCAGCCAGACACCCTCAACTTTTCTGAATAAGCTTGTTCCTGACCCCCGCCATCCCTTCTGCATCCAACTCCACAAACAGATGCTGCTTGCCCGCAACCACCGCAGCCACCGGCAACCCGTCCCGATAAACCAGCCGATTACTCGCCAGCGCCGGTACTTTCGCCCCCGGCAGCAACGTGCCAGCGAGGTTCAACGGATCGACCCCGCACACCGCCACCAGGCTGCCATCGATGGGCCTGCGCCGTGCGTCGCGCAGCAGCGGGATGGCTTCAGGCAAGGCGAACTGTTCGCCGGCCAGCCCGCTGACGAAACGCCCGCCCCGAATCTCGCCTCGCGCCTCCAGGCGATGAAACGTGCGCAGCAACTCACGCCAACTCGGCAGCCAGTCGGCTTCGCGTTCCAGCAAACGCCAGAACACCACGCCATAACGGCGCAGCAGGGTCATGGCGATGTGTTCCAGGGTGTCGGGCGGTGTGGGCGCGGGCCGGTTGCCGGGTTCTGGCGCTGGCGAGCTGCGGCGCAGCAAGGCCCAGCGCCCGGCATCGTCCATGCCTCCGACAAACGCCCCGCGCCCGCGCCGGCTGCTGCGGGCCTGGCGTTTGCTGGCGGGGGTGATCAGGGCACGCAGCCCGGCGAAGCTGTCGGCATTCACCAGCCCGGCACCGACCAATTCCTGCAAGGCGGTTTCCAGTTCGCTGCGCAGCAGGTGGGCCTCGTGCAGCAATTCATCGAAAAACAACGCGCCGTGTTCACTGAGGGCTTGATGGACTTTTTGCGTCTTGAGCGACAGTTCGCTGATCGGTGTCTGCTCGGCGAGGCTGCTCCACAGCGCGACCTTGGCGCGCGGCAGCAACACGATTGGCGTGCTGCGCAGGGCGCTGGCGGACAGCTTCTGGCGGGCGCTCAGGCGCGTCCAGACGAACTTGCCGCTGCGGCAC
The DNA here is from genome assembly GCF_051132175.1 of Pseudomonas sp. D3-10. NCBI lineage: Bacteria > Pseudomonadati > Pseudomonadota > Gammaproteobacteria > Pseudomonadales > Pseudomonadaceae > Pseudomonas > Pseudomonas sp. D3-10. The sequence goes on along the minus strand of NZ_CP071668.1, from coordinate 5,089,328 downwards.
AGCTCGTCAAGCCAGCTCGGCGAATAATCCTTGATCCGCGCCGGCAGAAGGTCGCTGTCCCAGGCCGAGGCGGCGGCCGGGTAGCCTTCGAACTGGCTGATGATCGATGGCAGCACGGCGCTGCCCCGGCCCTGGCTGGACGGCGACAAGTGCTGCCAGTCGAACAGGAACCGCATGAAGTCCTGCAACATTACCGGCTCGATTTCCCGGCGCAGGCGCTTGACCGTGTAGCGGTGGATCCGCGCCAGCAGATGCCGTTCGCACCATTCCTCTTGCCCGGTGCCCGGGGTAAAGCGACCGCGCAGCACATAGCCTTGCTGTTCCAGCTGGGCCAGGGCCTGGGTCGCTTGCGCCGGCGACAGCCCGAGCGGGTAGGCGATCGCAGTCAATGGCTGCGGGCCAAAGGCACTGAGACGCGCGCGCAGCACTTCCACCACGGCCTCGTCGCTGTCCCACGGCGCATCAAACCCCGGCAGCGGTGCCAGCGGCGGCTGCCATTGGGCTTGTGGATAAATTGCTTGCAAGCACGTCAGCCGCTCCAACGGCACCCACAGGCCGCGTTCATCGCTGATTCGCACATGGCTGGCGCGGCCGCGCTCGGCCAGGGTTTGCAGCCCCTCCAGCCACGACGGATCGGCGCTGGCTTCGCTGTCGGCGATGCAGGCCAGGCTCATCAGCGCTTCGTGGATTTCATCGATACTGGTCGGCGTCGGCCAGGCCTCTTCCCGCACGGCCTGGATGGCATCGGCGTCCAATGCGCCCAGGTCATCGGTGGACTGCGGATCGCTCCAGCGTCGATTGATCACCGCTTGGGTGCGGCGTTCTTCCAGCGGCGCGTCGTCGAGAAAGGTATAGGGCCGGGCGCTGAGGATTTCTGCCGCCAGGGGCGAAGGCGCAGGCAGGTCGCGGCTGACCAAGTGTATCTCGCCCGCCTCCATCCGCCGCAGCAGGGCCAGCCAGCCTTCGCTGTCCATGGCTTCATGGAGGCAATCATCGAGGGTCTGTTCCACCAGCGGGTGGTCGGGAATCTCACGCTCGCCGGCGAGGTTTTCCAGGCACGCGATCTGGTCAGGAAATACGCTGGCGATCAAATCTTCACTTTTCATGCGCTGGATCTGCGGCGCGACTTTGCGCCCGCCCGTGTAGCGCGGCAACGCCAGGGCCACGCCGGCGTTCCAGCGCCAGCGCACGCCGAACAACGGCGCGTCCAGCACCGCCTGGACCAGGATCTGTTCGGCGCTCTGGCTGTTGAGGTAGCGCCAGACTTCGTCGAGTTCGAAGCTGTGGCTGGTGGACAGCGACAGCACGATGGCGTCCTCGCTGGAGGCGGCCTGCAATTCGAAGTTGAAGGTGCGGCAGAAACGCTTGCGCAGGGCCAGGCCCCAGGCGCGGTTGATGCGACTGCCGAAAGGCGTGTGGATGATCAGTTGGGTTCCGCCGGATTCGTCGAAAAACCGTTCCATCACCAAGGTGTCCTGGGAGGGCAGGGCGCCGAAGGCCAGGCGCGCCGGGGCCAGGTAGTCGAGGATCTGTTCGGCGCTGGCGAGGTTCAGGTGCAAGGTGCCGGTCAGCCAGTCGAGGGCCGGTTGCAGGTTGCCCGGCGTGGCGCCGAGCAACTGATCCAGCTGGGCTTGCAGGCGGGCCACGGCCAGGGACAGTTCGGCGCTGCGCCCTGGGGCTTCGCCGAGCCAGAACGGAATGGTGGGCGGTTGGCCCTGGGCGTCCTCGACCCGCACGCGGCCGGTCTCGACGCGGATGATCCGGTACGAGGTATTGCCGAGTTGGAAGACGTCGCCGGCGATGCTCTCGACGGCGAAGTCTTCGTTGACGCTGCCGATGTTCAAGCCCTGCGGTTCGAGCAGCACGCTGTAGTCAGCGTTGTCCGGGATGGTGCCGCCGCTGGTCACGGCCGTCAGCTTGCTACCCCGCCGTCCACGCAAGGTCCGGGTCACGGCATCGCGGTGCAGGTAGGCACTGCGTACGCCTTGCCGGCCATTGAGGCCTTCGGCGAGCATTTGCAACAGGGCCTGGTAATGATCTTCGTCGAGCCCGGCATAGGGCGAGGCGCGGCGGAACATCTCCAGCAACGCCTGCTCATGCCATTCCTGGCAACTGACCTCGGCGACGATCTGCTGGGCCAGGACGTCCAGCGGCGCCTTGGGGATGTGCAGGATGTCCAGCTCGCCACGGCGCACACAATCGAGCAGGGCGGCGCACTCGATCAAGTCGTCGCGCGTGGTAGCGAACAGGCGCCCCTTGGGCGTGCCGCCGACCTGGTGACCGGAGCGGCCAACCCTTTGCAGGAACGCCGAGATCGAACGGGGCGAGGCGATCTGGCAGACCAGGTCGACGTCGCCGATATCGATGCCCAACTCCAACGACGCCGTGGCGATCAGTACCTGCAGCTCGCCGCGCTTGAGGCGTTGCTCGGCGTCGAGGCGAAACTCCTTCGCCAGGCTGCCGTGGTGGGCCGCCACCGAGTCTTTGCCCAGGCGCTCGCTCAAGTGACGACTCAGGCGTTCGGCCAGCCGCCGGGTGTTGACGAATACCAGTGTGGTTCGGTGCGCCCGGGCCAGCTCGGCGAGGCGGTTGTAGACCAGTTCCCAGACGTCATTGGCCATTACCGCAGAAAGCGGCACCGGCGGCACCTCGATGTCCAGGTCGCGGGGGCGGGCGTGGCCGATGTCGACAATTTCACAGGCGCGTCCTTCACCGACGAGAAACCGCGATACCGCCTCGATGGGCTTTTGCGTGGCGGACAAGCCGATGCGCACCAACGGTTCGGCGCACAGCGCTTGCAGCCGTTCCAGGCTCAAGGCCAGATGACTGCCGCGCTTGCTGGCGGCGATGGCGTGGATTTCATCGACGATCACCGTGCGGGTGCTGGCAAGCATCTGCCGGCCGGAATCGGAGCCGAGCAGCACATAGAGCGATTCGGGCGTGGTCACGAGGATGTGCGGCGCGGTCTTGCGCATCGCCGAGCGTTCTTTTTGCGGCGTGTCGCCGGTGCGCACGGCGGTGGTGATGGGCAAGGGCGGCAGCCCCATTCGCTGCAATTGCTCAGTGATGCCGGCCAGGGGATTCTGCAGGTTGATCTGGATATCGTTGCTCAAGGCCTTGAGCGGCGAGACGTAGACCACGAGTGTCTCGTCCGGCAGCCCGCCTTGCTCCAGGCCGCGATGTACCAAGTCATCCAGGACCGCGAGAAATGCGGTCAGGGTCTTGCCCGAACCCGTGGGCGCGGCGACCAGCACCGAGCGGCGCTGGCCGATCAACGGCCACGCCCGGGCCTGGGCGGCCGTGACGGCCGGGAATGTCTGGCTGAACCAGGCGCGAACGGCGGGATGAAAGCCTGCCATGGCGTGGTCGGCTGCAAGGGGCAGATTCATGGGGGCAGTTTAGGCGGGTGGGGTGGGGAGGATGCAAGTGGCGAGGGGATTTATCCCCGCTGGACTGCGCAGCAGTCCCTTTAATTAACACCTGGGTGGGTCAGGCTCGCCTCATTTGCTTGGTTGGGGCTGCTGCGCAGCCCAGCGGGGATAAATCCCCTCGCCACAAGAGCTCGGCAACCGCCTTGGAAGACGGCAAACCCGGCGATCTACACATTACGGATGACGGTTGCGCACTAAACCCGCAAAATGCAACGATTCCGGCGACGCCCTCGGGCGTTGTCGACCAAATTCTTGTGCCAACAGACTGGGCCTGCTGACTTTATGCGAATGCGCCTTATGTTACTGGGCGGCGGAAATGCCCTTGGGCAGGCGCTGATTCGCCTCGGTGCGGAAGAAGACATCGGTTTTCTCGCCCCCCGCCCCCCCGAAGACGGCTGGGATGCCGCGAGCCTCACGCAGTTGCTCGACGACACCCGGCCGGACGCCTTGATCAACCTGGCGTACTACTTCGACTGGTTCCAGGCCGAAACCGTCAGCGAGCAACGCCTGGCCAGCCAAGAGCGGGCGGTCGAGCGCCTGGCCGAACTGTGCCAGCATCACAACATTGTCTTGCTGCAACCGTCGAGCTATCGCGTGTTCGACGGCTCCCGCGCCACCGCCTACAGCGAAAAGGATGAACCGGTGCCCCTGGGCCTGCGTGGCCAGGCGTTGTGGCGCATCGAGCAAAGCGTGCGCGCCACTTGCCCGCAACATGTTCTGCTGCGTTTTGGCTGGCTGCTGGACGACAGCGCCGACGGCATCCTCGGCCGTTTCCTGGCCCGGGCCGAGCAGCCTGAAGAGTTGTTGCTGGCCGACGACCGTCGGGGTAACCCCACGCCGGTGGACGATGCCGCGCGGGTGATCATTTCGGTGCTCAAGCAACTCGATTGCGCGGCGCCGCTGTGGGGCACCTATCATTACGCCGGGCATGAGGCGACCACGCCGCTGGCTTTGGGCCAGGCGATCCTCACCGAAGCCCGCGCCCTGCACCCGCTGGCCATCGAGTCGCCGACGCCCCAGGCCCACGCCGCAAGGCCGGACGCGGCGGAAGAACCGCAGCACGCGGTATTGGCCTGCAAGAAAATTCTGCACACCTTCGGGATCAAGCCCCGCGCCTGGCGCGCCGCACTCCCGGCCCTACTGGATAGGTTCTATCGCCATGGCTGAAGGCCCAGTTCTCATCACCGGCGGCGCGGGTTTCATTGGTTCGCACCTGACCGACGCCTTGCTTGCCAAAGGGCATTCGGTGCGCATTCTCGATGACCTGTCCACTGGCAAGCGCAGCAACCTGCCGCTGGATAACCCGGCTCTGGAGCTGATCGAGGGCGATGTCGCCGACGCCGCGCTGGTCGCCCGGGCCGTGGCCGGTTGCAGCGCCGTGGCGCATCTGGCCGCCGTGGCCTCGGTGCAAGCCTCGGTGGACGACCCGGTGCGCACGCACCAGAGCAATTTCATCGGCACCCTGAACGTCTGCGAAGCCATGCGCCAGGCCGGGGTGAAGCGGGTGCTGTTCGCCTCCAGCGCCGCGGTCTACGGCAACAATGGCGAAGGCCAGTCCATCGACGAAGAGACGCCCAAGGCGCCGTTGACGCCTTATGCGGCAGACAAACTGGCCAGCGAATTCTATTTCGACTTCTATCGTCGCCAGCATGAACTGGAGCCGGTGGTGTTCCGCTTCTTCAACATCTATGGTCCGCGCCAGGATCCATCCTCGCCGTATTCAGGCGTCATCAGTATCTTCAGCGAACGGGCGCAGAAAGGCCTGCCGATCACCGTGTTCGGCGACGGCGAGCAGACTCGGGATTTCGTCTACGTTGAGGATCTGGTGGACGTGCTGGTCCAGGCCATCGAAAAACCGGAAGTGGAGGTCGGCGCGGTGAATGTCGGCTGGAACCAGGCCACGACCTTGAAGCAGATGCTCCAGGCCCTGGCCGTGGTGGTGGGCGATTTACCTACGATCAGCCATGGCCCGGCGCGCTCCGGCGATATCCGCCATTCGCGGGCAAACAATGCTCGTTTACTGGAGCGCTTCAACGTCCCGAAGCAGACGCCGATGAGCGTGGGGCTGGCGCGGTTGTTGGGGCGCTGAGTTTCGCAGCCGAAAAAAAGGCGCCTTTCGGGGCGCCTTTTTTGTAAGTCATGCATCGCTTTTGTGGCAAGTGAAACCTGTGGCGAAGGAGCTTGCTCCCGCTCGGGCGCGAAGCGGTCGCAAATTCGTCGGGCCTGCTTCGCAGTCCAGCGGGAGCAAGCTCCCTCGCCACGGGGTGTGTAGGCATGTCAATGTCGTGTGGGGTCAGAACTTGTAACCCAACCCAACCATGTAGACGAACGGGTCCACATCGACGTCCACTTTGGCCCTCGTACCGCCGGCCACGGCGTTGTTGTCGACATAGGCCGTGGTATCGATGTCGATGTAGCGGATCTGGCCGTTGATCATGATGTTGTCTGTCAGCATATAGTCGGCACCGACTTGCCACGCCATGCCCCAGCTGTTTTTCGCGCGAAAGTTGCTGAACCCATTGGCGCTGGCTTCGCTGCCGACGTGTTCGTCATAGATCCAGGTGTAGTTGATGCCGGCGCCGACATAGGGTTGGAATGCCGACTTGGCGTCGAGCGGGTAGTAGACCAGGCTCAGGGTCGGCGGCAGGTGCTTGAGGGTGCCGAGCTTGTTGTTGGCGGCGCCGAGTGCGGTGCCCTTGAGTTTCACGTCGTGCTCGAATGGCGAGGCCGCCAGCAATTCGATTCCCCAGTTGTTGGTGAGCATGTAGGCGAAGTTCAGGCCCAACTGTGTGTCGCTGCTCAGGGTCGCCTTACCGCCCAGGTCGGCGCCGGCCAGCGGGCCACGGTCGACCTTGACGCTGGAGCTGTCGGCGTCCGGGTTGACCGTGATCGCGCCGGCGCGAACGATGATGTCGCCGGCGGTATGGGCTTGGGCAAACGGCGCAGCGAGGGCTAGCGCGATGAGGGAGGCGCTGAGCAGAGACTTGTGCATGGGGGCTCCAGAAGGAATCGAAAATTGATGTCCCATGGTACGGAGCCGTCTGGTCCGGTCTTTTGACTCAGCTCAATGAAAATGTGATGAAGCCCATCGCGAGCAAGCTATCGCAAAAACAACGCATCACTGCGGGGTCACTCCGGCAGTTCATAGACATAAATCTTTTGCGCCTCCATCTGATACCCGGCATCGGCCAGTTCACTGGTGGACGGTTTGACCTGCATCGGCCCTTCGACCCAGTACGGCTGGTACAGCTCGTCGAGCTTGACCCCGACTTCGCTTTTCACATGCACGATCTGGTTCGACGGCGGGGGCGGCACGTGGATGCAGGCGCCGAAATACGGCACCAGCAGGAAATCGGTGGTGCGGCCTTCCTCGCTGACTTCCAGCGGCACGATATAACCGGGCAAGCGGATCTGCTGGCCATCGAGGGCCTTGACCACCGGGGCATTGGGCAGGTCCTGCTTGGCCGCCGGGGCGGATTCGGCGGCCAAGGCATCGCTCATCTTCGACAGGTCGTGCAGGGGCGTCATGTTCGGCACTTCCGGCGTCGCATCTGGTGGGATCATCTCCGACCAGGCCAGGTCCCTCGGCTCGGCCGCCCACAGCGGCAGGGAAACCATCATCAACAGTGCAAGCAGGGCGCGGGGCATTTTCAACGTCCTCATAAACGGATCGACAGGCCATCGGCCAACGATTGGCGATAGGCGCGCCAGGCCGGCACGCTGCCCATCAGCAGGGCGGCGACCAGAATGCCAGCCAGCAGCGCCCATTCATACTCGCTCGGCCAGCCCAATGGCAGGTACAAACCGTAGGCCGACTGCACATAACCCTGGGCGGCGGCGATGCCGATGTACAACAAGGCCAGCCCGGCGGTGACCCCGGCCAATGCCAGGGCGAAGGCTTCGAGTACCAGCAGGCTCGCGATATGCCAGGGCCGCGCGCCCACCGAACGCAGGATCGCCATCTCCCGGCGCCGCTCGTTGAGGCTGGTGAGAATCGCCGTGAGCATGCCGATCAAGCCAGTCAGCACGACGAACAGCGAGATCACGAACAAGGCTTTTTCCGCCGTGCCCATCAGGCTCCACAGTTCTTGCAGCGCCACGCCCGGCAGGATCGCCAGCAGCGGTTCGCCACGAAACTCATTGATCTCGCGTTGCAAGGCGAACGTGGAAATTTTGCTGTTGAGGCCAAGCATGAACGCGGTAATCGCTTTCGGCGTGAGGTCCATGTTGCGGGCCTGGTCGGCGCTGATGCGCCCATTGCCCTGGGCCGGCACGCCATTTTTCCAATCGATATGGATGGCCTCCATGCCGCCGAGGCTGATGTGCAGCGTGCGATCCACCGGCGTGCCAGTGCGCTTGAGAATCCCCACCACGGTAAAGGGTTTGTCGTCGTGCTTGACCAGGCTGATCGCCGCCACGCCGTGGGCCAGCACCAGCTTTTCCCCGAGTTTGTAATGCAGCGCCTCGGCCACTTCCGCGCCGAGCACCACTTCGAATGGGTCGGTGGCGAACGCGCGGCCATCGGCCAACGCCAGGTGTTGCCGGCGGCCGTACTGGTAATGCTCGAAGTAGGCCTCGGTGGTGCCCATCACCCGGTAACCGCGATGGGAGTCGCCAAGGGACATGGGGATCGCCCACTTCACTTTCGGGTTGTTGGCGAACTGCTCGAAGCTGTCCCAGCGGATGTTGTTGGTGGCGTTGCCGATGCGAAACACCGAGTACAACAACAGATTCACGGAGCCGGAGCGGGCGCCGACGATCAGGTCGGTGCCGCTGATGGTGCTGGCGAAGCTGGCCCGCGCCTCGGTGCGCACTCGCTCCACCGCGAGCAACAGGCACACCGAGAGGGCAATGGCAAAAGCGGTAAGGATCGCGGTGAAGCGACGGTTCGCCAGGCTGGCCATGGCTAGACGGAGCAAATACATCTCAGACCTCGAGTGGCTTGGCGGCGCGATTCAGATCGGCCAGCGAGAGGTGACGGTCGAACAGCGGCGCCAGGCTCTGGTCGTGACTGACGAACAACAGGCTCGACCCGGCTTCGCGGCATTCGGCGAACAGCAGACGCAGGAAGTTTTCCCGGGCGTCGTAGTCCAGGGCTGAGGTCGGTTCGTCGGCGATCACCAGTTCCGGTTGGCCGATCAAGGCCCGAGCGGCGGCGACCCGTTGTTGTTGGCCGATGGACAGCGAGTCGGCCCGGCGCTCCAGCAGGTTCGTATCGTTCAGCCCCAGGTGGGCCAACAATGTGGCGGCGGCTTGATCGACACTCCCGTGGCGCTGGATGGCCCGTTGCGCGCGCAATTTCGAGAAATGGCAAGGCAGTTCGACGTTCTCGCGCACCGAGAGAAACGGCAGCAGGTTGAACTGCTGGAAGATGTAGCCGGTGTGGTCCACGCGAAAGCGGTCGCGGCTGCCCGCGCCCAATTCGGTGAGCTCCTGGCCAAGCAGGCGGATGCTGCCGCGATCCGGCGTTTGCACACCGCCCAACAGCCCCAGCAAGGTGGTCTTGCCGCTGCCGCTCGGCCCTTTGAGGAACAAGGTTTCGCCGGCATCCAGGCGAAACGCCGGGATGTCCAGCAGTGGCGGATGCCCGGGCCAGCTGAAGCCCAGGTCGGACAGTTCGATGAGTGCTTGGGTCATATCGCCGGTTTTTCAGGTTAACGGGAATTCCTGTGGGAGCGAGCCTGCTCGCGAATGCGGTGAGTCAGTCAACATCGGTTTGGATGTGCCGGCGCCTTCGCGAGCAGGCTCGCTCCCACAGGGGGGCAGTGAATCAGAATTTCAGGGCTGGCGCCTTGGCCGTCACTTCCACGCCTTGCTGGCCGCTCGGGCTGATCAGTTGTACCTGAATTTTCTGTGTGGCCGGAAAGGTTTTGAACAGTGTCGCCAGGTCCAGGTTCTTCAAGGCGCCAGGGGCCGTGCAAGTGAATTGATAGTCGGCGTGGATCTCGCTGTGTTCGCCATGGTGCTCGTCGCCATCTGCCTCTTCGTCGTGGTCTTCGTGGTCCGGCTCATCACCGAACAACGGGCTTTCCAATTCCTGCTGGGCCACGGTGCACTTGGCGGCGGCCGGCAGGTTGAACAACGCCAGGGGTTTATCCAGCTGCGCCCGCACGGCGGCGACCTTGGCTTTGTCGGCATCGCTGCTGGCGGCGTGTTCGAAGCCCACCAGGTTCATCGCCGGGCTTTCCAATTCCAATTCCAGGGTCTGGCCATCCAGGGCCGCATTCAACCGGGCGACGCCGTGCTCATGGGCGCCCAGGCTGCCGTGCTCGTGATCATGCTCATGATCGTGGTCATGCTCCACCGCCGCGTGAGCGACAGCCAATGGCAGCAGGGCGAATGGCAGGGCAAGAAGCAAACGACGCATGACGAATCTCCAGAAAGGTTATGTAATCTTATAACGATAGTGCGAGGAGTTTGACCATCTGCTTGGCGTCGCGCAAGGCCCATGGGAGCATGGGCAGATGAAATCTTCAGGAGCACGCTGATGTTGCGGATACGCGGGACGGTCGGTGATTGGCCGGTGGACTTGACGATAGAGATGGATGAAGGCGACTGGGCGCAGCTCGGCGCGCGATTGCAAGTGGCCAAGTCCGAAGGCGCGGCGGCGGCGCCCGCCAAGTCGACGAATCAGGATGACGCCCAGTGGCAGATCGCCCGGGAGTTGTTGCGCAAGGCCGGGCAACTGAGCGGCCCGGACTTGCTCGAACAGCTTGAGAGCCTGACCGGCAGCGCCTCGTCAGGCAAGCGCTTGCTGGTGCGCCTGCGCCACAGCGCCGAGGTCAAGGTGCTGAGCGGCGGGGATACGCCGCTCTACAGCTGGATCGGTCAGTAAAGCGCGGCGAACAGCTTGCGACGGTAGGTCGTCACCAGCGGGTGATCGTTGCCCAGCAGTTCGAACACTTGCAGCAACGTCTTATGGGGCAGGCCTTCGCTGTAGCTGCGATTGCGGATGAACAACTTGAGCAGCGCCTCGAGCGCTGGCTCGTACTGCTGGCGCGCCAGTTGCTGGATCGCCAGTTGATACACCGCCTCGTCGTCCTGAGGATCTTTCGCCAGCCGCGCCTTGAGGTCGGCGGCGTCCGGCAGATCCTTGGCCAGGCCGAGAAACTGGATCTGCGCCTTGGCGCCAGCCAGTGCGGCCTTGTGTTCATCGCTTTTCACGGCGTCGAGCACTGTTTGTGCCTCGCCCAGCTCGCCGCGCTCGGTCAGGCAACGTGCGTAAAGGATCAGCGCCTTGGCGTTGGTGTTGTCTTCGCCCAGCAACACGGTGAGCACGGCTTCGGCATCGGCGAAGCGGCCCTCATCGAACAGCGCCTGGGCCTGTTCGAAAGGGTCGGCTGCGGCTGGAGGCGGCATCTGCACATGGGGTTCGAGCATCGCCCGCACCGCCGATTCCGGTTGAGCCCCGGCGAAGCCGTCCACCGGCTGGCCGTCCTTGAACAGCACCACGGTCGGCAGGCTGCGAATGCCGAAGCGGGCGACGATGTCTTGCTCGACGTCGCAGTTGACCTTGGCCAGCAGCAGTTCGCCCCGATAGCTCTCGGCGATACCTTGCAACATGGGCATCAGTGCCTTGCAGGGCGCACACCACTCGGCCCAGAAATCCACCAGCACCGGTTTTTGAAAAGAGTTGGCGATCACCGACTGGTCGAAATCGGCCGTGGTGGCGTCGAAGATGTAAGACGTGTCCTGGGTCATGGGGAATCTCGTAGAACGCTTGAATGGGGCAACTATACGGCTTGGTGGGGGTGGCTGAAAGCGGGGGCTTGCGGCGCCTGATAGACCGCTATCGCGAGCAGGCTCGCTCCCACCGTGTTTTATGCTGCCTGCATTTTTCATGAACTGAACAAAGTTCTATGTGGGAGCGAGCCTGCTCGCGATGCTTTAAGACAAGCGCCGCGCGTGGTACAGGCTCACATGCCGAAACTCCTCCGGCTCAGCCAGGTCCGGCAAGGTCATGGCCTCGAGCATTTCGATGCGTCGGTACAGCGGATGCTGGAAGTCCCGCACCCGGGAATCCGCCACCAGTGCCTCGCGGCCACGGCTGAGGAACTGGTCCAGCAGCGGCAGGTTCGCCCGGTCGTAGAGCACGTCGGCGACGAGGATCAGATCGAAGCGATCAGCCTCGGCGAAAAAATCCGTCGAATAACCCAACGTCACGCCGTTAAGCACTGCATTGGCCTGGCACGCGGCAAGCGCCAGCGGATCCAGGTCGCAGGCCACCACTTCCAGCGCCCCGGCCTTGACCGCCGCAATGCCCGCCACGCCGGAGCCGGCACCGAAATCCAGCACTCGCTTGCCCTCGACCCATTGTGGCTGTTCGGCCAGATAGCGCGCCATCGCCAGGCCGCTGGCCCAGCAGAAGCTCCAATACGGCGGCTCGTGGAGGATGCGCCGGGTTTCTTCCGGGCTGAAGGCTCGGTCCATGTTGTCGCCGTCGATCAACCACAGCTTCAAGTCTGTGTCCGGCAGCGCACAGGCCACCAAACGTGCATCGCCAAGTAACTCGTCCAGCGCTTGTTGCAGGTCCTGCGGTGGCCTCATGGCGCTTTGACGAATTGCAGGACGCCCAGCGCCTGGGTGGTCGGTTGGCTGATGCGTTGCTCCGGCAGGTGCAGGATCAACTGGCCCGACTGGCTGGCCCGGCCGCGCAGTTCCACGCGGGCGCCAACGGGGAAGGCTTCGGGGTTGAAGCGCAGGCGGAAGGGCAGTGCCTGGTTGGTGCCGATCAGGCTGGAACTGGCGAGCAGTTGCTGCGGGCGATCCTTGTCATCGATCACCAGCAGCGCCAGTTCCACCTCGGCCCCTGCCGGCACGCCTTGCAAGGTACCGCTCAGTTCTCGCTGATGCGCCGGCAGCGGCCCAAGCTCGGTGGCTTGGCGGGCCTTTTCCTGAGCCTGTTTAGGCGCGGGCGCCGGGGCTGGCGCGGCGGGTTTCGGGGCGTCGCTGCTGCACGCCATCAGCAGGCTGAAGAGACTGAGCAGAACAATGGGTCGTAGCGGCATGGGTGGCTCCAGCAAGGTGAATTCGATGGATCTGGCGTTAAGCCCGTCTGTATACCGTAAACCCTATGGCTTGTCTTGCCAGTGGGATGCGCTACCATGGCCCTCCCTTTTTTTGTTGCCTGCCCACCATGCACTGTCCCTTCTGCGGTGCCAACGACACCAAAGTCATCGACTCGCGACTGGTCGCCGAGGGCGAACAGGTCCGCCGCCGCCGCGAATGCCTGGCCTGCGGCGAACGTTTCACGACGTTCGAGACCGCTGAACTGGTGTTGCCGCGCCTGATCAAGACCGACGGCAGTCGCCAGCCGTTCGATGAAGAAAAACTGCGCGCCGGCATGCAGCGCGCCCTGGAAAAACGCCCGGTGAGCGTCGAACGCCTGGAAGCCGCGCTGGTGCACATCAAGCACAAGCTGCGGGCGACCGGCGAGCGCGAGGTCAAATCCCTGGTGGTCGGCGAGCTGGTGATGGCCGAGCTGCAGAAGCTCGATGAAGTGGCCTACATCCGTTTCGCCTCGGTGTACCGGCGTTTCCAGGACCTCAATGAGTTCCGCGAGGAAATCGACCGCCTGGCCCGCGAGCCGGTGAAAGAATGACCAGCCCGGCGCAAAAAGCCGTCCTCGACGCCCATTACATGGCCCGCGCCCTGGAATTGGCGCGACGCGGTCACTACACGACCCATCCCAACCCACGGGTGGGTTGCGTGATCGTGCGGGACGGCGAAGTCGTCGGCGAAGGCTGGCACATCCGCGCTGGCGAACCCCATGCCGAAGTCCATGCCCTGCGCGCCGCCGGTGAAAATGCCCGGGGCGCCACGGCCTACGTGACCCTCGAACCGTGCAGCCACCATGGGCGCACACCGCCCTGTGCCGATGCGTTGGTCACCGCCGGGGTGGCGCGGGTGGTGGCCGCGATGCAAGACCCGAACCCGGAAGTCGCCGGGCGCGGCCTGCAGCGGCTGGCCCAGGCCGGCATCGCCACAGAAAGCGGCGTGCTGGAAGGCGAAGCGCGCAAGCTCAATGAAGGTTTCCTCAAGCGCATGGAACATGGCCTGCCGTTCGTGCGGGTCAAGCTCGCCATGAGCCTTGATGGCCGCACCGCCATGGAGAGTGGCGAGAGCCAGTGGATCACCGGCCCCGCCGCGCGCTCGGCGGTACAACGCCTGCGGGCCCAGGCCAGCGTGGTGCTGACCGGCGCCGATACGGTGCTGGCGGACAATGCCCGGCTGACCGTGCGCGCCGACGAGCTCGGGCTGGACGCCGAGCAGACCGCGTTGGCCATGAGCCGTCCGCCGCTGCGGGTACTGGTGGACGGCCGCTTGCGAGTGCCGCTGGATGCGCCGTTTTTCAGGGCCGGCCCGGCGCTCGTCGCTACCTGCATGGCGGTGGAAGAACAGTACGCCAACGGCCCCGAATGCATGATCGTGGCGGGTGACGACGGTCAGGTCGATCTGCGCCGCCTGTTGGCGGAGTTGGCGGCCCGAGGCGTCAACGAAGTGTTGGTGGAAGCCGGCCCGCGCCTGGCGGGAGCCTTTGCCCGTCAGGGCCTGGTGGACGAGTTCCAGATTTTCATCGCCGGCAAGTTTCTGGGCTCCTCGGCGCGACCGCTGCTGGACTGGCCGCTGGCGCAGATGAAGGACGCCGCGCCGCTGAAAATCACCGAAATCCGCGCCGTGGGCGATGACTGGCGAGTCATCGCCGTTCCCGTTTCATCGGCCAGCGTATAATTCCCGGCTTTCGCTCAAGCGGCGGCCCGTTCTCGAGGAGGACTCCATGTTTACCGGCATCATCGAATCCATCGGCAGTATCCGCGCACTCACCCCCAAGGGCGGCGATGTGCGGGTGCATGTCGAAACCGGCAAGCTCGACCTGAGCGACGTCAAGTTGGGCGACAGCATCGCCGTGAACGGCGTCTGCCTGACTGCCGTCGAGCTGCCCGGCAATGGCTTCCTGGCTGACGTCAGCCGCGAAACCCTCGACTGTACCGCGATGAACGATCTCAAGAGTGGCAGCCCGGTCAACCTGGAAAAAGCCCTGACGCCGACCACGCGCCTCGGCGGGCACCTGGTCAGCGGCCACGTCGACGGTGTCGGCGAAGTGGTCTCGCGTACCGATAACGCCCGGGCCGTGGAGTTTCGTATCCGGGCCCCGAAAGAGCTGGCCAAGTACATCGCCCATAAAGGCTCGATCACCGTCGATGGCACCAGCCTGACGGTCAACGCGGTGGACGGCGCTGAGTTCATGCTGACGATCATCCCCCATACCCTGAGCGAAACCATCATGGCCTCGTACCGGCCTGGTCGTCGGGTCAACCTGGAGGTCGACCTGCTGGCCCGCTATCTGGAGCGTCTGCTGCTGGGCGACAAGGCCGCGGAGCCAGCAGCCGGCAATATCACTGAAAGCTTTCTGGCCGCTAACGGCTACCTCAAATCCTGACCCAAGGGGGTGCCGCGTGGCGCTCAATAGCATCGAAGAACTGGTTGAAGACATCCGCCAAGGCAAGATGGTCATCCTCATGGATGACGAAGACCGCGAGAACGAAGGCGACCTGATCATGGCCGCCGAATGCTGCAAGGCCGAACACATCAACTTCATGGCCAAGCACGCCCGTGGCCTGATCTGCATGCCGATGACCCGCGAACGCTGCGAGCTGCTGAAGCTGCCGCTGATGGCGCCGCGCAATGGCTCGGGCTTCGGCACCAAGTTCACCGTGTCCATCGAGGCCGCCGAGGGCGTGACCACCGGTATCTCCGCCGCTGACCGCGCGCGCACCGTACAAGCGGCCGCGGCCGCCGACGCCAAGGCCGAAGACATCGTCAGCCCCGGCCACATCTTCCCGTTGATGGCCCAGGCCGGCGGCACCCTGGCCCGCGCCGGCCATACCGAGGCGGCGTGCGACCTGGCGCGCATGGCCGGCTTCGAGCCCGCCGGCGTCATCTGCGAAGTGATGAACGACGACGGCACCATGTCCCGTCGCGCCGAGCTGGAAGCGTTCGCCGCCGAGCACAACATCAAGATCGGCACCATCGCCGACCTGATTCACTACCGAATGATCCACGAACGTACCGTTCAGCGGATTTCCGAGCAGCCGCTGGACAGCGAACTGGGCCAGTTCAACCTGGTGACCTACCGCGACTCGGTGGAAGGCGACGTGCACATGGCGCTGACCCTGGGCACTGTTTGTGCTGAAGAGCCGACCCTGGTCCGCGTGCATAACATGGACCCTCTGCGCGACCTGCTGATGGTCAAGCAACCGGGCCGCTGGAGCCTGCGCGCGGCCATGGCCGCCGTGGCCGAGGCGGGCAGCGGCGTGGTGCTGTTGCTGGGACATCCACTCGATGGTGACGTGCTGTTGGCCCACATCCGTGAGACCACCGAGCAGCAACCGGTGAAAAAACCGACCACCTACAGCATTGTCGGCGCCGGTTCGCAGATCCTGCGCGACCTGGGCGTGCGCAAGATGCGTCTGATGAGCGCGCCGATGAAATTTAATGCGATATCCGGTTTCGACCTGGAAGTTGTAGAATACGTGCCCTCCGAATAATGGCCCGGGATTTCCCGCCCTGTATTCGTGGCTAATATCACTGAGGAGCGCGTATCGAACGTGCTCCGGCTCTTTAAGAGATCTGACGAATGACCCTGAAGACCATCGAAGGTACCTTCATCGCCCCCAAGGGCCGCTACGCGCTGGTAGTCGGCCGTTTCAACAGCTTTGTGGTTGAAAGCCTGGTCGACGGCGCGGTGGATGCGCTGGTTCGCCATGGCGTGAGCGAAGGCGACATCACCATCATCCGTGCGCCTGGCGCCTTCGAAATCCCGCTGGTTGCGCAGAAAGTCGCCCAAAAGGGCGAATTTGCGGCAATCATCGCCCTCGGTGCGGTCATTCGTGGCGGTACTCCGCACTTCGAATACGTGGCCGGCGAATGCACCAAGGGCCTGGCCCAGGTGTCCATGGAGTTCGGCGTGCCGGTCGCTTTCGGCGTGCTGACCGTTGATTCCATCGAGCAAGCCATCGAACGTTCCGGCACCAAGGCCGGTAACAAAGGTGCCGAAGCTGCCTTGTCCGCCCTGGAAATGGTCAGCCTGCTGGCGCAGTTGGAGGCCAAGTGATTAGCGACGAGAGCGATCGTTTCAACCCGCGCGATCCAAAGCCTGCGGACGCCGGCAAGCCTTCGAAAAGCGTCAAGCGCCGCGAAGCCCGTCAGCTCGCGACCCAGGCCCTGTATCAGTGGCATATGGCCAAGCAATCGCTGAACGAGATCGAAGCGCAGTTTCGCGTCGATAACGATTTCAGTGATGTCGATGGTGCGTACTTCCGCGAGATCCTGCACGGCGTCCCCGCGCACAAGACTGAAATCGACAACGCACTGGCACCTTGCCTGGACCTGACCATCGATGAGCTGGACCCAGTCGAGCTCGCCGTGTTGCGCTTGTCCACCTGGGAGCTGATGCAGCGCGTCGACGTGCCGTACCGCGTGGTAATCAACGAAGGGATCGAGCTGGCGAAAGTCTTCGGTTCCACCGACGGCCACAAGTTCGTCAACGGTGTGCTCGACAAGCTCGCCCCGCGCCTGCGTGAAGCCGAAGTGAAGGCGTTCAAGCGCTGATTGGCGTTTGTGACGACTGACTATGGGTGAATTCGAGCTGATCCGTAACTACTTCGCCGCTGCGCCATGCGCGCAGGGCGGCGAGGGCGTTGCGCTGGGGATCGGCGACGACTGCGCCTTGCTGGCCGTCCCTCCCGGGGAACAGCTGGCGGTTTCCACCGACACGCTGGTCGCCGGTGTGCATTTCCCGGATCCTTGCGATCCGTTCCTGCTCGGCCAGCGCTCGCTGGCCGTGGCGGTCAGTGACTTGGCCGCCATGGGCGCGAGCCCTTTCGCCTTTACCCTTGCCCTGACCTTGCCGATGGTTGCCGCCGATTGGCTGCAAGCCTATGCCCAGGGTTTGAGTCAGATGGCCCGGGCATGCGGCGTCGCGTTGGTGGGCGGCGATACCACGCGGGGGCCCCTGAGCCTGACCCTGACCGTGTTCGGCCGCGTCCCGTCCAGCCAGGCCTTGACCCGCGGCGGCGCGCAGCCCGGCGATCTGCTGTGTGTCGGCGGTGAGCTGGGCAATGCCGCCGGCGCGTTGCCGCTGGTCCTCGGCCAGCGCAGCGCTGAGCCTGCAGTCGCCGAGCCATTGCTGGGCCATTACTGGGCGCCGCGACCGCAGATCGACCTCGGCCTGGCACTGCGGGGCAAGGCCAGCGCGGCGATGGACATTTCCGACGGCCTGCTGGCCGACTGTGGGCATATCGCGCTGGCGTCCGGCGTGGCGTTGACGGTTGAACGTGACCGGCTTCCGCTGTCCAATGCACTTCTGGCGTTGCTCGGCCCGTCAGGCGCGCAACACGCCGCCCTGAGTGGTGGGGACGACTATGTATTGCTGTTCACCCTGCCGTCGGTCCGATTGTCGGCACTTCTGGCCGAAGGCTGGCCGATCCATGTGGTCGGCAGTGTCACGCAGGGGCAGGGCGTCATGCTGGTTGACGACCTCGGGCGCGACATCACCCCGCAAACACGGGGCTATCAACATTTTGGGGAGACACCGTGACAGATCATCCCAACCAGGTACCGGCCGAATTCGTTCCGCCCTCGGTCTGGCGCAATCCCTGGCATTTCCTGGCGTTCGGCTTCGGTTCGGGTACCTTGCCCAAGGCGCCGGGCACCTGGGGCTCGCTGGTTGCGCTACCCTTTATACCGTTGTGGCAGATGTTGCCGGATTGGGGCTACTGGCTGATGCTGGGCATCACCATGCTGTTCGGCTTCTGGCTGTGCGGCAAAGTGGCGGATGACCTGCGGGTACACGACCACGAAGGCATCGTCTGGGACGAAATGGTCGGCATGTGGATCACCTTGTGGCTGGTGCCTGAAGGTTGGCAATGGCTGTTGGCCGGTTTCCTGGTGTTCCGCTTCTTCGATATCCTCAAGCCATGGCCGATCCGCTGGATCGACCGGAAGGTACACGGGGGTGTCGGCATCATGCTTGACGACGTGTTGGCCGGCGTTTTTGCCTGGCTTGCAATGCAAGGGTTGGTGTGGTGTTTCACCTGAGGGAACGAGGCATGGGCGTAAGCCGCGCACTTTTGCTGTTGCTGTGTATCGGAGCGTTGTTCGGCGTTCGGGTGGCCGAGTCGGCGCCGCTGCCCGGCAAGATTCGCGCCGCCAGTGAAGAGTGGGCCGATTACACACAGGCCGATGGGCAGGGCATGGGGTGGGAGCTTTTGCGCGCGGTATTCGAGCCCGAAGGCGTCAAGCTGGAAACCCGTAGCGTGCCCTACACGCGCTCGATCGGGTTGGTGCAGCGCGGCGAGGTCGATGTGCAGGTCGGCGCCTATCGGAATGAGTCCGCAGGAGTGCTTTACCCAAAGTGGCACTACGATGTTGATCATATCTATGCCCTCGGACTGGCCTCCAAGCCGTCCCCAACGTTAGCCACCATCGGCAACTATCGACTGGTGTGGATGCGCGGCTACGAGTACGACAACTACCTGCCCAACGTACGACGTTTCAACGAAATTCATCGCGCCGTGGGAATCCTGCCGATGCTGGCCCATGACCGTGCCGATTTTTATATCGATGCTTCCATGGAGATCGAGGAGGTGCTCGCCAAGGCCGACGATCCCCAGCAATTCAAAATGTCGCCGCTGATCAATCTACCGCTGTACCTGGGCTTCGCCGACAACGAAAACGGTCGCGTGCTGCGTGCGCTGTTCGACCGACGCATGGAAGTGTTAGTGAAGAGCGGTGAGCTGAAACCGATTTTCGAGCGTTGGAATCAACCCTATCCCTTCGACGAGCACGGCAAACCACCGAAGTTGTGATCAAACTTTTCGATGGTTATGCGTGATAATTCAGCCTAAGCGCCCATCGGATCGTGCTGTTACAATGCCCGCCTCTGCGAATCTCGAGTACTAGATCAGGAGCACACCGGTGCCTGTCGTTTTTGTTGCCGCTTCCAAGCTGCCAACGCCTTTTGCTCAATTCACCATGCATGGTTTTCTCGATGAAGCCACCGGTCGCGAGCACGTCGTGCTGAGCCTGGGTGATTTCGCCGACGGCGCTCCGGTACTCGGTCGCCTGCACTCCGAATGCCTGACGGGCGATGCGTTGTTCAGCCAGCGCTGTGATTGCGGCTCGCAGCTTGAAGCCGCGCTGCAAGCCATCGCCCGTGAAGGTCGCGGCGTGCTGCTGTATTTGCGCCAGGAAGGGCGCGGCATTGGCCTGTTGAACAAGATCCGTGCCTATGAATTGCAAGACGGCGGGGCCGACACCGTGGAAGCCAACGAGCGCCTCGGCTTCGCCGCCGATTTGCGCGATTACAGCATCTGCCTGCCGATGCTGGAACACCTGGGCGTCAAGGCCTTGCGGTTGATGACCAACAACCCGCGCAAGGTCAAGGCACTGACCGACATGGGCATCGCGGTGGCTGAACGCGTGCCGCTGCACACCGGCCACAACCCTCACAACAAGCTCTACCTGGCGACCAAAGCCAGCAAACTCGACCACATGATGGGCAACGAGCACCAGGGCGAGGTCGACCGGGCGTGACGCGCGGCCAGGTTCGGCGGCGGCTGGCCGTCAGTTGGTGGCAGTACCTGGCGCTGGCCTTGCTGCCATTATTTGTGATCAACACGGTATTTGGTCAGGGCGAGGCGATCCTGCCGGTGCTGGCGATGCCGCTATTCATCGCGGGCGTCGCGTCGATGTTTGTCAGCCTGCGGTTTTTTGGCGGCTATAAAAACGCCTTGATCGCCACGCATAAATCCCTCGATACGCCTGAAGAACCCGAGGCCTGGATCACCCTGGCAGCCCGGCGTCGCGCAGCTTTCCTGGTGGCAGGCCTGCCGGCCTGGATTGGCGCGTTGGCGGTATTCGTCGGCCTCGAAGCGGTGCCGCTGATGCTGTTGGCGTTATCCACCGCCGTGCTGTTCTACCTGTATCGCATCCCGCGTCAGCTCGGTTGATGCGTCTCTGGCTGGCGGTCCTCCTGCTGGCCGCTAGCGCCTCGACGATGGCGGCTTCGCGCGTTGTCAGCCTGGCGCCCTCGCTTTCTGAAATAGTCGTTGAGCTGGACTCCGCTGACCTGCTTGTAGGTGTGTTGGACGGTGGTGAACGTCCGCCGGCCCTCAAAGAGCTGCCTTCCGTTGGGCGTTACGGCCAACTGGATATGGAGCGCCTGCTCAGCCTCAAGCCCGATCTGCTCCTGCTTTGGCCAGGCAGCGTGGGCCCGGCCCAGCGCCAGCAGCTCAAGGCGTTGGGCATCCCGATCTACATCGCCGAGCCCCACGATCTCGATCAACTCATTACGCAAATTCAAGATATAGCCACCCAACTCGGCCGCCCGGAGCGGGGCGTGCAGCGAGCGGCGCAACTGCGCCAGCGCCTGGAGGCGCTACGCCAACGCTACCGACGGGAGAGGCCTGTGCCGGTGTTCTATCAGGTCTGGGACCGGCCGCTGTATACCGTCGGCGGTGGGCAGATCATCAGTGACGCCTTGGCGATATGCGGCGCGCGCAATGTGTTCGCCGACCTGAGCGTACCGGCGCCGCAAGTGAGTGTGGAATCGGTACTGCAGCGCCAGCCGCAGATGATCCTCGCCACGGATCAGGCACAGCTCGATGCCTGGAAAGCCTGGCCGGTGGCGCAGGGGCGACTTTTGCTGGTGGATGACAAAGGGCTGGAGCGGCCCAGTGGGCAGATGATCGAGGCGACAGCGCGGCTGTGCGGGTTGATTGCGCCCGACCGGTAGACCGCGGTGCCTTCAATCGCGAGCAAGCTCGCTCCCACAAGGATTCGTAGCGCCGCTGATTTTGGATTCACATCGAATCAAATTGTGGGAGCGAGCCTGCTCGCGATGGGGGCTGCCCAGGCACAACAGATTCCGGATCAAAATTCCGGGGTCCAGGTCACCCCAAACAACCATGCCCGACCCTCCTCCCGATACCCGTGCTGCAACCCCTCATGGCTATACAGCGCCCGGCTGTAACCTTTGTCCAGCAGGTTATCCACCTTCATCTCCAACTTCACTTCCCGGCTCAGCGCCCAACTGCCGCGCAACCCGAGCAGGGCATAGCCGCTCAGGGCATTGCGGTTGTTTTCGTCGTCATAGTTGCTGCTCACCGCTTGCCAGGTGGCGCCGAAACCCAGGCGATCGAATTGTCGGTCCAGGTCCAGGCTCAACGTGCGACGAGCGCGGCGGGCCAGGGTGTGGCCGCTGTCACGGTCCCGTGGGTCGATGAAGGCCAGGCCCAGGTTGCCCTGCCAACCGAACAATTCCTGCCGCAAGGCCGCTTCGAAACCATTGATCCGCGCCGACGCAACGTTCTGCGGGCGTGAGCCGCTGCCGAAGATGATCGCGTCCTCCAGGTCCGTGCGGTACAGCGAAGCCTCCAGGCGCGCGCTGTCGCTCAGTTGGCTGCGCCATTGCACTTCGTAGCTCTTGGCCGTTTCGGGTTTCAGGTCTGGGTTGCTGAAGTCCGGGTAATACAAGTCGTTGAATGTGGGGGCGCGAAAGCTTTCGCTGTAGGTCAGCAATACGTCGTTGTCTGAGTTCACTGGCAAGGTGAAGGTGCCGCTCCAACTGTTCTGGCCACCAAATTGCTGGTTCTGGTCGCGGCGCAGGCCCAACTCTGTCGAGAAGGTTTCGGCCTGGAAGCGATGCTGGATAAACGCCGCGCGGTTCCAGCGGCTGTCTTCCTCGAACGGCGTGCTGCTGTTGACCCGGTCTTGATACCAGTCGCCGCCCACGATCAGGCTGTTGCGCTCGTCCAGTGTCACGTCGTTCTGCCAATTCACCGAATCGCGGTAGGTGTTGAAGACTTCGCGAACATCACTGAGCTTGTCGAACGTTTTCTCACGGTTCTCGCTGTGGCTCAGTTCGAGGCGGGACGTCCAGGCGTCGTTGATCCGAGCGTCCGCGTAACTGCTGAAACTGCTTACCGCAAACTCGCTGTACGGCTGCTGGGGCAAGGACTCGAAGGTGCTGGGGTCGAAGCGGCCGAACGGGTTGTCGTATTCACTTTTGCCACGGTTATCCAGCAGGTTCAGGCCGAGCTCCAGATCGTCGCTGGCGGCATGGCTCAAGCTCAGGCTGAAGGACCGGTTGCGGTTGGCGTCGGCGTCTCGGTCGCTGGCGTAGGACTCGTGGGTCCGATTGCTTCCTGCGGTTTCGTCCAGGCTGGCGCCGAGGTTGAAACGCGTCTGCTCGTCGCCTCCGGACATGCCCACGCTGCGCTCCCAGGTCTGGTGGCTGCCAATACCCAGGTGCAGGCGTGGTTGCAGCCCTTGATCGTTGCCGCGCCGTGTGAAGATCTGGATCACCCCGCCCACCGCATCGGCGCCGTAGATCACCGAGCGCGAGCCACGCAACACTTCTACCCGCTCGATCTGGTTGATATTCAGGCGTTGCAGGTTGCTGTCGCCAGAGGTGGCGTTGCCGATGCGCTGGCCGTCCACCAACACCAGGCTCTGGGCCGACTTGGTGCCGCGGATGTAAATCCCCGGCAGGCTGCCGCGCCCGCCCAATGGCGCCACTTGCACGCCCGGCACGCGGCTGAGCAAGTCGGTGACACTGGCCGGTTGCAGGCGGTCGATGTCGTCACGGGTGAATACCGTGTTGGCGGCGCTGCTGTCGTTGCGGGCCTCTACCTGGCGGTTGGCGCTGATGAGGATGTCGGGCAGCTTGAGGGCCTGGTCGCGTTCGAAGGTATTGGCCAGCAGGTCGGGGGTGGGGAGCAGGGCGAGGACGAGGGCGAGGCGGCGTTTCATCGGTGTTCCATGATTTCGTGGTCCACACAGAAACCAATGTGGGAGCGAGCCTGCTCGCGACAGTGGTCAGTCAACACAGCATCGGCTGGTCTACCGCTATCGCGAGCAGGCCCGCTCCCACAGGGGGGCCGTGTGGTCTGAAGAGTTACAGGCCCAACAGCTGCAACCGCAGTCGCACCGCCGCTTCGATCCCCGCCTCGTCCAGCCCGCATTCGGCCAGCATTTGCGCAGGCTTGGCGTGTTCGACGTAGAGATCCGGCAGCCCAAGGTGCAGTACCGACTTGAGGATGTTTTCCCGCGCCAGGAATTCGCTGACCGCGGCGCCGGCACCACCCATGATGGCGTTTTCCTCGATGGTCACCAGCAGTTCGTGGCTGTCGGCCATCTCGCGCACCAGGTCTTCGTCGAGGGGTTTGACAAAGCGCATGTCCACCACGGTGGCATCAAGCTTTTCGGCGACTTTCAAGGCTTCGGCCAACTGCACGCCAAACACCAACAGGGCCGCTTGCTTGCCTTGACGGCGGATCACGCCCTTGCCGATCTCGATGGGCTCAAGGTCAGCCTCGATCGTCGCGTTCGGGCCGGTGCCGCGAGGGTAGCGCACTGCCGCCGGGCCATTGAACAGGTGGCCGGTGGTGAGCATCTTGCGCAGTTCGTTTTCATCGCTCGGCGTCATCACCAACATGCCCGGGATGCAGCGCAGGTAGGACAAGTCGAAGCTGCCGGCGTGGGTCGGGCCGTCTTCGCCCACCAGCCCGGCGCGGTCGATGGCGAACAGCACATCGAGGTTCTGCACAGCCACGTCGTGGACGAGTTGGTCATAGCCGCGCTGAAGGAAAGTCGAATAGATTGCCACCACCGGCTTGGCGCCTTCGCAGGCCATGCCGGCCGCAAGGGTCACGGCATGTTGTTCGGCAATCGCTACGTCGAAATAACGCTGCGGGTAGCGTTCGCTGAACGCCACCAGGTCGGAGCCTTCCTTCATCGCCGGGGTAATGCCCACCAGGCGCGGGTCGGCGGCGGCCATGTCGCACAGCCATTGGCCGAACACGCCGGAATACTTCGGCCCACCGGTCTTTTTCGGCGCGGCGGCTGGGGCATCCAGGGGTTCAAGCTTGGTGATGGCGTGGTAACCGATCGGATCGACTTCCGCCGGGGCGAAGCCTTTGCCTTTCTTGGTGACCACGTGCAGGAACTGCGGGCCCTTGAGATCGCGCATATTGCGCAGGGTGGCGATCAGCGTGGGCAGGTCATGGCCGTCGATGGGGCCGATGTAGTTCCAGCCCAGCTCCTCGAACAGCGTGCCGGGCACCAGCATGCCCTTGGCATATTCTTCGGTGCGTCGGGCGATTTCCCAGGCGCCCGGCAGGCGCGACAGGACCTTCTTGCTGCCTTCGCGCATGCTGGCGTAGGTGCGGCTCGAGAGGATCTTCGCCAGGTAATTGGACAATCCGCCAACGTTGCGCGAGATCGACATGTCATTGTCGTTCAGTATCACCAGCATGTTGGCGTTGACCTCCGGCGCATGGTTCAGCGCCTCGAAGGCCATGCCTGCGGTCAGTGCACCGTCGCCGATCACGGCAATCGCCTTGCGCTCGCTGTTTTGCAGGCGGGCGGCAATCGCCATGCCCAGGGCGGCGCTGATGGAGGTGCTGGAGTGACCGACGCCAAAGGTGTCGTATTCGCTCTCGGAGCGGCGCGGAAAGGCGGCGACACCGTCCTTCTGGCGCAACGTGCCCATGCGGTCGCGACGACCGGTGAGGATCTTGTGCGGATACGCCTGGTGCCCGACGTCCCATACCAACCGGTCGTCCGGGGTGTCGAAGACGTAGTGCAACGCGATGGTCAGCTCGATGACGCCCAGGCCCGCGCCAAAGTGCCCACCGGTCTGGCCGACCGTGTAGAGCAGTTCCAGGCGCAACTCATCGGCCAGGGTCTCCAGCTCGGCTTCACCCAGTCGACGCAGGCCGTCCGGCGTGTTGGCGCGGTCCAGCAGGGGCGTGGTCGGGCGTGTGCGGGGGATCTCTTGAAACGTCGTGGGCATCAGGCGAATCGTTATAGGTATAGAAAGAGGCGGCAGTTTACCTTATGCATCGCAAGCTGCCCACGCGTCGGCCGGAACTTGGCCGATACGCACTTAAATGGGTTGACCGTGGATCAGCTGCGTCGTTCGACGATATAACGCGCCAGATCGCGCAACGGTTCGGCCGCCGCGTCAAAGGGTCGCAGCGCGGCCAGGGCCTGGTCGCGCAGTTCCAGGGCGTAGGCCTTGGCTGCATCGAGGCCGAGCAAGGCCGGATAGGTCGGCTTGTCGCGCGCAATGTCGGCACCCTGGCGCTTGCCCAGGGTCTGGGTATCGCTTTCGACGTCGAGGATATCGTCCTGAACCTGGAACGCCAGGCCGATGGCCCGGGCGTAGGTCTGCAAGGCTTGCAGTTGTTCCGGCGTGGCCCGGCCGCTGGCCAGGGCGCCGAGCCGGACGCTGGCCTCGATCAGAGCGCCGGTCTTGTGCCGGTGCATGTATTCCAGCGCGCTCTGATCCAGCTTCAGGCCCACCGAACCCAAGTCGATGGCCTGGCCGCCCACCATGCCGGCCGGGCCCGCCGCCAACGCCAGGGCGCTGACCATGTCCAGGCGAACCTGCGCCGGGCATTCGCTCAGGGTCGGGTCCAGCAGGGCGCTGAAAGCCAGGCTCTGCAAACCGTCGCCCGCAAGAATTGCGCAGGCTTCGTCGAATTTCTTGTGGGTTGTCGGCTGGCCGCGACGCAGGTCGTCGTCGTCCATGGCGGGCAGGTCGTCATGCACCAGGGAATAGGCATGAATCAGCTCGACCGCGCAGGCCGCGCCGTTGGCCTGCTCGGCCACGCCGCCAAGGGCTTCGCACGCGGCATAGGCCAGCAGCGGGCGCACGCGCTTGCCGCCGTTCATCACGCTGTAGCGCATGGCTTCGTACAGGCGCGCCAGTTCCGGGCTCGGGGCGCTGAACAGGGTCTCCAGTGCAGCATTGACCCGGGCCTGGCTGCTGGCCTGATAGGCGCCGATCAT
Source organism: Pseudomonas sp. D3-10 (assembly GCF_051132175.1). Lineage (NCBI taxonomy): Bacteria > Pseudomonadati > Pseudomonadota > Gammaproteobacteria > Pseudomonadales > Pseudomonadaceae > Pseudomonas > Pseudomonas sp. D3-10. Next base: position 5,063,037 of record NZ_CP071668.1, on the reverse strand, counting down.
TCAGGCTGTTCCGCGTCGAAAGGTTCTTCGGTCAGCTCGCCGTCGCGTTCGAGCAGCAATTGTACCTTCTGCTCGGCCTGGGCCAGCGCTGCCTGGCAGTCGCGAGTCAAGCCGATACCTTGCTCGAAAGCAGTCAGCGAGTCTTCCAGCGACAGTTCGCCGTTCTCCAGGCGTTCGACCAGCGTCTGCAGGTCGGCCAGAGATTGTTCGAAATCCAATGCAGCTTTTTTGCGGGCCATGGCGGCTATTCCGGTTGACTGTTAAACCGGCGCGACACTAGCAGACATGGGGTGCTCGGGCAAATCAGGGCGGGGTAACGCAGGCTATGATCCAGTGCTTTTGTGGCGAGGGAGCTTGCTCCCGCTCGCGCGCGCAGCGGTCGCAAACTGGATCAACACGGCGGGTTTGGGGCTGCTGCGCAGCCCAGCGGGAGCAAGCTCCCTCGCCACGGGACTTCGTCAGAAGTGACGTCGGGTTCCGTATTCGGCTCACATCAGCTTCGATACGTGATTTCCCACACAGAATCGCGCGTCCCCCGATTGTGAAAAATCCGTCAAATGGCTACTCTTCGCGCCATCTACGGCCCTCTTGCGACGGGGCCTTCAGACGAAACCCGAACAATGACAAGCAGCGCCGAGGAAGGGCGCCGGGTTGCGTCGTGCATGGCAGGAGGCATAGTGCGTTTTCTTTCATTGTTGATCGTGCTGCTCGGCGCGCCGCTGGCGTGGGCCGGGCCTTCGGCTGAAATGTCGGAGCCGGTCGGCGGCTGGCGTTACCACGGCTTGCTCGATCGCACGCAAAACCCGCAAGTCGCCTACCCCACGCCACCGATCGATCGGGGCGTGCAGCGCAACCGCACGATGATCGAAGGCCGGATCAAGGACATGGGCACGGCGCGCCAGCCCCATAGTTTGTCGGTCAACGGCAACCCGCTGAATCTCTACACCGATGACGAGGGGCGTTTCGCCCGGCCGTACGCGTTTGGCGCCGGCTCCAACAGCGTCGAGGTGCGCAGCTCCGAAGGCCAGTCCCTCAAGCGCGTGCAATTCTATGAAGCCAACAACTTGCGCACTCCGGCGCAAATCCGCGTGGTGCTGGGCTGGGACGATCCGAAAGCCGAACTCGACCTGCATATCGTCACACCCGACGGCCAACATGCTTTTTTCGGCCGGCCGGCCCTGACCAACGGCGGCGGCCTCGACCCGGACGGCGTCGACGGCCCCGGCCCCGAGATGTTCACCATGACCGCACCCATGCACGGCACTTACCTGGTGTACGTGAACTATTGGGGCAACTACGGCAGCGGCGGCTACAACTTCGACGAAGCCAGCAACCAGAACGAGGTAATCACCTCGCAGATCAACCTGGTGCTCAACGAAAACACCGTCGATGAAAAACGCGAAACCTTTGTCGTGCCCCTGCGCGCCATTGGCGATCTGCTGCTGGTCAAGACGTTCAACTACTAAGTACTCCGCTCCACGGATGAATAGGCCCTTGTGAATATGAGCGACAACACTGCTTCCCCGACCACGCCGACACCTGTCGCCAAACCTGGGCGCCGTTGGCCGGCGATTCTGATCGGGCTGTGCCTGGTGGCCGGCGCTGCCGCCGGGTTGGGCTGGTTCATGACCAAGCCCAAGGCCCCGCCCATGGCGCTGGCGTTGGAAAAACTCGGCGTGAGTCGTCCCGACGGCTTGATCGAGGCGCATTCCCTGAGCCAGTTGCCCAAGGACCTGTTAACGGTGCCGTTTCTCAAGGCCACGCTCACCGAAGATTTTGTCTTCTATTACGAAGCCCACGCCGACCGTCTCGGCCTGATCGGCAGCCTGCGCCGGATCATCTACGAGCATGACCTCAAGCTGCAGGACAGCCTGATCGAGCAGCTTTTCGACCAGCCGGCGGACGTGGCCTTGTGGCGCGGGGCGGACGGTCGTCTCAAGGATTTCCTGCTGGTGATGGATCGCGGCGGGTTGGCCAAGGTCCTGGAACCGCTGGCGAAAGTCGCCCTGGATGACACCCAGTTGAGCAAGCTCGGCGACCTGAAGGTGAGCGGCGATGAGGTCGCGCTCTATCAACTGAGCTATAACGCCAGCAAATCCCTGGTTTTCGCCTCCCACGGCGACAAACTCGTCGTGCTCTCCAACCCGAGCAAGCTGTACGACCAAGGCCATGGCCCTACCGATGAAGCCGGCATGGTTTCGACCCAGGCCTTAGAAGCCCTGCTGGCGGGGGAAAAACTCTTCCCCGAAGCATTCGGCCTGGCGGCCAAGGCACCCGAGGTCAAGCAGCGCATCTCGGTCAACGCCAGTGTGCTTGCCATGGGCTACCAGCGTTTCATCCCGAACTTCGCCGGCTTGCGCTTCGACATGGACGACAAGGGCTGGCACAGCTTTTTGGCCATGGACGAACTGGAAAACCAGCCGGACTTCGATTTCAAGCCGATCTGGCAAGCCATGCCCATGGGCGCCAGCGCCTGCGTAGCGTTGCCCCTGGCCGCCGAGCAGCAGAAACCGTTGCTGGTGAAACTGGGCGCCGAGGAAAAAGCCGCCCAGGCCATGGTTGATCATGTGGCGGGCGCGGCGGGCCTGTGCTGGTACGCCGATTCTCGCCTGTACACGCCATTGCTGGTGGCGAGCCTGAACGAAGACGATGGCAAGCTCGACGCCGATTTGGGCAACCTGTTTGGTTCGATGGTGGGGGCGTATGAAAACAACGTCGCTGAACACGCGTTCCCGGTGGTAGAGAAACAACAAGGTTCGACGCACCAATGGCAACGCCAGGTCAGCACCAACTTCGGCCCTTACGCGGCCAAAGAGGCGGAGCAGCCTGAAGCGATCACCGGCAAGGCGTTCATGCGCGTGAGCCTGGCGCGCCACGGTTCGACGTTGCTGTTCTCCCTTGATGACAAGCTGGTCGACAAAGCCCTCGGTACCCTCGACAAGCGCTTCCCGCCCATGGCCGACGTGGTGCCCAAGGACTTGCTGATGCCGGTCTACTTCGGCCCGGATTCCATGGCGCAACTGATGCAACGCGAAACCCTCGACAGCCTGCCTCAAGACATGGAGCCGGTGTTCTACAACGCCGCGCAAACCTATCTGATCCCTAAACTGCGCACCCTCGGTGGCTATGGCAAATACGCCCTGACATTGCCTGAAGGCAGCGAGCCGGACGGTCGCTGGCAGTGGTTGCCGCTGGAATGGAAAGCGCTGTGACGGGATTGATTCGCAACCGCGCATGGGCGTTGCTGCTGGCTTTGCTGCTCGGCGGGCCGGCGCTTGCCGTCGAGGCGCCGGCGCTGGATGCACAGCAATCCCAAGTCTTTCGCGCCTGGTTCGTGCGCATCGCCCAGGAACAGCTGACCAAAGGCCCGAGCCCGCGCTGGTACCAGCAGGACTGCGCCGGGCTGGTGCGTTTCGCGGCCAACGAAGCGCTCAAGGTCCACGATGAAAAATGGCTGCGCAGCAATGGCTTGTCCAATCGCTACCTGCCGCCGGAACTGCCCCTCAGCGATGCGCAACGGCGTCTCGCCCAGCAATGGCAACAGGGCGGCGGCAAGATCGGGCCCTACGTCAATGCGATCAAGCTGATCCAGTTCAACAGCCGCCTGGTGGGCCGGGATGTCACCCAGGCCCGCCCCGGCGACCTGATGTTCTTCGATCAGGGCGACGATCAACACTTGATGATCTGGATGGGCCGCTACATCGCCTATCACACCGGCACCACCACCCCAACCGACAACGGCATGCGCTCCGCAAGCCTGCAACAACTCATGAACTGGAAGGACACCCGATGGATACCCGACGCAGCCAACCCCAACTTCATCGGCGTCTATCGACTCAACTTTCTCACCCAATGACCGGTGCCCGCATGCTGCGCTTGTGTTCGAAACTGCCCCTGCTGTTTGCTCTGTTGTTGGCGCCCCTCGTGAATGCCGAAGACACCGTGGAGCCCAGCGGCTATACGCCGGTGTCCGGCGAAAGCTTTTTCCTGCTGGCCGACAGCAGCTTCGCCAGCGACGAGCAGGCGATGGTCCGCCTCGAAGCCCCGGGGCGTGATTACCGACGGTTTCGCATGGAGCCCTACGGCGGTGCTGATATCCGGGTCTATCGGATCGAAAAGCCGTTGGAGTTCCTCAAGCGCCAAAAGAACCTCCACAGGGTGGTCAGCGACGGCCAGTTCAAGGGTGAAGGCCTGTCCAACACCCTCGCGTACCTGTGGGACAACTGGTACCGCAAATCCCGTCGCGTGATGCAGCGGGCGTTCTCCTACGAATCCCGCCAGCAGGTTACCGAAGAGGTGCCGGAGCTGAAGATCGGCAACGCCCTGATCGCGCCGACGCCATACGATGCGCCGGCGCAATTCGCCTTGATCCCCGGTTTGCCGGTGGTCAGCCAGTTCCGCTATCCGCTGTGGCAGGCCAAGCCGATCCAGCCGCCAGCCGGCGTCAACCTGGCCGGTTCGTCCAGCGAGTTCGTCAGCGTCGCGCCGGGTAACGTCTACGTGCCGTTGGGGCAGTTGAAACCGGGCCTGTACCTGGTGGAAGCGCTGATTGGCAAATACCGCGCGACCACCATGGTTTTCGTGTCCAATACCGTGGCCGTAAGCAAGATCGCCGGGGACGAATTGCTGGTCTGGGCCGCGCGCAAGCATGAAGGGCGCTCGGTACCCAAGGTCAATGTGCTGTGGACCGACGGCCTGGGCGTGATGAGCAGCGGTGCCACTGATGAAGACGGCCTGGTGCGTCTCAAGCACGTCAGCCCGGAGCGTTCGTTTGTCATCGGTGAAGACGAAGAGGGCGGAGTATTCGTCTCGGAAAACTTTTACTACGACAGCGAAATCTACGACACCAAGCTCTACGCCTTCACTGACCGGCCGCTGTACCGGCCAGGAGATTGGGTGTCGCTGAAAATCGTCGGTCGCGAGTTCAAGAACGCCCGCGACTCGGTGCAACCAGCGGCCGCCGACGTCAACGTCAGCGTGCTCGATGCCACCGGCACGGCGTTGCAAACCCTGGCCCTGACGCTCGATTCCAAGGCCGGTACACAAGGTCGTTTCCAACTGCCGGAAAATGCCGTGGCCGGTGGTTATGAATTGCGCTTCAGCTACAAGGACCAGCTCTACAGCAGCGCCTTCCGCGTGGCCGAATACATCAAGCCGCATTTCGAGATCGCGCTGAACCTGGCCAAGCAGGATTACCGCACCGGTGAGCCGGTCAAGGGCAATCTGGTGCTGCTGTACCCGGACGGCAAGCCAGTGGCGAACGCCAAGGTCAGCCTGAGCCTGCGGGCCCAGCAGTTGTCGATGGTGGATAACGAGCTGCAATACCTTGGGCAATTCCCGGTCGAGCTGACCAGCAGCGAAGTGACCACCGATGACAAGGGCAACGCCACGCTCGATTTGCCGGCCGCCGACAAACCGAGCCGCTACACGCTCACGGTGTTCGCCAGTGATGGCGCGGCGTATCGGGTCAAGACCACCAAGGAAATCCTCATCGACCGCGGCGCGGCGAATTTCCGCCTGGGCGCGCCTCGACGTTTCAGCGCAGCCGGCGAGAAAGTCGCGTTCAGCTACGCCAACGAAGGGGGCAGCGAACAAAGCAAGGCCGTGACACCGGGCAGCTACGCCTGGGTGCGTCTGGAAGACCAGACCACCGGCGAAGGCAAGCTCGCCGCCAACGACAAGGGCTTCAGCCTGACCTTCGACCGTCCCGGCACCTACAACCTCACGCTCAAGGACGATCATGGACGGGCCATCGGCGCGACCAGCCATGCGGTGACGGGCGAAGGCATCAAGGCCGTGCCGGGCACGGTCGAAATCGTCCTCGATAAAGCCGAGTACAAGACCGGTGACGAAGCCCTGGCGCTGATCACCTTCCCGGAGCCGGTCAGCGACGCGCTGTTGTCACTGGAGCGGGACAAGGTCGAGGCCACCGCGATGCTCTCCAAGGGCGCCGACTGGCTGAAGATGGAAAAACTCAGCGATACCCAGTACCGCGCACGCATCGCCGTGAAGGATCATTTCGCGCCGAACCTGACCTTCTCCGTGCTGTACACCAAGGGCGGCCAGTACAGTTTCCAGAACGCAGGCATCAAGGTCGTCGCGCCGCAGATCGACGTAGCGATCACCACCGACAAAGCGACCTATCGCCCCGGCGACACGGTGACCGTCGACCTGGGCACCCAGTTCGCAGGCAAGGCGATCCCGGCGCACCTGACCGTCAGCGTTGTCGATGAGATGGTCTACGCGCTGCAACCGGAAGTCGCGCCAACCATCGACCAATTCTTCTATCACCCGCGCCGCAACAACGTGCGCACCAGCGCCAGCCTGTCGTTCATCAGCTACGACGTGGCACTGCCGGGCAGCCCCGGCGCGCCGGGCAAGGCCAACCGCAGCGAGCGCGGGGTCAAGGTGCTGGAGCGGCCGCGTCGCGAAGATGTCGACACCGCAGCCTGGCAACCGGAGCTGGTCACTGACGCCAACGGCAAGGCCCGCTTCACCTTCAAGATGCCTGACTCTTTGACCCGCTGGCGCATCACCGCCAAGGCAATCGCGGACGACGGCCAGGTGGGCCAGAAGAAGCAATTCATCGCGTCGGAAAAACCGCTGTACCTGAAGTGGAGCGGCCCGACCCGCTTCCGCACGGGCGACAAGCCGCAATTGGGCCTGTTCACTTTCAGTCAGTCCGAGAAACCTTTGAAAGCCGAGCTGCTGATCCGCTACGCCGGCGCCGAACAGCGCGTGGTGGCGGAACTGAAAAATGGCATCAACTACGTAGCGTTGCCGGCCCTGGAACTGAGTAGCGGCGACTTGAGCGTCCAGTTGCAGTTGAACGGTGAGACCCAGGACTCCCTGGCCATGCACCTCAATGCCATCGGCAACGGTTGGCAAGTCACCCAGGGCCAGCGCCTCGATGTGGCCGGCGGCGACACACCACTGAACCTGCCGGCCGACGCCAGCGATATCCGCCTGCGCCTGGACGATAGCCCGCAAGCGCTGTTCCGTTCTGCCCTGGACGAATTGCTGAGCTACCCGTACGGCGGCGTCGAGCAGACGGCCAGCCGCCTGTTGCCATTGAGCATCGCGTATCCAACCCTGGCGTCGAACCCGCAGATCCGCGACCGCTTGCGGTTGATCATGCAGAACAGCCGCTTGCGCCTGGTGCAGATGGCCGGGCCGTCGGCGAGCTTCACCTGGTGGGGCCAGGACGGCGAGCCGGATGCATTCCTCACCGCTTATGCCTATTACGCCGACTGGCACGCCAGCAAGGCTTTGGACCTGAACCTGCCGGCGGAACACTGGCAGCGGGTGCTGGAGGTCTATGCCAAGCAGGCCGCTGACACGCCGCTGTTGCAGCGGGCGTTGATCCTGTCGTTCGCCAAGCAGATGCAACTGCCGGTGAATACCTTGCTCAGCGGGCTGATGGACGACCTGGCGAAAGCCAGTGAAGACAGCACCGAGAGCGTGCTGGACAGCGGTGAAGACAGCCTGGTCATGTACGCGCCGGATTCGGCCCTCGGCCTGGCCAGCGCCCGGGTGCTGACCGCATCCCTCGCCAAGCAGGCGAAGGTGCCGTTGCCCGCAGCGTTCAGCCGTCAGGCCGAGGCCGCGCAACAGCAGTTGGAGCTGAGCTCGCAGCCGTTCGTGGAAGCACTGCTGCTGTCGTTGCAGGGCTTCGATCAGGCCCGCGCCAGTGCATTGCTGGAGCGCGTGCTGCCGCAGCAATCCACCTTGGAACGCGCGTTGGCCCTGACCTGGCTGCAACGCAGCATCGAACAGGCCGCGCCGGCCGTGGCATTGACGCCGGGCGAAGGTTGGAAAGCCCAGCAAGGCGCCACGGGTGAAACCTACTGGCAATGGCAGGGCGCGCAGTTGCCGACCTTGCTGACGCTCAGCGGCGCCCAGGAGCGTCCGTTGCAAGCGGCATTGAGCTTCCAGAGTCAGCAAGCGCTCGTCGCGCCGATGGCGGTGTCCATCACCCGTCGCCTGTCGCGCCTGGTGCCGGGCGACGAGGCTTTCACGTTCAAGCTTGAAGCCGTGGGCAACAAGCCGTTGTCCAGCGACGCCCTCTACCTGGATGAAGTGATCATCAACAGCAAGGCCGCGACACCGCTGCGCTACGGCATGCTCGAAGTGCCGTTGCCACCGGGCGCCGATGTGGAGCGCACCACGTGGGGCATCCAGTTGATGGGCAAGGCCGACAGCGAGCCAACTTCCCTGGAAAAGGCGCGCTTCGAGCCGGGCCAGATGGCCTACGCGGTACCGGTCGATGCCCTCAGTGGCGAGTTGCGCCTGCGACATTTGGTGCGCTTCTCCCAGAAGGGTCAGTTCACCTTGCCGCCGGTGCGTTTCACCCAGGTCTATGCGCCACAGAACCAGGCGCGGGAACAGAAACCGGCGCTGGGTCAGGTGACGGTCAACTGACATGCGCAGGGCTTGGGGCTGGTGGTGGTTGTGCCTGATTCCTGCGCTGACGACAGCGCAGGAGGAGCCGTTGCGCCTGGCCTTCGACGGTCAACTGTTGCGGGTGAGCCAGACCCAGGTGCTGGATCGCCAGCCGTTGACCAATTCCTTGCAGGCACCGTTGGGCAGTTTGTGGAAACTCTTCGTCTACGCCTGGCTGGTGGACACCGATGCTCGCGAGCCGGTTTACGAATGCCGCGGCGAATCGAAGGAAGAGGTCTATTGCTGCAACGCTGGGCAGAGCATCGGCCGCGATCAGGCGCTGGTGAAGTCCTGTGGTTTGTATTTCGAACCCCAGCGACTCGGGATTTCCGCGCCGGGATGGCGTGATTACTGGCAGGCGCGCCAGGCGCCGAAATGGTTGTTGGACCTGCCGACCTTGCAGCCGCAAACCCAGGTGCCGGTGGCCGAACTGCTCAAGGCGCTGGCGATGCTACCGGCTCAGGAGCAGGCCCGTCGGGTATTGCTCGACGTGGTGCTCGGCGCGGCGGATGGTCGGTTGGTCGGCCAGTTGGGCGCTCGCCTGCGGGTCAAGACCTGGAGTTGGTTGGGCGACCAGGGGCCCTCGTCGCGCCAAGGCGGTTTCGCCGGTTGGCTGGCTGATGGCACCCCGGTGTGGGCCGGTGGCCGCGGCACCAGTCAGCAGGTCCTGAAGAAATACGGCGATGGCTTGGCCACGGCGCTGCCGTCCCGCTGGCCTGTGGACACCGGACGCTGCGTGGAAGTCGACCTGTTTGCCCGTTACCCGTTGCAACGGGTGATGGCTGGCGAGCGACCCGCCACGCCGGGCCAGTTGCGCGGCGACTACCGCGTCGAGTTCACCAACGGTAACCAGCTGGACATCCACAGCGACGGCGAACTGTTCCTGCTGCCGGGCAAACTGGTGGCGCGACTGGACCGGGAGGAGTACGTCGCCCGGGTCCTGCAACGCGAAGCCAAGGCCGAACCCGCCGAAGCGGCCAAAGCCCTGGCCGTGGCGATTCGCACCTACCTGCTGCAAAACGCCCAGCGCAACGGCGATTGCCTGAGCATCGACGACAGCAGCCATCGCCAGCGCGTCGCGCCACGTCCGGCGGCGCCTGAAACCCGGGCCATTGCCGCTTGGACCAGCGACCTGGTCCTGGCTGGCACCGACGTCACTTATCACTCCGATCAACCCGGCCCGGACAAACTATCCTGGGCCCAAGCCGTCGAACAAGCCCACGACGGCCAGCGTTACGACGCGATCCTGCTGCATGCCTATCCGCGCGCGAGCCTCAGCCGTTGGGACAATCCGGTGGCATCCTGCCAAGCATTGCCCGCCGCCCAGGAATGGTTGCTGAAGCAGCGACGTGGCTGGCGTCAACGCTTGGAAAGCGAAGTGGGCTACAACGAAATCAGTTCCTTCGCGGTGTGCCGCGTCGCCTTCGGCCGGCCGTATGTGGACCGCGAGCGCCAGCGCATCTACGTGCGCGGCGTGCTGTCGCTGCAAGACCGCCTCGACCTGACCCATGAATATCTGCACCTGGCCTTTGAAGCTCACCCCAACGGCCAGGACGAAACCTATATCGAAGGGCTCGCCCGTCACCTCTTGCTGGAATAGACCATGACACTCCGTTATCCACAGGTCTTGCTGTTGCTTTGCGGCCTCGCTGCGTTGCCATCGGCCATGGCCGCCGACCCGATCAAGCTAGAAACCCCAGTCGGCGGCTGGCGCAGCGGCGCGCCGGGCGGCGAGGGCGAAAGCTTCAGCCAGACCGTCAACTACCCGGCCTCGTCCGTCAACACGCCCCAGGGCCAGGCGAATACGGCGCGCATCAGCGGTCAGATCAAAGGCACGCCGAAGAGCAATGAGCCAGGCCAACTCATCGTCAACGGTGTGAGCCTGCCGTTGAAGGTTGATGAGCAAGGCCGCTTCGATCGGCCGTTCTCGTTCCCCAACGGCAGCAACAGCGTGGAAGTGCGCAGCGCCGATGGCCAGCAGCGCCACCGCACGCAATTCCTCAACACCAGCGGCGGCGCGACCCCGGCCAAGCTGCGGGTATTGCTGACCTGGGACAGCGATGGTACCGACCTGGACCTGCACCTGGTTACGCCCGACGGCGCCCACATCTGGTACGGCGACCGCGCCGTCGCCAATGGCGCCGCCCTCGACGTCGACGTCACCACCGGCTACGGCCCGGAAATCTTCGCCATGCCCGCGCCGATCAAAGGCCAATACCTGGTGTATGTGAACTACTACGGCGGCGGTTATCGCAGTGACGAGGATGAAGAAGGCGATGGCGAACAAGTCGAACAGGCGCAACAGGCCCTGACCACGGCGAAAGTTACCGTCATCACCGAAGAAGGCACGCCGAGCGAGAAGATGGAAACCTTCGTGGTGCCCATGCGGGCGGTGGGGGAGCTGACGTTGGTGAAGAGCTTCAGCTACCCATAAACCTGTGGTTATGATCCCTTTGGTGAGGGAGCGCTCAAACACCAAAATACCCGTGGGAGCGAGCCTGCTCGCGAAGACGAGGGCACATTCAACATCAATGCAAGCTGACCCAGCGCTTTCGCGAGCAGGCTCGCTCCCGCCCAATCCGTGGTTTGGCCAGGCATGGGCACCGCCTGTCGCCTTTGCGGAATTGAGCCTGTCGCCTTCCTGTCGATTTCTTAGAGTCCGGAAATAACCCGAAATCGACGCGCCATTCGTGCAGGAGGCCTCCATGCATATCCACCACCTCAACTGCGGTTGCATGTGCCCGGTGGGCGGAAAGCTGTTCGACGGTTACAGCCGGGGGCTGACGGCGTGCCTGGTGTGTCATTGCCTGTTGATTGAAACCGACACCAACGGTCTGATACTGGTGGACACCGGTTTTGGCCAGCGCGATGTGCAGACGCCCGAGCGTCTGAGTCGTTTTTTCCGCGCGTTCAACAACATCAAGTTCGAGCATCGCCTCACTGCGTTGGAGCAAGTGCGGCGGCTGGGCTTCGATGCCAACGACGTGCGGCACATTCTTGTTACCCATCTGGATTTCGACCACGCCGGCGGGCTGCAGGATTTTCCCCAGGCCCGGGTTCACGTCATGCGCGACGAAATGGCGGCGGCCCGCACCGCCGACACTTGGATCAGTCGACGCCGGTTCCAGGCGCGTCAGTGGCAGGGCGTCGATAACTGGGAGTTTTATGCTCCGGATGGCGACACCTGGTTCGGATTCGACTCGGTGCGCGCATTAATCGGCGCGGAAGAAGAGGACATTTTCCTGGTGCCGCTCCAAGGCCACACGGCCGGGCACGCGGGCATTGCCGTGCGCACGTCCGACGGCTGGTTGCTGCACGCCGGCGATGCCTATTTTTTTCACGATGAAGTCCATCAAGCCGAGCGTCGCTGTCCGCCGGGGCTGAAGTTTTATCAATACATGATGGACACCTATCGTTCGGCGCGGATGCGCAATCAGCAACGGCTGCGGGAGCTGGCACGGGTCCAGGATGGGCACGTGGAAATTTTCTGCAGTCACGATGCCAAGGAATGGGAGCGGGCCGTCCAGCAGCACCCGGTCCGTGTCGATTCCAGTGCAATGCCGTCGGCCACCGGCAAACAATCTTCCTGACCCGATCCAAGTCAAAACGACTCTTCCCTTTGCCCACGTCTCGTGGGCTTTTTTTTGTTCACGATGCCGTTCGTCACCGTTTCCAGATGTTTCTTTCAACTTAGCCGAAGGGGCCAATTCTAAAAATCGTGTACCCCAACAACACCGTTAAAAGGAGAAGGCCATGCCTGCTTCTCATGATCTTTATCAGGATTTGAATTGCAGCAAAGAGGCGGTTCAACAACGTCGTCAGCAGGATCCGGAACTTGATCGCCTGCTCGATGAATACACGGATTTGGATAACCAAGTGCTAGCGGCCGAATCGATTTCGGCGGGCAATGTCGAGGGTGACGATATCCGTAAGCTCAAGGAACAGCGCCTGTCGATCAAAGACAAGATCGCGCAGCAACTGGCAAACACTCAATAAGCGAAGCGTAAGACATGCGAACTCGACTGCCTTGTTACTTATCAAGGTTGTTGCTGGTCGGCGGGATGCTGTTGCTCGGCGGTTGCGACATGGTGTTGTTCAATCCCAAGGGACAGGTCGGCGTTGACCAACGCAACTTGATCATTCTCTCGACGCTGTTGATGTTGCTGGTGGTGGTGCCGGTCATCGTCATGGCGTTCGTCTTTTCGGTGAAGTACCGCGCTTCCAACACAAAGGCGAAATACACGCCGGAGTGGGCGCATTCGCGAAAGATCGAAACGGTGGTCTGGGGTGTCCCGCTGGTGATCATCATCATTCTGGGCGTGGTCACCTGGAAGTCCACCCATGCGCTGGACCCTTACCGGCCGCTGGATTCGGACGTGAAGCCGCTGGTGGTGCAGGTCATCGCGGCGGATTGGAAGTGGGTCTTCATCTATCCGGAACTGGGGATCGCTACGGTCAACGAGTTGGCGATGCCGCTGGACACACCGGTGAACTTTCGCGTGACGTCCGACGGTGCCATGACCTCGTTTTTCATACCGGCACTGGGCGGGCAGATCTACGCCATGGCCGGCATGCAGACCCAACTGCACCTGATTGCCAACGAGGCCGGGGAATACCGGGGCATCGCCGCCAACTACAACGGCCCGGGTTTTTCCGACATGCACTTCCGAACCCTGGCCACCGATGCGGCGGGCTTCGACAAGTGGGTCGCCGACGTCCGCGCAGGGCAAGGGCGGTTGGACAAGGACAGTTACGCCCGACTCGCCCGACCCACGGTCAAGCACCCGGTGGAGCACTACGCCTCGGTCCAGCCGGACTTGTTCCAGAGCATCATCGATAAGTACGAAGGCATGAACCGATCCCGTGAGGTCGAGCATCGCATGGAGCACATGCAAGGCAGCATCGAATCACCCGTCGGGGCCCCGCAAGGGCAGTAACAAGATCCTGGAGTAGAACAGCATGTTTGGAAAACTCAACCTTGAGGCGATCCCGACGGATGAGCCCATCATCATGTGGACCCTCGCGGTGGTGGGGCTGGTCGCCTTGGCGGGCATCGGCGCCATCACCTTCCGCCGCAAATGGACGTACCTGTGGAAAGAGTGGTTCACCTCGGTCGATCACAAGCGCATCGGCGTGATGTACATCGTCGTGGGCCTGGTGATGCTGCTGCGCGGGTTTTCCGACGCGATCATGATGCGCACGCAGCAGGCGATGGCGTCCGACGGTTCGCCCGGTTACCTGCCACCGGAACACTACGACCAGATCTTCACCGCCCATGGCGTGATCATGATTTTCTTCATGGCGATGCCGTTGGTGGTGGGGTTGATGAACATCGTCGTGCCCTTGCAGATCGGTGCCCGGGACGTTGCGTTCCCGTTCCTCAACGCGTTGAGTTTCTGGCTATTCGTGGCCGGCGCGATGCTGGTGAACATTTCCCTGGCGGTCGGTGAGTTCGCCCGCACCGGTTGGGTCGCTTATCCGCCGTTGTCGGGGCTTTCCTACAGCCCCGGGGTCGGGGTGGACTATTACATCTGGTCATTACAGATATCCGGGGTCGGAACGTTGCTCACCGGGGTGAATTTCTTCGTCACGATCCTGAAAATGCGTACACCGGGTATGACGCTTTTCCGCATGCCGGTGTTCACCTGGACGGTGCTGTGCACGGCGGTGCTGATTCTTGCATCGTTCCCGATTCTTACCGCGACGCTGTTCATGCTCAGCCTCGACCGCTACCTGGACATGCACTTTTTCACCAACGAGCTGGGCGGCAACCCGATGATGTACGTCAACCTCATCTGGGCCTGGGGCCACCCGGAGGTGTACATCCTGATCCTGCCGGCGTTCGGCATCTTTTCCGAGGTGGCGTCCACCTTCAGCCGCAAGCGTCTGTTCGGCTATCACTCGCTGGTGTGGGCGACAATCGTCATCACCATCCTGTCGTTCATCGTCTGGGTGCACCACTTCTTCACGATGGGCTCGGGGGCGAACGTCAACGCCTTCTTCGGCATCATGACCATGATCATCGCCGTGCCTACGGGAGTGAAGATTTTCACCTGGCTGTTCACCATGTACCGCGGGCGAGTTCGCTTTGAAACGCCGATGCTGTGGACGGTGGGCTTCATCGTCACGTTCAGCATCGGTGGCATGACCGGCGTGCTGCTGGCGGTGCCCGGGGCGGATTTCCTGCTGCACAACAGCCTGTTCCTGATCGCCCACTTCCACAACGTGATCATCGGTGGCGCCGTGTTTGGCTACCTGTGCGGCCTGACCTATTGGTTTCCCAAGGCATTCGGCTTCAAGCTCCATGACGGCTTTGGACGGGCGGCGTTCTGGTGCTGGATTGTCGGCTTCTACTTCGCCTTCATGCCGTCCTACTTCCTGGGCTTCATGGGCATGACGCGGCGTTTGAACCACTTTGATGTTCCGCAGTGGCGGCCCTGGCTGGAGCTGGAGTTGATCGGTGTCGGCATCATCCTGTGCGGCGTGGTCTGCCAGATCTTGCAGTTCTACTTCAGCATCCGCCACCGCCACCAGAACCGCGACCTGACGGGCGACCCATGGGACGGTCGCACGCTGGAGTGGTCCACGGCGTCACCGCCGCCGTTCTATAACTTCGCCCAGCAACCGGTGGTGGAGGGCATCGACGCCTATTGGGGCATTAAGGAGCGTGGGCAGAAAACTGCCATCGAAGCCGACTTCCAAGCCATCCACATGCCGCGAAACACCGCCATGGGGCTGGTCATCAGCCTGTTCAGCCTGATCATGTGCTTTGCCCTGGTGTGGCATATCTGGTGGCTGGCCATTGTCGGGTTGGTCGCGACCATCGGCGGCGTGATCTGGCGCAGCGCCGATGACGACATCGATTACTACGTGCCCGCCGAGGAGGTGGCGCGCATCGAAAATCAACGCATCAAGATGTTGGCGGAGGCTTGATCATGTCCAATCTCGTTCAACCCAACGCCACCGCGCCGGAATCCGAACACGGGCACTCGGACGCCAGCTCCATGACCCTGTTCGGGTTCTGGATCTACCTGATGACCGACTGCATCTTGTTCGCAACGCTGTTTGCGACCTATGCGGTACTGGGGCAAAGCGTCGCCGGTGGCCCTGGCGCCGCCGACATTTTCGAATTGCCCTACGTCCTTACGGAAACTTTCATCCTGCTGTTCAGCAGCATCACCTACGGTTTCGCCATGCTCGCGCTGAGCGCTGGCCAGAAGCAAAAAGTGCTGGCCTGGCTCGGCGTGACGTTCCTTCTCGGCCTTGCGTTTATCGGCATGGAAATCCATGAGTTCGAGAAACTCATCGCCGAAGGCTATGGCCCGAACCGCAGTGCCTTCCTCACGGGCTTCTTCACCCTGGTGGGCACTCACGGCCTGCACGTCGCCACCGGGCTGTTGTGGATGGCTGTCGTTATGTTCCAGGTTCAACGCAAAGGCCTGACCACCGTCAACGCGACCCGCATGGGCTGCCTGAGCCTGTTCTGGCACTTCCTAGACGTGGTGTGGATTTGTGTGTTTACCGTGGTCTATCTGTTTGGAGTGATGTAATGAGCAGTCATCAGAGCAGCGTCGATGCCAGCCATGGCAGCCCAAAATCCTACCTCACCGGGTTCGTGCTGTCGGTCATCCTCACCGTCATCCCCTTCGCCCTGGTGATGTATCCCACATTGCCCAAGCCCGTGACGGCCGGGATCGTGGCGATATTCGCGGTGATCCAGATCGTCGTCCACCTGGTGTATTTCCTGCACCTGAACTTCTCACCGCAGCAACGCTGGAACCTGACGGCGCTGGCGTTCTCAGCGGTGGTGATTGCGCTGCTGGTGGGGCTGTCGCTGTGGATCATGTACAGCGTGCATCACAATATGTTGGCGCATTGAATGTGCACCACACCGCTTTTGTGGCGAGGGAGCTTGCTCCCGCTGGGGCGCGGAGCGGCCCTAAGATCTGGGGGCTGCTGCGCAGCCCAGCGGGAGCAAGCTCCCTCGCCACAGGTAAGCGGTGCCTCAGGACAGGGTTATCTCAAGTCCACCAATACCGAACCAGATGAAAGAAGATCGGCGCGGCGAAGCACACCGAGTCCAAGCGGTCGAGCATGCCGCCGTGGCCTTCGATCATGTGGCCCCAATCCTTCACGCCCCGGTCGCGCTTGATGGCCGACATGACGATGCCGCCGGCAAACCCAAGCAGGTTGATCAGCAAAGCGATAAGGAATGACTGCCAGGGGTTGAACGGCGTGATCCACCACAGCGCGCCGCCGATCAGCGAGGCCAGGAAAATGCCGCCGACAAAACCTTCAACGGTCTTCGATGGCGACAGGTTCGGCGCGATCTTGTGCTTGCCGAACAGCTTGCCGCAGACGTACTGCAACACATCCGAGAGCTGCACCACGATCACCAGGTAGGCGATCAGCAACAGGTTGCGCCCTTCAAAACCTGCAATGTCCAAGGTCAGCAGGGCGGGCACGAAGGAAATGCAGAACACCGCGATCATCAACCCCCACTGCACTTTCGACGCGCGTTCGAGGAAGTGCGTGCTGTCGCCGCCCAGCGACGCGAGGATCGGCAACAGCAGGAACACGTACACCGGAATGAAGATCGAGAACAGCCCGTACCAGTCGTAGTAGATCAGCAGGTATTGCAGCGGCAGTGCCAGGTAAAACGCCGCCACGAGGGCAGGATAGTCACTGCGCCGGGTCGGCGTCAGGGTCAGGAATTCGCGCAACGCGTAGAACGACACGGCGTAGAACAGCAGGATTACCGCCGCGTTGCCGAGCCAGAACGCGATGCCGATCACCAGCACCATGATCCACCAGGCGTTGATCCGCGCGTTGAGGTTCTCGATGACTGAGTTCGGCGCGCCTTTGGTCCGCAGCTTGAGAATGAAACCGATCAACGAAGCCAGCAGCAGAATCGCGCCGATCCCGCCAAACAACATCAAGGTATATCGATCCATGTCAGACGTGCTCCGGGGCCAGTGCCAGCAGCGCGGCACGGCTGCGTTCTAGAAATTGCTCTTTGCTTTCGCCTTCCTCGATGCACAGCGGCGCGCCGAAGCTGGTGGTGCACAGCAGCGGCAAGGGCAGCACGCGGCCCTTGGGCATGACGCGGTTGAGGTTGGCGATCCACACCGGGATTACCTCCACCTCCGGGTGGCTTTTCATTAAGTGGTAGATCCCGCTCTTGAACGGCAGCAGGCCTTCGTCCGGGTTGCGCGTGCCCTCGGGGAAGATGATCAACGAGTCGCCGTTTTCCAGCGCGTCGAGCATCGGCTGCAATGGATTGTAGGCAGGGTCCTTGCGCTCGCGATCCACCAGCACGCCGTTGAACACCCGGTTGATGATGTAGCGGCGCATCGGGCTGGTTTGCCAGTAATCGGCCCCGGCAACCGGGCGGGTGAGCTTGCGTAGCGCCGGTGGCAGCGAGGCCCAGAGCAACACGAAATCACCGTGGCTGCTGTGGTTGGCGAAATAGATCCGCTGTACCGGCGTCGGCGCGCAGCCGAGCCACAGGCTGCGAGCGCCGGTGACCATCCGCGCGGCGGAGGTGATGAGATTGGCGACCACGGGTTCGAACATGAGGATTCCTTGTCCTGAAAGCTTGAAGTTATGCGACATCTATCGCAGGCAAACAATGTGGCGAGGGAGCTTGCTCCCGCTGGGCTACGAAGTAGCCCTAACACTGAGGTCGCGGTTTATCAGGCAGATCATAGGGGAGGGCTTCGCCCTCCAGCGGGAGCAAGCTCCCTCGCCACAAAAGCCATTTATTTCCTGTTTAAGTTCCAAGGTCCGAATAAACCAGCCAGGGACTGGCCAGGACGAAGCTCACCGTCAACAAAGCTTGCGTAAACACCAGCCAGGCTTGGCGGCGAAGCAGGCGCATCGAGCCGTGGCTGCGCTCGGGCCACGACCGCCCGCCACGCTCGGCCGGTTGCAGCCCGAGATTGGCGAGGGCCTCGTCCAATGCTTGGGTGCGTTCGGTCAGTGGCTTGCCGGCATCCGCGACGATTTGAAACAGATCGGCATCAAAGGCCAC
This sequence comes from Pseudomonas sp. D3-10, assembly GCF_051132175.1. Lineage (NCBI taxonomy): Bacteria > Pseudomonadati > Pseudomonadota > Gammaproteobacteria > Pseudomonadales > Pseudomonadaceae > Pseudomonas > Pseudomonas sp. D3-10. Next base: position 5,044,562 of record NZ_CP071668.1, on the reverse strand, counting down.
GCGAAACGCCAGATATTTTTCCTGCATGCCGAGGACGAACACGCCGAAGCTCAGCAACAGCAGCCACGGATCGACGCTGCCCACCAGCCATTGGCCCAGGCCGATCAGCGCCGCCAACAGGGTCAGGCCAGTGGAAAGCTGATCCAGCGAATGACCCCGGCGCAACAAGCTCGCCACGGTGTGCAGTTCGATGTCACTGCTCATGACCATTCCCCGAACCCTGCGGATATTTGCCCCAACGCCTGGCGATGGGCCGGGTGCAGGACGACACGCGGGCGCACACGCTGGATCTGCGCAATGGCTGCGTCGACACTGGCAGCACGGCCAGTGCTTAGCAACCACGCCGCCACGGCGGTGGCGCTGCGCGAATAACCCAAGGCGCAGCAGACCAGCACCGGCCCGTGCTGGCGCAGGTGCTCGATCTTGTGCGCGGCCTCCAGGCATTGCTCGGTGGTCGGTGCGGTCAGGTCGAGCACAGGCAAGGTGCGATAAGCGATTGCCGTGCTGTCCATGGACAACTCGGCGCACAGGTCGAGTACCCCGTTGAACGGGCTGTCCTTCAGCGCTGTCGACGTAGGAATCCGCCCGAGCCAGACGTCATCCATGATCTGGTCAGGTTGCGGGTGCTTGCGCGTCCACAGGCGGGAATTGATCCACGCCGCCATCAGATAAGGCGCCAGCAACCAGCGCACCGCCGGGCTCAGCCGGCCGTCTTCACGTTTCTGGAACCCGCTCGCGCCGAACACCAGATAATTCAGTGCCACCATGAGCAGCGCCACCGCCGGCCATATCAGCCAGAGCCACGCGCCACCGTAGGCAAACGCCGGGATGAACATCGCCGCCGCGCCCAAGCCATAACGCATGGCCAAGCGTCGACGGGCTGGATCGGTCGCCAGGCGCGCACTCAACAGCGGACTTGGCCGGTCCAGCGGCCACAACCAGACACACAACCACCCGGCCAGCGCGCCGGTCGGCACGTCGACGAAATGGTGTTGGTAAGTGGTCAGCACCGACACGCCGATCAACGCGAACCAACCGTGCATCAGCCAACGCCAGACGCCTTGCAGGTGGCGCTCATAACAGACCCAGAGCACCACCAGCAGCGCGATGTGCAGCGACGGCGCCTGGTTGAACGGCTTATCGAAGCCGGCCAGTACGTCAAACATCCAGCCGAACACCCCGTCCATTTCCGGCCGAGGGAAGGTAAAAGTCAGCGGCCAGAGCAGGAAGCAGCTGACGGCAATTCCTTGGGCCGTGAGCAGGCGCAAGGCGTGGCGCTTGAGTTCGTCGCGGCTGTTGGGCAACAGCAGTGATAGGCCGTATAACAGGTCAATCGACCAGTACGGCACGATCGTCCAGGCCATGAACGGCATGTGGCTTTCCCAGCCGAACACCAGGCTGCCGACGTCGTCACGCTGGGCCGTGACCCAGGTGGCGAAGCCGTACGTGGTGAAGAACAGCGGCGCCAGCAACAGCAGCCACAGCACCGCCGGTTTCAGCAGCGCGGGTTCGCGGACCGGAGCGATGACGGCGCTCATTACTGGACCCGCTGCGCCAGCGACACGCTGAAAATGCCCCACTCATCGACACGCAGGGTGATCTTGCGAAAGCCCGCCGCCTCGACCAACTGATCCATTTCCGCCTGGGTGCGCCGACGCATCACCCAGGCCTGGCCGGCGCGGTGGCTGGTCAGGGCGCGGGCGATCAGTTCCAGTTGCGGGTGCCACGGCTGACCGGTGTAGACCAGGAAACCGCCGGGCTCCACCGCTTCGGCCAGGCCCGCGAGGGAGCCGCCAACCATCTGGTTATCGGCGAACAATTCGTACAGGCCGGACACCACGGCGAGGGTCGGCTTGGGCTCCAGCGCCGCCAGGTCCTGGCGGTCGAAGGCATCGCCCTTGACGAATCGGGCGATGTCGCCCAAGCCCTTCTCGACGATCAGCGCACTGCCGTCGCGCACGTTGATGTCGCTGTAGTCGCGCAGCAGGATCGACTCCGGCAACGGGCTGACGCCTTGCAGCGCTTCCAGAATGTAGCGGCCATGACCGGCGGCGATGTCGACGATGCGCACCTCGCGGTCCTGGGCGCGCAACTCGGCCATCGCCAGGCGCAGCAACTCCTCGACGTGCACCTTGCGCTGGCGAATACCGCGCCAACCGATGGAGTTCAGGTAGTTCTGGTCGATCATCTTGCCCAGCGCCGACGTGCCGGTGGGGCGGTTGCGGTAGACGTAGTCCAGGGTGCTGCCGGAGTCGAAACCGGTGTCGAAGCCCAGTTTCACGCCGGCAGACAGCTTGCTGCCAAAGCGCATGCTGGCGCGGGTCATGCGCCAGTAAAGATCACGCAGCGAGTTGTGCGGCAGCGGCGTCGCCAGGGTTTCGGCTTCGGCGCAGGTCACGCCGAGGCGATCGGCGTCCAGCAGGGAAGGGCGCTCCAGCGGGCGGGCAAAATTCTGTAGGATGAAACGACGGGCGCTGGCGATGGCTGGCGCACGGTTCTTTTCGCCCAGAGTGTCGTGGAAGAAGCCCGGCAGGATGTGCTTCTCCTTGTGCAGGCTGCCCAGGCGCTCGAAGAACTGCTCCTGGGGTTTGCGATGCACCACGAAGTCGGAACCGGAGATCAACAGCTGCGTCGGTACCTGGATCGCCTGGGCATCGGCTACAACCCGGTCGGCCGCTTCGTACAGGCCCAGCAGCACGTTCACCGAAATGGCCTTGGTGATCAACGGATCGCTGTCGTAGGACGCCACGCGCTCTGGATCATGGCTGAGGAATTTGGCCTTGACGTAGCTGTTGACGAAAAAGTTGCCACGGAACTTGCGCATCAGCGCCAGGCCCGGCCGGGCGAAAGGCACGTAGAGCTTGACCTTGAACGCCGGCGACGCCAGCACCAGCGAGCGAATGCGCGGCGCGTAGTCGTGGACCCAGGTAGACGCGATCACCGCGCCGACGCTTTGCGCGACCACGGCGATGTTCTGTTCGTCGATCTGGTGCGTGGCGCCGATGTGATCGCAAAAAGTCTGCACGTCACGGGCGCTGGTAGCAAAGCTAGGGCTGTCGCCGCGCTCGCCCGGCGACTGGCCGTGGCCACGTGCGTCCCAGGCGAAAAATTCGAACGCGGGCAGATCCAGCTCATCCACAAGGTGCGCGATGCGCCCCGAGTGTTCATGACCGCGGTGAAACAACAACACAGCCTGACGGGGTTCACCCGCCGTGGCCTCGACAGCCGGCCAGTGCCGGTAGAACAACTCCACGCCGTCGTGGGTGGTGAACGTCAGTTCCTGGGCTTCACGCATTGCAATTTCCTTATGCTGAGGGAGCGTTTTCCGACACCTGGCTCAGGCCATGGCGGACCCGATTGACCAAGGTATAAACGAGCAGGGCGGCAACCACCGCCATCACACCATCAACCCACAGCGCCCCGAGCCAACCCAGGGCAATACCGGTCGCCAGCACGCCAAACACAAACGCGCGGTCACTCTTGCCCATCGGCCCGTCATAGCGCCGCGAAGCCCCGACCATCGCGCCCAGCACGCCAGCGTATTCGCTGAACAACGCCAACAGCGTGACCAACAACACAAGCAACAGGCTGGTATCGGGAAACAGGGCAAAAGGCAGGATCAAGGCCGCGTCGGCGATGATATCGCATAGCTCATTGAGGTAGGCGCCCAGATTCGATTGCTGGCCGAACTCCCGCGCAAGCATGCCATCCACCGCATTCAACGCCATGCGCAGGAACATCCACACCGGCACCAGGACGAAAACCCACGGATGGCTGGCGAACCATGCAATCACCGCCCCCACCAGCACGGAAACGAAGCCGGCGAGCAAGGTCACCTGGTTGGCGGTGATGCCTTTGTCGTAAAGGCGTTGTACGGTGGGACGAAGCAGGTTTTGGAAGGCAGGCTTGAGCTGATAAATGGAAGGCATGTGAAATGAGATCTCGGCCGGATTCGGGGCTGGGCTTGTTCAGCTGCGAGATTACGATAGGTTGAGGCCTTGCAGGTGGGTATTTGCTGGGAATGAGCGCGGGTAGGCATCTGCGCCGTATACGCGGTGGAAAAAGACTACAGAAGGATGGTTAAGATGCTGCAAGTGGATTGGCTCCTCAACCACATGGATAAATGCAACCTGATGGCCGAATGGCTGTATCGAGAATTTACCTATGAATTCGCCCACCAATCATTGGCCCACTGGCAGGAGGAATTCTCGGCAGGCCAGCGCGATGGCCGCTGGAAATGCCTGATCGCCATGGAACATGACCAACTGCTGGGCGGTGCCTCGCTGGCACATGACGACCTGCCCGACCACCCCGAGCTCGGCCCGTGGTTGGCCTGCGTATTCGTCCACCCGGATGCCCGACGAAGGGGGTTGGCCGCGCAGTTGATCGAAGGCATCTGCAACCATGCCAAAGAAGCAGGTTTTGCGACGTTGTTCCTGCACACCCACAGTGAACGGGATTACTACGCCAAGCTTGGCTGGGAAGTGCTGGAGCGCTTCGAGGCTTGGGGCAAGGAGCAATGGCTGATGGTGCGGTGTTTGTAATCGCCAGCGGCTTGCTCGCCAAAGGTTGACGCCTGTTTCTTTGGTTGCAGGCTAGCTGGCGATATCGATCGTCCGGGTTAAACGAAGCTCACGCAGATAGTCGGCTTCCAACCCGGCCAAGGCTGCACAGCGCTCGATCAAGTCGCGGCGGCGAACCTTGCCGGTTATCTGAGCCATCGCCATCAGGCCTTTGAGTACACTGGCTTCCTGGACAAACAGGCCAACCCGTTCCATGGCTGCAACGGGAGCACCGGTCATCTCCAGATAGCGGGCAAAGCAATTGCGGGAGCCGGCCAGGAGCGTGAACACATCGTGCAATGCCCGAAACTTTGTCGTATTGCTGGCCAGCGGGTTGTCCAGCAACTGCTCCAGATGGCCATAGAACCAAGGGTCGGTGTTGAAGTCGTCCAGGAAGGCCTGGTGACGCTGACGGAATGAAATCTCGACATCAGGCGATTGAACTGGCGTCCATTCCAGGCAAAACATGCGCCGGCTGCCCTCATTCTGGAAGAACTGTTCAATCACTTCGTGTGGGTAACGGTATTCGCACAACACGCTGGCAGCGTTGTCGTCGACCACCTCCCAACTGCCATCGGCATTGGCCTGGCGCAGCACGACAACATGCTGCGCATGGGTGCTACGGTATTCGGGGCAGTGAGCGAAGTAATACACGTCTCCTGAAAGGAACGCGCATCCATGGGCCTGGATTTGCCCATGGATAATCGGCAGCAGGTCATCCAGGCACTTTGCCTTCTGCTCGTGGAAACGCACGCCCAGCAGGGCCAGGTCGTCTTCGGCGAAGTAGCGGCTTTGCAACGCGTACTTGGGCTTGTTCTCCACCACCATCTGCTGGAACAGGTCGCCCACGGTCGGCAAGGCGTTGTAAAACAGCCAGTCCACTTCGATGCCCAGGCGTTTCATGAAAACTACAGCGTGGCGCTGGAAACAGTTGAGAAAACGACGGTCGTACAAATGCACATCGTAGGGAAACTGTTGTTCTTGCATGAGGCCTAGTCCTTTTCCGGGATAGCCAAGTAGTGATCTTGGAGCAGCCTTGCCACGGATGCCGGGCTGCCCAGGAACTGGGGCGCCAGATGATCGGTTTCGAATTCGATTTGAAACCAGTCTTCCAGGCGCGAGACCAGGAGGATCGCTTTCATCGAGTCCATCCCGGCTTCGAGAAACGACACGTCCGGGTTCACCTGGACGCTTTGGGGCGCGACTTCTTTCATCAGTTGATAGATTTGCGCGAGAACACTGTGGTGACGATCGGCTTCAAGGCCTGCGTGACTCATTGGTTGCCTCCCTTCATGTCTTATGAGCGTGCCAACGGAACGGGTCGCGGGGCGCGACGCAACTGAGCCAGCCCCAGCAGCCCGGTGGCGGTGATCACACCGGTGCCGATCATCAGTGCCGGTCCGGATGCTGGCCCCATAACCGACGCCGACGTGGCGAACGTCAGCAACAACGGGCCCGTGGCCTGCATGGAATACGCGCAAAAGGTGCTGCGGCTGCCCACAAGTGCCGCCTGGGCATCGTTATTGGCGCTGCGCATCAATTGGCTGCGGACGGCGATGCGCAGGTGATTGGTGATAAAGCCGACCAGGAAGGCACCGATCAGCGAAAACGCGACCTGAGGGGCCATGACCATCACCGCATCGACGACGATCAGCCCCACCGCGAACATGGCGAGTCGATGCTTGCCCAGTGGCATCAATGCCGCCAGGAAAGCGCCGATACCTGCGACACCGGATGCAATGCCGAAACTGGTAGGGCTCCAATGATTCACTTGTTGATAGACGACCGGCATCATGCTGTTGAACGCGCCGATATGCAGGGCAATCAGCCCCAGGCAGGCCATCCAGCCATATGGCATGTCGAACACACGATCGCTGGTCTGCTTGTCTTGTCGCGGTTTCGCGCTGTCCGCTACGGTCGTCACGCTACGTTTCATCCTGCCCGCCAGCAGCGCCGGGCTGAGAGCGGCCCCCGCCAACGCCACGCCCATCAGGAACGCCGAGTCGCTGAGCCAGCCCAGCAGTGCTCCGCCGGCCAGCGAACCGGTGAAGCCGCCGACTTGGATGGCCGTTTGCATATAGCGCGCGGCATCGTCGGCCGATAGCCAGTCGGCGACGACCCGACGGGTATTTTCGATTTCCAAGGAGCTGGCGGTCAGGAAGTCGGCCGTCCCCACCATCAGGGCGATCAACAAAAAAACGCTGAGTGCCGTGGCAAGCCCGAGCCATGCCAACAGCGCCGCCATGAGAAAAACGGCGACCCGTAAAATGACCAGCCAGTGGGCATCGATATTGGCGGCGCGTCCCCGGCTCACCACATCCAACGCGAACGGCACGGCGACCGAGAAACACAGGACGACGCCAAGTGGAACGCTCGACCCCGACAGCTTGAGCGACATCCAGATCACGCCGGTCAGCACGGCCTGGTCGCAAGCCGTAGCCAGCGCAACGACGCCGTAGAACAGATAGTTTCGAGCCGACATGATGAAGCTCCGCTGGACCGATCAAGTTAATGGCATTGACGAAACCAGCACCGTCATACGCTGGTCCCGCAAAGAGAAATGGCGTGACCTGACGTTCAAGGGGCAGGGTGTATGGCGTCACGGGACGCCTGAAAATACCCAGCCGCCGCTGAAGTCCGCAACTTGCGTTAGTAAAACTAAAGGCTGCTGCAAAAACCTAACGCAACGCCACGAGCGAGATAGCCGGTAGTAGTCTCTAGCGACCGATGCCATCGGACGCAGGAGCGAGCGGCATGAAAAGTGAGGGACTGGAAACACTGGTTTCAGAACTGAAGCACAATCAGCGCAATGCAGTTTTATTCCACCGTAGTGCGGAAGTGGAGCGCGTCCGGTTTTGTGATCTATACGAAACGATCGCTGTCGTTTCGCGGCAACTCCGCGAGGCCGGGATCACTGCCGGCATGCAGGTTGCCATGGTTGCCGAAAACGGTAAGCCTGCTTTTGTCGTGGACCTCGCGTTGTTGCACATCGGCTGTGTCGTCCTGCAGCTTCCCGAGAAAGCGTTCCAAGGCGGGCTGGCCGATATCGATCAAGCCACTCTTGACTTCCTGTTGGCCGGTCCCTTGTACGGCGAGGCGGTGGACGGCGAGCTGTGGCGCCCCGTAGGGCCGATCTGCGGGTTGGGCCTCTTTGAAAAAATAACGTCTTCGAATGTGTCTCACTCCGTCGTCGGCCCGGTCATTTTCTCGTCGGGAACCAGTGGCAAGGAAAAAAAGATTCGCGTCAACAACGCGACCGTCCTGCATAACGCCAGGCAATTCTTTTCAGCCATCGATGCCGGGCCAGACGATCGTTTCCTAATCTTCCTGCCGCTGTCCAACTACCAGCAGAAACTGTTGATCTACGGGTGCATCGACGCGGGAGTCGATATTGTCTTGAGCTCCATGCAGAACGTCATGCAGGCCCTCAAGCAGACGTCCCCAACCTTGTTCCTGGCGCCACCGCTGTTTTACGACTCGATGTGGCGCCTGGCGGACGGGGACGGGGACAAACTGCGCGTGCTGTTCGGCGCCAATATCCGGCAGATGTGGAGTGGTATGGCCGCACTGCCGTCGGCTGTGCTCAATGGATATCGTACGGGCGGCCTACCGCTTCTGGAAGCGTATGGCATGACGGAATACGGACCTATCGCAGTCAATACCCTTGATCACAATCGACCTGGCTCGGTTGGGCGGGCATTGGTTCCAGGTAGCGTGATGCTGGATGGCGATGGGGAAATCCTGCTCAAGTCAACTCGGCGGTTGACCTGCGGTTACGTGGACCAGCCAGAGGAAGTGGAGCGCGCTGTCTATCGGGACGAAACCCTTATCGCCACGGGCGATATCGGCCATATCGACGAGGACGGTTATATCTTCATCGACGGCCGTAAAAACGACACGATCATTACTTCGGGCGGCCAGAAGATCCACCCCACTTCAGTCGAAGAGGCTTTCAACAGCCTGCCCTTTGTTCACTGTGCGGTAGCGCTGGGCGCCCGTAGACCCCACTTGGGTATGTTGCTGGTCGTCGAACATATCGATTCGAATGCCCGGCAACTCATCGAGCGCACGATTGACAACTACAACCGTGGCGCCACCGTGCCGATACGAAATTATTTCCTGTCGACCGAGCCGTTCACCACGGCGAACGGCCTGCTGACGCAAAACATGAAACTGCAACGCAAGAACATCTCTTCACGATACGAAGCTTCCGTATTCAATTAAGCCGTCACGCAACACTGATCTTCCACACTCAGAAGGCAAGGAGATTGACCTTGGACACGTTAAAAGAAGATTTTGGACTGAGCGATGAGGAAATCGCGTTTTTCTTCAAGAATGGATATGTGAAACCGTTCAAGGTCTACGAGCCGGAAGAGATGGAGAAACAGTGGCGGACGGTGCGCCTGCAGACGCTCGATCGCAGCAACGCGGTGTATTCGGACAACACCATTTCCAATGCGGGTAACAACAACCTCGCCAATTATGACCGGCACTTGGATATTCCTTTCCTTGGACAACATGTCTGCAACCCCAGGATTGTGCATAAAGTGCGTAGCTTGATGGGCAAGGACTTGCTGTGCTGGCGCACCGAATTCTTTTCGAAGTATCCCGGCGATGCGGGTACCGATTGGCATCAGGCGAACACGTTCGCCGGCGTGGCGGGGCGGCCTCATATTGTCTGGCCTGATGACTCAGGGCGTCGCGGCACCTTGACCGCCTGGACCGCTTTCACCGACACGATGAAAGACACGGCCTGCATGGCGATCGTCCCGGGCACTCATAACATGATGCATTACGACGAAGAGAAGCGCCTGATCTTCAACCCGGAGAAAAATAACGATCTGGTCAAGGATGGCGTTCGTCGTGGGCTGTGGGGGTATGACTACCGTGACCTGCAAGTTGACCCTGACTGGAAGCCCGACGAATCAAAAGCGGTCTATTTCGAGATGAAGGCCGGCGAGTGCGTGATCTTCTGGTCGACCGTCCTTCATTCGTCGCTGCCGCACCTGGGCTTGACCGACAAAATGCGCCTGGGGTATTCCGCGCGTTATGTGCCGCCGGAGGTTCTGATTCACCCCGATACCGACATGCTCCACGAGTTCGGTGGTGAAGTCAGCCTGGAAAACTACGGCGCCGTCGTGGTGTCGGGCGAGAACCGTTATTCACATAACCGCATTCGCGACAAGAACATGCTGGGCGATCCGTTCATTCCAGCCTGACCACTCTCGGGCCGGAGGCCTTCCGGCCCTGTTCTTGTAATAGGGAAAATACGGATGCGCATAATGATCGACGCGTGTGCCTACGTTCTGGGTGAACTCGAACGTCCGTATCACGAAGTGCTTGATTTCACGAAGCAGCTGGAGCGATTCGGCTATCCGGATGAGCCGAGCGTGTTTGGCTGGGGAAGCTACTTCAAGAGCGACGGCGATATATTCGAGCTTGGCATAAAGTCAGCACGTCAGACACTGGCTCGCAGCACCGTGTCCGCGGACGATATCGACTTTGTCATGTTCTGTTCAACCTGCTTCCCTGGCGATGAAATCGAGTACATCAACTACAACGTTCGGGTGTCGCAAGGCTTGGGATTGAAGAAGGCATTTCCCATCGGCGTAACGCTGAACAATTGCATCAGTTTCATAAGTGCAGTCGTGATGGCCGAGAGCATGATTCGTAGCGGGATCTACAACAATATTCTGGTTATCACGGCCGACAAGGTCTATGACGAGTCGATACGTTTCAACAACTTTGCTTTGCTCAGCGATTCGGCGGCGAGTTGCCTGGTCACGCGCCAGGAAGTTGCAGGTCTGCAAATAGTGACTTCGCGTTTTGGTGTCAGCGAGGACCCCATGACCTCCAACCATGGGAAAGATGAACCCGAACTCTATGGGCGAATCCTCAACGAGCTGTTGGACGCTGGCGGAACCCGCCTGGGTGATGTCAGTAAAGTGTTTTGCAACAACATCTTCCGTCCCGTGACGCAACTCAAGGAAACCCGCCTCGGCTTTTCTCGCAGACAGTTGTACCTGGATAACGTCGCGCGCTGCGGGCACTGCTTCTCAGCCGATACGCTGATCAACTATGTCGATTACGCCCGTCAGAACCCGCCGACCGAGGGCGAGAAATTTCTGTTCTCGGTCGATGCGCCCAACCTGCGCGCCAACCTGCTTGTTCAATACAAACATTAACCGCCACTTCATTAAACATCTGTCATGCGGAGGAACGCCATGAACATGCCAACCCAGGAACTGCACACTCAGACCGACACCAGCCCGCTATCGACAGTCCACACCATTTGGGCGGAAGTGCTCAAGCATCCGGCGCTCGACGATCAAGCCGACTTCTTCGACGCCGGTGGTAACTCGATGTTGCTCATTGCGATATTGAACCTGATCCACGAGCGCCTCGACCGTGAAATCAACCCGGCGGCGCTGGTCAGTGGCATCACGCCGGCGAGGCTTGCGGAGCTGGCCGCCTGAGCCTCACCAGGCCAGCGCTTCTCAGTGAACGACACGGGACCAACAGGAAGGACTTTTTATGATCGAGTTCATTGATGCTCGCGGTGTGCCGGTGCGTGTACACGACGCCGCCGAAGCAGACGAATTGGAGACTGCCCTGGTCGGCATTCTTGGAATGGAGTTCGATCCACTTCCGCTCCTTCAACAGCGTGACGTTCGCTGCCCGATTTCCCGGTTGATCGAATGTGCCGTCCGGTTATCAAGCATGGAGGACCGGCAAATACAGCACGCCATGGTGCTGCTTGGCGGTCTGGACCAAGAAGATCTGGACCTGCGCGAGCGCGGGCACCTGGCTGCATGCAATCACTGGGTCAATCAGGACTATGAACTGGCCCATGCCTGCTGGCGGAAGCTGTTGGCCCTGCATCCTCGGGATATAGTGGCCTTGTTCAGCGTGCACATGCTGGAATTCAACATGGGCTGGACCGAGCGGATGCGCGAAACCATGGTGACGGCCAGTCCTTCTTGGGCGCTCATGCATCCGCTCTATGGTTACGTGCGAGGGATCGAGGCCTTCGCGCTGGTGGAAAATGGTGACTATGACGCCGCGAGTGTCGCGGCCGAATGTGCCCTGGCGATCAATCCGCGAGACATTTATGCAATCCATGCCGCCTGTCATGTCGGCTATGAACGCGGAGAATATGCCCAGACGTTGAAATGGCTGGACGATACGCAGAGCAGTTGGGCCGACAATCTCTGCATGCGCATCCATCTATGGTGGCACCACGCATTGTTCAACCTTTATATGCAGCGTCCGGACGCAGCATTGCAGACTTTCCATCAGAAAATCAGGATCAAGAACGACCCCGACGGCTATGAGGACCTCGACGCGGTCAGCCTGCTGTGGCGCTTGTCGCTGACCGGCGTGGATGTCTCCGACCAGTGGCAGGAGGTCGCACAGTATTGGATGCCGTCGATCGATCAGTCGCAATACTGGTTCAACGATGTGCATTCGATCATGGCGATGGCCAGCTCCAATCACCAGGTATTGGTGCAACGCATCTTGCGACGTATTGACACCACGTATGCCAAGGTCCCGATGGTTGCCAACGTGACACGAACCGTTTGCCGGGGGCTGATTGCATTCCAGCAGGGTGACTACGACTGCGCCCTGGAGCTGCTAGGCAAGATCCTGCCCGCGGTGCGTTCCATCGGGGGCAGTAACGCGCAACGTGACCTGCTGGAGTTGACCGCGATCGAAGCCGCCATACGTGCCCGGCAATTCGACCGCGCGAAACATTTGATCGAGCAGGGGCGCAGCTTGCGTCACCCTTCGCCCTTTCGTACGTTTTTTATCGATCGCTTGGAGCACGACGAACCGATCCATCTGCGAGCGTGACCGACCTGGCGCGCCCTGAGCATTGCGCTTGTGGGCGTAATGCTCGCCGGATCGGCGCTATCATCGATCGCGCGGCGCGATTCCATTGAGCAGGCGTTGCATGTTCCCCGAAAGAATCAGGCTGGCGTCGTGGTCACTGATAGCGTGTTCGGGGTCAACGATGAACGAGCGAAGGCGCCTGTTGATCGATTCATGATTATTGATGGGCCAGTCCGTGCCGAAGATGATCTTGTGATTGATCTCATTCTCGAACAACGCTTTCAACATGGGCGCCTGGCCGCGAGAGTCGATTGAATGCTGTGCGCCGCTCAAGTCGAGATAGACGTTGGGACGGTACTTGCACAGCTCAATGCATTGTGTCTGATCATTGACCGCGCCGTGGGCCAGGATGAACGGGATGTCCCGATAGCGGCGCGCGGGTTCGTCCACCCAGCGGGCTTGGGCATGGGCAAAGGACAGCGCCGGGGATGTCGGCCCGATGTGCAACAGGACGGGCAGACGATGAGCGTTGCAATATTCATAGAAGGGCTCCAGCAACGGATCGTTGGCCTGGTATCCGCAAGGCGGGTAGAGCTTCAAGCCGCTGAAGCCGTACGTCTCGATCCCGCGTATGAACAGGTCGAGTCCGTCCTTACCCCAGCGTGGGTCGACGCCGGCGAAGACTTCGAAGCGCCCCGCGTGGCGTTGGAGAATGGCCTGGTGTTCCTGGAACATTTCTTCAATGCTCAGTTCGCTGTCCGGCAATGCATAGGTGAAGTCCGGCAGCAGGAGGACGGAGCGATGGATGCCCGAGCGGTCCATAGCGGCGACTTGAGCGTCACCCTGGTGGTCGCATAGGTCCCGCTGGAACTGATCAATGATCCTGGACCTGGGAACCGGAAACCCACTGGCCTGGAGCTTCACTTCGATATTGTCAGCGACGCCCTCCAGGAAGCTCAGGGGGGTGAAACGCGTGGAGGCGACATGGCTGTGGCCGTCGACGAGCGGGCCGACGATACGCCCGGGCTCATCATTCATCATCCACCTGCTGCTTGCGAAGGAAGTGTGCGTAGCGCTCCATCATCTGCCTGACAACGCCTTCGCTCTCGCGATCGACGCCGAATACATAGCGGGGGAAATCCAGCGTCTTTTGGACGTTCCAGATCTGCTCATGCTGGTCGGCGGGGAAGTATTGGGCCGGATCGCCTACCGCGACCCAGCCGATCGGCACCATGGCGCCTGCTTCCATCACGGTCTTGATGTGAACGACACCATTGATGCGGACTTCCGCGCCTTTGCCAATGTGGGCGCCATTAAAAACGCAAGCGCCGGTGGCAATGAATACCTCGTCGTCGATCCGGCAGCCTGTCAGGTGACAGTGCGGCCCGACCATCACATGGTTGCCGATCTGGCAGTCGTTATGGGCAGTGCTGCGGATGACGGCGTTTTCCATGACGATACAATTTTCACCGATCCTCAGCGTGCCGCCCTCTGCGACGAGGACCGCGCCGTGTCCGATGACGGTGCCTGCGCCGATAGACACATCGCCCTCCAGGATTGCGCTCGATGCAATCCGGGCGGAGGGCGCAATCTTCTGGTTCGTGGCCGCGTTCAGTTGGGCTTTGTCAGGCATGGGATGCTCCGTGATTCCTTTCAGTTACTGTTTCGCTGCGGATACGAAGAATACGCCGATCCCCGCCCAGCCACCTGGACTCTCGATGCTGTCCTGGATGATCGCCAATTCGCGCCGGGCCGCTTCGAGTTCGGCCTCGGGAAGCACTTCCATCTTGTAGCCGAATACCAGGTCGCAGAACGCCGAGGCTCCGATCAGCGAAGTGGACACCAACAGCATGCTGCAGCGGATGTCGCCGTAACCGGCTCGTTCCAGATAATGGGCCAGCTTGCTGCCCACGTGACGGTCGCCGCCGCGAGCGGCTTGAGCCTTGGCCACGCGGGCAAGAAATGACTGCAGTTCGGGCGGCTGGGGCGATGCGCCAAACCAGCGGTCATCGATGTCGCAAATGCACAAGCGGCCGCCAATCGCCAGGCTGCGATGGATATTGCGCAGGGCACCCAGCGGGTCCGATAAGTGCTGGAACACCAATCGAGCGTAACTGAAGTCGAACTGCCCCGGGTCGGTCAATCGATCGTCATAAAGATTGCACTGGCGAACCTGAGCTTGATCAACCCCCGCGACGGACAGTTGCTCGCGTGTTTCATTGACGCTTATCTGATTGCAATCGAGTGCCAGCAACCTGCTCGGTTTCGTACGAATTGCAATCTGCGTCGTAATGATGCCGGGACCGCAACCCACGTCGAGCACCCGCTGCCCTTCAGCCAATCCGGCTTGTCTCAGGTGATCGAACTCCAGATCCAGCGCGATGCCCGCTTGGGATTTCAGGCGACGCAAGGAGTCCTCGTTGTCTCGAAAGGTTCCCAGCTGATACGACTCGTCAACGACTGACACCATGAGTATTCCCTTCCATTTTTTTCTGTAGCCAGACTATGTCGACCAGATTGTTTTCCAACTTGGCGATTTGTGGGATTCGTACACATTCGTAAAAGCCTTGGGAAATACACCCGCGAGCGCTGGCGTGGTTCGGCCCCAAGATAATGGCAACCAACGATTCGAAACCGGCCTCGCGCGCAGAGACCTCCAGTGCCTGCAACAATCGAATACCCACGCCGCGTGCGCGCATGTCCCGTCGTACATATACGGCAACTTCCGCCATGGTTTCATCGTCCGGTCGGGCTGAAAACGGCTTGAGTGCGCCCCAAGCGACCGTATCCCCCGCGCTGGAAAGATAAACGAGGACCGCAAACCGCTGGTTTTTTCCGAAATAGGTAAGTTCGAACTTTTCAATGCTGTGGTGGGGAACATCGCAATTGGCGAAAACCTTGTCGGCAATTGCCTGGTTATAGGTTTCCACCATGGAGGGTAAATCGTCAGGAGTGGCTGGCCGAATCATCTGGTAACTTCCTGTAGAAGACATTCAACGTTGAATCCCCACTTGCTCCCACCGCGCCGCCTAGCCTGAACGGACTGCTGGAAAACCAGGCAGCGAGTTGTTTCATCTTGCTGTCCACCACGCAAATAAGCGTGTGTACGCCTTGTTCCAGACCATGTGATGCACAGGCCGAGGACAGCACATCGAAGACGGTGAACGTGGCGTCTTCATCGTCACTGTGCAAGACCAACTTCATGCTGCCGTCATAACCGGCACGCTCGTGAAAACGAAAGTAAACGGCCCATCCTGAAGGACTACCATCCTCACGCGTACAACAGTAAGCAGCGCCTGGTCTTAATGGGTTGAATATTTCGGCGACGCAATCACGCGGGCTGGAAAATCGTTGGGCAAGCATGTGTCTCCAAGTATCGCTGCCTTGGCAGTCGATCAAGCATTCCAATATGGCGTCAAGTGTCATGAGGTGTACGTGGTAAGCAGGTAATTCAGTACTTTTCACGATGACGAGCCCCTCGCTCACCCCTGCTGGATATCGCCCGATTCTACGCCCCCAGCCTTTAGCGCAAACCGAGCGTTAGTTTTTTTGAAGCGGCGGCAGTAACGCTTAACAAGTCTTGACGTCATGGCAGCTCGTTCAACATGGCGTGGGTTGAAGAGACCTGCTGGCAGTGTCGATGATTCGTTTCGCTACCAGATCCTTGACGACTGAGTGGTTCATCCAGCCGTGCCAGTAAAGGGGCTCCCTGTAGCTGCTCTGGGGCATCAGATCGACCAACTGACCCTCGTCAATCAACGGCGCAGCGACATCCGCGGGTATCAGCGCGTAGCCAAGTCCCGCCAGGACCGCGTCCTGGACTCTCGGCAGCGAAGGCAAGTAGTGGCAGGGAAATCGCTCGATGGAGACGCCCAGCAATTCGCGCAGGAAGGCGGTATGACGGGTATCGTTGCGTCCCCGCGTGATGGCCGGTGCGTCGAGCAGGGAGTGCGTTCCCAGGCCCCGGGCCAAGTAACGGCGCATGTAGCCAGGCGTGCTGACGCATTTGTATTCCATGGCCCCCAGAGGATGTACTTCGAAGCCATCGAGGGTATCGGCAATGACTGATACACACCCCTGGACATCACCGCGCTTCAGGATATTGAGACTCGAACAACGATCATCGGAAATGACCTCCACACAAACCCGGTCCGCTCGCATCAGTTCGATCAATAACGGCGCAAACCAGGTGTTGAGTGAATCGGGATGTACGCCGATGGCGACCTTGGAAGTGGTGTTGCCCCTGTGCGAAAGACGCCTGAGCACGTCATGTTCCAATGAACGCAATGCCGAGACATGCTGCAACAAGGCCTGGCCGGCGGAGGTGGGATGGATAGGTCTTTCGCGAATGACCAGGATAGTTGAAAGCGAGTTTTCCAGAGATTTGATTCGCTGCGATATGGCACCGCTGGTGATGTTGAGCGCCGACGCAGCGCGTTCAAAACTTTTGTGTTCAATGACGCAGGCAAACGCTTCCAACTGTTGGCGATCCAGCATGACAACCTCCCTGTAGGCATTGAGCATCCGCTACTCAATGCGCGTGATCATGACGTCCATGTGCTCATGGCAATCTTGCCATCCACATACATTTCACACTGGCAGCAATCCGAAACCGGATTGTTTCAAAAGGAAGACAATCGTGGGGAACACGGCCCAAATCGATTTGAACTGGAAACGCCCTATTATGGGGCGTCGCGTTTGTATTCTTTTCCGATACAAATCGCGTCTGCCCTCAGGCCCTGTTAGTGCTGAGAGCTATATACTTATGCGGATACAAAATAGACCTTCGAACCCTATCAGACAAGTCCCAATCTCCTCGCTTGGATCCAAATAAAGTACTGGCCTTTTGCTTGGGGGCATTGCTGTCAAGCCGGTGCCATTGCCGAAGGCCAGACAACCGCCTGGGCGACGATGACCCGTTCTCCGTTGAATGTGACGGAGGGAGCGCCATGGAGCATATAACCCATCTTCAATGCATCGCTGACGCGATGACAGAACGCGGAATCGTCTGGGCCGGTCAGCACGCGATAGATCGGAAGGCCTTCGGGCGGAAGGGACATAGAGTTTCTCCTTGGGTCAGAGCGGTGCAGCATTCCTGATTGTCCGGTGCTGCCGTGGATAAGCGTTCTACGTGTGTTGGCAGTCTACTTCGGCGCGGGGGAAGGCGAATACCTGTAAAGGGAATGCTGGCGCGGTTCCGCCTAACCGCCTGCCCGCAGGGGCCCGCCGACCGGTACATATGCCACCGGCGCATCCTGAGGCAGAGTCTCGATCGGATCCTCGCGATAACCGAAGCCTTCTTCCTTGAGATTGATCGAATGCACGCTGTGCTCTCGGGCGGTGCTGTCGGTGAGCTTGGTGAATAGGCGGTGATCGGCGGGCAAGGTGAAGCGGTCGCCGGGGTGGAGTTGGGCGAAGGTGAGGGTTGGGTTGTTCATGGCGGCGGGGCTCCGTCTTGGGTTGGTCTCTTTAAAATTGAGCGGGAGCGCTGGGATTGGGTTCCGTTTTTTTGATTATCGACTCAGTGGCGGGGGTGGAACACGACACCAGCATCCATGTGAATCCCATGTGGGAGCGAGCCTGCTCGCGAAGGCGGTGTGTCAGTCGAGAGCAACTCAACTTTCATTTGGGACGGCCAAGCTGACTGATTGTAATGTCTAATCTGTTAGCAATATGAAGCAGCCATTGTTCGCCGGTTTGCCATTCGTTCCAGTAACAGTAATAACAGCTAAGTTCCTTCAAGAGATAATCTCTTAAGTCCTGCTCACTTCTCTGTTCGTTAAGCAATGAGTCGATTTCCTGCTGGACGAGTCTCAGGATGCCGATATTCGATTCAACTAAAAAGGAACTAATGACTTCTTCTGAGCTTCCATGCTCGATCATCCAGTCTTGATGAAAGTAGGCGCCAAAAAAATCATGCAGTTCGACAAGTTTTGTTTTCATGCTTCAGGGAATCCTGTCAGTAAAAAATAGCCCTCTGGTTTCCTAGGGTCTTTTTTCAGTACAAACAAAGCCTTATACGCTGGTATATGATCATCGCGGTCGCGCAGTAAGCTGACACCAACCGGCTCGGCATAAGTATGTGTGATTTTTGTTTTCGTCTTTGGGCTATTTAAAAAGTCTTCAATATTCTGTTCATTGGCGGCTATCCCCCTGGCTGCGGACGACTCGGCAGTCGCTCTATCAGGGAATGTGGAAGCCGCAGGGATATTAGGCTCTGCTTCCATCCTTTGGGCTAGCTGTGCATCTGTTCTGCCTACGTGCTTTGCAATCAAATGCCCACCGCGAGCCTCATGCGCAGCCAAACCTCCCCCGGGCACTATTTCGCTGTACGGCCCATCGGCCTCAATATCTCCAGGGCAACATGACAACCCCAACGGATCCACCCACCCCGTCGGGTTCAGGGTGTACCGATACCCATTGAGCCCACCCGCCAGCTTGCTCGGGTCCAGCGTCAGATACCGCCCCGTCTCCGGATTGTAGTACCGGTGCCGGTTGTAATGCAGGCCGCTTTCCCGGTCGTGGTATTGCCCCTGAAAGCGCAGCGGTTGTTCCAGTCGTTTGCCGTCGCCGTGGCGCAGTTCGGTGAGTTTGCCGTAGCCGTTGTAGCGCGCGGCCCAGACGACTTCGCCTTGGTGGCTGGTCAGTTCCTGAGGGGTGCCGAGGTGGTCGAGGTGGTAGTAGAACGGCGTGGCTTTTTCCGGGCCTGCGCCTTCCAGCAGGGCCAGGGGGCGGAAGGTGCCGGGTTCATAGACGTAGCTCTGGTAGTGACGGTCGCTGCTTTCAGCGATGACCTGGTCGCCCTGCCAGATGAATTCCGTGGTGAGGCCGTCCACGGTCTTTTCGATGCGTCGGCCGAAGGCGTCGTAGCGGTAGGAGGTTTCGCTCCCGTCGGGGGTGGTGACGCCGATGAGCCGATGTTGGCTGTCGTAGCGGTATTGCGTGACGAGGCACTGGGCATGGCCGCGGCGTTCGCGGACCAGGTTGCCGTAGGCGTCGTAGTCATAGTGACGATCGCCCTCCATCAGTAGGCGGTTGCCATTGAGGGTGGTCGGGCCGGGACGGTCGTTGAACAACACATTGCCGGCCGGGTCGTGGGAAAAGTGTTCCGGGGGTTGGCTGTGGGCGTAGTCGATGCGCACCAGGCGATCCAGCGCGTCGTACTGGTAGCCGCGTCGGTTTCGCGTGTCGGAAAGCGCGGCGAGGTTGCCGTTGGCGGTGTAGGAATAGTCGCGCCAGAACAGTTGTTTTTGCTGGCTTTGCCACACGGTCTGGGCCTTGAGGCGACCCTGTTCGTCGTAGCTGTAGTCGCTGAGCAGCTGGCCCTGCTGGCGCTGGCGTTCGCGGCCGCCCTTGAAGCGGTGTTCGGTCAGGCACGTGCCGTTGAGGTCGATGGCGATCAGCGCCCCGCCTCGCAGGTGGCGATAATCCAGGGTGCTGCGATCGGGCAGGCGACAATGGACCAACCGGCCGACATTGTCGTAGCGATAATGCAGGCTCGCCCAACCCTGATGTTCAGCGACGAGGCGGTCCTGGTTGTCGTATTCGTAGGCCAGCGGCCAATGGCCGTCTTCAACGCTGATCAGTCGCCCGAGGGCGTCGTAGCCGTACTCGACCGTGGCACCGTCGGGCAAGGTCTTGCGCAGCAGGCGGCCGGCGGTGTCGCGTTGGTAGGCGGTGATCCGCTGGCTGCCGTCGGCGCCGAATTCGGTCTTTTCCAGCAGGTGGCCGTTGAGGTCGTAGGCGTAGCCGGTGCGCTGGCCGTCGAAGCCGGTTTCCTGTCGGATCAGTCCGTTGGGCGTGTAGTCCAGCTGATACTTTTCGCCGGATTCGTTCTCGATTTCGGTCAGCAACAGCCGCGCCGAGTCGTAGCGGTACTTCAGTTCGCTGCCGTCGGGGTTGAGGCGGCGGCTGACCAGGTGCAGATCGTCGGCGTATTCGTAGCGGGTGATGCGCCCCAGTTCGTCCCGCTCCGCGGTGACCTTGCCGTAGGCGTTGTAGCTCCATGCACGGGTCGCGCCGGTGGGCAGGGTGGTCTGTAGCAAGCGGCCCACGGCGTCCCATTGGTAATGGGTGACGGCGCCGCGTTCGTCTTGACGGGTCAGCAGACGGCCCAGGGCGTCGTAGGAAAAAACTCGCTGGCCGTCGTCCGGCAGGATTTCTTCCGTCAGTTGGCCCAACGGGTTTCGCACAAAATGATGGGCACCGCCGTCCGGGTAGCTGATGGTATTCAGTTGCCCCTGGTCGTCGTAGTGATACCAGGTGCTTTGGCGAGCCGGGTCGACGACTTCGATGATGTCGCCCTGGGCATTGCGCCAGTAGGTCCACACGGCCTTGCCGCGAGTCCGGGCGTGCAGGAAACCGTTTCGGTATTCGTAGGACGTGGGCTCGCCTTCCGGCGGAATCAGCGCCACCAGCCGTCCGACTTCGTCGTAGCGGTATTCGGTGACGGCGCCCAGCGGGTCTTGCTCGGCGATCAGCCGGCCCTGTTCGTCATAAGCCTTGAGGTGTTCGCCGCCGGCGGGATCGACCTGGCGCACCAGCCGCGCGCGGTCGTCGTGGACATACACGTCCTGGCTGCCATCGATATGCCGGACCGTGACGCTGCCGTCGTCGCCCCACGTGTAGCGGCTGTCCATCTGCGCGAACGAAGCCCAATGCCGGACACAGCGCGCCGCCGGGCCGAGGCCTTGCCACTCCCAGTAGAAACTCGCGCCCCCGGCCAGTTGCCGCTGGAGGATGACGTGCTGGTCGTCGTAGTCGTAGCGCTCGCTCTCGCCGGCGGCGTTGGTCGCTTCGATGAGGCGCAAACGCGCATCGTAGCGGTAGGTCACCAGGGTCTGTTCGGTGCGCCAGGCTTCGTCGAGGGTCAGCGCCGGGTGGAAGCTCTGATAGTCGATGGCGACCAGGTGCCGATGCTCGTAGCGCAAACGCAAACAGCGGCCGGCACCGTTGTCCAGACGGCTGATGTCGCCGTAGATGTTGCGTTGGACGGTCAGGCGGTTGTCGTACCGATCGCTCAGGGCCGTCAGATGACCGTCGCGAAAATGTAGGAAAGGAGCGTCTTCGCCGGGCTGGGCGACGATCAATTCGTCCGGCTCGTTGCTCAGGTAAATCGCCGCGCGGGCCAGGCTGTTGTGGATGGCTGAGCGTTGCAGGCTGGGCCGGGGAAACGTGGTGCGGCGGTTTTCCTGGTCGACCCAGGTCACCTGCTCGCCGTCGATCAACAGGCGATGGGCCAGGGCATGGGTCCATCCGCGGCCGAGGCCGATGTCCAGGTCGGCGGCGCTGGTGCGGTAGAGGCGGGTGAAGACGAAGGGCAAGCGTCCGTCGAGGGTGCCGTCTTCGAGGGTGAGCAGCTCTCCGCCGGTGACCATGGACACCGGGCAACCGTCGGTGCGGGTCTGGGCGGCGCTGTCGGCGGGGTCGCCGTTGGGGTTTTTCGATTGGGCGGGGGCGTCGTCGTGGGGCTCGTACTTGTTTAGCTGAGTGGAAGGCTGGGATTTTTCCCGCACGATCGCGGCAGGATTGCTGACCGACAGAGGTGGGGAGTCTCCCGTGGTGATTTGCAAGGGTCTGACAGGCGCCGGCCCCACTGAAGGTCCTCGCCCCGCAATCACGACCGGCTTGAGCACATCGGCATGAGCGTTAAGGCTGTCGCCACCGAGTTGGCCCAGGCGTTGGCTCGAGGCCTGCAACCATGCGCGGGCTCGTTCCGAGCGAACCAAGCGCAGCGCCTTGCCGCTCAGGCGCAGGCCTATGCCTAAGCCGCCGGTAACGATTGCCAGGATGAAGTTGATCAGCACCGCAGCGCGCACTTCGCCCAGGACTTCGGCCAAATATTGCGGTGGCAACATCCGCAGCCAACTGGTGAACGCCGCCGTGTAAACGAAGAGCAAGGGCTCATCGCTCACAATCATCAGCGCTTTGGCGATCGCCTCTGACGAAGTTTCCAGCAGTTGCTCAAGCTCGGCCTCGGTGAGGTATTCCAGGAGCTTTTCACTGTTGGCCTTAAGGTCCGCCAGCAGATCGAAGATCTGTTTGATGTCGTCCCACAGTTCAAACAGGCCTTTTTCAAAGCCGCGTAACTGAGACTGCTCCAACAGGTCGACGCGCTTGAAAAAACGGCTGTCGGAGAATTCCTTCCACTGTGGTTGAAACTCGTTCCACTCGGCTTTCAGCCAACCTTCGAGCTCGGCGATCGCTGTTTGATAAGAGGCATACAGCGCCCTGACGTGATCGCTCGTGACATTCGGAAAAAAGCTGATGCGGTAACGCTGGCCGCGGTCGCATTCAGGGATTTCCAGGATGCCGCTGGGGCCGATGACGTATGGGATTGGATCGCCAAACGTTTCTTTCCCCAGCGCGTCCCGAATGATGGGCTCGAGCACCACCGGTGTGTCGCCGATTGGCACGAAACGTGATGCCTGGAACATATGCACAAGGGTCAATGGACCTTGTGCCGGACAGCTCGCCACCACGGCACTGACTTGCTTGCCGCCGTCCTTCGTAGGCGCGAGCGAGACCTCATTGCCGACCTTGAACACCTGCTCGATGTCCAGCGTCTGGCCGTTCCAGAACTTTTGCGCCCAGGTGTCGTAGTCGCCCAGGCAATTGCGAAAATCCTGTAGCACCGCCTCGACATTGGGCTTGTTCATGACGGCCAGGACCAGCGAACCAATGGCGCCGCTTAGAGACGGGGTCTTGTCAGGGAAACGCATTCAGACATCTCGCAACGCAGGAAGGCGCGAGACTTTGCCGGGGATGGCTGGAGAAATAAGTCAGGAAAGGAGATAGGGTCTGTAGGGCAAATCTTTAATTGGTTCCGGATAGGCAAGAACCCGCTGGACCCCTTGGAATTCAGACAATAAAAAGCCGGCTTATGGCCGGCTTCTCGTTGACTGATTCAGTTCGTTTTTGACAAACCTTACCAGCCTTCAAAACGTACATCCGGCTCTTGCGGCCGGCTGTGGGACTTGGTCAGAAAGTGATCTGCCTTGTCGGTGCGAGGCGTGGGCTCGCAAATGTGGGGCGGAGGATACGCGGGTTTGCTTTGGAATCCCAGTGGTAAGTGGTGTGGAATCATTGGGTTAGGGGTGAATCAGGGGGAACAGCGGGGGGCTGCTGCGCAGCCCAGCGGGAGCAAGCTCCCTCGCCACGAAAAGCGATCCCTGCCGTTGGGAAGTCAATCGGACACCGGCGGTCTCTGTTTGTTGAGGGTTGACCACCAGAACACCCAGCCGATCACGTGGATGTGTTGTGCGTCGATCTGTTCGGCGCTGAAGACTTCGTCGGGGTAGGCGGCGCTGTTGTGGCTGCGCAGCCGAAGTCGGTTACCGGGGATGCGGTGCAGGTATTTGATGCGCAGCATGCCGTCGTGTTCGAGGGCGTAGATTTGGCCGTCGACGATTTGGGTCAGACCCCGGTCGATGGCGAGGGTGGAGCCGTCTTCGATGCGTTCGGCCATGCTGTCACCGACCATGGTGGTGCAGATGGCGTCGCTGGGGTCGATTTCCAGGGATTCTAGGTGGGTGCGGGGCAGGCGGATGGATTGATCGGGGATTTCGGTGATGTAAGTTTTGGTTTCGCCGGGGGCAATCGGGACTTCCTTGTAGAACGGCAGTTCGATGTCCGTGGTTTCCGCCACGCTGTAGACGCCGTCGTTTTCGGCGGCTTCATAGGTGGTGCCGGGGCCGAGGCCCAGTGGGGTTTGCGGGCCTTCGCCGGTGGCGAGCCATTGCGGGCTGACGGTGAGCAGGCCGGCGATGCTGTAGATGCGTCCCGGTGGGATGCCACGGTTGAACCAGTTATTTACATGCTGCGATTTTACGCCGTACAACTTCGCGAAGTCGGCGGATCGGATGTTGGCTTCTTTGAGAAGGGCTCTGAAGCGGTCGCCACTGGAATGTATTTTCATAAACGGAAAGTTTAGGGGCGACTGTGCTTTCGGCAATAAACATGTCGTGTGAATTTATAAGATGATCTTTCCGTTTGCAGGAACCAAAACTAGCGGGATAAACGCAGGTAAACGCTGGTAATACGAAGTTGTATTAGCCAGGGTCCAAGCATAAAAAAACCCCGGTTAACCGGGGTTCTTTTTAAGTTCGGTCTCAGCCTTTGTAGGCGGCAACCGACTTGGTGATCGCTTCGCGGGCGGCGTCTGCGCCGGCCCAGCCTTCGATCTTGACCCACTTGCCTTTTTCGAGGTCTTTGTAGTTCGCGAAGAAGTGCTCGATCTGCTGGATCAGCAGTGGTGGCAGGTCGGTGTATTCCTTCACATCGACGTACAGTTGCGACAGTTTGTCGTGGGGTACTGCGATGACTTTGGCATCGCCGCCGCCGTCGTCGGTCATGTTCAGAATGCCGACTGGACGGGCGCGGATGACCGAGCCTGGAGCCACTGGGTAAGGGGTTACGACCAGCACGTCGAGGGGGTCGCCGTCGTCGGCCAGGGTATTGGGGATGTAACCGTAGTTGGCCGGGTAGAACATCGGGGTGGCCATGAAACGGTCAACGAACAGGCAATCGCTGTCTTTGTCGATTTCGTATTTGATCGGGGCGTGGTTGGCCGGGATTTCGATCGCGACGTAGATGTCGTTCGGCAGGTCTTTGCCAGCCGGAATCTTGCTGTAGCTCATTGGGCGGTGCCCCCGTTAGTTGACCAGATGACTGGTCGGATTGACCAAAAAGTGGCGGCGATTATAGGCATATTCGGCCGCTGTTGCCACGCTACCAGGGTCTTGGGCTTTGCCCTAGACCTTAGTATGACGCCTGATAGACCGGATCTTCGGCCTGAAGTTGCCGCAGCCGGGCCAACGGATCCTGGCGGTAAAACGCCTTGAGCTGTTCATACACCCGAGGATAGGCCTGGTGCAGCAGATCCGGGGCGCTGAAGAAGTATTCGCTGGTGACGGCGAAGAACTCGGCGGGGTTTTCGGCGGCATAGGGATCGATGGCGGTTTCTGCGTCGGGGTTGTGGTCGAGCTGGCGGTCCAGATCATCGAATGCATGTTGCATGGCGTCGGCCCAGTCGCTGACGCGCATGTCGGCGTGGAGCGGTGGCAGGCCGTTGGCGTCGCCGTTGAGCATGTCGAGTTTGTGCGCCAGTTCGTGGATCACCAGGTTGTAACCGTCCCAGCCGCCGCTGGCCATCACGCCGTCCCAGGCCAGGATGATCGGGCCTTGGGGCCAGGCTTCGCCGCTGTGTTCGCCGTCCCATTCGTGCTCGATGCCGCTGGCGTCGCGGTAGCGTTGGGGGCTGAGGAAGTCGTCGGGGTAGAGGACGATTTCGTGGAAGCCCTGGTACCAGTTCAGGTCGCCGAGGTGCATCAGTGGCAATTGGGCCTGGGCGGCGAGCAGCAGGCGTTGTTCCTGGTGCAGTTCGACGCCGGGCAGGGCGGTGAGGTGTTTGTCGTGCAGGAACAGTACGCAGGCTTCACGCAGCCATTGGTCTTCTTCGGCGCTGATGCCGTCGAGGAAGCTCAATTGCTGGCGCACCCGTTGCCAGGTGTCCTCGGCCACGGGGTGTTTGGCGAGGGCGCGTCGGCGGCGCCAGTTGCTCAAGGACCACATGGAGCGATCAGCGCGTTTCGGCTTTTGAGCCGCGCTGGCTCATTTTGCTGCGCACCAGGCCAATGATCATCGGCAGCAGCGACAGCAGGATGATGCCCACCACCAGCAGCGACAGGTTTTGCTTGATGAAGGGCACGTTGCCGAAGAAGTAGCCGAGGGTCACCAGGCCGCCAACCCATAGGATGGTGCCAAGGACGCTGAAGCCGAAGAAACGCAGGTAATTCATCTTGCCGACGCCGGCGACGAAGGGCGCGAAGGTGCGGATGATCGGCAGGAAGCGCGCCAGGGTCACGGTTTTGCCGCCGTGTTTATCGTAGAAATCGTGGGTCTGCTGCAGGTAGTCGCGGCGGAAGATTTTCGAGTTGGGGTTGCTGAACAGTTTTTCGCCAGCGGTACGGCCGATGAGGTAGTTGGTGCTGTCGCCGAGGATGGCCGCGAGCATCAACAGGCCCCCCAGCAGTACCGGGTCCATGGCGCCACCGGCGGCTACGGCGCCGGCGATGAACAACAGGGAGTCGCCCGGCAGGAACGGCATGACCACCAGGCCGGTTTCACAGAAGATCACCAGGAACAGGATGGCGTAGATCCACGTCCCGTAGTTGGTCACCAGCATGTCGAGGTAGACGTCGAGATGCAGGATGAGGTCGAGGGGGTTGAAATCCATGCGTAACACCTTGGTGGCGGCCCGACTCGGCGGGGCTGGTGGGTCAGGCTTTGAGTATGGGCTACAGGATGTGTAGCTTTTTCTTACAAGCTGGGAAGAGCGGCATTATACGGTGGGGATTGTGAAGCGCGTGTTGAGTTTGTAGCGGGGGATTTCCAAGGGGACTGGCTGGATGAGGCGTGGCTCGGACCGATTTTGTGGCGAGGGAGCTTGCTCCCGCTGGACCGCGTAGCGGTCCCAAAGCAGGCAGCTCGGTCGGCCTGATGTACCGCGTGCTCAGGTTTTGGGGCTGCTGCGCAGCCCAGCGGGAGCAAGCTCCCTCGCCACGAGGGTTTCACTCAGTCACAAGGTTTCACCTGGCCACAGAGGCTTCATCTAGCCGCAGGGGTCAAAGCCCTTCACTGATCGGCAGCACGTAGTTCTTGAACTCGGAGTCTTCCTTGAAGCCGATCGACTCGTAGGTTTTCTGCGCGACGTCGTTGTTGCTGCTGGTGGAAACGCGCATGCGGACGGCGTTGGTTTCCTTGGCCATTTTTTTTGCGGTGCGGATCAGGTTGTCGGCGACGAGTTGGCGGCGGGCGTCTTCGGCGACGTAGATGTCGTTGAGGATCCACACGCGCTTGAGCGACAGCGACGAGAAGCTGGGGTAGAGCTGGCAGAAACCGAGCAACTTGCTGTCGTCGTCATCCGGCAGGGCCAGGTAGATCACCGACTCCTTGCGGCGCAGGCGTTTTTCCAGGAAGGCCCGGGACGAGTCCGGAAAAGGCAGCGAGCCGTAGAATTCCCGGTATTTGACGAACAATGGGGTCAGCAGGTCCAGGTGTTCCAGCGTCGCTTGGATAATCCGCATGGTAGGTCTCGTCTGCAAAGGTCGACATCAAGTCTGACAACAACGGCGGACTGCCGTGCCCAGATGCTGCCTGAAAGCGGATCAAAAGCGCAATTGCATGACAGGTTCAGCTTGGGGGCGGCGCCAGTAGGAAATTACCTTTCATATCGGCACCGTTTTCCGCCTCTAAAGTGTTTACCTGGGCTTCGTCCTTCAGATTGACCCCCGAGAGCTGTCGGCGACAGGCCTCGCGCATCAGATAGATCAGGCGATGGGCCGCCATGCCGTAGCTCAGGCCTTCGAGGCGCACATTGGAGATGCAGTTGCGATACGCATCGGTCAGGCCGACCTTGGGGGCGTAGGTAAAATACAGCCCCAGGCTGTCGGGGGAGCTGAGGCCGGGGCGTTCACCGATCAGGATCACCGACATTTTTGCGCCGAGCCGCTGCGCCACTTCATCGGCCACCGCGACGCGGCCCTGTTCCACCAAAACGATGGGCGACACAGACCAGCCTTCGGCGGCGATCTGTTCTTCCAGGCGCGCCAGGAACGGCAGCGTATGGCGATGTACCGCCAGCGCTGACAGCCCGTCAGCCACCACAATGACCAAGTCCACACCGCCGGGATGGGCGGCGGCGTAGTCCTGAAGGATTTGCGCGGAGGCGTCGTCGAGCCGTCGACCCAGATCCGGGCGTTGTAGATAGCTATTGCGGTCGCTGGCTGCGCTGTGGAGCAACAGGCTTTCACGGCCACGCTCAGTCAGTTGTGCGCGGATGCCCTGGTGATCGAACGCCAGGTGCACAGCATCGCGGGCCTGGGCGTGGGCGAATTGGAAGTCCAGTTGCGCCGAGGTGGGTAGGCTGGTGCCGGTGCGGCCCAGGGCGATGCGCGCCGGGGTGAGGTTGCGCAGGTTCAGCCAAGGGTTTTGCGAATCGACGGGGTTTTTATCCATGGGCAGGTCTCTTATCCGAAATGCGCGAGGGCGTGACGAAACGCCGGTGGCAGGTTGTCGCCGAACCGCACCCGGCCATCGGCCTGAGTGAAGATGCCCATGTTCGCCAGCCAGGTTTCGAATTCCGGCGCGGGCTTGAGGCCCAGGGTCTGGCGGGCATAGAGGGCGTCGTGGAACGAGGTGGTCTGGTAGTTGAGCATGATGTCGTCGGAGCCGGGGATGCCCATGATGAAGTTGATCCCGGCCACGCCCAGCAGGGTCAGCAGGGTGTCCATGTCGTCCTGGTCGGCTTCGGCGTGGTTGGTGTAGCAGATGTCGCAGCCCATCGGCACGCCGAGCAGCTTGCCGCAGAAGTGGTCTTCGAGGCCGGCGCGGATGATTTGTTTGCCGTTGTAGAGGTATTCCGGACCGATGAAGCCTACAACCGTGTTCACCAGGAACGGGTTGAAATGTCGCGCCACGGCGTAGGCCCGCGTCTCGCAGGTCTGTTGATCGACGCCGTGGTGTGCATTGGCCGACAGCGCGCTGCCTTGGCCGGTTTCGAAATACATCAGGTTGTTGCCCAAGGTGCCGCGATTCAGGCTGAGCCCTGCGTCGTAGCCTTCCTTCAAAATGTTCAGGCTGATGCCGAAACTGGCGTTGGCCGCTTCGGTGCCAGCGATGGACTGGAACACCAGGTCCAGGGGCACGCCCCGGTTCGCCGCTTCGATGGAGGTGGTGACGTGGGTCAGCACGCAACCTTGGGTGGGGATGTCGTAGCGCTGGATGATGGCGTCGAGCATTTCCAGCATGGCGCAGATCGAGGCGGTGCTGTCAGTGGCCGGGTTGATACCGATCATGGCGTCGCCGTTGCCGAAGAGCAGGCCGTCGAGGATGCTCGCGGCGATGCCGGCGGGTTCGTCGGTGGGGTGGTTGGGTTGCAGGCGCGTGGACAATCGCCCGCGCAGGCCGAGGGTGCCGCGAAACTTGGTCACCACGCGGATTTTCTGCGCCACCAGCACCAGGTCTTGCACGCGCATGATTTTCGACACGGCGGCGACCATTTCCGGCGTCAGGCCAGGAGCCAGTGCCCGCAGGCTCTGTTCGTCGGCGGCTTCGCTGAGCAGCCAATCGCGAAAACCGCCGACCGTGAGGTGGCTGACGACGGCAAAAGCTTGTTTGTCGTGAGTGTCGACGATCAAACGGGTGACTTCGTCGGCCTCGTAAGGAATCAGCATTTCTTGTAGGAAATGGCTGAGGGGCAAGTCAGCCAGGGCCATTTGCGCGGCCACGCGCTCGCCATCGTTGAGCGCGGCGATCTCGGCCAGGAAATCCCCTGAACGCGCCGGGCTGGCCTTGGCCATCAGGTCTTTGAGGCTGTCGAAGCGGTAGGTCTGGGCGCCGACCGTGTGTGCAAAACTGGCCATACAGGTTCTCCGTGACGGCGCCGCTGGGCGGCGCCGTGTTTTTCGGCACGTTACGGCTTAGTGCAAGGCTTCTTCGGCTTTTTGAATGGCCGCGAATTCCTCTTCGGGCGTGCCTGCGACCAAGTGATGCCGACTGTAGAAAGCAAAGTAAGCAATTAACACTCCATAGATGATCGCGGCGCCGATCACCACCCGAGGATCGACCAGGAAGCCCGCCACCACGGCGATACACGCCAGCACCAGCGCCACGCCCGAGGTGAAGATGCCGCCCGGCGTGCGGTATGGCCGGTCCATTTTGGGGCGACGGATGCGCAGGGTGATGTGCGCGGCCATCATCAACACGTAGGAAATGGTCGCGCCGAACACCGCCACCAGAATCAGCAGGTCGCCCTGGCCGGTCAAGGACAGGCCGAAACCGATGATGCCGGGGATGACCAACGCCAGGACCGGCGCTTTGCTTTTATTGGTTTCCGAGAGTTTGCGCGGCAGGTAGCCGGCGCGGGACAGCGCGAAGATCTGCCGCGAGTAGGCGTAGATGATCGAGAAGAAACTGGCGATCAAACCGGCCAGGCCGACCAGGTTGACGAAGTTGCCCATCCAGGTCGAGCCGCCGTAGGCCTTGGCCAGGGCTTCCACCAGTGGGTTGCCCGACGCCATCAACGCGTTGGAGCCCGCGCCGCCCGGGCCGATCACCAGAATCAGCAGGGCAAAGGCCACCAGCACCAGCATCGCGCCGATCAGGCCGCGCGGCAGGTCGCGCTTGGGGTTCTTGGTTTCTTCAGCGGCCAGCGGCACGCCTTCCACGGCGAGGAAAAACCAGATCGCATAAGGGATGGCCGCCCAGACGCCGACGTAGCCGAACGGCAGGAACGAACTGGCCCCAGCGGCCTCGGTGACCGGAATGTCCAGCAGGTTGGCGACGTTGAAGTGCGGCACCATCGCCACCAGGAAAACCCCCAGTGCCAGGGCGGCGACGGCGGTGATGATGAACATCAGCTTGAGGGCTTCTCCGACGCCGAAAATGTGGATGGCAATGAAGATGATGTAGAACGCCAGGTAGATCATCCAGCCGCCAATGCCGAACAGCGACTGGCAATAGGCGCCGATGAACACGGCAATCGCCGCCGGGGCAATGGCGTATTCGATGAGGATCGCGGTTCCCGTGAGGAATCCGCCCCAAGGTCCGAATGCGCTGCGGGCAAAACCGTAGCCGCCGCCGGCGGTGGGGATCATCGAAGACAGCTCGGCGAGGGAAAAACACATGCACAGGTACATCGCGGCCATCAGCAGCGTGGCGAGGAACATCCCACCCCAGCCGCCCTGGGCCAGGCCGAAGTTCCAGCCAGCGTAGTCGCCGGAAATGACATAGGCCACGCCCAGGCCCACCAGCAGGACCCAGCCCGCCGCGCCTTTCTTCAGTTCACGTTGTTGGAAATATTCGGAGCCGACTTTTTCGAAATCGACCGAGGACGTTGCCGGTTGCGGGGTTGCATGATCGCTTGGCATAAGGGTTCACCTGTTTTTATTTTTTTTTGGCCCTGTGAAGCGGGCTTGCTCATGACGCGTGATTCAGTTGTAGCTGTGCTGGATGTGCCGCCGCCATCGCGAGCAAGCTCGCTCCCACAGTGGATCGGTTCCAACCCTGAAGAAGAGTTATCCACAAATCCCTGTGGGAGCGAGCCTGCTCGCGAAGGCAATCTAAAGGGCGAAGCAGGGTTGCCTGCCTCGCCCTTTTTTACTTAGAAGAACCCCAGCGGATTGATGTCGTAGCTCACCAGCAGATTCTTGGTCTGCTGGTAGTGGTCGAGCATCATCTTGTGCGTCTCGCGCCCGACGCCGGACTTCTTGTAGCCACCGAACGCGGCGTGGGCCGGGTACAGGTGGTAGCAGTTGGTCCAGACGCGACCGGCCTTGATCGCCCGGCCCATGCGGTAGGCGCGGTTGATGTCGCGGGTCCAGAGGCCCGCGCCGAGGCCGAACTCGGTGTCGTTGGCGATGGCCAGGGCTTCGGCTTCGTCCTTGAAGGTGGTGATGCTCACCACCGGGCCGAAGATTTCTTCCTGGAAGACGCGCATCTTGTTGGTGCCCTTGAGCAGGGTCGGCTGGATGTAATAACCGCTGGAAAGGTTGCCTTCGAGTTTCTCCACCTGGCCGCCGGTCAACAGTTGCGCGCCTTCGCCCTTGGCGATTTCCAAGTACGAAAGAATCTTGTCGAATTGCTGCTCGGATGCCTGGGCGCCGACCATGGTGTCGGTGTCCAGCGGGTCGCCGCGCTTAATCTGCTCGATTTTCTTCATCACCACTTGCATGAATTCGTCGTAGATCGACTCCTGCACCAAGGCGCGGGATGGGCAGGTGCAGACTTCGCCCTGGTTGAAGAACGCCAGCACCAGGCCTTCGGCGGCTTTTTCGATGAAGCTTGGCTCGGCCTGCATGATGTCTTCGAAGAAGATATTCGGCGACTTGCCGCCCAGTTCCACGGTGGACGGGATGATGTTCTCGGCGGCGCATTTCATGATGTGCGAGCCCACCGGGGTGGAACCGGTGAAGGCAATTTTGGCGATGCGCTTGCTGGTGGCGAGGGCTTCACCGGCTTCCTTGCCGAAACCTTGCACCACGTTCAGCACGCCCGGTGGCAGCAGGTCGCCGATCAGTTCCATCAGCACGCAGATGCCCAGCGGGGTTTGCTCGGCCGGCTTGAGTACCACACAGTTGCCGGCGGCCAGAGCCGGGGCGAGTTTCCAGGCGGCCATCAGCAGCGGGAAGTTCCACGGGATGATCTGCCCGACCACGCCCAATGGTTCATGGATGTGATAGGCCACGGTGTTGCCGTCGATCTCGGCGGCACTGCCTTCCTGGGCTCGCAGGCAACCGGCGAAGTAGCGGAAGTGGTCGGCTGCCAATGGGATGTCGGCGTTGAGTGTTTCACGCACGGCCTTGCCGTTGTCCCAGGATTCGGTGATCGCCAGGGTTTCGAGGTTCGCTTCGATGCGGTCGGCGATTTTCAGCAGGATCAGCGAACGGGCCTGGACCGACGTAGCGCCCCAGGCATCAGCGGCGGCGTGAGCGGCATCCAGGGCTTTGTCGATGTCTTCGGCCGTGGAGCGCGGGAATTCGGCAATGGGCTGGCCATTGACCGGCGAAGTGTTGGTGAAGTACTGACCTTTGACAGGCGCGACGAACTCGCCGCCGATGTAGTTACCGTATTTGGCCTTGAACGAAACGATAGCGCCTTCAGTACCGGGGTGAGCGTAACGCATGATGAGTTCTCCTTGGCTTTTGTGCTTATTAGGGAGCCGCGCAAATTCGCGCTGGTACTTAAGCCTAGAGCAAAGGTTGGGCCATTGCCTTGCAGGGCCCAGAAATCAAGACTTTGGGAGGAATTCGTCAGACAAACGGAGGGGCTGTGTCACGGTTGCGATACGCAGGGTGTGACAGTTTGTGCCATGGCTGAGACAGTCTGTGACCGGCAGGTCGCGCCAGCATTGCAAAGGTCGGTGGGCTGGAGGATGCTGGCTTCGACGGCGAGGCCATGGGCGGACCGCTTTTTTGGCAAGACTGCTTCTCTTGCAGGACTGTTTGGGTGACAAGCCGCTTTTGTGGCGAGGGAGCTTGCTCCCGCTGGACCGCGAAGCGGTCCCAAGGCAGCCAACTCGGTCTGCCTGATGCGCCGCAAACTCAGGTTTTGGGGCCGCTGCGCAGCCCAGCGGGAGCAAGCTCCCTCGCCACGGGGCAATGTGTCTGCAGGTCCAAAAAGGTCCTTCGGGGAGAACAATAAGAAATGCACAGCAACCATTTGAGTCGCCATGCCCAGCAAGTCTTGACGGTCACCCAGGGCAAGGCCCATTTGCAGGGGCCTGGCAGCGATCCGTCGATTGCCCGTTCCTGGCTGCGCTGCCTTGAGGACTATCACCTCGACCCGGCGCAGAACCTGGCGCCGACGGTGCTTGAACATGGCCGAGTGCTGGAAAGCCGCGAGCGTTTGCAGCAAGTGCTGCATATCGCCGGCACGGAAATGACCAGCCTGCATCAGCAACTCTCCGGCGCCGGCCACGCTGTGCTGCTCACCGACGCTCGGGGCGTGATCCTCAACTGCGTCACTGCCCCCAGCGAGCGGAAGATTTTCGAGCGGGCCGGCCTTTGGCTGGGCGCCGACTGGAGCGAAGCCTGCGAAGGCACCAACGGCATCGGCACCTGCCTGGTGGAACGCCAAGCCCTGACCATCCACCAGGAAGAACATTTTCGCGGCCGTCACACCGGCCTGACCTGCTCGGCGAGCCCGGTGTTCGACCCTCATGGCGAACTGCTGGCGGTGCTTGACGTGTCCTCGGCCCGGCCAGACGTGTCGCGCCAGAGCCAGTTTCACACCATGGCCCTGGTCAATCTCTCGGCGAAGATGATCGAGAGCTGTTATTTCCTGCGTTGCTTCGACAATCAATGGTTGCTGCGCTTCCACTTGCAGGCCGAGTCCGTGGGGCTGTTCAGCGAAGGGCTGATGGCGTTCGACGGCGAAGGGCGGATCTGCGCGGTGAACCAGAGCGCGCTGAACTTGCTCGGGCACATTCGTGGCGGCTTGCTTGGTCAGCGGGTCGAAGACTTTTTTGATTGTTCCCTGGATGAGCTGATGGGCCGGGCCAGTGCCCAGGCCAGCGCCAGTTGGCCGTTGCGCACCCGTGACGGCCGGCATCTGTTTGCCGTGTTGCGCGGCCAGCCGCGTAGCGTCCCGGCCCCGGTCGCGCCGGCCCTCAAAGTCATCGAGTCGGCACGTCTGCCGGGGATCTGCCTGGGGGATGCGGCGTTGCAGGAACATTTTCGCAAGGCACTGCGGGTCTACGAACGCGATGTGCCGCTGCTGATCCACGGCGAGACCGGCTCCGGCAAGGAGGCGTTTGCCAAGGCTGTGCACCATGCCAGCCAGCGCGCCGAGAAAAACTTCGTCGCCCTCAACTGCGCCGCGATTCCAGAAAGCCTGATCGAAAGCGAGCTGTTCGGTTATCGCGGCGGCAGCTTCACCGGCGCGAGAAAAGAGGGCATGCGCGGCAAGTTGCAACAGGCCGACGGCGGCACGCTGTTTCTCGATGAAATCGGCGACATGCCGCTGGCCTTGCAGACTCGCTTGCTGCGGGTGCTGGAAGATCGCCTCGTGGTGCCCATCGGCGGCGAACCCGAGGCGGTGAATGTACGCATCATCAGCGCCACTCACCGGCAATTGCTCGACCGGGTGCGCGATGGCAGTTTTCGCGAGGATCTGTATTACCGCCTCAATGGCTTGGAAATCCCGTTGCCGGCGTTGCGTGAGCGCAGTGACAAATCTCAGCTGCTGGATTTCCTGTTGGCTGAAGAGAGCGGCGCCGAGACGGTGTTTATCGACGAGCCGGCGCGCCAGGCGTTGCTGGGCTTCGATTGGCCGGGCAACGTCCGGCAGCTGCGCAATGTGCTGCGTACCCTCGCTGCGTTATGCGACGGCGGGCGGATTGGTTTGGAAGACTTGCCGGCGATGATCCGCCAATGCCCGGTGGAGCAGGTAGAAGCCCCGACAGAACACCCGCTGGAAGATGCCGAGCGGCTGGCGTTGCTCGATGCGCTAGAGCGCCAGCGCTGGCATATGACCCACACAGCTGAACAGCTGGGGATCAGCCGCAATACCCTCTACCGCAAACTGCGCAAGCACGCGATTGCCCGATAACCGCGTCGCGGCCCTTCGCGAGCAGGCTCGCTCCCACGGTGGATCTCGGTGAAGGCTAAACACAAGGTGCGATTTTCCCCTCCCTACGCTAACCTGCGGCCATGTTTACGAGGTCGACTATGCACATCCATATTCTCGGTATTTGCGGCACTTTCATGGGTTCGATGGCGGTTTTGGCGAAGGAATTAGGCCATCACGTGACGGGTTCCGACGCCAACGTCTATCCGCCCATGAGCACTCAGCTGGAAGCCCAGGGCATCGAGTTGACCCAGGGCTATGACCCGGCACAGCTGGACCCGGCGCCGGACCTGGTGGTCATCGGCAATGCCATGTCCCGTGGCAACCCGGCGGTGGAGTACGTGCTCAACAAAGGCCTGCCGTACGTGTCCGGGCCGCA
Organism: Pseudomonas sp. D3-10; assembly: GCF_051132175.1. Lineage (NCBI taxonomy): Bacteria > Pseudomonadati > Pseudomonadota > Gammaproteobacteria > Pseudomonadales > Pseudomonadaceae > Pseudomonas > Pseudomonas sp. D3-10. Next base: position 5,008,661 of record NZ_CP071668.1, on the reverse strand, counting down.
ATGGCTGGCCGACCATGTGCTGCAGGGCCGTTGGGTCCTGGCCGTGGCCGGCACCCACGGCAAGACCACCACCAGCAGCATGCTCGCCTGGGTGCTGGAGCACGCGGGCATGAGCCCGGGGTTCTTGATAGGTGGCGTGCCGCAGAATTTCTCGGTGTCGGCGCGCCTGGGTGGCACGCCGTTCTTCGTGATCGAGGCCGATGAGTACGACAGCGCATTTTTCGACAAGCGCTCGAAGTTCGTCCACTACCGTCCACGCACGGCGATCCTTAATAACCTCGAGTTCGATCATGCGGACATCTTCCCCGATTTGCCGGCCATTGAGCGGCAATTCCACCATTTAGTGCGCACCATCCCCAGCGAAGGCCTGGTGATCCACCCGACTACCGAGCCGGCGTTGCAGCGCGTCATTGAAATGGGCTGCTGGACGCCGGTGCAAACCACCGGTGCGGGCGGTCAGTGGCAGGTCAAGCTGCTCAAGGATGACGGCTCTGAGTTTGAAGTGATGTTCGAAGGCCAGCCCCAAGGCGTGGTCGAGTGGGACATGACCGGCCAGCACAACGTCGCCAATGCCCTGGCGACCCTGGCGGCGGCCCGGCATGTCGGCGTGGTGCCGTCCATGGGCATCGCCGCGTTGAGCGCGTTCAAAAGCGTGAAACGGCGGATGGAAAAGGTTGCCGAGGTCCGCGGCATCACCATTTACGACGACTTCGCCCACCACCCGACGGCTATTGCCACCACCCTCGACGGCTTGCGCAAGCGCATCGGTGATGCGCCGTTGATCGCTATCATCGAGCCGCGCTCCAATTCCATGAAGCTCGGTGCCCACCGCGACGGCTTGCCGGAAAGCGTGGTCGATGCCGACCAGGTGATCTGGTATGCGCCGGCCAACCTGGGTTGGGATCTGGCCGCCACCGCCGCGCTGTGTACGGTGCCGTCGATTGTCAGCGATTCCTTGGAGGGCATCATCGAACGCGTCAAAAGCCAGGCCCAGCCCGGTACCCACGTGGTGATCATGAGCAATGGCGGCTTCGGCGGCCTGCACGGCAAACTGGCCGAGGCGCTGAAATGAACACTCGCTTGCAGGGCAATGGCCCGGAACGCATCACGCTGGCGATGACTGGTGCGTCCGGCGCCCAGTACGGCTTGCGCTTGCTCGATTGCCTGGTGCGCGAAGACCGCGAAGTGCATTTCCTCATCTCCAAGGCCGCGCAACTGGTGATGGCCACCGAGACCGACGTGACCCTGCCACCCAAGACCCAGATGATGCAGGCCTTCCTCACCGAGTACACCGGTGCGGCGGCGGGGCAGATTCGTGTGTATGGCAAGGAAGACTGGATGTCGCCGGTGGCCTCCGGCTCCGGCGCGCCAGCGGCGATGGTGGTGGTGCCGTGTTCCACCGGGACGCTGTCGGCGATTGCCACCGGTGCCTGCAACAACCTGATCGAACGGGCGGCGGACGTCACGCTCAAGGAGCGTCGCCAGTTGATCCTGGTGCCCCGGGAAGCGCCGTATTCGAGCATTCACCTGGAGCACATGCTCAAGCTGTCGAACATGGGCGTGACCATTTTGCCGGCCTCGCCGGGTTTCTATCATCAGCCACAGACCATCGATGACCTGATCGATTTCGTGGTCGCCCGGATCCTCAACCTGATGAACATTCCCCAAGACATGCTGCCACGTTGGGGCGAGCATCATTTGAGCAGCGATGAATAAGCTGCTGGCGGTGTTGCTGGCGTTGCAACTGACCGGTTGCGCCACCGCCCGCACCCTCGACGCCGCCAAGCCGGGTGCTCCGGTGGTGTACGCCGGGACGCGCCTGGATCTTTATGCGCTGAACGGCGGTTGCTGCGCCAAGGACCGCTTTGGCGCTGAGGCGCCGAGCTATCCGGGCCTCGACCTGCCTGGGAGCGCGTTGCTCGATACTTTGTTGTTGCCGTTGTCGTTGTTTACGGCGTTGGGTGTGGGGTTCCAGGCGACTGGGGGGTTGTAGCAAGCAATTGCCTCACAACCTGTGGCGAGGGCGCTTGCTCCCGCTGGGCTGCGGAGAAGCCCCCAGCTTTTCCCCCTGAGATCCAAGGCGACTGCTGCGCAGTCGAGCGGGAGCAAGCTCCCTCGCCACTATGCATCCACGCAGGCGCTACAGAATCATTTCCCAAGCCTGCGCAACTCATCCGACTCCACCACCCGCACCCCATCCTGCTCTTCCAGCGCCAGACGCCACATGGCCCGGGCCAGTTGGCAGGCTTCGATACCGTGGTACTTGCCAGGAATCAGCTTGGACAACGGCCCGGCCAGTTGCTCGGCCAGGCGCGGTTCAACCCGCTCGCCGAGCAGCAGGGAAGGGCGGCAGATGGTCAGTTGCGGCCAATCCTGGGCCTTGAGGGCCGCCTCCATTTCGCCTTTGACCCGGTTGTAGAAGATCGACGACTTCGCGTCGGCATTCAACGCACTGATCACGATGAGATGCCGCGCGCCCAGCTCCCGGGCGCGTTTGGCGAAGGCCACCGCCAGGTCCAGGTCCACGGCGCGAAACGCCTGTTCGGAGCCGGCTTTCTTGATGGTGGTGCCGAGGCAGCAGAAGGCGATGTCGACCGGGCCTTCGAGCCGTTGCAGCAACTCGGCCGGTTCCCCAACCGGATTTTCCAAGTGCGGATGCTCGGCCAGTGGCCGGCGGGAAGGCGCCAGTACCCGGGTGATGGTCGGCTCATTGAGCAGCCGATCCAACAGATGTTCCCCGGTCAATCCGGTCGCGCCGGCGAGCAAAACATGCTGAGGCGTCAAGTACATAGTGTCTCCCCCTTGATACGGTTCAGCTTAGTTGCTCTTTTTGCCCTCGTCGTTCAATGCAGCACTTCGCAATGCTTTTCGCGCTTGTTGCTTGCGCAGCAATTGCCAGTGGGACAGCACCGTTCTCGGCGCCCAGATCTGCGGTTCCGAGGCTTCGAAATTGTCCGCCTGCTCGCGTTCGGCAACGATGCCCTTGGCGCGCTTGAACGCTTGCTCCAGGTCGTCGGTCTGGTTCAGCGCCTGGGCGAACAGGGCGTCGCCGAAATAAGTGAAGTTGGCCTCCTCGGAGCAGCCGAATGACACCCGGTCGGCCCGGGACGCGGTCATGATCAACGTGCGTTCATCCTTGAGCGCCGGAATGAACCCACCGGAATAACAGGCCGAGATCACCACGATCTTGTCGCGATGCTTGAGCGGCGCCAGGACAACGGCCAATTCGTCGGCGGGCAGGTCGGCCAGTTCCATGCGAGGTTGGTCGAGCACCAGTTCGTGCTCGCTGGTGCCGTGGCTGGTCAGGTAGATGAATATCAGGTCTTCCGGGCCGCTGCGCTCGGCCAAAGTGACGGCGGCGCGGCGCAGGCTTTCGCGGCTGGCCATGGGCCGGTCGCTGAGGTGATCGCGGTGGTTCACCAGGCGGATCTGGCCGGTCGCGCCGAAACGGCTGGCAAGCATATTGGCAACGTAGTCGGATTCACGCAGGAACACGCTCTGCTTGCCGTCGCCGCCCAGGGTCAGGCTGTACAGTTCCACCTCAGGCGTCGACGCGGGGATATCGGCCAGCGCTTCGTCGAGCAGGCGGCCTTGGGCCAGGATGCCGCGTTCGAGCAGGTCCGGCAGCAGCTTGCCGTCGGCGTCGCGTATCCGCAGGCCGTTGGCCCAGGTGCCGCTTTGCACCGTGCCGTCGGTCAGTACCAAGGTGCCGCGCCCGTGGTAGCTGTCGCTTTCGAACTGGCCCACGTAGAAGCTGCCATCGGGCAGGTTGAGGCGGCCCTCGCCGGTGAAGCGCCATTCGTTGAACTGGCCGAGATAATGACTGCCGTCCGCGCCAATCAGTTCGCCTTTGCCGGTCAGCGCGCCGTCCTTGAACTGGCCGATCCAGACATCGCCGTCGGCATTTTCATAACGCCCTCGACCGTTGAGTTGGTTGTTGCGGAAACCGCCGATGTAGACGTCGCCTTCGGCACTGTTGAACGTGCCCTTGCCCTGGAGCTGGCCGTCGACGAAATGCCCGGTGAACTGGTTGCCGCTGGCATCGAAGCGCTGGCCTTCGCCGTTGGGCTTGCCGTTGGCGAACGGGCCTTGATACTGGCTGCCATCGTCGAGTTCGAGACGCCCGAGGCCGGAGTAACGGTCGGCCTTGAATTCGCCCCGGTAGGTCATGCCGTTTTCCTTGAGCGTCCCTTCGCCGTCCCGCCGGCCTTGCTTGAAGCCGCCGGTGTAGCTGCTGGTCGGTGTGGTCAGGCTGCCCTGGCCATGGAACAGGCCTTGCTCGAATTGGCCGCGATAGACTTCGCCATTGCTGCCGTGCCACTCCCCGGTGCCGTGCCACTGGCCCTTGTCGAACTGGCCGGCGTACCAGCTGCCGTTGGGGTAATCGATGCGTCCCTGGCCTTGCAACAGGCCGTCCACCAGGTCGCCGCGATAACGCCCGCCATCGGGCAGGCGTGCATCGGGAGGCAGCAGCGATTCGCCATCGCCGCAGGCTGTGAGCAGGAGGGCCAGGGTCAGGGGTACAAGTGCGCGCATAACGGGATCCAGGTAATCAGGCGACGAGTATGCCGCAGCTATGCGCGTTGACGCGATGCGAAACTGCATGAGCGGTTTCGCGACCGCGAGGGTCTACACGAAGCAGAGCGACAGTGGCTCGGCAATGTAGGCCGGTTTTTCCGAACCTTCGATTTCCAGCGTGGCGGTGGCCTTGAGCAGCCATTGGCCAGGTTTTTTCTCGGTCACGTCCACCAGATCGACCTTGAGCCGGACCTTGGAGTCGACCTTCACCGGCTGGATGAAGCGCACGCTGTCGAGCCCGTAGTTGACGACCATCTTCACACCCTCGGGCAGGATCAGGATGTCTTCCATCAATTTGGGCATCAGCGACAGCGACAGGAAACCGTGGGCGATGGTGCTGCCGAACGGGGTCTGCGCGGCCTTGACCGGGTCGACATGGATGAACTGGAAGTCGCCGGTGGCTTCGGCGAACAGGTTGATGCGGTCCTGGTCGATGGTCAGCCAGTCGGAACATCCCAGTTCCTTGCCGACATAATCCTTGAGCGCTGTAACGGGAACGTAGGGCATTGAGACTCTCCTTGGTTCATCTGTCCTGCTTTTATGGAACGGGGGTCTGCGCCCCCGAGAACCACTGTAGATCAACATGGCCGACCGGGAAGGTCATCGACCATGCTTTTTACGAATGCCGAACCATAGCGTGGGCGTGCTTATAATGCCGGCGCATTCTTTGAACACGTGTTGCGGGGGAAAGAGCGGATGTTGCTACGGGGCCTGACCTGGCTGGTGCTGTTCCAATTGCTGGGCACTGCCATCAACCATTTGTTCCTGCCGATCCTGCCGGGGCCGATCGTTGGCCTGCTGCTGATGCTGGGCTACCTGATCACTCGCGGCGAAGTCAGCGAGCCGTTGAACCTGGCCGCCAGCAGCCTGTTGCGCTACCTGCCGTTGCTGCTGGTGCCGCCGGCGGTTGGGGTGATGGTCTATGCCCGGGCGATCGCCGCCGATTTCTGGGCGATTGTCGGTGCGCTGGTGTTGTCGTTGGTCCTTTCGGTGGCGTTGACGGGCGTGATGATGCAGCGCCTGGCCCGGCGCCACAGTGTCGAGCCGGAGGACGCACCATGATGTTCGATTGGCAAGGCGCCTGGACCTCGGTCATCCATCACCCGCTGTTCGGCATTGGCATTACCCTGGGCGCCTATCAATTGGTGCTGGCGGCGTCCGAGCAGACTCGCTGGGTGTTTCTTCAGCCGGTATTGATGTCGATGCTGGTGTTGATCGCCGTGCTGGTGGGCTGCGGCATCAGTTACGCCGAGTACCGCAAGAGCACCGAGATCCTGAGCATTCTGCTGGGGCCGGCAACCGTGGCCTTGGCGGTGCCGTTGTACTTGAACCTGCGGCGAATCCGCCAATTGTTCTGGCCGATTTTTACTACGCTGGTGGTAGGCGGGGTGTTCGCCACCGGTTCCGCGGTGGTGCTGGGCTGGGCGTTTGGCGCCGAGCACATGATCCTCATGACGATGGCACCCAAGTCGGTGACGTCGCCGATCGCCATGCTGGTGGCCGAGCAGATTGGCGGCGTGGCGGCCATGGCGGCGGTGTTCGTGCTGATCACCGGTGTGCTGGGGGCGATCCTGGGGCCGAGTATTTTGACCCGATTGGGTGTCCACAGCCCTGAAGCGCGGGGCATGGCCCTGGGCCTGACCGCCCACGCGGTGGGCACCTCGGTGGCGTTGCAGGAAAGCGAAGAGACCGGCGCCTTCGCGGCCCTGGCGATGAGTTTGATGGGCGTGGCCACGGCGGTGCTGCTGCCGCTGGTGGTGTCGATGACTGTTTAAGGAATGGGTTATGAGCTTGCCGCTGTTCCCGTTGAACACTGTGTTGTTCCCCGGTTGCACTCTTGATCTGCAAATCTTCGAGGCGCGTTACCTCGACATGATCGGGCGCTGCATGAAAAAAGGCGAAGGTTTTGGCGTGGTGTGCATCCTCGATGGCGAGGAAGTCGGCATTGCGCCCGATGGCTACGCGCGGGTCGGGTGTGAAGCGCTGATCACCGATTTTTCCCAGCAGGAAAACGGTTTGCTGGGGATCCGCGTGCAAGGCGCACGGCGTTTCCTGGTGCACAGCACCAGCGTCCAGGCGGATCAGCTCACCGTGGCGCAGGTCGAGTGGCTGGAGGACGAGCCGGAACAACCGTTGCAAGATGAAGATGCCGACCTGGTGGCGCTGCTCAAGGCCCTCGCCGAACACCCGATGGTCGAGGCGCTGAACATGGGCACCGAAGCCAAGGGCCAACAGTCCCTCGCCAATCAGTTGGCCTATCTGCTGCCGTTCAATGAGCTGGACAAGATCGACCTGCTGCAACTGGACGACCCGCAACAGCGGCTGGATGCGATCCAAGCGCTGTTGGATGAATTACAGGGCGAACTGTTTGCCTGACATCAATAGGCATACCGCAACATCGCATGCGGCAGGTGCCGCAGGGCGAAGAAGCTGAAGGCCGCCAACAGCGCCGGCAGGACCAGCCACCAGACTCTTGGCGACATGGCGCGCAGCGGTTCCTGGCGCTGGGTCAGCCACAGGACGGCGGCGCAGACGGTGGCGGCGAGCATGGCGCCGGCAACGATGTCGCTCGGCCAATGCGCCCCGAGGTACACCCGCGACAGGGCGATGGCCAGGGCCGGCAATGCGCCTAGCAGCAGCCAGGTCAAGCGCAGGCGCGGCGGCTGTCCCCGGCCGGCCAGCACGGCGAGGGTCAGGAACAGCGCGAATGCGCCAGAAGCATGGCCGCTGGGCATGCTGTAGCTGGTCAACGGTTCGCTCAGGATCTCAGGGCGCACGCGGGCGAAAAACAGTTTGGAGCCGGTGTTGGCCAGGGCCGTGAGCAGCATCGTGCCCCCGGCAAAGATTGCCTGGCGCCATTGGCGTCCCAATAACAACAGTCCGGTAACCAGGGCGCTGAAGATCAGCATGTAGCGGAATTCGCCGATCAGCGTGAAGGTCACGGCGATTTCATCCAGCGTTGCGCTGCGATGTTCCTGGACCAGGGCAATCAGGCCCTGGTCGAAAGCCGTCAGGTAGCGAAAACCAGTGAACAGGCCGATCAGGATGGCCAGGCCAACACCCGCGATGATTGCCGAGGCATGACGGTGACGACGCAGGCTGCTGTTGACGCTCAGGCCGAGCATCACCGCGATGCTGCCGATGACGACGCCGGCTTGTGGCCAGAAGCCTTCGGGCAGTGGCAGGCGGAACGCCGCTCCGGTGGCCCAGCCGGGAAGCAGGTAGGCAACGGTCCAGCCTGCCGCCGCCACCACGCTGACGACCGCGAAGCGTGGGAACGGCATGTCGCACATCCCGGCCACCATCGGCAGCATCGGCCTCAGCGGGCCGATGAAACGCCCCACCAGCAGGCTGGCGATACCGTAGCGCTGGAAATAGCTTTCCGCTGCGCTCATCCATTCCGGATGTTGTCGCAGCCCCGGCAGGCGCCGGATGTTCTGGTGGAAATGCCGTCCGAGAAAGTACGAAACCAGATCCCCCAGCAATCCGCCGAGAAGGCCCAGCAGCAAGGTTTCGCCCAGGGACAACGCCCCACTGCCGGCCAGCACCGCGATGGCGAACAACAACACCGTGCCCGGCACAATCAACCCGGCAATGGCCAGGCATTCAACGCAAGCGACGACAAACACCGCCACCGCCAGCCATTGTGGGTTGACGGTCAGCCAGCCGGTAATGCTATCGAGCCATTGGCCCATAAAGACAACTCCATTTAATATTGATGGGCATGCACGGCGTTGTGTTCAGGACAGCAAAACATAATCCCGGCCCTCGACCTGTCCGCGCCGCAGCGGGTTGCGGGTACACCATTGCGCGTAGGCGGCATCGACGAAGCGGTAGGGCAGGTGTTCGTCTCGTCCCAGTGGAATGCCCAGGCGAGTGGTCTGGATCACATTCACCGTCGGCACGCCCACATCTTCCACCAGCAGCCGTTCAGGGTCGAAGCGTTTGGCGTCCCAGTCCGGCACTTTCAGGCCCAGGGCCTTGCACAGCAAGGTCTGGCCGGCACACAGCTTTTGTGGCGCGCGTGGTCGGCCTTGGGCGTCGGGATTGTTGAGGAGCATCTGCGCCAGGCTGTCCGGGCCGCTGATGGCATCCACCCAGGGATACGCAGACTTGATCAACACCGCATTACCCGGGCCTTGCGCACTGAAATTCAGTGAATCGCCGCCCCGGGCGTAATACATATAGATGTGGCCGCCATCGAGAAACAACGCCCTGCGCTTTTCCGTATAGCCCAGGGAGGCGTGGCTGCCTTTCTCGGCGAAGTAATAGGCTTCGGTCTCGATGATCCGCGCACTGAGCCACAGGCTGCCGACCTTGTGCCGAATGACCTTGCCCAGCAGGTCCCGGGCGAGCACCTGGGCGTCGCGATCAAAAAAAGCGTTTGGCAAAGCGATGGGTACGGAAGGCGAATCGGTCATGTCGATGGACGAAGTAAGGCCAAAAGTAGCGCGATGATAACAATGGAAAGCTTAATTACCGCTGAACATTCACGGAAACATTCGCGTTCGATGGCTGTTTTGCGCCTCCGCCGGTCACCGCTGTGAGTCCATGCTGTTAGTCGAGGGTTACGACAGCTATAATCTGCCGCTTTCCTCTTTGCCAAGACCACACAGACCATGACTGAGTCCGTTCTTGACTACATGACCCGCCTGGGTCGCGCCGCCCGCGAAGCGTCGCGCGTCATCGGCCGTGCCAGCACCGCGCAGAAAAACCGCGCCTTGCAGGCCGCCGCCAACGCGCTGGACGCGTCTCGCGCCGAGTTGTCCGCCGCCAATGAGCTGGACCTGGCCGCTGGCCGGGCCAATGGTCTGGAGCCGGCCATGCTCGAACGCCTGGCGCTGACACCGGCGCGCATCGACGGCATGATCGTCGGTCTGCGCCAGGTCGCGGCACTGCCGGACCCGGTCGGGGCGATCCGCGACATGAGCTATCGGCCATCGGGTATCCAGGTCGGCAAGATGCGCGTGCCCCTGGGCGTGGTCGGGATCATCTACGAGTCGCGGCCGAACGTGACCATCGACGCCGCGAGCCTGTGCCTGAAGTCCGGTAACGCGACCATCCTGCGTGGCGGTTCCGAGGCGATCCATTCCAACCGCGCCATTGCCGCCTGCATCCAGCGTGGCCTGGCCGAAGCCAACCTGCCGGCCGCCGTCGTGCAAGTGGTGGAAACCACCGATCGCGCCGCGGTTGGGGCGCTGATCACCATGCCCGAGTTTGTGGACGTCATCGTGCCCCGCGGCGGCAAGGGCCTGATCGAGCGCGTCAGTCGCGACGCCCGCGTGCCGGTGATCAAGCACCTGGACGGCATCTGCCATATCTACGTCAGCGCCCACGCCGAATTGCCGAAGGCCCAGCGCATTGCCTTCAACGCCAAGACTTATCGTTATGGCATCTGCGGTGCGATGGAAACCCTGCTGGTGGACCAGGCCGTAGCCAAGGATTTCCTGCCGTCGATGGCTGCCCAGTTCCGCGAAAAAGGCGTCGAGCTGCGTGGTTGCGAGCGCACGCGGGCAATTATCGAGGCCGTTGCGGCCACGGAAGAAGACTGGGATACCGAATACCTGGCGCCGATCCTGTCGATCCGCGTGGTCGATGGGCTCGACCAGGCGATCGAGCATATCAACCGTCATGGCTCCCATCACACCGACGCCATCGTCACCGAACACCAGGGCGAAACCCGGAGTTTCGTGGCGCAAGTGGACTCTGCTTCGGTGATGATCAATACCCCGACCTGCTTCGCCGATGGCTTTGAATACGGATTGGGTGCCGAGATCGGCATTTCTACTGATAAGCTGCACGCCCGCGGTCCGGTGGGCCTCGAAGGCCTGACCTGCGAGAAGTACATCGTGGTCGGTGACGGCCAGTTGCGCGGACAGGAGCCGGCCTGACTTGGGCGACCTCGACCCACTGGCCTCTATGACGATGCCCGTTGTGACGGCGATCGCGCCAAAGCGCATTGGTATCCTGGGTGGCACATTCGACCCGGTGCACATCGGCCATCTGCGCGGTGCGCTGGAAGTCGCCGACGCGCTGGCCCTCGATGAGTTGCGCCTGACGCCCAGCGCCCGGCCGCCTCATCGGGACACGCCGCAGGTGTCGGCCCGGGATCGCCTGGCGATGGTCGAGTGCGCGGTGGCCGGCGTGGCGCCGTTGGTGGTGGATGCCCGCGAATTGCAGCGGGACAAACCGTCCTACACCATTGATACCCTGGAGCTGATGCGTGCCGAACTGGCCACCGATGCCCAGGTTTTTCTGCTTCTGGGCTGGGACGCTTTTTGCGGCCTGCCCACTTGGCATCGCTGGGAAGAGTTGCTCCAGCATTGCCACATCCTGGTGCTGCAACGCCCGGATGCCGACAGCGAACCGCCGGATGCCTTGCGCAACCTGCTGGCGGCGCGCTCGGTGAGCGACCCGCTGGCCCTCAAGGGGCCGAGCGGACAGATTGCATTCGTCTGGCAGACGCCGCTCGCGGTATCCGCCACCCAGATCCGTCAACTGCTGGCCAGCGGTAAGTCGGTACGTTTCCTGGTGCCCGACGCGGTCCTGGCCTACATCGATGCGCACGGGCTGTACCGTGCGTCGAACTGAACAAGGCGTGCTCCGCCGACACGAATCCACGTGTACCGAGCACCCGAACACATGAGCAAAACGAGTTTTCTATGACTGACAAAGACCTGAACAAAGTTAAGCGCAAGGGCACCTTCAAGAGCGCCCCGCTGCCGGTAGAAGCACACGCCGGCGTGGCGCTGACCGGCGAAGAGCTGGTCAAGGTGGCCGTGGCGGCCCTGGAAGACGTCAAGGCCCAGGACATCCAGGTGATCGACGTTCGCGAGAAGCAGAGCATCACCGACTACATGATCATCGCCACCGGTACCTCCAATCGCCAGATCAATGCGATGCTGGAAAAAGTTCGCGAAGAAGTCAAAAAGCAAGGCGCCAAGCCGTTGGGCGAAGAAGGCAAGGGCGAAAGCGACTGGGTGCTGCTGGACATGGACGATGTCATCGTTCACATGATGACCGCGTCGGCGCGCCAGTTCTACGACCTGGAACGCCTGTGGGCAGGCGCCGAGCAGAGCCGTTCGGCCAGTGCCGCGCACCACAGCCCGGAAAACTCCCATGAGCACTTCACCAAGCTCAACAAAGACCAGCAATAAGGGATCGCTGTGCGACTGCGCCTGATCGCCGTCGGTTCTCGCATGCCCAAGTGGGTGGAAGAAGGCTGGCATGAATATGCCAAGCGTCTTCCGTCCGAGCTGGCCCTGGAACTGGTGGAAATTCCGCTCAATACCCGTGGCAAGAACGCTGACGTGGCGCGTTTCATCCGCCAGGAAGGCGAAGCCATGCTGGCCAAGGTCGGGCCGAACGAGCGGATCGTCACGCTCGAAGTCCACGGCAAGCCCTGGAGCACCGAGCAACTGGCGGTGGAGCTCGATCGCTGGCGATTGGATTCGCGCACGGTCAATTTCATGGTCGGTGGCCCGGAAGGGCTGGCGCCTGAAGTCTGTGCGCGGGCGGATCAGCGCTGGTCGTTGTCGCCCCTGACGTTGCCGCACCCACTGGTGCGGATCCTGATCGGTGAACAGTTGTACCGTGCCTGGACAGTCTTGTCCGGGCACCCTTATCACAAGTAATCCTGCCCTCATGCCTCAGCCGATCCGCATCAAGGACCACGAAAAAGACGCCCGTCTGGTGCGGGGCCGCGTCGTGTTCGGGGCTATCGCCGTGGTCACGCTGATCGGCGTGCTGATCGCGCGGCTGTATTTCCTCCAGGTCATCCAGTACGAGTATCACTCGACCCTCTCGGAGAGCAACCGCGTCCACGTACAGCCGATTCCGCCGACCCGAGGGCTGATTTTCGACCGCAATGGCGTGGTGGTGGCCGATAACCGGCCTAGCTTCAGCCTGAGCATGACCCGCGAGCGCTCTGGCGACTGGCAAAAAGTCCTCGACGTGATCGTCGAGGTGCTGCAGTTGACACCCGAGGACCGGGCGATTTTCGAGAAGCGCATGCGCCAGGGCCGGCGCCCCTTCGAGCCGGTGCCGATCATGTTCGAGCTGACCGAAGAGCAGATCGCGCTGATCGCGGTGAACCAGTTCCGCCTGCCCGGCGTCGAGGTGGTGGCGCAGTTGGTGCGGCATTATCCGCAAGGGCCGCACTTTGCCCACTCGGTCGGCTACATGGGACGGATCAACGAGAAAGAGCTCAAGACCCTCGATCCGGTCAACTACAGCGGCACCCACCATATCGGCAAGACCGGTATCGAGCGTTTCTACGAGGCCGAGCTGCACGGCCAGGTGGGATACGAGGAAGTCGAGACCAACGCCCGAGGCCGGGTGTTGCGGGTGCTCAAGCGCACCGACCCGATTCCTGGCAAGGACATCGTCCTGAGCCTGGACATCAAGTTGCAGGAAGCCGCCGAAGCGGCGCTGGGCGGACGGCGTGGCGCCGTGGTCGCGTTGGACCCCAGCACCGGCGAAGTCCTGGCGATGGTCAGCCAGCCAAGCTTCGACCCGAACCTGTTCGTCACCGGCATCAGCTTCAAGGCCTACGCCGAGCTGCGCGATTCCATCGACCGGCCGCTGTTCAACCGCGTGCTGCGCGGCCTGTATCCGCCGGGGTCGACCATCAAGCCGGCCGTGGCGATCGCCGGGCTGGATGCCGGCGTGGTCACTGCATCGAGCCGGGTCTATGACCCCGGTTATTACCAACTGCCGAACTACGACCACAAGTACCGCAACTGGAACCGCACCGGTGACGGCTACGTGGACCTGGAAACGGCGATCATGCGCTCCAACGATACCTACTTCTATGACCTGGCCCACAAGCTGGGGATCGATCGGTTGTCGTCCTACATGAACAAGTTCGGTCTCGGCCAGAAAGTCTCCCTGGACATGTTCGAAGAATCGCCGGGCCTGATGCCGTCTCGGGAGTGGAAGCGCGCGACCCGCCGACAGGCCTGGTTCCCGGGCGAAACCTTGATCCTGGGGATCGGCCAGGGCTACATGCAGGCCACGCCGTTGCAACTGGCCCAGGCCACGGCTCTGGTGGCGAGCAAGGGCAAGTGGTATCGCCCGCACCTGGCCAAGACCATCGAGGGCCAGAAGCCCGTGGATCCGGACCCGGTGCCGGACATCATCCTGCGCAATCCATCGGACTGGCAGAAGGTCAACATCGGCATGCAACAGGTAATGCACGGTGCCCGGGGCACGGCGCGCAAGGCTTCCATCGGTGCGCAATACCGGATCGCCGGCAAGAGCGGGACCGCCCAGGTCGTGGCCATCAAGCAGGGTGAGAAGTACGACCGCTCCAAGGTCCAGGAGCGCCACCGCGACCACGCCTTGTTCGTCGGTTTCGCGCCGGCCGATAACCCGAAGATCGTCGTCTCGGTAATGGTCGAGAACGGTGAGTCCGGTTCTGGTGTCGCCGCGCCGGTGGTGCGCCAGGTCATGGACGCCTGGCTGCTGGATGAGCACGGCCAGCTCAAGCCCGAATTCGCAAGCCCGATCAGCGCGGAGGCTACGGCCCGTGAAGAATAATTTCGACCGCATCCTCTCCAGCGAAGATGTGATGCGCCGTCGCGCCACGTTGCTGCAGCGCATGCACATCGACGGTCCGCTGCTGATCCTGCTGCTGACACTGGCGGCCGGCAGCCTGTTCGTACTTTATTCAGCCAGCGGCAAGAATTGGGACCTGCTGGCCAAGCAGGCCACCTCGTTCGGCATCGGCCTGGTGTCGATGATCGTCATCGCCCAACTCGAACCACGCTTCATGGCGCGCTGGGTGCCACTGGCCTATGTGGTCGGCGTGGGGTTGCTGGTGGTGGTGGACATCATGGGTCATAACGCCATGGGCGCCACCCGCTGGATCAACATCCCCGGGGTGATCCGTTTCCAGCCCTCGGAATTTCTCAAGATCATCATGCCGGCGACCATTGCCTGGTACCTGGCCAAGCGCTCGTTGCCGCCGCAGCTCAAGCACGTGTGCATCAGCCTGTTGCTGATCGGTATCCCGTTCATCCTGATCGTGCGCCAGCCGGACCTGGGCACTTCGCTGCTGATCCTGGCCGGCGGCGCGTTCGTGCTGTTCATGGGCGGGTTGCGCTGGCGCTGGATCCTCAGCGTGATCGCCGCCGCCGTGCCGGTGTCGGTGGCCATGTGGTATTTCGTGATGCACGACTACCAGAAGCAACGCGTTCTGACATTCCTCGACCCGGAAAGCGATCCGCTGGGCACCGGCTGGAACATCATCCAGTCCAAGGCCGCCATCGGTTCCGGTGGGGTGTTCGGCAAGGGTTGGCTGATGGGCACCCAGTCGCACCTGGACTTTTTGCCGGAAAGCCACACCGATTTCATCATTGCCGTGATGGGCGAGGAGTTCGGCCTGGTAGGCATCTGCGTGCTGCTGCTGATCTATCTGCTGCTGATCGGGCGAGGCCTGGTGATCACCGCCCAGGCCCAGACCCTGTTCGGCAAATTGCTTGCTGGCAGCCTGACCATGACTTTTTTTGTTTATGTTTTCGTCAACATCGGTATGGTCAGTGGCCTGTTGCCGGTCGTGGGGGTGCCGTTGCCATTCATTAGCTACGGAGGAACTTCGCTGGTGACGCTACTGTCAGCGTTTGGGGTTTTGATGTCGATTCATACGCATCGCAAATGGATCGCGCAGGTTTGAATAAGGTGAAGAGTTCAATGCAAGCAATGCGTGGCTGGTCGACGCGATATGCGCCGTGGGTCGGCCTGGTCGGCTTACTGGGCTGTGCGCCGCATGCCTTGGCGGGCGAATACGAAGGCTCGCCGCAAGTGGCCGAATTCGTCGGTGAGATGACCCGCGACTACGGGTTTGCCGGCGAGCAGCTGATGGGGGTGTTCCGCGAGGCCGAGCGCAAGCAGTCGATCCTCGATGCGATCTCCCGGCCCGCCGAGCGCGTCAAGCAGTGGAGCGAGTACCGGCCGATGTTCATCACGGAGGCGCGTATCGCCCGGGGCGTGGACTTCTGGCGTCAGCACGAGGCGACCCTGGCTCGCGCCGAGCAGGAATATGGCGTGCCGGCCCAGGTCATCGTGTCGATCATTGGCGTTGAAACTTTCTTTGGCCGCAACACCGGCAATTTCCGGGTCATCGACGCATTGTCGACCCTGGGCTTCGATTATCCGCCGCGCGCCGAGTTCTTCCGCAAGGAGCTGCGCGAGTTTCTGCTGTTGGCCCGCGAAGAGCAGGTCGATCCGCTGACTCTCAAGGGTTCCTACGCCGGAGCCATGGGCCTGCCGCAATTCATGCCCAGCAGTTTCCGCGCCTATGCGGTGGATTTCGACGGTGATGGCCACATCAATATCTGGACCAACCCGACCGATGCGATCGGTAGCGTTGCCAGTTATTTCAAGCGCCACGGCTGGGAAGCCGGCGAGCCGGTGGTCAGCCGTGCCGACGTGCGCGGCGAGCAGGTTGACGAGGGCTTGACCGAAGGGATCGAGCCGACGAAAACCGTCGGGGAGTTGCGAGCGCTGGGCTGGTCGAGTCATGATGCGCTGCGTGACGATATGTCGGTCACCGCGATGCGCCTGGAAGGCGAGCAGGGCCCTGAATATTGGATGGGCCTGAAGAATTTCTACGCGATTACGCGTTATAACCGCAGCGTGATGTACGCCATGGCTGTATATCAACTGTCTGAAGAGCTGGTCAAAGCACGGGGCGTCAAATAATGCAGGCATTGCCTACCTATCAACCCCTGAAAGCCAGGCCCCTCAAGCTGGTGGCATTGGCGGCGCTGTCGTTACTGGTTGTCAGTTGTTCGACCAGCCGCGCACCCACCCAGAAAAGCCCCAACGTCGTGCGCGCCACCCCAGGCCTGGACATCAACCGGGCCCACAAGGACGGCGCGCCGTGGTGGGACGTGGATGTCTCGCGCATTCCCGACGCGACGCCGACCCTGCACACCGGCCCCTACAAGGCCAACCCGTATACGGTGCTGGGCAAGACCTATTTCCCGATGGCTGAATCCAAGCGCTACGTCGCCTCGGGCACGGCGTCCTGGTACGGCACCAAGTTCCACGGCCAGAACACCGCCAATGGCGAGGTCTACGATCTCTATGGCATGAGCGCGGCCCACAAGACCTTGCCACTGCCCAGTTATGTGCGGGTGACCAACCTGGACAACAACAAGACGGTGATCCTGCGTGTCAACGATCGTGGGCCGTTCTATTCCGATCGCATCATCGACTTGTCGTATGCGGCGGCGAAAAAGCTCGGTTACGCTGAAACTGGCACCGCGCGGGTAAAAGTCGAGGGCATCGATCCGCAGGAATGGTGGGCCCAGCGCGGCCGTCCGGCGCCTTTGATGCTCAACGAGCCAAAAGTAGCGCAGAATGCCGCGCCAACCGTGACGGCTTCCACCGGCACGGTCGAGCAATGGACCCCACCGCCGCAGCAGCATGCGGCGGCCGTGGTGCCCGTGCAGATCGACGCAAAAAAAAACGCTTCTGCAACAGCGTCTGGCCAGTATCTTCAAGTGGGCGCGTTCGCCAACCCGGACGCTGCAGAACTGTTGAGATCGAAGCTGAGCTCGATGGTCAGCGCGCCGGTGTTCATCAGCTCGATCGTGCGCAACCAGCAGACACTGCATCGGGTGCGCCTGGGGCCGATCGGTTCTCCGGGTGAGGTCCAGCAGGTACAGAACAGCGTGCGCCTGGCCAATCTCGGTTCGCCGAGCCTGGTCACCGCTGAGTAATTGATTGAGGCCCGCTTGTGGTTTGGGCGGGTCAGGTTGTTGGCTCGATGAATAACAAAAGCCCGGCAAGGGTTGTGAGTGAGCAACTTAAGTGCGCGGCGGCCCGTTAGAAAGCTGCCTGTTTAGTATTGCCTCCGGGCAGTTTCCATTAGCGATTTCGAGAGACGGATGAACATCACCACCTTTGCCAAACGCCTTTGCCTGCTAGTCCCGCTGCTTCTCTCACCGGCCGCGTTCGCGGTCGAGATGATGCCGGCGCCGCCTCAATTGGCCGCCAAATCCTTTGTGCTCATGGATGCCAGCAGCGGCGAGGTGCTGGTGGAGAACAACGGTGACCAGCGTCTGCCACCGGCCAGCCTGACCAAGCTGATGACGGCCTACATCGCCACGCTGGAAATCCGTCGTGGCCAGATCGGTGAAAACGATCCGGTGACCGTCAGCGAGAACGCCTGGCGCACCGGCGGTTCGCGGATGTTCATCAAGGTCGGTTCGCAAGTGACCGTCAGCGACCTGCTGCACGGGATCATCATCCAGTCCGGCAACGACGCCAGCGTCGCCCTGGCCGAGCACATCGCCGGCAGTGAAGACGCATTCGCCGACATGATGAACAAGACCGTGGCCGACCTGGGCATGACCAACAGTCACTTCATGAACCCGACCGGTCTGCCGAACCCGGAGCATTATTCGTCGGCTCACGACATGGCGATCCTGGCGCGGGCCATCATTCATGAAGACCCGGCGCACTACGCCATCTATTCCCAGAAAGAGTTCTTCTGGAATGGCATCAAGCAGCCCAACCGCAACCTGCTGCTGTGGCGCGACAAGACTGTCGACGGTCTGAAGACCGGCCACACCGAGGAAGCGGGTTACTGCATGGTGTCGTCGGCCGTTCGTGACGGCATGCGCCTGATCGCCGTGGTGTTCGGCACCAACAGCGAAGTGGCCCGCGCCGCCGAGACCCAGAAGCTGCTGACCTATGGTTTCCGCTTCTTCGAAACCCAGACCTTCTACCAGAAGGGCACCGAACTGGCCCAGGCCCAGGTCTGGAAAGGCGCCACCAACCAGGTCAAGGCCGGCCTGGCCCAGGACCTGACCATGACCTTGCCTAAAGGCCAGCTCAAGAAGCTCGCCGCCAGCATGACCATGAACCCGCAACTGACCGCGCCGATCGCCAAGGGTGACGTCATCGGCAAGGTCGAAGTCAAACTGGACGACAAAGTGGTGCACAGCGCCGACCTGATCGCGCTGGATGCGGTCGAGGAAGGTGGTATTTTCCGCCGCATGTGGGATAGCATCCGTCTATTCTTCTACGGCTTGTTCAACTGATTTCAAGTGTTGACCTGCATGGCCCCGTTCCTTTCCGGCACGGGGCCATGTTCGTTACCACGGCTTGCGAGGCCGTTACGCCATGACAGACTCCGAAGTAAAGGCGCCAAAGATCGAGTTTCCTTGCGAGGACTACCCGATCAAAGTAATCGGCGACACCGGTGTGGGCTTCAAGGACAAGATCGTCGCGATCCTTGAGAAGCACGCCACCGTTGACCTCAAGACCCTGGCCGAGCGCCAGAGTACCAACGGCAAGTACACGACAATCCAGCTGCATATCATTGCCACCGGCCAGGAACAGCTCTACGACATCAACAGCGAGCTGCGAGCGACCGGTTTCGTGCACATGGTGTTGTGATGCCGGGCACGCTGGGCTTTCGCGAGCTAGGCACGATGGCTTACGAGCCGGTCTGGCATGCCATGCAACGCTTCACGAACGAACGCGGTACCACCGCCGACGATGAAGTCTGGCTGGTCGAGCACCCACCGGTGTTCACCCAGGGCCAGGCGGGCAAGGCCGAGCACTTGTTGTTGCCAGGCGACATCCCGGTGGTGAAGGTCGACCGGGGCGGGCAGGTGACTTACCATGGGCCCGGCCAACTGGTCGCCTATCTGTTGCTGGATGTGCGCAAGCTGGGATTCGGTGTACGCGAGCTGGTCACCCGCATGGAAACGTGCCTGATCGATTTGCTCGCCAGCTACGGCGTAAGCGCGGCGGCAAAGCCCGATGCGCCGGGCGTGTACGTCGACGGGGCGAAGATCGCCTCTCTTGGGCTGCGGATCCGCCATGGCTGTTCGTTTCACGGCCTGGCGTTGAACGTGGACATGAATCTTGAGCCGTTTCGACGGATTAATCCCTGTGGCTACGCAGGGCTGGCGATGACCCAGCTGCGCGATCACACAGGATCGATTGAATTTGCCGAGGTAAGTGCCCGGCTGCGCGCGCAGCTCGTCAAACACCTCGACTATGCTGAGCAGACGACCCTCACGGGCGGAATCGACTGATATGACTACTGATGCAGTGCAAACCATGATCCCGACGCTGGACGTCACCGAGCGTCCGGCCCCGCGTGCCAAGGTAGAGGCCGGCGTCAAGCTGCGCGGCGCCGAGAAGGTTGCACGCATCCCGGTCAAGATCATCCCGACCACCGAATTGCCGAAGAAGCCCGACTGGATCCGCGTGCGCATCCCGGTCTCTCCGGAAGTCGACCGCATCAAGGCGCTGCTGCGCAAGCACAAGCTGCACAGCGTCTGCGAAGAAGCCTCCTGCCCGAACCTGGGCGAATGCTTCTCCGGCGGCACCGCGACGTTCATGATCATGGGCGACATCTGCACCCGTCGCTGCCCGTTCTGTGACGTCGGCCACGGCCGTCCGAAGCCATTGGACACCAACGAGCCGGAAAGCCTGGCCATCGCCATCGCTGACCTGAAGCTCAAGTACGTGGTCATCACCTCGGTGGACCGCGACGACCTGCGTGACGGCGGTGCCCAGCACTTTGCCGACTGCATCCGCGAAATCCGCAAGCTGTCGCCGAATGTCCAACTGGAAACCCTGGTGCCGGACTACCGCGGCCGCATGGACATCGCCCTGGAAATCACCGCCGCCGAGCCGCCGGATGTGTTCAACCACAACCTGGAAACCGTGCCGCGCCTGTACAAGGCCGCGCGTCCGGGTTCGGATTACCAGTGGTCGTTGACCCTGCTGCAACGCTTCAAGCAAATGATGCCGCATATTCCGACCAAGTCCGGCTTGATGCTGGGCCTGGGTGAGACCGATGAGGAAGTCATCGAAGTCATGAAGCGCATGCGTGAGCATGACATCGACATGTTGACCTTGGGGCAGTACCTGCAACCTTCGCGCAGCCACTTGCCGGTGCAGCGTTTTGTGCACCCGGATACCTTTGCCTGGTTTGCTGAGGAGGGGTACAAGATGGGCTTCAAGAATGTGGCCTCGGGGCCTTTGGTGCGTTCTTCGTATCATGCTGATGAGCAGGCCAAATTGGTCAAGGCTGAGCTTCTGGGGTCCTGATCTTTTAGCTTTGGGTGGTGTGTAGATCCGTTATTGTGTGATGGCGGCTTATGGTTCCGCCCTTACGGCGGGTTACTTTTTTGGCGTCTGAAAAAAGTGACCCGCTGTAAGAGCGGAACCATAAGCCGCCGTTACCGCAGAAACGGATATTCACACGATCTAAAAATCGGAAAACCCATGGCCCACACCCTAGTCCTGCATCACCCCGTCCCAGCCCTCCCACCCGAAGGCCTGATCGGCGTGATCGCCCCCGCCGGCCCCGCCCCCCTGGATACGGAGAAAGCAATCCAATGGATGCGCGCAAGGGGCCACGAACTGCGCATCTTCCCAGGCGTCTACGAAACGAACGGCTACCTCGCCGGCAGCGACGAAACACGCCTCAACGACCTCCACGCCGCCTTCGCCGATCCAGAAGTCAAAGCCATCATCTGCCTGCGCGGCGGCTACGGCACCCCGCGTCTACTCGATCGCATCGACTTCAACCTCTTGAAAAGCAACCCCAAGCCATTCGTAGGCTACAGCGACATCACAGCCCTGCACCTGGCCATCAGCCGCTACGCAGGCTTCGTCACCTTCCACGGCCCCTTGCTCAATGCCGACCTGCTGGGCGACAAGGAGCCATCGACCATTACCTCATTCTTCAGCCTGCTACGCGGGCAATTGAAGGCCGGTGACGTGTTGAGCCATCCGGCAGCGTATCTGTTGACCACAGTCGAACCGGGCATCGCCCACGGCCGTTTGCTGGGGGGCAATCTGTCGATGATTGCCGCGACCATGGGCACGCCCTACGAAATCGACGCCGAAGGGGTGATCCTGCTGGTGGAGGACGTCAACGAGCCGCTTTACCGCATCGATCGCCTGCTCACCCAGCTGCGATTGGCGGGAACCCTGGCCAAATTGCGAGGAGTGCTGTTGGGAGACGTGGCGGGTGTGGACGTCGAGGCGTTGAATCGCTTGTTCAAGCAGACCTTCGCGCCGTTGCGCATCCCGGTGTTGTCGGGTTGGCGCAGCGGGCACTGTGATCCGAACCTGACGTTGCCCATGGGGGCGCTGGTGACGCTGGATGCGGGGGAGAAGAGGCTGGTGTTGGGGCAGGATGTGGTGGTCAGTCGCTAGTTATTGAGCGTTTGCAAATCAGTCATCGCGAGCAGGCTCGCTCCCACAGGCTTTCCAAGGACCTTGTGGGAGCGAGCCTGCTCGCGATGGCGATACTCCGCCATAAGCGGCTTCAACGGCTACGCAACGCTTCCAGCAATTTGTGCGTCGGATACCCATCCGCCGGCCAGCCAAGCGACTGCTGGGCGCTGCGGATCGCCTTGCGGGTATTGGCGCCGATGATGCCGTCGGGGTTGCCAGCGTCGTAATTATGTTTGCCCAGCAGGGTCTGCAATTCGATGCGTTCGCTGCGGCTCAGGGGCAAGTCGTCCTTTGGCCATGAGCCGTCAATCAGCCCTGCGCCGCTGAAACGCTCCGACAGCAGGCTGACCGCCAATGCATAGGACGACGAGTTGTTGTATTTGAGGATTGCACGGAAGTTGTCCAGCACCAGGAATGCGGGCCCGCGATACCCAGCGGGCAACAGCAGGGCTGCCGACAAATGTTCGGAGCCGGCCGGCGGCTGGGCGCCGTTGGGCAGGCTTACACCCAGTTGCAGCCACTCGGCGACGGGCTTGCGGATCAAGCCGTCGGCCAGCGGATAGTCGAAGCCTTCCTTCAGCCGCACCTCGAACCCCCACGGCTGGCCGCGCTGCCATCCGGAGCTTTGCAAGTAATGCGCGGTCGAGGCCAGGGCGTCGGTAGAGCTGCCCCAGATGTCCCGGCGGCCGTCGCCGTCGAAGTCCACCGCATGGGTGTTGTAGGTGGTTGGGATGAACTGGGTCTGGCCCATGGCGCCGGCCCAGGAACCGAGCATTTTTTCTGGCGTGATATCGCCCTGTTGCAGGATCTGCAGCGCGGCGATCAGTTGTGCGTGGGCAAAACCTGGGCGTCGTCCTTCATAGGCCAGGGTCGCCAAGGAGTTGATGACCGACTTGGTGCCCTGGAACTGGCCGAAATTGCTCTCCATGCCCCACACCGCCACCAACGCCGCGCGATCGACGCCATAGCGTTGCTCGATGCTTTGCAGGATATCGGCGTGCTGCTGGACCAACGCCTGGCCCTTGCGTACCCGCAGAGGCGACAACGCTCCGTCGAGGTATTCCCACACCGGCCGGGTGAATTCAGGTTGGCTGCGATCGGCCTTGATCACGCTCATGTCCGGACTGACGCCGATGAAGGCGCGGTCGAACAGGTCGGCTCGAATCCCGGCGGCCAATGCCTGCTTGCGGAACCCGGCTTGCCATTCGGCAAAGGTCTGGGTGGGCACGATGGCCAGGTCGTCCCCGGTAGGCACGACAGGCGGCACGATAGCCGGCGCTGTCACGACGGGAGCGGTCTGGAGCGGTTGGGCGTCGGCGGCGGTGGGTTTCTCTGCACAGGCCACCAGCAGGACAACGCTTGTGGCGGCAATCAATTGGCGCAAAGGCCAACCACGGGGAAGACAGAAGGGCATTCAGGGGTCCAGAAAATCAAATCAGGTGCTGACCTTAACATGCGAAAGGGCTGTAGGGCTTGTCCAGGTGTTTCATGCCGCCAGAAAGCAAGAAGCCTCCCAGTTGTCAGACTGGAAGGCTTCGCGGCGGTAGCTGCCTTTGCCCTTGGCGGGTCGTTCCTGGCGGCTGCGGAACAGGGGTTGGGCGACGATGGACTTGGCTTTGTTGGGGCCATGCCTGGATGGCTTTTTGCTCATGATTGGATCTCTCGTGGGGGTGGTTGTGCGGGGGGAATCATGGGACAGGACTGGGGTTTTGTCCAGTCCCTGCATTGCGTAGGAAATTTCAAGATGGCGAGGGGATTGTGGCTCCCTCGCCACAAAATCATGCTTGACACAAAAAGTCTGTTGCTTGGAAAAGAGGTTTATTCCGCGGGTAAAGGGAGTCGTTGTCCGGCCATCAACAACGACAACCGACTGAGGCTCATCCACGGCGAGCCGGCGGCCTGGCCCTTGATCTGCGCGTCGATGCGCTGGGCCTCGAGCAGCAATTGGGCCCAGCGTGACGCGGAATAGCGTTGCAGCGCCTTGCTCATCAGCGGTTTGCGCTTGTCCCACACTGGCGGGCGAGCCTGACTGAAGGCCTTGTCCAGGGGCACCCCCTGGCTGTATTGCAGCGACAGGTTGGCCAGCAGCCGCAGCTCCCGGGCCAGGGCCCAGAGGATCACCGGAGGTTCGACGCCTTCGCCCCGCAGGCCTTCGAGCATGCGCAAGGCATGAGCGGCTTCGCCGTTGAGGATTGCGTCGGTCAGCCCGAAGACATCGAAGCGGGCGCTGTCAGCCACGGCGGCCTGCACCGTTTCCACGGTGATCTGGCCGCCCTCGGCCATCAGCTTGAGCTTTTCGACTTCCTGGGCGGCGGCCAACAGGTTGCCTTCGACCCGGGCGGCAATCAGTTCAACCGCGTCCTGGCTGGCCGATAGACCGGCCTGGGACAGGCGTTGGCGGATCCAGTTCGGCAGCTGGCTGGCATCCACCGGCCAGATCTGCACGAACTGGGTCTGTGGACCTTCGACCAGCGCCTTGCCCCATTTGGTTTTCTGCGCGCTGCCGTCGAGTTTCGGCAGGCTGATGAGCAGCACCGTGTCTTCGGCCGGTCGAGAGCAATATTCGATCAGCGCGGCGGCGCCTTTGTCACCGGGTTTGCCCGAGGGCAAGCGCAGTTCCAGCAGGCGTTTTTCGGCAAACAGCGACATGCTCGCCCCTGCCAGCAGCAGCGTGCCCCAGTCGAAACTGGCGTCGGCCGCGAACACCTGGCGTTCGTCGAAGCCTTGTTGGCGAGCGGCGGAGCGGATGGCGTCGGCGGCTTCCTGGCACAGCAGCGGGTCATCGCCGCTGATGATGTAGACCGGCGCGAGGGCGCCTTGCAGGTGTTTGCCGAGTTGGGCGGGGGCCAGTTTCATAAACGCTGTTCAGGAGAGAAGGCGAGCGGGGCACCGAGGCGCCCCGCAAGGCTTATGGAGCAGGAATTTGCATAGGCGATTGTTGCGGGGTTTCCGCTTCCGCCTTGCGTGCTGCTTCCAGCGCTTCGGCTTCGGCCTTGGCCTTGGCGTTGGCGGTCTGTTGCAGTTGCTCCAACTGGGCCGGGCTCAGTTGTTGCAGGCGCAGCATCATCCGTTGTACCAGGTCGCGACGCATTTCTTCGCGTACTTCGCTGGACTCCTGGTCGGAGCCGGTGATGTTGTTGCCGTCATGCAGGTAGACCTTCTGTACTTGCAGCTTGTCGTCCAGCAGCACCAGGTTGTTTTGCCCGCGGATTTCATAGTTCAGCACGTTGTTGAGCTCGTATTCGGCCGAGCGACCGGCGCCGGCATAGCTCAGGCTGCGCTGGCTTTGCTGTTCGCGGGTCAATACCAGCTTGTACGGCGCACCGCTGTAGACTTTCACGCCGCTGTCTTCCAGCGTGTCGCGCAACGCTTTTACGGTATCGCCATAGGCGTCGCGCGCGCTGAGGTCCAGTTCGGTGATGGCCAGTTCGGTGGTGCCGGTGCCGCGCAGCTGGAAGCCGCAGGCGCTCAACAGGACCGCCAGGCCCATAACCAGCAGATTACGTTTGATCATCTTGTTGCTCCCCTTGAAACCCATGGGCCGAGCGTGCGGCCCCGCAGGTCAAATTCGGCGCCGGGCCCCTGGCCCGGACGCCCGATCCAATTAGCTTGCGACGATGTTGACCAGTTTGCCGGGCACGACGATCACTTTGCGGATTGTCAGGCCATCGACGAAGCGCAGCACGTTTTCGTTGGCCCGCGCGGCGGCTTCGACTTCTTCGCGCGTGGCGGCGGCCGGCATTTCCATCTGGCCCCGCAGCTTGCCGTTGACCTGGATGACCAGGGTCAGGCTGTCCTGCACCAGCGCACTTTCGTCCACCAGCGGCCAGCGGGCGTCGATCACCGGGTCAGCGTGACCCAGGCGATTCCACAACTCGTGGCTGATGTGCGGGGTGATCGGCGCCAGCAGCAGCGTCACGGCTTCCAGGCCTTCGTGAATCAGTGCGCGATCCTGCTCGGTGCCTTGGGCGGCTTTTTCCAGTACGTTCATCAGCGTCATCACCTGGGCGATGGCGGTGTTGAATTTGTGGTTCTGGCCGACGTCGTGGCTGGCCTGCTTGATCGCCAGGTGGATCGAACGACGGACGGCTTTCTGGTCATCGTTCAGGCTGGCGACGTCCAGTTTGCCCGGTAGGCCCTGGGTGACGTGGGCCTGGGCCAGGCGCCAGACGCGCTTGAGGAAGCGGTGCGAGCCCTCGACGCCGGAGTCGGACCATTCGGCGCTCATGTCAGGTGGCGAGGCGAACATCATGAACAGGCGGCAGGTGTCCGCGCCGAACTGGTCGATCATCGACTGAGGGTCGACGCCGTTGTTCTTCGACTTGGCCATTTTCTCGGTGCCGCCGATTTCCACCGGCAGGCCGTCGGCGATCAGCTTGGCGCTGATGACCTTGGCCTTGCTGTCGCGTTCGAGTTCGACGTCGCTCGGGTTGAACCACGTGTAGGCACCGTTGGCTTCGCGACGATAGTACGTCTCGGCGATCACCATGCCCTGGGTCAGCAGGTTCTTGAACGGCTCGTTTGAGCTCACCAGGCCTTCGTCACGCATCAGCTTGTGGAAGAAGCGCGCGTAGAGCAGGTGAAGAATGGCGTGTTCGATGCCGCCGATGTATTGATCCACCGGCAACCAGTGGTCAGCCGCGGATTTTTCCACCAGGCCGCCTTCAAAGTGCGGCGAGGCGTAGCGGGCGTAGTACCACGAGGACTCGACGAAGGTGTCCATGGTGTCGGTTTCACGCTTGGCCGGTGCGCCGCATTTCGGGCAGCTGCACTCGTAGAACTCGGGCATGCGCGCCAGGGGCGAACCGGCGCCGTCGGGTACGACGTCTTCCGGCAGGACCACCGGCAGCTGATCTTCCGGCACCGGTACGTCACCGCAGGTGTCGCAATGCACGATGGGGATCGGGCAACCCCAGTAGCGCTGGCGGCTGATGCCCCAGTCGCGCAGGCGGAACTGGGTGCGCGAGGCACCGAGGTTCTTCTTGATCAGGGCCACTTCGATGGCATCGAAGGCGCCAGCGAAATCCAGGCCGTCGAACTCACCGGAATTGATCAGCTCGCCGTGTTCGCCGTAGGCGTCCTGCCAAGGCGCTGGTGTCTGGTCGCCGGCGCTGGTGCGCACGACCGGCTTGACCGGCAGGTTGTATTTGTGGGCGAACTCGAAATCACGCTCGTCGTGGGCGGGCACCGCCATGACCGCGCCGTCGCCGTAGTGCATCAGCACGTAGTTGGCGACCCACACCGGCAGTTTCTCGCCGGTGAGCGGGTGCTCGACGAACAACGAAGTCGGCAGGCCTTTCTTCTCTTGGGTGGCGACGTCGGCTTCGGCGACGCTGCCGCCTTTGCATTCGGCGATGAACGCCTGCAGCTCGGGGTTGTTCCGCGCTGCCAGAGTCGCCAGCGGATGCTCGGCGGCCACTGCCACGTAAGTGGCGCCCATCAGGGTGTCCGGACGGGTGGTGAAGACCTTCAGGGTGCCGGCTTCGCCAATGGAGGCGACGTCGTAGGGGAACTGCACTTCCATGCCCCGGGACTTGCCGATCCAGTTGCGCTGCATGGTCTTGACCTGCTCGGGCCAGCCGGTCAGCTCGTCGAGGCTCTCCAGGAGTTCATCCGCGTAGGCGGTGATCTTGAAGTAGTACATCGGGATCTCGCGCTTTTCGATCAGCGCGCCGGAGCGCCAGCCGCGACCGTCGATCACTTGCTCGTTGGCCAGTACGGTCTGGTCCACCGGGTCCCAGTTCACGGTGCCGTTCTTGCGGTAGATCACGCCTTTCTCGAACAGGCGGGTGAACAGCCATTGTTCCCAGCGATAGTAGTCGGGCTTGCAGGTGGTCACCTCGCGGGACCAGTCCACCGCCAGGCCCAGGCTGCGCAGCTGGGTCTTCATGTACGCGATGTTTTCGTACGTCCACTTGGCGGGGGCGACGTTGTTCTTCATCGCGGCGTTTTCCGCCGGCATGCCGAAGGCGTCCCAACCCATGGGTTGCAGGACATTCTTGCCTTGCATGCGCTGGTAGCGGGAGATCACGTCGCCGATGGTGTAGTTGCGCACGTGCCCCATGTGTAGCTTGCCGCTGGGGTAAGGGAACATCGACAGGCAGTAGTACGTCTCCTTGCCTGGCTGTTCACTGACTTCAAAGGACTTTTGCTCGTCCCAGAACGACTGGGCGGCGGCTTCGATTTCACGGGGCTGGTAGTGTTCGTGCATGGCTACTTTTGTACTGAATGGGGTGGCCCAATCCTCTTCATTGCCATGCTGGACGCAGATGACGCCGAATGCGGCGTTTTCGATGCCCAGCCAAGCTGGAAGTGGAGTTACAGGAAGCGCCGTAGCATACATGACCGCGCTCCGCCGAGGGAAACCCTGATTGCTGCTCAACCATTGCCGAGCCTTTTGCCGACCATTGGCGACGACCGGGGTTCTGGGCCGTTGGTCGCGGCGTCCAGCCGGTTTGCCCAGCGAAGCTAAGCTTCTGAATGGGGAGTGAGTCTTATCTTCAATGAGGTGAGGGATGGTTGAATCACAACGAAAAGTCGCTACACCTGAGTTGTATGAAAAACTGATCGATCGCCTGGGGATGGCCTTGGACGCCGCAAGAACCGCCGGTCGCTTGCGTGATGAACGCCCGGCAGAGCTGGAACTGCGAGGCCTGAGCCCCGCAGAGTTCGAGCTGGTCAAGGCTTACCTTGAACAGGCCGGGCACCAGGCCTCAGCAAATGGGGCCCAGGCAAACAAGCGTCTCGAAGCGCCCCGATCGGCCAAGGTTGTCTGGCTCAAGGATCGGACGCCCGACAAGGATGCTGTAAAGGTCCGGTCCCTGCAGTTCAAGTAAAGGCCGGATTCACGCGTGTCGCTTTTTTTTGATTCGAGGTTCTTGGAATCTGTTGTCGCTTTGCGTCAACCCACCTAGGCTTCGGGCATCTATGGAGATGCCCGATGCCGTTTCGCTATTTCATCAAACAACTTCTATTGCCGCCTGGCATTCTTTTGCTTTTGCTGGCGCTTGCCTGGTGGTGGCGTGATTCCCGGCCGCGCCTGGCCCGCGTGTGTTTTATCCTGGGGCTGGGTGGTTTCTGGCTGATGAGCCTGCCGATAGTGGTGCAGTGGAGCGCCAAGGCATTGGAGCGCGAACCGCCGCTGCTGCGCAGTGAATGGGCGACCCTGGCCCAGCGCGCCGACGCCATCGTGGTGCTGGGCTCGGGGCGCGAGCGCGGTGACCTGGCCTGGGGCACCGACCAGCCCACCGGGGTGGGCCTGGAGCGCCAGCGTTACGCGGCGCGGCTGGCCAAGGCTTCGGGCTTGCCCGTGTTGACAACCGGCGGCTTGCATTACGGCACCCCGCCCAGCGAGGCCAAGCTGATGGCTGACTCGATGCGTGAGGATTTCGGCGTCGACGTTCGCTGGCAGGAGGGCCACAGCCGCACCACGTGGGAGAACGCCCAGATGAGCGCGCAGATCCTGCTGCCCGAAGGGGCGAAGCGCGTGGTGGTGGTGACCCAGGCCTGGCACATGCCACGGGCGGTCTGGAGTTTTGAACGTTCTGGATTTGAAGTGGTGCCTGCGCCTGTCGGTTTCCTGGGTCAGGATAACGCCCGGCCGTTGGGTGGCTGGATGCCGGAATTCAAATCGGTGTGGCAATCGGGGCAGTTGATGAACGAGGCGGTGGGGTTGGTGGGGTATTGGTTGTTTTATCGCTGAATAATTGAAGTGAACGCTTATTGTGGCGAGGGAGCTTGCTCCCGCTGGGGCGCGCAGCGGCCCCAAAAAGCGGGGCCTGCTGCGCCCGAAGCGTCGGACCGGTCCAGCGGGAGCAAGCTCCCTCGCCACAGGGATGGGGGGAGCGAGTTAAACCGTCTTGGCCATCCGCCCCGCCACCAGCGCCCAACCCAAAAGCAATACACACAAAATGATCAGCGGCCACGAGCGCCATTGAAGGTACGGCGTCAGGTCGTGCATCGGCACCACTTCACCGTAGAGGATGCCGCGTTGGAACTGCGGGATCTGGACGGTGATCTGGCCGAAGGGGTTGATCAGGCCGGTCACGCCATTGTTGGTGGCGCGAATCATCCAGCGCCCGGCCTCCAGCGCGCGCATCTGGGCCATTTGCAAGTGCTGCAACGGGCCGATCGACGTACCGAACCAAGTGTCGTTGCTGATCGTCAGCAACAGATCGCTTCGCGCTGAAAGGCTGGCAGCGAATTCCGGGTAGACCACTTCGTAGCAAATGAATGGCGCGATCTGGTAACCCTTGGCCTGCAGCAATGGCTGATCAGCCGGGCCGCGGGCGAAATCCGACATTGGCAGGTCGAAAAACGCGATCAGGCCGCGCAGGATATCCTGCAATGGCACGTACTCGCCGAAGGGCACCAGTTTCTGCTTCAGGTAAGTGCCGTCGCCTTCGCCGGTCACGGTGATGCCGTTGAAATAGCGCTTCTCATGACGTACTTCCTGGCGGATCGGTACGCCGGTGATCAGTGCCGAATGCCGCTCGGCGGCGAAACTGCCCATCATGTCTAGGTAGCCCTGGGCGGACTCCTTGAGTACCGGCACGGCCGTTTCCGGCCAGACCAGCAGGTCGACGCGCTTGGACGTGAAGCTCATGTCACGGTACAGCGCCAGTTGCGCGTTGAGCTGCTCGGGGTCCCACTTCATGCTTTGTTCGATGTTGCCCTGGATGGCCGCGACACTCAGCGGCTCGCCCGAGGGGCTGGTCCAGGCATGCCCCTTGAGCGCAAAGCCGGCCGCCCAGGGGCCGATCAGCAAGGCCACACCCGCGACGACGAAGCCTTTGCGCCCGGAACGCAGCAATCGGGGCGCGTTGTACAACAGCGCGGCGGTCAGGGCCAGGGTGAAGGAGATCAGCCACATGCCACCCAGCGGTGCAAGGCCGGCCAGCGGGCCGTCGAGTTGACTGTAGCCAGAGTAAAGCCAGGGGAATCCGGTCAGGAACCAGCCCCGAAAGGCTTCCTGGCCCAGCCAGAGCGCGGCGAAGGCCAGGGCATCGGCCAACGGTGCCTCGTTGCGCCGCAGCCAGCGCGCCCAGAGCCAGGCGGGCAGGGCGAAGAACCAAGCGATCGCGGCAATGAACAGCAGCATCAAAAGCCCGGCCAGCAGCACCGAGGCGCCACCGAAGTTATGGATGCTGACGTAGATCCAACTGGTGCCGGCGCCAAACAGGCCGAAACCGAAACACCAGCCGCGCCCCAGGGCCTGGCGCGGCGAGAGCTCGCGCAGGCCAGCATAGAACAGCCCGACCGCCAGCAATGCCAGCGGCCAGATATCGAACGGCGCCAGGGCCAGGGTGGTGATCGCACCGGCCGCCACGGCCAGCAGGTTACCGGGCCAGCCGGGGCGGTTTATCCAGCGCATGTGTTTCCTTAGCGGCTCTTGCAGGGTTTAACGGGCAATGGGTGACAGGCGCAGCAGATGAATCCGGCGGCTGTCGGCATTCAGGATGCGGAAGCGCCAGGAGCCGATCTCGGTGGTTTCGTTGCGCTTGGGCAGGTGGCCGAAGGCACTCATCACCAGGCCGCCGACGGTGTCGAACTCATCGTCGGAGAATTCGCTGTCGAAGAACTCGTTGAAGTTCTCGATCGGCGTCAGGGCCTTGATCAGGAAGTCGCCGCTGGGCAAGGGCTTGATGTAGCTGTCTTCCTCGACGTCGTGCTCATCCTCGATGTCGCCGACAATCTGTTCAAGCACGTCTTCGATGGTGACCAGCCCGGCCACGCCGCCGTATTCGTCGATGACGATGGCCATGTGGTTGTGGTTGGCGCGGAATTCACGCAGCAGTACGTTCAGGCGCTTGGACTCGGGCACGAACGTGGCCGGGCGCAGCAGGTCCTTGATATTGAAACTGTCGCCGTTCTCCTGGAGGATCAGCGGCAACAGGTCCTTGGCCAGCAGCACGCCCATGACGTCGTCATGGCTCTCGCCGACGACCGGGTAGCGCGAGTGAGCGGAGTCGACCACGGCGGGCAGGAATTCGCGCGGAGTCTGGGTCGCCTTGATGCTGATCATCTGCGAGCGCGGGACCATGATGTCCCGAACCTGCAGGTCAGCCACCTGGATGGCGCCTTCGACGATGGCCAGCGCTTCGCTGTCCAGCAATTTGTTCTGGTGTGCATCGCGCAGCAGCTCCAACAGCTCCTGGCGGTTTTTCGGCTCATGGGCAAAAGCCTGGGTGAGCTTGCCCAGCCATGACTTCTGCCCGTTGGTCGATCGATCTTCGCTCATAGCGATTACTCTGAATCCTTTGTCGTTACAGGTTGATGTTTCAGTGTTCGTCGCCGGCATATGGGTCGGGATGACCCAGCTCGGCAAGCAACGTTCGTTCCAGCGCTTCCATCTCCTCGGCTTCGTCCTCTTCCATATGGTCGTAACCAAGCAAATGCAAGCAGCCATGGATCACCAGGTGGGCCCAGTGGGCTTCGGGTGACTTGCCTTGTTCGGCGGCCTCGCGCTCGACGACCGGGACGCAGATCACCAGGTCCCCCAGCAACGGGATGTCGAGCATTTCGTCGGGCACGTCGGCGGGAAACGACAGCACGTTGGTGGCGTAGTCTTTCTGCCGCCAGGTGTGGTTCAGCTCGCGGCCTTCGGCTTCGTCCACCAGGCGGATCGTCAGTTCCGAGTCGGTGCTGCGCTGGCGCAGCGCCAGTTCGCACCATTGGCGGAACTGGGCTTCGCTGGGCGCGGGGTGTTCACTGGCCTCTTGCAGGTCGAGTTCAAGCATTGTGGCGATTGCCTTTGCTTTCGGCCGAATCTTCATCGGCGCGGTTCTCGAAACGCTCGTAGGCTTCGACGATGCGCTGCACCAACGGATGGCGTACGACGTCCTTGGGCATGAAGTGCGTGAAGCTGATGCCCGGGACGTCCTTGAGCACCTGGATCACGTGGTTCAGCCCGGACTTGGTGCCTCGGGGCAGGTCGACCTGGGTGATGTCCCCGGTGATGACGGCGGTGGAGCCGAAACCGATCCGGGTCAGGAACATCTTCATCTGTTCGACGGTGGTGTTCTGGCTTTCGTCGAGGATGATGAAGCTGTTGTTCAGGGTCCGACCACGCATGTAGGCCAGCGGCGCGACCTCGATGACCTGTCGCTCGATCAGCTTGGCGACGTATTCGAAGCCGAGCATTTCGTACAGCGCGTCATAGAGCGGGCGCAGATACGGGTCGATCTTCTGGGTCAGGTCGCCGGGCAGGAAACCGAGTTTTTCCCCTGCTTCGACGGCGGGACGCACCAGCAGGATGCGGCGCACCTGTTCGCGCTCCAACGCGTCGACCGCACAGGCAACGGCCAGGTAGGTCTTGCCGGTACCGGCCGGGCCGATGCCGAAATTGATGTCGTTGGCCAGGATTTCCTTCACGTAGCGCTGCTGATTCAAGCCGCGAGGGCGAATCATGCCTTTTTTCGTGCGCAGGGCCACGGCAGGTTCCGACGGGGCGTGATTGTCGAGTTCTTCGACCGCCGACTCTTGCAGGAACAGGTGGACCATGTCCGGAGACAGCTCGCTCGCCTTGGTTTCTCGGTAGAGACGGCGCAGCAGGTTTTCCGCGGAGGTGGTGTGCTTGGGATCGCCGATCAGTTCGAACTGGTTCCCGCGATTGCGGATCTCGATGGCCAGGCGCTGTTCGATCAAGCGAAGATGCTCGTCGAATTGCCCGCACAGATTGGCGAAGCGGCGAGCCTCAAAGGGCTCGAGAATGAAACGATGAGGTTCGATGGGTGCGTTCAAGGTCGTTTTTAGCCGCCCAGGGGCAATTAAGGTGAAATCAAGGATAACGCCAGTAAGCTGGGTGCGAAAGGTCTTAAGCGGCGCAATCTGACAACAGGACCTACACAGCCCATTGTGGGAGCGAGCCTGCTCGCGAAAACGGTCTTGTATTCAGCGCATGTGTTAGCCGATAGACCGCTTTCGCGAGCAGGCTCGCTCCCACAGGGATCTGTACAGTTACTGCACCAGCGAACCCCGCAGCGAGTGCGGTTGCGCGGCGTCGATGTGTACGTCGGCGAACTGGCCGATCAGGGCTGGCGTGTCGCAGCGGAAGTTGACGATACGGTTGTTTTCCGTACGGCCCTGCAATTCGCCCGGGTCTTTTTTCGAGTAGTCGGTGACCAGGATCCGCTGGATCGAACCGACCATCTGTCGGCTGATTTCAAAGCCCTGCTGGTTCAAGCGGTGCTGCAAAGCATTGAGCCGCTCCTTCTTCACTTCCTCGGGCGTCTCATCCGCCAGGTCGGCCGCCGGCGTGCCGGGGCGCTGGCTGTAGACAAAGGAATAGGAGAAGTCGAAGCCCACGTCTTCGATCAGCTTCATGGTCTGCTGGAAATCCTTCTCGGTTTCGCCAGGGAATCCGACGATAAAGTCCGAGCTGATGCAGATCCCTGGCACTGCGGCGCGCAACTTGCGCAGTTTGGATTTGTACTCCAGCGCCGTGTGGTTGCGCTTCATCGCTGCGAGGATTCTGTCCGAACCCGATTGCACCGGCAGGTGCAGGTGCTTGACCAGCTCGGGAACTTCGGCGTGGGCCTGGATCAGGCTGTCGGAAAACTCCAACGGATGGGACGTGGTGTAGCGGATCCGGTCGATACCGTCCACCGCCGCCACGACGCGGATCAACTCGGCGAGGTCCGCCAGGCGACCGTCGTGGGTCAGGCCGCGATAGCCGTTGACGTTCTGCCCCAGCAAGGTCACTTCACGCACGCCGTTTTCCGCCAGGTGGATGATCTCGGCGATCACGTCGTCGAACGGCCGGCTGACCTCTTCGCCGCGGGTATAGGGGACCACGCAGAACGTGCAGTATTTGCTGCAGCCTTCCATCACCGACACATAAGCGCTGGGGCCGTCGATGCGCGGCTCGGGCAGGTGGTCGAACTTCTCGATTTCGGGGAACGAAACGTCGACTTGGGGCAATTTGGTCACGCGCGCCGCGTCGATCATTTCCGGCAGGCGGTGCAGGGTCTGGGGGCCGAAGACCACGTCCACGTACGGCGCGCGGTCACGAATGGCCGCGCCTTCCTGGCTGGCGACGCAGCCGCCGACCGCGATGACCATTTCCGGGTTGGCCAGCTTCAGTTCACGCCAGCGGCCCAGTTGGGAATACACCCGGTCCTGGGCGCGCTCGCGGATCGAGCAGGTGTTGAGCAGGATCACGTCTGCGTCTTCGGCGCGGGCGGTGACTTCCAGGGCCTGGTGTTCACCCAGCAGATCGACCATGCGCGAGCTGTCGTACTCGTTCATCTGGCAACCGTGGGTTTCGATGTAAAGCTTCTTGGCCATGGACGGATCATCACGTGATTCAAAGAACCGCGCATTATAGGCAACAAGTCCCCCGGTTCCTACCGCTGCGCGAGCAGTGGCTATGCTATAGTTCGCGCCCTCATTTTTACCCGCCGATGTGTTTCGCCAGCCATGACCAAACGTGAAGCTCCAATCTACAAGGTGATTTTCCTCAACCAGGGCCAGGTGTTCGAGATGTACGCCAAGCAGATCTATCAGAGTGATCTGTGGGGCTTTCTGGAAGTGGAAGAGTTCGTCTTTGGCGAGCGTACACAAGTGGTCGTCGACCCAAGCGAAGAAAAGCTCAAGGCGCAATTCGAGGGCGTGGTGCGCAGCTTCGTGCCGATGCATTCGATCGTGCGCATCGATGAGGTCGAGCGCCTTGGCACTCCGAAAATCAGCGAAGCCCGCGGCGCGGTCGGCAATGTGATGCCGTTTCCGATGCCGATGCCTGAGAAGTAGGGTTCAAGACCGGGTTGCTCCCAATCGCGAGCAGGCTCGCTCCCACAGTAAATCGCCGGTGAGCGCAAATCTTGCGTCGCCAGAGAGCCAACTGTGGGAGCGAGCTTGCTCGCGATGAGGCCTTCAAGGCCAGAACATTAATCAGGGCAGTGGCGAGAACGGCGTGCGTCCGTCGGCGTTCTGCAATTCCATCAGGTATTTACGAAAGATCTGCCCCAGCACCTGGGTGGCCACTTCCAGCTCGTCGCGGGGCATCTGCTCGGCGACTTCGTCGGCGGTGTCCAATGCCTCTTCGGCGCCGTTTACCGCCGCCATCTTCAAGACGATATACGCCTGGACATTGTTGGCCGGTACGCCTTCGCCATGGAAGAACATGCCGCCAAGCTTGAACTGCGCCTGGGCGTGGCCTTGTAGCGAGGCTTTTTCGAAATAGTTGAGGGCCAGCTTGAGGTCGCGGGGCGCGGCCTTGCCGTCGTAGTAGAACTCGCCCAATTCATATTGCGCTTGGGCATCGCCCTCGTCGGCCGCTTTTCGACAGGCGTCGAGTGCCGGTGCGAGATCTTGTGGCTGGGTGTTGAGGGTGCAACGGCCCATCGCCGGGATCAACAACGAGTTACCGCCTGCCTGTGCATGAGCGAGCAGGGGCTGAAGGAGCAACAGGCAGCCCAAGGCAAGGGTGCGGCCGGTGCGGTTCATGGGAATCGACTTACCTCTGAGGGGCGCGTGGACCCTTCGGGGGATCCAATAAGCGCGCATTATGAAATAAGCGGGGCCATCCTTACAAAGTCTTTACTCGTTTTTCTGCTGCAAAGGAACCGCAACGACGGTTTGTTGGGCAGATATGTAGGAAAAGGCACGGTGGGTTATGGGCAATAACTGACGCTGGTGTCAGCCAGCGTCAGTTATCCACAGGCTTATTTCAGTGCCGCGAAGGCTCGTTCAGCCGCGTCGAGGGTAATCTTCAGTTCCGCCTCGCCATGGGCGATGGAGGTGAAGCCGGCTTCGAAGGCGCTTGGCGCCAGGTAGACGCCGCCTTCGAGCATCAGGTGGAAGAAGCGCTTGAAGCGGTCGGCGTCGCTGGCCATCACGTCGTCGAAGGTCACGATGTCATCGGCGCCGCTGAAATACAGGCCGAACATGCCGCCGGCCTGGGTGGTCACAAACGGAATGCCGGCCGCGTCGGCGCGCACCTGCAGGCCATCGAGCAGGCGCGTGGTGAATTCGGTCAGTTCGGCGTGGAAACCCGGGCGGCTGATCAGGCGCAGGGTGGTCAGGCCAGCAGCCATCGCCAACGGGTTGCCCGACAGCGTGCCGGCCTGATAGACCGGGCCCAGCGGCGCGATGCATTCCATGATGGCGCGTTTGCCGCCGAAGCAGCCCACGGGCATGCCGCCACCGATGATCTTGCCGAAGGTGCTCAAATCCGGCGTCACGCCATAGTGGGCCTGGGCGCCACCAAGGGCGACACGGAAGCCGGTCATCACTTCATCGAAAATCAGCACCACGCCATGCTGGTCGCACAGGCTGCGCAGACCTTCGAGAAAGCCTGGCGCCGGCGGCACGCAGTTCATGTTGCCGGCCACCGGCTCGACGATGATGCATGCCACCTCCTGACCGACTTCGCCGAGCATCTTCTCGACTTCTTCAAGGTCGTTGAACGGCAGGGTCAGGGTGTGCTTGGCAAATGCCGCTGGCACGCCCGCCGAGCTCGGAACGCCTTGGGTCAGGGCGCCGGAACCGGCCTTGACCAGCAGGCTGTCGGAGTGGCCGTGGTAGCAGCCTTCGAATTTGATGATGCTGTCGCGGCCGGTGTAGCCACGGGCCAGGCGGATCGCGCTCATGGTCGCTTCGGTGCCGGAGCTGACCATGCGCACCATTTCCATCGACGGCACGATGGAGCAGACCAGGTCCGCCATCTCGGTTTCCATCGCCGTCGGCGCGCCATAGGACAACCCGTGCTCCAGCTGCTGGCGCACCGCATCCAGCACGTCCGGATGGCTATGGCCGAGGATCATCGGCCCCCACGAGCCGACGTAGTCAACGTAGCGCTTGTCGTCTTCATCGGTGACATACGCGCCTTCGGCGTGCTTGAAGAACAGCGGGGTGCCGCCGACGCTCTTGAACGCGCGAACAGGCGAGTTCACGCCGCCGGGGATATGTTTCTGGGCGTTGGCAAACAGGGTTTCGGAACGGGACATGGTAGGGCTCTCGAAAACGGAAATGACTATTTGATGTGCAGCAGGTCGTTGAAGGCGCGGGCGCGGCGCGTCACTTCAGCGGTGCTGTCGGCGCCGAACAGGCCGTGGACCACCGCAAGCAGGTCGACCCCATGGGCCACCAGCGGGGCGGCGTTTTCCAGGGTGATGCCGCCGATGGCGCAAACCGGTATATGCAGTTTGATGCGGGTCTGTTCGAGCAGTTCAAGGTTTGCGCTGGGTGCCCCGGGCTTGGTGCTGGAGTTGAAGAAGCGCCCGAACGCGACGTAGCTGGCGCCTTCGTTGACGGCCTGTTCGGCCAACTCCAGGCTGGCGTGGCAGGTTGAGCCGACGATTGCCTTGTGGCCCAGCAACGCCCGCACCGGCGCCAACGGGCCATCGGTCTGGCCCAGGTGCACGCCGACGCCCAGGCGCGCGGCCAATTCGGCGTCATCGTTGATGATCAGTTGGGTCTTGTAGCGCTCGCACAGGTTGCGCAGGGCCTCGGCCTCACGAAGGCGGCGGGCCTCGTCGCTGCTTTTGTCGCGGTACTGCAGCAAGGTCACGCCGCCTTCCAGCGCGGCTTGCACATAGGCAAGGAACTTGCCGGCCAGCAGTTGGCTGTCGGTCACGGCATAAAGGCCACGTAATTTCATTCCACGGCTCCTGTGCTACGAGCAGAAATCCAGCGGTAGGCGACGCGGTACGAACTGGCCTTTGCCCAGTTGTTCGGCATCGCGCAGCGTGCGCCACGTGTAGTCCAGGGCTGTCTTGACCGCGCTGGAGAGTTGTTCGCCCTGGGCCAGTCGGCCGGCGATGGCGCTGGCGAGGGTGCAGCCGGAGCCGTGGTAACTGCCGGGCAAGCGCTGGCAGGTGAACGTTTCGCGGTGTCCGTCGCGGCTGTACAGGCGATTATGGACTTCATGCTCGTCGCCATGACCGCCGGTGATCAGCAGGTGCTTGACGAAGGGCAGCAGTTTTTCGGCGCATTCATCGGCGCTGCCTTCGGGCAGTTCGGCGAGGATGCGTGCTTCAGGCAGGTTGGGCGTGGCGATGGTGGCCAGGGGCAGCAGGCGCTCGCGCATGGCGTAGCCGACTTCATCCTTGCCCAGCCGTCCGCCACCGCCGGCGCGCAGCACCGGGTCGCAGACCATCGGCAACTGCGGGTGTGCCTGGAGCAGCTCGACCACGGTGTCGACCATTTCCAGCGAGCCGAGCATGCCCAGCTTGACCGCCGCGACGGGGGAGTCGTTGAGCACGGCATTGGCTTGCGCCAGCACCCACTCGCGATCCAGCACGCGGAAATCGCTGACGTTGACCGTGTCTTGCACGGTCAACGCAGTAACGGCCGGGGCGGCATGACATCCCTGGGCAAGCAGGGCTTCGATATCTGCCTGCAAGCCGGCGCCACCACTGGGGTCGTGGCCGGAGAGACAGAGGACAACGGGGCGAGAGCTGTAGATATTCATGGTGCGCGAGCTTATCACCAAACCTCTTTTATCGGTGATTGGGCTCAGAGGGTTTTGTTGGCGACCACTTTTGTGCTTCACCAATTGGCAACCTGACCAAAGCAACAGCTCTATCTCAATGGTTGGCGCTGAGACGCCCGTGCTAGAGCCTTTTGTCGGAAAAATTTCCGTGGTGCAAATTGGCCATCAACGGCTATGCTAGAGATGGATCCAACCAATAACAGGTAATGCCGGTTTTACGTCTACTCAGGGAATGGGGGGCTTCCTGACTCAACCGGACAGGCCACGCTGGGGCTTAAATGCGCTATTTGCTGATGTTGCTGCTGTGCTTGTCCCCCTTGGCAAGTGCGCTCGAATTCGATGAATCAACCCAAAGCCTGCCTTTGGGCCACGCTTTGCAAGTGTTGGAAGACCCCAGTGGCACGGCCTCCATCGATGAGATTCTGGCCCAGGCCGCGGCCGGTCGTTTCAAGCCCCATGACAAAGCCACGCTGAACGCCGGTTACTCACGTTCGGCGTTCTGGTTGAAAGTGGACCTGCACTATCGTCCTGCCAATCCCGATGCCCAGCGGACCTGGTTGCTGGAGCTGGCGTATCCGCCGCTGGATCATCTGGACCTGTACTTGGCCGACGGCAGCGGAGCCTATCGCCTGGTCCGCCAGACGGGCGATGCTCTGCCTTTTGCCAGTCGCGAGGTCCGCCAGAACAATTACCTGTTCAGCCTGGACTTCCAGCCGGATCAACGCCAGGTCGTGTACTTGCGTCTGCAAAGCCAGGGTTCGATCCAGGCGCCGTTGACGCTGTGGTCGAGCACGGCGTACCTGGAGCAGCAGCCGGTGCGCCTGTATGTGTTGGGGATCATCTATGGCGTGCTGCTGGGGATGCTGGTCTACAACCTGTTCATTTACCTGAGCGTGCGCGACACCAGTTATTTGTACTACATCTTCTATATCGCCTCGTTCGGTCTGTATCAGTTGTCGGTCAATGGCGCGGCGGTGGAATATTTCTGGCCGGACAATCCCTGGTGGGCCAATGCCGCAACGCCGTTCTTCATCGGCTGCGCGGGGCTGTTCGGCAGTCAATTCGCCCGCAGCTTCCTGCAGACCTCACAACACAGTCGCTGGCTCGATCGACTGCTGCTGGCGCTGATCGCCTACAGTGCCGTGGTGGTAGGGCTGTCGCTGATGACCAGCTACGCCTTGGCCCTGCGCCTGGCGACGGCGTTGGCCCTGGTATTTACCGTGGTGATTTTCGCCGCCGGGCTGTTCGCCTGGTGGCGTGGCCTGCGGGTGGCTCGTTATTTCATTATCGCCTGGTCGGCGTTCCTGCTGGGGGGGATCGTCAACACGATGATGGTGCTCGGTTACCTGCCGAACATCTTCCTGACCATGTATGCCAGCCAGATCGGTTCTGCCATCGAGGTGGCATTGTTGTCCCTGGCCCTGGCGGACCGCATCAACGCCATGCGCGAGCAGCAGGCCCAGACGCTGTTCGACGCCGGACAGAAACTGGAAGTGCTCAACCAGCAATTGGCCCACGGCAACAAACTCAAGGATGAATTCCTCGCCACCCTCACCCATGAATTGCGCACCCCGATGAACGGTGTGATCGGCTCCCTGGAGCTGATGGAAACCGTCGAGATGGACGAGGAGCTGACCCAGTATCAACAGACCGCCGCCGGTTCGGCGCGGGACATGATGCGCATGGTCAACGGCATCCTCACCCTTACCGAGTTGCAGGCCGGCAAGCTCAAGGTCTACCCGACGCCGTTCAGCCTGCGTGGTGTGATTGATGCCCTGCAGGTGCAGTTCGGTGCCAACGCGGCGGCCAAGGGTTTGGACTTCAAGGTCGACATAAGCCCCAGCCTGGCGGATCGGTTGGTGGGAGACAGCGCTAAATTGGCCCAGTGCCTGGAATGCCTGCTGGATAACGCTATCAAGTTCACCCGCTCGGGTGGCATCGCCCTGCGGGTCAGTGGACGACCGTCGGAGCTCGATCGCCTGGTGCTGTCATTCGCGGTGATCGACACCGGCATCG
Source organism: Pseudomonas sp. D3-10 (assembly GCF_051132175.1). Taxonomy (NCBI): domain Bacteria; kingdom Pseudomonadati; phylum Pseudomonadota; class Gammaproteobacteria; order Pseudomonadales; family Pseudomonadaceae; genus Pseudomonas; species Pseudomonas sp. D3-10. The sequence continues at coordinate 4,967,413 of NZ_CP071668.1, read as the reverse complement.
GTTTCACCGATCTTGGCGAGGCGACGTTGTACCAGCGTTTCTTCCAGCTCGATGGCTCGATGACGCGCGAGTACGGCGGGCTCGGCGTAGGCTTGGCGATCTGCCGCCAACTGGTCGAATTGCTCGACGGGCGCCTGACTCATATTTCCGAGCCGGGGCGCGGCAGCCGTTTCCAGCTGGACGTGGAATTCGAAATCGCCTTGCCAGTGGAGGTCCCGACGCCTTTTTCGTTCGGTGGGCGCCGGGATTCCCGCCAGCCCCAGGACTGCACGGTACTCCTGGCGGACGACAACCCCGTCGATCAATTGGTCATGCGAGGCATGTTGCTCAAGCTGGGCTATCGGGTGCGCACCGCCGACAACGGTCGGGCGGCCCTGGACCTGCTACAGGGCGAGAGTGTTGACGCGGTGCTCCTCGATTGCCATTCGGCGCCATTGGACGGGGTGTCGCTCTGCTGCCAGATCCGAGCGCTGTCCGGTTGTGAGGATCTGCCCGTGCTGGTAGTCAGTCCGAACCTCGAACAGGAGCGATGCCCGTCTGGAGCGTTGATCGACTATCTGAGCAAACCGGTGAAGTTCGAGGTGCTCCAGGCGATTCTGCAGCGACGGGTGCTTTGTCCGAAACAGGGTGAAAGCGCCGATATTTAGGCGGATATGCCACTTTGATCGACCTGGAGGCGGTGCTTAACTGATCCTCTGCTGGCCGACCGAGGAGCCCCGTCATGAATTTGCATCAGTTCGCCGAAACCCACGACGTCACCAATCAGCCGCCGTCCTTGGACGGCGCCAACCTGTACCGCATCGATCTGCCGTTGCAACAGTGGTCCCAGCGTTTCGGTGCCGGTTGGGCGCAGGCGCGGATCGATGCCTACGGTGCGTTGGCCGGCGGGCCGTTGATGGAAGCGGGGTTCCTGGCCAACCAGAACACGCCGGTGTTTTCCAGTCATGACCGGTATGGCCATCGCATCGACCTGGTGGAGTTTCATCCCGCGTATCACGAGTTGATGCGCACCGCCGTCGAGCACGGCTTGCCCAGCCTGCCGTGGGCTCATCCGCAACCCGGCGCCCATGTCGCCCGTGCGTCGATGACCTATCTGCACAGCCAGGCCGAAGCCGGCACCGGTTGCCCGTTGACCATGACTTTCGCCAGCGTGCCGGCCCTGCGCCTGCAACCGGACCTGGCCGAGCGCTGGGTGCCGAAGGTGCTCGCCACCGAGTACGACCCGCGCAACGTCGGCATCGCCCACAAGGCCGGGGTCACGATTGGCATGGCGATGACCGAAAAACAGGGCGGCACCGACGTGCGGGCCAACACCACCAAGGCGTATCCGGTAGGCGCCAGCGGGCCTGGCCAGGCCTACGAACTGGTGGGGCACAAATGGTTCTGTTCGGCGCCGATGTGCGACGCTTTCCTCACCCTGGCCCAGACCGACAAGGGCCTCACCTGTTTCCTGCTGCCGCGCCATCGCCCGGATGACACACGTAACCAGTTCTATATCCAGCGACTGAAAAACAAGCTGGGCAATTGTTCCAATGCGTCCAGCGAAGTGGAGTTTCGCGGTGCGCTGGCCTGGATGGTCGGGGAGGAGGGCCGAGGCGTGCCGACAATCATCGAGATGGTTGCCATGACTCGCTTCGATTGCATGGTCGGCTCCAGCGCGCTGATGCGCCAGGCGCTGACCCAGGCCAGTCATCACTGCGCGCACCGCAAGGTCGGTGGCAGAGTATTGAGCGAACAGCCATTGATGCAAAACGTGCTGGCCGACCTGGCGCTGGAAAGCGAAGCCGCGCTGGCCCTGAGCCTGCGCATGGGGCGGGCGCTGGACCACTTGAACGACGACCACGAGGCCAAGTTCGCCCGACTGGTGACGGCGGTGGGCAAATACTGGATCTGCAAGCGCGCCCCCGCGATGATCAACGAAGCCGCCGAGTGCATGGGCGGCGCCGGCTACGTCGAAGACAGCATCCTGCCTCGCCTGTATCGTGAGGCGCCGGTCAATTCGACCTGGGAAGGCTCCGGCAATGTGCAATGCCTCGATGTGTTGCGGGCCCTGTCCAAGGAACCGGGCGTACTGGAAGTGCTGTTCAACGAACTGGGCGATGGCCATGGCGATAAACGCCTGGCCTACCACATCGACCAATTGCACGCGGCATTCAAGGACACCGACGACATCCAATACCGCGCCCGGCAATTGACCGAAGACATCGCTGTTGGGCTGCAGGCGCGATTGCTGCTCGAAGCGGGCAACAGCGACGTCAGCGATGGGTTCATTGCCAGTCGCCTTGGGGCCGGCGCCAGGGTCTACGGCGCATTGCCCCGAGGCTTGAATGTGGAGGCCATCGTCGCTCGCTCGACCCCACAGGGTTTCTAAAAAGGGCTCAGTTCGGCACATGACCCTGTGGGAGCGAGCCTGCTCGCGATAGCGTCGGCACAACCAACCTTCCCAGTGCCTGACACACCGCTATCGCGAGCAGGCTCGCTCTCGCAATACCCATACGCCACTGTTCCCGTCGGACCACGATGCAGGCAAGATGAAGGCCTGCAAGTCAGAACACAGGAAGCTGATCGTGACCGAAGCGTTTATTGTCGTTCAAACCGCCGAGCAAGCCGTGGATCGGCTGGCGGCCCTGCACGAGCGTGCGACCACTGCGCTGAACCAGGCGCTCAAGCGGTATCTCAAGGACCGCATCGAGCCGGATGCCGAGCAACGGGCCTTGTTTCGCTATCCGGCCCTGCGCCTGACCTACCATTGCCACGGCGAGGTCCCGCAAACCACCCGCGCCTACGCCAAGGTCCAGTTGCCAGGCACCTACAGCGTCACCGTCACCCACCCGGCCGCGTTCCGTAAGTACCTGCTGGAACAACTCGTTCCGTTGATGCACGACTTCACTGTCACCGTCGAAGTGGGCGTCAGCGAGCAGAACATTCCGTACCCGTACGTGGTGGAGCAGGGCGATGAGCTGGCCGGCTCCGGTGTGACCGCCGCCGTGCTGGCGCGGGTTTTCCCCAGCACCGACCTGTCGGCCGCCACCGATGGCATCGCCGACGGCCTCTACGATTGGGAAAACACCGACCCGCTGCCCCTGGCGCTGTTCGACGCCGCGCGGGTGGACTTTTCCCTGCGTCGGCTGGTGCATTACACCGGCAGTGACTGGCGCCATGTGCAGCCGTGGATCCTGCTGACCAACTACCACCGTTATGTCGACCAATTCATCGTCCATGGCCTGGAGCAACTGCGCAGCGACCCGCGCTTCGTGCGCATGGTGCTGCCGGGCAACGTGATCATCGACAAGAACATGGACCACGGCGAAGCCTCGGCCATCGCCGCGGGTGTGGTCTGGCACCGCTACCAGATGCCGGCCTATCACTTGCAGGCCAGCGATGGCCATGGCGTAACCCTGGTGAACATCGGCGTCGGGCCGTCCAACGCCAAGAACATCACCGACCACCTGGCCGTGCTGCGTCCGCATTGCTGGCTGATGATCGGCCACTGCGGCGGCCTGCGACAATCCCAGACTATCGGCGACTACGTGCTGGCCCACGCCTATATGCGCCGCGATGGCATCCTCGACCGCGTCGTGCCGCCGAACATCCCGATCCCGGCCCTGGCCGAAGTGCAACTGGCGCTTCAGCAGGCGGCGGCGAACATCACCGGCGAGAAAGGCGACGAGCTGAAAAAGCGCCTGCGCACCGGCACCGTGCTGACTTACGACGATCGCAACTGGGAGCTGCGCTGGGCCCAGGAGAGACCGTTGATCAACCTCTCCCGCGCCGTCGCGGTGGACATGGAAAGCGGCACCATCGCTGCCCAGGGTTATCGCCTGCGGGTGCCTTATGGCACGTTGCTTTGCGTTTCGGACAAACCGCTGCACAGCGAGATCAAGCTGCCGGGCTCGGCCAACGCGTTTTATGAGCGGGCGGTCAACCAGCATTTGAAGATCGGCATCGCGGCGCTGGACCTGCTGCGCAACGAACTCAACTCGTTGCACTCGCGCAAACTGCGCAGTTTCGATGAGCCGCCGTTCCGCTGATCAGGTGGTGGTCATTTAACGGTCGGGCCACTAGCATGGTCGGCCCAGACCGTTAGATGTTCACTGCCATGCCCCGACCGCCCCGTCCCGTTTCCCGCCGCCCTGGCGCAAAGCCCTCAGCCTCCGCCCCGCGCCGCGTGGCCAAGGCGCCGCCGGCCGAGCCGAAGCTGATCCTGTTCAACAAACCCTTTGACGTGCTGACGCAGTTCAGCGACGGCGAAGGGCGCGCCACGCTCAAGGATTTTATCGACGTGCCCGGCATCTACCCCGCCGGTCGGCTGGACCGTGACAGCGAAGGGCTGTTGTTACTCACCAACGACGGTCAATTGCAGGCGCGAATCGCCGACCCCAAGCACAAACTGGCCAAGACGTATTGGGTACAAGTCGAGGGGGAGCCGAGCGACGAACAGCTGCAGCGCTTGCGCGATGGCGTGGAATTGAACGACGGCATGACGCTGCCGGCCGAGGCCCGCCTACTGGACGAACCGCAGTTGTGGCCGCGCAACCCGCCGGTGCGTTTTCGTAAAAGCGTGCCGACGAGCTGGTTGGAACTGGTGATCCGCGAAGGGCGCAACCGCCAGGTACGCCGCATGACTGCCGCCGTGGGATTGCCGACTCTGCGGCTGGTGCGGGTCAGGATCGGCGATTGGACGATCGAAGGGCTCGACCAGGGCCAGTGGAAGGAAGTGCCGGCGCGCTTATAACGCGCCGGATTCGATCAGGCCGATCACCACGCTCTTGATGATGAACGCCGCGACGCCCAGGCCCAGCACAAAAAACAGGATGAACGAACCAAAGCGCCCGGCCTTGGACTTCTTCGCCAGGTCCCAGACGATGAAACCCATGAAAATGATCAGGATGCTGACCAGGCCGGTCATCATCCACTCTTCGAAAACAGCAGGATCCATCGGGGCACTCCGGCATTGGCGGGGTTGTAAAGGCGCGGCGAGTATACGGCATGGGGGCGGGGCGCAGGATTGGGCTGCGGCGGTGTGTCGCAGCTATTCATCGCAAGCTGGAGCTTTTGTGGCGAGGGAGCTTGCTCCCGCTGGGTTGCGCAGCGACCCCAAAAAGATCTGACCGGTTCCTGATTGCCAGTGGGCCGGTTTGCGACTGCTGCGCAGTCGAGCGCGAGCAAGCTCCCTCGCCACAAAAGCGGTCAGCTGCGCAGATGTGTCAACGGCAGTTCGGTGCTGTTGAGCACCTGGTTCAACACGAAACTCGACCGCACGCTGGTGACCCCTTCGATTCGGGTCAGATGCCCCAACAGCAATTTCTGATAGTGGTCCATGTCCGGCACCACCACCTTGAGCTGGTAGTCTGCATCGATGCCGGTGACCAGGCTGCATTCCTGTACTTGCGGCAGGTTGCGGATCGCGGCTTCGAAGGTCTCGAAGCGATCGGGGGTGTGGCGATCCATGCCGATGAGCACGTAGGCGGTGAGGCTCAGGCCCAGCATCTTGCGATCGAGCAGGGCAACCTGGCGGGTGATATAGCCGTCGTCTTCCAACTGCTTGACCCGCCGCGAGCACGGTGAGGGCGAGAGGCCGATGCGTTCGGCCAGTTCCTGGTTGGAGATACGTGCGTCGCGCTGCAATTCCGCCAGAATACTCAGGTCGTAACGGTCAAGTTTGCTCATCGAGCGGGCCTTTATTCGGTTAATTGCGTTGGATTATCCATCCTGAGGTAAAAATTGCGCAAGTGGAGTTTATTCGAGCAATCTTCGCAATCGCCTGCCGACGCCTCGGGCCTATGCTTATCACCAAGATCACTGCTCGGACAAACAGTCCAGTGCAGCCCGCCCAATCCGGCCGGCTGCGGTCGCAGTACCCACCGGTACTGGCAGACCCCCGAGCTGCACACTGTCCAGAAGACGGCGTGAGGTGAGCCGACGTCAAAAGCGTCGAGCACGGACTAGATTCTCAAGGGGAGGCCGACGGGCCTCCCTTTTTTATGCCTGCGAAATAAACCCCGCGGCTGATAACCTATCGCCGAACCGGCCTGGGCTTTTCCAGTCTTACGTCCAGGCCCCGAACCGTTGTGAGGAATTTCATGAAGTCGCGCATCTGGCGTTTGGCAGGTGTTGGTCTGTTGTGGGCAAGTGTCAGTGCGCAGGGGGTGGCCGACGATCAGCAAAACCGTGGCGGCCCGGACGGTGCCCGTGGGCAGGACGGACGAGGCGGCAACGGCCAGGGTTATTCAGGGCAACCCAGGCAGCAAAGCAACGAGATCATCCGGGGCGATAACAGCCGACAGTTCGAGGTCAGGCCGCAAAACCCGGGTGGACAGCAATATGAGCGTCCACCGCAGGACCCCAACAGTCACGGCCGCCCACCGCAACAGCCGGGCAACAACCTGCCGATCCAGGGCCGGCCCGACAGCGTGAACCAGACCCGTGAACCGCAACCGGGCTACTACCGCGACATCCCGCGCCGCAACGATGGCTACCCCAATGGCGGGCCTCGTCCCGGTCATGAGGGGCGTCCCGAGCAGCACTGGCCCGGCCGGCCTGACGGCCATGGCAACGGCTGGGGGCCGGGGCCGCAATATCGCCCGGGTTATGTGATCGATCGCTTCCCGGATCGCAATTATCGTGTGCCTTATCGCGGCCACGATTATTTCTACTCCGGTGGCTACTGGTATCGCCCTCAAGGGCCGCGTTATGTCGTGGTCCAGCCGCCACGGGGCATTCGCACCCGTTATCTGCCCGATTATGCCCGCGAGGTCTGGATCGGCAGTTCGCTGTTCTTCCTCGCCGCCGGCGCCTATTACATCTACGAAGCCAATACCCAGGACTACGTCGTGGTCGACGCGCCGGTCGCCAACCCGCAGCCGCAACCGCAGGGCAACAGTTTTGATGTGGTGGCTTATCCGGCCAACGGCCAGTCCCGGGAACAGGTCAACCAGGACGGCTACGATTGCTATCGCTGGGCGGTGCAGCAGAGTGGGTTCGACCCGCGCAACTACACCTACCCGCCGGCGCCGGAGGTGGTGCAGACCTATCGCCAGGCGCAGGGCAATTGCCTGAGCAGCCGTGGGTATCAGGTGACGTACTGAGGCGTGGCAAAGATCGTGCGGACGCTGCTTTTTGTGGCGAGGGGATTTATCCCCGCTGGGGTGCGAAGCGGCCCTGAACCACCGCCTCGGTGTGCCAGGCAGATTGAGTTGGCTGCTTTGGGACTGCTTCGCAGTCCAACGGGGATAAATCCCCTCGCCACAAGTTTGTGTGCACGAGCTAGGCGCTGGCGCGCTTCACCACTTCCGACGGATCGGCATGCACCAGCACTTCGGCCTTCGGATAAGCACGCTGGATAGCATCGGCGGCCTGGTCGCTGATGCCGTGGGCCACTGACAGGGTCAGTTCCCCCGGCAGTTCCAGGTGCAGTTGCACGAACCAATGGTTGCCGGAGACCCGCGTGCGCAGGTCATGGGCGCCGATCACGCCGGGCACCGCGCAGGCCAGCTCGAGCATGCGTTGGCTGACGTCGGGCGGCAACTCCTCATCCATCAGCACCGCGAAGCTTTCCCGGGCGATCTGGATCGCGCTCCACAGGATGTATACCGCGATCCCCAGGCCGAACCAGGCGTCGAGCTGATACCAACCGAACCCGGCCAGGACCAGCGCCACCAGGATGCTGCCATTGAGCAACAAATCCGAACGGTAATGCAGCGAGTCGGCGCGCACGGCATTGGAGCCGGTGGCGCGGATGACCCGATGCTGCAGCGCCAGCAGGGCCAAGGTAAGCAACAGGGAAAACACGATCACGCCGACGCTGAGCCAGGGCGCGTCCACGGGCACCGGGTCCTTCAGCCGCTCGAAAGCCTGCAACGCGATCAATACCGCGCTGCCGCCGATAAACAGCGCCTGGGCCATGCCGGCCAAGGATTCGGCCTTGCCATGCCCGTAGCGGTGATCTTCATCGGCGGGGCGCAGCGCGTAATGCACCGCCAGCAGATTGAGCAGCGAGGTGACGCCGTCCAACGCCGAGTCGGTCAGGCCGGCGAGCATGCTCACCGAGCCGCTGAGCCACCAGCCCAGCGCCTTGGCGACGATCAGCACGAGTGCCACGGCCACCGATGCCCGGGTGGCCATGCGCAGCAGGCGAGCGTGTTCGGTTCGGGTGGTCATGGCGCGGTCTTCCTTGGGCTGCGCCTCTTATGCGGCGGGTTTGAGGCCGAACGCGGCCAGTTGCTGGACGTTGCCCTTGTGCTGGATAAGACGTGGGTCATCCAGCGGGAAACTGCGGCCCAGCTCGCTTTCCAGGATCGCTTGCAGCTTGTGGTTATTGACCGTGCCGTCGGGGTTGATGGCCGGCTTGAGTTTCTCTGGCTCGATCTGGACGCTGCGGCCCGGCTCGAAATAGATCGCGCCGGTGGCGAAGTCCACGGCGAAGGCGATCAGGCCGGGGATGATGTAGAACAGCAGGCCAACGGCATCGAGCGCGGCGATGGCCGGGTCGATCTTGCCTTCGATCTGGCCGCGACGGTCCGGGTAGAAGATCGAGCCGCACGCGCTGATCTGGGTCAGCAGGGTGGCGACCAGGACGCCGCCGATCACGCGAAAGGGAATACGCATAGCAATCTCCTGAGCAGGTATGGGCGTTGCTGGTTGGAGTCCAGACCACGCCAAACAGTTCGCCGTTATACTCGGCCCTCTGTTTTGGAGCCAGCATGATTTCTTTGCCGATTGATGAAGTTTTACCCGCGCTGCGCCAAGCCCTGGCCTCGCGCCACGAAGCGGTGCTCGAAGCGCCCCCCGGCGCCGGTAAAACCACCCGTGTTCCCTTGGCCCTGCTGAACGAGCCTTGGCTGGCCGGGCAAACCATCCTCATGCTCGAACCCCGGCGCCTGGCGGCACGGGCGGCTGCCGAGCGCCTGGCCAGTGAGCTAGGGGAAAAGGTCGGTGAAACCGTGGGCTACCGGATTCGCCTCGACAGCAAGGTGGGCCCCAACACGCGCATTGAAGTGGTCACCGAAGGCATTCTCACCCGCCGCCTGCAGGACGATCCGGCGCTGGAAGGCGTGGGGTTGCTGATTTTCGACGAATTCCACGAGCGCAGTCTCGACGCCGACCTCGCCCTTGCCTTGAGCCTCAATGGCCGGGAGCTGTTTCGCGAAGACCAGCCACTGAAAATTCTGCTGATGTCCGCGACCCTGGAAGGCGAGCGCCTGGCGGGATTGCTGGACGACGCGCCGATCCTGCGCAGCGAAGGACGGATGTTCCCGGTGACGGTGCGTTGGGGCCGGCCGTTCCAACCTGGGGAATTCATCGAGCCGCGACTGGTGCAGACCGTGCTCGAAGCGCTGCACGACGAAACCGGCAGCGTGCTGGTGTTCTTGCCCGGGCAAGCCGAAATCCGCCGCGTTCATCAACAATTGGCCGACGCCCTTGGCGACGGCGGCAACGTGTTGCTGTGCCCGTTGCACGGTGAACTGGACCTGACGGCCCAGCGCGCCGCCATCGATCCAGCACCGCCCGGGCTGCGCAAAGTCGTGCTGGCGACCAACATCGCCGAGACCAGCCTGACCATCAATGGCGTGCGGGTGGTGGTGGATGCCGGGCTCGCCCGCGTCCCGCGTTTCGATCCGGGCAGCGGCATGACCCGCCTGGACACCCAGCGCATCTCCCGCGCCAGCGCGACCCAGCGGGCCGGCCGTGCCGGACGCCTGGAACCGGGGGTGTGCTATCGGCTGTGGTCCGAAGACCAGCACGAACAGTTGGCCGCTTATGGCAGCGCCGAAATTCTTTCGGCGGACCTGGCCGGGCTGGCCCTGCAATTGGGGCGCTGGGGCATGACGCCGCAGCAATTGGTGTGGCTCGACGTCCCGCCGACCGCCGCGTATGCCCAGGGCCAAGACCTGTTGCAACGTCTCGGCGCACTCGATGGCGGCCAACTGACCCGCCACGGCCAGGCCATGGCCGAACTCCCGGCTCATCCGCGAATCGCCCACTTGCTGTTGCGCGGCCAGGGGCTGGGGCTGGCGGACATGGCCTGCAACGTCGCCGCGTTGTTGGGCGAGCGCGACATTCTTCGCGGCGCCGGCGCGGACCTGCATAGTCGCCTGGCCTTGCTCTCCGGCGAGGAACGGGCGGCACGCGGCGCCCAGGGTGGCGTGCAGCGGGCGCGGCAATTGGCCCGGCAATATCGCGGTTACTTGCGGGGCAAGGCTGGGGAAGCCGTGGCCGATCCCGATCATCCACGTTGGCTCGGCGCGCTGCTGGCGCTGGCTTACCCGGATCGCGTCGCCCAACAGCGCCGGCCCGGCGGCGCGGAGTATCGCCTGGCCAACGGTCGTGCGGCGCTGTTTGCCGAGGCCGACAGCCTGATGAAGCAACCCTGGCTGGTCATTGCCGATTTGGGCAGCCGCCAAGGCCAGCGCGAAGAGCGGATTTATCTGGCGACGGATTTCGACCCGACGCTGTTCGACTCGGTGCTGGCCGAGCAGGTGCATACGGTCGACCAGCTGGACTGGGATGAGCGCGAAGGCGTACTGCGCGCCGAGCGCCAGCGCAAGGTCGGCGAGTTGGTGCTCAGTCGCGAGCCGTTGACCGGGCTGGAGGAAACGGCCCGCAGCCAGGCGCTGGTCAACCTGGTGCGGCGCAAGGGCCTGGAATTGCTGCCATGGACGCCGGAGTTGCGGCAATGGCAGGCGCGGGTGGCGCTGTTGCGTCGCCTCGATGTGGAGAGCAAGGGCCAGAGCGAATGGCCGGACGTCAGCGACGCAGCGTTGCTGGGCAGCCTCGAAGACTGGTTGATGCCGTACCTGGGACGGGTGTCGCGTCTCAGTCATTTCGCCAGCCTGGATCTGTCGAGCATCGTCCATAACCTGTTGCCCTGGCCTTTGCCGCAACGCTTGGACGAACAGGCGCCGCACCATTTGAGCGTGCCCTCGGGCTCGTCGATCCGCCTGGACTACAGCGAACACCCGCCGATCCTCGCGGTGCGCTTGCAGGAACTCTTCGGCCTGTCCGACACCCCGCGCATTGCTGGGGGGCGGCAGGTGGTCAAGTTGCACCTGCTGTCGCCGGCTCGTCGGCCCGTGCAGGTGACCCAGGACCTGGCTAACTTCTGGCGCAGCACCTACGCCGAGGTAAAGAAGGACCTCAAGGGACGGTATCCCAAGCATTACTGGCCGGACGACCCGTTGGTGGCTGAAGCGACGGCGCGGGTCAAGCCGCGCAAGTGACCTGGTCCCACCGCAGGCCCACTGTGGGAGCGAGCTTGCTCGCGATGGCGGCGAATCAGCTGCATCAGTATTGGCAGACACACCGCGATCGCGAGCAAGCTCGCTCCCACAGTGGGCAAGGCGAGTCTGACTAAGGCATCGCCGGCAACAAAAACCGCGCAATCACCGGCAAATGATCGGAAATGCGCAACGTGTCGTCCTGTCGGACCTGGGCTTCGACCCGTTTGAGGCGTGGGCTGTAGAACAGGTAGTCGACGGTGCGGTCTGGGCCGTTGAGGCCGGGGTCGTTGGGGTAGTGGGTCAGCCAGTGCGTGCGGTCGATACCGCTGGCCTCGTTGTTGGTGGGGATCATCGGGTATTTGTCCCACAGCAAATGTAGCTCGCTGTCCGCGGAGTAGGGCGAGCGCTGTTCGATCGACAGGCGCCGGTATTGGCCCAGGGGCAACAGGTTGAAATCGCCCCCGATCAGCCAGGGCGTGCCAGCGGACTCGAGCTTGTCGAGGGACTTGGAAATGGCTTCGACCTGCCTGCGCGCCGTGTCGTGCGGCTGCGTGGCTCGCTCCAGGTGCGTATTGAGCACCGCCAGTTGACCGCCGCCGTTAAGGGCCAGGTAACTCACGAGCAAGGCGTTTTTCGGCTGGAACTGACGGCTGATGAAGTTCCCATCGGCCACCGGCAATTGCACCCGCTCGGCATGGTCGATGCGGTAGCGGCTCAGCGTCGCCAGCTGTCGGCCGACGCTCCCGAAGATGCGCGGATCGGGAATGAAGTCGGCTTTCCAATCGAAGGCGCTGGTGCCGCACGGGTAGAGGTCGGCCAGGCGTTCCTGCAACAGCTTGAGCTGGTCCTGGTAATCGCTGGCCTTGGCGCCGTTGTCCAGTTCCTGGAGCAAGACCACGTCTGGTTGCTCGTCGCGAATGACCCGAGCCACTTCGTCCAGACTGAAGGCCATGTCTTCGGGAGTCGGGCTTTCATCGTTGCCCTGGGCCAGGTCGTGCCAGAACACATAGCGCTTGCCGGCCAGGAACTGGACGTTCCAGGTCATGACTTTCAAGGCCTGGCCGGGCATCAGCGGCGCGGCGTTGGCGGCGCAGCCGACGGGCAGCGTTTCCCGGGCCTGTGGACGCCAGGTCAGGCCATAAACCGAAAAGGCGCCGATTCCGACAATCAACAGCAGGCCCAGCAGGGCGTATCGCAGCAGGCGGGTCATGGCTCAGGTTTTTCTGCAATCAACATGAACATTCGGAACAGCACCACCGTAGTGAACAATTGCAGGAAGCTGTGGATGCTGTCGATCAGCAAACTGACCAAGGGGTTTTGCGGCGGCGGATACACCGAGACGCTGGCGCCCTTGAGCAGCCACAGCGGGATCATCACGGCCAGGATACACAGCAGGATCCGCCAGAAATGACCGCGGCTCATGCGCAGGCTTTCCTTCATCGCGGCCAGTGGTGCCAAGCCTTTGAGTACCACCAGATACTCACCAAAGGCGAGGACAACCATCAGCCAAAGCCCTGGCAGGAAATACAACGAGATGCCAATCAGGATCAATAGCGTATTGAGGGCGGTCAGCAAGGCAAAGCGTGGCCATTGCAGGAGCGAGGCCGCGAGCAGGTCGCGAGGGCGGGGGGCTTCGCCACGACTGCGGGCGTCAAGAAACAGAATCAACGCCGCGGTGTACAGCGGGTATACCAACAGCCCGACGATCACGCTGTAACCGGAAAAGCCCTCGGCCCCGACGGCGCTGTCCACCCCTTGTTGCAGCACGGCTTCAAGTATCACCAGCGGCAGGCACAACTGGGCGATCCGGCCCAGATGGCGCTTGAAAAAATACAAGGAGTCACGCAGTACTTCTAACGGATTCATGGGTCGGTATCGCAGTTCAGAAAAGCGGTCCGACACTTTACCCATCAGCTGCCCGCATAAACAAACGTAAACATCAGGTAAAGACCATTGAAAGCGTCTTGGCGGGCCCCATTACAAACGGGCGCCGGTCTTTTGCGGACCGGCCTGGTTTTTTATTCGGCAATCTGATGAGGTCGCCATGAACAGCGAAGAACAAACCCTGATCGATGGACTGTTTTCACGGTTGCAACAGGCCGAAAAGGATTCAGCCCCGCGCGACGCCCAGGCTGAGGCGCGGATCAAGGAGCATTTGGCCAAGCAGCCTGCGGCGGGCTATTTCATGGCCCAGGCGATCCTGGTGCAAGAGGCGGCGATCAAGCGACTGGACGAGCAGAACAAGCAACTCGCCCAGCAGGTCGAGCAATTGCAAGCCGAGTTGCAGCAGGCGCGCAACCAGACATCGGCGCCAAGCGGTGGCGGTGGCTTTCTTTCAAGCATCTTCGGCGGCAGCAACCGAGATTCACATCCCGCAAGCGCGCCGGCACCCAGCGGTGGCGGCTGGCGCGAACCGGCACGGCCATCTTTTAATGCGCCGACACAGCAAGGCTTCGGCGCAGCGCCCGGCAACTATGGCGCGCCACAACAGCAGGCCCCGGCGGCCAGTAGCTTTCTGGGCGGTGCGCTGAAAACCGCAGCGGGCGTGGCCGGTGGCGTGATGCTGGCCCAAGGCATCAGCAGCCTTTTCCATAGCAATCAGCCTCAGGAAATCGTCGAGATTCTCAAGGAAGAACCGGCCCAACCCGTCAACGACACGGTTGATAACAGTGGCAACGGTTGGGGCGATGACTCGCGCACGGCCGACAACAGTACCTACGACAACGACCCGGGCGGTTTCAGCGACGCGGACTACAGCGACGATTCGTCCTTCTTCGGCGACGACGACTCCTTCGTCTGACCTGCCATTCGTCCGAGGCGCCCAGCCGCCTCGGGCCGATTATTCGCGGAACATTCCTTGAGGCTGGCATACTGGGCGACTTTTCGGGCCTGGTGGCCTGCGCGCGTGTGCACTCATGAGGAAACGCGGTGAAAAAAATCGCAGTGTTCGCCGATGTCCAGAACCTCTATTACACCGTGCGCCAAGCCTACGGCTGCCATTTCAACTATGCGGCGTTGTGGGCTGATGTCAGCAAACAGGGTCTGATCGTCGAGGCCTATGCCTACGCGATCGATCGCGGCGACAGCAAGCAACAACAGTTCCAGCAGATCCTGCGCAACCTGGGTTTCACCGTGAAGCTCAAGCCCTATATCCAGCGCAGCGACGGCTCGGCCAAGGGCGACTGGGACGTGGGCATCACGCTGGACATCATGGACGCCGCCGATCACGTCGATGAGGTGGTGCTGGCCTCCGGCGACGGCGATTTCGACATGCTGCTCGAACGCATCATCAGCAAGCATGGCGTGCAGGCGGTGGCCTACGGTGTACCGGGGCTGACCGCCAACTCGCTGATCCGCGCCGCCAGCCGCTACGTGCCCATTGAAGGCGCGCTGCTGCTCAAGAACTGATCTTCAAGGAGCCCCACAGGTTTGGAACGCATCGCAGTCATCGACTTTGAAACCACCGGCATCACCCCGAGCAGCAGCTGCCGGGCCACCGAAATCGCCGTGGTGATCCTTGAACGGGGCCGGATCGTCGACCGTTATCAGAGCCTGATGAACGCGGGCGTTCGCGTCCCCGCCTTCATTGAACAGCTCACCGGCATCAGCAACGCCATGTTGCGCAGCGCACCCCCGGCGGAAAAAGTGATGAACGAGGTCAACGAATTCGTCGGCATCACGCCGCTGCTGGCCCACAACGCCGCGTTCGACCAGAAGTTCTGGGATTTCGAATTGGGACGCATCAAGCGCACCCGCTTGCAGAACTTTGCCTGCTCGCTGTTACTGGCCCGGCGCTTGATGCCAGCGGCGCCGAACCACAAGCTTGGCACCCTCAACACTTTCGCCGGCTTGCCCCACACCGGCCAGGCTCACCGCGCCATGGCCGACGCCGAAATGGCCGCCAACCTCACCGCGCACCTGGCCTCGGAACTGCGAGAAAAGCATGGGCTGCGGGCGTTGTCCCATGACTTGCTGTGCAGCTTGCAAAAAGTGCCGGCGGCGAAGATCAACGAACACCTCAAACGCCATCGCGGGTTCTGAGTACACCGCGAAACCTTCCCACAGGATGGGTCGTGTTGATCTGAGATCTGTCGTGTCTTGAAAAGTGTATGGCTCGGATAAACAGATTTTGTAACTTAATTTCTGTCGATCGCCTTTTTAGAATGACAGGTTTCATCGTCCTGACTTCGAGCTGAACATGCCTGGCCCACGCCGTTTCCCCTTGCCTCTGATCGCTGCTTTTTTTGCCTTGTACGTCATCTGGGGCTCGACCTACCTGGTGATTCGCATTGGCGTCGAGCATTGGCCGCCGTTGCTGCTGGCCGGGATTCGCTTCGTGATCGCCGGATCGCTGATGTACGGCTTCCTGCGCTGGCGCGGGGCGCCGGCACCGACCTGGGCGCAATGGAAGGCCGGGGCGCTCATCGGCGTGCTGTTGCTGACGTTCGGCAATGGTGCGGTGAGCATCGCCGAGCACATGGGCGTGGCGTCGGGGGTGGCGGCGTTGGCCGTGGCGACGGTGCCTTTGTTTACCTTACTCTGTGGATATTTCTGGGGCGCGCGTAATACCCGTCTCGAATGGGCCGGTATTGTGTTGGGATTGATCGGCATCGCCATGCTCAACCTGGGCTCCAACCTGCAAGCGAGCCCGTTGGGGGCGGCCTTGCTGGTGTTCGCGGCGGCTTCCTGGGCCTTCGGTTCGGTACTGAGCAAACATCTGCCGTTGCCGGCGGGAGCGATGGCCAGCGCCGTGGAGATGCTGGTGGCCGGCGTGGTGCTATTGATCGGCAGCTTTGCCAGCGGCGAACGTCTGGACCACATGCCGCCGCTGGAAGGCTGGTTCGCGCTGGTCTACCTGATCGGTTTCGGTTCGATCATTGCCTTCAACGCCTACATGTATCTGCTCAAGCATGTGCGCCCGGCCGCGGCCACCAGCTATGCCTACGTCAACCCGGCGGTGGCGGTGTTGCTGGGGATCGTCTTCGCCGGTGAGACCATTGGTATCGAGGAAGCCTTGGCGATGCTGGTGATCATCAGCGCCGTGGTGCTGATCGGTTTGCCCCAGTGGCGCAAGCCCAAGCCCGCACCGGCCGAATCCTGATTTAGGGTAAACTGCCGCGCATTGCACACCCTGCGCTGATTTTTCCTACGGTACCTCCATGACTTTCGCCACCCTTGGCCTGATCGAACCCCTGCTGCGCGCCCTCGAGACGCTCGGCTACCAGACTCCGACCCCGGTCCAGGCCCAAGCCATGCCGGCCGTGCTCGCCGGGCGCGACCTGATGGCCGCGGCCCAGACCGGCACCGGCAAGACCGCTGGTTTCGCCGTGCCGCTGTTGCAGTTGCTGACCACCGAAGGGCCGAAAGTCGCCGCCAACTCGGTGCGTGCGCTGATTTTGGTGCCGACCCGCGAGCTGGCCGAGCAGGTCCACGAAAGCGTGCGCCAATATGCGCAGCACTTGCCTTTGAGCACCTACGCCGTATATGGCGGTGTCAGCATCAACCCGCAGATGATGAAGTTGCGCAAAGGTGTCGACTTGCTGGTGGCCACGCCGGGCCGCTTGCTCGATCTGTTCCGCCAGAACGCGCTGAAGTTCAACCAATTGCAAACGCTGGTGCTGGACGAAGCCGACCGCATGCTCGACCTGGGTTTCTCCGAAGAGCTGGCGAACATCTACAAGGCATTGCCGAAGAAGCGCCAGACGCTGCTGTTCTCGGCGACCTTCTCCGATGCGATCCGCCTGTTGGCCGGGCAGATGCTCAACGACCCGCTGAGCATCGAAGTGAGCCCGCGCAACGTGGCTGCCAATACCGTCAAGCAATGGGTGGTGACGGTGGACAAGAAGCGCAAGCCGGAACTGTTCATTCACCTGATGCGCAAGCACAAGTGGAAGCAGGTGCTGGTGTTCGCCAAGACCCGCAACGGCGTCGATGCGCTGGTGGAAAAACTCCAGGGCCTCGGTGTGAATGCCGACGGCATCCACGGTGACAAACCCCAGGCGACCCGCCAGCGCGCGCTGGATCGCTTCAAGGCCAGCGAAGTGCAGATACTGGTAGCCACCGACGTCGCCGCCCGTGGCTTGGACATTGAGGACTTGCCGTTGGTGGTGAACTTTGACCTGCCAATCGTGGCCGAGGACTACATCCACCGCATCGGCCGTACGGGCCGGGCAGGTGCTACGGGCCAGGCGATTTCCCTGGTCTGCGCCGATGAAGTGAACCTGCTGTCGGCCATCGAGACCCTGACCCGTCAGACATTGCCGCGCCAGATGGAACAGGATTTCGAGCCTGAACACCGCGTGCCGGAGACCGATGCCAGCGGCCAGGTCATCAAAAAACCGAAGAAGCCGAAGAAACCAAAGACCTCCGGTGGCGGCGGCAAGCGCAATCTGGGCAAGTGGGTGGACAGTGGCGACGCTGCGCCTGTGGAACCTTCGGTCAAGCCTGTGCGCAAAGTGCCGGTCTTCAACACTGGGCCGCGTAAGCGTAAGCCTTGATATTGCTGCGCCTGATATAGCGCTATCGCGAGCAAGCTCGCTCCCACAGTGGTGCTCAGGTGTTCACAGATCCTGTATGCACCACAGATCTTCTGTGGGAGCGAGCTTGCTCGCGATGGCCGGCGCCCAGGTTTTCAATCCAGGCGCTGTAACCACTCCAGCATCCCCGACCCCGCCGCCCGGCCACTGGCAACGCACGCCGTGAGCAGGTAGCCGCCGGTCGGTGCTTCCCAGTCGAGCATTTCCCCCGCGCAGAAAACGCCGGGTAATTGCTTGAGCATCAGCCGTTCGTCCAGCGCTTCGAAGGTCACGCCGCCGGCGCTGCTGATGGCTTCGTCCAGTGGACGGGTTTTCACCAGCGTGACCGGCAAGGCCTTGATCGCTTTCGCCAGCCGCGCCATGTCGGCGAAGCAATCGGCGGACGTCAGCTCGCGCAACAGCGCTGCCTTGACCCCGTCGAGCCCCAATTGACTGTGCAAGTGCTTGGCCATCGAGCGTGACCCGCGTGGTTTGTTCAAGGCCTGGAGGATTTTATCCACAGGCCGGCCTGGCAACAGGTCCAGATGAATGGTCGCGCTGCCGTGCTGGTTGATGGCCTCGCGAATCGCTGCCGACAGGGCATAGATCAAGCTGCCTTCGAGGCCGGTGGCGGTGACTACGCATTCGCCCAGGCGTGGCACATCGTCGTCGAGGCCGATGGCGATGTTCTTGAGCGGGGCACCGGCGAACTTGCCGATCATGAAGTCGCTCCAGGCGGCCACGTCGAATCCGCAATTGCTCGGTTGCAAGGGTGCCAACGCCACGCCGCGCTGTTCCAGCGACAGCATCCAGGCGCCATCGGAACCCAGGCGCGACCAACTGCCGCCGCCCAGCGCCAACAGCGTTGCGTCGGGGAACAAGGTTTTTTCACCGTCCGGGCTGGCGATGCGCAAGCCGCCGTCGGGGCTCCAGCCATGCCAGCGGTGGCGGGTGTGGATCACCACCCCGGCGTCCCGCAGGCGCTTGAGCCAGGCGCGCAGCAGTGGGGCGGCTTTCATGTCGGTCGGAAAGACGCGCCCCGAGCTGCCCACAAACGTGTCGATGCCCAGGCCCTGTATCCATTGGCACAACTCATCCGCGCCGAATGCCCGCAGCAGCGGGGCGATATTTGGCGAGCGTTCGCCGTAGCGGGACAGGAACGCCGGGAACGCTTCGGAGTGGGTGATGTTCATGCCGCCCACGCCCGCCAATAGAAATTTCCTGCCCACCGACGGCATGCTGTCGTACAGGTCGACCTGGACACCGGCCTGGCTCAACACCTCGGCTGCCATCAAGCCGGCGGGGCCGCCGCCGATGATGGCGATGTGTGGGGAGGAGGGCTGGGTGGTCGAGGTCATGGTGTGAACTGCGGAAACGAGGAATAGCGCGGCATTCTATCAGTACAAACTCCTGTGGGAGCGAGCCTGCTCGCGAAGCGGCGGATCAGTAACATCCATGTCGACTGACATGCCCCTATCGCGAGCAGGCTCGCTCCCACATTTGAATGTGATGCCTTCTGAGTACGTGATCAAAAAACAACCACATCTACGCAAGCTATACGCGCCATAGGCTGTAAGCCGTTTCGCTCAGGTTATCCACAGGCCGCTCCACAGGCATTGTGGGTAAAGCGCCCAGATTTCAATGACAGCCTGATGACGCCCAGATCTTTTGTGCGCTGTGGTGCAGGATCCCGTGGCGCCGGGCCAGGGCCTTGCGGTCCTTGCTGTAGCCCCCGCCGATGACGCCCACTACCGGAATGTCCCGCCCCAGGCAATGGCGCATGACGCTTTCGTCCCGGGCGGCGAGGCCTTCGTCGGTAAGTTTCAGGTAACCGAGGGCGTCATCCTTGTGTACGTCGACGCCGGCGTCGTACAGCACCAGGTCCGGCTGGTAGAGCGGCAGCAGATAATTTAGCGCATCGTCCACGACTTTAAGGTACGCAGCGTCTTCCATGCCCATCGGCAGTGGAATGTCCCAGTCACTCTGCGCCTTGCGTGCGGGAAAATTCTTTTCACAGTGCAGGGAAACTGTCACGGCGTCTGGAGTGTTATGGAGTATTCGAGCCGTACCGTCACCCTGGTGCACGTCGCAGTCGAAAATCAACACGCGCGAAACGCGGCCGCTGGCCAGGAAGTAGCGGCTGATCACCGCCAGGTCATTGAAAATGCAAAAGCCGGCCGGGTGGTCGTAATGGGCGTGATGGGTGCCGCCGGCCAGATGACAGGCCAGTCCGTGTTCAAGCGCCTTTTCGGCGGCCAGGAGCGAGCCACCCACGGCGCGCACCGTTCGCCGCGCCAGGGCTTCGCTCCAGGGCAGGCCAAGTCGCCGTTGGTCTTCGCGGGACAACTCGCCGCCCATGTAGCGTTCGATATAAGCGCGGTCATGGGCCAGGGCGAGAATCTCCGGCGGGCACAGGGCGGGACGCAGCAGGTCTGTGTCCCGGGCCAGGCCGCTCTCCACCAGGTGATCGCGCAGCAGGCGGAACTTGTCCATGGGGAAGCGGTGTTCCGCTGGGAACTCGGGGCTGTAGTCTTCGTGGTAGATCAACGGTAGCGGCATGGTGTTTTCAGTGGTGGTTGAGCCACGGATCCTACCAGCGATGTAGACTCTGGGGCATGGAAAGGGAGTGAAGATGGAGCCGATACTGGAACTGGAAAGCGCACGGTTGATACTGCGGCAATGGCGCGACGATGATTTGCCCACGTTCGCGGCCATGTCTGCCGATGCGCAAGTGATGCGTTATTTTCCGGCACCCTTGAGTCGCCTGGAAAGCGCTGCGTTGATCGGCCGAGTGCGCGGGCATTTTGCAGAGCATGGTTTTGGTTTGTGGGCGTTGGAGCGCAAGGATACTGGCGCTTTCATTGGCTTCACCGGGCTGGGCGTGGTCGGATTCGACGCGCATTTTACCCCGGCGGTGGAAATCGGCTGGCGCCTGGCCCGCGAGCATTGGGGGTTCGGCTATGCCAGCGAAGCGGCGTGGACGGCGTTGCGTTGCGCCTTCGACCGCCTGGGGCTGGACGAGGTGGTGGCGTTTACCGCCACCGACAACCTGCCGTCGCAGAAGGTCATGCAGGCCATCGGCATGCACCACGACCCGGCCGATGACTTCGAACATCCAAAGCTCGCGGTCGGTCATCCATTGCGTCACCATGTGCTCTATCGCATTGACCGAGAGCAGTGGTTGCAGACTCTGCACGGTTAGCCGACACGGACGTTACAATGCCCACCAAAATGGCCCGGGCCACTATCGATCCGCCGCCGCAGCGTAGACTGCGCGGTTTTTGCGCTGTGTGAGGAAAGTCTGAATGAGCCACGTGTTGGAAGATCTGGTCGACCTGCTGACCCTGGAACCGATCGAAGAGAACCTGTTTCGCGGTCGTAGCCAGGACCTGGGGTTTCGCCAGTTGTTCGGCGGCCAGGTATTGGGCCAGTCGTTGTCGGCGGCCAGCCAGACCGTGGAAGAGGCGCGCCACGTGCATTCGATGCATGGTTATTTTCTGCGTCCGGGCGATGCGGCCCTGCCGGTGGTCTATCAGGTAGACCGCGTACGGGACGGCGGCAGTTTCAGTACCCGGCGGGTCACGGCGATTCAAAAGGGCAATCCGATCTTCACCTGCAGCGCATCGTTCCAATATGACGAGCAGGGTTTCGAGCACCAGAGCACCATGCCGCAAGTCGTCGGGCCGGAGAACCTGCCGTCCGAGCTGGAGCTGACCCAGCAGCGCGCCCATCTGCTGCCCGAGCACATGCGCGAAAAACTGCTTTGCCCCAAGCCGATCGAGGTGCGTCCGGTCACCGAAAAAGACCCTTACAACCCGCAACCGGCCGATCCGGTCAAATACGTGTGGTTCCGTGCCGATGGCGCCTTGGCGGACATCCCGGCCCTGCACAAATACCTGCTGGCCTACGCGTCGGATTTCGGCCTGTTGACCACCTCGCTGCTGCCCCACGGCAAGTCGGTGTGGCACAAGGATATGCAGGTCGCCAGTCTTGACCACGCGTTGTGGTTCCATGCCGACCTGCGCGCCGATGACTGGTTGCTCTATGCCATGGACAGCCCGTGGGCCGGAAATTCCCGTGGATTCTCCCGAGGCAGCGTGTTCAACCGCGCCGGGCAGTTGGTGGCATCGGTGACCCAGGAAGGCCTGATCCGCCATCGCAAGGACTGGGCATGAGGCTGTCCGATGTGCGCCATTGGGTGTTCGACATGGATGGCACGCTGACCATTGCCGTGCATGATTTCGCCGCGATCCGCGTCGCCCTGGCGATTCCGGCCGAAGACGACATCCTTACGCACCTGGCGGCATTGCCCGCGGAAGAAGCCGCCGCCAAGCACGCCTGGTTGCTGGAGCACGAGCGGGACCTGGCGCTGGGCTCCAAGCCCGCGCCGGGGGCGGTCGAATTGGTGCGTGAGCTGGCCGGGCGTGGGTACCGCCTGGGCATCCTGACCCGCAATGCCCGCGAGCTGGCCCATATCACCCTCGAAGCCATCGGCCTGGCTGACTGTTTTGCGGTGCAAGACGTGCTGGGCCGCGACGAGGCACCGCCCAAACCGCACCCCGGTGGCCTGTTGAAACTGGCCGAGGCGTGGGAAGTGGCGCCCGGCTCGATGGTGATGGTGGGGGATTACCGCTTTGACCTGGACTGCGGCCGGGCAGCGGGGGCGCGGACGGTGTTGGTGAACCTGCCGGACAATCCCTGGCCTGAATTGACGGACTGGCATGCGCGGGATTGCGAGGAGTTGCGGCGGATGTTGTCGGCTTGAGAGGTCGGTTGGCTGATTGATCGTCATCGCGAGCAAGCTCGCTCCCACAAGGAGATTTCCGTCGAGCGCAAGATTTGTGTCTGCACCAGGCCCACTGTGGGAGCGAGCTTGCTCGCGATGAGGCCCGATACGCCGCCACAAGACTTACTGCCCAAACAATACTTGTAGCCCCTCCGGCGAGTTGAACATCCCATCCCCATCATGCCCAACCCCTGGCACTTCGATCAGCCGCTGATTGAATCCTTGCGGATGGCGCCGCGTCAGGTAGTCGAAAAAGAAATGCCCGCGCAGTAAGCGATACGCCCCTTGGGTCTGAGCCTCGCAGCCTTTGTCCAGCGCCGGATGCTCCGGGTCGATGTCCTGTTGTCCCAGCAAATAAGTGATGTCGCGCTTGATGTATTGATCTTCGAGCTGCGTGGCGGTTTGTCCGGACGCATAGGCGGGCAGGTACTCCAAGCCATATTTCCAGCGATTGAAAGCCGGGCAACTGGCCGGGTCGAACGCCATGGGCCGTTGCGCGTCAAGATAGGCATACGACGATGGATTGGCGATGACGAACCGAGGCGCGATGCGATACGTGCCGTGGGCGAGCAGGGCGTAGCGCTGCACCACCTGGGCGCCACCGGAATGGCCGGCGATGACGATTTCCTTCACTTCTGGAAACTGCTGTCGGTCGCTGACCCGTGCCACGATGTCGTCCAGCATTTGAAATGAACTGACCGGATTCGGTCCGATGGACAAGCCGCCCGCCATCCAGTCGTTGCCTTGCCAGCGCAGGAGGTCGGCGGGCAACTGATGACGTGCCGCATCCAGTTCGTTGAGAAACTGCGGGGCGATGATCAACGTCGTGGTCGATTGACCGGCCTGCGCGGCGGCCTTTTCACCGCTGTGAAGGTAAGTGTCGGCATTGCGCAGCCGACCGTGAAGGATGATCAACACCCGCTCGATCGAAGCCGGCGGCGGGCTCACGGCAACGGCCATGATCCCGCCCTTGAGCAGCAGGCGCCCCTGGGCGACCGCCTGGACGCCGTGTTCCTCGGCCTGGGCAACGGCGCAACAGAGCACCAGCCCGATCAACGCCGCCCACTTCATCTACAGGTTTTTCGCTGCGAAGGTGTCGCACTGGCTGACCTGGCCCTGGGCGAAACCGGTCTTGAACCAGCGCACCCGCTGGGCCGAAGTGCCGTGAGTGAAGGAGTCCGGCACAACGCGGCCCTGGCCTTGCTGCTGGAGGCGGTCGTCGCCGATGGCATTGGCGGCGGTCAAGGCTTCCTCGATGTCCCCTGGCTCAAGCCAGTTGAGGCGTTTCTGCGCGTGATTGGCCCAGACGCCGG
Source organism: Pseudomonas sp. D3-10 (assembly GCF_051132175.1). Taxonomy (NCBI): domain Bacteria; kingdom Pseudomonadati; phylum Pseudomonadota; class Gammaproteobacteria; order Pseudomonadales; family Pseudomonadaceae; genus Pseudomonas; species Pseudomonas sp. D3-10. Next base: position 4,943,580 of record NZ_CP071668.1, on the reverse strand, counting down.
CCAGGCAATCGGCCTGCAATTCCTGGCGCACCAGCAAACCGCCGTCGCCTTCCATTTGCCGGCCTTGCTGGCGCGCCTCCTGGATTTTCGCCGACACGCCGAGCAGGGTCTGCACGTGGTGGCCGACCTCGTGGGCGATGACGTAGGCTTGGGCGAAGTCCCCGGCGGCGGAGAAACGCTGGGACATTTCATGGAAGAAACTCATGTCCAGGTAGACCTGTCGGTCTGCCGGGCAATAGAACGGTCCGGTGGCCGAGGATGCCAGGCCGCATGCAGAATTGACCCGACCGCTGAACAACACCAGCTTCGGTTGCTGGTACTGGCGCCCGGCCTGCTGGAAGACCTGGCCCCATGTGTCCTCGGTATCACCCAAAATCGAGCGCACGAATTCCGCCTGCTCATCGTTGGCCGGTGGCGCCTGGCGGGATTGCGAAGAGGTGGGCGCGGAACCTTGTTCCATCTGCCCGGTGAGTTGTCCGAGAATCTGCATCGGGTCCTGGCCGGTGATCCAGCCGATGCCGACGATGAGGATGATGGCCGTCAGGCTCAGCCCCTTGCCAGCGCCGAAACGCATCCCGCTGCCGCCCCCACCGTCACCCCGGGCATCCACCACGTTGTCACTGCGGCGACCTTTTTTCCATAACATGTGGGAAATCCTCTGAATGGCCCTGCGAAGAAATGACTGCCGTGGCGATGAGTCTAGCCTTCAGGCGTTCAAGGCGCGCGTCGCGCTTGAGCAGTCAGGCAACCGCCGGGGATTTTGGTTCATCGGCGAGCCGATCCTGTCCGGCTGTGGATTTTTCATTACACTTGGGATCCAGAACTTATCGGAACCCTCGCTGGCCCAATAACTGCACTGTGCGTCCGGCCTCAATATCAAGCAACGCAGGTTTCCTTCATGACCATCAGCACTCCGCTCTCCGGCGTCAATCAGGCTTTCAAGGGCATCGTGCTTATTCTGGTCGCAACGTTTTTGTTCTCCAGTCACGATGCGTTGTCCAAATATCTCTCGGGTTTCTATCCCATCATCATGGTGGTATGGGCCCGTTACGTGGTGCACACCTTGTTGATGGCGGGTATTTTCCTGCCACGTTCGGGGTTGCGGGTACTGCGTACCAAGCGCCCGTTGTGGCAGGTTGCCCGGGCTTTATGCCTGTTAGGCACCAGTTTGTTTTTTACCACCTCGCTGATGTTCATCCCATTGGCGGAGGCGACGGCGGTCAACTTCCTCGCCCCCGTGCTGGTCACGGCATTGTCGGTACCGCTGCTGGGCGAGCATGTGACACGTGGTCAGTGGATCGCGGTGATCTTCGGTTTCATCGGGGTGTTGATCATTGTTCACCCCGGTGGCGATTTGTTCACGCCGGCGGTGTTGTTGCCGTTCTGTTCGGCGCTGTTCTTCTGCTTCTATCAACTGCTCACGCGCAAACTCGCCGAGATAGACAGCCCCACCACCAGCAATTTTTTCGCCGGACTGTGCAATACGCTAGTGATGAGCGCCTTGGTGCCGTTCTTCTGGCAGGTGCCGAGCGTGACCCACGGCTTGATGATGTTGGCGCTGGGGGCGTGCGGGATGACCGCGCATTTGATGCTGACCCAGGCTTTCCGCTTCGCCGCCCCGGCGCTGCTTGCGCCGTTCGGGTATTGCCAGATCATCTTTGCCGGGCTGCTGGGCTGGTTGTTTTTCAGCCATACGCCGACGCTGACGACGGTGGTGGGTATTACGCTGATCTGCTTGAGCGGGTTGGCGGCGGCGTGGCAACAGCGGCGCAGATAACGGGCTGCACACACCCCTGAGGGTTGGCGCTGACGTTTGTGGCGAGGGAGCTTGCTGCCGCTGGGCTGCGAAGCGGCCCTCGCTTTTTTGCGATCGCTGCGCAATCGAGCGGGAGCAAGCTCCCTCGCCACGGGGCGTTATAGCCCCATCAATTTTCCAGGGTAGGCACCTTACGCGGCGCCATGAAGTACATCCAGGCCAGCGCGATGAAGTACATCGCCGGGATCAGGGTGAACAGCACGGTGTAGTTGTTGTTAGTGATGGTGAGGATGTGCCCCACCAACTGAGTCATGAACATCCCGCCGATGGCCGCGCACATGCCGCCGAAGCCGAACACCGTGCTCATCATGTGCTTGGGCGTGTAGTCCATGACCAGGCTCCAGATGTTCGCGGTCCAGGCCTGGTGCGCGCCGATGGCCAGGGAAATCGCAAGTACCGCCACCCACAAACTGCTGGAGCCGGCCGCCATGATCACCCCGACAATGCAGCAAGCGAACAGCAGCATGGACATCAGTCGCGCCTTGATCGGATTGACCCCGCGGCCGATCAGGAATGACGACAGGATCCCCCCGCCGACACTGCCAAAATCGGCGGTCAGGTAAATGATGATCAATGGGATGCCCATCTGGGTCACGTTGATGCCCAGGTGCCGCGCATGCGCAGGATGCGGGAGAACGGAACACTTACCGGGTCCGGTTCTTCCTGGGCCTGGATGTAGTCCAGTTCCGACTGCTTCACGCTCGGGTGGTCTTCGGGGTTGAAGTATTTCAGGCCCCAGAACACCAGCCAGATACCGCCCAGGGCCGCCATGCACAGGAACGCGGCCTGCCAGCCCCAGACGTGCAGGATCAGCGGCAGGAGCATTGGGGTGAACATCGCGCCGACGTTGGTCCCGGCATTGAAGATGCCGGTGGCCACGGCGCGTTCGCCCGCCGGGAACCACAACCGCGTGGTTTTCACGCAGGCCGGGTAGTTGGCGGCTTCGGTCAGGCCAAGGATGAAGCGGCAGACCATGAAGCCCACCGCCGAGGTAGCCAAGCCGTGGGCGCCGGTCGCCAGGCTCCAGAGCAGCACGGCGCAGAAGAACACGCGCTTGACGCCGATTTTGTCGATCAACCGCCCTTGCAGCACGAAACCGACCGCGTAACCGACCTGGAACCAGAAATTGATATTGGCGTAGTCCATCGCCGTCCAGCTCATCTCCTTCGCCAGGATCGGCTGCATGACTCCGAGGGCGGCGCGGTCGATGTAGTTCAGGGTCGTGGCGAAAAATACCAGGGCGAGCATGCCCCAACGGGTCTTGCCCACGGCCATCGCGCCACGGATCTTGTCGCCGATGCCACCGCTGGCGACAACCGGGCCGTGGGCCAGGCGGGAACTTTGGGAAGGAATCATAGGGTCACCCGTTCTTGAAATTCTTATGGCGTGGTCTGGGTCTGCATTGAGGCTTTGGCAACAATGTGATGTCGATGGTGGGCAGTGGACAAAAAATCGTCAATTCGCTGATCGGGCATAGTGTTCGATAATCGCCCAAAAAACTAACCGGATGGTACATATTAAATTGCCCAAAGAAACCGGCAGCTCAATAATCCCCCGACTCTTTTAAAAAGCGGCGCATTTTTTGTAGCCGACGCCAGTCCCGGGAGCCGAAGTCATGCAGCGTTCCATTGCCACTGTTTCCTTGAGCGGTACCCTGCCGGAAAAACTCGAAGCCATTGCCGCCGCCGGTTTTGACGGTGTGGAGATTTTCGAGAACGATCTCCTTTACTACGACGGCAGCCCTCGGGAAATCAGGCAGATGTGCGCCGACCTGGGCATTGCCATCACGCTGTTCCAACCCTTTCGAGATTTTGAAGGGTGCCGCCGGGATCGCCTGGCGCGCAACCTGGAGCGAGCCGAGCGTAAGTTCGACTTGATGCAGGAGTTGGGCACCGACCTGGTGCTGGTGTGCAGCAATGCTTCGGCCGACAGCGTCGGCGACGAACGGATACTGATCGATGACCTGCGGCTGCTGGCCGAGCGGGCCGGCGCCCGAGGCTTGCGCATCGGTTATGAAGCGTTGGCCTGGGGCCGGCACGTCAATACCTATCAACAGGTCTGGGACATCGTCCGCCAAGCCGATCACCCGAACCTGGGCGTGCTGCTCGACAGTTTCCATACCTTGTCGCTCAAGGGCGACCCCAGCGCCATCGCCGAGATTCCAGGCGAGAAAATCTTCTTCGTGCAAATGGCCGATGCGCCGATCCTGGCGATGGACGTCCTGGAATGGAGCCGGCACTTCCGTTGTTTCCCGGGTCAGGGCGAATTCGATTTGCCGGGATTCCTCGCGCCGATCATCAAGAGCGGCTATACCGGGCCGCTGTCGCTGGAAATCTTCAACGACGGCTTTCGCGCCGCGCCGCCCAGGGCCAATGCAGCCGATGGGTTGCGTTCACTGCTGTACCTGGAAGAGAAGACGCGCCAGCGCCTGGCCGAGGAAGCGCCCGCGCAGACGCCTGAAATTCTGTTCGAGACCCCTGCGGCCAGCGAATACAACGGCATCGAGTTCCTTGAATTTGCCGTGGACGACAATCTCGGCGCCAAGCTCGCCCATTGGCTGGAGCGCCTGGGCTTCGTCAAGGCCGGCCAGCATCGCTCCAAGAACGTCAGCCTGTTGCGCCAGGGCGATATCAACCTGATCCTCAATTGCGAGCCGTATTCCTTCGCCCATAGTTTTTTCGAGGCCCACGGCCCTTCGCTGTGCGCCATGGCGGTACGCGTCAAGGACAGCACCAGCGCCCTGAAACGGGCCGTGGCCTACAAGGGCCAGCCGTATCGCGGGCTCGTCGGGCCCAATGAACTGGAGCTGGCGGCGGTACGCGCGCCGGACAGCAGCCTGATCTACCTGGTGGATCAGGACGCCGACGTCTACGGCACCGACTTCAATCTGCAGCCCGCTGCCGCCATCGGCGCCGGGCTCAAGCGCATCGACCACATGGCGATGGCCCTGCCGGCCGACAGCCTCGACAGCTGGGTGCTGTTCTACAAGAGCCTGCTGGACTTCGAGGCCGACGACGAAGTGGTACTGCCGGACCCGTATGGCCTGGTGAAAAGCCGTGCGCTGCGCAGCCGCTGCAGCTCGATTCGCTTGCCGTTGAACATTTCCGAGAACCGCAACACCGCAATCTCACATGCGCTGTCGAGTTATCGCGGTTCCGGCGTGCATCACATCGCCTTCGATTGCGATGACATCTTTGCCCAGGTCAGTTGTGCCAAGGAGGCCGGGGTGCCGTTGCTGGACATCCCCCTCAATTACTACGACGACCTGGCGGCGCGTTTCGATTTCGACGATGAGTTCCTCAGCGAGCTGGCATACTTCAACGTGCTGTACGACCGGGATGCCCAGGGTGGCGAGCTGTTTCATGTCTATACCGAGCCGTTCGAAGGGCGTTTCTTCTTCGAAATCATCCAGCGCAAGAACGGTTACGCGGGGTACGGCGCCGCCAACGTCGCGGTGCGCCTGGCGGCCATGGCCAAGTCCCGCAGTGGCGGCGTGCGGCACGCCAAGTTGTAGGGAAATCGTAACGATGGCGGTAAAGGGCGGTGCCTTGGCTTCCTTCACTGCCCGGTGCGGCCCATAATCGCCAACCTGTGCAGTGACGGCCGTGAGCCCGCAATGACTATGAATCCAGAGCTTTCCGCAGCCCTCGACGAACCTGTCGCCGCGCCGCGCAAGAGTCGCAAGAACAACCCGGAGAAAACCCGGGAGAACATTCTCCAGGAAGCCATCGTCGAGTTTGTCCAGCAAGGCCTGGCGGGCGCTCGGGTCGACGCTATCGCCGAGCGCATCCACACCTCCAAGCGCATGATCTATTACTACTTCGGCAGCAAGGAACAGCTGTACGTGGAGGTGCTGGAGAAACTCTACGGCGATATCCGCACCACCGAAAGCCGCCTGCATCTGGCAGAGCTGGCGCCAGTCGAGGCGATCCGGCGCCTGGTGGAATTCACCTTCGATCACCACGACCGCAACGTAGATTTCGTGCGTATCGTCTGCATTGAAAACATCCACAACGCCGAGTACGTGAAACAGTCTGGTGCAATCAAGGCGATGACCAATACCATCCTCGACTCCCTGGGCGTGATCCTGCGTCGCGGCGCCGAAGAAGGGGTGTTCCGCGCCGGCCTGGAACCGCTGGATGTACATTTGCTGATCAGTTCGTTCTGCTTCTACCGGGTGTCGAACCGCCAGACGTTTGGTGAGATCTTTCAGATCGACTTGTCGGACGAAGCGGTCAAGCAGCGACACCGACAGATGGTGTGTGAGTCGGTGCTGAGATATCTGCAAGCCTGACCGTGAACCTAACGCATACCTTGTGGGAGCGAGCCTGCTCGCGAAGGCGGTGTGTCAGTCACGAATTCGCTTACTGACACACCGCTTTCGCGAGCAGGCTCGCTCCCACAGGGATTTTGGCTTGGCTTCAGGGATTCATGCTCTGAAAATGCGCCAGCATCCGCCCCGCATCCGGCGCCACGCCGCTGAACAGTTCGAACGCCTTCACCGCCTGGAACACCGCCATGGTGCCGCCGTCCAGTGTGCGGCAGCCGAGCGCGCGGGCGTTGCGCAGCAGTTCGGTTTCCAGCGGGAAATACACAATCTCCGCCACCCACAGGTCGCCCCGCAACAACTCGACCGGCACCGGCATGCCCGGCAGTTTTGCCATGCCCATGGGCGTGGTGTTCACCAAGCCGTCGGCTTCGGCCATGGCAGCGGGAAGGTCATGCCCGGCACGGGCGCGACCGGCGCCGAAGTGTTGGTTCAGGTTGTTGGCCAATGCCTCGGCACGGCTGACCTCGACATCAAAAATGCTCAGCGTCTCCACGCCCTCCACCAATAAGGCGTGGGCCACCGCTGCGCCAGCGCCGCCAGCGCCCATCTGGACCACGCGGTTGCGCGCGACATCGCCCAGGCCTCGACGAAAACCTTCGGCGAAACCCAGGCAGTCGGTGTTATGGCCGATGCGCTTGCCGTCCTTGAGCACCACGGTGTTCACCGCGCCGATTCCCCGCGCTTCCGCCGAAAGGTCATCCAACAGAGGGATGACCGCCTGCTTGCAAGGAAAGGTGATGTTCAGGCCGGTGAAATCCATGCGTTCGGCGGCCATCAGCAAGTCGGGCAGGGCGCTGCTGTCGAGTTTCAGCGCGTCGAGATCGATCAGTCGATACAGGTAACGCATGCCTTGGGCATCGCCTTCGCGCTCGTGCAGCGCTGGCGTGCGAGACGCCTGGATACCCGCGCCGATCAGGCCGGCCAGTACAGTGACGTTCGGCATGCGCTCAACCCTTCAACCGATGACTGAAATGTTCGAGGGCCAGGCGATAACCATGGCTGCCAAACCCGCACATCACGCCGATGGCGACGGATGAGACGAAGGAGTGGTGGCGAAACGTCTCGCGGGCGTGGACGTTGGAAAGATGGACTTCGATGACCGGCACTTCGCTCGCCACCAGGGCATCGCGGATCGCCACGGAGGTGTGGGTCCAGGCCGCCGGGTTGATGACGATACCGCCGCACCGGCCTCGGGCGTCGTGAATCCAGTCGATCAATTCACCCTCCTGGTTGGTCTGGCGAAATTCCACGGTCAGGCCGAACTCCTCGGCGGCGCGGCCGCACAGCGCGGAAATATCGGCCAGGGTTTCGTGGCCATAGGTCGCCGGCTCGCGGGTGCCGAGCAGGTTCAGGTTCGGGCCGTTGAGCACCAGAACGATCGGAGGCATCGCACAATCTCCACATTTTTATTGTTGGTCTCGGCGGGTTTCAGCCGGTGGAGATAAATTGTACTAGATGGTTAATTTGGTCAAATAAAGCAGCGGTTGTCGGGCAATAAGTGTTCGATGATCGAACATTGCCGGCCGAAAGGTGAGGGAGAGCAATTGTGGCGAGGGGATTTATCCCCGCTCGAGTGCGCAGCACTCGCAAGAGGCCAGACAAGACAGAGCAGAGGGCCGCTTCGCAGCCCAGCGGGGATAAATCCCCTCGCCACAGGGTAATCCTTCACCCCGAAAGGGAGGACTCAGCGCCGCGTCAACAACACCCCGGATTCCATGTGGTGGGTCCAAGGGAATTGATCGAACAACGCGCAGCGCGTGATGCGGTGGGTATCGTTCAGTTGCGCGATGTTCGCGGCGAGGGTTTCGGGGTTGCAAGAGATGTAGAGGATGTTGTCGAAGCGCCGGGTCAGCTCGCAGGTGTCCGGGTCCATGCCGGCGCGAGGCGGGTCGACGAAGACGCTGCCGAATTCGTAGCTTTTCAGGTCGATGCCCTGCAGGCGCCGGAACGGCCGAACTTCGTTCAGGGCTTCGGTCAGCTCTTCAGCGGACAGGCGCACCAGCGTGACATTGTCTACCGCATTCTCGCTGAGGTTGCTCAGTGCGGCGTTGACCGAAGTCTTGCTGATCTCAGTGGCGAGCACTTTGCGCACACGGGTTGCCAGCGGCAAAGTGAAGTTGCCGTTGCCGCAGTACAACTCCAGCAGGTCGTCATTGCGATCGCCCAGGGCTTCATAAGCCCAGTTGAGCATCTTCTGGTTCACCGTGCCGTTGGGCTGGGTGAAGGCGCCTTCGGGTTGGCGGTAGCTGAAGGTGCGGCCGCCCACGTGGAGTTTCTCCACCACGTAGTCGTGGCCGATCACTTCGCGTTTGCCCTTGGAGCGGCCGATGATGCTTACGCCAAGCTCGGCCGCCAGTTTCGAAGCTGCGGCGTGCCAGTGTTCATCCAGCGGACGGTGGTAACACAGGGTGATCATCGCGTCGCCGGCCAGGGTGGTCAGGAACTCCACCTGGAACAGCTTGTGGCTCAACGGCGCGCTGGCTTGCCAGGCGGCCTTGAGCTGCGGCATCAATTGGTTGATGCGCAGGCTGGCGATGGGGAACGCTTCGATGAGGATCGGCGTGCGCTTGTCTTCCTGGGAAAACATCGCGTAATGGCGTTCGCCGGCCTCGCGCCACAGGCGGAATTCGGCTCGCAGGCGGAAGTTCTGTAGCGGAGAGTCGAACACCTCGGGCTCGGGGGCATCGAACGGAGCCAGCAGGTCGCGCAGGCGCACGACCTTGTCTTGCAGCTGGGTGGCGTAGGCCTGGGAATCAAAAGTCATGCGTTGAACCAACCCAACTTGATAACGAACAGGATCGAAAGGATGACCAGCGCCGGGTTCAGCTCACGGCCGCGGCCGGACACCAGTTTGATGGCGGTCCAGGCGATGAAGCCGAAGGCGATGCCGTTGGCGATGGAATAGGTGAACGGCATCGCCAGGGCAGTGATCACCACCGGAGCGGCAACGGTAACGTCGTCCCAGTCGATTTCCGCCAGGCCGGAGGTCATCAATACCGCGACGAACAGCAAGGCCGGCGCGGTGGCGAAGGCCGGGACGCTGGCGGCCAACGGTGAGAAGAACAGCGCCAGCAGGAACAGGATCGCGACCACGATCGCCGTAAGGCCGGTGCGGCCGCCGGCGCTGACGCCCGCCGCCGATTCGATGTAGCTGGTGGTCGTCGAAGTGCCTAGCAGCGAACCGGCCATGGCGGCGGTGCTGTCGGCAATCAGCGCACGGCCCATTTTCGGCATGTGGCCGTCCTTGCCCATCAGCCCGGCGCGCTTGGCGACGCCGATCAGGGTGCCGGAGTTATCGAACAGATCCACGAACAGGAACGCGAAGATCACGCTCACCAGGCCGATGTCCAGGGCGCCCTTGATGTCCAGCTGCAGGAAGGTCGGGGCCAGGGATGGCGGCGCGGAAATGATGCCGCCAAAGGGCGTGAAGCCCATCAGGATCGAGACGATGGTGACCGCCAGGATGCCGATCAGTACCGCGCCGCGCACTTTAAGCGCCTCCAGAGCGACAATCAGTACAAAGCCCAGGGTTGCCAGGATCGGCGCCGGTTGCTTCAGGTCGCCGAGGCCGACCATGGTCGCTGGGTTTTTCACCACGATGCCGGCGTTGTTCAGGGCGATCAACGCCAGGAACAGGCCGATACCGGCGGCGATGGCCGAGCGCAGCGGCAGCGGGATGCTGTTGATGATCCATTCCCGGATGCGGAAGATCGATAGCAGAAAGAACAGCACGGCGGAGACGAACACCGCCCCCAGCGCCACTTGCCAGGTATGGCCCATGTGCAGGACCACGGTGTAGGTGAAGAAGGCGTTCAGGCCCATGCCCGGCGCGAGGGCGATCGGGTAGTTGGCGATCAGGCCCATGACTGTGGAACCAATGGCCGCCGCCAGACAGGTGGCGACGAATACCGCGCCCTTGTCCATGCCGGTTTCGCCGAGGATGCTCGGGTTGACGAACAGAATGTAGGCCATGGCCAGGAACGTCGTGACGCCCGCCAGGATCTCAGTCCGCACGTTGGTATTGTGTGCCTTGAGTTGAAACAGCCTTTCCAGCATGTCTGCTCCCCGTGGCGCGCGCGGCGCCGTGAATGTATCGACCTCAACAGCAAAGCACAGGTCGCCAGGGGCGCCGGGATTTTCTGCGGGTCGGAAAAAGCCGCGCATCATAGCAGCGCGGCGATGTGGCTGCGATCCTCGGTGTGCGTCGCATAAGTGTGCGCAGGCAAAAGTTGGGCCATACTGCGCCCGATTTCGGACGGTCGGGATGTATCGCATGAAAAACATTGCATGGGCCTGGGTGTTCGGCCTGGGGCTGGCCGTGCCGGTCGCGCACGCCGCGTCGGCACCACCGCTGAGCGAGGTCAAGGTGCTCAAGGTCGAGTCGCCGGCCTGTGGTTTCGAAGACGTTTCCGCAGGACAGGCGCAAACCCGTTGCGACCACAGTGGCCCGCATATCAAGGTCTACGTGCTGGAGCTCGGCATAGGCCACCAGCCAAATGTCACGCTGGACGGCTTCGAGGTCGACGGCACCCGTTCACCGGTGTGTGCATACGACAATGGCAATCTCAATGATTGTTCGACCGGAGCCCGGCGAACGGTCGGCTACTTGTATATCTTCGATCTGAAGGGCAAGCAGGAAGGCACCTTCAGCTTCAGCAACGTGTCGATCAACGCACCGGGCAACCGAATGTCGACCCAGTTGTACATCAAATGACATGCCGTGGACGACCTTCGGCTGACAGGGCCCGGCAAAGCTGACTAGTCTTGAAGGATCACCCAGCGGAGAGTGCCCATGATGCCTGGAACCAAGATCCCCCGAGTCCTGATCGCCGTGGCTGAAGGCGTTGATGATTTGCAGGTGGTGACGCTGATCGACGTGTTGCGCCGGGCGCAGCTTGAAGTCGTCGTGGCGAGTATCGAAGGCCGTCGCATGCTCACCTGCGCACGCGGAACGCGCCTGACCGCCGACGGCATGCTGGTGGACGTGCTGGTGCAGGATTTCGATTTGATCGTCTTGCCGGGCGGCATCATCGGCGTGCAACACCTGGCGGCCCACCCGCCTTTGCAACAGTTGATCAAGGACCAGGCGGCCGCCGGGCGCATCTTCGCCGCCATCGCCGAAGCCCCGGCGTTGGTGCTCCAGGCGTTCGGCGTGCTGCGCCAGCGCCGGATGACCTGCCTGCCCGCCGTGAGCCAGCAACTGTCCGGGTGCAGCTTCGTCGACCAGCCGGTGGTGGTGGACGGCAATTGCATCACCGCCCAGGGTTCCGCCGCCGCCTTGGTGTTTGCCCTTGCGCTGGTGGAAGCATTAGCCGGTAAAGGGGTGAGAAGCGTGGTGGCGGCGGAGTTGTTGGCGTGACAGCGTCAAATGTGATGGGCAAGGGGTTCGATCATTGGTTGTTCGCGCCGCTCGGCTTGCCATAGGTCATAGTCGGTCTGGACGCCCAGCCAGACGCCTGCCTTGCCAATGCCTGCGCGTTCCAGGCGTACTGCCAGGTCTGGGCTGACCGGTGCATGGCCGTGCAGTACCCGAGAAAGGTGCGGTCGAGCGAAACCGAGGTGTCTCGCCAGTTCGGTCACCGTGATGCCCAGCTCGGGCAATACGTCCACCAGCAATGTTTCGCCAGGATGTGGCGGATTGTGCATGGGCATGTTCCAGCCTCCTGTCAGTGATAGTCGAGGTAATCGACCAGTTCGATGTCGGACTCGATGAAGCGGAAGACAATTCGCCAGTTCCCCGAAACGCTCAGCGACCAATAATCGACCAGATCACCCTTGAGCGAATGCAATCGCCACCCGGGTATGTCCAGGTCGCTTGGCATGCATGCCCTGTCCATGAACTGAAGCATGCGAGCCAGCCGCTTCCCGTGGTCTGCCGAATTCCCGCGTCGAACCCGTTTCATAAAAGACCCTGAGGCCTTTGTGCTGGAAGGATTTCATCATGGAATAGAGTGTAAGGCGATACATTACAGTCTGTGCGATACATATGTACCGCACAGGCGCGCTGGACTCGTGCATTGGGGGCGGGCAATTGTCTTGGAACGCTCATCCCACCCCGAAGTCGTACCCCTTATGACGGCGGTTTTCCAAAACGCCGCGTGTACGACCAACCGTGAGGTGTTCCATGAGCGCGACCTTGTCCGAAGCGACGCAGGCGTCCTTCGTCCGTCATCCCATACGTCTGACACTCAATGGCGCGGTGCGCGAGTTGCAGGTGCTGCCCTGGACTACGTTGCTCGATTTGCTGCGCGAACAATTGGACCTGGTGGGCAGCAAAAAGGGCTGTGACCACGGCCAATGCGGCGCCTGCACGGTGCTGCGCGACGGCAAGCGGATCAACGCCTGCCTGACCCTCGCGGTGATGTGCGACGGTGCCGAGTTGACCACCGTCGAGGGCCTGGCCAATGGCGACGAGTTGCATCCGATGCAACGGGCATTCATCAAGCATGACGCGTTCCAGTGCGGCTATTGCACTCCCGGGCAGATCTGTTCGGCAGTGGCGCTGGCCCACGAGGGGCGGGCGAGCACTGGCGCCGAAATCAGCGAGCTGATGAGCGGCAACCTCTGCCGATGCGGTGCCTACAACAACATTCGCGATGCCATCGAAGAAGCCCTGCCGCTCTGCCAGCAGACCGGAGGTGAGTCGTGAATCCCTTTCGCTACAGCAAGCCCGACACGCTGCAGGCCGCCGTCGAGCTGTCGAGTGCCGATTCGCGTTTCATCGCTGGCGGCACCAACCTGCTCGACCTGATGAAGGAAAACCTCACCCGCCCCCAGCACCTGATCGATATCACCGGGCTGCCCTTGGCCGACCTCAGCGAAACGCCATCGGGCGGGGTGATGATTGGCGCGTTGGTGAGTAACGCCGATTTGGCCTGGCACCCCTGGATCGAGCGCCGTTATCCATTGCTCTCCCAGGCCATTCTTGCCGGTGCTTCGCCACAGCTGCGCAACATGGCCAGCACGGGTGGCAACCTGTTGCAGCGTACCCGTTGTTACTATTTTTATGACGCCGGTGTGCCGTGCAACAAACGTCGGCCCGGCAGTGGCTGCCCGGCTCGAAGCGGTTTGAACCGTATTCACGCGATTCTTGGGGCGAGCGATCAATGCGTCGCGACTCATCCCTCCGACATGTGTGTGGCACTGGCCGCGCTTGACGCGGTGGTCCATGTGCTGGGCCGGGGTGGACCACGGACCATCGAATTCGCCGACTTCCATCGCCTGCCCGGCGACGCTCCGGACCGGGACAACCAATTGGCCGATGATGAACTGATCACCTATATCGAGCTGCCGCCCACAGGCTTCGCCGAACACAGCCAGTACTTGAAGATCCGTGACCGCGCGTCCTATGCCTTCGCTCTGGTCTCGGTCGCCGCCGCGCTGGAGCTGGACGGGCCGGTGATTCGCCAGGCTCGCCTGGCCCTGGGTGGCGTGGCCCACAAGCCTTGGCGTGATCGATCCGTGGAGAGTTGGTTGGTGGGGCAGCCGGTCAGCCGCGAGACGTTCACGGCCGCCGCGGATGCGCTGCTGCAAGACGCCGAGCCGCTAGAGCACAACGGTTTCAAGGTCAAGTTGGCGCGCCGGGCGATTGTCCGCGCCTTGAGCGATGCCGCACTGGTGGGAGGAACCGCCCGATGAATGCACCGAGCAAAACCATAGGCCAACCGCTGGACCGGGTTGATGGCCTCCTCAAGGTGACCGGTCGGGCCCGTTACGCCGGGGAATATCCGGAAGACGGCTTGTTGCACGGCAGTGTCGTATCCAGTGCCATCGCCCGGGGGCGGGTGGTGGGTATCGATGCTTCCCGCGCCCTGGCGCTGCCGGGTGTCGTTGCTGTGATCGATCATACCAATCGGCCCAAAATCGCCAGCTACGACGAACCCTATCAGGATGCCGACGCGGCGGAGGGCTCGCCGTTCCGGCCACTGTTCAACGACCAGATCCTCTATAGCGGCCAGCCGCTGGCCCTGGTGGTCGCCGAAAACCTGGAGCTGGCCCGTTATGCCGGCTCGCTGGTGGAGATTGAATACGAGGCTGAGGGGCATCAGACCGATCTGACAATCCTGCAAAACGAAGCCCATCCAGCACCTGCAGAACTGCCCAAGCCCCGTGGGAATTTTCAGGGCGAGTACGCGAGCGCAGCCCTGAGTGTGGACGTGTCCTACAGCACGCCGATAGAACACCACAACCCGATGGAGCCCCATGCCTCCACCGTGTTGTACCAACCCGACGCAAGCCTGCATATCCACGACAAGACCCAAGGCGCGCAGAACTGCCAGGCGTACGTGCAAAAAGTATTCGGGCTGGAAAAGGAGCAAGTGCGGGTATTTGCCGCCTACGTGGGCGGCGCGTTTGGTTCCGGCCTGCGTCCGCAATACCAATTGGCGCTCGCGGTGATGGCCGCGCTGCATCTCAAGCGCTCCGTACGGGTCAGCCTGACGCGCCAGCAGATGTTTACGTTTGGCTATCGGCCTCGGACATTCCAGCGCTTGCAATTGGGTGCTGCGGCCAACGGAAGATTGCTCGCGGTAGCGCATACCGCCATTGGCCAGACCTCGCGTTTCGAAGATTTTACCGAGCACGTGGTGGAGTGGAGCGGCATGCTCTATCACTGCGATAACGTGACACTGACGTACAAACTGGCGCCGTTGGACGTGTACACACCGCTGGACATGCGCGCCCCGGGCGCGGCCCTCGGGTTGATCGGGCTGGAGTGTGCCATGGACGAGCTGGCCTGCGCCCTGGCGATCGACCCGCTGCAGTTGCGTCTGATCAACTATGCCGAACGCAACGAAAACGAAGGCAAGCCCTATTCCAGCAAGGAGCTGCGGGCCTGTTACGCCCAGGGCGCCGACCGTTTCGGTTGGAGCAAGCGCAACCCCGAACCGCGCAGCATGCGCAGCGGCCGACAACTGGTGGGCTGGGGCATGGCGGGCGGCGTGTGGGAAGCCATGCAGCAAAAAGCCAGTGCCCGCGCCTCGCTGGACGCCAACGGCAAGTTGACCGTCAGCAGCGCAACGACGGACATCGGCACCGGCACCTATACCGTCATGACTCAAATTGCCGCCGAGGCGTCAGGCGTTTCCCTTGAGGACGTCACCTTTGTCCTGGGCGACTCGTCGCTGCCAACGGCACCATTGCAGGGTGGTTCGTTTACCGTCTCGTCGGTGGGCACGGCGGTGCAGAAAGCTTGCGAAGCGCTCAGGGAAAAGCTGCTCGCCGTGGCCCGTCAGTCCTGTCCTGCCTTCAGCGGCGCGACCCTTGAGCAGGTAACCTTCATCGACGGTGAACTGCGCATGGGCGAGGCCCGTGTCGCCCTGGCGGAGCTGGCGCAAAAAAGCGGCGAAATGCCGTTGCACGCGGAGGTCGCCACCGGACCGGATGAAAAACGCCAGGCCTATGCGACCGCCACGCATTCGGCGGTTTTTGTTGAGGTGTTGGTGGATGAAGACCTTGGCACGGTGAAGGTCAACCGAGTGGTCAGCGCCATCGCGGCGGGCCGGGTAGTCAATCCGAAGACTGCCCGCAGCCAGATCCTCGGTGGGGTGGTCTGGGGCGTTGGCATGGCACTGCACGAAGAAACCTTGACCGACCATGCCCTTGGCCGCCACATGAACCACAATCTGGCCGAGTACCATGTGCCGGTGAATGCCGACATTGGCGAGATAGACGTGATATTTGTCGAAGAACATGACGAGATCGTCAACGCCCTCGGGTCCAAGGGCGTCGGCGAAATCGGCATTGTCGGCGTGGCCGCGGCGGTGGCGAATGCGATCTACCATGCCACGGGCAAACGGGTGCGGGATTTCCCCATCACCCTGGATAAGTTGCTCTAGGCTTTCGCCTCGTCCACCGGTTCGTGCATCCGGTCACGGTTGGCCAGGGTCGGGAACAGTTTGATCCAGGCCCCGGTCACCAGCAGCGTGCCGACGCCGCCCATGACCACCGCCGGCACCGTGCCGAACCAGTGGGCGGTGAGCCCGGACTCGAATTCGCCCAACTGGTTCGAGGCGCCGATAAACAACCCATTCACAGCGCTCACCCGACCGCGCATCTCGTCGGGCGTTTCCAACTGCACGAAGGAGGCGCGGATGACCATGCTGATCATGTCCGCCGCGCCCAGCACCACCAATACCGCCAGGGAGAACCAGAACGACGTGGAAAGGCCGAACGCAATGGTGGCGACGCCGAACACGCCCACGGCGGTAAACATCACCCGGCCGACCTTGCGCTCCACGGCAAACCGCGCCAGCCACAGCGACATCAGCAAGGCCCCGACCGCCGGCGCCGAACGCAACAGGCCCAGGCCCCAGGGGCCGGTGAGCAGGATGTCCTTGGCGAATACCGGCAACAGCGCGGTGGCGCCGCCCAACAGCACCGCAAACAAGTCCAGAGAGATCGCCCCTAGGATGTCCGGGCGGCTGCGAATGAAGCGAATACCGGCCAACAGCGAGTCGAGGGTCGCCTTGCCTTTATTCAGCGGTGTCTGCCGGGCGGGCAGGTTGAGCATCAGGCAGCAGGCGATGACATAAAGCAACACGGTTGGCCCATAGACCCAGACGCTGCCAAAGGCGTACAGCAAACCGCCCAGGGCCGGGGCGACGATGGTGGCCGATTGTTGTGCTGATTGCGCGGCGGCCACAGCCCGGGGAAACAACGCGGCAGGGACAATGCTCGGCAACAGCGCCTGGGTGGTCGGCATTTCGAAGGAGCGGGCCGCGCCGAGCAGGAACGCAAGGATGAAGATCATCTCGCGCGTAACGTTGTCGCTGGCGCTGCCAATCGCAAGGGTGAGGGCGATCATCGCTTGCAACGATTGGCAGATGGCCGCGACTTTACGTCGATCGTATCGATCCGCCACGTGCCCGGTATGCAGCATGAACAGCACCCGTGGGGCGAACTCCACGAGGCCGACGAGCCCCAGGTCCAGGACATTGCCGGTCAGTTGATAGAGGTTCCAGCCGATGGCCACGGTCAGCATCTGGAAACCGCTGGCGGTGAATATCCGAGCCAGCCAGAAAGCAATGAAGGGACGATGGTGACGGAGCAGAAGGGGCGCTTGGCTGGGCATCTGTGACGGGGTCCGGTGATGGGAAGGTCGAGATTATCACTGAGCTGTAACAGGAAGTTGCGGTGGTTGGAAAAATAGTTAGCCAAACATCGATATTGGCTTGAGGGAACATTTGTGGCGAGGGGATTTAGCGAAACGTCGCACCGCCCCGCTGGGGCGCTAAGCGGCCCCAAGCTTTTGCGAGTGCTGTGCAATCGAGCGGGGATGAATCCCCTCGCCACAAGAGTTTTTACTTATGTCCTGAGCACCTGGGACAACCTGCCACGCGACAAAAAACCACGCCGTCCATCGGCCATATAGCGACTACTCTTTGAACATTGCTTGACCCAGGTCAATCCCCTTGGGGCGTTGTGCTGGCGGCCATTGGGCCAAAGTCCTGCGTTGTGACGGTTTAAAAAGAACGATTTTAAAAGCATCGCACTCCATATCCCTGGGGGCTGTGATGCAAGCCCCGCCCGCAGCCGGTTTTACCTGACAGAGGAAGACTTATGTTCGGTTTGGAGGCGCTCGATCTCGCCCGAATCCAGTTCGCGTTCACCATCTCGTTCCACATCCTGTTCCCGGCCATCACCATTGGCCTGGCGAGTTACCTGGCGGTACTCGAAGGCCTGTGGCTGAAGACACACGACGATACCTACCGCGACCTGTATCACTTCTGGTCGAAGATTTTCGCCGTCAACTTCGGCATGGGGGTGGTCTCCGGGCTGGTGATGGCCTATCAGTTCGGCACCAACTGGAGCCGTTTTTCGGATTTCGCTGGCGCTGTAACCGGGCCGCTCCTGACTTATGAAGTGCTCACGGCATTCTTCCTCGAAGCGGGCTTCCTCGGCGTAATGCTGTTCGGCTGGAATCGCGTGGGGCGTGGCTTGCACTTCTTTTCCACGGTCATGGTGGCGATCGGTACGCTGATCTCGACCTTCTGGATCCTGTCGTCCAACAGTTGGATGCAAACCCCGCAAGGCTACGAAATCATCGATGGCCGGGTCATTCCGGTGGACTGGCTGGCCGTGGTGTTCAACCCCTCGTTTCCGTTCCGGCTGATGCACATGTCGGTCGCGGCCTTTGTCGCCACCGCGTTTTTCGTCGGCTCGTCGGCGGCCTGGCACCTGCTGCGCGGTCGCGATAACCCGGCCATTCGCCGCATGTTGTCGATGGCGATGTGGATGGCCCTGCTGGTCGCGCCTGTACAGGCGGTAATCGGTGACTTCCACGGTCTCAATACGCTGAAGCACCAGCCGGCAAAAATTGCCGCCATCGAAGGGCACTGGGAAAACGTCGGCGATGAACCCACGCCGCTGATTCTGTTCGGCTGGCCGGACATGAAGGCCGAGCAAACCAAGTTCGCTGTGGAAATCCCGTACCTGGGCAGCTTGATCCTGACCCACTCGCTGACCGATCAGGTGCCGGCGCTGAAGGATTTCCCGCCTGAGGATCGACCGAATTCGACCATCGTGTTCTGGTCGTTCCGGGTCATGGTGGGCCTGGGGTTGCTGATGATATTCACTGGGCTGTGCAGCCTCTGGCTACGCCGCGGCAACCGGCTTTACCAATCCCGCCCGTTCCTGCATCTGGTGCTGTGGATGGGGCCTTCCGGGCTGATCGCGATCCTGGCCGGTTGGTTCACCACGGAAATCGGTCGCCAGCCGTGGGTAGTCTACGGCTTGATGCGCACGGCGGATGCGTCGTCCGGCCACAGCTTTGCGCAGATGAGCTTCACCCTGGTCATGTTCGTGGTGGTGTATTTCGCGCTGTTCGGCGCGGGGTTGAGCTACATGATGCGTCTGGTGCGCAAGGGCCCGGTGGCCCAGGAAGCCGAGCCGACCGACGGTGGCCCCGGTCAGAAACGCACCCCGGCCCGTCCATTGTCGGCCGCCAACGAAGGCGACGACGAAGTGGACCACAACGACAGCTCGAACAAGGGGAATTGAGTCATGGGTATTGATCTTCCGCTGATCTGGGCCGTGGTCATCATCTTCGGCATCATGATGTACGTGATCATGGACGGCTTCGACCTGGGCATCGGCATTCTCTTCCCCTTCGTCAAGGGCGAGCGCGACCGCGACGTGATGATGAACACCGTCGCGCCGGTCTGGGACGGTAATGAAACCTGGCTGGTACTGGGCGGGGCAGGGCTGTTCGGGGCGTTCCCGCTGGCGTATTCGGTGGTGCTCTCGGCATTGTACCTGCCGCTGATTCTGATGCTCATCGGGCTCATCTTCCGGGGCGTGGCGTTCGAGTTCCGCTTCAAGGCCAAGGCCGAGAAGCGGCATCTTTGGGACAAGGCATTTATCGGTGGCTCGCTGACGGCGACGTTCTTCCAGGGTGTCGCCCTGGGGGCGTTCATCGACGGCTTCGAAGTGGTCAACCGCCAGTTCGCCGGCGGTTCCCTGGACTGGCTCACGCCGTTCACCATGTTTTGCGGCCTGGCGCTGATCGCCGCCTATGCCTTGCTCGGCTGTACCTGGCTGATCATGAAGACCGAAGGCAAGCTGCAAGAACAGATGCATGACCTGGCCAGGCCGTTGGCCTTCGTGGTGCTGGCGGTGATCGGCATCGTCAGCATCTGGACCCCACTGGCCCATGCCGATATCGCCGCGCGCTGGTTCACCTTGCCGAACCTGTTCTGGTTCCTGCCGGTGCCGATCCTGGTGTTGGTGACCATGTACGGGTTGTTCCGCGCCGTGGCCCGCAACGCCAACTACACGCCTTTCATCCTGACGCTGGTGCTGATTTTCCTGGGTTACAGCGGCCTTGGCATCAGCCTGTGGCCGAACATCGTGCCGCCGTCCATTTCGATCTGGGACGCCGCGTCGCCGCCACAGAGCCAGGGCTTCATGCTGGTCGGCACGTTGTTCATCATTCCGTTGATCCTGGTGTACACCTTCTGGAGCTACTACGTGTTCCGGGGCAAGGTGACCCATGACGATGGCTACCATTGACCGACCTGCGAGGTGCCGAAGATGGCCAAGCCTGACTTGAAAGACATCGAGGCCGCGGAAAAAAAGCCGCTATGGCAGCGGCTCGGTTGGCTGGCGGCGATTTGGGCCGGTAGCGTGCTGGCATTGTTCATCGTAGCCAGCTTGATGCGGATGTTCATGAACGCCGCGGGTTTGACGACTCACTGACGGAGTTATTTGCGGGCTTTGAGGATCACGAACTTCGGCGTGGCGGCCACCTGCTCGACACCGCGGAACAGCCGCGCCAGCTTGCTGTGATAGCCCAGGTGGCGGTTGCCGACGATGTACAGCGCGCCGCCGACGACCAACGCTTCACGGGCCTGCTGGAACATGCGCCAGGCAAGGAAATCGCCCACCACTTGCTGCTGATGGAAGGGCGGGTTGCACAGCACCACATCCAGGGACTGCGCTTCTTGCCCGGCCAAGCCATCGCCCGCCCTCACGATCACTTCGCGCTCGCCCAGGGCGGCTCGCCAGTTTTCGGCGGCTGATTGCACGGCCATGTACGACTCGTCCACCAGGGTGTAGCGAGCGTCCGGGTTAGCCAGGGCGCTGGCAATGGCCAGCACGCCGTTGCCGCAACCCAGGTCCGCAACACGCGCCGAGCCCAGGTTCTTGGGCAGGTGCGGCAGGAAGGCGCGGGTGCCGATGTCCAGCCCTTCACGGCAGAACACGTTGGCGTGATTGAGCAACTCGATGTTCGGCTCATCCAGCGCATACCGAGTGGGGTAAGGGGAAGCGGCCGGTGTCCTCGGTTGCGGCGTGGCAATCAACAGACGGGCCTTCTTGACAGCGAGCGAGGCCTGCACCGGGCCGACGTAGCGCTCCATCAGGTCGCCTGCGGCCCGGGGGAGGTGCTTGACCATCGCGGCAGCGATCACCTGGGCCCCTGGTGCCAGTTGCCCTTGCAGCCGGATCAGTTGCTCCTCCAGCAGCGCCAGGGTCTTGGGCACCTTGACCAGGACACAATCGAAAGGCCCCGTCAGCGCTTCGCTGGCCGGCACGATGGGCACCGTATCGAACGGCAAGCCGTTGCGCACCAGATTCTTTTCCAATGCCTGCAGCGCCAGGAACGAGTCACCGCTGCTGGTGACCTTGACCTTGCCTGCGAGGCTGGCCGCCAGGGCGCCGAAGCCATCATTGAGTACCAGCACCCGGGTTTCCGCGCCCGGTTGCTGTTCGGCCAGGTGCGCAAGCAGATATTCATCGGCAGCGTCGAACGCTTGCAGGGGTTCGTTCGGCTGTTCGGGCTGGCGGATCAGGTCGAGTTGGGCGAAGGGAGTATCGAGCAAGGGCATGGCTGGGACTCTGGCAAATCAACGGGTGTCCCGCTGCCTTGGGCAGGTCTGTCAGCGGGACCTCCTGAATGAACTGCGTCGCGGACTAGGCGCGTCATCATTCAAGTGGGGCCGTAAATGGTACGTTTTTTTGCCAGGCATTACCCGTGGGTTTTTGCGGACTGAGTGGTTACCTAGATCACATGGATGTGCGCAGCTTTCGCCACCGCCGAGATTTTATTGGTCACGTTCAACTTCCGCATGCAGCTGCAGACGTGGAAATTCACGGTACGTTCGGACAGGCACAGGATGCGCCCGACCTCCGACGCCGTCTTTCCTTCGGCGGACCACCTCAGCACTTCGATCTCCCGGGGGGAGAGGTGGTAGGTTTGCGGGGGCACCATATTGTCGACCAGCTTCTTGCCCGCCAGAGCATGCAATTTCTGGCTGGCGAAGATGGCATAGCCAAGGTTCCCATAGTGCTCGTCGGCATCGATCGGACAATGCGTCCTGGCGAGGCTGAATAAACTGTAATGGGAGCCGTGCTCATCATGTATGGCTTGTGTCCAGCCGTGCCTGAGACCCTGTCGGTTAAGTTCCCGCCATAACTTGGGTGCTTCGGAAAATGCACTCTCACTCCACAGGATCGGTAATGCGGACTGGTTGCAATGCGCCACTATCGGGTCATTGTTGACGTAACCATTTTGTTCATAAAGCCGGTCCCATCCATAAGGGTAATTATTAATATTGATCTTACTGGCATACCGATCGGGAACGCCCGAGTATGCGGCAAAGGCACAGTATTCAAATCCTTGAAAATTAAAGAAATCCAGTACCAGACGATAGGCCCTTTGCAAGTCCTTTTCACATGACAGTTTTCGCAGTTGCAAGTCCTTCCACTCGTCCATTGCACTTCTCCTTTGGAACTTTCAACGAGGTGGATCCAATCGGTGACGCGAAAATGAGTGTAGGACTTTTCCTTGCTCGGTAGTTAGATTTTTTTCTTTTGTCTGGCGTCGTCGCTATTGACGAAGTCACTTTACTAACAGTGTTTTTGATACATGTTTTTAACTTTGTAGAGCTTTATCCGCCGATGTACAAGGTGGGTGGCTTAACGCTATCAATCTTCGGCGGTGGTTAATATCCTCTCTTTGCGGGACACTGCAGGCCTTGTTCGATTGGAGTGCCCCATGACCGACAATGCAGAAAAGTTTACCCGCCAGAGACTGGTCGACGTACAAACGTTGACGCCTCACTTGTTTACGCTACGCACCACCAGGGATCGCGGTTTCCGCTTCCGGGCTGGTCAGTTCGCCCGGCTCGGTGTCGTCAAGGCGGATGGGAGCACCGTCTGGCGCGCTTATTCCATGGTGTCATCGCCGTTCGACGAGTTTCTCGAGTTCTTTTCGATCGTCGTCCCGGGCGGTGAATTCACCAGCGAGCTGAGCCGTCTGAAACCAGGGGATAATCTGCTGGTCGAGCGCCAGGCCTTTGGCTATTTGACGCTGGACCGTTTTGTCGACGGTCGTGATCTATGGCTGTTGTCCACGGGAACGGGTGTCGCCCCGTTTCTTTCGATCCTGCAGGATTTCGAGGTCTGGGAAAAATTCGAACGGATCATCCTCGTCTACAGTGCGCGGGAGGCCAGGGAACTGGCGTACCAGGACCTTATCGAGGGGTTGTTCCAGCGAGACTACCTGGCCGAATACGCGCATAAGTTCCGGTTTATATCGACCGTCACCCGTGAGCAGGTTCCAGAGGCCCTTAACGGGCGAATCACTACGTTGATAGAAAACGGTGAGCTGGAACGGGTCGCCGGTGTCCCGCTGACGCCTGAGCATTCCCGGGTCATGCTGTGCGGCAATCCCCAGATGATTGACGACACGCGCAAGCTGCTCAAGGCCAGGGGCCTGCAACTGAGCCTCACCCGCCGGCCCGGCCAGGTAGCGGTGGAAAACTATTGGTAGAAAAATGGCGTCCCGGGGACGCCATTTCTAGGCGCGGGAATATCAGGGCCGTTCGTTCTGGGCCTTGAGCAAGTCGCGGATCTCACTCAGCAATAGCTCTTCCTTGGTCGGCACAGGGGGGGCGCTCGGCGCGACGGCTTCTTCGCGCTTGAGCCGGTTGATGGCCTTGACGCCCATGAAGATCGCGAACGCGACGATGATGAAGTCCACTGTGCTCTGGATGAATTTGCCATAGGCCAGCACAACTGCCGGCGTATCGCCTTGGGCGGCCTTGAGGGTGATGGCCAGGTCGCTGAAGTCCACCCCGCCGATCAGAAGGCCGATCGGAGGCATGACCACGTCACCCACGAACGACGAAACGATCTTGCCGAAAGCAGCACCGATAATGATCCCGACGGCCATGTCGACGACATTGCCTTTGACCGCGAAGGCCTTGAACTCGCTTAGCACGCCCATGAATGATTCCTTGTGACAGATGAGTTGATAGCCGCAGTGTAAGCCAGTCATCGGTGTCTCGCTCGACATGATTGCTTACAAAGCGTGCCTGTAATCGACCCGGCCCCCCGCGAAAAGTTTACAAAGTGCCACCAATCGCGCGCGATACGCGCTTCAGGGCTGACTCCCTATATTGTTTTTTCTATCAGCGCGGTATGGCATTTCTATTTAGGTTTTCATTTTCCGAGCACTAGCCTCTGAAAGGCGCACATGGATGCGCTTTATAAAATCAGAGGAAACTTCAATGAACACTTCCCTTGGCCTCGGCGCTATGTCCGGTCGCCGTTCCCTTGTTGTGCTGACCGCCAGCCTGTTTTCCCTGTCCATCCATGCCGCCACGCTGACTCGCGATAATGGTGCAGCGGTAGGCGACAACCAGAACTCGCAAACGGCGGGGCCCAATGGCCCAACCTTGCTGCAGGATGTGCAACTGATCCAGAAGCTTCAGCGGTTCGACCGCGAACGTATCCCCGAGCGCGTCGTCCATGCCCGTGGCACCGGCGCCCATGGCGAATTTACCGTGTCCGATGATTTGAGCGACCTGACCAAGGCCAAGGTTTTCGCGGCGGGCCAGGTCACGCCAGTGTTCGTACGTTTTTCCGCCGTGGTGCATGGCAATCATTCACCCGAAACACTGCGCGACCCGCGTGGCTTTGCCACCAAGTTCTATACGGCGGAGGGTAACTGGGATCTGGTGGGTAATAACTTTCCGACATTTTTCATCCGTGACGCTATTAAGTTCCCTGACATGGTCCACGCGTTCAAACCCGATCCGCGAACCAACCTGGATGATGACTCCCGTCGTTTCGACTTCTTTTCCCATGTTCCAGAAGCGACTCGCACCCTGACCGAGTTGTATTCAAACTCCGGGACACCAGCCAGTTACCGCGAGATGGACGGTAACGGTGTACATGCTTACAAACTGATCAACGCAAAGGGCGAGATCAGTTACGTAAAGTTTCATTGGAAAAGTTTGCAGGGCCTCAAAAATCTCGACCCGAAAGAAGTGGTGAAGGTACAAGGACAGGATTACAGCCATATGACCAACGATTTGGTCAGCCATATCAATAAGGGGGACTTTCCAAAGTGGGACTTGTTCATCCAGGTGCTCAAGCCTCAGGACCTGGCCAAGTTTGACTTCGATCCATTGGACGCGACCAAGATATGGCCGGATGTTCCGGAGCGAAAAGTTGGGCAAATGGTGTTGAACCGTAATCCGGCGAATGTTTTCCAGGAAACCGAACAAGTGGCAATGGCGCCGGCGAACCTGGTGCCGGGTATCGAGCCTTCGGAAGACCGGTTGTTGCAGGGGCGGGTGTTTTCCTACGCCGATACGCAAATGTACCGGATTGGGCCGAACGCGCTGCAGTTGCCAATCAATGCCCCCAAGGTCGCTGTCAACAACGGCAACCAGGATGGCGCGATGAATTTTGGCAAGACCAGCACCGGTGTGAATTACCAGCCGAGCCGCTTGATGCCCCGTGAAGAACAACAAGCGGCGCGCTATAGCCAGGCCGAGCTGACCGGTAGCACCCAACAGGCGAAAATTCAGCGCGAGCAGAACTTCAAGCAGGCGGGCGACCTGTACCGCTCGTTCAACCAAAAGGAGCGCAGTGACTTGATCGAGAGTTTTGGTGGGTCTTTGGCGACTACCGATGACGAGAGCAAGCACATCATCCTGTCGTTCCTCTACAAGGCCGATCCTGAATACGGGACGGGAGTGGCCCGTGTCGCCAAGGGCGACCTGGCGCGAGTCAAGGCGCTGGCCGAGAAGCTGAGCGACTGATCCGCTTATGGGAGCCGAGTGGGTTCGGCTCCCATAATTCGCAGTCGCATGGAGAGGTCATGATGCGTAAGTTCCTTTCATTGATATTAATCACATGGTCATGGGCTGTGCTGGCCGATCAGGCTCCGACCGCCGACGCGGATGAGGTGCGGGCACAGTTGCAAGATTATTATTTCGATGCCGCCCGCCGGGGCGATGTGCCGATGCTCGATACCTTCATCGAGGCCGGCTATTCGCTCGACACGCGGGATGAGAAGGGCTACACCGCGCTGATCCTGGCGGCGTATCACGGTCATGGCCCGGCGGTCGAGCGTCTGTTGGTCGCCGGGGCGGATGCCTGTGCCCAGGACAAACGTGGCAACACCGCGTTGATGGGGGCGATTTTCAAGGGCGAAGTGCAGATCGCGCGTCGTTTATTGTCCACCGATTGCAGTCCAGACCAGCGCAACGGTGCCGGGCAGACCGCCGCGATGTATGCCGGTCTGTTCAAGCGTGGCGAGTTGCTCGATGCCCTGAAGGCCAAAGGGGCCGACCTGGAGGCCAGGGATCCGTTGGGCAACACCCCGGCAGATCTGGCAAAGGGTGAAATCAGAATGCCGGCCCCGCGGTAAAGCCCGGCTGTTATCATCGCGGTTTTTACCCGGAGTTCAGATGGCCAAGGCAAAGCGCATGTACGGCTGCACCGAGTGCGGCTCGACCTTTCCCAAATGGGCCGGCCAATGCAGCGAATGCGGGGCCTGGAACACTCTGACCGAAACCATGGTGGAAAGCGGCGGCGCGGCGGCGCCCACCGGGCGTACGGGCTGGGCCGGCCAGCAGGCGCAGATCAAGACGCTGGCCGAGGTCAGCGTTGAAGAAATTCCGCGGTTCTCCACGGCATCCGGTGAGCTGGACCGCGTGCTGGGCGGTGGTCTGGTGGACGGTTCGGTGGTGTTGATCGGCGGCGATCCGGGCATCGGCAAGTCCACCATCCTGTTGCAGACGTTGTGCAATCTCGCCACGCGCATGCCGGCGCTGTATGTCACTGGCGAAGAATCCCAGCAGCAGGTGGCCATGCGCGCCCGGCGCCTGGGGTTGCCCCAGGATCAGTTGCGAGTCATGACCGAGACTTGCATCGAAACGATCATCGCCACGGCGCGCCTGGAAAAACCCAAGGTCATGGTGATCGACTCGATCCAGACGATTTTTACCGAACAACTGCAATCGGCCCCGGGCGGTGTGTCCCAGGTGCGCGAGAGCGCTGCGTTGCTGGTGCGTTACGCCAAGCAGAGCGGCACGGCGATTTTCCTGGTAGGCCACGTCACCAAGGAAGGCGCGCTGGCCGGGCCACGGGTGCTGGAGCACATGGTCGATACCGTGCTGTATTTCGAAGGCGAATCCGATGGTCGCCTGCGATTGCTGCGGGCGGTGAAGAATCGCTTCGGCGCCGTCAACGAACTGGGTGTATTTGGCATGACCGACAGGGGCTTGAAGGAAGTATCCAACCCCTCGGCGATCTTTCTGACACGCGCCCAGGAAGAAGTTCCAGGCAGCGTTGTCATGGCTACGTGGGAAGGCACCCGACCGATGCTGGTGGAAGTGCAGGCGTTGGTGGATGACAGTCACCTGGCGAACCCGCGCCGTGTCACGTTGGGGCTGGATCAGAACCGATTGGCGATGTTGCTGGCTGTCCTGCACCGGCACGGCGGGATTCCTACGCACGACCAAGACGTGTTTCTCAACGTGGTGGGCGGAGTCAAGGTGCTGGAGACCGCATCCGACCTGGCACTGATGGCAGCGGTCATGTCCAGCCTGCGAAACCGGCCGCTGCCCCACGATTTGTTGGTGTTTGGGGAAGTGGGGTTGTCGGGAGAAGTGCGACCGGTGCCCAGTGGGCAGGAGCGGCTGAAAGAAGCGGCCAAGCATGGCTTCAAGCGCGCCATCGTGCCCAAGGGCAATGCGCCGAAGGAGGCGCCGGCGGGGTTGCAGATCATCGCGGTGACACGTCTGGAGCAGGCGTTGGATGCGTTGTTCGAATAGCACCGAGGCGGGTGCGGTCCACTGTGGTGAGCGGATTTATCTGTGGCGAGGGGATTTATCCCCGCTGGGCTGCGCAGCAGCCCCAAAAAAGCGACCCCAATCAACCTGGCACACCGAGTTGTCAGGTTTAGGGCTGCTTTGCAGCCCAGCGGGGATAAATCCCCTCGCCACAGGGGGCACTGCTGGATTCAAATGTGGATCAACGCCGCCAGTTCCCGCTCCAGTTCATCATGGTCGGCCAGGTTCAGTTCCACCAATCGACGCAAGTGGGCGATGGAATCCAGGTCGATATGCTCGCAGACGAAGCCCAGGTGGCCGTGGTCGTCGTGAGCCAGCCGGACTTCCATCTTGACCTCTGCCTCCGGGCTCAGGTGGATGTCTGCCATGAAAGGCGCCTCGGGATCACCGAGCCAAGGCTGGGGCTTTTCGATCAGCAGCCCCTTGAGGGACAGGTCGAGCAACTTCACTGGCCAGATGAAGGGCCCTTGGCTCAGTTCGGTCTTGGCATGGAATTCAATTCGTACGAAGCGGCGGCGTTCGCTCATTACCCGTTCCCCCTGAAGATCCACTGACTATAGACCCAACTGGCGCGCCGTCGTTGTCGTTCGGTCAGTGGCCGACGAATGTCGGGGTATGGCCTTTACGCTGGTTAGCGCTAAACTCCAGTGGCTATCTTTCTTGTCCACCCTGGCTGGAATATAAAAATGAAAAACAATAATAGCCTGCTACGCCATCTGCCCTGGCTACTGCTGGCCGTCGTAGGAGCGTGCGCCCTGGGCGTCGTGGCATTGCGTCGAGGCGAGGCGATCAACGCCCTCTGGATCGTCGTCGCAGCCGTGGCCATTTACCTGGTCGCCTATCGCTACTACAGCCTCTTCATCGCCAACAACGTGATGCAACTCGATGCGCGCCGGGCCACGCCTGCCGTGCTCAACAATGATGGCCTGGACTACGTCCCGACCAACAAGCACATCCTGTTCGGCCACCACTTCGCGGCCATTGCCGGCGCGGGGCCGCTGGTCGGGCCCGTGCTGGCCGCGCAGATGGGCTACCTGCCCGGCACGCTCTGGCTGATCGCTGGCGTGGTGCTGGCCGGTGCGGTGCAGGACTTCATGGTCCTGTTCCTGTCCACCCGCCGCAACGGTCGCTCCCTGGGCGACATGGTGCGCGAGGAAATGGGCCGCATTCCCGGCACCATCGCGCTGTTCGGCTGCTTCCTGATCATGATCATCATCCTCGCGGTGCTGGCGCTGATCGTGGTCAAGGCCCTGGCCGAGAGCCCGTGGGGCATCTTCACGGTGATGGCGACCATCCCGATCGCGATGTTCATGGGCATCTACATGCGCTACATCCGCCCGGGCCGCATCGGCGAGATCTCGATCATCGGCGTGCTGTTGCTGTTGGGTTCGATCTGGCTGGGCGGGCAAATCGCCGCCGATCCGGTCTGGGCCAAGGCCTTCACCTTCACCGGAATCCAGATCACCTGGATGCTGATCGGCTACGGTTTTGTCGCGGCGGTCCTGCCGGTGTGGCTGATCCTGGCGCCACGGGACTACCTGTCGACCTTCCTCAAGATCGGCACCATCGTCGCCCTGGCGATCGGCATCCTGGTCACCATGCCCGAGCTGAAAATGCCCGCGCTGACTCAGTTCACCGACGGCACCGGGCCGGTATGGAAGGGCGGCTTGTTCCCGTTCCTGTTCATCACCATCGCCTGCGGCGCGGTCTCGGGTTTCCATGCGCTGATCTCCTCGGGCACCACGCCCAAGCTGCTGGATAACGAAACCAACGCCCGCTACATCGGTTACGGCGGCATGCTGATGGAGTCCTTCGTGGCCATCATGGCGATGGTTGCCGCCTCGGTGATCGAGCCGGGCGTGTACTTCGCCATGAACAGCCCGGCGGCGATCGTCGGCACTGACGTGGTGGCCGTGGCCCAGACCGTCAGCAGTTGGGGCTTTGCAATCACTCCCGACGCGCTGCAAGCGGTGGCCAAGGACATCGGTGAAACCACCATCCTGGCCCGTGCCGGCGGTGCGCCGACCCTGGCGGTCGGTATCGCGCAGATCCTGCACTCGGTGCTGCCGGGTGAGAACACCATGGCCTTCTGGTATCACTTCGCGATCCTGTTCGAAGCGCTGTTCATCCTCACCGCGGTGGACGCCGGCACCCGTGCCGGGCGGTTCATGCTGCAGGATCTGCTCGGCTCGTTCGTGCCGGCCCTCAAGCGTACCGAATCCTGGACCGCCAACCTGATCGCCACTGCCGGCTGCGTCGCGCTGTGGGGTTACTTGCTGTACCAGGGCGTGATCGATCCGCTGGGCGGCATCAACACCTTGTGGCCGCTGTTCGGCATCTCCAACCAGATGCTGGCCGGTATCGCGCTGATGCTCGCCACCGTGGTGCTGATCAAGATGAAGCGCCAGCGCTACGTCTGGGTCACGCTGCTGCCGGCGAGCTGGCTGCTGATCTGCACCACCACCGCGGGCCTGATCAAGCTGTTCGACGCCAACCCGGCGATCGGCTTCCTGGCCCTGGCGCGCAAATACAACGATGCCCTGGCCGCCGGCCAGATCCTGGCCCCGGCCAAGAGCATCGAGCAGATGCAGCACGTGGTGTTCAACGCCTACACCAACGCAACGCTGACGGTATTGTTCCTGTTCGTGGTCTTCAGCATCCTGTTCTACGCGCTTAAGGTCGGCATCGCCGCCTGGGGCACGAAAGAGCGCACGGACAAAGAAGCGCCATTCCAGGCCCTGCCGGACGCTTGATAGAGGATTGCAACGATGTTCAATGACTTGAGTCGCCTCGGTAAATACCTCGGTCAGGCCGCCCGCCTGATGGTCGGCATGCCCGACTACGACAACTACGTCGAGCACATGCAAACCAAGCACCCGGACAAGCCGCTGATGGACTACGAGGCGTTCTTCCGAGAGCGCCAAGAGGCCCGTTACGGCGGCAAGGCCGGGCCCAAGTGCTGTTGAACTGAGGCCCATCCCTTGTGGGAGCGAGCCTGCTCGCGATAGCGGAGTGTCAGTTAATGATGAATTGACTGACCTGACGCCATCGCGAGCAGGCTCGCTCCCACAGTTGTTTTGGGCTGGACTTGGGATTGCGTACACCACGGATCGCCTTGTGGGAGCGAGCCTGCTCGCGATAGCGGTGGGTCAATTAATGATGAATTGACTGACCTGACGCCATCGCGAGCAAGCTCGCTCCCACAGGATCCGCTTTCTTTTTCAGGCATCAAGGAGATTCAGTTTGTCCTCTCCCATCCCGGTCACGATCCTCAGCGGCTTCCTCGGCGCTGGCAAGACCACGCTGCTGCGTCATCTGCTCAAGGCCGAGCACGGCCTGAAAATTGCCGTGATCGAGAACGAATTCAGCGATGCAGGCATCGATACCCAGTTGCTGGGCGAAGAGCCGGTGCAGGTCATGACCCTGGCCAACGGCTGCGTTTGTTGCACCATCCACACCGACCTCACCAAGGCCCTGTACTTGTTGCTCGAGCGGCTGGACAGCGGCGAGATCCAATTTGACCGCCTAGTGATCGAATGCACCGGTCTCGCCGATCCCGCACCGGTGGCGCAAACCTTTTTCATCGACGAGGACCTGCGTGAGCGCTACATCCTCGACGGTATCCTGACCTTGGTGGATGCCGCGCATGCCGACACCCACCTGGCCCAGGCCATTGCCCAGGCCCAGGTCGGATTTGCCGATCGCCTGCTATTGAGCAAGACAGACCTGGTCGACGCGGCCCATGTCGAGGCTCTTCGGGAACGCCTTATGCGCATCAACCGGCGGGCGCCGATTCGGGTGGTCGAACACGGCAAGATCGACCTGGCCGAATTGCTGGACATCCGCGGTTTCAACCTCAATGCGGACCTGGGCGCCGGGCTCAGCCTTCGTCCGGTTGGCAAGGCGACCACGGGCGATCGCATCAGCAGCCTGGTGCTGCGCACCGACAAGCCGCTGGACATCGACAAGCTCAGCGACTTCATGAACCAGTTGCTGGAAGAACACGGCAAGCAGTTGCTGCGCTACAAAGGCGTTTTGAACATCGCGGGCGAGTCCCGTCGGTTGGTATTCCAGGGTGTGCTCAAATTGTACGGTTTCGATTGGGACACCGATTGGGCGCCAGGCGAGGCCCGAGAAAGCGTTATCGTGTTCATCGCCGATGAACTGCCCGAAGAAAAGATCCGCGCCGGCTTCGAAGCCGCGCTCCACTGACCATCCACGCGTGGGGCGAGTGGTTTTCCAACGATAAAAAAACCGGCCACTGGGGCCGGTTTTTTTTTGCTACTGCTATCAGGCGCCGTATACCGGCAGCTTCTTGCAGATCGCCTTGACCTTCTCACGCACGGCGTCGATCACCGCTTCGTTGTTCAGGTCGGCCAGGATGTCGCAGATCCAGCCAGCCAGTTCCTTGCACTCGGCTTCCTTGAAACCGCGAGTGGTCACCGCAGGGGTGCCGAAACGCAGGCCCGAGGTGACGAACGGGGAACGTGGATCGTTGGGTACCGAGTTCTTGTTGACGGTGATGAACGCTTTACCCAGCGCCGCGTCAGCGTCTTTGCCGGAAATCTCTTGCTTGATCAGCGAGAGCAGGAACAGGTGGTTTTCAGTACCGCCGGACACCACGTCGAAGCCGCGCTCGATGAACACGCCGGCCATGGCCTTGGCGTTCTTCACCACTTGTTGCTGGTAGGCCTTGAACTCAGGCTGCAGGGCTTCCTTGAAGCAGATCGCCTTGGCCGCGATCACGTGCTCCAGCGGGCCGCCCTGGGCGCCTGGGAATACCGCCGAGTTCAGCTTCTTCTCGATGTCGGCGTTGGCGCGCGCCAGGATCAGGCCGCCACGTGGACCGCGCAGGGTCTTGTGGGTGGTGGTGGTGACCACGTCGGCGAACGGTACCGGGTTCGGGTACACGCCAGCGGCAACCAGGCCGGCAACGTGGGCCATGTCGACGAACAGGTAGGCCCCGACCTTGTCGGCGATCTCGCGAAAGCGCGGGAAATCGAGGATCTGGGAGTAGGCGGAGAAACCGGCCACGATCATTTTCGGCTTGTGCTCGAGGGCCAGGCGCTCGACTTCGTCGTAGTCGATCAGGCCATTGCCGTCGATACCGTACTGAACGGCGTTGTACAGCTTGCCGGAGGAGGAAACGCTGGCGCCGTGGGTCAGGTGACCGCCGTGGGCCAGGCTCATGCCCAGGATGGTGTCACCGGCCGACAGCAACGCCAGGTACACGGCGGCATTGGCCTGGGAACCTGCGTGTGGCTGGACGTTGGCGTAATCGGCGCCGAACAGCTGCTTGGCGCGGTCGATGGCCAATTGCTCGACCACGTCGACGTACTCGCAACCACCGTAGTAACGCTTGCCTGGGTAGCCTTCGGCGTACTTGTTGGTCAGTACCGAGCCTTGAGCTTCCATCACCGCTGGGCTGGTGTAGTTTTCCGAAGCGATCAGCTCGATGTGCTCTTCCTGGCGCTGAGCTTCTTGCTCCATGGCGGCAAAGAGATCGGCGTCGTACTTGGCAATAGTCAAATCACGGCTGAACATGGCGGTCCTCAAGGATCGGGGCAGAAAAGGGGGGCATTCTACCTCAACCGGTTTTGGAAGGCATATGAAAGGGCGTCATGTCTTGGACGAATGGGTTTCACGCAGGGCTCAGCGTCGCCTGTACCGGCCTCATCGCGAGCAGGCTCGCTCCCACAGGGATCTGTGGTGTATGTAGATTGCCAAGGCACCCAAAACAAGTGTGGGAGCGAGCCTGCTCGCGATGAGGCCAGTCCAGACACCAAAAATTTCAGTCGATCATGAACAACGCATCATTGCTGAACTGCGCTTCAAACCGATTCGCCGGCATCGGCCGGCCGAACAGGTAGCCCTGTACTTCGTCGCAGCCGTGTTCGCGCAAGAAGTCCAGTTGCTCGTGGGTCTCGACGCCTTCGGCGATCACCGCCAGGTTGAGGCTGTGGGCCATGGCGATGATCGCCCGGGCGATCTGCGCGTCCTGCTCGCCGGACGGCAGGCCGTCGACGAAGGTGCGGTCGATCTTCAGCACGTCGATGGGGAATTGCTTGAGGTAGTTGAGCGACGAATAACCGGTGCCGAAGTCATCCACCGCGATACTCAGGCCAAGGTTTTTCAACCCGGCGAGGATCTGCATCGCCTCGCTGACTTCGCGCATCAGGATACTTTCCGTCAGTTCCAGCTCCAGGCAGGCCGGTGGCAGCCCAGTGCTGCGCAAGATATTGGCGATGCGTGTGCCGAGTTGGCCGTCGGAGAACTGCCGGGCCGAGATGTTGACCGAGACCTTCGGCACCCGGACCTTGGCCTGGTGCCAGGTCTTGAGCTGGCGACAGGCTTCGCTGATGACCCAGTCGCCGACGTCCACCACCAGGCCGAGTTCTTCCAGCACCGGGATGAAATCCCCCGGCGGCACCAACCCGCGTCGCGGATGGCGCCAGCGCAGCAAGGCCTCGGCGCCGGTCAGGCGCTTGCCGTCGCCACTGAACTGGGGTTGGTAATAGAGCACGAACTCATTCTGTTCCAAGGCGTGGCGCAGGTCGCTTTCCAATTCCAGCCGCTCCAGGGCGCTGGCGTTCATGTCGGCCTGGTAGAACTGGAAGTTGTTCTTGCCGCGCTCCTTGGCGTGATACATGGCCGTGTCGGCGTTCTTCATCAATTGGCTGAGTTCGTTGCCGTCCTGGGGACTGAGGGCGATACCGATACTGGCGGTGACGAAAAACTCGCGACCTTCCAGCACGAAGGGCCGGACGAGGCTAGCAAGGATCTGCTCGGCCACGGTGATCGCCCTGTTCAACGCCATCTCGCGAGTGGCTCGCGGTTGCAGCAGCAGGGTGAATTCATCGCCGCCCATGCGCGCCACGGTGTCGTCGTCGGCCACGCAGCCGAGCAGGCGCGTCGCCATTTCCTTGAGCATCCGGTCGCCAGCGGCATGACCCAGGGAGTCGTTGATCGGCTTGAAGCGGTCCAGGTCGAGAAACATCAGCACGACCCAGGTCTTCTGTCGCTCGGCTGACTGCAGCGCGGTGTGCAGACGGTCCTGGAACAGCGTGCGGTTGGGCAGGTGAGTCAATGCGTCGTAGTAGGCCAGGCGATGGATGCGTTGCTCGCTGGCCTTGCGTTCGCTGATGTCGCTGAAGAAACACACGTAGCTGGCAAGGTCGCCTTCGTCGTCGAGCACCGCCGTGATGCCGACCCAGGCCGGGTAATGTTCGCCATTACGGCGCTTGAGCCAGACTTCGCCTTCCCAGGTGCTGTGTTGTTGCAGTTGCTTGAGCACGTAGCGCAAATGGGCTTCCTGCTGCTCATCCACGGTCAGCATGGTGGGCAGTTGGTCGAGCACTTGCGATACCGCGTAACCGCTGACGCGACTGAACGCCTCGTTGGCCTGAACGATGTAGCCGGCCGGGTCGGTGATCAGGATCGCCGATGTCGAGTGCTCGAATACGGTGGCGGCCATGCGCAGGTCTTTTTCGGCGCGCCGCTGCTGGCTGATGTCACGGCCCACCCCCAGTACACCTTCGAACGCGCCATGGTCATCCCACACCAGCACCAGCCGCAGCTCGATAGGGATCTTGCGCCCATCGGCGCGCAGGCAGTCGAACAGATACAACTGGGTCTGCATCTGGTTGCGCAGCTCGGTCAGTTGGTCGGGCTTGTCGAGGGCCTTGCTGAGCCGGTCCATCAGGCTGTAGATGCCGGTCAGTTGTTGCGGGTTGGCGATGGTCGACTGCCAGCCGTTCCGGAAGATCGAGTCGGCGGTGTAGCCCAGCACCGCCTGGACGGACGGGCTGACATAGTTGAGCGACAGCTTGCTGTCGGTCGAGAAAATCACATCGCTGATGCTTTCGGCGAGCATCCGGTAGCGTTGCTCGCTGTCGCGCAGCGATTCGCTGGCCTCGATCTGCTCGGTAATGTCCTTGGCCACGCCGATGATCCGGGTCACCTGGTCGTAGCGGTCCCGGGCCAGGGCCTGTTCGCGGACCTCGAAACGGCGCCACTTGCCGTTGCGATGGCGGAACCGCAGCTGGCATTGCAGCAACTGCGTGTAGCCGCCGCGCCGCTGTTCCTGGCGCAGCGTGTGATAGTGATCGGCGTCGTCGCTGTGCAGCAGGATTTCCCAGAAATACTCGCCCATCTGGTGCAGTTCGGTTCGGTCGTAGCCGAGCGTCTGGCCCAGGTGGTGGTTGCTGAAGATCATCCGCTGGCTGATCACATCCTGCACATAAAGATGATCCGGAACGGTGCGCACCACATCGGACCAGAACCCTTCGCGTTCCAGTAGCGACAGTTCGATCAGCTTGCGGCTGGTGATGTCGCTGATGCTCAGGATGACCGCGTTATAGTCGTGCTGGGTTTCCGGCAGGCGCAACACCAGCCACAGATGCTGATCCCGGCCGTGGGCGTCCTGGAGCCTGATTTCCAGCTCCAGCTGTTTATGGGGATCGAGCAACGCTTCGAGCAGTTTCGAACCGACCGGGTTGTTGTCCCTTTCGGCGTTGCCAACCAGCAGTTGCCAGGCTTGTTGGCAGGAGTCGACATTGAGCAGCTTCAACGCCACCTGGTTGACTTCGGTGACGTGCACTTGCTGTTGCAACTGTTCGAGCTGTTGCGGAACCTGCAACCAGGCGCGCAATTGCTCGCCGTTGTGCAGGCCAGTCCTGGCAAAAAACGCCTTGAGGCCGGACAGGTCGAGCACGCAGAGGGCCACGCCGGTGCCCTCGAAAATGTCCTGATAGCGACGGCGCCCTTCGTGCAGCTGCCGCTGGCGTCGGCGCATGTTCAGCAGGGCAATGACCGGCAACATGGAAAACGCCAGGCCCAGCAGGCATTTGCCGATGAAGGCCGGGAGCAGCTGCTCGAGCACCTGGCGCCGGTCGAACAGCCCGCGCAGCTGCCAGTCGCTGCTGCTCAGGGGGACGGTCAACACCGTGTTGCTCAGGTCCTGCGGGGTCAGTTGGGACGGGGTGATCGTGGGCAGGCTTTCGTCGCGGCTGATGATCTGCCGATTGAGACGGTTCTCCACCAGCCACAGTGGCCGCAGGCCCGTATCGCCCTGTTTGGTCAATGTCGAAAAGAAACTCGGAGACAGGCGCAGCGCCCAGTATCCGCGAGAGCTGCCGCTGGCCTGGTGCAACAGCAGATGCACCACGGATCCGTCCTCGGCATTGCTGAAATAGTGAGCCTGGGCGCGACTGCGCCGTACCAGTTCGGCCAGGTAATCCGCGTCCTGGCTATCCGCGTCACTGTCGCTGAGCACTCTGCCGGAGGGGCTCAGCAGCGCCAGGCTGCGCAATTCGGGCAATGATTGCTTGAGCTTGCGCAACAGCGCCTGCTGTTCGTCGGCGGTTTGCGGTTGTTCGACGATCGGTAGCAGATTGAGGGCTATTTGCGCGTTCAGGGCCATGTTCAGGCTGACTTGCGCGGCGAGGTCGGCCGTGTAATCGATGGTGTATTGGCGCTGCTGCTGTTGGGTTTCGCGCAGTTGGTCAAGCAACTGCCAGAAGAGTAGCCCCAGCAACAACAGCACCAGCGAGGCCAGCCCGCCCTTCAATGTCCCGCGCAGGGGCAAGCCTGGCACGGCGACGGGTGCGCGTGGGGACGGGGGCGGAGTGACGTTGGACAAGCTGTAATCCTGCGGTTTGCTGGACTGGCGCGACGTCACTATAAGCCGGACGCCCGAAGGGCGGCTAGCATGCCTTGCCTTGTGGCAAAGTGCCAGCCCTCGGTGGCTGGACCTGGACCGACGGTTGAGGTAGCTTTGCCGGTCAAACAAGAGCGTTCCAGCTCCGGATTCCCAGGCTCCATCGGCTCGCAGGTAGTGATCAACATCAACTGCCCGCGCCGCGCATGGCCTGGCTCGTTCTTTTCACTGTCACTGACGCTAGGTTCACCATGGCTCAATACGTCTTCACCATGCATCGGCTGGGCAAAGTTGTTCCGCCGAAGCGGGAAATCCTGAAAAACATTTCTCTTTCCTTTTTCCCTGGCGCCAAGATCGGCGTACTGGGCCTCAACGGCTCGGGTAAGTCCACGCTGCTGAAAATCATGGCCGGCGTCGACAAGGAGTTCGACGGTGAAGCCCGTCCGATGCCCGACCTGAACATCGGCTACCTGCCGCAAGAGCCACAACTGGACCCGACCAAGACCGTGCGTGAAGTGGTCGAGGAAGCGGTCAGCGTGATCAAGGACGCCCAGGCGCGCCTGGACGAGGTCTACGCCGCCTACGCCGACCCGGACGCCGATTTTGACAAGCTGGCCGCCGAACAGGCCAAGCTCGAAGCGATCCTGCAGGCCAGCGACGGTCATAACCTGGATCGCCAGCTGGAAGTGGCCGCCGATGCGCTGCGCCTGCCGGCCTGGGACGCGAAAGTGGAACATCTGTCGGGCGGTGAAAAGCGTCGCGTGGCCCTGTGCCGCCTGCTGCTGTCCGCGCCGGACATGTTGCTGCTCGACGAACCGACGAACCACCTGGACGCCGACTCCGTCGCCTGGCTCGAACACTTCCTGCACGACTTCCCAGGCACCGTGGTTGCGATCACGCACGACCGTTACTTCCTGGACAACGTCGCCGGCTGGATCCTGGAACTCGACCGCGGCGCGGGCATTCCGTACGAGGGCAACTATTCGGGCTGGCTGGAAGCCAAGTCCGATCGTCTGGCCCAGGAGTCCAAGCAGCAGTCGGCCCATGAAAAAGCCATGAAGGAAGAACTGGAATGGGTGCGCAAGGGCGCCAAGGCCCGCCAGTCCAAATCCAAGGCTCGCCTGCAACGCTTCGAGGAAATGCAGTCTCAGGAATTCCAAAAGCGCAGCGAAACCAACGAGATCTACATCCCGGCCGGCCCGCGCCTGGGTGACAAGGTCATCGAATTCAAGAACGTCACCAAGGGCTACGGCGACCGCGTGTTGATCGACAACCTGTCGTTCTCCATGCCTAAAGGCGCCATTGTCGGTGTGATCGGTGGTAACGGTGCGGGTAAATCCACGCTGTTCCGCATGCTGATGGGCAAGGAAACCCCGGACTCCGGCACCATCGAGATCGGTGAAACCGTGCAACTGGCCTGCGTCGACCAGAGCCGTGAGGACCTGGACGGCAGCAAGACCGTGTTCCAGCAGATCTCTGACGGTTCCGACCAGATCCGTATCGGCAACTATGAAATCCCGTCGCGCACTTATGTCGGTCGTTTCAACTTCAAGGGCGGCGATCAGCAGAAATTCGTCAAGGATCTCTCCGGCGGTGAGCGCGGTCGCTTGCACCTGGCGTTGACGTTGAAGGAGGGCGGTAACGTCTTGCTGCTCGACGAACCGTCCAACGACCTCGACGTCGAAACCCTGCGTTCCCTGGAAGAAGCCTTGCTGGACTTCCCGGGCGCCGCCATTGTGATCTCCCACGACCGGTGGTTCCTTGACCGCGTGGCAACCCACATCCTGGCATATGAAGACGACTCCCAAGCGGT
Organism: Pseudomonas sp. D3-10; assembly: GCF_051132175.1. Taxonomy (NCBI): domain Bacteria; kingdom Pseudomonadati; phylum Pseudomonadota; class Gammaproteobacteria; order Pseudomonadales; family Pseudomonadaceae; genus Pseudomonas; species Pseudomonas sp. D3-10. Next base: position 4,904,373 of record NZ_CP071668.1, on the reverse strand, counting down.
GTTCTTCGAAGGCAACTACACCGAGTACGAAGCCGATCGCAAGAAACGCCTCGGCGAAGCCGCCGCCCAGCCGCATCGCGTACGGCACAAGAAACTGGCCTGATTCGGTCGGTTGCATGAAAAACGGAGCCTTCGGGCTCCGTTTTTCATGGACCGTGGCTTTACTTCAGGTCAATTGCCACCACCTCAATCGATAGATCCCCCGCCGGCCGCTTCCACACCACTTCATCCCCAACCTTCGCCCCCAGCAAGGCCCGCCCCAGCGGCGAGCCCCAGTTGATCAGTCCATTGGCCGCATCGGCCTGGTCTTCCCCAACCAATTGCACACACCGTTCCTGATCGTGCTCATCGGCAAAAGTCACCCAGTGCCCGATTCGCACCTGATCGCAATGGCTCGGCGTAACGACCTGGGCGCTTTGCAGGCGTTGATTGAAATATCGCAGATCCCGTTCGATATCGGCGATACGCTGCTTGTCTGCCCGCTCGCCCTGGGCAGACTGTTGGCTATGCAGTTGCTGCAGTTCGGTGACCCGTGCCTGCAATTGAGCAAGCCCCGCCGGCGTGACGTAGTTGGGCTGTGCGCTGACCTGGCGTTCGACCGGTTGATCGGCCTGGGCGGCGGCGTTGTCTTCGTTGACGAAAGCGCGACTCATAGGGTTCTCCTCTGTTGGAGTTTGGGCGATGGTCGCAAGGTTTTGGTTTCGACGGATGTCTCTGAGCGACTCACTGCGTGCGATAGGCCCGAGCGGCGTCGCGATCTTTCTCCTGCTGCCAGGCACGTTCGCGATCGTCCCAGTGGCGTTCGCGGTAGGCGTCACGCTCTTCACTCTCGCGCATGGCCTGGCACTGGCGAAAGCCGTCGCTCCAGCCCTCGGCGTAGCGGGCATCCTTGAGATAACGCGGCACGTCCTTCCTGAACTGGCCTGTGATCACGCCGGCGGCTTGCCGACCGCTACTGCAGCCATCATCGAAACCGTCGGCGAAGGCCGGTGGATAACCTCGGGCAATCAAATCCTCATGGGTTGTTTCACAGCCACCGAGCAACACCAACACCCCCAATACCACCGCCGCGCGCCACATGTTTTGCGTTCCTGCCCGATCCACTCATAAAAGAAGTCTAGAAGCGGATTCGTCAGAAAGGTGTGAAAGCGCGGTGATCAATCCGTTCGTTCAGTAGTGGTACCACTTCACCTCGAGCATCACCTCGTTCTCTGGCGAGGCCAAGTGGCTGAACTCTCGCTGGGCGCTCAGGCGCAGGCCCAGGTTGCGGGACAATTCCCACTGCTGGTTCAGGCTCAGGCTACGGCGTACCTCGCCATTGACGAAGTAATCGCCCTTGGCTTCCAGGCTCAGGTTGCCCAGCGGGTTCTTCCACAGCACGCCGCTGTTGAATCCGGCGGCCGGGGCGATGAATTGAGCGAAATCGTTGTTGCGTTCGACCCGCACCGTGCCTAGTGCAAAGCCCAGTACATCTTCGCCCAGCGCCCAAGTGCCACCCGCGCCGCCGTTGACGTGGCTGACCAATGTTTCGTCGTCGTGTTTGCCCGGAACCCGCTCCAGGCCACCAGTGACCTGCCAGGACAACGGTTGCAGCAGCTCGTTGCGCGGGGTCAGGGAGCGGATGGTCGCCAGGTCCAGCTGCTGCACTTGCCAGTCGTTGCCTTCGTACTGGCGCAGCTTTAGTTGAAGGATCTCGATTTGCGCCCCCAGCGGAAAGCTTTCGGCGTTGTCGTTGAGGTCGTGATAGGCCATGCGCAGGCCGTACTCACCGAACGCACGGTCACCCCGCGTACCCAGGCCGGCCTGCCAGGTGCGCGATTCGTGGCCGTCTTCCGGAAGGCCCGGCTGTGGGATGTCCAGTTCCGGCGCGGGGTTCTGGTTGATCGCCCTCAGCAGCTCGAAACTGCGCTGGGCCCGCTGTGGATCGCGCTCCTGGCCGTTGGCGCGATAACGCTCCAGGCGGTAGGCGGCATCGATGATCAGCGCCTGACGCTCGCGCGGTAGCGCCTTGAAGTCGGGCGTTTGCAATTGTTGCTGGTCGGCGCTGACCTTCAAAACCCACTGCTGCTCATTATCGCTGAGCGGTTCGGCGCGGCTGAGCAACTCTCGCTCCCGGGACGGGCGGTACTGGATGCTTTCCACCAGCCCGGCTTCTTTCACCGCCTTGACGGTGTCGGTGGGGATCGCCGTGAGCGGGAACTGTTCGGTCAGGCGCAGGCTGGGACGGGCGACTTGCAGCAATTCAAGCAGGCGATAGGAGCAGTTTTCGTCGAAGAAGAAATAGTCGAACTGGATCTGCTTGAGCTCCCACACATGCTCGACCATCCGTTCGGTTTCCGCCTGGCTCAGGTTCAGGCGGTATTCCCATAGGTCGCGATTCTCGAGGCTGCGGTATTCGGAGAGTTTTTCCTGGTACGGCACCAGGGCGAACAGGCCAGGGTAGCCGCCCATCAGGCCCTTCCAGGCGTAGAGGATGCTGTTATCCGAACCTTCAATGTAGGCGCCGAAGTTGATCGCGTAGCTGAGCAGCGCGGTCTTGTCGCTTTGCACATCGGCCTGGTCGATGCGCAGCAACGTATGGCCGAACATCGATGACGGGCTGTTCAGGTACGCGGCCGGGAAGATCATCACCGCGCTGTGGGGCGAAACGTCCTTGAACCATTGGGTGTAATCGCTGCAATTGACCGAGGGCAGGTCCGTCAGGTCGAGCTGCGCCTTCAGCCAGCGGGTACGCGCCGCGTACACGCACTGGGCATGCTGCTGGCCGGCACTGGCCGGGCCGTACAGGGCTTGCAGCGTGGCGGTCAGTTCGCGGTCGGGATGCTCGTTGCCGTCGGGTGCGAGGAAGAATTTCTTGTCGCTGATGTAGCTGCGCCAGCCGCCGAGCTTGGCGGTTTCGTAGTGGCCAAGGGAAATCCAGAAGCGGTCATTGGCCAGTTGCTGCAAACGTTGAGGGTCGACATGAGGCGCGGCGGATAGCGGGGCGCACACACAGAGCGCCAGCCAGGCAAGGCGTTTGAGCATAGTCGGCTACTTGGAAGATCGAAAAATAAAGACCGAGAGGGCCCCAGAAAGAAAACCCGCTCCCCGAAAGGAGCGAGTGGTGTCGAGCTTAAGCTTGAGTCGCGTACTTGGCCAGGCGAGGGTCGTTTTTCAGAATGGCCAGGGTGTTGGCATGCACGTCTTCTGCGGTCACGTCAGCCTTGCTGAAGATCTGCTGGAAGTGCTCGTGGGTCACAGCGGAGAAGTGAGCGCGATCTTCCGGCGCCACACCCAGTACCACGGCGTAGGTGGTCAGCGCTTCGCCCTGACCCTTGGCCATGTCTTCGGACAGCTCGTTCATCATGCCATTCATGGCCAGCCAGGACTTACCACCGTAGGTCAGTGCTGCGTTGGTCGAGCAGCCGTTGGTGCCGGAGGTCATGCCGAAGGTGGCGTTGCCGGAGGTGCCGTTGGTGGTGGATGCGAGGAAGTGGGCCGGGGTGCCACGCTGACCTTCGAACAGCATGTTGCCCCAACCGCAATCCGGGCCGCCCGGCGCCTGAGCCATGGCGTTGATGGATACAGCGGTGAAGAGAGTACCGAGAAGAATCCGTTTCATAGCTATGTTCTCTTTATGTGCATACCAATGGACAGGGTCTGGCCCCTACAGGAGCCAGTGGGCCGGTTATTGTTCCAGCCGCGCAGTTTGGAGTTTAGGCACGATCCGAGGGTTCCGTGACATTTTGCAAAAACATTACTGCAAACCCGTTGCTTGCGGGGCTCTGCGCTGGGTTTTTCCCTCGACTATGCTTTGGCCTGAGACGCTCCTTGCCAGTCAGGTATAGGCAGCGCCAGAATGCCGCTATCTGCCCCGCCTGATGTAAGGAAGCCCGATGCCTGATCCTGTTGCTGCCAGCTTGCGTCTAGCGCCCGAAGCGCTGACCCGTCCGTTTTCCGCTGAACAGTTCAGCTTCTCTACCACCAATGATCTGGAGCCCTTCCGCGGTGTGCTTGGCCAGGAGCGTGCGGTCGAAGCATTGCAGTTCGGTGTGGCGATGCCACGCCCCGGTTACAACGTATTCGTCATGGGTGAGCCCGGTACTGGCCGGTTCTCTTTCGTCAAGCGCTACCTCAAGGCCGAAGGCAAGCGCATGCAGACCCCGTCGGACTGGGTCTATGTCAATAACTTCGATGAGCCTCGCGAGCCACGCGCCCTGGAGCTGCCCTCGGGTACGGCGGGCACGTTCATTGGCGATATCAATGGCCTTATCGACAATCTGCTGGCGACTTTTCCGGCCGTGTTCGAGCACCCGTCCTACCAGCAGAAAAAAAGCGCCATCGACCGCGCCTTCAACCAGCGCTACGACCGCGCTCTCGATGTGATCGAGCGCCTGGCATTGGAAAAGGATGTCGCGCTGTACCGTGACAGCAGCAACATCGCGTTCACGCCGATGAGCGAGGGCAAGGCGCTGGACGAGGCGGAGTTCGCCCAACTGCCGGAGGCCGAGCGCGAGCGGTTCCACGAAGATATTTCCGGCCTGGAGGAGCGCCTGAACGAAGAGCTCGCCAGCCTCCCGCAGTGGAAACGCGAATCCAACAACCAGTTGCGTCAGCTCAACGAAGAAACCATCACCCTGGCCTTACAGCCTTTGCTGGCGCCGTTGTCGGAAAAGTACGCCGAGAACGCCGCGGTTTGTGGATATCTGCAAGCCATGCAGGTCTATCTGCTCAAGACCGTGGTCGAACAACTGGTGGACGACAGCAAGACCGACGCCGTCGCCCGCAAGCTGCTGGAAGAGCAATACGCGCCGAGCCTGGTCGTCGGCCATCCGGCGAGCGGTGGCGCGCCGGTGGTGTTCGAGCCGCACCCGACCTACGACAACCTGTTCGGGCGCATCGAGTACAGCACCGACCAGGGCGCGCTCTACACCACGTATCGGCAGTTGCGCCCAGGCGCCTTGCACCGTGCCAACGGTGGTTTTCTGATCCTGGAAGCGGAAAAGATGCTCGGCGAGCCGTTCGTGTGGGATGCGCTCAAGCGTGCCCTGCAGTCGCGCAAGCTGAAAATGGAGTCGCCACTGGGCGAGTTGGGGCGGCTGGCGACGGTCACCCTGACGCCGCAGCACATCCCGTTGCAGGTCAAGGTCGTGATCATCGGCGCGCGCCAGCTCTATTACGCCTTGCAGGACCTGGATTCGGATTTCCAGGAAATGTTTCGCGTACTGGTGGACTTCGATGAAGACATCCCGATGGGCGACGAGAGCCTGGAGCAGTTTGCCCAGTTGCTCAAGACACGCACCTCGGAAGAGGGCATGGCGCCGCTGACCGCCGATGCGGTGGCGCGCCTGGCGACTTACAGTGCGCGTCTGGCCGAACACCAGGGACGCCTTTCGGCGCGTATCGGTGACCTTTTCCAACTGGTCAGCGAGGCGGATTTCATACGCCAACTGGCCGGTGACGAGATGACCGATGCCGGTCACATCGAGCGCGCCTTGAAGGCCAAGGCAACCCGCACCGGGCGTGTCTCGGCGCGAATCCTCGACGACATGCTGGCGGGGATCATCCTCATCGACACCGACGGCGCGGCCGTGGGCAAGTGCAACGGGTTGACGGTACTTGAGGTGGGCGACTCTGCGTTCGGTGTCCCGGCGCGCATTTCGGCCACGGTATATCCCGGCGGCAGCGGTATCGTCGACATCGAGCGAGAGGTCAACCTCGGCCAGCCAATCCACTCCAAGGGTGTGATGATTCTTACCGGCTACCTGGGAAGCCGGTATGCCCAGGAATTCCCGCTAGCGATCTCGGCCAGCATCGCCCTGGAGCAGTCCTACGGCTATGTGGACGGCGACAGCGCATCCCTCGGCGAAGCTTGCACGCTGATCTCGGCCTTGTCGAAGACGCCATTGAAGCAGTGCTTCGCCATCACCGGCTCGATCAACCAATTTGGTGAAGTGCAGGCGGTGGGTGGGGTCAACGAGAAGATCGAAGGCTTCTTCCGCCTCTGTGAAGCCCGCGGGCTGACAGGCGAGCAGGGGGCGATCATTCCCCAGGCCAATGTTGCGACCCTGATGCTCGATGAAAAAGTGCTGGCCGCCGTGCGCGCCGGGCAATTCCACGTCTACGCCGTGCGCCAGGCCGACGAAGCCCTGAGCCTGCTGGTGGGCGAACCCGCGGGCGAGCCGGACGAGAACGGCGAGTTCCCGGAGGGCAGCGTCAATGCGCGCGTGGTGGAGCGGCTGCGGGTTATCGCGGAAATGATCAGCGAGGACGATATCAAGGAGGCGGAAAAGGAACTGGCGCAGCAGGCGCTGGCGGAGGCCAAGCCTGCTTGAGGATTTTCCCTATATCGGAAAATCTAATTGTGGGAGCGAGCCTGCTCGCGATAGCGGATGGACAGTCGACATCATTGTTGCTGTCCATCCGCCTTCGCGAGCAGGCTCGCTCCCACACTGTTTTTTATGGATCATTTTTTCTTAATGCGCCACCAGTTTGGCGTCAATATTCACACTGTGACCGCTCGGCGCATTCTGGTTTCGAAATCCTTCGCCGCCGGAACTTTTCTCCTATCCTCAGTTCAAGGATAACGAGAGCCATCATTGGATCGAAACAGCCCCGCCTGGGCTGAATACCGGATCTACCGAGGGGCGCCGCCATGTCGCGCAACCTTTGCCTTACCCGCCAGTGCCTGGGCCTGGTGACCCGCATTGAATGTGCTGTCCGTCCGCTCGCTGGAGACACGGGCATGTGGACCGTGCTCTTCGCCGCCGGAATGGCCGGCGAGCAACCTTCCGCCATCAAGGCCCAGGGGCCGTTTCCCGGGCCGACCGCCGCAGAAACCATACTCGACACCATCGTCCAGAGCCTGACAACCCACGGTTATGAACTGGCCGACGATCCGCAGATCTGGTCCCTGCACATGCAGGCGCAACTGCGGGAGATCAACGGAGGGCGTTGTCGCAACGTTGGCGGTTTTGAGTTTCGTCCGCTTCAGTGAGTCGTCCAGGGGCATGCTCCGCCAGTAGATCCGCAGGCCGGACCGGCGTTTGTCGGTAGGGGCGTGGCTGGTATACTCGCCGCGTTTTTTCAGCCCTGGTGTGAGACTCAATGGAACGCTTTATCGAAAATGCAATGTACGCCTCCCGTTGGCTGCTGGCGCCGATCTACTTCGGGCTGTCTCTGGGCTTGCTGGCCCTGGCGCTGAAATTCTTCCAGGAAGTCTTTCACGTCATCCCCAACGTGTTTTCCATGGCCGAGTCCGAGCTGATCCTGGTACTGCTGTCGCTGATCGACATGGCGCTGGTGGGCGGTTTGCTGGTCATGGTGATGATCTCCGGCTATGAGAATTTCGTCTCGCAACTGGACATCGATTCCGACAAGGAAAAGCTCAACTGGCTGGGCACCATGGACTCTTCATCCCTGAAGATGAAGGTGGCCGCGTCGATCGTAGCCATCTCTTCCATCCATTTGTTGCGTATCTTCATGGATGCCAAGAATGTCGATCCCGACCACCTGATGTGGTACGTGATCATCCACATGACGTTCGTGGTGTCGGCCTTCGCCATGGGGTATCTGGACAAGCTGACCAAGCACTGAGGTTCGTCACGCGCTGCGGCATCTGTGCTAGTCTGCTCGCCCTTTTGGTTCCGGGCGCTCCGGGAGGCGCTGTGTACGCACGGCAACTTCCCGGGCCGTCCGCACAGCGGAGCAGCATCATGTCCGAAGTTAACCTGTCCACCGACGAAACACGCGTCAGCTACGGCATTGGCCGTCAGTTGGGCGACCAACTGCGCGACAATCCGCCACCGGGCGTGAGCCTGGACGCGATCCTGGCCGGCCTGACCGACGCGTTCGCCGGCAAGCCAAGCCGCGTGGGCCAGGACGAGATGTCCGCCAGCTTCAAGGTCATCCGTGAAATCATGCAAGCGGAAGCCGCCGCCAAGGCTGAGGCCGCTGCGGGCGAAGGTCGTGCGTTCCTGGCTGAAAATGCCAAGCGCGAAGGCATCACCACCCTGGCCTCCGGCCTGCAATTCGAAGTGCTGACCCAGGGTGAAGGCGCCAAGCCGACCCGTGAAGACCAAGTGCGAACCCATTACCACGGCACCCTGATCGACGGCACTGTGTTCGACAGTTCCTACGATCGTGGCCAGCCAGCCGAATTCCCGGTAGGCGGCGTGATTCCTGGCTGGACCGAGGCGCTGCAACTGATGAACGCCGGCAGTAAATGGCGTTTGTACGTGCCTAGCGAGCTGGCCTACGGCGCCCAGGGCGTTGGCAGCATCCCGCCGCACAGCGTGCTGGTGTTCGACGTCGAGCTGTTGGACGTATTGTAAGACCCTGTCCGGTTTTTACAGCCGGACAAAAAACTGTGGGAGCGAGCCGCACCATCGCTCCCACAGGTTCTCCCACAGGTTATTTATGCTCATCCATGGAATCTGCCGCTGAAGTCACCCGTTGGGCGCAACGCCCGGGCGTAGCAGAACAGGAACAGGTTTCGCACCAACTCCTTTAGCACCAGCGGTTCGCTGGAGTTGAGGCTGTTGAGGTCCAGATCCCCCTGGTCCTGCAGCTCATTCAAGGCTTCTTCTTCAAGCACCGCACAGACTTCCCCGGTTTCCCGGTGCAGGATCCTCAGGTAGGGATGTGGACGGTCCAGCCAGGCATCGATCAAATAAGTCATGGTTCTCATCTCCTTGATGGGTTCGATGAGAATAATTCTTATTCGCTAAATAGCAAGTCTCTATTGGCGCAACGGTTTTTTTCTGACGATGGGTTGTGAAAGCCCAAGCGGGTGGAATCCCGTGGGGCCGCACAAAATAGGGTTGGGGAGGGGGAAGGCAAGCACCATCCCACGCGGGGCATGGGATGGGAAATACAACAGATTCAGACTTTTCTGACGAACTCGGATTTAAGCTTCATCGGGCCGATGCCGTCGATCTTGCAGTCGATATCGTGATCGCCATCGCATAGGCGGATGTTCTTGACCTTGGTGCCAACCTTGACCACCAGGGAAGTGCCCTTGACCTTGAGGTCCTTGATCACGGTAATGGTATCGCCGTCCTGCAGGACGTTGCCGACCGAATCCTTCTTCACGATGTCGTCGGATGGCGCTTGCGCTTCGCCGCCGGCGGACCATTCATGGGCGCACTCCGGGCAGACCAGCTGGGTACCGTCTTCGTAGGTGTATTCGGAATTGCATTTCGGGCAGGGAGGCAACGTGCTCACTAAGGTTCCTTGGTATCAGGAGGGCAAAAGGGCGCACATTGTATAGGGTTTTGTTGCCAGGAGGGTGATACGGGGCTTTTGTGGCGAGGGAGCTTGCTCCCGGTGGGCTGCGCAGCCGCCCCCTTATGGCACTTGCGGTCGCTGCGCAACCGAGCGGGAGCAAGCTCCCTCGCCACAAAAGCTCGCCGTTTTCATGCAATCAATGGGTGCGGGCGACCGCAAACTCGCTCAGTTCCACCAGCGCATCGCGGTACTCGCTGGCCGGTAGGGCGTCGAGGCACTTGATTGCGCGGGCGACGTAGTCCTGGGCCAATTTCGCGGTGTATTCCAGCGATCCGGAAGCTTCGACCGCGATCCGGATGCTCTCCAGGTCCTCGATCCCGCCTTTCTGGATCGCCTGGCGTACCAAAGCTGCCTGTTCAGGCGTGCCTTCACGCATGGTGTAGATCAGCGGCAGGGTCGGCTTGCCTTCGGCCAGGTCGTCACCGACGTTCTTGCCCAGGGTCTCGGCGTCGCCCTTGTAGTCCAGCAGGTCGTCCACCAGCTGGAAGGCCACGCCCAGGTGGTCGCCAAAGGTGCGCAGGGCTTCGCTCTGCTCGGCGGTGGCACCGGCCAGGGCGGCGGCGCTGTGGGTCGAGGCTTCGAAGAGCATCGCGGTCTTGCCGCGAATGACCTCCATGTAGGTTTCTTCGGTGGTGCTGGCATCGCGCACCTTGGACAACTGCAGCACTTCGCCTTCGGCGATGATGCGCGTGGCCTGGGACAGGATCTTCATTACCGGCATCGAGCCCAGCTCGACCATCATTTCGAACGAGCGCGAGTACAGGAAGTCACCTACCAGCACGCTCGGGGCGTTGCCCCACATGGCGTTGGCGGTCGAACGGCCACGGCGCATGCCGGACATGTCGACGACGTCGTCATGCAGCAGGGTCGCGGTGTGCAGGAATTCGATGGTGGCGGCGAGCAGGCGCATGTCGTCGCCTTCGCGACCCAGTGCCTTGCCGCACAGTAGCACCAATAAAGGACGCAGGCGCTTGCCGCCGGCCGACGTGATGTAGTCGCCGATTTTCGATACCAGCGGCACGCGGGACGTCAGCTGCTTCTTGATGATACCGTCGACGGCACTAAAATCGTCCGCCACTGCGCGGTAGAAAGCTTGGGGTTGCATCAGCGACAGGCGCTCCAGAAGGGTTGCGCGGCATGCTAGGACCCACGTCCGCAGGTGTCAAGGCGCATGCTTCTACAGTGCGGGGCGGCCACTTGCAAGGCTCGGTCAGCTTGCGTACAATCGCGCACCCTGAACTTCCTGGGCAGCACCTGCCTTACGCAATTGCATCCGGGCCTTCCAGCCCATGCAGCCATGCCAGCCAATACCTCTTCTTATAAAGCGCTGGGTGAGCAGGATTATCGGAGAAATACCATGTCGTATGCAGTAATCGTTACTGGTGGCAAGCAATACAAGGTCGCCCCAGGTGAATACCTGAAGATCGAAAAACTGGAAATCGCTACCGGCGAATCCGTGACTTTTGATCGCGTTCTGTTGGTCGCCAATGGCGATGACGTGAATATCGGCGCTCCAGTCGTTGCTGGCGCTACCGTAGTGGCTGAAGTGATCTCCCAAGGTCGTCACGATAAAGTCCGCATCATCAAGTTCCGTCGTCGTAAGCACCACATGAAGCGTATGGGCCACCGCCAGTGGTACACCGAGATCAAAATCACCGGTATTCAGGCTTAATTTCAGCCTAATTCCTCACTAGGAGAATTGAACTCATGGCACACAAAAAAGCTGGTGGTAGTACCCGTAACGGTCGCGACTCAGAAGCCAAACGCCTTGGCGTGAAGATGTATGGCGGCCAGGCTATCAAAGCGGGCAACATCATCGTGCGTCAGCGCGGCACCCAATTCCACGCTGGCTACGGCGTTGGCATGGGTAAGGATCACACCCTCTTCGCTAAAATCGAAGGCGTGATCAAGTTCGAAGTAAAAGGCGCCTTCGGTCGTCGTTACGTAAGCGTTATCGCAGCTTAATTGCGAGACCGCTGGAAAAGCCCTGTCTTGCGACGGGGCTTTTTCGTTTGTGGGGTGAGTCTCTTGCAAAACTGTTTGTATGGGCTGTCGGCGCTGCGGTTGGGGCGTGTTTTGAGGTCGCTGCGCTCATTTTTGCAAGAGTCTTATGTCTTGTTTTTTTCGGCTCGTCCGTACGGCGAGAGGCGTGTGTCATGAAGTTTGTTGATGAAGTATCGATTCGAGTAAAGGCTGGCGACGGCGGCAATGGCTGCATGAGTTTCCGTCGGGAAAAATTCATTGAAAACGGTGGCCCGAACGGTGGTGACGGGGGCGACGGCGGCTCGATCTACATGCTCGCCGATGAAAACCTCAATACCCTGGTGGACTACCGTTACACCCGGCACTTCGATGCCGAGCGTGGCTCCAACGGTGGCAGCACCGACTGCACCGGCAAGAAGGGCGAAGACCTGATCCTGCGCGTGCCGGTCGGTACCACGGTGATCGATTCCGCCACCCAGGAAGTCATCGGCGACCTGACCAAGGCCGGCCAGCGTTTGCTGGTGGCCCATGGTGGCTGGCACGGTCTGGGCAACACCCGTTTCAAATCCAGTACCAACCGCGCGCCGCGCCAGACCACGCCAGGCAAGCCCGGCGAACAGCGTGACCTGAAGCTGGAAATGAAAGTGTTGGCCGATGTGGGTCTGTTAGGTCTGCCGAATGCCGGTAAAAGTACCTTCATTCGCTCGGTGTCGGCGGCCAAGCCTAAAGTGGCCGACTACCCGTTCACCACCCTGGTGCCAAACCTGGGCGTGGTCAGTGTCGACCGTTGGAAAAGCTTCGTGATCGCCGACATTCCGGGGCTGATCGAAGGCGCTTCCGAGGGTGCCGGCCTGGGCATTCGCTTCCTCAAGCACTTGTCCCGTACCCGCCTGTTGCTGCACCTCGTCGACATGGCGCCTCTGGATGAAACCAGTGCTGCCGATGCTGCCGAGGTCATCGTCAACGAGCTGACCAAGTTCAGCCCGGCCCTGGCCGAGCGCGACCGTTGGCTGGTGCTGAACAAGTGCGACCAGATCCTCGAGGAAGAGCACGAGGAGCGGGTCAAGGAGATCGTCGATCGCCTGGAGTGGGAAGGTCCGGTCTACGTGATCTCGGCCATCGCCAAGGAAAACACCGAGCGTCTGTGCCACGACATCATGCGTTACCTGGAAGATCGCGCCGATCGCCTGGCCAACGACCCGGCCTACAAGGAAGAGCTGGCCGAGCTCGACCAGCGCATCGAAGACGAGGCGCGCGCCCAGTTGCAGGCGCTGGACGACCAGCGTGCCTTGCGCCGCAGTGGCGTCAAGTCGGTCCATGACATCGGTGACGACGATTGGGACGAAGAAGATGTGGATGACGAGGACGGTCCGGAGATCATCTACGTCCGCGACTGATCTTGTGCTGATGCCGGCCGCTTGAAGGCAAAACCTGTGGGAGCGAGCAGGCTCGCTCCCACAAGGATTCTCGTGTGGCTGGCATTAACTGGTCCAGGGCGGTGTTATCATCGCAGCCAGCCGGTTTCCAAGGCGCCGCTCAATCGAGCGGCGTTTTGGTATCTGTAAAACGCAAATACGAATAATCCCATGGGCGGCGCTGGGTCGCGCCGTTCGCTGGCAAAGGTTGAAGAAAATGCGGAGCAAGGTGACGGGTGCGCAGCGCTGGGTCGTCAAGATCGGCAGCGCACTGCTGACGGCGGATGGCAAGGGCCTGGATCGCACGGCTATGGCGGTGTGGGTCGAACAGATGGTGGCCTTGCATGAGGCGGGTGTCGAGTTGGTGTTGGTCTCTTCCGGGGCCGTGGCTGCCGGCATGAGTCGCCTGGGCTGGACGTCGCGACCCAGCGCGATGCATGAGCTGCAAGCTGCCGCCGCCATCGGCCAGATGGGCCTGGTCCAGGCTTGGGAGTCGAGCTTCGCCGAGCATGGTCGCCACACGGCGCAGATCCTGCTGACCCATGACGACCTGTCCGACCGCAAGCGCTACCTCAATGCCCGCAGTACGTTGCGGGCGTTGGTCGAGCTGAAGGTTATCCCGGTGATCAACGAGAACGACACGGTGGTCACCGACGAAATCCGTTTTGGCGACAACGACACCCTGGCCGCGCTGGTGGCGAACCTGGTGGAGGCGGATCTGCTGGTGATCCTCACGGATCGCGACGGCATGTTCGATGCCGATCCACGCAACAATCCCGACGCCAAGCTGATCTACGAGGCCCGCGCCGATGATCCGGCGCTGGATGCCGTGGCGGGTGGCACCGGCGGGGCTTTGGGGCGTGGCGGCATGCAGACCAAGCTGCGCGCGGCGCGCCTGGCGGCCCGCTCCGGGGCGCATACGATTATCGTGGGTGGTCGGCTGGAACGTGTATTGGATCGCCTGAAGGCTGGCGAGCGTATCGGAACATTGTTGTCGCCCGAGCGCGGCATGCTGGCGGCACGCAAGCAATGGTTGGCCGGGCATCTGCAAACCCGTGGCACCTTGGTGCTGGATGCGGGGGCGGTGTCGGCCTTGTCCCAGGGCAACAAGAGTTTGCTGCCAGTGGGCGTGAAGCTGGTCCAGGGCAGTTTTCGTCGCGGCGAGATGGTGGTATGCGTCGCGCCGGACGGTCGCGAAATCGCCCGCGGCCTGGCCAACTACAGCGCGTTGGAAGCGCAGAAAATCATCGGCCAGTCGTCTGATGCGATCGTCGGCTTGTTGGGTTACATGGCGGAGCCCGAATTGGTCCACCGTGACAACCTGATCCTCGTCTAAGGAAAAAACATGGGTATGGCAAAAGGATTGATCGGTTTGCTGCTGGCACTGCCGCTGCTGGCTTCGGCCGAGGAAATCGGCCAGGTCTCGACGGTGTTCAAGTTTGTCGGGCCGAACGATCGGATCGTGGTCGAGGCGTTTGACGATCCCAAGGTGGACGGCGTGACCTGTTACCTGTCGCGGGCCAAGACCGGTGGTGTAAAAGGCGGTCTGGGCCTGGCCGAAGATCGCGCCGAGGCGTCCATCGCCTGTCGGCAGGTCGGGCCCATCAGCTTCAAGGGCGACCTCAAGGACGGCGAAGAGGTGTTCCGCGAGCGCACTTCGTTGGTGTTCAAGACCATGCAGGTGGTGCGGTTCCTCGACAAGAAGCGCAATACGCTGGTGTATCTGGTCTATAGCGATCGCGTGATCGAGGGCAGCCCGCAAAATGCGGTGACGGCGATTCCGATCCTGCCGTGGGCTCGGGCTCAATAACCTACGCTCAATGCCCCTGTGTGGGAGCGAGCCCGCTCGCGATACGGTGTGTCAGGTGGCATCAATGCTGCTGGCAGACAGCATTCGCGAGCAAGCTCGCTCCCACAGTTTTTTTGCTGTGTGGTTGATAAATCGCAGGCAATAAAAAACCGACCCTGAGGTCGGTTTTTTAACGAGCGCGTCGCTTAGGCAGCAGCGGCAACGTTCAAGGCCTTTACGTGGCCATTCAGGCGGCTCTTATGGCGAGCAGCCTTGTTCTTGTGGATGATGCCTTTATCGGCCATGCGGTCGATAACTGGCACAGCCAGAACGTAAGCAGCTTGTGCTTTTTCAGCGTCTTTTGCGTCGATGGCCTTGACTACATTCTTGATGTAGGTACGGACCATGGAACGCAGGCTGGCGTTGTGGCTGCGACGCTTCTCAGCCTGTTTTGCACGTTTTTTGGCGGAAGGTGAGTTGGCCACCGTCGAGCTCCTCGAAAGACTTTTTAGGAAATAGCAAACAAAATAGGCCGCGAATCATGCCGATGAGTTGAGGTCTTGTCAAGGGCGGGTGACACGTTCCGCTGAATGGCAGGTGCGGCGCACCGAATGATTTCTTTCCGGCGTGCGACCTGTAAACTCGCGGGCTTTGGCGCTGTGCTGTTTAGCGGCGCGGAGTATCGCACAAGTGGGCGCATTGTTCGCCTGCTGTTTATCGACAGGCAAAAACTCTTTTCATGAATCTGCTTAAATCGTTGGCTGCCGTCAGCTCTATCACGATGCTTTCCCGTGTCCTGGGGTTCGTTCGCGATACGCTGATCGCCCGGATATTCGGTGCCGGAATGGCCACCGACGCCTTCTTCATTGCGTTCAAATTGCCCAACCTGCTGCGGCGAATCTTTGCCGAAGGGGCTTTTTCCCAGGCCTTCGTGCCGATCCTGGCGGAATATAAAAGCCAGAAGGGCGACGAGGCGACCCGCACCTTCATCGCCTATGTAACGGGGTTGCTGACGCTGGTGTTGGCACTTGTCACGGCCGCCGGCATGCTCGCCGCGCCTTGGGTGATCTGGGCCACCGCGCCAGGGTTCACCGACACGCCGGAAAAGTTCCAGCTCACCTCGGATCTGTTGCGGGTGACCTTTCCTTATATATTGCTGATTTCCCTGTCGTCGCTGGCCGGGGCGATCCTCAATACCTGGAACCGCTTTTCGGTGCCGGCCTTCGTGCCGACGCTGCTCAATGTCAGCATGATCGTGTTTGCGTTGTTCCTGACGCCGTATTTCGATCCACCGGTAATGGCTCTGGGATGGGCGGTATTGGTGGGTGGCCTGGCGCAGTTGCTCTATCAACTGCCGCACCTGAAGAGGATCGGCATGCTGGTGCTGCCGCGGCTGAACCTGCGCGACAGCGGCGTGTGGCGCGTCATGAAGCAGATGCTGCCGGCGATTCTCGGTGTCTCGGTGAGTCAGATCTCGCTGATCATCAACACTATTTTTGCCTCGTTTCTGGTGGCTGGCTCGGTGTCGTGGATGTACTACGCCGACCGCTTGATGGAGTTGCCGTCCGGCGTGCTGGGCGTGGCGCTGGGCACGATTCTGCTGCCGACCCTGGCCAAGACCTACGCCAGCCAGGATCGCCATGAGTACTCGCGGATCCTCGATTGGGGCCTGCGCCTGTGCTTCGTGCTGGTCCTGCCTTGCGCGTTGGCGTTGGGGATCCTCGCCGAGCCGCTGACCGTTTCCTTGTTCCAGTACGGTCAATTCAATGCATTTGATGCCCTGATGACGCAGCGGGCACTGATTGCCTATTCGGTGGGGCTGCTCGGGATCATCGTGATCAAGGTCCTTGCGCCAGGTTTCTATGCCCAGCAGAACATCCGCACGCCGGTGAAGATCGCGGTCTTCACGCTGGTGATGACCCAACTGTTCAACCTGTTGCTCATCGGTCCCCTGGCCCATGCCGGCCTGGCCTTGGCAATCAGTGCAGGGGCCTGCCTCAACGCTGGGCTGCTGTTCTATCAACTGCGCAAGCAGAAGATGTATCAACCGCTGCCGGGCTGGGGCAAGTTCGGCCTCAAGCTGCTGGTCGCCGTGGCGGTGATGTCGGCGGTATTGTTGGCCGGGATGCACTTCATGCCGGCTTGGGGCGAAGGGCAGATGCTCGAGCGTTTCCTGCGCCTGGGCGTGTTGGTCGTGGCGGGCGTGGTGGCGTATTTCGGCATGTTGCTGCTGATGGGGTTCCGTTTGCGCGACTTCAATCGCAAAGCCTTGAACTGAGCACCTGCTCTGTATGATCACGGGCCCGACGGCGGTTTTGTCGGTTCGATCACTTTGGGTTACGGTGTTGCCTGTCACCGACCGCCGGGTGTGGTTATAATCGGCCACTTTATGAGCAAGAAGCGCGTTATGCAGCTGGTTCGAGGCCTTCACAACCTGCGTCCCCGCCATCGGGGCTGTGTCGCCACCATTGGCAACTTCGACGGTGTCCACCGTGGTCACCAGGCTATCCTGGCGCGGCTGCGCGAGCGTGCGCTGGAATTGGGCCTGCCCAGCTGCGTGGTGATCTTCGAGCCGCAGCCCCGGGAGTTTTTCGCCCCGGACACCGCTCCGGCCCGCTTGGCGCGGCTGCGGGACAAGCTGCAGCTGCTGGCCGCCGAAGGCGTCGACCGGGTCCTGTGCCTGGCCTTCAACCAGCGCCTGAGCAAACTCAGTGCCGCCGAATTCGTCGATACCATCCTGGTGGATGGTCTCGATGTGAAACACTTGGAAGTCGGCGATGACTTCCGTTTTGGCTGTGATCGGTCCGGAGATTTTGATTACCTGCAACAGGCAGGTATCGCCCAGGGCTTCACGGTTGAAGCGGCGCAGACCGTCGAGATGGACGGTTTGCGCGTCAGCAGCACCCAGGTCCGCAACGCCTTGGCGGCCGCCGACTTCGAATTGGCCGAGCGCTTGCTCGGCCGGCCGTACCGGATTGCCGGGCGGATCCTGCATGGGCAAAAACTGGCGCGTCAATTAGGCACGCCAACGGCCAACGTGCAGCTCAAGCGCCGTCGTGTGCCGCTCACCGGGGTGTTCCTGGTGAGTGTCGACATCGATGGCAAGACCTGGCCCGGCGTCGCCAATATCGGCGTACGGCCGACGGTCCAGGGAGATGGCAAGGCCCATCTCGAAGTACACATTCTGGATTTTGCCGGCGATCTGTATGACCGGCGTTTGACGGTGGTTTTCCACCAGAAGCTGCGTGAAGAGCAGCGTTTTGCCTCTCTGGAGGCGCTCAAGACGGCGATCCATGCAGATATCGCCGCCGCCCGTGCCCTTGTCGCAACCAGCGCCAATCGCTAATGAAGAGCCTTAAATGACCGACTATAAAGCCACGCTAAACCTTCCGGACACCGCCTTCCCAATGAAGGCCGGCCTGCCTCAGCGCGAACCACAGATTCTGCAGCGTTGGGACAGCATTGGCCTGTACGGAAAGTTGCGCGAAATTGGCAAGGATCGTCCGAAGTTCGTCCTGCACGACGGCCCTCCGTACGCCAACGGCACCATCCACATCGGTCACGCGCTGAACAAGATTCTCAAGGACATGATCATCCGCTCCAAGACCCTGTCGGGTTTTGACGCGCCGTATGTCCCGGGCTGGGACTGCCACGGCCTGCCGATCGAGCACAAGGTCGAGGTGACCCACGGCAAGAACCTGGGCGCGGACAAGACCCGCGAGCTGTGCCGTGCCTATGCCACCGAGCAGATCGAAGGGCAGAAATCCGAATTCATCCGCCTCGGCGTGTTGGGCGACTTCGCCAACCCGTACAAGACCATGAGCTTTGCGAACGAAGCCGGCGAAATCCGTGCCTTGGCGAAAATCGTCGAGGGTGGCTTCGTGTTCAAGGGCCTCAAGCCCGTGAACTGGTGCTTCGATTGCGGTTCGGCCCTGGCCGAGGCGGAAGTCGAGTACGAAAACAAGAAGTCCTCGACCATCGACGTCGCATTCCCGATCGCCGATGAAGACAAGCTCGCCGCCGCGTTCGGCCTGGGCAAGCTGGCCAAGCCGGCGGCTATCGTGATCTGGACCACCACCCCGTGGACCATCCCGGCCAACCAGGCGCTGAACGTCCACCCGGAATTCAACTACGCCCTGGTCGATGTCGGTGACAAGCTGCTGGTGTTGGCCGAAGAGCTGGTCGAATCCTGCCTGGCCCGTTACGGCCTCGAAGGTTCGGTGGTTGCCACCGCGCCAGGTTCGGCGTTGGAACTGATCAATTTCCGCCATCCGTTCTACGACCGTCTGTCGCCGGTGTACCTGGCCGACTACGTGGAACTGGGCGCGGGCACCGGCGTGGTTCACTCCGCGCCGGCCTATGGCGTTGACGACTTCGTGACCTGCAAGAAATACGGCATGGTCAACGATGACATCCTCAACCCGGTGCAGAGCAATGGCGTGTACGTGCCGTCGCTGGAATTCTTCGGCGGCCAGTTCATCTGGAAAGCGAACCCGGCCATCGTCGACAAGCTGACCGAAGTCGGCGCGCTGCTGCACACCACCGTCATCGAACACAGCTACATGCACTGCTGGCGCCACAAGACCCCGCTGATCTACCGTGCCACGGCGCAGTGGTTCATCGGCATGGACAAGCAGCCCACCAGCGGCGACACCCTGCGCCAGCGTTCGCTCAAGGCTATCGAAGAGACCCAGTTCGTGCCGGCCTGGGGCCAGGCGCGCCTGCACTCGATGATCGCCAACCGTCCGGACTGGTGCATCTCTCGCCAGCGCAACTGGGGCGTGCCGATTCCGTTCTTCCTGAACAAGGAAAGCGGCGAGCTGCACCCGCGTACTGTCGAGCTGATGGAACAAGTTGCCCAGCGCGTCGAAGCCGAAGGCATCGAAGCCTGGTTCAAGCTGGACGCCGCCGAGCTGCTGGGCGACGAAGCGCCACTGTACGACAAGATCAGCGACACCCTGGACGTCTGGTTCGACTCCGGCACCACCCACTGGCACGTGCTGCGCGGTTCACACCCGATGGGCCACGAGACCGGCCCGCGCGCCGACCTGTACCTGGAAGGTTCGGACCAGCATCGCGGCTGGTTCCACTCGTCCTTGCTGACCGGTTGCGCCATCGACAACCACGCGCCGTACCGCGAGCTGCTGACCCACGGCTTCACCGTCGACGAGTCCGGCCGCAAGATGTCCAAGTCCCTGGGCAACGTGATCGCGCCGCAGAAAGTCAACGACACCCTCGGCGCTGACATCATGCGCTTGTGGGTTGCATCCACCGATTACTCCGGCGAGATGGCGGTTTCCGAGCAGATCCTGCAACGCAGCGCCGACGCCTACCGGCGAATCCGTAACACCGCGCGTTTCCTGCTCTCGAACCTGACCGGCTTCAACCCGGCCACCGACCTGTTACCGGCCGAAGACATGCTCGCCCTGGATCGCTGGGCCGTGGACCGTACTTTGCTGCTGCAACGTGAATTGCAGGAACACTACGGCGAATACCGTTTCTGGAACGTCTACTCCAAGATCCACAACTTCTGCGTGCAGGAGCTCGGTGGTTTCTACCTCGACATCATCAAGGATCGCCAGTACACCACCGGCGCCAACAGCAAGGCGCGCCGTTCCTGCCAGACCGCGCTGTTCCACATCAGCGAAGCGCTGGTGCGCTGGATCGCGCCGATCCTGGCGTTCACCGCCGATGAGCTGTGGGAATACCTGCCGGGCGAGCGCAATGAATCGGTGATGCTCAACACCTGGTACGAAGGCCTGACCGAACTGCCGCAAGGCTTCGAGCTGGACCGTGCGTACTGGGATCGAGTGATGGCGGTCAAGGCAGCGGTCAACAAGGAAATGGAAATTCAGCGGGCGGCCAAGGCCGTCGGCGGCAACCTGCAGGCCGAAGTGACGCTCTACACCGAAGACGCCCTGGGCGCCGACCTGGCGAAACTGGGCAACGAGCTGCGCTTCGTGCTGATCACCTCCACCGCCAGTGTCGCGCCGTTGGCGCAGGCGCCGGCTGATGCTGTGGTCACCGAAGTGAGTGGCCTGAAGCTCAAGGTGGTCAAGTCGAGCTTCGTCAAATGCGCCCGTTGCTGGCACTGCCGTGAAGACGTCGGCGTGAACCCGGAGCATCCGGAAATCTGCGGTCGTTGCGTCGACAACATCAGCGGCACAGGCGAGGTTCGCCACTATGCCTAATGTGGCGGGCCGTTTCGGGCGGCTGGGCTGGCTCTGGTTGAGCGTGCTGGTGCTGGTGATCGATCAGGCCAGCAAGTACTACTTCGAGGGTTCGTTGACCCTGTACCAGCAAATCGTGGTCATTCCTGACTACTTCAGCTGGACACTGGCCTACAACACCGGTGCAGCGTTCAGCTTCCTGGCCGACAGCTCGGGCTGGCAGCGCTGGCTGTTCGCGCTGATCGCCGTGGTGGTCAGCGCCGTGCTGGTGGTCTGGCTCAAGCGCCTGGGGCGTGACGAAACCTGGCTGGCGGTGGCGCTGGCCTTGGTCCTGGGTGGGGCGCTGGGCAATCTCTACGATCGGATTGCCTTGGGCCACGTCGTCGATTTCATCCTGGTGCATTGGCAGAATCGCTGGTACTTCCCCGCGTTCAACTTTGCCGACAGCGCCATCAGCGTGGGCGCCGTGATGCTCGCGCTGGATATGTTCAAGAGCAAGAAAACCGGAGAAGCCGTCCATGACTGAGCAGCGTATCGCTCAAAACACCGAAGTGAAGCTTCACTTCGCCCTGCACCTGGAAAACGGCGACACGGTCGACAGCACTTTCGACAAGGCGCCGGCGGTGTTCAAGGTCGGCGACGGCAACCTGCTGCCGGGCTTCGAGGCGGCGCTCTTCGGTTTTAAGGCCGGCGACAAGCGCACCGTGGTCGTTCCACCGGAAAATGCCTTTGGTCAGCCCAACCCGCAAAACGTGCAGACCATGCCACGCTCGCAATTCCAGGACATGGAACTGTCCGAGGGCTTGCTGGTGATTTTCAACGATGCGGCCAACGCCGAGCTGCCGGGTGTGGTGAAGGCTTTCGACGATGCCCAGGTGACGGTGGACTTCAACCATCCATTGGCGGGCAAGACCTTGAGTTTCGAAGTGGAAATTCTTGAGGTCAAGGCGGTTTAAGGTTTAACGGCAATTATCGCCCCCACAATACCTGTGGGAGCGAGCCTGCTCGCGAAAGCTGAGTCACAGTCGCCATCGAGTTGACTGGTCCACCGTATCGCGAGCAGGCTCGCTCCCACAGACACGAGGCACAGCATGCAAATCAAACTCGCCAACCCCCGTGGCTTCTGCGCTGGCGTGGACCGGGCGATCGAAATCGTCAACCGCGCCCTGGAAGTCTTCGGGCCTCCGATCTACGTGCGCCATGAAGTGGTGCACAACAAGTTCGTCGTCGAGGACCTGCGCAGTCGCGGGGCCATTTTCGTCGAGGAACTGGACCAGGTGCCGGACGACGTCATCGTGATCTTCAGTGCCCACGGCGTTTCCCAGGCGGTGCGTACCGAAGCCGCCGGTCGCGGCCTGAAGGTGTTCGACGCCACATGCCCATTGGTCACCAAGGTTCACATCGAGGTGGCGCGCTACAGTCGTGACGGTCGCGAATGCATCCTGATCGGGCACGAGGGCCATCCGGAAGTTGAAGGCACCATGGGCCAGTATGACGCCAGCAACGGCGGCGCCATCTATCTGGTCGAGGACGAGGAAGACGTGGCGGCGTTGCAGGTGCGCAATCCTGAAAAGCTCGCTTTCGTCACCCAGACCACTCTGTCCATGGACGACACCAGTCGGGTGATCGATGCCTTGCGTTCGCGCTTTCCGGCTATCGGCGGACCGCGCAAGGATGACATCTGCTACGCGACCCAAAACCGTCAGGACGCGGTCAAGCAACTGGCCAACGAATGCGATGTGGTCCTGGTGGTGGGCAGCCCGAACAGCTCCAACTCCAATCGCTTGCGCGAACTGGCCGAGCGCATGTCCACCCCGGCCTACCTGATCGATGGTGCCGAAGACATGCAGCGCAGCTGGTTCGACGGCGTCGAGCGGATCGGCATCACCGCCGGTGCTTCCGCGCCGGAAGTCCTGGTACGTGGCGTAATCGAGCAGTTGCAGGCCTGGGGCGCCACCGGGGCTGACGAGCTGGCCGGTCGCGAGGAAAACATTACGTTTTCGATGCCGAAGGAACTGCGCGTCCGCTCCCTGCTTTAAGTCCTTTTGCGCACAGGGCCTGTTCGGCTTCGATACTTTCCAGACGGACGCGGCCGGAGGGCGCCAATATCACCTGGTGATGGCTGACCGGTTCGCGCTTGGCGCAGACATGCAGCGTGCCGGCCTGGAAAGAGCCATTGAGGTGCAGCGCTTCCCCCTGGCTGCCGAATCTCACCCTGCGTTTGACCGTCGAGTTGCCGATCACCCGAGCGTGTGCGCTGCGCTCCATCAGCAAGGTTTTCTCCTTGTTGTCCAGCGTGATCCGCCAGCCTTTACCCCAATCGTTGTCTATTCCTTGTATCAGCACCCGGCGGTTGCGCGTGATGGCTTCGCTGCGGGCGCTGCGCAACCCGCTGAGCAGCAACTGCGCCGTATCCTCGCGCTGCATGGATTCGATCAGCTCTTTGCAGCTTGTGCCGGCCCATGGCAGAACAATCGCGGCAATTGTCAGTCCCATGAGCAGTTCGAGCAGGCTGAAGCCTTGTTGGTACATGACGTCTCCTCCCTGGAGAGTATGAAGCGGCGCGATTGGCAGGAAGCATGTTGTGGCGAGGGCGCAAGCTCCCTCGCCACAAGCGGTGGTTTGTTCTAGCGTTGTAGAAGCAGGTATAGCCGACGGCAACGGAGGGCATCGATGGATCTTCGTACAAAAGGTTTCACGCTGATCGAGCTGCTGGTGGCCCTCGGTGTGCTGTTGATCCTGATCACCATGGCGGTGCCGTCGTTCACCGGGTCGCTGCAAAGCAGCAAGGCCGATACCGAGATCGGCGACTTGCGCCGTGCCTTGAACTTCGCGCGAATGGAAGCGATCAATCGTGGCATTACCACGCGAATTCGTCCCACGACGCAGGGTGGAGCCTGGAGTGGTGAGTTGACCGTGTATGACAGCACCGGCAATCCGGCCAATGTATTGCGGGTTGTTCCAGCGATGGGCAGCGGCGTGACTCTGACGCTAACCTCAGATGTGACCAGTATCGATTTCAACAACCTGGGCGGATTATCGGCACCGGCCACGCCGGTGAGTTTCAGTTACGTACGGGGGGCGCAGAGCAGGACGCTCAGTGTTTGCCTCAATGGACGAATTGTATTGGATGGAAGTTGCGGATGAAGGGTTGCAGTAGACGGGCACAGGAGGGCATGACGCTGATCGAGGTGCTGGTGGCGGTGCTGATCCTTGGCGTGGGCCTGTTGGGGGCGGCGATGGTCCAGCTCAATGCGCTCAAGTACACCGACAGCTCGCGCATGACCAGCCAGGCCAGCTTCATCGCCTACGACCTGATGGACCGTATCCGCGCCAATTCAGCCGCCGACTACACCATCACGCCGCCCAGCTCACCCAATCTCAGCGTGGCCCGGGACCAGGACCTGTACGACTTCAAGACCAACATCGTCGCCTTCGGCGGCGCCACGGCCACGGGCACTGTCGCGCTGAATCAGCGGGTCTACACCATCACTGTTTCCTGGGACGATGCCCGGGCCGCCAACACGACAAACACAGCGCAGGCCAGGCGTAGCTTCGTATTGACCAGCCGTGTCGCCGTCGACCCGGTGGCGACGCCACCATGAATAGAAGCAACCGGGGATTCGGCCTGATTGAATTGATGATCGCGCTGGTGATCAGCCTGGTCGTGGTGTTGGGCGTCGTGCAGATTTTCATCTCGGCCAAGAACACCTATGTCAGCCAGAACGCTGCGGCGGTGATGCAGGAGGACGCACGGTTTGCCTTGAGCAAGATGATCCAGGAGATTCGCATGGTGGGCATGTTTGGCTGCCTGGCGACCATCACCGATGCCACCTCGAACAATGATTTCGCCGCCAGCCAGCTCACCCCGATTCGCTGGGACAACGCCAACCGAAGGTTGACCCTGGTGACGGCCGACATCGGCAACAGCGGCGGCACGCCGGCCTGGACGATCATTTCCGACTGCCGTAACACGGCGACCGCCTACACCGGGGCGCGATTACCGGCGAGCGGGCAATTGGCTTTTCCGATTCGTCGTTTGATCTACGGTTTCAGCAACAATCAACTGCTCCTGGGCAGTGGCCGCGGCAACCCGACCATGGCGGTGCTGGTGGACAACGTGCGGGCGTTCGACGTGACCTTTGGCGTGGCCGACAGTGCGACGGATATCGCGGCCACCAACTACAGCGCCAACCCGACCGACCCGGCGCTGATTCGCAGCGTGCGCTTGACACTGACGCTGTTCGATCCGAGGAACAGCGTGCGCGACCAGACCTTCAACGTGGTTGCCGCCTTGCGCAACCGGCTGCCATGAGGGAGCGACCGATGACTTCGACAGGCCTCGGACATCGCCAGCGCGGCATGGCATTGCTGGTCAGCCTGGTTTTTTTGCTGCTATTGACGCTGATCGGCCTGTCGTCGATGCAGAGCGCCACGCTTCAGGAAAAAATGACCGGCAGCGTCATGCAGCGCAACCAGTCGTTCCAACTGGCCGAGGCTGCGCTGAGGGTGGGGGAAAGCGCTGTGCAGGTCGAGACGTATTCATTGCCGGTCTGTAGCACCCCGGCACAATGTGCTCCACCGGCCGAGTCGGCGACGGTGACAGGGGCGGGGCGTAATTCGTCGTCGGGGGTGCTCTGGGTGGCCGCCGCGGGCGGCTTTTATGGCGTGCAGAATATCGGCACGACCCTTGCGGCAGTCAACGTGCCGGTCAATACCTCGGCGACGTTGTATCGGATCACTGCGGTGGCTGTAGTGGGCAACAATCAGCGCAGCGTGGTGGAGAGCATCTATGCGAAGTATTAGGGCGCTGCTCGGTTCGTTGTGGGGGGCGTTGCTCAGCCTTTACCTGGCGGCGCCGGTCTATGGCTTCACGCCTTCGGAGTCGCCACTGTTGAGCGCGGCGGCGGTGACGCCCAACGTGATGCTGCTGATCGATGATTCCGGGAGCATGAACAACATCATCTGGGCCGCCGGCTTTGATCCGGCGGCGACGCAGACGCGCACCTTTGCATGTAACGCCAGTAACAACTGCAACGACAGGTATGAGCTGGATCAGGACGATTCGAACGTTCTGTTGGTGAGCCTGTTGCGGGGCGGCTGCTTGTCTGGCTGGTACGGCTTCTATCGGACCGGCATCGGGCGAATCTGCCTGCGACTGCCAGATCCGGTGGGCGGGGGTAATACCCGTTACGCGGGGAAGTACCTGGCCTATCTGGTAACCCTGGCCAACGGTGCCAGCCGGGACTTCACCACGGGGACGATTCCCAACGATTATCGCATCAACGTTGCACGGGATGTCTCGACCGACCTGGTCGCCAACAACCGCGCCCTGCGCATTGGCCTTGCCACCTTCAACCCGCCCAACAGCAGCAACTCCGGCCCGGGCGGCTACATTGCCCGGGCCATCAGCGATCTTTCTTCAGTCAGTGGCAGCGTGACCCAGGCCCAGGCCAACAATAACTACAGCGCCTTGATCAACGCCATCAACGGCTTGGGCGCCGTTGCCAACACGCCTTTGGCCGAAAGTTATTACGAAGTCACCCGCTATTTCCGAGGCATGGCGCCGTATTACAACGGTACACCCAGCACCTATACCAGCCCGATCCAATACCGATGCCAGAAGAACTTTGGCGTGGTGATCACGGATGGCCTGCCCACCTATGACCGCACGTTTCCAACCAACGACTCCCTAGGGGGCAACCGCTTGCCGAACTGGGATGGCATCAGTGCCAACGATGGTGCCAGCTCCAGCGGCGATGCGGAGGGCGACACGCTTTATCTGGATGACATCGCCAAGTTCGCCTTCGACATTGACATGCGCACCACAGGCACCGATGTCACGGGCAAGAGCTGGGATGGGGCCGAGTTTCGCCGGCAGTACCTCAACACTTATACCGTAGGGTTTGCCGTTACTAACCAGATGCTTTCCGACGCCGCTCGCTATGGTGCGGGCAAATATTATCCGGCCACCGACAGCGAGGGCTTGAACTCGGCGCTGTCATCGGCCCTCAGCGACATCACCTCCAAGGCCGGTTCGGGAGGCGGCGGCACCAGCAATGGCGCCACGCTCTCAAGCACCTCCAGTTACTACCAGACCACCTATGACCCCAGGGATTGGCGCGGGACCATAAAGGCGTTCGGTTTCAACTCCACCGGGACGGTCAACACGGCGGCGGTTCAATGGACCACCGACACCGCTATCGTGCCCGGCGCCACGGCGCCGATCTATCAGTCCTGGAACACCGCCACCAACGTGGCGGTAACCCTGGCCTACGGGAACTTCTCCCCGGCTCAGCAGACCAGCCTGAGCCAGGGCCTGCCTATAGGGGTCACCGGCAACGATTTGGTGGAATGGAGCAAGGGCATCAACAAGACCGGGCTGAAAGCGCGCAGCGCCTTGCTCGGGGACATCATCAATTCACCGCTGCTGCTGGCTTCGCCCAACGACCAGACCGCCTCCGACCTGGTGAATGACACCAGCTACAGCGCCTACCTGACGACCAAGGCGGCGAACATGAACGCCAGCCTGGTGGTGAACGCCAACGATGGTTTCTTCAGCGTCATCAACAGTACGAACGGCACCCGGCGTTACGCTTACATGCCATCGAGCGTCCTGCCGTCGTTGCAGCTCATCGCCGACCCCAGCTACGTCAACGGCGTAAGCCACAAATTCCTGGTGGATGGGCAGCTCGGCGTTTTTGATGCACAACTGGGCTCCGTCTGGAAAACCCTTGCCCTGGGCGGAACCGGCGCGGGTGGCCGGGCGTTTTATGCGGTGCAACTGTTCGATGCATCGGCGGGCAACGCGATTCGGGCGTTGTGGGAAATCAGCGCGCCGACGGTCGCCAACACAGCGCACCCCTTCAATGACCTGGGCTACGCCTACGCACGCCCCGAAGTGGCGCGGTTGGCGGATGGCCGTTGGGCCGCGTTTATCTCCAATGGTTACGGCAGCAACACCGGTGTGGCCGCGCTGTACGTGGTGGATATTCGCGACGGTTCGCTGATCCGGAAAATCATCGTCAACAGCAGCGAAACCAATAACGGGCTGTCGTCGGTCAAGCTTCGGGTCAATTCCCAGAATGTGGTTCAGGCCGCCTATGGCGGTGACCTGAGAGGGCGGATGTGGAAGTTCGACCTCAGTGGTACCTCACCGAACACCTGGGGCCTGGCATTCGCCGGTCAGCCATTGTTCACCGCCCCCGGCGGGACGACCCAGCCGATTACCGCCCAACCTTTGCTGGCGGAAAACCCCCAGGGCGGCATTCAGGTGTTTTTCGGCACGGGCAAATTCAACGAGTCCGTGGACAAGCTCAACAAGGATCTGCAGGGGTTCTATTCAATCTGGGACGCCACTGGCGGCACGGGGCAGATCACCGTCTCGAGCCTGCAAGCCCAGTCAATCACGGGTATCTTTTCCGGCGCTACGGGGCAGTTCATAACGACCAGCGAGACCGACGTGGCCTATCCCACGAAGAAAGGCTGGTATCTGCCGCTGACATACAACAATGCGCTCACCGGCGAGCGTGTCATCAATCCGGCCAACCTGGTACTTGGTCGCGTTGTTTTCACCACGGCCGCCGTGGACACCACCGACCCATGCGCCAGCTTCGGTACCGGCAAATTGATCGAAGTGGATGCGTTCAACGGTAAGATGCTCAACTATGCGGTACTCGATACCAATAACGATGGTTCGCTCAACAGCCTCGACACGATTTCCGCCGGCGTGGTGTTCACGGGCGGGATCCCGACCCTAAGCGCGGTGGTCAGTGCCAACGGGGCTACTAATATGATCGTGAACGATTCCGGTGGTGGTATCACCGATCTGCTGGGCAAAGCCGTCGGCGGCAGCCGCCGCATCATGTGGCGACAAATACAGTGAGAGGCAAGGCATGCACAGATCCAACCGAGGTTTTACCTTGATCGAAATCATGATTGTCATCGCGATCATCGGTATCGTGATCACCATCGGCTATCCGAGCCTGACCGAATACATTAAAAAGGCCCGGCGTACCGAGATTGCCTCGCTGTTGTCGGAGCAGGCGCAGATCCTCGAGCGTCACTACTCGAAGAACAACGTCTATTCCAACGCGACCGGCCTGAGCACTGGGAATGACTTCTACACCATTATCCCTACGACCTTGACGGACCAGACCTTCACGTTGACGGCCGCGCGCAGGAGCGGCTCGTCCATGGCCGCGGACAAGTGCGGTGATTTCACGATCAACAACACGGGCAAGCGGGACATCGCGAACGCCGCTGCCGGGGTGACCGTCAAGGACTGTTGGGGCCGCTGAGTTTTCTATTGATGGGCGCGGCGTTGCGCCCTTTGTCTAATGAGTCGAAACAGAACATGACCAGGCAACAGCAAGTGGTGATCGTCGGCGGTGGGGTGATTGGCCTGCTGACCGCATTCAATCTGGCCTGCGAGGGGCAGCGCGTCGTGCTGCTGGATCGCTCCGGCGTTGGGCAGGAGTCATCCTGGGCGGGTGGCGGTATCGTTTCGCCGTTGTACCCGTGGCGTTATAGCCCGGCGGTCACCGCGCTGGCCCATTGGTCACAGGATTTTTATCCACAGCTGGGCGAGCGCTTGTTTGCCGCCACCGGGATTGATCCACAGGTGCATGTCACCGGGCTGTATTGGCTGGACCTCGATGACCAGGACGAAGCGCTGGCCTGGGCCGAGCGGGAAGGGCGTCCGTTGCGCGCCGTGGATATCTCGGCGGTTCACGACGCCGTGCCGGTGCTGGGCTCAGGGTTTTCCCGGGCGATCTACATGGCCGACGTGGCTAACGTGCGTAATCCCCGGCTGGTGAAATCCCTCAAGGCCGCGTTGGCAGCGCTGCCCAACGTCACGCTCCATGAGTACTGCGAAGTCCGGGGATTCATACGCGACGGTGAGCGCGTGGTGGGAGTGGACAGCTCGGCTGGAGCGATTCGCGGCGATCAAGTGGTATTGGCGGCTGGCGCCTGGAGTGGCGAGCTGCTCAAGACATTGGGCTTGAAGTTACCGGTCGAACCGGTGAAGGGGCAGATGATCCTGTACAAATGCGCGGAGGATTTTTTGTCGAGCATGGTCCTGGCCAAGGGGCGCTACGCGATTCCACGTCGTGATGGGCACATCTTGGTTGGAAGTACGCTGGAGCGTGAGGGCTTTGACAAGACGCCGACCGATGCCGCGCTGGAGAGTCTCAAGGCTTCGGCGGTGGCGCTTATTCCTGAGCTTGCCGATGCCGAGGTGGTTGGGCACTGGGCGGGGTTGCGACCTGGGTCGCCGAAAGGGATTCCCTATATTGGCGAAGTGCCAGGGTTTGCGGGGCTTTGGTTGAACTGTGGGCATTATCGCAATGGGCTGGTGCTGGCGCCGGCTTCGTGTCGGTTGTTTGTGGATTTGATGTTGGGGCGCGAGCCGGTGGTTGATCCTGTGCCTTATGCGCCGGCTGGGCGGTTGTAGTTGTGGTGGTGTACATATCCGTTGCTGCGGTAACGGCCGCTGGCGGTTCCGCCCTTACGGCGGCTCACTTTTTTTCAGACGCCAAAAAAAGTAAGCAAAAAAGGCTTCGCCCCACCACTCGGCACCTCGCCTAGGCGAGGTGCCGAGTGGTGGGGCAAAGCGCTTTTGGTTACTTTTGGCGCTCTTCCAAAAGTGACCCGCTGTAAGAGCGGAACCGCCCGTGGTCGTTACCGCAGAAACGGATATACACACCAGCGATGGAGGCCTAAACAACCGGCCAAAATTTGTGGGAGTGGTCGGACAGCGTCCTCAATCAAGCCGAATTATCCGACAAGGTCTGGCGGTTGCCGGATGGGAAGAACTCTCGCTAACCTATTCCCGTCGCTGCCAATTCAGCGTCCGGGCGTCGCGGCCCGCTAACTTGGTAATCCATTCCTCTTTGGAGTACCGCAATGTATGACAAGCCTTCTTCACTCCCTCGCCACGGGATGAGCATGAACCCCAAGCTTTGAGCTAATCCAACCCCAACTTCTTCAACCGATATCGCATCGACCGAAACGACAACTTCAATCGTTGTGCCGCCGCCGTGCGATTCCAGCGGGTTTCCTCCAGCGCCTGGAGGATGACCTTGCGTTCAACGTCTTCGAGGTAGTCTTCCAGGTTGTCGACCCGCACCAGGTCGGCATTGGCCACGTCGCCACCCGCGTAGCTCTCGGCAAGGCGCAGGTCATCGGCCTCGATCTGATGGTGTTCGCAAAGGGTATAGGCCCTTTCCAGCATGTTTTCCAATTCCCGCACGTTGCCCGGAAAACGATAGTTGCGCAGAGCCTCGAGTGCTTGTGGGTGCAGCTTCGCCACAGGGTTGCCAGTGCTGGCGGCCAGGCGCTGGAGCATGTGGTTGGCCAGCGGTTCGATGTCTTCACGGCGTTCGCGCAGGGGCGGGACGCGCAGTTCGATGACGTTCAGTCGGTAGTACAAATCCTGGCGAAAGCGCCCGGCGGCGACTTCAGCGTCCAGGTCTTTATGGGTGGCACAGAGGATTCGTACGTCCACCACTTCTTCCTGCTGGCCTCCGACGGCGCGAACGGCTTTCTCCTGGATGGCGCGCAAGAGTTTGACCTGCATCGCCAGCGGCAGGTCGGCCACTTCATCGAGGAACAGCGTTCCGCCGTGCGCGGCCTGGAACAGTCCGGGTTTGTCTTCGATGGCGCCGGTAAAGCTGCCTTTTCGATGGCCGAAAAACTCGCTTTCCATTAGCTCATTGGGAATCGCCCCACAATTGACAGGCACGAAGTGCTGACTGGCACGGGGCCCTTGCTCGTGGATCAGGCGGGCGACCAGTTCCTTGCCGCAACCCGATTCGCCGCTGATGTACACCGGCGCCTGGCTGCGGGCCAGTTTTTCGATGTGCTTGCGCACGCTGCGCATCGGTGGCGAGTCGCCCAATAGACAGCGTTCGACGGTGGCGGCGGGCGGGATGCCGGCTGAAAGGCGCAGGGCGCTGCCGACCAGTTCCCGCAGGCGAGTCAGGTCCACGGGCTTGGTCAGGAAATCGAAGGCGCCGGCCTTGAGGGCGTCGATGGCGACGTCCAGGCTGCCGTAGGCGGTGATCATCGCCACGGGCAGTTGGGGATAACGTTGCTGGATATGTTTCACAAGTTCCAGGCCGGTGCCATCGGGCAGGCGCATGTCGGTCAGGCACAGGTCGAAGGCTTCGCCCGCCAGGGCGGATTGCGCCTCGGCCAGGTTCTTGGCGCTGCGGGTGTCGAGTTTCATCCTTCCCAGGGTCATTTCCAGGAGTTCGCGGATGTCCGGCTCGTCATCGACGACCAGGATTCGTTGCCGTGAGCGTGTATTCAAATCTGTTTCCGTCCGTGAGCAAAGGTGATGCGAAAGCAGCCGCCGCCTTGGCGTGGTTTGAAGTCTAGGCGGGCCTGGTTGCTTTCGCACAGCTCACGGGACAGATAGAGCCCAAGGCCAGTGCCCTGGTTGCTGGTGGTGAAGAACGGTTCGAACAGGTGTGTCTGCTGGTCAGGTGTCACGCCGGGGCCGTTGTCGCGGATGTCCAGTGTCGCCAGTTGACTGCGGGGATCGATGAATAGCTCCAGCCACGCCTCGGCCTGTTCATGGGCCATTGCGCTGTGGCGCCAGGCGTTGCGCAGCAGGTTATCCAGCACCTGGGCCAGCTGGCCGGGGTCCATCAGGGTGATGTAGTCGCCTGGAGCGATGTCCAGGTGCAACTGTTGGTGTTGCGCGGCGCTTTCCCTGGCCTGTTGGACGAATTGCTCCAACCAGGTGCGTAGATCCAGGCGTTGGGGCGCGGTTTGCTGGCGGCGTGACAGCTGCAGGACATTCTCGATGACGCGATTCATACGTTGGGAGTGATCTTGAATAATCTGCGTCAGACGCCGGTCCGCGTCGTTCAGTTCCTCGGACTCGCGCAGCAATTGCGCAGCGTGGCTGATCGCTCCCAGCGGGTTGCGGATTTCATGGGCGATACCGGCGGTGAGGCGACCGAGGGAAGCCAACTTCAGTTGCTGGGCGTGTTGCGCCACCTGGGCCAGATCTTCGAGAAATACCAGGATCTGCTGCTGATCCTGCGATCCCAGGGCGATAAAGCTTGGCTGCAACGTCAGGCCGCTGCCGCTGATGGTCAGGCTTTGCGGCCGCAGGCTGGGGTTGTTCAGCCATAGTTGCAGTCGTTCGACCAGGGCGCTCGATGAATCGTCGATTCGCTGGCCGATCAGGTCATGCATGCCCAGCAGGTTCAAGGCGCTTTCATTGGCCAGTTGGACCCTGCGTTGACGATCCAGGACCAGGATGCCGGTGCGCATGCGTTGCAGGATCAATGCGTTGAGCGCTTCGAGGCTGAGCACTTCGCTTGCCCTTTGCTCGGCGAGGATCTCGCTCGCTTCCAGTCGTCGGGTCAGGCGCTGCACGAGCAACGCGGCGGCAAAGCACAAGGCGCCCAGGGTGCCCGCCTGCAAATAACTGCTGGGCCGGCTCGAATCGCTGAGGCCGAGCACGAAAGTCGAGCCGACGATTCCGAGGGTGGCCACGGCGGCGAGCAGAAGGCCGATTCGGCCGCGCAGCAAGGTATTGCCGATCGCCACCGACACAATGATCAGGTTGCCGATGGCGCTGGGGGCGCCGCCCGCGACGAAGAACAGCCACGACAGCAGCAATATGTCGGTCAATGCCAGGCCAAACAGTCGCGCGGGGTGGCGAGTGTTCTCCAGGAACACTACCAGCAGGATGTTCAATATCAGGTATAACCAACTGCCACTGCGTAGCAGGTCGTCGTTGGCGAACTCCAGCAGGCGGTTGTCCATGTTGCTGGAGATCAACAGCACCAGGGTGATGCCGATGCTGAGGCGGTACAGGTGATAAAGGCGCAGCAGGCGCTGCGCCTGTTTGACGCGAGGGCGTTCGTCCTTAGCGATCACGAGTGCCCGGGCCTTGCTCGAGATGAGCCTGGCTGCAGTACCATTGTTGCTGGAGCTCCAGCGCCCGGTCCCGTGGCAAGTGAACGCCGCAATGGGCGCAGCGAACCATCGGCGGCGCGTCCTGCTCCCGGGGCGAGTTGGACGCGGAGGAGGCACCCTTGAACTTGCGCCACAGCCATATCGCGGCGGCAATCAGTACGATCCAGAACAATAGACGAAGCATGGTGGGCGACTTTTTGGCTAGAGATCAGGCAGTTTAGCCAAGGACAGGAACGGCGCACAGCGCAATAAAACCCAGGCACAAAAAAGGAGACTCGCGAGTCTCCTTTTTCATCGGGCCGTGTGTCAGTCGAACAGGCCGAAGGTCATGTAGCTGAACCAGGAGCGGTCGCTGGACTCGCTTTCAGGCTCTGGCTCTTCGATCACGTCGCCATTTTCATCCTTTGGCTTGAGCTCGTTCGGAATGGCTTCCTTGGCATCCTGGAACTGACGCTGTACGTCCTGGTTGGCGCGGGTTTCGCCCGGTGGCAGCGGAGGACGGGACTCGATCAGGCCAAGGGTCGCCTTGCTCAGCCACGAACGGTTGTCGGCTTCGTCGACGCGTGGGGTGAATTGGCCGTCGACCAGGGAAGGGTGGTCGGGGTAGTTCAGCTTCAGGGTTTCCAGGCTGGTGGCCGCAAGTTCGTCCAGGTGCAGGCGCTGGTAGGCTTCGGTCATCACCGCCAGGCCGTCGCCGACCGATGGGGTTTCCTGGAAGTTTTCCACCACGTATCGGCCACGGTTGGCGGCGGCGACGTAGGCCTGGCGAGTCAGGTAGTAATCAGCCACGTGGATTTCGTAGGACGCCAGCAGGTTGCGCAGGTAGATCATGCGCTGCTTGGCGTCGGGCGAATAACGGCTGTTGGGGAAGCGGCTGGTCAGCTGGGCGAACTCGTTGTAGGAGTCGCGCGCGGCGCCCGGGTCACGCTTGGTCATGTCCAGCGGCAGGAAGCGCGCCAGCAGTCCGACGTCCTGGTCGAAGGAGGTCAGGCCCTTGAGGTAGTAAGCGTAATCGACGTTCGGGTGCTGCGGGTGCAGACGAATGAAGCGCTCGGCGGCGGACTTGGCAGCTTCCGGCTCGGCGTTCTTGTAGTTGGCGTAGATCAGCTCCAACTGCGCCTGGTCGGCGTAGCGACCGAACGGATACCGCGACTCCAGCGCCTTCAGCTTGGCGGTGGCGCTGGTGTAGCTGTTGTTATCCAGGTCGTTCTGCGCCTGTTGGTACAGTTCGACTTCGCTCAGGTTTTCGTCTACGACTTCCTTCGACGAGCAAGCAGCAGTCAATGCGAGGATGGCGATCAGCAGCAGGTGTTTCACTTGCATGGCGGCTTGCGTCCCTATGACGGCCGCTGTCTTGGGCGGGGCCGTCCTGTTATGATGAGCGCCCCGTTGAAAGCCTCGGGGCAAAAGACGCCGTATTTAACCACAAGCGCGCAGCCGAAACCAAAGGCTGTGCCGACGCCCAGTCCGAGCATGTCCGATAAAATAGAACTTCGCGCAGAGGTGCCGTCCGAATTGGGCGGCCAACGCCTCGATCAAGTCGCCGCCCAACTCTTCGCCGAGCACTCGCGCTCGCGCCTTTCCGCCTGGATCAAGGACGGCCGCCTGACGGTGGACGGGGCGGTGATCCGCCCGCGCGACATCGTCCATGGCGGTGCCGTCCTCGAGCTGACCGCCGAGCAGGAGGCCCAGGGAGAATGGGTCGCCCAGGACATTGCCCTGGACATCGTCTATGAAGACGACGATATCCTGGTGATCAACAAGCCTGCGGGCCTGGTGGTCCACCCGGCGGCCGGTCATGCCGACGGCACGTTGCTCAACGCCTTGCTGCACCACGTGCCGGGCATCATCAATGTGCCGCGCGCCGGTATCGTCCATCGCCTGGACAAGGACACCACCGGTCTGATGGTGGTCGCCAAGACCATCCAGGCGCAGACGCAACTGGTGACACAGCTGCAAAGCCGGAGCGTCAGCCGCATCTATGAGTGCATCGTGATCGGGGTGGTCACCGCCGGTGGCAAGATCAACGCGCCGATCGGCCGTCACGGCCAGCAGCGCCAGCGCATGGCCGTGATGGAAGGCGGAAAGCAGGCCGTCAGCCACTACCGCGTGCTTGAACGCTTCCGTTCCCACACCCACGTGCGGGTCAAGCTGGAAACCGGCCGGACCCACCAGATCCGTGTGCACATGGCTCACATCAATTTCCCATTGGTGGGCGACCCGGCCTATGGCGGTCGTTTCCGTATTCCACCGGCTGCCAGCCAGACCATGGTGGAATCACTGAAGAATTTCCCTCGACAGGCGCTGCACGCGCGCTTCCTTGAGCTCGATCACCCGACGACCGGCAAGCGCATGAGCTGGGAATCGCCGCTGCCGGATGATTTTGTCTGGCTTTTGACGTTGCTCAAGCAGGACCGCGAGGCGTTCATCGGATGAATGACTGGCTGCTCCCCGACTGGCCCGCGCCAGCCCGGGTCAAAGCCTGCGTCACCACCCGCGAAGGCGGCGTCAGCCTGGCGCCGTTCGACAGCCTCAACCTGGGCGACCATGTCGGCGACGACCCTGCGGACGTCGCTGAAAATCGTCGCCGCCTCACCGACCGATTCGCGATTACTCCAACCTGGCTGCAGCAAGTCCACGGTATTGACGTGGTCGAGGCTGATCCGACCCAGGTGGTTACCGCTGATGCGAGCTGGAGCGCCACGCCGGGTGTCGCTTGCACGGCAATGACGGCCGATTGCCTGCCGGTGTTGTTCTGCAACCGCGCCGCAACCCATGTCGCGGCGGCCCATGCCGGGTGGCGCGGACTGGCGAACGGTGTGCTGGAAGCCACCCTCGATAGCCTTGCCATGCCCGCGGATGAAATCCTTGCCTGGCTCGGCCCGGCCATCGGTCCGCAAGCGTTCGAAGTTGGGCCGGAAGTGCGCGAAGCCTTTATTGCGCAACTGGCCGGCGCAGAGCGAGCCTTCGTACCCAGCCACAACACCGGCAAGTTCCTGGCTGATATCTACGCGCTGGCGCGCCTGCGTCTGGCGGCACGGGGCGTTACCGCCGTGTACGGTGGCGGCTTGTGCACCGTGACCGACCCACGCTTCTTTTCCTATCGCCGCAACGCGCGCACCGGTCGCTTCGCTTCCTTGATCTGGCTCGAACGCTAGACTCTCCTGATCTGTATCAACAGTGCGCTGCTTGAATCTTCCAGAATCGGCCACATCTATAGCGGTATCTGGCAGGTTTCTTCATTCAGGATGTTTCTTAGGTCCGGCCTGCTCAAAAGGAAGGTGACCCATGCGTATTGACCGTTTAACCAGCAAATTACAATTGGCCTTGTCCGACGCCCAGTCCTTGGCCGTCGGGCTGGACCATCCCAGTATCGAACCGGCGCATTTGATGCAGGCCATGCTCGAACAGCAGGGCGGCTCGATCAAGCCGCTGCTGATGCAAGTGGGCTTTGACGTCAACAGCCTGCGCAAGGAACTGGCCAAAGAACTCGACCAGTTGCCCAAGATCCAGAATCCGACCGGTGATGTGAACATGTCCCAGGATCTGGCGCGGCTGCTCAACCAGGCCGACCGCCTGGCCCAGCAGAAGGGCGACCAGTTCATTTCCAGCGAACTGGTGTTGCTCGCCGCGATGGACGAGAACAGCAAGCTTGGCAAGTTGCTGCTCGGTCAGGGCGTGAGCAAGAAAGCCTTGGAAAACGCCATCAACAACCTGCGCGGGGGCGATGCGGTCAACGACCCGAACCACGAGGAAGCGCGCCAAGCCCTGGATAAATACACCGTCGACCTGACCAAGCGCGCCGAAGAAGGCAAGCTCGACCCGGTAATCGGCCGTGACGATGAAATCCGTCGAACCATCCAGGTCCTGCAACGGCGCACGAAGAACAACCCGGTCCTGATCGGTGAGCCCGGCGTGGGTAAGACCGCCATCGCCGAAGGCTTGGCCCAGCGCATCATCAACGGCGAAGTGCCGGACGGGCTGAAGGGCAAGCGCCTGCTGTCTCTGGACATGGGGGCGCTGATCGCTGGCGCCAAGTATCGCGGTGAATTCGAAGAACGGCTCAAGGCCCTGCTCAATGAACTGTCGAAGCAGGAAGGCCAGATCATTCTATTCATCGATGAATTGCACACCATGGTTGGCGCCGGCAAGGGCGAAGGCTCGATGGACGCCGGCAACATGCTCAAGCCTGCGCTGGCCCGTGGTGAGCTGCATTGCGTCGGTGCGACCACGCTCAACGAATACCGCCAATACATCGAGAAAGACGCGGCGCTTGAGCGGCGATTCCAGAAAGTGCTGGTGGATGAGCCCAGCGAAGAAGACACCATCGCCATCTTGCGCGGCCTGAAGGAGCGCTATGAGGTCCACCACAAAGTGGCCATCACCGATGGCGCGATCATCGCGGCGGCCAAGCTCAGCCATCGCTATATCACCGACCGTCAGTTGCCGGACAAGGCCATCGACCTGATCGACGAGGCCGCCAGCCGTATCCGCATGGAAATCGACTCCAAGCCCGAAGTGCTGGATCGGTTGGAGCGACGCTTGATTCAACTCAAGGTCGAGTCCCAGGCGCTGAAAAAAGAAAGCGACGAAGCGGCGAAGAAACGTCTGGAAAGGTTGCAGGAAGAAATCGTTCGTCACGAGCGCGAATATTCCGATCTCGAAGAGATCTGGAATTCGGAAAAAGCTGAAGTCCAGGGTTCGGCTCAGATCCAGCAAAAGATCGAACAATCCCGCCAGGAGCTGGAAGCGGCTCGCCGCAAAGGTGACCTCAACCGCATGGCCGAGCTGCAGTACGGGGTCATCCCGGACCTGGAGCGCAGCCTGCAGATGGTCGACCAACACGGCAAAAGCGAAAACCAGCTGCTGCGCAGCAAGGTCACCGAGGAAGAAATCGCCGAAGTGGTGTCCAAGTGGACCGGCATTCCGGTCTCGAAGATGCTCGAAGGCGAGCGCGACAAGCTGCTGAAGATGGAAAGCCTGTTGCACCAGCGTGTGATCGGCCAGGAAGAGGCGGTGGTGGCGGTGTCCAACGCCGTGCGCCGGTCCCGTGCCGGGTTGTCGGACCCCAACCGTCCGAGCGGCTCGTTCATGTTCCTCGGCCCGACCGGTGTGGGTAAAACCGAGCTGTGCAAGGCGCTGGCCGAGTTCCTCTTCGATACCGAGGAAGCCATGGTGCGCATCGACATGTCCGAATTCATGGAGAAGCACTCCGTGGCCCGCTTGATCGGCGCGCCGCCGGGCTATGTTGGATATGAAGAGGGCGGTTACCTGACCGAGGCCGTGCGTCGCAAGCCGTACTCGGTGATATTGCTCGATGAGGTCGAGAAAGCGCACCCGGATGTCTTTAACATCCTGCTGCAAGTGCTGGAGGACGGTCGCCTGACCGACAGTCATGGGCGCACGGTGGACTTTCGCAACACGGTGATCGTGATGACCTCCAACCTGGGCTCGACGCAGATCCAGGAGCTGGTCGGCGATCGCGAGGCGCAACGTGCCGCAGTGATGGATGCGATCTCTACGCACTTCCGGCCGGAGTTCATCAACCGTGTCGACGAAGTGGTGATCTTCGAGCCGTTGGCCCGGGACCAGATCGCCGGCATCACCGAGATCCAGCTGGGTCGCCTGCGCAGCCGCCTCACCGAGCGCGAGTTGAAGCTGCAACTGAGCGACGAGGCGTTGGACAAGCTGATCGCGGTGGGTTACGACCCGGTCTATGGCGCGCGGCCGCTCAAGCGAGCGATCCAGCGCTGGATCGAAAACCCGTTGGCGCAGTTGATTCTGTCCGGGCGGTTCATGCCGGGCGAAACCGTGACCGGTACCGTGGAAAACGACGAAATCGTCTTCAACTGAAGGCCGGCATCGCCGGATATTGGAATGGCCTTGCCTTGCGAGGCCATTTTTTTCATCAGGCCGTTGAACTCAAAGGAAAAGACTTGTAAAGTGCGCCCCGCAGTACGTCACCCCAAGGGCGACTTCTCTTTGGGAAGGAACCTAAAATAAGTTGCAAATCATTGTCTTGAAAGCAATTTAAGGGGTTGACAGAGGTTACGAAGATTGTAGAATAGCGCGCCTCAGACACACGAACGCAGCGATGCTGAAGGGTAGAAGAGGTTGAAGCTGGCTTCAATGTTGTAGCTTCAAATAGCAGTAACTTGAAATATCAGTTCCGTGATAGCTCAGTCGGTAGAGCAAATGACTGTTAATCATTGGGTCCCAGGTTCGAGTCCTGGTCACGGAGCCATTTCAATCGGGGTATAGCGCAGTCCGGTAGCGCGCCTGCTTTGGGAGCAGGATGTCAGGAGTTCGAATCCCCTTACCCCGACCATATTTGGGTCGTTAGCTCAGTTGGTAGAGCAGTTGGCTTTTAACCAATTGGTCGTAGGTTCGAATCCCACACGACCCACCATTTTTGAAACCAGTTCGCTGGAATCGAATCTTAAGATCAGAGGCCAAAAGCGCTGATCGAGGAAGGCGACTTGCGAAGGTCGCCTTTTTTTTACCGGGGTATAGCGCAGTCCGGTAGCGCGCCTGCTTTGGGAGCAGGATGTCAGGAGTTCGAATCCCCTTACCCCGACCATATTAAGAATCCCCGTATCGAAAGATACGGGGATTTTTTTTGCCTGCGGAAAAGCCGATGGCTTCAAGTCGTCGTACAACCTGCCGATAACCCGCCAACAGGGCAAGCATCGATCGCCCACCTTCAGGCCAACAACAAGAAAAGGCGCCCGACATGTTCCTTCGCCAACTGAATATTGCCCGCCGCGCCGCGCTGGGTTTTGCCTTGATCGCCGTCCTGGTGGCGCTGCTCG
The DNA here is from genome assembly GCF_051132175.1 of Pseudomonas sp. D3-10. Classification (NCBI taxonomy): domain Bacteria; kingdom Pseudomonadati; phylum Pseudomonadota; class Gammaproteobacteria; order Pseudomonadales; family Pseudomonadaceae; genus Pseudomonas; species Pseudomonas sp. D3-10. Next base: position 4,863,995 of record NZ_CP071668.1, on the reverse strand, counting down.
GGGTCTTTGCGCTGGGACAGATGTCGAGCATTCGCGACAGTGAGGTCGCGGTGGAAACCCAGTGGTTGCCCAGCATCCGTGGCGGAGACGAGATCCGTGAATTGATGCTGCGCATTCGCACCATTTCCCTGCGCATGGCCTTGGACCAGGACCCGAAAAACATTGCGGTGTATCGCGGCCAGATGGATACCCGCGATAAAGAACTGAGCGAAAAAATCGCCAGTTACGACAAATTGGTCGTCACGCCGGAAGGCAAGGCGCTTTACGACCAGTTCAAACAGACTTTCGCCGCCTATCGCTCGGGTATCGCCCAGTCGTTTACCTTGGCGAAGCAGGGGCGTCGGGATGAGCTGATCAAGCTGTTGCTGGTGGACATGAAAACCGTGGTGGACGGTTCGGGCAAACAGCTCAATGATCTGGCGGAATTATTCTCCAAGCAGGTGTCGATCGAGAGCCAGAAGTCCCAGGAGCACTACGTCAATTCCCGCATGATCGTCAGCCTGTTCATTGTGCTTGCCGCCCTGGCTACGGTGGCCCTGGCCATGTTGCTCACGCGCAGCATCGTCAAGCCCCTGGGCGAGGCGCTGAATGCTGCGCAGAGCATAGCCCGGGGTGACCTGACCCGGCCGATCGAGACCCATGGCAACGATGAAGTCAGCCGTTTGCTCATGGCGCTGGCGGCCATGCAGCAGAATCTGCGTGAGACGTTGCAGGGCATCAGCGGCTCGGCCGCGCAACTGGCCACGGCAGCCGATGAGCTGAACGCCGTCACGCTCGACAGTACCCACAGCCTGCAGCAGCAGAACAACGAAATTGAACAGGCTGCCACTGCCGTCACCGAGATGACCACCGCCGTGGAGGAAGTCGCGCGCAACGCCGTTTCAACCTCCGACGCCACCCGCCAATCCAGCGAATCGGCGACGTTGGGGCAGGAGCGGGTCAGCGACACCGTCGACGCCATCAGCGCGCTCGCCAACGATGTTCAGGTTACCGGCGGCCTGGTGCAGTCACTGGCCAGCCAATCCCAGGATATCGGCAAAGTGCTGGATGTGATTCGGGCCATTGCCGAGCAGACCAACTTGCTGGCCCTTAACGCGGCCATTGAAGCGGCCCGGGCGGGAGAGAGCGGGCGGGGGTTTGCGGTGGTTGCCGACGAGGTGCGGGCGCTGGCGTATCGCACGCAGCAATCGACCCAGGAGATCGAGCAGATGGTCCAGGGCATGCGCAGCGGTGCCACCCAGGCGCTGGATTCCATGCAAGCCAGTTCCAGCCGTGCGGCGAGCACCCTCGCGATGGCGGAGCGGGCAGGGGAAGCGCTGCAAACCATTACGGCATCGGTCAGCGAGATCCATGAGCGCAACCTGGTCATCGCCAGTGCCGCCGAAGAACAGGCGCAAGTGGCTCGCGAGGTTGATCGCAACCTGGTGAATATTCGCGATTTGTCCGTGCGCTCGGCTTCCGGCGCGGATCAGACCAGTGCCTCCAGCCATGAATTGTCGCAGCTTGCAAACTCGCTGCGCACGATGGTGCAGCGGTTTCAGGTTTGATTGACGACTAAGTGCTGGACGGGCGGTGTTCCCACGCGAAGCGTGGGAACGATCGTCATGTCAGTGCAGTTTCAACCGTGGCTCGGTCCCACGCCCGATCTTGCTACCCAGCATCAGCATCGCGGTACGGAACATCCCGTACAGCGCCATCTGGTGCATGCGGTACAACGACACATAGAACATCCGCGCCAGCCAGCCTTCAAGCATCACGCTGCCGGTCAGGTTGCCCATCAGGTTACCCACCGCCGAAAAGCGCGACAGCGAGATCAGCGAGCCGTAGTCAGTGTATTTGTATTCAGGCAAGGCCTTGCCCTCGATCCGCAACTTCAGCGATTTAGCCAGCAGCGAGGCTTGCTGATGCGCTGCCTGGGCGCGGGGTGGGACGTTGCGGTCGCTGTCCGGTTGCGGGCAGGCGGCGCAGTCGCCGAAGGCAAAGATGTTGTCGTCGCGAGTGGTCTGGAGTGTCGGCAGCACCTGCAGCTGGTTGATCCGGTTGGTCTCCAGTCCGTCGATGTCCTTGAGGAATTCTGGCGCGCGGATCCCGGCGGCCCAGACTTTCAGGCTCGCGTCGATCACTTTGCCGTCCGCCGTAATCAAGCTGTCGGCAGTCACCTGGCTGACGGAGGCGTTGGTCATGACATTCACCCCAAGTTTTTCCAGGGTTTTGTGCACTGGCCCGCCGATCCGCTCTGGCAGTGCCGGCAAGACCCGTGGGCCCGCCTCGATCAGGGTGATGTGCATGTTCTCCGGTTTGATCCGGTCCAGGCCGTAGGCATGCAGTTCGTGGGCGGCGTTGTGCAGCTCGGCCGCCAGTTCAACGCCGGTCGCACCGGCGCCGACGATCGCAACGCTGATGCGCTCGATGGTATCGGTCTGCCCGGCGTGAGCGCGCAGGTAGTGGTGAAGCAACTGCTGGTGGAAGCGCTCGGCCTGCTTGCGGGTATCGAGGAACAGGCAATGCTGCGCCGCGCCCTCGGTGCCGAAATCGTTGGTGGTGCTGCCCACCGCAATCACCAGCGTGTCGTAGCCCAGCTCCCGGGCTGGCAACAGCTCGACGCCCGCCTCGTCATAGGTGGCGGCCAGTTGGATTCTCTTGTTCTCGCGATCCAGGCCGCTCATGCGCCCGAGCTGGAACTCGAAGTGGTTCCATTTCGCCTGGGCCACATAGTTGAGTTCGTCTTCGGAGGAGTTGAGGGAGCCGGCCGCTACTTCGTGGAGCAACGGTTTCCAGATGTGGGTCAGGTTCGCGTCGACCAGCATCACACTGGCCGTGCCACGCTTGCCCAGGGTCTTACCCAGACGGGTAGCCAACTCCAGACCGCCGGCGCCGCCGCCAACGATGACAATACGATGAGTCATGGGGATATCTCGCAAGGCTAAAGGAATTCGGTGCCGTTACCTGCGCGAGCGTCAATGACAAAAAGCGGCTCATAGCGTCAGGTAACTGATCAATCGGCTCAACAGGCCCAGGCCAATCGTGATGGCCAGTACCACCACCAGGAGCATCCACGGCCGGAAAGGCCGGCGCTCGACTCGGTGCTGGGACAGTTGCAGGTACTCTTCGACATGCTTCTGGTCATCTGGGTTCAGGCGGCTGGTCATAAAGGCCTCGTCAGGTAGACGTTGCGGAATGTGAAGACGTTACAGTGTCTGGCTATCCGGCGTATACAGCCCTGAGACGACAAGCGAATCACAGGCTGATCCCCACGTCGAAGACAATGCTGCGGCCCAGGTTGCCTCGCAGGAAGTCCGGCGCATCGGGGTGGGCGAACAGCACCCGGGCGAACGTCGGCCCCACCAGCGACAGCGAGCGCCAGCCCTGGCGCAGGTATTCGGTCGGCGGTGGGAAGTGGCTGTTGAGGTCCAGGACTTCGCGCTTGAGGCTGGCGAACGCGATGATGTCCAGTTCGCCCAGGTCCATGCCACGCTCGGTGTAGTTATGGGCTTTCTTGCGTAGGGTCGGTGCCAATCTCATCAGAAACTCATTGGCGGGAATTCGTCGGGGCTTGGCCTCGCGCCGCACCAGTTGGCTCAGTGAGAAGGCACTACGACGACGCTGCAGTTCATCGCGCCATTCGTCATTGAGACGACGGCCCTCGTCGAGCACAAAAAATACTTCGAAATTGGCGTCGCGAAACAGCACATCCGGCGGCTCTCCGGCCGGAGCGAATTCGTCGGCGCGATAAGGCACGTTGAGCCCTTGTAACAGGCGCTGGCAGACCCACCGCTCACGCTCCCATTTGCGGGCGTTGGAGAGAAAGGCGTTGGCCTGCTCGGCCGCGATGGTCAGCAGGCGTAAATAATCGGAATCATCCATGAACCCAAGCTTAGCGTTCAATTGCTACAAGCCCAAAGCGTTGCGTTGATTAATGGCGTCCCGTGGGGAGGTGTAGACTGCCAGCTTGAATCTCGGGGCGACCACGGGGTCTGTGTTGCACGGGCATGCCAAAGGAGTAGATCGATGATCGGAGCCGAATTGCTCTCGTCGCAGACCTTGGTGGCCGGCTGGCTGATCTATGTGCCGGCGCTGGCCTGGGCGGTGGCGCGTGCTCCGTGGGTCGAGCTGTTTACCGACGGTCGTCGCCAGCATCTGTTGTTCGGCACGGTGTTCGCGCTGTTCATGTTGTGGCTGGTGCGACGAGACTTCGACACGGGCGTTTCGTATCACTTCATCGGCCTGACCGCCGTGACTCTGCTGTTGGACTGGCCGCTGGCGATCCTTGGTGGCTTGTGCGCGCAGCTCGCGCTGGTGCTGCTGGGCCGTCAGGACATGATGGCGGTCGGCATCAACGGCGCGCTGTTGGTTCTCCTGCCAGTGCTGATCACTGAGTGTTGCGCGATCCTGGTGGAGCGTGCCCAGCCGCGCAACCTGTTTGTGTATATCTTCTGCTCGGGGTTCCTGGCTGCCGCGCTTTCGGCGCTGGTCTGCCTGCTGCTGGGGCTGGGCCTGCTCTGGCATGACGGCATATTTGCCATGCCTTACTGGCTGGGGGATTTCATCGGCTACCTCTGGCTGATCATTTTTCCCGAGGCTTTCATCAACGGCATGGTGGTCAGCGCGTTGGTGGTGTTCAGCCCCGAATGGCTGGAGACTTTCAACCGCACGCGCTACCTGTCGGCACCCTGGAACGACGACGACAAGCCTTGATTGCGCCGTTTAATGGTGGGAACGAGGGTTGAAGTCTTCGCTGAACAACTCATCCTCGGCATCCGGTGCCACGGGGATCTTGTGTTCTTCCGACGCCCAGGCGCCCAGGTCGATCAGCTTGCAGCGATCTGAGCAGAATGGCCGGAATTTACTTTCAGGGGTCCACTCGACCGGGGCGCCACAGGTTGGGCAATCGACGATGGGGGGTTGGCTCATGGTTGGCCTCCACGCAAGGTAAGGTAAAAGTGATGCAGGCGCTCGACCTCGCTGTGCAGCCAGGTGAGATCGCGGTCGTTGACCACCACATCGTCGGCATGGTCCAGGCGGTCCTGACGGCTGGATTGGGCCTTGAGGATCGCCTGGACCTGCTGTTCGCTGGTCTGGTCGCGCTGCAAGGTGCGTTCGATCTGCAGTTGTTCAGGCGCGTCGATCACCAGGATCCGCTGGGTCATTGCGTATTGTCCCGACTCGATCAACAGCGGTGACACCAGGATCGCGTAGGGCGATTGGGCCTGCCCCAGATGATGGGCAATTTCCTCGGCAATCAGCGGGTGCAGCAGCTTTTCCAGCCAACGACGCTCATCGGCATTCTCGAAGATCAGCGTGCGCAGCGCCGAGCGATCCAGCGCGCCGTCTGCCTGCAACACGCCAGGGCCGAAGTGCTCGGCAATGCTTGCCAGTGCCGGGCGTCCAGGTTCGACCACCCAGCGTGCCGCATGATCGGCATCGATCGCGTGCACGCCCAGGTCGATGAAGTGCTGGGCGGCCGCGCTCTTGCCGCTGCCAATGCCGCCGGTCAGGCCGAGAATCCAGGGTTTTTTCGCAGGGCTGTTCATTAGAAACCGACTGACTGCCAATAGAAGTCGGTTATTTGACCACCCCAGAGCAGCGCAATCCAGCCGGCGATGGCCAGATAGGGACCGAAGGGGATTTGTGTCGAGGCCGGCGCGTCCCGCATGCGCAGCACAATAATGCCGACGACGGCGCCCACCAGCGAAGACAGCAACAGCGTCAGCGGCAAGATTTGCCAGCCCCCCCAGGCGCCCAGCATCGCCAGCAACTTGAAATCGCCGTAGCCCATGCCTTCCTTGCCGGTGATCAGTTTGAAGACCCAGAACACCGACCACAGCGCCAGATAACCCGCCACCGCGCCCCACAATGCCTGGTTCAGCGAGACGAACAGCTCGAAGCTGTTGACGATCAGCCCCAGCCACAACAACGGCAGTACGAGGGTATCGGGCAGCAGCTGATGCTCGGCGTCGATCAGGCTCATGGACAGTAGGCCCCAGCTCAGCACCATCGCCATCGCGGCGTGCCAGCCGAAGCCGAAATGCCAGGCAACGAAAGCCGACAGCGCGCCGCAGGCCAGTTCGGTCAGTGGGTAGCGCTTGCCGATGGGCGCGGCGCAACTCGAACAACGGCCCCGCAACACGAGGTAGCTCAGCAGCGGAATATTTTCCCACGCCCGGATACGGTGGCCGCAATGAGGGCATTGGGAATGAGGCAGCATCAGGTTGTAGACCGGGCCAGGGGCCTGCGTCGGCAGGCCCAGCAGGTCCTGGGCTTGCAGGCGCCATTCACGGTCGAGCATCTTGGGCAGGCGCCACGCCAGCACATTGAGAAAGCTGCCGACGATCAGCCCGAGCAGCAATGCGGTCAGCACGAAAGCCAAGGGGTAAAGCACGAAGAATTCGCTCAGGGGCATGTCAGATCGCAGAGCCGAGTTGGAAGATGGGCATGTACATGGCAACCACAAGGCCACCGACCACCACCCCCAGGATTACCATGATGAAGGGTTCCATCAGGCTGGTGAGGTTGTCCACCAGATTATCCACCTCGGCTTCATAAAAACTCGCCACCTTGTCGAGCATGTCATCCAGCGCGCCTGATTCTTCGCCGATGGCGGTCATCTGAATCGCCAGGTTCGGGAAAACGCCGGAAGCGCGCATTGAAAAATTCAACTGCATGCCGGTCGAGACATCCTGCCGGATGCGTTGTACCGCGCGCTTGAACACTACGTTGCCGGTAGCGCCCGACACGGAATCGAGGGCTTCGACCAATGGTACGCCGGCCGCAAAGGTCGTCGACAGCGTACGGGCGTAGCGAGCCACGGCGGACTTGTACATCAAGGTGCCGATCAAGGGCAGCTTGAGCAGCCATTTGTCTCGCCAGTCACGAAATGCCTGGGAACGCTTGAGCGCATATTTCACGCCGAAGAACCCACCCACCAGCCCTCCCAGCAACATCCACCACCACTCTTGCAAGAACTCCGACAAGCCGATGACCATCAGCGTGAAGGCCGGCAGCTTTGCGCCAAAGCCTGCGAATACCGACTCGAACTGCGGCACGACCTTGATCAGCAGGATGCTTGTGACCACGGCGGCAACGGCGATCACCGCGGCAGGATAGGTCATGGCTTTCTTGATCTTGGCCTTGAGGGCCTCGCTTTTTTCCTTGTAGGTCGCGACGCGGTCCAGCAGCGTGTCCAGGGCACCGGCCTGCTCACCGGCATCTACCAGGTTGCAGTACAACTCGTCGAAATACTGGGGGCATTTGCGCAGCGAGGCGGCGAAGCTGTTACCGGCGGCGACCTCCTGCTTCACCTCGTCCACCAACTTGCGCATATTCGGGTTGTCGAAGCCCTCGCCAATGATGTCGAACGCCTGCAGCAGCGGCACCCCGGCCTTGAGCATCGTCGCCATCTGGCGGGTGAACAGGGCGATGTCCAACGGCTTGATGCGCTTGCCCTTGCTGAATATCGAGGTGGACTTTTTGCGAACCTTGCCGGGGTTGATGCCCTGCTTGCGCAACTGTGCCTTGACCAGTGCCGGGCTTTGGCCGGTCAGTTCGCCGGACATTTTCGTGCCTTTGCGGTCTTTGCCTTCCCACGCGTAGACGTCGGTTTTTACTGCCTTGACCGCCATGTTCAATCCTTGGTGACCCGGTTGATTTCTTCGAGGCTGGTGATGCCTTGCATCACTTTGAACAGCCCCGAGGTGCGCAAGTCGTTAAAGCCGTCCTTGCGCATCTGCAGGTCGATTTCCAGGGAGTTGCCCTCGGCCATGATCAATCGTTGCAGCTCTGGCGTGTTCTTCACCACTTCGTATACCCCCACGCGACCTTTGTAACCGCTGTTGCACTGTTCGCAACCGACCGGCTCATAGATCGTGAATGAGCCGATGCGTTCCCGGGGGAAACCCTCTTTAAGCAGGGTTTCCTCGGGAATCTCGATGGCTCTCTTGCACTGTGCGCACAGCTTGCGCGCCAGGCGCTGGGCGATGATCAGGTGGACCGCCGTGGCAATGTTGAAGCCGGGGATGCCCATGTTCTGCAGGCGGATCAGTGTCTCGGCGGCGCTGTTGGTGTGTAGGGTGGACAGCACCAGGTGCCCGGTCTGGGCGGCCTTGATGGCGATTTCGGCGGTTTCCAGGTCACGGATCTCGCCGACCATGATCACGTCCGGGTCCTGACGCAGGAACGAGCGCAGGGCATGGGCGAAATCCAAGCCCTGGCGCGGGTTCACGTTGACCTGGTTGATGCCTTCCATATTGATTTCCACCGGGTCCTCCGCCGTGGAGATATTGATATCAACGGTGTTGAGGATGTTCAGGCCGGTGTAGAGCGACACGGTCTTGCCCGAGCCGGTCGGCCCGGTCACCAGGATCAACCCTTGTGGTTGCTTCAAGGCTGTCATGTACAGGTCTTTCTGTTCCGGCTCATAGCCCAGGGCATCGATGCCCATTTGCGCGCTGGAGGGATCGAGGATCCGGATCACCACTTTTTCCCCCCACAGCGTGGGCAGGGTATTGACCCGGAAGTCGATGGACTTGGTCTTCGACAGGCGCATCTTCAGTCGACCGTCCTGGGGTTTGCGTCGCTCGGAAATGTCCAGGCTCGCCATGACTTTCAAGCGCGCGGCAATGCGGTTGGCTAGCTGGATGGGAGGCTTGGCGACCTCCCGCAGCATGCCGTCGGTACGCACCCGCACCCGGTAGGTTTTCTCATAAGGCTCGAAGTGCAGGTCGGAAGAGCCGCCCTTGATCGCGTCCAGCAGCATCTTGTTGACGAAACGCACGACCGGCGCATCGTCGCCGTCCTGCCCCGCGATAGTGTCCTGCTTGCGGTCGTCGATCGACTCGATGTCCAGGCCGTCGAGATCGACGTCGGCCATGCCCTCCAGGCCGGTGCTGCTGGATTCGAAGAATTTTTCGATGGCATCGCTGAGCTTGTCGTCTTCCACCAGGATGGCTTCGGTGGTCAGGCCGGTGCTGAACTGGATGTCGTTGATGGCTTGGTGATTGGTGGGGTCGGAAATGCCCACATAGAGCTTGTTGCCGCGCCGCCACAGCGGCAGCACGTGATGCTGGCGCACCAGTTTCTCGCTGACCAGGCCGGCGGGCTGGTTGTCTTTGTCTAGGCTGTTGAGGTCCAGCAGGGCGATACCAAAATGCTCGGAGGCGATTTCCGCCACCTGGCGGCTCTGGATCAGTTTGTTTTGCACCAGGTAGCTGACCAGGGGCACTCGGTTGCGCTGGGCCTGTTGAAAAGCATGCTGCGCGCTTTGTTCGGTGATCAGTTCAGCCAACACCAATTGCTTGGCCAGGCCGCTGAGGGCGATGTCATTCATGGGGATACCGGACGCGGACTGTTCATGATTTATAGCCTAGTCAAGCATCGGTGGCTGACCAGCGAGCAGAGGTGACAAAAAGCGTCAGATAGTGCGGCTGTTGGGGTAGGAGGTTGATCTCATGCGGCAGGGAAAGCCTGGGCTGGCGGGGCTTCCAGGGTTGGCATGTGCCCTGCAATGACCGTTTCAGGTCATGAGATTTCGACTCATGCACGGGAGATGTCTATGAATAAGCAAAAGGGTTTTACACTGATCGAGCTGCTGATCGTGGTGGCGATCATTGGGATCCTGGCGACGTTTGCGTTGCCGCAGTACTCGAAGTACCAGGCGCGGGCGAAGGTGACGGTCGGGCTGGCGGAAGCTTCTTCATTGAAGGTGCCGGTTGAAGACCTTCTGAATAAAGGTACAACGCCAACCGCTGCCAACACGGGCGTACCGGCGTCGAGCAATAACTGCACGATGACCATTGGGGGTGACGCGGCCGCTGGGACGGCCAGCATCACTTGCACTATCAAAGAGGCACCTGCCTCCATCATAGGCAAGACGATCATTCTCAGCCGTGCCGGGACAGGTGCCTGGACATGTACTTCTAACGTTGCGGAAGAGTTTTTGCCTGCGGGCGGTTGCACAGCAGCGGCTGGCGCGGCAGCGGGTTGACAGTTGTTGCGAGACTACCCAAAGCCCCGCATCAGCGGGGCTTTGTCATTTAGCGGGGGTAAATCTCCAATATCGAAATAACCTCGGTAATTCATGAGCTTAGCAATCGGCAAAACCCGCATGTTGCATGTACCAAATCCCTCGGTCATGCAATTTGCATGATTATGACAATAACCGCTTCGCTTAACTGATTGATTTATAACGAATTTCACGTTGTTTCAAAACTGGCACAGCCTTCGCACTACTCCTGACAACCTGCCGCGATGCAATTTCGGCAGTTTCTGAGAAAAACAGGAGTTACTCGTATGAAGAAGTTCGCTATCACTGCCGCTGCTGCCACTGCACTGACCCTGACCATGGCTAGCGCTTTCGCCGAGACCACTCAAGCAACTCAGGCCCCGATGATGCTGGCTGCGGGCGAAGTGACAGAGGCTAAGGAAGACGTTTCCGATACCTGGATCACCACCAAGGTCAAGGCCGACCTGGTGACCGAGAAAGGCATTCCAGGCTCCGACATCAAGGTTGAAACCAACAAGGGCGTCGTGTCCCTGTCTTCGACCGCTGTGTTGAGCGATGCCCAGAAAGACACCGCCGTCGCGATCGCCAAGAAAATCAAAGGCGTACGTGATGTGTCGGCCGATGGCCTGAAATCCGAGTAAGGCAAGGCTTCTCGCCTGGACGGGAGAAGGCGCGGCAAGCGGGCTGTGTTTTACGCTTGCCGATGCTTTGGAGTTCATGCGAAAGGCCACATGGACGTGGCCATTACAGGCCCCCGGCATTCGTGCCGGGGGCCTGTTCTATTTTGGGAAGGAGAGAATGTGAGCCAGTCAGGGAAACCGGGTAGTCCCTTTCGCGAGCAGGCTCGCTCCCACATTTGATCGCATTCTTCCAGAAACAACCCGGCCCCTGTGGGAGCGAGCCTGCTCGCGAAGGCGTAGGCACTGTCGCTGCAGATACCCTGGAATAGCCCAACCAATCACCGCCCACGCTTGCTGGTAATCTCCACCAGCCGATTCCTCTCGAAGCGCAAGTACTGGTACATCCCGCTACGGGGTCCGTAAGTCCATTCCTCCACCGGATACTCCTCCCGGCGGTTGACGCTGCGTTTGTAGCCCAGATCATCACGCGCTGCAGGCTGTCCACATTTTTGCAGCACCTCGCTCGTACGATCACCGATGCTGATCAAATGGCTGCCACAGCGCAACGTATTGGCGGCTGTGGCCTGGCCGGCTGCCAATAGCAGCAGACTCAGGCTGAATCCGTACCAATACTTCATTTCACTCCGCATCCAGATGCATTGGCGTAATGACGGTGCCGTCCTTTTCGGCCTGGCCCAGGCTGGCGTCAATGAAGTACACGCGGTCATCGGCCAGCTTGCCCTTGTCCACGAGGAAATCCTTGATGCTGCTGGCCCGCTCCTGGCCCAGTTCGCGCAACAGTACATCACTGCCGCTCCAGAACTTGATGACGCCTTCACGGAGCTTGTCGATGCGGGCCTGTTTGTCCAGTTGCGTCCATTCAGCCGGTGGCTGGGTCTTCAGGCGGGTGCGGTAGATACCTTCCAGCAGCGGGGCTTTTTCGTCTTCCGGTACTTGCAACAGGGAAGCCTTGGCCGGGACTTTATCGCCCCGGCGCTGCAGTATCTTGTAGTAGTTGTACTGATATTCGCGTTCCAGGCGCTGGGCGGCGAGCAGCGGGCCGTCGCTGCTCTGGGCGGCGGTACCCTCGATCTCCAGGCGCAGTTCCGGACGTTTGCCCAAGGCCTCGGACAACTTCAACAACACGCTTTCGTTGTCCTGGCTCAGGTCGCTTGACCCGGGGGCGAACGCCACGCTGCCCAAGTCTTCCGAACCGCCGCCGGCCACCAGCCCGCCGATGAGCTTGAACGGTGCCTGGGCAGCGCGGACCACCAGGTTGCGCAGGGTTTGCCAGACGATTGGCATCACGCTGAACTGCGGGTCGTTGAGGTTGCCGGAGACCGGCAGTTCAATGGAGATCCTGCCCTCGGAGTCCTTGAGCAGGGCGACGGCCAGCTTCAGCGGCAGGCTCACGGCGTCCGGGCTGTCGACCTTTTCGCCCAATTGCAATTGCTCGACCACCACTTTGTTGTCGGCCTGGAGCTGGCCCTTGGTGATCCGGTAATGCAGGTCGAGGTTGAGCCGGCCCTTGCGGATGCGATAGCCGGCGAACTTGCCGGAGTAGGGCGTCAGGGTCGTCAACTCGACCCGCTTGAAACTGGTGGCGATATCGAGACTGGCCATTGGGTCGAAGGGGTTGACCGCGCCCTTTATGGTCACCGGTGCGTAGCGGTCGACCTTGCCTTTTACGTCCACGGTGGCGGGCTTGGCCTGGCGGCTGTCGATGGTGCCGATCTCTCCGTTGAGCTGCTGGATGGCCGTGGCGAAGTTCGGCGTCAGGCTGAAGTCGGCGAAATTGGCCGAACCGTCATTGATCGCAATGGCTCCGACGTGAATGCCCAGCGGCTTTTCCTTCGATGCCGGTTTGGCCCCGCTGTCCTTGGCCGTGCCGTCGGCGGGTTGCGGGATCAACAGGTCGTCGACGTTGGTGGTGCGATCGTCATTGATCATGAACCGCGCGTAGGGTTGGAGCAGATTGACCTTGGCGATCGACAGGCTGTCGCCATGCTGGTAGTTGAGGCCCTGGAGTTCAAGGCGTTGCCATTTGAGGAAGTCGCGGGTCTTGAGCGTATCGAGGGTGTGCAACTGGTCGACCTGGGCGCGGCCGGTGACGGCCAATGCCAACGGCTCGGTGCTCTTGAGATCCACCACCAGGTCGCTGCCGAGCATCCCGGAGCGTAGCTCCAGGCGAATGAACGGGTTGATGTAGGCCTGGGCGACTCGCAGGTCGATGTCCTGGGTCTTGACGTTGAGCTTCGCGGTGACCGGGTTGAGGTTGACCACGCCGTCGGCGAGTAACTTGCCCTGCTTGCCCAGCCCGGTATCCAGCTTCAGGTTGAAGGGCGAGCCGTTGAGGGTGTCGTAGTTTTGCAGGTCGAGGTTCAGTGGGCCAACCTCCAAGGCTACGGGCGGCTGTGCCTGGCGGTCGGCCAGGTGCACGTGGTAATCGCGCAACTGCACGTCTTTGAGCAGCACTTGCCACGGTTTGCTGGGTGCTGTCGGCTCAGGCTTGGGCGAGTCGGCGGCTGCCGGGGCCGAGGCGGGTTCGGCCTTGACCTGCGGTTTGGCTGGCTGGCTGGCGAATAGCTTCTGCCAGTCCAATTGTCCGTCCGCTTCCCGAGCGGCCCAGGTTTCCAGCTTTTGACTGCGGATCTTGCCGACGATGACCTGCTGCTTGGCCAGGTCCAGGGAGGTTTCGCTTACGTCCAGGCGCTCCAGCCGTGCCAATGGACGGCCGTCAGGCGCCTTCATGGCGAACGGCGCGACGCTGACCGCTGCGTTGCTGAGCAGCAATTGCGTGCCCTGGGCGAGGTTGAGCTTGTAGTCGGTGCTGAGGTTCAGCACGCCGTTTTCCAACACCAGGGGCACCGCGTCACGCACGTAGGGCCACCAGGCTTTCATCTGTCCATCGGTAATTTTCAGTGTGCCCTCGGAGGCAATTGGCGCGAGGCTGAAATTGCCCGTCCAGTCGATCTGCCCACCCTCGGGGCCCGCGGCCACCAATGTCATGTCTGCGCTGTCGTCGGGTAGGGTGCTGAGGTTTTTCAGCTCGAAATCGAGGGCGTCGTACAAAAACTCGATGGGCTCGCTGGGGCGCAGGTCCTGGAAATGCACGTAGCCGCTGGCAAGCCTGACCCGATCCACCCGCAGGGGAAACGGCTTGGCATCCGGATCGGCCGGGGTCGGCTCGCTGGGTGGCAGTTTGAACAGGCCCAGCAGGTTCAATTGGCCGTCCTTGGCGAACAACACTTCGGTCTTGGGCTTGTCCAGTTCGATGTCCGCCAGGTGCAGGGCGCCCGTCCACAGGCTGTCGACTTGCAGGTTGGCGTAGAGGCGTTCGAAGCCGACCTGCTCCTTGCCCGGCTCGCCGACGATCAGGCCCCACAAGGTCAATTCAAGGCTGAAGGGATTGAGTTCGATACGCTGGATCTGGGCCGGCACCGTGGCGTGGGCAGCCAGTTGCTGATTGACGATGCGCAGGGCGATGCCCGGCAAGATCAGGAAACCCATCAAGCTGTAGAGGGCCAGTGCGGTCAACAGGGCGCCGAAAGCGCGAATCAATCCTTTGGGCATGTGTGGCTTCGTCTGGTATGAATCGGAGTGCCTTGGAGTATGGCATGCGTTTACGGTTCCGAAGCCACTGTGTTTTATGAGATTTGTCCGTTTTTTTGGTGGGATCGCTGAGGCGTGCTCAGAATTGAAGAATCAGCGTTTTGAGCGGTGGCTGCTGGTCCCGCGACGGGAAATCGTCGCCGGGCGCCAGCACGCTCCACTCGCGGACCGGGCGACCAGCCTTTTGCGCACAACGCAGGACTTGTTCACGCCAGTCCTCCATGGGCACTTTCGCCAGGTTGTTGCAGCAGATCAGCACGCCATCGTCGGCGGTAGCGAGCAGCGCCGGCTTGAGCAGGCTCTGGTAGTCGCGCAATAAATCGACGGTGCCGAATGCGCTCTTGGCCCACGCGGGTGGGTCGAGGAGCACCAGATCGTACTGGCGCTGTTCCAGGCGCACGTAACTTGGAAGTTTCTGTCCGCGCCGTTGGCTGACGGGCAGGCCGGCCAGCTGGCGGATTGCTGGAAAATAATCCGATTGTACGAATTCCATCGTCGGCAGCTCGGGATTGAGCAGGCCATTCTCGCGGCCCACCGCCAGATTGCCTTCGGCAAAATCCAGGTTGCAGACCTCCCGCGCCCCGCCGGCCGCCGCGCTGAGCCCTACACCACAGGTGTAGGCAAACAGGTTCAGCACGCTTTTGTTCCGGCTGTGCGCCTTGACCCAGCCGCGCGCGTTGCGCAAGTCGAGAAACAACAACGGATCCTGCCCGGCATGGCGGCCGCGGACGCGGTAGTTCAAACCCCACTCATGCCCGACGAGGTCTTGCAGGGCGGCCTCATTGGCCTGGTAGACGCTGTTCTGACGGTCGATACGCGAATTGCCCCGGGAGCGGTCGTTATAGACCAGCAGGGTGTCGAGGCTCAGGTGTTCATTGACGATGCCGTGCAGCTGCAGCAAGGGTTCCAGTTCCAGCGACTGATGGAAACTCTGCACCAGCAGTTGCGGGCCATAGCGGTCGACGGTGAGGCCCGGCGCGCCTTCCTGGCTGCCGTGGAACAGGCGATAGCAATCGGTGCCTTGCTGGTGCAGTTGGTCGAGCAGGGCCTGGCGTTGGTCGAGGGCGGCGCGCAGCGCCAGATTCAAGGAAGACATGCCGGGCGCGCCTTAGAGAAATGAGGCGCGGGAGTTTAGCAGTTATGGATACTCGGGTATTGTCTGCAGATTTGAGTCAGGCAGCGCTTTTTGTGGCGACGGAGCTTGCTCCCGCTGGGGTGCGAAGCGCCCCTTTTTTTCAAAGGGGCGATAGCGATTGCGTCTGCTGCGCAGCCGAGCGGGAGCAAGCTCCCTCGCCACGGGGTTTATGTTGTCTCAGCGGTTCAGGCGTTTGTCGATCAAACCCTCCACCACGCTCGGGTCGGCCAGGGTCGAGGTGTCACCCAGGCTGTCGAGCTCGTTGCAGGCGATCTTGCGCAGGATCCTGCGCATGATCTTGCCTGACCGGGTCTTCGGCAGCGCCGGCGCCCACTGGATCAGCTCCGGCTTGGCGAAACTGCCGATTTCCTTGCTGACATGGGCCAGCAGCTCTTGCTTCAGCGCGTCGTTGGCCTCGACGCCGTCCATTGGCGTGACAAACGCATAGATGCCCTGGCCCTTGAGGTCGTGGGGATAACCAACGACGGCCGCCTCGGCGATGTTGTCGTGCAACACCAGCGCGCTTTCCACTTCAGCGGTGCCGATGCGGTGGCCCGAGACGTTGATGACGTCGTCGATACGTCCGGTGATCCAGTAGTCGCCGTCTTCGTCGCGGCGGGCGCCGTCGCCGGTGAAGTAATAGCCGGGGTAGGGTTTGAAGTACGTATCGACCATGCGTTGATGGTCACCGTAGACGCTACGAATCTGTGCCGGCCAGCTGGATTTGATCGCCAGCACGCCACTGCCCGGCCCGCTGATCTCCTTGCCGGTCTCATCCAGCAGCACCGGCTGCACGCCGAACATCGGCCGAGTGGCGCAGCCCGGCTTGAGCCTTGGCGCGCTCACCAAGGGGCTGAGCATGATGCCGCCGGTTTCGGTCTGCCACCAGGTATCGACAATCGGGCAGCGCTGCTCGCCGACGACGTTGAAGTACCATTCCCACGCCTCGGGGTTGATTGGCTCACCGACGCTGCCGAGCAAACGCAGGCTCTTGCGAGACGTGTCCTGCAAGGGGGCGGCGCCTTCGCGCATCAGGGCGCGCAGGGCGGTCGGCGCGGTGTAGAATATATTGACCTGGTGTTTGTCGATTACCTGCCAGAACCGCGAACTGCTCGGGTAGCTCGGCACGCCTTCGAAGATCAGCGTGGTGGCGCCGTTGGCCAGCGGGCCGTAGACAATGTAGCTGTGGCCGGTGACCCAGCCGACGTCGGCGGTGCACCAGAACACTTCGTTGTCGCGGTAGTCCAGCACGTACTTGAACGTCATCGCGGCTTGCAGCAGATAGCCGCCGGTGGTGTGCAGCACGCCCTTGGGCTTGCCGGTGCTGCCGGACGTATAGAGGATGAACAGAGGGTCTTCAGCGTCCATCGGCTCGGGCTGGCAATCATCGCTCACTTCATGGGTGGCCTGGTGATACCAGAGATCACGGCCTTCGACCCAATCCACCTCGCCCTGGGTGCGCTCGACCACCAGCACGGTGCTGACGTTCGGGCAGCTTTGCAGCGCCTTGTCGACATTACGCTTGAGAGGTATGAAGCGCCCACCGCGTACGCCTTCGTCGGCGGTGATGACGGTGCGGCAGTCGGCGTCGAGGATCCGGTCGCGCAGTGAATCCGGCGAGAATCCACCGAACACCACCGAATGCACCGCACCGATGCGGGTGCAGGCGAGCATGGCGTACGCCGCCTCCGGGATCATCGGCATGTAGATACATACCCGGTCGCCTTTCTTCACCCCACGGCTTTTCAACACATTGGCCAGTCGGCAAACGTGGTGATGAAGTTTGCTGTAGGTAATTTGTGCCGATTCGGCAGGGTTGTCGCCTTCCCAGATGATCGCTGTCTGATCGCCTCGGGCTTCCAGGTGACGGTCAATGCAGTTGGCGCTGACGTTCAGCTTGGCGCCGGTGAACCAACTGGCTTCGCCACTCCTGAGGTCGTAGCGCTGGACGGTCTGCCACGGCGTCATCCAGTCGAGAAAGCGCGTGGCCTGCTCGGCCCAGAAGGCGCTGGGGTGTTCGATGGATTCCTTGTAGAGCCGCTTGTACTCGTCTTGACTCAGTTGCGCAGCCCGGCGGACGGCATCGGCTTGGGGGTACTGGCTGATATCGAACATGACGGTTCCTTATTCTTGTTTTGCGACAAGATATAAAGATGCGCCCAGTGGCCGTAGGGTTCAAGTCACCCATAAGCAACTGTGGGAGCGAGCCTGCTCGCGAATGCGGTGGGTCAGTCAACTTAGGTGTTAACTGATCAACCGCTATCGCGAGCAGGCTCGCTCCCACAAAGGCAATGCAAAACCTGGGATCAGCCGCGATGACGCCCGCGGAAATAATTGATCAGGCCTTGGGTCGAGGCGTCTTCGGCCGCGCTTTCCTCGCTGCCCACCAGACGGTTGTAGACGCCTTTGCCCAGTTCCTTGCCCAACTCCACGCCCCACTGGTCGAAGGCGTTGATGCCCCAGACCACGCTTTGTACGAAGACCTTGTGTTCATACAGCGCGACCAGCGCACCGAGACGGCGCGGGCTGATGCGTTCCACCACCAGGGTGTTGCTCGGACGGTTGCCCGGGATCACCTTGTGGGCGGCCAGTTTCTGTACGTCTGCTTCGCTGACGCCTTTCTCACGTAGCTCGGCCTCGGCTTCGGCGCGGGTCTTGCCGAGCATCAGTGCCTGGCTCTGGGACAAGCAGTTGGCGTACAGCCACTGGTGATGGTCGGAAACCGGGTTGAAGCTGACGATCGGCACGATGAAGTCGGCCGGGATGAATTGGGTGCCCTGGTGCAGCAACTGATGGTAAGCGTGCTGGCCGTTGGCGCCGACGCCGCCCCAGATCACCGGGCCAGTGTCGGTGGACACCGGCGTGCCGTCCTGGCGGACGCTCTTGCCGTTGGACTCCATGTCCAGCTGTTGCAAATGCTTGGTGATGTTGCGCAGGTAGTGGTCGTACGGCAGGATCGCGTGGCTCTGCGCACCCCAGAAGTTGCCGTACCACACGCCCAGCAATGCCAACAGCACCGGCATGTTCTGTTCGAACGGCGCACTCTGGAAATGCTGATCCATGGAATAGGCGCCGGACAGCAATTCCTTGAAGTTCGACATGCCGATGGCCAGGGCGATCGGCAGGCCGATGGCTGACCACAGCGAGTAACGCCCGCCGACCCAATCCCACATCGGGAAGATGTTTTCTTCGCGGATGCCGAAGGCCACGGCGGCGGCGTTGTTGCTCGACACCGCGATGAAGTGGCGATACAGCTCCGCTTCCGAACCGCCTTGGGCCAGGTACCAAGCACGTGCAGCTTGGGCGTTTTTCAGGGTTTCGAGGGTGTTGAAGGATTTCGACGAGACAATGAACAACGTGGTCTCGGCGCGCAGTTTCATCGTCAGCTCGTGGAACTCGCTGCCGTCGATGTTCGCCAGGTAATGGCAGCGAACGCCCTTATGCGTGTAGGACAACAACGCTTCGGATACCAGCTGCGGGCCGAGGAAGGAGCCACCGATACCGATGTTCACCACGTCGGTGATCGGCTTCTCGGTGTAACCGCGCCACAGGCCGTCGTGAATGCGGCCCACCAGGTCGGTAATCTGGTTCAGCACTTTGTGCACGTCTGGCATCACGTTGACGCCATTGACCAGCAACTTGTCGCCGACCGGGCGACGCAAGGCGGTGTGCAGGGCGGGGCGGTTTTCCGAGGCGTTGACGATCTCTCCTTCGAACAGCGCCTTGATCGCGCCCTGGAGGTCAACTTCGTTCGCCAGGCCCACCAGCAGGTCGCGGGTCTGGGCGTTGATCAGGTTCTTCGAATAGTCGAGAAACAGGCCGCAGCTCGACAGGGTGAATTGGTTGAAACGCTGCGGATCGGCATTGAACGCTTCGCGCATGCTGAAATCCTGCATGGCTTTGCGGTGGTCATTCAGCGCTTGCCAGGCGGGCAGAGCGGTCACGTCTTGAGGAGTTCGGTAATACGCCATCGCTGCGGGTTTCCTTTTTACTTGAACGACCTTTTGTACACGAAAAATTCCGGCGCGGCTCGAAGCGGGCTTCCGGATAACTGCACCGACACGATCACCAGGCGCAGGGCGACTACAGTAAACCTCGCGTTGCGATCTGTCTTGACTTTGTCTGACAGTTTCCCGGTACTTTTTTATACAGCGGGGGATGGAAGGGGCCGACAGACGGAACGCGGTGGATCCTGATGAATCACTGTGGAAGCGAGCTCGCTCCCACACAAGTATGGTGATGCAGAGGGTTTCGGTCAGGCGACCTGAACCGGAATGGCGTTGCTGGTATGGCTCAGTTCGTTGCCCGGCGCCATGTAGAGCATGCGAGGCTTGAAGTTGAGCAGCTCGGCTTCGCTGTAGTGGGCGTAGGCGCAGATGATGACGCGATCGCCCACCTTGGCCTTGTGCGCGGCGGCGCCGTTGACTGAAATCATCCGCGAGCCTTCTTCGCCACGAATCGCGTAGGTGGTGAAGCGCTCGCCGTTATCGACGTTGTAGATCTGGATCTGTTCGTATTCACGGATGCCCGACAGGTCCAGCCATTCACCGTCAATGGCGCAGGAGCCTTCGTAATCGAGCACGGCGTGAGTGACTTCGGCGCGGTGCAACTTGGCCTTGAGCATGATGGCGTGCATGGGTGTTTCCTCAGGTCGGGTCCAAACGGCGGGCAGTTTGCCCGAAGGCTTTGGGAGCGGCAATACGGCTGGAATTTGCAAATGCAGTCTGTTGAATACCACATCCCCCTGTGGGAGCGAGCCTGCTAGAGATAGCGGTGTGCCAGTCAAAGTCGATATCAACTGATCTACCGTTATCGCGAGCAGGCTCGCTCCCACGTTCGGACTGAGGTGTTCAGGCGGGCGCGTCGAGATCCAGGTGCAGGTTGTCGATCAACCGTGTGGTGCCCAGGAAAGCAGCGGCCAGGATCACCAGGTCGCGGTCCTCGCTCACGGCCGGACGCAAGGTCTTGGCGTGACGGATTTCCAGGTAGTCGGGGCGCAGGCCCGCGGCTTCGAGTTGCTTGAGCTGTTCATCGATCAACGCCGGATAATCCCGTTGCCCCTGCTGGATAGCTTGAGCGATCTGGCTCAGGACGCGATAGACCACGGGCGCGACGGCGCGCTGCTCGGGGCTGAGGAAGCCGTTGCGCGACGACAGCGCCAGGCCGTCCTCGGCGCGGACGGTTGGCTCACCGATAATCTGGATCGGCATGTTCAGGTCATGGACCAATGCGCGGATCACCGCCAATTGCTGGAAATCTTTCTGGCCGAACACTGCCAGGTCCGGCTGGACCATATTGAACAGTTTGCTCACCACGGTCGCCACACCCTCGAAATGCCCCGGACGGCTGGCTCCGCACAATCCTTCGGACAACTGCGGGACGCTGACCCGGGTCTGCCCGGCCATGCCATCGGGATACATTTCCTCGACACCGGGTGCGAACAGCAAATGACAACCGGCCTGAAGCAGTTTTTCCTGGTCAGCGGCGAGGGTGCGGGGATATTTGTCCAGATCCTCGCCAGCGCCAAATTGCAGCGGGTTGACGAAAATACTTGCCACGACGAAATCGGCTCGTTGCGAGGCTTTGGTCACCAGGGCCATGTGGCCGCTGTGCAGGTTGCCCATGGTCGGCACGAAAGCGATGCGCTTGCCCTCGCCGCGGGCGCGGGCCACTGCGGCGCGGAGTTCGCGTACGGTCTTGACGGTGTTCATGCGGAGAATCCGTGCTCAGCGCCGGGAAAGGACGCAGCCTTCACTTCGGCGACATAGGCCTGCAGGGCTGCCTGGATAGAGGGTTGCCCAGCCATGAAGTTTTTCACGAATTTCGGCACGCGACCGGTGATCGACAGCCCGAGCATGTCGTGGAGCACCAGCACCTGGCCGTCGGTGGCGTTGCCGGCGCCGATGCCGATCACCGGGATGCTCACTGCCTGGGTGATTTCCTGGGCCAGTTCGCTGGGCACGCATTCGAGCAACAGCATGGCGGCTCCGGCCTGTTCCAGCGCGATTGCATCGGCACGCATCTGCCGCGCTTGGTTTTCACTGCGACCCTGGACCTTGTAACCCCCCAGGATATTCACCGCCTGGGGGGTGAGGCCCAGGTGTGCGCATACCGGGATACCACGCTCGGCCAGCAAGCGGATCGAATCGGCCAGCCACAACGCGCCTTCGATCTTGACCATGTGCGCGCCGGCCTGCATCAGCAGGGCGCTGTTGGTCATGGTTTGCTCGAGGGTGGCATAGGCCATGAAGGGTAGGTCGGCGAGGATCAGCGCATCGGTGTTACCGCGTTTGACGGCGGCCACATGGTAGGCCATGTCGGCGGTTGTCACCGGCAAGGTGCTGTCATGACCTTGCAGCACCATGCCGAGGGAGTCGCCCACCAGCAACACTTCAACTCCGGCCTCGTTGCAGGCATTGGCGAAGGTGGCGTCATAGCAGGTCAGCATGGTGATCTTCTCACCTTTCTGCTTGAGACCTTGCAGCGTGGTCAGGGTAATAGCTGGCATGAAAAAGTCCTCATTAGGCGCTCCAATACAGGCGCACCTTCTATGCACGGTGCTTGTAAGGCCTGGATTGCACCCATTAGCGCCGCGTTGGCGGCGACGGGACGCCTATAGTCGTGAGGAGTACCGGGGAAGTCAATTGGATGTGTTACCGCCGGGTGTTACCGGGGTTACTGATGCGTTTCAGCGCAGGGGCGTGTTTCGAATCTGACTGCCGGGTCCCGGATCCTTGGGAGCGAGCTTGCTCGCGATAGCGCTGTGTCAGTTACAGGTGGGGCAACTGATCCACCGCCATCGCGAGCAAGCTCGCTCCCACAGGGGATGTCTTCGTCAGATAAGAGGCAAGCGTTCCAGGCCGGCGAATGGGCACGCCGCAAGCAGGTCCTTGAGACGGCGTCCGTCAGCGAGGCGCAGGTCGGCGGGCGCCAGCTCTGCCAGGGGATAGAGCACGAAGGCCCGGGCCTGCATATGGTAATGAGGAACCTTGAGACGGGGTTCGTCGATCAGGCGATCGCCGAACAGCAGGATATCCAGGTCCAGCGTCCGCGGGCCCCAGCGCTCCAGGCGTTCACGCCCTTGATCGGTTTCGATGGCTTGCAGCGCATCGAGCAGATCCAGCGGTGCGAGGCTGCTCTCCAGCGCCGCCACGGCGTTGGTGTAGCGTGGCTGGCCAGGAAGCAGCGAGTCGCTTTGATAAAACGCCGAGACGCCTGCCAATCGGGTCTCGGGCAGTCGCGCCAGCGCTTCGACGGCGCTGCGCAGTTGTCCTGCGGGTTCGGCCAGGTTGCTGCCCATGCCGATGTAGATGCGTTCCATCGCTTACTCGCCCGAGGCGCTCGGTACACCCGCGCGCTTGCGCTTGGCACCGCTGCTACGTCGGCGCTTGCGCGGGCCGCCGGTGCCGTCGTCCTTGCCGCTGAGGTCACGGATCATGTCGCGGCGTTCGCTGTCGTTGGCGTCCTGGTAATCGGTCCACCATTCGCCCAGGCCATCGGTCTGCTCGCCCGCGCTTTCGCGCAGTAGCAGGAAGTCGTAGCCGGCGCGGAAACGCGGGTTGTCCAGCAGCAGGTCGGCACGTTTGCCGCTGCGGCGGGGGAGGCGTTCCTGCATGTCCCAGATTTCGCGAATCGGCATCGTGAAACGTTTTGGAATGGCGATGCGCTGGCACTGTTCGGCAATCAGCTCGTGGGCGGCTTCCTGCATCGCCGGGATCGGCGGCATGCCGCGCTCTTGCAAGCGCAAGACGCGGGCGGGGAGGGCCGGCCAGAGCAAAGCGGCGAACAGGAACGCCGGAGTTACCGGTTTGTTCTGCTTGATGCGCAGGTCGGTGTTGATCAGCGCTTCGCTGATCAGTGTGTGGGTGTAGGTCGGGTTGTATTCCAGCGCCTCGGCACTGGCTGGGAACAGCGGGTCGAACAATTGCAGGTCGACGAGCATCTCGAAGGTGTCTGCGGCGTTGCCTGAAAGGAACAGCTTGAGCACTTCTTCGAACAGGCGAGCCGAAGGAATTTCCCTGAGCATTGGGGCCAGGTCGCGGATAGGCGCGGCGCTGTGTTTCTCGATACCGAAATCCAGTTTGGCGGCGAAACGCACGGCCCGCAGCATTCGCACCGGGTCTTCCTGGTACCGCTGCCTGGGATCGCCGATCAGGCGGATGAGCCGATTGCGGATGTCGTGTACGCCGTTGGCGTAATCGAGGATGCGTTCGCTGACCGGATCGTAATACAAGGCGTTGATGGTGAAGTCGCGGCGTTGCGCGTCTTCTTCCAGCGTGCCGTAGACGTTGTCGCGCAGGATGCGTCCGCTTTCGTTGCGAGAAGACTGGTTGCTGTCTTCGTCTTCGTCATTCTGCGGATGGTTGGCGCGAAAAGTCGCCACTTCAATGATTTCGCGGCCAAAGTGGATATGCACCAGCTTGAAGCGACGCCCGATGATCCGTGCGTTACGGAACTCGGCCCGTATCTGCTCTGGCGTGGCGCTGGTGGCGACGTCGAAATCCTTGGGGGTGATGTTCAACAGCATGTCACGCACGCACCCGCCGACCAGGTAGGCCTGGTAGCCGGCGTTCTGCAGGCGTTCGACGATGTTCACCGCGTAACGGCTGAATTGGGCCTTTTGCAACGAATGCTGGCCGCTATTGAGCACTTCAGGCGTGCTGCGTATGTGTTGCGTACGACGCAAGGGAGAACGGAATGACTGGAACAGCTTCTTCAGCATGGGATGCACTGTTTGAAGGAATATTCGGCCAAAAACCAAGAATGACCGCATGATGGGCGGGGATTCTAGCATTTAGTCGAGGGATGGTGTAGGACGCAGGCGTTTTGTATTGCAAGCGTTGAGCGACAGGCTTGTAGGATGCGGGAAGGCTGAACGACAGAAACCACAAGGGGAGCCGAAGCTCCCCCAGAATTAGTTGCGTGCTCTTTTTTTATTATTGGTTTCGGGCTTCTTGTTTTTGTTGAGCGCCCATATCACGAGGTCTTCCCTTCGTGACCCTCCCAATCGGGAGCCAAGAGCAAACGGATTGCTTTGGTCGCTGTGTTGCAGTGATCAATCGATCCAACCAGTTCAGGCACCTGTCTTGAGACAGTTTTTATTGTTCTCGGCCTGGTTGTGGGGCAAGCCCCAAATACAACGCCTCTCCAAAAGAATCAGTTAGCTGCGCCTCTCGCCGTCTTGTTTTTATTGTGCGTGAGTCGATTCGTCTTATTTTTATTGTCTTGTGCATTGCTTGTTGTTGTTCTTGTACCAAAGCTATAGCAGGGTGCGTGCCAACTTTTGCAAGGCCCAGGAAAGACGGGGGTTCTATGCTTATTCCGGTTTGCTCGGGGCAAAAAAAAGCCGGGATTTCGTTACCGTAAACCCCGGCTTTTGTTACGTGAAAAAGCTGAGGTAACAGTTTTTTCACATCCAGCGATGTTACCTGGGCACCTCAGCTTTCGCTGGTGGCCCCGGTCTTGCGCCGTGGAATACCCAGGCGCTGCCGGCGTTCCCACAGGCATTTGCGGCTCACGCCCAGCTTGCGCGCCAGCTCCGTCTCGGTCATGTGGTCCTGGTGCTCGAGGACGAAGTGCTGGAAGTAGTCTTCCAGCGACAGGTCCTCGGTGGGCTCGTGGCTGGTGTTGTTCGCGCCGTTTTGCTGCGGTGCGAGCCCGATGAACTCTTCATCGTCCAGGTCGCCCACCTCGATATCGATGCCCAGCAGGTCGGCGGAAATTTCCGGGCTCTCGCACAGGATCACCGCGCGCTCCACGGCATTCTCCAGTTCGCGTACGTTACCCGGCCAGGCGTAGTGACGAATGGCCTGCTCGGCGTCCGGGGCAAACTTGAGGTCGGTGCGGTTGACACGCGCACTCTGGCGGGCCAGGAAGGCATTGGCGATTTCATTGACGTCCGCGCCACGCTCGCGCAGCGGCGGCAGCTTGAGCGCGATCACGTGCAGGCGGTAATACAAGTCCTCACGGAACTGGCCGATCTTCGCCAGGCTCTTGAGGTCCCGGTGGGTCGCCGCGATCAGGCGCACATCGACCTTCTGCGATTGCACGGAGCCCACCCGGCGGATCTCGCCTTCCTGGAGCACGCGCAGCAACCGCGCCTGGGCTTCCAGAGGAAGTTCGCCAATTTCATCGAGAAACAACGTGCCGCCGTCCGCTGCTTCAACAAGACCGGCGCGCCCGGCGCTGGCGCCCGTGAATGCGCCTTTTTCGTGGCCGAACAATTCGGACTCGATCAGGCTTTCCGGGATGGCTGCGCAGTTCACCGAGATCATCGGGGCCTTCGCCCGGCGGGACAGGTTGTGCAGCGCCCTGGCCACCAGTTCCTTGCCGGTGCCGGACTCGCCCTGGATCAGCACATTGGAGTCGGTCGGCGCCACTTTACGGATCTTGCCGTAAAGGTCCTGCATCGGAGGGCAAGAGCCGATGATGCCGATTTCGCCGTTGCTGTTGCTTGCGCCCACCTTACCGGACGCCGCGGCCTTACCGTTCGTCGCTTCCGCTGGCTGGCTGCTCGCCGTCTGTCGATCACGCAGGATCCGGGCCACGGCCTGGAGCATCTCGTCGTGGTCGAATGGCTTGGCGATGTAGTCGACCGCGCCCATTTTCATGGAATCGACCGCCGAGCGCAGGCTGGCGTAGCTGGTCATGATCAGTACGGGCGTGCCCTGGCCGAGCTTGATCAGCTCGGTGCCGGGTGCGCCGGGCAGGCGCAGGTCGCTGACGATCAGGTCAAAGGTTGGAATACTGAAGCGTTCTTGTGCTTCCTGCACGGAACCGGCTTCGCTGACCTGGTACTGGTTGCGTTCCAGCAGGCGGCGCAAGGCGGAGCGGATGATTGTTTCGTCTTCGACGATCAAAATGTGCGGCATTGATTCGATTCTCTCGACGGTCTCAGTTCACAGCGGACGTCGCTTCGACATGACGCGGCAAGGTCACCCGAATACGGGTGCCGCGTTGGCTCTGAACATCGGCCGGGCTGTCGATGGTGATTTGTCCATAATGCTCTTCAACGATGGAATAGACCAGTGCGAGGCCCAGACCGGTGCCTTCGCCAGGATCCTTGGTGGTGAAGAAGGGTTCGAACAATCGGTCCATGATGTTCTGTGGAATACCGCTGCCTTCGTCTTCGACGATCAGGTCGACGGTATGTTCGAAAGCTTCGCTCTTGACCCGTACCGCGCTGCCGGCCGGTGAGGCGTCGCGCGCATTGGAGAGCAGATTGATCAGCACCTGGGCGAGCCGTTGGGGGTCGCCGTCGACCCAGTGTTCGGGGTCGCACAGGTTGAAGAACTGGACTTCGAAGTTGCGCCGGTTGAGCGCCAGCAGGCCGATGGCGTCCTGGGCCACTTCGGCCAGGCACACCGGCTCGTCGTTGTGCTGATGACCGCCGGCGTGGGCGAAACTCATCAACGACTGGACGATGCGCGATACGCGCTTGGTCTGTTCGAGAATCTGGCCGCTGATTTCCGTCAGCTCGCCATCGTCCTCGCGCTCTTCGCGCAGGTTCTGCGCCAGGCAGGCGATGCCGGTGATCGGATTGCCGATTTCATGGGCCACCCCGGCGGCCAAGCGACCGATGCTGGCCAGGCGCTCGGAGTGGACCAGCTTGTCTTCGAGCATCTGCGTGTCGGTCAGGTCTTCCACCAGCAGCACCAGGCCGCTGTTGCCCGGCGCCAAAGGCTCGTCGATCGCTGCCTTGTGCAGGTTCAGCCAGCGGGTCTGTCCGTCCAGGGCCAAGTGTTGTTTGTGCAGATGCTCGTCCGGCAGGTCGATGAAGCCTTGCAGCAAGCCTTTCCACGGCTCGCCCAACGTGCTCAGGCGGGAACCGACCACCCGCTGCGCGGCAATCCCGGTCAGTTCTTCCATGGCCTTGTTCCACATGAGGATCTCCTGGTCCTTGGCCAGGGAGCACACGCCCATCGGCAGTTCCTGCAGGGTCTGGCGATGGTAACGGCGCAAGGCATCCAGCTCGGCGGCCAGGCCGGTGAGGCGCGAGTGGTAATCCTCCAGGCGGCTCTCGATGAAGTGGATGTCTTCGGTGACATAGTTCTCGCCGCCGGCCTTGTAGGGCAGGAACGTTTCGACCATGTCCTGGGCCACGCTGGGGCCCATCAGGCCGGACAGGTTGGCTTCGATCCGATCCCGCAACCGACGCAAGGCGTATGGACGGCGTTCGTCGAATGGCAGGTAAAGGTCGCGCAGGGCCTGTTCGACTTCCTTTTGCGCGGCCTTGGCGCCAAGAGGCTTGGCCAGTTGGGTGGCGAATTCCTGGGGCGAGGCAGCGTGCAGTTCACGGCGCTGGGGCCGGCGCACGTTATCCACAGCGCAGGCTTCGGCGGCACTGGCTTCTTCGCTGCTGGCATTGGTGAACAGCGAGATCAGGGTAAACATCAGCACGTTTGCCGCCAGCGAGGCGATGGCTGCCATGTGCCAGCTGGTGTCGTCGAGCACGTAGATCATGTTTAACAGCGGAATATAGAAACCCTGCAGGTTGCCCAGCAGCGGCAGCAGCATGGCGACCAGCCAGACCACGATCCCCGCCAGCAGGCCGGCAATAAAGCCGCGGCGGTTGGCGGTCGGCCAATACAACACTGACAGGACGCCGGGCAGGAATTGCAGGGTCGCAACGAACGCGACGATGCCCAGGTTGGCCAAGTCCTGTCCGTCGCCCAGCATCAGATAGAAACCGTAGCCGGCCATGATGATCGCAACGATCAATGCGCGACGGGTCCATTTCAGCCAGCGATAGATGTTTCCCTCGGCTGGAGGCTGGTAGAGCGGCAGTACCAAGTGGTTGAGAGCCATGCCCGACAGTGCCAGGGTGGTCACGATGATCAGGCCACTGGCCGCTGACAGGCCGCCGACATACGCCAGCAGCGCCAAGGCTTCGTTGTTGGCGGCGATGCCGATGCCGAGGGTGAAATATTCCGGGTTGGTGCTGGCGCCCAGTTTCAAGCCGGCCCACAGGATCAGCGGCACGGCCAGACTCATCAACAGCAGGAACAGCGGCAAGCCCCAGCTCGCGCTGACCAGCGAGCGCGGGTTGAGGTTCTCGGTGAAGGTCATGTGGTACATGTGCGGCATGACGATCGCCGAGGCGAAGAACACCAGCAGCAGCGTGCGCCACGGGCCTTCCTGGAGCGGCGTATGCAGCGCGGCGAGGGCGGTCTGGTTCTGCAACAGCCAGATCTCGAGCTGCTGCGGGCCATCGAATACGCCATACAAGGCATAGAGGCCGACGCCGCCGATGGCGACCAGCTTGATCACCGATTCGAAGGCGATCGCGAACACCAGGCCTTCATGTTTTTCCCGCGTGGCGATGTGCCGCGAGCCAAAGAAAATCGTGAACAGGATAATCAGGACGCAGAAGCTCAGCGCCACTCGGTGCTGCACCGGTTCGTGGGTCAGAATGCTGATGGAGTCGGCGACCGCCTGCATTTGAAGCGCCAGCAATGGCAGCACGCCGACCAGCATGAAGATGGTGGTCAGCGCACCGGCCCAGGTGCTGCGGAATCGAAAGGCGAACAGGTCGGCCAACGAAGACAATTGATAGGTGCGGGTGATTTTCAGGATCGGATAAAGCAGCACCGGCGCCAGCAGGAAGGCGCCGGACACCCCGAGGTAACTGGACAGGAAGCCATAGCCGTATTGGTACGCAAGGCCGACCGTGCCATAAAACGCCCACGCACTGGCGTAGACGCCCAACGAGAGGGTGTAGGTCAGCGGGTGGCGAATGATTGCCCGGGGGATCATGCCTCGTTCACTGATCCAAGCCACGCCGAACAGCACCGCCAGATAGGCGGCGCTGATCAGGATCATCTGGGTCAGGCTAAAGCTCATCGGCATCTTTTTGGCTCTGCAGGATGAAGGTCACGACGATCAGGATCAGCCAGAGCAGATAGGGCCGATACCAGGCACCCGTGGCATCGATCCACCAATCCATGATGGCTGGGGAGAACAGGTAAATCCCCACTACCAGGAGCAGGACCAAGCGATAGATGTACATCCCGGCCTCTCTTTTTTATGCACGTGCCCGAAAACGTGCGGCGATGGTAACGGATAGGCGGCAGGCTGCAAGGGCCGTCACTGTATTTGCGCTTCGGGCAGGGACAGTGTGCGTGGGATCTTTCCCGCATCCCAGTGGCGAATGCCCCAGGCCAGCAACTCCCGTGGGCTGGCATCGACCAACTCCGATGCGGGTTGCTGGCCCAGTGCGCGCAGCGCTCTCAACAGCAGAGGCGTTGCCTGATCGGCCGTCAGGGGTGGTGAACGATAGGATTTGCCGAGTTTGTGCCCGTCCGGCTGGGTAATCAGTGGCACGTGCAGATAGCGCGGTTGTGGCAACCCAAGCAGTTCTTGCAGGTATAGCTGGCGCGGCGTGGAATCCAGCAGGTCGGCGCCTCGGACTATATCGGTGACACCCTGCCAGGCGTCGTCCAGGACCACTGCCAATTGGTAGGCATACAGCCCGTCGCGGCGACGAATCACAAAGTCGCCGGCCTCGCGGCCCAGGTGCTGGCGGAATTCGCCTTGGACCCGATCGACGAAATGGTATTCAAGTTCGGGGACGCGCAGGCGGATGGCGGCGTCTTCGATGTTGTGACCTGCGTTGCGGCACAGTCCCGGATAAATGCCCTGATAGGGTTCCAGTTGCTTGCGCGAACAGGTGCAGGCGTAGGCGAGGCCTTGGTTGAACAAGCGATCGATGACCTGCTGGTAGGCGGCGTGGCGGTCGCTCTGGCGCACCATTTCACCATCCCATTCAAAGCCGTAGCTTTCCAGCGCCTTGAGAATTGCCGCCTGCGCGCCGGGCTCTTCCCGGGGCGGGTCGAGGTCTTCCATGCGCAACAACCAGCGTCCGCCCACGGCCCGGGCGTGGAGGTACGACGCCAGGGCGGCGACCAGCGAGCCGAAATGCAAGTGGCCGCTGGGGGTGGGGGCGAAGCGTCCGGTGTAGTCAGTCATAGAGCGAATTTTACGGGGTCCGGGCGAAAGGAGTGCAAATCTTGATGACGGAGCATAATTCCCTGTAGGAGCGAGCCTGCTCGCGAAAGCGGTGTGGCTGTCACATCAATGTTGGCTGGACGAACGCATTCTCGAGCAGGCTCGCTCCCACAAGAACTGAGGGCATGGGAGCCTCGCAAACAAAAAACGGAGCGTATGAACGCTCCGTTTCGATGACAGCCCCGGCGATTACTTGCCGACCTGTTTTTCCTTGATTTCCGCGAGGGTCTTGCAGTCGACGCACATGTCGGCGGTCGGACGTGCCTCCAGTCGCTTGACGCCAATCTCGACGCCGCAGGACTCGCACCAGCCGTATTCTTCGTCTTCGATCAGTTGCAGCGTCTTGTCGATTTTCTTGATCAGCTTGCGTTCACGGTCGCGAGCGCGCAGTTCAAGGCTGAATTCTTCTTCCTGGCTGGCACGGTCGGCCGGGTCGGGGAAGTTAGCAGCGTCGTCCTTCATATGGTCAACCGTGCGGTCGACTTCCTGCATCAAGTCCTGTTTCCACTTGTTCAGGATCTTGGTGAAGTGCGCGCGCATGGGGGCGCCCATGTACTCTTCGCCCTCTTTCGCGACATACGGCTCAAACCCGCTGAGCGACTGATTTTGATTCTGCTTTGCTTGGGTGGGCATGAATGGACCGCCTCTACTCTTGTAATCCACTACGCAGGATTGCTCCATCACCGACACCTGCCGGCCCTGCGGCTGCAAGCGGGCGAACTTACCAGATCAAATCAGCCTGCGCTACTCCCGGTTGTCGAGCCTGGCGCGGCTGGGGCCCGTAAAACATGATCGGGTCCGGTTCGGTGGTGTTGCAAACCTGCTCAATGCTTGATTTTAGTCAAGTCTGGGTTTAACGCTGGAGTCATTTCCAGCTAGCGCTAGGACCGTTTTAGATTTGCGCTCGTTCCCGCACCCGTTCCCGAGTTGGGTAGAATCGGTTCTTTTTTCGTGAAGGACGGCCCAATGGCCCAGCCCTACAGCGCACGCAGCCGTGCCATCGAACCATTCCATGTCATGGCGCTGCTGGCGCGCGCCAACGAACTGCAGGCCGCCGGGAACGATGTCATTCACCTGGAAATCGGCGAGCCGGACTTCACCACCGCCGAGCCGATCATCCAGGCCGGCCAGGCTGCCCTGGCCGCCGGCAAGACCCGCTACACCGCGGCCCGGGGCATTCCCGAGCTGCGCGAAGCCATCGCCGGTTTCTACGCGCAGCGCTACGGCGTGGAGATCGATCCCCGGCGCGTCCTGGTTACTCCGGGCGGCTCCGGCGCGTTGTTGCTGGCCAGTGCTCTGCTGGTGGACCCTGGTAAACATTGGCTATTGGCCGACCCAGGCTATCCCTGCAACCGTCATTTCCTGCGGCTGATCGAAGGCGCGGCACAATTGGTGCCCGTGGGGCCGGACGTGCGTTATCAGTTGACGCCGGACCTGGTGGATCGCCATTGGGACCAGGACAGCGTCGGTGCCCTGGTGGCTTCCCCGGCCAACCCGACCGGGACGATTCTCAGCCGGGATGAATTGGCGGGATTGTCCAAGGCGATCAAGGCCCACAACGGGCACCTGGTCGTCGACGAGATCTATCACGGCCTGACCTACGGCACCGACGCCGCCAGCGTGCTGGAAGTCGATGACGATGCGTTCGTCCTTAATAGCTTTTCCAAATATTTCGGCATGACCGGCTGGCGGCTGGGCTGGCTGGTGGCGCCTTCGGCGGCCGTCGCTGAGTTGGAAAAGCTCGCGCAAAACCTCTACATCAGTGCGCCAAGCATGGCCCAGTACGCGGCCTTGGCCTGTTTCGAGCCGGCGACCATTGCGATTTTCGAACAACGGCGCGCCGAGTTCGCGCTGCGTCGTGACTTTCTCCTGCCAGCGTTGCGTGAGCTGGGGTTCGGCATCGCAGTGGAGCCCCAAGGGGCGTTCTACCTTTATGCCGATATCAGCGCTTTCGGCGCAGATGCCTTCGCGTTCTGCCAGCACTTCCTGGAAACCGAACACGTGGCGTTCACGCCGGGGCTCGATTTCGGTCGTCATCAGGCCGGTCATCACGTGCGTTTCGCCTACACCCAAAGCCTGCCGCGGCTGCAAGAAGCGGTGGAGCGAATTGAACGCGGACTGCGGAGCTGGCAAGGCTGATGCTCTTTTCCCCTGCCTTGGAAGAAGGACGGTTGATTCGACGTTACAAACGTTTTCTCGCCGATATCGAGACCGTTCATGGCGAACTGTTGACAATTCATTGTCCCAACACCGGCTCGATGCTCAATTGCATGGCCGAGGGCGCGCGCGTCTGGTTCAGTCGCTCCAACGACCCCAAACGCAAGTTGCCGGGCACTTGGGAAATAGGCGAAACCCCTCAGGGGCGCTTGGCCTGTATCAACACCGCGCGGGCCAATGGGTTGATCGAGGAAGCGCTGCGCGCCGGTGTCATCAGTGAGCTGAACGGGTTCATAGGGCTCAAGCGGGAAGTGGCCTATGGCGTCGAGAACAGCCGCATCGATTTTCGGCTCGCCTACGCGGATCGCAGCTCGGCCTGGGTCGAGGTGAAAAGCGTCACGCTGGGTTTCGACGGGACGAATGTCGCGGCGTTTCCCGATGCGGTAACCCTGCGTGGCGCCAAGCACCTGCGAGAGCTGGCTTGCCTGGCGCGGGAGGGCGTGCGCGCGGTGCAGTTGTATTGCGTGAACCTGAGCGGCATCGATGCGGTGCGGCCGGCGCACGAAATCGACCCGGTGTACGCCGCGGCGTTGCACGAGGCCGTGGCCGCCGGGGTGGAAGTGTTGGCATATGGCGCCATGCTGACGCCGGAGCAGATGTGGGTCGATCGTCCGCTGCCGGTGTTGCTTGAGCCACTACAGCTCGACCCAAATGCCTTGATCGTCCTCCCGGCTATCTAGCGCCGCCAGGAATTGCCCCGCGCAAGGGCCGGCGACGCACTCACCGCTTTCGATCAGGAACAGCGCGCCGTGGGTCGCGCACTGGATGAGGCTGGCGCTGGTATCGAGAAACTGGTCGGGTTGCCATTCCAGCGGCACGCCGCGGTGCGGGCAGCGGTTGAGATAGACATACGCCTGGCCTGCGCGCCGCACGGCCAGGAGCTTGCGCCCATCCACGTCGAAACCGCGACTGCCGCTTTCAGGCAGCTCGGCGGTGCTACAAAGAAATTTCATGTGAGTCTCTAGGTGTCATAAGGACGGGCTCGTTGAAGGCTATGTTGTCGAGTGCCATGCTTGACGGTCAAATGAAAACAATTATCAAATGGCGCCTCCTTCGCAGGTGGTGTCGAGGATACTTGTCCAAGCCCGACCCTGTGGAAAACTTCTTCGAGGAAGCTGCCCGATGCGCCTGAATGTCCGCGTTGCTGCGCTCTGTATCGTCTTGCTGGCCTGCCAGGGAGCGTTGGCGGCCGATCTTGCGCAGCGCTGGGTGAGCGCCGGCGGCGCCTTGTCCGAGTGGGTCGGCGCGCTGGGTGGTGAATCGAAACTGGTGGGCGTGGACACGACCAGCCAGCATCCCGAATCGCTGCGAGCGTTGCCCAGTATCGGTTATCAGCGGCAGCTATCGGCGGAGGGCGTGCTGAGCCTGCGTCCGCAGATTCTGGTGGGTACCGAAGAAATGGGGCCGCCTCCGGTTTTGGCGCAGATTCGCAACGCCGGGGTGCAGGTCGAACTGTTCTCTGCGGCGCCAAGCCTGGCGGCGCTCCAGGACAATCTGCGTCACCTGGGTCAGTTGTTGGGAGCCGAGTCCAGGGCTAGAGAATTGTTCGAGGATTATCAACAGAGTCTTTCCCGGCATAGCGTTAGGGTGGATGAAGCCCGGCTCAAGCAAAAGGCGCCTGGTGTATTGCTGTTGGTGGGCAGCGCTGGCGGCAAGCCGCTGGTCGCGGGCAAGGACACCGCCGCTGATTGGCTACTGCAGCAGGCCGGCGGCCACAACCTGGCGACCCACAGCGGTTACAAACCGTTCTCCGTTGAAACCCTGGCCAGCCTGAACCCTGAAGTGCTGGTCTTCGCCGATCGTGCCTTGCGCGGTGAAGAGGCGCGCGCGGCGTTGTTCAAGGAAAATCCGATCCTGTCCTCGACGCGCGCCGCCAGAGACGGGCGCGTCATGGAGCTGGACCCAACGTTGCTGGTGGGCGGACTAAGCCCACGTTTGCCGCAAAGCCTGGTGAAGCTGACCAATGCGTTCTATCCGGCCCAGGTGCCATGACGGCGCTGGTCAAGCCGCGCACGTTGTTTATTGGGCTGGGCCTGCTGTGTCTGCTGGCGACCTGGCTGTCCCTGGCGTTGGGGCCGGTGAGCTTGCCCTTATTCGATACCTTGCGGGCCGCCCTGCGCCTGTTGGGTTTGCCGGTGGCCGCCGATGGCCTGGAGCAGGCCGAGCTGATCCTTGGCCAGATTCGTCTGCCGCGCACGTTGCTGGGACTGATGGTGGGGGGAGTGTTGGCGCTGTCCGGCGTGGCGATGCAAGGATTGTTTCGTAACCCGCTGGCCGACCCGGGGTTGGTGGGCGTGTCCAGTGGCGCGGCGTTGGGTGCCGCGTTTGCCATCGTCGCCGGCTCGGCGCTGGGCGGGGTGCCCGAAGCGTTGGGACCCTACGTATTGTCGTTGTGTGCGTTTCTCGGCGGGCTTGGAGTCACGGCGCTGGTCTATCGCCTCGGCCGGCGCAACGGCCAGACGCATGTCGCCACCATGCTCTTGGCTGGCATTGCCTTGACCGCGCTCTCCGGTTCCGCGGTCGGCTTGTTCACTTACCTGGCGGACGATGCGACCTTGCGCACCCTGACGTTCTGGAACCTGGGGAGCCTAAACGGTGCCAGCTACGGCCGGTTGTGGCCGTTGTTGCTGGTCAGCGTCGGCGTCGCGATCTGGCTGCCGCGTCGCGCCCGGGCGCTTAACGCCTTGCTGCTCGGCGAATCGGAAGCCGCCCATCTGGGCATCGACGTCGAACGGCTCAAGCGAGAGTTGGTGTTCTGCACCGCCTTGGGCGTCGGGGCTGCCGTCGCGGCGGCGGGCATGATCGGCTTTGTCGGGCTGGTGGTGCCGCACCTGGTACGGTTGATGGCGGGGCCGGACCACCGCGTCCTGTTGCCGGCATCGGTGCTGGCGGGGGCGAGCCTGTTGCTGCTCGCCGATTTGGTCGCGCGTCTGGCGCTGGCCCCGGCTGAGCTGCCGATCGGCATCGTCACGGCCTTCATCGGCGCGCCGTTTTTCCTTTATCTTTTGTTGCGGGGGCGCGCCTGATGTTACGAGCGCAGAACCTGTACATTCGCCGGGGCCACAAAACCGTATTGGCGGATATCGATCTGCAGCTCACTCCGGGCGAAGTGCTGGGTGTGCTGGGTCCCAATGGGGCGGGCAAAAGTACGCTGCTCGCCGGTTTGTGTGGAGAAATGCGTCCGGCACAAGGAGAGGTCTGGCTCGATGATCGGCCACTGGCCCAGTGGGAAGGCAGCGAGCGCGCCCGTCGCCTGGCGGTATTGCCGCAGACCTCGACCCTGGATTTCGCATTCCGTGTTGAAGAAGTCGTCGGCCTCGGGCGGCTGCCCCACCAGAGCGGCCGGATACGTGACGGGCAAATTGTCGAATTGGCGCTGCGGGCTGCGGACGCCGCACATTTGCAAGGTCGCAATTACCTGAGCTTGTCCGGCGGTGAGCGACAGCGGGTCCATCTGGCCCGGGTACTGGCGCAATTGTGGCCGGGCGAGGCGGGACAGATCCTGCTGCTGGACGAACCCACTTCCATGCTCGATCCGCTGCATCAGCACACCATTCTGCAAGCGGTGCGTGAATTTTCCGGTCGTGGCGCGGCGGTGCTGGTGATCCTGCATGACCTGAACCTGGCGGCGCGTTACTGTGATCGCCTGTTGCTGCTGGCGTCCGGCAGGCCGGTGGCCCTGGATTCGCCCCAGCAAGTGCTGCGCCCGGAGCCCCTCAAGGCGGTGTTTGGCCTGGACGTGCTGGTGCAGTCCCATCCGGAGCGCGGCCATCCGTTGATCATTGCCCGCTGAGTCTGGCTGGAGAATACCGATATGCGCTTGATCCTGATGCTGGCATTGGCTGTGTTGACGGCCTGTCAAAGCGTCGAGCCCCCTCCGCTTGGTGGACGGATTCGTGATTTGCACACCGGCCAATCGATCACGGCCCAGGCATTGGTCAAGCGTTTGGCGGGTGCCCAGCGAGTCGTGGTTGGAGAGCAACATGACAATCGCGATCACCATGAATTGCAGCGTTGGCTGCTCCAGGCCTTGGCCGAGCGACGGGCCCAAGGCAGCCTGTTACTGGAGATGTTGACGCCCCAGCAACAACCACGGGTCGACGCGGTTCGCCAGTTGTCTGCCTTGCCAAGGGAGCTGCCCGGCGCGTTGGACTGGTCGCCAGGTTGGGACTGGAGCCTCTACGGGCCCATGGTCGAGTTCGCCCTGATGCAATCCTATCCCGTGCTGGCGGCCAATCTGGACAGCGCGCAGATCCAACGGATTTATCGTCAAGCGCCTGTGTTGCAGGGAATTCGTTCCAATTCGGATGCTGTGAAGGGCGTGCTGCTGGAGCAGATCCGTGAGTCCCACTGCGGACTCCTGCCAGAGTCGCAAATGCCCGCGATGCTAGCTGTGCAGCAGCAGCGTGACCGGCGCATGGCCGAACGATTGCTTGAGGCTCCCGCGCCGGCGTTGTTGTTCGCGGGCGCCTGGCATGGCCGCAAGGACGTTGGCGTGCCGCTGCATGCGCTGGATCTGGGGGCCCACGATGGGCCGTCGGTGCTGATGTTGGCTGAAGAGGGCAGCAATGTGACACCGGCCATGGCGGATTACGTGTGGTACACCCCGGCAATGCCGCCGCAGGATTACTGCGCGCAAATGCGTTCAGGCGACGCGAAGTGATTCTCCAGGCAAAAAAAGACCCGGCATAAGCCGGGTCAAATAACCGTGATTAGCCTGATGAGGAGATATCTGAGAGTCCGAACCAAGGGCTTTTCAAATATCGACCAGTCTCGCGACCGGATGTGGTAATCATAGCGATTCTCATTACCAAGTCAAACATTCTTTCCCGATTGCCCGAAGTTTCTTGGCGTGAGCGGGTCGGACGCGAGAAAAAATGGTTTCAGGCTTTGTGCCGCGCCGAAATGGCATCCAACTGTTTGTTGAGGGCTTCCTTGCGTTCCGGGGGGATATCGTTCCAATGCATGTCCATCAGCGCGCCTTCGATGGCATACAGCAGCACTTTGGAAGCGCGAAACCCGCGAGTGCGTACGGCGCGATAGGCGTCTACCGCGCCGAGCCGGCGCAGATCCGAGGCGCTGTGGATGCCCACGGCGTGCAGCCACTGGGCTGATGTCTTGCCCAGATTCTTCAGGTGTTGCAGTTCATCATTCATCGAGCCTCCTTGCGACGGCCGACTGGTGCAGTGGGCAAGCTTTTCAGGAGTGTAGCGTTCAGCAGGAAAAGCGTGATTCTTTGATCGGAATCGACGCAAAAGCTTCTAATGCATTACGCACGATGGGTGAGGAAAGAAGGAAAAGCGCATCGTCCAGCGCAGGCAGGGGCGCTGGAGAGTGATGGTGCCGCAACCACGGGTGCCGTCGTTTCAGCGGGTGCGATAGCGCAGGCGAGTGCCGAAATTCATCGACATCAGGATCTCGTCGGCAGATAGCTCGGGTGGAAAGTAGGTGCCGGAGATCTGCGCATGAGCCAGGCTCGCGCCTTCCAGTGACGACTTGCGAAAATCGATGCCGCGCAAATCGGTGGAACGGAAGTAGGCATCCGTGAAATCCACGTCGTCGGCGTTCAGTTCCCGCAGGTCGAGGCCACGAAAATCGCCGCCGCGCATGTCGATAGGACCTTGAGGTCGTTCGGCGTTAAACCCGGCGACGTCATCTTTGCGCAACAAGGCATAAAGCGGGGTATCGAGAAGCTTTGGGTGGCTCATGGCATATCACCTGATGGTTTTATGACGCCAGTATAGTGCCACTATTTGGCGGCCGTGAAGCCGGGCGTCGCTTCACGGCCGAAATAGTTTCTACAGGCCCGGCAAGCGCTGGCGGATCTGCGCCACCACGACATCCAGCGTGCCGCTTTCGTTGGTTTGAACCCGTTTGCTGCAAAGGATTTCTGCCGGCGTCAGTGCTTCCCGGCTCGCCTGCTGGGCGGCGATGACGGTCAGGTTGGCATCGGAAGGATCCTTCTGGTCGGCTTGGCGCTGGGCGAGCCGGCTCTCGATCACTGCTTGCGGCGCCTCGCAATCCAGAATCAGGAACGGCGCGCCCGTGCCTTCGGCAATCTTGGCCGCGGCGTCGCGCTGGTCATGCTTGAGGTAGGTGGCATCGATCACCACGGGGAACCCGGCGTGGAGGATCGCATCGGCGACCTCATGCAGCCGGGCGTACGTGGCGCTGCTGGCATCGCTGCTATAGATGCCGGCCTGTGGATCGTTCGGCACTTGCTGTTCACCGAACAGGCGCTTGCGTTCCACGTCCGAGCGCAGGCGAATCGCGCCAAGCGCTTCCACCAGGCGCATCGCTACGTGGCTTTTGCCAACGGCGGACACGCCATGGGTGATGGCCAGGAAGCGCGAAGGAATCGTGCTGTAGCTTTCCGCCAGGTTGGCGTAGTTGCGGTATTGACGCAGGGTCGTGGCGCGCTGCACCGGATCGGCTTCGGCGGGCATGCTGAACAGCGCGACCTTGGCGCGGACCAGGGCACGATAGGCCTTGTAGAAGTTCAGCAATTCCAGGCCATCGTAATCGCCGGTCAGCTCCAGGTATTGGCTGACGAAGCGTCGCGCCAGGGACTTGAGGCCGCGGTCTTCAAGGTCCATCGCCAAGAACCCGGTGTCGGCGTAGACATCGGTGAAACGGAATGGCTCGTTGAATTCGATGCAGTCGAAGATCACCACTTTGCCGTCGATCACCGTGGCGTTGCCCAGATGGATGTCGCCGTGGCATTCGCGAATGAAACCGTCGGCCTTGCGTTGGGTAAACAACGGCTTGAGCCGCTCGAAGCTGGTTTCCGCCCAGGCCTGGAGAGCCTCGAGTTGCAGCAGGTCAGCCTTGTCGTTGAGGAATGGACGGATCTGTTCGAAATTCTGCCGCACCGGCGCCATGACGCTGTCTGGTGTGCCCGCCGCATTGTCGGCAGGCACTTTTGGCGTGGTGAGGTGGAACTGGGCGATCTGCGCGGCCATTTCATCGATGTGCGCGGTGGTCAGTTCGCCATTGGCCTGCAGCGTGCTGAGCAGTTCACTTTGGGGGAACTGGCGCATTTTCAAGGCGTATTCGATAGCCGGGCCGTCGCCGCCCAGTTGTGGCGCTTGGGCACTGCCAGTGATCGGCAAGACTTCCAGGTAAAGGTCCTGGGTCAGGCGTTGGTTCAGGCGCAGTTCTTCGCCGCAGAAATGCTTGCGTGCGTCGAGGCTGGTGAAGTCGAGGAAGCCGAAATTGACCGGTTTCTTGAATTTGTAAGCGTAGGGGCCGGTGAGCAACACCCAGGAGATGTGGGTTTCGATGACCTGGAACCCTTCGATGGGATGCGGGTAGAGGGCTGGGTTTTGCAGGGCAGCGATCAGTGATTGGCTCACGGGCGATCCTTCAGAGACTGGAAAATTCAAGGCGGTCATTATGGCCGCAAGCGGCGCTAACGCAAACCTTGGCGGACTCATGTTGAACCTCGACAAAGTGCGTATAATCCGCCGCCATGACTCGTACCCGATCCCCCCGCACCCCCAAGAAACCACCCGCCAGCCGCCTGCGGCCCTGGTTGGGCTGGGCCCTTAAACTGAGCCTGGTAGGCCTTGTCGTGCTTGCCGGTTTTGCCGTCTACCTCGATGCCATCGTCCAGGAGAAGTTCTCCGGCAAGCGCTGGACCATCCCGGCCAAGGTCTACGCGCGGCCGTTGGAGCTGTTCGTCGGACAAAAGCTGAGCAAGGATGATTTCCTGACTGAGCTCGATGCCTTGGGTTATCGCCGCGAAAGCGTCGCCAATGGTCCCGGGGCGGCGTCGGTGAACGGCAATACCATCGACCTCAACACCCGCGGTTTCCAGTTCTATGAAGGCATGGAGCAGGCGCAACCGGTGCGGGTGCGGTTTTCCGGCGACTATGTAGCCGCGCTGACCGGTGCCAACAATGCCAAGCTGTCCGTGGTGCGTCTTGAGCCGCTGTTGATTGGCGGCCTATACCCCAAGAACCTCGAAGACCGGATCCTGATCAAGATCGACCAGGTGCCACCGTTCCTGCTCGATACGCTGATTGCCGTCGAGGACCGTGATTTCTACCATCACTTCGGCGTCTCGCCCAAGTCGATCGCCCGTGCCGTCTGGGTCAATACTTCTTCGGGGCACATGCGCCAGGGCGGCAGTACCTTGACCCAGCAGTTGGTCAAGAACTTCTACCTGACCAACGAGCGCAGCCTGACCCGCAAGTTGACTGAAGCCATGATGGCGTTGCTGCTGGAGCTGCACTACGACAAGCAGGAGATCCTGGAGGCGTACCTCAACGAGGTCTTCGTCGGGCAAGACGGCCAGCGCGCGGTGCACGGTTTCGGCCTGGCCAGCCAGTTCTTCTTCAGCCAGCCACTGTCCGAACTCAAGCTGCACCAGGTGGCGTTGTTGGTGGGCATGGTCAAGGGGCCGTCTTCCTACAATCCGCGTCGTAATCCGGAGCGTGCGCTTGAGCGCCGCAACCTGGTGCTCGATCTGTTGCAGCAGCAGGGCGTGGCAACGGCGGAACAAGTCGAGGCGGCGAAAAAGATGCCGCTGGGCGTGACCAAGCGTGGCAGCTTGGCGGACAGCTCGTTCCCTGGCTTCATGGACCTGGTCAAGCGTCAACTGCGAGAAGACTACCGCGACGAAGACTTGACCGAAGAAGGCCTGCGGATCTTCACCAGTTTCGACCCGATCCTGCAGATGAAGGCCGAGGCCTCGGTCAATGACACTTTCAAGCGACTGGCGGGGCGCAAGGGTTCCGACGAAGTCGAAGCGGCTATGGTGGTGACCAACCCTGAAACCGGGGAAGTCCAGGCGATGATCGGCAGCCGCCAGGCCAGTTTCGCAGGATTCAACCGGGCGTTGGACGCGGTGCGACCGATCGGCTCGCTGATCAAACCGGCGGTTTATCTCACTGCTTTGGAAAAGCCAAGCCAGTACACGCTCACCAGTTGGCTGTCCGATGAGTCGTTCTCGGTCAAGGGCGCGGACGGGCAGGTCTGGACGCCGCAGAACTATGATCGTCGTCCCCACGGCACGGTGTTCCTGTACCAAGGCCTGGCGCATTCCTACAACCTATCGACGGCCCGCCTCGGGCTGGAAGTCGGCGTGCCGAATGTGCTCAAGACCTTGGCGCGCCTGGGAGTGAACCGCGAATTCCCGGCCTTCCCATCGATGCTGTTGGGCGCCGGTGGCCTGGCTCCGATCGAAGTGGCGGCCATGTACCAGACCCTTGCCAATGGTGGCTTCAACACACCGATGCGCGGGATCCGCAGCGTGTTGACCGCCGATGGCGAGCCGCTCAAGCGTTATCCGTTCCAGATTCAGCAACGCTTCGACCCGGCTTCTATTTATCTGATCCAGAGCGCCATGCAACGAGTCATGCGCGAAGGCACTGGCAGTTCGGTCTATAACGTACTCCCACGGACGTTGACCCTGGCGGGCAAGACCGGTACGAGTAACGATTCGCGCGACAGCTGGTTCGCCGGATTCAGCCAGGACTTGCTGGCGGTTGTCTGGCTTGGCCGTGACGACAATGGCAAGACGCCGTTCACTGGCGCCACCGGTGCGTTGCAGGTCTGGACCAGTTTCATGCGCAAGGCCGATCCGCTGCCTCTGGACATGCCGCAACCCGACAACATCGTCCAGGCCTGGGTCGATTCGCGCACTGGGCAAGGCTCCGATGCCAACTGCCCGGGCGCTGTGCAGATGCCGTATATTCGCGGCAGCGAACCGCCACCCGGTGCAGCCTGTGGTGGTCAGAATCCCGCCGAATCGGTGATGGATTGGGTCAAGGACTGGATGAATTAAGCAAAGAGGGTTTCAAGTGAACAAGTGGTTGATTCCAGCGGTAACCGCCGTGGCTTTGCTCAGTGGCTGTTCCACCGTACAGCGCGGTTCGATTCCGGTCGTCGACTCCGGTACGGCCGTTTCCAATAGCGAGCGAGTCTCGGCCAACGGTGGTTTCCGTCAGACGACGGTCAAGCGGCCAGTACAAGGCCAGGCGCAGGCGATTCCCCAAGGGGACACCGGCGTGGTGGTAATGGTGCCGGGAGGTGGCGCCACCACGTCGGCACCGATCAGCAGCACGCCGATCACGCCGGGCCCGATCACGCCTGGACCTATCGAAACCTCGCCGATCAACCAGGGCAGCTACAGCATGCCATCGACGCCGAGCAGTACCCCATCGGCCAGTTCCGGTGGCTTGTCCGCCGATGAGCAACTGGACGGACCGGTATTGGCCCTGTTGACCACGGCGCAACAG
Source organism: Pseudomonas sp. D3-10 (assembly GCF_051132175.1). Taxonomy (NCBI): domain Bacteria; kingdom Pseudomonadati; phylum Pseudomonadota; class Gammaproteobacteria; order Pseudomonadales; family Pseudomonadaceae; genus Pseudomonas; species Pseudomonas sp. D3-10. Next base: position 4,821,164 of record NZ_CP071668.1, on the reverse strand, counting down.
CAGCAGGCGGGAGGGGATCTCAACGGTGCTTCCTCGAGCCTCGAGCGAGCCCAGCGTGTTGCGCCGCGTGAGCCGCAGGTTCTTTATCGTCTGGCCCAGGTACGCATGGCCCAGGGCGATGCGCCGCAAGCCGAGCAACTGGCTCGTCGCGGCCTGACATTCTCCAGCGGTCGCCCGGCGCTCCAGGCGAGCCTGTGGGAATTGATCGCCCAGGCTCGCGAGAAGCAAGGCGATTCGGCAGGCGCGGCACTGGCCCGCCAGAAAGCCAAGGTTTCGCTCTGATGGATGTTCGGTTTCCCAAGATTGCCGATCAGCTACTGCTGATCGAGCGAGAGCTGCGGGTCCAGGGCTGGTGGAGTGATGTTTCGCCTTCGGCCGAGGCGCTGGCCAGTGTCGAGCCGTTCGCCGTCGACACCCTGGATTTCGAGCAGTGGCTGCAATGGATCTTTCTTCCGCGCATGAAAGCCATCCTGGAAAACGACCTGCCGCTGCCCAACGCCTCGGGTATTCTGGCCATGGCTGAAATGGTCTATGCCCAACGGCCAGGGCAGGGGGCCGAGTTGCAGCGACTGCTGGCACAATTCGACCAGCTGATCGCCGACGTCAGCTGACGGTACTCACTGGCAGTTCTCGTCGATCTGCGCACGGGTTTCATCGATGCGCTGGCGCCGCTCTTCGTCGGTAAGCCGGCGCATTTCGCCTTCCACCTCTTCCCGTACCCTAGGGTTGTTCTGCAGCTGCGCCAGGTTTGTCCGTGCCTGTTCGCAAAACGCCTTGAGTTGAGCTTCCTGTTCAGCAACCTGCTGTTTTACCTGCTGATCGATGGTTTTCTGGTCGCCAATGACTCCTCCTGAAGCTGGTGCCGCAGGTTTGGGGGCGGGCGTCGCGGATTTGCCCACGGTGGTCGCTTGGACGCCCTCGGGCGGCTGGGCCCCGAAATGGGTCACGCCTTGGGCATCGACCCACTTGAAGATCTGGCCGGCCATGCTCATCGGGCTCAGGCCCACCAACAGGCTGGCCATCAATAACATCATTCGCATGCTGTTTCCTTGTCCTGGGTTGCGCAATCGAAGCTAACAGAGTAGCCGTTTAAAGGTTTTTTCTTGCGTTCTCATGTGCTTACTTCAATAAAGCACATTGACGACTTGACTTGCAGAGGGCGAAACAGAAGAATCCAAAGTCCGCTGTAGAGGGACTGCCAGAAGCAGACCCACTCGGCAGATCATGAGGCGCACATCCGCGCCGACCTGTTACACCCGCAACGCGTTACCTCGCGCTGGGTGGGAAAGGCCCGCAACACTTGGGACGATCCCAATACTTGCTCAGTCAGTGCTGACGTAGTCGGCGACCACCGTCGCTCATGCTCTGCCGAGAAGTAAACCTATTAAGACCCGTCCCTTTCCCATGGGTCGGTATTCTGGCGTTTTAGAGGTGAACAACGTGGAGCTTTTATCTGGCGGTGAGATGCTCGTCCGCTTCTTGCGTGACGAAGGCGTCAAATATATCTACGGGTACCCCGGTGGTGCTCTTCTTCATGTCTATGATGCCCTGTTCAAAGAACCGGAAGTGACCCACATCCTGGTTCGCCACGAACAAGCGGCCACCCACATGGCTGACGGCTATGCCCGCGCCACCGGCAAGGCCGGCGTGGTTCTGGTGACATCCGGCCCCGGCGCCACGAACGCCATTACCGGTATCGCCACGGCCTATATGGACTCGATTCCAATGGTGATCATCTCCGGCCAGGTGCCCAGCACCATGGTCGGCACCGATGCGTTCCAGGAAACCGACATGATCGGTATCTCCCGGCCGATCGTGAAGCACAGCTTCATGATCAAGCACGCTTCGGAAATCCCGGAGGTCATGAAAAAGGCGTTCTACCTGGCCGAGTCCGGTCGTCCTGGCCCTGTCGTGGTCGACGTGCCAAAAGACATGACCAACCCGGCCGAGAAGTTCGAATACATCTATCCGAAGAAAGCCAAGCTGCGCTCCTACAGCCCGGCCGTGCGCGGTCACTCGGGACAAATCCGCAAGGCTGCCGAAATGCTGCTGGCGGCCAAGCGTCCAGTGCTCTATTCCGGCGGTGGCGTGATCCTCGGCGGTGGTTCTGAGCCCCTGACCGAACTGGCCAAGATGCTCAACCTGCCTGTTACGAATACGCTGATGGGGCTCGGCGCCTACCCAGGTACCGACCGCCAGTTCATCGGCATGCTCGGCATGCACGGCAGCTACACCGCCAACCTGGCGATGCACCATGCCGATGTGATCCTGGCCGTGGGCGCGCGCTTCGACGACCGTGTCATCAACGGTCCGGCGAAGTTCTGTCCGAACGCCAAGATCATCCACATCGATATCGATCCGGCGTCCATCTCCAAGACCATCAAGGCAGACGTGCCGATTGTGGGTCCTGTCGAGAGCGTGCTGACCGAGATGGTCGCGATCCTCAAGGAAATTGGCGAGGCTCCTAACAAAGATGCCGTGGCCAGTTGGTGGAAGCAGGTCGATGAATGGCGTGGCGATCGGGGCCTGTTCCCGTACGACAAGGGCGACGGCAGCGTAATCAAGCCGCAGACCGTCATCGAGACGTTGTGCGAAGTGACCAACGGCGACGCCTTCGTGACGTCGGACGTGGGCCAGCACCAGATGTTCGCGGCGCAGTACTACAAGTTCAACAAACCCAACCGCTGGATCAACTCCGGCGGCCTCGGCACCATGGGCTTCGGATTCCCGGCGGCCATGGGCGTCAAGTTGAGCTTCCCGGACAACGATGTTGCCTGTGTGACGGGTGAAGGCAGCATCCAGATGAATATCCAGGAGCTGTCGACCTGCCTGCAATACGGTCTGCCGGTGAAAATCGTCAACCTGAACAACGGTGTACTGGGCATGGTTCGCCAGTGGCAGGACATGAGCTACGGCAGCCGTCACTCGCACTCCTACATGGAGTCGTTGCCGGATTTCGTCAAGCTGGTCGAGGCCTATGGTCACGTCGGCATCCGCATCACTGACCTGAAGGACTTGAAGTCCGGGCTCGAAGAAGCCTTCGCCATGAAGGATCGACTGGTGTTCCTGGACATCCAGGTCGACACCAGCGAGCACGTCTACCCGATGCAGATCAAAGACGGCTCCATGCGCGATATGTGGCTGAGCAAGACGGAGCGTACCTAATCATGCGACACATTATTTCCTTGCTTCTGGAAAACGAACCGGGTGCTCTGTCTCGCGTAGTGGGCCTGTTCTCACAGCGCAACTACAACATCGAAAGCCTGACCGTGGCACCAACGGAGGATCCGACCTTGTCGCGTCTGACGCTGACCACCGTGGGCCACGATGAAGTCATCGAGCAGATCACCAAGAACCTGAACAAGCTGATCGAGGTGGTCAAGCTGGTGGACCTGTCGGAAAGCGCTCACATCGAACGCGAACTGATGTTGGTCAAGGTCAAGGCCACCGGTGCCCAGCGCGCCGAGATCAAACGCACTACCGATATTTATCGTGGGCAGATCGTCGATGTCAGCGCCAGCGTCTATACCGTTCAGTTGACCGGTACCAGCGACAAGCTCGACAGCTTCATTCAATCGATCGGCACTGCCTCGATTCTGGAAACCGTACGCAGTGGCGTCACCGGGATTGCCCGTGGCGACAAAGTACTGAGCATCTAAACCAAATTAGCGAATGGCCGGAACGGCCGGATATAGGGGAAATTCATGAAAGTTTTCTACGATAAAGATTGCGACCTGTCGATCATCCAGGGCAAGAAAGTCGCCATCATCGGCTACGGTTCTCAAGGTCACGCCCAGGCGTGCAACCTGAAAGACTCCGGCGTTGACGTGACCGTGGGCCTGCGCAAAGGCTCGGCCACTGTTGCCAAGGCCGAGGCCCATGGCCTGAAAGTCACCGACGTGGCTTCCGCCGTAGCCGCTGCCGACCTGGTCATGATCCTGACCCCGGACGAGTTCCAATCGTCGCTGTACAAGAACGAAATCGAGCCGAACATCAAGAAAGGCGCCACCCTGGCCTTCTCCCACGGCTTCGCGATCCACTATAACCAGGTTGTGCCACGCGCCGACCTCGACGTGATCATGATCGCGCCGAAGGCACCGGGCCACACCGTACGCTCCGAGTTCGTCAAGGGCGGCGGTATCCCTGACCTGATCGCGATTTACCAGGATGCGTCCGGCAACGCCAAGAACGTGGCCCTGTCCTACGCTGCCGGTGTTGGTGGCGGTCGTACCGGCATCATCGAAACCACCTTCAAGGACGAGACTGAAACCGACCTGTTCGGCGAGCAAGCCGTTCTGTGCGGTGGTACCGTTGAGCTGGTGAAAGCCGGTTTCGAAACCCTGGTTGAAGCAGGCTACGCGCCTGAAATGGCCTACTTCGAATGCCTGCACGAACTGAAGCTGATCGTTGACCTCATGTACGAAGGCGGTATTGCCAACATGAACTACTCGATCTCCAACAACGCCGAGTACGGCGAGTACGTGACCGGTCCGGAAGTCATCAACGCCGAGTCCCGTCAGGCCATGCGCAATGCCCTGAAACGTATTCAGGACGGCGAATACGCCAAGATGTTCATCAGCGAAGGTGCTACTGGCTATCCTTCGATGACCGCCAAGCGTCGTAACAACGCCGCTCATGGTATCGAGATCATCGGCGAGCAACTGCGCTCCATGATGCCGTGGATCGGTGCCAACAAGATCGTCGACAAAGCCAAGAACTGAGTCGCGAGCTTGATCGAAAAAAACGCGGCCCAGGCCGCGTTTTTTCGTTTGGGCGTCGGCTTCTGGTATAAAGCTGCATCGTTTGGGGTCGAACCGTCGCCCCGGGCACCTGTCGAATTTTTCACACCGTTGCAAGGTACTGTCCATGAGCGAACGTCCCGACGAGCCGAACCAGGCTCCTGACGCCGAAAGCCTGTTGCCTATCGACGAGCATGTCGAAGAGGGGCATGACGCGGAAGGCCGTAAGGTCCGGCATCGTGGCATCTATCTGCTGCCGAACCTGTTTACCACCGCGAACCTGTTCGCCGGTTTCTATTCCATCATCAGCTCCATGAGTGCCCAGGCGGCATTAAGTGCGGGTGACAGCGCTGGGGCGAGTCGCTACTTCGCTTTTGCCGCGATTGCGATTTTCGTCGCCATGGTGCTCGATGGCCTGGATGGGCGCGTGGCCCGCATGACCAACACCCAGAGTGCATTCGGTGCCGAATACGATTCTCTGTCCGACATGGTTGCGTTCGGTGTCGCCCCTGCGTTGCTGGCATTCGGCTGGGCGCTGGGTGACATGGGCAAGGTCGGCTGGATGGTTGCCTTCATCTATGTAGCCGGTGCCGCGTTACGTCTGGCGCGTTTCAATACCCAGGTCGGCACTGCGGACAAGCGCTACTTCATTGGTCTCGCCAGTCCTGCGGCTGCTGGGGTCGTGGCGGGGGTGGTCTGGGCGTTCAGCGACTACGGGATCCAGGGCTCGAAGATGTCGTTCCTGGTCGCCTTGTTGGTCGCGGCGGCCGGAATGCTGATGGTCAGCAACATCAAGTACAACAGCTTCAAGGAGCTGGACCTGAAGGGCCGTGTGCCGTTCGTGGCCATCCTGGCCGTAGTACTGGTGTTTGCGGTGGTGTTCAGCGATCCGCCACGTATCCTGCTGCTGGTCTTCCTCGCCTATGCCGCTTCCGGTCCGGTGCAATATTTGTTGCGTCTTCGCCGCCGCTAAATGTTGCCTTAATCTAATTTCCCCCATACTCCGCAGTCTATTGGTGCATCTCCCCCCAATGCTGCGGAGTCGTCATGCTGATCAAGATCCCCAAGTCGTCCGATTGTCATGAGTCGGACGTCACGCCCGAATCCCTTTATCTATCCCGTCGCCAGATGCTGGGGGCCGCCGTGGCTGGCGTCGCCATAAGCAGTCTGCCGCGCTGGGCCGGCGCCGCTGATGTGGCGCGTTATCCCAATGTGGAGCCTGGAAACGCGCCGTCCTGGTTTGCCGATAAGCTGCCTGCTACCCAATGGGATGCGGTGACCGCCAAGGGGGAGGCGATCACACCCTTCAAGGATGCAACCCACTACAACAACTTTTATGAGTTCGGCACTGACAAAGGCGATCCGGCTGCCAATGCGGGATCGTTGAAAACCGAGCCCTGGACCGTGGTGGTGGATGGCGAGGTGGGCAGGCCGGGGCGCTATGGACTGGAAGATTTCATGAAGCCTTATCAGCTCGAAGAGCGTATCTACCGTTTGCGCTGCGTCGAGGCTTGGTCAATGGTCATCCCTTGGATTGGTTTCCCCATATCCGCGTTACTCAAGCAAGTCGAGCCGACGTCCAAGGCCAAATACATTCGTTTTGAAACCTTGCAGGACCCCAAGACCATGCCAGGCCAGCGTTCAGGTTTTGCATTGATCGACTGGCCCTACGTGGAAGGTTTGCGGTTGGATGAAGCGATGAATCCGCTGGCCATCCTGGCGGTTGGCATGTACGGAAGGGAGCTGCCTAACCAGAATGGCGCTCCTTTACGGTTGGTGGTGCCGTGGAAGTATGGCTTCAAGAGCGTCAAGTCCATCGTGCGCATCAGCCTGGTGGGCGAGCAGCCCAAGACCACCTGGCAAAGCATAGCCTCCGATGAGTACGGCTTTTATGCGAACGTGAATCCCACCGTCGATCATCCCCGTTGGACCCAGGCGCGAGAGCGTCGTTTGCCAAGCGGTCTGTTCAGCCCCAATGTGCGCGATACCTTGATGTTCAACGGATACCAGGAGGAAGTGGCTTCTTTATATGCAGGGATGGATCTGAGGAAAGACTACTGATGCGTTTCCTGGCATGGCGGATAGGCGTTTTCGTCGCAGCGGCGATATGGCCATTGCTTTGGCTTTACGAAGCGTTCATGAATTCGTTGGGACCGGATCCAGGCAAGGTGCTCGTGGATCGACTCGGGTTGGGAACATTGGTACTGCTATTGATCACATTGAGCATGACGCCGCTGCAGAAGCTGACCGGCTGGGCTGGGTGGATTGCCGTAAGACGACAGTTGGGGTTGTGGTGCTTTGCTTACGTCGTGTTGCATTTGGGTGGATATGCGGCGTTCATCCTGGGGTTCGATTGGTCGCAGTTAGGCGTCGAGCTGAGCAAACGGCCCTACATCATCGTTGGAGCGCTCGGCTTTCTTGGCCTGCTGGCCTTGGCAGTTACGTCCAATCGTTATAGTCAAAGGCGACTTGGAGCCCGCTGGAAAAAGCTGCATCGGCTGGCCTACCTGATCCTCGGGCTTGGGTTGCTGCATATGTTGTGGATCGTGCGAGCGGATCTCAAGGAGTGGTCGATATATGCCTTTATAGGCGGCGTATTGTTGTTGCTGAGGATTGGGCCGGTTGCGCGGCGGATCCCTCGTTTAATCGGCAAGAAGATCCCGTCGGTAATAAAAACGAAATAAAGGGTTGACGGCAAATTCTGGATGTCTATAATTCGCCCCACTTCCGGCGCAGTCGAAACGGAAAACTCCTTGAGTTTCAATGAGTTAACCAAGTTTCGGTAAGTGCTTCGCTTCAGTTCATCGAAGCACGGAAGGAGTGGGTAGGCCGGTTTGTTGGGCGCTATCGACGGTTCGATCTTCTCGGTCGAAAGCGGTAAAAAAGAGGTGTTGACAGCAGCGAGTAACGCTGTAGAATTCGCCTCCCGCTAACGAGAGATCGAAAGCGCAAGTGGTTGAAGTTGTTAAGGATTTCCAAGCGAAACTTTGAAAGCTTCTTAAAATAACCGCTTGACAGATACACGGGGCGCTGTAGAATGCGCGCCTCGGTTGAGACGAAAGGCTCAACCCGCCGCTCTTTAACAACTGAATCAAGCAATTCGTGTGGGTGCTTGTGGAGTCAGACTGCTAGTCAACAGATTATCAGCATCACAAGTTACTCCGCGAGAAATCAAAGATGTAACCAACGATTGCTGAGCCAAGTTTAGGGTTTTCTCAAAACCCAAAGATGTTTGAACTGAAGAGTTTGATCATGGCTCAGATTGAACGCTGGCGGCAGGCCTAACACATGCAAGTCGAGCGGCAGCACGGGTACTTGTACCTGGTGGCGAGCGGCGGACGGGTGAGTAATGCCTAGGAATCTGCCTGGTAGTGGGGGATAACGCTCGGAAACGGACGCTAATACCGCATACGTCCTACGGGAGAAAGCAGGGGACCTTCGGGCCTTGCGCTATCAGATGAGCCTAGGTCGGATTAGCTAGTTGGTGAGGTAATGGCTCACCAAGGCGACGATCCGTAACTGGTCTGAGAGGATGATCAGTCACACTGGAACTGAGACACGGTCCAGACTCCTACGGGAGGCAGCAGTGGGGAATATTGGACAATGGGCGAAAGCCTGATCCAGCCATGCCGCGTGTGTGAAGAAGGTCTTCGGATTGTAAAGCACTTTAAGTTGGGAGGAAGGGCATTAACCTAATACGTTAGTGTTTTGACGTTACCGACAGAATAAGCACCGGCTAACTCTGTGCCAGCAGCCGCGGTAATACAGAGGGTGCAAGCGTTAATCGGAATTACTGGGCGTAAAGCGCGCGTAGGTGGTTCGTTAAGTTGGATGTGAAATCCCCGGGCTCAACCTGGGAACTGCATTCAAAACTGTCGAGCTAGAGTATGGTAGAGGGTGGTGGAATTTCCTGTGTAGCGGTGAA
>NZ_CP071668.1:795000-4810000 GCF_051132175.1 Pseudomonas sp. D3-10 | reverse complement strand
ATCACGTAAGTGATGCGGTAGAGGAGCGTTCTGTAAGCCTGTGAAGGTGAGTTGAGAAGCTTGCTGGAGGTATCAGAAGTGCGAATGCTGACATGAGTAACGACAATGGGTGTGAAAAACACCCACGCCGAAAGACCAAGGTTTCCTGCGCAACGTTAATCGACGCAGGGTTAGTCGGTCCCTAAGGCGAGGCTGAAAAGCGTAGTCGATGGAAAACAGGTTAATATTCCTGTACTTCTGGTTATTGCGATGGAGGGACGGAGAAGGCTAGGCCAGCTTGGCGTTGGTTGTCCAAGTTTAAGGTGGTAGGCTGAGATCTTAGGTAAATCCGGGATCTCAAGGCCGAGAGCTGATGACGAGTTACCCTTTGGGTGACGAAGTGGTTGATGCCATGCTTCCAAGAAAAGCTTCTAAGCTTCAGGTAACCAGGAACCGTACCCCAAACCGACACAGGTGGTTGGGTAGAGAATACCAAGGCGCTTGAGAGAACTCGGGTGAAGGAACTAGGCAAAATGGCACCGTAACTTCGGGAGAAGGTGCGCCGGTGAGGGTGAAGCACTTGCTGCGTAAGCCCACGCCGGTCGAAGATACCAGGCCGCTGCGACTGTTTATTAAAAACACAGCACTCTGCAAACACGAAAGTGGACGTATAGGGTGTGACGCCTGCCCGGTGCCGGAAGGTTAATTGATGGGGTTAGCTAACGCGAAGCTCTTGATCGAAGCCCCGGTAAACGGCGGCCGTAACTATAACGGTCCTAAGGTAGCGAAATTCCTTGTCGGGTAAGTTCCGACCTGCACGAATGGCGTAACGATGGCGGCGCTGTCTCCACCCGAGACTCAGTGAAATTGAAATCGCTGTGAAGATGCAGTGTATCCGCGGCTAGACGGAAAGACCCCGTGAACCTTTACTATAGCTTTGCACTGGACTTTGAATTTGCTTGTGTAGGATAGGTGGGAGGCTTTGAAGCGTGGACGCCAGTCTGCGTGGAGCCATCCTTGAAATACCACCCTGGCAACTTTGAGGTTCTAACTCAGGTCCGTTATCCGGATCGAGGACAGTGTATGGTGGGTAGTTTGACTGGGGCGGTCTCCTCCTAAAGAGTAACGGAGGAGTACGAAGGTGCGCTCAGACCGGTCGGAAATCGGTCGTAGAGTATAAAGGCAAAAGCGCGCTTGACTGCGAGACAGACACGTCGAGCAGGTACGAAAGTAGGTCTTAGTGATCCGGTGGTTCTGTATGGAAGGGCCATCGCTCAACGGATAAAAGGTACTCCGGGGATAACAGGCTGATACCGCCCAAGAGTTCATATCGACGGCGGTGTTTGGCACCTCGATGTCGGCTCATCACATCCTGGGGCTGAAGCCGGTCCCAAGGGTATGGCTGTTCGCCATTTAAAGTGGTACGCGAGCTGGGTTTAGAACGTCGTGAGACAGTTCGGTCCCTATCTGCCGTGGACGTTTGAGATTTGAGAGGGGCTGCTCCTAGTACGAGAGGACCGGAGTGGACGAACCTCTGGTGTTCCGGTTGTCACGCCAGTGGCATTGCCGGGTAGCTATGTTCGGAAAAGATAACCGCTGAAAGCATCTAAGCGGGAAACTTGCCTCAAGATGAGATCTCACTGGAGCCTTGAGCTCCCTGAAGGGCCGTCGAAGACTACGACGTTGATAGGCAGGGTGTGTAAGCGCTGTGAGGCGTTGAGCTAACCTGTACTAATTGCCCGTGAGGCTTGACCATATAACACCCAAGCAATTTGTAGACTCGAAAGAGGCCAGATTGCGGTGTTGTGAAGACGAAACGAACCGAAAGTTCGAGATACTCACAAGCAACACGCTATCACATACCCATTCGCTGGAACGTGACCGTAAGGCACGCGCTGGCTACCGAATTTCTTGACGACCATAGAGCATTGGAACCACCTGATCCCATCCCGAACTCAGAAGTGAAACGATGCATCGCCGATGGTAGTGTGGGGTTTCCCCATGTGAGAGTAGGTCATCGTCAAGATTAAATTCCGAAACCCCTATCTGCTGACGCAGGTAGGGGTTTTGTTTTTGCTCGTCATAAAAATCCGCGACGGCTCATGTTAAATTTGCACAGTTATTTTTGAGCCGCAGCACTAGAATAGCCGCACCTTAGTTGAGCCCAGAGCTGTTTATGCCCGATCCGTCAGACATTGATAGGTTGTCAGATCTACCCCTGGACGATCTGGTAGCGTGTCATGAGTGTGACCTGTTGATGCGCAAGCCTCAGTTGGCCAATGGTGAGAAAGCCGAGTGCCCGCGCTGTGGATACGAGCTCTACGCCCACCGGCACAATGTGATTGATCGCAGCCTTGCCCTGGTTGTCGCCGCTCTGCTGTTGTATGTACCCGCGAACTTTTTACCCATCATGCAGCTCAATCTGCTCGGACAATCCGCCCAAGACACCGTCTGGAGTGGCGTGGTCGGTCTGTTCGGCACCGGAATGCAAGGTGTATCGGTGGTGGTATTTCTATGCAGCATGGGCATTCCGTTGCTCAAGTTGCTTTGCCAATTGGCTGTACTGCTGACCATCCGCTGGAACATTGGAAGAAGTTACGGCTTGTTGTGGTATCGCATTTATCATCATCTAAGGGATTGGGGGATGCTCGAGGTTTATCTCATGGGCGTACTGGTTGCCATCGTCAAACTTGCGGACATGGCGGCGATTACCGTGGGGTTGGGCCTGGTGTGCTTTATCAGCTTGTTACTGGTTCAGGTCTGGCTGGAAGTGGTGATGTCACCGCACCAGATCTGGCACGCGTTGTCAGGGGAAGACGTCCATGCGAGCAATTGATGCGGGCATTTTGGTTTGCACTGAATGTCATGAATTGAATCGGCAGGACGACGCCGCCCAGAAGCAAGTCTGCACTCGTTGTGGCGCTCGTATTCACCCTCGGCGTCCCAACAGCTTGATGCGGACCTGGGCACTGCTGATCACGGCAGCGATTATCTATATCCCTGCCAACGTACTGCCAATCATGACCATCAACTCGCTCGGCCAGGGCGCGCCCAGCACCATCATGGCGGGTGTTATCGAGCTGGTTCAACACGGCATGATTCCCATTGCAGCGGTGGTATTCATTGCCAGTATCGTAGTCCCCACCTTCAAGTTGGTCGGTATCGCATTGCTGCTGTTTTCCGTGCAACGTCACCAACCCATGTCGGCGCGCCAGCGCATCCTGATGTATCGCTTCATTGAGTTTATCGGCCGCTGGTCGATGCTGGATATTTTTGTAATCGCCATTCTGGTGGCGGTGGTGAATTTCGGCCGGCTTGCCAGTGTCGAAGCCGGTCTTGGCGCCATCGCGTTTGCCAGCGTGGTGATCCTTACAATGATTGCCGCAGTAACCTTCGATCCCCGACTGATTTGGGATAACACGGAGTCGGATGACGACCATGACTGATTTGCCTACTGCTAAAACCCGACCGGCTTCAAATTGGTCGGCCATCTGGGTCCTGCCGTTGATTGCCTTGATTATTGGCGGCTGGCTTGGCTGGCGCGCTTATAACGAGACCGGTATTGAGATCAACGTGCGTTTTGAAAGCGGTGAGGGCATCCAGGTCAACAAGACAGAGGTCGTCTACAAAGGCATGACGGTCGGTAAGGTGAAGGACCTCACGCTTGATGATGAAGGGAATTCGAAGGGGGTCATTGCGACCATCGAGATGAACAAGGAAGTCGAGCAATATCTCAAGACCGGCACACGTTTCTGGCTGGTCAAACCAAGTGTGAGCCTGGCAGGGATTACCGGGTTGGAGACGTTGGTTTCCGGTAATTACGTCGCCATCAGCCCGGGGGAAGGCGAGTCGACTCGCAAGTTCAAGGCCTTGGCCGAAGAGCCCCCGCTGTCTGACGCCAAGCCTGGCCTGCACTTGACGATCAAGGCCGATCGACTGGGGTCTCTGGACCGTGGCAGTCCGGTTTTCTACAAACAGATCCAAGTTGGCCAGGTGAAAAGTTACTCACTATCCGAAGATCAACGCGCAGTAGAGATCAAGGTCTTTATCGAGCCGACTTATGCCAGCCTGGTCCGCAAGCACACGCGCTTCTGGAATGCCAGCGGCATCAGCATCGATGCCAATTTGTCAGGCGTCAAAGTACGCAGCGAGTCGCTGGCCAGTATCGTGGCGGGCGGCATCGCGTTTGCTACTCCGGAAAACCGCAAGGACAGCCCTCCGACGGATCCAAGCCTGCCATTTCGCCTGTATGAAGATTTCGAGGCAGCCGCCGCCGGGATTCGCGTCAAGGTCAAGCTCAGTGATTTCGAGGGATTGCAGGCTGGCCGTACGCCAGTGATGTACAAGGGCATCCAGGTCGGTAGCCTGAAGACGTTGAAAGTCGATCCGGACCTGTCCAGCGCCAGCGCCGAGTTGACGCTCGATCCGTTGGCGGAAGATTACCTGGTCGCCGGCGCTCAGTTCTGGGTCGTCAAACCATCGATTTCCCTGGCGGGCATCACGGGCCTGGAGGCGTTGGTGAAGGGTAACTACATCGCCGTGCGCCCTGGCGACAAAGGCGGAGCGCCGCAGCGCGAGTTCGAGGCCAGGGCGAAGGCGCCGCCGTTGGACCTTCGTTCACCCGGGCTGCATCTGGTCTTGCTGACCGAAAATCTCGGGTCGCTGGAGGTCGGTAGCCCGATCCTCTACAAACAGGTCAAGGTCGGATCGGTGCAGAGCTACCAGTTTTCCCGCAAGAAGAAGCAACTGATCATCGGAGTGCATATCGAGAAGGAATACGAAGGGCTGGTCAACGGCTCCACGCGGTTCTGGAATGCCAGTGGCGTTACCCTCACGGGCGGCTTGACCGGCGGGATACAGGTCAAGAGCGAGTCCCTGCAAAGCTTGATGGCCGGGGGGATCGCTTTCGAAACTCCTGAGCCGAACGTGCCGCTGAAACGGCGCATCCCCCGGTTCCGTTTGCACGAAGATCGTGAAACCGCGCAGCAACGAGGCACTGTCGTGACGATCAAGGTCGATCGTGCCGACGGTTTGCGCAGCGGCACGCCGATCCGGTTCAAGGGGTTGGATGTGGGCAAGATTGAGGACGTCGACCTGAGCGCCGATATGCAGTCGGTGCTGGTCACCGCACGTATCACCGAAGTGCCCGAGCGTATCGCCCGCACAGGGACTCAGTTCTGGGTGGTCAAGCCTGAATTGGGACTGATGAAGACATCGAATCTGGAAACCCTGGTGACCGGCCAGTACATCGAAGTGCAGCCCGCGACGAAGAACCTGGGGCCGCAGAAAAACTTCGTGGCCTTGGCCGAACCACCCGAAAGTGTTGTTCCCGAAGCTGGCTTGAGCCTGGTGTTGAGTGCCGCCCGACGTGGTTCGTTGAAGATTGGCGTGCCGGTGACCTACCGCGAAGTGACCGTGGGTAAAGTCACAGCCTACGAGTTGGGCCAGACGGCGGACCGGGTGCTGATTCACATCCTGATCGAGCCTAAATACGCGCCACTGGTGCGCAGCGGTACACGTTTCTGGAACAGCAGCGGCTTCGGCCTGGACTTCGGCCTGTTCAAGGGCGCGACGGTGCGAACCGAGTCGCTTGAAACCTTGATCCAGGGCGGTATCGCATTCGCAACGCCAGACGGCGAGCGGATGGGCACCCCGGCACGCCCGGAGCAAACCTTCCCGCTGTTCGACAAGTTTGAAGATGAATGGCTGACCTGGGCGCCGAAGATCAGTCTCGCCAAGTAAGCTTATCGGATGCAACACCCGTGGCGAGGGAGCAAACTCCCTCACCGCTGAGTATGCGATAACAAAAAAGGCCGCGATCCATTGGATCGCGGCCTTTTTCACATCCAGATGATCACCTCAAACCGAATCCAGCTCCGGTTCATCGGCCTGGACGTTTATCGTGGCCTTCACGGCATCATGGCGACGAATGTATTTCCAGTCCGCCTCATCGATGTAGATGCCGTTCGGGCCGCTGCCGCCCTCCAGGTCGATGGCGACACTGGCGCAGACCTGTGGCTTCACGCTCGCCAGGATCGGCACGAAGCCCAATTGCAGACTGGTTTCCAGCAGTGCGGCCTGGTTCTTCTCGTCGATGTCCGCCGCTTCGTCCAGGTAGTACGGCAGGCGCACGCGGCCGGCCTGTTCACGGTCCATCAGGTGCAGCAACAAGTACATGTTGGTCAGCGCCTTGATGGTCATGGTAGTGCCGTTGGACGCCGCGCCGTCGATGTCGGTGTGGATCACCGGCTGGCCATTGACCTTGGTGATCTCGAATGCCAGTTCGAACAGGTCCTTGAGGCCGAGCTGGTTGTGGTTCGCCGCCACCAGTCGTGCCAGGTACTCCTTGGCTTCTTCGTTCTTGTTGTCCTGCTCGGCGCTCTGGCTGAGGTCGAACACCGACAGCGTCTCGCCTTCCTCGTACTGGCCGGCGCTGTGGATGATCTGGTCGATGTGCTTGAGCGCTTCCTTGTTCGGCGCCAGGACGATACGGAAGCTCTGCAGGTTGGACACCTGACGCTTGTTGATCTCGCGGTTGAACAGCGCCAGTTGATGCTCGAGGCTGTCGTAGTCGCTGCGGATGTTGCGCAGGGTTCGGGCAATGTCTGTGACGGCCGCGCGGCGCGCCTTGCCCAGGGTCAGGGCCTCGTCGGTGCGGTGGGCATAGGCGTTGATCAGCAGTTGCAGGCGCCGCTCCATGTCGTCTTCGCTGTCGAACTTGGCCACGCCCTTGAGGCGTACCTGGGCATACAAGGCCTCGATCTGACCGTCAACCCGCAGCAGCCCTTGCCAGCTGTCCTGGTAGTCGTTGAGCAGTGGCAGCAGGTTGTCCATGGAATCGTCGACCGGGTCCATGAATGGCGTACCGAACGGCAGGTCCGCCGGCAGCAACTGGCGACGGCGCAGGGCGTCGTCGAGGGTGCGCTGCTTGGCTTCCATGTCGGCGATCTGCCGGCCCACCAGTTGCAACTTGGCGGACAACTGCTGGACGCGCTCGGTGAAGGCATCGCTGGAGCGCTTGAGCTCATCCTGGGCGGCTTCCATCTGCGCCAGTTGCTCGAGCTTCTCGCCCTCTTCGGCACTCAAGGTCTGGGTGCGACGGAAGTCTTCCAGGGCTTTCTGTGCATCCAGCACTTGTTGGTACAGCGCCTCGGTCTGGGTCTTGCTTGCGGCGCGGTCGGCGGCCACGGCTTGCTGGGTCTTGAGCTGCTTGAGTTCTTTTTCCAGACGCTCTTTCTGATCCCGCAGCGCGGCACGGTCGGCCAGGGCTTGCAGGGCCGGCGGCTCGATGTGGGACAGGTCGATGGACAGGCCCGGCACTTCGAACCGCTCGCCCTTGAACCCGTCGAGGATCAGCTCCATGGACTTGACCCACTCGCCGTTCTCATCCAGCGCGATGCCATGTTCGCCCAACGGCAGGCTGAACAGGGCGCTGTTGAACAAGCGCATCAGGCGTTCCACGTCCTGCTGGGAGAACTCTTCGCGCAGGCGGGCGTAGCTGTTGTTGTCGGCGTGGTCGAGTTGCTGCTTGACCGACTTGAGGCGTTTTTCCAGGTCCCGCAGGCGCTCTTCCAGGTCTTCGGCGCTGAATTGACGGGACTGGGCCAGGGCGCCGGCCAGTTCGTCGTGAGCGTCCTTGGCGGCGAGCAGTTGCTGCTCCAGGACCTTGGCGTCATCCACCAGGGCAAAGCGATGCTTGAGCACCGACAGCTCGCCTAGCCAACGCTGGATGCCGCTGATTTCCCGCTCCAGGCGCATCAGCTCCTGAGTGCCGCCGCGTTGGTCGTTCTGCAGCGAATCCTGCTCGTTGCGGTAATGCTCGGCTTGGATGGTCAGCTCTTCCTTGCGTGCACTGGCGTAATCCGACCAGGTGCCCAGCAGCGAGTCGAGCAGCGGCGAGAGCCGATGCAGTTTGCCCCGCAGGACATCGCGCTGCTTCACGCCATTGGCCAAGGCTTCCACCAGCGGACCGGCCGCCACGAGTGAGTTGTAGTCCTGCTCCATGCGTCGTACGTCGCGGAAGGCTTCTTCGCACGCCGCGATGTAGTCCACGCTGCCGGAGCGCAGGCTGTGCTCGAACGCATCGAGGAAAAGTTGTTTGAGCTTGGCCGCGGTGATTTCACGCATGTGCAGCAGGTTGATGAACAACGCGCGGAAGGTCTTGAGGCTTTGCTCGCTGGTGGAGCGAAGCGGAATCAGCGTCAGGTCCAGCGGAATCGAAGTGTGGCCGCCCACCAGCAGGCGACGCAGTTCATCCGGCTTGAGTTCGTAGGCTTTCAGGCCCTCGCGCTCCAGGTTGGTGAACAGTTCTTTCTGCCGCAGGCAGGTGTCGTTTTTCTGGTAATGAGCCAGGTCCAGTTTGCCGGCATAGGCAAAGAACTGGTGGCCGAAACCGCCGCCAGGGCCGCGACCTACCACGCCAATCACGTGTGGGCCGTGGGGCAGGGCGACTTCCACCAGAATGTAGCTGGTGTCGGAGGCAAAGTAGAAGCGCCGGGATTGTTCCAGGCTGTACTTGCCGAAACTCATGTCCGACATGCGCGCCAGGATCGGAAACTGAAGGGCGTTGATCGAGGCGGATTTACCCAGGTTGTTCGCGCCGTACACCGACAGCGGTTCCTCCAGGGGGAACAGGCCGAGGCTGTAGCCGGCGGTGTTCAAAAGGGCAAAGCGGCGGATGCCGTAGCGTTCCTTGCTCATGCGTCGGTCTCCTGTTCTTCGGCAATGGCGCGGGCCAGTGCGTCTTCTTCGCTTTCTTCTTCACCGTCGAATTCACTGAGGTCCAGCGGGTCATCGGTCTGAAGCAGTTTTTCGTCGCTGTCTTCGTCGATCAGCACCGGCGCTGGCAGCGGCAACACGCTGTGCAGGCTGGCGGCCAGGTCGCGGTCCTGCTGGACCGACAGGCAGACGTCGAGGAAGCGATGCATTGGCGGCAGGAAGCGGTACACGCCGTTCTCTTCGCTGGCGAAACCCAGTTGGGTCATGCGGCGCATGATTTTTTCTTCCAACTCTTCCTGGGTCTGCACTTCGGCCTGGATGAACAGGTCGCGGTATTTCTCCAGCAGCGAAGGCAGCTCATCACGGCCCAGGCTGCCACCGTCGAGCACGGCGATCGGGTCGCGGCCCTGGTCGGCCAGGTGCTCGACGAGGATGAAGGTAAACAGGGCCAGGCGCTGGGCGGTCTTGTTCACTGCCGCGGCGGCCAGGTCTGGCACGAAGTAATAGAACCCGCGGGTATCGCACACCAGCTCGAAGCCCAGGGCCTTGAACAGCGTGCGGTATTGATCCTGGAAGTTCGATAATTGGGCGTACAGCTCCGGGTCGCGGCGGCTGACGTGATAACCCTTGAACAGCTCGCGGAAGATCGGCGCCAGCTGGGACAGTTCGGATAGATCAAGATGCATGGGGGATGCTCGCAGAATCCTCGGCGGCGGTGTCGCCGGCCGAGAGCAGGGCGAAGGAGCGCAGGCTGACCTGATGCTCGTGAGTATGGTAGTCGCGGCGTTCCAGACGCTCGCGCTTGAAGCGTTTTTCCCGCGACAGGCGCGAGAACCAGTACAGCAATTCGTCGGTGGCGCCGTCCGGTTCCTGCTCCAGCAGCCACGTCATCAGGTCCGGCATCGGCAGGGCATCTTCGCAACGCTCGACCATCTCGCGCACGGTGCGTGGCGCACGCGGCGCATCGCCGCCCTTGTGGGTCTTGTGAGACTTGGGGAACCGCGCCGGTTTTGGTTCGAAGCGGGCCAGTGCATACACGTAGGCTTCGACCTGGCTGGCGCTGCCCAGGAAGGTGCTTTGCGGTCGGGTGAACAGCGGCATCGCCGCTTGCGGCACGGCATCGAGACCTTTACGGCGAATGGCGGCCAGGGCCAGGGCTGCGCCACGAGTCACGGCGTTGTGGCGGCGGGCCTCTTCGCGCAGCGGCAGCAGCAGCTCACGCGCATGGCGCAGGGTCAGCTGGGCGCTGGTCTGCATCTCCAGGATTCGCGCGTGAGTGCGCAGCAGCATGTCGTCGTCCACCAGGTGACCGAGGCGCTGCTGTTCGGTGAGCATGCGCAGCAATACATTCTCGACCTTGCGCACACCTTGCTCGAACGCGCCGTCGGCGTTCACCAACTGGATCATCGGCTCGACGTATTCGTCCCAGGTCGCCAGCACTTCGGCGTAGCGCTGGCGCAGCGGGATCTGCCGGTCGCTGGTCTTGGCCCGTTCGGCGACGGCGACCAGCGCCTGTTCGTCGTTGGCGAGCTTCTTGAGAACGTCGCGCACGCGCATGTCCAGTAGGCGCAACTGGCGGGCGAGGTCGTTGCCGTCGCGCACATCGAAGGCGTCCTGGATATAGCCGGCCAGACGCTCGAGGTGGCGCAGGTAGGCTTCGATTTCCAGGCACAGGCCCAAGCGGTGTTCGCGGCGCAGGTAGGCGAGGAAATCGTGGATCTGGGCGTTGAGCTCGAAGCGGTTCGGGCTTTTCGCGACCGGTACGAGGATGTCCAGGCGGATCCACACGTCCAGCAGATGGGTGATGTCCTGGGGCGTGCTGTCCAATTGTTGGGCGGCCAGCTGTGAACGCAATTCGTTGAGGCTCAGGGTGCCCTGGTCGAAATGCTCACACAAAGGTTCCAGCAATGCCCAGTGTTCAGCGAGGGCGCGCAAGACGCGCTTGGGTTCGATCATCGCAATGGCCGTCGGGTTGGCAATTAAAAGCGGCGATTGTACTGCATCGGGCCGGTTGCGATTCACCCCCGAGACGGACTGTCGTCGCGTATTGATCAACTAATCCACCGACAGGGAAGCGGTCCGCGCCGAAGGGCGGTAGAATCGCTGCCACTTTCAGTTATCCCCAAGTGGCCGACCTTTGCTTATCGAGTCCCGTCGCCGCGCTTATCTGACCGCCATGCAGGTGGTCAATTGGCTGCCGCGTACCGAATTGCCCTTTGCCGCGCCATCGCGGCCTGAGCTGTTGGAAACGCCGGAGCCGGTGGAAATCGCGCCGCCTCACGCAGCGCCCGTAGCCAAGGCTGCCGCCGAACCGGTTGCGCCTGCCGCTGAACGGCCGAAAATCGAAGTCCCGCGTCCGAGCCTGGCCTCGACCCGTACGAATGCCAAACCGGTAGAAGAGGCCGACGTAGCGCCGGCCCCGATCAAGGTCGCCCATGTGCCGCCGCCGCGCTTCGCCCTGCAATTGCTGCGGGCCGGGCGTTGCCTGTTGCTGGTGGAGTTACCCACAGGCGAGCCATTCCAAAGCCGCGATCCCGCTTACCTGTTGCTCAAAGACATGCTGCGCGCCGCTGGCCTGCCGGACAGCCCACAGATCATTGGCGAACCGGTGCGCTGGCCGTTGTTGTCGCGGGGCACGATGGATCAGGGGCCCGAGGCGGCTCGGGATTTCGTCCAGGGATTCGTCTCGGCGCGGCTCGAAGACGAACCGTGTGTGTGCTTGTGGCTGGTTGGCCTGCCCGCGGTGAAATTCGCTGGCGAGGCGGACTTCGACGCGTTCTACCGTGAATTGCAGGTCGAAGGCCTGGGCTCTGCCTGGGCGTTGCCGGGGCTTGAATCGTTAATGGAAACGCCACAGCGCAAGGCTGAAGTCTGGCAAGCCATGCGCCGGCTGATGGCGCGCTGGAAAGAATCGAATGAGTGACGCTGTATCGTTCCGCCCGATGACCGAGGCGGACCTCGACGCTGTGCTGAAGATTGAATACGCGGCCTATAGCCACCCGTGGACCCGCGGGATATTTCTTGATGGGCTGGGCAAATACCAGATCTGGCTGATGTTCGAAGGCCAGCAGCAAGTCGGCCATGGGGTGGTGCAGATCATCCTGGATGAGGCGCACCTGCTTAACATCACCGTCAAACCGGAAAACCAAGGGCGGGGCTTAGGCCTGCGGCTGTTGGAACACCTCATGTCGATTGCCTACAAGGCCGAGGCGCGTGAGTGCTTCCTGGAAGTGCGCGACAGCAATCGCACGGCGTTCCGACTGTATGAGCGCTATGGCTTCAACGAGGTTGGGCGGCGCCGCGACTATTACCCTGCCGTGGGTGGGCGCGAGGATGCGGTGGTCATGGTGTGTACGCTGGTGGATTGAATCGACCGGTCTGCGGTCATCGCGAGCAGGCCCGCTCCCACAGGGACAATGGGCGTTCCCAGAACCTGAGAGCACAAAACCACTGTGGGAGCGGTGGCGTTACCGGTCAGCGCTTGCCGTCGAGCGGATCGATATCGGCCATTTCCGCTTCGTCCAACCCGTCGCCTCCACCTATATCGTTTTCTCCAACGATGCTCAGGTCCCAATCGGCCTGCTCATCCTCGCCGGCCTCGCGGGCGTCCCGGGCACCGTCTTCGTGGATCAAGGTTTCGGGGCTCATGTCATCATCGGTCGGCTGGCGGTCTTCCATCGAGGCCCCTGTCATGCCCGCTTCACGCACGCGTTCATCCGGCATCAGTTGCTCGCGTTCTTCCTCCGGCAATTCATCGCCGATCCTGGCGTCGTATTCATCGTCATCGAATTCCAGCTCACGCATCGAGCCCATGCGGTCTTCGTTGTCGTCGATGGGTTCCGGTTGCACCGCATCGTAGGGACGTCGTGAATCATTCATGGCAATTCCTCATACTGTGGGCCTTACTAAGAGTCGACCGACTGTGGGGCCAGGAATTCCAATGCATCGCCGACGTGACCTCGACCGGCGGTCGTCTGTCACAGTTGGGCACTCTCTATCGAGGCTGGACAGCATGAATGAATTACAAGATCTGATTGATAACAACGCGCGCTGGGCCGATGCGATCAAGCAGGAGGATCCTGACTTCTTCGCCAAGCTGGCTCGTCAGCAGACCCCTGAATACCTGTGGATCGGCTGCTCCGATGCGCGGGTACCGGCCAACGAAATCGTTGGCATGTTGCCGGGTGATCTGTTCGTGCACCGCAATGTCGCCAACGTCGTACTGCACACTGACCTGAATTGCCTTTCGGTCATCCAATACGCAGTCGACGTGCTTAAGGTCAAGCACATCCTGGTGACGGGTCACTACGGCTGCGGCGGCGTGCGTGCTTCGATGCAGGACCGCCAACTGGGCCTGATCGACGGCTGGCTGCGCTCGATTCGCGATCTGTATTACGAGCATCGCGATGCCTTGGCCAAGCTCCCCACCGAAGAAGAACGCGTGGACCGTTTGTGCGAGCTCAACGTGATCCAGCAAGTGGCGAACGTGGGCCACACCAGCATCGTGCAGAACGCCTGGCACCGTGGGCAGAAGTTGTCGATTCATGGCTGCATCTACGGCATCAAGGACGGGCGCTGGAAAAGCCTGGACACCACGATCAGCGGCTTTGAGCAACTGCCGCCGCAGTATCGACTACGTCCGGTCGACGCGCCCTGAGGGCAACCTCTAGTCGCGATGACAACGGCGCCGCCAGTGCCGCAAAAATTCCATTCCTCGCTCATTCGGCGATTCGTCATAGCCAGTAATCCAGCCGTGGCAGTTGGATGAACCGCACCGGCAGGCGAATTGCCGATACAACTTGCGTTCAGTACTGGCGTAGTCCATCGCCAGGCGGTCGCCTTCACGGATATCCGTCAGGGACCACAGCCACAATTCGCTCATGTCCAGGAAGACATTGGGATTGCAGGAGTGCAGCAGCAATCCGGCGAAGTGTGGGTCGTACATGTGGACATCCGGCAGAAGCGGCAATGTGTGCAGGCGTCGGCGGCTGATCAGCAGCCCCGATACCCTGCACATCCGCGTCATGGGGGCGAATGGCTTGCGGGCGATGATCCCATTGCCGCGACCGGCGTTGGTCTGGCGCACTTCAAAATCGCGCACCGAGGGATAGCCCTGGCGAGGGCTGAATTGTTTTCCCGGATAGATGCAGTCCCGGGTCTTTGAATCGACGCAATTGTCGATGAATTCGATCATGACCGTCCTTGTCGGTGCTGGACACTCGACTTTTCAGCGCTGGCCTCCAGCCGGCGGCGGTTAAAAACTCCGATAGCTTCCTCCAAGCCGTGATGCGTATCTACTGTCGACTCTGACAGGTGCCATAAGCGCTTTCCCGTGTGAGCGCAGGCTTACACAGGAAAGGCTCGTCAGGGTTTATACGGCTTCGGCGGGTAATGGCATGGGCACTTTCAACTGCTGCAGTTGCGATTTGACCGGTGGTGTTTCGCACTTCTTGTCTGCGTCCACCTCGCTCAGCTTGCGAACCGAGGTATAGAACAGCTCGCAAGTCTGCTCTTTTTGCGTGACCTGCCACGTCTGGGTGCATTGGCTCAGCAATGCGCTCGGGTCGGTACCTGGCTTGCTGCCCATTCCGGCCTGCCAGCATGCAGCGCTCAGGTCCTGGCCCATGACTTTCAAGCCCGCGGCATCGGCCTTGGCCTGGTCGCCGTCATAACTGTCCGGATCGGCTGCGTACCAGATGTAGCTGGGGTGGTTGGAGCCCAGCACCGGAACCTTGGCCCCCGGCGCAGGCTCGATGGTCGCCAGGCCGAGTACCGCCACGGTCTGGCCGTATTGGGTCTTGATCCAGTCCCGGACGGGCGCTCCGAAAGCCACCATCGGCAGCGACGCCCCGCTGGCGTTCCGAGTGACTTCCTTGACCATGGTGGTCTGGTAATCGTTGAAATAGCTATACAGGCCGGCGAGTGTACTGCCCGCATTGGACGGCGCCGCAATGGGCGCGATGTCGATGATGGTCTGGTAAGCAGGCGTGTCCCCGGCGGCGATGCCGTTGGCGGTCAGCAGCGTGGCCCAGCGGTCGGTGGTGGCCGACTCCAGATAATCCTGGGCCTGGGTCAGCGAATAATCCGGCGGGAAGTGCAGCAGCTCGACGCTCTTGCGGTTCTCCAGCGCCATGCCCAGGGGCAGGAACAGGTACCAGTTGTAGGCCCATTTTTTATCGTTGTTGAGTTTCGTGGCGCCGTTATAGGCGAGGTCGCCGGCGTTGAGCAAGGCGGCCAACGGTTGGCCATAACTCTTCGGCACGCCACTGATGTTGGCGTAGACGGTGCCGTTGTCGCTTTTGACCTCGACTTTGGCCGCGTCGTAGCCGTCGCGCTGGACGCTTTGCGTCAAATAATGCTCGACGGTCTGCTCGAGTGTCCAGTTGCGAAAACAGATGACATTGCAGTTGTTGGGGTAAGCGAAGAGGCGGGTGACGCGTTCGGTGCTGCCAAGGTTGACACCGATGTCGGCGGCTTGGGCGGTGGCGCTCAAGGCCAAGGCGGCGAGAGGAAGTACGGCGAGTTTGAACATGCTCAGATCCTTTTCAGCGTGGGCCCTTGGAAACAGGGTGTATCCATACTGAAACAGACGGAGCCGAAGAAGAAGTGGGCCGATGGAAAAATCGGCCCTTTTTTATGGCTTTATGGCATTACTGGCGGCAGGTAGGTCAGCGTGGTCCCCAGGGCCCACAGCAGCACCAATACCAGCGGCGTGTGAACCAGCAACTGCACGAAAGAGAATCCGATCAAGTCCCGCGCTTTCAACCCGAGAACGCCCAGCAACGGCAGCATGTAGAACGGGTTGATCAGGTTCGGCAGTGCTTCGGCGGCGTTATAGATCTGCACGGCCCAGCCCAAGTGGTAGTTCAGGTCGTTGGCCACCTGCATGACATAGGGCGCTTCGATGATCCACTTACCGCCGCCGGAAGGAATGAAAAAGCCCAGCACCGCCGAGTAGACGCCCATCAACAGGGCGTAGGTGTCATGGGAAGCGATCTGTACGAAAAAGGTCGAGATATGGTGTGCCAGCGTCTGCGCATCGCTGCCCTTGACGGTGGTCAACAGTGCGGCAATCGATCCGTACAACGGGAACTGGATCAGCACGCCGGTGGTGGTTGGCACGGCGCGGGCCACGGCATCGAGAAAACTGCGTGGCCGCCAGTGGAGCAAGGCGCCCAACATAATGAACAGAAAGTTATAGGTGTTGAGCCCGGAAATGGCGCTGATGGCCGGCTTGGTCGAAAACTCATGGAACAGCCAACCAGCGGCGAGCAGCACCAATGCAATGGTCAACAGCGGGCTGTGCTCCAGCCATTCCCCGGGGCGGGTGCGCGGTTGCAGCGCCGGCATGCTGAAACTGGGGTCGATCCCGCAGGCGGCGGCGTCACGGGCGCTGTTGGGGCCCGGCGCGGTGGCATACGCGATGATCACCGAGATCACGATCAGCGCCAGCAGCATCACACCGGACTGCCAGAGGAAAATCGTCTGGGTGAAAGGGATGACGCCGGTAATCGACAGGATCGATGGCGGCAGGCTGGCCGGGTTGGCTTGCAATTGCGCGGCCGAAGAAGACAACCCCAGCGCCCACACCGCGCCCAGGCCCAGGTAAGCGGCAGCGCCAGCGGCGCGATAATCCATCTTCAAGTCCGCGCGCCGGGCGAGGGCACGCACCAGCAGGCCGCCGAACACCAGCGACAGCCCCCAGTTGAGCAGCGATGCGACCATGGAAATCACGGCCACCCACGCCACCGCGGAGCGGCCATTGCTGGGAATGCGCGCCAGGCGGTCGATCAGCTTGACGGCTGGAGGCGAGCTGGCCACTACATAACCGCCAATCACCACGAACGCCATTTGCATGGTGAAGGGAATCAGGCTCCAGAACCCATCGCCGAAAGCCATGGCTGCGGCAGTGGGCGTGGCGCCAATGAGCTGCGTCGCCAGCGCGACCACCAGCACCGCCAGCGCGGCAAAGACCCAGGAGTCGGGGAACCAGCGCTCGGCAAAACTGGAACAGCGCAGCGCGAAGCGGGCGGAACGGCTGTCTTCAATGTCAGTGGTCACGGCAATCACCTCGGGTTTTTATGATTATCGGTATCTGGAGCGACGAAGCATCGGCGGTCGGGCGCCAATATTGGAACATTCCAATGACCGTGGGAGACGGACCGGCGTTCGGAGTACGACGTGATTTTTTTCAGACCGAACACCGGCGCTCTTCAGAAAAAAATCCTTGGGCCGATGGCAAGGAACAGCAGTAATTCTCCTGCCTGCCGGAGCTTGCCATGTTCAACAATCGCTTGAAGCAGGAGCTGCTCGCTCTTCGCCAAGAACTCTCCAGTCTCATGCAGATAAAAGAGAGCCTTGATCGCGAAATGCTCGGTTTGACCCTCGATGCTGAGGGGAGGATACAGTCGGTCAACCAGAACTTTCTCGATGACATGCGTTACAAGAGCCAAGACCTGATTGGCCGTTCTGTCGAGGAACTGGTACCGGCTTACCTGAAGTCCAATGAATTCCAGGCGCGCTTCAAGACCGCGCTGACCCGTGGCGAGCATTTTTCCGGCGCCGTGCGCCTGATGCGGGGCGACGGCAAAGAGGCCTGGCTGCGCTCGATCCTCCAGCCCATACGCAATGCCGAGGGGCGAATTCGTTCTTTTTCGATGTACTCCAACGACCTCACTCGCACCATCGAAAACTCCCGCGAGCATGAGAACCTGATAAGTGCCCTGGTGCATTCGACGGCGGTAATCGAGTTCGACCTGGGTGGCCATGTATTGACGGCCAATGACCGTTTCCTCAATGCGATGGGTTACAGCCTCGCGCAGATCAAGGGCAAGCATCACCGTACGTTTTGCGAGCCTGAGCAATACAACAGCGCGACCTACCAGCATTTCTGGAAGCGTTTGAACAGCGGCGAGTTCGTTGCCGGGCGCTTCAAGCGTATCGACAGCAGCGGTCGCGAGGTGTGGCTGGAAGCTTCCTATAATCCGGTGGTCGATGCCAACGATCGCCTGTACAAGATCGTCAAGTTCGCCACCAACATCACCGACCAGGTCAAGCAGGAAAAAGCCGTTGCCGCGGCCGCCAACATCGCCTACAGCACTTCCCTGCAAACCGATAACAGCGCCCAGCGCGGCACCACCGTCGTGACCCAGGCCGTGGACGTGATGCGCGACCTGGCCCGGCATATGCAGACCGCTGGCCAGGGTATCGAGGCACTGAACGAACAGTCGCTGGTCATCGGAACCATCGTCAAGACCATCAGCGGCATCGCCGAACAGACCAACCTGCTGGCGCTCAACGCCGCAATCGAGGCTGCCCGGGCCGGTGAACAAGGGCGCGGATTTGCGGTGGTGGCCGATGAGGTCCGGCAACTGGCGTCGCGTACCAGCCAGGCAACCGATGAGATCGTCGGCGTCGTTCGCCAGAACCAGGACATGGCTCGCAATGCCGTGGCGCTGATGACCGACGGCCAACACCAGGCTGAACAGGGCCTGGCCTTGGCGGCCGAGGCGGGAACGGTAATCGTCGAGATCCAGGACGGCGCGAAGAAAGTCGTGGACGCGGTGAGCCAGTTTGCCAATCAGTTATCAACATAAGGGCGGTTTATTGTTGTTTTTTACAAATTAATTATCGTATCTCGATAATTTTAAGGCTATGTTCTGGGCTCCTTTCGTTCTGTTGGAGCCTCACATGGGTTCGAATCGCCTAGCTGTTTATAGTCAACGCATGGCTGCCATCACGCTGATATTCATTGCGGCCATGATGGCCATCAATGCCCTGGTCTGGGTGTTTCCTGATATCGAGTCGCAGTACGGCCTGGGCTTTGCGTTGACTCAGCGTCAGTTGTCCAGCCTGTCAGGGGAGGCGACCTTGTTGACTGGTTGGCAGAGCCTCGGCGCGATCTTCTTATCGAGTATCCCTCTGCTGGCGCTGACAGTCGGGCTGGTCAATCTGCGACAGCTCTTCAAGCGCTATGCGCAGGGGCAGTATTTCTCCGGCGAAGCCGCCATTGCACTGGGCAAGGCCGGCCGCGCGGTGGCATTGTGGGTGCTGCTGGATTTCCTGTGCGAACCTTTGTTGAGCCTGCTGCTCACCATCAATGCGCCCGTTGGCCAGCGATTGCTGAGCTTGAGCATCACCGCGCCGTCCTTCGTCGCTTTGTTTCTGGCGGCGTGCATTGCGATCATTGCCCGGATATTGTCCCAAGCCGCTGAAGTCGATTCAGAAAACCGAACTTTCGTTTGAGATACCCATGCCTATCGTGATTCAACTTGATGTGATGCTGGCGATGCGCAAGGTCAAGTCCAAGGATCTTGCCGCCGCCATTGGCATCACCGAGGCCAACCTTTCCCTGTTGAAGCAGGGAAAGGTCAAGGGCATACGTTTGGCGACCCTGGAAGCTATCTGTGACTATCTGCACTGTCAGCCGGCCGACCTGCTGGTTTACCAGCCGCGAAGCGAATCCGATCAGTCGCCCAGCGCTTGACCTTCGCGCCTTGGATCCGCCCCGCCAGCCAGCGAGGATTTCCCTTGGCCATCACGCACCCGGATGATCGCCTGGGTGCCGCTGGTCATGTCGATTTCGCCCACTGTGTGGCCTTTGTCTTTCAACGCCTGGACCAACGCCGGGCTGAATTGCCCCTGTTCCAGTTCGGTGGGGCCATTGCGGCTGCCGAAGTTGGGAAGATTGATGGCGGCTTGCGGGTCCAGGTCCCAATCCAGCAGGCCGATGACGGACTTGGCGACGTATTCAATGATCTGTGATCCACCTGGGGAACCAACCGCGGCCAGCCATTCGCCGCTCTGGCGATCAAAGATCAGGGTCGGAGCCATGGACGATCGCGGGCGTTTGCCGGGCTCGACGCGGTTGGCGACTTTGCGCCCGTTCTCTTCGGGTATGAAGGAAAAGTCAGTCATCTGGTTGTTGAGCATGAATCCCTGCACCATCAAGTGCGAACCAAACGCTGACTCCACCGTGGTCGTCATCGACACGGCGCCGCCCTGGTCATCCACGGCCACTACTTGCGAGGTGGAAATTCGCAGGGGCGAGCGATCCGGCGCGAAGGCCATCTGGATGCCCGGTGGTGTTCCCGGCTTGGCAACGCCCATGCTGCGAGGGCCGATGAGGCTTGCGCGGCTCGCCAGATACGTGGGGTCGACCAGACCTTTGACTGGCACGGGGACAAAATCCTGATCGGCAACGTAGAGGGCGCGGTCAGCGTAGGCCAGGCGCTCAGCCTCGGAAATCATGTGCACGGCTTCGGGCAAAGGCTCGATACCAGCGGGGTTCGTGGATTTGATCGGTTTCAATGCCGCGAGGGCGGTTAGGCCGTCGCGCTGTTCCAGGTTCTCCAATGTCCCGAGGATCTGCGCCACGGCAATCCCGCCGGAGGAGGGCGGCGCCATGCCACAGACTTGCCAGCGTTTGTAGTCGGTGCACAACGGCGCGCGCTCGCGGGCGGCGTAACCTTTGAGGTCGCTCAACGACAGACTGCCCGGATTGGCGTGGCTTTGGACCTTGGCGACAATTTCTTCAGCAACGGGCCCTTCGTACAAAGCATTGGGGCCTTCGTTGGCAATACGCTTGAGGACGCCCGCCAGTGCCGGATTTTTAAGCAGGGTGCCCACTGCCTTGGGGCTGCCGTCGGCATTCAGGAAATAGGCGGCCATGTCGGGGGAGCCGGGTAAAGAGGCATCGGCGGCAATCATCGAGTGAAGTCGAGGCGAAATCCTGAACCCCTGTTCCGCCAATACAATTGCCGGCTCGAACAGTGTCGCCCACTTCAGGCGGCCATGTTTGCGATGGGCCAGCTCCAGGGCACGCAACACGCCCGGTGTACCCACGGAGCGGCCGCCGATCTGCGCGGCGGTAAACGGCATCGGTTTGCCGTCGGCCTGGATGAAGAGTTTTTCGGTAGCACCGGCCGGCGCCGTTTCGCGGCCGTCGTAGGTACGCACCGCCTTGCCGTCCCATAACACAATGAACGCACCTCCGCCGATGCCGGAAGACTGCGGCTCCACCAACGTCAGCACTGCCTGCATGGCAATTGCCGCGTCGATGGCCGACCCGCCGCGCCGGAGCATTTCCCGGCCGGCTTGCGCGGCAAGCGGGTTTGCCGCGGCGGCCATGTGTTTGTCGGCATTACGTGTCTGTAGATCGGTGCGGTAGCCGGAAGCGATTTCCGGAGCCGTGGGCAAGGCAGAAGCGGACGTGGAGGAGGGCGGAGCCTTGCAGGCGACGAGTGCCAAGGCGACAGCCAGCAGGGAAACGGCTGACAGGCGATGAAGATTCGATTTGAGATCTGAAAGCACGTGTCGCTCCGTCCATGGGCCAAGGATATTGAGATCGACTGTAGCGATACGAGGCGTGGGGCGCAAATCGACGGGGGGCGGCGATTCGGCTTCGCCCCCACAAGACGTCAGGCGTTCTGCGCCTGGAGAAAAATAGAAAACAGCTCGGACTGGGACTTGATCCCCAGTTTGCTGTACATATGTTTTTTATGGACTTTTACGGTTTCGGCGGAAATTTCCAGCTTGCGGGCGATTTCCTTGCTGGAGCAACCGCTGAGCATTAAGCGCCCGACATCCAGCTCCCGTGCGGTCAATTGCGCGCCTTTGAGCTGCTGGACTGACGCTTCCAGCTGCACGCGCCAATCGGCTTGCGGCGGTGCTGGTGCAAGGGCCACCACTTCGTTGATTTCGTAAGGCAGGCGCTGGCGCAACAGGCCGAGCACCCAGGGCTGGATGAGTGACAGCAAGGCAGTCTGCTCGCCACTGAACCGCTGCTTGCTGCCCAGCGACAGGCAAAGCGTGCGGTCGCCTTCGAGCTGGCAATTGAATTGGACCTCATCGGACACCACATTCAGGCGGAAGTAACGCTGGTAGTACTCGGTCAACTCGAAATGTTCCGGTGCGACTTCCGACAGGCGATACAGCCCGGTGCGCGACTGCTCGCGACAGGCGATGTAGAACGGATCGAGCAGATACAGGCCGCGCAGATAATCCTGGAACAATTGATCCGGACTGCCGTCCGCACCCGGGCACTCTGCGAATACCTGCGGGCGCTGGTCGGCGCTGAAAAGTAGTGCCACCCAGCTGTCGAAAGGTACGTATTGATCGAGCAAACGGACCAGCTGCGTCCAGAAATTAGGCTTGTCCAAGGCGTCGATCAGTTGCCCAACCGAGCGGTGCCACGCAATGTCGTCTAACGAAAGTGTCATGCCTCTACCCCTATCGGGTTACCCCAGCGGCGTGATTTCCCGCCGTGGGCCTGCTGCGCATACTGGCGCACAGACACCGACCGGGCAATCTTTCAGCCCGCCTGGTTAGAACAAGGAATACCCATGAAAGTCGAACTCGCCCAGTTGGCGGGCCGTGATAACGACACGGCCTATAACCTCGAACGCGCCCTTCAGGCGATTGCCGCCTGTGCGGCCGATACGCAGTTGATCGTATTTCCCGAAACGCACCTGATGGGCTTCCCATCGCTTGAGACAGTGGCAGAAACCGCTGAGCCATTGGATGGCCCGACTGTCAGCGCGGTGCTTGCTGCGGCCCGGGAGCACAACATTGCCGTGGTCATAGGCGTGGCCGAAAACGACCGTGGCCGCTTCTACAACACCACGCTGCTGATCACCCCGCAGGGCATCGCGCTGAAGTATCGCAAGACCCACCTCTGGGCGTCGGACCGCGGTGTGTTCGAGGCCGGCGACCGTTACGCCACGTGTGAGTGGAACGGTGTGCGCGTCGGTCTGCTGATCTGCTACGACATCGAGTTCCCGGAAACCGCCCGAGCCCTGGCGCAACTGGGGGCCGAACTGCTGATCGTCACCAACGGCAACATGGACCCCTACGGGCCGACTCACCGCACCGCGATCATGGCTCGCGCCCAGGAAAACCAAGCGTATGCGCTGATGGTCAATCGGGTGGAAGAAGGGGATGGCGGGTTGGTGTTCGCAGGCGGCAGTGCGTTGGTGGACCCGCTGGGCACGCTGTTGTTCGAGGCCGGGCGCGAAGAAGGGCAGTTTGCGGTGGAATTGGACCTGAACCAACTGACGGCGGCGCGGCGTGATTATCGCTACCTCGATGATCAGCGGCTGAAGATGCCAGGAGAGATTGTCGAGCATCCCTATGGATTGCGAGAGCTGTTGATTCCTTCGCGTTGATCCTGAATCTGTGTCGTCAGGGCTTGCCCGCGAAGAGGCCCTGACAAGCAACACGTTTGCGTTGAAAAAAAACAGAACAAGAACCTAACACCCGAAATTGCGCCGAACTCGGCTCTGCCATAAATCTAATAATTCGGAGTAGTCACTCATGGCTCATTTGCAACGCACCCTGTCATTGGGGTCGGTGGTGCTGTTCGGCATCGCCTATATGACACCGATCATTGTCCTTGGCACTTTCGGTATTCTCGCTCAATCCACCTCCGGCATGGTCCCCGCCGCTTACCTGGCAGCACTGGTGGCGATGTTCTTCACCGCGATGAGCTACGGCCGAATGGCCGCGGCGTTCCCTGTCGCCGGTTCGGCCTACAGCTATGTCCGCAAGGCGATCAGCCCGAAACTCGGTTTCATCGCCGGTTGGGCGGTATTGCTCGACTACCTTTTCTTGCCCATGGCCATCTGGCTGATCGGCGCGGCCTACCTTCATTCCGCATTCCCGACCGTGCCGCAGTGGCTCTGGGTGCTGGTCTTCATTGGCATCACAAGTGCGATCAACATCGTCGGTCTGAAACTGGCCAACGGCATCAACGCGCTGTTGATGCTGGTGCAATTCCTGGTGCTGATCGCCTTCGTTGCGTTGTGCGTTCATTATGTCGGCGGGGATGCGAGCACACCGTTATGGTCGGTCGAGCCCTTTTTTAACGGTGACATGCAGATGCCATTGATCATGAGCGGCGCAGCCATCGCCTGTTATTCATTCCTGGGGTTCGACGCGGTCAGTACCCTGACCGAAGAAACCCGCGATCCGCGCCGTACCATTCCACGAGCGATCATGCTGATTACCCTGGTCGGCGGATTGATCTTCGTCAGCGTGTCGTACTTCGTGCAGATCGCCCATCCGTCGTCCCAGTTCGACAGTGTCGACGCGGCGGCCTATGAAATTGCCCGCAATATCGGTGGCGACCTGTTCGTATCGATCTTCCTGATCGGCCTGATCGTTGGCCAATTCGCGTCGGGGCTGTCGGCTCAGGCCAGCGGCTCCCGGCTGTTGTTCGCCATGGGCCGAGATGGTGTACTGCCGAAATCGTTCTTTGGCGCCTTGCATGAACGCTTCGGTACGCCGGTCAACAGCATTCTCTTGTGCGCTGTGGTCGCGTTGCTGGCGCTGAAACTGGACGTCACCACCTCAACCTCGTTCATCAATTTCGGCGCGTTCCTGGCATTCAGCCTGGTGAACCTGTCGGTGATTTTTCACTACTGGATCGGCGCGCAGAAGAAAGGGCCGCGTGAATTCGTGCTGTTCCTGCTGTTCCCGTTCGTTGGTCTGGCGGCTGATGTATGGCTGATGGTCAGCCTCGATCACTTGGCGATCTACCTTGGCCTGAGCTGGCTGGCGATTGGCGTGGTGTATCTGGCGATGCTGACGGGAGGTTTTCGTCGCCAGCCACCGGAGATGGACTTCCAGGAAGCCACATAAATCACTACGCCCCGTGGGAATAGCTGAATCTTGCGGGGGCATTCAGGGAGATATACCCAGAAACAAGAAAGCCCGCACTAGGCGGGCTTCTTGTTGTTCAAAGACATTCAGGAACATCTTTGAACAGGACTTGGTGGCTACACAGGGACTTGAACCCCGGACCCCAGCATTATGAATGCTATGCTCTAACCAACTGAGCTATGTAGCCAAGTGGCGCGCATTATTCGCTGGTAACGAAGATGTGTCAAGCGTAAATCCAAAATATTTCTCTGCACTTTCAACCGCTTAACCATCCTCGTCGCCAATGTGCGTCAACTGAGCTGAAATCTCCCTGTGTTCGCGCTCAAGGCCTGGCTGCCTTGGCTCAAGGTGTCCGCCGCCACGTTCACCGCGCGGGCGCCTTCCAGCAGGCGCATGGCCGCTTGATCGACCTGCTGGATATTGCCGCTGACCTCGTCGGCTGTGCTGGCCTGCTCATCCACCGCGGTGGCGATTTGCGCCAGGGTATCGGTGACGCTCTGTACGGCGCTGGCAATTTCCCCCAGACGCTCGCCAAGGCCGGTCACGGCTTGCGCGTCGGTCTGGGCCTGGCCGCAGGCCGCTTCCATCAGGCTGACGGCTTCGTTGACCGTGGCGCGCAGGCTGTCGACGGTGCCGGCGATCTGTTGGGTGGAGGACTGGGTACGTTGCGACAGGCTGCGCACTTCATCGGCCACCACCGCAAAGCCCCGGCCTTGTTCACCGGCGCGGGCGGCTTCGATGGCGGCGTTGAGCGCCAGGAGATTGGTCTGCTCGGCCACGCCGCGAATGGTATCGACCACCAGCTGGATCTGTTGGCCCTGCTCGCTGACCCGGCCCAAGGCGGCAGCGGTTTCGTTGAGCCGCTGGTTGAGCTGCTGAATGCTCGCCGTGGTGCGCTGGCTGTCGCGGCTGCTGTCGGCGGCGATGCGACGGGTCTGTTGCGCGCTGTCTGACGCCTGTTCGCAACTTTTCGCGACGCCTTGGGAAGTTGCGGCCAGTTGCGTCGCGGCGGCGGCGATCTGGCTGATTTGCATCTGCTGAGCCTCGACTTCGCCCAAGGCGCCGCTGGAGTGTGTATTGAGGGTGCGCACGGCGTCGCTCAGTTGCAGCGTTTCGTGATCCACGCCCAGCAGGCTGGTGCGCAACTGCACCACGGCGACATTGAGCGCGGTGCTGATAGCTGCCAGCTCGTCGCGTCCTTGCACGGGTACCTGGAGGCTCAGGTTGCCGTCACGCAGGGCTTCGGCCAGTAGGGTTATGCCACTGGCGCTGCGGCGGATAGAGGCTTGCAAGCAGACGAACAGGTACAGCGCCGCCAGCAATAGGCAGCCAAGCACCGTGGCGACCAAGGTGAACTGGCGGATCGCAGAGCCGTGGTAATGGTCCAGCCGCGTGTCCAGTGCGACCAGCGATTGTTGTCGCAGGGTCGCCAGGTCCCGAAGAAGGGCGTCCATGTGTTTCTCGAACGCTTCCGGCTTGAGATTGATGGAGCCACCGAACACGCCGTCATCCAAGACTTTCAAGCCGGCGTCCAAGTGCTTGAGGCTGCCCTGGAACTGTCCGGCCCAGGATTGCAATTCGCTGGGCAAGCGTGTCTCCAGCAACGCACCGGTCTTGACCAACTGATCCCGGGCGTCGCCGATGCGGCTGCGCAAGTCACGCAGTTGCAGGCGGCTCTGCAAAGTGAATTGGCCTGACACCACCGAGGCCTGGCCAACGCTGGCCAGGCGGCCGACACGTTCGATCAGCTCGGGTGTCTGCTGGGTCGAAATCTGGGTGAGCAGGTAGGTTTCCAGCCAGGAGGCGAGCGTCAGGCGATTGTCCATGACCATCTGTTCGCGCAACGCTTGCAATGCGCTGAGGGCAGCGGTGAAACGATCATAGCCATCCGGCCACCAACCCACGGCGCCCAGGCTCTTGGAATCCAGGCCGTTGAGGCTGGTCTGCAAGGCCTGGTAGCGGGCGAGGGTGTCGGCTTCGACGCCCTCGGCCTGCAAGGTCGCGCCAAGATCGTTGGCGACCTGGTTGAGCTCCGGTTGCACCGCATCGAACGCGGCCATGGCGGCGATCGTCGCAGGGGTGGGTTGTCGATTGGTCTCCGTGGCCCGCCAGCGCGCCGCGCGATTACGCTGGGCGGCGAGCAGGTTGTCCAGGTTATCCAGGGCGAGCAACTGGCGTACGCCGGCGCGCTCTCCGGAAATCAGGTTGAGTTTGTCCCGGTAGTCCTGGCCGATGAGCCACAGGCTGCCCATGAGCGGCAGGATGAACAAAAGGAACAACAACTGGAATTTACGGGCGAAACCAAAATGCCCCAGCAACCGGATGCCCGGTGATAGAAAAGCCTGCATGCCCATACTCCCCTGAACACCCTTGCACTTTTTTTGTGCGTTTTTACACAAGTGCCGAAACGGGTGCTCTTTCAAAAGGCCTCGAAAGCTTGTCCAGGCCGGCTCTGTAGGCCTGCTCTGTAGCGAAACTTCCCATTCTCGGTCCCCTTTGTAAGGGGCCGCGTCGTAAGACTTTTACAAGGCAAGATTCAGACCATGGCGTTGCGCTATCACCTTGTTTGCCGACTATTTTTTATCGGTCGATAGCAAGCTAATGGGATAGCCTTGTCGCACTGAAAAATGGCACATTGGCGAACCTTGCCCATGTGCTCCCACCTGCCGTCTGGAAACTTCCCATGGCTATCAGCAATACCCCGGCTGACGCGACGCCCATTGGCGCCACGCCCCAAAGCAGTCCTTTGGTCATGCGCATCATTGGTGCGGTGGCGTTGGCTCATCTGATCAACGATCTGATCCAGGCTGTGCTGCCGTCCATCTATCCGATGCTCAAGGACAGCTATGGCCTGACGTTTACCCAGGTCGGCCTGATCACCCTTACGTTCCAGTTGACCGCATCTTTGTTGCAGCCTTGGGTCGGCTATCACACCGATCGGCACCCGAAGCCCTGGCTGTTGCCGGCCGGAACGGTGTGCACGCTGAT
Source organism: Pseudomonas sp. D3-10 (assembly GCF_051132175.1). Classification (NCBI taxonomy): domain Bacteria; kingdom Pseudomonadati; phylum Pseudomonadota; class Gammaproteobacteria; order Pseudomonadales; family Pseudomonadaceae; genus Pseudomonas; species Pseudomonas sp. D3-10. The sequence continues at coordinate 4,782,655 of NZ_CP071668.1, read as the reverse complement.
CGGCATCGTGATGATGTCCATGGTCGGCAGCTTTGCCATGATCCTGCTGGCGGCGGCCTTGATCGGTATCGGCTCGTCGACTTTTCACCCCGAGGCATCGCGAGTGGCGCGACTGGCTTCCGGCGGTCGTTACGGCCTGGCGCAATCGACTTTCCAGGTGGGCGGAAACGCCGGCTCCGCATTCGGCCCGCTGCTGGCCGCAGCGATCATCATTCCCTACGGTCAAGGCAATGTGGCCTGGTTCGGCTTGTTCGCGCTGTTTGCCTTGTTCGTGCTGTACCGCATCAGCCGTTGGTACGCCAATCACCTGAACCTGTTCAAGCTCAAGCAAGGCCAGGCGGCGACGCATGGCTTATCCAAGGGGCGGGTCCTGAGTGCGTTGGTGGTGCTTGGCCTGTTGGTGTTCTCGAAGTATTTCTACATGGCCAGTTTCACCAGCTATTTCACCTTCTACCTGATCGAAAAGTTCGACCTGTCGGTGGCATCTTCCCAACTGCACCTGTTCCTGTTCCTTGGCGCAGTGGCGGCGGGGACCTTCTTTGGCGGCCCGATCGGCGACAAGATCGGACGCAAGGCGGTGATCTGGTTCTCGATTCTGGGTGTGGCGCCATTTACGCTGATCTTGCCTCACGTGGACCTGCTGTGGACCAGCATCCTCAGCGTAGTGATCGGCTTCATCTTGGCTTCGGCTTTCTCCGCCATCGTGGTGTATGCCCAGGAGCTGGTGCCGGGCAACGTTGGGATGATCGCCGGCGTGTTCTTCGGGTTGATGTTCGGCTTCGGTGGGATCGGCGCCGCGCTGCTGGGGCATCTGGCGGACATCCGGGGTATCGAATACGTGTATTGGCTGTGCTCGTTCCTGCCGTTGTTCGGCGTGTTGGCGATTTTCCTGCCAAGGACCAAAAGGGCCTGAATCGAACATTCCGAGCCCCGTTTCAACGCAGTATGGGCCAGTGCGGATACCTTTCGTACAGAGCCTCGGTCAATCCATCAGGCATTTTTGCTCTCGACCCCGGATGGGGTCGATGTACCGTTTATCGTAGTCCCTGAGCCATGAATGAACTTGCCGCTCTTTGGTGTTTCCGACGCAAAGAGCCTGTTCCAGTCAATTGGCTCCAACAAGAAGCCACCGGTCATGGTTATGACCGAGGCAGCGTGCAAAGCGTTGTCGCTCTACCAGGTGACGAAACTGGCATTTCTTTTAAGGGACTAAACCATGGCAACCGTCGATAACCCGAACCTGAATTCCCATACCGTGAGAACCGGCCCCGGCACTGTCCAGGTCGACCTCACCGGCCAGCTAGATGATGCCCAGAGCATCATTATCCAGCCGGACGGCAAGATACTGATTGGCGGCTATACCGAGTACCTGGCATGGGGCTACCCCGGGGCGCCAGGTGAGGAAAGCTACGGCTACGAGCAGAACCATTCCGTTATCCGCCTGAATGCGGATGGCAGCCTGGACACCCGCTTTCATGAAGGTGGCGTCGATACGATACCGACCACGACAGCCCCAGCGTCCCGCTATGAGCTGACGGCGGTGCAGGCCGATGGCAAGGTGCTCGTCGCTGTGGCGCTGAACACCGGCATACAAGTGGAGCGCTACAACAGTGACGGGACGCGTGATGTCGGCTTTGGTCAGAACGGTGTCATGACGGTCGACATCAACCATGATTTCAAGGATATCGACCTGACGGCCAATATGGACGGCACCTTTCAGGTCAGTGCCCGCGGGTTTGACCAGGCTACCGTGACCAAGGCTGGCAATGACGGCAGCTTGTTCGACGGCTTTGGTCACAACGGCGTGCTCACCGTCGACATTTACGAAGACCCGTTTTTCAACGGAGGGATCTCCAGTGCGGTGTTGGCAGATGGGAGTGTCGTGGTCGGGGCTGCCTACAATGCCGCCGGCACGGGCGATCCGACGTTCGCCTTGCAGCGTTTCAACGCCGACGGTCAGTTGGATACCCGTTTCGGTGACGACGGCGTCCTGCATTTGAGCGCTGCCATGGGGTTTGGGGAAGACTCGGTGGTCACCGTGCAGGCTGACGGAAAGATCATCGTGATGGGGCATGGCGAGGGCGATCGCCTGGCTACCGTGGCGCGGCTCAACGCTGACGGGTCATTCGACAGTAGTTTCGGCAGCAATGGCTCGGTGACCTTCGAGGCCGACACGCCGGCGGCTTTGACGGTGCAAGCCGATGGCAGGATCGTGGCTGCCGGCACGAACAACGGAGATTTCAATGTCATCCGCTTGAACGCCGACGGTAGCCTGGACTCAAGCTTTGGCAGCCAGGACGGCAAGCTCCATATGGAGGGGTACGCCGGCGAGGAAATCTTGCGGGGCACCGATGCCGCCGAAATCATCCACGGCCTGGCGGGCGATGATGTGCTCCACGGCGACGGCGGGCGTGATGTGTTGCAAGGTGGCTCAGGCTCGGACATCTTCCGTTTTACCGAACTGGGCGACAGCTTCCGCACCGCCACGCTGAACAGCAGCGACCGAATCCAGGACTTCGATGTCTCCGAGGACCGCATTGACCTGATCGGCTTGGGCTTCACCGGTATTGGCGATGGCCATGACGGTACCTTGGCCATCCAGGCCAGCGCGGACGGCACCCGCACCTACCTCAAGAGCTTCGACGCCGATGCTACCGGGCAACGTTTTGAACTGACCTTGGATGGCAATCTGGTCGGGCAACTGAACTACACGAATCTTGTGTTCACGGCGCCCACGCTTGAAGGGGAATCTACCAACGATACGATTACCGGTTCTGCCTTGTCGGAAATCATCCATGGCCTGGACGGCAATGACCGTATCAACGGCGGCGCCGGAGCGGATGTCATCATCGGCGGCGCGGGCGCCGACCGTCTCAACGGTGGGGACAGAGCCGACATTTCGTTGTGGACGGACAATCGGGAAAACGCCGACGTGTTCCGCTATCTCTCCATCGAGGACAGCTACCGTACCGACAACCAGAGCTTTGCCGACCTTATCGAAGGCTTTACGGTTGACGACAAAATCGATGTGTCGGCACTGGGCTATACCGGCTTCGGAGAGGGTACGGGCACTACGCTGAAGTTGGTCTACAACGAGGCATTGGACCGCACTTACCTGAAGGATGCGCAAGCGGACGCGCAAGGCCATTCGTTCCAGGTTGCGCTGGCCGGGGACTGGCGGGAAAGCCTCGGGGAAGACAACATGGTCTTTGCTCCCACAGCGGCTCCCGACGCCCAACTAGGCCTGATCGGGGTGGCGCCAGACGTCGATCAATGGCATTTGTTAAGTTGACGCCCATAAAAAAACACCGCGTGACAGTCACTGCCACGCGGTGTTTTTTTCATTTCAGACGTTGAAGCGGAAGTGCATCACGTCGCCGTCCTTGACGATGTATTCCTTGCCTTCCAGGCGCCACTTACCGGCTTCCTTCGCGCCAGCTTCGCCCTTGTACTGGATGAAGTCGGCGTAGGCGATGACTTCGGCGCGGATGAAGCCCTTTTCGAAGTCGGTATGGATGACGCCAGCGGCTTGCGGGGCGGTGGCGCCCACGCGAACGGTCCAGGCGCGGACTTCTTCGACACCGGCGGTGAAGTAGGTCTGCAGGTTGAGCATTTCGTAGCCAGCGCGGATCACCCGGTTCAGGCCAGGCTCTTCCAGGCCCAGGGCCTCGAGGAACATGTCCTTCTCTTCGCCATCGTCCAGTTCGGCGATTTCCGCTTCGATCTTGTTGCAGACCGGAACGACCATGGCACCTTCTTCCTCGGCGATGGCACGGACCACGTCCAGATGCGGGTTGTTCTCGAAACCGTCTTCGGCGACGTTGGCGATATACATGACCGGCTTGGTGGTCAGCAGGTGGAAGCCCTTGATCACCAGCTTCTCGTCGGTGCTCATGTCCTTCATCAGGCTACGCGCGGGCTTGCCCTCGGTGAAGTGAGCGATCAATCGCTCCAACAGGCCTTTCTGGACGACTGCATCCTTGTCGCCACCCTTGGCGTTGCGGGCAACCTTCTGCAGTTGTTTCTCGCAACTGTCGAGGTCGGCGAAGATCAGTTCCAGGTCGATGATCTCGATGTCGCGTTTCGGGTCGACGCTGTTGGAAACGTGGATCACGTTCTCGTCTTCGAAGCAGCGCACCACATGGGCGATGGCATCGGTTTCGCGGATGTTGGCCAGGAACTTGTTGCCCAGGCCTTCACCCTTCGAAGCACCGGCCACCAGGCCTGCGATGTCGACGAACTCCATGGTGGTCGGCAGGATGCGCTTGGGATTGACGATGGCCGCCAGTGCGTCCAGGCGCGGATCGGGCATCGGCACGATGCCGCTGTTCGGCTCGATGGTGCAGAAGGGGAAGTTCTCGGCCGCGATACCGGATTTGGTCAGGGCGTTGAACAGGGTGGACTTGCCGACGTTAGGCAGGCCGACGATGCCGCAATTGAATCCCATGGTGTTTCCCCTCGGATAAGTGTCAGGCCTTCTGGCTGTGCAGGTTTTTCATCGCGCGGTTCCATTCACCGGCGAGGATATCCGGCAGCACGCCGAGGGCAAAGTCGATGCTGGCATCGAGTTTTTCCTGTTCGGCGCGAGGCGCGCGACCCAGGACAAAATTTGAAACCATACTGGCAACGCCCGGGTGGCCGATGCCGAGCCGCAGGCGGTGAAAGGTATTTTGATTGCCCAGTTGCGCAATGATGTCGCGCAACCCGTTGTGACCGCCATGGCCGCCGCCCTGCTTGAGCTTGGCAACGCCCGGAGGCAGGTCGAGTTCGTCATGGGCCACCAGGATTTCTTCAGGCTTGATGCGAAAGAAACCGGCCAACGCCGCCACGGCCTGGCCGCTGCGGTTCATATAGGTGGTGGGAATCAACAGGCGAACATCCTGACCCTGGTGTGAAAAACGCCCGGTCAGGCCAAAATATTTGCGATCGGCGGCCAGGCTGACGCCTTGGGCGTGCGCGATGCGCTCAACAAAAAGGGCCCCTGCGTTATGCCGGGTCTGTTCGTATTCGGCGCCTGGATTTCCCAGGCCAACGATCAGTTTGATGGCAGTCACGATAGGGGCCCTTCCTGGAGTGGTGGTTAACATGTCGCGGTCAGACGGTGTGGCGACAACGAACGAAAATTGCGGATCTACCGTTAAGTAAACTTCGCGTTCTTGCCCGTTGTCTCGCTACGTTCCAGTCCGCGATGTTTCCGGTCACTCCGGCGACAGAGTGTAATTACTCTGCTGCGCCTTCTTCAGTCGCTTCTGGAGCAACACGTGGAGCGTGGACGTTGGCAACAGCCTTGTCATCACCGTGTGCCAGGGCAACAAACTCAACGCCTTTAGGAGCCTTGAGGTCGGACAGGTGAACGATCGTGCCAATCTCGGCGTCAGCCAGGTCGACTTCGATGAATTCAGGCAGGTCCTTCGGCAGGCAGGAAACTTCCAGCTCGGAAGTCACGTGCGAGATTTCGCCGCCTTTCTTGATCGGAGCAGCTTCGTTGATGAAGTGCACTGGAACGGTAGCGGTCAGTTTCTGGCCAGCCACGACGCGGATGAAGTCAGCGTGCATGATGAACTGCTTGGCCGGGTGACGCTGCATCGCTTTAACGATGACGTTTTGCTTCTTGCCATCAACGTTCAGTTCGATCACGTGGCTGAAAGCAGCCTCGTCTTCGAACAGCTTGGCCACTTCTTTGGCCAGCATGGTGATGGATTCAGGGGCCTTGTCACCACCGTATACAACGGCAGGAACCTGGCTGGCGAGACGACGCAGGCGGCGGCTCGCACCTTTCCCCAGGTCGGTACGCGCTTGGGCGTTCAGAATGAAATCGGTCATGTTGTTTCTCCAAAATAGCCATATCCGAATGACGTCTGCGACCGACGCCAAAGCGGTATGGGCAAAAAAGCCCCGCCCCAACATGAGTGTTGGGGCGGGGCGCTTTTCGTCAACGAGATATCCGGGAAAGGGCAGGGCCCTTAGCGGAACATCGCACTGATCGATTCTTCATTGCTGATGCGGCGAACCGCCTCGGCAACCACCGGTGCGATATCCAACTGACGGATACGCGCACAGGCTTGTGCTGCAGCGGACAGCGGAATGGTGTTTGTCACCACCAGCTCGTCCAGCACGGAATTTTCAATGTTTTCGATCGCCCGACCCGACAGCACAGGGTGCGTGCAGTAGGCGAAGACCTTGGCAGCGCCATGCTCCTTCAAGGCCTTGGCCGCGTGGCACAGGGTGCCGGCGGTATCGACCATGTCGTCGACCAGGATACAGGTGCGCCCTTCGACATCGCCGATGATGTGCATCACTTCGGAGTGATTGGCCTTCTCGCGGCGTTTGTCGATGATACCCAGATCAACGCCCAAGGATTTGGCTACGGCCCGTGCACGCACGACGCCGCCAATGTCCGGGGACACGATCATGAGGTTTTCGAAGCGCTGATCCTCGATGTCATCCACCAGGACGGGGGAGCCGTAGATGTTGTCCACGGGAATATCGAAGAAGCCCTGGATCTGGTCAGCATGCAGATCGACCGTCAGTACACGATCGATGCCGACCACGGTCAGCATATCGGCAACGACTTTCGCGCTGATGGCCACGCGTGCGGAACGCGGACGGCGATCCTGGCGGGCATAACCAAAGTAAGGAATAACAGCAGTAATACGAGTAGCCGAGGAACGGCGGAAGGCATCAGCCATCACGACGAGTTCCATCAGGTTATCGTTGGTCGGAGCGCAAGTCGGCTGAATAATGAAGACGTCTTTACCGCGAACGTTTTCATTGATCTCGGCAGTGATTTCGCCGTCGGAGAACTTACCGACAGAGATGTCACCGAGAGGGATATGCAGCTGACGTACGACACGCCGAGCCAGATCGGGGTTAGCGTTCCCCGTAAAGACCATCATCTTGGACACGCGCAGTACCTGAAGGCTGAGGGTATACCTGGATGAGTATAGGAAAATGGCAGGGGCGGCTGGATTCGAACCAACGCATGGCAGGATCAAAACCTGCTGCCTTACCGCTTGGCGACGCCCCTGTATCTGTTGCTGCGAGTGCCCAGCACTCGATTCCTTTTAGAGCAGACTTTGCAGCTTGCGATGCAACATCGAAACGTTGCTTCCTTTTGCTACAAACCCTGTAAGGGTCTCTGTAAGAAGGGCCGAGACTTTATCAGCTTCAGCTTTGCTTGGGAAGCCCCCAAACACACAACTTCCAGTTCCGGTGAGTTTTGCTTCGGTAAATTTACCTAACAAATTCAATGCGTTACGAACATCTGGATAACGCCTTGCTACCACCGGTAAGCAGTCATTTCGACTGTTTCCCTTGGGAACGGGGCGCACTTTAATGGGAGGAGAGTTACGTGTCAACAGTGGATCTGAAAAAATTTCTGCTGTACTTACAGAGACTTGCGGCACCAGCACCAAGTACCAAGGTTCCTCGGGCTCTACCGGTGTGAGTTTTTCCCCGACGCCCTCGGCGAAAGCCGCGTGGCCACGCACGAAAACCGGTACGTCGGCACCCAGCGAAAGGCCCAGCGCCGCGAGGCGATCCATGTCCCAGCCCAACTGCCAGAGATGATTGAGGCCTAGCAGCGTCGTGGCCGCATTCGAACTGCCGCCACCGATTCCTCCGCCCATGGGCAGGATTTTTTCGATCCAGATGTCGATGCCCAGCGAACAGCCGGATTGCTCCTGAAGCTTCTTCGCCGCCTTGACGATCAGGTTGCTGTCGTGGGGAACACCGTTGAATTCGGTGTGCAAACGGATCACGCCGTCATCGCGCACGGCAAAAGTGATCTCGTCGCCATAATCCAGGAACTGGAAAATCGTTTGCAGCTCGTGATAGCCATCCGGGCGACGACCGAGGATGTGCAGCATCAGGTTGAGCTTGGCCGGGGAGGGCAGCGTCAGGCGTGCAGCGGTCATGTCATTGCCCCAGCTTGCGCGGCTGCCATTGCTTGATGACCAGCGTGACGTCCAGGTTGCTGCCGTGCAGCTTGATGCGCTCCGGCAACCAGTAGCCGTTCTGCTCGGCATAGCTCAGGTATTCGATCTGCCAGTCATCCTGCTCCAGGTTCGACAGGCGGCTGTCGGCGTCCAGGGTCAGACGGCTCTTGCTGTCCGGTGCCGGGAGGCCGCGAACCCACCAGGTGAGGTGGGAAACCGGCAGTTTCCAGCCCAGCTGTTCTTCCAGCAGTGCTTCGGGGCTCGGAGCCTCGTAGCGTCCCTGGTTGGCGACTTCCAGCGAAACCTGCCCCGGCCGGCCGGTCAGCCGCGCCGCACCGCGCCCCAGGGGGCCCGAAAGTCGAATGTCGTAGTAATCCTGGCGCTGCAACCAGAACAAGGTACCGCTGCCAGAGTCCTTGGGCGCACGAATGCCGATCTTGCCGTCGATCTGCCAGCCGTCGAGGCCGCTGAGCTGTTCTTTATGCTCGCGCCACTGGGCCGGGTCGCCATGGCCCTGGACGGATTCTCGGGCGCCGAAGCCCGCGCAACCGGCGAGCAGGGCGATGAAACTGAAAATAATGAAGTGGCGCACAAACATAATCTTAGAGGGTCTCTGATCCGGTCAGGCGTTTGATGGTGCCGCGCAGAATCGGGCTGTCCGGTTGTTCCTTGAGGAACTTGTCCCAGATCTGCCTGGCTTCGCGTTGTTTGCCGTTGGCCCACAGTACTTCACCCAGGTGCGCGGCGACTTCCTGGTCGGGGAAGCGCTCCAGGGCCTGGCGCAACAGGCGTTCGGCTTCGTCGAGGTTGCCCAGGCGGAAATTCACCCAACCGAGGCTGTCGAGTACGGCCGGGTCTTCCGGATTGATCCGGTGGGCCTGCTCGATCAGCACCTTGGCTTCATCGTAGCGGGTGGTCCGATCCGATAGCGTGTAGCCGAGGGCGTTGAGGGCCATCGCGTTGTCGGGGTCGCGCTGGATGATCAGCCGCAGGTCTTTTTCCATCTGGGCCAGATCGTTGCGTTTTTCCGCGAGCATGGCGCGGGTGTACAGCAGGTTCAGATCGTCCGGGTATTGCTTCAACGCTTGTTGCAGGACAGTCCAGGCTTTATCGCCCTGCTTGTTGGCCGACAGGGTTTCGGCCTCGATCAGGTAGAGCTGGATGCCATAGTCCGGCTGGGTGTCGCGCTGAACGGCCAGGCGACTCTGGGCCTCGGCCGTCCGGCCGTTGCCGATCAGGATGTCAGCCTGGCGCAGCTGCGCTGGGAGGTAGTCATTGCCCGGGCCGACCTGGGCGTACTCGATCAGCGCGCTCTCGGGATCGTTGCGCTCCTCGGCGATGCGGCCCAGGTTCAGGTGGGCCGAGTCGACGTGGCTTTCCCGGGCTATCAGGTCTTCCAAGTAACCCTTGGCTTCTTCCCACGCCTTGGCCTCCAGGCAGACCAGCGCCAGGGAATAACGCAAATCGTCGTCTTCGGGGTATTGCTGCACCAGGCTGGAAAACTCGACCTTGGCGTCGTCCATGCGGTTGTTTTCCACCAGCATGCGGGCGTAGGTGAGGCGAAGGCGTTTGTCGTCCGGGTACTTCTTGATGCTTTTTTCCATCAGCGGCAGCGCTTCGTCGCCGCGATTCATGCCTTGCAGCAAGCGTGCACGCAACAGGATAGGCGCCACTTCGCCCGCTTCCGGCGGGTTGTCTTCCAACAAGGTGAGGGCGCCTTGGGAGTCGCCGTCCTGCTGCAGCAGCAAGGCCTTGCCGAAAATCAACTGGCCGTTGTTCGGGTGGCGTTCCAGCAGGCGATCGAAACTCTTCTTCAAGCCGTCGCGGGTCTCTTGGTCGGTATCGGCGGCGGACAGCGCAAGGAAATCGAAATGGGTATCGCCCTTGCCCAGCAAGACTTTTTCCATGTACACCATGGAATCGTCGTAACGCCCGGCGCGCGCCAGTTGCACGGCGGCGGCGCGTTGCGCTTCGAGGTCGTCCGGGGCGTTTTTGGCCCAGATCAGCGCCGTATCCAGCGCGGCCTGGTCGGCCCCCAGGTATTCGGCAATGCGGAACGCCCGCTCGGAAATGCCCGGATCCTGAGTGTTGATGGCCTGGGTGACGTAGTTATCCAGGGCAATGTCGAAACGATTGCGCTGGCCTGCCAGCTCGGCACTCAGCAGGCTGAAGACAGTTTCTTCGCTGAACGAGCCGTACACCTTGGGCTTTTCGGGAGCCGGAGTGCTGCCTTCGACCGGTGGCGTACCGTCCGTCGAAACGGGGGCCATGGACTGGCAGCCGCCGAGAAAGGCAAAAGCGAGGAGCAACGCAAAAGATCTATTCATATAGGAAGAGGACGACTTACCTGCGGTCGGATCATCATGACACAAGCCATCGGTCAAACATAACCGAGTCTCGGCGGATGCCTTATAGGCACAGGTAATTGTGACAATAGTCGGTGGTGGTTGTTCTCAATCTGGCGAAGTAGGACAATTGCCGGCTTCACGTCACCATCAGCGACCTTGAATGGCCTTCCTTGCACTTGGTATTAACCACAAGACTGCTTCAGTAGATGTCCGCGAGCGCGTGGCCTTCACGCCTGAGCAGCTGGTTGAGGCCCTGCAGCAGCTCTGCCGACTCACCGACAGCCGCGAAGCTGCGATCCTCTCCACCTGTAATCGCAGTGAGCTTTATATAGAACAGGATCACGTCTCGGCCGATTCGGTGCTGCGCTGGCTGGCCGAATACCATGACCTGAGTCTGGAAGAGCTGCGCGCCAGTGCCTATGTACATGAGGACGATGCGGCCGTTCGTCACATGATGCGTGTCGCTTCGGGGCTCGATTCGCTGGTGCTCGGCGAACCGCAGATTCTCGGCCAGATGAAGTCGGCCTATGCCGTGGCGCGCGAGGCCGGCACCGTCGGGCCGCTGCTGGGGCGTCTGTTCCAGGCCACTTTCAACGCCGCCAAGCAAGTGCGCACCGACACCGCCATTGGCGAAAACCCTGTGTCCGTGGCGTTTGCCGCTGTCAGCCTGGCGAAGCAGATATTCAGCGATTTGCAACGCAGCCAGGCGCTGCTGATCGGTGCTGGCGAGACCATCACCCTGGTCGCCCGCCATCTGCATGACCTGGGGGTGAAGCGCATCGTGGTCGCCAACCGCACCCTTGAGCGCGCCAGTACCCTGGCCGAGCAATTCGGTGCGCATGCGGTGCTGCTGTCGGATATTCCCGCCGAACTGGTGCACAGCGACATTGTCATCAGTTCCACCGCCAGCCAGTTGCCGATTCTGGGCAAGGGCGCGGTGGAAAGCGCCTTGAAACTGCGCAAGCACAAGCCGATCTTCATGGTCGACATAGCCGTGCCCCGCGACATCGAGCCCGAAGTCGGCGAACTGGATGACGTATACCTTTACAGTGTCGATGACCTGCACGAAGTCGTAGCCGAGAACCTGAAGAGCCGGCAAGGCGCGGCGCAGGCCGCCGAGGAAATGATCACCGTTGGCGCCGAGGACTTCATGGTGCGCCTGCGCGAGCTGGCGGCGGTGGACGTGCTCAAGGCGTATCGTCAGCAAAGCGAGCGCCTGCGCGACGAAGAATTGCAAAAGGCCCAGCGCCTGCTGGCCAACGGCGGCAGCGCCGAAGAGGTGTTGGTGCAACTGGCGCGCGGCCTGACCAACAAATTGCTCCATGCCCCAAGCGTCCAGCTCAAGAAGCTGACGGCCGAGGGCCGCCTCGATGCGCTGGCCATGGCCCAGGAACTTTTCGCCCTCGGTGAGGCTTCACCGGATAGCTTTTCGGATAAAAAATCGCAATGAAAGCGTCACTGCTCAATAAGCTGGACATTCTCCAGGACCGTTTCGAGGAACTGACCGCCTTGCTGGGCGACGGCGAAGTCATTTCCGACCAGAACAAATTCCGCACCTATTCCAAGGAGTACGCGGAAGTCGAGCCGATTGTCGCCACTTATAAGCAACTGCTCAAAGTGCAGGGCGACCTCGAGGGCGCCCAGGCGCTGCTCAAGGACAGCGACCCGGACATGCGCGAAATGGCCGTGGAGGAAGTGCGCGAAGCCAAGGAGCAATTGGTCGAGCTGGAAAGCAATCTGCAACGCATGTTGCTGCCAAAGGACCCGAATGACGGACGAAACGTCTTTCTCGAAATCCGCGCCGGCACGGGCGGCGACGAAGCCGCGATCTTTTCCGGCGACCTGTTTCGCATGTATTCGCGTTATGCCGAGCGTCGCGGCTGGCGGGTGGAGATCCTATCGGAGAACGAAGGCGAACACGGTGGCTATAAAGAAGTCATCGCCCGGGTCGAGGGCGACAACGTCTACGGGAAGTTGAAGTTCGAATCCGGCGCCCACCGCGTACAACGGGTGCCGGCCACCGAATCCCAGGGCCGCATCCATACATCGGCCTGCACCGTCGCGGTGTTGCCCGAGCCGGACGAGCAGGAAGCCATCGAGATCAACCCGGCGGACCTGCGGATCGACACCTACCGTTCTTCGGGGGCTGGTGGCCAGCACGTCAACAAGACCGACTCGGCGATCCGCATCACTCACTTGCCCTCGGGCATCGTCGTCGAGTGCCAGGAAGAACGCTCCCAGCACAAGAACCGGGCACGGGCAATGGCCTGGCTTTCGGCCAAGCTCAACGACCAGCAGACCAGCGCCGCCGCCAACGCCATCGCCAGCGAGCGCAAACTGCTGGTGGGGTCGGGCGACCGTTCCGAGCGCATCCGTACCTACAACTTTGCCCAGGGCCGGGTGACCGATCACCGGGTGAACCTGACCTTGTACTCCCTCGACGAGATTCTGGCCGGTGGTGTGGACGCCGTCATCGAGCCTTTGCTCGCCGAATACCAGGCCGACCAACTGGCCGCGATTGGCGAGTAAGCACGGGTGACCCAATGACCATCATCGCCAGTTTGCTTCGCGCCGCCGAATTGCCGGATTCCCCCACGTCACGCTTGGATGCGGAGTTGTTGCTGGCCGCTGCCCTGGGCAAGTCCCGCAGCTTCCTGCACACCTGGCCCGAGCGGATCGTGCCGAGCGAGGCCGCGCTGGTGTTTTCCGAATATCTACGCCGTCGTCGCTCCGGCGAGCCGGTGGCCTATATCCTCGGGCAGCAGGGTTTCTGGAAACTGGACCTGGAAGTCGCGCCCCACACATTGATCCCGCGTCCCGACACCGAGTTGCTGGTTGAAGCTGCGTTGGAGCTGCTGACAGCCACGCCGGCCCGGGTCCTCGACCTGGGCACCGGCAGCGGCGCGATTGCCTTGGCATTGGCCAGCGAGCGTCCGGCCTGGAGCGTGACGGCGGTCGATCGTGTGCTGGAGGCTGTGGCGTTGGCCGAACGCAATCGCCAGCGCCTGGGCCTGCGTAACGTCGCAATCCTGAGCAGCCACTGGTTCAGTGCGCTGGAAGGCGAACGTTTCGGGCTGATCATCAGTAACCCGCCCTATATAGCCGCCAGCGATCCGCATCTGGCCGAGGGCGACGTGCGTTTCGAGCCGGCCAGTGCGCTGGTGGCGGGGCCGGACGGGCTCGACGATTTGCGCGCGATTATCCAGCAGGCCCCCGATCACCTCGAGGCAGGCGGCTGGCTGATGCTCGAGCATGGTTATGACCAGGCCGACGCGGTGCGGGGGCTGCTGCAAGACCAAGGTTTTGCCCAGGTCCATAGCCGCAAGGACCTCGGTGATCACGAACGCATCAGTCTGGGACGCCTGCCGTGCTGAACGATCAAGAGCTGCTGCGCTACAGTCGACAGATCCTGTTGCAACACGTCGACATCGATGGGCAACTGCGCCTCAAGCAGAGCCGCGCATTGATTGTCGGCCTCGGTGGCCTGGGCGCGCCAGTGGCGTTGTACCTGGCCGCAGCCGGTGTCGGCGAGTTGCACCTGGCCGACTTCGACACGGTCGACCTGACCAACCTGCAGCGACAGATCATCCACGACACTGATAGCGTCGGGTTGACCAAGGTCGATTCGGCGATGCGCCGCCTCACCGCCATCAACCCTGAAGTCCGACTGGTCCCCCATCCAACGGCCATGGACGACGGCAGCCTGGCTGACGCGGTGGCGGCGGTCGACGTCGTGCTGGACTGCTCCGACAACTTTTCCACCCGCGAAGCGGTGAACGCAGCCTGCGTCGCCGCGGGCAAGCCCTTGATCAGCGGCGCGGCCATCCGCCTGGAGGGCCAACTGTCGGTATTCGACCCGCGCCGCCCCGAAAGCCCTTGTTACCACTGCCTCTACGGGCACGGCAGCGAAGCCGAGCTGACCTGCAGCGAGGCCGGCGTTCTTGGGCCGCTCGTGGGGTTGGTGGGCAGTCTCCAGGCGCTTGAGGCCCTGAAACTGTTGGCCGGCTTTGGTGAGCCGCTGGTGGGGCGCCTGCTGTTGATCGATGCGCTGGGCACGCGATTTCGCGAATTGCGGGTCAAGCGGGATCCGGGGTGCGGCGTTTGCGGTACCCGACATGAGTGAGGCGCCGGTCGGGGTGTTCGATTCAGGGGTCGGCGGGCTGTCGGTGCTGGGGGAAATTCGCCGATTGCTGCCCCATGAGTCGCTGCTGTACGTAGCCGATTGCGGGCATATTCCCTACGGAGAAAAAAGCCCGGAATTCATCCGTCGGCGGTGCGCGATCATTGCCGATTTTTTTCAACGCCAGGGAGCCAAGGCGCTGGTGGTGGCCTGCAATACGGCAACCGTCGCCGGAGTGGCTGACCTGCGTCGTGATTATCCGGACTGGCCCATTGTCGGCATGGAACCGGCGGTCAAGCCGGCCGCTGCGGCGACTCGAAGCGGCATCGTCGGTGTGCTCGCCACCACAGGCACGTTGCAGAGCGCCAAATTTGCCGCATTGCTCGACCGCTTCGCCACGGACGTGCGAGTGGTCACGCAGCCCTGTCCCGGATTGGTCGAACTGATCGAGGCTGGCGACTTGCACAGCCCGGCCTTGCGCCAGTTGCTGCAGGGCTACGTTGCCCCGTTGCTGGCGGCTGGTTGCGACACGGTGATCCTGGGTTGCACGCACTATCCATTCCTCAAGTCACTGCTCAAAGAGATGGTTCCGGAGGATGTCAGCCTGATCGACACTGGCGCTGCCGTGGCTCGCCAACTCCAGCGCTTACTGAGCGAGCGGGCAATAGCTGCCGAGGGGCCTGCTGGCGAAACGCAATTCTGGAGCAGTGCCGATCCGTCACATTTAAGAAAAATCCTACCGATGCTATGGAATTCTTCCGGCATTGTGCGAAGCTTCGTCCTGTAAAAAAAACGTGAAAATTATGTAAATCGTGCTGAACTTCTGTTTTGGCGCGGATTTCTATAGCTCTGTCTGTTTGTAAGAAAAAACTAACTAAAGCTGTCGGAAAAGGATGTTTCTAATGAAGCGTTTATTCTGCTTTGCCGCGCTTGCGGCTGCGTTGCTGGGGCACACTTACACCGCACAGGCGGCAGGCGTGGAGTTCGGGGTCGGCCAGACCGGCGACTCGACCATGACCTATCGCCTGGGCATGCAGTTCGATTGGGACAAGAGCTGGCTGCAGAGTGACGTGGGTCGGCTGACCGGTTATTGGAGCGGTGCCTACACTTACTGGGAAGGGGACAAGACCTCCAGTAACCATAGCCTGTCGTTCTCGCCGGTGTTTGTGTACGAATTTGCGGGTCAGAACGTGAAGCCCTACATCGAGGCGGGGATCGGCGTCGCGTTTTTTGACAATACCGAGATCGAAACCAACAAGCTCGGTACGTCGTTCCAGTTCGAAGACCGTGTCGGTTTCGGCCTGCGCTTCAATGGCGGACACGAAGTGGGCATTCGTGCCACTCACTATTCCAACGCCGGCATCTCGTCGGACAACGACGGGGTAGAAAGTTACGCGCTGCACTACACGATGCCGCTGTAACAGCAAAAACCGTGTCAGCGAGCTTGCTCGCGATAGCGGTGACCAGCGCCTGCACTCGCCTGGTCCACCGCTATCGCGAGCAAGCTCGCTCCACAGGGATCCAGTGCGTCAGACCATTCTTTATCGATACGCCGTCGCAATGCCCTGGCGTTCTTCCAGGCACTCCGGCGCGCCCATCTCGAATTCTCTGCAGATCAGCGGGCGCTTTTCGTAGATCGTGCACATCATGCTGTCGCGATCCAGCGCCGCGCACCAGCCGTCATCGAGCCTCAGCATGACCTCCCCACCCCAATCGTCTGTGTCGATGAAACGTTCCGGAACGCCAGTATCGGTGATCAACATCACTTCCAGCTGGCAGCAGCACGCCGCGCATGTCGAGCATGTGACGACCGGCGCAGGCAGTTCAACGAGGGGGATGGTTTTCATGGCGCGCAGTGTAAGGCAACCGGGTCGATCAGGGTTGTCCCTTGATCGGGGATTCGCCAGCGGGCTGGGTGTCCGCGGGAAAATTGTTGGCCGGGGAGGGTAACGGCCAGAGGGTCTTCATGGAGGCGGCGGGTAGGGGCGTTTCGTGGGGGCGTTCGTTCAACTGCGCCAAGATGTAGTTCGCCGTCGCTGGGGCCGACCATCGGGTCGGGATGGGAAGGCTACCGTCGAGACCCATCGCCGGGTCGTCGAATCCTGGGATAACCAGCGTTACGTCGATGCCTTTGCCGGACGGGGCGCCACGAACCGATTCAAACACCTGGCGCAGCGTAGTGCCGTCGCCTGGCGCGTGGGAGGGCGCCAGGTACGTGACGGGGCTGGTAATGCCTACCAGGTGAGGCGTGCCCCCCTGGCGCAATAACGGCAGCGCCACGTCAATGCAAAAACTTGCAACCAACAGATTGCTGCGGATGATGCGTTCGACCAGCGTATGGTCAGCCGGTTGGCCTTCAACGTATTCGGCCGTTCCGGCATTGATGATCACCGTGTCCAACGCGCCCCATTGCTGGGAAATCAATTGGCCGACCTCTTGAGCGATCTGGCTGTTGGTCAATTTGGCCGGGACCGCCAAGACTTGGTCGGGAAAGCGCTGGGAAAGGAGGTTGGACATTTTAGACGAGCCGATAGCCAACTGCGCCCCGGTCTGAAGCAATGCTTCAGCCAGCGAGGCACCCACGCCATCAGCCGCACCGGTTAGCCAATACCTCCGTCCCAATCCTGTTCTCCTATGCAGAAGCCCTAAGTTAGTAAGACTATATAAGGTCCAGCGCGATGTGAATTCCCGATCTGGCCAATTTCATGTCTGATAATCGCGCTTCAGTTTGATTTCATGTCCTGGCGAGACGGCAACCGCTTGAAGGCCGCCAAAGCCCGCATTCTTGATTGCGCCAGATCAACGATCGGTGACGGATAATCCGTTGCGTCAAACAGTTCGCGCTGGGCATCAGGACGGTGGACACGTTGGTTATCCAAATTGTTCAATTCAGGCAGCCAACGCTTGATAAATAGTCCCTCGCGATCAAATTTCTCCGATTGGCTCAGTGGATTGAAGATGCGGAACCAGGGCGCCGAGTCCGTCCCGGTGGAAGCGCTCCATTGCCAGCCGCCATTGTTGGCCGCCAGGTCGCCGTCGATCAGATGGCGCATGAAAAAACGTTCGCCTTCGCGCCAGTCGATCAGCAGATTCTTGGTCAGGAACATGGCCACCACCATCCGCAACCGGTTGTGCATCCAGCCCGTCTCCAGCAGCTGGCGCATGGCCGCATCGATGATCGGCAGGCCGGTGCGCGCCTGTTGCCACGCCGCCAGTTCATCCGGCGCTTGGCGCCAGGCCAAGGCCTCGGTCTCCGGGCGAAACGCGCGGTGTCGGGACACGCGTGGATAGCCCACCAATATGTGTTTGTAAAACTCCCGCCAGAGCAATTCATTGATCCAGGTCACTGTTCCTGCATTTCCACTTTCGAATTCACCCTGGTTGGCGTGCAGTGCCGCGTGCAGGCATTGGCGCGGCGATACCACGCCGGCCACCAGGTAGGCCGAAAGCTGGCTGGTGCCAGGCCTGGCCGGGAAGTCCCGCTCAGTCAGGTAGTCGTCGATGTGCTGCTCGACAAACCCATCCAGCCGCCGCCGGGCTTCGCTCTCACCGGCCGGCCACAGGGTTCGCAGCGTTTCGCTGGGTGGCTCGAAACCTTCGACGCACGTCGGCACGGGATCACTGGCTATGGCGGTGGACGCTTGCCGGGCAGGCGTGGGCACCACGCTCGGTAGTGAGAAATGCAAGCGTTGGTAGCACACCTTGCGAAACTGGCTGAATACCTGGAAATAGTTGCCGGTCTTGGTCAGCACGCTGCCGGGCTTGAACAAGAGCTGGTCGAGGTGGCTATGAAACTCGACACCCTCTCCAGCCAGCGCACGAGCGACTTCGGTGTCGCGTCGGGTTTCGTTCAGGCCGTATTCTTCGTTGACGTGCACGGCATCGATGTTCAGCTCCCGGCACAGTGTCGCCAATACTTCTGGCGCCTGGTCCCATTGGGGCGCTTGGCGGATCAGCAGCGGGATGTTCAGTCGTTCCAACGCCGTGCTCAGCGACGCCAGGTTGCGCAACCAGAAATCGACTTTGCAAGGCGCATCATCGTGGGCGCGCCATTGCCCCGGGCTTGGCAGATATACCGCCACGCAGGGGCCTCGGGCGGCAGCGGTGGCAAGCGCGGTGTTGTCGTGCACGCGCAAATCGCTGCGCAGCCAGATCAATTGCATGGACATACTCTTTAAAGAAGCGCCCGACGATTCAGTTCGGCGTGAGCGCAGAGCGGGTTTTCGGCCCAACTGACGTGGGGCATCGAGACGTCGGTGGATAGCCTGGCGAGATGAATGGACACGGCCGGGCCGGCGATGATGATCGGGCAGTCGACGGCATTCAGTTGCCTAGGCAATTGGGAAAGGTTCAAGGCATTGCTTGAATACAGCAACACGGCGCGGGCCTTGAGCCGTTCGACCGCCAGCGCCAACTCTCCCGCCGGCAAAGGCGCATCGAAGACCTCCACGGGGCAATCGGAGCTGCTGGCGAGCCAGGCCGTCAACCACAGGTGCGGTTCCTGGGACGACAGAGAATGATTGACCATCAGCAACGGCGCGCCATGCACCTGGCGGTTGTTGTGGTAGACCCGGCTGCCGAACTTGCTGCGCAGCCAGGAATAAAAGAACACCTGCTCCAACTGCGCGCCGAACTGCCCTTGCCAACGTGTCTGCAATTCGTCGAGCAAGGGCAGCAGCAACTGTTCGCAAACAGTACTGGGCGGATAAAGCGCCATCGCCTGGTTGACCAGATGATCGACCTGCCGCTCGGCCAGTTGCATCACCGCCAGCGCAAGGGCGTGGCGCTGGCACTGCCAATCATCTTCCAATGGCTCGTCGGGCGGCTGCGGAGTGTCGAGCAACGGCTTGACCTTGCTCACGGCCACGCCGCGATTGATCCAAGTGAGGATGCTCTGGATCCGTTGCACATGTTCAGCGCTGAACAAGCGATGGCCCTTGGGGGTGCGGTGCGGCACGATCAAGCCATAGCGGCGCTCCCAGGCACGCAGCGTGACGGCGTTGACGCCGGTCCGCCGGGACACTTCGCGTATGGGCAGCCAGCCCTGCGCCAGCGCTGTGGCAAAATCAGCGCCGAGGTCTTCGCTGGCGCTGGAGTCGGGTTCGTCGTTCATCAGATGGCATTTCGCAGGCTGAGATTTTCCGGGTGGGGTTGCAGGTACGCCTGTTGCGCGAGATATGGATCGGGATGCTGGCGCAGGTGATGCTTGAGTAACGTCAGCGGCACCACCAAGGGCACGATGCCGAGGCGATATTGCTGGATGAGGTGCGCCACTTCCCGCTTGTCATCGGCGCCGATGGCGCGTTTGAGATAGCCGCTCAAATGTTGAAGTACGTTGGCGTGGGTTCGGCGGGTGGCGCATTTCTTCAAGGCCGTCATCAGGGCACTGAAATAACGCGGGCCCAACTCATTGGGATCCGACGTGCCCATGTTGCCCAGCAGGTTGCCGAGGGCCTTGTATTGCACCGGATCGTGAGCCATCAGCAAGTATTTGTAGCGCGAGTGGAATTCAATGAGATCGCGCCGGGTCAGGTCGCGACGGCGCAGCGGTTGCCAAGCGGCGTAGACGAACACACGCGTGAGGAAGTTCTCACGCAGAACCGGGTCGTTGAGGCGACCGTCTTCTTCCACCGGCAGGTCCGGATGGCGCGCACAAAAGGCCTGCGCGTAGATACCACGCCCGCCGCCGTCCTGGGGCACGCTGTTGTGATCGTAGACCTTGACCCGTTCCAGCCCGCACGACGGCGACTTCTGCATGAAGATGTAGCCGCAAATGTCGTTTAGTTCCTCGGCCATTTGCCGACCGTAATCGTCCAGTGGTTGGGTGACGTCGAGATCGCGGTTCACGGTGCCGACCGCGTGGGGTTGCTCGGGTTTGCCCACCAGCCGAATCGGTTCCCGGGGAATGCCCAAGCCTATGGCGACCTCAGGGCAAACCGGGACGAAATCGAAAAAGTCATTAAGCGTGCGGCTGCATAGCTGGGATTGCTTGTGCCCGCCATTGAAGCGAACTTCGGCGCCCATCAGGCATGCGCTGATAGCAATCTTGGGTTTGGCGTTCGCTTCGCTGGGCATGAGCTACCTCTGGGATAAAAATCTTGTACATATTTACTTAGCTGTACAATATTTTTAATCATAGGTCCGAATGGACACAAGTCAACCGGCAATGGAATGAACGGGCGATGCCACGGAGGGCGCAGATGGGCTGCTGTCTGTTGCGACAGCAGCGAGGGAGGCAAGGGCGATTTATTGGAGGCTGGCGTGCAACCGGCGCGCGGCGTCCTGGCCGCTGAGCCAAGCCCCTTCGACCCGGCCGGACAGGCACCAATCTCCGCATACGTACAACCCCAGGTCGGCATCGGCCAGCGCGCCCCATTCGTGACTGCTGGCGGGGCGGGCGTACAGCCAGCGGTGGGCCACGCTGAAGCTCGGGGCGGGCATCGCGCTGTGCAGCAGTTCGGCGAAGGCACCGTGCAGGTGTTCGATGACCGCTTCCTTGGACATGTCGATGTGCTGGCGGCTCCAGTCGCTGGTGGCGTGCAGCACCCAAGTGTCGAGCTTGCTGTCGCGGCCTGGCTTGCTGCGGTTGCGTGCCAGCCAGTCGAGAGGGCTATCCTGTACGAAGCAGCCTTCCATGGGCGTATCCAAAGGCTGTTCGAAGGCCAGCGCCACCGCCCAGGTCGGGTCCATTTTTACCCCGGCGGCCACGCCAGCCAGTTTCGGCACCGCGGCCAGTAATGCGGTCGCCTGGGGCGCGGGCGTGGCGATGACCACCTGGCCGAACGGGCCATGGGTGAACCCTTCAGCGTCCTGCAGATGCCAGTGCTCCTGGCCGCGAAACACTTCGGTGATGCGGCAGGAGAACTGCACGGGCAGGTCGCCGAGCAGGGCACGGGTAATCGCGCTCATGCGCGGGGTGCCGACCCAACGGGTCTGTTCGTCCGGTGAAGGGCTCATCTGCCCGTCCTGGAAGTGATAGAGCTGCGGGTTCCATTCCGCTGCCCAGCCGTTGGCTTGCCAGCGCTGCACCTCCGTGACGAAGCGCCGGTCCCGGGCAGTGAAATACTGGGCGCCCATGTCCAGCGCGCCAGCGTCGCTGCGCTTGCTCGACATGCGTCCGCCGCTACCGTGGCTTTTATCGAAAAGTTGGATGACATGCCCGGCCTCCGTCAGGGCCTGGGCGGCGGAGAGTCCGGCGATGCCGGTGCCGATGATTGCGATAGGTACAGTCATGAGGGCCTCGTTTACTTTCTGTACAGACTACGCCGTCGTTTAATCCTGTACAATTTTGGTTTTTGGTATAAGTTTTACCGTTCGCGTTTTGGCAGGTTGTCCTATTGTTAGAAACAGACCTTGGCCGATGTGAAAAATCTCTACCTATAAAAATAGACTAATGGGCCGGGTAAAACGCGATGCGAGGAACACCTCATGCACATATTGCTGACCGGCGGTACTGGTTTGATCGGACGTCAGCTCTGCCAGCACTGGTTGGAGCAAGGCCATCGCTTGACGGTATGGAGTCGTCGACCCGAGCAGGTGGCGAAAATCTGCGGGGCGCAGGTGCGCGGCATCGCCGCGCTCGATGAAATTGGCGAGCCGGTGGACGCGGTGGTCAACCTCGCCGGCGCGCCCATCGCTGATCGGCCCTGGAGCCACAAGCGCAAGATCTTGCTGTGGAGCAGCCGCATCACGTTGACCGAGGCTTTGCTTGCATGGCTGGAACGGTGCGAGCAGAAACCGCAGGTGCTGATTTCCGGATCCGCCGTGGGCTGGTATGGCGACGGTGGCGAGCGGGAGCTGACCGAGGAATCAGGGCCGGTCAGCGAGGACTTCGCCAGCCAGCTGTGCATCGCTTGGGAGGAAACGGCGCAGCGGGCCGAGGCCTTGGGCCTGCGCGTGGTCCTGGTTCGAACCGGCCTGGTCCTGTCCGCCGAGGGCGGCTTTTTGTCGCGGTTGCTGCTGCCCTTCAAACTGGCGCTGGGCGGGCGTATCGGCAACGGGAGACAGTGGATGCCATGGATACATATCGACGATCAAATCGCTCTGATTGATTTTCTTCTGCACCGCAGTGATGCCAGCGGTCCTTATAATGCCTGCGCGCCGAACCCGGTGCGCAACCGCGATTTTGCCAAGGCCCTGGGGCACGTGTTGCATCGCCCGGCCGTGGTGCCGATGCCGGAGCTTGCGCTGAAAGTCGCGTTGGGGGAATTGTCATTGCTGTTGCTGGGCGGCCAGCGCGCCACGCCGGCCCGATTGCAGGCGGCGGGTTTTTCATTCCAGTTCACTGATTTGCCCGCGGCCCTGGAAGATTTATCGGGTCGCCTTTGAAATAGGACGTTGCATGACCGATCACGCGTTGCTTCTGGTGAATCTGGGTTCGCCTGCCTCCACCTCGGTGGCCGATGTGCGCCGCTACCTCAATCAATTCCTGATGGACCCGTACGTGATCGACCTGCCATGGCCGGTCCGGCGGTTGCTGGTGTCGCTGATCCTGATCAAGCGCCCCGAACAGTCTGCCCACGCCTACGCGTCGATCTGGTGGGAAGAGGGCTCACCTCTGGTAGTGCTCAGCCGCCGCTTGCAACAGGCGATGACCGCCCAATGGACGCAGGGGCCCGTAGAGTTGGCGATGCGTTACGGCGAGCCGTCGCTGGAGTCCACCTTGGTGCGCCTGGCGAGCCAGGGCCACAAGAGCATCACCCTCGCCCCGTTGTATCCGCAATTTGCCGACAGCACTGTCACCACAGTCATCGAAGAAGCCAAGCGGGTTGTGCGCGAGAAGAAGCTCGACGTGAAATTCTCGATTCTCCAGCCTTTCTACGATCAACCGGAATACCTCGATGCGCTGGTTGCCACCGCC
Organism: Pseudomonas sp. D3-10; assembly: GCF_051132175.1. Taxonomy (NCBI): domain Bacteria; kingdom Pseudomonadati; phylum Pseudomonadota; class Gammaproteobacteria; order Pseudomonadales; family Pseudomonadaceae; genus Pseudomonas; species Pseudomonas sp. D3-10. The sequence goes on along the minus strand of NZ_CP071668.1, from coordinate 4,759,390 downwards.
AAGCCGTACCTGATGCAGGACCATGATCATCTGTTGTTGAGTTTCCATGGCTTGCCCGAGCGGCACCTGACCAAGCTCGACCCCACGGGTTACCACTGCTTCAGGGATGCCGACTGCTGCAAGAACGCGCCGCCTGAAGTCATGGCGACCTGTTACCGCGCCCAGTGCATTCGTACCGCCGAATTGTTCGCCCAGCGCATGGGCCTGACGCAGGGTAAATGGTCGGTGTCGTTCCAGTCGCGATTGGGCCGTGCCAAGTGGATCGAACCCTACACCGAAGCGCGTCTGGAGGAACTGGCCAAGAGCGGCGTGAAAAAAGTCCTGGTGATGTGCCCGGCGTTCGTGGCCGATTGCATCGAGACGCTCGAGGAAATCGGTGATCGCGGCCGAGAGCAGTTCCGCGAGGCGGGAGGCGAGGAGTTGGTACTGGTGCCATGTCTCAATGACGATTCGCGCTGGGCGCAGGCCTTGAGTACCCTCTGCGAACGGGCGCCTCTAGCGCTATAAAAATTCTGCGGCCCCTTCGCGAGCTGGCTCGCTCCCACAGTAGATCTCGAGTGGTCACAAAATTTGTGTTCACAATAGATCTCCTGTGGAAGCGAGCCTGCTCGCCAAAGCAATCTGACTGACAACAATAACCTCAAGCTGAGTCAGACCAGAGGCTCATCCGCCTTCTTCTGCTTCCATCCGTCATTGCCCGGCAAGATCAGGTTCAACGCGATCGCCACCACGGCGCACAGCGCGATGCCCTTGAGGCCGAAGTCGTCCGGGCCCGTGCCGGTGCCGACCAGCACGCCGCCGATGCCGAACACCAGCGTCACCGAAACGATCACCAAATTGCGCGCCTCGCCCAGATCGATCTTGTGACGAATCAGCGTGTTCATGCCCACTGCGGCAATCGAGCCGAACAACAGGCACAGGATCCCACCCATCACAGGCACCGGAATGCTTTGCAGCAGCGCGCCGAACTTGCCGATGAACGCCAGGCTGATGGCAAAGATCGAGGCCCAGGTCATGATCTTCGGGTTGTAGTTCTTGGTCAGCATCACCGCGCCGGTGACTTCGGCGTAAGTGGTGTTGGGCGGGCCGCCGAAGAGGCCGGCTGCGGTGGTGGCGACGCCGTCGCCGAACAACGTGCGATGCAGGCCCGGCTTCTTCAGGTAATCGCGACCGGTCACGCTGCCCACGGCAATGACGCCGCCGATGTGCTCGATGGCCGGTGCCAGCGCGACGGGCACGATGAACAGGATCGCCTGCCAGTTGAACTCCGGTGCGGTGAAGGCGGGCAGGGCGAACCAGGGGGCCGCGGCGATCTTCGCGGTGTCGACGACGCCAAAGAAAAACGCCATGGCGAAGCCCACCAGCACGCCGGAGATGATCGGCACCAGGCGGAAAATGCCCTTGCCGAACACGGCGACAATCAACGTGGTGAGCAACGCCGGCATCGAAATCATCATCGCGGTCTGATAATGAATCAGCTCGGTACCGTCGCCGGCCTTGCCCATGGCCATGTTCGCGGCAATCGGCGCCATCGCCAGGCCGATGGAAATGATCACCGGACCGATCACCACCGGCGGCAGCAGGCGGTCAATGAACCCGGTGCCCTTGATCTTCACCGCCAAGCCCAGAAACGTGTAGACGAAACCGGCCGCCATCACGCCGCCCATGGTCGCCGCCAGGCCGAACTGGCCCTTGGCGAGGATGATCGGTGTGATGAAGGCAAAGCTCGACGCCAGGAACACCGGCACCTGGCGCCCAGTGACGATCTGGAACAGGATCGTTCCCAGGCCCGCCGTGAACAGTGCCACGTTCGGGTCCAGGCCCGTGATCAGCGGCATCAGCACCAGCGCGCCGAAGGCGACGAACAGCATCTGCGCGCCGGACAGCACCTGACGCCAGAGCGGATCGTTGAATTCGTCCTGCATGCTCAGGCGTCCTTCTGCTTGGTGCCGAAGATTTTGTCGCCGGCATCGCCCAGGCCCGGAATGATGTAGCCGTGTTCGTTGAGTTTCTGGTCGATGGAGGCGGTGTAGATGGTCACGTCGGGGTGGGCATCTTCCACGGCCTTGATGCCTTCGGGCGCGGCGACCAGCACCATGGCGCGGATATCGCGGCAACCGGCCTTTTTCAACAGATCGATGGTGGCGACCATCGAGCTGCCGGTGGCGAGCATCGGGTCGATGATCATTGCCAGGCGTTCGTCGATTTCCGGCACCAGTTTTTCCAGGTAGGTGTGGGCTTGCAGGGTCTGCTCGTTGCGAGCCACGCCCACGGCACTGACCTTGGCGCCCGGGATCAAGCTGAGCACGCCTTCGAGCATGCCGATACCGGCGCGCAGGATCGGCACCACGGTAATCTTCTTGCCGGCGATTTTTTCCACTTGCACCGCACCGGCCCAGCCGGCGATCTCGTAGGATTCGAGCGGCAGGTCTTTGGTGGCTTCGTAGGTGAGCAGGGCGCCGACTTCCTGGGCGAGTTCGCGGAAGTTCTTGGTGCTGATGTCTGCGCGGCGCATCAGGCCGAGTTTATGTCTGATCAGCGGATGGCGGATCTCGAGGATGGGCATGGGGAAGGCTCCGGCGGCGGGCAAAAAAACCGGCCTAGATTAATCTATCCGAGGGTGTTGTCCTATAGACAATACAGAACGTTAGTCCACAAATGCTTGATCTGGCCGGGCGGGATGCGTACCTTTGCCCGCTTTTCCGAACTGCCACCCCTGGAGAGCGCACATGTCCGCTGATCTCGAGCATATCCGTCAAGTCATGCGAGAGGCTGACTGCCTGTACACCGAAGCTGAAGTCGAAGCGGCCATCGCCCGTGTCGGTGCGCAAATCAACGATCAATTGGCTGAAAGCAATCCGGTCGTGTTCTGCGTGATGAACGGCGGGCTGATTTTCTCCGGCAAGCTGCTGACCTATCTGAACTTCCCGCTGGAAGCTTCCTACCTGCACGCCACCCGTTATCGCAACGAGACCAGCGGCGGCGACCTGTTCTGGAAAGCCAAGCCGGAAGTCTCGTTCATAGACCGTGACGTGCTGATCATCGACGACATCCTGGATGAAGGGCATACCCTGGGCGCGATCATCGATTTCTGCAAACACGCTGGCGCCCGCGCGGTGCACACCGCCGTGCTGATCGACAAGGACCACGACCGCAAGGCCCGTCCTGACCTGAAGGCCGATTTTGTCGGCCTGCCGTGCATCGACCGCTACATCTTCGGCTACGGCATGGACTATAAAGGCTACTGGCGCAACGCCAATGGCATTTTCGCCGTCAAGGGGATGTAATCGGATGACTGGCCCTGCCTTCCTGGATCAAGCCTTGTTCGATGAGCTGGCCGAGAAGGCCGGGGCCAGTGCGCGTGGGCGCCAACACCACAATTTCCACCAGATGGATGAGCCTTGCCACCGCATGGCGGTGGGTTTGCAGCCCTCGACCTACATCCCGCCGCATCGCCACCTGAGCGCCGACAAGGCTGAAACCTTACTGGTGCTCAAAGGCCGCCTCGGTGTGTTGATCTTCGATGAAACCGGAACCGTGACCGGCAAGCGCATCCTGCAGGCCGGTGGCGATTGCCTCGGTGTCGATCTGCCGGCCGGTGTCTACCATGGCCTGGTGGTACTGGAGGCTGACAGCCTGATGTTCGAATGCAAAGCCGGCCCCTACCGGCCGGTGGGCGACGGCGAACTGGCCCCTTGGGCGCCCCGCGAAGGCGAGCCCGGCGTTGCGCAATACCAGGCCTGGATGCGCGCTCAATTCGACTAATATCGATGGCGATCGCGCTTTTATGAGGCCCGCGCTGATAGCCTGTGCCGCGAATGAATTGTCCGGGTCGCTTATTTTTTCGATGAATGCTAGCGTGCCCGGCCAAGCCTCCGGAGCCTGTCATGAGTGTATCGATCCGCCGCTGCGCCACTTTGCTGTTGCTAACTAGCTTGCCCTTGATGGCCGTGGCCGCGCCGATGCACAGTCAGTTCTTGCCGCCGGATGACCTCGTGGCGCGCCAGGAGCAGCCTGAACAGCAGCAGTTGCTGCAAGTCACCGAATACTCGGTGGTACTGGGCAACCAGCGCCCTTCCAACCAGCAGCCGATCCCGGTCACCTCACCATTGATGGTGCGCCTCAAAGGCAAACCGTTGAACAAGGGCGCGACCATCAGCCACGTGATTCTCAATTTCGACGGGGAAAGCAAAAGCCTGAAGAAACCGGCGTACGACGAGGCGAGCAAGACCTTGACCTTGTCTTATCCACAGGCTCAGTACCGGGTGGTCATCGACCTGTTGCGCAATGACACGGTGTACGTGCAATTCCTCAGCTACGCCAACGGCCATATCTGGGCCGATCTGCACACCGGCACCGCACGCCCGCGTTGAGCCGCAACGCCCGCCGGGGGTAAACTGCCCGCCCCGTGAATTGTGCGAGTTGGAGCCGGCAATGCGTAAAGACAAGAAACAAGTGATTGGTGACGAGATTGGCGACGAACAGATCAAGCTGTTCCTCAATTTTGAACCGGTCGATGCTACGTCGCCGTCGCTGCACAAACTGATCAAGGCCTACCGTGGGCTGCGTGTCGACGACTTCGAGCGTTTCCTGGTGTTTTTCGTCGAGGCGGGCTACGACCTCGATGGCAAGGACGAACATGGCAATGATTTCGTTGCGCTGAACAAGGACCAGCGCAACGCCGAGGAATACATCGAGTTGATCAACAAGGCGCGTGGCTGATAGGCCGAGGGCCTGCCTGGCAGGTCAGCGGGAGCAAGCTCCCTCGCCACGAAAAGCTTCAAAAAAAAAGCCCCGCCCTCATGGAGAGCGGGGCTTTTTTTAGCCGACCGAATCAAGCGTAGCTTTGGGTCTCGCTGCTTTCTTCAACCAGTTCCAACGCAATGTTGTTCTGCGCATTGATCTTGCGATACAGCGCGGCATCGGTTTCCAGTACTTTTTCCCGGGCTGGGAAGATTTCCGCGAGCTTGGTGGCCCACTCGCCCTTGGCTTTTTCCGGGAAGCAACGCTCGATCAGTTCCAGCATGATCGAAACGGTGACCGAGGCGCCTGGCGAAGCGCCGAGCAGGGCGGCGAGGGTTCCGTCCTTGGCCGCCACCAGTTCGGTGCCGAATTGCAGTACGCCGCCTTTCTTCGGGTCTTTCTTGATGATCTGCACCCGCTGGCCGGCCACTTCCAGGCGCCAGTCCTCGGCTTTCGCCTCGGGGTAGAAGCGGCGCAGCGATTCCAGGCGCTGCTCCATGGACTGCATCACTTCGCTGATCAGGTACTTGGTCAGGTCCATGTTGTCCCGGGCCACGGCCAGCATCGGGCCGATGTTGCCGGCGCGTACCGACATCGGCAGATCCATCAGCGAGCCGTGCTTGAGGAACTTGGTGGTGAAACCGGCGTAAGGCCCGAACAGCAGGGACTTCTTGCCGTCGACCACGCGGGTGTCCAGGTGCGGCACCGACATCGGTGGCGAGCCCACGGCGGCCTGGCTGTAGACCTTGGCCTGGTGGTGCTTGACCACTTCCGGGTTGTCACAACGCAGCCACTGGCCGCTGACCGGGAAACCACCGAAGCCCTTGCTTTCTTCGATACCCGACGCTTGCAACAGCGGCAACGCGGCGCCACCGGCACCGAGGAAGACGAACTTGGCGTCGACTTCGCGGGTGCTGCCGGAATTGACGTCCTTGATGCTCACGGTCCAGCCGTCACCTTTGCGCTTGAGGCCGGTGACGCGCTTGCAGTATTTGATCTGAGTGTCCGGCGCGCTGCCCAGGTGCTTGAGCAACTGGTTGGTCAAGGCGCCGAAGTTGACGTCGGTCCCGTTCATGACGCGGGTGGCGGCGATGACTTCATCGGCCGGCCGGCCTGGCATCATCAGGGGCATCCACTCGGCCATCTGGTCGCGATCTTCGGTGTATTCCATGTCGGCGAAGGCGTGATGCTGGCTCATCAGTTCGAAGCGCTTCTTCAAGAACTCCACGCCTTTTTCACCCTGTACGAAACTCAGGTGCGGCACCGGGGCAATGAAGGATTTCGACGAGCCGAACGTGCCCTTTTTAGTCAGGTACGTCCAGAACTGCTTCGACACCTCGAACTGGGTGTTGATGTGCACGGCTTTCTTGATGTCGACAGTGCCATCGGCGGCCTGGGGCGTGTAGTTCAGCTCACACAGCCCGGCATGACCGGTACCGGCGTTGTTCCAGGGGTTGGAACTCTCCGCGGCACCCGAGTCCATCAGCTCGACGACTTCCAGGGAAATCGCCGGGTCGAGCTCTTTGAGCAGTACGGCCAGGGTGGCACTCATGATGCCGGCCCCTACCAGAACTACATCAACTGCTTCGTTATGCGCCATTTAACGCGTCTCCAAAATCTGCAGCACCAAATTGTCGGCATAGCGGCCAGGAAGCGGGGCAGGTCAGTTGCGCCCCAGGTATCCATGGCCAGGAATCGCCATGTCCGAATCTTCGCAATTTTTCGCACTCTTGCGGATGCATGCAGCCTGGCCTCTAGAGTCCCATGAACTCATTTAAGCGCAGGGCAAGCAATTCGACTTATGGCCGAGACATCCGTTCGTGCAACCAAATCCGTAGCGGACAGGCTTCAGGCGGCGGTTCTTGAGCGATATCCGGTCCTGTGTCGTTGGGCTGTTCCAGACGCTGATGGTGCTTGTTCAGACGCAAAACTCTTCATTTGCTCGCCACACTCTTGTGAAGTTGTGAAAACCCGTTTTTTCACGCTCTTTTGAAGACGTGAACCTCAAAAAAGGGCTGTCCCAGCCTGGCACCGGGCCCGGTTTGGTTGCCCCCATGCAATACATGACAGGCAAAACGGGCAGACAGCTCAGTGACCGAGCGTAATGACAGCTCTGCAGATTCGCGAAAAGCGGTGATTTGCCAGGGAAACAGCAAGCGCGCCAGCTTCACTCGATCTGTGTGGGCGGCTCTCTGTGGGCGGTGCGGGGTGCCAATACAAGCGCATTAGCGGCGTTGCGAGGCCCGATCAGGAGACGTCCTTATAATCGGGGGGAGATTGTAACGAAGAAACGCTCGGAAATGGTCGTGTTTTATGACTTTTATTAGCCTTGCGGTCAGAAGGCCAACAGCTGGCGGTTACGTACGCGAGTGCGAGGCGGTTGTACCAGGGCACTGGCAGGCAAGGGCTGGTGCAGCCAGTTGAGGCGGATCTCTTCGATTTCCACCCAGCCATCGCCCATGGGCTGCAGGCTGCACTGCTTGAATGCCTGGCAGCGGCCGGTACGGTCCAGCAGGGCGAAGCAACGATGATGCGGGCGCGGGGTAAACAGGGAGATGAGAAAACGCATGGTCAGGTACCGTGTCCGGGGAGCTTGGGGACAGCCTGACAGCCGGCCATGACACCCTGGTGTAAGGACCGTGACAACGGGGTGACAGGAACCGCCTATCCGGGCCCGTGTCAGACATTTCAGTATTCATCGAAGGCGCTGGTTCGCCGCGATGGCGCACCGCTATACTGCCGGCCTGTCTGTGCCCGATTCTGGAGAGAAGAGCATGTTGCAACGCCTGTTGTTCGGTTTGATCGCAGTGACCAGTCTGACCCTCGTCGGCTGTGCCCACAGCCCGCAACAACTTAACCCGGAGCCCAAGCTCAACGCCCAACTGGCGCCGGTGGGTCGCGGCCAGCCGGTGGTGGTCCGTGTCGTGGACGGTCGTCCGTCGCCGACCCTCGGCACCCGGGGTGGCTTGTACCCGGAAACCAGCGTGATCACGGTGCAGGGTGCGCAAATCCTGCCTAAATTGCAGGCCCAGGCCGAGGCGGCCGTGCGTTTGCTGGGCTTCACCCCCACCGCCAATGCAATGAATGCCCCGCAACTGACCGTGACCCTGGCGGAACTGAAATACCAGTCGCCCAAGGAAGGCATGTACGTGACCGAGGCGACGATTGGCGCGACCTTCCGCTCTGACGTGCAGAACGCCAATCGTCGCTACAGCGGTCGTTATGGCGCTTCGCTGGACCAACGCTTCGGCATGGCGCCCAACCAGGACACCAATACCAAGCTGGTCAGCGATGTATTGAGTGATGCCCTGACCCGTCTGTTCAAGGACCCGACCATCGGTCAGGTGTTGGCAGAGTAACGACTGAAGACCCGTATCCCCTGTGGGAGCGAGCAACCTCGCTCCCACAGGGGTTTTTTATGGGCGATAAATTCACGCCGCCTGGGAATAGAGCTCCAGCACGCTGATCCCGGTCAGCAGGTCCGTCTCCGGCAGATCGGCATGTGAATGGCCGCCGAGGGCGCAATACACCAGCCAGTGCCGGTCCTGCACGTTGAAGGACAGGCTGTCGACGAGGTTCTGTTGTTCGTCGCTCGGGCTGATGAGATAGAGGCGATCCTGGTTTTCGGCGTGCAGCATGACGGGTTCCGTGCGGGTTTGGAGGGCGACAGGGTGGCCTATCCATATGACGAAACCGTTACCGATGAAATTAATCCGCAAACACGCTCGCCCAAAAGCACCCAACCTTGCGAGGCATCGTTACCGGTCGGAAAAACCGACGCAGCACGCCAGGCTTTCGGTAGAATCCGCGCCCTGTTCGTAGGTCCCGGGCGCAAGGCGTCCGTTATTCGCTTGAGGTCTGTGATGTCGTTGCAATTGTTTTCGCTGTTCGCTGCCCACCCGGCCAAACTGATCAACCTGCTCGCGCTGCTGTTTGCCTGCCCGGGTGGCTGGGTATTGCATGCAACGCGCCGCCGCGAACAGCGAGCACGCGCCTGCCTCCAAGCGCGCAGTGGCGAAAGCAATGAACGATTCGAAGCCCTGCTGGACCTGGCCACCCAGCGCATGAACCGGTTTTTCTACCGGTTCGGCTTTGCCTGCCTGGGCGTCGCGCTGCTGATGTCCTGGATCAGCACGCAGCTCTGAGCGCAGCAGCTTCAGTGTCGAGGGAGCAAGCCCCCTCGCCATTAAAGCCGCTAAGCAATCACTGCTTTAAAGCGGCAACCCCGCCTTGACCCGATACTGATTACGCACCGGCGTTGCATATTGCAGCACCAGGAATGGCCGCTGTTCCGCCGGGCACGCATCCAACCGACGCTGCCATTCTTCCTGAGCCTTCGCCAGTTCTTCGGCACCGAACACTTCAGCCGCCGTCGGCACCTGCAGCTGCGGGTCGGCATCGGTCCATTGGGCGTAGGCCAGGTAGTGCACGGGGAACAGGCGGTAACCGCCGAGAATCTGCCGGTCCATCTCCGCTGCCAACTGCTTGGTGTCCTCGAACAGCTCTGTAATCGGCGCGGAGAAGTTCACGTGGACCCGGCCTTTGTAGCCGGTGATGCCCTTGGCGATGCTGACGTCGTCCTCGCCTGGTGCCTTGGTGTAGGTCCCGGTGGTGGCGCGAATGTAAAGCTCCCGGGCCTTGGCCTGGTCGCACGGATCATATTCGTAGCTGATCGACACCGGCGTGAGGTTCAGCGAGCGGATGACCTCGCCGAACGGCTCGTCCTTGCGGCTCATGTGGAACATCTTGAGGATCGCCGATTCGGTCCGGTCATCGCCGTCCTTGGCTCGGCCCTCGGCCTGGGCGATCCAGATCGAGGCGCAATCGTTGCGGATCGAGTGATTGATGTACGCCGACAGCAACTGGTACGCCGCCATTTTTTCCCGGCGACCGCTGATGGAACGGTGCACGATAAAACTCTTGTTCAAGCGCATCAGGTCGCTGACAAACGGCTTTTGCAGCAGGTTGTCGCCGATGGCGATGCGCGGGGTCGGCAGGCCCGCGTGGTAGACGGCGTAATTGACGAATGCCGGGTCCATCACGATATCGCGGTGGTTGGCGATGAACAGGTACGCGTTGCCGGACTTGAACTGCTCCACCCCCGTGTAGGTCACGCCATCGGTGGCGCGTTCGATGGTGTGGTCGACATAGAACTCCACTTTGTCCTGCAACGTGGCGACCGATGTCACACCGGCGAACTCTCGACGCAGCTTCTGCGCTATAAGGGGTTTGAGCATCCAGCCGAAAGCACCGGCCAGGCGCGGGAAGCGGAAGTGGGTGAGGATATCTAGAAACGCCTTATCGCTGAGCAGCCGTGCCAGCACCGCTGGGACTTCACTGTCGTCGTAAGGTCGGATGGCATCGAATTCGCCCATCATGCTCTCTTGTTGGAAACGGCTAGGGTAAGTAAAGGTTCGATAAATAGCGCCAGGGCACGGCCAGGAAGACAGTCCAGGCAACAATAGCCCTGCAAATAGACCGGCGATTATACGCACAAGTCACTCGGGAGACCGCGATGCTGGAAGCTGCTGAATATGAATGTCCATATTGTGGAGAAGAGGTCGAGACTTCATTGGATCTTTCCGGTGGCGACCAGACCTATATCGAGGATTGCCAGGTCTGTTGCCGGCCGATCACTTTCGTACTACAGGTACACGATGAAGAATGGCACCTCGAGGTCTTCAGCGAAAACGAATGAGGGGCGGCCATGCAGCGAATCTACGAACTGGAAAACCTGATGGAAGGCGAATTGCTGCAAGGCATGCTCGCCAGCGAAGGCATCACCGCGCATCTGGTGGGACGTGACCTGGTGGGGGGCGCAGGGGAATTGCCGATGCATGGCTTGCTGGGGCTGGCGGTGGACGATGAACAGGCGCAATACGCCCAGGAACTGATCGCCGCCTACAATGCCGCGCTGCCGGTGCCCGGCGATGAGCCGGACAGTTACCCCGGAACGCTGGTCTGTTAGGCTCTGTACGAAATGTATCCGCACTCACCCATACTGCGTTGAAACGGGGCTCGGAATGCTCATGTACTCCAGTACACTGCGCTTCCTCGCCCCGTTTCGCCTTGTCTGGCCTTCGCGCGAACACATTTCGTACAGACCCTAGGCTGGCCGCCGTTTGATAGGAGAGTCGTGTTACCCCATGTGTGGACGTTATGCCCTGTTTCGCTGGAACCCCGCCTTTGCGGCCTTGCCTGGCTTCCCTGCCGACCAGAAGGCCCAATGGAACATATCGCCCAATGATTCGGTTCTGATGCTGCGGGCTGGCGCCGATGGCCAGCGCGAATTGGCCCGCGCCCGTTGGGGGCTTACGCCGCCGTGGCTGACGGACCTGTCCCGGACCCCGGCCCATGCTCGGGCCGAAACCGTCGCCGAGCAACCGATGTTCCGCGAGGCCCTGCGGTTGCGTCGGTGTCTGCTGCCGGCCAACGGGTTCTACGAATGGCGCGGTGGTTCGCGTAAACGCCCCTATTGGCTGACGCCGGGGGAAGGTTCGTCGCTGTTTTTTGCGGCGATCTGGGAAGCGTATCCGGTGCAGGAACAGGTGTGGTTGAGCACCGCCGTCATCACCCAGCCGGCGGCCGGTCAGCGGCGTCCGTTGATTCTGGATGAAGAAGGCCAACGGTTGTGGCTCGACCCCGAGACACCCTTGCATGCCTTGCAAGGGCTACTGGCGAGCGAGCCTGCGCAACTGCGCGAGCGGGTGCTGGCCAACATGGTCAACGACCCGAAACTCAATGGGCCGGAGTGCCTGACGCCGGCTTGAGGTTTGTGATGGCTGTGCAGGCCTCATTGCGAGCTTGCTCGCAATGAGGTGCTTGGGTCAGACCCTGAACTGATTGATCAACCGCCGCTGCTGCTCCGCCAACTTGGTCAGCCCGGCACTGGCCGCGCTCGACTCGTCGGCGCCGCTGGCCACTTCGTTCGCCACTTGGCCGATGTTGATCACGTTGCGGTTGATGTCATCAGCTACAGCGCTTTGCTCCTCGGCGGCGCTGGCGATCTGGGTGTTCATGTCGTTGATGACCGACACCGCCTGGGTAATCGTCTCCAGCGCCTGGGCTGCCTTGGCTGCGTGCTGCACGCTTTCATCGGTGCGGTGCTGGCTGTCTTCCATGACGCGCACGACATCGCGGGTGCCCTGTTGCAACTGCTGGATCATCGACTGGATTTCTTCCGTGGCCTGCTGCGTCTTCTGCGCGAGGTTGCGCACCTCATCGGCGACCACCGCAAAACCTCGACCTTGTTCACCGGCCCGAGCCGCTTCGATGGCCGCGTTGAGGGCCAACAGGTTGGTCTGCTCGGCGATCCCGCGGATGGCCGTGAGGATCGCGTTGATGTTCTCGCTGTCCTTGGCCAGGGTTTGCACCACGCCCACGGCCTTGCCGATTTCCACGGCCAGCGCGCCAATGGAGGTGGAGGTGTCGCGTACGATCTGCATGCCCTGGCTGGCGGCCTGGTCGGCGTGACTGGCGGCTTGGGCGGCCTGGGTCGCATTGCGGGCCACGTCCTGGGCGGTGGCAGTCATTTCATGCACGGCGGTGGCGACCTGATCGATCTCCGACATCTGCTTGTGCACGCCCTGGTTGGTGCGGATCGCGATGTCGGCGGTGTGCTCCGACGAATCGCTGACACTCTGCACCGAGGTCACCACTTGGGTAATCATCCCCTGCAATTTGCCGAGGAACGTGTTGAAGCCCTTGGCGATGGCGCCCAGTTCATCGGCGCGGTCGCTGGTCAATCGGCGAGTCAGGTCGCCCTCGCCCTGGGCGATGTCATCGAGCATCGCCACCATTTGCTTGAGCGGCCGGGCGATGCCGTGGCCCACCAGCCAGATCACCAGCAGGCCGATGGCGGCAATCGCCAGGCCGACCATGGCCATGCCGAAAATGTCGGTCTCGCGCTGATCGTCGAGGTCCTTCTGCAAGGCTTGCAGATCTGCCATCACCGCGTTCAACGGCAGTTGCATCATCAGCGTCCAGCGAGCGCTGGTCTCGCCGATGCCGAACGGCATGTACACCTCGATGTGACCGTGGGCTTCGTCGACGTCGTAACGCACTTCGCCAGCGCCGAGCTTGGCCAGGTTGTCCAGCTCGTTGGCGTCCAGCAGGTCGCTGGCTTTTTCCCCGAGCTTGCTTGGGTCCTTGGTGAAGGCCACCAGGCGATTGTTGCTGGCGAGCAAGGCCATTTCCCCGGCGCCGTCGTACAGCTTGGCGTCAGCGGCAACGAGCATGTCCTGGATGAAGTTCACCGACAGGTCGGCGCCGACGATGCCCTGGAATTTGCCATCGACGAGGATCGGTTCGATGAAGGAGGCCAGCATGGTCATGGTGCTGCCGACGCGGTAGGGCGCCGGGTCGATCACGCAGGCCTTCCTGCTGTCCTGGGAGCACAGGTAGTATTCGCTGGCACGAATGCCGGTGGACAGCAGTTTCTGGTCAGTCACGTCGGCGAGCTTTTCCAGGCCCAAGGTGCCGTCCTGGTTGCGAAACCACCACGGCAGGAAGCGCCCATTGGTTTCCATGCCGAGCACCTGGCTGTTCACATAGTTGGCGTCGTCGTGGTCGATAGCGTTCGGTTCCCAGGCGATGTAGGCACCCAGGACCTTCGGGTTGCGCACCACGGACTCGCGCAACAGGCTGATCATCTGCTCACGGGGCATCTTCAATAACGGGTTGCCGTCCGTGCCGTTCATGCCCATCAGGGCGTTAGTCGTCGCCAGTCCTCGGGCAAGCAACAGCGGTGCTTCAAGCTCGCGTTGGATCAGGCTGGCCTGGGTGCGGGCGAGCGCACTGAGGCGTTGTTCGATGAGTTGCTCGAATTGCGCCTTGGTCCGTTGTTGCACCATTTCCTGGGTACGGGCGCCGGCGAACAATGCGTACAGCACCAGGGCACCAACAACGCTGAGGACGATGGCACCGGCCAGGGCGGCAACGGAAAACTGGATCGATTTGAATTTCATAATGGCTCCGGACCCGGAAATGACGTCTGGTATCTGTATCGGCATTTCCGTGGGCGGGCATGAGGCGCTGTTCGTCGGGTGACTGTATTGGTTAGGTGGGAGTCGTAAAAGGATGAGTGGGACCTGTCCGAAAAAACTGTAATCGCTCGCTGTGTATCTGGCGCCGATACAAATCAAAGCCTAGGATACGCCCACGATTCCATGGAGCTTCTTTTGTATGAACAAGACTTTGATGGTGAGCGCTCTGGGCGCGGCTCTGCTGCTCGCCGGTTGCCAGTCAGTCAACACCACCAGCGGCGGAGCCGTGGGCGTGGAGCGCAAGCAGTACATGTTCAGCATGCTGTCGACCGCCGAGGTCAACCAGATGTATGCCCAGTCCTATCAGAAGACGTTGGGTGAGGCGAGTGCGCAAGGTGCCCTGGACAAGACCAGTAGCGACGCCAAGCGCCTTCAGGTCATTGCTGATCGTTTGATCGCCCAGGCGCCTGTGTTCCGTCCGGATTCGGCGCAGTGGAACTGGGAAGTGAACCTGATCAAGAGCGATGAACTCAACGCCAACTGTGGTCCCGGCGGCAAGATCATGTTCTACACCGGCCTGATCGACAAACTGAAGCTGACCGACGCTGAAATCGCCGCGATCATGGGCCATGAAATCGCTCACGCCTTGCGCGAGCACGGCCGTGAAGCCATGTCCAAGGCTTATGGCATCGAAATGGCCAAGCAGGGTGCCGGTGCGATATTCGGCCTGGGCCAGGATAGCCTGGCGTTGGCCGACACGGTTGCCAACTATGGCATGACCCTGCCTAACAGCCGTGGCAACGAGAACGAAGCCGACCTGATCGGCCTGGAGCTGGCCGCCCGCGCCGGCTACGACCCGAACGCCGCGATCACCTTGTGGAACAAGATGGCCAAGGCTTCGGAAGGGGCACCACCGGAATTCATGAGCACCCACCCGTCCTCGAGCAGCCGGATCGCCTCGTTGCAGGCGGCGATTCCGAAGGTGATGCCGCTTTATCAGCAAGCCAAGAAGTAACCACCGTCATGTGGTGAAGTTTTTTTTGTGGCGAGGGAGCAAGCTCCCTCGCCACAACAGCCTCAAACCCACCCACTGCTCTGCATCGCCTTGTACACCGCAACGATCGCCAGGATGAAAAACGCCGAGGCGGCCAGGCGGCGGATGAGGGCCAGGGGCAGTTTCTCGGCGGCAAAGTTGCCAGCCAGTACCACCGGCACGTTGGCAATCAACATGCCCACGGTGGTGCCAATGATCACCAGCCACAGTTCCGGGTATTGCGCGGCGAGCATCACCGTCGCGATCTGGGTCTTGTCACCGATTTCCGCCAGGAAAAACGCGATCAGCGTGGTCAGGAAGGGGCCGAACTTGCGGGCCGTATTCGCCTCTTCATCGTCGAGCTTGTCCGGCACCAGGGTCCAAAGGGCCGTGGCCGCGAAGCTTGCCGCCAATATCCAGTGCAACACCGCATCGGAAAAGAACCCGCTGACCCAGGCTCCTACCGCGCCCGCGGCCGCATGGTTGGCCAGGGTCGCGGCGACGATGCCAGCGATGATCGGCCACGGCTTGCGAAAGCGAGCAGCGAGGATAAGCGCAAGCAGTTGCGTCTTGTCGCCGATTTCGGCCAGTGCAACGATGGCGGTGGGAACAAGGAAAGAGTCCAGCATCAGGTAATTCCTAAGAGGGGCGGGTCGACACGGCTATGACACGTACAGCCTTCCCGCCCCGGGTAAGGTGTGCGTGTCATAGGTCTTGTCAAACCCAGCGACCATCTGCGTGGACGCTTGGGCCGCATACGCCATGGTCTGCTGACCAAGTATGTTGACGTATGCCGGGCGAGCAGGGCGCTCGCGGGAGACTACTCCCCTAGGACGGTGCGGATTCTGCCTAGGCAAATCCGATTGGGCAAGCGCTGTTTCTCAAAACGCTTCAGCCGCGCTTGGCCCGGTAGATGCGAAAGCCTTGGCCCTCGGCCTTGATCGCGCAGGGGCCCAGGTGCTCTTCGATCAGCGGCTGATACTTGAGGAAACTGTTCGCAACCAGGCGCAGTTCGCCGCCGTTTTTCAGATGTTTGGCCGCTTTTCGCAACAGGTTTTCGGTCGCGTGGTAGTCGGTGTGTACGCCGACGTGGAACGGCGGGTTGCTCAGAATCGCGTTCAGGCCCATGGGCGCGGCGTCGATCCCGTCACCCGTCAGCACTTCGGCTTCCAGGCCATTGGCGGCCAGCGTCAATCGACTGCTGGCGGCGGCGAAGGCATCCACGTCCAGTAGCGTCACGGTGTTATGGGGATAGCGCCGCTTGACCGCCGCCCCCAGCACGCCGGCGCCGCAGCCGAAGTCCAGCAGGTGGCCGCTGGGCAGCTTGTCAAGATGCTCCAGCAACAGCGCGCTGCCGCGATCAAGGCGGCCGTGACTGAAGACTCCCGGCAAACTGATGACCTTGAGCGGGCCCTCGACCAGTGGCAATTCATAGGTTTGCGCGAGGCTTTCCAGCGGCTTGGCTTCAGGGACGTTGGCGACGGTGACCTGCCACAGTTGGCAATGCCGTGCGCTGTCGAGCTTGCGCGGCTTGCCAAAGGGGTTGAGCTGCTTGGAAGCGCCTTCGATGCCGCTGCGCTTTTCCCCCACCAGATACACCTCGCGCCCAGCCAGGCGCGCGGCAACGGCGTTGAGGATGTAGTCGGTCAGGTCCTTGGCCTTGGGCAGGAAGACCACGGCAGCGTCGAACGAAAGTTCGGGTACATTCACGCCAAAATGGCTGCGCCCTGGGAAGCGGGCATCCAGGGCCGCCTGGTCGCCGGCATGCCAGCACCAGCCATGGGCCTCGGGCAAGCGGCCAAGCAGGTCGTCGGCTGGGAGCCCGGCCAGCAGGACCGGACCCTGGAATAACTCGGCCTGACGAAGCAGTACTTCACTGCGCGGATCCATGGTCTGCTCCTTGTTAAAAAGTGCGGCAGTCTATCAATTGACGACTCGTTGCGCTGTACCGCTGAAAAAGCCCCGGGCGTTTTCCGCCAGTTGGCCGACGATCCGTTGCCTGGCCTCGCGGCTGCCCCAGGCGTTGTGCGGCGTGACGATCAGCCGGGGGATATCACCTGCCAGCAGCGGATTGCCCTGGGTCGGCGGCTCCACGCTCAACACGTCGGTGGCCGCCCCGCCCAGGTGACCGCTGCGCAGCGCATCGGCCAGTGCCTGTTCGTCGATGAGGCCACCGCGTGCGGTGTTGACTACGAACGCGCCGGGTTTGAGCGACGCCAGTTCACGCGCGCCAATGAAGTGGCGGGTGTGCTCGTTGAGCGGGCAATGCAAGGTCAAGGCATCCACCGCGGGTAGCAGTTGGTCCAGGGCCACGCGGTCCGCACGGGCGGGCCTTCCTGGAATCTGCCCCAGCAGCACGCGCATGCCGAAGGCTTCGGCCAGCCGTGCGACGGCGCCACCCAGTTCGCCATGGCCGAGCAGCCCGAGGGTCTTGCCCTGCAGTTCGACGATCGGGTAGTCCAGCAGGCAGAACTGCGAAGCCTGTTGCCAGCGACCTTCGCCCACGGCTTTTTGATAGTCGCCCAGGCGCGTCGCCAGGTTCAGTAGCAGCATGATCGTGTGCTGGGCCACCGACGGTGTGCCATAGCCCTGGCAGTTGCTGACGACGATGCCATGGCTGCGGGCAGCGGCGAGGTCGACGTTATTGGTGCCGGTGGCGCTGATCAGGATCAGCTTCAGTTCAGGGTTGGCGGCCATCGCGGCTGCGTCGATCACGACCTTGTTGGTGATCGCCACCGTGGCGCCCTCGAGCCGGCCTGCCACCTCATCCGGGCGGGTGCCGGGGAACAGCTGCAGTTCGGTGAAGCAATCGCGCAATGGAGCCAGCTCCAGGTCGCCGAGGTCCAGTGAAGCGTGATCGAGGAAAACTGCGCGTGCGGTATTGGTCATCAGCTGTACCTGTCATGTAGAAGACTGAAGGCGTAATGTGGCGAGCCTATCAGAAGAGTTGCCGTGGCGAGGGAGCTTGCTCCCGCTGGCCTGCAAGGCAAGGCCCCGATACGCGACGAGCGACTGCTGCGTAGCCGAGCGGGAGCAAGCTCCTCGCCACGGATTTCATTCAACAAAGATTGTCGCCAGGAGCACCACCATGTACCTCGCCGAATTTCTCACTGTCGCCCTGATCCACCTGTTGGCCGTGGCCAGCCCTGGCCCGGACTTCGCCGTGGTGGTCCGCGAAAGCGTGACCCACGGCCGCCGCGCCGGGACCTGGACGGCGTTGGGGGTCGGCACGGCGATTTTCCTGCACGTGGGGTATTCGTTGCTGGGCATCGGCCTGATCGTGTCCCAGTCGATCGTGCTGTTCAACGCCTTGAAGTGGGCCGCCGCCGCTTACCTGCTGTACATCGGCTTCAAGGCCCTGCGCGCCCAGCCGGCCAAGGCGAGCCAGGAAAACCTGCACAAGGAGGCAGGTGAGCGCACCGCTCGGGGCGCGTTTACCGCCGGCTTCGTTACCAACGGCCTGAACCCCAAGGCGACGCTGTTCTTCCTCTCCCTGTTTACCGTGGTCATCAATCCCCATACGCCCCTGGCGATCCAGGCCGGCTACGGTGTGTACCTGGCGGTTGCCACGGCGGCCTGGTTCTGCATGGTTGCAATGTTGTTCAGCCAGGCGCGGGTACGTGCCGGTTTTGCCCGCATGGGCCATTGGTTCGACCGGACCATGGGCGCCGTGCTGATCGCCATCGGCGTGAAACTGGCGTTTACCGAGGCCCATTGAACGAGTTGAGCGAATCCTGATGATGGCTCAAGGCTAGTGTTTGCGGGCGGATCAAATCATTCCTTCGGCTGATTTGATCCGCGGACAAGCGCTTTAAAGTGCTTACTTTTCCAGCCAAGACCGTGCAGTCAGAAAAGGGATTCCTATGTTGCAGACTCGCGTTATTCCTCCAGCCGAGGGCGTTTACCAATACCCGTTGCTGATCAAGCGGCTGCTGATGTCCGGCGCACGCTATGAGAAAACCCGCGAGATCATCTACCGGGACCAGTTGCGCTACAGCTACCCCACCCTGATCGAGCGCGTCGCACGGCTGGCCAACGTGCTGACCGAGGCCGGGGTGAAAGCCGGGGATACCGTGGCGGTCATGGACTGGGACAGCCATCGGTACCTGGAATGCATGTTCGCGATCCCGATGATCGGCGCGGTGATCCATACCATCAACGTGCGACTGTCGCCGGAACAGATCCTCTACACCATGAACCACGCCGAGGATCGCTTCGTGCTGGTCAACAGCGAGTTCGTCGGCTTGTACCAGGCGATCGCCGGCCAGCTGACAACGGTGAAAAAGACGCTACTGCTGACCGACCAGCCGGACAAGACCGCCGACCTGCCCGACCTCGTGGGCGAGTACGAGCAACTGCTGGCCGGCGCCAGTCCGACCTACGATTTCCAGGATTTCGACGAAAACTCCGTCGCCACCACGTTCTATACCACCGGCACCACGGGCAACCCCAAGGGCGTGTATTTCACCCATCGGCAGTTGGTGCTGCACACCCTGGGTGTGTCGACCATCATGGGCGCCATCGACAGCGTGCGCCTGCTGGGCACCAACGACGTGTACATGCCCATCACACCCATGTTCCACGTTCACGCCTGGGGCTTGCCGTACGTGGCAACCATGCTCGGCCTCAAGCAGGTCTACCCAGGTCGCTACGACCCGGAGTTCCTGGTGGAGCTGTGGCGCAAGGAAAAGGTCACTTTTTCCCACTGCGTGCCGACCATCCTGCAAATGGTCCTCAACGCCAAGGGCGCCCAGGACACCGATTTCGGCGGCTGGAAAATCGTCATCGGCGGCAGCGCCCTGAACCGCAGCCTGTACGAGGCTGCTAAGGCCAAGGGCATCCAGCTCACCGCCGCCTACGGCATGTCCGAAACCGGCCCGTTGGTGTCCTGCGCCCACCTCAACGATGAGTTGATGGCCGGCGGCGAAGACGAGCGCATCACTTATCGGATCAAGGCCGGCGTGCCAGGGCCACTGGTGGAGGCAGCGATCGTCGACGGCGAGGGCCGCTTCCTTCCCGCCGATGGCGAAACCCAGGGCGAATTGGTATTGCGCGCGCCATGGCTCACCGAAGGTTATTTCAACGAACCGCAAAAGGGCGCCGAACTCTGGAGTGGCGGCTGGTTGCACACTGGCGACGTCGCCACGCTCGACGGCATGGGCTTCATCGACATTCGCGACCGCATCAAGGATGTGATCAAGACCGGCGGCGAATGGATCTCGTCCCTGGACCTGGAAGACCTTATCAGTCGGCATGTGGCGGTACGCGAAGTAGCAGTGGTCGGCATTCCCGACCCGCAATGGGGCGAGCGGCCGTTTGCCTTGCTGGTCGTTCGTGAGGGGCACCAGATCGGGGCTCGCGAGCTCAAGGAGCACCTCAAGCCGTTTGTCGAGCTGGGGCACCTGAGCAAATGGGCGATCCCAAGCCAGATTGCCCTTGTTACGGAAATTCCCAAGACCAGCGTCGGCAAGCTCGACAAGAAACGTATCCGCGTCGACATCACCGAATGGCAGAGCAACAACAGCACCTTCCTTTCGACGCTTTGAGCGTCCTCGCCGTGCCCGAAAAGGGCACGGCAGCCCCACCAAGCAAGCGCTTGTCTTGTTAAATAGGAAATTTCAGCCATCCTTGCCGTGCCGACAAACGTCGGCCTGGCGAAGGACTGTTCCAGAGTGGTCGGGGGCTGCAAATCACACTTTAGAGGGATCAAGCCGTACTACCTGCTGGCTATAGTCCGCTCAAGGCTTTTCGGAATGGGACGCGCGTGCCAGCACGGCGAAGGGTTTCCGGAAACGTCTACTGCCATAACAATAAAACACATGGAGTTGCGTCGATGACCTCAGCAAACACTTTCTGGCGCCGGGCAAAACTGCCTCTGGCCGTCAGTCTTGCCTCCTCGCTCGCCGGCCCGGCATTCGGCGTCAGCTTCAACATTGGTGAAATCGAAGGCCAGTTCGATTCGTCCCTGTCGGTCGGCGCGAGCTGGTCCACGGCCAAGGCCAACCGCGACCTGATTGGTGTGAACAACGGCGGCAAGGGCCTGTCCCAGACTTCCGATGACGGCCACCTGAACTTCAAGCGTGGGGAAACCTTCTCGAAGATCTTCAAGGGCATCCACGATCTTGAACTGAAATACGGCGACACCGGTGTGTTTGTGCGTGGCAAATACTGGTACGACTTTGAACTCAAGGACGAAAATCGTCTTTTCAAAGACATCAGCGACAGCAACCGCAAGGAAGGCGCCAAGTCTTCCGGCGGTCAGATCCTTGATGCATTCGTCTACCACAACTACGCGATTGCCGATCAACCGGGGTCGGTCCGCCTGGGCAAGCAGGTCGTCAGCTGGGGTGAGAGCACCTTCATCCAGGGCGGTATCAACGCCATCAACCCGGTCGACGTGTCCGCGTTCCGTCGTCCAGGCGCCGAGGTCAAGGAAGGCCTGATCCCGGTCAACATGTTCTATGTGTCCCAGAGCTTGACCGATAACCTGTCGGCTGAAGCCTTCTACCAAATTGAGTGGGATCAGACCGTCGTAGATAACTGCGGGACGTTCTTCTCCCAGCCGGATGTGATTGCCGATGGGTGCTCGGACAATCTGCGGGTGTTGAACAAACGATCCACCATTCCTGGTGCGTTCTTGCCGTTGCTGTCCGCAAACGGCGTAGACATCAACGAAGAAGGTGTGTTGGTGCGCCGTGGACCCGACCGTGATGCCAGGGACACTGGCCAATGGGGCGCTTCCCTGAAGTACATGTTCGAGCCGCTGGACACTGAGTTCGGTGCCTACTTCATGAACTACCACAGCCGCGCACCTATCTTTAGTGCGACCGGTGCGCCACAGTCCGTCTACAACGGTGCGCCATTTCTCGGCCCTCTGGCTCCGCTGGTCATTGCCGGCAACTCTCAATACTTTGTCGAGTACCCGGAAGACATACGCCTTTACGGCTTGAGCTTCTCCACTACTCTGCCCACCGGCACGGCATGGAGCGGTGAACTGAGTTATCGGCCGAATGCACCAGTTCAACTGAGCACCACAGATATCCTGTTTGCCGGGGTTCGTCCGCTGGGCGGTCCCGTGCTGGGCAACGCTTCGCTGCTCACCGGGGTACCGGGCCAGGATCTGCACGGTTATCGCCGTAAGGAAATCACTCAATTCCAGACCACGTTCACTCACTTCCTTGACCAAGTCATGGGCGCCAGCCGTCTCACCCTGGTGGGTGAAGTTGGCGTGACCCACGTAGGCGGCCTGGAAAGCAAGTCCGACCTTCGTTACGGCCGTGATCCAGTGTTCGGCCCAGGACAGCTTCCTGGCGGCGCATGCGACCTGCTCAATACCTCTACCGGAAATGGCGCGGGCTTGCCTGGCAGCACCGGTTTGAATACCAACTGCAACAACGACGGCTTCACCACCGCCACTTCCTGGGGCTACCGCGCTCGTGCCATCTGGGACTACCCGGACGTTTTCGCCGGTGTGAACCTCAAGCCCAACGTGGCCTGGTCCCATGACGTTAAAGGCTACTCGCCAGGCCCTGGCGCCAACTTCGAGGAAGGTCGCAAGGCCGTCAGCCTCGGGCTGGATGCCGAGTACCAGAACACCTACAACGCGAGCCTGGCCTACACCAACTTCTTTGGCGGGGATTTCAGTACCGTGGACGACCGGGATTTCGTGGCGCTCAGCGTCGGCGTGAACTTCTAAGCACCGTATTTCAGGACGACACACTATGAAAATAACAAAGAATCTGTTGCAAGTCGGAGCGCTGGGGTTGTCCCTGCTGGCGGCCAGCGTCATGGCCGCCGTGCCTGCGGCCGAGGCCGATAAGCTGGGCAAGAGCCTGACGCCGATGGGCGCCGAGATGGCGGGTAACGCCGATGGTTCGATTTCGGCCTGGAAACCCATGGCCAAGAACGCCGGTAGCGTGGACGGCAAGGGTTTCCTCGCCGATCCGTACGCCAGTGAAAAACCGTTGTTCACGATCACCGCGCAAAACGTCGACCAGTACAAGGACAAACTCGCCCCCGGCCAGTACGCGATGTTCAAGCGCTACCCGGAAACCTTCAAGATGCCGGTCTACACGACCCATCGCGGCGCAACCGTGCCCGATGACGTGTTGGCCTCCATCAAGAAAAACGCCGTGAACACCAAACTGGTGGGCGGCGGCAACGGCCTGGAGAATTTCGAGACGGCCGTGCCGTTCCCGATTCCCCAGAGCGGACTCGAAGTGATCTGGAACCACATCACCCGTTATCGCGGCGGCAGCGTGACCCGCCTGGTGACCCAGGCCACGCCGCAGCCAAACGGTTCGTACAACCTGGTGTACTTCCAGGATCAGTTCGTCTTCCGCGACAAGATCAAGGGCTTCGATCCGGCCAACCCGGGCAACGTGCTGTTCTACTTCAAGCAGCAAGTGACCGCGCCGGCACGCCTGGCGGGTACCGTGCTGCTGGTTCACGAAACCCTCGACCAGGTGAAGGAACCACGCAAGGCCTGGATCTACAACGCCGGCCAACGCCGTGTGCGCCAGGCCCCGCAAGTCGCCTATGACGGCCCGGGTACCGCCGCCGACGGCCTGCGCACCTCCGACAACCTGGACATGTACAACGGCGCGCCGGATCGTTACGACTGGAAGCTTGAAGGCAAGAAAGAGCTGTACATCGCCTCCAACAGCCACAAGATCGATTCGCCGCAACTCAAGTACGCCGACATCCTCAAGGCCGGCCACATCAACCAGGACTTGGCGCGCTATGAACTGCGTCGTGTCTGGCACGTGACCGCGACCCTGAAGGAAGGCCAGCGCCATATCTACGCCAAGCGTGACTTCTATATCGACGAAGACACCTGGCAAGCGGCGGTCATCGACCACTACGACGGTCGTGGCCAACTGTGGCGCGTGGCCGAGGCCCATGCCGAGAACTACTACGACAAGCAAGTGCCGTGGTACGCCCTGGAAACCCTCTACGACCTGCAGTCCGGTCGTTACCTGGCCCTGGGCATGAAGAACGAAGAGAAATCGGCCTACGACTTCGGCTTCACCGCGTCCACCAGCGACTTCACCCCAGCGGCGCTGCGCCAGGAAGGCGTTCGCTAACCGCTTTGCCCGAGGCCGCATCCTCGAAAAAACGCCCCGACTGGTTCGGGGCGTTTTTTTTTGCCAACGCATATCTTTTGTGGCGAGGGAGCTTGCTCCCGCTGGACTGCGAAGCAGTCCCAGATCAAACCTTCCCACGGTATCCGATAAGCCAGGGCGGTCCGTTTTGGGGGGCGCTTCGCAACCCAGCGGGAGCAAGCTGCCTCGCCACAACCGCCATAAACAATCTGTAGTCTTTTTGTAGCCATTTGTAGCACTCCCTTCAATACGTCCTCGTTTACGGCTAGTCTGCGGACATCTGCAACGCCGCCACCCGCATCCCAACAAGAGCCGGCCATGACTGATCTGTCTTCACTCCCGGATTCTTCCCGCGCAGCCTTCGCGGTACAGGAAGGGCGCTTTTATCGCCCCCCTTTGCCCGATGGGCACGTCGTGCGGCCGCGGTTGTGCGAGCGCCTGAGCGCTGGGCTCGGTGGCCGGTTGCTGTTGGTGAGCGCCCCGGCGGGGTTCGGCAAGAGCTCGTTGGCGGTGGAGTTTTGCCAGGGTTTGCCGACGCATTGGCACAGCCTCTGGTTGGGGCTCAGTGCCAGGGACAACGATCCGGGGCGTTTCCTGGAGCGGTTGCTTGAAGGGCTCCAGGCGTTTTTCCCCCAGTTGGGCGGCCAGGCGTTGGGCCTGTTGAAGATGCGCCAGCGCCACCAGCCCTTTGCTTTCGAGGAATGGCTGGACGGCCTGCTGGACGAGCTGTCCGGGCATCTATCGCCACGGGCGCCCTTGCTGCTGGTGCTCGATGACTACCATCTCGCCCAGAGTCCGGTGCTGGATCGCTGCTTGCAGTTTTTCCTCAACCACTTGCCCGATGGGTTGCTGGTGCTGGTGACCAGTCGCCAGCGGCCGGACTGGCATCTGGCGCGTTTGCGCCTGTCGCGCCAGTTGCTCGAGCTCAACGAGCAGGACCTGCGCCTGACCCACGACGAAGCGCTGACGCTGCTTCAGCACCACAGCAGTTCACTGCGTGGGGAAGCCTTGGAAAACCTGATCCAGCGCAGCGAAGGCTGGGTCGCCGGGCTGCGTTTCTGGCTGCTGGCTGCTTCCGAGGCCGGCAGCGAGGGGCGATTGCCCCAAGCCCTGCACGGGGGGGAAGGGCTGATCCGTGACTATCTGCTGGAAGAAGTCATCGATTGCCTGCCCGCCGAGGTGCAAGCGTTTCTCTACGACATCGCCCCGCAGGAACGCTTTTGCAGCGAGCTGTGCGATGCGGTGCGCGACGCCCACGACAGCCAGGAAATTCTCCAATACCTGGCGGCCCATCAGGTTTTCCTCGTGCCGCTGGACGAGCACGGGCGCTGGTATCGCTTCCATCACCTGTTTTCCGATCTGTTGCGCAGTCGGCCCAGCGCGCAAGCCATGGTGCCGGGCGCAACGTTGCACCTGCGCGCCTGTCGCTGGTTCAACGCCCAAGGCCTGATCGATGAAGCCGTGGAGCAGGCGCTGCGCGCCGGGCATCTGGACGTGGCGGCAAACCTGGTGCAAAACCTTTCGGAGGAACAACTGCTGGCCGAACAGAATGTCGGTATGTTGCTGCGCTGGAAAATGGACCTGCCCGACAGCCTGCTCATCAGCACGCCGCGCTTGATCGTGCTCTACAGCTGGGCCTTGGGCCTGGCCTGCCAACTCGATGCCGCGCAGGAGCTGGCCGCTCATTTGAGCCGCTTCCTGCCGGCCCCGTCGGCCACCGCGCATAAATCCATGCTCGCCCAGTGGCTGGCCCTGAGCGGCATCGTCGCCCGTGGCCGTGGCGATCGCCAGGCCACCCTTCGCTATTGCACCGAAGCCCTGGAAAGCCTGCCGCAAAAACGTTACGGACAACGCCTGATGTGCTTGTCCACCTTGTCGAACCTGGCGATTGCCGACGGCGACCTGTGGCGCGCCCGGGCGCTGAACCGCGATTCCCTGGAACTGGCGCAGCGGGTCGGCAACCCACTCTTCGAGGCTTTGGCCCATTACGATCGCGCCCGGGTGTTGCAGGCCCGAGGGGAAATCCTGAGGGCGCTCGATGAGGTGAAACAGGGCTTGCAGCGCTTGCACGCGCTCTCGCCTCAACGGTTGTATGCGGTGCGCGCGCGACTGGTCCTGTACGAAGGTTTCCTGTTGACGCTGCGCATGCAATCCACGGCCGGGTTGGCGCGGTTGCAGGCAGGCCTCACTGAAGCCCGTGCCTGCCGGGATATCAGCGTGTTGATCGGCCATTGCGTGATCGCCCGCGTCGAAGGCCACGCGGGCGAATTTGCCCGAGCCTTTGCCGAACTGGCCGAAGCCGAGCGCCTGATGCATATCTGGGATGTTCCGCCGGTGTACTACCTGGCGATGATCACCCTTGTGAAATGCGAGCTCTGGTTGGCCCAGGGTCGCACTGAACTGGCCGAAGCCTGGCTGGCGCGGCTGGGGCAGACCTATACCGGCGAACGGGCCGCCGCGCCACCGGAATTCCATCCGCAACTGCCGCTGCATGTCGAGCTGCAACAAGCCCTGCTGGAGTCCATCCGCGGCCAGCCGATGCAGGCTGAAGGGCGGCTCGATGCGTTGCTCCAGCACGCCCAGCAAACCGGACGGCAGATGCTCGCCGTGATGGTGCTCAACCAGAAAGTCGCCTTGCTGCTGAGCGTGGGCCGCGAACCCGATGCGCGCGGCACATTGGCCGAGGCTTTCGAAGCCGCCATCGGGGGGGCGCTGCAGCCATTTGAATGGTTGTTCAAGGAGCGTCCCGAATGGTTGCGTGAGCAACTGCTGCAAGCTCCGCACAGCGAGTTGCGTCAACAGTTGCTCGATCGTTTACCGTCGACGGTACTGCCTGTCGAGGCCGCGCCATCGGTGGAGACCCTCAGCAGCCGGGAGCGAGCGGTGCTGCAACTGATTGCCCAGGGATGTTCCAATCAGGAGATCAGCGAGCAACTGTTCATCTCGCTGCACACGGTGAAGACCCACGCCAGCCATATCAACAGCAAGCTCGGCGTCGAGCGCCGCACCCAGGCCGTGGCTCGGGCCAAGGCGTTGGGATTGTTGGGATGACGATGCTGTGAGAAACCTGTGGCGAGGGAGCTTGCTCCCGCTGGGTTGCGAAGCGGACCCCAACATCAAGCGCCGCGGTGTATCAGGCTTTGCATGGGGCTGCTTCATGCCAGCGGGAGCAAGCTCCCTCGCCACAAGCACCTATTGGGTTTGAGCCAAGGAATCACTCGAATGTTGCCGTTGTACAAAACCATCCCATCCCCGGTCGGCGAGCTGATCCTCGTTGCTCGCGACGCCAAGCTGGCAGCCATCCTGTGGGAAAACGAACGGCTCAACCGGGTGCGCCTCGGACCGCTGGAGCTCGACAGCGATCACCCGACCCTCAAGGAGGCCGAGCGCCAGTTGCTTGAATATTTCGCCGGTCAGCGCCGCCAGTTCGAGCTGGCACTGGACTTCGCCGGCACTTACTTCCAGGTGCGGGTCTGGCAGGCGTTGCTGACCATCCCGTTCGGCGAAACCCGCAGTTATCGCGACATCGCCATCCAGATCGGCCAACCGACCGCGACCCGGGCGGTAGGGGCGGCCAACGGCCGCAATCCGATCTCGATCATCGCCCCGTGTCATCGGGTCATCGGTACATCAGGCAGCCTCACCGGTTTCGCCGGCGGCCTCGCCGCCAAACAGTATTTGCTCAGCCTTGAAGGCCAGCAGAGCCTGCAATTGGCATTCTGACCTGGCCCAACCCCCCTGTGGGAGCGAGCTTGCTCGCGAAAGCGGTCGTTCAGTTGCATAGGCGTTGATGACCTCTGACAGCAAGTGATCAGCTCATTGGGTTTTTTGGCGACAGCATGCGCGTTGGCGGCTTGCCATCGGCATTGTGTTGATAGATTCGCGCCGGTTGCCCCTGTTCGTTGAAAAATACCTGGCCGATCCCGGCCGAGTTCCATAACCGTTCCCCGGCCTCGGCGTGTTCCGGGACATGGGGAACGATGCGCATGCTGCGGCGCTTGGTGAACCAGTTCAACGGCGAACGGGGTGAATAGAGCCAGCGGTTCAGGCGGTCGAACCACTCCAGCAACGCCGGCGGAAATTCATTCTTGATGCCGCTGCTGGTGATCTGCCAGACGCGCGGGCCACCCTTGCGATGTGGGATCAATACCTCGTAGACGAACGAATAATGCACGTCGCCGGACAGCACCACGTAGCTGCCCGGTGTGCGCGAGTGTCGGAAGATATTCAGGATCACCTGGGCCGCGCCACGGTGGGCCATCCAGTTCTCCGCGTCCACCAGCAGCGGGTAGCCGCACCAGCTGAACACCCGTTGTACGGTCTCGATCAGCTTGACGCCAAAAATCGGCGCCGGCGAGACGATGATCGCCGAAGGGTGGTCGAGCAATTCTTGTTGCAGTTCGCTCAGGGCCTCCCAATCCAGCAGGCCCGACGGCTGCTTGAGACTGTTCTCGCTGCGCCAACGGCGAGTACGGGTGTCGAGGACCACCAGCGCCGGGGTCGTCGGCAACACGTAATGCCATTGTTGGAAACTGAGCAATCTATCGATCAACGCATCCTGGGGGGCGCTGTCGATGTAGCGGTCCTGGGCGGTTCCGCTCAAGGCCACGGTTTGCTGGATGACCTCACCAAAGGCATCCGGGTTGTTGCCCCAGCCCTGGCAGAGCATGTAGGCGATCAATGCATTGCCGATGATGCGCTTGGAGAAGGGATGACCGTAGGCGGTTTCTTCCCATTGGGCGGACAGGTTCCAGTCGTCCGTGATGTCGTGATCATCGAAGATCATCAGGCAGGACAGGTGAGCAAATACCCGCGCCACGCCGTCCAGCCCGGTCTTGAAGGCCTCGATCCGTTGGTGTTCCAGCTCGTAGCGCTGGCGCCGATCGACGGTCAGTTCCGGCGGTTGCGGATCGATCAGCGTCCACGGCACGGGTGACCACACCAGCAAATACATCGCCATGACTTCAGCGAAGGTCACCAAGTGATTATCGGCGCTGCTGCTGGTAAAGATCGGCTTGCGCGCCCCGCCGAAAAATCGTTCCCGCAGGGTTTCGTTGCTTTCCAGTGCCGGCAGCAGATCGGCGCGGTGGTAGTAACTGGCCGGGTGTTGGTAAAGCTTGGCGCTGTCTTGCACCACCGCGCCTTCAAGGCACTCTTCAAACAGCCCAAGGCGCTCGATCAAGGCATGGATCGCCCGCAGCATCGGGCCCGCCACATCATCGGCATACACCTGGTCGCCGCTCATCATCAGCAGCGCCGGCCGTTGTTCGGGGGATTGCGCCAACAACCGGTCGACGCAGAGCAATCCGTCGTTGGCGGGGAAATGGGGTTTGCGGCAGGAGCCGTGGACCAGTTGGTCGATGCGCGAATGCACCATGAAACTTGGACACCGTGCATCGCCATACACCAGATGCGGCGCCCATTCGGCGATGCCGGCACCGTCCACCAGCAGGTCATAGTCAATCGCCGCGTCCAGCGGCAGGGCGGTATCGAGTTGCACATCGATCAAATGCACAAACGCGTGGCGGCCCACCGGCACCACCGTGCAATGCAGGGCGTCGAGTTGCAGATCGGCTGCGCCGTCCAGCCGCAAGGTCAACGCCAACGGCCGCGAGCCCACCAGCCACATCACCAGCCGCCGGGGCTCCAGCCGCCGCAGCAGCGGGCCTACAAGGACGGAGGGCAGGGTGCAAGAGGTGTCGGAAGAGGACGGCAACATGCGTGGAAAAGCTCTGCTTTCAAAGGAAAGCGAGGATCATAACGCAATGTGCCCGAGGGCTGTGGAGGCTGCACTGGTGTGGCGAGGGAGCAAGCTCCCTCGCCACAAGACTTAGCTCATGCCCAGCCAGTTCGGCAATGCCAACGAGATCCATGGCACATAAGTAATCAGCACCAGGAACGCCAGCAGGATCATCAGCCACGGCATGGCCGCGCGGATGGTCGCTGTCAACGACATGCCGGTTACCGCCGAGGTGACGAACAGGTTCAGCCCCACCGGCGGTGTGATCAGGCCGATCTCCAGGTTCACCACCATGATGATGCCCAGGTGGATCGGGTCGATGCCCAGTTTCATGGCGATGGGGAACAGGATCGGCGCCAGGATCAGGATGATCGCCGACGGCTCCATGAACGCACCGGCAATCAGCAGCACGATGTTCACCACCAGCAGGAAGGTCACCGGCGTCAGCCCGGCTTCGATCACCCACGCAGTGATCTGCTGCGGCAGTTGCTCGGTGGTCAGCACGTGGGCGAAGAGCATGGCGTTGGCGATGATGAACATCAGCATGATGCTCAACTTGGCCGACTCCAACAGCACCTTGGGCGTTTCGCGGAACGTCAGGTCCTTGTAGACGAACAGTGCGATAAACGCTGAGTAGACCGCCGCCACGGCTGCTGCTTCGGTGGGTGTGAACATCCCCGAATATATCCCGCCGAGGATGATCACCATGAGCAGCAGGCCCCAGCCTGCCTTGCGCGCTGCCGTCAGCCATTCACGCAAGGTTGCCCTGGGCATGGCCGGCAGGTTTTTCTTCACCGCGACAATGTAGATCACCACCATCAAGGCGGTCCCAAGCAGCAGGCCCGGTATCACACCGGCCATGAACAACTTGCCCACCGAGGTTTCGGTCGCGGCGGCGTACACCACCATGACGATCGACGGCGGGATCAAGATGCCCAGGGTGCCCGCGTTACAGACAATACCCGCGCCAAATGCCTGCGGATAACCCGAACGCACCATGCCGGCGATGGCAATGGAACCCACCGCCGCCACCGTCGCGGGGCTGGAGCCGGACAAGGCGGCAAACAGCATGCACGCCAGCACCGCCGCAATCGCCAGGCCGCCACGGATGTGGCCGACGCAGGCGTTGGCAAAGTCGATCAGCCGTCGCGCCACGCCGCCCGTGGTCATGAACGCACCGGCCAGCAGGAAGAACGGAATCGCCAGCAGGGTGTAGTGTTCGCTGGTTTCGAACAGCTTGATCGCCAGGGAACGTACCGAGTCGGGGCTGAAGAAAATGATCGTCAGCGATCCGGCCAGGCCCAGGGAAATCGCGATCGGCACGCCGATAAACATCAGCACGAACAGCGCGAGGAACAGGAAGGCAATGGTCATGGCTTGTCTTCCTCGATATCGGTCAGTTTGATCGCTTCCGCCGCTTCATCGGCCAGGCCCAGGCCTGTCTGACGATTCATCAGGATGCGTACGAGAATTTCCGCAAAGCGGATGAATACCAACGCGAATCCTACGGGCACGATCAGCCCGATATGCCATTGCATGATGCCGAAGTGGCCGAGGTCTTCGGCGCCGATCTCGGCAATCATCAAGGTATTGATCCACTCGAAACTCGCCACCGCGAGCAACCCGGCATAACCCAGGCAGCACAGGCAGGCGATCACGCCGATGTAGCGTTGCACCGGTTTGCTCGCCAGTTTCACCAGCGCATCGACACCGATGTGCCCGGCGGTGCGCACGCCGTAGGACAAGCCGAAGAAAATCAACCAGCCGAACAGCGCCTTGGTCAAGGAGCTGCTCCAGGTCATGGCCTGGGCCATGCCCATGATGCCGTCACCGATGGCGAACATGGGCTCGCTGGCGGCCGGCCAGTTGTCGCCAAGGCTGTAGAACACCGCATAAAGGTTGTTGAGGACCACGTAGACGAAGGTGACCAACGTCATGGCGGCCAAAAGGAAGGCAATGAAAGCTTCCTCGAAATGTTCCCAAGTGCGCCGAAGGGCGTTCATGGATGGCATCTCCTGCAGGGAGGACGACAGGTCGGCGCTGCCATGACGGCAGCGCCGGCCAACCCATTACTGAGCCTTGTTGGAGGCTTCGGCGGCCTTGATCAGGTCGGCACCGATGTCACCTTCGAACTTCTTCCACACCGGTTTCATCTTCTCGCGCCATTCGTTGCGCTGTTCAGGGGTGAGCGTAATGATCTCGGTGGTCTTGGCGTTGATAATGTTCTGCTTGTCTTTCTGGTTCAGTTGCTCGGCTTCTTTGTTCACGTGCTTGGTAACTTCCACCACGATCTTGTCCAGTTCGGTACGAACGTCTGGGTCCAGGCCGTTCCAGAACTTGGTGTTGGTGATCAGCATGTAGTCGAGCAAGCCGTGGTTGGACTCGGTGATGTACTTCTGAACTTCATGCATTTTCTGGCTGTAGATGTTCGAGTACGGGTTTTCCGCACCGTTGACCACGCCAGTCTGCAGGCCTTGGTACACCTCGGCGAAGCTCATCTTGCGCGGGTTGGCGTTCACCGCCTTGAACTGTTCTTCCAGTACAGCCGACGCCTGAACGCGGAACTTCAGGCCACGGGCGTCCTTGGGTTCGCGCAGTGGCTTGTTGGCGGACAATTGCTTCATGCCGTTGTGCCAATAGGCCAGGCCGGTGATGTTCTTGCTTTCCATGGACTTGAGCAGTTTCTGGCCCTCTGGGCTCAGCTGGAAGCGGTCCACGGCGGAGATGTCATCGAACAGAAAGGGCAGGTCAAACAACTGCACTGTCTTGGTGTACTGCTCGAACTTGGCCAGGGACGGGGCGATCATCTGCACGTCGCCCAACAGCAGGGCTTCCATTTCCTTGCCGTCGCCGAACAGCGAGGAGTTAGGGTACACCTCGACTTTGACTTTGCCTGGCAGGCGTTCTTCCACCAACTTCTTGAACAGCAGCGCGCCCTGGCCCTTTGGCGTTTGTTCAGCCACCACGTGCGAGAACTTGATGACCACCGGATCAGCCGCCATGGCGGTGCTCAGCGCGCTGAGAGCCAGCGTGCAGACGAGTGCTTTCCACATAGGTTTAAACATTGGGGTTTCCTTTTATTTTTAGTTTCGCCCGTGCGGGCTCATTCAAAACACAACGCACGGTGGGACAGTTGCAAGTCTAGGCAGAAATTAGCTTGCCGGGGCATTGTGACATCAAGTGCACGGCTTTACTGCGTCTTGTTGGACGCTTCGGCAGCCTTGATCAGGTCCGGGCCGATATCTGCTTCAAACTTCGCCCAAACGGGCTTCATCTTGTCGCGCCATGCGTTGCGCTCGTCCGCCGTGAGGGTAGTGATTTCGGTGGTCTTGGCGGCCAAAACCCGTTCCTTGTCGTGCTGGTTCAGTCGCTGCGCCTCTTTGTTGGCATGGGCGGTTGCCTCGACCACGATCTTGTCCAGTTCGAGGCGAATGTCCGCCGGCAGGCCGTTCCAGAAATCGGACGTGGTAATGAGCATGTAGTCGAGAATGCCGTGGTCCGTCTCGGTGACGTACTTCTGCACCTCGTTCAGTTTCTGGTTGTAAAAGTTCGAATAGGGGTTCTCCGCGCCATTGACCACACCCGCGCGCAGGGCCTGATACACCACCGAGAAAATCATCGGTTGCCCTTTGGCGCCTACCGCCTTGAACTGCTCCTCCAGCACGGCGGAGGTCTGCACACGAAACACCAGGCCCTGCGCATCGCTGGGCATGCGCAGCGGTTTGTTCGCCGAGAGCTGTTTCATGCCGTTGTGCCAATAGGCCAGGCCAGTGATGTTCTTGCTCTCCATGGACTTGAGCAATTGCTGGCCCTGGGGGCTTTGTTGGAAGCGATCTACCGCCGCGATGTCATCGAACAGAAACGGCAGGTCGAACAGTTGGACTTTGCGGGTGTACTGCTCGAACTTCGCCAGTGACCTGGCAATGATCTGCACGTCTCCCAGCAGCAAGCCTTCCATCTCCTTGTCATCGCCCAACAGCGTGGAGTTGGGGTAAACCTCGACCTTCACCTTGCCCGCCAAGCGTTCTTCCGCCAGTTTCTTGAACATCAGCGCGCCTTGGCCCTTCGGCGTCTGCTCGGCGACTACGTGGGAGAACTTGATGACGATGGGATCGGCTGCCATGGCGGCGCCCGATGCGGTAATGACCAATGTACAGGCGAGCGCTTTCCACAAGGATTTGAGCATGGCGGATCTCTTGGAATTATGTTTATCGTACGGACACCTTCGATGCCCCTGCGAACAGCAAACAATGGCAAGTCTAGGAGATAAAATGCGGGCCGCCGGGCTGTTTTGGCGTGGTGGGTAAAATCGCTTGGCACCTGCCGGGACTGGCCTTCAGAATCAAGCAAGCAGGATGTTCTCAAATACCAGCAAGGACTTCGCTCCATGATCGAT
The DNA here is from genome assembly GCF_051132175.1 of Pseudomonas sp. D3-10. Lineage (NCBI taxonomy): Bacteria > Pseudomonadati > Pseudomonadota > Gammaproteobacteria > Pseudomonadales > Pseudomonadaceae > Pseudomonas > Pseudomonas sp. D3-10. The sequence goes on along the minus strand of NZ_CP071668.1, from coordinate 4,725,390 downwards.
TTCAACAACAAAGGTTTCTTCAAGCTCAAGCAAAACGATGAGTACGCCGAACGCGTCACAGCCCTCTTGCTGGACGGCGAACAAGTCATCGACGCCTACAAGTCCATGCGCGATGGGGTGGTCTTTACCAACAAACGCATCATTGCCGTGAACGTGCAGGGCATCACCGGCAGCAAAAAGGACTTCACTTCGCTGCCCTATAAAAACATCGTCGCGTACTCGGTGGAAACCTGCGGCACCTTCGACCTGGATTCTGAACTGGAGATTTACTTTTCGTCCCTGGGCAAAGTGAAGTTCGAATTCACCGGCAAGACCGGTATCGTTGAAATCTCCAAGGTCATCTCCAGGCACCTCTTGGCCTGATCCCAGCAGGCCGGCTGGAGCTCAGGGCTCCAGCGACGGCCCCTTCAACTCGATCTGGTTGCCATCCGGATCGCAGCAGTAGATCGATAAGCCCTTACCCTCCGCCCCGAAGCGCATTTGAGCTTTCTCGACCTCCAGGCCGGCTGCGTGTAGATGAGCGAGCAGCGCTGGTTCGTCGAACGGTTCGATGCGCAGGCAGAAATGGTCGACGTTATGGCCGTGTTCGCCGGCTGCTTCGCCACCCTGACGGCCAAGTGGCCCGTCGACGTCCACCAGATCGATCATCGATGCACCGGCGCCGAGGTGGATCAGTCCCAGCTCGTCCCGACGTTTCCTGAGCTCGCAACCCAATACCGATGTGTAGAAGGCGAGGCTGCGTTCGATGTCTTTCACGCGCAAGACGATGTGGTCGATGCGCTCGATGCTGAAGTTCTTCATGTCGGCCTCCGCATGAGTTCTGGCGCCAATGAGTCCAGTCACTGTAGCCAATGATTCCCGCAACGGGCACGGGCTGATTCGTGGCGAGGAAGTGGTTTGTGGTATGACGACTTCTTAAGATGTCATGGTTGTAAAAAGCTGTCCTGACAAGATAAATCTCTTTTTTCGTTGATTTGATGGGTTGACAGGTCGGCTAAGGTGCTCAAATAATCGGACATGTTGTATGACGACATACAAATATAAATAACAACACGGTGCCCTCCCTATGAGAATCACAGGCGTTCACGTCGAAATATTTTCCACTCCGTCGCGTCGCGCCCAGGACAGCGCCGGCCACGCTCATCCCGGCGACGAAGTCATGATCAAGATGGCCCTGCTGCGGATCAGCTGCGACGATGGATCGGAGGGTTATGCGTTCGGTACGCCTGAATTGATTCGACCGCACATCATCGAATCCTACGTGCGCAAGGTGCTGATCGGTCGCGACCCGATGGACCGTGAGCGCATCTGGCAGGACCTGGCGCATTGGCAGCGCGGTAGCGCAGGGCAGTTCACCGACCGGGCGCTGGCCCTGGTGGAACAAGCCTTGTGGGATCTGGCCGGGCGCAAGCTGAAGCTGCCGGTGCACAAGCTCATCGGCGGTTACCGCGACAAAGTCCTGGCCTACGGCTCGACGATGTGCGGCGATGATCTGCCGGGCGGTCTATCGACGCCGGATGAGTACGGCCAGTTTGCCGAAAAGCTCGTCGAGCGCGGCTACAAGGCAATCAAGCTGCACACCTGGATGCCGCCGATTTCCTTCGCGCCAAATCCGCAAATGGATATCCAGGCCTGCGCCGCCGTGCGCGAAGCGGTTGGCCCGGACATCGCGCTGATGCTCGACGGCTACCACTGGTACAGCCGCATGGACGCGCTGACCATCGGCAAGGCCCTGGAAAAGTTGAATTTCGCCTGGTTCGAAGAGCCGATGATGGAAGACTCCGCCGAGTCCTACGCCTGGCTGGCGGCCAACCTGGATATTCCGGTGCTGGGCCCCGAAAGCATCGCCGGCAAATTCCACAGCCGCGCCAGTTGGGTCACGCACAAATCCTGTGACATCCTGCGCGCCGGCGTGGCCGGCGTCGGCGGCATCGGGCCCTGCCTGAAAGTGGCGCACCTGGCCGAGTCGTTCGGCATGGATTGCGAAGTCCACGGCAACGGCGCGGCGAACCTCGCCGTGGTGGGGGCGATCAGCAATTGTCGTTGGTACGAGCGTGGCCTGCTGCACCCGTTCCTCGATTACGAGCAAGTGCCGGCGCATCTCAACAGCATCGTCGATCCGATGGACGCCGACGGTTATGTGCACCTGTCTGATCGGCCGGGGTTGGGCGAGGACATCAACTTCGCCTATATCGAAGCCAACACATTATCCCGACATTGATGGCGCACTGCGTCCGAGGCTGAATGGCCCGGACGGCAAGTCTATATAAATATAAAAAAGGACTGAACCATGAAATTCTGGCCCAAGCGCCTGTCCAGGCTGCTGTGTGTCATCGTGGCGCTGTGCACAGTGCAGGTGCCCGTCAGCCTGGCCAAAGGCGAAACGCCCGCCGACCAATTGGTGGTGGGCATGAGCATGATCAACCTGCTGTCCCTGGACCCGGCCGCCGCGACGGGCCTGGAGGTTGCCGAGGTCAACGCCAACGTCTACGACATGCTCCTGGAGCAAGACGCGGCGCAGCCGGACACGCTGGTTCCGGCCCTGGCCAAAAGCTGGGAAATCAGCCCGGACCGGATGCGCCTGACGTTTCAATTGCGCGACGACGTACGCTTTCACTCCGGCGCTCCGCTCACTGCGCAGGATGTCGCCTGGTCCTTGCAGCGCGTTGTCATCCTCAACCGCGCCTTGGCTTCGACTTGGAAAGCTTACGGTTTCACAGCCGAAAATGTCGTCAAACTGATGCGGGCAGAAGGGCCGCACACCTTTGTCATGGAGCTGGCGCGCAGCACCGATCCGCTGCTGGTGCTCAATACCTTGGCAACTTCGCCCAGTGCCTTCATCGTCGACCGCTCGGTGGCCTTGCAGCATCAGGTCGGTGACGATCAGGGCGCGGCCTGGCTGGCTACGCATACGGCCGGGTCAGGCGCATTCAAGCTCGACATATGGCGGGCCAACGATGTGATCCTGATGAGTCGCAATGACGACTATTGGCGCGGCGCGCCGAAGTTGCGCCGGGTGATCATGCGCAACATGACCGAGTCACAGGCGTTGCGCCTGATGGTCGAGCGGGGTGACCTGGACGTAGCGCGCGGCATGGCCGCCACCGACATCAAGGCGCTGGGCAAGGTCGACGAGGTGCGCATTCAGAGCATCGCCCGCGGAACGCTGTACTACGTGGCGATGAGCATGCAGCAACCGCTGTTCCAGGACATCCGCGTGCGCCAGGCGATCCGTCTGTTGATCGACTACCAGGGCATCAACGATGTGGTGATGCCGCATTACGGCGTGATCAACCAGCGGCCGATGCAGTTGGGCTTGCCGGCGCGCCTGGACGATCCGGGTTATCGCCTGGACGTGGCCAAGGCCAAGCGGCTGCTGGCGGAGGCCGGACATGCCGAAGGCTTCAAGGTGAGCATTCGCTCGCTGACCGACCCGCCGTTCATCAACATCGCCACCACCCTGCAAGCGACGCTGGCCCAGGCGGGCATCCAGGCGACGATCATCACCGGCACCGGCAACCAGATTTACGGGGCGATGCGCGACCGACAGTTCGACATCCTCGTGGGGCGTGGTGGTGGCGGGGCTGAGCGCCATCCGCATTCGAGCCTGCGCGCTCTGGTGTACAACCCGGACAACCGCACCGAAGCCAAGTTGAGCAACTTCCAGGGCTGGCGCACCTCGTTCTTCAACCCGCAGCTCAACCAGTTGATCGAACAGGCCGAGAGCGAGCGCGACCCCGAGCGCCAGCGGCAAATGTACGCCCAGGTCCAGACCCTCTATGACCAGCAGGCCGGGGCAATCATGCCGGTCTCGCAGATGGTCGATGAGGTGGTGATCCACGCTGACGTGCGCAACTACATCGGACACACCGCCGCTACCACGCGCCTTCGGGACGTCTACAAGCAGCGCTGAAATCGACGGCCGCAGGCCAAGGCAGGAATGAATATGTCGACTGCATCCTTTTCAATCTGGACCACCCGGGCCGTTTCGGCGACCCGGCGCGGCGGCTCGGTGGCGGTGACGCTGCTGGGGTTGCTGCTGCTGACTTTCTTTATCGGGCGCGTGATGCCCCTGGACCCGGTGCTGGCCATCGTCGGCCCGGACGCCGACGCTTCGGCGTATGCCCAGGTATATAAAGAGCTCGGCCTGGACAAGCCATTGTGGACCCAGTTCGCTATCTATCTCGGCGATCTGGTTCACGGTGATTTCGGCATGGCGTTGCTGACGGGCAACCCAGTCATCACTGACATCGCCCGAGTATTCCCGGCGACATTGGAACTGGCGACCCTGGCCATTCTGTTCGGCGTGCTGGCGGGCCTGCCGCTGGGTGTCTACGCGGCGACCCATCAGGGCCGTGCCGGTGACCATATCGCACGGCTGATCACGCTGTTCGGTTATTCCACGCCGATTTTCTGGATCGGCATGATGGCTTTTTTGGTGTTTTACGCCTGGCTGGGTTGGGCCGGCGGCGTCGGGCGGATCGGCCTGGCCTATGACGGGCTGATCCCCAGTCACACCGGATTGTTGTTGATCGACACGGCTTGGTCCGGCGATTGGGAGGCCTTTCGCAGCGCACTGCGGCACATCCTGCTGCCGGCGGTGATCCTCAGTTTCAACTCGGTCGCCTACATCAGTCGCATGACCCGCAGCTTCATGCTCGAACAGCTGTCCCAGGAGTACATCATCACGGCCCGGGTCAAGGGTCTGTCCCAACGCAAGATCGTCTGGGGCCATGCCTTCGGCAACATTCGCGTGCAGCTGTTGACCATTGTTGCGCTGGCCTACGGCGGGTTGCTCGAAGGCGCGGTGCTGATCGAAACCGTGTTCGCCTGGCCGGGCTTCGGGCAGTACCTGACGAGCAGTCTGTTGCTCGGTGACATGAACGCGGTGATGGCTTGCGTTCTGTTGATCGGCCTCATCTTCGTGACGCTGAACCTGATCAGCGATGCGCTCTACAAGATCTTCGACCCGAGGACTCGCTAATGAACCTGCCCCTTGCTTCCAGCGCAGCCGGCAGTGCCGCGCTGCCTGCTTCGAGTACGGCTGCGCTGGTCGCCAGCGCCACCCGGCTGCTGCGATTTCTGCTGCGCAACCCGATGACGTTCGCCGGCCTGGTCGTCGTCTCGACCCTGATCCTGGTCGCGGCCTTCGCGCCCTGGATCGCCGGTCACGATCCCTTGGCGCAGAACCTTGCTGGCGCGTTGCATGCGCCCAGCAGCGAGCACTGGTTCGGCACTGACGAGTACGGTCGCGATGTGTTCGCCCGGCTGGTGTATGGCTCGCGCATCACGCTGTACATCGTCTTGCTGGTGACGGTGATCGTCGGCCCTATCGGCCTGTTGGTCGGCACGGTTTCCGGTTACTTCGGCGGTTGGGTCGACAGCATGTTCATGCGCATCACTGACATCTTCATCTCGTTCCCCAGCCTGGTGTTGGCGCTGGCTTTCATCGCTGCCCTCGGCCCGGGCCTGGAGCACGCGGTGATCGCCATCGCGCTGACGGCGTGGCCGCCGATAGCCCGATTGGCACGCGCTGAAACCCTGCCGCTGCGCAACGCTGACTTTGTCGTGGCGGTCCAGCTCCAGGGCGCGTCGAGTCCCCGGATCATCCTGCGCCACATCATTCCGATGTGCCTGTCGTCAGTGATCATCCGCCTGACCATGAACATGGCGAGCATCATCCTCACCGCCGCCGCCCTGGGCTTTCTCGGCCTCGGCGCTCAGGCACCCTTGCCGGAGTGGGGGGCGATGATCTCCACCGGGCGGCGCTACATGCTCGAAAGCTGGTGGCTGGTGGCGGCGCCCGGTGCGGCGATCATGCTGGTCAGCCTGGCCTTCAACCTGTTGGGCGACGGCTTGCGCGACGTCCTTGATCCCCGCAGCCAATCCTGAGGAACAAGTCATGACTGAGATAAAACTTGCGGTACAGGATTTGTGCGTGGAGTTTCGCAATGCGGGCAAAACCTCGCTGGCGGTGCGTGATGTGTCGTTCAACCTGGGCCGGGAAAAACTCGCCATTGTCGGCGAATCCGGCTCGGGCAAATCCACCGTCGGCCGCAGCCTTTTGCGTCTGCATCCGCCGACGGCGCGGGTCACCGCCAAGACCCTGCGCTTCGCCGATATCGACTTGCTGAGCGCGAGCGAAAAGCAGATCCAGGCGATTCGCGGCGCGCGCATGTCGATGATCATGCAAGACCCGAAATATTCACTGAACCCGGTGGTGCGCGTTGGCGAGCAAATCGCCGAAGCCTATCTTGCCCATCACAAAGTGCCCCATCGCCGAGCCCGCGAGCGGGCGCTGGACATGCTCGCCAAGGTGCACATTCGCGATCCTCGGCGGGTCTATGACCTGTATCCCCATGAGGTCTCGGGCGGCATGGGCCAGCGGATCATGATCGCAATGATGGTGATCACCGATCCCCAGGTGATCATCGCCGACGAACCCACCTCGGCCTTGGACGTATCGGTGCGCCGGAAGGTGCTCAACGTGCTGGAAGAGCTGGTCAGCGAGCGTGACCTTGGACTGATTTTCATCAGCCACGATTTGAACCTGGTACGGCATTTCTGCGACCGCGTGCTGGTGATGTACGCCGGCCGTGTGGTCGAGTCGATTGCCGCCGCCGACCTGGATAACGCCACCCATCCCTACACCCAAGGCCTGTTGGCCGCATTGCCCAGCCTGGACCATCCGCGCGCCACGCTGCCGGTGTTGCAGCGCGACCCACACTGGTTGAATCCTTGAGGAGCCTGTCATGAGCATGATCGAAATCACCGGCCTGAACCTCAGTTTCGGCACCGGCGCGGCACTGAACGCGGTACTGCACGACGTGGGCCTGAGCGTTGGCGAAGGTGAGGCGTTTGGCCTGGTGGGGGAGTCCGGTTCGGGCAAGACCACCGTGCTGCGTTGCCTGGCCGGACAATACCAGCACTGGACTGGTCAACTGCAAATCGCCGGCAGGGCAGTGACGCGCAAGCTGCCGCTGGACCACTACCGTACCGTGCAGATGGTTTTCCAGGACCCGTACGCCTCGCTGCATCCGCGCTACACCATCGACGCCGCGCTGCAGGAGCCACTGCGTATCCACGGTATCGACGGGCGTGGGCCGAAGGTCAGCGAGATCCTGCGCAAGGTTGGTTTGAACGACAGCTTTCGCTTTCGTTACCCGCATCAATTATCCGGCGGCCAGCGCCAACGCGTGGCGATTCCCCGTGCGCTGATCCTGCGCCCTCGGGTATTGCTGTTGGACGAGCCGACCTCGGCGCTGGATGTCTCGGTGCAGGCGGAAATCCTCAATCTGTTGGCCGATCTGCGTCGTCAGGAAGGGCTGACCTATTTGATGGTCACCCACGACTTGGCGGTCGTTGCGCATTTGTGCGATCGGCTGGCGGTGATGCAGCAGGGCAGGGTAGTGGAGACAATCGACAGTCACTTGCTCGCGAACAATGGCGCCGACCATGAATACACGCGCCTGTTGGTGCAAGCCAGTCGCGATATTCAACGCGTACCTATTGCCGTTTGAAGTAACTGACCCGCTGTACCTGTTTTAAACCGCAGAACACGTTGAACCGCACGTTTCAATGCGCGTACGCGCTCGCCTGCGATTTGGCGTTCAACCCAACTAATGATTTCAACTTACAAGAATAAAAAATATGAAAAAGACCCTCGTAGTTTTGTCGATCGCTTCGTTGTTCACCTCGGTTGTCGCTCAGGCGGATACCGGTTATATCAATGTCCGGCATCAATATGCTGAAAAGACTCGAATGCATGCCGACCGCGCCAAGTTCGGCATCAGGCTGGATAACGGCGTGGGCCTGGAAGGTGAACTCAAATACAAGACGGCCGGTGACCGGAAAGACGTCGCCTTCGACAATACCGTCGGCAGCGGCCATGAATTTACCGTCAACTACCAGCATAAGATCAATGATCGCTGGACGCTGACGCCTTCGTTGGCCCTGGACAGCGATGAGGAGTCCACCACCTACAAGTTGGGCCTGCGCCTGGGTTACCGAGTAACCAAAGAGCTGAGTATCGCCGGTCGCTATCGCTATGATTCAGCCAAGCTGGACCGCGACAAGATTGACCGTGACGTTCCGCACAATGGGCAAGACGACCAGAAGGTCAACCGTTACGATGTTTATGTCAACTACGGTCCTCAAGGACCGTGGGCCTATGAATATCAATTGACTTACTTCGATGCCGACTACATTCGCTATAACGGCGGTACTGACGACTATGAGCAGAATGCCGTGGTTAAATACCAGTGGGATAAACGCTGGGCGCCGTTCTTTGAAGTGGGTGATATCAAAGTCAACTCGGTGGACAGTGATCGACAACTGCGGTTGCGGGTCGGCGTTAAATACAGCTTCTTCTAAGTAGTGAGGCGGCACTGCTCATTCGAGCAATAGTTGAATTGCGTGGCGAGGGAGCTTGCTCCCGCTGGGCTGCGCAGCAGTCCTTCTTTGTGGGCACTTCGCGCCCAAGCGGGAGCAAGCTTCCTTGCCACAGGGGCCTACAAGCATTTAGTCGTTGTAGAACGCCTGGCGTTGTTGGGTTTCACACAGGCGCATGCGGCTGTTGCTCAAATGCAGGTACATGGCCGCCCGCGCCGCATCGACATTGCGACTGGCGATGGCATCGAAGATTTGCTGGTGCTCGGCATTGATCCCCTGCAGGTAGGCGCTGCGATCACTTTGCCCTGAGTAGGCGGAGTTCATCCGGGTGCGCGGGATCAGCTTCGTACCCAGGTGCTTCATGATGTCGATCAGGTAGTAATTGCCGGCCGCCTTGGCGATTTTCAAGTGGAACTGAAAGTCGGCGTTGATGGTGGTGCCGGATTTTTCCGGCCCTTGCAACAACGCATCCAACGCCTGGGCCAGTTCGGCCAGGGCTTCGGGCGTGGCGCGTTCGGCGGCCATGCCGGCGGCCTGCACTTCGAGGCTCAGGCGAAACTCCAGCAAGTTGAGCACGTCGGACAATGTGGCAATCGTCGCCGGCCCGAGGGTAAACCCTTCCGGTGCCGGCATATCCAGAACAAACGTGCCGACGCCATGGCGCGTCTCTACCAACCCCGCCGCCTGCAAACGCGACAATGCCTCGCGCACCACCGAACGGCTGACGCCTTCGGCTTCCATGATGTGCACTTCGGTAGGCAGCTTTTCGCCACATTTCAGGATGCCGTCGCGCATGCGCTGGGCAAAACGGTCGACCAGTGTTTCGGCCAGGCGGCGCGGCTTGTTCAATGGAGATAACGCTTGGTCCGTCATCGGCGTGCTCTAGTGAGATCAGCGGGCATTATAGTGAGTTTTGAGGCAAGGTCGCGGCTATAATGCCGCGATCGTCTGGCTTGATGGATAGGTGCAATGGAGCGTGTCACAACCGATCGACGCCTGAGCATGACTCAGCAACTGGTGGTCGACCTGACGCAGCAGATACTCGCGGGCGACCTGCCTGCGGGCAGCAAGTTGCCAACGGAACAGGTGATCATCAAGGAGCGTGGCGTCAGTCGGACCGTCGTCCGTGAAGCCATGTCCCGGCTCCAGGCTGAAGGCTTGGTGGAAACCCGACATGGCATCGGCACGTTCGTGGTGGACACCGCGCGCCCGGGAGATTTCCAGGGCGGCAAACATGTCAAGGGTGGCGCTTATGACGCGCTGGCCGTGATCGAACTGCGCCTGAGCCTGGAAGTGGAAGCTGCGGGTATCGCTGCGCAACGCGCCACGCCGGATCAGTTGCTAACGATGCGTGAGGCGCTCGATGCGACGAATGCGCTTGATCCAACGGATGAGGAAAGCGCCCGGGTCGATTTCGAGTTTCATCGGCAGGTCGCCCAGTGCACCGGCAACAGCTTTTTCATCGATGCCATGGCCCATGTGGGCAACACGTTGATTGAGGTAGTGCAACAGGCCGGGCCGTCGGTGACAGGCCAGAGCCGGGCACTGGTGGTGCGCGAGCGGGAGCAGATCTACGCGGCGTTGGCGCGGCACGATGCGCAAGCAGCACGGGCTTCGATGCGGTTGCATTTGATCAATATGTTGGAGCGAGTCCGGGGTGTGGTCGAACTGAAGGCGCAATGACCTGCATCACCATCCACTGTGGGAGCGAGCTCGCTCCCACAGGTTGATCGTGGGGTCAAACTTTCGCAGGGTTCTGCTTTTGCGGATCGATCCCATAAAGTGTGATCGCCTCAGCGACTTTTTCCCTTGGGATTTGCCCGTCGTCGGCCAGGGCCTTCAACGCCGCGAGGGCGATGAAGTGACGGTCCACCTCAAAGAATCTGCGCAGCGACTCGCGAGTGTCCGATTGACCGAAACCATCCGTGCCCAGGGCCACGAAGCGGCGCTTGGGTACGAACGGGCGGATCTGGTCGGCGAAAATCTTCATGTAGTCCGTCGCGACCACCACCGGGCCCTGTTTGTCGTGCAGGCAACTTTCCACATAACCGACGCGCGGCGCGTGCTCGGGATGCAGCAGGTTCCAGCGTTCGGCTTCCTGGCCGTCACGGCGCAGTTCGGTCAGGCTGGTCACGCTCCAGACTTCGCTGCTGACAGCAAAATCCTGTTCCAGCAATTGGGCCGCCGCAACGACTTCCTGAAGGATCGAACCGCAACCCATCAGCTGCACATGCTTGCCTTCGACAGGTTTTTCCGACGCCGAGAGGCGGTACATGCCCTTGAGAATGCCTTCCTCGACACCTTCGGGCATCGGTGGGTGGGCGTAGTTTTCGTTCAGTACGGTGATGTAATAGAAGATGTCTTCGTTTTCAACGTACATCCGCCGCATACCGTCCTGGATGATCACCGCCAGTTCGTAGGCGTAGGTCGGGTCGTAGGATACGCAACACGGGATGGTCGAGGACAGCACGTGGCTATGGCCGTCGTCGTGTTGCAGGCCTTCACCCATGAGCGTCGTCCTGCCGGAAGTCGCCCCGAGCAGGAAGCCGCGAGCGCGTGCGTCGCCCGCCGCCCAGGCCAGGTCGCCAACGCGCTGGAAGCCGAACATCGAGTAAAAGATGTAGAACGGCACCGTCATCACGCCATGGGTGCTGTAGGACGTGCTTGCGGCGATCCACGAAGATATCCCGCCGGACTCGTTCAGCCCCTCCTGCATGATCTGGCCGTCCCGGGCTTCTTTGTAGTAGCTCAACTGGCCGGCGTCTTGTGGGGTATACAACTGGCCGACATGGGAGTGAATGCCGATCTGGCGGAACAGGCTTTCCATGCCAAAGGTGCGAGATTCGTCCGGCACAATGGGCACGATCAGCTTGCCGATGTTCGGGTCCTTGAGCAGCGTGCCGAGGATGCGCACGAACGCCATGGTGGTGGAAATCGCCCGTTCGCCCGTGCCTTTGAGCTGTGTATCCAGCGCTGATAAGGGTGGCACCTGCAATGGCGCCACGGCGTTGAAACGCGCCGGGATATAGCCGCCCAACTGGGTCCGCCTGGCTTGCAGGTAGAGGGCTTCGACGCTGTCCGCGGCGGGTTTGAGATAAGGCATGTCACCCAACTGGTCGTCGGTGAGCGCCAGTGCGAACCGGTCACGGAACGCCTTGACCGCCTCGTCGCCCATTTTCTTGAGTTGATGATTGATGTTCTGGCCTTCACCCGCTTCGCCCATGCCGAAGCCTTTCACGGTCTTGGCCAGAATGACTGTCGGCCCGCCAGTGTGGCGCATGGCAGCGGCATAGGCGTTGTAGACTTTTTCCGGATCGTGGCCACCGCGAGACAACTTCCAGATGTCGTCGTCGCTCAGGTCGCTGACCAGCTCCAGCAACTGGGGATACTTGCCGAAGAAGTGTTCACGCACATAGGCGCCGTTCTGGGATTTGTAGTTCTGGTAGTCGCCGTCAACGCATTCCATCATCCGTTGGCGCAGCAGGCCGCTCTTGTCCTTTTCCAGCAGGGCATCCCAGCCACTGCCCCAGATCACCTTGATGACATTCCAGCCGGCCGCCCGGTACAGGCTTTCGAACTCCTGGATCACCTTGCTGTTGCCACGCACCGGACCGTCCAGGCGTTGCAGGTTGCAGTTGACGACAAAAATGATGTTGTCGAGCTTCTCCCGGCCCGCCAGGGAAATGGCCGCCAGCGATTCCGGCTGATCCATTTCACCGTCACCGAGAAACGCCCAGACTTTGCGGCCTTGGTGTTCTTTCAGGCCACGATCTTCAAGGTAGCGCATGAACCGGGCCTGATACGCGGCGGTGATCGGTCCGAGCCCCATGGAGACCGTTGGAAACTGCCAGAAGTCTGGCATCAGCCGTGGATGCGGATAGGACGAGACACCGTCGCGGTCAGTCTCGCGGCGGAAGTTGTCCAGCTGCTCTTCGCTCAGGCGACCTTCCAGATAGGCGCGTCCATAGATGCCGGGTGAAGAATGGCCTTGGATGTACACCATGTCGCCAGCGAATTGCTCGGTGCGGCCACGGAAAAAATGCTCGAAGCCGACGTCGTACAAAACGGCCGCCGATGCATAGGACGCGATGTGCCCGCCCACGTTTGAATGTTTGCCGGCGCGCAGCACCATGGCCAGTGCATTCCAACGGATATAGGCGTTGATCCGGCGCTCGACGGCCAGGTCGCCAGGGTAGGGCTGCTGGCGGTCGACCGGGATCGTATTGACGTAGGGGGTCGTCACTCGACCGTAGAAATCGCCGTGGCGGTTGGCGTCGAAATCAAGCATCTGGTCGATCAGGTAGTGAGCGCGAGGGCGCCCTTCGACGCTTGCCACCGACTCAATGGATTCGAGCCATTCGCGAGTCTCTTGTGGATCCTCGTCGAGAAACATGGATTGTTGTGCCATCGTTGTCGTCTCCTGGACAGTGCTGCAGCACCGAGTCGTTTGGTGCCTGACTAAGGGGCGTGGGTGGACGCCAACCTTCTGGAATTTTGTAGTTGCATTTGCAACTACGAGCGAGAATTTATCCTGCCACGCGCTACAATTGCAACTAAATCGATCTCATCAAAAAGGTGCTGCATGTCTTCAAACGAGCCGGACACCTGGTTCAGATTCGTCCGGGCCCACCGCTGCCTGATCCGCGAAATAGAGCGTCGCCTGGCGGCTGAGGGGCTGCCTGCCTATGCTTGGTACGACGCGTTATGGGGCTTGGAAAGTGGCCCTGACGGCGCGCGGCGGATGAGCGAATTGGCCGATGTCATGGCCATCGAACGCTACAATCTCACCCGCCTGGTCGACCGCCTGGAGGCTGAGGGCCTGGTCACTCGCAGCCGCGCCAGCGACGACGGTCGAGGCGCGTACGCGGCCATCACCGAGAGCGGGAAAGCGCTGCGCAAGAAGATGTGGAAGGTCTATGAAGGCGCGGTGGACGAATTGTTCCTGTCGCAGTTCGATGACGACCAGCAACGAGTCTTCAGCGAAGCATTGGAACGTGCGGCCAAAGCGGCGCGCTCCAGTGGGCGAGCGGGATGAGCGATGTGTGGTCATTGCAACAGGTATTGGCTCATCGCCTGCTCGACCAACGCTCGGTCGATAAGCCCATCCTGAGCCAGGGCCTGCAACGACGACACCACGATCCAGTGTTTATCCACCGCTGCGCAAGCGGCACCGATAGAGTCGGCGCCGAGGGCCACGAACCGTGAGCCGATGTGGCTGCCGATCTGCTCGGCGACGTGCTGCGCGTAACCCGTCACCGCGACGACCGGACTGTCCGAGGGGCCCAGGCAGTCGAGCAGATGCGACGATCGTCTTGGCATCCCGGGGTGCATGCGATTCCAACGCTGTGCCTTGTCCGCGTCACGGGCCAAGCGGGTATAGCTGGGGCAGCTCCACAATTCGCTCGCGATGCCCCAGTGGTCGCTCAACATTTGCCCCGCGCTCACCACCGATTGCAACGCCAACCCCGCGCCCAACAAGCGAACCCGAGGGGCGCCAACATTGGTCTCGATTTCGGTCAGCTTGTACATTCCCTTGAGCGCCTGGCTCGCGCTGGCATTGCCGATTGGGGCCAGGAAATCATTGGGCTCATCGTGAAGCGCCATGTAATAAAAACCATCGTTGCCCTCCACGTAAAGGCTCTCCAGAGCGGCCAGGGCAATGGCATGCGCTTCGGCGCCGCTGGCTGGGTCGAATGGCAGGCATTGCGGATTGGCCACCAGCCAGAGCGGCACCCAGGGATGAGCCCCCTTGGGCCAGCGCGAGGGCAGGGTTTCTATGTCGTTGCACAGTATTCCGCGGTTTGCCGATTCGTTTGACAGCGCGCAAAGTTCGGCCGATGTCGCTGAACTGGTCAGGTACAACAGCGGTTTCTCGCTCGCGCGGGCGGCAGGGCTCATGCGCAACGGCCAAGCACTGATGCGGGTGTGATGGCTTTCGGCTTGAGGCTGTTTGTTGGCTCGAATCACCCAAATGTTCCGAGCTGTTCCCGGATCTCTTTCGAGGCGGTTGGCAATATCGATCATGGTGTAGAGCGGCGAGCAAAACCCACCTGCGTGCTGATCGGCAAGCGTTCGAATCTTATCGATACAGGCCTGTGCGGCGAGGCGGGTCTCAGGCGTTTTACTGAAGCTGGAAAAGCCGATCATTCCACAATCTCCGTGCGTTCCGTCGTGCTTGCACCTTACTGCACGGATTAATATGATTGCAAATGCAATTAAATTGATACGAAATGGAGTTCCTCATGAGCGCTGCTGTTCCGATCACGCTGTATACGGCCGATACGCCTAACGGACAAAAAATCAGTATTTTCCTGAAGGAGGCAGGGATTGCTTGCGAAATTGTGAAACTCAACCTCTCGGAAGGCCGACAACACTCGCCGGAATTCCTGGCCATCAATCCGAACGGGAAAATCCCCGCCATCGTTGATCACCAAGCGGGCGTTTCGGTTTTTGAATCCGCCGCCATCCTGGATTACCTGTCGCACAAGCATGGTTTTTTGCAACCCGATGCGTCTACCGAACGGCTCGCGGTCCAACAATGGCTGTTCTTCCAGGTCGGGGCCATTGGTCCAATGTTGGGCCAACTGTGGTGGTTCCTGCATGGCAGCACTACACGCAACGAGGAAGCTATAACACGTTATCGCAGAGAGGCCCTGCGCCTTTATGGGGTGGTGGATAAGCAGTTGGCCGAGCGCAGTTACCTGGCGTGCGAGCAATATTCCATTGCCGATATCGCGGCGTTTCCCTGGTTGCGCACCTACGAAGAGTTGGACCTGAATATCACGGCGTTCCCCCATGTGCTGCGCTGGTTGAAAACGATTGAGTCCCGTCCTGCCGTGCAAGCCGGGCTCGCCGAATCCCGGGATATGCCGGTAAGTTGATACACGTTCCATACAGACTCTAAACTGGAGCGAGCCGCCTGATCCGCAAGAGAAGGACGGCTTACCCCAACGGAGGCGAGTCTTGCTTCAATTCGGTCGTCGAGTATGTAGTGGTCATTTGGCTTTACTACGAATTGAGACTTGGATTGAATGCTTTTTTCATCATTCTGCAGCAAGGATCTACTCAAGCAACGAAACCATAAAAAAGGGAGTTTTTATGAGCAATCAAGCTTTGAGAGGGCGGCGCTTCATCAATACCGGGTCTGAATTGGATGAAAGACTCAAGAATACATTCGAGAAGTGCCTGCGGCCGTTGGAAGGTTGTCATTATGCTTACTTTGTCATGTACAAGGGGCGTGAAGTAAAACCGAGGATTTTCTCAAATTATCCGAAACGCTGGCTCGACGTGTATAGGGCTGAGAATTTCCACCTTATCGATCCGGTCATTAAACATGGCATGAAATGCATAGCGCCGTTCTTTTGGCATGAAGCGCTTGAATCCAAGACGTCAGGTCAAGGGCAGGCGGTTTTTGCATCGTCGGAAAAATACCGGATATCGGACGGCTTCACTTTCAACCTGCACGATGCCAATGGCTTGTTTGCTGCACTGAGTATCAGCAATACCGAGCGTCGTCAGGATTTCGAGCAGACCATGACGCGCAGGGCGGCAGAAATCCAGATGACGCTCGTTCAGTTTCAAAGCAGGTTGACTGATTGTTTTTCGTTGAGCGAATTATTCCCGGAGTTGACCGAAGCCGGGCTGTCGGACAGGGAGCTTGGGGTCCTGAAATGGGTCGTCATGGGTAAGGCTTACAGCGAAATCGCCGCTATCCATGCCATCTCCGTGCGCACCGTTAAATTCCATATGGCGAACATCGTGGACAAGCTCTGCGTCTGCAACGCCAAGCAAGCGGTCTACAAGGCTGTCAGCATGGGGCTGGTCTGAACCGACAGCAGGTGCCCTAGCAGGGCAACCCTTGTTTGCAAGCCTGCGCCACGCCGCGGCGCTGCTTCGACTCGATGGTTTGCCTGAGGCTCCGGTCGTTTTCGGGGCGCACTGGCATGTTGAGCAGCAACACCTTTTCGCCGGGTGAAGCTTCGCCAGTATCCAGAACTTCGTAGTGCCAACCCGCCCGCAGAACGATGCGAGACATGGCTTGGCTGACCACCGTTATGATCGAACCCAGGCCCTGCCGGGCGGCATGTTCGTGCATGGCCAACAGCAACATTTCGGTAAGCGGTAGTTGGTTCAAACCCATGGCGCGAGAACGGGTTTTATCCACAAAGAAACGACTGGATTCGGCCATCGAATTGTGTTTTGGAACTTCGCACTTGAAGAAGTTTCGGAATGGACCTTCGACCATGTAAGGGTTCAGCGTATTGATCAGGCGCAAACTAGCCAGCGCTTGCCCCGCACACAGACCGACGAGATAGGTTGCATTGGCATTGTCATATTCGTCAATTTCCCTTCCGTGCTGAATCGTGACGCGCCAGTCAAGCCGGTCCGCAAAAACTTCTTTTCTCAAACCGTACAGGTCACTCAATAGCTCTTCTGAGGCATCGGAATAATTGATGGCATGAAAGCTGACGTTGTCCATGTCCTGCAATGTCCTTGGGTATTTATGCTGAATTATCGTGCGCGCCGAGCATGGCGGCATGAACCAGGAAAAGCAACTGTACCTAGATACAGGAATGCAAATGCCAAGCTGCACCCAAGTACAGTTGTTCGACAATGAAACAATGCTAACTATAGATCAGGGTTTATCTACGGCGCCGTGAGCCGGCCAGCGAGATGAACATACTCAGTACCTATAGGAATAATAATATGAGCGTCTTGACCCGCCTGGATGATAAAGAAGATATCACCCAACATGAAATTTCTGCCTTGAAAACACGCTTCAATCTCGCCGACGCCCATACGCATCAGGACCAAAGCGTCACCCAGCGAGAGATTGTCAGCCGTCTGCCCGAACTCTGGTATCGCGCCCAAGGCCAGAGCCAATATCAGAGCGAGCAGGAATTTATCCAGGCGTTCTTCACGTTCCATGGTCAAGAGCATGCGCTCAAGCGACATGATGAAATCTATCTGGTCTACGCGGCCTCCATTGCGATGCACATCACCGCGACCTATCTGCGCAAACGCAACATGAGCGTGGGTTTGATCGAACCTTGTTTCGACAACTTGCATGACCTGCTCAAGCACATGGAAGTGCCGTTGACTCCACTGGACGAAGCCCTTTTGCAGTCGTCTACGAGTGTCTATGCAAAGCTTCAAGCCGCGGCGGCAAACGTCGATGCGATTTTCCTGGTGGATCCCAACAACCCGACCGGTACCAGCATGTTTGCCGACGGCGCCGACACCTTTGTCGAAGTGGCGCGTTACTGCAAGGATCACCGCAAGTTGTTGATTCTGGATTTTTGCTTCGCCGCGTTTTTCAAAGCTTCAGGGGGTAGCCGCCTCGATGCCTATGCCATTTTGGATGACATCGGTACCGAGTACATCATCATGGAAGACACAGGAAAAACCTGGCCGCTGCAAGACACCAAGTGCGCGACGATCATGTCCAGCCGGGCCATCAACGCTGACATCTACAGCATCGTCACCAGCGTATTGCTGAACGTGTCGCCCTTTATTCTGAATGTCGTGACTCAATATATTCGAGACAGCAACGCTGACGATTTCGAGTCGGTACGTTCGGTACTCGATGTAAACCGCGCGGCCGCCCGAGAACATTTGCACGGCAGTTTCCTGAGTTATTTGACGCCGGCGGTTGAGACCAGTGTTGCCTGGTTCGAAATCCTGCGTGATGGCGTGTCCGCCGATGACTTGCAGGCGTACCTGATGGCCTATGAGGTGTACGTCCTGCCGGGCAAATATTTCTATTGGAGCCAACCGCAGGCAGGGCAGAAATACATTCGCCTGGCATTGGCGCGCAAGCCTGAGGAGTTCGAACAGGCGGTCAGGACCATCGCCCTGGCACTGGAGAACTATCATGGCTGAAGCCTCCATTGCGGTTATGGACGCCACCGTGTTCATGGGTATGCACCATCGCGACCCTGAGGTAAGGGCGCAATCGCTGGGGTTTTTCAGCGCTTTTTATTCACGTCAGGTGCTGATGAGTTTTGGCCAGATTGGCATATGCGATGCCATTATCTGGAAGAAGAGCCGACACCTGCAGGACGTCTATTACCCGTTCATGGACGTACTTCATACAGACATGAACATCCAGCGCCAGGGCTATAGCAATAAAGTCTTGAAGCGCGCCTGCCTGGAGCCCGACTGGGCGCACTTGAGTGTGGAAAAGAAGATGCTGGTCGCCCATGTGGTCGAGCATCAACAACCGTTCTACACCCATGACGATTCGCTTCGCGATCTGACGTTGCTCAAGCCCTACCTGAAGACGTTTCCCATGGCGTCCTCGCAGTCCGTGTTTCCTGAAAAGCTACAGGGCCTGTACGAGCAGTCGTTGCAGATGACCATCGGACAAGAGGACTTCCAGCATGTCGACTAAGCACATCTACGTACCGTTGATCACGCCTCTTGATGATCAGTCGCGCGTCTGCGAAGCGAGCGTGCGTCGCTTGCTTCATTGTTCACGGCCGTTTGTCGATGGATACATTCCTTGCCTGACTTCCGGCGAGGGCTGGCGGCTGGGTCGGCGGGAGTGGCAGCGCATGCTGGAGCTGACGCTGGCCCACGCACAGGACAAGGCGGTGATAGCCGGTATAGAACGCGCGACGACGGCTGAAGTCGTCGAGTACGCATTGTTGGCGCAAAAGCTTGGGGCCCAGGCGGTCATGTTCACATCGCCTTTTGCTTCAGGCACAAGCCAACAAGACATGATCGAGCATTACCGGGCGGTCCATGATGCGACGTCGCTGGATATCTTCATTTATAACGAGTCAGCGTTATCCGGTAACGAGAAAAGCTTCGAGACCTTGTTCTCGATCGCCCAACTACCGAGAGTCATCGGTATCAAGGACTCACCCTCCCAGCCGCGTGTGCAAAGCGAGATCGAGCGCCTGCGCAACGAGGGGCTCGATTACCTCATTGGCTGGGAAATGCTGCTTGCGCGGGAGCTCGAGTCCGACGGTAATGTGGTGTCCTTGGCCAATCTGGAACCCGGAGTCTGTCGACTGGCAATTGGCGCCCGGCAAACTTCAGTCGGTGAACTAGTGGAAGAGCTCAATGAGCGCTTTGAACTAGGCGCCGACGATTGGTACGCCCAGGTCAAGAAAGAACTCAAGACCCGCGGCATCATCAGCACTGACCGTGTGTTCGCAGAGCAGGAGGCCATGGCATGAGCGACTTGCAGAAAGAACTATTCCTGGCGAATCGGTCATGCATCAAACAGCTCAAACCGTTGGAAAACCATATCCTGGCTTTCGAGCGTGAGTGGATCGAGTCGACTATCCAGAAGACGCGAACCGCCAACCCACCGACCAACCTCGCTGCATTGCGCAAGCAACTGGCTGAACTGGTCGAAATGGAGCGCAGCGTGATCCCGCCCAGCGCAGCCTATGTAAGCGAGCATATGAGCCTTGACGAGTTCAGGATCCTGGTGCAGGAGTTCGCGTTGGATGGTTTGACCGAGGCACAAGTGTTTTATCACCTTATGCCCCGGCTCAGCCTGGCGGCGCAGATGCCGATGTTGCGCATGATGATCGACGAGTTCGGGTCCGGTAACCTGAAGCGCTCCCATACGACGCTGTACATTGATCTGCTTAATGAGTTGGGAATGCCTACCGACCTGGACTTCTACATCGACGTTAACGCCCCGGCTGGTTTCTCGTTTCCCAACATGTTCTGTTGGTTGACGATGAGGGCGGATGATCCGTCGTATTTCGCGGGGGTGATTACTTACTTCGAAACCGTCGTACCGTTCTTTTTTGAATGCTACACGTCCATCTGCTCGCGTTTGCAGATCAAGGCCCATACCTACTATTCCGAGCATGTTCACATCGATGTCTTCCATGCGATTGAAGGCCAGCGCCTGCTCAAGGCAATGGACGTGGCGAGGGACCTGGATCCTGTCAAAGCGTGGGAAGGCATCTGCATGGGACGGGACATCACCAACGCCGCCTTCGATGCCGCTGTCGAAAAGGCGAGGCGGCAGAAGTACTTCGACAAGGAGCGCATGTGTGAGCGAGCCATCTGAATTCTATCGCCCAGGCACGTTCGCCATCGTCATTGACGACCAGCACTTTGAAGTGCCGCACACGTGCCCGCATCGCGCTGGATGGCTGGAACATGGAGTGATCAATGAGCAGCGGAAAAGCATCACCTGCCCGTTGCACTTTTCGGTGTTCAGCCTGGAAACGGGCGAGCAATTAAGTGGGCCGCCTTGCGGGCGTCTTGAGGTGAAGCGCGTGAGTTAGCGCGAACCTTGACGATGCGGTATTACAGTGAGCCGGCGCGTCCTTTGAGGATGCGGCGGTCTCACTCAATCAATGCCTCGCCCGTTATCTTCTCAAGGACGAAGACGCTGGCCGGACCGCCCGCGCCGCGTAGCGCCCAGGTGAGGCGCTGACCGGGTGTCCTTTCCACGGGCTCACCAGCAGCGGGTGTTCATTCGCAATAGATGTGCTTCACTTTTCTTTTTTTGTCGATCACCACAGTGAGGCGAGATTTATCCGGGTGCTTGGCCCGTTCCGAGTGGGTGATCCGCACGCGCTTCACATCCAGTTTTTCCCTGTACTGGGCTTTGGACAAGGCTTTTTGAGCTATACCTCCAGGTTCCAGAATCATCGCCAGCCCGACTTTCTGAATATTGCAGTCCTCGGTCGCCAGCGCCGGGAAACAGGTGCCGGCCAATGTAATAGGCAGGATAAGTGGCAGCGCTCTGATGCAGCTTATCGTTGTATTCACCCTAGGCTCCTGCTCGCGAACCTGTAGCAGGTTAAGAGCCAACGCCGCTGCGCAACTACTGTCAGAGTCGACAGGAGCCAATATCAATTAGAAATATCCAAGCTGCGACCCTGCTGCATGTCGCTATTAAGCGCTCCATGCACAACCCATCGACACCCAAGGACCTCGCGCCATGAAAGAACAACAACAAACCTTGCTGCAAAACCTGCGGGCCCGTTTTGAACAGAACCCCGACCGCCATCCAAACATCCCATGGGCCGACGTCCAGACGCGGCTCGACAACAACCCCAGCGCCCTTGAAACGCTCCAAGCCATGGAAGCCACCGGCGGCGAGCCCGACGTGATTGGCCTGGACTCGAAGACAGGCTCTATCACCTTTTGCGATTGCGTAAAGGAAAGCCCGACCGGCCGCCGCAGCCTCTGCTACGACCGTGCGGCCCTGGATGCGCGCAAGGAGAACAAACCCAAAGGCAGTGCCTTGGAATTGGCCGAAGCGATGGGCGTGAGCCTGTTGACCGAAGAGCAATACCGGGCATTACAAGCGCTGGGTGAGTTTGATGCCAAGACGTCCAGTTGGTTGGCAACACCTCCGGAAATCCGGGCGCTGGGTGGGGCGTTGTTTGGCGATTTTCGTTATGGCCGGGTGTTCGTTTACCACAATGGGGTGCAGTCGTATTACGCGGCGCGTGGGTTTCGTGGGGTGCTGCAGGTTTAAGACAAACCCGTGGCGAGGTAGCTTGCTCGCGCCGGGTTGCGCAGCAGCCCGCGGCGGCATGGCAGGGGAAAACGGTTGGCAGGTTTTGCGACTGCTGCGCAGTCGAGCGGGAGCAAGCTCCCTCGCCGCGGAGGTCGCCGCCGCGAAATCGCCTCACTGAAAAGTCAGAACCTCATATCCCTTGGCCTCAAGGATCTGCGCGAAGCCCGGCAACCGCGCCACAAAATCCGTCTCGAACGCCAGATACCGATCCTGCGCCGGCACGTAACGAATCTCAGGCTTGACGCGCGGGATATCCTTGGTCGAGAGCTTCACTACCTCATTGCTGCGTTGATTCCAAAACCATGCCAGGGTCTGGGTGCCGAAGGTGTTGGCGCGATAACGCCACACCCACCAATCACCATGCCCACGGGACACATGAAGCTGTCCATGGAACGTGCGCAGCGTGATCATCTGCTTGGGCTGGGTGACCAGCAGGCGGGTGTCCTGGCGCAGCTCGCTGCCGAAGCCGTCCAACGTCGCCTTCGCCTTGGTGCCGGTGATGAAATTGAAGCGCCACGCCAACAGCACCGTCTCTTGATAACCCGAGTGCTCGACGTTCGGCCGCGCGCCTTCGCTGAACAGCAAAATCTCGTCACCGCCCAGGTACGCGGTCGATGCGCGCAGCTTATAAGCCTCGGCGGGCATTGGCTTGGCGGCGACGGCCTGGTGCGGCGGGTCCTGGTTCCAGACCCAGCAGCGCTTGCCGTTGTGTTGCATGAACAGTAATCGGCGCGGGCCGACGGGCAGGATGGTCAGCTCATCCGAGTCCTCGAAAATCACCTCGCTGCTGTCCGCCGTGGTCCGCCAGATCCTCGTCAGGTGCTTGGGCTCGTAAATGCGCTGGCGCTCGAAAATCGTGTCGTCTGCCACAACGCAGGGTTCTTCAAATGCCTGCCACTCCTGGCCGGCAGGTCCGAAGTCCTCGATGGTATCGCCCCGGCGAATCTCATATTTGAACCGATCATCCGCGCTGTAGTCGCCGCGTTTAACCTGGCGTCGCCACAGGCTGCGCTGGGCGTTGGCGTCGATAGCCGCAGGTCCCCGCCATCCACCTCATCGGTGCGTTGTTCGAGCATGTCCAGCTCGACAGGCGGCCACTGGTTGTAGTCGATCAAAAAGCACAACCACCGGTCTTCGTCCTGCTCGGTGATGGCAGCCCAGCCATTGCGGTAGTTATATTCATGCACGTGAGTGGGGCCGGGGTAGTCATGGACTTCCTGCAGCCAGTTCACCTTGCCGCGCTTGGTCTTGGCCGGTTTGTGTTCGGTCACCATGGGCTTGGGCGGCTCGATCAATCTCGGCGTGAATCTGGGTTCGCCACGTGGGCTTTGCCAATGCTGGGCAAACGCCTCGCGTTGGTCGGAGGGGAAAATAACCGGCCGATAATCATCGCCGCCGGCGTCCAGGTTCCACAGGTCGTAACCCTGGTGCGACAACAGCGCCGCCAGCGCCTCGAAGCAGACCTCGGGCATCTCGTTGGACAGCTCATCCAATAACGTCTCGAACCCCGGGCCGGCAAACACCCCGATGTCGGGGTAGTAATGCTGCAGCAGCCCAAGCAAGTCGCTGCCGGGTGTTTTCCAATCGATATGAACCAACGGATCAAAGGGCGATGGCGTCACGGCTGTCCTCCCGGTGAATTCTCTGCGCCGATCTTAGGCAAATCGACAACCCGTGGCGAGGGCGCAAGGTCCCTCGCCACGGTGTTACAGCAAGCCCCTTTCAAAGCTCTGGAAACTCATCCAGATAACACACCGGTGAGCTCGACTCCGTGCGTTTCTCCACCTCATCCTCCAACCACTGCGCCAGCACCACCGCGTTATTTTCATCCGTCGATTTGGCCGCATACACCAGGGTAAGCGTTCCATCCCGCGCAAGGTCCACCAGCTTCCACCAATGCTCCGGCCGCGCCGCCAATTCCTTGCGATACGCCTCGCGGAACTGCTCGAACGAAACCGCGCCCGCCTTGAACGCCTTGCGCAATGGATGGGAAGGCCCGACCTGCGGCAGCCACTCGGCGATCGCCAAGGCATCCTTGGGGCAGTTACGCGGCCACAAGCGGTCGACCAGCACCCGTACGCCATCCTCGGCGGTGGCGGTTTCATAGGCGCGTTTGCATCGGATCATCAGGGCCCGCCTGTGGAAACTGGACCGACTGAGCATAGGTCGCCGACGAGGAGGTGACCAGCGAGCCACCCATCGGAAAATTGGAATTCCATCCCCTCATTCAAAAGCCATGGGCGCTCAAGCAAAGGCACTGCCCCTAGCGCGGCGGACATGATGGGCGCAGCACTGTGGGATTTTTCGAGCCGCAATCCGCCCCGGATTCGGTTTCTCCGTTTGATTTGTCGACAGGAACCGTCGGGTCGTCTTGGCGTGACCCGCTGTATCAGGAATGAGTGAACACAATGAATAGAAGTTACCGAGTCGTCTGGAATGCCGTGATGGGCGCATGGCAGGTGGCATCCGAGTTGGTCAAAAGCCAGGGCAAGGACAAAAGCCGTCAATCCCTCAACCTCAGGCTGAGCCTCGTCATGGGCGTGGGCGGCAGTGTATTCGCCTCGTTTGCCACGGCGGGGCCTTTGCCGTCCGGCGGCAATATCGTGGCGGGTAACGGCAGCATCCACCAGGGCGGCACGGGCATGGTCATTCATCAGGGCGGCGACAAGCTTGCGATTGACTGGCAGAGCTTCTCCATCGGCAAGGGCAACACCGTCCAGTTCGTCCAGCCTGGCGCGAATTCTGTCGCATTGAACCGGGTATTAGGCTCGGATGTGTCGGTGATCCAGGGCGCGCTGAAAGCCAACGGCCAGGTGTTCCTTGTCAACCCCAACGGCGTATTGTTCACCCCCGGCGCGCAAGTGGATGTGGGCGGTCTGGTGGCCTCCACGCTTAATCTATCCACCGAAGATTTCCTTGCCGGAAATTACCGTTTCAGTGGCGACAGCGCCGCGTCGGTGGTCAACCAGGGCAACATCAACGCAGCGCAAGGCGGCACTGTTGCCCTGATCGCTGCGAAAATCGTCAACGAAGGCAACATCACCGCGCACAAGGGCAACGTGCTGCTGGGCGCCGGCAGCGTCGTGACGCTCGACTTGGGTGGGCCGGTGCAGTTGGAAGTCCAGGAAGGCGCGTTGCAGGCGTTGATTGAAAACGGCGGTGCCATTCGTGCCGATGCCGGGAAAATCCTGCTGACCGCCCGTGCGGCGGAAACCCTGGCGAGCACCGTCATCAACAACACCGGCCTGATCGAAGCCCGTTCCCTGGATGTCGGTGAAAACGGCGTGGTCACGTTGATGGGCGACCGGGGCGACGTACAAGTCGCCGGGCGCATCGATGTGTCTTCCGACACCGCCAAGGGCGGCAAGATCGTCGTGACCGGGGATCGCGTGGCCATCAACGGCGGCGCTGCGCTCGACGCCACCGGCGCCAAGGGCGGCGGCGAGATTTACGTGGGCGGAAGCTGGCAAGGCAAGGACGCTTCGATCAAGCAGGCCAGCCAGACCACTATCGCCGCTGGCGCCGTGCTCGATGCATCGGCCACCGATAACGGCAAAGGCGGCACCGTGGTGGCCTGGTCGGATGTGAAGAAGCCTGGCAGCGTGACGCGCGTGGACGGCACCTTGAAAGCCACCGGCGGCGCCAAGGGCGGTGACGGCGGCAAGATCGAAACCAGCGGCGCCAAGCTGGCGGTGAGCAAAGCCGCCGATGCCTCGGCCAAAAACGGCAAGGGCGGCTTGTGGTTGCTCGATCCGGACAGCGTCACGGTGGGACCGGGCAACGGCGGGTTGACGGGCGGCGCCAACGGGACAGAGGCCACGGTCGGTTTCAACGCGATCGATACGGCCCTGGCCGGCGGCACCGATGTGGCGATCAAAGCCGACAACAGCATCCACTGGAACGGCGACTACACCCCGACGAACATCAGCGGCGATCGGACGCTGACCTTGCAGTCCGGGCACAACGACGTCGGCACGGGCCGCTACGTCTTCGGCAATATCTTCCTCAACGGTGACATCGACGCCAGCGGCGCGGGCAATGGCAACAGTTTGGCGTTGATCTTCAATGGCAAGATGGCGCTCAACACCGACGTCAGCCTGAAGAGCAACGGCGGCAACATCGTGTTTGCCGGCGTGGTGGATTCCGATGCGGTGGCCAACAAGCGCGAGCTGCGCGTGGACGCAGGTTCAGGCTCGATCATCTTCAGCGACATGGTCGGCGGTAACAGCGCCCTGGGCGCCCTGTACGCGACCACCAGTGGCGCCGGCAAGACGTATATCAACGGTGCAAAAGTCTTTACCAGCGGCGAGCAGGTCTACAACGGTGCGGTTGAGATGGGCACCTCGCAGTTCCTGAACGCCGACTTCGAAAACGGCCTGGTCGGCTGGAAGACCTCCATCGACCAGTTCTTCACTGGTGTGACCGTGGTGGAGGGCGTGGTATCTCCCGATGACCCGACGCTGCCAACCACATCGCCGACCAATGGCAACCCGCCGAGCGTTTCGCCTGGCGACCAGGGCGACATGAACTACAAGCCCCTCACACCGGTCGTCGCGGCTGGCCAGGGCCAGGACGGTGGCGCTGCGCTGCTGCTGGGCACCGAGAACAACTCCAACTGCCAGAACGCACCCGCCGGTTGCATCATGCGCGGTCCGTCGGTGGTGAGCGAGGGCACGGTCTCCCTGGCGGCGGGGGAAGCGGTCAGTTTCGATTACAAACCGGTTGCGGGCGGCGACACCTATGACGTCTTCGGCTATCTGTTGAACGTCAACACCGGTGAATACCAGATCATCCTGAACGAAACGGGGAACGGCACGGGCGCGGTGGATTGGAAAAGCCATACGGCGACCGCTGACAAGGCCGGCACGTACAAATTCGTGTTCGTTTCGGGCAGTTTCGACCAGACCGCCGGCAAGCAGGTTGGCGGCTCGCTGTACGTCGACAACATCAAGACCAACACCTCGGGCAGCAAGGGCCTGCAAGGCAGTTCGATTACGTTCAACGGCAGCCTCAACGGCACCGACAACAACCTGGCCATCAAGGCCGACGATATCAACTTCAACGGCGGTGCCGGCAGCGTTACCGGCAATGGCTCCATTGCCCTTGAAACCAACACCCCGAGCAAAAACATTGCCGTGGGCGGCAGCACCGGCGACGCCGCCGGTTCGCTGGAACTGACCGGCACCGACATCAGCGCCCTGGGCGACGGGTTCACTTCCGTCAAGATCGGCGGCGCGGACATGACCGGTGACATCAGCATCATCGAAGCCACCCGCATCAACGACAACCTTATCCTCGATGCCGGCACCGGCGATATCCACATCAATGACCAGTTGACCGTGGCGGACGCACCGGGCACCGGCAACGACGACAACAAACCGGCTCCGGTCCTGGCATTGCAAAGCAATGGCGGCAAGATCGACCAGACCGCTGGCGGCGCCATTGTCGCCGATGGCCTGGTGTTGCTGGGTGACGGCGCCGTTCATGACCTGGACAACGCCGCCAACGACGTCGACACGATTGCCAGCGACACCGGCACCGTCAGCTTTGCCGATGTCGATGACCTGACCGTCGGCGTCGTCACCGTTCCTGACAGCCAGACCCCGGCGAACCCGCAAGGTGTGCCGGTGGCCGGCATGACTCAGACCGGCGACCTGAACCTTATCGCCGACACGCTCACGGTCGGCCAGGCATTGGCGACCCAGGGCAATACGAGCCTGACCGCCGACGAAATCGATCTCGCCGCGAGCGTTGCCGGTGGCGGCAGCCTCACCTTGCAGCAGAAGACCCCAGGCCTGGATATCCACGTGGGCGGCAGTGATGACCCAGAGGTGACCGGGCCAAACGATCCGCTGGTGCTGTCCGACGCTGACCTGGCCAACATCCAGGACGGTTTCGACAAGGTCGTCATCGGCAATGACAAGACCCGCAACATCACCGTCGACGATGAAG
The DNA here is from genome assembly GCF_051132175.1 of Pseudomonas sp. D3-10. Classification (NCBI taxonomy): domain Bacteria; kingdom Pseudomonadati; phylum Pseudomonadota; class Gammaproteobacteria; order Pseudomonadales; family Pseudomonadaceae; genus Pseudomonas; species Pseudomonas sp. D3-10. The sequence continues at coordinate 4,697,540 of NZ_CP071668.1, read as the reverse complement.
GCGCGACGCTCATGGACGACCTGGCGTTGGTCGCCAACGGTGTCCTGAACCTGCTGGGCGATCTGACCCTCGAGGATCCCGAAGGCAACGACGAAGACGGCACGACCGGCAAAGGCCTGACCCTCACCGTCGACGCCGGCAAAGGGGCGACCCAGGCAACGGGGGCGACCATTACCGCAGACGAATTGGCCCTGCGCGGCGAAGGCGATTTCGACCTGGGCAAGGGGAATGACGTGGGCGTGATCGCCGCCGATGTCGGCAGCTTGAAATTCGCCGGCAACGGCAACCTGACGGTTGGCGTCGTGGACGGCACCGTTGGGATTACCTCCGACGAAGCGGTCACCCTGAAAACCGACCACGACCTGTCGCTGGTAAAAGGCATCACCATCGAAAACGGCCCACGGGATGACGCCGGCCAGGGTCAAACCCGCGCCGACGACATCATCACCCTGGAAGTGGCGGGCAACACCACTCAGGCCGGTGACGCCGGGGCCAAGCTCGATGCCAGCGGCCTGGTGCTGCTGGGCGGCAACTACGGCCTGGGCAACAGCGGTAACGTGATCGGCGATATCGCCAGCGATGCGGGCAAGGTCCAGTTCAACAACAACGGGAACCTCAAAGTGGGCTCGCTTACCGCGACCCATGCCGATGGCACGCAAACGACCGTCACCGGTGTGAACAACACTGGCGACGTCAGCATCGCCACCGACGGTGATCTGGCGATCAACGAAGCGCTGGCCACCAGCGGCAACGTGTTCCTCAACGTCGATGGCAAGACCACCCAGGATGCCAACGGCAACATCACCGCTGACGGCCTGGCGCTCAACGGCGGCGACTTCGAGTTGCGCAACAACGGCAACGTGGTGGGCGATATCGCCAGCGAGGCGGGCAAGGTCGCGTTCAACAACACTGGCAACCTGAAGGTCGGCACGCTGACTGAAACCGACGGCAACGGCAACGTGGTCAAGACGACCACCGGGGTGAACAACACCGGCGACGTCAGCATCGGCACCGACGGCGATCTGGCGATCAACGAAGAACTGGTCACCAGCGGCAACGTGTTCCTGAACGTCGATGGCAAGACCACCCAAGATGCCAACGGCAACATCACCGCGGACGGCCTGGCGCTCAACGGCGGCGACTTCGAGTTGCGCAACAACGGCAACGTGGTGGGCGACATCGCCAGCGAGGCGGGCAAGGTCGCGTTCAACAACACTGGCAACCTGAAGGTCGGCACGCTGACTGAAACCGACGGCAACGGCAACGTGGTCAAGTCCACCACCGGGGTGAACAACACCGGCGACGTCAGCATCGGCACCGACGGCGATCTGGCGATCAACGAAGCGCTGGCCACCAACGGCAACGTGTTCCTCAACGTCGATGGCAAGACCACCCAAGATGCCAACGGCACCATCACCGCCGATGGCCTGGCGCTCAAGGGCGGCGATTTTGACCTGCGCAATGCCAGCAACTGGGTTGGCGATATCGCCAGCCGGGCGAAGGACGTCAACTTCGTCAACCGCACGGACGTCACCGTCGGCAGGCTGACCGAGACGGCGCTGGACGGCACCCAGCTGGATCAGATCGTTGGCATCGGCAACACCGGCAAAGTCCAGGTTGTAACGACCACCGGTAATATCACCCTGACCGAGAACGTCAGCACCACCAGCAATGCCGCTGATGCGATCGTGCTCAACGCCGGTCAATCCGCTTCGGCGGGCGTGGCCTCGGGCGGTGACGTGAAAGCCAACGCGGGCGTGACGGTGTCCACCGGCGCGGGTGGCCGGGCGGTGATCTACACCGGCAGCCTCGCCGGCAGCACCGGCGTGGTGGATGTGGTGGGCAGTGGCAGCGGCAACTTCCGCTACAACAGCGACGAGCAGCAGAGCAATTTCGGTCGGGCGCTGGGTGACACCGGGGTTCATGCCGTATACCGCGAGCAACCGACGCTGGTGGTGTCCACGAACGGTACGACCACCCAGACCAAACCATTCGACGGCCAAACCACGTTCAACGGTGGCGGTGCAGCCGGTTTCGACGTCAACGGCCTGCAGAACGGTGACACCAAACAGATGCTCGGCCAGCCGGAGTATTCGATAGGAAACCCAGACCCCGGCACCCACCAGATCAATATCGGTGGGCTGGCTGACCTCGGTTACCTGATCGTCAGCGACCCGGCCAATGCCAACCTCACGGTGACGCAGTCCATCGATATCAGCGCCATCCAGCAGAGCGTCGCCGATGCAACGCGCATCGTCGTGCAAGTGACTTCGCCCCATGCGCCGGAGCTCAATCCGGTCCAGCCGAAACCGACTGATTGGTCCGACGTCGGGGTCGAGGACGGCGGCCTGCTGCTGGTGGATCAGAGCGGCGCGCCGGCAAACGCCAATGGCGGCAACGCTGCGGGCGACGCCCTGGCCCAAGGCGACGGCGATTCGGCTGCCCAGGCCCAGGACGCCGACAGCGAGCGGGAACTGGCCGGGACTGTCTGCGCCGACGGCGGTGTATCGGGTGGGGCCGCCTGTGCGGCCTACCCGCCACAGACTGTTTTCGTCGTGCGCGGCGGTGTGCGCTTGCCGAGCCTGGCCATGCGTCCCTGACCCCTGACACTCACTTTTCCCTTTGAAGGAGCCCCTTGGCCGCGTCCCCGGACGCGGTCATGGGCTCAGGCAACCCGCTTTATTCGAGACATATTCAATGCATAACAAATTGATGTATTGCGCCGCTGGTCTGGCGCTGTTGTCCACTTCCCCGGCCTGGGCGGCGACCCTACCGGCACGCCCAATCCCTGACGCGGGGCGCATCCTGCAAGAACTGCCGATTCCTCAACAGGAACTGCCGCAAAGCATTCGCCTGGACGTCGAGGCGCCGCAACCGGCGCAGGAAAAAGTCGGCGGCGCCAAGGTCCAGCTTAATGCCGTGCGTTTCACCGACAATACCCGTATCGACGAGGCCAGCCTGCAACGCGTCGTCGCGCCGGCCATTGGCAAGTCCCTTGATCTGGACGAGCTGCGGGAAATCGCCCGGCAGGTCACGCTTTACTACCGTGAGCACGGTTACCCGTTTGCACGCGCCTACCTGCCGGCTCAGCGCATGGCCAACGGCGAGCTGACCATCGCGGTGATCGAAGGGCGTTATGGCAAAGTCACTGCCGTCAACGACGATGCAAAACTGGCCGCGCAGGCGCAGCCCTTCCTGGACGACTTGCAGCCGGGCGACGTGATCGAGCGTGACCGCCTGGAGCGCAGCATTCTGGTTCTGTCCGACCTGCCGGGCGTGGCGGTTCGTCCGGTCATCCGCCCGGGTGACGAGCTCGGTACGGGCGACCTCGATGCCCAGGTGAGCAAAACCAAGGCCTTCGAAGGCAAGGCCACGCTGGACAACCACGGCAACCGGTATTCGGGGCGCAATCGCCTGACGGTACAAGGTGACTGGAACAGCCCGATGATGCTGGGCGACCGGCTGAGCGCCGCCGTGATGGCCACCGATGAGGAGCTGTATTTCGGCAGCCTCGGCTACTCGATGCCATTGGGAACCTCTGGCCTGCGCGGCAACGTGGGCTACGCCAAGAGCTCCTATGACCTGGGCGCTGAATTCGCCGACCTGGGTGCGACCGGTACCGCCGAAGTCAGCAGCGTCGGCTTGAGTTATCCGCTCGTACGCAGCAATCAGGCGAACCTCATGTTGGCCGGGCAGTACCAGCACAAGGATCTAGAAGATAAGTACGAAGTACTGGGCCTGAGCTTTGAAAAAAGCAGCGACTCGCTGCCCATCAGCCTGCAGTTCGATGTGAGGGACACCTTGCTCGGCGGCGGCATCACCTACGGTGGCGCGACGCTGACCTACGGTGACCTGAAACTTGATTCCGCCCTGCGCGAGGGCGACCGTCAGACCGCCCAGACCGAAGGTCAATTCAGCAAGGTGAACGTCGACCTTGCCCGCCTGCAAGCGCTGCCCGCCAACTTCACGCTGTTCGCCCGGTTCCTTGGCCAATGGAGCCAGGACAACCTCGATTCGTCCGAAGATTTCAGCCTCGGCGGCATCGATGGGGTGCGGGCTTATCCACAAAGCGAAGCCTCGGGCGACGAAGGCATGCTGACCCAGATCGAGCTTCGCTACCCCATCGACAAGCTGACGCCTTACCTGTTCTGGGACGCCGGCAAAGTGCGCATCAACCACGACGAGTGGGCTGATGAGGAAAACACCCGCAGCATCTCCGGCGGCGGTGTGGGTTTGCGCGCTCAGTACGGCCCGCTCTCGTTCGACGCAACGGTCGCCTGGCGTCACTCCGGCGGTGAAGCGCAAAGCGACACGCGTCAGGAAAACCCACAACTGCTGGCCCAGATTGGTTACCAGTTCTAACCAAACGCCGCTCATTCAAGGTAGTCAACAAACCCGTGGCGAGGGAGCTTGCTCCCGCTGGGCTGCGCAGCAGGCCCTGCAGTTCGGCACAGTTAGTCGACCATATCTCGTTTGTGGCGAGGGGATTTATCCCCTCGCCACATGTCTATGCCCCCAACTACATCCCGCCCCGAACGGCATGACCGTTTATCGTCTGTTGAAAATTTGATAGCTTCAGTTCTCGCCCGCCCTGCCGTTATATCCATTTATTGCCGGCCCGATAGGTGATCTTCCGCCGGCAGTTTCGCGACAGAGAGCTGGCTAAACACAACAAGAGACCTGGCGAATGGACAACGGACGATACGCAAGGCAGGCAGCGACGGCGGAGGGCACGGCGGTGTCCGAGCCCGTGCCGCATATCCTGCTGATCGATGATATCCCCGAAGACATCCGCGCCACGCTCATCCTCTTGAAGGCCCAGCCCTGGCGCATTTCCCTGGCCAGCGACGCCTATCAGGGCTATCAACGGGCACTTGCGCTGCGCCCGGACCTGATCGTCCTGGATGTGCACATGCCACAAATGGACGGCTTCAGCCTGTGCAGGCTCTTGCGCGAGGCACCGGCCACCCGGCATATCCCGATTCTGTTCCTGTCTTCTGCAAATACCTCATTGGAACGATTGGAAGGGCTGACCGTGGGCGCCGTGGACTACATCCCCAAATCCTGCGCCCCCGAAGAAGTGCTGGCGCGCATCAAGATCCACCTGCAGCTGACTTGGCGCGCACCACCGACCGTCCAGGAAAGTCCGGCCGATCCGGAGCCGCAGGGTGATGAAATCGTGCTGCGCGCGGCCATGCGACTGATAGAAAACCAGTTGGACGACATGCCGTCCCTGGGCATGCTCGCGCAAAAAGTCGGCACCCATGAGAAACGCCTCTCCGCCATTTTTCGCGAGCATCTCGGGCTGACCGTGTTCGCCTATATTCGCGACGCGCGATTGCGGCGCGGCCAGGATCTACTGTGCGAAAGCGCGATGAGCGTGCAGGATGTCGCCGAACTGGTGGGCTTTCGCAGCGCCTGCAACTTCACCACGGCGTTCCGCCAGCGAATCGGCATGACGCCCAGCCAGTTTCGCCAGCAAACCCTGGGCATCGTTGAAACCGAGTCGGCCGGGCGCACCTGATGCGGCTTCTTCAGTTTCTATTGCTGACCATTACATTGTTATCCACAGGCCTGCTGCGTGCGGCACCTGTGGATATCTGCCGCGCCGACTCTCTGAACCTGATGTCCGTCGTGCGGATTCTCGAAGACACTCAGGCACGCCTGAGCCTGGAAGAAATTGCTCGGCTGCCAGACACGCAGTTCAAAGCCGCCACCCCAAGCTGGCCGACGCAGGGCTACAGCCGCTCCGCCTTCTGGTTGAAATTACGGCTGACCAATTCAAGCGATGCGGCGTGTTCGCGCTTGCTGGTGGTCGGGGCGCCGCGCCTGGAAGACATCCGCGTCTACCGGCCGGGGTACGAGGCACACGGCGGCGGCGCCTATCCCCTGGCCGAATGGCCTCAACCGGCGGCGCGTCAGCCGGCGTTCCCAGTGTCGTTGGCGGCGGGGCAGAGCACCACGGTGTTCGTCCGGGTGGCGAGCAACTTCCAGATGCTGCTGGAGCCGGAACTGTGGTCCGAACCGGCGCTGCTGCGCAGTCAGCAACAGACGTACCTGAGCGACGGGCTCTCCCTCGGCATTGTCCTGCTGGTCGTGCCGTTCGGCTTTATCGTCGGCTGGATCCTGCGCTCCCGGCTGCTGATGGTGAACGCGGGTGCGGTACTGAGCTACATCCTGCTGACCTGCATCCTCAACGGTTACCTGATCTACTGGCCGTCGGCGCTGGGCTGGATGCGCGAGCTGCTGACCTGCGCCAGCGCGCTCTCGTTCGTACTGTTCCTGGCGTACTTCCGTGTACTGTTGCAGGTGTCCCAGCTGCCCAGGATCATCGGCTGGAGCTATTGGGTGCCGCTGCTAGGTTGTGTCTTCGGCCGACTTTGGTGGTTGAAGATCGATGCGGTCCAGGGCGCGCAGATCGTTCAGGTCTTCCTGATGAGTTTCTACGGCGTGTTGTTCGCTACGTTATTCATGGCGTGGCGCAGGCGGCTGAGCTACAGCTGGATGGCATGGCTGGTGCCCGGGCTCTTGGTGGGGCAACTGCTGATGCGGATTTTCTTCCCCCAGGAACAATTGCCCTGGCAGTCGCCGGAAAGCAAGTACAGCCTGTCTTCCACCTTGGCAGGCGTGGTGTTGCTGGTGTGCACCTTGATCATGGAAGTGGCCCGCAGCCGCAACCGGGAAAAGCACGCGCTGTCGACCCTCGAACAGCAACGCCAGGCAGAGCACGAGCGCCTGGAAAGCACCGTGGCCCTGCGCACCTCGCAGCTGCGCGACTCCCTCGCGGCTCGCAGCGCATTGATGGCGCGGATCAGCCACGACCTGCGCTCGCCACTGGTGCGCATCATCGACTATGCGCGCCTGCTACACGGCGGGCCGAATCGCGACTACCCGGCGACGATCGAGCGCAACGCCCGTCAACAACTGGAGCTGATCGACGAGATGCTCGAGTTCTCCCAGGGAGAGCTGGAGCAGATGCAACTGACCCTCGCGCCGGGCTATCTGTACGGCTTTCTCCAGGAAATCGCCGACGAGGCGGGCTTTCTCGCCGCGCGCCAGGGCAACAGCTTCAACGCGGTAATGGCCCAGGACCTGCCGCCCCTGGTGGAGGCTGATTTCAAACGGCTTCGGCAGGTGCTGATGAACCTTCTGGCGAACGCGGCGAAATTCACCCGCAACGGCCAGATCCGTTTCGAAGTGGGCTGTTGTCCGGGAGCAACCGCTGACACCGTGGAGCTGCGCTTCAGCGTGATCGACACCGGCATCGGCATCGACCCGCAAGAATTCGAACAACTGCTGCAACCGTTCCGCCGTGGCCGCAACGCCCAACGCTACGAAGGCAGCGGGCTGGGGCTGTCCATCGTCACCCAATTGCTGGAACGCATGGGCAGCCGTCTCGAACCCCAGGCCACGGGGCAGGGCAGCCACTTCAGTTTTCGCCTGCAACTCAAATGCGCCCAAGAAGATGACCTGGAAAACGGCATCGTCGATAACAACATCACGCCGCTCGATGGCCAGGGCAAACACGTGTTGCTGGTGGACGACATCGAACAAAACAGCGAATGGCTCTATGACCTGCTGGCCGGTTACGGTTTCGATGTGAGCATGGTGGCGAGCGGCGAAGATGCCTTGGCGTGCCTGGCGGAACAGCCAGTCGACCTGCTGATCAGCGATCAGATGATGCCTGGGATGGACGGTTGGGAACTGCTGCGACACGTGCGTGCCCGTGAGCATGATCTGCCCGTGATGCTTTATTCAGCGGTCCCGCCACACAGGCCGCCGGGTTACCCCGAGGACCTGGCCTTCGACGCTGTGCTGCTCAAGCCCACCGACAGCCGCCAATTGCTGGCGCGGATCAAGACCCTGGTTTGCCCGGACACGGTGCATCGAGCAATGGCCCGGGAGTTCTAGCATGCCGGGTATGGGTTATCGGCTGCTCTTGCTCGGCAGCCTTACGGTATTGCCTTGGCTGTCGGCCAAGGCAGCGCAAGACACCTCCGGCGGCCTCGTCCTTGACCAGACCACCGTCACCGCTCGCCGCCGCGAAGAAGACCCGCAAGACGTGCCGATCCCGATCAGCGTCCTCTACGGCGATCAGCTGGACGAAGCCGGCCTGCATCGTCTGCAAGACATTCAACAACGGGTGCCGGGCCTGGTGGTGTCCGGCCACGATGCCCGTTATGCCGGTTTCGGCCTGCGCGGCTTTGGCGCGACCGCCTACAACGATGGTCTGGAAGGCAGCGTCGGCACCTACGTCGATGGCGTTTACCAGGCACGCCAGGGCATGGCCTTCACCGAGTTGATGGACATCGAACGCATCGAAGTGTTGCGCGGGCCGCAAGGCACCTTGTTCGGCAAGAACACCACCGCGGGCGCGCTGAACATCGTCACGCGCCAGCCGACTTTCCAGCCCGAAGCCAACCTCGAAGCCAGTTACGGCGAGCGCGGTCTGCGGGAATATCGCGGCACCGTCTCCGGGCCGTTGCAAGACGGCGTTCTCGCCGGGCGGCTCAATGTCTTCGACGGCTCCAGCGAGGGCGCCGTGGAAAACCTGCACGACGGCAGCCGCCTCGGCGACGCCGACAGCCAAGGCCTGCGCGGCCAACTGCTGTGGACGCCGAACAGCGACTTCAGCGCCCGCCTGATCGCCGACTACGCCGAGCAGAACGAAGCCGGCAACGTCCTGTTGGTCAATCACTACAGCGAGCAAACCCGCAAGCGCGCCAAATTCCTTGGCTATCCGCTGGCGGAGCCCGACCCTTACCAACGGGAGAACCGCATCGACGCGCCGGGTCGCCCGCGAACTCTGCAGAACGGCGTGTCACTGGAATTGAATTGGGACTTGGACGAGGCGATGCGCTTCACCAGCATCACCGCCTACCGCGACTGGGACTACCGCGCCGGCCGCGACGGTGACAGCACCGCGCTGGCGGTGGCCCAATCCGAAACCGAGTTGGGCCATCGGCAGTTCAGCCAGGAATGGCGGCTGTCCGGCACGGCCGGCTCGTCCGTCGATTATGTCGCCGGGCTCTATTACCTGCGCCAACAGCTCGACCGCCAGATCGACGCCGAATTCGGCCCGGACGCCGCGCCCTGGTTCGTTGGCGATCAACTGGAGGCACTGCAAAAAATCTTCGGCATCACGTTTACCGATCCGAGTCAGGTGCCTTCCGTGCTGCTCGATGGCGCTCGGCAGCGTTATGACGGCGAGCAGAAGGGCGACAGCCGGGCGGTGTTCGGTCAACTTTCCTGGCGTCCGATCGACCCGTTGGAACTCACCGGCGGCCTGCGCTACAGCCAGGAGCGCAAGGACGGCTGGATCTCCCGCGACGTCAGCAACCTTGCCCCGCTGAACGGCTTACCCCCGGTGTTCCAGGTGGGCGGGCAATTGCTGCGGGACATCGCCCTCGGCGGTACTTATTACCGTGAAGACTCCATAAAAGAAAACAACGTCTCCGGCCTGCTCAGCGCCAGCTATCGCTTCAGCGATGCCGTGATGGGCTACGTCAGTTGGTCGCGGGGCTACAAGGCCGGCGGCATCAATTTCGACGTGATCGGCCCGTTCACCGAGCCCACCTTCGAGCCGGAACGCGCCACGTCCCTGGAAGTGGGCATGAAGACGCAGTTCTGGGATCAGCGCGCATTGCTCAATCTTGCCGTCTACCAGACCGACGTCGATGACTACCAAGCGCTCACCTACAGCCCGCCGACATCGCTGTTCGCGCCGCCGCTGCGGGACAACCTGATCAACGTCGGCAAAGTCCGCTTGCGCGGCATCGAGCTCGATTCCGCGTGGCAACTCACCTCCCAACTCACCGGGCGCCTGGGCGTGGCCTGGAGCGACGCGCGCTACCGCAGCTTCCCCAACGCCCCGTGCCCACCGGCCTCGGGTCAATGGACCTGCGACCTCAGCGGCGAGCGCCTCTACAACGCGCCGGAATGGAACCTGAGCAGCGGCCTCGACCACACCCACCCGCTGCCCTATGGCCTGGAACTCTACAGCGGCGTCGACTACAGCTTCCGCACCGGTTACTACGGCACCCTCGAAGGCGGCGAAGGCAGCTATCAACCCAGCTACGGTCTCACCAACCTGCGCCTGGGCATGCGCAGCCAGGATCGCGCCTGGGAAGTCGAAGGCTGGGTGCGCAACGTGTTCGATCGCAACTACATAACCGCCGTCTACTCACTGCTCGGTGCCGGCGACTACGGCGTCATGACCGGCAGCGAACGCACCGTCGGCACCACCGTCAGGTTTCGTTATTGACCGAAAGGCAGCGGGTCGGACAAAACGCCAGGCGATTACCGCCGGCCTTTTTCGACAGGTACATGGCCTGATCCGCCTTGCTGATCAGCCCATCCACCTCAAGCCCATGCTCCGGAAAAAACGCCACCCCGATACTCGCGGCAATCTCCACCGTCTGCGCGCCAATCAGGATCGGCGCATTGGCCGCCGCCAGCATCCGCTTGAGCATCGGCTCGCAATCCTCCACTTCCTGCAGCCCCACCAACCCGGCCACAAACTCATCCCCCCCAAGGCGCGCCAACGTATCGCCCTCGCGCAACGTCGCATTGATCCGCGCCGCGACAATCTGCAGCACCCGATCCCCCCAGTCATGCCCATAACTGTCGTTCAGCGCCTTGAACCCATCCAGGTCGATAAACGCAATCGCCACCTTCTGCTGATGAACCCGCGCCTTGCCCAACGCCTGCCGCATCCGCTCGGCCAACAACAACCGATTGGGCAACTGCGTGAGCGCGTCATACCGCGCATCTCGTTCCAGCAGCTGCAAGCGCTGCTTCATCTGCGTCATGTCGCTGAACAGCGCCACGTAGTGCTGAACATTGCCGTGACGGTCATGCACCGCACTGATGCTGATCCTCGACGTCATCTCCCGGCCATCTTTATGGTTGGTCTGAATCTCACCGGACCAATGCCCGTGGAAATCCAGCGCGTTCTTCATCGGCGCGTAAAACGCGGTGAGGCGACGGACCATGCGATGGGAGTTCAGCTCATGGCCCTGAATCTCTTCCTGACCGTAACCGGTAAGCCGCGTAAAGGCCTCGTTCACGGCGATGACGCGGCCGAAGGGATCAACGAGGATGATGCCTTCGCGGGCATGGCAGAACACGGTGGTGGCCAGCTCTGGGCACAGGGTGTTGAGGTGACGGTCCAGGGCGGCTTCGTCGCGGGTGGCGGGCCATGTATTGGAATCGAAGCCTTGCAGGGCCAAGTAGCGAACCAAGGAGGAAAGCGATTTGTGCAGGCGGGTCAGGGCATTCGTGGCGAGCCTGGAGTTCAGGCAATAGCCGCGAATGAAGGTGTGTAGGTTCATGGGAGGGACGCGGTGCTCGGTTGTAGCGCTTGGGGTGGGTGAAGCGGGGGATTATCGAGGTGGGGGGGCGGAGGGGTGTTTGCTGGAGGGGATGGGGGCTTTGCGGGAGGGGATGGATGGGGAAGATTTTGGGTGTAGCCTTGGCAACGAATCACAAGGCCGACCCGCAAAGCGTGTGGAATGAACAGAATCGGAGACGTCGCCCCATGACCTGCGAAGCCAGAATCAACAGCGTGAAGCCTGTCCCGGGCCAACGTGCATTGCGGGTGAAGTTTGCCAACGGCAAGCGCTATGACGTTGACCTGCAGGCACACATCCGACAGTTCCCGATGCTGAACGAGTGATTGGGGCTGCTGCGCAGCCCAGCGGGAGCAAGCTCCCTCGCCACGGGATAATTGGTGGTCCAATGAGCCCAGGCACAACGCTCCCATTGTGGGAGCGAGCCTGCTCGCGAATAGCGGTGTGTCAGTCAGCGAGTATTCAAGCGGACCCACCCTCACAGGACGAAAACCCGCCCCGCGTGACTTAAATGTCTGAAAGGGAACAGATCTATTTATCACTACGCTGCTCAGTTGGGTAAATACCGAACCCCGTGGCGAGGGAGCTTGCTCCCGCTGGGCTGCGCAGCAGCCCCTCTCCATCCATCGGCCAACCGCTCACGCCAGCCAAATGAAGCCCTGTCAGTAAAGCCCGACAGACACCGCCACGAAGCCTCGCCAGCCCACGTCGCCTTGCGCCTTTGCCTACAACTACGCCAGAATCCGCCGGCTTGTGCGCCTTGGGTTACGTCGGTAGTTTGGGTTCGGTCACTGCTCATCAGTGATCGGGTTTAGCAGCTCGCCGAGTTAAGTCGCACGACGCGTCATCAGTCAGGAATCCCCATCCCTGCACTTGATGGTGGCTGTGCGCAGGGCGCCCTCGGGCGCGCCGATTTCTTAACTCGTCGGTCTGCTAACCTGCGTATAGCTGCCTCCCAATTCGTTTAGCAGCGAACGGGTCGTGGCCTCAATAGAGAGTTAAGACCATGGTCAAAATTACACCGAATCCACCAACTACCGACGAACACGTCTCCCGTGCTCAATCTGCCCGCAACAAGAAAATCGACGACGCTGCCACGCGGGCGTTGGATTACTACCTGAAGCCCAAGCCTAAGAGCGAAACGTCGGACAAGACCGACTCCATTTTTCGGATTGATCCGAATGTGGATTCTGAGTGTTTGCTGGCGAATTTGAGCGAGAACCTCGCTTCGGCGAACGCGATGATCAGTGATCTTGCGTTCGATCTGGATGGCTCGCGAAGGCGGGTTGCGTTGGGGATTTTGCAGGTGATCGAGGTGAGTGAGCTGTTGGCGAATCGGGCGTTGGATATTGTTGAAGTAAGATAGCCGAGGCGTTTGCCTCAGCATGAGAGAGGTTTTGGCGACGAGACCTCTTTTTTGTAAATGAGTGACTACCCCAAACGAACCCAGACTTGGCGGCAGGCAAGCTGATAGATGATCTGAAGCAATAACGGCTCAGACGAACCGGAGTGCTGCACGCCTCCACTTGGACAAGGAGTTATGGATGACTGCTGTCTCGACACTCAAGCAGTACTCACTAAAAAGCTGGGCCGCGATCGTGGCTGTTGTTGGCTTACTGGCCGGATTCCCCAGCATTTCAACCTGGTTGGCCGAAATGAGGGCTGACTACTACAAAAGCCATTTCATCGGCCGTTGGACCGAAGAGTTCAGCTATCCCAATGCCGACGGCGTTCAGTTCGAATTCAAGGGCATGATCGAATACTTCGCCAACAACCACTACAACGTCAGCGGCGTGGTCGCGCTGGTTGGAACAGAACCTTCGAAACCTTACAGGCTTGAATACAGCGCCAATGGCGCCGGGACCTGGAGCGCAGATAGCGAAAATCTGTCGTTCACGCTGCAGCAGATGAAGACGTTGCCCAAGAAATACACGGTTGACGGCGAAGATATTTCGCCTTTGACGGTGGCGCAATTTATCGGCCCTAGCATGCCCAACCTCAGTGATATCTTTCCCGAAGGGGGATCGGGACAGGCGCGCATCAGGGAGATTGAGAAGAACAAGATTGTCTTGGAGCAATGGACTTGCAGGGCAGACCCTTCGTCGTGACGACGCACCGTCAGGTAGTTGAGCAGGCCGGGCCGTAGATTTACCGTTTGCGAAATGCGCACCGGCCAAGAGAAAATCCCGCCTTCCTAGACTCGATAAGGATGCGAGCATTGAAGTTTGAGAACGGTCAGTTTTCTGGCAACCATGGAATTGTCTTCAGCGTATCGCGCTTCACCCTGTCAGCCGATGAGCGGGGTAGTCTTAGAACACTGCACTTTGGTGAAGCGAAAGCCGCCCACTATGAAGTGAGCAACCGGGTAGTGGAGCTCTACGACAAAATGCTCGCCAAGGATTTACCCTGCCAAATGATGGTCGGGATCTCAAAACCATTGACCCGGCAACAGGGTGATTTACTCAACGCCCAACGAACGAGTATCGCTAATCTCACCAGTGGCGTTTTCGCCACGGCGGCCGGCAAGTTGATGCCCGCCGCAGCCTTCCCGGTAGGATGGGCAGCCCGCGAGTTCACCTTGAACAAATTGCCCACCTATCACGCCGGTGACGTCATCGTCAGCCTGGACGCGCAAGTTAGCGGTGGCATAGGCCCACAACGCTCCGGATCCTCCATGATCATCAAGGCTCAGGGAGGCTAGGACGATGAGCGAATATGGCCTGTACGCCTTGGCATACGCAGTGTTCTTGCTGCTGTTCTTCTATATGAAAACCTACCGCCTCAGGAAATGGCTGGGCATTACACTGCTTGTGCTGGGATTCGCGAGCATCTTTGCGCTGCCGTCTTTCATCTCGGGTTTCGACGTGGGTATCGCCTCAACCAGCGCTGTAGCCATTGGTGCGGCATTGTTTTTTAGCCGCGCTCGGTATGTGGCATGAACCAAAGAAACGGCCAGTTGGGGGTCCTGCACCAAGCACGGCGAGGGACTTGCCGTAGCGGGTGGCGTAGCGATCAAAGCCTCAAGCTCAAGAGCCCACATCGCCTTGCGCCTTTGCCTACAACTACGCCAGAATCCGCCGGCTTGTGCGCCTGGGGTTGCGTCGGTAGTTTGGACCTGTCACTGCTCATCAGTGATCGGGTTTAGTCGCCCGTCGTTGCTAAGTCGCTCAAGCGTCCATCAGTCAGGTATCCCCATCCCTGCACTCGATGGTGGCTGTGCGCAGGGCGCCTCCGGGCGCGCCGATTTCTTAGCTCGTCGGTCGACTAACCTGCGCATAGCTGCCTCCCAATCGTTTAGTCGCGAACGGGTCGTAGCCTCAACCAAAAGAGAGCTAGGACCATGGTCAAAATTACACCGAACCCCCCAGTTACCGATGAACACGTCTCCCGTGCTCAGTCTGCTCGCAACAAGAAAATCGACGACGCTGCCACGCGGGCGTTGGATTACTACCTGAAGCCCAAGCCTAAGAGCGAAACATCTGACAAGACCGACTCCATTTTACGGATTGATCCAGGTGTGGATTCCGAGTGTCTACTGGCGAATCTCAGTGAGAACCTGGCTTCGGCGAATGCCATGATCAGTGATTTGGCGTTTGACCTGGATGGGTCGCGACGGCGGGTTGCGATGGGGATTTTGCAGGTGATTGAGGTAAGTGAGCTGTTGGCGAATCGGGCGTTGGATATTGTTGAGGTGAGGTAGCCGAAGCGTTCGCCTCGGCAGGAAAGGTCTTGCGCAGCTGACCTTTCCTGCCGCCTGACGGGAGCATCAAAGCACACTTAAGACCTGCAGCGTGTGTGGAAGGACCAGAGTCGTTTTGATCTGGGCGATGATGTAACGAGGAATCACTGAGGCGCGCTTTGCATTAAATGAGTGGACTGAAAGGCCCGTGGCGTACTGCCTGTTATTTTTCGAAAGGCCGCTACATAGGCTGCTGCACTCGCAAACTGCAAAGTATGTGCAACCGATTTGACGGACCGATTCGATGCCAGCAGATCCAGCGAGGCAACGATGCGCGCCCGTTGGTGCCATGTGCGATAGTTCAAGCCCACCTCCGCGCTAAATCGCCGCGTAAAGGTGCGTTCGGACATGGCCGCACGATACGCAATTTCAGATATCGACCAATGCCACTGATTGCCTGAAATCAGCTCCATCAATGCCGCGCGCAGCCGCTCGTCAGTCGGCATCGGCAAGTGTGTCGGTAGGCAGGCCGCTTCACCCAATGCATGCAGTAATAACTGCACCATCAATTCGCGCATCTCACCCTGGCGCGGCTGTTCGAACAAGCCCAGTACCAGTTCCCTGATAAGGCTGGATGCCACGACCGCGTGCACTTCGTTGCAACGCGCGAAGCCGGCGACTTCGGTGAGCAATGTCGGGTGGAAATACACCGTTCGCATCTCAACATCCGACAGGATTTGAATGGCATGGGGTTGATGCGGCGGTATCCACAACGCCCGTTGCGGTGGAACCGTCCAGCGACTTTGCTGTGTTTCAACCAACATCGTGCCGCGCAACGCAAACACCAATTGCCCGGTCTGGTGCTCGTGCGAAGGCAACACAGCGCCGCGCTCATGCCGCTTCGCTAACAGGCGAAACTCGGCGGGCTCGGGATGGCGCGTCAGCGATATTTTTTGGCTGATGGAGTCTGACATGCCAAACATACTATAGGACTCTGACCACTCGAATCGAGGCCATCATGCACCGTGACTCTGCTCTTGTTCACCTGGGCCGCACCAGCGCCGCAGCGGTTCATGCGGTGAACCCACCCTTGGTACGCGCTTCAACAGTAGTGTTTGAAAACCTGGAGGAATATCGGCATTCGTACCAGGGCAGGGTTTTCGAATCGTCACGTTATGGGCGCTCGGGCACGGTCACCACGTTTGAGTTACAAGAGGCCATGGCACGTCTTGAAAATGCCGAAACCTGCATCGCCACCTCCAGCGGTTTGAGCGCTATCGCCGCAGTGTTAGGCGCACATGCGGGACCGGGAAAACATATCCTGGTCTACAACGGCGTGTATGGTCCGACCCGAGTATTTTGCGAGCAATCGCTGACAGCACTTGGCACGAAGATCAGCTTCTTCAACGACAGCGCCGAAGTCGGCCAACTGATCGACGACAAGACGAGCCTAGTCTTCATCGAAGTGCCTTCATCGTTGACGATGCAGATGCTGGACATCACGCAAGTGTGCGCGGCGGCCCATGAACGGGGCATACCGGTTGCCTGCGACTCAACGTGGGGCTCACCGATGTACTTCAACGCCCATGCGCTGGGGATCGATATCTCGATTCATGCGGCTACCAAGTTCATCAACGGCCACTCAGACGTCATTCTCGGCCTGGTGACCGGCGCTTACTCAACGTTGGACACGACGCGCAAATGGTGTGACCGCCACGGCTCGCATGCCTCCCCGGATGCGTGCTGGCTCACCCTGCGCGGATTGAGAACACTCGCCGTGCGCATGCCCCGGCATCAAGCCAGTGCAATCGAAGTGGCTGAATGGTTAAGTGCACATTCGAAGGTCAAACGCGTGATGTTTCCAGTATTGGCCTCCGATCCCGGGCACGCCCTCTGGAAAAGACAGTTTTCCGGTGGCGCCGGGCCCTTTACCTTCGAACTGCAACCTTGCAATGAAGCCGCATTTGAACGCTTCATCAATGCGTTGAAATTGTTTGGCCTAGGCACCAGTTGGGGCGGGTATGAAAGTCTGGTCATGCCCGCCATTCCACACGAACTGCGCTCGATCAAGACGCTACCTGACGAGGGGCGGCTGGTTCGCCTGCACATTGGGCTCGAACATGCGCCTGATCTGTGTGCGGATTTGGCTCAGGCGTTTGATCGGATTGAGGGATGAGCCGGAAAAACGCTTCTTTTGAAAGGTCTGACAGTCCTGGCTCACAGCGCCCGTAAGCCCCACAAGCGAGCGCGCTCACAATCGCAGCGGAGATCCAGAAGAGCATTGCCGGGTTGCTCGCCATCCGCCGGATGCGTTACCACGCGGAGCGTGGGAACGAGCGCTGGGGTTTATAGAATATCTTTCACATAAGCGTTAAGCGCGATGAGCGGACCGTGAAGGTCGTCTATCTTTTGCGCTGAGCTGAAATCCGTAGCCAAACGATGCAGCTCTCGGCCCAGCACTGTATCCACCCCACCAATCGCCCCCAACGCCAAATCCAGGCATCGACTGATTTCGCCCTGAATCCCGGCCACATCGCCCCGCCGCACCAACAACTCGAAAATCTCCCGGTCGCAACTGCCCATCAACGGATCATCCCGCAGGATCGGGCTGTGGCCTTCTGTCTCATAAGCCAGTTTGAGGGAGTAGAGAGCGACCGTTTCCAGCAGCAATTCCATGGGGTGAAATCCTTTGTGACTGGGTGAGGAGGGTGGGGTGGAGTTGGGTTGAGGGTTCATGGCTTGGCGAGTGCTAGTCGGAGTATCGGTGTGGGGAGTGACTATTTTGTGAGCGCTTTGCGCTCAGGCGGGAGCAAGCTCCCTCGCCACGGGGTTTTCCCTACTTCCTGTCTTCCTTATTGCAGGTTCTTTCTCGCCACTGGGCTGGTATTTGGGGCTGCTTTGCAGCCCAGCGGGGATGAATCCCCTCGCCACAAAAGCGGGCTGGTGGCGTCGATCATGGGCCTAACCACTTTCTTGCAGACGAAAAAAAAGACCTTGAATTTCAAGGTCTTTATTTAATATGGTGCCCGAGGGAGACTCGAGTGTTCCATATGGGCTGAGGCTTGCAGAGCTATTTTAAGCATTGGGATACAAGTAGGGATACATAATTCTGATCGCTAGCTGATTAGCTTAGGTTTAGTCGCGTGTTCAGTAGGGCTCAGGGTGAATCAGAATTGGTTCTCCGTAATGTACGTTTTCCCTTCCCATAGCTTCAGTGGTATGCGATCCACAGTAGTCGCAGCAGAGTTGGTGTTCGACCTGCCGTGTCCGGGGATCTGTAAATGGAATCAGATAAATATTGCCCGCCGTATGCCCACAATCACAGTTATTACTTTGAAGAGCAGGGGCCAGACGCTCCCAAGATTTGGGGAAATATTGACGAATCAAAAGATAAAAATCAGGGCTTCCTACGAGTATCGATTCGATTTCGCGGTCAGTGAAAACCTTGAGCCCGGCATCAGTATTCGCTTGAACGCGTTCAAAGGACTGTAGCAATCCCGAGGTGAGCGGTCGGTTGTAGATGAACATAAATCCATTGCATTGGAATTCTCTGAGTCGGTGATCCTTAGCCTCATCATCACTACTGCCAATGGTCCCACTGCTACGGTGTTTACAGCTCACCAGCCAGCGATAGTTACCACCAAAGCGCACATTCTCGGATGCGATGAAGTCCCTACCGCCGTCTGGTCCTACCGCACATCGCGCCTCTATATACAGCCCCAGAATCTCGACGAAGGCCATAGCAAAGCGCTCCCAGTCCTGATGGTAATTCACTTCTTTGAAGTCGATGAGCATCTTCTTTCCTTTGTCTAGGCGCGGGGTTTATAGAGATGATCCCACATGGCAGACCTGCTGGGGACCCTGGGATGAATGGGTTGATGCGGGGTCGGAAACCCGCGAGATCGTGGTAGCGGCAGTTCCCCGAGCTTACTGAAATTTCGACGTCGAAATTGAAAGGATTTTGAAGAGAAAAGGGCATCGTTACCGCAACGGTAAAGGTGAGCCATTGTGTTGTTGATAGCGAACGGTTGAACCTGGTCAACCTTGGAGATGGTGTCAACCACGTCAACCTGTCAGCCGACGTAGAAAACTCAGTCGCTAACAAGATGCTGCGGGTTCTTTGCCCCGTACCCATTCGGAATGCCCAGGGTCCCCGGCAAGCTACCAAGCGATAGGGCAAATGCACAGGTGAACCACCAGTTCACCAGGTTCACCTGTTCACTAAGCTGTGCACTTTTTCGCTAACACGATCACGCGGGTTTCCGACCCCGTGTCTTAAAGACACCTCAGGGTCCCCGGCAAAATTTGGAACTGCTCCTGACGTTCGCTGGTGGCATTGATGCTTCCGGGGAGCGGGGGAATACGCATCCTTGTGAAAAGCAGTGTTACGAACGTTACTGGTGTAACGGTTGTCTATAACTGACTGTATTTATTGAATTTATTGGCGTAACACTGTGTTTGAATATTAGCTTTTTAGGCGTGTTACTAAGCCAGCTGGTGTAACGCTTCAGAGGTCTGAAGTAAACCCATAAGACAGGAAAGAAGCTCTTGTCGAACTCTCGCCTGGCCATCAGCAATGATTGGCAATTAGGCACGAGCCCTTTGCTACGCGTCAGCAAGCTATCAGCGATTAGCCCGCTGGTGTGACAGGCCGCTACCGGCCAGAAGCGGTCAGAAATCGGCGCGGGTAAAAGCATCCATCTGACGTGCCCGAGCCAACCTGTTGTCGACAGACGATACCGCATGGCACGTGGCTATCCTCTCGGGTAGGATTAGGATCCGAACGTCGATCAAAGGGAAATTGGTATGAGTTTTTCATTGGCTGAAAATCCTGAGTTAATTTTGGGTGGGGCGTTGCTGCTTTGCCTAGTGGTTGTCGTCAGCTTTAAATTCGTGCGAAATCGGAATGTGAAGGTAAACGCAGATAACGGTTCTGCTGCCATTAATGGAGAGAACTCGGGAAATATCACGATCAATCATAATAAAGAGAAGTAGTAGTGAATATAAGGGAGCTCATCAATCGCTACATAGGGAAGCCAGTTGATACCAACGTAACGGCGCAAAATTTGAGCGTAGCTATCAATGGGCCGAATAGTGCGCCTATCACTATAAATGATGTTGATGCGATTGCTGAGGCCCTTTCTAAATCCAGTGCGGTTCAATACGCCGCTTTAGCTCAAGGGGTGGCTGGAGAGCTGCAAACTGAGTTCGATCGTCAGATCGATCATTATAAAGATCAAATGAACTCAGGCGCGGTGAAGGCTGCTCTGGCATCCTTTGAAAAGCTCTTAGCAGATCAAAAAGAAAACCTTACTGATCTTTTGATATTTCGAGTGAAAGCAAATATTGCACTTTGTCATCATCAATTGGGCAATACGTCTAGAACACCTAATCTTCTTCTCGAAGCATGCACTTACGCACCAGAAGATAAGCGGGCAGTCGCATTCAAAACTTTGGCATACATCCTTGATGGGTATAATGATAAAGCTCTGGAGTATGGTGGCAAAAAAATTCTTGATCAGCCGGATAATGAGATCTTGGCTGGCTTTATTTTACAAGCTGCCCGTATCAAATATAATAATGATGATGCTTATGCAGATCCATTTGACCAGTTCAGTGAGCGAGTAAAACTGAATCAGTCTGTGCGGATTGCGCATATTCACCTTCTCGCCTCACAAGGAGTTGAGGGATGGAAAGACTTAGCTAAAAAGTTTTTGGAAGAATTCCCTGATGACGCCCAGGTCAAAAATTTGATAGCGATGGATATCCTTCATCACTATGTTGATAATCGTCAAACTGCTAACGGCTTTACATTCACTGAGGAGGAAGTGGGTGAGCTTAAGTTGGCTGCGGACTACATAGCTGCTGACTGGCACACTTTTAAGGCAAGCGATAGAGTTGCGCACGATAGTGATCTTCAGAATATTCAGAGTCTTTTAATTCTCTACAAACTTTCAAACAATATTGAGGCGCTCACGAGAGAATGCTCTTATGTGCTGACTGAGTTGTCAGATGATCAGCAAATAATTGAGATGGTCGCGCGTAGCTTAATTGACCTACAGGAAGCGGAGTTGTTCGAGCGGGCAGTGGAGAAGGTTGCAAATACTGCCAACGAAAAAAAACTTACACTTTTGAATAAAATAGCAAGGAAAGACTGGGTCGGACTTAGTGGGATTCAGGATTATGCTATTGATAGGTTTGACAAGCCCTTTGCCGATCATGCCAGAGTCGTAATTTACATAGCACGGGCTTTTGTCGGTAAGGCTCGTGGCAAAGATCAATTGAAAGAGCTTCTTACGAACTGCGAGCTTGATAGCCGTGGTCGGCTACTGCTATTTGAATTCGCTGCTGCAAGTGAAATTGTTTCTATTGCTAAGATGGCTCACTCCTATGGATATAGTCGCGTTACGGAATGCAGTGAAGTTATTGAGTTTTTTCACTACATGAAGCTCGTCCGCCATATGATGCTATGGCAAGAGATTGTCTCCCGATTGGAATCTCACCCGGCTGCCATTGAAAACTACGAACTGAAGCACATGCTCGCTCTAGGATTTCTCAATGAACATCCAATCAGAGCAGAGGCTGTCGATTTTTTCGAAAAGCACATAATCCCGAAACCCCAAGGCTTCGAGCTTCTAGCCGGATGTTTATATTTTAAGCGCAATGATTTTAAACGGTCAGTGCCTTTAATAGAGAAATACATTGATAACGGCGGACAGGATTTATTTGGTTTCATCGTATTATGTGACATTGCCAAGTTAAGCCATGATACTTCGGCATTGAAACAGCTCTTTGATACCTATGATCTCACGACATTAAATGGCACCCCTGAACAGCAAATGCATGTAGCCAAATTGCGCGCATCAATAGGTCAAAGTGCAGAAGCGCTTGCGGAAGCATATCAGATATGGATAGATAATCCTGATTCGGCTCCCGTTGCATTAGGCTTCTTTGGCATCTTCATTATGGTTGAAAAAGACAGAATCTTGGATGCTGTAACGGTTGTTGGTAATGGATGCTATTTCCGACTCGTCACTTCAGAAGGACAAGCAATTGAAAGAGCGGTCGAGCCAAACTCTGAAGATCTCCTTGAGCTGTTCCCAGACAAAGTAGATTTCTATACTCGACAAGTATGGGGTAAAGGTGTCGGGTACGAATTTACCCAAGAAAAATTGCAAGGCAATATTATTTGGAAAGTTGAAGAAGTAAAGCACCCTTACCTTTACGCTTTCCATGAAATATGCAAGACCTATGAGACCAGATTCCCAACTGCGGGTGGGTTGTGGTCGCTAAGTGGAGGGGATAACAACATAAACACACTGCTAGCTATAATGCAGCGGCGAGCTGATTGGGATGACACGTTATTTGGAGAAATTATTGATAAAAACATGCCTCTGGAAATTGCTTCAGGCCTCAGCAAGAAAGGGATATTTGATGTTTACGATCTGGTTCGATCAAGGGCAGGAGCGGTTAACACTTGTTTAGGTACGGAAGAAGAGCGGCTGAGCGCAATGCTTTTAGTTGAAAGCTACCAAGGTAAGCCAGTAATCTTCGACACCTATACTGCTAGGGTCGCTGCTGAGCTTGGACTTCTAGACTCATTGAGTTCTTTCTTTAGTAGTATCATTGTTCCACATAGTGCGTTGCAGACTTTGCAGTTGCTATCGGTTGATAAAGCAGGATTATTTAGTGAGGTTTCCGCTGAGAATGCTCAAGTAATAGAGGCAATAAGTAGGATCCAAGGTCGATGTGAGATTGTTGAGTATAATTTTCCTAGAGAGTCGGACGAGCTGACAAATCAGCTGGTCGAAATGAATGCTGCTAGTATAGCGCCATACTTCATTGCAAAAGATCGACAGGCACTCTTTATTACAGAGGATTCATATTCTAGGGGTTTTGCTTCGAATGTTTATCAGCTTGAAGACAGTGCTTGGCTTCAAGCAGTGCTAAACGTGATGTTGCAACATCGAGCTATAACAATTGGATTATATTCTAACGCAATGCTTGGTTTGGCGGAGCGCAAACACAGATTTGTGTCCGTTGGAGTTTATCTTCTGGAATATATTTATAAGAACGACTCCACCCAAGATCTTTCGCAAATGTCCGCTTTGTGTGAGTTCATAGGAGGACCTCAGGCGGAACTAGAAAGTCATTTTAAATTAATACTTCAATTCATTTTGGTGCGCTGGGTGCTAGACTATAATCCTAACTATGACCTAGTCCTTGAGAGAATGCTTCAAAATAACCATGGCGATGCTTTTCCATCCATTAAAGCGATGAAGGCTACCTCAATGCTGCTAGACAAACTAATCGCGATCCCAGGTGGTAAGCTAAAGCTGAGAGAGCTTATGGATTTCCCCGTGCTCAGATTGAGACGTTTCATTGTAGGCTGGTGGAATGGACATTTTTACAAATAATAGTTTCCGATCGTGATAGTTGTGAAAACGGTAAGTTACGTGATTCAGATTTCTGCGCCACCTGTGGGGCTCACTTCTTCACGGGTTACGTAATCTAAGCTCTTTCTAAGCTAGCTCCACTCCGTGAGAGTTGTCGCCAAGCCATCGATACGCCTTAGAGAAAAAGGCCATTCACAAATGGCCGAAAGCTGTCGTTCCTGAATGTTCGCTAGCGGCCAAAAACAGACGCCCAGATGTGTCCGAGGAACCCGGACAATTCTTGATATGTTTACTATGGTGTCGGGGTGTCACTTCGTATTATCAACTCAAAGCTAAACTCGGTCGAACAACAGTCACATTTGAATTTATAACCGTCTTCGATTTTGCTGAAAGGCACAGCGATCTGCTTTGTACATACGTGACAAGACAGCGCTTTGTAATCTAAGCTGAACTCGCTGCGTCCGTCTTCATTAATTATCGCGTACTCACAGCCGCAGTTGTCATTTTGGCAAGCTATTGAATCGTTGGTTTCTACATAATGATCTGTATAAATAATATTTTTTCCGCATGCCTTGCAGCAAAATGTTTTGTAATCAATCTTGTAGATAATTAAATTTCCAGCTGTCAACCTTGCAAGATTGTCGAGGAGTTCGATTATTTTAGTTTTGCTGATAGTATAACTACTTACTTTTTCAGGCATTGGCAGATGCAAATAACTCCCCAGTGTGTTGTATGTTTTGTTTAGCTCGCTGTATTTTATATTGTTATAATGTATATCCATGCTTTCACCAGACGGGTCTGTTAACAATAGATGCATATCCATGTCGGCATATTTGTCGAATTTTCCATGTAATCGAACGGCCTTGCTTGGCTGCCATGTATTGAAAACACTTTTTGGCAATTCATCAATTTCACGCATTAATCTCTCGTACACATGAGATTCGATTAGAAAGCGTAACTCTAAGCACGCATATCGCAACGACTGAGTGTCACCCTTCTCGACTAGTGCCTTCGCATTATCAAAATGATATGTCTTGTTGTACTTTTGCAAGCTCTCCATTGGAATTCCTCTGTAGTTTATTTTCTGGAGCTTTTTCTGATCAAGCTAATATCTTTGATTCCGCTATAAGGCTTTTCATGCTGCCTGCCAAGGCACCCATTTCCTACTGATCTTAAGTATTCAGCCTAGCGCAAATTAATCCCGACCTTGCGTAAATTGCTTCTCGTGAGTTTTTACTAGTTATTTGAACGAATCTAGATTCCGAAAAACGTATGTCCGCTTCTGGCCGTTTTCAGCCGGTCGCCACAGGCAGAAATCGGCCAAAAGCGGACAATCATAAAAGGCAGCTTTCGAGCATCTCAGCGTTGGCATTGCCATCTCTGCGCGCGAAGCCGCTGCGGTAAACTGGCGAGCGGCTTAGTCGACGAGTATCAGGCGAGCCGAGGTGAAGAATTAATTTTCCCAGCGTCCTAACTGCTACTCGTCTAGACCATCAGGCTCACCGAACAAGTATTTTCCTGTATACCAAATCGAGCGCCCAACATTGTGAATTAGCTGCTCTCCTTGCCGTAAGGGCGAGTTATATTCATTGACGCCCGCGAGCTTGATAGCATCTGTAACCTTCGAACCAGTAGGGTGCGCATCTCCCACTCGCATGTCATAAGCACCGGCAATTTCAGCAAACACCCGCTGGGCACCGTCGGTTCCAATACCCTGAGCCAGGATACTTTGTAGCAATTTATTCGAGCCAAGCTTATCTTTGTCCGCGTGTGTAGAAAGCTTGCGTAATTCGCGCACGTTGAGTCTGTCGGAGAATACTCGAATAATATCTTTGGCCAATCTGAGTAGGGTTGGTCTATCCCTGCTCGCAAATCTAGATATTTGTTGTCCGGCCTCAGTGTCATCAATGTCATGGGTGAATAAGGATATATTGTATTTCTCTCGAAACCCATCTTCTAGAAGCCTCATGCTTCCAAAGAATAGTTCTTCAACCGCATGTGTAGATGCTGGTTTTGCCTTCACCTGCGATTCTAGCAACTCGCTTGAGACTTTGCCTTCTGGAGCAGTATTATGTGCTGCCCAAACGTGTTGTTCCCACGAGGCCAAGCGAGCGACGTCATAGGCGTAGACAGTAATTAGGTCAGCGCTATTGATCCCAAAGTGAGTTTTATACCCTGACGCGGACTGAATAGCCCCAGTTTCGCCAGTGTACCAGGTCAACTTAAAGCCGCGGTTATTCAGAAGCTCAGTGACAACGCTGGCCCGAAACCATAGCCAACGACCGATGTCCTCGTTCCTAAGCTCCCGTGATGGCATTCGAGTTCCATCAGTTTCCACGATGAATTGAGGGAGGTTCTGATCAGTATCTCCACGAACGCGCTGGCTTTTTGATTGGTGGTCGACCCACTCCTCCCGCCAAAACTCACCCTCGACTCGAACGCCTGCATAGCCTCCACGTTGCCCATCGGAGCTTTCATGGCCTGTGTTCGTATCATTTTCAGGCCCCATCACCGGAGCGTCTTCATCCTCATCGACATCCGTCCGCCAAGCACGAAACATCGCCCAGCTTCCCCCGAACACGTCATTGAGATCCCTAACGATTAGCTCGAACCTACCCTTATCTCTTTCCTCGCTTCGGGTTTGCAAATTTGAATAATTGCTATTCTGCAAAGCGGCGATGTTTTCTACTCTCTGTCGATAATACGATAGGCGAAGTGACAAATTTCTAGCTGCCAAGTAATCAATTAGGAACTCTCTTTTTATTTCAATAAGACGATGTTCGCCGTTCGCGTCGAAGGTTTCGCGAGCTACTATTACAAAGTTTTCTTCAGGCCTAACCCAGTTGTCACCTTCTTTGATGAGACGCAGCGCAACGATGAGATCTGGACTCAACATCCATTTGTTGCCACCTATGACGGGTTGCGGCAGCACGTAAACTAGGTTAAAGCCTATTGGCTCTTTATCGTTATATTGATATTGATCGATTGAAGCATAATATCCATCTTCGTACGCATACGGCGCGACCGTGTGACCTATTCCTATGTCGTTCCAGCCAAGACGCTCTTCCACAAGGACTCGATGTTCTGGCGGGAATGCAACGGAGCCACAACCGAAATACTCACTGACATGACCTATCTCTTTCAAATCTCCTTTCTTGTCTTCTACAGACGCTCTCAAAGGAACCCATGTCGCGTTGCAAAATACTCTGCGAGTTTCCTTGGTTTGGAGAATCCACTCTTCATTCATGATTGAACTTCCGTTATTCATGATAGCGTTTGGTAATAAAGGAGTGCCCTTCGCTTTGTTTAGCATTTTAGCTCGCGACTGGTGGCATCGGTGCACAGGCTACGCAGGATGCCAAGGCTGAGGATAGAGTAGCAACGCGCCTAGCCTTCGAGGGGCTAACAGCTGTATGGATCTGCTGGTGCACAAACGGGTGAGGAACCGCGTTCAACGGAAGGCCGCTTTTGGCCGAAAGCAGCCCTTTAATCAATGCGTGAGAGTGACTGAACAGTTAAACCTGTCGGCTCAACCAACTACGTATAGAGCGGGCAGCGGAGGCTGGCTAGGCCTCCACGGTAGCCTAGCTTCGGCGTTTCAAATGCTGATCGATGAGGCTCAGCTCTGCTTTGATCGCGTTGGCGGTCAGATTTTGTATTGCTGTGGTTTTCCCCCAGCGAGAGCCCATGAGCTTAAGCAGGGCGCTCAGATGGGTTTTTCTTGCCTTCAGCGTTTCGGTACGACTGGGGCTGTTCTGCATGACAGTGTGCATAGTGCTGATCCTTGGGTATCGTTTAAACAGCCCACACACGTGGGCTGTTTCAGGTGGGCAGGTCGTTACATGGCCAGCACGTCTTGCACGCTGTACTGCCCCGCGCGCTCCGAAAGGTCATGCGAGGTCCAACTGCCAAAGTTCTCGCCTTGCTCTGGAACGTCCAGCTTTCTCAGGACGACAGGATCTCGGTTAATCATGCGGTGGGCCGCCCAAAGCTTTCCGCCGATATCAAGCAACGCTTGAGCTGCCTCATTCCATCTCTCCTCGAGAACCAAGGTCGCGAGGTACAGCGAGTCATTCTGAATTTTTGTGTGCTCTTGTTGGGCTTCTGAGATGTGTTGGTCGACTGTGGTCAACTCTTGTTCCAGAGCCGTGATAATCAGCTGCTGACGACGGTTTTGCTCGGCTACAGTCGTAAGGTTTTTCGCGGCCTTTTGGGCGTCGACATTGGCTGTCTTCTCACCTTCGGCGTCGCCCCAAGCTACGGCTTGGGCATAGGCCGTCGCCGCTTCTGTCTCAGCTTGGCGAGCCTTTGCCATTTCATCTGTCGCTTGCTGGCGAATCTGGTTCAGCCGGGTGCTAAGGCTCTGGCGTTTTTCGTTGAGTTCCTGCTCGTCGGCTTTCCAAGTCGCCATTGCATCAACGTAGCCCGCCATCAGGGTTTCGTGATTCGCGAGCTTTTCACGACGATGGATTTTTTGATTCAACCTATAGATCTCAAAGTCCAGAGAATCGAGCTTCCTTTTTCGCTCTTCATACTGATGCTGTACTTCTTGTTTCCTGCGTTGGTCAATGACCTCGGCGCTTTCCAGCGCAGTCTTGAGCGGAAGCATTTCGGTTTTGACATTTTTCATTTCGAGGATTAATTGTTCGCGGCGATCTGTCAGTTCTTTGAGTTCATTCATTGTCTTGTCTCTGTGCAATTCGTTTGGGTTGGGTTGAGCGGCTGGCGAGGCCGGGAATGAGCCGGCGCTACCTCGATCAGTAGGGAGGCCGTCAGGCAGCCCGAGCCTCGCTCTCATCCGTTCCCGGAATCGTCTTTACGATGTAGCAGCGTTGCGGGCCTAAACCGGGCAACCGGACCAAACTCGATGCTTTGCCGTCGCTACCAGGTTCCAGCACACCCCGGTGCAGCAGTTCCTTGTTGACGGCGTTGATGTTCATGCCCCGGAATATCTCGGATCGCCACGCCTCGGGCAGCACGTAGTAGGTGTGGGTGGTGTGCATGGTGTCGCCCATGCCGTGCTCCAGGGTTTTGCGAAAGCCCAGTCGGTCGATGGTGCGTGGCCCGTGCTCATCGATCTTCGCGGCGGCGGTCTCCCAGCGGGTGAAGCGACTTTCGCCAAAGCGCTCGATGATCTGGCGGAGGCGGGCCAAGATCGCATCACCTTCAAGGTTTCCGGCACCGCCACGCTCATTCAGCCACGCGCTCAGGCACACACGTGCCGCTGTGGTCGCGGTGCCGTCGGGCCAGCCGGTAATGCCGAGAGCGGTCGCCAGCTCTCCGGCTGCGGCGGCCAAGCCAAAGCGTGCAGCGGCTCGGTGCGCCTGCCCACTGGCCGAAGCGGGGAGAGCCTTGGCGACGAAGCCTTCCAGAGTCCGGCGGAGGATGGTTGACCATCCATGCATCTTGCCGGGCTCGCAAAGGGCCGCCAGGAACGCGGTGAGTGGCGTGCCATAGTATTTGGCTACCCGAGCCTTGAGCGTGTCAGAGA
This sequence comes from Pseudomonas sp. D3-10, assembly GCF_051132175.1. Classification (NCBI taxonomy): domain Bacteria; kingdom Pseudomonadati; phylum Pseudomonadota; class Gammaproteobacteria; order Pseudomonadales; family Pseudomonadaceae; genus Pseudomonas; species Pseudomonas sp. D3-10. The sequence goes on along the minus strand of NZ_CP071668.1, from coordinate 4,668,623 downwards.
GAGCCGCTGCGTCATCGAAACCACTCAACACATCGAACATGCCGAGGCCTTTACTGGCGTCCGCTGGCACGGCGAGCATGCGCACTTCCATACCGGCTTTTAGTTCCTTGTTGGCTTCGGCCATGTGCTGCGCCAACGTCTTCTCGCCCGTCGAGAGAAACAGCAAGCGCCACTCCTGCACCTGTCGGCCCGCTTGTCCTCGATCATTGGCGCGAGCCTTGCCGGTGCCGTTGCCCAGCATGTACACCGTTTCACCGATAATGCGCGGGTCACACATGCCGATTTCATCGAGCACCAGGAGCCCGTCCGAGTGCGCGGCGGCGATGGATTCCAGGGCGTTATCTGTCGAGCGCCAGGAACGCACTACACGCGGCCCGCCATAGACGGAGGCGGCGACTTGAAGGTGGGTTGTCTTGCCGCCCGAGCTGTCACCGTAGAGGTGAAACCCGCCCGACTCGTGACCGAGCATGTTCAGCAATGGTCCAGCAAAAGCCACACTGACGACGAACGCCAGACGGTGGTTTCCTACGCACAGTGCGCCGATTTGCTCTTGCCATTGCTCCAGGGTGCCGGACTCGCTGATCGGTGGGAGTTGTGCCCCGGCTTCATAGAAGTGCAGGTGCTCGTCATGCGAGCCGATCTGGCGTTCGGGCAATAGAAAGGCATTCCCGTGCCAGCCGAGACGGGTTACCAGTCGAGCCCGTTGCGCGCTGTCAAAGCCCTGCAAGTAGCTTTGCAGGTCGTTGCGTGCGTTGCGTCCCGAGCGGCTGCCCGCCAGACGTAGCCCCATGTCCACCAGTGGGCCGAGTACGTCCTTGCCAAAGTCTCCGGTCATGGTGCGGGCCGGAATGTTCCAGCGTTTCTTCTGGCCGTCCGGGTCGTCGAACTCGACCAGCAAACCCCAGTTGTGCCCCTTGTCGTCACGGGTACGTGCGAGGATCTCCAGGGGCGAGCACACAGGCCGCGCTTCGCCATCGTCGCCGGAATAAAACACGCCTTCTGGCGTCAGGCGAAAGCCACCGGGCAGCAGGTCGTTTTTTGATTTGGCTGGCCGCTTGGTTTTGGGCTGCGCCTTTGTTTCGACTTCTCCGGCCGGAGCGGGGGCAGGTGCCGAGCCAAACAGCTCGCCAGTGCGCTCCAGCTCGGCGAGGTGGGCCGATGTCCAGCCCTTGGCGAGTGCGTCGGCTGCATCGTCGCCATCGTCCCATTGCCCACCCTTGGCAAAGGTTGGTTTGCCATTCTTCAGCGTGGGCTTGCGTTTGAAGACGTCCAGGGCGACTGCTTGCACTGAGGCGGCGCCGATTTCACGCAGCTTTTCCGCGACGGCCTCCATGCAGCTCCGACCGCTGGAATCGTTGTCCGGCCACAACAAGACCGACCGCCCTTTGAGCGGAGTCAGGTCGGCTTTGTGCCAAGAGTTGGAACCGTTCGGCCAGCAGGTCGCCACGTAGCTTGGCATCAGCTCGGCAGCGGCATCGGCGGCTTTCTCGCCTTCGCACAGCACGACCGGCGCATCGAGCCGTTGCGACAGTTCGTCCAGGTGCAGAAGAGGGCGCGGATCGGGCAGACCTTGCCAACGCCATTGAGTGGTTTGGCCGTCGGCGCGTTGGCACCAGGTCAACGGTGCAAAGACTTTTCTTGGCTTGCCGTCTTCGTCCGGCTCCAGGTCGAACCGATAAAGCGCCATGAGGGGGTGGCCTTGGGCATTGCGATAGATCCACACCTTGGAGGGCGCGCCGTGTTGCCGGTGCTTGGCTGGGCACTTGTTCATGGCCTCGACCGGGATCGGCTGGATGGCGATCCATTCCGGCGCTTTGCTTTTGCTCGGTGTAGGTTTCGATTGTGCGGCGCCTGCTGATACGTGCAGCAGATCCGCCAGCTTGTTGCAGGCCTCGATGTCTGTGCCGCCGTCGAGGTAGCGCACCAGGTCGATCAGGTCGCCGCCCTTGTCACCGGTAGCAAAGTCCGCCCAGGTGCCTTTGCTCAAGTTGACCTTGAGCGACCCGGCACGTTTGTCCGTGCGGGTCGGATTGGGGGCGGTGTATTCCTTGCCGCCATCGACCCGTTTGCCGTTGGGCAGCCAGTGAGACAGCACACGATCAATGTTCTTGAGTGCGGCGCTTTTCACGTCGGCAAAGCTGGGGCGTTTTGTGGGTTTGTTCGTGCGCTGGGTCATGTATCGGCCCCCGGCATAAACATGGCATCGTTCACGTCATCGATCAGGGCTTTTGCCATTTCGCCGAGGTAAAGCGCGCACCAGCTGTAGCGCTCGCCCTTATCGCTCATGGCGGCATCAAGGGAGAGTTGATTGGCATAATGCTGGAGGAGCGAGACCGTTTCGAGCGCGTCCTCAATAGGAATGCCCGCATTCACCCGGAACAAGCCCCGGCCGGAGGCTTTATTGAAAAATGATGCTCGGCCTAGTGTGGTGGGAGCGCTCATACGGCACCGCCTTTCTGATCCATCGGAACAGACGTGGTGTCACCGTGCAGGGTCAGGGTTTTGATCAGTCCCAGGGTGCCCCGGACATCCCAAATAACAGCGGCCAGGACGTGATTGGCTAGACGTGGCCTGTCGCCTTCGCTTTCAAAATGGTCCTCAAGCAACATCAGCACGGACTCTGCGCGGTTGATCGCACAGGTGATCGCGTCAACAGGGACACCCTTCTCGATGTCTTTGCTGACGCAGAGCAGGTCTTCGGGCAAGGCGAAGCTGAGGGAGGAACTCATTGGGCACCGCCTGCGGCTTCGAGAGCGCGAGCTTTGACCATATGGGCGTTGTAACGGGCAAGACGAGTAGCGAGGCTGGAATTGGCGTGTAGAGCGGCGAGGGCCATTGCACGGTGTGCAGCGGCGCGAAATTTGGACGGATTGAGGGCGTGTTTCATCTGGCGTAACTCCTGTATGTGAGGAGCTGCCACGGTTCGCCGCTAAACGAATTGGGGTGGCAGCTGTGCGCGGGTTAGCGGACCGGGCATACAGGACCCCGGCAGACCCGAAGGTCTCCCACGCACAGCCACCATAAAACAGGAATGCGGGCACAAAAAAAGCGCCTGCGATCGGTATGGGGGCGCCTGTGCGCCTGTATGTACTCGGGCCGCTAAACCCGGTCGCTGATTTTGCAGCGACAGCCAGAGAGTAACGTCCGTTTTTCGAAAGCGCAACTGCGCGGGTGGCTTGCGGATTTTTCGGGTGTGGCATAAATTGCTCGGGCATGTAGATTTACCTCAACGCCTCCGGATCGCCCCCGGAGGCGTTTTCGTTTCAGGCATTGACTTCCCAGCGCAGGGAAACAAAGGGTAAGAGGTCGCCATCTAGGCAGGCGCGTGCATCTTCGTAGGCGTCGATTTGTTGGCCTTCGTCAACGATGATTGCTCGAGGCGCTTCGCAGGGAACTGACAATGCGCACCAGGTACCGTCGGCCCAACAGAGCACGGCGACCACACGACCTTGTTTGTCCTGCTGGCTGCGGTAGCGCTCCAGGCGTTGCATGAGGCGAGGCGGGAAGCCGATCTGACGAAGAATAGAGAACGGGTGCATCAGGGCTTTGTTGGCGATCTTGCGGCTCATGCGGCCACCTGATCACGGGCAGCGATGCGTGCTCGTGTCCATGCTTGAACTTCTGCCAAAACCCATGCAACCGGAGCGCTTCGGGCATTGCTGTTACTGAGCTTCACCGGCATCGGGAATCCACTGTCCGGTTGGCGCATGAGCTTGTAGATGGTTGGGCGTGCGAGCCCTACGATTGAAATGACCTCGGGCATTCGAATGAGGGTCGATGCTGGGTCATGAGAAGCGATGGTTTTTGATGCGGTATTCATAGCGAGCCTAACCTGTGTGAAATGAGACAACAGGCCATACGCTACGTAGGGGAGGGGGAACGGACTGTGTCCGCTCCCCTTTTTTTATTTGAGTGGTCTAAGACCCAGGATGGTCAGGTGGTCCCTGATGGTTTTTTTGGTTCCATGAACGTTCTGGTCGAAAAGCAGATTGGTTAGCTCTGCATCGCTCAGACTGCGCTTTTCAATCAAGCGGCCACTGATGATTTTTTCGGCTGCTGCCTTGATATTTGCGCGCCTATACATCGTGTCCGATTGTATTTTTGATTCAGGGTCTCGATTTCCTTTACCGGCTTCATGGCCCCGCTTTGATGCCTTTGCCGAGAAAGCCTCATCGAGCATTTGGTGCATCAGGCTGGATGTGTTGAAGCCAGTCTTGAATACGTCGATGTTTTCCGCTTGCCTATACAGTACTGCCATCGATAGGGTCTGTTTGGCTTCACCCAGCAATTCAGCAAATCGCTCTCGCGCTTTGATTTCGGTTCCACTGCGGCGGAATCGTTCTTTTTCGACCAGGGCTAGATACTGGCGGGGCGAGTCATTTCTCAACTGCTCTAGCAGTTCTGCATCAATGTCGTAGGTCGCAAGTTCAAGTTCGAACAACCAGTTTCCGAGTACCTCTACAGCTTCGGTGCCAAGCACGAGAGCAAAGGTCGCTGCCAGTTGCGAGTCTGTAGCTTGATGATTGAAGCCCGGGAGATGTCGAATGACATTTGGCAATGAGGCTGCTCCCGCGATGCTGGCATGGTCATCGATGACGTCGCGTAGTTCAAAGACCGTTGTAGTGACTGGCTCAGCACACAGTGCGTAGGAGCCATCCTCAAGCCAGAATGAAGTAGCGTCATCGATAAGGCCGAATGCTTGTTGGAAGTGCTCGCTGAACTGGCGATAGAGAGCCAATTCGCGAACGGCACGTTCGACGTCGTCCATGTCCTGGATTAAGCACTTTACGTCGATCCCTGCAATTTCCAGCTCCTCTATTCCAGTGCTCGGTTCAATGGGCATGTTGGGCACCCCGTCGCCCCGGAGCAGGGGGGCAATTGCAGCGATGCACATGTGAAACCGGCACTGCCCGCAGGGCTGAAGGAGGCGGATTTTCGTTACACGACTTGGTGTCGTTACACTCGGTGTATCGTTGAGGTGGGTGCGGTGTAACTCGAGAAAAACACAATAAATTCAATTGGTTGATGTCATTCGTTACACGTGTCACACGCGTTACACCGGTTTTAGAGGTGGGCTGGGTATGCGTACTCATACAGCCTTTCCGAATTGGCCTTGCACGACATTGCCTGCCTCCAAAGCATCGAGGTGATCTGCATACCACTGCATCATCTTTACGCGCTGCTCAAGGTATTGGGCCTTGTTATACACCCCTGAGATACCTTCCTCTTTGTGAGCAAGCTGCGCTTCGACGTGCTCTTTCGGCCATCCATGTTCACGCAGCAATGTGCTCGCGGTGTGGCGAGTACCGTGCCCCACTAAGCGGCCTTTGTAGCCGATGGTGGCGAAGACTTTGTTGATTGTGTTCTCACTGATAGTGGGATTCTTGGCGCCGACGCCCGGAAAGAGCCAGCGACTACGACCTGTCAGACAGTGCAGCTCTTTCAGCGCGGCAACAGCCTGACTGGGAAGAGGGCATACAAAGTCCCTGCGCATTTTCATCTTGGCGGCAGGAGTGGTCCAAATGGCCTTCTCAAGGTCGAACTCCTTCCATTCTGCCAAGCGGACCATCCCCGGTCGTGATGCTGTCCAGACGCATAGCCATGCCGCAGTGCGGGCTGTCAGCCTACTTGGGGTGTTCTTGAGCGCCTGTAAAAACTCACCCAATTCAGGTTCCAGCAGATGTGGATGTTGTTGGGTTTTAGGGGCTTTGGCTGCGATATCGCGAAGGCGGCTTCCTGGATCGTTTTCAGTCAGGCCTAAGCCGATGGCGCGCCCGAAGATCTGATTTATCCAGGTACGGCACTTTTCCGCGACGTTGTGCGCATCCCTCGCTTCGATTGATGCTTGGAGCTCTGCACAATCAGTACGTGTGATTTCGTCTAGAGGCTTGTCCCCCAGGGCAGGAAGTATGTCTTTGTCGAGATAGGTGCGAATTTTGTTGAGGGTGGAGGGGGCGAGACCTTTTTCCTCCTTTGCCTTTAGCCAGTCATAAGCAGCCGCTCGAAAGGTTCGAGCTCTGGCCGCATCAATAGCAGCTTTCGCAAATCGTTTTTGCTTGAGGGGGTCAGCACCGCTGCTCACTACTTTGCGTAGATCGGCAGCTTTCTCTCGTGCTGATGCACCACTAACTTCTGGATAACCCCCTAGCCCCATCCATGCCCAATTGCCGGCCGGACGTTTGTAGCGGAGCTGCCAGGATTTACCGCCATCAGGTTTGACCCTGAAGTAGAGGCCATTTCCGTCCAGTGCCCGGTATTCCTTTGATTCCGGCTCCAGCCCTGCAAGTGTCGTGTCTGCGAGAGGGCGGCGCTTGATGTCTGCGCGCTTCATCCTTGTATCCCAAAGTTCGGTATTTTTCTCAGGATACAAGCAGGGATACAGGGATACAACGGATAAGGGGATACAGAGGTAGATAGCCAGACACAAAAAAACCGGCTCAAGTGGCCGGTTTCTCTGGGTCTGAGAGTCTGGTAGAGACTTTCAGATACTGCTATATGGTGCCCCGAGGGAGACTCGAACTCCCACTCCTTTCGAAAACGGATTTTGAATCCGCCGCGTCTACCAATTCCGCCATCAGGGCTCAATGGCGGCGAAGTATAGAGAGGTGCCTACCGTTGGTCAATCACGTTTCATGGTGAATTTATAATATTTCCGCTAGACTTTCCGGCCCTGCTAGACGAACCCCATCATGCGTGTTGCTGACTTTACTTTCGAACTCCCGGATTCGCTGATCGCTCGCCACCCGCTGGCCGAGCGGCGCGCCAGTCGACTGTTGACCCTGGACGGGGTCAGCGGTGCCATGGCTCACCGTCAATTCACTGATTTGCTCGAGCATTTGCGTCCGGGCGATTTGATGGTGTTCAACAATACCCGGGTGATTCCGGCGCGGTTGTTCGGCCAGAAGGCCTCCGGTGGCAAGCTGGAGATTCTGGTGGAGCGGGTGCTGGACAGTCATCGCGTGCTGGCCCATGTGCGGTCGAGCAAGTCGCCCAAGCCGGGTTCGTCGATTTTGATCGACGGCGGCGGTGAGGCGCGGATGGTGGCGCGGCACGATGCGTTGTTCGAGCTGGAATTTGCCGAAGAGGTGTTGCCGCTGCTCGACCGTGTCGGGCACATGCCGTTGCCTCCTTATATAGACCGCCCGGACGAAGGTTCGGACCGCGAGCGCTATCAGACCGTATACGCCGAGCGCCTGGGGGCGGTGGCGGCGCCGACGGCGGGGCTGCATTTTGATCAGCCGTTGCTGGAGGCGATTGCGGCCAAGGGCGTGGAGACGGCGTTCGTGACGCTGCACGTCGGCGCTGGCACGTTCCAGCCGGTGCGGGTGGAGCGCATCGAAGACCATCACATGCACAACGAATGGCTGGAAGTGAGCCAGGAAGTCGTCGATGCCGTGGCGGCCTGTCGCGCGCGCGGTGGGCGGGTGGTGGCGGTGGGGACCACCAGCGTGCGCTCTCTGGAAAGCGCCGCGCGCGATGGCGTGCTCAAGCCGTTCAGTGGCGACACCGATATCTTTATCTACCCGGGCCGGCCGTTTCATGTGGTCGATGCCCTGGTCACCAACTTTCATTTGCCCGAATCCACGCTGTTGATGCTGGTTTCGGCCTTCGCCGGTTACCCCGAAGCCATGGCCGCCTACAAGGCCGCCGTCGAGCATGGGTACCGCTTTTTCAGCTACGGTGATGCGATGTTCATCACCCGTAACCCCGCGCCACGCGGGCCCGAGGAAACCGTATGAGTCGCACCTGTCGCATGTCCTTCGAGTTGCTTGCCACCGATGGCAAGGCTCGTCGCGGACGCCTGACCTTCCCCCGCGGTACCGTGGAAACCCCGGCATTCATGCCGGTGGGCACCTACGGCACGGTCAAGGGCATGCTGCCGCGTGATATCGAGGCAATTGGCGCGGAGATCATTCTCGGCAACACCTTCCACCTGTGGCTGCGCCCGGGCATGGAAGTGATCAAGGCCCACGGCGACCTGCACGATTTCATGCAATGGAAAGGCCCGATTCTGACCGACTCTGGCGGTTTCCAGGTGTTCAGCTTGGGCGCGATGCGCAAGATCAAAGAGGAGGGCGTGACCTTCGCTTCTCCGGTGGACGGTTCCAAGGTGTTCATGGGGCCGGAAGAGTCGATGCAGGTGCAGCGCGACCTGGGCTCGGACATCGTGATGATCTTCGACGAATGCACGCCGTACCCGGCCGATGAAGACGTGGCGCGGGTGTCCATGGAGCTGTCGTTGCGCTGGGCCCAGCGTTCGAAGAATGCCCACGGCGAAAACACCGCGGCGCTGTTCGGCATCGTCCAGGGCGGCATGCACCGCGACCTGCGCATGCGCTCGCTGGAAGGCCTGGACAAGATCGGGTTCGACGGCCTGGCGATTGGCGGTCTGTCGGTGGGTGAACCGAAGCACGAAATGATCAAGGTGCTCGATTACCTGCCGGGGGAAATGCCCGCTGACAAACCTCGTTACCTTATGGGCGTTGGCAAACCGGAAGATCTGGTTGAGGGTGTGCGCCGCGGGGTGGACATGTTCGATTGCGTGATGCCAACCCGTAATGCCCGCAATGGGCATCTGTTCATCGACACCGGTGTGCTGAAGATCCGTAACGCGTTCCATCGCCATGATGATTCGCCGCTGGATCCGACGTGCGATTGCTACACCTGCCAGAACTTCTCCCGCGCTTATCTGCATCATTTGGACAAGTGCGGCGAAATGCTCGGCAGCATGCTCAATACCATCCACAATTTGCGCCATTATCAGGTGCTTATGGCTGGTTTGCGCGAGGCTATCCAACAGGGTACATTGGCCGCCTTTGTCGAGGCCTTCTATGCCAAGCGCGGGTTGCCTGTTCCGCCTTTGGACTGAGTTTTCCGATCCCTAGATTCAATACTTGCAACTGGAGTGCTAAATGAGCTTTTTTATCTCTAACGCCATGGCCGATGCCGCTGCACCTGCAGCTGCGCCAATGGGTGGCGGTTTCGAGTGGATTTTCCTGGTCGGCTTCCTGGTCATCTTCTACCTGATGATCTGGCGTCCACAGGCCAAGCGCGCCAAAGAGCAGAAGAACCTGCTCAGCAGCCTGCAAAAAGGTGATGAAGTGGTCACCACCGGCGGCATCGCCGGCAAGATCACCAAAGTGGCCGATGACTTCGTGGTACTGGAAGTGTCCGACACGGTTGAAATGAAGTTCCAGAAGGGCGCCATCGCGGCCACGCTGCCAAAAGGCACGCTGAAAGCGATCTAAGTAACATCTTCTCTTCAATCGACGGGGCGCGCAAGGCGCCCCGCGTCATAAGCGGGCGGCGTGATGCTGAACAAATACCCTCTGTGGAAATACCTACTGATCCTGGCGGTGCTGGCGGTCGGTCTGATTTATTCCGCTCCCAATCTTTACCCGGATGACCCGGCCATTCAGGTCAGTGGCGCAAGCACTGCGCTGCAGGTCACCCAGGCCGATCTGGACCGTGCGAGCGCTGCGCTCAAGGCGTCCAACATCGACGTCAAGGCTGCGTCCATCGCCGAAAACGGCAAGGGCGGCCTGTTGCGCCTGGTCAAGTCTGAAGACCAGTTGCCGGCCAAGGACGTGGTGCGCAAGGCGTTGGGCGACGATTACGTTGTAGCCCTGAACCTGGCCCAGACCACCCCACAATGGCTGCGCAATCTCGGCGCCCACCCAATGAAGCTGGGCCTGGACTTGTCCGGTGGTGTGCACTTCCTGCTGGAAGTGGACATGGAAAAAGCCCTCGACGCACGCCTGAAAGTCTACGAAGGCGACGTCAAGAGCCTGTTGCGCAAAGAGCGCGTGCGCTATCGCAGCCTGCCGCAGTTCGAAGGTGCCATTCAGCTGGGCTTCAGTGATGAAGATACCCGCGAACAGGCCCGTGCGCTGGTCCGCAAGAATTTCAACGATTTCGACATTGTGCCGGCCGACCTCAATGGCCAACCGGTGCTGCGTCTGGCGATGACCCCGGCCAAGCTGGCGGAAATCCGCGAATACTCCATCAAGCAGAACTTGACCACGGTCCGTAACCGCGTCAACGAGCTGGGTGTGGCCGAGCCGATCGTGCAGCGCCAGGGCGCCAACCGCATCGTGGTCGAGCTGCCGGGCGTGCAGGACACGGCCGAAGCCAAGCGTATCCTCGGCAAGACCGCCAACCTGGAATTCCGCCTGGCCGCAGAGCCGGGCGCGTCCAAGGCCACTTCCGAGAGCTTCGAGTTCCGTGAGGGCGGTCGTCCGGCGGCGCAGATCGAGCGTGGCCTGATCATCACCGGTGACCAGGTGACCGATGCCCAGGCGGGCTTCGACGAGCAGGGTCGTCCGCAGGTGAACATTCGCCTCGACGGCCACGGCGGCGAACTGATGAGCCGCGCCACGCGCAGCAACGTCGGTCGCAGCATGGCGGTGATCTTCATCGAGCAGAAGCCGACCACCACCTACACCAAGCAAGTGGTCAACGGTGTCGAGAAAGACGTACCGGTCCAGACTTTCAAGGAAGAGAAGAAGATCATCAGCCTGGCGACCATCCAGTCGCCACTGGGCAGCCAGTTCCGCATCACCGGCCTGAACGGCCAGGGCGAGTCCTCGGAGCTGGCCCTGCTGCTGCGTGCCGGTGGCCTGGCCGCGCCGATGTACTTCGCTGAAGAACGCACCATCGGCCCGAGCCTGGGTGCCGACAACATCACCAAGGGCGTCGATGCATCCCTGTGGGGCATGCTGTTCGTGTCGCTGTTCATCATCGCCATCTACCGTTTCTTCGGCTTGATCGCCACGGTTGCGCTGGCGGTGAACATGGTGCTGCTGCTGGCCTTGATGTCCTTGCTGGGCGCCACGCTGACCCTGCCGGGTATCGCCGGTATCGTCTTGACCATGGGCATGGCGGTGGACGCCAACGTGCTGATCTTCTCGCGGATACGTGAAGAGATCGCCGCGGGCATGTCGATCCAGCGGGCAATCAACGAAGGCTTCGGCCGTGCATTCACTGCGATTATCGACTCCAACCTGACCACATTGCTGGTCGGCGGGATTCTCTTTGCCATGGGCACCGGCCCGGTCAAAGGCTTCGCAGTGACCATGTCCCTCGGGATCTTTACCTCGATGTTCACAGCCATTCTGGTGACCCGTGCAATGGTCAACCTGATTTATGGTGGCCGTGACGTCAAGAAGTTGTGGATTTAAGGGGCTGACATGTTACGTACAATCAACTTCATGGGCGTCCGCAACATTGCGTTCGGCGTCACATTGTTCCTTACGGCCCTGGCGTTGTTCAGCTGGGCCACCAAGGGCCTGAACTACGGCTTGGACTTCACCGGCGGTACGCTCATCGAGCTGACCTACGAACGTCCGGCCGATGTCACCAAGGTGCGTGAGCAGCTGGCGACCTCGGGCTACAGCGACGCCGTGGTGCAGAGCTTTGGCGCCACCACTGATTTGCTGGTGCGCATGCCGGGTGAAGACCCGCAACTGGGCCAGCGCGTAGCCGATGCCTTGCAGAAGGCCGGTGGCGACAACCCGGCGGTGGTCAAGCGCGTCGAGTTCGTCGGCCCGCAAGTGGGTGAAGAACTGCGCGACCAGGGCGGCCTCGGCATGCTGTTGGCGTTGGGCGGCGTGATGCTCTACTTGGCTTTCCGCTTCCAGTGGAAGTTCGCGGTAGGCGCCATTGTCTCGCTGATCCACGACGTGATCGTGACCGTGGGCATCCTGTCGTTCTTCCAGATCACCTTCGACCTGACGGTATTGGCGGCGGTGCTGGCGATCATCGGTTACTCGCTCAACGACACCATCGTGGTGTTCGACCGGGTGCGTGAGAACTTCCGTGTGCTGCGCAAGGCGTCCCTGGTCGAGAACATCAACATCTCGACCACCCAGACGCTGTTGCGGACCATGGCGACGTCGATCTCCACCTTGTTGGCGATTGCCGCGCTGCTGTTCTTTGGTGGCGACAACCTGTTCGGTTTCTCCATCGCGCTGTTCATCGGTGTAATGGCGGGTACTTACTCGTCGATCTACATCGCCAACGTGGTGTTGATCTGGCTGAACCTGAGTTCTGAGGATCTGATTCCTCCTGCGGCCACTGACACCGAGGTGGACGACCGCCCATAAGGCTCGGTTTTCCGTCCGTCACCGCTGAAAAGGCGCGAGTTGAACTCGCGCCTTTTTTTATGCTCCAAGGCTGGGAGAAGCGCGGATTATTTCCGCTTGTGATGGTCAGGAGGTTCAAGTGAACAAATCGATGCTGGTTGGTGCGGTATTGGGTGCTGTCGGTGTAACAGCCGGTGGTGCGGTCGCCACCTACAGCTTGGTAAAAAGTGGTCCTGAGTATGCGCAAGTATTGGCCGTGGAACCGGTCAAGACCCAGATCAAGACTCCGCGTGAAGTGTGCAAGGACGTCACCGTGACTCGGCAGAAGCCCGTCCAGGACCAACACCAGATCGCTGGCACCGTGCTCGGTGCTGTGGCCGGTGGCCTGTTGGGCAACCAGATCGGCGGCGGCACCGGCAAGAAAATCGCCACGGTGGCGGGTGCGGCCGGCGGTGGTTATGCCGGTAACAAGATCCAGGAAGGCATGCAAGAACGCGACACGTACACTACCACCCAAACTCGCTGCAACACGGTCAATGACATCAGCGACAAGGTGGTCGGCTACGACGTCCGCTACATGCTCGACGGCAAGGAAGGAAAAGTCCGCATGGACCGCGACCCGGGCAACCAGATCCCGGTTAGCAAGGAAGGCCAACTGATCCTGGGCCAGAACGAACCGGCCCAGTGATCCAACCGCTATGAAAAAGCACCCTTCGGGGTGCTTTTTTTGCGCCCACATTTTATGCCCATCCCAGATCCTCTGTGAGAGCGAGCCTGCTCGCGAAAGCTATATTCATATTCCAGATAAACCTGTGGCGAGGGAGCTTGCTCCCGCTGGGCTGCGCAGCAGGCCCAAGATCTTGCGATCGCTGCTCACTGGAGCGCCAGCCCGGCCGAGCGGGAGCAAGCTCCCTCGCCACGGAGTGTTCACATCTGAACTGAGTGGTTTGAACAGGCAAAAAAAAGCACCCCGAAGGGTGCTTCTCTTGAGCCAAGCGGCTTAGCGCTTCAGCGAGGCCGGCAGGTGTGGCTGGATCGCCGTCAGCACAGCCTTGAAGCATTTGGTGTTGCCAGCAACGATGTGGCCTTTTTCAAGGAAGTCATGGCCGCCAGTGAAGTCGCTCACCAAGCCACCCGCTTCCTGGATCAGCAGAGCGCCTGCTGCCATGTCCCACTCTGACAGGCCCGACTCCCAGAACGCATCGAAACGACCGGCCGCGACATAAGCGAGGTCCAGGCTGGCGGCACCGGCGCGGCGGATGCCGGCGGTCTGGCCGACCAGGGCACGGAACATGCCCAGGTAGTTGTCCAGGTTGTCCATCTGGTCGTCACGGAACGGGAAGCCGGTACCCAGCAGGGCGCCGTCCAGGCTGGTGCGGCCGCTGACGCGCAGGCGACGACCGTTCAATTGGGCGCCACGGCCACGGCTGGCGGTGAATTCTTCCTGGCGAACCGGGTCCAGCACGACGGCGTGTTCCAGGCGGCCACGGTATTTGCAGGCGATGCTGACAGCGAAGTGGGGGATGCCGCGCAGGAAGTTGGTGGTGCCGTCCAGCGGATCGATGATCCAGAGGTACTCTTCGCCTTCGATGCCGGTACCGGCGTGCATGCCGGTCTCTTCACCGCGGATAGAGTGGTTCGGGTAAGCCTTGCGCAGGGCGTCGACGATTTTCTGTTCGGCGGCGCGATCGACCTCGGACACGTAGTCCTTGGCGTCTTTTTCATCGACCTTGATGGTATCCAGGCGCTCGATGGAGCGGAAGATCAGTTCACTGGCGCTGCGGGCGGCGCGCAGCGCGATATTCAGCATGGGCTGCATGGATGTGTCACCTAAGGTTGTTAAAGAAAGCCGCGCATTCTATCAGAAAGTTTTCTCAGGAGAAGGTTGGTGTTCGCTTTCATAGCTTAACGGTAGGTGCTTAGGTAAGATTTGCTCCCTTTTATGTGTTCGAGAGCGCCTCCCTTGTTGCAGAACATTCGTGTCGTCCTGGTCAATACCAGCCATCCGGGAAATATCGGCGGAGCTGCGCGGGCCATGAAGAACATGGGCCTGTCGCGGCTGGTGCTGGTCGAGCCCCGTTCGTTTCCCCATCACGAAGCCGATGCCCGGGCATCCGGCGCCAACGACATCCTGGCCAACGCCGAGGTCGTCGCCACGTTGGAAGACGCCCTGGTGGGTTGCAACCTGGTGCTCGGCACCAGCGCCCGCGATCGCCGTATCCCGTGGCCGCTGCTCGATCCCCGCGAATGCGGCACCAAAGTGGTCGAGGAGGCGGGGCAGGGCGTGCAGATCGCTTTGGTGTTCGGCCGAGAAGATTCCGGCCTCACCAACGAAGAACTGCAGCGATGTCATTATCACGTGCATATCCCTTCCGACCCTGGATTCAGCTCGCTGAACCTTGGGGCGGCGGTGCAGGTGTTGAGCTATGAAGTGCGCATGGCCTGGCTGCAAGCCGAAGGCCAGCCCAGCAAGGTGGAAAAATTCGAGGCGACGTCGCCGCGCAGTGAGACACTGGCGACCATGGACGAACTGGAGCGATTCTATGAGCACCTGGAACAAGCCCTGGTGGACATCGAATTCCTCGACCCGGACAAGCCTCGACACTTGATGGCGCGCCTGCGTCGGTTGTACGGACGAAGCTCGGTGAGCCGGGCGGAAATGAATATATTGCGCGGCATCCTCACGGAAACCCAGAAAGCGGCCCGTGGCGAGCTGATTAAGCGGAAGGAATAAAATGTTCGAACGTTTGCGTGAAGATATCCAGAGCGTCTTTCATCGTGACCCGGCGGCGCGCAATGCCTTTGAAGTATTGACCTGCTACCCGGGGATGCACGCCATCTGGATCCATCGCCTGTCCGGCGCCTTGTGGAACATGGGCTGGAAATGGCTGGCGCGGCTGGTCTCGAACTTCGGCCGCTGGTTGACCGGGATCGAGATCCATCCGGGCGCCAAGGTCGGTCGCCGGTTCTTCATCGACCATGGCATGGGCATCGTCATTGGCGAGACCGCCGAGATCGGCGACGACGTGACGCTGTACCAGGGTGTGACCCTCGGCGGCACCAGCTGGAACAAAGGCAAGCGCCACCCAACGCTGGAGGACGGCGTCGTCGTCGGTGCCGGCGCCAAGGTGCTCGGGCCGTTCACGGTAGGGGCGGGGGCGAAGGTCGGTTCCAACGCCGTGGTCACCAAGGCCGTGCCGCCTGGCGCGACCGTGGTGGGTATTCCGGGGCGGATTATCGTCAAATCGGATGAAGAGCAGGACGCACGGCGCAAAGCCATGGCCGAAAAGATCGGCTTCGACGCCTACGGTGTCGGCGAAGACATGCCCGACCCGGTCGCCCGCGCCATCAACCAGCTGCTGGACCATTTGCAGGCCGTCGATGGACGCCTGGAGGGGATGTGCGGAGCCCTCAAGGACCTGGGCAGTAATTATTGTGCCAAGGACCTGCCTGAGCTGCGCGAAGAAGACTTCGCGTGTGTGAAGGACAAGGATGAGACCCAGGCTGGCTGAAACCCTGCTGGCCTCATCGCGAGCAGGCTCGCTCCCACGCCTACAGCGGTGATCTCCTGTGGGAGCGAGCCTGTTCGCGGAGAACGGTAACGCGGTATAGCTGGTCGTTAGCCGCCTACCTTTGCTATCATGCGCGCGCTCTTTTGCGGGTAATCCCGAGTATAGCACTAGGTCTTATACTTGACTTAAATACTCGGGAATTGCATACTCGCCCCCATTCCGAACTCCGTGGTAATTGTCCATGCGACTGACTACAAAAGGCCGATACGCCGTGACCGCAATGCTGGATCTGGCATTGCATGCGCAGCACGGGCCGGTGTCCCTGGCCGATATCTCCGAGCGCCAGGGCATCTCCCTGTCTTACCTCGAACAGCTGTTCGCCAAGCTGCGCCGCAGCAACCTGGTTTCCAGCGTTCGTGGTCCCGGTGGCGGCTACCAGCTGTCACGCGAGATGCAAGGCATCCAGGTCGCCCAGGTGATCGATGCCGTGAACGAATCGGTCGATGCGACCAAATGCCAGGGGCTGGGCGATTGCCATGGCGGCGATACATGCCTGACCCACCATCTGTGGTGTGACTTGAGCCTGCAGATCCACGAGTTTCTGAGCGGTATCAGCTTGGCCGACCTTGTAACTCGCCGTGAGGTGCAAGAAGTCGCCCAGCGTCAGGACCAGCGCCGTTGCAATGGCAAGGCGCCGCACCTGGACAAGATCGAAGCGTCCGCCGTCGAATGACCGCCGCAGAGCAAGCGGAACGCCAGCCAGCCTGATTTAGGAGAGAGTCCATGAAATTGCCGATTTACCTTGATTACTCTGCGACCACCCCGGTTGATCCGCGTGTCGCGCAAAAGATGAGTGAATGCCTGCTGGTCGACGGAAACTTCGGTAACCCGGCTTCGCGCTCCCACGTGTTTGGCTGGAAAGCCGAAGAATCGGTCGAAAACGCTCGTCGCCAGGTCGCCGACCTGGTCAACGCCGACCCGCGCGAGATCGTCTGGACCTCCGGTGCCACCGAATCCGACAACCTGGCAATCAAGGGTGTCGCGCATTTCTACCACACCAAGGGCAAGCACTTGATCACCTCCAAGATCGAGCACAAGGCTGTCCTGGACACCACGCGTCAACTGGAGCGTGAAGGCTTCGAAGTCACCTACATCGAGCCTGGTGAAGACGGCCTGATCACCCCGGCCATGGTCGAAGCCGCCCTGCGCGACGACACCATCCTGGTTTCGATCATGCACGTGAACAACGAAATCGGCACCGTCAACGACATCGCCGCCATCGGCGAGCTGACCCGTTCCAAGGGCGTCCTGTTCCACGTCGACGCGGCGCAATCCACTGGCAAGGTCGACATCGACCTGTCGAAGCTGAAAGTCGACCTGATGTCGTTCTCGGCCCACAAGACCTACGGTCCTAAAGGCATCGGCGCCCTGTACGTCAGCCGCAAGCCGCGTGTTCGCCTCGAAGCGACCATGCACGGCGGTGGTCACGAGCGCGGCATGCGTTCCGGTACCCTGGCGACCCACCAGATCGTCGGCATGGGCGAAGCGTTCCGAGTTGCCAAGGAAGACATGGCTGCCGAAAACGTGCGCATCAAGACCTTGAGCGACCGTTTCTTCAAGCAGGTCGAGCACCTCGAAGAGCTGTACGTCAATGGCAGCATGACCGCCCGCGTCCCGCACAACCTGAACCTGAGCTTCAACTACGTTGAAGGTGAGTCGCTGATCATGGCGCTCAAGGATCTGGCCGTGTCGTCCGGTTCGGCGTGCACCTCGGCGTCGCTGGAGCCTTCGTACGTACTGCGCGCCCTGGGCCGCAACGACGAACTGGCCCACAGCTCCATCCGCTTCACCTTCGGCCGCTTCACCACCGAAGAAGAAATCGATTATGCCGCGCAGAAAGTCTGCGAGGCAGTGACCAAGCTGCGCGCACTGTCGCCGCTGTGGGACATGTACAAAGACGGCGTCGACATTTCGAAAATCGAATGGGCAGCGCACTGAGAAGTCGCCACCAGAGCGGCTCCACTGATGAGGATTGAAGCAAATGGCATATAGCGAAAAGGTCATCGACCACTACGAGAACCCGCGCAACGTCGGCAAGATGGACGCGCAGGATCCTGACGTCGGCACCGGCATGGTCGGTGCTCCGGCGTGCGGCGACGTGATGCGCCTGCAGATCAAGGTCAACGAGCAAGGCATCATCGAGGATGCCAAGTTCAAGACCTATGGCTGCGGCTCGGCCATCGCGTCCAGCTCCCTGGCTACTGAGTGGATGAAGGGCAAGACCCTCGATGAAGCCGAAACCATCAAGAACACCCAGCTGGCCGAAGAACTGGCCCTGCCGCCAGTGAAGATCCACTGCTCGGTACTCGCCGAAGACGCCATCAAGGCCGCCGTTCGCGATTACAAGCAGAAGAAAGGCTTGATCTGATCCGCGTTACGGTAAGGAGTTTTCCATGGCTATCCAGATGACAGAAGCGGCAGCTAACCATATCCAGCGCTCCCTTGCGGGGCGCGGCAAGGGCGAGGGTATCCGCCTGGGTGTTCGCACCACGGGCTGTTCTGGCCTCGC
The DNA here is from genome assembly GCF_051132175.1 of Pseudomonas sp. D3-10. Classification (NCBI taxonomy): domain Bacteria; kingdom Pseudomonadati; phylum Pseudomonadota; class Gammaproteobacteria; order Pseudomonadales; family Pseudomonadaceae; genus Pseudomonas; species Pseudomonas sp. D3-10. The sequence goes on along the minus strand of NZ_CP071668.1, from coordinate 4,650,459 downwards.
CTATGTACTGGAATTCGTCGACGAAGTGGGCGAAGACGATCAGGTGTTCGAGAGTCATGGTCAGAAAGTGATCATTGACCCGAAGAGCCTGACGTACCTGGACGGCACCGAGCTGGATTTCGTCAAGGAAGGGTTGAACGAAGGCTTCAAGTTCAACAACCCCAACGTGCGCGGTGAGTGTGGCTGCGGCGAAAGCTTCAACATCTGAGGCTGCTCGTGGGTACTCCTTGTCATTTTGCGTTGTTCCAGTTGCAGCCTGCTTTTCAGCTGGACCTCGATCAGTTGTCCGCGCGTTACCTGGAACTGGCCCGTGGTGTTCATCCCGACCGCTTTGCCGATGCCTCCGAGGCGGAGCAGCGGCGGGCGCTCGAGCAGTCGGCGAACCTCAACGAGGCTTACCAGACGCTCAAGAACCCGGCCAAGCGTGCGCGCTACCTGCTGGCCATCAGCGGCCATGAGTTGCCGCTGGAGGTCACGGTCCATGATCCCGAGTTTCTTTTGCAGCAGATGCAATGGCGCGAAGAGCTCGAAGACCTGCAGGACAGCGCGGATCTGGCCGGTGTCGCGGTATTCAAGCGTCGCTTGAAAGACGCCCAGCAAGAACTGAACGAAGACTTCGCAGCCTGCTGGAACGATGCCGCGCAACGCGAACAGGCCGAGCGCCTGATGCGGCGCATGCAGTTCCTCGACAAGCTCACCCACGAAGTGCGCCAGTTAGAAGAGCGCCTCGACGATTAACCCAGTGCCGCTCCGGTCGCACGCCTGATTACAGATAAGTCCTGATTACGATGGCCCTACTGCAGATCGCCGAACCCGGCCAAAGTCCACAACCGCACCAGCGTCGCCTGGCTGTCGGGATCGACTTGGGTACCACCAATTCCCTGGTCGCTGCCTTGCGCAGCGGTCTTTCCGAACCGCTGGCCGACGAGCAGGGGCGGGTCATCCTGCCGTCCGCCGTGCGCTACCACGCCGATCGCGTCGAAGTAGGCGATTCGGCCAGGCTGGCCGCCGCCAGCGATCCCCTGAACACCATTGTGTCGGTCAAGCGCTTGATGGGTCGTGGTCTGTCCGACGTCAAGCAATTGGGCGAGCAGCTGCCGTACCGCTTCGTTGGCGGCGAGTCCCACATGCCGTTCATCGAGACCGTGCAGGGGCCGAAAAGCCCGGTAGAAGTGTCCGCCGACATCCTCAAGGTCCTGCGTCAGCGCGCCGAAGCGGCGTTGGGTGGTGAGCTGGTGGGCGCAGTGATTACCGTCCCGGCGTATTTCGACGACGCTCAGCGCCAAGCCACCAAGGACGCCGCCAAGCTCGCCGGCCTCAACGTGTTGCGCCTGCTCAATGAGCCGACCGCCGCTGCCGTTGCCTACGGCCTGGACCAGCACGCCGAAGGCCTGGTCGCGATCTACGACCTGGGTGGCGGTACTTTCGACATTTCGATCCTGCGCCTGACCGGCGGTGTCTTCGAAGTTCTCGCTACCGGTGGCGACAGCGCCCTGGGCGGCGACGATTTCGACCACGCGATCGCTGGCTGGATCATCGAGCAGGCCGGCCTCTCTGCCGACCTCGACCCAGGTGCCCAGCGCCATCTGCTGCAAACCGCCTGCGCGGCCAAGGAAGCCTTGACCGACGCTGCCTCCGTTGAAGTCGCTTATGGCGACTGGAGCGCCGCCCTTACCCGCGAAGCCTTCAACGCACTGATCGAACCCATGGTTGCCCGCAGCCTCAAGGCCTGCCGCCGTGCCGTGCGTGATTCCGGCGTGGAGCTTGAGGATGTGAAAGCGGTGGTCATGGTCGGTGGTTCGACCCGAGTGCCGCGGGTTCGTGAAGCCGTTGCCGAGGCCTTCGGCCGCCAGCCGCTGACCGAAATCGACCCGGACCAGGTAGTCGCCATCGGCGCCGCGATCCAGGCCGACACCCTGGCCGGCAACAAGCGCGACGGTGGCGAGCTGCTGTTGCTCGACGTAATCCCGCTGTCCCTGGGGCTGGAAACCATGGGTGGCCTGATGGAGAAGGTAATTCCGCGCAACACTACCATCCCGGTTGCCCGCGCCCAGGACTTCACCACTTATAAAGACGGCCAGTCGGCCATGATGATCCACGTGCTGCAAGGCGAGCGTGAGCTGATCAGCGACTGCCGTTCCCTGGCCCGCTTCGAATTGCGCGGCATCCCGGCGATGGTTGCCGGTGCAGCGAAGATCCGCGTGACCTTCCAGGTCGACGCCGACGGTCTGCTCAACGTCTCCGCCCGCGAGTTGGGTTCGGGCGTGGAGGCGAGCATCCAGGTCAAGCCGTCCTATGGCCTGACCGACGGTGAAATTGCCAAGATGCTCAAGGACTCGTTCCAGCACGCCAGCGACGACAAGGTTGCCCGTGTGTTGCGTGAACAGCAAGTCGACGGCCAGCGTCTGATCGAAGCCGTGCAAGCCGCCCTTGAAGCGGATGGCGACCGTTTGCTCGACGCCGAGGAACGCATGGTCATCGAGCTGCAAGTGCAGGAATTGTCCGAATTGCTCAAAGGCACCGATGGTTATGCCATCGAGCAGCAGACCAAGCGTCTGTCGCAAGTCACCGATGCCTTTGCTGCCCGCCGCCTGGACTCGACGGTGAAAGCCGCCCTGGCGGGGCGCAACCTGAATGAAATCGAGGAATAACTGATGCCGCAGGTGATTTTTCTGCCCCACGAGAAGTTCTGTCCGGAGGGCATGGTCGTAGAGGCTGAGCCCGGAATCTCCATTCTCGAGCTGGCCCATGAGCACCATATCGAGATGGAAAGTGCCTGTGGCGGCGTCTGTGCTTGCACGACCTGCCATTGCATCATTCGCGAAGGCTTCGACTCGCTGGAAGAGGCGGACGAACTGGAGGAAGACTTCCTTGATCGGGCCTGGGGACTGGAAGCGCAATCGCGCCTGGGTTGCCAGGTTATCGTCGGCACCGAAGACCTGACCGTCGAAATCCCGAAATATTCGCTTAACCATGCGGCCGAAGCGCCGCACTGATGGTGACACTGTCATGAGCTATGGTTGGAATGATGTACAGCGCATCGCAGAAGAATTGGCTGAAGCCCATGAGGGCCTCGATCCGTACTCTGTAGGTTTCGTCCGTCTGCAGCAGATGATCCTGGAGCTGCCTGGCTTCGATGCCACCTCTGGCCGAGTCGGCGAGAAGGTGTTGGAAGCGGTTCAGGAGCTCTGGGCCGCCGAATTGGACTGATCGCTTCGCAGGTTAGGCAATACCTAAGAACCCGCGTATAATTCGCGGGTTTAATTTTTCGTAAATTACCGTTTCTGGAGTTACACCATGGCTGTTCAACGTACTTTCTCCATCATCAAGCCTGACGCCGTTGCTAAAAACGTGATCGGCAAGATCGTTACCCGCTTCGAAGACGCTGGCCTGCGCGTTGTAGCTTCGAAAATGAAGCAACTGTCCAAAGCCGAAGCCGAAGGCTTCTACGCTGAGCACAGCGAGCGCGGTTTCTTCGGTGAGCTGGTTGCTTTCATGACTTCCGGTCCGGTTGTCGTTCAGGTGCTGGAAGGCGAAAACGCCATCGCTCGCAACCGTGAGCTGATGGGCGCTACCAACCCTAAAGAAGCTGCTGCCGGCACCATCCGTGCTGACTTCGCTGAATCCATCGACGCCAACGCCGTCCACGGTTCGGACTCCGAAGCTGCCGCTGCTCGCGAAATCGCTTACTTTTTCTCCGCTACTGAAGTAACCACTCGCTAAGCCCAGGCTTTTGAGTGAAGGTGAATCCATGACTACATCGAACGGCAAAACCAACCTGTTGGGCCTGACCCAGCCGGAAATGGAGAAATTCTTCGACTCGATCGGGGAGAAGCGTTTCCGTGCCGGCCAGGTAATGAAATGGATTCACCACTTTGGCGTCGACGATTTCGACGCCATGACGAATGTCGGCAAGGCCCTGCGCGAAAAGCTCAAGGCTGTTGCCGAGATTCGCGGTCCCGAAGTGGTCAGCCAGGACATCTCCAGCGACGGCACCCGTAAATGGGTAGTGCGCGTGGCTTCCGGCAGCTGCGTCGAGACCGTCTACATTCCCCAGGGCAAGCGCGGCACCTTGTGCGTTTCGTCCCAGGCAGGCTGTGCCCTGGATTGCAGTTTCTGCTCCACCGGCAAGCAAGGCTTCAACAGCAACCTCACCGCCGCCGAAGTGATCGGCCAGGTGTGGATTGCCAACAAATCCTTTGGCAGCGTCCCGGCGACCGTCGACCGTGCCATCACCAACGTGGTGATGATGGGCATGGGTGAGCCGCTGCTGAACTTCGACAACGTCGTCTCCGCCATGCACCTGATGATGGATGACCTGGGCTACGGCATTTCCAAGCGCCGCGTGACCCTGTCCACCTCCGGTGTGGTGCCGATGATCGATGAGCTGGCCAAGCACATCGACGTCTCCCTGGCGTTGTCGCTGCACGCACCCAATGACGCATTGCGTAACCAATTGGTGCCGATCAACAAGAAATATCCGCTTAAGATGCTGCTCGAGTCGTGCCAGCGCTACATGTCGTCCCTGGGCGAAAAACGCGTGCTGACCATCGAGTACACCCTGCTCAAGGACGTGAACGACAAGGTTGAACACGCGGTCGAGATGATCGAGCTGCTCAAGAACATTCCGTGCAAGATCAACCTGATCCCCTTCAACCCGTTCCCGCATTCCGGTTACGAGCGTCCGAGCAACAACGCGATTCGTCGCTTCCAGGATCAGCTCCACCACGCTGGCTTCAACGTCACCGTGCGCACCACCCGCGGCGAAGACATCGACGCCGCGTGTGGCCAATTGGTTGGACAGGTGCTGGATCGCACCCGTCGCAGCGAACGCTACATCGCCGTGCGCGAATTGAACGCCGCCGACGAAGTCGCGCAGAACGCTGCGAACAGTCACTAAGAGAGGAACTCTATGTCCCTGCGCTTCGCGCTGCTGTTGCTGTTCGCCGGACTCTGCTCCGGTTGTGTCCTGTCGGGTGACTACAACCCGATGAAGACCAGCAAAGGGCGCGACGAGGCGCGCGAAGCCTATGTGCAGTTGGGCATTGGCTACTTGCAGCAGGGCATGACCGAGCGGGCCAAGGTGCCCCTCAAGAAAGCCCTGGAACTGGACAGCTCTGACGCCGATGCCAACGCGGCGCTGGCGTTGGTGTTCCAGGCGGAGCTGGAGCCGGAACTGGCTGACGAGCATTTTCGCAAGGCGCTGTCGGCCCAGCCGCAAGATGCCCGGATCCTGAACAATTACGGCAGTTTTCTCTACGAACAGGCCCGCTACAAGGACGCCTACGAACGTTTCGAGCAAGCCGCCGCCGATACCCTTTACCCCGAGCGCTCACGGGTCTTCGAGAACCTCGGCATGACCGCCGCGAAACTCGGCCAGCGCGACCTGGCCCGCCAGCAGTTGGAAAAAGCGCTGCGGCTCAACCGCCAACAACCCCGTGCGTTGCTGGAAATGGCTGAGTTGTCCTACGAAGACAGGCATTATGTGCCCGCGCGCGACTATTACGAGCGTTTTAGCCTGCTCAGCGAGCAAAATGCACGTAGTCTATTGCTCGGCGTTCGGCTGGCACATGTGTTTGAAGATCGCGACAAGGCCGCAAGCTACGGCCTGCAACTCAAAAGACTTTATCCCGGTACGCCGGAATATCAGCAATACCTGTCGGAGCAATGATGAAAGCGGCGCATCCCGAAGTTGTAGCAGCGACTCGCGTAAATCCCGGTGAGACCCTGCGTCAAGCCCGCGAAAGCAATGGTTGGTCGCTGGCCGAAGTGGCCCTCAAGCTCAACCTCACCGTGACTTCCCTGAGCAACCTGGAAGCAGGCGCGTTCGACAAATTGCCAGGGCATACCTTTGCCCGGGGCTATATCCGCGCCTATGCCAAACTGCTTGGCATGGACCAGACCACGCTGGTCCAGCAATTCGATCAATACACCGGTTCCGATGCCCAGGGCAGCAGCGTGCACAGCCTGGGTCGTATCGAGGAGCCGGTTCGCGTTTCCCACACCATTTTGCGAATCGTCAGTCTGTTGCTGCTGATTGCGGTGATTGGTGGTGGTTTTGTCTGGTGGCAAGACCAGGCTTCCTTGCGTGGCAAGGAGCCGGTTGCCATGAACCCCGAGCACGTCGAAGTCGAAGGCGCCGACGGCACGACCCAGATCCATCCGCTGGACGAACCGGAAGACCAGGCCGTCGTCGAAGGCCAGGCCGAAGGCGAAACCGCCCTGGCCCTGCCGCAAGGCCCTGACAATGGCGAGACCGGTGCCGCCGCGGGTACCGAATCAGCCGCTCCAACGGCTCCAGCCACTGCGCCCGCACCGACCGCGCCGGCCCAGGCTGGCAGCGCTCCGGCGGCGCCAGCAGCCCCGGCAGCTCCGGCCCCTGTCACGCCCGCGCCGACCGTGGCGGCTCCAACGGTGCCGGCGGCGCCGGTTGCTCCAACCGCTCCGGCCCCCGCACCGGGCGACGGCCAGGTACAGATCCAGTTCACCGCCGATTGCTGGACGCAGATCACCGACGGCAACGGCAAGGTGTTGTTCAGTGGCCTCAAGCGCAAGGGCGACAGCACCTCAGTCAACGGCAAGCCACCGTTTGCCGTACGCCTGGGTTATGCCCGTGGCGCGCAGGTCAGCTACAACGGCCAGCCGGTCGATGTGGCTCCGTTCACCAGTGGCGAGACCGCTCGCCTGAAATTGGGTCAATAAGTCATGCACGGCGAATCTCCAATCAAGCGTCGCGAGTCCCGGAAAATCTGGGTCGGTAACGTACCCGTGGGCGGCGATGCGCCAATCGCTGTGCAGAGCATGACCAACAGCGACACCAATGACGTGGCCGCCACGGTCGCGCAGATCAACCGCCTGGAAGCCGCCGGCGTCGACATCGTGCGCGTGTCCGTGCCGGATATGGACGCCGCCGAGGCATTCGGCAAGATCAAGCAACTGGTCAAGGTCCCCTTGGTGGCCGATATCCACTTCGACTACCGCATCGCCCTGCGCGTGGCCGAATTGGGCGTCGATTGCCTGCGCATCAACCCTGGCAACATCGGTCGCGAAGACCGTGTGCGGGCCGTGGTGGATGCCGCCCGTGATCGCGGCATTCCGATCCGCATCGGCGTCAACGCTGGCTCCCTGGAAAAAGACCTGCAGAAAAAATACGGCGAACCGACCCCAGCCGCGCTGGTGGAGTCGGCCCTGCGCCATGTGGAGCACCTCGAACGCCTGAATTTCCAGGACTTCAAGGTCAGCGTAAAGGCGTCCGATGTGTTCATGGCCGTCGAAGCCTACCGCCTGCTGGCCAAGGAAATCGTCCAGCCGCTGCACCTGGGCATCACCGAAGCCGGTGGGTTGCGTTCGGGTACGGTGAAATCCGCCGTCGGCCTCGGTATGCTGCTCGCCGAAGGGATTGGCGATACCATCCGCATCTCGCTGGCGGCTGACCCGGTCGAGGAAGTGAAAGTCGGCTACGACATCCTCAAGTCCCTGCACCTGCGTTCGCGCGGCATCAACTTCATCGCCTGCCCGAGCTGCTCGCGGCAGAACTTCGATGTGGTCAAGACCATGAACGAGCTGGAAGGGCGCCTTGAAGATTTGCTGGTGCCGCTGGATGTCGCGGTGATCGGCTGCGTGGTCAACGGGCCTGGCGAAGCCAAGGAGGCCCATATCGGCCTCACTGGCGGCACACCGAACCTGATTTACATCGATGGCAAGCCGTCGCAGAAACTGACGAATGACAATCTGGTGGATGAGCTGGAAAAGCTGATCCGCCAGAAAGCGGCCGAAAAGGTCGAAGCCGACGCAGCGGTCATCGCGCGCGGTTAAGTCGCAAGATTAAGGAATACATGTGAGCAAGTCTCTGCAAGCCATTCGTGGCATGAACGACATCCTGCCCGAGCAGACGCCCCTGTGGCGCTATTTCGAGGGCACCGTGGCGCGTTTGCTGGATAACTACGGTTACCGGCAGATCCGCATGCCGATCGTCGAGTTCACCGAGCTGTTCAAGCGCTCCATCGGTGAAGTGACCGACATCGTCGAAAAAGAGATGTACACCTTCGACGACCGCAACGGCGACTCCCTGACCTTGCGCCCCGAAGGCACGGCGGCATGCGTGCGTGCAGTGCTCGAGCATGGCATCACCGGCGGCGGCCAGGTGCAGAAACTCTGGTACGTCGGCCCGATGTTCCGCCACGAGCGTCCGCAAAAAGGCCGCTACCGCCAGTTCCACCAGATCGGTCTTGAGGTGTTCAACCTCGAAGGCCCGGACATCGACGCCGAGCTGATCGTCATGACCTGGCGCCTGTGGGGCGAGCTGGGGCTGCGCGACGCAGTCAAGCTTGAGCTCAACAGCCTGGGCACCAGCGAGTCCCGTGGCCGCTATCGCGAAGCGCTGGTGGAGTTTCTGTCCGCGCACATCGACAAGCTCGACGAAGACAGCCAGCGCCGCCTCAAGACCAACCCGCTGCGCGTGCTGGACACCAAGAACCCGGAAACCCAAGCGATCCTGGTGGACGCGCCGAAAATGGCCGACTACCTCGACGACGAGTCCCGGGCGCATTTCGAAGGGTTGAAGGCACGCCTGGACGCCGTTGGCATTCCTTATGTGATCAACCCCAAGTTGGTCCGGGGCCTGGATTACTACAGCAAGACCGTCTTCGAGTGGGTCACCGACAAGCTCGGCGCCCAGGGCACCGTGTGTGCCGGTGGTCGCTACGACGGGCTGGTGGAGCAGATGGGCGGCAAGCCGACCCCGGGCGTGGGCTTTGCCATGGGCATCGAACGTTTGGTACTGATGCTTGAAGCTCTGGATAAAGTGCCTGAAGAGCTTTCCCGCCAGGTCGACGTATACCTGTGCGCCTTTGGCGAGGCCGCCGAACTGGCCGCCTTGTCGTTGAGCGAGCGGATCCGTGACCAGCTCCCCAACCTGCGCTTGCAGATCAATGCCGGCGCCGGCAGCTTCAAGAGCCAATTCAAGAAGGCCGACAAGAGCGGTGCGCTGTACGCATTGATCCTCGGTGACGACGAACTGGCCCAACAAGTGGTAGGTTTCAAACCCCTGCGTGGCCAGGGCGAACAACAAAGCATTGCCTGGGATGCGCTTGCCGCGCACCTGGCCACCTGCGTCGTGCAGGGTTGAAGCTGTCAAACAGCCGATTTAGCGATTAAGGAGTATTGGGGTGTCGAGTACCGAAGATGAACAGCTGGCGGATTTGAAGGACTGGTGGACGCGCAATGGCAAGCCGCTGGTCACTGGCGGCCTGTTGGCGCTGGTCATCGTGTTCGGCTGGCAGGCCTACCAGAAATACCAGAGCAACCAGTCGCAAGGCGCCTCGATGCTCTACCAGCAATTGCTGGAAACCACCCTGACCCCGGACGGCAAGCCTGACGCGGCCCGCGTAGCGGACCTGGCCGGCAAGCTCAACAAAGAGTTCGGCGGCACCGCCTATGCCCAGTACGGCAGCCTCTTCGTGGCCAAGGTCGCGGTGGACAGCGGCAAGCTGGACGATGCGGCCACCGAGCTGAAAGCTATCGTCGACAAGCCGGCCAACCCGACCCTGGGCGAAGTGGCGCGTCAGCGCCTGGCACAGGTGCTGGCGGCACAGAACAAGGCTGAAGATGCATTGAAGCTGCTCGACGGCGACGCCGACAAGGCGTTCCTGGCGACTCGCGAAGAACTCAAGGGCGACCTGCTGGTACAGCTGGGTCGTGCCGATGAGGCCCATGTGGCCTACCAAAAAGCCAAGGCTGCGCTGTCGGATGAAGCCGCGGTCGGTGGCCTGCAAATCAAGCTGGACGACCTGGCCAAAGGGGATGCGTGACGTGATCCGTTGGAAACATGCAGCATTGCTGACCCTGGCCATTCTGGCCGCGGGTTGCAGCAGCAACAGCAAGAAAGAACTGCCTCCGGCCGAACTGACCGACTTCAAAGAAGAAGTCGTGCTGCAGAAGCAATGGAGCCGCTCCATCGGTGACGGCCAGGGTGAAACCTACAATATGCTGGTGCCGGCCATCGACGGCGACACCATCTATGCCGGCGACGTTACTGGCGTCGTCATGGCCATGGATCGCACGAACGGCGACGTGAAGTGGGAAAAAGATCTCGAGCTGCCTGTGTCCGGCGCCGTTGGCGTGGGTTACGGGCTGGTCATGATCGGCACGCTCAAGGGCGAGATCGTCGCCCTTGACGCGAGCAGCGGCGAAGAAAAATGGCGCGCCCGCGTGACCAGTGAAGTCCTCGCGCCGCCTGCCACCAACGGTGATGTGGTCGTGGTCCAGACCCAGGACGACCGTCTGATCGGCCTGGACGCCGCCACCGGCGACCAGCGCTGGTTGTATGACAGTACCCCGGCGGTCCTGACCCTGCGCGGCACCAGCGCACCGATCGTCACCAACCGCCTCGCGGTGGCTGGCCTGTCGACCGGTAAAGTCGTGGCCCTGGACATTTCCAATGGCGTGCCGGTCTGGGAGCAGCGTGTAGCGATCCCTCAAGGCCGTTCGGAACTGGAACGCGTGGTCGACATCGATGGCGGCTTGCTGCTGTCCGGCGGTACGCTGTACGTCGCCAGCTACCAGGGCCGCGTCGCGGCGCTCGACCTGGAAACCGGTCGTCCGTTGTGGCAGCGCGATGCGTCCAGCTACGCCGGTGTCGCCCAAGGCTTTGGCAGCGTCTACGTAAGCCTGTCCTCGGGCACCGTCGAAGGCGTCGACGAGCGTTCCACCACCGCATTGTGGAGCAACGATTCCCTGGCCCGTCGTCAACTGTCGGCCCCGGAAGTGTTCTCCAGCTACGTTGCAGTGGGTGACCTGGAAGGTTACCTGCACCTGCTCAGCCAGGTGGACGGTCGTTTCGTCGGCCGTGAGCGCATCGACAGCGACGGCCTGCGTGCCCGTCCGCTGGTGGTGGGCAGCATGATCTATGTGTATGGCAACAGCGGCAAACTGGAAGCCCTGACCATCAAGTAAGACTATGCTTGGGGCTTATCCCCCAAGCGGCCTTGTTCGCGAGGCTTGCAGTGCTTGCACAGGCTGCCCCGAGCACCAGCCGCTGCCTCGCAGCGGCTTTTGTATTTTCTGGAAATAACGAAGTGGAGAGCCGCATGGTTCCCGTAATCGCCCTGGTGGGCCGACCGAACGTCGGCAAGTCCACCTTGTTCAACCGCCTGACCAGGACTCGCGACGCCATCGTCGGCGACTTGTCCGGTCTGACCCGTGATCGCCAATACGGTGAGGCCAAGTGGCAAGGGCGTACCTATATTCTGGTCGACACCGGCGGCATCTCCGGTGATGAACACGGCATGGATGAAAAAATGGCCGAGCAGTCGCTGCTCGCCATCGAAGAAGCGGATGTGGTGCTGTTCCTGGTAGACGCCAAGGCCGGTTTTACCGCCGCCGACCAGATGATTGCCGAGCATTTGCGCAAGCGTAACAAGCGTTCTTACGTGGTCGCCAACAAGGTCGACAACATCGACCCGGACATGGCCCGCGCCGAGTTTGCACCGTTGGGCATGGGCCAGGCGATCCCGATCGCCGGCGCTCACGGCCGTGGCATCACCCAGATGCTGGAAATCGCCCTTGAGAGTTTCCCCAAGGACGATGAAGACGAGCCGGAAGAAGGCGAGGAAGAAGTCGTTGCCGAAGGCGAGGAAGCCAAGCGCATTCCGGGCCCGAGCGAAAAAGACGGGATCAAGATCGCAATCATCGGCCGCCCGAACGTGGGCAAGTCGACCCTGGTCAACCGCATGCTCGGCGAAGACCGGGTCATTGTGTACGACCAGCCCGGCACCACCCGCGACAGCATCTATATTCCCTTCGAGCGTAACGAAGAGAAATACACGCTGATCGACACCGCCGGTGTGCGCAAGCGCGGCAAGATCCACGAGGAAGTCGAGAAGTTCTCCGTGGTCAAGACGCTGCAGGCGATCAAGGACGCCAACGTGGTGATCTTCGTGATGGACGCCCGCGAAGGCGTGGTGGATCACGACTTGAACCTGCTGGGCTTTGCCCTCGAAGCCGGTCGTGCGCTGGTCATCGCGATCAACAAGTGGGACGGCATGACGCCGAGCGAGCGCGACTTTGTGAAAGTCGAACTCCAGCGTCGGTTGTTCTTCGTCGACTTTGCCGACATCCACTTCATCTCGGCCCTGCACGGCACGGGCGTGGGCAACCTCTACGCTTCGGTGCAGAACTCGTTCAAGTCGGCGGTTACCCGCTGGCCGACCAACCGCCTGACCCAGATCCTCGAAGATGCGGTCGGCGAGCACGCGCCACCGATGGTCAACAACCGTCGGATCAAGCTGCGCTACGCCCACTTGGGCGGTGCCAACCCGCCGATTATCGTGATCCACGGTAACCAGATCGAAAAGGTGCCCAAGTCGTACGTTCGTTACTTGGAGAACACCTATCGCCGGGTCCTGAAGCTGGTCGGCACGCCGATCCGCATCGAGTTCAAGGGCGGTGAGAACCCGTACGAAGGCAACAAGAACACGCTCACCGACCGCCAGGTCAACAAGAAGCGCCGCTTGATGTCGCACCACAAGAAGGCCGACAAGAAGCGCCGCGACAAGCGCTGAATCAGGTTTGCTCAGGACCGCTCTGTGGCGAGGGAGCTTGCTCCCGCTGGGCTGCGCAGCAGCCCCAAAGATGTACCTGCCACCGCAGTGCATCAGATGAAACACAGGGGCTGCTTCGCACCCCAGCGGGAGCAAGCTCCCTCGCCACGGTGGTTCGGCGACAATTGAAGAGGGTGCCCACGGGCACCCTTTTTCATGCCCGGCGATTGGGCTATCCTCGACCTCTCCCGCGCCGCACCAGAGCCGGGTGCAGACCCAGGGAACCCTCGATGATCACCAGCAAGTTGCCGAACGTCGGCATCACGATTTTCACCCAGATGTCCCAACTCGCCGCACAGACCGGCGCGCTGAACCTGTCCCAGGGGTTTCCCGATTTCGATGGCCCGCAAGCCCTGCGCGATGCGGTCGGCCGGCACATCGCCCAAGGCCACAACCAATATTCCCCCATGACCGGCCTGCCGGCGCTGCGCCAGCAGATTGCGGCCAAAGTTGCCCGCAGCTATGGCGCTACCGTCGATGCCGATCAGGAAGTCACCGTGACCCCTGGCGCGACCCAGGCGATTTTTTGCGCCATCGCGGCGGTGGTTAACAGCGGCGATGAAGTCATCGTCTTCGACCCCGCCTACGATAGCTACGAGCCGTCCGTGCAACTGGCCGGCGGGCGTTGCGTGCATGTGCCATTGAGCCTGGGCGATTTCGCCATCGACTTTGAAAAGCTCGGCGAAGCCCTGAGCCCGCGCACGCGCATGATCATCCTCAACACGCCGCACAACCCCAGCGGTGCGTTGATCAGCCGCGCCGAGCTGGACCAATTGGCGGCGTTGATCCGCGACCGTGACATCTATCTGATCAGCGACGAGGTGTATGAGCACCTGGTGTTCGACGGCGTGGCTCATGTCAGCGTGCTTGCCCATGAAGAACTGTATCGCCGTGCCTTCGTGGTCAGTTCGTTTGGCAAGACCTACCACGTCACCGGCTGGAAGACCGGTTATGTCGTCGCGCCACCGGCCCTGACGGCGGAGTTGCGCAAGGTGCATCAGTACGTCAGTTTTTGCGGCGTCACACCGTTGCAGTATGCTTTGGCCGACTACATGGCCGCGCATCCGGAGCACGTCGACGAACTGCCGGACTTCTACCAGGCCAAGCGCGATCTGTTCTGCGACCTGCTGGCACCGTCGCGGTTCAGCTTCAAGCGCGTCACCGGCACCTATTTCCAGCTGGTGGATTACTCGCAGATCCGCCCGGACCTCAACGACGTCGACATGGCGGTGTGGATGACCCGCGAACATGGCGTGGCGACCATTCCGATCTCGGTCTTCTACCAGAACCCACCGCAAGGCCAGCGCCTGGTGCGCCTGTGCTTTGCCAAGCGCGAGGAGACGCTGCGTGAAGCGGCGCAAAAGCTATGCGTGATTTGAGCACCTTGCCCAACCTGAACGTTGCCTTGATCCAGACAACCCTGGCCTGGCATGACCGTCGAGCCAACCTTGAGCATTTCGACGCGCTGCTTGAACAGGCGCGGGGGGCGGACCTGATCATCCTGCCGGAAATGTTCACCACGGGCTTTTCCATGGAGTCCGAGACGTTGGCGGAGCCCGAGAATGGTCCGACGCGCCAATGGCTCAAGGACCAAGCGGCGAAACTGGATGCAGTGATCACCGGCAGCGTGATCGTCCAGGCCGGCGATGGCAGCCATCGTAATCGCTTGCTGTGGGCACGGCCCGACGGCGAGGTGCTGCATTACGACAAACGCCATCTGTTCCGCATGGCCGGTGAGCACAACCACTACACGCCGGGTGATCAGCAGGTACTGTTCGAGCTCAAGGGATGGCGGATTCGCCCGTTGATCTGCTATGACCTGCGCTTTCCGGCGTGGAGCCGCGACGCCGAGGACACCGACCTGTTGCTGTACACCGCCAACTGGCCGGGCGCTCGGCGTCAGCATTGGAACCGTTTGCTGCCGGCACGGGCCATCGAAAACCTGTGCTATGTGGCGGCGGTGAATCGGATCGGCACCGACGGCAAGGGCTTCGCCTACACCGGCGACAGCCAGGTGCTGGACTTCCAGGGCGAGACCCTGCTCGGCGCCGGCGATGCCGACGGTGTGTTCACGGTTTGCCTGAGCGCCGCGGACCTGGCTGAGTATCGCAAACGCTTTCCAGCGAACCTGGATGCCGATCGTTTCGAATTCATCTATTGAAACGATTCAGCCTCAAGGAACGGTGTTGCGCGCCGATAACCGGTCAGCCAAGGAGGAATCCCCTATGACCAGCATCAGCGCAACGACCGTAAACCCTTATCCATTGTCTGCTCCCACAGTCACCATCCGCGGGGCTGAGGAAGACAGGGCGGTCAGTCCAGTGACACCGACCGAAACCGCCGAAGACAAAGACAAGCCACTGAAAGTCGACACCAGCGGCGCGAACATCGCAGGTGCCGGCGGCAGCAGCGGCAGCAGCGATGTCATCGAACAGTTGAAGAAGCAGATCGAACGAACCGAAAAATTGCTGGCCGACCAGCAAGCCCAACTGGCCCGCGTCCAGAAAAGCCAGGCCGACCAGGCGCAGAAATCCCAGCAAGCCATGGCGATCCAGACCCAGATCATGGCGACCCAGGCAACCTTGCAGACCCTGCAGGCTGCGCTGTTGCAGGCGATGACGATTTCGATCGATACCCATGCCTGAGATTTTTATTGGCTGACTCGCGAACAGGCCAGAGCAGCCAATTCAAATCATCAGCCAAACAAAAAGGCCCTGAGGTTCACACCCCAGGGCCTTTTTGCATTTCAGCCTTGGTCAGGCCGCCTTGGCTTCCGGCTGGCTCAGCGAGCGGTTCAGTGCACTGAACAGCGCCTTGAAGCTGGCGGTGGTGATGTTTTCATCGATGCCCACGCCATGCACCGCACGCTCACCGTTGACCCGCAGCTCGATGTAAGCCGCCGCCTTGGCGTTGGTGCCGGCGCCGATGGCGTGTTCGTTGTAGTCCATGATTTCCACCGGAATCGGCAGGCCGGCCACCAGCGCTTCCAGCGCGCCGTTGCCTTTGCCACGCCAGTGCAGGTTGGTTTCGCCCTGGCCTTTGCTGGCGACTTCCACTTCCACGGCGCTGTTGCCGTTTTCTTCCTGCAGGCGATGGCTGACCAGCGCATACGGGGTGTTGGCTTGCAGGTATTCACGCTGCAACAGGGCATGGATCTGCTGGGCAGTCATTTCCAGGCCCAGGCGATCGGTTTCGCGCTGCACCACTTGGCTGAATTCGATCTGCATGCGACGCGGCAGGCTGATGCCGTATTCCTGCTCCAGCAGGTAGGCGATGCCGCCCTTGCCCGACTGGCTGTTCACGCGGATCACCGCCTCGTAGCTGCGGCCGATGTCAGCCGGGTCGATTGGCAGGTACGGCACTTCCCAAAGGGTGTCGGGTTTCTGCTGGGCGAAGCCCTTGCGGATCGCGTCCTGGTGCGAGCCGGAAAATGCGGTGTGGACCAGGTCGCCCACATAAGGATGACGCGGGTGCACCGCGATCTGGTTGCACTCTTCGACCACTTTGCGTACGCCGTCGATGTCGGAGAAATCCAGCTCAGGGTCGATACCCTGGGTGTAGAGGTTCAGCGCGACGGTCACCAGGTCGACGTTGCCGGTGCGCTCGCCGTTGCCGAACAGGCAGCCTTCGACACGGTCGGCGCCGGCCATCAGGCCCAGCTCGGTAGCGGCCACGCCGGTGCCACGGTCGTTGTGGGTGTGCAGGCTGATGAGCACGCTGTCACGACGGCTGATGTTGCGGTGGAACCACTCGATCTGGTCGGCGTAGATGTTCGGCGTGGCGACTTCCACGGTGGCGGGCAGGTTAAGGATCACCTTGCGCTCCGGGGTCGGGTTCCACACTTCGATCACGGCGTCGCAGACTTCCTTGGCGAACTCCAGCTCGGTGGCGCTGAAGGTTTCTGGGGAATATTCGAACTGCCACTGGGTTTCCGGCTGCTGAGCGGCGTATTTGACGAACAGCTTGGCCGCGTTCACTGCAATTTCCTTCACGCCTTCCTTGTCCTGGTTGAACACGATGCGGCGGAACGACGGACAGGTGGCGTTGTAGAGGTGGACGATGGCTTTCTTCGCGCCACGCAGGGATTCGAAGGTACGGGCGATGAGGTCTTCGCGGGCCTGGGTCAGCACCTGGATGGTGGTGTCGTCCGGGATGTGGCCTTCTTCGATGAGGGTGCGCACGAAGTCGAAGTCAGTCTGGGAAGCGGCCGGGAACGACGCTTCGATTTCTTTCACGCCCACCGCCACCAAGGTTTTCCAGAAGCGCAGCTTCTTGGCCGCGTCCATGGGCTCGATCAGCGACTGGTTGCCATCACGCAGGTCGGAACTGCACCAGATCGGCGCGGCAGTGATGGTCTTCGACGGCCAGGTGCGATCCGGCAGGTTGATGGTCGGGAAGGCGCGGTATTTCGAAGACGGGTCTTTGAGCATGCTCATGAGGAAATCCTTATTGTCGTGGCCGGAAAAAGGCGGCCTGCCGGTGGTTCGAATGGGGTGGCTTGTCAGCCGGGACGAGTTGCCGCGATTCAGCCCGGCAGTCGTGCACTGACGAGGCACAGGCTGCGGTGCTGACGAAGCTGAATGAGGGTGTGAGAGGTTTTCATGCCCTCAACCCTAACCGCGTGGACGGGGGGTTGCAAGCAGTCGGAAAAAATTGGGAGAAGTTCTGTTTTTGGATGGGTTTGCGAGATTTAATCGCGTAAGCGGTCAGAATAGGCTCAAAGGATTGCGCTGATATTTAGGGCTCGGCAATTCCAAGGATGGTGGTGCCAGGGCCTGCGTCTTCGCGAGCAGGCTCGCTCTCACAAGGGATCTTTGTGGTTGCAATGTTGTGGTCTACGCAGATCCCAATGTGGGAGCGAGCCTGCTCGCGAAGAGACCAGTAGCCTGACCGAAATGCTCAGGGCTGAAACGCCCCGATAAAAATCGCCGGATCCACACGAGCATCGTTCAGGCTGATGTTCCAGTGCATATGCGGCCCGGTCGCCCGGCCGGTGGCGCCGACCTTGCCGACCACTGTGCCACGGGCCAACTGCTGGCCGACCTTCACATCTATTTTCGACATGTGGCAGAACATGCTGATGAAGCCCTGGCCATGGTCGACGAATACCGTGTTGCCATTGAAGAAATAGTTGCCGGTGAGGATCACCTTGCCGGCGGCCGGGGTCTTGATCGGTGTGCCGGCGGGCACGGCGAAGTCCAGGCCCGCGTGGGGGTTGCGTTCTTCGCCGTTGAAGAAACGGCGCACACCGAACTTGCTCGACAGCGGGCCGTTGACCGGTTTATCCAGCAACAGATTGCTGGGGATGTTCGGGCTGAAGCTGCGGTAGGCCTTCAACTGCACCGCCAGCTCGGCGTCGATACGCTTGAGGTCCGCCGGGTTAGGGTTGACCTGACGCTTGTTCTTCAGCGTGATGTGCTGCTCGGGATACTTCTTGTAACCGACCACGAAGGGCTGAGTGCTGCCGCCGCTGCTGATCTGCTGCGTGCCGGGTTGTACCGTCAACGGAATGCCGACAATCGCCAGCCAGTTCTGTTGCTCCTTGACCACCAGCACCGGTTTGCCCTGGTAGGTGGCTTTTGGCGCCTGGGCCGCGCTGCCCAGGTCCACCACGGCCACACCGCCGGGCACCGGTTTGTTCAACAGGCGGGTGATGTAGCTGACGGCGTGGGCGTTGAAGGTCAGGCACAGCAACAGCAGCGGAGCGAGGAATCGCGGCATGAATCAATCCAATAAAGAAAGGGTGACTGGCGTCAGGTGGTTGTCTTCGACCCGCACCAGCAGTTCGCCTTCGCCGAGCTTGGCGGTCAGGCGCTGGCCCATCTGGGTTTGCCCGGCGTTGCGGATGGCATGGCCGCGCTCGTCGAGCAGGATGCTGTAGCCACGACCAAGGGTCGCCAGCGGGCTGACGATGTGCAGCGTCTGCATCTGGTTTTGCAACTGCACGCGTCGCGTTTTGAGCCCTTCGCGCATCGCCCGGGGCAAGCGTTCGGCAAGGCTGTCGAGGCGATGACGCAACATGGCCAATTGCCGGCCCGGATGCTGTCCGGCCAGACGGGTTTCCAGGCGGATCAGCCTTTCGCGGCGGGTGTTGAGGCTGCGCTCGAAGGCCCGGCGCATGCGCATGTCCAGATCGTCGAGGCGCTGGGCCTGTTGGCGCAGCCGTTCGCCGGGATGACGCAGGCGCCGCGTAAGACCTTCGAGGCGCAGTTGGTCGCGCATCAGCCGGTCACGCATGCGCATCACCAACCGGCGGTGCAGACTTTCAACCCGGCGGACCAGGTCGCCGGCATCCGGTGCCAGCAGTTCGGCGGCGGCGGACGGGGTCGGGGCACGCACATCGGCGACGAAATCGCTGATGGATACGTCGGTCTCATGGCCGACGGCGCTGACGATCGGCGTGACGCAGGCATCCACCGCCCGGGCCACGGCTTCTTCGTTGAAGCACCACAAATCTTCCAGCGAACCGCCGCCCCGGGCCAGGATCAGCGCGTCGAAGCCGCGGGCATCGGCCAGTTTCAGGGCGCGAACAATTTGCCCGGTGGCTTCTCGGCCTTGCACTGCGGTGGGAATCAAGGTCAGGGAAATCTGCGGCGCGCGGCGGCGGAAGACGCTGATGATGTCGCGGATCACCGCGCCGGTGGGCGAACTGATGATGCCGATGCGTTGCGGATGGGCCGGCAGCGGCACTTTGCGTTCGGCGCTGAACAGCCCTTCGGCGCTGAGCTTTTCCTTCAGGGCATCGAAGGCCAGGCGCAGGGCACCATCGCCGGCCGGTTCCACGGTGTCGAGGATCAGTTGATAGTCGCCACGGCCCTCGAACAGCGAGACCTTGCCGCGCACCTTCACCGCCAACCCATCCTTCAAGGCCTGGCGCACCCGTGCGGCGTTCTGCCGGAACAGCGCGCAGCGCACCTGGGCGCCGCTTTCCTTGAGGGTGAAATACACGTGGCCGGAAGCCGGGCGGGCGAGGTTGGAGATCTCGCCCTCGACCCAGATGTTGCTGAACACGTCTTCCAGCAACACCCGTGCACGGCCGTTGAGTTGGCTGACAGTCAGGACCTCGCGGTCCAGGCCCAGTCGGGCAAAGGGATCTTTAATCATGGGCGGCATGATAAGGGGATTCGCCAATGGTGTGCAGACAATTAGACCGGGTTGTCTGCATCGCGAGCAAGCTCGCTCCCACAGGGGATCCATGTCGCACCGAAGATCCAGTGTGGGAGCTTGCTCGCGATAGCAGTAGCCCAGTCAGCACAAATACTGGATATGCCCCGACACATCTGGCTAAAGTCCCCGCTCTCCTCATCAAGGAAGTGCCGGATGAATCTTCTCCCATGGTTGGGCCAGTGGGCATTTGCCCCGATGGAATGGCTGGTAATCGCCTCGGCCATTGTCCTGGCCTACATCGTGTTCGGCATCGCCGGGTTCGGCACCGCCCTGGTGGCTGCGCCGATCCTGCTGTTGTTCATGCCGCTGTCGAAGATTGTCCCGCTATTGGTCTTGCTGGATTTTGTCGCCGCCTTTGGCAACTTGTTGCCGTCGCGGCGGGACGTGTCCCGGCCGGAGCTGCTGCGGTTGCTGCCCTGCATGGCTGTGGGGTGCACCTTGGGTGTGATTTTCCTGCTCAACCTCAAGTCAGATCTTTTGCTGCTGTTGATGGGGCTGTTTATTAGCGCCTATGCGATCTACAGCCTGTTGATAAAAACCAGGCCCAAGCAGTTATCTTCATTGTGGGCGTTGCCGATGGGCACGGTGGGCGGGATGTTCGGAGCGTTGTTTGGCAGTGGCGGCTTTTTATATGCCATCTACCTGAACAGCCGTTTGCCCAAGGAGGCGGCGCGGGCGACCCAGAGTGCGCTGATCAGTTGCAGCACTGTGGTGCGCTTGAGTTTGTTTGTCATTGCGGGCGTGTATGCCGAGCTACCCTTGCTGGTACTGGCGCTGTGTTTATTGCCGGCCATGGCGCTGGGGTTGTGGGTGGGGCGTCGCCTGACCCTGAAGATGTCGCGCGAAGCGTTCGTGCGGTTGGTCACCTGGCTGGTGCTCGCCAGCGGGCTGGCGTTGATCGGCCGTTACCTGAGTGCTTGACCTGGCACGGCCAGGGATTAAGCTGCCGGCCTTTTATCAGATCCTGCCAGGGAAACAGCCAGGCCTCGCCATGAATTCGCAAAGCATTATCGTCCCGAAAATCTCCACACTGCCGGTCCACGAGCCTCGGGCCCGGGCAATCGTGCGCTGGCTGGTGCGCAAGAACATTATCGAAGAGCAATTGACCACTTGCGGCCGCACCGGCAATCGCATGGCCCACGCCATCGCTCCCGGTGCGCGCGACGTGGTCATGCACCCCGAAGCCTTGCCGTTCGGCGAGCCGATCAATGGCCTGGAGATCATCACCAAGCGCTGCATCTATACGCCGGCCAAGGGCTTTCTTGAAGAAGCCGGTTGCGCTGAGTGTCGCCGGGAGATTGGCGAAGCGCTGTTCGAAAGCCTGGAAGACTGGATGCCAGGGCGTACCGATAACTTCACCTGCCCCGAGTGTGGGCATGAAGATGACATCAATGGCTTCCTGTTCCTACAACCCTGCGCGTTCTCCAACCTGGGGTTCATCTTCAATAACTGGCTGGAGGCGGGGTTCAAGCAGGGGTTTCTTGATGAATTCGCCGACTGGCTGGATCAGCCGGTGAGTTGGGTGAAGGTGGAGTTGTAGATAGGTACATCACAGGATGCTTTTGTGGCGAGGGGATTTAGCGAAACGTCGCACCGCCCCGCTGGACTGCGCAGCAGTCCCAAAGCAGTCGACTCAATCTGTCCGATGTACCGCAGGGCCTGGGTTTAGGGCCGCTTCGCGCCCCAGCGGGGCGGTGCGACGTTTCGATAAATCCCCTCGCCACAGGGTTTGGTGTACCACAAGGACAGTGGTTTTAGCCCGTCAATCACCCCGCCAATAATAGACAGAGTTTTACATTGAGCCAGACGGGGTGCATGAGTATAATGGCGCGCTTCCATTTTCCCGCTCGGGAGCCCCCGCGATGCTGCGTATCAGCCAAGAAGCTCTGACCTTCGACGACATTCTCCTAGTGCCCGGTTATTCCGAGGTGCTGCCTAACGAAGTCAGTCTCAAAACCCGTCTCACCCGTGGCATCGAACTGAATATCCCCCTGGTTTCCGCCGCCATGGACACCGTGACCGAAGCCCGTCTGGCCATTGCCATGGCCCAGGAAGGCGGTATCGGTATCATCCACAAGAACATGACCATCGAACAGCAGGCCGCCGAAGTGCGCAAGGTCAAGCGGTTCGAGGCTGGCGTGGTCAAGGATCCGATCACCATCGAGGCTGACGCCACGGTCCGGGATCTGTTCGAACTGACCCGCATGCACAACATCTCCGGTGTTCCGGTGCTGCACGATGGCGACCTCGTCGGCATCGTTACTTCCCGTGACGTGCGCTTCGAAAGCCGCCTGGACGCCTCTGTTCGCCAGGTGATGACGCCTAAAGAGCGCCTGGTCACGGTCAAGGAAGGCACCAGCAAGGACGACGTCCGCGAATTGCTGCACAAGCACCGCATCGAGCGCGTGCTGATCGTCGATGACAAATTCGCCCTCAAGGGCATGATGACCGTCAACGACATCGAAAAAGCCAAGGCCTACCCGCTGGCCAGCAAGGACGACCAGGGTCGTCTGCGCGTCGGCGCCGCTGTCGGCACCGGCAAGGACACTGGTGACCGCGTCGCCGCCCTGGTCAACGCTGGCGTTGACGTGGTGGTGGTCGACACCGCCCACGGTCACTCCAAAGGCGTGATCGACCGCGTGCGCTGGGTCAAGCAGAACTTCCCCGACGTACAGGTGATCGGCGGCAACATCGCCACCGGCGCTGCCGCCAAGGCCCTGGCCGAAGCGGGCGCCGACGCGGTCAAGGTCGGTATCGGCCCAGGCTCGATCTGTACTACCCGTATCGTCGCCGGTGTCGGCGTGCCGCAGATCAGTGCCATCGCCAACGTCGCCGCTGCCCTTGAAGGCACCGGCGTGCCGTTGATCGCCGACGGCGGTATCCGTTTCTCCGGTGACCTGTCCAAGGCCATCGTCGCCGGTGCCTACTGCGTGATGATGGGTTCGATGTTCGCCGGTACCGAAGAAGCGCCAGGCGAGATCGAACTGTTCCAGGGCCGTAGCTACAAGGCTTATCGCGGCATGGGTTCGCTGGGCGCCATGTCCCAGGCCCAGGGTTCGTCCGACCGTTACTTCCAGGACTCCTCCGCAGGTGCCGAGAAGCTCGTGCCGGAAGGCATCGAAGGTCGCGTGCCGTATAAGGGCACCCTGAGCGCCATCATCCATCAACTGATGGGCGGCCTGCGTTCCTCGATGGGCTACACCGGCAGCGCTGACATCGAAGAGATGCGCACCAAGCCGGAATTCGTGCGCATCACTGGCGCCGGCATGGCCGAGTCCCATGTACACGACGTGCAGATCACCAAGGAAGCGCCGAACTACCGCGTAGGTTAAGGCTTCCAGCAAAACGTTAATCACCGGGGCTGTTCATTCAGCCCCGAGTTGTTTCTGATTCACTACATGAGAATGAGTCATGGCCCTCGACATTCACGCTCACCGCATCCTGATCCTCGACTTCGGTTCCCAGTACACCCAGCTGATTGCCCGCCGCGTGCGTGAGATCGGCGTGTACTGCGAACTGCATCCGTTCGACATGGATGACGAAGCGATTCGCGAATTCGCTCCGAAAGGCGTCATCCTCGCCGGCGGCCCCGAGTCCGTGCACGAAGCCAACAGCCCGCGTTGCCCGCAAGCGGTGTTCGACCTGGGGGTACCGGTGTTCGGCATCTGCTACGGCATGCAGACCATGGCTGAACAGCTGGGCGGCAAGGTCGAGGGTTCCGACCTGCGTGAGTTCGGTTACGCTCGCGTCGACGTGGTCGGCAAGAGCCGCCTGCTGGACGGCATCGAGGATCATATCGACGCCGACGGCCTGTTCGGCCTCGACGTGTGGATGAGCCATGGTGACAAGGTCACCAAGATGCCTGAAGACTTCCACATCCTGGCCAGCACCCCGAGCTGCCCGATCGCTGGCATGTTCAGCGACGAGCGTCGCTACTACGGCGTGCAGTTCCACCCGGAAGTGACCCACACCAAGCAGGGCGGCCGCATTCTGTCGCGCTTCATCCTCGACATCTGCGAATGCGAAGCCTTGTGGACTCCGTCGAAGATCGCTGAAGACGCCATCGCCCAGGTCCGCGCCCAGGTCGGCACCGACAACGTATTGCTGGGCTTGTCTGGCGGCGTTGATTCCTCGGTGGTTGCCGCACTGCTGCACAAGGCCATCGGCGACCAGCTGACGTGCGTCTTCGTCGACAACGGCCTGCTGCGCCTGCACGAAGGCGAGCAAGTGATGGCCATGTTCGCCGAGAACATGGGCGTCAAGGTGATTCGCGCCAATGCCGAAGAGCAGTTCTTGAACAACCTGGCCGGCGAGTCCGACCCGGAGAAGAAACGCAAGATCATCGGCCGTACCTTCATCGACGTGTTCGATGCCGAATCCTGCAAGCTGGACAACATCAAGTACCTCGCCCAGGGCACCATCTACCCTGACGTGATCGAGTCGGCCGGCGCCAAGAGCGGCAAGGCCCACGTGATCAAGTCCCACCACAACGTTGGTGGCTTGCCGGAAGAGATGAACCTGAAGCTGGTCGAACCACTGCGCGAACTGTTCAAGGACGAAGTGCGTCGCCTCGGCCTGGAACTGGGCCTGCCGTACGACATGGTCTACCGCCACCCATTCCCGGGCCCGGGCCTGGGCGTGCGGATCCTCGGCGAAGTGAAGAAGGAATACGCCGACCTGCTGCGTCGCGCCGACCACATCTTCATCGAAGAACTGCGCAAGGCCGACTGGTACCACAAGGTCAGCCAGGCATTCGTGGTATTCCAACCGGTGAAATCGGTCGGCGTGGTCGGCGATGGCCGTCGCTACGCCTGGGTCGTGGCCCTGCGCGCCGTGGAAACCATCGACTTCATGACCGCTCGCTGGGCACACCTGCCGTACGAGCTGCTGGAAACCGTTTCCGGGCGGATCATCAATGAAATCGAAGGTATCTCTCGCGTGACGTATGACGTGTCGAGCAAGCCGCCGGCGACGATTGAGTGGGAGTGATGGGGCGCCGGCGCTGACCGGTAGCCTCTAGCAAGGAACACCCTAAAGCCCGCTTAATTGCGGGCTTTTGGCGTGTTGGGGGTCGGCATCTCCTTGTAGTCGGTCCGCGCCAGCACGCGGTCGGCTTCCAGATCCCTCTATTGCGGGATCAGCACTTTGTCACTGACGTGATGAGACTTGAAAGGCTCGCGTCATTGCCCGCCAAACACAAAACCGTGGCGAGGGAGCTTGCTCCCGCTGGGGTGCGAAGCGCCCCCAATCCAAGCGCGCAGGAGCAACCTGACACAACTGAATGATGCCCTATCTGTCGCTCGGACGGCCATCGCCGACCTCACCGCCGCGCCACATCCGAAAAATAAAACTTATCCAGCGTATGCCGCGATTCGGTGTACTCGAACTGCCGACCGTCCTGGAGAAAGGTCTGGTTACTCACCACGATGACATGGCTCTGGCCTTCGAGGTCCAGGTGTTGCTGGTCGTCCTTGCCGCAGCGGACCGCTTCGATGGTGCGCTGGGCGTAGGCGATCTGCAGTTGCAGGGTCTGTTCGATGAAGGCGTAGATCGACTGCACGGCGATGTCGCGGGTCAGGCCGGGGATCACGTCGCTGACGAAGTGGTTGATGTCCAGGATCACGCGCTTGCCGTCGATTCGCCGGACCCGCTTGATGCGGGTGATCTGGCTGCCGACGGGGGCCTTGATGTGCTCGAGCAGCGCTCCTTCCAAGGGTAACTGACTGAACTCGACCACTTTGGTACTGACATCGTTGCCCAGGCGCGGGTAGGTCTCCTGGAAACTGACGATGCCGCCGAGCTGGAATTCGATCGGCTGGGTCGATAGCACGAAGGTGCCCTTGCCATGGATCTTCTGGGCGAAGCCGCGCTCCTGGAGCTGTTCGATGGCCTTGCGCACCGTGCCACGACTGGCCTGATAGCTGTCCATCAGTTCGGTTTCGGAGGGCAGGCGGGCGCCTCGCTCCAGGCGTTCGGTGGTAATGCTGGTCAGCAGATCGTTGTAGATCTGGTTGTATTTGCTCATGGAGAGGGCTCTGTACCGCGCTGTTCACCGGGGCGGAACCTTACGGGCCAAGTGGGGGATTTGTCCATCCGGCTGTCACCGTTTGACGACATGAGCGTAGGACGTTTCTGGGCTCATCATAAACAAAAACATAACTCGTCTGTACGAGTTGTTGATTTAACTCGTACAGACGAGTACTTTCTCTTCCACGTGCTGTCGACTCTCAATAACAAGAATGACGCGGAAGAAAAAAGCATGAGCCACGATTACTCCAGAATCGCCAGCGAGCTGCTGCACAGCTTGGGTGGCGTCGACAATATCGAGCAGGCCGCCCATTGCGTGACGCGCCTGCGCCTGTCCCTGAATGACGCGGCGCGGGTGGACAGTGCCACGCTGAACCAGATCGACCTGGTCAAGGGCTCGTTTTTCACCGGTGGCCTGTTCCAGGTGGTCATTGGCCCGGGCGAGGTGGAAAAGGTCTACGCCGCCCTGCGCGAGCTGACGGGCCTGGCCGCCGCGACCATCGCCGACGTCAAGCGCCAGGGCGCGCAGAAGGGCAACGGGATGCAGCGCCTGGTGCGGGTGCTGTCCGATGTGTTCATGCCTATCCTGCCCGCCCTGGTGATCGCCGGCCTGCTGATGGGTGTCAACAACCTGCTGGGCGCCAAGGGCATGTTCATTGCCGGGCAAACGTTGCTCGATGCCTATCCGAACCTGGACGGCGTCTGGAGCCTGATCAACCTGATGGCCAATACCTCCTTCGTCTTTCTCCCGGCCTTGGTGGGCTGGTCGGCGGCCAAGCGTTTCGGCGGCAGTGAGATCCTCGGCATCGTGCTGGGTCTGATGCTTGTCCACCCAGACCTGCTCAACGCCTGGAACTACGGCAAGGCGGTAGCGGGGCTGGAAGGCCAGAGCCTGCCGTATTTCGATATCTTCGGCTGGTTCCGGATCGAGAAAGTCGGCTACCAGGGCCAGATTCTCCCGATCCTGTTGGCGGCCTATGTCATGAGCGTGATCGAGCGATGGTTGCGGGCCAGGGTGCCCAACGCCATCCAATTGCTGGTGATCCCCATTACCACCATTGTGATCACCGGGGTGCTGGCCCTCGCCATCATCGGTCCGGTCACCCGGCACCTGGGCATCCTGATCACCGAAGGCATGGTGGCGCTGTTCGACCTGGCGCCGGTGATTGGCGGGGCGATTTTCGGCCTGCTCTATGCGCCGCTGGTGGTGACCGGCATGCACCACATGTTCCTGGCGGTGGACCTGCAATTGATCTCGACCCAGGGCGGCACCTTCATCTGGCCGATGATCGTCATGTCCAACCTGGCCCAGGGCAGCGCGGCGCTGGCAGTGTTCTACATGACCCGCAATGCGCGGGACAAGAGCATGGCGTCGACCTCGGCGATTTCCGCTTATTTCGGCATCACCGAACCGGCGATGTTCGGGGTCAACCTGCGCTACAAATTTCCCTTCTATTGCGCCCTGGCCGGCTCGGCCCTGGGCTGCATTTTCCTGTCGCTGAACAAGATCAAGGCCTCGGCGATTGGCGTGGGAGGCCTGCCGGGGTTCATTTCCATCGTGCCGGACTACATACCGATGTTCGTGGTCGGCATGGTCATCGCCATGAGCGTGCCCTTTGCCCTGACCTGCGCCTTGAGCATGAAGATCGTTCGGCCGGGGTATCGGGTGGCCTGACACCGGGTGCTTGCACGATGAGGCCCGCAAGGCCAGTACCAAACAGACTGAAGGATTTGCACATGCAAGACTGGCAACGCTCGGTGATCTACCAGATCTACCCCAAGAGTTTCTACAGCCATGGCGGCCAGGCCACCGGTGATTTGCTGGGGGTGGTGGACAAGCTCGACTATTTGCATTGGCTGGGTGTGGACTACCTGTGGCTGACGCCGTTCCTGCGTTCGCCGCAACGGGACAATGGGTACGACATCAGTGACTACTACGCCATCGACCCCAGCTACGGCACCATGGCCGACTGCGAGTTATTAATCGCCGAGGCGCGCAAGCGCGGTATCAAGCTGATGCTCGACATCGTGGTCAATCACACGTCCATCGAGCACCCCTGGTTCCAGGCCGCCCGCAGCAGCCTCGATAACCCGTACCGCGATTTCTATATCTGGCGGGACCAGCCGAACACCTGGGAGTCCAAGTTCGGTGGGTCGGCCTGGGAGTACGAAGCCCAGACCGGCCAATATTACCTGCACCTGTTCGACCATACCCAGGCCGACCTGAACTGGGATAACCCCCAGGTCCGCGCCGAAGTGTTCAAGATGATGCGTTTCTGGCGGGACAAGGGCGTGGGAGGCTTCCGTCTCGATGTGATCAACCTGATCTCCAAGCCAGCCGACTTTCCTGACGACCACACCGACGGTCGACGTTTCTATACCGACGGTCCCAACGTTCACCGCTACTTGCAGGAAATGCACCGGGAAGTCTTCGAGGGTTTCGACCTGATCAATGTTGGCGAGATGTCGTCCACCAGCCTCGAGCACTGTGTCCGTTATTCGTGCCCGGCCTCCCGGGAACTGTCGATGACCTTCAATTTCCATCACCTGAAGGTGGATTATCCGAACCTGCAAAAGTGGGTACGGGCCGACTTCGATTTTCTCGAGCTCAAACGCATCCTGTCCGACTGGCAGAGCGGCATGCAGGCCGGTGGCGGTTGGAATGCGCTGTTCTGGTGTAACCATGACCAGCCGCGGGTGGTGTCGCGGTTCGGTGATGACGGTGAGTACCGCGTGCCTTCGGCGAAGATGCTCGCCACGGCGTTGCATTTTCTCCAAGGCACGCCGTTCGTGTACCAGGGCGAGGAGCTGGGCATGACCAATCCGGATTTCGATCACATCGAGCAATACCGCGATGTGGAAACCCTGAACATCTATCGCCTCAAGCGCAACGCCGGAGTTCCCGAAGCCGAGGCCATGGCGCCAATCATGCAGAAGTCCCGAGACAACGGACGCACGCCGATGCAATGGAGTGCCGGGCCGCACGCGGGCTTCAGTCGGGTCGAACCCTGGATTGGCGTGCCTGCCAACGCCGCTTTCATCAATGTCGAGCAACAACGAGAAGACGCGACCTCGGTGCTGCATTTCTACCGCGAGCTGATCGCCCTGCGCCGCAGCGAAGCCTTGATCCAGGACGGCGTCTATCGCCTGCTTTTGCCCGAACATCCGCACGTGTGGGTGTACCTGCGCGAAGGGCAGGGAGAGCGTCTGCTGGTGGTCAGCCATTTTTATGGGGGCAACTGCGAGGTGGAGCTGCCCGAAGGGATCCTCACCCAAGAGACGACACAGCGCTGGGTGATTGGCAACTACGAAGCGGGTGAACACCGATACCAACGGCTGCGCCTGCGGCCCTACGAGTCGTTCGTGCTGCACCTGAGCGACTGAATAAAAAACTTCCTCTGACCCAGGCAATGCCTGAAAGCGAACACGTTGCGCCAGACGCATCGTGAGCCCCTTGTCGTCGGCCAAACGGCAAACAAGGGGGGAAGTCACGGAGCAAAAAACAATAAGAAACAATGGAGAGGCGTATGAAAACAATAATAAACCGTGGCCTTGCCGCGTCCTGTATCTGCCTGGCGCTGCCGTTCCCGGTCCAGGCGCTGGAGTTTTCCGGTTATTTGCGCAGTGGCGTCGGCAGCGCGACCAATGGCCGTTCCCAATCCTGTTTCCAACTGCCTGGGGCGCAGACTAAATATCGGTTGGGCAACGAGTGCGAGCAGTACGGGGAGTTGGAGCTGCGCCAGGACTTGTTCACCCTCGACGATGGCTCGGTGTTGAGCGTGGACGGCATGGCTTCGCTGTACAACCGCTACGACCGCGCGCCGACCTTCCAGGGTGAAAACGGCGCGGCGCGCATGCCGCAGATGTATGCCCAATGGTCGAACATGCCCAGCCTGAACGGCGGATCGTTGTGGGCCGGGCGGCGGTATTACAAACGCAACGACATCCATATTTCGGATTTTTACTACTGGAACCAGAGCGCCACCGGTGGCGGGATCGAGGACGTGTTGATCGGCGGGTTGAAATACAGTTACGCCTTCTCGCGCAAGGACAACCTCTACCAGAAAGACCCGGTCAACCGGCACGACTTCAACGTCGCCGGTTTCAGGACCAACCCTGGCGGCGAGTTGGAATTTGGCCTGAGCTTCATCGATCGGGCGAACCGTCGCGACGCCCACCGCGGTTGGGCCCTGACCGCCCAGCACGTGCAGCAGGACTTCCTGGGCGGCAAGAATAAATTGGCCTTGCAATACGGCGAGGGGCCCGGAACTGGGCTGGGTTATACCGGCGACACGGGGCTGGACGACAGCAACAAGCGCTATCGTCTGGTGGAGTTTTTCGATTGGCAGGTCACGCCGCGTTTCGGCGGGCAGGTGCAGGCGGTGTACGAGAAGAACATACGCCCCGACGGCACCGACCAGGACTGGCTGTCACTGGGGGTTCGCCCGGCGTACGCCATCACCGATCAGTTCAAGCTGGTGGCCGAACTGGGCCATGACCAGGTGCAGGCCAACGATGGCACACGCAAGCTGAGCAAATTCACCTTTGCTCCCACCTGGTCGCCCAAGGGCCCGGAATTCTGGGCGCGCCCGGAAATACGGCTCTATTACACCTACGCCAGTTGGAACGCGGCGGCCCAGCGAGCAGCCAATGAGCTGGCGGCCGGTTCGGCGCTGTCCGACACCGGTGCGTTTGGTGGGGCGCGACATGGTTCCAACGTGGGCCTGCAGGTCGAATACTGGTGGAAGTGACCCGTGCAGGCGCGGGTCGCTGATCTGCGTGCCCGAGATGCGAAAAAGAACAGACAGCAGCAGGTGAAGTCATGAACACAACGCAATCCTTGCAATTGCTCGCACCGCTGTCCGGGGTCTTGATGCCTTTGGACAACGTGCCGGATCCGGTTTTCTCCAGCCGTGTGGTGGGGGATGGCATTTGTATCGATCCGACCTCGCAAACCCTTTGCGCTCCGCTGTCCGGTGTCATCGGCACGCTCCAGGACAGCGCCCATGCGGTGAGTATCACCGCTGACAATGGTGTCCAGGTGCTGATGCATATCGGCCTGGACACGGTCAACCTGGCGGGCAAGGGGTTCACCTCGCGGGTGACCATGGGGCAACGGGTCGAGGCCGGTCAGCCGCTGATCGATTTCGATGCCGACTACATCGCCTTGCACGCGCGCAGTCTGTTGACGCTGATGCTGGTGGTCAGTGGCGAACCCTTCAGCCTGCTCGTGGACGAGGCTACTTGCGTCGAGAGTGGCGTGCCGTTGTTGCAGGTGCGCCCGGGTGAGCAAGGGGCGATCGATGAGGCGCAGCCGGGGACGGTGCTGTTTTCCCGGCCGCTGGTCGTGCCCAATGAAAGCGGCCTGCATGCCCGTCCCGCCGCGGCGTTTGCCCAAGCGGCCAAGGGATTCGATGCGCATATTCAGCTCCATAAGCAGCAAGCCAGCGCCAACGCCAAATCCCTGGTGGCGATCATGGCGTTGCAGACGGCCAAGGGCGACAGTGTGCAGATCAGCGCCGCCGGTGCCCAGGCTGGGCAGGCCATCGAAGCGCTGGAGCAATTGCTGCTGTCAGGGTGCGGCGAAACAGTACGAGCGCCGCTAACGCTGGAACCGATCATCGCCGTCGAACCACCGACGCCTGGCCGGCTGCGGGGTGTTTGCGCATCGCCCGGCTCGGCGTTTGGTGAAGTGGTCCAGATCGCCTCCCAGGTGTTGGACATCGAGGCTGCGGGCGTCGGCATCGAGGCCGAGCAGGCGGCCCTTGTTCAAGCACTGGAGCAGGCGACGCAAGCCTTGAAAGCATTGCAGGACGAGGCAGCGGGCAGTGTCCAGGCACAGATTTTTCGTGCCCATCAAGAGTTGCTCGAAGACCCCACCTTGCTGGAGCAGGCCCAAGCCTTGATGGCCGCGGGCAAGAGCGCGGCGTTCGCCTGGAAAACCGCCACCGAGGCGAGTGCTGCGCTATTCCAGCAATTGGGCAGTGCCTTACTGGCCGAGCGCGCAACGGACCTGGCCGACGTCGGGCAACGGGTGCTCAAGCTGATCCTGGGCGTGCAGGACAACGCCTGGAACCTGCCCGAACAGGCGATTCTGGTGGCCGAGCAATTGACGCCCTCCCAGACCGCCAGCCTCGACACCTCACGCATCGCCGGTTTTGTGACCGTGGGCGGCGGCGCCACCAGCCATGTCGCGATCCTGGCCCGTGCGCTGGGTTTGCCATCGTTGTGTGGCGTGGCGCAAGACGTGTTGGTCTTGGATAACGGCACCCGGGTGTTGCTGGACGCTGATAGCGGTGAGTTGCACGTGAACCCGGATCAGGCCCTGATCGAGCAGCGCCAGGCCGCGGGTGAGCGGCAGCGCCAGCGACATCAACGTGACCTGGAACAGTCCGCCCTGGCGGCTCGTACCCTTGACGGTCATCGAATCGAGGTCAGTGCCAATGTCGGGTCGCTGCGGGACGTGGAGCAGGCCATGACCCTAGGGGGCGAAGGTGTGGGACTGTTGCGCTCCGAACTGCTCTACCTGGATCGCGCGCACCCACCGGGTCACGACGAGCAAGCCGCCCTCTACAGCGCCGTCGCCCGGGTTCTCGGACCTGAGCGCAACCTGGTGGTTCGCACCCTGGACGTGGGTGGGGACAAGCCGCTGGCTTATGTGCCGATGGCTCATGAAGCCAATCCATTCCTGGGCATGCGTGGTATTCGCCTGTGCCTGGAGCGACCGCAGTTGTTGCGTGAACAATTCCGGGCCATTCTCGCCTGTTCGCGGCTGGCGCGGCTGCACATCATGTTGCCCATGGTTACGCAACTGGCGGAGCTGCGCCTGGCGCGGCAGATGCTGGACGAAGAGGTCCGTCAGTTGCGGCTCGAGCACGCGCCGAAGCTGGGCATCATGATCGAAGTGCCGGCTGCTGCGCTGATGGCCGATCTGTTTGCCCCTGAAGTGGATTTCTTTTCCATCGGCACCAACGACCTGACCCAATACACCCTGGCGATGGACCGTGACCATCCTCGCCTGGCCAGCCAGGCCGACAGCCTGAATCCCTCGGTGTTGCGCCTGATCGCCCGTACGACCGAGGCCGCTCGCGCCCATGGCAAATGGGTCGGCGTATGTGGCGCGCTGGCCTCGGAATCCCTGGCGGTGCCGCTCTTGTTGGGGTTGGGCGTGGACGAATTATCGGTCAGTGTGCCGCTGATTCCGGCGATTAAGGCCTGCGTGCGTGAATGGGATCTGAAGGACTGCCGCACGCTCGCTCAACAGGCCTTGGGCCAGGACAGCGCGGAGCAGGTTCGTGACCTCCTGCGTACTCATTCATCCGGGGCCCATCCGGCCACCCTGGCCATGGAGCATTGAACATGTTCGATAAACTACAACAGGCCTTCTGGAAAGCCTTGACCCCGGACCTGGTCCCGGAAGAACCCAAGCAGCCGCCAACGGTGGACGGGCTGGCACCGGCCATCATCGCTGCATTGGGTGGCGCGGAAAACCTCAAGTCTCATCAGCCCGTGGCCTTGACGCGGCTGCGGGTGGAGCTGCGGGATGTGGCGCGCATGGATCGGGCCGGGTTGAGCGACGCCGGTGTGACGGGGGTGATGGCGCTGGACGACGGCGTGGTGCACCTGATCACTGGCTTGCAAGGCTGACTGCTCGGGGGCTGCTTGATTCATCCTCTTGTCGGAAAAGCTTAGTCGATAGCCCCCACACGTTTTTTTCATCTTGGTTTCCTTACCGTTTCTCATCTGCGGGTGTATCGTATTCGCCTTTTGCGGGCCCACCGGTCCGTCGCAGATCCAGAGGTAGTCGCGTTCATGTCTTTCACCCGTCGCCAAATACTCGGTGGCCTGGCCGGTCTTGTTGTCGTTGGTGTGGGGGCGGGAGGCGCGTCGCGGTACTGGCTGGGGAAAATGGCCGATGCCGAGGCCGGTCACGACTAC
Organism: Pseudomonas sp. D3-10; assembly: GCF_051132175.1. Lineage (NCBI taxonomy): Bacteria > Pseudomonadati > Pseudomonadota > Gammaproteobacteria > Pseudomonadales > Pseudomonadaceae > Pseudomonas > Pseudomonas sp. D3-10. The sequence goes on along the minus strand of NZ_CP071668.1, from coordinate 4,616,728 downwards.
GAGCTGATCGCGGCGCCTTTGGACGTGGAGCTGGTGGCCGGGCACAAGACCCAGGCCTGGGCGTTTGGCCCCTCGGCGCCGGGGACGGAGTTGCGGGTGCGTCAGGGCGAGTGGTTGCGGGTTCGCTTTATCAACCATTTGCCGGTCGCGACGACCATTCACTGGCACGGTATCCGTTTGCCGCTGGAGATGGACGGCGTACCTTATGTCTCGCAACTGCCGGTGCTGCCGGGTGAGTACTTCGACTACAAATTCCGCGTGCCGGACGCCGGCAGCTATTGGTACCACCCCCACGTCAACAGCAGCGAAGAACTCGGGCGCGGGCTGGTGGGGCCGCTGATCGTCGAAGAGCGCGAGCCCACCGGTTTCAAATTCGAACAGACCCTGAGCCTCAAGAGCTGGCACGTGGACGAGCAGGGCCAGTTCGTCGAATTCAGCATTCCCCGCGAGGCTGCGCGTGGTGGTACGGCTGGACGGTTGTCGACCATCAACGGCGTGCCGCAGGCGGTAATCGATCTGCCGGCAGGGCAGATTACCCGGGTGCGTTTGCTCAACCTCGACAACACGCTTACCTATCGCATCAACATTCCAGGCGTAGAGGCGCAGATCTATGCGTTGGATGGCAACCCCATCGAGCCGCGTCCGTTGGGCAAGGAATACTGGCTGGGGCCAGGCATGCGTATTTGCCTGGCGATCAAGGCCCCGCCGGCCGGTGAAGAATTGTCGCTGCGCAATGGCCCGGTGCGCTTGGGGACCTTGCGTTCGGTGCCAAACAATGAGGCGCCGACCCCATGGCCGCCGGCATTGCCGCCCAACCCGGTGGCTGAGCCGGACCTGGCCAATGCCGAGAAGCTCAACTTCAATTTCGAATGGGTCGGTTCGGTGTCGGTCAATGTCGACAATGGCAAGCCGCCGAGCCTGTGGCAGATCAACGGCAAGGCCTGGGACATCACCGACAAGACCTGTTCCGACCGGCCGATCGCCACGCTGAAAAAAGGCCAGAGTTACATTTTTGAATTGAAGAACATGACTCAGTACCAACATCCGATCCACCTGCACGGCATGAGCTTCAAAGTGATCGCGTCGAACCGGCACAAGGTCATCCCGTACTTCACCGACACCTACCTGCTGGGCAAGAACGAGCGGGCGCAGGTGGCGTTGGTGGCGGATAATCCGGGCGTATGGATGTTCCACTGCCATGTGATCGACCACATGGAAACCGGCCTGATGGCCGCCATCGAGGTGGCGTGATGCGCCAGATTCGTCCCGCCAAGATCATTGATCGTAGCCGTGACCAGGATTTCATGCGCGAAGCCCTGGCCCTCGCCGCACAGGGCGCCGCCTTGGGCGAAGTGCCGGTGGGCGCGGTGTTGGTGCAGGATGGCGAAATCATCGGGCGTGGTTTCAACTGCCCGATCAGTGGCCACGACCCCAGCGCCCATGCCGAAATGGTCGCCATCCGTGCCGCCGCCCAGGCGGTGAGCAACTATCGCCTGCCGGGTAGCACCCTTTATGTCACGTTGGAGCCGTGCAGCATGTGCGCCGGGCTGATCGTGCATTCACGCATCGCCCGGGTCGTCTACGGCGCATTGGAGCCCAAGGCCGGAATCGTGCAGAGTCAGGGGCAGTTTTTCAGCCAGGGGTTCTTGAACCATCGGGTACTGTTCGAGGGCGGGGTGCTGGCTGAGGAGTGCAGCACGGTGCTGAGTGAGTTCTTCAAGACACGAAGAGCCAAATCGCAAGGTTGAACACATACCCTTGTGGCGAGGGAGCTTGCTCCCGCTGGGCTGCGCAGCAGCCCCAAACCGTTCAACACAGTGCATCAGGAAAAACGGTTGGCAGCTTTTACGACTGCTGCGCAGCCGAACGGGAGCAAGCTCCCTCGCCACAATGATTGGCAGCCCTTAAGTGAGTAGGTTGCTCTCCCACAGGGGGCTCGGGCGATTTATTTGCGCGCCACAATCACCGCCCGCATCGGCGCTGGCAGCCCTTCGACGGTTTTGCTGTGGTCGGCGGGGTCGAGGAAGTCACTTAGGGATTGATACTTCATCCATTCGGTGCCGCGCTGTTCCTCCACGGTCGTCAGGCTCACGTCCACGCAGCGCACGTCGCTGAACCCGGCGCGACGCAGCCAGCGCTCCAAGGCCGGAACCGATGGCAGGAACCACACGTTGCGCATCTGCGCGTAGCGATCTTCGGGCACCAGCACTTGATGCTCGTCGCCCTCGATCACCAGGGTTTCCAGCACCAGTTCGCCGCCCTTGACCAGGCAATCCTTCAAAGCAAGTAGATGCTCGATTGGCGAGCGGCGGTGGTAGAACACGCCCATGGAAAACACCGTATCGAAGCCTTCGAGCTCTGGCGGCAGGGCCTCGAAGGGGAACGGCAGGTGCCAGGCGTTGGGCTGGGACAGGTAGCGCTGTACCGCCTGGAATTGGCAAAAGAACAGCCAGTTCGGGTCGACGCCGATCACCGTGTCGGCTCCGGCGCCCAGCATGCGCCACATGTAGTATCCGTTGCCGCAACCAACGTCGAGGATCCGCTTGCCCTTGAGATCCAGATGCGGGGCGACGCGCGACCATTTCCAATCCGAGCGCCATTCGGTATCCACATGCACGCCAAACAGATTGAACGGACCTTTGCGCCAAGGCGAAAGGCCCATCAACGCGGTACGCATTTGGGCGCGGGTTTCGTCGGAGCAATCGGCGTCCAGCGTCAGCCCATTCAGCAAATCCACCGTGGTGGGCTGCAAGAGCGGCAGCGCATCGAGGGCGCTTTGCCAACGCTCCAGGTCGCCGTGGCCCTTTTCCATCTTGACGTCGAGCTGCGTTTGCAACGTCGCGGCCCAGTCGGCCAGAGGTGTGCCGGCCAGATGGCGGGCGAGGGGAGACAGATCGATCATGGCAGGGCAATCAACGAGGCAAAGTTAAGACACTGGAACCACGGCACGACTTTCGAGAACCCGGCGGCCAGCAGGCGCTCGCGGTGCTCTTCGAGGCTGTCGGGTTTCATGACGTTTTCGATGGCGCTGCGTTTCTGGGCGATTTCCAGTTCGCTGTAGCCGTTGGCGCGCTTGAACGCCACGTGCAGCTCGGTGAGCAACGCGTGTTCCTCGGCATCGTTGAAGCGCAGCTTCTCCGAAAGGATCAGGGCGCCGCCGGGTAGCAACGATTGGCGAATGCGGCCCAATAGCGCGGTGCGCTGGTCCGGCGCGATGAATTGCAGGGTGAAGTTCAACGCCACCACCGAGGCCGGTTGAAACGTCAGGGCCAGGATGTCACCTTCGATCACTTCCACCGGCAGCAGCTCTTGGAACATCGAGTCCTGGCCGTTGAGGTATTCGCGGCAGCGCTCGACCATGGCCGAAGAGTTATCCACCGCAATCACCCGGCAACCCTCGGTGCGCACGTGGCGGCGCAATGCCTGGGTCACGGCTCCGAGGGAGGAGCCCAGGTCATAAAGCACGCTGTTGGGCTGGGCAAATTGCGCCGCGAGCACGCCGAGGTTCTCGACAATGGTCGGGTAGCCTGGCACTGACCGCTTGATCATGTCCGGGAACACCCGCACCACGTCTTCATTGAAGGCGAAGTCGGGCACCTGGGCCAAGGGTTGGGCGAATAGGCGATCGGGCTCTTTGCTCACGGCGGTTCCAGCGGCTGGGGTGTTGAAAAGGCCGGCATTTTAACCAGAAAAATGCTGCTTTAGTGCGGCTTTCGGGGGAACGCCGATGCGGTGATGCCCCACTGTCCCAGCCAGTAACTGATGATGATCAGGTAGGGCGCGGCATGGAACGGCGCCACGAACCGGTTGATCCCGATCAGGCTGTCGGAAAAGACAAACCCCAGCGCTCCAACGGCTGCGAGCAGGGCCGAGCGTTTCGGCACCTCGGTCCCCAAGCGCGCCAGGGCCCTCCAGAGCATAGCGCTGATGACCAAGCCATAGACGACCACCGGCACCAGCAGCGGCCCGAGGCCGTTCGACACCAATATTCCCAACAGCAAGGCGCCAATGCACAAGGCAATCGTCAACGGCATGAGCGCCGGGCGGCGGCAGTCACTGAGGTAGGCTTTCAAATAGGCCAGGTGCGCCAACAAAAAAGCGCCGAGCCCCAATACAAACAAATCTCCTGGCCAGGCCAGCAATACGTCGCCCACCACTGAAAATATCAGGCCCAGGCTTATCCAGCGTCGGTATTCGCCCGGCGGCGCGTCGTGCAGCCAGCCCAGCAGGGCCAGCACCGGCATCGGCTTGACCAGCAGGCACAGCAACGTGGCATGCACGCTCAGGCCATATAGAAAGGTGGCCGCACCCATCAGCGCGAGGATCAGCCAACCCACAGTCATTTCACCGAAATAGCGCAGTCAAACGTTTCCACGGGTGGCACTTCGGGTGCCCATGGCTGTTGATAAGTCAGGCGCAAGCGCCCGGTGCCGGCGTCGAACGCCTGGAAGCGCCAAGTCGAGACACCGGCGGCGCCGACGATGCCGGCGTCTTCCGGGTTACGGTAAACCTCGGGGCCGAGGCCTTTGAGAACACCGCCGGCCGAATCCTGGATGCTCCAGCGATAGCCGGTGGTGGGATTGCTCGGCAAACTCAGGATCAGGTTCTGCCCGTTTTTGAGCTGCACCGGGCATTGGCTCTGTTTTTCCACCGTCACATTGTGTTTCGGCTGTGTGGCGCAGGCGCTCAGCAAGGCGAGGCTGACGGGGACAAGCAGGCGGGTGAGGGACATAAGGGCTCCGGCATTCACGACGAACGGCGAGCATAACCGAAGATGCTACTGGGTGTGTCAGCTGGACATGTGCTGGTGCAAATGACGCCTTCGCGAGCAGGCTCGCTCCTACAAGGGTTCGTTGCGAATCACATACCGTGAACACCACAAATCCCCGGGGGAGCGGGCCTGCTAGCGATGAGGCCAATGCAGTCACTGCAGAACGATCAGAACAACACCTTCACCACGTCCGCAAACCGCTTGGCAAAGTGCACCGTGACGCCTTCCTTCAGATAGTCCGGCAGCTCCTCGAAGTTGCCACGGTTGGCTTCCGGCAGGATCAACTCATTGATTTTCTGCCGGCGCGCCGCGATGACCTTTTCGCGTACGCCGCCAATCGGCAGGACGTGGCCGGTAAGTGTCAATTCGCCAGTCATGGCCACGCCTTTCTTCGCCGGCTGGTTGCGCGCAAGGGACAGCAAGGCGCTGGCCATGGTCACGCCGGCACTCGGGCCGTCCTTGGGCGTGGCGCCTTCCGGTACGTGCAGGTGCACGAAGGCCTCGTCAAAGAACTTCGGATCGCCACCGAATTGCTTCAGGTGGGAGCTGACGTAGCTGTGGGCTATCTCCGCAGACTCCTTCATCACCTCGCCCAGTTGCCCGGTGAGCTTGAAGCCGCGATTGAGAGTGTGGATCCGCGTTGCCTCGATCGGCAACGTGGCGCCGCCCATGCTGGTCCAGGCCAGGCCGGTGATGACCCCGACGCCAGACAGCACCTGCTCGTTGCGAAATACCGGTTTGCCCAGGGAGGCTTCGAGATCCTTGGGCCCGAGCTTGATCACGGCTTTTGGATCTTCGATCAGTTTCATCACGGCCTTGCGCACCAGTTTGCCCAGTTGTTTCTCCAACTGGCGTACCCCGGCTTCACGGGCGTAGCCGTCGATCAGGGCCTTCAGGGCGCTATCGTTGATGCTGAGGCTGCCCTTGGACACGCCGGCCTTGGCCAGTTGCTTGGGCCACAAGTGACGCTTGGCGATGGCAACCTTCTCTTCGGTGATGTAGCCCGACAGGCGAATGACTTCCATGCGGTCCAGCAGCGGGCCGGGGATCGAGTCGAGGGTGTTGGCGGTGCACACAAAGAGCACTTTCGACAGGTCCAGGCGCATGTCCAGGTAATGATCGAGGAATTCGACATTCTGCTCGGGGTCGAGAGTTTCCAGCAGCGCGGACGCTGGGTCGCCCTGGTAGCTCTGGCCCATCTTGTCGATTTCGTCGAGCATGATCACCGGGTTCATCACTTCGACGTCCTTGAGCGCCTGCACCAGCTTGCCCGGCTGGGCCCCGATGTAGGTGCGCCGGTGACCCTTGATTTCGGCTTCGTCGCGCATGCCGCCGACGCTGAAGCGATAGAACGGCCGCCCGAGGGATTCGGCAATGGATTTACCGACGCTGGTCTTGCCCACGCCGGGCGGGCCCACCAGCAACACAATGGAACCGCTGATCTCACCCTTGTAGGCGCCCACGGCGAGGAATTCCAGGATGCGCTCCTTGATGTCGCCCAGCCCGGCGTGGTGCTGGTCGAGAATCTTGCGCGCATGCTTGAGATCGAGCTTGTCCTGGCCATACACGCCCCAAGGCACCGATGTTGCCCAGTCCAGGTAATTGCGTGTGACGGCGTACTCCGGTGAGCCGGTTTCCAGGATCGAGAGTTTGTTCATTTCCTCTTCGATGCGCTTCTCGGCCTGGGCCGGTAATACCTTGCCTTCAAGGCGCTGTTCGAACTGTTCCAGGTCTGCGCTGCGGTCGTCCTTGGTCAGACCCAGCTCCTGCTGGATGACCTTGAGTTGTTCCTTGAGGAAGAACTGGCGCTGATGTTCGCCGATCTTGCTGTTGACCTCGGCGGAAATTTCTTTCTGCAACCGCGCGACCTCGACTTCCTTGCGCAGCATCGGCAGGACTTTTTCCATGCGCTTGAGCATCGGCACGCAATCGAGTACTTCCTGCAATTCGCTGCCGGTGGCGGAGGTGAGCGCGGCGGCGAAATCGGTCAGCGGCGACGGGTCGTTGGGGCTGAAGCGGTTGAGGTAGTTTTTCAGCTCTTCGCTATACAGCGGGTTGAGCGGCAGCAGCTCCTTGATCGCGTTGATCAGCGCCATGCCATAGGCCTTGACCTCGTCGGTCGGCTCGCTCGGCTGGTGCGGGTATTCGACTTCCACCAGGTACGGTGGGCGGTGGTGCTTGAGCCAGGTGCGGATGCGCACGCGGGTCAGGCCCTGGGCAACGAACTGCAATTTGCCGGCTTCACGGCTGGCGTGGTGGACCTTCACCAGCGTGCCGTAGAGCGGCAGCTTCGAAGTGTCGAAATGGCGCGGGTCTTCCTGGGGTGAGTCCATGAAGAACAGCGCCAGGGAATGATGTTCGGACTTGGCCACCAGTTCCAGGGTTTCGGCCCACGGCTCTTCGTTGACGATGACCGGCAGCACCTGGGCCGGGAAGAACGGGCGGTTGTGGATAGGAATGATGTAGACCTTGTCCGGCAGGCTCTGGCCGGGCAGGGCCAGGCCGGTGCCGGAAACGGTGTGTTCGATGTGCTCGGATTCTGTGTATTCGTTATTCGCTTCAGTAGAGTGCTGGTCGCTCATGGGGCACCTGCGCAATGGGGTATGGACCTTAGATGGGGCGGGCAGGGGGTTGTTTCAATGGCGGGCAATTGTCAGCGGTTATTTCATTGATGGGTATTCAGGTGGGCGACAGGTTGGCGTGGCGAGGGGATGCCCCCCTCGCCACGCGTTTCAGCCTACGCGGTTCAGGTCGTTATGGCGTGTTTCCTTCAGGCACAGCACCGCGATCACGCTGAGCACCGCGGCAGCGGATACGTAACCGCCGACGTAGCTCAGGCCGCCCATCGCCACCAGCTTCTGCGCGAAGAACGGTGCCGCAGAAGCGCCGACAATGCCACCCAGGTTGTAGGCCGCCGACGCGCCGGTGTAGCGCACATGCGTAGGAAACAGCTCCGGCAGCAACGCGCCCATGGGCGCGAAGGTCACGCCCATCAGGAACAGCTCGATGCACAGGAACAGCGCCACGCTTCCCGTGGAGCCTTGAGTCAGTAGGGGCTCCATGAGGAAGCCCGAGGCCACCGCCAGCAGGCCGCCGGTGATGAGCACCGGCTTGCGGCCAAACCGGTCGCTTGCCCAGGCCGACAGCGGCGTGGCGGCGGCCATGAACAACACTGCAAAGCACAGCAGGCCGAGGAAGGTCTCGCGGCTATAGCCCAGGGTCGCGACGCCATAGCTCAAGGAAAATACCGTGGAGATGTAGAACAGGGCGTAACACACCACCATCGCGGCCGCGCCAAGCAGTGTCGGCGCCCAGTACTGGCTGAACAACTCCACCAGCGGGATTTTCACCCGTTCCTGGCGGGCCATGGCGTTGGCGAACACCGGCGTCTCGTGGAGCTTGAGACGTACATAGAGGCCGACGATCACCAATACGGCGCTGAGCAAGAACGGAATCCGCCAGCCCCATGAGCGGAACTGCTCGTCATCCAGGGTCATGGCAAGGGTAAGGAACAATCCGTTGGCCGCCAGGAAACCGATAGAGGGGCCCAGTTGCGGGAACATGCCGAACCAGGCGCGCTTGCCTTTCGGGGCGTTCTCGGTGGCCAGCAAGGCCGCGCCGCCCCATTCGCCGCCAAGCCCCAACCCTTGGCCGAAACGCAAAAGGCACAAGAGAATCGGGGCCCAGGCGCCAATGCTGGCGTAGCCAGGCAGCACGCCGATGAGCGTGGTACACACGCCCATCAGCAGCAGCGAGGCCACGAGTGTCGACTTGCGCCCGATGCGGTCGCCGAAGTGGCCGAACAGCGCCGAGCCCAGGGGGCGGGCGAGAAACGCGATACCGAAGGTCAGAAAGGACGACAGCATCTGTGCCGTGCCTGAGGTCTGCGGAAAGAATACCGGTCCGATGACCAGGGCCGCGGCGGTGGCATAGACGTAGAAATCATAGAACTCGATGGCGGTGCCGATGAAGCTCGCGGTCGCCACGCGGGTGGCGGAGTTGGTCGGCTCGACAGGCACTGCTTCGTTGCAGGTAGTGGTTGTCATGCGGTTGTCCCTGACAGTCATATGCTCCGTTGGAGCGAATTATTATGGTCAAACACCCAGGGATGTGGGGTGGGCGCTGTCGCTGTTTCGGGTAGGAACAGTCGCAGGGCTGAAGCGAATAGAACCGGTGAACGGCCCGGAACCGTCTGGGTGCAGGGTAGGCACGAGGTTCGGGCGGGGCTGGGTAAGCGGGTTGAGTATAGGAAGGAGGCTAACGAATCAACAAGTGAGCCCGCACACAATTTGGAACATGCGCTGAGCTTTTGTAGCGAGGGAGCAAGCTCCCTCGCCACGGTGCGGTGATTAGAGAACTACCGGCACCGAACTGTTATGCCACACCAGCACCTGGCTGACGCGGTTGTCGACGGTCTCGATGATTTCCAGGCGGTAGCGGCCGATCTTCAGGCACACCGGGCTTTCCGGGATGGTTTCCAGTGCTTCGGTCACCAAGCCATTGAGCGTCTTGGGGCCGTCGCAGGGCAAATGCCAACCGAGGGTCTTGTTCAGCTCGCGGATCGACGCGGCGCCATCGATCATCAAGCGGCCGTCGGGTTGGGGATGAACGTGGGGATTGTCGAGGCTGTGCTCGCTTTCGAACTCGCCGACAATCTCCTCCAGGATGTCCTCCAGGGTCACGATGCCCATGACTTCGCCATATTCGTCCACCACCATGCCCAAGCGGCGTTGCTGCTTGTGGAAGTTGAGCAACTGCAGCTGCAGGGGGGTGCTCTCGGGAACGAAATACGGTTCGTGGCAGGCTGCCAGCAGTGCTTCCTTGGTCAGGCTCGCATCCGCCAGTAGATGGCGAACCTGGCGGGTATTGAGGACTGCTTCGACCTGGTTGATATCGCTGTGGAACACGGGCAGGCGGGTTCGCCGATTCAGGCGCAACTGCTCGATGATGTCGCCGATGGGGTCGTCGAGATTGATCCCGTCCACCTCGCTGCGAGGGACGAGGATGTCGTTGACGGTGATGTTGTCCAGCGCATGGATACCGGAAACCGGATGCACCCGACCGCTGGTCTGTTCCTGTTCCTCGGCACGCGGCGTCGCGGGGGGCTCGTCGTCGCTTTGCTGGACCGCGCCAGCCTTGCGGGCAAAAGGGCGCAGCAGCAACTGGCTGAGGCCATTGAGCAGCCAGGCCACCGGATAAACGATTTTCAACGGCACGCCCAGCAAACCGTTGCCCAGGGCCAGCACCGCATCGGGATGACGGGTGGCGAGCGTGCGTGGCAGGTAGTCGGCGAAAACCAGCAGGGCCACGCTGGTGCCGAGCCAGGCCAGCCAGGGACCGTTTTCCAGCCAGGTGAAAATAGCCAGCCACGTGCCGATGACCACGGCGAGGGCGCGACAGAGGGTGTTGCACAGGATCAGGCTGGCCAAGGGAAAGCTGAGCTTCGCCAATGGCTTGTCGCCGGAGCGCGAGGCCCTGCGTTGGGCGAGCAGATACTGTTGGGCGGCTTCGATGGCCGTGAACAGGGCTGACCACAGGATCAGCACGACCATTACCGCAAACAATGGCCCCAAGGGCAGCCTATCCATCAGCGTCGTCCGTCAGACATGCAGGATGTATTCGCGGACCAGCTTGCTGCCGAAGTAGGCCAGCATCAGCAGGCAGAATCCCGCCAGGGTCCAACGAATGGCTTTGTGGCCACGCCAGCCGAGGCGGTTGCGACCCCACAGCAGCACGCTGAAAACGACCCACGCCAGGCACGCCAGCAGAGTCTTGTGCACCAGATGCTGGGCGAACAGGTTTTCGACGAACAGCCAGCCGGAGATCAACGACAGCGAGAGCAGGGTCCAGCCGGCCCAGAGGAAACCGAACAGCAGGCTTTCCATGGTTTGCAGGGGCGGGAAATTGCGGATCAGACCGGAGGGGTGCTTGTGCTTGAGCTGGTGGTCCTGCAACAGCAGGAGCAGTGCCTGGAACACCGCGATGGTGAACAGGCCGTAGGCGAGGATCGACAACAGGATATGCGCCAGGATGCCCGGTTCCTCGTCGATGATCTGCACGGTGCCCGAGGGCGCGAATTGCGCCAGCAGCACCGTGGCCAGCCCGAGGGGGAACAGCAGCACCAGCAGGTTTTCCACGGGGATGCGCGAGCAGGCCAGCAGCGTCAGCGCGATCACGGCCATGGCGATCAGGCTGGCGGCGTTGAAAAAGTCCAGGCCCAGGCCGATCGGCGTCATCAGGTGGGTGAACAGGCTGACCGCATGGCCGAGCACCGCCAGCACGCCGAGCGTGACCAGCAGGCGCTTGTTCGCCTTGGCGCCGGAGGCCAGACGGGTGCCCTGATAGAAGGTCGCAGCGGCATAAAGACAAGCGGCGGCGAGGGTTGCAAGCAAGCTGGGTGACAAGGGGAGCATAAATCCTGTTAGGCAGGCCCGAAAGGCGCTGAGTTTGGCATAGAACCCCTACCGCACGAAAGACCGCCGCAACCGACGGCGAGGTGTACGTCGCACGCTTCTTCGCTATAATCCGCGACCTGCCCACGCCGCAGGCTCGCCGAGCACATATTTCACGGTCTGGGCCGCCATTATCCCGGTCTTATCTGGGCCTGAAAGGATCGCGCATGTTTGAAAACCTAACCGACCGTCTCTCGCAGACGCTGCGCCATGTCACCGGCAAGGCGAAACTGACCGAAGACAACATCAAAGACACCTTGCGCGAAGTGCGCATGGCGTTGCTCGAAGCCGACGTTGCCCTGCCGGTGGTGAAGGACTTCGTCAATTCGGTGAAGGAACGCGCCGTCGGCACCGAAGTGTCCCGCAGTCTGACCCCGGGCCAGGCGTTCGTGAAGATCGTCCAGGCCGAGCTCGAAAGCCTGATGGGCGCCGCCAACGAAGACCTGAACCTCAGCGCCGTGCCGCCAGCGGTGGTGCTGATGGCCGGTCTGCAAGGCGCGGGCAAGACCACCACCGCCGGCAAGCTGGCGCGCTTCCTTAAGGAGCGCAAGAAGAAGTCGGTGATGGTGGTGTCGGCGGACATCTACCGTCCGGCGGCAATCAAGCAGCTGGAAACCCTGGCCAGCGATATCGGCGTGACGTTCTTTCCGTCCGATCTGAGCCAGAAGCCGGTGGACATCGCCCAGGCGGCTATAAAGGAAGCGAAGCTCAAATTCATCGACGTGGTCATCGTCGACACCGCCGGTCGCCTGCACATCGATGAAGAGATGATGGGTGAGATCAAGGCGCTGCATGCCGCGATCAACCCTGTGGAAACGCTCTTCGTGGTCGATGCCATGACCGGCCAGGACGCGGCCAACACCGCCAAGGCGTTCGGTGACGCACTGCCGCTGACCGGCGTGATCCTGACCAAGGTCGACGGCGACGCCCGTGGCGGTGCCGCGCTGTCGGTACGCGCCATCACCGGTAAGCCCATCAAGTTCATCGGCATGGGCGAGAAGAGCGAAGCGCTCGAGCCGTTCCACCCTGAGCGTATCGCTTCGCGCATCCTCGGCATGGGCGATGTGCTCAGCCTGATCGAGCAGGCCGAACAGACCCTCGACAAGGACAAGGCCGACAAACTGGCCAAGAAGCTGAAGAAGGGCAAGGGCTTCGACCTCGAAGACTTCCGCGACCAGCTGCAACAAATGAAGAACATGGGCGGCCTCGGCGGCCTCATGGACAAACTGCCGAACATCGGCGGCGTGAACCTGGCGCAGATGGGCAATGCCCAGGGCGCGGCTGAAAAGCAGTTCAAACAGATGGAAGCCATCATCAACTCCATGACCCCGGCCGAGCGCCGCGACCCTGAGCTGATCAGCGGTTCGCGCAAGCGTCGTATCGCCATGGGTTCCGGCACCCAGGTGCAGGACATCGGACGCTTGATCAAGCAGCACAAGCAGATGCAGAAGATGATGAAGAAATTCTCCGCCAAGGGCGGGATGGCCAAGATGATGCGCGGCATGGGCGGTATGTTGCCCGGCGGCGGCATGCCGAAAATGTAAAGAATCTGCGCCGGCTGTCATGTCGGCGTTGCCCCGCACGGAAGCGGGGATTTCCAGCAAACCCGCGCTACGCGGGAGCTGACCCGCCGTTTTTCATGACGGCTCTATGGCAAATCTTGATTGCACCGCGCCAGGCGCCGGAAAAAGTCATTTGCAAAAGTCCGGATATTCCTTAGAATATGCGGCCTTTCGGGCACCTATGCCCGCTGTGCATTTAGATTTGCAGCACCGACTACAGGAACGATGTTCACATGCTAACAATCCGTCTTGCCCTTGGCGGCTCCAAAAAGCGCCCGTTTTACCACCTGACCGTAACCGACAGCCGCAACCCGCGTGACGGTTCCCACAAGGAACAGGTTGGTTTCTTCAACCCTGTTGCCCGTGGTCAGGAAGTTCGTCTGTCCGTGAACCAAGAGCGCGTAGCCTACTGGCTGAGCGTTGGTGCACAGCCTTCTGAGCGTGTTGCTCAGTTGTTGAAGGAATCGGCTAAGGCCGCGGCCTGAGCAATATGAACGCGACGCCAAAAGATGCCGGTGATTTGATCGTTGTCGGCAAGATCTACTCTGTACATGGCGTTCGCGGCGAAGTGAAGGTGTATTCCTTTACTGATCCGATCAAGAACCTGTTGGACTACAAAACCTGGACGCTCAAGCGCGAAGGTAGCGTGAAACAGGTGGAGCTGGTCAGCGGACGCGGGAACGACAAGTTCCTGGTCGCGAAGCTCAAGGGTCTCGATGATCGTGAAGAAGCGCGTCTTCTGGCCGGTTATGAGATCTGCGTGCCGCGCAACCTGTTCCCTGAACTGACCGACGGCGAGTACTACTGGTACCAGCTGGTGGGTCTGAAGGTCATCGACCACCTCGGGCAATTGCTCGGGAAGATCGATCATCTGCTCGAGACCGGTTCGAACGATGTCATGGTGGTCAAGCCTTGCGTCGGCAGCCTGGATGATCGCGAACGCCTGTTGCCCTATACGGAGCAATGCGTGTTGGCAGTCGACCTTGAAGCAGGCGAGATGAAGGTGGAATGGGATGCGGATTTCTAAGCGTGGCTAATTTGCGCGTTGAAGTCATCACGCTGTTTCCCGAGATGTTTTCCGCCATCAGCGAATACGGCATAACCAGCCGCGCGGTGAAACAGGAGCTGTTGCAGCTCACCTGTTGGAATCCGCGAGACTACACCACGGATCGGCATCACACTGTGGACGATCGCCCGTTTGGCGGTGGTCCGGGCATGGTGATGAAGATCAAGCCCCTGGAAGATGCGCTGGTTCAGGCCAGGACGGCAGCCGGGGAGGGTGCGAAGGTGATCTACCTGTCGCCCCAAGGCCGTCAGCTGACTCAGTCGGCGGTACGCGAGCTGGCGAATTCGGATGCATTGATCCTGATTGCCGGCCGTTATGAAGGCATTGACGAGCGTTTCATTGAAGCTCATGTCGATGAAGAGTGGTCGATTGGCGACTATGTACTGTCTGGCGGCGAGCTGCCGGCGATGGTCCTGATCGATGCGGTTACACGACTGCTGCCCGGAGCTTTAGGGCATGCGGATTCCGCCGAGGAAGATTCCTTTACGGATGGTCTGCTGGATTGCCCGCACTACACCCGACCGGAGGTGTATGCGGATCAGCGTGTTCCCGACGTGTTGCTAAGTGGCAACCACGCGCACATCCGGCGTTGGCGTTTACAGCAGTCCCTTGGTCGGACCTATGAACGACGCGCCGATCTTCTGGAAAGCCGCTCGCTTTCTGGAGAAGAGAAGAAGCTGCTCGAGGAATACATCCGCGAGCGGGACGATAGTTAACAACGTATCGATGGTAAGTCCGTTGACTTGCCTTAGGAGCACAGCATGACTAACAAAATCATCCTTGCACTCGAAGCAGAGCAGATGACCAAAGAGATCCCTACCTTTGCCCCAGGCGACACCATTGTCGTTCAGGTGAAAGTGAAGGAAGGCGACCGTTCGCGTCTGCAAGCGTTCGAAGGCGTTGTTATCGCCAAGCGTAACCGCGGCGTAAACAGTGCATTCACCGTTCGTAAAATCTCCAACGGTGTTGGCGTAGAGCGTACTTTCCAGACCTACAGCCCGCAAATCGACAGCATGGCTGTGAAGCGTCGCGGTGACGTGCGTAAAGCCAAGCTGTACTACCTGCGTGACCTGTCGGGTAAAGCAGCTCGCATCAAGGAAAAACTGGCTTAAGTCCAGCTTCCGATGCAAAAAAAAGCAGCCTGCGGGCTGCTTTTTTGTTGCCTGCGATTTGTGCTTTGAGCACTCTTCACTCGTCGTTTTTTATTCGACGCAGCCTTCGCTAGCTCATGAGTCTTTATGCCAGCCATCGACCATCCACTGATAGACCAGTTCCTCGACGCCCTGTGGCTGGAGAAGGGGCTCTCCGATAACACCCGCGGCGCCTATCGCAGCGACCTGGCCTTGTTCAATGGCTGGTTGCAGGAACAGAACCTGGAATTGATCAACGCCGGAAGGGAATTGATCCTCGACCATCTGGCGTGGCGTTTGGAGCAGAACTATAAACCCCGCTCTACCGCCAGATTTCTTTCCGGGTTGCGTGGCTTCTATCGCTATTTGCTGAGGGAAAAAGTGATTGCGGTGGACCCGACCTTGCGCGTGGAAATGCCGCAACTGGGCCGTCCGCTGCCAAAATCCCTGTCGGAAGCGGACGTGGAAGCATTGCTGGCGGCCCCCGACCTCAGTGACCCCATCGGCCAGCGCGACCGAGCGATGCTGGAAGTGCTGTACGCCTGTGGTTTGCGGGTCACCGAACTGATCAGCCTGACACTTGAGCAAGTGAACCTGCGCCAGGGCGTGCTGCGGGTGATGGGCAAGGGCAGCAAGGAACGCCTGGTGCCCATGGGCGAGGAAGCGATCGTCTGGGTCGAGCGCTACATGCGCGATGCGCGTCATGACCTGCTGGGTGGGCGTCCCAGCGATGTGCTGTTTCCGAGCCTGCGCGGCGAGCAGATGACCCGCCAGACTTTCTGGCACCGCATCAAGCACCAGGCCAAGGTGGCGGGAATCAATAAATCGCTGTCCCCCCACACCTTGCGCCATGCCTTCGCCACGCACCTGCTCAATCATGGCGCTGATCTGCGGGTAGTACAGATGTTGCTGGGACATAGCGACCTGTCCACCACCCAGATCTACACCCACGTGGCTCGGGCGCGGTTGCAGGACCTGCACGCCAAGCATCATCCCCGCGGCTGAAGAAGGACCCCACAGATAAGCGCTCGCCATTGCCTTGCATCACCGGCATTCGGCCACGCCAGCCTTATGTGGTAGGCTTTCCCGGTTTGCACGGTGGGCGGCTGGAACCCGAATCTGCGGGTCGTTGGTTCCCGTCCCATTTGTTCGCCTCAGGAGTCCTCATGCGTTTGATCCAGATGTTCACCGCCGCCGCCATTGCGTTGGCCAGCACCTTTGCCATCGCCGACGACGCGGCTGACCAGGCTATCCGCAAGAGCCTGGCCAACCTCGAGCTCGAAGTGCCGATCGAAGCCATCTCTGCCAGTCCCATGTCCGGGCTCTATGAAGTCAAGCTCAAGGGCAGCCGCGTGCTGTACGCCAGCGCCGACGGCCAGTACATCGTCCAGGGCAACCTGTTCACGCTCAAGGACGGCAAGCCGGTCAATCTCACCGAGATCACCGAACGCCAGGGCATTTCGAAGTTGATCAACGGCATCCCGGTCGCCGAAACCGTGGTCTATCCAGCAGTCGGCGAAACCAAGTCGCACATCACCGTGTTCACCGACACCACCTGTCCTTATTGCCACAAGCTGCACGCTGAAGTGCCCGAGCTCAACAAGCGCGGCATCGAAGTGCGTTATGTAGCGTTCCCGCGCCAGGGCCTGGGCTCGCCGGGTGACGAGCAGTTGCAAGCGGTCTGGTGTTCCAAGGACAAAAAAGCGGCCATGGACAAGATGGTCGATGGCAAGGAGATCAAGTCCGCCAAGTGCGAGAATCCGGTTTCCAAGCAGTTCGCCCTCGGCCAGTCCATCGGCGTCAACGGTACGCCGGCCATCGTTTTGGCAGACGGCCAGGTGATTCCGGGCTATCAGCCGGCGCCGCAAGTCGCCAAACTGGCTTTGGACGCAAAATGACCTGCGTCGATCCGCTTTTGAAGATCACGGCTCGGCGAAAACGTTCGTCGGGCCGTTAAACACAAAGTCGCGTTGCTGCGCGGCTGTATTTCACGGCCGACCTTGCGTCGGCCGTTTCATGGGGAGTCAAGAGTGAATCCGGTCAAAGTAGGCATCTGTGGGTTAGGTACCGTCGGTGGCGGCACCTTCAACGTACTTCAGCGCAACGCCGAGGAAATTGCTCGTCGTGCCGGGCGTGGAATCGAAGTGGCACAAATTGCCATGCGCACGCCAAAGCCTCAGTTCCAGACGACCGGTATTGCGATTACCAACGATGTCTTCGAAGTGGCCACGAACCCTGAGATCGACATCGTAATAGAGCTGATGGGCGGCTATACCGTTGCCCGAGAGCTGGTACTCAAGGCCATCGAGAATGGCAAGCATGTGGTCACCGCGAACAAGGCGCTTATCGCCGTTCACGGTAATGAAATCTTCGCCAAGGCACGAGAGAAAGGCGTGATCGTGGCGTTCGAAGCCGCCGTGGCGGGTGGCATCCCAGTGATCAAGGCGATTCGCGAAGGCCTGTCGGCCAACCGTATCAACTGGCTTGCGGGAATCATCAACGGCACCGGCAACTTCATCCTCACCGAGATGCGCGAGAAAGGTCGCACCTTCGAGGACGTCCTCACCGAGGCCCAGGCCCTGGGTTATGCCGAGGCGGATCCAACCTTCGACGTGGAGGGCATCGACGCGGCGCACAAGCTGACGATCCTGGCTTCCATCGCCTTTGGTATACCGCTGCAATTCGACAAGGCCTACACCGAAGGCATCACCAAGCTGACCACCGCTGACGTGAACTATGCCGAAGCCTTGGGCTACCGCATTAAACACCTGGGCGTGGCGCGCAGCACCGCCAGCGGCATCGAATTGCGCGTACACCCGACGCTGATCCCGGCCGACCGCCTGATCGCCAACGTCAACGGTGTGATGAACGCAGTGATGGTCAATGGTGATGCCTCCGGGTCGACGCTGTTCTACGGGGCTGGCGCGGGCATGGAGCCGACTGCATCGTCGGTGATCGCCGACCTGGTGGATGTGGTTCGCGCGATGACCTCGGATCCAGAGAACCGTGTGCCGCACCTGGCCTTCCAGCCGGATTCGCTGTCGGCCCATCCGATTCTTCCGATCGATGCTTGCGAAAGTGCCTACTACTTGCGTATCCAGGCCAAGGACCATCCGGGCGTATTGGCCCAGGTGGCGAGCATTCTTTCGGAGCGCGGCATCAACATCGAGTCGATCATGCAGAAGGAAGTCGAGGAACATGATGGCCTGGTGCCGATGATTCTGCTGACCCATCGCGTGGTCGAGCAGCGCATCAACGATGCGATTGCGGCATTGGAAGCGCTCCAGGGGGTCGTTGGCCCAGTGGTCCGTATCCGCGTCGAACATTTGAACTAATTTAGCGGCAAGCTATAAGCTGCAAGCTGCAAGTAAAAGCCGAACCGCTTTTCACTTGTAGCGTGCAGCTTGAGGCTTGAAGCTCAAACCGAAGGTTTGCCCCTATGCGCTATATCAGCACCCGCGGCCAGGCACCGGCCCTGAATTTCGAAGATGTCCTGCTGGCCGGCCTGGCCACGGATGGCGGTCTTTATGTGCCGGAGAACCTGCCACGTTTCACACAGGAGGAGATTGCCTCCTGGGCCGGCCTGCCGTACCACGAGCTGGCTTTCCGGGTCATGCGCCCGTTTGTTGCCGGCAGCATTCCGGACGCCGATTTCAAAAAGATTCTGGAAGAGACCTATGGGGTCTTTTCCCACAATGCCATCGCACCGTTGCGCCAGCTAAACGGTAACGAATGGGTCATGGAGCTGTTCCACGGTCCGACCCTGGCGTTCAAGGATTTCGCCCTGCAGCTGCTCGGCCGCCTGTTGGACTACGTGTTGCAAAAGCGTGGCGAGCGCGTGGTGATCGTCGGCGCAACGTCCGGCGACACCGGCTCGGCCGCGATCGAAGGCTGCAAGCATTGCGAGCACGTCGATATTTTCATCCTGCACCCGCACAACCGCGTCTCGGAAGTGCAGCGTCGGCAGATGACGACGATCTTCGGCGACAACATCCACAACATCGCCATCGAAGGCAACTTCGATGACTGCCAGGAAATGGTCAAGGCCAGTTTCGCCGACCAGAGCTTCCTCAAGGGCACCCGGTTGGTGGCGGTGAACTCGATCAACTGGGCGCGGATCATGGCCCAGATCGTCTACTACTTCCACGCGGCGCTGCAGTTGGGCGGCCCGGCCCGTTCGGTGGCGTTCTCGGTGCCTACCGGCAACTTCGGCGATATTTTCGCCGGTTACCTGGCGCGCAACATGGGCCTGCCGATCAACCAATTGATCGTCGCCACCAACCGCAACGACATCCTGCATCGCTTCATGAGCGGTAACCAGTACGTCAAGGAAACCCTGCACGCCACGCTGTCACCTTCGATGGACATCATGGTGTCGTCGAACTTCGAGCGCCTGTTGTTCGACTTGCACGGTCGCAATGGTGCCGCGATTGCCGGCCTGATGGACAGCTTCCGCCAGGGTGGCGGTTTCAGCGTCGAAGCCGAGCGCTGGACCGAAGCCCGCAAGCTGTTCGACTCCCTTGCAGTGGATGACGCGCAGACCTGCGAAACCATCGCCGAGGTGTTCGAGCAGAGCGGTGAGCTGCTCGACCCACACACCGCCATTGGCGTGAGAGCTGCACGCGAGTGCCGCCGCAGCCTGGATACCCCGATGGTCGTCCTGGGCACCGCACACCCGGTCAAGTTTCCGGAAGCCGTGGAGAAAGCTGGCGTAGGAAAAGCGCTTGAACTGCCTGCACATCTTTCGGATTTGTTTGAGCGAAACGAGCGTTGCACGGTGTTGCCCAATGACTTGAAAGCCGTGCAGGCCTTTGTCAGCCAGCATGGCAACCGCGGCAAGCCTCTCTGATAGCTGGAAGTTGTCACATTTTGAAGCCCGTCTCCTGACGGGCTTTCTTGTTTCTGCATGCCAAACTGGCCGGGTTTCCGCCCTTGGAGGGACGGGCGGGTAATCTCGAAGGAAGTGCAGATGTTGTTCTTTATACGTTGCAAACCAGTGATGAGCTGGATGATGGGCCTGGTGTTTTTGTTTGGGGCGCCATGGGGAGGCGCGGCCCAGTTGGCGGCCTCTGGCAAGCCACCGTTCGAATCCAGCGGACGGATCGCGCTCGATGCCCAGGAGCTGAAGTGGATCAGCGAGAACCCTCGCGTCGTCGTCGCCTCGATGCAGTTCCCGTTGTACCTGTTCAAAAATGAACGTGGGCAATGGAACGGGCTGAACGACGATATTCTCCGGCGTATCGAGCACATGACCGGACTTGAATTCGTTCATCGGGAGTCGTTCTCTCCCGATCAATTAATGGCCCTGTTGGAAAAAGGCGAGGCCGACATGACGACTACCCTGGCGATGAATGACGAGCGCAGGGAGTTCTTGAGTTTCAGCCATGCCTTCGGAGGTTCCGGTTGGGTCTTCGTCGGACGTGACGCAGAGCCCGCACTTCGTTCGCTGGAGCAACTCGAAGGCAAGGTGCTGGTGTTGCCGGCACGGCATGCGTTGGAGTCGGAGATCAGGCGCAATCATCCAGCCATCGAGTTGCGCACGGTCAAGACGTACGGTGAAGCTCGGGCGCTGGTGGAAAGCGGTGAAGCCTACGCCACCATTGAAAATGAAACCGGCGCGCACCTGTACCCTGCGGGGCAGCTGCAAGTAGGAAGCAATCTCGAAGGCAAGTGGGAGCCCGACTATCTGGCTGTGCGCCAAGACCTTCGGCCATTGTTAAGCATCCTGAACAAGGCGCTGGAAGCGTTCCCCGCCGAAGAGATGCGAGCGCTGCGCTCGAAATGGCTGACAGGCATCGCTCCCCATCCGTCACCGTCTTCCTGGTTGTACATCAAACAGTGGGGCTACTGGTGTGTGGTCGTGTTCGGGGTGTTTGGCCTGTTGTCCCTGCTGTCGCTGTTATGGAACCGACGCCTGCAGGTCCAGATTGATCAACGGCTCAAGGTCGAGGCCGTACTCAATGACCAACTGAAGTTCCAGCGAGCCCTGATGGACGCGATTCCCGATCCGATCTTCATTCGCGACCTGGAAGGTCGCCTGATCATGTGCAACAAAAGTTATGAGGATCAGTTCGAGACTCGCTTCGAGAAGCTGCTGGGCACGCGCCTGACCGATTCCGCGACGTTTCCAGCAGCAACCGCCGAATTGTTGCACGGCGAGTTGATGGAGCAGCTGCAAACCCGCCAGCCGCGTTTTGTGGACCGCCAACTGATGTTCAGCGGTGGCTTGCGGGACATCTATCACTGGTCAGTGCCGTTCTATGGGGCCGATGGTCAGTTGCGCGGTCTGCTGGGAGGGTGGATCGATGTTGGGCATCGTTGGCGCCGCAACCGCTTCCTGGCTTGATGATGGCCGTGCCTGTTGCCAACCTGTCATATTGGGCGCGCATGCTCGGTTGAACACGCTGCAAAAGTGTCGGTTCGTTGCGCTGGCAGAACTTTAGGCCATGGCCCACGGTCACTTAATGTGCAGTTGTTTTCTCGGACTATTGAAGGGTGATCGAATGGAAAGTATCAGCCTGTTGCTGAATGAAGCCTTGAGCCCGTATCAGGTCACGCTCACTCCCTCCGGTGCCAAGGGTGAATGCCTGGTAACGCTGAAAAACCCCACGGGGGCCATCATGGTCGAGCGGGTGTTCAACCAGGCCCAGCTGGCCGACAAGCGCCAGCTCACCGACGTGGTCGATGGCCTGCACCGCGATGTACTGATCGCCGAAGGCCGCCTGGAGCCCTGCGTGATCGCGGCTTTGCGTAATCTGGCAGGGGACAAGGCCATGGCTGTCCCTAATTGAGCGACGGTTTGAGGGAACCTTCCTACGTCCCTGTGAGTCAGACCTTTTACCAACAAGAGCGAGCATTGTGCTCCGGTGCTTGTCGCTTGTTGCACGGACCTTGAATGGTCACGTTTAACCCCGAGTTGTCTCCCCACTTCTCGGGGTTTCTTTTTGCCTGGCGTTCAGGGCTTGGCTCGTTCTATCCCGCCAAGGGGCATCGCTCCCACAGTTACAGATCTGACAACGTGCTTTAGCTGCTTATCTCAAATAGCACCATCGGCCCGCAGTTTGGCGATCCGCTGCGCATCGTAGCCCAGCTCGCCGAGTACCTGTGCCGTGTGCTCACCCAGCGCCGGCCCGACCCATTCGGATGTGCCCGGCGTGTCCGACAGTTTCGGTACGATGCCCGGCATCTTGAACGCCTTGCCGTCCGGCAGCTTGGCCTGCAAGAACATTTCCCGGGCGAGAAACTGCGGGTCGCTGAACATGTCTTCGGCGCTGAAGATACGGCTGGCCGGTACTCCGGCCTGGTTCAGTTGGTCGATGACAGCCTCCAGCGGCAGTGAGTTGACCCAGCGATCAATCACGCCATACAGCTCGTCGCGGCGACTGTCGCGTCCATCGTTGCCGGCCAGTTGCGGGTCGTTGGCCAGGTCGTCGCGGCCGATGATCTGCATGAAGCGCTTGAAGATTGCGTCACCGTTAGCGCCGATCTGCACGTGCTTGCCGTCGGCACTGGTATGGATGGATGACGGGGTGATGCCGGGCATGATATTGCCGGTGCGCTCGCGGATGAAGCCGAACACATCGAACTCCGGCACCATGCTTTCCATCATGGCGAAGATCGCCTCGTACAGCGCCACGTCCACCACTTGTCCGGTCCCGCCATTTACCTCGCGGTGACGCAAGGCCATCAGTGCGCCGATCACGCCCCAGAGTGCGGCAATGGAGTCGCCGATTGAAATTCCGGTACGCACTGGCGGACGATCCTCGAAACCGGTGATGTAGCGCAGGCCGCCCATGGATTCGCCGACGGCGCCAAACCCCGGTTGATCCTTCATCGGCCCGGTCTGGCCGAAACCGGAGAGCCGCACCATGACCAGTTTAGGGTTCAGCGCGTGCAATACGTCCCAGCCCAGACCGAGCTTTTCCAGCACGCCCGGGCGAAAATTCTCGATCAGGATGTCCGCTTCGCCGATCAGCTGTTTCAGGATCGACAGGCCTTCGGGGTGCTTGAGGTTCAGAGTCAGGGACTTTTTATTGCGTGCCTGGACGAACCACCACAAGGACGTGCCTTCATACAGCTTGCGCCATTTGCGCAGCGGATCGCCGCCGTCGGGGGATTCGACCTTGATCACCTCGGCACCGAATTCACCGCAGATCCGCGAGGCGAAAGGGCCGGCGATCAAGGTGCCGAGTTCAATGACTTTGACGCCGGCAAGGGGTTTGGCAGTAAGCGACATGACGAATCCTGTAGGACAAAGGCAGAACGAATAGAGCGTTTTATCATAGGCCAACGCCTGTCGCCGCAGGTTGATGGTCGGCAATTCGTGGATTGGCCGCCTCATCGGTTAGACTTGCCGACTTTCCTCGTATCAAGAAGCCCGTTCATGGCCCAGCCGTCCACGACCTACAAATTCGAACTGAACCTCACCGACCTCGACCGCAGTGTGTATGAGAGCGTGAAGCAGACCATCGCCCGCCATCCTTCGGAAACCGAGGAACGCATGACCGTGCGCTTGTTGGCCTACGCGTTCTGGTACAACGAGCTGCTGGCGTTTGGTCGTGGCCTGTCAGACGTCGATGAACCTGCCCTGTGGGAAAAAAGCCTGGATGACCGTGTCCTGCATTGGATCGAAGTCGGCCAGCCGGATGCCGAACGCCTGACGTGGTGCTCGCGTCGTACCGAGCGCACCAGCCTGCTGGCCTATGGCAGCCTGCGTGTCTGGGAGGGCAAGGTGATTCCAGCCGTGAAGACCCTGAAAAACGTGAACATCGCCGCCGTGCCCCAGGAAGTCCTCGAAACCCTGGCCAAGGACATGCCCCGCGTCATCAAGTGGGACGTGATGATCAGCGAAGGGACCATTTTCGTGACCGACGACCGTGGCCAGCATGAAGTCCAGTTGCAATGGTTGCTGGGCGAGCGTGGTTGAGCCATTGACAAGTATTGAGTGAACTCATTGTGGCGAGGGAGCTTGCTCCCGCTTGGGTGCGCAGCGCCCACAATCAAGGGGGCCGCTACGCAGCCCAGCGGGAGCAAGCTCCCTCGCCACGGTCCAGGACCAAAAAGTAGAGAAATGTCCGTCCCCCATGCGCATAGAACCCCGCCAACTGCCCGACACCCTACCGTTCCTCGGTGACCTGCCGCCCCTGTTGACCCGCCTGTACGCAGCACGCGGCGTGCAGTCCGAGGCCGAACTGGACAAGAGCCTGGCGCGCTTGATTCCGTTCCAGCGGCTCAAGGGGATCGACGCCGCGGTGGATCTGTTGGTGGCGGCGCTCGAGCAACGCCAGCGGATCCTGATTGTCGGCGACTTCGACGCCGACGGCGCGACGGCCAGTGCCGTGGGTGTGTTGGGCCTGCGGCTGCTGGGCGCGGCTCATGTCGATTACCTGGTGCCCAATCGCTTCGAATACGGCTATGGCTTGACGCCGGAGATCGTCGAAGTCGCCCTGACACGCGAGCCACAGTTACTGATCACCGTGGACAACGGCATTTCCAGCGTGGAAGGCGTGGCGGCGGCCAAGGCGGCGGGCCTGAAGGTGCTGGTTACCGATCACCATTTGCCTGGGTTGGAGTTGCCGCAGGCCGATGCCATCGTCAACCCGAACCAGCCGGGCTGCGAATTCCCAAGCAAGGCTTTGGCGGGCGTCGGGGTGATTTTTTATGTACTGATGGCGCTGCGGGCGCGCCTGCGCGGCCTGGGCTGGTATGCCAGCACGCCCCAGCCGAACATTGGTGAGCTGCTGGACCTGGTGGCGCTGGGCAGCGTGGCCGACGTGGTGCCCCTGGACGCCAACAACCGGATCCTGGTTCATCAGGGTCTGGAGCGTATTCGCGCTGGCCGCGCGCGTCCCGGGATCAAGGCCATCCTGGAAGTGGCCAAGCGCGATCCGTCGCGCATCACCTCCACGGACCTGGGTTTCATCGTCGGTCCACGACTGAATGCGGCGGGACGCCTGGACGACATGAGCCTGGGCATCGAATGCCTGCTGACCGCCGACCCAACGCTGGCCCGTGAGATGGCGGCCCAGCTGGACGGCATGAACCAGGATCGCAAATCCATCGAGCAGGGCATGCAGCGTGAAGCCCTGGCTCAGCTCAAGGACCTGCCGGTGGAGTCGATGCCGTTCGGCTTGTGTCTGTTCGACCCGCAATGGCACCAAGGCGTGATCGGTATCCTCGCCTCGCGCATGAAGGAGCGTTATTTCCGTCCGACCATCGCTTTCGCCGATGCCGGCGACGGTCTTCTGAAGGGCTCCGGTCGTTCGGTGCCGGGCTTCCATATCCGCGATGCCCTGAGTGTCGTTGCGGCACAGCATCCAACCCTCATCAGCAAATACGGCGGCCACGCCATGGCGGCGGGGCTGACATTGCCCGAGGCGAATTTTCCGTTGTTCGCCGAGGCATTCGACGCTGAAGTACGTAGGCAACTGCGTGAGGAGGACCTGACTGGACGAATGCTGTCGGACGGCACCCTGGCGGTCGAGGAATTCCATCTGGAACTGGCCCGGGCACTGCGCCATGCGGGACCGTGGGGCCAGCATTTCCCGGAGCCAGTGTTCCACGGTGTTTTCCAGTTGGTCGAGCAGCGAGTGGTGGGCGAACGTCACTTGAAGGTTGTTCTCAAAAGTGAGTGCGGCTCGCTGAAGCTCGATGGCATCGCCTTTGGCATCGACCGTGAGATCTGGCCGAACCCGACTGTGCGCTGGGTGGAACTGGCCTACAAGCTTGACCTCAACGAGTTTCGTGGCCAGGAAACGGTGCAACTGATGATCGCCCATATCGAGCCGCGATAGCAGAACCCAAGCGAAACCTGTGGCGAGGGAGCAAGCTCGCTTGCCACAAGACCCTGGCAAACAGCTTGGCCGCCCAGGGTCGGTTTTTGGAATCGGAACCCTCCCTCCTTCGAAGTTGTCGACTAGTCTCTAAGCACTGCTTGATAGCCCTTGTGACGTCTTGTCGGATTTTTTGCCCGCGGGGGCGGGCGTTGTACCTTTTTGTCACTCGTCGACTTTTCAAACAGAACCCTGGAGCCTGCCCACTGATTCGAGAGGTGCCCCATGAGTCTGCTGCTGGAACCCTATACCCTTCGCCAATTGACCCTTCCCAATCGCATCGCGGTTTCGCCGATGTGCCAATACTCGAGCGTCGATGGCCTGGCCAACGACTGGCACCTGGTACACCTTGGCAGTCGCGCCGTGGGCGGCGCCGGGCTGGTGTTCACCGAAGCCACCGCAGTCACCGCGGACGGCCGTATCACCGCCCAGGACCTTGGGTTGTGGAACGATGAGCAAATCCCGGCGCTGCAACGCATCACCCGTTTCATCACCGCCCAAGGGGCCGTCCCCGGCATCCAGCTGGCGCACGCAGGTCGCAAGGCAAGTACCTGGCGGCCCTGGTTGGGCAAGCATGGCAGCGTCAAGCCGGAGGAGGGCGGCTGGGTGCCGGTCGGTCCTTCGCCAATCGCCTTCGACCCACAACACACCCAGCCGATGCAATTGGACGAGGGGCAGATCGCTGGCGTCATCCAGGCATTCGTGGACGCGGCCAAGCGTGCCCTGACCGCAGGCTTCAAGGTGGTCGAGGTCCATGCGGCCCACGGTTACCTGCTGCACCAGTTCCTGTCGCCCTTGAGCAACCAGCGCCGCGATCAATACGGCGGGTCGTTCGAAAACCGTATCCGGCTGGTGCTGCAAGTGACTGAAGCGGTGAGGGCGGTGTGGCCAGAAGAACTACCGGTGTTCGTTCGCGTCTCCGCCACCGACTGGGTCGAAGACGGTTGGAACCCGGACGAAACCGTGGAACTGGCGCGACGATTCAGGATGTTGGGGGTGGACTTGATTGACGTGTCGTCGGGCGGAACCGCCGCGAATGCGGAAATTCCCACCGGCCCGGGTTATCAGACCCGCTTCGCCGAGCGGGTACGCAAGGAGTCGGAAATTGCCACCGGCACCGTGGGCATGATTACCGAGCCGGCCCAGGCCGAGCACATCCTACGCACCTGCCAGGCCGATATCATCTTCCTCGCCCGGGAATTGTTGCGCGATCCGTATTGGGCCTTGCATGCCGATGATGACTTGGGTGGGCGCAAGGCCACTTGGCCGGCGCAGTACCAGCGGGCGACGCATCGGGACCAGCCGATCCATGAGTCGGATCTGCGGGACTGAATTGGCGATGAAACAAAAAGCCCCGGTCATTGGCCGGGGCTTTTCGTTTTTTGTTTATCGGGTGTCCAGAGTCGGTTCAGGGATACTTACGCCGATCCGGCGCCGGCGGGAAATACTGGTACAGCCAGGTCTCGCTCAACGTGCGGTCCTTGGAACGCAGGAAGAGCCGCATCTCTACCGGGTCCACGCGATCGTCGGTCGGGTACCAGTCGAAAGTAATGCGGTAGCCCTTGATCGCGTCCAGTACCAACACGTTGAAGTCCTTGACCTCGCCGTGGGAGCAGGTCACGACCGGTTCGATACCGGTGCCCGGTGGCAACTGGTCGAGGCCACCGCCGGTGAAGTCCACGGCAAAGCGCCGCGCCCAGACGGTCGGGTAATGCTCGCCGGGTGCCCAGCCTTCGATGAAGCCGCCCATGCCGGAGCGGGTGGCATCGACACGCGCCAGGTCGGTGCTCACGGGTGGCAAGGCACTCCAGTAGAGCTTGTAGCCGTAATTCAGCGAATCACCGGCGGCGACGGGTTTTTTCGGGGTCCAGAACGCGACGATGTTATCCAGGGTTTCGCCGGTTGTAGGAATTTCCAACAGATCGACTGAGCCTTCTCCCCATGCGGTCGTAGGCTCGACCCACAGGCTCGGACGTTTGCTGTACCAATCCACGGTGTCCTGGTAGCTGTCGAAGTCATGGTCGGTCTGCACCAGCCCGAAGCCTTTCGGATTCTTGTCGGCGAACGCGTTGAATTGCAGGGTGGCGGGGTTGTTCAGCGGGCGGCAGACCCATTCGCCGTTGCCGCGCCACATGGCCAGCCGGTCGGAGTCGTGGATTTGCGGGTGAATGGTGTCGCACATGCGCCGCTCGACCGTGCCGCAGCTGAACATACTGGTCATCGGCGCGATGCCCAGTTGCTCAATGGCGGTACGGGCATGGATGTGCGCATCGATTTCCATGACGACCCGGGTCGGCTGGCAATCGATATCGAAACGATAGGCGCCGGTGGCGCTGGGCGAGTCGAGCAGGGCGTAGACCACGAAACGGGTGCTGTTCTTGTCCGGGGTTTCGAACCAGAACTTGGTGAAATCCGGAAACTCCTCGCGCTTCTTCGCATAGGTGTCGATGGCCAGGCCCCGGGCCGACAGCCCGTACTGGCCGCTGGCATCGACGGCGCGGAAATAGCTGGCCCCCAGGAATGAAACGATGTCGTGCCGGTCCAGCTCCGGTGCCTTGAACACCCGGAAACCCGCGAAGCCCAGGTCACCGGTCAATTGCGAGGTATTGACCGTGGTCTTTTCGTAGTTGAACAGCTCCGGGCGGAAATGCACCTCACGGGCCATACGCGTCTTTGGGTCGACGCTGTACATGCGAACCGGTTGCTTGAAACCCATGCCGACATGGAAGAACTGCGCGTCCAGTTGCCCGTCCAGCTCATTCCACAGGGAGTGGTTGGCGTCGTACCGGATGGCATTGAACTGCAGCGGCGACATCTGGGCCAGGGTCGGTGGCAGGACTTGCTTGGTGTCGACGTAGCGGCTCTCGGCCAGCCGCCGGGCCTGATCCTTCAGCCCTTTGAAATCGAAGGGACGGGCTTCGCCGTCGGCGGTCTGGTCAGCGGCCCAGGCGCGTGCGGCCATGAGTCCCGACGCCGATAGCCCGGTGTAGGCGGCGAAGGCCATGGAGGCCTTGAGCAAATTCCTGCGGTGCATAAATACAACCTTAATCAAAGCAATCCCGAGCCGATC
The DNA here is from genome assembly GCF_051132175.1 of Pseudomonas sp. D3-10. Taxonomy (NCBI): domain Bacteria; kingdom Pseudomonadati; phylum Pseudomonadota; class Gammaproteobacteria; order Pseudomonadales; family Pseudomonadaceae; genus Pseudomonas; species Pseudomonas sp. D3-10. The sequence continues at coordinate 4,587,845 of NZ_CP071668.1, read as the reverse complement.
CTGGCAACAGAGATTGAAAAAGGAGTTCGGACATGCCTTTGGCCAAACGCGACGAACGTAAGAACAGATACCTGAGAGCTGGATCGGTTCACCGAGGCGCAAAATCATAGGGGAAATGCGAGCTTGGAGAGACAGGAAAGCGTGACCTGGTCAAAATTTCTTACAGTTATTTCCTTTTTTATGAACATTTTGGGTTTTTTTGACTAATTACTCTAAAACTCCCTTTTCACCCGATGAATCCTCCCTATTCTTGAGTGTGAAGGACGATGTAACCGGTTCACCGGGCGCTATCAGGTCAACTCGACGTAACAGAAGGACAAGTCATGACGAAAATACAGGGCCTTACCGAAATGCTGGGAGTCTTCCCGGGCCTGATCAACGCGCGCAAGAAACGCCGGCTCAGCCGGGAAGAATTGAGATTGGTCGAACGGTACCGGGAGCTGTCGGAAAGCGACCGGATCGCCATGCGCTACCTGCTGGATGCGATGCGCAGTGTTTCGCGGTTTTGAATACCGATGGAGATCGGCGGCTGGGTCGGGACGTGTTAGTCGGCGTTACTGCTCTGACCAGTCCTGGGGGCGCTCGGTGCGCTGGTGCAATACTCGCAGGACCTGCAGTTGCCCATGCAAGAGTCGGTAAGGCGCAAAAAACGGATAGCGCGTCAGCACCAGCTCTCGGATATCGGGAGCAGGTGAGGGACGACCCGAGCCAGGAAAACGCTGCAGTTGCTGCAACGTTTCAAGGATCGTGAGGACGACCTCATCAGCATCGTCCGGGCCGATAGCGTGGGAGTAATATTCATGGATCGAGTCGAGGTCACTCTGTGCTTTGTCGGTCAGTACGATGCTCGGCACGCTTTGCCCACTTAGCCTTCACGGCGTCCAGGTCGGTCAGATGTCCAGCATCGGCATCCGCCATGCCTTCGCTGATCGCTTGCAGATGCCACGATTCGGCTTCCACATATCGAACCAATGCACGCTTGAGGTGATATTGACGGTCGCGGTCGGTGGCGGCAGCCAGCAAGTCCAATTGCTGGGCCAGACCTTCCTCGACACGAAAGGACAAAACGGGCGAGGCCATGGTTCATCTCCTGGATGTATACATTGTAGACACCCTAGGCGCTGCCAGAATCTCCGTCAACCGGCGGCGTGCACCGATCGACGAAAACCTTAGCAGGACGAACGCGGGGCAGGCATGGGCATGTGTTGCCAACGTTGTCTTTACATCAGTGCTTGAACATCACATGCCGCACCACCGTGTAATCCTCCAACCCATACATGGACATGTCCTTGCCGTAGCCAGAACGTTTCTGACCGCCATGGGGCATTTCGCTGACCAGCATGAAGTGGGTATTCACCCAGGTGCAGCCGTATTGCAGCCGCGCCGAGAGGCGATGGGCGCGGCCGATGTCGGTGGTCCATACCGATGAGGCCAGTCCGTAGTCCGAATCGTTGGCCCAGGCCAACACTTGCGCTTCATCAAGGAACGGCGTGACGGACACCACCGGGCCGAAGACTTCGCGGCGGACGATTTCGTCATCCTGCTGGGCATCGGCCAGCACTGTCGGTTCGAAAAAGAAACCGTTGCCTTCTACCGCCTTGCCCCCGGTGACCAGGCGGATGTGGGGCTGGGCGATGGCTCGCTCGACGAAGGCGGCCACTCGGTCACGATGCTGGGCAGTGATCAGCGGCCCCATCTCGGTGTCGGGCTCGTTCTGCAGACCGTACTTGATGCTGGCGACGGCGGCGCCGAGTTTCGCGACAAACTTGTCGTAGATGCCTTGCTGGGCGTAGATGCGGCAAGCGGCGGTGCAATCCTGGCCAGCGTTATAGAAGCCGAAGGTGCGGATACCTTCCACCGCAGCGTCGATGTCGGCATCATCGAAAATGATCACCGGGGCCTTGCCGCCCAACTCCATGTGCATGCGTTTGACGCTGTCGGCGGTACTGGAAATGATGTTCGAGCCAGTGGCGATGGAGCCTGTGAGGGATACCATGCGCACTTTCGGGTGGGTGACCAGCGGGTTGCCCACGGTTTGCCCGCGGCCGAAGATCACGTTGAGCACGCCCGCCGGAAATATCTCTGATGCCAATTCCGCCATGCGCAACGCTGTCAGCGGCGTCTGCTCCGACGGCTTGAGCACCACCGTGTTGCCGGCGGCCAGGGCGGGGGCGATTTTCCAGGCAACCATCATCAACGGGTAATTCCACGGTGCGATGGACGCGATGACGCCCACCGGGTCGCGACGGATCATCGAGGTGTGGCCCGGCAGGTATTCGCCGCCCGCCGAGCCGTTCATGCAGCGACTGGCGCCGGCAAAGAAGCGGAACACGTCGGCGATTGCCGGGATTTCGTCGTTCAGCGCGGCGTTGAACGGTTTGCCGCAGTTATCCGATTCCAGTTTCGCCAGTTCCTCGCCATGGGTCTCGATGGCGTCCGCCAGCTTGAGCAGCAACAGGGAACGGTCCTTGGGCGGCACCTGCGACCAGGATTCGAAGGCGTTGTCGGCAGCGCGGACCGCGGCATCGACCTGGGCCTCGCTGGCTTCGTTGATTTCCACCAGCACCCGGCCCAGGGCCGGATTGAAAACGGCCTGGCCAGGGCCCTCGCCGTTGACGAGGTGGCCGTTGATAAGCAGTTTGGTTTGCATGTCCATGTCCTCTTGAACGTTAGTGCTTTTCTGTGGGAGCGAGCCTGCTCGCGAAGGCGTCCATGCAGCCGACATCTGTGTTGAGCGCTGGTCAGTCATCGCGAGCAGGCTCGCCCCCACAGGGGATAATCATCTTGGCGGCGAATCTATTTCCCACCGCTCCCCGCCACGCTTTCGCCACCACGGGTCAGGTAATACGCGCCGAGGATCGGCAACATCGTGACCAACATCACCAGCATCGCCACCACATTGGTTACTGGGACGTCGCGAGGGCGGCTGAGCTGGTTGAGCAGCCAGAGCGGCAAGGTGCGCTCGTGGCCGGCGGTGAAGGTGGTGACGATGATTTCATCGAACGACAAGGCAAACGCCAGCATCCCTCCGGCCAGCAGGGCCGACCCCAGGTTGGGCAGGACGATGTAGCGAAAGGTCTGCCAGCCGTCGGCGCCCAGGTCCATCGAGGCTTCGATCAGACTATGGGACGTGCGGCGCAGGCGGGCGATGACGTTGTTGTAGACGATCACCACGCAGAAGGTTGCGTGGCCGACGATGATGGTGAACATCCCCGGCTCGATGCCCAGGCTCTTGAAGGTCGCCAACAGCGCAATGCCGGTGATGATCCCCGGTAGGGCAATCGGCAGGATCAACATCAGGGAAATGCCTTGTTTGCCGAAGAAGTCCCGGCGATACAGCGCCGCCGAGGCCAGGGTGCCGAGCACCATGGCGATCAGCGTGGCGACAGCCGCCACTTGCAACGACAACTTGATCGCTTCCAGCACGTCCGGGCGCGAAAAGGCCACGCTAAACCATTTCAACGTCAGGCCCTTGGGCGGGAAGCTGAACGCGGCGTCTTCGGTGTTGAAGGCATAAAGGAAGATGATCAGGATCGGGAAGTGCAGGAACACCAGCCCGCCCCATGCCGCGATGCGCAGGCCCCATGACGCTCGAGAGTCAGAGTGCATCGAAAGCCCCCAGTCGCTTGACGATGGAAAGATAGATGGCGATCAGCACGATGGGCACCAGCGTGAATGCCGCGGCCATGGGCATGTTGCCGATGGCGCCTTGCTGGGCGTAGACCATGCTGCCGACGAAGTAGCCCGGCGGGCCCACCAGTTGCGGCACGATGAAATCCCCCAGGGTCAGCGAGAAGGTGAAGATCGAGCCGGCCGCGATGCCTGGGACCGACAGCGGCAGGATCACCTGCATGAATGTCTGGTGTGGACGGGCGCCCAGGTCCGCCGAGGCCTGCAGCAGCGACGGCGGCAGGCGTTCCAGGGATGCCTGGATCGGCAGGATCATGAACGGCAGCCAGATGTAGACGAACACCAGGAAGCGCCCCAAGTGCGATGTGGACAACGTGCTGCCGCCCACGCCGGGAATCTCCAGCGCCCATTGCAGCAGCGGCCCCAGGCCCAGGTGCTGGACGAACCATTGCGCCACGCCGCCTTTGGCCAGCAACAGCGTCCAGGCATAGGCCTTGACGATATAGCTGGCCCACATCGGCAGCATCACCGCGATGTAGAAGAACGCCTTGGTCTTGCCGCTGGTGTGGCGCGCCATGTAATAGGCAATCGGGAACGCAACCAGGGCGCTCGCGATGGACACGGCAATCGCCATGGTCAGGGTGCGAGCGATGATGTCGAAATTCGATGGCTGAAACAGTGCTGAAAAATTCGCCAGGGTCAGGTCCGGCGTGACCGCCATGGTGAAGTCGTCGAAAGTGTAGAAGCCCTGCCAGAGCAGGGTCAGCAACGAACCCAGGTAGATCGCGCCGAACCAGATCAGCGGAGGCACCAGCAGCATCGACAGATACAGATTCGGTCGTCGGTAAAGCAGATTCGAAAAGCGCCGCAACGCCGAGCCGTGCGTCGCTGTTTGAGCCATGGCCAGGGTGCTCATCTCAGACCTCGCTGCCGACGGTGTCGTGCAGGGCAACCATCGCCTCGCGGGCCCAGCGCACGGCCAGGTGCTGGCCGGCCTGATGCCGGGTGCCGTTGTCGCTCCACTGGGTGTTGGCCTGGCTGAGGCTCAGGGTCTGGCCGTTTTCCAGCTTCAATTCGTAGCGTGTCGCGCTGCCTTGGTACTGGATGTCATGGAGCAGGCCATTGACCTCTATTTCATGACTCGCCAGCGGTCCTTCGGCAAAACGCACGTGTTCCGGACGAATCGAGAACGGCTGTGGATAACCGCTCAGTTGTCGCGCCAGTTCGCCGCGGATCACGTTGGAGGTGCCGACGAATTCGGCAACGAAGGTAGTGGCCGGTTTCATGTACAGGTTGCGCGGCGTATCGACCTGTTCAATGCGGCCCTTGTTGAACACCGCCACGCGATCGGACATCGACAACGCTTCGGTCTGGTCATGAGTAACGAAAATGAAGGTGATGCCCAGCTGCCGTTGCAGCTTCTTCAGTTCGCCTTGCATCTGTTCACGCAGCTTCAAGTCGAGGGCGCCCAGCGGCTCGTCCAGCAACAATACCCGTGGGCGATTGACCAACGCACGGGCCAGGGCGACACGCTGGCGCTGGCCGCCGGAAAGTTGCACCGGCTTGCGCTCGCCGTAGCCGCCCAGGGCTACCATCTCCAAGGCTTCGTCGGCGCGCTTGATGCGCTCGGCCTTGGCGACGCCTTTGACTTTCAAGCCATAGGCCACGTTGTCGCGCACATTCATATGGGGGAACAGGGCGTAGTCCTGGAAAACCGTATTCACGTCCCGCTGGTAGGGCGCAAGACCCACGGCTTCTTCACCGTGGATACGGATCGAACCGGCGCTGGGTTGCTCGAAGCCTGCGATCAGCCGCAGGCAGGTGGTCTTGCCGGAGCCGGAAGGGCCCAGCATGGAGAAGAACTCGCCGTCCTGGATGTCGATGGAGACCCGATCGACGGCCTTCACATCGCCGAACTGACGGGACACATGGGTGAACTGGACTGCAAGTGTCATGGTGCGGGGCTCCACAAAACGGGGCGCTATGAATATTGAAATGCAATCCCGTGGCGAGGGAGCTTGCTCCCGCTGGCGGGCGAAGCACGCCCAAAACCGACCGATGCGGTCTTGCCTGTTTCACCGCATCGGCTGGTTTTGGGATGGCTGCGCCATCCAGCGGGAGCAAGCTCCCTCGCCACGGAGATAGTGCGTTAACGCCCACCCATGATCGCTATGTAATCCTGGGTCCAGCGGCTGTACGGTACGAACTTGCCACCCTCGGCCTGGGGCGTTTTCCAGAAAGCGATCTTGTCGAACTGGTCGAAACCGTTGGTTTTGCAACCTTCGGCGCCCAGCAGTTCGCTGCCTTTGCACGCCTCGGGCACGGCAGGCAAGGAGCCGAACCATGCGGCCACGTCACCCTGGACTTTCGGTTGCAGCGACCAATCCATCCACTTGTAGGCGCAGTTGGGGTGCTTGGCCTCGGCGTGCAGCATGGTGGTGTCGGCCCAGCCGGTGGCGCCTTCTTTGGGAATGGTCGAGGCGATTGGCTGTTTCTCGTTCATCAAACCGTTGACCTGATACGGCCAGGCGCCGGACGCCACCACGCCTTCGTTCTTGAAGTCGCTCATCTGCACGGTGGTGTCATGCCAGTAGCGGTGAATCAACGGTTGCTGGGCCCGTAGCAATTGGAGCACAGCCTTGTACTGGGTTTCGTCGAGCTGGTACGGGTCCTTGATACCCAGTTCAGGTTTGGCGGCCATGAGATAAAGCGCCGCGTCGGCGATGTAGATCGGGCCGTCGTAGGCTTGCACGCGCCCCTTGTTCGGCTTTCCGTCGGGCAGGTTCTGGGCTTCGAACAGCACGCTCCAACTGGTCGGTGCCTGCTTGAATACCTGGGTGTTGTACATCAACACGTTTGGGCCCCACTGGTAGGGCGTGCCGTAGGTCTGTTGATTGACCACATACCACGGCGCGTCTTTGAGGCGCGGGTCGAGGTTTTTCCAATTGGCGATCAGCGCGGTGTTGATCGGCTGCACGCGTTTGCCGGCAATCAGCCGCAACGAGGCATCGCCCGAAGCAGTGACGAGGTCATAGCCGCCCTTGCTCATCAGGCTGACCATTTCATCGGACGTGGCGGCGGTTTTCACGTTGACCTTGCAGCCGGTTTCCTTTTCGAAACCGGTGACCCAGTCATAGGCCTTGTCGCTTTCACCGCGTTCGATGTAGCCCGGCCAGGCGACGATATCCAATTGGCCTTCGCCGGCACCAATGGCCTTGAGCGGTTCGGCGGCCTGGACGCTGACGCTGGTCAGCAGCGCCGTGGTGATTGCACTGAGCAATACGGTCTTGTGCGCGTACATGGAAATCCCTCTTGCTTTAATTATGGTCGGGGCAGTTTTTTGAGAACGTGTCGCTGGTTATTGTTTTAGCTTAGCTGCAAGCTCAAAGCTCCCGGCCATGCCGGGCCATGATATGGCGCACCACGCTGTAGTCCTGGAGCGAATCGCTGGACAGATCTTTCCCATAGCCCGAGCGTTTCAAGCCGCCGTGGGGCATCTCGCTGACCAGCATGAAATGGCTGTTGATCCAGGTGCAGCCGTATTGCAGCCGTGCCGCCACTTGCATCGCCTTGTCCAGGTTCTGGGTCCATACCGAGGAGGCCAGGCCATATTCCGAATCGTTGGCCCAGTCCACCGCTTGGCTGAGCTCGTCGAAGCGGGTCACGGTGACCACCGGGCCGAACACTTCCCGTTGGACGATCTCATCGCTTTGCTTGCAGCCGGCCAGCAGCGTCGGCTGATAGTAGAAACCGGCCCCGGAATGCACCGCCGCACCGGTGATGCGTTCGATGTGCGGCTGGCCAAGGGCTCGCTCGACAAAACTGGCGACACGGTCGCGCTGGCGCACGCTGATCAGCGGGCCGATTTCATTGTCGGCGTCGCGCTTGCCGGCAAAGCGCAGGCTGCCGACCGCCGCGCCGAGTTCCGCCACCAGCCGGTCGTGGATACCGGCCTGGGCGTAGATCCGGCAGGCGGCGGTGCAATCCTGTCCGGCGTTGTAATAACCATAGGTGCGCACGCCCTCGATCACCGCTTGGAGATCGGCGTCGTCACAGACAATCACCGGGGCCTTCCCACCCAGTTCCAGATGCGTGCGCTTGAGGGTTTTCGCCGCCGCCTGAAGGATCTTCTGGCCGGTGACGATATCGCCGGTCAGCGAGACCATGCGCACCTTCGGATGGCTGACCAGATGGCTGCCGACGCCTTCGCCGCCACCGCAGATGATGTTGATGACGCCGGGCGGCAGGATCTCGGCCAGTATTGGCGCCAGGGCCAGGATCGACAGCGGCGTGTGCTCGGAAGGCTTGAACACCAAGGTATTGCCAGCGGCCAGGGCCGGGGCGATCTTCCAGGCCGCCATCATGATGGGGTAGTTCCACGGCGCGATGGAGGCCACCACGCCGATCGGGTCGCGGCGCACCATGCTGGTGTAGCCCGGCAGGTATTCACCGCTGAGCTGGCCGGTCTGGCAGCGCACCGCGCCGGCAAAGAAACGGAACACATCCACCGTGGCGCTCAAATCATCCTGGCGAGCCAGGTGCAAGGGCTTGCCGCAGTTCAAGGATTCGAGACGGGCCAGGTGATCGGCATTTTTTTCGATGGCGCTGGCGATTTCCAGCAGCAGGTTCGAGCGTTGTTGCGGCGTGGTACGTGACCAGCCGCCGAAGGCGTGATGAGCCGCGAGGATCGCGGCTTCGACCTGTTCGATACTGCCCTCGGCGATTTGCGCAACCACTTCACCCGTGGCCGGGTTGAGAATCGGCTCGACAAAACCCTCGCCGGCCGCCAATTCTCCGTTGATCAACAACGCGGTACACAACGGGGTTTGCGTGCCAGCCATGTTTTATTTCTCGAGTTGTCAGCAGTCTTGAGGATTCAGCAAGACTAGTGCGCACTCGCAAGGCCTACAAATTCGAAATACTCAACGCTGCGTTCGATTAAATCGATGGCTTGCGTCCGCCATGGGATTGTTCCCGAGCGACCGCCAGGAACGGGTCGACCGAGGCCGGGCGTGCAGTTCCCCGGCGCCAGGCCAGCCCGACATCCAGCGTCTGGTTGAGGTCGGCGATGGGGCGCGCCTCGATGATGTCGCCTTCCAGCGACCAGGGGCGGTAGGTCATGTCCGGCTGGATCGAAACACCCAGGCCGGCCGCCACCAGGCTGCGTACCGCTTCGGTCGAGGCTGTGCGGAGGGTGATTTGCGGTTGCAGGCCGGCGCCGCGCCACAGGCGTTGCGCGTTGCGGTCCATTTCATCGACGTTCAATTGGATCAGCTGTTCCCGGGCGACATCCGCCAGGTGGATGCTGTCGTTTTCAAGCAGCGGATGCTGCGCCGGCAACCACAAGCGATGGGGTGAGTGGGTCAGCACTTCGGTCTGCAGGGCGTGGCGGTCTTCCAGGTTGGAGAGGATCAGCACGCCGACATCGATCTCGCCGCTGACCAACAGATGTTCGATGTAGGGACGTTCGTCCTCCATAACCCGGATTGCCACATTGGGGTAGGCGCGCTGGAAACGGGTCAGGAGATCCGCCAGGTAGTAACCGGCGACCAGGCTGGTCACGCCGATGGTGATCTGGCCGGCCACCTGGTCGGTGCTTTGCTGCAGGCTACGCTTGGCGTTATCGACCGTGGCGAGAATCAGATGGGCCTGGCGCAGGAACTGGTGTCCCTGGTGGGTCAGCGTCATGCCTTTCGCGTGGCGGTTGAACAGGCTGACGCCGATTTCCTCTTCCAGTTGCTGGATTGCCAGGGTCAAGGTCGATTGGGAGATGAATGCGGTCTGCGCGGCGGCGGAGATCGAGCCGGTCTCGGCCACTGCGATGAAATGACGGATCTGGCGCAGGGTCATCATGACGCACATCCTGAGATCGGATTTATCGAGACCTTGAAGTGTATATCGTTTTTATCGAATGTTGCCGGCGAGACTCTGGTTGCCCAGGCAACATCTCGAAGCAATGTGACCAGGGGTAGTAGGGCACTTTCGTTCTAGGCTGAGGGCCTTATGATCCGGTTAACCCGAATGCGTGGAGGCGGCAAATGAACACCCGTGGATTGCTCGATCAGTTACTCAAGTCCGGTCAGGAAATGTTGCAGAACAAGGGCGGCGGTTCGCAAGGCAAGCCATCCAGCGGCCTGGGCGGTTTGCTCGGCGGCTCCGGCAACCTGGGCGGCATGCTGTCCGGCGCGGGGGGCGGGGCGCTGGCGGCGAGCGCCATGGGCATGCTGCTGGGCAACAAGAAAGCCCGCAATTTTGGTGGCAAGGCGCTGGCTTATGGTGGCCTGGCTGCCCTGGGCGTGATTGCCTACAAGGCTTACGGCAATTGGCAGGCCCAACAGGGCAACGCGCCGAAAACCGAGCCGCAGACCCTGGACCGCGTGCCGGCGGCGCAAGTCGAGCAACACAGCCAGGCGATTCTCAAGGCTCTGGTCGCGGCGGCCAAGGCTGACGGCCATGTGGATGACCGCGAGCGGCAGTTGATCGAAGGCGAATTCACCAAGCTCGATAACGACCAGGAGCTTCAACACTGGCTGCATGCCGAGCTCAACAAACCGCTGGACCCCACCGACGTGGCACGTGCCGCAAGCACCCCGGAAATCGCCGCAGAGATGTACATCGCCAGTGTGATGTTGGTGGACGAAGAGAATTTCATGGAAAAGTCCTACCTCGACGAACTGGCGCGGCAGTTGAAGCTGGAGCCGGGATTGAAGGCGGAACTGGAAAAGCAGGTGCGCCAGGCGGCTGCCTGATCTGTTCGTAGAGTAATTGGAAGAGTTGAAACTATACCTGTGGAGGGTTGCTGCGGGATCAGTCCCAGCCGTCGCTGCTGATCCTCCGACCTTCCGGCCGGCAATCGGGTGGGGGTGGAATAGGTTTGCGGCGAAAGATGCTTTTCGTGGCGAGGGAGCTTGATCGCGCTGGGTTGCGCAGCAGCCCTAAAATGGCTCCCTCGGTCAACCTGACACACCGAGCCAACTGGTTTCAGGGGCGCTGCGCGCCCCAGCGGGAGCAAGCTCCCTCGCCACAGGGGGCGTACGCGGAATCTCATTGCCCCTAAAGCCGCCGGGCGGGCTGCCGCTGGCGTTTGATTACGTTATACTCGCCGGCTTTCAAAAGTTCGCCAACGAGTGCTGCCCGCCATGGAAATCAACCCGATCCTGAACACTATCAAGGACCTGTCCGAGCGCTCCGAAACTATTCGGGGGTATCTTTGACTACGATCAAAAGCATGAGCGCCTGACCGAAGTCAATCGCGAGCTTGAAGATCCGAATGTCTGGAACAACCCTTCCTACGCCCAGGAACTGGGCCGCGAGCGTTCTGCGCTGGCGCAGATCGTCGAGACCCTGGACGAATTGTCCAGTGGCCTGGCCGATTGTCGCGACCTGCTGGACATGGCTGTCGAAGAGAACGACGAAGGCGCGGTCGGCGATGTCGTCGCCGAACTGACTCGCCTGGACGAGAACCTCGCCAAGCTGGAATTCCGTCGCATGTTCAGCGGCGAGATGGACATGAACAACGCCTACCTGGACATCCAGGCCGGTTCCGGCGGCACCGAAGCCCAGGACTGGGCCAACATCCTGCTGCGCATGTACCTGCGCTGGGCTGACAAACGCGGTTTCGACGCCACGATCATGGAACTGTCCGCCGGCGAAGTCGCCGGGATCAAGGGCGCCACCGTGCACATCAAGGGCGAATACGCCTTTGGTTGGCTGCGGACCGAGATCGGCGTGCACCGCCTGGTACGCAAGAGCCCGTTCGACTCCGGCAACCGGCGCCACACCTCATTCTCGGCGGTATTCGTCTCTCCGGAAATCGATGACAACATCGAAATCGAGATCAACCCGGCCGACCTGCGCATCGACACCTACCGCTCCTCCGGTGCCGGTGGCCAGCACGTAAACACCACTGACTCGGCCGTGCGGATTACCCACGTACCGACCAACACGGTGGTGAGTTGCCAGAACGAACGTTCCCAGCACGCCAACAAAGACACCGCGATGAAAATGTTGCGGGCCCGCTTGTACGAGCAGGAAGTGCAGAAGCGCAACGCCGCGTCCCAGGCACTGGAAGACACCAAGTCCGACATCGGCTGGGGTCACCAGATCCGTTCGTACGTGCTCGACGCCTCGCGGATCAAGGACTTGCGTACCAGCATCGAACGCAGCGACTGCGACAAAGTGCTCGATGGCGACATCGATGAATACCTGATCGCCAGCCTCAAGCAAGGGCTGTAACGCGACACCCACGCGGTGGGCAGGCACGCTTGCACGCAAGCGAGGCCTGCCCACAAACTCCGGCCCGGGGCCGGGGGCAACGAACCTGTGATGGAATCCTTAAAGACATGAGCGACCTAGAACTCGACCCGCAAGCCCTGCAACAGGAAGAAAACTCCCTGATCGCCCTGCGCAAGGAAAAGCTTGCTGCCGAGCGCGAGAAGGGCCAGGCCTTCCCCAACGACTTCCGCCGCGACGCGTATTGCGACGTCCTGCAGAAGAAGTACGCAGACAAGACCAAGGAAGAGCTGGCCGAGGCGGCGATTGCGGTCAAGGTTGCCGGTCGCATCATGCTCAACCGTGGTTCGTTCATGGTGATCCAGGACATGACCGGGCGCATTCAGGTCTACGTCAACCGCAAGACCCTGCCGGAAGAAACCCTGGCCGCCGTCAAGACCTGGGACCTGGGCGACATCATCGCCGCCGAAGGCACCCTGGCCCGCTCCGGCAAGGGCGACCTGTACGTCGAAATGACCAGCGTGCGCCTGCTGACCAAGTCCTTGCGCCCGCTGCCGGACAAGCACCACGGCCTGACCGACACCGAGCAACGTTACCGCCAGCGCTACGTCGACCTGATCGTCAACGAAGACGTGCGCCAGACCTTCCGCGTGCGTTCGCAAGTCATCGCCCACATCCGCAGCTTCCTGATGAAGCGTGACTTCCTGGAAGTCGAGACGCCGATGCTCCAGACCATCCCTGGCGGCGCGGCGGCCAAGCCGTTCGAAACCCACCATAACGCCCTGGACATGGAAATGTTCCTGCGTATCGCCCCGGAGCTGTACCTCAAGCGCCTGGTGGTCGGCGGCTTCGAGAAAGTGTTCGAGATCAACCGCAACTTCCGTAACGAAGGCGTTTCGACCCGGCACAACCCCGAGTTCACCATGCTCGAGTTCTACCAGGCCTATGCTGACTACGAAGACAACATGGACCTGACCGAAGAACTGTTCCGCGAACTGGCGCAGTTGGTCCTGGGCAGCACCGATGTGCCATACGGCGACAAAGTGTTCCACTTCGGCGAGCCGTTCGTGCGCCTGTCGGTGTTCGATTCGATCCTCAGGTACAACCCTGAGATCACCGCCGCCGATCTGCAGGACATCGACAAGGCCCGTGCCATCGCTAAGAAGGCCGGCGCCAAGGTGCTTGGCTTCGAAGGCCTGGGCAAGCTGCAGGTGATGATTTTCGAAGAGCTGGTGGAGCACAAGCTGGAGCAGCCGCACTTCATCACCCAGTACCCGTTCGAAGTATCGCCGCTGGCCCGTCGCAACGACGAAGACCCAAGCGTGACCGACCGCTTCGAGCTGTTCATCGGTGGCCGGGAAATCGCCAACGCCTATTCCGAGCTCAATGACGCGGAAGACCAGGCCGAGCGCTTCATGGCCCAGGTAGCCGACAAGGACGCGGGCGACGACGAAGCCATGCACTACGACGCCGACTTCGTCCGCGCCTTGGAGTACGGCATGCCGCCGACCGCAGGTGAAGGCATCGGCATCGATCGCCTGGTGATGTTGCTGACCAACTCGCCGTCGATCCGGGATGTGATCCTCTTCCCGCACATGCGGCCCCAAGCGTAATGGTCTGAATCAAAAAGCCGCCTCGATGGGCGGCTTTTTATTGCCTGTCTGGTACAAACGTATCAATTGGTTACTTCTGAAATAGCGAGGAAACACCTGTCGTGAATCGTGCAATGGCTCCAGAAGGTGCAGCGGGCGTCGCCACTGCTGTCGCTGAAAGTGTTCAGTACCAGGGTCGCAAGGCCAGCCGACAGGGCAGTGAACAGCGCCGCCAGGACATTCTCGACGCGGCCATGCGCATCGTCGTGCGCGATGGCGTGCGGGCCGTGCGACACCGCGCGGTGGCCGCCGAAGCGGGCGTGCCGCTGTCGGCCACCACTTACTACTTCAAGGACATCGACGACCTGCTCACCGATACCTTCGCCCAGTACGTGGAGCGCAGCGCGGCGTTCATGGCCAAGCTGTGGACCAACAACGAGGGGCTGCTGCGTGAAATGGTCGCCTACGGGGACGGCAGCGCCGAGTCGCGCTCGCAATTGGCCGACGACATTGCGCGGATGACCGCTGATTATGTGCAGCATCAGTTGCAGAGTCGTCGCGACTATTTGATGGCCGAACAGGCCTTTCGCCAGGAAGCGCTGCTCAACCCACGCCTGGCGGAACTGGTTCGTTCTCATCAACGAATCCTGCTCCATGGCACCTGTCAGTTTTTCCAGGTGTTGGGCTCGCGCGAGCCGCAACAGGATGCCAAAGTGTTGACGGCGATTATCGGTCGGATGGAATATCAGGGCTTGCTCAATGGCGCCGAGCCTGTCGCTGAAGAAGACATGCTCGGCATCCTGACCCGCTACATGCACCTGGTACTGGCGTCGGTGTAGCCCTTATTGGGGTACAACAGGTCCCCCGTGGCGAGGGAGCAAGCTCCCTCGCCACAAGACAAAGCGCTGAAGCCATAGGGAGTTCCAATGAAAGCCTGGCATGCCGTTGTTCTGGCCGTGTCGTTGCTGCTGCTCAGTGGGTGCCTGGTGTCGTTCAAGGCGCCGTTGCCCGACAGCGAAGCCGCGCCCAAGGGCCTGCTCGGCCAATGGACCAGCACCAACGCCTGGGGCGAGCCGTTGAACCTGGAGCTGACGCAAGTCGGCAAGCACCGCTACCAGGCCATCAGCTACTTCAGGGCCAAGCCCCGGGAACGCGAAGCCATTCCCGTGACGGTCTCCCGACACGGCAGCCGCTGGTACCTGTCGGCCAAGGTGCCGGCCCGCTATGGCGGACATTTCGTCATTGCCGGTTTCGAACTGACCGACAAACAGGAACTGGTGGTCTACAACCTGGACATGGAACAGATCAACCAGGCCATCGGCCAGAAGCTCCTCAGTGGTCAGCCGAACCCAAGCGAAGAGGGCGATGGCGTGCTGGTGGACAGCGACATGGTCAAGGTGTTCAGCTACCTCGACGACCCAGCCAATTCCGACGTGTTCTCGGAAGCCGTGCGCTATCAGCGACTGGCCAAATCCCAATAACTGCTACAAGCGGATGTTTTTTTCACAGGAGTTCCGGGTGGACGATTACCAGCAGACGATACGCACCTTGTCCGATCGCATTGTGCTGGCGCAGACGCCGATTCGAATCCTCGACGCGGTGAAGTGGGACGAGAACATCCGCAAAGGTTTTCTCAAGACCAAGGGCAAGGAAATGCCCGCCGTGGACCGCGACTATTATCTCAACCGACCGCTGTCGTTCGATTCCAGCAAAGTGAAGCTGGAGTTTCAGAACATCGAGCGCGACATCACCCGCCAACTCGGGCAGTTCAACCCGGTTGGCCAGATCATGCGCCGCATGTGCAAGGAATACCGCATGGTGGTGCGCATGCTCGAAGCGCGCGGCACCGAGGACTTCGGGCTGATTTCCCAGGAGCTGTATGGCGCGGCGTCCGACGCCTTCCACGCCGGTGACCCGACCCTGGCCGACCTGGGGCTGATGCTGTCCGATTACCTGAACAACATCGATGGCCGTGGCGACCTGAAGGACGAGCCCAAGGTCCTCAGCGCCAAGGAAGCCGTGAGCCTGTTGCAGCATCGCCTCAACCGGGTGTTCGGCGAAGCCGAGGAAACCATCCGCGTGTTCGAGTCCGACGGGATCGTGGCCGACGCGGCGGCGGGCGCCGACTACATCAAGATCCGCACCGACGCGATGTTCAACGAGCGCGATGTGCGCGCCCTGGAGGTCCATGAAGGGCTGGTGCACGTCGGCACCACCCTCAACGGCCTGAACCAGCCGATCTGCACCTTCCTGTCCAAGGGCCCGCCCTCGTCGACAGTGACCCAGGAAGGCCTGGCGATCCTGATGGAGATCATCACCTTCGCGTCTTACCCGAGTCGCTTGCGCAAACTCACCAACCGCACTCGTGCCATTCATATGGTGGAAGAGGGCGCCGATTTCCTGCAGGTCTACGAGTTCTTCCGTGAACAGGGCTTTGAAATGGCCGAAAGCTACGGCAACGCCAGTCGGGTTTTCCGTGGTTCGGTGCCGACCGGACTGCCGTTCACCAAAGACTTGTCCTACCTCAAGGGCTTCATCATGGTTTACAACTATATTCAGCTGGCCGTGCGCAAAGGCAAGCTGGAGCAGGTGCCGTTGCTGTTCTGCGGCAAGACCACCCTGGAGGACATGCGCACGTTGCGCCAGTTAGTGGATGAAGGCCTGGTCGTACCGCCCAAGTACCTGCCCGACCAATTTCGCGACATGAACGCGCTGTCGGCCTGGATGTGCTTCTCCAACTTCTTGAACCACCTGAGCCTGGACCGAATCGAAGCGGATTATTCCAATATCCTTTGAATAACACCCCATCCTTTGTGGGACCGTGTTTCAACCTGAGTTTTAGCGAGGCTTCACCGGATGCGAACCCTCGGCATCATTTGCCTGCTGCTGGCCCTGAGCGGTTGCAGCTCCCTGCTGTTCTACCCCGAACGCGGCCTGCCGTTTACCCCGGAACGGGCCAAGCTTGACTACCGCGACGTCACCCTGACCACCGCCGATGGGCTGAAGCTGCGGGGTTGGTGGCTGCCGGTGAAGCCGGGTGTAGAGGTCAAGGGCACGGTGCTGCATCTTCACGGCAACGGCGGCAACCTGGCCTGGCACCTCGGCGGGAGCTGGTGGTTGCCGGAGCAGGGTTATCAAGTCTTGATGGTCGATTACCGTGGCTATGGCGTTTCCGAAGGCGAGCCGAGCCTGCCGGCGATCTACCAGGACATCGACGCCGCGTTCAATTGGCTCGACCAGGCGCCGGAAGTGCGGGGCAAGCCGTTGGTGCTGCTCGGCCAGAGTCTCGGTGGCGCGCTGGCGGTGCATTACCTGGCCGAGCACCCGCAGCGCCAGCAGCAGCTCAAGGCCTTGGTGCTCGACGGCGTGCCCGCCAGTTATCGTGATGTAGGGCGTTTCGCTCTTGGCACCTCATGGCTGACCTGGCCACTCCAGGTGCCGCTGTCGTGGCTGGTGCCGGACGGCGACAGCGCCATCGGCTCGATCGCGCAATTGAACGGCGTACCGAAACTGATCTACCACAGCCTCGACGATCCGATCGTGCCCCTTTCCAACGGCATCCGCTTGTATCAAGCTGCGCCGCCGCCACGGGTGCTGCAACTGACCCGTGGCGGGCATGTGCAGACCTTCGCCGACCCAACCTGGCGAACCGTGATGCTGCGCTACCTCGACGACCCCCGGCACTTTGACGGCCTGCGCCGCCTGGGCGAAATTCCGAATTACCCGAAATCACCCGTTGAATCACCTGAGAATCCGCAATGAGCGAAGAACGTAACGCCATCCCCCTGATAATCACAGGTATCTGCAGCATCCTCGGCACCGTCGCGGCGCTCTGGTACTACGGCTACCTGCATTTCGCCAAGCCCGAGGATGCGTTGCTGCTCAACGAGTTCACCATGCTCAAGACCGTTCCGGGGGAGGACTACAAGGTTTCCCTGGAGCCGGCGCCGCAAGTGGCCCAGTGCATCGAGGGCGTGCTGGTGTTGTTCGACACCGAACAGAAAGGCCTGACCGGTGTGCTGATCAACGAGAAGAAGCGCGCGGTGCGGTGCATGGGGCAGGAGACCCCACAAAAACTTCAGCCTTAAGCGAGACCCCTGTGGGAGCGAGCTTGCTCGCGATAGCGGTGGTTCAGCAGCATTGATAGTGCCTGACACTCCCCTATCGCGAGCAAGCTCGCTCCCACAAGGATCGTGTGCAGCCAAATAAATTTGATCATAAAAAAGCCCCGCCTGATTGAAGTCAGGCGGGGCTTTTGAGTTGCAGTCAACCGATCAGTTGGCGCTCATGGTCGAACGCGGGGCGACGGGCTGGTTGTCGTTGGAGATGGTGACCTCCACGCGACGGTTCATGGCGCGGCCCGAGACGCTGGTGTTGTCGGCGACCGGGAATTCCTTGCCGTAGCCCTGAGTCACGATGCGGGCCGGGTCGACGCCCATTTTCACCAGGGCGGTGCGCACGGAGCTGGCGCGGCGTTCGGACAGCGATTGGTTGTAGGAGTCCGAACCGGTGCTGTCGGTGTAGCCTTCGATGATCACCTTGCGATCCGGGTTTTCCTGGAGGAACTGCGCCAGTTTGCTCACGTTAGTCATACCGCTGGTACGCAGGTCCGACTTGTTGGTGGCAAACAGCACGTCGCCGAAGGTCACCAGCGTACCGCGCTCGGTCTGCTTGGCGTTGAGGCTGTCCTGCAACTGCTTGATCTGCGCGTTGCGGGCTTCCAGCAGTGCGCGGGCGCGTTCGTCACCGGCGTTTTTCAGCTCGGCTTCGGCGTTGCGCAGGGCAATGGTCTGCTTGGCCACTTCGACACGCTGGTTGGTCAGGTAGGCCAGTTGGTCGACCTTGGCTTCGTCCTCGTTATCCATGTAGGCCTTGTCGGCCTTGGCGAGAAAATCGGCAGCGTCCTTGGTTTCCAGGGCCGCGACCTTGGTGGCCGCCGGGTCGGCCTGCAAGCCGTTGTAGTTGGTGCGCGCCTGTTCCAGGTTCGCGTTCGGATCGTGGGAGCAAGCGGCCAGGGCTACGCAGGCGGCAAGCAGGGCGGGCATCATGAAATGTTTGTGCGTCATAGTCTGTCGTCCTTTTATCAATGAGAAGTGCGTCGTGGCTCGAACCGGGTCACTGGACCTTGTTCATGCCTTCCTGACGCAGTTCCTGAACCCCTTTCTGGGAATCCTTGAGGGCCTGTTCGGCCTTGGCGGCCTGGGCCTTGCGCTCGGCGACGCGGGCATCCCATTCGGCCTGTTCGGCCAGACGCTTGGCCTCTTCGTAATTCTCGTCGTGCATGGCGATCTCGGCCTGCTTGAGCTTGTCCTGGGCCGATTTCATTTCCACGGCGGCAAACTCGGTGCCGCCAGCGCTGACGGCGCTGTTGACCGCAGATTGCGTGACCGCGTATTGCTCCGAAGGTGGGTTGCCGGCACAACCGGCCAGAATGAAGCTGCTACCGATAGCCAGGGCAGCCAACTTCAGGCCGCGCAGGCCAGTGGATGAGGGTTTGGCAGTGCAGGTATTCATAGGCTTCAACTCCATTGGAAAACTCCTGAAAAAAACACCATTCCATGCTGGGACCGAAGCCGTGACGTCTGTTTTGGCGCTGGCGCCAGGGCGCGTTTTTTTAAACGGCCGTTCCAGTATGGTTATTCGGTGTGACCCGAGGCGTTTTTCAAAAGTTCAGGCAAGGATGGCCATTCGCCAAAAGAAATACTGACTGATTGGTCAAGCGCCAAAAAGCTGAACTTTCAAGGCGGGCAGCGGTATTCCAGCGCGACTGGGACAGGCTCCGCGCTGGAATTTCGCACGCTGGAAAGGGCGGCAATCAGTGTTTGGATTTGTCGCTGTGGGAGGAAAGTTCGCGCAGATGACGGCGTGACAGCGCGAGAAAACGTGGCGTCGGGCCCACGTCTTCGTACAGCGGATCACCTTCCTCATCGGTCGATACGACTTGCGATCCCTTGACGTAGGGGAAGCTGGCTTCCAGCTCTTCCAACGCGGCGCCGATCAGCTCCCCGAGCAGTTCTTCGGGCTGACGCTTGGGGTACATGTCGCAGATGGCCGCCAGGCGCGCAGCGGCCTCTACATCGAGATGAATCGTGTAGCCGGTCTGGGTCAGGCGACCCTTGGCATTTTCTTCCCAATGCTGGGCAAGCTCACGGATTTTCATGATGACCTCATCAATAGCCCTGCTTATGGCAGGCGCGACAGTGACAAGCCGTTGTGTGGCTTATCTTGAGACTAGCTTTGTCCGACAAGGTTTAATGTCCCTTCGTCGCTTGTCATAAACGATCAGCATCGGCACTCTCTCCTACAAAGCTGTCCGGACCTTTTGCTGGAGAACTGCTGATGACCGATATCGATGCCCGCCTGCGCGAGGATGTCCACCTGCTCGGCGAATTGCTGGGCAACACCATTCGCGACCAGTACGGGGACACCTTTCTCGACAAGATCGAGCAGATCCGCAAAGGCGCCAAGGCGGACCGACGTGGTTCCATGGACGCCGAACTGAGCGCCAGCCTCAATCAGTTGAGCGAGGAGGAATTGCTGCCGGTCGCGCGAGCGTTCAACCAGTTCTTGAACCTGGCCAACATCGCTGAGCAATACCAGTTGATTCATCGGCGCGAAGAATCCAAGCCTGCGCCGTTTGAAGCGCGAGTGTTGCCCGAGTTGCTGGCACGCTTGCGCGCCGAAGGCCACAGCGCCGAATCGCTGGCCCGGCAGTTGGGCCGGCTCGATATCGAGTTGGTCCTCACCGCCCACCCCACGGAAGTCGCCCGGCGTACGCTGATCCAGAAATACGACGCCATCGCCGCGCAACTGGCGGCCCAGGATCACCGTGACCTCACCAGTGCCGAGCGCGCGCAGATCCATGAGCGCTTGCAAAGATTGATCGCCGAAGCCTGGCACACCGAAGAAATCCGCCGCACCCGGCCCACGCCCGTGGACGAGGCCAAGTGGGGCTTTGCGGTGATCGAGCATTCGCTGTGGCAGGCCATCCCCAATTACCTGCGCAAGGCCGACCAGGCCCTGCACGCCGCCACCGGGCTGCGCTTGCCGCTGGAAGCCGCGCCGATCCGCTTTGCCTCCTGGATGGGCGGCGACCGGGATGGCAACCCGAACGTCACCGCCGCGGTCACACGCGAAGTGCTGTTGCTGGCGCGTTGGATGGCGGCGGACCTTTATCTGCGCGATGTCGATCACCTGGCGGCCGACCTCTCCATGCAAAAGGCCAGCGAGGCCTTGCGCGCCCAGGCCGGTGACAGCGCCGAACCCTATCGCGCGGTACTCAAGCAATTGCGTGAACGCCTGCGGGCCACCCGCAACTGGGCCCAGGCCTCCTTGAAAGCCACTACGCCGGCCTCTGCCGAAGTGTTGCAGGACAACCGCGAACTGCTCGATCCGCTGGAGTTGTGCTATCAGTCCCTGCACGAGTGCGGCATGGGGGTGATTGCCGACGGGCCGCTGCTCGATTGCCTGCGCCGCGCGGTGACCTTCGGGCTGTTCCTCGTACGCCTCGATGTGCGCCAGGATTCGACGCGCCACACGACGGCCATGACCGAGATCACCGATTACCTCGGGCTTGGACGCTATGAAGACTGGGACGAAGAGCAGCGCATCCGTTTTCTGCTGGATGAGCTGAATAACCGACGTCCGTTGTTGCCGCCGCATTTCAAACCGTCGGCCGACACTGGTGAGGTCCTGGCGACCTGTCGGGAAGTCGCGGCGGCGCCGGCGGCGTCCCTGGGTTCCTACGTGATCTCGATGGCCGGTGCCGCTTCCGATGTGCTGGCAGTGCAATTGCTGCTCAAGGAAGCCGGCGTGTTGCGGCCGATGCGGGTGGTGCCGCTGTTCGAAACCCTCGCCGACCTGGACAACGCTGGGCCGGTGATGGAGCGCCTGCTGGCGTTGCCGGGTTATCGCTCGCGCCTGCATGGACCCCAGGAGGTGATGATCGGCTATTCCGATTCAGCCAAGGACGCCGGGACCACGGCGGCGGCCTGGGCACAGTATCGAGCGCAGGAGCGACTCGTGGACATCTGCCGCGAGCAGCAAGTCGAACTGCTGTTGTTTCATGGTCGCGGGGGTACGGTAGGCCGTGGCGGTGGCCCGGCGCACGCGGCGATCCTGTCGCAGCCGCCAGGTTCGGTGGCGGGGCGGTTCCGCACCACTGAGCAAGGCGAAATGATTCGTTTCAAATTCGGCCTGCCGGACATCGCCGAACAGAACCTCAACCTTTATCTCGCTGCGGTGCTGGAAGCGACCCTGCTGCCACCGCCGCCGCCCACGCCAGAATGGCGCCATTTGATGGACGAATTGGCCGCTGACGGTGTCAGTGCCTACCGCGCGGTGGTGCGGGAAAATCCGCAATTCGTCGAGTATTTTCGCCAGTCCACGCCGGAGCAGGAGTTGGGTCGTCTGCCCTTGGGCAGCCGTCCGGCCAAGCGTCGCGCCGGGGGGATCGAGAGCTTGCGGGCGATTCCGTGGATCTTCGGCTGGACCCAGACCCGCCTGATGCTGCCAGCCTGGCTCGGTTGGGAAACCGCCCTGGGCAAGGCGCTGGAGCGCGGCGAGGGTGAATTGCTGGGGCAGATGCGCGAACAATGGCCGTTCTTCCGCACCCGCATCGACATGCTGGAGATGGTGCTGGCCAAGGCCGACGCCGATATTGCCCAGTCTTACGATGAGCGTCTGGTGGAACCGGCATTGCTGCCGTTGGGCGAGCATTTACGCGACCTATTGTCGCAGGCCTGCTCGGTGGTCCTGGGGTTGACCGGCCAGTCGCAGCTACTGGCACATAGCCCAGATACCTTGGAATTCATTCGCCTGCGCAACACTTACCTCGACCCCTTGCACCTGTTGCAAGCCGAACTGCTGGCACGGTCGCGGCAGCAGGACGTTGCCCAAGGCAGCCCCGTGGAACAGGCATTGCTGGTGTCTGTAGCCGGGATCGCCGCCGGTTTGCGCAACACCGGCTGACGTCGGGTCGTTACCCGCGACAACTCGCCCGGCTCGTCCGGGCGTAGCCGTTTATGGAGAACGACAGGTCGGCCAGGCGACAGTTTGTTGTCAGGTTGCGACTCTCGCCACCTCGTACGAAGGTCGCGTTCGACGCGGGTTCCTCCGACTTTCGGCGGCTTGTGTGGGTCGGGCCTGCTGTGTATCTTGATCAGCCTTTGGCCGTTTGGGCGGCCACGATCCTGTTTTCCGAGATTGGCCCCACGAGGCGAATCCGAGCGTTTACATAAAAAAATTGAGGAGCACATCGATGCGCGTCATTCTGCTGGGAGCTCCCGGGGCCGGTAAAGGTACTCAGGCAAAGTTCATCACCGAAAAATTCGGTATCCCGCAAATCTCCACCGGCGACATGCTGCGTGCGGCGGTCAAGGCCGGCACCGAGCTGGGCATCAAGGCCAAGAGCATCATGGATGCCGGCGGCCTGGTGTCGGATGACCTGATCATCGCCCTGGTCAAGGATCGTATCGCTCAACCTGACTGCGCCAATGGCTTCCTGTTCGATGGTTTCCCGCGCACCATTCCACAGGCTGAAGCCCTGGTGAGCGCCGGCGTCGAGCTGGATGCAGTCGTTGAAATCGCCGTCGAGGACGAAGAAATCGTCCAGCGCATCGCCGGTCGACGTGTTCATGAGCCGTCCGGCCGTGTCTATCACACCGTCTACAATCCTCCAAAAGCCGAAGGCAAGGACGATGTGACGGGTGAAGAACTGGTGCAGCGCAAGGACGATACCGAAGAAACCGTGCGTCATCGTTTGTCGGTCTACCACTCCCAGACCAAGCCGCTGGTGGATTTCTACCAGAAGCTGTCGGCTGCCAACGGCAAGCCGAAATACAGCCATATCGAAGGCGTCGGTTCGGTTGAGGCCATCACTGCCAAAGTGCTTGCGGCCTTGAGCTGAAAAGTCTGATCGGCAGCAACAACTACGGCCCGCTTGCGGGCCGTAGTTGTTTATACTGGCGCACTTTTTCCCCACCTGATTTACGGACACATCGATGAGCACCTTGCTGGCCCTGGACACCGCGACTGAAGCTTGCTCCGTTGCCTTGCTGCACAACGGCAAGGTCACGAGCCATTACGAGGTGATCCCGCGTTTGCATGCGCAGAAATTGCTGCCGATGATCCAGCAGTTGCTCAGCGATGCCGGCACCAACTTGCAAGCGGTGGATGCAATCGCCTTCGGTCGCGGGCCCGGGGCTTTCACCGGTGTGCGCATCGCCATCGGCGTGGTGCAGGGCTTGGCCTTTGCCCTGGAGCGCCCGGTGCTGCCGGTGTCGAACCTGGCGGTGCTGGCCCAGCGCGCCCTGCGCGAACACGGTGCGCGCCAGGTCGCCGCGGCGATCGATGCGCGCATGGACGAGGTGTATTGGGGCTGCTATCGCGAAGCCAACGGCGAGATGCGCCTGGCGGGGCCTGAAGCGGTATTGCCACCCGAGGCGGCGGCGCTGCCGGCTGAGGCGAGCGGTGATTGGTTCGGCGCCGGTACGGGCTGGGGTTATGCCGAGCGGATCGGTGTCAGCCTTGTTGGCCAGGACGCCTCGATGTTGCCCCATGCCGAAGACTTGCTTGCGCTGGCACGCTTCGCCTGGGAACGCGGCGAGGCCATTGCGGCCGATGATGCCCAGCCGGTTTACCTGCGGGACAAGGTAGCAACGCCAAAATCCGAGCGGCTCTGACCTCAAGCGAACGGCCTTCGTGGCGAGGGAGCTTGCTCCCGCTGGGACGGTCCGACGCTTCGGGCGGAGCGGCCCCGACCTTGGTGTGAAAGCCAACTATCGAGCGAGTGCTACGCACTCGAGCGGGAGCAAGCTCCCTCGCCACAAGGGCATCGACCAATTTCAGATTTGCGCTTGAAAAGTCATTTCTCTAACTAAAAGTCACACGCCACATTGCCAGTCGTCACTTTTCCGGCCCGTTTTTAAACCTTTTTAGCTTTCTGTGTTCTAGTTATCACTTGCGCGTTTGCGCGGCTACGAATGTGCCGCTAAATTGCCATCATTGATACCGAGCATTCTGTCATGCGTATAGACGGCGTTTCATCCCAGTCCTACCCGATCAAGCGTCGGCCTCGTGCGGGTAAATCCGCTGAGCCCGAAAACTTCGATGATATCGATGGCGACCTGGAATTTCCGTCCGAAGAGCAACTGGCCGCACGTGCCGCCAAAGCCTCTGCGCAGCGCCTGAGCAATCTCCCCGCCCGTCAGCAGGACATGCTGTATCACCGCGCCATGAGCCGCAGTGTCGCCACGGCCCTTGCCAGTTATTTGAGCACTGCCGGTTTTGTCGACTGGGATATGGAAGTGCTAGGGCTCGACCTCTACATCTGATGCGGTTGCCTTATTACCTGGGCTGCCCATCCTGGAGCGAAAACGCCTGGCGCGATTATCTTTATCCCCAAGACGCAAAAAGCTCCGACTTCCTGAACCTCTATAGCCAGGTTTTCAATGCCGTGGAAGGCAACACGACCTTCTATGCGAGCCCGTCTGCGGCCACTGTCCAGCGCTGGGCGGAAATCATGCCCGAGCATTTTCGTTTCACGGCCAAGATCCCGGGCGACATCAGCCATGGCGGCGACTTGCGTGAACACCTGACCGCCACTGAAACCTTCGTTCAACTGCTCAGCCCGCTGGGCAAGCGCGTCTCGCCGTTTTGGCTGCAGCTGTCCAAGGCCTTCACGCCCAATCGGATGCAGGAGCTGGCGGCGTTTATCGACGCGTTCCCGAGCCCGTTGGCGGTCGAGGTCCGTCACGACGAGTTTTTTGCCAAGGGCGATGCCGAGCGCCGGCTCAATCGCCTGTTGCTCGATCGCGGCGTGGAACGCATCTGTCTCGATCCACGGGGCTTGTTCAGCTGCGCCTCGACCGATCCCTCAGTGCTTGATGCGCAATACAAGAAGCCTCGGGTGCCTACGCGGCCAGCGGCTTTCACTCAATGCCCGCAGGTGCGCTTCGTCGGCCATCCAGTGGTGGAAGCCAACGAGCCGTTCCTGACGCCCTGGGTGGAAAAAATCGCCGAGTGGATCGAAGAAGGGCGCACCCCGTACATGTTCCTGCACACCGCCGACAACCTTCTGGCGGCAAAGCTCGCGATGCGTTTTCACAGCCGCTTGATGAACCGTTTGCCTGGCTTGCCGGCCCTGCCTGAGCTATATAGAGAACCCGCCGCCGAGCAACTGGGATTGCTCTAAGGCAAACCCTCCCATTGCTCAGGAGCGACTCTGATGGATGCACAAACCCGGCGAGCCCAGGCGTTCAAGGCCCTGCATGAACGCGAAGGGGCCTTTGTAATTCCCAATCCGTGGGATGCCGGATCGGCGAAGATGCTCGCCAGCCTTGGCTTCGAAGCCTTGGCGACCACCAGTGCCGGCCACGCTTTTTCCCTGGCGCGGCCCGATGGTGCTCTGGGCCTGGATGACACCCTGGCCAACGTGCGAGCGATTGTGGCGGCCACGGATCTGCCAGTTGCGGTCGACCTGGAAAACGGCTTTGCCGATGCGCCCGACGCATGCGCGGCCAGCCTGCTGCGTGCGGCAGAGGCCGGGGCGGTGGGGGGCTCCATCGAGGACGCCACCGGGCGCGAAGACAGCCCGATCTATCGTTTCGATCAAGCAGTGGCGCGGGTCAAGGCCGCGGCCGAGGCGGTGCGCAGCCTGCCGTTCCCGTTCATGCTCACCGCCCGCGCGGAAAATTTCCTGCACAACAAACCCGACCTGGACGACACGATCCGACGCCTCAAGGCGTTCGCCGACGCAGGCGCCGACGTGTTGTACGCGCCAGGATTGAGCAGCGCCGAACAGGTCCTCGCGGTGGTACAAGCGGTGGCGCCCAAACCGGTCAATGTGCTGATGTCCGGCGCCCTGGACCTTACCGTGGCGCAGTTGAGCGAACTGGGCGTCAAGCGCATCAGTGTCGGCTCGGCGTTGGCGCTGGCGGCCTATGGCGAGTTCTTCCGCGCCGCGCAGGAAATCCAGGAGCAAGGCACGTTCACCTTCACCCGTCGCTCGATGCCATTCAAGCAGGCCAATCAATTATTCAAGGGCTGATGCCCGGGGCGTTGTCGTGCGGTTTTTCAAAGGTTTGATGGTGGTGCTGCTGATCGTCGGCGCCGCAGTGCTTGGCGTATGGCGCGGCTGGTTGTCGGTGCCGCCGCAATGGAATCCCTGGGCGCCGCTGGACGTCAGCGCCCCGCCGAACATGCTGACCCGCTACAAGCTGATGGCCCTGCGCAACGACCCGCAACTGTGCGACCAGGCGCTCGCTACGTCAGGGCTTCGGACCTCTCGCCAGGCGGACAGCGGCGCCAACACCACCTGTCCGTTGACCAATGTGTTGCGAGTGCAGGGCGGCGATGTGGCGCTGAGCAGCAGCTTCCTGGCCAGTTGCCCGCTGGCCGTGGCTTTCGCGTTGTTCGAGCGTCATGCGCTGCAGCCGGCGGCAACGGCGGCCTATGGGCAGAAAGTCACGCGGGTCGATCATCTGGGCAGCTTTGCCTGTCGCAACATGTACGGCCGTGAGAGCGGGGCGCGCAGCCAGCACGCCACCGCCAGCGCGCTCGATATTGCCGGGTTTCGCCTGGCCAATGGGAAGGCGATCAGCGTGCTCAGGGACTGGCCGAAAGACAACACCGATGCGCAGTTCCTGCGGCAGGTGCGAGATGGCGCCTGTGAGATGTTCAGTGTGGTGTTGAGTCCGGACTACAACGCGGCGCACCGCAACCACTTCCATCTGGATGTAGGGCCGTGGTGGATCTGTCGGTAAGAATCAGGCGGCGATACGAAGGTTCTGCAGAACGATCGGACGTGCCCAACGGGTATCGAAATCGAGTTGTTTCTGCTGCGCCACCAATTCCTCTTCCGGGAACGGAGGGAACGGTTTATCCAGCAAGTCGAGTTCGAACTCGGCGATCGGCAGGTGCAATGGACGCGGGTGCGGCGCCGGGCCCGGTTCCGACTGTGGCTGGCCGGCTGTGAGGACGATCGGGCGAACCCAGTTGCTCTCGAAGGTTTGCTGCTTTTGCTGGGCAACGATTTCTTCGGGCGGGAACGGTGGGAACGGTTTGTCCAGCAAATCCAGTTCGAACTCGGCAATCGGCAGGAACAACGGCTCTGGCGGCTTGACCTGGGTTTCCTTCACGTCGCAGGTGCGCTGGCTGACGATGTGCTCCAGCAGCTCGGCGCCAAGGGTCGGTTCAACCGCTTCATCGAGGGCGACGGGCTGGTAGCTGCCAGGCGCCGGTGCGTTTTCACCCAGTTGATCGGCCAGGGCCCGGGCAAAAAAATCCTGCCACAGGTGACTGACGCCGCTCAGCGCTTGGGTGTTACGCAGGCTGTAATCGCCGTAAGGGGAGATAACGCCTATCGATGTGGATTGAATGTCTGACATTTTTCTCGGTCGACGCTCAGCTCTGGCAAAATGCCGTTCACCGTTGTTATCGGCTGGTTTTGCCGATCCTTAATTTTTTCGAGCGTGTTTTCATGATTGAGCAACCCGCGGCCTGCCGCATCCATGTCGAGGCCTTGATTCCGGCGTTCCAGCCCCAGGCCGAACAATGGGCAGAGCGGCTTGGCCTGCCTTTGCAAGTGGACGATGGCGAGTTTGCCTTGCAGGTCGGCGAGCAGGGATTGCAATTGCAGCAATTGGGTCCGGACGCGCCGGGACCGGTGCGGGTGGATTTCGTCGAGGGTGGCGCGGCCCATCGGCGCTTGTACGGCGGTGGCAGCGGTCAGATGATCGCCAAGGCGGTCGGTGTCGCCCAAGGTGTGCGTCC
Organism: Pseudomonas sp. D3-10; assembly: GCF_051132175.1. Taxonomy (NCBI): domain Bacteria; kingdom Pseudomonadati; phylum Pseudomonadota; class Gammaproteobacteria; order Pseudomonadales; family Pseudomonadaceae; genus Pseudomonas; species Pseudomonas sp. D3-10. Next base: position 4,559,619 of record NZ_CP071668.1, on the reverse strand, counting down.
GCGGGTACTCGACGCCACGGCCGGGTTGGGCAAGGACGCGTTTGTGCTGGCGAGCCTGGGCTGCGAAATGAGCCTGATCGAGCGCCAGCCGCTGATCGGTGCACTGCTGGAAGATGGCCTGGCCCGTGGCGCGGAAGATTTCGACGTGGCGCCGATCGTGGCGCGCATGCGTTTGCTCAAGGGCAACTCCATCGAGGTGATGCGCCATTGGGAAGGCGAGCCGCCCCAGGTGATCTACCTGGACCCGATGTTTCCCCATCGAGAGAAAACCGCCCTGGTGAAAAAGGAAATGCGCCTGTTCCGACCTTTGGTGGGCGATGACAATGACGCACCGGCGCTGCTGGCCGCGGCGCTGGCGCTGGCGACCCACCGGGTGGTGGTCAAGCGCCCGCGCAAGGCGCCTTGCATCGAAGGGCCGAAGCCGAGCCATGGGCTCGAGGGCAAGTCCAGTCGGTACGATATCTATCCCAAGAAGGCGCTCAAGGCTTGAAACCGAGGCGCCCCCGTTCGCGAGCAGGCTCGCTCCCACACGGAACACCACGATCCCTTGTGGGAGCGAGCCTGCTCGCGAATGAAGCCCCCAGGTGATGGCGCTTGGGAACTAGGGCCGATAGGCCCGCATGAACAACCCCACCACTTCCTGCACATGAGCCTCGGCCGCCTCGGCGTCTTGCGGTCCGTCGCAGCCGTACAGCAACCTGAAGTTGGCCGCCCCCTTGATCAGGCAGAAAAAATGCTCGGCGGCATTTCGCGGTTTGTCGATGCTCAAGGCGCCGCTCTGGTTGACCTTGCTCAATAACCGCTCCATGCCGCAGAGCATGCGTTGCGGGCCGGCCTCGTAGAAAATCGTCGAGAGCTTCGGATCCTGACTACCCAGGGCGACCATTAGCCGATGCAGATTCACCGACTCGTCGCTGTTGATCAGTTGATTGAAGCCCCGGGCGATGTTCATTAACACGTGCTCGATCGGGACGCCTTCGACCCATTCGAAGAACAGCGGCGGCACTTGCTCTTCGCACTTGGCGATCACCGCGGCGGAAAACAGCGTTTCCTTATCGTTGAAGTGGCTGTAGACCGTCAGCTTCGATACACCGGCCTCGGTCGCCACCGCATCCATGCTGGTACTGGCGTAACCCAGGCTCAGGAAGAGATTTTTGGCCGCATCGAGAATGGCCTGGCGTTTGGCCAGATCCTTCGGACGACCAGGGCCGCTGGGAGGGGGAGGATTGTTCGACATTCTTCGCTTTAATACTGGACTGGTGAGTTTGCTATTAATAACATACCCGCCAGTATAATTATTCCAAGCATCATTAGCGAAAGGTCATCCACCATGTTCCGCTATGTCCTGCCCCTCGCCGTGCCAGTCAGCCTGGCTTTTTTATTGTCTGCGTGTGGCCACGAGGAGCCGGTGGCCGTCACCGTCCGCCCGGCCATGGTGGTCAAGCCCGAGCCCTCGGCCCAGGCGATGGACAGTTATCCTGGCGAAGTGCGGGCGCGATTCGAGCCGGACCTGGCCTTTCGCATCGGTGGCAAAGTCAGCCGACGGCTGGTGGAGGAGGGGCAGCGGGTCAAGGCCAATCAACCCTTGGCTGAACTCGATCCCGAAGACGTGCGTCTGCAACTCGAGGCGAGCCGGGCCCAGGTCGCTGCCGCCGAGGCCAACCTGAGCCTGGTGCGTGCCGAGCGTGACCGCTACAAGACCTTGATGGAGCGGCAGATGGTCAGCCGCTCCCAATACGACAACGCCGAAAATCTCTTTCGCTCCGGGGCCGCGCGGGTCAAGCAGATCAAGGCTGAATTCGACGTTGCCAGCAACCAGGCCAGCTATTCGATTTTGCGTGCGCCCCAGGATGGCGTCGTGGCCCGGCGTTCGGTGGAAGTGGGTCAGGTCGTGTCGGCCGGTCAAACCGTCTTCACCCTGGCCACCGACGGTGAACGCGAGGTGCTGATCAGCCTGCCGGAGCAGAGTTTCGGTCGGTTCAAGATTGGCCAGCCGGTTTCGGTCGAGCTGTGGAGCCAACCTGACCAGCGCTTTAGCGGACGTATCCGCGAACTCTCGCCGGCCGCCGATCCCAGATCCCGCACCTTCGCCGCTCGTGTCGCCTTCACCGCCGGCAGCGTCCCGGCGGAACTGGGCCAGAGCGCCCGGGTGTTTATCCAGAATGCCGAAAAGGTCCCCCTGTCAGTGCCGCTGTCGGCCCTCACCGCCGAGAACGGCGCGACTTATGTCTGGGTGGTCAACCCCGACAACACCCTCAAGAAAGTCCCGGTGCGTGTCGGTGCCTTTGGCGAAAACAACGTGCCGGTGCTTGAAGGCCTGGGTGCCAATGACTGGGTGGTGGCCGCTGGCGTGCATGTGCTCCTGGACGGCCAGCAGGTGCGGCCGGTGGATCGCTCCAACCGCGTAGTCAACCTGGCGGCCAAGGAGTAACCCCCGATGGGCTTCAATCTTTCCGAATGGGCGTTGCGGAACCGCCAGATCGTACTGTTCCTGATGCTGTTGCTCGCAATCGTCGGGGCGCTTTCCTACACCAAGCTTGGCCAGAGCGAAGACCCGCCGTTCACCTTCAAGGCCATGGTCATTCGCACGATCTGGCCAGGCGCCACGGCTGAGGAAGTGTCGCGCCAAGTCACCGAGCGCATCGAAAAGAAGCTGATGGAAACCGGCGATTACGAAAAGATCGTCTCGTTCTCCCGCCCGGGCGAATCCCAGGTGACGTTCATGGCTCGCGACTCCTTGCATTCCAAGCAGATTCCCGAGCTGTGGTATCAGATCCGCAAGAAAATCAGCGATATCCGGCATACCTTGCCGCCGGGTATCCAGGGGCCGTTCTTCAACGATGAGTTCGGCACCACGTTTGGCAATATCTACGCACTCACCGGTGACGGCTTCGATTATGGCGTGCTCAAGGATTATGCCGACCGCATCCAGATCCAGCTGCAGCGGGTCAAGGATGTGGGCAAGGTCGAATTGCTCGGCCTGCAGGACGAGAAAATCTGGGTCGAACTGTCGAACGTGAAACTGGCGACCCTCGGCCTGCCGCTGGCGGCGGTCCAGCAAGCCCTGGAAGCGCAGAACGCGGTGTCTACGGCCGGATTCTTCGAGACCGCCAGCGAGCGATTGCAGCTACGGGTTTCCGGGAATTTCCAGACCGTGGAAGAGATCCGTGACTTTCCGATCCGCGTGGCCGACCGCACCTTCCGCATCGGCGATGTAGCAGACGTGCGTCGCGGCTTCAACGATCCACCCGCGCCGCGCATGCGGTTCATGGGCGAAGATGCCATCGGCCTGGCCGTGGCGATGAAGGAGGGCGGTGACATCCTTGTGTTGGGCAAGGCCCTGGAAGTCGAGTTTGCCCGCATCCAGAACACGCTGCCGGCGGGTATGCAATTGCGCAAGGTTTCCGACCAGCCCGCGGCGGTGAAGACCGGTGTCGGCGAGTTCGTCCAGGTGCTGGTGGAAGCGCTGACCATCGTGTTGCTGGTGAGCTTTTTCTCCCTGGGGCTGCGTACCGGGATGGTGGTGGCGCTGGCGATTCCGCTGGTGTTGGCGATGACCTTCGCCGCGATGTACTACCTGGGGATCGGCTTGCACAAAATCTCCCTCGGCGCGCTGGTCTTGGCCCTGGGGCTGCTGGTGGACGACGCGATCATCGCCGTGGAGATGATGGCGATCAAGATGGAGCAAGGCTTCGACCGGATCAGGGCGGCCAGCTACGCCTGGACCAGTACGGCGTTTCCGATGCTCACCGGGACTTTGATCACCGCGGCGGGCTTCCTGCCGATCGCCACCGCCCAATCGGGCACCGGCGAGTACACCCGTTCGATTTTCCAGGTGGTGACCCTCGCACTGTTGGCTTCCTGGGTGGCTGCCGTGGTATTCGTGCCGTACCTGGGGGAAAAACTCCTGCCGGACCTGGCGAAGATTCATGCGGCCAAGCATGGCACGGTGGACGGCCAGCCCGATCCCTACGGTACGCCGTTCTACCAGCGTGTACGGCGATTGGTGGAGTGGTGCGTGCGTCGGCGCAAGACCGTCATCGCGTTGACCGTGCTGCTGTTCCTGGGCTCGGTCGTGTTGTTCCGTTTTGTCCCGCAGCAGTTTTTCCCGGCGTCGGGGCGCCTGGAGCTGATGGTCGATTTGAAATTGGCCGAAGGCGCTTCGTTGGTCAACACCGCCGAGCAGGTCAAGCGCCTGGAAGCGTTGCTCAAGGACCACGCCGGTATCGACAACTACGTCGCTTATGTCGGCACCGGTTCACCGCGTTTCTATCTGCCCCTGGATCAACAACTGCCGGCGCCGAGCTTCGCCCAATTCGTGGTGTTGGCCAAGACCATCGAAGACCGCGAGCCGTTGCGCAGTTGGCTGATCACCACCCTGAACGAGCAATTCCCAACCTTGCGCTCGCGGGTGACGCGCCTGGAGAACGGTCCGCCGGTGGGCTACCCGGTGCAGTTTCGCGTGACAGGCGAGCACATCGAGGAGGTGCGGGCCCTGGCGAGGAAAGTGGCGACAAAAGTCCGGGAAAACCCCTACGTTGCCAATGTGCATCTGGATTGGGAAGAGCCCAGCAAAGTGGTCTATCTGAACATCGACCAGGACCGTGCGCGAGCCTTGGGGGTGACCACCGCGAATCTGTCGAGCTTCTTGCGAAGCTCCCTCACCGGATCCAGCGTCAGCCAGTACCGTGAAGACAACGAGTTGATCGAGATTCTGCTGCGCGGCACGGTGCATGAGCGCACGGAGCTGTCGCTGTTGCCAAGCCTGGCGGTGCCGACCGACAACGGCACGACCGTTGCCCTGTCGCAGATCGCCACGCTGGAGTATGGCTTTGAAGAGGGCGTGATCTGGCACCGCAACCGCCTGCCGAGCGTGACCGTTCGGGCCGATATCTACGGCAAAGAACAGCCGGCGACCCTGGTGCAGCAGATTTTCCCGACACTGGATCCGATCCAGGCGGAACTTCCGGATGGTTATCTGCTTGAGGTGGGTGGCACGGTAGAGGACTCGGCCCGAGGCCAGAAATCGGTGAACGCCGGTGTGCCGTTGTTCATCGTGGTGGTGCTGACCTTGTTGATGCTGCAACTGCGCAGCTTCTCTCGCACGGCCATGGTCTTCCTCACCGCGCCGCTGGGGTTGATCGGCGTGACGCTGTTCCTGTTGGTGTTCCGCCAGCCGTTCGGTTTCGTTGCAATGCTTGGCACCATCGCCTTGTCCGGCATGATCATGCGCAACTCGGTGATCCTGGTGGATCAGATCGAACAGGATATCAAGGCCGGGCTTGCCCCGTGGCAGGCGATCATCGAAGCGACGGTGCGACGGTTCCGCCCGATCGTGCTCACCGCGCTGGCGGCGGTGCTGGCAATGATCCCGCTGTCACGCAGCCTGTTCTTCGGCCCGATGGCGGTGGCGATCATGGGGGGATTGATCGTGGCAACGGCATTGACGCTGCTGTTCCTGCCGGCGTTGTATGCGGCGTGGTTCAGGGTCAAGAAGACTTGAACCGATTCTGATAGCACTGAAAATCAAATGTGGGAGCGAGCCTGCTCGCGATTGCGGTGCTACAGCCAACAGAGATGTTATGGCTGATACCGATATCGCGAGCAGGCTCGCTCCCACAGTGTTTTTGCGCTTGGCTTAGAGAGTGCCAAAAACCTTCTTCGCCAAACTGGTCGCCGCAGCCGCCGGATTCTGGCGAATGGTGGCTTCCTGTTTTGCGATCATCTCGAACAAACCATCCAGCGCCTGTTCAGTCACATAGTTCTCGACATTGGCGCTCTTGGCATCGACCACTCCCAGTGTCGCGGCTTGGCCGGCAAAGGCGTTGTATTGCTGGGCCAGGCCGACCTTGTCGGTGGCTTGCTTGACGATGGGCAGGAACTTGGCGCGAATCTGCTCGCGGCTGCTCTTGTTCAGGTACTGGGTGGCCGAATCGTTGCCGCCGCTCAATATGCCCTTGGCGTCGCTCACGCTCATGTTCTTCACGGCGTCGACCAGGATCGGCTGGGCCTGCACCACCGCGGCTTCGGCCGCCTGGTTCATGCTGGTTTCCAGCTGATCCACCTGGTCGCCCATGCCGAAGGCTTTCATCTTGCTGGCGACTTTGCCGAGCTTGCCTGGCAATTCAATCTTGACGTCCGGGTTGTTGCTGAACCCGCCTGGGGTGCCCAGCTGCTTGACCGCCACCTGGGCGCCTTGGGTCAGGGCATCCTTGAGACCACCCGTGGCGTCTTTCTGGGAAAGGTCGCCGAGGGACAGGGCCATGGCATTGGCGCAGATCAACAGGCCGGCGCACAGGCCGGTGAAACGAAGGGTAAAGCGGAGCATGGCAGCTTCCTTGAAGAGTGGAACAGGAATCAGCGTGCAGCGTTGACGCGAATCTTCAACGGCTGCGGATCTTTGCCATCGAGCTGCACGGTGTGTTGTTCAGTGCTGATGAACATCAACTGGCCGTCGACTTCGATGCGGGCGCTCACGGCATAACGGTGGCCGGGCTTGACCTGCGCCGGATCATAACTGAGCTTGAATGGTAATGGGACTTGGCCTTTGACGGGGCCCCGCTGCTCATCGACCGTCACGGCTGGCGCGTCGGCGAGGGAGACGTCTTGCAGGCTCACGGTCAAGGTAGCAGTGGGCGGCAAGGCGATGCGTTGCAGGTAGAACACCTCGCCGTCGAGGCTGTTCTTGCTGGCCAGCGGCGTGCTGGAGCAGGCGCTGAGCAACGTGGCAGCAGCGACGAGAAGAAGCTTTTTCATGGGGACATTTCCATATTGGGGGCCCCAGTGAAATCCTGGGGCCTGTGACAGAATCAATCCTGGGTGACTGGCGTGTCCGGAGCCATGGCGTCTTCACTGCGATGCAACGCCACCTGGCGGATCGACAAGCGAATCTCCGCCGGCAACACACGCTTGGCCGCGCCTTCGGCCAATTCGCCGAGCAGCTCGTGATAGCTTAGCTTGCCCGCTTCATCACGGCGCAGTACGTCGAGGTCGAGCATCGTCTGGATGAAGTGGCGGAACAGGCTCTTGTCGAAGAACTCCGGCGCGTTCAGTCCGTGCAGGATCGACAGCCGCTGGGCCATGACTGTGCAGAGGTCTTCCAGTTCTTCGGCGCTGATGCTGTTCTGCCCGCTGTTGAGCAGCAGCGAAACGGTCATGTAGAAGCGCTGCAAGGTCTGGGCGATGCTCTTCGATAGCAAGGTCAGCAGCACAAAGTGTCGAGAACTTGGAACGGGACGCAAGTACAGGTCTTTCTCGAAGCGCAGCAGGCCCTGCTCGACGAACGCTTTAAGCCACTGGTCGACCACATCGTCCAGTTCTTCCAGCGACCAGCGAATGAACAGCTCCGATTGCAAGTACGGATACAGGGCCCGTGTATAACGCAGGATCTGTTCGCGGCTCATGCGCGAGCTGCTCTGGAAGAAGCTCGCCAGCAGCGCCGGAAGGGCGAAGATGTGCAGCACGTTGTTGCGGTAGTAGGTCATCAACACGGCGTTCTGTTCATCCAGATACAGAATCTTGCCCAAGGCATCGCTCTGTTCCGACAGCAGGTCCATGCCTTTGACATGCTCGATCAACGCCCGGCCGTCGCCCTCAGGCAAGGTGGTGTGGGGCGAATAGGGCACTTTGCGCAGCAGCGCGAGGTACAAGTCCAGCACGCGGGCCATGGCCTGGTCGTCGAGAGCCAGTCGGCTGGTGGACAGCAATGCCAGGGCGACAAGGTTGACCGGGTTGATAGCGGCGGCCTCGTTCAGGTGCCGCGCCACGCGTTCGCCGAGGCGGTTGGTGGTCGCGTTGAGCCAGGCCGGCTTGAATTGCGGGCCCAGCTCCTGCTGGCGCCAGCCAGGTTGCTCGCCGTCGAGGAATTCCGCCAGCTTGATCGGCTCGCCGAAGTTCACCGCCACTTGGCCGAAGCGTTGCTTGAGGGCGCCGATGACCTTGAAGATGTCGAAGATCGACTCCTTCTTCTTGCTCGCGCCGCGCAGTTCGCCCAGGTAGGTACGGCCTTCCAGGACCCGCTCATAACCGATGTACACCGGCACGAAGACGATGGGCATGCGTGACGAGCGCAAGAAGCTGCGTAGGGTAATGGCGAGCATGCCGGTCTTGGGTTGCAGCATGCGCCCGGTGCGCGAACGGCCGCCTTCGACGAAGTACTCCACCGGGAACCCCTTGGTGAACAGCGTATGCAGGTATTCGTTGAACACGGCGGTATAGAGCGGGTTGCCCTTGAACGTGCGGCGCATGAAAAACGCCCCGCCGCGGCGCAGCAGGCTGCCGATCACCGGCATGTTCAGGTTGATGCCGGCGGCGATGTGCGGTGGCGTCAGGCCATTGCGAAACAGCAGGTACGACAGCAGCAGGTAGTCGATATGACTGCGGTGGCAGGGGACATAAATGACTTCATGGCCTTGGGCAACGTTTTGCACGCCTTCGATGTGGTTGACCTTGATGCCGTCGTAGATCTTGTTCCAGAACCAGCTCAGCACCACTTCCAGGAAGCGGATGGCCGTGTAGGTGTAGTCCGAGGCGATCTCGTTGCCGTAGCGCAGGGCCTGGGCTTTGGCTTTCTCCGGCGAGATCTTCTCCCGCTCGGCTTCTTCGGCGATGGCCTGCTTGACCAGCGGCTGGTTCAACAGACCCTTGACCAGATGGCGTCGGTGGGAGATGTCGGGACCGATGACCGCCGCTTTCAAGTTGCGAAAGTGTACCCGCAGGATCCGCTGGGCCATGCGCACGGTGCGTTCGTGGCCCTTATCGTGCTCGATCAGTTCGCGCAGATGGATCGGGGCGGAGAACTGCACGCGGGTCTTGCGCCCCAGGATCATGATGCTCAGCAATCGGCGCAGGCGTCCGGTGACCGCCCAACTGTCGGCGAACAACAGTTTCCACGGGCTGGATTCGCTGTCGGGCGATTGGCCCCAGAACACGCTGACCGGAATGATCTGCGCGTCCTCGGCGGCGTTGTGGGTCAGCACGTCGACCAGCCGCGTCAGGGTGGGCGGCGCACCGCGTTTATCCTGGCGCCCGAGCCAGTCCGGTGCCGGCGTCAGGTAGAAAAATGCCGCCGGCTCCAGCAGGTTGCCCACCGAGACCGGCAGTACCGGGCGCGGCAGGCCGGCCTTGGTGCATTCGGTGTCGAGCACCGCCAGGTCGGTCAGCGAAGGGTCTTGCAGGACGTAGAACACGGGGCGACTGCGGTCGAGGTTGAGGGTAAAGGACGACTGATTGATCGTCTCGGAGCGAACCCAGAGATATAAAAGTCGGCGCAAGGTGCCAAACACAAGACGGCGGAACGGGGAGCGGGTCATACGGCTTCTGCATGAGTGAATGGGATGGAGCGGGCGCCAGTGTGCCGGATTCGTCGAAAATCGGCAAAAAAGCACCGAAGTAAAGTCAGTTGAGAGTTTTTCCGGGTGTCATATACTCGGCCGGTTACTGCCCGGGGCTTCCCCATGGACGTTCGGACGGTGGCTTAGGTTCGTACGGCTTTGCCTTTTCAATCGGGCGGGAAAAGCCGACTTAACAATAAGAAAACAGGAGTGAGCATCATGGCAACACGCGAAACCGGCAGTGTGAAGTGGTTCAACGACGCCAAGGGCTACGGCTTTATCCAGCGCGAGGGCGGAGCGGATGTGTTCGTGCATTACCGCGCGATCCGTGGCGAGGGCCACCGCTCACTGACCGAAGGCCAGCAGGTCGAGTACGCGGTCGTGGAAGGCCAGAAGGGCCTGCAGGCTGAGGATGTGGTGGGGTTGTAAGCCGCATTCACCGGCAACACAAAACCCTGTGGGAGCGAGCCTGCTCGCGAAAGCTGTGTATCAGACAATGACTCATTAACTGTCACACCGCTTTCGCGAGCAGGCTCGCTCCCACATTAGATCAGCGCTGGGCGCTAAATCACGCCGTTTTCCAGGTAATCTCTTCTTCCCCATCGGCGCTGATGCGGATCCAGCGGTCCGCCGATTCTTCCCCTTCTTCTTCCACCCAGGAGCCGGGCGCGCAGCGCACTTCGACGTTCAGCGCGGCGAAGGCGGCGCGGGCGCAGGCAATGTCGTCTTCCCACGGGGTCTGGTCACTTTCCAGATAGAGGCTGTTCCATTTTCCTACGGCCTTGGGCAGCCAGGTCACCGGAATGTGGCCAGCCTTGCACTTGTAGGTCTGGCCTTTCTGTACCCAGTCGCTGCATGGGCCCAGGGCCTCGCCTAGCCAGTGGGCGATGGCCTTGTGGTCAACGTCGGCGTCCTTCAGGTAAATCTCGATATCGGGTTGGCGCATGGATGTCCTCACTGTGGTCTTGAAAAATCCATTCGCGGATTTAGCTGGCCCCAAGCGATTGCCAGGGGCCAAAGGTTAATTATTGAACAATGAAATAATCGTAGCGCATCGACACCGTGACTTCGAACGGCTCGGCCTGTTCGATCACGTTGGCGCGGCGCTCGGCGCTGGCGCGCCAGCCGTGGGGCGTCATCGCCAGCAGATTGGCGCGGTCCTGGCCGCTGTCGAGCGTCAGCTTGAATTCCAGGGTTTCGCTGTGATCCAGCGCCATGCCGGGCGGCACCAAGGCCAGGTGCTTGTCGTCCGTGTACCCGCGCACTTCGTCGTACAGGCGCTCGCGCAATTCCATCAGGTGGCCGGCGGTAGGGCCGACTTTCATCAGGCCGCCGCCGGGGCTGAGCAAGCGCTTGGCCTCTTGCCAATCCAGCGGGCTGAACACACTCGCGAGGAACTGGCAGCAGCCATCCGCCAGCGGCACCCGGGCCATGCTGGCGATCAACCAGGTAAGCCGCGGGTTGCGTTTGCAGGCGCGCTTGACCGCTTCGCGGGAGATGTCGAGGGCATAGCCATCGGCGTTGGGCAGGGCATCGGCGATTTGCGCGGTGTAGTAGCCCTCACCACAACCGATGTCGAGCCAACGTCCAGGTGCCCGTTCGGCCGCCAATTCGGCCAGGCGCCGGGCGACCGGGGCGTAGTGCCCGGCGTTGAGAAAGTCGCGGCGAGCTTCGACCATCGCCTGGTTGTCGCCGGGGTCGCGGCTGTTCTTGTGCTGCACCGGCAACAGGTTCAGGTAACCCTGCCGCGCACGGTCGAACCGGTGGCCGGCGGGGCACACGACGCCGTTGTCCACGGCGTTCAGCGGTTCACTGCAGATCGGGCAGGCGAGCATCAGGCGAGCAACTTGATCAGCGTCTTGTAGTAGATCTCGGTGAGCACGTCGAGATCAGCCGCCAGCACGCGTTCGTTGACCTGGTGGATGGTCGCGTTGACCGGCCCCAGCTCCACGACTTGCGTGCCCATGGTGGCGATGAATCGACCGTCGGACGTACCGCCGCTGGTGGAGGCTTTCGTCTCGCGGCCCGTCACGTCCTTGATGCTCGATGACACGGCGTCCAGCAGGGCACCCGGCTCGGTGAGGAATGGCAGGCCGGACAAAGCCCAGTCGATGTGCCAGTCCAGCTGATGCTTGTCGAGGATATCGGCGACGCGCTGTTGCAGGCCCTCGACGGTGGATTCAGTGGAGAAGCGGAAGTTGAACACCGCTTCCAGATCGCCGGGGATCACGTTGGTCGCGCCGGTGCCAGAGTTCAGGTTGGAGATCTGGAAGCTGGTCGGTGGGAAGAAATCGTTGCCATGGTCCCAGTGCTCGGCGGCGAGTTCGGCCAGGGCCGGCGCGGCCAGGTGGATCGGGTTCTTCGCCAGGTGTGGATAAGCCACGTGACCCTGTTTGCCGCGTACGGTGAGTTTCGCGCCGAGGGAGCCGCGACGGCCGTTCTTGACCACATCGCCCACCAGCGTGGTACTCGACGGCTCGCCGACGATGCACCAGTCCAGGCGCTCCTGGCGGGCCTTGAGGCGTTCGACCACGGCTTTGGTGCCGTGGTGGGCCGGGCCTTCTTCATCGCTGGTGATCAGGAAAGTCAGCGAGCCCTTGTGGTCCGGGTAGTCGGCGACAAACCGCTCGGCCGCCACAACCATCGCCGCCAGGCTGCCTTTCATGTCCGCCGCGCCGCGGCCGCAGAGCATGCCGTGTTCGTCGATGACCGCATTGAACGGGTCGAGCTGCCACGCCTGCACCGGACCGGTCGGCACCACATCGGTGTGGCCGGCGAAGCACAGCACCGGGCCGTCCTGCTTGCCATGGCTGGCCCAGAAGTTATCCACATCCTCGATGCGCATCGGCTCCAGCTTAAAACCGGCGTCGCCCAGGCGCTGCATCATGATTTTCTGGCAATCGGCATCCAACGGCGTCACGGACGGACGGCGGATCAGGTCGATGGCGAGTTGCAGGGTCGGCGAAAGGTCGGCGTGGGCCGTCATGGAAGCTCCGGGAATAATGTGGACGCAAGGCTAGTGCGGGAGCGGGCTGGCTCGCGCAAAATGGCGGTTATCTTATAGCAAAACGACTCTCATGGGCCCCTGGTGCTGGTCGGTTGGAACACAAATCCTGTGGGAGCGAGCCTGCTCGCGATGGCGGTGGATCAGTCGATACTCTATTGACTGGATTGACGCCATCGCGAGCAAGCTCGCTCCCACAAGGGGAAATTGGTGGGATTCAATTCGCGAACAGCTCGAATTGCCACGGCAAAGCCCTATAATGCGCGCCGGTTTTTGGGGTAACGGTCATGAGTACAGAAGATCCACGGTTTGCCGGCATCGCCCGTTTGTATGGCATCGAAGGCCTGGAGCGCCTGCGGGCGGCCCATGTGGCAATTGTCGGTGTTGGCGGCGTCGGATCCTGGGCGGCGGAAGCCATTGCCCGTTGTGGCGTAGGCGAGATTTCGCTGTTCGACTTGGACGACGTCTGCGTCAGCAACGCAAACCGCCAACTACACGCCCTGGATAGCACCGTCGGCAAGCCCAAGGTCGAGGTGATGGCCGAGCGGCTGCGCGGCATCAACCCCGATTGCACCGTGCATGCAGTCGCGGACTTCGTCACCCGCGACACCATGGCCGAGTACATCACGCCGAACATCGACTGCGTGATCGACTGCATCGACAGCGTCAACGCCAAGGCCGCGCTCATCGCCTGGTGCAAGCGCCGCAAGATCCAGATCATCACCACCGGCGGCGCGGGCGGGCAGATCGACCCGACGCTGATCCAGGTCTGTGACTTGAACCGCACCTTCAATGACCCGCTGGCGTCCAAGGTGCGCTCGACCTTGCGCCGCGACTACGGCTTCTCCCGCACCGTGACCCGCCACTACAGCGTGCCGTGCGTGTTCTCCACCGAACAGCTGCGCTACCCGAAACCGGATGGCAGCATTTGCTTGCAGAAGAGTTTTGTCGGAGACGGCGTCAAGCTCGACTGCGCCGGCGGGTTCGGCGCGGTGATGATGGTCACGGCGACGTTCGGCATGGTCGCGGCGACCAAGGCTGTGGATAAGATTGTCGCGGGCGTGCGGCGGCCGGCGGACAGGGTCAAGCCCGGGGAGTGATGCAGCGCGGTTGACTAAGGGAGTGATGACCTGTGGCGAGGGAGCTTGCTCCCGCTGGGCTGCGCAGCAGACCCATTAATGTGAGCGCTTCGCGCTCAAGCGGGAGCAAGCTCCCTTGCCACAGGTTATTGCGTCAGTTCGCGCATGCGCTTCAACACCGCATTCAATCCATTGCTGCGCGACGGCGATAGCTGCCGCGATAACCCCAACTGATTGAACCAATCCGGCAAATCCACCTGCTGTAACTCGTCAGCGGATAAGCCATTGACCCGCGCGAGCAACAACGCCACCAAGCCACGGATCAATCTCGCATCGCTGTTGGCGGAGAACTGCCAGTGGCCATCGCGCAACTGCCCCACCAACCACACCTGGCTCTCACAGCCGTGGACAAGGTTGGCGTCGCACTTGTCTGCATCGCTCAATGGCGCCAGGCGATCGCCCCATTGCATCAGCAGGCGGGCCCGCGGTTCCCAACCGGAGGCGTCCTGAAAAACTTGCAGCGCGGCGACCGCATCGGCAGGCAGGTTCATCGCAGCATCTCCAAGGCCTGGTCCAGGGCCTCGAAGAAACGTTCGAGATCGGCGGAGTCGTTGTACAGCGCCAGCGACACCCGAATCGCCCCGGACAGCTTCATATGCCTGAACAGCGGCATTGCGCAGTGATGCCCGGCGCGCACGGCGATGCCTTGCTCGGTCAGCAGGTGCGCCAGGTCGGCATTGTGGATACCGTCGACCACAAAACTGACGAGGGCCCGTTGCGGCTCGCCCACCAGGCGCACGCCGTTGCGCGCCTGCAGGCCGTGAAGCAGATAGTCATGCAGGGCAGTTTCATGATCGATGACCGCCTGCCCGTCGAGGCCGGACAGGTAATCGAAGGTCGCTCCCAGGCCGATCACACTGGCGATAGGCGGCGTCCCGGCTTCGAAACCCAGTGGCGCCGGGCGGAAGGTGGCGCTGTGGTAATCGGCCTGCTGCACCATTTCGCCGCCAAACTGCCAGTGACGCAGTTGGCCAAGCGCTGCGGTGCGGCCAAACAGCACACCCAAGCCTTCCGGGCCGTACAGCTTGTGACTGGAAAACACATAGAAGTCGCAGCCCAAGGCCTCCACATCATGACGACCATGGACGACGCCTTGGGCGCCATCGATGACCGTCAGCGCACCCTGCGCCTTGGCCATCGCCAGCAATGCCGGCAACGGCTGCCAAGTGCCAAGCACGTTCGACAATTGGCTCACCGCCAACAGGCGCGTGCGAGGGCCGATAAGCTCGGCGGCCGCAGCGCTGTCGATAACGCCGTCGGCGTCCAGTGGCAGTACCACCAGTGTCAACGCGCGGCGCTCGGCCAGTTGCTGCCAGGGCAACAGGTTGGCGTGATGCTCCAGGGCGCTGACGACAATTTCATCGCCTGGGTTGAACAGGTGTTCCAGCCCGTAGGCGAGCAGGTTCAACGCCGAAGTGGCGCCGTGGGTGAATACGATTTGCCCGCAGTCACCCGCGTTAAGCCATTGTGAGACCTTGAGGCGACTGTCTTCGAATGCCTGGGTGGCCAGGGCTCCGGGCAGATGTTGCGCCCGGTGCACGTTGGCCGCGCCGTTGGCGTAGTAATGCGCCAGAGCGTCGAGCAAAGCTTGGGGTTTTTGCGTGGTGGCGGCGTTGTCCAGGTAGGTCTGGCCTTGCCGTTGCAGGGCGGCGATGGCCGGGAAATCGGCACGCCAGGGGGATTGAATCAACATGCTTGCGGGCCCTGCTGGAGTTACGCCGGACCCTGTGGGAGCAAATCTGCTCCCACAGGTGATGGTGTGAAGCTTAGTTGTGCGCGTGCAATGCTTCGTTGAGCTCGATGGCCGACTTGTGGGTCTTGCATTCCACCGCGCCGGTCTCGGAGTTACGGCGGAACAACAGGTCCGGCTGGCCGGCCAGATCGCGGGCCTTGACCACTTTGACCAGCCGGTTGTTCTCATCCAGCAGGGCGACTTTGGTGCCGGCGGTCACGTACAGGCCCGACTCCACGGTGTTGCGGTCGCCCAGCGGGATACCGATGCCGGCGTTGGCGCCGATCAGGCAGCCTTCGCCGACCTTGATCACAATGTTGCCGCCGCCCGAGAGAGTACCCATGGTCGAGCAGCCGCCACCCAGGTCCGAGCCCTTGGCGACGAACACGCCCGCCGAAACACGGCCTTCGATCATGCCCGGGCCTTCGGTGCCGGCGTTGAAATTGACGAAACCTTCGTGCATGACCGTGGTGCCTTCGCCCACATAGGCGCCCAGGCGCAGGCGCGCGGCGTCGGCGATACGCACGCCGGCCGGGACCACGTAGTCGGTCATTTTCGGGAATTTATCCACCGAGAACACTTCCAGCAACTCGCCACGCAAGCGGGCTTCGAGCTGGTGCTCGGCCAGTTCGGCCAGGTCGATCGCGCCCTGGCTGGTCCATGCCACGTTTGGCAGCAGCGGGAAGATACCGGCCAGGTTCAGGCCGTGAGGCTTGACCAGACGATGGGACAACAGGTGCAGCTTCAGGTAAGCCTCAGGGGTGGAGCTCAGTTGGGCATCCTCGGCCAACAGGGTGGCGACCAGCGGCTTGTGGCTTTCAGCCAGGCGAGTCAGCAGCTTGGCTTGCGCGGCGTCGACGCTGCGAAGTGCCTCGGCCAGTTGCGAGGCCTGGGCGGTGGTGAATGTGATGGCCTGGTTGCCTTCACTGTAGCCAAGGATCGGCGCGACGGCTGCCACGATTTCGGCCGACGGGTTGAGCAATGGCTGTGCGTAGAACACTTCCAGCCAGGCGCCTTCACGATTTTGGGTGCCGACGCCGAAGGCCAGGCTGAACAGGGTAGTGGACATGAAATTACCTCTACAAAATGGACTGGGCAGGCTTACTTGATTTCTGCCGCGTAGATATCTGGCTTGAAGCCAATCAGGGTACGGTCACCGAGGTCGAGCACCGGGCGCTTGATCATCGAGGGTTGGGCGAGCATCAGTTCGATGGCTTTCGTCTGGTCGAGATCGGCTTTGCGTTCGTCGTCGAGTTTGCGAAAGGTCGTACCGGCGCGGTTCAACACCACTTGCCAGCCATGCTCGTCGCACCATTGAGTCAGGTGCTCACGGTCGATGCCGGCGGTCTTGTAGTCATGAAAATCGTAATGCACAGCGTGATCATCGAGCCAGGTGCGCGCCTTTTTCATCGTGTCACAGGCTTTGATGCCGAAAAGGTGCAACGTTTTGCTTGAATCGGTCAAGGAACTGCCCCCTTTGCAGGTGCCGGAAATAAAAGGTGAAGGATTATGCCATGACCGGACGGTTTCGCGGCGGCCCAGGTTGATGTACACCAAAACCTGTGGGAGCGAGCTTGTGGGAGCAAAGCTTGCTCGCGATACAGGCGACACGGTTCAACTGCAACACTGTGTCATCGTTCATCGCGAGCAAGCTTTGCTCCCACAGGCTCATTCCACAGGGCAGGGCTGCGACATAGGTGTAACGGCCAAGCTGATGTTAGGCGGTCAATATGGCACTTCAACTGCAAGCTGTTGCCGGATATGTGTAGCTGGCATTGCAGTTAAGCTTATTCCGACCCGTCTGCCTGGCTGGGTCAACGCCGAGAGGGATCCAGAAGATCAACAATTTGCGACCATCGAGATCACATCCATTTTCTGATCCTTACCCTAACGACAAAGCCCGCAGATGTGGGCTTGTCGTTTCTGGAAGACATAAAAAAGCCCGGACTGCCCGGGCTAGTATCAGGCAGCTTTTACTGGCTTTATCAGGCTTTCTGCTGGAATGCCGAACATATCGTGAAGCTTCCAGATCATGGGCAGAGTTAACGAGCGTTTACGGTTGAGCACCTCGTATACGCGGTTCGTTTTTCCGATAGCGGGAGCCAGATCGGCCGCGGTGAGTCCGGATTGCTCCATGCGAAACTTGATGGCTTCAATTGGGTCAGGCAGATCAACCGGGAAGTTCTTGGTTTCGTAGGCCTCGATCAGAGTGATCATGACTTCGAAAGCATCGCCTTCCGGGGTGCCAGGTTCAGGCTCATTCTCAAACAGGGGAGAGATCTCTTTGAGAGCTATCCGGTATTCGTCATCGGTGCGGATTGGGCGAATGTTCATGGTGATTACTCCATTTCCACGGTGTTTGCGTCGATCTCATCGTACCGACTATGAGTGCCAACAAACTTGATGTACACAGCGCCGAAGCGGTAAGCAATGGCGACCACCAGGCGGTAGTCGTTACCCTTGATGTTGAATACCACGCGGCGACTCTTGAGAATGCTTGCGTTACCGTATTGCGCCTTGATGTCGTTTGGGTTGGTCCAAGTGGCTTTTTTGGCATCGTCAAGCCAAGCCTTAAGCTGCTGTTCGGAATCTGGGTATTTCTCCCAGAAGGCTTTCAGGTGACTGATGGCGATAATTCTCATGGGTGAGAATGTAGTCCCGTGGTGGGACTTTTGCAAGCATTCACAAGCAACAGCTTGCAGTTCTGCCGGGCACTCTGTTTCCGATATCTTGGGCCCATCTTCCACAGGGGACGCCATGAGATTGTTCGTAGGCGCGGTAGCTATTGCTTTGCTGGCGGGGTGTTCTACGTCGCCAGTTTCTCCAGGCGAAGCGAAGCCGGTTCCGAAAGACTGTTCCTTGCTTTCTCCGCAAAGCCGAAAGAGACATACGGAACCGTAGTCGTGACTCGAGACACGGGGTTCCTGGGGCGCGACTGCTATGTCGCTGTCCATATCGACGGAACGCTTGCTGCACGAATCGATGCCGGTGAGGTGGCGAAATTCTTTCTGCCCACGGCGATCACTTCGTCGGGCTCGGCATAGACAAGCAAGGCGGCATGTGCAGCTAGCCAGACCTCATAAAAAGCAAAGCCGCCCGAAGGCGGCTTCAATCGACACGCAGTTGAGCTTGCTCTGCCCCTTCTGCGTGACTGGGTCAACCCGGAGAGGGACCCAGACTCCTGCCAGCGTTCGCCGGTGACGGGGGCGATCATGGCTACTGATATCTGCGAATTCAAGCGAGCTTGATTCTTGAAACAGGCTGCATGAGTTTTTTTGCGGTGTTAAACCCGTAAAATCAAGGGCTTGCTTCGATGAGGTGCGTTTTATTTCTTTTCTTGTCTGAGCAAGCGCTTGTGGTCTGTCAGACGCACCGAAGTTTCCGACAAGTTTTTAAGGTTGTCCGTCGGAAGCGAGGGCTCTAGCCTCTGGGTGTTGCTGCCAGTTCAGCGACCGGACGTGAGAATCCGAACTCCTCTAGGCGCGCAGGCGTCGACCATATAAAGTGCAGGCGCTTTTCGTCTGCGCATTATGTTATGGCGGCTGTGCGCGGGCATGCTTCGGCATGGCCGGGCTTCTAGGGACTCGGATTCTCACCCCGCGTACGGCTGCCACCCTTCGGTCCGTGAGAAGACTCGGTGGCGGCTCCCAATTCTCTAGGAGCAATAACATGATCAAAGATACGCCTAATCCTCCAAAGCCAGCCTCCACTTTCCCCTACGGCGATTACGCCCCCGAAAAATTGCAAGAAGCAGCTGACCGTGTGCTGGATCAATATCTCAAGCCTGATGACGACAGCAAGTCAGAGCCCAAGCCCTCAGTGCAGTTATTCACGGTGGCTGACGGTATCGACACCGAAGTGTTGCTGGCCAACCTCAGCGAAACCCTGGCTTCGGCCAATGCGATGCTCAATGATCTTGCCTTCGATCAGGACGGCTCGCGACGGCATGTAGCGTTGGGGGTGGCGCAGATGATTGAGTTGGGGATGTTGTTGGCGAACAAGTGCCTAGATCGGGTAGAGCTTCGGACTTGATGTAATAAGTGCCGGCCTCATCGCGAGCAGGCTCGCTCCCACAGGGTATGTGGTGTCAACAAATATGAGGTCTACATCAAACCCCTGTGGCGAGGGAGCTTGCTCCCGCTGGGCCGGGCTGGCGCTCCAGCGCGAAGCAGCCCTGAAACCGGGCAGCGCGGTATGTCAGGCAGATTGAGTTGACTGCTTTGGGGCTGCTACGCAGCCCAGCGGGAGCAAGCTCCCTCGCCACAACAGCTGTTATGCGTGGGTTTCTTCCTGCTCAGGCACCAGCCGTACTTCCACCCTCTGACCCAACGCACGCGCTGCGCTGGCAAGTGTTGCCAGCGTCATCCCCGCATCGTTCTGATCCAGCGCACGATCAACAGCAGTGCGACTGGTGTGCATCCGCTGTGCCAAGGCCTTTTTGGTCACTTTCTGAAGCTTCATTGCTTCGGCAATCTGCCAGGCAATAACGCGTTTGAGCGCAGCTGCGGAAACTTCTTCGGCGATACCTTGCTCGGCGAGGAAGTCGTCAAAATCAGATCCGATGTGTTTGTTCATTTGCTGTGCCTCATAGTCTTGCTTTGCGTTGCTTGGCGGTTGCCATGTCGGTGGTTGGCGTTTTTTGACTTTTCTTTATGAAAGCGTGGAGCAGAACCATGTCAGAGCCCACCACAGTGAAGAGAACGCGGGCGATGGTATCTCCAAGGTCAATCCTGACCTCCCATAGCCCAGTGTCCAGCTTGCGAACCACCGGCATACCTATAGGCCAACCAATCTGAACGGTTTTGATGTCAGTCCCGATCATCCGTCTATGCTCGCGAGGCAGGTCAGTCAGCCATTCGCGAACAGGCTCATTCCCGGCGTCGGTGCGGAAGAAACGTACGTTCAGTATGGGGGCAATATCAACCATGAATGGAAGTGTACCGAAATAGGTGCATTTCACAAGTCCGGTTGCTACTGAGAATGTCTACAGAATCCTGCGATTGCGGGCATCTCCTGGCCTCGGCCTATGCAATACTCAGCAACCTGACGTTTGACCTGGACGGCTCGCGACGGCATGTAGCGTTGGGGGTGGCGCAGATGATTGAGTTGGGGATGTTGTTGGCGAACAAGTGCCTGGATCGGGTAGAGCTTCGGACTTGATGTAATAAGTGCCGGCCTCTTCGCGAGCAGGCTCGCTCCCACAGGGTATGTGGTGTCAACAAATATGAGGTCTACATCAAACCCCTGTGGCGAGGGAGCTTGCTCCCGCTGGGCCGGGCTGGCGCTCCAGCGCGAAGCGGCCCTGAAACCGGGCAGCGCGGTATGTCAGGCAGATTGAGTTGACTGCTTTGGGGCTGCTACGCAGCCCAGCGGGAGCAAGCTCCCTCGCCACAACAGCGGTCCGCTTCAGCGCGATACAGCCATCAACCCCGGCGCTGGATAAACGCTCGGATCCGCTCCGCCGCTTCCACGCATTCGGCCAATGGCGCAACCAGGGCCATGCGCACGCGGCCGGCGCCTGGGTTGACGCCGTCCACGTCGCGGGACAGGTACGAGCCTGGCACGACGGTTACGTGTTCCTGTTCGAACAAGTCGCGGCAGAAGGCGGCATCATCGCCCGCTACGTTCGGCCACAGGTAGAAGCTGCCATCGGGGCGTTGTACGTCCAGCACCGGGCTGAGGATTTCCAGCACGGCGTCGAATTTTTCCCGGTACAGGGCGCGGTTGGCTCGCACGTGCTCTTCGTCGTTCCACGCGGCGATGCTCGCCAGTTGGGTCTGAACCGGCATCGCGCAGCCATGATAGGTGCGGTACAGCAAAAAGCCCTTGAGGATATCGGCGTCGCCGGCCACGAAACCGGAGCGCAGGCCGGGCAGGTTGGAGCGCTTGGAGAGGCTGTGGAACACCACGCAGCGCTTGAAGTCCTTGCGGCCCAGTTCGACGCAGGCGGTGAGTAGGCCTGGCGGCGGGGTTTGTTCGTCGAAGTAGAGTTCGCTGTAGCACTCGTCCGAGGCGATGACGAAGTCATATTCATCCGCCAGGGCGATGAGTTTCTTCAGCACATCCACCGGGATCAGCGCGCCAGTCGGGTTGCCGGGGGAGCACAGGAACAGGATCTGGCAACGTTTCCAGACGTCTGGCGAGACGGCATCGAAATCCGGATTGAAACCGTTCGTGTCCAGGCACGGCAGGTAATGCGGCTTGGCCCCGGCCAGGAACGCCGCGCCTTCGTAGATCTGGTAGAACGGATTCGGGCTCACCACCAAGGCGTTGTCGCCACGGTTGACCACGGTCTGGGTGAAGGCGAACAGGGCTTCGCGGGTGCCATTGACCGGCAGCACGTGGCGCGCCGGGTCGAGCCAGCCGTTCGGCACGTTGAAGCGGCGCTCGCACCAGCCGGTGATGGCTTCACGCAGTTCCGGGATGCCGAGTGTGGTCGGGTACACCGCCATTTTTTCCAGATTGCTGGCCAGCGCCTCGGCCACGAAGCTTGGCGAGCGATGCTTGGGCTCGCCGATGGACAACGCGATCGGGCGCTTGTCTGGGTTCGGCGTGACGCTGCCGAGCAGGGCGCGGAGTTTTTCGAACGGGTACGGCTGGAGCTGGTTCAAAGCGTTGTTCATCGGGGGCCTCGTTCAATGTGGGCGCGATCCTTTGTGGGAGCGAGCTTGCTCGCGACAGCGGTGGATCAGGCAACATCGGCTTGGATGTTCCGCGGCCATCGCGAGCAAGCGCGCTCCCACAGGGAGTGGTGTTCGTTCAGATGCTAATGCGAGTCAGGTGAGCATCGGGTTCCTGGTTGACGCTCAAGTGCTGGACGATCGCTTCCTGCAAGCGGCTGCAAAGCTGCGGATCGGACAACGGCTGGTTGTGGGCGTCGGTGATGAAGAAAACGTCTTCCACCCGCTCGCCGAGCGTGGCGATCTTGGCGTTCTGCAGCGACAGGTCGAATTCCAGGAAAATATGGCCGACTCGCGCCAGCAGGCCCGGGCGATCCGGTGCGCTGAGCTCCAACACCGTGACCTGACGCTGGGCGTCGTTGTGGATCGTCACTTGTGGTGCAAAGGCAAAATGCTTGAGCTGGCGGGGCACGCGTCGCTGGATGATGGTCGGGTAGTCCGCCGGGTTGCGTAGGGCGTCGGTGAGTCCGTCGCGAATCTGCTTGACCCGCGCCGGGTTGTCGCCAATAGAGTCGCCGTCAGTGTCGAGCACGATATAGGTGTCGAGGGTGAACTGGCTGGTGGACGTAATGACCCGAGCGTCATGGATGTTGAGATTGAGCTGGTCCATCGCCGCCACCGTCACCGCGAAGAAGTCGTGCTGGTCCGGCGCATAGATGAAGATCTGCGTGCCGCCCTCGAACTCGCGCTGGGTGGTTTCCTTGATCAACACCAGCGGCCCGCCATCGGCCGGTTGCTGCAGGATCGCGTCGCTGTGCCAGGCCACGTCGCCGGCGGTATGGCGCAGGAAATAATCATCACCCAATTGCGACCAGAGCTGCTCGACGTCGTCCGGATCAGTGCCCCCGCGCACCAGGATATCCAGGGCCGCGCTTTGGGTGCGGCGGATCTGCTCTTCGCGGTCCACGGGGTTTTCCAGGCCACGGCGCAAGGCGCGCTTGGTCTCGGTGTAGAGCTGGCGCAACAGGCTGGCGCGCCAGGAGTTCCACAGGGTCGGGTTGGTGGCGTTGATGTCGGCAACGGTCAGCACGTAGAGGTAATCCAGGCGGGTTTCGTCGCCAACGGCCTGGGCGAAGTCATGGATCACCTGCGGGTCGGACAGGTCCTTGCGCTGGGCGGTGGTGGACATCACCAGGTGGTTCTGCACCAGCCAGACGATCAGCCGGCTGTCCCAAGTTGGCAGTTGGTGCCGCTGGCAAAAAGCCTCGGCATCCACCGCGCCAATCTCGGAATGGTCGCCCTGGCGGCCCTTGCCGATGTCGTGATACAGCCCCGCCATGTAGATCAGCTCGGGCTTGGGCAGCTTGGCCATGAGCTTGCTGGCCAGCGGAAATTTCTCCGACACCTGGGTGTACTGCAGCTTACGCAGATGCTTGATCAGGTTCAGGGTGTGGGCGTCGACCGTGTAGATGTGGAACAGGTCGTGTTGCATCTGCCCGACGATGTAGCCGAATTCCGGCAGGTAGCGCCCCAGGATCCCGTAGCGGTTCATGCGTCGCAGGTTGCGGTGCACGCCGATCTTGCACTTGAACAGTTCGATGAACAGGCTGGTGTTGCGGATATCGTGGCGGAAATCATCGTCGATCAGATGCCGGTTTTCCCGCAGCAGGCGAATGGTATCGGCGCGCACGCCCTTGATTTCCGGTTGCTGGGCCATGAGCACGAAAATCTCGAGCATGGCGAACGGGGTGCGGCGGAACACATTGGCATTGCGCGCTTCGATGTAGCCGTCGTGCAGTTGGAAGCGCGAGTTGATCGGCTGCGGCGGCTCCTCGTCCTCGGGGGCGAGGATGACCTCTTCGAAGTGCTGGATGATCAGTTCGCTGAGCTGGGCGATGCTCATCACGACACGGTAGTACTGCTGCATGAAGTTTTCGATGGATTGCTTGGCATCCTGTCCTTCGAAACCCAGCAGGCCGGCAATGGAGCGCTGATGATCGAACAGCAAGCGGTCCTCGGAGCGTCCGGCGAGCATGTGCAGGGCGTAGCGGACCTTCCATAAGAATTCCTGGGACGATGCCAGCAAGGCGTTCTCGCTTTCCACCAGGAAACCTTCGCCGGCCAGGGCTCGCAGGTTCAGCGTGCCGTACTGACGGCGGGCGACCCACAGGATCGTCTGGATGTCACGCAGCCCGCCGGGCGAGCCCTTGACGTTGGGCTCCAGGTTGTATTCGGTGTCGTTGTACTTGTGGTGCCGGGCCTTCTGCTCGGCATGCTTGGCCAGGAAAAAGTCTTTGCTGGGCCACATGTGCGCGGTGCTGGTCACATCCAGCATGCGCTGGCGCAGGCGCTCGGGGCCGGCGATGGTGCGGCTTTCCATCAGGTTGGTGATCACCGTCAGGTCGGCGCGGGCCTCGTCGGCGCATTCCTGCACAGAACGCACGCTTTGGCCGACTTCCAGGCCAATGTCCCACAGCAGCGTCAGGAAGCGCTCGATGGAATCGCGGAAAATCTCGTGGTCCGCGCTATCCAAAAGGATCAGCAGATCAATGTCGGAATAGGGGTGCAGTTCGCCACGCCCGTAGCCGCCCACCGCCACCAGCGCGATGTCGGCATTCTCGCTCCAGTTGAACTGGTCCCAGGCCTTTTGCAGGATGTTGTCGACGAACCAGGCGCGGTCTTCGATCAACCGGCGGATATCGCGGCCACTGCGAAAGCGCTGGTCGAGCACTTCGTGGGCCTGGCGGATCGCCTTCTTGAACGCCGAAATGGGGCTTGCCTTCAGGGCCAGTTCAGCCTGGAACTGGCCGCGGTCGAAGAGTTCGGGGTCCACCTGCGGCATCGAATGACTTTCCTTTCTATCTATATCTATAGGCTGGGTACGGGTCAGGCGGAAACACGCGCGATGGTGTCATCGCTGCGCAGGGTAAAGATTTCGTAGCCGGTCTCGGTGACGAGCAGCGTGTGCTCCCATTGGGCCGACAACTTGCGGTCCTTGGTGATGGCGGTCCAGCCGTCGCCCAGTACCTTGGTGTCGGCGCGGCCCTGGTTGATCATCGGCTCGATGGTGAAGGTCATGCCCGCCTGCAGTTCCATGCCGGTGCCGGCGCGGCCGTAATGCAGGATTTGCGGTTCTTCATGGAACACCTTGCCGATGCCGTGGCCGCAGAACTCGCGCACCACCGAGAAACCGTTCTTCTGCGCGTGCTTCTGGATCACTTCGCCGATGTCGCCCAGGCGGCAGCCCGGTTTCACCAGTTCGATGGCCATGTACATGCATTCCTGGGTGACCTTGGACAGGCGTTCGGCCCACTCCGGTACGTTGCCGACATGGAACATCCGGCTGGTATCGCCATGGTAGCCATCCTTGATGACAGTGACGTCGATGTTCAGGGTATCGCCGTCCTTCAATGGTTTCTCATTGGGGATGCCATGGCAGACCACATGGTTGATCGAGGTACAGATCGACTTCGGAAAGCCTTTATAGTTGAGCGGGGCAGGGATGGCTTTCTGCTCGTTGACGATATAGTCGTGGCAGATGCGGTCCAGCTCTTCAGTGGTAACGCCCGGCTTGACGTAGTCGGCGATCATTTCCAGCACTTCGGCGGCGAGTTTGCCGGCGACACGCATTTTAGCGATGTCCTCGGGAGTCTTGAGGGTAACGGTCATACAGGCTCTCTCTGCGCCCGACGGCGCTGTTCAAAACGAAATGGGCGGCGGATGATGATCCATGCGGCCCTGAAAGAGGCGATTCTAACAGACGATCAGCGCAAATCCCCGTCCACATGCATCGCTTCTCTCTATAGGGGTGTGCATCCATGGCCCATGAAAGGGCTGTGGGAAGGGGGCTTCACCGGGATTTCAGAATCCGTGTTCCGTTTTCGCCCTTGCTGTGGTATAAAATGCGCCGCTTTCCGGGGATGACCCCGTAAGCTTAAATCCACACACGTGTCGACACGATGACCTGGGTGCCTTCGGCTTTCACCGCCGCTGGTTGGTCATTGGGATACGTGGAGGCCAAACCCGACTTATCAAGGAACTATCATGTCCCAAGTCAACATGCGCGATATGCTGAAGGCCGGTGTGCACTTCGGCCACCAGACCCGTTACTGGAACCCGAAAATGGGCAAGTACATTTTCGGCGCGCGCAACAAGATCCACATCATCAACCTTGAAAAAACCCTGCCGATGTTCAACGAAGCACTGACCTTCGTAGAGCGCCTGGCCCAGGGCAAAAACAAGATTCTGTTCGTCGGCACCAAGCGTTCCGCCGGCAAGATCGTTGCTGAAGAAGCAGCACGTTGCGGTTCGCCGTACGTCGATCACCGCTGGTTGGGCGGCATGCTGACCAACTTCAAGACCATCCGCGCTTCCATCAAGCGTCTGCGTGACCTTGAAGTCCAGTCCGAAGATGGTACTTTCGCCAAGCTGACCAAGAAAGAAGCGCTGATGCGCACTCGCGATCTTGAGAAGCTGGACCGCTCCCTGGGCGGTATCAAGGACATGGGCGGTCTGCCTGACGCACTGTTCGTGATCGACGTTGACCACGAGCGCATCGCGATCACCGAAGCCAACAAGCTGGGTATCCCGGTCATCGGCGTTGTCGATACCAACAGCAGCCCGGAAGGCGTTGACTACATCATCCCAGGCAACGATGACGCCATCCGCGCCATCCAGCTGTACATGGGTTCGATGGCTGACGCTGTTATCCGTGGTCGCAACAACGTTAATGGCGGCACCGAAGTCTTCGCTGAAGAAGCTCCGGCGGCAGCCGCTGAGTAATTGACGCCCTGGCGTTGACTCAGTAAGCAAAAAGGGGGCTTGGCCCCCTTTTTGCCACCTCGAAAACCACTTGTCGCAAGCGCAGCTACCTGTTTGTAACCTGCAGCGATCTATAAACAGTGGTTTTTCCAGGAAGAATTGATCGCCCGTTCGGTCGGGTGGAATGGTTGAAAACCTATCCAAGAGGATTTTGAAATGGCAGAGATTACTGCAGCGTTGGTCAAAGAACTGCGCGAGCGTACCGGCGAAGGCATGATGGACTGCAAGAAAGCCTTGACCAAGGCTGGCGGCGACATCGAGAAAGCCATTGATGACATGCGCGCTTCGGGCGCCATCAAGGCTGCCAAGAAAGCTGGCAACGTTGCCGCTGAAGGCGCCATCGCCATCAAGGACGACGGTAAAGCCGCCGTTCTGCTGGAAGTCAACTCCCAGACCGACTTCCTGGCTCTGCAGGATGACTTCAAGGCATTCGTCGCTGCCAGCGTCGAAAAAGCTTTCGCTGACAAACTGACCGACGCAGCTCCGCTGATCGAAGCTCAGGAAGAAGCCCGCCTGGTCCTGGTTGGCAAGACCGGCGAAAACGTCAACATCCGTCGCCTGGTTCGCGTTGAAGGTGATGTGGTTGGTACCTACCTGCACGGCAACAAGATCGGTGTTGCAGTTGTCCTGAAGGGCGGCGATACCGAGCTGGCGAAAGACATCGCCATGCACGTGGCTGCAACCAACCCTGAGTTCCTGCTGCCTTCGGACGTTTCGGCTGAAGCGATCGAGCGCGAGAAGGGTGTTTTCCTGCAGCTGAACGAAGAGAAGCTGAAAGGCAAGCCTGCTGAAATCGCTGAAAAAATGGTCAGCGGCCGTATTTCCAAATTCCTGGCCGAAGCCAGCCTGGTTGAGCAGGCGTTCGTCAAGAACCCGGAAATCAAGGTCGGCGACCTGGCTAAGAAAGCCGGCGCTGAAATCGTTTCGTTCACCTACTTCAAAGTAGGCGAAGGCATCGAGAAGCCGGTCGACAACTTCGCTGAAGAAGTTGCTGCCCAGGTAGCTGCTGCCAGCAAGCAATAAGACGGTTCAACGACTGTCGCCCAGAAGAGGCTGCCCGCTCACGCGCGCAGCCTCTTTTTGGATGAGGATGCCGATTTATATTGGTTTCCTGTCGGAACTGGCTTACAAAGCCGTGTTCCGATGGCGCTGTGTCAGCGTCAAGCTAGAGTGAACGAGGCTGCAAACAGCCCGTTAAGAATTTTTTGAGAAAATACGCCGCAGGAGAGATTCGCAATGGCTCAGCAGGGCAGTGGTTATCAGGCTCGCTATAAACGCATTCTACTCAAGCTTAGCGGCGAGGCCCTGATGGGCTCGGAAGAGTTCGGGATCGATCCGAAAGTGCTGGACCGCATGGCTCTGGAAGTTGGCCAGTTGGTCGGGATCGGCGTACAGGTCGGCCTGGTCATCGGCGGCGGCAACCTGTTCCGTGGTGCAGCGCTGAGCGCGGCGGGCATGGATCGGGTCACGGGCGACCACATGGGCATGCTGGCCACTGTGATGAACGCTCTGGCTATGCGCGACGCGCTGGAGCGTGCCAATATCTCGGCCATCGTGATGTCGGCCATTTCCATGGTTGGCGTGACCGATCACTACGATCGCCGCAAGGCCATGCGCCACCTCAACTCCAAGGAAGTGGTGATCTTTGCCGCCGGTACCGGTAATCCGTTCTTCACCACGGATTCGGCCGCGTGCCTGCGAGCGATCGAAATCGATGCCGATGTCGTGCTCAAGGCAACCAAGGTAGATGGCGTGTACACCGCTGACCCGTTCAAAGACCCGCATGCCGAGAAGTTCGATCATCTGACCTACGATGAAGTGCTGGATCGCAAGCTGGGTGTAATGGATCTGACGGCTATCTGCCTGTGCCGCGACCACAAGATGCCGCTGCGCGTTTTCAACATGAACAAACCCGGTGCCCTGCTGAACATCGTCCATGGCGGCGCCGAAGGAACACTGATCGAGGAAGGCAAGCAATGATCAACGAAATCAAGAAAGACGCTGAAGAGCGCATGAAGAAATCCTTGGACTCCCTGAGCCACGCATTCGGTCAGATTCGTACCGGCAAGGCTCACCCGAGCATCCTCGGCAGCGTCATGGTGCCTTACTACGGCACTGACACACCGCTGAGCAGCGTTGCCAACGTCACCGTGAAAGATTCGCGCACCCTGCAGGTCGTGGCTTTTGAGCGCAACATGCTCGCTGCTGTAGACAAGGCGATCCAGAGCGCCGGTCTGAACCTCAACCCAACTAACCTGGGTGAGCTGCTGCTGATCCCGATGCCGGCTCTCACCGAGGAAACGCGCAAAGGATTTACCAAACAGGCCCGTAGCGCTGCGGAAGACGCGCGTGTTGCCGTGCGCAACATCCGTCGTGACGCGTTGGGTGAGCTGAAGAAGCTGGTCAAGGATAAGGAAATCAGTGAAGACGAAGAGCGTCGTGCCATCGCTGATATCGATAAGCTGACCAAAGAATCCGAGGCCCAAATCACCAAGGCCACGGACGAGAAAGAAAAAGACCTGATGGCCGTATAAGGGTCTCGTTTTAATGGATAAGACCAAGCAGGCCGTGCCGTTCGCGGTGCCGCGCCACGTGGCGATCATCATGGACGGCAATAACCGCTGGGCCAAGAAACGCTTTATGCCCGGCGTCGCCGGGCACAAAGCCGGGGTTGATGCGGTCCGTGCAGTCATCGAGGTGTGTGCCGAGGCCGGCGTCGAGGTGCTCACCCTGTTCGCCTTCTCCAGCGAGAACTGGCAGCGTCCGGCCGATGAGGTCAGTGCCTTGATGGACCTGTTCCTCAAGGCCTTGCGACGTGAAGCCAAGCGCCTGGACGAAAACAAGATCAGCTTGCGGATCATCGGCGATCGTTCACGTTTTCATCCTGAGCTGCAGGCGGCAATGCGTGAGGCTGAGTCAGCCACGGCTGGCGCCGATCGGTTTGTCCTGCAAATCGCCGCCAATTATGGCGGCCAATGGGATATTGCCCAGGCCGCCCAGCGGCTGGCGCGGGAGGTTCAGGCCGGTCATTTGCGGCCAGAGGACATCACTGCCGACCTGTTGCAAACGTGCCTGGCGACCGGCGACCTGCCGCTGCCGGACTTGTGCATCCGCACCGGTGGCGAACACCGCATCAGCAATTTCCTGCTGTGGCAGCTGGCTTACGCCGAGCTGTACTTCTCCGACCTGTTCTGGCCGGACTTCAAACACGAAGCCATGCGCACCGCATTGGCCGATTTCGCTTCCCGTCAGCGTCGTTTCGGTAAAACGAGCGAGCAGATCGAAGCTGGAGCCCGGGTTTAATGCTAAAACAACGAATCATCACAGCCTTGATCCTGTTGCCCATCGCGTTGGGTGGTTTTTTCCTATTGGAAGGTGCGGGCTTCGCCCTGTTCATCGGCCTGGTCGTGACGTTGGGCGCTTGGGAATGGGGGCGGCTGGCGGGTTTTGCCGCTCAATCGGCGCGCGTGACCTACGCGGCGGCGGTAGCGGCCATGTTGTTCATCATGTATGTGGTGCCTGGTATCGCGCCCTGGGTACTGGGAGCGGCGGTGCTCTGGTGGGCAACCGCGACGTTCCTGGTCTTGACCTATCCGCGTACCACGCACCATTGGTCCAATGCCGCGACCAAGCTGGTGATAGGGCTGCTGATCCTGTTGCCGGCCTGGCAAGGGCTGATCTGGATCAAGCAGGGGCCTCTGGGCAACTGGCAGATCATGGCGGTGATGGTGCTGGTGTGGGGCGCCGATGTCGGAGCCTATTTTTCTGGCCGTGCCTTCGGCAAGCGCAAGCTGGCGCCAAAGGTCAGTCCTGGCAAGAGCTGGGAAGGCGTCTATGGCGGCCTTGCCTTGAGCCTGGTCATCACGGCGGTGGTCGGCTTCGTGCGAGACTGGACCGTCGCGCAACTGTTGATGGGGTTGTTCGGCGCGGCCCTCATCGTGTTTGTCTCGGTGGTCGGCGACTTGACCGAAAGCATGTTCAAGCGCCAGTCCGGGATCAAGGACAGCAGTAACCTGCTGCCGGGTCACGGCGGCGTACTGGATCGTATCGACAGCCTGACTGCCGCGATTCCTGTCTTCGCCGTTCTGCTCTGGATGGCCGCGTCGTGAGTCGTGCACAGCAGATCACTGTGCTGGGCGCTACGGGTTCGATCGGCCTCAGCACGCTGGACGTCATTGGCCGGCACCCTGAGCGCTACCAGGTGTTCGCCCTCAGTGGTTTCACGCGCTTGAGCGAGTTGCTGGCGCTGTGCATTCGCCACGCGCCACGGTTTGCCGTAGTGCCCGAGGCTAGCGTGGCGAGCGCGCTGCAAGACGACCTACGGGCCGCGGGGCTGCGAACCCGGGTGCTCGTGGGGGAAGAGGGTCTTTGCCAGGTGGCTTCCGATCCGGAAGTCGACGCCGTGATGGCGGCGATCGTGGGTGCGGCGGGGCTGCGCCCGACCTTGGCGGCGGTGGAGGCTGGCAAGAAAATTCTGCTGGCCAATAAAGAGGCGCTGGTGATGTCTGGCGCGCTGTTCATGCAAGCGGTGCGCAAAAGCGGCTCGGTACTGTTGCCGATCGACAGCGAACACAACGCGATTTTCCAATGCATGCCGCAGGACTTTTCCCGTGGCCTGGAGGCAGTGGGCGTCCGGAGGATTCTTCTGACGGCGTCCGGTGGTCCGTTCCGGCAGACACCGCTGGAAGAATTGGTGCATGTTTCACCCGAGCAGGCCTGCGCTCATCCGAACTGGTCCATGGGGCGCAAGATATCCGTGGATTCAGCCAGCATGATGAACAAAGGGTTGGAGTTGATCGAGGCCTGCTGGCTGTTCGACGCCAAGCCGTCGCAGGTAGAAGTGGTGATCCACCCGCAGAGCGTGATCCACTCCCTCGTCGACTACGTCGATGGTTCGGTGCTGGCCCAGTTGGGCAACCCGGACATGCGCACGCCGATCGCCAACGCGTTGGCCTGGCCGGAGCGGATTGATTCGGGAGTGGCGCCGCTGGACCTGTTCGCGATCGCGCGCCTGGATTTCCAGGCGCCCGATGAACAGCGCTTTCCCTGCCTGCGCCTGGCGCGGCAGGCGGCCGAGGTGGGCAACAGCGCGCCGGCCATGCTTAATGCCGCTAACGAAGTGGCGGTTGCAGCGTTTCTCGATGGGCGTGTCCGTTACCTCGAGATCGCGAGTATCATCGAGGAAGTCTTGAACCTCGAGGCCGTGGTCTCCCTCGATGACCTCGACGCGGTATTTACCGTGGATGCCAGGGCTCGCCAGTTGGCGGGCCAGTGGTTGAGCCGCCACGGGCGTTGAGGCTGCGGTACGTTAGCCAGGGTTGTCCTGGGCAGGATTGTGGAGAAAACAGATGAGCGCGCTCTATATGATCGTCGGCACCCTGGTTGCGCTGGGTGTGCTGGTCACTTTTCACGAATTCGGCCATTTCTGGGTCGCGCGTCGCTGTGGCGTCAAGGTCCTGCGTTTTTCCGTCGGCTTCGGCATGCCCCTGCTACGCTGGCACGACAAGCAGGGCACTGAATTCGTTGTCGCGGCCATCCCCCTGGGCGGCTACGTGAAGATGCTCGACGAGCGCGAGGGTGAAGTTCCTCTCGACCAGCTCGACCAATCCTTCAATCGCAAGACCGTTCGTCAGCGCATCGCCATCGTGGCGGCGGGGCCGATCGCCAACTTCCTGCTGGCCCTGGTGTTTTTCTGGGCGCTGGCCATGCTGGGCAGCGAGCAGGTGCGCCCTGTCATTGGCGCGGTCGAGGCGGGGAGCGTTGCGGCGCGCGCCGGGTTGGGCGCGGGCCAGGAAATCGTGGCCATCGATGGCGAGCCAACATCAGGCTGGGCCGCCGTCAATCTGCAATTGGTGCGTCGCCTGGGTGAGAGCGGTTC
The DNA here is from genome assembly GCF_051132175.1 of Pseudomonas sp. D3-10. Lineage (NCBI taxonomy): Bacteria > Pseudomonadati > Pseudomonadota > Gammaproteobacteria > Pseudomonadales > Pseudomonadaceae > Pseudomonas > Pseudomonas sp. D3-10. The sequence goes on along the minus strand of NZ_CP071668.1, from coordinate 4,527,093 downwards.
CCTGCAGATGATCGTTCGCGAGGAGGGATCCACCGCGGACTCGCCCCGGGAGCTGGTACTCGATAATTGGCTCAAAGGTGCCGACGAGCCTGATCCGATCCGCTCCCTCGGGATCCGTCCATGGCGTCCCGCGCTGGCGCCTGTTCTCGCCGAACTCGACCCGAAAGGCCCGGCACATGCCGCGGGCCTGAAGGCCGGTGACCGTTTGCTCGCGTTCGATGGGCGGGCGGTCAGCGACTGGCAGCAGGTGGTCGACTCGGTTCGTGTCCGTCCTGATGCCAAAATATTGCTGAGCGTGGAGCGCGACGGCGCCACGATTGATGTTCCCGTGACGTTGGCCGCCCGTGGCGAAGCCAAAGCGCCGACGGGTTACCTGGGGGCGGGGGTCAAGGCGGTCGACTGGCCACCGGAGATGGTTCGAGAGGTCAGCTTCGGCCCTGTCGCGGCAATTGGCGAGGGCGCGCGGCGTACTTGGACCATGAGTGTCCTGACCCTCGACTCGCTGAAGAAAATGTTGTTCGGCGAGCTCTCGGTAAAAAACTTGAGTGGACCGATAACCATTGCTAAAGTGGCGGGCGCTTCTGCCCAGTCGGGCGTCGCTGATTTCCTGAATTTCCTTGCTTATCTGAGCATTAGCCTGGGGGTTCTGAATTTGCTGCCCATCCCGGTACTGGATGGGGGGCATCTGCTGTTTTATCTGATCGAGTGGGCGCGTGGTCGTCCCTTGTCGGATCGGGTGCAAGGTTGGGGGATACAGATCGGTATCAGCTTGGTGGTCGGGGTGATGTTGCTTGCCTTGGTCAACGATCTGGGTCGTCTGTAACGCTTCGCTGAATTGCGAATCTGCCGCATTTTGCGGCAGTTTGTTTATTGCCAGTTGGAATAAGAAAGGACTTCATGAAACGTCTGCTGCTAACTGCGGTTCTCACCGTATTGATGATCGCCGAAGTTCACGCCGAGTCCTTCACTATCTCTGATATTCGCGTCAACGGCCTCCAGCGGGTTTCCGCAGGTAGCGTCTTTGGTGCCTTGCCGCTGAACGTCGGCGAGCAGGCGGATGATCGGCGCCTGGTGGAATCCACTCGTGCGTTGTTCAAGACCGGCTTCTTTCAAGATATCCAGCTGGGCCGCGACGGCAATGTCCTGGTCATCACGGTCGTCGAGCGCCCTTCGGTCGCCAGTATCGAGATCGAGGGCAACAAGGCGATTTCCACTGAGGACCTGATGAAAGGCCTCAAGCAATCCGGCCTGGCCGAAGGCGAGATCTTCCAGCGCGCCACTCTCGAAGGTGTGCGTAACGAGCTGCAGCGCCAGTACGTCGCCCAGGGTCGCTATTCGGCCACCGTCGACACCGAAGTGGTGCCGCAGCCACGCAACCGCGTCGGCCTGAAGGTCAACATCAACGAAGGCACCGTGGCGGCCATCCAGCACATCAACGTGGTGGGCAACACGGTTTTCCCGGATGAAGACCTGATCGACCTGTTCGAGCTCAAGACCACCAACTGGCTGTCGTTCTTCAAGAACGACGACAAGTACGCCCGTGAAAAACTTTCCGGTGACCTGGAGCGCCTGCGTTCCTACTACCTGGACCGTGGCTACATCAACATGGATATCGCTTCGACCCAGGTGTCCATTACCCCGGACAAGAAGCACGTCTACATCACCGTCAACGTCAACGAAGGCGAGAAGTACACCGTTCGTGACGTCAAGCTCAGTGGTGACCTGAAAGTCCCTGAAGACCAGGTGAAATCACTCTTGCTCGTGCAGAAGGGCCAGGTGTTCTCGCGCAAGCTGATGACCACCACGTCCGAGCTGATCACCCGTCGCCTGGGTAACGAGGGTTATACCTTCGCCAACGTCAACGGCGTGCCGCAGCCGCACGATGAAGACCATACCGTCGACATCACCTTCGCCGTGGATCCGGGCAAGCGTGCCTACGTCAACCGCATCAACTTCCGTGGCAACACCAAATCCGAAGATGAAGTGCTGCGTCGTGAAATGCGCCAGATGGAAGGCGGTTGGGCGTCGACCTACCTGATCGACCAGTCCAAGACCCGTCTGGAACGCCTGGGCTTCTTCAAGGAAGTCAACGTCGAGACCCCGGCCGTACCGGGCGTCGATGACCAGGTGGATGTGAACTACAGCGTTGAAGAACAAGCTTCCGGCTCGATCACCGCCAGCGTCGGTTTCGCCCAGAGCGCGGGCCTGATCCTGGGTGGGTCGATCACCCAGAACAACTTCCTGGGCACCGGTAACAAGGTCAGCCTCGGCCTGACCCGAAGCGAGTACCAGACCCGCTACAACTTCGGCTACGTGGACCCCTACTGGACCGCCGACGGCGTGAGCCTGGGCTACAACGCCTTCTATCGCACCACCGACTACGACGAGCTCGATGCTGACATCTCCAGCTACGCCGTGGACAGCCTGGGTGCGGGTGTGAACGTTGGTTACCCAATCAGCGAGACTTCGCGCCTTACCTTCGGCCTCACCGCGCAGCAGGACAAGATCAACACCGGTCGCTACACCGTTGACGAGATTTTCGATTTCGTCGAGAAGGAAGGCGATAACTACCTGAACTTCAAGGCGTCTGTCGGCTGGTCCGAATCGACCTTGAACAAGGGCGTGCTGGCGACGCGCGGTCGGTCCCAGAGCCTGGTGCTGGAAACCACCACCCCTGGCAGTGACCTGTCGTTCTTCAAGCTCGATTACCGTGGCCAGTTGTTCCAGCCGTTGACCGACAACTACACCATGCGCCTGCACACCGAGCTGGGTTATGGCGATGGCTACGGTTCGACCGATGGCCTGCCGTTCTATGAGAACTACTACGCCGGTGGTTTCAACTCGGTCCGTGGTTTCAAGGACAGCACCTTGGGCCCGCGCAGTACGCCGAGCCGTGGCACCAACCCGGGGACCATCCGCGATCCGGACCAGGATCCGCTGCCGTTCGGTGGCAACGTGCTCATCCAGGGCGGCGCGGAAATCCTGTTCCCGATGCCGTTCGTCAAGGATCAGCGCTCCCTGCGTACCTCGGTATTCTGGGACGTGGGTAACGTATTCGACTCCAGTTGTGATGACACCACCAACGCTAACGGTACGAGTTCCAATACCAAGTGCAACGACATCAGCCTCAGCAACCTGGCCAGCTCCGTCGGTGTGGGCGTGACCTGGGTAACCGCGCTGGGCCCGTTGAGCTTCGCGTTGGCGATGCCGATCAAGAAACCGGACGACGCTGAAACCCAAGTGTTCCAATTCTCCCTCGGCCAGACGTTCTAAGCGTCTGACCCAAGATAACGACAACGGATTTTGTAGGAGTACATCGTGCGTAAGTTGACTCAATTGGTTCTTCTGGCGACCGTGCTGGTCGCAGGCCCGGCTTTTGCCGACATGAAAATCGCCGTGCTGAACTATCAGATGGCCTTGCTGGAGTCCGACGCGGCGAAGAAATACGCCGTAGACGCCGAGAAGAAATTTGGCCCGCAACTGACCAAGCTCAAAGGCCTGGAAAGCAGTGCCAAAGGCATTCAGGACCGTCTGGTGGCCGGTGGCGACAAGATGGCCCAGGGCGAGCGCGAACGCCTGGAGCTTGAATTCAAGCAGAAGGCTCGTGACTTCCAGTTCCAGTCCAAGGAACTGAACGAAGCGAAAGCCGTGGCCGACCGTGAAATGCTCAAGCAGCTCAAGCCGAAACTCGACAGCGCCGTGGAAGAAGTCATCAAGAAAGGTGGTTTCGACCTGGTGTTCGAGCGGGGCGCAGTGATCGATGTCAAACCTCAATACGACATCACGCGCCAGGTCATCGAGCGCATGAACCAGCTGAAGTAATCCATGACAGCGACTATCAAGCTCGGCCAATTGGCTGAGTTCCTCGGCGCCACCCTGCGTGGCGACCCGGAGAAGGTCATCACTGGGCTAGCCACTTTGCAAGAGGCTGGCCCAGCTCAGTTGAGCTTCCTGGCAAATCCCCAGTACCGCAAATACCTGGCTGACAGCCGGGCTGCCGCGTTATTGCTCAAGGCTGGCGATGCCGAAGGGTTTGTCGGCGATGCGCTGATCGTGGCCGATCCGTACCTGGCGTACGCGCGAATTTCCCATCTGTTCGATCCCAAGCCCATGTCGGCGGCAGGCATTCATCCCAGCGCGGTGATCGCGTCGGATGCCGTCGTCGATCCCTCGGCCAGTATCGGTCCCTTCGTCGTCATCGAAAGCGCGGCCCGGATTGGCGCCGGCGTGACGCTGGGCGCCCATTGCTTCATCGGTGCGCGTAGCGAGATCGGCGAGGGCGGTTGGCTGGCTCCGCGGGTCACCCTCTACCACGATGTACGCATCGGCAAACGGGTGGTGATCCAGTCCGGCGCGGTGCTGGGCGGTGAAGGGTTCGGTTTCGCCAATGAGAAGGGCGTCTGGCAAAAGATCGCCCAGATTGGTGGCGTGAGCGTTGGCGACGACGTGGAGATAGGCGTCAATACGGCCATCGACCGTGGCGCGCTGGCCGATACGGTCATCGGCAATGGCGTCAAGCTCGATAACCAGATCCAGATCGCCCACAACGTCCAGGTCGGTGATCACACCGCCATGGCGGCTTGTGTCGGCATTTCCGGCAGCACCAAAATCGGCAAGCACTGCATGCTCGCCGGCGGCGTGGGCCTGGTGGGCCATATCGATATTTGTGACAACGTATTCCTGACCGGGATGACCATGGTGACCCACTCGATTACCGAGCCGGGTGCCTATTCTTCCGGCACAGCCATGCAACCGGCTGCCGAGTGGCGAAAGAGCGCGGCGCGTATCCGCCAGCTCGACGACATCGCGCGGCGCCTCAAGCAGGTGGAAAAGCGTGTAGGGGACGTGACCCCTGGCGGTAATGCTTCATCAGATGGCTGATACCATTTCCATATCAAGTGTGCACAGCCGCTAGGCCCTGGCCTCCTTGATTTGCTAGCGGGGTGCGCGTCAATCGTGCGCTCCCAATCTTTACATAGGCTTCCCCCCGAAATGATGGACATCAACGAGATTCGCGAATACCTGCCTCACCGTTACCCGTTCCTGCTGGTGGATCGGGTCGTGGACCTGGATGTTGAAGGCAAGCGCATTCGCGCCTACAAGAATGTCAGCATCAACGAACCGTTCTTCAATGGCCACTTCCCAGCGCATCCAATCATGCCGGGCGTGTTGATCATCGAAGCGATGGCTCAGGCTGCCGGGATCCTTGGTTTCAAAATGCTCGACGTGAAGCCTGCCGATGGCACGCTGTATTACTTCGTCGGCTCCGACAAGCTGCGTTTCCGCCAGCCGGTGACCCCGGGCGATCAATTGATCCTCGAGGCCAAGTTCATCAGTTGCAAGCGCCAGATCTGGAAATTCGAATGCCAGGCTTCGGTCGACGGCAAGCCGGTCTGCTCCGCTGAAATCATCTGCGCGGAACGCAAGCTATGAGTTTGATTGACCCTCGCGCAATCATCGATCCGTCGGCCGTGCTGGCCGCCGATGTCGAGGTTGGCCCTTGGTCAATCATCGGCGCAGGTGTGGAAATCGGCGAGGGCACGGTGATCGGTCCCCACGTAATTCTCAAGGGCCCGACCCGGATCGGCCGGCACAATCGCATCTACCAGTTTTCATCGGTAGGCGAGGACACGCCCGATCTCAAGTACAAAGGTGAAGAAACCCGCCTGGTGATCGGCGATCACAATGTGATTCGCGAAGGCGTGACGATCCACCGTGGCACCGTCCAGGACCGTTCCGAAACGACGCTGGGCGATCACAACCTGATCATGGCCTATGCCCATATCGGTCACGACAGCATCATTGGCAACCATTGCATCCTGGTCAACAACACCGCGTTGGCCGGCCATGTGCATGTGGATGACTGGGCGATCCTGTCCGGTTTCACCCTGGTTCACCAGTATTGCCATATCGGTGCCCACAGTTTCTCCGGCATGGGCACCGCCATCGGCAAGGATGTCCCGGCCTATGTCACGGTGTTCGGTAACCCGGCCGAAGCCCGCAGCATGAACTTCGAAGGCATGCGTCGTCGTGGTTTCAGCGAAGAGGCGATCACGGCCTTGCGCCGCGCCTACAAGGTCGTCTACCGCCAGGGCCTGACGGTCGACCAGGCGCTCGCCGAACTGGCCGAAGCGTCAGTGCAGTTCCCGGAGGTCGCGACATTCCGCGACTCCATCCAGTCTTCGACCCGCGGCATCACCCGCTGACCATGGCCAATCTGCGTATTGCGCTGGTGGCGGGAGAGGCTTCCGGTGACATCCTGGGTGCCGGCTTGATGCGCGCGCTCAAGGCGCAGCATCCCGCGGTCGAATTCATCGGTGTCGGCGGCCCGTTGATGCAGGCCGAAGGCCTGGAGTCCTACTTTCCCATGGAGCGGCTGTCGGTCATGGGCCTGGTGGAGGTGCTCGGGCGCTTGCGCGAGTTACTGGCCCGTCGCAAGAAACTGATCCAGACGCTGATCGAGGAGAAACCGGACGTCTTCATCGGCATCGACGCGCCGGACTTCACCCTCAATATCGAGCTCAAGTTGCGCCAGGCTGGCATCAAGACCGTGCATTACGTCAGCCCGTCCGTCTGGGCCTGGCGGCAGAAGCGGGTGCTGAAGATTCGCGAAGGCTGCGACCTGATGCTCACGCTGCTGCCATTCGAAGCCCGCTTCTACGAAGAAAAAGGCGTGCCGGTGCGGTTCGTCGGGCACACCCTGGCCGATACCATTCCCCTGGAGGCAGACCGCGCGGCGGCTCGCCAGGCATTGGGCCTGCCGGAAGGGCCGCTGGTGGCGTTGATGCCTGGCAGCCGGGGCGGCGAGGTCAGTCGCCTGGGCGGGTTGTTCTTCGACGCCGCCGAACGGATGCGGACGATGCGTCCCGATGTCAGGTTTGTCCTTCCTTGTGCCAGCCCGCAGCGGCGCGGCCAGCTTGAAGCCTTGCTGGCCGGGCGCGATTTGCCGGTGATGCTGCTCGACGGTCAGTCCCACCAAGCGCTGGCCGCCTGCGATGCCGTGTTGATTGCCTCTGGCACTGCTACCCTTGAGGCGTTGTTATACAAACGCCCAATGGTGGTCGCGTATCGTTTGGCGCCGCTGACGTTCTGGATTCTCAAGCGCATGGTCAAGAGCCCTTACGTTTCCTTGCCGAATCTTCTGGCCCAGCGCTTGCTGGTACCCGAGCTGCTTCAGGACGACGCAACCGCCGAGTCGCTGGCCAATACGCTGTTGCCCCTGATCGACGGCGGCGAGGAACAGACCCGGGGCTTTGACGAAATCCACCGCACCTTGCGACGCGATGCGTCCAACCAGGCTGCGGAGGCTGTATTGACCCTGATCGGCAAGAAACAATGAGCAACGTAAAGCTGCAGATGGGCCTAGATTTCAACCTGGTCGCCGAGGTGGAACAGCTTGTCGCCGGTGTCGATGAAGTAGGACGCGGCCCGTTGTGCGGCGCGGTGGTCACGGCGGCGGTGATTCTCGATCCGACACGGCCGATTCTGGGTCTCGATGACTCGAAGAAACTCACCGAGGCCCGTCGCGAAAAGCTTTATGACGAAATCTGTGAAAAAGCCTTGAGTTGGTGCATCGCCCGGGCCGAAGTCGAAGAGATCGATGAACTCAATATCCTGCACGCCACCATGCTCGCGATGCAGCGTGCGGTGCACGGGCTGCATGTCACGCCGAAGCTGGCGATGATCGACGGCAATCGCTGTCCGAAACTGTCGATGCGCGCCGAGGCGGTCATCCAGGGCGACGGCAAGGTTCCGGCCATCGCAGCCGCCTCGATCCTGGCCAAGGTCAGCCGCGACCGGGAAATGGCCGCGTTCGAATTGATCTACCCCGGCTACGGGATTGGCAGCCACAAGGGTTATCCGACCCCGGTGCATCTGGAAGCCCTGGCACGCCTTGGGCCGACGCCGATCCACAGGCGTTCGTTTGCGCCGGTTCGGCTGGCTTATGAAGCGCGTGTTGGGCTGATCGTGAGTAATCAGGCTCCCATTACATAAAGGCGAATGTGGATTTGTGGCGAGGGGATTTATCCCCGCTGGAGCGCGAAGCGGTCCTTTAGCTGACAACCCGTTGCCTGATGGGCTTTTGGGGCCGCTTCGCAGCCCAGCGGGGATAAATCCCCTCGCCACAAAAGTAGTGTGCGCATTTGCCTGACGGGATACACATGGCTGATGTTTTACCCAAGGCCCGGTACAATCCGGGCCTTGTTGTTTTCATGACTTAACGCAGGATCACTATGCCGGCTTCATTCGTTCATCTACGCCTGCACACTGAATATTCCCTGGTCGACGGTCTGGTGCGGATCAAGCCCCTGGTCAAGACCCTGGTGGGCATGAACATGCCTGCCGTGGCGGTTACCGACCAGAACAACATGTGCTCGCTGGTCAAGTTCTACAAGAACGCCATGGGCGCCGGGATCAAGCCGATCTGCGGCGCCGACCTGTGGCTGGCGAGCAAGGACCCGGATGCGCCGCTGAGCCGTATCAGCCTGCTGGTGATGAATGCCGTGGGCTACCGCAACCTCACCGAGCTGATTTCCCGCGGCTTTATCGACGGCCAGCGCAACGGCTCGATCATCATCGAGCGCGAATGGGTGGCCGAGGCCAGCGAAGGGTTGATCATGTTGTCGGCGGCCAAGGAGGGCGAGATCGGCCTGGCCCTGCTCAGCGGCAATACCGAAGAAGCCGAGCAGCTCGCTCGCGACTGGATGGCGGTGTTCCCGGATCGCTTCTACATCGAGGTGCAGCGAACCAGCCGTCCCAATGACGAAGAGCACCTGCACGCCGCCGTGGCCCTGGCCGACAAGCTCGGTGCGCCGCTGGTGGCGACCAACGACGTGCGGTTTATCAAGCAAGAAGATTTCGAGGCCCACGAGACCCGCGTCTGCATCGGCGAGGGCCGCGCCCTCGACGACCCGCGTCGGCCGAAGAACTACAGCGACCAGCAGTACCTCAAGAGCGCCGAGGAAATGGCCGAGTTGTTCAGCGACCTGCCCGAAGCGCTGGAAAACACCGTCGAGATCGCCAAGCGCTGCAACATCGAAGTGAAGCTGGGCAAGCACTTTTTGCCCAACTTCCCGATTCCCGATGGCATGACCATCGATGAATATTTCCGCAAGGTCTCGTTCGACGGCCTCGAAGAACGGCTGAGCGTCCTGTTGCCCAAGGACACCACCGAAGATTACGAAGCCAAGCGCCAGGTCTATGTCGATCGGTTGAATTTCGAACTGGATATCATCATCCAGATGGGGTTCCCCGGTTACTTCCTGATTGTGATGGACTTCATCCAGTGGGCCAAGAGCAACGGCGTGCCGGTAGGCCCTGGCCGGGGGTCGGGCGCCGGGTCGCTGGTGGCCTACGTGCAGAAGATCACCGACCTCGACCCGCTGGAATATGACCTGCTGTTCGAACGTTTCCTCAACCCGGAACGGGTTTCCATGCCCGACTTCGACGTCGACTTCTGCATGGACGGTCGCGACCGGGTGATCGACTACGTGGCCGAGAAGTACGGCCGCAACGCAGTGAGCCAGATCATCACTTTCGGTTCCATGGCCGCCAAGGCTGTGGTGCGCGACGTGGCGCGGGTGCAGGGCAAGTCCTACGGCCTGGCGGATCGCCTGTCGAAGATGATCCCCTTCGAAGTCGGCATGACCCTGGAAAAAGCCTACGAGCAGGAAGAAATCCTGCGGGACTTCATCAAGGTCGACGAAGAGGCCGCGGAAATCTGGGAGATGGCCCGCAAGCTCGAAGGCGTGGTGCGTAACGTCGGCAAGCACGCCGGTGGCGTGGTGATCGCGCCGACCAAGCTGACCGACTTCTCGCCGATCTATTGCGATGAAGAGGGCGACGGCCTGGTCACCCAGTTCGACAAGGATGACGTCGAGGCGGCGGGCCTGGTGAAGTTCGACTTCCTCGGCCTGCGAACCCTGACCATCATCGACTGGGCGCTCAAGACCATCAACCGCGACCGGGCCAAGGTCGGCGAAGAGCCGCTGGACATTGCCTTCATTCCGCTTGACGACAAGCCGACCTACAGCCTGTTGCAGAAAGCTGAAACCACGGCGGTGTTCCAGCTTGAATCCCGAGGCATGAAGGAGCTGATCAAGAAGCTCAAGCCCGACTGCCTGGAAGACTTGATCGCACTGGTGGCCCTGTTCCGTCCGGGCCCGCTGCAATCGGGCATGGTGGACGACTTCATCAACCGTAAGCACGGGCGCGCCGAGCTGGCCTATCCGCACCCCGACTACCAGTACGAGGGCCTCAAGCCAGTACTGGCACCGACCTACGGCATCATCCTGTATCAGGAACAGGTGATGCAGATTGCCCAGGTGATGGCCGGCTACACCCTCGGCGGCGCGGATATGCTGCGTCGAGCAATGGGTAAGAAAAAGCCCGAGGAGATGGCCAAACAACGCGGCGGTTTCATCGAAGGTTGTGCAAACAACGGCATCGATGCGGACCTGGCGGGCAACATCTTCGACCTGGTGGAAAAATTCGCCGGCTATGGCTTCAACAAATCCCACTCCGCCGCCTATGGCCTGGTGTCGTACCAGACGGCATGGTTGAAAGCACACTACCCGGCGCCGTTCATGGCGGCGGTGCTCTCGGCGGATATGCACAACACCGACAAGGTCGTGACCTTGATCGAAGAAGTGCGGACCATGAAGCTGCGCCTCGACGCGCCGGACGTGAACGCTTCGGAGTTCAAGTTCACGGTGAACGACGAAGGCCGCATCATTTACGGCCTCGGCGCGATCAAGGGCGTGGGCGAAGGCCCGGTGGAGGCGATCACCGAAGCGCGCCAGGACGGGCCCTTCAAGGACCTGTTCGATTTCTGCGCCCGGGTCGACCTCAAACGTATCAACAAGCGTACCCTCGACGGGCTGATCCGCAGTGGCGCCCTGGACCGTTTGGGCCCGTACTTCCATGACGAGCCCAAGGCCTACCAGGCCAACATCGACCGCAACCGCGCGGTGTTGCTGGCGGCGATGGAAGAAGCGATCAAGGCCGCCGAACAGACGGCCCGCACCCACGACAGCGGCCACGCCGACCTGTTTGGCGGGTTGTTCGTCGAGGAAGACGCCGATGTGTATGCCAATCATCGCAAGGCCAAGGAGCTGACCCTCAAGGAGCGCCTCAAGGGCGAGAAAGACACCTTGGGTCTGTACCTCACCGGTCACCCGATCGATGAATACGAAGGCGAGATCCGCCGCTTCGCCCGTCAGCGCATCATCGACCTGAAGCCGGCACGCGACACGCAAACGGTCGCCGGCATGATCATCGCCCTGCGGGTAATGAAAAACAAAAAGGGCGACAAGATGGGCTTCATCACCCTCGACGACCGCTCTGGGCGTATCGAAGCGTCATTGTTTGCCGACGCGTTCCATTCGGCGCAGTCGTTGCTGCAGACGGATGCGATGGTCGTGGTGGAAGGGGAGGTCAGCAATGATGACTTTTCCGGCGGCCTGCGGTTGCGGGTCAAACGCGTAATGAGCATGGAGGATGCCCGCACCAACCTGGCCGAGAGCCTGCGCCTGAAGTTGCAGACCCAGGATCTGAAGGGCGATCAGCTACGCTGGTTGGGTGAATTGTTCAAGCGTCATCGCGGTGCTTGCCCGATTACCATGGAGTACGTGCGCCCCGACGCCAAGGCCGTGCTGCAGTTTGGCGAGGGGTGGCGGATCGACCCGGCGGATGCGTTGATTCAAGCCTTGCGTGACCAGTTCGGCAAAGACAACGTCTTCCTCCAATACCGTTGACGGCCAGGGGCCACTCCCGCACCCGGAGCGCCCCTGACCTCGACTCGAATTTTTAATCTCGACCTGAACGCGCCTCTCCCTTAAGGTAGGGCGCGAATAGACAACCGGCCGGCCCAAGCTCTCTTGGACGTCGACCCAAGACGGACGCCTATGAACCCGAATTTTCTAGATTTCGAACAGCCGATCGCCGACCTGCAAGCCAAGATCGAAGAGTTGCGCTTGGTCGGTAACGACAATTCGCTGAATATCGGCGATGAAATCTCTCGGCTGCAGGACAAGAGCCGCACGCTGACCGAAGACATCTTCGGCAAGCTGACCAGTTGGCAGATCGCGCGTCTTGCGCGTCATCCGCGTCGTCCCTACACCCTGGACTACATTGAACACATCTTCACCGAGTTCGATGAGCTTCACGGCGACCGTCATTTCTCCGACGACGCCGCGATTGTCGGTGGTGTCGCCCGCCTGGACGACCAGCCAGTGATGGTGATCGGTCACCAGAAGGGCCGCGAAGTGCGCGAGAAGGTGCGTCGCAACTTCGGCATGCCGCGTCCGGAAGGCTACCGCAAGGCTTGCCGCCTGATGGAAATGGCCGAGCGCTTCAAGATGCCGATCCTGACCTTCATCGACACCCCGGGCGCCTATCCGGGCATCGACGCTGAGGAGCGCAACCAGAGCGAAGCAATCGCCTGGAACCTGCGCGTGATGGCGCGCCTGAAGACCCCGATCATCGCCACCGTGATCGGCGAAGGCGGTTCTGGCGGTGCGTTGGCCATCGGTGTCTGCGACCAATTGAACATGCTGCAATATTCCACCTACGCGGTGATTTCGCCGGAAGGTTGCGCTTCGATCCTCTGGAAAACCGCCGAGAAGGCACCGGATGCCGCCGAAGCCATGGGCATCACCGCCGAGCGCCTCAAGGGCCTGGGCATCGTTGATAAAGTGATCAACGAGCCAGTGGGCGGCGCCCATCGCGATCCGGCCGCAGCAGCGGCGCTGATTCGCGCTGAACTGAGCTCGCAGTTGTCGATGCTCAAAACCTTTGACAACGACGCGCTGCTGGCCCGTCGCTATGAGCGCTTGATGAGCTACGGTCTCTGATCTGATTGCAATACCTTGTGGGAGCGAGCCTGCTCGCGATAGCGATTTAACATTCAACTCCTGAGTTGACTGAGACACCGCCATCGCAAGCAAGCTGAACTGGCCTAATGATTTTGGACACTTCAATCGGGCGCTATGATAGCGCCCAAATCTGAGGTGTTTGGATATGCGTAAATCTTATTCGAGTGAGTTCAAGCTCAAGGCTGCCAGCATGGTGCTGGATGAAGGCCAGCCGGTTACCGAGGTCTGTGCCAGCCTAGATATCGGCCCCACTGCTCTGCGCCGCTGGGTCGATCAAGTGCAAAAAGAACGCCTGGGTTCGACCCCGGTAGGGGCCAAGGCGATTACCGCTGATCAGCGAGAAATCCAGAGGCTCAAAGCCCTACTCAGGGAGAAAGACCTGGACATTGAAATCCTAAAAAAGGCCAGTGCTCTCCTGCTTTTGGACGCCAAAGATCATTCACGCTGATCGATGAGCTGGACGAGCAATACGGCGTTAAAAGGTGTTGCCGGGCGTTTGGGATCAACCGCAGTAGTTTCTACGCCTGGCGCCAGCGCCAAGGCAGAGCAAATCCTGAACGGGACAAGCTCAAAGCCGCGCTGGTCAGGCACCACAGGGCGTCCAGAGAGTCGGCCGGCGCACGTACTTTGTCCAAGGAGCTAAAAGCCAAAGGGCATCGTATCGGACGTTATATGGCTCGCAGTTTGATGCGCGAAGCTGGCATCGCTAGTCGTCAGCGCAGGCGCCATAAGTACAAGTCGCCGGGCGTTGAGGCATTGGTGGCGCCGCACGTGCTCAAGCGAAAATTTGATGTAACGGCGGTTAACCAGGTGTGGTGTGGCGACGTGACTTACATCAAGGTCGGCAAGCGGTGGATGTACTTCGCCGCCGTTCTGGATCTGTACGCTCGGAGGATCGTGGGTTGGTCGTTCTCGATGATTTCTGATGCCAACCTGACCTGCGAAGCGCTACGCATGGCGGTTGAGCTACGCGGCCACCCCCAGGATGTGTTGTTTCATTCAGACCAAGGTTGTCAGTACACCAGTCATAAATTCCGAAACGAGCTTGTGAAACACGGGTTTAGGCAAAGTATGAGCCGTAAAGGCGAGTGCTGGGACAACGCCCCCATGGAGCGTTTCTTTGGTAGTTTGAAATCAGAGTGGGTTCCTGAAACGGGCTACAAACTGGAACATGAGGCCCGGGCAGACGTGCAGCGCTATGTCTCGCGCTACAACATCAGCAGGCCTCACAGCTACAACGACTACCGGTCGCCGGTCGCGAAGGAAAGGTTGGCGGCGTGAACCTTAATCGGTGTCCAAGATTACTTGACCAGTTCAAGCTCGCTCCCACAGTTGTTTATGCCCTAGGCTGACTCCTATGAACTCAAACACGGATCTGCCCACCCGGCTTCTCGCTCAGTTATCTGACTGGCGCAACGCGTCCACCTGGCGCATCGCCTTCTCCGGTGGCCTCGACTCCACCGTCCTGCTGCACCTGCTCGTTTCCCTGGCAAAAAGCCAGGTCCTGCCGCCCCTCAGCGTCATCCATGTCCACCATGGCCTCCAGGCCGTCGCCGAGGCGTGGCCGGAACATTGTCGCCGGGTCTGCGAGACCCTTGGGGTACCGCTGCAAGTGATCAGCGTTGAGGTCCGGCCCGGCGCCAGTGTCGAGCGCGCTGCCCGGGATGCGCGTTACACGGCTTTCATCGCGGCGACGCAGAACAACGAAGTGCTGCTCACGGCGCAACACCGGGACGACCAGGCCGAAACCCTGTTGTTTCGTTTGCTGCGCGGGGCCGGGGCGCGAGGCTTGTCGGCGATGCCGAAGCAGCGGCCCTTGGGGCAGGGGCATTTGCTGCGGCCATTGCTCGATGTCTCCCGGGCGGAACTGGAGGCCTATGCCAGCCGGCATGGCTTGAGCTGGGTTGAAGATCCCTCCAATGACGATCATCGTTACGCCCGCAATTTCCTGCGGCAGCGGGTCTTTCCAGTCTTGGCCGAGCAGTGGCCCCAGGCGTCGCTGACCCTGGCCCGCAGCGCCGCGCACCTGAGCGAGGCGCAAGGCTTGCTGGACGAGCTGGCGCAGATCGACCTGGCGTGCGCCCTCACGCCGAATGCCTTCGATTGGCTCGGGCTGCGGTCCCTTGAAATGACATCTTTTCGGGCCCTGTCCCCCGCCCGGCAACGCAATGCGTTGAGTCATTGGCTGGCGCCCGTCACGCGGCTTCCCGACAGTGACCATTGGGTTGGCTGGGACTCGTTGCGTGATGCCAGGGACGATGGCCATCCTGTCTGGCGACTGGCCGATGGGGAAATACACCGGACCGGCGGACGCATCTGGTGGTTATCCGACCACTGGCTGCAGCCAGTCTCAGGCCCCGTTGAATGGCCTTGCGTGGATCAGCCTTTGGCCTTGCCGGGCAATGGCCGGGTGAGCTTGCGCGGCGAAGCCCCCCCGGGACCGCTTTGCGTTCGCTATCGCCGGGGCGGCGAAGTCATGGAATTGCCGGGTCGTGGACACCGGGACCTCAAGCGTTTGCTCAACGAAAACAGCGTGCCGGCGTTCGTCCGTGGCCGTTTGCCGCTCCTGTACCGGGGCGAGCAATTGCTGGGGTTGGCCAATCTGAAGGGGTTCGATCGGGACGCCAGTGACCGTTGGCAACTCATTTGGCAGCCATGAAAGGAAGATCTGGGTTTGAGCTGAAAGGGGCTTTCCGGTAGACTACGCTCCCTTCTTGATACAACTTCTGTGGATTCGCCTGAATTGCAGGAGTTGCCGATTACCAAGCAGTCTTTGCTGGGCGATTCCAAAAAATGTGTAGCGAGCAACGTACCGGTGATTTCACCTCCGGTCTGTCCCGACGCGGCGGTTTTTTTGAAAGGTGCACTGTGATTAATGCAGGTGATCGGGGGCTTCGGCCTTCCTTCGCTTTCCCCGGCGGCTCGGACCGCTTTAACGCAGACTTCTAGGGTTTTTCATGACGCGCTACATATTCGTCACGGGCGGTGTTGTTTCTTCATTGGGGAAAGGCATTGCCTCGGCTTCATTGGCGGCCATCCTGGAGGCGCGGGGACTTAAGGTCACCATGCTCAAGCTGGACCCGTACATCAACGTCGACCCGGGCACCATGAGCCCGTTCCAGCACGGTGAAGTGTTCGTTACCCATGACGGCGCCGAGACCGACCTGGACCTGGGCCACTACGAGCGGTTCATCCGCACGACCATGACCCAGAACAACAACTTCACCACCGGCCGTGTCTACGAGCACGTGCTGCGCAAGGAACGCCGTGGTGACTACCTGGGCGCGACCATCCAGGTCATCCCGCACATCACCGACGAAATCAAGCGCCGCATCATCAAGGGCGCCGGCGACGCGGACGTGGCGATGGTAGAGATCGGCGGTACCGTGGGCGACATCGAGTCCCAGCCGTTCCTCGAAGCCATCCGCCAGTTGCGTTTCGAAATCGGTGCCAAGCGCGCGATGCTGATGCACCTGACGCTGGTGCCGTACATCGCCACGGCCGGCGAAACCAAGACCAAGCCAACCCAGCACTCGGTCAAGGAACTGCGTTCCATCGGCTTGCAGCCGGACGTGCTGGTATGCCGCTCCGATCACCCGATCGATATGTCCTCGCGTCGCAAGATCGCCCAGTTCACCAACGTGGAAGAACGCGCGGTCATCGGCCTGGAAGACGCCGACACCATCTACAAGATCCCGGGCATCCTGCACTCCCAGGGCCTCGATGATTTCGTCGTCGAGCGCTTCGGCCTGCAATGCGCCAGCGCGGACCTGTCTGAGTGGGAGGCCGTGGTCGATGCCAAGCTCAACCCGGAACACGAAGTCACCATCGCCATGGTCGGCAAGTACATGGAGCTGCTGGACGCCTACAAGTCGCTGATCGAGGCGATGAGTCATGCCGGCATCAGCAACCGCACCAAGGTCAACCTGCGCTACATCGACTCCGAAGACATCGAGAATCAGGGCACCGGCCTGCTCGAAGGCGCCGATGCGATCCTCGTGCCGGGCGGCTTTGGCCTGCGCGGCGTGGAAGGCAAGATCACCGCGGTGCAATACGCTCGTGAAAACAAGGTGCCGTACCTGGGCATCTGCCTCGGGATGCAAGTGGCGGTCATCGAGTTTGCACGTAACGTGATGGGCTGGAAAGACGCCAACTCCACCGAATTCGATCGTGCCAGTGGCCACCCGGTCGTGGGCCTGATCACCGAGTGGGAAGACGCCACCGGTGCCGTCGAAGTGCGTACCGAAAGCTCCGACCTGGGCGGCACCATGCGCCTCGGCGCACAGGAATGCCTGCTCGAAGCCGGCTCCAAGGTGCACGACTGCTACGCCAAGGATGTGATTGTCGAGCGCCATCGCCACCGCTACGAAGTGAATAACAACCTGCTGCCTCAACTGATCGAAGCCGGCCTGAAGATCTCCGGTCGTTCCGGTGACGGCGCGCTGGTCGAAGTGGTCGAAGCTGCCGACCATCCATGGTTCGTGGCCTGCCAGTTCCACCCGGAGTTCACTTCGACACCGCGCGACGGTCACCCGCTGTTCAGCGGTTTCGTGAAAGCCGCTTTGGCTCAACACCAGAAAAAGGCATAAGACGATGGCCCAGAAGATCATCCGCGTCGGCGACATCGAGATTGCCAACGACAAGCCCATGGTGCTGTTTGGTGGCATGAACGTGCTGGAAAGCCGCGACATGGCGATGCAGGTCTGCGAAGAATACGTGAAGGTGACCCAGAAGCTGGGTATCCCTTACGTCTTCAAGGCCAGCTTCGACAAGGCCAACCGTTCGTCGGTCACCTCCTACCGAGGCCCCGGCCTGGAAGAAGGCATGCGGATCTTCCAGGACATCAAGCAAGCGTTCGGCGTGCCGATCATCACCGACGTCCACGAGCCGGCCCAGGCCGCGGTCGTCGCCGAAGTCTGCGACATCATCCAGTTGCCGGCCTTTCTGTCGCGCCAGACCGACCTGGTAGTCGCGATGGCCAAGACCGGCGCGGTGATCAATATCAAGAAAGCCCAGTTTCTCGCGCCCCAGGAAATGAAACACATCCTGAGCAAATGCGAAGAGGCCGGGAATGACCAATTGATCCTCTGCGAGCGTGGTTCGAGCTTCGGCTACAACAACCTTGTCGTGGACATGCTCGGCTTCGGCATCATGAAGCAGTTCGAGTACCCGGTGTTCTTCGACGTGACCCACGCGCTGCAAATGCCCGGCGGTCGCTCCGATTCCGCCGGCGGTCGTCGCGCCCAGGTGACCGACCTGGCCAAGGCCGGCATGAGCCAGTCTCTGGCTGGCCTGTTCCTTGAAGCCCACCCTGATCCCGACAATGCCAAGTGCGACGGCCCTTGTGCCTTGCGCTTGAACAAGCTGGAACCTTTCCTGTCTCAGCTCAAGTCGCTGGATGAGCTGGTCAAGGGTTTTCCGACGATAGAAACCGCGTAACGCGGTTTTCTCCGGTAAAGTACCGCTCGATCAACGCTCTGGCCTGCGGGCCGGGCGTTGTCGTCGGCGAGCCTGCCCGCTGCTCTACACCCGCCGACCGTAAAAGTTTTCTTCTCGCTGCGTCGTTTTCGTCAACTTTGGAGTGTTTACAACAATGGCAAAAATCGTCGACATCAAAGGTCGTGAAGTTCTCGACTCCCGTGGCAACCCCACTGTCGAAGCGGACGTGCTTCTCGACAACGGCATCATCGGCAGCGCCTGCGCGCCGTCCGGTGCTTCCACTGGCTCGCGCGAAGCGCTGGAGCTGCGTGATGGCGACAAGAGCCGTTACCTGGGCAAGGGCGTGCTGAAAGCCGTCGCCAACATCAACGGTCCGATCCGCGAACTGTTGCTGGGCAAGGACCCTGCCGACCAGAAGGCCCTCGACCAGGCCATGATCAAGCTCGACGGCACCGAAAACAAAGCCACTCTGGGCGCCAACGCGATCCTCGCAGTGTCCCTGGCCGCCGCCAAAGCCGCCGCTCAGGACCAGGACCTGCCTTTGTACGCCCACATTGCCAACCTCAACGGTACGCCAGGCGTGTACTCGATGCCGGTGCCAATGATGAACATCATCAACGGCGGCGAACATGCCGATAACAACGTCGACATCCAGGAATTCATGGTGCAGCCGGTTGGCGCCAAGTCCTTCTCCGAAGGCCTGCGCATGGGCACCGAGATTTTCCATCACCTCAAGGCTGTGCTGAAGGCCCGTGGCCTGAGCACCGCCGTGGGTGACGAAGGCGGTTTCGCACCGAACCTGGCGTCCAACGAAGACGCCCTGAAAGTGATCTCCGAAGCCGTGGCCAACGCTGGCTACAAGCTGGGCACCGACGTGACCCTGGCCCTGGACTGCGCGGCCAGTGAGTTCTTCGAAGACGGCAAGTACAACCTGTCCGGCGAAGGCCAGGTGTTCACCGCCGAAGGGTTCGCCGACTACCTCAAGGGCCTGACCGAGCGCTATCCGATCATTTCCATCGAAGACGGCCTGGACGAGTCCGACTGGGCTGGCTGGAAAATCCTCACCGACAAGATCGGCGAGAAAACCCAGCTGGTGGGCGACGACCTGTTCGTGACCAACACCAAGATCCTGAAAGAAGGCATCGACAAGAAGATCGCCAACTCTATCCTGATCAAGTTCAACCAGATCGGCACCCTGACCGAAACCCTGGAAGCCATCCAGATGGCCAAGGCTGCCGGCTACACCGCCGTGATCTCCCACCGCTCCGGTGAGACCGAAGACTCGACCATTGCCGACCTGGCCGTGGGCACCGCGGCGGGCCAGATCAAGACCGGTTCGCTGTGCCGCTCCGACCGCGTTTCCAAGTACAACCAACTGCTGCGCATCGAAGAGCAGTTGAACGGCAAGGCCAAGTACAACGGTCGCGCCGAGTTTCGCGGTTAAGCGGTAAATGGTAAAAAGACAGCGGATTGCGTCGCAACAATTACCAACGCGGTGGTTTTGCCTCTAATCTGATGCCTTATCAAGCACAAGCCTGGATCTTCCAGGCTTCGTGCTATCAGACGCTTCAAAGTTTGGCATGGCGGTCTTTTTTCACTGGATACCTGATATTCGATGCGCAGTCCCAATTGGTTGTTTCTCGTCTTGCTCCTGTTGCTGGCCGGCCTGCAGTACCGCCTGTGGGTGGGTAATGGCAGCCTGGCGCAAGTGGCCGAGCTGAATCAGCAGATTGCCGACCAGCACGCCGAAAACGAGGCATTGCTGGAGCGCAATCGGGTGATGGACGCCGAAGTGATGGAACTGAAGAAAGGCATGGAGACCGTCGAAGAGCGGGCTCGCCATGAATTGGGCATGGTCAAGGAGGGCGAAACCCTCTACCAGTTGGCCCAATGAGCATTCGTCCACCGGCCTTCTGGGCCGTGATTCCTGCCGCGGGCGTTGGTGCTCGCATGGCCGCGGACCGACCCAAGCAATACCTTCAACTGGGCGCACGCACAATTCTTGAACACAGCCTCGGCTGTTTCCTCGATCACCCGACCGTCAAGGGCGTGGTGGTCAGCATTGCTCACGACGATCCCTATTGGCCGACCCTGGCCTGCGCCAGCGATCCCCGGATCCAGCGGGTGGACGGCGGCGAGCAGCGTTCGGATTCGGTCCTCAATGCATTGCTGCACTTACACGAACAGGGCGCCGACGATTTCGATTGGGTGCTGGTTCACGACGCTGCGCGTCCCAATCTCGCCCGGGTCGACCTGGATACGTTGCTCCATGAGCTGGCGAACGACCCGGTCGGTGGCCTGCTGGCCGTCCCGGCTCGCGACACCCTCAAGCGCGCCGACAAGCATGGCCGTGTGTTGGAGACCGTCGATCGCAGCGTGATCTGGCAAGCCTATACACCGCAGATGTTCCGTCTTGGCGCCTTGCACCGGGCCCTGGCCGACAGCCTGGTGGCCGATGCCGTGATAACCGATGAAGCGTCCGCCATGGAGTGGGCGGGGCAAGCGCCTCGGCTGATTGAAGGGCGGGCGGATAACATCAAGGTCACCCGGCCGGAAGACCTTGAGTGGTTGCGCCAGCGGTGGGCGAATCGGCGTTAAGCGAGCAATGGAGGCGTCTTCAGGATCGCCATCGCGAGCAGGCTCGCTCCCACAAGGGATGTTGTCTGTACGCAAAGTTTGTATCCGCTGAAGATCCACTGTGGGAGCGAGCCTGCTCGCGATAGCAATCGATCAGGCAATATAAAACCAGCGTTACCCCCGATACTCCGGCCGCTCAGCCAACCCTTCCTTCAAGTAATCCACCAACTTGCGCACCTTCGGCGACAGATGTCGCTGCTGCGGATAAAGCGCCCATACCGCCGTGTTTGGGGGCTGATGGGCTTCCAGCAACGAAATCAACGCACCGCTGTGCAGATGCTCCAGCACGTAATAATCCGGCAACTGGCACAACCCCACGCCTTGCAACGCAGCGTCCAGCACCGCTTGCCCGCTGTTGCAGCGCCAGTTTCCCTGCACCCGCTGGGAAAATTCCCGGCCGTTCTGCTCCAGTTGCCAGATGTCGGAGCTGCCGATCAGGCAGTTGTGGCGGCTCAGTTCCGACAAGCTATGGGGCCGACCATAACGTTCCAGGTAGGACGGCGAAGCGCAAAGGTACATCCGCCGCGGTGCCAGGCGCGTGGCTACCAGCCGTGAGTCCTGCAAGCGGCCGAGGCGAATCGCCAGGTCCAGGCCTTCATGCACCAGGTCCAGCGCGCGATTGCTCAGCTCGATGTCCACCCGTAACTGTGGATAGATCCCCATGAACCGCGTCACCAATGGCACGATGAACCGTTCACCGTAGGCAACGGCACAGGTCAGGCGCAGCATGCCCTTGGGTTCGCTGGCAAGATCACCGACGGCCCGCAATGCTTCCTCGCGCCCATCCTGCAAGCGCTGGCAATGCTGCAAGAAGGTCTGCCCGGCTTCGGTCAGCGTTACCCGACGGGTACTTCGATAAAGCAAGCGTGTCTGCAGGCGCTCCTCAAGCCGTACGATTTGTCGACTGATATGGGAAGACGACACACCGAGACGTTCGGCTGCGGCGGTGAACTGGCTGCATTCGGCCACAGCCACGAACTCATCGATGCCTTCCCAGCGGTTGTCTGACATGGCTGATTATCCCTATATGGCAATAATGTTTTGCTTTCGGCTGGATTATTCAGTTTCCGGCATAGGATTACACTCCTTGTCTCGTTTTATTTTGCTGGAGTATCCGGATGATCAAGTCACGCGCTGCCGTTGCCTTCGAGGCCAAGAAACCCCTGGAAATCGTTGAAGTCGACGTGGCCATGCCCAAGGCGGGCGAAGTGCTGTTGCGCGTGGTGGCTTCGGGCGTTTGTCACACCGATGCCTACACGCTGTCCGGCGCTGACCCGGAAGGGATCTTCCCCTCGATTCTTGGCCATGAAGGCGGCGCCATTGTCGAAGCCATCGGCGAGGGTGTGACATCGGTGGCGGTGGGTGACCATGTGATCCCGCTGTACACCCCGGAGTGCGGCCAGTGCAAATTCTGTAAGTCGGGCAAGACCAACCTCTGCCAGGCCATCCGCGCCACCCAGGGCAAAGGCCTGATGCCGGACGGTACTTCGCGCTTTTCCTACAAGGGCGAGTCGATTTTCCACTACATGGGTACGTCGACGTTCTCTGAATACACCGTGCTGCCGGAAATCTCCGTAGCGAAGATCCAGAAAGATGCGCCCCTGGAAAAGGTCTGCCTGCTGGGTTGCGGCGTTACCACCGGCATCGGCGCCGTGTTGAACACCGCCAAGGTCAAGCCGGGTGACACCGTGGCGATCTTCGGCCTGGGCGGTATCGGGCTTTCGGCCGTGATCGGTGCCGTGAAGGCCAAGGCCGCGCGCATCATCGCCATCGACATCAACCCGGCCAAGTTCGAAATCGCCAAGCAGCTGGGCGCCACCGATTGCGTCAATCCGAAAGATTTCGACCGTCCGATCCAGGAAGTCATTGTCGACATGACAGACGGCGGCGTGGACTTTTCCTTCGAGTGCATCGGCAATGTGCAGTTGATGCGTGCCGCCCTGGAATGCTGCCATAAAGGTTGGGGCGAATCGGTGATCATCGGCGTGGCCGGGGCCGGCCAGGAGATCGCCACCCGTCCGTTCCAACTGGTAACCGGACGCGTCTGGCGCGGTTCGGCGTTTGGCGGCGTGCGCGGTCGCAGCGAACTGCCGAGCTACGTGGACATGGCTGAAAAGGGCGAGATCCCGCTGGATACCTTCATCACTCACACCATGGGCCTGGAGGACATCAACAAGGCATTCGACTTGATGCATGAAGGCAAGAGCATCCGTACCGTTATTCATTTCTGAGGTCGGTCATGAGCCTGGAAAACATTTCCTGCCAGAAGAGCTTCGGCGGCTGGCACAAGCGTTACCGGCACCGTTCCGAAGTGCTGGGTTGCGACATGGTCTTCGCCGTGTATCTGCCGCCGCAAGCGGAGCAGGGCGGTAAGTTGCCGGTGCTGTACTGGTTGTCCGGCTTGACCTGCACGGACGAAAATTTCATGCAAAAGGCCGGCGCCCAGCGCATGGCCGCCGAGTTGGGCTTGATCATCGTCGCGCCGGACACCAGCCCCCGTGGCGCCGAAGTGCCCGGTGATCCGGACGGTGCGTGGGACTTCGGCCTGGGGGCAGGGTTCTATCTGAACGCCACGCAGGATCCTTGGGCGCGACACTATCGGATGCATGACTATGTCGTGCAGGAATTGCCGGCGTTGGTCGAAGCGCATTTCCCGGCTTCGGATAAGCGTGGCATCAGCGGTCATTCCATGGGCGGTCATGGCGCGCTGGTCTGCGCCTTGCGCAACCCCGGGCGTTACCGTTCGGTGTCGGCCTTTTCTCCGATCAACAATCCGATGGATTGCCCGTGGGGACAGAAAGCGTTCGCCCGCTACCTTGGGGAAGACCGTTCGAAATGGCGCGAATGGGATGCCTGCGCGTTGATCGCCGAAGCGGGAGAAAAGCTGCCGCTGTTGGTGGACCAGGGTGATCGCGATGATTTCCTCGCCAACCAGCTCAAGCCCGAAGCCTTGCAACAGGCGGCCAAGGCGGCCGATCACCCGTTGGAACTGCGGCTGCAACCCGGCTATGACCACAGCTACTTCTTCATTGCCAGCTTCATCGATGAACACTTGCAACATCATGCACGCGCCCTGAACGGCTAATGCAGGTAGAATCACGCCCTGACAAAAATCGGGGCGTTTTTTTTATGCGTATTGGCCACGGCTACGATGTTCACCGTTTTGCTGAAGGCGACTTCATTACTCTGGGCGGCGTGCGGATCGCACACGGCTTCGGGCTGCTTGCGCATTCTGATGGTGACGTGTTGCTGCACGCCTTGAGCGATGCCTTGCTCGGCGCTGCCGCCCTGGGCGATATCGGCAAGCATTTCCCTGACACCGACCCGCGATTCAAGGGCGCCGACAGCCGTGTGCTGCTACGTCACGTGGTTTCCTTGATCCATGCCAAGGGCTGGAAAGTGGGCAACGTCGACAACACCATCGTTGCCCAGGCGCCAAAGATGGCGCCGCACATCGAAGCGATGCGCCAGCGGATTGCCGAAGATCTCCAGGTAGACCTGGACCAGGTGAACGTGAAGGCCACCACCACCGAGAAGCTGGGCTTCGTCGGTCGGGAAGAAGGCATAGCCGTCCATTCCGTTGCCTTGTTGTTGCGCTCATGACCGAACTTGAACTACTGGGGCCACGGGCCTATGGCGAGTCGTTGGGCAGCGCGGTACTGAAAGCCACGGCGGAGGATTTCCAGGTCGATGAAGTGCTCGACATTCCGTTGACCGGCGATGGAGAGCACTTGTGGATCTGGGTGGAAAAACGCGGTTTGAACACCGAGGAGGCTGCCCGGCGTATCGCCAAGGCCGCCGGCGTGCCGCTGCGCACGGTCAGCTACGCCGGACTCAAGGATCGCCAGGCACTGACTCGTCAGTGGTTCAGCGTGCAATTGCCAGGCAAGGCCGACCCGGACCTGTCGGCGGCCGAAAACGACACCCTGAAAATCCTCAAGACCGCCCGCCACAGGCGCAAGCTGCAGCGCGGTGCGCACTCGGCCAACGGTTTTACCTTGCGCCTGACCCAGTTCACAGGCGACAAAGCGGCGATCGAGGCACGCCTGCAACAAATTGTTCGCCAGGGCATCCCTAACTATTTCGGCGCCCAGCGCTTCGGCCACGAAGGTGGCAATGTTGTCGATGCTCGTGCATGGGCGGCGCGCAAAGCCTTGCCGGAACAGCGCAACGTGCGTTCACGCCTGCTGTCGACGGCCCGCAGTTTTCTCTTCAACAAAGTGCTGGCGGCCAGAGTGGCCGACGGTACCTGGCAACACGCCCAGGTGGGCGATCTGCTGGCTTTCACCGACAGCCGCAGTTTTTTCCCGGCCGGGGAGGCTGAATGCAGCGATCCGCGCCTGGCGATTCTCGATCTGCACCCGACCGGTCCCCAATGGGGCGAAGGCCCTTCACCCGCCGCTGGCGTGGTCTTTGAATTAGAGCAGGCCGTCGCCCAGAGCGAGGCGGACCTGCGCGACTGGTTGATAAACGCGGGGATGAGTCACGAACGTCGCATCCTGCGGCTGCCCATTGGCGGGCTGTCGTGGCATTATCCCTCGCTGGACATTCTGCAATTGGAATTCGTCCTGCCGGCCGGATGTTTCGCCACTGTCTTGGTGCGCGAACTCGTCGATCTGGTGCCTGCAGGGCAGACGGACAACCCATGCGTATTCTGATTTCTAACGACGACGGGGTGACAGCACCCGGTCTTGCCGCGCTTTATGCTGCGCTGGCGGATTTTGCCGAGTGCGTGGTGATCGCCCCGGACCAGGACAAAAGCGGCGCCAGCAGTTCGCTGACGATCGATCGTCCGTTGCACCCTTGCTATCTGGACAATGGTTTCATCAGCCTCAACGGTACGCCGACCGATTGCGTGCACCTGGGCCTGAACGGCCTGTTGGAGCGCGAGCCGGACATGGTGGTCTCAGGTATTAACCTGGGGGCAAACCTGGGGGACGATGTGCTGTATTCGGGTACGGTTGCCGCGGCCCTGGAAGGTCGTTTCCTGAACCACACCTCTTTTGCCTTTTCGTTTGTTTCACGGCAGGTCGACAACTTGCCTACCGCCGCCTACTTCGCCCGCAAGCTGGTGGAGGCCCACGGCGAACTGGACCTGCCGCCGCGCACGGTGCTGAACGTGAACATCCCGAATTTGCCGCTAGACCATATCCGTGGCATCCAGCTCACTCGCCTGGGCCATCGTGCCCGCGCGGCCAAACCGATGCATGTCGTCGATCCGCGCGGCAAGGCCGGCTACTGGATCGCGGCCGCCGGCGACGCCGAAGATGGCGGGCCTGGCACGGACTTCCATGCGGTCATGCAGGGCTACGTCTCGATCACGCCGTTGCAGCTGGATCGAACCTTCAACGATGCCTTCAGGCATCTCGAAGGCTGGCTGGAGGGGCTGCACTGATGTCACGTGAACAAGACGATATGCTGCGCCGGGGAATTGGCATGACCTCCCAGCGCACCCGGGAACGGTTGATCCAGCGGCTTTACGAAGAAGGGCTGTCGAATGCCCAGGTGCTGGAGGTGATTCGTCGCACGCCGCGTCACCTGTTCGTCGATGAGGCGCTGGCCCATCGCGCCTATGAAGACACGGCGTTGCCGATCGGCCATAACCAGACCATTTCCCAGCCTTATATGGTGGCCCGCATGAGCGAGCTGCTGCTGGAGGCTGGGCCGCTGGACAAGGTGCTGGAGATCGGCACGGGTTCGGGCTATCAGACCGCCGTGTTGTCGCAGTTGGTGGAACGTGTGTTTTCCGTGGAGCGGATCAAGGTGCTGCAAGATCGCGCCAAGGAACGTCTCGTGGAATTGAATCTTCGCAACGTGGTATTTCGCTGGGGAGACGGTTGGGAAGGCTGGCCAGCGTTGGCGCCTTATAACGGCATTATTGTCACGGCGGTGGCCACAGACGTCCCCCAGGCCTTGTTGGATCAGCTTGCTCCGGGCGGACGACTGGTCATTCCGGTCGGTGCGGGTGAAGTCCAGCAGCTGATGTTGATTGTGCGCGAAGAGCACGGTTTTTCACGACACGTCCTCGGGGCGGTGCGTTTCGTACCGTTGCTCAACGGGCCGTTGGCCTGAGCATTTGTGATCGGATGCTGAATTCCAGGACACGGACTGTGTCTTACGGCAGCACCCGTTCGCCGGGCTTCGGTTTGCCAGATAACGTTAAACAGCGTCGAGCAAACGTGTGCGGGCGGCCATTGCGCTTCCTTTATAGACGCGCAATGTCGGCGAGCCATAGGGCAACATGTCTGCCTGGGCAGGCAGTTTCGAATTTCTTCAGCCACCACAAAGGGAGCGGCGGGTGAGTCTCACAGTCATTGCGCAGCGTATGGGTATCACGAGCTTAAAGCGCCTGGTGACTGGCCTTCTCTTGGGTACCTTGCTGGTCGGTTGTTCCAGCACGCCTTCGGGTAACGTCCGAGTGGTCGATCGCAACAATGCGACACCGCAACGGCCAACGGTCACGACCGGCCAGTATGTAGTCCGGCGTGGCGATACGCTGTTTTCCATCGCTTTTCGCTACGGCTGGGACTACAAAGCCCTCGCGGCCCGGAACAACATTCCTGCGCCTTATACGATCCACCCAGGTCAGACAATTCGCTTTGACGGGCGCAGCGGTTCAACGCCTACGGCGGTCGTCACCCAGTCCGGTTCCACACCTTCTTCCTCGAGTAAAACCACGGTTATCCGTCGTCCGGCGGGTGCCGCGCCGGCGGCTGTACCGTCCGTCGCGAACAAGCCGGCCCCTGCTCCGATGCCTCCTGCAGGCCCCGCCCCGACTGGCTGGGGATGGCCTTCTAATGGCGTTCTCATTGGAAAATTCTCTTCAAACGGTAGTTTGAATAAAGGAATTGATATCGCCGGGGATTTGGGACAGCCTGTTTTAGCCGCGTCTGATGGCACGGTTGTGTACGCCGGGAGTGGTTTGAGGGGCTACGGCGAACTCGTGATCATCAAACACAGCGATACCTACGTCAGTGCCTACGGTCACAACCGCAGGCTGTTGGTTCGGGAGGGGCAGCAGGTCAAGGTCGGACAGACAATTGCCGAGATGGGATCAACGGGTACAGACCGGGTGAAGCTGCATTTTGAGATTCGCCGACAAGGTAAACCTGTAGATCCGCTGCAATTCCTGCCACGTCGTTGATTCGGTTGTCAGCCTGTTCCGTCACGTAGAGGGAACAGGCTCCAGCGTTGCCAAGGATAAAGGCGTCGCTCGAGCTTGAGGTCGAACTCACCAAAGGACTATAACAATGGCTCTCAGTAAAGAAGTGCCGGAGTTTGACATCGACGATGAGGTTCTCCTTATGGAGACCGGCATCGCTATGGATTCGATGTCGAATGATGAAGGGGCGACTCCACCTTCCGTTCGTGCCAAATCCAAACACTCCGCTTCACTTAAACAACATAAGTACATTGACTACACCCGGGCGCTGGACGCCACTCAGCTGTACCTCAACGAAATCGGTTTCTCGCCGCTGCTCTCCCCCGAGGAAGAAGTTCATTTTGCGCGCCTGTCGCAACGTGGCGACCCGGCCGGTCGGAAACGCATGATTGAAAGCAACCTGCGCCTGGTGGTGAAAATCGCCCGACGTTATGTCAATCGTGGGCTTTCGCTGCTGGACCTGATCGAAGAGGGAAACCTGGGGCTGATTCGCGCTGTCGAGAAATTCGACCCCGAGCGCGGCTTCCGTTTCTCGACCTACGCGACCTGGTGGATCCGCCAGACCATCGAACGGGCGATCATGAACCAGACCCGGACCATTCGGCTGCCGATCCATGTGGTCAAGGAGTTGAATGTCTATCTGCGGGCTGCCCGTGAACTGACCCAAAAGCTGGACCACGAACCTTCACCTGAAGAAATCGCCAACCTGCTGGAAAAACCTGTGGGTGAGGTCAAGCGCATGCTTGGGCTCAATGAGCGGGTTTCGTCGGTGGACGTTTCCCTGGGGCCGGACTCTGACAAGACGCTGCTCGATACCCTGACCGATGACCGTCCCACCGATCCATGCGAGTTGCTCCAGGATGACGATTTGTCCCAGAGCATCGACCAGTGGCTCTCGGAGCTTACGGACAAGCAACGGGAAGTGGTGATTCGCCGCTTCGGCTTGCGCGGCCATGAAAGCAGCACGCTGGAAGATGTCGGCCTGGAGATTGGTTTGACTCGGGAGCGGGTGAGGCAGATCCAGGTCGAAGGCCTCAAGCGCCTCCGGGAGATCCTGGAGAAAAATGGCCTGTCGAGCGAATCGTTGTTTCAATAACACTCACCAAGCGCAGCAGAGAAAGCCCCGACTGGTTCGGGGCTTTTGCGTTTCTGGGCCATTTGATTTTCCAGTCCTACCCATTTTGTAGTTTCAGTTTGTAAGCCTTTGCCTACTGTTACGTAAGCGTTCGGTTTTCCTTCAATGGGACAGATGACTAACGAATGCGGTGAAAAATAGTTAACTAGTTGTTTTTAAACAAGATAAGTTTCTGTGAACGAACTGTTACAGAGGGCAGGAAGACGCCTGCGGGCCATTGCACAGAAATGGGAAAACACTAATATCAGTCCTGTGTCGACGGACAGACACACCTGTCAAGGATGATGGGAAGGAAAGGATATCGCAGGATGCGATTCATCAGGACGATGAATAGGATTAAAGGGATTAGGGAAAAAATGTGGGCGGGTCAAACCGCCCCTTTTTTTTGCCTGCGATTTTGTTTTCAACCAGCAAAAAGGCCCGCAAGGGGCCTTTGGTGACGCGGGAAAGATCAGCGCTCGAGGTCTGCGATCTTGCCTGGCTTGCCATCCCACTCTTCAGCGTCCGGCAAGGCGTCTTTCCTTTCGGTGATGTTCGGCCAGATGTCCGCCAATTCAGCGTTCAGCTCGATGAAGTTCTCCATGCCAGCTGGCACTTCGTCTTCCGAGAAAATGGCATTCGCCGGGCATTCCGGTTCACACAGGGCGCAGTCGATGCACTCGTCCGGGTGAATGACCAGGAAATTCGGGCCTTCGTAAAAGCAGTCCACCGGACACACTTCTACGCAGTCGGTGTACTTGCACTTGATGCAGTTGTCGGTGACGACGAAGGTCATTTCTAATTCTCTCCTCAGGCGGCTGCGGCGAAGCCCCTTCACGGTAGGGGTCGCGGGGTTCGGGAGCGATAGTCTGCAAACCCAGGCTAATAGGCAGCAGCATCCCAAACCGCGCGAGATTCTAACAGCTTGAAAGCCTGTGCGTTAGATCCGTGTCTTCAATGTATAAAGCAATTCGAGTGCACGGCGTGGCGTCAGGTCGTCCAGGTCAACCTTGGCCAGTTCATCCAGCACCGGATGGGGCAGGCTGGCGAACAGGTCGCTTTGCTGCGGCGCGGCCGGTTTGCCTTTGGTCGGGCGGGGTACTTCGTGGGGCAGGCTGGTGGTTTCCAGGCGGCTCAGGTGCTCGCGGGCGCGGGTGATGACATCGCTCGGCACGCCGGCTAGCTGCGCCACCGCCAACCCGTAGCTCTGGCTGGCTGGGCCGGGCAACACGTGATGCAGGAAGACGATGCGTTCGTTGTGCTCGGTGGCGTTGAGGTGGACGTTTGCTACCAGCGGTTGGCTTTCCGGCAGTACGGTCAATTCGAAGTAGTGCGTGGCGAACAGCGTGTAGGCGCGCAGTTGAGCCAGGCGTTCAGCGGCAGCCCACGCCAGGGACAGGCCGTCGAAGGTGCTGGTGCCCCGGCCGACTTCGTCCATCAGCACCAGGCTGCGTTCGGTGGCGTTGTGCAGGATGTTAGCGGTTTCGCTCATTTCCACCATGAACGTCGAACGCCCACCCGCCAGGTCATCGCTGGAGCCGATCCGGGTGAAGATGCGGTCCACCAGGGAAAGTTCGCAGCTGGCCGCCGGCACGAAGCTGCCGATGTGGGCCAGCAGCACGATCAACGCCGTCTGGCGCATGTAGGTGGACTTACCGCCCATGTTCGGGCCGGTGATCACCAACATGCGGGTATTGTCGTCCAGGCTCAGGTCGTTGGCCACGAACGGCGTGGTCAGTACTTGCTCGACCACCGGGTGACGACCCTGGCTGATGCGCATGCACGGTTCGCTGACGAAGCGCGGGCAGTTCAGGTCCAGGTTCAACGCGCGTTCGGCCAGGTTGCTCAACACGTCCAGTTCAGCCAGGGCGGCGGCGGTGTCCTGCAGCGGCGGGAGCTGGCTGATCAAGTCTTCGAGCAGGGCTTCGTAGAGCATTTTTTCCCGGGCGAGGGCGCGGCTCTTGGCCGACAGCGCCTTGTCTTCGAACGCCTTGAGCTCCGGAGTGATGAAACGCTCGGCGCCCTTGAGGGTCTGGCGGCGAATGTAATCGGCCGGGGCTTGCTCGGCCTGCTTGCTCGGCAGTTCGATGAAGTAGCCGTGGATGCGGTTGTAGCCGACCTTGAGGTTGGCGAGGCCCGTACGGGCTTTTTCCCGGGCTTCGAGGTCGATCAGGAACTGGCCGGCGTTCTCGCTCAGCGATTGCAGTTCGTCGAGCTCGGCGTCGTAGCCGGTTTTCAGCACGCCACCGTCACGGATCACCGCCGGCGGATTGTCGATAATTGCTTTTTCCAACAGCGCGGCCAGTTCCGGGTAGGTGCTGGTGATGCGCGCCAGTTGTTGCAGGTGCGGTGCTTCGATGTCGGTCATCGCCACTTGCAGTTCCGGCAGCGCGCCGAGGGCGTCGCGCAGGCGCGCCAAGTCACGGGGACGGGCGTTGCGCAGGCCGATACGGGCGAGGATCCGCTCGATGTCGCCGATTTCCTTGAGCTGCGGTTGCAACTGCTCGAAGCGATAACGGTCCAGCAGGCAAGTAATGGAAGACTGGCGCGCTGTCAGTACCGTCAGGTCCCGCAGCGGACGGTTCAACCAGCGGGTCAACAGGCGGCTGCCCATGGCGGTCTGGCAGCGATCGACCACCGACTGCAAGGTGTTGTCGCGTCCGCCGGCCAGGTTGGTGTCCAGCTCCAGGTTGCGTCGACTCGCGCCGTCCAGCACCACCGTGTCATCCAGGCGTTCGTGACGCAGGCTGCGCAAGTGGGGCAGGGCGGTGCGCTGGGTTTCCTTGGCGTAGGCCAGCAGGCAACCGGCAGCGCCGATGGCCAGGGTCAGGTTTTCGCAACCAAAGCCCTTGAGGTCTTGCGTGGCGAACTGTTGGCAAAGACTTTTCAGCGCCGAATCGCGCTCGAAGTCCCACGGTGCCCGACGACGTACGCCACGGCGTTTTTCCGCCGGCAGGTCTTTGGGCCAGTCGTCGGGAATCAACAGCTCCACCGGGTTGACCCGTTCCAGCTCCGCCAACAGATTTTCCCAGCCCTTGATTTCCAGCACCGAGAAATTGCCGCTGGTGATGTCCAGCACCGCTAGACCGAACAGGCGCTCGTCGCCCAGGACTGCAGCAATCAGGTTGTCCCGACGCTCGTCCAGCAAGGCTTCGTCACTGACCGTGCCCGGCGTGATGATCCGCACGACCTGGCGTTCCACCGGCCCTTTGCTGGTGGCCGGGTCGCCGACTTGCTCGCAAATCACCACGGACTCGCCGAGTTTGACCAGCTTCGCCAGATAACCTTCCGCTGCGTGGTAAGGAATCCCACACATCGGAATCGCCATGCCCGCCGATTGCCCACGCGCCGTCAGGGTGATGTCCAGCAGCTTGGCGGCTTTCTTCGCATCTTCGTAGAAGATCTCGTAGAAGTCGCCCATGCGGTAGAACATCAGCTGATCGGGGTGCTGGTTCTTCAGGCGCCAGTACTGCTGCATCATCGGCGTGTGGGAGGACAGGTCGTTCACGGCTGTATTCATTGGGGTCAGGCAAAGCTCGTTGAAAGGTGTAGGCAAAAGGAGGGGCATCGGCCCGGCTTTTCCGCGATGGGCGCAAGGTTAACATGGGCGGTCTGATGCTACCCAGGGATGAGTGCTTCGATGTTGGTGAAGCTGGGCTTCTTCCTTCCGATATCGCTTCTAGATGCGGCGCGGAAATATGCCTGAGGTATGAAACCAGGCAACAAAAAGCCCGACACATGGTCGGGCTTCGTTCCAGTCTTGACATCAGGCTCGTTTCGCCTCGGCCTGCATCATGACTAGGTTTTGCTGCTTGGTAGCCTCCGTCAAAACCTCGCTATAAACACGCTTCTTTTGGTCCGATTTCGCGTTACGAATAAAATCGGCGAAGGTGCTCTTGGTTCCTTTGGACAAGCCAAGCTTGATCGAAATCATAGGTGCCCTCCTGATGGTGCTCCGAGCATGGCCTCTAGGTCCGCCCGCGTGTGTTGCTCAGGATATGGTAGTCAATCTTATCGACACCAGCCTTGTAAAGTCGTCCCGAATTGTCGATATGTTTGAGCAACAGATCTACATGGACATCACCTTGATACTCTAGCTTAAGCGCGTTCACGACGTCACGTGCTGCGAAGTATTGCTGGATGAAATGCTCTTTGTGAATCCTCCTACCCTCGGCCGCCTCACGAGCGTTGACAAACCCCCAGGCAAGCACAGGTGATTGATAGACATACAAAATTTGTATGAATCGGCCTTTTTTCAATGAGCGGTCGACGTTCCGTCTTGCAACATCTATGTTGGAAAACGTCCCGTCAAGGATAAACGATTGCCTTTGATCCAATGCGAAATCCAGGATTTTGTCGACCAGAATCGAAACCCCACCCTGAAAAAGCCACGAATTTGTTCCCGTATAAGCTGGAAACTCACTTCGCAGCTCATCAGCATCTATCCGTAGAATGGCGGTATCCGCAAAGAGATTCACCAAAGCTATTGAGGCCTCGGTTTTACCTGCGCCAGGGGAACCCGCCATGAAAACTGATACCGGCGCTTCTTCTGGTGGATAAAGCTCCTTATCTGTAAGTCGTTTTGCGATTGCTTTTTTATTGGATCGAGCGAAGCGCAATGCGTCTTCATAAACGGTTCGATCTGCTAAAGCCACTTCCTGATTGCGAGTGTTGGCATCCTCCATCATTAATCTAATCCTTTTTAATATTCCTGTGTTTGCCGGACTCAAGCGACCTATTGGTGTCCAGTGCTGTCCATGATGGAAATCGGTGAAGCGGTGGCGAGGGAGCCTGCTTCTGCTTGAGTGCGGAGTGCACACAAAAAAGGAGGGCTCCCAAGCCCAGCGGAGCGAACTCCCCCAACAAGCTCTTCGTTTTCTTAAGTGAACACTATGGCTATACATACGGCCATTTATGTTTCTGCTTAATGGGACCTGTTTACCTCACCTCAACCACATCCAACGCCCGGTTCGCCAGCAACTGGCTCAGCTCGATCATCTGTTGAACCCCCAGCAGGATATTCCGCCGCGAGCCCTTCAGGTCGAATGCCAGGTCGCTGACCATGGCGTTGGCCGAGGCCAGGGTTTCGCTGAGGTTGGCGAGCAGGCATTCGGCGTCGATGTTGGGAGCTATGACATAGAGCGTATCGAGTGATTCTGAGGTTTCTTTGTCGGTTTTCGGCTTGAGGTAGTAGTTCAGGGCGCGGGTGGCCGCGTCGTCGAGTTTCTTGGCGTTGGCCGATTGGGTGCGGGAGATGTGATCGTCTGGGGGATTTGGAGTGTTCTTGCTCATGATGCTTGGATCCTCGAAGTGGGAGCCATCACCGATTCGCTACTAAACGAAGTGGGTGGCAGCTGTACGCAGGTTAGTAGACCGGGGATCCAAGAAACCGGCGCACCCGAGGGCGCCCTGCGCACAGCTACCATCGAATACAGGAATGGGAATACCTGACTGGATGGAGCGATGTACATCTTGGAAATACCGGGCTACTAAACCCGATCACTGATGGGCAGTGACAGGATCAAAAGTACCGGTGGCCCCCAAGGCGCACAAGCCGGCGGATTCTGGCGTAGTTGTAGGCAGAGGCGCAAGGAAACGTAGCCTTGGGTCGCACATTTGAAGGACGCCTTTGAAGCCTTTTCCCAAGGGCTTGTAGGACGAATTCCGTGGCGAGGGAGCTTGCTCCCGCTGGGCTGCGCAGCAGACCCTTCTTGTGAGCGCTTCGCACTCAAGCGGGAGCAAGCTCCCTCGCCACAAGAAATGCGCGACGCTGGAATTGCATATTTATGCAAATCAGCATTTGTCTTCCGCCAAAAGAACAAGCATTATGCGCGTTATGCAAAAACGCAACGTTTCTACTGTATTAAGAGTATTGCTCGATCAGCACGGGATCTCCCCCACGGAGCTTCACCGGCGTACCGGCGTGCCTCAGTCCACCCTCTCGCGGATCCTCAGCGGCAAGATCGTCGACCCTTCGGATAAACACATCTCGAAGATCGCCGAATATTTTGCCGTGAGCACCGACCAGTTGCGCGGGCGCGCGGACGTTGTGCCCGCCGGCAATGCCCGCCGCGACGAGCCGCATTCCGAACTCAAGGACATAAGCCTGTGGGACGATGACACACCCGTCGAGGAAGACGAGGTGTCCGTTCCTTTTCTGCGTGAGGTTGAATTGGCTGCTGGATCAGGAAGATTCGTCATCGAGGAAAGCGAGCGCTCCAGCCTGCGCTTCGGCAAGCGCAGCCTGCGCCACAACGGCGTGCAGTTCGACCAGGCCAAGTGTGTGACGGTACGCGGCAACAGCATGTTGCCGGTGCTGCGTGACGGCGCCACGGTTGGGGTGAACGCGGGCAAATGCGGGATCGGCGACATTGTCGACGGTGACCTCTACGCCATCAACCACAACGGCCAACTGCGGGTGAAACAGCTATACCGCTTGCCCACTGGCATTCGTCTGCGCAGCTTCAACCGCGATGAACATCCGGATGAGGACTACACGTTCCAGGAAATGCAGGACGAGCAGATCGTCATCCTCGGTCACGTCTTCTGGTGGGGCATGTACGCCCGTTAACCCCTCCGCTGTCAGATAAAACCCGCCGCCGCGCGGGTTTTTTTTCGCCTCCTGAAAAGTGGCAACCCTCAGTGTTTCTGCGGGCTTCATGCGTTGATGCATTTGCCATGCATAAATAAATGCATTTACGCATTGACTGTATATGCATCCATGCATATTCTGTGTCCAAGCCGCTCGACAAAGCGGCTGGCAACAAAGCTCTTTAGTTCTACCCACAGGCAGCGATGAACCGGCCTTAACGGTTCAGAGGGTTGGCAACTGGCCCGGGTGTGCAGCGTAAAGCACCAGAAGCAGTTATCCGGCGGGCAGGGACCGCGGCCGGAAAAACAATTTGAATGGATCCGTACCGCGCCAGTCGCGCCGAAAGATCAAGCGCATTACTGAAAAGCCTGGGTAACCGGGCTTTTTGGAATGCCTCTGCCGCGAGGCACTTCAAACCGCCGCCAATGGGAGGGCTTTCGATGCTGAAGGATTTCAGATGCGGTCACTGTAAAAAACTTCTGGCCCGGATGGGCGAGAACACCGAACTCCAGATCAAGTGTTCCCGATGCGGGACGTTGAATCATGTGAAGGCCGTTGAGCTTCGAGTGAACGCCGTCGAGCGAACAGTGTGCGGAATAGACCCTGCACGCCGTACTCAATGACATCATCGAGGTAAGAAAAATGAAACTGCTCAAAAAAGCCCTACTAACAACTGTGTTTTTGTCGTCCTTCGTATCCCTGAACAGTTGGGCTGATACGGCCCTGTCGTGGAACCTGGCCCGGGACATGTACCTGATGACCGAAGCCGCACCGGCCGGTTCGCCGTGGTCGTTCATGCAAAACAAATCGGGCGTGAATGCCTCGGCCAACTACACGCTCTTTCCGACATTTCAGGCCGGGGTCTGTAGTGGCAAGCCAACGACATGCTGGCGCGACGATGTGACGGGCGCTTGGATCTCCATTCCAAATGAAAGCTTCACCTTCACCGGCTCGGGCACCAGCTTCGTGTTCAAGCAGGGCGATGTCGCCACGCATCCCGGTACCAACAGCCAGAGCATCTTCCGCTGGGCCAGTCCCGTCACCGGCAATATCAACGTACTGGGCCGGGTCAATGACCTGCATAACGCTTGCGGGGACGGTGTCGGCTGGTCGCTCAACCTGGGCGACACGGTGCTTCAGTCCGGGAGCCTGGCAAACGGAGGCACTACCACGTTCATGTTGAACAACGTCGCCGTCACGCCGGCGTCTTCGCTTTATCTGGCCATCGATAGAAAGGCTAACAACTCTTGCGATGCGACCAGTGTGGACATGCTGATTACAAAGTGATGTCAGCTTTCAAATAACCCGACAAATGTTTGAACCCCGTTTCTAGCAACTTAATGGGTTGCACCGATCCACATCTCATTCCACTTCAAACAACTTCCCCGCCCAATCTTAATCACCCCAGGAAACGAGACATGACAAACGAGCAACAAGCGTTGCTGGACATGCCGATCTGGCTGGTCATCGTGCTCGCCCTGGTGGGCGGGGTGACTGGCGAGATGTGGCGTGCCGATAAGGAAGGCGCCCGTGGCTGGTCGCTGCTGCGGCGCCTGGCGCTGCGTTCCGGTGCCTGCATGGTCTGTGGCGTCTCGGCGATCATGCTGTTGTACGCCATGGGCCTGTCGATCTGGGCCGCTGGTGCCTTCGGTTGCCTTACCGCAATGGCCGGGGCGGACGTGGCCATAGGGCTTTACGAACGCTGGGCCGCCAAACGGATGGGCGTGAGTGAACTGCCGCCGCGTGATTCCCGTTCCGATCCACATTGATCCCTCACTGGCGTTCTTCGTGCCGCCGTAAAAAAGGAGGCCTCGATGCCTGCCGTCCTCGAAAAACCGTCGCAGCTGTTCTTCGCCATTGCCCAGACGCTGCGCGCCACTTATCCCGCCTTGAAGATCGGCAGCCCCCAAGAATTCGACGGCACCGACGACCAACCTTGGGTGCTGATCGCCATTGAGCGCGATGCGTCCGGCCTTCGCGCCAACGACGGGCGTATCGCCCATGTGCTGACGGTGTCTTTGCAGGTGGTCATGGCCGTTCCGGGATGGGACGCCTGCGATTTGGCCGCAGAGCTGAAGCAATTGGTCATGGATAACCGCTGGGGGCTGTCCGGTGATCAATGCGACCTGCCGACGGAGCTCGATGGCCTCCCGTCAACATTCATCCATCCGGCGCGGCAATACACCGCCTGGACCCTTTCTTTCAGCCAGGCCCTGTACCTGGGGCCAACGCTGCTGGATGACCCGTTGGGCATTCCGAAATTCGCGCGAACCTGGGAAGTCTTGAGCATCGACGACCCAGATCAATACACAGCACTCGAGGGTTGAACCATGTTTGATGCGCTGTTGCGGATGCATCTGGGGCCGATCATCGAGCGTCTGGCGCAGATGGAAACCGAGCTCGAAGACCTGCATCGGCGTGCGGAAAGTTTCTGTCGCATCGGTGTGTGTCAGGAAGTCGATGCCGCCACCAATACCTGCAAGGTCAGCCATGGCGGGCTGCTGACACCGGCGATCCGCTTCTTCAACCCGAGCGCCGGTGCCCAGAGCGAGTCGCGGATTCCGTCCGTGGGCGAGCAGTGCCTGTTGCTCAACCATGGCGGCGGCGACGGCGGTGGCCAAGCGGTGGCGCTGTTCGGCCTTAACGGTGGTCAGTTTCCGCCCGTCTCGACCCAGGCTTCGCTGACGCGTCGCCTCTATCAGGACGGCGCGGAAAACGGCTACGACCACGCCAGCCATGTCCTGCATTGGAACAACGGTCCGGCGGCATTCAGCGGTTCCCGCGAATCCCTCCGGTTGAACATTGGCCCATCCAGTTTGGTGATGACGCCGCAAACCATCGAGTTGCAACTGGGCGCTGTTGGCATTCGCCTCGACGCGTCGGGTGTGCACCTGAGCGGCCCGGTGGTGGATCACCAGGGACGCGTCATCAGTACCGCATAAGAGATTTCCCCATGATTGGAATCGATCGAAATACCGGCGCCACGGTCGACGACTGGCTGCAGTTCGTGCAGCGCGCTACCCGTGCCTTGACCACGCCGTTGGGCACTCGTCAGAAGCGTCCGTTATATGGCTGCGCACTCACGCAGTTACTGGGGCAGAACCTCGGTGACGACCTGCTGATCCTCGCCCAGAGCCATGCGGCCCAAGCGTTCTACAACCCGCACAACGGTATCGATGATTTCGAGCCGCAGGTCATCGTTGCCAGCCGGCACGGTGCGGGATTGCTGCTGCGTTTCGCCGGCACCTGGAGAAACCGCAAACAGACTTTCGAGGTGGTGGCATGAGCATGTTGATACCCGGCCAGAACCAACTGGCCGAACCGGCCATCGTCACCGTCGAGGCATTCGAGGATCTGCTCGCAGAATTCAAGACCTTCGTGGTGGAGTATGTCGCGGCACGCTCTCCCGCAAGCGCCGCAAAACTGGTGGACAGCCTCGAAAACGAAAGCGAACTGCTGACCCTGGCCCTCGAGGCGTTCTGTGTCCGGCTGCAAACCCACGAACGCAAATACAACGCCCGCATCAAGCAGATGCTGGCGTGGTGGGCCACCGGCACCAACCTCGATGCTCGCCTCGCGGACATGGGTCTTGAACGCCAGTTGCTCGACCCGGGCGATCCGGCGGCATTCCCGCCCGTTCCCCCGGTCTACGAGAGCGATGACGATGCGCGGCTGCGCTACTACCTGGCGCCCCATGCCCCGGCGGCTGGCTCGCGCATGCAATATCGACGGGAAATTTTCACCCTGGGGCAACGCCCCGTCGTGAAGGTTGAAAGCGCTTCGGCGGGTGTGGTGACGGTCACGTACACCTTCGACCCGGACAGCTACGCCGCCCAGATCAAGGACGGCAACGGACGCCGCACCGCGCCCGGCGAAGTCACGGTCACGGTGCTGTCCCGAGACGGCGATGGAACGCCATCCGAAGCGTTGCTCGACGGCGTTCGCGAGCACTTCGCCCGACCGGATGTACGACCGGAAACGGACCGGGTCATCGTCCAACCCGCGCAGATCAAGAACTACAAGATCCGCGTCGTGGCGAAGATCAATCCCGGCCCTGACTCGGGCCTGACCCAGGTTGCTGCACAGCGGCAACTGCAGGAATACGCCGAGGCCTGCCATCGCCTGGAAGGTCGGGTGGACCCGAGCTGGATTGACTACACGCTGCACAGCGCCGGCGCGGTTCAACTGCAGATTCTCGAACCGCTTGCGCCGATCGTGACGACGGCTTTCCAGGCGCCGTACTGCACGGGCGTCGAGGTCGAGGTGGATACGTTATGAGCGACGACACATCTCGACCGAGCCTGCTGCCGGTCAACAGTTCACCGCTGGAGCGGGCGCTGGATCTTGGGTTTGCCCAATTGCTGGAGCGCATCGATCCGCCGTTTCCCGAGTTGATGAACCCGGCGGCCACGCCTTTGGCGTTCCTGCCGTATTTGGGGGCGGATCGTGGGGTCAGTGAGTGGAGCACCGCGGCGCCCGAGG
The DNA here is from genome assembly GCF_051132175.1 of Pseudomonas sp. D3-10. NCBI lineage: Bacteria > Pseudomonadati > Pseudomonadota > Gammaproteobacteria > Pseudomonadales > Pseudomonadaceae > Pseudomonas > Pseudomonas sp. D3-10. Next base: position 4,486,792 of record NZ_CP071668.1, on the reverse strand, counting down.
CTGAAAAACGCCTGACCGTGGAACTCGCTTGGCCCACCGCGCGGCAGGCCGGGACGCGAACGGCGCTGGAAAATGCCGCGAAGGGTTTGCAACTCAGGCCCGAAGTGCGCGCCTGGTATGAACAAACGCCACCAGGCCCGCCCTACAGTTTTTCCGTCAGGGCGTTCACGGAACAGCCCTACAGCGAAACCATCGACGCCCGTCTCGACCGCCGCCTGGCCGATGCCAAGAGTGAGCGCGACACCTTGGGCGTTTCGGTCGGCTTGAGTGCCTTCGGCCGTCACGTCATCGGCGCCGCCACGCTGTGCGGTGAGCTGACTACCGTCTTCCCGATTGTCATCGAAGGGCTGGAAGCCTCGGGCCAAGCCTATATGGCCGCCGGGCTCTACACCGTCGAAACCTCCACTATTTATCCACAGGGGTCCTAAATGGCCGACTACTACACCCTGCTCACCGATGCGGGGATCGCCTACGAAACCGCCTGCAAGGCGGCGGGCACACCGATCAAGTTGTCCCAGATTTCCGTCGGTGACGGCGGCGGTGCGCAATACAACCCGGCGGCTACCGCCACCGCGCTCAAGCGCGAAGTCTGGCGCGGGCCGCTCAATGCGCTGTTCCAGGATGAGAAGAATCCGAGTTGGTTGCTGGCCGAGGTCACCATCCCGTCCGACGTGGGCGGCTGGTATGTGCGTGAGGCGGGGATCTGGACCGATACCGGGATTTTGTATGCGATCGTCAAATATCCGGAGTCGTTCAAGCCGGTATTGGCGACTTCGGGCTCGGGGAAAGAGTTTTATATCCGGTCGATTTTCGAGACGAGTAATGCCGAGCTGGTGACGTTGTTGATTGACGATACCGTGGTCAAGGCGACGCGAGCCTGGGTGATGAGCTATTTGGCTGATGAATTGGCAAAGCTTGATGGTAAGCAGTCGGTTCGTGTGGCTGCGACGGGCAACGTTGTGTTGAGCGGTGCTCAGCAGATCGACGGTGTAGCGGTTACGGCTGGACAGCGAGTGCTATTGCCGGTGCAAACGGCGGCCAAGGAAAACGGGATCTGGGTTGTAGCTAATGGCGCATGGTCGCGAGCTGCGGACGCCAATGTCAGCGCGAAGTTGACCTCTGGCTTGATGGTGATGGTCGAGGAAGGCGCGAAGAATGGCGACTCGCTCTGGCACTTGGTTACGAACGGGCCGATCTCGCTTGGGACCACGGCGCTGATATTCGAGATGCTTGCGGGTCGGACTGGCATCGCCCCTGGGACCTACAAAAGTCTGACGGTCGACAAATACGGTCGGGCGCTGAGTGGGGAGAATCCGGACACACTGGCCGGTTTCGGCATCAAAGACACTTACACGAAGCCGGCAATTGAATCGATGATCGCGCAGGCGTCGGCTCTTCCGGTAGGCGCAATGGTTGCGTTTCCAGTTAACAGCATTCCTCCAGGCTTTCTAGAAGTCGACGGCAGTGTAAAGAGCATTGCTGCATACCCAAGCCTGGCGGCCTTCCTAGGCACGGTATTCAATATGGGCGATGAGGGGGGCGGAAACTTCCGCTTGCCTGAATCGCGTGGCGAGTTTTTGCGCGGTTGGGACCATGGACGTGGTGTCAACATCGGACGAGGTATCGGAACTTACGAGCTAGATGAAATCAAGTCGCATAGTCACATGCTTCCGAACAACCCCAACAACAATGCTCCGGGCTCGGGGTCCGACGGGGGCGAGGGCGCCGCTGGATATCTTGAAACGGGTCGAACAGCTATGGAGGGCGGCTCAGAGACTCGCCCCCGAAACCTTGCGGTCATGTGGTGCATCAAGGCTTGGAACGCGCCGATCAATCAGGGAAATATCGATATCGCAGCACTGCAAGCGTTGGCGGTGCAAGCCACGGAAATCAACCGCGGCACTGCGAAAATTGCGACGCAGGCACTGACTGATGCTGGCACGGATGACAGCAGTATCGTGACGCCGAAGACGCTTCGCTGGAAAGTGTCGTTTCTTATCGCACCCAATGGGTACGTGGCTTTCCCCTCCTGGCTTGGCGGCTTGATTGTCCAGTGGGCCAGTACCCAGGTAACCACAAACGGCGCCAATGGCGGTACCGGGACGGTCACATTGCCTATGGCTTTTCCACATGCATCGTTTGGCGTAATTGCGATCAAGCGGACTACGGCTTTACTAAATGGGGCGGAAACCTACCAAGCGGCACCGTCTGGATTGGCTCAAGCCGTCATAAGCATTGATTCGGCCTCTGGTAATGAAAGTTCTGGTACTCGTGATGTCTTCTATCTCGCGTTGGGTAATTAATTATGAAGAAATATTTTTTTTGTCCTGAAACGCTTGGGCTCTATCCAAACACTCTTTATGGCGATGCGATGGGGAAGGCCAGTATCGAATTGAACGAAAGCGAATATCGCGCGCTTGCAGGTCACGCTTTGGCTTTAGACAAGGACAGACGCCCTGTATTGGCTGTGGCTCTGCCACTTACTTTCGAGCAACTTGCAGCCAAAGAACGGGCTTGGCGTGATAGCGAGCTAAGCGGAACGGAATGGCTGACCGCTCGTCACCGCGACGAAATCGATATGGGTTCCCCTATCACCTTGGCTGCTGAGAAATACAGCGCCTTATTGACTTGGCGCCAGGTGCTACGTGATTGGCCTGCTTCAGCTGAATTTCCCACCGCGGAAAATCGGCCGCCAAAGCCGGAATGGATTGAACAACAAACCCAATAAAAACGCCCCGCACCGACGGGGCGTTTTCCTACCCAACACCAAGGCCCCTTCTCAAGGGGCTTTTTCACATCCGGAGAAACCCAAATGGCACCACGCCAAACCTACACCGTGCTCCTCCCATACCCCACCGGCGGCGGTCACTGGTCGACCACCGGCCAGGAACTCGACCTCCTCGACGTCGAGGCCAACGCCTTGCTCAGCGCCGGTCGCCTGGCATTGAAAAAAACCGAAGCCGGCGAATCGGCTTCCGCATCCACCCCGGCCAAAAAGGCCACCACCAAAAAGGCTGAATAACCATGGCTGAGGTTTTGAACTTCGAGCACAACGGCATCACCGTCAATGCCACCGAATCTCCCGAGGCCATGGGTGGCCTGGGGGACAACGTCATCGGGCTGGTCGGCACCGCGCCGAATGCCAACCCGCTGATTCCGAAAAATACCCCGTTTTGCATCAACAGTTTTACCACCCAAGCCCAGCTCGACCCGAGCGGTGCCGAGGCCGGGACGTTGTTCCACGCGGTGTACCAGATCCTCAAAGTGGTCAAGGTGCCGGTGTATGTGGTCATCGTCGAAGAGGGCGCGACACTGGCCGACACGCAGAACAATGTAATCGGCGGCATCGAGGCGCAGACCGGGCGCAAGTTGGGCCTGGCCGCGTTGAGTGGCGTGGCCGAAGACCTGACGATCATCGGCGCGCCGGGCTTCACCGGCACCAAGGCCGTGGCCGGCGAGTTCGCTTCGTTCGGCAAGCGCATCAAGGCCCGTGTGGTGCTGGATGGCAAGGACGCCTCGGTCGCTGATCAAGTGACCTACAGCCAGGAATTGGGCGGCGCCGACCTCGGTTTCGACCGTTGCCTGGTGGTGCACAACATGCCGGCGGTGTACTCCAAGGCGGCGAAGAAAAACGTCTTCCTGGCCCCGTCGAGCCTGGCCATCGCCGCACTTGCCAAGGTCAAGCAGTGGGAGAGTCCAGGTAATCAGGTGACCTTCGCCGAGGACGTTTCCCGCACCGTCGAATACAACATCCTCGACACCTCCACCGAAGGCGATCTGCTCAACCGCTACGGCGTCAGCTATTACGCCCGCACCATCCTCGGCGGCTTCTCTTTGCTGGGCAACCGTTCCATCACCGGCAAGTTCATCAGCTACGTCGGCCTGGAAGACGCCATCAGCCGCAAGCTGGTGAAGGCCGGCCAAAAAGCCATGGCCAAGAACCTGACCAAGTCGTTCATGGACCAGGAGGTCAAGCGCATCAACGACTGGCTGCAAACCCTGGTGGCCGACGAAACCATTCCTGGCGGCAGCGTGTACCTGCACCCGGAACTGAACAGCGTCGAGAAGTACAAGAACGGCACCTGGTACGTAGTCATCGACTACGGCCGCTATGCGCCGAATGAACACATGATTTATCAACTCAATGCCCGCGATGAAATCATCGAGCAGTTTCTGGAGGACGTTCTCTAATGTTTACCAACCGCGTAAGACAGGCCATTGCGGCCACCCTGCAGGGCCTGCCGTTGTCGGCGACCGTGGAAGAATTCACGCCGCCGAAAATTGAATTCGAAATGGAAGAAATGCGCGGCGGACGCTTCATCGGCGAGGAAATGGCCAAGAGCGGCAAAGCGCTGACAGCCAAACTGGTGCTGCAAGGTGTCGGCCCGGAAATCATGCTGGCGCTGGGCGTGAGCGTCGGAGACGACATCCTGCTGAACGTGCGCGAGGCGGGCCAGGATCAGGACGGCAATACCTGGTTCACCTACCACACTGTGGGCGGCAAGTTGAAATCCCTCGACGAAGCCACCCTGAAAATGAACGAGACGCCCACCACCACCCTGGAGCTGTCCTGCCGCACCTACAGCCGCCTGGAAAACGGCATCCCAGTGATCGACATCGACGTGCGCACCCAGAAGTTCGTGCTCAACGGCGTCGACATTCTTGGCGATGCGCGTCGTGCGGTGTTGCTGCCTTAAGCAGTTGCCAGCCGGCTAGATGCAATCCCTGTGGGAGCGAGCTTGCTCGCGATAGCGGAGTGTCAGACACCTTGATATTGAATGAACCGTCGCCATCGCGAGCAAGCTCGCTCCCACAGGGGATCCCCGATTTTTCAAGGAATTGATTTTATGTCCTGGATGCCTCCAACCCTTGAGCTGTTATCGCCGATCACCGATGACGACGGTTCGCAGCTCGAGCAACTGCAACTCAGGCCGCTGTACTACGCCGCGCAAAAAGACGCCTTGGCCCGTGCCGGCGATGACGAAGACGAGCAATTCTTCGAATTGGCCAAATTGGCCACCGGCCTGTCGGGCAAGGAGCTCGATCAGCTCAAGCGTCCGGATTACGTGAGCATTGCCCAGTACGTGCACGAAATGTCCACGCGCCCGGCGTCGTATTTCCTGGATGACCCACAGGCCGATCCTGACCAGATGCCGCTGCTGCAACCACTCGACGTCGCGGGCCGCAGCCTGACCTCATTGACCCTGGAAATGCCGGTTCTGCGGGCCACCAAGGCGATGAAGAAACTGAAGACGGCCAAGGAACGCGCCGAGTTCATCACGGCCCATTGCACCGGCCTGATGCTGCCCGATCTGGCCTCGCTGACTGTGCCTGACTGGACGCAACTTCAGGTGCGCATCGACGATTTTTTAAACAAACCGGCGGACTTCTTTCGGAGCGCGACATCGAAGTGATCCTCGATGTGGTGCCGCTCATTTACTCGGTAAGTGAAGCGGAAATCCTTGAGTGGGACGCCGGCAAGGCCTTGCGCCGATACGACATCGCGATCACTCGCCTTGGCGTGAAACAGGAGTAGAGCGGGATGGCGGACGATAGATATTCGCTCAGATACGCAGCCTTCACTGAGAGTGGGTCGGCGGCCTCAAATACGAACCCTGCGAGCAGTGTGATCATCTCCGCTGGGGATCGGCTGTCAGGACTGAGCCTCGCGATGGAAAACCTTGGGCTCAAGCTCGGCCGACTGACCACGGCAATCGAGTCGCTGACCGTCAAGCTTTCGGCGCAGCGATTGTTTTCCCAGGCAATGGGAACCGGCGCCAAGGGCGAGACAGCCAAGGAACCGAAGGGTCAGCCGGCCGGCGGTATTGAGCCACCAGAACTGCTGAAACCCGCGATAGCGATGGATTCAGCCATTGCCGATCTGAAGATGGCCACCCAATTCGGCCCTCGCCAGATTGCCGAGATGGCTGAGCCCACCCAGCGCATCGCCAGCGCGCCATTGGTGGCGGCGGGCGGGACCACGGCGGTTGATGTCGTGAGGATGGAAAGCCTGGCGGCCAGGGCGGGAATCAGCAGCGATCTGCCCAATGCCTCGGACCGGCAATTGGCACTGTTGCGCTTTGCCAGTGATGCAGGGGTGACGGCATCCACATTCAAGATGCCGGCCATGGAAGCCGCCGAGATGCTGCTCGGCTGGCGCACCGCCATGAAACTCAGCGCTGAAAAAGCGTTTGACCTGGCGGATGCAACCAACCACCTCGGCAAGCTCCCCGGCGGTGCGAAAGCCAGTGAGATCGGTACCGTGTTGCAGCGTGACGGTGCGGCCGCGACCTCGGCGGGTTTGCAACCAGCGCAAGCCGCAGCGTTGACGGCGGCGTTGCTCAACACCGGTTCGCAACAAGCTGAAGCCGGCGCCGCGCTGGATAGCTTCGCGAAGGCTTTGGGCAAGGGCAATCAAGCCTCCGCGACCGAGCAGGCAGCCTGGAAGCAGTTGCGGCTTGACCCTGAGGAAGTGGCGAGTGGGCTGCGTGCCAAATACGCAGCGCCCGGTACGGTGATGTCGGTATTGGCGGCCTTGAATGCGCAGCCTGTGGACCAGCGCCCGAACCTCGCCGCTTCGCTGTTTGGCGTGGGCGACCAAGCGGTGCTACGCATGGCTCAGAAGCTTGACGATGTGAACGCAGCGTTCTGGCAGGTGAAAGACCCGGCCCACTACGCCACGTCGCTATTGGGTGACAAGGGCTCGGTGCGGCAGGATGCGTTGGCGTTGTCGAACACCCAGCAAGGTCGGTGGAACGTCTTCAACGCCAGCAATGAGCGTTTGTCGGCGGCCGCTGGCAATGCCGTGACACCCGTTGTGGACAGCTCGCTGCAATGGCTCGGGTCGTTGAACGATGACATGAGCGAGTTGGCTGAAACCTCACCTAAAGCCGCCGCCGCCATTGTGCTGGTCGGCGCGGCGATCAAGCCGCTGGTGGGGGCGTTGCTCAAGGCCCTCACGGATGAATTGGGCAGTCGAGCGGCCAACCGAATTTTGGAGCCGACGAGCGCTGCGAAGGCCGAGGGTGGTGTGAGCGGCGGCCGCTCCCTGCAAGGCGTGACCAGTTCATTGCGTACGGTGACTCGTTTAATGCCCAAAGCGATGGTTTTAGGTGCCGCCGCTGAGGTCGTCGAGGGCGCGATCAATGGGGACGGCGGAATGATCGGAGAGGGCCTGGGGGCCGCTGGCGGCGGCTGGGCGGGCGCGTCGGCAGGCGCTGCGATTGGCACCTTTTTCGGTCCGGGCATCGGCACCGTCCTCGGTGGAGCGATCGGCGCGCTTGTTGGCGGCCTGACGGGAAGCTCGATGGGCAGGGAGGCGGGGTCCTGGCTGGGTGACAAACTCGCCACGCCCGCCGACAGGCTCGCCGCCCCAGAGCAGGTCAGCAAAGACCTGCACGGCACCCAGGCAACCACCCAGCAAAACACCCTGACCGCAAACATCTACATCAACGGCCAGGATCAGGCCAGTGCCGCCCAATTGGCGAACCTGGTGGTGCAACAAATCAGCAGCCAATTCCAACTCATGCCCAACCCACTCGCCATGCGCAGTGACGCGGCCCTGACGGACGGAGGTACGTGATGCGTCAACAAATGGCGTTGGGCAATTTCATTTTCGGCCTCTCCCGCAACTTCGCTTATCACTCGCTGGTTCGCACCTCGGACGGTGGCTGGAAAAACATCGACATCCTCACCAGCAAACCCAGGTCCAGTCAGGTCGGGCAAGGCTTGCAAGGGCTGACGATCACCGGCAAATCGATGTACGCGACCGCCATGGATCGCCTCGATGAATTGCGAGCGCTGCAAGCCTTGCGCATCCCTTTGCCATTGGTCGATGGCATCGGTCGCAACTGGGGGCTGTGGCAGATCAACAAGGTGTCGGAGACCCAGACCGAGGTCATCGACGATGGCACGGCGATGGTGGTCGGTTGGGTGATTGATTTGACGGAGTTCGCCAATGCGTAGGGTTCGAAGTATCGCCGGTGATTCGGTGAATCTGTTGCTGTACCGCGAGCTTGAGCGCTGTGACGACCTCGTTGAGGAGGCGCTCTGGCTGCTAAATCCGGGGTTGGCGCAATGGGGCCCGGTATTGCCGGCGGGCGTATGGATTGTCCTGCCGGAAGTGGATCTCAAGCCCGTGGCGATCCCTCCGGTTTCGGCCTGGGATTAAGGAGGCGACATGTCATTGGGTTTCACGCCTGCGGTGGAAATTTATGGTGCGAACGCCGCGCTGCTCAACGAACGCCTGCTCGGTTGGAGCCACGTCGACGCGGCGGGGATCGAGTCCGATCAATTGACGCTCACCATCAGCCTGGACGGACTCGAAGGGTTGCCAAGCCTGGGCGGGAAAATCGGCCTGCGGGTCGGTTATCTTGAATCGGGGCTGGTGGACAAAGGCGAGTTTGTCATCACTCGGCGCACGCCGTTGCTGTTTCCTCTGCAACTCGTTCTGGTGGCCATGGCGGCGCCGTTCAGCGCGGCTGACCAGACGGGCTTCAAGCAGCGCCGATCCATCAGCCATGGCCCGACGACCCTGGGGGCGTTGTTTCGGGAGCTGACGTCCAGGCACGGGTTCTCGCCCCGTGTGGCGCCGGAGCTTTCGCTGATTAAAATCGAGCACATTGACCAAACCAACGAAACCGACATGGGCTTGCTGACCCGCCTGGCCCATCGTTATGACGCTGTGGCCAAACCAGTCAACGAGTTGTATGTGCTGGCCCGGCGCGGTCAGGCGAAGTCGTTGTCGGGCAAGGTCCTGCCCGAGATAAGGCTGTCGGTGACGACGAACAATCGCCCGGGCGACCACGCTTTCATTTCGGCCAAGCTGGATGAAACCGCGCGGGCGAAGTACGAGGGTTGCAAGACCTGTTGGTGGGATGCGGCGGCGGGCAAGCTGCGGGTCGAGGAGAGCGGCATCGCGCCGTTCAAGACCCTGCGCCAGCGCTTCCAGAGCGCAGAAGAGGCCCGCGCCGCCGGCGAAGGCGAGGTGCGCCGGATGCTGCGCGAGGCCCTCAAGGTGACGATCGAATGCCCGGGTAACCCGGCGCTGTCCGCCGAGGGCATCGTGCTGCTCGATCCTTCCTGGCCCGATTTCATGCGCGGTCGCTGGTCGATCGACAAGGTCACCGCCAGCGGTAGCCGGGAGAAAAGCTACCGCTGCAGCGTTGAGGCGACTTGCCTGGATGCAAGAGCGTGACCGGGGCTTGGAGGGGCCATCATTCAGTTACGTAGCATTCGCCGTGCGTCGTCGAGACTGATTTTTTTGATGATATCTGCCGGCACCCTTGAGGTCGCGGACAAGTTATACACCTGAAAATCATCATCAATGATCTGCTTGGACATCAGTTTTAGAGAAGGCAGGATGCGAGTCTTGTAATGCTGATCCAACCCGCAGGGCGAGCGTTTGCTTTCGACCGTTTCATAGAATCGGCCGGCCGCTTGGTCCAAGTCGAAACCTACAAGGAAAACCCTATTGAAGCCCAGATGGTAGGCGACCTGTAAGGCCAAATACATCACCGTCCTGGCATCGAAGCAACCGAGGGTCATATTTTTGCTGAAGCCGATGTCTTTGCTTCGCTTGCTAAAAAGAGATCTGTACCTGACGAGAGACTTCTGCGGGTTGAATAACGTGGAGCAGATCGAGGCCCTGGGAGCTTTTTTCAAGCCGAAGGCTCGCCCGCTTGGCTTAGCTTGGACGATGTCGAACTGGTCCTCCCATAAGGCAACGTTCTCACTGAGCCGCATAGCGGTTGCAAAAAGATCGGGCTGCTGGAGCGGGAAGTGGGTATCGGAGCAGATGTAAAAAAAGGGTTTTGTATGCGCTTGGCTGAACATGGATATAGCGCCGTTCATGGTAATCATGGGTACGGCTGAAAACTCCTCCAGCGGAAAGCCCTTCGCTGAGTTGCCCGAGGCGATGATGAAAACCGGTCCACTTTTTACATTCCTACATTCGCTAAAGCTCATGTTTTCAAACGGTGTAAACGATGACTCCGTAATGAGCGATTTCTCAAAACTACTTCGCCTGCTCATTCATTCCATTCCGTTAGTCAATGATCGTTGTTGTATTCATTCGCGTTAAAGAGAGCGCCATGTTCATCACCCCAGCCCAACTACTGCGTATCCTCCCAAACGCCGGCGACAATGCCGGCGTTTTTGCACCTCTCCTAGGCACTGCCATGGAGCTTTACCAGATCATCGGCCCCAAGCGTGCCGCCGCATTCATTGCGCAGGTGGGGCACGAGTCCGGCCAGCTGCGGCACGTACGGGAGCTAGGCAACGATGTTTATTTATCAAAGTATGACACTGGCCGATTGGCTTCGTGCCTGGGCAACTCCCCCGAAGCCGATGGCGACGGGCAAAAATACCGTGGGCGAGGTCTGATCCAGATCACCGGGCGGGCTAATTACCAGGCCTGCGGTAAAGCCTTGAGTCTGGATCTGATGGAGCAGCCTGCATTGCTGGAGCTGCCGCGATGGGCCGCGCTTTCGGCTGCGTGGTTCTGGGCGTCGCATGGGCTTAATTCTCTCGCTGATGCTGGTCGATTCGACGCCATCACGCAGCGGATCAATGGCGGCCAGAATGGCGCGGCGCAGCGGCGGGCCTTGCATGGGCGGGCGTTGCAGGTGTTGGGATGAATCCGGCGCTGTTGAGGTTCTTTCCCATCACAGTATTGGGGCTTTTACTGCTGGCGACCAGCATGGCATGGAAGGTCCAGGATTGGCGTTACGGCAGGGTCTTGGCCGAGCAAGCGCGGGCGCAGGCCGAGACCTTAAAGCAGATGACCGCGGCAGCTGCGGCTTCCCAGCATAAGGAAACACAGAAACGCCTCGCCCTGGAACAACAACTCTCCACCAGCGAACAAACCCATTACCGAGCCCTGAGCGATGCCCAACGTGATCAGGATCGCCTGCGCGATCGCCTTGCTACTGCCAATGTCCGGCTGTCAGTCCTCCTCGACGCCGACGATGTCGCCGCCGGTTGTACAGTGCCTGCCACCACCGGCACCGGCGGCGTGGATCATGGCGCCTCACGCGCCCGACTTGACCCGGCGCATGCTCAACGAATTATCGCCATCACCGACGCGGGCGACCGTGGACTGATTGCCTTGCAGGCCTGCCAGGCGTATGTCAGGGCGCTGGGCCGGTAATCCGCCGAGTCTTGCAAGCGGCGATTGCTCGTGTACGGTAGGGCCCATTGCGTCGAATCAGGAGAGCAGCGTGGACGACATCACTGAACTGGCCGCTGAATTGGGTAGGCGCTTGCAGGTGCTAAATGCCCATGTCACCACGGCCGAGTCTTGCACCGGCGGGGGGATCGCCGAGGCAATCACTCGGATTCCGGGGAGCTCGGCCTGGTTCGAGGCCGGTTTTGTCACGTATTCCAATCGCCAGAAAACCCAGCAGTTGGGTGTTCCCGCAGAGCTGTTCGACAAAGTCGGCGCGGTCAGTCGCGAGGTGGTGGAGGCCATGGTGCGCGGCGCCCAGCAGAAAAGCCTGGCGCGGTTTGCCGTGGCGGTCAGCGGCGTGGCCGGGCCGGACGGGGGCTCGCCGAGCAAGCCGGTGGGCACGGTGTGGCTTGCCTGGGGTGTTGGCGAGGCGGTGTACAGCGAGCAGAAATTCTTACCTGGCAACCGCGACGAGGTCCGCCGACAAACGGTGAAGGCCGCGCTAGACGGGCTGTTACAACATGCCGCCGCAGAAATCTCAAATCAGGGGTAGGCGATCCCCGATCGCTGTGGAATAATACTGGCTACTTATACAGGTGTTGGCCGTCAGGCCTTATTGATTACGTGAGGACTTTAATGGACGACAACAAGAAGAAAGCCTTGGCTGCGGCCTTGGGTCAGATCGAACGTCAATTCGGCAAGGGTGCCGTAATGCGTATGGGCGATCAGGACCGCCAGGCTATTCCCTCCATCTCCACCGGCTCCCTGGGCCTGGACATCGCGCTTGGCATCGGCGGCTTGCCAAAAGGTCGTATTGTTGAAATCTACGGTCCCGAATCTTCCGGTAAGACCACGCTGACGCTGTCCGTGATCGCCCAGGCTCAAAAAGCGGGCGCTACCTGCGCCTTCGTCGACGCCGAACACGCCTTGGACCCGGAATATGCCGGCAAGCTGGGCGTCAACGTCGATGACCTGCTGGTCTCCCAACCGGACACCGGCGAGCAGGCCTTGGAGATCACCGACATGCTGGTGCGCTCCAACGCAGTTGACGTGATCATCGTCGACTCCGTGGCGGCCCTGGTACCGAAAGCGGAAATCGAAGGTGAGATGGGCGACACGCACGTGGGTCTGCAGGCTCGCCTGATGTCCCAGGCCTTGCGCAAGATCACCGGTAACATCAAGAACGCCAACTGCCTGGTGATCTTCATCAACCAGATCCGCATGAAGATCGGCGTGATGTTCGGCAGCCCTGAAACCACCACCGGTGGTAACGCGTTGAAGTTCTACGCCTCGGTTCGCCTGGACATCCGTCGTACTGGCGCGGTGAAAGAAGGTGATGAGGTTGTCGGCAGCGAAACCCGCGTCAAGGTTGTGAAGAACAAGGTGGCATCGCCGTTCCGTCAGGCTGAGTTCCAGATCCTGTACGGCAAGGGTATCTACCTCAACGGCGAAATGATCGATCTGGGTGTGCTGCACGGTTTCGTCGAGAAGTCGGGCGCCTGGTATGCCTACAACGGCACCAAGATCGGTCAGGGCAAGGCCAACTCGGCCAAATTCCTGGCGGACAACCCGGAAGTCGCGGCAGCCCTCGAGAAGCAACTGCGTGACAAGCTGTTGAGCCCGGTGGCGGACGTCAAAGCCGTGGCCAACCGCGAGACTGCCGACGACCTGGCCGACGCTGATATCTGATTGATCCGATGACCGCCGTACTCGATACCCTCGTCGCGGTGCGGCGAGCTGCGATGGACCTGCTCGCCAGGCGCGAGCACGGTCGTGTGGAGCTGACGCGTAAACTGCGTCAACGCGGGGCTCATGATGAGTTGATCGACGCCGCTCTTGACCGTTTGACGGAAGAGGGGCTGTTATCGGAAGCGCGGTACCTCGAGAGCTTCGTCTCTTATCGCGCCCGCTCCGGCTACGGTCCAATGCGCATTCGTGAAGAGCTTGGCCAACGCGGGTTGCAACGAGCGGATATCGAATCAGCCTTGCGCGAGAGCGGTATCGATTGGCAGCAACAGTTAGCCGAGACCTGGCGCCGCAAGTTTTCGGGACATTTGCCTATCGACATTCGGGAGCGTGCCAAGCAAGGGCGTTTCCTGGCGTATCGAGGCTATTCCATGGAAATGATCAACCGCTTGTTCAGTGGTCGCAGCATGGACGACTAAAAACGGCCCGCTATGTCGATAGCGGGCCGTTTTTTTATGGGCTCACGTTACCTTGATCGGCTCCCAAGTCAGGGGGTGGGCCTTGGCGGTGGGTTGGGCCCAGTTTTCCGGCAGGTTGATGTAGTCCACCAATTCCCTTAAGCGACCGTGGTCACGGGCGTTGAACGTAAATGCCAATCGCGTCAGATGACTGAAGGGCGCTTCCTCGGGTTCTTCGCCGTTGTAAGCGTGCTGATGGAAACAGTCATTCAGGCACAGGTCGGCGAACTCGGCCTGCATTTGTTGCAGTGCTTGTTCACTGAGTTCGTGATTCATGCGGATCACGAACTGATGCTTGAGCCAGCGGCTGGAATGGAAGTTACGGTAGAACTGGTTGATTTCCCCCACAGCGTCCTCGGCGCAGTACACCAGGCGCATCAACTTCATGTCGGTCGGCAGGATGTAGCGGTTTTCCTCCAATTGTTCGCGGATAAAGTCCAGGGCGCTCTGCCAGAACTTGCCTCCGGGCACGTCCAGCAATACCACCGGTACCAATGGGCTTTTGCCCGTCTGCACCAGAGTCAGGACCTCCAATGCTTCGTCAAGAGTGCCGAAACCGCCGGGGCACAGCACCAAGGCATCGGCTTCCTTGACGAAAAAAAGCTTGCGAGTGAAGAAGAAATGGAACGGCAACAGGTTCTGCGTCCCTTCGACGGTCGGGTTCGCATGCTGCTCGAAGGGCAGGGTGATGTTGAATCCCAGGCTGTGCTCGCGGCCCGCGCCTTCATGGGCCGCGGCCATGATCCCGCCGCCTGCGCCGGTGATCACCATCATGTCTGACCGAGCCAGCGCCGCTCCCAGCTCCCGTGCCAAGCCATACAAAGGGTGTTCGATGGGCGTTCGGGCCGAGCCGAAGACCGTAACCTTGCGGCGCCCTTTGAATTGTTCCAGCGTTCGAAACGCATGTTCCAGTTCCCGAAGGGCCTGAAGCGTGATCTTGGCATTCCAGCGGTTGTGATCTTCCTGGGCCATGCGCAGCACGGTCAGGATCATGTCGCGGTAGATGGGGAGGTTGGGGCTGTTGGGCGATACCAGGTTGAGTTGCTCTTCGACCTTGCGGGTGAGGTCGTGGCCATGGTTCTCAAAATGACGGCTGAGCAGGTCATTCGGTTTGTAAGGCATTCAGCTTCTCCTTCTGAACAGGACCCCGGTCCTGACGAGAGATTCATCAGGGCCACGACACTTCCTGTGCCGTTGTGAGTCCGGGCGCGTGCCCGGGCGTAAACCTGGCTCGACGTAATCTGCAGCAAGGCGGCCAAGCCATCCAACGGGTCCTGCTGTTTCCCTTGGATGAAAAACGGTTGAACATCGCTTATTGGCGAGGGCAGCCTCTTTCTGCCCAGTAAAAACGATACGTTGAATCTAGCCTCTGGCGGTGAACTTCGCTGTCCAGATCATGGCGCTCGGATGTGAACGTTTGCAACATTTCCCCGTAGTCCTACGCTCATCGGTCGCTCGCGATGGGTCAGTAATGACGTCGGACCGTACCGCTCGTCAGCTCACCGGCTGGGTGCGTACCGCTCTGATTTACTCCTTTAAAGGCGTGCCAACGTAGTTCGACGTCCAGGGCTGGACGTCCGCGCGATGAAATGCTGCATTGATGGGCAGGGAGGCGGGAGAAATGACCAGGGTAACGCTGGAGCTCGAAGGGCAGTTGTATTTGATGTTGTTGGAAGCGGCTCAAGCCAATCGGGTAAGCCTGGAAGAGGAATGTTGCCGTCGGCTGGAAGGTCGGGAATGGCGCTCACGCTATTTGCAGGCGCTGGTGGCGGAACTGCGCGCCGACGAAGAGCAGCGGCGCGCGCGCGCGGGTTGATTATTTCTTGGTCTTGGCCGGTTTCGGGCAATCCGATTCCTGGAAACGTTCGCTGGCGACCGGACGGTTGGTCTTCACTTCGGTGAACTCGTAGCGCATGGTCGCGCCCTTGGCCATCAGTTTGCGGAACCCTGGATTGGTGCACACCGTGGAGCCCAGCTGGAAATAAACCGCCTTGGGATCCGCGCGCATTTTTTGCGCATGGCTGCTTTGGACGCTGAGATGGTTGATCAGCTCGGTGCCTTCGACGGTGTAGCCCTGGTCAAGAATGTCTTCGTTGATCGCGCGCGGCGTGCCGACACTGCTTTGCTTGGCAACGTTCTGCAGCATCTTGTTCAGTTCGAGTTCTTTCAGCGACGCAGCCTGAGCGCTGATGGACGTCGCCAGCAGAACGGCAACGGTTGGAACGATAAGGCGCAGCATGAAACTCTCCTGGTTCAGTAACTGGTGGTTCGACCGGTCACGTGACTGTGCGTTCAGTGGCGGCGATTATAGGGAAGCCCGGGTAGACGGTACAGGTTTGCGCGCTCTGGTAGACTGCCGGTCTTCATTGCCCTTGCGAGTGTGGTTCGTGTCAAGTTTTCCTGTCTGCGGGCGTTGCCCGCGATGAGCTGTGCTTCCAACGCCGTAGCCCGCTTGCGCGACCAACGCGTCGATGAAGGCATCAAGCCGCTCCAGGCCCGAGGGTGGCGCGCGCCCCGTTGTGGCGCCTGTCGAGTGATCAAGAGCCATTGCTTATGTGCCTGGCGTCCGAGCGTCGAGACCCGTTCCGGCGTCTGCCTGATCATGACCAATAAGGAAGTCTTCAAGCCGAGCAACACGGGCTGGCTGATCGCCGATGTGGTACGGGATAACCATGCCTTCATCTGGTCGCGCACTGATGTCGATGAGCAACTCCTGGCTTTGTTGAACGATCCACAATGGCAACCGTACCTGGTATTTCCAGGTGAGTATGTCGAACCCTCCCGGGTAACCCACACGGTTGATCTGGCTCGGGGCAAGCGTCCCTTGTTCATCTTGCTGGATGCCACTTGGACGGAAGCGCGCAAGATGTTCCGTAAAAGTCCTTACTTTGACCGGCTGCCCATCTTGAGCCTGCTGCCCGACAGGCTGTCGCGCTATCGCTTGCGGCGCTCCACACGCAGTGAGCACCTGTGCACCGCCGAGGTAGCGGCGCTGTGCCTTGAGCTGGCGGGCGATAGCGACGCGGCGTCGGCCCTGGACGCCTATTTCGATGTGTTCAGCCAGCATTACCTGGGCGCCAAGCGTCAGCAGGAAGTGAACGTGTCGACTCCGGCCCATGCCGAACTGCTGCCCTTTGTCCGCTCGGCTCAGGCGGCGTTGGCCTAATAGTGGCCCATACTGGGTACAGCGGTGGCCGTGCAGCTTGACCACCCCGGTTTCGCTGGGCATGCTTGGCGCCGACCAGGGTGCGGCCGGAGTTTAAGACGCTGTGATTGGCGTTGAACGTGCCCCTGTGGATAACGCTGAATGGCGTTATCTTGAGTTGCATGGCGAGGCGCGAATGCATCGGGCCTGCCTTAAAAAAACAGGATCATTTGAAAAATGGCCACATACGAAATCCTGATTGCCGATGACCACCCGCTCTTTCGCAGCGCGTTGCATCAGGCGGTGACCCTGGGCCTTGGTTCGGATGTCCGGTTGACGGAGGTGGCCAGCATCGCGGAGTTGGAAGCCCGATTGGCGGAAAAGGCTGATTGGGACCTGGTGCTGCTGGATCTGAACATGCCCGGCGCGTATGGTTTTTCAGGGCTGGTCCTGTTGCGTGGGCAGTATCCGCAGATTCCCGTGGTGATGGTCTCAGCCCAGGAAGAAGCTTCGGTGATGGTCAAGGCCCGCGAATTTGGTGCCAGCGGGTTCATCCCCAAATCCAGCTCCCTCGAAATGATTCAACGGGCGGTTAAGGCCGTCCTCAGCGGTGATGTATCCTGGCCGCCGCAGGCGTTCGAGGCGGTGAGCGTGTCCGACGAGGCCAAGGCGGCCAGCGAAGGGCTCGCGAGCCTGACGCCCCAGCAGTTCAGAGTGCTGACCATGGTTTGTGAAGGTCTGTTGAACAAGCAGATCGCTTACGAACTGAATGTGTCAGAGGCCACCATCAAGGCTCATGTTACGGCGATCTTTCGTAAATTGAATGTGCGCACCCGGACCCAGGCTGCCTTGTTGTTGCAACAACTTGAGTCAATTTCGCCGCAGTCGTAGCGCCTGAATTCACGCTTTTTTGACTGCAATTACAGTAGCTTCTCCACTCCTATCGATCAGTTGCCCACTCTATGTCTCCTTTCAAAGGCCAAACCGGCCTGAAACGCATCCTCAATGCCTCCGGCTATTCCCTGGACGGGCTGCGTGCAGCTTTCGTCGGCGAAGCGGCGTTCCGTCAACTGGTCCTGCTTAACGTCATCCTGATTCCGTTGTCGTTTTTCCTGAACGTGAGCCGCGTGGAGCAGGCGCTGTTGATAGCGGTGTGCCTGCTGGCCTTGATCGTGGAGTTGCTCAACTCGGCGGTAGAGGCGGCGATCGACCGTATTTCCCTTGAGCTGCACCCCTTGTCGAAAAATGCCAAGGACATGGGCAGCGCGGCCCAACTTGTCGCCCTGACGATGATTGCCCTGGTCTGGGGCCTGGTGCTGCTCTGATTCAAGCGATGGCAGGCAGGACGATCTCGTCGCTGCGCTGGACCCCAGCGGTGAAAGCTCGGCAGAGGTCGAGGAATTCACGCATGGCTGAGGTCTGGTACTTCTGTTTGTGCCAGATGAAATAAAACTGCCGCGCCAGGTCCATGTCCGGGGTTTCCACGGCCACGAGGCTGCCGCGACGGAAAGCATCACGTAAGGCCAGGCGCGAAATGCAGCCAATGCCCAGGCCCGATTCCACTGCTCGCTTGATCGCTTCGGTGTGTTCCAATTCCAGGCGGATGTTGAGCGCGCTGCGGTGGTGGCGCATGGCCTGATCGAAGGTCAGCCGCGTACCTGAACCCTGCTCCCGCAAAATCCACGCTTCATGGGTCAATTCCTCCATGGTCGCCTGACCACGCTTGGCCAGTGGATGCTGGGGCGCGCAGAACACCACCAATTCATCCTCGACCCAGCTCTGCACCTCAATGTCCGGATGGCTGCAATCGCCTTCGATTAGACCCAGATCAATTTCGTAATGGGCGACCTGGTGCACGATATTGGCAGTGTTTTGCACGTGCAGCTTCACCTGGCTTTCCGGATGGCGCTGCATGAATCCGCCGATCAGCAGCGTCGCCAGGTAATTGCCGATGGTCAGCGTGGCCCCGACCGCCAGCGAACCGAAGCCGGACTTGCCGTTGAGTAAGTCTTCGATCTCTTTGGCCTGGTCCAGCAATGCCACGGCCTGGGGCAGCAATTGCTTACCCAAGGCGTTGAGGCTCAGGCGCTTGCCGGCGCGGTCGAACAGTTGGCAGCTGGATTGACGCTCCAATTCAGTGATGGAAGTGCTGGCGGCCGACTGCGACAGATTGAGCAAGCCCGCGGCACGGGACACGCTTTCCTGCTGGGCGACAGCGACGAAGACTTGAAGTTGCCGTAGAGTAAATCGCATATCGATATAACCGATAACCCTTATCTTAATAATCCATTTAACAGATATTGTCGCCGCCATTAGAATGCGATGCAATTGCGCAGATTACCGGCGCAGGCATCATTTCCAGGAGTCCCCCGTACATGAGCAACATGAACCACGAGCGTGTCCTCAGTGTTCATCACTGGAACGACACTCTGTTCAGCTTCAAGTGCACCCGCGATCCGGGCCTGCGCTTCGAGAACGGTCAGTTCGTGATGATCGGCCTGCAGCAGCCCAACGGCCGCCCGCTTATGCGCGCTTACTCGATTGCCAGCCCGAACTGGGAAGAGCATCTGGAATTCTTCAGCATCAAGGTCCCTGATGGTCCGCTGACTTCCCAGTTGCAGCACTTGAAGGAAGGCGACGAGATCATCATCAGCAAGAAGCCCACCGGCACGCTGGTGCTGGACGACCTCAAGCCTGGCAAGCATTTGTACCTGCTCAGCACCGGTACTGGCCTGGCGCCTTTCATGAGCGTCATCCAGGATCCGGAAACCTACGAGCGTTTCGAAAAAGTGATCCTGTGCCACGGCGTGCGTTACGTCAATGAAGTCGCCTATCGCGAATTCATCACCGAGCACCTGCCACAGAACGAGTTCTTCGGCGAAGCGCTACGCGAAAAGCTGATCTACTACCCCACCGTGACCCGCGAGCCGTTCGAGAACGAAGGTCGCCTGACCGACCTGATGCGCAGCGGCAAGTTGTTCCGCGACATCGGCCTGCCGCCGATCAACCCGCAAGACGACCGCGCGATGCTGTGCGGCAGCCCAAGCATGCTCGACGAAACCAGCGAAGTGCTCAACAGCTTCGGCCTGACCGTTTCGCCGCGTATGCGCGAGCCGGGTGATTACCTGATCGAGCGCGCGTTTGTAGAGAAGTAAGCTTCGGCATTTGCGGTGGCTGACCGACCGCCATCGCGAGCAGGCTCGCTCCCACACTGGATATGTATGACCACAACTTTGGTGGTCGCTGCAAATCAGTTGTGGGAGCGAGCCTGCTCGCGATGGCAGCGACTTGGTCCAACTGACAGACCATAAAAAGCCCGCGCCGCCTGATAAAGGCCGCGCGGGCTTTTTCGTTTCCGGGTTTTATACAGCCGTAGGAACGACTTCCAACACCCGAATCACCCCCGGCTCCGGGTAATGCCAGCGCACGTCCAGATCCCAGAACCGCGCACCGTATTCCCGTTCAGCTGTAGGTACCTGATACGCCGGGCGTGGGTCTTGGGCCAGGCATTGTTCGATCAGCTCCACCAAGGGCTCTTCGAGGCGCCTTGCGTGGTCGCGTGCCTGAAGCAGGGCAGAGTCCGCCCATTGCACTGGAATCAACTCAGGGGCGGCGCTGGCGATCCTGTTGGAGGCCGAGTCGATGATGTCCGCATAGGGGACGTAGGGCTTGATATCGAGCACGGGTGTGCCGTCCAACAGGTCGATGCCCGAGATCCACAGTCGAGCGGCCTCCGCCCGTTCCAGCTTCACCACCGACTGGCCGATGCCGTTGGGGCGATGGGTGGCTCGGGTGGCGAAGACGCCCATGGATTTATTGCCGCCCAGGCGCGGCGGCCGTACTTTCAATCGTGGCTTGTCTTCCAGGGCTTGATGGAACAGGAACAGCAACCAGACATGGCTGACCTGCTCCAGACCCTGCACGGCCTCGCCCTGGTCGAACGGCGCCACCAGCTCCAACACACCGCGCGCGGCCGGGGCCAGTTGTGGTTGGCGCGGAATGGCGAACTTCTCCTTGAAGCAGGAGCGTACGAAGCCGATGGGGGAGACGTTGTAGGTCATGGGCTGGGATCAAGGCAGGGTTGAAAGGGCATCATAGCGCGGGCGGTTGGTCTTGCCGTTTATGGCGGGGGCTTTTGTGGCGAGGGAGCAAGCTCCCTCGCCACAAAAGCTCTGCCACCATCAGCAGCGCTTCAAGAAATGACAGCCCTTCGGCATTAGCCGCGAACGCGCAGCGTCAGGCCCTTGACGAAGTTGCGCAGCAACTGGTCGCCACACGGCCGGTAGTTGGTATGGCCGAACTTGCGGAACAATGCGCTCAGTTCCGGCTTGGACACCGGGAAGTCGGCGGCCTTGAGGATGGCGTGCATGTCGTCTTCCTTCAGCTCGAAGGCCACCCGCAGCTTCTTCAGGATGATGTTGTTGGTGACCGGCACTTCGATCGGCTGCGGCGGACGGCTTTCGTCCTTGCCGCGCTTGAAGATCACCAGCCCGTCGAGGAAATGCGCCATGACCAGGTCGGGGCAGAACACAAAGCCTTCTTCTTCATCTTTCTTGAGGTAGCCGGCCAAATCTTCCAGGGAGATTTCCAAGCCGCCCAGCTTGATGATCTCGACGACTTTTTTGTCGCTGATGTCGAGCATGTAGCGCACGCTGCGCAGTACGTCGTTGTGAATCATGTGTGCAATCCTGATGAAGGCAGTGGGCGCCCCGGTTCGGTGCGGCGCCGGAAAATTAGAATTTCTCTTTGGCGGACAGGTAGCGCCATTGGCCCAACGGCACCTTGCCGATCGACACGCCGCCTATGCGGATGCGGCGGATGGCAACGACCTTGAGCCCGACGGCCTGGCAAAACAGCGCGATAACGCCCGGTTGCGGGTTCTTCATGGCGAAGCGCAGGCGGTTCTCGTTCTGCCAGCTGGCCTTGACCGCCGGCAATTCCTTGCCTTTGTAGGTCAGGCCGTGGTTCAAGCGATTGAGACCGTGGGCGACCATCTCGCCCTCGACTTCCACCACATACTCCTGCTCGATCTTGGCCGCGTCGGCGGTGAGCTTGCGCAGGATTTTCCAGTCCTGGGTGAATACCAAAAGGCCGCTGGCGCCAGCCTGCAAATCGGCGCTGGCGGTCAGGCGCAGGAAGTGGCCCTTGAGCGGGCGCTTGCCGAAGCGATGTTCTTCGCTCAAGGTCTGTGGCCCCAGGGTTGCCATTGCCGCGTCGACATCCATGCCAGCCGGGACGTTCAGCAGGAGGGTCACAGGCTCTGGCGCGGTGGCCTTGGCTTGGGGGTCGAGTTCGACCTTTTGGGTGGTGACCTTGAACTGCGGTTCATCGATGACTTCGCCGTCCACGGTGACCCAGCCGCCCTCGATGAACAGCTCAGCCTCCCGACGGGAACAGCCGACGAGTTCGATGAGACGCTTGGAGAGACGAATCGGGTCAGTCATGACGGGGCCGTAACAAAAAGGGGTGGGCATTGTACCTGTCTGGCGCCGGTTAATCGCGGGTCCATTTGCCTCATGCCGTTTTTAGCCGCGCCCCGCTTTCAGATCGGGCTGCTTGTAGCGCATATGCAGCAGCGGGTAGGGCTGGTCCATGCCATCCTTTGCCGAGCGACCGATAACTTCGAACCCTTGCTTGAGATAAAAGCCAAGGGCTTGCGGGTTCTGTTCGTTGACGTCCAGTTCATCGGCGTTCAGGTGTTCAATGGCATAGCGCAGCAGTTGTTTGCCCAGGCCTTGGCCGCGATGCTCGGGGTCGATGAAGAGCATTTCGATCTTGCCAGCCGCGACCCCGGCGAACCCTGTGATGCGCTGGCGTGAATCACGGGTGCAGATGAGCATCACCGCGTCCAGGTAACGGGTGAGCACCAGGTTTCTGAGCAGTTCGATATAACTGTCGGGCAGGAAATCATGGGTGGCCCGTACCGATGCCTCCCAGACCCGGGTCAGTTCCTGATAATCGCTCGGTTTCGGTGTATGGATGACCGAATGCTGGCGCATGTCCGCCTGTTCCTTGTGGTGGAGTTTTCTTGTCTGCATACGATAGCCGTAAAAAAGCCCTGCTTCTTGTTACAGAGCAGGGCTTCAGAAAGTTTTTTTAGAGGCGGCGATTGGCTGGCAAACAACCTGTGGCGAGGGAGCTTGCTCCCGCTCGATTGCGTAGC
This sequence comes from Pseudomonas sp. D3-10, assembly GCF_051132175.1. Lineage (NCBI taxonomy): Bacteria > Pseudomonadati > Pseudomonadota > Gammaproteobacteria > Pseudomonadales > Pseudomonadaceae > Pseudomonas > Pseudomonas sp. D3-10. The sequence goes on along the minus strand of NZ_CP071668.1, from coordinate 4,464,113 downwards.
AATCGCAAGGATAGGGCTACTTCGTAGCCCAGCGGGAGCAAGCTCCCTCGTCACAAAAGCCTATTCGGCTTGGGTCCAGGCCTGGATCAACCGATCTGCTCAGCCCACAAGTCATACTCGTCGGCGTCGGTGACCTTGCACCAGACCTTGTCGCCTGGCTTGAGATTGCTGCCGTTGTCGATGAACACGTTGCCGTCGATTTCCGGAGCATCGAAGAAGCAGCGGCCGACGGCACCTTGTTCGTCGACTTCGTCCACCAGCACTTCGATCTCACGGCCGATGCGCATTTGCAGGCGCGCCGAGCTGATGGCCTGCTGGTGCGCCATGAAGCGCTCCCAACGGTCCTGCTTGACGTCATCCGGCACCACGTCCAGGTTCAGGTCGTTGGCCGGTGCGCCTTCGACGGGCGAGTACTGGAAGCAGCCGACGCGGTCGAGCTGGGCTTCGGTCAGCCAGTCCAGCAGGTATTGGAAGTCTTCTTCGGTTTCCCCCGGGAAGCCGACGATGAAGGTCGAGCGGATGATCAGCTCGGGGCAGATTTCACGCCAGTTCTTGATGCGCGCTAGGGTCTTGTCTTCGAAAGCCGGGCGTTTCATGGCCTTGAGGACTTTCGGGCTGGCGTGCTGGAACGGGATGTCCAGGTACGGCAGGATCTTGCCGGCGGCCATCAGCGGGATCAGCTCGTCGACGTGCGGGTACGGGTAGACGTAATGCAGGCGGACCCAGACACCGAGGGTGCTGAGGGCTTCGCACAGTTCGGTCATGCGGGTTTTCACCGGCGCGCCGTTCCAGAAGCCGGTGCGGTACTTGACGTCGACGCCGTAGGCGCTGGTGTCCTGGGAAATCACCAGCAATTCCTTGACGCCGGCCTTGACCAGGCGCTGGGCTTCGTCGAGCACGTCGCCCACCGGACGGCTCACCAGTTTGCCGCGCATCGAGGGGATGATGCAGAAGCTGCAGCTGTGGTTGCAGCCTTCGGAAATCTTCAGGTAAGCGTAGTGACGCGGGGTCAGCTTGATGCCTTGTGGCGGCACCAGGTCGATCAGCGGATTGTGGTCCTGGCGCGGCGGCACGACTTCATGCACGGCGTTGACCACTTGTTCGTACTGCTGCGGCCCGGTCACGGACAGCACGCTCGGGTGCACGTCGCGGATGTTGCCTTCTTCCACACCCATGCAGCCGGTCACGATGACCTTGCCGTTTTCCTTGATAGCTTCGCCGATCACTTCAAGGGATTCGGCCTTGGCCGAGTCGATGAAGCCACAGGTGTTCACCACCACCACGTCGGCGTCCTGGTAGGTGGACACAACGTCATAACCTTCCATGCGCAGCTGGGTCAGGATGCGCTCGGAGTCGACCAGCGCTTTCGGGCAACCCAGGGATACGAAGCCAACCTTGGGATTGGCTGGCGCGGTAGTGGTGGACATGTCTAACCTCGGTGTAGGGGGATCGTCTCTTGCGGAGACAGGGCGCCTGACGCGCCTCTGATCAAAAAGTGCGCAATTCTATCCGTGGTCGCCGCACTTGACCAGCTTTATACCGGGAAATACGACGAGTGCTGCGCTATGCTTCGCGCCTTTGCCTTCTGGCGAACGCTGCAGTCAACAGAACGTCTGTAACAAAGCGTAAAACCGCCCATGCTGCGTCACAAGAGCGTACGGCTTCTTTCAAGAAGGCAGGTCTGGAAATCAGGAGTGTTGGATGGGTCATGCAGGTAGTCAGGCGGCGGGCGCCGAGCATTCGGCAGCCAAACCGCTGAGCATGCTGGTCGCGGCGGTCGGGGTGGTTTATGGCGACATTGGCACGAGCCCGCTGTACACCCTTAAAGAAGTGTTTTCCGGTGGTTATGGCGTGCCCGTCAACCATGACGGGGTGCTGGGGATCCTGTCGCTGATTTTCTGGTCGCTGATCTGGGTCGTGTCCATCAAGTACATGATGTTCGTCCTTCGCGCGGACAACCAGGGCGAAGGCGGAATCATGGCCTTGACTGCCCTGGCGCGGCGCGCGGCGGCCGGCAGGGCGCGGCTGCGTACGTTGTTGGTGATCTGCGGCTTGATCGGTGCGGCGCTGTTCTATGGCGACAGCATGATCACCCCGGCGATCTCGGTATTGTCGGCGGTCGAAGGCCTGGGCCTCGCATTCGAAGGCATCGACCACTGGGTGGTGCCGCTATCGGTGGTGGTGCTGGTGGCGTTGTTCCTGATCCAGCGCCACGGCACCGCGCGCATTGGCATCCTCTTTGGTCCGATCATGGTGACCTGGTTCCTCGTCCTCGGCGCCTTGGGCGTGTATGGCATCAGCCAGCACCCGGAAGTATTGAACGCAGTGAACCCGGCCTGGGCCGTGCGTTTCTTTGTCGTCCACCCGGGCATGGGCGTAGCGATCCTTGGCGCGGTGGTGCTGGCGCTGACCGGGGCCGAAGCGCTGTACGCCGACATGGGCCACTTCGGCCGTAAACCCATCGCCCGTGCCTGGTTCATCCTCGTGCTGCCGGGCCTGATGCTCAACTATTTCGGCCAGGGCGCCTTGCTGCTCGGTGATCCTGAAGCGGCGCGCAACCCGTTCTATCTGCTGGCGCCGAGCTGGGCATTGCTGCCCTTGGTGGGCCTGGCGACGCTGGCGACGGTGATTGCCTCGCAAGCGGTGATCTCCGGCGCGTTCTCCCTGACGCGCCAGGCAATCCAGCTCGGCTACATCCCGCGCATGTACATCCAGCACACCTCCAGCGCCGAACAGGGCCAGATCTACATCGGCGCGGTGAACTGGTCTTTGATGGTCGGCGTGGTCTTGCTGGTGCTGGGCTTCGAGTCGTCCGGAGCGCTGGCATCGGCCTACGGCGTGGCGGTGACCGGTACGATGTTGATGACCACGATCCTGGTCTCCGCCGTGATCCTGTTGCTATGGAAATGGCCGCCGCTGCTGGCGGTGCCGGTGCTGTTCGGTTTCTTGCTGGTAGATGGGCTGTACTTCGCCGCCAACGTGCCGAAAATCATCCAGGGCGGCGCATTCCCGGTCATAGCCGGCATTGCCTTGTTCGTATTGATGACCACCTGGAAACGCGGCAAGCAGCTGTTGGTGGAGCGGCTGGACGAAGGGGCGTTGCCGCTGCCGGTCTTCATCAGCAGCATCCGCGTGCAGCCGCCGCACCGGGTCCAGGGCACGGCGGTGTTCCTGACGGCGCGCTCGGATGCGGTGCCCCATGCGCTATTGCACAATCTGCTGCACAACCAGGTGCTGCATGAGCAGGTGGTGTTGCTGACAGTGGTCTACGAAGACATTCCCCGCGTGCCGCCACAACGGCGTTTCGAGGTCGATGCCTATGGCGAGGGCTTCTTCCGGGTGATCCTGCATTTCGGTTTTACCGACGAGCCGGACGTGCCCGAGGCGCTCAAGCTCTGTCATTTGGACGACCTGGATTTCAGTCCGATGCGCACCACCTACTTTCTCAGTCGCGAGACTGTTATCGCCTCCAAGCTGGAGGGCATGGCGCGTTGGCGTGAGTCGTTGTTTGCTTTCATGTTGAAAAATGCCAACGGCAACCTGCGCTTTTTTAATCTGCCGTTGAATCGGGTGATTGAATTGGGGACGCAGGTGGAGATGTAGCACCGGGAAACAAAAAGCCCCCATTGCCTTGCGGCGGTGGGGGCTTTTTTGTGGGAGCCTCTTGGGCATTTGGTCGGTTGGTCTTTCCTTACCTTGATTTGCGTCTAATATGACGTAATATTTTACAGTTAAAGATGTGTTTTAAAGTATGCGGAATCAGGTGGAAGGAGGTGGGGTATGGCAGCACTACTGGAGCGGGCGGATCAAGCGATATCCGTTACGGCAATGGTCAGGGGGTTCAGCGCGAAGCTCAAGGAAGTATCGAGTCGTGCAACCGAAAGGCTGGTGATCTTCAAGGACAATGAACCCGCAGCGGTGATCATCAACGTCGACGCTTATCAGGAAATGCTCGATGAGCTGGAAAATCTTCGCGTCGAGGCGACGGCTCGTGAACGCTTGATCAATTTCGATCGGGCCAAGGCCGTCAGTCATGAGGATATGCGGGCGCGGTATGCCAAAAACGACTGAAGGGGCGGTGAATGGCTTGGAACGTTGTTTACCATCCGGAGGTTCAAGACGATCTGGATCAGTTGGGTGCTGCGGCTGCGAACCGTATCCTTGATGTCATCGAAGAGCGGATCATCAATGGCGAGCCGGACAAGATCGGCAAGCCGCTCAGAGCCAGCCTGGCCGGGTGCCGAAGGATCCGAACGGGTGATACCCGCATTGTTTACAGGGTCGACGGAAAAGCGATTCAGGTGCTGATAGTCGCCGTTGGCGCGCGGCGAGATAAAGAAGTATACGACGCGGCAGAACGTCGCCGTTAACAAAAGCCCCCAAGTGCCTTGCGGCGGTGGGGGCTTTTGTCTGGCTTGCCCCCGCTTACTGCACGGCAGGCTTGGTTTGGCGCTTGTCGATCTCGCCGATCAGGCGCTTGGCCAGGGCCGGGTAGTTTTCATCGAAGTGGTGGCCGCCCGGCAACTTGATGACTTCGCCCACGGCAGTCTTGTCGGTGCAGCCGCTTTCGTTGGCCTCTTCGGCGCCGTAGATGCACACCACTTTTTCGGCGGGCAGCTTGGCCATCTCCGGGCCGGTGGCGGCTTCGGTGCCGGCGTTGCCGAGCCAGCCCTCGACTTCGATTTCGAAGCTGCCGGTGCGAGCGAAGGCGAGCAGGATGATTGCATCGACCCGCTGTTGCTCTGTCGCCGGTAGACGGTTGTAGATCGCCGGCAGCACATCGGCGCCGAAGGAGTAGCCGGTCAGGATGAAGCGCTTGGTGCCCCAGATCTGGCGGTAGTGCTGCATCAGCTCGGTCAGGTCGGCGGCGCTCTGTTCGGGGCTCTTGTGCTGCCAGTAGTAACGCAGGGTGTCGATGCCGACGACCGGGTAGCCGACCTTGGCCATTTCATCGGCCACGTCGCGGTCCAGGTCACGCCAGCCACCGTCGCCAGAGAGAAACAGCGTCACGGTATCCCGGGCCTGGCTGGCGGGCACCTCCACCACCGGGATGCTCAGGCCGCCCTTGCCCTTTTCGGCACCTACCAGGATCTTGCGCAGTTCATTGTTCAGCACTTGCGGCAGGTTGATGTCGTAGTCGCTGATGCTGGTTTCGGCATTGTGTTGATCACGAACGAACCCGGCGCTGGTGTCGTCGGGGTTATCGTTCCAGGCGACCAGCCAGTGACCGTGTGCGGCGCTCTTGGGCAGCAGGTGCGTGCAGCCAGGTTTTTCCAGAGCCAGGTCCACCGAGACGGCCCGGGCATTGTCGTCCTTCTGCTCGGCCAACCAGCGCCAGGCCAGCACGGCGCCGGGGCCGATGCCGCTGACCAGCGTGGCCGGGCCGTGGAGTTGTCTCAGGCCGGCCTGTAGAGCACGGCCTTGCAACATGCAGTCCTTGGGCAGGATCACTTGGACGATCTGTGCCGAGCCGCTGCGGCTGAGGGTCGTCAACTGGGTGTCGCTGAGCTTTTGGTCCTCATTCACGGCCACCAGCACCTGGGCGCGGGGCTTGGTGCCGGGGATGATGCGCGTCATTGGCACGCCGTCGGCGGGTTCCAGTTGTTCCAGGGTCGGTTGCGGGGCAGGGCGGTTCCAATACCAGTAGCCGCCACCGAGAATCACAGCCAGCACCAGCAGGGCGGCCACTACGTATCGCCACGAGCGTTGCATCATCAGCGTTTCACCAATCCAGTCAGGCCGCCTGCAATCAGGGCGGCGGTATCAGCCAGTGCAACCAGCGGATCGAGTCCGGCGGGCACGGCCATGTAACGAGGTTCCCAGTCAGGCTGGAATTTGTCTTTGAAGCGGCGCAGCCCCTGGAAATTGTAAAGCTGCTCGCCACGGCGAAACACCATCGACCCCAGGCGCTGGGTCAGCGGTGCGCCGCGACGCGGCTGCAAGCCCGACAAAGGGACCATGCCGAGACTGAAGCGAGCGTAGCCATGGTTTTTGTAATGCTGGATCAGGCCGACCATCATGAATTCCATGGTCAGCTTCGGCGCGTCGGGGTGGGCGCGCATCAGGTCGAGGCTGGCCAATTCGTGGTTGTGGGTTTCCAGCAGGTTGGCGAATGCCACCGGCCGGCCTTCGAAACGAATCACCGCGATGCGGAAATGCTTGAGGTACTCATCGCTGAACCGTCCGAGGGAGAAGCCTTTTTCCCGGACGTTCTTGCCGGTCAGCCAGGCGTCGGAGATGACTTTCAGTTCGTCCATGGGCGCCTGGCCCGGCTCGTGGATTTCCAGCGACAGGCCATCGCGGGTGCCGCGATTCCAGGTGTAGCGCAGGTCCTTCATCTCTTTGCCCTTGGCTTCGAGATCGAAACGTTTGAGGTCGACTCGCGCCTCTTCGCCCAGCTTGATCGCGGTCAGGCCGATGTCCATGTAGTAAGGCAGGTTCTCGGCGCGTACCTGGTAGAACACTGGCCGGGCGTGATAGATGTCGCACAGGTCACGGAACTGCCAGATCATTTCCGCCCGTTGCTGGGTCGGCCCGATCGGGTCGTACAGCGCGACAAGGCTGCGGCCGCGACGGGCGTACATCAAAAATGCCTCGTCGTTGGGGTGAAACAGCAGCGCCTTGTCGCCGGTCAAGGCCAAGCCGCCGTCGGGTTGAGACGACGCCATGAGAATGGTCTTGGCGCGTTCCAGCTCTTGTGCCGTAGGCAAGTGAATCACCGGCCGCGCGGTGCGCAGCAACCAGGTCAGCGACACCACCACCAGCAGCACCGCGGCACCGAGCAATGAGCGCAGGCCGCGGGGAGCGTCGGCATCCAGGGTGAATTGCCACCACAGTTGATGACTGTAGGGCACGTCCTGATAGGCGAACAGCAACAGCCAGATCGACGCCCCCAGGACGCACAGGCTAGCGATCAAGAACAATGGCGAAAACGGCAACTCGGTCAGGCGACTCGGCCTGTAGAACGAACGCCGGAAGATCGACAGCAGGGCAGCAGTCAAGGTCAGCAGCGTGGCTTCTTCCCAATCAAAGCCCTTGAGCAGCGAGAGCAGGGCACCCACCAGCAATAACACGGTGGTGAGCATCCAGGCGGCGGACAGGCGACGGCGCAAGCCTTGGGCCAGCAACAGGCACAGCACGCCAATCAGGCTGGCGCCAAAGTGCGAGGCATCCACCAGTCGGTGAGGAATCAGAAAGCCGATGTGCTCCAGGCGGGTGTCGATTTCGGGTGTCACCCCGGAAAACAGCAGCACCACGCCCGACAAAAACACCAGCACGGCCAGGATCGGTGCCGCGAAACCTGACGCCGCCCGCAAGGACTGGCGTGTCTGGAAGAGTCGTTGCGCCTCATTGATCAGCAGCAGCACGCACGCTACCAGCATCGGCAGCAGCACGTAGATCAAGCGATACAGCAGCAAGGCGGCGGCCAGCGGCGCGGCACCCAGCTTGTCGGCAAACGCGGCCAGCAGGATCGCCTCGAACACCCCGACCCCGCCCGGCACGTGGCTGAGTACACCGGCGGCCAGCGCGAGCAAGTACACCAACAGGAATGGACCGAACGGGGGCGCCTCGGGCAGCAACAGATAGAGCACCGTCGCGGCAGCTGCGACGTCCAGCGCGGTAATCACCAATTGCAGGAGCGTCAGGCGTCGGCCGGGCAGCCGCAAGGTCCGGCGACCGGCCCTGACCAGCAGGCTGTCGCGGTAGGGTTGGTCCGGCAGGCGACGGCGATAGATACCCACCGCCAGCACGCCAGTCAGCAGCAGCACCGCGACGGCGATCGATCCCAGCAACGTGGCTGGAAGATGCAAGGCGGCGGATGCCGCAGGCAGATTGCTCAGTGTCGCCAGGGCGGCCAAGGGCGGCAGGGCGCAGCCCAGCGACAGGCTGGCGAACAACGTCATATGGGCGACATCCGTCGCTCCCAGGCCATGGCGAGCATACAGGCGATAACGAACCGAGCCGCCCGACAGCAGCGACAGGCCGATGGCGTTGCCAATGGCGAAAGCGCTGAAGCCCCCTAGCACCAGGGTTTGCGGCGGCAGCTTCACCCCCGCGTAGCGGGTGGCGGACCACTCATAGCCCAGCAGAATGACAAAACCGGCCACGGTCGCGGCGATCGCGCCGAGCAGCGCCGGCCTCGGCACCTCGAGGATCGAGTCGTGAAGGGCGTAAAGGTCGAGCTCGCTCAACAGATGGCGGCAGGCGATCAAGGCAATTGCAAACAGGAGCAGCGTGACAGCGAGGCCGATCGGTTGCCGGTACTGGCTGATCCGCTCCATCCAGCGCAATCGCTCGGCCTTGATCGGTTGTGTCGCAGAAACAGTGTCTTGTGGGTCAGACGAGTGGGCGCGCATCAATCACCTCTTGAGCTATGCGCGACAGGATGGGGGTATCCAGCCAAGTTACCAATCCCTGCGGTGGAAAATATTACAAAATATTTGTCATGGAGTTTTTTCGACACGCACAAAAAAGGCCACTCTTTCGAGTAGCCTTTCTTGATGTTTGGTTGCGGGAGCCGGATTTGAACCGACGACCTTCGGGTTATGAGCCCGACGAGCTACCAGACTGCTCCATCCCGCGTCTGTGTGGCGGCATTCTACAGGCGAACGCCAGAGTGTCAACCGTTAATAAGGGGCTGGGTGAAATAAACGACGAGTTCACCTAAATACACGAAAACAAAAGAAAATTGTCCTACAACCATCAGCAAGGGCTTAGGTTGATAGAAGCGCCATGGGGCGCAGGCGCATAAATCAGGCGTGCACAAAAAAGGCCACTCTTTCGAGTAGCCTTTCTTGATGTTTGGTTGCGGGAGCCGGATTTGAACCGACGACCTTCGGGTTATGAGCCCGACGAGCTACCAGGCTGCTCCATCCCGCGTCTGTGAGGCGGCATTCTACAGAAGATCGACGGGCTGTCAACCCTTGCTTAGGAAAAACATGTTCCGCTTCAAGCGGTTAGCCCAGGGGCAGGGCTAGGTTTCGCGCTGTGACGCAAGCCGGGCAAGGGCTGGCGCCCTATTGGCGGGCTCTGGGTGATTGAGGAAATACATCCATGTAGGAATTTTCAAGGTTCAACGAAGGATCTTTCAAAGCACTGGTGCTATATACAGGTTCGAATGAGATACTGGCGCCCCGAATCAATCCGTGTGCCGCTTCTCTCATGACGCAACGCAAAATCATCCACGTCGACTGCGACTGCTTCTATGCCGCTATCGAGATGCGTGATGATCCGCAGCTGGCCGGCAAGCCATTGGCGGTCGGCGGCTCGGCGGACCGGCGCGGCGTAATCGCGACCTGCAACTATGAGGCCCGAGCCTATGGCGTGCGCTCTGCCATGTCTTCCGGCCATGCGCTGAAGCTCTGCCCTGACCTGACCATCGTCAAGCCGAGGATGGACGCCTACCGAGAGGCGTCGAAGGAAATCCACACGATCTTCAGCGATTACACCGATCTGATCGAGCCGCTGTCCCTCGACGAGGCTTACCTGGATGTCTCCGCCAGCGCGCATTTTGGCGGCAGCGCCACGCGTATTGCCCAAGACATTCGCCGGCGTGTCTCCAATCAGCTGCACATCACCGTGTCCGCTGGCGTTGCGCCGAACAAGTTTCTCGCCAAGATCGCCAGTGATTGGAAGAAGCCCAATGGCTTGTTTGTCATCACCCCCGACCAAGTGGAAGATTTCGTCTCGGCATTACCGGTGAATAAACTCCACGGTGTTGGCAAGGTCACCGCCGACAAGTTGAACAGGCTCGGGATCACCGATTGTTCACAGTTGCGTCAGTGGGACAAGCTCGCCCTGGTGCGTGAATTCGGCAGTTTTGGCGAGCGCCTCTGGAGCCTTGCCCGTGGGATCGATGAGCGTCTGGTGCACAACGACAGCCGTCGTCAGTCCATCAGCGTGGAAAACACCTACGACGTTGATCTGCCCGATCTGAAAAGCTGCCTGGATAAGTTGCCGGAGCTGATGGAAACCCTCAGCGGGCGCATGGCGCGGATCGACAGCAGTTACCGCCCGGGCAAGCCATTCGTCAAAGTCAAATTCCATGATTTCACCCAGACCACCCTGGAGCAGTCCGGGGCCGGGCGGGATCTGGGCAGTTACCAGCTTTTGTTGACCCAGGCCTTCAACCGTGGCGGCAAGCCGGTGCGGTTGTTGGGGATCGGGGTACGGTTGGAGGATTTGCGGGGAGGGTATGAACAGTTGGAGCTGTTTGATCGGTAAGCGCTCGTTGTGGTGAGGGATAATCCCCTCACCACAGGGGAAACATCCCTCGTTCAGCCAGGTTCAACTCGCCCCTGGGTCCGCCACCAACCGTCCGCCATCCTTGGTCAACGCCTTCAGGAACTCGGTCTGCAGTTCCGGATCGTTGCGGGTCAGTTCGATCAGGCTTTGCTCCAGCTCACTGGCTTCTTCTTCAAGGCCCAGTTCCGACAGGCGTTTGACCCGGTGAACCCACTGGCTCACTTCGTCATCTTCCAGGTCGTCGTAGATCAATGCGTGGGCTTCGACCAATTTGCTGCGCAGGGTGCTGCTGATGCTCAGCGACGAGTCGGTATGCACCTCGTCCTGGGCATCCGTCACGCTGATTTGCAATTTGCCGAACTGGCTCAGGTCATGTTCGGCGAACGGGCTTTCCAGCAGGTTCAAGCGCAGCACCCCGTTGCGGTCGGTGCTCATCTCGAATGTCTGGCGGGCGGCCTTCACCTGTACCGAGCGTTCGCTCCAGGGCAGGCTCGAGTGCTCGGTGCGCTTGTCGCGCTGGATTTCGTCGATACCGGCCAGGTTTTGTTGCGCTCGACCGTTGGACGGGACGTTCATGAATGGGTTCAGGCCGGCGAAACCGTAGCTGATCCAGTCACGGGTCGCGGTGTCAGGCAAGGTGCCCAGGGCGAACACATTGACCACGTTCGCGCCGACACCGGCCACCACCGCCACCGCGCCCAGCGGGATCTCATAGACCTCGCGCCAAGGCTGGTAGGGCGTGTAGCGATCGTAGTGCCGGGTGACTTCGAATTCAGTGACCTCGAAAGTCTTTTGCTCGTTGATCCGAACCCGACGCTGCGGTAAGTCGAGCACCTTGGGCTCGCCCACATCGATCTGCAGACTATGGTCGAGCAGCTTGCGCTCGATCCGCTCTTCGTGCTCGTTGCGTTGCGACATCTGGTTGGCGCAGCCGCTGACCAGCAGGGCGCCGCACAGTGCGGCGCCCCCGAGGCCTAAGGTGTTTCGCTTGAACATGACGTCTCTATCTGGTCTCAGCGGCGGATACGAGCCTGGAGGAAGGACAGCACTTCGGCGACCGGTAGCGCTTGCGGCTCGGCCTCGGTGCGGCTCTTGTATTCCAGGTTGCCTTCGGCCAGGCCGCGATCACTGACTACGATCCGGTGCGGGATACCGATCAGTTCCATGTCGGCGAACTTGATACCGGGGCTGGTTTTCTTGTCGCGGTCGTCCAGCAGCACCTCGAAGCCAGCGGCCGTCAATTCGGCGTAGAGCTTGTCGGTCGCTTCGCGAACCTGTTCGGTTTCATAGCGCAGCGGCACCAGCGCGACCTGGAAGGGCGCCAGTGTGTCGCTCCAGATGATCCCGTTCTCGTCGTTGTTCTGCTCGATGGCAGCGGCCACCACGCGGGATACACCGATGCCGTAGCAGCCCATCTGCAGGGTGACCGGCTTGCCGTTGTCGCCCAGCACCTCGCATTTCATCGCCTTGCTGTACTTGTCACCCAGCTGGAAGATGTGTCCGACTTCGATACCGCGTTTGATTTCCAGAGTGCCCTTGCCGTCCGGGCTTGGATCGCCGGCCACCACGTTGCGCAGGTCCGCGACGGCTGGAACCGGCAGGTCGCGCTCCCAGTTCACGCCGAAATAATGCTTGTCGTCGATGTTGGCGCCGATGGCGAAATCGCTCATCAGCTCCACCGAGCGATCGATGATGATCGGCAGCGGCAGGTTCAGCGGGCCGAGGGAGCCGGCGCCGGCGCCGATGGCGTCGCGCAGCTCGGCGTCGGTGGCCATGACCAATGGGCTTGCGACGCCAGGCTGGTTGGCCGCCTTGATTTCATTGAGCTCGTGATCGCCGCGGACGATCAGGGCGATCAGCTTGCCTTCTTCTTCCGCGCGCACGATCAGGGTCTTGATGGTGCGTTCGATCGGCAGGTTGTAGCCTTCCACCAACTGGGCGATGGTCTTGGTGTTGGGTGTATCCACCAGGCGCAATTCTTCGGTCGGCGCGGCGCGGGACGTTTCCCGTGGCACGGCTTCGGCTTTCTCGATGTTCGCGGCGTAGTCGGAGCCGTTGCTGAAGACGATGTCGTCTTCGCCGGACTCGGCCAGTACGTGGAATTCGTGGGAGCCGGCACCGCCAATGGAGCCGTTGTCGGCTTCAACCGGGCGGTATTTCAGGCCCAGGCGGGTGAACACGTTGCAGTACGCCTGGTGCATGCGGTCGTAAGTAACCTGCAGCGACGCCAGGTCGGCGTGGAACGAGTAGGCGTCCTTCATGATGAACTCGCGACCGCGCATCAGGCCGAAGCGCGGACGGATCTCGTCACGGAACTTGGTCTGGATCTGATACAGGTTGATGGGCAGCTGCTTGTAGCTGCTCAACTCGTTGCGCATCAGGTCGGTGATCACTTCTTCGTGGGTCGGGCCTGCGCAGAAGTCGCGACCGTGACGGTCCTTGATGCGCAGCAGCTCGGGGCCGTACTCCTCCCAGCGTCCCGACTCCTGCCACAGCTCGGCCGGTTGGGTGCTCGGCATCAACACTTCCAGAGAGCCGGCGGCGTCCATTTCTTCACGGACGATGGCTTCGACCTTGCGCATGACCCGCAGGCCCATCGGCAGCCAGGTGTACAGGCCGGAGGCGAGTTTGCGGATCATGCCGGCACGCAGCATCAGCTGGTGGCTGATCACGACGGCGTCGGAAGGCGTTTCTTTCTGTGTGGCGAGCAAAAATTGACTGGTGCGCATGGTTGGCCGTTGTCGGTTGCTGATGACGAGAAGTGACGCAGCATTGTACGGGCGAGATGCCCTGGCGTACAGGCGCGTGGCCTGTTGCCGGATCCAGGCGCCGCTTTCTTCGGCGCCTGCTGAGCTTTCCTACGATTCTTGGGCCTACGACTCTTGGGCGGGCCGGGTCGGCGTCGATTTCGACTCCGGCTCTGACTCTGACTCCGTTCCGTGCGTCGAGTCCTGGCGGCGATTTTCCTGATACCAGTGGAGCGCGATCAGCAGCAAGGTTGGAACGCCGAGCAGGGCGGTGATCAGGAAGAAATCGTGATAGCCGAACTTTTCCACCATGACCCCGGAATACCCACCGATCAGGCGCGGCAGCAAGAGCATGATCGAGCTGAGCAGGGCGTACTGGGTTGCGGAAAATTTCAGGTTGGTCAGGCTGGACAGGTACGCGACGAATGCCGAGGTCGCCAGGCCGGAGCTGAAATTGTCCAGGGAGATGGTGACAATCAGCATCTCCAGGTCGGCGCCCATCCCCGTGAGCATCAAGAACAGGATATTGGTGGCCGCCGAGGACACGCCGCCAATGAACAGGATCGGCAAGATGCCGAATCGCACGATGAGCAGGCCGCCCATGCCTGCGCCCACCAGCGTCATGATCAGCCCGAATATCTTGCTGACGCTGGCGATCTGGTCCTTGGTAAATCCTTGGTCGATGTAGAACACGTTGGCCATGACGCCCATGACCGTGTCGGACATCCGGTATGTGGCGATCAGGCCGAGCAGCAGCAGCGCCTGCCAGCGGTAGCGCAGGATGAAGTCGTTGACGGGGGTGAGCACCGGCGCCAGGCCGCGACGGCCCATCGACGACAAGCACATGACAGTCAGGAGGATATAGAGGATGGCGCGCAGGAACGCCCGGTCCTTGAGCAGCAGGTCGAGCAGGCTGACGCCCTCGAACAGCACGCTGGCGAAGTCGGTGTTATAGAGTTGGGTGAACATGGCCGGAACCGACACCAGGAGCACGATCAGGACGAACACCGATGCGAGCTGATGGACGAAGGTATAGCGCCCGGCCTGCAACTGTGTGCGCAGTGGCACCGGAGGCTCGCGCATGAACAGTGAGGTCAGCAAGGCGGGCACCATCAGCACGCCGAACAACAGGTACGTGCCCGCCCAGGCCGAATGTTTGTAGCTGAACCCGGTGGAGCCGAAGCCCTCGGCGAAAAACAGCGCGCCGGCCGTGGCCAGCAGGGCGGCGACCCGGTAGCCGGACATGTAGCTGGCGGCCAATGCGGCCTGGCGGGTGTCGTCCACGATTTCCAGTCGATAGGCATCGACGGCGATGTCTTGGGTCGCGGAGGCGAAGGCCACTATCACCGCGATTGCGATCAGCCAGGACAGGTGCTTTTGCGGATCGCAGAAACCCATGCCCACCAGGCCCAGGATGACCAGCCCTTGGGATAGCACCAGCCAGGATCGGCGGCGTCCCAGCTTGCCCAGCAGTGGCAGGCGCCATTGGTCCAGCAATGGCGACCAGACCCATTTGAAGGCGTAGGCGAGGCCGATCAGGCTGGCGTAACCGATGGTCTCGCGAGCCACGCCGGCTTCGCGCAACCAGACCGAGAGCGTGGAAAACACCAGCATGTACGGCAAGCCGGCGGCGAAGCCAAGCAGCAACAGCACGAGCGTCGAAGGACTGGCATAGGCGGCGAGGGCGGCGCGCCAGGTTTTACGGGGCATGGGCTGGAGTCTGCCTCAAAAATTGCGAAAACAAAGCGCGCACTCTAACCGCTGTGCTCTACCGGGCGCCAGCCATGGCGCTGAATATCAACACGATTATTCAGGACACTGATCCCCTCCGTGCGCAAGCGCGCGCGTTGTTCGTCCCCTGAGGGGCTTCCCACCGGCAGGCTGATCCGACCGCCGGCACCGAGCACGCGATGCCACGGCAGCTTCGTGTCGCCGGGCAATTGGCTGAGGGTTCGTCCGACCCAGCGCGCGGCGCGGCCCAGCCCGGCCATTTCGGCGAGTTGGCCGTAGGTTACGACTTTGCCGGCAGGCACCTGTGCCAGGGTGAGGTAAAGCGTGGTGCGGCGGATCTGGGCGGCGTTCTCGGTGGCCGAAGTGGCGTCAGTCACAAGCGCGGTTCCTGAAAGTGTCCGTCTGTAGATTAATTCCTACAGGGCGGGTTGATAAATGAACTCATCTTCCATACGTGGGTCAGTCGTTGCTGAGGTGTCATCCTGGGGGATAATGCCGCCTTTTCATCGCAAACTTGAGCCCATTATCGCTTATGTTGTCCAGAACCCTGCTTTGCCTAGCTGTTACGAGCGCCTCCATGCCTTTGCTTGCCGATACCGTCTGGTTGAAGAATGGCGACAAGCTCAGCGGCAAGATCACCGTTTTCGACGGCGGCAAGTTGCTGATCCAGACCGATTATGCCGGCGCGGTCCCTATCGATTGGAAACAGGTCAAGACCCTTGAAAGCGACCAGCAGTTGTTGGTCAAGCAGGACGCTTACAGTGGCGAGAAAGCCAAGGCGTTGCAGGCGGCCGAGGATGGCAAGGTGACCTTGGCCAATGGTGATGTGCCCAAAACCGTCGAGCTGGCGAGCATCCAGCAGATTCTCAAGCCCAAGCCGGTGGTCGAGGATTTGGTGTGGAAGGGCAATATCGACGCCGCACTGGATTACCAGCGGGCGGAAAACGACACCGACGACTACGACATCGACTTCAAGACCTCGGCGCGCCACGGCAGGTGGCGGCACACCGCCGAAGGCGAATACAACCGCGAATTCCAGGACGACATAGTCTCGGCTGATAACTGGCGACTGGAGTACTCCCTCGACCGGTTCATCACCGATAAATGGTTCTGGCAAGGTCGGCTCAACTACAAGCGCGACAAAGTCGAGGACCTGGCCCGCCAGCGTGTCGTGGGTACCGGTCCGGGCTACCAGTTCTGGGACGACGAACTGGGTGCGTTCTCCCTGGGTTCGCTGCTCAACCGCACCGATTACGAGTACAGCGATGGCGGCAAGGACAACTTCTATTCCGTCGCCATGAAATGGGACTACAACCGTTACCTGATCGGCAAGCGGGTTGAGTTTTTCACCAATGGCGAAGTCGGCAAGCCGCTGTCTGGCGTGGCGGATTATGCCTACGACGCAGAGTTGGGGTTGCGCTATAAAGTGACCGACTGGGCGTCACTCAATCTCAAGGCCGAGAAAGATGTCATCGAAGGGACGGAAGACAGCGACATCAGTAAGACGCGCTACACGGCTGGGTTCGGTGTGACCTGGTAATCCCAGGCTAATCAACGAACCCTCCTGTGGGAGCGAGCTTGCTCGCGATAGCGGTGGATCAGACAGACCGCTATCGCGAGCAAGCTCGCTCCCACAGTTTTTTTGTGCCTGAAAAATCAACAGGCACAAAAAAGCCCCGCTTTTAAGGGCGGGGCTTCTTACTAAAGCAAGTACAAGTTAGATAACTTGAACTTCTTCAGCTTGCATGCCTTTCTGACCGCGGGTAGCGATGAAAGAAACCTGTTGGCCTTCTTTCAGGCTTTTGAAGCCGTCGGATTGGATAGCTTTGAAGTGAACGAACAGATCGTCACCGGATTGTGGAGTGATGAAGCCGAAGCCTTTTTCATCGTTGAACCACTTAACGGTACCGGTTTGGCGATTAGACATGGTGTAACTCCTTGAACAAAGATAACTGCGACTCAGGAAGAACCCTGGCCGAGACTGAGTGCAAAGAGCAGGAAAAATTCTTGTAGATGGTTGGATCGAAATTCAACATATCGTGTAGAGATTCTCAGTGACACAAGCAGCACAGTGACGCCACCTTAACCCTTTTTCCGGAACGTGCCAATGGTCTTTGCGAAGGTTTCTCGGTTTTAATGACTGACGGCGCTGACGGTTGCCGCCAGGGCCCGGAAATCAAGGTGGATCGGCGAGAATTGCGTCCCGCACTTTGAACCCGCCCCGCGCCCCGGTAAGATGCCGGACAGTTTTTTCCACCTCGCTATTTCAGGAAACCCGCCATGAGCATCAAATCGGACAAGTGGATTCGCCGCATGGCGCAAGAGCACGGCATGATCGAGCCCTTCGTAGAGCGCCAGATGCGTGGCGAAGGCGCCGACCGGCTGATTTCCTTCGGTGTTTCCAGCTACGGCTACGATGTGCGCTGCGCCGATGAATTCAAGGTGTTCACCAACATCAACTCGGCCACAGTCGACCCGAAGAACTTCGACGAGAAGAGCTTCGTCGACATCAAGAGCGATGTCTGCATCATTCCGCCGAACTCCTTCGCCCTGGCCCGCACCGTCGAGTATTTCCGTATTCCGCGCAACGTGCTGACCATTTGCCTGGGTAAAAGCACCTATGCCCGTTGCGGCATCATCGTCAACGTCACGCCCCTGGAACCGGAATGGGAAGGCCATGTGACCCTGGAGTTTTCCAACACCACGACCCTCCCGGCCAAGATATACGCCAACGAAGGCGTGGCGCAGATGCTGTTCCTCGAATCCGATGAAGAGTGCGAAGTGTCCTATAAGGACCGGGGTGGCAAATACCAGGGCCAGCGCGGCGTGACACTGCCGCGCACCTGATTCTGACGAGCTGTTGGAATTCCTGGGCGGGCAGGCACTCTATGAAGTGTACTGCCCGTTTTTTTGCGTCAGCCCAATGGGCCTTCGCTCAGGAGTAGCTCTATGAAGATCGATCCGCGAATCAGTGCCGAACTGGCAAGTCTTGAGCCCAATCAGATCGGCGTCCTGGCTTGGTCACTGCTGGCCCATCCTGCTGAAGCGGCAGGCGGCATCCCCGGTCAGCCAGATCCCGATACCCCCAACGAGCAGCCAACCGAACCCGGCGAACCGACACTTCCCGACGAGCCGCCTCCTGCGCCCGTAGCCTGATCACATATGGCCCGTCAGTTGAAGCGAATGCGCTTCAGCTGACGGGCCATATTTCGTTGTCGCCAATCACGAAGATCTTGCAGTCGTTGTCCTGCTCGACCCGATAGCCTCCGGTGAACGCACCGAAGGCCGGCAGCAGGCTGACATCACTACCGAGGCGGAAACACGGAAGCCGAAGCCGTTGCCGGCCTTTGCCTGTCAAGTGATAGACCGGGTGCACATGCCCGGCCAGCACATGTCGGCTTGGGTGCGGCGTGGGTTCGTGTTGCACGGCGAACGGGCCCAGCAGCAGTGGCTCGGGTACGACGCGGATATTCATTGAGGGCGGTGGATCGCCAGCGCTCTTGTCGTGATTGCCACGTATGAGCGTGATGGGAAGTCCTTGATGCCGTTCACGCCAACCGGCGAGAGCGTTCAGTGTGCCGGGGGCATGGGAACCAGGCCCGTGAAGGAAATCCCCAAGGAAAATCAGCAATCGACACGGCACGCTTGCCAGCAGTTGATCCAGCACGGCGATATTGCTCGCCGTCGTGCCGTGGGGCACCGGTTGGCCGAGGCTGCGATAGGCAGCGGCCTTGCCGAAATGTGCGTCGGCCACCATCAGGGTTTCCTGGGCCGGCCAGTACAGGGCTTTGTGCGGCAGCAGCCAGAGTTCTTCACCGGCGAGGTTGATGGGGTAGGGCGCGGGCATCAGACGGTACCTTTATCGGCGGTTCGTTCCAGTTCGCTGACCATCCGGCGGATGCGATCGGCAAGTTTTTCCGAGCTCATGCTTTCGCGGAACCGTTCCACCAATAACGGGAAGCCCAGCGGGGTGGGGCGTTTAATGATGTGCAGGTCCAGCTTCAACGTATCGAGGCGTTCCAAGGTCTGCTCCAATCGGCGTATATCCAATTCTTCGCGCAGGACCTCCTCGCCGGCCTGGGCCAGCAGCAGGTTATCGGCGTCGTATTGCTTGAACACTTGAAAAAACAGTCCGCTGGAGGCCTGGACTTGCCGTGTGCTCTTCGGCGCGCCGGGATAGCCGGCGAATACCAGCCCGGCGATTCGGGCGATCTCGCGAAAGCGCCGCAGCGCCAGTTCTCCGGCATTCAGGCTGGCGAGCACGTCCACCAGCAGATTATCGGTGCGCAAGAGCCCCGGGTTCAGGTGCGCTGACCAGTCCACTTCGGTGGCGCTGAGCAGTTCCAGTCCGTAGTCGTTGACCGCGATGGAAAATGTCACCGATTGTCGCTGGCTGACGCGCCAGGCCAGCAGGCTGGCAAGCCCGAGGTGAACCTGGCGCCCGGCGAACGGATAGAGGAACAGGTGCCAGCCCTCCCGGGACTTGAGCGCTTCGGCCAGCAACGTGCCCTGCGTGGGGAGGCCGGACCAGCGCAGTTGCGTCGATAGCAATGGTTGCACGGCGCGCATCTCCGGGCCGTCGAAATGGCCTGCGGCGGCCTCGCTCAGGCGTGCTACGACCGCGGCGGCAAGTTCGCTGGAAAGTGGCATGCGGCCGCCGTTCCAGCGTGGCACGGCAGCTTTTTTCGCCTGGCTGCGCCGCACGTAGGCCGTCATGTCTTCGACCCGGACCAGTTCCAATAACCGCCCGGCGAAGAGAAACCCGTCGCCGGGACGCAGCCGCGCGATAAAACCTTCTTCCACGCTGCCCAAGGTTTTGCCGCCCCCGCCCTTGCTCCAGAACTTCAGCTGCAGGCTGGCGTCGCTGACGATGGTGCCGATGCTCATGCGGTGGCGCCGGGCCAGGCGTGCGTCAGGCACGCGCCATACGCCGTGCTCGTCCGGCTCGACCCGTCGATAGTCAGGGTAGGCCGTCAACGAGAGTCCACCGTGGCGCACGAACGCCAGGGCCCATGCCCATTCGGCAGGGTTCAAATCGCGGTAAGCCCAGGCGCCACGCACCTCGTCGAACAGTTCGTCGGGCCTGAAACCGCCGCCCAGGGCCATGCTGACCAAATGCTGGACCAGCACGTCCAGGGGTTTGTGCGGCGATTCCCGGGGCTCGATGCGCCGCTGCGCCACGGCGTCCTGCGCGGCGGCGGACTCGATCAGTTCCAGGCTATGGGTCGGCACGAGTGTGATTCGCGAGGTCCGTCCCGGCGCGTGGCCGGAGCGTCCGGCGCGCTGCATCAGCCGCGCCACACCCTTGGCCGAGCCGATCTGCAACACCCGTTCTACCGGCAGAAAATCCACCCCAAGGTCCAGGCTTGAGGTGCACACCACCGCTTTGAGCTGGCCATCCTTGAGGGCTTGTTCCACCCAATCCCTGGTCTCGCGGGACAACGAGCTGTGATGCAGCGCGATCAGCCCGGCCCAGTCCGGACGTGTCTCGAGGATCGCCTGGTACCAGATTTCCGACTGCGCACGGGTGTTGGTAAAGACCAGGCAGCTGCTGCTGGCGTCGATTTCGGCGACGACCTGGGGCAGCATTTTCAAGCCGATGTGCCCGGCCCAGGGGAAACGTTCAAGGGTCGGCGGCAACAGCGTATCGACCTGTAGGGCCTTGGCGTTGGCGCCCTGCACGCTGGCACCATTGCCTTGTGGGATAAGCACCTGTTCGGCGTGGGCCTGGTTACCCAGGGTCGCGGAGACTCCCCACACAATCAGCCCCGGATGCCAGCGCCGCAGGCGGGCCAGGGCCAGTTGCAGCTGCACGCCACGCTTGTTGCCGAGCAATTCGTGCCATTCATCCACCACGACCATGCGCAAGGTCGAAACGGCGGTTTGCGCGTCGGCGCGGGCCAGCATCAGGGTCAGGCTTTCCGGGGTGGTGATCAGCGCCGTGGGCAGGCGTCGGCCTTGGCGGGCGCGTTCGTTCGCGCTGGTGTCACCGGTGCGCAGGCCGACGGTCCAGGGGATCTGCAACGGGTCGAGGGGCGCTTGAAGTGCCTTGCCAGTATCAGCGGCCAGCGCGCGCATCGGCGTTATCCACAAGACTGTCAACGGCTCGGCCGCAGGTTTGCGTTTTCGGGGTTTGTCCGGCGGCGGCACGGCGCGGGCGAAACGGTTGAGAGCGGCAAACCACACGGCGTAGGTCTTGCCGGCGCCGGTGCTGGCGTGCAGCAGCCCCGACTCGCCGCGCTTGACCGCGGCCCACACATTTTTTTGGAAAGCGAACGGCTTCCAGCCCCGGGCGTCGAACCACTTTTTTGCGAAGTTGCTGGATGTCGCCATGCGTGCCGTGTGCGCCCTGAAGGTCCTTCTTCAGTGACCACGGCAGGAGATGAAGGTTTATTTGATCGACTGGTCGGGCACGGACCTTTGTGGGAGCGAGCTTGCTCGCGATAGGGCCAGCTCAGGCAGCATCGATGGCGACTGGTCTATCGCCTTCGCGAGCAAGCTCGCTCCCGCAGGTATTGCTGTGTTTAAGACTCGTTGATTGAACGCCAGCGGGAGCAAGCTCCCTCGCCACGGAGGGGAGTTATTTCAGATTGCCGCTGAGGAACTGCTTGAGTCGCTCGCTCCTGGGGTTGCCCAGCACGTCTTGCGGCGCGCCTTCTTCTTCCACCAGGCCCTGGTGCAGGAACAGCACCTGGTTGGAAACCTTGCGGGCGAAGCTCATTTCGTGAGTCACCATGATCATGGTGCGGCCTTCTTCCGCCAGGCCTTGGATCACCTTCAACACTTCTCCCACCAGCTCCGGGTCGAGGGCGGAAGTCGGTTCGTCGAACAGCATGACTTCCGGCTCCATCGCCAAGGCGCGGGCAATCGCCACGCGCTGTTGCTGCCCGCCGGACAGGAACGCCGGGTATTGCTCGGCGACGCGGGCCGGCAGGCCGACCTTGTCGAGATAACGACGGGCGCGCTCGTCGGCTTCCTGCTTGCTGACGCCCAGCACCCGGCGTGGCGCCATGGTGATGTTTTCCAGCACGGTCATGTGGCTCCATAGGTTGAAGTGCTGGAACACCATGGCCAGGCG
Organism: Pseudomonas sp. D3-10; assembly: GCF_051132175.1. NCBI lineage: Bacteria > Pseudomonadati > Pseudomonadota > Gammaproteobacteria > Pseudomonadales > Pseudomonadaceae > Pseudomonas > Pseudomonas sp. D3-10. The sequence goes on along the minus strand of NZ_CP071668.1, from coordinate 4,442,312 downwards.
CGTACGGATGCGTTGCAGCTCGTCGGCATCGGCCACGCGCATGCCGTGATGATCCTTGATCAACTGGATCGACTGGCCGTCCAGGGTCATGGCGCCGTCGTTGGGTTGTTCGAGGAAGTTGATGCAGCGCAAGAAGGTGCTTTTGCCCGAGCCGCTGGCGCCGATCAGGCTGATCACGTCGCCGGTCCTGGCCTTGAGTGAAACCCCTTTGAGCACCTCGTGCTGGCCATAGCTCTTGTGCAGGCCTTCGATGGTCAGTTTGTACATGGAACAGGCATCCTCAAGGCGAAAGTAAGTAGCCGCTGCGGTAGGCTTCGGTTCCGGCGACATGGGCGATGACCATGCCGGCGGTGGCCATGCGGCGCAGCGAGCGGGCATAAAGCAGCCCGGCGTTGCGGCAATGAACGGGCGTGACGGTGTCGTTGACCGGGTCGATGATTTCGGCGATCAGTTGCCCCGCCTCCATGTACTCGCCGGGCAGGGCGTTGTACACCAGCAGCCCGCCAACCGGCGTCGCCACCGGTTCGACGGCCGCCAGCGGCGTGGCCGGGTAGGGCAGGTCGGGCAACGGCACCGGTTCGCCGTCGATGGCGCCGTAGTGGATCAGGTACTCGATCAATGCCTGGCAGTCGAGGCTCGCCAGGCCGTGGTTGACGTCACCCTGGCCGCGCAGTTCGACGGTGACCGAAAAGCTTCCCAGGGGAATCTCGAATCGTTCGCCAAAACGTTCCTTGAGTTGCCACCACAGCAGCGTGAAACACTCATCGAACGACTGGCCGCCCGAGTCGGTGGCCAACAGGCTGGCCTCGGCGCCGATGTAGCGCGCCAGCGGCTCGACCTGCGGCCAGGCTTCGGGGGTGGTGTAGAGGTGGGCCACGGCTTCGAAATCGCAATGCAGGTCGAGCACCATGTCGGCGTCGCAGGCCAGCCGCTGCAGGACCAGGCGCTGGGATTGCAATTGCGTGCTGGCGCTCTGGCGGCTCAGGGCATCGCGCAGGCTGGTACGGATCAGCATCAGGTTGTGCTGCGGGTCGTCGGTCAGCAAGCCTTCGATTTCGTTGCCGATCTCTTCGCTCAGGTCGACGAACCGGCGGTTGAAATTCTGCCCGCTCTCCAACTCATAGCGACCCAGCGGCACGTCCATCAGCACTTGTTCAAGGCCGATGGGGTTGGCGATCGGCACCAGCACGATCTCGTGTCGCAAATGGCCGGAGGCCTCCAACTCGGCCAGGCGCTGCTTGAGGTGCCAGGCCACGAGCATGCCGGGCAGCTCATCGGCGTGCAGGGACGACTGGATGTAGATTTTGCCATCGGCCTTTTCCGGGCCGAAGTGAAAGCTGTGGATCTTGCGTGCGGTCCCCGGCAGCGGGGCCAGCAGGTCATGTATCTGGTGGCGCATGTGCGTGTATGTCCTGGAACGGAAGCCTTAGTGGGTTGGCCCGAGGAAGGCCAGCCAGCGGCGTTCGGCGAGGCGGAAGAGGCCCACCAGTGCAAACGTTATGGTCAGGTAGATCAAGGCGGCGATCCCGAACGACTGGAACGTCAGGAACGTGGCCGAGTTTGCATCCCGCGCGACCTTCAGCACGTCTGGAACGGTAGCGGTGAACGCCACGGTCGTCGAGTGCAGCATCAGAATCACTTCGTTGCTGTAATACGGCAGCGAACGACGCAGGGCCGACGGCATGATCACGTAGGCGTAGAGTTTCCAGCCGGTCAGGCCGTAAGCCTTGGCCGCCTCGACCTCGCCGTGGTTCATGCTGCGAATGGCCCCGGCGAAAATCTCCGTGGTGTAGGCGCAGGTGTTCAAGGCGAATGCCAGGATCGTGCAGTTCATCGCGTCGCGAAAGAAACTGTCGAGCATGGGTTGGGCGCGCACCGCCTCGAGGCTGTAGATGCCGGTGTAGCAGATCAGCAGCTGAATGTAGAGCGGCGTGCCACGGAACAGGTAGGTGTAGAACTGCACCGGCCAGCGGACGTAGAACCTGGGTGAAACCCGGGCGATGGACAGCGGGATCGATACCACGAAGCCGATCAGCAACGAAGCGCTGAGCAGCCACAGAGTCATCGCCAGGCCCGTGATGTTGACGCCGTCGCTGTAGAGAAACGGTCGCCAGTATTCCTGCAGGAGTTCGATCATCGCACCGCCTCCCGGGCTCCGGCGGCGTAGCGCCGTTCAAGCCAGCGCAGGATGATATTGGACGCGCTGGTGATCATCAGATAGATCAGCGCCGCGAGCACCAGAAAGTAGAACAGCTGGTAGGTGCTCTTGCCGGCGTCCTGGGCCGCCTTGACCAGGTCAGCCAGGCCGATGATCGACACCAGCGCGGTGGCCTTGAGCATCACCATCCAGTTGTTGCCAATGCCCGGCAGGGCGAAGCGCATCATTTGCGGGAACACCACGTAGCGGAAACGCTGGCCACGCTTGAGGCCATAGGCCGTGGCCGCTTCGACCTGCCCGCGAGGCACCGCGAGGATCGCGCCGCGAAAGGTTTCGGTGAAGTACGCGCCATAAATGAAGCCCAGGGTGATGACCCCGGCGCCGAATGGGTTGATCTCGATGTATTCCCATTCCATGAAATCGGTAAAAGACGTCAGCCAGGTTTGCAGGCTGTAGAAGATGAGCAGCATCAGCACCAGGTCGGGTACACCGCGAATCAGCGTGGTGTAGAGCTGGGCTGGAACACGCAGCAGCTTGACGCTGGACAGCTTGGCGCTGGCGCCCAGCAGGCCGAGCAGAACGCTTAACAATAGGGACAGGGCAGAGAGCTTGATCGTCATCCAGGTGCCTTGCATCAGGAGCGGGCCAAAGCCCTGCAGGCTGAAGGCCGAGAGCCCCAGATTTTGTAGGAGTTGTTCGAACATGGAAGATTGCCTTGGGCAGAAAAAAAGTGCCCACCCGAAACCGGGTGGGCACTGCGCATTATTTGCCGCTGTACAGATTCAGATCGCCAAAGTGTTTTTTCTGGATTTCGGCGTACTTGCCGTCGTCGTGTAACGCTTTGATACCTTTATCCAAAAGCGCCTTCAGCTCTTTGTTACCTTTCTTGATACCGATAGCGGTCTTGGAGGGCAGCAGTTCGCTGTCCACTGGCTTGCTGACTTCATAGCCTTCGCCTTTTGGCGACTTCAGGAAGCCCAGCTCAGCCTGGAGCATGTCCTGGATCGCGGCATCGAGGCGGCCGGAGGTCAGGTCGGAATAGACCTGGTCCTGGTTCTGGTAGGCCTGGGTCTTGACGCCAGCCTTGTCCAGCACGGTCTTGGCGTAGGTTTCCTGGATGGTGCCTTGCTCGTAGCCAACGGTCTTGCCTTTGAGCGAGGCAACGTCTTCGCTCAGGCCCGAACCTTTCTTGAATACATAAGCCGTTGGGCCGGAGAACAGTTCGTTGGAGAAGTCGATGACTTTTTCGCGGGCCGGGGTCACGGTCATGGACGAGATCACGCCGTCGAATTTATTGGCCTTGAGGCCTGGGATCATGCCGTCGAAATCGCTTTCGACCCATTTGCATTTGACCTTCAGTTCTGCGCAGATCGCATTGCCCAGGTCGATGTCGAAACCGACCAGATTGCCGTCGGCGGCCTTGGATTCGAACGGGGCGTAGGACGGGTCGACACCAAAACGCAGTTCCTTGTATTCCTTGGCCGTGGCAGCGCCAGCAGCCACGCACAATGCCAGTGCAGAAAGGGTCAGCAGTGCTTTTTTCATTATTGAGTCCCTAAAACCAATTTGAGCGCTTGTGGCGCGTTGGATTGTTACCGGTGAAGGTCTGAACGGTATGACGGCATAAAGGTAGCAATTTCCGAACCATAGTGCCGAACAAGTGTTTTAAAAGCACTCGCGGCAGGTGACGGAACGCGATGGTGCGCGGGGATGAGCGTACATCAAAAAGCGCACCGGGATGGAGCGTGCGCTGTTTGGAAAAACGCTATGGCAAAAGACGAACGGTTTTTTGTGGCGAGGGGTGTTATTTCAGCAAGTCCTGAAGGGTTGCCAGTGTGTCGGCCTCATCGACGCTCTTATCCTGGCGCCAGCGCAACATTCGCGGAAACCGCACCGCGATCCCACTCTTGTGGCGCTTGGACAGGGCGATGCCTTCAAAACCCAACTCGAACACCAAGGTGGGGGTGACGCTGCTCACCGGGCCGAACTTTTCCACGGTGGTCTTGCGCACGATGCTGTCGACCTGGCGCATTTGTGCATCGGTCAGGCCTGAATAAGCCTTGGCGAACGGCACCAGCGTGCGTTCGCGACTGCCCGGCGGGTTGTCCCACACCGCGAAGGTGTAGTCGCTGTACAGGCTGGCGCGTCGGCCATGGCCGCGTTGGGCGTAGATCAACACGGCATCGACGCTGAACGGGTCGATTTTCCATTTCCACCAAACGCCCATGTCCTTGGTCCGCCCGACGCCGTACAGCGCATTGCGGGCCTTGAGCATCATGCCTTCGACGCCGAGGCTGCGTGAGGCTTCGCGCTGGCGGGCGAGGTCGAGCCAGTCCCGGCCGGTCACGACGGGCGACGGCAACAGCGCGGGGCTGTGGCAGCGGGCGACGAGGGTTTCCAACTGTTCGCGACGCTCGGCCTGGGGCCGGCTGCGCCAGTCCTCGCCTTGCCATTCCAGCAGGTCATAGGCCATCACCACCACGGGGGCGTCTTCGAGGATCTTCTTGCCCAGGGTCTTGCGACCAATGCGTTGTTGCAACAAGGCGAAGGGTTGCACCGCAGGTTGCAGTGGCGCCTGCGGGTCGAAAGCGTCGTCGGTGACTGACTGCGGCGCTTTCCAGACGACGATCTCGCCGTCGATTACCGTGCCGTCGGGCAACGCCTGGGCCAGTGGGTGCAGTTCCGGGAATCGTTCCGTGACCAGGTCCTCGCCTCGGGACCAGATCCACAAGTGGCCGTCGCGCTTGATCACCTGGGCGCGGATCCCGTCCCATTTCCACTCAACCTGCCAGTCACTGGCTGGCCCCAGCAGGGTGTCGAATTGCTCCGCCGGTTGCGACAGGGCGTGTGCCAGGAAGAACGGATATGGCTGGCCGCCGCGCTGGGCATGTTCATCGTCGGACTCGGCGGCGATCAGCTTGAGGTAGCTGGCCGCCGTGGGACGATGGGACAGATCGGTGTAGCCCACCAGTCGTTGGGCCACCCGTTTGCTGTCCAGCCCGGCCATGGTCGCCAGGGCACGGGTCACCAATAGCTTGGACACACCGACGCGGAAACTGCCGGTGATCAGCTTGATGCAGAGCATCAGGCTCGACCGGTCGAGCTGCGCCCACAGCGCCGGAAGCCGTTGAGCCAGGACCTCGGGCGACTCACCGCGCAGCGGCAACAGTTTCTCTTCGATCCAAAGCGCCAGGCCCTCGTCGCTGTTGTGGGTCGATTCGGGAAGGACCAGAGAAATGGTTTCGGCCAGGTCGCCCACGGCCTGATAACTCTCCTCGAACAGCCAGAGCGACAACCCGGACACCCGGACCGCCAGCTCACGCAGGATTTTCACCGGCACCAGTTGCCGTGGACGGCCACCGGAGAGGAAGTACACAGCCCAGGCGGCATCTTCCGGCGATGCCTTGCCGAAATAATCCTGCATGGCGGCCAGCTTGGCGTTGCTGGAGGTGGTGGCGTCCAGTTCGGCATACAGCTCGGCGAAGGCTTTCATGGTGCCTCCTCGCCGCTGACGGGTGCCTGGGCGAGGTCTTCTTCATCGTCGCCGTACTCGGTGGTGAAACCCTGGGCGTCGAGACCTTGTTCGCAAAGGTGGCGCACCAGCACGGCGACCGAACCATGGGTGACCATGACCCGCTCGGCGCCGGTCTGCTCGACGGCCCAGAGCAGGCCAGGCCAGTCGGCGTGGTCGGACAACACGAATCCGCGGTCCACGCCGCGGCGCCGACGGGTGCCGCGCAGGCGCATCCAGCCACTGGCGAAGGCGTCGCTGTAGTCGCCGAAACGACGCATCCAGCTGCTACCGCCGGCGGAAGGTGGAGCAATGATCAGCGCCTGGCTCATGATCGGGTCGTTCTTTTTGAAATCGCCCGCATAAAGTGTCGGCGGCAGGTGAATACCTGCTTCTCGGTACACCCGGTTCAACGGTTCCACCGCGCCGTGGGCGAGGATCGGCCCGAGGCTGTCATCGATGCCGTGGAGAATCCGCTGGGCCTTGCCGAAGGAATAGCAGAACAACACGCTGGCCCGGCCGGCGGCAATGTTCCCGCGCCACCACTGGTTGATCTCATCAAAGACTTGCGCCTGGGGTTGCCAGCGATAGATCGGCAGGCCGAAGGTGGATTCGGTGATGAACGTGTGACATTTCACCGGCTCGAACGGTGCGCAGGTGCCGTCGGGCTCGACTTTGTAATCGCCGGAGGCGACCCACACTTCGCCTTCGTATTCCAACCTGACCTGGGCCGAGCCCAGCACATGCCCGGCGGGATGAAAGCTCAGCGTTACGCCGTGATGCCGCAGGCGTTCGCCATAGGGCAGGGTTTGCAGATTGATGTCCTGGCCCAGCCGGGAACGGAGAATGCCTTCGCCGGGGGCCGCTGCGAGGTAGTGCTGGTTGCCGCCGCGTGCATGATCGCCGTGGGCGTGGGTAATCACTGAGCGTTCTACCGGGCGCCAGGGGTCGATGTAGAAATCTCCGGGCGGACAGTACAGGCCTTCGGGGCGGGCAATGACAAGATCCATGCGGTCACCGGGGCGATGGGCTTGTCAGGTAGAGGCGGGGGCGGGGGGAGAAGTTCGATCGGTTTTCAGAGGACGGACTGACGCCATCGCGAGCAAGCTCGCTTCCACAGCGGCTTGGTGTGATGCGGAAATACGGAACTCAACACCGCCTCATTGTGGGAGCGAGCTTGCTCGCGATGACAATTTTCAACTCACCGCAAATCTCAAAGGCCGTTCCAGGTTATTTTCCAGGCACCAACGTCAACCGCGCCTTGCCATACCCGCGATCAAAGTTCTGTGGTTGCATCGGCAGGCTTTGATACTGCGCCTTGATCCACGGATCGATGCCGTTCACATAGTTCGGGCTGGCCGGGTTCCCCGATTGACCGGCGCCGCCCTGGATCGTCAACGGCTCGGGCTGGCTGAAATCGACGATCAAGCGCAGGGCCGGCGCCAGGGCGGTGTTGAAATCCTGGCCCCAGGCGAATGCGGCGGCATTGAGCGTGGTGCCATCACCGCCAGCCGCCAACGGCCCACGTACGACTTGGCCGCTGGTGTTTTTCCACTCGTAGCGGTGCAGTTTGCCCCACTGCCAAGTGGTGTGATCGCTGCCCAGTTGGCTCTCGCCGACAGTGATGGCCGCTGCCAGGCTGCGAGCAAGGATCACGGCCTTGTCTTCTTTCTGCGGGGTGCGCACGTCGTCCCAGAACGGGCTGTCCTCGCGGCCGAGCAGGTGATCGGCCTGGGCCGAGTAGGACCGTTGGCCGTTCGCGACCAGTGCTTTCCAAGCTGGGCTGCTTTCCGGACCCAGTTCATCGAGGAACGTCTGCTTCATGCTTTCCTGCAGGAACAGCTCGTAGATCGCCGCGTCGGTGGACACCGGGCTGAGCCTGCCGTCGAACGCCATCAGGCGGGTGTAAGCCTCGCGAGCCTTGGCCCGGTCCGCCACCGGCAGGGCTTCGATCGCCTGTTTCAGCGGCTGGGCCATGCCTGGGGCTTCGAAGACTTTCTTGAGTTTGGCTGCGAACGTCGTGGTCTGGTCATATTGCATGGCGCTCAGGCTGCGGGCGTCGTGCTTGCCGGCGCCGGCCAGTTCGGCCAGGCGCTCGCCACGCTCCGGCGCCGCCCAGGAGTTGGACAATTGCATGCCGTAGCCATGGGGAATGACCCGCTGGTTGGTAGTGCCGAGCCAACCCTGGACCGGGTCCTGGTCGTAGGGGTGCAGCATCGGGTCGGCATAACCGTCCCAGTCATAGCGACCCTCCCAGCCGGGCGATGGCAGCAATCCTTCGCCTTCACGGCGGTTGGGGTAGCGGCCGGTCACTTGCCAGCCGATGTTGCGCGCGTCGGCAAACACCATGTTCACCGCCAGGGCGCGAATCTCCCGGCTGGCATCCGAGGCTTTCTCGATATTTCGCGAGCGTGACAGATCGAAGAACGCATCCAGGGTCTTGTCGTCGGTGAAACTCGGCAACTGCAAGGCCAGCCCCAGACCGTTGGCCATGGCCGGGCCTTGGGCGCTGTTGAGCAGGGGGCCGTGGCGGGTCTCGTACACGGCTTCACGAATAGATCGTTGACCCTTGATGAAATAGGTTTCGTTGCGCACGGTCGCCGGCTGCCATTTGCCGTTCAGTTCGTAGGACAGCCCGTTGCCCTGGCGTCGGATCTTTTCCAGGAACAGGTCTTGGTTGTCACCAAGGACGCTGGTCATGCTCCACGCCACGTGGCCGTTGAAGCCGGCCAGGATCATCGGAATACCCGCCACGGAAAGCCCGGCCGCCTGGTACTTGGGCGCGCGGATCTGCACCGGGCTCCAGAGCGACGGCACGCCCAGCGGGCCATGGCTGTCGCTGGCCAACAGGCTTTTACCGTTGCGGCTGCGTTGCGGGGCGATGGCCCAGTTGCTCGAAAACGCTGCGCCCAACAGATTCAGGTCGGACAACTGGGCGCCAGCCTTGCTGATTTGGTCCAGGCCGGGCACCTGGCCATTGAGGCGGACGCCCTGAAGTTTATCGGCTTCCGCCAGAGGCAGCGGTTCATCGGGGTAGGACGGGCTCAGCCAGGCCAGTTTGTCGTTTGTGACGGTCTGGGCCAGCACCAGGGTGGCCAGCTCTTCCGGCAAGTTGGCCGACTGGCTGAAATTCAGCAGGCAGAACAGCAGCGCCGAGTCTTCCGGCTTCCAGTATTCGGGCTTGTAGCCGGTGGCAGCCAAGTCCGCCGGCAACTTGTCGCGATAGCGGAACAGGTAGGCATTGACGCCCCGGGCATAGACTTCAAAGAATCGCTTGAGGCGCGGCGATGACGCTTTATAAAGCTCGTCGGCGTTTTTCTTCAGGTTCACCGCCCGCATGTAGCGGTCGATATCGAGCCGTTCGGCCCCGGACATTTCCGCCAGCCGACCTTGGGCAAGCAGGCGCAGGGTCGCCATCTGCGTGATCCGATCACTGGCGTGGACATAGCCGAGGGCGAACAGGGCGTCGTGGAAACTGTTGCTTTCGATCAACGGCATGCCCATGGCGTTGCGCCGGACCGAGACATTCTGCGCCAGCCCCTTGACCGGTTGCACGCCGGTGGTAGGCGGGACAGTGTCCTGGGTATTCCAGGCCTGGCAACCGCTCAAACCGAGCACACTGGCCGCTGCTGCGGCTACGCCGAGCTTGGGAATGAGGGAAATAAAGGCTGGCGAGGCCATGGCAAAGCTCCTGCGGGAGGGGTGGCACCAATAAAGGCGCTACGTTAGTGAGCAGGAAGGGGCCGCGCAAGCGGGCGGAGGGGTTATTTGTTGATTTGGCGATGAAGCCTGCGGCGAAGCCCGCAATCCGCTGAACACGTGGCGATGAAGCGGCCCCTCGCCACGGGCCGATCGACGACTTGCTCGTAGGGAACGGTGATGTTCAAGTGGTGCAAAATCCAACGATCGATCATGGGAAATCCGACATGGATCTACAGAAAAACGCGGCGCTGATTCTTATCGATCAACAAAAAGGCATCCTCCACCCCAAGCTCGGCCCCCGCAACAACCCCGAGGCGGAGCTGCGCATGCTTGAGCTGCTTGCCCGCTGGCGGAATTCGGCGCGGCCTGTCATCCATGTCCACCATCTGTCCCGCTCTGAAGACTCGGTGTTCTGGCCCGGGCAATCAGGCGTGCAAGTCCAGGAACGGTTCGAGCCGATGGCCGGGGAGCGGTTGGTTCAAAAGCAGGTGCCGGATGCGTTCTGCGGCACCTCCCTGGAGGCGGATTTGCGCGGTGCGGGAATCGGGCAACTGGTGATCGTCGGCGTCGCGACGAACAATTCGGTGGAGTCCACCGCGCGGACGGCCGGCAACCTGGGATTCGATACGTGGGTGGCCGAAGACGCCTGTTTCACCTTCGACAAGGCCGATTACTTCGGCAATGCCCGTTCGGCTGCCGAGGTGCATGGGATGTCCCTGGCTAACCTGCACGGGGAATATGCGACGGTGGTCAGTGTGATGCAGATTCTGCAGGCGGGGTGATGGATGGGGTACAGGGCGGCCTCATCGCGAGCAGGCTCGCTCCCACAACATTCTTAGGCGGACTTTGAATCCTGTGGGAGCTAGCTTGCTCGCGATGACGGTCTAACAGGCAAAAAACTTTTTAGCCATCAAGCCCCGTGGCACTTCTTGAATTTCTTGCCATTGCCGCAAGGGCATGGATCGTTGCGGCCCACATCCTTCAAGGCATTGCGCACGGGCTCTTGGTGGGCGTGGCCGCAGTTCGGGCCATGGACGTGGCCGTGATCATGGTCGTGGTGGTCATGATCGTGGTTGCAATCAGGGCCATGGACATGGGGTTGCTGTGTCATCGGGGTTACTCCGCAATTAAATCGGCGGCGATTATCACGCCATTGCGCTCCAGGTGCACGTAATGGGCGATGAATAAACCGGTTTCCAGCTCACCTTCCAGGCGATAGGGGATCTGCTCACGAGGTTTCTCCAACAGCTTTACCAGCTCCCGCACCTGGGGCCACAGGTTGGTGCGAACCGGCAGCTTGAAATACCCGCTGCGTCCGGGGCGAACCGTGAACCAGTGCTCATGCTCGCCTTCGGTCAGCAAGAGGTCGCCCAAATGAACCCGGTAGGTCAGGCCGCGCACGGTGAGGTCGCTATCACCGGGGTTGTCGACGCGAAAGTGCAGCATGAACCTTTGTTCCACCAGGCGCGCCCGCACCACCTCGACCTTGACCAGGTGGACTCGCGGCTCGGGTGCCTCTTCAGCTTGCCAGGACGCGCAACCGCCGAGCCCTACGATCAGTAGCAGGCAGGTGACGCATAGCCATTGGAGTTTGAAGGTCATGTCCGTGCCTCTGGTTTGTCCCCAGTTTAGCCCTCGGGTGGTGGACGAGCGTCAGGCGTTTGCAAAATCAGCGATTGAAATACCCGGCGCAGCATTTTTTGAATTTATGCCCGCTGCCACAAGGGCAACTGTCGTTGCGGCCGATCTTCACCGGCACGGTGGGGTCGATGAAGTACCAACGCCCGCCGTTCTGCACGAACGATGACTGTTCGCGATGGCTGTGCTCACCTTGGCCGTCGTGCCAGCGCGCGGTGAACGTAACGAAAGCGTGTTCCGGTTGGCCGCCGAACACTTCGCTGCTTTCCACTTCCAGCCCCAGCCAGGTGCTCCTGGCGCTCCATTCGCTGATGGACTGGCGATCGAGGCCATCCTGCTGGGCCGGCAGAGTGGTGCTGACCAGGTAGTCCACAAGGCCCAGTACATAAGCGCTGTAGCGCGAGCGCATCAAGGCTTCGGCACAGGGCGCGGGATGGCCGTCATGGTAACGGCCGCAGCAGCCATCCAATGGGTTGCCACTGCCACAAGGGCAAATGGTCGTGTGCAGGCTTGTGTCCACAGCTACCACCAATATTTTCCAAAGTTTTCGGGGTTAGCCCAAAACCGTGAGTTGAGCCAGTCGGGGACCTGCTTGTATTCAAGCAGATCGTAGGTAAACAGGGTCAACACCTGGTCCTCGCGCTGGAACCGCTCGCTGGCTTGCAAGGCCAGGGAAAAGAAGTCCGTTTCCTGCCAGCCGCAGGCGTTGAGGTCGGCCAGCACCGCAATCCGGCTGGCGTTGAGATTGCGGATGCCGCCCAACAGGTTCAGACCGTCGCGCTTGGGCAAATGCTCCAGGCAATCGAGCGCAAGGGCCAGGTCGAAACGCCGCGCCGCCACGTCCGCCGGCAGCGCGCCGGGGCCCGCGTGGACCACTTCGGTGGCGGGATGGACCTGCTGGAACGCCTCCAGCGCAGGAAAGCTGCTGGCGCCGATCAGCAGCAGCCTTTGCGGGGCGTAACGGTCAAGAACGGCGGCCAGGGCTTGCTGGGGCGTACGCGAAGAAATGGCAACGGTCATCGAAGTTCCTCAATCAGAACCGCCAAGATAGCCTGCCCGGACATCATGGCCTAGAGCGGTTTGTCCACGAACGTACGGAACCTGCGCAAACACGTGGCGAAAACCTGTAATCGTTGGGGCTGGCGCAGATCCGAAGTCCGGTCTTTACTCCCCTGAATCGGCGGCGAAGCCGATCCTTCAAGGAGAAAACCCGATGAGCATAGTTCGGACAGCGTTACCCCTGGTTCTGCTAACGAGTGTGTTGACTGGTTGCGCAGGTTTGCAGAAAACCGACTGGCCGATCTGTGCGGCCACCGGTGGTGTCGTGGGCGCGGGATTGGGCGCCATCGAGAGCAGTTCCTGGATTGGGCCGGGCGCGTTGGTGGCCGGCACCGTGGCGGCAGGTTGGTGCTGGGCCCATGGCGATGGCGACGAAGACGGCGATGGCGTCCCGGACAGCCGCGACAAGTGCCCGGGCACACCGAAAGGCGTGCAGGTCGACGCCGACGGCTGCCCACCGCCCGCCCCGGCGCCAATGGCCGAAGAGCCGGTAGTGGTCAAGGAAGAAACGATCGTGGTGCGCGATGTGCATTTCGAATTCAACAAGGCCACGCTGACACCAACCGACAAGGAAGTACTGAGCACCATCGCGACCCGGTTGAAACAGGAAACCTCCACCGCGCAACTGCGGGTGACGGGGCACACCGACAGTGTCGGCAGTGATGCCTACAACCAGAGACTGTCGGAAAAACGCGCCAATTCCGTGGTGCAGTACCTGGTGGAAAGCGGCGTGCCTCGCGCCAGTTTCGTCTCGGTGGAAGGCGCCGGGGAAGGCCAGCCGGTGGCGGACAACAAAACTGCTGATGGCCGGGCGATGAACCGTCGTACCGAAATCAAGATAAACCGTTGAAACCCTTGTCATCCGCGGCTTGTACAGTCGCGGATGCGGGTCTTTACTCCTGTGTGACCGGTATGGGCCGGTGACACAGGAGCATTCATCATGAAGGTTCTCATCAGGGTTGCCATGCCGGTGCTGCTCGCGAGCAGTCTGTTATCCGGTTGCGCCACTCACAGCGACGGCAGCGCATCACTCAATCAACGCACCTGGCCGATCTGCAGCCTGATCGGCGGGCTCGTCGGCGGCGGTCTGGGTGCCATCGAAAGCACTGGCTGGGCGGCCGGTGGCGCCGCGTTGGGGCTGCTCGGCGGTGGCTTGATCTGTTATGCCCAGGATGGCGACGAAGATGACGATGGCGTGTTCGATCGTCGCGACCGTTGCCCCGACACGCCGGCCGGTACGGCCGTTGAACACCACGGTTGCCCGCTGCCGCAGTATCCGGCCAGCGCACCACCGGACGAGCCGCAAACGCCGACCAGTGAAGTCATCACCCTCAATGACACCGGCAAGGTGCTGTTCGAATTCGATAAATCCGATCTCACCCCGGCGGCTCGAAGCCAGCTCGACGAGCTGATGGGCAAGCTGAGCCACGCCAACGTCGCGAGCATTCGCGTGGTCGGCCATACCGACAGTGTCGGTACCGACGCTTATAACGAAGGCCTTTCCGAGCGCCGGGCCGGCAGCGTCGTGGAGTATTTGCTGACCCAGGGCGTGGCGCCGGCAAAAGTCACCAGTGAAGGCAAGGGCGAAAGCGAACCGGTGGCCGACAACGAGACCGACGAAGGCCGCGCCCAGAACCGTCGGGTTGAGTTGCGCATCCAGCGTTGATAACGGTTGCGACAACGGGCCAGAGCCGTCGGATCACAAAATTAAATTTGCCCGGCCCTCTGGCTTATCCTTTGCGCGAGCCGTTACTGTTCACGCAAAGAATAATTTCGAACGGGGGGCGTATGAAGGTGTTTTGGGGGCTGGGGCGCTTGTTGACCCTGCTGTTCTGGCTGGTGGTGCTGGTCAACCTGCTCTTGCCGTTTGTCCACCCGCTGCATGTCTTGGTCAATCTCGCCGGGGCGCTGTTGCTGGCGGTCCATTTGCTTGAGCTGTTGTTGTTCAGGGCACAGTTTCGCGGGCGTCCCGCTCCGGGCCGTGATCGCCTCCGAGTGCTGCTGTTCGGCATCTTCCACTTGCAAACCCTTCCGACCGCGCCAGAGGCTTCCCATGCGTAAATTGTGTCTACTCGCGGCATTCGTGTGCCCGTTGGCCTGTGCCCAAGTGGTCCAGGTCGAAAGCAATTCCTTGATGCGCCTGCCGAACACCACCAGCGTGCTGGCCCTGGAGCGCTTGGATGTGGCCGATTACGGCACGCTGTTGGTGCCTTCGAACGTCACGCAACTGTCCATCGCAGAGCTGCACCTGGGGCGCGAGGCACGCATTGCGATCGTGCCGGCGCAACAGGCATTGGAGATGAAGGTGGCCCAGGCCGAACTGGACGAAGGCAGCCAGATCACGGCTCGCGGCGCGCCGGGAACCTACACGAAGGCGGCGCGGCCGGGGCGCAATCTCAACCTGCGCTTCAATGCGTTGAACGCACCGCTACTGTCAGTCGATGCCCGTGGCGGCAGCGGTGCGCCAGGTTATGTGGGGCTCGACGGCGCCAACGGACAAGCTCCGGGGTGTACCTGGGGTTCGGCCGGTCGCGGCGCCGACGGCAGCAATGGCGGCGACGGCCAGCCGGGCGCGGCCGGTGCGCTGGTGCGGCTCGAGTTGCCTCGCGCCTACCCCGATGAACAGATAAAGGTCACGGTGGACGGCGGCGCCGGCGGCAAACCTGGGCACGGTGGCAAACCCGGAGCAGGCGGCAAGGCCAAGGGATGCCTGGTCTATACCGCCGACGGTGGCAAGAGCGGCCGGCCAGGCGCCGATGGCCAGCCAGGGCCTGCCGGAACGGCGGGCGCGGTGACGGTGCAGCGGTTCTGAATAACATTCATGACCCAGTGGGAGCGGGTTCCCACTGGGTTTGATGCGATATCAAAACATCGGCCGCGCCGCGCCTATCGCCACCACCAGCAACCCGATCAACAGATTGATGCCCACCAAGCGGCGTATCTTGCCCAGCATCGCTGCGCCAGTCGGCCAGTCCTGGGCCGTCACGGCGGTGCGCAATGCAGGCAGTTGCAGGCCCTGAATACGGATGAACAGTGCCGTCATCACGATATACAGCCCCATCATCACCTGCACATAACGTGGCGCGGTTTCGAAGCCGGTGAAGCGCATGTGGATCAGGCCCACGCCGCTGATCGGCAAAAGCACCACCGCCACCCAGACCCAGACAAAAAAACGCTGAAACACTTCTACCCATAGTTTTAGCCGGGCGGGGCCTTCAAGCGCCGTCATTGCGGCGGGACGCAGGATCATCCAGGCGAAAAACATGCCGCCGACCCAGATCAGGGCCGCCAGTAAATGCAGGGTGTAGACGAGGGCAAAGGGTGTCATTGGGTCACTCCGTTCTGCGCGAGATTCATTAGCGGGGTATGATAGCCGCCGATCCGAACCACTGAAAATTTATCCAGCGTTTTTTGCGCCCGACATTCATGATCAACACCGAACTCAAAACCACGATCCAGGGCGCCTACTCGCGTTTTCTCGAAGCCAAGAGCCTCAAGCCGCGATATGGCCAGCGCCTGATGATTGCCGAAGTGGCAAAAGTCCTGGGCGACATCGACACCGATGACGAAGGTCGGCGCAGTGGCGAGCCGGCCGTCGTGGCGGTCGAGGCCGGCACCGGTACCGGCAAGACCGTGGCCTACAGCCTGGCGGCGATTCCGAGCGCCAAGGCTGCCGGCAAGCGGCTGGTGATCGCCACAGCCACCGTCGCCCTGCAGGAGCAGATCGTCTACAAGGACCTGCCCGACCTGATGCGCAACAGCGGGCTGAATTTTACCTTCGCCCTGGCCAAGGGCCGCGGGCGCTATATGTGCCTGTCCAAGCTCGACATGTTGCTGCAGGAAGGCCACGCCCAGACCGCCACCGCGCAGTTGTTCGAAGAGGAAGGCTTCAAGATCGAAGTCGACGAGGCGAGCCAGAAGCTGTTTACCAGCATGATTGAAAAACTGGCCGGCAATAAGTGGGACGGTGACCGCGACAGCTGGTCAACGGCCCTGGAAGACGCCGACTGGTCGCGCCTGACCACGGATCACAGCCAGTGCACCAATCGTCACTGCCCTAACTTCGGCCAGTGTGCTTTCTACAAGGCGCGCGAAGGCATGGGCAAGGTCGACGTGATCGTCACCAACCACGACATGGTCCTGGCCGACCTGGCCCTGGGCGGTGGTGCGGTGTTGCCGGACCCGCGCGACACCATCTACGTGTTCGACGAAGGCCATCATCTGCCGGACAAGGCCATCGGCCATTTCGCCCATTACACGCGGCTGCGCTCCACCGCCGACTGGCTGGAAACCACGGCGAAGAACCTGACCAAGCTGTTGGCTCAGCACCCACTTCCGGGCGACCTGGGCAAATTCATCGAACAGGTGCCCGAGCTCGCGCGTGAGATCAAGACGAACCAGCAGTTCATGTTCACCGCATGCGAACAGGTGGCTGATTTCAAGCCAGGCGAAGATGTAGAGGGCCGCGAGCGGCCTCGCCATCGGTTTGTCGGCGGGATCATCCCCGAGCATATGCGCGAGATGGGCATCGAGCTCAAGAAGGGCTTCGCGCGCCTGACGGATTTGTTCACGCGCCTGACCGACTTGCTCAAGGAAGGCATGGATGGCGAGGTGAACATCGGGATCGCCAGCAACCAGGCCGAGGAATGGTATCCGCTGTTCGGCAGCTTGCTGTCCCGCTCGCAAGGCAATTGGGAGCTGTGGACGGCTTTCACCACCGAAGACCCGGAAGACAACCCTCCGATGGCGCGCTGGTTGACCCTGGCCGAGAGCGGTTCGCTGTTCGACATCGAGGTCAATGCCAGCCCGATCCTGGCGGCGGACATGCTGCGGCGCAACCTGTGGAACGTTGCCTACGGCGCGCTGGTGACGTCCGCCACACTGACCGCCCTGGGTACGTTCGACCGTTTCCGTATGCGCGCCGGCTTGCCGAAAATCGCCGTGACGGCCGTGGTCCCGAGCCCATTCCACCATGCCGACGCCGGCGTGTTGCGAGTCCCCGACCTCAAGGCCGACCCACGGGACGCCGCGGCCCACACCGCGGCGATCATCCGTGACTTGCCGGACCTGGTGGAAGGTTCCCGTGGCACCCTCGTGCTTTTTTCCTCACGCAAGCAGATGCAGGACGTGTTCGACGGTCTCGACCGTGACTGGCGCAAGCAAGTGTTCATCCAGGGCAATCTGTCGAAGCAGGAGACCCTGAACAAACACAAGGCGCGGGTCGATGGCGGCGACTCCAGCGTACTGTTCGGCCTGGCAAGTTTTGCCGAAGGCGTCGACTTGCCCGGCGCCTATTGCGAGCACGTGGTGATCGCAAAGATACCGTTCTCGGTCCCGGACGACCCGGTTGAAGCCGCGCTGGCCGAATGGATCGAAGCCCGGGGTGGCAATCCGTTCATGGAAATCTCCGTGCCGGACGCCTCGCTGAAACTGGTCCAGGCCTGCGGTCGCTTGCTGCGCACCGAGGAAGACCGCGGCACCATCACTTTGCTCGACCGCAGGCTGGTGACCCAACGTTATGGCAAGGCCATCCTCAACGCGCTGCCACCGTTTCGGCGGGAGATTTCCTGACGGTCTTGTGAGGCGAGGGGGCTTGCTCCCTCGCCAAACAAGACTGCGCTTAACCAGCCGTCTCGCGAAGGTTCACAAAAACATCAATGACTGAAACAATGCCAGCCAGCTGAAAAAAAGCGTGTGTTTCAAAGGAGTTGCGGGTGCAAATTCAAGGCCATTACGAACTTCAGTTCGAAGCAGTGCGTGAAGCGTTCGCGGCACTGTTTGACGATCCGCAGGAGCGCGGCGCGGCGTTGTGCATCCAGGTCGGGGGCCGCACGGTCATCGACCTCTGGGCCGGCACAGCCGACAAGGATGGCCATGAGGCTTGGCACTGCGACACCATCGCCAATCTGTTTTCTTGCACCAAGACATTCACCGCCGTTACCGCCTTGCAATTGGTCGCCGAAGGCAAGTTGCAACTGGACGCGCCGGTCGCTCGCTATTGGCCTGAGTTTGCGGCGGCGGGCAAGCAATCCGTCACCCTGCGCCAGTTGCTCTGCCATCAGGCCGGACTTCCCGCATTGAGGGAGTTGATGGCCCCCGCGGCACTTTACGATTGGCAGACCATGGTCGATGCACTGGCTGCCGAGACGCCTTGGTGGACCCCCGGCGAGGGCCACGGCTATGCCGCGATCACGTACGGCTGGTTGGTGGGCGAATTGTTGCGCAGGGTCGATGGCCGTGGGCCAGGCGAGTCCATCGTGGCCCGGGTTGCCAAACCCCTGGGACTGGATTTCCACGTTGGCCTGGCCGACGAAGAGTTTCATCGCGTGGCGCATATTGCCCGCGGCAAAGGCAACGTTGGCGACGCAGCGGCCCAGCGTCTGTTGCAGGTCACGATGCGCGAACCGACGGCCATGACCACCCGGGCCTTCACCAACCCTCCATCGATCATGACCAGCACCAACAAGCCGGAATGGCGGCGGATGCAGCAACCGGCTGCCAACGGTCACGGCAACGCCCGCAGTCTCGCCGGGTTCTACGCCGGCCTGCTGGACGGAAGCTTGCTGGAAGGTGAAATGCTCGACGAACTGACTCGCCAGCACAGTTTCGGCGAGGACAAGACATTGTTGACCCAGACCCGTTTCGGCCTGGGTTGCATGCTGGATCAACCGGATGTGGCCAATGCGACCTACGGCCTGGGGCCGCGGGCGTTTGGTCATCCCGGAGCCGGGGGCTCCATCGGTTTCGCCGATCCTGAGCATGACGTTGCGTTCGGGTTCGTGACCAATACCCTCGGGCCCTATGTCTTGATGGACCCACGTGCCCAGAACCTTGCACGGGTGCTTGCCACTTGTCTATAAAACGCCATTGGCGGTAGTGGGTAAAGGAACAAGGTGTTGTTTTTGCTTTCCAAGCGACTGTTTATGCGGCCGGAACATGGCCTTCGTTTTTTACTTCAGATCATTTTGTGGATATCCAATGTCATCGAACAAAACCCTCGCTCTGGCGCTGTGCTTCGCTATCACCGGTTGCGCACAAAACCCACAAAATGATGCCGAGGGCGGCGGTGGCTGGTGGCCGTTCGGGTCCTCCGACAAGGTCGCGGCCAAGGAGCCGGTCCCGCCGGCTCCCCTGAAACCCGCCGCCGTGGCGCCGCAAGCCAAGGCAGAGGGGGCCACGCATTGGTGGTGGCCGTTCTCCTCCGACGATGGCGCCGATGTCGCCAAGAAAGAAGAAGCGAAACCTGTCGCCAAGCCTGAAACCAAGGCGCCGGCTACCGTCGCCAAGGCCCAAGCCGAGAGCAGTGGCAAGTGGTGGTGGCCGTTCGGCGGCAAAGAGCAGGAGACCGCGAAGGCAGTGCCGATGCCCGACCCGAAAGTCACTCAGGCCTGGCTCGACGACTATGAGCCAAAGCTGCGTACCGCCATCAAGGACAGCAAGCTTGAGCTGGAGCGCCGCGATAATGTGCTGGTGGTTACCGCTCCCGTGGACGGCTCGTTCAACCCGGACCGTCCGGCCATGCTGCTGCCGGTGACACTCGGCCCGTTCACTCGCGTCGCCAAGATTCTAGAGGCCGATCCGAAAACCGCGGTGCTGAT
This sequence comes from Pseudomonas sp. D3-10, assembly GCF_051132175.1. Classification (NCBI taxonomy): domain Bacteria; kingdom Pseudomonadati; phylum Pseudomonadota; class Gammaproteobacteria; order Pseudomonadales; family Pseudomonadaceae; genus Pseudomonas; species Pseudomonas sp. D3-10. Next base: position 4,422,646 of record NZ_CP071668.1, on the reverse strand, counting down.
CCTCGGTCACGCCGATACGTCGGGCGCGGCGCCGGCGAATCTGAAGCTCAGCCAGGAACGCGCCCAATCCGTCGCGGCGATCTTCCGGCTCAGTGGCTTGCAGCGTGATCGCCTGATGCTGCGCGGGATGGGCTCGGTGGCGCCACGTGCGGCCAACGATAGCGTCGAGGGTCGGGCTTTGAACCGTCGTGTCGAATTGCTGGTCACGCCCGCCAATACCATGGTCGCGTTGTTGAGCAAGTACAACATGCCGACCCCTGCGCCGGTGACCATGGTGGCTGCCCAGGACGTCAAGCCCGCGGCACCTGCCCCGGCCCCGGCGGTGAAAAAATCCGCCGCGCCGGCAACCAAGAAAGCCGCAGCCAAGAAGGCTCCTGCAAAGGCCCCGGCAAAAAAAGCCCCGGCCAAGAAGGCGACTCCGGCGAAAAAACCTGAACCGGCCAAGGCCGCGGCTGACGGAAAAAAAGTTGCTGCCGCCGACTCCTCCAAAAAACAGTGATTGGCTGATCACAAGGAACGCGCCATGACCCAAGCGCTGGCTGATATGCGCCGTGACTACACCCGCGATGGCCTGACCGAGGCGCAAGCCCCGGCCGAGCCGTTCGCGTTGTTCCACCAATGGTTCGCCGACGCGGTGAAAACCGAACAGGCTCCGGTGGAAGCCAATGCCATGACCCTGGCAACAGTGGACGCTGACGGCCGGCCTCATTGCCGGATCCTGCTACTGAAGGGCCTGGATGCCCAGGGCTTTACTTTCTTCACCAACTACGACAGCGCCAAAGGCCAGCAACTGGCTGCGAATCCGTACGCGGCCATGACGTTTTTCTGGCCGACACTGGAGCGTCAGGTGCGTATCGAAGGCAAGGTAGTGAAAGTCACTTCGCAGGAGTCGGACGCTTATTACCAGGTCCGACCGCTGGGCAGCCGCCTTGGTGCCTGGGCCTCTCCCCAGAGCCGGGTGATTGCCGGGCGCGGCGAGCTGGAAGACTTGCTCAAGGCCACTGAGCAGCGTTTCAGCGACAGCCAACCCCATTGTCCCGAGCACTGGGGCGGCTACCGCTTGCTGCCCGAGCGCATCGAGTTCTGGCAGGGGCGCCCCAGTCGCCTGCATGATCGTCTCAACTACCGCCTGCAAGGGGCGGATTGGACTCGCGAGCGCCTGGCGCCTTGATGGGGTAACCTGCCGCTGCCGCCTGGAGCCATTGCGGCAGGTCCCGTCGCTTGACGCCTTGTTCGCGGGCGCGAGCCAGTTGTTGCAGCATGTAGTGTTTTTTCGGTTCATCCTGCCCCGCCAATGACAGCGCCAGGTCTCGGTCCATCCAGCGTTTGATGCGTACGTACAGCCACCAGTGGAAGTACAGGCCGGCTAGGGTGGTAGCGACTATGATGAAGTAATCCATGGAGAGTCCTTGGAGCGGTAACGCTGCTGACTGAATTTGGCGCTGATGTTTGGTGAATTTTCTCGGGTGCGCCTGTATCCCACCTGAATGAAAACAATTTTATCCCGGCGAGGCCGTGACAGGTGTCAAGCCGGGGAGTTTAATGGATCCCTGTCTTTTGGAGTTTGATGCTATGCGTAAGTCTGTTTTGCTGGTTGCTTCCTTTTCCACGATGGCGATGTTGCTCACTGGCTGTCAGTCGAGCCTGACCGGTGACTCCTACTCCCGTGACGAAGCGCGTCGCGTTCAGACGATTCGCATGGGCACTATTGAATCCCTGCGTCCGGTCAAGATCGAAGGCACCAAGACGCCTATCGGCGGTGCGGCGGGTGCTGTAGTAGGCGGCGTGGGTGGCAGCGCGATCGGTGGTGGCCGTGGCAGCATCGTTGCCGCCGTAATCGGCGCGGTGGCTGGCGGCTTGATCGGTTCGGCCACTGAAGAAGGCCTGACCCGTACCCAGGGTGTTGAAATCACGGTTCGTGAAGACGACGGCAGCATGCGTGCCTATGTTCAACAGGTTCAGGAGAATGAAGTGTTCCGCGTGGGCGAGCGGGTGCGGATTTCTACTGTCGGTGGAACCAGTCGCGTTTCCCACTAAGTGGCTTTGATCGCGAACGCCGCTGATAACGTTGAATGAACTGGCCTCTTCGCGAGCAAGCTCGCTCCCACAGTGGATCGGGGTATACACCGAATGGTGCGTCCGCCGAAAAAACCGTGGGAGCGAGCTTGCTCGCGATAGGCGCTGGTTCAGCTATGAAAACGCTGGATGAGTGCCCCGCTGTACGGCCCGCTCAACACGTCATGAATGCTGCGAAACGGGCTTGCGACTAGCCATCGCCGTAACCCCATACCCAATTACCGCCGCCAGGATCGACCCGGTAAGAATCCCCATCCGGTCCATTCCTGCATACTCACTTGCACCCGGTGCGAACGCCAGGGAACCCACGCACAGGCTCATCGTGAAACCGATCCCGCAGAGAATCGCCACCCCCAGTATCTGCCCCCAGTTCGCCCCGGCGGGAAGGCTGGCAATGCCGACTTTCACCGCGAGCCAGGTCAGGCCGAACACACCGACTGCCTTGCCCAGCAACAGCCCGACCGCGATGCCCATCGGCACGTGGTGAGTAAAACTTTCGACGGTGACGCCGCTCAACGACAGACCCGCGTTGGCGAAGGCGAACAGCGGCAGGATGCCATACGCCACCCAGGGATGAAGCGCATGTTCGAGGGTCAGTAATGGCGACGTTTCAGCGTTTTTCGTGCGCAGTGGAATGCAGAAGGCCAGGGTGACACCCGCCAGGGTGGCATGGACACCGCTCTTGAGCACGCAAACCCACAGAATCAGCCCGACCACCATGTAGGGGCCGAGTTTGACCACGCCCATGCGGTTCATTGCCACCAATGCCGCGATGCAGGCCGCAGCCAGCCCCAATGACAGGGTCGACAGGTCGCCAGAGTAGAAGATCGCAATGATGATAATGGCGCCCAGGTCATCAATGATCGCCAGCGTCATCAGGAACAGCTTGAGCGACACCGGCACTCGCTTGCCCAGCAAGGCCAGCACGCCCAGGGCGAAGGCAATATCGGTGGCCGTCGGGATCGCCCAGCCGGCCAGTGCGGCTGGGTTGTCGCGGTTGAGGAACCAGTAGATGAGCGCCGGCACCAGCATGCCGCCGACGGCTGCAGCGCCCGGCAGGACAATCTGCGATGGTTTGGACAATTGCCCGTCGAGGACCTCCCGCTTGACCTCAAGGCCGATGAGCAGGAAGAACATAGCCATCAGGCCGTCGTTGATCCACAGCAGCAAGGGCTTGGCGATCTGCAAGGCGCCGACCTGAGCCACCACCGGAGTCTCCAGCAAGCCGTTATAAAGCCAGTCCAGCGGCGAATTGTTGATCACCAGGGCCAGCACAGCGGCCGCGATCAACAAAAGGCCGCTTGCCGCTTCCAGTTGGAAAAAACGTGTCATAGAGCTACGTAGAGCCAAGACTGCTCTCCATTCATCGGATCCAAAGATAGGGACACCCTAACCCGTACCCTTAGTTGTTAAAACAAAAGTTATATTCTTTTTTGTTATATGCTGTTACAGCGCCTGTATTGCCGTCGGGCAGTTGACGGGCATATTGGACCTTAGCTGTACCTGTGCGCGATGTCGGTTTTTTCCTAAGCTTGCGTCTCGTATTTCCGAACCAGATCGTGCCCCGTGGCTATCGGTCTGCCTGCGTCGTACCGATCCAGCGAGAAAACACCATGAACGACCACCGTCCGTGGGCGCGTGAAGCCATCCGTATCATCGAGGCGGACTTCCAGCGCAGCGCCGATACGCACTTGATCCCACTGCCGTTGCCGGGGTTGCCGGGCATTGAGCTGTACTTCAAGGATGAGTCCAGCCATCCCACTGGAAGCCTCAAGCATCGATTGGCTCGTTCGCTTTTCCTCTATGCGTTGTGCAACGGCTGGCTCAAGCCGGGGGCGCCGGTGATCGAAGCCTCCAGCGGATCGACGGCAATTTCCGAGGCCTACTTCGCCCGGTTGCTGGGCCTGCCATTCATTGCGGTGATGCCGGCGACGACCTCTCGGGAAAAAATCGCACAGATCGCCTTTTATGGCGGCCAGAGCCATTTGGTGGATGATCCTACGCAGATCTACGCCGAGTCCGAACGCCTGGCGCGGGAGCATGACGGCCATTTCATCGACCAATTCACCTACGCCGAGCGCGCTACGGACTGGCGCGCCAACAACAACATCGCCGAGTCGATCTTCCAGCAGATGCGTTTTGAGCAGCATCCGGAACCGACTTGGCTGATTTCCAGCCCCGGAACCGGTGGCACGACCGCCACCCTGGGACGTTATGTGCGTTACCGCCAGCACTGTACCCGTGTGCTGTGTGCCGACGCCGAGCGCTCGGTATTCTTCGATTACTACCGCAGCGGCGACGCCAGCCTGCGCCTGGATTGCGGCTCGCGGATCGAAGGCATCGGCCGACCACGGGTCGAAGCGTCGTTCCTGCCCACGGTCATCGATGCGATGGTCAAGGTCCCGGACGCCTTGTCTCTCGCGGCCATGCATTACCTGGCCCAGCGGTTGGGGCGACGGGTAGGTGGGTCCAGCGGTACCAACCTGATCGGCGCGCTGATCGCCGCGAAGGGGATGGTGGATGCTGGTGAGTCAGGGTCGATCGTGGCCATTCTTTGCGACGGCGGGGAGCGTTATGCCACGACTTATTATGATCCGGCGTGGCTCAAGCAGCAGGGGTATGAGTTGAGTGGGTTGATCGATGCGGTGGCTGCGTGTGCGGAACGCGGAGAAGCGCTGCCGGAGAGTGTGTTGCGGGCTAACATCTGAGTTCTTGAACACGCTGAGATCCCTTGTGGGAGCGAGCCTGTTCGCGATAGCGGATCAACATTCAACACAAATGCTGGCTGATCCACCGCCACCGCGAGCAAGCTCGCTCACACACCGGGATGAATGTCAGGCCTCGAGGCCGAGCATATCCCGCGCCACCGCCTCGGCAATCCGGATTCCATCCACGGCCGCCGACAGGATGCCGCCTGCGTAACCGGCGCCTTCCCCAGCGGGGAACAAGCCCTTCACATTCAGGCTTTGCAGCGTTTCGTTTCGCGTGATGCGCAGCGGTGACGAGGTGCGCGTCTCGATGCCGGTGAGCACTGCATCGTGCAGCGAATAGCCACGGATCTGTTTCTCGAACGCCGGTAACGCTTCACGAATGGCTTCGATGGCGAAATCCGGCAGGGCCAGGGCCAGGTCGCCCAAGGCAACCCCCGGTTTGTAGGACGGTTCAACGCTGCCCAGCGCCGTCGAAGGCTTGCCGGCGATGAAATCGCCCACCAGTTGCGCGGGGGCCTCATAGTTGCTGCCGCCAAGTACGAAGGCGTGGGACTCCAGGCGCTCCTGCAACTCGATTCCCGCCAGCGGGCCCCCCGGGTAATCCACTTCCGGGGTAATGCCGACAACGATGCCGGAGTTGGCGTTGCGCTCGTTACGTGAATACTGGCTCATGCCGTTGGTCACGACCCGGTTCGGCTCGGAAGTCGCCGCCACCACTGTACCGCCCGGGCACATGCAGAAGCTGTACACCGAACGGCCGTTCTTGGCGTGGTGCACCAGTTTGTAGTCGGCCGCGCCGAGCTTCGGATGGCCGGCGTACTTGCCCAGGCGTGCACTGTCGATCAGTGATTGCGGGTGTTCGATGCGGAAACCCACCGAAAACGGCTTCGCTTCCATGTACACGCCACGGCTGTGGAGCATGCGGAACGTGTCCCGGGCGCTGTGGCCCAGGGCAAGGATCACGTGTTTGGAATGGATCTGTTCACCGCTGGCCAACTCGACACCGACCAATTGGCCGTCTTCGATCAGCACATCGGTGACTCGCTGCCCGAAGCGCACTTCGCCGCCCAGCGCGCGAATCTGCTCACGCATGTTTTCCACGACGCCTGTCAGGCGGAACGTACCGATGTGTGGCTTGCTGACGTAGAGGATTTCTTCGGGCGCCCCGGCCTTGACGAACTCGTGCAGGACCTTGCGTCCGAGGAATTTAGGGTCCTTGATCTGGCTGTAGAGCTTGCCGTCGGAGAATGTCCCCGCACCGCCCTCGCCGAATTGCACGTTGGATTCAGGGTTGAGCACGCTTTTGCGCCACAGGCCCCAAGTGTCCTTGGTGCGCTGGCGCACCTCCGGGCCGCGCTCGAGGATGATCGGCTTGAAGCCCATCTGCGCGAGCAACATGGCGGCGAAAATGCCGCACGGGCCGAAGCCGACCACGATCGGCCGTTCGCCCAGGTCGGCCGGCGCCTGGCCAACCACTTTGTAGCTGACGTCCGGCGCTTCGTTGACGTTACGGTCATCAGCGAACTTGCGCAGCACGCTGGCTTCATCGCGCACCGTCAGGTCGATGGTGTAAATGAAGCACAGCTCGGAAGATTTCTTGCGTGCGTCATAGCTGCGCTTGAACAAGGTGAAGTCGAGCAGGTCATCGCTGGCGATGCCCAGGCGTTGCACGATGGCGGGACGCAGGTCTTCTTCGGGATGGTCGATCGGCAGCTTGAGTTCGGTGATTCGTAACATGACAGGATCCGGTTCGCGGGGCGCACAACTGCGCCAGGGCGTGCTTCAAACCGGCGATTATAAGCTGCATTCCCTGCTACCCGTGAGGTTAAAACAGACTGGCGACAAGTCAGTCGTCCCGTGCGCCACCGAAATAGGCACATCCGCGCTGGACCTGGCCGTTGATCCGCAATTCGGCGCTCATGTGTTGCACGCTGCCGCTGGCGCTGTCGACACAGCGAGCCGGGGTGACCCATAGCTCGACTTTCTGGCCATTGGCTTCGGTACCGAGGTTGAACCGGCCATCACCCAATTGCTCCTCGACATAGGGCACCGCCAGTGGCGGCTGACCTACCCGATCCAGCACCAGGCCCTTGCCGCTGGCCGTGAGGGTCCATTCAGGGCTGTGGCCCGTTGCACGCAGAATCACGCGCTTGAAGTCTGCGTCGCCGCACGCGGTCCCCGAAGGTTCCAGGCGATAGAGCTGGCCAACGTCCAGCTGGCTGTCGGCACCGGCCGATGCGCTGGAAACGATGCGGCCGCGCAGGTCGGCGAACGACTTGCCGCTATCATCCGCCAGGGTGGCGGCTTGTTGCAGGACGCTGGTGCCGCCGGCGTCATTGACCATGTAGCGGCGCTGTTCCTGGCACGGCTGGAACATCAACTTGCCGTCCGCGGCTGTCAGTTCGCCTTGCATACGTGTTTGCCCCGCATGGGGCGCGCTCTGGCGCGGGGCTTCGAGCAGCTGGCAGCCGGCGAAAAGCGGGAGGAGGGCGACAAACAGCAGGGAACGAGCGGCACGCATCATTGGGTCTCCAGACAAGTGCCGCCACGTTACTCAGACTGTCCCTCTATCACAAGGGGTCAGCCCACGTGAAAGGTCTGGCCGGTTTGCAGGCCTTCGACACTCTTCGCGTAGGCCAACGCCACTTCCGCCGCAGGAACGGGCTTATAGCCACGGAAGTACGGCGCATAGTTGTCCATGGCTTCCAAAAGCACGTTCGGGCTTACCGAATTGACCCGTAGCCCGCGCGGCAATTCGATTGCCGCCGCGCGCACGAAACTGTCGAGGGCGCCGTTCACCAGTGCCGCCGAAGCGCCGCTCTTGATGGGGTCGTGGCTAAGTACGCCAGTGGTGAAGGTAAAGGATGCACCGTCGTTGGCGAACTCGCGGCCGATCAGCAGCAGATTGACCTGGCCCATCAGTTTGTCCTTCAGGCCTAGGGCAAAGCTGTCTTCGGTCATGTCGCCCAGAGGTGCGAAGGTGACATTGCCCGCGGCACAGACCAGCGCGTCGAAGCGGCCGGTCTTTTCAAACAAGGCGCGGATCGAGGCGCTGTCGCTGATATCGACTTGTACGTCACCGCTATGGCGGCCGATGCGTACGATTTCGTGGCGGGGCGATAATTCATTATCGATGGCCGAACCGATGGTGCCGTTGGCGCCGATCAACAGGATTTTCATGGGCTGTTCCTCATTGGTTTGAACGAGGTTGCAGTTTAGGCTGGATTTTCTTCGGGATAATCGTGCTAATAGGAAACCTTTGGTTTTCAATTGGAAACAATCCAGTGAGCGAGATAGATGACCTCGCAGCGTTCGCCGTGCTGGTGGAGGCTGGGAGTTTCACCTTGGCGGCGCAGCAGTTGGGGTGCAGCAAGGGGCAACTGTCCAAGCGCATCAGTCTGTTGGAAGAGCGGTTTTCGGTGCTGCTGCTCCAGCGCACGACACGACGCCTTAGCCTGACGGCGGCGGGCGCTGCGCTGTTGCCCCAGGCCCAGGCATTGTTGGTCCAGGTGGAAAGGGCGCGTCAGGCGTTGGCGCGCTTGAAGGGCGAAATTTCCGGGCCGGTGCGCATGACGGTTCCGGTTTCGTTGGGCGAAACGTTCTTCGAGGGATTGCTTACGGAATTTGCCTGTGCCTATCCCGACGTGCAGATTGAGCTGGAGCTCAACAATGGTTACCGCGATTTAACCCGCGATGGCTTCGATTTGGCGATTCGTTCGGATGCGGCGGTCGATGAGCGGTTGGTGGCTCGACCGTTGCTGGCCTGGCATGAAATGACCTGCGCCAGCCCGGCCTACCTGGAACGCTACGGCGAACCCGAGTCCCCCCACGCCTTGGTGGAGCACAAGTGCCTGCTCAACAGCCACTACAGTGGTCGGGAAGAGTGGCTGTATCACCAGCAGCACGAATTGTTGCGGGTGCGAGTGTCCGGGCCGTTCGCCAGTAACCATTACAGCCTGTTGAAAAAAGCCGCCTTGGCCGACGCGGGTATCGCCCGTTTGCCATCGTATTTGCTCCATGAAGAGCTGGCGGACGGACGCCTGCGTTGGCTGTTGCGCGATTTCCAGACCCGGCGCATGCCGATGTACCTGGTGCATCCTTATCAGGGTGGGTTGCCCAAGCGTACCCAGGTGCTGGCTGATTATTTGATTGAATGGTTCAAGCGCAGTGGGGAGGCGTTGGATCGGTTGTAGAGTGAAGACGCTATACCCGTGGCGAGGGAGCTTGCTCCCGCTCGGTTGCGTAGCGACCGCAAGAACTGGGGGCCGCTACGCCCGAGGCGTCGGACCGGCCCAGCGGGAGCAAGCTCCCTCGCCACGGGGGCGTGCGCATCCAGATAAAAAAAAACGGCCCGAAGGCCGTTTTTTTCTTGGTGACAGCCTCAGCCGCCCAGGTACGCCTCGCGCACTTTCGGGTCGGTCAGCAGCGCTTCACCGGTGCCTTGCATCACCACGCGACCGTTCTCCAACACGTACGCCCGGTCGGCGATTTTCAGCGCCTGGTTGGCGTTCTGCTCCACCAGGAACACGGTCACGCCATCCTTGCGCAACTGTTCGATGATGTCGAAGATCTGCTGGATGATGATCGGTGCCAGGCCCAGGGAAGGCTCGTCGAGCAGCAGCAGCTTGGGCTTGCTCATCAGCGCACGGCCGATGGCGAGCATTTGCTGTTCGCCACCGGACATGGTGCCGCCGCGCTGGGTAAAACGCTCTTTCAGGCGTGGGAAAAGGTGCAGCACCTTGTCCATCTGTTCCTGATAGTCGCCCTTGTCGGTGAAGAACCCGCCCATGGCGAGGTTTTCTTCCACGGTCAGCCGGGCAAATACCCGACGGCCTTCAGGCACCACAGCGATGCTCTTGCGCATGATCTGCGCCGACTCCTGGCCCACCAGTTCCTCGCCCATGTAGCGGATGCTGCCGCTGTGGGCCTGGGGCGAACCGCAGAGGGTCATCAGCAGCGTCGATTTGCCAGCACCGTTGGCGCCGATCAGCGTGACGATTTCGCCCTGGCGGACCTCGACGTTGACGCTGTGCAGCGCCTGGATCTTGCCGTAGAAGGTGGAAACGTTTTCGAATTGCAGCATTTACGCTTCCCCCAGGTAGGCTTTGATCACTTCGGGATTATCGCGGATCTGTTCCGGCGTACCGTCGGCCAGCGGCGTGCCCTGGTTGATCACGACGATGTGGTCGGAAATGCTCATGACCAGCTTCATATCGTGCTCGATCAGCAGGACGGTGACGTTGTGCTCCTCGCGCAACACGCTGATGAGCGCCTTCAGGTCTTCGGTTTCCTTCGGGTTCAGGCCGGCCGCCGGTTCGTCGAGCATGAGGATCCGCGGGCGGGTCATCATGCAGCGGGCGATTTCCAGGCGCCGTTGCTGACCGTAGGCCAGGGTGCCGGCGGTACGGTTGGCGAACTCGGTGAGGTTGACCTTGTCCAGCCAGTACGCGGCGTACTCCATCGCCTCGCGTTCGCTCTTGCGGAACGCCGGGGTCTTGAACAGGCCCGCGAAGAAGTTGGTGTTCAGGTGACGGTGCTGGGCGATCAACAGGTTCTCGACCGCCGTCATGTCCTTGAACAGCCGCACGTTCTGGAAGGTCCGCACCACGCCCTTGCGAGCGATGTGATGGCCGGCCAGGCCCTGGATCGGCTCGCCGTCCAGCAGGATGGTGCCGCCGGTGGGCTGGTAGAAGCCGGTCAGGCAGTTGAACACTGTGGTCTTGCCCGCGCCGTTCGGCCCGATCAGGGCAACCACCTGTTTCTCTTTCACGGTCAGGGCCACGCCGTTGACCGCAAGCAAGCCGCCGAAGCGCATGCTCAAGTTTTCAACTTTGAGGATCTCGCGGCTCATTTGCGCAGCTCCATGTGTGGGCGTTGCATAGGCAGCAGACCTTGAGGACGCCAGATCATCATCAGCACCATCAAGGCGCCGAACATCAACATGCGGTATTCACTGAATTCACGCATCATTTCAGGCAGCAGGATCATCACGATCGCCGCCAGGATCACGCCCAGCTGCGAGCCCATCCCGCCCAGCACGACGATGGCGAGGATGATCGCCGACTCGATGAAGGTGAACGATTCGGGCGTCACCAGGCCCTGGCGAGCCGCGAAGAAGCTACCGGCGAAACCGGCGAACGCAGCACCGAGGGTAAAGGCCGACAGTTTGATCACGGTTGGGTTGAGACCCAGCGCGCGGCAGGCGATTTCGTCTTCACGCAGCGCTTCCCACGCACGGCCGATCGGCATGCGCAGCAGGCGATTGATGACAAACAGTGCCGCCAGTGCCAGCAACAGGGCAACCAGGTACAGGAAGATCACCTTGTTGATCGAGTTGTATTGCAGGCCGAAGTACTCGTGGAAGGTCTGCAAGCCTTCGGCGGCCTTGCGCTCGAAGGTCAGGCCGAAGAACGTCGGCTTCTCGATGTTGCTGATGCCGTTCGGACCACCGGTGATGTCGGTCATGTTACGCAGGAACAGCCGGATGATCTCACCGAAACCCAGGGTCACGATCGCCAGGTAGTCACCACGCAAGCGCAGGACCGGGAAACCCAGCAGGAAACCGAAGGTGGCAGCCATCAGCCCGGCGATCGGCAGGCAGATCCAGAAGCTCAGGCCGAAGTAGTGGGACAGCAGCGCGTAGCTGTAGGCGCCGACGGCATAGAAGCCGACGTAACCCAGGTCCAGCAGGCCGGCCAGGCCTACCACGATGTTCAGGCCCAGGCCGAGCATCACGTAGATCAGAATCAGCGTAGCGATGTCCACCGCGCCGCGCGAGCCGAAGAACGGCCATACCAGCGCGACGATGATGAGGGCGATGATGAAATAGCGCTGAGTCGTTGGCAGGGTCAGGAAGTTGCTGGCCTTGGCCGGGATCAGCGGCAGGCCCGGGGAGGAGCGCCAGGCCTTGCTGATTTGCTGGTTGAACAGCACGCGCAGGAACATCAGCACCGAGCAGATCGCGATGGTCGCAAGCACCGCAGGGCTGGTGTTGTGCACTTCCAGGTTGATACCGACGATGGTCAGTTTCAGACCGAGTACCGGGTAGGCCACGGCCCAGACCAGCAAGGCACTGAACAGTGCCTGTTTAAGATTCCTAGTCATACTTTCTCAACCTCCGGACGGCCCAGAATGCCCGTCGGACGGAACAACAGCACCAGAACCAACAAGCCGAATGCAACGACGTCCTTGTACTGGTCGCCGAAAATATCGGCGCCAAAGGCTTCCGCCACCCCCAGCACCAATCCACCGAGCATGGCTCCGGGAATGCTGCCGATGCCGCCCAATACCGCAGCGGTGAAGGCCTTGAGGCCGACGAGGAAACCAGCGTTCGGGTTGATCACGCCGTATTGCATGCTCAGCAGAACAGCCGCAACGGCTGCCAGCGCAGCACCAATGACAAAAGTCAGGGCGATGATGTTGTTGGTGTTGATGCCGAGCAGGTTGGCCATCTTGATGTCCTCGGCACAGGCGCGGCAGGCGCGGCCCAGGCGAGAACGGGAGATGAACAGGGTCAGGCCGAGCATGGCGATCACAGTGACGACGAACACCACGATCTGCATGTAGGAAATCAGCACTTCTTGTGCGCCACCCGGACCGAAGGCGAAGTTGCCAGGGATCAGGTTGGGGATTGCTTTGTCCTTGGAGTCTTGCGCCAGCAGAACGGTGTTCTGCAGGAAAATCGACATACCAATGGCGGAAATCAGCGGGATAAGACGGTTGCTGCCGCGCAAGGGGCGATAGGCGATCCGTTCGATGCTGTAGCCATAGGAACTGGTGACCACGATGCTCGCGATAAAAGCCGCGGTCATCAACAGCGGGACACTGTCGAGTCCCATCATGGTCAGCCCGGCAATGGCGATGAACGCCACGTAGGAGCCGATCATGTACACCTCGCCGTGGGCGAAGTTGATCATTCCAATGATGCCGTAAACCATCGTGTAGCCGATGGCGATCAGGGCATACATGCTGCCAACGTTAAGGCCGTTAACCAGCTGTTGGAAGAAGTGATAGATGTCAGGCATTACAGCGCTCCTAAAAACCTGATACGCATTTCACTGGTGGAGTCATTTTCCCGCCCGGCCCCGTGGATCTCTATCCACTTCGAATCCGGGTTTTGCCAGCGAACCGCTGATGACGGTTTTGAGATTTTCAGGTGGGGAGACTGGCGGATCACGCCAGCGCGGCCCATACATTCGTAAAACAAAGCCCACGGCACGCCGTGGGCTTTATTGGCAGTCAGTGAGGCAGCGCCTTACTGAGGCGAAACTTCAGTTTTAGGTTTGCCGTTGTGCCACTCGTAAACCACGAATTTGAAGTCTTTCAGGTCGCCCTTTTCATCGAAGCTCAGGTCACCGGTCGGCGTCTTGAAAGTGCCGGCGTGGATGGCTTCAGCCACTTTGGTCGCGTCTTCGGACTTGGCCGCCTTGATGCCTTCGGCAATCACGGTCACTGCGGAGTAGGACGGGAACACGAACGGGCCGCTCGGGTCTTCCTTCTTCGCTTTGAACGCGTCAGCCAATGCAACGTTGGCCGGATCCTGGTCGAAGGACTTCGGCAGGGTCACCAGCAGGCCTTCGGAAGCATCCTTGGCGATCTGGGTGATCGAATCGTTGCCCACGCCTTCCGGACCCATGAAGCGGGCTTTCAGGCCCTTTTCCTGGGCCTGGCGCAGGATCAGGCCCAGCTCCGGGTGGTAACCGCCGTAGTAAACGAAGTCGACACCGGCTTGCTTGAGCTTGGCGATGATCGCGGAGAAGTCCTTGTCGCCGGCGTTGACGCCTTCGAACACGGCAACCTTGGTGCCTTTCTTCTCGAGGGTGGCTTTCACCGCGCTGGCGATGCCTTCACCGTACTGCTGCTTGTCGTGCAGGACCGCAACGATTTTCGGCTTGACGTGATCGGCGATGTAGTTGCCGGCCGCTGGGCCTTGGGCACTGTCCAGACCGATGGTGCGGAAGATCATCTTGTAGCCACGGGCGGTGATGTCCGGGCTGGTGGCCGCTGGGGTGATCATGATCACGCCTTCGTCTTCGTAGATGTCCGAAGCCGGCTGGGTGGAGCTGGAGCACAGGTGGCCGATCACGAACTTGACGCCGTCGTTGACGACCTTGTTCGCGACGGCGACCGCTTGTTTTGGATCGCAGGCGTCGTCGTATTCAACGGCTTCGAGTTTCTTGCCGTCGACGCCGCCCTTGGCGTTGATTTGCTCGATCGCCATCTTGGAGCCGCTGAACTGCATGTCGCCGTATTGGGCTACAGGGCCGGTTTTCGGGCCGGCGATGCCGATCTTGATGGTATCGGCGGCAAACGAATGGCTGGCAACCCCGGCCAGAACCATAGCGGCAAACAGTTTGGAAATCTGCTTAGTAGCCTTAGTCATAGTGCTCCACTCATGCTGTTGTAGTTTTTATAGTCCTGGCGCCGTAGCAGCAGAACCGGGTCAGATATCTTGGATATCCTCGCGGAAAATGCCCCCGGCAACTGTACCGGTACAGTGTAGAGCGCCGATTGTTGGCAAGGGAAGCTGGCGCTTGGGGGCAAAACCTGAGGGTGTCGCTTTATTGAAAGAAAAAGACAGATTCGCGGCGGGGGTTGTCCGGTCAAATCGGCAATCCTTGGCTTTGCTGCGCTTTTCAATCGGTGCTGCAATTGCAACTGGGTTTTTCTGCCAGACCACCGACGTTATCATTCGCGCCGATTTCTTTTCCGGACAGCTCCCATGAATCAAGAACCTAGCACCCTCTATGCCAAATTGCTCGGTGAAACCGCATCCATCACCTGGAAAGAGCTGGAGCCGTTCTTTGCCAAGGGTGCCCTATTGTGGGTCGATCCGGCACTGGATCTGATCGCTGCCGCCGAGGCCGTGGCCCAGGACGAAGGTACCAAAGTCGCCGCCTGGCTGGGCGCCGGGCAGGTCGCCAAGCTGTCTGAAACGCGGGCGCTGGATTTTCTGGAGCGCGATCCGCAGCTCTGGGCGGTGGTGGTTTCGCCTTGGATCATGATCCAGGAAAGGGCATCGAATTGATCGATGCACCAACTTGGTTCGCTCCCTGGCTCGGTTGAAAGTGTGTAGGTGAGTAGCGAGATGACAGCCTGCCGTGGCGAAACGCCACAGGGCAGGGTGACGTATACGTAACGGGAACAGTTTATTGGGCAGCCTTTTGGCTGCTTAATTGTTTCTGGATGTTGTTCTGGGGAGAGATTCAAGGCCGCTATCGCGAGCAAGCTCGCTCCCACAACGGGTCTGTGTTGACAAAACCTGTGGGAGCGAGCTTGCTCGCGATTTGGGCGACTCGGTTCAAGCCAGCCTCAGTAAGTACGGCCAGTATGGTTATTAAGCGAAATAACCTTGGTCTTGCCGATCCGATGACGGTAGATCTCGCGCAGGTACTTGATGGACTTCTTCACGCAGTCGCGGGACAGGCGGATGTCGTTGATCGAGACGAATTTTTCCTTGTCGCTGATCAGCTCGCGGTATTTCTTTTCATACATCGGCTTGATCGCGTACCAGTTGGTGTCGAGGATTTTCGCCGGGTTCTCGAATTCATTGAGCAGGTCGTCGATGCGTGCCTCGTCGAATTCTTCGTTGATGATGAAGTCCAGGATCGAGTTGTCCAAGGTCTCATCGAAGCGGTACGGCGTACGGGCGAAGCAGCGTTTGATAAACGCCACGATCAGGGTCAGGAAGTCGTCCGAAAGGCACGGGCTCTTGGCGATCAGCGTGGTCAGCGACAGGTTCGCCGAGGCGCCGATCACCAACGCGTAGCGCTTGAGCGTGGTGTTGGGGAACAGGCTGTTGAGGTGGGTCTTGAGCCGGTTCAAGTCCATGTAGGACAGCTTGTAATCCTTGGGCAACGAGACGATCGATACCACCGACGAGCAGTTTTTGAAGAAGTGCAGATCATGCAGCGCAGCGGCGTCGTAGCCGGAGTTCTTGTACTGCTCCAGCGAGGCGCGGTAGCGCTTGGACTCGATGGGCAACAGGCTGATGCCTTCGATGGCCTGGGTGACTTTGTTGAAGTGCGGCAGGTCGATGGAACGGAAGAACAGGTCATCGATGTTCAAGCGCGGTGGCTCTTTCTCGAACACCTTGAACTTGTCGCCGCTCGGCGCCGGGGTTTCCGGGACCACGGACTCGGCGTAGGCAATCGCCACCGGGCCGGCCAGGCTCATGAACAGGTCGTTGGCGTCCAGGCGAATGGTTTCACCAATGTCGATGCCGGCGCGACGGAAGTAGTTCTGGTCGTAGTCGGTGGTCACGGCCTGGGCCGTCAGGATGTTGAATATCTGCTGGGAAATGTACTGGTTGGCGTGCTTTTCCATGGCATTGACATCAATGTTCTGGATGTTGCCGTCATCACTCTCTTCGGCGTAGCGCATGATGTCGTTGGAGATCAACATCATCGCGTTCCACGGACGGATGCGGCCCATGACGCTGGCTTCGCTGCTGTCTTCGTTGGCGAAGTTGTACGAGAAATCCCATTCTTCCGAGAGGTATTTGCACAACAGCCGACCGGCGTTGATGTGCAGAGCCTCGGACATTTCGCTGCGGTGGTCGGAGATATTCGGCAGCACACAGATGCCGCTGGTGAAAATCGGCTCGAAGACGAAGGAGTGACCGCTCTTGCTATCGTGTTCGTCCATCGGCTTGGTGTCGAACGTCTTGTTCATGTAGGAGTACTGCTGGGCCAGGCCAAACTCCGAGGCCATGCCCGAACCGGTACCGCCGCCGGCGCTGAAGATCGAAAAATACAGGCGCGACTGGTTGGCCTTGATGCCGCAGCTGTCGATCAGGTACGAGTGAATCATCTTCCAGTCGGGGCTGGAGAAACGCTGGGTGTCCTTGTTCAGGATGATCTTCGCCAGATACTGGCCGAGGATCGGCGCGTTGCCGGCGCCACCAGCATGGACTTCCGACAGGTCCATGATTTTCATCTTGCTGTAGTCGCGCAAGAAGCCGCTTTTCTCGCCTTTGCGCGAGAAACGGATGCGCCCGGCGATGTCCTTGTCCAAGTCTCCCAGCATGACCAGTGGTTCCACCAGGAACACCGGTTTGCTTGCCTTGCTGTTGCCCAGGCGCAGGTTGCGCATCCACTGCGCCGGGCGATAACTTTTGTCGCCGTAGTTTTTATCCTCGGCATTGAATTCGTTGAGGTAGAACTTGCGGGCGTTGTAGACCAGCTCCGCGACGTCCAGGGCGATGTTGGAACCGCAGCGACCTAGGCCGATCAGGCAAACCGATGGGAACTCCTGCTGGCCACGTTCGCTCTCGTCGTCCACCAGGTGCGGCGGACGGGGGAACACGGCATCGCGCAGGCCGTCGAGGTTGTCGAGGATGCGGTCGGTGTTGGTCTCGGTGAAATACAGGTATTGCTGGGTAGCCAGGGATCGCGAGCTGCTCGACAGCGTCGAGGTTTCAGGGCCGTTGGCGGCTGGGCTCAAGGTCAGATCGGAAACCGCAGTGGCTGTTTTTTTGGAAGTCATTGTGCGCCGTATGCCTGGACTGGTCGGATCGACGACATGTCATCGAACCATCGCGAATGGGAACTCGCGTCCTTTGATGGCAACGCGAATGTCGGCCCAAGCGTTCAGGGCTGCAGCCTGAGCAGCGCTCGGGAGAATCTATTCCTGATCATGTTGGATCGGCCATCGCGCGAGGTTCTTTAATCAAGAGCAGGCAAAATGATGGCAGTTGTTGCAGCAAATTGACCAAAGCAATGAAACACGCCCTGCGCCATGGTTTGGTATCAGCCATGCGAATGATTGGAGACAGCTCGCGTCCCGCTGTCTAGATTGCAGACTCCGGGCTCGGATGCCTCGCCCAACAATAAAAAGAGACGGACCCATGCAGAACTCGACCCAAGCGGCGAATGCCTGGCGCATTCTGTTCCTGTTGTTCCTGGCCAACCTGTTCAACTTCTTCGATCGCACCATCCCGGCGATCATCATCGAGCCGATCCGCATGGAGTGGAGCCTCAGCGACTTCCAGATCGGCATCATCGGCACCGCGTTCACAATCGTCTACGCCATTGCGGGCTTGCCGCTGGGGCGCATGGCCGATACCGGTTCGCGCAGCAAGTTGATGGGCTGGGGCCTGGCCGCCTGGAGCGGATTGACCGCGGTGAATGGCCTGGTGGGCAGTTTCTGGGCGTTCCTGGTGGTGCGCATGGGCGTGGGCATCGGTGAGGCCAGCTATGCGCCGGCCGCCAATTCGTTGATTGGCGATCTGTTCCCGGCTCACCGCCGGGCTCGGGCAATGGGCATCTTCATGTTGGGGCTGCCGCTGGGCCTGTTGTTGGCGTTCTTCACCATCGGCGCGATGGTCAAGGCCTTCGACAGCTGGCGTGCGCCTTTCTTCATCGCGGCGGTGCCGGGGCTGGTGCTGGCGGTGTTCATGTTCTTCATCAAGGAACCCAAGCGCGGCGCGGCGGAAACCGTGCAGGTGTCCCAAGAGAAGGTTGATAAACCGGTTCGCCGGGTGCTGGCGATTCCGACCTTTCTCTGGTTGGTGCTGGCGGGGCTGTGCTTCAACTTCGCCACCTACGCCTGCAACTCATTCCTGGTGCCAATGCTGCAACGGTATTTCGGGATGCCGCTGCACGAGGCGGCCGTGGCGACCGGCATCATGGTGGGCGTGACCGGATTGTTCGGGCTGACCCTTGGCGGCTGGGTCGCAGACAAGATCCACCAGCGCGTGCCCAACGGCCGTCTGTTGTTTGCAGCGTTCAGCCTGGCCATTTCGACAGTGACCACGGCGTGGGCCCTCCATGCCGGGCGCATCGAGATCGGTGTTTTCGTGGCCGTGTTCAGCGTTGGTTGGTTGTTTGCCTATAACTTCTACACCTGCGTCTATACCGCGATCCAGGACGTGGTGGAGCCGCGACTGCGTGCTACGGCGATGGCCTTGTATTTTGCCGGGCTGTATCTGCTCGGCGGCGGCCTCGGGCCGGTGGTGGTGGGCGGCTTGTCCGACTACTTCGCCCACACGGCGATGGCTGTAGCAGGTGCCCCGCAAATGACCGAAGCCTTCAAGGCCATCGGCCTGCATGACGCGATGTATCTGATCCCGGTGGCGCTGTTGCTGACCATGGTGTTCCTGTTCCTGGCGTCTCGCTGCTTCGTGCGCGATGCCAAGCGGATGAAGGACGGGATGAGCGTCGTGGTGGAGCCGGCGGGCGTGGCGGCGACAGCTTGAGATCAAACTGCTGGCGAAACAGCTTTTGTGGCGAGGGGATTTATCCCCGCTGGGCTGCAGAGCAGCCCTCGAAAAACACTCAGCTAACCTGACACAGTGCGGCGTCGGTTTTAGGGCTGCTGCGCAGCCCAGCGGGGATAAATCCCCTCGCCACAGGGTTCAGCGCCATCTGCACTAACGAGCCTTTTCCTCTCGCCCGCGCAACAGGCGATCGGGCATGGCCACCGCAGCCGCCAGCCCCAGCAATGACACCGCCGCGCTGATCATCAGCAAGTGCCGGAACGTCGCTTGCAACTCCTCACGCAAGGCGTCCCGTGCCTCTCCGGGAGCGGCGTTCAAACCATCGAGCAGGACGTTGCCGGAATGCCCCTCGCCGATCATCGACGAACCGGCGAGCTGGGCAAAACCGGAATCCTGCAGCAAGGCCAGCAGCAACGCCGACATCAGCGCCACACCCACCGCGCCGCCCAATGAGCGAAACAGGTTAGTGGTGCTGGTAGCGACACCGATGTCCCGTTGCTGCACCGAATTCTGCGAGCCCACCAGCGAAGTGGGAAATTGCATGCCCGAAGCGATGCCGCTGAGCAACATGAACAGGCTGCTCAGCCAGAACACGGCGGGCGGCGTGAAAGCCATGCCAAGAATGGCGAACGGGAAGAGCAGGGCGCCACTGAGGATCATCGGTTTGTAGCGCCCGGTGATCGAGGTGCGCCGCCCGGCAAAATAGGCGCCCATCGGCAAACCCATCGCCAGCGGCAGCAAGTGCAGCGCGGCGCTGTCGGCGCCGGCGCCGGTCACGCTCTGGAAGCGCAACGGCACCAGCACTGTCAGGGAAATCGCCTGGAAGCTGGTGAAAAAAACCGTGCACCAGCACAGCACCGCGCTGCGGTTGACGAATAGGTGCATAGGCAGCAACGGCTCCCGTGCGCGGCGTTCATGCCAGGCGAAGAGACCCAGCACGAGTACTGCGCCACCCAGCAGCCCGAGCACTTCGCGGCTGTGCCAGGCATGGCCTTGGCCGATCTGGGTAATGCCCAGCAGCAGCGAGGTCAGACCGATGATCAGCAACACGGTGCCCAGGTAATCGATGATTGGTGTGCGTTGTGGCACCGGCAGCCCCACCAGGGCGCGCCGGGCCACCAGCCAGGCGCCCAGGCCCAATGGCAGGTTGATCCAGAAGACCCAGCGCCACGACAGGTACTCGGTCATGTAGCCGCCCAGCACCGGTCCGGCCACGCTGGCCACCGCATACATGCTGCTGAAATAACCCTGGTAGCGCCCACGCTCGCGGGGCGGGATGATGTCGCCGATGATCGCCTGGCTCACAGAAATCATGCCGCCGGCGCCGATGCCCTGGAAAATCCGAGCCAGCACCAGTTGCTCCATGTTCTGTGCCAACCCGCAAAACAGCGAAGCGAGGGTGAACAGGCCCATGCCGAACAGCATCAGCGGGCGCCGGCCATACAAGTCGCCCAGCTTGCCGTAGATCGGCACCGCTACGGTCATGGCGACCATGTAGCCGGAGATCACCCAGGCCAGCAGGCTGACATCCTTGAATTGCGCGGAAATGGCCGGCATCGAGACCGCGACGATGGTCTGGTCCAGCGCACCGAGGAAAATCGCCAGCATCAGCGCCACCAGCACGCTGCGGATAGCGGGTTGCATAGCTTGAGGCGTATCGAGCTGAGTCAAGGCAGGACCTGCGGGCATCGCGCCTGGCGGCGAGGGGACGAAGCCCGCAGTTTAATTCGGTAGCCGCCTATTCGATAGCCTCATAAGGAAGGCCGACGTAATTTTCCGCGATGGTTTTGCGCCCCGCCTCGGAGTCGACGAAATACTCCAGCTCCGCCTCGCTGATGCGCTGGTTGAACGCGTCGTCATCGAAGCGGTGCAGCATCGACGTCATCCACCAGGAGAAGCGCTCGGCTTTCCAGACCCGTCGCAGGCAGATGTCGGAATAGCGTTCCAGCAGATCCGCGCGACCGTCGCGATAGACCTTAAGCAAAATATTGAATAGCGTGCTGACATCGCTGGCAGCCAGGTTCAGCCCCTTGGCCCCGGTCGGCGGGACGATGTGGGCGGCGTCGCCCACCAAAAACATCCGCCCGTACTGCATCGGTTCCACGACGAAGCTGCGCAGTGGTGCGATGCTTTTTTCTATGGAGGGACCGGTCACCAGGGTTTCGGCCAGGTCGGTGGGCAGGCGTATTTTCAGTTCATCCCAGAAACGCTCGTCCGGCCAGTCGGCCACTTGTTCCTCGGCGGGCACTTGCAGGTAATAACGGGTGCGGGTCCGCGAGCGCATGCTGCACAGGGCAAAGCCGCGCTCGTGGCGAGCGTAGACGAGTTCTTCGTGGACGGGCGGGGTGTCGGCGAGGATGCCGAGCCAGCCGAACGGGTAGACGCGTTCGAAGACCTTGAGCTTTTGCGCCGGGATCGATTGCCTTGCCGCGCCATGGAAACCATCGCAGCCGGCCACGTAATCGCAGTCCAGGCGCCAGGTTTCGCCGGCGTGTTCAAAGGTCACGAAGGGGTGCTCGGTCTTCAGGTCGTGGGGCTGGGCGTTGTCGACCTGATACAGCGTCTGGGCGCCGGATGCCTGCCGGGCGGCCATCAAGTCGCGAGTGACTTCGGTCTGACCGTAAATCATGACGTTCTGGCCACCGGTCAGCCCTTTGAGATCGATGTGGACGCGCCGACCGTTGAGGACCAGCTCGAAGCCATCATGGGACAAGCCCTCGGCGTCCATGCGTTGGCCAACTCCGGCCTGGCGCAGCAGATGGACCATGCCCTGCTCGAGTACACCGGCGCGGATCCGGCCGAGGACGTAATCGGGAGTCTGGCGCTCGAGGATCACGGTGTCGATCCCTGCGTTGTGCAATAACTGGCCGAGCAGCAGCCCAGAGGGGCCGGCGCCGATAATGGCGACTTGGGTCTTGAGGGTTTTCATTGTTGTTATGGCTCGCAAGAGGCACGCGACCAGGGGCGGCGTTTATTTTTAGTAATCCTGGCGTGCATTTTTCGCTTGCGGACCTGTCAATTGAAGGGGAAAACTGAGCTGAAACCTGCACATTCTGCCAATCGGTGCGATTACCGCCCGTAACCCAAGGCCGATCCTCGTTATGAAGAAAACTGAGCTGCCTTCGATTCCCGTGTTCAAGCTCTACGGCGAGAGCCAGGATTGGCCCACGCCGGATCTGCTGCACTGCGAAACCATTTCCAGCCGCAGCAGCGAGCACCAATGGGAAATAAAACCTCATCGACATGCCGATCTGTGCCAGCTGCTTTTTGTGTTCAAGGGTCAAGCGGAACTGGAAATCGAAGGCCAGCGTACACGGCTCGACGAGCCGGCCGTGCAGATCCTGCCGCCGCTGTCGGTCCATGGTTTCCGTTTTTCGGAGGATGTGCAGGGTTACGTCGTGACCCTGGCGGCGCCGCTGGTCACGCACCTGCAAGCCCAGCTAGGCCATTCGGTCAATGTCCTGGCCCAGGCGGAAGCCTATCCGGCCGGAGAGAACGCTGATTACCTCAATAGTTTGTTCAGTGCCATGCAGGCGGAGTACGTGGGCCATCAACCGGCCCGGGAAATGCTCATGCATGCCTTGGTCAGCGTGATCATGGTCTGGGTGAGCCGCCAGGTGATGAACCGGCGTATCTCCACCCAGCGCCCGCAGCGGGCCCGGGAATACCTCAACGGGTTCATCCAATTGGTGGAAGAGACCTATCGCCAGCACGTCAAGGTCGAGGACCTGGCCCATCGCCTGGGCATCTCGGTGTCGCACCTCAATGGCACCTGTCGCGAACTCGCGGGACAGCCGGCACTGCAAATCATGCACGAGCGCCAGTTGCTGGAAGCCAAGCGGCTGCTGACCTATACAGGCATGACGATCTATGAGATCTCCGAGATGCTTGGCTTCTCCGACCCGACCAACTTCACCCGACTGTTCCGTCGGCGCGTCGGTATCTCGCCCAAAGCCTTCCGAGACCGGCTCAAGACCGATCAGCAGGACGACTGAAACCGTCTCAGCGCAGCGCGTTCAAGGTTGCGTTGTGCGGTATGCAGCGTTCGAAGTTGCAGCTGGCGTATTCACGGGGCAGCTGCCTGGCCTGCTCGACCCGATAAGCCGCGGTGCCATACAGCGCCAGCGTGGCGGTGCAGGTGACAAATATGGCGAGGCGTCTTCTTGTTTTGATGTTCATGGCGATGACCTCTGAACGAATACCCGGGGGTACTGTTTTCAGCATAGGTCAGCCATGGCGGGTTGCCAGCCAGGCGGTTTGTGTATGTAAGCAGATATTCAGCTCGCTGATGTTCCCTATGGGAGCAAGCTTGCTCCCACAGGGATTAGGGTTGTTCTTTCGAGCGTTCTATTCCAAATGCTCAGGTTTCATCGGATCCCCCGGCTTGACATCCAACTGGTGGCGCACGTCTTCGAACATTTCGTCGTAGTACTTGTGCATCGCGCCGATGTTCGTGCTCTTGGGCAGGCCGTAATATTGGGCAATGCGGGTGGCGTGGCGGGCGAAGTCGAAGGCTTGGTCCTTGGCCAGGAAAAACGTCTCGTCTACGTTCTTGTCTTCTACCGTGCCGTGCAGGCGAAATGACATGCCCTTTCCCTCGTCGGGATCCTGGGCTATTTCGTAATCGATGCACAGGTTGTAGCTGAAATCATCCTTGTTCAGCGCATGGCGCTCCATGTGCAGGTGTCCGGGTTGGAACGTGGCCATCAGCGTCTCTCCTTCGAAGGCGTGGAGAACGGCAGACACCGCGCCTGCCCCATAAGTTTTCCCGTTATCGATAAACATGTCGGGCGACGGGTGCGGTCTATTGAACCGTCACCATTGCGCGCGGTGGGCGCCCAGGTCAGCGGCCGGCAACTTCCATTGCAGCGGCGTGCCGGGCATTTTCAGCGGTACCTGCAAGCGATGCGCCGGACCCCAGGGCGTCTGTTCCACCAGCAACCCCTGGTCAGCCTCGTCTTCGGGGCGCAATGCAACCTCACTGCCGGCGCCGCCCTCGATCAACAGCTTCGCCGTGCGCGCCAGTGACAAGCGTGCCGAGCCCCCACGGCCGTTGGCCAAGCGTCGATTCAGCAACACGATTGCGCTGGCGGCCATCAGGTAACCGGTGCCGTGGTCCAGCGCCTGGACCGGCAGAGGCGTCGGTTTGTCCGTGTGTTTCCAGGCCATGCCGGCCTCGGCGATACCGCAGCTCATCTGCACCAGGCTGTCGAAGCCGCGGCGGTGTTGCCAGGGGCCGCTCCAGCCGTAGGCGTTGAGGCAGACGTCGATCAGGCCGGGCGCCAACTGCCGACGTTGTGTAGCGCCGTAGCCCAGGCGTTCGAGCGCGTCGGCGCGGTAGCCGTGCAACAGGATGTCCGCCTCCTGGAGCAGCGCCTCGAACGCTGCTCGATCGGTGGGCTGGCGCAAGTCGAGGCGGGCGCAACGTTTGCCGAGGGTGACTTCAGGCACCACGCCGGGTTCGTTCCAGGTCGGCGGGTCGATGCGCAGCACGTCGGCCCCCAGCCCGGCGAGAAAGCGACTGGCAACCGGGCCGGCCAGCACGCGGGTCAGGTCCAGCACCTTGAGGCCCGCCAAGGGCTGGGCGACGGAGCCGAGCCAGGGGCCAGGCGCGCCTTGCGCTCCGCTATCCAAATGAACGAGGGGCTCGGCATTGACAGCGATGCCCTGGGGATGAGCCTGCCATGCCAGCCATGAACGCATCTGCGCGGCGCAACCGCCGGCATCGATCACGGCCTGTTCCAGTTCGGCCTTGTTCCACCGGACCACTCTGCTGGCCATGTCGGCGCGGTCGGTGCAGGCGCCGAGCACCTTTTGCGCCGCCTGGCGATGATGCGGCGCGTTGGTGTGCAGGCGGATCCAGCCGTCGGCGGTGGCGTAGTCGCCCGCCACCGGATCCCACAGGGGCGGCACGCCCCAGCCGATGGGCCGCAGGGAGGTGGAAAACCAGAATGAGGCCAGGCGCCGGTCGACTTCCATCGACGGCAGGCGACCGGTTTGCTGGCGGATCAGTTCGGCGACCGCTTGACCGGCCGTGGCGATGCTCGCGCAGGCCAGTTCGGTGACGGCGAAGGCGGAGGGCAGGGCGCCTTCGCTGGTGAAGGGGATGGGTGTCGTGGGCAAGCCGATGGCGGTTTGCATGGGTGTGAGTAGGTCTGACATTTGGAAACCCTCCTGAATCAGAGAGCGAGCATAGATCAAACAAACGTCGGGGGCCGCTACGCCCGAGGCGTCGGACCGGCCCAGCGGGAGCCAGCTCCCTCGCCACGATTCTCCGGTCTGGACCAGATCCAGAGATTGCCCAGGCCCATGCCTGCGAGTGCCAGGTATACCGGCCAGCGGTGATCGAGCATCAGCAGCATAAACCCTGCACAGCACAGCATGCTGATCGTTGCAGCGATCTTGGCCCGGCGCGGGATAACCTTGCCGTTGCGCCAGTTGCGCAGCATCGGTCCGAACAACCGATGGCCCTCCAGCCAAGCGCTCAGGCGCGGCGAACTGCGGGTCGCGGCCCAGGCGGCAAGCAGGATGAATTCGGTGGTGGGCAAGCCCGGCACGACGATGGCCACCAGGCCGATGGCCAGGCTGATGTAGGCGAGGAGGGCGAAGAGCAGGCGAGTGAATCTGGAGGGGCGTTTCATCAGTGTTCTTCTTTCATGCACATTCCCTGTGGGAACGAGCCGGCTCGCGATGGCGGTGGGTCAGGCGACTTCTGTGGCGACTGAGCCAGTGTCATCGCGAGCAGGCTCGCTCGCGCAAGGGAAACTGTGAAGGCTTCAGGCCAACTCGGTCGCGTAGGCTTGCTCCAGTAACACGGTAAAGCGGTTGAAGGCCGCCAGCGCTCCTTTGTCCGCCTCGGCTTCCTGCTGTTCGGTGAGGGGCAGCGCGTCGAGGATCCGGGTGAAGGTTTTCCAGCCTTCGGCACGCCCGCCCGCCGGTTCTGCCAAGTGTCGGGCACCAAAGGTTTCGCTCAGCCCCAGCCCCACGGCGCGCTTGATCAGGAACGCGGCGCCAAGCTTGGAACCCTCGGACACGAACAGCCAGCCGAGGGCTTCGGCCTGGGTTGGGTTTTTCACTGCGCCGGCCACTGGCGGCGGCACTTCGGTGTGCAGGTCCACCAGGTCGGCCTTGGCCGCTTCGGCGCGGCAGCGCGCGGGCAGGTCGGCAATCAGCGCGGTCAGTTGCGCGTCGTTGTACAGCGCCACCAGTTCCGACTGGAATTGGTACTGGGCGACGACGAAGCGGGCGTAGCTGGCCTGGGTTTCGAATGGGGCGTGAGCCTTGACCAGCGCGTCGAGCTTGCCGTGGGGCTCGTGGGTGATCTGGTTCAGGCGTTGGGAGCGGGAAAGGGTGCGTTGTGTGGTCATAGCAATTCCTTCGAGTGGAATACATCGTGGCGAGGGAGCTTGCTCCCGCTCGGTTGCGCAGCGAGCGTTAGATCTGGGGGCGCTTCGCCCGAAGCGTCGGACCGTCCCAGCGGGAGCCTGCTCCCTCGCCACAGGTAACTGTTTTACGTGAAGAATCGGATCAGATATCCCAGATCAGGTTGACCGCGAAGTTGCGCCCAGGGGCGGTCAGGCGGTCGAGGTTGGCCGGGCTCAGCACTGCCGCTTCGCCGACGCTGTCGTAGCCGCGCACGTCGTCCCACAGCCAGTATTTCTTGTCGGTGAGGTTGTAGAGGCCGCCGCTGACGGTGACGTCGTCGGTGACCTTGTAGTACCCGCTCAGGTCGAGGATGCCGAAGCCCGGCGTCTTGAACTGGCTGCTGACGCCGTCAGGAGAGTTGAAGTTGCTGTCGTCGACGCGGTTTTTCTTCTTCACCAGGGTCCAGCTGAGCAAAGTGCCGAACTGCTCCTGGTCATAGCCCAGGCCGAATACGCCGGTCATCGGGTTGATGCTGTTGAGCGGTTCGCCGGTGTCGTCGTTGCGGCCTTGGAGGTAAGCCACCGAACCTTGGGTATAGAGGCCCCGTGGCGCGCCGAACACGTCCAGGTCCAGGCGCCCCTTGGCCTCGATGCCCTTGATGGTGGCGTGCTTGATGTTGTTGCTCTGGAAGGTCAACTGGTCCGCGCCAGGGGTAATGGCGTCCTCGTTGATGAAATCGCGGTACTTGTTGTAGAACACCGCCACGTCGAACGAACCGGAGTCGAAACGACCGCGCAGGCCGGTTTCGTAGCTCTTGCTTTTTTCCGGCTCCAGGTCGGGATTGGGTTCCACGCTGTAGCCCGCGTCCGGGTTATCGAAGCGCCCGTACAGAGCCTTGGCGGTCGGGGTGCGGAAACCCTCGGCGTATTGGCCAAACCAGGTGTATTGGTCGGTCAGGGCGTAAGTCAGCCCGAACTTGGGCGAGACGCGGTGCCAGGTCTTGTTCTCATCACTGACTTTACCGCCGGCGGTAGGGTCAACGGTGCTGAGGAATTCTTCGGTCAGGTGTGGCTTGAGCTGGGTGTAGTCGTAACGCAGCGCCGGTGTGAAGGTCCATTTTTCCCAGCTGATCTGGTCCTGGGCGAACAGGCTGTAGGTGTTGATGGTCGGGTCCGGGAAGTCACTGGCTTTTGCCAGTACGTCCCGCGTGCTGATGGCGCCGACGGCGGCACAGCCCACGCCGACCGCCAGGCACACGCCATTGCCGCTGCGCGAACCGGTGACTTTCTGCTGTTTGAGCGTGGTGCCGTAGGTCAGCGTGTGATCGGTGTCGGCAATGCTGAATGACTTGTCGACTTGCGCATCAAGCACCCACTGTTTTTCTTCATACAGGGTCTCTCGCGTGCGAAGGACCCTACGGGTGATCGGGAAGTAGAATTCGGCGGTGCTCTGGTCGGTCTTGGCGACCTGGTGGTTCAGGCTCCACTTGATGTTATCGGCCAGCAGGCTGTCGAGCGCGAAGCTGTGCTCCAGGCCGAAACGTTCGCGGGTGATGGTGTCGTTGCCGGTGCGCCACTGGTACATGCCGCCCGGCAGGATGGAGGCGGGAATGGCCGGTTGGCCGTTGGCGTAAGGACCGCCGTAGGCGCTTTTCAGATCGGTGTCACGGTCGTCCTTGTACTTCTCGTAGACCAGGCTCAGGCGTGCGTCATCGTTGTAGTTCCAGCCGAGCTTGGCCAGCACGTTGTTGGCGCGCACGTCCTGCGGGTTGGCCGCGGTGCGGTCCAGGCCGGTGCCATTGTTGCTGCCGTAGGATTCGGTTTCATGGCCGTCGCGCTGGCTGTAGTGCAGCAGGCCGTCGAAAGGCCCGCTGCGACCGGCGACGGTGGCGGACTTGAGCCAGCTCTCGTCGACGGAGCTGTAGCCAGTCTTCAGGCGCGCGCCGACATCCTTGCCCGGTTTGATGATGTCATCCGCATCGAGGGTGAAATAACTCACGACGCCACCAATGGCGTTGCTGCCGTACAGCACCGAGGCCGGTCCGCGCAGGATCTCCACGCGCTTGATGATCTCCGGGTCGACATAGTTGCGCTGGGTCTTGGCGTAGGGGCCGTTGAAGAAACCGCCGGGCACTTCCACGCCGTCGACCTGGGTCAGGATGCGGTTGCCGTCGATGCCGCGGATGTTGTAGCCGCTGATGCCGCCGCGCTCGCCCGCGCCGCCCACCGATACGCCGGGCTCGTAGCGCACCAAGTCCTTGATGGTGTTTACGTTGTTACGGTCCAGTTGCTGACGATCATGAACGGAAACGGTGCTCGGTACGCGGGTGATGTCCTGTTCTTGACGGGTGGCGCTGATGGTCACCTGCTGCAAGTCCAGCACGTTGCCCGCGCTGCGTTTTTCCAGAACGATGTTATTGCTGCCCAGTTTGCGGTAACGCAAGTCGGTCCCCACCAACAGGCGCTCCAGGGCTTTCTCCGGCGACAGCGAGCCGTTGACGCCCGGCGAGGCGATGCCTTTGGCCAGTTCAGCCGGCAGGCCCACCTGCCAGCCTGTGACGGCAGTGAACGCGTTGAGCGCGGAGACCAAGGGCTGCCGGGCGATGTTGAAGCTGTAGTCGCCCATGTTGTGCGCGGGCGGTTGGCCAGCGGCGGCAAGGGCGGCCGGCGCGGCACCGGCCATCAGGATGGCGGCGGTCAGCAATGAAAGTGCGCGGGAAGGGGCGAGTAACCGGCAAGTAAGGCGAGAGGACATCGATAGCGCTCCGTGTCGCATCTGTTATAGGTGCAGATCGGCATCGTGGAGATGCGAATCAATTGCATTGGCTATAACGAGACGAACCAGCGGAGGCTATCGAGTAAAAATAATTCTCATTTAGTTCAAAATCACCAGCGCCGGGAATTCCTGCAGGCGCGCGGAGGTGATCTGGGCCAGGGAGCGGACCACGTCCAGGGGCTGGTCGAGGCGGTAGTTGCCCGTCACCGCGACGTTGGCCAGCCGTTCGTTGGTGTTGATGATCCAGCCTGGGTAGTAGCGTCGCAACTCCGCCAAGACCTGGCTCAGCGGACGGTTCTCGAACACCAGTCGGCCCTGCACCCAGGCAAGGTCGGTGCCGGCATCGAGCCGTGCCGGGCGGTCGAAGCCATTGGGGCCGATGCGGATGCTTTCGCCAGCCGACAGCCGCACGTGGGTGTCGTAGCGGGTGGCCCGCAGGTCGACGTCGCCGCGCTGCACCTGGACTTGCGCGACGCCATCCACGTAGCGCACGGCGAACGAGGTGTCGCTGACGCTGGCGGTGACCGGGCCTGCGTCCAGCTCCAACGGCAAATGACGGTTGGCTGGCACCTCGAAGAAAGCTTCGCCCTTGTAGAGCCGGGCCACCTGCCGTTGGTTGTCGAATGAGCTGGAGAAGGCCGAATCGGTATTGAGCAGCACCTTGGAGCCGTCTTCCAACTGCAGGCGCTGGCGTTCACCGACCACGGTCAGGTGGTCGGCCTGGAAGCGCAGGGGCAGGTCGCTGAAATTGAACAGTCCCAGCAACAGCACGGCGGCGGTGGCCAGGGGTTTCCAATGGGCGCGCAGGCGCGACAGCGTGGTGATCTTTGGCCGGTCCCTCAGTTGCCGGGCGCTTTCGATTATCTGCGGGCCGTTCCAGATCGCCTGGGCCCTGGCGAACGCTTCGCCATGGCGTGGATCGGCCGCCAGCCAGGCCTGGAAGTGTCGGCGCTGCTCCTCGCTGGGGCTGTCGAGCAGGATCAACCAGTCCAGCGCCTGATCCATGGCGTGGGCGGTGTCCTGCGCCTCGGCGGCTTCAGGTGGGCGATGGTTGTCCGTCACGGTGGATTCTCATTATTGGCGGCAAGCACACGCTACAAGCCGCAAGCGGTAGCTGGCAAGCCCACATCCCGCTTGCGGCTCGAAGCTTGTGGCTTGCCGCTTGTATTCACGGGTTGCGTTCGGCCACGCCCACGCAGATGGCCATGATCAGTTTCAGGTCTTTTTGCACCGTGCTCAGGGACACGCCTAATCGTTGCGCGATGTCCTGGTAGCTGTGGCCATGCAGCCGGCTGAGAATGAAGATCCGCTGTTGACGGGGGCTGAGGGATTGCAGGCTGACGTTGAGGCGTTCGAGCATTTGCGCGGCGTGGGCGGCATCTTCGGCGCTGCTTTGAGGGGCGACGACGTTGTTCACGATGTCCAGCGGCACGTCGTCGACCAGGGCCCGCGACTGGATCCGCCGCGCGCGCAGATGATCCAGCGCCAGATTGCGGGCGGTCTGGAAAACAAAGGGTTCGAGATGATCGACGGTGCGTTCGCTCAAGGCGCGGGTGACACGCAGGTAGGTTTCCTGCAGCAAGTCTTCGGCGGTGCTCGGGTTGTTGACCATCCGCTCGAGGGTGCGCAGCAGCGGGGTACGCTGGGCGAGAAAAATGTGGTGAAAACGCGATTGACTCACGATAGGGCCCGATCCGGTTCGAGTAGATGATAATGCTTATCATCTGCGTCGATGGTCAAGCCTTCATTTCATGAGTGTTGAAACCCTGTGGGAGTGAGTTCGCCAGCGATAGCGGTGGTCCAATCACCCTATGATCCAGGCTGACCGGACGCTATCGCGAGCAAGCTCGCTCTCACAGAAAAGCTTCCTGCTGCTGGGCAGTTACTCCGCGTTACACAACGCCAGGCAGTTATCCAGCATGCGGTTGGAGAAGCCCCATTCGTTGTCATACCAGGCCAGCACCTTGAGCAGCTTGCCGCTGGCTTTGGTGTGGTTGGCATCGAAGATCGACGACAACGGGTTGTGGTTGAAATCGCTGGAGACCAACGGCAGGGTGTTGTAGCCGAGGATCTTGGAGTGCTGGCTGGCCTGCTTGAGCAGTGCGTTGACTTCATCGGCCGACGCTTCGCGCTTGAGTTGCACGGTGAGGTCCACCAGGGAGACGTTGATCACCGGCACGCGCACGGCCATGCCGGTCAACTTGCCCGCCAGTTCCGGCAGCACCAGGCCCACGGCTTCGGCGGCGCCGGTCTTGCTCGGGATCATGTTCTGGGTGGCCGAGCGGGCGCGGTACGGGTCGCTGTGATAGACGTCGGTCAGGTTCTGGTCGTTGGTGTAGGCATGGATGGTGGTCATCAGGCCGCTTTCGATGCCGAGCTCGCGGTGCAGCACCTGGGCCACCGGGGCCAAACAGTTGGTGGTGCACGACGCGTTGGAAATGATCTGGTGGGACTGGCGCAAGATGTCATGGTTGACGCCGTACACCACAGTGGCATCGGCGCCCTTGGCCGGGGCCGAGATAATCACTTTGCGAGCGCCGGCACTGATGTGGGCGGCAGCCTTGGCGCGGTCGGTAAACAGACCGGTGCATTCAAACACCACATCGATTTTCTCGGCGGCCCAGGGCAGCTCGGCCGGGTTGCGGATGGCACTGACCGAAATGCGGTCGCCATTGACCGTCAGGCTTTCGTGATCGTGCTGCACGTCGGCATCGAAAGTGCCATGCACGGTGTCGAACTTGAGCAGATGAGCGTTGATCGCACTGTCGCCCAGGTCGTTGATGGCGACGATCTGCAGGTCGCGACGATAGCCTTGGGTATACAGTGCGCGGAGGACGTTGCGGCCGATGCGGCCAAAACCATTGATTGCGATTCGAAGAGTCATTAACTGCGCCGCCATCGATTTGTTGTTGGAATTACAAGATTATTCGCATAAAAATAGAAAACAAGCCTTTTTAGTGGCAATATTTTGTTTTATCTACAACGAGTGACCTGAATCAACTGGTCCGATTGGTCAAAAACCGTTTGTCGCCTTGTCTTTCACCGGGTGTGCAACGGGCTTTTAACCAGCATAGACAATCAGGTCGCCACACCCGCTAGCCTGGAGTTCTACACATGCATCCCCGCGTACTTGAGGTCACCGAACGGCTTATCGCCCGCAGTCGCGCTACGCGCGAGGCTTACCTTGCACTGATCCGCGGTGCAGCCAGCGACGGGCCGATGCGCGGCAAGCTGCAGTGCGCCAACTTCGCCCATGGCGTGGCCGGTTGCGGCACTGAAGACAAGCACCACCTGCGGATGATGAACGCCGCCAACATCGCCATCGTGTCGTCCTACAACGACATGCTCTCGGCCCACCAGCCCTACGAAACATTTCCAGAACAAATCAAGAAAGCCCTGCGCGAGATCGGCTCGGTTGGCCAGTTCGCCGGCGGCACGCCCGCCATGTGCGACGGCGTGACCCAGGGTGAGGCGGGGATGGAACTGAGCTTGCCGAGCCGTGAAGTGATCGCACTGTCCACGGCGGTGGCGTTGTCCCACAACATGTTCGACGGCGCGCTGATGCTCGGCATCTGCGACAAAATCGTCCCTGGCCTGATGATGGGCGCGCTGCGCTTCGGTCATCTGCCGACGATCTTCGTGCCCGGCGGGCCGATGGTCTCGGGCATTTCCAACAAGGAAAAAGCCGACGTACGCCAGCGCTACGCCGAGGGCAAGGCCAGCCGTGAAGAGCTGCTGGAATCGGAAATGAAGTCCTACCACAGTCCGGGCACCTGCACGTTCTACGGCACCGCCAACACCAATCAGTTGCTGATGGAAGTGATGGGCTTGCATTTGCCGGGCGCTTCGTTCGTCAACCCGAACACGCCGCTGCGCGATGCGTTGACCCGTGAGGCCGCGTTCCAGGTGACGCGCCTGACCAAGCAGAGCGGCAACTTCATGCCCATCGGCGAAATCGTCGACGAACGCTCACTGGTCAACTCCATCGTTGCACTGCACGCCACCGGCGGTTCCACCAACCACACCCTGCACATGCCGGCCATCGCCATGGCGGCGGGCATCCAGCTGACCTGGCAGGACATGGCCGACCTCTCCGAAGTGGTGCCGACCCTCAGCCACGTCTACCCGAACGGCAAGGCCGACATCAACCACTTCCAGGCGGCGGGCGGCATGTCCTTTCTGATCCGCGAATTGCTGGAAGCCGGCCTGCTCCACGACAACGTCAACACCGTGCTCGGCCATGGCCTGAGTCGCTACACCCAGGAGCCGTTCCTGGAGGATGGCGAGCTGGTGTGGCGCGACGGCCCGACCGAAAGCCTCGACGAAACCATCCTGCGTCCGGTGGCCCGTGCCTTCTCCCCAGAAGGCGGGTTGCGGGTGATGGAAGGCAACCTCGGGCGTGGGGTCATGAAGGTTTCGGCCGTGGCCTTGGAAAACCAGATCGTCGAAGCGCCGGCCATGGTCTTCCAGGATCAGCAGGACCTGGCGGATGCGTTCAAGGCGGGTCTGCTGGAGAAGGATTTTGTCGCGGTGATGCGCTTCCAGGGCCCGCGCTCCAACGGCATGCCGGAGCTGCACAAGATGACGCCGTTCCTCGGCGTGCTGCAGGACCGTGGCTTCAAGGTGGCGCTGGTCACTGATGGACGCATGTCCGGGGCATCCGGGAAAATCCCGGCGGCCATTCATGTCAGCCCTGAAGCTTATGTCGGCGGCGCGTTGGCGCGGGTGCAGGAGGGCGATATCATCCGCGTCGATGGCGTCAAAGGCACCTTGGAGTTGAAGGTCGACGCCGAGGAATTCGCCGCGCGCGAACCGGCCAAGGGCCTGTTGGGCAACAACATCGGCACTGGTCGCGAGCTGTTCGGTTTCATGCGCATGGCCTTCAGCTCGGCAGAGCAGGGCGCCAGCGCCTTCACTTCTGCCCTGGAGACGCTTAATTGAAACTGGCTTTGGTCGGTGACATCGGTGGGACCAACGCGCGTTTCGCCCTGTGGAAGAACCACAACCTGGAGAATATCCAGGTGCTGGCGACAGCGGATTACGCCTGCCCGGAAGATGCCATCGAGGTTTATTTGAATGGCATGGGAATGAAACCGGGCGCCATCGGTTCGGTGTGCCTGTCGGTGGCCGGTCCCGTGAGCGGCGATGAGTTTCGTTTTACCAACAATCACTGGCGCCTGAGCAACCTGGCGTTCTGCCAGAGGTTGCAGGTGGAGAAACTGTTGCTGGTCAACGACTTCTCCGCCATGGCCCTGGGCATGACCTGCTTGCGTCCGGATGAGTACCGGGTTGTCTGCCAGGGCACGCCGGAGCCGATGCGCCCGGCGGTGGTGATCGGCCCGGGCACCGGGCTGGGCGTCGGTACGCTGCTGGACTTGGGCGAGGGCCGTTTTGCGGCGTTGCCAGGGGAGGGCGGCCATGTCGACCTGCCGATGAGCAGTCCGCGCGAGACCCAGCTCTGGCAGCACATCTACAACGAGATCGGCCACGTCAGCGCCGAAACCGCCCTGAGCGGCAGCGGCCTGCCCCGTGTCTACCGGGCGATTTGCGCGGTGGACGGTCATGACCCGGTGCTCGATACCCCCGAGTCGATCACTGCCGCCGGGCTGGCCGGCGACCCTATCGCCCTGGAAGTGCTCGAGCAGTTCTGCCGATGGCTGGGCCGCGTGGCCGGCAACAACGTACTCACGGTGGGCGGGCGTGGCGGCGTGTACATCGTTGGCGGCGTGGTCCCGCGGTTTGCCGATTTCTTCGTCGAAAGCGGTTTCGCCAAATCCTTCGCCGACAAGGGCTGCATGAGCGATTATTTCAAGGGTATTCCGGTCTGGCTGGTGACGGCGCCATACTCCGGCCTGATGGGCGCGGGCGTGGCGTTGGAGCAATCCTCCACGATTTGAAATTGGAAACCGCTCCTGTGGGAGCGAGCTTGCTCGCGATGATGGAGTGTCAGTCGCCATTGAGATTGACTGATACACCGCTATTGCGAGCAAGCTCGCTCCCACAAGGGGCTCTGTAGTGTTTGTAAAACCCGGCCATCAGGCATAATCGCCCCCAATCCACACAACAAGGACGAGGCCCCGTGAGTGCAGTGAACAAATCGATTTTGTTGGTCGACGATGACCAGGAGATTCGCGAACTGCTGGACACTTACCTCAGCCGTGCGGGTTTCCAGGTGCGCACCACGCCTGATGGCGCCGGGTTTCGCCAGGCCTTGAACGAGGCGCCAAGCGACCTGGTGATCCTCGATGTGATGCTGCCCGATGAGGACGGTTTCAGCCTGTGCCGCTGGGTTCGCGAACATCCACGCCAGGCCCATGTGCCGATCATCATGCTCACCGCCAGCTCCGACGAAGCCGACCGGGTCATTGGCCTGGAATTGGGTGCCGATGATTACCTGGGCAAGCCGTTCAGCCCGCGTGAATTGCAGGCGCGCATCAAGGCGCTGCTGCGCCGGGCGCAGTTCGGCCAGGAGCGGACGGGCGGCGACGTGCTGGCCTTCGACGAATGGCGGCTGGACATGGTCAGCCATCGGCTGTTCCACGCCGACGGTGAAGAGGTGATTCTCTCCGGTGCTGATTTTGCCCTGCTCAAGTTGTTCCTCGACCACCCTCAGGAAATCCTCGACCGTGACACCATCGGCAACGCCACGCGTGGGCGCGAACTGATGCCCTTGGACCGGATCGTCGACATGGCGGTCAGTCGCCTGCGCCAGCGCCTGCGCGACACGGAAAAGCCGCCGCGGTTGATCCGCACGGTGCGCGGCAGTGGTTATCAACTGGCGGCCAGTGTGGTTGCCAGCAATGGTCACTGAAGCGATCAGGAAAGTCGTGCGCCGGGTGCCCGTGCCACGCTCGTTGCTGGGGCGGATGCTGCTGCTGACGCTACTGGTGGTGCTGTTCGCCCAGACGCTGTCCAGTCTGATCTGGGTCTCCCAATTGCGCGCCACCCAGCTTGAAGGCCTGGTCACCAGCGCGCGCAGCCTTGCCCATTCGATGACCGCCACTGTCAGTTATCTGCGCTCGCTGCCGGTGGCGTACCGGCCCCTGGTGCTGGACCAGTTGCGCAGCATGGGCGGCACACGCTTTGTCGTCACCCTCAATGACAAGCCGCTGGGCATGGACGTGCTGCCCGTGACGCCGCGAAAGCTGGCGGTGCTCCAGGCCGTGGATGACGTGCTGCGGCGCTCCCTGGGCAGCAGCGCCGACATCTCGGTCAAATTCGTCAGCCCTGAAGACCTGCGGATTTTCAACGGCGGGCTCAAGCTCGACGAGCTGCCGCGATCATGGGCCCATTACGCCTTGACGCTTGAGCCGGTGAATCCGCCGGTCTTGGTCACGCAAATCCAGATGGCGCCGGGTGAATGGCTTTACATCGCCTCGCTGCTGCCCGAACCCTATACCAGCCTCGAAGAGCAGGATCTGCCCAAGCAGCAGGTGGGCTTCATCGTGCTCACCAGCAGCCTGTTGCTGTTGTTCATCGGCTTGTTGGTGCATTGGCAGAGCCGACCATTGAAACGCCTGGCCCGAGCGGCGCGGGACATGTCCCTCGGTGCCGAAGTGGAACCGGTGGCCGAGGGTGGCGGCAGCGAAGTGGTGGAGGTGGGCCGGGCTTTCAATGCCATGCGCGAGCGCATCAGCCGCTATTTGACCGAGCGCAGCCAGTTGTTCAGCGCCATCTCCCACGATCTGCGCACGCCGATTACCCGGCTGCGGTTGCGGGTCGAGCTGCTGGAGGATGAAAACCTGCAAGCCAAGTTCGGCCGAGACCTGGATGAGCTGGAGCTGTTGGTCAAGGGGGCGCTGCAATGTGTGAAGGACACCGACATCCACGAAAACATCGAGCCGGTGGACCTCAACCATGTGCTGGATTGCCTGGTAGAGCCTTATCTGGCGCCCAACGGCAACGGCCGAGTGACCCAGGATGGCCGGGCGCTGGCGCCGTATCCCGGCAAGCCGCTGGCCCTCAAGCGGTGCATCGGCAACCTGATCGACAACGCCTTGAAATACGGCCAGAGAGCCCATTTGCACATCGATGATGATGAGTCGGCGTTCATTCTGCACGTCGATGACGAAGGCCCGGGCGTACCGGAACAACGCCTCGAACAAGTCTTCGAGCCGCACTTTCGCCTGGCCGGGCAGCAGCAGGGGTACGGCCTGGGGCTGGGTATCGCACGCAACATTGCCCACAGCCATGGCGGTGAGGTGAGTTTGCAGAACCTGCGCGAGGGTGGGTTGCGGGTGACGTTGCAGTTGCCTCGCAGCGTGGATTGATTGGACCGCGTTATCGTTCGTCGCGAGCAGGCTCGCTACCACAGGGGATCTGCGTCAAACAGGATATGCGCGTCAATGAAGTCCAATGTGGGAGCGAGCCTGCTCCGGGCGGCGTTCCGACGGAGGCGCCCATCGCTTCAACACATATCCATGCCAATGTCACAACTCGGTGACATAACTCGCCCCTTTCGTTACCTGCCGTCAACCCTCCCTTGTTTAGACTCCCTGCGTCAAAACAACAAAAAAGGTATCTCGATGGACACCTTCCAACCGGCGTTCAGCAGTTGGCTGAATGCGCCCGCCCACCAGCAATGGCTTGCCGCAGAAGGCTTGCGTCTGCTGACGTTCGCCAAGGCCTCGAAGCTGCCGGACGGCTTTGGCAACCTGGACGAATTGGGCCGCCTGCCGGCCGATGCCCGGGCCGAAACCATGAATACCGCGCGCATGACCCACAGCTTCGCCATGGCCCACATCCAAGGCCTGCCGGGGTTCGCCGAGCTGGTTGACCATGGCGTACAGGCGCTCATGGGGCCGCTGCGCGATGCCGAGCATGGCGGTTGGTTCGCCAAGACCGATCCGGCTGAAAACGAGGCTGGAAAAGCCGCTTATCTGCATGCTTTCGTTGCCCTGGCAGCCAGCTCTGCGGTCGTGGCCCAGCGCCCTGACGCCGAGACTCTGCTCAAGGAGGCCGTGCGGGTCATCGACGAACATTTCTGGTGCGAGGAGGAGGGTGCCCTGCGTGAATCCTTCAACCGCGACTGGTCAGAAGAAGAGGCCTATCGCGGCGCCAACAGCAACATGCACGGCACCGAAGCCTTCCTCGCCCTCGCCGATGCCACGGACGATCCGCGCTGGCTGGCTCGCGCGTTGCGTATCGTCGAGCGGGTGATCCATGGTCACGCGGCCGCCAACGACTACATGGTCGTCGAGCATTTCGACCGCGACTGGCAGCCGCTGCGCGAGTACAACCACGACAACCCGGCAGATGGGTTTCGTCCCTACGGCACCACCCCTGGCCATGGTTTCGAATGGGCGCGGCTGTTGTTGCACCTCGAGGCCGCGCGCGTGCAGATCGGCATGCTGACGCCGGGCTGGCTGGCCCAGGACGCTCAGAAACTGTTCGACCAGAACTGCCGCCATGGCTGGAACGTCGACGGCGCCCCGGGCATCGTTTACACGCTGGACTGGGACAATCGCGCCGTGGTTCGCCATCGCCTGCACTGGGTGCATGCCGAAGCGGCAGCGGCGGCCAGTGCCTTGCTC
The DNA here is from genome assembly GCF_051132175.1 of Pseudomonas sp. D3-10. NCBI lineage: Bacteria > Pseudomonadati > Pseudomonadota > Gammaproteobacteria > Pseudomonadales > Pseudomonadaceae > Pseudomonas > Pseudomonas sp. D3-10. The sequence goes on along the minus strand of NZ_CP071668.1, from coordinate 4,383,968 downwards.
AAACGTACCGACGAGGCTCGATACGAAGCGTGGTACCGACGCTTCTGGGAATTTTGTGACAAACATTTCATCGATCGCTGCAACGGCAGCTGGCATCACGAGCTCGACCCGCAGAACCGCCCCAGCGCCGACATCTGGCCGGGCAAGCCGGACCTTTATCATGCCTGGCAAGCGGTGTTGATCCCTCGTCTGCCGTTGGCCCCGAGCATGGCGTCAGCCTTGGCGCAGTTGTCCGATCCTGCACCTGTGTAACCATGTCGTGACATATCCACGTCCCTTCGTTACCTGCGAAGGGATAACCCCTGATTAGAATCCATGCAGCGCAAGCACCAGACTTGCATGCATAACAACAAGAAAGGTACTTCTAGATGAATGCGATTTCTCGCCTCGCTACTGTCATTTCTCTTGCTTCCTTGCTTCCCGTCGCAGCATTCCCTGTCAGCGCCCTGGCCGCCGAATCGAAAGGTTCCGTGGAAGTCGTCCACTGGTGGACGTCGGGCGGTGAAAAAGCCGCGGTCGATGTGCTCAAGGCTCAAGTAGAAAAAGACGGTTTTACCTGGAAGGACGGTGCCGTCGCTGGCGGTGGCGGTTCTACCGCCATGACCGTGCTCAAGAGCCGCGCCGTGGCCGGCAACCCACCGGGCGTTGCCCAGATCAAGGGCCCGGACATCCAGGAATGGGCGACCACCGGCCTGCTCGACACCGACGTCCTCAAGGACGTTTCCAAGGCAGAAAAGTGGGACAGCCTGCTCGACAAGAAAGTCTCCGATACCGTGAAGTACGAAGGTGACTACGTCGCCGTGCCGGTGAACATCCACCGCGTCAACTGGCTGTGGATCAACCCGGAAGTCTTCAAGAAAGCCGGTATCACCAAGAATCCAACCACCCTCGAAGAATTCTACGCCGCCGGCGACAAGCTCAAGGCCGCGGGCTTCATCCCCCTGGCCCATGGTGGCCAGCCTTGGCAGGACAGCACCGTGTTCGAAGCGGTGGTGCTCTCGGTCATGGGCGCTGATGGCTACAAGAAAGCCCTGGTCGACCTGGACAACAAAGCGTTGACCGGCCCGGAAATGGTCAAGGCGCTGACCGAGCTGAAGAAAGTCGCGACCTACATGGACGCCGATGGCAAGGGCCAGGACTGGAACCTGGAAGCGGCCAAGGTCATCAATGGCAAGGCCGGCATGCAGATCATGGGTGACTGGGCCAAGAGCGAGTGGACTGCCGCGAAGAAAGTCGCCGGCAAGGACTACGAGTGCGTAGCGTTCCCGGGTACCGAGAAGGCCTTCACCTACAACATCGACTCCCTGGCGGTGTTCAAGCAGAAGGATGCAGGCACTGCGGCGGGCCAGCAGGACATCGCCAAGGTCGTGCTGGGTGAGAACTTCCAGAAAGTCTTCAGCATCAACAAGGGTTCGATCCCGGTGCGCAACGACATGCTGGCCGACATGGGCAAGTACGGTTTCGATTCCTGCGCCCAGACCGCCGCCAAGGACTTCCTGGCGGACGCCAAGAACGGCGGCCTGCAACCGAGCATGGCACACAACATGGCGACCACGCTGGCCGTGCAAGGCGCGTTCTTTGACGTCGTGACCAACTACATCAACGACCCGAAAGCCGACCCGGCCGACGCCGCCAAGAAACTTGGCGCAGCGGTTCAGTCTGCGAAGTAACCGCTAACCCCTGTGGAAGCGAGCCTGCTCGCGAAAGCATAGTGTCAGGCAGCAGTGCATGACCTGATACGACGCCATCGCGAGCAGGCTCGCTCCCACAAGGAACAAACTTGTAGTTTTTCCTGGTACTGGATTTCCCCATGAGTTCTGTTGCTGTGTTCAGCAAGGCCTCGCCTTTCGATGCATTGCAGCGCTGGCTACCAAAACTGGTGCTGGCGCCGAGCATGTTCATCGTCCTGGTGGGCTTTTATGGCTACATCCTGTGGACGTTCGTCCTGTCGTTCACGACGTCGACTTTCCTGCCTACCTATAAATGGGCGGGCCTGGCTCAGTATGCGCGGCTGTGGGACAACGACCGCTGGTGGGTGGCCAGCAAGAACCTCGCGGTGTTCGGCGGGATGTTCATCGGCATCACCCTGGTCATCGGCGTGCTGCTGGCGGTGTTTCTCGACCAACGTATTCGCCGCGAAGGTTTCATCCGCACCATTTACCTGTACCCAATGGCGCTCTCGATGATCGTCACCGGTACCGCTTGGAAGTGGCTGCTCAACCCGGGCATGGGCCTGGACAAATTGTTGCGTGACTGGGGTTGGGAAGGCTTCCGCCTGGACTGGCTGATCGACCCCGATCGCGTGGTGTATTGCCTGGTGATCGCTGCCGTTTGGCAGGCCTCGGGCTTCATCATGGCGATGTTCCTGGCCGGCCTGCGAGGCGTGGACCAGTCGATCATCCGCGCCGCGCAGATCGATGGCGCGAGCATGCCGCGCATCTACTGGAAAGTCGTACTGCCGAGCCTGCGCCCAGTGTTCTTCAGCGCCGTGATGATCCTGGCGCACATTGCGATCAAGAGCTTCGATTTGGTGGCGGCCATGACGGCCGGTGGTCCGGGCTACTCCTCCGACCTGCCTGCCATGTTCATGTATTCGTTCACCTTCAGTCGCGGTCAGATGGGCATGGGCTCGGCCAGTGCAATCCTGATGCTCGGTGCGATCCTCGCGATCATCGTGCCTTACTTGTATTCCGAGCTGAGGGCCAAGCGTCATGACTAGTCTCGCTGCGAAACCTTCCATCAGCCGCATCGCGATCTATGCGGTGCTGATTGTTGCGGTACTGCTTTACCTGGTGCCGTTGGTGGTCATGCTGTTGACCAGCTTCAAGACGCCGGAAGACATCAGCACCGGCAACCTGTTGAGCTGGCCGACCGTGGTCAGCGGCATCGGCTGGGTCAAGGCCTGGGCGACGGTCAACGGTTATTTCTGGAACTCGATCAAGATCACCGTGCCGGCCGTACTAATTTCCACGGCCATCGGTGCACTGAACGGTTATGTGCTGTCGATGTGGCGCTTCCGTGGCTCGCAGTTGTTCTTCGGCCTGCTGCTGTTCGGTTGCTTCCTGCCGTTCCAGACCGTGCTGCTGCCGGCCTCGTTCACCCTCGGCAAGATGGGCCTGGCCAGCACCACCACTGGCCTGGTGTTTGTCCACGTCGTCTACGGCCTGGCGTTCACCACGCTGTTCGTCCGTAACTACTACGTGAGTATTCCCGACGCGCTGGTGAAGGCGGCGCGCCTCGATGGCGCCGGGTTCTTCACCATCTTCCGGCGGATCATCCTGCCGATGTCGACGCCGATCATCATGGTCTGCCTCATCTGGCAGTTCACGCAGATCTGGAATGACTTCCTGTTCGGCGTGGTGTTCTCCAGCGGTGACTCCCAGCCCATCACGGTGGCGCTGAACAACCTGGTCAACACCAGCACCGGGGCCAAGGAATATAACGTGGACATGGCGGCGGCGATGATCGCCGGGCTGCCGACCCTGCTGGTCTATGTGATCGCAGGCAAGTATTTCGTGCGCGGCCTCACGGCTGGCGCGGTCAAGGGGTAATCATGGCTACGCTTGAACTTCGCAATGTAAACAAGACCTACGGCGCGGGCCTGCCCGACACCTTGAAAGACATCCAGCTGTCGATCAAAGAAGGCGAATTCCTGATCCTGGTCGGTCCTTCGGGCTGCGGCAAATCGACCCTGATGAATTGCATCGCCGGCCTCGAGACCATCACCGGCGGCGCGATCATGATCGGCGACCAGGATGTCAGCGGCATGAGCCCGAAGGATCGCGACATCGCCATGGTGTTCCAGTCCTACGCGCTGTACCCGACCATGAGCGTGCGCGAGAACATCGAGTTCGGCCTGAAGATTCGCAAGATGAAACAGGCGGACATCAATGAGGAAGTGGCGCGGGTCGCCAAGCTGTTGCAGATCGAACACCTGCTCAACCGCAAGCCTGGCCAGCTCTCCGGTGGCCAGCAACAGCGCGTTGCGATGGGCCGGGCCCTGGCGCGGCGGCCGAAGATCTACCTGTTCGACGAACCGTTGTCCAACCTCGACGCCAAGCTGCGGGTCGAGATGCGCACCGAAATGAAACTGATGCACCAGCGCCTGAAGACCACCACGGTCTACGTGACCCACGACCAGATCGAAGCCATGACCCTGGGCGACAAAGTGGCGGTGATGAAGGACGGGATCATCCAACAGTTCGGCACGCCGAAGGACATCTACAACAACCCGGCGAACCTGTTCGTGGCGAGCTTCATCGGTTCGCCGCCGATGAACTTCATCCCGCTGCGCCTGCAACGCAAGGACGGCCGCCTGCTGGCCTTGCTCGACAGCGGCCAGGCCCGTTGCGAGTTGCCGCTGGGCATGCAGGACGCCGGCCTGGAAGATCGCGAAGTGATCCTTGGCTTGCGTCCGGAGCAGATCGTGCTGGCCGGCAACGAGCCGAACGGCATGCCAACCATTCGCGCCGAAGTGCAGGTCACCGAACCCACCGGGCCAGACACCCTGGTGTTCGTCAATCTCAACGACACCAAGGTCTGCTGCCGCCTGGCGCCAGACGTGGCGCCGCAGCCGGGAGAGACCCTGACGTTGCAATTCGACCCAGCGAAAGTGCTGCTGTTCGACGCCAAGTCCGGCGAACGCCTGGGCGTGGCTGCGCAGCCGCAGGCCGAAGACCGACCTGCCAACGTGGCGCAGTTCAAAGGCCGGTGATGAACAAGTGTGGGGGGAGCAAGCCCGCTCCCACAGGAAGGAGTATGCGACGGGTGGGGACATCCGTCGCAATCGTTGTAAACCGCGTTAGATAAAAACAGTTAATAACAATAAAGACGAGGATGTAGGGATGAAGAAGAAGAACAATGCCCAGCTTATCTGCCAGTTGTCAGCCGTTGCGGCGATGATGCTGGCCGGTAGCGCACACGCTGCCGACGCGTTCAGCGCCGATTCGCAGTGGATGACGGGCGACTGGGGCGGTGAACGGACCAAGCTGATCGAGCAGGGTATCGACATCAAGGCCGATTTCGTCGGTGAGATGGGTGCCAACCTCCACGGCGGCTACAACGATGACAAGACTGCGCGTTGGTCCCAGCAGTTTGGCCTGGGTGTCGCGCTCGACCTGGAAAAACTGGCGGGCTGGAACGATACCGAAGCCAAGATCCAGTTCACTCGCCGGGATGGTCGCAACATTTCCAACGACCGTATCGGTGACCCGCGTGCCGGCACGCTCAGTTCGTCCCAGGAAGTCTGGGGCCGCGGCCAAACCACGCGTCTGACGCAGTTGTGGATCAAGCAGAAGTACTTTGACAGCAAGCTGGACGTCAAGGCCGGTTACTACGGCGTGGGCGAGGATTTCAACACTTTCCCTTGCGACTTCCAGAACCTGGCCTTCTGCGGTTCCCAAGCGGGTAACTGGGCCACCGGCATCTGGTACAACTGGCCAATCATGCAGGCAGCGATTCGGTTCAAGTACAACATCACCCCTGAGCTCTACGCGCAAATCGGTGCGTACAACCAGAACCCTTCGCAACTGGAAAACAACAACCGTTACAAGCTCAGCGGCAGCGGGACCGAGGGTACGCTGATTCCGGTCGAGTTGGTCTGGTCGCCCAAGCTCAACAACCTGCCTGGCGAATACCGTGTCGGTTACTACAAGAGCACGGCCAAGGCCGATGACGTCCGTGAGGACGACAACGGCAACGACGCCGCAACCACCGGCAGCGCCTATCGCAGCCACAGCAGCAAGGACGGCTACTGGTTCGTCATGCAACAGCAGCTCACCACCCACAATGGTGACGCTTCGCGCGGCTTGAACATCGCGGCCAACGCCACCTTCCACGACAAGGACACCAACATCGTCGACAACTACCAGTCGCTGATGTTCGTGTACAAGGGCCCATTCGATGCGCGTCCAAAGGATGACGTGGGTATCGGCTTCGCCCGTATCCATGTCAACGAAGACGTGAAGAAGAACGCCGATCTGACCAACGTAGCCAATGGCGTGACCGATTACGACGATCCGCTGTTTTCGCCGTTGCGCAGCACCGAGTACAACTACGAAATCAACTACGGCTTCCACGTCACCAACTGGCTGACCGTGCGTCCGAACCTGCAATACGTCACTCACCCGGGCGGTGTTGACGAGGTGGACAACGCGCTGGTGGCCGGCCTGAAAATCCAGTCGGTGTTCTGACGCTGTTGCGATAAGCTCTCCTCTATGTGCGCATATTTGCGGACGGCCAAGGCTGTCCGCTTTTTTTTGCGGAGCGATCAATTGTTTGGTTGGGGGCCGAACCTGTGGCGAGGGGATTTATCCCCGCTGGGCTGCGGAGCAGTCCTCAGCTGGCCAACTCGGTGCGTCAGGCAGATTATCTGCAACCTGTTTTGGGGCTGCTCCGCACCCCAGCGGGGATAAATCCCCTCGCCACCAAAACTGTCGCATCAATTGAGAGTTCAGTGATTCCCAGGACTACAGCCCATGCATGAGCATCCGCTACAACGCTTTTTCAGATCCTTGCGCGAGCGTCCGGTGTTTGCGTGGGAGCGCTATCAGCAGCGCGACGTCTTGGTTATTGACCATCCGTTGTGCCAAGCGGTTTTCAGCCGCCAGGGTGCGCAGTTGTTGCACTTCCAGCCGCGAGGCCAGAAACCTTGGCTGTGGTGCGCGGCCAAGTGGCCCCAGGTCGGCGCGATACGCGGCGGGGTACCGGTGTGTTGGCCTTGGTATGGCCGCCATCCGAGTGAAAATGCCTGGCCGTCTCATGGTTGGGCGCGGCTGATCGATTGGAAGTTGCTCGACAGCGCCAGCGATGACGATGGCGTGCATCTGCATTGGCAATTGCAGCTGTGCGACTGGCAAGTGGACCTGCATGCCGACTTGGGCGACCGCATGGAATTGCGCTTGAGCACCGAGCATCAAGACAGCCTGCCTTGCCAATTGAGCCAGGCCTTGCATGCCTATTGGCGCATTGGTGACGTTGGCGAGGTAGCGCTGTCTGGACTCGAAGGCGCGCAAGGTTACGACCAATTGAACCGTGCGGTTTGCCGGCAGGAAGGCGAGTTGCGGGTCGAGGGCGGCTGTCAGCGAGTGTTCCAGCATGAAGGAGAGTTGCAGCTCAAGGATCACGCCTGGCAGCGGGAATTGTGCATCGACACCGGTGAAAGCGCCGACACGGTGGTGTGGCATCCCGGTACACGGCCGTTGCTGGGCGTGAGCTGGGATGAGGTCAACGAGTTCGTTTGCGTCGAAGCGGCCAGTGGCGGCACCGACAGCCTGAGCCTGGCGCCCGGGGAGCGGGCGCATTTGAGTTTGCAGGCGCGGGTAGGGGCTTAGCTCTGGATCTACGGTGTGGCGGCTGCCGTCATCGCGAGCAAGCTCGCTCCCACACTGGTTCTCTGGCGTTCACAAAACCCCTGTGGGAGCGAGCTTGCTCGCGATGACGACCTGTCAGGCACCAAAAGTTCCGGATCGAATCAGTTGAACTCATCCCCAACCGGATACCGGCTGGCATTGAGGCTTTCCTTGATCTTGCGCAGGTGCGGCTGGAAGTCCACCCCGCGGCGCAGGGTCATGCCGGTGGCGAGCACGTCCAGTACGGTGAGCTGGATGATTCGCGAAGTCATCGGCATGTAGATATCGGTGTCTTCGGGCAGCGGAATATTGAGGCTCAAGGTGCTGGCCTTGGCCAGTGGCGAGCCCTCGGCGGTCAGGCCGAGTACCGATGCGCCGTTTTCCCGGGCGATACGCGCTACTTCCACCAGTTCGCGGGTACGACCGGTGTAGGAAATGATCACGAACAACTCACCGGTATGGGCCACCGAGGCGATCATGCGTTGCATCAGCACGTCGGCGTGGGCGGTCACTGCCAGGTTGAACCGGAAAAACTTGTGCTGGGCATCCAGCGCCACCGGAGCCGAGGCGCCGAGGCCGAAGAAGTGGATCTGCCGGGCCTGGATCAGCAGGTCGACCGCGCGGCTGATCAAATTTGGATCAAGGGCCTGGCAGGCACTGTCCAATGAGGCAATGGCGCTGCCAAAGATTTTCTGGGTGTAGGCTTCAGGGTTGTCGTCGGCTTCCACTGCGCGGCTGACATAAGCCGCGCCGCTGGCCAGGCTTTGGGCTAGTTGCAGCTTGAGTTCCGGGTAACCGCTCACGCCGAACGAGCGGCAAAAGCGGTTGACGGTCGGTTCGCTGACCGAGGCCGCCTGGGCGAGGGCGGCAATGCTGAAGCGGGTAGCCTGCTGTGGGTTGAGCAGGATCACCTCGGCCACCTTGCGTTCGGCCTTGTTCAGGTCTTCCAGGCGACTCTGGATCTGCTCCAGTAGATTTCGCACGCGGTCCATACAGGATTCCTAGAGAGACGGGTCTTTGATACGACCCTTTGCGGTGGCCTATCCTACTGATGGCTCCGACGGACCACCACTCGGAATCGGTATTTTCGGAAAATGTTGTAGTTATTACTACATTTTTCCTTGAGTGATGCCTTGAAAAAAGGTATTTGTAGCTTAACTTGATAAAAGAACAAACATCATGCATTCGATTACGGTTGAACCGTGTACTTTTGCCTTGTTCGGCGCGTTGGGCGACCTGGCGCTACGCAAGCTGTTTCCTGCCCTTTACCAGCTCGATGGCGCCGGCTTGTTGCACGAAAACACGCGGATCCTGGCGCTGGCCCGTGAACCGGGCAGCGAACAACAGCATCTGGCGTTCATCACCACCGAACTGCGGCGTTACGTCGGTGATAAAGACCTCGACGAATCCGTGATCGAACGCTTCCTGGCGCGGCTGACGTACCTGCACGTGGATTTTCTCAAGGCGGACGATTACGTCGCGCTTGCCGAGCAGGTCGGGCTGACGCAGCAACAAGTCATTGCCTATTTCGCCACGCCGGCGGCGGTCTACGGCGCGATTTGCGAGAACCTGGCGAAAGTCGGCCTCAGCGAAAACACCCGTGTGGTGCTGGAAAAGCCCATCGGTTCGGACCTCGAATCGTCGCGCAAGGTGAACGACGCCGTGGCGCAGTTCTTTCCGGAGAACCGCACTTACCGCATCGACCATTATCTGGGCAAGGAAACGGTACAGAACCTGATCGCGCTGCGGTTCGCCAACAGCCTGTTCGAAACCCAGTGGAACCAGAATTACATTTCCCACGTGGAAATCACCGTGGCCGAGAAGGTCGGGATCGAAGGGCGCTGGGGCTATTTCGACAAGGCCGGCCAACTGCGGGACATGATCCAGAACCACCTGCTGCAGCTGTTGTGCCTGATCGCCATGGACCCCCCGGCGGACCTTTCCGCCGACAGCATCCGTGACGAGAAGGTCAAGGTGCTCAAGGCCTTGGCGCCGATCAGTCCGGAAGGCCTGACCACCCAGGTGGTGCGTGGCCAGTACATCGCCGGCCACAGCGAAGGCAAGGCGGTGCCCGGCTACCTCGAAGAGCCGAATTCCAATACCCAGAGCGACACCGAGACCTTCGTTGCCCTGCGCGCCGATATCCGCAACTGGCGCTGGGCCGGGGTGCCGTTCTACCTGCGCACCGGCAAGCGCATGCCGCAGAAGCTGTCGCAGATCGTGATTCACTTCAAGGAACCGTCCCACTACATCTTCGCCCCCGAGCAGCGCTTGCAGATCAGCAACAAACTGATCATCCGCCTGCAACCGGACGAAGGGATTTCCTTGCGGGTAATGACCAAGGAGCAGGGCCTGGACAAGGGCATGCAGTTGCGCAGCGGTCCGCTGCAACTCAACTTTTCCGACACCTACCGCAGCGCACGGATTCCCGATGCCTACGAGCGGTTGTTGCTGGAAGTCATGAACGGCAATCAGAACCTGTTTGTTCGTAAAGATGAAATCGAAGCCGCGTGGACGTGGTGTGACCAGTTGATCGCCGGCTGGAAGAAGTCTGGCGATGCGCCCAAGCCTTATGCCGCTGGGTCATGGGGGCCGATGAGCTCCATTGCACTGATCACGCGGGATGGGAGGTCATGGTATGGCGATATCTGAATTGAAACTGCCCCAGGGTGTCACTGCCCTGGAGTTCAAGAGCCCAGTGGTGCTGGCGGAAAAATTGGCGGTGAACGTGGCGGAGCAATTGCGCGCCGCGATCGATGCCAAAGGCGCGGCGACCTTGGTGGTGTCCGGCGGTCGTAGCCCGGTGGCGTTTTTCCAGCATCTGGCCAAGCAGGCGCTAGACTGGTCGAACGTGGTGGTGAGCCTGGCCGATGAGCGCTGGGTGCCGGTTGAACATGCCGACAGCAACGCCGGCCTGCTCAAGCGTTATCTGCTTCAAGGGGCTGCGGCCAAGGCCCAGTTCCTGAGCCTCTACAGCGCCAGCGCCAATCTGGAAGCCGCCGCCGAGCAGGCGGATCGCCTGCTCGCCGAGCTGCCGCCGATCGACGTGCTGATACTGGGCATGGGCGATGACGGGCATACCGCGTCGCTGTTTCCCGACAGCCCGAATCTGGCCGAGGCCCTGGATAACAATGGTGCTCGCCGCTGCTGGCCGATGCTCGCGCCGACGGTCCCACACCAACGCCTGACCATGAGCCGCGCCTTGCTGGCGTCGGCCAGGCACAAAGTGCTGTCTATTTCCGGTCAATCGAAACTGACCACCCTGAATGCCGCGGTGTCTGGTGACGATGTCGCCGAGATGCCGATCCGCGCATTTCTGCAACCTACGTTAGAGATTTACTGGTGCCCATGAACCAAGGATCAGCCGCTATGACAAACCCATCCCCGACCGTTTCCATGGCGGACAAAGTGACGCTGATCGACAGCCTCTGCGCCAAGGCGCGGATCCTGCCGGTGATTACCATCGCGCGTGAACAGGACATCCTGCCGCTGGCCGATGCCCTGGCCGCCGGTGGCCTGACGGCACTGGAAGTGACCTTGCGCTCGCAATACGGGCTCAAGGCCATTCAGGTCCTTCGCGAGCAGCGCCCAGAGCTGGTGACCGGTGCCGGCACGGTGCTCGATCGCCACATGCTGGCCGCCGCCGAGGCTGCCGGTTCGCAATTCATCGTGACGCCGGGTATCACTCGGGATCTGTTGGAAGCCAGCGTCCAGAGTCCGATTCCGTTGCTGCCGGGGATCAGCAATGCCTCGGGCATCATGGAAGGTTATGGCCTGGGCTATCGCCGCTTCAAGTTGTTCCCGGCGGAAGTCAGCGGTGGCGTTGCTGCCATCAAGGCATTGGGCGGGCCGTTCGGCGAAGTGAAATTCTGTCCGACCGGCGGCGTGAGCCCGGCCAATATCAAAAGCTACATGGCGTTGAAAAACGTGATGTGCGTAGGCGGGAGCTGGATGCTCGATCCGGAGTGGATCAAGAACGGCGACTGGGCCCGCATTGAGGAATGCACCGCCGAGGCATTGGCGCTGCTGGACTGATCGTCCTACCGAACTTCGTTGTGTGTTCTACGGCTTTACGGTGCGCTTGGTCGGCGCACCGTTTTTTTTTGCCTGTTATTTGGCTGCAGATCCCGTGGGCCAGGGACCAAGCGCCCTCGCCACGGGTTACGTACTGTTCAGGTTGATCAGTGTCGCAGTCAACCGCTCCATATCCCGCGCCAAGGTAATCAACCCCGGCGTAATGCGGATGCAGAGGCCGACGCTGGTCTTGCGCACCACGGTAAAGATCCCATATTCCTTGAGCAGTCGGTCGGCCATCACCTGTTGATCAGGCTGGTTGGTGAATCGCATGGACGTGATACCGCAATAGAGGCGCCGGTCGTCTGGGGTCATGACCTCGATGCCGGGCACATCGCGCACCGCGCTCACCCACAGGTCCCGTAGATAACAGAGCCGAGCACCCTTGGCCGGTGCTCCGCCCAGGGCACGGTGCTCTTCGAATACCAGGGGCAGCGTCAGCAGGGCCGGGATGTTGGGCGTGCTGTGGGGCGTGCGCGAGCGTATATCGGTGGTGGGGTAGTGGCCTTCGTCCATGTCCGGGTCGATGTCGGCCAGCCGGTGTGGAGCGATATAGAGAAAGCCCAGGGCCAGAGGGCCGCCAAGCCATTTCTGCAAGTTGAACCCGGCAAATTGAATGCCGAGCTTATTGAGATTGAAATCGATCTGCCCCAGGGCGTGGGCGCCGTCGAGAATGATATCGACGTCGAACTCCCGTGCCGTCTCGGCTATCGCCTGGACCGGCATCACCAGGCCGGTCAGGTGGTTAACGTAGGTCAGCGCCATCAGCTTCAGGCGCGGATAACGAATGAAGGCTTCTCGATACGTGCCCACCAGGCTGTCGAAACTGGCGGGGTGCGGATGGACCAGCTCGATGACCTCGGCGCCACGCTGGCGGGCGAGCCAGCGCATCGCGCTTTTGACCGACTCGTACTCCACGTCGCTGATCAGAACCTGGTCGCCAGGCTTGAGCTGGTTGTAATTGCGGATCAGCGTCTGCAAGGCGTCAACCGCGTTGGTGGCCAGCGCCACGGTGGACGCTGGGGCGTGGATGAGCTGCGCCACCTCTCGGCGAATCACTTCGCAATGCTCCAGGTCGAACTGTTGGCGCACGTAGACCGAATTGCCGCGGTTCACCCAGTCGATATTGCGTTGGTACTCCGCGACCACCGTACGGGACATCCGGCCAAAGTAGCCGTTTTCCAGGTTGAGCGGACCATTGACGTCGACATCGTAACGACCGACAAAGGTTTCCCAGAAGGCTTCGTCGTGGGCACGCAGCGTATTTTCGGGCATCGCAGAGCTCAGTCAGTCAATGGCAGGGGTCAATGGCGAGGTTTGGGCAAGCCATGTTTAGCCCGCAGCGGATCCAGCAGGTCAGACAGACCGTTGTGGTCGATTTCCTGCATCAATGCCAGCAACCCGCCCAATTCGCCGTGAGGGAAGCCCTCCCGCGCGAACCAATTCAGGTATTGGCCTGGCAGGTCGGCAAGAATTCTGCCCTTGTACTTGCCGAAGGGCATCTGGCGGGTGACCAGCAGCTCAAGCTTTTCTGGATTCATAGGGCGGCTGTCTTATTGAAAGTCCTAGGGAAAATACAGGCATTCTGCATGCAGGCCAAATGACAGATCATGCAAATAACGCGGATACAGATTTCTCATGTGTTCATAACTTATTGATTTAAATGGATTTTAAGTTGTGATGATGGCTGGCATGGCCGATGCAATATCCCTTGCAGGTTTTTATTCACCAAGCAAAGGAACTGAAAAATGACTGACATCAACAAAGAATCCATCTCTGTCTTGAATGACCTGATCGAGACCAGCAAGGATGGCCAGGAAGGATTCAAGACCTGCGCTGAAGACATCAAGCACCCTGAGCTCAAGGCGCTGTTCGTCAAGCGCGCCGCCGATTGCGCCACCGCTGCGGCTGAGCTGCAAGCCGCCGTGCGTTCCCTGGGTGGCGATCCGGAAACTTCTACCAGCGTTGCCGGTGACCTGCACCGCCGTTGGGTCGACGTAAAATCCATGTTCACCGGCAAGGACGAAGAGGCTGTGCTGAACGAAGCCGAGCGCGGCGAAGACCATGCGCTGAAGGCTTATAAGGAAGCCATCGAGAAGATCAACAAACACAACCTGGTGGGCATTCGTGACCTCGTGGAGCGTCAGTACCACGGCGTGCAACGCAACCATGACCAGGTCAAGGCTCTGCGCAACCAGGCGCGTGCCAGCTAACATCCGCGTGTGAAGAAAAAACGCCAGCTTGCCTGGCGTTTTTTTATGGGAGCGATCTGGGCAGTAAGACTTTTCGGCACCAATTCGCAAGAGTGTTTGTCAGAACGCTCAACAATCAACTCTGGACGTGAATAGATAGCTCCCTAATAATTGCGCCGCCCCTCTCACGATCTATCGTTACATCATCTCAAGAAGAGTTTTGCGCGTGCCCATCACCTTTCAGGCTCTGTTCGCCCCTGATCGTCTCGCTGTGCAGTTCGCCATCAAGACTGTGCTCGGTGGCGGCCTGGCGTTGTGGCTGGCGTTGCGCTGGGGATTGGAGCAGCCGTCGTGGGCGCTGATGACCGCGTTTATCGTTGCCCAGCCGTTGTCTGGGATGGTGGTGCAGAAGGGCCTGGCACGCTTGGTCGGGACTCTGGTGGGGACAATCATGTCGGTGGTGTTCATGGGCCTGTTCGCCCAGGCGCCCTGGTTGTTCCTGCTGGCGCTGGCGTTGTGGCTGGGCGTGTGCACGGCCTGTTCGACGCTCTTGCGCAGCGCGTGGTCGTATTCGTTCGTGCTGGCTGGCTACACCGTGGCGATCATTGCCTTGCCGGCCATCGCCCATCCGCTTGGAGTGTTCGACCAGGCGGTGGCGCGTTGCACCGAGATCAGCCTGGGCATCACCTGCGCCACCGTGACCAGCGCCTTGCTCTGGCCGTTGCGGGTTGAACGGCAATTGGCGGATCAGGCACGTGCTGCCTGGCAAAGTGGCATGCAGGCGGCGCGCGCCACATTGGCCGGCGATGCCCAGGCGCGCAAAGGTCTGTTGGAAATCCTCGGCAAAATCGTCGCGGTAGACGCCCAGCGCGAACACGCCTGGTTCGAAGGCCGCCTGGGCCGCCAGCGTGCCCGGGCCATCAGTGGCTTGAGCCAGAAACTGTTGATGCTGCTGCGCATTTCGCGCTCGGTACGCCGACAATGGAACCAGCTCGACCCTCAAGAAGCCCAAGCGCTGCAGCCGTGGATGAGCGAGGTGCAGCAAGCCCTCGACGCCGACAGCACGACATTGCAGGCACTGCGGCCGCGGGTATGGGATGCGTCTCACGAACCACGGTTCAGCTCGGCACAAAGTTATTGCCTGGCACGTTTCGCTTTGTTGCTCGACACCGCCCTGGCGGCCTGCGCTGCGCTGTCGGCGGTGCAAGAGGGCAGGGCGGCGGCCGACCCGCCACGCACCCTGGCGCCCCATCGGGACCTGTCCCTGGCGATGGTGTTTGGAGCCCGCAGCGCCCTGGCGTTCCTGGCAGTGGCGTGTTTCTGGCTGGCCACTGCCTGGCCTGCCGCCTCGGGCGCGCTGTTGCTGACGTGTGTGGTGTGCAGCCTGTTCGCCAGCCGCGAAAATGGCGCGCAGATCGGGATGAGTTTCTTGCGAGGCATTCTCCTGGCGGTACCGACCGCGTTTGTGATCGGTGAAATCCTGCTGCCCCAATGGAGCAGCTTTGCGATGCTCTGCATGGCCATGGGCGTACCTCTGTTCCTGGGGGCGCTGGGCATGGCCAAGCCGCCGCTCTACGCGACCGCCACCTCGTTCTGCCTGCACTTCGTGGTGTTGGTATCGCCGCTTAACGCCATGAAGTACGACGTTGCGACATTTTTCAACAATGCCCAGGCCATGATGATCGGTGTCGGCGCGGCCGTGCTGGCATTCAATCTGTTGATTCTGCGCAACCCGGCCTGGCACAGCCGTCGGTTGCTGGCGGCAACGCTCGATGACCTGGTGCGCTTGACCCATCGCAATCTGCGCGGCGCCGAGAGCTGGTTCGGCGGGCGCATGGCCGATCGTTTGCTGCAACTGGCGCGGCACTATCCGGAGCTGCCGGTGCCGGCGCGCAGTCGTTGGGACGATGGTTTGCTGGGCCTGGACATCGGGGACGAATTGCTCCATCTGCGCTTGAGCCTGGCCGTCGCCCAAGTCCCGGACAGTCCAGCCCAACGCCGATATTTCGAAACGTTGGAGCAGGTGCTGGAGCACGGCCCGGCGGGCGGGCAGGCCGACGCACTGGCCCAGGCGAGCGACGATTATCTGGCAGCGCTTTCAAAGCAACCGCCAAGCGACGCGCTGAAGCTGGCCCAGGGCGCGGTGGTGCAATTGCAGAACAGCTGGCGCGCCTGGTGCCGCCAGCACGAATCTTCAGAAGGGAAACATAGCCATGGGTTTGCATGAATGGTCGATCGGCGGGGTGCTGCTCAGCCCGTTTTTGATTTATGTCGTGCTGGCCTTGTTGGTCACCGGAGCCTTGCGACTGCTGCTCAGTCTCGTGCCGGCAGGGCGCTGGATCTGGCATGAAGCGCTGTTCGACTGCGCTCTGTATGTCTGTGTCCTGACTGTCATTACCCTGGTCCTCGGACCGTCATGAGGAGTTGAACATGCGTACTTCCGTACGTGTCGCCGTCACGTTGAGCGTGGTGGCCCTGGCGATCTTCGCCGGTTTTCATTTGTGGCAGTACTACATGCTCACGCCCTGGACCCGGGACGCGCGAATCCGTGCCGACGTGGTGGTGATCGCCCCAGACGTCTCGGGTTGGGTGCGCGAGCTCAGGGCCGTGGACAACCAGCACGTCAAGGCGGGAGATTTGTTGCTGAGTATCGATCGCGAGCGTTTCGAGGCCGCGGTGGAGAAGGCCCGCGCGGTAGTGCAGACCCGCCAGCAGCAGTTGAGCCTGCGCGAACACGAAGCCAGCCGTCGAGCGGCCCTGGGACCCCAGGCCATCAGCGCCGAATTGCGCGAGAACGCCCAGATCAATGCCGGCATCGCCCGTGGCGAGCTACGTGAGGCCCAGGCCGAGGCCAAGGTCGCGGAGCTGAACCTGGCTCGCAGCCAGGTCCTGGCCCCACGCAGCGGCCACGTCACCAACCTGCGCCTGGCCGAAGGCAACTATGTGAACGCCGGGCAACCGGTCATGGCGTTGGTCGATGATTCGACGTTCTACGTGCAAGCTTACTTCGAGGAAACCAAGTTGCCGCGCATTCGCGTCGGCGATCCGGTCAAGGTCTGGTTAATGAGCGCCGGCCATGCGCTGGACGGCCATGTGGAAAGCATCAGTCGAGGCATCACCGACCGCAACACCAACCCCGATGCGCAACTGCTGGCAGAGGTTGAGCCGACCTTCAACTGGGTGCGTCTGGCCCAGCGGATCCCGGTGCGGATCAAGCTGGACAAGGTGCCAGAAGGGGTGAGCCTGAGTGCCGGGATGACAGCGAGTGTGCAGGTGCAGGACGAACAGCGATAGCCGCTGCGCCGCGCACCCCGTGGCGAGGGAGCTTGCTCCCGCTCGGCTGCGAAGCAGTCGCAAAACGAACGTTGCGTTGTTCAGGTTGGACGCGCAAGCCTTGTCCAAGGGGCGCTTCGCACCCCAGCGGGAGCAAGCTCCCTCGCCACGGGAGTGTCGAGTCGCATCAGCCGATGCTGATTGCCGGCAACTCGGGCAAGGTCACGGTCTGCTGCTTGCGCGGCGCCAGGATCTCCGCTTCGCCGTCCACCACCAACTCATCGCGCTGGTTGAACACGCGCGTGGCGATACGCACGCGGAATTTCGGCAGCTTTTCCAGGATCTCCAGGCGCACGGTCAGGGTATCGCCAATCTTCACCGGCTTCTGGAAACTCATCTGCTGGCCGATATAGATGGTCCCCGGCCCAGGCAACTCACAGGCCACTGCCGCGCTGATCAGCGCACCGCTGAACATGCCGTGGGCGATGCGTTCCTTGAACATGCTGGCGGCGGCGAATTCGGCGTCCAGGTGTACCGGGTTGTGATCGCCGGACATGGCGGCGAACAGCTGGATGTCGCGCTCTTCGACGGTCTTGCTGTAGCTGGCGGTCTGGCCGACTTCGAGGGCTTCGTAAGGGATGTTGGTAACCTGGGTCATGTCTGGATCCTGTGACGTGTAGAGAAAAAACGCTGCAAACCTACTCGCTGCGTGGTGGTCGCTGGTGGCTTAGCGTCTGGGCAATCCAGGCCAGCACATCGGCGGTCACCTCATCGCGGTTGGTTTCGTTGAACAGTTCGTGCCGAGCCTGCGGATAGATCTTCAGTTGCAAACGTTGGTTGCCGGCGTCGCGCAGGGCATCGGCCAGATCTCTCAGACGCTTGCCTTCGCTCACCGGATCACATTCACCGCCAATCACCAGCAGCGGCAGCCCTGGATCAATCTGCGCGAGATTGGACGCTTTGCTGATCTGCTGCAACCCGCCGAGCAGGTCGATCCACAGTTGATTGGTGCAACGAAAGCCGCACAGCGGGTCGCGAATGTATTTGTCGACTTCGCCGGGGTCGCGGCTGAGCCAGTCGAAGGGCGTGCGGGTCGGTTTGAACTTTTTATTGAAGCTGCCAAATGAGAGCCATTCGATCAGGGCGCTACGCCCAGTGGCGCCCTGCCGCCTGCGTTCGAAGCGGGCGATTAGCCGCGCCGCGCGGTAAAGCGCCACGGGTTGGAAGTTCGAACCGCTGAGGATGGCCCCGTGCAGGCTGGCGCTGTGGTGCAACAAATAGCCCTGTGCGATATAGCTGCCCATGCTGTGCCCCAGCAGCAGGATTGGTGTTTCTGGATGTTGCTGGCCGATGTGATGGTTCAGGCTTGCCAGGTCGCCCACAACTTTGGCCCAGCCGTCCTGGTCGGCAAAATGACCCAGGATCGCTTCTTCGCCGGTCTTGCCGTGGCCACGTTGGTCCGGCGCGTAGACGCCGTAGCCTTCATCGCACAACGCCTGGGCCAGGCGCCCATAGCGGCCACTGTGTTCCGCCATGCCGTGAGCCAGCATGATCACCGCCAGCGGGGCGGTTTCGGGTAGCCATTGGTTGACGAGCAAGCGGCTGTGATCGGTCGCGGTCAGCCAGAACGTTTGGTGGATCATGGCGGTTCCTTGCACAAAGTCAGACGCAGCGTCGCTGCATTGTATAGCGCATCCGTTGCGCCAGGCGATTCAGCAAGATTCACACAATCTATGACGCAAGTTGCCATATTTGCCTGATTGGCCATAGCTGCTAGTGTCCCATGAGCTCCGCCTGTGCAAGCGATACGCAAGCGGTTACCGGATATGTTCAGGTAAAGAGGACAAAAACAATGCAGCCTGATTTCTGGAATGACAAACGCCCGGCCGGCGTGCCCTCGGACATCGACCTGAGTGCCTACAAGTCAGTCGTCGAGGTGTTCGAGCGTTCCTGCAAGAAATTTGCCGACCGTCCGGCGTACAGCAACATGGGGGTGACGATCACCTACGCCGAGTTGGAGCGTTACAGCGCGGCCTTCGCCGGTTACCTGCAAGCCAATACCGACCTGGCGCCCGGCGATCGTATCGCCGTGCAGATGCCCAATGTCCTGCAATACCCGATCGCGGTTTTTGGTGCCCTGCGCGCCGGGCTGGTGGTGGTCAACACCAATCCGCTGTACACCCCCCGGGAGATGCGTCACCAATTCAAGGACTCCGGCGCCCGGGCGCTGGTGTACATGAACCTGTTCGGGCAGAAAGTGCAGGAAGTGCTGCCCGACACCGACCTGCAATACCTGATCGAGGCGAAGATGGGCGACCTGATGCCCACCGCCAAGGGCTGGCTGGTCAATACAGTCGTGAGCAAGGTCAAGAAAATGGTCCCGGCCTATTCGCTGCCCCAGGCCATTTCCTTCAAGAGCGCCTTGCGTTTGGGACGGGGCCAGGCCATCAAGCCGCTCAATGTCAGCCTCGGGGACATTGCCGTGCTGCAATACACCGGCGGCACCACCGGCTTGGCCAAGGGCGCCATGCTGACCCACGGCAACCTGGTGGCCAACATGCAGCAGGCCCGCGCCTGCCTGGGGCAGATCGGCGACGACGGCAAGCCTTTGTTGCGCGAGGGCCAGGAGGTGATGATCGCACCGCTGCCGCTGTATCACATCTACGCCTTCACGGCGAACTGCATGTGCATGATGGTCACGGGCAACCACAACGTGCTGATCACCAATCCAAGGGACATCGGCGGTTTCATAAAGGAGCTGAAGAACTGGCGGTTTTCGTTGCTGCTGGGGCTCAACACGCTGTTCGTCGCGCTGATGGACCATCCGGATTTCAAGACGCTGGATTTCTCCAACCTCAAGGTCACCAACTCAGGCGGCACCGCGTTGGTCAAGGCCACCGCCGAACGTTGGAAGCAGTTGACCGGTTGCGGCATCACCGAGGGCTACGGCCTGACGGAAACCTCGCCAGTGGCCAGCGCCAACCCTTACGGTGGCAAGTCGCGCCTGGGCACGGTGGGGCTGCCGGTGCCGGGTACGCTGATGAAAGTCATCAGTGACGACGGTGTCGAGCTGCCCTTGGGCGAACGCGGCGAGCTGTGCATCAAGGGGCCGCAGATCATGAAGGGCTACTGGAACAAGCCCGAAGCGACCGCCGAAGTGCTCGACAGGGAGGGCTGGTTCAAGTCCGGAGATATCGCTGTGATCGACCCCGACGGGTTCGTGCGCATCGTTGATCGCAAGAAAGACATGATCATTGTCTCGGGCTTCAACGTGTACCCGAACGAAATCGAGGATGTGGTGATGGCCCACCCGAAAGTCGCCAGCTGCGCGGTCATCGGCGTGCCGGACGAACGTTCGGGCGAGGCGGTGAAACTGTTCGTCGTGGCCCGTGAGGCGGGCGTCAGCCTCGAAGAGCTCAAGGCGTACTGCAAGGAGAATTTCACCGGCTACAAGGTGCCCAAGCACATCGTGTTGCGGGAATCGCTGCCGATGACACCGGTGGGCAAGATCCTGCGCCGGGAGTTGCGCGATATCGCCTGAGGCCGGCGCGACAGACCCTTAGTGGGAGCGAGCTTGCTCGCGATGGCGGTGTATCGGTGCCAGAAAGATTGGCTGATACATCGTTATAGCGAGCAAGCTCGCTCCCACAGGTTTTATGGATTCGGGACAATTAAATAAGGCTTAGAATTTTTACTCTAAAAATGACCATTGAATGTTCTTGAGTCATATTTGTGACTGTAGGGGCCGCTTTTGGCTCTAGGCGACCCTTGGCAAAGCTGCTACTCTCGGCGCGCTTTTGTGACTTCTCGGCCGTTATCCAAGCCAGATTCACCAATAGACATACACCAATAATAATCGCATCAAATGCGGTGAGAATTCGCGTTGCTGAGGAGTGGGGCTTCCATGATTGAAAACTTTTGGAAGGATAAGTACCCAGCTGGGATTGCTGCCGACATCAATCCAGATGAGTATCCGAATATTCAGGCGGTGTTGAAGCATTCCTGCCAACGCTTCGCCGACAAGCCGGCATTCAGCAACCTCGGCAAGACCATCACCTACGGTGAGCTCTACGAATTGTCCGGTGCCTTTGCCGCGTACCTGCAACAGCATACCGATTTGCAGCCGGGCGATCGAATCGCCGTGCAACTGCCCAACGTCCTCCAGTACCCAGTGGCTGTGTTTGGCGCGATCCGCGCCGGCCTGATCGTGGTCAATACCAACCCGCTCTACACCGCGCGGGAAATGGAGCATCAATTCAACGATTCCGGTGCCAAGGCACTGGTCTGCCTGGCTAACATGGCGCACCTTGCCGAAAGCGTGGTGCCCAAGACTGGCGTCAAGCACGTCATCGTCACCGAAGTGGCCGACTTGCTGCCGCCGCTCAAGCGCCTGTTGATCAACAGCGTGATCAAGTACGTCAAGAAGATGGTCCCGGCCTATCATTTGCCCAAGGCCATCAAGTTCAACGACGTCCTGAGCAAGGGCCACGGCCAGCCTGTGAACGAAGCGAGCCCCACCAGTGATGATGTGGCGGTGTTGCAATACACCGGCGGCACCACGGGCGTGGCCAAGGGCGCCATGCTGACCCACCGCAACCTGGTGGCGAACATGCTGCAATGCAAGGCGCTGATGGGTTCCAACCTCAATGAGGGCTGTGAAGTACTGATCACGCCGCTGCCGCTGTACCACATCTACGCGTTTACCTTCCATTGCATGGCGATGATGCTGATCGGCAACCACAACATCCTGATCAGTAACCCGCGCGATTTGTCGGCGATGGTCAAGGAGCTGTCGAAATGGAAGTTCAGCGGCTTCGTCGGGCTCAACACGTTGTTCGTGGCGCTGTGCAACAACGAAGCCTTCCGCAAGCTGGATTTCTCGGCGCTGAAGGTCACCCTGTCTGGCGGCATGGCTTTGCAGTTGGCGGCGGCGGAGCGTTGGAAAGCGGTCACCGGTTGCCCGATTTGCGAAGGCTACGGCATGACCGAGACGAGCCCGGTTGCCACGGTCAACCCGATCCAGAACATCCAGGTCGGCACCATCGGCATTCCGGTTCCGTCGACCTTGTGCAAGGTCATCAATGACGCGGGCGAAGAGTTGCCTTTGGGGGAAATCGGCGAATTGTGCGTCAAAGGCCCGCAGGTCATGAAGGGCTACTGGCAGCGCCAGGACGCCACCGACGAGATCCTCGACAGCGAAGGCTGGCTCAAGACCGGTGACATCGCCGTGATCCAGCCGGATGGCTACATGCGCATCGTCGATCGCAAGAAAGACATGATCCTGATCTCCGGTTTCAACGTTTACCCCAACGAGCTGGAAGACGTGCTGGCGGCCTTGCCGGGCGTGCTGCAATGCGCGGCCATCGGTGTACCTGACGAGAAATCCGGCGAGGCGATCAAGATATTCATCGTCGCGCGTCCGGGTGTCACGCTCACAAAGGAACAGGTGATGGAGCACATGCGCGCCAACGTCACCGGCTACAAGGTGCCCAAGTCCGTGGAGTTCCGCGATGCACTGCCGACCACCAACGTCGGCAAGATCCTGCGGCGTGAGTTGCGTGATGAAGAGCTCAGGAAGCTGGGGCTGAAAAAGTAACAACCCCACCAATGAAAAGCCCCGCTGATGCGGGGCTTTTTGTTGATCGAGTGGAGCGTTACAACCGAAACTGCGCAAAATCCAGATTGGTGCCGCCGGGCCGCATGTCTTGCAGGTACGAATCCTTGTCTGCGCTGAGCTCCAGGCTCAGGGCTGCCTTGCGTTTGCCCTGGTTGCGTACTTCCAGGCCTTCCATTTTTTCCCGCAGGAACACAGTGGGCACTTTCAGGTGCAAGAGTTCGTCGGTGGCAGGCGTGTGCAGCAGCAGGTGAATCCATTCGTACTGCCCAATGGCCAGGCGGGCCACCGGGATGTCGAACCAGAAGATGTTGCGGTTGCGGTTCAGTTCGCTGAAATGGCAGTTGTTGACGCCCAGGACGGCACCGCCCAGTTCCTGGTTTCTGCGGGCGATGGCCTGCTTTTTATCGAGTTTCATAACGTTCCTACGGGAATTGGAGCTTCAGGCGCAGCCTGAATACGTGGAGCATTCTCGGGTGTGGGTCGGCAAACATAAAGCGCAACCTGCATCTGACGATGAAATGCGCCGCTGAAAAAATGAAACTCCCTGCAAACGGCGTCGGTCAACCCCTATGTAATGACTTTTCTTACAGTTGTTCACAGGAGAAACATCATGGGAAGCACGAACGATAAAGTGAAGGGCGTTGCCAACGAAGCTGTCGGCAACATCAAGCAAGGTGTCGGCAAGGCCACCGACAATGACCGCATGCGCGCCGAGGGCGTGGTCCAGGAGAAAAAAGGTGAGGCCCAGCAAACCGCGGGCAAGGCCAAGGATGCAGTCAAGAAAGGCGTGGACGAGGCATAACCGGCCTGTAAAAAAGCGATTGGAACGGCCATCCGCGGGTGGCCGTTATCATGTCGGCTCGAACTTGCACCGGGGAAATTGTTCCAAAGTCGCCAAACAGGTTACTTTTGTCACGGATAGCAGCCCCGTGAGTCGCCAGGCGACCTTCCTCTTTTGCGGCGAAAGGAGACGCACATGATGTTCCCGGCCTTGAAAGGCTTGCCCCTGCATCGCGTGATGATGCGCACGGTGACCGAGTTTCTCGACGACGAGATGTCGACCTACGCCTCCGCACTGGCTTACCAGATGCTGTTTTCGCTGTTTCCCTTCATTCTTTTCCTCATCGCGCTGATCGGCTTCCTGCACCTGCCGGATTTCTTTTCCTGGCTGCGCCTGCAATCGGAACTGGTGCTGCCGCCCCAGGCGCTGGAGCAGGTCAACCCGGTGATCGACCAGCTCCAGCAATCCAAGGGCGGCTTGCTCTCGGTGGGTATCGTCATTGCGCTGTGGACCGCGTCGGCTGGCGTGCGGCTGATGATGAGCGCCATGAACGCGGCGTACGACGTGGTCGAGGGGCGCCCGGCCTGGAAGCGCTTTCCGCTGTCGATTCTTTATACGGTCGGTATCGCCGGCATGCTGTTGGTCGCCGCGGCCTTGATGGTACTGGGCCCGCAAGTGATGGGTTGGATTGCCTCGCAGATCGGGCTGGAGGAGTTCATCGTCACCGTCTGGACCCTGGCGCGCTGGCCGGTCATCGTGTTTTTGCTGATGGTGGCAGTGGCGCTGATCTATTACGTGATGCCTGACGTCAAACAGGAGTTCCGCTTCATCACGCCGGGCTCGGTTTTGGCGGTGGTGGTGTGGATCATCGCGTCCCTGGGTTTTGCGTTCTATGTGAAGACCTTCGCCGACTACAACGCCATGTATGGCAGTATCGGCGCGATCATCGTGTTGTTGCTGTATTTCTATATCTCTGCGGCGGTGTTGCTACTCGGCGCCGAGATGAATGCGGTCATCGAACACATGTCCGCCGAAGGCAAGGACACCGGTGAAAAGACCCCGGGCGAGCACGAGAAACAGCATGTGTCGGGCCTGGGGCGCGACCATTCCGTTGCTCATACCCCTACAGACGAAGCCCGACCATGATCCGCGAAATCCTGAAGATGGGCGACGAACGCCTGCTGCGCATCGCCCCGCCGTTGCCGCCGGAAATGTTCGACAGCGCCGAGTTGTGGCAACTGATCGACGACATGTTCCAGACCATGGAAAGCGTCGGCGGCGTCGGCCTGGCGGCGCCGCAGATCGGCGTGGACCTGCAACTGGTGATCTTTGGCTTCGAGCACAGCGAGCGCTATCCCGATGCCGAAGCGGTGCCGCAGACGATCCTGATCAATCCTTTGATCACGCCGCTGAGTCCGTTGATGGAAGAAGGCTTCGAAGGTTGCCTGTCGGTGCCAGGCTTGCGCGGCGCGGTGGATCGTTACCAGCATATTCGTTACGAAGGTTTCGACCCCAAGGGCGAGCCGATCATGCGCACCGCCTCGGGCTTTCATGCCCGGGTGGTCCAGCATGAGTGCGATCACTTGATCGGCCGCTTGTATCCGTCGCGCATCACTGATTTCAGTAAGTTCGGGTTTACCGAAGTGATGTTTCCGGATCTGGACCCTATGGCTGACGACTAGCTAAAACCGACACAAAAAAATTGTGGGAGCGAGCTTGCTCGCGATTGCGGTATTTCAGTCAACTCACCTGTTGAATTCAGTCCGCGATCGCGAGCAGACTCACTCCCACAATGAACTGTGTTCGGCGTCAGGAGAGTATGTTGGGCTCCAACCCCATCGCAATCATCGGCTTGCTGCGCGCATACCGGCTCAGCCTTTCAGCCATCGCATAGGGCAGTTCGGGGTCGAAGCTGAAGCCCCGTCGTTCATAAAACCCGCGCAAGTCCGGGTGACAGAACAGCCACACCGGTTCATCCAGCCCCTTCACCGCTTCTGCGATCAGTCGCGCGGCGACGCCATGTACGCGGTGCGCCGGGTCGACGAACAATCCCGTCAACCAATGCCCGCCCGAAACCGGTCGAAGGCACAGCGCCGCGACGATGTCTTCGCGCCGTGCTACCCACAGCTGGGCGTCGCGCACGGCTTTCATCGAGGATTGGTGGGCGCGGTAGAACTTGTTCATCAACGGCCACAGAGGCTCGTCGAGACGTGTGTAGTGGAAGTCGGGCATGGCGAGGGCGGAGAGGGCAGGGGAGATGGGCGATTATAAGGGAACAAACAATGCGCCGGGACATCTCCGGCGCCTGTCTGCAAGGTCTACAGCGAGGCGAGGAACATGTCCGTGGCCGGATTCTTCTCATCCGTCCGGCTTTCCTGGGCTTTTTCCACCTGCGCCATCGCGGCCTTGTCCTGCATGCGCTGGGCAATTTCCTCGCCGACCGCCCGTTGCTTCTCGGGCGGCATCTGCGCGTACTCTTCTTCAGTGATGCCCATTTCCTCAAGAATGCTGTCACGCAAGCGTTCTTCAGGCGTCTTGCTCATGTATTCCTTGAACTCCGTCATGGCAGAGCTGCGTGCTTTCTTCGCCTCGTCGGCGGCTGACGAAGCGACGGTCTGCAGTTGCACGCGGGTCTTGGCGAAGGCCTCGTCGACGTTGTCGCTGATGGCGGTGGCGGCGTTGACCTGCTGCGTGGCTTGCCGGGTGATGGATTCCTGGACCTGGGTGCTGCCCTGGTTGGCCTGGGCCTGGACGTTGTCACGCAGCGATTGCAGGGCGGCGCTTTGCAAGCCGCTGGCGGCTTCGGCGGTCGGGTCTTCGCCGGGGCGTTTGAGGGGCAGGTTTATCGCTTGTTGTTTTACGCTGACCAACATGATGTGTACCCGTAGGTAATGGCTGAGCGATGGTGGGAGCAATTACCATGCCGTCGCGCAAGGCCCCGTTTTTCAAGGGCTACAGGCGAAACGCACAGCGCGGTGCGGCCAATCCTTGCCGTTCGTCGGCATGGATCGACCGCAGGGTGGCGGGGCGCTCAGGTGCTTTCGCGAATCTTGAGTTCGAAACCCAGGTCGACGACCGGCTGGGCGATGCGGTTGCCGGCCATCAACGTGAGCATCTGTTCGGCGGCGCGCCGGCCGATTTCTTCTCGCGGGGTGCTGATGCTGCTCAAGCGCGGGACCATGTGGGCCGAAGCGGGCAGGTCGTTGAAGCCCAGTATCGAAACCTGTTCGGGAATCCTGATGCCGCAGCGCAACGCTTCGAGCAGGGCGCCGTGGGCCAGGTCGTCGTTGCCGAAGAAAATCGCGTCGACGTCTGGATGGCTGGCCAGCAATTGCAGGAACAATTCGCCGCCCAGGCCCACCGACGACGGGCGAGGGGTCAGCACTTCCAGGTCAGGGTCGTAGAGCCCGGCCTTCTGGAGGGCGCGACGAAAGCCTTCGCCGCGCAGCAACGTGCGTTGGTCCAGTTGCGCGCCGATGTAGGCCAGGCGCTTGCGGCCTCGGGAGATCAAATGCTCGGCGGCGGTCTCGCCGGCCTGGAGCTGGGAGAATCCCACGCAGTTGAGGCCGGCGCCCGGATCCAGTTCCATCATGTACACGCAGGGGATATTGCTGGCCTCGATCATGCGCCGGGCGCTTTCGGTCCGGTCGAATCCGGTCAGCAACAGACCGCGCGGCTGATAGGCCATGTAATTGCGCAGCAGGTCTTCTTCTTCGTCCCGGGAATAATGGTAGTTGCCGATCACCACTTCGAATCCCTTGGGCCGCAAGACGCGATGGATGGCTTCCAGGGTGTCGATGAACAACAGGTTGGACAGTGACGGCACCAGTACCACCACTGAATGGCTCTGGGCCGAAGCCAAGGCCCGGGCCGCGGGATTGACGACGTAATTGAGTTCCAGGGCGGCCTGGCGGACCTTGTCCACCAGTTCGACGGCCACGGTGCTGACGCCGCGCAGGGCACGGGAGGCGGTGATCGGGCTGACCCCGGCCAGGCGGGCGACTTCATTGAGCGTGGGGCGACCGGTGGTGCGAGTATTCTTATCGTTTTTAGGGGCGGTCATCAGGGCGGCTTGCCAAACAAAAATCAAGGCACTAAGGTAGCGCTGTCTCGGCGCGGCTGCAAATGCGTTGACAGGGTTTGCCTGATCCCTGTCCCGTGGGTGTCGTGGACGAACATGCTGCAACCACAAAAATGACAAGAAGGCGTCGGCAACTTCTGCTTTTGCTGCGGTGTCATAACTGGCAAAGGTAGCGCTGTCTGCGCGCTGAGGTGTTACATGAATAATCCAATCACCGCCCTGGTCATCATGGGCGTTGCCGGTTGCGGCAAAACTTGCGTCAGCCAGGCCCTGTGCCAACTGAGCGGCGCCACCGCCATCGAAGGCGACACGTTCCACCCCGCGGCCAACATTCAGAAGATGAGCGCCGGTATTCCCTTGACTGACGACGACCGTGCCGGCTGGCTCGACAGCCTGTGCGACGAGTTGCGTCGTGTCGACGGCACGGGCGAGCGCCCGGTGCTGACCTGCTCGGCCCTCAAGCACAGCTATCGCGAGCGCCTACGCAGCGCCCTGCCGGGCCTGGGCTTCGTATTCCTTGAATTGACCCCCGAAGTGGCTGCCGATCGTGTCTCCCACCGTCCGGGCCATTTCATGCCGTCGACCCTGATCGACAGCCAGTTTGCCACCCTCGAATCCCCTGTTGGCGAGCCCCTGACCCTGGCTCTGGATGCGTCCAGCCACAGCATCGATGAATTGGCCCGCCAGGCCTACGTCTGGTGGCTGGCCCACGGTTTGAAACTCGCCGGCTGAGTTTCGAAAAATATGCGTCAGAAAGATAGCGCTGTCCCGACGGCCCATAAATAACTGCTTCAATAACAACAACAAATCAGGAGACACCTCCCATGTTCGGCATGTCCCACGAGACGTTTCTACTGCTTGATGCAGTGGTCACGGTGATCGGACTCATCGTCCTTATCACCAAGTTCAAATTCCACCCGTTCATTGCGCTGACCATCGCCGCCGCGTTCCTCGGCCTGACGTCGGGCATGCCGACCGGCACCATCATCAAGGCGTTCCAGGACGGCTTCGGTGGCGTGCTCGGTTTTGTCGGCATCATCCTGGCGCTGGGCACGATGCTCGGAAAAATGATGGCTGAATCGGGCGGGGCCGATCAGATCGCCCAGACGCTGATCCGTGCCTTCGGCAAGGAAAAGGTGCAGTGGGCGATGATGTTCGCCGCGTTCCTGGTGGGCATCCCGCTGTTCTTCGAAATCGGCTTCGTGTTGCTGATTCCGTTGGTGTTCATCGTGGCGCGCCGCACCGGCGTGTCGATCATCAAGATTGGTATCCCGCTGCTGGCCGGCCTCTCCGCGGTCCACGGCCTGGTGCCGCCGCACCCGGGGCCACTGCTGGCGATCGGCATCTTCGGCGCCGACATCGGCAAGACCATTCTTTATGGCCTGATCGTCGCGCTGCCGACCGCTATCATTGCCGGCCCGATCTTCGGTACCTTCATCGCCAAGCACATCCCCGGGCATCCAAATCAGGAACTGGTGGACCAACTGGCCCGTGAGACGAACGCCGCCGAGCTGCCAAGCTTCAGCATCACCCTGATCACCGTGCTCTCGCCGGTGTTCCTGATGCTGCTCAAGACGTTCGCTGATGTGGCGCTGCCGGATGGCAACCTCTTCCGCGTCTGGATGGACATGATCGGCCACCCGATCTCGGCGCTGTTGTTGGCGTTGCTGCTATCGCTTTACACCTTCGGCTACAAACAGGGGATCGGTTCCAGCCAGATGTTGAAATGGCTCGACGCGAGCCTGGCCCCGACCGCCGCGATCATCCTGATCATCGGTGCTGGTGGTGGCTTCAAGCAGATGCTGGTGACCAGCGGTGTGGGCGATGTGATCGGTCACATGGCGGTGAGTGCGCAGATTTCGCCGATCCTGCTGGCGTGGCTGGTGGCGGCGGTGATCCGTATCGCCACAGGCTCAGCGACCGTGGCAACCATTACCGGTGCCGGGATCGTGGTGCCTGTCGTGGGGATGATGCCGGGCGTGAACCGTGAGCTGCTGGTGCTGGCGACCGGCGCCGGTTCGCTGATCCTGTCCCACGTCAACGATGCGGGTTTCTGGCTGGTCAAGCAGTACTTCAACATGACCGTGGCCGAGACTTTCAAGACCTGGACCGCGATGGAAACCATTCTGTCCGTGGTGGGCTTGATCTTCATCCTGCTGCTGTCGCTGGTGATCTAAGAACACCTTGGACTAACTGTGGCAAGGGAGCTTGCTCCCGCTGGGCCGCGAAGCGGCCCCAATCCAGTCAATTCCTCTCATGGAGTGAGGCGACCGGTTTGCGACTGCTTCGCAGTCGAGCGGGAGCAAGCTCCCTCGCCACATAGAGGTTGTGGTTGGCCGTCAGGCTTGTTTGCCAGCCAACCCATCCGCCCGGAACATCCCACGGATCCCCCGCACCGCCTGGCGAATCCGGTCCTGGTTCTCGATCAGCGCAAAGCGCACGTGATCATCCCCATATTCCCCGAACCCCACCCCCGGCGAGACGCAGACCTTGGCTTCGGCCAGCAGCTTCTTGGCAAACTCCAGTGAGCCCAGGTGCGCATAGGCTTCGGGGATCTTGGCCCAGACGTACATCGACGCCTTCGGGTTTTCCACCATCCAGCCTAGCTCGTGCAGGCCCTTGACCAGCACATTGCGGCGCTGGCGGTACTGCTCGGCGATGTCGCGCACGCATTGCTGGTCGCCTTCGAGGGCGGCGATGGCGGCCACTTGCAGCGGGGTGAAGGTGCCGTAGTCGTGGTAGCTCTTGATCCGCGCCAGGGCGCTGACCAGTTCCGGGTTGCCGACCATGAAACCGATGCGCCAGCCGGCCATGTTGTAGCTCTTGGACAGGGTGAAGAACTCCACCGCGATGTCTTTGGCCCCTGGCACTTGCATGATCGACGGCGCTTTCCAGCCGTCATACACGATGTCGGCGTACGCCAGGTCGTGGATCACCAGCACGTCGTATTGCTTGGCGAGGGCGATGACCCGTTCGAAAAAATCGAGCTCCACGCATTGCGCGGTCGGGTTGGACGGGAAGCCGAGGATCATCATCTTCGGCTTGGGGATCGAACCGCGAATGGCCCGCTCCAGCTCATCGAAGAAATCCACGCCGGGCACCAGCGGCACCGAACGCACCTGGGCGCCGGCGATCACCGCGCCGTAGATGTGGATCGGATAGCTGGGGTTGGGCACCAGCACCGTGTCGCCCTGGTCCAGGGTCGCCAGCATCAGGTGCGCGAGGCCTTCCTTGGAACCGATGGTGACGATGGCTTCGCTTTCCGGGTCGATGTCCACCTCGTAGCGGTCCTTGTACCAACGCGAAATGGCGCGGCGCAGGCGCGGGATGCCTTTGGACGTGGAGTAGCCGTGAGTGTCTTCACGCTGGGCGACGGTGACCAACTTCTCCACGATATGTGGGGGCGTGGCGCCATCGGGGTTACCCATGCTCAAGTCGATGATGTCTTCGCCGCGCCGACGCGCAGCCATCTTCAGCTCGGCAGTGATATTGAATACGTACGGGGGGAGTCTATCGATGCGCGCAAAGCGGCGCGGCGAACCTTGTTCGGCCATTGTTGCCTCGAGATACGTGAGCGCCCGGAACCGTCCGAGCGACGTTGGCCACTGCGGTGGCCTGCGGCGCAAGATAATCGGGCGGATGTCGAATTGTCCAGTAGCCGCGCCGAACTATTTTCGACGACACTGTCGCCCTGGCTGCGGCGCCCCCGAAAGGCCCCGCAGGCGGCTGAACACGCCTATCCAATCCTGATGGAACGAATCATGGAATTTTCCAGCGGCTTCCTGCTGAGTCTTTCGCTGTGCCTGGACATTGGCGTGGCCAACATCGCGATGATCACGCTGGCGATGCAACGCGGCTATTTCCAAGGCTTCGCCTTGGGCCTGGGCACGTGCGTGGGCGACCTGGTCTATGCAGTCCTGGCGCTGGCCGGGATGACCGTTTTGCTGCAATACGAACCGGTGCGTTGGGCGCTGTGGATTGGCGGCTCGGTGCTGCTCTTGTATTTCGCGGCGAAAATGGTTCATTCGGCGATCTATCACAACGCGGTGCTGGCTGAGGCGGGCGAGACTCGGGCCAACTCGCCGCGCCAGGAATTTTTTCGCGGGATTTTCCTCGCCATGTCATCGCCCAGCGCCATTCTCTGGTTCGCCGCAGTGGGCGGAACGCTCATCGCCCGCTCGGGTGGCGGCACCGTGCTCAGCTCGGCCTTGTTCCTGGGCGGATTCCTCAGCGCCGGGCTGCTTTGGAGCGCTGGCCTGTGCCTGGCAGCGACCCAGGGCGGGAAAATGCTAGGCGATAAGTTGCTGCGGTACTCCTATTGGGCATCGGCGGCGATCTTCTGTTATTTCGCGGTCTACGTGATCGTTTCTGGTTATAACGAGTTTGTAGGAACGGTAAACGCCCCCAGCTTGCCGGGACTTTAACAAGCGAAACGGCCTGGCAATTACGGTTTGGCTTCTATACTGCCAAACCCGACTTCAAGTTTTCGGAGTGATGAGCAATGGAAACGCAAAAACGCGCTAACGCAACCGAGCCGCGCTTCGAGCAGGGACGCTTTCAGCTCATCGCCGGTTTCGGCGCGCGTTTTACCCAGGAAACCGCCCAGGACATCCCGCAGCTCTGGGAAAAATTCCTGCCTTGGCTCGGCAAGGTGCCCGGACAGAAAGACGAGGTGACGTACGGGGTGTGCTGCAACCCGGACGGCCAGGGCGGCTTCGAGTACATCGCTGGCGTGGAAATCAGCCGGCTCGACGACCTACCCGAACAATATCGCTGGATCGAGATCCAGCCCGGGTCCTACGCGGTCTTCGAGCACAAAGGGCCGCTCAAGGATCTGCCGGATACGTTCCAATACATCTGGAAAGAATGGCTGCCCCAATCCGGCCATCAGGCGGCGGATGAACCGGAGTTTGAGCGCTACAGTGAAGATTTCAATCCCCGGACCGGCGAAGGCCACCTGGAAATCTGGATACCGCTCAAGCCGAGTTGATCGCCTCGGGTCCCTGTGGAAGCGAGCTTGCTCGCGATAGCGGCGGATCAGCCAACGTCGACGACGACCGATATGCCCTCATCGCGAGCAAGCTCGCCGCCAGACTTTGCAGCTATTGATCGTTGGCCCTGTTTGTCAAAACACCAACCCCATCCGCCGCTCATAACCGATGCGGCCTTTGTAGGCTTCGCCACTGTCGACCCAGCCCAGTCGGGTGTAGAGGCCGATGGCCGAGTGGTTGTCAGCATCGACGGAGAGCTCCAATCCCCTGATTTCCGGCCAGGCCGCGCGGGCCGCGGCGGGTAGCGCTTGCAGGCACGCCTTGCCATAGCCTTTGCCCTGGGCGCGGTGGTCAACTTGCAACGCGTGCAGGGTCGCGCTGTGTTCGTTGGCCCAGGCCGGCAGCACGGGCGGGCGCTTGAGCAGCAGGAACGCCACGGGCACCTCGTCGTCCAACAAGGCGAAGCCCTTGACCCCTGGGCCGGGCTTTGACAGCAGTGTGTGCAGCGCGCCGTGAATGTCGCCAGAGAACTTGATTTGGTCGGGGTAAATCTCGATGGATTCGACCTGTTGCCGTTGCAGTGGGGTCAGGTCTTCATAGGGTACGAGCTGAGCAGTCACGAAAACGTCCGTTGTTTGTCGACAGAATGGACCTTGGATTCTAGCGAAATTTTTTCTTTGGATTATTTTTGTTTAGCTGTCGATTTGCCGTTTCTCCAAACGACAAAGGGTGTCTCTAACAAAAACCTGCGGAGAATCACCATGAATACCCAAGCTGCCGATACCGAGATCCAGACCCTGATCGATACTTATCGCCGAGCGGTCATGGCCAAGGATGTAGAAAAGGTCATGGCGCTTTATGACGATGGCATCGTTTCGTTCGACGCCATCCAGGCCTTGCAATTCAAGGGCAAGGTCGCCTACCGGGCGCACTGGGAGGCTTGCATGGAAATGTGCCCCGGCCCGCACAAGTTCGATTTTCACCAGGTGCAGATCAACGCAGCCGATGACATTGCGTTTGCCCACTGGCTGGCTTATTGCGGTGGCACCAACGATAAGGGCGAGGAGCAGGCCTGCTGGATGCGCGTGACGGCCTGCTACAAACGTTCGGCCGGGCAGTGGAAAATCGTCCACGAGCATTGGTCCGCGCCGTTCGATCCCATGGCCGGGACGGCGATTTTCGATTTGCAGCCCTGAGCGGCTGCGGTTCGCTTCTGCCATCCTTGTCGATCAGCCGATCACGGAGCTCTCCATGAAGTATTTATGCCTGGTGTATAGCAACGAAGAGGTCCTGCACAACTCGCCGGACAGTCCCGAGGACGCCGAATGCATGGCCTACGCCGAATCAGTCCAGGGCAGTGGCCGGATGGTCGCGGCCGAAGCCCTGGAGTCGGTGCAGACCGCCACCACGGTGCGCATGCGCGGCGGCAAGCTGTCCATCACCGATGGCCCGTTCGCCGAAACCAAGGAGCAATTGGCGGGCTTCTACCTGATCGACGCCAAGGACCTGAATGAAGCCATCCAGGTCGCCGGCCACATACCGGCGGCCCGGGTCGGCTGTGTCGAGGTTCGACCGGTACGTCAATTGAATCCTTGAAAACGATGATCAACAGGATTGCTTCCATGAACCTTGAGCTTGTTTCTTCCATGCGATCCATCAGCCCAGTGACCAGGGGGCTGTCCGGCTGATGTCGGCCGAAGTGGTCAAGGCGCGGGTCGAGCAGGTCTACCGGCAGGACTCGCGGCGGATCCTGGCGACCCTGATTCGCCTGCTGGGAGACTTCGACCTCGCTGAAGAGGCTATGCACGAGGCCTTTTTCATCGCGGTGGAGCGCTGGCAGCGCGACGGAGTGCCGGACAATCCGCGAGCCTGGCTTGTATCGGCGGGGCGGTTCAAGGCGATTGACGGCCTGCGCCGGCGGGCGCGCTTCGCGGCATCTCAACCGATGCTGATTGCGCAGCTCGAGGAACTGGAGCAGGCCGATTGGAGTGACGAGGACGTGGAAGACGATCGCCTGCGGCTGATTTTCACCTGCTGCCACCCCGCGCTGGCGGCTGACGCCCAAGTGCCGTTGACCCTGCGAGAAGTGTGCGACCTGACGACCGAGGAGATCGCCCACGCATTTCTCGCGGCGCCGGCGACCATCGCCCAGCGCATCGTGCGGGCCAAGGCGAAGATCCGTGATGCACGAATTCCTTACCAGGTGCCGTCCCGCACCGAATTGCCTGAACGCCTCGACAGCGTCCTGCGCGTGATCTACCTGGTGTTCAACGAAGGGTACTCGGCGTCGATGGGCGCCGAGTTGACCCGGGAAGACCTGACCCGCGAAGCCATACGCCTGGCACGCCTGTTGATGGAGCTGTTGCCCGAAGCCGAAGTCATGGGGTTGCTGGCATTGATGCTGTTGCACGAATCGCGGCGGCCGGCGCGGACTTCCATGACCGGTGAGCTGGTCTTGCTGGATGAACAGGACCGATCGCTGTGGGACCAGGCAATGATTGCCGAAGGCTGCGCCATGATCGAGGCGGCGCTCAATACCCGGCGGTTCGGACCGTATTGCCTGCAAGCGGCGATCGCTGCGGTGCACGCCGAAGCGCCGACAGCGCAGCAAACCGACTGGCCGCAGATCGTCGGCCTCTACGATGTGCTGCTGCGTGCCGTGCCATCGCCGGTCATCGAACTCAACCGCGCGGCCGCCTTGGCCAAGCGCGACGGGCCGCAGGCTGGGCTGAGCCTGATCGATGGAATACTGGGTAGGGGTGAATTGACCGACTATCACCTGGCCCATTCGGCGCGGGCGGAGTTTTGTCGGCAGTTGGGACGGGTGGAGGAGGCGAGGGCGGCGTACCGTCGTGCGCTGGCGTTGACGCAGCAGTTGCCGGAGCGGCGGTTTATCGAAGCCAGGCTTGCCGGCTTGCACTGATGGCACGAGCAGGCCCGTGGCGAGGGAGCTTGCTCCCGCTGGGGCGCGAAGCGGCCCCCTGCGATGTGTCGGCTATATGAAGGAGCTGCTGCGTCGGCAAATCCTGCATCACTGCGCTTGACCCACCGCCTTCGCGAGCAGGCTCGCTCCCACAAGGGAGGTTATCGCACGCATGGAATTCATGTATCCAGAAACCAACGTGGGAGCGAGCTTGCTCGCGATGGGGGTGGCCCAGCCAACATCATGGTTGGCTGGTAGACCCCATCGCGAGCAAGCTCGCTCCCACGGGTTTATCGGTGACCGAACCGGCGTTGATCAGAACTCGTGATCAGCGCTGTCCGGGTTCAGGTCGCTGATGCCCAGCTTGCCTGCGGCCTGTTCGATCGAACCGGTCTGCTTGACCAGGGCGGCAATGGCGTCGCGCACGACCTGGTTGCCCGCGGTGTTGCCAGCGGCGATCAGTTGGTCGTAGTGCTCACCCTTGTTGGCGTGATCCACCATGACCTGGATCTTCGCTTCGGTATCGGCCAGGTCGGCCTTGAGCGCGGTGTCGGCGGCCGGGTCGGCCTTCGCCACCAGGGACGACAGGCTGGCACCGGTCATCTTGGTGCCGTCTACGCGTGTGTATTCACCCAAGTAAACGTTACGCACGCCCTTGGCATCGTAGAAATGCGAGTTGTGGGTGTTGTCGCTGAAGCAATCCTGTTCGTCTTCCGGGGAGTTGGCTTCCAGGGAGACTTTCATGCGCTCGCCCGCCAGTTCACCCAGGGACAGGCTGCCCATGCCGAACAGCATCTTGCGCAGGCCGGTTTCGGCAGGCTCGGCTTCCAGGGTGGCGCGATAGTTGTCGGCTACGTTCGGCTTCCAGTTGCCGACCATTTCCTGCAGGTCGTTGACCAGCAGCTGGGTGACGGACTTCAGGTAGGCGCGACGACGATCGTTGTGGCCGCCCGTGGCGCCGGCGCCTTCCAGGTAATCCGAGGCCGGGCGATTGCCAGCGCCAGGGCCGGTGCCGTTGAGGTCCTGGCCCCACAGCAGGAATTCGATGGCGTGGTAGCCGGTGGCGACGTTGGCCTCGGAACCGCCCAGCTCGTTCAGGCTGGCGAGTTTTTCCGGGGTGATGTCCTTGACGTCGACCTTGTCTTCGCCGACCTGGACCTCGGTGTTGCCAATGATATTGGCGGTGGCGCCCGGGTTACCCAAGGCATGCTCGTAGGATTTGTCGACGTAGTCGATCAAGCCCTCGTCCAGGGGCCATGCGTTCAACTGACCTTCCCAGTCGTCGATGATGGTGTTGCCGAAGCGGAACACTTCGCTCTGCAGGTATGGCACGCGTGCGGCGACCCAGGCAGCCTTGGCGGCTTTCAGGGTGTCGGCGTTCGGCTTGGCCAGGAAGGCATCGACGGCGGTCTGCAGGTTTTTCGCGGTGGATTCGGCATCGCTGTAGACGGCGTAGACGATGTCGGCGTAGTGCGCGACAACAGCCTTGGCGGCGGCTTCATCGATCTTGCCAGCGGCAGCGGGGGCAGCCGGTGCAGCGGTGCTGGCGGCCGGCGTTGGCGCTTGCGGCGCGGCGGCCTTGTCTTTGCCTTCGCCGCAACCGGCGAGGGAAATAGCAATGGCCAACAGACTGGCGGTAGCCAGAGGCATACGAATCATGGCGAACATCCTGCTTCGGTGATGAATGGGACAGGCGCGAGGGCGCGCAAAACTGCGACATAATGCGAAAGATTTGCATTATGTGTAAAGGGTTGTGCCTGTAAATATTTCTTATTCACTCGAGCGGATCGCTGTCTTTCGACGACGTCCGTAAGAAATTTCCGATGACGGGGCCGGCGAGGATCAGACGATGGAAGCCTTGATGCGCTCCGCCTGCTTCAGGTAAAGGCCCAACTCCCGCGCGGGCAGGGGTTTGCTGTAGTAGTAACCCTGGCCTTCATGGCAGCCCTCGGAAATGATGTACGCCTCCTGCTCGATAGTCTCGACACCTTCGGCAATGACCTGCATACCCAGGCTCTTGCCCAGTTGGATGATGGCGCGAACGATTGTTGCATCGTCTTCGTCATCGAGCAGGTCCTGGACGAAGCTCTTGTCGATCTTGATCTTGTCCAGCGGCAGGCTCTTGAGATAACTCAGCGATGAGTAGCCAGTGCCGAAATCGTCAATGGCGATCAGCGCGCCGGAACGGCGCAGGCTCAGCAAATGCTGGGCAGCGGTGGTGATGTCCTCCATCAGGCCGGTCTCGGTGACTTCCAGCTCCAGGCTGCGCGGCGGCAGGCGGTACATCTGCAGGAAGTTGTTCACCACCCTGGGCAGCTCGGCGTGGTGCAGCTGCACGGTGGACAGGTTGACCGCCATGCGCAGGTCGACGAAGCCCTGGTCATGCCAGTCCCGCAGCTGCTTGCAAGCCTGGTCCAGGACCCATTCGCCGATCGCGATGATCGTGCCGTTCTGCTCGGCCAGAGGAATGAACAGGTCTGGCGGCACGAAACCGTGTTCGGGATGGTTCCAGCGAATCAGCGCTTCGGTGCCCACCACGCGCAGGTCGCGATAGCTGATCTGCGGCTGGTACACCAGGGTGAACTGCTCCCGCGACAGGGCTTCGCGCAGGTCCTTTTCCAATTCGCGACGGCGGCGCATCTCGCTGTCGACGCTGGCAATGTAGAACTGATAACGATTGCGCGAGCGGGTCTTGGCCAGGGTCATGGTCTGCTCGGCTTTTTGCAGCAGCTTTTCGGTGCTGTCGCCGTCTTCAGGAAACAAGGTGATGCCAATGGTCGCCCTCAGGCGGATCTCCTGGTCGTCCAGCGCGAACGGCGCTTCCAGGTCGTCAAGAATGCTCTGGGCCAGTTCGGCGGCTTCATAGGGTTGCTCGATATCGGCCTGGACCAGCGCAAACTGGTCGCCGCCCAGTCGCGCCAATGCGCCGAGGCGTCCGCTGTGGGCGCGCAGCCGATCGGCCAGGGCAAGCAGCAGCTGGTCACCGGTCTGGTAGCTGAACTGTTCGTTGATGCTCTTGAAATCATCCAGCCCCACGCACAGCACCGCGACGCGACGTTGCAGACGTCCGGCATCCACGAGGATCTTGTCCAGTTGCTGTTGCAGTTGCTGGCGATTGGGCAGGCCGGTCAGGAAATCGTACTGGGCCATGCGCAGCAGGCTGTTTTCAGCCTCGTGGCGCAGGTGGGTGTTGCGCTCGATGGAGGCCAGCAATTGATTGGCGGTGTTGATCCACAGGCCCAGTTCGTTGTGCTCGTGACCCCTTAGCTGCGGGATCTTGTGGGCACTGGGGCGGTCCGGGTTAATTTCGGTCAGGTGCTGGATGATTCGCGACAGCGGCTTGGTCAACAGCCAGTGGTAGACCAGATACAGCACCAGGCCCATGGCCAGAGCCCGCAGCATTCCGGAAATGAAGATGATGACCGAACTGACGATAAAGCCCTGGCCATAGGTGGCGGTGTCGAGCGTGATGCTCAGGTCGCCATAATATTCACTGTAGGGGCCGCGGCCCACCAGTTGCGTGGTGAAGGTCCGCTCCTGGCCCAGTATCAGGTCGGTCAGCCAGCGGCTTTCATACTTCTGCAGAGGCCGGGTTTTTTCGGCCAGCATGGTTTCGCGCGGATGCCCGATGGACGCCATGCGCACGGCTTCATCCTGGAACAGGCCTTCGATCACCTGCATGCCCATCTCGCGGTCCAGGCTATAGACCGCCTGGGTGGACGGATCGCGGAACATATCGAGGATGCGCTGGGCGTCGTCGGCGACGGCCCGGTTGGTTTTGTAGGCGTCGAATACGATCTGGGCGCAGCTTAAAACCATGCCAACGATCAACGCCGAGAGGAGCACGACCCGGAGCAACTTCACAGACAAGCTGTTTTTGAGTTCCAGCTTCAAAGAGGGATTCCTTGTTCCGTGCGGGTAGCGTCAAGATGCCATGAGTATTGGCAATCCTGTGATGTCAGTCAAAGGGACAATCAAACACAAGGGATTTCGCCTGAAACCTGGCCGTTATACGGTGTTTGCAGAGTGATGACTCTACGACCATTGTTTCGGTTGGAAGGGCCTGCAACTTGAGGCTAGGCGGGATTTTTATTGGTTTTTCGGACGCGAGGTCATTTACCTGGGGCGATATTGCTTGATCACCGCGAAGCTTGCCGAGGGGCAAGCTCGCTCGCGCAGAGCAATCCAAGTCTAAAAAAAACGGCGCTTTCCCGTCGGAAAAGCGCCGTTTTTCAAGACATCACAGCTTAGGCAGTAAAGGTCTTGCCTTCGAACTGCTGAGCCACGAACTCCCAGTTCACCAGGTTCCAGAACGCCTCGACGTATTTTGGACGCACGTTACGGTAGTCGATGTAGTAGGCGTGCTCCCAGACGTCGCAGGTCAGCAGCGGGGTGTCGCCGCTGGTCAGCGGGTTGCCGGCGCCGATGGTGCTGGCCAGGGCCAGGGAACCGTCAGCCTTTTTCACCAGCCAGCCCCAACCGGAACCGAAGGTGCCGATGGACGTCTTGCTGAATTCTTCCTTGAACTTGTCGAACGAACCGAAGGCAGCATTGATGGCTTCA
This sequence comes from Pseudomonas sp. D3-10, assembly GCF_051132175.1. NCBI lineage: Bacteria > Pseudomonadati > Pseudomonadota > Gammaproteobacteria > Pseudomonadales > Pseudomonadaceae > Pseudomonas > Pseudomonas sp. D3-10. The sequence goes on along the minus strand of NZ_CP071668.1, from coordinate 4,344,124 downwards.
GCCAGCGCGCCGGTAGGTTGGCCGCCGCCGTTAGGCGTCAGGCAGTTCCAGTAGAAGGTGTGGTTCCAGACCTGAGCGGCGTTGTTGAAGATACCGCCCGAGGAAGTCTTGACGATTTCTTCCAGGGTCTTGCCTTCGAACTCGGTGCCAGGCACCAGGTTGTTCAGGTTCACGACATAGGTGTTGTGGTGCTTGTCGTGGTGGTATTCCAGCGTTTCTTTGGAGATGTGTGGCGCCAGTGCGTCGTGTGGGTACGGCAGCGGCGGCAATTCGAAAGCCATGGTGATTCTCCTAATCAGGTCAGTTGCGGTGAGCGCAAGGCCGATCACGGGCGGCCAGACTAGCGCCGGGGAGTTTGTACTCTTTGCGGCGCAGGAGTCGGATCATAGCACCGGGGGTGCGGCATAACCACGCAACAACTGTGTGGAATAGAGGTTCCAGAGCGGTTTGGAATATCAGCCCGACACGATCAGTTGCGCTGCTACCGTGAACATCATCACGGCCACCAGCAGGTCCAGGACGCGCCAGGTCGCAGGGCGGGCCAGCCAGGGAGCGAGCCACGCGGCACCCAGGGCCAACGTGGAAAACCACAGCAGCGAAGCACTGGCCGCGCCCACGACGTAGGCGCCAGGCACGCTCTGCTGGGCACCGAGAGAGCCGATCAGCAACACGGTGTCGAGGTAGACGTGAGGGTTGAGCAGCGTGACCGCCAGCGCGCTCAGCAGCACGGTTCGCAGAGACCGCGCGACCTGCTTTTCATCCCGCTCCAGACTTTGCCTCGAACAGGCCCGACGCAGCGCCTGGCTGCCGTACCAAAGCAAGAACGCAGCGCCGCCCCAGCGAGCGATCGAAAGCAACAATGGGCTCTGGGCCAGCAGCGTTGCCAGGCCGAACACCCCGGCGGCGACCAACAGCGCATCACAGGCGATGCACAGCGCAGCCACCGGCAGGTGATGCTCGCGGCGCAGGCTCTGGGCCAGCACGAACGCGTTCTGCGCGCCGATCGCCATGATCAACCCAAGGGCCACCAGCAGCCCGTTTACATAGCTTTGCCACATAACGTTGTCACTCCAGGAGTTCGCAAATTGCTGGCCATTCTCCGGGGTGCGGGGGTATAAGAAAAACAAATCATGCTGATCGGCCATAAGGAAAACTGATGTTCGATTACAAACTGCTTTCCGCCCTGGCGAGCGTTGTCGAGCAAGCTGGCTTCGAGCGAGCCGCGCAGGTGCTGGGATTGTCGCAATCGGCCATCTCCCAGCGGATAAAGCTACTCGAAGCGCGGGTCGGCCAGCCCGTGCTGGTGCGCGCCACGCCTCCGACGCCCACGGAAATCGGCCGTCGCCTGCTCAACCATGTACAACAGGTGCGTTTGCTGGAGCGCGACCTGCAAAGCCTGGTACCGGCGCTGGACGAAGAGGGCCTGCCGGAGCGCCTGCGCATTGCGCTGAACGCCGACAGCCTGGCCACATGGTGGGCCAGCGCGGTGGGGACATTCTGTGCCGAGCAGCATGTGTTGCTCGATTTAGTGGTGGAGGACCAGACCGTAGGCCTCAAGCGCATGCGCGCCGGAGAGGTCGCCGCTTGTCTTTGCGCCAGTGAACGCCCGGTGGCCGGCGCCCGCAGCGTGTTGCTGGGGGCCATGCGCTACCGGGCGCTCGCCAGTCCCGCCTTCATTGCCCGGCATTTCCCCGGCGGGGTGCGCGCCGATCTGCTGGCTCGCACACCTGCCCTGGTGTTCGGGCCGGATGATTTCCTGCAACACCGGTATCTGGCTTCCCTCGGCGTCGAAGGCGGATTCGAACACCATTTATGTCCATCATCCGAAGGTTTCCTTCGCCTTATCGAGGCGGGGCTTGGCTGGGGGCTAGTGCCCGAGCTGCAAGTTCGCGATGCACTGGAAAGAGGCGAACTGGTGGAATTACTCGCAGATAAGCCGATTGACGTGCCGCTGTACTGGCATCATTGGCGCAATGGTGGGCAGCTGCTCGGTTTGTTGACCGAGCAGCTGGTCGCAGCGGCAGGCAGCACGCTGCATGGGGTGAACTGATGCAGCTGGCTTGTGGCACGAAACTGATTTAGGAGCATTTCATGAAAATTCTGGTCACCGGCGCAAGCGGCTTCATTGGCGGACGCTTTGCGCGTTTCGCCCTGGAGCAAGGCCTGGATGTTCGGGTCAATGGCCGCCGGCCTGAAAACGTCCAGCACCTGGTGACGCGCGGCGCCGAGTTCATCGAGGGCGATCTGGGCGACCCGATGTTGGCCCGGGACCTGTGTCGCGATGTCGACGCCGTGGTGCATTGCGCCGGCTCGGTGGGGTTATGGGGACGCTACCAGGACTTTCACCAAGGCAATGTCCAGCTCACCGAGAACATCGTCGAGGCTTGTCTGAAGCAAAAGGTCCGGCGACTGGTTCACCTTTCTTCGCCCTCGATCTACTTCGATGGTCGTGACCACTTGGGATTGACCGAAGAACAGGTGCCCAAACGTTTCAAGCATCCCTACGCTGCCACCAAATACCTGGCCGAACAGAAAGTCTTCGGTGCTCAGGAGTTCGGTTTGGAAGTGCTGGCCCTGCGCCCGCGATTCGTCACCGGTGCCGGCGACATGAGCATTTTCCCGCGGCTGCTTAAAATGCAGCGCAAGGGACGCCTGGCGATTGTTGGCAACGGCTTGAACAAAGTGGATTTCACCAGCGTACAGAACCTCAACGAAGCGCTGCTCAGCAGCCTGCTGGCCACCGATTCGGCCTTGGGCAAGGCTTATAACATCAGCAATGGCGCGCCTGTCCCACTGTGGGATGTGGTCAATTATGTGATGCGGCAGATGGAAGTCCCGCAGGTCAGGCGTTACCGCTCCTATGGACTGGCCTACAGCGTTGCGGCCATGAACGAAGGTCTTTGCGCAATCTGGCCCGGACGGCCTGAACCGACGCTGTCACGCCTGGGCATGCAGGTGATGAGCAGGAATTTCACCCTGGATATCGACCGGGCACGGCACTGTCTGGATTATGATCCGAAGGTCAGCCTCTGGGCCGCCCTCGATGAATTCTGCGCCTGGTGGCGCGTCCAGCATGGCCGCTGATCGCCCCGTCATGAACCGAGTGCCCGGTTCGGGGTCAATGGGTGCGGCGGGCGAGGGGGTTATACTCGCCGCATCGAGTCACCACCGATTTCCCAAAGGTTGAACCCATGCCCACGCGTAACGATGCCAACGACGACTTCGACGATGTACCGAGCCTGCGGATGCGGGCGGACATCCCCGATGACGATGACTTCCTGAGCAATCGCCCGCCCCACGTGCAGGCGCGTCCGGCGTCCGTTGCGGCGGCGAAGGTCAAGGCACCGAGCACCGGGCCGCTGTGGGCCTTGGTCGGAGCCTTGCTGTGCGCGCTGGCCTTCCTGGCGTGGTGGAGTTTCCAGCAGATTTCCCTGATGGAACAGCAATTGGTGGCCACCCAGGAAAGCTTCGCCCGCATCAGTGAGGATGCGGCCGGGCGCTTGCAGGACATTTCCGGCAAGGTGGTCGCCGGACAGTCCAATGTCATGAGCGACAGTGAAGCCTTGAAACTGCAGATCAGACAGTTGGAAAACAAGATGCAAGAGCAGGGCCGCCAATTCGACGGCAAGCTGCAGGAACAATATAAAGCGCTGCAAGGCGCCTTCGGCCCGTCCGCCGACCTGGACACGCAACTGGCCAAGATGATCACCCAGGCTTCGCAGCAGGAAAACACCAACACCCAGCTGCAAGCGGCCAACAAGGAACTCCAGGCTCAGGTCAAGGCGTTGGCGGCGGAAGTGTCGGCCTTGAAGAACCAAGGCGAGGGTGGTGCCCTGGATGCCCAGCTCAAAAGCATCGGTGCGGACATCACGGCTTTGAAACGAGCCACTTCCAACTCGGCCATCGAGCGTTTGGAGCAGGACATGGTCGTGCTCAAGAGCCAACAGGAAAACCGTTCCGGCAACACCGCCGAGTTCGATGCCTTCCGCGGCCAGGTCACCCGCAACATCAATACCTTGCAATCGCAGATCCAGTACCTGCAACAGCAACTGAGCAACCGATCTCAGTAACGAACCCTGTGGGAGCGAGCGTGCTCGCCCCCACACGGAAACGAAAGCCCAGCCGAAATTACCCCGCCACCAACACCCGAATTGCCTCCAACCGCAACGCAGCCTTCTCCAACATCGCCAACCCTTGCTCACGCTGCTGGCGCAAAGCCTCCAGCTCGCTGTCCCGCACGGTTGGGTTGACCGCTTGCAACGCGGTCAAGCGTGCCAGCTCTTCTTCGGTATCAGCCGCCAGGCGACGTTGGGCCTCGGCCACGCGCTCGGCATGGCGTGGGATGATTTTCTGTTCGCCGGCATTGATCCGCGGCGCGAGTTGGTCGCGCTGGGCCTGGATGAATTTGTTGGCGCTGGCGCGTGGCACGCTTTCGAGCTGGTCGTTCAGGGTTTCGAAAGAGACCCGGGCCGCCAGGTCGTTGCCGTTGGCGTCCAGCAGGCAGCGCAGGGCCGCTGGTGGCAGGTAGCGGCCCAGCTGCAGCGAACGCGGGGCGACCACTTCGCTGACATAGAGCAGTTCCAGCAGCACGGTGCCGGGTTTGAGTGCCTTGTTCTTGATCAGCGCCACGGCCGTGTTGCCCATGGAGCCCGACAGCACCAGGTCCATGCCGCCTTGCACCATCGGGTGCTCCCAGGTGATGAATTGCATGTCCTCGCGAGACAGCGCCTGGTTGCGGTCGTAGGTGATGGTCACGCCTTCGTCGTCGCCCAAGGGGAAACTGGCGTCGAGCATTTTCTCGCTCGGCTTGAGGATCAGCGCGTTGTCTGAATGGTCCTCGCTGTCGATACCGAAGGCGTCGAACAAGGTCTCCATGTAGATCGGCAGGGCAAACTGGTCATCCTGTTCGAGAATGGCCTCCACCAGCGCATCACCTTCACCCGCGCCGCCGGAATTGAGCTCCAGCAGGCGATCGCGGCCGGTATGCAGCTCGGCTTCCAGGCGCTCGCGCTCCACGCGGGCCTCGTCGATCAGCGCTTGCCAGTCGCCATCGTCGGCTTCTTCGAGCAATGGCAGCAGGCGCGGGCCGAATTGATGCTGCAAGGCGTTGCCGGTCGGGCAGGTGTTGAGAAACGCGTTCAGGGCTTCGTGATACCACTGGAACAGCCGGGCCTGCGGGCTGGTTTCCAGGTAGGGCACGTGCAGCTCGATGGTGTGTTTCTGGCCGATCCGGTCCAGGCGGCCGATCCGTTGTTCCAGCAGGTCCGGGTGCGATGGCAGGTCGAACAGCACCAGGTGATGGGCAAACTGGAAGTTACGACCTTCGCTGCCGATTTCCGAGCAGATCAGCACCTGGGCGCCAAACTCTTCATCAGCGAAGTAAGCGGCCGCGCGGTCGCGCTCCAGAATGTTCATGCCTTCGTGGAACACCGTGGCAGGGATGCCAGAGCGCACGCGCAGGGCGTCTTCCAGGTCCATGGCGGTTTCCGCGTGGGCGCAGATCACCAGGACCTTGGTGCGCTTGAGCATTTTCAACTGGTCGATCAGCCATTCGACGCGCGGGTCGAATTTCCACCAGCGCTCTTCTTCGCTGGCGTCCGGCTGGGCCTGGAAGCTGACTTCCGGGTACAGCTCGGCATGATCGCCCAGCGGCAGTTCCAGGTATTCGTCCGGGCATGGCAAAGGATAAGCGTGCAGCTTGCGCTCCGGGAAGCCTTGCACGGCGGCGCGGGTATTGCGGAACAGCACGCGGCCAGTGCCATGTCGGTCGAGCAATTCACGAACCAGGCGGGCGCTGGCTTCGATGTCGCCATCGTTGACAGCCGTCAGCAGCGCTTCGCCCTCGTTACCCAGGAAACCGTGGATGGTCTGGTGGGCTTCGGGCGACAGGCGCCCTTTGTCCAACAACTCCTGGACGGCTTCGGCGACCGGGCGATAGTTCTCGCTTTCGGCACGGAAGGCCTGCAGGTCATGGAAACGGTTCGGGTCCAGCAGGCGCAGACGGGCGAAGTGGCTGTCCTGTCCCAGTTGCTCAGGTGTCGCGGTCAGCAGCAGTACGCCGGGAATGGTTTCGGCAAGTTGCTCCACCAGTGCGTATTGAGGGCTGACATGGTCTTCGTGCCACACCAGGTGATGGGCTTCGTCGACAACCATCAGGTCCCATCCGGCGGCAAACAGCGCGTCCTGGGCCTTCTCGTCGTCTACCAGCCATTCCAGCGCCACCAGCGCCAGTTGGGTGTCTTCGAAGGGGTTGCTGGCATCGCTTTCAATGAAGCGTTCTTCGTCGAACAGCGCCACCTGCAGGTTGAAGCGCCGGCGCATTTCCACCAGCCATTGGTGCTGGAGGTTTTCCGGGACCAGGATCAGGATGCGGCTGGCGCGCCCGGAAAGCAGTTGGCGGTGGATGATGAGGCCGGCTTCGATGGTCTTGCCCAGGCCCACTTCGTCTGCCAGCAGTACCCGTGGCGCAATGCGGTCAGCCACTTCGCGGGCGATGTGCAGTTGGTGGGCGATCGGTTGGGCGCGGACGCCACCCAGGCCCCAAAGCGGGGACTGCAATTGGCGGCTGGTATGTTCCAGCGTGTGGTAGCGCAGGGAAAACCAGGCCAGTGGGTCGATCTGGCCGGCGAACAGGCGGTCGCTGGCCAAGCGGAACTGGATGAAGTTCGACAGCTGGGTTTCGGGCAGCGTGACGACTTCGTTCTGGCCGTCAAGGCCGTGGTAGACCAACAGTCCATCGACGTCGTCGACTTCGCGCACGGTCATTTTCCAGCCTTCGAAGTGAGTGATCACGTCGCCCGGCGAAAACCGTACGCGGGTCAAGGGCGCATTCCGTAGCGCGTACTGGCGAGTGTCGCCAGTGGCCGGATAGAGCACGGTCAACAAGCGGCCGTCCTGTGCCAGAACGGTGCCTAAACCCAGCTCGGCTTCGCTGTCACTGATCCAGCGTTGCCCCGGTTGATACTGCTGCGCCATGCTGCCTGACTCCCGCCGTGAAAAAGCCGGCTATCTTAACGGAATGAGCCGCCAGACCAAAGGATTTACGCACATCTGCCAGGCCTCGCGTGGGCGTTCCCCGTCAACCTGGCCAAGGGAACTTAAACGGGTTGCGCGATCAAACAAGCTTGTGGGCTGGCAGGGCGCAATGCCAACCAGGTCACAAGTTTCGGACCAGCGGTTCAAGCTGTCCCCGCCACAGCCGACAACCTGAAGACAGGAGACCTTTATGTTGCCACCCATGCTTCCCTTGAGCGCCGTACCCGTTACCGCGCAGCAGGATCCTATCCGGCCGCGACCGGATATTCCGCCCGTGGTCCCTGTTCAGGAAAGCTCCAGCGAAAGCACCATCGACCTGCAAAAGCGCGATCCTGAAGAAACCGCGTTGTTGCTGCGCGAGGAACAGCGCCGCCAGCAGGAGCGTGAAAGGCGTCGCCGTGAAGCCGATGAAGACCCCGACGAACATTTGGCGGTGCCGGGCACCGAGCTGAACGCCGACAACACCGTACCGGTCGTACCGCTGGTGGAAGGGGAGTCGCGCCAAGGCCTGTGGGTCGATATCCAGATCTGATCCAAGCCCGCCGAGACGGCCGGGCTGGTCAACGCAGGAAGCAGCCCGCATCATGGGCGCATCCGAACTCACCGTATGATGCCGACACACCATGAGCCAAGAAGACAAGCTGATTGACCTGGGCGCTGAGCGCGCCAAGCGCGTTCACGACCTCAACGAAAAACGCCTCAATGAAGTTCGCCAGGCTTTCGAGCAGGCCATGCCGCTGGGCAAGCCAAAGAAAAAACCGAAAAACAAACCGAAAAAGCGCTGAGCTCCCCTCGATTCATTGATCCAAATCAATTATTCCCTCTTCATTTCGCTCCGTCGCGAGCGGTATTGATTCCGGTCAATTTTCATCCGGGCCCGATTGGTTAACTTGGCTCCAACGAAACAGGGGCAAGACCAGGAGGCCAGTCATGTTTATCGATAATGTGGTGTTTGCCGGTGTGTTGACGGTCGGCCTCATGTTCGTGTTTTTCGCAGGTTTTGGATTATTCATCTGGAAAGATGCGCACAAGCGCAAGAAGCCGTAGGCCTTTTCAGCGACAGCGAGCACGCAAGGCATTTTGGGCGACTTCGGTCGCCCTTTTTTTTGGCAAATGTTCCGGTTTCCCATAAAAACTATTTTGGGAGCGTGCTTGCTCGCGATAGCGGTATGCCTGTAGATACCTGTGTTGGCTAACCCACCGCCATCGCGAGCAAGCTCGCTCCCACAGGTGGCTGGGCATGAAAAAAGGTGCGAACCGCAAGGAACGCACCTTTTTTCATAACTGCCAGAGACTCAGCCGCTGATGGCCTTGGACGCCAGCCAGAACAGCGCCGCCGACAGGGCCACCGTTGCCGGCAAGGTCAGCACCCAGGCCAGCAGGATGGTCTTCACCGTACCGCCTTGCAGGCCGCTCTTGTTGGCGACCATGGTGCCCGCCACGCCGGAAGACAGTACATGGGTGGTGGAAACCGGCAGGCTGAAGACGTTCGCCGCGCCAATCATGCAAGCGGTGGTGATCTGGGCCGACATGCCTTGGGCGTAGGTCATGCCTTGCTTGCCGATCTTCTCGCCGATGGTCAGTACCACGCGCTTCCAGCCGACCATGGTGCCCAGGCCCAGCGCCAGGGCAACCGCCAGGATCACCCAGAACGGCGCGTATTCGGTGGTCGCGGTCAGGTCCTTGCGCAGCTTGTTCAGGTCGTCTTTCTCACGAGCCGCCAAACCCGGCAGCTTGCCGACCTTTTTCGCCGTGTCGTCCAGGCAGAGCAGGTAGCGACGCACTTCGATACGGCTTTCCGAAGGCAGCGAGTGGTAGTCCGCCACGCCTTTGAGCGTATCGAGCAGCGCGTTGATGGTCGGTTCGGTCTGTTGCGGGTTGCAACGGAATTTCTCCGGCAGATCGCCTTCGACACTCTTGCCCAAGGCCAGGAATTCGCCGAGGGATTCACTGTTGCGCTTGTAGAACTGGCTCAAGTGCAGGGTCGCGTCGCGGGTACGCTCGATCTGGTAGGTCGTGCTGTTCAGGTCGAGTACGAACTGCGCGGGGACGATCCCGATCAGCACCAGCATGATCAGGCCGATGCCTTTCTGGCCGTCGTTGGAACCGTGGACGAAGCTGACGGCCATGGCCGAAATCACCAGCACCAGGCGGTTCCAGAATGGCGGGTGTTTCTTGTCGTCGATCTTGCGGCGCTGTTCCGGCGTCTTGTGCATCTTCGACAACGGACGCCACCATTTCAGGCCGATCAACACCAGGGCGGCGATCAGGAAGCCGGCCATGGGCGAGAACACCAGGGAAGCACCGATGTCGATTGCCTTCTGCCAATTCACGCCATCGCGCAGCGCAATGTCATTGATCAATGCGTTGGCCAGGCCGACGCCAAGGATCGAGCCGATCAGGGTGTGGGAGCTGGAAGCCGGGATACCGAAGTACCACGTGCCCAGGTTCCAGGTGATGGCCGCCGCGAGCAGTGAGAACACCATGGCCAACCCGTGGCCGGTGTTCACGTTGATCAACAGTTCCACGGGCAGCAAGTGCACGATGGCATACGCCACCCCCACACCGCCCAGCAACACGCCGAGGAAATTGAACACGCCGGAAAAGAACACCGCCAGATGAGGCGGCATGGCTTTGGTGTAGATAACAGTGGCAACCGCGTTAGCGGTGTCATGAAAGCCGTTGATGAACTCGAAGGCGAGGACAAAAGCCAGGGCGAGCAAGAGGCTCACGAGCACCCAAGCATCCAGTCCGCTGAATAAATCGATCATGAAGGTTTTCTGACCCGGTCATAAGGGGGCGCGATTATGCCAGAAAACCTCGCAAATCGATGCATTGCCTGCTCATCGGTAACAATCTTCTGCTAAGCGACCGGGGTGCAGGCTGTCTTTTTCGAGGGGCGCCAGGAGGCTGCAAGCCTTTGTTTACAAGGATGAAAGCTCTGTTGGCGTGTTCGCCTCGCGCCGGGATCGTCGGAAGAAAAAATCTGAAGGACGAGCAGTCGTTACGGTTACCCGACCGATGGCTGGTGAGTTGAAGCGGCCCACTTTTGGCGGGCGTCCGCTGCCGTGTCCGGCCTGGGTGGCGACCGGACACGGCCCGTAACAACATCAAGTGCGCGACGTCATCCTTCTTCGGACTTGAGCTCTTTTTCCATCTTTTGAAGTTCCTGGCTGAAAGCCTGGTCCTGGACGGTGGCGCGTTTGCGCCAAGGTTTGCGTTCCGGTTCGGGTTGCGCGGCGTAGGTGGTGATTTCCCCGCCGTAGACTTCCTTGTAACGTTGTTCCTGGCGCTCAAGTTCCGCGCGCAGTTCTTCTTTCGTCACAGTATTACCTAATGAATTGAAAATTAATCTGGTGATACGCACTGCATGCAGTCATGCAGACGGCCACGGCACCAGAGCTGACAGCTGACGTAGCATCAGGGCTTCGGGTTATTGCCGACACAGAGGAAGCGGTCATCGATGCTTCACGCACCGGTTGCCGACATGACAGTTAGAACTGTCGTGCCCGCGGACGGGGACTGGCCGATTGGCCGCGCCGTCACTGAGCGCATTATAGCGGTCCATCTGAATAACACTATCGCTAAAGTTAAAACGTTCGGTTGCCTTGTGTGAACCAATGTTTGTATGTGCAAGTTGTGTCAACAGAGTTTCAACACGTACCACAAGTTCCATATTGAGCCTCGTTCGTTGCAACCCGTCACGGCCCATCTTTGTTATTTCCATACCCGAGTGGGCGATATTTAGGAGCATGGCTAGATGAAGAGCTGATGCATGGATTGCGATTATCGGTCGCCAGTTCGATAATCGAACGGTCTTGATCGCCAGGTGCTTGTCTGTCGGCCGGGCAGCCGCTTGTAATAGTCGTCAATTTCCGAGGACCTGACATGAACGACCAATTGCGCAACGCCTTTACGTCAGTCGCGCCACCGATCGTCGCCTCGCCGGCCAAGCGGATCCAGGCCATGACGGGTGACCCGGATTTCATGACCTCGCTGGCCCGGGGCCTTGCCGTGGTCCAGGCTTTCCAGGAGCGCAAGCGGCACCTGACCATCGCGCAGATCAGCCATCGCACGGAAATCCCCCGCGCCGCCGTCCGCCGTTGCCTGTATACCTTGATCAAGCTTGGCTATGCGACCACCGATGGGCGTACCTATTCATTGCTGCCCAAAGTACTGACGCTGGGCCACGCCTATTTGTCATCGACGCCGCTGGCCGTGTCCGCCCAGCCTTATCTGGACCGCATGAGCGAACAGCTGCACGAGGCCTGCAACATGGCCACGCTCGAAGGCGACGATATCCTCTACATCGCCCGGTCGGCGACCACCCAGCGGCTGATTTCCGTGGACCTGTCCGTCGGCGGCCGCCTGCCGGCGTATTGCACGTCCATGGGCAGGATCCTGCTGGCGGCCCTGGACGACGCTTCGCTGCGAGATTACCTCGACCATGCCGACCTTCAGGCCAAGACCAGCAGGACCCTGCATACGCCCGAGGCCCTGCTTGAATGCTTGCATCAGGTCCGGCAGCAAGGGTGGTGCATCGTCGATCAGGAGCTGGAGCAGGGGTTGCGCTCGATTGCCGTGCCGGTCTATGACGCGTCGGGTCAAGTAGTCGCGGCCCTGAATGTCAGCACGCATGCCGGGCGGGTCAGCCGCAATGAGTTGGAGCAACGTTTCCTGCCAGGTCTGCTGGGGGCCAGCCGCGACTTGAGCGCACAGTTGTTTTCTTAAGCTGTTCGATAAACGCACACACTCGGCTGCGATGAATTGACGGTATTTGCCCGGCCTCATTAATGTCGCGCAGCGTCATCTGGCGTCTCTTGCGTGGAATAAAAATAAAATGAATCAGCCCCAGACTTCCGTAGGCACCTGCCTCGATGTGCAGTCCTTCATCAACGCTCAACCGATCTCACGCTATCAGTGGCGCGTGGTCATTCTCTGTTTCCTGATCGTCTTCCTTGATGGCCTCGATACCGCGGCCATGGGTTTCATCGCGCCGGCGTTGTCCCAGGATTGGGGCATCGACCGGGCCAGCCTTGGCCCGGTCATGAGTGCCGCGCTGATCGGCATGGTCTTCGGCGCCCTGGGCTCCGGCCCGTTGGCCGATCGCTTTGGACGAAAACTCGTATTGGTCGGCGCGGTCGTGTTGTTTGGCGCGTTCAGCCTGGCCTCGGCGTTCTGTACCAATGTCGATCAATTGCTGGTGCTGCGCTTCCTGACCGGCCTGGGATTGGGCGCCGGCATGCCGAACGCCACCACTCTGCTGTCGGAATACACCCCGGAGCGCAAGAAATCCCTGCTGGTGACCAGCATGTTCTGTGGCTTCAACCTCGGCATGGCCGGCGGCGGGTTCATCTCGGCCAAGTTGATCCCGGCATTTGGCTGGCACAGCCTCCTGCTGATTGGCGGCGTTCTGCCGCTGATACTCGCGGTCGTGCTGGTGTTCTGGTTGCCGGAGTCCGCGCGTTACCTGGTTGTGCGTAACCGTGGCACCGACAAAGTGCGCAAGACCCTGGCGCCGATTGACCCAACGACTATCGCCCAGGCGTCCAGCTTCAGCGTGCCGGAGCAGACAACCGTGAAGGCGCGCAACGTGCTGGCGGTGATTTTCTCGGGCACTTACAGCGCCGGCACTTTGTTGCTGTGGCTCACGTATTTCATGGGCCTGGTGATCGTTTATCTCCTGACCAGTTGGTTGCCGACCCTGATGCGTGACAGCGGCGCGAGCATGGAGCAGGCGGCGTTCATCGGCGCGCTGTTCCAGTTCGGTGGGGTATTGAGCGCCGTTGGCGTGGGCTGGGCGATGGATCGGTTCAATCCGCACAAGGTCATCGGCATTTTCTATCTGTTGGCAGGGCTGTTTGCCTATGCGGTAGGGCAGAGTCTGGGCAACATCACCCTGCTTGCCACCTTGGTGCTGGTGGCGGGCATGTGCGTCAACGGCGCCCAATCGGCGATGCCGTCCCTGGCGGCGCGCTTCTACCCGACCCAGGGCCGGGCCACCGGTGTTTCCTGGATGCTGGGCATAGGTCGCTTCGGGGCGATTCTCGGGGCCTGGATGGGCGCGACCCTGCTGGGGCTGGGCTGGAACTTCGAACAGGTCCTGACCGCGTTGGTGATCCCGGCGGCCCTGGCGACCGTGGCAGTGGTGATCAAGGGCATGGTCAGCCATGCGGACGCAACCTGAGCCATAGAGTTTGAGCCTGTAAAAGACCTGTGGGAGCGCGCTTGCTCGCGATGGCGGTGGGTCAGTCAACATTGATGCAAGTTGATACGTCGCTATCGCGAGCGAGCTCGCTCCCACAGGGAATTTGCTGTGTCCTGATAAATAGATAGCCAAGCAACAATCTGTTCGATAAACGAACGCTCTGTCGATTATCGGATTGTTTTGCCCTCATCCCGAAGCTTAATCTTCAGTCATTCCGGCGCCTAATCTCGCGCCTTATTCATGTCGGTCTACTGGAAAACGGGAGCCTGCCCCATGGCTGAAATCCTTTCGCTGCACGATGCGGTGAAGCAGTTCGTCAACGACGGCGATACCGTCGCGCTCGAAGGCTTCACCCACTTGATCCCGACAGCGGCGGGTCATGAAATCATCCGTCAGGGCAAGAAAGACCTGACGCTGGTGCGCATGACGCCCGACCTGATCTATGACCAGTTGATCGGAGCCGGTTGTGCTCGCAAGCTGATTTTCTCCTGGGGCGGCAACCCTGGCGTGGGCTCGTTGCACCGGTTGCGTGACGCAGTGGAAAAGCAATGGCCGCATCCGCTGGAAATCGAGGAGCACAGCCACGCAGACCTGGCCAATGCCTACGTTGCCGGTGCCTCCGGCCTACCGTTCGCGGTGCTGCGGGCCTACGCGGGTTCCGACCTGCCGAAGGTCAACCCGCTGATCAAGAGCGTGACCTGTCCCTTTACCGGTGAGGTGTTGGCCGCCGTGCCTTCGGTGCGCCCGGACGTCACGGTGATCCACGCTCAGAAAGCCGACCGCAAAGGAAACGTGCTGCTGTGGGGCATCCTCGGCGTGCAGAAAGAAGCCGCCCTGGCCGCCAAGCGCTGCATCGTCACCGTGGAAGAAATCGTCGATGACCTGAATGCGCCGATGAACGCCTGCGTGCTGCCGACCTGGGCGTTGAGCGCCGTGTGCCATGTGCCCGGCGGCGCCCATCCGTCCTACGCCCACGGTTATACCGAGCGAGATAATCGTTTCTACCAAGCGTGGGACCCCATCGCCCGGGATCGCGATACGTTTAGCGCTTGGATCGACGAATACATTCGCGGCACCCAGGATTTCAGTGAGTTCCAGGCCCGGCTCGCAGCCGCTTCGCAGGTGAAACCATGACCTATTCCACCAATGAGATGATGACGGTCGCGGCGGCGCGGCGGTTGAAGAACAATGCCGTGTGCTTCGTGGGCATCGGTTTGCCGTCGAAAGCGGCCAATCTGGCACGGCTGACTTCGTCACCCGATGTAGTGCTGATCTACGAGTCCGGTCCGATCGGTGCCAAGCCCAGCGTATTGCCGCTGTCCATCGGCGACGGTGAGCTGGCGGAAACCGCGGACACTGTCGTACCGACCGGTGAGATTTTCCGCTACTGGCTGCAAGGGGGGCGTATCGACGTCGGTTTCCTCGGTGCGGCCCAGGTCGACCGTTTTGGCAACATCAACACCACGGTGGTGGGTGACTACCATCAGCCGAAAGTCCGCCTGCCCGGCGCGGGTGGCGCGCCGGAAATTGCCGGTTCCGCCAAGAGTGTGCTGATCATCCTCAAGCAGTCGGCCCGTTCGTTTGTCGACAAGCTGGATTTCATCACCTCGGTCGGTCACGGCGAAGGTGGCGATTCGCGCAAGCGCCTTGGCTTGCCGGGTGCCGGGCCGGTGGGGATTATCACCGACCTGTGCATCATGGAGCCGGAAGCCGGCAGTCATGAGTTCGTGGTCACCTCGCTGCACCCTGGCGTGACTCGCGAGCAAGTGATCGCGGCCACCGGGTGGGCGATCCGCTTCGCCGACCAGGTGCAGACCACCGCCGAGCCGACCGAGGTGGAGCTGCGCGCACTGCGTGACCTCGAGGCCCGCACTGCGGCGGCCCACGGGCAGACACCGGGAGAAGCCTGATGCGCGACGTTTTTATCTGTGATGCGATTCGAACCCCCATCGGCCGGTTCGGCGGCAGCCTGGCCGCCGTGCGTGCCGATGATCTGGCCGCCGTGCCGATCAAGGCATTGATGGAGCGCAACCCATCCGTGGACTGGAATGCAGTGGACGAGGTATTCCTCGGCTGCGCCAACCAGGCCGGCGAGGACAACCGCAACGTCGCGCGCATGGCGCTGCTGTTGGCGGGCCTCCCTGAAAGTGTTCCCGGCGTGACCCTCAACCGCCTCTGCGCTTCGGGCATGGATGCTATCGGGACCGCGTTCCGCGCCATCGCCAGCGGCGAGATGGAACTGGCGATTGCTGGCGGCGTGGAGTCGATGTCCCGTGCGCCGTTCGTGATGGGCAAGGCCGACGCGGCGTTTTCCCGCAACATGAAACTGGAAGACACCACCATCGGCTGGCGCTTCATCAACCCTTTGATGAAAGCCCAGTACGGCGTGGACGCGATGCCGCAGACGGCGGATAACGTGGCCGACGACCATGTTGTCTCCCGCGCCGACCAGGACGCCTTCGCCGTGCGCAGCCAGCAGCGGGCGGCAGCGGCCCAGGCGGCCGGTTTTTTTTGCCGAGGAAATCGTGCCGGTGCGCATCGCCCACAAAAAAGGTGAAACCGTGGTCGAGCAGGACGAGCATCCACGGGCTGACACCACGCTGGAGACCCTGAGCAAGCTCAAGCCGGTCAACGGCGCGGACAAAACCGTCACCGCCGGCAACGCCTCGGGTGTGAATGACGGCGCGGCCGCGATGATCCTGGCGTCTGCAGAGGCGGTTAAAAAACATGGCCTGACGCCTCGGGGCAAAGTGCTGGGCATGGCCAGTGCCGGGGTGGCGCCCCGGGTGATGGGCATCGGCCCGGTGCCAGCGGTGCGCAAGCTCACCGAGCGCCTGGGAATGGCCGTCGCCGATTTTGACGTGATCGAGCTTAACGAAGCCTTTGCCAGCCAAGGCTTGGCGGTACTGCGGGACTTGGGGCTGGCGGACGATGCGCCGCAAGTCAACCCGAACGGTGGCGCCATCGCCCTGGGCCACCCGCTGGGCATGAGCGGGGCACGGTTGGTACTGACCGCATTGCATCATCTGGAAAAGACCGGCGGCAAGAAAGGCCTGGCGACCATGTGTGTTGGGGTCGGCCAAGGTCTGGCGCTGGCGATCGAACGCGTGTGACGGTCGTTTCACTAATAAGAAACCGAGGAATGCTTCATGACTGACAAGCCTGGTTACCGCCGCCCTCAAGTGGGCACCCAGCCGGAATACCTGCACCCGTCGTACCAGTCCACCAACCTGCGTTCGCCGTCGAAACCTTTGGTGTATCTGCCTCATTCGCTGTCGGAAATCACCGGCCCGACTGTGGGCGCAGATCGCATTCAGGAGAAGGACCACGACCTGACCGCCCAGCACACTGGCGAGCCGCTCGGCGAGCGGATCATCATTCATGGGCGCGTGCTGGATGAGCACGGCGAGCCGGTGCCGGGCGTTCTCGTGGAGATCTGGCAGGCCAACGCCGCCGGACGCTACAATCACGACCGTGACAACCATGACGCGCCGCTGGACCCGAACTTCACCGGCACCGGTCGCACCGTCACCGACGCCGACGGTTGGTATCAATTCCAGACCATCAAGCCCGGCGCCTACCCGTGGGGCAATCACCACAACGCCTGGCGCCCGGCGCATATCCACTTCTCACTGTTCGGGCCGAGCATCCTGACGCGCCTGGTGACGCAGATGTATTTCCCCGGCGACCCGTTGCTGGAATACGACCCGATCTATAACTGCGTGCCGGACACCAGTGCCAAGGAACGCTTGATCGCCCGGTTCGACCTGGAAAAAACCGTCCCTCACTACGCCCTCGGTTATCGCTGGGACATCGTCTTGCGCGGCCGCGATGCCACGCCGATGGAGAAATAAGATGACGCTCAACGCCACTACTTCCCACACCGTCGGGCCTTACTACCACATCGGCCTGACCTGGCTGAACCGCGAAGACCTGACCGACGAGCAGACCCTCGGCCAAAGGGTGGCGATCACCGGGCAGGTGGTCGATGGCAATGGTCAGTTCGTCAACGACGCGATGCTGGAAGTCTGGCAGGCCAACGCGGCCGGCAAGTACGCCCACCCGGAAGACGACCAGGACAAACCCCTCGACCCGCATTTCGACGGTTTTGGTCGGGTACCGGTGGATGCCGAGGGACGTTTTCGTTTCACCACCATCAAGCCCGGCACCGTGCCGGGGCTGGGCGGCACGACCCAAGCCCCGCACCTGGTGGTGTTGGTGTTCGCCCGTGGGCTGGTCAAGCATCTGCTGACGCGGATCTATTTTGACGATGAACCCGGTAACGAAGCCGACCCGCTGCTGGCCTGCGTGCCGCAGGAACGACGCGGCACCCTCGTGGCCAAGCCCGATGCGTCGGGGGTGTACCAGTGGAACGTGATCCTGCAGGGCACGGATGCCGAAACGGTGTTCTTCGATTACTGAGTGAAAATCTCGGTGGCGAGGGAGTTCGCTCCCGCTGGCTTGCGACGCATTTCGTCAGACCAATCGCGCTGCCTGGTTTGCGACTGCTTCGCAGCCGAGCGGGAGCAAGCTCCCTCGCCACGGGTGTGATGCAAGCCCTGTGGGAGCGAGCTTGCTCGCGATAGCGTTGGTACAGGCGCTACTGCATGAAAGACTGTTTGTGGAACGGGACTGTTACGAAGTGTGTCTAGACGTCGTCAGTCCCCAACGAGTGAAAAATCATGACCACCCCAACCAGCCACTACACCGGTGAAGAGCGCAGCAAGCGTATCTTTGCCATCGTCGGTGCCTCATCCGGCAACCTGGTCGAATGGTTCGACTTCTATGTCTATGCCTTTTGCGCCATTTACTTCGCGCCGGCATTCTTTCCGTCGGACAACCCCACCGTGCAACTGGTCAACACCGCCGGTGTATTCGCCGCCGGGTTCCTGATGCGACCTATCGGCGGTTGGATTTTCGGCCGGGTGGCGGACCGTCACGGGCGCAAGAATTCGATGATGATCTCGGTGCTGATGATGTGCTTCGGCTCGTTGCTCATCGCCTGCCTGCCAACCTACAAGGACATCGGCGTGTGGGCGCCGGTGCTGCTGTTGCTCGCCCGTCTGCTGCAAGGCCTGTCGGTGGGCGGCGAGTACGGCACCACTGCCACCTATATGAGCGAAGTCGCCCTGAAAGGCCAGCGCGGCTTCTTTGCGTCGTTCCAGTACGTGACGCTGATCGGCGGGCAGCTGCTGGCGGTGTCTCTGGTGGTGATCCTGCAGCAGTTTCTCAACGAAGATGAACTGCGCGCCTGGGGCTGGCGGATTCCGTTCGTGGTTGGCGCCGTGGCGGCAGTGATTTCCCTGTTCCTGCGCCGCTCACTGAAGGAAACCAGCAGCAAGGAAATGCGCGAAAACAAGGACGCCGGCAGCATCGCAGCACTGTTTCGCAGCCATAAGGCCGCCTTCATTACCGTACTGGGCTACACCGCCGGTGGTTCGCTGATTTTCTACACCTTCACCACGTATATGCAGAAATACCTGGTGAACACCGCCGGGCTGCACGCCAAGACCGCCAGCTACATCATGACCGGCGCGCTGTTCCTCTACATGTGCATGCAACCGCTGTTCGGCATGCTGGCGGACAAGATTGGCCGGCGTAACTCCATGCTCTGGTTCGGTGGCCTTGGGGCGCTGTGCACGGTGCCGATCCTGCTGACACTCAAAAGCATCAGCAGCCCGTTCCTGGCATTTGTCCTGATCACGTTGGCGTTGGCGATCGTCAGCTTCTACACCTCCATCAGCGGTTTGGTGAAGGCTGAAATGTTTCCACCGGAAGTGCGCGCGCTGGGAGTAGGGTTGGCGTATGCGGTGGCGAATGCGATTTTTGGCGGTTCGGCCGAATACGTCGCCTTGAGCCTGAAGGCCCAGGGCATGGAGAACGCCTTTTATTGGTATGTCACGGTGATGATGGTAGTGGCGTTCCTGTTCAGCCTGCGCCTGCCCAAGCAGCCGGCGTATTTGCATCACGATCTTTAAGGCTTGCTTGATTCATCGTGGCGAGGGGATTTATCCCCGCTGGGGCTGCGCGGCAGCCCTCTCTTGTGAGCGCTTCGCACTCAAGCGGGAGCAAGCTCCCTCGCCATAACTGCATCTATTTTCTCAAGGAATGTTTATGAGCGAACGACCGGGCAATCAGCTCTTCGATGCCTACTTCACCGCCCGCGACATGCGCGACGTGTTCTGCGATGCGGGGCGGGTGCAGGCCATGCTGGACGTCGAAGCGGCACTGGCCCGGGCCGAGGCGCGAGTGGGGCTGATCCCCCACGAGGCGGTGGCGCCGATCGAGAACGCCTGCCACGCCCACCTGTACGATTTCGGCGCGTTGAGCGAAGCGATCGCCAGTGCCGGCAATTCGGCGATCCCGCTGGTCAAGGCGTTGGGCAAGCGCATCGCCACCCAGAGCCTGGAAGCTGAGCGGTACGTGCATTTGGGTGCCACCAGCCAGGACGTGATGGACAGCGGTCTGGTGGTGCAGCTGCGCCAGGCGCTTGGGCTGATCGAAAACGAACTGGCGCAACTGGCCGACAGCCTGGCCCGACAAGCCGAACGCTACGCCGCGACGCCGTTGGCCGGGCGTACGTGGTTGCAACACGCCACGCCGGTGACCCTAGGCATGAAGGTCGCCGGTTGGCTGGGGGCGATCACCCGCAGTCGCCAACGCTTGCGCGAACTCAAGCCGCGCCTGCTGGTGCTGCAATTCGGCGGCGCTTCCGGGACGCTCGCTGCCTTGGGTGAGCACGCGCTGCCAGTCGCAGAGGCGTTGGCCGCCGAGCTGCAATTGAACCTGCCGGAGCAGCCGTGGCACACCCAGCGCGATCGCCTGGTGGAGTTCGGTTCGGTGCTGGGCCTGATCGCCGGCAGCCTGGGCAAGTTGGGGCGTGACATCAGTCTGTTGATGCAAACCGAAGCCGGCGAAGCGTTCGAACCCTCGGCGCCGGGCAAGGGCGGTTCGTCCACCATGCCCCACAAACGCAACCCGGTGGGCGCGGCCGTGCTGATCGGCGCGGCGACGCGGGTGCCGGGCTTGTTGTCGACGCTGTTCAGTGCCATGCCCCAGGAACACGAGCGCAGCCTGGGGCTGTGGCACGCCGAATGGGAAACCCTGCCGGAGATCTGCTGCCTGGTATCCGGCGCGCTGCAACAGGCGCGGCTGCTGGCCGACGGGCTGGAAGTGGATCCGTCGCGCATGGCCCGTAACCTGGAGTTGACCCAAGGGCTGGTGCTGGCGGAGGCCGTGAGCATCGTCCTGGCCCAGCGTGTGGGGCGCGACACCGCGCATCATTTGCTCGAACAATGCTGCAAGCGCGCCGTGGCCGAACAACGGCACCTGCGCGAAGTGCTGGGGGACGAACCTCAGGTCACCGCGCAGCTATCCACGACCGAGCTCGATCATCTGCTCGACCCGGCCCACTACCTTGGACAAGCCCAGACCTGGGTCGCCCGAGCCGTGGCCGAACACCTTGCCTTGAAAGCCTGAAAGGAGATTGTTGTGGGATTCGTCAAACTCGCCGAGGGCGATCTGAATTATCGATTGGACGGGCCGGAAGACGCGCCGGTTCTGGTGCTTTCCAACTCCCTGGGCACCGACCTGCACATGTGGGACGAGCAGATCCAAGCTTTCAGCGAACACTTTCGCGTGCTGCGTTTCGACACGCGTGGTCATGGTCAGTCGTTGGTGACCGAAGGCCCCTACAGCATTGAACAGCTTGGGCGCGATGTGCTGGCCATGCTTGATGCCTTGAGCATCGACAAGGTGCATTTCTGCGGATTGTCCATGGGCGGGCTGATCGGCCAATGGCTGGGAATCAACGCGGGCGGGCGATTGTTCAAACTGGTCATCTGCAACACGGCGGCCAAGATCGGCGACCCGTCGGTGTGGAACCCGCGCATCGAAACCGTGCTGCGTGACGGCCAGGCGGCGATGGTGGCCTTGCGTGACGCGTCGATTGGCCGTTGGTTTACACCGGACTTCGCCGAGGCGCACCCCGCGACGGTAAAGAAAATCACCGACATGCTGGCTGCCACCTCGCCCCAGGGTTATGCGGCAAACTGCGCGGCGGTGCGGGACGCCGATTTCCGCGAGCAGTTGGCGTCGATCCGCGTGCCGTTGTTGGTTGTGGCGGGCACCGAGGATGCGGTAACACCGCCGTCCGGTGGGCATTTTATACAAGAGCGGGTCAATGGGGCCGAATACGCCGAGTTCCGCGCCGCGCATTTGTCCAACGTCCAGGCCGGCGCTGCGTTCAGCGCGCGGGTGCTGGATTTCCTGCTTGATTCTGGCCGGGCCTGAGGAGTTTTTTGTGGACGAGAAACAACGTTACGACGAAGGCATGCAAGTGCGCCGCGCCGTGCTGGGCGATGCCCACGTGGATCGCAGCCTCAACGCCCTGACCGAATTCAACAGCGAATTCCAGGAGATGATCACCCGTCACGCCTGGGGCGACATCTGGACCCGCCCGGGACTGCCGCGCCATACCCGCAGCCTGATCACCATTGCCATGCTGATTGGCATGAACCGCAACGAAGAACTCAAGCTGCACCTGCGCGCCGCCGCCAACAATGGCGTCAGCCGTAGTGAGATCAAGGAAGTGATCATGCAAAGTGCGATTTATTGCGGCATTCCGGCGGCCAATGCCACCTTCCATTTGGCCGAATCGGTCTGGGATGAACTGGGTGTCGAGTCGCGGGGTTAGGGCATACCTCGATTCCTGTGGGAGCGAGCCTGCTCGCGAAAGCGGTGGGTCAGCTTGCATCGATGTTGGATGTGATGACGCCATCGCGAGCAAGCTCGCTCCCACAATGATCTCCAGCGGCCATTGAATCTACGTCCACCGCCAGTCCCCTGTGGGAGCGAGCCTGCTCGCGATGACGGTGGTACAGCCTCCATCCATCTTTGGTTTTTACAGCAGGCTGATCGGATAGCTGACAATCAACCGGTTCTCATCGAACTCATTGGTACTGAAGTCCCTACGCATCGTCGAATTACGCCATTTCACGTTGAGGCTCTTGAACACGCCGCTCTGCACCGTGTAGGCCAGCTCACTTTCCCTGCCCCATTCCTTGCCGTCGTCGACCGTGGCGGTGTGAACGTTGTCACCGCTGATGTAGCGGTTCATCAGGGACAGGCCCGGCACGCCGACGGCGGCGAAGTTGAAGTCATGGCGCAGTTGCCAGGATTTTTCCTTGGCGTTGTCGTAGCTGGAGTTGTAGCTGTCGTTCGCCAGGGTGCCGCCGCTGGTGCCGTTGACGCGCATCCAGGCATCGTCGCCGCCGACTTTCTGCAGGCCGACGTAGAAGGTGTTGCCGCCGTATTTGGCGGAAAGCATGGCGAAGGCGGTTTTGTTGTCGAGGTCGCCGGCCAGTGCGCTGCCGTCTTCCTTGCCGGTGAAGTAACCGAGGTTGGCGCCCAGGGTCCAGTCGCCGATCGGCTGGCTGTGGGTCAGGTTGAAATATTGCTGTTGGTAGATGTCGGACAGTTCCGCGTACCAGACGCCGACCTGGGTGCGTTTTTCGTTGAAGGCGTATTCGCCGCCACCGAAGTTGAAACGGTCGGAGGTGAATGCACCGCGGCCGTTCATCGACATGTCTTCCATGCTCGCGTCGTTACGCGGGCTGTTGGCGCGGAACTGGCCGCCGTAGAGGCTCAGGCCGTTGATCTCGGTGGAGGTCACCTGGCCGCCACGGAAGGTTTGCGGCAGGGAACGGCCATCGTCGGAACGCAGGATCGGCAACACTGGCATCCACTCGCCGACTTTCAATTCGGTCTTCGAGACCTTGGCCTTCAGGGCCACGCCCAGGCGACCGAAGTCATCGGCCGGGCGGCCGTCGTCGTGCACCGGCAGCAGCTGGGTGCCGGCCGTGCCACGACCGCCGTCGAGCTTGACCGAGTACAGGCCCAGCACGTCTACGCCGAAACCGACGGTGCCCTGGGTGAAGCCGGACTTGGCGTCGAGGATGAAGCTCTGGGTCCATTCCTCGGCTTTGCCCTGGGCATTGTCCGGGTTGGTGAAGTTGCGGTTGATGTAGAAGTTGCGCAGGTTCAGCGTGGCTTTGGCATCTTCGACGAACCCCGATTCCGCCGCCAGGACGGGGAGGGCGGTGCTGGTCAGGGCGACGGCAATGAGGCTGGGGAACAAGTGCTGTGTGGGCTTCATGGGCGTTGTCTCTTATTTTTTGTGGACGAAGCGAGTTGTTGCCGCATTTTTTGGGTGCGAACGGTACGGTGGGGGCAGGTTGTTAAAGCGACTGAGGATCAGCCGGACGGTGCAGGGCGTGGGGACATGGCATCGAACCTGTTGTTATTGGTTTTGTGCGAGCGATGGTGAAGGGCGGCCCGGGATCGGTTCAATTGCTGTTTGCGGGTTTTGGGCGATTATCGAACAGCAAAACAACCGAATGGATGGTCGCAATCCCCTGGGGGAGCGAGCTTGCTCCGGGCGGCGATCCGACGATGGCGGCCTGACAGCTGGCCTGAATTTTTGACCGGGTACATATCCGTTGCTGCGGTCACGGCGGCTTAGGGTTCCGCCCTTATCCCGGCATCCATGCCGGGATGCCCACTCCACAATGCCTGCGTTCGGCCATCGTGATTAACGGGGCGTCGAGATCAAAAGCAGATCAAAAGCAGATCAAAAGCAAGAGCAAGAGCAAGAGCAAGAGCACGGGGGCTTTCGCTGCACCTATGTGATAGAGCCATTGCTGTCGCGAGCAGGCTCGCTCGCGAAGAGGCCGCCTCGTTCTTGATCTTGATCTTGATCTTGATCTTGATCTTGATCTTGGCGCCCCGTTAACCACGATGGCCGCACGTAGGTCTTGCGCAGTGGGTACCTCGGCATGGATGCCGAGGTAGCCGCGCTGGGCCATGGATGGCCGTTCGCGGCGGCCCACGGAGCAAGGCCGGAGTGCGGGCATGCCGAGCCTAGGCGAGGCACCGAGTGGTGGGGCGAAGCCTTTTTTGCTTACTTTTTTTGGCGTCTGAAAAAAAGTAAGCCGCCGTAAGGGCGGAACCGCCAGCGGCCGTTACCGCAGAAATAGATATGTACCCAGCCAACAAAAGCAGGGCCGACCGTCAGGCCGCCACCCGCGAGCAAGCTCGTTCCCACACGATTTGTTCCGGTCTGACAGACGCAACGATTTTTCCGACGAGATTTTAAGGTTGCTGCTCGGAAGCGATATCTCTAGGTTCTTCGTGTCGCTGCCAATTCAGCGATCGGGACTGCAAGCCCGCCGAATTTGTTAGGCGCCTAGCCGCGCCCCTATAATCCATGGCGCTTTGGTGCCATCGTTTTATGGTGGCTGTGTGCGGGAGACCTTCGAGTCTGCCGAGGTTGCCTAACGACTCGGTCTTGCAGACCCGCATACAGCTGCCACCTATCATCTGCAAGTGATGCTGGCGGCTCTCATTTTCGTTAGGAGCACCATCATGATCAAAGAAACACCAAATCCCCCAACGCCTGAATCCACCTTCCCCTACAACGACCCCGATCCACAAAAACTCCAAGAAGCCGCAGACCGAGCACTCAATTACCATCTGGGCACCACTCCCGACCCCAAGCCCAAGACCTCAACCACCCAAGTGTTCACCGTCATCGATACCCTCGACACCGAGTGTCTACTGGCAAATCTCAGCGAAACCCTGGCCTCGGCCAATGCCATGCTCAACGACCTGGCGTTCGATCTGGGAGGCTCGCGACGGCATGTCGCGCTAGGCGTTGCGCAGATGATTGACTTGAGCGAGTTGCTGGCCAGTCGAGCGCTGGATATCGTCGACCCGCGTTAACCCTGTCGTTGTAAAAACAGGCCCCAACAAAAAGCCCACCTTTCGGTGGGCTTTTTGTTTTCAGTACATCAATCAGAACAACTTCGTCTCCGGCGCTTTTTCCGCCAGCGGTTCGTGCTTGCCCGTCTCGGCATTCCAGCCACCACCCAGAGCCTTGTACAAATTGACCTCGCTGGTCAGTTGCGCAAGGCGGTCGGTGATCAGCGATTGTTGTGCGCTGAACAACTGGCGTTGGGCGTCGAGGAAGGTCAGGTTGCTGTCGACGCCGATGCGGTAGCGACGCTCGGCCAGGCGGTAGTAGTCCTGGTTGGCGGCGACGAAGTCGGTCTGGGCCTGCAGCTGTTCGTTGTAGGTCTGGCGCGCGGCCAGGCCGTCGGAGACTTCCTGGAACGCTGTCTGAATCGACTTCTCATACTGCGCGACGTTGATGTCTTTCTGGATCTTGGCGTAATCCAGGCTCGCCCGCAGGCTGCCGGCGTTGAAGATCGGCAGGTTGATCTGCGGCGCGAAGGTCCAGGTGCCCGAACCGCCCTTGAACAGACCGGACAGGTCAGGGCTCAGGGTACCGGCGTTGGCCGTAAGGCTGATGCTTGGGAAGAACGCGGCCCGTGCGGCGCCGATGTTGGCATTGGCGGCGAGCAGGTTGCGTTCGGCCTGGAGAATGTCCGGACGACGTTGCAGCAGGTCCGACGGCAGCCCGGCCGGCACTTCGCTGAGCAGGTCATCGCTCAACGGTTGAGTGCGCAGGTTGGCCGGCAGGCCGGTGCCCAGCAGCAGCGTCAGGCTGTTTTCATCCTGGGCCACTTGGCGGGTGTAGCGAGCCAGTTGCACGCGGGCGTTTTCCACCGCGGTGCGCGCCTGGCTCAGGTCCAGGGCCGAGGCCACGCCGACTTCGGCGCTACGCGAGGTCAGCTTCAGGCTCTGTTCGTAGGTGCCCAGGGTGTCCTGGGTCAGCTTGAGCAGTTCCTTGTCCGCCTGCCAGGTCAGATAGGCGTTGGCGACGTTGGCCACCAGGCTGATTTGGGTGCTGCGACGGGCTTCTTCGGTGGCGAAGTAGCTTTGCAACGCTTGCTCGCTCAGGCTGCGGACGCGACCGAACAGGTCCAACTCGTAGGCGCTGATCCCCAGCGTTGCGGAGTAGGAACTGCTGATGGCCGCTTCGCCGGTCTGCGAAGCCCGTGCCGGCACGCGCTGGCGGCTGCCGGAGCCGGTTGCCGAGACCGCCGGGAGCAGGTCCGCCCGCTGGATGCGGTATTGCGCGGCGTAGGCGTCGATGTTCAACGCAGCGACCCGTAGGTCGCGGTTGTTTTCCAGGGCAACCTGGATCAGCTGTTGCAGCGCAGGGTCATGGAAAAACTGCTTCCAGCCCTGCTCGGCGGCTGCCTGGCCGGGGGCGTTGGCCGGTTCGTAGGCCGGGCCTTGCGGGTACTGCGCCGCGACCGGAGCTTCGGGCCGCTGATAGTCCGGGATCAGCGAGCAACCGCTGAGCACGACCGCGGCGATGGTCAGGGAGAGTAGCGACTTGCTCATTGGCCAGCCTCTTTAGAAGTTTCAGGAGTGTTGTCCTGGTCGGCATTTTTGCGACGACCTAACGACGACACTGTCACGAAGAACAATGGCACCCAGAAGATTGCCAGGATGGTGGCCGTGAGCATACCGCCGATCACGCCGGTACCGATGGCGTGCTGGCTGCCCGAACCGGCGCCGGTGGAAATCGCCAGCGGGACGACGCCGAGGACGAACGCCAGGGACGTCATGATGATCGGCCGCAGACGCATCCTACAGGCTTCGATGGCGGCTTCCACCAGGGTCCGGCCTTGTTCGTGTAGTTCCTTGGCAAACTCGACGATCAGGATGGCGTTTTTCGCCGCCAGGCCGATCGTTGTCAACAAGCCCACCTGGAAGTACACGTCATTGGACAGACCGCGCAGGCTGGTGGCCAGCAGGGCACCGATAATCCCCAACGGCACCACGAGCATGACGGCGATCGGGATCGACCAGCTTTCATACAGTGCCGCCAGACAGAGGAATACCATCAGCAGCGAGAGCGCGTACAGGGCTGGGGCCTGGGAACCCGACAGGCGTTCCTCGTACGACAGGCCTGTCCAGGAGATGCCGACGCCGGCCGGTAACTTCTTGGCGATGGCTTCGACCTCGGCCATGGCTTCACCGGTGGAATAGCCCGGCGCCGGAGCACCCAAGACTTCCATCGCTTCCACGCCGTTGTAGCGCGCGAGCTTCGGCGAACCGTAGGTCCACTCGCCTTTGGCAAAGGCGCTGAACGGTACCATGGTCCCGGCGCTGTTGCGCACATACCACTTCTTCAGGTCTTCCGGACTCATGCGAGCGCCCGGCTGGCCTTGCACGTAGACCTTTTTAACCCGGCCACGGTCGATGAAGTCGTTCACGTAGCTACTGCCCAGGGCGATCGACAGGGTGTTGTTGATATCGGCCAAGGTGATGCCCAGCGCGCTGGCCTTCTCGTCGTCGATCTCGAGCTGGTATTGCGGCTCGTCGTTCAGGCCGTTCGGACGGACCTGGGTCAAGACCTTGCTCTGGGACGCCATGCCCAGGAACTGGTTACGAGCTTCCATCAGCTTGTCGTGGCCGATGCCGGCGCGGTCCTGCAGGAACACGTCGAAACCGGTGGCGTTACCCAATTCCAGCACTGCTGGCGGGGCGAAGGCGAACACCATTGCGTCACGGAAGGTAAAGAAATGCTGCTGGGCGCGAGCGGCAAGCTTGAACACGCTGTTGTCGGCGTTACGCTCCTCCCACGGTTTCAGCATGATGAACGCCATGCCCGAGCTCTGGCCACGACCGGCGAAGTTGAAGCCGGTCACGGTAAACACCGAGGCCACGGCATCGCCTTCACCTCCGTCCTTGCTTGGACGCAGCAGGAACTCACGCATCTTGTCGACCACCACCTGGGTGCGCTCGGCACTGGAGCCGGCCGGTGTCTGTACCTGGGCAAACAACACGCCCTGGTCTTCTTCCGGCAGGAACGCGGTGGGGATGCGGGTGAACAGCCAAACCATGCCGACCACAATGATCACGTAAGCGAGCAGATACGGAGCCTTGCGCTGGAGCATGTTGCCCACGCCACGCTCGTAGCTCCTGACGCCACGGTCGAAAGTGCGGTTGAACCAGCCGAAGAAACCGCGTTTCGGCGTGCCGTGCTCGCCTTTCGGAATGGGCTTGAGCATGGTGGCGCACAGGGCCGGGGTGAAGATCAGGGCGACCAACACCGACAGCGCCATCGCGGAGACGATCGTGATGGAGAACTGTTTGTAGATCACGCCGGTAGAGCCGCTGAAGAACGCCATCGGCAGCAGCACCGCCGAAAGCACCAGGGCGATACCCACCAGGGCGCCCTGGATCTGGCCCATGGACTTCTTGGTGGCTTCCTTGGGCGACAGGCCTTCTTCGCTCATCACCCGTTCGACGTTTTCCACCACGACGATGGCGTCGTCCACCAGCAAGCCGATGGCCAGCACCATGCCGAACATGGTCAGGGTGTTGATGCTGAAGCCGGCCGCCGCGAGAATCCCGAAGGTACCCAGCAACACCACCGGCACCGTCATCGTGGTGATGATGGTGGCTCGGAAGTTCTGCAGGAACAGGAACATCACCAGGAACACCAGCACGACCGCCTCGACCAGGGTTTCAACCACACCCTTGATCGACTCGCTCACCACCGGCGTGGTGTCGTATGGGAACACCACTTCTACGCCCTGGGGGAAGAACGGCTTGAGGTCGTCAATGGTCTTGCGCAGGGCTTTGGCCGTGTCGAGTGCGTTGGCACCGTTGGCCAGTTTTACCGCCAGGCCCGACGCTGGTGCGCCATTGAACTGGGCGCTGATGCTGTAGTTCTCGCCGCCCAGGCCAACGTCGGCCACATCGCCAACGCGCACTTGGGAGCCGTCCGGGTTGACCTTCAGCAGGATCGCCTTGAATTGCTCGGCGGTCTGCAAGCGGGTCTTGCCGATAATGGTCGCGTTCAGTTGCTGGCCGGGCAGGGCAGGCAAGCCGCCGAGTTGGCCGGACGAGACCTGGACGTTTTGCGCGGCGATAGCGTTTTTGACGTCCACCGGGGTCAGGCTGAAATTGTTCAACTTGGCCGGGTCGAGCCAGATCCGCATCGCATACTGGGCCCCGAAGACCTGGAAGTCGCCGACACCGGCAGTGCGCGAGATCGGATCCTGCATGTTGGACACGATGTAGTTGGACAGATCGTCCTTGGTCATGCTGCCGTCGCGCGACACCACCCCGATCACCATCAGGAAGTTTTTCACCGACTTGGTCACGCGGATGCCTTGCTGCTGCACTTCTTGCGGCAACAGCGGGGTGGCCAGGTTCAGCTTGTTCTGGACCTGGACCTGGGCGGTATCGGAGCTGGTGCCCTGCTCGAAGGTCGCGGTGATGGTCATGCTGCCGTCGGAGTTACTTTCCGAGGACACATAACGCAGGTTGTCGATGCCGTTGAGCTGCTGCTCGATGACCTGCACCACAGTGTCTTGCACGGTTTGTGCGGAAGCACCTGGGTAGGTCACCTGGATCGCAATGGCCGGCGGCGCGATGCTCGGGTACTGGTTGATCGGCAACTTGAGGATCGACAAAGCGCCGACCAGCATGATCACCAGGGCGATCACCCAGGCGAAGATCGGACGGTCGATAAAGAATTTCGACATGGTTTACTCCCCTTTGCCGCCGGCGGCTTTGTCAGCTGCCTGAGCGGGGGCCGGGTTCTTAGCGCCAACGTTGGTGGCTTCGGTGGCTTTGACTTCTACCCCTGGCCGTACGTACTGCAACCCTTCGGTGATCAGGCGATCACCGGCCTTGAGGCCGTCTTCGATCAGCCATTGGTTGCCAACGGTGCGGCTGGCCTTGAGCTGACGCAGTTCGACCTTGTTATCGGCGCCCACGACCATGGCGGTCGGCGTACCCTTGAGGTCGCGGGTCACGCCTTGCTGCGGTGCCAGGATCGCCGCGCTGTTCACGCCAGCCTGCAGTTGCGCGTGGACAAACATGCCCGGCAGCAACGTGTGGTCGGGGTTGGGGAACACGGCGCGCAAGGTCACGGAGCCGGTGGTCTGGTCGACCGAGACTTCGGAGAATTCGAGCTTGCCTTCATGGGGGTACTGGCTGCCGTCTTCCAGGGTCAGCTTGACCATGGCGGCGTTGTCGCCGGCCTTCTGCAGGCGGCCGCTTTCCAGCTCGCGGCGCAGTTGCAGGAGTTCGACGGAGCTTTGCGTCACGTCGACATAGATCGGGTCGAGTTGCTGGATGGTCGCCAGGGCATCGGTCTGCCCGTTGCTGACCAGCGCGCCTTCGGTCACCGAGGAACGTCCGATGCGACCTGAAATCGGCGCATAGACCTTGGTGTACCGCACATTGATCTGCGCGGTCTGCAGGCTGGCTTCCGACTCCAGGCGATTGGCCTCGGCAGTGTCGTATTCCTGGCGGCTCACGGCTTGTTCATCAACCAATTGCTTGTAGCGATCAGCGATCGACTTGGTGGAACGCAGGTTGGCCTCGGCGCTCTTGAGGTTCGCTTCGTAAACGGCGGGGTCGATCTGGTACAGCTGCTGGCCGGCCTTGACGTCGGCGCCTTCCTTGAACAGGCGCTTGAGGATGATGCCATTGACCTGAGGACGCACTTCGGCAACGCGGAACGCACTGGTGCGGCCCGGCAGTTCAGAGGTCAGGGCAAAAGGCTGGGTCTTGAGGGTTACGACGCCGACCTGAGGAGGGGGAGGCGCGGGTGCAGCCTCTTCCTTTTTGCATCCGCTGAGCAGCGATGCCAGGGCGATGGCAGTGACCAGAGCGGTAACAGCTGGCTTGAATTGCATGGAAATCCTCGGGTCCAGGCGCGTAACAGGCGCGCTCGAAAGTGAAAGGTGAAAAAAGAGCCAGATAAGCAATTAGTAGGATGCTAAGAAATATACTTACGTACACGGTTGTTTGTAAACAGCCAAATTGCGTACCATCCGGATTTACAAAAGCCTGACAAAGGCCAATGCGGACCGGGGACGCGTGCAGGCAGACGTTGCCTATAGATTGTCCTGCTGATCCTTACGCATTGCTTACGCATCCTGATTGAGGTGTTTACTGCCATGGTCCGTCGTACCAAAGAGGAAGCCTTGGAGACTCGCAGCCAGATACTCGAAGCGGCCGAAAAAGCCTTCTTCGAGCGAGGCGTTGCGCGTACCACGCTGGCCGATATCGCGACGCTCGCCGGTGTGACACGGGGCGCCATCTATTGGCATTTCAGCAACAAGGCGGATCTGCTCCAGGCCATGCTCGATACGCTGCATGAACCGCTCGATGAATTGGCCCGCGCGAGCGAAAACGAGGAAGAGCTTGATCCCCTGGGGTGCGTGCGCAAGTTGTTGGTACGGTTGTTCCAGCAGGTGGCCCTGGACCCGAAAACCCGGCGCATCAATGAGATTCTGTTCCATAAGTGCGAGTTCACCGATGAAATGTGCGATTTGCGCCAGCAGCGACGTGAAGTCAGCCTCGACTGCAACGTGCGTATCGCCTTGTCGTTGCGCAATGCAATGAAACGCGGCCAGTTGCCGGATGACCTCAATCCCGAAAGGGCGGCGGTTGCCATCCATGCCTATATCGACGGCATTCTTTACCAGTGGTTGCTGGCTCCAGACAGTTTCGCCCTGGCGAATGAAGCCGAACGCTGGGTGGACATCGGGCTGGATATGCTGCACCTGAGCCCTAGCCTTCGCAAATGAAACAAAATGCGTAATTGAATCGGTTTGTGTCAATACGGGCGCGTGAGAAAGGCTTTATAAACTGACGTCGGCCAAGGGTATATAAAATCGGTGGCGAATTTTGTAGGAAAATTGTTTCGCGGTTGTAAGCGCAGTGGCCCGGTGCGCTTACAAAGTGGAAATATGTGCCCCATCGGGTTGGCCTGACGGGGCAGTATTCAGCTAATTACGATTTCTACGGTAAAGCCGTAGGGTTCTCCCTCCGCCGCGTGCGTGATGCGAGTTGTGCAATTGACGGGCGTTGCGCCAATAGAGGTCACGTTATGGGTCCGTACCGGTGTCAGGGTGGGGGTGAAAACGCCAAAAGAAGTCTCCACCCGTAAGCCGAAATCGAAGCGGAATCCACATTGTTTGTCGCCAAACACAATGAAGTGTTGGAACATATCCTTGCTACGGCTGCGCAATGTCCTGACGTACGAGAAGTCGAATTTCAACGCCTGGATATCCCCGCGACGGATATTGAAGAAGTCATGATCAATGGCGTTCAGGTTGAGGTTATTTTCGCGAAATTGAAAAGCCTGGTCGGTGTGGTTGAATATCTTGACCAGCAATCGGGTTTTATCCTGGCGAATCTTTTCTTGCTCCCAGGCTTGAATCTTCCGGTCGACCTCATCGTTCTTTTTATCTTTTCTATCAAGGCGTTAAGTGCCTCGGCGTACTCTGTCGTGTCGAGTGACTTGAATTGCTCGTACAAGACTGACAAGGGCAAAAAGCGGAACTGTGAAAGGAGTCTCTCGATAAGGTCGTTATTGGCCGGTGGCGTGCTGTCCGTCGCGTCATTCATTCTCAAATTCCTTTTTTCAATGTTGCCTTTCAATGGCAGAGGGGAACGCCGTATGCGCTCACTGTTCCCGATAATGAGCGGCTTTGCCTTGATTACAAAGTTCTTATGTTTGACCGAATATTGGAAATTAAAAAAGCCCTGGCTCTTTCGAGGCAGGGCTTTTATAGAGGTGGAGATTAAAGTACAGGGTAATCGATATAACCCACCGGGCCTTTCCCGTAGAAGGTTTCCGGATGCGGCTCGTTCAATGGCGCGTCGGCTTTCAAGCGTGCCGGCAGGTCCGGGTTGGCAATGAATGGCACGCCAAACGCCACGGCGTCCGCCTTGCCTGCTGCCAGCCAGGCGTTGGCGCTTTCCTTGGTGAAGCGCTCGTTGGCAATGTACGGGCCGCCGAAGGCTTGCTTGAGTTGTGGGCCGATGCTGTCGTCGCCTTCTTTCTCGCGGGAGCAGATAAAGGCGATGCCACGCTTGCCCAGCTCGCGGGCGACATAGCTGAAGGTTTCCAGACGGTTCTCGTCGCCCATGTCATGGGAGTCGGCGCGCGGCGCCAGGTGTACGCCCACGCGGCCGGCGCCCCAGACTTCGATGGCCGCATCGGTGACTTCCAGCAGCAGGCGAGCGCGGTTTTCCAGGGAGCCGCCGTAGTGATCGGTGCGCTGGTTGGTGCTGCTTTGCAGGAACTGGTCGAGCAGGTAGCCGTTGGCACCATGGATTTCCACCCCGTCGAAACCGGCGGCCTTGGCGTTTTCGGCACCGACGCGGTAGGCATCGACGATGTCGGCGATTTCAGCGGTTTCCAGTGCTCGCGGTGTCGGGTAGTCAGCCAACGGGCGAACCAAGCTTACGTGGCCCTTGGGCTGGATGGCGCTCGGTGCCACTGGAAGTTCGCCGTCCAGGTAGGAAGGGTGGGAGATCCGGCCCACATGCCAGAGCTGCAGGAAGATCTTGCCGCCGGCGCCGTGGATGGCTTTGGTCACGTTGGCCCAGCCGCGTACCTGGTCGTTGGACCAGATGCCAGGGGTGTCCGGATAACCCACGCCCATTGGCGTGACCGACGTGGCTTCGCTGAGGATCAGGCCGGCGGAAGCGCGTTGCACGTAGTATTCGGCCATCAAGGCGTTGGGTACGCGGCCTGCGTCGGCGCGGCAGCGGGTAAGCGGGGCCATGATGATGCGGTTCTTCAGCTCGATATCGCCGAGTTTGATGGGGTCGAAAATTGTTGCCATGAAATACAACCTCGCAAAGTGAAGGATCAGAAGTCAGTGAGTGGCAGGTGCCAGGTCGGCATGGCCGCCCTGACGGAAAGTGATCAGGGTCACCAGCAGCGCCAGCACGGCCAGCGCGCCGGCGGCGAGGGGCACGGTGGTCAGGCCCAGGCCATGGTCGATGACAGTGCCGCCGACCCAGGCGCCCAAGGCATTGCCAATATTGAAGGCGCCGATATTCAAGGTGGACACCAGGTTGGGCGCGTCTTTGCCGAAGGTCACCACGTTGACCTGCAGGGCCGGCACGGCGGCGAAGCAGGCGGTGGCCCACAGGAACAGCGTTATCTCGGTCGGGATCAGCGCCACGCTGGTCCAGCTCAGGACGGTGGACACGACGGCCATGGTCAGGAATACGCCCATCAGCGTGTTCGCCAGGCTCTTGTCCGCCAGCTTGCCGCCAATGATGTTGCCCAGGGTCAGGCCGAGGCCGATCAGTACCAGGGTCCAGGTCACGCCACGGGGCGACACGCCGGTCACTTCGCCGAGCAGCGGGGCGACGTAGGTGAACAGGGTGAATACCGAGGCGGAGAACAGCGCGGTCATGCTCAACGACAGCCACAAGCCGGCGCCCTTGAGCGCCACCAGCTCTGAACGCATGTCGAGTTTTTCCTCGTCGCGCTTGGCCGGCAGGAAGCGGATCAGGCCGATCAGGGCAATCACGCCGATGATCGTCACGGCCCAGAAGGTCGAGCGCCAGCCGGCTTGCTGGCCCAATGCAGTGCCCAGCGGTACGCCAAGCACATTGGCCAGGGTCAGGCCGGTGAACATCAGGGCCACGGCCGAGGCACGCTTGTTGGGCGCCACCAGGCCGGCGGCGACGACCGAGCCTATGCCAAAGAACGCACCGTGGCAGAGGGCGGTGACGACTCGGGCAAACATCAGCACGTTGTAGTCGCTGGCTACTGCGCAGAGCAGGTTGCCGACAATGAAAATCCCCATCAATGCCACCAACGCAGCCTTGCGCGGCAGTCGCGCGGTGGCCAGGGCCATGAACGGCGCACCGATGGCCACGCCCAGGGCGTAGCCGGTCACCAACCAGCCGGCGCCGGGAATCGATACGCCCAGGTCCGCCGCCACATCGGGCAACAGGCCCATGATGACGAATTCCGTCGTGCCGATGGCGAAGGCGCTAAGCGCCAGAATCAAGAGTGAAAGGGGCATTTCGAATCCTTGTCGGTTTAGAGCTCTTGGCTCATTTGCTTGAGGAACTGCTGGATCACTTCCTCGTTGCGTTTGAAGAAGTGCCATTGGCCGACCTTCTGGCTGGTGATCAACCCGGCCCGTTGCAACACCGCCAGATGCGCCGAAACCGTGGACTGCGACAGGCCGCAGCGCTGGTCGATCTGGCCCGCGCAGATGCCGAATTCGTGGTTGTGCAACTGTTCGGGAAACTGGACCTTGGGGTCCTTGAGCCAGTTGAGGATGTCTCGCCGTACTGGGTGTGCCAGGGCTTTTATTATTTCGTCGAGGTCGAGGGTCATTGGGGCAGCTCACATGAATAACGCTATATCGCGATGAGGCGAACCTTAAATCGTTGCTTCGCGATATACCAATATGTATTTGATCTGAAGATCTTAGAAATCGCTATATCGGGTTATAACGATATAGGCGTCGGGGTGCTAAGCTGCGGGCCATGAACTATCTCGCGCACCTGCACCTCGGCGGCCCTGGCCGGGAACAACTGCTCGGCAGCCTTTATGGCGACTTCGTCAAAGGGCCGCTGCAGGGCCAATTCAACCCGCGGATCGAAGCGGCGATTGCCCTGCATCGACGCATCGACATGTACACCGATCGCCATCCGCTGGTGGATATCGCCTTGTCGCGTTTCTCCACGGTGCGGCGGCGTTATGCCGGGATCGTGCTGGATGTATTCTTCGACCATTGCCTGGCCCGGGATTGGACGCTGTACAGCGAAGGACCGCTGATGGACTTCACTTCCCGGGTCTATCAGGTCCTCGCTGCTGAACCGCAACTGCCGGGGCGGCTGGCGCAGATCGCACCTTATATGGCGGCGGACGACTGGCTGGGGTCGTATACGGAATTCGAGGTGCTGGGCCAGGTGCTGCGCGGCATTTCCCGGCGGCTATCGCGGCCGGAGGAACTGGCGGGGGCGATGTCAGAACTGGTCAGGCTCTATGAGCCGTTGAGCGAAGACTTTCGGTTGTTCTATCCGCAGTTGCAGGATTTTGCGCTGGGCCAAGTCACGCCACAAAACTAACTGTGGGAGCGAGCCTGCTCGCGAAAGCGGTGTGTCAGCTAATATATTTATCGACTGATGCGCCGTCTTCGCGAGCAGGCTCGCTCCCACAGGGGGAACTGCACAATATCCTGGATCAAGCCGCAATCGCCGCGGGCCGAACCGGAATTGTCTGCTTCTCGGGCATTTTGCCGAACAATGCTTTGTGTACCGCTTGTTGGGCCTGGAAAGCCAGGGCCGCGCGTTCCTGGCCGTGGCAAGCAATCGGCTCCAAGAGATGGATTTCCACATCGCCACGATCATTGGCGAACAATCGCATCAGGTGCGACAGCAGATCGTCATCGCCAATGAACGGCGCCAGCAAATCGGGTTCGCCCTTGCGCAGGTAACGGATCGCCACCGGTTGCAAGGCCACGTCGGCATCGATGGCCGCCGACAACAGGCGGCCGTGGAAAGTGCGCAGCGTGCGGCCGTCGGTGGTGGTGCCTTCGGGGAACATGAGCAGCGGATAGGCCTGCTCCAGGTGACGGCTCATCTGCTTGCGAATCAACTGACTGTCGCCCGAACCACGACGGATGAACAGGCTGCCGGCCTTGGCTGCCAGCCATCCGGCGACCGGCCAGGTACGCACTTCGGCCTTGGACAGGAACGACAGGGGCGTGAGCATGCCCAGCAGTGGGATATCGGTCCAGGACACGTGGTTGCTGACCCACAGCATCGGCTGTTTCGGCAGTTGCCCATGGACGGTGACGCGAAAGGGCAGGGCATTGGTCAGCCGCGCCATGAAGAAACGCGACCAGCGCTGGCGGCGCACCATCGAATGAGCGAGTCCCAGACGTTCCAGCATCCCGAACACACTGGCCATGGCCAGGCCCAGGGTGACGACCAGCAATACTCGTGCGACTCGCGCGTACACCCGCAACCGGCTCATCAGACCGCCGCCTTGAAGTGACGGGCATAACGCGGGCAGAGCTCGTCGCGCTTGAGCAGGATAAACACGTCGGCCACCTGGAAGTCTTCATCCCAGCAGGGCTCGCCGCAGATTTTCGCCCCCAGGCGCATGTAGGCCTTGAGCAGCGGGGGCATTTCGGCGATGACGTTGGACGGGACGTCCAAAGCCGGCAACGGCTTTTTCGGCACCGCTTGCAGGTGTTCGGTGCACAGGTAGCGCTCGCGCAGGCGCTGCATGATTGCCTGGGCCTGGATGCCGCCGTCCTGCATCGGGATGCTTGCGCAACCCATCAAGTAGCTGTAGCCGCCTTGATTGAGGACTTCGGCCAACTCGCCCCAGAGCACCGCGATGGTACCGCCGTTGCGGTAGGCCGGGTCCACGCAGGTACGGCCTATTTCCAGAATCGGGCCTTGGAGATGAATTAGGCCGTGGAGGGCGAATTCTTCTTCGCTGTAGAACCGGCCCAGGCTGCTGGCGGCCTGGTGGTCGAGCAGGCGAGTGGTGGCCACGAGGCGCCCAGTGTTCAGGTCGCGTACGCCAATGTGAGCGCAGTGAACATCATAGTCATCCATGTCCAGACCCATCTCCGCGCCCTTGAGCTTGGCGTTGAATTCGCCGCTGAAGACGTTGAAGCGCAGGGCCTGTGCTTCTTGCAAGGCCTGGGCGCCGATCAGGCGTTCGGCTTGCAGGCGGCGTTCATTGCCGGTGTCGCTGATGCGGGCGATCTGGGTCATAGCGAATCTCCGTGCGGGCTGTTCAGTTGCAGCCTGTCGACTTTCTTTATGCAGCCATGTTGTGCAAAGTCAGGCTATGTAGCCCCGGTGTCATCGCCATGAAGCTTTGGTGATGCTTATATGACAGCCCACAAGGAGGCCCAGATGCCTTGGCAAACCCTGATCGAACGCGGCGAGCGGCTGCCCGCCTGTGCGGATCTGGCCGAAGGTTATGCCGCGTTGCTGCATCGCTTGGGGTCGGTGACGCCGTTCGAGTTGGCCGTGGTCGGCGGTCGGTCGATGGCCACGCCCGGGTTGGCGTTTCTGGTGGGTTACCAAGCGGCGTTGCGGGCGCTTTGGCCGAGCGCGCCCCAAAGCCTCGGTGCGTTGTGCGCCACCGAGCAGCGCAGCTTGCGCCCGGCGGACATGCAGACCCGACTCGCCGACTTGCGGCTGAGCGGGCGCAAGGATTTTGTCACCGCGGGCGATGCCGCCGAGTGGTTGCTGGTCGCGGCCCGAAGCGAGGCCCCCGGCGAGGCGCCGCGATTGAACCTGGCGGTGGTGCATGCGGGCGAACCGGGCGTGACGCTGGAAAAGTTGCCGACGTTGCCGTTCATGCCGGATATCAGCCATGGCCGGATGTTGCTGGACGGTGCGCTGTGCCAATTGCTCCCCGGCGACGGCTGGGACGTCTACGTCAAACCGTTTCGCACCTTGGAAGATGTCTACGTGCTCAGTGCGATGACCGCCTGGTTGTACGGCTTAGGGCAAGAATGCGGCTGGCCCCGGCCGTTGCAACTGCGTCTGTTGGCGTTGCTCGCCGGTTGCGCGCAGACGAGTCGCCACAACCCTTCGAGTGCTGTCGCGCATGTATTGCTGGGTGGGCTGTTCGCCCAATTCAAAGGGCTCGATGCTGAGTTGGACGATGCCTTGGCCGATGGGCCGGCGGCGTGGCGTGAGATGTGGAGGCGTGACAAGGCGGTGATGGACATCGCGGCGGGGGCGCGGGCCAAGCGGTTGGACAAGGCGTTGGGGTCTTCGTCGATTTGAAGGGCCTCATCGCGAGCAAGCTCGCTCTTTCGGGGCTTTGCGTCGCGCATAAGGTCGCTGTGGGAGCGAGCTTGCTCGCGATGGCGTCCTTTCGAACACCAAAACTTAAACTGTCATCAAGTCTGAATAGGCTCTGCAAGTTCACCTCTGCGAGCCCCGCGCATGCCCAAAGGCTGGTTGTTGCTTTCGCTCCTGCTGCTGACCCTGACGGCCCGCGCCGAAGTCTGGCCTGGCGAACAATGGCCGACCGGCCAGGCCTCGAGTGGGCCGGCCATCGAAGCCTTGGCGCATTACGCTTTTGCACCCAGGGACGATGCCACCCGCCAAGGCATCCGCACCGACGCGCTGGTGGTTATCCAGGACGGTCGACTGGTCTACGAACGCTACGCCGGACCGACTGACGCACAGACCCCGCACCTGACCTGGTCCATCAGTAAAAGCCTGCTGGCGACGGTGTTCGGCGTCGCCTACGGTGAAAAACGCTTTGCCCTGGATGATCCAGCCGCCCAGTACTACCCGCCGCTCAAGCGACATCCGGACATGACCCTGGCCGATCTTTTTCATTGGGCGTCTGGCCTGGACTGGCAAGAAGACTATGAATACGCGCCACTCAATTCCTCGGTCGTGGCGATGCTCTATACCCGTGGGCGCCACGCCATGGCCGCGTTCACCGCCAGGCACGAAAGCTTCAGCCCACCCGGGCAGGTGTTCCGTTATTCCAGCGGCGACAGCAATCTGCTGGCGGCAGCCCTGAAAAATATCGTCGGCCCGGCGCGTTATGCCGATTACCCCTGGACGGCCTTGTTCGAGCCGCTGGGCATCCGCCATGCGACCTGGGAAACCGACGCCAGCGGCACGTTTGTCGGTTCGTCCTATGCCTATCTCACCGCCCGGGACCTGGCGCGTGTCGGCCTGCTGATGCAGCGCGATGGCCGTTGGGGCGACCGGCAATTGATTCCCAAGGATTGGATTGCCTTCAACCGCGAGCCTTTCGCTCGGTTTCAGGCGGGCCAGGACGAAGCCGTGCCTGGCGGACACTGGTGGCTCAATCGCGGCGCCGACCCGTCGATCCGCCCGTGGCCCGACGCGCCGCCGGATACGTTCGCCGCCCTGGGCCATTGGGGCCAGGCGCTGTATGTCATCCCCAGCGCCAGGCTGGTGATCGTGCGCTACGGCGATGACCGCGACGGCACCTATCGCCACAACGAGCTGCTCAAGCGTGCCATGGCGGCCTTCGCCGGGACGGTGCAGCCATGAAGCGTAGGGTAGTGCTCATTCTTTTGTCGATGTTGCTTGTTGGCCTGTTCGGTTGGGGCTGGCAAGAGCGGGTGGCCTTGCGGGCGTTCCCCGACATCATCAGCGCCTATACCGCGAAGGAATACTGCTCGTGCCGCTATGTGATGCGGCAACCGGCCGACTATTGCCGCGGCTATGTGAAGCAGTCGGTGCCGATCAGCGATTTCCTCGAGACCGTCGAAGCAAAACGCATCACAGTCAGCGGCTTGGGGCGTAGCCACAGTGCGCGGTGGATGGGGGAGCGGGAAGGCTGTCGGTTAGAACCCTGAATGCTGTTTCAGCGATGCCTTTTGTGGCGAGGGGGCTTGCTCCCGCTCGAGTGCGCAGCGCTCGCAAATCCTTCAGTCAATCGCGACTTGGGGCTGCTTCACAGCCCAGCGGGAGCAAGCTCCCTCGCCACTGGGTTATGTTGGAAGCAGCGATGTTGTGAAACAGACAGTTTGCAAGCGCCCTCGGCCCGGTTAAGGTTCGCCACAGGTTTATCTGCCCCCCGAGTCTGTATGTTCAAGCGGTTATTTTCTCGCGCTGTCACCACCTTGCTCCTGGCCTGCGCCACGCTGCCGGCCCAGGCCGACTGGTACCTGGATGGTGAGTCATCGCGACTGTCCTTTATCAGCAGCAAAAACGGCAATGTCTCCGAAGTCCAGCGTTTTTTGGTGCTTCATGGGCAGGTCCAGCCCAAGGGCCAGGCACGGCTGGAGGTCGAACTCGAATCCATCAACAGCGGTATCCCCCTGCGGGACGAGCGCATGCGCGCCGAGTTGTTCGATATCAAGCAATTCGCCGAAGCCACCATCACCGCGCAGCTCGACCTGATGCCGATCCAGGACCTGGCCAACGGCGCGCAACTGGAACTGCGCCTGCCGGTGACCGTGGACCTGCATGGCAAGCAGCATGAGTACAACGTCCAACTGCTGGCGACTCGCCTGGATGAGCGGCGTTTCCAGGTCGTGACCCTGGAACCGGTGGTGCTCAACGCGGCGGATTTCGACCTGGCGCCGGGGTTGGAGAAGCTGCGCGACCTGGCCGGATTGTCGACCATCAGCCTGTCGGTGCCGGTGAGTGCGGTGCTGATTTTCACGGCGCGCTGACATGAGCGGCCCGGTCTTTCCCTGGCGTGAAGGCAATCGCTTCGAGCTGTTGATCGACGGCCCGCAATTTTTCCCGCGCATGCTGGTGGAAATCGCCCGCGCCCAGGAACAGGTCGAACTGGAGTTGTACCTGGTGGAAGCGGGCGCTTGCGCCGAGGCGATGGTCCAGGCCCTTGTCCAGGCGGCCGAGCGCGGGGTGCGCGTGCGCTGTCTGTTCGATGACTATGGCAGCCTGGCATTTACCTTGGGCCTGCGCAATCGCCTCATCCAGGCGGGCGTGGAGCTGCGGTTCTATAATCGCCTGAGTTGGCGGCGTTGGGTGCGCAATCTCTACCGCGATCACCGCAAGTTGCTGTTGGTCGACCAACGCTTGGCGGTGGTGGGCGGTACCGGGGTCACCGACGAATTCTGGAACCCTTCGGACGACCGAAGCGATTGGCACGAAGTGATGGTGGAAATCGTCGGCCCGCTGGTG
This sequence comes from Pseudomonas sp. D3-10, assembly GCF_051132175.1. Classification (NCBI taxonomy): domain Bacteria; kingdom Pseudomonadati; phylum Pseudomonadota; class Gammaproteobacteria; order Pseudomonadales; family Pseudomonadaceae; genus Pseudomonas; species Pseudomonas sp. D3-10. Next base: position 4,302,489 of record NZ_CP071668.1, on the reverse strand, counting down.
CTGGACTGGCAGTTGCTGTTCGATCGCCAATGGCTTGCCAACCGCCATCGACGGGCCTGGAAACCGGCGTCCAATTTCGGCCTGCCCCGTCTGCCTCGCGTCCCGCCGGTGGGCGAAGGCATGGGCCGGGTCGCCTATGCCGACGCCCGCCAGCACCGCGACATCCTGCAGTCGCTATCCCGGGCATTGAACAGCGGCCAGAAACGCATCTGGATGGCCACGCCATACTTTTTGCCGACCTGGAACGTGCGCCGCTCCTTGCGCAAGGCCGCGGCGCGAGGCATCGACGTGCGGCTGCTGCTGACGGGCCCGCGCACGGATCATCCATCGGTGCGATACGCAGGCCATCGCTATTACCCACGGTTGCTCAAGGCAGGGGTGAAAATCTACGAATACCAGCCCTGCTTCCTGCACTTGAAAATGGTGCTGGTGGACGATTGGGTCAGCATTGGCTCATGCAATTTCGATCACTGGAACCTGCGCTTCAACCTCGAAGCCAACCTGGAAGCACTGGACTCTGGGCTGAGCAAGGCCGTGGCCGCCAGTTTTGAACGGGACTTCGAGCAGAGCCTGCAAGTGAGCCTCGACACCTGGCAGCGCCGGCCATTGTGGAAGCGCTTCAAGCAAAGGGTGTGGGGGTTGGTGGATCGGGTGGTGGTGAATCTGCTGGATCGGCGGGGCTAACCATCCACCGTAAAACCAATGTGGGAGCGAGCTTGCTCGCGATGGCGGCCTGACAGTCGATGATGCGGTGACTGATGGGGCCTCATCGCGAGCAAGCTCGCTCCCACAGGGTATTGCGGTGTTGCTGGGTCAGAGCAACTCAAAACTCTGCTGCTTCACGTCCTGGGAATCCAGGCCGATCTGCACGTTGAACTTGCCTGGCTCTGCCGCGTACTTGAGCTGCGCGTTGAAGAACTTCAGGTCGTCTTCGGTGATGTCGAAGTGGATGACCTTCTTCTCGCCGGCCTTGAGCATGACCTTGCGGAAGTTTTTCAGCTCCTTCACCGGACGGATGATCGAGCCGGTAACGTCCTGGATGTACAGCTGCACCACGGTTTCGCCGTCACGATCGCCGGTGTTTTCCAGAGTGATGCTGGCGTCGAGCTTGCCGGTCTTGTTCAGCGTGGTGGACGACAGGGCCATGTCCGACAGGCTGAACGTCGTGTAGCTCAGCCCATAGCCGAACGGGTAGAGCGGGCCGGTGGTGTCGTCGAAGTACTGCGAGGTGTAGTTGCCTGGCTTGCCCGGCGTGAACGGCCGACCAATGCTCAGGTGGTTGTAGTAGGTCGGAATCTGCCCGACCGAGCGTGGGAACGTGATCGGCAGCTTGCCCGACGGGTTGTAGTCGCCGAACAGCACGTCCGCGATGGCGTTGCCGCCTTCGGTACCGCTGAACCAGGTTTCCAGGATCGCATCGGCCTGCTGTTTTTCTTCCAGCAACGACAGCGGGCGGCCATTCATCAACACCAGCACCAACGGCTTGCCGGTGGCCTTCAGGGCCTTGATCAGCTCGCGCTGGCTGGCGGGGATGTTCAGTTCGGTACGGCTCGACGATTCATGGGACATGCCACGGGACTCGCCCACGGCGGCGACGACTACGTCCGCTTCTTTCGCGGCTTTCACCGCTTCATCGATCAGCACTTGGGCCGGACGCGGATCGTCCACCACTTCCGGGGCATCGAAGTTGAGGAAGTTCAGGTAATCGAGCACCTTCTTGTCGCCCGTGATGTTGGCGCCACGGGCATAGATCAGCTTCGACTCACCGCCCAACGCGCGGGCCATGCCGTCATACACCGTGACCGACAACGCCGGTCGCCCGGCGGCGGCCCAACTGCCCATCATGTCGATCGGCGCCTTGGCCAGCGGGCCGACCAGGGCGATCTTCGCGGTTTTCTTCAGGGGCAGAGTCTGGTTGCGGTTTTCCAGCAGCACCAGGCTGCGGCGCGCCACGTCACGGGCATCGGCGCGGTGCATGCGGTTGTCGGCATAGACATCGGCCGGGTCGTCCTCGGCCTTGCCGATACGCAGGTACGGATCCTTGAACAAGCCCATGTCGTACTTGGCGGCCAGCACTTCACGCACCGCGTTGTCGAGGTCGCTCTGCTCGATCTCGCCCGCCTTGAGCAGCCCTGGCAGCTCCTTGCCATAGAGCGAGTCGTTCATGCTCATGTCGATGCCGGCCTTGATCGCTAGCCTGGCCGCTTCGCGACCGTCCCGAGCGACGCCATGCTTGATCAGCTCGAAAATCGCGCCGTGGTCACTGACGGCCAGGCCCTTGAAGCCCCATTCCTTGCGCAGCAGGTCGTGCATCAACCATGTGTTCGCGGTGGCCGGTACGCCGTTGATGGAATTCAGCGCGACCATTACCCCGCCCGCGCCGGCGTCGATGGCGGCGCGATAGGGCGGCAGGTAGTCCTGGTACATTTTCACCGGGCTCATGTCCACGGTGTTGTAGTCCCGGCCGCCTTCCACGGCGCCGTACAGGGCGAAGTGCTTGACGCTGGCCATGATGCTGTCGGCGGCGTTGGCGCCGGTGCCCTGGAACGCCTTGACCATCACCCCGGCAATGCGCGACACCAGATAAGTGTCTTCGCCGAAGCCTTCGGAGGTCCGGCCCCAGCGTGGATCGCGGGAGATATCGACCATGGGCGCGAAGGTGATGTCGATGCTGTCGGCCGCTGCTTCCTTGGCCGCGATGCGGCCGGAGCGGTAGATGGCGTCCATGTCCCAGCTCGAGGCCAGGGCCAGGGGAATCGGGAAAATGGTGCGATGGCCATGAATCACGTCATAGGCGAAGAACATCGGGATCTTCAGCCGGCTGCGCATGGCCGCGTCCTGCATCGGACGGTTCTCATCGCGGGTAATGGAGTTGAATGTGCCTCCGATGTTGCCGGCGGCGATTTCCTTGCGGATCATCTCCCGGGGCATCTCCGGGCCGATGCTGATCAGGCGCAGCTGGCCGATCTTTTCCTCGAGGGTCATTTGCTTCATCAGGCTGCTGATGAAAGCGTCCTTGTTCTCTATGGGGGCTGGCAGGTTGTCGGCTAATACGGATTGACTGGCCAGACTGACAAACAGGCCCAGCAAACACAGCTTCTTCATGAATAGTTTTCTCGCAAGCCTAAAGGGCGGTGATCAGGACACGCCGGTCAGCCTAAATGTGAGGAACGGCTATTGTTGTTCGGGTGTTATCCAGTTAAATGCAGCACACTTTCGAACCTGTGCCGATGAACTTAGTTTCGCACTGCGCATCTTTTAGCCCATAGACCCGATTCGATCCAGTGCGGCGGCGATTATGCCCCAGACGCCGGTAAGATAGGTGGCGGTGTTTTCTTAATGCAATGCAAGGGAGAGCTTCACCCGATGATTCGACGACTGAACCACCGCAGCGCGCTGCAAATGCTGGCCCTGATGCTGTTCACCACGCTGCTGGCCGGTTGCGGCATCAACAACATCCCGACCCTGGACGAGCAGGCAAAGGCGGCCTGGGGCCAGGTGCAGAACCAATACCAGCGCCGCGCCGACCTGATTCCCAACCTGGTGGAGACCGTCAAGGGTTATGCCCAGCATGAGCAGGAAACCTTGACGGCGGTGATCGAAGCCCGGGCCAAGGCTACGTCCATTCAGGTCGATGCCAGCACCCTGGACAACCCGGAAAAACTCAAGCAGTTCCAGCAGGCCCAGGACCAGTTGAGCGGCGCATTGAGCCGCCTGATGGTGGTATCCGAGCGCTACCCGGACCTGAAGGCCAACCAGAACTTCCTGGCCTTGCAATCGCAACTCGAAGGCACCGAGAACCGCATCGCCGTGGCGCGTCGTGATTTCATCCTGGCCGTGCAGAAATACAACACAGAGATTCGTACCTTCCCGGGTCGCCTGTGGCACAGCGTGATGTACAGCGATCTGCCAGTTCGCGAGACTTTCGAGGCCACCAGCCCGAATGCCGAAAAAGCGCCTGAAGTGAAGTTCTGATGGAGCAGCCTCAAGTTCTGAGCGGCAAGCTGCAAGCTCAGGTAACGCGTACGGCTTTCGGCTTGAGGCTTGCTGCTCGAAGCTTGAAGCTGGTCGTGCTGTTGCTCTGGGCTTTTGCAGCCACGGCCCAGGCAGAATTGAGCTTCCCGGCGCTGACCGGGCGGGTGGTGGACACCGCCCAGTTGCTCGACCCATCGGTGCGCACGCAACTCGATGCGCAACTCAAGGCCCATGAACAGGCCACCGGCGAGCAGGTGGTTGTCGTTACGCTGGCGAACCTTCAAGGCGCCAGCATCGAAGACTTCGGTTATCAATTGGGGCGCCATTGGGGCATCGGGCAAAAGGATAAAAACAACGGCGCGCTGCTGATCGTCGCCCGCGATGACCGTAAACTGCGCATCGAAGTGGGTTACGGGCTGGAAGATCGCCTGACCGACGCCCAGAGTTCGGTGATCATCAACCAGGTGATCACCCCGGCGTTCAAGACGGGCAACTTCAACAAGGGCATCAGTGACGGTGTGGCGGCGATGCTCGTGGTGTTGGGTGGCAACCCCCTCGATGAACCGGCTGCGGCATACAGCGCGGGCAGTGCGGACGAGGGCGATTTCGTCGAGCGCAACCCAGGCTTGTTCATCTTCCTCGCGATGCTTTTCATCCTGACGATTTTCGTTTGCCAAGTGCTCGGTATCCTGCCCAGCGGAGGGGGCTCCGGCGCAAGTTATAGAGGCGGAGGAGGCGGCTTCGGCGGCGGTGGTGGCGGTGGCTTCAGCGGTGGTGGCGGCAGTTTCGGCGGCGGCGGTTCGTCCGGCGGCTGGTGAGAATAACAATGAGCGGGCATTTTCAAACATGGCATTACTGACTGAACACGAACAGCGCAAAGTGGCCGAGGCGATCGCTCGGGTCGAGCGCGACACCGACGCCGAACTGGTCACGGTGCTCGCCGCCCGCGCCGATGACTACGCCTATATCCCCTTGCTCTGGGCCAGCCTGCTGGCGCTGGTGGTGCCGGGCATCCTGCATTACGTGACGGGATGGCTGAGCGTGCATAGCCTGTTGTGGGTGCAATGGGGTGGTTTCATCGTGCTGTGCCTGATGTTTCGCATTCCTGCCGTCACCACGCACCTCATTCCTCGCTCGGTACGCCACTGGCGGGCTTCCAACCTGGCGCGCCGGCAATTCCTCGAACAGAACCTGCATCACACCGTAGGCAGCACCGGCATGCTCATTTTCGTCTGCGAGGCCGAGCGGTATGTGGAAATCCTGGTGGACGAGGGTATTTCCAAGCGACTCGACAACAGCCATTGGGATGCCATTGTCGGTACGTTCACCCAGCAGGTTCGCCAGGGCCAGACGTTGCAAGGTTTTGTGGCGTGCATCGAGGCTTGCGGCGAATTGCTCAAGGAGCACGTGCCGGTGACCCATGCGCGTAATGAGCTGCCGAATCGGTTGGTGGTGTTGGGCTGATTGGCTGCCGGCCACCATGGCGAAGGCGCCTTGTGGGGAGGGAGCTTGCTGCCGCTGGACCGCGAAGCGGTCCCCATCGATTCCAGGGTCAGGCAACGGGCTCGCACATCGACGACTGCTTCGCAGCCGAGCGGGAGCAAGCTCCCTCGCCACAAAAGCGCGCTGCCACCTAGATTGCGCTGCGCATTTCGCACCGTTGGGGAAATTCCCCGTGCCCCCGCATCCGATCCCCCCTAAAATACCCGTCATTCCCGATCCGCCCGCCCCGAGGCCGCTTTTCCATGTCCGTCACCGCAACTCCCACCCGTCCCGGGCCGGATCACCACGCTCAGTTCATCGAGCTTTTGCAAACCAGTCTCGAACAAAACGCGTTCATCAAGCTGGTGCTGGCCAAGTACGTCGGTGACGAAAGCGATCTGCAGCGGCTGATCATCAAGCAACTGACCGTCAAGGACCAGCCGTGCCTGTCCTTTGTCTATCGCTACAAGACCCGCGACATCACCAAGAATTTTTCGCTGGCCGAAGGCGTGGATGCCATCGCCACGCTGTTGCCGACTTCGTTCAAGAATGCTCACTTGTTGGCGATTACCGACGAGGCGCAGTTGGAATACAGCAAGAAAGGCAAGAGCTCGCTGTTCAAGAGCAAGCCGCAGCAACTGCGGGAAGTACCGTCCGCCGGGCACAACCGCGAGAAAAACCGCTTCCTCGACCTGAATCGGCCCTTTTTGGCCGACTTGGGGGTGACCAACCATAAGCACGAATTGATCCCGGCCATGTCGCGCAAGTGGAAGCAGATCAACAAGTTCATCGAAGTGTTCAGCCACGCGCTGACATCTTCGCCATTGGCCTTGGACAAGCCGGTGCGAGTCTCGGATTTCGGCTCGGGCAAGGGCTACCTGACCTTCGCCATCCATGATTACTTGCGCAACACCTTGCAGGCCGAAGGCGTGGTGACGGGTGTCGAGCTGCGCGAAGACATGGTCAAGCTGTGCAATGAAGCCGCGGCACGACTGGAGCATCCGGGCCTGAGTTTCCAGCACGGTGACGTGCGCACCGTGGCGCCGAGCGAGGTGGATGTGATGATCGCCTTGCACGCCTGCGACATCGCCACCGATTACGCCATCCACATGGGCATCCGCTCGGGCGCCTCGATCATCATGTGCTCACCGTGCTGCCACAAGCAGATCCGCCTGCAAATCCAGAGCCCGGCGCTGCTCAAGCCGATGTTGCAATATGGCCTGCACCTGGGCCAGCAGGCGGAAATGGTCACCGACAGTTTGCGGGCGTTGTTCCTCGAAGCCTGCGGCTATGAGACCAAGGTGTTCGAGTTCATTTCCCTGGACCACACCAACAAGAACAAGATGATCCTGGCGGTCAAACGCCCCGAACCGGTGGAGCCTACCGAACTGCTGGCCAGGATCGACGAACTCAAGGCGTTCTACCACATTACCGAGCACTGCCTCGAAACGCTGCTGCGGGCGGATGGTTACCTGGCCTGACAAACCGATCTGAACCCTGTGGGAGCGAGCCTGCTCGCGAAGAACGATAACGCGGAATATCTGACAAACCGCGCTGCCTGATTCGCGAGCCTGCTCGCTCCCACCCATCAAGTGGTGCAGTCTGTCAGTTAATGGCGGGCTGTCGTTACAGCGGTCTACCTTTAATGCGTCCACTCTCACGCATTCCAAAGGAGCCCATTCCATGGCCGCCAAGAAAATCCTCATGCTGGTCGGCGATTACGTCGAAGATTACGAAGTCATGGTGCCGTTTCAGGCCCTGCAGATGATCGGCCACACCGTCCATGCCGTGTGCCCGGATAAAACGACCGGGCAGACTGTCCGCACGGCGATTCATGACTTCGAGGGCGACCAGACCTACAGCGAAAAACCGGGACATCTGTTCGCCCTCAACCATGACTTCGCCAGCGTCGAGGCGGCCGACTACGATGCGTTGCTGGTGCCAGGCGGTCGCGCTCCGGAATACTTGCGGCTGAATGAAAAAGTCTTGCAACTGGTGCGCGATTTTGACTTGGCGGGCAAGCCGATCGCGGCGGTGTGCCACGGGGCGCAATTGCTGGCGGCGGCGGGCATCCTGGAGGGGCGCGAGTGCAGCGCCTATCCGGCCTGTGCCCCGGAAGTGCGCTTGGCCGGCGGGACGTTCATCGACATCCCGGTGACCGAAGGCCATGTCCAGGGCAACCTCGCCACGGCACCGGCCTGGCCGGCGCACCCGAGCTGGCTGGCGGGGTTTCTGACGTTGCTCGGTACGGCGATTACCCTATAGGCACCGAGCCAACGGGGCGGTCTAGACCTCCACCGGCACCGACAGCTTCGGATCGCCCAGTGGATGGCTCTTGGCATCGAAGAAACGCAGCTCTGTGTCCAAACCCTGGAACAGCTTGGCGTAATGCCGTTTCTGGTGCTGGATGAACGCCTGGCTGCGTGGGTAGATCGAGATGGCGACGGTCTTCGGCGCGGCTTGGCGCAAGGCATCGACAATGTGGCTGTCCTGCTCGCCCAGGGCATGGCCGAACAGGCACAGATTGTCGTGGTGATGCAGCAGTTGGTCGTAGCAGAACGACAGATAGTCGCTGCTGCGAATCGTGTTGAGTTTGTCCTGGCTCGGCCCTTCGCTGACCAACAACGGCACATCGTCGAGGGTCTTGATGGTGTTGTTGATGGCGAAGCTGCCCAGCAGCGTGCCTTCGGTGGAGGTGAGCTTGCGTGCCGTGCCGTCCTGGTTGCGCACCAGGTGCAGGCCACCGTGCAGGTACAAGAGACGGGGTTTGTCGAGGTGGGCCTGGCTCAGGTCAAAGCTGTGGTCGGCCCCCAGGAACAGATCGGTGAGGGTTTCGGGCGCTTGTTGGATCGCCCAATAGCTCAGCAGATCGTAGTTGGTGGTAAACACCGTACGGTAGCTACCCAGTTCCTGATTGAGGTTCTCCAGGGTCGACGGTTGTACCAACCGCCAAGGAATATGCACCGCATGTACGGTGTTGATCAGCGCTTCCTTGATCGCGTAATAACGATTGCGCGGCGCCGCGGAGCTGACGGCCAAGGCCTTGTTGACCCGACTGGTGGTTTTCAGCGCCCCCAGCACTTGTTCGAAACTGCGTGTCTGCAGCGCGTCGAACACGCTCAGTTCCGACGCGCTCAAGGGTTTTTCCTCGACGGTGCGGGCGTTCTCGAACAACGAGTCATAGCCGAAATCATCCCACACGGCGCGGCTGGCGCCATTGCCCACCAACAAGCCGCTGAAGGCGATGTCGGCGCGCAAGGTCTCCCAATCTTCGAGCCGGGCGTCGTATTCCTGGAAATCGGTCATCGCGAAAATCATCTCAAAACGTGGCTAAGGCAGGGCGTGACTTTATCACGACCCAGTCTTGAGCCAGATCGAGATGCGTTTTGAACAGTCGATTTCCTGTGTTTTTACCGACCCGGTCCATTTGGCGTGAACCTGGCGCACAGCGTCGCCGCCGTCGCCAATAACATGCATAAAACCGCGAGTGGCCACGCCTGTTGGCTTAGCAAGAGGCTGGCAATCGCGCCGATCATAGACGCCATCAGCTGGTGCAGGAAACCGCTCAACGCCATGGCGTAAGCACCGGCGATCGGCGAGCCTTCGTTTGCCAGCGACAGGCTGATCGGATAATTCAACGACTGGCCGAACACCGCGAAGCAGTATGGCAACCAGAACAAAAGCGCGACGCTGCTCAGTGAAACGCTTCCTGCCAGCATGGTCGCGCTGCCACCCAGGACCAGGGCAATGCCCCAACCCATCAGCCGGCGCTGGCCCGTGCGCAGCACAAAGGCATTGACCGCGAGCGCGCCCAGCAAGTACGCGCCGCTGATCGGCCAGCCCAACAGCCCATACTCGATGGCAGACCAGTGAAAGCCCTGTTGCAGGATCAGCGGCGCGGCGGTGTTGAAGGCGATGATCACGCCATAACCCAACCCGCCCGCCAACGCAGGCAACAGAAAACCACGATGCTGGAGTATCCGTACGTAGATCCCCCAAGCCGACTGTCCATTGCTGTTTTCGGCAAGTACCGGGAACGCCGCCGTGGACACCGCGGCGGCCATGACCAGGCTGGCCGCGCCCAATCCGAGAAAAATCGCCTCCCATCCAAACGCAGCCTGGATCAGTGAGCCGAGGTACTGGCCGATGCCGAGGGCAACCACGAAGGCGATCGATATCCAGGACAAGGCCTTGGCCAGCTGGTCGCCGCTGAAGCTGTCACGGATCAGCACCCTCGCCATCACCGAAATACCGCTGGCGCCGACGCCCTGGACCAACCTGAACGCCAGGAACGTTTCTATCGTCGTACCCAACGGCAGCGCCAGGTTTGCGAGGCCGTACAGCGTCAATGCCGCCAACAGCACCGGTTTGCGTCCAAGACGCTGGCTCAGGCTGCCCCACATCAGCATCGGCAAGGCCATGCCGACCAGGTACACCGACAACCCCCACGACACTCGGGATGCATCGGCGCTCAGAGCCTGGGCGATATCCGGCAGGGCTGGCAGATAGATGCTCATGCCCAGCTGTGCCAGGAAGACCGTGGTGCAGGTGACGATCAGTGTTGTACGGTTTTTCATCAAGGGCTCGTTTCAAGGACGGATATCACGGCCGTGGGCCACCAAAAGACTGGTCAGCTGTTCGCAGAACAAACGAATCACGTCCGGCTCCATGTCGGCGCGCAGGGTGATGCGGATCGCGGCCTTGTCTTGCGGCACCACGGGGAAAAAGACCGCTGAAGTGAAATACCCCAGGTCGGCCAACTCCACCGCCAGGCGGGTAGCCAGGGCTGCCTCACCGCAGTGCACCAGGCGGATTGCCATGGGGCTTGCATACTGTTCGGTGCGGATGAGGCTGTCGAAAAAACGGATATTAGCCTGCAAACGTTCTTGCAAGGCGTGGAATTCTCGACTGCGATGCAAGCGGATCGAGGCCATGCCGGCGCCGATAGCCGCCGAATTGAGGCTCTGCGACCAGTTGGCGGGGCCGCCGTAACGCTGCACCAGCGTCTTGTGCCGCTCGCTGCCGAACATGGCCAGCCCGCCACTGGCCCCGAAGGACTTGGCCAGCGAGGCGACGATCAGGGTTCGCTCATCCAAGGCGTGGATCCGTGAGCGTACCCGACCGATGCCGCAGTGCCCCACGGTAGACACGGCATGGGAATCGTCCAAATAAAGGAACAGACCATAGCGCTGTCTGAGGTACAACAAACTGTCCAGGTCCGCCATGCCGCCCATGCTGTAGGCGCCGTCCGTCACGTAGGCCACGTTGCCCTGGCGTTTGCAGACGTCCTCAAGAAAATCCATGTCGTTGTGTGGGCAGGTGAGGACCTGGGTTTCATCCGCACACGCGGCCTTGATATGGTTCATTGAGTAGTGGGCGTGCTTGTCGAACACCATCACCGGCGGGCGGTTTTTCGTCAGCGCGCCGCTGGCCAGCAGCGGCAGGATTCCCGCACTCGCCGCACTGCAGGACAGCGCACTGAGGCAGCTGGCGCCGAACAGCTCCGACAGCTGGGTTTCGTATTGGTCCAGGATTGCTAGCCGGCTGCGGTTTCTGGAGTTGGCGACACGCAGTGTTCCTGTTTCCCACAGCGTGGTCATGGCGCCATCCAGCAAGGCGGGGTGGTAATCCAGGCCCAGGTACGACGTGGTGCAAAAGTGATGCAAGGTGCGACCATATTGGTCGATGAGCACGTTGGGAGACTGGACCTCGACGTTCAGTCCAGCGATCTTTCCGTTTTCGGCGTTCTGCCAGTCCCGGTCCGCCAGGGAAATGATTTTGCGATAGTTACTGAAGTGCTGAGTGGGCTGCGCAATCTGGTTCATGGCGTGAATACATTCCTTGGTTAGCGTTGCTGTCCGTGGGGCTTGTGTGTCCAGACTTTACAGACCGATGGGCGGGGCTTTGAATCGGCTGATTCCGGCGTGTTTGAGTGTTACCGGAGACTTCTGCGTAGGACCCTGCCTAGGACCTTGGCCGGGAAATCCATTTGCCATGTCGGAGCTGCTTCCTCGCCTCTGAGCCCGGGGCGTTTGCTATCCTCAGGCGTCTGGGCACCCCGCGTGTCGATACCCTGCGCTATCCTCATCGGTACCGTGGGGGGCGCGTCGGCTTTGCATGCTCCGTCGGCGTCATGAACGGGGGCGACCCGGTTCGCCCATTGCTTGATTACCCGGATGGCTTGCGCGTCATGGACACCCGAAACTCCACGCCGTTGGCCAGTTACCTCGACCTGCTGCTCGATGCCGTCTGCGCCGTCGATGTCCAGGGACGCTTCGTATTCGTCAGCGCCGCCTGCGAGCGTATTTTCGGCTATACCCCCCAGGAACTGATCGGTCGGTCGATGATCGAGCTGGTTCATCCCGCCGATCGCCAACGTACCCTCGAGGCTGCGCGGGAGATCATGGGGGGCGAGCCCAAGCTCAATTTCGAAAACCGCTATCTGCGCAAGGACGGTGGCGTGGTGCACATCTTGTGGTCGGCGCGCTGGTCGGAGGCTGACCAGCTTCGGATCGCCGTGGCTCGCGACATCACCGAGCGCAAGCAGGCGGAATCCAGGCAGGCCGCGTTGTATGCAATTTCCGAGGCGGCCCATGCCGCCGCCGACTTGCTGGCATTATTCAAGCGTATCCACCTCATCATTGGCGAGTGGTTGCCGGCGCTGAATTTCTCGGTGGCGTTGTATGACGAGCAGTGCGCACAGCTCAACTTTGCCTATCACGTCGACGATCGAGAACGACAGCCCGAGCTGCCTGGCACGGCTATCGGGCGCTTGTGCGCCGAAGTGGTACGCAGCGGCCAGCCGATCCTGCTCACGCCCGGTTGCAGCTCGTCGCCCGTGGAATTCTGCGACCTCGTGGCGAAGCCTGATGCGCCTTGCTGGCTGGGTGTACCGCTGAATTCGCAAGGCAGTACGATCGGCGCATTGATCGTCAAGAGTGCTCCGGACAGTGGTCGCTATACGGAGCAGGACAAGGAATTGCTGCAATACGTCTGCGCCCAGATCACCCTCGCCATCGAGCGCCAGCAACTGCAAGCCCGCCTTCAGCACATGGCGCAGTACGACCAACTGACCCAGGTACCCAACCGTGAGTTGCTGCGGGATCGGTTCAAGGCCGCGTTGGCCACGGCCCGTGTTGTCTCTGGACGGATGGCGTTGTTGTACATCGACCTGGATCGTTTCAAGCAAGTCAACGACACCTACGGCCATGGCGTCGGCGATATGCTGCTGCAAGCGGTCGCCAGCCGATTGAAGGGGTGCATACGTGACGCCGACACCGTCGCGCGCATCGGTGGCGATGAGTTCGTCGTGTTGCTCCATAGCGTCCACAGCGTGGAAGATGCCGGCAGGGTACAGGAGAAAATTCGTCTCGCATTGGCCCAACCTCTGCGGCTGGACGGCCACTGTCTCAGCATCGAGCCGAGCATCGGTCTGGCCTGTTTTCCTGACCACGGGACCGAAGACGTAACGCTGTTCCGCCATGCCGATGAGGCGATGTACGCAGCCAAGCGCCACAATCATAGGGCTTTCGGCATTTGAATTCGCGCCACCGTTCGTCGTGGCGTGAGCGTTTTCTCCAAACCTTGAATCCCAGGTCACTTCAAATGAATACGGGGCAAGCGTGCCCATCATTCTTGTTTACGGAGGGTTGGACTATGGGCGGATCAAGCAACATTTATCCGGGAAACATTGCCCACGATCGAACGAAGGTGTCCGAAGCGGGTCGCAAAAGTGGGAGAACCACCATCGCGAGTGTCGATAAAAGTCCGCTGAAAGCCGAGATTGGCCGCAAGCCGGGCGGGACGTCTCGCTGAATGTTCAACGGTGGTTCTGATTTCTGCGGCGCAATATCCCGTCGCAATATCTTTCAGAGGAGGGCGCGACCATGAGCCGGATGGCCACCTTTTTACGCACCACCAGTGTTGTTGTACTGATGGGCCTGGGTGCCAACAGTGCGTGGGCCCAGTCACCTGTCGAATTCATCAACGATGCATCCGCCAAAGGCATGGCCGACATCGAAGCCAGCCGCGAGGCACATTCGAAGGCGGAGTCACGGGAGGTCAAGGATTACACCATCATGGTGATCAACGACCGCACCACCGCCAACCAACATCTGGCGAAGATCGCCAAGAAACTCGACTTGCCTGTCGCGCCGCGGGAAGTAGTGGCGGACAAAGCGAAGACCCTGCAGCCGCAAGTCGCCGAGGGCGAGTCGTTTGAAGCGGCGTATGCCGCCAGCCAGGTCAAGGCCACTGAGGACGCCATCGCGCAGATCCAGCAGCAGGCCCAGACTACTGACGTGCCGGAGATCAAGGCATTCGCCGACGAAACCCTGCCTAAATTGCAGACGCACCTTGAAATGGCCAGGGCCCTGCAAGCCAGCCGTTGATCTTCGCTGCACCTGTGTCACTTCCAGGGCCGGGGCGCCTACGTCCCGGCTTGTTTTGCCCGCCGAAAAGGAGAACCTCGATGTCTACACGCCGAGAACCCAACCAATACGCGATGCAGAATCCGCTGACCCAATACCCGCGTCCGGAATTTCCCGACCAGCCGCAGTCACCCCCTGGCATTGATCAGGATATGGAACCGCAACCGGATCATGGTGAAAAAAGCTATCAAGGTTTTGGTCGCCTGGAGGGGCGCAAGGCCTTGATCACGGGCGGCGATTCGGGGATTGGTCGCGCCGCTGCCATCGCCTACGCCCGGGAAGGGGCCGATGTCGCGATCAATTATCTGCCCAGCGAAGAGCGCGATGCACAACAAGTCATCGAACTGATCAAGGCTGAGGGCCGCAAGGCCATCGCCATACCAGGCGACCTTAAGGATGAGGCGTTCTGTGTCCAGATGGTGAAGATGGCACAGCAGCAACTCGATGGCCTGGATATCCTGGTGAATGTCGCCGGTAAGCAGGAGGCGCAAAAAGACATTGCCGACATCACCACCGCACAATTCGATGACACCATGAAGACCAACATCTATGCGATGTTCTGGATCTGCAAGGCCGCTGTTCCGCTGATGCCGGCTGGGGCAACCATCATCAACACCGCCTCTATCCAATCCTACGATCCGTCCGCGACGCTGCTGGACTACGCCACCACCAAAGCGGCAATCGTGGCGTTTACCAAGGCGCTGGCCGGGCAAGTCATCAGCAAGGGCATTCGTGTCAATGCAGTCGCGCCGGGTCCAATCTGGACCGTGCTGCAACCCAGCGGCGGACAACCTAGGGAGAAGATTCCTACGTTCGGCTCCCAGGTTCCGATGAAACGTCCGGGCCAACCCGCTGAATGCGCGCCGCTTTATGTACTGCTCGCTTCCCAGGAGTCGAGCTATATCACCGGGGAAGTATTTGGCGTGACGGGAGGCAACCCGTTGCCCTGATGCCCAAGGGAGTGCGCGAGTGGCATGGGCCCCTCGCGCATCAGTATCAGCATTGGTTCAGGTCTACCTTTTTTTCCTGTTCGACGCCATCAAGGCTCTTGGCGTCGACCTTGCCCATGTCCTGATACCGCTTCCTCAACGCTTCAAGTTGTTTGAGATCAAGCGACTCGAGACCGAGCATTGCGTTCTGCGCGTCCTTGGACGCCCGAAGCAATTCATCCACTTTCAGGTGCAGGATATCCGTATCGCGGTTCTGCGTATTCTGGATGAGGAACACCATCAGGAAGGTGATGATCGTGGTCGAGGTGTTGATGATCAGTTGCCAGGTATCGTTGAAACCGAACAAAGGTCCGCTGGCAGCCCAGAGCACCAACAGCACGATGGCCCCTAGGAAGGTCTTGGGGCTCCCGGCCCAGAGGGATAGTTTTTGAGCGATTTTGGCGAACGTCATTGCTGTGTTTCCTTTTGGGATGCACCTGTCTGGTGAGACAGCAACGAGGCGGTGAAAATTCTACTTACATTTCAATCGCAAGGTCCCTTACGTTCATCGTGCAGCACGATGACAGTCGCAACCATTGCCGCTGCCACGGGTCACTCATGAAAGCCCTCAGCATTGGAGTACATCATGAATATCGCCCGCACCCTTTGCCTCGCCTGCTGCCTGTTCGCTTTGCAAGGCTGCTTCGACAACTCGGGTAACGAGACCAAGGACAACACCGACGGCAGCAAGTCTTCAGTGCAGATGCAGGAGTCCAAGTCGGAGAGCAAGTAGAATCGGTGAAACGGTGGGAGCGAGCTTGCTCGTGATGGCTCTGTGTCAGGCAACCTGTTATCGCTGACCCTAAGCCATCGCGAGCAAGCTCGCTCACACCGGTTCGTGTTTCGTCAGTGATTGCTCATCGCCCTTGCTGCAGCACCTTCAGCGCTGCCGACGCGAGGAAGCCGGAGCGGCTCTTCTCTTCGGGATGGTGCAATACATATTCATCGATCCGGTTGAGCAGGTAGCCGGGTAACGTGATGTTGAGTTTCTGCGCCTTGCCCAGGTACTTGGTCACATCGATGTCCACCAGCGCCCAGGTGCAACCGGCGTATTGTGGGTTGGCTGCGTGCAGGGTAACGGTGTTGGCCGATGGAATGGGCGAACCGTCTTCGGCCAGAATCTCGAAATGACCCTCGATGGCCTCCCGCGCCATCGCCATGGCCTCGTCCAGGTCGTCACCTGCGGAAAAACAACCGGGAATATCCGGCACTTCCACACCCCAGGCGTGCTTGTCATCGCCCATGGAAATCGCAATTGGGTAAAGCATTCAATCGTCCTCTGGAAAAGCGCGGCAACCAGGCGTCTGGAGAAGGGCCTGTTGCAAGATACTGATAGCCGTCTTCTTGAGCAGGTCCTTCTTGGGATGAGGAACCGTAACCAGCCCCGGTTTGGTTGGGTGTTTGAAGTGATGGTGACTGCCTCGGATACGCACCAGATACCAACCATCCGCAACAATTTGGCTTATCAAAAACCGGCTGTTCACAACACCTCCCTGTGGTGTCATCGGTAAGTACTATACCTACTGAAGAAAAATGATCAACACCATAACCACCATTAAGGACGGTTGGGCTGGCGAGCTCTTTGCTTGAAGTCTAGGAGCAGCGTCACGCTAGGGTGGGAAAGGGCGGGTTGGCTTTATTTCGGGATGTGAGACGGGGTGGTTGATATTGACGTGGCGAGGGAGCTTGCTGCCGCTGGGCTGCGGAGCAGCCCTGGTTTTTCAGCGTATCCGCTACAAATCCATAGGACTCACGACTGCTGCACAAACGTCAGCCGGACCGCAAAACCGATCAGCAAACCACCAAACACCCACCGCTGCACGCGCTGGGCCGAAGGCGAGCGTTGGAGCCATCGCCCAAGCGCTACACCGATCAATGCATAAGCGCTGTCGAACAGCAGGCCAACGCCGACCAGTACTACACCCAATATCGCGAATTGCCCCAACACCGGCCCGTCCTGTGGATCGATGAATTGCGGGAGCAAAACCGAGCAGAACAGCAACGCCTTGGGGTTGAGCAAATTCGTCAACAGACCGCGCCGGATCGCCTGATGCCATTGCCGCTTCTCGATTTCAGCGGCGGCTCCTTCGAAGCGGGGCAACAACGTCGTCCGCAAACATTGAAACCCGATCCAGGCCAGATAAGCAGCCCCGGCCAGGCGCACCGCATCAAACGTCCACGGCGCCGTCTTGAACAATACCGAAAGGCCCATCGCTGCCAGCGCGACATGACATGCCCGGGCGACGCCCAATCCCAGCGCCGTTGCCAATGCCACGCCTTTGCCCTGTCGAGCGCCGGTTTGCAGCACCAGGATCATGTCCGGCCCAGGCAGTAGATACGCCACCGTCAATGCCATGAAAAACAACCAGAGCCCTGTCATTGCAAGCCCTCCGCATTCTGTAGATTGGAGACGCCAGTCTAGGGTCGGAGGGCAGGGCAGGTGGTTGCGTAGTCAGCTTCTAAAGCTCTTGAAATTGGCATAACCTGCCACTTAATCGGGTAATAGAAACGGATAATGCGAAATTATGAAATTGGATACGTTCGACCGCAAAATCCTGACGGCACTGCAACGGGACGGTAGGCTGAGCAACGTGCAACTGGCCGAAGAAATCGGTTTGTCTCCCTCACCCTGTCTGCGTCGCGTGCGGATGCTTGAAGAGGCGGGGGTGATTCGCGGTTATCAAGCCATCCTGGATCGCGATGAAGTGGGACTTGGGATGACGATTTTCGTTGGCATCAAGGTCGAACGGCACACCGACGAGCGAGCCGAGGCTTTCCGTCAGGCGGTGACCGCGCTGCCCGAAGTGATCTCGGCGTTCCTGGTGTCCGGTGAGTCCGACTTCCTGCTGCAAGTGGCGGTGCCTGACCTACGAGCCTATGACCGTTTTGTCACGGGCAAGCTGCTGAAGTTGCCGGGGGTCAGTGATATTCGCAGCAATTTCGCGATCAACACGGTGAAGGCGCCGGGGCCGTTGCCGTTGGGGCATTTGGGTGGGGATTGAGGCGGTTGTCTGTCGTAAGCAACTTGCTGTTTTATGTCGACGAACCAAGCGCTGATCATCCGCCGCCTTACCGCCCTTATGGAAAACAATAAATGACTGGCGTAAGCGTCAGGACAGAAACCCCACAAACCCCAGACCAAAAAAAACCGGCCACCAAGAGCCGGTTTTTTCAATCTCCCGTCAAAAACCACCACGACGCGAGACCAGAATTCGATTGGAGCGGGTGAAGGGAATCGAACCCTCGTTATCAGCTTGGGAAGCTGGAGTAATGCCATTATACGACACCCGCTCAGAGCGGCTGACTTTGTACCAGATGTCGCCTTGGATTTGAAGTTTTTCTTTCCGGCCGGTCAGGTCATCCGTCTGCGCAAGCCTTAAAGCAGAGCGGTCGTCGCGGGCAAGCCTCGTTGTGGGAGGCTCGCTCGCGATGACTTTTTTTCAGATAGCCAGTGCATGGTAGTCCTGCACATAGCTGTAGCGCGGTCGGCTTTCGTGGCGGGTCGGCTTGAGGAAGCCCAGCAACGCGTCGCGGCTGTCGCGGCAGGCGGCTTTGTGTTCCATGTCCAGGAAGTGGCCGGTCGCTTGCAACGTGGTGAAGCTGCTGTGCTGGACGTGGTCGGCGAAGAGCCTGGCGTCGGTTGCCGAGGTGTACTCGTCCCATTCGCCGTTCAGGAACAGCACCGGAACGTTGACCTTCCTGGCTGCGTTGACGTAGCACTGTTGGTCGCTGTGAAGCACGTCGTTGATGTGAAAGTGCATCTGTCCGTATTCATGCTCGGCCAGGTTGCTGACGTGGCGATAGTTGAAGCGCTTGAACAGGGGCGGCAGGTGCTTGCCGATGGTGCTGTTGACCAAATGTCCAACACGGTCGCCGTCCAGGCTGCTGAGGTAATCGACACCGCGTTCCAGGTAGTCGCGCATCGGCATGTTGAGCACCGGTGAGAACGAGCTGATGACGGCTTTTTCGATGCGCCGCGGGCGGTGGGCCAGTGCCGTTAGCGCGGCCGCGCCGCCCCACGAAAAGGACAGCACGTGTTCGGCGGCGAAGTGGTCGATCAACTCCAGGAGGATCTGCCCTTCGATTTCCTTCGTGAGCATTTTCTCGTGACGGTTATGGGCCTTGGACTTGCCCGCGTAGGGCTGGTCGTACAGCACGACGTTGAATTGCGGGTAGAGGTTCTTGGCGGTCTGGGCAAACGACGCGGTGGTGGCCATCGAGCCGTTGACCAGGATGATGGTCTTTTGCGCGGCGTCTGCGCGATAGAACTCCGTGTAAACCCGATACTGACCCTGTATATCCAGCACAGCGATTTCTGGCCTCATGTCATAAGACTCCTGGCAAGCGGGTATGCGCGCAATGAGATTGCACGGGCAATGTGACAGGTAGGCATACGCCTGGAAGATAAGGCCCATGTCGATCCATGACATTCGGTCGACGGGTATTGTTATGGCGGGCAGTTTGCCGGAGGGATGGGGCGGAACCTGGGGGCTCCAGCCGGCAAAAAGTTTCTTAGAGGTATGAGGTGACTCGTCGGTCACATTTCGGCCGACGGTTTGATTCAAGCAGGGGGTCGAGCGTTGCGCAAGTGCTCTTTGAAAATTGTCCGGCACTTCTGCCCAGCGGTCGTTGGCTCAGACCAGGCAGATCTCCTCGGGGCCAAGGGCACGGTAGCGACCGGGCTCGAGATCCGAGTCCAGCACCAGGGGGCCCATGCTCTCGCGGTGCAGGCGCAGCACCTTGTTATTGAAGTGACCGAACATGCGCTTGACCTGGTGGTAGCGACCTTCAACGATGCTCAATCGCGCGGACTTCGGCCCTAGCAGCGTCAGTTGCGCCGGTTGCGTGGTCAGGTCTTCGAATCCGAAATACAGGCCTTTGGCAAAGGTGGGGGCGTACTCGGCGGTGAGGGGCTGCTCGGTCTCGACGTAGTAGACCTTCGGCAGTTTGGTTTGCGGTTGGGTCAGGCGCCGCGACCAACTGCCGTCGTTGGTGATCAGCATCAGCCCGGTGGTGTTGAAATCCAGGCGGCCGGCGATGTGCAAGTCGTCCTTGTCCGGCTCGTCCAGTAGATCGAGCACGGTGCGGTGCTGTGGATCGCGGGTGGCACTGACGCAGCCAGGCGGCTTGTGCAGCATGAAGTACCGCGCGGGTCGGCCTGCTTGCAATACGTCACCATCGACTTCGACGCGGCTGAACTCGCGCACCGGCGCGTGTGGGTCGGTGACGGTCTGGCCATCGATACGCACCCGACGCCCCACCAGGAGCAGGCGGACCTGCTGCCGATTGAAACGCGGCAGATTACTGAGGAAACGGTCAACGCGCATGGGACGTTCAGGCCAGGAAGCGGGGGCGCAATATTACGCGATCGGTCGCGGATTGGCGCGCAGCTGGTCGTCGACCTGAGCGCACCGTGGGCACAGGCAGGATCTGTTCCGTAGATCGGCCGGCAATGCCAGGAGCACAGCCGGGTCGATGCTGACGCCATAGCACCAGCAGGCGCGGTCGGCGGTCCTCGGATCGGCGAGGGTGCAGTCGTTGGCGCCGCCGCAGGCCGGGCAATGGTCAGGTTCATTCATAGCTGGAGTGAGGCATTTCCACGCAGGTTCGGTTGCTGCCGGTTTGTCGGGCGCGTTGCAGCGCATGATCGGCTCGGGACAGCAGGCTATGCAAGGTGTCTTTGTCCTGCAAGGTGGTCAGGCCGATGCTGACGGTGACCTGCAATTGTTTCCCGCTGCAAAAGTAGCGCTGCAACTCGATGCGCTGGCGAATTTTCTCAGCGATTTTCAGACCGTTCTGTCCATCGGTGTCCTTGAGTAGCATGACGAAGGCGTCTGTGCCCCACCGACACACGATGTCCGAGTGCCGCAATGTGTCGGTCAGGTCGTGGGCGAAACCGCTCAGCAATTGGTCGCTGACGACATGGCCGTGGGTGGCATCCAGTTGTTTGAAAGCATCCACCTCCAGCAACAACGCGCTCAAGGGCTTGGGTTCTCGCTGGGCTTCGTGCAGTGCTTGCACCGCCAGCAGGTCGAAGCCCCGGCGATTGGGCAGTTCCGTCAGTCCATCCAGAATCGCTTGGGCGTCGATCCGGCGTTGGAAACTGGCGATCAGCCGATAAAGCATGACGAACACCGTCACCGTGACCAGTAGGCCGATCAGGAGGTTGACGTACAACGCCTTGAGGATGTTGTCCTTGAGTGACGTGTTGGCGGCGTAATAAGCCAACAGCGAAGTCAGCAGGAAGGCGGCACCCAGCAAAACGGCGAGCATCAGCACCGGTGAGCGCTGGGAATACAGCGGCGAACGAAGCGACATGGCGATTCCTCAGGAGTGACCCGATGGAATCAGTTTAGTGGCCTTGTGAGAAAAGGAGCCCCTGGATTTGCGATTTGTGAAACGGTGGCGAGGGAGCGGACTCCCTCGCCACCGGTTCATCGCGATTCCAGGGTTCGCAAATAAGCCCGCCATCCGCCCAAATGGGTGATGTCCTGTGCGCCGTCCAGGCCATACGGCTCGCAGATGAAACCGCTTTCCCAGCGCCCGTCGGCCAATTGCACCTTGCCCAACCCAAGCGGTGCGGGGATACCGGTCAGGAACGAGCCAAGTTCACTGGTTGGCAGTTCCCAGATTTCCACCTCGATCGCCATGCCTCCCTCGCCAACCCGAAGCATGCCGGGGCGCATTGGCGGGCCGCCGGCGAGGGCATAGAGCCGATAATCCGGCGAGCTTTGGCTGACCTCGACCAGCCGGGCCCCACGCTGCTTGAGTTGCCAATTCAACGCTAAACCCTCCAGGTGCGCGCCGCACACCACCAGCCGAGCCCGATCATGGCGCGCAGGATTGGCGGGGGTTGGCAAGTCATCCAGTTGCTGACGCTGCAAGGCGTCGGCCACGCCCAGCAGGTATTGATCGGTGAAGGCCCGGCCGAACAACGTCACGCCCCAAGGCAAACCGCTGGCCATGAAGGCGCTGGGCACGGCGACGGCGGCGTAGTCCAGCAGGTTCATGAAGTTGGTGTAATAACCCAGTTCAGCGTTGCGCTGCAGCGGTTCGGCAGCGAGTTCGGCGAGGCTCACCGGGCGCCCGATGGTGGGGGTGAGCACGCAGTCGAGGGCTTCCATCGTTCGGTCGCACTGGGCCTTGAGCGCTTGCAAACGGTACTGGGCGCGGAAAGTTTCTACACCCGTTACGGTAGGCGCTTTCGCCAGCACGGCGCGGATGACCGGCAGTACCGCGCTGGAGTCGCGCTCGATCAGGTCCCCGGCAACGCTGTAGCGCTCGGCAACCCAAGGCCCCTCATACAGCAAGCGCGCCGCTTCGAGGAAGGGCGACAGGTCCAGCTCGACGGCTTCGCCGCCCAGACGTTCGAGTCGCTCAATGGCGTCGCGGAACAACCGTGGGCCTTCGTCGCAGCCAAAAAATTCCAGGTCTTGCCAGCGAGGCACACCGAAACGAAAGCGCCGTGGCGCGCCGAACGCCGAGCCGTCGTTCCATTGCGGGTTGCGGCGGCTGTATTCGTCGCGCGGGTCGAAATGCGCGGTCAATGCCAACAGCTGGCTGGCTTCCCGCGCCGTCGCGGTGAAGGTCGTCACGCAGTCCAGCGTACGGCAGGCCGGCACCACGCCGGCGGTGGAAACCAAACCTTTGGTGGCTTTCAGCCCGACCAGATTGTTCAGCGCCGCGGGCACCCGGCCGGAGCCCGCGGTGTCGGTGCCCAAGGCAAAGCTTGCCACACCCAGGGCCACCGCCAGCGGCGAGCCGGCACTCGAGCCACCCGCCGGATAATCCGCCAGCACGCTGTTGCGGCAGGCACCGTAGGGGGTGCGGGTGCCGTTGAGCCCGGTGGCGAACTGATCGAGGTTGGTCTTGCCCAGGGGAACAGCGCCCAACGCCAGCAACTGCTCGACCACCGTGGCCGAACGTTGCGGTACGTAGGCAAACGCCGGGCAGGCGGCCGTGGTGGGAATGCCGGCCAGGTCAATGTTGTCCTTGATGGCGAACGGCACGCCATACAACGGCAAGCTGTCCAGGTCGCGACTTTCCAGGGCCGCCAGATAAGGCTCCAGCTCCTCGGGCGACAGCAGGTGAATGAACAGGTGGTAGTCCGGGTTGAGCGCAGCGGCTTTTTCCCGCAGGGCCAGCAGCAACTGGCGGGGTGTCGTTTCCCCTTTGCGATAGGCGTCGCGAAGGTTGTCCAGGCGCAGAGAAAGGTTCATCGCGTTAATCCTTTGATTGAGTTCAGTCACGTTCCAGCACCACGACACGCTGCCCTGCGCGCACCGCCGAACCGGGTTGGACGCGTACTTCACGTACCACGCCGGCCATGGGCGCAAGCACCGGGATCTCCATCTTCATGGACTCCAGAATGACCAGTACGTCACCGGCAGCAACTCGCGTACCCACCTGCACTTGGACTTGCCAGAGATTGCCGGCGATGTGGCTGTCGACGCTCAGTTGGCCCGCGCCCAGCAACGCATCTTCGCTCGGCGCGAGTGTCGGTTCCTCACTGTCGAAATGAGCCTGGCCGCTGGCGATCCAGCGCTCGCGCTCGGCGTTGAAGGCACGTTGTTGCTGCTGGCGGAATGCGCCGATGCTGTCCGCTTCCCGGGCCAGGAAATGCTGGTAGTGCGCGAGGTTGAGTTGGCTGTGCTCGATCTTGAGGTCGAAGCGGCCCAGCGGGAAATCCCGGCGGATGCGCAACAGCTCATCGGCGCTGACCGGGTAGAAGCGGATCTGGTCGAAAAACCGCAGCAACCAGGGCTTGCCATCGAACGCGGCGACGTCCCGATAACGATTCCACATCTGCAACGTGCGCCCGACGAACTGATAGCCGCCGGGACCCTCCATGCCGTACACGCACATGTAGGCGCCGCCGATGCCCACCGAGTTTTCCGCGGTCCAGGTCCGGGCCGGGTTGTATTTGGTGGTCACCAGGCGATGGCGCGGGTCCAGCGGGGTGGCGACCGGCGCGCCGAGGTAGACGTCTCCCAGCCCCATCACCAGGTAGCTGGCGTCAAACACCGTGCGCTGGACCTCGTCGAGGTTCGGCAGGTCATTGATGCGGCGGATGAACTCCAGGTTGCTTGGGCACCAAGGGGCGTCCTTGCGCACGGTGGTCATGTATTTTTCGATGGCCAATTGGCAGGCCGGATCGTCCCAGGACAGTGGCAGATGAACGATGCGCGACGGCACTTGAAGATCTCGCGCGGCGCACACGGCGCCCCACTCGCCGGCGACGATTGCCAGCAGTTCGGCCAGCGGCAGTTGTTCGGGTTGGTAATGCACTTGCAGCGAACGGATGCCAGGCGTCAGGTCGATCACGCCGTGCAGGTGTTTTTGTTCCAGCGCCTGCATCAAGGCGTGGGCGCGAAAGCGCAGCACCAGGTCCAGTTCGGGTGCGCCGATTTCCAGCAGCAGATGGGTGTCGCCGGACAGGCGTGCGACCAGGCGGGTATCGTCCTGGCCGATGTCCAATACCACAGGCGACACCATCCCCTGTGGGAGTGAGCCCGCTCGCGAAGAAGTCGACGCGGTGGTTGAACTGGCCCCTTCGCGAGCAGGCTCGCTCCCACATTGATTCCATTTCAATGCAAGGGAGCGGGCGGTCTTCAGATCCACCGGTACGAACCGCACCTTGTCCCCCGCCTTGAGCTGCCCCAACTGCCAGAGATCCGCCTCGATCACCGTCACCGGGCAGACGAAGCCACCCAGGCTAGGACCGTCGGGGCCGAGGATGACAGGCATGTCGCCGGTGAAGTCCACGGCGCCAATGGCGTAGGGATTGTCATGGATATTGGACGGGTGCAGGCCTGCTTCGCCGCCGTCGGCGCGCACCCATTGCGGCTTGGGCCCGATCAGTCGCACGCCGGTTCGGCTGGAGTTGAAATGCACTTCCCAGGAGGTATCGAAAAACGTCTGGATGTAGCGCTCGGTGAAATATTCCGGCGCGCCATGGGGGCCGTAGATCACCCGGATTTGCCGCACGGCTGGCAACAGCAGAGGCGGCTCGTCCACTGTCGGCAACACGGCGTGCTCATCCAGCGCAGCCAGGTGCAGCACATCGCCGGTACACAGCGCCCGTCCGCCATGGCCGCCAAACTGGCCGAGGGTGAAGGTGCTTTTGCTGCCGAGGTAATTCGGTACCTGCAAGCCACCTTGCAGGCACACATAGCTGCGCGCCCCGGCGCCGGTGATGGTGCCCAGGGCCAGAGTGGATCCGGGATTGATCGACAGCGGGGCGTTCATCGGCACCGCTTCGCCGTCCAGGGTCAGGGCAATTTGCGCACCGGTCACCGCCACCCGGGCGTTGCAATTGAAGCGCAGCACCGGCCCGCTCATGGTGATTTCCAGGGCCGCCGCGCCTTCGTCATTGCCCAGCAGGCGATTGCCCAAGCGCTGCGAGCGGCTGTCCATCGGACCCGACGGCGGTACGCCCACGGCCCAATAACCGAGGCGGCCCGGGTAATCTTGCACGCTGGTCTGGGTGCCAGGGCTGAGCACTTCGAAGGTGTTGGCGCGATAGGCCAGGGTTTCCAGGCAGCGCGTCCAGGGCTGGCCGCCGGCGAAGGGCGCGTCGAGAAGAATTTGCTGCAGGTAGATGCGGTTGGTTTCCACGCCGTAGAGCAGGCTTTCGTCCAGCGCTTGATGCAATCCCAAGCGCGCCTGTTCACGGGTCGGCGCCCAGCGAATCACCTTGGCGATCATCGGGTCGAAATAGGGCGGGATCTGGCAGCCGGCCTCGACCCACGTGTCGATGCGCAGTGGTTGCCCGTCGGCATGGGGGAATTTCACGGCGGTCAACAGGCCCGGGCTCGGCTGGAAATCCCGGCCCGGATCCTCGGCATACAGGCGCGCCTGGATCGCGTGGCCCTCGGCTTTCAGGCCCAGGCTCAGCTTGCTCAAGGGCGGCAGTTCGCCGGCGGCCAGTTGCACCATCCAGCGCACCAGGTCCACGCCCCATACCTGCTCGGTAACGCCGTGCTCCACCTGCAGGCGCGTGTTTACTTCCAGGAAGTAGAAGCGCCCGGCGTCGCTGTCGTAGACGAACTCCACGGTGCCCGCGCTGCGGTAGTTCACTGCCCGGGCCAGTTTGATCGCCGCTGCGCAGAGGGCGTCGGCCATGCCCTCGGGCAGGTTGGGCGCGGGCGTTTCTTCAATGACCTTCTGGTTGCGCCGCTGCACCGAACAGTCGCGCACGCCGAGGGCGATCACTTGGCCTTGGCCGTCGCCGAAGACCTGCACCTCCAGGTGCCGTGCCCGTTCGATGTATTTTTCGATGAACACGCCGGCGTCGCTGAAGTTGTTCTGTCCCAGGCGCTTGACCGCTTCGAAGGAATCGCTCAATTCGGCGGCGCTACGGCACACACGCATGCCAATCCCACCGCCGCCAGCCGTACTTTTCAGCATTACCGGGTAACCGACCTGCGTTCCGGCCAGCAGCGCGGCGTCGAGGCTGTCGAGCAGTTCGGTGCCTTCGAGCAGCGGCACGCCGTGCCGCTTGGCCAGGTCTCGGGCGGTGTGCTTGAGGCCGAACACCCGCAGTTGTTCCGGCGTGGGGCCGATGAAGGCGATACTGGCGGCCTCGCAGGCTTCGGCGAAAGCGGCGTTTTCCGAGAGGAAACCGTAGCCGGGATGAATCGCCTTCGCGCCGCTGCTTTTGGCGATTGCCAGGAGCTTATCCACCGCCAGGTAGGTGCCCGCCGCCGCGCCTTCGCCCAGGCAGTGGGCTTCGTCGGCCTGGAGGATGTGCAGGCTGGCTTCGTCCGCTTGGGAGTACACCGCGATGCCTTGGACATTCAGCTCGCGCAAGGTCCGCAGGACGCGGCAGGCAATAGCGCCACGGTTGGCGATGAGGATTTTTTCGAACATGGCATTGCCCCCTCAGGCATGGGTGCTGCCTGAACTGGGATGCGGGCCGTCCCGCAGTTTTCGATGGCCGCCGGGGTCGTCCCCGGCGGCAAATATCTCCGAACACCAATCCTCCCTTTGTGGGAGCGAGCCTGCTCGCGATAGCGGTGGTACATTCAACATCAATGTGACTGACAGACCGCTATCGCGAGCAGGCTCGCTCCCACAGGGGATTGGGGGGTCGTAAAATTGTCTTTATTTAATGCACTGCCCCGACCGGCTCTGGCACAACGCGAACAGCCAGCGGCGCAGGCGCATGAGTTTCAGTTCCATATCAAAAGCTCCGCAGGCGTGGGGTTATAGGCGTTACATGGGTTATTCAACTGCGGGCAGTTGGAGATCAGGACGATCACGTCCATCTCGGCCCGTAGGTCGACGTATTTGCCCGGTGCCGAGATCCCGTCTTCGAAGGTCAGGCCGCCCTCGGCGGTCACCGGTACGTTCATGAAGAAATTGATGTTCGGCCCGATGTCGCCTTTACCGAGGCGGCCGTCGTGGGCGCAGGCCCGCAGGTAGTTATCGCGACAGCTGTGCATGTAGCGTTTTTCCAGGGCGTAGCGCACGGTGTTGCTTTCCTGGGCGCAGGCGCCGCCGAGGGTGTCGTGACGTCCGCAGGTGTCTTCGATGATCGTCAGCATCGGTCGACCGAGGTTGGAGTACAGCACGCTGCCGGTACTTAGATAAACGCTGTTCTGCCGGCGCAGGGTGCGTTGCACGTCGTAGCGTTCCTTGGGGTTGGCCAGGCTGTAGAACAGCGTATCGACCGCCTGGTTGCCTTCCAGGTCCAGGATGCGCAGGGTCTGGCCGGCCTTGACCTCGGTCAGCCAGGGTTCCCCGGCGGGAATCGTGGCGCGGTAGACAGCGGTCTCGGCGTGCTTGTGTGCGGTGGCGATGGCGAGTGACATGGCGACGATCCTCAGGCGAACAGGCGGTCGGTATTGATGAAGCCCCGCTGGTTTTCCGGGCGCGAAAGGCGGCAGTGTTCGGCGACGCTGGGGTTGGCATTCATCCAGCTGAGCTTGAGCGGCTGCGGGGCGTATTGCGGGTTCGGGTCCATCGGGTGTTGCAATGCGGTCAGCACCACCAAGGTGTCCATTGGCGCGTACAACTCGATGTAGTCGCCCGCCTTGGAGTTGCCTTCCACGAAATGAAAGTGGCCGGCCTCGTCGACATCGACCCGGCTGAACAGGTTGAGGGTCATCAGCAGGTCGGACAGGCCCAGCCCCCATTTGCCCAGTTCCACCAACAGGTTGTCGGTGCCGTTGCGAAAGAAGCCGTTGCGCAGTTCCTGATAGCGGCCCTGGCCATATTTTTCATCGACTTCCTCGGCGCAGAGCACACCGCCCAGGCTGTCGCTCCAGCCGCAGGTGTCGACGGTGATCGCCGCCAATACCCGGCCCATGTCGGAATAAAGGCAATGGCCGGCGGTGAGCTTGGCGGTGTGTTGGCACTTGAGGCTGTCCGGCAGGTTCAGGCGTTCGGTTTTTTCATTGGCGTTGAGCAGCGTCAGGCTCACGTTGGCGCCGCCGCGAAGGTCGGTCAGGCGCAGCAGTTGGCCGCGCTTGAGCACAAAGGAACGGTGGCCGCCGCCGGGCAGAATCTCTTCAGCGAAGGGGGGAAACTCTTGGATCGAATCGGTCATGGAAAAGCTCCTTTCAAGCGATACGCAGCGTGCCGGCCAGTTCGGCGGGCAGGGCGTCGACGGCGGCACGGGCGGTGCGACGGTCGCTGTTCAATGGAATGTCGTAGGTGATGCGTGCGCCATAGGCGCCAGGGGCGTGTGGATCGACGCGGACCTTGTCGAACACCAGCAGGCGTGTGCCGAGGCTGAAACCTTCGGACAGATCATGGGTGACCATGAATACCGTCAGCCGGGTTTCGCGCCACAGTTCCAGCAGCAGGGCGTGCATGTCTTTGCGAATGCCCGGGTCGAGGGCGCCGAACGGTTCGTCCAGCAGCAGGACCCGGGGCTTCATGATCAACGCCTGGGCAATCGCCAGCCGTTGCTGCATGCCGCCGGAGAGCTGCGCCGGGTATTTGTCCAGCGCGTGGCCGAGGCCAACCTTGTCCAACAGTTGCGCAGCCTCTTCGCGAGCTTGGCGTTTGGCACTGCCGAACAAACGCCCCAGCAACGGCGAGCGCGGCAACTCCAGGCCCAGGGCGACGTTGTCCAGCACCGTCAGGTGCGGGAACACCGAATAGCGCTGGAACACTACGCCCCGGCTGGCATCCGGCTCGCCCGCCAAGGGTTCGCCGTCCAGCAGGATCTGTCCGCGACTGGCGCGCTCCTGGCCGAGCAGCAAGCGCAGGAAGGTCGACTTGCCGCAACCCGATGCGCCCACCAAGGTGCAAAATTCACCCTCGGCCACGTTCAGGTTCAAGCGTTCCAGCACGACCTGATCGGCGTATTGCTGCCAGACATTGTTCACACAGATAAAACTCATGCCTGCGCTCCCTCGTACCAAGGAAACGCTCGACGGGTCAGGCGCTTGAGACCCCAGTCCATCAGCCAGGCGAGCAGGGTGATCCACACCACGTACGGCAGGATCACGTCCATCGCCAAGTAACGACGCACCAGGAAAATCCGATAACCCAGCCCATCGGTGGACGCGATGGCTTCGGCGGCGATCAGAAACAGCCAGGCCGAACCCAGCATCAACCTCAGGGAGATCAGCAAGCGTGGCAGCAGTTGCGGCAGGACCACGCGCAAGATCAGAGTCCAGGTTGACGCGCCGAGGGTCTGGGCCTTGATCAGCAGCTCACGGGGAATCTCCCGGGCGCGCTGTTCCAAGTCCCGGGCCAGACACGGTGTGATGCCGATCACGATCAGCATCACTTTCGACAATTCCCCCAGGCCGAAGACGATGAAGAGGATCGGCAGAATCGCCAATGGCGGCACCATCGACACCACGGTGAGCAACGGTGAAAGCGGTGCGCCCAACAGCGGCAGCGTGCCAGCCGCGATGCCCAGGCACAGCCCGACCAGGGCGCTGATGCCCAGGCCGATCGCCAACCGGCGCAGGCTCGACGCGGTGTCTTGCCAGAGCAGGTAGTCGCCACTGCGCGCATCGGCGGTAAAGGCCAGGCGTTTCACCGCATCGGCCATCTGCCCGGCGCTGGGCAGCAGCTTGTCGTTGGGGGTGTCCGTCAACCGTTCGGCCGAGCCCATGAAGTAGGCGAACAGCACCAACGCGAACGGCAGGATCACCAGCAACAAGCGGCTGGGACGGTCCGGGTAGCGGTTGATCAGGCGCATGCCAGCTCCTCCGGTTTACAGCTTGGCGTCGGCGGCCAGCTGTACGTAGGTCGGATCAAAGCGCAGCTTCAGGTTGGCCTTGTCGCCGCGAGTCACGCCATTGGCGAACGCCATGCCGACCGCATCGGTGTCCTTGGCGCCTTCGCCCAGCAAGCCGTGCTGGAACGAAAACGCCGCCACCTTGCCCATGGTGGCGGGCAGTTGTTCGCTGGTGACGAAGGCCAGCGCTTCCGTGGGCGTGGCGAACAATTTGGTGGTGTCCAGTTGCGCCTGGAAACCTTTGAGGTCAGTGCCCGACGCTTTGGCCATGTGTTCCAGCGCAGCGTTGGCGGCAGCGTTCCTGGCGTTCATCAGCGCCACCACTTCAAACCAGGCGCCGGTCAAGGCCTTGCCCAGGGCTGGGTTGTCTTTCAGGGTCTGGGTGTTGACCACCATCATGTCCATGATCTCGCCGGGCACTTGGCTGGAGTTGAACACTTCGCTCACGCCCGGCTGGGCCTTGATGTCCGAAAGCATCGGGTTCCAAGTGGTGACGGCCTTGACCTGGTCGGTGTTGAAGGCGGCGGAGATATCGGCGTCGGAGGTGTTGACGACTTTCAGGTCTTTCTCGGCGAGGCCGACCGAATCCAGGGCACGGGCCAGCAGGTAATGGGACACCGACAGTTCCACCAGGTTGACGTCCATGCCTTTAAGATCGTCGACTTTCTTGCCTTCGCCCTTGAGGACGATGCCGTCGTTGCCGTTGGAGAAATCGCTGACGATCAGCGCGGTGCTGTCCACGCCACCGGCGGCGGGAATGGTCAGGGCGTCCATGTTGGTCATGGTGCAGCCGTCGAACTGGCCGGCGGTGTACTGGTTGATGGATTCAACGTAATCGTTGAGCTGCACGACATCGATGGTGATGCCGTACTTTTTTGCCCACTTGTCGACGATGCCTTGGCTGCCCGCGTACTCCCAGGGCATCCAGCCGGCGTAAATGGTCCAGCAGACGCTGAAGTGGTCTTTTTGCGCGGCGGCGGATGAGAAGCTCAGGAAGGCCGAGAGGACGGCGACGAGCAGGGCGGACAGACGAAGCTTGAACATGGTGGTTCTCCAGTTGATCAAGGGCGGACAGGAGCAACGCGGCACCGCGAACGGTGTCTTGTCTCCCGGGCTTTTGTCCCGCCGTGTAACCTCAACTGGAGGTCGCCAACTCTCGGACCAGCCACTCGCCAGAGGCGAGCCGGAACCCTAGTCAGCCATTGCAAATTGTGGTGCCGCGAACCTGTGATGACTCCTGCACGGGATTGGTAAAGCGAGAGCCGTGCCAATTCGGGCAGAGGCCCGGGCCAGAGGGGGTGGGTCTGAGGGAGGAATGATCGGGGGGCGGATTTGTGCTTGGTTGTGGTGCTGTCGCGCACCGGAAGAGGGCGACGAGGGACATGTTTCCAGTTGTTGCCAGGTCGCACCAGATTCCGATTTCGCTGTCAGATTAATCGTCAGTCACCCCAATAGATGACTGCCGCCCATCAGCGTCGCTGGTGCGGCCCATTCGCGGTCCAGGAGGCCGCCATGTATCGACGACTGCTCCTCATTGCGTTTCTTGGTCTGACTCTTTCGGCATGCGTGCCTTACTACGACGGAGGCTCGAGCTACTATCGTTCAGAGGTCTATACCTCACCAGCGCCGGCCTATTACAGCGGTGGGTATTACTCGGCCCCACGGGGCTATTACGCCCCACGGTACTACCAACCGGCGCCCCGTTATTACTCGGCCCCGCGCTACTACCAACATGGCCCGCGCTATTACTCGCCACCGCGAGCGGCGTACCGGCCTTATCCACACCGAGGCGGCTGGGATGGTCGCGATCGAGGCGGCTGGAACGATGACCGTCGTGGCCGGGGCGGGCGTGACCGCGGACATGACCATCGAGGACGTGGTCATGATGGGCGAGGCAACCATCGGTAAAGGACAGGCAGCAAAAAGCGGCGCATGAAGCGCCGCTTTTTTTGTGCCTGCGATAAATCCGGCGGGATGACCTCTGTGGGCGTGAGTTTTCTCCTGCGCGGATATGATTCTGGCTCGGTTATTCGTTGGACAAATCCGCCAACGGATGCCGACCCTCCCACACCTTGTGAAAATGCGCTTGCACCGCTGCTTCCGGTACATGATTGATGTCCGGCCAGTGCCAGTGGGGTTTGTGATCCTTGTCGATCAATCGCGCCCGCACGCCTTCGCTGAATTCCGGATGGCGACAGCAGTTCAGGCTCAAGGTGTACTCCATGCGGAACACACCGGCCAACGACAAATGCCGCGCCCGGCTGATCTGCTCCCAGACCAGGTGCGCCGTCAACGGCGAGCCCTCGGTCATGGTCTTGGCCGCGCGGGCGATCAGCGGATCAGGATGCTCCACCAGCAAGCTGAGGGCCTTCCAGGCGCAGCGGACGTCACTGACATCCAGCCATTCGTCGATTTTGTGCCGACGGGGCAACCACTGGGCTTCGGGCAACTGGGTCAGCGCTTCTTGCTGCAAGGCCTTGAGCAGACTGTTGAGTTGCATCTCGGTCTGTTCCTGCCAATTGAGTTGCAACAAGCCCTCGATCAGGTCGTCCTGCTGCTCATCGAGTAAAAAACGATCGGCCAGGCCCAGGTCGATGGCGTCGCGCGCGTTCATGTGGGCACCGGTCAGGCCGAGAAACAGGCCCAGCTTGCCCGGCAGGCGCGACAGGAACCAACTGGCGCCTACATCCGGGTACAACCCGATGCTGATTTCGGGCATCGCCAACCGACTGCTCGGCGTGACGATCCGCGTGCTCGCGCCTTGCAGCAATCCCATGCCGCCGCCGAGCACGTAGCCATGGCCCCAGCACAGCAATGGCTTGGGGTAGGTATGGAGATTGAAGTCCAAGCGATATTCGGCGGCGAAGAATTGCGCGGCCAGCGGCGGCACCTCGCCGGGGTGGGCGCGGCAGGCTTCTGCCAGGCTGCGGACCTCGCCACCGGCGCAAAACGCTTTGGCACCTTTGCCGCGCAGCAATACGCAGACTATCTGCGGGTCCCTGGCCCAGGTGTCGAGCCGATCACGCAGGGCGTTGATCATTGGCAGGGAGAGGGCGTTCAAGGATTTTTCGGCGTCCAGGGTGGCGATGCCCAGGCGCGCGCCATCGATGCCGGTGAGTTCTTCGAAGTGCAGATTCATCGTGACCTCGATCAGAAATTGAATGATCAGTATGACTGCTGTACGGGAAAGTGCCGGATCCGTGTCAGATCAATTGACAAGCCTTGTGGGCTTTCCTAGGGTGCGCCCATTGTTTTTACCGGGTACAACCATGACCGCTGACGACCGTATCAAGCTCGAACCCAGCTGGAAGCAGGCACTGCGTGCCGAGTTCGACCAAACCTACATGGCAGAGTTGCGCGAATTCCTGCGCAGTGAATACGCCGCCGGCAAGGAGATCTACCCTCCGGCCCCGTTGATTTTCAACGCCCTCAATTCCACTCCGCTGGACAAGGTCAAGGTCGTGATCCTCGGCCAGGATCCCTACCACGGGCCGGGCCAGGCACATGGCTTGTGCTTCTCGGTGCAGTCGGGCGTGCCGACACCGCCATCGCTGGTGAATATCTACAAGGAATTGAAGCGCGACCTGAACATCGACATTCCCAACCACGGTTATTTGCAAAGCTGGGCCGAACAGGGCGTATTGCTGCTCAATACCACCCTGACCGTTGAACGCGCCAATGCCAACGCCCACGCCAAGAAAGGTTGGCAGCACTTTACCGACAGGGTCATCGAGGTGGTCAGCGAACACCAGTCGAACCTGGTGTTCCTGCTGTGGGGCGCCCATGCCCAGAGCAAACAGAAGCTGATCGATGCGACCAAGCATTTGGTCTTGACCTCGGTGCATCCGTCACCGCTGTCGGCCCATCGGGGCTTTATTGGTTGCGGGCATTTCAGCCGGGCCAACAAGTTTCTGGAGCAGCACGGCGAGAAGCCGATCGAGTGGCGGTTGCCGCCGGTTTGACGCGCTAGTCGAGCGGGCCCCATCGCGAGCAGGCTCGCTTCTACAAAGGTTTTGTGGTGGGACGCCAAATGGATACTCGCCGCAGACTCCCGTGGGAGCGAGCCTGCTCGCGATGAGGCAACTCGGTTACAAGCTTGAACCTGTCTTGCGCATCCAATACCTGAACAACGGCTCCGCCAGGAACAGCACGAACAGCAGCCGCATCACCTGCAACGCCGTGACCAACGGCACCGACAATTGCAACGTCTCCGCCGTCAGGCTCATCTCCGCGATGCCACCGGGCATCATGCCCAGGGTCAGCGAACGCAAGTCCAGGTGAGTCAAGGTGCTCAGGCCCAGGGCCGCGAGCGTGGCGATCAGCATCGTCAATACCGTGCCAACCAATGTACGCCCCATGAACGACGGTGCCCGGCGGAAGAACTGCCGGTTGAAATGACAGCCCAGGCCGCTGCCGATCAGCCATTGGCCGATCTGGCTACCGCCGTCGGGCAGGCCGATGTGCAAATCCCAGCCGATGCTCACCGCCGCGCTGACCAACAGCGGACCGAACAGCCATGGGTTGGGCTGGCGAAGGCGCTCCCAGATCCAGGCGAGCAGTGCGCCGGCCGGGAACAGGATCGCCAGCCACATCCAGTCCACCGTCGTGGCGTGTTGCAGTGGGGTGCCTTCGCCCAGCAGGTACTTGAAGGCGGCGGGAACGCACAGCACCACCACCAGCACGCGTAGGCTCTGGCCCGCGGCGACATGGCTGAGCATCGCGCCGTTGCGGGCGCCGAGGTTGACCATCTCGCCGGAACCGCCTGGCATGCTGGAAAAGAAAGCGGTGGCGCGGTCCTCGCCGGTGCGGCGCATCAGCCACACGCTCACCACGCTGGACACGCTGGTGATCAGCGCGCCGAAGAAAATCAGGCCGAAGTGGCTCAGGACTTGCTCCATCACCACTGGCGTAAAGTGCAGGCCGATACCGATGCCCACCACCCATTGGCCGCATTTGCGGCCGCCGGGGATTTCCATCAATTGCCATGGCGTGAGGCAGCGCACCAGGATGATCGCCAACAGCGAGCCGACCATCCAGGGCAAGGGCCAGCCGATCAGGCTGGCCAGATAACCGCCGGCCAGACCGACCAGCGGTGTTCCCCACCATTGTCTGAAAGTTGTCGTCTCAGGCATTGGCCAGGGCACGACGCTGGGCACTGCGGCGACGCCAGATGCGCAGCAGCGGCAGGAACAACATGATTGCGGTCAGGACCCAGCAACCGAAGGTGATCGGGCTCGACCAGAGGATTTCCAGCGCGCCGTTGGAGATCGACAACGCACGACGCAGGTTCTGCTCCATCAGGC
Source organism: Pseudomonas sp. D3-10 (assembly GCF_051132175.1). Taxonomy (NCBI): domain Bacteria; kingdom Pseudomonadati; phylum Pseudomonadota; class Gammaproteobacteria; order Pseudomonadales; family Pseudomonadaceae; genus Pseudomonas; species Pseudomonas sp. D3-10. The sequence goes on along the minus strand of NZ_CP071668.1, from coordinate 4,267,106 downwards.
CGCCAAGGATGAAGCCCAGCAGGACTGGCGACAGCGGGAACTCAAGCTTGCGCAGGATATAGCCGAAGATACCGATGCCGATCATCAGGAACAGGTCGAAGGTGGTGGCGTGTACCGCATAGACACCGATCCCGGTGATGATTGCGATGACCGGCACCAGCGCCCAGTTCGGCACCGCCAGGATGCGCGTAAACACGCGGATCATAGGGATGTTGAGGATCACCAGCATGACGTTGGCGATGAACAACGAGGCGATCAGGCCCCAGACGATGTCCGGTTGCTGTTGGAACAGCAGTGGGCCGGGGGTGATGTTGTACAGCGACAGCGCGCCGATCATGACCGCCGTGGTGCCCGAGCCGGGAACGCCGAGGGTCAGCATAGGCACGAGGGCGCCGCAGGCTGCGCCACCGATGGCGGTTTCCGGCGCCGCGAGGCCACGCTTGTCGCCCTGGCCGAACGTACCGGTGGCACCGGCCATGCGTTTTTCAGTCATATAGGCTACGGCACTGGCCAAGGTCGCGCCGGCACCTGGCAATACGCCCATGATGAAACCGAGCACGCCACAGCGCATGTTCACCCAGAACACCGAGGCAGCTTCCTTGACGTTGAACATCATCCGCCCGGTGGCTTTCACGGCCTCCTGGCCGCGATGGGTTTTTTCCAGCAGCAATAGAATCTCGCTGATGGAGAACAGGCCCAGCACCAGCACGACGAACTGGATGCCATCGGTCAAGTGAATGTTGTCACCGGTGAAGCGGTAGACGCCGCTGTTGGCGTCGATGCCGACGCACGACAGGAACAGACCGATCAGCGCCGCGATGAACGTCTTGAGCGGTCGATCACCGGCCATGCCGCCCAGGCAGACGATGGCGAACACCATCAGTACGAAATATTCCGCAGGTCCGAAGGCAATTGCCCATTTGGCCAGCAAGGGAGCAAACAGCACCATGCCGCAGGTGGCGATGAGCGCGCCGAGGAACGAACTCCACGCAGACAATGACAAAGCGACCCCGGCCAGGCCTTGGCGAGCCATTGGGTAGCCGTCCAGCGTGGTCATTACAGTGGACGCTTCGCCCGGGATGTTGAGCAGAATCGAGCTGATACGCCCGCCGTATTCGCAGCCCAGGTAAACGGCCGCCAACAGGATCAACGCCGACTCCGGCGGCAGGCCCAGGGCGAAGGCGATCGGGATCAGCAGCGCCACGCCGTTGATCGGGCCCAGGCCCGGCAGCAGCCCTACGACGGTGCCGATCAAGGTGCCGCTCAACGCGGTGACGAGGTTGTAGGGAGTCAATGCAACGCCAAAACCCTGGCCGAGATAATTCAGGGTATCCATATCAATTCTCCAGGACGTCGAGCAGGCCCAGGGGCAGCGGCACGTCCATCAGCTTGTCGAACAACAGATAAAGACCAATGGCCATCAGGCTGATGATCACTACGCTCGGTACCCAGCGGCCGCCGTACAGGCGCGCCATCGGCACGCCGGTGACAATGCTGGCGAGGATGAAGCCCAGGGGTTCGAAAGTTCCGGCGAAGACCAACAGCAGCAAAACGCAGATGCCGATTTTCTGCAGGGTTTCACGGTCCAGTTGCGGGTCGTCTTCGCTGTGCACCACGGGGGTAGGACGAAACAGCATGTACAGCAGCGCCAGCCCCATCAGCCCGATTATCAGCAGGGGAAAGGCGCGCGGGCCGACCGGTTCATAGGAAAAGGCGGCCTGATAAGGCCAGGCCATCAGCGCCAGGCCGATACAGGCCAGCAGCAGCACCGCGGCAACAATACGTTGGATGACGAGCATGACTAACTCCTGGGCGGCGCCGGTTGTGCCGACGCCGCCGCGAGACAGGGGCGATTACTGGATCAGGCCGAACTCTTTGGCCAGCATCTTGTAGTCGGCCACTTGCTTCTTCACGTAGGTGTCCAGCTCCGGACCGGTCATGGCGAACGGGAACAGTTCGCGCTGGTCACGCAGCTTGGCGAACTCTTCGGAGGCCAGCAGTTTGTCGAAGGCGTTTTTCCACCAGGCGTATTCCTCATCGGTGACCTTCGGGCCCAGGTAGAAGCCACGTACCACCGGCCAGCGGATGTCGTAGCCTTGTTCCACGGCGGTCGGGATGTCTTTCATTTCCGGCTCGTCCAGGCGCTTATCGGAGAATACGGCCAGCAGACGCATGTCGCCGCTCAGGATGTGTGGCATGGAGTCGGAGATGTCCGTACTGCCCACCTGGATATGACCGCCGAGCAGAGCGGTAGCGATTTCGCCGCCGCCTTCAAGGGCCACGTAGCGCAGTTTGCGCGGGTCGATACCGGCAGCCTTGGCAATCAAAGCGGTCTGCATCCAATCCTGGCTACCGACGGTGCCGCCAGAGCCGATCACCACCGAGCCAGGATCTTTCTTCAGAGCCTGTACCAGATCGTCGAGATTCTTGTAGGGCGAATCGCTTTTCACGGCGATGGCGCCATAGCTGGTGCCGACGGCAGCGAGCCAGCGCACATTGGTTTCATCGAAACGGCCGAACTTGCCTTGCGCCAGGTTCAGCAACGAGCCGCTGGACCAGGCCACCAGCGTGCCGGCGTCTGCCGGGCGCTGCGCAACCACTGCGTTGTAGGCCACCGCGCCGACACCGCCGGGCATGTAGGTGACGCGCATCGGCTTGGTCAGCAGCTTTTCATTGACCAGTGCGCTTTGCGCCAATTTGCAGGTCAGGTCGAAACCACCGCCGGGTGCGGCGGGGGCGATGCACTCAGGGCGCTTCGGCTCTTTGGACGAATCAGCGGCGAGCGTTTGCCCGGCGAGCATCAGGCATCCGACGGCAAGGGCTACTTTACGCAGTGCTAGGTTCATTTTTGTCTCCACAGGAGTTGTTGTTTTGTGTTTCAAATCAGGCTTCGCAGAACATGTACGGTGCAGACCCCTGAACGCGTTTCAAAGACGCAGCAGTTCGGTCTGCGCAGAGGCACAGGCAAGGGTAGTCTGGTTGGGGCAGCAAAGGCGGGTGGGCATTGAAGCCTGGAGCTGTATGGACAGCATGGTGAATACTCCGCTTATTGTTTTTATTCGGCGAAAACGCTTCGTGGCGTTTTTCGTTCGCGAGGTGTGTCGCGACCGGCAGTCGAAACTGTCCGTGGAGCGACTCTAACGACCCAACCTTTCGCTAACCTTTCAAAAGCTTTCAGGATGATTTTTGGCTTCACAGTGGCGGATGCGGCTGTAAACTCCGCGCCAAAGAATGGCGCCGGCCATCCCTGAATCGAGGAAAAACCCATGCGTGTTCTGCTCGTCGAAGACCATCTGCAGCTGGCCGAAAGTGTCGCCCAGGCGCTCAAGAGCACGGGTTTGACAGTGGACGTGCTGCACGATGGGGTGGCCGCTGACCTGGCCCTGAGCAGCGAGGAATACGCCGTGGCGATTCTAGATGTGGGGCTGCCGCGCATGGACGGTTTCGAAGTGCTGGCGCGCTTGCGGGCGCGGGGCAAGACCTTGCCGGTGTTGATGTTGACCGCGCGCAGCGACGTCAAGGACCGCGTCCACGGCCTGAACCTCGGCGCCGATGATTACCTGGCCAAGCCATTCGAACTGACCGAGCTGGAAGCCCGGGTCAAGGCGTTGCTGCGCCGTAGCGTACTCGGGGGCGAGCGCCAGCAGCGCTGCGGTGGGTTGGTCTACGACCTGGACACCCGCCGCTTTACCCTTGATGAGGAATTGATGACCTTGACCTCCCGCGAGCAGGCGGTCCTGGAGGCGTTGATAGCTCGACCGGGGCGGGTGATGAGCAAGGAACAACTGGCCGCCCAGGTGTTTGGCCTGGACGAAGAGGCCAGCCCCGACGCCATCGAGATCTACGTTCATCGGCTGCGTAAGAAACTCGATGGCCATGCGGTGGCGATCGTGACGTTCCGGGGCCTGGGCTATTTGCTGGAAACCCGTGATGCATAAGCCCGACAGCCTGCGCTGGCGGCTCCTTCGCAACCTTGCATCGCTGCTGGTGGTGCTGATGCTCGCCAGTGGCCTGAGTGCCTATTGGAATGGTCGCGAAGCGGCCGATACTGCCTATGACCGGACGTTGCTGGCTTCGGCCCGGACCATTGCCGCCGGGCTTTCCCAGCGAGACGGCACCCTGAGTGCGGACGTGCCGTACGTGGCCTTGGACACCTTCGCCTATGACAGCGCCGGGCGTATCTACTATCAGGTCAACGATATCCACCAGAAGCTGATCTCCGGGTACGAAAATCTTCCTGGCCCGCCGCCGGGTACGCCGCGCACGGACGATTACCCCGCGCTGGCGCGCTTCTATAACGCCTCCTATCAGGGCCAGAATGTGCGCGTCGTAAGCCTGCTCAAGGCCGTGAGCGAGCCGGAGATGAACGGCATGGCGGAAATCCGCGTGGCGGAAACCGAAGAGGCGCGGGTCAGCATGGCGCGCAGCTTGATGGCCGATACCTTGCTGCGGTTGGGCATGCTGGCGGTGGGTGCGCTGCTTTTGGTGTGGTTCGCGGTCAGTGCCGCGCTGCGTCCCCTGGAACGCTTGCGCACGGCGGTGGAAGAGCGGCAGCCAGACGATCTGCGACCGCTGCCGCTGGTGGAAGTCCAACATGAGTTATGGCCGCTGGTACGGGCACTCAATCACTTCACCGAGCGCCTGCGCGGCCAATTCGAGCGTCAGGCGCAATTCATTGCCGACGCCGCCCATGAGCTGCGAACGCCATTGGCCGCCCTCAAGGCTCGCCTGGAGCTGGGCCTGCGCGCCAGCGAACCGGCCACGTGGCGCCAAACCCTGGAGACCGCCGCCCAGGGCACCGACCGCTTGACCCACCTGGCCAACCAGTTGCTGTCATTGGCCCGGGTGGAAAATGGCGCCCGGGCGATTGCCGAGGGCGGCGCGCAATTGCTCGACCTGAGCCAGCTCGCCCGTGAGCTGGGCATGGCCATGGCACCTTTGGCCCATGCCCGTGGGGTCGCGTTGGCGCTGGAGGCCGATGAGCCCGTCTGGTTGCGGGGCGAACCGACGTTGCTGAACGAACTGTTGAGCAACCTGGTGGACAACGCCCTGGCCCACACCCCCTCGGGTGGCAACGTCATCCTGCGGGTGATCGCGCCGGCGATCCTGGAAGTCGAGGACGACGGCCCCGGCATTCCTGAGACTGAGCGCGAGCGAGTATTCGAGCGCTTCTATCGACGCAACCAGCAAGTGGCCGGTTCTGGCTTGGGATTGGCGATCGTCGGGGAAATCTGTCGCGCGCATCTGGCCCAGATCACCCTGCATGACGGGCAGGAGAGTGGGCTGAAGGTGCGGGTGAGTTTTATCCCCGGCTAAGCCAGGCAATGCAAAACCCGTGGAAAGGGGGCAAAGTCCCTCGCCACAACGGGCTTTGTCAGTAAAACATCGACCGCGCTTCTTCCAGATCCGCGCAGCGGTCGTGGTTGTCCAGGTCAATGCCCAGCTTCTTGATCGCGGGGACGCCAAATACGTCGATTCTGCTCAGCGGATGGTCGGAGTCCTTGTAGCAGTACAGTGCGGCGACTTGCACCAGGTCGACGTAATCGAGTTGTTCCGAATCCCGGGTGAAATCCAGATACAACCCCGGCAACCTCATCAATCGTTCCGGAAACTCCCAGACGCTGAGCAGCTTGTCCCCCAACACGGGATGAATCGTCTCGATGACGTGGTTGAGGCTGATTGGATCCGACAGCAATTCGTTGTTGTCTTCGGCGTACGTCAGGATCGGTAGCACGCCGATCTGATGGACCAATCCGCCCAGCGCGGCCTGGTCAGGCTTGAGGTGGGTATAGCTGCGACATAGCGCATAACTGACACCGGCGATCTCCAGGCTCTTGCGCCACACCTCACGCATCTTCTGTTCCACAACATCGGAGCGGGCATGGAATATCTGCTCCATGACCAGGCCAATCGCCAGGTTACTGCTGTAGTTGACGCCCAGCCGAGTGATGGCCGTGTGCAAGTCCGTCACTTCCTGCGTGGCGCGTAGCAGCGGGCTGTTGACCACTTTTATCAGGCGCGCCGAGAGTGCTGTGTCACGACCGATCACTTTGCTCAGGTTACTGACACTGATCTCCGGATCTTCCGCGGCCCGGCGAATCTGCATGGCCACTTCCGGTAGTGTGGGCAGGACCAGGTCGTCCTTATCGATGGCCGCCACCAAATCCCGCTGGACCTTATCCGCCAAATCGCTCATTTCGGTTCTCTAGGTGTTGCGACAAAATGTTGCGATCAACGCTGGATTTCGCGGTCGCGGTCCAGTTCGTAAGGCAAGTCCAGCAATTGTAGCGCGGGTCCTTCCAAAGCACCGAGGTGCAAATTGCCATCTTCGGCGGCTTCGGCCTGCAACACTCCCAGCAGTTCAATATTCTGCTCGGCCCGGGCGGCAATGACGACCTCGCCGATCGAGCTGCCATGCGTAGGGGAAAACAGCGGGGTGCCAGGCTCCGGCAACTCGGCGGCGTCCAGTTGCAGGCGATACAGGCGTCGCTTGAGCTTGCCGAGGTACTGCATGCGCGCGACGATTTCCTGGCCGGTATAGCAGCCTTTCTTGAAGCTGACACCGCCAACGGCCTGCAGGTTGAGCATCTGAGGAATGAACAGTTCGCGTGTGGCCGCCATGACTTGGCCGATTCCCGCACGAACCTGGCCCAGCAGCCAGCGGTTCAAGTCGCCTTCGGCCAGTTGCGAGCCCAGGCGAGCGCGCAGCGTATCGGCCTGTTCGGCGCGGACCCAGAGTTCGGCGCGGCCCGGGGATACGCGGATGGCGATCAAGGATTCATGGCGTGCCATGCTATCGGTGTCGGCCGGCAGCTCCAGGCCCAGTTCGCTGAGGGCGGCGTCAGCGTTTTCCAGTCCGAAGCGAACCCAGGCCGGGCTTTCATCGGTGAGTTTGGATTTGGAAAACACCGCGTATTTTTTCAGGTCCGCCAGTTGCGGTTCGAGTAACTCGCTGGCCATCGCCATGAGTACGCCGTCGCCCTCGAGCAGGATCCGGAAGCTTGATTGCATCCGGCCTTTCTGTGTGCAGCGGGCGCCGAGGCTGGCCCGGCTGTCGCTCAGGTAATTGAGATTGCAGGTCAATTGGCCTTGCAGGAATTTACCGGCATCCACGCCGCGGACCGCGAGAATGCCTTCGTGGGACAGGGTGCAGAAAAAAGCGGAATCAGCCATGGGTCATCGCAGGGTAAAAAAGTCTGGTGGACATCATAAGGGGGCGCCCTTGAAATGGGTAGTTGCCAAAGGATCGTCGACGGCCGACAAAGCCGTGTGTTCCGCCACGGCCGGGCCTGTATACTTGCGCCCTATTTGAGGAGCGCTCCATGGTCGAAGATGTTGAACTGAATCGCCTCTACTGGCACAGCCGCCGCGGCATGCTTGAGCTTGACGTGTTGCTGGTGCCTTTCGTGAAGGAGGTCTACCCCCACCTCAATGAGGTTGACCGTGCATGCTACGTCCGCCTGCTGGAATGTGAGGACCAGGACATGTTCGGCTGGTTCATGGAACGCAGTGAGTCCGAAGATCCGGAGTTGCAGCGCATGGTCCGGATGATCCTGGACCGTGTCCAACCCAAGTAATCGCTTCGAATGCCGCTGGCGCGCCTCCGGGCAGTTGTTGGCGGCCTATCTGCTGGCGCAGCTGTTCGCCCTTGGCTCGTTGTTGCTATTGGCCGTCCCACCCGGGTTCGCAGCCGTCGGCATCATACTGTGCCTGGGCCATGGCGCCTGGGTACTGCCGCGACACCTGCTGCTGACCCATCGACAGGCGTTTCGCGGCTTGCGTCGCGATGCCGGTGGCTGGCAGCTATGGAGCTCCGACGGCGGCTGGCAATCGGTGCAGTTGCGGCCCGATAGCCTCGCATTGCCGATAATCGTCGTGTTGCGCTTTCGGCTCCAGGGCGAGCGGCGGGTCCGCTCGCTGTGTGTGCCCCGTGATGCGCTGGCGCCGGATGTGCACCGACGCCTGCGAGTGCGGCTCAGGTTCAGCCGGCGTAGGTGGGCGGCACCAGGATAGTATCCAATGGCTCGGGCAACAGGTCCGGGTAATCGAGGGTGTAATGCAGCCCTCGACTTTCCTTGCGTTCCATCGCCGAGCGAATCATCAATTCGGCCACTTGCGCGAGGTTGCGCAGTTCGATCAGGTCCCGGCTGACCTTGTAGTTACTGTAGAACTCATCGATCTCATCGAGGAGCAGTCGTACCCGATGCTGGGCCCGTTGCAAGCGTTTGTTGGTGCGCACGATCCCAACGTAGTCCCACATGAAGCGCCGCAGTTCGTCCCAGTTGTGGGCGATGATGACGTCTTCATCCGAGTCGGTGACCTGGCTGGCATCCCACGAGGGCAGGGCGGCAGGTATGTCGATGCGCGGCAATTGCTCAAGGATGTCGGCCGCTGCCGAGCGGGCGTAGACGAAACATTCCAGCAGCGAATTGCTGGCCATGCGATTGGCGCCGTGCAGCCCGGTGAAACTGGTTTCGCCAATGGCATACAGGCCGGGGACGTCGGTGCGACCGAACTGATCGACCATGACCCCGCCGCAGGTGTAATGCGCCGCCGGCACCACCGGGATAGGCTGCTTGGTGATGTCGATGGAAAATTCCAGGCAGCGTTCGTAGACCGTCGGGAAATGACTCTTGATGAACGCTTCGGGCTTGTGGCTGATATCCAGGTAAACGCAGTCGATGCCCAGGCGCTTCATCTCATGGTCGATGGCTCGGGCAACGATGTCCCGTGGGGCCAGTTCGGCGCGGGGATCGAAGCGCTGCATGAAGCGTTCCCCGTTGGGCAGCTTCAGGTGCGCGCCTTCGCCGCGCAGGGCCTCGGTCACCAAAAAACTCTTGGCGAGCGGGTGATATAAACAAGTCGGGTGGAACTGGTTGAACTCCAGGTTCGCCACCCGGCAACCGGAACGCCAGGCCATGGCAATGCCGTCACCGCAGGCGCCGTCCGGGTTGCTGGTGTAGAGGTAGACCTTGGCCGCGCCACCGGAGGCCAGGATCACGAAGCGCGCCCCGTAGGTGTCGACTTCGCCCGTGCCACGGTTGAGCACATAGGCGCCCAGGCAGCGATCACCGTTCAGACCCAGGCGTTTTTCGGTAATCAGATCGATCGCGACCCGTTGCTCCAGCAACTCGATGTTCGGCCGTTGCCTGGCCTGGGCCAGCAGCGTCTTGAAAATCGCCGCGCCGGTCGCATCGGCGGCATGGATGATCCGCCGATGGCTATGGCCGCCCTCGCGGGTCAGGTGAAATTCAAAGCCGCCATCTTCGGTGCCGGACTGCTCATCGCGGGTGAATGGCACGCCTTGGTCGATCAGCCATTGGATGGCCTCCCTGCTGTGCTCGACGGTAAAGCGCACCGCATCCTGATTGCACAGCCCGCCGCCAGCGTTGAGTGTGTCGTCGACGTGGGATTGGATCGTGTCGGCGTCATCCAGCACGGCCGCGACGCCGCCCTGGGCCCAGAACGTCGAGCCGTTGGCCAGGTCGCCCTTGCTCAGCACGGCGATGCGCAGATGCGCGGGCAAAGTCAACGCCAGGCTCAATCCGGCGGCACCGCTGCCGATTACCAGAACATCATGTTGGAACTGTTGGCTCATTCGAATGATTTCCGCTCAAAGCGACCCGTGAGGGGTTGGCGCCGGACATCCGTTTGACGGGTCGGGCAGCCTTGCAGCCCACTAGTATATAGAGGGGGGGATCGGCACAATAGCCGGGCAATCATGGCGATGTGAAACCAGCGTGACGGAAAAACAACACGCTTCGTCGGATCAGGGTTTTCTTGAAATGGCGACAACGCGACGTTTTCGCGGACAGAACGTTGTTTATCTCGTCACGGTTGCCAGATTTTCGTTTCGAAGAGCTGAAAATAGCGGGAACTTTTGCCAAGCGCCTACGTTCAATAGACGGTTGTCTGCAAAAGGGAACAGCGTCGGGTTGGTTAAGGACTTCGATTCAAGTCCTCGTCCGACAGGCCCGGCGACAGATTATTCGCGCAGCCGGGGAATCTCGTGCTGCGTTTTTCGTGCGTGCCGGATCAGAGCGCGCCGGAAACTTGCTTGGAAGGGGGAGAACTTTTGCGAAAAGCCCGAGTCTATGTTTGCAAGCCCGGTCGATTAGTAGTGCAACCCTCCTTCGAGCTTATCGAGGAGTGTTCATGCTAACCCAGGAAGAGGATCAGCAGCTGGTCGAACGCGTTCAGCGCGGCGACAAGCGAGCTTTCGATCTGCTAGTGCTGAAATACCAGCACAAAATTCTCGGGTTGATCGTGCGTTTCGTGCACGACACCCATGAAGCCCAGGATGTTGCCCAGGAAGCCTTCATCAAGGCCTACCGCGCACTTGGAAATTTCCGCGGGGATAGCGCGTTTTACACGTGGCTTTACCGCATCGCCATTAACACGGCGAAAAACTATCTGGTTTCACGCGGCCGCCGGCCGCCGGATAGTGATGTGAGTTCCGAAGATGCTGAGTTCTACGATGGCGATCATGGCCTCAAGGACCTCGAATCTCCGGAGCGTGCATTACTGCGGGATGAGATCGAAGGCACCGTCCATCGAACCATCCAGCAATTGCCTGAAGATTTGCGTACGGCTTTAACTTTACGTGAATTCGACGGTCTGAGTTACGAGGACATTGCGAGCGTCATGCAATGTCCGGTGGGTACCGTGCGCTCCCGGATCTTCCGCGCTCGGGAGGCCATCGATAAAGCCCTGCAACCGTTGTTGCAGGAAAACTGAGACAGCGGCGACAGCCAAGAGAGGAACGCCATGAGTCGTGAAGCCCTGCAGGAATCGCTGTCCGCAGTGATGGATAACGAAGCGGACGAATTGGAATTACGTCGGGTATTGAATGCCTTCGACGATGTTGAAACCCGTGAGACCTGGGCGCGCTATCAGATCGCCCGGGCTGTCATGCACAAGGACCTGCTGCTTCCGCGTCTGGATATCGCTGCGGCAGTGTCTGCTGCGCTGGCTGATGAAGCCGTACCGGCAAAAGCCTCCCGCGGTCCATGGCGTAGCCTGGGTCGCCTGGCTGTAGCTGCTTCGGTCACCGTAGCGGTACTGGCCGGTGTGCGGTTGTACAACCAGGACGAGATCGCTGGCGTTCAAATGGCGCAGCAATCTAACCAGCCAAGCCTGGCAACGCCACAGGTCAAAGGTCCTGCGGTGCTGGCCGGCTACAGCGAAGGTTCGGAAGCTGCTGGCCCGATGAACAATGGTGTCCTGCAAGGACAACCAGGCTGGCACGATCAGCGCCTGCCTAACTACCTGCGCCAGCATGCCCAACAGGCTGCATTGAAGGGCACTGAAAGCGCGCTGCCCTACGCTCGCGCGGCCAGTCTGGAAAACCGTTAAGGAGGACCATGCGCGCCATACCTCTTTTATCGCTTCTGCTCGGTGGCTGGTGGGTGATTCCAGCCCATGCCGGCGAGGCTCAAGACTGGCTAAATCGTCTGAGTCAAGCCGAGCAACAGCAAAGCTTCCAGGGCACTTTCGTTTACGAGCGTAACGGTAGTTTTTCTACCCATAACATCTGGCATCGCGTCCAGGATGGCAAAATCCGCGAGCGGTTGCTCCAGCTCGACGGTTCGGCACAGGAGGTCATGCGCATTGATGGACGTACTCAATGCGTCAGTGGCACCTTGATCGCCGGGCTGGGAAATACGCCAGATGGCACTGCACGTGCGCTCGATCCGCAAAAACTCAAGAATTGGTATGACCTTGCCGTGATCGGCAAGTCGCGTGTGGCTGGGCGACAAGCTGTCATTGTGGCCCTGACTCCGAAGGACCAGCATCGCTACGGGTTCGAGTTGCATCTGGACAAAGAAACCGGGCTGCCGCTCAAATCCCTGCTGCTCAACGACAAGGGACAGTTGCTCGAGCGCTTTCAATTCACCCGCCTGAACATCACCTCACCTTCGGACGCTGACCTGCAGGCCAGTGCCGAATGCACGGCTGTGGCGCAGGATCCGAACAAGGCGACGGCAGTGAAGACCGCATGGCGTTCGGACTGGCTTCCGCCGGGCTTTGAATTGACCAGCAGTGTTGCGCGAAATGACCCGGACACCAAAGTACAGGTCAGCAGCCTCATGTACGACGATGGCCTGGCTCGGTTCTCGGTGTTTCTGGAGCCGTTGAACGGCGCCACGGCTACCGATACCCGAACTCAGCTAGGTCCGACCGCCGCCGTATCCCGCCGTCTGACCACGCCGCAAGGTGAAATGATGGTCACGGTGGTAGGTGAGATACCTATCGGGACGGCGGAACGGATCGCGCTTTCCATGCGCTCCGACGTCGCGGCAGCCAAGTAGCCATTGCGCAAGTGGCTCGATTGCGCGGCAGGCCGTTAACGCCAAGGCTTGATCGAATTGCTGAAACTTCCTGTCAGCATTTTCATTTGCAAAAAATCGATTTTTTTTCTATTAGGTCAGAGCCGCTCGGCTCTGGCCTTGTCTGTTTGCGGAACGAAAATACCGGCGTATCGTTCTCCGGTGTTTCAGCTCCATATCGCTTAACCATGCTCGTCGTAACGGGAGCCGTATGTCGATACCACGCTTGAAAACCTATCTCTCCATATTCGCCACCGTGCTGGTCCTCGGTCAGGCCGTTCCCGCAGCGGCGGTCGAATTGCCGGACTTCACCCAACTGGTCGAACAGGCTTCACCCGCAGTCGTGAACATCAGTACGACGCAGAAGCTGCCTGAGCGCCGGGTGATGGACCCACAGATGCCGGACCTGGAAGGTCTGCCACCCATGCTGCGCGAGTTTTTCGAGCGCGGAATGCCGCAGCCTCGTTCACCGGGTGGTGGCCGCCAGCGGGAAGCGCAATCCCTGGGTTCGGGTTTCATTATTTCGCCCGATGGCTACATCCTCACCAATAACCATGTCATCGCGGATGCCGATGAGATCCTGGTCCGCCTGGCCGATCGCAGTGAGCTCAAGGCCAAACTGATCGGCACCGATCCACGGTCCGATGTGGCGCTACTCAAAATCGAAGGCAAGGATTTGCCAGTCCTCAAGCTTGGCAAATCCCAGAACCTGAAGGCCGGTCAATGGGTCGTGGCGATCGGTTCGCCGTTCGGCTTTGACCACACCGTGACCCAGGGCATTGTCAGCGCCATCGGCCGCAGCCTGCCGAACGAGAACTACGTGCCGTTCATCCAGACTGACGTGCCGATCAACCCCGGCAACTCCGGCGGCCCGTTGTTCAACCTTGACGGTGAAGTGGTGGGCATCAATTCCCAGATCTACACCCGCTCGGGCGGTTTCATGGGTGTGTCCTTCGCCATTCCAATCGACGTGGCCATGGACGTTTCCAATCAGTTGAAAAGCGAAGGAAAAGTCAGCCGTGGCTGGCTGGGCGTGGTCATCCAGGAAGTGAACAAGGACCTGGCCGAGTCGTTCGGGCTGGAAAAACCCGCCGGTGCCCTGGTGGCACAGATCCAGGAAGGTGGCCCGGCTGCCAAGGGCGGCTTGCAGGTTGGTGATGTGATTCTCAGCCTCAATGGCCAGCCGATCGTCATGTCCGCCGACTTGCCGCACCTGGTGGGTGCCCTGAAGGCCGGTGCCAAGGCCAGCCTCGAAGTGATTCGCGAAGGCAAGCGCAAGAACGTCGAGTTGACCGTTGGCGCTATCCCGGAAGAGGGCAAGGAGCTGGATTCGCTGCCCAAGTCCGGCGTAGAGCGCAGCAGTAATCGCTTGGGCGTCGCGGTGGTCGAACTGACCGACGAGCAGAAGCGCACTCTGGAACTGCAGGGCGGCGTGGTGATCAGGGAAGTACAGGACGGTCCTGCTGCACTGATCGGCCTGCAACCGGGCGACATCATTACGCACCTGAATAACCAGGCCATCGGGTCCGCCAAGGAGTTCACCGATATCGCCAAGGCCCTGCCGAAGAATCGCTCGGTGTCGATGCGAGTCCTGCGCCAGGGACGTGCGAGCTTCATCACGTTCAAACTGGCTGAATAAGCCCGTCCGCAGCTGAAAAAAAACCGCCTCGATGTATGTCGAGGCGGTTTTTTTTATGCCTGGCTGAAGCTCAGCCCATCATGTCCTTGACCATTCGCTCCTGTTCCATAAGCTCACGCTGCCGTGCGTCGATGCGGGACGACAATGGAAAGTTGCCGCCGGCGCGGCGTTTGGCGAAGTCCAATTGTTGAATCGCCTGGCGATAGTCGCCGACCAACGCGAAGTATTCGGCGCGGGCCTGGTGCAAGCCGATGATGTTGCCCGACAGGCCGCGCGTCTCGGCAACCATGTACCAGACGTCCGGATCGTCCGGGCGACTCTTGAGCAGCGTCTCCAGGGCTTTTTCTGCGTCAGCGGGGCGGTTTTGCTTTAGCAGCAGGTCAACGCGCACTTGGTTGAGGGGATAATTGCCAGGGTATTGAACCAGCATCCGGTCAACGCGGGATTGGGCGTCAGCCAGCTTGTTGTTGGTAATGTCCAGATCGACTTGGGCCAGGTTGTAGATGATTTCGTTGGGTGATTTGGCCAGCAGCGGCTTGAGGTTCTCCCGCGCTTCATTCAACTGGCCACCCTTGACCTGGGCGATGGCCAGGCCATAGCGGGCCACATCGTTTTTGGGGTTCTCGTCCAACAGTGCGCGAAAGCGCTTGGCGGCCAGGCCTGGGGTTTCCTCATAGGTCAGCTGGACGCGCGCACGAATCAGTTGATAACGCATGCTGTCCTCGATGCCCCCCGGCTTGGCCTGTTCGGCGCGGTTGCGGGTGTCGGCGATACGCGACTCGGTGACCGGGTGCGTCAACAGAAACTCCGGAGGCTTGGCGTCAAAGCGGTATTGGCGCATCAGACGCTCGAACATGGTCGGCATGGATCGAGGGTCGTACCCAGCTTTTTCCAGATTCTGGATGCCGATTCGGTCGGCTTCCTGTTCGTTCTGGCGTGAAAAGCGCCGTTGCTCCTGGATGGCGGCGGCCTGGGTCCCCGCGATGGCGGCAATCCCTGCATCGCCCCCGCCAGCGGCGGCGACCACGATGCCAGCCAGCAGCGCGGCCATCATCGGCACTTGCATGCGCTGTTGAGCTTCCACGCCACGGGCGAAGTGGCGCTGCGACAAGTGCGCCAGCTCGTGGGCCATGACCGACGCGTATTCGCCTTCGGTCTGTGCGTTGAGGAATAGCCCGCCGTTGACCCCGACGATTCCGCCCGGTGCGGCGAAGGCGTTGAGCTGCGGGCTGTTGATAAGGATGAATTCCAGGCGCCGGTCATTGACCTGGCTGGTCTCCACCAGCTTGTAGACGCTGGTTTCGACGTAGTCCTTGAGCTGGGGGTCGTTGAGCTGTGAAACCTGGCTGCGCAGCAGCGCCAGCCAGGCGCGGCCCAGTTGGTGCTCCTGTTCTGGCGAGACGATGGCAGAACTGGCGTCGCCAAGTGACGGCAGGTCGTCGGCGAAGCCCGGTGAGGCAAGCAGGCAGGCGAGCGTCAGCAGGGTGGGGCGCAGAAATGTCATGCACGAAGCCTTAGTCGACAAAGACCTTACTGTAGCCGGACAGCGGGTCCGGGACCAGATATTCTAGGCGGCTCGACGACCCGTTGCGGAGTGAAACAATGACCGATGCTGTAGCCCACGATGCCGAGCTGGACGCCAGTGGCCTGAATTGTCCGTTGCCGTTGCTCAAGGCCAAGCTGGAACTCAATCGTCTGACCAGTGGCGCCGTGCTCAAGGTAACCGCCACGGACGCTGGCTCCCAGCGCGATTTCCGCACCTTCGCCCGGTTGGCCGGTCATACGCTGCTGCGTGAAGAGGACGAAAACGGCACCTACCGTTACTGGTTGAAAAAAGCCTGAAGGCAGGCGACATCTCTTAGGGATTTTTAATGTTCAAAGTGTTACGCGACTGGATTCAGCGCTACTTTTCCGATGAAGAGGCGGTGGTCCTGGCAGTGCTCCTGTTCCTGGCTTTTACCGCCGTGCTCACGCTGGGCGGCATGTTGGCACCGGTGTTGGCGGGGATGGTGCTGGCGTACCTGATGCAAGGGCTGGTCATTACTTTGGAGCGCGTGCGACTGCCGGGTTCGGTCGCGGTAGGGTTGGTGTTCGCGCTGTTCATGGGCGTGCTGGTGGTCTTCCTGGTGGTGATCGTGCCCTTGCTGTGGCACCAGTTGGTGACGTTGTTCAACGAATTGCCGGGGATGCTCGTCAAATGGCAATCGCTGCTGTTGCTGCTACCGGAGCGTTATCCCCACCTGGTCTCGGACGAGCAGGTATTGCAGACGATCGAAGTGGTACGCGGCGAGATCGGCAAGTTCGGCCAGTGGGCGCTGACGTTTTCGCTGTCCAGCCTGCCGTTGCTCGTGAACATCATGATCTATCTGGTGCTGGTGCCGATCCTGGTGTTTTTCTTCCTCAAGGACCGGGAAATGATCGGACGCTGGGTCCGCGGTTACCTGCCGCGCGAACGGGCATTGATCACCCGGGTGGCGCAGGAGATGAATCGGCAGATCGCCAATTACATCCGCGGTAAAGTCATCGAGATTTTTATCTGTGGCGGCGTGACCTACATCGGCTTCGTCGCCCTGGGGCTCAATTACGCCGCCCTGTTGGCGCTGCTGGTGGGTATTTCAGTGGTGGTGCCCTACGTCGGCACCGTGGTGGTGACCGTGCCGGTGGCATTGATCGCACTGTTCCAGTGGGGCTGGAGCGATCAGTTCATCTATCTGATGGCCGTCTACGGAATCATCCAGACCCTGGACGGCAACGTGCTCGTACCGTTGCTGTTCTCCGAGGCGGTGAACCTGCATCCGGTGGCGATTATCTGCGCAGTGTTGTTGTTCGGCGGATTGTGGGGGTTCTGGGGAGTGTTCTTCGCGATTCCCCTGGCGACGCTGTTCAAGGCTGTGCTGGATGCGTGGCCGAGCAAGGAGCCGGTGGTGGCGCCGTTGTTATAAGAGGTGAGTTAGCCTAGCCGGTGAGGCTACCGGCCTCTTCGCGAGCAGGCTCGCTCCCACAGGGGATTTGCGGTGTTCCGTGAAATCCTGTGGGAGCGAGCTTGCTCGCGATTAGGCCGAAGCTGACAACGAAAAAACTCAGGCCTTGTTGAGCGCCTGAGCCGCCGCCAACACTGCATCCACATGCCCCGGCACCTTCACGCCACGCCATTCCTGGCGCAACACTCCCTGTTTATCGATCAGGAACGTGCTGCGATCAACGCCCAGGTATTCCTTGCCGTAAAGCTTCTTCAACTTGATCACGTCGAACAACTGGCAAACCGCTTCGTCCTTGTCGCTGATCAGCTCGAAGGGGAACTCCTGCTTGCACTTGAAGTTCTCGTGGGACTTTAGGCTGTCCCGGGAGACGCCGAACACTTCGGTGTTGGCGGCCTGGAATTGCGCGTACTGATCGCGGAAACCCTGGCCTTCGGTGGTGCAGCCGGGCGTGCTGTCCTTGGGGTAGAAATAAATGACCACTTGCTTGCCCTTCAGGGCTGCGAGGCTGATGGTCTGCCCGCTGGTGGCGGGCGCCTGGAAATCGGTAACCGGCTGGTCGATGGCAACGGCCATGAACGCTTCCTTACATTGGGTTTTGTGGGCGCCACGGTTCGATCAATGCGTCCAGGTTCATCGCGTCCGCGAAATCCAGGAACTGATCGCGCAGCCAGCTGATCTGGGTGCCGGCCGGCAGTGTCACGGTGAACGTGGCGTTGAGCATGGTGCCGCCGGTCTGCGGGGCCTGGTAGGTGTCGCAGGTCAGGTTCTCCAGTTCGACGTGGTGGTCCATGAAGAACTGGCACAGCTCGTTGATGATGTCCGGGCGGTAGGCCGAGCTCACGTAAGCCACATAAGGCAGGGCCTGGGGACGATTCTCCAAGGCGGCGCTGCGTACCACGTTGACGGTGAAGGCATGTTTCTTGGCCAGTACGGGCAGGCTGCCCTCAAGGCGGGCCAGTGCGTCCCAGCTGCCGGAAATTTCCAGCACGAGCGCGCTGCACTCGCCATGACGGGTCAGGCGTGACGTCACGACGGCGCAGCGATTTTCATGGCTGGCGCGGCACAGGACGTTAGTCAGCTCCATGGGGTTGGCGCCAAGGGCACTGATAACAAGGAATTGTTCGCGGACTGTGGGGGTGGACATGCAGCATTCCTAAAGCGATGAGCGGTCGGTACGTTTCAGCTCGATGCGGTGCCAGCCTTGGGAAATCGAACGGTTCAGGCCCTTCGCCTCGTGGATGCGTTGCGTTGCGGGGCAACACAAATACACCGGGACACACGCAGGATCGGGGCTTGTAACGACGAAAACGGAGGCTGGGGACCGGCGTATGAGCTTATCGCTACCGATCAAAGCCTGAAGGGTAGCGAAAACCATCGCCAAGGGGAATGGGAGTTCGCTTGTACAAGCATCTTGGCGCCAGTACCATTACGGCTCTCTTTTTCCGGCAGGAGCGGTTTCATGATTGCGGGCAGTATGGTGGCACTGGTCACACCCATGGATGCACAAGGGCGTCTTGACTGGGCCAGCCTCAGCAAACTCGTGGACTTCCACCTTGAAAACGGCACCCATGCCATTGTCGCCGTCGGCACCACAGGCGAGTCGGCTACCCTTGATGTCAACGAACATATCGAAGTCATCCGCGCCGTCGTCAAGCAGGTCAACGGCCGCATTCCGGTGATCGCCGGCACCGGAGCCAACTCGACCCGCGAAGCCGTCGAACTGACCCGCAACGCCAAGGAAGCCGGCGCCGATGCCTGCCTGCTGGTCGTTCCGTACTACAACAAGCCGACCCAGGAAGGCTTGTACCAGCACTTCAAGTACATTGCCGAAGCGGTCGACATCCCGCAGATCCTCTATAACGTTCCCGGCCGCACCTCCTGCGATATGCAAGCCGAGACCGTGATTCGCCTGTCCACCGTGCCGAACATCATCGGCATCAAGGAAGCCACGGGCGACCTGGTACGGGCCAAGGCCATCCTCGATGGCGTCAGCAAGGATTTCATCGTGCTGTCTGGCGATGACCCGACAGCCGTCGAGCTGATCCTGCTGGGCGGCAAGGGCAATATTTCCGTGACCGCCAACGTCGCTCCGCGAGAAATGGCCGATCTGTGCGAGGCCGCGCTCAAGGGCGATGCCGAGACCGCACGTGCAATCAACGAAAAACTGATGCCGCTGCACAAGGACCTGTTCATCGAAGCCAACCCGATCCCGGTGAAGTTTGCCTTGGTCGAAATGGGCCTGATGCACGAAGGCATTCGCCTGCCGCTCACCTGGTTGAGCAACACCTGTCACGAACCGCTGCGGCAGGCCATGCGCCAGTCCGGCGTCCTGGTTTAATTGAGGAAGTACAACGCATGAAGCGAATGGCCGGACTTTCCGCACTTGCCTTGATTATCTCCAGCACCAGTGGCTGCGGGTGGATCTGGGGACCGGATGGTTACTTCCGCGACCGTGGTAGCGACTACCTCGAAGCGCAACAGACTGCACCGATGCAACTGCCACCGGACGTCAGCGTCGCCAAGCGTTTGGATCCGCTGCTGCCGATCCCGCGCAACGTCGCCGACGACAGCGTCAAGGGCGAATACGTTGTCCCGCGACCACAGCCGCTGTCGGCCGTGGCCGATGCCAGCGACTACACCCTGCAAAAGAGCGGTGACTCCAGCTGGGTCATGGGCCAGCACCCACCGGCCGAAGTCTGGCCGGTGGCGATCCAGTTCTTCCAGGACAACGGTTTCCGCCTGGACGAGCAGCGCCCACAGACGGGTGAATTCACCACCACCTGGCAGCGTTCCGATGAACTGTCCGCCGCCATGGCCAAGCGCCTGAGCGCCGCCGGTGTCTCGGCAGACAGCGAAACCCGCGTGCGCGTACGGATCGAGCCGGGCGTACAGCGCAACACCAGTGAGATCTACGTGGTCAGCGCCGAGCGTCCCGCCGGCAGCACCGCCGACGTGGCCTTCACCAATCGCTCGGTCAATACCGGCCTCGACGCCGCGCTGGTGGACGACATGCTTGCCAGCATGAGCCGCACCGCGGAGCAGGGCGGTTCGGTTTCGATGCTCGCGACCCGCGACTACGACACGCCAAGCCGCGTCAGCCTGAGCGAAGACGGCAGCGGCAACCCGGTGCTCAACGTCGGCTCCGACCTCGACCGTGCCTGGTCGAGCGTGGGTCGTGCGCTGGAGCAGGGCGAATGGCGCGTTGAAGACATCAACCGCAGCCTGGGCCTGTACTACATCAACCTGGCTGAAAAAGCCGAGAAGAAAGACGAGAAGCCTGGCTTCTTCAGCAACCTGTTCGGCAGCGCGCCGGACAAGGAAGAAATCGAAGCCCGCGCCGAGCGTTACCAGGTTCGCCTGAGCAAGGTCGGCGACAACGTCCAGGTCACCGTCGAGAAGAACATCAACACCGTGGCGCCGGCCGATGTAGCCCGCAAGGTGTTGGGCGTGATTCAGGACAACCTGGGCTGATCCGATGCGTTTTGCCGTTCTCGGCAGCGGTAGCCAGGGGAACGGCACGCTGATAGCCAGTGCTGGGACCTACGTTCTGGTCGATTGTGGTTTCTCCCTGCGGGAAACCGAGAAGCGCCTGCTGCGCCTGGGTGTGCACCCGGCGCAACTGAGCGCGATATTGGTGACCCACGAACATGCCGACCACGTGCATGGCGTGGGTTTGCTGTCTCGGCGCTACAATCTGCCGGTGTACCTGAGCCGTGGGACGTTCGAAGGCCTGCGCAAACCCATCGAGCCAGCTGGTTTCGTGGCCGGCGGCGAGCAACTGCGTGTCGGCGGCCTGGATATCAGCGTGGTCAGTGTGGCCCACGATGCCCGGGAGCCAACCCAGTATGTGTTCAGCGACGGCGAGCGGCGCTTTGGATTGCTCACCGACCTGGGATCGTATTGCGACAGGGTCATGGACAGCTACCGGGACCTCGATGCGTTGATGATCGAGTCCAACCACTGCCGGGACATGTTGGCGCGTGGGTACTATCCGTATTTTCTCAAGCAGCGGGTAGGCGGGGAGCACGGACATTTGAACAACCACCAGGCGGCATACCTGGTGGCCGAGTTGGGCTGGCAAGGCCTGCAACACCTGGTCCTGGCCCATTTGAGCAGCAAGAACAACCTGCCGCAGCTGGCCCGGCAATGTTTCGTCGACACCCTTGGGTGCGACCCGGACTGGCTGCAACTGGCCGATCAAGATTCAGGGCTCGACTGGCGACATATCGCCTAGCCCATCTACTTAGCAAGCGGAGCCCATCATGGAAAAACGTGAAGAACTCTACCGCGGCAAAGCGAAGTCGGTTTACAAGACCGACGACGCTGACCGCTTGATCCTGCTGTTTCGCAACGACACTTCGGCGTTCGACGGCAAGCGCATCGAACAACTCGACCGCAAGGGCATGGTGAACAACAAGTTCAACGCCTTCATCATGCAGAAGCTCGAAGCCGCCGGCGTGCCGACTCAGTTCGACAAGCTGCTGGGCGACAACGAGTGCCTGGTCAAGAAGCTGGACATGATCCCGGTCGAATGCGTCGTGCGTAACTACGCCGCTGGCAGCCTGGTCAAGCGCCTGGGCGTGGAGGAGGGCATGAAGCTCAACCCTTACACGTTCGAGCTGTTCCTGAAGGACGACGCCAAGGGCGACCCGTTCATCAACGAATCCCATGTCGTGGCCTTCGGTTGGGGCACCGCCGAGCAACTGGCTCGCATGAAGGAACTGTCCCTGAAGGTCAACGAAGTGCTGACCAAGCTGTTCGACGACGCGGGCCTGCTGCTGGTGGACTTCAAGCTTGAATTCGGTGTGTTCAGCGATGGCTCCATTGTCCTGGGCGACGAGTTCAGCCCGGATGGCTGCCGCCTGTGGGACAAGGACACCAAGAAGAAAATGGACAAGGACCGCTTCCGCCAAGGCCTCGGTGACGTCATCGAAGCCTACGAAGAAGTCGCCCAGCGCCTGGGTGTACCGCTGTAGTCGACGCAAGCGACTGATAGCACGGAAAAAATTTCGCCCGGGGGTTCGCTTCCGGCGAATGTGCTGGTATGATGCGCGCCACTGGAGAGATGCCGGAGTGGCCGAACGGGACGGATTCGAAATCCGTTGTACTGGCAACAGTACCTAGGGTTCAAATCCCTATCTCTCCGCCATATTCAGAAAACCCCTGTAACTCAATGAGTTACGGGGGTTTTTCTTTTTGAGCTGTACTACTCCTTTGTACTACTAATTCCGGTAGGTTTTGTGGGATTTTTCCCAAGGTACATGCGATTGAGTAGTACACCGCATGCCCGTAGCGAATTCTGGAGCCCCACGGTTCCTTCCAGCGCCTCCCGAACCCAGCACGCCAGATAATCTTTCTCCTTGTGTCTAAAGCCCTCAACCTTGCCGCCCCTGTTGTCGTCTATGAATGAAATTGACGGATTGTGTACGATCAATCGATGGTGCTTGACCATGTTCATGAAGGCGTGTGTGTACCCAAACCATTCTGACGTGAGGGCGTCATTCAGGCGATCTTTAAGCTCTCCAGCCGGAAGGGCGACTTTGACGTTGTGGATGTAGAAATTGCCTGTGAGGGGCAGGGGCACCACAAGGCCATTCAGTAATTGCCCAAAACTGTCGTACGAATTGCGAGTGATTGCAATGCAGGCGATCAAGTTAGCTTCAATGATTAAGCCAGCTTCATGAACAACGCCGTTGTCGTCACCACCTCCAAGAATTCGATGGGCAAAACTTATTCCATGGGGGTCGTTTTCGGCGTTGAATGCGGTGAAGGCATCGCGGGCGAGACACTTGTGGTACTCGAAGATATCACGTGATCGACCAAGCGAATTGATGATCTGAACAAGCCTTTTGCTTGTGTCAGGCTGGCGAATCTTGACCTGTGCCCGCAATGCCTGCAGGTTCCATGCGTCATTCATGTTCACTTCCTTTTGCGTGGTAGTGATCCAGTTTAGCCTTAGTCGCTGCCCGGTAGGTGTCTGTAATACGCTCGCTACGTTCCTGTCTATCTTGGCCCTGCCGCCGTCCAAGGACTGGTGAGGGGCAACTGATGGCGGTTTGCAATGTTTGCGGATAGTCTGAGCGTGTTACGAGGCGAATCTGGTTATAAATCTTGATAGCGCCGTGACTTGTATACTAACCAGCTTGATTGATTTTGGGGGGAGCATGGAACAGCTTTTAATTAGCGGTGGGAAGGAATATATAACTGTCGATGTATTGCCGGATTTTTGTCCGATATGTCATTTTGGCGTTACTCCTAACTTTATAACGGGCCTGCGTTGCGATGCTCGTGAGAATGTGGATGTTTTGTATGTGTGCCCAAAAACTAATTGCAAGAGGATGTTTATAGCTTCATACCGAATGGATATCCTAAAGGGTATTTTATCCTTGAGGTCATTGCTGCCATGGACGCCTAAAACTGTTGCCGTTGTACAGGAAGTTACACATATATCACCGCAGTTTTCGGAGATTTATAAGCAGGCATCTCAAGCGGAGTCGTATGGCTTAGGGGAAATAGCCGGTGTTGGATTTAGGAAGTCTCTAGAGTATCTGATCAAAGATTACTGCACTGCTCAGAATCCGGGCAAAGAAGAAGATATAAAAAAGCGTCCGATTGCACAGGTGATTGAAGCGTTCGTTTCAAATGAGAATGTTAAGCAGTGTGCTAAGCGGGCGATTTGGCTCGGCAATGATGAAACTCATTACGTTCGAAAGTGGGAAGGTAAAGATGTTAAGGATTTGAAGTTGTTGATACAGATTACTGTTAACTGGATTCAGCAGGAAGTGATTACAAAGAAGCTGTTAGAAGATATGCAGTAGATTGTGATTGCTACGGAGCGTTGCATATGGCTGTCGAGCTAACTTATATAGCTGTCTGTCGCAACAATCAGCTATTCAAGTAAAACGGGGGCAGACCACGATTATTGGGAAAAAGGGGACAGACCACGATTATGCGGCAGGGCGATTACAAGTGAGCTCAAAATCGTGGTCTGTCCCCCGTTCCTCGCGGTATCTCGACGCTCATTTCTTCGCATGTCTGTCAGCCAGTTGCTGGGCAACGTCTAAGGCAGACTTCAGGACGTTTGCAGCCTCTGTGAAAACTTTTGGGTCATTTGACCCCTCGTAGATGATTCCGCCCTTTGTGACGTCCTGCACAACGCTATCGACGTATTGATAGAAGCTGACAACCAACTGAGCATCCTCTGGTGAGAGGTATCCCAGCTTCCCGAGGTTCGCGACATAAACTCTGCAATAGTGCTCAGGAATTCGTACCTGCAATGACGCTTCTGGACGCTGGTCTTCTGGTATTGTAATTAACTGGTTCCCAAATTCGATTAGGCCGGAAAGGTAATCTCGCTCGACGGCGATCTTCCTCAACGCCAGCACCTCTGCAACGATCGCCACACGCACGCTTGTACGTTCCTGCCAGCGTTGCCAGAGCCAGCCACCGGCAGCTACTAATGCGGTGAGAAGTAAGCCGGCGGTGCTGATGATTTCACTGGTCTGCATTGCATTTTTCCTTCGTGCTGGAAGCTGGTGGCTGTGAATGGCGGCTAGCCGTAAGGAGGGACGGGACAGACCCTGAGGGTTCCCACAAATCTACTCCAATACCCGTGCCTGATGATGCACATCGTCGCGCAGGGCCTGCTCGAGTTTTCCTAAATGCTCTCGTTCACCAAAGTCCATGCAGCAACGCCAAGACTCCAACCCCAAGCACCACAACGAAAGCACTCGCCTATTTTTAAGGCTGTTGCTTTGATAACGCTGTTCCAATTTGCTTTCACGGGCCTGTAGCCCGTCAGGAAGATTAGGCAGTTGGCCAGAGCCGCAATCAACCGCAGCGCCTCAATGCGACTAGGGGCAATGACTTCTGTGCAGGTGTAACCCCAACCCCAAATGCTCACTTTTACATCCCGGGAGCCTTCTTCCTGGCGGAGAGCCTGTCTCTCGTAACCTATTGCAGCGAATTCAAACTATTCGCAATCATGCAGACGCCACTCGTCGTCGCGAGCGCCATCATATCGAAACAGGTCTTCGAAGCGGCGAGCACGAATGTTTGCTTAGAGCTAGATGGTGTCAGTCATCTAGCTCAGGAAAAGTGATTTTTCCTACAATCCAAGGTTCCACAATGTCGCTATGAATCGTACGTAAAAACGATCCCCACTCTTTACGGTTGTGAGCGTCTGGTCCAATGATCGTCAGCAGTAGGTACGTATCTTTGAAGTCATCATAGGCATAAATAAGCCAGAAGTCGTTGTCAGGGTCTTCCGTTAAGGCTGTGCGATAGTACTGGCGGTCGATTTGGGCCCAGCGAGCTTGTGTTTCTGCAGTGCTCGCCAAATGGATGTGACACATATCACTCAGATCGAGCAGTTCATCTCTGCCAAAGATAGCCGGAAGCTCGCCGCACACTTTGTAATTGTAAAAGTGTGCGGCAATATTTTTCCAGTTCTGTATTTCTTCAAAAAGTGCGGAAATTTTAACGGCTGGCATCCAGGCCTACTTTGTAATAGGAAGCTTGCCAGTGATTACAAATTTATCGAACACTTTCTGACCATCACGTGCAGCTTGTCGAACGTCAAGAAATGTCAGCTCTTCGTGAGTGACTTTTCTACGCGCTTTCTCGACTTTTTTTGTGGTAGCCATCGGAGCCTCCGAGGTGTGTGTATTCATGCTGATCAGCTTATGTGATTAATCGAGTCCGGGCAAACCGGAGGGGTTCAGTGTCATCGAACCATGCTTGTTTCGACGAAATGGGCCCCGTGAGAGGCCCTTTGAGCTAGGCCGGCTCTGCGTCCAAGCGTCGGGCGATGACATCAAGCACGTCACAACCATCTCTCAAGGAGATGCAGCACAGCTGCGCAAAGTCCTGGAGGACCACTGAGTCACTTGGAATATCCCCTCGCATGGCGAGGTTCTCTAAAAGCTGGGTGACTGCGCGGATTCTATAGCCCGCCGTGTCAAGCAGGATGTGCAAAGGCGCAGTGGTATCGACGAATAGGGGCTGATCGTCGGCATTGCTGGTAAGAGCCATGTATCTATTCATTTTTTAAATTCCATTTGATTGAAGACCTTCTTAATCGTCGCCAAACGAATAAGGTGGTAGCTGTGCGCGGGTTGGCGAACCGGACAAATAGAAAAACCGGCAGATCCGAAGATCTCCCACGCACAGCTACCGGAAAGCAGCATATTGCGCACGGTAGCGTTCCGCAATCCGTGAGAGGTTCCTGCATATTTGTCATGGGTCGCCAAACCCAAGCCGCTCTGATGAGCGACGCGCTTGAACTATAGATCCCTTCCGTAGAAATCCTCAATCAGATGATGAGTCAGAAAGTTCTCTAAATTATGTGGGTGGGAAATGTAGGAAATATTCCCCGCTGCAATTGCCTCCCCGCTTTTTTACCCCCTCCGCATCCCGCATAACCACAGCCCTTCACACCCAAACCTTTGTGACAATCAGACTAATGGGCTATAGCTCAACATAAGGCTGCCGATAGGCAGGTATTCCCCCCGTGTAAGGAGTGACACCATGCTGCGGTTTTTCGCCGACTTGGGCTTTCGTTGGAAAATCACTCTGCCGATTGCGTTCCTGGCTGTGTTGCTGGTGCTGATGGGGGGGGCGGGTGTGCGCGGTATCGGCCAGGTGACGGAGTCCAGCACGCAGTTGACCAAGCGTTATCTGCCGGCCATCAGCCTGTTGCTCAATGCGGATCGTGACCTGTATCAGGCCTTCGTTGCCGAACGCAGTTTGCTGGGTGGCGGGGCGACGGCTCATGTCGAGGCGCTGCGGGCCAGTCACAGGGACAATTTGAAGCAAGCGTACGAACGCGTGCAAAAATACGCGGCGATGCAGCCAGGTGCCGAGGCGCAGGCGCTCGTCGGTCAGTTCAATGACCGCTTTGCCCAGTGGTCGCAGATCTCGCGTCAGGTCGTCGAGCAAGCCACGAGCAATCCGCAGGCGGCCAGTGCACTGAGTTTTGGTGAGGGCGAGAGCAAATTCGACACCATGCGCGATGCCATCGACAAACTGGGTGAGCTGGAAGACGAGGCGTCGCAACGGGAAGGTCAAGCGGCGATCGATCACGGACAAGCCGTGGGCCTGCAGCAGGGAGGCATCTTGCTGGTCGGCCTGGTCGGCTGCATCCTGCTGATCGTGACCTTGCCCATGGTCGTGTTGCGTCCGATGCGTCGCTTGCTCCACCGGGTCGAACAGATTGCCGAAGGTGGTGGCGATCTGAAGGGTCGTCTCGAAGTGCGTTCGTCCGATGAGCTGGGACAACTCGGCAGCGCCTTCAACCGTTTCCTCGACAAGCTGCAACCGCTGATTGCCGAAGTAGGGCGGGTGACCGGCGAGGTCGATTCCGCCGCGCGGGCCATGGCCGATATGGCCGCGACGAACGATCGGTTGATCAGCAGCGAGCATGCCGCGCTCGATCAGGTCAGTACCGCCGCCACTCAAATGAGCGCGGCGGTGCATGAAGTGGCGCACAACGCGGTAAGTGCTTCGGATGCAGCGCAACAGGCGAGCAGTCAATCTCGCGATGGCGCCGAGGTGGTCAGCAGCACCATCGAGTCGATCCGCCAGTTGGCCCAGGAAGTGGAGAGCGCCTCGGGTACGATCGAGGCACTGGCCCAGGAGACCTCCAGTATCGGTGCCGTGCTCGAGGTGATCCGTGGCATCGCTGAGCAGACCAACCTGTTGGCGCTGAATGCTGCCATCGAAGCCGCTCGGGCCGGTGAGCAGGGCCGTGGTTTTGCTGTGGTGGCCGACGAGGTGAGGGCGCTCGCGGCCCGCACCCAGGACTCCACCAAGGACATCCAGGTTCGCATCGAGCGCTTGCAGAGCGGCGTCGCCAAGGCGGTACAAGCCATGCACGTGGGCAGCAGCAAGGCCCGGGACAGCGTGGAGCGTGCGGCAGGTGTCGATCAGGTGCTCAGCGGTACCGGCGGTTCGATCCAGCGGATCAACGACATGGCCGCGCAGATCGCCAATGCCTGTGAGGAACAAAGCAGCGTCACCGAGGAAATAGCCCGCAATATTTCCGATATCCGCGATCTTTCCAACGAAGCGGCCGCCAATTCTGCCCAAAGCATGCATGCCAGCCAGCAGTTGTCGAATCTGTCGAGGAATCTCGCAGAGCTGACCGGCCGCTTCCGCACCTGAGGCAGGTGGTGTCGTGGCGACTGACGACCTTCTACGTGCCTTGCATCAGGACGGCTTTGTCCTGATGCCCGGTGTGTTGGACGCCGGGCAGGTCGCCGACCTGCGTCGCGCTATCGACTTGCTGAAGCCTCAGCACTGGGATTACAGCGGCGTCATCGATCATTACAAATGCGTTTTCAACAGGGATCCGTTCTGGTTGCCGTACCTGGACGTGAGCGCAGTTATCGAGCTTGCCGAGGCCGCCTTGGGAGATGATTGCCATATCATCGGGCAGACAGCCTGGCGCTGCCATCCCGGTTTTATCGGCGCGCCTCTGCATCTAGATTACCTGCCCATGGAGCTGCCGCCCGCCCTGTTGGCCGACCCCGGTTTCGAACTGCCGATGCAGGTGTTCACCGCACAGTTTTACCTTGATGACATTGATGCTGACCTGAGCCCGACACGGGTAATACCCGGCAGCCACAAGGCGGGCCGGGCGCCTGCGGCGGGCGAAACGCAGTGGCAGGGACGTTCGGCGCAGCCAGTGTTGTGCCGGGCGGGCGATGTTCTGGTACTGCGAAGTGAGTTGTGGCACGCCGGCAGCGACAACCGGACCGCCGACCGCACGCGGTACATGCTCCAAGTGCATTACGGTCGGCGGATGGTTGCGCAGAAGTTCTCGCCTTATCTTCAGTGGCAGTTCAACCCCGCAGTACTGGCCGCCGCGACGCCTCGCCAGCGACGGCTGCTAGGCGATCACCAGGAAGCGGAATACGACTGAGCTGCCCGGTCAGATCCAGACGTCATTGACTGCGGTTCGCGTATTGATTTGCTCCCCCATGTTGATGACGCCCCGCGGTTCGATCAACAACAACTTCACTTCCCGCTCGGCACTGGGTTTGTGCTCGACGCCTTTCTTGACCACATACATCTCGCCCGGGCCAATCATGACGGCGCCGTCGCGAAAGTCGATGCGCAGTTCACCTTCCAGCACGATAAAGGTTTCGTCGGTATCGGCATGGGTGTGCCAGATAAAATCGCCTTCGAGACGAGCAATCTTGAACTGGTAGTCGTTCATCTCGGCGACAACCTTGGGCGCCCACTGCTCATGGAACAGCGCGTATTTCTGCGCGAAGTTAATGGGGGAGTAATGATTCATCGCGGTACGCTCCTCAATTGAAAGTGAGTGCTACGTTAGGGTCTGGATCGTCGCGGGTATTGGATGATCGTGCAGCTTTCTGCTGGAGGGGCGCAGGGCTTCAGCGCAGCATTTTCAGCCAGCGTGCCGGTGAAAGACCAAAGGCCTGGGTATGGAGCCGCGTCATGTGGCTCTGGTCGAAAAAGCCACAGGCCAGCGCCGCTTCACTCAAGGGCATGCCCTGCAATACCAGGCGACGAGCTTCGCTCAATCGACGTTGGGTGATGTAGCGATAGGGGCTGGTGCCGTACAAGGCGCGAAAGTCCCGCGACAGGCTCCATCGGTCCCGGCCACTGGCCTGCACGAGGTCATCGAGGGTAATGGGTTGGTCAAGGGCATCATGAATGAACAGCCGCGCGCGTTCCGCAGCAGGGTAATCAAGCAGCCTGCGGCCTCGTCGGCTCCCTGACGCGACGGCGAGCGCCTGGGCCAGGTCGTAGATGGCATCCTCTTCCTCCAGTGGATCGAGACGATGCTCGAGGCTGGCCAATAACCGGCGGGTCGCTATGTTGAGTCGTGGATCGTTCGAAAGTCCGCCTTCGATGAAGGGCAACGGTCTGCCACCCAACATTTGCTGGATCAACGACGGTTCAATGTAGGACATCCGGTAACGAAAGCCATCGCTCGTCCCGGCTTCCCCATCATGCACCTCGTCCGGGTGCAGGACGATGGTTCCGCCGGGCTGGCTATGGCGCTTGCTGTGCCGGTAATTGAAGCTCTGGACGCCGGAAAGCGTGAAGCCGATGGCATAGGTGTCATGCCGATGGGTGTTATACCCATGACCGCTGAAATAGGCCTCGATGCGTTCCAGTTTCTTCGATTCAGGCGCACGCATCAGCCAGTCGCGACGGTGACTGAATTGACTCATGAGCTCCGACCTCTCGCTGTTGTCTGCACACGATACCCGCCTGCCAGCT
The DNA here is from genome assembly GCF_051132175.1 of Pseudomonas sp. D3-10. Lineage (NCBI taxonomy): Bacteria > Pseudomonadati > Pseudomonadota > Gammaproteobacteria > Pseudomonadales > Pseudomonadaceae > Pseudomonas > Pseudomonas sp. D3-10. The sequence continues at coordinate 4,236,900 of NZ_CP071668.1, read as the reverse complement.
CGCGTCGCAGCAAAAAACTCAATTCAAGTTCGGGTAAAGCTGCTCTGGTGCAGAGCAGCTTGCGCATCCGCCGCCCATGGACGGCTTCAGATTTCCTTTACGGGCGTCTCGCCGTGGGCACTTTTGATCAATCCGATAACGTGCAGGCAGTCGGCCTTGTTCACATAGGACTCGCCGCTGGCGATGGTTTCGTTATTGCCGGCCCTCAGGCGCCAGCGCCACTGGCCTCGTCCGGTACTTGGGGTTCCTCGGGTCTGTCGGTAGATTTCAAAATACATCGGTTCGCTCCCTGCGATTTATTCATTCAAGACATGTTCTGGACATGTCGTCGCAAGCCTAGCCAAGCTGCACGTTTTCGCTATGGGGAAAACGTTTCCAATGATGATGGGATATTTCAGCGAATTTCAGCGCTGCTCAAACTGATAACCAGGAGCGAAAGGATGAACCGCAACGAATTGCGCAAGGCCGACATCAACCTCATGGTCGTCTTTGAAACGTTGATGCTGGAGCGTAACGTGACACGGGCAGCCGAAAAGCTGTTCCTGGGGCAGCCGACCATCAGTTCCGCGCTCAACCGCTTGCGCAAAATGTTCAACGACCCGTTGTTCATTCGCGTCGGCCACCGCATGGAGCCGACCGTCCGCGCCAAGGAAATCGTCCAGCACTTGTCGCCGGCCCTGGACTCGCTGTCGGTGGCCCTGAGCCTGACCCACGATTTCGACCCCGCCAGCAGCACCATGACATTTCGCATCGGCTTGTCGGATGACGTAGAGTTTGGCCTGCTTCCCCCGCTGTTGCGCAGCTTGCGCCAGGAAGCGCCGCAAATCGTGTTTGTCGTCCAGCATGTCGATTATTGGCGCATCCCCGATCTGCTGGCTTCCGGCGAGATCACCGCTGGCATCAGCCAGACCCGCGGGCTGCCGGCCAACGCCAAGCGCAAACTGCTGCGGCACATCCAGCCCTGTGTGTTGCGGGCCGACGCTTCGGACAAGCCGCTGACCCTGGATGAATATTGTTCGCGGCCCCATGTGCTGGTTTCCCATACCGCCAACATCGCCGGGTTGGCTGACGAATGGCTGGCGGAGATCGGTCGCAAGCGCCAGGTGGTGTTGTCCGTGCCCCAGTACAGCGCCCTGCCGGCATTGCTGGCCGGCACTGATCTTATCGCCAGCCTGCCGGACTACACCGCCACGGCCATGGCCGCTTCCGGTCACTTGTTCAGCGAGCCATTTCCCTTCAAGACGCCGACGCTGGACCTGTCCATGGTCTGGCTGAGCCATGTCGACAACGATCCGGCGGAGCGCTGGTTGAGGTCCCGGCTGGAGGCCTTCATGAGCGAGCGCATGGGAGCGATGGGCGAAACAAAACCTGCCTGAAAGCACAAAGTCGAGGTATGGTTGCGCCAACCCATTCCAGCAATCACTTTTTTCGAATCGGAGTCGAACGCATGCCTCACTTGCACATGGAGTACACCGCCAACCTGACCGAGCTGAACGCTGATGTCGCGCTGTTGCGCTTGAACAATGCGCTGGTAGCCTCGGGGCAGTTCGCTGCCGAGTTCGACATCAAGAGCCGGGCCGTGAAGCTCGAGACGTTCCGCGTAGGAACCGGCATGGGGGAGCGGGCTTTCGTGCATGTGAAACTGGCCTTGCTGAGCGGCCGTTCACCGGAAATCAAAAAACAGCTGGCTGACAGCCTGCTGGTGGTAATTCAGGACCTGGGCCCTTGGCCCGCCGGCGTTAGCGTGCAGTTGTGCGTGGAACTGCTGGATATCGACCGTGGCCCGTACGCCAAGGCTGCCATCGGTTTTTAATGTCTGTTCGAGCGGTGCGATTGTTTAGCGCGAGTCGATCCAGACTCCGCTAAATGATGGTTTAACGGTCAATGGCGTCGTGTGACGCTTGAACCGAACATTTCCTGTGATATCCCTATGGACGGTTGGCCCGCAGGCCCTGCATACCTACCACTCAACGCCGAGGGGGCGGCTGGCGGTCGCATACCTGCCATCGCACCTTCATCCTGCGCGCTGCCCTGTGAACTGGCGTTCTGGGCGCTCTGGCATTGCCGCCATGCGCGTCCTCCAGACCTTCGTATTTCCTGTTGATCCTTGAACTGTGCTCGTCGCTGGCGAGTACAGCCTGACGGCGCCTGGTCGCCCGTCCGACATGAATATACGAGTGTGTCCATGAATCTTTCTTTTGCATCCGAGCAACAGGCCCAGGCGTTTCTGGCACAAAACCCGGATATCGAGCTGTTCGAATTGTTTATCGTCGACAACAACGGCGTGCCCCGGGGCAAGTGGCTGCATCGGGACGAATTGCTCGCGGTCTATCAAAGTGGCCGGCCACTGCCCAGCACGATTCTGGGGCTGACCGTCAATGGCGACGACGTGGAGAATTCCGGCCTGGTCTGGGATGTGGGTGACATTGATTGCCGGGCCTATCCCATCAGCGGCAGCTTGCAACGCATGCCCTGGCGGCAGATTCCCACCGCCGCGGTGCAAGTGGCCATGCATCCCCAGGAGGGCATGCCGGCGGCCATCGCCGATCCCCGCCATCTGCTCGGCCGGGTCATCGATGAATTGCAGGCGGACGGCTATTACCCAGTGATGGCGGCGGAGCTGGAGTTCTACCTGTTGGATGGGCAGCGCGACAGCGAGGGCCGGCCCCAACCGGCGCGGGACGCCGACGGCAGCAGGCCGCGCCATACCCAGGTCTATGGCTTGCGTGAACTGGAGCAGATCGAGCCCTTTCTCGCCGATCTCTATGCGGCCTGCAAACTGCAGGGCATTGCGGCCCGGACAGCCATTTCCGAATACGCTCCGGGGCAGGTGGAAATCACCCTCGAACACCGTGCCGATGCCTTGCAAGCCATGGATGAAGCGGTGCGCTACAAACGACTGGTCAAGGGCGTGGCCCATAAACATGGGATGGCGGCGTGTTTCATGGCCAAGCCATTCGAGCATCTGGCGGGATCTGGCCTGCACATGCACGTCAGCCTCGCGGACCGGGATGGCCACAATCTGTTTGCCAGCGAAGCCGCCGATGGCACGCCGTTACTGCGTCAAGCGGTGGGCGGTATGCTCGAAACGTTGCTCGACTCGCTGTTGATGTTCTGTCCGAACGCCAATTCCTACCGTCGGTTTCAAAGCAACAGCTACGCGCCGCTGGGGGCGACGTGGGGCGTGGACAATCGCACCGTCAGCTTGAGGGTGCCCGGCGGCCCGGCGTCCTCGCGGCACATCGAGCATCGTATCTGTGGCGCCGATGCCAACCCCTACCTGGCTGCGGCGGCAATATTGGCTGGCATCCATCGGGGCATCCGCGGACAGTCTGATCCTGGTGCGCCTGTCGAAGGCAACGGCTATGCCCAGGCCACCCAATTATTGCCCACCGACTGGCTCACGACCTTACGCGCCCTGGAGGCGTCCACTTGGGCGCGGGACGCTTTTGGGGAGGCGTTCCTCGGTGTCTACCTGGCGGTCAAACGTGCGGAGTATCGCCAGTTCATGGGTGAGGTCGGCGAGCAGGATTGGCGTTGGTACCTGAACCAGGCCTGAGGGCGTTCAGGAAGATCTAAATAATTATTTAACGGCAACTTTTTCACGAAAAATTGATGGTGGGCTACCTAAAGTTTGTGCTGCCGTAGGGAATGAATTTTCACATTTTCCTTGCGGCGCTTTTCTTTCTTAGAGCAACTTTTCAGGAAGTTTCCACCCATCATGCTGACTATCAAAGCCGTGCGCCCCGAGTGGGTGACGCTGGCCGCCAGTGCCTTTTTGTTAGTGGGTTTCAATCTGATCCTCTGGCAGCATCTGCTCACCATAACCGCATCCGATGGGCACGGTGCGCTGCTGTGCCTGGCGTTTGGCGCGATGGTGTTCTGCGCGTTCAACCTGGTGCTCACGCTGCTGGCGTTCCGGCCGCTGCTAAAGCCGTTGTTGATGGCGCTGTTTATGATCAGCGCTGGCGTGGCATATTTCATGGCCGAGTACGGCGTGTTGATCGATGCCGGGATGTTGCGCAACTTTGCCGAAACCAATGCCACGGAAGTTCGCGACCTGTTGTCGTTCAAGTTGTTTGCCTATTTATTCTCGTTGGGTGTCCTGCCAGCCTGGTTGTTATTCAAGACACCGATAAAATATCGTCGCTGGCCCAAGGAGTTGTTAAGTAAGTTTGTGGTCTCCGTGGTCACGATTGCCGTGCTCGGCGGGGTGGCGTTGGTCAACTACCAGGGCTTGGCGTCGTTGTTTCGCAATCATCACGAGTTGCACTTGATGGTCGTGCCGAGCAACTACATCGGTGCGTCGATCGGCTATTTGCGCGAGCAGGTCGCATCGGCCAAGCAACCGTTCATCACGTTGGGCGAGGATGCGAGTCGCAACCCGGCCTGGCAAACCCATCCACGAAAATCCCTCACTGTGCTGGTCGTGGGCGAGAGCGCCCGTGCCGAGAACTTCGGCATTCTTGGGTATAACCGTGATACCACGCCGCAACTGGACAAAGAGGCCGGCCTGATCGCCTTCACCGACGTGCATTCCTGTGGCACCGAAACCGCCGTGTCAGTGCCTTGCATGTTTTCCAACATGGGGCGCAAGAACTACGACGCGAGCAAGGCCAAGAACGAAGAGGGGTTGCTCGACGTGCTCAAGCACGCCGGGCTGGACGTGATCTGGCGCGACAATCAGTCCGGCTGCAAAGGCACCTGTGATCGGGTCACGGTGCAGGACGTGAGTAATCTCAAGGACCCGGCCCTGTGCGCCAACAGTGAATGCCGTGATGAAATCCTGCTTCAGGGCTTGCAGCACTTCATCGACAGCCTCGACAAGGACACCGTGCTGGTACTGCATCAGATGGGCAGCCATGGGCCGGAATACTTCAAGCGCTACCCCAAGGAATACGAGCATTTCACCCCGGTGTGTGAAAGCAACGCGTTGAACAACTGCAGCCGCGAAAGCATCGTCAACGGCTACGACAACACGCTGGTGTACACCGACCACGTGTTGTCGACGCTGATCGATCTGTTGCGGGCCAACCAGGACAAAGTCGACACGGCCATGCTGTACCTGTCGGACCATGGCGAATCCTTGGGCGAGTACAACCTGTTCCTCCATGGCACGCCCTACATGCTAGCGCCGGAGCAACAGAAACATGTGGCAATGCTGGCATGGTTCTCCGATAGCTATCAGAAGTCCTTTGCTGTCGACACCCATTGCTTGCAACTGAGTCGGGACAAGCCCCTGAGCCAGGACAACTTGTTTCATTCGATGATTGGGCTGTTGGAAGTCAACAGCAAGGTCTACAACCCGGACCTCGATCTGTTTGCCAATTGCCGGGGAGCGGTGATCGATGGCGTGCTTGCCCGGGAATAATTCCTACACCTTTTTTTCACCTGGCGTTGTTTAAGCTGTTGTCGAATCTTCCATGAGCGTAAGTATGTCCGGGCAACCCCCATCCACCGTCGAGCTTGAATTCGCCAGGCAGCATGACCAAGAGCATGCACAAATCTGTCGCCAGCCGGTGCCCCGCCGTTTACGCCTGACCTTCTGGCGTGACGAGCAATTAGTGCGCAACGCCATGAAAGTGGCCGGTGAGCCTGGGCTGGTGTTGGATGTCGCGTGTGGAGCCGGGCGGTTCTGGCCGGTGTTGGCCGAACATGCCAACCGGGTCATCCTGGCGGCGGACCCTTCGCCGGACACCCTCGATCACGCACGCAGCCACCACGGTGGTGCGTTGCTCAAGCGGGTCAAGACCTTCCCCAGTTCGGCGTTTACCCTTGGGCTGTCAGCCAACGCCGTGGACTGCATTTTCTGCCTGCAACTGTTTCAGCACATCAAGGCCAGCGAACATCGCCAGGCCTTGTTGCGCGAGTTTCATCGGGTCAGCCGCGATACGGTGGTCGTGTCGGTCCGGATCGAAGGGCGTCTCAAGCTCGGCCAGCCTGGGCGGCGAATCCTGGCTGGCAAGAACGACGTCGAAGGGGAGTTTGTCGAAGCCGGTTTCAGTGTGCTGTGGTATCAGGATTTCCTTCCGGGTTTCGCCTTGAGACGGGTTTATGTATTACGCAAGGCCAGTTAAGTTCTGATGTAGGACTATTCTTGCGATTGCGTAGGCGATTTCTCTCAAGCTCTTGCTCCGTAGATGCTCGCAATCGCCGACGGCGATATATACTGCGCGCCATTCTTCAAGGGAGAGCCGTGTGGCCATCGATATTCACTGGATTCGCGACAACGATAGCCTCGGTCGGTTTTGCGCCGAATGGCAACAGTTGCCGTTCGTCGCCCTCGACACCGAATTCATGCGGGTCGACACCTTCTATCCCATCGCCGGCTTGCTGCAGATTGGCGATGGTAAAAGTGCGTACCTGATCGACCCCTTGAGCATCGACAATTGGCAGCCCTTGGCCGCGCTGCTGGAAAATCCGGCTGTGCTCAAGGTGCTTCATGCCTGCAGCGAAGACCTGGAAGTCCTGCTACGCCTGACGGGCAGCCTGCCCGCGCCGCTGTTCGACACCCAACTGGCCGCCGCCTACCTGAACCTGGGTTTTTCCATGGGTTACTCGCGGTTGGTGCAGGAGGTGCTGGGCATCGAGTTGCCCAAGGGCGAGACGCGCTCCGACTGGCTGCAGCGACCCTTGTCCGAGACGCAGATCAGCTACGCCGCGGAGGACGCGGTGCATCTGGCGGAAGTCTTTGTAGAGCTGCGTCCCAAGCTTTGCGACGACAAATACGCCTGGGTGCTGGAAGACGGCGCCGAACTGGTCGCCAACCTGCGTCGCGAAGTGGACCCCTACGAGGTTTACCGCGAGGCTAAGCTGGCCTGGAAACTGTCCCGCGCGCAGTTGGCCGTGCTGCGCGAACTGTGTGCCTGGCGCGAGCGCGAGGCGAGGGCTCGTGATTTGCCGCGCAACCGGATCATTCGCGAGCACTCATTGTGGCCCCTGGCCCGCACGCAGCCGGATAACCTCGCTGCGCTGGCAAAAATCGAAGACATGCATCCGCGTACCGTGCGTCAGGACGGTGAGTTCCTGCTGGACCTGATCAAGCGCGCGGGCAGCGTGCCGCCCGAACAGTGGCCGCCCGCCGTGGCTGAACCCTTGCCCATCGAGGCCTCGGCGCTGCTCAAGCGTCTCAAGGCACTGGGACAGGCCGAAGCCGAGCGCCTGGGCATCGCCCCGGAATTGATGCTGCGCAAGAAAACCCTCGAAGCCCTGATCAAGAGTGGCTTTCCCGAGGGCCCTTACCAACTGCCCGATTCGCTGCGTGGCTGGCGCCGCGAGTTGATGGGCCAGGCATTGCTCGACAGCCTGGCCACCGCCGGAGAACAGCCTTGAAACGAATCTGCTCCATCTACCGAAGCTCGAAGAAAAACGAGATGTACCTGTACGTGCTCAAGAGCGACGCGTTGGCCCGTGTGCCGGAACCGTTGATGGCGGCATTCGGCAAGGCCATCCACGCATTCGACCTGGTATTGAGCCCGGAGCGCCAGTTGTCCCGGGAGGACATCGGCAAGGTGCTGGAGAACCTCGACACCCAGGGTTATCACCTGCAAATGCCACCGGCCGAAGATGAGTACATCGAGCATCTGCCTGAAGAGTTGCTGCGACGCAACGATCCGGTCTGACGATGCCCGGGCGCCTGTCCAGGCGCCTGTTGAAAACGAAAAATGATTATTGGCGATTGGCCGCAAGGATGGAGCGATACTCTGTCAGCGGTCGTCTGCACTGTTTTTGAAAGGTTTGATTCATGCGCGTTCTGATTGCCGAACACGACCACGCGGTCTATGCCCAGCTCCTGCGTCAGGCTGCACCCGATATCGAAGTGCTGACCAGCGGCGATTCCGCCGAGCTGTCGCGGCTTGCCACCGACTGCCCGGTCTGGCTCGGCCAGCCTGATCTATTGGCGACGCTGTTGCGTCAGGGCCATCGACCCCGTTGGTTGCAATCGACGTGGGCGGGCATCACGCCGCTGCTGGCCGAGGGCCTGACCCGCGAGTACCGCCTGACCCGCGCAGTGGGCATCTTTGGCCAAGTGATGGCTGAATATGTATTGACCTACATGCTGGGGCATGAGCGCGAGGTGCTGGCTCGGCTGGTCAGCCAGGTGGAGCGCAAGTGGGACAACCGCCAGGGGCAAAGCCTGGCGGGGCGCAAGGTGCTGATCGTCGGAACCGGCGATATCGGCCAGCGCGTGGCGCAATTCCTGGTGCCGTTTGGCGTGCAGTTGTACGGCATCGCCAGTGAAGCCCGTGAGTTGGCGCCGTTTATCGAAGTCGGTGCGCTGGCGGATTTGCCGCGGTTGGTGGGCGAGATGGATTATGTGATCAACCTGCTGCCGAACACGCCGGATACCCATGACATCTACGACGCCGCGCTGTTCAAGCAATTCAAGCCCACCGGTTTGTTTATCAATGTCGGCCGTGGCGTGGCCGTGGTTGATGCCGACCTGGTGCAAGCCTTGAAGGACGGGCACCTGGCCGGGGCGGTGATCGATGTGTGTCGCCAGGAGCCGTTGCCGCAGCGCCATCCGTTCTGGACGGCTTGGGGCTTGCTGTTGACGGGACACAGCTCGGCACCGACCTCGCCGTCCATGATGGTGCAGCTGTTCCTGGAGAACCTGCGCGCTTACCAGGCTGGCGAAGCGCTGCGTGGGGAAGTGGATTTCAGTCGGGGCTATTGAGCAAGCCCCGATCAAACTGTGGGAGCGAGCTTGCTCGCGATAGCGGTGTGTCAGTTGCCATCAAAAGTGACTGGCCTGACGCCATCGCGAGCAAGCTCGCTCCCACTGTTGCTTGTGACGCTCAGAGAGTGAAATCCCCCTCGGCCACCAGTTCGCTCAACGGCCGGCGCGGGCTTGGGACTTCGCGGGCCTGGAGGTAGTCGGCCAAGGTGGATTTATCCCCCAGCTTGCCGATCGCCACGGCGGCATGCAGGGCGTAGCCGTCCGGGATCTTCAATTCCTTGCGGGTCAGCTCCTGGTCGAAGCCGGCCATGCCATGGGTATGCCAGCCGCTTAGGCTCGCTTGCAGCGCCAGATGGCCCCACGCCGCGCCGGTGTCGAAGGTGTGGCATTGCGCCGGGGTTTCTTCGGTGGCGCCGGGCACCGCGAACGTGGTTTTCGAGGCAATGATCACCAGCGCCGAGGCGTGCTGGGCCCAGCCACGGTTGAACTCGTTGAGCAGGCCCAGGTAACGCTCCCAGTTCGGCGTGTCGCGACGGGCATAAAGGAAGCGCCACGGCTGTGAGTTGTAGGCCGAAGGCGCCCAGCGCGCGGCTTCGAAGAAACTCAGCAAGGTTTCTTCCGCAATATGTTCGCCGGTGAAAGCGCGGGGGGACCAGCGTTCGATGAATTGGGGATGGATCGCGTAGTCGGCAATGCGGGAGTTGGCGCTCATGGGTTCACCTTGGCTAGGTTAGGGAATCTGATGACGCAACCTACGTCCCGGTGTGTGGCCTGACAAGTCCCTTCTACCGACAGTCGCCAATGCTTGGCCTCACGAGGCCTCGGCACTAGACTGTCGGCCTTTTCACCACGTGATGTTGATGCTCGAGCCATGGCCGCCAAAGTCGAACCGTTCTGGATACGCAAAACCCTCGATCAGCTCGATCCGCAGGAGTGGGAATCGTTGTGCGACGGCTGTGGCCTGTGCTGCCTGCAAAAGCTCGAGGACGAAGACGACAACGCCGTCTATTACACGCGCATTGCCTGCAAACTGCTGGACCTGAAGACCTGCCAGTGCACCGACTACCCCAACCGCCGCGACTTCGTTCCCGATTGCATCCAGCTTACGCCGGGCAAGGCCGACGAGTTCAAATGGCTGCCGCCGACCTGCGGTTATCGCCTGGTCAGCGAGGGCAAGGATTTGCCGCTGTGGCACCACTTGGTCTGTGGCGACCGGGATGCCGTGCATCACGAGCGCATTTCCCAGTCGGGGCGCATGCTGGCCGAAGGCAGCGTGGCTGAAGAAGATTGGGAAGATCATCTGATTTTCCGCGCTGGTTGAATCAAAAGACATCGCATCGCATCACGGGAGCGCCCATGGCTTCAGGATTGAGACAGACACTGGCGGCGGGGCTGCTGGCGGTGTGCGGGCCGCTGTGGGCGGCGCAGAAAGTCGATCTGGATTATCACGTGCATTTGTTGCCGCAGAGCGACCAGGCTGAAGTGCGCCTGACCCTCGCGCGGGGCTCGGCGGTGCGCAGCCTGGATTTTGACCTCGGCGATGATGGCCGCTACAGCGATTTCAAGGCGGACGGCCGATGGCAGCTCACATCCGGCAAGGCGTCGCGAGGCGTCTGGCGTCCCGCTGCTGACAAGGCGAGCCTGACTTACCGGGTACGCATCAGCGAGTTGCGCAAGAACGGCTCTTTCGAAACCCGCATGACCCCTGGCTGGGCCCTGCTGCGCGGCGATGCCCTGGTGCCGCCGGCGAAGCTGGACCAGCAGGACGGCGTTGAGCTGGTGTCGCGCCTGGCGTTCGAGTTGCCGGGCGGCTGGCAAAGCATCGAGACGGCCTGGCCGCGTATCGGCAAGCAACGCTTTCGTATCGATAATCCATCTCGCCTCTTCGATCGCCCCACCGGTTGGATGCTTGCCGGCAAGCTCGGCAGTCGCCGCACGCGCCTGGGCGAGACCGACGTGACGGTGACTTCGCCCAAGGGCCAGGGCATGCGCAGGATGGACGTACTGACACTGCTGACGTTTGTCTGGCCGCAGGTCCAGGCGGTGGTGCCGCGTCATCCCGGCAAGTTGCTGATTGTCGGCGCTGGCGATCCGTTGTGGCGTGGCGCCCAGGCCGGCCGCGAATCGATTTATCTGCATAGCCGCCCACCGTTGGTCAGCGAGCGAGGCAGCAGCCCTTTGCTGCGCGAGTTGATGCAGGTGCTGGCGCGTATCAACGATCATGATCGCAGCGACTGGATCAGCGAAGGGTTCAATGAATACTACGCCATCGAATTGCTGCGCCGAGCCGGAGGCATGAGCGATGAGCGTTATCAGGCCCTGAACGATCGGCTCGCCCGGGACAGCAAGGGCGTCACCACGCTGCGCGGCGAGCAGATGAGCCCCGCGATGGTGTCCAGGGCGGTGCTGTTGTTACAGGAGCTCGACCGGGAGATTCGCCTGAAGACTCGCAACAAGCGCTCGCTCGATGATGTGCTGCAGGCGGCGATGCGCCTGGAAACGGTCGACACCGAGGAATTTGTGCAGCTCAGCGAGAGCATTCTGGGTGGTGGTTCAACTGTTCTGGATACCCGGTTACTTCAGTAATACCGCTATCGTAGAAACGCCGCCCGGAGCAGGCTCGCTCCACAGGGTTCTTGTAAACACCACAAATCCAATGTGGGAGCGAGCCTGCTCGCGATGAGGCCATCAGCGGCACTGAAAAAAATCAGAGCCCAGCCTTTGGCGAAACCAACGAATCATTCCCGGTCACGGTAGCCGTGCCAGTCGCCGCCTCGGCATTGGCCTTCATGCGGCTCAGTTCGTCGCCGGCCTGTTCGATGCGGGCGCGGGCGTCATGCAGATGCTGACGATTTCTTTCCAGCATGCTCTTGGCCGAACAATGCCCGGTGATGCCGCGCGCCAGGGCCATGCCACCGATTGCCAGTTGCGCCAGGCCGATCACCCCGCCGCGACGCAGACCCTTGCCCATCATCAGCACCCCGCCGGCCAATGAACCAATGCGCTCCCAGCCGTGAACGTTCTGTGGGCTGTGGGATTGGAAGGGGGTGGTTTCAACCGGCCCGAACGGATTGTTATCGCTCATGATCTGTCTCCAGTGTGGGAATTTGTATAAAGCTGACTGCCAGAGCGAATCCGTCGTTCCATGGAATTTCCCGCCGGTCAGCGGAATTGCGGTCCCGAGCGCGTGTTGTTGCCTTTGGCCATCCGGTCGTACAGCACGACGTTGACCGTGGCCGCCAGGTTCATGCAGCCATGAGTGGGGATGTAGATCACGTCTTCGCACCAGTCGCGGATGTCTTTGTCCAGCGAGCCGTCTTCCGGGCCGAAGATATACAAGGCGCGGTCCGGATGGGTGTATTCGGGCAACGGACGGGCGCCTTCCACCAGTTCGACGGCCACCGGCACGCAGCCCAGGGGCAGGATCTTTTTCAAGTCGTCGATGCCGATCAGCGGGATGTCGTAGTGGACTTTCTTGGTGTCGGTGACAAAGTCGGCCGCGCGTTCATAGCGTTTGCCGGTGTAGAACACCGACGCCACGCCGTAGCAGCCGGCGGCGCGCATGACCGAACCGACGTTTTCCGGTGACTTGGGGTTGAACAGACCGATGCAGCTGTAGCGTTTGTTGGCCACGGACGGGGTGCCTTTGGGAAAAGGCGCGATTATACGGGGAATGGGGGAGGGTGGTCAGGTTCGAGATGTGTGGTGTTCGTTCGATCGTCATCGCGAGCAGGCTCGCTCCCACATTGGATTTTTTGGCGATCAAAAAATTGTGGGAGCGAGCCTGCTCGCGATGGCGGCCTTGCAGCCTGTAAAGATTCTTCGGTGATGCCAATCACTCGTCTTTTTTCATCAACCCCGCCAACGCGGCGAAGGGGTTGTGGGTCGCCTTGGCGATCTTCGGCGTACTCAGGGAGCCGTCGCCGAAATACTGCTGGTCGGTGTAGCGCGAGTGCTCGTTGTCGTGGCAATACAAGCACAGCAGTTCCCAGTTGGAACCGTCCTGCGGGTTGTTGTCGTGGTTGTGGTCGCGGTGGTGAACGGTCAGTTCGCTCAGGCGCTTGCCGGAAAATTCACGGGCGCAGCGGCCGCAGACGTGGGGGTACATTTTCAGGGCTTTGTCGCGGTAGCCCATCTCCCGGTCGCGCTGGGCGTCGGCGAGGATACGGTCCAGCTTGGCAGTGTTGGACGGCGGGGTGGACGAACTCATGGGTTCACCTTTGTAGAAAAGACTGATGACGGTTGGACAGAGTTTAGCTCAGCCCTTGAGCTTCTCGGCAATCCAGATGGTGTGGCGGGTGCCTTTGTTGCCATGGGCGAACACCTGTACCTCTTCAGCCTTGAAACCGGCCTTCTTCAGCTTGTCGGAAAACTGTCGGTCGGCGCTGGCCGACCATACGGCCAGTACGCCCTTGGGCCGCAGGGCCTTGGCGCAGGCGGCCAGGCCCCCGGCCGAATACAACCAGCTGTTGGCTTTCTGGGTCAGGCCTTCGGGGCCGTTGTCGACATCCAGCATGATCGCGTCGAACCCCTGAGGTTCGGCTTGCAACACCTTGGCAACGTCCTCCAGGCGGATCACCGTGCGTGGGTCCGACAGCGGTCGCCCGGCTTTTTCGCCCAAGGGGCCACGATTCCACTCCACCACGCCTGGCACCAGTTCAGCCACCACCACTTCAGCGCTCTTGCCCAAATGCTTGAGGGCCGAGGCGAGGGTAAAGCCCATGCCAAGCCCGCCGATCAGCACGCGCGAGCCGGGGCGACCGGCGACCTTGCGGCAGGGGATCTCGGCCAAGGCGTCTTCGGAACCGTGCATGCGGGTGTTCATCAGTTGCCCGCCGTCGCCGCCCTGGATCTTGATGACGAAGTCCTCGCCATACTCGAACAGGCACAAGGCGCCGCCGTTGTCGGGGATAGGCGTGGTGTCGAGCAGAACAAAACGTTTCATGGAAATCTCATGGAGAAGAAGCAGACCGGCCCGGCAGGGGCTAGCCTGAAAGCAGACAATAGCCACGGAGCCATTGATGAAGTGCATCATTCTAACGGCCATTGCGCTGGTGACGCTCTCGATAAGTTGCGCCCAGGCCCAACAACCGACGATTCCGGTCGCGCCGCCGAGCATTCCCGGCTCTCCCGGCACCGCCACGCCCGTGCCGTATCCGCCGGTTACGCCCAGCGGCGTCCCAAAGGTGGCGCCAGGAAACGGCCCGCCCCTGTTGCCGCCCATCGAAATGCCCAGGCCGCCCAAGGACCAGCCGATACCGGGTATGGAGCCGAAGCCGGAGAAGGCCAAGTCACCGGGGGGGTAGATTGCGAATACGACGCCATCCCCCGTGGGAGCGAGCTTGCTCGCGATAGCGGTGTGTCAATCAACATTGATACCCGCTGACCCGCCGCCATCGCGAGCAAGCTCGCTCCCACAGGTCTGTGTTTCAGCTAGGGGCTAGACCTGCTGCGACAGCAGCTGTCCATCCGCCATGCGCAGACGCTTGGAGAGGGAGACGGCGAGGGCGCGGATGATCTTGGCGGCGACCTTCGGTGCGTCGTTGAGCATTTTTTCCAATGAGTCCTTGCCCAGGTTCAGCAATTGGCAGTGAGTGGCCGCGATGCAGCTGGCCGAGCGCCGTTCGCCGTCGAGCACGGCCATTTCGCCGAACGCCCTGCCGCTGCGCAGTGTGGCAATGGTCACGGGTTGGCCGTCGGGGCCGGTTTTCTGCACGGCCACCTGTCCTGTATGAAGGATGCACATGAAACTGCCGGCATCGCCCTCGCGAAAAATCGCCTCGCCCTCGGCGACGGTGCTGATGCTGAAGTAACCCGATGCGGCGGCAAAGTCTACGGGCAGCAGTTGGTCGAACAGACCGCAGTCCATCAGCCAATCGCGGATTTGGTTGTTCAGTAAGGTCGGTTCTGACATGTCGTCACGGTCTTTTTCTTGTGCTCGTTGCGGTTTTGGAGTGCTTGGGTATCAGCCAATTCCCACAGAGGATTGTGTCAAATCCGGGCCCAGCGCATGGAGCTAAGACCCGGCCTTCACACAGAGTTCCTCAGGCCACTCCCAAAACCTTCAACACAAACGCATATTCGAGCGCTACGTCACGCAATCCCTGGTAGCGACCGCTCATGCCGCCATGGCCGGCGCCCAGTTCGGTCTTGAGCAGCAGCAGGTTGTCGTCGGTCTTGGTGGCCCGCAGCTTCGCGACCCACTTGGCCGCTTCCCAGTACTGCACGCGGCTGTCGTTGTAGCCAGCGATCACCAGCATCGCCGGATATTCCTGGGCGCGGACGTTTTCGTACGGGGCGTAGGCCCTGATCCGATCATAGACCTGCGGCTCCTCGGGATTGCCCCATTCGTCGTATTCGGTCACCGTCAATGGCAACTCGGGATCGAGCATGGTGTTGAGAACATCGACAAACGGCACTTCGGCGATCGCGACCTTGAACAGCTCCGGGCGCTGGTTGAGCACCGCGCCGATCAATAGCCCACCGGCGCTGCCGCCGCTGATCGCCAACTGGCCGGCGGTGGTGAAGCCATTGGCGATCAGGTGTTCGGCGCAGGCGATGAAGTCGCTGAAGGTGTTGTGCTTGTGCTCTTGCTTGCCGGCGCGATACCAGGCTTCGCCCAGTTCACCGCCACCGCGCACATGGGCGATGGCAAACGCCACGCCGCGGTCCAGCAGGCTCAACCGTGAATGGGAAAACCACGGGTCGAGGCTTTCGCCATAGGCGCCGTAGCCATACAGATACAGCGGCACTGGCCGACCCAGGGCCTCGCGCTTGACCACCAGGCTGATGGGCACTTGCGTGCCGTCCGGTGCCGTGGCCCAAAGCCGTTGGCTGACATAGGCGTCGGCATCGAACGGACCCAATACCGGGGTTTGCTTGAGCACGACCTGGTTGCCGCTGGCCAGGTCCAACTGGCGGATCTGGGCCGGGCGATTCAGTGCCTCGTAGCGCAGGCGGATGCGCTCACTGACGAATTCCAGGCTGTTCTGTACGTGCAGGCTGTAGGCCGCGTCTGGAAGTTGCACCCGATATGTCGGCGATCCCTGTGGGTGAACTTCGATGATCGGCAGGCCGCCTTCGCGCAAGCTCAAGGTCATGGCCATGGCGTTCAGGCTTAGGCCGTCGATCATCACCGTGTCGCTGTGGGGGATCAGGTTCTGCCAGTCGGCCTCGGTCGGCGCCTCGCCCGTGTCGACGGCCTCGTACAGCGCGAAGTTGATGCCGTCACGGTTGCTGCGGATAAACCAGGTCCAACGATCATCGAGCAAGCCGTGGTCGACGTCGTACTCATGGTTTTCCACCCGTGGCGCCACGCAGGTAAACGGCTGTTGCGGCTGCGCCGCGTCGAGCACCCAGACTTCACTCGTGGTCTTGCTGCTCAAGGACAGGATTAACTGTTTTTCCGAGCTGGAGCGGTAGCAATGCAGGAAAAACCGCCCGTCCGGCTCATGGAAGACCTCTTCGGCGGCGGTGCCGTCCAAACGATAACGAAACAGCTTATGCGGGCGATGGGTGTCGTCCAGTTCGCCAAAGAACAGCGTCAGGCTGTCGTTGGCCCAGGTCATGCTGCCATCACAGTTTTCGAAGGACAGTTCGCTGACCCTGTCGTTGGACAATTCCTTCACGAACAGCGTGTAGATCTCATCACCCGTGGTATCCAGGCTGTAGGCCAAGCGTTGGTGATCGGGGCTGATGCTGAACGCGCCCAGGGCAAAGAATCCGCCCCCGGCCAGGGCGTTCGGGTCCAGCAGCAGCTGTTCATGGCTTTCATCCACGGTCAGGCTGTCGTCGGCCGGACGCGGGCAGCGATAGTGGCGCGGGTATTCGTCGCCCGCCGTGGTGCGGGTGTAATACAGGTAGGGACCCCAGGGCGAGGGCAGGGACAGGTCGGTTTCGAGGATCCGTCCCTTGATTTCCTTAAACAGCGTCTCGCGCAGTTCGGCCTGGTCGGCAAGCAGGGCCTCCTGGTAGCTGTTTTCAGCCTTTAGGTAATCGAGCACGGCGTCGGTGTCGCGGTCTTGCAGCCAGGCATACGGGTCGATACCAGGGGCCTTGCGGGCAATCGGGGCATCGGTAACGTGGGCAGATCGGGGCATGGAAAAACTCTCGAGCGTGATACGAAAAGGGACAAGTGCCTGGCGGGGTCAGTTCTGCCGCCGGACCGAAAAACTCTCCATGCCGGGCATCCGCTGGATGCCGGGGCAGCCTGACGAGCGAAAAGCCGTTACTATAAGCGCCTCTTTGCCTGCCTTGCCATGGACACCATGACCGAGAACGACTATCTGATTGCCTGGGGCCTGTACGCCTTTGCCGCCGTGGGCTGCCTCCTGGTTTGGATGCGCATGACCCGCTTCATGTGGCGCTGGTTGCGCGAGCCGCTGCGGCTGCTGATGGCGGTGTTGCTGTTCAGCCCCACCATCGTCGACCCGGTGAAGGAAAAAGTCGCGCCGGCCTTGGCCATCGTCGCCCTGGACGTATTGTTCAAGGTCGGCAACAACGTATGGCGCGCAGCGTCCGACCTGCTTATGTACGGCATGATCGCGTTCGGCCTTTATCTGATTTTCGTGCTGATCCGCTTCCCCATCGAACGCGCTGCCAACGCTCGCAGGGAACGGGCCGCCGCCGCTAAAGCCGCCGCCGCTGCCGAGCCTGACGACGAGCCGCCGTTCGGCGTGGCCGGTGACGACCGTTACGGTCGCCCACCCGTGCCGAGCAACCCCCAGCGTTCGCGTATCGAACCGCGCCTGTAACCGGGCCGCCCAATCAAACGAGGGTTCGAGCATGTGTGAGTTATTGGGCATGAGCGCGAATGTGCCGACCGACATCGTGTTCAGCTTCACTGGGCTGATGCAGCGCGGCGGCAAGACCGGGCCGCACCGCGACGGCTGGGGCATCGCCTTTTACGAGGGCCGTGGCCTGCGCCTGTTCCAGGACCCGGCCGCGAGCAGCGAGTCTGAAGTGGCGAACCTGGTGCAGCGTTATCCGATCAAGAGCGAAGTGGTGATCGGGCATATCCGCCAGGCCAACGTCGGCAAGGTCTGCCTGTCCAATACGCACCCGTTCGTGCGGGAGTTATGGGGACGCAACTGGTGTTTCGCCCACAACGGCCAGCTCGCTGATTTCCAGCCGGGCGCAAGCTTCTACCGTCCGGTGGGTGATACCGACAGCGAAGCGGCGTTCTGCGACCTGCTTAACCGCGTGCGCCAGGCGTTTCCCGAGCCAGTGGACGTGGAACACTTGCTGCCGTCGTTGATCGAGGCCTGTACCGAATACCGCAGCAAAGGCGTGTTCAACTGCTTGCTCAGCGATGGCGACTGGCTGTTCTGCTATTGCTCGACCAAACTGGCGCAGATAACCCGTCGCGCGCCGTTCGGCCCGGCGCGGCTCAAGGACGTGGACGTGATTGTCGATTTCCAGGCGGAAACCACCCCCAACGACGTGGTCACGGTGATCGCTACCGAACCCTTGACCGAAAACGAAACCTGGACCCGCTACGAGCCGGGCCAATGGAGCCTGTGGCGGCGCGGCGAATGCGTCAGCCACGGCCGGACCGAATAAGGACGTCACGTTATGTTGCTCAGTTATCTACGGCTGGTGTTGTTCGCGGTGGGCCTGTTGGTGGGGGTCCAGGTTCCGGGGTTCATCAATGACTACGCCAAGCGGGTCGAGGCTCACCTGATCGAGGCGCAGACTGGCCTGCAAGGTTTCCAGGGCACCGCCAATCAGTTCTTCAAAGGCGACATGCAGGCCCTCGTGGCCCATTACCGCGCCAGCGAAGACCCGATCTTTCGCAGCGATGCCGACAGCCTGAACACCTTGCTCGTGCGCCAGCAGGCCCTGGACAAGCAATTCCAGGCGATGCAAGGCCCGTGGTACATCCGCCTGCTGCAAGTGGCGCTGGCCGCCGATCCGGACATCCGCAAGGAAACCTGGAACGGCTACAGCTACCAGATCCTGCTGACCCCCGAGGCGATGATCTGGGGCATCAGCGGCGCGATGTTGCTGTCGTTCGGCCTGGAATGCCTGTTCCGCCTGATCGACTGGGTGGTGCTGGGCGGCAAGCGCTTGCGCCAGAGCCGGCCGATCGAAGAGCGTGACCTGCGCGGGCTCTAGTGGCGAGGGGATTTATCCCCGCTGGGCTGCAAAGCAGCCCCCATTGCAGTTAATTAGATAATCCTGTTTGGCCTTGTTGGGGGCCGCTTCGCGACCCAGCGGGGATAAATCCCCTCGCCACAACGGTGTCCTCCAAGTTTTCCGGCAATCTTGCCCACCCAATCAAATTTTTCTTATGACCCGGCCAAGGTTTTATTCGTTGGACGGGATCGGCTGCGCGCTCAAGAATCGGGGCAACGGTCTCCGCGCCAGCATCGTCGAGACTCACAACAATAAAACCGTGGAGAACCACCATGAGTGCACCCGACACGCTCGGCGTCCCCCAACCCCAGGCCCGGTCCGGCCCGTTCGATTGGTATCGCAACATCAACCAGCAGGAACGGCGCACCTTCTGGAGCTGCAAGATCGGTTACGCCCTGGACGGCATGGACACGCAAATGCTCAGTTTCGTGGTGCCGACCCTGATCGCGATGTGGGGCATCACCACCGGGCAGGCAGGCCTGATTCACACCAGCACCTTGATCGCCTCCGCCATTGGCGGCTGGGTGGCGGGCATTCTCTCTGACCGCATCGGCCGGGTCCGTACCCTGCAACTGACGGTGCTGTGGTTCGCATTCTTCACTTTTCTGTGCGGCTTTGCCCAGAACTACGAACAACTGTTGATCGCCCGCACGCTGATGGGCTTCGGTTTCGGCGGCGAGTGGACCGCCGGCGCGGTGTTGATGGGCGAAGTCATTCGCGCCAAGGACCGCGGTAAAGCGGTGGGCATGGTGCAATCGGGCTGGGCGCTGGGTTGGGGCATGACGGCGATCCTGTATGCGCTGCTGTTTTCGGTGCTGCCGCCGGAAGACGCCTGGCGCGCATTGTTCATTCTCGGCATCGTGCCCGCCGTGTTCGTGATTTTCGTCCGCCGGTTGGTCAAGGATCCGGAAGTCTACAACCAGACCAAGGCCCGCCTGACGCCGGAAAACCCAGCGAAGTTCTACGAGATTTTCGCCCCCGGCATTCTCTTCACCACGATACGCGCCTCGTTACTGACCACCGGCGCGCTGGGTGGTTACTACGCGATCACGTCCTGGCTGCCGACTTTTCTCAAGAACGAACGTGGCCTGAGCGTCCTGGGCACCGGTGGTTACCTGGCCATGGTGATCGTCGGCTCCTACGTGGGTTACGTCATCAGTGCGTACCTGTCGGACATCCTGGGACGAAAGAAGAATTTCGTCCTGTATGCCGTAGGCTCGTTCACCATTGTCTTGCTGTACACCCAGGTGCCGGTGAGCAATAACGTGATGCTCTGGCTGGGCTTTCCCCTGGGCTTTTTCGCATCGGGTATGTTCAGTGGCATGGGCTCGTTCCTCACCGAGCTGTTTCCCACGCGCATCCGGGGTTCTGGCCAGGGTTTCTGCTACAACATCGGCAGGGCGGTGGCGGCACTGTTTCCGCTGCTGATCGGTATCTTGAGCCAGAAGGTGCCGTTGAGTGTTGGCATCGGTGCGTTCGCGGCAGTGTCCTACGGCGTGGTGATCCTGGCGGCCCTGAGCCTGCCGGAAACCCAAGGCAAGCAGCTGGAAGCCGAGTAACTGATACCCTGGGGGACGAAGTCCCACAGGCTTAAAAGAAAGAACTTACAGGAGCGTTCACCGTGAACCGCCTGCTATTGAATTGCGACATAGGCGAAAGTTTCGGCAGTTGGACCATGGGTCTGGATGCCGAGGTGATGCCCTTCATCGATTGCGCCAACATCGCCTGCGGTTTCCATGCCGGCGACCCGAGCATCATGCGCAAGACCGTCGGCCTGGCCCTGAGCCACGGCGTGCGCATAGGCGCCCACCCGGCCTATCAGGACCTGGCGGGCTTCGGCCGGCGTTCCATGGCTTATGGCCCCCAGGAACTGCAGGACTTGCTGCATTATCAGATCGGCGCGCTGGACGGCATTTGCCGGGCCCAGGGCGGGCAGGTCAGCTACGTCAAGCCCCACGGCGCGATGTACAACGACATGATGGCCAGCCCGGCGCAACTGCGCGCCGTCATCCAGGCCGTTGCCGCTTATGATCGCGGGTTGCCGTTGATGCTCATGGCGACCCGGGACAACAGCGCCGCCCAGGCCCTGGGCGATGAGTATGGCCTGACGCTGTGGTTCGAAGCCTTCGCCGATCGTGCTTATGACAGTGCCGGCCGCCTGGTTTCGCGGCAAACGCCGGGCGCGGTGCATCACGACCCCGAGGTCATCACCGCGCAGGCCCTGACAATTGCTCGCGGCGATCCGTTGACGGCCAGCGATGGCAGCGCCCTGAACCTGCACGCCACTACGTTGTGCGTACATGGCGACAACGCCAGTTCGGTAGCCGCTGTGCAACGCATCCGCGAAGCCCTGGATCGGCAGAGTGCGCCATGAAACCACGCTTGGAAGTGGTGGCGGTGGACTGCCTGATGGTGCGCCTGTTCGACGAAATTGCAGAGGCCAACATGCCTTGGATGCTGGCAGCCAGCGAGCGCCTGCGAGCGGTGTTTGCCGAGCGTTTGATCGACCTGGTGCCGTCCTATACGACGTTGATGGTCCATTACGATTTGCTCGTCCTGAACCCGGTCCAGGCCCGCGAATTGATCGACGAGGCATTGCATAACCTTTCACCGGACGCCCGATCCGCCGGTCAATGCCACGTGCTGCCGGTGTGGTACGACGCTACCGTCGGGCCGGAGTTGGGCCTGCTGGCGAGTCGCAGTGGGCTGACGGTGGAGCAGGTGATCCGGCGCCACAGCGAGCGCGAATACCAGGTATTTGCCCTGGGCTTCGCACCGGGGTTCGCCTTCATGGGGCTGGTGGACGAAGCACTGGCCGCCCCGCGCCTCGACACCCCGCGCAAACGGGTCGCGGCGGGCAGTGTCGGCATTGCCGAACGGCAGACCGCAGCGTATCCGGCGGTGTCGCCCGGCGGCTGGAACCTGATCGGGCGCACCCCGGCCAGACTGTTTGATCGTGAGCGCGACGGCTACAGCCTGATGCAGCCGGGGGACACGGTGCGTTTCGCCGCCGTGGACCACGCCGAATTCATCGCCCTGGGTGGCGACGACACACCGTTGGAGGCCCAGGCATGAGTCGGTTGTTGATCGAGGCCAGCACGCCGCTGTGCCTGTTGCAGGACACCGGCCGCTTCGGCGTGAGGCACTTGGGCGTGACCCAGGGCGGCGCGGCGGATTGGCTGTCGATGGCGTGGGCCAACTGGATGCTCGGCAATGATCTCGACGCGGCGGTGGTGGAGGTTACCCTCGGCGGCTTCACGGTGGTGGCTGAAGAGGATTGTGTGCTGGCCCTGGCCGGAGCGGACCTGGGTGCGCGGATAGACGGCCAGGGCGTGGCGTCGTGGCGCTTTTTCAGCTTGCGCAAGGGCCAGGTGCTGGCGCTGACCCAGCCCGTGCTCGGTGCCCGGGCCTACCTGGCGGCGCCTGGCGGGTTCGATGCACCGCAAGTCCTGGGCAGCCGTTCGACCGTCGTGCGCGAAGAACTCGGTGGCCTGGATGGGCGAGGGCGGGCCCTGGATCGTGGGGCGCGCTTGAGCTATTCAGGCTCGGCGACGCCTCGGCCCATGCCGCACACGCGGATTCCGGATTTCCAGCAGGTGCAGCCGCTGGATCTGATCCTGGGTGCGCAGAATGGCGAGTTCAGCGGACGGAGCCTGTTCGATGCGTTCAACAGCCCGTGGACGCTGGACAGTCGCGCCGACCGCATGGGCATGCGTTTGCTGGGGACTGCGCTGGAGTATCAGGGGCCGGCGATGATCTCGGAGGGCATTCCCCTCGGTGCCGTGCAGGTACCGCCGGACGGCCAGCCGATCGTGTTGCTCAATGATCGGCAAACCATCGGGGGTTACCCACGCCTGGGTGCGTTGACGCCGCTGTCCCTGGCGCGGTTGGCGCAATGCCTGCCGGGAACTCAGGTGCGGTTGCGTCCGGTGGTGCAGGCGGTTGCGCATCGGCAGCAGGTGGAGTGTATGCGGGCGCTGTTAAACCGCTAAAAGCATCGTCGGATCGCCGCCCGGAGCAGGCTCGCTCCCACACTGGATCTTCGTCGTATACAAGACCCCTGTGGGAGCGAGCCTGCTCGCGATGAGGCCCTGAAAGGCACCAAAGAACTTTACTTGGAAAGAAACCGCATCCCTTCCTCCAGCCCCCGCAAGGTCAGCGGATACATCCGGTCTTCCACCAGCTCGCGCACGATGTTGGTCGAGGCGGTATAACCCCAGGTGTCTTTGGGGTAGGGATTGATCCAGATGAGTTTCTTGTACTTCTCCATGAAGCGCTGCATCCACACGTAACCGGCTTCTTCGTTCCAGTGCTCGACGCTGCCGCCGGCCTGAGTGATTTCATAGGGCGCCATGGCGGCGTCGCCGATGAAGATCACTTTGTAGTCGGCGCCATACTTGTGCAACAAATCCTGAGTCGACGTGCGCTCCGAGGTACGGCGCAGGTTGTTCTTCCAAACCGATTCATACACAAAGTTATGGAAGTAGAAGTATTCCAGGTGCTTGAACTCGGTCTTGCAGGCCGAGAACAACTCTTCGCAGATCTTCACGTGGGCGTCCATCGAACCGCCGATATCGAACAGCAACAGGAGCTTGACGGTGTTGCGTCGCTCCGGGCGCATCTGGATATTCAGCAGGCCGGCATCCCGGGCGGTGTGGTCGATGGTGCCATCGATGTCCAGCTCATCCGCCGCGCCCTGACGGGCAAACTTGCGCAGGCGGCGCAGGGCGATCTTGATGTTGCGGGTGCCCAGTTCGACCTGGTCGTCGAGGTTCTTGTATTCGCGCTGGTCCCAGACCTTGACGGCCTTGCCCTGGCGCTTGCCGGCGTCGCCGACGCGAATGCCTTCGGGGTTGAAGCCGCCGGAACCGAACGGGCTGGTGCCGCCAGTGCCGATCCACTTGTTGCCGCCGGCATGGCGTTCCTTTTGTTCTTCCAGGCGCTTCTTGAATTCTTCGATCAGCTTGTCCAGGCCGCCCAGGGATTGGATCTGCGCCCGTTCCTCGTCGGTCAACGAGCGCTCGAATTCCTTGCGCAGCCAGTCTTCGGGAATCAGCGCCTGGAGGTGATCGTCGAGTTTCTCCAGGCCATTGAAATACGCGGCGAACGCCCGGTCGAACTTGTCGAAATGCCGCTCGTCCTTCACCAGGATGGCCCGGGACAGGTAATAGAACTCATCCATGTCGGCAAAGATCACCCGCTGTTTCAGCGCGTTGATCAGGTCCAGCAGTTCTCGCACCGACACGGGCACCTTGGCGGCGCGCATCTCATTGAACAGGTTAAGCAGCATGGCAATCGCCCTCGCTCTTGTTGGACGAAGAGGATCAGCGAGTGCCGCGACGGCTCATGAACGCCAGGCGCTCAAGCAATTGCACGTCCTGTTCGTTCTTGACCAAGGCGCCGGCCAGCGGCGGAATGGCCTTGGTCGGATCACGCTCGCGCAGCACCGCTTCGCCGATGTTGTCGGCCATCAGCAGCTTGAGCCAATCCACCAACTCGGAGGTGGAAGGCTTTTTCTTCAGGCCCGGGACTTTGCGCACATCAAAAAACACGTCCAGCGCTTCGCTGACCAGGTCCTTCTTGATATCCGGGTAATGCACGTCGACGATTTTCTGCAGGGTGGCGCGATCGGGAAATGCGATGTAGTGGAAGAAGCAGCGGCGCAGGAAGGCGTCCGGCAGTTCCTTTTCGTTGTTGGAGGTAATGATGATGATCGGGCGCTGCTTGGCCTTGATGGTTTCGTCGGTCTCGTAGACGTAGAACTCCATCTTGTCGAGCTCTTGCAGCAGGTCGTTGGGGAACTCGATGTCGGCCTTGTCGATCTCGTCGATCAGCAGGATCACCCGTTCTTCGGACTCGAAGGCTTCCCAGAGCTTGCCCTTCTTCAAGTAATTGCGCACGTCGTGGACCTTGTCCACGCCCAACTGCGAGTCCCGCAGGCGGCTGACCGCATCGTACTCGTACAGACCCTGGTGGGCCTTGGTGGTGGACTTGATGTGCCAGGTGATCAGGCGCGCGCCGAAGGACTCCGCCAGTTGTTCGGCGAGCATGGTCTTGCCAGTGCCCGGTTCGCCCTTGACCAACAGCGGCCGCTCCAGGGTGATGGCGGCGTTGACGGCCAGTTTCAGGTCATCGGTGGCCACGTAGGCGCTGGTGCCTTCGAACTTCATCTGCAATTCCTCGAACGTGTCGCCGGCCCGGCGAGGCGGGGCGCGCGAAATAAATGTCGTGCCCGACTATACCGCGAGGCCCCGCCGACTGTGAACGCAGACGCTGTATTCAGTCTCTGAATGGAGCGTCACATGTTGACTCAGTCTTGTGCCGAGGGGATTAAGCGAAACGTCGCACCGCTCCGCTGGGCTGTGCAGCAGCCCTAAGGCAGTGAACCCGTTTTACCTTGCACACCGAGTTGCCTGGTTTGGGGCCGCTTCGCACCCTGGCGGGGATGTATCCCCTCGCCACCAATAACGCAAGATCTAATCTTTGGAAGGCGGCGGTTGCTCGTACCGGGCATTGAAGGCCTGTACGAAACCGTTGCGCAGGATTTGCAGGAAGGCTTCGAAGGCACTGATGTTCTGCTGATGCACGTTGCCACTCAGCTCCACCCGCGTAGCGAACTGGTTCTTGCTCTGATTTTTCAGGGCCGTTTCGCCCGTGCCGACCAAGGCTTCCCAGACCGAGCGGAAGATGTTCTTTTTCTCGTTCTCCACGTCCTGCTGCCAATCGAACACGTCGACGTCGCGAAGCAGCGGCTTGATGTAGCCGCTGAGCCGAGCATTGTCAGCTTCGGCTTCGACCACCAGATCGCCGTGACCGGCATTGAAGTCGAATTTCCCATAGGCCGCGGCAAAGTCGTTCAGGCGTTTCAACTCGATGTTTCTGGCCCGCAGACGGAAGTCGAAGTCCTCGAAATTGCTCAAGGGATCGAAGGTCGCTTGCACCTCCAGGGGCGCGTGTTCGGCCACCAGGGCCTTGCCCTCGAACCGGGCGTCGCGCTTGCCTTCGGTGTCGACCACGTTGGTCAGGTTATAGAAGCTGGCGTTGACCTCTGTGGCCCGCAGGTTGACCGGTGGCTTGGAGTTGAAATTGCGAAAGGTGACCTTGCCATCCCGCAGGCGCACTTCGTTGAAGGTGATAGGCAACAGTTTGCTCAACTGCTCGCGCCAGTTGGTGCCCTGGCCGGTCTGGGAGTTTTGCCGGTCGGCCCCGCCGTCGACGAAGTTGACTTCGGGACGGGCAAATTCCACTTCGGCCACCACCGCATGGTCATACCACAGCGAGTGCCAGCTCACGGACAGGTCGACCACCGGAGCATCGACGAATGGCACCGGCACCTTGCCGTCGACCTTGACGATCTTCAAGCCATTGATCCGGTAGGCTCCACGCCAGAGGGCCAGGTCGACATCGACGACCTGGCCGCGGTAATCACCCATGTCCGCCAGTTTGTCGTTGAGGTAGTTGCGCACCAGGTAAGGCAATGCGAAATGCAGGGCCACCAACAGCGCAACGATGGCGACGAAGGCCCACAGTGGCCAGCTGTATCGACGCTTCATGACAGTAGTCTCCGTTGTTAAAGCCATTGACTCTTGTAACAACGGGAACGTTCGGTGCAACTGGACGCCTTTGGGCAACAGGCTTACCTTTAAGCGCTAAATTCCCTCTGCATTAAGGACCCGGTCATGAGTCGTATATACGCTGACAACGCCCATTCCATTGGCAATACGCCACTGGTGCAGATCAATCGCATCGCCCCGCGCGGCGTGACCATCCTGGCCAAGATCGAAGGGCGCAACCCGGGTTATTCGGTCAAGTGCCGGATAGGCGCGAACATGATCTGGGACGCCGAAAGCTCCGGCAAACTCAAGCCCGGCATGACCATCGTCGAACCGACTTCGGGCAACACCGGCATTGGCCTGGCATTCGTGGCCGCCGCCCGTGGCTATAAATTGATGCTGACCATGCCGGCGTCCATGAGCATCGAGCGGCGCAAGGTGCTCAAGGCCCTGGGGGCGGAACTGGTGCTCACCGAGCCGGCCAAGGGCATGAAAGGTGCCATCGAGAAAGCCGCCGAGATCATGGCCAGCGACCCCTCGAAATACTTCATGCCGCAGCAGTTCGAGAATCCGGCCAACCCGGCGATCCACGAGAAAACCACCGGCCCGGAAATCTGGAACGACACCGATGGCGCGGTGGACGTTCTGGTCGCGGGCGTCGGGACGGGCGGAACCATTACCGGTGTCTCGCGGTATATCAAGAATACGTGCGGCAAACCGATCCTGTCGGTGGCGGTAGAGCCCGAGGCTTCCCCGGTGATCACCCAGGTGATGGCGGGGCAGGAAATCAAGCCCAGCCCCCACAAGATCCAGGGTATCGGCGCGGGCTTCGTGCCGAAGAACCTCGATCTGTCGATCGTCGATCAGGTGGAGCGGGTGACCGATGACGAGTCCAAGGCCATGGCCCTGCGCTTGATGCAGGAAGAGGGAATTCTCTGCGGCATCTCTTGCGGCGCGGCGATGGCCGTGGCGGCACGCCTGGCGGAAAAGCCGGAAATGCAGGGCAAGACCATCGTGGTAATCCTGCCGGATTCGGGCGAACGATACCTGTCGAGCATGTTGTTCAGTGACTTGTTTACCGAGCAGGAGACCCAGCAGTAGACCTCTGTGCAATGGCGAAATAGCTTTCTGTGGAAGCTTGATCCATGTGGCGATGGAGCTTGCTCCCGCTGGAATGCGAAGCGCGCCCCGGCGATCCTTGCGGTTGGAGGCGACTGCTGCGCAGTCGAGCGGGAGCAAGCTCCCTAGCCACGAAAAGGAGTCACGTTTGAGAGTGCGTCAGCCAAGGTTCAGGCGACGCATGGTAACAAGGGCTTTGTTGCATTTTTCTCAACGGTGAATGTCGCCTCCGGCGATGTTTAACCTGGACAGGGATATTTAACATGGCCGGCCGCCGCGTCGGGCAGATGGCGTAGCGCAAGTTGCATTTAAACAAGGAGTTGAAAAAGAAATGACCGTTTCGTTTGTCGCGAAGGCTTCGGTATTGCTGCTGTTTTTGGGCAGCACGCTTTACGTGCATTTACGTGGCAAGGCGCGTTTGCCTGTCCTGCGCCAGTTCGTCAACCACTCGGCATTCTTCGCGCCCTATAACGCCCTGATGTACTTGTTCTCCAGCGTGCCGTCCAAGCCTTATCTGGATCGCAGCCAGTTCCCAGAGCTGGATGTGCTCAAGGAGAACTGGCAAGTGATCCGCGACGAAGCCATGCGCCTGTTCGACGAGGGTTATATTCGCGCCGCCGAGAAGAACAACGATGCCGGCTTCGGCTCTTTCTTCAAGAAGGGCTGGAAGCGCTTCTATCTCAAGTGGTATGACAAGCCGCTGCCCTCGGCGAAGCAGCTCTGCCCAAGGACCGTTGAGCTGGTCAATCGAATTCCCAACGTTCGGGGCGCGATGTTTGCCCTGCTGCCGGGCGACAGTCACCTGAACCCCCATCGCGATCCGTTCGCTGGGTCCCTGCGCTATCACCTCGGGTTGTCCACGCCCAACTCCGATGATTGCCGGATCTTCGTAGACGGACAAATCTACGCCTGGCGCGACGGTGAAGACGTCATGTTCGACGAAACCTACGTGCACTGGGTCAAGAACGAAACGCCGCAGACCCGCGTTATCCTGTTCTGCGATGTCGAGCGTCCACTTAAAAACCCGCTGATGACTCGTCTCAATCGCGCTATCAGTGCATTCCTTGGCCGCGCTACCGCGCCGCAGAACCTCGACGACGAACGCGTCGGCGGTATCAACCGGGCCTACGCCTGGAGCAAGTCGTTCAGTGACGGCATCAGCGGTAGGGTCAAGCAATTCAAGCGCAAGCACCCCAAGGCGTATCGGGTGATGCGGCCGGTGCTGGCCGTGGCTGTGCTGACGGCGCTCGGCTACTGGTTGTTTGTTTAAACATTGCGTTACATGTCGAGC
This sequence comes from Pseudomonas sp. D3-10, assembly GCF_051132175.1. Lineage (NCBI taxonomy): Bacteria > Pseudomonadati > Pseudomonadota > Gammaproteobacteria > Pseudomonadales > Pseudomonadaceae > Pseudomonas > Pseudomonas sp. D3-10. Next base: position 4,208,120 of record NZ_CP071668.1, on the reverse strand, counting down.
GCTGGTTATAGTCAGCGCTCGGTTTTCGAACCCACCCTCCAAGAGATCGGCTCATGCCTTCATTCCCAGTCACCGCGGTCGTGGTCCCAGCGTTCAACGCTGGTGTCGTGCCGTGCGGGAAAAGGTCGCCTGAGCAGATCGGTCAATACCCTCCACCTGTCAGTCGCTCACCGGTATACGCCTGCGTATCACCGCCGGGTGTTGGCGTTCAGGGCTGATCGGCAACGGTTGCCGTTCCCTGCGCCCGCCTGAAAAAACGACTGGATTTCAGCTTCGGCTGAGTTGGCTTTTTGCCTGACTACAGGTGGTTTTCATGTTTTCCTTTTCCAAAAACGCCTTATTGGCGACGGCTTCGACGAGCCTGTTCGTTCTGTTGTGGAGCAGCGGGGCGATCTTCTCCAAATTGGGCCTGGCCCACGCGTCACCTTTCGCCTTCCTGCTGATCCGCTTCGCCATCGCGTTGTGCGCATTGGTGCTGTTGATCCCCATGTTGAAGTTCAAGCTGCCCGGCACCGGCAAGCCGATGCTGTACGCGGCGGCGACGGGACTGGTGCTGTTGGGTGCCTATCAGATTTTCTATCTGCTGGCGCTGCAACTGAACGTCACCCCTGGAGTAATGGCGACGCTCATGGGCGTGCAGCCGATCCTTACCGTGGTGCTCATGGAGCGTCAGCGTTCCTGGCAGCGCATGTTCGGCCTGGCGCTGGGGCTGGTGGGGTTGGTGATGGTGGTTTACCAAGGCATTGGCCTGGCCGGTATGTCCCTGGCGGGCATGCTGTGCGGGTTGCTGGCGCTGGTGAGCATGACGGCGGGCTCCATCATGCAGAAGCGCATCACCGACAACCCACTGGGCACGCTGCCGGTGCAGTACCTGGCCGGGCTGGTGTTGTGCTCGGTGTTCGTGCCGTTCCAACCCTTCCACTTCGAGCGCAGCGCGGGTTTCATCGTGCCGGTGTTGTGGATGGGGCTGGTGGTGTCGGTGTTGGCGACGTTGCTGCTGTACCGGCTGATTGCCCGGGGCAACCTGGTCAACGTCACCAGCCTGTTCTACCTGGTGCCGGCGGTGACGGCGATCATGGACTACCTGGTGTTCGGCAACCGGTTGGCGTTGTTGAGCTTGCTGGGGATGGGGTTGATCATCGTGGGGTTGGTGTTTGTGTTTCGTAAAAGTCGCTAGCTGATCGCTGGCAGTTCCACCGCTATCGCGAGCAAGCTCGCTCCCACAAAAGGCTGCGCATAACCCTGTGGGAGCGGGCTTGCTCGCGATGGCCTACTCCGCTACACCGATGAATTACCGGGCAGACGCTCCAACCGGCTTGACCACCCCAGGCTTCAACACCAACCACAACGCCGCCGCAATCAACACCCCGCCATACACATGGGCCATGCCCAGTGGCTCATCCAGCAGCAATGCGCCCCACAGCACGCCGAACGGCGGGATCAGAAAGGTCGTTGTCATGGATTTGACTGGGCCAATGGAGCTGAGCAAGCGGAAATAAAGAATGTACGCCAGCGCCGTACACACCAGGCCCAGGCCCAGCAGCGACAGCCATACGCTCCAGCCGCCCCAGCTGGCCGGTGGTTGGGTGATCGCGCTGTAGCCAAACAGCGGCGACAGGAAGATCGTGGCGCCGAACATGCTGCCAAGGGCGGACAAGCGGCTGTCCAGCCCGCCTTGATGATCGAGCCAGCGCCGGGTCAGAAAACCGGCAAAGCCATAGCAGGTCGTGGCGAGCAGGCAGGCGAGGGCGCCCATCAACAGTTGCTGGTCGAACGCCACCGGACCTGCGCGGGTGAGGATCGCGACGCCCATCAGGCCGAGAAAAACCCCGCTGACCTTGGCCGTCGTGAGTGGCTCACGGAAAAACAATCCACCGATCAGCACCCCCATCAGCGGCGTCGTCGCGTTGAAGATCGCCGAGTAACCGGCCGGCAACACTTGGGCCGCCAGGGAGTAAAACGTTGCGGGAATGCCGGAATTGATCAAGCCCAAAACCATCACGGCTTTTAGCTTGCCGCGAAAATTCCAGTCGACACGCATCAGCGCAAGAATGACCAGCAGGCCGACGAAGGCAATGGAGACGCGAAAGAAAGCCGTGGGAATCGTGCCGATGACCGGAGCGATAATGCGCATGAACAAGAAGCTCGCGCCCCAGATGGCGGCCAGTGACAGCAAGCGCAGGATATCGACGAGGTTCACGGGTGCATCCTTCCTTGATCGGGTCGCAAGTGTCACCCCGCTAAACACCGATGGCAATGGTTGCGTTGCCCAGGGATTGGCCTCTAAGCTCAGTCGCCAATAACAAGCATGACCCGCCGAGGTTTACCCTATGCCGCAGCCATGGCCCGCGACCGATATCGCCCGTTCGATCCTCGACGGTTTCGACGATTATCGTGAGCATTTCCGGCAGATCACCGACGGCGCTCGCGCCCGGTTCGAGCAGGCGCAATGGTTGGAGGCGCAGGCGGCCTCGGCGGCGCGCATCAATCTGTATGAAGAAAAAGTCTTCGAAACCGTCGCCCGGTTGCGCCAGGCCTTTAGCGCCGAGGCCTTGATGGACGTCGGTCGCTGGCCATTGGTGAAGAGCGCCTATATCAGCCTGATCGACCTGCGCTTCGACGATGAATTGTCGGAGACCTGGTACAACTCGATCTTCTGCGGCCTGTTCAGCCATGATCTGATCAGCGACGGCACCATGTTCATCCACACGACCCGGCCGAGCCTGCGTCGTGCTCGCGCGGCACAGACCCGCACCTATAAACCCGAAGGGCAACTGGACAAAATGCTCGCGGCGATCTTTGCCGATTATCGCTTCAGTGAAGAGTACGCCGACCTGCCCGGCGACCTGCGACGTCTCGAAAGCCAGCTACGCGAAAACCTGCCGGATTGGGTCTGCAAGGACCCGGAACTGACGGTCGAACTGTTTTCCTCGGTGCTCTATCGCAACAAGGGCGCCTACCTGGTGGGCCGCATCTACACCCGTGACGATCAGTGGCCCCTGGTGATCCCGTTGCTGCACCGCGAAGGCCGGGGTATCCAGATCGACGCGCTGATCACCGACGAGGCGCAGGTGTCGATCATCTTCTCGTTCACCCGTTCGTACTTCATGGTGGACGTGCCGGTGCCGGCGGAATTCATTGGCTTTCTCAAGCGCATCCTGCCGGGCAAGCACATTGCCGAGCTGTACACTTCGATTGGTTTCTACAAGCACGGCAAGTCGGAGTTCTACCGGGCGCTGATCAACCACCTGGCGAACACCGATGACCAGTTCATCATGGCGCCGGGCGTGCGCGGCATGGTCATGAGCGTGTTCACCCTGCCGGGCTTCAACACCGTGTTCAAGATCATCAAGGACCGTTTCTCGCCGTCGAAGAACGTCGACCGGGCCACGGTCATCGAGAAATACCGATTGGTGAAAAGCGTTGACCGGGTCGGGCGCATGGCCGACACCCAGGAGTTCGCCGACTTCCGCTTCCCCCTGAGCAAATTCGAGCCGGCCTGCCTGGAAGAACTGCTGGAAGTGGCGCCGTCCACGGTGTCGGTGGAGGGCGACACGGTGTTGATCCGCCACTGCTGGACCGAGCGGCGCATGACCCCGTTGAACCTGTACCTGGAAAACGCCAACGAAGCCCAGGTGCGCGAGGCGCTGGAAGATTATGGCCTGGCGATCAAGCAACTGGCGGCCGCCAATATCTTCCCCGGCGACATGCTGCTCAAGAACTTCGGCGTAACCCGCCATGGCCGCGTGGTGTTCTACGACTACGATGAGATCTGCTTTCTCACCGAGGCCAACTTCCGCCATATCCCCCAGCCGCGCACGCCGGAAGATGAGATGGCGTCCGAGCCCTGGTATTCCATCGGCCCGCTGGACGTTTTCCCTGAAGAGTTCCCGCCGTTCCTGTTCGCCGACGCAGGGCAGCGCAAGCTGTTCGACCAGTTGCACGGCGAGCTATATAACGCTGACTACTGGAAAGGCTTGCAAGAGGCGATCCGGGCGGGAAAGGTCATCGATGTGTTCCCGTATCGGCGTAAAGACCTGGACAGCGAATAACCAGCAGGCAAGCAAAAGCCACCTGTGGGAGCGAGCTTGCTCGCGATGACGGTGTGCCAGTTAACATCAACGATTGCTGATCCACCGCTATCGCGAGCAAGCTCGTTCCACAAGGGGACGGTGGTGAGGCCACTTCTGGTGTTCGGCGCAATAGCCGCAAATCTGCGACAATCGCCCCCTCGCTCAAACCGACGAACCCTGCGTACCTGATGACTGACCAAACCCCCGCTATCGACAAACTGCTGAAAAACCTCGATCACGCCATGCTCGCCGACCGGCACCGGTTGCGGCGGCAGTTGCTCGAGCTGCGCAAGAAGCCCGACGAGGCCAAGCTGGCCCAGTGGGTAGCGCGGATGCAAGCGTCGTGCGACCTGGTGCTGGCGCGCAAGGCGAGCGTGCCGTCGATTCGCTACGACGACAACTTGCCGATCGCCGCCAAGCGCGACGAGATCAAGGAGGCGCTGCTCAAGCATCAGGTGCTGATCATCGCCGGCGAAACCGGCTCGGGCAAAACCACCCAGTTGCCGAAGATCTGCCTGGAGATCGGCCGTGGCCAGCAGGGTTTGATCGGCCACACCCAGCCACGCCGCATCGCCGCCCGCAGCGTGGCGAGCCGTGTCGCCGAAGAGCTGGCGACCCCCCTGGGGGCGCTGGTGGGTTATCAGGTGCGTTTCGAGGACCAGAGCGACGCCAACACGCTCATCAAGTTGATGACCGATGGCATCCTGCTGGCGGAAACCCAGAACGACCGCTACCTCGAACGTTACGACACGATCATCGTCGACGAAGCCCACGAGCGCAGCCTGAATATCGACTTCCTGCTGGGCTACCTCAAGACCCTGTTGCCGCGTCGCCCCGATCTGAAAGTCATCATTACGTCGGCGACCATCGACCTAGAGCGTTTCTCCAAGCACTTCGATGACGCCCCCATCGTTGAAGTCTCGGGCCGCACCTTCCCGGTGGAAACCTGGTATCGCCCGCTGACCCTTGAGCAAGACGAGGAGGGTAACCGGGTCGAGGATGACTTGACCGTCGACCAGGCGATTCTCGCCACCCTCGACGAAATCGCTGCCTACGAGCGCAGCGAACGGCGCAGCCCCGGCGACGTGCTGGTGTTCCTGCCGGGCGAGCGGGAGATTCGCGACGCCGCGGAGATGCTGCGCAAGGCCCAACTCAAGCACACCGAGATCCTGCCGCTGTACGCGCGCTTGTCGCCGGCCGAACAACAACGGATCTTCCAGTCCCACCCGGGCCGTCGCGTGGTGCTGGCCACCAACGTCGCCGAAACCTCATTGACCGTGCCGGGTATCCGCTACGTAATCGACAGCGGCACCGCGCGCATCAGCCGCTACAGCTATCGCGCGAAGGTCCAGCGCCTGCCCATCGAAGCCATATCCCAGGCCAGCGCCAACCAGCGCAAAGGCCGTTGCGGGCGGGTCGAGCCGGGGATCTGCGTGCGGTTGTACAGCGAAGAGGATTTCATCAGTCGCCCTGAATTCACCGATCCGGAAATCCTGCGCACCAACCTGGCGGCGGTGATCCTGCAGATGCTGCACCTGCGTCTCGGCGAGATCACCGATTTCCCGTTCATCGAGCCGCCGGACGGCAAGGCCATCAGCGACGGATTCAACCTGCTGCAAGAATTGTCGGCGGTGGACCGTAACAGCCAATTGACGCCGTTGGGTCGGCAATTGGCGCGTTTGCCGGTGGACCCGCGCATGGGCCGCATGTTGTTGGAAGCAGCGAAGCTGGGCAGCCTGCAGGAAGTGCTGATTGTCGCCAGCGCCATGTCCATCCAGGATCCGCGCGAGCGTCCGCCCGAGCGCCAACAGGCCGCCGACCAGGCTCACGCCCAATGGAAGGACGCGGATTCGGACTTCGCCGGCTTGGTCAATCTGTGGCGAGGTTTCGAAGAACAGCGCCAAGCCCTGACCGCCAACCCGCTGCGCAACTGGTGCCGCAAGAACTTCCTCAACTACCTGCGCCTGCGCGAATGGCGTGATTCCCACCGCCAGTTGAGCCTGATCTGCCGCGACATGCAGTTGAGCCTCAACAAAGAGCCGGCCGATTACCCGAAACTGCACAAGGCGGTGCTCTCGGGCCTGTTGAGCCAGATCGGCCAGAAAACCGAAGACGGCGATTACCTAGGCGCTCGCCAGCGGCGCTTCTGGATCCATCCATCGTCAGGCCTGGGCAAGAAGCGTCCGCAGTGGCTGATGACCGCCGAACTGGTGGAAACCACCAAGTTGTACGCGCGCATGGTGGCGAAGATCGAGCCGGACTGGATCGAACCACTGGCGGGGCACCTGATCAAGAAAAACCACTTCGAGCCCCATTGGGAGAAGAAGCGCGGGCAAGTGGTGGCTTATGAGCAGATCACCTTGTTCGGGCTGATCGTCGTTGGTCGTCGGCCCGTTCACTACGGGCCGGTGGACCCGGTGGTGTCCCGTGAATTGTTCATCCGCGAGGCGCTGGTGCGTGGCGAGATCCAGTCCAAGGCCAAGTGCCTGAGCGCCAATACGCGGTTGCTTGAACAACTCGACGAGCTCGAAGCCAAGGCCCGTCGCCGCGACATCCTCGCGGACGAGGAAACGCTGTTCGCCTTCTACGACGCGCGCCTGCCTGCCGAAATTCATCAGACCGCGACGTTTGACAGCTGGTATCGGATCAACAGCCAGAAAGATCCGCAGCTGTTGGTCATGCGCGAAGAAGACGTGCTGGCCCGGGAGGCCAGCGAGGTGACGGCCAACCAGTACCCCGACACCTTGCGCGTCGGCGACTTGACGTTGCCGTTAAGCTATCACTTCGAGCCCAACCATCCCCGCGACGGCGTCACGTTGCGTGTACCGGCGCCGCTGCTGCCGATGCTGCCACCTGAGCGCCTGGAATGGCTGGTGCCGGGGATGATCGAAGCCAAGTGCATCGCGCTGGTGCGCAACCTGCCCAAGGCCTTGCGCAAGAACTTCGTGCCGGTGCCGGACTTCGTCAAGGCCGCGTTGCAACGCATCACGTTTGCCGAAGGTTCGTTGCCGCAATCCCTGGGGCGCGAATTGCTGCGCATGACCGGTGCGCGGGTCAGCGATGACGCCTGGGCGGAAGCGGCGCAGCAGGTAGAAAGCCATTTGCGCATGAACCTGGAAATCGTCGATGGCCAGGGCAAGTTCCTCGGTGAAGGCCGCGACCTGGCCGAGCTGACGGCGCGTTTTGCCGAGGCCAGCCAGGCCGCCTTGGCCGTGCCGCAAACAGCCAAGAGCCAGGAACCGGTGGAGGCGAAAGTCTTCGCACCGGTGGCCGAGAAAACCCAGCAGAAGATCGCCGGGTTGTCGATGACGGTGTACCCGGCGTTGGTGGAAGAGGGCGCCGTGGTCAAGGAAGGGCGCTTCCCGACCCCGGCCGAAGCCGAGTTCCAGCACCGTCGTGCCTTGCAGCGTTTGCTCATGCAGCAATTGGCCGAAACGGCGAAATTCCTCCGTGGCAAGCTGCCGGGATTGACGGAGTTGGGCCTGCTCTATCGTGAATTGGGGCGCGTCGACGCTCTGGTGGAAGACATCCTGCTGGCGAGCCTCGACAGCTGCATCCTCGAAGGCGAGCCGAGCCTGCCCCGTGACGGTGCCGCGCTGGCGGCCCTGGCCGAACGCAAGCGCGGCGCCTGGACCGAGCACGCCGAACGCCTGGCGAAGCTGACCCTGGACATCCTCAAGCTCTGGCACGGCCTGCAAAAACGCTTCAAGGGCAAGATCGACCTGGCCCAGGCCGTGGCGCTGAACGACATCAAGCAACAGCTCGGCCACTTGGTGTACCCAGGCTTCGTGCGGGAAACCCCCCATCAATGGCTCAAGGAGCTGCCACGCTATCTCAAGGCAATCGAGCAACGTTTCGAGAAGCTGGGCAGCCAGGTCCAGAAGGACCGGGTCTGGAGCGGCGAGCTCTCCAATCTCTGGGCTCAATACCAGGCCCGCGCCAGCAAACACGCCCAGGAAGGCAAGCGCGACCCGCAACTGGAGCTCTACCGTTGGTGGCTGGAGGAATACCGCGTGTCGCTGTTCGCCCAGCAGTTGGGGACCAAGGTGCCGATTTCCGACAAGCGCCTGGGTAAGCAGTGGGGGTTGGTGGAGGGTTGATCAGACCACCACCTATTCCCTGTGGATTCTTGTCTGGTAAAAGGGAACATGGGCCAAAAGCCAGCGTTTATGGCAAACTTCGCGCCTATAAATACCGGTCCCGTGGTTTTGCTCTTCAAGGTCACGGGCGGATCGGAATAAAGCGATGCCAGGGCTGCTTCCCCGGGATGGGAAAAGTCCCTTTGCGTGTTGGTACGTCGGTGCCAATACTTTCTGCCTGAACAGAATAGAGACACGACCATGCATAACGTCGTCATCAGCGGCACCGGCCTGTACACCCCGGCCAACAGCATCTCCAACGAAGAGCTGGTGCAATCCTTCAATACTTACGTCGCGCAGTTCAACGCCGATAACGCCGAGGCCATCGAGCGCGGCGAAGTGCAAGCATTGACCGAATCCAACGCCGCGTTCATCGAGAAGGCGTCGGGCATCAAGAGCCGCTTTGTCATGGACAAGGACGGCATCCTCGACCCACAACGCATGACGCCGCGCCTGCCCGAGCGCTCCAATGACGAGTGGTCGGTGCTCTGCGAAATGGCCGTCGGCGCCGCGAAGCAGGCCCTGGAACGCGCCGGTCGCACCGCCGCCGACATCGACGGCGTGATCGTGGCCTGTTCGAACTTGCAGCGTCCTTACCCGGCCATCGCCATCGAAGTTCAGGAAGCCCTGGGCATCGAAGGTTTCGGTTTCGACATGAACGTGGCCTGTTCTTCGGCGACGTTCGGCATCCAGGCCGCCGCCAACAGCGTTCAACTGGGCCAGGCCCGGGCGATCCTCATGGTCAACCCGGAAGTCTGCACAGGCCACCTTAATTTCCGTGACCGCGACAGCCACTTCATCTTCGGCGACGCGGCCACCGCCGTGATCATCGAGCGGGCGGACCAGGCCACGTCGCCGTATCAGTTCGATGTGGTCAGCACCAAGCTGCTTACCAAGTTCTCCAACAACATCCGCAACAACTTCGGTTTCCTCAACCGTGCGGCGGAAGAGGGCGTTGGCAGCCGGGACAAACTGTTCGTCCAGGAAGGTCGCAAGGTGTTCCGTGACGTCTGCCCGATGGTCGCTGAACTGATCGGCGCCCACCTGGAGGAAAACCAGCTGAACGTCGGCGAAGTGAAGCGATTCTGGCTGCATCAGGCCAACCTGAGCATGAACCAGCTGATCGTGCGCAAGTTGCTGGGACGCGAGGCCAGCGAAGAGGAAGCCCCGGTGATCCTCGACCGCTACGCCAACACCAGCTCGGCCGGCTCGGTGATTTCGTTCCACCTGTATCAGGACGACCTGCCCAGCGGCTCCGTCGCGGTGCTCAGCTCGTTTGGCGCCGGCTATTCGATCGGCAGCGTGATCCTGCGCAAGCGTTGATCTCTCGTTCAATGTAAAAAAACTCCTGTGGGAGCGAGCCTGCTCGCGAAGGCGGAAGATCTGTCAACTTGAATCTGACTGATCCACCGCCTTCGCGAGCACGCTCGCTCCCACATTTTTGTGGCATTTCTGTTATTCCCTTTCGAAGTAAAAAGTTCCGCTGTCATAAAATCTTTATGTGATAGCAACTTGCCTGACACACCCCGTCGCCAAGATCCCCTCCCAACACCAGCGGGCCCAGTTCCGCGTGTTTTCTAACGCATAGACTACCAACTAGGGGAATTCTTCGATGATCCGTAAGCACTTCGCAGGTTTTGCCGCCAGCGCTCTGGCAATGGCAGTAACCGCCCAGGCTTTCGCCGGCACCGTGACCACAGACGGCGCCGATATCGTGGTCAAGACCAAGGGCGGCCTGGAGGTCGCTACCACTGACAAAGAGTTCAGCTTCAAGCTCGGCGGTCGTTTGCAGGCTGACTACAGCCAGTTCGATGGCATCTACACCGACAACGGTGACAAAGCCGATGCCGCTTACATCCGCCGTGGCTTCCTGGAGTTGTCCGGTGTGCTGTACACGGACTGGGCCTACACCATCAACTACGATTTCTCCCACAACAGCGGCGATTCCGATAACGGCTACTTCGACGAAGCTTCCTTGGCCTACAACGGCTTCAAGCCGGTTTCGATCAAGGTCGGCCGTTTCGACCCGGATTTCGGCCTTGAAAAAGCCACCAGCTCCAAATGGGTCACCGCACCTGAGCGTAATGCCGCCTACGACCTGATCGACTGGGCCAACGGCCACCAGAACGGCCTGGGCCTGCAAGCATCCGGCGTCTTCGCTGATTCGTTCTACGTCTCGGCCGGTGTGTTCAGCAAAGACACCGACGACACCGACGGCAACAGCATCAAGCAAGCCAATGGTCGTTTCGTGTTCGCCCCGATGCACGAAGCTGGCAACGTGCTGCACTTCGGTTTGAACGTGGCCTCGCGTGACGTTTCGGACACCGCATTCGACGCTCGTTATCGCTCCCGTCTGGGCATGCGTGGCGTTGAAACCCTGGGCGGCAATGACGCCGGCCCTAACGGCAACCGTCCGGTCCTGGGCGGCGCCAACAACTCGCCGGCCGGTTCCTACGACACCGACACTGCCTTCGGTCTGGAAGCCGCTTTCGCCATGGGCCCAGCGTCTATCCAGGGTGAATACATCAGCCGCAAGACCAAGGCTGACAGCGACGCCTTCGAAGACCTAAAAGGTCACGGCTTCTACGTCCAGGGTGCCTACACCCTCACCGGTGAATCCCGTGGCTATAAAGTCGGCAAATTCGACGCCATCAAGCCTCAGAACAAATCCATCGGCGCTTGGGAAGTGTTCTACCGCTTCGACAGCATGACCGTCGAAGACGACAACATCACCACCGCCTCGGCGACCCGCGAAGTGGGCGATGCCGAAGCCAAGGTGCACAACCTGGGTGTGAACTGGTACGCCAACGAAGCGGTGAAAATCACCGGTGCCTACGTCAAGGCCAAGACCGATAAAGTCACCAACGCCAATGGCGATGATGATGGCGACGGTTTCGTAGTCCGTGCCCAGTACGTGTTCTAAGCCATTTTGACCTGATACACCGCTGCACTTTCATCCGTTACAGCTCCTTTGAACCCCGCCTCTGGCGGGGTTTTTTTATCCCCTTGCGATTCGGATCGGCGATACTCGCCCAATCCGTCGTCTGGATATCGGGGAACCGCATGCCGCTTCACGTCTTGGACAGCCTGTCCGCCATCGCGCCACATGAGTGGGACGCGCTGGTGCCCGTCAATCAACCCTTCTTGCGCCACGCTTTTCTCACCGCCCTGGAAGACAGCGCCAGCCTGGGTTCGCATTCCGGGTGGCAGCCCGAGCATCTGCTGCACCTTGAAGAGGGGCGGCTGCTGGCGGCTTTGCCCAGCTATCGCAAGTGGCATTCCTACGGTGAGTACGTGTTCGATCATGGCTGGGCCGACGCTTGTGCCCGGGCCGGCATCGACTATTACCCCAAGCTACTGACGGCGGTGCCATTCAGTCCGGTGAGCGGCGCGCGACTGCTGACGGCGCGTGTTGAGGATGGCTTGGAACTGCTGGGCAGCCTGCCGGGCTATCTGGAGATCGAAGGGCTATCCAGCGCCCACATCAACTTCACCGACGCCTTCACCGACGAGGCATTGGCCAGGCAGGAGGGCTGGTTGCAGCGAATCGGTTGCCAGTACCACTGGCAGAATCGCGGCTATCGGGATTTCCAGGATTTCCTCGACGCGCTCAGTTCCCGCAAGCGCAAGCAGATGCGCAAGGAGCGCGAGCAGGTGGCGGGGCAGGGCATTGATTTCGAATGGCTGGAAGGCCATCAATTGGACGAGGCGCAGTGGGATTTTGTCTACGCCTGTTACGCCAATACCTACGCGGTGCGTCGGCAGGCGCCTTATCTGACCCGTGCTTTTTTCAGCCTGCTGGCCGAGCGCATGCCCGAGGCCATTCGCGTGGTACTGGCCAAGCAAGGTTCACGGCCGGTGGCGATGGCGTTCAGCCTGTTGGCGGGCGACAGTTTTTATGGGCGTTATTGGGGCTGCCTGGCAGAGTTCGATCGGCTGCATTTCGAGACGTGTTTCTACCAAGGCATGGACTACGCGATTGCCAACGGCGTGCAGCGTTTTGACGCCGGGGCCCAGGGTGAGCACAAGTTGATTCGCGGCTTCGAACCGGTGATCACCCGTTCATGGCACTACCTTCGCCATCCGGGCTTGAAAGCGGCGGTGGCGGATTTTCTTGCGCGCGAGCAGGAGGGCGTGATGGCGTATGCCGAAGAAGCGAAAACGGCACTGCCTTATCGGCAGTGCTGAAGTTCTCTGAGCCCCCGTGGCGAGGGAGCTTGCTCCCGCTGGACTGCGCAGCAGGCCCCTGCGGTGTATCTGACACATCGCAGTGCCAGATACAGTTTGGGGCTGCTACGCAACCCAGCGGGAGCAAGCTCCCTCGCCACGGGGTTTTGTGCATAACCAGGGTTCAGTCGATCCCGACGAACCCACCCGTCTGATGCTGCCACAGCCGCGCGTACAACCCACCCTGGGCCAGCAACTCGGCATGGCTGCCGGTCTCGGCGATGCGACCCTTCTCCAGCACCACCAGCCGGTCCATCCGGGCGATGGTGGAGAGGCGGTGGGCGATGGCGATCACGGTTTTGCCTTGCATCAGCGTCTCGAGGCTTTCCTGGATGGCCGCCTCGACTTCCGAGTCCAGCGCGGAGGTCGCTTCGTCCATGATCAGGATTGGCGCGTCCTTGAGCAGCACCCGGGCAATAGCGATGCGCTGACGCTGGCCGCCAGAGAGCTTCACGCCGCGCTCGCCCACGTGGGCATCGAAACCGGTGCGGCCCTCAGCGTCTGAGAGCAACGGGATGAATTCATCGGCCCGGGCCTTGTGTACCGCTTCCCAGAGTTGCGCGTCGGTGGCGTCGGGCTTGCCGTAAAGCAGGTTGTCGCGAATCGAACGGTGCAGCAGCGACGTGTCCTGGGTGATCATGCCGATGCGTGCGCGCAGGCTTTCCTGGCCGACGTGGGCGATGTCCTGGCCGTCGATGAGGATGCGCCCGCCCTGCACGTCATAAAGGCGCAGCAGCAGATTGACCAAGGTCGATTTGCCGGCGCCGGACGGGCCGATCAGGCCGATTTTCTCGCCCGGCTTGATCACCAGGTTGAGGTCGCTGATCACGCCGCTTTTCTTGCCGTAGTGAAAATCCACCTGCTCGAAACGCACTTCGCCCTGGGCCACCGCCAACGGCTTGGCCTGATCTCGGTCGATGACGCTGACGGGCTGGGAGATGGTCTGCAAGCCGTCCTGGACCATGCCGATATTCTCAAAAATGCCGGTGACCACCCACATGATCCAGCCGGACATGTTGACGATGCGGATCACCAGTCCGGTGGCCAGTGCAATCGCGCCGACGCTGATCAGCGACTGGGTCCACAGCCACAGCGCCAGGGCTGTGGTGCCGACGATCAGCAGCCCGTTCATGCTGGTGATGACCACATCCATGCTGGTCACGACGCGACCGGCGAGCTGGGCTTTTTGAGTCTGCTCTTCGATGGCTTCGCGAGCGTATTGCTGTTCGAAGTTGGTGTGGGCGAACAGCTTTAGGGTGGTGATGTTGGTATAGCCATCGACGATCCGCCCCATGAGCTTTGAACGGGCATCGGAGGACACCACCGAGCGTTCCTTGACCCGGGGGACGAAGTAATAGAGCGCGCCGATGTAGGCGGCGATCCACATCAACAGCGGGATCATCAGGCGCCAATCGGCTTCGGCGAACAGCACCAGCGAGCTGACGGCGTAGATCAGCACGTGCCACAACGCATCCACGGCCTGCACCGCCGAGTCCCGCAGCGAGTTGCCGGTCTGCATGATGCGTTGGGCGATACGCCCGGCAAAATCGTTCTGGAAGAAGTTGAGGCTCTGCTTGAGCACATAGCTGTGGTTTTGCCAGCGGATCAGGCTGGTCATGCTGGGGCTCAGGGTCTGGTGAACCAGCAAGTCATGCAGGGCGACAAAAATCGGCCGAAGAACCAGTGCGACCACCGCCATCCAGGCCAGTTCGAGGCCGTGGAGCTTGAAGAACTCTGCGTTGGGCGTGGCCTGGGTCAGGTCGATGATGCGGCTCAGGTAGCTGAACAGCGCCACTTCGATCAGCGCGCCGATCAGGCCGACCACCAGCAGCACGGCGAAGCTGGGCCAGACCTGTTTCAGGTAATACGTGTAAAAGGGCAGGACGCGGTTCGGCGGGGCCGAAGTCGGGGCGTCGCGGAAGATGTCGATCAGTTTTTCGAAACGGCGATAAACCATGGGGTACCTAGCCCGGGCAGGGCTCTCCTTTTTTGCTGTGGGCGGCGCGGGATCGCCGACGCCGCCCAGGCTTGCCCTGTGGGTTTAGTCGATGCGCTTGGCCGACTTGATGATCACAGGGTCGACCGGCACGTTTTGCATGCCTTGCTTGGTGGTGGTCTGGGAGTTGACGATGATGTCCACCACGTCCATCCCCTTGACCACCTTGGCGAACACCGCGTAACCAGCGTCGCGACCCGGATCCAGGAAGGCGTTGTCGGCCACGTTGATGAAGAACTGGCTGGTGGCCGAATCCGGGTTGGATGTGCGGGCCATCGACAAGGTGCCGCGTACGTTGTGCAGGCCATTGCTGGCTTCGTTCTTGATCGGCGCCTTGGTGTCTTTCTGTTGCATCTGTTGGGTGAAACCGCCGCCCTGGGCCATGAAGCCCGGGATCACACGGTGGAAAATCGTGTTGTTGTAGAAGCCGCTGTCAACGTACTCAAGAAAATTCTTGGTACTGATAGGGGCCTTGACCGGGTCCAGTTCGATTTCAATCTGACCGTTGGTGGTGTCCAGCAATACGTGAGGGGCCTTGGCCGGTTGCGCGGCCATCAGGTTGGCAGCAAAGAGGACGGAGCCGGCGGCGAGGGCGATTTTTTTCAGCATGGGTTCAGTGATCCTGAGTAGTGGAATCGATTGCGATCAAGAATTCGAGCAGGGTTTGGTTGAAGCGTTCGGGTTGATCCAGCGGCGTAGCGTGCCGTGAATCGGTGATGACTGCCAGTCGTGCGTCAGGCAAACGCTTTGAATAGGCTTCTTTCAGCGCCACCGGGGTGTAGTCGTGGTCGGCGCAAATGATGAGGGTTGGACAGGCAACTTGCGACAGGCGTTCCTGTACGCCCCAGCCGACAATGGCGTCGAAGCTGGCCAGATAAGCACGTTTGTCATTCATTGCCCAGCGCCGGGCCATTTCCAGGCGCAATTCGGTCTGTTCGGGCTTGGGGAACAGCTTGGCACCGAGGGCCTTGCCGATGGTTTCCAGGCTGAGCAGCCGCATCAGGCTCCAGCGCTTGAACCACTGCCAGCAATCGTCGGGCGTGCGGACCTTGACCTCCGGGGCGCTGTTGACGATGCACAGGCTCTTGACCCGCGTGGGTTCGTCCACGGCCAGTTGGAAGCAGATCATGCCGCCCATGGACCAGCCCACCAGATGCACCGCGCCCAGGTCGAGGTAATCGATCAGGGCGCTCAGGTCGTCGCTGAAGCCTTCGATGCTGTAGCGCTCACGCGGCTTGTCGGACCGACCGTGTCCGCGCACATCCAACACGATCAGGCGATAGCGGGCGGACAGCACCGGGATCTGCTTTTCCCAATCCCGTGTGCTGGAGCCCAACCCGTGGACCAGCACCAGGGGCGCGCCGTGGCCATATTCCTCATAGTGCAGGTTGCAACCTTCGTGCGCAAAATAGGCCATCGGCGAATTCCTTGTCAGGCTTGTTCAGGTGCGGCGAACGGCGCATCCAGCGGCGCGGTATCAAAGGTGCGCAGCAGCTCGATGAGGATTTGCGTGGCCGGGCCCAGAGGTTTTTCCTTGTTGGAGAACAGATAGAAAGTCGAGTTGCGGCTGCCTCCTTGCTCCAAGGGTAGACGCTTGAGCAAGCCTTCCTTGAGCTCTCGTTCGATCATGTGCCGCGGCAGCCAGGCGAACCCCAGGCCGCTGCCGACAAACGTCGCGGCGGTGGCCAGGCTGCCTACGGTCCAGCGTTGTTCGGCACCGAGCCAGCCGACGTCCCTGGGCTGCTGGCGACCGGAGTCACGGATGACCACTTGCAGCTGGCTTTCCAGGTCCTGGAAACTCAGTTCGCGGTTGAGGCGATGCAGGGCATGTTCGGGGTGGGCCACCGCGACGAATTCGACGTCGCTCAACTCCGCGCCCAGGTAACCAGGGATGCTGAAGCCGCTGATGGCCAGGTCGGCCACGCCTTCGAGCAGCACTTCTTCGACGCCCGACAACACTTCTTCGCGCAGGCGCACCCGGCAGCCCCGGCTTTGTGGCATGAATGCCGTGAGGGCGCGGACGAGGCGGGCGTTGGGGTAGGCCGCATCCACCACCAGACGCACTTCCGCTTCCCAGCCTTGCTCCATGTGGTGGGCCAGGTCTTCCAGTTGGCTGGCCTGCTTCACCAGTTGCCGCGAGCGGCGCAGCAGCACGCCGCCGGCCTCGGTCAGCACCGCCTTGCGCCCATCGATGCGCAGCAGCGGCACGCCGAGCTGGTCTTGCATGCGAGCCACGGTGTAGCTCACCGACGATTGCGAACGGTGCAGCACTTCGGCGGCCTGGGCGAAACCACCGTGGTCCACCACCGCCTGCAACGTTCGCCATTGATCAAGGGTCACGCGGGGCGCTTTCATATTGAGCTCCTCTTGTCCTAAGCTGGCGGTCCCTTGGTGGAGACTGCCGAATGAAAAAAATCTGTTGTGCGGTGCTGGCCCTGCTGCCGCTGACTGCATTTGCCTACCCGATCGATGTGGAAAAACACCTCAACGGCCTGAGCATCGACTACAACGCCTATGACACCGACGCCGACATCGGCTCGATCCAGGTCAACAACTACGGCAGCACCGATGCAACCTGCAAAGTAGTGTTCCGCAACGGCCCGGAGGCGCCGCGCACCCGCAACATCGAAGTCGCCGCCGGCAAGTTCAAGAACGCCACCGCCAAGTTCAACCGCAACATCATCAAGCTGCGCATCGAGCTGACCTGCAAGCCGAAATAGCCAGCGGCGGGGCGACATCACAAAGCTTGCTCCGCTTATAAACGAAAATATCGATGGTTCGCAGCAATTATTTGCGCTTTTTCATCGATATGATCACGCTTAACCTTCACTCCATCGACTGACAACATTCTCAGATGGAGCCTACAAGCCATGTCCCACGTCCTGATCATCGAAAGCAGCGCCCGCCAGCAAGATTCGGTTTCCCGTCAACTGACCCAAACGTTTATCAGCCAGTGGAAAGCCGCGCACCCGGCCGATGAGATCAGCGTCCGCGACCTGGCAATCAATCCGGTGCCGCACCTGGATGCCAACCTGCTGGGCGGCTGGATGAAGCCTGCCGAGCAACGCAACGACATCGAGAACGCTTCGCTGGAACGCTCCAACGAACTGACTGACGAGCTGCTGGCCGCCGACGTCCTGGTGATGGCGGCGCCGATGTACAACTTCGCCATTCCCAGCACTTTGAAGGCCTGGCTCGACCATGTGCTGCGTGCTGGTGTGACCTTCAAATACACCCCCACCGGTCCTCAAGGTCTGCTGACCGAAAAGCGCGCCTTCGTGCTCACCGCTCGGGGCGGCATCCACGCCGGCGGCGCCACCGATCACCAGGAACCGTACCTGCGCCAGGTCATGGGCTTCATCGGTATCCACGACGTGACCTTCATTCACGCCGAGGGCATGAACCTGGGCGGCGACTTCCAGGAGAAGGGTTTGAACCAGGCCAACGCCAAGCTTTCCCAGGTCGCCTAAGCCGTTAATCTTCGGATAATCGCCGGGTGTTCTAGTGACTCGGCGCTTCCCTTCAAACCGTTTTGCGCATCGAACCTCCCTTCGCACTTTCACAGCTCCTGAGTGCACCCGCCCGATTGAACGCTTAAGCGAGATCGGGCTTTTTTTTGTCTGGGATATTCCATTCGCTGAATGCCCATGTGGGAGCGAGCTTGCTCGCGATAGCGGTGGATCAGCCATGTAGATGTTGGCCGGCCTGCCGCTATCGCGAGCAAGCTCGCTCCCACAGGGTTCAGTGTTCGGAGATTCGCGACAACCACCAAAACCCGCTATCTTCGCCGCCATTCAAAACGAGGGGCGGTATGGGCTATCTACTTTTTGTAACGCTGATCCAGGCGTTTTCCTTCAGCCTGATCGGCGAATACCTGGCGGGGCATGTCGACAGTTATTTCGCGGTGCTGGTGCGGGTCGTGCTGGCGGGGCTGGTGTTCATCCCCCTGACGCGCTGGCGCCAGGTCGAGCCGTCGTTCATGCGCGGCATGCTCTTGATCGGTGCCTTGCAGTTTGGTGTGACCTACGTCTGCCTCTACCTGAGTTTCCGGGTGTTGACGGTGCCGGAAGTGCTGCTGTTCACCATCCTTACACCCCTGCACGTGACCTTGATCGAAGACGCCCTCAATCGGCGCTTCAATCCCTGGGCATTGATTGCGGCGCTGGTGGCCGTGGCCGGTGCGGCGGTGATTCGTTATGACAGGATCAACCCGGACTTCTTCATGGGTTTCCTGCTGCTGCAACTGGCCAACTTCACCTACGCGGCCGGGCAGGTGCTTTACAAGCACTTGGTGGCGCGTCACCCAAGCGATCTGCCGCATTACCGGCGTTTCGGTTATTTCTACCTCGGTGCATTGATGGTGGCGTTGCCGGCGTTCCTGCTGTTCGGCAAAGCCGACTTCTGGCCGCAAGCGCCGTTGCAGTGGGGCGTGCTGGTCTTTCTCGGCCTGGTTTCCACCGCGTTGGGCCTCTACTGGTGGAACAAAGGCGCGTGCCTGGTCAACGGCGGCACGCTGGCGGTGATGAATAACCTGCACGTGCCGGTGGGGTTGCTGGTGAACCTGCTGATCTGGAACCAGCACGAGGCGCTGGGGCGGTTGGTGTTGGGTGGTTCGGTGATACTGGCAGCGGTGTGGATCAGTCGGTTGGGGGTTCGCCAACCGCTCGTTACACGCTGACCTCTGTGGGAGCGAGCCTGCTCGCGATGGCGTTGTACCAGTCAGCATCTATGTTTCTGACACACTGCTATCGCGAGCAAGCTCGCTCCCACAGGCGAATGGGGTTGGCTTTAGACCGCCTGCTTCTCCGGCTCCGACAAGTGACTCGTCCCCAGCGCCGCCGGCAGCAATCCCGCCCGCAAATCCGTGCCGCTCGGCTGCTGGTACAAGCCCAGCCCGAACTCCGGCATCACCGCCAGCAGGTAATCGAAAATATCCCCCTGGATGCGCTCGTAGTCGGCCCACACGGTAGTACCCGTGAAGCAGTATATCTCCAGCGGGATCCCTTGGGCGGTGGTCTGTAGCTGCCGGACCATGCAGGTCATGTTCGGCTGGATCTCGGGGTGGCTTTTCAGATAGGCCAGGGCATAGGCGCGAAAGGTGCCCAGGTTGGTCATGCGCCGACGGTTGGCCGACATCGCCGCGACGTTGCCCTGGGCTTCGTTCCAGGCCTTGAGCTCGGCCTGTTTGCGGCCGATGTAATCAGTCAGCAGGCGAACCTGGGACAGGCGCTGCTCTTCGTCGTCATGCAGGAAGCGCACGCCGCTGGCGTCGATGAACAGGCTGCGCTTGATCCGTCGTCCGCCGGATTGCTGCATGCCGCGCCAGTTCTTGAACGACTCGGACATCAACCGCCAGGTGGGGATCGAGACGATGGTCTTGTCGAAATTCTGCACCTTCACCGTGTGCAGCGTGATGTCCACTACATCACCGTCGGCGCCCACTTGTGGCATTTCGATCCAATCGCCAACCCGCAGCATGTCGTTGCTGGTCAGCTGCACGCTGGCGACGAACGACAGCAGGGTGTCCTTGTAGACCAACAGGATCACCGCCGACATCGCACCCAGGCCCGACAGCAGCAACAGCGGCGAACGATCGATCAGCGTGGCGACAATGATGATCGCGCCAAACACGTACAACACCATTTTCGTGAGCTGCACGTAGCCTTTGATCGAGCGGGTGCGCGCGTGTTCGGTGCGGGCGTAGACGTCCAGCAGGGCGCTGAGCAAGGCGCTGATGGCCAGCAACATGAACAGGATGGTGAAGGACAGCGCGACATTGCCCAGGAAAATCATGCTGGTCTTGCTCAGCCCTGGCACCAGGTGCAAGCCGAACTGAATGATCAGCGACGGCGTCGTCTGCGCCAGGCGATGAAAAACTTTGTTCTGGCGCAGGTCGTTGACCCAGTGCAGCGCCGGCTGGCGGCCGATCAGCTTGGCGCCGTGCAGGATCAAATAGCGCGCCACCCGTCCAAGCACCAGCGCGATCGCCAGCAGCAACACCAGCGCAAGGCTCGAATGCAGGATCGGATGTTGATCAAGGGCGCCCCAGAAATCCTGGAGGTTGAGCCAGAGTTGTTTGATATCCATGGGCGAGACGGTTCTTTTATGAGCGCGAGGGGCGAATTAGAGCATTTTAAGCGGCGGGAAGTGACCGTTGATCGTGAATCCAATCATGACAACACACTGATTTGCGGCCGTTTGCATAAAGAAACTCGGCCTTCGCGCTCGAAACCGTTACCCTATGCAGCTGTTTTTTTGCATTTCTTCGAGGTAGCACCCGTGTTTTCCCAATTCGCCCTGCACGAACGCCTGCTCAAAGCCGTGGCCGAGCTTAAATTTGTCGAGCCAACGCCGGTGCAGGCAGCGGCTATTCCGCTCGCGCTCCAAGGGCGTGACCTGCGGGTGACGGCGCAGACCGGGAGCGGCAAAACGGCCGCGTTCGTGCTGCCGATCCTCAATCGCCTGATCGGCCCGGCCAAGGTCCGTGTCAGCATCAAGACGCTGATCCTGCTGCCAACCCGTGAACTGGCCCAGCAGACCTTGAAGGAAGTGGAGCGCTTCTCGCAGTTCACCTTCATCAAGTCCGGCCTGATCACCGGCGGCGAAGATTTCAAGGTCCAGGCCGCCATGCTGCGCAAGGTTCCGGACATCCTGATTGGCACCCCTGGGCGGATGATCGAGCAGCTGAACGCCGGCAACCTCGACCTCAAGGAAGTCGAAGTGCTTGTGCTCGACGAAGCCGACCGCATGCTCGACATGGGTTTTGCCGAAGACGTGCAACGCCTGGTAGACGAGTGCGTGAACCGCCAGCAGACCATGCTATTCTCCGCCACCACCGGCGGTTCGGGCCTGCGCGAGATGATCGCCAAGGTGCTGAACAACCCCGAGCACCTGCAGCTCAACGCGGTCAGCCAGCTGAACTCCACCACCCGCCAGCAGATCATCACCGCTGACCATAACCAGCACAAAGAACAGATCGTGAACTGGCTGCTGGCCAACGAGACTTACGAAAAGGCCATCATCTTCACCAACACCCGGGCCATGGCCGACCGCATCTACGGCCGCCTCGTTGCCCAGGAATACAAGGCGTTCGTGCTGCACGGCGAGAAGGATCAAAAGGACCGCAAGCTGGCCATCGACCGTCTGAAGCAGGGCGGCGTGAAAATCCTCGTCGCCACCGACGTCGCCGCCCGTGGCCTGGACGTGGAAGGCCTGGACATGGTCATCAACTTCGACATGCCCCGCAGTGGTGATGAATACGTTCACCGCATCGGCCGTACCGGTCGTGCTGGCAACGATGGCTTGGCGATCTCGCTGATTTGCCACGGCGACTGGAACCTGATGTCGAGCATCGAGCGCTACCTGAAGCAGAGCTTCGAGCGCCGCACCATCAAGGAAGTCAAAGGCACGTACAGCGGACCGAAAAAGGTCAAGGCATCGGGCAAGGCCGTTGGCGTGAAGAAGAAAAAGGTCGACGGCAAGGGCGACAAGAAAAAGACCGGCGCCAAGGCCCCGACCAAACGCAAGACCGCCAACCGCCCGAAGACCGACGCGCCGTCGCTGGTCAGCAAGGACGGCATGGCCCCGCTCAAGCGCCGCAAGCCAGAGGCGCCGGCGGCTGAGTGAAATCGCGTTAACGCTGCATAAAAACCGGACCTTGGGTCCGGTTTTTTATTGAGAGAATTCCACAAACCCTGTGGCGAGGGAGCTTGCTCCCGCTGGGCTGCGAAGCAGCCCTAAAACCACCGACTCGGTGTGCCAGGAGCAAACGGGGGGCTTTTATTGGGGCTGCTGCGCAGCCCAGCGGGAGCAAGCTCCCTCGCCACAAAAGCGGGTCGTGCCCGACTCATCACTCCGCCTTCTTCTGCGCCTCTTCCAACTCCTGCAGACGCTTGTCGATCAACTGGCACTTGTCCGGCACGTCCTTGCTGGATGTCTCCATGTTCATGGCCTGCAGTTCTTCATTCATCTCTTTTGCCTTGGATGGGTCCTGCTCGGTGAGCTTGGCGACTTTGTCCGCCAGCTGCTCACGCTTGATGGTGGCTTCTTCAGGCGTGCACGTAGCCCAGGCGGGCAGGGCGCAGGCGAGGGTGGCGGCGAGGGTGAGTTTGAGGAAGGTTTTCATGGCTCGGGCCTCGTGTTCCTTTGATGGGCGGATATTCGGTTGAGGCTGGGCTGCGTTGGAAAGTTCATTTGATCGCCATGGCGGCGTTCTAGGGCGTGGCGGAACTCGCTTTTTCGGCACCAGCTTGATTACAGATGAACGAACGCCTCGATCAACTCAAAGCACGCACGGTTGGTTGACGTCAAAATGATGGCTCATTAATATCGCGCCACTATTTTGATATTGCTTTTGTCGAGGGATCGAACATGTTCTCACCCGCCTTTTGGGCGAGGTTGTGCGTGGCTTTGCTGTGCCTTTCTCCGCTTTCCCTGGCTCACGCCGCTCCAACTCCCGGTGACACCGACCTGATCCGTGAACGCCAGAATCGCTTGCTCGAAGATCAGCGTCGGCGCCTCGAAGAGCTCAAGGATCTGCCGGGCAAGGAGACCAAGCCTGCCCAGCCGACCGCACCTGCCAACACCCGTTGTTTCCACATCAAAACCATTGAACTCAAGGGCGCCGACAGCCTTTCCTCCAGCGAGCGCGAGCGCCTGCTCAAGCCCTATATCGACCAATGCCTGGGCGTGCCGCAGCTCAACGAACTGCTCAAAGTCATCACCGACTACTACATCGAGAAAGGCCTGGTCACCAGCCGTGCCTATCTGCCTCAGCAGGATTTGTCCGGCGGGCACCTGAGCGTGTTGGTAGTGGAGGGGCGACTGGAAGGCCTGAAGGGCGCCGAGAACAGTGGGTTGTCCAAGCGGGAATTGGCGATGGCGTTTCCCGGCGAGACCGGCGAACGGGTCAACCTGCGGGAAATTGAACAATTGGTGGACCAGCTCAATCGCCTACCGTCGAACCAGGCCAAAATGGAGCTGACCCCCGGCCAGAACGTTGGCGGTAGCGAAGTTCTGGTCACCAACGATCCGCAAAAGCCCTGGCGCGCCGGCCTGTCCCGCAGTAACGACGGCCAGCGCAGCACCGGCGAGCAGCAGTGGGGCACCCGTTTTGAATGGGACAGCCCGCTGGGGCTGGCCGATCAGTTGATGTTGCGCGGCGGTCACGATGCGATGACCGACCACCAGCACACCTCCAACAACGCCATGCTCTATTACAACTTGCCTTGGGGCTGGTGGAACGTCAGCTACACCTACAGCCAAAGCGAATACCGCTCGCAGATCGCGGCCAACGGTTTCAACTTCAAGCAGACCGGCGACAGCCAGAACCATCAGTTGCGTGTCGAACGGGTGATCCACCGCGATGCGGTGAGCAAAACCGCTCTCAACACTGGCCTGGCCTACCTGCGTACCAACAGCTACATCGAAGACAGCAAACTCGATGTCAGCAGCAATCGCCTCAGCGAAGGCCAGTTCGGCATCAACCACGGTCGCCGGGTCGGCAACGCTTTCGTCAACCTGGACCTGGGTGTGCAGCAAGGCATCGGTGCTTTCGATGCCCAAGGCGACAACGACCCAGGCCCCGGCCAAGCCGACGCCCGCTACCGTAAATACACCGCCACCGTCAGCTATCTGCAACCGTTCCAGATAGGGGGAGAGTCCTTCAGCTTCAGCAGCCTGATGACCGGCCAGCGCAGCGAGGACGTGCTGTTCAGCCCCCAGCGCATGAGCCTGGGCGGGGAATCATCGATTCGTGGCTACAAGGATCAATCCTTGGCGGGGGACAGTGGTGGCTACTGGCGCAACGACCTGCGCTGGAGCCGTCCGGTGACCCTGGAATGGCTGCGCCCGGTGTTCGCCGAGTACGGCACCAGCCTTGGTTATGACCAGGGCGTGATCCGGGGCGATCGCTACAACGGTGATCAACACGGGCGCATGTCGAGCAATTCCCTGGAGTTGTTTGCCCGCGGTCAACACCTGAGTGCCAGCGTCACCTTCGCCCATTCCCTGGAACGCCCGGATGCCCTGACCGAGCGCGAAGCGCCGATCTACTTCCGCCTCGACCTATCCATCTAATCCGCTGCAACGAGACCCGATCATGGACGACCGCCATTACGCCTTCCTGACCCGCCAACCTTCTGCTGTGGTGGAGAGCCGTGAGCGGTTTCTCGGCATGCCCAAGCGCGGCTTGGCGTTCCTGCTGGCCAACGTCATGTTCTGGCAACCGCTGTGGGCCCAGGCCGACGGCATCGTGGTCAGCGCGCCCGGCACCGGCTTGGACCGGGCGGGCAACGGCGTGCCCATCGTCAACATCGCCAAGCCCAATGGCAGCGGCCTGTCACACAATAAATTCAAGGATTACAACGTTGGCGGCAACGGCGTGATCCTCAACAACGCCACGTCCCGCACCCAATCCACGCAGCTGGGCGGAATCATCCTCGGCAACCCGAATCTCAACGGCACGGCCGCCACGACCATCCTCAACGAAGTCAACGGCGGCAATCCCAGCCAACTGCGCGGCTACACCGAAGTGGCGGGGCAATCGGCCCACGTCATCGTTGCCAACCCCTACGGCATCACCTGCAACGGCTGCGGCTTCATCAACAGCCCAAAAGTGACCTTAAGCACCGGCAAACCGGTGGTGGAAAACGGTCGGTTGGATCGCTACCAGGTGGACCAGGGCAGCGTCGCCATCGAAGGCGCAGGGCTCAACGCGAACAACGTCGACCATTTCGAAATCATCACTCGCAGCGCCAAGATCAATGCCGAAATCCAGGCCAAGAACCTGACGATCGTGGCCGGTCGCAACGACGTCAACGCCGATACCTTGAATGCCACGGCCCGTGCCGACGATGGCAGCGCCAAGCCGGAACTGGCGATCGACTCCTCGGCCCTCGGCGGGATGTATGCCGGGGCCATCAAGCTGGTCGGCACCGAGGCCGGGGTTGGGGTGAAGCTGGACGGCAAGTTGATTGCCAGTGGCGGGGATATCCAGCTCGATGCCAATGGGCATTTGAGCATGGTCGATACCTCGGCCAGCGGGGCGGTTAACGTCAAGGCTACGAGTCTTGATGCGAAGGGACCGGTTTACGCCGGTACGACGTTGAATGCGCAGGCTCAAGGGGATTTGGTCAACCGGCAAACGTTGGCGGCGCGCGATGGGATTGTTTTGAATGCCGGTGGGCAGTTGAGCAACAACGGCATTATTGAAGCCGGGGTGAATGGGGATAACACGCGGAATGCTTCGGGGGATGTGAGTGTTACGGCTAATACACTCGATAACCACGGCAAGAGCATTGTTGCCAGCCGTAACCTGACGGCGAATGTTGCGCAAACGCTGAACAACCAGGGCGGCACCCTCAGCGCCGGACAAACCACCACGGTAAAAGCCGGGACGCTGGACAACCAGAACAAGGGGCGGGTGCTGAGCAACGGCGCGCTGAGCGTTACCGCTGACAAAGTGCTCAATACCCAAGGCGTGGTGAGCAGCAACGATAGCCTGACGGTTAATGTCGGCCAGTTGAATAACCACGACGGTGAAGTGTCCAGTGCCGCCACCCTTGAAGTTACCGGCACCGCCCTCGACAACAGCAACGGCCTGCTCAGCGCCAAAGGCGCCACCCGTGTGACCACGGGTACATTCGACAATACCGCCGGCGGTTATCTGGTCAGCGGCGACACCCTTGATCTCACCGCCAACCAAGTCAACAACGGCGCCGCCAGTCGCATCGCCAGCGACAAGGCGCTGACCGCCAGCATCACCGGCCTGGATCAGCAGGGCGGAGAACTGTTCAGCAAAACAGCCTTGACCCTGGACCTCAACAACGGCCATTTGAACAACCTCAAGGGCGTGATCAACGCGCCGCTCCTGGTGTTAAAAAACCTCAAGGACGTGGACAACCGTGGCGGCGAGATTTCCAGTGCCCAGGCGTTCACGCTGGCGGCCCGCAATTTCGATAACCGCGACGGCAAGTTGATCAGCAACCAGGCGCTGACCCTGCGTATCGACCAGGCGCTCAATAACATCAAGGGGCTGGTTTCCGCCCAATCCATCGACGCCCACAGCGCCAGCCTGGACAACACCGATGGCCTGATCAGCAGCCGTGGCGTCCTGGTCATGACCGTGGACGGTCAACTGATCAATCGGGACGCCGCGATCATTGCCGACGGTGACCTGCACATCGAGGCCACCCACCTCAACAACGGCGCCGGCCAGATCGCCGGCAAAACCAACGTCACGGCCACTATCGACAGTGTGAACAATCAGGGCGGCCAGATGATCGCCCTCGGCGGATTGACGCTGACCGGCGCCTCGCTGGACAACCGCACGGCAGGGATGGTCGGGGCGACCGACACGCTGACGCTGAACGTCGGTTCGATCGACAACCGTGGCGGCGAACTGTCTGGCCACGGCGATGTTGCTTTGACCGGCGACGCGCTGGACAACAGCGACGGCGGTCAAGTCATCGCCAACGGCGCATTGGCCCTGACGGTGCAGGACGTGCTCAACCGCACCAAGGGCCTGCTCTCCGGCAAGACCGGCCTGACCTTGACCGGCGAAACGCTGGATAACAGCGGCGGCTCGCTGCTGACCCAAAAGAACCTCACCGCGCACCTCGACGGCGACCTGAACAACGCCAAGGGCGCCTTGAGCGCCGAAGGGGCGCTCGACGTTACCGCCGCCAGCCTCATCAACACCCTGGGCAGCGTTTCTAGTGCTGGGGCACTGGCGCTCACGCTTGATAACGCCGTGCTGAACCAGGGCGGCGGCATCGTCACCGATGCCGGTCTCATCCTCAAAAGCGCAAGCCTGGACAACCGCAACCAAGGCAGCATCAGCGCCAAGCAAGCGGTCACTATTGAAACCGGCGCGTTCGACAACAGCCAGGCCGGACGCCTGAGCAGCGGCGCCAACCTCGAACTCACCACGAAACAGTTGACCAACCAGGACGGCGGACGCATCGCCAGCAGCGGCGCGCTGACCGCCAGCGTCACCGGCCTCGATCAGCAGGGCGGCCAACTCTTCAGCGACACGTCGCTGAGTCTTGATCTGAACCAAGGGCAACTGAACAACCAGAACGGCTTGATCAACGCCCCCTTGCTGATGCTGAAAAACCTCAAGGGCGTCAACAACGCTGGGGGTGAAATCTCCAGCGTCCAGGCGTTCACCCTGGCCGCGCAAAACCTGATCAACGACAACGCCAAGTTGCTGAGCAACCAGGCGATGACCCTGCGCATTGACAACGCCCTGACCAACCTCAAGGGCCTGATCGCCGCCGCCGTGCTGGATGTCGAGGCCGCCAGCCTGGACAACAGCGGCGGCACCCTGACCAGCCGCGCCAACCTCGACCTGAAACTCACCGGTCCGTTGGTCAACCAGAACCAGGGCCTGATCAACGCCACTGACGCCTTGACCATCAGCACCCGCGACTTGAACAACCAGCAAGGTTCGTTGCTGGGCAGCGCCATCGCCATCGACTTCGGTGCCGCCACTGGCGATCTGAACAACGGCGCCGGCCTTATCACCACCGCCGGTGTACTCAGCCTCAAGAACCTGCGGGACCTGGACAACCAGGGCGGCGAAATCTCCAGTAGCCAGAACCTCGACCTGACGGCTCGCGATCTCAATAGCAGCGCCGGCAAACTCATCAGCAACGGTTTGCTGACCGTGAAGGCCCGCGACGTAACCAACCAGGGCGGCCTGATGTCGGGCTTCAAAGGCCTCGACCTGAGCGCCGCGAGCCTGGACAACCGCAACGCCGGCACGCTGTCGAGCCGCGACGAAGACGTCAGCGTGACCTTGAGCGGTGCGCTGCTCAACAGTGCAGACGGCGCATTGGCCGGCAAGAAAAAACTCACCGTCACCGCGGCCAGCATCGACAACCGCGGCGGGATTCTGTCCAGCGGCGCCGACCAGACCTTGACCGTCACCGGTGGTTTGCTGAACAACGCCCAAGGTGGCTTGATCGACAGCGCCACGACCCTGGTCATGAACGCCATGACCCTGGGCAACGCGGACGGCACCGTCAACGCGCAACAAGCGTTGACCTTCACCGGCACCACCCTGGACAACACCGGCGGCACGCTGATCGGCAATGCCGCCGTGACCCTGGACCTGCTCGGCGTTCTGACCAACACCAACGGCAAGCTTGCCAGCACCGGGCCGTTGCGGGTCGAGCGCGCCACGCAGCTCGACAACCAGGGCGGCCAGATTGCCAGCCAAAGCCTGCTTACCTTGCTCATCGGCGGCCTGGACAACCGCAATCGCGGCACCGTCGCGGCCAATGACGCACTCGTCCTGGCCACCGCCGGCGCGGTTCAGAACAGCGCCGACGGCCTCATCTACAGCCAGAACGGTGCCGTGCAAATCGACGCCGACAGCCTCGCCAACGGCAAGGGCACCGTACAAAGCCAGGGCAACCTGACCCTGGTCGTCGATCAAGACATCGACAACCAGAGCGGCCGCATCCAGGCCAAGACCGGTGAGCTGAGCGTTGAAGCGAGCAACCTCGACAACCGCGGCGGCGTGCTCGCCAGCCTGCAAGGCCTGCTGAAAACCGACCTGACCGGCGTGCTGAGAAACGGCTACGACCTGAACAACAACCGCCAGGGCGGTATCACCCAGGCCCAGCGCCTGAACCTTATCGCATTGGGTGGCCTGGACAACTACGGCGGACGCATCTCGGCCCAAACCGGCGACGTCGTCATCACCACCGGTAACTTCGACAACCGCAACGGTGGCCTCTACGCCAAAGGCAAAGTCAACGTTACGGCCAACGATTTTGACAACAGCGGCGACAACGACGGCCAGATCGCCGGCAGCCAGATCGACTTGAACCTGACCGGCGCCTTGAACAACCGACTGGGCATCATCGAGAGCGATAGCACCTTGTCGGTCAAGGCTAGGAGCCTGGACAACCAGACCGGAAAGATCCGTGCGTTGGGTACCGGCGGCAAAACCAACTTCCAGATCGGTGGTTTGTTCGATAACCGCAGTGGTGTGCTGGAAAGCGCCAATACCGATTTGAGCTTGGGTGTGGGCGACTTGCTTAATGCCGATGGCAGCGTCCTGCACATCGGCATCGGCACCTTTGGTGTCGCCACCGACAATGTCGTCAATGCCGGCGGTAGCTTCGTTACGCACGGAGCCATGACACTCAACGCTGACAGCTGGACCAACACCAGCGTACTCCAAGCCGGCACCTTGAACGTCAATGTCAACAATTTCACCCAGACCGCGACGGGACAATCGTTGGCGACAACGGCCTTTGTGGGCAGCGGAGGTAACTGGCGCAACGACGGACTGCTGGCCAGTGACGGCACATTGGTGCTGACGCTTGGCGGGACATACTCCGGTAGCGGTCGAATGACCAGTCTCGGCAACCTGACCGCTGACGCCGGGCAGTTGGAGTTGGCTGACGCCGCAAGCATCGCGGGCGGCGCGACAACCGTTATCAAAGTTGGCGGGCAATTGACCAATTACGGGCAGTTGTCAGCAGCCAATGATCTAAGCGTGACGGCAGCCAACGTCAGCAACTATGGGGCGATAGCGGCCTCCAGAGATCTGACGGTTACAACCCAGGCCCTGCTTAACGCCCAAGCACCGGATGGCGGTCGTGGGTTCTTGTTCAGCGGGCGGAACATGGAGTTGCGGACGGCGTCCTTTACCAACCGTTACGCCGACGTCTACAGTCTGGGCAATCTGCTGGTCAGCGGAGCCACAGCAGGCACTTCGGCTCAAAACGTGCTCAATAGCTCCGCCAGCATTGAAGCTGGAGGGGATATCACCCTGGCCGCTGACAACATCGTCAACCAGCGCGACAAGTTCAGCATGGCGCAGCAGGTCACCGGCGGCTATATGACCATCCGGTGTGTCCAACATTGCGACGGTCCGGATACCCCGCGAGTGCGTGGCCCGGTGTTTATCTACAACACCGTAGAAAGCGTTGTCAGCGAGGACTCGCCAACCGCGACGCTGCTGGCCGGACGCAACCTGACCGTCAACAGCACAGATTTCCTGAACCAATACAGTGTGGTGTCGGCGGCCAACGACCTGTCCATCACCAGTACCAACATCACCAACAAGGCTGCGCTTTCGGCTTCCGGAACATCCGGCCATGAAGTAGGCGCGGGCACTTGGATCACCGGTGAGTATTTCTATCGACTCATTGATGAGGTCAAGGACTACAACAGGAAACACCCGCGCTCCGGACCGTTCGATCCCGTGGCATTCAACGAACTGGTCGGCAAGTTCGATCCCTCTCTGTTTTACGGCATCAACAGGCCGGTTGCTGTCCAGGCCGATGGGGCATCGGTCGCAGCGGCCATCATTCAAGCCGGTGGCACTGCGAAGCTCACCGCATCCAACGACATCAGCAGCCTGGTCGTCCTGAACACTTCTTCCAGCGTGACGGGCCGCTCCGCCAACACAAGTGTCTACAGCGCGACCCACCCCTCGGTTGTGTTGCTTAACCGTCAGTTACCGGCCGACCTGTCTCAACAGCAAGTCAACCCGGTGAGCCTGCCTGGGTTCAGCTTGCCGACTGGGCAAAATGGCCTGTTTCGCCTGAGCGGGCAGGGTGGCGGTACCTCGGCTGCCAGCGCACCGCAGAACTGGTCTTTGGGTAGCGCAAGCCTGAGCCCGGCCCAGCGCCAGCAAGCGCTGCCTGTAGGTCAAGTGCGGGATCTTGCGCTGGGCAACGTTACGCCACCGTCTGCTAGCAACATGGACCCCATCGATGCCGACACGGCGGGCGGACGAACGACCGACCTCACCGTTAACCGTGTCCAAGGCTTGCCCACGCGCACCGTGACGGCCAACCCGCACAAATACCTGATCGAAACCAATCCGCTGCTCACTGACCTCAAGCAGTTCATGAGTTCGGATTACCTGCTGGAGAACCTCGGCTACGACCCGGACGAAAGCGCCAAACGCCTGGGTGATGGTTTTTATGAACAGAAGCTGATCCAGGAAGCCGTGATCGCTCGCACCGGCCAGCGCTTCATCGACGGACAAACCTCCAACGAGGACATGTTCAAGTACCTGATGAACAACGCCATCGCCAGCAAAACAGAGCTTGATCTGGCTGTGGGTGTCAGCCTCACCTCCGAACAAGTCGCGGCCCTGACCCACGACATCGTCTGGATGGAAAGTGCCGAGGTGAATGGCGAGCAAGTCCTGGTGCCGGTGTTGTACCTGGCCAACGCCAACAACCGCCTCTCGCCGAATGGGGCGTTGATTGAGGGCAACAACCTCAACCTGGTCGCCGGCAAGAACCTGGCTAACGTAGGTACGCTGAAGGCGACCAGTAACCTGTCAGCTTCGGCGGGGGAGAATCTGGTCAACAGCGGCTTGGTGCAAGCAGGTGAGCGTCTCGACCTTTTGGCCGGCAACCATCTCGTCAACAGGGCGGGTGGCATCATCACCGGTCGGGATGTCTCTGCCACGGCGCTGATGGGGGATGTGGTCAACGAGCGCACGGTGACGTCATCGCAAATTGCCTACGGCCAGGTCCAGGATCGCAACGATTTCGCCGACAGCGCGGCGCGCATCGAAGCCGCCAATGACCTGAGCCTCTCGGCGGGCGGCAGCCTCAACAACATCGGCGGTGCCCTGCAAAGTGGGCGCGACATCCGCTTGAATGCCGGAAACGACGTCAACCTCGTCGCTGCGCAGACCGTCGACAACCTGATCCGCGACGTCAACCGCAACAGCAGCACCATCACCCAGTACGGCGCCAGCGTCAGCGCCGGGCGAGATGTATCGGCTACGGCCGGCCGGGACCTCAATGTCGTTGCCAGCCAGATCGACGCCAAGCGCGACGTCGACATGGCCGCGACCGAGAACGTCAACATCAGCTCGGCGGCGGATGAACAGCACTTTCTGTACAAGAGCAAGAAGCTGACGATCCAGGAAGACCATGTCCGGCAGGTCAAGGCCCAAATCACCGCCGGCGGCGATGTTGCCTTGGCGGCGGGCAAGAACCTGATGATGGTCGCCAGCCGGATCACGGCGGGTGACGAGGCCTACCTGGTGGCGGGGGGGAAACTGGGGTTGATCGCGGCGCAGAACAGCGATTACTCACTGTATGACGAGAAGAAAAAGGGGAGTTGGGGGAGCAAGAAGACTCAGCGTGATGAAGTGACTGATGTGAAGAACATTGGGAGTGAGATCACGACGGGGGGCGATCTGGTCATCAAGAGCGGGGATGACCAGCGATATCAGGTGGCGAAGCTTGAAAGTGGCAAGGACATCACGCTGGACAGTGGCGGTTCGATTACCTTCGAAGCCGTGAAGGATTTGCATAAAGAGGACCACGCAAAAAGCAAAAGCAGCATGGCCTGGAGCTCGATGTCGGGCAAAGGCAATACCGACGAAACACTGCGCCAGACGCAGATGGTTGCTGCCGGTGCCATTGCGATCAAAGCTGTCGATGGGTTGAACATCGACATCAAGCAGGTCAATCAAGAAAGCGTCCATCAATCGATCAAAGCCATGGTCGATGCGGACCCGCAACTGGCGTGGTTGGCCGAAGCCGAGAAGCGCGGCGATGTGGATTGGCGCAAGGTCAGGGAAGTCCACGACTCTTATAAATACAGCCACTCCGGCATGGGGCCGGCTGTGCAGATGATCATCGCGATCCTTGTCGTCTATTTCACCGCGGGTGCTGCCAGTGGCTTGATTGGCACTATGGCCGGAAGCACCGCTGCTGCTGGTTCAGGTACAGCCTTTGCAGCAGCCGGAACAGCCACCACATCAGCGGTGGCCGGTGGCGCGGCAGCTGGGTCAACCGTGGCCGCAGGTTGGGCGAACGTGGCGCTCACAGCTGTCGCAACGGGGGCTGCGAGCAACGCCACGGTCAGCTTTATCAATAACGGTGGAAATCTGGGGGCCGTATTCAAGGATGTAACTTCTTCGGATGCCTTGCGCGGTTATGTCGTGTCGGGGGTGACGGCGGGGTTGACGGCCGGCATCTTCGACAAGATGACCAGTACCACCACCTCGCTGGAGGGGGCGTTGCCGAATGCAGGCAAGGTAATTGCCGAAGGCGGCTTAGGAAGTTTGGAAGGCATCGGTCGCTTCGGCGCGAACCAGCTGTTGCAGAACGGTACGTCAACACTATTGGACCGGGCGCTGGGTGGTGACAGTCAGTTCGATAATGCCCTGCGTTCCAGTTTGGCGAATACCTTTGCTGCCGCGGGATTCAATCTCGTTGGGGATCTTGGCAAGAAATTCGATTTGAAAGAAGGGGGGCTGGCCAAGGTTGGCTTGCACGCGGTCATGGGCGGACTGGCCGCTGAGGCGGCCGGCGGTGATTTCAAAACCGGCGCATTGGCTGCGGGTGTCAATGAGTTGCTGATTGATAGCTTGGCCGAGCAGTACACCGAGATGACCTTGGAACAGAAGAATCGGCTTCTGGTGATGAACTCCCAAATAGTAGGCGTGCTTGCAGCCGCCGCGCAGGGAGGGGATGCGAAGAGCCTTCAGACCGGGTCATGGGTAGCGGGCAGTGCGACTTCCTATAACCGGCTGTTGCATTCGTCGGAGAAAAAAGCGCTTGCTGATGAGGCGAAGGCTCTAGAAGAGAAATTGGGCAAGCCCAAGTCAGATATGTCTTGGGAAGAGGTACTGCTCCTCGCGGCCAATGCTCAAGTGGATGCTACCGAAAATGCGCGATTGCAGGCACTGGTAAACAGCTTTCCCCCGGGCAACCCTGAAGGTCAGCATCTTGCGCAAGACTTGTTAAAGGCGACCAGTAGCATTCAAAGCCTAGCTGCTCGGAACACTGCCCTTACATGGAGTGATGGCCGCACAATTGTCGCCAACGGCGCCGAGGTACATGCGTTTCAGGCGACGACGGCTCAGTTTGTTGATCCGGCCTTGTTCAATACCGCCTCCCAATGGTCCAGCAACAACAATTGGGCCAATGAGCCTGAGATCGTTCCCACGGCTTGGAGGGAGCAATTCGGTCGGGACGCCGTCACTTATCTTAGGGAAATCGCTGGAGTTTCCAGTAGCCGGCAAGAGTTCGACGACCTGGTGCAAAGGGTTTCAACTATAGTCGGCGGTGGGATCGAAAGGGTTACCTGGGATTTGGATGCTGCGCTTGCAGTTACGGGGGCGCCTGCGGTATTAAGGGCCTTGCTGGCTAGGCGGCTTGCTGCGGCTGGTGTTGCTGATGCTTTAGTGTTGGGGGCAAAAAACTTTGGGCTAGTAGAGGGTACGTACTCCGCAATCAAGCCTGGACCATTGGCCGATAATATTGCAGAAACTTTTTCTGGCGGACGTTACTCCGTTGTAACGCTCGAAAAGGATACCGTTCTTTACCGAGCTGGTACTGTGGATAAGCCACTTGGGCAATTTTTTAGCACCGAGCCGCCATCTGGTGTTTCACAGACCAGGATCGACAAGGCCGTTCTGCCGGAGTGGTCAGGAGGTGCGAAATCACCGCTCGACACCACTTTTGAGATAAAGATACCGGCAGGCACCAAGGTATATGTTGGTGAGGTTGGATCGCAAGGTGGGTTCTACGTTGGTGGAACGCAGCAAATCGTAGTTCAAAAACCCTGGTTAATCGATGGGGTCCAAGTAATCAGTTCGAGTCCACTGAAATGAAGCTACAAAAAATTGATTTGACTCTAAGACGAATGATTGAGCTTCTCCGCGTCGGAGCGGGCGATGAAGGATGGGCGGCTAATCTTGAGGGAATTCGAGAGAATTTTGACAGCGATCCGAAGTTTGCCTCGTCGAAGCTGATGTCTATGTATGGTGGAATGGGATCTCTGAATGATGTAGTTATTTACAGTCGTGGCCAGGTATTGATTGCGGAGAGCAATGAGTTCGACATGCTAAGAACGCAGCTTTATGAGCTTGTAAAAGTTTAAAGGAAGGAAAACGGGGATAGACCACGTTTTCTGCATATCGGTATGGTTCGCGATCAATAGAGTGAAACCAGCAGGAAAAAAGGGGACAAGGAAAAAAGGGGACAGATTTATTTTCTAAGCCTTTGCTACGCTGTAAGCTTCCACGGAGGAGAGGTCAAATATGCCCAGGATGGGACGTATTGTTTTGCCGAATTACCCACACTATATCGTGCAACGCGGTCACAACCGTCAGGTAGTTTTTGCGGTCCCCGAGGATTATCAACGCTACCTGACGGATCTGCGCGAGCTCAAGGACGCGTTTGGGGCCAGGGTCTACGCCTATTGTTTGATGACCAATGATGTTCATCTGTTACTGGCTCCGGGTGAGTCCATCGCTGGATTGGGACAGATGATGAAGGCTTTAGCGGCGCGAGCCACGCGATACCGCAATCGACTCGAAGGGCGCTCCGGTACGCTATGGGAAAGTCGTTACAAATCCAGCGTGGCGCAATCAGATGCCTATCTCCTTGCCTGTTGTCGTTACATTGAATTGAATCCCGTACGCGCTCAAATGGTGGCCGATGTGGCGGACTACCTTTGGTCGAGCTACAGAAGCAGGGTGGGTGATGGGCCTGACAGCGAATGGCTGGATGTCGATCCCTGCTTCGTTGCTCTAGGCGCTACGGCTTTGGAGCGGCGTCGTAGGTATGAGGCTTTCGTGTGCGAGGCCATACCTGCAGAGCAGGTCCGTTTGATCCGTGATGCGTTGCAGCGAGGCCAGTTGACTGGGATGGGACGCTTCGTTGATGAGGTAGAGCGGATAGTTGGTATCCGGGTAGAACAACGAGGTCAGGGGCGGCCAAGGGTGAAGACTGGAAAATAAATCCGTCCCCTTTTTGTCTATACGACCACTGCGGTTAAAATTGCCAATCCAAGTCAGGTTTATTCATCGCTCAAGGGAAATATTGATACCGCCGCAGGGTTTACTGAGTACGGTTTGAAGGACGTAACAGTATCCTCTAGTCAAATTACTAGTCGTGAATTGCAAGTGGCAGTTCCAAAGGCTACGACGAGTGCTCAATGGGATCAAATTAATAGAGCTATGGTCAGAGCAAAGGCGTTACGGTGAAAATTACCAAGGTAGATTAAGATGAGTGATGTCGTAAAAACAGCTTGGGCAGATGCGAAAATGAATAAAAATTTCATTTCCATAAAAACGTTTTCTGGATATCGAAGTAGCCAAGCAGACCCACAAGGTGTAGAGCATTTTTTCAGCCCTGACGCTGCCGATAAAGAGCTAGGCCTTGCTGTGCTTGACGCCTTGGCTCATAGCCGATTTGTGCTTCCCGAGCCGCGTAAGGATGTTTGGATTCATCCTGAAGCTACTTTTGATATGGAGCTCTACGATTACAATCTGACCAATCAACGATATGATCAGTGGGCTGGCAGCACTTTGGAACGCTATGGCTACAAGACCAAGCGTGCATTATTTAAAGATATGAAAAAGTGCAGTATCGAAAATAAGAGCGATCAGATCACTATTCGCCCCAGCCATCACGAAAAGCTAGAGGCTTGGAGCGGCAAGGGTATAAGTGAGAGTAAGTATGTCACTATCCCCAGCGGTAGTAGCCCTTCTGATATAGGTGCGGCCCTGCGCTTGGCTTTTAGTAGGTGTACTTAATGTGTAGAGGTTTCGAATAATCTAACACCGGCTTCGTGCTGGTCCAAAAGGGCAAGAACCGAGGCAGAATCGGGGACAGGCAGCAGAATCGGGGGACAGACCACGTTATATGTGCGTTTCCCCGATAGCAGGAAAACGTGGTCTGTCCCCGTTTTTTTTCGGTGCAAATCCAAGGGGGAGCGTTAAGTGAAATGTATAAAATTAATGGCGGATTATCAGTGTTATCCGATTTGGAATATGTCTCCAGGTGAGTATGGGGACATGGACCCTTGTGAACTTCCGATTTCTAAAGAGCTTCAGGAACGTCTATTAAAATGGGCCGCCATTTATGACGAAACGCTGGATGTTGATTGTCCGCCAAACTCTGGGTTCAAGAGTGAGGAGTTGGAGCGTGAGTTTAAGTTTGAGGGGGAGCGATTAGTTATAAGTTTGAGGGGGGAGCTCTGGCCAGAATTTTATGTGTCTCTTAAAGTTTAATTGTTGCAAAAGTAACTGGCGGGGCGGTAGACCGTGCTACTACTGGGATTGAGTGGGGCAAGGGTATTCAAGGTCAAGGAAGAGAAAAAAGAGAAAAGAGGAGAAAAGGGGACAGATTTATTTTCTAAGCCTTTGCTACGCTGAAAGCTTCCACGGAGGAGAGGTCAAATATGCCTAGGATGGGACGTATTGTTTTGCCGAATTACCCACACCATATCGTGCAACGCGGTCACAACCGTCAGGTAGTTTTTGCGGTCCCCGAGGATTATCAACGCTACCTGACGGATCTGCGCGAGCTCAAGGACGCGTTTGGGGTCAGGGTCTACGCCTATTGTTTGATGACCAATCATGTTCATCTGTTACTGGCTCCGGGTGAGTCCATCGCTGGATTGGGACAGATGATGAAGGCTTTAGCGGCGCGAGCCACGCGTTACCGCAATCGACTCGAAGGGCGCTCCGGTACGCTATGGGAAAGTCGTTACAAATCCAGCGTGGCGCAATCAGATGCCTATCTCCTTGCCTGTTGTCGTTACATTGAATTGAATCCCGTACGCGCTCAAATGGTGGCCGATGTGGCGGACTACCTTTGGTCGAGCTACAGAAGCAGGGTGGGTGATGGGCCTGACAGCGAATGGCTGGATGTCGATCCCTGCTTCGTTGCTCTAGGCGCTACGGCTTTGGAGCGGCGTCGTAGGTATGAGGCTTTCGTGTGCGAGGCCATACCTGCAGAGCAGGTCCGTTTGATCCGTGATGCGTTGCAGCGAGGCCAGTTGACTGGGACGGGACGCTTCGTTGATGAGGTAGAGCGGATAGTTGGTATCCGGGTAGAACAACGAGGTCAGGGGCGGCCAAGGGTGAAGACCGGAAAATAAATCCGTCCCCTTTTTGTCGACGCGGGAGGTGGACGTAGGGAAAAATATTGGGACGGATAAATTTAATGATTTTTCTCCCACAACGAAAATGAGTGTGCTAACAGATGAGGCTGGGAATTTAGTGTCCGCGTTTCCTGGGGTGCTTAAATGAAACTTATAGGCAGTGTGACTGAGATGAAAATTAGAGAGACGCTAATTTGTTCAGCATGCTACATATTTAATAATGTAATAATTTTGACATTTCTTGAGGGAATGTTCGGCCCGATTTCGTCTGCCTATGTGCTTAGCCACACGCCCGACCAGGGAGAGGACTTTTACGTGCTTCTGGTAAACGGCTCTATTGTGGTCAGTTTTGAACTGTCTCGAAACTGTGGAGATCCGAAGCCTGAAAACTTCGTCGCTATTGAAATTGAACAGTATCGTAAAAAACTACGAGGTCGTCATTCTCAGTTAAAGTTAGCTATTGCGATGGATTTAGTTGTGAAGAGTTAAGCAAAGCCACAGCGGTGCAAAATGGGAAGTGTCCGGTCTTCTTCGGGAGTGTCAGATTTTTTGTGTGCGGGCCGGTAATGGCCTGCCGTCAGGCAGACCTTCATTGAGAAACGGGGACGGATTTATTTTTCTTTAACCCGGGCAGCGCATCCTCAATTGCGGAAAAAAGGGACGGATTTATTTTCCTCGTGACTAGCGGAGTGCTCAGCATTTTGACCTGATTTGCAGTGTGTCTAGTCCTGAAATAGGTTTACACCTATTTCACCCCAACGCCCGATGCATCGCATCGGGCGTTTTGTATTTCAGAGACAGGTGTGGACGCTCGCGGTTGTAGATCGATACCGACTCACTGACCATCTTCTTCGCCTGCGTTAAATCCTGTGGCCGCTGGAGCAAAAGCTCTGTCTTCAATATCCCGTTGACCCGCTCTGCCAAGGCGTTTTGGTAGCAGTCATAGCCATCAGTCATCGAGCACCTGATGCCGTGCTTCGCATGCAACTCCTGATACATTCCCGAGCAATACTGGCTGCCTCTATCTGAGTGATGCACCAGCGGCTGCTCCGTTCGACGGTATTTCACCGCTCGGCGCAGCGCCTGCGCGACCGACTTGGTGTGTAGGCTTTCATGGACGTGATAGCCCACGATCTTTCGTGAAAAAGCATCCGTCACAAGGCTCAAGTAGGCCACACCTTCCTGAGTGGGCAGATAGGTGATGTCAGCCACCCAGACTTGTTCCGGGCCGCTGGGAATAACTTGATTAGGGCCGGGTTTGAGCAGGTTTGGATGACGCCGAAAGCGGTGATGGCTGTCGGTTGTCTTGTGATACGCCCGCTTGCGGGCTACCAATAAACGCCGTTCACGCAGAATCGAAAACAGGCGATCTCGACCCACTTGCAGCTCAAGCTGAGGTTGGCACTGCAGCAAGTAATGCAGCTTTCGGGCGCCCAAACGTGGCTGCCGCTGACGTTTTTGCTGAACGAAATCGGCAACTTTCTGATCCAGAGCGAGACGCGCCGCATCGGCGCGATTGCGTTTGTAGTAAGCCTGGCGGCTTATCCCCATGAACTGGCAAGCCCTGCTGATGCTCAGGTTTTGGATTCGTTTTTGGGCGAGGACTTGCCGGGACGCTTTTTTACGACAGAGAGACCGTAGTCATTTTTCAAGACATCCACGACCGCCTCGAAAAACTGCGCTTTCTGATTGGACAGCGCCAACTGCTCTTCAAGCTCTTTGATGCGTTGCTCTGGCGTTAATGGTCGGTTTTTGTCGGGCATAGACCCCATCCTCGGCGAGCCAATGTATGCGCCTGGGCTCCAATCCTGCCGACCGTGCTTGCGTAACCACGTCAGAACGGTCGTTTTGCCTTGAATCCCGTAGCGCTCCTGAGCCTCTTTATAACTCAGCTCGCCTTTTTCGACCTGATCGACGACCGACAATTTAAAGGTCAGCGTGTAGTCTCGCTGACTACGCCTTTTTACTGACTCCATTACGTCCTCCTGAAAAAGCAGATCAGAGGTGTAAACCTTATTCAGGACGGGACAGTGACTGAAAATAAATCTGTCCCCTTTTTTTTCATGAAGGCTTTAGCGGCGCGAGCCACGCGATACCGCAATCGACTCGAAGGGCGCTCCGGTACGCTATGGGAAAGTCGTTACAAATCCAGCGTGGCGCAATCAGATGCCTATCTCCTTGCCTGTTGTCGTTACATTGAATTGAATCCCGTACGCGC
Organism: Pseudomonas sp. D3-10; assembly: GCF_051132175.1. Classification (NCBI taxonomy): domain Bacteria; kingdom Pseudomonadati; phylum Pseudomonadota; class Gammaproteobacteria; order Pseudomonadales; family Pseudomonadaceae; genus Pseudomonas; species Pseudomonas sp. D3-10. Next base: position 4,167,569 of record NZ_CP071668.1, on the reverse strand, counting down.
TCAAATGGTGGCCGATGTGGCGGACTACCTTTGGTCGAGCTACAGAAGCAGGGTGGGTGATGGGCCTGACAGCGAATGGCTGGATGTCGATCCCTGCTTCGTTGCTCTGGGCGCTACAGCTTTGGAGCGGCGTCGTAGGTATGAGGCTTTCGTGTGCGAGGCCATACCTGCAGAGCAGGTCCGTTTGATCCGTGATGCGTTGCAGCGAGGCCAGTTGACTGGGACGGGACGCTTCGTTGATGAGGTAGAGCGGATAGTTGGTATCCGGGTAGAACAACGAGGTCAGGGGCGGCCAAGGGTGAAGACTGGAAAATAAATCCGTCCCCTTTTTGTCTGCAGTGTCCCGTCCTGAATAAGGTTTACACCTCTGATCTGCTTTTTCAGGAGGACGTAATGGAGTCAGTAAAAAGGCGTAGTCAGCGAGACTACACGCTGACCTTTAAATTGTCGGTCGTCGATCAGGTCGAAAAAGGCGAGCTGAGTTATAAAGAGGCTCAGGAGCGCTACGGGATTCAAGGCAAAACGACCGTTCTGACGTGGTTACGCAAGCACGGTCGGCAGGATTGGAGCCCAGGCGCATACATTGGCTCGCCGAGGATGGGGTCTATGCCCGACAAAAACCGACCATTAACGCCAGAGCAACGCATCAAAGAGCTTGAAGAGCAGTTGGCGCTGTCCAATCAGAAAGCGCAGTTTTTCGAGGCGGTCGTGGATGTCTTGAAAAATGACTACGGTCTCTCTGTCGTAAAAAAGCGTCCCGGCAAGTCCTCGCCCAAAAACGAATCCAAAACCTGAGCATCAGCAGGGCTTGCCAGTTCATGGGGATAAGCCGCCAGGCTTACTACAAACGCAATCGCGCCGATGCGGCGCGTCTCGCTCTGGATCAGAAAGTTGCCGATTTCGTTCAGCAAAAACGTCAGCGGCAGCCACGTTTGGGCGCCCGAAAGCTGCATTACTTGCTGCAGTGCCAACCTCAGCTTGAGCTGCAAGTGGGTCGAGATCGCCTGTTTTCGATTCTGCGTGAACGGCGTTTATTGGTAGCCCGCAAGCGGGCGTATCACAAGACAACCGACAGCCATCACCGCTTTCGGCGTCATCCAAACCTGCTCAAACCCGGCCCTAATCAAGTTATTCCCAGCGGCCCGGAACAAGTCTGGGTGGCTGACATCACCTATCTGCCCACTCAGGAAGGTGTGGCCTACTTGAGCCTTGTGACGGATGCTTTTTCACGAAAGATCGTGGGCTATCACGTCCATGAAAGCCTACACACCAAGTCGGTCGCGCAGGCGCTGCGCCGAGCGGTGAAATACCGTCGAACGGAGCAGCCGCTGGTGCATCACTCAGATAGAGGCAGCCAGTATTGCTCGGGAATGTATCAGGAGTTGCATGCGAAGCACGGCATCAGGTGCTCGATGACTGATGGCTATGACTGCTACCAAAACGCCTTGGCAGAGCGGGTCAACGGGATATTGAAGACAGAGCTTTTGCTCCAGCGGCCACAGGATTTAACGCAGGCGAAGAAGATGGTCAGTGAGTCGGTATCGATCTACAACCGCGAGCGTCCACACCTGTCTCTGAAATACAAAACGCCCGATGCGATGCATCGGGCGTTGGGGTGAAATAGGTGTAAACCTATTTCAGGACTAGACACAGGCGACGACGGCTCAGTTTGTTGATCCGGCCTTGTTCAATACCGCCTCCCAATGGTCCAGCAACAACAATTGGGCCAATGAGCCTGAGATCGTTCCCACGGCTTGGAGGGAGCAATTCGGTCGGGACGCCGTCACTTATCTTAGGGAAATCGCTGGAGTTTCCAGTAGCCGGCAAGAGTTCGACGACCTGGTGCAAAGGGTTTCAACTATAGTCGGCGGTGGGATCGAAAGGGTTACCTGGGATTTGGATGCTGCGCTTGCAGTTACGGGGGCGCCTGCGGTATTAAGGGCCTTGCTGGCTAGGCGGCTTGCTGCGGCTGGTGGTGCTGATGCGGTGGTGGTGGGTGCAAAAGGCGCAGGTACATCCTTAGAGCGAGGTCTTGCCTATGACAACCCATCAAACCTTGTCCAAAATCGTGTAAGTGAAATTCAGTCACAAATACCTGCGAACTCTCAAGGCCGAATAACTATGGGGGTTGCGGTAGTAGAGGATGCGAATGGTGTTCGCTCTGTTCTGGTCAGTACAAGTGAACCTCGTGGCTATCTTCGCCCTGGAGTGAGTTTGCAAGAAGGCGAGAAAGTAGTTGTTGGAACTGGCCACGCAGAAGCGGATATTGTCAGCTATGCCAACGCTAACGGATTGAAAGTTGTTGATATCGGTGCGACACGCCCTGTCTGTGCATCATGTCAGAACGTAATTGAGCCGACAGGGGCCAATGTGTCAACACCATTAAAACCACTGCCAAAGGCTAAACAATGATTATGCGTTTAGAAATGGTTGAGAAAGGCCTTGTAGAAAAGCTTAAGTTAGTCAGTCAAGAGCAACGAAGAAGTGCTGTAAAAGTGGCTTGTGAACTTGCTTTTCAGGCCTGTCCAGTAGAGGTGCCTATTGTTGTCGAATCTCTTAGGCAGCTACGATCTGGTAATAAACTCACGACTGATCAGGTTTCTGGGCTAGATGCTTTAGCTGCACAGTTAGATGAGAAGTATTTTGACTTGCAAGACAGCCTGGATGAAGGGCAAAACTTAAATGAAGAAGGACTTCAGTTGTTTAGCCAGGCCCGCGCTGTATCGGCGCTGTCCTTAGCTGGCGGAGAGGATTCGCTTATGACAGCGACCGAAGCAATATATGAGGCATCATCAGCCGTTGATGATGGAGCTTATATTTTTAAAGCAGTACTTTCGGTTTTGCCAGAGTCTTAATCAGCAGGTATTTTGCTTTGTCTGTGATCCGGCGCACTCTTGCGCCGGTATTTTCAGTTGCTGCTGCACCCTGATTGCGCCCTCTCTGCACTCAAGTTGCACCCGTTCTGTAGTCTTTCTGCACCCCAGTCTGACGACCTTCGGTCTACCTAACCAATACGCCCTTTTTGAGCATGATTTTTCGCCCCTTAACAGGAGCAAAATCTCAATACACAACACGCACCTCTCGCGAGGTGTCTAGTCCTGAAATAGGTTTACACCTATTTCACCCCAACGCCCGATGCATCGCATCGGGCGTTTTGTATTTCAGAGACAGGTGTGGACGCTCGCGGTTGTAGATCGATACCGACTCACTGACCATCTTCTTCGCCTGCGTTAAATCCTGTGGCCGCTGGAGCAAAAGCTCTGTCTTCAATATCCCGTTGACCCGCTCTGCCAAGGCGTTTTGGTAGCAGTCATAGCCATCAGTCATCGAGCACCTGATGCCGTGCTTCGCATGCAACTCCTGATACATTCCCGAGCAATACTGGCTGCCTCTATCTGAGTGATGCACCAGCGGCTGCTCCGTTCGACGGTATTTCACCGCTCGGCGCAGCGCCTGCGCGACCGACTTGGTGTGTAGGCTTTCATGGACGTGATAGCCCACGATCTTTCGTGAAAAAGCATCCGTCACAAGGCTCAAGTAGGCCACACCTTCCTGAGTGGGCAGATAGGTGATGTCAGCCACCCAGACTTGTTCCGGGCCGCTGGGAATAACTTGATTAGGGCCGGGTTTGAGCAGGTTTGGATGACGCCGAAAGCGGTGATGGCTGTCGGTTGTCTTGTGATACGCCCGCTTGCGGGCTACCAATAAACGCCGTTCACGCAGAATCGAAAACAGGCGATCTCGACCCACTTGCAGCTCAAGCTGAGGTTGGCACTGCAGCAAGTAATGCAGCTTTCGGGCGCCCAAACGTGGCTGCCGCTGACGTTTTTGCTGAACGAAATCGGCAACTTTCTGATCCAGAGCGAGACGCGCCGCATCGGCGCGATTGCGTTTGTAGTAAGCCTGGCGGCTTATCCCCATGAACTGGCAAGCCCTGCTGATGCTCAGGTTTTGGATTCGTTTTTGGGCGAGGACTTGCCGGGACGCTTTTTTACGACAGAGAGACCGTAGTCATTTTTCAAGACATCCACGACCGCCTCGAAAAACTGCGCTTTCTGATTGGACAGCGCCAACTGCTCTTCAAGCTCTTTGATGCGTTGCTCTGGCGTTAATGGTCGGTTTTTGTCGGGCATAGACCCCATCCTCGGCGAGCCAATGTATGCGCCTGGGCTCCAATCCTGCCGACCGTGCTTGCGTAACCACGTCAGAACGGTCGTTTTGCCTTGAATCCCGTAGCGCTCCTGAGCCTCTTTATAACTCAGCTCGCCTTTTTCGACCTGATCGACGACCGACAATTTAAAGGTCAGCGTGTAGTCTCGCTGACTACGCCTTTTTACTGACTCCATTACGTCCTCCTGAAAAAGCAGATCAGAGGTGTAAACCTTATTCAGGACGGGACAAGGTGAAAAAAAAAGGGGACAGATTTATTTTCTGAGCCTGTGATGATGGGGGGCGATCCGGACCTGGTTGATCGCGTGGGAGGTAAACGCCGATGGGAAAATAAATCTGTCCCCTTTTTTCCTCACTAAACGACCTGACGAACCTGGCGAAGGTCACTGATCAGTGGGAAAACGCAACGAGCGTGGCTGCGCTGGTCATACCTACCTCAGGCGGCGCGCGTGGTGCTGGCACTGGCGAAGCAGGGATCTCGCCTCGGGTTCAGGCGGCTTTGGATAAGTTTACTGAAGCCAAGGCCATACGTACGGGAGCGACCCTAACGGCAGAGAAAACCGCTTTGCCTGCAGGCTATCGTGAAGGCAGTTTCTCGGGAGCCAGCGTGACGGGTGGTTTGCCAGAGGGCTACCGTCGGGTCATTGGTAACACGGAAGTGTTGGCAGCGGACGGCAAGCTCTACCTTGAGACCAGTAATGGACTGACACCGAAGGCTGGGGGTAATCTTGCGGGGGCGGTTGATGCAGAAAAAAATATTGCTGGGACAACAAAAGAGGATGTAGCTAAGCTCCTTGACGATGCTAATCAAGAGCTAGAGAAGTACATTGGAACGTTTGGTAAGTATAAGCCGCCAACTGTTATCGGTGCGGTGGATCCATTAACAGGGAAAATAGTTACTACTTCTAGTGGAGCTGTTCCGAGTACGATTGCACCTGAACTGCAGGCGTACGCGGACAAGCTCGGAGGTTTGGGTATTAAAACAGCATGTGGCAACACCCTGGGTCGTTGTGCTGAGTTTAGAGCTGCTAATGAACTGCTTTTGAGCAATCCTAGCCTTAAGCTCAGTGATATTAAATTTACTCCTGCGATTCGCCCTCGAACAGGAGACGTAGTTCTACGTTGCGAGAATTGCACAAATATCTTTGGAGCGGAATAATGGAAATGGATGATGAGTTTTTGGAAGTCAATGACTTAGATTGGTTTGCTTCTTATAAAGATGGGTTTCTTGCGCATTTTGCGACTGGAGGAAAGGGGGGCGTTCCGCAGTCAATAAAAGAGTCCCTTTCTAAATATGAGTTGATATATGAGTATTTTGATTCGTTAAAAGAATGCTTTGAGGTTGAGGTGGTCGAAGAGAATCTACCAGTGTTCAGCTCCGAAGCTCAACGGAATAGATACTTGCAGTCGTTTGTTTCTATGGCGAAAAAGGGGCTGTATAGTCATGATTTTAGTGGGGGAGAATACAAGTTGGTCGCCAAACCCAAAAGTGGTAAAAAGGGATCTGAGCTGCCCGCAGAAATTTTAAATATTATTTGCATGCTGTCAGTGGGTTCCAGTGAGGGTGTGAATAGTATTAGCGATTTTTGATGTTTGTGAGCAGCAGAACCGGGGACAGACCCTGAGGGATCCCCACAAATCTACGCCAGGCTCTGCGCCTGATAATGCACCTCGTCACGCAGGGCCTGCTCGAGCTTTTCTAAATGCTCTCGTCCGCCAAAGTCCGTACAGCAACGCCAATACTCCAGTCCCAAGCGCCACAACGAAAGCACCCGTCTATCTTTTAGGCTGTTGCTTTGATAACGCTGTTCCAATTTGCTTTCACGGGCCTGTAGCCCTGTCAGGAAGATGAGGTAGTTGGCCAGAGCCGCAATCAACAGCAGCGCCTCAATGCGCCGAGGGCAATGACTTCTATGCAGGTTCAGCCCCAACCCCAAGTGCTCACTTTTTACATCCCGGAAGCCTTCTTCGATCTGCATGCGCCTTTTATAAATCGCGACGATTTTCGCCGGATTCCACTCACTGTGCTCCAGATTGCTCGCCAGCAACCAAGGTTCACGTTCACGCCTGGCGGACTGTCGACTGAGCTTGCTTTTGGCGATTGAGCCTGTGACGCGTTGATGCTTTCGTCCTTTGGCTGAGTGCCGGACACAATACAAGTCGATGAAATGGGGAGCGCTACGGGTCATCTCGACATGGCCCAACAATCTGGGTGATGAAGTGGCCAGAGCATATAGGCTTTTCACGGGTTGCCAGTCAGCGCCACCAGTGCGATAAAGCTCACGATTTCGTATGCGAGCTACGTAATACCAGCCCTGTGCTGCCACCGCCTTCATCCATGGACGTCGAAAACCCGCGTCAGTTACCAAGATGGGAATACAGCCGTCAGGCAGTAGTTCAGCCAGTGTGTTGAGCAATCGTTTTTGGTATCTCGGGCAACTCTCACGCTCATGCACACTTTCATAAATGGGAAATGAGCGTCCGGCCAACGGAATCGCTGCTCTCAACAAGAACGCGTCTCCTGGGGCGTCAATTCGAGACCAGTCGACCAAAATCAATGGATGTTTTAGCGAGCCCAGCAACGCTCGTAACATCACCCAGTAGAACAGTGGGCGCTCTGCTCTGAGGTGCTGATTACCCAGCAATCGATCTACTCGCTTGATGGCATGTTTGGGGTAAGCCCGGCCTGGCATCGACCGCCCTAGTCCTGTCAGCGTCAGACGACGGCCTTGCAGCAATGAACTAACACAACTCATCAACGTAGTCAGACGACGGGAATGGACAGAGGGAAGTGCTTGAGCGAGCGCTCTGTGTAAAAATCGGATGGCCTGCATGGGTTCGGGATCTTGTTTTTGCGTGGTGCAAACCAAGTTGCCGACTCATGCAGGTCTCTTCAATGTTCCAACTTCTTGATTTTCTATAAGAAAATTCGGGGATCCCTCAGGGTCTGTCCCCGTTTTTCCGTCCCCGTTTTTCCTGGCAGGTTGGAGCAGGTGCACGGCAAAACAGGAAAACACATTGGCGAATATTATTTTGATTTGGTTGCTGTTCCTAATTCAAAGGACACATCTGGTGGGCATGATTTGAGGGTTAAATAATGAAAGGTATCAAATTAGTCGATAGTCTGGCTCCAGCGATAACTCGTGGGCAGATATTCCGACTCCCTGCTAAATGGCCGTATGAGGAGATCGTAGATTTCATGGTCGTTGATATTCCGGACGACCAGTACGGGCATTCTATTGCCGTTGCGTCCGGTAATAAGGCGGGGCTTTTGGTGGTGCGCCTACCTCTTGAAAGTCGTTTTTCAGATACCCGAGAGATTTCAAGGGAATGGCTGATTAAGAACTGGGCCAAATGGATCTATCCCGATTGCCCTGTTGAGAAGGTTTATTTATTTAAGCAAGCAGCGATTCCGTCTAATTTTGTAGGTCGTTAAGTGTTGGCTTGTCCTTAAAAGGATGTCTAGTCCTGAAATAGGTTTACAGCCGTTTCAGGACCAGACAATACAAACCTTAAATGAGAGCACAGATGGAGCTAAGCAGAACCGGGGACAGACTACGTTATCTGTGTCCCTGGTTTTCTTTAGCTTTCCGCACATGTGAAAACGGCGACCCAAAGGTCGCCCGTTTTCGTCACTCAGCAGCTTGCGCCCGCAACCGTCTCCCAATTACATCCAGCACGTCACACCCATCACGCAACGCTATCGTCAGCATTTTGCAAAAGTCCGAAAGCACAACCGTATCGGAGCTGATATCCGAACGAAACGCGATGTTTTCCAGCAGTTGGGTCACGGTGCGGATGCGGTAGTCGGCGGTTTCGAAGAGGACGTCGAGTGGGGCTTCGGTGTCGATGAGCAGGGTGGCGGGCGTGCAGTCGACGCCAGTGATGGGCATGAATCTAGTCATAGCAAGAGCCTCGGAAGTTGATGAGTCTCTCTGTTTATTCGGGTCGCCAAACCCGGTCGCCTTTTTGGGCGACGAGGTGCTATAAGCTGGTCCACTCCGGAGCCACAAGACGCCGCTTTCTGAGCTTTATGTAGGACGTTTGGCCTGGCATTTGTCGGCTTAAAGCAAGCGACTGCTGCGCAGTCGAGCGGGAGCAAGCTCCCTCGCCACGGGGCGGTGCTCGGCTAGATTGTGCTTATCCGCATCAGTGGCCGCAGGGCTTGGCCTCTTAGCGTCCGTTGGGATGCGGATAAGTCCTCGTTTCTTCCATTTACGAGCTGTTTTGTCATCTGTCCGTTTGTAGGAAGTTTCAACCTTCGAGCGGGATCCTTCGTACTTCTATACGGGACGCGTCTGATTTCAGAAGGACGGTTTCGACAGTAGTCTCTTTGGTCAAAGGTGCGCCGCGTCGAACCATTGGTCTGATCAGTATGTGGTTGGCGTGGTGGGCTACACCGAACGGCGAGGCGATGAGGTCTGCATGTCTCCACCCGATAGCTACTAAATAGAAGGCATACGTTATGTCGGAAACATCGAAAACCGATTGGGAGCGCCTGCTCAAGATGAACGACTCGGACATCGATACCAGCGATATACCTCCGCTAGACGAGGACTTCTTCCACCGCGCCGAGCTGATTAACATGCACAACCCTCCCCATCCCGGGGTGTTCATTACTGAGACTTATCTAGAGCCCAACGGCATCAGCAGCCGTGAGCTGGCAGTAAAACTCGATGTAGCCCCCTCGGCACTGAACGGTGTCTTGAAGGGCACTAGCCCCGTGTCGCCCGAAATGGCGATGCGGCTGTCTGTAGTATTTGGCCGCTCGCCGGAGAGTTGGCTGGCGATGCAGGATGCTTACGATCTCTGGGTGGCTCGTCAGCACATTGATTTGTTGTAGTTAAGAAGCTCGCTTTCGCCTGAGCCATCCTGTTGGTGCCCGCGGACACAGAAGGCGACCGCTGCGCAGTCGAGCGGGAGCAAGCTCCCTCGCCACGTCGCTCGACTGGGCGGGCTGACGTATCAGCTGTGGCAGCAACCCTGGGGCCTGGCCTCTTCGTACTTATCATGATGCCGCACCCAATCCATGATCTCGTCTTCATTGCGGCCCTTGGGCGTGAGGTCGAGGTAGTTGTAGGTGCCGACGAGGATGTCGAGGCCGCGGGCGTAGGTGGAGTAGGTGTGGAAGATGTCGCCGGCTTCGTTGCGATAGAAGACACTCAGGCCGGGGAGTTCGCCTTCGGTGGTGTCGGTTTTTTCGTAGTTGTAGGTGGCTGTTCCGGCGGCGGTGTCTTCGGTTTTGAAGCTGACGCCGAAGTCGTAGTTGAAGTCGCAGCCTTGCGACGAGACCCAATCGAAGGCCCAGCCCATGCGGCGTTTGAAGGGTTGGAATTCGGTGAAGGGCGCGCGGGAGACGGCTACGACGGCGACGTCGTGGTGGGCCAGGTGTTGGTTGGCGCCGTCGATGTGGTCGGACAGGAACGAGCAGCCTTGGCAGCCTTCGGTCCAGCCGGGGCCGAACATGAAGTGGTAGATGATCAGTTGGCTGCGGCCGCCGAACAGGTCGGCGAGGCTCAATTCGCCGTGGGGGCCTTGGAAGCGGTAGGGTTTGTCGATTTTTACCCAGGGCAGGGCGCGGCGTTCGGCGCTGAGTTTGTCTCGTTCACGGGTGAAGGCTTTTTCGTGGGCCAAGTGTTCGCGGCGGGCGGCGAGCCAGGCTTCCCGCGAGACGACCGGAGGGTGCTCGATGTTCATGGGGCTTCTCCTCAGGGATTCAATTATCGACGTTTGCAATGCCTAGTCGTTTGGGCGGCCACGGTTTCGACACACCGTTGGTCGGTTGGCTGGTGGATCCGTTGGAAAACCAAGCTGAACGGCGCTGAACCGCCTCGGTCACACTTTAAGTAGGCATCTCACTCTTTAAGCATTAGAGGATGGACCAGGATGACGACTTATAACTGGGACTTGATCGAACGGTTGCTGCACGAAGTGCAGAACGGCGCCGGCCACAGTTTTACCCCTCGGCCCTACGCGGAGCAGCACGCGGCGGAAAAGGCGGCTCAGGGCGAGGAAATCGAGAACCTTGATCATCTGAAAGCGGTCGCCGGAGAGTACGAAAAATTACTGCTGGAGCGTGGGTATATCGAGCCTCGGCCGGAGGAAGAGGGCGGTAATGGCGAAAACTTCGTGCTGACGCCTCGCGGCTCGCGGTTGTTGAGCCTGATCGACAGCAGTATTCCGGGCAATGATCATCCGCGTCAGGTGCTGGATGAACAGGAAGATGCGCTGGATGAGTTTACCTTTGATGATTTGGCTTCGAAGGCGCAGATTGCCTGAAAGGCTGGCACTGAACCGTGTGGGAGCGAGCTTGCTCGCGATGGCGATTAAACAGGCAAAACACCTGTTGAATGTCAGGCCGCTATCGCGAGCAAGCTCGCTCCCACATTGGATCTTCCACATGGATCACAGTGGTTTTACGAGCGTGCTGCCTTCAAGCATTTCAGATCACTGAAATCCTTCTTTACGCCGTCGATTTTCTGCAATAGCCGTTCACGCTGCGCCGGGGTGCTGTCGGCCATCAGGTCCACCAACAGGCTGCGGGCCTGGGCTTCGGTTTTGTTGTAGGCCTCGCGATAAGCGGGCGTCCACAGGCTCTCGCGGTTTACCAGCAGTTGCTCGATGCGTTTCGGGAAGTCGGGGCTGTGGCGTTGGGCGACGGCCTCGCTGAACTGGTTTTGCCAGTGGGCGCGGTTGGCGATCCATTGCTGGTTTTGATCGCCAAGAGCGGTAGACCAAGCCATCACACGCTGGCGCTGGGCGTCGTTGAGCGGGCCGATCCAGTCGTTGAGCCGTTTCTCCATGCGCTCGGCACGTTCCTGGATCTGCTGCTGCAACGTCGGCTTGAGGTATTCGCGCTGACGCTTTTGTTGGTCCTTGACGAACGCGGCGTCCATGTCGGCGACTTGTTCGTCGCTCAGGCCTTGCAGCAGTTCGATGGCCGACGGGGTGATTGCCCGGGCGGTTTCGGCGATGGCCGCCTTCGCCTCGCGGGTGCGTTGCTGCAGGGCTTCGTCGGTTACCGCGTTGGTTTGCACCATGGTCTTCAGGCGGTCCAGCCAATCGAGATAGCCCGGCAGTTGCGTGGTGCAGTGCCAGCTCAGGTGTTCCTTGAGGCGATCGTCGAACCAGTCCTTTTGCTCGCCGTTGATCTCCAGGTAATCGTTGAGGGTCCAGGGAATGATCAGGTCGAGGTTGCGGTAGGCCAGGCCGACACGGCTGCAAGCGGTGAGTGTCAGCAGCAGGGCGATGAACATGGCGGTGCGTGTTAACCAGCGCGACATGAGCGGGTCCTTGCGAAGGCGGAGGTGATTTGTTTGAGCATGGCAGGCGCGCGGCAGTTCAGCCGAACGAATAAGTAACGCTTAGTAAAAAGGATGGGCCATCTTCAGGGTCAGCAGGCTGTCGCATTCGCTGTTGTGCCCGGAATAGGCCGAGCAACTGCTGCCGCTGAGGCTTGAGTCGCTGTAGATCAGGTCCAGGTCGATACCTTTCCAGGGACGGGATATTTTCAACGACCAGTCGCTGAAACTGCCCACGTAACCATTCTCCACCGAGACCGGGGTATTGAGTTGGTGGGTGGTGTACTTGGCGCTGATGCCGATGCCGAAGGGCACGTTGCCACCGAGGTCGGCGAACAGGGTGCTGTTCTGTTTGTCCGGGTCGTTGCTCAAGGCAGCACCGAAGCGGCTACCTAGAATGGTCAGGCCGCCATAGAATTCCTGGCTGTCGACGGTATCGACGGTGGGGTAGCTGTAATGGATCAGGCCGACTTCGTAACCCAAGGTCTGGTCGAAGGGCTGTTTGAAACCCATGTAGGAATCGACTTCCAGGTCAGCGGAGAAGCCGGCGCTGGGTGACCATTGTCCGACGTACCAGCCGCTGTCATGGCTCAGGTCCAGGCCGCCATGGAACGAGCCGGTGCTCGACGGCGTGACGAGGCCCTGTGCCATGCTGCGGCTGGGTGTGGTGCCGAGTTTAAGGTCGAAGTCACCGAGCTCGCGCTGAAACACCTGCCCATAAGAAGCAGGACAAGGGAGCAGACTGAACGCCAGCAGGACAACAGTAATGCGCAAATGCTTCACTCCATGAATAGCGAGGAGCAGGGAACCGTAACCAAGCTGAAACGCTTGAGCTAGAGAGGTGCAAGCATACCGGCGAATGCTCGACCGAGATGGCCGTTCGTCGATTTTTGCGGGGAAGGGGGCTGAGAGAGGGGTTCCAGTCCAAGCGCTTCGAGATTCAAAGCGCTTTGGGACCAGGTGACGCGGGGATTACTTCTTGCCCAGGCTGATCTGCTTGGACGGGCCGAATGTCTGGCCGCTGACACCTTTGGCAATCTGCTGGATTTCACCGCCGGACTTGAGGAACGCAGCGATCTGGTCGTTGATCGACTCGCTGGTTTCAACGGCTGGAGCTGGCTTTGCTTTGCTGTTGGATGCTTTTACGCGCATGACGGCCATTAACCTATGGATAATTAATTGGGCCAGGCATCGTACAGGAAATACTTGACAATTGCTTGGCAAATATCCCCCTGAATTATTTGCAGCAGGGCTGGAATATCGACCGACTCATGCCTGTGTATTGACCTAAGCCACTGTTTTAAATAACAACCTGTCTTGAAAATTAAAACGTAAGCGGGGCGATTCAAACCCAGTGTCTTCTGACGAATGGCCGCCTGCGGGCCAAAAAGCCAGAAAAATCAAGGGGCGCACGCCGATCGATGCTGGCGGCGACGAATCGCACGCCAAAACCGGGTAGAATGCCGCCCACGTAACGAGGGTATTTGGAAATGGCTTTAGTCGGGCGCTACAACAGTTTGCAAGTGGTTAAACATACTAACTTCGGTTTATATCTGGACGGCGGCGCGGACGGTGAAATCCTGCTGCCCAACCGTTATATCCCCAAGGATATTCCCAGCGAAGATGAAGACTGGCTCAATGTTTTCATTTATCTGGACAGCGACGACAAACTGATCGCTACGACAGAAAAACCAAAAGTCCAGGTGGGCGAATTCGCCAGTCTGAAAGTGGTTGAAGTCAACAGCATCGGCGTGTTCCTGGACTGGGGCCTGCCCAAGGATTTGCTGTTGCCGTATTCCGAAGAGAAACGCCAGCTGACCGCCGGCGAGTACTGCGTGGTCCACGTCTATCTGGACAAGCACACCCGCCGCATCACCGCGACGGCACGCCTGGATCGTTATCTGGACAAGACCCTGGCCAACTACACGCCTGGTCAGGAAGTGGATTTGCTGGTCGCCGAAGCCACCGACATGGGCTTCAAGGCAATCATCAATAACAAGCACTGGGGCTTGATCCACAAGAACGAAATCTTCAAGTTCATGCGCGCCGGCAAACAGGAAAAGGGCTTTATCAAGGAAGTCCGTCCGGACGGCAAGATCAGCCTGAGCTTGCAGCCGGTGGGCCAGGAAGCGGCGACCAGCCTCAACGCCAAGATTCTTGCCAAGTTGCGTGAGAACAACGGCACGCTCGCGGTGAGCGACAAGAGCGATCCTGCGCTGATCACCAGTCTGTTTGGCGTCAGCAAGGGCAACTTCAAGAAAGCCATTGGTGCGCTGTACAAGAATGGCCAGATTATCATTCATGCTGATCGTATTGAGTTGACTTGATCGTTAGGCCGAGCAAACCACCGTTGGCTAGGTCATCCTGTGGCGAGGGGATTTATCCCCGCTGGGCTGCGAAGCAGCCCTGATTCGAACGCCTCGGTGTACCTGCCAGATTGAGTGGTTATTCTTGGGGCTGCTCCGCAGCCCAGCGGGGATAAATCCCCTCGCCACAAATCTTCGCTGTATACAAAAATCCTTGCACCTTAACCATGCACCCGCGCCCCGTTCGTGGGCGTTCTGTTGTGTTCGTTCGGTTTTTACCTGCGCTGAAAAGCGCGGTTTGTCTCGTATCCACCATCCATGGCACGCATTCTGCGTAGGAACCCGTATACAAACCACGCCGGCTCCCGTGCGCAGTATGGTGGACAATCAAACGCGGGAGCACGGCGGCACCCCAAGGAGCCCCGCAATGTCCGAGCAATTGCCCAACGGCTACAGCCCCCGCCTCTATAACGAAGACCTGGGCCCGCTGCCGCAGAAATGGAATTGGTACAACATCTTCGCGTTCTGGATGAGTGATGTGCACAGCGTCGGCGGTTATGTGTTTGCTGCCAGCCTGTTCGCCTTGGGCCTGGCGAGTTGGCAGGTGCTGATTGCCTTGCTCGGCGGGATTTGTATCGTGCAGTTGATTGCCAACCTGGTCGCCAAACCGAGCCAACAGGCGGCGGTGCCTTATCCGGTCATTTGCAGGCTGGCGTTCGGCGTGTTCGGGGCGAATATCCCGGCGGTCATTCGTGGGCTGATCGCCGTGGCTTGGTATGGGATCCAGACGTACCTGGCGTCCAGCGCTCTGATCATCGTGGTCCTGCGGTTTTTTCCTTCGATGGAAGTCTACGCGACGCCACATTTTGCAGGGTTGTCCTACCTGGGATGGTTCGGTTTCCTTGGGCTGTGGTTTGTTCAGGCGCTGGTGTTCTGGACGGGCATGGAGTCGATCCGTCGCTTCATCGACTGGGCCGGGCCGGTGGTGTATGCCGTGATGTTCCTGCTGGCCGGCTGGATCGTCTGGAAGGCCGGCTGGAGCAACATCAGTTTTACCTTGGCGGAAAAATCGCTGTCCGGCTGGCAGGCATTCGGCCAAGTGATCGTGGCAACGGCCCTGGTTGTGTCGTACTTTTCCGGCCCTACCTTGAATTTCGGTGATTTCAGCCGGTACTGCCGGAGCATGTCCGACGTACGTCGCGGCAATTTCTGGGGGCTACCGGTGAATTTCCTGGCGTTCTCCCTGGTCACCGTGGTGATCGTTTCCGGGACGTTGCCAGTGTTCGGCGAGATGCTCCACGACCCGATCGCCACCGTGGCACGCATCGACAACGACGTGGCCGTCTTGCTGGGAGCCTTTGCGTTCGTCACCGCAACCATTGGCATCAACATCGTCGCCAACTTCGTGTCCCCGGCTTTTGATTTCGCCAACGTCGCGCCGAGCAAGATCAGCTGGCGCGCCGGCGGCATGATCGCGGCAGTGGCCTCGATTTTCATCACGCCTTGGAACCTGTTCAATAACCCTGAAGTGATCCACTACACCCTGGACGTGCTAGCGGCGTTTATTGGCCCGCTTTTCGGGATCCTGCTGGTGGATTACTACCTGATCAAGAAGCAGCAGATCGACGTTGATTCGCTATTCAATGATGGCCCGACCGGGCGCTATTACTACAGCGGGGGCATTAACTGGACAGCAGTCAAAGCGTTGATCCCGGCGACGCTGATGGGCGTGGCGATCACTTTCACGCCGCTCCTCCAGCCAATGGCCAACTTTGCCTGGTTCACCGGTTGCTTCCTTGGAGGCGTGTTGTATTTCGCCTTGGCCCGACGCCAACCCTTCCTACACCTGAACCCGTCGTTAAACCCGGTCGGCCCGGCTTGATCAGCGCAGGGCGGTCTGGGCGCAAGGTTTCACCGCGCTCGCATTGGTGGGCCGCAGCAACAGGCCGCCCGCCAGCACCAGGCCGCTGCCGGCAACGATCAATGCCGGTTGCAAGCCGCCGCTGAAGTGACTGCTCAGTGCCGCCAACAGGGGGCCGCTGAGTTGGCCGACGGCGAAGCATGCGGTCAACAAACCGATGTTGCGCTGGGTGGCATGGGGCGCCAGTTCCCGGGCGCGCATCACCATCAATTGCATGCAGGCCAGAAACGGGGCGCCACACAGGATCACGCCCAGCGCCAGGCCTGTGCCACTGCCCAGCATGCAGGCAAACACGCCCGCGGCTTGCAGCCATAAAGTGGCCATCAACCACCGGGCAGTGGTGTCCGGGTTCGGCCGCCGCAGACTCACCAACAGCACGCCCGTGGCGGCCGCCAGGCCGAAACAAGGCCAGAACAGATCCGCCTGCCATTGCCCGTGGAACTGCGCCGAAGCCATCTGCGACAGGAACGTCGCCGGTATGATGTAGCCCACGCCATACAAGGCGTAGACCACGCAAAGCCGGGCGATGCCGCGATTGCTGGATGCAACGACGGATGCTGCTGGGGCGGCTGCCGACGTGGGTTTCGGCAGGGCCGGCAGGATCACCAGCAACATCAACAGTGCCGCGCCGGCATATACCAGCCACAACACGTCGGAGGTCTGGCCCAGCAGGTTCGAGCCAAGGGCCAACAAGCCTGTGAGAAAAATCCCCAGCCCCGGTCCGGCGAATACCAGTGCACCAAGGCGTGGCCGTCCTGCCGCCGCAGCCAAGGGTTGGCTGAGGGCGGTGAT
Source organism: Pseudomonas sp. D3-10 (assembly GCF_051132175.1). Lineage (NCBI taxonomy): Bacteria > Pseudomonadati > Pseudomonadota > Gammaproteobacteria > Pseudomonadales > Pseudomonadaceae > Pseudomonas > Pseudomonas sp. D3-10. Next base: position 4,151,079 of record NZ_CP071668.1, on the reverse strand, counting down.
CATCACCATCACCCAAGCGCTCGCCACGCCTGTGCCGAAGCGCAGCGCCAAGTGCGGCCAGAAGCCCCAGGCCCAGAACGACGCCAGCGTCAGCAGCACGCACAACCACAGGCCGCCCAATAAACGCCGCTGTACCTGTTCGGCGCGACGAGCAAACATGGCGTCCAGCGCCCCGAGGAAATAACCCAGGTAGTTGGCGGCGGCGATCAGACCGGCGGCGGTCAAGTCCACCTGGCCTTCGCCGATCAAATGAGGTAACTGCGGTGTAAGGGCGAAGCGGCCGATGCCCATGGCCATCATCAGGGCTATGAAACTGGCGAGCAGGCGAATCAAGGGCGACATGGTCGTACTCCAGCGCTGAGGCGAATGACCGTCAGGCTAGGACTGATTGACTTTCATTAAAAATGAATAATAGTGAGTAACTTGTTCTTTTTTGGAGAAGGTCATGGAGTTCAGCCAACTTAGGATTTTCCAGGCCGTGGCCGAGGAAGGTTCGATCACCCGGGCTGCCGAGCGCTTGCATCGGGTGCCGTCGAACTTGTCGACGCGGCTCAAACAGCTCGAAGAGCAGTTGGGCGTGGATCTTTTCCTAAGAGAGCGTCAGCGTTTGCAATTGTCGCCTGCGGGAAAAGTCCTGTTGGACTATGCGACCAAGCTGTTTGCCCTGCATGACGAAGCCCACGCGGCGGTGCAGGGCGGTCAGCCGGCCGGGGATTTCCTGCTCGGCACCATGTACAGCACGGCAGCGACGCATTTGCCTGACTTGCTGGCGGCTTATCACCGGGCCTACCCGGCGGTGAACCTGCAAGTGCAATCGGGGCCAAGTGGCGAATTGCTTGAAGGCCTGCTCACCAATCGCCTCGACGCGGCGCTGGTGGACGGCCCGCTGGAACTGGCGGGGCTCGATGGCGTGCCGTTGTGCGACGAGCGGCTGGTGCTGATCACCGAGGCTGACCACGCACCGGTACGCGGTGCGCTGGACGTGCAAGGCCGCGCAGTGTTCACCTTTCGCCGGGGCTGTTCGTACCGGATGCGCCTGGAGGCCTGGTTTGCCCATGATCATGCAACCATGGGGCGGGCGATGGAGATCGAGTCGTACCAGGGGATGCTGGCGTGTGTCATCGCCGGGTCCGGGGTGGCGCTGATGTCCGAGTCGATGCTCGCCAGCCTGCCGGGGCGCGAGCGTGTGATGGTCCATCCACTGGCCGAGCCATTTGCGAATGCGACAACGTGGTTGATGTGGCGTAAAGGCATGGTCGGAGCCAACCTGAACGCCTGGATTGAGATGCAACAACAAGCGTGGCCGCGGGCGCCAATGATGACGGCGCAATCGGCTTGAACTCACAGCCTGGGATTCGGATCAATTCAGTAACAGATCATTGCAATCTGTAACGAGCATTGCGTAGGACTTCGGACTATTATCAGTGCGAAGGGGCCACAGAAATCTGCCGCTCGCACCACCTGAGGGGGCACCACGATGAAAGAGAAAATCCAGAACTGGCTTCACGACTTGGGTGTCGCGCTCGGCCTGATCGAGCCGCCCATGCAGCCGATACCGATCCGCACTGACGATGAGCAACGCCGCCGCCAGCCGCGCCGCCGGTAAACACCGCCGAATTTGGAGAGATCGCAGCTGCGGACCATTTCAGTCGAGATGGCCCGCAGCTGCGATCTTTTTATTTCTGAAAGACAGAACCTGTGGGCGGGAGCTTGCTCGCGATAGCGGTGACCGGCATGCATCCATGTTGAATGTACCGCCGTCATCGCGAGCAAGCTCGCTCCCACAGGAATCTCTTCTTGCCGAGAGTTGACGATCAAGCCGCCTTTGGCACCACATTCGACCGTGGCGAAAGCAGGCTGACCACCACGAAACTCACCAATGCCACGCTCAGGCTGTAATAGATCGGCGTATTCGCGTCCAGGCCATCCTTGACCATGAAGAACAGCGCGGTCACGAAGCCCAGCGACATGCTGGTAATCGCGCCGGCCGTGGTAGCGCGTTTCCAGTAAATGGCGCCGATCAGCGGGACCAGCATGCCGCCCACCAGCAGGTTGTAGGCCAGGGTCAGGGCGCTGATCACGTCGCTCACCACCAGGGCGATCGCCAGGACCACGGCGCCCAGTAGCAGGGTTGCGATGCGGTTTTCATGGACGTCGCCGTTGCCGCTTTCACGACCCTGGCGCAGACGCGGCAGCAGGTCCTGGACCACGGTGGTGGAGGCCGCCAACAGACCCGCCGCCGCAGTGGACATCAGCGCCGCGAGGGCCGCGGCGATCACCAGACCGCGTATCCCGTTGGGCAAGCTGTGTTGCACCACGCTGGCGAAGGCGTTGTTGACGTTTTCCAGGTCCGGCAGCAGCACCTTGGCGGCCATGCCGATCAGCGCACCGGCCAGGCCGTAGAGCACGCAATACAGGCCGGCGGCGGTGCCGGCGACTTTTGCCACGCCTTCGCTGCGGGCGGTGAACACCCGCTGCCAGATGTCCTGGCCGATGAAGATGCCAAAGAAGTAGATCAGGAAGTACGTGATGATGGTGTCCCAGCCAATGGCCGTGAAATCGAAATAGCGCGCCGGCAAGGCCACCACCATCGCGTCCCAGCCACCCGCGTCACTGATGGACAGGGGCATCAGCAGGAACACCAGGCCGATGGTCATGATCAGGAATTGCACGATGTCGGTCAGGGTCAGCGACCACATCCCGCCAATGGTTGAATACAGCACCACCACGCCGCCGCCCACCAGGATCGAAACCCAGAAGGGCAGGCCGAACAGCACCTGCATGACCGTGCCGATGGCGATGGTCGAGGTGGCGCCGATCATCAGCGCGTAGACCAGCATGATCAATGCGCTGGCATGGCGTGCGGCCGGGTTGTAACGGCGCTCTAGCACTTGGGTCACGGTATAGATCTTGAGCTTGAGCAACGGCTTGGCGAGAAACAGGCTCAGCCCGACGATGCCCAGGCCGATGGCGCCGCACAGCCAGAATCCGGAAATGCCATGGACATAGCCCAAGCGCACGGTGCCGATGGTCGATGCGCCGCCGAGCACGGTGGCGGCCATGGTGCCCAGGTAGAAGCCCGGGCCGAGGTTGCGTCCGGCGACGAGGTAGTCGTCACGGGTCTTGGCGCGGCGCATGCCGTACCAGCCGAGGGCGATCATGCCGGTGGCGTAGATGAGAACGACGATTAAATCCAAGGCCATGATGGCGTGTCTCCGATTTTATTTTTTATGTACGGGATGAAGTGCTGCCGTCCCTGGCGAACGAGCGTTGGTGGCGAGGGAGCTTGCTCCCGCTCGACGGCGCAGCCGTCGTCGCTTTTCAGTTCAGAAAACCGGGGCTGCTGCGCAGCCCAGCGGGAGCAAGCTCCCTCGCCACGGAATTTGTCAGTCAGGCGGCCTGCCGGAGCGCTGGTTTCGTGAGCGGCGCTATGCTCCGCGGATCCTGCGGCCCATACACCGCCGCCGGTTCCGGAAACAGCCCCAGCAACGCGAGGTACACCACCGAGGCCAGCCCCAGGGTCACCGGCAGGCTGATGTCGATCCCGCCGGCCAATTCACCCAGCGGCCCGACGAACTGTCCCGGCAAGTTGACGAAGCACAGCCCGACCAATGCACTGGGAATCCACGCTCCCAGACCGCGCCAGTTCCAGCCGTGGCTGAACCAGTAGCGTCCGCCGGTCTCGCCTCGGGTGAACACTTGCAGGTCATCCGGGCAGTAGAAGCCGCGGCGCACCAGCAGCCCGATGATCATGATCACCATCCACGGCGTGGTGCAGGTGATGATCAGCACGGCGAAGGTCGAGACGCTCTGCACAAGGTTTGCCGCGAAGCGGCCGATGAAGATGAAGGCAATCGACATGACGCCGATCAACAGCGTCGCCTTGACCCGCGACAGCACCCGTGGGAATACGCTGGACATGTCCAATCCCGTGCCATACAGCGACGTGGTGCCGGTGGACATGCCACCGATCACCGCTATCAGGCACACCGGCAGGAAGAACCATCCCGGCGAAACCGCCAGCAGCCCGCCCACGTAGTTGTTTGCCGCGATGTAGTCCGGCGCCTTGGTCGCCACGATGGTGGCGGTGGCGAGGCCGAACAGGAACGGGATCAGCGTTGCCAACTGAGCGGCAATCACCGCCAGCATGATGTGTCGCTTGGGGGTATTTCGCGGAATGTAGCGCGACCAGTCACCCAGGAAGGCACCGAAAGAAATCGGGTTGCTCATGGCCACCAGTGCCGCGCCGATGAAGGCGGCATAGAAGCCTGTTTGGCCGAGGGCGACCGTGCCGGCGAACTGGCTGTCGAAACTCGGCGCGAAGGCGAAGATGCCCAGCAGGAACAACAGGCTCGCGGCCCACACGGCGATGCGATTGACCCACAGCATGAAGCGGAAGCCGTAGATGCACACCGTCAGCACCAGCAGGGCGAACAGGCCGTAGGCCAGGCCCAGACTCAAGTCGGTTTCCGGCACACCGACCAGCCGCTTGGCGCCGCCGATCAGCGCGTCCCCCGAACTCCATACCGACAGGGAGAAGAACGCGATAGCGGTCAGCAGCGACAGGAACGAGCCGACGATCCGGCCGTGAACACCGAAATGCGCGCCGGACGAAACCGCGTTGTTGGTGCCGTTGAGCGGGCCGAACAGGCCCATCGGCGCAAGGATGATCGAACCGACCAACACCCCCAGCACGATCGCCCAGACCCCGGCCTGGAACGAAAGGCCGAACAACACCGGGAAACTGCCGAGCACGGCGGTGGCAAAGGTATTGGCGCCGCCGAAGATCAGTCGAAACAGATCACCCGGGCCGGCGGTTCGTTCATGGTCCGGGATCTGCTCGACCCCGTTGGTTTCAATCTGCGTAAGGCTTTTATCGTTATTGTTATTCATGATCTGCTCCGATCATCAAGGCGCGTTCATCGTGCGTGAACGTCGCCTGCTTGGCTAAGGGGGTGGCAGCCCTTCCGGCATTGCGGACAAATGTTCATGACAGGCCAGCCATAGGCCTTGTTGTTCTTGGCGAAACACGATGGTTTCGCGCTCCTGGCTAAAGTGAAGCTCCCCTTGCATGCGCAGCTCGGTGGCCACGTCATGGATGAAAATCGCCACGTTCCCTTGCAGGCTGACGAAGGCGTTGCTCGAGGTGCAGCTCAGCACCTCGAAGCCATCCTCGGACCGCCAGCGATCCCACAACGCCTGGTAGGCATCGCGCGACAGCAGCGGCTGTTCGAGGGTGTGGAACACGAAGCTCGCATCGGTGCTGAACGCACCGAAGTAAGCCTCGCGATCGTTGCGGGCGAAGGCCGACACCAGATCGGCGGCGGCTTCGAGGACTTGATCTCGATCGTTCATGGCCGCGCCTCAGCGATGAACCACGCCGGGCAGTACGCAGAGCATCTCGTACAGCAGGTTGGCGCCCAGCAGCGAGGTGTTGCCGGTGGTGTCGTACGGCGGCGAAACTTCTACCAGATCGCAACCGACCAGGTCGAGGCCCTGGCAGCCGCGGACGATTTCGATTGCCTGGATGGTGGTCAGGCCGCCGATTTCCGGGGTGCCGGTGCCTGGCGCCCAGGCCGGGTCGATGCCGTCGATGTCGAAGCTCAGGTACACCGGTCCGCCGCCGACTTTCTCGCGCACTTCGGCCATCAGCGGTGCCAGGGATTTGTGCCAGCACTCTTCGGCCTGGACCACGCGAAAGCCCTGGTTGCGACTCCAGTTGAAATCCTCGGCGGTATAGCCCTGGGCGCGAAGCCCGATTTGCACCACGCGGTCGCAATCGAGCAGCCCTTCTTCCACGGCGCGGCGGAAGGTGGTGCCGTGGGCGATTTTCTCGCCGAACATGTGGTCGTTCACGTCGGCGTGGGCGTCGATGTGTACGAGGCCGACCTTGCCGTGTTTCTTGTGGATGGCCCGCAGGATCGGCAGGGTGATGGTGTGGTCACCGCCCAGGGTCAGCGGGATGACGTTGTGTTCGAGGATCTTGTGGTACGACTCCTCAATGATTCGCACGGCATCGAGCAGGTTGAAGGTATTGATCGCCACGTCGCCAATGTCCGCCACCGACAAGGAGTCGAACGGCGCGGCACCAGTGGCCATGTTGTAGGGGCGGATCATCACGGATTCGGCGCGGATTTCGCGCGGCCCGAAACGGGTGCCGGCGCGCAGGGACGTGCCGATGTCCAGCGGCACGCCGACAAAGGCAGCGTCCAGGCCGGCGGCGGTGGGCACGTGGGGAAGTCGCATCATGGTGGCGATGCCGCCGAAGCGCGGCATTTCGTTGCCGCCCAGTGGTTGGTGAAGAATCTTGTCCACGGGTAGGGCCTCATCGTTTGTTTTATTTATCAGGGGCCGATTCTGCGAAAAGCCTGTGCCGTGAAGAATCGCTGGCGGCAAATACTTAGTTCAGATTTTTCTAAACTAATGGCGGGCGGGGCGATAGACTCCGATCCGGCGCAGTTGTAGCGGACATGATGCCCCCTGTGGCGAGGGAGCTTGCTCCCGCTGGGCTGCGAAGCAGCCCCAAAACCATTCACCTCGGTGTATCAGGTAGATCGCGTGGGCAGGTTTTGCGACGGCTGCGCCATCGAGCGGGAGCAAGCTCCCTCGCCACAAGAGCGCTACTAAGCCCTGAGTAATTCGGAGACCCCCATGGCCAACGCTCTACCCGACCTGAAACTGCTGCGCATCTTCGTCAGCGTGGTCCGGCACCAGGGGTTTGCCAACGCGCAGCACGAGCTCAACCTCTCCACATCCGCCATCAGTACCTACATGAGCCAACTCGAATCGGCCCTGGGCCTGGTGCTCTGTCATCGCGGGCGGGGTGGGTTCAGCCTGACCAGCAAGGGCGAGTTGTTCCATCAGGAAACCTTGCGCCTGCTCGGCGAACTCGAAGGCTTCGAGCAATATGCTGCGGCCCTCAAGGGCGAGTTGCGCGGCACCCTGAACCTGGGGGTGATCGATTCCACGGTGAGCGACAAAGCCTTGCCGTTCGCCGAAGCCATCGGCGCGTACAGTCAGGAACACCCGGCGGTGCATCTGCACCTGTCGGTCCTGAGCCCTTACGAATTGCAACTCGGCGTCCAGGACAACCGCCTGGACCTGGCCATCGGCGCGTTTTCCACGCGCATGAGTGGGCTGGTCTACATGCCGCTGTACCGCGAGCAGCACTGGTTGTATTGCAGCAGTCGCCACCCGTTGTTCGGTGAACGACGTATCCCGGAGCAACTCATCACCCAGCAGCGCATGGTCGGACGCGGTTACTGGAGCCAGGCCGAGCTGGCCCGCCATGGCTTCAAGCACAGCGCGGCGACAGTGGAAAGCATGGAGGCACAGTTGATCCTGGTACTGTCGGGCGCCTACATCGGTTATCTGCCCGAACATTACGCTCAGGCCTGGGTCGACAAGGGCGATTTACGCGTGCTGCTGCCGGCGACGTTTGGTTATCAGGCGCCGTTCTCTATGATCGTGCGCCGTGGCCGCAGCCGCGAGCCGCTGATCCAGACCTTCCGTGATCTGCTCAAAGCTCAACTGAACCAGGCCTGACCATGTCCAGAATCCACTGCCCACGTTGCCTCAGGCCGCAAAGCCATTGCCTGTGCCCTTTGATCCCCAGCCTCGACAGCCGCACCCGCGTGTTGCTGTTACAGCATCCCAGCGAGGTGAACCATGCCTTGAACACCGCACGGCTGGCGGCGTTGGGGCTCAACAATGCCGAATTGATCGTGGGCGAGGTGTTCGAGGATCTGTCACGGCTGCTCGATCAACCGGGTTACCGGGCGCGGTTGTTGTTTCCCGCCGACGATGCGCAGCCGCTGCAAGCCTACACCCCCTGCGATGAGCCGCTGCTGTTGGTCGCTCCTGACGGCACCTGGCGCAAGGCCCGCAAGTTACTGCACCTCAACCCGCTGCTGGCGGCACTGCCAAGGGTGACCTTGGCCGACGGCGGCGTGTCCCGCTATCGTTTGCGCAAGGCGCCAGGGCCAGGGGCGTTGTCGACGGTGGAGGCGATCGCCCAGGCGTTGCAGACGCTTGAGACACCGGTGAGTTTCGAGCCGTTGTTGCGGCCGTTCGAGGCGTTGATCGAGGGGCAGATTGCGGCGATGGGGGAGGAGACTTACCAGAAGAACCATGGAGGGGTATAGAGACCCCTGTGGCGAGGGAGCTTGCTCCCGCTCGGCCGGTCCGACGCCTCGGGCGCAGCCGTCGTAAAACCTGCTGGCGCGGTCTGCCTGACACAACGAGGTGAATGGTCTTGGGGCTGCTGCGCAGCCCAGCGGGAGCAAGCTCCCTCGCCACGAGATCGGCGTAGATTCGGATTACCGCTCGCGCATCGCCTCGGTCCGCGCCTTCAACACCGGCTTGAGCAGGTAGTCCAACACACTTTTCTCCCCGGTGATGATGTCCACTGTCGCCACCATCCCCGGAATGATCAGCAACGGTTTCGCATCCCCACCCAAGTGGTTCTTATCGGTGCGCACCTGGATCAAATAGAAACTGTTGCCCTTGTCGTCGGTGATGGTGTCGGCGCCGATCAGCTCGAGCTTGGCGCTCAGCCCACCATAGATCGTGTAGTCGTAGGCGCTGAACTTGACCATGGCTTTCTGGCCTGGGTGCAGGAAGGCGACGTCCTGTGGGCGGACCTTGGCTTCGATCAGCAGGTTGTCTTCCAAGGGCACGACTTCGATCATGTCGCTGCCCGGCTGGACCACGCCGCCGATGGTGTTGACCTTCATTTGCTTGATTACCCCATGCACCGGCGAGACTACGGTGGTGCGGGTCACGCGGTCATCGATGGCGATGCTGGAGGCGGTGATTTTCGACAGTTCCGTGCGTTTCTCGTTGAGTTCCTTGGCCGCGTCGGAGCGGAAGGTCTGTTCCGATTCGTCGATCTTGCTCTTGATCTCATTGATGGCCGACTCGGCCCGAGGGATCGCCAGGGTGGTGGCGTTGAGCGAGCCGCGGATTTCCACCGCGCTGCGCTTGAGCCGCAGAATCTCCACCGGCGACACCGCCCCGGTACGCACCAGCGGCGCCGACATGTTCATCTCTTCCTGCAGCAACGCCAGTGCCGAGCTGAATTGGCCTTGCTTGGAGCGAAACTCCGCCAGTTCCTGGGTTTTCTGCCGCAATTGTTCGGTCAAGGTCCGTTGCTCGCTGGCCAGGCGACGCTGGCGCTGCTCATGGAGCGCACGCTCGTCCTCGGCCACTTGTGGCGCCTTGCCGGTCACTTCGCTGGATAACTGCAATGGTCGTCCTTCGGCCTCCGCCGACAAGCGTTCGACCTGGGCCATCAACGCATAACGGTCGGCCTCGCTCTCGCCCTTGTTCGATAGGAACCGCGTGTCATCCAGGCGCAGCAAGGTGTCGCCCTTGTTCACCATCTGGCCTTCGCGCACGAAAATCTCGGTGACGATGCCGCCCTCCAGGTTCTGGATCACCTGGATCTTGCTCGATGGAATCGCCTTGCCTTCGCCGGTGGTGACTTCCTCCAGGACCGCCAGTTTCGCCCAGACCAGCCCAGTGACAATCAGCCCGGCCGCCAGCCAGACAGTGACCCGCGAGCGACGGGGCGAGTCCTGCAGCGTGGCACCGGCGGTTTCCGGCATGAACTCGCTTTCAGCGCTTTTGCTGAAGCTGCCGAAGTAGCTTCGGGCGGCTGAATCGGATGTTTGAGCAGACATGGGCGGTACCCGTTGGTTAAATGAAATAGAGCTGGATGCTGCTTCTTGTGGCGAGGGAGCTTGCTCCCGCTCGATGGCGCAGCCATCGCAAAACCAGTCGATGCGGTCTGTCAGATACACCGAGGTGAGTGGTTCTGGGGCTGCTTCACAGCCCAGCGGGAGCAAGCTCCCTCGCCACAGTGTTAACCCTGTCCCCGGACCAAACAGATTATGTGTTGGCTTCTACACCGCAGCAGAGCCCACCCGTCCCTTGCGCAGCGCATCGATCACCGCGTCCTTCGGTCCGTCCGCCACGATCCGCCCGTTATCCAGCACCACCAACCGGTCAACCAGGCTCAACATCGAGGTACGGTGGGTGACCAGCAGCACGGTCTTGCCTTGCACATGGGTATGAAGCTTCTGGCGCAGAGTGTCTTCGCTGCTGTTGTCCATGGCGCTGGTGGGTTCGTCCAGCAGCAGGATCGGCGGGTCGAGCAACAAGGCCCGGGCCAGTAGCACGGCCTGGCGTTGGCCGCCGGACAGCAGTTGCCCGCGTTCGCCCACCGGGCGGTCGAAGCCTTGGGGATGTTGACGGGCCAATTCGGTAACGCCGGTCAGTTCCGCCACTTCCAGCATGCGCCCGTCGCTGATGTAACGCGCGCCGAGGGTGAGGTTGTCCCGCAGGCTGCCGGCCAGCAGCGGCAAGTCATGGGCGACATAGCCGATCTGCTGACGCAAGTCGGCAACGTCCAGTTGCCGCAAGTCCAGGCCGTCCAGCAGCAACTGGCCTTGCTCCGGCGCATAAAACCCCATCACCAGCCGCGCCAGGGTGCTTTTGCCCGAACCGCTGCGACCGATGATCCCGACCCGTTCGCCGGGCTTGAGGCTGAAGCTGACATCGGCCAGCGCCGGAGCGTCCTGGCCGTTGTAATGGAAGGTGATGCCGCTGACGTCCAGGGCACCTTGCAATTGGGTTCGGTCCAGCGGGCGCTGCTTGGCGTCGCGCTCCTGGGGCAAGGCCATCAGGGCATCGGTGCTGCGCATGGTGAGCTGCGCTTGCTGGTAGCGGGTGATCAACCCGGCGATCTGCCCGAGCGGAGCCAGCACGCGGCTGCCGAGCATGTAAGTCGCCACCAGTGCGCCGACGCTGAGGTTGCCGGCGATGATGCTGTAGACCCCGGCGACGATGGTCGCCATGCCCGCCAGTTGTTGCAGGAACAACGTGCCGTTGGTCGCCAGGGCCGAAAGATTGCGCGCATGGCTGTCGAGGCGGGTGAGGGCGCCGTGGGTGCTTTCCCACTGATGCTGGCGTTCGCTTTCGGCGCTGCAGGCCTTGAGGGTTTCCAGGCCGCCGAGGGTTTCGATCAGCAGGGCTTGGCGCTGGGCGCCCAGGGCCAGGCTTTTTTGCACGGTGTCGCGCAGGCGCGCCTGGATGATCATCGCGAATACCACGGTGATGGGAAACGCCACCACCGGAATCACCACCAGCCAACCGCCCAGCAGCCCAATCACCACCAGCATCAGCAGGGCGAAGGGTAGGTCGATCAGGCTGGTAAGGGTCACGGCGGTAAGAAACTCCCGCAGCCCTTGGAAGTCATGGATGCTTTGGGCGAATCCGCCGATGGTCACCGGCTTGGCTTTCATGGCCATGCCGGTGATGCGCTCGAACAGGGTGGCGGAAAGAATCACGTCGGTTTTCTTGCCAGCGGTGTCCAGCAGATGAGCACGCACCACCCGCAACACGAGCTCGAAACCGGTGCCGATCAACAGCCCGACGGCCAGCACCCACAACGTGGAGGTGGCCTGGTTCGGCACCACGCGGTCGTAGGTCTGCATGACGAACAGTGGCACCATCAAGCCCAGCAGATTGATCAGGAAACTGGCCAGGATTGCGTCGCTGTACAGCCAGCGGGACAGTTTCAAGGTGTCGCGAAACCACGCTTCGACCCGTGGCACCAGGGGCGCGCGCAGGTCTTCAAGCTCATGGCGCGGCCGGGCGAAGAGCGCCTGGCCGCTGTAATCGGTGGTCAGTTCCTCGCGGCTGACCCATTGTTCACCGCCATCGGCCTCGCTGGGCAGGATCAGCGCGCGACCGTCCTCGCCCCAGCGCCGCAATATCGCGCAGCGGCCCCCGGCGAGGATCAGCATCACTGGCAAATTCAGCGCCGATATATCCCCCAGCTCGCGGCGCAACAGCCGCGCCTGCAAACTGGCCCGGGCCGCTGCGCGGGGCAGCAGGTCCAGGCTCAGACGTTGGTGCGCCATAGGAAGCCCGGCGCTGAGGCTGGCGCGGCTGACGGTCGCGCCATGGAGTTTGCAGAGGATCAACAAGCCGTCCAGCAAGGGATCATCGAAGTTCAAGCGCGGGTCGGTGCCGGGAATTGCCGGTTCCATGCGGGTCATGCTGATCACTCCCACTGGATTACTTCAGTTCCGGCAGCCGTGCCTGGTTCTTGACTTCGGTCTGCGCGACCGCATCGGCCGGCAGCACGATCCGTTGTTTCTGCAGCAGCAGGCCCATGTTCGCCAACACCCGGTACATCGAGTATTCCTCGGTGTAGCGCACCTCGGTGTAACGGCGGTTGGCGTTATACAGCTCGTTTTCACTGTCGAGCAGGTCAAGCAGTGTGCGTTGGCCGAGGCCGAACTGATCTTGATAAGCCGCGCGCACACGAGAAGTGGTGTCGGCGTATTCCCGGGCGGTCGGGGTCTGTTTGCGGGCGTTGAGCATTGCGTTCCAGGCCAGGCGGGTGTCTTCGTTGAGCTGGCGCAATGCGTTGTTGCGGATGTCCATCGCCTGGTTGATCTGGTGGGCGTTGGATGCCAGCCGCGCCTTGTCGCTGCCGCCGCGGAACAGGTTGTAGTTCATCACCACGCCCAGCCGCCAGTTGTTGTCGTGGCCTTCCTCGCCACCCAGGTTGTTGTTGGCGCCCACGGCTGCTTCGGCGTCGAAGCGCGGATAGAACGGTGATTTCGCCACCTCGTATTGGCTTTCGGCGGACTGGATGTCGGCCTGGGCCGATTTCAGGTACGGGTTGTTATCCACCATGCTTTGCTGGGCTTCGCGCAGGTCCACGGGGATCTCGCCTTTGGTGGACGGTGGGGTTTCCAGCTCATCGGGCATGCGTCCGACCACGCTGTAGAAATTTGCTTCCGCGTCCGCCAGGTCGACCTGGGCGGTGTCGTAGTTGTTTTCCGCCAGGGCCCGACGTGCATTGGACTGATCGGAGTCGGCGGTACTGCCCACGCCGCGCTCGGTGCGCAGGCCGATCTGGTCATTGACGCGCAGGTGCGCTTGCAGGTTGTTCTTGGCCAAGGTCACCAGTTCGCGACGCTTGAGCACTTCCAGGTAGACCTCGATGGTCCGCAGCGCCAGATCCTGCGCGGTGCCCTGGGCGTAATAGGCCCGGGAATTGACCACGCCCTGGGTACGTTCCACTTCATTGGCGGTATTAAAACCGTCGAAGATCATCTGCCGCAGGCGCAGCTCCGACTGGGTGTAGGTCAGGATGTTGGTGTGATGGTTGCCCAGTGCCCGGGTATTGGTGTTGTCGCTGTAGCCACGGCCATAACCGGCGTTCAAATCCACCGACGGAAAGAAGCCTCCTCTGGCGACCTTCACGTCCTCGTTGGCCGACAGACGGCTGTCTACCCGTTGCGCCAGTTCCGGGTGAGTCGCGATGGTGCTCTGGATCGCCTCGGTCAGGGACATCGCCTGAACCTGAGAGGAGCAGGCCATGGCCAGTAGAACCGCGCTGCAGAGGGGGGTAAGAACGCGCATGGGGTGCTTCTCCTGAGGTCTGTTGTACTTTGTTGTCGCCAGAATATTGACGTTTAAAAGATCAAAACCGTTTCAACCTTGTAACAACACAGCTAAGAACATCCTAGGAAAAACCTAAGAAGAATTTCTCATAACAGTTATTCCAAAAAAAACTTATGAGCTTGGAAAAATCCAGCACATTGTTCAAAGCGAAAGCCTCGCCGAATAAGGGTTGCGTCGGTTTGTAGGCGTCAATAAAAAGTTCCACATAATTTTTGAAACGATGTGAAGAGGTGCTGAAGGGTTCAAAAGTGAGACAGTTTTGAGTGACGTTTTTTTGTCGTTATGGCAATTTGACTGTCCCTCGTACGGTCTCGAAAGCTGGCAGATTTTCCAAATTCTGGCGGCTACCCAGCACCGATCTTCACCCAGACAGGTGCCGACTGTGGTTGGCAGCGGAGGGAATGCACATGGCAGCGCTCATCGGTACCGTCAGCAAGGTGGTAGGGCAGGTTTTCGCACAGGACGTCGGCGGGCTGCGGCGTCCTCTGGTCGAAGGTGACCGGCTGTATGCCGGCGAGCACCTGGTCACCGGGGCCGAAGGCGCTGTCGCGGTGCAGTTGCAGAACGGCCATGAGCTGACCCTGGGTCGCGGCAGCGACTTGACCTTGACCCCACAATTGCTCGCCGATCAGCAGGCGCCGCAGGTGGACACGCCGCAAACGCCGACGCCCAGCGAGGCCCAACTGACCGATGTGCAGAAGCTGCAGCAAGCCATCGCGGCCGGCGCCGACCCGACCCAGACTGGCGAGGCCACGGCCGCCGGGGCCGAGGGCGGCAACCCCGGCGCAGTGGGCGGCGGGCACAGTTTTGTGTTGCTGGAAGAAGTCGGTGGGCAGGTCGATCCACTGATCGGCTTCCCCACCGCAGGCTTCAATGGCATACCCGAATTTCCGCTGCTGGAGGTGGCGGCTGACCCGGATGGCGACGACGCAGCCGTTGCGCCGATCATTCCTGAGACCCCAGACAACCCCGTCACCCTCGACGGCCTGACCGTGGACGGTGGCGAATTGACCGCCAACGAGGCCAACCTCGCCGACGGCACCGCCAGTAATGCTGGTGCATTGGTGCAAAATGGCACCTTTACCATCTCGGCTCCCGACGGCCTGAGCAGCTTGAGCATCGGCGGCATCAGCGTCATCACCGGCGGCGTGCCCGCAGGTTTCCCGCAGTCCATCACTTCGGCCCTGGGCAACACGCTGACGATTACCGGATACGACCCCGCCACTGGCGTCGTCACCTACAGCTACACCTTGACCGACAACGAAGCGCATCCGGCGGGCGGTGGTGCCAACACCATCAGCGAGCAATTCCCGGTGGTGGCAATCGACACCGACGGTGATATCGCGAACGGGAGCCTGGACGTCAACATCACCGACGACGTGCCCCAGGCGATCGACGACAGCCACGCCAGTACCGCGTCGGAAACCCTCGTGAGCCTGACCGGCAACGTTTTGCCCAACGATCACCAAGGTGCGGACCGCATTCCCACCGGCCCTGACAGCGGGCCGATCATTGGCGGCACATTTACCGGCACCTACGGTACTTTGGTTCTCAATCCCAATGGCACCTACACCTACACGCTGAACACCAGCGATCCGCAGTTTGTCGCGTTACACGGCGGCGGCAGCGGCACGGAAACCTTCACCTACACCCTGACCGACGCCGATGGCGACACCAGCACCGCGAACCTGGTGCTGCAAGTCCACAACAACGACGACCCGGTGATCATCACCGGCCTGGATACCGATGGCGGCGAGCTCACGGTCCAGGAAAACAACCTCGACGACGGCAGCAGCCCGGACACGTCGGCGCTGACGCAAAACGGCACCTTCACCGTGACCGCGCTGGACGGCGTGCAGAGCCTGAGCGTTGGCGGCATCACCGTGGTCAGCGGTGGCGTGGCCGCCGGATTTCCACAATCGATCACCACGGCGCTGGGCAATACCCTGACCGTGACCGGCTTCAACGCCGCCACGGGCGTGGTCAGCTACAGCTACACCTTGCTCGACAACGAAGCCCATCCCAACGCCAGCGGCGCCAACAGCCTGGGCGAGCAATTTACCGTGGTGGTCACGGACGATAACGGCACCACGGCCACCGGCAACCTGGACGTGAATATCGTCGATGACGTGCCCAACGCCGTGGACGACAGCAACACCGGCACCGCGTCGGAAAGCAGCCTGACCCTCACCGGCAGCGTGCTGCCCAACGACACCCAAGGTGCCGATCAGGTGGCGTCCGATCCGATCACGCCCGGAACGTTCACCGGCACCTATGGCACCCTCGTCCTGAACGCCGATGGGTCCTACACCTACACGCTCAATGCGTCCGATACCGATTTCAAAGGCCTGAATGGTGGCGGCAGCGGCACGGAAACCTTCACCTACACCCTGACCGACGCCGATGGCGACACCAGCACCGCGAACCTGGTGCTGCAAGTCCACAACAACGACGACCCGGTGATCATCACCGGCCTGGACACCGATGGCGGCGAGCTCACGGTGCAGGAAAACAACCTCAACGACGGCAGCAGCCCGGACACGTCGGCGCTGACGCAAAACGGCACCTTCACCGTGACCGCGCTGGACGGCGTGCAGAGCCTGAGCGTTGGCGGCATCACCGTGGTCAGCGGTGGCGTGGCCGCCGGATTTCCACAATCGATCACCACGGCGCTGGGCAATACCCTGACCGTGACCGGCTTCAACGCCGCCACGGGCGTGGTCAGCTACAGCTACACCTTGCTCGACAACGAAGCCCATCCCAACGCCAGCGGCGCCAACAGCCTGGGCGAGCAATTTACCGTGGTGGTCACGGACGATAACGGCACCACGGCCACCGGCAATCTGGACGTGAACATTGTCGATGACTTGCCTACCGCTCATGCCGACTCCGCCTCGGTGGATGAGGGCGGGACGGTCAGCGGCAACGTTCTCAACAACGATGAGGGCGGTGCCGATGGGCCTGCGGCAAGCGGCGCGGTGATCGGCGTTCGCGCTGGCAGCGATACCTCGACCTCGGCCGTCGGCGGCCTCAATACCCAGATCAACGGCAGCTATGGTTACCTGACCCTGGATGCCAATGGCAACGCTGTGTACCACAGCAATCCAAATGCCGTCAGCGCACCGGGTGCCACCGACGTGTTCACCTACACCGTGCGCGACGCCGACGGTGACGAAAGCACCACCACCATCACCATCGACGTGCATAACAGCTGCCTTGTCGCCGCACCGGATGATGAAGTCAGCGTGCGTGAAAGTGCGCTCGACCTGAACCAGGACGGCCAGGACCTGGCTCCCGGCACCGTCACCGGTAGCCTGCCGAACGCCACCAGCGAAACCGCCAGCGGCAGCCTGCTGGACTCGGTGACCGGTGCCGTTGGCGCCGTCACGTTCGCCCTGGTCGGCAATGCCACCGGCGCCCACGGTCAACTATTGCTCAACCCGGACGGTTCCTACACCTACACCCTGACGTCGCCCGCCACGACAACGCCCGCCGCCAACGATGGCCCGAATGAACTGAGTGAAAGCTTTACCTATCAGGCCACGGATGCACTCGGCAACACCGTCACCAGCACCATCGTCATCAATATTGTCGACGATGTGCCCAAGGCGCATTGCGATACCGCAGCGGTGGTGGAGGGCGGGACGGTCAGCGGCAACGTTTTGCACAACGACGTGCTTGGTGCCGACGGTGGCACGGTGGTTGGCGTGCGCGCTGGCAACGACACCTCAAGCCCCGCCAACGGCGGCCTCAATACGCAGATCAATGGCGCTTATGGCTACCTGACGCTGGATGCCAACGGCAATGCGGTCTATCACAGCAATCCGGACTCCGTCGGCGCGCCAGGTGCAACTGATGTGTTCACCTACACCGTGCGCGACGGTGACGGCGATGAAAGCACCACGACCATCACCATCGATGTGCACAACAGTTGCCTGGTTGCCGAGACCGACCATGACATCACCGTCTACGAAAAGGCCCTGGACCTGAAACAGGACGGCCAGGACCTGGCGCCCGGCACCACGACCGGCAGCGAGCCAGGCTCCACCAGCGAAACCGCGACTGGCTCCCTGGTAGGCTCGGTCACTGGCGCAACCGGAGCCGTCACGTTCGCCCTGGTGGGTGATGCCAACGGCGCCCACGGCCAATTGTCGCTCAGCCCCAATGGTTCCTACACCTATACGCTGACGTCTGCGGCGGCAACGTCGCCCAATGCCAACAATGGCCCGAACGTATTGACCGAGAACTTCACCTATCAGGCTACTGACGCCCTGGGCAACAGCACCACCGGCAACCTGGTGGTCAGCATCGTCGATGACGTACCCAAGGCTGTCGCGTCCGAGCGTTCGGTCACGGCGACCGAGATCGACTCGAACCTGCTGATCGTGCTCGACGTCTCCGGCAGCATGAAAGATGCCTCCGGTGTCCCGGGGCTTTCGCGAATGGACCTGGCCAAGCAGGCGGTCAGCGCCTTGCTCGACAAATACGACGACATGGGCGACGTGAAAGTCCAACTGGTGACCTTCAGCGGCAGCGCCACCGACCAGAGTGCCGTCTGGGTGGACGTTGCAACGGCCAAGACGCTGATCGCCGCGCTGAAAGCGCACGGTGACACCAATTACGACGCGGCCGTGGCCACGGCCCAGACTGCGTTCGCAACCTCCGGCAAACTGGTTGGCGCACAAAACGTCGGCTACTTTTTTTCCGACGGCAAACCGACCTTGGGCGAAATCGGCTCGGCGGACGAGGTCGCGTGGAAAGCCTTTCTCGATGCCAATGGCATCAAGAACTACGCCATCGGCCTGGGCAGCGGCGCGAGAAACATCAATCTCGATCCGCTGGCCCACGACGGCAGCACCCACACCGACACGAACGCGGTCGTGGTCACCGACCTGAACCAGCTCAACTCGGTGCTTTCCGGCACCGTGCAGGGCGTGCCGGTCACCGGCAGCCTGCTCGGGGAGGGCGGTTCGTTCGGCGCCGATGGCGGATTTGTCAAAAGCCTCCTGGTGGACGGCACGACCTACAGCTACAACCCGGACGCCAACGGTGGCCATGGAGCACTGACTGCCAGCGGTGGCGCCAATCATGGGGTCTTCAATACGGTGACAAACACGGTCAGCATCGCCACCGGCCACGACGGCACTCTGGTGGTGAACCTCGACACCGGGGCGTTCAGCTACACCTCCCAGACCACCACCGGTACGTTGATCACCGAGAACATCGGCTACACCCTCAGTGATAACGATGGCGACCTGGCCAGCTCCAACCTGGTCATCAAGGTCCAACCCAACAGCCCGCCGGTGGCGATCGATGACAACGTCATAACCAACGTGCTGTCGGGCAATATCGTAGTCCCCGGTGAGCTGTTGCTGGGCAACGACAGCGACGCCAATGGCGACCCGCTTACCGCGTCGCCGACCAGTTTCAACACGGGCTGGGTTGCCAAGGGCGCGGACTTCACCGGCAGCATCGGTACGGCCAGCTTCACCGGCAACAACGTTCAGTCGATCAACCTGAACCGCAGCGCCTTCGTCGCCAATGCCGCGAGCATGACAGCGGTGCTGGTGGTCAGTGGCGCGCTGGGGGCGGTGTCGAACAGCAACGCCAACGATGAAGACCGGCTCAACATCAGCCTGAAGCAGGGCGAAACCCTCAAACTGGATCACAACCTGGCCGCGGGCCGCATCGCCATGGAGTACTCCTTGAATGGCGGGCCCTTCATCGCGATCAGCGACGGTGCCTCGTTCACGGCGGCGGCGACTGGCAACTACCAGATCCATGTGACCAATATTCCGAATCCTGGCAACGGCAATGGCTCGGAAAACTACCAGCTGACCCTGACGGTCAACTACGCGGGCGCTCAAAACAGCACGCCGGATTTCCATGGCACCTACACCGCCAGCGACAACCATGGCGGCAGCGATAGCGCCGGGGTAGGCATCAGCTATCAAGCCGGTCACACCCTGACGGGGACGGCGGGCGACGACGTGCTGCTGGCCGGCAATGGCGACAACGTGCTGAACGCCGGCGGTGGCGATGATGTTCTCAGCGCGGGCACCGGCAATAACGCCATGCACGGTGGGGCAGGGGATGATGTGCTCTACAGCGGCGTCGGCAACGACCTGCTCGACGGCGGCACCGGCAACGATACCGCCAGCTATGCCCATGCCACGGCAGGCGTCACTGTGAACCTCGGCCTGCTGGCCGCGCAAAACACCCTCGGGGCCGGGACCGACACCCTGGCCGGCATCGAAAACCTCGTTGGCTCGAATTTCAACGACACCCTCACGGGCGACGGCTCGGGCAATCGCATCGATGGCGGCCTTGGCCATGACGTGCTCAACGGCGGGGGCGGCGACGACATTTTGATTGGCGGCCTGGGCAATAACATCCTCAGCGGCGGCAGCGGCGCGGACACCTTCCAATGGCAGGCTGGCAACAGCGGCCACGACGTCATCACCGACTTCACCCCGGGCCTGGACAAACTCGACCTGTCCCAACTGCTACTGGGCGAAAACGGCAGCGCGGCGTCCCTGGACGACTACCTGCACTTCACCGTCACCGGCACCGGCGCATCGGTCGTGACCAGCATCGACGTCAGCAGCACCGCGGGCGCCACGCCGAACCAGACCATCGACCTGGCCGGCATCGATCTTGCCAGCCATTACGGGGTGACGCCGGGATCGGGTGGAATGATTGGCGGGGCTGATACGGCGACGATCATCAACGGAATGCTCAATGATCGTTCGTTGAAGGTGGACACGGTTTGAGCTGAAACGAAGTGGGCAGCACCCGGCGAAATGCCGGGTGTTGTCTATTCAGCCACGGGAGGGCTCTGCTGGAACGGGTCATGCTATGAGTTCACGCACCAACAAGTTGAGCACCGATGAGTATTCATATTCCCGCGTGCCTGCGCGCCACAAGGTATAGCTCACCCTGACACGTCGGCCCATGTTCGGCATGACAAATTCTGTCCCCACCGCGAACCGCACCGGACGGCCTTCGAAGACGTCGGAGACGGTCAATTTGCTGCTGGTACACCCCAACGAATCTTCCCCAAGCCAATAGCACCTAAGAATGTCGTTGCGAGCCATTTGCGGATATTCGATCAGCACGTGAACGACTTCGAACTCTTTGCCAGGGTCGAACACATCCGGCGGGGAGGCCTCTTCCAACCTGGGGCAGGGCAACGTGGCACGCACGGTAGGGGGCAGCCGTTTGGCTGCATGGCGGGCGCGAGGCGATACTTGATTGGCGTAGGAACCGAGTGGGAAGGAAATGTCGGGCATGACCACGCTCCTTGGGGCGACGCTATGGTTGAAGCATGACGAAATGATGACATTGAGCCTCGACCGTGGCGCGCTGGCTACTGTCAAGGTTGACAGGTCGGCAGCGATTCGCGACGAAAGGTGCAGAACCTTTGCGACGCTACGCGACCTTCTGCATCAGGGCCGGCGCAGCGTTTTTTGCCGGAGTATGTAAACCGTCACCAGCACCGCGCTGGTCAGCATGAAGACCCGCGCCCACGGCAATGGCACCAGGTAGCACGAGAGCAGGATGCTTACCCACATCAAGCCGATGGCGTAGACCTTGCCCTTGAGCGGGATGCCGTTGCCGCTGAGGTAGTCGCCGATCCACGGGCCGAGGCGGGGATGTTCCACCAGCCATTGGTAGAAGCGCGGCGAACTGCGAGCGAAACAGGCAGCGGCCAGGAGGAGGAAGGGGGTGGTGGGGAGAACGGGAATGAAGATGCCGATGACCCCCAGCACCACGCTCAGCCAGCCGACGGCCAGCAGAGCGTAACGCAGGATCAGCGGGCGCTTGCCGATAGGGGCGCGCACCCGGTGACTCAGTGGTGGCGAGGCTTGAGAATCGCCGGCTTCTCGTCCGGTGCGTTGCATAGCAGATACAGGGCCGTCAGCGCTTCCGGAATCTGCACGATCATGTCGTCCATCAGGTTCGCGTCCTTGGCAATGTCTTCGAACTCCGGTTGCTCGTCGAACAGGCCGGAACCGACCATGATCGGCAGCAGCATTTCGCTGACTTCTTCCTCGGCGGTTTCGAACCAGGCGGCTTCGCGCAGGAACACGCCTTCCATGAAACCGATGCACCAGCCGCGCAGTTCCGAATCGTCCGGGTCGTCGCCCAGGTCCAGCTCGCACGGCAACTCGAATTCCTCATCGGAAGCCAGTTGACGCGCGATGTGGGCCTTGAGGCCCACCAGCGTGGCTTCGATTTCAGCGCGCTGGGCTTCGTCGGCGTAGTGCGGTTCTTCGGCGAACAGGGCGTCGATCCACTCACGATCGGGCACCGATTCTGCGCAGATCGACAGGGCAGTCAGATAGCCATGAGCGGCCACGTAATCCAGCGCCTCTTCGTGCAGCTCATCGGCGTCGAGGAAGACTTGCAGGCGGGTCAGTTGCTCAGCGAAGGACATTACGGGCTACCTTGGGGAATAAACAATGCGGGAATTCTAGGCCTTCTTGAGCGCCCAGGCCAGCCGCGTGGTGGATTTGCCTCTTCGTTGGCCGGGCATGACTCAATGTCAGGGCGATCTGTGGCAGGTCTGGGCCTGGTCCAACACTCGCCGCTAGCGCCTCTTGTCAGCAACCCCCTTCGCAACGAAGCCCTCGGGTATACTGCCGCGTTTTGTGATGCCCTGCGGCGTCCCGCCGGTTCGAAACGCCCACTTACGATTTGTCGGTGCAGTCTTTTGGATTCTGAACCAGCCTTGCAGGGATGTTTTGGTGATTTTGGAGTTTCTATGCTCGAACAGGCTCAACGCGTTCTCAAGGACATCTTCGGCTACGACAGTTTCCGTGGCCGCCAGGGTGCCATTATTGAGCGCGTGGCCAGCGGTGGCGATGCCCTGGTGCTCATGCCCACCGGCGGTGGCAAGTCCTTGTGTTTCCAGGTGCCCGCGCTGCTGCGCAATGGTCTGGCGGTGGTGGTTTCGCCGCTGATCGCTTTGATGGATGACCAGGTCGCCACGCTTGAAGAGCTGGGTGTCGCCGCCGCATCGCTCAATTCCACCTTGAGCGCCGAGCAGCAGCGGGACCTGGCGGCGCGCATCAAGCGTGGCGAGGTGAAAATGCTGTACCTGGCGCCGGAGCGCCTCGTGCAGCCGCGCATGCTGGCTTTTCTACAGGGCTTGGAAATAGCCCTGTTCGCCATCGACGAAGCTCACTGCGTGTCCCAATGGGGTCATGATTTCCGTCGCGAATACCTGCAGTTGGGACAACTGGCGGAGCTGTTTCCCGATGTACCGCGGATCGCGCTGACGGCCACCGCCGACAAGCGTACCCGTGAAGAAATCATTGAGCGGCTGCATCTGCAAGACGCCGAGCGATTCCTCTCCAGTTTCGACCGCCCGAATATTTTCTATCGCATCGTGCCCAAGGAGCAGCCACGCAAGCAGTTGCTGGCGTTCCTCGCGGAGCGGCGCAGCGACGCGGGCATTGTCTATTGCCTGTCGCGCAAGAAAGTCGAGGAGGTGGCGGCGTTCCTCAGCGAACAAGGTTTCCCGGCATTGCCCTATCATGCGGGGCTACCCAATGACTTGCGGGCCTATCACCAGAAGCGCTTTCTCAACGAAGAAGGCTTGATCATGGTCGCCACCGTGGCGTTCGGCATGGGCATCGACAAGCCCAACGTGCGTTTCGTCGCTCATCTTGACTTGCCCAAGTCCCTCGAGGCCTATTACCAGGAAACCGGGCGTGCCGGTCGTGACGGCTTGCCGGCGGATGCCTGGATGGCCTACGGCCTGCAAGACGTGGTGATGCTCAAGCAGATGCTGCAGAACTCGGAGGGCGATGAACGTCACAAGCGGTTGGAGCAGCACAAGCTCGACGCGATGCTTTCACTGTGCGAAGAAACCCGCTGCCGACGCCAGACCCTGCTCGCCTATTTCGACGAAGACATGCCCCAGCCTTGCGGGCACTGTGACAACTGCGTCGATGGAGTGGAGACCTGGGACGCCACCGAGCCTGCCCGCCAGGCACTCTCGACGATCTATCGCACGGGCCAGCGTTATGGCGTGGGGCATCTGGTGGATGTGCTGCTGGGCAAGGACAACGAGAAGGTCCGTGGTTTCGGTCATCAGCACTTGTCAGTCTTTGGCGTGGGCAAGGCCCGCAGCGAAAGCGAATGGCGGTCATTGTTCCGGCAACTGGTGGCCCGCGGGCTGGTGGACATCGACCTGGAAGGCTACGGCGGCTTACGCCTGAGCGCGAGTTGCCGCCCCTTGCTCAAGGGTGAGGTCACCCTGGAGCTGCGCCGCGACCTCAAGCCCGCGACAGCGGTCAAGAGCAGCAAGAGCCAGGCCAGCCAACTGGTGCGCGGCGAAGAGCGCGATCAGTGGGAAGCCTTGCGCGCCCTGCGTCGCAAGCTGGCCGAGGAACACGGTGTACCGCCGTATGTCATCTTTCCCGATTCCACTTTGCTGGAAATGCTCCGCAGCCAACCGACTTCCCTGGCGGAAATGGCCCGGGTCAGTGGTGTCGGCGCGCGCAAGCTGGAGCGTTACGGCGAGGCCTTCCTCCAGGTGTTGGGCGGCGAAGCCGAGACACCGCCAGCGGTGGCCGATGTACGCCACGAACTCATCACCTTGGCTCGAGCCGGCATGACCCCGCTGCAGATTGCCGGACAGTTGCAATGCTCGGAAAAGAACGTCTACACGATGCTGGCCGAGGCCATTGGCGAGCAACAACTGTCCCTGGAGCAGGCGCTGGATCTGCCTGAAGAATTGATGGGCGAGGTTCAGGATGCGTTCCTCGATGGGGAGGGCGAGTTGCCTCCCGTATCGGAAGTTGCCGCATTGTTTGTAGGACGTGTCCCAGAAGGAGTTTTGTATTGCGTCAGGGCTGCATTGCAATCGGAATTTGAAGTCTGATCAGCCAGTTACATTCCTTTAACGATTCACTACAGTGCGAGCCTTGCCTGAACCTCAAGCTCATGCTTAGCTGACTAATAATTAGTTTTTCTCTATTTCAGATTTGATGAGTTTTTTATGCCTTTGACCGATCAACACCGTTTTGGCATGCAGTTGGCGCAAATGTCCCGAGGCTGGCGCGCCGAACTGGATCGTCGTCTCGCCGGACTGGGCCTGTCCCAGGCGCGCTGGCTGGTGCTGCTGCACCTGGCCCGTTTCGAGCAGGCGCCGACCCAACGCGAGTTGGCCCAGAGTGTCGCCGTCGAAGGCCCGACCCTGGCCCGCTTGCTCGATAGCCTGGAAACCCAGGGGCTGGTGCAACGCCAAGCCGTGGCCGAAGACCGTCGGGCCAAGAAAATCGTGCTGTGCGCCCCGGCGTTACCGCTGATCGAACAAATCGAAACCATTGCCACGCAGTTGCGCCGGGAGTTGTTCGAGGGCGTCGATGAAGCGGACATGCGGGTTTGCATGCGGGTTCACGGCACGATCCTGGCCAACCTTGAAAAATCCTGAGGCATATCCCTGGCATCCGACTTTTGAGATTCGACGGTTAGCGAACTATAACCAGTACTAAGCGATCGTATTGGAAGCGTTTCGCATAGGTCGTTGATCAAAGGGATACCCATGCTTGAAAGTTTGCAGTCCACGTTGCGCAGTTGGATCAACGTGTCGGTCGTCGTGGGTGTCCTGGGATTTCCAGCCCTGGCGTCGGCGCTGGGGCTGGGTGAGATCACGCTCCATTCCGCCCTGAACCAGCCGTTGCGCGCCGATATCGCCTTGGTTGACGCGGCGGGCCTCAGCGAGGGCGACCTGTCCGCCAGCCTGGCGGGGGCGGAGGATTTCAGTCGTGCGGGCGTGGAGCGGGTATTCTTCCTCAATAATTTGCGCTTTACCCCCGTGCTGCGTGGCGGGCGCAGTTTCATTCGGGTGACGTCCAGCAAACCGGTGGAGGAGCCGTTTCTCAACTTTCTGGTGCAGCTCAATCAGCCCAACGGGCGTTTGTTGCGCGAATACACCGTGTTGATCGATCCACCGGGCGCGCCCGGCATAGCTCCGTCTGTTGATGAGCCTTCCGCCCCGGCCGAAACAAAGGCAGCCATCAAGCCGCCTCCGGCCACACAGGGCAAACGCTACACCGTGGTGCAGGGCGACAACCCTTGGATCATCGCCAAGCGCCTGCACGATGCGGGCAGCAATGCATCGGTCAATGAACTGATGCAGGGGATACAGGCCTTGAACCCCGGCAGCGAGCGACTTTCCATCGGCCAACGCTTGTTGCTTCCCGATTCGGCCATCCTGCCTGCTCCAGCCCAGAGTGCTGTCAGCCCGGCTCCCGCCGCGCCCGACAACAATGCCGAGCAATTGGCAGCCAGTGTGCTGCAAGGCCAGCAGCAACAGCAGACTATCGAACAACTGCAAGCCAGGATCCAGGCTCAGGACCAGGAAATCGCCGCTCAACGCCAGCAGATCAGCGATCTCCAGGCGCAACTGACCCAGGCATCGTCACCTGAGATCACCTCGGAACTTGCTCCGGAACCTGCCGAATCAACCGAACCCGCCGAAGCCTTGCCGATGGACGAGACAGCACCAGCGACGCAAACCGAAGGCGTCGACTGGTTGTGGGTAGGGGGATTGGTGGGGCTGGTTGGGTTGCTTGCGCTTTTGCTGTTCCTTCGTCACCGTCAACAACGGGAAGTGACAAGGCCTGTGCCATTGGCCGAGCGTCCGGACCTGGCCCTGGATGACGACACCGAAACCTATGCCGAGAGTGCCGACAAAGAGCATCCCGAGGTCGCCTCGTCGTTCAACAATGGCGATGCGCCTTTGGGAGACGTGCTCGAGGGCGTTGGGATCTACCTGACGTATGGCCGTTTCACTGAAGCCGCGGGGCTGCTGCGCGCGGCACTGCTGGCCGAGCCGGACCGTACCGACCTGGGCCTGAAGTTGCTGGATGTATTGGGCAAGCAGGGCGATGTGATCGGCTTCCAGGCCCAGGAGAGCCATTTATCGGCCCAGGGCGTCGATCGCCAGGCACTGGAAGACGTCCGCAAGCGTTACCCCAGGGTGACCCTCGTTAATGCTGCGACGCAAACGCCGACAGAACTCCAGGCACCAGTGCCCGCGCCGAAACCTGTGGCCGCGCCCAGCGATGAGTTCGAGTTGAACCTGGATGGACTTTCCCTGGAGAACAGCTGGGACCTGGCCGATGACCAACGGGCATCCCCAGAGCCCCCAAAACCGCCGGCCGCTGCCGCCGATACGCTGACCCTATCGGGCTTCGATGAGACGGACCTGCAATGGGGCGCGCCGTTGGAAACGGAGTCGTTGGACGATGATTTCCTCGATGGGTTTGCCGATGAGGAGCAAGCGCTGGAGTTGGAGCCAGCGCCCGTTGAACCCGAATTCGAATCCCTCTCCCTCGAACCTGTCTCCTTCGAACCGCACACATCGGAGCACTCGGAGAAACTCGAAGAAGCCCAGAATTGCATCGACGAGGGCGATCTGAAGAGCGCCATCACGTTGCTGGAAGAGCTGCTGCAAGAGGGCGATGAACCGCTCAGGGAAACCGCCCGGGTTTTGCTCGCCGGGATTCGCTGAGACGATTGCAAGGCCGACGGGAATCCTGTGTGGGCGCGCGCCTGCTCGGGATGACAGTTGTGTATTCACAGCCAGTGCTAGCCGGTCTACCGCATTTGGGAGCAGGCTCGCTCCCACAAGGTAGGGGCTGTGTTCTTTAGAACGTCTGCCCCAGGTTCAAATACACCGCCTGCTCATCGTCGTCATTTACGCCATAGCTGAAGTTCAAGGGGCCCAGCGGCGTGTCGAAGCCTAAGAAGACACTGGCGGCATTGATGTAGCCACTGTCGAACTCGTTGTCGTTGTTCCAGGCCCGACCACGCTCCAGCGAGCCGCCGATATACAGCGGGAAATCCAACGGCAGGTAGGCCCGAGGCGTGAGCCTGCGGTAATACACGGCGCGCATCAGGCTCATGTTCTGGCCGGATATCCCGTCCTCGCGAAAGCCTGATAATTGCCGAGCGCCGCCGAGGACAAAACTGGAGGTCACTACTTCGGCGGTATCGAGGGTGCGGCCGTAGCGACCGCCCAGGATGAACGTATCCGGGCCGCTGCTCAGGGCCTTGTCCAGTTTGAATTCCCATTGGCGGTAGCGCTGGTCCGAGCCCAGGCCCGGTTCGTACTGACGCCAGGACAAACCGATGTCTTCGCCTTCGTGGGGGAAGTACACGTTGTCCAGGGAGTCGAAGGAATACTTGAGCTCGTAAAAGCCCTCATTGAAATTCTCGCTGGGCTGGTCGTGGTCGCCGATGCGCACGTCGGCCTTGCCCCAGGCCTGGCCGACACCGAAGCGGATCTCCCCGCTGTTGCCGATCTGGCGACCCAGGTTCAGACCAAAGCCATAGCGCTCGACCCTGTACTGGGCCACCGGATCGTTGTCGAGGATCGAATCGACGTTGCGCGATTCGAACCGTCCATAGGGCGCGACGAAGTAGCGCGAGCCGACATCCAGCGGTTGGTAGAACTCGCTGTACAGCTCCTGTTTGTCGCCGATCTGCGCCCGGGTCAGCCATTCCGCACCCAGTCGATTGATACCGTTGACCCGATAGCTGGCGCCAAGGTTGAAGGCGCTGTCGCCGCGCATGTCGTCCGACAGGCTCAGGCCCACGCGCAGGTAATCGGTGCCGGTGCGTCTGCCCCGGGCATTGATCACCAGCGTGTTGTCCGCGCCCTTGTGTACGACGCGGTATTGCACCTGCTCGAAATAATCCAGGCCGTACAGCGTGCCCATGTCGGTTTGCAGGCGCCCCAGATCCAGCGGCTCGCCGATCTTCTGGCGAATGTAATAGCGGATCACGTCGTCACCGACTTTCGAATCGTTTTCCACCCGGATCGCGGTGATGACCGGGGTGCGCTCGCTCGGGGTGCGCGCCGCCAGCAGTTCGGCGTCGGCCGGCTCGGCGGGACGCAAGTGCGCCAGGCGCGTTTGGAGTATCCGTGTGGCGCGGTAACCGGCATCGACTATTTCCTGCGCTCGTCCGAAGTCGGTGGAACCGAAGCTTGCCAGGGCCGGTTGGATCAACACGTCATCTTTCCCCAACGTGGCCAATTGCTCTTCGGAGTTGCGCCGGGTCATCAGCGTCGTTGACTGATTCAGCACGTCCACCACCGTGACCAGTTGCTTGCGGGTGCGCAGTGGGGTGCCGATATCAACGACGATGGCCACGTCCACCCCCATTTCCCGAGCCACATCCAAAGGGATGTTGTCGGTCATGCCACCGTCCACCAGAAGGCGGCCGTCCAGCTCCACCGGCGCAAACACGGCCGGGATCGACATGCTGGCGCGGATGACCTTGGGCAGGTGGCCCTTGCGAAACACGACTTTTTCACCGGTGGCGATGTCGGTCGCCACGGCGCGGAAGGGGATTGGCAGTTTGTCGAAGTCCCGGGTATCACTGGCGTGGGCCAGGAGACTTTCGAGCAGCAGGGCCAGGTTCTGTCCCTGGATCACTCCCAGCGGCAGGCCGAGGCTGCCGTCGTCGCGAAAGCTCAGTTTCTGCTTGACCAGGAAATCCCGGTCATCCTGCTTGCGCCTGAAGGGTACGTCCTTGCGCGGCGGGGCATCGGACAGGGCTTGTTGCCAATCAATGCCCAGGGCGAGTTTTTCCAGCTCGTCGATCTTGTAGCCCGAGGCATAGAGGCCGCCGATCACCGCGCCCATGCTGGTGCCGGCGATGGCGTCGATCTTGATGCCTTGTTCCTCCAGGGCCTTGAGCACGCCGATGTGGGCCAGGCCACGGGCCGCGCCGCCGGACAGTACCAGGCCGATCTTCGGGCGCGATGTTTCGACGGCGGGCTCGTTGGCCTGGCCGAGCAGGGGCAATAGCAAAAGTAGCAGGCAAGGCAGCAGGCGGCGCATCGTCAATTCCGGGTAGGCAATCAAAGGCGAGTAGTATAACGACGCCTTTGCAACCAGGAGTTGATCCCATGACCGCGCAGAAACCGGAAATCGTCATCACTTATTGCACACAGTGCCAATGGCTGCTGCGTGCCGCCTGGTTGGCCCAGGAACTGCTAAGCACGTTCGGCGACGACCTCGGCAAGGTGTCCCTGGTGCCAGGCACCGGTGGGGTTTTCCACATTGGCTGCGATGGTACCCAGATCTGGGAGCGCAAGGCGGATGGAGGTTTTCCCGAGGCCAAGGTGCTCAAGCAGCGGGTCCGCGACCAGATCGACCCGGAGCGCGACCTGGGGCACAACGACAGAATCCAGTGACCGGGCTCAGTGAGACGGGGCCTGGGCACCGGCGCTGGATTTCTTTGTGCCGTCCAGCTGGCTCGACACCACGATCGCAACGATGATCAGCGCGCCACCGAGCAACATGCGCAGGGTCGGGTCTTCGTCGAACAGCAGCCAGGCGATGGTGATGCCGTAGACCGGCTCCATGGCGAACACCACCGCGGCGGTGCGGGCCTTGATCACCGCGAGGCTGGCGACGAACAGGCTATGGGCCAGGCCGGTGCAGAACACCCCGAGCAGGCCGATCCACAACCAGTCGAGCGGACGAACGTCGGCCAATTGCGGCGCGGCCATTGGCAACAGGCAGAGTCCGACCACGACGTTCTGGCACAGCGCGGCCTGCACCGGGGGCACGTGTCCTGAACCGGCGCGATTGGTCAGTGATAACAACGAGAACAACAGCCCCGAGGCCACCGCCCAGAGCAGCCCGGTGGTAGCGCCGCTCGCCAGGTCGAAGGTTGGCGTGACCAACACCAGGCCGACGCTCACCAGCACCACCAAGAGGATTTCGTTGGCGCGGATGCGCTCGCGGAAAATCAGCCCTTCAAGCAGCACCGTAAAGGCCGGAAAACTGGCGAATCCCAGGGTGGCGATCGCAACGCCGGCGACTTTCACTGAAATGAAAAAACTCACCCAGTGCCCGGTGAGCAACAGCCCGCCAAGCAGCAACCTGCGCAGGTCCCGGCCCCGCAGCTTTTCCCAGCGGGTAGGGCTGGCGAACCGGGCAAACGCCGCCAGCGCCAGCACGGCGAACACCGCGCGACCAAACACGATGACGGCCGGCGAGGCTGCGGCGAGCTTACCGAACACGCCGGTGAGGCCGAACATGAGTGCGCCGATGTGCAGGGCGCCGAGGGCGGTACGGGGTGTCATTGCAATCCTTGTTCAACGGTGGGACGTTCGGCTATTAAGCCCGCTGCCAAGCGCTTTCGTCTGTCGCGATCCTAGCGATTTTTAGCGCGAGACTAGCGCGGTTGCCGGAGCTTGCCCGGCGGGACGCCGAATTCGCGCTGCACGGCTGCGGCAAAAGCGCTTTGCGAGCTGTAGCCAACGCGATGGGCGATCTCGCCGATCGCCAACTGCGAGTCACGCAGCAGCTCAAGTGCCTTGTGCAAGCGGCGGCTGCGGATGTATTCCATCGGTGTCTGGCCGCATTCGGCGACGAAACGGGCGTGCAGGCGAGCACTGGAAAGCCCTGCGACTTGCGCCAGGTCCGCTACCTGTAGCGGATAAGCGGCATATTGGTCGATGTGAGCGTTGAGCGCCGCGTAGGGCAGGCGCCGGCCACCGGTGGTTTCCACACGCCCGCCGTTGAGGCTGGCCAGCAACAGTACCGCGCCTTGCTGTGCAATCACCGGGTCGTCTACCGGGCTGCCCGCCAACCAACTGACCAGTTGGCTTTGCCCCGCATCCAGGGGCAGGCGGGTGTTGTTGTCGAGTAATCGGCGGCTGGCATCGGCATGGTCGCCCAGGCATTGCCCGATCCATTCATCATCCGGCACGTCCAGTACCAGGCAACGGCTGCCCCGGGGGCTGCCGCACGCATGATGAGCACCGGCCGGTACCACCACGAAACTCTGCTGCACCACCTGGCTGCCACGCCCTTCGACTTCGAAGTCCAGCGCGCCAGACAACCCGAACACCAGTTGCGCGTGGTCGTGGCTGTGGACAATCAGATCGTGGCTGTAGTGGCGTAGCGTGAGGATCGGTCTCATCGCAGTCTCCCTTGTCAGGCGGCCAGTCTACACCGAGGGCGCGGCGCCCCGCGCTGTCATGTAATCGACTTATTGCTGTCACGGAGCATTAACCGCTCGGGTGCACTGTGGTGAAAACGATCAGAGGGTTGCCCCCATGACCAGCGCCGAGCTCGCCAGGCCCAGCCGCAAGCAACGTGTACGCACCCTGTGGATTTCCGATGTGCACCTGGGCACTCGGGATTGCCAGGCCGAACACCTGTCGCACTTCCTCAAGGGCTACCACGCCGACAAGGTCTATCTGGTGGGCGATATCATCGACGGCTGGAAACTGCGCAGCGGCATGTATTGGCCCCAGGCCCATACCAATGTCATTCGCCGCCTGCTGACCATGAGCAAGCGCGGCACCGAGGTGATCTATGTCACCGGCAACCATGACGAATTCCTGCGGCGTTATTC
Organism: Pseudomonas sp. D3-10; assembly: GCF_051132175.1. Taxonomy (NCBI): domain Bacteria; kingdom Pseudomonadati; phylum Pseudomonadota; class Gammaproteobacteria; order Pseudomonadales; family Pseudomonadaceae; genus Pseudomonas; species Pseudomonas sp. D3-10. The sequence goes on along the minus strand of NZ_CP071668.1, from coordinate 4,119,192 downwards.
GAAGCTGATACTGGGCAATATCCAGTTGGTGGACGAAGCGGTGCACGTCACCGCCGACGGCCGGCACCTGCTGGTGATCCATGGCGATCAGTTCGATGTCATTACCCGTTACCACCGTTGGTTGGCGTTCCTTGGGGATTGGGCCTACGAATTCACCCTGACGCTGAACCGTTGGCTCAACCATTGGCGGGCCCGTTACGGCTACGGCTATTGGTCGCTGTCGGCGTACCTCAAGCACAAGGTCAAGACCGCCGTCAGTTTTATCAGCGATTTCGAAGAAGCCATCGCCCATGAATGCGTGAAGCGTGAATTGCACGGGGTGGTCTGCGGGCACATCCACCATGCCGAGATTCGCAAGGTGGGCGAGGTGGAATACCTTAACTGCGGCGACTGGGTCGAATCCTGCACGGCGCTGATCGAACATTGGGATGGGACGATCGAGCTGTATCGGTTGGCGGACGCCCAGGCGCGGGAGGCGCTGCTCAAGGCTGAGTTGAAAGTGGCTGAGCCTGCTTAGAGCGCCGGCCTGTCTATCCACTCACTTAGAACCTGTGGCTGCGTCTGCAAGAATTCAGAGCTGTTCGGCCATCGCCGCCTTGTAGATGGATTGCTTCGGCGCGGCGAACACCCTTTCCAGCATCGGCTCGAAGAAGCTCAACGGCAGCGTGTCGTATTCGGGATCGAACGCCGCGGCGTCGTATTTCGCACAGAAGTCGATGGTCGCCTGGTACTGAGGATGTTCGCAAAATTGCTCGCGCAAATGCCGGTCCATGCCCAAGTGATGGAAAAAGTAGTAGCCCTGGAAAATCCCGTGTTTTTCCACCATCCACAGGTTTTCGGCGCTGACGAACGGCTTGAGGATCGCCGCGGCGATGTCCGGATGATTGTAGGTGCCCAACGTATCGCCGATGTCATGAAGCAGGGCGCAGACCACGTACTCCTCGTCCCGCCCGTCGCGGTAGGCGCGCGTGGCGGTTTGCAGGGAATGGGTCATGCGATCCACCGGGAACCCGCCAAAATCGCCGTCGAGCAATTTCAAATGAGCGAGAACCCGACTCGGCAGCTGCCGCGCATAGGCGCTGAAGTCGGCCGCGATGATCGCCCAGTCTTCCTGGGTCCCGTCCCGCATGTGGGTGAAGCGTGCGTGAGAATTCATCGACAGCCCTCCTAGAACGCGACTTTGCCCAGCAGCATGTCGCGGTACATGACAAAGTCACCGAGCAGGCTGTAAAGGGGATGTTGGAAAGTGGCAGGACGGTTTTTCTCGAAGAAAAAATGCCCGACCCAGGCGAAACCGTAGCCCGCCACCGGCAGGGCGACCCACAGCCACCAGGCACCGACCACCAGCGCCGTGGCGAAAACCAGCAGGACCAGGGAGGTACCGATGAAGTGCAAGCGTCGGCAGGTGCTGTTGCGGTGTTCGCTGAGGTAGTACGGATAAAACTCGGCGAAGGTGTTGAATCGTCTAGTGTTTTCCAAGACTGCGGGCTCTTTGGTTATTGTTCTGGCGACCGGTGTTTCATGGCTCATGACCAAGTCTAGAGCGGCCGTTCGCAACGGCCAGTGACAATCAGCGCCACTCTAGTGTCCTGTCTTACAAATACTGTTCGTATGACAGGACACTGATATCCTCCGCAAATCCAGCCGTACCCTGCGGCTCGTCATGCAAGTAAACGTCATGAGCGAACGAACCACTTCTTCAAGCTGGGCGATGGGGATTGTCAAGGCGTTGGAAATGGACGGCCTGGACTGTCGGGCGCTGTTCAAGCAACTGGGGCTGGATTTCGAGGCGCTGGACGATCCGGACGCGCGCTTTCCCCAGGATTCGATGACACGGCTCTGGCAGCTTGCGGTGGAGCAGTCGGGCAATGCGGCCATCGGCTTGAACATGGGCAAGGTGGTGCGCCCGGCATCGTTCCATGTGGTCGGTTACGCATTGATGTCCAGTCGGACGCTGGCCGAAGGGTTCCGCCGGTTGGTGCGTTATCAACGAATCATTGCCGAAAGCGCCGACTTGAGCTTCCGCCATTTGGATGAAGGGTATGGGCTGATCCTGACGGTGCACGGCGACCACCTCCCGCCCACCCGGCAAAGTGCCGAAGCGTCCCTGGCTTGCGCGCTGGCCTTGTGCAGTTGGCTGACCGGGCGCACTTTGCATCCGGTGAAAGTGCTGTTCCAAGGCAACGAACCCGTTGACGTTGCACCTTATCGACAGGCCTTCGGCGCGCCGCTGGTTTTTGACGCACCCTACGATGCGCTGATTTTCCAGCAGGACGACATGGAAACACCACTGCCCACGGCCAACGAGGCCATGGCGCTGCTGCACGACCGGTTCGCGGGGGAATACCTGGCGCGGTTTTCAGGCAGCCGCGTGACTCACCAGGCGCGGCAAGTGCTGTGCCGGTTGCTGCCCCAGGGCGAGCCCAAGCGTGACGTGGTGGCGCAGACGCTGCACTTGTCCCAGCGCACCTTGCAGCGGCGCTTGCAGGAAGAGGGCACCAGTTTCCAGAGTTTGCTGGACGACACCCGACGCGAGCTGGCCGAGCAATACCTGGCGCAACCCAGCATGACCTTGCTGGAAGTCGCCTACTTGCTCGGGTTTGCCGATCCGAGCAATTTTTTCCGGGCCTTCCGCCGTTGGTTCGGTACCACGCCCGGCGACTATCGGGCGCGGGGCGTGGCCAAGCCGGTCAGTGACGCCAGAACGCAGGAATACACAGCACGAACACCGTGATGATCTCCAGCCGGCCCAGCAACATGCCGCCCGAGAGGATCCACTTGGCCGCGTCCGGCAGCGGCGCGAAGTTGCCGGCCGGGCCGATTGTCTCGCCGAGCCCAGGGCCGACGCCGGACACGGTACTGGCCGCGCCGGTCAACGCTGTCATCCATTCCACGCCCAACAGCGACAACAGCAGCGCGATCACGCAGATGGTGATGGCGAAGAAGAACGAGAAGGTCAGGATCGAGCGCACGATTTCTTCATCGAGGCGATGGCCGTTGTATTTCTGCTTGATCACCGCACGCGGGTGGATCAGTTGGTTAAGGTTGGCCCGAAGCAGGATGTAGGCGACCTGGAAGCGGAAAATCTTGATTCCGCCGGCGGTCGAGCCCGAGCAGCCGCCGACGAAACCCAGGTAGAAGAACAGCATCAGTGAGAAATTGCCCCAGAGGCTGTAATCGCCCAGGGCGAAACCGGTGGTGGTGACGATGGACGTCACGTTCAGCGCCACATGCCGCAGCGCGTCGAGCCAATGCAGGTCGGTGGTCGCCCAATACCAAGTGCCAAGCACCAGCCAGGTGACCAGCAGCACGCCGATAAGCCCCTGGACTTGCTGGTCCTTGATCAGCGCCCGGCGATTGCCCCGCAGCGTCGAGACATACAAGGCGAACGGCAGGCTGCCGAGGATCATGATCACAATAGTGACCCAATGCACCGCTGGCTGGGTCCATTTGGCCAGGGACAGGTCCGAGGTGGAAAAACCACCGGTGGAAATCGCCGACATCGAATGGTTGATCGCATCGAACAGGCTCATCCCGGCCCACCAGAGCGCCAGCGTGCCGAGAACCGTAATGCCCACATAGGACGCCACGATCAGCCGCGCCACCATGTGCGAGCGGGGCATGACCTTTTCCGAGCGGTCGGACGACTCGGTCTGGAACAGCCGCATGCCGCCGATGCGCAACAGCGGCAGGATCGCCACGGCCATGCCGATAAAGCCGATGCCGCCAAGCCAGTGCAACAGCGATCGCCACATCAGGATTCCGGGCGACATCGTGTCCAGGCCGCTCAACACCGTCGCGCCGGTGGCGGTAATGCCTGACATGCTTTCGAAGAACGAATCGGTGTAGCTGATGTGCTGGGTCAACAGGAAGGGGAGCGCGGCAAACACACACACCACCAGCCAACTGCTGACGGTCAAAAGGTACATGTCCCGGGGCCGAAGATGGACGTGCTCGGGGCGTCCGGGAAGAATCAGTGCCAGGCCGGCGACAAAAGTAATCATGCTTGACCAGAGGAACGATGGCAGGTCGCCGGTGCGCTCGTAGACCAGCAACGTGGCCATCGGCACGACCATGAAGATCGCCAGGGTGATCAGGAAGATGCCGATGATGAAACCAATGATCCGCAGGGTCGGCAACGCCATGAAGTCCGCTCGGTCTGAAAGAGGAAAGGGCGCCATTCTACCTGCGACAAGCGGCGTGTAAACCGGCGTCCGGCGTTGCCTGTCTCTGAATTCGGGCTAACGGATTGACGGAACAGCCACTAGAATAGCCGAACATTTTTCCAGGAGGTCGCCGATGCAGGCTTTAGATGCTTTGCTCAACCGTGTTTCCGTGCCACGCCTGGTGGACCCGGCGCCCACGCCGCAACAGCGCGAAGTCATGTTCGCGGCCGCGATGCGCGCGCCCGACCATGGCCAGTTGCGCCCGTGGCGGTTCCTGACGGTGGAGGGGCAGGCACGCCATCGCATGGGCGAGCTGTTGGCCGAAGCAGCGCGCTTCAATGATCCGCTGGTGCCCGAAGCCGTCGTGGAGAAAGCCCTCAACGGCCCGCTACGGGCGCCGCTGGTGGTGGTAGTGATTGCGCGGTTGCAAGACCATTTCAAGATTCCAAAGCCTGAACAATTGCTGGCGGCAGGCTGCGCGGCACACGGCATTCTGCTGGCCGCTTATGCACAAGGGATAGGCGGCGTGTGGCGTACGGGTGAGCTGGCTTACTCGCCGCATGTGGCCCGGGGCCTGGGGCTTGAAGACGGCGAGGAGGTGATTGGTTTCCTTTACCTTGGGACGCCGCAGAAAGAGGCGCGCACGGCACCACAGGAAGATATCGGGCGGTTTGTCCGGGCCTGGACGGGGGAATAACTTCTCAAGGGCGGCGGATGACTCGAGGCTGTTTGGATCCATCGTGGCGAGGGAGCTTGCTCCCGCTGGGCGGCGAAGCCGCCCCAAAGTGTCGAGCAGAGACAGCCTGACAATCTTAAGCTTCTACTTTAGGGCTGCTGCGCAGCCCAGCGGGAGCAAGCTCCCTCGCCACGAGACCAGCGGCGACAGAAAGCTACCTGCAAACATCCGCAATCGCCACCGCCAGCGCATCCAGGCGCGTCGCATCGATGCCGGCCACGTTGGCCCGGCCGGTGCCGACCATATAGACGCTGTGGCGCTCGCGCAGCTGCTTGACCTGTCCCGGTGTCAGGCCGGTGTAGGAAAACATCCCGCGTTGCACGCCGATATGGGCAAAGCGCTCACGCAAGCCATGGGGTTCGAGCGCTTCCAGCAGGCCGCTGCGCAGTTGCGCGATGCGCAGGCGCATGGCTTCCACTTCGTCGGCCCATAAACCCTTGAGTTCCGGATTGCCAAGGATCGTCGCCACCACCGCCGCGCCATGATCCGGTGGCGTCGACCACAGGTTGCGGGCGATGTTGGCCAGTTGGCTGCGAATGTCCACCAGCTTTTCGGCATCGCGGGCGCAGACAATCAGCGCACCGGTGCGGTCACGGTACAGGCCGAAGTTTTTCGAGCATGAGCTGGTGACCAGCACTTCGGGCAACGCTTCGGCAAACAACCGCACGGCCCAGGCGTCCTGCTCCAGCCCATCGCCAAAGCCTTGGTAGGCGAAGTCGATCAACGGCAGCAGGTCGCGGTTGCGCACCACATCCAGCACTTGGCGCCATTGGTCGTGGGACAGGTCGAAGCCGGTCGGGTTGTGGCAGCACGCATGCAACAGCACCACATCGCCCTTCGGCACTTGGCCCAGCGTTGCCAGCATGGCCTCGAAATCCAGGCGATTGTCAGTGCCCACATAAGGGTAATGACTGGCCTTGACCCCCGCGGTGGCGAAGATGGTTTCATGGATCGGCCAGGTCGGGTTGCTCAACCACACGCCACGGCCCGGCAGGCATTGGGCAATGAAATCGGCACTCAAGCGCAGGGCGCCGGTGCCGCCCGGGGTCTGGGTGGCGCCGGCGCGCTGGTCGGCGATCAGCGGTGAGCCCGCCCCCAGAACCAGTGCATTGATCAACTGGCCGAACGCGGCGTCGCCATGACCGCCGATGTAAGTCTTGGTGACCTGGCGATCCACCAGCCGCTGCTCGGCCTGTTTCACCGACTGCAGAATCGGCGTCAGACCCTGGGCGTCCTTGTAGACGCCAACGCCCAGGTCGAACTTGCCAGGGTTGCTGTCCGCCCCGTAGGCCTCCATCAGGCCCAGGATCGGGTCGCCGGGCACGCGGCCGATGGCATCGAAATGCATTACTTGCGGCCCCCGGCGGTTTTGGCAACTTCATCGGTGCGGGCGGCCATGATGAAGTCGTTGCGGTGCAGGCCCTTGATCGAATGGCTCCACCAGGTGACGGTGACTTTGCCCCACTCGGTGAGCAGGCCCGGGTGATGACCTTCGGCCTCGGAGATCTCGCCGACGGCGTTGGTGAACGCTAGGGCGTGCTTGAAATTCTTGAACAGGAAGACCTTTTCCAGCTGCATCACGCCGTCGCGCACTTCGATGTTCCAGTCGGGAATCTGCTTGATCAGTACTGGAAGTTCTTCGTCGCTGACCTGTGGGGCATCGGCGCGGCAGGCTTCGCAATGGGCTTGGTTCAAAGTGGTCATGGTGGGTTCCCGGATCGGATATTTGGAAAACGTCGATGCAGCCACGCTAAAGCAAAGTCGCGAGGCGCAACAGACTCAATTGGAATCAAAACCAGCGGTTCACGCGGCTTTCGGTGGAAATTTCGGTGCGTGCAGGCCCAGTTCCCGCCCGCGCTTGACCATGCCCATGATGTCCTCGTGGGCCAGGTCGAACAGGCGCTTGAGCTCGGGCAGCACGAAATACACCGGCTGCAGGATGTCGATGCGATAAGGCGTACGCATGGCTTCCAGCGGGTCGAAGGCTTGATGCTCCGGCTCGTCTGACAGGCAGTACACGGTTTCCTTGGGCGACGAGAGAATGCCGCCGCCGTAGATGCGCCGGCCTTGCGGCGTCTGCACCAGGCCGAATTCGATGGTCATCCAATACAGACGCGCCAGGTAGACGCGTTCTTCCTTAGAGGCCTGTAGGCCGAGTTTGCCGTAGGTGTGGGTAAATTCAGCAAACCAGGGATTGGTCAGCAGAGGGCAGTGACCAAAGATCTCGTGGAAAATGTCCGGCTCTTGCAAGTAGTCCAGTTCTTCACGGGTACGAATAAAGGTCGCCACCGGAAACTGCTTGCTGGCGAGCAACTCGAAAAAGGTCTGGAAAGGGATTAGCGCGGGCACCCGGGCGACCTGCCAGCCCGTGGTCTCGCCCAGCACTTTGTTGACTTCGTCCAGCTGCGGGATGCGGTCATGGGGCAGCCCCAGCTTGTCGATACCGTCCAGGTACTCCTGGCACGCACGACCTTCGATGACTTTCAGCTGGCGGGTGATCAGCGTGTTCCACACTGCGTGTTCTTCAGCGGTGTAGTGGATAAAACCTTGCGCATCGGGCTCGCGGGCCACGTATTGCGTCTGCTTCATGCTGCTCTCCTGCTGATATCCCTCAAGGGGAAGATTTGTTTGTTGTTATCTCCAGCGATGCATAAGGGATAACCCAAACCAGGGGCAGGCGCAGCAGGGCTAGCTGGCCGAACAACCGCCAGTAACGCACAAAATGTAAAGTTTCCGTTACGTATTCTGGCGAGTCTCGGTGTTGTAGGTATTTTCGGCTGGGAAAGGTCCTCAAACTGTCACATAATCTTGACGGCTATTTGCGCCGCAGCGCAGAAAACTGTGGCGAGGAGCTAGCTCCCGCTGGGCTGCGCAGCAGCCCCAAAAAAACAGGGCCGCTTCGCGCCCCAGCGGGAGCAAGCTCCCTCGCCACAATGAATCAAACAAACCTTAAGTGAACAGCATCGGGCCTCTCATGCGTATCAAAGTCCATTGCCAGAACCGCATCGGCATCCTGCGGGACATTCTCAATCTGCTGGTGGAATACGGCATCAACGTCGCCCGGGGCGAGGTCGGTGGCGAGCATGGCAATGCGATCTACCTGCACTGCCCGAACCTGATCAACATCCAGTTCCAGGCGTTGCGTCCGAAGTTCGAAGGCATCGCCGGGGTGTTCGGCGTCAAGCGCGTAGGGCTGATGCCGAGCGAGCGTCGGCACATGGAGCTCAATGCCTTGCTTGGCGCCTTGGAGTTTCCGGTGTTGTCCATCGACATGGGCGGCTCCATCGTCGCGGCCAACCGGGCGGCGGCGCAGTTGCTCGGGGTGCGGGTCGACGAGGTGCCGGGGATTCCCTTGTCCCGCTACGCCGAGGACTTCGACCTGCCGGAACTGGTGCGCGCCAACCAATCTCGGATCAATGGCCTGCGGGTCAAGGTCAAGGGCGATGTGTTCCTGGCGGACATCGCGCCGCTGCAATCGGAGCACGACGACAGCGAGGCGATGGCCGGCGCGGTGCTGACCTTGCACCGCGCCGACCGGGTAGGCGAGCGCATCTATAACGTGCGCAAGCAGGAACTGCGCGGCTTCGACAGTATTTTCCAGAGTTCGAAGGTAATGGCGGCGGTGGTCCGCGAGGCCCGGCGCATGGCGCCGCTGGACGCGCCGCTATTGATAGAAGGCGAAACCGGAACCGGCAAGGAATTGCTGGCCCGTGCCTGTCACCTGGCAAGCCCACGGGGGCAATCGCCGTTGATGGCGCTCAACTGCGCCGGATTACCGGAGTCCATGGCCGAGACTGAACTGTTCGGCTACGGGCCCGGCGCCTTCGAAGGGGCGCGGGCCGAAGGCAAGCTCGGGCTGCTGGAGCTGACGGCGGGCGGTACGCTGTTTCTCGACGGTGTCGGAGAAATGAGTCCGCGCCTGCAGGTGAAATTGCTGCGTTTCCTACAGGACGGTTGCTTCCGCCGCGTAGGCAGTGACGAAGAGGTCTACCTGGATGTCAGGGTAATCTGCGCGACCCAGGTCGATTTATCCGAACTCTGTGCCCGGGGAGAATTCCGTCAAGATTTGTACCATCGCCTGAATGTGCTTTCTCTGCACATCCCGCCGCTGCGCGAATGCCTCGACGGGCTGGCCCCGCTGGTCGAGCATTTCCTCGACCAGGCCAGTCGCCAGATTGGCTGCCCACTGCCAAGACTGGCCCCAGCGGCGATGGACCGGCTCAGTCACTACCACTGGCCAGGCAATGTCCGGCAACTGGAAAACGTGCTGTTCCAGGCCGTTTCCCTATGCGACGGCGGGAAGGTCAAGGCCGAACACATTCGCCTGCCGGACTACGGCGTGCGCCAACCCCTCGGTGACTTTTCCCTCGACGGAGGGCTGGACGAGATCGTCGGCCGTTTCGAGAAGGCCGTGCTCGAGCGCCTGTATTCCGAACACCCGAGCAGCCGGCAACTGGGCAAGCGGCTGGGGGTTTCCCATACGACGATTGCCAATAAGTTGCGTGAGTATGAGGTGGGCAAAGAACCCGGCGTGTGATGATAGACGCTTCGTGGCGAGGGAGCTGCTCCCGCTCGGTTGCGTAGCAATCGCCAAAAGTGTGGGGCCGCTACGCCCGAGGCGTCGGACCGGCCCAGCGGGAGCAAGCTCCCTCGCCACGGGCGTCTATTTGATCAGGTTAGGCGGACACTTGCCGTAAGCGGCACGACACCGCCGGTTTTTCGTCTTCGATACGTTTCCATAATCCCTTTCAATTCCGCCAAGCCCTTTATTTACCGGCCCCACCAGCGTCAGAAATAAGTTGGTCTGCAATTTGCTTAAGGCTGTGCAACACAGCAGTGGGCGGCAAACGTCCGGCATGCAGAGGAACGACAGTGGACAAGTACCTTTATGTGGCAATGACCGGCGCCAGCCAGAACGCACTGGCGCAACGGGCCCATGCCAACAACCTGGCGAACATCTCCACCAATGGTTTTCAGAAAGACCTGGAGCAGGCACGTTCGATGCCGGTGTTCGGCGACAGCTTTCCGGCGCGGGCGTTTGCCATGTCCGAGCGGCCTGCCACTGACTTCACCCCGGGAGCGCTGGTTGAAACCGGTCGCGACCTGGACGTGGCGGTCAGCGGGCCGGGCTGGATGGCCGTGCAGAATCCCGACGGCGGTGAAAGCTACGTGCGTACCGGCAGCCTCAACGTTGACGCCTTGGGTGTGCTGCGGGCCGGCAACGGCATGCCGGTAATGGGCAATGGCGGTCCGATCGCCGTGCCACCAGAGCAGAAAATCGAAATCGGGCAGGACGGCACCATCAGCATTCGCGCCATGGGCGAAGGCCCGCGGGTGATGGCTGAGGTGGACCGAATCAAACTGGTCAACCCTGACCTCAAGAACATGACCAAGGGCCTCGACGGCTCGATCCGTACCAAGGATGGCCAGCCCGCGCCCATCGATGCCAACGTACAACTGGTGTCGGGCTTCCAGGAAGCGAGCAACGTCAATGCCGTGGATGAAATGACTTCGGTGCTGGCCCTGGCCAAGCAGTTCGAGCTTCACGTCAAGATGATGAACACCGCCAAAGAAGGCGATGAGGCCATGGCTCGGGTCTTGCAGATCTAATCACTAATTACAGCGCTGCGCCGAAAAACAGGCGTGAGAGGAGAATCGAATGCTTCCGGCTCTTTGGGTTGCCAAAACAGGTCTGTCCGCCCAGGACACAAACCTGTCCACCATTTCCAACAACCTGGCGAACGTCTCGACCACGGGTTTCAAACGTGATCGCGCCGAATTCCAGGACCTGCTCTACCAGGTAAAACGCCAGCCAGGCGCCCAGTCGACCCAGGACAGCGAATTGCCGTCGGGCCTGCAAGTGGGTACTGGTGTGCGCATCGTCGGCACCCAGAAAAACTTCAACGCCGGCAGCCTGCAGACCACCGAACAGCCGCTGGACATGGCCATCGACGGTCGCGGTTTCTTCCAGATCCTGCAGCCGGACGGCACCACGTCCTACACCCGTGACGGTACCTTCCACCTCGATTCCAATGGCCAGATCGTCAACGCCAGTGGTTTCGCCCTGGAGCCGGCCATCATCATCCCGAACGATGCCCAGACCTTCACCGTGGGCCGCGACGGCACCGTGTCCATCACCGTGGCGGGCAACCCGGCCTCCCAGGTGATCGGCAACCTGCAGACCGCCGACTTCATCAACCCGGCCGGCCTGCAAGCGGTGGGTAACAACCTGTTCATGGAAACCGCTGCCAGCGGCGCGCCACAAGTCGGCACGCCTGGCCTGAACGGCTTCGGCACCACGCTGCAGAACACCCTGGAAACGTCGAACGTGAGCACCGTTGAGGAGATGGTCAACATGATCACCACCCAGCGCGCCTACGAGATGAACTCCAAAGTGATCTCCACCGCCGACCAGATGCTCTCGTTCGTCACGCAGAACCTGTAATCGCGTCGCAACATTCGTCATCACGTAGACAGGGCGGCTCCAGGGTCGCCTGCAACACCAAGAGGTAGGGTCATGAATCGCTTCGTATCTGTTCTGGCATTGAGTGGGATCACCGCATTGGCGGGCTGTGTCGCGCCAACGCCAAGGCCCAATGACCCGTACTACGCTCCGGTGTTGCCGCGCACACCGTTGCCGGCGGCGGCCAATAACGGTTCGATCTACCAGGCCGGTTTCGAGCAGAACCTGTACAGCGATCGCAAGGCTTTCCGGGTCGGTGACATCATCACCATCACCCTGAACGAGCGGACCCAGGCCAGCAAGAACGCCAACTCGCAGATCGACAAGACCAGCGAGACCAGCGTCGGCCTGACATCGCTGTTCGGCTCGGGCCTGACCACCAACAATCCGATCGGCAGCAACGATCTCAGCCTCAACGCCGGCTATGGCGCCGACCGTGCCACCAAGGGCGACAGCAAGTCGGGACAGAGCAACAGCCTGACCGGTTCGATCACCGTGACGGTGGCCGACGTCCTGCCCAACGGCATCATCGTCGTACGGGGTGAAAAGTGGCTGACGCTCAACACCGGTGACGAACTGGTACGCATCGCCGGCATGGTTCGGGCCGATGACATCGCCACCGATAACACCGTTTCGTCCACTCGCGTGGCCGATGCGCGCATCACCTATTCGGGCACTGGTGCCTTTGCCGATGCGAGTCAGCCAGGTTGGTTCGACCGCTTCTTCCTCAGCCCGAAGTTCCCTTTCTAGGTGATCAAGTTGAATCTTAAACAGCTGTTGATCGGTGCCCTGGTGATGTCGGCAGCCTTCAGCGCTCAAGCCGAGCGCCTGAAGGACATCGCCAGTATTTCCGGCGTGCGTTCCAACCAGTTGATCGGCTACGGCCTGGTCGTTGGCCTCAATGGCACCGGTGACCAGACCACACAGACACCGTTCACCCTGCAGACCTTCAACAACATGCTGTCGCAGTTCGGCATCAAGGTGCCGGCGGGCTCCGGCAACGTGCAGTTGAAAAACGTAGCGGCGGTGTCGGTCAGTGCCGATCTGCCGGCCTTCGCCAAGCCCGGCCAGCAGGTGGACATCACCGTTTCGTCCATCGGTAACTCCAAGAGCTTGCGCGGCGGCACCTTGTTGCTGACCCCGCTCAAGGGTATCGACGGCAACGTCTACGCCATCGCCCAGGGCAACCTGGTGGTGGGCGGTTTCGATGCCGAAGGGCGCGACGGTTCGAAGATCACCGTCAACGTTCCGTCGGCCGGGCGCATCCCTGGCGGCGCGTCGGTAGAACGTGCGGTGCCGAGCGGTTTCAACCAGGGCAACAGCCTGACGCTGAACCTCAATCGTTCCGACTTCACCACGGCCAAGCGCATCGTCGACAAGATCAATGACATGCTCGGCCCAGGCGTGGCCCAGGCCATCGACGGCGGTTCGATCCGCGTCACCGCGCCACTGGATCCGAGCCAGCGGGTCGACTACCTGTCGATCCTGGAAAACCTCGAAGTCGACCCGGGCCAGGCGGTGGCGAAAGTCATCATCAACTCGCGCACCGGCACTATCGTGATTGGCCAGAACGTCAAGGTTTCGCCAGCCGCCGTGACCCACGGCAGCCTGACCGTGACCATCACCGAAGACCCGATCGTCAGCCAGCCGGGCCCATTGTCCAACGGCCAGACCGCCGTGGTCCCGCGTTCACGGGTCAATGCCGAGCAGGAAGCCAAGCCGATGTTCAAGTTCGGTCCGGGCACGACCCTGGATGAAATCGTCCGGGCGGTGAACCAGGTCGGCGCGGCACCGGGCGACCTGATGGCGATTCTCGAAGCCTTGAAGCAGGCCGGCGCGTTGCAAGCCGACCTGATCGTGATTTAAGGAAAGCGGTCATGGTGGATATGCGCAAAGGCGCCTTGATCAGTGGGGATTCAGCGTCCTATTCGGACCTCAATCGCCTCAATCAGCTCAAGGTCGGCGACAAGAACAGCGAAGGCAACCTGCGCAAAGTGGCGCAGGAGTTCGAGTCGCTGTTCCTCGGCGAAATGCTCAAGTCCATGCGTTCGGCCACCGAGGCCCTGGGCAAGGACAATCCGATGAACACGCCGGAAGCCAAGCAATACCAGGAGATGTACGACCAGCAGTTGGCCGTTTCCATGTCCCGCGAGGGCGGCGGTATCGGCCTGGCTGACGTGCTGCTGCGCCAGATGTCGAAGAACAAACCGCTGGCCTCGGGCGAGGCGGCCACCTTATCGGCCGCCAAGCAGCAAGAGGCGCTGGACAAGGCCAAGGCGCCAGTACCCACGCCTGTGGCGGCCGGAACGCTGCCCGACGGGCCGTTGTCGCGCAGCAACGGCCAGCGCCCACTCTGGGCGTCGCGTGCCGTGAGCGCGCCGCAAGGTGCCGAGGGCATTCACCGTAACGACATGGAATTGATCAACCAGCGCCGCCTGGCCCTGCCACCGAAACTCGCCGACCGCTTGCTCGCGGGGTTGGTGCCTTCGGCATCGGTCAAGCCTGAAGCGATGGCGCAGAACGTCTTGCCTGATCGCGCCATTGCCGCCGTCAAGCCAGCTTCCGGTGAGCTGGCCAACGGTGACTGGCTGGCCGCGCTCAAGGCTGCCGAGCCCAAAGGCGACATGCAAGTCTATGGCCGCGCCGTGGCCCAGCCACCGCTGGCACCGGCGCGCAAGGCCTTCCGCGATGCCGATGAATTCGTCAACGCCATGCTGCCAATGGCCAAGGAAGCAGCGGACCGTATCGGCGTCGACCCTCGTTACCTGGTGGCCCAGGCTGCTCTCGAAACCGGTTGGGGCAAATCGGTGATGCGCCAGCCCGATGGCAGCAGCAGCCACAACCTGTTCGGCATCAAGGCCAGCGCGAACTGGAAGGGCGATTCGGCGCGGGCGATCACCAGCGAATTCCGCAATGGCGAGATGGTCAAGGAGACGGCCGAGTTCCGTTCCTACGCCTCGTACCGTGACAGTTTCCATGACCTGGTCAATCTGCTGCAAAGCAACAGTCGCTATCAAGCTGTGCTGAAGTCGGCCGATAACCCGGAACAGTTTGTACGCGAGTTGCAGAAGGCCGGTTACGCCACCGACCCGAACTACGCCAGCAAGATTTCGAACATAGCCCGGCAGATGACGAGTTACCAAAACTACGCTTCGGCTGGTGCCACCACGACTTTATAAGGTCTGAACCATGAGTTTGCTCAATATCGGGATGTCGGGTCTGTCCGCAAGCCAGACCGCACTGGTGACCACGGGTAACAACATCGCCAACGTCGATACCGCAGGGTATTCGCGTCAGCAGACCGTGCAGACCACCAAGGCGTCGAACCAGTACGGCAACGTGTTCATCGGCTCCGGCACGACCCTGGCGGACGTACGCCGGGTCTACAACTCCTATCTTGAAGCACAACTGAAGACCACCACCTCGCTCAACAGCGATGCGGCGGCCTACCAGGGGCAGATCACACCGCTTGATTCCCTGCTGTCGGACAGCGGCACTGGCCTCAACGGCGCGCTGACCAAGTTCTTCGCCTCGGTGCAGAACGTCAACGCCAAGCCGGGCGACGACGCCTCTCGCCAGTTGCTGCTCAGCGATGCACAGGCCTTGAGCAACCGTTTCAATTCGGTAGCCAGCCAGTTGACGGCGCAGAGCGAGAACATCAACGGCAACCTGTCGAACATGGTCGAGCAGATCAACAGCCTGGCCACCACCGTCGCCCAGTTGAACAAGAAAATCGCCGAAGTCTCCAACGCCGGCGGCGCGCCGAACGACCTGCTCGATGCCCGCAGCGAGACCATTCGCCAGCTGTCCACCTTCACCGGCACTCAGGTCGTGGAGAACGGCAGCAGCCTGGACATCTACCTGGGATCCGGCCAGCCACTGGTCATGGGCAATATCACCAATAAACTGGAAGCGGTGCCGGACAAGAACGACCCCGGTCGCATTGGCATCCAGCTCAACAGCGGCTCCAGCGTCATGGACATCACCCAGGTGATGACCGGCGGTGAAATCGGTGGCCTGATGCGCTACCGCAGCACCGTCCTCGACCCGGCCATGAACGAGCTGGGCCGTGTGGCGCTGGTCGTCGCCGACCAGATGAACAGCATCCAGGCCTCGGGTATCGACAAGAACGGCGCATTCGGTTCCAACCTGTTCAGCAGCATCAACAGTGCGGCGCAGATGAGCCAGCGCAGCGTTGCCTCGCTGGGCAACAGCGCCGGGTCCGGCAACTTCAACGTGTCGATCGAAGACACGGGCAAGCTGACCACCAACGACTACAAGATCACCTTCACCAGCGCCACCGACTACACCGTCCAGCGTCTGCCCGATAACACGCCGATGGGTGCGTTCAACACCGCGACCACGCCGGCACCGGTGGTCGATGGTTTCTCGCTGACCTTCGCCAACGGCACCGCGGCCGTCGGTGACTCGTTCAAGATCACCCCGACCCGCAACGCCGCGGGCAGCATCAAGACCGAGATGACCGACTCCAAGCGGCTGGCGATTGCCGCGCCGCTGGGCGCCGCCATCACGCCGGGCGGCAGCGGCACGCTGACCATTCCGGCCAGCGGCCAGCCGACCATGACCACCAAGCTGGACATCTACGACGAAGCCACTACCAGCATCATCCAGAACGGCATCAAGAATTCGATGCCGGTCAAAGTGGTGTTTGGCGCGACTTCGGCCGATGGAACCAGCCAGGCTTATCAGTTGCTCGATGCCCAGGGCGGTACGATCAGCGCCGGTACGATCAAGCCAGGCCAGAGCAATACCCTGAGCCTGAGCGTTCCGCTCAAGGACGCCACCGGCGCCCCGATCATGGATTCGTCCGTACCGCCGGTGCAGCGTACCGTCACGTTCGATATGTCCATCGCCGGCGCGCCGTCCGACGGTGCCGGCATCGATATAAGCCTCAGTCAGCCTGGTAGCCTTGATAACCGTAACGGTACCGTGCTCGCTGGCTTGCAGACCGCCAAAACCGTGGATACCGGTTCGGCCAGCAAGGGCATTTCCTTGAACGATGCCTACGGAAAACTGGTGGAAGGCGTCGGTGCCAAGGCCGCCCAAGGCAAGCTGGACAGCGCCGCCACCGGCGCGATCCTGGACAACGCCAAGAATGCCCGCGACTCGCTATCGGGCGTCGACCTGGATGAAGAGACCGGCAACCTGGTCAAGTTCCAGCAGTACTACACCGCGTCTTCGCAGATCATCAAGGCTGCGCAGGAAATCTTCAGCACATTGATCAACAGTCTTTAAGGAGCCGTAGCCCATGCGCATTTCTACTTCTCAGTTTTACGAAAGCACGGCTGCGAACTACCAGAAGAACTTCGCCAACGTGGTCAAGACCAGCGAAGAGGCCAGCAGCCTGGTGCGCGTGAACACCGCCGCCGATGATCCGGTGGGCGCTTCGCGTCTGCTGCAATTGGGTACCCAGGCTTCGATGCTGGCCCAGTACGAAACCAACGCCAACACCATCAAGGCCACCCTGGGTACCACCGAAGCGGTGATGACCAGCATCGGCAACGTGCTGCAGCGCGCCAAGGAACTGGCTGTCGGTGCCGGTAACGCCGGTTACACCGACGCTGACCGTCAGGCCAACGCTTCGGAGCTGGCGCAGATCGAAGAACAGTTGCTGAGCCTGATGAACAGCAAGGACGAAAACGGAAAGTACATCTTCTCCGGTTCCAAGGGTGACACCGTCCCGTTCTCCCGCAACACCGATGGTAGCTACAGCTACAACGGCGACCAGGTGACGCTCGACCTGCCGGTCGGTGACACCATGTCGATGGCCACCAACAGCACCGGCTGGGAAGTGTTCCAGCAAGCCGTCAACACCAGCCGCAGCCAGGTCACTCGGACCGCGCCGCCGGTGGATGACGGGCGCGTGGTCTTGTCCGACGGCCAGGTTTCCTCCAGCGTTAGCTATAACAGCAAGTTCCGCAGCGGCGAGCCGTACACCGTGGAGTTCACCAGCGGCACGCAACTGAGAATCACCGACTCGCTCGGCAATGACGTGACCGCCGAAGCGAGCCAGGGCGGCGCGTTCGACCCTAACAGCAAGAGCGGGCAGGCGGTCCAGTTCCGTGGTGTGGAGCTGACCCTGAACATCAATCTGCAAACGGGCGATGTCCCTGGCACGGTGTTGCCAGGCCATACCTTCACCCTGGCTGCCAAGCCGGACACCTTTGTTCCGATGCGCAGTCCTGGCAACCCGACCGCGGTGCAAGTCACCGGCAGCGAAATCACCGATCCGGTGGCCTACCACGCTAGTTTCCCTACGGGGGCGGCCGTGTTGAAGTTCACCAGCGCCACCGATTTCGACCTTTACGCAGCGCCGCTGACCGCTAACAGCCAACCCGTGTCCAGCGGCACCCTGGCCGGTAACGTAGCCACCGCTTCGGGCGTGAGCTTCACCCTGGACGGCACGCCAGCCGCAGATGATCAGTTCAGCATCGCGGTCAACACCCACGAAACCCAGAACATCCTGGACACCGTGAATCAGCTGAAAACCGCGTTGAACACACCGACCAACAACGATCCGATAGCGTTGCAGAAACTGCAGGCTTCGCTCGCGTCCGGCATCGGCAACCTGGCAAGCGGCACCGATCAATTGTCCAGCGCCCTGAGTTCCGTGGGTGGTCGTGGTGCCGCTCTGGACACCCAGAGCGACACCAACCAGAGCTTGATGCTGGCCAATAAACAGACCCAATCGTCGATCCGTGACTCCGATTCGGCCGAGGTATTAACCCGCCTGACATTGCAACAGACCATGCTGCAAGCCTCGCAACTGGCGTTCAGCAAGATCGCCCAGTTGGGTCTGTTCAACAAGATCTGAGCCGGTATCGACCGAGCCGCCAACCGTCTTTTTTTAAGCGGTTCCGGGGCTCCGGCCTGAAAAGGCCGGGGCCCGCCGCTCGAGAGTTTAAACCGTGAAGTCACTTCCCCTCGTCAGCATCGTCATTCCTGCCTACAACCCGCGGTTCTTTGACCAGGCACTGCTCAGTGCGTTGGCCCAGACCTACGAAAACGTTGAAATCATCGTTTGCGACGATTCGCCTGACGATGAGATTCGCAACATAGTCGCGTCATTCAAACAGCCGGCCCATCCGGTCCGCTATCTGAAAAATCCTCAACGGCTAGGACTGCCGGGCAATCTGTTGCGTTGTGTCGATGAGGCGCAGGGCGAGTTCATCAAGGTCTTGTGCGATGACGATCGTCTATTCGCACCGAGCATTGCGATGCAGGCCCAGGCGTTGATGGATCATGCTGACGTGAGCGTGGTGTTCGCGCTGCGGCTGTTGTGCGACGCAGGCAACTTCATCTTGCCGCCCCGGGTGGATAACTGCCGCTTCTCGCCAAATGACGCCTTGCTCAAAGGCGACGACATGCTGGCAATTTTCGAGAGCACGCCAACCAACTTCATCGGCAATTTCAGTTCCACCCTGATGCGCCGCGCCGATGTGCTGGAATTGTTGCCTGCGTTGATCCAGGACGGTGCCGGTTTTGTCGCGGTGCTCGACTTCGCCTTGTTTGTTTGCCTGATGCGGCGCGGCAATCTGATTGCCTTGAATACCGTGTTGAGTATCGAGCGCCTCTACCCGGAGCGTTTGAGCAAGACCCCGGAAATGCTCAAGGCAGCAAAGACAGAGTGGGAATGGCTGGCGCAGATGCTTGTCGCGCGCAGCGGTGAAGCGGCGCCGGCTTCTGGTTGGGTGCGCTGCATTGATCTGGACAAGATCACCGATGAACCTCACGCCTGGCAGGAGCTCTGCGTAACCCGCGTATTGGGCAACCGCAATACCGTCGTGAATGGTCGAGTCGGGGCGCAAAGCGATAGTTATGCCGACTTCTATCGGGAATGGCTGGCCGTCCGCCGGTTCAGTGAGGTAGAACGACGCGTCATGCCCGCGCGCATCGATAGTTGGCCGTTTCGGCCGAACATCGTGCATTTGGTCATCGACGCGCTCGGCGATGCGGGGTCGCTTGAGGCGACGCTACGCAGCATCAAGGGCCAGCTGTATTCAGCCCAGGCCGTAGTGGTGCTTTCCGATGCTCCTTGCGAAGCGGATGAACGGGTTCTGCAGTTGCCTTACCAGGCGGATTGGCCGAGTCAGCTTAATGCCATCGTTCCACAGCTGGAAGGCGCCCATTGGTTCTACGTGCTGCGCGCGGGCGACGTGCTGCGCGATTCAGCGTTGTTGATCCTGGCCGAGCGCGTTGCCGGGAGGCCGGGCATCCTTTGCGTCTACAGCGATGAAGGCGCTTTGGTGGACGGCGAGTCCTTCGAGCCAGTGTTCAAGCCGGATTTCAACCTGGACCTGATGCGCGCCTATCCCTATGTCGGTCGGACCTTGGCTTTCGAGCGTGAACGATTCATGGCCCTCGGTGGTTTTGAACCGGATCACGGTGAACTGGCGCCCCACGATCTGCTCTGGCGCCTGGTGGAAGAGGCTGGCCCTCAGACCATCGAACACATCGCGGAAATCCAGGTTGAGTCGGTCCTGAGCTTCGCCCAATGGTTGTCGCTGCCCGAGGTGATCGAGGGCAACGCCCGGTTGGTTGGCGCGCATCTGGAGCGTATCGGCATCGATCATGAGATTTCCCCGGACACCTTGCCGTTGATCAACCGCATCAGCTACCGACACGGCGAGCGCCCGCTGGTATCGATCATCATGCGTACCGGTGACTCGCTCGCCGCCTTGCAGCGTTGCGCCGAGAGCCTGATCGAACGTACGGCCTACACCCATTATGAAATTCTGATTGTTGACAGCGGCGTCCGGGACCCGGCAATGCTCGACTGGCTGGATAACATGTCGCAGTTGGGTGCGAGCATGTTGCGCGTATTGCGATACGCCGGTGATGACAGCGATGCAGCGGTGCGCAATTTTGCTGCAGGTCAGGCCCGGGGCGACTATTTGCTGTTGCTCAGTCCGCAAACGGTCATTTGTGAAAATGACTGGTTGGACGAGATGGTCAATCATGCCCAGCGTCCTGAGGTAGCGGTGGTGGGTGCGAGAATACTCAGTCCTCAAGGCACGGTTGTCGGCGGCGGGCAAGTTCTTGGGTTGGCTGGGCCGGTGGGCACGCCGTTCTACGGTGAATCCGCGGCTTCGCGCGGCTACATGCAGCGTTTGCATACGACGCAGAACTGGAGTTCGGTAAGCAGCGATTGCTTGATGGTGCGCAAGCAGGTATTCGATGAACTCGGCTGCCTGGATGCGTCCTTAACCTTCGGCCTCAGCGATGTCGATCTGTGCCTGCGCGCAGGAAAAATTGGCTACCTGGTTGTCTGGACGCCCTACGCCACGGTCATGAAAGTCGACCTGCCGTCGACCGCTGTCCAGCCTGAAGAAACCACGTTGGTGGAGCGCGAGCGCGAAATCTTCTATCGCAAATGGCTGCCGCAGATCGCCCAGGATCCAGGCTACAACCCTGCGCTGAGCCTCGGGGCGTCCAGCTTCAGCCTGGAACCTTCGCTGCGCAACAATTGGAACCCGTTCTGCCGCCGCGCCCTGCCATTGATACTTGGCTTGCCGGTCAACGCCACCGCGGTTGGGCATTATCGCGTCACGGCCCCGTTGGCCGAATTGGAGGCCGCCGGCCGGGTAATCGCTCGGGTCGCCTACGAGTCGCCTCCTACCGTCGAGATTGAGCGCCTGTCGCCGGATACGATCGTATTGCAGGGGCGCTACAGCGAAGGGGCCGCCGGCGATATTCTCAGAATGAAAAAATACTCCGGTGCCTTGCGGATTTTCGAACTCGACGATTACGTCATCCAGGCACCCAAGAAAAACACGCATGCGCGCAACAAGCCGGCCAATATCGAACAGATGCTGCGCGAAGGAATCGGGCTGTGTGATCGTGTGGTGGTGACGACACCTTCGCTCGCTGATGCCTTGTCCAGCATGCACAATGAAATTCGTATCGTGCCTAACATGTTGCCACCTGAGCCGTGGGCAAAGCTGACCAGCCGGCGCGGCACGTCCTCCAAGCCTCGGGTAGGTTGGGGGGGAGGAACCAGCCACAGCGGTGATCTGGAAATCATTGCGGACGTGGTTCGCGAGTTGGCAAACGAAGTGGAATGGGTGTTCTTCGGTATGTGCCCGGATGCACTGCGTCCGTATATTCATGAGTTCCACAGCTCGGTCGGCTTGAACACCTACCCATTCAAGCTGGCCAGCCTGAATCTCGACTTGGCACTGGCTCCCCTGGAGTTCCACATTTTCAACGACTGCAAGAGCAACCTGCGCTTGCTGGAATACGGTGCCTGTGGCTACCCGGTCATCTGCACCGACACCAAGGCCTACGACGGTTTTCTGCCCTGCACCAAAGTGCGCAGCAACAGCACTGAGGAGTGGGTTGAAGCGATCCGCATGCACCTGGCCGATCCGGACGCGAGTTACCGCATGGGTGACGAACTGCGCGAAGCGGTGCTGCGGGACTACATGCTCAACGGCAAGAACCTGCAGCATTGGTTGTGGGGGTGGTTGCCGGATTGAACGTTGCCTGTGCAGCGTTGACACTCGTGGAGAGGGAGCTGGCTCCCTCGCCATAAAGGCCGCATACGGTCGTCTTTTCGCCTTCCTTCCCCTGAAACCGCCTCAACAGAGCTGGCGCGTTTCCTGCAAGCCCCCCCTCATATCGCCATAAAACGAGCGCTCGCGGCCTTTCGCAGCGCCCAAATCGGCATTGAAGGTGTAATCCCCGCGTCCGCAAAGCGAAACAACGCTTGGTCGAGCCCGGTGATGAACAAGAGGGGAGACGATGAAGGCAGTTATCTTGGCAGGTGGTCTCGGCACGCGGATCAGCGAGGAGTCGCACCTCAAGCCCAAGCCGATGATCGAGATCGGTGGCAAGCCAATTCTTTGGCACATCATGAAGCAGTATTCCGCCCATGGAATCCACGACTTCGTGATCTGCCTGGGCTACAAGGGCTATGCCATCAAGGATTTCTTCGCCAACTACTTCTTGCACACCTCTGACGTTACCTTCGACATGTGCAACAACCGCATGGACGTTCACCAGAACTACAGTGAACCGTGGCGTGTGACCTTGATCGACACTGGCGATGACACCATGACCGGTGGGCGACTGCGTCGGGCGGCGCGTTACCTGGAGAATGAAGAGGCGTTCTGCTTCACCTATGGCGACGGTGTGTCGGATCTCAATATTGGCGCGCTGGTGGATTTTCATTTGTCCCACGGCAAGCTTGCCACGGTGACAGCCGTCCAGCCGCCTGGACGTTACGGTGCGCTGGAGCGCAACGGCGATTCTGTCCTCGGGTTTACCGAAAAACCGCGAGGCGATGGCGGTTGGATCAATGGCGGATTCTTCGTGCTTTCGCCCAAGGTGTTGCCTTATATCGCTGACGATCAGACCTCATGGGAGGCCGAACCGCTGGCGACGCTGGCAGCGCAGGAGCAACTCAACGCTTTCCAGCACGACGGTTTCTGGCATCCGATGGACACCTTGCGGGACAAGAACCACCTCGAAGCCCTGTGGCAAAGCGGCGAGGCCCCATGGAAGCAATGGTCTTGAACCCTGAGTTCTGGCGTGGCAAGCGCGTACTGGTCACAGGCCATACCGGCTTCAAGGGCAGTTGGCTGACGCTGTGGCTGCAAAGCCTCGGGGCCAAGGTCAGTGGTTTTTCCCTCGACCCCGCCACCCAGCCGAACCTGTTCGAGTTGGCCCGAGTGAGCGAGGGCATCGATGACCGGCGCGGTGACTTGCGCGACCTCGGCGCCTTGCTGGAACTGCTGGCCGACGTGCAGCCGGAGATCGTCCTGCACCTCGCCGCTCAGCCGCTGGTGCGCGAAGGTTACCGGGACCCATTGGGCACGTATTCCAGCAACGTCATGGGCACTCTCAACCTGCTGGAAGCGGTTCGCCAGGTGGGTGGCGTCAAGGCATGTGTACTGGTTACCACCGACAAGGTCTACGCCAATCAGGAATGGTTATGGCCCTACCGCGAAAACGAGCCTTTGGGCGGTCACGATCCTTATAGCAGCAGCAAGGCCTGCTGCGAATTGCTGGCGCAGTCTTATGCCGCCTCATTCTTTTCGGCTGAGCGCTATGCCGAGCATGGCCTTGCTCTGGCCACGGCGCGGGCCGGCAATGTGCTGGGCGGCGGTGATTTCGCTCCCGAGCGCCTGATTCCCGACGTGCTTAAAGCCTGGTCGGCAGACGAGCCGGTGACGCTGCGTTATCCACAGGCCGTTCGTCCGTGGCAGCACGCCCTGGAACCGTTGGCCGGATACCTATTATTGGCTGAGTGCCTTTATCAGCAGGGACCAGAGTTCGCCGGTGCCTGGAACTTCGGCCCGGGTGAAACCGACATGTGCAGCGTCGGCGAGGTCGTCCAGCTGTTGGCCGAGCGCTGGCCGCAAGCGCCCGGCCTGCGCATCGAGCCGAGCGACTTACATGAGGCCGGCCTGTTGCGCCTGGACAGCAGTCGCGCCCGGCAGCTGCTTGGCTGGCAGCCGCGCTGGTCGTTGCAACAATGCCTGGCCCAGACCCTGGATTGGCACTTGGCATGGCAGGACGGCGATGATATGCGTCAAGTCAGCCTCGGCCAACTGAACCTGTATCGAGGGGCGTTGTGAGCGAGTTTTCCTTGATGGCGTTGCCGCTGGCTGGTCTGTTCAGCGTTCAGCACAAACGCTTCGAAGACCAGCGCGGGCATTTCGCCCGGCTGTTCTGCGAAGGTAGCCTGAGCGCATTTGGCCAGCCATTTCATATCCGCCAGATCAACCATTCCTGCACTCGTGAGCGCGGTAGCGTGCGTGGGTTGCATTATCAGAACGCGGCGCAGCCGGAAGCCAAGTTGATCACCTGCCTGCGTGGCGAAGTCTGGGATGTAGCCGTGGATCTGCGTCCCGATTCCGAGACGTTTTTGCATTGGCATGCCGAGCACTTGAAGGCTGGCGATGGCCGCAGCCTGTTGATCCCGGCCGGGTTTGCCCATGGGTTCCAGACCCTGACCGAAGACGCCGAGCTGCTTTACTTGCACAGTGCCGACTACGCTCCCGAGCACGAGGGCGGCCTGTCGGTGAATGATCCGCGGCTGGCGATTGCTTGGCCGCTGCCTGTCAATAATCTGTCGAGCCGGGACAGCAACCATCCCTTGCTCGACGAGCGTTTCGCTGGAGTGCGTCTATGAACTGTCGAGGTTGCGGAACTGCCCTGGCTTTGCCTTTGATCGATCTTGGTACTTCGCCGCCATCCAACGCCTATGTGCGGGCCGACCAACTGGATCAGGCCGAGCAGTGGATGCCGCTCAAGGTCGCGGTGTGCCAGCAATGCTGGTTGGTGCAGACCGAGGACTACACCCGCGCGGACACATTGTTCGACGCTGAGTACGCCTATTTCAGTTCGTTCTCCAGCACCTGGCTGGCCCACGCCGAGCGCTACGTTGCCGAGATGGTGGAGCGCTTCGAATTGAGTGCAGACAGTCGCGTGGTGGAAATTGCCGCCAATGATGGCTACCTGTTGCAGTACGTGGCCAAGCGCGGTATTCCCTGCCTGGGCGTCGAGCCGACGCGCAGCACCGCCGAGGCGGCTCGTGCCAAAGGCCTGGTGATCCGCGAGTTGTTCTTTGGTCGCGAAACGGCCACGCAACTGATCGGCGAAGGCTGGGCAGCGGATTTGATGGCGGCCAACAACGTGTTGGCCCACGTGCCGGACATCAACGATTTCCTCGCCGGCTTCGCCACACTGCTCAAGCCAACCGGCGTCGCCACGTTCGAGTTTCCGCAACTGCTGACATTGATGGCCGGGCAGCAATTCGACACGCTGTACCACGAGCATTTTTCCTACTTGTCGCTGACCTCCGTGCAAACCCTGTGCGAGCGCAACGGGCTGGAAGTATTCGATGTTGGCCGGTTGTCGACCCATGGCGGTTCGTTGCGAGTCTTCGTCCAGCGTGCCGACGGAGTGCGGCGTTCGATCCAGTCCTCGGTGCAGCAACAATTGCAGGCCGAACAGGAGGCTGGCGTGAAGACCGCCGCGTACTACGCCACCCTGGCGCCGGCTGCCGAAGCGATCAAGCATGGCTTGCTGCGTTTCCTTTTGCAGGCCAAGGCCGACGGCAAGCGTGTGGTGGGCTACGGCGCAGCGGCCAAGGGCAATACATTGCTGAATTATGCGGGGGTCAGGCCCGACCTGCTGGCATGGGTAGCCGATGCCAATCCACACAAACAAGGTAAATACTTGCCGGGCAGTCGCATTCCCATAGTGGCGCCTGAGCGTATTGCCGCCGAGAAGCCTGATTACATTCTCGTCCTGCCTTGGAACCTGCTGAGCGAAGTCAGCCAGCAGTTGGAAGAGGTGCGTGGGTGGGGTGGCCGATTTGTAGTCGCCGTACCTGAGTT
Source organism: Pseudomonas sp. D3-10 (assembly GCF_051132175.1). NCBI lineage: Bacteria > Pseudomonadati > Pseudomonadota > Gammaproteobacteria > Pseudomonadales > Pseudomonadaceae > Pseudomonas > Pseudomonas sp. D3-10. The sequence goes on along the minus strand of NZ_CP071668.1, from coordinate 4,093,458 downwards.
GACGCTCCTATGAAGGTGTTGGTGACGGGGGCAACCGGATTTGTGGGTCGACATCTCGTCGAAGCTCTGCTCGCGCGTGGTTGCCAGGTTCGGGCCGTTGCGCGTCGGGTCGAGCCGGCCGAGGCGCTGCCCTGGTTCGACAGTGTTGAATTCGTCGCGGCCGATGTCCATTCCAATGAGCTGGACGTCGCTGCATTGGTCAAGGGTGTCGATGCCTTGGCGCACCTGGCGTGGCCGGGATTGCCGAATTACCAGGCCCTCCTTCATTTCGAACATAACCTGATGGCCGATTATCAGTTCATCAAACAGGTAGTCGTGGCGGGGGTGGGACAGGTGCTGGTCACGGGTACCTGTTTTGAATATGGCCTGCAGAGCGGGCCGCTTGACGAGAAGACTGCGCCACAACCGTCCAACCCTTACGGCTTGGCAAAAAATACCTTGCGCCTGTTTCTTGAACACCTGCAACGCGAGCATTCGTTTACGTTGCAGTGGGTACGCTTGTTCTATTTGCACGGCATCGGTCAGAACCCCAACAGCCTGCTCGCGGCGCTGGACCGGGCCATCGATGCCCAAGCGCCGGTATTCGATATGTCGGGTGGCGAGCAGTTGCGCGATTACCTGGCCATCGAAACAGCGAGTGCTTATATGGCGGGTCTGCTGTCGCGGCGCGAATTCAATGGTGTCGTCAATTGCTCAAGTGGCGAACCGGTGTCGGTTCGCGCACTGGTAGAAGCACGCCTGCGCGAGCGTGGCGCGGCCATTCGCCTGAACTTGGGCCATTATCCCTATCCGACCCACGAACCCATGGCGTTCTGGGGCGTGGCCGAACGTTTGCAAACCTTGTTGGGAGCCGAACATGACGCGTGAGCTGTACCGGGCCGCCGGCCTTCCGGTTCTGCAGAACCGTACCTTCGCCGATGAGCAGTCGGCCAGAGCCTCGGCGAGTGCCGACATGGTGTTGGTTCAGGACGACGTGAGCGGGTTGGTTTTCAACCAAGCGTTCGATGCGGACAAGCTCAGCTATGACAGCGACTACCAGAATGAACAGGCCCACTCCGGTCAGTTCCAGAGGCATCTCGCTGACGTGGAAGGCATCATCGCCAGGCATTTCAGCGGTCAGGACTTGATCGAGGTCGGTTGCGGCAAAGGCTATTTCCTGGAACTGCTCAAGGAACGTGGTTATGCGATCACGGGTATCGACCCTGCCTATGAGGGCGACAACGCCGACGTGATCAAGGCGCCGTTCACTCGCGATCTGGGCCTGTCGGCCGACGCGGTCGTGCTACGTCACGTGCTGGAGCATATTCAGGATCCGGTGGCTTTCCTTGCAGAAATCTCAGCGGCCAACCAGGGCGGACAGATTTACATTGAAGTGCCGTGCCTGGACTGGATCCTGGAGCATCGTGCCTGGTTCGACCTGTTCTATGAGCACGTGAACTATTTCCGCCTCGATGACCTGCGCCGGATGTTTGGCACGGTGCATGAGGCCGGGCACCTGTTCGGCGGTCAGTACCTGTACATCGTTGCCGATCTGGCCACGTTGCGCCTGGAGCCGGAGCAACCCGTTCCAGCCTTGCAAATGCCAGACGAATTCACCGCCAGCCTCAGTCGCGCCGTGCAGATCGTTCAGGCCGCGCCGCAACAAGGCTCGGCGATCTGGGGGGCATCCTCCAAAGGGGTGATCTACTCGCTATTCCTGCAACGAGCCGGTGTAGCGGTGGACTGCGTGGTGGATATCAACCCGGCCAAGCAGGGGCGATATCTGCCGCTGTCGGGCGCCCGGGTGTCTTCGCCGCAAGAAGCCATGAATGCATTGCCCGAAGGCGCCAACCTGTTCGTAATGAATTCCAATTACCTCGAAGAGATCAAGCGGATGACCGGTGGGCGCTACGTCTACCACGCCGTTGACAGCGCTTCGTTCCAATAACCGCGAGATTCGAAAAATGACTGACAACACTATCCATACAGCTTTCGAAGCCCAATGCCAGACCGAAATCGCCGGGCAAGGCCAAGATCAGAAACTCGTCGGCTTGGCCAAGGAGTTTTTCAACGAGTCGGCCCGCCACAAGTACAGCTACCATTTTTCATGGATGGGCCGGCCAATCATCCAACTGCCGCAGGACATGATGGCCATGCAGGAACTGATCTGGCAGATCAAGCCTGACCTGATCATCGAATGCGGTATCGCCCACGGCGGTTCGATCATCTATTACGCTTCGTTGCTGGAGTTGCAAGGCCACGGCGAAGTATTGGGCATCGACCTGGATATCCGCCCGCACAACCGTGAAGCCATCGAGAGCCATCCGATGAGCAAGCGCATCTCGATGATCGAGGGTTCGAGCATCGATCCGGCCATTGCCGAGCAGGTCCATGCAGCGGCCAAAGGCAAGAAAGTTATTCTGGTACTCGACTCCAACCACACCCATGACCATGTCCTCGAAGAACTGCGCCTGTACGCGCCGCTGGTTTCGGTGGGCAGCTACTGCGTGGTGATGGACACGGTGGTGGAAGACATGCCGGCGGACTTCTTCCCGGATCGCCCATGGGGCCCGGGCGACAACCCGAAAACCGCTGTGTGGAAATACCTCGAAGAAAACGACCGCTTCGAAATCGACCAGCAACTGCAGAACAAGCTGCTGATCACCGTTGCGCCGGATGGTTATCTGCGTCGGGTTCGTTAATCCATCCGTTTCAAGTCATTGGCGTCTGGCAGGTTGTGGGGACTAGGAAATATGCAGGTTCGAAATATGCTTCAAAACAACGTGGCACCGCTGAGCGAGCGGTTCACCGTGGTAGTCATCTCCCACAACCGCAGCGCATTTCTGCGCCGCACATTGCATTACTACAGCAGCTATCCGTGTTCGGTACTGGTATTGGACTCGTCGGTGGAGCGCGATGATCGGATCGCCGAGGATTTTCCGTCGGTCGATTACCGCCACTTGCCCCAGTTCACCTACAAAGGGCTTCAGGAAAAATTGACCTACGGTGTCAACCAGGTCAAAACGCCTTATATGGTGTTCGCCGCCGACGACGATTTCCTGCTGCATGATGCCTTGACCGAATCGGTTGAGTTTCTCGAAGCCAACCCCGACTACGGCCTTTGCCACGGCTACGGCATCATGTATTTGTCCTGCGCAACAGAAGTCTGCTACTTCCGTCGTGACCGCAAGGTGCATGAGGACTACGACAGCGAACTGGCCGAGGACCGTGTGATCCGTTTCATGGATCAATTCCTGCCGCCGTTCTACGCCGTGACCCGCACTGACTTGCTGCAACAGTGGTACGGCATGTTGCCGCCTGGCACCAGTTTCGAGTGGCAGGAGATCGGCCATACCTTTTACTTGCTGGCTTGTGCCAAGGCGCGGATCCTGCCGATTCCGTTCGCCGTGCGCGAACTCAACTACGGCGGTTCCGAACACAACACCAACGTCCTGACGGTGTTGAGTTACAAAGACGCCAAAAGCGTCGCCGAGCGTGAGCAGTTCGCCGAGTTCCTGGCATCGGTGCCGACCCAGCTCAGCGAGCAGGCTCCGGAACGCATCAAGCAGATTGCCCTGGACAGTTTTGCGGCCATGGCCGACTGCCTGCAGCAAGGGCGTTCGCTCAAGGGCACGCAGATTATCCGCTCGGCCTGGTTGGAGGCCGGTGGTGAGCCGGTTCGTTCGTTTGGCCCACAGCAATTTGTTGAAATGCCTTTCTACAATCAACGGGTCTTCGATCTTCTGACTCACTTTGAATTCCTGCTGCATGCCATGCCAGCCGGCCGCCTTCAGCTTCAACAATTGGAAGGCATTCTGCTGCGTCAGCATGAGCTGATGCGTGTGCAACCAAACGATAACGAGCGCACCCTACGCAGCCGTCTGTGGGAAGCCCAAGGCCTGTACGCGTTCAACCGCACCGTGATCAAGCGCCTGGCCGAGTCGTTGAAAAGCAGCGATGAGCCTGATGAGGCAGTGAAACTGCAGGCCTGGGCCGAGCGCCTGGACTCGGTGCCGGGTCAGCAAGAGCGCCGGTTACTGGAAAACATGCACTCCGGCCGTTTGTTAAATTGGCTTGAGGCGCGTAATCCAGATGCGCAGCAGCTCAAGTCCATCGCGGCGCACCTGGCCGAGCATCAAGGCGGCCCGCGGTTCGGCATCTTGTTGCTGGACCTGGACGCTGACATGTTCAAGCTGCAGGCTACCTTCGACAGCCTGGTCAACGGTCATAGCAAGGCGTTCAACGTGGTGGTCTTCACCACCGGCGACCTGCCGGCGACCACCACCGTGCGCGACACCGTGCACTTCGTCAAAGTCAGCACTGGCAATTATGTCGAGCGCATCAACCAGATCATCGGGCAGTCCTCCGCCGACTGGATGGTACTGGCCGAGGCTGGCGACCAGTTCACCGAAAGCGGTCTGCTGCGCGCCAGTCTTGAACTGATCGGCGCTGATGGCGTGCGTGCCGTGGCCATGGACGAAATCCAGCGTAAGGCCGACGGCAGCCTGGTCGATGTGTTCCGTCCTGGCGTCAATCTTGACTTCCTGCAATCGGTGCCTTCGCTGATGGCGCGGCATTGGCTGATTCGTCGTGACGTGCTGGTACAGGCACGCGGTTTTACGCCTGAATACACCCAGGCGTTGGAGTTGGACGTGTTGTTGCGTCTGATCGAAGAGGCGGGGCTTGCCGGCCTGGCGCATCTGTCCGAGCCGTTGCTGATCTGCAATGCCCCGGCGCAAGAGGAAAATGCCCAGGAGCGTCAAGTACTGACGCGCCACTTGGCGGCCCGGGGTTATCGTGCCCAGGTCACCTCGGCGCAACCGCTGACCTATCAAATCGACTACCAGCATGCCGAGCGGCCGTTGGTATCGATCATTCTCGAAAGCCGGGACAACTTCGAACAGATTCAACAGGCGCTGGTCAGCGTGCTGCAGCGTACCCGTTATCATCGCCATGAAATCCTGATCGCAGATAATCATAGCCAGTCCGAAGCAATGGCCCAGTGGCTCGACAGCCTGGAAGGCAAAGGCGATCGGATCCGTATCCTGCGCAGCGATCGGCGCTTGAGTGCGTCGGCTCTGTACAACTGGGCGAGCGCCCAGGCGAAGGGTGAATACCTGGTGCTGTTGTCGGCCGAGGTGCAAGTGATCAACGCCAACTGGCTCGACAGCTTGCTCAACCAGGCCCAGCGACCGGAAGTGGGGATCGTCGGCAGCAAACAGATGGATATTCGCGGCATCACCACCCAGGCTGGCCTGGTGCTCAAGCCCGATGGCCAGGTGGCCTCGGTGTTCGTTGGTGAACGCAAGGACGCCAAGGGTTATCTCAATGGCCATCAGGCGGAACAGAACTACTCTGCGGTGTCCGGCGTTTGCCTGATGATCCGTAAGGATTTGTTCGAAGCCGTAGGCGGCCTGGACGAAGAACATTTCGCCGAGGCCTTTGCCGACGTCGACCTTTGTCTGAAAGTAGCTGACGCAGGCTATCTCACGGTCTGGACACCCCAGGCGCAGATGCTGCACGCCGGTACGGTTTCCGCGGCACCCGAGGCGGTGATTGCCTTGCGCGACAAGTGGCAGGCACGCTTCCAACATGACGCGGCCCGTAATCCGAACCTGGCCTTGACCGACACCGGTTTTGCGTTGGGCACCGCCACGGCTGTCGACTGGGCCCGGTTGCTCGCATAAGCCTGCCAGGCAAAAGGAATCAGGTATGTTCAACGGTAAATCGATTTTCATCTCAGGCGGTACCGGTTCGTTCGGGCGCAATTTTATCCGCCGGTTGCTCGAGCAATACCAGCCCAAGCGCGTGGTGGTGTTTTCCCGAGACGAACTCAAGCAGTACGAGATGCAACAAACCTTCAATGCTCCGTGCATGCGTTATTTCCTGGGGGACGTGCGCGACGCCGATCGCCTGCGCCAGGCCATGCGCGGGATTGATTACGTGGTGCATGCGGCGGCGCTCAAACAGGTGCCGGCGGCGGAATACAATCCCACCGAATGCATTCGTACCAACGTCAATGGCGCAGAAAACATCATCGCTGCGGCCATCGACAATGGCGTGAAAAAGGTCGTTGCGCTGTCCACCGACAAAGCGGCCAGCCCGATCAATCTGTACGGCGCGACCAAATTGCTGTCGGACAAACTGTTCGTCGCCGCCAACAATATCGCGGGTGAACAGCAGACCCGCTTCGCCGTGGTGCGCTATGGCAACGTTGCGGGCTCGCGGGGCTCGGTGGTGCCGTTCTTTAGCAAGCTTATTGCCGAGGGGGCCACGGAGTTGCCGATCACCGATGAGCGCATGACCCGCTTCTGGATCACCCTCGATCACGGCGTGCAGTTTGTGCTCGACAGTTTCGCCCGCATGCATGGCGGTGAAGTGTTCGTGCCGAAGATCCCGTCGATTCGCATCGTCGACTTGGCGTCGGGCATGGCCAGGCATCTGCCTCATAAGAACGTGGGCATCCGGCCCGGTGAAAAGCTGCACGAGTTAATGGTGCCGCTGGACGACGCGCGCATGACCATCGAGTTCACCGATCACTATACGATCCAGCCATCGATTCGCTTCACCAGCGTGGACGTGGATTTCGCTATGGACAATTTGGGCGAACGAGGCACGCCAGTTGCGGAAGACTTCGAGTATCGCTCTGACACCAATCCACACTTTTTGTCGGTGGAGCAGATCGCCGATCTGCACGCCCGGCTGTCGGTATGATTCCCTACGGTCGGCAAAGCCTCGATCAAGCTGACATCGATGCCGTCGTCGCCGTGTTGCAGTCCGATTGGCTGACGCAAGGGCCTGCGATCGAGCGTTTTGAACAGGCCATGGCGCGCCGCTGCCAGGCCGGCCATGCCGTGGCGGTGTGCAACGCGACCGCTGCGCTGCACATCGCTTGCCTGGCGGCGGGGCTTGGGCCGGGGGATCGTTTGTGGACCACACCCAATACCTTCCTGGCCTCGGCCAACTGCGGCCGATATTGCGGCGCGCAGGTGGATTTCGTCGATATCGATCCGCTGACCTGGAACCTGGATGCCGTTGCCCTGGCCGCAAAGCTTGAAAAAGCCGAGCGTGATGGGACCCTGCCCAACGTGTTGGTGGCGGTAGCGTTCTCCGGGCAAAGCTGTGACATGCGTGAAGTGGCTCGCTTGTCCGAGCGCTACGGGTTCACGGTCATTGAAGATGCCTCTCACGCGGTGGGCGCGTCTTATGCCGGCAGGCCGGTGGGGTGTGGCGAATTTGCGGACATGACGGTGTTCAGTTTCCACCCAGTGAAAATTATTACCAGCGCCGAAGGTGGGATGGTCTTGACCAATCGCCCGGAGCTGGCGCAGCGCCTGCGACGTCTGCGCAGCCATGGGATGACCCGTGACGCTGAACAGATGAGCGAGCCCAGCCATGGGCCTTGGTACTACCAGCAGGTGGAGTTGGGATTCAATTACCGGATCACGGATCTCCAAGCTGCCCTGGGGCTTTCCCAGTTGGATAAGCTTGAACGTTTCATCGCCCGCCGTCGTGCACTGGCGGCGCGCTATAACCGCTTGCTGAATGGTTTGCCACTGACCTTGCCCGGTTTGCAACCCGAGGCCGAATCGGCTTGGCATTTGTATGTAGTGCGCTTGCGGCTCGACGAGATATCCCTGGATCATCGCCAGATCTTCGAAGGCTTGCGTGCGGCAGGGATCGGCGTGAACCTGCACTACATACCGGTTCACCTGCAGCCGTATTACCGCGAACTGGGATTTGCCCCTGGAGACTATCCACAGGCTGAGCGTTTTTACGCCGAGGCCATCAGCTTGCCGATGTTTCCTTCACTCAGTGATGAACAGCAGGACTATGTGATGGGGCAACTGCAACGATTGCTTGAGGAGTAACGACGCGTGAGCGCAATCGCGATCATTCCCGCCCGTGGCGGCAGCAAGCGCATTCCTCGCAAGAACCTGAAGCCGTTCGATGGCGTGCCCATGATTGCCCGCTCGATTCGCACGGCGTTGGACTCGGGACTTTTCAACGGGGTGATTGTCAGTACCGATGACGAAGAAATTGCTGAATTGGCGATGGCTCATGGTGCGCAAGTGCCGTTCTTGCGACCAGCCGCGCTGGCGGATGATTTCACCGGGACGGCGGCGGTGATGGTTCACGCCCTGGGTGAGCTACGTGAGCGCTCGTTCGATTTCGCCTGTTGCATCTACGCCACGGCGCCGCTGTTGCAAGCGCGGTTTTTACGTGAGGGCATTGACTTGCTGCGCGGCCATCCGGACAAGTCGTTCGCGTTTTCCGTGAGCATTTTCGGTTTTCCCGTACAGCGCGCCTTGACGTTGGATGAGCAGGGCGCGTTGACCCCACTGTATCCGCAATTTCGCGATACGCGCTCCCAGGACCTGGCTGAAGCTTTCCAGGACGCCGGCCAATTCTATTGGGGGCGTCGGGACGCCTGGTTGCGTGGCGATACGTTGTTTTCGTCGAAAAGCCTGCCGGTTGTGCTGCCTCGTCATCTGGTGCAAGACATCGACACAGCCGAGGACTGGAAGCGCGCCGAGTATCTCTACGCCGCTTTGAGAGCGGGCGGTGAATTGCAATGAGAGTGCTGATTCGCGCCGATGCTTCGCCAATCATCGGCAGCGGGCACATTGCCCGTTGCCTGACCCTGGCGCGAGCCCTGCGCGAGCAAGGCGTGCACGTCGCGTTTGCTTGTCGGCTGCTTGTTGGGCATCGTCTGCACGCTCTGACGGCCGAGGGCTTCGAAACGTTCGCCCTGCCGGACCTTTATCGCGGGGAAGATCCGCAACAGGCCATCGAATCGTTGCTGCCCTGGCAAGCGGATATCGATGCGTTGGAACAAGCGTTGGCCGAGCGGCCCGGCTTCGACTGGGTCATTGTTGACCACTATGGTCTGGATCAACGTTGGCAGACTGCGGCCCGGCGCTTCGCGCCTCGGATCATGGCATTGGATGACCTGGCGACTCGGACTTACAGCGCTGACCTCTTGCTCAATCAGAATCTGTCCGGCACGCAAGCTGCGTATGAAGGATTGTTGCCTGAGCATTGCCGGACGCTGCTGGGACCGCGTTACGCGTTGTTGCGCGATGAGTTTCGTTGCGGGGCGATTGAGATAAAAAAGAAGGTCAGGCGCGTACTCGTCAATTTCGGCGGTTTCGATGCGGCGATGCAGACCCATCACGCAATGCTGGCGCTGGTGGCTTACCCCGAGCTGGAAGTGGATTTTGTCGCCGGTGCGGACAACCCGGCCTGGGCTCGGATGCAACGGATGGCGGCGAGCCGACCCCACTGGCGATTGCACAGCTTCGTCAGCGATTTTCATCAGCTCATGCTGGAGGCCGATCTGTTCATCGGGGCCGGTGGCGGAACCAGTTGGGAGCGGGCCGCCATGGGGTTGCCCACGATCTGTATCGCGGTATCGAACAACCAGCAGGCCAACAGCGATGTCATGGCGACGTTCGGTGCCCATGTCTATCTCGGGTGCAGAGAAAGCGTCACCGTTGAACAGTTGCGCCAGGCTATCGGCTTTGTCGTGGATAACCAGGGGTTGCGTCAGAGTCTTGCGCAGCACTCCCGGCAATTGGTCGATGGCCTGGGTGCCTTGCGCGTAGCCGTTGCACTGGCTGGTGCCTTGCTGCGGGTTCGTCCGGCCACGCGAGCCGACGCCCGTTTGCTTTTCGAGGGGCGTAATGCCGAGGTCGTGCGCCGCGTATCGCTGGATCAGTCGCCCGTCGACTGGGATCGTCATTGCCAATGGCTGCAAGCCAGTCTGGTCAATCCACAGCGCTTGTTGTTGGTTGGCGAAGCGTCCGACGGACCCGTCGGTGTATTGCGTTATGACCTGCAAGGCAGCGAAGCGCTGGTATCGATTTATTTGTTCAAGAACCGCCTGGGGTTGGGGTGGGGCAGGGCATTGCTGGCCCGTGGTGAGGCGTTTGCTACCGTCCATTGGCCGCAACTGCGCAGCTTTACCGCTCAGATCCTGCCCGCTAACCAAGCGTCTCTGGCGTTGTTCCGCCAGGCAGGTTTCAGTCAGGGCACATGCGTGTTTACCCGCGTATTGAAGGAAGAAATTCATGAGTAGTTTCAAGATCGGTCAGCGCAGCATCGGGGCTGACGCGCCGCCTTTCATCATTGCCGAGATGAGCGGCAACCATAACCAATCCCTGGAGGTGGCCTTGCAGATCGTCGAAGCCGCTGCCCGAGCCGGTGCTCACGCTTTGAAGCTGCAGACCTACACCGCCGATACCATGACGTTAGATCTGAGCGAAGGGGAGTTCTTCATCAGGGACCCCAGCAGCCTTTGGGCTGGAACATCCCTTTATGATTTGTACGAAAAAGCTCATACGCCGTGGGAATGGCACGCGCCGATTTTTGCCCGGGCCAAGGCGCTGGGGATGCTAGCGTTCTCGACCCCGTTCGACGAAACGGCGGTGGACTTCCTGGAAAGCCTGGATGTGCCGGCCTACAAGATCGCCAGTTTCGAAAACACTGACTTGCCTCTGATTCGCCGGGTCGCTGCCACCGGCAAGCCGTTGATTATCTCCACCGGCATGGCCAGCATCGCCGAACTCGACGAAACCGTGCGTGCCGCGCGCCAGGCTGGTTGCAAGGATTTGGTGCTGCTCAAGTGCACCAGCACCTACCCGGCGACGCCGGCCAATAGCAACGTGCGCACCATCCCTCATCTGCGGGAGTTGTTCGGCTGTGAGGTAGGTTTGTCGGACCACTCCATGGGCGTCGGGGTATCCGTGGCCGCGGTGGCGCTGGGGGCGACCGTCGTGGAAAAGCATTTCACCCTTGACCGTGCCGCTGGCGGCGTGGACGCCAGTTTCTCCCTGGAACCGGCAGAGCTGGCAGCGCTGGTGATCGAAACCGAGCGCGCCTGGCAGGCCATGGGACAGGTGCGCTATGGCGTGACCGAGGCCGAGCAGAAATCGCTGGTCTATCGTCGTTCGCTGTACGCTACGCAGGACATGGCCACCGGCGAAGTGTTCACGTCGCAGAACGTCCGGGCCATCCGTCCGGGGCTCGGGTTGGCGCCCAAACATCTGGATTCCTTAATGGGTCGTCGTGCCCGCCAGGCAATCAAGCGTGGCACGGCGCTGTCCTGGTCATTGGTTGAATAGCTTCTCAATGGGCTTATTCGGCAATTTAGCGTGACCTGCGAGTCATAACGCGCATCTTCACTGTATTGTATTGACCGGGAAGATGGCGCCTGGCCCTTATCAGGACCGGTGATAGCCCTTTACACTTCCCGTTTGTCGGCGCCCCTCGATTCCTTGCGAGCGGTGGTATTGGGCTGTTTTTGATTGGGAAGCCGTAATGATTGGCATAAAAAGCATTGCGAGCTACGTTCCTGTAGCCGGCGTGGACAATTACGCACAAGGTGCAAAATTTGAAAAGGATGAAGAGTTCATCCTCGGCAAGATCGGTTCCGCCTTCTTGCCACGCAAGGATGACGGCCAGGAAACCTCGGATCTGTGCGTCGAAGCGGCCAATGCGCTGTTTGCCAATAATCCCGATCTGAAGCGCGAATCCATTGACGTGCTGATCGTCGTCACCCAGAACGGCGATGAAGAAGGCTTGCCCCACACGGCGGCTATCGTCCAGGACAAGCTCGGCCTGCCCACCAGCGTAGCGGCGTTCGATATATCCCTGGGTTGCTCGGGTTATGTCTATGGCATCTACGCCATCAAGGGCTTCATGGAAGCCGCTGGCCTGAAGAATGGCCTGTTGGTAACCGCCGACCCATACTCGAAAATCGTCGACCCGGAAGATCGCAACACCACGATGCTGTTCGGTGATGCCGCCACGGCGACGTGGATGGGCGAGGATGCGCCGTGGCAACTGGGCAAGGCCAAGTTTGGTACGGACGGTTCCGGTGCGCCGCACCTGAAGGTCAGCGACGGCGTGTTTTTCATGAACGGTCGCCAGGTGTTCAACTTCGCCTTGCTCAAGGTGCCGGCTCATTTGCATGAGCTGCTCGCCGATTCCGATCTGCAACCCAGTGACATCGATGCGTTCTGCATTCATCAAGGCAGCGCCGCAATCGTCGATGCCGTGGCGCGGCGTTTCGAAGGCGAGCCGGAGAAGTTCATCAAGGACATGGTCGAGACCGGCAACACCGTGTCGTCGAGTATTCCGTTGCTGCTCGAAAAGCACGTGCTCGATTCCGACTGGAAACGGGTCGCGTTGAGTGGCTTTGGCGTAGGTCTGTCATGGGGGTCGGCGATCATCTATCGCCCGTGAATCTATAAAACCCAGGCACAAAAATAGCGTCCAAGGTGTAATCTTGGACGCTATTTTTTTGCCTGACGCGAAGGCGAGACACCATGAGCGAGTTCTTCGAGCGCAATCTCCAGATCATCCAGCAGCGTTGGCCGGCCCTGGCCGAGCGCTTGCTGCTGGAAGACGTGGGTAGATTGCAAGCTGATCTGGTGGAGGGCATTGGTTCGACCCTGAGTATCAATGGAATCCAACTGACCAGCCGACATGACCGTCTTGCCGAGGCGGAGCTGCAAGCCGCCAGTCTGCCTTTGGACGCTTGCGTCGTGCACGTCTACGGAACCGGGCTGGGCGACCTGCAAAACCGTTTGCTGGAACGGGCAGGGCTCGAGCGGTTGTATGTTCATGTGCTCAATGGCGCGGTGTTTGCGTTGGTATTGCAGGTGCTGGATCAGATGCCATGGCTTGCCGATCCCAGGGTGGTATTGCTCTACGCGGGAGATCTGACGGAAATCCAGCTGCCATTCTTCGCACTCCCCGCCGAGCTGGTACTGGCCGATGATTACAGTGCCAAGATTCGCGATCGGTTGATCAGTGAAGTTCATCTGGACTTCACCAACCGAACGTTCGACCCCAAGGCTCCCGAGGTCGTCGAGCGGCTGCAATCGACGTTCAATCTTGTACAGGGCGACCGCGATGTTGCCGAGCTGTTCGGCGCATTCCAGGGGCGTGAGGTGTTCGTCGTTGCCACCGGCCCGAGCCTTGAGCACCATTTCGACAGGCTGCGCCGCGTGAGCGAGCGAGCTGAGCGACCGTTGTTGATTTGTGTCGATACGGCTTACCGACCGTTGATCAATCACGGCATCCGTCCTGATGTCGTGGTCAGCATCGACCAGCGTATCTCGGGGCGTCATCTTCCGCCTGAGCAAACCGAAGGCATTGCCCTGGTTTATCTGCCCATGGCCGACCCCTTAGTGATTCAGGCATGGCGGGGGCCGCGCTACGCCGGTTATTCCTCCAGTCCCGTCTACCGCCAGATGCGTGAGCGACTCTGCCGGGCCGAACTTCATGTGGGCGGGAGCGTGATTCATCCAGCGGTCGATTTAGCGGTGCAAATGGGCGCTGCGCAAATCACGCTGTTTGGTGCCGATTTTGCCTTCCCCCATGACAAGACTCACGCAGGATGGGGCGATGGCGATTTGGGGCCGCAGTTGGGGGCGTCAAGGCATTGGGTGCTCGATGGGCATGGACGGCGCGTCAAGACCCAGCTCAACTTTCGCAGCTACCTCTGTGAACTGGAGCGTTTCATTGCCAGGCACCCCAACGTACGCTTCTTCAACAGCAGTCGGGACGGGGCGATGATCGTCGGCACCGATTTCCATCCGGAGTACGTGCAATGACCACGCTTGATGAGGCACTCATTGATGGCCGCGCATGCGCGCGCCTGTTTCGACTAGGGCGGGATGTTGAGGCGGGGTTGGCGATGGTCACGCTGATCGAGTCGGCGCAGCCCCTGGTCGAACGGATGCCAGGCGATGTCGTCTCGTCGTGGAACGCGCTGCTTGCCCTGATGCTCGATGATCAACAGGCGCAGAATTGGATTTCGCTGGCCGATTATCTTGAGTACGAGTGGGTCCAGCTGCTGACCGCTGGTCACTCCATCTAGCTACTTTTCGCAGCTTCCCCGCTGTCAAGCGCTTCCAGCGACGTCAGCGGCGTTTCCCTGACGCCATTTTTTCACCCTTGAATCGCAGCCAAGTCCTTGATTTACGAGGGGTGGCACCCTGATGGCAAAATTTTTGAAAAATCTGCTAAAGCAAGTTCCGAATACGACGATAACTATTACGAAGGTTCTCTAGGCCACACCCGGCGGTTGCCAGGGCCGGAAGCCGCAGTACCCAACCAACGAGGAATTCGTCATGGCTTTAACAGTAAACACCAACGTCACATCGTTGAACGTTCAGAAGAACCTGAACCGGGCTTCCGATGCTCTCTCCACTTCGATGACTCGTCTGTCCTCCGGCCTGAAAATCAACAGCGCTAAAGACGACGCCGCCGGCCTGCAGATCGCTACCCGTATGACTTCGCAAATCCGCGGTCAGACTGTTGCGATCAAGAACGCCAACGATGGTATCTCCATCGCTCAGACCGCTGAAGGCGCTCTGCAGGAATCCACCAACATTCTGCAGCGTATGCGTGAACTGGCCGTACAGGCACGAAACGACTCCAACGGTACTGCTGACCGTGTGGCTCTGAACAAAGAATTTGCTCAGATGTCCGACGAGCTGACTCGTATCGCCGAATCGACCAACCTGAACGGTAAGAATCTGATCGATGGTACTGCTGGCACCATGACCTTCCAGGTCGGTTCCAACACTGGCGCTACCAACCAGATCACTTTGACTCTGGACAGTGGCTTCGATGCTGCAACTCTGAGTGTTGATTCTGCTGCAATCGCGATCACTGGTAACAGTAGCGCCACTGCTGAAGCAAGCACCGCTGCTGCAATCGACGCGATCGACGCTGCTCTGGCAACTATCAACGCCAGCCGTGCTGACCTCGGTGCTGCACAAAACCGTCTGACCAGCACCATCTCCAACCTGCAGAACGTGAACGAAAACGCCGCCGCTGCACTGGGTCGCGTACAAGACACCGACTTCGCTGCTGAAACTGCCCAGCTGACCAAGCAGCAGACTCTGCAGCAAGCTTCCACTTCGGTTCTGGCCCAGGCTAACCAACTGCCGTCCGCTGTACTGAAGCTGCTTCAGTAATAGTCGGATGAGTTTTAGCGGGGGAGTGCGCTTGCGTACTCTCTCGCTTTTTCCGTTCAAGAGGTGATGGACATGGATATGAGCGTGAAGCTGAACTTGTCTTATCCGGCGGCGAAACCGGCGCCTAGTGTGGCCGATAAGCCGGTGGAGAAGCCTCGGGCCGAGATGGCTGTGGTAGCTCCGGTCAAAGAAGTCCCTAAGGATGCTGCTGCCGAGCAGGACAAACTCAAGAAAGCCGTTCAGGAAATCGAGAAGTTCGTTCAGTCGGTCAAGCGTAACCTGGAGTTCTCTATCGATGAGCCTTCAGGCAAAGTAGTGGTCAAAGTAATCGCCAGTGGTTCCGGTGAAGTGATTCGCCAGATCCCGAACGAAGAAGTTCTGAAACTGGCCAACAGTTTGAATGATGCAAACAGCTTGTTGTTCAGCGCTGAAGCCTGACAACCGGCACGAATTCTGTTGTTATGTTCTTTTGGACGTTGTAAAGGTCAAAAGGCCGGCGACACACTGAAGGGAGTCCCACATGGCAAGTCCAATTCTACCTGGCTTGGGTTTAGGCTCTGGCCTTGATACCACTGCTATCGTCAAGGCACTGGTTGATTCTGACAAAGCGGCCAAGCAAGGTCAGATTGATCGTGCCACCAAGATCAATACGGCCAATATTTCGGGGATCGGCACCCTGAAGTCGCTGTTGGCTACCTTCCAATCCACGCTGAAAAGCCTGGGCAGCACGACTACGCCTCAATTTACCGGGGTTTCCGCGACTTCGGCCAACACCAGCGCGTTGACGGTGACAGCCGGCAACTCGGCGGTTAGCGGCACTTACACGGTAAACGTTACTCAGTTGGCAACCTCGTCGAAAGTTGCGACGGCTGCTTTCGCCGGTGGTGCTTCCAGTGCTGTGGAGACCGGTACGCTGACCATCAGTCAAGGAGACACGGATTACACCCTTGATATACCTGCTGATTCGACGCTGCAGTCGGTTCGGGACGCCATCAACAGTAAGTACTCGTCCAGCGGTCTGACCGCCAACATCGTGACCGACAGCTTTGGTTCACGCCTGGTGGTCGGCTCGACTAAAACCGGTGCGGGTAACGATATCTCCCTCAGCGGCATTGCCAGCCTCGCAGCTGATGGCTCCGTAGCCATGGCCTCATCACCCACCGCGACTTCTTCGGGGTCGCTGGGGTTTGCCAAGGACGCTATTTTCACTGTTGACGGCTTGGCAATGACCAGCCCGACCAACAAGCTGGATAACGTGGTCTCGGGCTTGAGCATGACGTTACTCGTCGAGGACACTGGCCCGACAGTCGTTACTGTCGCTACCAACGCCGACGGCCTTAAAGCTTCGATCCAGAAGTTCGTCGACGCTTATAATGCTGTTGCTAAGGCCGTGACGTCCCTGACCAAGCCGACCACAGATGCTGAGGGTAACTCGGTTCCAGCGGCCTTGACCGGTGACTCGTTGCCTCGCTCGCTTTTGGCGGCCATTCGCGCGCCTTTGTCTGAGACCGGGGCAGGTGACAAGCTGACGGTTCTTTCTCAGTTGGGAATCACCACCAATCAGACGACCGGGGCTCTGGATTTCGACAGTGGGAAATTCACCTCTGCGTTGAATGACAAACAGTTGGGTGGGGAGATCCAGACACTGTTTGTAGGTGAGAATGGCCTGCTTGAGCGCATGGATAACGCCATCAAGCCGTACACTGAAGGCAAAACGGGTGTGGGCGGTATCGGGGGCTCAGAGGCTATCCTGACTACTCGCTCCAAGAACCTCGACATCATCAAGACGAAGCTGTTCGAAGATCAGCAGGCTCTTGATCGCCGCATCGAAACCCTCACCGCCGTACTGACCAAAAAGTACAACGACATGGATACCCTCGTCGGCAAGCTGAAAGCCACTGCCAGTAACATCACCTCGATGTTTGAAGCGATGACGGCCCAACAGAAGAACAGCTGATTTTCGACCGATACAAAAAGCCCGGCAGCGTTTTGACAACGCTCCGGGCTTTCGGCTTTTCGGTCTAAAGTTTTTTGACACAGCGTCGATACGCTGTTTATACGAACCGAAGTTTTTGATGAGGTAGAACATGAATCCGATGTTAGCCCTTCGCCAATACCAGAAGATTGGCGCCCAGGCGCAAACCTCCGAAGCAAGTCCCCATCGTCTCGTGCAGATGCTCATGGAAGGTGGGTTGGACCGTATCGCCCAGGCCAAGGGCGCTATGGAGCGCAAGGACATAGCCAACAAAGGCGTACTGATCAGTAAGGCCATCGGTATCGTGGGTGGCCTGCGTGAAGGCTTGGATCTGGAAAACCAGGCCGAGTCGGTAGCCGAGTTGGATGCTCTTTACACCTACATGATGAAACGTCTCGCCGAAGCCAACGCCAAGACCGATCCGAAGATCCTCGACGAAGTCGCTGATCTACTGCGCACGGTCAAGGAAGGCTGGGACGGTATCGCGCCACCTGGCCCGCAATTCTGAGGAATAAGCTCATGAGTCTTGTCTTGCAGCGCATAGAACAAACCCGAGATGCCCTGGTTGATGCCCTGGCTGAGCGCAATTGGGAGGCCATCGGTCAATTGGATCTGGCGTGCCGTTCCTGCATGGAAGACGTCATGGGCGAGTCCGAGGTGGACGAGGCGGCGTTGCGTAACAACCTGGAAGAGTTGCTTGGCGTGTATCGGCAGTTGCTGGATGCCGCGACGGGGGAGCGTCAGGCGCTAGTGAACGAAATGTCGCAGATTCATCAGTCACAGAATGCGGCGAAGGTTTACAACCTGTTCGGATGATTTAATTTTCATTTAATCCGAACAAAGTGCGCCATAAATTTGACTGTGCACGATTTTTTGACTTAACTAGTGGCTGTTTACAGATTTCAGGCGTCTACAGGCATGACAAGTCTGCAAGCGTCTAGCTTGCCCCCAAATTCGGGCACTGAGTTGACTAGGGAAGTTGCTATTGCATGTGGCGTGAAACCAAAATTCTCCTGATCGATGACGATAGCGTCCGCCGCCGCGACCTGGCGGTGATCCTTAATTTTCTCGGCGAAGAAAATTTACCCTGCGGCAGCCATGACTGGCAGCAGGCTGTCGGCTCATTGTCGTCCAGCCGTGAAGTCATTTGCGTCCTTATCGGGACCGTAAATGCCCCCGCATCGCTTTTGGGCTTGCTAAAGACACTCTCAACCTGGGATGAGTTCCTTCCCGTTTTGCTGATGGGCGAAAATTCTTCCCTAGACCTGCCGGAAGACCAGCGCCGCCGGGTACTTTCCACCTTGGAAATGCCGCCCAGCTACAGCAAATTGCTTGATTCGCTGCACCGTGCCCAGGTTTATCGCGAAATGTATGACCAGGCCCGTGAACGCGGCCGGCATCGTGAACCCAATCTTTTCCGCAGCCTTGTCGGCACCAGCCGTGCGATCCAGCACGTGCGCCAGATGATGCAGCAGGTGGCCGACACCGACGCCAGCGTGCTGATCCTGGGCGAGTCCGGCACCGGCAAGGAAGTGGTCGCGCGCAACCTGCATTACCATTCCAAGCGCCGCGAAGCGCCGTTCGTGCCGGTCAACTGCGGGGCGATCCCAGCCGAGTTGCTGGAAAGCGAATTGTTCGGCCACGAGAAGGGCGCCTTCACCGGCGCAATTACCAGTCGCGCCGGGCGTTTCGAATTGGCTAACGGCGGCACGCTGTTCCTCGATGAAATCGGCGACATGCCGCTGCCGATGCAGGTCAAGCTGCTGCGCGTGCTGCAAGAGCGCACCTTTGAACGCGTGGGCAGCAACAAGACCCAGAGCGTCGACGTGCGGATCATCGCCGCGACTCACAAGAATCTGGAAAGCATGATCGAGGTCGGCAGTTTCCGCGAGGATCTCTATTACCGCCTCAACGTATTCCCGATCGAAATGGCGCCGCTGCGTGAGCGGGTCGAAGACATCCCGCTGCTGATGAACGAATTGATCTCGCGCATGGAGCATGAGAAGCGCGGTTCGATCCGCTTCAACTCCGCGGCGATCATGTCCCTCTGCCGCCATGGCTGGCCGGGCAACGTCCGCGAGTTGGCCAACCTAGTGGAGCGCATGGCGATCATGCACCCCTACGGCGTGATCGGCGTGGCCGAGTTGCCGAAGAAGTTCCGCTACGTCGACGACGAAGACGAGCAGATGGTCGACAGCTTGCGCAGCGACTTGGAAGAGCGCGTAGCGATCAATGGCCATACGCCGGACTTCACCAGTAACGCCATGCTGCCGCCGGAAGGCCTGGATCTGAAGGATTATCTGGGAGGCCTGGAGCAGGGCCTCATCCAGCAGGCACTCGACGATGCCAACGGCATCGTCGCCCGCGCGGCGGAACGCCTGCGCATCCGTCGCACGACACTGGTGGAAAAAATGCGCAAGTACGGCATGAGCCGTCGCGAAGGCGATGAACAGGCGGATGATTGACGCCTGTTTTACAACCGCCTGATTTCTGGGCGGTTTTTTTTCGGCACGGGTATTGCTACTGCCCTCGCAACGTTCCGTTTAACTGACGGTCAGCCAAGCGAGAGAGCACGATGACCCAAGCCGCCCTGATGTCTCCTGTCCCTGAGCCGGGACTCATGCCGTCCGCCGAGCAGGCTAGCCGGCTTGGACTTGAGCAGGCGTTTTCGCTGTTTAACCAGGTCTCCAGCCAGTTATCCGACTCCTACAGCCTGCTCGAAGCCCGGGTCACCGAGCTCAAGGGTGAGCTGGCGGTGGTCAGCGCTCAGCGCATGCAGGAGTTGGCGGAAAAAGAACGCCTGGCCAATCGGCTGCAAAACCTCCTCGACCTCTTGCCTGGCGGCGTCATTGTCATTGATGAGCACGGTTTCGTGCGCGAAGCCAACCCGGCAGCGTGCGAGCTGCTCGGCCTGCCATTGGAGGGCGAGCTGTGGCGGCATGTGATTGCCCGCTGCTTCGCTCCTCGCGAAGATGACGGCCATGAGATTTCCCTCAAGGACGGTCGACGCCTTTCTATCTCGACCCGTTCGCTTGACGCCGAGCCCGGGCAGTTGGTGCTGCTCAACGACCTGACTGAAACCCGTCACCTGCAAGATCAGCTGGCTCGCCACGAGCGGCTGTCTTCCCTTGGGCGGATGGTGGCGTCGCTGGCCCATCAGATCCGTACGCCGCTGTCCGCCGCGTTGCTCTACGCCAGTCATTTGACTGAACAGCAACTGCCGATGGATACCCAGCAGCGCTTCGCCGGCCGCCTGAAGGAACGCTTGCATGAGCTGGAGCACCAGGTCCGCGACATGCTGGTGTTCGCCCGCGGCGAATTGCCGTTGACCGACCGCGTGACGCCCAAGGCGTTGCTGCAATCCTTGCAGGCCGCAGCGTCGACCCACGTACAGGGTTTGCCGATCCGCTGGCAGTGTGACAGCCGCGCGGGCGAAGTCCTGTGCAACCGCGACACGCTGGTGGGCGCGGTATTGAACCTGATTGAAAACGCGATCCAGGCGGGCGACGGCGACGTTCGCCTGAAAGTCCACCTATACACCCGTGGCAGCACGTTGCGCCTGTGTGTCAGCGACAACGGCAGCGGCATCGATCCAGCCGTGTTGACCCGCCTGGGTGAGCCTTTTTTCACCACCAAGACCACCGGGACGGGCCTCGGTCTGACCGTGGTCAAGGCCGTGGCGCGGGCCCATCAGGGTGAATTGCAGTTGCGCTCGCGGCCGGGGCGCGGCACGTGTGCGCTGGTCCTCCTGCCGCTGTTTTCCAGTGTGCCAAGGGTGGAGTGAAGGCAATGGCAATCAAGGTTTTGCTGGTGGAGGACGATCGTGCCCTGCGCGAGGCGCTCGCCGATACACTGCTGTTGGCCGGGCATGATCATGCCGTCGTCGGTTCGGCGGAGGAGGCGTTGTTGGCGGTCGCCCGTGAGCCGTTCAGCCTGGTGGTCAGCGACGTCAATATGCCGGGCATGGACGGCCATCAGTTGCTCGGTTTACTGCGGGCGCGCCAGCCTCAATTGCCAGTCCTGTTGATGACGGCCCACGGTGCGGTCGAACGAGCAGTGGATGCCATGCGCCAGGGGGCGGCGGACTATCTGGTCAAGCCGTTCGAGCCCAAGGCGCTGCTGGACCTGGTGGCGCGCCATGCCCTGGGAAGCCTTGCCGTTGAAGGTGAAGGCCCGGTGGCGATCGAGCCAGCCAGTGCGCAGCTGCTGGAATTGGCCGCGCGGGTGGCACGCAGCGATTCAACCGTATTGATTTCCGGTGAGTCCGGTACGGGCAAGGAAGTCTTGGCCCGTTATATTCACCAGCAGTCCCGTCGCGCCAGCGAGCCGTTCATTGCCATCAACTGCGCGGCGATTCCCGACAACATGCTCGAAGCAACATTGTTCGGCCACGAAAAGGGTTCGTTCACCGGCGCCATCGCGGCCCAGGCTGGCAAGTTCGAACAGGCGGATGGCGGCACCATCCTGCTGGATGAAATCTCTGAGATGCCCCTGGGCCTGCAGGCAAAATTGCTGCGGGTGTTGCAGGAGCGAGAAGTGGAGCGGGTCGGCGCGCGCAAGCCCATCAGCCTGGACATCCGGGTGGTCGCGACGACCAACCGCGACCTGGCGGGCGAAGTGGCGGCGGGGCGTTTCCGGGAAGACCTTTATTACCGGCTGTCGGTTTTTCCGTTGGCCTGGCGTCCGTTACGCGAGCGCACCGCCGATATCCTGCCGCTGGCCGAGCGTCTGCTGGCCAAGCACGTCAATAAAATGAAGCACGCAACGGCGCGCCTGTCCGCCGAGGCACAGGCTTGCCTGATCGGGTATCCCTGGCCCGGTAACGTCCGGGAACTGGATAACGCGATCCAGCGGGCGCTGATCCTGCAGCAGGGCGGCTTGATCCAGCCCGAGGATTTCTGCCTGGCCGGTCCGGTGGCTTGTGCGCCTTTGCCGGTACCGCCGCTGGCGCCGGTAGTGCCTCCGGTCGAGGTAGCCGAATCAGCCGGTGCGTTGGAGGACGATCTGCGTCGTCGCGAATTCCAGATGATCATCGACACCCTGCGCGCCGAGCGCGGCCGTCGCAAGGAAGCGGCCGAACGCCTCGGCATCAGTCCCCGAACCCTGCGCTACAAGTTGGCGCAAATGCGTGATGCCGGGATGGATGTGGAGGCTTACCTTTTCGCCAGTTGAATCATTGATCCAAGCAGTTGCACCTCTAAATCTGTGGGAGCGAGCCCTGCTCGCGAAGGCGGTGATTCAGGCGATGTAGATGTTGACTGACAGACCGCTATCGCGAGCAGGCTCGCTCCCACATGAGTCCGGATGAGCTCGCGCATGCATTTGTTTTTTACGGCCATCGAGCTGGCACCCTTGTTGCTAACACCTACGTACCCGCTGAGTAAGTGTCAAAAAAATGCGGGCCGCCAGAGAGAATAGACCATGAGCCAAGGTATTGAATTTAATCGATTGATGTTGGACATGCGGTCCATGCAAATGGACGCCATGGCCCAGCCGAAATCGGTAGCGGTCCCCCAGGTGGGTGGCAGCAGCTTTTCCGACATGCTCGGTCAGGCCGTCAATAAAGTGAACGATACCCAGCAGGCTTCGAACCAGTTGGCCAGTGCTTTCGAGATTGGTAAAAGTGGCGTCGACCTGACGGATGTAATGATCTCTTCGCAGAAAGCCAGTGTCTCGTTTCAGGCGTTGACCCAGGTACGTAACAAACTGGTTCAAGCCTACCAAGACATCATGCAGATGCCGGTCTAAGGAAACTATTGAGTCATGGCAGAAGCAGCCGTTGATAACGTTCCAGCCAAGGCCACTCCGGTAGACGGCAAACCGCCGTTGTTCGGTCTGTCTTTCCTGGAAAACCTCTCCGAGATGACCATGCTGCGTCAGGTTGGCCTGTTGGTCGGCCTGGCTGCCAGCGTGGCGATTGGTTTCGCCGTCGTGTTGTGGTCCCAGCAGCCAGACTACCGTCCGTTGTACGGTAGCCTGGAAGGCATGGACGCCAAGCAGGTCATGGAAACCCTGGCTTCTGCCGACATTCCCTACACCGTTGAACCCAATTCTGGCGCCTTGCTGGTCAAGGCCGACGACGTGGCGCGCGCGCGCCTCAAGCTCGCTGCCGCTGGCGTGACACCGACCGATGGCAACATCGGTTTCGAGATTCTGGACAAGGACCAGGGCCTGGGCACCAGCCAGTTCATGGAAGCGACTCGTTATCGTCGCGGCCTGGAAGGCGAACTGGCGCGCACCATCTCCAGCCTCAACAACGTCAAGGCTGCCCGTGTGCACTTGGCGATCCCGAAAAGCTCGGTGTTCGTGCGCGATGAGCGCAAGCCGAGTGCTTCGGTACTGGTTGAACTGTATTCCGGCCGCTCCCTGGAGCCAGGCCAAGTCGTTGCCATCATCAACCTGGTGGCGACCAGCGTTCCCGAACTGAGCAAGTCGCAAATCACCGTGGTCGACCAGAAGGGCAACCTGCTGTCCGACCAGGCGGAAAACTCCGAACTGACCATGGCCGGCAAGCAATACGATTACAGCCGCCGCATGGAAGGCATGTTCACCCAGCGGGTGCATAACATCCTGCAACCTATCCTGGGCAATGGCCGCTACAAGGCCGAAGTCTCGGCGGACGTGGATTTCAGTGCGGTCGAATCGACCTCCGAGCAATTCAACCCGGATCAACCCGCGTTGCGCAGCGAGCAGTCGGTGAACGAACAGCGTACCGCCAGCAATGGACCGCAAGGCGTGCCGGGTGCCCTGAGCAACCAGCCGCCGTCGCCGGCCAGCGCGCCGCAAACCACCGGTGGCGCCACCGCCGCCGCGGGCATGGTGCAGCCCGGCCAGCCGCTGATCGATGCCAACGGCCAACAGATCATGGACCCGGCCACCGGCCAGCCGATGCTTGCGCCGTACCCGGCCGACAAGCGTCAACAATCCACCAAGAACTTCGAGCTCGACCGTTCCATCAGCCACACCAAGCAGCAGCAGGGCCGTTTGAATCGCCTGTCGGTCGCCGTCGTCGTGGACGATCAGGTCAAGATCAACCCGGCCAACGGCGAAACCAGCCGCGCGCCGTGGAGCGCCGACGAATTGGCGCGCTTCACTCGCCTGGTGCAGGACGCCGTTGGTTTCGACGCCAGCCGTGGCGACAGCGTCAGCGTGATCAACGTGCCGTTCTCCCTGGAGCGCGGTGAAGAAATCGCCGACATTCCGTTTTATTCGCAACCCTGGTTCTGGGATGTGGTCAAGCAAGTATTGGGTGTGTTGTTCATCCTGATACTGGTATTCGGCGTGTTGCGCCCGGTGCTGAACAACATCACCGGTGGCGGCAAGAACAAGCAGTTGGCAGGCTTGGGCGATGTAGAGCTGGGAGGCATGGGCGGCCTGGATGGCGAATTGGCCAACGATCGCGTCAGCCTCGGCGGGCCGCAGAGCATCCTGCTGCCAAGCCCGAGCGAAGGCTACGACGCTCAGTTGAACGCCATCAAGAGTCTGGTGGCAGAAGATCCGGGTCGTGTGGCCCAGGTCGTGAAAGAGTGGATTAACGCAGATGAGTGATAATCGAGCCGCTGTTGCCAAATTGTCCCGGGTCGACAAAGCCGCGATCCTGCTGCTGTCCCTGGGTTCGACCGACGCCGCCCAAGTGCTGCGTCACATGGGGCCCAAAGAGGTCCAGCGCGTTGGCGTGGCCATGGCCCAGATGGGCAATGTCCATCGCGAGCAGGTCGAGCAGGTCATGAGCGAGTTCGTCGACATCGTCGGCGACCAGACCAGCCTGGGCGTCGGTTCCGACGACTACGTGCGCAAGATGCTCACCCAGGCCCTGGGCGAGGACAAGGCCAACGGCCTGATCGACCGGATTCTGCTGGGTGGCAACACCAGCGGCCTGGACAGCCTCAAGTGGATGGAGCCGCGCGCGGTTGCCGACGTGATCCGTTACGAACACCCCCAGATCCAGGCGATCGTGGTGGCGTACCTCGACCCGGACCAGGCCGGCGAAGTGCTGGGCAACTTCGACCATAAGGTTCGCCTCGATATCATCCTGCGTGTGTCGTCGTTGAACACCGTGCAGCCGGCGGCCCTGAAAGAACTGAACCAGATTCTCGAGAAGCAGTTCTCGGGCAACTCCAATGCCTCGCGCACCACCTTGGGCGGTATCAAACGCGCGGCGGACATCATGAACTTCCTCGACAGTTCGATCGAAGGTCAACTGATGGACTCGATTCGCGAAGTCGACGAAGACCTGTCCGGTCAGATCGAAGACCTCATGTTCGTGTTCAACAACCTGGCCGATGTCGACGATCGTGGTATCCAGGCTCTGTTGCGCGAAGTGTCCTCCGACGTTCTGGTCCTGGCCCTCAAGGGTTCGGACGAAGGCGTCAAGGAGAAGATCTTCAAGAACATGTCCAAACGAGCGGCCGAACTGTTGCGCGACGACCTCGAGGCCAAGGGCCCGGTGCGCGTCAGCGACGTGGAAACCGCACAGAAGGAAATCCTCACCATCGCCCGCCGTATGGCCGAAGCCGGAGAAATCGTGCTCGGTGGCAAGGGCGGCGAAGAGATGATCTAAGGTCGTTATGTCTGCCAAGAGTGATGATGCACCCAGCGACCTGATCCGCGCCCGGGACGTCGGAGGTTTCGACGTCTGGTCGCTGCCCAGTTTCGACCCCTTCGTGCCCGAGCCCGAGCCGGAGCCGGTGGAAGAACTGCCGGAGATGGAGGAGGTGCCGCTGGAGGAAGTCCAGCCACTGACCCTCGAAGAAGTCGAGAGCATTCGTCAGGAGGCCTACAACGAAGGCTTCGCCATTGGCGAGAAAGAAGGTTTCCACAGCACGACGATCAAGGTTCGCCAGGAAGCCGACGTGGCGCTGACGGCGAAGCTGCGTGCGTTGGAATCACTGATGCTCAATCTGTTCGAGCCCATCGCCGAGCAGGACACCCAGATCGAAAAGTCATTGGTCGGGCTGGTGCAGCACATCACCCGCCAAGTGATCCAGCGCGAGCTGGCGATCGATTCGAGCCAGATCGAACACGTCATGCGCGAAGCCCTCAAGCTGCTGCCGCTGGGCGTGGGCAACGTGCGGCTGTACATCAATCCTCAGGACTTCGAACTGGTGAAGGCCCTGCGCGAGCGCCACGAGGAAACCTGGCGCATCGTCGAGGACGAGTCCCTGCTGCCGGGCGGTTGCCGCGTAGAAACCGAGCACAGCCGCATCGACGCGACAATCGAGACGCGCATCAGCCAGATCATGGCGAAACTCTTTGACCAACTGCACGAACAGGCCCTGCATCCGGCTCCGGCCGACCTCAGCCTGGATCTGCCGGACGAACCCAAGGCCGCTGTCATCGTCGATCCGGACGGTGACGAACCGCTTGTTGGCGCAACGGACAGCCGCGATGCGCCTTGAGCGAACCAGCTTTGGCAAGCGCCTGGGCAGCTACGCCGAGGCCACCGAACTGGCCGGCCAACCGATCCTGGAAGGTCGCCTGCTGCGTATGGTCGGCCTGACCCTTGAGGCGGAAGGCTTGCGTGCCGCCATGGGCAGTCGTTGCCTGGTGATCAACGATGACAGTTATCACCCGGTGCAGGTCGAAGCCGAGGTCATGGGTTTCTCCGGCAGCAAGGTATTCCTGATGCCGGTGGGCAGTGTCGCCGGCATCGCCCCGGGTGCCCGCGTGGTACCGCTGGCCGATACCGGTCGCCTGCCCATGGGCATGAGCATGCTCGGCCGGGTGCTGGATGGCGCTGGACGGGCCCTGGACGGCAAGGGCGGTATGAAGGCTGAAGATTGGGTGCCGATGGATGGCCCGACGATCAACCCGCTCAAGCGCGACCCCATCAGCGTACCGCTGGACGTGGGCATTCGTTGCATCAACGGTTTGTTGACGGTTGGACGCGGCCAGCGCCTGGGCCTGTTCGCCGGTACTGGTGTGGGCAAGAGTGTGCTGCTGGGCATGATGACCCGCTTTACCGAAGCCGACATCATCGTGGTGGGCTTGATCGGCGAGCGGGGTCGCGAGGTGAAGGAATTCATCGAGCACATCCTCGGCGAAGAAGGGCTCAAACGTTCCGTGGTGGTGGCTTCGCCGGCGGACGATGCGCCATTGATGCGCCTGCGTGCCGCCATGTACTGCACGCGTATCGCTGAATATTTCCGCGACAAGGGCAAGAATGTCCTGTTGCTGATGGACTCACTGACCCGTTTCGCCCAGGCCCAGCGGGAAATCGCCCTGGCCATCGGCGAACCTCCGGCGACCAAAGGGTATCCGCCTTCAGTCTTCGCCAAGCTGCCGAAATTGGTGGAACGCGCCGGAAACGCGGAGAAGGGCGGTGGCTCCATCACCGCGTTCTACACCGTGCTGTCCGAGGGCGACGACCAACAGGATCCGATCGCCGACTCGGCCCGTGGTGTGCTCGACGGCCATATCGTATTGTCCCGGCGTCTGGCGGAAGAAGGACATTACCCCGCCATCGACATCGAAGCGTCGATCAGCCGGGTCATGCCATCGGTGATCAGCCCCGAGCACATGAAGCGGGCGCAACAGTTCAAGCAGTACTGGTCCCGTTACCAGCAGAGTCGCGACCTGATCAGCGTAGGTGCCTATGTGCCTGGCGGCGATCGCGAAACCGACACGGCCATCAACCTCTATCCGGCCATGGCGGTGTATCTGCGCCAGGCGCTGAATGACAGCATCGGCATGGGCGCCAGCGAAGCGCACCTGCAAACCATTTTCGCCCCAGTCTCCGGCACGTAACCGATCATGGCCACGAGTCGTGCGGCGCGCCTGGCACCGGTGGTGGACATGGCGGAAAAGGCTGAGAAAACCGCTGTACAGCGGTTGGCGTATTTCCAGGGGCAAGTGGCTGTTGCTGAAAGCAAGCTGGCTGACCTGGAGAATTTTCGTCTGGAATACCAGGAACAGTGGATTGCCCGTGGCAGTCACGGCGTTTCCGGACAGTGGTTGTTGGGTTACCAGGGGTTCCTGGCGCAATTGGGCACCGCCATCGATCAGCAGCGCCAAAGCCTGGTCTGGCACCAGAACAATCTCGAGAAGGCTCGCCAGAGTTGGCAGGAAGCGTTCGCCCGAGTCGAGGGGCTGCGCAAACTGGTACAGCGTTACATCGACGAGGCGCGGCAATTGGAGGATAAGCGTGAGCAGAAACTGCTGGATGAATTGTCCCAGCGCTTGCCGCGCCAGGACCCGTATTGATATTGGCGGTAGAGTTTTGTCGGGCAGGCGATTTGAAACCTTGCTCAGACCTCTACCAGGTGCTAAACCTTGTACACGTATGTCCACGACAAGGAAGTGAATATGTCTGTCGTTACCGAAGTATCTCCTGATGGGCAAAAACTGACGATCTCGATCAAGGGCCGCTTCGATTTTGGCCGGCATCAGGAGTTTCGTGAGTCCTATGAAAAACTCAACACGAAACCCGAGTCCATCGTGGTGGATCTGAAAGAGGCCACTTACCTAGATAGCTCTGCCTTGGGCATGCTCCTGCTGTTGCGTGACCATGCCGGTGGCGACGAATCGGATATCCGCGTCGTCAACAGCAGCAGCGACGTCAAGAAAATCCTCGCGATTTCCAATTTCGACAAGCTGTTCGATATCAGTTGATCGCCATGCAATCGTCGCCGGAGCCGCTGACGATCCTGATTGCCGAAGACAGTGCCGCCGACCGACTGCTGTTGTCGACCATTGTCCGTCGCCAGGGGCACCACGTGCTCACCGCTGCCGATGGCGCCGAGGCGGTCGACGTCTATCTGGAGCAGCGTCCTCATCTTGTGCTGATGGACGCGATGATGCCGGTCATGGATGGCTTCGAAGCGGCGCAAAAAATCAAGCAATTGGCCGGGGATCAGTTGGTCCCGATCATTTTCCTCACCTCATTGACCGAAAGCGAAGGGCTCGCCCGATGCCTTGAGGTCGGTGGGGATGACTTCCTGGCGAAACCCTATAACCAAGTCATCCTGGCTGCGAAAATCAAGGCCATGGACCGCTTGCGTCGGTTGCAGGCCACGGTGGTCGAGCAGCGCGACCAGATCGCCCGACACCACGATTACCTTCTCAATGAGCAGCGGGTCGCCAAGGCCGTGTTCGACAAGATTGCCCACTCCGGTTGCCTGAGCGCGCCGAATATCCGTTATCTGCAATCACCTTATGCCTTGTTCAACGGCGACTTGCTGCTGGCCGCGTTCAACCCGGCCGGCGACATGCATATCCTGCTCGGCGATTTTACCGGGCACGGCCTGCCGGCGGCGGTCGGCGCGATGCCGCTGGCGGAAGTGTTCTACGGGATGACTGCCAAAGGTTATGGCCTGGCGCAGATCCTGCGGGAGATGAATGCCAAGCTCAAGCGCATCCTGCCGGTGGATATGTTCTGTTGCGCGACGCTGTTAAGCATGAGTTTCCAGCGCTGCACCGTCGAGGTCTGGAATGGCGGCATGCCTGACGGGTATCTGCACGACAGCCTCAGTGGCGTGCGCACGCCGTTGCCGGCGCGGCACTTGCCGCTGGGTGTGCTGACGCCCCAGTTGTTCGACGATCGCACCGAGGTCCACTCGCTGTCGGTGGGTGATCGGGTCTTCCTGTTGTCCGACGGAGTGATAGAAACCAGCGACCACGATGATCAACCGTTTGGCGTGGAGCGGTTGCAGCAGGTGTTCTCGGCCAACCGCGAACCCGACCGTCTCTTCGAGGATATCCAGCAAGCCTTGCGGGATTTTCGCGGTGAGGCCCGTGATGACTTCAGCATGGTCGAGGTGCGGCTGGTCGCGCCGACGCAACTCAACCCGCCGCCACCGGTCTATTCCGATAGTGGCCAGTCCAGTCCGCTGGATTGGTCGTTGAGTTTCGAATTCCGCGCGCAAACACTCAAGCGCTTCAACCCGATGCCTTACCTGCTGCAATTATTGTTGGAGGTCCACGGGCTCAGGGCGCAGAGTGGAGCCCTATACAACGTGTTGTCGGAGCTTTATTCCAACGCCCTGGAACACGGGGTGCTGGGGCTCGACTCCAGCCTGAAGCGTGATGCGACCGGTTTTGCTCGTTACTATCAGGAGCGCGGCGCGCGTCTGGACAAGCTGGACGATGGTCACGTGCGGGTGCATCTGCACGTCACGCCCCAGGGCGACGGTGGCAGACTAATCATTGAAGTCGAAGACAGCGGAAAGGGCTTCGATGTCGCCAAGGTGTTGGCGCGGCCGCTGGACCGGGATCGATTGTCGGGGCGCGGCGTGAGCCTGGTGCGCCAACTCTGTCATCAGGCCTCCTGGTCCGACGATGGTCGTAGTGCGCGCGTGGAGTTTTTCTGGGAGGCTCTGTCATAATCGGGGCCATTCTTGATCAGGGAGCGAACAAGTGAACGAAATTCATCTGGATCTCGACGTGCTGAGCACGTTGAAGGAAGTCATGGAGGACGGGTATCCGGAGCTGTTGGATACTTTCCTCAAGGATTCCGAAGCCCGCCTTCGTGTACTGCACGAGGCGAGGGACGCGCAAATGCTCAGTGCTACTGCCCATAGTTTCAAGGGCAGCAGCAGCAATATGGGCGCCATTCGCCTGGCCGAGCTGTGTGGTGAGCTGGAGCAGCGTGCCAAGGAGCCGTCGCTGCACGGTATCGAGAGCCTGGTCAATGAAATCGATAGCGAATTCGCTCACGTTCGTACGCTTTGTCGAGAAGAGCGCGAAAGCTTTCACTGCTGAAGCATCCCGTTTGCTTCATTGGCCCGTCCCTTGCATTGCCCTGTCTCAACTGCATCTATGATTCCAGTGCAGCGGAGACCATCTTATGCCCGTTACACCCAACACACTGCTCCAGGCCACCGCCCAGGCCAAGCCGCAGGCCGCCGTCAATCCACTGGCAGCAGGTCCGGACGCCGAGAACAGAGCCTCCAGCTTCGCCCAGGTCTTCGCCAAGCAGGCACCCGTCAAATCACCGGCGGTGCCTGAGCCATCGGCAAAACCGGTGCGCGACAAGACCGCCGACAATGCCGCCAAGAAGGACGCGGGCAGCGATACTGCCGCTCCGGAGCCGGCGGTTGCCGATAGCGGCAAACCCTTGCCCGCCGACAAGCCGACCACTGCCGGCAGCAAGACGGCGGATGATGCCGACAGCGATGCGCCAGAAACGCCGGTAGCGGATGCCGCGCCTGTCGATCCGACGCTGGACCCTGCGTTGTTGCCGGGCACCGTTATTCCAGAGGGCGTCGCTGAGGCGCAGCCTGCCGTGGTGCCTACGATCGAGGCCCAAGTCACTGCGGCGGTAGCGGCTCCCGTTGCCCCGAGTGTGGCGGCCAATGCCTCGGCGCCGGTGACGGACCCGGAGTTCGACCCGCAGGCCGATCCGCTCGACGCACTACCGGCGTTGCGGTTGGCGATGGAGCAGAGCGGCCACGTGTCCGCTTCCAGCCAGGCGCAGTCCAAGACCGCTGCGCCGGCGTCTCTCGATGGTGAGCCGACTTCGGCCCAGACGTTCGCCGCCGGTATGGCGAGCATGCTCACCGTGCAAGCCGACCAGGACAGCACCGGTGCCGGCAGCCAGGGGGGTGACAAGGCGTTCAGTGGCCTGATCAGCGAAGGCCTCAAGGATCTGACGGCCGCTTCCAGCGATACGCGCGTGGATGACTTTGCCAACCGCCTGGCGGCACTGACCCAGGCCGCCACACCGAAAACCGCCAACGCGGTGCCGGTCAATCAGCCCATCGCCATGAACCAGGGCGGCTGGACCGAGGAGGTGGTCAACCGGGTGATGTACTTGTCGAGCGCCAATCTCAAGGCGGCCGACATCCAGTTGCAACCTGCCGAGCTCGGACGCCTGGATATTCGGGTGAACATGATTCCAGACCAGCAGACCCAGGTGACCTTCATGAGCGCCCACTCAGGCGTGCGCGAAGCCCTCGAAGGCCAGATGCATCGTCTGCGTGACAGTTTCGCCCAGCAGGGAATGGGGCAGGTCGACGTCAGCGTGTCGGATCAATCCCGTGGCTCGCAGAACCAGGATCAACAGGCCCAGCAGCAAGCCCAGGCTGGACGCACCACGTCCTCCGGCGGCCGAGTTGACTCGCTGGATGAAGAGGTGCCGGCCAGCGTTGCCGAAGTGGCGGCCAGCACCACCAGCGTCATTGGCACCAGCGCGGTCGATTATTACGCCTGATTCAACGCATTAACCTTGTGGGAGCGAGCTGGCTCGCGATAACGATGGATCATTCACCTGCAACGGTGGCTGAAAAACCGGCGTCGCGAGCAAGCTCGCTCCCATAATGGTTTAGGGTGTTCTCGAAATTGCGTCGACCATCGTTTCTCTTCTGGCATAACACTTGCTCCAGCCTAGCCATGCAACAGCGAACCCCCGATTAACGACGGATTATTGGCATGGCGAAGAGCGAAGCAGCAGCTGTAAAAGACCCCGCAACCAAAGGCAAACTCAAGATGATCATCCTGATCGTGGTGGGCTTGCTCCTGGCCGTGGGCGTGTCCGTGGGGGCGACCTGGTATTTCATGCACAACGCCCAGAGCAAGCCGGCCGAGGCGGTGGAAGCTGCTCCGGTGGGCAAGCAGCCAGCGGTTTTCGAGCCGATGGCCCCGGCCTTCGTCGCCAACTACACCCAGAACGGTCGTCAGCGCTACATGCAGGTGAGCATTACCTTGCTGGGGCGCAACCAGGCCGACCTGGAAGCGTTGCGTGTACACATGCCGCTGATTCGCAATAATCTGGTGATGCTGTTTTCCGGACAGAGTTTCGACACCCTGGCCACTCCGGTGGGCCAGGAAATGCTGCGTCAGAAAGCCACGGCCAGCGTGCAGGAAGTGGCCCAGAAAGAACTCGGCAAAGTGGTGATCGAACAGTTGCTCTTCACTAACTTCGTATTGCAGTAGGAACACGACATGGCCGTGCAGGACTTGTTGTCCCAGGACGAAATCGACGCGCTGTTGCACGGTGTCGACGACGGCCTGGTGCAGACCGAAAACGCTGCTGAACCGGGCAGCGTCAAAAGCTACGACCTGACCAGCCAGGATCGCATCGTTCGTGGACGCATGCCGACCCTGGAAATGATCAACGAGCGTTTCGCCCGATACACCCGCATCAGTATGTTCAACATGCTGCGCCGCTCGGCCGACGTGGCCGTGGGTGGCGTGCAGGTGATGAAATTCGGCGAATACGTGCATTCGCTGTACGTGCCCACCAGCCTCAATCTGGTGAAGATCAAGCCGCTGCGTGGCACGGCATTGTTCATCCTCGACGCCAAGCTGGTGTTCAAGTTGGTGGACAACTTCTTCGGCGGCGACGGTCGTCACGCCAAGATCGAAGGTCGCGAATTCACACCGACCGAACTGCGTGTCGTGCGCATGGTGCTGGAGCAGGCTTTCGTCGATTTGAAGGAAGCCTGGCAGGCGATCATGGAAGTGAATTTCGAGTACATCAACTCGGAAGTGAACCCGGCGATGGCCAACATCGTCGGCCCAAGCGAAGCGATTGTCGTCTCGACGTTCCACATCGAGCTCGATGGGGGTGGCGGCGACCTGCACGTGACCATGCCGTATTCGATGATCGAGCCGGTGCGTGAAATGCTCGACGCCGGTTTCCAGTCGGACCTCGACGACCAGGACGAGCGTTGGATCAACGCCTTGCGCCAGGACGTGCTGGATGTCGACGTGCCGATCGGCGCGACGGTCGCCCGGCGCCAGCTACGATTGCGGGACATCCTGCACATGCAGCCGGGGGATATCATCCCCGTCGAAATGCCGGAAGACATGATCATGCGCGCCAATGGCGTGCCGGCCTTCAAGGTCAAGATGGGCTCTCACAAAGGCAACCTGGCGTTGCAGGTGATCGAGCCGATCGAACGCCGCTGAGCGGTGTCAACTTCTTAAGTTTTGGTTTTTAACCGATTTTTGCCCGCCGAGGAAACATGATGGCTGACGATATGAATACCCAGGATGACCAGGCGCTGGCCGATGAGTGGGCTGCGGCCCTGGAAGAAACCGGCGATGCCGGGCAGGCAGACATCGATGCATTGCTGGCGGCTGACACAGGCAACCATGGGTCCAACCGCTTGCAAATGGAAGAATTCGGCAGCGTGCCGAAAAGCAACGAACAAGTGACGCTCGACGGTCCCAACCTGGACGTGATCCTCGACATCCCGGTGTCGATTTCCATGGAAGTGGGCAGCACCGACATCAACATCCGCAACTTGCTGCAGCTCAACCAAGGCTCGGTGATCGAGCTGGATCGCCTGGCCGGTGAGCCGCTGGATGTGTTGGTCAACGGCACCCTGATCGCCCATGGCGAAGTGGTTGTGGTCAACGAGAAGTTCGGCATTCGCCTGACGGACGTGATCAGCCCGAGCGAACGCATCAAGAAGCTGCGCTGAATGAAAGGCTTTCTCGCCGCAGCCCTGATGCTGCCGTTCAGTGTTCTGGCAGCCGAGCCGGTGGCCACGGCTGCCGTTGCGCCGGCGAGTGGCAGCGGCATGGCCGGGCAACTGGCGCAACTGGTGCTGGGCCTGCTGGTGGTGCTCGGGTTGATTTTCTTCCTGGCGTGGATGCTGCGACGCGTTCAGCA
Organism: Pseudomonas sp. D3-10; assembly: GCF_051132175.1. NCBI lineage: Bacteria > Pseudomonadati > Pseudomonadota > Gammaproteobacteria > Pseudomonadales > Pseudomonadaceae > Pseudomonas > Pseudomonas sp. D3-10. Next base: position 4,058,951 of record NZ_CP071668.1, on the reverse strand, counting down.
GGCGGGGCCTGCCGGCAAAGGGCAGGTCATCGACATTGTCGGTTCCCGCGCGCTGGGGCCACGGGATCGGCTGGTGCTGGTGCAGGTCGGCACCGAGCAGATCCTGCTCGGCCTGAGTCCTGGCAGCATCACTGCGCTGCATGTCCTGAAGGAACCGGTGCAGGTGCCGGTCACGGAGCAGGCCACGCCCGAGTTTGCCCAACGGCTCATGGAACTGCTGGGAAAAGACCAAAAGGATAAAAAGTAATGCCGTTGCGCATTCTCTTGGCGTTGGCCCTGATGCTGGCCGCGCCGTTGGCGTTCTCCGCCGACCCGCTGTCGATCCCTGCGATCACCTTGGGCACCAACGCCGAAGGGGCACAGGAATACTCGGTCAGCTTGCAGATCCTGCTGATCATGACCGCGCTGAGTTTCATCCCGGCGTTCGTCATGCTGATGACCAGTTTCACCCGGATCATCATCGTCTTTTCGATCTTGCGCCAGGCCCTTGGCCTGCAACAGACGCCGTCGAACCAGATCCTCACCGGCATGGCGCTGTTCCTGACCATGTTCATCATGGCGCCGGTGTTCGACCGGGTGAACCAGGACGCGCTGCAACCCTATCTGGCGGAAACCCTCAGCGCCCAGGATGCCGTGGCCAGGGCCCAGGTGCCGATCAAGGATTTCATGCTCGCCCAGACCCGCAGCAGCGACCTGGAGCTGTTCATGCGCCTGTCCAAACGCACCGACATTGCCAGCCCCGACCAGGCGCCATTGACCATCCTGGTGCCGGCGTTCGTGACCTCCGAGCTCAAGACCGCCTTCCAGATCGGTTTCATGATATTCATCCCGTTCCTGATCATCGACCTGGTGGTCGCCAGTATCCTCATGGCCATGGGCATGATGATGTTGTCGCCGCTGATCATTTCGCTGCCATTCAAGATCATGCTGTTCGTGCTGGTGGATGGCTGGGCGTTGATCATCGGCACCCTGGCGGGCAGTTTCGGCGGTGTTTAGACCTCTCACGCGGGTAGCACGATATGACGCCTGAAGTAGCGGTAGACCTGTTCCGCGAGGCCCTCTGGCTGACCACCATGATGGTGGCCATCCTGGTGATCCCGAGCCTGCTGGTTGGCTTGCTCGTGGCGATGTTCCAGGCCGCCACGCAGATCAACGAGCAGACCCTGAGTTTCCTGCCGCGCCTGCTGGTGATGCTGGTAACGCTGATCGTCGCCGGCCCCTGGCTGGTGCAAACCTTCATGGAATACATCCTGCAGTTGTACGGCAGTATTCCGCAGTTGATCGGCTGACGATGTCGATGCTCGCGCTGACGGATACCCAGATCAGTACCTGGGTGGCGTCGTTCATCCTGCCGTTGTTTCGTGTCACGGCCGTGCTGATGAGCATGCCGGTCTTCGGCACGACCTTGGTGCCGGGTCGTGTGCGCCTGTATTTCGCCCTGGCGATTACGGTGGTCATCGCCCCCGGGCTGCCGCCCATGCCGCCGGTCAATGCCCTGGACCTCACCGCGTTGATGCTGGTGGCCGAACAGATCCTCATAGGCGCCTTGCTGGGCTTTTCGCTGCAGTTGTTTTTCCAGGCATTCGTGGTGGCCGGGCAAATCATCTCGATCCAGATGGGCATGGCGTTCGCCTCGATGATCGACCCCACCAACGGCGTGAACACTGCCGTTATCGGGCAGTTCCTGACGATGCTGGTGACGTTGCTGTTCCTCGCCATGAACGGGCATCTGGTGGTGTTCGAAGTATTGACGGAGAGCTTCACCACATTGCCGGTAGGCAGCGCGATGCTGGTCAATCATTTCTGGGACATTGCCAGCAAGCTTGGCTGGGTCCTCGGCGCGGCGATGGTACTGGTGTTGCCGGCGATTACCGCGCTGCTGGTGGTCAACATCGCCTTCGGCGTGATGACCCGGGCGGCGCCGCAGTTGAACATCTTTTCCATCGGCTTCCCGCTGACCCTGGTGCTGGGCATGGTGATTTTCTGGGTCAGCCTGGGGGACATTCTCAATCAGTATCAGCCGTTGGCCACCCAGGCCTTGCAGCTGTTACGCGACATGGCACAGGCGCGCTGAACCATGGCCGAGAGCGAAAGCGGTCAGGATAAAACAGAAGACCCCACCGAGAAACGCAAGAAGCAATCCCGGGAAAAGGGCGAGATTGCCCGTTCCAAGGAGCTCAACACCCTGGCGATCATGCTCGCCGGTGCCGGTGGCTTGCTGATTTACGGTGGCGGACTGGCGTTGGATCTGCTGGAAATCATGCGGTTGAATTTTTCCTTGCCTCGCGAGGTATTGCTCACGCCGGGCGCTATGACGCAGTACCTGTTGCATTCGGGCAAGATCGCGATGCTTGCAATGCAACCGGTGCTCATTTTTCTGCTGTTGGCGGCTTTCATCGGCCCGATTTCCCTGGGCGGATGGCTGTTCGCCGCCGGTAGCCTGGCACCGAAGTTCAGCCGGATGAATCCGGCCGCCGGTATCAAGCGCATGTTTTCCACCACGGCGTTGATGGAACTGCTCAAGGCTTTCGGAAAATTTCTCCTGGTGTTGTTCGTCGCGCTGGCGGTGTTGCAGGCCGATATCGACGATCTGCTGCGCATTGCCCATGAGCCGCTGGAGCAAGCCATCATCCATAGCGTGCAGTTGGTCGGCTGGAGCACCTTGTGGATGGCTTGCGGGCTGATCCTCATCGCCGCCATCGACGTGCCGATCCAGCTCTACCAGAGCAAGCAGAAATTGATGATGACCAAGCAGGAGGTGCGCGACGAGTACAAGGACTCGGAGGGCAAGCCGGAGGTCAAGCAGCGGATCCGCCAGTTGCAGCGCGAGGTTTCCCAGCGGCGGATGATGGCGGCGATTCCCGACGCCGACGTGGTCATCACCAACCCGACTCACTATGCCGTCGCGCTCAAGTACGATCCCGACAAGGGCAATGCGCCGGTCCTGCTGGCCAAGGGCAGCGATTTCCTGGCGTTGAAGATTCGCGAGATCGCCGTCGCCAACGAAGTGATGCTGCTCGAATCTCCGGCATTGGCGCGGTCGATCTACTACTCCACCGAGCTTGACCAGGAAATCCCGGGAGGCTTGTACCTCGCCGTCGCCCAGGTGCTGGCCTACGTCTACCAGATCCGCCAGCACCGCGCCGGCAAGGGCAAGCGGCCAGAACCGCTCAAGGACCTGCCCATCCCGCCGGATTTGCGCCGCGATTCCTGATTCCTGATGATGCGAAGCCTTTGTGGGAGCGAGCCTGCTCGCGAATGCGATAGCTCAGTCGCTACAAATGTTGACTGACAATCCGCAATCGCGAGCAGGCTCGCTCCCACAGGGTTGATGTGCGCCAGGCCGCTCTATTTCAACCTCCCGCAAAAGTTGGAAAGCTTCTTGCAATACCCCGCCTGCGCCCCTTCCGGGCGTCAAAAGTTTGCTTCCAGGAACGGGGAATATTGGTGGATCGCTCTCAGTTACTCAGCACCGCTCGCAGCAACGTCGTAGACCTCAGCAGGGGCAATCTGGGCGTGCCGCTGTTGCTGCTGGTCCTGCTCGCCATGATGATGCTGCCGGTACCGCCGTTCCTGCTGGACGTGTTCTTCACGTTCAACCTCGCCTTGTCGATCGTGGTGCTGTTGGTGTGCGTATACGCCCTGCGCCCATTGGACTTCGCCGTCTTCCCGACCATCCTGCTGGTGGCGACGCTGTTGCGCCTGGCGCTGAACGTGGCGTCCACCCGGGTGGTGATGATTCACGGTCACGAGGGGCACCAGGCCGCCGGTAAGGTGATCCAGGCCTTCGGCGAAGTGGTGATCGGCGGCAACTACGTGGTCGGTATCGTGGTCTTTGCCATCTTGATGATCATTAACTTCGTCGTGGTGACCAAGGGCGCCGGGCGGATTTCCGAGGTGAGCGCGCGTTTCACCCTCGACGCGATGCCTGGCAAGCAGATGGCGATCGACGCCGACCTCAATGCCGGCTTGATCGACCAGAGCCAGGCCAAGCTGCGCCGTCTCGAAGTAGCCCAGGAAGCCGAGTTCTACGGGTCCATGGACGGTGCCAGTAAGTTTGTCCGCGGTGACGCCATCGCCGGCCTGCTGATCCTGTTCATCAACCTGATTGGCGGCATGGCCGTCGGTATCTTCCAGCACGGCATGGCTTTCGGCGACGCCGGCAAGGTCTACGCGTTGCTGACCATCGGTGACGGTTTGGTGGCGCAATTGCCATCACTGTTGTTATCCACAGCGGCGGCGATCATGGTGACCCGTGCTTCGGGCTCCGAAGACATGGGCAAGCAGATCAATCGCCAGATGTTCGCGTCGCCCAAGGCCCTGGCCGTGGCGGCCGGCCTGATGGCGGTGATGGGCCTCGTGCCGGGAATGCCGCATTTTTCTTTCCTGAGCATGGCGGCCTTGGCCGCGGGTGGCGCGTACCTGTTCTGGAAGAAGCAGAACGTGCAGAAGGTCCAGGCGCTGGAAGAGGTCAAGCGCCAGCAGGAACTGCTGCCGTCGCCAGCGCGTGCCATGGAAACCAAGGAATTGGGTTGGGATGATGTGACGCCGATCGACATGATCGGCCTGGAAGTCGGCTACCGCTTGATTCCATTGGTCGATCGCAACCAGGGCGGCCAATTGCTGGCGCGGATCAAGGGCGTGCGCAAGAAGCTGTCCCAGGATCTGGGCTTCCTCATGCCCACCGTCCACATTCGCGACAACCTCGATCTGGCGCCGAGCGCCTATCGCCTGACGCTCATGGGCGTGATCCTGGCGGAAGCCGAGATCTACCCGGACCGCGAGCTGGCGATCAACCCAGGGCAGGTCTACGGTTCGCTCAACGGCATTACCGCCAAGGATCCGGCTTTCGGCCTGGAAGCGGTGTGGATCGAAATCAGCCAGCGGGCCCAGGCCCAGTCCCTCGGTTATACCGTGGTGGACGCGAGCACGGTCGTGGCGACCCACTTGAACCAGATTCTCTACAAGCATTCCAGCGAGCTGATCGGTCACGAAGAAGTCCAGCAACTGCTGCAAGTACTGGCCAAAGGCTCGCCGAAACTGGCTGAAGAATTGGTGCCGGGCGTGGTTTCGTTGTCCCAATTGCTCAAGGTGTTGCAGGCGCTGCTGGCCGAACAGGTTCCGGTGCGCGACATACGCAGCATTGCCGAAGCGATCGCCAACAACGCTTCGAAGAGTCAAGATACCGCCGCTCTGGTGGCTGCGGTGCGGGTCGGCGTATCCCGCGCAATCGTCCAAAGCATTGTAGGCACTGAGTCTGAGCTGCCTGTGATCACTCTGGAACCAAGGTTGGAACAGATATTGCTCAATAGTCTGCAGAAGGCAGGACAAGGCTCGGAAGAGGGTGTTCTGCTGGAGCCAAGCATGGCCGAGAAGCTGCAGCGTTCGCTGATCGAAGCAGCCCAGCGGCAAGAGATGCAAGGCCAACCGGTGATCCTGCTGGTGGCCGGTCCGATACGCGCGATGCTTTCGCGGTTCGGGCGCCTCGCGGTCCCGGGGCTGCATGTGCTGGCGTACCAGGAAATACCGGACAACAAGCAAGTGACCATCGTTGCGACAGTAGGGCCCAACGGCTGAGGTAGTGGTTTATGCAAGTGAAGCGTTTTTTCGCCGCCGATATGCGTCAGGCCATGAAACTGGTTCGTGACGAGCTGGGCGCTGAAGCAGCCATCATCGGCAACCGTCGTATCGCCGGCGGTGTCGAGCTGACGGCAGCCCTGGACTACAAATTGTCGGCGCTGGCCCCTCGCGTTCCGAACATGGAGCTCGAGGACGAGCTGCGCAAAACTCAGTCGCGCATCGCCAGCGCCCAGGCCGAGTTGAGCCTGCGCAGCAGCGAAGGCTCGGCCAGCGCGGGCACCAATCGTCAATTGTTCGCCGGCCAGCCACTGACCGCAGGCCTGCCGCTGACCGCTGCCGAACCGCTGATCGAGCCGACGCCGGCCGAACCGCGTCGTCCGGCACCGGCACCCGTTGCCGCAGCCGCGGGCGTTGATCCCCGTGCCCTGGACTCGATGCGCTTCGAACTCAACAGCCTGCGCGAGCTGATGGAAGTCCAGCTCGGCTCGCTGGCCTGGAACCAACTGCAAGGCAGCCGTCCGGCCCAGGCCAACCTGTGGCGTCGCCTGCAACGCATTGGCCTGTCCGGCCCGCTGGCGCGCGACCTGCTGGCATTGATCAGCGACATCGACGAGCCTCGCCAGGCCTGGCGCATGCTACTTGCGCACCTGGCGCGGATGATCGCCACGCCGGAAGTCGAGCCACTGGAAGAGGGCGGAGTAATCGCCATGGTCGGCCCGGCCGGCATGGGCAAGACCACCACTCTGGCCAAGCTCGCGGCCCGTTATGTACTCAAGTACGGCGCCCAGAGTATCGCCCTCGTGAGCATGGACAGTTTCCGCATCGGTGCCCAGGAGCAACTCAAGACCTTGGGCCGGATCCTCAATGTGTCGGTGACCCATGTGGATCCGGGCCAGTCCCTGGCCCAGGCGCTGGAACCGCTGATGCGCAAGCGCGTCGTACTGATCGACACCGCCGGCCTGCAAGCCAGCGATCCGGCCCTGCGCATGCAGCTGGAAAGCCTGGCCGGGCGTGGCATCAAGTCAAAAAATTATCTCGTGTTGGCAACCACCAGCCAGAAACAGGTTCTAACCGCCGCATACCACAGTTACAAACGCTGCGGGCTGGCCGGCTGCATCCTGACTAAGCTGGACGAAACGGCAAGCCTGGGCGAGGTGTTGAGCCTGGCGATCGGTCATGAACTACCGGTGGCCTACCTGACCGACGGGCCGCGGATCCCGGATGATTTGCATCTGCCGCGCCGTCATCAACTGGTCAGTCGTGCCGTGAGTGTGCAAATGCAGGAAGAACCCAGCGAAGAAGCCATGGCTGACATGTTCGCTGATATCTACCACAGCCCGACCAAGCAGGTTGGCTGAGGTATTCATGAATATTTTTTGTACCTACATCGATGGTCTGCCATGCATTGTTCCGTATGTGAACGCGCAGCCAGTAATGTGGCCTCCGTCTAAGTAAGACAAGGTAAAGAACGAACATGGGCAGCATGCATCCCGTACAGGTGATCGCGGTGACCGGCGGCAAAGGTGGCGTCGGGAAGACTAACGTGTCAGTGAACTTGTCCCTGGCTCTGGCAGAGCTTGGCCGACGGGTCATGCTGCTGGACGCCGACCTGGGCCTGGCGAACGTCGACGTGCTGCTGGGGCTCACACCCAAGCGCACGCTGGCGGACGTGATCGAAGGGCGCTGTGAATTGCGCGACGTGCTGTTGCAAGGCCCCGGCGGGATTCGCATCGTGCCGGCCGCCTCCGGCACCCAGAGCATGGTTCACCTGACCCCGGCGCAGCACGCCGGCCTGATCCAGGCCTTCAGCGACATCGGTGACAACCTCGATGTGCTGGTGATCGACACGGCTGCCGGTATCGGTGACTCGGTGGTCAGTTTCGTGCGCGCCGCCCAGGAAGTGTTGCTGGTGGTCTGCGACGAACCGACGTCGATCACCGACGCCTACGCGCTGATCAAACTGCTTAACCGCGACTATGGCATGAACCGCTTTCGCGTCCTGGCCAACATGGCCCAAAGCCCACAGGAAGGACGCAACCTGTTCGCCAAGTTGACCAAGGTCACGGATCGCTTCCTGGACGTCGCCCTGCAATACGTCGGCGCAGTGCCTTACGACGAAAGCGTACGCAAGGCTGTCCAGAAGCAACGTGCCGTTTATGAAGCTTTTCCTCGTTCCAAATGCGCCCTGGCGTTCAAGGCGATCGCCCAGAAGGTCGACACCTGGCCGCTGCCGGCCAACCCACGTGGGCATCTGGAATTTTTCGTCGAGCGTCTCGTGCAACAAACAGCAGGGCCCGTGTTATGACAGCCAGCGGTTACAACCATCTCTACAAAAAATCGGCACGGGACGCCCAGTACGAATTGATCGAGCGTTACGCGCCACTGGTCAAGCGCATCGCCTACCACTTGCTGGCGCGTTTGCCGGCCAGTGTCCAGGTCGAGGACTTGATCCAGGCGGGCATGATCGGCCTGCTCGAAGTGTCGAACAAATACGACGCGAGCAAGGGCGCCAGTTTCGAGACATACGCCGGTATCCGTATCCGCGGGGCGATGCTCGATGAGGTCCGCAAGGGCGACTGGGCGCCGCGTTCGGTGCATCGCAACACCCGCATGGTCAGCGACGCGATTCGTGCGATTGAAGCGAAAACCGGGCGAGACGCTAAAGATCACGAGGTTGCGGCCGAACTCCAGTTGAGTCTCGATGATTATTACGGGATTTTGAACGATACCTTGGGCAGTCGCCTGTTCAGTTTCGACGACCTGTTGCAGGACGGCGAACACGAAGGGCTGCACGAGGACGGCGCGAGTGCTCACATGGAGCCGTCGCGCGACCTGGAAGATGAACGTTTCCAGAGCGCCCTGGCGGATGCGATTGCCAATTTGCCGGAGCGTGAGCGACTGGTCTTGGCGCTGTACTACGACGAAGAGCTGAACCTCAAGGAAATCGGTGAAGTCCTGGGGGTCAGCGAATCGCGGGTCAGCCAGTTACATAGCCAGTGCGCGGCCCGCTTGCGGGGGCGTTTGGGGGAGTGGCGAGCGCGCTGACGAGCAGTGTGGGGACGCTGCGAGCGGGGCTGGCATGGCGTATGCCGGGCCAGTCTCCATCCGTTGTGCTCCATACCGTTGTCGAGTGTTGTGCCGGATTGATTGAAATGGCGCGTCCAGGTGCTGGGCGCGTTTAAGACTGCTTGGAGGTCGAATTGGACAAGAACATGAAAATCCTCATCGTTGATGACTTCTCAACGATGCGGCGGATCATAAAAAACCTGTTGCGTGACCTCGGGTTCACCAACACGGTCGAGGCCGACGATGGCACAACCGCCATTCCGGTCCTCAACAGCGGGAGCATCGACTTTCTGGTGACTGACTGGAACATGCCTGGCATGACCGGTATCGACTTGCTGCGCCACGTGCGCGCCGACGAAAAACTCAAGCACCTCCCGGTGCTGATGGTCACTGCCGAAGCCAAGCGCGAGCAGATCATCGAAGCGGCCCAGGCCGGTGTGAACGGCTATGTGGTCAAACCCTTCACGGCCCAGGCGTTGAAAGAGAAGATCGAAAAAATCTTCGAACGCATCGGTTAACGGCGCCACGGGGGAGCTATGGACAACGAATCTTCAATGGGCGATTTCGAATCGACCCTGAAAAAACATGCCCGCGAACTGGTAGACAGCCTTGAAAAGGGCCGCTTCGGCGATGCGGTTCAAATGATTCATGAGCTCAACCAGACCCGTGATCGCGGTCTGTACCAGGAAGTCGGCAAGCTCACCCGTGAACTGCACAGCGCGATCGTCAATTTCCAGATCGATCCGAACATGCCGCAGGCCGAGGAAGTCTCGCAGATCACCGACGCCACCGAGCGCCTGGGTTATGTGGTCAAGCTGACCGAAGCCGCAGCGAACCGCACCATGGACCTGGTGGAAAGCGCAACGCCCCTGGTCAACGGCCTGAGCGAGGAAGCCCAGGCGTTGAGCACCGATTGGGGACGGTTCATGCGTCGCGAAGTCGGCGCCGAGGAGTTCCGGGAGCTGGCCCGTCGGGTTGACGGTTTCCTGGCGCGCAGCAGCGCCGAGAATCGCGCCGTGGCCAGCAACCTCAACGACATTCTGCTGGCCCAGGACTATCAAGACCTGACCGGCCAGGTGATCAAGCGTGTGACCCAACTGGTCACCGAAGTGGAAAGCAACCTGCTCAAACTGGTGCTGATGGCTAGCCAGGTCGACCGCTTTGCAGGTATCGAACACGACCGTGAAGCGATGCTTGCCGAAAAAGATCCACAAAAACATCTCTCTCAGGGTGAAGGTCCGCAGATTCATGCCGATAAAAGAGAAGACGTTGTGTCCGGTCAGGACGATGTGGACGATTTGCTGTCCAGCCTTGGATTCTAAGTTTTAGCCCTATTTTAGGAGCAGCCATTAATGAGCTTCGGCGCCGATGAAGAGATCCTTCAGGATTTCCTGGTTGAGGCCGGCGAGATTCTAGAGCAACTATCCGAACAGCTGGTCGAGCTGGAAAGCCGACCTGATGATGCGGATCTGCTCAATGCAATTTTTCGCGGTTTCCACACTGTAAAAGGAGGCGCCGGCTTCCTCCAGCTTAATGAGCTGGTGGAGTGCTGCCACATTGCCGAGAACGTGTTCGACATCCTGCGCAAGGGTGAGCGTCGCGTCGACTCGGAACTGATGGACGTGGTGCTCGAGGCCCTGGATGCGGTCAACAGCATGTTCAGCGAAGTGCGCGAGCGCTCGCCGATCACCCCGGCCACCCCCGAGCTGCTCGCCGCGCTGTCGCGCCTGGCCGAGCCGCAGTCGGCTGACGAGGCCATGCCCGTTGCCGAGCCTGTGGTCGAAGAACCGGTTGCGCAAGAATCGGGCGACATCACCGATCATGAATTCGAATCGCTGCTGGACTCGCTGAACGCCGTCAAGGCCGAAGCCGAGGCTCCGGCCGCGCCCGCTGCGCCAGCCGCCGATGCCGCTGCCAGCGATGAAATTACCGACGATGAGTTCGAATCGCTGCTCGACCAACTGCACGGCAAGGGCCAGTTCGCCCCCGATGCGGTCGTAGCGCCGGCGGCCCCGGCTGCGCCAAAGGCAGCGGGGGATGACTCCGACATTACCGACGACGAATTCGAAGCCTTGCTCGACCAGTTGCATGGCAAGGGCAACTTTGCCGTCGACGCGTTGGATTCGGCCATCGCTTCGGCGCCGACCCCGGCCAAACCAGTGGCAGCGGCAGCCGGAAGCGACTTGATCAGCGACCACGAATTCGAATCGCTGCTCGACGAGCTGCATGGCAAGGGCAAGTTCAGCGAAGTCGGCACGGCCGCCGCCGCGCCTGCCGCTGCCGCCACGGCTGCACCCGCCGCCAAGGCCGCGCCGAAGCCGGCCGCCAAGGCGCCGGAACCGAAAGCCGAAACCCCGAAGCCTGCCGCCGCAGCGGCGCCAGCCCCGGCTCGCGCGCCTTCTGCCGCGCCCGCCGAAAAACCGGCGAGCGAAGCCGAGACCACCGTTCGCGTCGACACCGCGCGGCTGGATGAGATCATGAACATGGTCGGCGAACTGGTGCTGGTGCGTAACCGGCTGGTGCGCCTGGGCCTCAACAGCCAGGACGAAGCCATGTCCAAGGCCGTGTCGAACCTCGACGTGGTCACGGCTGACCTGCAAACCGCGGTCATGAAGACCCGGATGCAGCCGATCAAGAAAGTTTTCGGGCGCTTCCCGCGCCTGGTTCGCGACCTGGCTCGCCAGCTCAAGAAAGAAATCAACCTGGAACTGGTGGGTGAAGAGACCGACCTCGACAAGAACCTTGTCGAGGCCCTGGCCGACCCGCTGGTCCACTTGGTGCGCAACGCGGTCGACCACGGCATCGAGTCGCCGGAAGAGCGCGAAGCGTCAGGCAAGGTCCGCAGCGGCAAGGTGATCCTGGCCGCCGAGCAGGAAGGCGACCATATCCTGCTGTCGATCTCCGACGACGGCAAGGGCATGGACCCGAACGTGCTCCGATCCATTGCGGTGAAACGCGGTGTGATGGACAAGGACGCGGCCGATCGCCTGAGCGACACCGAGTGCTACAACCTGATCTTCGCCCCGGGCTTCTCGACCAAGACCGAGATTTCCGATGTGTCGGGTCGTGGCGTGGGCATGGACGTGGTGAAAACCAAGATTTCCCAGCTCAACGGTTCGATCAACATTTACTCGACCAAGGGCCAGGGCTCGAAGATCGTCATCAAGGTCCCGTTGACCTTGGCGATCATGCCGACCCTGATGGTGATGCTGGGCAACCAGGCGTTCGCCTTCCCGCTGGTCAACGTCAACGAGATTTTCCACCTCGACCTGTCGCGCACCAACGTCGTCGATGGCCAGGAAGTGGTCATCGTACGGGACAAGGCACTGCCGCTGTTCTACCTCAAGCGCTGGCTGGTCAGCTCTGCCGCTCATGTGGAGCAGGGCGAAGGCCATGTGGTGATCCTTTCGGTGGGCACCCAGCGGATCGGCTTCGTCGTCGACCAGTTGGTGGGCCAGGAAGAAGTGGTCATCAAGCCGTTGGGCAAGATGCTCCAGGGCACCCCGGGCATGTCCGGCGCCACCATCACCGGCGACGGCCGCATCGCGTTGATCCTCGATGTGCCTAGCATGCTCAAGCGCTACGCCGCTCGGCGTATTTGATTCTGGAGGGGCGCGGCCCGACGCCGCGCCTTGTCTAACGGAGTGTTTATGGTAGTTAAAGTCCTGGTGGTGGACGATTCGGGGTTTTTCCGCCGCCGCGTCTCGGAAATTCTTTCAGCGGACACGAGCATTCAGGTCGTCGGTACGGCGACCAATGGCAAAGAGGCGATCGATCAGGCCCTGGCGCTCAAGCCGGACGTGATCACCATGGACTACGAGATGCCGATGATGGACGGCATCACGGCAGTGCGGCATATCATGCAACGCTGTCCGACCCCGGTTTTGATGTTCTCGTCCCTGACCCATGAAGGCGCCCGAGTCACCCTCGATGCGCTGGATGCCGGGGCGGTGGACTTCCTGCCAAAGAACTTTGAAGACATCTCGCGCAACCCGGACAAGGTCCGCCAGTTGCTATGTGAGAAGGTCCACAGTATTTCCCGCAGTAACCGCCGCGTCAGTGCCTACAGCGCACCGGCGTCAGTGCCGGCTGCTGCGCCAGCACCAACGCCTGCGCCTTCTGCGTCGAGCAGCTTCAGTTCGGCGCCGGTTCGCAGTGCTCCTGCGCCGGCGCCCGCTCGCCCGGTGCCCGCCAGCCCGTCGTCGCCAGCGCCCAAGCGCAAGGCCTACAAACTGGTCGCCATCGGCACGTCCACGGGCGGCCCGGTTGCGCTGCAACGGGTCTTGACCCAGCTGCCAGCGAACTTCCCGGCCCCGATCGTGTTGATCCAGCACATGCCCGCCGCGTTCACCAAGGCGTTCGCCGAACGTTTGGACAAACTGTGCCGCATCAGCGTCAAGGAAGCCGAGGATGGCGACATCCTCCGTCCAGGCCTGGCGCTGCTGGCACCGGGTGGCAAGCAGATGATGATCGACGGCCGTGGCGCGGTGAAAATCCTGCCGGGCGATGAGCGCTTGAACTACAAGCCTTGCGTAGACATCACCTTCGGTTCCGCGGCGAAATCCTACGGCGACAAAGTTCTGGCGGTGGTGCTCACCGGCATGGGTGCCGATGGCCGCGAGGGTGCGCGCCTGCTCAAGCAGGGCGGCAGTGCGATCTGGGCCCAGGACGAGGCCAGTTGCGTGATCTACGGCATGCCCATGGCAATCGTCAAGGCCGACCTGGCTGACGCGGTCTACAGCCTGGACGACATGGGTAAACATCTGATCGAGGCGTGCCTGTAATGGATGTGCTCAGTCTGATCGGCATCATCATGGCGTTCGTCGCCATCATTGGTGGCAATTACCTGGAAGGCGGTCATCTCGGTGCGCTGGCCAACGGCCCGGCCGCGTTGATCGTGATCGGTGGCACTGTAGGCGCTGCGCTGTTGCAGTCGCCGATGAGCGCCTTCAAGCGCGCCATGCAGGTCCTGGTGTGGATTCTGTTTCCACCTCGGGTCGACCTGGCCGGCGGCATCGACCGCGTGGTCAACTGGAGCCTGACCGCCCGCAAGGAAGGCCTGCTTGGGCTGGAAGGGGTGGCCGATGCCGAACCCGACAGCTACTCGCGCAAGGGCCTTCAATTGCTGGTGGACGGCGCCGAACCCGAAGCGATTCGCAGCATCCTGGAGGTGGATTTCTACACCCAGGAAAGCCGCGACATCGAAGCGGCCAAGGTGTTCGAGAGCATGGGGGGCTACGCGCCGACCATCGGTATCATCGGTGCTGTCATGGGTTTGATCCATGTGATGGGCAATTTGGCCGATCCGTCGCAACTGGGCAGCGGCATTGCCGTGGCATTCGTTGCCACCATCTACGGCGTGGCGAGCGCCAACCTGGTGCTGCTGCCGATCGCGGCCAAGCTCAAATCCATTGCGTTGCGCCAGTCGCGCTACCGCGAAATGCTGCTGGAAGGGATCCTGTCGATTGCCGAAGGCGAGAACCCGCGTTCCATCGAGTTGAAGCTCCAGGGCTTCATGGACTGATGGGGGAAATGGCAGATGGCGCGTCGCAGACATCGTGAAGAACACGTCAACCATGAACGCTGGCTGGTTTCCTATGCCGACTTCATCACGCTGCTGTTCGCCTTTTTTGTGGTCATGTATTCGATCTCTTCGGTGAACGAAGGCAAGTACAAGGTCATTTCCGAAGCGTTGATCGGCGTCTTTACCGATTCGGACCGCGCCCTCAAGCCGATTCCCATCGGCGAAGAGCGTCCGAAGACGACGACCCCGGCCAAGCCGCTGGTCAAGGACAGCGAACAGGTCGACGCCGGCATTGCCGGTGGCAGCGATCCGTTGAAGAGCATTGCCGATGACATCAGTTCGGCGTTCGGCGACCTGATCAGTTCCAACCAGATGACCGTGCGTGGCAACGAGTTGTGGGTCGAGATCGAACTCAACTCCAGCCTGCTGTTCGGCAGCGGCGATGCCATGCCCAGCGACATGGCGTTCAACATCATCGATAAAGTGGCGGCGATCCTGAGACCGTTCGACAACCCTATCCACGTCGAAGGTTTCACCGACGACCAGCCGATCCGCACCGCGCAGTACCCCACCAACTGGGAATTGTCGTCGGCCCGTTCGGCAAGCATCGTGCGCATGCTCGCCATGCAGGGTGTCAACCCGGGCCGCCTGGCGTCGGTGGGGTATGGCGAATTCCAGCCGGTGGCCAATAACGCCACGGCCGAGGGGCGCGCACGCAATCGACGGGTGGTGCTGGTGGTTTCGCGCAACCTCGATGTGCGTCGCAGCCTGACCGGTACCGGCACCGCCAACGCAAAGCCCGATGCGGCATTGAAGCGGGCTGGCACACAAACTGCACCGACCCCGGTCAAGTCGCCGGATAGACAGAACGCCGTCAATTCTCCGTCACCGGCTTTATAACCGAGCTATTTCTCGGTCGAGCCCGTCTCGACCGGGAGGAACGATCCGAATGAGAGTCTGGGCAGTCGCCAATCAAAAAGGTGGTGTGGGCAAAACCACATCCTCCATCGCTTTAGCCGGTTTGCTGGCCGAGGCCGGCAAGCGCGTGGTCATCGTCGATCTGGACCCCCATGGCTCGATGACCAGTTACTTCGGCTACGATCCCGATAGCCTGGAACACAGCAACTACGATTTGTTCCTGCACAAGGGCAGCGTGCCCGAAGGCTTGCCGGGGCAGTTGCTGCTGTCCACCAGCGACGAGCGGATCTCCTTGCTGCCGTCGAGCACCGCCCTGGCCACCTTGGAGCGCCAATCGCCCGGCCAGAGCGGCCTGGGCCTGGTGATCGCCAAGAGTCTGGCGCAGCTGTGGCAGGATTTCGATTACGCGATCATCGACAGCCCGCCGTTGCTGGGCCTGCTGATGGTCAATGCCTTGGCCGCCAGCCAGCAATTGGTCATTCCTGTGCAGACCGAACACCTCGCGGTGAAGGGCCTGGAGCGCATGGTCAACACCCTGGCGATGGTCAACCGTTCACGCAAGCAGTCGCTGGCATTCAATATCGTGCCGACCCTGTTCGACCGTCGTACCCAGGCGTCCCTCGGCACCTTGCGAGTGCTGCGCGACATGTACCCGGACGACATCTGGCAAGGCTACATCCCGGTGGACACCCGTTTGCGCGACGCCAGCCGCGCCGGCGTGACACCGTCGCAATTCGATGGCAAAAGCCGTGGTGTACTGGCCTATCGCGCGCTTCTCAAGCACCTGCTGGCCCAGCAGCTCGTTGCGCAGCAGGTGGCTTGAGTTGATGAAGTTCTCCTTAGACGTTGTGCTTGCTTGCGGGCGCTCAAGTCCTGCCGTATCCATGCCGATAACCTTTTCAAGTGGCGCACAGTTCCCATGAACCGCCCCATCAAGACAACTTCGCGTCCCCAATTGGCCCTGCAGTCCTATCTGGATGGGCTGTTGCAGGAAGCGACCGATGAATTGCCAGCGCAGCCGAGCGCGTTCCAGGCGTTGCCCGAGCCTGTCGAAGCCGAACCCGCGCTCGACGAGTTCCAGGCCGCCGTGCTCGAGGAGCAGGCCCGTGATGCACAGGCTTCAGCGATTGTGACAGCGGTGGAAGCGCCGTTCGTCAAGCCGCAGTTGGCGGTGATGGAAGCACCCGCACCGATCCTGGCGCCGGTCTCCACCGTCGCGCCATTGTTGCAGGGGTTGGTGACGCCGGTAGTGGAAATCCACATGCCGCCGAGCAACACGCCGCCGCCGGCGCCGGGCGATGATCGCCCGGCGTGGGCCGCCGAGCCGTTCGAGTGCTTGTTGTTCGATGTGGCCGGTTTGACGCTGGCGGTGCCGCTGGTGTGCCTGGGATCGATCTACTCCCTGGCCGGGCAGGAATTGACGCCGTTGTTTGGCCAACCGGAGTGGTTCCTCGGAATCCTGCCGAGCCAGGCCGGCAACCTGAAAGTGCTGGACACCGCGCGCTGGGTCATGCCGGATCGTTATCGCGATGATTTTCGCCAGGGCCTGCAGTACGTGATTTCTGTGCAGGGCTACGAATGGGGATTGGCGGTGCATCAGGTCAGCCGTTCGCTGCGCCTGGACCCGAACGAGATCAAGTGGCGCAGCCATCGAGGGCAACGGCCATGGCTGGCCGGTACGGTGATCGAACACATGTGCGCCTTGCTGGACGTTTCCGAACTGGCGGAGCTGATCGCCAGCGGCGGGGCAAAACACCTGGACGGCGCCAAGCCGGTCCGGAAACCGAAATAAGACAACCGGCGGCGCAGGGCGACGCCGGACAGAACACACACCGCCACAGGCGGTTTTTCGAGGGGTCAGGGTATGAATGATAAGGCGTCGTCTCTCAAGGGTTCCGAAGATCCGATCTTGCAATGGGTGACTTTCAAGCTCGATAACGAAACCTACGGCATCAACGTGATGCGCGTGCAGGAAGTGCTGCGCTACACCGAGATCGCCCCGGTCCCGGGTGCGCCAAGCTACGTGCTGGGCATCATCAACCTGCGTGGTAACGTCGTGACCGTGATCGACACCCGTCAGCGTTTCGGCTTGAACTCCACCGAGGTCAACGACAACACCCGTATCGTGATCATCGAGGCGGACAAGCAAGTGGTCGGTATCCTGGTCGACAGCGTTGCTGAAGTGGTTTACTTGCGTCAGTCGGAAATCGAAACCGCGCCTAACGTCGGTAACGAGGAATCGGCCAAGTTCATCCAGGGCGTCTGCAACAAGAACAACGAGTTGCTGATCCTGGTCGAACTGGAAAAAATGATGAGCGAAGAAGAGTGGTCGGAACTGGAGAGTATCTGATTTGATTCTTGAGGTAGCAGTCATTGTCCTGTTCCTTTTCTGGGCAGGCACGCTGGCGATGTTTTTGTCCTACATACGTGGCCAGCGGGAAATCGCCGCTCAACAGGCCCAGGGCGATGCGCTGCGCGATCAGCGCATCCGGGACCTGGCCAAGCGTGTCGACGACTATCAGAACGGCACCGTGCGCATGGGCGAAGCGCTCCATGAGCTGCGTGCCGTCGTCGCGCCATTGCCGGACAAACTGGCGCAACTGGAACAGCGCGACCCCTCCAGCCTGTCCTTTGCCCAAGCCGCCCGGCTGGTCGGCATGGGCGCCAGCATCGACGAACTGACCCAGGCGTGCGGCCTGACCCAGGCCGAAGCCGAATTGATGAGCAAGTTGCACAAGGGCGGCTGATATCTATCCATCCCCCAGAACCCATGCGGGAGCGAGCTTGCTCGCGATAGCGGTGTGACAGTCAGCAAATAGGTTGTATGACCGCCATCGCGAGCAGGCTCGCTCCCACAGGTTTTTCTGGCGTTCAGAAATAATCATTCCAGCCCGGTCCCCGTGGCGAGGGAGCTTGCTCGCGCTGGGTCGCGCAGCGGCCCCAGGTTTTTACGACTGCTTCGCAGCCGAGCGGGAGCAAGCTCCCTCGCCACGGATAGCGTCGTCGCTAGTCGCTGATCATTCCCGCGTTCCGTGACCTCTGTGTGGGAGCGAGCTTGCTCGCGATAGCGGTGTGACAGTCAGCAAATATGCTGAATGTATGACCGCCATCGCGAGCAGGCTCGCTCCCACAGGTTTTTCTGGCGTTCAGAAATAATCATTCCAGCCCAGCCACCGTGGCGAGGGAGCTTGCTCCCGCTGGGTCGCGCAGCGGCCCCAGCTTTTACGACTGCTTAGCAGCCGAGCGGGAGCAAGCTCCCTCGCCACGGATAGCGTCGTCGCTGATCGCTGATCATTCCCGCGTTCCGTGACCTCTGTGTGGGAGCGAGCTTGCTCGCGATAGCGGTGTGACAGTCAGCAAATATGCTGAGTGTATGACCGCCATCGCGAGCAGGCTCGCTCCCACAGGTTTTTTCTGGCGTTCAGAAATAATCATTCCAGCCCGGTCCCCGTGGCGAGGGAGCTTGCTCCCGCTGGGTCGCGCAGCGGCCCCAGCTTTTACGACTGCTTAGCAGCCGAGCGGGAGCAAGCTCCCTCGCCACGGGGTAGCGCCTTCAGCGATTAGTAATCATCCCCACGCTCCGTCACGTCTTTCTCGATGTTTTGCGCATGCGGGTCGAAGCCCTGGGGAAATTTGCCCTTCAGGTTCCAGGCAAACGCAATGATCTCGGCAATCGTGCGGTACAACTCTTCCGGAATGCTGTCGCCCAGCTCCAGCCGTGCCAGCAACTTCACCAGTTCAGCATTTTCGTAGATCGGTACTTCGCTCTCGCGGGCGATGCGCAGGATTTCCTCGGCCAGGGCTTCGTCGCCCTTGGCGGTGAGGGTGGGGGCGTGGTGGCCGTCGTACTTGAGGGCGATGGCCTGGCGGGGTTCGGTGTGGGTTGTCATGCGGTTTCGTCCACCCAGCGTTGTTCCAGCCGGGTCTTGGGTCCTTGGGGCGGGGTGCCGAGGTGGCAGTCGAGGTCGCCGACATTCAACCCGCACGTCACAAGGCGCTCGCGCAATGCGGTCAGGTTCATTTCGATCAGGCCCGCGGTGTACGCTCGTTCTGCCCACAGCTGACTGGACAGGCTGCCACTGAGCAACTGGGCCTGGATCTGCAGCGGCCCCAGCGGTTCCATGTCGAAGGCCAGCTCGACCCGCCAGAGCTGCTGTTTCGGTTCGGTTTGTTCGCGGCGTTCGTCCGGTTGTTCCCGGGCGGCGGTTTCCTCGCGCTGGAACTTGACCTGCAACGGCACGATGTCCTGCAGGTTGCGCATCGGAATCTCCAGTTGCCAAGTGCTCATCAACCGGCCGTCATCGGTCAGCCCGGTTTGCTCCAGGCTGGACAGCTGATGGCTTTGCAGGCGTGACACGGCGGCGGCTGCCAGGCGCAGCAGATGCTCCAGGTCACCTTCTTCATCCTGACCTTTCAATAATCTGGCGGGCAGCGGAAAGCCGGTGGGTTGTGGCTTGGCGCTGACCTGGCCGAGCATCCCCAGGGCGCTGCGCACGAAGCTGGGCAATGCCTGGGCCAGGGTGTTGGCGGCGATGACCGCGGAGAGGTTGGTGGAAGCGGGCAGGGCGGGTGTCAGTTGGGCGATCAGTTTCAGCAGGTCGCCTTTCATGTCCGGGGCCAGGCTTGGCGGTTGGCCGGCCAGCAGCTTGCTTTCCAGGAACACGCCGCTGGCGACCATGGCTTGGGCCAGGCCCTTGGGAGTGCTCAGTTGTTGTACGTCCGGCAGGCCAGCCAGCAGGCGTGTCACCGCCGCGCGCAGTTCGGGGCCGGCGTCATCGCTGGCGGGAAGGTTTTGCAGGGCGGTGAGCAGGCTGTCCAGCGAGCCCTGGCGGCTCACTTGCGTCACCAATTGCTGGCTCACCGCCAATTGCTCCTGGCGATTGCTCAAGGGCAAGAATTTCAATGTCTGAGCATCCTGTACCTGGGCGCTCAACAGCATGCCGATGCGCAGCGGCTGCGGGCTGTCAATGTCCAGGGTGCTGCCGGCCTGGGCGGTGTTGAGCAGGCTTACCAGCGAGCGATACACCGCCGGTTGCCCGGGCTGTTGCGGCAAGGCCTGGCTGGTCAGCACTTTGCCCTGCAACAAAGTGCCCACGGGCAATTGCGCGGTGTCGATCCGGGTCAGGGCGGCGACGCTGGAGGCGAGGGCCTGCTGCACGGTAATCGCCAGGTTGCTGGCCGAAGGCTGAGTCACGGCCAGGCTGGTGCCCTGGGGCAGCGGCTGGGTGCTGGTGGCTTGTACGGTGGCCTGCCGGCCGCTCTCCAGCGTGACCTTGAGCAGCAGTTGGAAAGCCTGGTCCGCCTGCTTGAGCGACAGCACCTCGGCCTTGGCGGTCTGGCCCGGACCGATCAATCCCTCGGCCGGTGCCAGCAGCTTGAGCAACTCGCCCGTGACCGCCGGCATACGTGTCGTTGCCGTGGGCTGGGGCAGCGGCGGGATGTTCATGTCGCCTGTCATCTGCGGTATTACCTTGGGGAAATCAGCGCTCTTGAGAGAAGAACTTCACATGTATAATGCCGCCCGCCTTCCAGAGAGTGGCAAAACCTTGCAATTGTTTGACGCAGCTCTGTGGATCGGGCCGTCAATGCATCTATGCTGCATCACTTTAACGGCTGCCGCACTGCCGACTTGAACCGTATAAGGCTCGTGATCCCTTGACCAGTCCTCTCCTGCAAACCGTCGGCCTCGCCTGTGAGCGAGATCTGCGACTGCTTTTCGAAAATCTCGAATTGAGACTCTCGCCTGGCGATATGGTACAGATCAGTGGCCCCAACGGCAGTGGCAAGACCAGCCTGTTGCGCCTGCTGGCCGGGTTGATGCAGCCCACCGCCGGCGAGATCCTGCTCAACGGCCAGCCGCTGCACAGCCAGCGTAGCGAACTGGCACGCAACCTGCTCTGGATCGGCCATGCCGCCGGCATCAAGGACCTGCTGACCCCCGAAGAGAACCTGAGTTGGCTCTGCGCGTTGCATCGTCCTGCTGGGCTCGAGGCGATCTGGCGGGCATTGGCGGCGGTGGGATTGAAAGGTTTCGAGGACGTTCCGAGCCATACCCTGTCGGCCGGCCAGCAGCGCCGCGTGGCCCTGGCCCGGCTGTACCTGGACAGCCCGCCACTGTGGATCCTCGACGAGCCGTTCACCGCTCTGGACAAGCAGGGCGTGGCGCAACTTGAAGAACACCTGGCCGGCCATTGCGAAAACGGCGGCATGGTGTTGCTCACCACGCACCACACCTTGGCCCGAATACCCTTCGGTTATCGCAGCATCGACCTGGGGAACTGGGCGGTATGAGTGTCTTTGGCTTGTTGCTCGCCCGTGAGGCGCGCCTGTTGTTCCGTCGTCCGGCCGAACTGGCCAACCCGTTGGTATTCTTCGCAATCGTCATCGCCTTGTTCCCGCTTGCGGTCGGCCCGGAGACTCAATTGTTGCAAACGTTGTCGCCTGGACTGGTCTGGGTGGCAGCGCTTTTATCGGTCCTGCTCTCGCTGGACGGGCTTTTCCGCAGTGATTTCGAGGACGGATCCCTGGAACAGTGGGTCCTTTCGTCGCACCCCCTGGCCCTTCTGGTTTTGGCCAAGGTACTGGCACACTGGGTTTTTTCCGGCCTGGCGCTGGTGCTGCTCTCGCCGTTGATGGCGATGATGCTGGGCTTGCCCGCGGCCTGCATGCCGGTGCTGCTGTTGTCGCTGTTGCTGGGCACGCCGGTGCTGAGCCTGCTCGGCGCGGTAGGCGCGGCGCTGACTGTGGGGCTCAAGCGCGGAGGCTTGTTGCTGGCCCTGCTGATTCTGCCGCTGTACATACCGGTATTGATCCTTGGAAGTGGCGCCTTGCAAGCGGCACTGCAAGGCATGCCGGCAACCGGTTATCTGCTGTGGCTTGGGAGCCTGACCGCCCTGGCGATAACCCTGACACCCTTTGCAATAGCCGCTGGCCTGAAGATCAGCGTCGGCGAATAATAATGAGGCCTGGTCAGGAGTTGACCACTTCCCAGGAAGTAAAGGCCGCCCCAGCGGTTCGCGATAGCGAGCCGCAACCGTGATGGAATCTGCAATGAACTGGACCTGGTTTCACAAGCTCGGCTCACCCAAGTGGTTCTACGGCATCAGTGGCAAAATGCTGCCCTGGTTGAGCATCGCCGCCCTGTTGCTGATCGGCATCGGCGTGGTCTGGGGCCTGGCCTTCGCGCCGCCGGACTATCAGCAAGGCAACAGCTTCCGCATTATCTATATCCATGTCCCGACGGCGATGCTGGCCCAGTCGATCTACGTGATGCTGGCGGTATGCGGCGTGGTCGGGCTGGTGTGGAAAATGAAACTGGCCGACGTAGCCCTGCAATGCGCCGCGCCCATCGGCGCCTGGATGACCGCCGTGGCGCTGGTCACCGGGGCCATCTGGGGCAAGCCGACCTGGGGTTCGTGGTGGGTCTGGGATGCACGACTGACGTCGATGCTGATCCTGCTGTTCCTGTACTTCGGTCTTATTGCGCTGGGCAACGCCATCAGCAATCGTGACAGCGCCGCCAAGGCCTGCGCGGTGCTGGCGATCGTCGGGGTGATCAACATTCCGATCATCAAGTACTCGGTGGAGTGGTGGAACACCCTGCACCAGGGCGCGACCTTCACCCTCACTGAAAAACCGGCGATGCCGGTGGAGATGTGGCTGCCGCTGTTGCTGACCGCGCTGGGGTTCTATTGCTTCTTCGGCGCGGTGCTGCTGCTGCGCATGCGCCTGGAAGTGCTCAAGCGTGAGTCCCGGGCCAGCTGGGTGAAAGCCGAAGTACAGAACAGCCTGGAGGCCGCTCGATGAGTTTCGCGTCATTCGGCGATTTCCTCGCCATGGGCCATCACGGCTTGTATGTCTGGTCAGCCTACGGCATCTGCCTGGCGGTGCTGGCTCTCAACGTGGCGGCGCCGATCCTGGCCCGCAAGCGGTATCTGCAACAAGAGGCGCGTCGTCTGCGCCGGGAGAATGGTCAGTGAATCCGCTGCGCAAAAAACGTCTTGTCATCATTCTGGCGATCCTGGTCGGCGTCGGCGCGGCGGTCGGCCTGGCCCTGAGCGCCCTGCAGCAGAACATCAACCTGTTCTATACCCCGACGCAGATTGCCAGCGGAGAGGCGCCCAAGGACACTCGCATCCGCGCCGGCGGCATGGTGGAGCAGGGGTCGCTGGTGCGTTCCGGCGATTCGCTGGACGTGAGGTTCAACGTCACCGACTTCAACAAGACCGTGACCATCACCTACCGCGGCATTCTCCCTGACCTGTTCCGCGAAGGGCAGGGCATCGTCGCCCTGGGCAAGCTCAATGCAGACGGCGTGGTGGTGGCCGACGAAGTGCTGGCCAAGCACGACGAGAAGTACATGCCGCCGGAAGTGACCAAGGCCCTGAAAGACAGCGGCCAATCGGCGCCCGCGCCCGCGAAGGAGGGTTGATAAGATGACCACCGGTATCTTCATCCCCGAGCTGGGCCATCTGGCGATGATCCTGGCCCTGTGTTTCTCCCTGGTGCAGGCCGTGGTTCCATTGCTCGGCGCCTGGCGTGGTGACCGTCTGTGGATGAGCCTCGCCCAGCCAGCGGCATGGGGACAGTTCGCGTTCATGCTGTTTGCCTTCGCCTGCCTGACCTACGCGTTCATGGCCGACGACTTTTCCGTTGAGTACGTCGCCAGCAACTCCAACAGCGCCTTGCCCTGGTACTACAAGTTCAGCGCGGTGTGGGGCGCCCACGAAGGTTCGTTGTTGCTCTGGGCCTTGATCCTCGCCGGCTGGACCTTTGCCGTGTCGGTGTTCTCTCGGCAATTGCCCCAGGTGATGCTGGCCCGGGTATTGGCGGTGATGGGCATCATCAGCACCGGTTTCCTGCTGTTTTTGATCGTCACGTCCAACCCGTTCGAGCGCATCCTGCCCCAGGTGCCGACCGACGGTCGCGACCTGAACCCGTTGCTCCAGGACATAGGCCTGATTGTCCATCCGCCGATGCTGTACATGGGGTACGTCGGTTTTTCCGTGGCCTTCGCGTTTGCCATCGCCGCGTTGCTCGGTGGTCGCCTCGATGCCGCTTGGGCTCGCTGGTCGCGCCCATGGACCATTGTTGCCTGGGCCTTTCTCGGCATCGGCATCACCCTCGGCTCGTGGTGGGCCTACTATGAACTCGGCTGGGGCGGCTGGTGGTTCTGGGACCCGGTGGAAAACGCCTCGTTCATGCCATGGCTCGTCGGCACGGCCCTGATCCATTCCCTGGCGGTCACGGAAAAGCGCGGGGTATTCAAGAGCTGGACGGTCCTGCTGGCCATCGCGGCATTCTCCTTGAGCCTGCTGGGAACCTTCCTCGTGCGTTCCGGCGTGCTGACGTCGGTGCATGCCTTCGCCTCGGACCCGGAGCGTGGCGTGTTCATCCTGATGTTCCTGATGGTCGTGGTCGGCGGTTCGCTGACGCTGTTCGCCCTGCGCGCGCCGGTGGTCAAGAGCCAGGTCGGCTTCAACCTCTGGTCCCGGGAAACCCTGCTGTTGGGCAACAACCTGGTGCTGGTGGTGGCGGCGTCGATGATCCTGCTGGGCACGCTGTACCCGCTGGTGCTCGATGCGTTGTCCGGCGCCAAGCTGTCGGTTGGCCCGCCGTATTTCAACGCATTGTTCATACCGCTGATGGCGATCCTCATGTTGGTGATGGCCGTCGGCGTGCTGGTGCGCTGGAAAGACACGCCGGTCAAATGGCTGATGGGCATGCTGACACCGGTGCTGTTGGGCACGGCTGCCCTGGCCGTGGTGGCCGGGATCGCCTACGGCGACTTCAACTGGGCCGTGTTGGCGACCTTCGTCCTGGCCGCCTGGGTGTTGCTGGCCGGCGTTCGGGACGTCTTCGACAAGACCCGTCACAAAGGCCTGATCAAGGGCCTGCCAACTCTGACCCGCAGTTATTGGGGCATGCAACTCGCCCACCTGGGCATCGCCGTTTGCGCCCTGGGCGTGGTGCTGTCCAGCCAGAACAGTGCCGAACGTGACCTGCGACTGTCGCCAGGCGAATCCATGGACCTGGGTGGCTACCAGTTCGTCTTCGAGGGCGCCAAGCATTTCGAAGGGCCTAACTTCACCTCCGACAAGGGCACCGTGCGGGTCCTTCGCAACGGCCAGGAAATTACCGTGCTGCACCCGGAGAAACGCCTCTACACCGTGCAGAACTCGGTGATGACCGAAGCCGGGATCGATGCTGGTTTCACCCGTGATCTCTATGTCGCGCTGGGCGAATCCCTGGGCGATGGCGCCTGGGCGGTGCGCGTCCACGTCAAGCCGTTCGTGCGCTGGATCTGGTTCGGTGGCTTGCTGACCGGCCTGGGCGGAGTCCTGGCGGCGCTGGATCGTCGTTATCGCGTCAAAGTGAAGACCCGGGTGCGTGAAGCGCTGGGCGTGACAGGAGCCACTGCATGAAACGTTGGTTGATGGTATTGCCGCTGGCGCTGTTCCTGATGGTTGCGGTGTTCCTCTACCGGGGGCTGTTCTTGAATCCGTCGGAGTTGCCCTCGGCGCTGATCGGCAAGCCGTTCCCGGAATTTTCCCTGCCCTCGGTACAAGGCGACAGGACCCTGACCCACGCCGACCTGCAGGGCAAGCCGGCGTTGGTCAACGTGTGGGGTACCTGGTGCATTTCCTGCCGGGTCGAGCATCCGGTGTTGAACAAGCTGGCCCAGAATGGCGTGGTGATCTACGGCGTCAACTACAAGGACGTCAACGCCGACGCCTTGAAATGGCTGGCTGAATTCCACAACCCATATCAGCTCGATATACGCGACGAGGAGGGCACCCTCGGCCTGAACCTGGGTGTGTACGGCGCGCCGGAAACCTTCTTCATCGACGCCAAGGGCATCATCCGCGACAAGTTCGTCGGTGTGATCGACGAACAGGTCTGGCGCGAAAAACTGGCTGGCAAATACCAGGCCCTGGTGGATGAGGCCAAGCCATGAAGCGCTGGTTAGCCGCCGCGGTCCTCGGCTTGAGTCTGTCGGGTGTGACCCATGCCGCCATCGATACCTATGAATTCGCCAATGACGCCGAGCGCGAGCGGTTTCGCGAGCTGACCAAGGAGTTGCGCTGCCCCAAATGTCAGAATCAGGACATCGCCGATTCCAACGCGCCGATCGCGACCGATTTGCGCAAGGAAATCTTCCGGATGCTCGGCGAGGGCAAGGACAACCAGCAAATCATCGATTTCATGGTGGATCGCTACGGTGAGTTCGTGCGCTACAACCCGGCCCTGTCTTCCAAGACCGCGCTGCTCTGGTTCGGCCCCGCCGGGCTGCTGCTGGGTGGTTTCGTGGTGATCGCGGTGATCGTGCGCCGCCGTCGGGTGCAGCGCAGCGCCGCCCCGGATACGCTTTCTGTCGAAGAGCGCCAGCGCCTCGACCAACTGTTGGATAAAACCAAGCATGATTGATTTCTGGCTCGCCGCAGGTCTGCTTCTCCTGGTCGCCCTGAGTTTTCTGTTGATCCCCGTGTTACGTGGCCGTCGCGCCCAATTGGAAGAAGATCGCACCGCGCTGAACGTGGCGCTGTATCAGGAACGGGTTGCCGAACTGCAGGCCGAGCGGGAAGAGGGCGTGCTCAACGCGTCCCAACTGGACACCGGGCGCGCCGAGGCCGCCCGAGAATTGCTGGCTGATACCGAAGGCGCCGATGCGCCGCGTGAATCACGCCTGGGCAAGCCGTTGCCGCTTCTCGCCGCTGTGCTGGTGCCGGTGTTGGGCCTGGCGTTGTACCTGCATTTCGGTGCCATCGACAAAGTCGAACTGACCCGCGAATTCGCCCAGGCGCCGCAGTCCATGGAGGAGATGACCCTGCGCCTGGAGCGTGCGGTGGCGGCACAACCGGATTCCGCCGAGGGCTTGTATTTCCTCGGTCGGACCTACATGGCGCAGGATAGGCCGGCGGACGCGGCGAAGATTTTCGAACGCACCGTGGCGGTCGCGGGTCGCCAACCGGAGCTGTTGGGCCAATGGGCGCAGGCGCAGTACTTTGCCGATGGCAAGAAATGGTCGGATAAAGTCCAGGCCCTGACCGACGAAGCGCTGAAGCTCGACCCCAAGGAAGTGACCAGCCTTGGCCTGTTGGGCATCGCCGCGTTTGAAGGCGAGCGTTATCAGGAAGCGATCGATTATTGGGAACGCTTGCTGGCGCAATTGCCTGAAGGCGATAGATCCCGCGAAGCGTTGCAGGGCGGCATCACCCGGGCCACCGAGAAGCTCCAGGCCAGTGGGGGCAAGCTCGCCCAGGCGCCGACGGCCAAGGCCGTGGCACTGCTCAAGGTTCGCGTCGACCTGGCTCCGGCGCTCAAGGCGAAGGTGCAGCCGGGCGACAGCGTGTTCATTTTCGCCCGCGCCGTTTCCGGCCCGCCGGCGCCGCTGGCGGCCAAGCGCCTGACCGTCGCCGACCTGCCCGCCAGCGTCGAGTTGGGCGACGCGGACGCAATGATGCCGCAGCTGAAACTGTCGAACTTCCCCGAAGTCCAACTGGTGGCGCGTATATCCCGGGCCGGTCAACCGACCGCCGGCGAGTGGATCGGTCGCAGCCAGCCCTTGGCGAGCAGTACCACCGCACCGCAGCAATTGACCATCGACAGTCCGGACCAATGACAGGAACTCGCCCCATGACCGCCATCGCTCGTATCACACTGCTCACGCTCGTCCTGGGCCTGAGCGCTTGTGCGGTCCAGCGTCCGCCCGAACCTTCGGCGCCGCTGCCGCCCATACCGCCGTCGACACCGACCACCAAGCCAGCACCGTCGACCGCCCCCGGCAAACCGGTGACCCCGAACAAACCGGCCAAGCCAGTGCCTCGTACCTCCGCCAGTTTCGCGCCCCCACCCGGCGGCAACAGCCATTGGGATGCCAAGCTCGGGGTCTATGTGCTGGATGATCAGACCAATACCTTCTACCGCCAGCGCACCTACTATCGCTGGAACAATGGCTGGAGCCGTTCCGTCAGCCCGAACGGGCCGTGGGAAGACACCACCATCGAAGGCGTGCCGGCTGGGCTCGGACGCAAATTCAACTAAAAAACCATGGCGAGGGAGCTTGCTCCCTCGCCACAAAGGCTGCGTGTGTCGTCAGACAGTTGAAGGTTCGACCTGTCATCCCCAGCGTCGTAGAATGCGCGCCTTTGCGAGCCTCACTGGCCAACCGCGTATTTATCGGAGCACCTGACCATGACGACCACCCCGACCGGCGATTACCTTGAAACCCTCTACGAAGGCTATGGCCAGCGTTTTCGCATGGACAAGCTGCTGCATGAAGTGCGCACCGAGCACCAGCACCTGGTGATTTTCGAAAACCCGCGCATGGGCCGGGTCATGGCCCTGGACGGCGTGATCCAGACCACCGAAGCCGATGAATATATCTACCACGAGATGTTGACCCACGTGCCGATCCTGGCCCATGGCGCGGTCAAGCGCGTGCTGATCATTGGCGGTGGTGACGGCGGCATGCTGCGGGAAGTGACCAAGCATGTGGGCATCGAGCACATCACCATGGTGGAGATCGACGGCACGGTGGTGGACATGTGCAAGGAGTTTTTGCCGAACCATTCCAAGGGCGCCTATGACGATCCGCGCCTGAACCTGGTGATTGACGATGGCATGCGTTTCGTTGCCACGACCCAGGAAAAATTCGACGTCATCATTTCCGACTCCACCGACCCGATCGGTCCGGGCGAAGTACTGTTCTCGGAGAATTTCTACCAGGCATGCCACCGCTGCCTCAATGAAGGCGGGATCCTGGTCACTCAGAACGGCACGCCGTTCATGCAGTTGGGCGAAGTCCAGACCACCGCCGGGCGCTTGCACGGCCTGTTCGCCGACTGGCATTTCTACCAGGCCGCCGTGCCGACCTATATCGGCGGCGCCATGACCTTTGCCTGGGGTTCGACCAACGCCGCTTACCGCAAGCTCTCCCGCGAAACCCTGCGCGAGCGCTTTACCGGCAGCGGTATCGTGACGCGCTACTACAACCCCGAGATTCATATCGGTGCGTTCGCCATGCCGCAATACGTGCTGCAGGCGATCAACAAGCCGAGCAACGACTGACGTCAGCGACAGTCTGCTCCTGTGGCGAGAGAGCAAGCTCCCTCGCCACTAGGCGCTGGCCCTTTTGTGTTGCCAAATATTCAATCAACAAAATTTTCACGAAACCTTGCAGACAATCCCACGCGCTTTTATTGCGGCGGTTATTAATGGCAATGCCATGACCGTTCGTGCAAGATTTGCGCTTTCGCGCAAGCCCCGGCCTTGAATGGCTCAACAGAGGGCGCGCTGTTGTTCCTACTTTCGACCCCACTTCCAATAGGTCCTAAAACGACATGGCAATCCCGGACGCCCTGAGTCAGCAGCGCACCACGCATCGCCTGCTGCAACCGACCGTCAAATCGCACCTGGCCTACACGCTGCTCTGTGCCCTGGTGATGATGATCATGCTCAGCCTGCTACGCGTGGCGTTGCTGGTCTACAACCGCCAGATGATCCTCGATACCCCAGCCTCGACCTTCGTGGAAGCTTTTATCAATGGGCTGCGTTTCGACTTGCGCCTGGTCGTCTATCTCTGCATTCCGCTGCTGCTGGCATTGTTCAGCGCGCGGGCCATGGCGGCACGTGGGTTCTTTCGTTTCTGGCTGACGGTCACCTCCAGCATCGCGCTGTTCCTGGGCTTGATGGAGATGGACTTCTACCGTGAGTTTCACCAGCGCCTCAACGGCCTGGTCTTCCAGTACGTGAAGGAAGACCCCAAAACCGTGGCGAGCATGCTCTGGTATGGTTTTCCCGTGGTTCGTTACCTGCTGGCCTGGGTGGGCGGCACCATCATCCTGAGCCTGGCGTTCAAGGGCGCCGATCGTGCCACACGGCCGCGTGGGCCTTTCAGTGGCGGCAGCATCGGCACGCGCCAGATCGCGCCGTGGTATGGCCGTGTCGCCGTGTTCCTGGTTTGCCTGCTGGTGGCCGTGGCCGCTGCGCGTGGCACCCTGCGCCAAGGGCCACCGCTGCGTTGGGGTGACGTCTACACCACTGATTCCAACTTCGCCAACCAGTTGGGTCTCAACGGCACGCTGTCGCTGGTGGCAGCGGCGAAGAGCCGGATGTCCGAAGACCGTGACAACATCTGGAAAGCCACTCTTGAGCAGCCGCTGGCGCAGCAGACCGTGCGCGACATGCTGGTGATGGCCGACGACAAGCTGGTGGACGCCGAGACGGCCGCCGTGCGTCGCGACTACACGCCGCCTGCCGACAAGACGCTGCCGATCAAGAACGTCGTCGTGATCCTGATGGAAAGCATGGCCGGTCATTCCGTGGGCGCCCTTGGCGCGCCGGGCAACATCACGCCTTACCTGGACAAGCTGTCCAAGGAGGGCCTGCTGTTCGACCGCTTCTTCTCCAATGGCACGCACACCCACCAAGGTATGTTCGCCACCATGGCCTGCTTCCCGAACCTGCCAGGTTTCGAATACCTGATGCAGACGCCGGAAGGCAGTCACAAGCTGTCGGGCTTGCCGCAGCTGCTCAGCGCCCGTGAATATGACGACGTGTATGTCTATAACGGCGACTTCGCCTGGGACAACCAGTCGGGCTTCTTCAGCAGCCAGGGCATGACCACGTTCATCGGCCGTAACGACTTCGTGAACCCAGTGTTCTCCGATCCAACCTGGGGCGTGTCGGACCAGGACATGTTCGACCGTGGCCTGATCGAGCTCAAGGCACGGGAGAATGGCAAGCCGTTCTATGCGTTGTTGCAAACCCTGTCCAACCACACGCCCTACGCACTGCCAACGCCGTTGCCGGTGGAGCGCGTGACTGACCGTGGCAGCCTGAACGAACACCTGACCGCCATGCGTTACTCCGATTGGGCGCTGGGCCAGTTCTTCGAGAAGGCCCGCAAAGAGCCTTACTTCAAGGAAACCCTGTTCGTGGTGGTCGGCGACCATGGTTTTGGCAACGAGCGCCAGATCACCGAAATGGACCTGGGCCGCTTCAACGTGCCGATGCTGCTGATCGGACCGGGCGTGCAGGAGAAGTTTGGCCAGCGCAATCACACCGTGGGCACCCAGGTCGATATCGTCCCGACCATCATGGGCCGCCTCGGCGGGGAAGTGCGCAATCAATGTTGGGGCCGTGACCTGCTGAACCTGCCGCAAGGCGATACCGGTTTCGGCGTGATCAAGCCGTCCGGTAGCGAGCAGACCACGGCGATCATTCGCGACGACAAGATCCTGGTGCTGCCAAAAGAGAAAGAAATGGCGCCCAAGATGTATCGCTATGAACTCGGTGCGAACCCGCGGGCAGAAGTCATTCCGGATGCACCGGAAACTGCCGAGATGAAACTCAAGCTTGAATCGTTCCTGCAAACCGCGACAAAGAGTTTGTTGGATAACACCGCCGGCGTTATCGACGGCAAGCCGGACTGATAACCGGTGAATAAAAAAGAGGCCTTGAAG
Organism: Pseudomonas sp. D3-10; assembly: GCF_051132175.1. NCBI lineage: Bacteria > Pseudomonadati > Pseudomonadota > Gammaproteobacteria > Pseudomonadales > Pseudomonadaceae > Pseudomonas > Pseudomonas sp. D3-10. The sequence goes on along the minus strand of NZ_CP071668.1, from coordinate 4,027,397 downwards.
GCCTCTTTTTTTTGCGCTTGGGGATCTATATCTTGCCAAGTAACAGCAGGATCAACAGCACCACCAATACTACGCCGATGATACCGGACGGGCCGTAACCCCAACTTCTGGAGTGCGGGAAGACCGGAAGGCCACCGATCAGCAGGAGGATCAGGATGATGATAAGTATAGTGCCCATTGTTGATTTCCTTATTGGTCAGTTCTGGAGTGATGAAACTTTCAACTGCCAGCGCGCATGCATTAAATCCGGGCGGCTTATAAGCTCCGACCGTAACGTCCTGTAAAAAATTCAAAGTTTTTTGTCGTCGCCATTGCGCGCGGGTTGACGCCATCTCTTGCCAAGGTTTCAAACCCATCAACTGTCATGGTTTGCCCTCGCCATTCAGCAAGATGATGGAACGTGGGTCGGGCCGGCTCCTTCGCTACACTCGGCCCATCTCTCCCGGAACAACAAGGCTGTTTCCCTATGCAAAATCGCATGATGATCACCGGTGCTGGCTCTGGCCTGGGTCGCGAAATCGCGCTGCGCTGGGCCCGCGAAGGCTGGCGCCTGGCCTTGTCTGACGTCAGTGAACCGGGCCTGCAGGAAACCCTCAGGCTGGTTCGCGAAGCGGGCGGCGACGGCTTTGTGCAACGTTGCGACGTGCGTGACTACAGCCAGCTCACCGCGTTTGCCCAGGCTTGCGAAGAAAAACTTGGCGGCATCGACATCATCGTCAACAACGCTGGCGTGGCGTCGGGTGGATTCTTCAGCGAACTGTCCCTCGAGGATTGGGACTGGCAGATCGCGATCAACCTGATGGGGGTGGTCAAGGGCTGCAAGGCGTTCCTGCCACTGCTGGAAAAAAGCCGTGGCAAAATCATCAACATCGCCTCCATGGCGGCCCTGATGCAAGGCCCGGCCATGAGCAACTACAACGTGGCCAAGGCCGGCGTGGTGGCGTTGTCGGAAAGCCTGCTGATCGAACTGGCGCAGCAGGAAATCGGTGTGCACGTGGTCTGCCCGTCGTTCTTCCAGACCAACCTGCTGGACTCGTTCCGCGGGCCGACTCCCGCCATGAAAGCCCAGGTCGGTAAATTGCTGGAGAGCTCGCCGATCAGTGCCGCTGACATCGCCGACTACATCTACCAGCACGTTGCCGAGGGCCAGTTCATGATCCTGCCCCACGAACAGGGGCGCGCGGCCTGGACGTTGAAGCAGAAAAACCCACAGCTGCTCTACGACGAAATGACCGCCATGGCAGACAAAATGCGCGCCAAGGCGCGACACTCCCCAAGTTGACCTGCCTTCCCGGCATCCATCAGGATGGCGCCTCGTGCCCTCCTGATGGACCGCTCCATGCTCAATTACCTATGGTTTTTCCTTGCCGCGCTCTTTGAAATCGCCGGGTGCTATGCCTTCTGGATGTGGTTGCGCCAGGGCAAGAGCGCCTGGTGGATCGCGCCGGCGTTACTCAGCCTGACATTGTTCGCCCTGTTGCTGACTCGTATCGAAGCCACGTATGCCGGTCGCGCCTATGCCGCCTATGGTGGGATCTATATCGTCGCGTCCATCGGCTGGCTGGCGGTCATCGAGCGCGCGCGGCCGCTGGCTTCCGACTGGATCGGCGTGGCGCTCTGTGTAATGGGGGCGGGAATAATTCTCTTCGGGCCGCGATTCACGGGACCTTGATCGGCTTCGATAAACGTTTTTTGCAGGACATTTCCTTCAGTTACAAGGATCCCGATGTGTAGGGGAATACTGAATTCGCGCCGGTATCTTGTGCATGGAAAACAGGCCGGGCATGGTCAAGGTCCAGACACTCTTAAGGACAAGAACCATGCTCGTATTAAGCCGCGCAGTGGGCGAGTTGATTTCCATCGGTGACAATATTTCCGTGCGCGTGCTGTCGGTCAGCGGCAGCACCGTGCGTTTCGGCGTGGAGGCGCCTCGACACGTCGAAGTGCATCGTTCCGAAATCTACGACAAGATTCAGAGAAAAAAGGCCCAGGCGGCACGCAAGGCCTGTTCAATCGAATAGATGCTTGGGCACGTCGTGCTTGAGCATCAATTGGCATTGTTCGCTTTCCGGATCGAAGACAATCATTGCCTGGCCTTTGGTCAGGGCCTGGCGGACCCGCAGGACGCGGGTTTCCAAAGGCGTGTCGTCGCCATTGTCGGTCCCGTCACGGGTGACGAAATCCTCGATCAGGCGGGTGAGGGTGTCGACTTCGAGTTGGTCGTGGGGGATCAGCATGATAGGGCTCCGCTAAATATTGGGCGGATGCTACGGCGGATGAGCTGTGGCGGCTAGCCCGGGGTTTCTCATGTCTGCTCTGGCTTCATCGCGAGCAAGCTCGCTCCCACAGGGCCTCAGTGCATTGAAGTCTGTCGTGGGAGCGAGCGTGTTCTTGATGGAATTGTGAGCATGTGGGATCAGCTATCGGAACGCTGCCCAATCAGGCTGTCCACAGAAGGCACCCGGGTGTCGCTTTCCATTTGTGCATCGTGTTCGATCTGATGGCTGAAGCGGTCCAGTGAACCCTGGGCCGGTTGCGCATCGCTGGCAAACACCGGCGGGCTGAGGATGTAGGCGCCGAGCAGACGGCTGAGAGCCGCCAGACTGTCGATGTGGGTGCGTTCGTAGCCATGGGTGGCGTCGCAGCCGAAAGCGAGCAGGGCGGTGCGGATGTCGTGGCCGGCGGTGATCGCGGAATGGGCGTCACTGAAGTAGTAGCGAAACAGGTCACGGCGCGCCGGCAGTTCGTTTTCCTTGGCCAGTTTCAATAAGTGCCGCGACAGATGGTAGTCGTAAGGGCCGCCGGAATCCTGCATCGCCACGCTTACGGCGTGTTCGCTGGAGTGCTGGCCCGGCGCGACCGGTGCGATGTCGATCCCGACGAACTCACTGACGTCCCAGGGCAGCGCGGCGGCCGCGCCGCTGCCGGTCTCCTCGGTGATGGTGAACAGCGGATGGCAATCGATCAGCAGCTCTTCGCCGCTGTCGACGATGGCCTTCAGCGCCGCCAACAACGCGGCGACCCCGGCCTTGTCATCCAGGTGACGGGCGCTGATATGGCCGCTTTCGGTGAATTCGGGCAAGGGATCGAAGGCCACGTAGTCGCCGATGCCCACGCCCAGGGTCTCGCAATCGGCGCGGGTGGCGCAGTAGGCATCCAGGCGCAGTTCGATGTGGTCCCAACTGATGGGCATTTCATCCACGGCGGTATTGAACGCGTGACCGGACGCCATCAACGGCAGGACGCTGCCGCGAATCACGCCCGTATCGGTAAACAGGCTGACCCGGCTGCCCTCGGCAAACCGGCTCGACCAGCAACCCACGGGCGCCAGTGTCAGGCGACCGTTGTCCTTGATGGCCCGGACCGAGGCGCCAATGGTGTCCAGGTGCGCCGACACTGCGCGGTCGGGGCTGCTCTTGCGGCCCTTGAGGGTGGCGCGGATGGTGCCGCGCCGGGTCATTTCGAAAGGAATGGCAAGCTCTTCGAGGCGCTCGGCGACGTAACGGACAATGGTGTCGGTGAAACCGGTAGGGCTGGGAATGGCGAGCATTTCCAGCAAGACTTTCTGCAGGTATTCGAGATTCGGTTCGGGAATCTTACTGATCATGGAAACTCCTCGCGAAATATTGGAACGAGAGACCCGTGGCGAGGGAGCTTGCTCCCGCTCGACTGCGAAGCAGTCGCCTTGAGCTCAAATCGGAGCACTAAGTGAGTCAGCGGGGCCGCCTCGCGCTAGTGGCCGGCCCGGCCCAGCGGGAGCAAGCTCCCTGGCCACAGAAATCTCAGACCACCGCTTGGCTATGGGGAAACAACAAGTCCACAAAACGCTCTGCGGTGGGTTGCGGTTCGTGATTGGCCAGCCCGGCGCGTTCGTTGGCTTCGATGAACACGTATTCCGGTTGATCAGCCGCCGGGACGAGCAGGTCCAGGCCGACCATCGGGATGTCCAGGGCCCGTGCTGCACGAACCGCCGCATCGGCCAGGGTCGGATGGAGGATGGCGGTCACGTCCTCCAGGACGCCACCGGTATGCAGGTTCGCCGTGCGCCGTACGAACAGATGCTCACCCTTGGGCAGCACGCTGTCGTAGGCATAACCGGCCGCGCTCAAGGTGCGCTCGGTTTCGGCATCCATCGGGATCTTGCTCTCACCGCCGGTAGCGGCCTGGCGCCGTCGGCTCTGGGCTTCGATGAGCGCGCCGATGGTGTGCTGCCCGTCGCCGATTACCTCGGCCGGGCGACGGATTGCCGCGGCCACCACTTCAAAACCGATCACGAGGATTCGCAAGTCCAACCCTTCGTGGAAGCTTTCTAGCAATACCCGGCTGTCAAACCGCCGGGCAGCTTCGATGGCGGCCTGTACTTCTTCGATCGTGCGCAGGTCCACCGCCACGCCTTGGCCCTGTTCGCCGTCCAACGGCTTCACGACCACCCGTTCATGCTCATCGAGAAACGCCAGGTTGTCGTCGGCATTGCCCGCCAGCTGTTGGGCCGGCAGGTTCAGGCCAGCGTTTTTCAGCACTTTGTGGGTCAGGCTCTTGTTCTGGCAGAGCGTCATGCTGATTGCGCTGGTCAGGTCGCTCAGCGATTCCCGGCAGCGAATCCGGCGGCTGCCGTGCATCAGGGTGAACAGGCCGGCCTCGGCGTCGTCCACTTGCACTTCGATGCCGCGACGATGCGCTTCCTCGACGATGATCCGCGCATAGGGGTTGAATTGCGCCTCGGGGCCGGGCCCAAGGAACAACGGCTGGTTGATGCCATTCTTGCGCTTGATGGCGAAGGTCTGGAGGCTGCGGAAACCGAGTTTGGCATAGAGGTTTTTCGCCATCCGATTATCGTGCAGTACCGACAGGTCGAGGTAGCTCAAGCCCCGGCTCATGAAATGCTCGATGAGGTGGCGCACCAGCACCTCGCCAACGCCGGGGCGTGAACACTGTGGGTCCACCGCCAGGCACCAGAGACTGCTGCCGTTTTCTGGATCGTTGAAAGCTTTCTGGTGATTGAGGCCCATCACGCTGCCAATCACCGCGCCGGTGTCGTCGTCCTCGGCCAGCCAGTAGACCGGGCCACCTTGATGGCGCGGTGTCAATCGCTCCGGGTCGATGGGCAGCATGCCGCGAGCCTGGTACAGCTGGTTGATGGCCTGCCAGTCGCTGTCGTTCTGGGCGCGGCGGATCCGGAAACCGCGGAATACTCGCGTGGCTTGTCGGTAATCGCTGAACCACAGGCGCAGGGTGTCGGACGGATCGAGAAACAGGTGCGCCGGCTCCAGCCCCAGCACTTGCTGGGGCGCGGCGACGTACAGGGCGATGTCCCGTTCGCCGGGTTGTTCGTTGAGCAGTTCCTGGGCCAGGGTCGCCGGGTCCGGGAACGTATGGCCGATCAGCAGCCGGCCCCAGCCGCAATGCACGGCGATGGGGGCGGCATTGAGTTCGCTGCCGTCTTCGGCCAGGCGTGCCTGCAAGCGTTCGTAGGACGGCGGTTGGCCGCGCAAGAGTCGTTGGTTGTGGAGGGTGGAATGGGGTTTCATCGGTCAGATTCCTTGCTCGCTGAGCCACAGGTTCAGCGCTGCCAATTGCCACAGCCGCGAACCGCGCAACGGCGTCAGCTGGCCGTTGGGGTCGGTCAGCAGGCGATCAAGCATGGTCGGGTTGAACAGGCCGCGATCCTGGCTCGGATCCAGCAGCAGTTCACGGACCCAGGCCAGGGTGTTGCCTTCAAGGTGCTTGAGGCCCGGCACCGGGAAATAGCCTTTCTTGCGGTCGATGACCTCGCTCGGGATCACCCGGCGTGCCGCTTCCTTGAGCACGTGCTTGCCGCCCTCGGGGAGCTTGAATTTGGCCGGCACCCGAGCGGAAAGCTCCACCAGACGGTAGTCGAGGAACGGTGTGCGTGCTTCCAGGCCCCAGGCCATGGTCATGTTGTCGACGCGCTTGACCGGGTCGTCCACCAGCATCACCGTGCTGTCCAGGCGCAAGGCCTTGTCGACGGCGGCATCGGCGCCCGGCTGGTCGAAGTGCTCCTTGACGAAGTCTCCGGCGGCATCGTTGGCCGTCAGCCATTTGGGTTGAACGGTGGCGGCATACTCCTCGTAAGTGCGGTCGAAGAACGCCGCGCGATAGGCCGCATACGGGTCGCTGGCGCCATCCACTTGCGGATACCAATGGTAACCGGCGAACAACTCATCGGCGCCCTGGCCGCTCTGAACCACTTTGCAGTGCTTGGCCACTTCCCGCGAGAGCAGGTAGAAGGCGATGCAGTCGTGGCTCACCATCGGTTCACTCATGGCGCGGAACGCGGCGGGCAACTGTTCAATGATTTCTTTTTCGTCGATGCGCAACTGATGGTGGCGGGTGCCGTAGTGCTTGGCGATCAGGTCTGAATATTGAAACTCGTCGCCGCGCTCACCGCCGGCGTCCTGGAAGCCGATGGAGAAGGTGGACAGGTCGTCAACGCCGACTTCGCGCAGCAGGCCCACGAGCATGCTCGAGTCCACGCCGCCCGACAGCAGCACGCCGACATCGACGGCGGCGCGCTGGCGGATGGCGACCGCTTCGCGGGTGCTGTCCAATACACGCTCGATCCAGTCTTCCAGGTTGAGGTTCTGCTCGTCGGGCCGGGGACCGTAGGGCAGCGTCCACCAGGTTTTCTGCTCAGTGCTGCCATCCGCCTCGACACGCATCCAAGTGGCCGGGGGCAACTTCTCGATACCAGCCAGCAAGGTGCGAGGCGCCGGGACGACCGCGTGGAAATTGAGGTAGTGATTCAGCGCGACCGGGTCGAGCACCGGGTTGATGTCGCCGCCCTTGAGCAATGCCGGCAATGCCGAGGCGAAGCGCAGGCGCTGGCCGGTGCGAGACAGGTACAGCGGCTTCACGCCGAGACGGTCACGGGCGATGAACAGCCGCTTGGCGTCGCGCTCCCAGATGGCGAAGGCGAACATGCCGTTGAGCTTGGGCAGCAGAGCTTCGCCCCAGGCGTGATAGCCCTTGAGCAGCACTTCGGTGTCGCCGCCCGAATGAAAGGCGTAGCCCAGGCCTTCGAGTTCGGCCCGCAATTCCGGGTAGTTGTAGATCGCGCCGTTGAACGCCAGTGACAGGCCCAGTTGATTGTCGATCATCGGCTGGGCCGAGCCGTCGGACAGGTCCATGATTTTCAGGCGTCGATGGCCAAGGGCAATTGGGCCCTGGCTATGAAAGCCCCACGCGTCGGGGCCGCGAGGGGCCAAGTGATGGGTGATGCGCTCTACGGCCGCAAGGTCCGCAGGGTGTTGATCGAAACGTAACTCACCAGCTAATCCGCACATAAGTCCTTACCGGTTTTTCCGTTGGGGAGGGGTCAAGCCATACACGCCAAAAGGGCGGGTACTCTGAAACTGACCGGAGGGATGGCTGTGAGTTTTATATCGATGCGTTATAAGCCGACGGATGGAGGCTGTGGGTCTTGCGACATTTGTCCAGGAAAAACTAGACCTTGTGGGAGCGAGCCTGCTCGCGAAGGCGGTGGTTCAGCCAACTTCTAAGCCGGTTGAACCACCGCTTTCGCGAGCAGGCTCGCTCCCACAGGAGAATGTGGCGAATCGTCAAAGTCCGTCAGGCCTTGCCCCGAATCAACGCCCGTAACGCAAATCGGTTGGGATGACAGGCCTCGGCCACGCTTCGCGGCAGGGGCAGCGGTTCGTTCTCCAGCCACGCGGCGATCAGCTCGCCCGACAGCGGCGCGGTGATCAGGCCTCGGGAGCCGTGGCCGCTGTTGACGTACAGGCCGTCGAGCCAGGGGCAGGGGGCGTCGGGCACTTGACGGGCGTCCTTGGCCAGAACCGAATACGCCTCGATGAAGGCGGAGTGATCGGCCAGTGGCCCGACGATTGGCAGGTAGTCCGGGCTGGTACAGCGAAACGCCGCGCGGCCTTCCAGTTGCGCTGGGTCCAGCGCTTTGGCGTTGAGCCGGTCTACCAGGTCCACGGAAATATCTTCGAGCATCTTAAGGTTGCCGGCATGCTCGGCGGCGGTGGGGGTCAGGTCGTCGCTGTGAAAATCGAAACTGGCGCCCAACGTGTGCTCGCCCATTCGCGGCGGCGCCACGTAGCCTTCGGCACAGACCACCGTTGCCAGGCGCTGGCTGCGGGTGGTTTGCGGCAGGCGAGTGATCTGCCCGCGAATGCGCTTGAGGGGCAGCTCGGCGGCAGGCTCGAAACGTTTGATCTCGGCCGCGCTGGCGAGGATCGCCACCGGTGCGCTGGCCACGCAACGTTCGCCGTCCCAGGCCTGCCATTGGCCGTCGACACGCCGCAGTTCCAACACTTCATGGTGTGGCTGCAAGGTAATCGCCGGGTTCGAAGCCTGCCAGCGACACAGCGCTGGCGGATGCACCCAGCCGCCCTCGGGATAAAACAGGCCCCCGCTGGGCAAACCAATGCCGGCTTGCGCCTCGGCCTCATCGCGATCAAGCACCTTCAACAGACTGCCCGCAAAGGCCTCGGCCAAGCGCGCCTGGCGCTCGGCTTCCTTGGCATCGAAGGCCAATTGCAGGACACCGCAGCCGTCCCAGTCGAGGCTGCGCTGCAGGTGTTCGAGCACGCGCCGCGTGTAGCCGAAACCGCTGAGGATCATCTGCGACAGCGCCGTGCCGTGGGCCGACAGCTTGAGGTACAGCACGCCCTGGGGATTACCGGACGCTTCCTCGGCCAACCCAGCGTGACGCTCCAGCAAGGTCACGTGCCAGCCACGGGCCGCGAGGCTGGCCGCGCTGGCGCAACCGGCCAGTCCGCCGCCGATGACCAAGGCCCGCCGCTCGCCGGTATGCGGTGCGGGCCGGGCGTACCAGGGCTTGATCGGCGCGGGTGACGGCGTCTGCTCCGGCCAACCGAGGAACACGCCGCGAAGAATCTCCCATTTATGGCCGATGCCTGGCGTGCGCTTCATCTTGAAACCCGCCGCGTTCAACCGGCGCCGCACCCAGCCGGTGCTGGTGAAGGTGCTGAGGGTAGCCCCCGGCGCGGCCAGTCGCGCCAGCTCGGCGAACAGCTCGGCGCTCCACATCTCGGGGTTTTTCGCCGGGGCGAAACCGTCGAGGAACCAGGCGTCGATCCGCCCATCCAGTTGCGGCAATTGCTCCAGGGCATCGCCAATCAACAACGTCAGGGTGACCCGGCCGCTCGCCAGGGTCAGGCGCTGGAAACCTGGGTGGATCGCCATGTACTGCCCGAGCAATTGATCGGCCTGGACTTTGAGCGCGGGCCATAAGGCCAGGGCCCGGCGCAGGTCCTCGGGGCTCAGGGGAAACTTCTCGACGCTGACAAAATGCAGCCGTGCCCCGGCCGGTGCGCATTGCTCGAACAACTGCCAGGCGCAGAGGAAATTCAACCCGGTACCAAACCCGGTTTCACCGATCACCAGCCGCCCGCCCTCCGCCAGCCCGGCGAAACGCTCGGCGAGGTTGTTCTGTTGCAAGAACACGTAGCGGGTTTCTTCCAGGCCCGACTGGTCCGAGAAATAGACATCGTTGAACACCCGGGAGCGGGGGCGACCCTGGTCGTCCCAGTCGAGTTGGGCGTGGTGTTGAATGGGCGTCATGACGGGCTCGGCGAAAATGAAGGCGCCATTCTAGCCGATCGGCAAGGCGTTGCTTGATCCAAGGCAAGGGTGCCCGCATCCGGAAGGAATCTGCTGCGCAGGCGCGCATCCAATCCGCTAGTCTTGCCCCATTCCTTGAAGGAGCTGCCCATGTTCGAGTCCGCCGAAATCGGTCACGTCGTTGATAAAGAAACCTATGAGGCTGAAGTCCCGGCACTGCGCGAAGCGTTGCTCGAAGCGCAATACGAGCTGCACCAGCAGGGGCGTTTCCCGGTCATCGTACTGATCAACGGCATCGAAGGCGCGGGTAAGGGCGAGACGGTGAAGTTGCTCAACGAGTGGATGGATCCGCGATTGATCGAGGTCCGCACCTTCGACCAGCAGACTGACGAGGAGCTGGCGCGGCCGCCGGCCTGGCGCTATTGGCGGATGCTGCCGGCCAAGGGGCGCATGGGGATTTTTTTCGGTAATTGGTACAGCCAGATGCTGCAAGGGCGGGTCCACGGCGAGTTCAAGGACCCGCGGCTCGACCAAGGGATCAACGGTGCCGAACGCCTGGAGAAAATGCTCTGCGATGAGGGCGCGCTGATCTTCAAGTTCTGGTTTCACCTGTCCAAGAAACAGATGAAGGCCCGCCTCAAAAGCCTCAAGGACGATCCGCTGCACAGCTGGCGCATCAGCCCGCTGGACTGGCAGCAGTCGAAGACCTACGACAAGTTCGTCAAGTACGGCGAGCGCGTGCTGCGCCGCACCAGTCGCGATTACGCGCCGTGGCATGTGATCGAAGGGGTGGATGCCTGTTACCGCAGCCTTGCGGTCGGACGCATCTTGCTCGAAGGCTTGCGCCAGGCCCTGGATCGGCCGAAGGTCAAGGCGGCCAAGGTCAACGTGGCGCCGTTGCCAGCGCTGGATGACCAGGTGACCTTGATCGATAGCCTGGACATGACGCTACGTCTGGACAAGGCCGACTACGAAGAACAGTTGATCACCGAGCAGGCCCGCTTCGCCGGCCTGCTGCGCGACAAGCGCATGCGCCGGCATGCCCTGGTGGCCGTGTTCGAAGGCAACGACGCGGCGGGCAAGGGCGGTGCCATCCGCCGGGTCGCGGCGGCGCTCGATCCGCGCCAGTACAGCATCGTGCCGATTGCCGCGCCCACTGAGGAAGAACGTGCCCACCCCTACATGTGGCGGTTCTGGCGACATATTCCGGCCCGGGGCAAGTTCACCATGTTCGATCGCTCCTGGTACGGCCGGGTGTTGGTGGAGCGGGTCGAAGGCTTTTGCAGCCGTGCCGACTGGCTGCGAGCCTACGGTGAGATCAACGATTTCGAGGAACAGTTGGCCGATGCCGGCGTGGTGGTGGTGAAGTTCTGGCTGGCGATCGACAAGGAAACGCAGCTGGAGCGCTTCCAGGAGCGGGAGGAAATCCCCTTCAAGCGCTTCAAGATCACCGAGGACGACTGGCGCAACCGGGACAAGTGGGACGCCTATCGTTCGGCGGTCTGCGACATGGTCGATCGCACCAGCACCGAGATCGCTCCTTGGACGCTGGTGGAGGCCAATGACAAGCGCTGGGCCCGGGTCAAGGTGTTGCGCACGCTCAATGACGCGCTGGAGGCCGCGTTCGAGCGTTCCGCCAGGCAAGCGCGGAAAAAGAACTAGCACGATGGGCACGCATACGCGGGGTGAATGATTGTCGCGTTCGGTTATGCGGTGGATTTATCCTCGAATCCACTCTTAACCGATAACAACAATGAGGTGCCGCCATGCGTGAAGTGGTGATCGTCGACAGCGTACGGACCGGATTGGCCAAGTCCTTTCGCGGCAAGTTCAACATGACCCGTCCGGACGACATGGCGGCGCATTGCGTCAATGCGTTGCTGGCGCGTAACGACATCGACCCGGCCAGTGTCGAGGATTGCATCGTCGGCGCCGGTTCCAACGAAGGCGCCCAAGGCTTCAACATCGGGCGTAACGTGGCGGTGCTCTCGCAACTGGGCATCGGCACCGCCGGGATGACCCTTAACCGTTTCTGCTCCTCGGGCCTGCAAGCCATCGCGATTGCCGCCAACCAGATCGCCTCGGGTTGCAGCGAGATCATCGTCGCCGGCGGCGTCGAATCCATCAGCCTGACGATGAAGAGCGTCAACACCGACAACCTGATCAACCCATTGCTCAAGGAACAGGTGCCGGGAATCTACTTCCCCATGGGTCAGACTGCCGAGGTCGTCGCGCGCCGTTATCAGGTGAGCCGCGAGGCGCAGGACCGCTACGCCTTGCAGAGCCAGCAGCGCACGGCCCGGGCCCAGGCCGAAGGGCTGTTCAACGATGAAATCGTGCCGATGACGGTCAAGTACCGGGTCGAGGACAAGAACACCGGCGCGGTTCAGATTCTGGACGGTGTGGTTGACCGCGATGACTGCAACCGCCCCGATACCACCTACGAAAGCCTGGCCGGCTTGAAGCCGGTGTTTGCCGAGGACGGTTCGGTGACGGCGGGCAACTCTTCCCAACTGTCCGATGGCGCCTCGATGACGCTGGTGATGAGCCTGGAAAAAGCCCTGGCCCTGGGGCTCAAACCCAAGGCGTTTTTCCGCGGCTTTACCGTCGCCGGTTGCGAGCCGGACGAGATGGGCATCGGCCCGGTGTTCTCGGTGCCCAGGTTGCTCAAGGCCAAGGGGCTACAGATTGGCGACATCGATCTGTGGGAGCTCAACGAAGCGTTTGCCTCCCAATGCCTCTACAGTCGCAACCGGTTGGAAATCGATAACGAGAAATACAACGTCAACGGCGGCTCGATTTCCATCGGTCACCCGTTCGGCATGACCGGCTCGCGGCAAGTGGGGCATCTGGTGCGGGAGTTGCAACGGCGCAACCTGCGCTATGGCGTCGTGACCATGTGCGTGGGCGGCGGGATGGGGGCGACGGGGTTGTTCGAGGCGGTGCGATAAGCGCCGCCTCAGGAGCTTCGTGGCGAGGGCGCTTGCTCCCACTCGGCTGCGAAGCAGTTGCCCCTTTTTACTGGGTATGAACCATAGAAGGGCCGCTTTGCGGCCCAGCGGGAGCAAGCTCCCTCGCCACGGGAGCTGCAAACTGTTCAGCCACCTTGGGCAACTTCTGCATCCGTTGGATGTATGCCGCAATCTCCTGCTCCGCCGCCTCACGAGTTTCGAACGGACCTTCCTGGGTGCCTTCGCGCGTATTGAAATAAAATTCGCCATTCACCCGGCAGATCCGGTCACTGCGGAATACTGTCTTGGGGGCGTCTGTATCGTTTGCGCGCGTTCCTGGCATTTCGGGTCTCCATGGGGGCTGCGTGGTTGTCTCAATTGAGCATATGTGGTGTCGCAGGTTTGCGCCTGTCCAGCCGATCGACGGCTAGCGACCCGTACAATTGCGTCGGCGCCAAATGCCCGATTGTGCCTGTGCCACCGATCGATCCGAGCCTAGAATGGGCGTTCATATCGAGGGCTTCGAGGGTTGCATGCACATATCGTCCGGTCGCTGGGTCTACGGGCTTCTTCTGGCTTTGTTGACCGCCCTGTTGTGGGGAATCCTGCCGATCAAGCTCAAGCAAGTGCTGCAAGTGATGGATCCGGTGACGGTGACCTGGTTTCGGCTGATGGTGTCCGGCGGGTTGCTCTTCGTGTACCTGGCGGCGACACGGCGCCTGCCCAGCCGCAAGGTGCTTGGCCCGCGTGGCGGCTGGCTGGTGGTGATGGCGGTGTTGGGGCTGGTGGGTAACTACGTCCTGTACCTGATGGGCCTGAACCGCCTGAGTCCCGGTACGGCGCAACTGGTGGTGCAGATGGGCCCGATCATGCTGCTGGTCGCCAGTCTGTTTGTATTCAAGGAGCGTTTCAGCGTGGGGCAGGGCATTGGCCTGCTGGTGTTGCTGATTGGTTTTGCGCTGTTCTTCAACCAGCGTCTCACCGAGTTGCTGACGTCGTTGAGCGACTACACCGCCGGGGTTTTGCTGGTGCTGTCTGCGTCGACGGTCTGGACGTTTTATGCCCTGGGCCAGAAGCAACTGTTGACGGTCTGGAATTCATTGCAAGTGATGATGGTGATCTACCTGTTCTGCGCGTTGTTGCTCACGCCTTGGGTTCATCCGCTGGAGGCGTTGCAACTGACCCCATTGCAGGGCTGGCTGTTGCTCGCCTGTTGCCTCAACACGTTGATTGCTTATGGTGCGTTTGCCGAGGCGCTGGCCCATTGGGAAGCCTCGCGGGTCAGCGCGACCCTGGCGATCACGCCGCTGGTGACGTTCGCCGCCGTGGCGATGGCCGCCTGGTGGTGGCCCGAGTATGTCCATGCCGAACAGATCAACGTTTTGGGGTATGGCGGGGCGGTGTTGGTCGTGCTGGGGTCCGCGCTGGTGGCGTTGGGACCATCGCTCATCGCCGGGCTCAGGGCCCGGCGCGAGCGTTTGGCGGTGGGTCGCTAGATCGCTGAGGGAGCGTAGGTGGGTGTCATGTATGGTGATGTCGAGCCTGCTGGCGCCATCGCGAGCAGGCTCGCTCCCACATGGGTTCGTCTGTGGACTCGACATCAAGGCCCACACCGGCCCCTGTGGGAGCGAGCCTGCTCGCGATGGCGGCCTTCAGGACAACAAACTCAACCCTGCCCACCGGCCTCCAGCATGTTCTCCGGCCGGACCCAGGCCTCGAACTCCTCATCGGTCAGGTACCCCAGCTGCAACGCGGCCTCCCGCAGGGTCAGCCCCTCGCTGTAGGCTTTCTTGGCGATTTCCGCCGACTTGTCGTAGCCGATGTGCGGGTTCAGCGCCGTCACCAGCATCAATCCGCGTTCCAGGTGCGCCGCCATCTGCTCGGCATCCGGTTCGAGGCCGGCGATGCAATGCTGTTGGAAGTTGCTGCAGCCATCGGCCAGCAGGCGGATCGATTGCAGCAGGTTGTGGATGATCACCGGCTTGAACACGTTCAGCTGCAAGTGACCCTGGCTGGCGGCGAAACCGATGGCCACGTCGTTGCCCAGGACTTGGCAGGCGAGCATCGACAAGGCTTCGCACTGGGTCGGGTTGACCTTGCCAGGCATGATGGAACTGCCCGGCTCGTTGGCCGGCAATTTCACCTCGGCAAACCCCGCTCGCGGCCCGGAACCCAGCAGGCGAAGGTCGTTGGCGATTTTCATCAGGGTCACGGCCAGGGTCTTCAGCGCGCCGGACAATGTGGTCAGCGGCTCATGGCCCGCCAGCGCAGCGAACTTGTTCGGCGCGGTAACGAAGGGCAAGCCGGACAACGCCGCCAACTCAGCGGCAATCGCTTCGCCAAAACCATGGGGGGAATTGAGCCCTGTGCCCACCGCCGTGCCGCCCTGGGCCAGCTCGCAGACGGCCGGCAAGGCGGCGCGGATCGCTCGTTCGGCATAATCGAGTTGGGCGATGAACGCGGACAGTTCCTGGCCGAACGTGATCGGCGTGGCGTCCATCATGTGGGTACGGCCGGTCTTGACCAGCTTCATATGGCGCGCCGCCAGTTCCGCGAGACCACCCGACAACTCGCTGATGGCCGGCAGCAATTGCTGGTAGACGGCTTGGGCGGCGGCGATGTGCATCGCGGTGGGGAAGCAGTCGTTGGAACTCTGGGAACGGTTGACGTGGTCGTTGGGGTGAACCGGGCTCTTGCCGCCTCGCGGGTTGCCCGCCAGCTCATTGGCGCGCCCGGCGATGACCTCGTTGACGTTCATGTTGCTCTGGGTCCCGCTGCCGGTCTGCCAGACCACCAGAGGAAACTGGTCGTCATGCTGGCCGGCCAGCACCTCGTCGGCGGCCTGCTCGATCAGGCGGGCGATGTCGGCGGGCAGGTCACCGTTGCGGTCGTTGACCCGCGCGGCGGCTTTTTTGACCAGCGCCAAAGCGTGCAACACCGACAGCGGCATGCGTTCGTTGCCGATGGCAAAGTTGATCATGGAGCGCTGTGTCTGTGCGCCCCAATAGGCTTCATCCGGGACTTCAACCTGGCCAAGGCTGTCGGTTTCAATACGGCTCATCGGGTCAAACTCCTGTAGGTCTGAATGCGCAGTTTAGGCCCTGGTGGGCGCCAGCGGTTCCCTCAATCACCCCTCAATCTAGGAGCGCGCGGTTCTGTCCGTCAATCGGCCCCGCCAAGGGTCGGGGTTGAGCCCCGGCGTTTATTAGGCGCAGAATGGTCGCCCTTGGGGTTTTACCTCGCCTGTTAGAAAAGGAAACTCGATGACCCGTCTTCGTGCCATCTGTACCGCCGTTGCTCTGGTGTGTGCCAGCGGCCCTGTCTTCGCCGATACCGCCAGCCACAACGCCAGTGCCGAAGCGTTCCTGACCCTGGCGCATGCCGACAAGCTGGGTACCCCCGTCTACATGCAAGTACAGCAGATGTTTGCCCAGCGCTTCGAGCAGACCAAAGCTCCCGAGTCGAAAAAGGCCACGCTGGAAACCTACCAGGCCAAGGCCAATGCCGCGCTGGACCAGGCCATCGGCTGGAACAAGCTCAAGCCGGACATGGTCAAGCTCTACACCAGCAACTTCAGCGAATCGGAGCTCAAGGAACTTGTGTCCTTCTATCAGTCTCCCCTGGGCAAGAAAGTCCTGGAAAAAATGCCCCAGCTGACCCAGCAATCGGCGCAACTGACCCAGGCCAAGCTGGAAAGCGCGGTGCCGGTGGTCAACAAGCTGCTGGCGGACATGACCGCCGAGCTCGAGCCGAAAGCCGCTGCCCCGGCCAAGAAAAAGCCATAAGCGGAGCCCTGGCATGAGCATGCAACAACGCATTGAATCGACCCTTGGGCTTCTGCAGCCCGAGCACTTGCAAGTGCTGGACGAAAGCCACATGCACAGCCGTGGGTTGCAGACCCACTTCAAGGCGGTCGTGGTCAGCCGACAGTTCGAGGGGCTCAATCGGGTCAAGCGTCACCAGATGGTCTACGGCACGCTGGGCGAATTGATGGGCGAATTCCATGCACTGGCGCTGCACACCTACACGCCGCAAGAATGGGCCGAGATCGACGCGGCCCCGGCTTCGCCGACCTGTGCCGGAGGCAGCAAGCACTGATTGTCATGGGTGAAGTAGCTTGTTGTGGCGAGGGGATTCATCCCCGCTGGCCTGCGAAGCAGGCCCATCCGGAAGGAAGCCTGGCGCCTGCTTCGCAGCCGAGCGGGGATAAATCCCCTCGCCACAGGGCAGTGTCCGGCCTTGCAATTGCAGCCCTGCAATACATATGTTTTTGCTAGAATCCGCACCGCGCCGCTTACCCGGCGCGTTTTTTTTCGCATCCGGTTCACCCTTTGCGAGGGTAGCCACCTGGAGAAATACCCATGACACCACCCATTGTCGTGGCGGCACTGTATAAGTTCGTCACCCTGGAAGATTACGTCGAGCTGCGCGAGCCCCTGCTCAAGGCGATGCTCGACAACGGCATCAAAGGCACGTTGTTGATCGCCGAGGAAGGCATCAATGGCACCGTTTCCGGCACCCGCGAAGGGATTGACGGATTGATGGCCTGGCTCAAGAACGACCCGCGCATGGATGATATCGACCACAAGGAGTCGTACTGCGACGAGCAGCCGTTCTACCGCACCAAGGTCAAGCTCAAGAAAGAAATCGTCACCCTCGGCGTCGACGGCGTGGACCCGAACAAGCAGGTTGGCACCTATGTCGAGCCGCAAGACTGGAACGCCTTGATCAGCGATCCGGAAGTCCTGCTGATCGACACGCGCAATGACTACGAAGTGGCCATCGGCACCTTCGAAGGCGCCATCGATCCCAAGACCACCAGCTTCCGAGAGTTCCCCGACTACATCAAAGCCCACTTCGACCCAACCCGGCACAAGAAAGTGGCGATGTTCTGCACCGGTGGCATTCGTTGTGAAAAAGCGTCGAGCTATATGCTTGGCCAAGGTTTCGACGAGGTCTATCACCTCAAGGGCGGCATCCTGAAATACCTTGAAGAGGTGCCCCAGGAAGAAACCAAATGGCGCGGCGACTGCTTTGTATTCGATAACCGCGTGACCGTGCGCCACGATCTCAGCGAAGGCGACTACGATCAATGTCATGCATGCCGTACGCCGGTGAGCGTTGAAGATCGCGCCTCCGAGCACTACGTGCCCGGGATCAGTTGCCCGCACTGCTGGGACAAGCTGAGCGAGAAGACCCGCCGCAGCGCCATCGACCGGCAAAAGCAGATCGAACTGGCCAAGGCCCGCAACATGCCGCACCCGATCGGCTACAACTACAAGCAAACACCTTCCGAGGCTTGAGCCATGGCGTCGCGCCTGCTGTATGTGATGGACCCGATGTGTTCCTGGTGCTGGGGCTTCGCGCCGGTGGCCGAGGCGTTGGCCGAGCAGGCGCAGGCCGCGGGCGTGGAATTGCACCTGGTGGTGGGCGGCTTGCGCACTGGCAGCGGTTCGGCCTTGGAGCCGACGACTCGGCGCTACATCTTGGAACACTGGCAGGCGGTCACCCAGGCCACCGGCCAGCCGTTCAAGCTCGAGGGTGCGCTACCGGACGGTTTTGTCTATGACACCGAGCCCGCTTGCCGCGCGCTGGTGACGGCCCGCAGCCTGGCGCCGGACATGGCCTGGACGCTGATGAAGCTGATCCAGCAGGCTTTTTATGCGCAGGGTCGCGACGTGACTCACGCCAGCGTCCTGGTGGAACTGGCGGAGCAGGCCGGGCTGCCTCGCATCGAGTTTGCCGCCGCCTTCGATCGCGCCGATCAGCATGCCGCCACGGCCGCTGATTTCACTTGGGTACAAGACCTGGGCATCGCCGGGTTCCCCACGCTGCTGGCCGAACGGGACGGCCAATTGGCCTTGCTGACCAACGGCTACCAACCTTTGGATCAGTTGGCCCCGCTGCTGGGCCGCTGGTTGGAGCGCGCGGCCTGTGCCTGACCTGCCCGGTGATGGCGTATCCGCCACGCGGCGCATCGATCGGTTGAGCTGGGCGGAAATCCGTCGCCTGGCCCTCAAGCACAAGAAAGCCCTGTGGATCGCCAACGGCGTTGCCGTGCTGGCGACGCTGTGCAGCGTACCAATCCCGTTGTTGCTGCCGTTACTGGTGGACGAAGTCCTGCTGGGTCACGGCGACGCGGCATTGAAGGTCATGAATCATGCGCTGCCGGCGGCCTGGCAGAGTGCGGCCGGCTACATTGGGTTGATGCTGCTCGTGACGTTGGCACTGCGTTGCGGCGCATTGCTGTTCAACGTCTTGCAGGCCCGTTTATTCGCCAGCCTGGCCAAGGACATCGTCTATCGCATCCGTATCCGGCTGATTGAACGCCTCAAACGCATTTCCCTCGGCGAATACGAAAGCCTGGGCAGCGGCACCGTGACCACCCATCTGGTCACCGACCTGGACACTCTCGACAAGTTCGTCGGCGAAACCCTCAGCCGGTTCCTGGTGGCCATGCTGACCCTGGTGGGCACCGCCGGGATCCTGATGTGGATGCACTGGAAGCTGGCGCTGCTGATCCTGTTGTTCAATCCGTTGGTGATCTACGCCACGGTGCAGCTGGGCAAGCGGGTCAAGCACCTGAAGAAGCTGGAAAACGACAGCACCTCGCGTTTCACCCAGGCGCTGACTGAAACCCTGGATGCCATCCAGGAAGTACGCGCCGGTAACCGCCAGGGATTTTTCCTCGGACGATTGGGGATGCGTGCCCGGGATGTCCGGGACTACGCGGTGAATTCACAATGGAAAACCGACGCCTCGAACCGTGCCAGTGGCCTGCTGTTCCAGTTCGGCATCGACATTTTCCGCGCCGCGGCCATGCTCACCGTGTTGTTTTCGGACCTGTCCGTGGGCCAGATGCTCGCGGTGTTCAGCTACTTGTGGTTCATGATTGGCCCAGTCGAGCAACTGCTGAACCTGCAATACGCCTATTACGCGGCGTCCGGCGCCTTGAATCGCATCAACGAATTGCTGGCCCGCGCCGATGAGCCTCAGTACGACGGTGGCGTCGACCCATTCAAAGGGCGGGACACGGTAGGCATCGACATTCAGGGGCTCAGTTTTGGCTACGGCGAGGAGCGGGTGCTCGATCAGATGAACCTGTCCATCTCGCCGGGGGAAAAGGTCGCAATCGTCGGGGCCAGCGGTGGCGGAAAAAGCACCCTGGTGCAACTGCTGTTGGGGCTCTATACGCCACAGGCCGGCAGTATTCGGTTCGGGGGCGCGAGCCAACAGGAAATCGGCCTGGAAACCATCCGGGAAAATGTCGCGGTGGTGCTTCAGCACCCGGCGCTGTTCAACGACACGGTGCGGGCCAATTTGTCCATGGGTCGCGACTGCAGCGATGAGGATTGCTGGCGAGCACTGGCGATCGCCCAGCTCGAATCGACAGTGCGGGCGCTGCCCATGGGGCTGGAGAGTGTCGTGGGTCGATCCGGGGTGAGGTTGTCGGGCGGGCAGCGTCAGCGACTGGCGATTGCGCGCATGGTCCTGGCCGATCCCCGGGTGGTGATTCTCGATGAAGCCACATCGGCGCTGGACGCCGCCACCGAATATAACCTGCACCAGGCATTGGCGAAGTTCCTGCACGGGCGCACCACCTTGATCATCGCCCACCGATTATCGGCGGTGAAACAGGCCGACCGGGTATTGGTATTCGACGGCGGGCAAATCGCCGAAGACGGCGACCATCTGCAACTGATTGCCGAGGGTGGTTTGTACGCTCGACTCTATGGTCACTTGCAACAAATACAGCGACCTTGAGTTTCCTTTGCTTTTCTGTGCTTAGTATCGGAAAAAAATCAGCCAGAGCCCCCGATTCGTCCGAATCTCCACCCCAAGCCAAGCGATCCCGTGATCCATTCGTTCGAAGGATCGAAAACTAGCCTAGGCTGTGGAATCTGGAGCGGAATTCTCGCGGGTGCTCATTGGCAATGCTTGTGCAAGGGACCTCATGAAGCAAAAGCGGACTCTCGGAACGCCACGATTGTTGGGCATTGTCTGGCCCTTTATTGCCGTTGTGCTATTTCAAGCATTGCTTGGCGGCGTCAGCCTGTATGTCTTGTCTGCGGTACGCGGATATGTGGCGGGGGAAAGTCTTTGGTCCAAGGGCCAGAAAGACGCCATTTATTACCTGAATTTGTATGCCGACAGCCGTGACGAATCGATTTTCCGCAAATACCAACAGGCCATCGCCGTGCCTGAGGGCGGCCATGACCTTCGCGTGGCCCTCGACCGCCAACCGCCGGACCTGGAAGCGGCGCGGGCCGGGATCCTCCAGGGCGGGAACCATCCGGACGACGTTTCCAGCCTGATCTGGCTGTACCTCAACTTTCGCCACTTCAGTTATCTGGAAGAAGCCATCGACCTCTGGACAGTGGGCGATGGCTACCTCACCGAGCTGGATAATGTCGCGCGACAAATGCATCGCAGCATCACGGCGGGGGAGGCGACGGAAAACGACGTGCGAGGCTGGAAAGCGCAGATTTTCGCGATCAACGATTCGGTGACGCCGGCCGCCAAGGCTTTCAGCGATGCGCTGGGCGAGGGGTCGCGGTTCATCCTGCGCCTGTTGCTCGTGACCAACTTCGCCACTGCCCTGGGGCTGATCGTGCTGGCGCTGTTGCGCACGCATAAATTGCTGGCCCAGCGACAAGTCTTCGCCAACGCGCTGCAGTTAGAGAAGGAGCGGGCGCAGATCACCCTGCAATCGATCGGCGACGGGGTGATCACCACCGACGTTGAAGGCGCCATTGCCTACATGAACCCCGCGGCCGAAGCGATGACGCACTGGAAAGCCGAGCATGCGGCGGGGCTGCCCCTGGCGGCGCTGTTCAATCTGCTCGACGACAATGCCCAGACCGAGGGGCTGACATTGATCGAGCATATCCTCAGCGGGCGGCTTGGCGGCGGCAGCGAACATTCCAAGCTGATCCAGAGGCTGGACGGCAGCACCGTGTCGGTCACGCTGGTCGGTGCGCCGATCCGCCACGCGGGCAAGGTCAGCGGCGCGGTGCTGGTGTTGCACGACATGACCCAGGAGCGGCAGTACATCGCCAACCTGTCCTGGCAGGCCACGCACGATGCATTGACCGGCCTGGCGAACCGTCGCGAATTCGAATACCGCCTCGAACAGGCCCTGCATAACCTCACTCGGCAAGTGGGCCGCCACGCCTTGATGTTTCTCGACCTGGATCAGTTCAAGCTGGTCAACGACACGTGCGGTCATGCCGCGGGTGACGAGTTGCTGCGCCATATTTGCGCGCTGCTGCAATCGGGGTTGCGGGAAAACGATACATTGGCCCGGCTGGGCGGGGATGAGTTCGGCATCTTGTTGGAAAACTGTTCGCCGGACGCGGCGGAAAAAATTGCCGAAGGTCTGCGCCAGACCGTACAGAACCTGCATTTTGTATGGAAAGGTCGGCCATTCGTGACCACCGTGAGCATTGGCCTCGTGCACATCGCCCAGAGTCCGACCACGCTGGAGGCGTCCCTGCGGGCCGCGGACATGGCGTGCTACATGGCCAAGGAAAAAGGGCGCAACCGGGTCCAGGTCTACCATGCCGACGATTCGGAACTGTCCCTGCGTTTCGGCGAGATGGCCTGGGTCCAGCGCCTGCATATGGCCCTGGAAGAAAATCGCTTCTGTCTCTACGCCCAGGAAATTGCCGCATTGGGTCCCGGTGACCATGGCGGCGGTCACATTGAAATCCTGTTGCGCCTGCATGACGAGGCGGGCCGGATGATCCTGCCGGACAGTTTCATCCCGGCGGCGGAACGTTATGGCCTGATGACTTCGCTGGACCGTTGGGTAGTGGAGAATGTTTTCAGGATCATTCGCCAGTGCCTGAACGAATCAAGGCGGGGTCCGTTGGCAATGTGTGCGATTAATCTGTCAGGCACGACTATAGGAGATCAGGCATTCCTGGACTTCCTGCGTAAACAGTTTGAGACGTACGCCATCCCACCAGAAATGATTTGTTTTGAAATTACCGAGACCAGTGCAATTTCCAATCTGGGCAGTGCGATCCGCTTTATCAATGAACTCAAAGGCTTGGGTTGTTACTTTTCCCTGGATGACTTTTGTGCCGGAATGTCTTCATTCGCTTACTTGAAACATTTACCTGTAGACTTCCTGAAGATCGATGGGAGTTTCGTAAAGGATATGCTGGACGACCCAATTAACCGGGCAATGGTCGAAGTGATCAATCATATCGGCCACGTCATGGGTAAGCGTACGATTGCCGAGTTCGTAGAAACGGTACAGATCGAACAGGCATTGCTTGAGATTGGCGTGGATTACGCTCAGGGGTATGTTATCGAGCGTCCACAAATGTTTACCTGTGACACATTGCAGTGCAGGCCGGCCAGGCCCCAGCCGTTGTTATTCAAGGCCCCCGGCACGTTCCGCTGAAACTCTTGTTGGTCCGCAAAAAATCACAATCAAAAGGAGCCCGACAGTGATCGACACATTCAACCGAACAGGCCCGCTCATGGACGCTAGTAGCTATCCGAAATGGGCACAGCAGCTCATTACAGATTGCAGCGAGAGCAAGCGCCGGGTTGTCGAACACGAGCTGTATCAACGCATGCGTGACAACAAGCTCAGCGCCAAGACCATGCGCCACTACCTCATTGGTGGTTGGCCGGTCGTTGAACAGTTCGCTTTATACATGGCACAGAATCTCACCAAGACCCGCTTTGCCCGCCACCCTGGCGAGGACATGGCGCGTCGCTGGCTGATGCGCAACATTCGTGTCGAACTCAATCACGCCGACTACTGGGTGAACTGGAGCGCCGCCCATGGTGTGACGCTCGAGGATCTCCAGGCACAGCAGGTGCCGCCCGAGCTGCACGCACTGAGCCATTGGTGCTGGCACACCAGCTCGGCGGACTCGCTGATCGTGGCGATCGCGGCGACCAACTACGCCATCGAGGGCGCGACCGGGGAATGGTCGGCGCTGGTCTGCTCCAATGGCGTCTACGCATCGGCCTTCGCCGAGGAAGACCGCAAGCGGGCCATGAAATGGCTGAAGATGCATGCCCAGTATGACGATGCCCACCCTTGGGAAGCGCTGGAAATCATCTGCACACTGGCGGGCATGAACCCGAGCAAGGCGCTGCAGGTGGAGCTGCGGCAGGCCGTTTGCAAGAGCTACGACTACATGTATCTGTTCCTGGAACGATGCATGCAGCTGGAGCAATCGGGCGTAGCCGAGAAGACCCCGCCCAGCCGCGAGCGCCTGGCGTTGGCGGGTAGCTGACACCCGATAGCTTGACCCTCCTGTGGGAGCGGGCTTGCTCGCGAAAGCGGTCTGAACCGTCAACCTTGTGTTGAATGTTCCGGCCCCTTCGCGAGCAAGCTCGCTCCCACAATGGTTTTGTGGGGATCGAAAATCTGATGTACACCGCCAATCCCCTGTGGGAGCGACCTTGCTCGCGATGGCGGGCTGGCAGTTAACCTTGCGTTGGCAGACCCGGCCCCTTCGCGAGCAGGCTCGCTCCCACAGTGGCTTTGTGGTGAGTGAAGATCTTATGTACACCGCCAATCCCCTGTGGGAGCGAGCTTGCTCGCGATGGCGGGCTGGCAGTTAACCGTTGGCAGGCCCGGCCCCTTCGCGAGCAGGCTCGCTCCCACAGTGGCTTTGTGGTGAGTGAAGATCTTATGTACGCCGCCAATCCCTTGTGGGAGCCTGCTCGCGATGGCGGTCTGGCAGTTAACCTTGCGTTGACAGGCCCGGCCCCTTCGCGAGCAGGCTCGCTCCCACAGTGGTTTTGTGGTGAGTGAAGATCTTATGTACACCGCCAATCCCTTGTGGGAGCGAGCTTGCTCGCGATGGCGGTCTGGCAGTTAACCTGAGTTGGCAGGCCCGGCCCGTTCGCGAGCAGGCTCGCTCCCACAGTGGTTTTGTGGTGAGTGAAGATCTTATGTACACCGCCAATCCCCTGTGGGAGCGAGCTTGCTCGCGATGGCGGTCTGGCAGTTAATCTTGTATTGGCAGACCCGGCCCCTTCGCGAGCAGGCTCGCTCCCACAGTGGTTTTGTGGTGAGTGAAGATCTTATGTACACCGCCAATCCCCTGTGGGAGCGAGCCTGCTCGCGATGGCGGTGTGTCGGCGTCGAGCAGATGGGGCTTCAGCCCGCCATCGTCAACCGGTTTCTGCCCTCGCGCTTGGCTACATACAGCGCACTGTCGGCTCGGCGCAAGAGGCTTTCGGCCGACTCGCCCGGCAGCAATGTCGCGCAGCCGAGGCTGACGGTCAGTTCAATCCTCGTCCCGCCGGCGAAATAATCCTGGGTCTGGGCGGCATAACGCAGCCGTTCGCCGACCATGGCCGCGGCATCCCGGCTGGTGTTGGCCAGCAGGATCAGGAACTCTTCCCCGCCAAACCGGAACACCATGTCGACATTGCGCAGATGGCTCTTGATCGAGTCAGCGACGGCCCTGAGCACTTCATCGCCGACACCATGCCCATGGGTGTCGTTGATCCGCTTGAAATGATCGATGTCCAGCATCAACAGCGACAGTGGCTGCATGTGGCGCCGGGCCATGTCGATCTCACGTTCCAGCGTCTGGTCCATCGCGATGCGGTTGCCGGTGCCGGTCAGCGGATCGCGTAGGGCGCTTTGGGTGGCGGCGCGGTAGAGCAAGGCGTTGCGCAGCGGAAAAAACAGCGAAGACAGTGTCGATTCCAGATCGCTCTGTTCCGACTCGGTAAAGCGCTGATTGCGGCGGAACACCAGCTCACCCAGATGTTCGCCCTCATGGCTGAGGTTGTAGCTGAGGTTGTGGTGTCCGCGTTGGCCGAATTCCATACGCAGGTCGCTGGGCTTGTGCTGATACGCCAGCGCGTCCAAGGGCACCAGCCGTTGCACTTCGCGGAAGAACAAGCCAAGGATCCGTTGCGGTTCCAGGCTGGTCTGCAACTGTTGACCAAGTTGTTGGCGCAGCTGGGACAGGCTGACGGGCCGCGCCACGAGTGGAGACGGCTGGGCCAGGCCCAGGCGCTGCAACTTGGCGCTATCAAAGTCGATCGCGTTGGTCTGTGTGGGCGTTTTCATATGGCGTGAGCCCCTGAACTTTATCGATCCTGACCGGCGGGGGTGAGGTGGCCCTAGGCTACGCGTCGTACTGATCCATCAGTCCCGAAGGACACTGAGTTGAGTTTAGTCCGCTTTATCTGGCAGGCATAAACCCTTCGCAATGTTCGCTACTCGCCGGACACGGCGTGTTTAAAAGGGTTAGAGCGAAACTCGTGCCATTCAGTTCACCTTGATAAAAACCACTATTGAATCAAGGCGTTGATGACTGACGGTGGTCGTAATGCGAGCAAGCGGCGGCAACGGCTTGGCGTTTCGGTTGGGTGGCGCATCGAGGAAGGGTGCGTCGCGACGGTAAACCGCCGCGACGCGGATGGCTGTCACTGCGCGTTGAGCGCCTGGCCATTGACGCCCTGGCTGTCAGGTCCCATGAGGTACAGGTAGACCGGCATGATTTCTTCGGGTGTCGGATTGTTGAGCGGATTTTCTCCCGGGTAGGCCTGGGCCCGCATGCTGGTGCGGGTGGCGCCGGGATTGATGCTGTTGGAACGCACTGGCGCTACGGTGTCGACTTCGTCAGCGAGAGTTTGCATCAGCCCCTCGGTGGCGAACTTGGACACGCCATAAGCGCCCCAATACGCCCGGCCTTTGCGTCCGACGCTGCTGGAAGTGAACACCACGGAGGCATCCCTGGACAATTTGAGCAGCGGCAACAACGTGCTGGTGAGCATGAACATGGCGTTGACGTTCACTTGCATCACGCGCATGAAATTCTCGCCGGAAAGCTGCTCCAGCGGCGTGCGCGGACCAATGATCGAGGCGTTGTGCAGCAGCCCGTCGAGGTGACCGAACTCGGCCTCGATCATGGCGGCCAGCTCATCGTATTGATGGGGCAGGGCAGTTTCGAGGTTGAAGGGAATCACCGCTGGTTGCGGATGGCCGGCCGCTTCGATTTCGTCATAGACCTGGGTCAGGTTGGCCTCGGTCTTGCCCAGCAACAGCACGGTGGCGCCATGGGCGGCATAAGCCTTGGCGGCAGCGGCGCCGATCCCGCGGCCGGCGCCGGTGACGAGAATGATGCGGCCTTCGAGCAGGTCGGGGCGGGCGGAGTAATCAAACATAAAGAAACCTCAACAATTGAAAGCTGCGCGGAACCTGCGGCAAGTGAGCTGTTGTGGCGAGGGAGCTCGCTCCCGCTCGGTGACGCAGTCGCCGCCGGTTGACTCAGGGACCGCTTCCCGGTCCAGCGGGAGCAAGCTCCCTCGCCACAAGAGCGGGCCTCAGATCAGCAACTGCACAACGCGTTATCCAGCACTTCACGCAGGGCCAGGGGATGGTCGATCACCACATCCGCGCCCCAGTGCTTGGGATTGTCGTCTGGATGGATATAGCCATAAGTGACCGCACAGGTCTTGGTGCCAGCGCCGCGGCCCGACTCGATATCGCGTAGGTCATCACCCACGAACAGCACGCTGGCCGGATCCAGGTCGAGCATCTTGCAGGCCAGGGTCAACGGTTCGGGATCCGGCTTGCTGTTTTTCACATGGTCGGGGCAGATCAACACTTTCGAGCGCTCGGCCAGGCCCAGCTGCTGCATGATCGGCTCGGCAAAACGTACCGGTTTGTTGGTGACCACGCCCCAGATAAGGTTGGCCGCCTCGATGTCGGCCAGCACTTCGGCCATGCCGTCGAACAGGTGACTGTGAACCGCGCACCCTTTGAGGTAACGGTCGAGGAATTCCTGGCGCAGTTCTTCGAAGCCCGGCGATTCGGGGTCCATCGAGAACGTCGCCGCGACCATCGCCCGGGCACCGCCGGAAATTTCGTCGCGGATGTGCTGGGTGTTCATCGGCGGCAAGCCACGGTCGGCGCGCATGGCCTGGCAGATGGCGATGAAGTCGGGCGCGGTGTCGAGCAGCGTGCCGTCCATGTCGAAGAGAACCGCTTTGAGACGCATCGACTTATTCCTCGCGCAGGGTCTGGATCATGTAGTTGACGTCAACGTCGGCGGCCAGCTTGTAGTGCTTGGTCAGCGGGTTGTAGGTCAGGCCGATGATGTCCTTGACGGTCAACCCGGCCATGCGGCTCCAGGCGCCGAGCTCGGAAGGACGGATGAATTTCTTGAAGTCGTGGGTGCCACGCGGCAGCAGCTTCATGATGTATTCGGCGCCGATGATGGCAAACAGGTAGGCCTTCGGGTTGCGGTTGATCGTGGAGAAGAACACCTGGCCGCCGGGCTTGACCATCTGGAAGCAGGCGTGGATGACCGACGAAGGGTCCGGCACGTGCTCGAGCATCTCCAGGCAGGTGACCACGTCGAACTGGCCGGGCATTTCCTCGGCCAGGGCTTCGGCGGTGATCTGCCGATATTCCACGCTGACGCCGGACTCAAGCTGATGCAATTGCGCAACCGCCAGCGGCGCCTCGCCCATGTCGATGCCCATGACAGTGGCGCCACGCAGGGCCATGGCTTCGCTGAGGATGCCGCCGCCACAACCGACGTCGAGGACTTTCTTGCCCGCGAGGCTGACGCGCTCGTCGATCCAGTTGACCCGCAGCGGGTTGATGTCGTGCAGCGGTTTGAATTCGCTCTCGCGGTCCCACCAGCGATGGGCCAGGGCTTCGAACTTGGCGATTTCGGCGTGGTCGACGTTGCTCATGTGAAGATCCTCGAAAAACTTGAAAAATCAGTGACCCCCGAGCCTTGGCTCAAAGGGCGTGCTATTCGTCCTGGCCGCTCACCCGCCGGCCCCAGGCCTGGGCCGTGGCAGTCAGTTGCGACTCGTCCATGCGAGTCAGGCGACCTTCCTCCAGCAATTGTTTTCCGGCCACCCACAGGTGTTTGACGCAATGCCGGCCCGTGGCGTAGATCAACTGCGAAACCGGGTCGTAGATCGGTTGTTGCGCCAGCCCGGACAGGTCGAAGGCCACCAGGTCGGCGGCCTTGCCGACTTCCAGTGAACCGACCGTCGCTTCGATGCCCAGTGCCCGGGCGCCGTTGAGCGTGGCCATGCGCAGCGCACGGTGGGCGTCCAGGGCGGTGGCCGAGCCCGCAACGGCCTTCGCCAGCAGGGCGGCGGTGCGGGTTTCGCCCAGCAGGTCCAGGTCATTGTTGCTCGCCGCACCGTCGGTGCCGACCGCGACGTTGACGCCAGCCTGCCACAGGCGCTCCACCGGGCAGAAGCCGCTGGCCAGCTTCAGATTGGACTCCGGACAATGGATCACGCTGCAGTTGTGTTCTACCAGCAGGGCCTGGTCCTCGTCGCTGACCTGGGTCATGTGCACCGCCTGGAAGCGTGGCCCCAACAGGCCAAGCCGCGCCAGTCGGGCCATCGGCCGCTCGCCGGTATTATCCACAGCCTGCTGCACTTCGAAGGCGGTTTCGTGAACATGCATGTGGATGGCCGCGTCCAGTTCTTCGGCGATCACCCGGATCTTCTCCAGGTTGTCGTCGCCCACGGTGTATGGCGCATGCGGGCCGAATGCGACTTTGAT
The DNA here is from genome assembly GCF_051132175.1 of Pseudomonas sp. D3-10. Classification (NCBI taxonomy): domain Bacteria; kingdom Pseudomonadati; phylum Pseudomonadota; class Gammaproteobacteria; order Pseudomonadales; family Pseudomonadaceae; genus Pseudomonas; species Pseudomonas sp. D3-10. The sequence continues at coordinate 3,998,336 of NZ_CP071668.1, read as the reverse complement.
CCTCGGGTGGTGCTTGAGGTCGCCGAATAATTCGATGCCCTGACGAATGGCGTCGTCGGCGTTGGCGGCGCCGGGGATCGGAAAGTCGAGAATGGGAATGGCTATTTGCGCGCGGATGCCGCTGTTATGGACGCGGTCGCTGGCGACCTTGGGGTAGAAGTACATGTCCGAAAAGCAGGTGATGCCGCCCTGGATCTGCTCGGCGATCGCCAGGTCGGTGCCGTCGCGGACGAAATCCTCATCGACCCATTTGCCCTCGGCGGGCCAGATGTGCTGTTCGAGCCAGGTCATCAGCGGCAGGTCATCGGCCAGGCCGCGGAACAGCGTCATCGCCGCGTGACCGTGGGCGTTGACCAGGCCCGGGCTGAGCAGCATGCCGGGCAATTCGCGGACTTCAGCGGCGTCGCACCTCATGGCTTCGGCCCGTGGCCCGATGAACACGATGCAACCGTCGCGAATGCCCAGGCCATGATCCTTGAGCACGACACCGGCGGGTTCGACAGGCACCAACCAGGTCGGCAGCAATAATAAGTCGAGCGCAACGGCAGGCTTGGGCATCGTGGAACGGTTCCATGAGTTATAAAGGAGGCGAAGTATACCCGAGCGTCTTCGCGGAGGGATCGCTATAATCGGCGGCTTTTGTTTCTGAGTGCGGGGTGAAGGATGCGCAATCGACTGTTGGCTGCGGAGAAGGTGAAGGCCATCGATTGGCGTGATGGCGCTCTTTATCTGCTCGATCAGCGTGTTTTACCGTTCGAGGAGAACTGGATCGGCTACACCAGTGCGGCCGGCGTGGCCGAGGCCATCCGTTCGATGGTAGTGCGCGGCGCGCCGGCCATCGGCATCAGTGCCGCCTATGGCGTGGTGCTGGCGGCGCGGGCGCGGTTGGCCGAGGGCGGTGACTGGCAAGATGCGCTGGAAGCGGATTTCGCCTTGCTGGCCGATTCCCGGCCGACGGCGGTCAATCTGTTCTGGGCGCTTGACCGCATGCGCGACCGCTTGGCGCGCCTCAAAGAGCATGCCGATCCACTGGCGGCCCTGGAGGCCGAAGCCATGGCGATCCACGAAAGCGATCGGGAGGCCAACCTGACCATGGCCCAGCTCGGCGTCGACCTGATTCGCAAGCATCAGGGCAACGCCCAGGCCATCCTGACCCACTGCAACACCGGCGCCCTTGCCACCGGCGGCTTCGGTACCGCGCTCGGGGTGATTCGCGGTGCATTCCTTGAAGGCATGGTCGAGCGGGTCTACGCCGACGAAACCCGCCCATGGCTTCAGGGTTCGCGGTTGACCGCGTGGGAACTGGCGAACGAAGGCATTCCGGTGACCCTCAACGCCGACTCCGCTGCCGCCCACATCATGAAGACCAAAGGTGTGACCTGGGTGATCGTCGGCGCCGACCGCATCACCGCCAATGGCGACGTGGCGAACAAGATCGGCACCTATCAATTGGCAGTCTGCGCCATGCACCACGGTGTGCGCTTCATGGTGGTGGCGCCGAGCTCGACCATCGACATGAACCTGGCCAGCGGTGAAGACATTCCCATCGAAGAGCGTGACGGCCGCGAATTGCTGGAAGTTGGCGGCAATCGGGTCGGGGCCGATGCCGACGCCTTCAATCCGGTTTTCGACGTGACCCCGGCAGACCTGATCGACGCTATCGTGACGGAGAAAGGCATTGTTGAGCGGCCAGATGCGGCGAAGATGGCCCAACTGATGTGTCGCAAGCGGTTGCACTAAGGGCTTCGGCGCCTGAGCTGGCCCCATCGCGAGCAGGCTCGCTCCCACATTGGATGGCGTACGTTGCCCTGTGGGAGCGAGCCTGCTCGCGATGGGGCCGGCAAAGCCTGAAAAAACAGCCAAATCCGGCCACCAATCGCCATTCCCAGCGCCTCTGAGCTTCTCTCGTCCCTTTTCAGCCTGTCATCGGTCAACTAACTACGCACCATGCGCATCTGGGGGATAGGTGCGTGGCGGCTCTTGTGATAACATCCGGCGGTTTCCAAGGCTGCCTCGCGAGGTGGCCTTTACTGCGCAGATCCATGGCATAACTCGTTGATTTGTCGTAAGTCGCTGCTCGGCATTTGTCCTGCAGCGGCGAGCTTCGTTCGTCCCATCTGGACGTGACGAGGTTTCACCAGAAAAAGGAATCAGGCTTCTCATGGGCGAACTGGCCAAAGAAATCCTCCCGGTCAATATCGAAGACGAGCTGAAACAGTCCTACCTCGACTACGCAATGAGCGTGATCGTCGGGCGGGCGCTGCCGGATGCGCGCGATGGCTTGAAGCCCGTGCACCGGCGCGTGCTGTTCGCGATGAGCGAGCTGGGCAACGACTTCAACAAGCCGTACAAGAAATCCGCCCGTGTCGTCGGCGACGTGATCGGTAAGTATCACCCCCACGGCGACACTGCCGTGTACGACACCATCGTGCGGATGGCGCAGCCGTTCTCCCTGCGCTACCTGCTGGTGGATGGCCAGGGCAACTTCGGTTCGGTGGACGGCGACAACGCCGCGGCCATGCGATACACCGAAGTGCGCATGACCAAGCTGGCCCACGAGCTGCTGGCCGACCTGCACAAGGAAACCGTGGACTGGGTGCCGAACTACGACGGCACCGAGATGATCCCGGCGGTCATGCCGACCCGTATCCCGAACCTGCTCGTCAACGGCTCCAGCGGTATCGCCGTGGGCATGGCGACCAACATCCCGCCGCACAACCTCGGCGAAGTCATCGACGGTTGCCTGGCCCTCATCGACAACCCGGAACTGTCCGTCGATGAGCTGATGCAGTACATCCCCGGCCCGGATTTCCCGACCGCCGCGATCATCAACGGTCGCGCCGGCATCATCGAGGCCTATCGCACCGGTCGTGGCCGCATCTACATGCGCGCCCGTTCCACCGTCGAGGACATCGACAAGGTCGGCGGTCGCCAGCAGATCGTCATCACCGAACTGCCGTACCAACTGAACAAGGCTCGCCTGATCGAGAAGATCGCCGAGCTGGTGAAAGAGAAGAAACTCGAAGGCATCACCGAACTGCGTGACGAGTCCGACAAGGACGGCATGCGCGTCGTGATCGAGCTGCGCCGTGGCGAAGTGCCCGAGGTGATCCTCAACAACCTATACGCCCAGACCCAGCTGCAAAGCGTGTTCGGCATCAACATCGTCGCGTTGATCGACGGCCGACCGCGGATCCTGAACCTCAAGGACCTGCTGGAAGCCTTCGTCCGTCACCGCCGCGAAGTGGTTACCCGCCGTACCGTGTTCGAGCTGCGCAAGGCGCGCGAGCGCGGCCATATCCTCGAAGGCCAGGCCGTTGCCCTGTCGAACATCGACCCGGTGATCGCCTTGATCAAGGCCTCGCCAACGCCGTCGGAAGCCAAGGAAGCGCTGGTCAGCACCCCTTGGGAATCCAGTGCTGTAGTGGCGATGGTCGAACGCGCCGGTGCCGATTCGTGCCGTCCGGAAAACCTAGATCCGCAATACGGCCTGCGCGAAGGCAAGTACTTCCTGTCCCCGGAGCAGGCGCAAGCCATCCTGGAACTGCGCCTGCACCGCCTGACCGGTCTGGAGCACGAGAAGCTGCTGGCCGAATACCAGGAAATCCTCAACCAGATCGGCGAGCTGATCCGCATCCTCAACAGCGCCACGCGCCTGATGGAAGTGATCCGCGAAGAACTGGAAGTGATCCGCGCCGAATACGGCGACGTGCGCCGCACCGAAATCCTCGATGCGCGCCTGGACCTGACCCTGGGGGACATGATCCCGGAAGAAGAGCGCGTGGTGACCATTTCCCACGGAGGCTATGCCAAGACCCAACCGTTGGCCGCCTACCAGGCCCAGCGTCGTGGCGGCAAAGGCAAATCTGCTACCGGCGTCAAGGACGAGGACTACATCGCACACCTGCTGGTCGCCAACAGCCACACTACGCTGCTGCTGTTCTCCAGCAAGGGCAAGGTGTACTGGCTCAAGACCTACGAAATTCCCGAAGCATCCCGCGCTGCCCGTGGTCGTCCGCTGGTCAACCTGTTGCCGCTGGACGACGGTGAATACATCACCACCATGCTGCCGGTGGAGGAATACACCGAAGGTCACTACATCTTCATGGCAACCGCCAATGGCACCGTGAAGAAGACCCCGCTGGAATCCTTCAGCCGCCAGCGCAGCGTCGGCCTGATCGCCCTGGAGCTGGACGAGGGCGACGTGCTGATTTCCGCCGCCATCACCGACGGCGAACGCGAAGTCATGCTGTTCTCCGACGGCGGCAAGGTCACGCGCTTCAAGGAATCCGATGTCCGCGCCATGGGCCGTACCGCCCGTGGTGTGCGCGGCATGCGTCTGCCGGAAGGGCAAAAGCTGATTTCCATGCTGATCCCCGAAGAAGGCAGCCAGATCCTCACCGCATCCGAGCGTGGCTACGGCAAGCGTACCGCCATCAGCGAGTTCCCCGAGTACAAGCGTGGCGGCCAGGGCGTGATCGCCATGGTCAGCAACGAGCGTAACGGTCGCCTGGTTGGCGCGGTCCAGGTGCTCGACGGCGAGGAGATCATGCTGATTTCCGACCAAGGCACGTTGGTGCGTACGCGGGTCGACGAAGTCTCCAGCCTGGGTCGTAACACCCAGGGCGTGACGCTGATCAAGCTGGCCAAAGACGAAAAACTGGTCGGCCTTGAGCGCGTCCAGGAGCCTTCGGAAGTCGAAGGCGAAGAGCTGGAAGGCGAGGACGGCGTGGCGTTCGATGGCGCCCTCGGTGCCGATATTGACGACGTCGTCGGCGACCAACCGCTCGATGCTGCCGCAGACGAAGAAGAGCCGCAGGACTAAGCGAGCACGCAGGGGGCGGATGAAAATTCGCCCCCTTGTTGTTTGTTCCGTTTGAAAATTTGCGACACTGCGCAATCCCTATGGGGACTGCCCCTCTCTTGAGGCTTGTTTGATTCATTGTGGTGAGGGAGCTTGCTCCCGCTGGGCCGGCTGGCGCTCCAGTGCGCAGCGGCCCCTATTTTTTGTGAGCGCTTCGCATTCAAGCGGGAGCAAGCTCCCTTGCCACTGATTCAGCCATGTCTTGACTAAGCGGTAGCCCTGTAACGGCGGTGTGCGGACCAAAAGATTTATGTGACCACCAGATCAGAGCGAGATTGGATGTGAGCAAGAGAGCCTATAACTTCTGTGCCGGCCCGGCGGCGCTTCCCGAAGCGGTCCTGAAGCGTGCCCAGGGCGAACTTCTCGACTGGCATGGCAAGGGCCTGTCGGTCATGGAGATGAGCCATCGCAGCGATGAATTCGTGTCCATCGCCACCAAGGCCGAGCAGGACCTGCGTGATCTGCTGAACATCCCGTCCAACTATAAAGTGCTGTTCCTGCAGGGCGGCGCCAGCCAGCAGTTCGCCCAGATTGCGCTGAACCTGCTGCCGGAAAACGGCTCGGCTGACTACATCGACACCGGTATCTGGTCGCAGAAGGCCATCGAAGAAGCGTCGCGCTACGGTCACGTCAACGTGGCGGCCACCGCCAAGCCCTACGACTATTTCGCGATACCCGGCCAGAACGAGTGGAAGCTGTCCAAGGACGCGGCGTACGTCCACTACGCGCCGAACGAAACCATTGGTGGCCTGGAATTCAACTGGGTCCCGGAAACCGGTGACGTGCCGCTGGTGGCCGACATGTCCTCCGACATCCTTTCGCGTCCAGTGGACATCTCCCGTTTCGGCATGATTTACGCCGGCGCCCAGAAGAACATCGGCCCGAGCGGCATTCTGGTCGCGATCATCCGCGAAGACCTGCTCGGTCGCGCCCGCTCTCTGTGCCCGACCATGCTCAACTACAAGGTCGCGGCGGACAACGGCTCGATGTACAACACCCCGCCGACCCTGGCCTGGTACCTGTCAGGCCTGGTCTTCGAGTGGCTGAAAGAGCAGGGCGGTGTCGAGGCTATCGGCAAGCTCAACGAAGTGAAGCAGCGCACGCTGTATGACTTCATCGATGCCAGCGGCCTCTACAGCAACCCGATCAACAAGTCTGATCGCTCCTGGATGAACGTGCCGTTCCGCCTGGCGGATGATCGTCTCGACAAGCCGTTCCTGGCCGGCGCCGACGAGCGTGGCCTGCTGAACCTCAAGGGCCACCGCTCGGTCGGCGGCATGCGCGCCTCCATCTACAACGCCGTGGACATCAACGCAGTCAACGCGCTGATTGCCTACATGGCGGAGTTCGAGAAGGAACACGGCTGATGTCTGAGCAAGAACTCAAGGCGCTGCGCCTGCGCATCGATGCCCTGGATGAGAAAGTCCTGGAGTTGATCAGCGAGCGCGCACGCTGTGCCCAGGAAGTTGCCCGTGTAAAAATGGCGTCCCTGGCCGAAGGCGAAGTGCCGGTGTTCTACCGGCCGGAGCGCGAAGCCCAAGTGCTCAAGCGTGTCATGGAGCGCAACAAGGGGCCGTTGGGCAACGAAGAGATGGCGCGCTTGTTCCGCGAAATCATGTCCTCGTGCCTGGCTCTCGAACAGCCGCTGAAAGTCGCTTACCTGGGCCCGGAGGGCACCTTCACCCAGGCAGCGGCCATGAAGCATTTCGGTCACGCCGTGATCAGCAGGCCGATGGCGGCCATCGACGAAGTCTTCCGCGAAGTGGCGGCCGGTGCCGTGAATTTCGGCGTGGTGCCGGTGGAGAACTCCACCGAAGGTGCGGTCAACCACACCCTGGACAGCTTCCTTGAGCACGACATGGTGATCTGCGGCGAAGTCGAGCTGCGCATTCACCATCACCTGCTGGTGGGTGAGAACACCAAGACCGACAGCATCAGCCGGATCTACTCCCACGCACAGTCCCTGGCCCAGTGCCGCAAGTGGCTGGACGCCCATTACCCGAACGTCGAGCGCGTGGCGGTATCGAGCAATGCCGAGGCGGCCAAGCGGGTCAAGGGTGAGTGGAACTCGGCGGCGATCGCCGGCGACATGGCGGCAGGCCTTTACGAGCTGACGCGCCTGGCCGAGAAAATCGAGGACCGTCCGGACAACTCCACCCGGTTCCTGATGATCGGTAACCAGGAAGTTCCGCCGACCGGCGACGACAAGACCTCGATCATTGTCTCCATGAGCAACAAGCCGGGGGCACTTCATGAGCTGTTGGTGCCGTTCCATGACAACGGCATCGATCTGACGCGGATCGAGACTCGCCCTTCGCGCAGTGGTAAATGGACCTACGTGTTCTTCATCGATTTCGTCGGCCACCACCGCGATCCGCTGGTGAAAGGTGTGCTGGAGAAAATCAGTCAGGAAGCAGTGGCACTCAAGGTGCTGGGTTCCTACCCCAAGGCAGTTCTTTAAGGGCGGATAGCAAATGAGTGGCAACTTCCTCGCCCTGGCCCAGCCAGGCGTTCAACAACTTTCGCCCTACGTTCCAGGCAAGCCTGTGGACGAACTGGCCCGCGAGCTGAATCTTGACCCGGCCAGCATCGTCAAGTTGGCGAGCAACGAAAATCCGCTGGGCGCGAGCCCCAAGGCACTCGCGGCAATTCGCGACGAACTGGCCGAGCTGACGCGCTACCCCGATGGCAACGGCTTCGCCTTGAAAAGCCTGCTGGCCGAGCGCTGCGGCGTCGAGCTGAACCAGGTGACCCTGGGTAACGGCTCCAACGACATTCTCGAGCTGGTCGCCCGCGCGTACCTGGCGCCGGGCCTCAATGCCGTGTTCAGTGAACATGCGTTCGCGGTCTACCCGATTGCCACCCAGGCCGTCGGTGCCGATGCCCGTGTCGTTCCAGCCAAGGCTTGGGGGCACGACCTGCCCGCCATGCTCGCCGCCATCGACGCCAATACCCGCGTAGTCTTCATCGCCAACCCGAACAACCCGACCGGCACCTGGTTCGACGCCCAAGCCTTGGACGACTTCCTGCAGGACGTGCCCGAGCACGTCCTGGTGGTGCTGGACGAGGCCTACATCGAATACGCCGAAGGCAGTGACTTGCCCGATGGGTTGGATTTCCTCGCCGCCTACCCGAACCTGCTGGTGTCGCGCACCTTCTCCAAGGCTTATGGCCTGGCGTCGCTTCGGGTTGGCTACGGCTTGTCCACTGCGGTGGTGGCCGATGTGCTGAACCGCGTGCGCCAACCATTCAACGTCAACAGCTTCGCCCTGGCTGCCGCTTGCGCCGCATTGCAGGACGAAGCCTACCTGGCGCAAAGCCGTCGCTTGAACGAAGCTGGCATGCAGCAACTGGAAGCGGGCTTGCGTGAGTTGGGTCTGGGCTGGATTCCTTCCAAGGGCAACTTCATTTGTGTGGACGTTGGACGCGTCGCGGCGCCGGTCTATCAAGGCTTGCTGCGCGAAGGCGTGATCGTGCGTCCGGTGGCCAACTACGGCATGCCGAATCACCTGCGGGTCACCGTTGGCCTGCCGGCGGAAAACAGCCGTTTCCTGGAGGCGCTGAGCAAGGTCCTGGCTCGTGGTTGATGTCACCTTGCTGCAACCTGCGACACCTATGATCGGTCGCCTGGTGGTGGTCGGCCTGGGGTTGATTGGCGGTTCGTTCGCCAAGGGCCTGCGTGAAAGCGGGCTGTGCCAGGAAGTCGTGGGCGTCGATCTTGACCCGCATTCACGCAAGCTAGCGGTAGAGCTGGGCGTGGTGGACCGCTGTGAAGACGATTTGCAGGTCGCTTGCCAGGGCGCGGATGTGATCCAGCTGGCGGTGCCGATCCTGGCCATGGAGAAACTGCTGGCCCGATTGGCCGGCATGGAGCTCGGGCAAGCGATTCTCACCGACGTCGGCAGTGCCAAGGGCAATGTTGTGCGGGCGGCGACCGAGGCGTTTGGCGGCGTGCCGGCGCGTTTCGTGCCCGGTCACCCGATCGCCGGCTCCGAACAGAGCGGGGTGGAGGCTTCCAATGCCGAGCTGTTCCGTCGGCACAAGGTCATCCTGACGCCGTTGGATCAGACGGACCCGGCGGCGCTGGCGGTGGTGGATCGCCTGTGGCGCGAGTTGGGTGCCGATGTCGAGCACATGCAGGTCCAGCGACACGACGAAGTATTGGCCGCCACCAGCCATTTGCCGCATCTGCTGGCGTTCGGTCTGGTGGATTCATTGGCCAAACGCAATGAAAATCTTGAGATCTTCCGTTACGCTGCCGGCGGTTTCCGCGATTTCACGAGAATCGCGGGTAGCGACCCGGTCATGTGGCATGACATCTTCCTCGCCAACCGTGAAGCTGTCCTACGCACACTCGATACATTTCGCAGCGACCTCGACGCCTTGCGCGACGCGGTCGATGCAGGGGACGGGCACCAATTGCTGGGCGTTTTCACACGTGCCAGGGTGGCCCGCGAGCATTTCAGTAAAATCCTGGCCCGTCGGGCCTATGTGGACGCTATGAACTCCAACGATCTGATTTTCCTGGCACAACCTGGTGGCTCCCTCAGTGGGCGGATTCGTGTACCGGGCGATAAATCGATTTCCCACCGTTCGATCATGCTCGGCTCGCTGGCCGAGGGCGTGACCGAGGTGGAAGGTTTCCTCGAGGGCGAAGACGCTCTGGCGACGCTGCAAGCGTTTCGCGACATGGGCGTGGTCATCGAAGGTCCGCACCACGGCCGCGTGACGATTCATGGTGTCGGCCTGCACGGCCTCAAGCCTGCGCCGGGCCCGATCTACCTGGGCAACTCCGGCACCTCGATGCGCCTGTTGTCCGGCCTGCTGGCCGCCCAGGACTTCGACAGCACCCTGACCGGCGATGCCTCGCTGTCCAAGCGCCCGATGAACCGTGTTGCCAACCCGTTGCGGGAAATGGGCGCGGTGATCGAGACCGCTGCCGAGGGCCGTCCACCCATGACCATTCGTGGTGGCAACAAGCTCAAGGGCCTGACCTACACCATGCCGATGGCCAGTGCCCAGGTGAAATCCTGCCTGCTGCTGGCGGGCCTCTACGCCGAAGGCAAGACGACGGTCACCGAGCCGGCTCCGACCCGCGACCACACCGAACGCATGCTGCGTGGCTTCGGCTACCCGGTCACGGTCGACGGCGCCACGGCGTCTGTTGAATCCGGCAACAAACTGACCGCGACCCACATCGAAGTGCCTGGCGATATCTCTTCGTCGGCGTTCTTCCTGGTGGCGGCCTCGATCGCCGAAGGCTCCGACCTGGTGCTGGAGCATGTCGGCATCAACCCGACCCGTACCGGCGTGATCGACATCCTGCGCCTCATGGGCGCCGACATTACCCTGGAGAACCAGCGTGAAGTGGGCGGCGAACCGGTTGCGGACTTGCGCGTACGAGCGGCTAAACTCAAGGGCATCGAGATTCCGGAAGCGCTGGTTCCCCTGGCGATTGACGAGTTCCCGGTGCTGTTCGTGGCGGCCGCCTGCGCGGAAGGCCGCACTGTGCTCACTGGCGCCGAAGAGCTGCGGGTCAAGGAATCGGATCGCATCCAGGTGATGGCGGACGGCCTGCTCGCGCTCGGCGTCAAATGTGAGCCGACCCCGGATGGCATTATCATCGACGGCGGCCAGATTGGTGGCGGCGAGGTCCATGGGCACGGTGATCACCGTATCGCCATGGCCTTCAGTGTTGCGTCCCTGCGCGCCAGCGCGCCGATCCGCATCCATGATTGCGCCAACGTCGCCACGTCGTTCCCGAACTTCCTGGCGTTGTGCGCGCAGGTCGGTATTCGAGTAGCACAAGAGGCACAGTCGTGAACATCAAGGCACCGGTCATCACCATCGATGGCCCAAGCGGATCGGGCAAGGGCACCATCGCCGGCATGCTGGCCAAGCAACTGGGCTGGAATCTGCTCGATTCCGGTGCCCTGTATCGCTTGCTGGCCTTCGCCGCGGCCAACCATGGCGTCGATCTGACCAACGAAGAGCTGCTCAAGGCCCTTGCCGCCCATCTGGACGTGCAGTTCATCGCGGCCACCGATGGCCAGTTGCAGCGGATCATCCTCGAAGGTGATGAAGTCAGTGATGTCATCCGCACCGAAAGCGTTGGCGCCGGGGCTTCCCAGGTCGCCGCGCTGCCGGCGGTGCGCGAAGCGTTGCTGCAACGCCAGCGGGCTTTCCAGGAGCCGCCTGGGCTGGTGGCGGACGGCCGGGACATGGGCACGGTGGTGTTCACCGATGCGCCGCTGAAGATTTTCCTGACCGCCAGCGCGGAGGAGCGGGCTCGCCGCCGATATTTGCAGTTGAAGGGTAAAGGCGAGGATGTTAGTCTGTCGAGTCTGCTAGATGAGATCCGTGCACGCGACGAGCGTGATACCCAGCGCGCAGTGGCCCCGCTAAAGCCGGCGGCCGATGCGATACAGCTGGATTCCACGGAGTTGTCCATCGATCAGGTGTTGCAACGCATCATGAGTGAAATCGCGCTTCGCGATATCGCCGGGTGACCAGGAAGCTCCGCAGGGGACCAGTCATAGTCCTGCGGTGCTTCTTATATATGAAACTAACCCACATCGTCTGGGGTGTGGAGATGGGCGTTTACTTCGCCCTAATCAACAGGAATTAAAATGAGCGAAAGCTTTGCGGAACTCTTTGAAGAAAGCTTGAAAACCCTGAACCTTCAGGCAGGCTCCATCATCACCGGCGTTATCGTTGATATCGATTACCAGGCTCGCTGGGTAACCGTTCACGCTGGTCTGAAGTCTGAAGCGCTGATCCCGCTTGAGCAGTTCTACAACGACGCTGGCGAACTGAATATCAACGTTGGTGACGAAGTTCACGTGGCGTTGGATTCGGTTGAAGATGGCTTCGGTGAAACCAAACTGTCCCGTGAAAAAGCCAAGCGTGCTGAATGCTGGATCGTTCTGGAAGCGGCCTTCGCAGCTGAGGAAGTGGTCAAGGGCGTTATCAACGGTAAGGTTAAAGGCGGCTTCACTGTCGACGTTAACGGCATCCGTGCGTTCCTGCCAGGTTCCCTGGTTGACGTTCGTCCAGTGCGCGACACCACGCACCTGGAAGGCAAAGAGCTGGAATTCAAGGTCATCAAGCTGGACCAGAAGCGCAACAACGTTGTCGTTTCCCGTCGCAGTGTCCTGGAAGCCGAGAACTCCGCCGAGCGTGAAGCTCTGCTGGAATCGCTGCAGGAAGGCCAGCAGGTCAAGGGTATCGTCAAAAATCTCACCGATTACGGCGCATTCGTCGATCTGGGTGGCGTCGATGGCCTGCTGCACATCACCGACATGGCCTGGAAGCGTATCAAGCATCCTTCGGAAATCGTCAACGTTGGCGACGAGATCGATGTCAAGGTTCTGAAGTACGATCGCGAGCGCAATCGTGTTTCCCTGGGCCTCAAGCAGCTGGGTGAAGATCCATGGGTCGCTATCAAAGCCCGTTACCCAGAAGGCACCCGCGTCACCGCCCGTGTTACCAACCTCACCGACTACGGCTGCTTCGCTGAGCTGGAAGAAGGCGTTGAAGGCCTGGTACACGTTTCCGAAATGGACTGGACCAACAAGAACATCCACCCTTCGAAAGTCGTACAAGTCGGCGACGAAGTGGAAGTCATGGTTCTGGACATCGACGAAGAGCGTCGTCGTATCTCCCTCGGCATCAAGCAGTGCAAGTCCAACCCATGGGAAGACTTCTCTGGCCAGTTCAACAAGGGCGATAAAATCTCCGGCACCATCAAGTCGATCACCGATTTCGGTATCTTCATTGGTCTGGACGGCGGCATCGACGGCCTGGTTCACCTGTCCGACATCTCCTGGAACGAAGTGGGCGAAGAAGCCGTACGCCGTTTCAAGAAGGGCGACGAGCTGGACACCGTTATCCTGTCGGTTGACCCAGAGCGCGAGCGCATCTCCCTGGGTATCAAGCAACTGGAAAGCGATCCGTTCTCCGAGTACGTTCAAGAGAACGACAAAGGCGCAATCGTTAAGGGCATCGTGAAAGAAGTTGACGCCAAAGGCGCCATCATCACCCTGGCCGACGATATCGAAGCGACTCTGAAAGCCTCCGAAATCAGCCGTGACCGCGTTGAAGACGCGCGCAACGTCCTGAAGGAAGGCGAAGAAGTAGAAGCCAAGATCATCAGCGTTGACCGCAAGAGCCGCGTAATCCAGCTCTCCATCAAGTCGAAAGACGACGCTGAAGAGAAAGAAGCAATCCAGAGCCTGCGCGACAAGCCAGCTACTGACATTGCTGCTGGTCCTACCACTCTGGGCGACCTGCTGCGTGCACAGATGGAAAAACAGAACTGAGTTCTGTCAGACCATAAAAAAAGGGCGACTTCGGTCGCCCTTTTTTGTGCCTGCGATTTCTGGTTTGCCAAGGCAATGCAGGGTTGCCCCAGGCGTTCCTCTCGAAGCGTTGCGAAACCAAACGGCCAGCATGGGTGTCTCTTCTATGACACAGCTGGAAAAATTCGGGACAGGGATGCGTCCCTCTAACGAAGGATCTGAATGAATAAGCTCGTTCTGATGTTGGTTGTTCTGCTGCTGGCAGGCTGCGCCACGAGCGCCAAGATCCACGCCGTGCGAGGTGTCAGCGGTATCGAGATCGATTGCTCAGGGCTGGGCTCCGGCTGGGAGAAGTGCCATAAGCGCGCAGCCAAGGAGTGCAAGGGGGCAGGCTACAAGGTGATCACTCGATCCGATGATGCAAAGGACCAGGATCAATACCCCTTTGGCTTCAATCCGGCGGGTTACCTGACTCGCACCATGCTGGTCATGTGCCGCTAACCTGGAAAATATTTTCAGTCTGCGCCAAAAAGGGGCGATCAGGGGGCGCTGAAGATATGTCAAGAGTTGGGCTGTTCAAAATCCTCCGGGCATGCTAAAACCTTTGAAGCGATTTTCCTAGCTGCTTGAAAAAGAAGGGAAAAACATGACGAAGTCGGAGTTGATCGAACGAATTGTCACCCATCAAGGGCTGCTCTCATCCAAGGATGTAGAGCTGGCCATCAAGACCATGCTTGAACAAATGTCCCAATGCCTGGCGACCGGAGATCGTATCGAAATCCGCGGGTTCGGCAGTTTCTCCCTGCACTACCGCGCCCCACGTGTGGGTCGCAACCCAAAAACAGGTCAATCTGTCAGCCTCGATGGAAAATTCGTACCTCATTTCAAGCCGGGCAAGGAGCTCCGAGACCGGGTGAACGAGGAAGAGGGTGACGAGGTCTGAATCGACCCCAAAAAAAGAGGTCTCCATGCGGAACTTTAAGCGCCTTGCGCTTGTCGTACTTGCGGTGCTCGTGGCTTCGGCTATCGTACTGTTCGTGCTTGAAAACAATCAGCCTGTCGCGCTGTTGTTCCTGGGATGGTCGGCGCCGCAACTTCCTGTTTCGGTTTTTGTGTTGCTCGCGCTCCTCTCTGGAATGATGATTGGCCCCTTATTGGCGTGGATCGCCGGGAGAGGTCGGCGGCTGAAATAAATGGATGTGTGAGCCCAGTAGTCTCGTAGTAAGGATCACTGCCGCAAATTTCTGACTTTGGGTATGTTGCATTTGTTTAAGTTTAATAAAAAGACCGCTGTGTCCGTCGGGGACTTGCCCGCCTTACCTTTTAATGCGACCCGTGTGTCTGCAAGCGCAAAGCTAAAAAAAGGGAGCGAGGCTATCCATGCAAGATAATCGTATTGCAACGCGCGACGACGATGAAATCGACCTGATCGCCCTCGCTCGCGGGCTTTGGGCTCAAAAATGGCTGATCCTCGCCATTACTCTTCTGGTCACTGCTGGCGCTGCTGCTTACGCGTTCCTCAGCAAACCTGTCTATGAAGCAAAGCTTTTTATCATGCCGCCGACTCAGAATGAGATCGCTGAGTTGAACTATGGGCGTGGGAAAAGTACGGAGCTGGAAACTTATACCATCAAGCATGTTTACGATGTTTTTGCTCGTAACTTGCAGGGTGAGTCGCTTCGTCAGACTTTTTTTAATGAGGTTTATCTTCCTTCGCTTGATGAGTCGCAACGAGAGGGGGCTCTTGATCGTTTGTATGAGCGGTTCTCTCGACAGCTGGTCGTCAAAGGGCCTGGGAAGGATACGCCAGATCGTTTCTCCGTCACTGTGCAAATCGGCGACCCGGTGAAGGCTACCGAGTGGGCCAAGGCTTACGTAGCCCGCGCCAGTGAGGCTGCCGAGGCAGAGCTCGTCAAGAACGTGACGACTGAAGCTTCGGTGAGAGCGCGCAATCTGGAGCAGCGTATTGTCAGCTTGCGCGAGACTGCTCAGCGGATACGTGAGGACAGGATTCAGCAATTGCGGGAAGCGTTGAAAATTGCCGAGGCGATTGGATTGACTACGCCGACTGTTAACTCTTCTGCTGCGGTGGATATTACCGTTGATACCGGTAGCAAGATGGATTATCAGCGTGGTAGCAAAGCTTTGGCTGCTGAGATCAAAACGTTGGGGTCCAGAACCTCAGATGACGCGTTTATAGAAGATCTGCGGACGTTGCAGATGCGGTATAACTTTTATCGTAAGTTGAATGTTGATCCTGAGCTTATTTCGGTTTATCGGCAGGATGGTAGTGTTGAGGTGCCGGGGGATCCAGTTAAGCCTAAAAAATTGCTTATTATATTTTTAGGACTGGCGGCGGGTTTAATATTAGGTGGGTTTGCTGGGTTGGCTCGAGATATTTGGACGCGTGATTCACTTAAAGCGAAAGGTATCGGGTGAGTTCGGCTCATCTGTCTATGAGCGATTCTTGAAATTTGACCTGTTGTCGGTGGGAATCGGCGATAACAGGTTTTTGGTCTTTTTCAATAGCGGCTAGGGAGCTGATAAGTACTTGTAAAGGATCGCTTGGTTGCATAGCGTCCTTCAGCCGCAAGGCTGTATCTGGTATGGTGACGTCAGATTGGATTTGGCAAGGCAACCTTTTAAAATTGAGGCTTGACGCCTTGCTTGCTGCAAGAGCGGCCAATCGAGATATGCCAGGGATACTAAATTTGGAGTTTTTGATGTGAAGACATTGTGTATTTTTGGCACTCGTCCAGAGGCGATCAAGATGGCTCCCCTCGCGATTGCTCTCGCGGCAGATGTGCGCTTCGAGGCCAAGGTTTGTGTTACGGGCCAGCATCGTGAAATGCTAGATCAGGTCTTGGGTCTATTTTCCATTGAGCCCGACTATGACCTGAATATCATGAAGGCCGGTCAGGATCTGACAGATATTACCACTTCAATTCTGTTAGGGATGAAAGCCATACTAGAAGACTTCCGGCCTGACGTCGTTCTAGTTCATGGCGACACCGCTACCACATTTGCCGCCAGCCTTGCCGCATACTATCAGCAGATATCCGTGGCTCACGTTGAGGCTGGTTTGCGCACCGGTAATCTTTATTCGCCATGGCCTGAGGAAGGTAATCGCAAATTAACCGGTGCTTTGGCCAATATACATTTTGCACCTACGGTAACCTCTAAAGAAAACTTACTGCGCGAAGGTATTAGCTCCGACAAGATCGTGGTAACTGGTAATACGGTTATAGACGCGTTGCTGGACGTTGTGAACCGTATTGACCAGAACGAGAGTCTTAGGGCAACCGCCGCGGCTCCAGCTGCGCTTCTTGATCCTGAACGCAGGATGATTTTGGTTACAGGCCATCGACGCGAGAATTTTGGTGATGGCTTTGAGCGGATCTGCCAGGCACTGACTGAAATTGCCCTAACTCATCCGAACGTAGACATCGTTTACCCCGTGCATCTCAATCCAAACGTGCGCGAACCCGTTAATAGGCTATTGGCGGGATTGAATAACGTTCATCTGATCGAGCCGTTAGAATACCTACCTTTTGTTTATATGATGAGCCGTTCATATATCATACTGACAGATTCAGGAGGTATCCAAGAGGAAGCTCCCTCCTTGGGTAAGCCAGTGCTTGTCATGCGAGACACTACTGAGCGGCCCGAAGCTGTCGCCGCTGGAACGGTAAGGTTGGTGGGTACTCAAACGGTTCGTCTTGTCGAAGAGGTTCAGCGGCTCCTGGAAGATCCCGACGCCTACGCCAGCATGAGTTACGCCCATAATCCTTACGGAGAGGGTGATGCATGCCAGCGTATCCTAGAGGCGTTGCTCACCTTACATAAATAAGGGAGTCTTTCGTCATTCGGGTGCCGCAGCGTCTCCATAAGACTATACCTGCCGAACGTGCCCTGTTAGCTTAGTTCAAGTCGCTCTAAGGACCATCATGTCGTATCAAACTATCTCAGTCGTCGGCCTCGGCTATATTGGGCTTCCTACTGCTGCCGTATTCGCTTCGCGCAGGAAGCAGGTCATTGGCGTGGACGTCAATTCGGATACGGTCGCGGTCATTAATAAAGGCAATATCCACATTGTCGAACCCGATCTTGACATGGTGGTACACGCTGCGGTGACTAGTGGTTATCTTCGTGCTACGACGATACCAGAGCCTGCAGATGCATTTCTGATCGCTGTTCCTACGCCCTTTAATAATGACCACACGCCAGACCTCGGGTACATTGAGTCTGCAAGCAAGGCCATCGCGCCGGTACTGAAAAAAGGCGACCTGGTAATTCTCGAATCCACCTCGCCTGTGGGCGCGACTGAGCAGATGTCGGCATGGCTGGCGCTTGAACGGCCTGATTTGAGCTTCCCACAAGACTGCGGTGAAGAGTCCGATATTCGTATCGCCCATTGCCCCGAACGCGTACTGCCTGGTCACGTTCTACGTGAGCTGGTGCAGAATGACCGGGTGATTGGTGGCATGACTCCAAAGTGCTCTCAGGCAGCAGCGTCGCTCTATCAAACATTCGTTGAGGGCGAGTGTGTCATCACCAACGCCCGAACGGCGGAGATGTGCAAACTGACCGAAAACAGCTTTCGCGATACCAATATTGCGTTTGCCAACGAGCTGTCCATGATATGCGACCAGCTGGACATTAATGTCTGGGAATTGATTCGTCTGGCTAATCGCCATCCGCGGGTCAATATTCTTCAGCCTGGCCCCGGCGTCGGCGGGCACTGCATCGCCGTTGATCCTTGGTTTATCGTCAGCAAGACACCCGACATTGCTCGTTTGATTCGGACCGCACGCGAGGTCAACGACAGCAAGCCCGAATGGGTTTTGGAAAAGACCAAGCTGGCGGTTGCCGAGTTTCTTCAGGCAAACCCACACAAGACGGCCCTCGACGTGAAAATTGCCTGTCTGGGCTTAGCGTTCAAACCTGATATTGATGACTTGCGCGAGAGCCCTGCGGTTGCTATTACGCAGAATATTCTTGCCATTCACCCAGGTCCGGTGGTTGCGGTAGAACCCAATATCGAGGCGTTGCCGAAGCAACTGGCAGGTCAGCTCAAGTTGGTGACTATCGACTCGGCAATTACCGATGCCGATGTAATAGTCCTTCTGGTGGATCACAACGCTTTCAAGGCAATTCCATCCAGTATCCTGACTTCTCATAAGGTCGTTGATACGCGTGGCGTCTGGTCTGCATGAATGTGAACTGGCCGGTTCGCCTGCCAAGACAGCATTTATTCAGATAGACAACAGTGCGTGGAGAGGGGTAACAGGTGACAATGCTAAAATCTGCCCCTTTCCTAAGCACTTGCCTGGCTCCTTCAAGGAAGCTTCTGTATGAAATCGGCTAATTCCAACTCGAAGGTTCGAATTATCATTGCATGTGATCGCCTGCTCGTAAGATGCCGAAAGCCCATAGGATTAAACCGTGCGTCTTAACTCACATCTGACGAACGGTTTGGCGTTGGTGGCCATACAGGGCGCCAACGCTTTGTTTCCGCTGTTGGTATTTCCTTTTTTGCTCACTGTATTGGGCAAAGATGCTTTTGCTGAACTTGTTGTGGCAGAAGCCATGGCATTCTATGTATTGACGGTCTGTCTTTACAGTTTCGACACCAGCGGCGTCCAATCTATAGTCGAGGCCAGGCAACACGGCGGCTTGATTGCCGAAGCGGAATGTTTTTTCAATATCCTCGGTACCCGTATTGCGTTGTTTATTGTCTCGGCAGTACCAATGGCAATAGCCTACTACATCCTGGCGGATGGAAGTTTGTCGGTTATGCTGGCATGGTTGTGTTTTGTACTGGGTATGATTCTTCAATGCAATTACTATTTTCAAGCCATCGAAAGCAACACGCTCTTGGCGGCTTTTGTATTGGCTTCACGTTTTTCTGCCGTGCTGGCAATCTATTTGATTGTTGATGATGCTGCAGACGTATTGACTGCATCATTGATACTCGCCGGTAGCTTTCTGACTTCCGGCCTCGCAGCGTTCATTTTTTTACTTCGGTATTTCGGCGTAAGCGGCATGAGGTCAGCCAGTGTTGGCGGAATGTTCAGCTTTCTTCGTGAGGGGCGTCATCTATTCTTTGGCAATGTGTCCGTGGCTCTATTCCGAGGTGCGAATGTCTTGATTCTGGCTGGCGTTTCCAATAATGCTGCGGTATCAGTCTATGCTGTGGTGGAAAAAATCATCAAAAGTATCCAGGCGTTAGCGCGTCCGCTCAATCAGCTATTCATACCCAAGGCCGTTAAGACTTGGTCGGTGTTGCCGGTTGAGCAAAAAACCTATTCGCATGCCTTTGAAGTCATCTGGAAAAACACCCGCATTCAGATCTATCTCATGTTCATTGCGCTGCCCTTCGGTATGCTCGCGATCTACGCAGGTCGCGCTTTAGGGTATTTGCCAGGGTTTAGCAACGAGGCACTTGTCCTTGTTCTGTTCATGGCGCCAGCGGTTATTTTCGGCGTTGCCAACGCAATGTTCGGAGCCGTTGGGCTGACTTTGATCGGTGCGCAGTCCTATTTCGCGAAAGCGGTATTTACGGTAGGCGTGTCCACTTTTCTATGTTCGATGGCTGCGTGCTATTATTTTGATGCTCATGGTGCTGCGGTCGCTTTTGTTTTTGCGGAGATGTCATTGCTTGTAGCATTTTTATGGAAATACAAACGGAACAAAAAAAATGGATGATTTTTGGATATATAAATTTATTAATTTTTTTCTATCCGTCTTTTTTTTGATTGGGGCATGGAGTTCAAAGAAAGCGTTCAGTGTCTGGTTGAATCCAGTATCTATATTTTCACTTTTTTGGTTTTTTTACACTGCGTTCCCGCTGGTGGTCGCCTTCGAAGCCCCCGTTAATCCACTGGCGATTGTATATATTCTGTTTTTCTGTCTAAGTTTTTCGTTGTCCGGTTATATGTTTCCTTGGCGTGTGGCATTGGCGCGTAATGAAAATAAACCTAATGCGGCCTACTACTTCAATCGGCCGTTGATGGTTGCTGCATTTTATGGGGCGGCGGGTTTCGCTGTTTTGATGAATTTTCTTGGTGTCTTGCAGCAGGGGATTTCAATTGATCAGTTAATAAGTAACCCTATCGCTGTGGGCGGTATTTACGCTGGAAAGCGTTATTCGGGTGAGATTGTATCTAATGTGTTTTCACAGTTAGGACTTCAGAGTAGTTATTATGCTGCGGTGTTCGGAGGGCTGATATATGGTTCCCGTGGGTCAGTAAAGGGCAAGAAAAAATTTTTAGTATTGGCATTTTTGCCAGCACTGCTTGTGATGTTTTTGCAAAGTGCGAAGGGGCTTTTTTTCTTTTCTATTTTTCTTTTTCTTGGCGGGTTGTTGGTAACTCGGCTATATAATAAAAATTACACGTTGATAAATTATTCCGGGCTCCGCGTTTTATCGATGTACGGGTTGCTTGTTTTTCCGGTAGTGCTGGCCTCGTTTTTGTCTAGAGGGATTTACGAGCTTGACGATACATCGCTAATACTCAATCGTCTTAGGTACTATCTTGTAACTTATTCTTCTGTGCATCTGCCGGCGTTTTCAGACTGGTTTTCTGAGCGTTATTTGAATGAGTCATCAATGACTTATAGGCATGACTTCTTAACGATGGGTTTTTATACATTTATGTCATTTTTTCATTTGGCAGGGGATGAGCGTGGTCTTCCCATGGGTATATATGATGAGTTTTACACTTATGGGGATTACGTGAAGGGTAACTTGTTTACAGTTTTTCGTGGTCTTATCAATGATTTTGGTTTGTTTGGAAGTTTTGTGTTTGCATTTGTTGTTGGTGTTTTTTGTAATTTAAGCTATTGGCGGCTTCTGACTTGCCGTAATAGTGCTTATGGAATTATGTTTTTTATATATTTTGTGGCGATTAGTTATCAGACTTACATTATTAGCTCGCTGAGCTGGTTGACTGTTCCTCTGGTTTTCCTGGTGCAGTGGTTTTTGTTGTTCGTTTTAATGAGAGTCGGTTTTGTTGATCGAGGTCTAAATTGAAAGTTTGTATTGTTCCGGTTTGCTACAATGCTCACGAAGATGCGTTACGTTTTTTGGCGTCCGCTGAACTTGCGTTTCGTGCATTCCCTGGTCTCGTTCTTGATGTCGTTCTGGCGGATAATTCGACGGTTCAACCAACGATAGACATGGCTACCCAGAAGTACTCATATTCGTTCAAGTACCTGAAAAACGACAATGTCGGTTATTTTCCTGCGTTCAATAAGGCACTTGCCAGTCTATCGCAAGGCGTTGAAGACTATGATTTCGTTATCGTATGCAACGTTGATCTCGTTGTAGCCGAGGATTTTTTTACGGTCCTTCTGTCCCATTCGGTGGGCGCTGAAACGGGACTGATTGCGCCAGGTATTTTTTCCGACAAAGACGGCCGCGACTTGAACCCAAAAATGATGAGTCGCCCCTCCGCCCGCAAAATCAACTTCATGCGCTTGGTATGCTCTAACGTGGTGTTATTCCGCTGGTATCATAAGTTGGTGCGTATGCGCGAACAAACCCGCTCCCGCGCGCAACAGCGTGATCGTGGAGCCGTGGCCATCAGTCAACCGCAGCCTCGCATGTACGGCGCTCATGGCTCGTTCATGATTTTTACCCGACGTTACTTTACCAAGGGCGCAGACGTTGCCTACCCTCGATTCCTGTTTGGCGAGGAAGGGTTTGTTGCCGAGCAGTTGCGCAGGCATGGTTTGAGCATCGAGCATGTCCCCAGCGTGCGGGTTTTTGACAAGGAGCACGCCTCGACGTCTCAGGTGAGATTGGACTTCATCTGTGCCGAGCACAAGAAATCGTACGACTATTTTTATACGCATTTTTTAAAGGACAGGTCCTAGCATCATGGCTAATACAGGATTGGTTAAAAAAGTCTTTGCCTTGTCGCCACATGTGGAAATGCTCGCTCGACGTTTGTATTGGCGGAACGTGCAGCGCCTGGCCGGCAAGGTCAAAAAAAGTGCCAAGAAGAAACATCTCGTCGAAGAACAGGACGTCAAGCCTTTCGATTATCCTGCGCTTAAACGTTATCTCGGCGATTGCGGTGTGACGCGGGGTTCTCTGCTGGTGGTGCATTCTGCCTTCGCCCCCTTGAAGGGACGCGTGGCCGGGCCAGATGAAGTGATTGATTTTTTTCTCCAGCTTCTTGGTCCCGAAGGGACTTTGGCAATGCCCGCGATGCCGTTGTTCACCAACGCTCGCTCGGTGGAGGAGTATCTTTCGCCTAAGCCCGATGAAAATGTCTATACCTATAACGTGCAGAAATCGCGAATAAAAACCGGGATTTTGCCCACCGCGTTGCACAAGCGGGAAAGTTCGGTAAGAAGCCGCCATCCAATCAATACCATGGTTGCCATCGGTCAGCTCGCAACAACACTCATGGATGGAAACCTAGAGGGCAGTTCGCCGCTTGCCTGTGGTGTCAATTCTTCTTGGAAACGTTGTGTCGAACAGGACGCGTTGATAATCGGCTTGGGCACTGATCTGACCCACAGCCTCACCATGATTCATGTGGCAGAAGATGTAAAAGACACACAATGGCCCGTCAAAGACTGGTATGTAGAGAAAAATTTTGTCATCAAGGATGGTGACTTTGAGGAAACCCGTGTGTTGCGGGAACGGGCGCCTCGCTGGGGAGCATTGCACTTCGGGGAGCGGACTTTGTGCAAGGACCTTATGGCGACCGGTCTGCTCAAGTCCGCAACTATTGATGGGATTATTGTCGAGGTGCTTTCGGCCAAGGCATTGATCGAGTTTCTCGATGCTAGAAACCGTTCTGGTTATCCTTATTTCTGGGTGGGCTCATGAAATCGGAAGCTGTTCTGCCCAAACTGAAGCCTTTATTTTTGGATGATAAGGGACGGCTCGTGCTGGGCAAGGCTAATACGCTCTATCGGCGCACCGTCGATGGCGAGCTTGAGCGACTGGTCTCGGTGCCTGAGTCACGTAAGCGACGCCTCCTGGCCATGTCTCGCTGGGCTTTTCGTCTGGCGCGCTTGGGCTTTGGGACGGGCGCATTTTTTCAAGGACTGTATTTTTTTTCTTATGGCGCCAGGCTCTATAGCTATTGTCCGGAAGGAGCCCTGTTAAGTTGCGAATTTTCTTTCCGAGTCGGTCGAGGGCCGTTGAGCTTTACGGTTGTCGAAGGGGTTCAAGGCGTTGAGGATGGAATCTACTTTGGTGAATATTTCGGAAATCGTCAGCGCGAACCGGTCCATGTTTATAAACGTGATAAAAATAGCAGTTGGGATGTAATTTATTCTTTTGCTGACGGCGAAATTAATCACATACATGGCCTGGTAGCGGATCCGCGCCGTAACTGCATCTGGTTGTTGGCCGGGGATTTTGAACATTCCGCCAGCATATGGATGGTCAAGCAGGATTTTAAAGACGTACAGCCCATACTTCGAGGGGAACAGGCGTATCGTGCCTGTGTCGCGTTCCCGACAGAACAGGGGCTGTTGTATGCAACAGATACGCAGATTAATCGCAACGCTATTAGATTGTTGGCATGCGCCGACGGCGAATGGCGTTCCGATTCGTTGCTGGAAATAAATGGTTCTTGCATTTACGGCTGCCAGTTGCGTGACTATTTCGTCTTTTCGACGGCTACCGAGCCTTCTGATAAAAAATCCAATCCCGTCCTGGCGCTGTTGGACCGCCGGCCTGGTCCCGGAATAATTGAAAATAAGTCAGATGTCCTGGTAGTCAGCAAAACGGACCTGTCTTGCAGTGTGTTGTTTTCTAAAACTAAAGATTTTTTGCCTTATCGGCTTTTTCAGTTTGGTGCAATTCTTTTTCCTCACGGCGTGGCACGTGACAATACCCTGTTCGCTTATTCTATCGGTAACAGGGTAAATGATCTTTCTACCGAAGTTTACAACTTGGGTTCTGAGTAATATTTTGCGTTGAGGGTGATATGAAGCAGATTCTTCAAGATATGGCCAAAGGCGGCACAACCGTAACGGTTGCCCCCGCGCCGCAGGTCTCACGTGAACACGTGATCATCAACAGCAGCGTTTCGCTTATATCAGCGGGTACCGAGCGGATGTTGGTCGGGTTCGGTAAGGCATCCTATTTGGACAAAGCCCGTCAGCAGCCAGAAAAGGTCAGGATGGTGTTGGAAAAGGTCAAGACTGACGGCCTGATGACCACCATTGAAGCGGTGCAGTCCAAGCTTGCTCAGCCACTGCCTCTTGGCTACTGCAACGTAGGTGTCGTCGCTGAGGTTGGCGCTGGCGTGGAAGGTTTCAAGGCGGGAGATCGCGTGGTCTCCAATGGTCCTCATGCTGATGTTGTTAAAGTCGCTAAAAATCTTTGCGCCCGGATTCCCGATACGGTCGACGATGAGTCGGCGGCGTTCGTGGTGGTAGCGAGTATTGGCTTGCAAGGGATCCGCCTGGCGCAACCGACATTGGGCGAAGCTTTCGTAGTGACTGGCGTGGGCCTGATTGGCTTGCTCACTGTGCAGTTGCTGCGGGCGCATGGGTGTCGTGTACTGGCGATCGACTTTGACGAAGCGAAACTTGAGCTCGCCCGAAAGTATGGCGCGCAGGTTTGCAACCCGGGTAAGGGGGAAGACCCGGTGGCTGCAGGTATGGCCTTCAGTCGCGGTCAGGGGGTTGATGGAGTCATTATTACCGCCTCGACCAAATCCACCGACCCGGTGACCCAGGCCGCGCGAATGAGCCGTAAGCGTGGGCGAATCATTCTGGTCGGGGTGACCGGGCTGGAACTCAATCGCGCTGATTTCTACGAAAAGGAGCTGAGTTTCCAGGTGTCCTGTTCTTATGGACCTGGGCGCTATGATCCTGAATATGAAGAACAGGGACGGGATTACCCGTTGGGTTTTGTGCGCTGGACACAGCAGCGTAACTTTGAAGCCGTGTTAGACATGCTTGACAGCGGGCAATTGGAAGTCAAGTCGTTGATTACCCACCGCTTTGCATTCGAGGACGCACCTGACGCTTATGCTGCTCTGACGGATGACAAGTCAGGCCTCGGTATGCTGCTGTTGTATGCAGCCCAAGCTGAAGCGCGTGCTGTGCGCGAGGTACCGCTTTCTGGTTCCGCTACGTTTGATTCCCAGCGTCCGGTCATGGGATTCATTGGTGCTGGCAACTATGCCTCTCGGGTACTGATTCCTGCATTCAAGGCAGCCGGTGCGCAGCTCCATACGATCGTCACGGCAGGTGGCATCAATAGTGTCATCCATGGTGAAAAGGCTGGTTTCGCTCAGGCGTCGACTGACATGGACAAGATGTTGGTGGATCCGGCGATCAACACTATTGCGATTGTGACTCGGCATGACAGTCATGCGCGGTTCGTTTCCAAGGCGCTGTTGGCTGGCAAGCACGTATTCGTCGAAAAACCTTTGGCCATTACGATGCCCGAATTGGAGGAGGTGCGGACGGCCTACCAAACAGTTCATCAGCAAGGAAATGGTCCGCAATTAATGGTTGGCTTCAACCGCCGCTTCGCACCTCAGGTGCAGAAGATCAAGAGCCTGTTAGAAACGGTGAAAGCGCCTAAGACCTTCATCATGACCATGAATGCCGGAGCCATTCCTTCCAGCCATTGGACTCAGGAGATCGCCACGGGTGGCGGCCGAATTATCGGCGAGGCCTGTCACTTCATTGACCTAATGCGCTATTTGGCTGGTTCTCCAATCGTTTCCATCCAGGCTCGGCGAATGGGAGATTCCCCGGCCGTTGAAGTGTGCGAGGACAAAGCGTCCATCACACTGGGTTTTGAGGACGGTTCATTCGGGACCATCTTGTATCTTGCAAACGGCGCCAGCAGTTTCCCGAAAGAGCGTGTTGAGGTGTTCACCGCCGGCAGAGTGTTGCAACTGGATAATTTCCGTAAATTGAAAGGTTTCGGTTGGCCAGGCTTCAGCAAGTTCAATTTGTGGAAGCAGGACAAGGGGCAACGACAATGTGCGGGCGCATTTTTGCAAGCCATCGAAAAAGGAACGAAGTCGGTTATTCCATTCGAAGAGGTTATGGAGGTTGCGCAGGTATCCATTGAAGTGGCAGCGCTCCTGCGCAACCAGAAGAATTGATCGCCACAATGACATTTCAAAAGGCCAGCCGCTTTATCCATACCCTCCGCTACCTCGCGTTGAGGCAGGTGGTGTTTCGTCTCTACTACCGTTTTGCTCGGGTGCGGCCACGTGAGTACCATGGTGTCAGCTCCAGAGCTTGGTCAGTTGGCTGGTCCGCGCCGCAATGGAGTGAATTGTCGACTCAGGATGGCATTGCGTTTACCTTTCTCGGTGTAAAGGGCCAGGTACGTGATCCCGCAGATTGGCGGGCGGGGCACTACGGTAAGCTCTGGCTCTACAACCTGCATTACCTAGATGACTTGAACGCGAAAAATATAGATACAACGCCGGCTCTTGCTGAGACGCTCGTTCGGAGCTGGACTCAAGCCAATCCTCCGATTTCGGGTGATGGTTGGGAGCCCTATCCGCTTTCGTTGCGCATAGTCAACCTCGTCAAATGGTTTGCTCGTACTGAATCCTTGGCAGGCGCTCGATTGGATAGTTTGGCCACCCAGGCAGATGCACTGTCCCAGCAGCTGGAATATCACATTCTAGGGAACCATCTATTCGCTAACGGCAAGGCTCTTGTGTTTGTCGGCGCTTATCTATCGGGCGCCAAGGCGGACGAATGGCTGGCCAAGGGATTGAAGGTACTTGATGAGGAAGTTGCTGAGCAGTTTTTGCAGGATGGAGGACACTTTGAACTTTCACCCATGTACCACGCGACGCTTCTGTGGGATATGTGTGATCTGGTCAATCTTGCTCAACGCTCGGGGTTGCCTGACCTGACCCAGCGTTTGCCACGCTGGCAAGCGGTGATTAGTCGAGGCTTGGATTGGCTGCGCAGCATGTTACACCCCGATGGCAAGATTGGCTTTTTCAACGATGCGGCATTCGGAGTTGCCCCCGATTTCGTGCATATCGAGGAGTACGCAGCGCGCCTTGGCATCTCTGTTGGCCCGGACGCACCGGATCGCGTCGTTTTCCTTAATTCCGCCACTGGCTATGCCGTTGTGACGCCCAAGACAGGGGTGAAGGCGTTGCTTGACCTGGCTCAGGTCGGTCCCGATTATCAACCCGGCCACGCACACGCCGATACACTGAGCTTCGAGCTCAGCGTCTTTGGGCAGCGTCTGGTTGTCAATTCGGGGACATCACAGTATGGGGAAGGTGCCGAACGCCAACGGCAGCGTAGCACCAGCGCTCACAGCACAGTAGAAGTCGCTGGACAGGACTCTTCCGAGGTCTGGGCCGGGTTTCGTGTTGCCAGGCGCGCAAGACCTGCTATCGAGCGCCTCGACCTACAGGACGGCGTTTCCTGCATCCAGGCCAGTCATAACGGTTACCAGCGTCTGAGCAGCAGTCTCCTTCATCGTCGTACTTGGACTTTTAGCGAAGAAGGGCTGGAGATGATCGATCAGGTTACAAGCGATCAGTTCGTCGCGGTCGCTCGTCTTTACATTCATCCTGATGTTTTGTTGTCTCAGGACGCCTCCTGTTTCGTTGCCGACATGGGGACAGGCAAAAAGGTGGTAATCGAGCTATCTGGCGCCGACCAAGTGCGCGTGGTTGCTTCGACTTGGCACCCTGGATTCGGTTGCTCAATAGCCAATCAGTGCATTGAAGCGACATTTAGCGGGCGTCCGCTGACCACGCACATACGTTGGAGTTGATTTTGAAAGTATTGCTGTTGAGTTTTTACTACCAACCTGACTTGTCAGCGGGGTCGTTTCGCACCACGGCGCTGGTGAAGGCGTTGCTTGAAACCCTACCAGAGGATGCCAGCGTCGAGGTCATAACCACTCAGCCGAATCGCTACAGCAGCTTTTCACTTGAGGCGCCGCTGCTTGAACAACACCCAAGGTTGACGATCCGACGCATCGCGTTGTCGGAGCACAACAGTGGGATGGTTGATCAATCGAAGGCTTTCTTTGGTTATCTCAAAGCTGTTTTAAAAATGACCCGTCATCAGCATTATGATGTTGTCTATGCGACGTCGTCGCGCCTGATGACTGCCTCGCTGGGCGCACTGGTGGCCAAACGGGTTGGATGTCCGCTCTATCTGGATATCCGGGATATTTTCGTCGACACCATCAAAGACGTGTTGCCGGCGAAGGTGACATGGTTGCTCAAACCATTGTTTTCCATCATCGAACGCCTGACCATCAACGCTGCAACTCGTGTCAATGTGGTTTCCGCGGGTTTTTTGCCATATTTCAAGAGCCGTTATCCCCGGGGCCAATTTGTCGTTTTTACCAATGGAATCGATGATGAATTCATCGAGGCTCAGCCCTCGGAAGTGAAACCAAGTGGGCAGGGGGAGCTGACAGTCCTTTATGCGGGTAACATAGGCGAAGGACAGGGGCTTCACACAATTATTCCGCACGTTGCCCAACGTTTTGAAGGGCGCCTGAAATTCCGCTGTATCGGTGATGGTGGGCGCCGGACACAACTGCAAAGCGCGATCGAGTCCGGCGCGTGTAAAAATGTTGAAATAACTCCGCCTATTCGCCGTGACGCACTCATCGCAGCGTATCAGGATTCGGATGTGCTGTTTCTTCATTTAAATGACTACGATGCTTTTCGCAAGGTCCTGCCTTCGAAGCTTTTCGAATATGCTGCCCTGGGCAAACCGATCTGGGCTGGGGTGGCTGGCTACTCGGCCGAATTTGTTCGTGAGCATGTGCCTAATGCCGCAGTGTTCAGTCCCTGTAATGTTGAGCAAGCTGTTACAGCGTTCGAGTCATTAAGCATGGTGACCGCGCCTCGACAGGAATTTGTCGAGCGCTTTGCCCGGCAGAAAATCATGCAGGCGCTGGCGCAAGATATTGTGTTGTTGGAAGGCGCGGGAAGAACGTCAAAATGAACGTGTTTTTGACCGGAATTACCGGGTTCGTCGGGCATGCAACGTCTAGACGATTGATGCAAGCGGGTCACCGGGTAAGCGCAGCCTTGCGCGATCCTAATACAGCTTTGGTACAAGGTATTGAGCCGGTGATCTTCGATGACATGGCCACTTATGACTGGGCTCCCTCGCTCGACGGCCAGTCGGTGGTAGTGCACTGCGCCGCACGGGTGCACGTGATGAACGAGCAGTCGGTCGATCCGTTAAGCGAGTTTCGCAAAGTCAACGTGGAAGGAACGCTCAATTTAGCCAGGCATGCGGCTGCTCGCGGGGTTAAACGCTTCATTTTTATCAGTTCGATCAAAGTTAATGGTGAGGAGACACAGCCAGGTAGGCCTTACACGGCCGACGATATTCCTGAGCCTATTGATCCATACGGCTTTTCCAAGGCGGAAGCGGAACAAGGCCTGCGAGAGATTGCCGCGGCGACCGGGATGGAGGTGGTAATTATCCGTCCGGTATTGATCTACGGCCCGGGAGTTAAGGCAAATTTCCTGAATATGGTGCGCTGGTTGGATAAAGGTGTTCCGTTACCCTTTGGTTCAATTTATAACAACCGAAGCTTGGTAGCACTGGATAACCTTATTGATTTAATAATCAAGACTCTTGACCATCCAGCGGCTGCCAATCAAACATTTTTGGTCAGCGATGGAGAGGATCTTTCCACCTCCACATTATTGCGCCGTATGGCAAGCGCGTTGGGACGTCCTGCACGCCTCCTGTCCGTACCTAGCGCGTGTTTATATTTTGCTGCCAATCTGTTGGGCAAGAAAGCACTTGCCCAACGGCTATGTGGTTCTCTGCAGGTGGATATTAGTAAAACTCGCTCCCTCCTTCAGTGGGAGCCGCCCCTTTCAGTGGACGCCGCGCTGAAACTCGTTGCTGAACAATATAGGGAAAGTAAAAAATAATGACTCTCTGGTGGCTGATTCCTGTCGTTCTATTGTTATCTTTTTTGTTGACTGCCGGTTTGCGACGATACGCCCTCGCCAGTAATATCATTGATATTCCCAATGCCCGAAGTTCTCATACAGTTCCGACCCCTCGTGGGGGAGGCGTCGCGATTGTTCTCGCGTTTCTTTTGGCCTTGCCAATATTGGGGTGGGCGCAGCTCGTTGCCCTTGACGTGTTGATCGCAGTCGGAGGGGCAGGAGCCGTAACTGCAGTTATTGGGTTTATGGATGATCATGGCCACGTTGCCGCACGCTGGCGTTTACTGGGGCATTTCTGTGCGGGGGCTTGGGCGTTGTTCTGGTTGGGAGGCTTGCCCCAATTCAGTATCTTCGCGATAACCGTTGACTTGGGCTGGGTTGGCAGCATTCTGGCAGCCTTTTATTTGGTATGGATGCTCAATTTATATAATTTTATGGATGGTATCGACGGTATCGCTAGCATCGAGGCCATTTGTACTTGTTTAGGGGCTTGTTTGATTTACTGGCTGACGGGGATCCAAGAACTGGCTTGGCTTCCTCTGTTGCTTGCAATGGCCGTTTTGGGATTTTTATTTTGGAACTTCCCACCGGCCAAGATTTTCATGGGGGACGCCGGAAGCGGTTTTCTAGGCATCACGTTGGGCGTCTTGTCCATCCAGGCAGCAGGTACTTCATCGCAACTGCTTTGGGCTTGGTTGATTCTGCTAGGCGTATTTATTGTGGACGCATCTCTCACTTTGACGCGTCGTCTACTACGTGGCGAAAAAGTTTACCAGGCACATCGCAGTCATGCTTATCAATTCGCATCCCGGCGATTTGGTAAACATTTGCCGGTGACCCTGGGCGTTGCAGCTATCAATCTGTTCTGGCTATTACCCCTTGCGCTGTGCACGCTGCTATTTCAAGTCGATGGCTCTTGGATGCTTATCCTTGCCTATGTGCCATTGATCCTTCTGGCGGTCAAGTTTAATGGCGGGGGCGTGGAGCTTGCAGGTTCTGGTGCATAGCCTGATGAGACTATGCCGGAAAACAGATGACGCAAGCGGCGCTAGGAAAATCTTGCGCTGTCTGTCCGAATGCGGGGGCTGAAAGTGCTGGGGCGGACGCGATTGTCTGGTAGCTGACGTGATTTAAAAGTACAGGGCAATCCCTAAAAATCTCACGAAGACTGTCCTGTGCTTGAAAAAATCAGATATTATTGCCGCTTATTGTCTTGAAAAAGTGTGCTCAAGTGGAAATTATAGGTGCATTCGCTGCGTTAATAGCAATTTTGGTCGCGTTGTTGTCGACTAGTTTGTTCTTGGACAAGCTGACGGTTTTTTCCTCCCATGGTCGATTTGTAACGCTCGACGGTTTGCGTGGGTATCTTGCATTTTTTGTATTTCTTCATCATTCCTATATATGGCACAACTACATACATTCTAATGTTTGGGCGTTGCCCGCTTCTAGGCTTTTTGTACACTTCGGCCAAATTGGCGTTGCATTATTCTTCATGATCACGGGTTTTCTTTTTTTTAATAAATTACTAGAAGGGCGCGCGCGCGGTATTGATTGGCTCCGCTTGTATGTTTCTCGATTTTTGAGGTTGGCACCACTCTATCTAATTTCCATGGTTGTATTGTTTTTGATTGTATGGGCCCTTACCAGAAATGAGCCGGCGCAACCGATCGGGAAAATTATGGTAGATGGATTGAAATGGATAGGTTTTAGAATTTTGGGTGCGCCTGATTTGAATGGTCTATTAGGTACTAGGTATATCCATGCGGGAGTGACTTGGACGTTACCCTATGAGTGGTTCTTTTATTTTTTTCTTCCTTTTGTTGGACTAATTGTGGGGAGTCGTCCGCCCATTAAATATTTGTGTTTGGCGGCAATCGCATTGTACGTATTCGATGCATACGGTTATAGTCGGAGTTTCGGCTGGCTATTTTTGGGAGGGATGGGTGCAGCTGTTTTAGTTCGTTATGAATGGTTCACTTCTTTTGCTGCTTCAAAATTTGCAACATGTCTGATAGTTGGATGTCTTGCTTGGACCGTGAGTAATTATCCAACAATTTATGATGGCGGTGTGCCAAGGCTGCTGCTGATAGCAGCTTTTTGTCTGATTTCGGGGGGTAATAGCATATTTGGTTTGCTCAAGCTTAAAGTTTCACGTGCTATGGGCGAAATGGCCTATAGTATCTACCTGCTTCATGGTGTCCTATTGTTTGTGGTTTTTAGATTTGTATTCAGTGGCGCCAGTGCTAATGAGTTAACTCCTCTCCAGTATTGGGGGGTTATTGTGCTGACTACTCCTGTTTTGATGGTTATCTGTGGTTTGACTTTTAGATTTATTGAGCGACCTGCAATGACAAGCGTTGACACGCTGACCCACTGGATAAGGGCGCAGAAAAAGGAGCGATTGGACCGTGAAGAGCTTAATTGATTTAGCTGAAGTATGACTGAGTTGCCTAGCAATGATGATGCTGTTTCTATTCTGGCGCACGCCTATTTATCGCTAAAGGGCACCTATGTAATAGGCGTCTCTTAAAAAAAATGAATCGAATATTTGGCTGTGAAAAATCAGATAGTCAGACGCTTCTGACGATAAGTGTGCGGTATCCCAAGCCGTGGGTACAGGGCCGTTTTTTGTGTTCAAATAAGTTAGGCAGCCTTGTTCGGTGCATAACGTTTTTCTAACGGATATGAAGTTTACTCGATATTCTTGGCTTATTTTTCTGATGCCATCGTCAGTTTTCTCGATGTTAACTAAATATTTTTTTTCTCTTTCGGGGATCGGGGTGTTATTTAATAGCGAGTTTTTTAGAAGAATATCGGTGAGTGTCCTATCCCAAATAGGCGTAGGACCGAAGACGGTGATTTTTTTGACACCTGCGGCCTGTAGGAATTCTAACGTACTCCTCAATGACTCCCAGTTATACCTTGACCAGCGAGCGGAAAGAATGACCTCGCCAGGTTGATTGTGAACAATCCAATCTGCCACGAAGTCATTGATGTCTTTACAGTTTTTCCTATCATTAATATCGACCCCGATAAATGGAGGGCAGCCACTAGCTGTGAACTGCGTAATTCCTTTGTTCTCTGGCAGGTTTTTTAGGATGCCAGGGTACAAGTGGGCCGCATGTGAGTCTCCCCAAAGCAGTATGCTCTGGGCAGCATCTATCGCTGGGTCGCTGCAGGTGTTAAAAGCTTTATAAGTCTGCTCGGGGCGTATGAAACATTGTCCATCTCGGTATTCGTTGAGAGAGAACTTATACCTAGCCAAGTCTGATGCTTTTGCTGGGAAACGGTTTGGGTAACCGTCAGCCTTATTAATTATGAAGCTGAGCGAGCCGACAAAAATAATAGGAATAAGTGATGCGTAGAATGCCCGGTTGAGCTTGCTTGGCAGGAATGTAAGTCTTGCTCTTCTCTCGATCAGCCTATACGAGATTTCGGCTAGAGTTAGTGTCAAAAGAATGCCCGCGATTGTGGCGAGGATTGAATTTTGAGGGTTTATAATTCTTATGGAGACCGACAAGGGCCAATGCCATAAATAAATAGAGTAAGAGCGTTCGCCAATGTATTGAATAAGTTTGCCTGAGGTCCAGTACGAATTAGTGTTTGAATAGATGATCATGGCTGCAGCAAGGACAGGGAGGGCTGTTATGATGCCAGGCCATGCTAAAGAGGCGTTTAACAGAGTTGCGGAAAAAATAATTATCAAAAATCCGGTAGTTGCCGGTCTCTTGAGTTCTTTTTTTTCGTGAGATCCAAGAAAATATACTAGGCTTCCTGCTAGCATTTCCCAGGATCGAGGAAATGTCGAATAGAAAGCTGCATCTGGGTTTGAATTCGCAACGTAAACGCAATAAATAAACGATGCGACACATGCGGCACACGTGGCTAGGAGCTGCCAGGTTCTAGTTTTTTGAAAAAATCTAATGGTACTCATGAATAGAGGAAATATAATATAGAACTGCCACTCCACGGATAAGGACCATGTGTGAAGAAGCAGTTTTTGGTTGGAGTTTGTCTCAAAGTAACCACTTTGTTCAAGAAACAAGTTGTTCGAATAGAAGCCTAGTGCCGCGATGACCTGATCGGCAAGTTCGTTATATTGCGCCGGTGATAGATAGAACCAACCTGTAGCTATTGTAATGGCGCACAGCGCTAACAAGGCGGGGAGTATTCTTCTCGCCCTGGCAAGATAAAAGCCGATTATTTCTTTTGGGAGGGCTCGGGCCGAGCTGTTATCTAATTTTTTGGTGAGTATTCCTGCCATTAAGAATCCCGATATTACGAAAAATATATCTACGCCTATAAAACCGCCGCTGAACATAGGGACATTAAAGTGATATAGAACAACCAGCATGACTGCCCACGCGCGGAGGCCATTTATGTCTTTTCTGAATGTCATTTAGAGTATTTTGCCTATTGTTTTTATCTTAATCTGCTAAATAGAAAATTTATCAGTCTGTGGTCATAAGTGCTTTTGGTGATGGCTTACGTGTGAAAATCTTATGATAATTAGTACACAATGAAAATTCGCTGCCAAGACGCTGTGTTTCAATTATAGCTTGGTCAGCGAGGGATGTGGTTTACCTCGCTCGACTGTCTTTCTAGCCCAACAGCACCCATTAAATTAACACTTGGCAATGCTGAAAACCGGCCGAATTAGGTCTATTCTGCCACGCAAGCTGCTTTGATCAATCAGAAATACTGGCGATTGGGCATCAAGAACAGACCGTGGCCAGGAATAGGGCTCCTCTCTTGCTGGAAGTCAAAACGGCGCCACGTGAGTATGATAGAAGGCAGGAGAATATGGTGGTTTCGCTCTGACGCATCGATTTGCATTGGCTTCATCAGTTGAGTCATGTAGACGGCCCGAAAAATCTCTCGCCAATAGATGAGGCCGATACCTTTTCGGGGGCGGTTCTGACGTGGGCCGAGCCCAAGTTAACGTAGATTCAGAAATGGATATTGTTTTAAGGAGCTAGCGAAGGTGCACGAAGGGGTTATGAGCAAATTTAGAACAGTGTTACTGGGATTGCCGAGACGCCACAAGCGCGTGATCCAGCTGGCCACGGACGTTGCACTCGTCTGGGTCGCCCTATGGCTGGCGTTTGTCGTTCGCCTGGGCGTCGAGGCATTGGCCAGCCCAATCGAAACGCATCTGTGGCTCTTCGCATCGGCTCCACTGGTCGCCATTCCAATCTTCATCCGCTTCGGCATGTACCGCGCAGTCATGCGTTATTTCGGCAACGACGCACTGATCACCATCTGCAAAGCGGTCAGCCTTTCCGCCTTACTGCTGGCCTTGGTGGTGTATTGGTACAGCAACCACAAAACGGTAGTTCCGCGCTCCATCATCTTCAATTACTGGTGGTTGAGCCTCATCATGATTGGCGGTTTACGCCTGATGATGCGCCAATACTTCCTGGGCGACTGGTTCACCGCGGCCCAGCATGTGCCCTTTACCAATCGAGACGACGGCCTGCCCAAGGTCGCTATCTACGGCGCCGGCGCGGCAGGCAACCAACTTGTCGCCGCATTGCGCATGGGGCGGGTGATGCGACCCGTTGCGTTCATAGACGATGACAGCAGCATCGCCGACCGTGTCATCGCAGGGCTCCAAGTCTATGAACCCAACCACATTCAAAAAATGATAGACGCGACTGGCGCCCAGGAAATACTGCTCGCTATTCCTTCATCATCACGCGGCCGCCGTCGAGAAATCCTGACCCTGCTCGAAGGCTTCCCACTGCACGTGCGCAGCGTTCCGGGGTTTATGGATCTGGCCAGTGGTCGGGTCAAAGTGGATGACATCCAGGAAGTGGACATCGCTGACCTTCTGGGTCGTGATCCCGTGCCGGCACAGCCTGATCTGCTAGCGCATTGCATTACAGGCCAGTCGGTCCTGGTGACCGGTGCCGGCGGTTCGATCGGTTCTGAGCTCTGTCGACAGATCCTGGCGCTAAAACCCACCACATTGCTGCTTTTCGAGCACAGCGAATTTAATCTCTACAGCATTCTTTCCGAGCTTGAGCCACGAATCGCTCGGGAATCTCTGTCTGTTCGCCTGTTGCCGATCTTGGGGTCGGTTCGCAACCAAGAGAAACTGCTTGATGTGATGAAGACCTGGAATGTTGACACGGTCTACCATGCAGCGGCCTATAAGCATGTGCCCATGGTTGAGCACAACATCGCCGAAGGTGTCTTGAACAATGTAATCGGGACACTGAATACCGCGCAGGCTGCATTGCAGGCGGGTGTATCGAACTTTGTCCTGATCTCGACCGACAAGGCCGTACGCCCGACCAATGTAATGGGCAGCACGAAGCGGCTCGCTGAGCTGACGCTGCAGGCGTTGAGTCGCGAATTGGCCCCGGTGCTGTTCGGTGATCAGGCCAATGTGTCCCGGGTTAACAAGACACGCTTCACCATGGTCCGCTTCGGTAACGTATTGGGCTCATCCGGATCGGTTATTCCGCTGTTCCATAAACAGATCAAATCCGGCGGGCCGTTGACCGTTACCCACCCAAAGATAACGCGTTACTTCATGACCATTCCAGAGGCCGCGCAACTTGTGATCCAAGCAGGATCCATGGGCTTGGGAGGGGATGTGTTCGTGCTGGACATGGGCGAGCCGGTGAAGATTGTCGAGCTGGCTGAGAAGATGATTCACTTGTCCGGACTGAGCGTTCGCTCTGAAAAGAATCCTCACGGTGATATCGCGATCAAGTTCACCGGCCTGCGCCCCGGCGAGAAGCTTTATGAGGAACTGCTGATTGGCGACAACGTGGTCGCGACCCAGCATCCAATGATCATGAGCGCCAATGAAGACTTCCTGCCTTGGGATGTCCTCAAGCTAAGGCTGGCAGACTTGCTGACGGCCATCGAAGAAGATGATTACGCCCGAGTTCGCCAGTTGCTTCGCGACACCGTCAGCGGCTACGCCCCGGACGGCGAAATTGTCGACTGGATCTACCAGCAGCGTCACCTTGAGCCTTGATTGTTACACACCTCGTAACGTACACATTTTTGACAGCTCACCACCATCGCCTAAGTTTGAGAAGCAGCTTCGGAAAAGCTGCTTCTCTCAACGATGTCATGGAGCGTCACCTATGCGTACAGGCTATTTCTACTCGCTGATTTTTGCCTTCCTCACCAGCGCCTCGATTGCTGTTATTGCGGCTCCAACGGTCAAGCCGGAGTCGGTTGCTTCGCCGCAGACGGTGGAGCAGCCAGCGAGAACGCAAGGC
This sequence comes from Pseudomonas sp. D3-10, assembly GCF_051132175.1. Classification (NCBI taxonomy): domain Bacteria; kingdom Pseudomonadati; phylum Pseudomonadota; class Gammaproteobacteria; order Pseudomonadales; family Pseudomonadaceae; genus Pseudomonas; species Pseudomonas sp. D3-10. The sequence goes on along the minus strand of NZ_CP071668.1, from coordinate 3,961,006 downwards.
GCCAAGGTGGATTTGAACGGGGCGGATGCCGCAACTTTGCAGCGCGAGCTCTCAGGGATAGGCAAGGGCAAGGCTGAGGCGATTGTTGCCTATCGGGAGAGCAATGGGCCTTTTTCGTCGGTGGACGAACTGCTTGAAGTCAAGGGCATCGGCAAGGCGATTCTCGATAGGAATCGTGACAAGCTGGAGGTGAATTGAGGGTTGTTTAAGGGAGGCCAGTCGAATGACTGGCCTTTTTGCCATTCAACGGATGTGCTTCTTGGTTGATCGGCGAAGCTTTACCGTTGTTGGCACAAATACTGATTAGTTAACGCCAACCGATTGTTCAACAATCCAAGGCCCCACCAATGACCAGCCCCCTTTCCCTAGCCGACCAAATCACCCTCGAACTTCGCGCCGACATCATCGGCGGTCGCCTCATCCCAGGCACGGCGCTGGTGGAAAACAACCTGGTCTGCGCCTACAACGCATCTCGCAACACTATCCGCGAAGCGTTACACCGCCTCGGCCAGGAAGGCCTTGCCCGTTACGTGCGTAACAAAGGGGTAACGGTTCGCAGGTTGGGTGTCGATGATGTGCGGGATTTGTTCAAGGTCCGCCGTACCCTGGAGCTGCGGGCCATTCTGAGCAGCAATCCACTGAGCGAATATCAAGCCGACCACATGCTCGAAGCCCTGGAGGCCGCTGAGCTGGCTCGGGATCGCGAAGATTGGCGAGCGGTGGGCACCCACAGTCTGGCCTTTCATCAGCACATCGTGGGACTGATGCGCAGTCCGTTGTTCGATGAGTTTTTTACCAACGTGGTCGCGCAACTACGCTTGGTGTTTTGTTCCGCTCCCGACGAAGCGCGCTTTCAGGCGCCGTGGCTTGCCCGTGACCGGCAGATCCATGACTGGCTCGCGGAAGGTGACAAGCCTGCTGCTCACGACGAGCTGAGCATTTATCTCGACGATTCCGAGCAGTTGCTTCTGCACCTGCTGACTCCCGCCAACACTCACTGATCAAAGGACCTGCGCCATGTACAAAGACTACCCAGCCGCCTACCAGGTCAGCAAAGGCTCCGCCCTCCAAGTGGACAAACCCTTCTACGACCGCATCCGCACCCAGCAGAACAAACGCACCCTGATCGAGCAGTTCGAAGTCCCAATCCGCACCGGCCGCGCCTGGCATGTGCCGGCCGGTCATGTCTTTCGCGTGACAACCCCGGTCGGTCCGCAAGTCGGGGATTTCAACGTCTGGAACGCCCACGATCCACGTGAACGGTTGTGGGCGGCGCGGACGCGGCAGCTGCAGGGCGCTCATGTCAGCACCTATGATCGGTTGTGGTCGAACCTGCCATTTCTGCGGCCTTTGGTAACGATCACCGATGACAGCTTGGCCAACTACGGTATCGACGAACACGGCGGGCGTTTGCATGATTTGCTGGGGACGCGATGTGACCCGTACGTGAACAAGATGCTGACCGGCGAAGATTTCCATCATCACTGCCACTCGAACCTGACGCGTGCGGTGTTGCCCCATGGTTTGACCGAGTTCGATGTGCATGACGTGTTGAACATCTTCCAGTGCACCGGGCTGAATCATGACGACATGTATTTCATGAAAGCCTGTCCGGCGCAGAAGGGCGATTACTTGGAGTTCTTTGCCGAGATTGATTTGTTGTGTGCGCTGTCGACTTGCCCTGGTGGGGATCTGTCGCTGGCGATGTGGGGGCCGGAGGCGCAGGATCCTTTAAGCGTTTGTCGTCCGCTGGGAGTGGAGATTTATCGGTTGGAGGATTCGTTGCTGCAGGGCTGGAGTCAGCCGGAGCTGGCGGCTTACAAAGGGCTGCATGGGTTGCATATTGCCAAGGCGGATTGGGAGAACTAAATACCGCAACGGCGCGAGCGGCTCTTGTGGCGAGGGAGCTTGCTCCCGCTGGGCTGCGGAGCGCCCCCAGATGCGTTGAACACAATAGAACTGCCACACCGGGTCAGCAGGGGGTGGGGGCGCTTCGCGCCCCAGCGGGAGCAAGCTCCCTCGCCACGAAAAGCGGGTCAGCGATCCTTCGCTTCTTTCGCATCCATCTCGGCATTGCGCTCGGCAACACGTTTGCGCTGTTCGTCCGTCAGCTCGACCTTGTTGGCGGTGTCGCGCAGCATCATCAGACCACCCACGATCGAGCCGATGGCGACGATCAGGATTAACCAGGCATACCAGGGCATAGGGCTCTCCTTGAGGGGACAGTGGCCGGGCGAAAATTTCGCTGGCCATTGCCTCTACCACTTATGAGCGAAGACGGTTCGCAGTGGTTCCATACTACGCCGGTTATGCCGGGTACACCTTATAGCCCGGTCAACATCGCATCAGCCGGGGCATCGGCACGCAACTGTGCGGTCAGCACGAAATACACGAAGCCCATCGCCATGAAGCCGAGGAAGATCAACCCGATCAGGGCGTTGAACCAGGCCATTGCCACCAGGCACACCACCGCCAGGGCCAAGGCGATGCCCGGCACGATCGGGTAGCCCGGCGCGCGGAAGGTGCGTTCCAGGTTGGGCTCGGTTTTGCGCAGTTTGAATAGGCTGAGCATGCTCATGATGTACATGACGATGGCGCCGAACACGGCCATGGTGATCATCGCGGCGGTGAGGGTCATGCCGCCGAGGTTGATCAGGCCGTCGCTGTAGATGGCGGCGATGCCGATCACGCCGCCGGCGATGATGGCGCGGTGCGGGGTCTGGAAACGCGACAGTTTGGCGAGGGAGGCGGGCAGGTAGCCGGCGCGGGCCAGGGCGAAGAATTGGCGGGAGTAGCCGAGGATGATGCCGTGGAAGCTCGCCACCAGGCCGAACAGGCCGATCCAGACGAGCATGTGCAACCAGCCGGAGCTTTCGCCGACCACGGTTTTCATGGCTTGGGGCAGCGGGTCGTTGATGTTGGAGAGGGTGCGCCAATCACCGACGCCACCGGCGAAGAACATCACGCCCATGGCCAGCACTACCAGGGTCAGGATGCCGCTGATGTAGGCCTTGGGAATCGTGCGTTTTGGGTCCTTGGCTTCTTCGGCGGCCATGGCCGCGCCTTCGATGGCGAGGAAAAACCAGATCGCGAAGGGGATCGCCGCGAACATCCCGGCGATGGCCGGTGCGCCGAACACGTCGGAACCGGCCCAGCCGTTCAGGGCGAAACTGCTGAAGCTGAACGCTGGCGCGACCACGCCCATGAACACCAGCAGCTCGGCGACCGCGAGTACGCAGACGACCAGTTCGAAGGTCGCCGCCAATTTCACCCCGAGGATGTTCAGGCCCATGAATACGATATAGGCACCGACGGCGGCGTGTTTCGGATCGAGCGCCGGGAATTGCACGTTCAGGTAGGCGCCGATGGCGAGCGCGATGGCGGGTGGAGCGAAGACGAATTCGATCAAGGTTGCCAGCCCAGCGATCAAGCCGCCTTTCTCGCCAAAGGCCCGACGGCTGTAGGCGAACGGTCCGCCGGCATGGGGGATGGCGGTGGTCAGTTCGGTGAAACTGAAAATGAAGCAGGTGTACATGGCCGCAACCATGAACGATGTCACCAGAAAGCCCAGCGTGCCGGCCACGCCCCAGCCGTAGCTCCAGCCGAAGTACTCGCCGGAAATCACCAGGCCGACGGCGATACCCCATAAATGCAGGGTGCCAAGCGTGGGTTTGAGTTGTGTGTTCATTGGTGGCTCCCCTCGATAAGTAGCAAAAGCGCTGGGGGAGGGCAGTGCAGTGGGCGTGCCAGTATGGTTCAGGCGGTCGTAATGGAGAAAATGGTGTCGTATCGGGGATGTTCGCGGCTGGATAGGCTGGGTTTGTGCCCCAGTTCGGAGCGCTGGTGCCTGGGTAGGCCTCATCGCGAGCAAGCTCGCTCCCACAGGGGGATCTTCAGTGGGTCCGAATTTTTGTTCCCAACCCGAGCAATACGGGAGAGAGCTTGCTCGCGATGAGGCCCGCCCGGGCAACCATGAAGCCGATTTTTACAATTTCTTTATCCCCCCACCCAACCCTCGATCTCGCACCTTTACACCCTCCCTACCGACAATCTCTCCACACACGGCACGACGCCGTACCACGGAGAAATCCCATGAGTGTTCTGGACGGGGTGTCGCTGCTGTTGGCAGTGGCGCTGTTCATTTATCTGTTGGTTGCGCTGTTGCGCGCGGACCGGGGTTAGGAGCGGTTATGCACGGCTATGACTACGGGCTGATCCTTGGCTTTTTTGCGCTGGTGCTGATTCCGGCACCGTTCCTGGGGCGGTTCTACTATCGGGTGATGGAAGGCCAGCGCACCTGGCTTTCACCGGTGTTTGGTCCGGTGGAGAGGTGTTGTTACAAGGTGGCCGGTGTCGATCCGACCACCGAGCAGAGTTGGCAGAAGTACACCTTGGCCTTGCTCGCCTTCAACCTGGCGGGTTTCGCTTTGTTGTTCGCGGTTCTGTTGTTGCAAGGGCATTTGCCACTCAACACCGAAAACCTGCCCGGCATGGAATGGACCCAGGCCTTCAACACGGCGGTCAGTTTCATGACCAACACCAACTGGCAGTCCTACAGCGGTGAGGCGTCCCTCAGTTACTTGAGCCAGATGATCGGCCTGACGGTGCAGAACTTCGTCAGCGCCGCCACTGGCCTGGCTGTGCTGGTGGCGTTGTGTCGTGGGATCGGGCGCAAGTCCGCCACGACGCTCGGCAATTTCTGGGTCGACCTGACCCGCGCCACGCTCTACGGATTGTTGCCGCTGTGCCTGGTACTGGCGCTGTTTCTGGTGTGGCAGGGCGTGCCGCAGACCTTCGCGCATTACATACATGGCGTGACGATGCAGGGCGTGGATCAAGTGATCCCGCTCGGGCCGGCGGCCAGCCAGATTGCAATCAAGCAATTGGGCACCAATGGCGGCGGTTTCTTCGGCGTCAACTCGGCGCACCCGTTCGAGAACCCGACGGCCTGGACCAATCTGTTCGAAGTCGCGTCGATCATCCTGATTCCGGCGGCGCTGGTGTTCACCTTCGGCCACTACGTCAAGGACCTGCGCCAGAGCCGGGCGATCATCGCCTGCATGCTTGCGCTGTTCCTGATCGGCGGCGCGACGTCGCTGTGGGCCGAGTACCAACCCAATCCAGCCCTCGACAACGCCGCGGTTGAGCAAGCCGCGCCGCTGGAAGGCAAGGAGGCGCGCTTCGGCACCACTGCCACGGTGCTTTGGTCAGTGACGACCACGGCGGCGTCCAACGGCTCGGTCAACGCCATGCACGACAGCCTCAACCCCCTCAGCGGCATGGTGGCGCTGATGAACATGATGGTCGGCGAGGTGGTCTTCGGCGGCGTCGGGGCCGGGCTCTACGGGATGTTGCTGAATGTGCTGATTGCGGTGTTCCTCGCCGGGTTGATGATTGGTCGCACGCCCGAATACCTGGGCAAGAAGCTCGGTGCCCGGGAAGTGCAATTGCTGGTGGTAACGCTGCTGGTGATGCCCGTGAGCGTGCTGGTGCTCGGCGCTATTGCCGCAAGCCTGCCCGGCCCTGCGGCGGCGGTGAGCAACCCTGGCGCCCACGGTTTCAGCCAATTGCTCTATGCCTACACCTCGGCGGGGGCCAACAACGGTTCTGCTTTCGCCGGTTTTGGCGCCAACACGCCGTTTCACAATCTGATGCTGGGCCTGGGCATGTTGATTGGCCGTTTCGGCTACATCCTGCCGGTGCTGGCGTTGGCCGGTAGCCTGGCGATGAAAAAGCCCGCCCCTGTCGGCCAGAACAGCTTTCCCACCCACGGCCCGCTGTTCGTAACGTTGCTGACCGTGACCATCCTGTTGGTCGGCGGCCTGACCTTCCTGCCAACCCTGGCCCTGGGCCCGATCGCCGAACACCTGAGCCTGGGTTTCTGAGGATTTGAGATGAACATGCCGATGAGCAAGACCGTCGTCGCCAAGGCGCCGGAGCAACCGAAAACCAATCTGTCGGCGCTGTGGCGGCCTGCGTTGGTGCAAGCTTTCGTCAAGCTTGATCCACGCCAGTTGCACCGTGCGCCAGTGATGCTGGTGGTGGAACTCACCGCGATCCTCACCACTGTGCTGTGCCTGATTCCCGACAGCACCGTGCCGACTTTCGTAGCCGCGCAGATTGCCCTGTGGCTGTGGTTCACCGTGTTGTTTGCCAACTTCGCCGAAGCCTTGGCCGAAGGGCGCGGCAAGGCTCGCGCCGACAGCCTCAAGGCTGGCAGTGAAGGCTTGAGTGCCCGCCGCCAGACGGCGAACGGTTTCGAGGTGATACCCGCCACACGCCTGCGCAAAGGCGATGTCGTGCGCGTTGCGGCGGGGGAGATGATCCCCGGCGACGGCGAAGTGATCGAAGGCATCGCGGCGGTCAATGAAGCGGCGATCACCGGGGAGTCGGCGCCGGTCATTCGCGAATCGGGCGGGGATCGCTCGGCGGTTACCGGCAATACGCGGCTGGTCTCCGATTGGTTGTTGGTGCGCATCACCAGCAATCCCGGCGAATCCACCCTGGATCGCATGATCGCCCTGGTGGAAGGCGCCAAACGCCAGAAAACCCCGAACGAAGTGGCGCTGGATATCTTGCTGATTGGTCTGACGCTGATCTTCCTGCTGGTGGTGGTGACGTTGCAGCCGTTCGCCCATTTCGCCAACGGCAGCCTGCCGCTGGTGTTCCTGGTGGCGCTGTTGGTGACGTTGATCCCCACTACCATCGGCGGCTTGCTGTCGGCTATCGGCATCGCCGGGATGGATCGCCTGGTACGCCTGAACGTCATCGCCAAGTCCGGCCGCGCCGTGGAAGCAGCGGGGGATGTGCACGTGTTGATGCTGGACAAGACCGGCACCATCACGTTTGGTAACCGTCGTTGCGCAGCGGTCTATGCCGCCCCGGGCGTAAGCGCCAAGGAGCTGGCCGAAGGCGCGTTGTTCGCCTCGTTGGCCGACGATACGGCCGAGGGCAAGTCCATCGTCGAATACCTGCGTGGGTTGCATCCTCAGGCTGAACCCGCCGCGCAGTTGCTGACAGCCGTGCCATTCAGTGCCGAAACACGCTTGTCCGGCGTGGATTATCAGGGGCGCGTGTATCGCAAGGGCGCGGTGGATTCGCTGCTGACTTTCACTGGCTTGCCCCGTGATGGACTGCCCACCGCATTGGGCCGGGAAGTCGACAAGATCGCCCAGAGCGGCGGCACGCCGTTGCTGGTCTGCGTGGACGGAAAATTGCTCGGCGCCATTCACCTCAAGGACGTGGTCAAGCCCGGCATCCGCGAGCGCTTTGCCGAGCTGCGCAAACTGGGGATCCGCACCGTGATGGTCACGGGCGACAACCCGCTGACCGCTGCCGCGATTGCCGCCGAAGCCGGCGTGGATGATGTGCTGGCCGAGGCCACGCCGGAGAAAAAACTGGCGCGCATTCGCCATGAGCAGAACGATGGTCGACTCGTCGCCATGTGTGGCGACGGTGCCAACGACGCTCCGGCCCTGGCCCAGGCCGATGTAGGCATGGCGATGAACGACGGCACCCAGGCCGCGCGCGAGGCGGCCAACATGGTCGACCTCGACAGCGATCCGACCAAGTTGCTGGACGTGGTGCAGATCGGCAAGGAACTGCTGGTGACCCGGGGCGCGCTCACCACGTTTTCCATCGCCAATGATATCGCCAAGTACTTCGCCATCCTGCCGGCGCTGTTCGCCTCCATCTATCCGCAGCTCGGCGTATTGAACGTCATGCATTTGCAGAGCCCGCAAAGCGCGATCCTGTCGGCCATCGTCTTCAACGCCCTGATCATCGTCGTGTTGATCCCCCTGGCCCTGCGCGGCGTGCGAGTGCAAGCCGCGAGCGCGGCGGCCTTGCTGCGCCGCAACCTGCTGATCTACGGCCTGGGCGGGATCGCGGTGCCGTTCGTGGGGATCAAGGCGATCGATCTGTTGGTGACGGGATTGGGGTTGGTTTGAGCCTGAAGACATCCATCAACTGAGGATTTAGCAATGTTCACCTTGATTCGCCCGGCCTTGAGCCTGTTGCTGCTGATGACCTTGATCACTGGCATCGCTTACCCACTCATCGTCACCGGCGTGGCGCAAATCGCTTTCCCGGACCAGGCCAACGGCAGCCTGGTCCATGATGCCGGCGGCAAGGTCCGTGGCTCCCGGCTGATCGCCCAGGATTTCGTCGGCGATGAGTGGTTTCACCCGCGGCCCTCGGCAGGCGCGTTTGCGACGGTGGCCAGTGGCGCGAGCAACTTTTCGCCGAGCAACCCGGCACTGGCCACGCGGGTGATCGATGGCGCCCAGAAGCTGCAAGTGCCCGGCCAGGGACCGGTGCCCCTGGCGCTGCTGACCACTTCCGGCAGCGGGTTGGACCCGCACTTGCCTCCGGCCGCGATTGCCTATCAACTGACGCGTGTCGCGGCGGCCAGGAATGTGCCAGTGTCGAGGTTGCAGCAGTTGCTCAATGACAACATCGAGCAGCCGTTGGTGGGACCGTCGGTGGTAAATGTGCTGGCGCTGAACATGGCCCTGGAAAAACTGTAGAAACCTGTGGGAGCGAGCTTGCTCGCGATAGCGGTGGGTCAGTCAATGACAGTGACGGCTGAACGACCGCCATCGCGAGCAAGCTCGCTCCCACAGAGGCTAAATTCCATCCCTGAAACAAGAGACATAGCATGAGCGACTCCGGCCGCGCCGATGCACTGCTAGCCAATCTGCCCCGCCACGACCGTGGCCGCCTCAAGGTTTTCCTCGGCGCCGCGCCGGGCGTGGGCAAGACCTACGCCATGCTGCAAGCGGCTCACGCCCGGCTGCGCCAAGGCACGAACGTCGTCGCCGGCGTGGTCGAGACCCACGGGCGCGCCGAGACCGAAGCGCTGTTGAATGGCCTGCTGCAGCAGCCGCTGGTGCGTTCGGAATATCGCGGCGTGGTGCTCGAGGAAATGGACCTCGACGGCCTTTTGTCGTCTCGCCCGAGCCTGGTGTTGGTGGATGAACTGGCCCACAGCAACGCGCCCGGCAGCCGGCATGCCAAGCGCTGGCAAGACATCCAGGAGTTATTGGCGGCAGACATCGATGTCTACACCACGGTGAATGTCCAGCATTTGGAAAGTCTCAACGATCAGGTGCGCGGCATAACCGGCGTGCAGGTGCGCGAGACGTTGCCGGACTGGGTGTTGCAGGAAGCCGACGAGTTGCTGCTGATCGACCTGCCGCCGCGCGAGCTGCTGGAGCGCCTGCGCGACGGCAAGGTTTATGTGCCGGAGCAGGCGCGGGCAGCCATCGATGCGTTTTTTACCCAGACCAATCTCACCGCGCTGCGCGAGCTGGCCATGCAGACCGCGGCGGCGCAAGTGGACGACGATCTGGCGCAAGGTTATCGGCAACTGGGCCAGGCGGCGCCGGCGGTGCGCGGTCGGTTGCTGGTGGGCGTGGACGGCGACTTGCAGGCCGAACGGTTGGTGCGCCACGCCAGCCGCGTCGCCCAGCGCCGGCATCTGCCGTGGAGCGTGGTGCATGTGGATAACGGCGGGGCGCGGGACGAGTCGTCGCGCCAACGTCTGCAGAACGCCCAGCAATTGGCCGAGCGCCTGGGAGGGGAAGTGGTGTCGCTGCGCGCCGGGGAGGTCGCGCGGACGTTGATCCAGCACGCCATGCAACGCCGCGCCACGTTGCTGTTGGTGGGGCAGTCCCGCCGGCGTCTGCGGCGGCGATGGTTTGGCGGTGGCCTGGCCTCACGCCTTTTGCGCAACGCCCGTGGCCTGGAAATCAACGTGTTGGACAGCGATGAATCGCCACCGCCCACGCGCTTGGCCCCGAGCACCCTCGCCACCGGTTTCGACTATGCCCTGGCGCTCGCGGCGACAGGGGCGGCCAGTGCCTTGGCCTGGGGAATCTCAGGGTTGCTGGCGCTGCCGAATATTTCCCTGGTGTTTCTGATGGCGGTGTTGCTGGTGGCGGTGCGCAGCAGCCTCGGCCCGGCCCTGGCCTGTGCGGCGCTGTCATTCCTGGCCTACGATTTTCTGTTTATCCCGCCCAATTTTTCCCTGACGATCCAGCGCGAAGAGGACGTGCTGACGCTGGCATTTTTCCTACTGATGGCCGCCCTGACGGGCAATCTCGCGGCCCGCCAGCGCCGTCAACTACAAGCGCTGCGCGACACCCAGCAGGAAACCGGTGAACAGCTCGACCTGTCGCGCAAGCTGACTGCCGCCACGGATCGCCAGGCCGTGATCAGCGCCGCCGTGCAACACCTCGACAGCGAGGACGATTTGCAGCTGTGCCTGCTCAACCGCGACGGCGGGCATGGTTGGAAGGTCGAGACCGCCGAGCCGTTGACCTTCACCGAGGCCGAGCGCGCTGCCGCCGACTGGTCCTGGCAACACGACCAACCGGCCGGTGCCGGCACCGCGACGTTGCCGTCCGGGCGCTGGTGGTGGTGGCCCTTGTCCAGCGAGGGCGCTCCGCTGGGCCTGCTGGGCGTCTGCCCGAAAGACGGCAAGCCGTTGAGCGGCCATCGTCGACGCTTGTTGGCGGCCCTCAGCCAGCCGCTGGCCCAGGCGCTGGCCCGGGCGCAACTGGCACAGGATCTGGAAGCAGCGCGCCTGCACGGCGAAACCGAACAGTTGCGCAGTGCCTTGCTCGCGTCTGTCTCCCATGATCTGCGCACACCGCTGACGTCCATGCGCGGCAGCATCGACAGTCTGTTGGCGCTGGGCGAGGCGATCCCGCTGCAGGACCGTCGCGAGCTGCTGGAAGGCACCCGCGACGAGGCCGAGCGCCTGGACCGTTATATCCAGAATCTGCTCGACATGACCCGGCTCGGCCATGGCGCGCTGAAGCTGGCGCGCGATTGGGTGTCACCCGCCGACATCGTCGCCAGTGCGTTGAACCGTCTGCGGGCCGTGCTGGCGCCGTTGGCGGTCGATGTCCAGGTGGCGGTCGGCTTGCCGTTGCTGTATGTCCACGCCGCGCTGATCGAACAGGCCCTGGTCAATGTGCTGGAGAACGCCGCGCGGTTTTCCCCGGCCCATGGACGGCTGCTGCTCAACGCCGAGGCGACGGCCGACGAAATCCTGTTCGCCGTGGCGGATGAAGGGCCGGGCATTCCCGAGCAAGAGCGGGAAAAGATTTTCGACATGTTCTACACCGCTGCGCGCGGTGATCGAGGCGGGCAGGGCACCGGGCTCGGATTGGCGATCTGCCAGGGCATGGTCGGTGCCCACGGTGGGCGGATCAGCGTCGGCGACGGCCTCGACGGCCGTGGCACCTGCATCACTTTGCACTTGCCCTTGCAGGCACAACCAGGCATGGACGATGAAGCCTGACCGGCGCTGCGTTATGCTCTCGCCACTTGATTGGATGAATGGACCCCATGAGCCAGAGCGCGACCCTTTTGGTCATCGATGACGAACCGCAGATCCGCAAATTCCTGCGCATCAGCCTGGCCTCGCAAGGCTACAAGGTGCTCGAAGCCGAGACGGGAGCCGAGGGCCTGGCCCAGGCGGCGTTGAACAAACCCGACCTGTTGGTGCTCGACCTCGGCCTGCCGGACATGGACGGCCAGCAAGTGTTGCGAGAGTTTCGCCAGTGGTCGGCGGTGCCGGTGCTGGTCCTCTCGGTGCGGGCCAGCGAGGCGCAGAAAGTCGAGGCGCTGGACAACGGCGCCAATGACTACGTGACCAAGCCTTTTGGCATCCAGGAATTCCTTGCCCGCGTGCGTGCGTTGCTGCGCCAGGCGCCGCCAGGCGAGGCACCGCCGGCGGCGCTGACGTTCGGCCCGCTGACGGTGGACCTGGCGTATCGCCGGGTCCTGCTGAACGGCGCCGAAGTGGCCCTCACCCGCAAGGAGTACGCGGTGCTGGCGCAACTGGCGCGACATCCGGGGCGGGTCATCACCCAGCAACAACTGCTCAAGGACATCTGGGGCCCGACCCACGTTGAGGACAGCCACTACCTGCGCATCGTGGTCGGTCACCTGCGCCAGAAACTGGCCGACGACCCGACCCGGCCTCGGTTTATCGTGACTGAAGCGGGGGTGGGGTATCGGTTGTTGGAGGGTGGGCTTGATCACCGTTGAGATCTAAGGCCAGGCGCTGTCGTGGCGAGGGAGCTTGCTCCCGCTGGGCTGCGAAGCAGCCCTAAAAACCTGAGCATGGGGTGTGTCAGGCAAAAATCATATCTGAAGTTTTCGGGGCCGCTTCGCTGCCCAGCGGGAGCAAGCTCCCTCGCCACGGGAGCTCTGCGATCCTTCAATTCTGCTCACTCTCATACCGATCCAACGTATCCCGGGCGATCTCCCGCCCCAACGCGATCAGTTCCGGCGCCTTGTAGAACTCGAAGAACCGGCACACCCGTTTCGGCACGTTGATCAGCACGTCCGGCGGGTAACCGGCGATTTTGTACTGGGCCAGGGAGGTCTGCATTACTTCGAAACTCTGGTTGATCAAATCCAGCAAGGACGCGGGCCCGACGTTATCGATGATGAACGAGCCGGTGGCGGATCTTGGCGCACCGTCGCTCTCTGGCGCGGCGGCCGGTTGCTGGCCTTCCGGCTCGGCGGATTCGATCCACGGGTTGATATCGGCGGCCTCGGCCTTCAGCGCTTCCTGCTCCAGCAGCAACAGCTGCTCGGCCTGTTTGCGGCGAAATGGCAGCCGTGAGCCCAGGGAGCTGACCAGGGTATCGAAGCGACGCCGGAACGCGGCGGGGCGCTGGATCACTGGCAGCCGATATTGCTTCTGGTTGGTGGCGTTGAGGTTGACCGCAATGATCAGGTCGCAATGGCTCGACACCACTGGCACGATCGGCAGCGGGTTGAGCAGCCCGCCGTCCACCAGCATGCGGTTGCCTTGCATCACCGGGGTGAACAGGCTGGGAATGGCCGCCGAGGCGCGCATCGCCTGGTGCAGGCAACCTTCCTGGAACCAGATTTCCTGCTGGTTGGTCAGGTCGGTGGCGACAGCCGTATAAGGAATGCGCAGGTCTTCGATGTTGAGTTCGCCGACAATTTTGCGGATTTGCCCGAAGACTTTTTCTCCGCGAATCGCCCCGAGACGAAAGCTGACGTCCACCAGCCTCAGCACATCCAGGTAGTCGAGGCTTTCGATCCAGTTGCGGTAATCCTCGAGCTTGCCGGCGGCGTAGATTCCGCCCACGACGGCGCCCATGGAGCAGCCGGCGATGCAGGCAATGTCGTAGCCGCGCCGTTCGATTTCCTCGATCACTCCGATATGGGCATAGCCCCGGGCGCCGCCCGAGCCCAATACCAATGCGACACGTTTTGTCATGAGCCGGCCTCTTATCGAACAGACGTCAACAATGCACTCATCGACGGCCCGGCTCAAATCGTTGTGGCGCAGGTGTCGTTTTTTGACACGCCGCGACGGCATTTGCGTATTCTCGTCCACACTTGAATATAGCGGTGGCGCCGAGGCACTTTTTCCCGGCGAAACCGTCTTACCAGCACGACTGTTGAACTGACTTGAGGTGTTATCGATGAAAGCCCGGATCTGCCTGCCCCTGGTGGCATCCCTGATGGTTCTGGCCCTGGCCGGTTGTGCCGGCAAGACCGCGTACCGCGACAGTTGTGGCAGCCAACTCGACAGCGCCTGGCGCGAACTGGACCTGGCCAAGGCCGAAGGTTTTGCCGGTACGGTCAGCTACTCCAAGGCCCTGTCGCTGCTGACCGGCGCCAAGACCCAGCAGCAATTCGAAGCCTTCGAAGGCTGCACTCAAAAAGCCGAGAAGGCCCGCTTCTACATTCGCGAATCCCGCGCAGGACGATAAACACAGCGGCGAGCTACAAGCTGCAAGCTGTAAGTGGAAGCGAAACTGTTTTCCCTTGCGGCCTGTAGCTCGAAACTCGAAGCTGCGTACGGAGTACGCCCGATGATTGATCGGCTGGTGGCCCGGATACTGGGCCTGGAAGTCCGCCTGTTGGCCTGCCAGGCCCGCTTGAATGCCCAAACCGACAGCGAAGCACTGCATGACCTGCGAACCACGGTCCGCCGGTTGCGCAGCCTGCTTCGTCCGTTGCGTGGATTGCCCGGTGTCGAACAGCTGGAAACGGCCGCGTCGGCAGTAGGAACCCTGACTACGCCCTTGCGCGACCGCGAGGTGCTGGCGGCGTATCTGCAAAAGCACGGCAAGACCGACGCGGCGCAGCGGCGCCAGGTGCAAATGGCCGAAGCCTATCCTGCCGTGGCCAGCAGCCCGGAATTGGCGCAGCTGCTGATGATTCTCGACGCGTTCCCACGCTTCATCCGCGCTGCCCAGCGCCAGGGCCTGCTTGCCGGGCTGCGCAAGCGCATCGAAAAACGCCTCGACAAACAATGGAAAAAACTCGGCGAAGCCTTGCGCGACCCCGCCCATGACCGTCACCGGTTGCGCCTGTTGATCAAGCGCGTGCGCTACGCCATCGAAGCCTATCCTGAACTCGATCGCTTGCCGGAAACGGCCATGCCACGGCTGAAGGCTGCCCAAGGCGCCCTGGGGGATTGGCATGATTGCTGGCAATGGCTGGCGCGGGCCGAGCATGAAGCCGATTTGCAAGCCTGTGTGCCGGTTTGGCAGGTCACCATGGAAAAGGCCGAGGCCAAGTCCGACCGCGTGCTGGATAAACTCATCGCCAGTTGTTTCGATAAATCCTGAGGCTACCCAAAACCTCTGGGGCCATCCGGGGTGGATTCAAGCCCCACGGCTTTTCTGTCAGTCTCTTTGGCCGGAATGAGCGCTGTGTCGCTTGCCCGCGCTGGTTAAGATTCCTTCATCTTTTTCCGCTGCTCTCGAGGTCGACATGCGCTTCTCCGATTTGATCGATGCCGTGCGCCATCAGCCAGGCGCCGTTGTGATCCCTCCTGAATGGGGCCAGGGACGGGCCAGTTTTGGCGGGCTGGTGGCGGCGCTGCAATACGAGGCGATGAGGGCCCAGGTCCCGGCGGATCGCCCGGTGCGTTCGTTGGCGATCACCTTTGTCGGCCCCGTCGCGCCCGACGTCCCCGTCAGTTTTCAAGTGCAGGTGTTGCGTGAAGGCAAGGCGGTCAGCCAGGTCCTGGGGCGTGCGGTACAGAACGGTGAAGTGGTGACCGTGGTGCAAGGCAGCTTTGGCGCGTCGCGATCTTCAACCGTGTCGGTGCAGGCTGACCCCGCGCCTGAATTCAAGGATGTCGAGCAATGCCAGGAGTTGCCCTACATCAAGGGCGCTACTCCTGAGTTCATGCGCCACTTGGCGATGCGCTGGAGCGTGGGCGGGCTGCCATTCACCGGCAATAAATCCCGCAGCATGGGCGGTTGGGTACGTTTGCGCGGCGATGTGAAGGAACAACCCCTGGACGAAGGGCATATCCTGGCGCTTGTGGATGCCTGGCCACCGGCGCTGTTACCGCACCTCACCCAGATGGCCCCGGGCAGTACGCTGACCTGGACGATCGAGTTCGTCCAGCCGTTGCTGGAACTCACGACGTTGGATTGGTGCCAGTATTTGGCTGAGATCGAACACGCCCAGGATGGCTATGGCCATGTCGCGGCGAAATTCTGGAGTGCCGATGGGCGGCTGATCGCCATGAGCCGGCAGACAGTGACCATTTTCGGCTGAGACGTTTCGGCGATTCAGCGGCGGTGGCGCTCCCGCCAGGCGCGCCACCATCCACCGCTTAGAAAAAATCGTGGGAAGGTCAGGAATTGTTCCACCAGCAGGCGCGACATCGCGTCCTTGCGATCACTGAAAGGCCTCCGACGCTTGTGTCTCCAGGCTATGGCCATGGCGTTGCAGCCCGAGTGCGGCAAGCAAGCCGATCACACCGATGGCGACATCCCCCAGGCTCAGGCTGAACACGCCGCAGACAATCAGCAAAAACGCGACGATGAACAACGGCACCGCGATCAGGTGCAGGACCAGATTGGTCGGGTGGCGATGATTGTCAGGGTAGGCGCGCCATTGCCAGGCCGGAAGGTTGGGGTGACGTTTGCCCATGATGCTGTTCCTTGAGTCCGTTTAAACCGAATAAACGAAGGATAGGTCGGGCCGGGCGGGGCGGCGAATCGCGGTTGGCTATCGTGGCGATAGGTGGCGATAGCCATAAGCCTTCTGGACGAGGGGTTCAAAGCTTCAACTGCCCAATCGCCTTGTTCAATTGCCCCGCCAGCGTCGCCAGTTCAGCACTGGTGGCGGCGGAGTCCACCGTCTGGCGCACGGTGTCTTCGGTTACGTCGCGAATACCCAGCACCGCTCTGTTCATCTCCTCGGCGACGTGGCTTTGTTGCTCGGCAGCGACGGCGATCTGGGTATTGCTCTCGCGCATCTGCGCCACCGCCTCGGTGATCTGCGCCAACGCCTCGCCGGCTGCGCAAGCCTGCTGTACGCAGTCATCGGCCTTGTGCGAACTTTCCTGCATGAACTCCACCGCATCCCGGGTGACCGCCTGCAGCGCCGACACCATCGTGGTGATCTCGTCCGTAGAGGTTTGGACCCGCCTGGCGAGGTTGCGGACCTCATCGGCCACCACCGCAAAGCCTCGCCCCATGTCACCGGCCCGCGCCGCTTCGATGGCGGCGTTCAGGGCCAGCAGGTTGGTTTGCTCGGCGATGCTGTGGATGACACCGACCACGCCGTTGATTTTCTGGCTGTCTTCGGCCAGGCGCTGGATCATCTCGGCTGTCTGCTGCACGCCGGTGGACAGGCCGGTAATCGATTGCTGGACACGGCTGACCACCTCGCGGCCGTTGCCGGCGAGGGTGTCGGTGGTTTTCGACAGATCACGGGTGGCGCCAGCATGCTGGGCGATGTGATAAACCGTCGCGGACATCTCGTTGATCGCCGTGGCGGCCTGGTCGGTCTCGCTCTGTTGGCCGAGCATGCCGTGGCGCACCTCGTTCATGCTCGACGCCAGCCGAGCGGCCCCGTTGTCCAACTGCCGCGCGGTGCTGGCGACGGTGTCGACCACCCGTTGGTAACCCGCCTGCATCGCGTTGAACGCGGCGGCCATCTGGCCCACCTCGTCGCGGCAGGCCAAGGGCACGCGGGCAGAAAGGTCACCGGTTTTTTCCACGTGCAGCATCACGTCTTTCAACGTGTCGAGCTGACTGAGCAGGAAGCGGATCAACAGTTGCGAGGCACCCAGCATTGCCAGCATCAACACCATCACCGCCACGGCGTATTGGCTGAAGCGTTCGGCAAAGACCAGACCCAGGCTCACCCCTCGGACCTGCTGTTCCAAATGCATGGCATAGAGCACCAACAGCAAGGTTGTGGCGAATGCGACCGCATTGACCGCCCAGAATTTGTATTTAAGCGAGATATTGCTAAGCCAGGCACCCATGGTAGGTCTTCTCTGATAGCGGAAACAGTTTCGGCAAGGTGCCAGTATTCTGCTGCTATCCAGGGGGCGGGGTTTTGATGTGCGTCAACAGATGCTAAAGAGCCCTTGACCAAGAGCCCTGGGGAGCGAGCTTGCTCGCTCCCCAGGGCCTTTCGGCTCATTCGGAAAGGTTCGGCAACCCAAAAAACGCCCGGGCGCAGGCGGTGGTGTGGGCTGCCAGGTCTTCCTGGGTTTCACCGCGGTGCAGGGCAACTTCGCGAAGGACGTCCGTCAGATACGCCGGCTCGTTGCGACCGTTCTTGGGCTTGGGCCGCAGGGTACGCGGCAGTAAATACGGGGCGTCGCTTTCGAGCATGAGCCGACCGCGTGGGATTTCCCGCATCAATGGATGCAGGTGGGTGCCCCGGCGCTCATCGCAGATCCACCCGGTGATTCCGATGTGCAGGTCCAGATCGAGGTAGCGGAACAGCGCTTTTTGCTCGCCCGTAAAACAATGCACCACCGCGGCGGGCAATCGGTCACGAAAGCCTTGTAGAATTTCCAGCAGACGCTGGTCGGCGTCGCGCTCGTGGAGAAACACCGGCAATTGCAACTCCATCGCAAGGGCCAGGTGTTCTTCCAGGACCTTTTCCTGCTGTGGGCGGGGCGAGAAGTCCCGGTTGAAATCCAATCCGCATTCCCCCACCGCGCGGACGCGGTCTTGCTTGAGCAGATCCTTCAGGTGTCGTGCGCTGTCGGTCGTCCAGTCGCTGGCGCTGTGGGGATGGATGCCGGCAGTGGAAAACAGCCGTTGCCCCTCTTCGTCGAGGTGCTGGCAGAGTTCAAGGGCCTGCTCGCTGCCTTCGATGCTGGTACCGGTCAAGACCAGTTGGCAGACGCCCGCTTCATAAGCGCGCTCGAGCACCGCCTGGTGTTTGTCGGCAAAACTGGGGTTGGTCAGGTTGACGCCGATATCGATGAGTTGCATGGTGCTACCTCGGCCCAAAGGCCGCAAAGCATATCAGAGCTGTAGATTTATAAAAAAAGCCAAGAACTACAACGAGTTGCGGCTGTCTGTTGAGGCCACGAGACCGGTTGGGGTGGTGCGAATGCCATCGCTGTGCCAGTCTTTCGCACTTTTCAGCGCCCCAAGGTGCTCTGTTTTGCCAGTCGGTCCCGTTCCCTGGGATGGCTCGGCACTGTCCTTCCGGAGAGTGGATGGCACGTCCCCAGGTATTGCTTGTGCTGTGTTGTTCGCTGTTTTTGCCGATGCCGGCCGAAGCGCGGCTGCCCGGACCGCTGCAAGCCGTGGCGCCGGGAACCGTCCGGGACCTGGCGCAGATCCGGGACAGCCGGGTGCTGAAAGTCCTGGTCAATCAGAGCCGCAACAGTTCCGGCGAAGTCCAGGGACAGCCCATTGGCGTCGAATATCACCGGTTGCGGGCGTTCGAGCAATACCTCAACGGACATGCCCGGGACGGCCAGGAAATTACCCTCAAGATCATTCCCAAGGCCAAGGATCAACTGCTTGGCGCGTTGCAACGTGGCGAGGGCGACCTGGTCGCTCCCGGCGAACTGCTTGAGCCGCAACCGGGCCAGGCGGTCAGCGCCAGTGATCCGATCCGCAGCGACGTGCCGTGGCTGCTGGTGGGCATCAAGGGGGAGAAGCGATATACCCGCGTCGAACAATTGTCTGGCAAGACCCTGGCCCTGCCCACTGGCAGCGCGGCGGGGGATGCCGTCAGCCAGATCAATCAGAAGCTTGCGTTGCTCAAGTTGCCGGCGGTGAAAATCGAGTGGGTCGATCCCACCCTGGCGGTGGAGGATGTGCTGGAGATGGTCCAGGGCGGGATCTTCCACCTGACCATTGTCGAACAGCCGATCGCAGAACGTTGGGGCAAGATCTTGCCCAAGCTGCGCTTCGACCGCCAATTGCTCATCGGCGAGCCGAGCGATGAGTTCTGGTTCGTGCGTCGTGACGCCGCGATGCTGCGGGCGAGCATCGATCGATTCCTCGTCACCTACAAGGCACCGTCAAACGAGGACGCTGCGTTTCTGCGGATCTACCGTCGCTTGTACCAGGTCCATTATCCGTTGGCCCGGGCCAATCGCCAGCGCCTGGAGAAGCTGCGGCCGGTGCTGCAAAAGCACGCCCAGGCTCAAGGCATGGACTGGCTCAACCTGGCGGCCCTGGCCTTCAAGGAGTCGGCCCTGCAACCCAACGCGCGCAGCGGCAGCGGCCCGACGGGCCTGATGCAGATCACTCCGTCCGCGGCCCAGCGGGTCGGGGTCAATGACATCCGCAACCTCGATGGCAATGTGCAGGCTGGCGCCAAGTACCTGGCCATGATCCGCCGCAAGTTTTTCGCCAGCCCCAAACTCAACGAGCGAGAGCGCATGGCGTTCGTCCTGGCGGCCTACAACATGGGACCCGAGCGGGTGCAAGGGATGCGCGCCGAGGCCCGGCGACGGGGATTGAACCCGAACCAGTGGTTTTTCCAGGTGGAGCGAATCGCCATGGAGCAGGTGGGGATGGGCGCAGTCAGCTACGTTAATAGTGTGAACAAATACTATCTGGCGTTTGACCGGGACCGAGAGTCGCTGGAGTCCCAGGAACGAAAGGTGGTCCTGCGAAAATAATCAAATAACCTGATCGTTATGGCGGAGTTTTTGCGCTAGTTAGATAAGGTTATTCGATTAATATGGCGTCCAACCACACATCACCAAGGAATGATCCATGAGCACTCTCATCAACAAAGTACTGTTCTCCCGTGCTGGCTACGGCCTGACTGTCCTGCGCATCGTCGTCGGTATCATCTTCACTGCCCACGGTGGGCAAAAGCTGTTCGGTCTGTTTGGCGGTTATGGTTTGGCGGGGACGGCGCAGTGGATGGAAAGCATTGGCCTGGCTCCCGGTTACTTGATGGCGACGTTGGCGGGCGGTACCGAGTTCTTTGCCGGCCTGGCGCTGATCATCGGCCTTCTGGCGCGCCCTGCGGCGCTGGGTCTGGCGATTCTGTCGCTGGTGGCGATTTTCTCGGTGCATATCGGCAATGGTCTGTTCATGGCCAACAATGGCTACGAGTTTGGCCTGGCCCTGCTGGCGGGTAGCATCGCCGTGCTGATTGAAGGTGCTGGCAAGCTTTCCGCCGACAACGCCATCGCCCGCTGACCCCTTGCTTGAGTCGTCGAGGCCCGTCCAGTACGGGCCTTTTTTGTGCTCGTCGATTCTTGACACTGGCCGGTCAGCTTCTCTAGGATGCCGCTCATGCGCCGATTTAAACAGCTACTTGCGGGGCGCCAGGTGACTTCCGGTCACCGATAGAAGCCAGGACAACAGGGCTTCGAAATACCGCTAAAGCGCTGGTTCGGTGTTGCCTCTCACCTGCCATGCAGACTTTTGAGGCAGAGACACGACACAATGAACGCATCCAGCCCCCTCGTACGTCTTGCGCCAATCACGGCGAACCTTCTCCAACGCAATCCGAAAATTCTCCTGGGCGGTACCCACCAGCCAACGCTGCTGCGTTATCTGGACGGCTGGCCGCGACGCAACCATGGGCCTGCTGCCTTCCTGATCCAATTTGTCGAAGACGGCGAGTCCCTGGCGCGTTTTGCCAATGACAGCTTCGACCTCGCCGTGATCCAGTCCCCCACCCGGGCGGACGCTGCCGAAACGATCCGGCAGCTGACCCGTGTGGCCAGGCAGGGACTGATCACCCGCCGTTAAGGTCCCCTTTGGCCAGGCCCCGGAACTGGTTGGCGTGCATGCAGTTGAGCACAATGCTGCTTCGCGTCGACCAGTCGGTATTGATGATGTGAAAGCGTTGGATATAGCTATTGATGTCTTGGGACGCGAACCATTCGTCAACTTTGTCGCTGAAATCATCCGGGACGAAGAAGCCTGTATATTTCGCGCATTGGATGGAGCGAAGCGCGTAGGGCCTTTTAGGCTGTGAACTGGCATCGTCCATGAATTTTTTCAGCGTTGAAGTGCTTATATAGTCCTCGCCGGACCATTGGTGCTCGACCCCGGGCCAGTAACCATCCCCGCCACGCCTGTTATAGGAAATGACGATATTCTTTCCTGGCATGCGCTGCCATAGTTCCTGAAGCGTCATATAGCTCTGAGCGTAGTGGATCAGTCGATGTCCGATCGTCTGGTCAATCAGGTCGTGAAGTTCGTTATGTGCCGCATCGGTAAAATTCTTGAACTGATGAAAGTTCAAAACGATGATTTCCTTCCCTCGGGCTGGGTTCGCATAAAACGCGTTGAGCACGTCAAGGACATCACCGGCCACGGTACGGCCCGACGAGGTCAGGTGATAAAGCTGGAAGCGACGCGGGTGCCCGGCAGGCTGGTCGGCGAACAGCTCAACGCGCAGGTCGAGTACGCGAAACCCACGGTTGATCTGATCGCGGATTGGAACGTCTTGGGTGATTTCAAACGGAAACTGCATCTTCGGCGCTTCTCTGTCAGAGCCTGAATCATGGGTGCCGGGAGAATTAGTTCATCGATGCGAAGTTTATAAATTTGCGGTGTGTGGTTCATCCATCGATCACTGAAGTTCGGGTCCATGTTATTCATCCTTGAATATGTACAGATAATAAAAAAGTGCGCTCTCGGCGCACTTTCAATTTCCCGGATGAACCTGTTGATGTCAAATAACAAGTTGCTTGTCGTTGTGCCGCGATATGTCCGCGGATTAATTTTCTTTGGTTTTTACAGGTATTCGATGTGGGTTATATATATAAGTTGCTCGCCGGCAGGCGTTTGGACTCGGGCTTCGGCATCCAGGGCCTTGCCGATCAATGCCCGGGCCAGCGGCGAGTCGATGCTGATCAGGTTCTGTTTCAAATCCAGCTCATCGGGCCCGACGATGCGATAGCGGGACTCGTTGCCTTCTTCATCTTCCACGGTGACCCAGGCGCCGAAATAAACCTTGTTTGGGTCGCTGGGCTTTTCACTGACGACCTTGAGCGCTTCGAGGCGCTTGGTGAGGAAGCGCACGCGACTGTCGATTTCCCGCAGCATCTTCTTGCCGTAAGTGTATTCGGCGTTTTCCGAACGATCGCCCTGGGCCGCCGCCTCGCTGACCGATTGGGTCACCTGGGGACGGCGCACGTGCCAGAGTTCGTGGAGTTCAGCGCGCATCCGCGCCTCACCTTCGGGGGTGATCAGCGCGGTGCCGGCGGTGCGGGGAGGGCGATAGCGACTCATGGCAACTTCTTGTGATAGCGAAGCCGGAAGTCTATCAACCCTCGCGCAACACTGTCAGCGGGCTGGCGTTGAGCGCTCGGCGGGTACCAAATACGCCCGCTGCACCGATCAGCAAAGCGCCCACCAATGGCAGCACCAGCAGCCATGGATGCGGATGCCATGGCAGGTCGAATGCGTACCGGTAAAGCACCAGGCTCACCAACTCCGAGCCCAGGGCGGCCAGCAAGCCGCTGACCGCGCCCAGCAAACCGAACTCGATGCGCCGGGCCTTGGTCAGCAGTGGCCGCTCGGCACCGAGGGCGCGTAGCAATGCGCCTTGGCGAATCCTCTCATCGAGCGTGGCTTGCAAGCCTGAGAACAGCACGGCCATCCCCGCCGCGAGCACGAACAGCAGCACATATTCCACGGCCAGCGTCACCTGGGCGAGGATGCTGCGCAGTTGTTCGAGCAGGGCTTCCACCTGCAGGATCGTCACGGCGGGGAACGCCCGTGACAGGTCGACAATCTGCTGGTCGTGACCGGCTGCCAGATAGAAGCTGGTGAGGTAGGTGGCCGGAAGATCCTTCAAGGTGCCGGGCTGGAAAATCATGAAGAAGTTTGGCTGGAAATTGTCCCAATTGATTTCCCGCAGGCTGGTGACCTTCGCCTCCCGGTTGAGACCCCCGACATTGAACACCAGGCGGTCGCCCAGCTTGATCTTGAGGTTTTCGGCCACCTTGCCTTCCACCGACACTCCTGGAATATCGTCCGGTGGCTGTTGAGGCCACCAGTTTCCGGCGGTCACCACATTGCCCGCAGGCAGATCCGCGGCCCAGGTCAGGCTCAGGTCGCGCTGCAGCGCGCGGTCGCCCGCCGAGTCTTTGGTCACGAATTCCTTGGCCGGCTCGCCGTTGATGCTGATGAGCCGCCCCGGTACCACGGGATACAGCGGGGCCGACTGCGCGGACAGTTCCATCAGCTTGTCGGCGAACGCCTGTTTGTCGTTGGGCAGGATGTTCAGGGCGAAATAGTTCGGAGCGTTCTTGGGCAGCTGGTTTTGCCAGGTATCCAACAACTCGCCGCGCAGCAACGCAATCAATGCCATGGACAACAGGATCAGGCCGAATGCCAGGGCCTGGCCCGCCGCGGCCAGCGGGTGGCGCAGCAACTGGCCGAGCCCCAGGCGCCAGGGCAGCGAGGCGCGGGCCAGCATCCGACGCAGGCTCTGCAATGCCAGCAGCAGCAGGCCACCAAGGACCAGCGCGGCAATCACGCCGCCACCGAGCAGGGCAAACGTGAGCACCAGGTCCAGGCTCAGGCGCCACATGATCAGCCCAAGGGCACCCAATGCGGCGCCGTAGACCACCCAGGTACTGGAGGGGATCGGCAGCATGTCCCGGCGCAGTACGCGCAGCGGCGGGACCCGGCCCAGTGCAGCCAACGGCGGCAAGGCGAACCCCGCCAGCGCCACCAACCCGGTGCCGATCCCGGCGATCGCCGGCAACAGGCCGCCTGGCGGCACGGTGGTCGGCAACAGGTCATGCAGCAAGGCGAACAGGCCCAGTTGGGCGATCCAGCCAAGGAGGGCGCCGCTGATACTGGCCAGCAGGCCCAGCACTGTCAATTGCAGGCTGAACAGCACCATGGCTTCCCGGCGCGACAGGCCGAGACAACGCAACAGCGCGCTGGCGTCGAAGCGCCGGGTGGCGAAGCGGTTGGCGGAGAGGGCGACGGCCACGCCGGACAGCAGCACCGCCACCAGGCTGGCCATGTTCAGGTAGCGCTCGGCCTTGCCCAGGGCGCCTCCGATCTGCCGGTTGCCATCGCGGGCATCCTGCAGACGCTGGTTGGGTTCCAGGCCTGGCTTGACCAGGTCGCGGTAGGTTTGCAGTGCCGGGGCCGGGCCTCGCCACAGGTCGCGATAGCTGACGCGGCTGCCCGGTTGCACCACGCCCGTGGCGTCCAGATCCTTGAGATTGATCATGACTCGCGGTGTAAGGCTGTAGAAGTTGCCGGCGCGATCCGGTTCGTAGGTCAGCACCCGGCTCAGGCGAAGGGTCTTGTTGCCGACATCGATGCTGTCACCGATCTTCAGGTCCAGGGCGGTCAGCAGCCGCGCCTCCACCCAGGCCTCACCCGGGGCTGGACGTCCGCCTGTTTCCTCCTGTGCAAGGGGCGCGGGGGCGCTTTTCAGTTCGCCGCGCAAGGGGTAGATGTCATCGGCTGCCTTGACGCTGGACAGCTGGATACCGTTGTCGGTGGCAACGACACTGGAAAACTCCACCACGCGGGCATGTTCCAGGCCCAGTTCGGTGCCGCTGCGAATCTGTTCCGGGCGGGCGGGGGAGCTGCCTTCGAGCAGCAGGTCGGCGCCGAGGAACTCGGTGGCGCGCATCATCATCGCGCCGTTGAGCCGGGCGCCGAAGTAGCCGATGGCGGTGCTTGCCGCCACGGCCACCAGCAAGGCGAAGAACAGCACGCGCAGCTCGCCGGCGCGGGCGTCGCGCAGCAACTGGCGAATGGCAAGACTGAACAGGCGCAGCAGGGGCAAGCGTGCCATCAAGGCTCCAGGGGCGCGACCATCTGGCCGGCTTCAAGTCGGATCAGGCGCCGGCAGCGATGGGCCAGGCGTTCGTCGTGGGTGACCAGCACCAGGGTCGTACCGCGTTCCTTGTTCAGCTCGAACAGCAGGTCGCTGATGCGTTCACCAGTGTGGCTGTCGAGGTTGCCGGTAGGCTCGTCGGCAAACAGAACGTCGGGTTCGGCGGCAAAGGCGCGGGCGATCGCAACGCGCTGTTGTTCGCCGCCGGAGAGCTGGCGTGGCGAGTGAGTCAACCGCTGGCCGAGCCCGACCCGTTGCAGCAGTTGCGTGGCGCGCTCCCGGGCGTCCTTGCGGCCGTCCAGTTCCAGCGGCAGCATAACGTTCTCCAGCGCGTTGAGGCTGTCGAGCAGCTGGAAAGACTGGAAGACGAAGCCGACATGTTCGGCGCGAACCCGTGCCCGCTGATCCTCGTCCAATGCGCTGAGGGCTTGGCCGGCGAGGGTCACTTCGCCCTTGCTGGGCAGGTCGAGCCCGGCCAGCAGGCCGAGCAGCGTCGACTTGCCGGAACCGGACGCGCCGACGATGGCCAGGCTGTCGCCCTTGTTCAGTTCCAGGCTGAGTTCGTGCAGGATGGTCAGTTCACCTTCCGCGCTGGGAACCACTTTGCTAAGGTCCGTCGCGGTGAGAATGCTTGAGCCCATGGAGAATCCGATGCGTGTGTGGTTTTTGAGTGCCGGCCTGGCCTTGATGTGCATGGTCCAGAACGCAGCGGCGGGTACAGTCCTGATCGTTGGCGATAGTATCAGCGCGGCTTTCGGCCTGGATACCCGGCAAGGCTGGGTGTCGTTGCTAGAACAACGGCTCAAGGCCGAGGGTTTCGACGATAAAGTGGTCAATGCCTCGATCAGTGGCGACACCAGTGCAGGTGGCCTGGCGCGCCTGCCGACGCTGCTTGCGGCCCATAAGCCGGAGGTGGTGGTTCTGGAGTTGGGAGGCAACGATGGGCTGCGCGGACAGCCGCCAACACAATTGCAACAAAACCTTGCAGCGATGATCGAGAGCTCTCGCGCCAGCGGTGCGAAGGTGATCTTGCTGGGCATGCAGTTGCCGCCCAACTATGGGCGGCGCTACACCGAGGCTTTCGCGAAGGTCTACACCACCTTGGCCGAGGAGAAGAAGGTGCCGCTGGTGCCGTTTTTTCTCAAGGATGTGGGAGGTGTCCCAGGGATGATGCAAGGCGACGGGTTGCACCCGTCCGTCGCGGCTCAGGGCAAGTTGCTGGAAAATGTCTGGCCGACGCTGAAACCGCTGCTTTGACGCTTTTCTACAGGCGGTGTTTCGGCTAATGTGGCGCCCCCGATTTGGAGCCCCCGATGCCGCGTCCCGCCTGGTCCCTGTTTGCCTACCAACTGATCGAGCCTGACGAGCAGCTGGATCTGTTCGCCTGCCAGGAAGTACGGGTGCACCTGGTGACCCGGCAGTTGGAACTGGGCGGATCGGCCGACCGGACCCTGTGCGGCAGCCTGTTGCCGGCCCAGCCACGTTGGTCCGGGGTCGATCGCAGGATTTTCCAGGATCACCGCCTGTGTTCCTTGTGCCGGGCGATCCTGGAGTCGCAGAAACGCGGCACCTCGCCAATCTGGCCGGAGTTGCGGTTCGAGTTGTGATCCTTCTGGCCCAGAGTATCGCTTTTGTGGGAGCGAGCTTGCTCGCGATAGGGCCGGCACAGTCCCATACAGTGCAGGCAGGCCCACCGCCAATCGCGAGCAAGCTCGCTCCCACAGGGTTTCAGTTGATCCCCCGGCATGCTGCGCATCGGACACTCCGGTGCCGCTCTCCCCGAAATAACGGGGGGCAGTGTACAATCGCCGTTTCGATACCCCTTGTTCGATCTGCGAAGGATTTCCCGGATGTTGCCGCGCTTGCCTGCCGTCGCCCGCTGCCTGTCTCTTGCCGCCCTGTGTATGGCTGGTCCCGTTGCTGCGTTGGAGTTGCCCCTGCCCCCACCGGGCGAAGACATCGTCGGCCAGGTGCAGGTCATCAAGGCCAAATACGAAGATACCTTCGCTGACCTGGGCACCACCTATGACTTGGGCTATACCGAGATGGTGGCGGCCAACCCCGGGGTCGATCCGTGGTTGCCGGGGGCTGGCACCGAGATTGTCCTGCCGACCCGTTTCATTCTTCCTCCGGGCCCGCGCGAAGGCATCGTGATCAATCTCGCCGAATATCGCCTCTACTATTTCCCCAAGGGTCGGAACGTGGTTTATACGTTCCCGCTGGGGATTGGCCGCGAAGGTTGGGGTTCGCCCATTGCGCACACCAGCATCATCGCCAAGACGCCTAACCCGACCTGGACGCCTCCGGCCTCGATCAAGGCCGAACACGCCGCTGATGGCGACCCGCTGCCGAATGTCGTGCCGGCCGGTCCTGACAATCCATTGGGCCCGTTCAAGTTCACCCTGGGTACGCCGGGCTACCTGATCCATGGATCGAACAAGAAGTTTGGCATTGGCATGCGTACCAGCCACGGCTGTTTCCGTATGTTCAACAACAACGTCCTGGAGATGGCCGGCATGGTGCCGGTGGGCACTTCGGTACGAATCATCAACGATCCGTACAAGTTGGGCCTCAGTGGCGGCAAGGTTTACCTGGAAGCCCATACGCCCCTGGACGACAAGGGCAACCCGTCCGTGGTGGACAAGCACACCGCGGTCATCAATGCGATGCTCAAGCGTGAGGACATCACCAGCAACTTGCGCATGAACTGGGACGTGGTGCGTGACGTGGTAGCTGCCGAAGATGGCCTGCCGGTGGAAATTGCAGTGCCAAGTGCATCGGCCCCGATGGTCTCGAGCGCACCGGTCGACATGCCCCAGTAACTGTCCTGAAGCAAACCGCCGACTTCTTGCGACCTCGGCGGTTTTTTTGCCTTGCAAAAACTCAGGGCAATAAAAAAGCCGACCCAGTAACAGGTCGGCTCGATAACAATCCCGAAGGACTATTACTTGCGGCTAGCTTTTTCCAGCATGCGCAGAGCACGCTCGTTAGCTTCGTCAGCAGTCTGTTGTGCTTTTTGAGCAGCAGCCAGAGCTTCATCAGCTTTACGGTAGGCTTCGTCTGCACGAGCTTGGGCGCGAGCTGCTGCGTCTTCGGTAGCAGTCAGACGGGCTTCGGTTTCTTTCGATGCGCTGCTGCAACCGGTAGCCAGAACTGCGGCCAGGGCCAGAGCAGAGAATTTCAGAACGTTGTTCATCGTGTTCCCCTTCAAGGACTTTCTATTTAATGACTGTCTCCCCAGAGTGAGGAGTTAGCCGGCGTACATACTACTCATTACTTGTAGTAAGTAAACTGACGTAGCGCAAGAAGCAAAAAAATTGTAGGCGGTGATTCTTTTTCAAGCAACTTTTCTGAGTGCTGTTTAAAAAACGCACAGCCCAACCTCCGGAATGGAGCGCGGCGGTGAAGAAAAGTTCCGCTGGGCAGACCAACTCATTGCAGAGCGCTAAAGTCGCTGTTTATTGATTCTCCTAGACTTTTGCTCATTTTTTGCGCAACCGCCGGCACATCTTTTATTGGTAACGGCGGTGACTTTAACAATCGGCGCTCGTCTCAAGACTCAACAACTGGCGATGTTCAGCTATTGCGCCTTGATCGACTACAGGGTGAGCGTGACGCTCAATCGATAAACCCACCGGGGTTTATCCCTTCAGTGACAGGCGTGCCTTGAGCATTTGCGTCATTGGTGCCTACTATTCACGACGTGCTCGGGTTTGAGCGATTGATTTTTTGCGCTCGGTGACCAAGCAGGCACGGGGTGGCGTAGATGTTCCTTCGCCGGAAAAACATCGGTAAGGTAGGGGTCGGCATTCAGACCCGCGAGGAGTAGTGATGAGCGAGGCGGTTACCATCCACCATGACCAGGCTGGTCATCAGTTCGAGACCATTGTGGACGGTCATCGTGCCTATCTGACCTACATGGACCTGGGCAAGCAGACCCTGGATATCTATCGCACGTTCGTGCCCAACGCGTTGCGTGGCAGGGGAATCGCGGCGAAGCTGACTGAAGCGGCCCTGCAGTACGCCGAGGAAATGGGCTACACGGTGATCCCGTCCTGCTCCTATGTGGAGCGATACATGGAGCGTCACCAGCGGCACGCGGCGAAGCTCTGACACCCAACGGTTCCCCAAAAAAACGCCGGGCTGAAAAGCCCGGCGTTTTTTTATGCTGGTGTTTTATCTGTCGAAGCGATCGATCAGCTGCGCTGACGCTTTGGCAGCACGTCCTTGAGTTTGGCGTGCATGCTGCGCAAGGTTTTCTCGGTGGTGCCCCAGTCGATGCAGGCGTCGGTGATGGAGACGCCGTACTGCAAATCGGCGAGGTCTTTCGGGATCGCCTGGCAGCCCCAGTTCAAATGACTTTCCACCATCAGGCCGATGATTGATTGGTTGCCTTCCAGGATCTGGTTGGCAACGTTTTCCATCACCAGCGGCTGCAGCGCCGGGTCCTTGTTGGAGTTGGCGTGGCTGCAATCGACCATGATGTTCGGCTTGACCTTGGCCTTGTCCAGCGCCTGCTCACACAGGGCGACACTGACCGAATCATAGTTCGGCTTGCCGTTGCCGCCGCGCAATACCACGTGGCCGTAGGCGTTGCCCTTGGTGGTGACGATCGAGACGCCACCTTCCTGGTTGATGCCCAGGAAACGGTGCGGGCTGGAAACCGACTGCAAGGCGTTGATCGCCACGGTCAGGCCGCCGTCGGTGCCGTTCTTGAAGCCGACCGCCGAGGACAGGCCGGAGGCCATTTCCCGGTGGGTCTGGGATTCGGTGGTGCGTGCGCCGATGGCCGACCAACTGATCAGGTCCTGCAAATATTGCGGAGAGATCGGGTCCAGGGCTTCGGTGGCGGTGGGCAGGCCCATTTCGGCCAGGTCCAGCAGCAATTGGCGACCGATGTGCAGGCCGTCCTGGATCTTGAAGGAGTCGTCCAGGTACGGGTCGTTGATCAGGCCCTTCCAGCCAACGGTCGTACGAGGCTTCTCGAAATACACCCGCATTACCAGGTACAAGGTGTCGGAAACTTCCGCGGCGAGTACCTTCAGGCGCTCGGCGTATTCGTGGGCAGCCTTGATATCGTGGATCGAGCAAGGCCCGATGACCACGAACAGGCGATGGTCGGTGCCGTCGAGAATGTTGCGGATGACTTCCCGGCCCTTGGTCACGGTGCGCAGGGCAGCGTCGCTCAGGGGGATATCGCGCTTGAGCTGGTCAGGCGTGATGAGGGTCTCGTTGGAGGCGACGTTTAGGTCATTGATCGGTAAATCAGCCATCGTGTTACTCGTCAGGTCACGGGTGCCGGCCGCCAGCGATCCCCGCGCGGCGGTGCACAGCGAAGTTAAGCGCGTCGGGGAGCCGAACCTTAGCGCGTTCGGAGGTGGCTCGACAATGGGCAGGGGCCGCTTTAATTGCGGCGGGCAGGGTCCTCGCCACGAAGCGTGGGTCCTGTGTAATGATGCGCGGGGATTGTCAGAGAGGGGGAGTTGCATGACGCAGGCAGGCGCTAGACCCGGGAGCGGCAGGATCGGCATGATCGGCACCGGGGCGATCGGTGGGTTTTACGGTGTGATGCTGGCCCGGGCCGGTCACGACGTTCACTTCTTGTTGCGCAGCGAATTTGCCGCCGTCGCCGAGGGCGGCCTGCGGATCGACAGCGATGTCCATGGCACGCTGAGCCTCGATCCGGTCCAGGCGTACCGCTCGGCTGAGCAGATGCCGCCTTGTGAGTGGCTGCTGGTGGGCGCCAAGACCACCAGCAATGCCGACCTGGCACCGGCGATCATCCAGGCGGCCGCCGATGGGGCGAAAATCCTGTTGCTGCAGAACGGCCTCGATGTCGAAGACGATCTGCGGCCGTTGTTGCCCGATTCGCTGCACCTGTTGGGTGGCCTGTGCCTGATCTGCGTGAATCGTGTCGGCCCGGGCGTCATCGCTCACCAGGCGCTCGGTGCGGTCAACATCGGCTATCACAGTGGTCCCTGCCAGGACCAGGCTGAGCGTATGGCGATCGTCGAAGAGGCGGCGGGTCTGTTCCGTGACGCCGGCATCGACTCCCAGGCGATGCCCGACCTGCAACAGGCTCGTTGGCAGAAGCTGGTGTGGAACGTACCGTATAACGGCCTGTCGGTGCTGCTGGGCGCCAGCACCTCGCCGTTGATGGCGAATGATCACAGTCGCGGGCTGATCCAGGCGCTCATGGGCGAGGTGGTACGCGGTGCGCAGGCCTGCGGCCATCAGATCGCGCCTGGGTATGCGGATTATCTGTTCACGATGACCGAAAAAATGCCCGACTATTGGCCGAGCATGTATCACGATTACGCCCATAAACGGCCGCTGGAGCTGGAGGCAATCTACGCCCGGCCATTGGCGGCGGCCAAGGCGGCAGGCTGCGAGCTGCCGAAGATCGAAGCGTTGCATCAGGCGCTGGCGTTCCTGGATCGCCGCAACCGTTGACAGGCGAAAGGGGGCAACATGGCAAATAACATCGATGACAAGCTGGTGCTGGCGATTTCATCGCGGGCCTTGTTCGATTTGAGCGAAAGCCACAAGGTCTATCTGTCGAGTGGCGTCGAGGCCTATCGGCAATACCAGATCGAGCATGAAGACGAGGTCCTGGAGCCGGGGGACGCCTTCGCCCTGGTGCAGAAACTGCTCAACCTCAACGAGCACCTTGGGCGCGCCCGTGTCGAAGTCATCCTGGTGTCGCGAAACAGCGCCGATACCGGCCTGCGGGTATTCAACTCGATCCACCATTATGGCTTGGCGATTTCCCGCGCCGCATTCGTTGGGGGCCGCAGTCCATACCCTTATCTGAAGGCCTTCGGCTGCGACCTGTTTTTGTCCACCCATGCCGAAGACGTGCGCAGCGCCCTGGACGCGGGGTTTGCGGCCGCGACAATTCTGTCGGGGGGCGCCAGCCGTGCCGCCAGCGAGGAATTGCGCATTGCTTTCGACGGTGATGCGGTGCTGTTTTCCGACGAGTCGGAACGCGTCTATCAGAGCGGTGGCCTGGAAGCCTTCCAGGCCAGTGAGCGCCAGGCCGCGCGCGAGCCGCTGCGAGGGGGGCCATTCAAGGGCTTCCTGGCGGCGCTCAATGCGCTGCAACGCGAGTTTCCCGAGGATGCTTGCCCGATCCGCACGGCATTGGTGACGGCCCGTTCGGCGCCGGCCCACGAACGGGTCATTCGCACGTTGCGCGAATGGGATATCCGCCTCGACGAGTCGCTGTTCCTGGGCGGCTTGACCAAGTCGGCCTTTCTCGAGGCTTTTGCCGCCGACGTGTTTTTCGACGACCAGACCGGACATTGCGAGCTTGCCCGGGAAGTGGTCGCCACCGGGCACGTGCCCCATGGCATCAGTAACGAAGTGAAGCTCTGACCACCCGTTGCGGGGAGCGTCACGCCGCACGTCGCACTCCTCGGGGCGCTGCTAAGCTGAATCAATCTCCGCCATTCAGGCATTCGAGGAGGTCACATGATTCGTTCGATGCTGTACGCCACAGACCTGGGCCTTTATGCCCCTTATGTGATGCAGCATGCCTTGGCGTTGGCACGGACGTTTGAAGCCGAGTTGTATGTAGTGCATGCGGTGGAACCGATGGGGCTGTTCGCCGAGTCGGTGTTGCAAAGCTACCTCGACGAGCACGCGCTGAACGAATTTCATCGCCAGGGTCTGAATACGGTGATGGCCAATATCGAGCAGCGGGTACTCGACAATTTTCGCGAGGAACTGGGGGAGGGGCAGCAGGACTTGAAGCTGATCAAGTCGGTGAGGGTATTCCAGGGTGATCCTTCCCAGGTCATTCTCGAGCAGGCCGCGAAACTCTCCGTCGATTTGTTGATCGTAGGCAGTCATTGCCAGGGGGCGAATGGCGAGACCCCTTTGGGGAGGACCGCCGCACGGGTATTGCAGTTATCCCGGGTGCCGGTCTACCTGGTGCCGCTGGTGCAGCGCCGGCGCCACGGGGAGACCTAAGGCTAAATGATGGCTTTTTATAAAAAGTTCTAGATTTATTAATACAACCATTCATATAGTTATATGCCGTCGCTGATGCCCGTCGCATCCAACTGCTTTGAGGGATACATATGAAGCTTCAACAATTGCGCTACATCTGGGAAGTGGCGCACCACGACCTCAACGTTTCCGCTACCGCCCAAAGCCTCTACACGTCGCAACCTGGCATCAGCAAGCAGATCCGCCTGTTGGAAGACGAACTGGGCGTCGAAGTCTTCGCCCGCAGCGGCAAGCACCTGACCCGTGTCACCCCGGCCGGTGAGCGCATCATCACCACGGCTGGCGAGATCCTGCGCAAGGTCGAAAGCATCAAGCAGATCGCCCAGGAATTTTCCAACGAGAAGAAAGGCACCCTGTCCATCGCGACCACGCACACCCAGGCCCGTTATGCGCTGCCGCCGGTGATCAGCAATTTCATCAAGCAATATCCGGACGTGGCGCTGCACATGCACCAGGGTTCGCCGATGCAGATCGCCGAAATGGCCGCCGATGGCACCGTGGACTTCGCCATCGCCACCGAAGCCCTGGAGTTGTTCGGCGACCTGGTGATGATGCCGTGCTATCGCTGGAACCGCTGCGTGGTGGTGCCCCAGGGCCATCCGTTGACCAAGCTGCCGAAGCTGACCCTCGAAGCCTTGGCCGAATACCCGATCGTGACCTACGTGTTCGGCTTCACCGGCCGTTCGAAACTCGACGAAGCCTTCAGCCATCGTGGCCTGACGCCGAAGGTGGTGTTCACCGCCGCCGACGCCGACGTGATCAAGACTTATGTACGCCTCGGCCTGGGTGTGGGGATCGTGGCGAAGATGGCCGTCGATACCAAGCTCGACAATGACCTGGTGGTGTTGGATGCCAGCGAGCTGTTCGAATCCAGCGTGACCAAGATCGGCTTCCGTCGTGGCACCTTCCTGCGTGGCTTCATGTGCGATTTCATCGAGAAATTCGCGCCGCACCTCACTCGGGAGGTGATGGCCAAGGCCATCCAGTGCCACAACAAGCAGGAACTCGAAGAGCTGTTCGACGGCGTCGAATTGCCGGTGCACTAAGCTGGATTAAATCGCCTCGGTGACAGCGAACTGTTGCCGGGCGCCCGCCACGACGATCTCCACTTCATCCCCTTCGAATTTGCCCAGCAGGCCTCGGCCCAGCGGCGAGCGAGGGGTGATGACGGTGATCGGCTGACCCACCAGCGACACCTTCAGCCCCGCTGCATCCGGCCCCAGGAACAGCCACTGTTGGCGGCCATCTTCATCTTCCAGTCCGATCAAGGTGCCGACCTGGATGCCGCGTTGCCCATCGTAAGGCCTTAGCGCCAGGTTCTGGCAGAGGGCGAGGGCCTGGCGGATTTCCTCTACGCGCCTGGCCTGCCCCGCGGCAAGGTAGGACGCTTCGAGACCAAGGGTGTCGTACTTGTTTTCGGCGATGTTTTCCTCGTGCGTCGCGGTTTCATAAGCGGTTTGCGCGGCTCGCTCGGCGACGTCGAGGTCAACCTTGAGCTTGTCGAGGATCAATTGGTGAACGGTCTGCTTGTTCATGATCACTCGCAAAATTGCAGGACATTGGCGCGGCTTTTCTCGCTGGGCGCGTTCTGGTCCTGTTGCAGCCAGAACTGGCATTTGGGGTTGGACAGGTTGCGAGTATTGTTGCGCACCTGTTCCAACGCCTGGCGCTGCTCGTTCTTCTGCAGATTTTGCTGGTACTGCTCGAACATCGGGGTGGGCGGCTCGGGCGCCGGTTGCACCGCTGGCGGTTGCGCCAGTTGATGGACCGCGGCGGCCACCGGGGCCAGTTGTTCATCGAACAGGAACCTGGACAGCAACCAGCCCGTCAGAACGATGGCGACAAACCCCAGCCACAGGCCCAGGGCAATACTGACGGTCAATCGCAGGGCTGTGAGGCGCGGGGCGGGGGGATGATCAGGCATGACTGCTTCCTGGCAGGGGCATGGATAGGCGCTGATTGTCGCATGAAGATTAATCGCCGTCGGCCCTTCTGCAATACGGGGCCAATGCGGGACAATCAGGCTTTGCCACAGGGAGTCGGGAATGACCGTGCGCTGGGATATTTTTTGCACCGTCGTGGATAACTTTGGCGACATCGGCGTCACGTGGCGCCTGGCCCGGCAATTGGTGGCCGAGCATCGATGCGCGGTGCGGCTTTGGGTCGATGACCTGCGTGCTTTCGAGCGGCTGTGCCCCGAGATCGACGTCGGCCTTTGTGAACAATGGCAGCAGGGTGTACAGGTCCGACACTGGCCCACGCAATGGTGCGACACCGACGCGGCGGACGTTGTGATAGCAGCCTTCGCCTGCCAATTGCCCAGTGCCTATATGGACGCGATGGCCGAACGCGAGGTGACGCCGTTATGGATGAACCTCGACTACTTGAGCGCCGAAGACTGGGTCATCGGTTGCCATGGCCTGCCGTCGGTCAAGTACAAGCATGTGCAGAAATATTTCTTTTTTCCTGGTTTCCAAGAGGGAACGGGGGGCTTGCTGCGTGAGGCCGGCCTGCTGGAGCATCGTCGGCTGTTTCAACAGGATGACGTGGCGCAGCGAAATTTCCTGCATGGATTGGGCGTCGTGCGGGAACCCGGGGCGCGCCTGATCTCGCTGTTCGCCTATGAGAACGCCGGACTGGCGAGCTGGTTCGAGGCGATGGCGACCGATGCGCGCGCATCCCATGTATTGGTTCCCGAAGGCCGGGTCCTGGGCGATGTGGCGCGCTGGCTGGGCGTGGATGGCTTGGAGTCCGGCGCGCTGCATCGCCGCGGCGCCCTGACGGTGCAGGTGCTGCCCTTTATTAGGCAGGATGATTACGACCGGCTCCTGTGGTGCTGCGATTTCAACGCGGTGCGTGGCGAAGACTCGTTCGTACGTGCGCAATGGGCCGGGCTGCCGTTGCTCTGGCACATCTACCAGCAGGAAGAAGATGTCCATCTGGAAAAGCTCGAAGCGTTTCTCGCGTTGTACACCCAAGGTCTTTCGGCTTCGGCGGAAAAAGCGATCAGCGGTCTTTGGCGGGCCTGGAATGCCGGCCAGGACATGGCCGAGCACTGGAAAGCCACTGGCGAAGCGCGGCGTGAACTGGCCGAACACGCCCAGGCATGGTGCCTGGAACAGGCCTCGCGAGCCGATCTCGCCACGGCGCTGGTGAAGTTTTACCGAAATTGGATATGATACGCGGCCTAGATTTTTGTAAATCCCATCCAAATTCGGATATTCGCAATGAAAACTGGTAAAGAACTCAAACCCGGTACCGTGATTCGTATCGACAACGATCCTTGGCTGGTTCAGAAAGCTGAATTCACCAAGTCGGGTCGTAACAGCGCGATCATGAAGACCAAGCTGAAAAACCTGCTGACCGGCTACAAGACCGAAACCGTCTACGGTGCGGACGACAAGCTGGACGACGTGATCCTGGACCGTAAAGAAGCGACCCTGTCCTTCATCAGCGGCGACTCCTACACGTTCATGGACACCACTGACTACACCATGTACGAACTGAACGCCGAAGACATCGAAAGCGTTCTGCCATTCGTTGAAGAAGGCATGACCGACGTCTGCGAAGCCGTATTCTTCGAAGGCCGCCTGGTTTCCGTAGAACTGCCGACCACCATCGTGCGTCAGGTTGACTACACCGAAGGCTCCGCTCGCGGTGATACTTCCGGCAAGGTGATGAAGCCTGCCAAACTGAAGAACGGTACCGAGCTGTCGGTTGCTGACTTCATCGAAATCGGCGACATGATCGAGATCGATACCCGCGAAGGCGGTTCCTACAAAGGCCGCGCTAAATAAGCGAAGTCTTTTGTACGAAAAAGCCCGACCATTGAGTCGGGCTTTTTCATTCTTGCTCCCAGGGGCCCTGTTACTTCAGGTGTTCCTTGAGTTCTTGGGACGCTTGCAACATCGCCGAGCGCACCGCTGGCACCTGGCTCACGACGTTGAGCAAGCCATAGTCGTGGATCATGCCGTTGTAACGGACAGTCGTGACTGGCACGCCGGCCGCGTCCAGTTTGCGGGCGTAGGCTTCGCCTTCGTCGCGCAGTACGTCAGCCTCGGCAGTCTGCACCAGCGCGGGCGGCAGGCCCTTGAGCTGCGCGGTGGTTGCCCGCAATGGCGACGCATAGATCTCGTTGCGCTGCCCGGCATCGGTGGTGTAGTTGTCCCAGAACCACTTCATCATGTTCTTGCTGAGGAAATGCCCTTCGGCGAACTGGTTGTAGGACGCCGTCTCGAAATTGGCATCGGTCACCGGCCATAACAGCGCTTGGAAGCGGATCGCCGGGGTGCCCTTGTCCTTGGCCATCAGCGCCACGACCGCAGCCATGTTACCGCCAACGCTGTTGCCCGCTACCGCCAGGCGCTTGCCATCGACATTGATTTCCTTACCGTGCTCGGCCACCCACTTGGTTGCGGCATAAGCCTGGTTGATCGCCACCGGGTAACGCGCTTCGGGTGAAGGCGTGTAGTTGACAAACACCGCGACGGCGCCCGAACCCGCCACCAGGTCGCGAACCAGGCGTTCATGGGTTGGGAAGTCCCCCAGCACCCAGCCTCCGCCGTGGAAGAACATGAACACGGGCAGCTCACCCTTGATACCGGCCGGACGAACGATGGTCAGGCTGATCGATTGTCCATCGACCTTGATGGTTTTCTCGCTGACATCGGCCTTGGGCAGCGTCAACTTCACACCGGCCTGGGCGCCGACCAGTACTGCGCGGGCGTCTTTGGGCGACAACTGCTCCAGCGGCTTGCCGGTGCCGGCGTTCAGCGCGTCGAGGAAGGCCTGGGTGTTGTGTTCGACGATGCCGTCGGCGAAAGCGTTGCTAACGCTCAGGGCGAGAAGGGTGCCGGTAAGGGTTTTGCTGACAGTGTTCATGTGCATCTCCTTAAATTCAGGTTCGAGGGGCGAAGATCAAACGGTCACGTGCAGGCGCACATCAACGTTGCCGCGGGTGGCGTTGGAGTAAGGGCACACCTGGTGCGCGGCATCGACGAGGCTCTGGGCGTCGGCCTGGTCGAGGCCCGGCAGGCTGATGTGCAGGTCGATGTCGAGACCGAAACCACCAGGAATCTGGCCGATGCCAACATGGGCAGAGATAGAGGCGTCGTCTGGGATCTTGCGTTTGGTCTGGCTGGCGACGAATTTCAGCGCGCCGATGAAGCAGGCCGAGTAACCGGCGGCGAACAGTTGTTCAGGGTTGGTCGCCGCACCGCCTGCGCCGCCGAGTTCTTTTGGCGTGGCGAGTTTGACGTCGAGAATGTTGTCGCTGGAGATAGCACGGCCGTCACGGCCGCCGGTGGAAGTTGCGATTGCGGTGTAGAGCGTTTTCATGGTGGGCGCCTCGTTTTCAGGTTGGTTGTTTGCGCTAAATGTTTGCGCGCTAAGTAGGTGTGGAGAGAATCTATAGCGCTAATAATTTGCGCGCAAGATAAATTTTTACGGAGAATATGAATTGGCAAGCCGGAAATGGCTGGAGGGGCTGTTCTAGAGCGGTTCGATGGGGTTGAAAATTTTTCGATGCGGGGGGGTTGACGGGAAGGGCGGAAGGTCAAGAGGAGGGGTATTGGATTCGCCGGCGCTTTCGCGAGCAGGCTCGGTCCCACATAGAGCCGGCGGTGTTCCTGAAGTTACAGGCTGTCTTGCAAGTGCCCACGCAACTGCTGGAGATCATGCTGCAGTTTCTTCAGTTGCTCCAACGTCTGGCCGCTGGCGGCGAGGATGCATTGGGGGATGTCGAGGGCCTTTTTCTGCAAGGCGCGGCCTTGCTCGGTGAGCTCGACGATCACCACGCGCTCGTCCTCACGGCTGCGGGTGCGGCTCAATAGGCCCTCGGCCTCCAGGCGCTTGAGCAATGGTGTCAGGGAGCCCGGGTCAGTGAGCAGGCGGGTGCTGATTTCACCGACGGTCAAACCGTCTTTTTCCCACAGCACCAT
The DNA here is from genome assembly GCF_051132175.1 of Pseudomonas sp. D3-10. Taxonomy (NCBI): domain Bacteria; kingdom Pseudomonadati; phylum Pseudomonadota; class Gammaproteobacteria; order Pseudomonadales; family Pseudomonadaceae; genus Pseudomonas; species Pseudomonas sp. D3-10. The sequence goes on along the minus strand of NZ_CP071668.1, from coordinate 3,921,971 downwards.
CATCGCCAGATACTGCGGATAGGTCAGGCCCAGGGCTTGGAGCAGTGGCTTGTACACCTTGGTCATCAACAGCGATGTCGAGTGCAGGGCGAAACAGACCTGGTTGTCCAGCAAAAGGGCTTCGCAAGGGTCGGGGGTGTCGCGTTGGGTGCTCATGGCAAAACCTTTCGTCAAAGATGATTACGAATCTAGCGGACGAATCTTTAATGCACCAGATAATTCTGACGACTTGATCAGGTGTTGCGTTTCCTCGGTCTCGGCAACTGCGTAGGATAGGCGCCCTGATTAAGGGGAGAGTGGTCTGTGATCGAGGTCGTGCTGTATTTGCTGTTGGGCGCCGCGTTGGGCACCTTGGGGGGATTGTTCGGCATCGGTGGCGGGCTGATTGCGATACCGGTGCTGGGCGTATGGTTCGGCCTGGACCAGCAGATTGCCCAGGGCACGGCATTGGTGATGGTGGTGCCTAACGTCATGCTGGCGCTGTGGCGTTATCACCAGCGCAATCGCATCGAGTTGCGTCATGTCCTGCCGTTGGCGTCCATGGGATTCTGCTTCGCCTGGCTCGGCTCTATCTGGGCCGTGGGCATTGACGCCGAAAGCATGCGCATCGGCTTCGTGGTGTTCTTGGTTGTTTTGGCTGCATACAACCTTATCCGAATGTTCACCACTACGGCGCCCGCTTCGGCGCAGATGCGCCACGGTTGGCCATGGCTCGGTGTGTTGGGTGCGGCTTCAGGGACGATGGGTGGCCTGTTTGGTGTGGGTGGGGCCGTTGTCGCAACGCCGTTCCTCACCAGTGTGTTCGGCACGACTCAGGTAGTTGCCCAGGGCCTGTCGCTGTCGTTGGCCTTGCCCAGTACCGGCGTGACCCTTGTCACTTATGCGTTTCATCATGAAGTGGACTGGTGGATCGGCGTGCCGCTGGCAGTCGGTGGGCTGATGAGCATCAGCTGGGGCGTGAAGGTCGCCCACGCCTTGCCGGAGCGACTGTTGCGTGGGCTGTTCTGCGGTTTCCTGGTGCTGTGCGCCGTACTGCTCATCTTTAAAGTTTGAAGCCTTCCACGATGTGTTCGGCCAGGCATTCGGTGATCGGCGACGGATTGTGCAGGTTGCGGATCAGCATGATGCTGGCCTCGGGCAGCTCCGGCAGGTTCTCGGCCTCGCCGAGGACGCGCATGTCAGGGGTCAGCAGGCTTTCCAGTTGCGCAGTGATTGCCAGGCCCGCGCCTACCACTGCCATGATCGCCGACAAGCTCGAGCTGTTATAGGCCACGCGGTAATCGCGTCCCATGGCGTCCAGCGCATTGCAGGCCCACTGCCGGCAGAAGCAATCGCTGTTGAACATAGCCAGCGGCAGGGGCGTTTGCTCATGGGTGTTGAAGCACGCCGCTTCGGCCCAGACAAAACGTTCCTTGCGCAGCAACTGGCCTATTTCATCCCCAGGCTTGCGAGTGACGATGGACAGGTCCAGGTCCTGGCGCAGCAGCAATTGCTTGGATGATTCGCAATGCACCTCGATTTCGATCAGCGGATAGAACTGGGCGAAGCGCTGCAGGATGCCTGGCAAAAAGCGCATCACATAATCGTCCGGTGTGCCGATGCGGACCGTGCCGACCATATGGGGTTCGCGCAGGGTATTGAACACTTCGCTGTGCAACTTGAGGATGCGCCGGGCATAACCCAGCAACACCTGGCCCTCGGCGGTGAGCTTTACTTGTCGCCCGTCGCGCTCGAACAGTCGACGCTGCAACACGTCTTCCTCCAGCCGCTTCATCTGCATGCTGACCGCGGATTGCGTACGGTTGACCAATTCCCCGGCACGGGTAAAACCACCCTGATCGGCGATGGCGACAAAGGTCCGCAGCACTTCCGTATCGATGCTCGGGTAACTCGACAATGGATCAATCTCCGAGATGTATTGCATAAGAAACATTCGTTGGATTGATCTTAGCCTTGGCGCGAGACTTGAGCTACCCCCAACGGAGGACATGACGATGAAAGGTCAGAAAGGGTATGTATCGATAGACAAACACTCATTCCACCGGTTTTCCCTCAGCGATCTGCTGCACAAGTTTAGCCGCTGGTATGAATTGCACCATGAACGTGAATTGCTTGCCGGCCTGAGCGACGAGGCGCTCAAGGACATCGGCGTCAGCCGTGCCGACGTGGAAAAAGAAGTGGTCCGGCCATTCTGGGATGACCCAATGCACAAATGAGCCATCCTTCCCTACACAAACCGCTTAGTGGTGAGGTAGGTTGCGAGCAGACAAGGAGATCTCCATGCCCGCGACTCTGTCCTTTACCCTCAAACAGGCCCGGCGTCTGGCGTTGGCCGCCCAAGGATTCAATGGGCGGTTACCGTCGGCGCCGGTCCAACCCTCCCGCCTCAACCGCCTGATCGAACGCCTTGGCGTCCTGCAGATCGATTCAGTCAACGCGTTGGTGCGCTCGCATTACCTCCCGCTGTTCTCCCGCCTCGGTCATTACAATCGCGATTTGCTCGATCAAGCTGCCTGGAGCCAGGGGCGTCGTCGCACGTTGTTCGAATATTGGGGGCATGAGGCTTCGCTGCTGCCGATGAGGATGTATCCGTCGATGCGCTGGCGCATGGCCCGGGCGGCGCGCGGCGAAGGTATTTATCAACAATTGGCGCGTTTCGGCCGCGAGCAGCAAGACGTGATCGGTCGAGTCCTGCAATCTGTTCGGGACCAGGGCGCGATTGGCGCGGGCAGCTTGTCCACGCGCCAGGAAAAGGCTGGGCCGTGGTGGGACTGGAGCGCGGAGAAGCATGCGCTGGAGTGGCTGTTCGCGGCGGGCGAGGTGACGGTGGCGGGGCGCCGTGGCTTCGAGCGCCTCTATGATTTGCCGGAGCGGGTCTTGCCGGCCTCGATCCTGCAGCAACCGCTGCCGGACGAAGCCCAGGCCCAGCGCACACTGCTGATCCATGCCGCCGAAGCCTTGGGGGTTGGCACCGAGAAGGATCTGCGTGACTACTTTCGCTTGAGCCCGGCGGACGCCCGCGAGCGGCTGGCTGAACTGGAAGAGGCCGGAGCACTGCTGCGCTGTCAGGTCCAGGGTTGGAAACAGCCGGCCTGGTGTCGCCCCCTTGTGAAAATTCCACGCAAGGTTGCCGCCAGTGCGCTGCTGTCACCGTTCGATTCGCTGGTCTGGGAGCGCAATCGCACCGAGCGGCTGTTTGATTTTCGCTATCGCCTGGAGATCTACACGCCGGTACACAAGCGGGTGTATGGCTATTACGTCCTGCCGTTTCTACACAACGAGCGAATTGCCGCCCGGGTTGATTTGCGGGCGGAGCGGGCTTTGGGGCAATTGGCCGTGCATGCCGTGCACGAAGAGGTGCCCGGGATGGACGAGGAGGGCATGCTGGCGCTGGCGGCGAATCTGTGGAGCATGGCCCGGTGGTTGGGGTTGGAGCGGGTTCAACTCAATTGCCAGCGGGAGGGTGGGGTTCGGTTGGCGGTGGCATTGGCTGAAATTACCAGTGACTGAGCTGGCCCCCTTCGCGAGCAGGCTCGCTCCCACAGGGATTTGCGGTGACTACAGCCTTTGTGACACAGCAAATCCAATGTGGGAGCGAGCCTGCTCGCGAGGCGATTGAACCGGTGAAGAAGGACCTACAGACTCACCGCCGAACCTGCTTCAAGGTCTCGGCAATCAAGAACGCCAACTCCAGCGACTGGTCAGCATTCATCCGCGGATCGCAGTGGGTGTGGTAGCGGTCCGACAGGCCGTCCTCGGTGATCGGGCGCGCGCCGCCGATGCATTCGGTGACGTTCTGCCCGGTCATCTCGATGTGGATACCGCCGGCGTAAGTCCCTTCGGCTTCATGGACCTGGAAGAATTGCTTCACTTCGCCAAGGATCTGCGCAAAGTCCCGGGTCTTGTAGCCGCTGCTGGCCTTGATGGTGTTGCCGTGCATCGGATCGGAGCTCCACAGCACCTGCTTGCCTTCACGCTGTACGGCGCGCAGCAGTTGCGGCAGGTGATCGCCAACCTTGTTGGCGCCCATGCGCGCGATCAGGTTCAGTCGGCCCGGGTCATTGTCCGGGTTGAGGACATCGATCAGGCGAATCAGGTCGTCAGGGTTCATGCTGGGGCCGACCTTGACGCCGATCGGGTTGTTCACCCCGCGCAGAAACTCGACGTGGGCGCCGTCCAGCTGACGGGTGCGGTCGCCGATCCACAGCATGTGGGCCGAGCAGTCGTAATAGTCATTGGTCAGGCTGTCGCGGCGCACGAAGGCTTCTTCGTAGTTGAGCAGCAACGCCTCGTGGGCGGTGAAAAAACTGGTTTCACGCAGTTGTGGCGAGCTGTCCATGCCGCAGGCGCGCATGAAGGCCAGGGTTTCGTCGATGCGGTCGGCCAGGTGGCTGTATTTTTCCGCCAGGGCCGAGTTGGCGATGAAATCCAGGTTCCATTTGTGCACCTGGTGCAAATCGGCAAAGCCGCCCTGGGCGAACGCACGCAGCAGGTTCAGCGTGGCGGTGGACTGGTGGTAGGACTGCAGCAACCGCTCCGGATCCGGTACACGACTTTGCTCGTCGAAGCCGATGCCATTGACGATGTCACCCCGGTAGGCCGGCAGCGTTACGCCGTCGATGGTTTCATCATTGGCGGAGCGTGGCTTGGCGAACTGGCCGGCCATGCGCCCGACCTTCACCACCGGGCAACCGGCGGCGAACGTCATCACGATCGCCATCTGCAGCAGCACTTTGAAGGTGTCGCGGATCTTGGCGGCGGAGAATTCGACGAAGCTTTCCGCACAGTCACCGCCCTGCAACAGAAAGGCCCGGCCCTGGGTGACTTCGGCGAACTGACGGCGCAACTCCCGGGCTTCACCGGCAAACACCAGTGGCGGATAGCTGGCCAGGGTCTGCTCGACGCGTTGCAGATGCGCCGCGTCAGGGTATCGGGGTTGCTGCTGGATCGGCAGGGCGCGCCAGCTGTCAGGGCTCCAGGGTTGGCTCATCATGATCTCTAGGTGATTTACGCTCGGGCGCTCATGTTATCAGCAAATTAGTGCGTGACCTGCTCCGCTTGCTTCGCGGACAATCGCGCCTTCGCCCCGTATGGGCAGGCCCATGGCCGCCCGGCAACATCAGGAGATGAAATGACAGAGGAGCGCGTCGAGCATTTGCTCGCCGAGGTGCACGACGAGTTCGGCATGATTCGCGTGTTCGAAGTGGCCGACTACCGGTTTCTCGAGTTCGGCGATGCCATCGAGCAGAGCTGCGTGTTCACGGCCGATCCCAGCTGGCTCGAATACGACTACACTCGCGCCATGCTCATCGGTGCGTTGTGTCACGAGCAGCCGGAAAGCGCGCTCTTCCTGGGATTGGGCGCAGGAACCTTGACCCAGGCCTGCCTCAAGTTTCTGCCGCTGGAAGATGTCGAGGCGATCGAGCTGCGCCCCGAGGTGCCGCGCCTGGCCATCGAATACCTGGGGCTGGATGACGATCCGCGCTTGTACATCCGCGTCGGCGATGCCCTGGAACTGCTTGAAACGGCGGAGCCGGCCGATCTGATTTTTGTCGACCTCTATACCGATGTCGGCCCCGGCGTAGGCCATCTGGCGTGGGGTTTTCTGGAAAACTGCCAGAAGCGCCTCAACCCGGGCGGCTGGCTAGTGATCAATCAATGGGCAACCGATGACGGCAAGCCCCTGGGCGCGGCATTGTTGCGTGGCCTGTACCACCGACACTATTGGGAATTGCCGGTGAAGGAGGGCAACGTGATCCTGATCGTGCCGGCGGACCTGGACCAGGCGCTGGACATGCAAGGCTTGGTTGCCCGGGCCGAAGGGCTGGCGCCACGATTGGGGTATTCGTTGCAATCGCTGATCAAGGCCATCCGCCCGGCGACGTGATCAGAACTGCAAGGGCTTTTGTGGCGAGGGAGCTTGCTCCCGCTCGGCTGCGAAGCAGACGCCTGGGTCAGTAGTCTGGAATCGATGGGGCCGCTTCGCGACCCAGCGGGAGCAAGCTCCCTCGCCACAGGGGAACGCCAGCGCAAGTGAACCGTTTTAGCCGGCTGCCCCAAGGCTTTTGGTCGCGAGCCCTACAACAGTGTTTCAGTAAAAAAAGCTCCCTTTTTGGGCGAATTCCGGTATAGTGCGCGCCGGCCTTTAGCCGGGCCGCGTCAAGGTAGCGCAATATTCCGAAGCCAGCTTCGGTTGCATGTCCGCACAACGGATGCTTCCGCGACGTTCTTTTTCATTCATTCGTTTTCGCAAATCCCCGCCGACAAAGCTGCCAGGGCGACTCTTGAGTCTCAACACGGCATGCGCAGCTTTGGAGCATGGGTCTTTGCGGATGCACTTAGAGGCAGACCCATGACCCAGGAAATCGGCGGCTTCGCCGCTCTTGAACTTCATCCCAATATTGTCGCTGCAGTAGTCGCTACCGGCTATGAAGAGCCTTCGGCCATTCAGCAGCAGTCGATCCCGATCATTCTCGCCGGTCACGATATGATTGGTCAGGCGCAAACAGGTACGGGTAAAACCGCCGCGTTCGCACTGCCGATCCTGCACCGCATTGATCCGTCCAAGCGCGAGCCGCAAGCTCTGATCCTGGCCCCAACTCGTGAGTTGGCGCTACAAGTTGCAACCGCTTTCGAAACCTACGCCAAGCAAATGCCAGGCGTGACTGTTGTGGCTGTCTACGGCGGCGCGCCGATGGGCCCACAACTGAAAGCAATCCGTAATGGCGCACAGATCGTTGTCGCCACCCCGGGCCGTCTGTGCGACCACCTGCGTCGCGACGAAAAAGTCCTCGCCACCGTGAACCACCTGGTTCTCGACGAAGCGGACGAAATGCTCAAGCTGGGCTTCATGGACGACCTGGAAGTCATCTTCAAGGCCATGCCTGAGACTCGCCAGACCGTCCTGTTCTCGGCCACCTTGCCACAATCGATCCGTGCCATCGCCGAACGCCATCTGCGCGATCCGAAGCACGTGAAGATCCAGAGCAAGACCCAGACCGTCACCGCGATCGAGCAGGCACACCTGCTGGTTCACGCCGACCAGAAGACTTCCGCCGTTCTCAGCCTGCTGGAAGTCGAAGACTTCGACGCCCTGATCATGTTCGTGCGCACCAAGCAAGCGACCCTGGACCTGGCCAGCGCCCTGGAAGCCAAAGGCTACAAAGCCGCCGCGCTGAACGGTGACATTGCCCAGAACCAGCGTGAGCGCGTGATCGACTCCCTCAAGGATGGCCGCCTGGACATCGTTGTGGCGACCGACGTCGCGGCCCGTGGCCTGGACGTTCCGCGTATCACCCACGTGTTCAACGTCGACATGCCGTACGATCCGGAGTCCTACGTACACCGTATCGGTCGTACCGGCCGTGCCGGTCGCGAAGGCCGTGCGTTATTGTTGGTCACCCCGCGTGAGCGCCGCATGCTGCAAGTGATCGAGCGTGTGACGGGTCAGAAGGTCGCTGAGGTCCGCCTGCCGGACGCCCAGGCCGTTCTCGATGCCCGCATCAAGAAACTGACCAACAGCCTGTCGCCGCTGGTGGCTGACGCCGAATCGACCCACGGTGATCTGCTCGATCGCCTGACCGCCGACATCGGTTGCACCCCACGTGCCCTGGCCGCTGCCCTGTTGCGCAAGGCCACCAACGGCCAAGCGCTGAACCTGGCTGCAATCGAGAAGGAACGCCCACTGGTGCCGAACAACGCACCGCGTGGCGACCGTCCTGAGCGCAGTGGCGATCGTCCGGACCGTGGTGATCGCGAGCGTCGTGCACCGATCCCGTTGGCCGAAGGCCGTGCTCGCTGCCGTACCGCGCTGGGTGCTCGTGACGGCATTGCCGCCAAGAACCTGCTGGGCGCGATCCTCAACGAGGGTGGCTTGGCTCGCGAAGCCATCGGTCGTATCCAGGTGCGTGACAGCTTCAGCCTGGTGGAACTGCCGGAAGATGGTTTGGAGAAGTTGCTGACCAAGCTCAAGGACACCCGCGTGGCCGGCAAGCAGCTCAAGCTGCGTCGCTACCGCGAGGATTGATCGACCTACGGGTTGATTGATCGAGCACGAAAAAATCCCCGACTGGTTCGGGGATTTTTTTGCCTGTCGTTTGGCGCTTTTCAATGCGAGCGGCGGGGAGGCCAATCGCGAGCAAGCTTGCTCCCACAGGGGGTTTTTGAGCGCCGAAGACCCAATGTGGGAGCGAGCCTGCTCGCGAATGGAGCGACTCGGTTTTCGATCAGTCGAACCGATAAATGTCCATCCCCAGCGTCCCCATGGTAAATCCAGCATGGGCAACGCTGAACGTACCACCGGCTCCGCGGGCGAAATACAGCGGCAACAAATGCTCGTCGCTGGGGTGGCTGCGCACGGCATGGGGAGCCTGGCGGCGGTAGTCATGCAGTGCCGTCTCGTCGTTCGACGCCAGCCTGGCAACCATCCAGTCGCGAAACGCCTTGGCCCACGGCTCGATGCTGTCGGGGCCGGCGTTCCAATCCAGGTCCCGCAGGTTGTGGGTGATGCTCCCGGAGCCGATCACCAGCACGCCTTGTTCCCGCAGGCTCGCCAATGCGCGGCCCACCCGCGTTTGCAGTGTTGGCCCCTGACGGCTAGGCAAAGAGACCTGTACCACCGCAATATCCGCCTCGGGATACATCAGTGACAGCGGCACCCAGACGCCATGGTCGGCGGGCCGTCCCGTGTCGAGGCGTGCCGGCAGCTGCGTGGCGTTGAGCAGGTCGGCGACCTGTGTTGCCAACCGAGGATCGCCTGGGGCGGGATATTGCACCTTGTACAGGTCGGGTGGAAAACCACCGAAATCATGCCAGGTGCGTGGCCGTGGGTTGGCGCTGACCAGCAGCTCATCACTCTCCCAATGAGCTGAGACAACGACGATGGCCTTGGGCCTGGGCAACTGCGCGGCAAGGCGAGTCAGGGCCGGACCGCTTTCGCCGGGCTCCAGGGCAAGCATGGGGGAGCCATGGGAGATAAACAGGCTGGGCAGCATCGACGGGCTCCTGAGGGTTAAGATGTGTCATCTTTTGTCAGGTCAATGATCGAAATCTAATACAAGTTTTAAGCTGTTTTGATCGAATTTATGGAGCGAACCCCATGGACCCCGAGTTTTGGCACAAGCGTTGGTCAACCAACCAGATCGGCTTTCATCTGCCTGAAGTGAACCCTTACCTGCGGCGTTTCTGGCCTCAGTTGGGGTTGCCTGAAGAGACGCGAGTGTTGGTGCCCTTGTGCGGCAAGACGCTGGATCTGCTGTGGTTGGCGCAACAAGGTTTTTCCGTACGGGGGATTGAGCTGTCGGAAAAAGCCGTCACTGATTTCTTCCAGGAACATCAGCTCCAGCCGAACGTGAGTGAGGAGGGCGCCTTCAAGATATTTCGTGCCGGCGCCATTGAAATCCGTTGCGGTGATTTCTTTGCGTTGACGCCTTTGGACGTAGCCGATTGCGCGACGTTGTATGACCGCGCTGCATTGATCGCCTTGCCCGAGCCGATGCGTGAGCGGTATGCGGCCCATCTGCAGAGCATAATGCCGGACTGTGTCGGGCTGGTGATCACGCTGGATTACAACCAGGACGAGATGCCTGGACCTCCGTTTTCGGTAGGGCATGACGAGGTGCAGCGGTTGCTGGGTGGGGCTTGGGAGTTGCAGGTCTTGCACGAACAGGATGTGCTGGGCGAGAGTTGGAAGTTCTTGCAGGCGGGCGTAAAGCGGCTGGATGAGCGGGTATATCTGGTATCCAGTCGTGGGGTGCATTCAATGACCCCATCGTTGAAAAGTCCGCCCCCGCGCTTGGAATAGCAAAAAAAAGCCCGCACTGCTGCGGGCTTCTTTTTGAGGCTCTAGCGATCAACCACGGCGACGCAGTGCGTCAATCCGCTCTTCCAGCGGCGGGTGGCTCATGAACATGCGGGCCAGGCCCTGCTTGATGCCACCGTTGATGCCAAAGGCATTCAGGGTGTCGGGCATGTGCACTGGCAAACCTTGCTCGGCGCGCAGGCGCTGCAGGGCGCCGATCATGGCGCTGGTGCCGGCCAGGCGGGCGCCGGCGTCATCGGCGCGGAACTCGCGTTTGCGCGAAAACCACATGACGATCGCACTGGCGAGGATACCCAGCACCAGCTCGGCGAAAATGGTCGCCACGTAGTAGGCGATGCCTTGGCCTTCTTCGTTCTTGAAGATCACCTTGTCGACAAAGTTGCCGATGATGCGGGCAAAGAACATCACGAAGGTGTTCACCACGCCCTGGATCAGCGCCAAGGTCACCATGTCACCGTTTGCCACGTGGCCGATCTCGTGAGCCAGCACCGCCTTGACTTCATCCGGTGAGAACCGCTCGAGCAAGCCCTGGCTTACCGCCACCAGTGCATCATTCTTGTTCCAACCGGTCGCGAAGGCGTTGGCCTCGTAGGCCGGGAATATCCCGACTTCGGGCATCTTGATACCGGCTTCGCGAGACAGTTGCTCGACGGTCTGCAGCAGCCATTGTTCGTGGCGAGTGCGCGGCTGGCTGATGATCTGGGTACCGGTGCTCATCTTCGCCATCCATTTGGAAATGAACAGCGAGAACAGGGAACCGGCGAAACCGAACACCGCACAGAAGATCAGCAGCTGATTGAGGTTGAGGTCAACCCCGTTGGCCGCCATGAACCCGTTGAAGCCGAAAAGGCTCAGGGTGATGCTGGCAATCAGCACGACCGCCAGGTTAGTGGCCAAAAACAGCAGGATGCGCATCATGGTGGTAGCAATCTCCTCATGCTAAAGATGTAGCGTTATGCGGGGTATATAAGGTGCTGCCGCAGGCTATTCAACTCGCCTACTATTTCAAACTGTGTCCTACACGCGTCCTAAATGTTTGAAAGACTTTTCTGAAAGTGATCGTGGAATCGAGATTTGTCGCCCTTGCCCCGTGAACGTTGAGTTTCCTCTTCCTAAGGTCGCTGGTTTCCCAGTGTAGAAGGCCTGCCGGCGCGCAAAGATCGGATATGTTGCTGAATCAGACAGCGTGCGAGGCGAGGGGCCTCGCACGCTGACCGGGCTACTGGCGGTAGGACTTTAGGAAATTGCCGATGCGTCCGATGGCCTGGTCCAGGTCATCGACTCGCGGCAGGGTCACGACACGGAAATGATCCGGCCATGGCCAGTTGAACGCCGTGCCCTGGACGACCAGCAGCTTTTCGGAAAGCAGCAGGTCGAGGACGAATTTCTCGTCGTTGTGGATCGGGCAGATTTTCGGGTCGATGCGCGGGAACGCATACAAGGCGCCCATCGGCTTGACGCAGCTGACGCCTGGGATGTTGTTGAGCAGTTCCCAGGTGCGGTTGCGTTGTTCCAACAACCGGCCCTGGGGCAAGACCAGGTCGTTGATGCTCTGGTAGCCGCCCAATGCCGTCTGGATGGCGTGTTGGCTCGGCACGTTGGCGCACAGGCGCATGTTGGCCAGCATGTCGATGCCTTCGATGTAGCTCTGGGCGTGATGCTTGGGCCCGGAGATGGCGATCCAGCCGGAGCGGAAGCCGGCGACGCGATAGGACTTCGACAAGCCGTTGAAGGTCAGGCAGAGGAGATCCGGCGCCAGGGACGCGGTGCAGACGTGCACGGCATCGTCGTACAGGATCTTGTCGTAGATCTCGTCGGAAAACACTACCAGGTTGTGCTGACGGGCCAGTTCCAGCATGCCCAGCAGCACTTCTCTGGAATAGACGGCGCCGGTGGGGTTGTTCGGGTTGATGATCACCAGGGCCTTGGTGTTCGGGGTGATCTTGGCCTTGATGTCCGCCAGGTCAGGGAACCAGTTCGCCTGCTCGTCGCACAGGTAATGCACCGGGTTGCCGCCGGACAGGCTCACGGCAGCGGTCCACAACGGATAGTCCGGCGCCGGCACCAGGACTTCGTCGCCGTTGTTGAGCAAGGCTTGCATGGACATGACGATCAGCTCGGACACGCCGTTGCCCAGGTAGATGTCCTCGATGCCGATGCCTTCGACCTGCTTCTGCTGGTAGTACTGCATCACGGCCTTGCGCGCACTGAACAGACCTTTGGAGTCGCTGTAGCCCTGTGCGGTCGGCAGGTTGCGGATGACGTCCTGGAGGATTTCATCGGGGGCTTCGAAACCAAAGGGCGCCGGGTTGCCGATGTTCAGCTTGAGGATGCGGTGGCCTTCCTCTTCCAGGCGTTTGGCGTGCTTGAGCACCGGGCCGCGAATGTCGTAGCAGACGTTGGCGAGCTTGTTCGATTTGCTGACCTGCATGGCGATGTGTTCCCGAAAATGAACGATCCAGGCGGCGTGTGAACTACCGTACTGGGGATCCTGCGTCTGTGCCCGGGCCGGACGCGGTAGATGCGCCACAATCCATTTGAATGCGCATGACGTGGCTGCCAGACTGGCGCCTGACGAGGCGCAATCATACGTGCCGCCCGATCTGCGGAAAAGCGTCGGATCGGGCTTTTTCAATTGCCGAGGTAGGACGATGGAAAAGTTGCAGAAAACCCTTGAAGAGTGGCGTGAAATGCTCGACCCGGAGCAATACAACGTCTGTAGGCTCAAAGGCACCGAGCGACCGTTCTCCGGCAAATACAACGGGACCAAGACCGACGGTGTTTACCACTGCATCTGCTGCAACGAGCCGTTGTTCGATTCGATGACCAAGTTCGATTCCGGCTGTGGCTGGCCGAGTTTCTATGCGCCCATCGAAGGCAGCGCGGTGGTGGAAGTGCGGGATGTCAGCCATGGCATGATCCGCACCGAGGTGGTCTGCGCCAAATGCGACGCGCACCTGGGGCACGTCTTCCCCGACGGCCCGCCGCCCACCGGCCTGCGTTATTGCATCAACTCGGTGTGCCTGGATCTCGTGCCTCGGGAGTAAACGTTCTACGCGGTCCTTGTGGCGAGGGAGCTTGCTCCCGCTGGGTGGCGCAGCCGCCCCAACGCTGTTTGCCAGACGGACCGCGTCAGCTGGGTTTACGACGGCTGCGCCGCCGAGCGGGAGAAAGCGCCCTCGCCACAACACCCATGGCTCATCACAACAGTCACAGCAGCATCATGATCCATGAGGTGTTCCGAGAATTAAATTGCACGCAATTTAATTGGTCGCTATCTTCATTCTCCCAACCTCTTCAGGAGCTGCCCTCATGACCGACAATCTGCTAAGCATCCCGTGCACGACCATCAAGGGCGAGCAAAAGACCCTGGCCGATTTTTCCGGCAAGGCCGTGTTGGTGGTCAATACCGCCAGCCAATGTGGTTTCACACCGCAGTACAAGGGGCTCGAGGCGTTGTGGCAGTCCTACAAGGACCGGGGGCTGGTGGTGCTGGGTTTTCCCTGCAATCAGTTCGGCAAGCAGGAGCCAGGCAACGAGGGGGCGATTTCTGAGTTTTGCGAGCTCAATTTCGGCGTGAGCTTTCCATTGTTCAAGAAGGTCGAGGTCAACGGTGCCAATGCCCATCCGTTGTTCGTGCAGCTCAAGCAGCGGGCACCGGGGGTGCTGGGGTCCAAGGGCATCAAATGGAATTTCACCAAGTTCCTGATCGGCAAGGACGGCCAAGTGGTAAAGCGCTTTGCCCCGACCACCAAGCCCCAAGACCTCACCGCCGAGATCGAAGCCCTGCTCAAATGAATGATCTGTCAGTCGATTCGCTGAAGCTCGACAGCCAGTTGTGCTTCAAGTTGTACGCCGCGTCGCGGGCGGTGATTCGGGGTTACAAACCGATGTTGGATCAGCTTGGCCTGACCTATCCGCAATACCTGGCGATGCTCGTACTGTGGGAATGGCAGGTGAGCCCGCCGGAGCAACCGACCGTCAAAGCCCTGGGCGAACGCTTGCTGCTTGATTCCGGCACGCTGACGCCGTTGCTCAAGCGCCTGGAACAACTGGAGCTGGTCCAGCGGCAACGATCGGCACGTGATGAACGCGAAGTGCATTTGAGCCTGTCGGAGCGCGGGCGGACCTTGCGTGAGCAGGTCGGCCCGCTCAAGGCTCGCTTGCTGTGTGACAGCGGTATTGATCTGGATCGCGTGGGAGAGCTGCGTGACGGCCTCGATCATTTGTTGGCCCAGATCAAAGCGCTGACGTAGTGGGCACCCATTGATCCAGCAATGCGGCCAGTTCTTCGCGACGGAACGGCTTGGATAAATAGTCGCTCATGCCGGCGGCCCGACAGCGCTCACGTTCCTCGGGCATGGCGTTGGCGGTCAGCGCGACAATCGGCAGGTCGGGCCAGCGCCCGCTGCGGCGGATCTGCCGGCTGGCTTCGTAGCCGTCCATGACCGGCATGTTGCAGTCCATCAGGACCAGGTCGAATTCCCGCTGTTCGAGCTGATCCAGGCCCTCGGCGCCGTGGGCCGCGACAACCACTTCACAACCCAGTTTGACCAGCATGCCCTTGGCCACCAGCTGGTTGACGGGGTTGTCTTCCACCAACAAGACACGAGCACGCAGGGTGGGCGGCAATGCGTCGATCTGCGCCTCATTGATCGTGGTCGCCTCGCTTTGCAAGGCGCGACGCAGGACCTGATAAAGCGCATGGCGCGCCAGCGGCCGGGCCTGTTGCAGCAATGGGGCGAGGGCGCTCGCTTCTTCGCTGGGCATGAAACTGCCATAGGCGGTAACCAGCAGAATGGTGGCGTCGAAGGTCGGCCGCAGGTTGAACAGGCATTCCGGGCAATCGGTGATCAGGATGTCGGGCTTGAGCCCCAGCAGCCCGTCATCCACGGAACGTTGGACATAATCCAATCCCCAGGCGGGTAGCAACATGCCCAGCAGTTCGGCCAGCCCGCTGTTCGCGGTGGTGATGGCCACGACGTTGCCATGCAAGCGTACGACGGGGACGGCAGGGGTGTGGCAAGGCAACGGCAGGTCGGCACAGAACTGGCTGCCGAAGCCGGCCTCGGAACTGATCGTGAGCCGGCCCTGCATGGCTTCGCAGAGGTTGTAGGTCAATGCCAGCCCCAGCCCGGTGCCGCCGAACTGGCGGGTAATGCCTGCGCCGGCCTGGGTGAACGGCTGAAGGATCCGCGCCTGGGCCTCCTGGGGGATGCCGATGCCCGTGTCGCAGACCTCGATCCGCACGCCGCCCTCATACTGGCTCAAGCGCACATCGACCCGGCCGAAGCGGGTGAACTTCAATGCGTTGGACAGCAGGTTGCTGACGATCTGGCGGACGCGGGTCGGGTCGCCCAGTACCTGCGCGGGAAACTGCGGCTCGATCAGGCACGCCAGTTCGACGCTCGGGGCGGCATTTTGTGAAAGCAGGTTGGCGGTGTCTTCGACCAGGGAACCCAGGTCGAACGGGATGCGTTCGAGCTCCAGCTGGCCGGCATCGAACTTGGACAAGTCGAGGATATCGTTCAGCAACTCGACCAGCACTTTGCCCGAGTCGTGGGCGATCGACAGCTGTTGCTGCTGTTCAGCGGTCAGTGGGCCATCCAGGGACAGGGCGATCATACCGAGCAGGCCATTGAGTGGCGTGCGGATCTCATGGCTCATGTTGGCGAGGAATGCAGAACGGGTGTCGGCCATGTCCAAGGCGGTACGCCGGGCGACCTCCAGTTCTTCGTTGGACTGGCTGAGGCGGGCATTGATGGCCTTGAGTTCGGCGGTGCGCGCCGAAACGATATTTTCCAATTGCGCCAGGTAATCGGTGAGGCGGTTTTCAGCCGTGCGTCGCTGCTGGATCTCGGTGGAGATATTTTCGAACTGCTGGTTGGCGACTGAAACCAGCACGCCGATTTCGTCGTATTGATGGCCGGAAGGGCATTCCAGTGGGCTCTGTTCGCTGCTACTGGGGTCGCGGCTGCTCAGCTCGCGGATGACCCGCACCAAGGGCTTGGTCAGCATGACGTAGAAAAGCGCCAGCAACAGGCCGGTCAGGATCAGGCTACGAGCGAAACCGTTGAGCAGGGTGATCTCGGCCCGGCGCAGGAAGCGACTGCCGAACGAATAGGTGTCGACATCCAGCCGCAACACTCCCAGGGACTCGCCGGGCAGATGGGTCAGGTAGAGCCGGTCTTCGAACTGGCGCTGGGCGCCAAAGAGAAAGTCGCTGATGAACCGATTGTTGCTCTGCAGCTCGGGACGTTTGACGCTGGCCAGGACCGTATTGTTGTTGTCGATGAGTTCGGCACCGATGATGGCCGGCGAGCGCAACAGGCCCAGGGCCAGTTCCTGAGCGAGTTCGGCGTCGATGTTGTAGGCGATGCGCGAGGCCGGGTTGTGGCTGATTTCCAACAGCGAGAGGATTTCACGGTTGATCGATGCGTCTTCGCTGGCATAATCGATGCCGATCTGTCCCAGGCTTAATAAAGTACCCAGCACGAAACCCACCAGGACGGTCAGTCGGGCCTGTTTGTACGACAACCGTTGGGTGAACCTGATGTCCATGGAATGGTGAACCACTTACGTTTCCCTTCGCCGGTCAAGCATAGCTGATCATCTCTGAATATCGGTGCGGCCGGTATGTAGTGTGTGAAACAGACCCGCCATCGGCTTTGTCGTTTCGTCGCTGTAGCGTCATCATTACCGTGAACCTGTCCGAGGAAAAGACGTGGACGCCCGATTGATTGCTTTTCTTGAACGCGCCGATGCGGTGCTGACCCGTATCGAGCCCTTTTTGCCTGCGCCACGGCCCGCCATCGACTGGAACCAGACCCTGGCCGCCCGTTGGCAGCGCGACGGGCGCGGCGGTTTTCTCCTGCCGCTCCAGGTCAGCCTCGATATGCGCTTGTCTGACCTGATCGGCGTTGATCGCCAGGTCGAACAGTTGGGGCGCAACACCCGGCAGTTCATCGATGGCATGCCTGCCAACCACGCCTTGCTGTGGGGCTCGCGCGGCACGGGCAAGTCTTCGCTGGTACGTGCGTTGCTGGCCGAACATGCTGGCCAGGGCCTGCGCTTGATCGAGATCGAACGCGATCATCTGGCCGATCTGCCTCGGGTGGTCGAGCAAGTGGCGAAATTGCCCCAGCGCTTCGTGGTGTTCTGCGATGACTTGTCGTTCGAGTCCGGCGAAGGTGACTACCGCGTACTCAAGAGCGTGCTCGACGGATCCCTCGAACAGGCCCCGGACAACGTGCTGCTGTATGCCACCTCGAACCGTCGTCATCTGGTGCCGGAAAAGGAAAGCGACAACGAGAACTGGAAGCGGGTCGACGGCGAGCTTCATCCGAGCGAAGCCGTGGAGGACAAGATTGCCTTGTCTGACCGTTTCGGGCTTTGGCTGTCGTTTTATCCGTTCACCCAAGAGCATTTTCTCGACGTGGTTGAGCATTGGATCGGCGAGCTCGCGGCGAAGGCCGGGCTGGCCTGGCAGCGTGACGAGGCGCTGGAAATACAAGCGGTTCGCTGGGCGACCGGACGCGGCAATCGCAACGGACGTTGCGCCTATCAATTTGCCCGTTATTGGGTGGGCCTGAAATTGCTGGAGCAAGATGCATGATCGATTTGAAAAGCACTGGCGAAGGCCTCGAAGGCTATGGCTTGTTATCGGCACAGTTGCAATCGCTGCTGGCGGATGAGCGCGATTTCATCGCCAACGCCGCACAGTTCTCGGCGTTCCTGTTCAGTCAGCTGGACGACCTCAACTGGGCCGGTTTTTACCTCAATCGCAACGATGAGCTGGTGCTGGGGCCGTTCCAGGGGCAGATCGCTTGTGTAAGGATTCCCTTCGGTCGCGGCGTGTGTGGCGCCGCTGCGGCGACCCGCCAGACCCAGCGCGTCGAGGACGTGCATGCGTTCCCCGGGCATATCGCCTGCGACAGCGCCTCGAACAGCGAGTTGGTGGTGCCGCTGGTCAAGGACGGGCGCCTGGTCGGCGTGCTGGACCTGGACAGTCCCAAACTGGCGCGCTTCAGCGAGCATGACCAGGCCGGTATCGAACAGTTGGCGGCGATATTCCTGCGCCTGACCGATTGCTGATCATGCTTTCAATCCAGCCCTGAGCAATAGGTCGCCCGGGTCGACTTCATCGATCTGGAGCGGGTCGAGAAACGCCTCGGCGTAGCGCAGGTAGATTCTTTCTTCGATGAACAGCCCGAACAGCTCGGGATCGATATGGGCGTCACGGCACATGGTGGCCATGATGCCCAGGGCTTCGCTCAGCTTCTTGGCTTTTTTATAGGGGCGATCGGCCGCGGTCAGGGCTTCGAAGATATCGGCAATCGCCATCATTCGAGCCGGCAGGCTCATCTGCTCACGCTTCAATCGCTTGGGGTAGCCGGTGCCGTCCATTTTCTCGTGGTGGCCGCCGGCGATTTCCGCAACATTTTCCAGGTGGCTGGGGAAGGGCAACTGGCTGAGCATCAGGATGGTCTGGACCATGTGGTGGTTGATCACGTAGCGCTCTTCGCGGGTCAGCGTGCCACGCGTGATGCTGAGGTTGTAGAGTTCGCCGCGGTTGTATTTCCAGGTCGGCACATCGAGCTGGAAGCCCCAGGGATTGTCCTCTGGAATCAACTCGGCCTCGTGCCGCTCGAACAGATGCTCGGGTTTGTCCATCAACAAGGGTTCATTCACGGGCAATGTCGGCTTGGGCGTGCGCGCCTGGCGGCGGTTTTCTTCCCAGGAAACCCCCAGGCGATCGTCCAGGGTCCGGGTCCACGTGCGGCGGGCGATGGTTTGCAAGCGTTGCAGGTCGGCATCGGCCATGGCTTCGGAGCCCAGGTTGCAGCGTGCGACAAAGATGAAGTCATCGTCGAGGGCGGCCAGTGTCGCGTCGCGTCGCTCTGCCAGGGATGAGGGTTCGCCTCCGGTTGCCAGCGCCTGCCAGTAGTCGACCCAGGCGTCACGCTTGAGGACTTCGAAGCGGGTACGGATCTCGTGGATACGGTCGTTCAGGGTTTCCAGCTTGGTGGCTTTGTCCACCACGTATTCGGGCGTGGTCACCTTGCCACAGTCGTGTAGCCAGGCCGCGATGTGCACCGCCTCCCATTCGTCTTCGGTCGGGCGGTAGCTTTCGAACGCCGGCGCCGGGCTGGCGGCGGCGGCGTGGGGGAGCATCAGCGTCAGGGCCGGTACTCGCTGGCAATGGCCGCCGGTGTAGGGGCTCTTTGCATCGATCGCGCCGGCCAGCAATTGGATGAACGAGTCCAGCAATTGTTTTTGCCTGGCTTGCAGGCGCTGGCTTTCGATGCTCACCGTCGCGGTGCCGGACACGGCCTGCAGGAAGGCGATGCGATCCGGCTGGAGCTTTTCCAGGTCCGCTTCGGTGCCGGTGTCGGTGATCAGCAGAACCAGCGCGCCAACGGTTTCCTGGTGACGATTGCACAGGCGGATGCCGATCAGGTGTACCCGTGGCGCGTCCAGCGCAAGCAGGACACTGCGCAAATCGCCCGCCTGTTCGAAACCCAGGGACGATACAAGGGTTTGCGCGACGGCCAGCTCGCGAAGCCATTGGGGATTGTCCGCAGCGTCCAGTGAGTAACCTCGCAGGGCGAAGGTTTGCGGGTCCCGAGGGGAACCGTCGATGACCAGTCCGCAGGGCTTGATGTGCTCGCCATCGTTTTCGCGCAGGTAGATCAGGCCAGCCTGGGCCTGGCCAATTTTCACGGTCTCGAACAACACTCGCTCCAGTAGCGGGGCGAAGCGGGTTTCGGCGCGCAGGCTGGCGGTGATTTCGAAAAAGCTCGCCAGGGTTTCCTTCATGCGGGCCATTGAAACGCCCAGTTGGTCAACCTCCAACACGGGGGAGCGACGGGACACCGGGTAATGGAAATTGAAACTGCGGATGGCATCGGCCTCTTGCACCAGGGCCCGCAATGGCTTGACCAAAATCCTGGAGGTCAGCCAGCCCAAGGGCAGGCACAGCAGCAAGGTGGCGAGGGTGATCAGCGCGCCTTGCCAGCGCATGCGATAGGCGCCGGCGAGCAGCTCGTCTTCCGGAACCAGCAACGCCAGTTCCAGGCCCTTCGGCCCGCCTTCCTGCATGTGGCTGCGAGAAACGATCCATTCGCGTCCCGCCGCCTCCAGGCGCGGCGTATCAGTGTCGTTGTCGAGCGCGGCGGCAATGGCCGGATGCAAGTCGCGCGCCTTGATCAGGCGTGCCGACTGGCTGTCGGTCACCAGCCGGCCGCTGTCGGGATAACCCACGGCGTTGCCTTGCAGATCCGCCAGGACAATCTCGGTACTGGCGGTTACTTTGTGCTTGGCCAGCGTCTGGGAGAGGGCGGCCAGGGTGAGGTCTGCGCCGATGACGGCCTGATCGCCACTGCGGCGGGCGAGGGTCGTGCCGATGTTGCGGCTGGAAAAAAACACATAGGGTTCGGTGGTGATTTGTTCGGAGGTGTCCATTGCGCTGCGAAACCAGCCGCGGCTGCGCGGATCGAAGGTCTCGCCTGAGTTGTCGCGGCGACCGATGAGCGCCAGGGCCTGATCGTAGAACAATGATTGGGAGAGCACCTGGCCTTCGTCAGCCGTGCGCTCGATGGTCCAGACCTCGTAGCGCGCGGCAGCCGGTGCCTTGATCGCCGTCTTCGAGGCCTCGGAGCCCAAAGGCCGGACCATCAGGAAATTGCCGTCGCGATCGCCCAGGTACAGCGATGCCAGGTTCGGGTTGTCCCGCAGTGCCTGGGTGAAGGGGGCGAGGAGCGTCAGTCGCTGGGCCATCCCCGGTTCGCGCGTCGCCGGGTAGTGGGCCAGCAGGCCCAGCAGATGGCGGATCGGTTCATAAGTGTCGTACAGGTCCAGGCGCACGTCCTGTTCGATTCGATTGAACAGCTGTTCGCTGCCAGACAGGATGATCTGGGTGGTTTGCCGATAGTTGAAGACGCCCAGCACCACACCGGTCAGCAGCAAGAGCAGCGTGAACATCACACTGATATGAACGTGCAGGGGAAACCGGCGTTTTTGCGGACGCGGTGCGCTGGGCATTTCCATCACTCCAAGTGTTGGGGGAGATCGCCCCCGGCTACGCACTGCTGAGCGAACAGCATAGTAAACACCGGTTATTTTGCCTTGGCGATCTCTGTTTCCAGGGCCTGCTCCAGTTCGCTCATCGCCCGGCCCAGGGCATGCGTGCATTCATCGATGCGTTCCGGCGCGAGCCCTTGTTGGCAGGCCTGCTCCAGTGTCTCGCACAGCTGGATCAATGAAGTCGCCTGCACGATACGGGCGACGCCCTTTATCTTGTGTGCTGTCTCGGTGATCGCCTGTGGGTTTGCCCCTCGGGCGACGTCGAGTAGCTCCTGGCGGTCTGCGCGATTGCTGCTGAGCAGTTCCGCCAGCAGACGCTGGATGGAGACAGGGTCGCCGCCAGTCAGCATCTGCAGGCTTTGAACGTTGAAAGCGTGGGCGCGGCCGCCGGGTTTGATCGTGCTCATCCACTGATGCAGGGCGCTCAGGCTGATGGGCTTGAAGAGGCAGTCGTCCATGCCCGCCTCCTTGCAGCGTTGTTTTTCCTCGGGTTGTGCATTGGCGGTGAACCCGAGGATGGTGCAGGGCGGTCGCCGTTGTTCGGCCTCGTGTCGACGGATTGCTCCGGCGAGCTCGTAGCCGCTCATGACCGGCATGTTGCAGTCGGCGATGACCAGGTCGAAATTCCCCTCCTGCCAGGCCTTGAATCCCTGTTCGCCGTCATGGCTGACATGGTGGTGATGACCCAGGTAGTCCAGTTGTTGCGCCATCAACAGGCGATTGGCCGGATGATCGTCCACGACCAGGACGTTCAGCGCGCAGGCGGCTGTTTCAACGACAGGCGCGACGGGGGCGCGAGCCTTTGCGTCGGGCAGGATGGCCAAGGGCAGGCAAACCCGGACCTGGGTTCCTGCGCCCGGTTGGCTGTTCATGTGCAGTTCACCGCCCATGACCTGGCACAGGTGGCGGCTGATCACCAGGCCCAGCCCAGCGCCCTTGCGGGCCATCCGGTTGCCATTGTCGACCTGGGCAAACGGCTCGAACAGGCGTTGCAGGTCGGCGGGGCTGATGCCGATGCCACTGTCGCGCACGTCCAGTTGCATTCGAAGGGAGTCTTCCCCGATCGTGCGGGACAGCCTCACGCTGACATTCACTTCACCTTCCTCGGTGAACTTCAGGGCGTTGCTGATGAGGTTCGAAATCACCTGCTTGAATCGCAACGGGTCCATCAGCACGTCCGGGTTACCCTCGGTTGGCTCGAATCGCAACGACAACGCCAGGTTTTTCTGCCGGGCCAGTCCTTCGAAAACCCGCATGACCGATTGCACCAGCGCCTTGAGGTCGACCCGTTCGGGTGCAAGGCCCAAGTGGCCGGATTCGATACGGGCAATGTCGAGGATATCGCCGATCAGGTCGAGCATGCCGGAAGCCGACTCGTATGCGACTTCAATCGCCGCGCGGTCCATCTGGCCCTTGTCGGCATGCTTGAGCGCCAACTCGAGCATGCCGATCACGGCATTCATGGGAGTGCGGATCTCATGGCTCATGGTGGCCAGGAACGTGCTCTTGGCCCAGTTGGCGTCGTCGGCCTGTTCCTTGGCGGCTCGCAGATCCTCGACAAGCTGTCGCCGTTCGCTGATATCGATCCAGCCGCCGATGATCCCTTGCACCTGGGCCGCGGAGTTACGGTAAGGCAGTATCCAGTGATAGATCGTCAGCTTGCGGTCACCGATGTGCAGGGGCCGATCGATGATCTGTGCGGTGCCCTGGGCCATGACGCGTCGATAATCGGCCTGGTACTCCAGCGCTTCGAAGGCGTTGCTCATGGCCCCGGGCATGATGTCCTTGCCGATCACGTCTTCGCGTCTTGCGTCGAACGTCTCCAGGTAGCTGTCGTTGCAGCTTTGCAGGACCCCGTCCCGGTCTCTTACATAAATGGGATGGGGCGTGCCGTTGAGCAGGGCGTGCATGAACTCGAGCTGGTCGTTGAGGGCCAGTTCCGCCCGCTGGCGTTGGCGGATCTGCCGTTGCATATAGGCGTTCCAGGCCAGTGAGAGCAACAGCAAAAGGCCGGCCCCCGCTACGACCTGGAGAAACAGGCGGTTGTAGGTGCGCCATGTGCTTTCCGCGGCCGGGATATAGCCGCGCCAACGGTTGTCGATCACGCCCAGTTCATCGGGGTCGATGCTGGTCAGGGCTTTATCGAGGATGGCGCTCAGCTCCGTCGCGTTCCTGGCCGTGGCCAGGGAGAACATGGCGTCGCGGGTGCCGACGGTGCTGCTGATCTGCAGCTTGCCCTGCAGCGTATGGGACGCCAGGAAATAGTTGGCCATGACCAGCGCGTTCACGCTGCCGTCGACTTGCCCCTCGGCGAGCGACTGGGCGGCATGCTGCGAATCGACGGTTTCGATAATTCGCAGGTCTGGATACTGGCTGCGTAGCCATTCGATGATGGGGTTGCCTTTGGTAACGGCCAGGCTCCGCGCGCCGAACTGGTCCAGCGTTGCCGGTGTGTCGGACTGCTTGCGCGTAAGCAATACAAACGAGCTGTCCATGTAGGGACGGCTGAATTTCAGCGATTTCTGTCGTTCGCTGCCAGGCAGCAACGCGGCGATCACGTCGGCTTTGCCGCCGAGGACCGCGGCGATCATTTCGTCATCGTCCTGATAACGCTGGATATCCAGGCGCAAGCCGCTGCGCAGGCGGATCAATTCCAGCAGGTCGGCGCTGATGCCGTGGAAATCCCCGTCTGGGTCGAAAAAAGTAAAGGGCGCGAATCTTTCGTTCACCGCCACCCGGACCACCGGGTGCCTAGCCAGCCAGTCCTGTTCGCGGTCGGTCAGCTGGATTTTATGCTCGGCGAGGTACAGGTCGCTGCCTGCCCTCCAGCGCTTGGAGATTGCCGCTTGTTCGGCAATGGGAATCTGGTTGAGCGTGGTATTGACGATGTCCAACAGGCGGGTGTCGTCCTCCCGGAGCGCGAAGCCGAACCCGTGTGCCTCGTGTTTGGCAAAGCTGGCCATGCGGATGTTGTTCAAGTACCCCTTGCTGATCATGTAGTGGGTGGAGATGGCGTCGCCAAGAAAGACATCGGCCTGGCCGAAGGCAACGGCATTGATCGCGTTCTGGTAGGAGGGATACGTGTTGATGCGGGCCGTGGGGTATAGCTGTTTGACGTCCTCCAACGGCAGGTAGTGATAGACCATGCTGAGCCGCAGCCCTTTGAGGTCTTCGTTCAGCGGGCGGCTTTCATTCGTCCGGGTGACCAGCACCGGTTGATCGACAGCGTAGTGTGCCGAAAGAGCGACGCCTGAATTCTGCGCTTCGAACCCGTTGGCAGTGCCGAGCAGGTCGATTTCTCCGGCCTTGAGCGCGGCGATGGCGGCTTCCCGCGAATCGAACCGCAGTACGTTCATTGGCAGGCCGGTCGCCTTGGCGATGACTCCGGCATAATCGGCGGTCATGCCTTCGTAGTCGCGGCCACTGCTGGAAAGGTCGAAAGGCGGATAATCCGGGGCGGAGGTTCCCAGGATCAGTTCGCGACGTTCCTTGAGCCAGGCGCGCTGGGTATCGTCGAGCCTGATCTCGATATGATCCGCGGCCGCGCGACTCAGCAGCGAGTAGGCCTGAGGCACATTCGTTGTCGCCAGGAGGAGCCCTGCATTGAGTCCTGCGGCTAACAACAAAAAGTAGCGGCTTATGCATTTGAGCATTCTGTTGTTTCTCACACCAGTGCGTTGCGTTTTGCCATTTCGATAAGGTCGACGAGGGACTTCACCTTGAGTTTTTGCATGAGTCGTTTTTTATAAGTGCTGACAGTTTTATTGCTAAGGAACATGCCTTTGGCTATTTCCTTGTTGGTCCGACCTTGGGCAAAAAGTTGCAATACCATCAACTCCCGGTCGTTGACACTTTTGAACAGGTCCAACTCGAAACTGCGTGGATCATCTGGACGAACAGGGTTAAGTGCCTGGCTGGGGAAATAGTTGTAGCCGGATAATACGGCTTTGATCGCGCTGACCAGTTCACTGAGATCTTCCTGTTTACAGACATAGCCGGAAGCCCCGGACTGCATGCAGCGAATGCCAAACAGCGTTGGCGATTGCGCCGTCAAGACCAGCGTCTTGAGGGGCGTGGTCATGGCGTTGAAGCGCGAAAGAATTTCCAGCCCGTCAAGTTTCGGAATGCTGATGTCGAGGATGACCAGGTCCGGCATGCATTCACGCACCATTTGCATCGCGTCGACGCCATTGTCAGTTTCTCCGACGACTTTATAGCCTTCATGCTCCAGCAGCATTCGGACAGCGAGGCGGATGACCGGATGATCGTCGACAATGAAAACGGAGTTCATGAATAAAGTCCCCTAGAGCTCTTATAAAGCGCGCACCTTAGCCCAGTTAAGGCTAACTCGTGCGGGGAGACCGGCATGCACGATCAATTTCAGAAGTTTCCTACAAAAAAAGAAGCGGGATACCACGACGTATTTAGGGGGGGCAGGTAGGCAAGTGGAGCGAGGAGGGCATGTTTTACATTTTATTGAATATAAAACCGCGCTTTTAATAGTTGGGGAAAAGAAACTGTGCCGTTATTTCCCAGCGGCAGAAAATGACGAGCTGACAACCGGAAGGCTCCAGGCGCAGGCTGCAAAGCGAGCGCCAGGTCGCGTTTCCCTACCGATCGCCGGCTGCAATCGCCTGCTATTGGCGCGTGCGGCCGGTCATCTCCTGTGCCATGTCGCTTGCATAGCTGTCAGTCATGCCGGCGATGAAGTCGATCATCCGCAGGAAGGCGCTGTGAAGTGAACCTTGAGGATCGGGCGCGTTATTGCCCAGCAAGTCGAGAATCCGGCGATTCTTGAACGACGGCGTACGGCCACCGTGTTGTTCGAGGGCTGCGCCGCAGAAACCGTTGAGCAGGATCTCCAGCGTGGTGTAGGCGCCGATTTCGTTCAGGGTCTTTCGTTTGTCCTGGAAAATTTTCTTGCGGGCCATGTCCTTGGCGTTTAATACGCAACGCTTGGCGGGGCCGTGCATGTGTTCCACCAAATCGCCTTGCAGCGTGCCAGCGAGCAACGCCTCCTGCTGCTCGACGAATGCCCGTGCGGCCGCGTTGGTCAGGTGCTCGATGGCCTTGCCTCGCAGGATCGCCAGCTTTCGCCGTCGCGAATCCAGCGGCCCGAGTTGACGGTACGTCTCTGGCAGATCATCACCCACCAGGTCCAGGAGCAGCGATTCCACCTGCGGATACTCCAGCAGGTCCATTTCGACGCCGTCCTCCAGGTCGATGAGCGCATAGCAGATGTCATCCGCGGCTTCCATCAGATAGACCAGCGGATGCCTTGCCCAGCGCTCATCCTCGATTTGCGGGAGGCCGAGTTTATGGGCGATTTGCTCCAGCAACGGCAGTTCGCTCTGGTAGCAGCCAAACTTGTGCTTCTTGTAGCCCAGGGAATCGGCGTGGCGAGCCGTCCAGGGATACTTCAGGTACGTGCCGAGGGTCGCATAGGTCAGGCGGGTGCCGCCGTCGAACTGGTGGTATTCGAGCTGCGTAAGGACGCGGAAGCCCTGGGCATTGCCTTCGAAGTTGAGAAAATCGTTGCGCTCGGCCTCGCTCATTGCGTCAAGCCAGCCCCGTCCCGCCGCCTGTTGGAACCAGTAGCGGATGGCGTCCTCGCCCGAATGGCCGAACGGTGGATTGCCGATGTCATGGGCCAGGCAGGCCGACTGCACCACCATGCCCAGATCACTGGGCTCACACCAGTCGGGCAGGGCGCCGCGGATGGTTTCCCCTACGCGCATACCCAGGGAGCGGCCGACGCAACTGACTTCCAGCGAATGGGTCAGGCGCGTGTGGATATGGTCGTTGCTGGAAACCGGATGCACCTGCGTCTTGCGCCCGAGGCGGCGGAAGGCACCGGAAAAGATAATGCGATCGTGGTCTTTGTGGAATGGACTGCGGCCCAGCTCTTCCGGGCTGTGCAGCGGTTTTCCCAGGCGTTCGCGCGTCAGCAGGGTGTGCCAATCCAAAGCCGGTTGCTCCGTTTGATAAGTCGAAGTCCTAGCTTCCCGGTTCGAGCGCCGTCCTGCAAGGGCTCAGGACCCCGATCAGTTGTGCCCGAGTGTTGCTGCGTCGACGGTCGAACAGGGCTCTTCGATGGAAGAGCCCGTCGATTCGCCTCAAGGCTTGCGCGCACTCTTGGCCAGTTTGATCAGCGGAAGCACGGCGGTCGCCAGTCGGATCAGGCGCGACAAACCACCGGAGCGGCCACTGCGGGTTCGCTTGCCACCGAGAAAGCCGAGCAGGCTCACCGCGGCGACGCCCCAAAGCGAGGCGTGCTTGAGGCCGAACCCTTCGTGCCAGCTCTGGGTGAATCCTCGTACCCGTTGCAACGGGTGCAGCAATTGTCGCGTTTCCTGACGAATTTCCTGGCGATGCATCTCCATGCGCAGGCGCACCAGTGCCTTGCGCATTTCCTGCCGCGTACGGGCTTGAGGAGCATTAGGGCGACTCATGGCAACAGGCGCTCCCGGTCGTTGGCGAGTTCTTCGAGAGTGGCGTGGAAAGGCGAGGACTCATCAAAAATCGCTGCCTTGAGCCGAAGCCCGCAGAACAGCGCCGCCAGCAGGTAGAACAGGCACAGGCCGATGATGCCCGCTAACCGATAGGTATCCCACACCAGGATCAATACCAGAGCCGACAGCCCCACCAGTAACAGCAGGCCGAAAACCAATGCCAGCCCCGCGAATAACAACAGGCTGACGGTGCGAGCCTTTTGTTCCTGCAGTTCGATACCGAACAACTCGACGTGGCTGTGCAGCAATCCAAGGAATGCCGCGCCCAGGCGACGCGCTGTTGGTTTAGTGCCCGTTTCGGGCGATCCGGATTCGTCGATGCCCATGATCAGCGCCGTGTCGCCAACAATCCGATCAAAAAGCCTACGCCCGCCGCGATGCCGACCGATTGCCAGGGATTGGCCTGTACGTATTCTTCGGTAGCGATCATGGCTGCCTGGCCGCGCTCACGCACTGAATCTTCGGTCAACTTAAGGGTTTCGCGGGCGCGCAGCAGTGTTTCGTGGATCTGGCCACGCAGTTCGTCCGCCTGGTCGCCTGCCAGCGTGGCGGTGTGATCCAGCAATCGTTCGGTGTCTTTGACCAGCGTCTGAAAATCTTCCATCAATGTTTCTTGAGCAGTCTTTGCCTGGGTTCTGGCCATGAGGGTGGATCTCCGTAAGTGACGTCTGAAGCGTTCGAGTATGAGCCCAACCGGAAGGTTCAGTGAAACTGACTGGTACAACTTTTGCTCCGTCCTTTGCCATGTGCTGGTGCGCCGAGGTGTGCCCGTGCGCTGAAGCTGGGCGAAAGCCCGAAAACCTTAACCCAAATAATCAAAACCGGCGAAGCACCTCCAAGCGGGGCGTCATGTTGTCGCGTTTCATGCACCAAAGCGGTTCGGCTGCCCACCTATGGTCGGTCGTTCGGTCTCAACTTGGTGCATGACCGGCTGGGATGAACCATCACGGTGCTTTTTCAACTTCTTCAGGTCTGCCAATACCATGGAAAATCTGCAAAGTGCTGTGGACGGTCTGGTCCATAGCTCCAACACGCTGTTCATCCTGCTCGGCGCGGTCATGGTCCTGGCCATGCATGCCGGGTTCGCGTTTCTGGAAGTAGGAACGGTCCGGCAGAAGAATCAGGTGAACGCGCTGTCGAAAATCCTCAGCGATTTCGCGGTATCGACGCTGGCCTATTTCTTCATTGGTTATTGGATTTCCTACGGCGTGACTTTCCTGCAACCGGCGGCAGTTCTCAGTGCCGACCACGGCTACAGTTTGGTGAAGTTTTTCTTCTTGTTGACGTTCGCCGCCGCGATCCCGGCGATTATCTCTGGCGGGATAGCCGAGCGTGCCCGGTTCGTCCCGCAGTTATGCGCCACGGTGCTGATCGTGGCGTTCGTCTATCCGTTTTTCGAAGGTCTGGTCTGGAATGGCAATTTCGGTTTCCAGGCTTGGCTGCAAGCGCACTTTGGCGCCAGCTTCCATGACTTTGCCGGCTCCGTGGTGGTGCACGCCATGGGCGGCTGGCTGGCACTGGCCGCGGTGCTCCTGCTCGGACCGCGAAACGGGCGTTACCGGGACGGTCGTCTGGTGGCCTTCGCGCCTTCGAGCATTCCGTTCCTGGCGCTGGGGTCGTGGATTCTCATCGTCGGCTGGTTCGGCTTCAACGTGATGAGCGCCCAGACCTTGCCCGGCGTGAGTGGGTTGGTGGCGGTCAACTCGTTGATGGCAATGGTCGGTGGGACCGTGACGGCGCTGGTCGTTGGGCGCAACGACCCCGGTTTCCTGCACAACGGCCCGCTGGCCGGATTGGTGGCGGTCTGCGCCGGCTCCGACCTGATGCATCCGATGGGTGCCCTGGCGACCGGCGCAATTGCTGGCGGTCTGTTCGTCTGGTGTTTTACCGCGGCCCAGGGCAAGTGGAAAATCGACGATGTGCTGGGCGTCTGGCCCCTGCATGGGCTGTGCGGCGTCTGGGGCGGTATCGCCTGCGGGATTTTCGGCCAGGACGCCTTGGGTGGCTTGGGCGGGGTAAGCCTCGCCAGCCAGTTCGTCGGCACCGCCCTCGGCGTGTTGATCGCCCTGGTCGGTGGTTTCGCGGTCTACGGTGTGATCAAGGCGGTGCTGGGCTTGCGGCTGACTCAGGAAGAAGAGTACTACGGGGCCGACTTGTCCATTCACAAGATCGGAGCGGTCAGTCAGGACTGAGCCTGTGCTAGGGCTCCTTGTCCTGATTGCCGGGATAGAAGCCATGGAGCAAGCCATAGCGCTCGTGACGGACTTGATCCACATGGTGCCGCACCCGCTGTTCGGGCAGCCCGAGCATGATCAGCGCATGGGAGGCCAGCATCAGGCTCGATTCCAGCAGTTCTGGAACCACCTCGGTGGCTCCGGCTGCCTGCAACTCGGCCAGTTGGCTGTCGTCCCGGGTGCGCACGAGGATGGGCACTTGCGGGTTGACCCGCCGGGCCTCCCTCAGCACGGTCATCGCAATGTCCGTCTTGTCGACTGCAATGACCAGCAGCCTTGCGCGACCCAGCCCTACGGCGGCCAGCAGGTCGGCTCTGCGTGAGTCTCCGTAATGCACGCATCGTTCGCCGACGGACGCTTCACGAATGATGACCGGGTCATCATCCAGGGCCACGAACGCCAAGCCCTCCCGGCGCAGAAAGCGCCCGATCGATTGTCCTACCCGGCCATACCCGCAGATGATTACGTGACTCGACAAGTCGGCATTGAGAGCGCTGATCTGGTCCAGTTGCGCCTCTTCGTTGGGTTTTCGGTGCAGCCGCGCGGCCAGGCCGGGTGCGGCGCGCAGCAACAGCGGCGTCAACAGCATCGAGCAGAAGGTGGCGGCCAATAGCAGGCCGCCGATATCCCCTGGCATGAGTCGGTTCTGTTGCATCAGCGCCATCAGCGCGAAACAGAATTCACCGCCCTGGGCCAGGGCGAGGCCGCTGCGCCAGGCGGTTTCGCCGTCGCTGCCGCGCCACTTCACCAGGGCGGCCACGACGCTGCCCTTGATGAGCATCAGAGCGAGGGTGAGCCCGAGGATCAACAGGCCATCGTCGACAAACAATTGCAGGTCGATCAGCATGCCAATGCTGACGAAGAACAGCCCCAGCAAGATGTCGCGGAACGGTCGGATATCGGCCTCGATCTGGTGCCGGTAGTGGCTCTCTCCGAGCAGCATGCCGGCCAGGAACGCTCCCAGGGCGGGGGAGAGACCCAGCAGGTGCGTAAGCCATGCCGTCAACAACACGATCACCAGGGCCAGCAGCACGAACAGTTCGGCGGACCGGGAGGCTGCCACCTCATGGAACAGCCGTGGCAGCAATAGTCGGCTGGCCAACAACAGGCCGCCAAACAGCACCAGGGTCTTGCCCAGAGTCAACGGCAACGCCCAATACCACGGGTGTTCGCTGCTGCCGGCAAATACCGGCACCAGGGTCAGGAGCAACACGGCGACGACGTCCTGGAACAGCAACACGCCGATGGCGTTCTGGCCGTGGCTGGTGAAGATTTCCCCCAGGCTGGTCAGTTCCTTGCTGACAATGGCGGTAGACGACAAGGCCAGCCCGGCACCAAGCAACACGGCCGCCGTCATCGGCACACCACTGCTTGCCAGCAGCACGCCCAATAGCAACCCAGAAGCCAGGACCTGGAGGCTGCCAAGTCCAAACACCACCCGACGCAGCTCGAGCATTTTCGATAACGAGAATTCCAGCCCCAAGGAAAACAACAGGAAAACCACCCCAAGCTCAGCCAGGTCCGGCAGCTCTTCGCTGTCGTTGACCCAGTCCAGCGCAGTGGGCCCGACGGCCAGGCCCACGCACAGGTAACCGAGTACCGGCGGCAGGCGCAGTCGCCTGAACAGGGCGATGACCACCAGGGACGAGGCAAGGATGATCAGCAGGTTGGCGTACAAGAGACACTCCGTTTCAGGGCTTGCTGGATCCAGCGTAGAACAGCAAAAAACTTGAGCATCACTGGAAAGTCATTTCAGCACAGTGATTTGCATCAGCGTTTTACCGACATAATCTGCGGCATTTTAGCCGGCTCGACGGTTGCGTGAGGTGGGCCTAGAATGGCGAACTGTCTTTTTTGGGTCTACCTGCCATGCTTCCTGAATGCCAGCTGTTCGGCACCCTGGGTTGCCATCTGTGTGAAGTCGCCGAGAGCGTGCTGATGCCTTTCGTCGAATATGGATTATTGGTGGAGTTGGTGGATATCGCCGAAAGCGAGGCCTTATCCGAAGCCTACGGGCTGCGCATTCCAGTGCTGCGCAGGGTTGATACAGGCGCCGAACTGGACTGGCCCTTCGACGATCCAGACCGGGTTGCTGCATTTTTACGTTGAACCTTCCATCGGCTGGGTCCCTACGTCGCGATTGGCGAAAAGACGTTCTTCGGTTACTGTATGCCCATACAGTTATCTGGAGTGGGTCCCTTGGTCAATGTCGAACAACTGAAAAACAGCGTGAACCGGATGTCCGTGGACGTTGTGCGCGAGGCGGTCCTGGAATTGCGTCTGGACGGGCTGGTGACCGAAGGCAAGACGCCCTTCAATAAACTTCACTTCAACACATGTTTTGCCGAGATCGAGGCGCTGTTCCAGCGCGCCGGCTACCACAAGCAGCTGGATGTGGTGGGTTATCAGGGGCTGCTGTATGCGCTGTACGATCCGGGGCGCTGGGAGGCGGTCGAGGTGCTGCGCTGGCTGAAGGAATTCACCGAGGCCGCGACGAGGCCGGCGCCAATCCTTGCATGAGGCAATCATTGCTGGGCTGGCTCGTGTGACTGTCGGATAATGCCCAGTCCGCAACAGGCTGAAGAATTTTTTAATGTCCGGTCTATCGTTTTCCGCAGCTCAGCATCAGGCCAGCACGCTTTACCTGCCGCCCGGCCCCTGGCAGACGGTATTGGATTGCCTGTGCGATCACTTCAGGGCGATCAGCCGCGAGCAGTGGCTCGATCGCATCGCTCGAGGCCGGGTGCTGGACGCCGAGGGCAAGGCAATCCGCGCCGACCTGCCATACCGGGAAGGCTTGCGCGTCCATTACTTTCGGGAAGTACCGGACGAAAAGCCGATCCCGGTGATGGAGTCGATTCTGTATGTCGATGAACATCTGGTCGTGGCGGACAAACCACATTTCCTGCCGGTCACCCCAGCGGGCGAGTACGTTGAGCAGACCTTGTTGCGACGGCTGATTCATCGCCTGGACAATCCCCAACTGGTGCCTTTGCACCGCATCGATCGGCACACCGCCGGGCTGGTGTTGTTTTCAGCCAATACGGACACCCGCTCGCGTTATCAAGCCTTGTTTCCAACGCGACGGATTGAAAAATTCTACCAAGCCATCGCTCCCGCATTGCCCGGATTGACGTTTCCCCGCATACACAAAAGCCGGATGGTCGATGGCGAACCCTTTTTTCGCATGCAGGAGGGGGCGGGCGAGCCCAACACCGAAACGGCCATGGAAGTGCTTGAAAAAAACGGGGACCTATGGCGCTACGGCCTGTATCCGGTCACCGGGAAAAAACACCAGCTACGGGTCCATATGAACGCCTTGGGCGCGCCTATCTGTAACGATCCGTTCTATCCGGACGTGGTGCGAGACGCCGTGGATGACTTTGCCAATCCGCTCAAGCTGCTGGCTCGAGGTGTGCGTTTCATCGATCCGCTTACGGGGCAGGAACGGGACTTTGAAAGTCGGATTTCGTTGGGGTGGTAGCGAGCCGACGGTTCGAGCAGGCAACAAAAAAGCCCGCAATAACCATTGCGGGCTTTTCTTTATCTGGCTTTGACGCTGAGGATCACAGGTCTTTAACGGTACGAACCTGATCCTTGTTCACGCGAGTCTGCTTGCCGTCCAATTGTTCGAATTCGTAGAAGCCGCTGTCTTCATCATAATGTGGCGTGTCGACGGCCTGGATTTCGCGACCGTCATTCAAGGTAATCACTGTTGGCGATGCGCACCCGGCGAGAGTGGCGAGGCCCAGCGCGAGCATGAAAGTAGCGAGGGTCCGTTGAGTCATGGTGTTTCTCCGAAAGGATTTCTTCAAGTTACTGACCTTCAGACGTATACATCGCGAGCAAGTTCCTGGCTAGTGTCAATCTGACACGCCTTTGTGCTGGGCAAGGAGTTCCGGCGTATTGAGATTGGCCAGCCGGGGATCGTCGGCCGGGCATTGCAATGGGACCGCGTGCAACGTGCGCATGATCCGGCCGGGGCTGCGTTCGCCTTCTTTCCATGCCTGTTCGAAGTCATTGGCCAAGGCTCGCGGGATGACGCACAACAGCGGCTCCCAATGTTCGCCATGACGAACCATCAATGGCTTGTCCGGGTGTCGGCTTGCCGTTTCCCGCATGCCTTCGAGCAGGCTGGTGTCGATTCGCGGCACGTCGCATGGCAACACCAACAGATACGGATGGCGTGCCGTCCTCAGGCCCGCCCGTATGCCTGCCAGCGGGCCGGGGAAATCACCCTCGTCATCATGCACCAACTGATCGGCGTACGCGGCGTAACGCTCCCGGTTGCGGTTGCAGGAAATGATCAAGTCATCGCTCATGGCCCGGGTCTGCCGATGCAGATGAGCAATCAATGGGCTGCCTTGCCACTCCAGCAGTCCTTTATCCTGTCCGCCCATCCGTCGCCCGCGTCCGCCCGCCAGGAGCAGGATGGAGCAGGGCGGCAGGGGATTGTTCAAGGTCATGAGGTGTCTCCACACGGGCGAAAAAATCGGGCGCTGTGATATAACACCAGGCTGTTTCCCCTACAACTGGACGAGCCTATGAAACCCAAGGCTGATGTACCTTTCGTACCGCTCAATATCGCGGTGCTGACTGTCAGCGATACCCGTACCCTGGAAACCGACACGTCGGGCCAGGTCTTCGTCGACCGGCTCTCGGAAGCCGGGCACAATCTCGCGGCCCGGGTGCTGCTCAAAGATGATCTGTACAAGATCCGCGCGCAAGTCGCCGCTTGGATTGCCGACGAGGTGGTGCAGGTGGTGCTGATCACCGGGGGGACCGGCTTTACCGGCCGCGACAGTACTCCAGAGGCCGTTGCGTGTCTGTTGGACAAGCAGGTCGACGGTTTCGGTGAGTTGTTCCGGCAGATATCCGTGGCGGACATTGGCACCTCCACCGTTCAATCCCGGGCACTGGCCGGGCTGGCCAACGGAACGCTGGTGTGCTGCTTGCCGGGCTCCACCAATGCGGTGCGCACCGGATGGGACGGCATACTGGCCGAGCAACTGGATGCGCGGCACCGGCCGTGTAACTTCGTAGCCCATTTGAAACAGGCGGCCCCTTGTGAATCCCGTGGGTAAACCGGGCAAGACCGGTGCCTTGATGGCCGTCGAAGCCGCGCTGGAGCGCTTGCTCCAGAGCGCGGCGGCTTCGCCAATCGTCGAGCGTGAGCGGGTTTCACTGGCGCAAGCGCAGGGGCGGATCCTCGCCGAAGATCTGGTGGCGACGCTCGACCTGCCGCCTTGGCCCAACAGTGCCATGGACGGCTATGCGTTACGCCTGGCCGATTGGCGCGGCGAGCCACTGGTAGTCAGCCAGCGGATTTTCGCCGGGCAGGCTCCGGAGCCCCTGGTCCCGGGAACCTGCGCGCGGATCTTCACCGGCGCGCCGATTCCGGTCGGCGCCGATTGCGTCGAGATGCAGGAAAACGTCGAGCTTGAGGATGACCAGCGGGTGCGGTTCATCCAGCCCCTGGCGATCGGGCAGAATATCCGCCCTCAAGGGCAGGAAACGACCGTCGGCGAACGGGTGCTTTGTGCCGGCACCCGCCTGGGCCCGATTGAGCTTGGGCTGGCGGCCTCCCTGGGATGTGCATCGTTGGAAGTCGTGCGCAGGGTGCGCGTTGCGGTCCTGTCCACGGGCGATGAATTGGTGGAGCCTGGCCAGCCCCTTGGGCCGGGCCAGATCTACAACAGCAATCGCGTGTTGCTCTGTGGTTGGCTGCAACGCCTGGGATGCGAGGTTATCGATGCAGGTATCCTGCCCGATGACCTGCCCACTACCCGCAAATGCCTGGCCCAACTGTCGGATGTCGACCTGATCCTGTCGACTGGCGGTGTATCGGTGGGGGAGGCTGACTTCCTGGGCGTCGCCCTTCGTGAGGAAGGCGAGCTGACGCTGTGGAAACTTGCCATCAAGCCGGGAAAACCCCTGACATTTGGGCATTTTCGCGACGTGCCGGTCATAGGCCTGCCCGGGAACCCTGCTTCGACGCTGGTGACCTTCGCGTTGTTGGCTCGGCCTTATCTGTTGCGACGCCAGGGCGTTCAGTCAGTGGCCCCCCTCAAGTTCAAGGTGCCGGCCGGTTTCGCCTGGCCGAAGGCTGGCAGCCGGCGCGAATACTTGCGAGGCCGCATCGAAAATGGTCGAGCAATCATCTATCGCAACCAGAGTTCGGGAGTCCTGCGCAGCGCAGCTTGGGCCGACGGACTGGTCGAGGTCCTCGAAGAGCGGACGTTGGTCGAAGGCGATGAAGTGGGCTTCATTCCTTTGAGCGAGGTGCTGGGTTAGTCCTGCATCGCATTCATTGGTGACGGCCTGAGCTGGGCTCGGGCCGTTGCGGTTTTGCCTTCATCGCGACAGTAGCATCACCAGTTGATCGAAACGGCTGTTCGCGACCCACCCCAGCAGGCCGACCACCACCGCCGCCGCGCCTGCCAGATAGGCAAGTCGGTGGCGAACCGCCTTGACGTCGGTACGGATTTCATCCATGTCCCTGCGGATGTACTTGAGGTGGGTTTCCAGTTCAACGACGCGCGGTTCCATATCAATTCCTCCAGCGGGATTACTGCAACTTTTGCCTTCGTTTTTGGCGTCGGCCCGCTCGCTCCCGAAGGATACGAAGTGGCGGGGCGACACCTTGCATTCATGGCTGCGCATAGGACGTTCCTTCCCTGTGGCCATGATTAATCGAGCGATTCAGCGGGCCTCTACGGGCCGTGACATATCCATCCATGGGTGACACATCCTTGTCTAAATGATCGTTTGCCGGTTAAACGCAACAGAATGCCAAGGTGTCTCAATATGCCCAGGGGGTCAATTGAGCTGATTCGCCACGTCTTGTAAGAAAATTCTTTGAATAAGAAAAAGCCATGGGAAGGCTGTCCCCACCTTCGTGGCATCGGCCCGAACGCCATGCTTTTTCATATAAATTGAAGGAGGCTGGGCTTTTTCCAGTGAATGAGCGGTCCCATTTCCTGAACCTTCTTTCCAATGACGGAGACAACAATGAGCAAAGGCAAGGCGCTATTGATCCTGCATGGCAAGCAAGCGCTCAACGAAGAGGTTCGCGCCGCAGTGATGCTCAAGCGCAAACAGGGTTGGGACCTCGCGGTCCGGTTGACTTGGGAAGCTGGTGATGCCCGGCGATGTGTGGAGGAAGCACTGGCGGCCGGTTATACCCAGTTGATTGCCGGTGGCGGCGACGGGACCTTGCGCGATATTGCCGAGGCCATTGCCCAGCACTCTGGCGATGCCAGCCTGGTATTGCTGCCGCTGGGCACGGCCAACGATTTTTCCCGGGCCGCCGGTGTCCCGCTGGAGCCGGAGCGGGCCCTGGACTTGCTGGAGGTTGAGCCTCGGGCGGTCGATCTGGGTGAGGTCGGCGGGCGGATTTTCCTTAACATGGCCACGGGCGGCTTCGGTAGCCAGGTAACAGCGAACACCTCGGAAGACTTGAAGAAAATTCTCGGCGGGGCCGCCTATCTGTTCACCGGCCTTTCAAGGTTCGGTGAGCTGAGTGCAGCCTATGGCGAACTGCAAGGGCCTGGTTTCCAATGGCGCGGCGATCTGCTGGCGCTGGGGATAGGCAATGGCCGGCAGGCCGGCGGGGGGCACATGTTGTGTCCGGAGGCGTTGGCCGATGACGGGCTGCTTGATATCAGTATCCTGCCGGCGCCGCAGGAGGTGGTCAGCACGCTGAAGGACCTGCTGGCCGGTGGCCTGGGTATCGACAACATGTTCGTGCGGGCACGCTTGCCCTGGGTGGAAATCAAGGTAGCCCAGGGACTGGATATCAATCTGGATGGCGAACCACTACAGGTCGATGACCTGCGTTTTACCTTGCGTCCCAAGGCACTGCGGGTGCATCTGCCGGTGGACTCGCCGCTATTGGGATCCCCCGGATTGCTCAATCGTCCAGGCTGATGATCTGCTCGCGCACCGCAAACAGCACCAGGCCCGCCACGTCATG
This sequence comes from Pseudomonas sp. D3-10, assembly GCF_051132175.1. Taxonomy (NCBI): domain Bacteria; kingdom Pseudomonadati; phylum Pseudomonadota; class Gammaproteobacteria; order Pseudomonadales; family Pseudomonadaceae; genus Pseudomonas; species Pseudomonas sp. D3-10. Next base: position 3,884,345 of record NZ_CP071668.1, on the reverse strand, counting down.
GATCTGAAGGCGTTTCATGATCTGGGCGCGGTGGGTTTCCACGGTCTTGATGCTCAGGCTCAAGCCGTTGGCGATTTCCCGGGTGGACTTGCCACGCACGATCAACCGCAGGATCTCCAGCTGACGCGCCGTCAGGTTATGGGTCGGGGCAGGATGGGGCGGCTGTTTCTGCACCCGGGTCAGTGCCTGGTTGATCACGGTATGGGCGATGGCCGGGCTCAGGTAGCGTTCGTTGTTGCGCAGCGCTTCCAGGGCGTGCTCCAGCTCGGTGGGAGTGGCGTCCTTGAGCAGATAGCCATGGGCTCCGGACTCCAGCGCCTGCATGATCACCTCTGGGTCGGTGTGCATGGACAGGATCAACACCTTGCTCTGGGGGCGGACCTGCTTGAGCTGTTGCAAGGCTTGCAGGCCGCTGGTGTCTTTCATGGAAATATCCAGCAGCACGATATCGGGGTTCAGTCGTTCTACCAGCTCCAACAGTTGGGCGCCGTCATTGGCTTCGCCGACCACGGCGTAGCCAGGCAGGTCGAGGACCAGGGCGCGCACACCGGCCCTGATCAGCGAATGGTCATCTACCAGAAGCAAATTACAAGTCAATGGAGAACCTTATTCTTGCTGGCCCGTTCCAGGGTGCGAGGCGCCCAGGGAAAGCGAGCTTCGATATGCGTGCCTTTGCCGGCCTCGCTGGTTACCTTCAGGGCGCCGCCCAGTTGTTCGACCCGTTCCGACATGCCGGCCATGCCGCGTTGCCCTTCGCGGGCGGGATGGATGGCGGGGACAAAGCCCCGGCCGTCGTCGCTGATGAGCAGCGTCAGCCCTTCGGGCAGTCGTTGCAGGCGTACCAGCAGGTTTTTTGCCTGGGCGTGGCGCAGGATGTTGGTGACCGCTTCCTGTGTGATCCGAAAAGCCGCCACTGTCATTTCTTCCGGGATACCCGTCATGCGTTGCTGGCAATCCAGGCTCCAGTTTACGGGGGTATTAGCCAGGGTCTTGAGCAGATGCGCGCGCAGGCTGGCTTCGAGTCCCAGGCTGGTCAGTTGCCTTGGATTGAGGATCGCCGACACGTCGCGCACCTTGTTCAACGTTTCTTCCAGCGTCTCGCTGAGCACGGAGCATTGGCCTTGCAGCTCTTGCGGCATGCGACGCTTGAGCCATTCGCTCTGCAGTTTTGCCGCTGTCAGCAATTGGCCAATGTCGTCGTGCAGTTCGCGACTGAGGCGATGGCGCTCGTTTTCCTGGACCTCAAGCAGCCGGTCAGCGAGTTCCTGCGGCTGGAATTTGATGGATTTTCGTGACAACCGATACTGGATCCAGACACAGGCAAGGGCTGCGACATTCAGTACCAGCAAGCTCAACGGCACCGTGAGGGCCGACAGGTAAGCCAACAGACAACCGAGGGTCGAGCAGATGCACAGCAACAGCGTGAACCGGCGGGCGTTTTCTCGGGAAGGTGGCCAGGAAATGAATGACTTGAAGCTGGCGTACATAGCGGATGGAGCCAATGGGTGTTCGCTGCGGGCAAGCCGGTCAGCGCATCTGACGGGCCGGGTCGGGTAAACGTTTCAGGTCGGGGATTGCTTCAGTTGGCGGCGGCTGGTTGAAGCGAACGACGCGAGACATAGTACCACTTCAAATATCGTTGGTCGCGCTCGGCTTGGCGGCCCGAAAGCTCCGTGCGCCGGGCACATGGCACCAGGCAGCGAGAGGCAGCTTCATGCTTGTTTCTGGGCGTAGGGCACCAATGCCAGCGGGCGCGGTGGTTGTAACGCCTGACAAGGGCTCTGACCCACCTGGAAGGCGAAGGCTTCGATCAGCGACGTCTGTTCGCTGTTGTCCAGGCCCAGTTTTCCGGTGGTGTGGTCGACCAGCTCCAGCTGCCAGGCCATGAGCGTGAAACAATCCTTGAGCGCGACCAGGGCCTGCTCATGCAGTTCCATGTCCTGCGCATGGCTGAGCAAGCCGTGGATATGCAGTGAAAACTCCGAAACGGCCTCCAGCGCCAGCGCATCGGCCTTGTTTGCCAGCTTCAGCAGCGTGCTGAGCATGCAATCAATGGCGTCTTTATCGTTGCTGATCAATTGCAGGTGGCTCAGGCATTCCTCTGACTTGGCCAAGAGGGTCTCGGCTTCGACCAGGAACTCAGGAAGGCGCTGGCTCCAATTCTTGCGATCGTTCGGCATGCTTATCTCCACAACATCATGTCAGGCGAAAAGTAAATCGCGCGTGGCGAACGGTTGGATCTCATGGCCGACAACGAACCAATACGCCCGGCGCGCCCATGCGATCCGGCAAAGGGCTGCTGTTCGCAAACGATTGCACGGGCGGGATCGGCCGAAAGGCTTGAGGTTCGGTGTCCTGCGATGGCGCACAAAAGCCTGACTCCGTTCAGCAATGAGAATGGCGTCACATTAATGGCTATTGGATAGCGCGAATATCAGGTTGGACCTGATTGTGCCTAGGGGAATCCCTTAGGCAGGGGAACTTCGTGCGCATACCGGAGTCGCGCAGCGAAAAAATAACGGATGAAAAACGGAACGCCAGTAAAGCATGATGTTAATGTGACATCAATCCCCGAAGGGAGTATTTCGTGTCGGGGTCAAGATCCGGCCCCGGCAGCCGATAAGCCTTTACAAGATTCATCCGAACAAGCCCAGGAGTCATCGATGGCCGGCATTCTCGACACAGTAGATCAGCGAACCCAACTGGTGGGTGAGAATCGCCTGGAAATTCTCATGTTTCGCCTGGCAGGGCGGCAATTGTTTGCCATTAACGTGTTCAAGGTCCAGGAAGTGTTGCAACTGCCGAAGCTGACCTTGATGCCCCAGCGCCATCCTTTCGTCTGCGGCGTGGTCAACCTGCGGGGCCAGACGTTGCCAGTCATTGATCTGTCCCAGGCCATCGGCATGCGTCCGCTCGTGCCCGGGCCGAACAGCACCATCATCGTCACCGAGTACAACCGCTCGGTCCAGGCGTTCCTGGTGGGGGGCGTGGACCGCATCGTCAACATGAACTGGGAAGCCATCCTGCCACCGCCGACCAGCGCCGGCCGCGAGCATTACCTGACGGCCATCAGCAAGGTGGACGATCAGTTGGTGGAAATCATCGACGTGGAGAAGGTCCTGGCGGAGATCGTCCCCTACAACGCCAAGGTTTCCCGAGACAAACTCGAAGACCCGGTGCTGGAGCGCGCCCGTGGTCGCGAAGTCTTGCTGGTGGACGATTCCAACGTAGCGCTCTCCCAGTTGCGCGATACCTTGGGCCAGTTGGGCGTGAAGATGCACATCGCCAGCGACGGCTTGAAGGCGTTGAACATGCTCAAGGCCTGGGCTGATTCCGGCGAGGTGATGACTGACAAGCTGCTGATGATCTTCACCGACGCGGAAATGCCAGAGATGGACGGCTATCGCCTGACCACCGAAATCCGTAACGACCCGCGGCTGCGTGGGCTCTATGTGGTGCTGCACACCTCGCTGTCCGGTAGCTTCAACGACTCGATGGTCAAGAAGGTCGGCTGTGACAATTTCCTCTCCAAATTCCAGCCGGACAAGCTCGTTGATGTAGTACGCCAACGGTTGATGCTCGACTGAAGCCAATCCGGGTTTGTTTCATCGACCGGCTCGTATAAGGTTGCGTTTTTTCGCCACCAGGAACGTCGATCATGTTGCGGCTGAGTGCGCTTTACCGTTATCCGTTGAAGTCCGGCAAGGGGCAGCAGGTCCAAGGGATTGGCCTGGACAAGCTCGGGCTCGACGGTGATCGTCGCTGGATGCTGGTGGATGAGGCCAGCGGACGGTTCCTGACCCAGCGAGCAGTGGCGAAAATGAGCCAGCTTTCGGCGCTGTGGAACGAGGCGGGTGGCCTTACGCTCAGTGCGCCGGGCCATGGCGTCATCGAAGTGCCGTTGCCGCCTGCCCACGAAGAACAGCGGCGCGGCGTGATCATCTGGCGCGACACGTTGCGCGTGCCGGATGCGGGCGACGAGGCGGCTGCCTGGGTCAGCGCGTTCATCGGCAATCCTACCCGGCTCGTGCATGTGCCAGTGGAGTTGGCCCGCACCACAGCCGCCGGGTATGGCAAGGACGATGACAAGGTGGCCTTCGCCGACGGTTTTCCCTTGCTGTTGATCGGCCAGGCCTCATTGCAGGACCTGTCTGGCAGGGTAGGTCGCCCGCTGGAAATGCTGCGTTTCCGTCCGAACCTGGTGGTCGAGGGCAGCGAGGCGTTCGCCGAAGATGGTTGGAAGCGTATCCGTATCGGCGATATTGAGTTGCGCGTGGTCAAGCCGTGCTCGCGCTGCATCATGACCACGATCGATCCGCAGACCGGTGAGCGCGATCCGCAGCGCGAGCCTTTCGCGACGTTGCTGCAGTACCGTTCGACCCCGGACGGTGCGATGTTCGGGCAGAACCTGGTCAATGACGGTAATGGCAGCCTGGAAGTGGGCATGCCGGTCGAAGTGCTGGAATAAAAAATGCCCGTGTCATTGGACACGGGCATTTCATTTAACACGCAATCGCTTTTGCCGTGGGGGCAAGCGCCCTCGCTACGGTCCGACTCAGCCGCGATATTCGCACAGGTAAGCCGTGTCGACGGCGACCTTGAGCTGGAACTTGCTGTTGGCCGGGACGTTGAACTGGCTGCCGGCCGCGAAGGTTTCCCAGTCGGTGCTGTCAGGCAGTTTCACGGTCAGGGCGCCGGAAACGACGTGCATGATTTCCCGCTGGGCGGTGCCGAATTCGTATTCGCCCGGTGCCATGACGCCGATGGTCGCGGGGCCTTCGGCAGTGCCGAACGCGATCGACTTGACGGTGCCGTCGAAGTACTCGTTGACTTTGAACATGGGCGATTCCTCGAGAAAGGGCTGAAAAAGGCCGGCCAGTATGCACAAGGCCACACGGGCCGTCATCTGCTACGCCGGGTCAGCCCGTCAGCACCAGAGGCAATAGTCGCGCTGTATTGCGGGCGTCCTCGAGCGCGCGGTGCTGTTGTCCGCAAAATTGCAGCCCGGCCAGTTGCAGCGCGCTATTGAGCCCCAACGGTCGTTCCAACCGGCGGGCCTTGGCAAAACGTTGCTTGAGGTTCATGTGCGGCACTTGGCCGAGGAGGCTGTGCAATCGCTGTTGCTGCCATTCCTGAAGAAGCTGCTTGCGATCGTAGTCGCCCCAACTGACCCAGCCTTCCAGGTTGGGGTGGTAGGGCGCCAGCCAATGTTCGAACGCCGGCCAGACCTCGGTCAGAGGTCCGGCACTGTCGATGTTGGCCTGGCTGATGTGGGTCAGCGAGCGACAGAAAGGGGTGAGCAGCGGTCGCCTCAGCGGCCGTACGAACCGCTGGAAATGATCGATTTCCCGGCCGTCTCGATTCACCAGGGTCGCGCCGATTTCGATAATTTCCATTTCGGTTACCGGCCAGCCACCTTCATCGGTGGTGGCCTCCAGATCAATCACCAGCCAGTGAGGCATTGCAGAGTTCCCGGTATCGACGTGCTGATGGGTTTGAGCGTAGTCAAACCCGGCGCTTGCGCCTAGCCCTATCTTGAGGCGCCGACACGAGGGACCGAGCGCAGGTTCTTGCGCCCGAGCGCTTGCTTGGTTGCCCCGGCCAGCTTAAATTGCCGTGTCACTGCGATTCTGAGAGTGGCCGCGCATTGATCGTTCGACTGAGGAGCAAAGTAGGTGAACGAGCAAAAAGCCTTGGACGTGATGCGTGAGCTGGTCGACGCCGGGCAACTGACCGATCCGGACAGCGCTCGCGGCAAACTGCTCCAGACCGCCGCCCACCTGTTCCGCAACAAAGGCTTCGAGCGCACCACGGTGCGGGATCTGGCCAGCGCCGTGGGCATTCAGTCGGGCAGTATTTTTCATCATTTCAAAAGCAAGGACGAAATTCTGTGGGCGGTGATGGAAGAGACCGTCCGCTACAACACCGCGATGATGCGGGCAGCCCTGGCAGAGGGCGGCAGCATTCGCGAGCGGGTGCTGGCGTTGATCCGCTGTGAATTGCAATCGATCACGGGGGAAAACGGCGAGGCGATGGCGGTGCTGGTCTACGAATGGCGCTCTTTGTCCGAGGAAGGGCAGCGGCAAGTGCTGGCCTTGCGTGATATCTACGAACGTGTGTGGCTTGAAGTCCTGGGAGAGGCCAAGGAGGCCGGGTATATTCGCGGGGACGTATTCGTTACCCGACGTTTCCTGACAGGTGCATTGTCCTGGACCTCCACCTGGTTTCGCGCCGGAGGTAGCCTGAGCCTTGATCAATTGGCTGACCAGGCGCTGATTCTGGTATTGCAAGAAAACGATAAACCAGCGGCTGGCCAAGCGCCTGAAACCGCCTAGCGTGAACAAATTGAACGGACTTCTGAGGGAGTGGTTATCTTGACGTTTTCGCCGATGGGGGTGACCTCGCGCGTTCTGGCTGCTCTGGCCTTGTTATGGATGTTGCCCGTCGAGGCGGCGCAGCTGGTCCGGATCGGTGCGGCACATTTTCCGCCCTATACCGTTCGACCCGAAAAAGGTGCGGACACCGGCCTGCTACCGGAACTGGTCGAGGCGTTGAATCGCGCCCAGGCCGATTACCAGTTTGTGCTCGTCCCTACCTCGATCCCGCGGCGCTTCAATGATTTCAAGCAAGGCCGGATCGACATGGCCATCTTCGAAAACCCTGACTGGGGTTGGCAGGATGTGCCGCATACCACGGTGGACATGGGCCTGGAGGATGCGGAGATCTTCGTGACCCAGCGTTTGCCTGACCGCCAGCAGAGCTATTTCGCGGACCTGCGGGCCAAGCGGCTGGCTCTGTTCAGCGGTTATCACTACGCTTTTGCCGAGTTCAATGCCGATCCCAAGTTCCTGATCGGCCAGTTCAACGCCACGCTGACGTATTCCCATGACAGCAATCTGCAAATGGTCTTGCGTGGGCGCGCGGACGTTGCGCTGGTGACCCGTTCGTACCTCAGCGACTATCTGCTGCGCAATCCTCAAGTCGCTCCGCAACTGCTCGTGTCCGAGCGTATCGACCAGATTTATCACCATTTCGCGCTGCTGCGACCCCAGGCGCCGATCTCCGGGGAGGCGTTTGGGCAATTGCTGGGCAAGTTGAGAGACAGCGGGCAGCTGTTGGAGATTTTCAAGCCCTACCAGATCGAGCTCGTGTCGACCCCTCGCCACTGAGGCGACACTAAATTTCCCCTTCCGGCTCACGTCACACGTTGATTACCGACGAATACGTGAGCCTTCAATGCCTGACCTCAATCCTGCAGCGACGCTGCCCTTGCCCGGCGGTCGCTGCCTGGGCGCCGATGAAACCGAACGTCACCTGAGCCTGATGCTCGAAGGCGCGCCGCTGATCCGGCTGCGCCTGGAACGGGGCGCGCCCTTGCACGTGCATTTGCAGGAAACCAACGGGCGCCCGGTGGGGCCGGCGCTTTGGGCGGCCTGCTATTGGCTGTTTACCCGGGATCCGGGCTGCCAGTGCCTGATCTGGCATCTTGACGAGCGTCCTGGTGAAGCGTTGCTCAGCGGCCTGCTGGTGGGCACCGCGCAACCCAACGAATACGCATGCGAACGTACGCTGTTCTGGCAACTACCGCAGCCCTGGCTGGGGGAGTCGTTCAGTGGCAGTTATCCGCAACAGATGATCATCACCGATGGCAAGCGTCATCCTCGCCGGCCCATCAAGCCTCGGGGCGAGGTGTATCGGCGTTTCGACGCGCGGCTGGGTGCCTGGGTGTCCTTGCGAACCCTTGAAATCGAGCAGGACCTGACGCGTTTCAATCGTTGGCAGAACAGCCCTCGGGTCGCCAGCTTCTGGCAGGGGGAGGGTAGCCTGGAGCAGCACCGGGAGTACTTGGGCAACTTGCAGCACGACCCTCGGGTCTTGACGCTGATCGGCTGTTTCAACGACGAGCCATTCGCCTATTTCGAGGCCTACTGGGCCAAGGAGGATCGAATCGCGCCGTTCTACCAGGCCAACGATTATGACCGTGGCATTCACATGCTGGTGGGCGAGGAACAACACCGTGGCCCGCATAAGGTCGCCAGCTGGCTGTCGGCATTGGTGCACTATCTGTTTCTGGACGATCCGCGCACCCAGCGCGTGGTGGCCGAGCCCCGGGCCGACAACGCCCGCATGATCGGGCATCTGCACAACCAGTGTTTCCACTGCGAAAAGGAATTCGACTTTCCGCACAAGCGAGCGGCGCTGATGATCCTGGGGCGCGAGCGGTTTTTTGACCGGTGTTCGTTGATGTAAATCTCACCGCGTTTCTCAAGGCCCCATCGCGAGCAAGCTCGCTCCTGCACTGCGACGACGCTTGCGTGGGAGTGAGTTGCTCGGTCAGCCCACCGCGGAATCACCGCCGAGCGAAGGTATCTCCACGCACCCCGGACACCTTGCGGCAATGCACCAGGGCATCGCGGATCATGAAGTTCACCAACGTCGGTGAGACCCCCAGCTCCTTGGCGATGTCTTTCTGCGGCACGCCGTGCAGGCGATACATCTCGAAGGCATAGCGGGTGCGGCTCGGCAACTCGGTCAGGGCCTCGGCAATGTGCTCGAGCGTGGAGAAGTTGATGTGAGACGTTTCCGGCGAAGCACCCTGGATCACCACGTTCAGCCCTTCCTCTTCCGGCCCCGAGTATTTCTGTTCCAGCGCTTGCTTGCGGTAATGATCGATGGCCAGGTTGCGCACGATCTGGAACAGATAACTGAGCTGGGCCTTGAAGGACGAGGTGATCTGGGGCGCCGACTGCAACCGGAAAAACGCATCCTGGACCACATCTTCGGCCCGGGACCGGCAGCCCGTGATACGCGCTGCGATCTTGACCAGGATGGTTCGGTTATCGACGAATGCCTGGAGTAGCGGTGAGTCGCACCTGCTTGTGGATACTTGTTCCGTCATGGAATTCACCTTGCTGCAAATAGTTAGCAGGACGACCGGTCCGGCGGACATGTCCTACACATCGACGGCCAAATTAGGCGTAATGATAATTATTGTCAATTGAGAAGAAGAATTATTGATGAAAGGAAGTCCAGCCCGATAGCTGCGACCCGTTGTCGCGGCGCGTGATGGCCTGCAGTTCTGCCACCCGCGTGAGGACAAGGTCGCCGACTAATTATTTGCCGGTGTTATCCGTCCCCATGGGTGACCACTTGCAAGCCGAATTTCAGGCAGGAACCCCCCATGACCGACGCGTTCGAACTTCCCCGCACCCTGGCTCACGCACTCCAGCGCCGCGCCGCGTTGACCCCGGATCAGGTGGCCTTGCGCTTCCTGGCCGATACCCCGGAGCAGGGCGTGGTGTTGAGTTATCGCGACCTGGATCAACGCGCCCGGACCATCGCCGCCGCCTTGCAGGCCGAGGCCCGATTCGCTGATCGAGCGGTGCTGTTGTTCCCCAGCGGCCCGGATTATGTCGCGGCATTCTTCGGTTGCCTGTATGCCGGCGTGATCGCCGTACCGGCCTATCCGCCGGAATCCTCCCGTCGGCATCATCAGGAGCGCTTGCTGTCGATCATCGCCGATGCCGAACCGCGGCTGTTGCTGACCACCGCTGACCTGCGCGACACCTTGCAAGCCATCGAATCGGCACCGCCGGTGCTGTGCGTCGATACGCTCGATCCGACCCGCGCCGAGCAATGGCAAGCGCCGCAGCTGCAACGCGATGACATTGCTTTCCTGCAATACACCTCCGGTTCCACCGCCTTGCCAAAGGGCGTGCAGGTCAGCCACGGCAACCTGGTCGCCAATGAACTGTTGATCCGCCGTGGCTTCGGCATCGATGTGAACCCCGACGATGTCATCGTCAGCTGGCTGCCGCTTTACCACGACATGGGCCTGATTGGCGGCTTGCTACAGCCGATCTTCAGCGGCGTGCCTTGCGTGCTGATGTCGCCGGCCTATTTCCTCGCCCGGCCGTTGCGTTGGCTCGAAGCGATCAGCGAGTACGGGGGCACCATCAGCGGCGGCCCGGACTTCGCCTATCGCTTGTGCAGCGAACGGGTCAGTGAGTCCGCCCTGAGCCGCCTCGACCTGAGTGGCTGGCGCGTGGCCTATTCCGGCTCCGAGCCGATCCGCCTCGACAGCCTGGAGCGCTTTGCCGGGAAATTTGCTGCGTGCGGCTTCACGGCCGACCGTTTCATGGCCTCCTACGGGCTCGCCGAGGCGACGTTGTTCGTGGCCGGCACGCCACGTGGCCGAGGCATCCCATCGATGCGCATGGACGATGCAGCCTTGACGCGAAACCGTGCCGAGCCGGGGCAGGGCTGCGCGGTGATGAGTTGTGGCGTGAGCCAGCCGGATCATGCGGTGCTGATTGTCGAACCCAACACCCTGCAACCGCTGGCCGACAGCCAGGTGGGCGAGGTCTGGGCCGCCGGCCCGAGCATCGCCCACGGTTACTGGCGCAACCCCGAGGCCAGCGCCAAGACCTTCGTCCAGCATGACGGCCGCACTTGGCTGCGCACCGGCGACCTGGGTTTTATGCGCGAAGGCGAGCTGTACATCACCGGCCGCCTGAAGGACATGCTGATCGTGCGCGGGCACAACCTCTACCCCCAGGACATCGAGCAAACCATCGAACGGGAAGTGGAAGTGGTGCGCAAAGGACGGGTTGCCGCCTTCGCCGTCGATGAGGCGGGCGAGGAAGGCATCGGCATCGCTGCTGAAATCAGCCGCAGCGTGCAGAAGATCCTGCCCCCCGACGCCTTGATCAACGCGATTCGCCAGGCCGTGGCCGATGCCTGCCAGCAAGCGCCGAGCGTGGTGGTGCTGCTCAACCCGGGGGCGCTGCCCAAGACGTCCAGCGGCAAACTGCAACGTTCGGCGTGCCGCGCCCGGTTGGCGGACGCCAGCCTCGACAGCTATGCACGGTTCCCCTCGGCCAAGGCTGAAACCGGCGATGAAACCGCGCCATCATCCGAGCTGCAAGAACTGATCGGCCGCCTCTGGTGCGAGCAGCTACACGTTGAGCGGGTTCGTGGCGACGATCATTTTTTCCTGTTGGGCGGCAACTCCATCGCAGCCACCCAGGTCATTGCACGGCTGCGTGAAGTGCTTGGTCTGGAACTCAACCTGCGCCTGCTCTTCGAAGCGCCAACCCTGGACGCGTTCGCGACGGCAGTGGCAAATCTGCAACAGGACGGCGGCCAGGCCCAAGGCGCCATCAAAGCGTTGGCGCGCGATGAAGCCCTGCCGCAGTCCCTGGCCCAGAACCGTTTGTGGCTGACCTGGCAGCTGGACCCTGCCAGCCGCGCCTACAACATCCCCGGCGCCCTGCGCCTGCGCGGTGAGTTGGACGAACAAGCGCTGCGCGCCAGCCTCCAACAATTGACCGAGCGCCATGAATCCTTGCGCACACGGTTCCTGGAGCGCGACGGCGTGGCCCTGCAGCGGATCGATCCGGCCGGCGAGTTCAATCTGCAGGTGATCGACCTCAGCGACGTGGCCACCAATCAACGCGAAGCCCAGGCCCAGCGTATCCGCGAAGACGAAGCAGCCACTCAATTCGACTTGGAAAAAGGCCCGCTGCTGCGGGTCGCCTTGCTGCGCCTGGCGGAAGACGATCACCTGCTGTTGGTGACGATGCACCACATCATTGCCGATGGCTGGTCGATGAATGTGTTGATCGAAGAATTCTCGCGACTGTACGCCGCAGCGTCCCAAGGACAAATCGCCGCGCTGGCGCCGTTGCCGCTGCAATACGCCGACTACGGCAGTTGGCAACGGCAATGGCTTGCCCAGGGCGAAGCCGATCGCCAACTGGCGTATTGGAAACAGCAGTTGGGCGACGAGCACCCGACCCTGGCGCTGGGCACCGACCACCCGCGCAGTGCCCAACTGCGTCGCAGCGCCTCGCGCCATAGCCTGCGCGTGGACAAGTCACTCAGTGATGCTCTGCGCCAGATCGCCCAGGCCCATGACGCGACGGTGTTCATGCTGTTGCTGGCGGCGTTCCAGGCCTTGTTGCAGCGCTACACCGGTCAGTCCGACATTCGCGTCGGCGTACCCAACGCCAACCGCCCGCGCCTGGAAACCCAAGGCTTGATCGGTTTTTTCATCAACACTCAGGTGCTGCGTGCGCAAACCGATTCGCGTCAACCCTTCGCCGCGCTGCTGGCCCAGGCCCGGGAGGCGACGCTCGCCGCCCAGGCCCATCAGGACCTGCCCTTCGAACAGCTGTTGGAAGCCTTTCCCCAGGCTCGCGATCAAGGTCTGTTCCAGGTGATGTTCAACCACCAGCAGCGGGACCTCGGCGCGTTGCGGCGTCTGCCGGGACTGTTGGCGGATGAGTTGCCATGGCACAGCCGCGAGGCCAAGTTCGACCTGCAGTTGCACAGCGAAGAAGACCGCAACGGTCGGCTGACACTGTCGTTCGACTACGCAGACGAGTTGTTCGAGGCGGCAACCGTCGCGCGCCTGGCCGAGCACTTTTGCAGTTTGCTGCGGGCGGTCTGCGCTGATCCGCAGCAGGCCCTGGGCGATTTGCCGTTGTTGAGCGCCGATGAACTCGCCCAGCAGCAGCGTTGGGCGGCGGCACCCTGCGCGCCCGCCACGCAATGGCTCCCGGAACTGCTTAATGACCAGGCCCGGCTCACACCGCAACGCAGGGCATTGCAGTGGGATGGCGGCTCGCTGGACTACGCTGAACTGCACGCCCAGGCCAATCGGCTGGCTCATTATCTTCGGGACAAAGGCGTGGGCCCGGACGTGTGCGTGGCGATTGCCGCCGAGCGCTCGCCGCAATTGCTTGTTGGCGTGCTGGCGATCATCAAGGCAGGTGGCGCCTACGTGCCGCTGGATGTCGATTACCCGAGCGAACGCCTGGCCTACATGCTCCACGACAGCGGCGTCGATCTGCTGCTGACCCAAACCGCGCTGCTCGAACGCTTGCCGGCCTGCGAGGGCGTCAGCGTCATCGCCATGGATGCGCTGCACCTGGAGCAATGGCCGAGCAACCCGCCGCGGTTGCACCTGCACGGCGATCATCTGGCCTACGTGATCTACACCTCCGGCTCGACCGGCCAACCCAAGGGTGTCGGCAATACCCACGCGGCCCTGGCTGAACGCTTGCAGTGGATGCAGGCCGCCTATGAGCTGGATGAAACCGACGTGTTGATGCAAAAGGCGCCGATCAGTTTCGACGTGTCGGTGTGGGAGTGCTTCTGGCCGCTGATCACCGGCAGCCGATTGGTCCTGGCCGGCCCGGGGGAACACCGCGACCCGCACCGCATCGCTCAATTGGTCGAACAGTTTGGCGTAACCACGCTGCATTTCGTCCCGCCGTTGCTCAGCCTGTTTATTGACGAGCCGTTGAGCGCCCGTTGCACCAGCCTGCGGCGGATTTTCTCCGGGGGCGAAGCCTTGCCAGCCGAATTGCGTAACCGGGTGCTGGCGCAGTTGCCGGCGGCGCAATTGCACAACCGTTATGGCCCGACCGAAACCGCGATCAACGTCACTCATTGGCACTGCACCGCAGACGATGGCGAGCGCTCGCCCATCGGCCGGCCCTTGGCTAACGTGCTGTGCCGCATCCTCGACAGTGAACTCAATCCCGTGCCCGCCGGCGTGCCGGGTGAGCTGTGCATCGGTGGCCTGGGCCTGGCCCGGGGTTACCTCGGGCGCCCCGGGTTGACCGCGGAGCGCTTCGTCGCCGACCCCCAAGGGCTGGCGGGCGCGCGGCTCTACCGGACCGGGGACCGGGCGCGCTGGGGTGCCGACGGCGTCATCGAATACCTCGGCCGCCTCGATCAGCAGGTGAAGCTGCGCGGTTTCCGCGTCGAACCTCAGGAAATCGAGGCGCGGTTGCTGGCCCAGGACGGCGTCGCCCAGGCGGCGGTGCTGGTGCGCGATACGGCGGCCGGTCCGCAGTTGATCGGCTATTACACCGCAGCAGTCCTTGATGAAGACGATATCGTCCAGGCCGCGCGCTTGAAAAACGCCCTTGCCAGTGAGCTGCCTGACTACATGGTGCCCGCCCAACTGCTGCGCCTGGACGCCATGCCCCTGAGCCCGAGCGGCAAGCTCGACCGTCGTGCCTTGCCCGAGCCGCAATGGCAGGTGCGCGAACACGTCGAACCGGCCAGCGCTCTCGAACAGCAGATCGCCGCGATCTGGCGCGACGTGCTGGGCCTTGCCCGCGTCGGCTTGAGGGACGATTTTTTCGCCCTGGGCGGCCATTCGTTGCTGGCGACCCAGATCATTTCCCGTACGCGCCAGGCCTGCGATGTCGAGCTGCCGTTGCGTGCGTTGTTCGAAGCCAGTGAGCTGGGAGCGTTCGCCGAGCAAGTGCGGTTGATCCAGGCCAGCGGCCGGACCAACCGTCAGCCGCCGATCGAGAAAGTCGACCGCAGCCAACCGGTGCCGTTGTCCTATTCCCAGCAACGCATGTGGTTCCTCTGGCAGATGGAACCGCATAGCCCGGCCTACAACGTCGGTGGCATGGCGCGGCTGCGCGGGGTGCTGGATGTCGGGCGCTTCGAAGCGGCGTTGCAGGCGTTGATCCTGCGCCATGAAACCTTGCGCACCACGTTCCCGAGCGTCGACGGCGTGCCTCGCCAGCACGTACACGACGAGACGGGCCTGCGCATGGACTGGAAGGACTTCTCCATGCTCGACGCCGACATTCGCCAGCAACGGGTGCAGCAACTGGCCGACAGCGAAGCTCACGAGCCCTTTGACCTGGAAACCGGGCCGCTGCTGCGGGCCTGCCTGGTCAAGACCGCCGAGCACGAACATTACCTGGTGCTGACGCTGCATCACATCGTCACCGAGGGCTGGGCGATGGACATCTTCGCCCGGGAGCTAAGCGCGCTGTACGAAGCCTTTATCGATGATCGCGAGTCGCCGCTGGAACCGTTGCCGGTGCAGTACCTGGACTACAGCGCCTGGCAGCGCCAGTGGTTGGAATCCGGCGAGCGCCAACGCCAACTCGATTACTGGACCGCGCAGCTGGGCCGCGAACATCCCTTGCTGGAATTGCCGGGGGACCGCCCGCGTCCGCCGGTACAAAGCCATCGCGGCGAACTGTTCCGTTTCGACCTCAGCGATGACTTGGCCGCACGGGTTCGTGCCTTCAACGCCGAGCATGGCTTGACCCTTTTCATGACGATGACCGCTGCCCTGGCCGTGCTGCTCTATCGCTACAGCGGCCAGACCGACCTGCGCATCGGCGCGCCGGTGGCCAACCGCATCCGTCCGGAAAGTGAAGGGTTGATCGGCGCGTTCCTCAACACCCAAGTGCTGCGTTGCCAACTCGACGGGCAGATGTCCGTTGGCGAGCTATTGGAGCAGGTGCGCCACACCGTGATCGAGGGCCAGTCCCACCAGGACCTGCCGTTCGATCATCTGGTGGAAGCGTTGCAGCCACCGCGCAGCGCGGCGTACAACCCGCTGTTCCAGGTGATGTGCAACGTGCAGCGGTGGGAATTCCAACAAAGCCGCACGCTGGCCGGCATGAGCGTCGACTATCTGGTCAACGATGCGCGGGCCACCAAGTTCGACCTCAACCTGGAAGTCACCGATCTGGATCGGCGCCTGGGTTGCTGCCTGACCTACAGCACCGATTTGTTCGACGAGCCACGCATTGCCCGCATGGCCGGGCACTGGCGCAACCTGTTGGAAGCGCTGCTGGTGGATCCGGCCCGGCGGCTGAGCGAGCTGCCGTTGCTGGAGGCCGGCGAACAGCGGCAGTTACTCGGGAGTCTGGGCGAAGAACCGGGCGAGCATCGCCTGGATCGATGCATCCATTCATTGTTCGAAGAACAGGCCAGGGTGCGCCCGGACGCGCCGGCGCTGACGTTCGCCGAGCAAGCCCTGACCTATGGCGAACTCGAACGCCGGGCCAATCGCCTGGCCTGGATGTTGCGCGAACGTGGTGTCGGGCCTCAGGTTCGCGTGGGCCTGGCCTTGGAGCGCTCGCTGGAAATGGTCGTTGGCTTGCTGGCGATCCTCAAGGCGGGTGGCGCCTACGTGCCGCTGGATCCGGAATACCCGCTGGACCGCTTGCTCTACATGATCGAGGACAGCGGCGTCGGTCTGTTGCTCAGCGATCGGGCCATGTTCCAGGCCCTAGGCCCACTGCCGGAAGGCGTGCAGCGCTGGTGCCTGGAAGACGACAGCGCGGCCGTGGCGGATTACCCCGACCAGTCGCCAGGGCTGATCAATCTGCCGCAACACCAGGCTTACTTGATCTACACCTCCGGCTCCACCGGCAAACCCAAGGGTGTGGTGGTGTCCCACGGCGAAATCGCCATGCATTGCCAGGCGGTGATCCAGCGCTTCGGCATGCGCCCCGAAGACTGCGAGCTGCATTTCTATTCGATCAATTTCGACGCCGCCACCGAGCGCTTGCTGGTGCCCTTGCTCAGCGGGGCCCACGTGGTGCTGCGCGCTCAGGGCCAGTGGGATGCCGAGGAAATCTGCGGCCTGATTCGCCAACACCGCATCAATATCCTCGGTTTCACCCCCAGCTATGGCAGCCAATTGGCGCAATGGCTGGCGACCCAGGGCCAGACGCTGCCGGTGCGCATGTGCATCACCGGTGGTGAGGCCCTGACTGGCGAGCATTTGCAGCGCATCCGCGCCGCGTTCAGCCCGGATCTATTCTTCAATGCCTACGGCCCGACCGAAACGGTGGTCATGCCGCTGGCGAGCCTCGCCCCGGAGCGACTGGAGGAGGGCGCCGGCAGCGTGCCCATCGGCAGCGTGATCGGGGCTCGGGTCGCCTACGTTCTCGACGCCGACCTGGCATTGGTGCCGCAGGGCGCGACCGGTGAGTTGTACGTTGGCGGCGCCGGGCTGGCCCAGGGTTATCACCAGCGCCCGGGCATGACCGCCGAGCGTTTCGTCGCCGACCCGTTTGCCGCCCATGGCGGACGGTTGTATCGCACTGGCGATTTGGTGCGCCAGCGCGCCGACGGCCAGGTGGAGTACCTTGGACGCATCGACCATCAGGTGAAGATTCGGGGTTTCCGCATCGAGCTGGGGGAAATCGAAAACCGTTTGTTGGAGCACGATGCCGTGCGCGAGGCCGTGGTACTGGCCCTGGACATGCCCGGCGGCAAGCAACTGGCCGGTTATCTGGCCACCGACATCGCCGCTCAGGACGCCGCCGGGCAAGCGGCGCTGCGCGAAGCGCTGAAGAACCACCTCAAGGCGCAACTGCCGGACTACATGGTGCCCGCGCACTTGATCCTGCTGGCGAGCATGCCGCTGACCGCCAACGGCAAGCTCGACCGCCGCGCCTTGCCGATGCCGGATCCGGAGCTCAATCGCCAACAATACGTGGCGCCGAGCAATGCCTTGGAGCAAGCGCTGGCGGCAATCTGGTGCGACGTGCTGAACGTGAAGCAGGTCGGCCTCAACGACAACTTCTTCGAGCTGGGCGGCGATTCGATCCTGTCGATCCAGGTCGTCAGCCGGGCCCGGCAACAGGGCCTCCACTTCACGCCACGCGACCTGTTCCAGCACCAGACCGTGCAGGCCCTGGCGGCGGTCGCGACTCGCAGCGAACAGGTGAGCGCCGAGCAAGGGTTGTTGAGCGGTGAGTCGGGGCTGACGCCGATCCAGCACTGGTTCTTGGCCAACGAAATACCCAACCGTGAACATTGGAACCAGGCGTTGTTGCTGGAGCCGACCACGCCCTTGGAAGCGGATGCTCTGGAGCAAGCGTTGCGCGCCGTTTTCGAGCAGCACGACGCCTTGCGCCTGGGCTTTGGCAACAGCGCCGGTCAGTGGCGCGCCGAGCATCAGCCAGTGTTCGAGGGAACGCTGCTGGAGACGGTATCGGTGGGCTCGCCGCACGCCTGCGAAGCCGTGTTTGCCCAGGCTCAGCGTGGCTTCGAACTGGCGACTGGGCCGCTGCTGCGGGCCGTGCTGGCGCAGCTACCGGACGGTCGGCAGCGCCTGCTGATCGCGATTCACCACCTGGTGGTGGACGGTGTGTCATGGCGGGTGCTGATGGACGATCTGCAAACGGCTTACCGCCAATGCGTCGCCGGACAAACGCTGCAATTGCCAGCCAAGACCAGCCCTTTGCGTGATTGGGCCGCGCGTTTGCGGGCCTACGCCGGTAGCGAATCCCTGCGCGAGGAAATGAGCTGGTGGCAAGGTCAGTTAAGTGGCCCGCAGGTGACACTGCCTTGCGCGCGGCCCGACGGCGGGCGGCAGGAACGGCATGCCGACATCGTCAGCCTGCGCCTGGACGCCGAGCGCACCCGGCAATTGCTGCAACAGGCGCCCAGTGCCTACCGCACCCAGGTCAATGACCTGTTGCTCACGGCGCTGGCCCGGGTGCTGTGCCGTTGGAGCAATCACGATTCGGCGTTGGTCCAGCTCGAAGGTCATGGTCGCGAGGCGCTGTTCGATGACATCGACCTGACTCGCACCGTGGGATGGTTTACCAGTGTCTATCCGCTGCGCCTGAGCCCATCGGCCGATGATATCGGCACCTCGATCAAAGCCATCAAGGAGCAACTGCGCGCCGTGCCCCATAAGGGCCTCGGCTATGGCGTGCTGCGTTACCTGACAGACAGCGGCACCCGCGAGGCGATGGCCGGCCTGCCGCAAGCGATGGTCACTTTCAACTACCTCGGCCAGCTCGACCATGCCCTCGGCCAGGACGCGCTGTTCCAACCGCTGGACGAGCCGCTTGGCGCGATTCACGACCCCGACGCTCCGCTGCCCAACGAACTGAGCCTCGACTGCCAGGTCAGCGGCGGCGAACTGGCGCTGCGCTGGACCTTCAGTGCCGAGCGCCATGACCGCCAGAGCATCGCCGTGCTGGCCAACGCTTACCTCGACGAACTGCAGCACTTGATCGAACACTGCTTGACGGACGAGGCGGGCGGCCTGACGCCGTCGGACTTCCCGCTGGCGAAACTGACCCAGGCGCAACTGGACAACCTGCCGGTGCCGGCCGCGGAGATCGAAGACGTCTACCCATTGACGCCGATGCAGGAAGGCATGCTGCTGCACACCTTGCTGGAACCGGGCACGGGCCTGTACTACATGCAGGACCGCTACCGCATCAACAGTGAACTCGACCCTCAGCGTTTCGCCCAAGCCTGGCAGGCGGTGATCGCCCGTCACGAAGCTTTGCGCGCCTCGTTCTGCTGGAATGTCGGTGAAGACATGCTGCAGGTCATCCACAAACCCGGCCGCACGCCGGTGCAATACCTCGACTGGACGCAAGTACCCGACGACGCCCAGGAGCCCAAACTCCAGGCGCTGCTCAAGAGCGAACGGGAGGCCGGTTTCGATCTGTTGAACGAGGCGCCGTTCCACTTGCGCTTGATCCGGGTTGGCGCGGCGCGTTACTGGTTCATGATGAGCAACCACCACATCCTCATCGATGCGTGGTGCCGTTCGCTGCTGATGGACGATTTCTTCGAAATCTACACGGCCCTTGGCGAACAGCGCGAGCCCCACCTGGCCGTGCCGCCGCGCTATCGCGACTACATCGGTTGGCTGCAACACCAGAGCCTGGCCGAAGCCCGGCAGTGGTGGCAGAAGAACCTGCAAGGCTTCGAGCGGACCACGCCGATCCCCGCGGATCGACCGTTCCTGCGCGAGCACGCCGGTGACAGCGGCGGCATGGTCGTCGGCGATTGCTACACCCGGCTCGACGTTCGAGACGGTGCGCGTTTGCGCGAGCTGGCCCAGGCCCATCAGCTGACCGTCAATACCTTCGCCCAGGCCGCGTGGGCCTTGGTGCTGCGTAGGGTCAGCGGCGATCGCGACGTGCTGTTCGGCGTCACCGTGGCCGGCCGTCCGGTGGAGCTGCCGCACATGCAGCGCACGGTGGGGCTGTTCATCAACAGCGTCGCCTTGCGAGTGCAGATTCCGTCGGATGACCAGCGTTGCAGCGTGCGCCAATGGCTCAACGGTTTGCTGGACAGCAACATGCAACTGCGCGAGTACGAATACCTGCCGCTGGTGAGCATCCAGGAGGTCAGCGAACTGCCCAAGGGTCAGCCGTTGTTCGACAGCCTGTTCGTGTTCGAGAACGCGCCGGTGGAAGTCTCGGTGCTGGACCGCGCCCAGAGCCTCAACGCCACCTCGGATTCAGGGCGCACCCACACCAACTTCCCGCTGACGGCGGTGTGTTACCCGGGCGACGATCTCGGACTGCACCTGTCCTACGACCAGCGTTACTTCAATGAGTCGACGGTCCAGGGGCTGCTGGGTGAGTTCAAGCGATTGCTGCTGGCGTTGATCGAAGGTTTCCACGGTGACATGGCCGAGCTGGCGCTGATCGGGTCTGAAGAAAAGACTTTCCTCATCGAGGGCTGCAACCAGAGTGAACGTGCCTATCCGCTGGAGCAGAGTTACGTGGAGCTGTTCGAGGCCCGGGTGGCGGCTCATCCGCAACGCATTGCCGCCAGTTGCCAGGACGACAGCTGGACTTACGCCGCGTTGAACGTACGCAGCAACCGCCTCGGTCATGGGCTGATCGAGGCGGGCGTCGGTCTCGACCAGCCGGTGGCGCTGCTGGCCGAGCGCGGCCTGGACTTGCTGGGCATGATCATCGGCAGCTTCAAGGCCGGCGGCGGTTACCTGCCGCTGGACCCAGGCCTGCCGAGCCAGCGCCTGAGCCGCATCATCGAGCTGAGCCGCACGCCGTTGCTGGTCTGCACGAGAGCTTGTCGCGAACAGGCGTTGGCCTTGCTGGAAGAGTTCGCCTGTGCCGGGCGGCCGAAGCTGCTGGTCTGGGAAGACGTCCAGGCCAGTGATATGGCAGTGGACAATCCTGGCGTTTACAGCGGGCCGGACAACCTCGCCTATGTGATCTACACCTCTGGCTCCACCGGCTTGCCCAAAGGCGTGATGGTGCAGCAGCGCGGCATGCTCAACAACCAGCTCAGCAAAGTGCCGTACCTGGCGCTGGATGAAACGGACGTGATCGCCCAGACCGCGTCCCAGAGCTTCGATATTTCGGTGTGGCAGTTCCTGACCGCCCCGTTGTTCGGCGCCCGGGTGGACATCGTGCCCAATGCCATCGCCCACGATCCCCAAGGACTGTTGGACCATGTGGGTCGTCAGGGCATTACCGTGCTGGAAAGCGTGCCTTCGTTGATCCAGGGCATGCTCGCCCAGGAGCACACCGGTCTGGATGGGTTGCGCTGGATGCTGCCCACCGGCGAAGCGATGCCACCGGAGCTGGCCCATCAATGGCTGGTGCGTTACCCCGACATCGCCCTGGTGAATGCCTACGGACCGGCGGAATGTTCCGATGACGTGGCGTTCTTCCGGGTCGACATGGCCTCGACCCGTGGCACCTACCTGCCCATCGGCACGCCGACCGACAACAACCGTTTGTACGTGCTCGACGGCGCGCTGGAACTGGTGCCATTGGGCGCGGTGGGCGAGTTGTGCGTCGCCGGCACCGGAGTGGGGCGTGGTTATGTCAGCGATCCGTTGCGTACGGCGCCGGTCTTCGTGCCCAACCCGTTCGGCGCACCGGGCGAGCGGCTGTACCGCACTGGCGACCTGGCGCGCCGCCGCAGCGATGGCGTGCTGGAATACGTCGGGCGCATCGATCATCAAGTGAAGATCCGCGGTTACCGCATCGAACTGGGGGAAATCGAAGCACGGCTGCATGAGCAGCCCGAAGTCCGCGACGCGGCGGTCGGGGTGCAGGAGGGCGTCAATGGCAAGCATCTGGTGGGCTATCTGGTTGCTGCCGACTCGACGCTCAGCCCGAGCGAACGCCTGGATCGGATCAAACAGCGCCTGCGCAGCGAGCTGCCCGAATACATGGTGCCGCTGCACTGGCTGTGGCTCGACCGCTTGCCCCTCAATGCCAACGGCAAGCTCGATCGCAAGGGGCTGCCGGCGTTGGAAATCGGCCAGTTGCACGGTCACGACTACCAGGCGCCCGCCAATGCGCTGGAGCAGACCCTGGCGGATATCTGGGCCGAAGTGTTGAAGGTCGAGCGGGTGGGGGCGCGGGACAATTTCCTTGAGCTGGGCGGGCACTCCTTGCTGGCGACACAAATTGCCTCCCGCGTGCAGAAGGCCTTGCAACGCAACGTGCCGCTCAGGGCGATGTTCGAGTGCAGCACCGTGGAGCAATTGGCTGAATACATTGCGGGGTTGCAAGCCAGCGAAATGACCGAGGAGAAAGTGGACCGGTTGAATGATCTGATGGCGGAGTTGGAGGGGTTGTAGTGCTGTGATGCCTGTAGCGGCCTCATCGCGACAGGCTCGCTCCCACAATGGATCGGAGTCCAGAGATCAAAATGTGAGCGAGCCTGCTCGCGATGGGGGGCGAGACTTTTGTCGCGGTTTTGCGATCGAACCGTCGAGCTATCGTCAGTGGCTGCGTTTATCTACTGTCAGACCTTACAGGTCGTTACGAAGCGGTTTAGGCCAGCGGTTGACGCTCAGTGCGGGTCACGGCAGTCTCCCCTGGGCCATTCCATTGCCAAACAAGGAGGTCACCGATGCCCTTTGCAACGATTGACGGACAACCGCTCCATTACCTGGACCAGGGCCAAGGCCCGGTAGTGGTGCTGGGTAGCAGCTATTTGTGGGACCAGAGCATGTGGGCGCCACAGGTCGATGCCCTGTCGAAACACTATCGGGTCATCGTCCCGGAGCTATGGGGCCACGGGCAATCCGGACGACTTCCCGAGGGCATGACCTCACTGGACGACTTGTCCCGCCAGACACTGGCGTTGATGGATCACCTGGATATCGACTGCTTCAACCTGGTCGGCCTGTCGGTGGGCGGAATGTGGGGGGCGCGGTTGGCGCTGGCAGCGCCTAAGCGAGTGAGTTCGCTGGTGTTGATGGACACCTACGTCGGGGTAGAGCCGGAACCGACCCGCCAGTATTATTTTTCACTGTTCGACAAGATCGAGGCCAGTGGCAGCGTGCCCGAGCCGCTGCTGGATATCATCGTGCCGATTTTCTTCCGGCCGGGCATCGATCCGCAGTCGGCGCTCTACCAGCAGTTTCGTGCCACCTTGGCCGCGCTGCCAACGGATCGCCTGAGGGACAGTATCGTGCCGTTGGGGCGGATCATTTTTGGTCGGGACGACGTCCTGTCGCGCCTGCCTGAACTGGATGCCAGGCGCACGCTGGTGATGTGTGGCGACCAGGACAAGCCGCGGCCACCGTCCGAGGCCCTGGAAATGGCCGAGCTGATCGGCTGCGAACACATGCTGATTGCGCAGGCGGGGCATATATCCAACCTGGAGAATCCGGAATGTGTGACTGAAGCGTTGTTGGGATTTCTGAAACGGATGCACTGACTTTGTGGCGAGGGGATTTATCCCCGCTGGGCTGCGCAGCAGCCCAAAACCAGATACCTCGGTGAAGCTGCCAAACCAAGTCGACAGGATTGGGGCCGCTTCGCGACCCAGCGGGGATAAATCCCCTCGCCACAGTTCAGTGTTCCGGATCACTTAGGCCCGAGAATCTTCACCAGTTTGTCCGACGACGGCGCGCCTTGCTGCTGTTGCAGTTCGCCCTGGTCATCGAGGTAGAAAATGGCTGGAGTGGAGGACAGCTCCAACTCGTCCATCAATTGCTGATTGGCGTCCAGTTTCGCCTGGATGGCCGGTGGTATTTCCTTGAGCGGCTTGAGCGAGCTGCCCTTGCCGGCTTTCTCATGGTCGGCCAGCGCCTTTTCCGGCGCCTTGGCCGCGAGCAGGGCGGCCGATTTGCCGGGGCTGTCTTCGCGGATGATGCCCACCATGATGTGACGCAACTGCACCTTGCCGGCCTTGACCCACGGCCGGGCCTGTTCCCAGAACATGTTGCAATACGGGCAATTGGGGTCACTGAACAGGTACACGGTGCGCGGTGCGTCCTTGCTGCCGTCGGCGATCCAGTTGCTGGCCTCCATTTTCGCCCAGATTTCCTTGGCCATCGGGGCATAGACCAGTTTTTGCAGCGGTTCGGCGCTCAAGTCCTTGCCGTCGGCGTCGTACAGGTTGCCCAGCAGGACGTGTTTGCCGTCCGGCGTCAGGTACAGCGCCATCCCACGGTTCTGGTATTGCGCCGCGTAGCCGCGCAGGCCGTCCGGTGCTTGGAAGGTACCGACGATTTTCGCGCCCTTGGCTTCGATCTTCTTGATGGCCGCTGGCAATTCTTCGGCGTGAAGCAGCGGTGCCTGCAGCAACGCGCCGGCGAAAGCCAGGGTCAGCAGGTGGTGGAGGCGGGGCATGGCAGTTTCCTTGTAGAAGGTGGGATCGCCGAGGTTGGACCCGGCGTTTCGAAATTTTCCAGGGCGCGGGCCAGGCTGGCTTCCGACAGTTCACCCAGGTGACTGCCGAGCAGGCGGCCATCGGCGCCGTAGAACAGGGTCGTCGGCAAGGCCATTGACCCGACGGCCTGGGCGAGACGGCCACTGCCGTCGAACAGCACGTTGTGCAGGCTCAGGCCCTGGGTGGCGAGGTAAGTGCTGACGCTATGCATGCTTTCGGCCTGATTGACGAACAGGAAAGTCAAGTCCGGGCGTTCCAGTTGAGCGGCTTCCAGCACCGGCATTTCGCGACGGCAGGGCGGGCACCAGGTGGCCCACAGATTGACCACCAGAGGCCCGCCCTGATAGTCGGTAAGTTTCACCGTTTGGCCGTCGGCGTTGCGCAGCTCGATCTCCGGCAACCGCGTGCCTTGGTCATAGATGGTCAATGACATTGTCGCCACCAGCCAGAACAGCAGGCCGCTGCCCACACCAAAGCCCAATGGCCGGCGCAGGGTCGGTCGGCGCCGCGCCCACAGCAGCGCCGCGGCCAACAGCACCAATATCCCCGGCCATGCAAGGAAACCGCCATCGCGCAGATCGACGATCTGCCAGAGGTCGTCCCGATAATGGTTCCAGTACGCCACGACAAAACCTGTTCGCGCGGCGAGCAGCCCGAGCAAAAACAGCACGAACAGCACCGACTCGGGGTTCTCGCCCCCGCGCTTGGCCACTCGCCAGCCGACGAACGTCGCCAATGCCAGCGCGCTGATCAACAGGAGGTGATGGATAGCGATGGCAAAGGTGCCCAGGGTAAAGGTCAGCATCAGCCTGCATCCCGGGTCAGGTTCCAACGCTCCAGGAAGCCTTTGGCATCGATCTCGCCCGTGATGCGCTGGCCACGGCGTTCTTCTGCGTCGGGCCCGATCCACAGCAGGCTGGGCGGGCCCGGCACCTGGTAGCGCTGGAGCAGCGCTCGGCTGGCGGCGTTGTCGGCAGTGACGTCCAGGCGCAGCAGGCGCACGTCGCTAAGCGCGGCCATGACTTCGGCGCGGCCAAACACCTGTTTCTCGATGATTTTGCACGACACGCACCAATCGGCGTAGTAGTCCAGCAGGACCCATTGGCCCTGGGCCTTGGCGCTGTCCAATTCCCGTTGCAGGGCGGCGGGCTCGCTGACGGTGATGAAGGCGTCGTGGGCCTGGGCAGTCGCATTGCCCTGGGCACCGCTGTAGACCTCCAGCGGCTTGAACAGATCGTCGCTGCCTCCCGCCGCCCCGACCACCAGCAGGCTTCCCCACAACCCGAACAGCAGCGATACGCTGCCCCACAGATAGGGCGCGCGACCGAACCCCTGGGTCTGGCGCCAGGCGCAGTAAGCGGCAATCAGCAGCAGAGCGCCCCAAAGGCCGATCCACAGCGAGCCGTCGATGACCGGGCGGATCATCAGCAACGCGGTACCCAGGAACAGGAAGCCGAATACGCCCTTGAGCAGGTTCATCCAGGCGCCTGGCTTGGGCAGGAAACGATTGCCGACGGTCACCAGCAACAACAGCGGCAGGCCCATGCCGACACCCATGGTGAACAGGATCAGGCCGCCATGCAGCGCGTTGCCGCTCTGGGCGATGTACAACAGCGCGCCGGCCAGCGGCGCAGTCATGCACGGCCCTACCAACAGACCGGACAGGGCTCCCAGAACGCCGGCACCCACCAGGCTGCCACCGCGGCGCTGGCGGCCGGCGTTTTCCAAGCGATCGCGCAGGGCGGCTGGGAGTTGCAGTTCGAAAAAGCCAAACATCGGCAGTGCCAATACAACGAAGATGGCCGCGAAGGTGCCCAGCAACCACGGCTGTTGCAGCAATGCCTGCAGATTGGCTCCCAACAGCGCGGCAAGCACGCCCATGGCGGCGTACACCATCGCCATGCTGATCACGTAGCTGCCGGCCAACGCCAGGCCGCGCCGGGGCCCGGCGCCGCTACCCACCACCAATCCCGCCAGGATTGGCAGCATCGGCAGCGAACAAGGGGTAAACGCCAGCAACAGCCCAAGGCCGAAGAACACCAGCAGGCTCCAGCCCAGCGCGCGCTGCTGCAAGCCGTTGGCCAGCGCCTGGTCTTGCGCCTCGCCAGTGCTTGCCACCGGTGCGGCGCCGCCCAGGTCTACGATTTGGGTCTGGGGCGGATAGCACAGGCCCGCATCGGCGCAGCCCTGGAAACCGACCTTGACCTTGCCGGTAGCCCCGGCGGGAATCTTCAGCTCCAATGCCTGGCGGTAGACTTGCTGGTCGCCGAAGAACTCGTCGCTGTGGGCTTCGCCCTCGGGCAGCTTCGGTTTCTGCGCTTCGGCCAGGCCATCGAACTTGAGCCGCTGCTGATACAGGTAATACCCGTCGGCGATCTGCCAGAACAACTGGGTTTCACCGGAGTCCAGGCGTTCGGAAGTAAAGACGAATGCCTTTTCCACCGGCAGGAAGTCGGGCTTGGTTTCGAAGGGATTGGCGGCCTGGGCCAGGCCCGAGATCAGAAACAGCCACAGCAAAAACAATCGACGCATGGGGTAGAGCCTTAGAACCAGGAGAGTGAGGCGCACAGTGGCGGCTGGCGATTAACCTTAAGTTAACGCCAGCCTACAAACGTGCCGGCACCCGTCGGGCCAATCAGAATTCCTGATAGGTTAACCGGTATTCGGACATCGGGGGATGGCTCAGTTTCCACGCTTGGGCCTGTTGCTTGGCGTCGGTGATTTCTTGCGCGGTCAATTGCGCTTCGAGGTGGGCGAGATTTTTGACAGTATCAGCGTGGCGCTTGAATTGGCGCGTTGTATCACTGACCAGCCAGAGCAGAGCGTAGGCTTTGACAAGGTCTTTTTCGTAGCCGTATTCCTGTTCATCCTCGTCCATGTCGTATTCCGTCGAGATCGCAAAGGCGTAGTCCAGCAAGGCATTGACATCATTGAGCTGAAGCCTCTTTTCCAGCCAGGCACGTCTGGTTGTCTTATCGCGTACTGTTAACAGTCTGGGGTACCACGCCATGGCTTTGGGCAAGCCCGCAATCGCGGCCTCCAGCAGGAGTCTCGTCTGTTCAGCCGTTGGGGTGAGGCCGGAGGGGACGAGTTTTTCATCCCTTCCATACAAGTAAGCCAGGATACATTTGGCCTCGGAGGAACCGGCTCGCTCGGATTTTCTCAACGACTCGATGTCCCCCGTCAATTCGTAAAGCTGTAGCAGGCGCTCAGCCGGGTCTGCGTTGGCTTCAGCCAATGCCTTGGCCTTGGCCAACGACGTTTCGTCCGCCAGTCGCAGCAGGGCGTAGAAATGATCTTGACCAGCAGCCTTTTGGTACCAGTTTCGCGCCTCTTCGGTCATGTTTCCGGCGTCACGCCTCAGCACCTCCGCCAAGGCATATTGCGCTTCTTTGTTGCCATCCGTGGCAGCTATCAATAGATGGAGTTTCGCCCTGTTGAATTCTCCCAGGTTGTATAACTCCAGGCCCTCGTTTGTCGCCATTGTTCGTTGCTTTTTTACATGGTCGACCAGGTTTTGGATCGCGGTGACAAAGTCGGCGTAACTGAGCAGCGCGTTCGTATGCGTATACATGTTGGGATACCTGCTTCAATAAGGAAAATATGTGTCCAGCGGGTACCAAAGTAAAAGCGATGGTCCATTCGGGTGCGGTATATATGTATGGCGATGGATTCGAATGTTTCCAACGGTTACTGGTATGCCTCGCACCCACGGCTTTGCGGGCTGCCATAATTGCGCCTTAATGTTCACTTGGTTCAATCGCGGCTTTTGCCCATGGAGCGTTCATGCACGTATTGGTATGCGAAGATGACGCGCTGATTGCCAGCGGCATCGTGGCCGGGCTCACGGCTCAAGGCCTGACGGTCGAGCACGTCGCCACGGCATCGGCGGCGCGGGCCATGGTCGGCGTGGCGACGTTCGATGTCATGGTGCTGGACCTCGGCTTGCCCGATGAAGATGGCCTCAAGCTGCTCAAGCAATTGCGCCAGCAGGGCCTGGAAATCCCGGTGCTGATCCTGACCGCGAGGGACTCGGTGACCGACCGTGTCGACGGCTTGCAGGCCGGCGCCGATGACTATCTGCTCAAGCCCTTCGACCTGCGCGAGCTGGCGGCGCGCCTGCATACGTTGTTGCGGCGCGTTGCCGGGCGCAGCGTCAACCTGATCGAACATGGTCGCCTGACGTATGACCCCAGCAGCCGGGAAACCACCCTGGACGGCCAGCCGGTTGACCTCTCCCGGCGCGAGCAGGCGCTATTGCAGGCGTTGTTGCACAGCCGTGGCCGGGTGCTCTCCACCGAGCAACTCAAGGACAGCGTCTACGGCTTCAATGACGAGCTGGAAAGCAATGCGCTCAACGTCCATATCCACCACCTGCGACGCAAACTGGGCAATGGCGTTGTCGAGACGGTGCGCGGGCTGGGCTATCGCCTGGGGCCGGCCGACGGCGGGGAATCTTCCAAGTGATGAGCCTGCGACTGCGCTTGAGCCTGACCCTGGGCGCGGCATTTGCCCTGATCTGGGCCTTGGCGGCGGCGTGGATGCTCAGCGACCTGCGCAATCAGATGATGTTTTCTCTCGATCAGCGCCTGGTCGCCTCGGCACAGATGGTCGCCGGGCTGCTGGAGCAATTGCCGCCGGTGCCCA
Organism: Pseudomonas sp. D3-10; assembly: GCF_051132175.1. NCBI lineage: Bacteria > Pseudomonadati > Pseudomonadota > Gammaproteobacteria > Pseudomonadales > Pseudomonadaceae > Pseudomonas > Pseudomonas sp. D3-10. The sequence continues at coordinate 3,855,485 of NZ_CP071668.1, read as the reverse complement.
GCAAGGGTGAGGGTACGCATTTCAGCGCCGAACAACTGAGCGTCCCGGGGGGCATGGCTTGTCAGGTTACCTCGTTGCGGGGCGAAATCCTGGCACGCAGCCACGACACCCCGGGACAACCGCTGGAAGCCGAGAAGATGGGCTTTCATGACCAGATGATCGATGGCGCGCCGTGGCGCAGCTTCACCCTGGCCCGTGGCGACTTGCGTATCACCACCGCCGACCGCCAGATTGAACGCGAAGCCTTGAACATGTCGGTGCTGTTGGCGGCGTCGGTGCCGGTCGGCGTGGCGTTGCTCGGTTGCCTGTGCCTGTTGTGGCTAGGCGTCGGCCAGGGCTTGGCGCCGCTCAATCGCATGCGCGATGCGTTGACGCGGCGTAACGCGGACTCCCTGGAGCCGTTGCAGATCCAGCCGTTGCCCAGCGAGTTGCAACCCTTGCTGGAAACCCAGAACCAGCTGCTGCTGCGCATCGGCAAGGCCATCGAACGTGAGCGCCGCCTGACCGGTGACGCGGCCCATGAATTGCGCAGCCCCTTGACCGCCATCAAGACGCACCTGCAGGTGGCGCGCATGACCGACGGCGCCGCTCGCGACCAGTCCCTGGCGCGGGCGGAGGAGGGCGCCGATCGGTTGCACCGTACCCTGGAACAATTGTTGTTGCTGGCCCGGGTCGAGGGCAGCCTGTCGTTCGACGACGGTGTGCAATGCAATGCCGCGCAAGTCGCGCGGCTGGCTATCCAGGACGCGGCCAATGGCGCTCCCCAGCGAATCAGGCTGCATGTCTCGCCGCAATTGTCCGATGCGCCGGTCCAGATGCCGGCGGTCTTGTCCATAGCCGCGCTGCGCAATCTGTTGGACAACGCCTTGCGCCATACCCCGGACGATACTGACGTCGAGCTGAACCTGGAAATGGTGGGCCAGCGCGTGCGTTTCCAGGTACGCGACCACGGGCCCGGCATTGCCGCCGACGATGTCCAGCACCTGACGCAGCGCTTCTGGCGCACTGGGCAGAGCGAAGGTTGCGGGTTGGGGCTGGCGATCGTCCAGGCCATCGTTCAGCGATGCGGCTGCGGCTTGCAGTTCGATAGCCGCCCGGACGGGCTGCGGGTCGAGCTGACCGTGCCGCTGCAAGCCTCTTTGACTCAGTAGATAGCCCGAGGCAGTAAATCCGTGCCTCGCTGATGCGTTCCCACAACAGGAAACCTGCATGTGCGCTGCGAATGCGCACCTGCCCGGTGCGCCGTTTGGTCACTCATTGCGGGGTCGAGAACATGTCAGTCACAAGTCCTATCGAAGCGTCGACAGTACGAGGCGGCTCCACGCCGGTCGAGACGCTTTACCAATTCGACGAATCACCGTTGCTGGCGCGCCAGAACCGCCAGGAATCCAATGCACGCAGTTATCCCCGACGCATACCCCTGGCGCTCAAACGCGCCAAGGGGCTGTACGTCGAAGACGTCGAGGGCCGTACTTTCATCGATTGCCTGGCTGGCGCCGGCACGCTGGCGCTCGGGCACAACCACCCGGTAGTGATCGAGGCGATCCGGCAAGTGCTTGCCGATGAACTGCCCCTGCATACCCTGGACCTGACCACGCCGGTGAAGGACCGCTTTGTCCAGGATCTGTTCGGCCTGTTGCCGGCAGCCCTGGTCGCCGAGGCGAAGATCCAGTTCTGCGGCCCCACCGGCACCGACGCCGTAGAAGCGGCGCTCAAGCTGGTACGTACCGCGACGGGGCGTAGCACGGTGCTGTCGTTCCAGGGCGGCTATCACGGAATGAGCCAGGGTGCGTTGAGCCTGATGGGCAGCCTGGGGCCGAAGAAGCCCTTGGGCGCCTTGCTCAGCAACGGCGTGCAGTTCATGCCGTATCCCTACGATTACCGCTGCCCGTTCGGTTTGGGCGGCGCGGAAGGCGTCAAGGCCAACCTGCATTATCTGCAAAACCTGCTGAACGATCCGGAGGCCGGCGTGCAATTGCCAGCGGCCGTCATCGTCGAAGTGGTGCAGGGCGAGGGCGGCGTCGTACCGGCCGACCTCGACTGGCTGCGTGGCTTGCGGCGGATCACCGAGCAGGCCGGGGTGGCGTTGATTGTCGATGAAATCCAGAGTGGCTTCGGCCGGACCGGTAAGATGTTCGCCTTCGAGCATGCCGGAATCGTCCCGGACGTGGTCGTGCTGTCCAAGGCCATCGGCGGCAGCCTGCCGCTGGCGGTCGTGGTGTATCGCGACTGGCTCGACACCTGGGCGCCGGGCGCCCATGCCGGCACGTTCCGGGGCAACCAGATGGCCATGGCAGCCGGTTGCGCTGTGATGCGTTATCTGGTGGAACACGACCTGCCGGCCCACGCCACCGCCATGGGCGAGCGCTTGAGCGAGCATTTGCTAATCCTGCAACGGGATTTCCCGCAGATGGGCGATATTCGCGGTCGCGGCCTGATGCTCGGCGTCGAGTTGGTCGACCCTGCGGGCGTGCCGGACACCCAGGGTCACCCACCGGTGCATGCGCGTCTGGCGCCACGCTTGCAGCGCGAGTGCCTCAAGCGTGGGCTGATCCTGGAATTGGGCGGCCGACAGGGCGGCGTGGTGCGGTTCCTGCCGCCATTGATTATCACGGCGACGGAAATCGATCGGGTCGCCGACATTTTCCGGCGCGCCCTGGAAGCCGCCGTGGCCGATGCCTAATTTTCCCTCGGCCCGGTACGTTCCTTTCATACCTTGGCTGCGCCCGTGGCGCGGCGAACCTTGAGCAATGACGGAGAAACACCATGACTTCAGTATTCGATCGCGAGGACATCCTCTTCCAGGTCGTGGTCAACCACGAAGAACAATATTCGATCTGGCCGGACTACAAAGCCATCCCGGAAGGCTGGCGTACGGTCGGCAAAAGCGGCTTCAAGAAGGAATGCCTGGCGTATATCGAAGAGGTCTGGACCGACATGCGCCCGTTGAGTTTGCGCAAGAAGATGGACGAGCAGGCGGCATTAGCGCAGTAGACCGCGGACACATGTGGGAGCGAGCCTGCTCGCGATGCAGGCAACTGGGTCTTTCAGTCAGACCAAGGTGATGCTATCGCGAGCAGGCTCGCTCCCGCAGGGCTTTGTGGCGTTGCGGGTTTTATTTGAACCGCCGCTCCACGCCTTTCTCCACCAGGATCTTCGCCGATATCTCTTCCACGGAAAAATGCGTGGAGTTGATATGGGGAATGTTCTCCCGCCGGAACAGGTTTTCCACTTCGCGCACTTCGAACTCACACTGGGCGTAGCTCGAATAGCGGCTGTTGGGCTTGCGTTCGTTGCGGATCGCGGTGAGGCGGTCCGGGTCGATGGTCAGGCCGAACAGTTTGTGCTGGTGGGCGCGCAACGCATTGGGCAGTTGCAGGCGCTCCATGTCGTCTTCGGTCAACGGATAGTTGGCCGCGCGGATGCCGAATTGCATCGCCATGTACAGACACGTCGGCGTCTTACCACACCGCGACACACCCACTAGGATCAGGTCGGCCTTGTCGTAATAATGCGTGCGGGCGCCGTCATCGTTGTCCAGCGCAAAGTTGACCGCCTCGATCCGCTCCATGTAGTTGGAGTTGTGACCAATGGAATGGGACTTGCCGACCGAATAGGAAGAATGTTCGCTCAGTTCCTGTTCCAGGGGCGCCAGGAACGTGGAAAAAATGTCGATCATGAAACCATTGGACGTTGCGAGAATCTCACGGATGTCCTGATTGACGATGGTGTCGAAGATAATCGGGCGAAAACCGTCGTTTTCGGCGGCTTTATTGATTTGCTGTACCATGGCCCGCGCCTTGTCGACGCTGTCTATGTAGGGGCGTGTCAGCTTGGTGAAGGTAATGTTTTCGAACTGCGCCAACAGGCTCTGGCCCAGCGTTTCGGCCGTGATGCCGGTGCCGTCGGAGATAAAGAAAGCAGATCGTTTCATTTGCGCCTTGGGCCTTAAGCTAGTGAGCTAGTCACGATTCTTGGATATGATAGGCGCGATTTGCCGGCCGCCCGTGGCCCGCATTCTCACTTATTTTCCAGGTCCAGGCCATATCGCCGGTGAGCGCTCCCCTGGAGCCGCCGGTACCTTGAGCTTTTCCAACACAGTCAGTGGAGAGATCACCTTGGTAGAGTACGTAGTTTCCCTCGATAAGCTCGGCGTCCATGATGTAGAGCATGTGGGGGGCAAGAACGCATCCCTGGGCGAGATGATCAGTAACCTCGCGGGCGCCGGAGTATCGGTGCCGGGTGGCTTCGCCACGACCGCCCAGGCTTATCGTGACTTCCTGGAACTGAGCGGCCTGAACCAGCAGATCCACGATGCGCTCGACGCCCTGGACGTCGATGACGTCAATGCCCTGGCCAAGACCGGTGCCCAGATCCGCCAATGGATCATGGAAGCCGAGTTTCCCGAGAAGCTGAACAGCGAAATCCGCACGGCTTTTGCCAAGCTCTCCGAAGGCAACCCCGACATCGCTGTCGCCGTACGCTCCTCGGCCACCGCCGAAGACTTGCCGGACGCCTCGTTCGCCGGCCAGCAGGAGACTTTCCTGAATATCCGTGGCGTGGAAAACGTCATCCGAGCCGCCAAGGAAGTCTTCGCCTCCCTTTTCAACGACCGTGCCATTTCCTACCGCGTGCATCAGGGCTTCGACCACAAACTGGTCGCCCTGTCCGCCGGTGTGCAGCGCATGGTCCGCTCCGAAACCGGCACCGCCGGCGTGATGTTCACCCTCGACACCGAGTCGGGCTTTCGTGACGTCGTGTTCATCACCGGCGCCTATGGCCTGGGTGAAACCGTCGTGCAAGGCGCGGTGAACCCCGATGAATTCTATGTCCACAAGGGCACCCTGGAAGCCGGTCGTCCGGCCATCCTGCGCCGCAACCTGGGCAGCAAGGCCATCAAGATGGTCTACGGCGACGAAGCCAAGGCCGGTCGTTCGGTCAAGACCGTCGATGTCGACAAGGCTGATCGCGCGCGCTTCTGCTTGACCGACGCCGAAGTCAGCGAGCTGGCCAAGCAGGCGATGATCATCGAGAAGCACTACAAGTGCCCGATGGACATCGAGTGGGCCAAGGACGGCGACGACGGCAAGCTGTACATCGTGCAGGCCCGTCCGGAAACCGTGAAGAGCCGCACCCAGGCCAACGTCATGGAGCGCTACCTGCTCAAGGAAACCGGCACCGTGCTGGTGGAAGGCCGCGCAATCGGCCAGCGCATCGGCGCCGGCAAGGTGCGGATCATCAAGGACGTCTCGGAGATGGACAAGGTCCAGGCCGGCGACGTGCTGGTCTCCGACATGACCGATCCGGACTGGGAACCGGTGATGAAGCGCGCCAGCGCCATTGTCACCAACCGCGGTGGACGCACTTGCCACGCGGCGATCATCGCCCGTGAGCTGGGCATTCCGGCCGTGGTCGGTTGCGGCAATGCCACCGAACTGCTCAAGGACGGCCAGGGCGTGACCGTTTCCTGCGCCGAAGGCGACACCGGCTACATCTTCGAAGGCGAGTTGGGCTTCGACATCAAGAAGAACTCCGTGGACGCCATGCCGGAGCTGCCGTTCAAGATCATGATGAACGTCGGCAACCCGGACCGTGCCTTCGACTTCGCGCAGCTGCCGAACGCCGGCGTGGGCCTGGCCCGCCTGGAGTTCATCATCAACCGCATGATCGGCGTGCACCCCAAGGCACTGCTGAACTATGACGGCCTGCCACAGGACATCAAGGACAGCGTCGACAAGCGCATTGCCGGCTACGACGACCCGGTCGGTTTCTACGTCGAGAAGCTCGTGGAAGGCATCAGCACCCTGGCGGCGGCGTTCTGGCCGAAGAAAGTCATCGTGCGGCTGTCGGACTTCAAGTCCAACGAATACGCCAACCTGATCGGTGGCAAACTCTACGAGCCCGAAGAAGAGAACCCGATGCTGGGCTTCCGTGGTGCGTCGCGCTACATCAGCGAATCGTTCCGCGATTGCTTCGAACTCGAATGCCGTGCCCTCAAGCGCGTGCGTAACGAGATGGGCCTGACCAACGTCGAGATCATGGTGCCGTTCGTGCGCACCCTCGGCGAGGCGAGCCAAGTGGTCGACCTGTTGGCGGAAAACGGCCTGGCCCGTAGCCAGAATGGCCTGCGCGTCATCATGATGTGCGAACTGCCGTCCAACGCGATCCTGGCCGAAGAATTCCTCGAGTTCTTCGACGGCTTCTCCATCGGCTCCAACGACCTGACCCAACTGACCTTGGGTCTGGACCGCGATTCGGGGATCATCGCCCACCTGTTCGACGAACGTAACCCGGCGGTCAAGAAGCTGCTGGCCAATGCTATCGCCGCCTGCAACAAGGCCGGCAAGTACATCGGCATCTGCGGCCAGGGCCCTTCGGACCACCCGGACCTGGCCAAGTGGCTGATGGAGCAGGGTATCGAAAGCGTTTCGTTGAACCCGGACTCGGTACTGGAAACCTGGTTCTTCCTGGCTGAGGGGCAGGCTGCGGTCTGATCGAGTGAAGGGGCCTGATCGGTAATGTAAGCCGGGGTAATTCCTTGTGGTATCCGGCGGCCAGTCTTCCGGCCCCTTTTGATTTGAAGTAGGGCGGGCTCCATTTGGAAGCCGCCCTTTTTTGTGCAAGAAGATCATGCAAAGCAGCAGCAACCTATTTCCTGTCGCCCTGATCAGCGCCGAGCGGCGTGGCGATCTGAGCGAAGATGTCTATCGTTTGAAACCCGGTAACAGCCCCGACTACAGCGTCGAGCTGGCCGTCACCCGGCTGGGCATGGCCGATGTCGGCGATACCCGGGGTGTCCCGGTGATCCTGTTGCACGGCAGTTTTTCCAACCGTCGCTTCTGGTATTCGCCCAAGGGGCTGGGGCTGGGGGCGCACCTGGCGCGGTTGGGGTTCGATGTCTGGATTCCCGAAATGCGCGGGCATGGCTTATCCCAACGAAACCAGGGCTACCGCAACAACCGCGTGGCCGACTACGCCCGGTATGACTTGCCGGCCATCGGCGCCTTCGTGCGCGAGCAGAGCGGGCAGGTGCCCCATTGGATCGGTCACTCGCTGGGCGGCATCACCCTGGCAGCGGCCTTGGGCGGCCATTACCTGGGCGCGCCTGCCGTTGCATCGGCGGCATTTTTTGGTACACAGGTCAGCCGTACCTATTGGCCACTGAAAATTCCCCCGGTTGAATGGAGCGGGCGCTTCATCCTCAAGCGTTTCGCCCATTTGTCCGGTTCAAGGCTCAAGCGCGGCCCAGAAGATGAGCCCATCGGCCTGGCCCTGGAGAGCCTGCGCTGGTATGGCCTGTTCGGGCGTTTCGGCGATGCCGAGAAAAACTGGTGGGCGGGCCTGGCCGACGTGCAGGTGCCGGTGCTGGCGGTGAGCGCCGCCGGCGATCAGCAGGATCCTACCTGGGCATGCCGCAAACTGTTCGAGCAGATCGGTTCCGAGCACAAGCAATTTGTCTGCCTTGGGCGCGAACAAGGCTTCGGCGATGATTTCGGCCACGTCGAAATGCTCGTCAGTAAAGCCGCCCAGGCCGAGGTCTGGCCATTGGTGGCTCGGTGGCTGGAGGATCAGCGCGGACCGTTGCCGGCGGATCAACCCCACCTGGCGGAGGCGGTTTGACGCGAAGGCTCTGAGGAGGGCATTTCGCTCTGGACTGCTTGCGGCTAAGATATGACGCGTTCCGCTGTTCCGGTCACAAACAGCGGTTCACTTCAGCCCGACGTTCCAGCCCATACAGGAGTTCTTCGATGAACCATTACCTCACGCCTGACCTGTGCGATGCCTATCCAGACCTCGTGCAAGTGGTGGAACCGATGTTCAGCAATTTCGGCGGCCGCGATTCCTTTGGTGGCGAGATAGTGACCATCAAGTGTTTCGAAGACAATTCCCTGGTCAAGGAACAGGTCGAGCTCAAGGGGGACGGCAAGGTGCTGGTGGTCGACGGCGGCGGTTCCCTGCGTCGGGCGCTGCTGGGAGACATGCTGGCGGAAAAGGCCGCGAAAAATGGTTGGGAAGGGTTGGTGATCTACGGTTGCATCCGCGACGTCGACGTCATTGCCCAGACCGACCTCGGCGTCCAGGCCCTGGCCAGCCATCCGATGAAGACCGACAAGCGTGGCATCGGCGATCTCAATGTGGCGGTCACCTTTGCTGGCGTGACGTTCCGTCCGGGTGAATATGTCTATGCGGACAATAACGGCGTGATTGTCTCGCCGAGCCCGTTGAAGATGCCTGAATAAAGCGTTGCAGCCATAAGGGATGAGGATGTTCGAGGAAGAAAACGCGCAATGGGGGCTGGTGCATGCCCTGGTGCTGGATGGTAAAGGTGGCGCGCGTTCGATAGCCCGGACCGAACTTGACGATCTGCAGCTGCAGGCCCATGAAAGCCTGTGGCTGCATTGGGACCGCAGTCATCCGCAAACCCATACGTGGCTGCGCAAATCCAGTGGTTTGAGTGAATTCAACTGCGACCTGCTGCTTGAAGAGAACACCCGTCCACGACTGCTGCCGCTGCCCAACGCCGAACTGCTGCTGTTTTTGCGTGGGATCAACCTCAATCCGGGGGCCGAGCCGGAAGACATGGTGTCGGTGCGCATCTTTGCGGCGGCGCAGCGAGTGATTTCCCTGCGGCTGCGCCCTTTGCGCGCCACCGATGAGCTGCTGGCCGAGCTGTCCGAGGGCAAGGGGCCCCGGACAGCTTCGGAACTCATCCTTTATATGGCGCAGTACCTGACCAATAAGGTGCAGGACCTGGTGACGTGCCTGTCGGAAATCGTCGACACCGAGGAAGAAAAGCTCGATACCGACGAACGGTATACGCCTGAGCACGATGCCATTTTGCACATCCGTCGCCGGGCTGCCGGGCTGAAGCGATTCCTGGCGCCGCAACGGGATATTTTCGGCCAGATGTCGCGAATCAAGTTGCCCTGGTTCGTCGAGGACGACGGTGACTACTGGAATGAATTGAACAACAGCCTGACCCGCTATCTCGAAGAGCTGGAACTGACTCGCGAGCGCGTGGGGCTGGTACTGGAGGCCGAGGACCGGCGCCTTTCAGTGCGCATGAACCGCACCATGTACCGCTTCGGCATCATCACTGGGATCTTCCTGCCGATGAGTTTCCTCACGGGGCTGCTGGGCATCAATGTCGGCGGCATTCCGTTTTCCGAGAGCCACTATGGTTTCCTCGTCGCTTGCCTGCTGATGGTCTGCGTTGCGCTGGGGCAATGGTGGCTGTTTCGCCGTTTGCGTTGGGTGTGATGGGGTTTCATGTGACCCGACGAAATCTGATCGCGTCTTCCACAGACATCACGAGAGGTGCGTATGCACGATCCGTTTGAACAGTCTCTGCGCGACATGCTCAAGGCCTCGCCGTCCAGCCGGGACGACGATGCATGCCTGGGCCGTGTACTCAAAACCGCCAACCGCCAGGTGGGCGCCGGCGATCTGTTCAGCCTGCTGGGCCGTTGGGTGCCAGCGCTGATGATCGCCCTGAACAACGGGTCGGCCCACGTCTCGCCGGTTTCCCGTCGCAAACCTGTTACTCGCACCGCTGATAAGGCTGACTGAATATGGAACTTGATCTCTGGACCCAGAGCCTCGTCACGGCAATGACTGCGTTGTGGACCAAGATAGCTAACTTTATTCCCAATCTCTTCGGCGCCCTGGTGGTGCTGTTGTTGGGTTTTGTCGTGGCCAAGCTGCTGGACACGTTGCTGTCCAAGCTGCTCGCCAAATTGGGCCTCGATCGCCTGATGGGCGGCACCGGCCTGACCAAGCTCTTGTCCCGTGGCGGCATCCAGGTTCCGATCTCGACCTTGGTGGGCAAGATCGTCTATTGGTTCGTGCTGCTTATATTCCTGGTTTCCGCGGCTGAGTCCCTGGGCCTGGAGCGCGTTTCAGCGACCCTGGACATGCTGGCGCTGTATTTGCCGAAGGTGTTCGGCGCTGCCTTGGTGTTGCTGGTGGGCGTGTTGCTGGCGCAACTGGCCAACGGCCTGGTGCGCGGCGCCGCCGAAGGTGTCGGGCTCGATTATGCTTCGGGACTTGGACGGATTGCCCAGGGCCTGGTGATCATCATCAGTATTTCGGTCGCGATCAGCCAGTTGGAGGTCAAGACTGACCTGCTGAACCATGTGATCGTGATTGTCTTGATTACCGTTGGTCTGGCGGTTGCGCTGGCCATGGGGTTGGGAAGCCGGGAAATCGCCGGTCAGATTCTTGCGGGAATCTATGTGCGTGAGCTCTACGAGGTTGGGCAACAAGTGCGTGTTGGAGAGGTCGAAGGCCAGATCGAAGAGATCGGCACGGTGAAGACCACATTGCTGACCGAGGAAGGCGAGCTGGTGTCGCTGTCCAATCGGATTCTGCTGGAACAGCATGTGAGTAGCCGCTAACCCGGCAAATCCTGCTAATGTATGCCGCCGCAAAATGCCTGGTACCGCAGGCTGCGGCGCACATTGACCTAGACTGTCGGCCCGACTTGTTTTGAACAAACCCCAATCGCTATCCACGCGCTACGACCCCCGTGATCTCTCCGATGAGGAGTTGGTCGCGCGCGCGCATTCGGAGCTGTTTCACGTCACACGCGCATACGAAGAGTTGATGCGCCGTTACCAGCGAACATTATTTAACGTTTGTGCAAGATATCTTGGGAACGATCGTGATGCTGATGATGTCTGTCAGGAGGTGATGTTGAAGGTGCTGTACGGCTTGAAGAACTTCGAGGGGAAATCGAAGTTCAAGACGTGGCTATATAGCATCACCTACAACGAATGCATCACACAGTATCGCAAGGAGCGGCGAAAGCGTCGGTTGATGGACGCGTTGAGCCTTGACCCTCTCGAGGAAGCGTCCGAGGAAAAGGCGCCCAAGCCCGAGGAAAAGGGTGGACTCGATCGCTGGCTGGTTTATGTGAACCCGATCGACAGGGAAATTCTGGTGCTACGATTTGTCGCAGAACTGGAATTCCAGGAGATCGCAGACATAATGCACATGGGTCTGAGCGCGACAAAAATGCGTTATAAGCGCGCGCTCGATAAGCTGCGTGAGAAATTTGCGGGCATAGCTGAAACTTAGTTCAGCGCAAATATCTCTTACGTGTAGGCAAGTTCTGATAGACTTGCCGCCGAGTTGTCCCCCGGTTTGCGGGACTGCTTCACAATCACCAGATGGGGATTTAACGGATGAAACTGAAAAACACCTTGGGCTTTGCCATTGGTTCTTTGATTGCTGCCACTTCGTTCGGCGCTCTGGCACAAGGCCAAGGCGCAGTTGAAATCGAAGGCTTCGCCAAGAAAGAAATGTTCGACAGCGCTCGTGATTTCAAGAACAACGGCAACCTGTTCGGCGGTTCGGTTGGTTACTTCCTGACCGACGACGTTGAACTGCGTCTGGCCTACGACGAAGTGCACAACGCACGTACCGACGATGGCACCAACGTCAAGGGCGCGAACACCGCTCTGGACGCTCTGTACCACTTCAACAACCCAGGCGACATGCTGCGTCCTTATGTTTCGGCCGGTTTCTCCGACCAGAGCATCGACCAGAATGGCAGCAACGGTCGTAACCGTTCTACCTTCGCCAACGTTGGTGGCGGCGCCAAGCTGTATTTCACCGACAACTTCTACGCCCGTGCTGGCGTTGAAGCTCAGTACAACATCGACCAGGGCGACACCGAGTGGGCTCCTAGCGTCGGTATCGGTGTGAACTTCGGTGGCGGCTCCAAGCCAGCTGCTGCTCCAGTTCCAGCACCTGCTGAAGTCTGCTCCGACAGCGACAACGATGGCGTGTGCGACAACGTCGACAAGTGCCCTGACACCCCAGCCAACGTAACCGTTGACGCTGATGGCTGCCCAGCTGTTGCTGAAGTCGTACGTGTTGAGCTGGACGTCAAGTTCGACTTCGACAAGTCGGTCGTTAAAGAAAACAGCTACGGCGACATCAAGAACCTGGCTGATTTCATGAAGCAGTACCCATCCACCAGCACCACTGTTGAAGGTCACACTGACTCCGTCGGTCCTGACGCTTACAACCAGAAACTGTCTGAGCGTCGTGCAAACGCCGTTAAGCAAGTTCTGACCAACCAGTACGGTGTTGAATCGTCCCGCGTTCAGTCTGTTGGCTACGGCGAATCCCGCCCAGTTGCCGACAACGCCACTGACGCTGGTCGTGCAGTCAACCGTCGCGTAGAAGCGCAGGTTGAAGCTCAAGCTAAGTAATTAGCCCACAGCACTAGAAAACCCGGCTTAGGCCGGGTTTTTCTTTGTCTGGGATTTAATGGGACGGCTTGTGCAGAACCTGTGGGAGCGAGCTTGCTCGCGATTGCGGTGTATCAGTCACCCTGCAAGTGGCTGATCGATTGCAATCGCGAGCAGGCTCGCTCCCACATTGGTAATCGTCGTAAGTTAGACCGCTAGAGCCTGGGCCATGGTCTGCGCAGAAACGGGCAATTCGGCAACACCCGCCACCGCACCAATCACCAGGATCGCCGGACTCTTGAGTTGAAACGCGCTGGCGTCGGTTTCCATCGATGCCAGGTCGCTGCGGCAGTCGCGCTGGTGGGGCAGGGAGGCGTTTTCAATCATGGCGACCGGTGTATTCGCCGCCATACCGCCCGCCAGCAATTGCTCACGGATCTCGCTCAGTTTCGCCACCCCCATATACACCACAAGGGTCGTCCCGCCCTGGGCCAGGGCTTGCCAGTTCAGGCTGCTGCCGTCCTGGGTATGGGCGGTGACCAGCGTCACGCCACGAGCAACGCCGCGTAAGGTCAGTGGAATATCGCATTGGGTGGCTCCGGCAAGACCCGCCGTGATGCCATTGACCAGTTCCACCTCGACCCCGTGTTCGCGCAGCCACTGCGCTTCTTCGCCGCCCCGGCCGAAAACGCACGGGTCGCCGCCCTTGAGGCGTACCACGCATTTGCCTTGGCGGGCATAACGCAGCATCAGTCGATGAATGAACGCTTGTGGCGTGGAGCGGCAACCGCCGCGCTTGCCCACGGCGATGATGCGTGCGCCCGGACAATGTTCCAGCACTGCCTCGTTGACCAGATCATCGATCAATACGACATCGGCTTCGCCCATGGCGCGCACGGCTTTGAGGGTCAGCAATTCAGGGTCGCCAGGACCCGCACCTACCAGCCAGACTTTTGCGTTCATAGTGTTTTCCTCACGATATCGCGGCCACCGGTTGCGCGGTGGCAACCAGCAGGCGCTTGATTTCCGGTACACAGGAACCACACTGCGTGCCGCAACCCAGTTCTTTTTTCAGGCCCTGCAAATCCAGGCCGCGCTCGATACCCGCGCAAACCGCGCGCTGACTGACATTCATGCAATTGCACAGGGTTTTCCCGCCGCCCATGGCGGCACCGGTGTTGCCCGGTGGCGCGCTCAAGGGGGCCAGCAGCCAGCGCCGCAGTTGCTCATCGGCGCGACCTTCGAGCCACAGGTTCTGCAGCCAATGGCGAGCCAGGGTTTCTCCGGCCAGCCGAATGGCCGTGATGCGGCCGTTTTCGATCCGCACCCGCTTGCCAATGGAGCGGCGCGGATCGTCATAGGCCAAGACGGGCCCGTCGATAAGGCCGAGTTGCTCGTCGATCGCCTGGAGCAGTTGCGGTTCGGGCGCAGCGGCGCTGGCGGCGCGAATCAGCAATGCGGGACGTTCACGTCCGGTAAGGCTAAGGCTGACGTAGGCAAACGCCTCACACAGAGGACGCAAAGTCTCCAGATGCTGTTGAACATCGCCTTCGACCAAGGCGAAAAGCTGCCATGGCAGGTTCACCGGTTCCAGGCGCACGCCGCTGTGCTTGAGCTCCGGCTGCTTCGACAAAGGGTCGAACGCCGGTTGAGTCAGGACGTTGACCCCGCCCTTGAGAAACCGGTCGCCCCAGTGCATGGGCAGGAATGCCTGTCCGGGGCGCACGCTTTCGTCGCTGTCCACCGCCACGATCAGGCTGCCGCGACGGCTTTTGAGGCTGACCAGGTCGCCCGCTTGCAGGCGATGGCGAAGCAGCTCGTCGGGATGCAGGCTGAGCACCGCTTCGTTGACATGGCCAAACAATTGCGCGGCGGTGCCGGTGCGGCTCATGCCGTGCCACTGGTCACGCAAGCGGCCGGTGTTCAGGGTCAACGGATAGCGCGCGTCACGCAATTCCTTGGCGGCGCGATAGGGGTCGGCTACAAACCGAGCCCGGCCGCTTTCCGTAGGAAACACGCCGTCTACGTATAAACGGGCGGTGCCGACCGTAGCGCCCTCGCGGAAAGGCCATTGCTGGGGGCCAAGCTGATCGATCAGCGCGTGGCTGATACCGGACAGGTCCAGGTCGCGACCACGGGTCAGTTGCTTGTATTCATCGAACAGTTGGGCCGGGGTTTCGAAGCCGAACAGGCTGGAGGGGGCCGGACGCAGGCGTTTTTCCAGACGCTGTGCGAAATCCACGGTGATGGCCCAGTCCGGACGTGCTTCACCCGGGGCGTTTATTGCCCGGCGAACGTGTGAAATGCGCCGTTCGGAGTTGGTGACCGAGCCTTCTTTCTCACCCCAACTGGCCGCTGGCAGCAGCAGGTCGGCGAAGGTGGCGGTCTCGGTGGTGCGGAAAGCCTCCTGCAATACCACGAATGGGCAGGCTTGCAGGGCTTCGCGTATGGCGGCCTGGTCAGGCATCGATTGGGCCGGGTTGGTGCAGGCGATCCACAAAGCCTTGATCTTGCCGTTGCGCACTTGCTCGAACAGCTCGATGGCGCTGAGGCCGGGGGTTGCCGGCAATTGTTCGACGCCCCAGTAATCGGCTACTTCAGCGCGATGTTCCGGGTTGGCTACTTCGCGATGGCCGGGCAGCAGGTTGGACAGACTGCCCGTTTCGCGGCCGCCCATGGCGTTCGGCTGGCCGGTCAAGGAAAACGGGCCCGCGCCCGGACGGCCGATCTGTCCGGTGGCCAGGTGCAGGTTGATCAGTGCGCTGTTTTTGGCGCTGCCGGCGGTGGACTGGTTCAGGCCCATGCACCACAACGACAGGAAACTGGGCGAGGTGCCGACCCATTCGGCGCATTGGTGCAGTTGCTCGACACTGATACCGCACAGCTGGGCGACCATGGCGGGCGTGTAGTCGCGTACCAGATTCTTCAGGTCCGCGAGGCCTTCGGTGTGTGCCTTGATGAAACTGCGATCAATCCAGTCTTCCCACAACAGCAGGTGCAAAATCCCATGGAACAATGCGACGTCGGTGCCCGGTAGGATCGCCAAGTGCAGGTCCGCCAGGTCGCAGGTGTCGGTGCGCCGGGGGTCGATGACGATGATTTTCATCTCTGGCCGGCGGGATTTGGCTTCTTCGAGGCGACGAAACAGGATCGGGTGGGCGTAGGCCATGTTACTGCCGACGATCATCACGCAGTCGCTCAGTTCCAGGTCCTCGTAGCTGCAAGGCGGGGCGTCGGCGCCGAGGCTTCGCTTGTAGCCCACCACGGCGGAGGACATGCACAGCCGCGAGTTGCTGTCGATATTGTTGGTGCCCACCAGAGCCCGGGCGAGTTTGTTGAAGGCGTAGTAATCCTCGGTGAGCAATTGACCGGAGATGTAGAAGGCCACGCTGTCGGGGCCGTGCTCGGCGATGGTCTCGGCGAAAATACTGGCAGCGTGATCCAGGGCACTGTCCCAGTCGGTGCGGGCCCGGGCCAGGCCTTTGCCCAGGCGCAGCTCGGGGTAGAGCGCGCGGGCGGCGAGGTCGCCGGTCAGGTGCAGCGTCGAGCCCTTGCTGCACAGTTTGCCGAAGTTGGCCGGATGGGCAGGATCGCCACTGACGCCGAGGATCCGCTCGCCGTCATGCTCGATCAACACGCCGCAACCGACCCCGCAATAACAGCAGGTCGAGGCTGTGGTCTGGCGGCTCATGAGCTTGCTTCCCGCAGGGCCAGCATGACCCGGCCGTTCTCTACCCGGGCCGCATGGTGGTGGGCGCAACCCACGTCCGGGGCTTGGGCCAGGCCGGTTTCCAGGTCGATCTGCCAGTTGTGCAGCGGGCAGGCCACGCGCTTGCCGTAGATCAGGCCTTGGGACAATGGGCCGCCCTTGTGCGGGCAGCGGTCGTCGAGTGCGAAAACTTCATCGTCGCTGGTACGAAAAATCGCGATATCGCCCTTCGGCCCCTGGATGATGCGTGAGCCCAGGGCGTTGATTTCGTCCAACGCGCAGATATCCAGCCAGTTCATGCCGGCACCTCCAGGTTTTTCACGGGGATGGCCTCGAACTCTTTTTTCAGTTGAGGCTGTTCCAGCCGCTGTTTCCAAGGGTCCTGTTCCAGGGACAGGGAAAACTTCAGACGTTCGTTGAGGGCCTTGCGCCGCTCCGGGTCTTCCAATACCGCTTTCTTGATGTGCTCCATGCCGACCCGCTGCATGTAGTGCACGGTGCGTTCGAGGTAGAAGGCTTCCTCGCGGTACAGCTGAAGAAAAGCACCGTTGTATTCGCGTACTTCTTCGGTGGTCTTGAGCTTGACGAAAAATTCGGCGACCTCGGTCTTGATCCCGCCGTTGCCGCCGATGTACATCTCCCAGCCGGAATCGACGCCGATAATGCCTACGTCCTTGATGCCTGCTTCCGAGCAGTTGCGAGGGCAACCGGAGACAGCCAGCTTCACTTTGTGCGGCGACCACATATTGAACAAGTCATGTTCGAGCTCGATGCCAAGCTGAGTGGAGTTCTGCGTGCCGAAGCGGCAGAACTCACTGCCTACGCAGGTCTTCACCGTTCGGATGGATTTGCCGTAGGCATGGCCGGACGGCATGTCGAGGTCTTTCCACACGCCGGGCAGGTCTTGCTTCTTGATGCCCAGCAAGTCGATGCGCTGACCGCCAGTGACCTTGACCATGGGCACGTTGTACTTGTCGGCGACATCGGCAATACGCCGCAGCTCGGACGGGTTGGTCACGCCGCCCCACATCCGCGGCACTACGGAGTAGGTACCGTCTTTCTGGATATTGGCGTGGGCGCGTTCGTTGATCAGGCGCGACTGCGGATCGTCCTGGGCTTCGCCGGGCCAGGTGGAAATCAGGTAATAGTTCAGCGCAGGTCGGCAGGTGGCGCAGCCGTTCGGGGTGCGCCAGTTCAGGTAGCTCATGGTTCCGGCGATGGTCAGCAGGTGCTGGTCACGGATCGCCTGGCGAATCTGGCCGTGGTTGAGGTCGCTGCAGCCGCAGATGGCTTTCTCGCTTTTCGGCTTGACGTCCGCCGCGCCGCCCACGGTGTTGATCAGGATCTGCTCCACCAGGCCGGCGCAGGAGCCGCAGGAACTGGCGGCCTTGGTGTGTTTCTTCACGTCATCGACGCTGAACAGCCCGTGTTCCTGGATCGCCTTGACGATGGTGCCCTTGCACACGCCGTTGCAGCCGCAGACTTCGGCAGTGTCGGCCATGCTCATGGCTTTGTCCTGGCCCTGATGGCCTACATCGCCAAGTGCGTTTTCGCCGAACATGAGGTGGTCGCGGATCTCGCTGATGGCGTGATTCTCACGAATCTGGCGGAAATACCATCCGCCATCCGCCGTATCGCCGTACAGACAGGCGCCGACCAGCACGTCATCCTTAATCACCAGTTTTTTGTAGACGCCGCCAATCGGGTCGGAAAGGGTGATGGTCTCGGTGCCTTCGCCGCCCATGAAGTCGCCGGCGGAGAACAGGTCGATGCCGGTGACTTTCAGCTTGGTCGACGTGACTGACCCCTTGTAAGTGGCGAAACCCAGTTGCGCGAGGTGGTTGGCGCAGACTTTTGCCTGTTCGAACAACGGCGCCACCAGGCCATAAGCGGTGCCACGGTGGCTGGCGCATTCGCCGATGGCGTAAACGCGTGGGTCGTAGGTCTGCATCGTGTCGTTGACCAGGATCCCGCGGTTGCACGGGATGCCGCATTTTTCCGCCAGCTCGGTGTTGGGACGGATGCCAGCGGCCATCACCACCAGGTCGGCGGGAATGACGTCGCCGTTCTTGAACTGTACCGAGCCGACACGGCCATTGCCGGCGTCATGCAGGGCCTGGGTCTGTTCGCTGAGACGGAATTTCAGGCCACGGCTTTCCAGGGCGGTTTGCAGCAGTTGGCCGCTGGTCTTGTCCAATTGCCGTTCCAGCAGCCATTCGCCGATGTGCACGACGGTCACGTCCATGCCGCGCAGCTTCAGGCCGTTGGCGGCTTCCAGGCCCAGCAGGCCGCCACCGATCACCACAGCGTGTTTATGGGTCCTGGCGGTGTCGATCATCGCCTGGGTGTCGGCGATGTCGCGGTAGCCGATCACGCCATTGAGGGTATTGCCGGGGATCGGCAGGATGAACGGCGTGGAACCGGTGGCGATGAGCAAGCGGTCGTATTCGGCTTCGCTGCCGTCTTCGGCGATAACCCGGCGCTTGACCCGGTCGATCTCTACTACCTTGCGGTTGAGCAACAGCTTGATGTTGTTTTCCTGATACCAGTTCAGGTCGTTGAGCACGATTTCTTCGAACGTCTGTTCCCCGGCGAGCACGGGTGAGAGCAGGATGCGGTTGTAGTTGGCGTGGGGCTCGGCGCCGAACACCGTGATGTCGTAGAGCTCATTGCTCAACTTGAGCAGTTCCTCGAGGGTTCGAACCCCGGCCATGCCGTTGCCGATCATTACCAGTTTGAGTTTTTTCATCAGGGTTCTCCGCAAGCTCAGGCCTGTTTCATCACGGCGGTCAGGCTGGCTCGACAATTTTTCGAAAACAAAAAAAGGCGTCCCGCTAGCACAGCTAGCGAGGACGCCTTTGTCCTGGTCCCGTTCTCTCGGGAAGCACCGCCTTCATCGTTGGAAGCGTTGCTTTATGTATGGTGAGAGAGGTTATGCAGTGGTTGTGCCAAGTGCTTCGGGAACGCGGATTTGTTGGGTGATCGGCGGGTCGGGTGAAACCGAGGGGAATTTATTGCACCGAATCAACGCGTGTTGCTCGCTAATGGAGCGTGGGGTCGATAGCTTTGAAGTGGTAGACAGGCCGCCATCGCGAGCAAGCTCGCTCCCACAGGTTTTGTTTCCACTGAGGATCCAGTGTGGTAGCGAGCTTGCTCGCGATGGGGGGCGACCGGATTTCAGCTGTTAAACACCAGGAACAGCAGCACCACATTCACCACCAACGAAACCAGCGCCAACGTCCGCCAGACCTTCAGCGGCTCTCTCTCGAGCAAAGGCCTGGGCCTTACGCTCATGCTGCGCCGCTCGCCCTGTTCCAGAACCAACAGCCATTCCTCGGCTGTTTCAAAGCGCTGCGCGGGGTCTGCCGCCACGGCCCGTTCCAGGCTTTGTCCAAGCCATTCGGCAAGGTCCGGTCGATAGCGGCTGGCGTTGATCGGCACGCCAAAACGCGGGCGCTGGAAGGCTTCGATTTCGCCGTAGGGATAGTGCCCCGTCAACAGGAAATACAAGGTCACGCCGACCGCATACAAATCCTGTTGCGCCGTAGGGGCGTTGCCGCCGAAGGCTTCCGGGGCAATGTAGCTGGGCGTTCCGGGCAGCACGTTGGCCTGGTCCTCGGACAGGCCGGGGCAGTACGCGAGGCCAAAATCCAGCAGGCGCAATTCGCCATCGTCTCCCAGGTGCAGGTTTTCCGGCTTGATGTCGCGGTGGTAGATCTGCCTTCGATGCAGCAGACCCACCGCTCGCACCAACCGCTGCGCCAGGTCTTGCCATTGGGCCAGCGACAGCGGACCGCCCTGGTTGAACAGCTCGGCCAGGGTCGCGCCCGGGTATTCGCGCATCACGTAGTACAGATGCTGGCGCTGAGGCACGCCATGCACCTCCGGAAATTGCCTGCCCGCGACCCGCTTGAGAAACCATTCTTCCGATAGCAGCGCCTGGCCGGCCCGGGTGTCGTCCCGTAACTGCCCGGGCAAGGTTTTCAGCAGCCAGGGTTGGCCCTGGCCATCGCGTACCCGGTAGAGCAACGACTGCTGGCTCTGGCCGAGCGCGCCTTCGATCTGCCAGCCCTCGAACACTTGGCCCGCCTTCAGCGCAGGTGGCAGGGGCCACTGCTGCAATTGGATCAACGCGTCGCCGATGCTCGCTTCGCCCACCGCATCGACCCGCACCAGCAGCGCGCTGGCGTTGTCCTGGCTACCGGCCAGATGCGCGGCGTTGACCAGCGTCTGCGCGGCGAGATTGAGGTCCGGCTGGTCGCGCAGGATGCCGGCGATGGCCGTGTCCCCGAGTACCGCCCAGATACCGTCGCTGAGCAGCACGAAGGTTTCGTCTTCGCGCAGCTCACCGTCCAGGAAATCGAGGATCAGGTGCTGATCCAACCCCAGGGCGCGCTTGAGCACATGCTGCATGCCCTGTTGTTCCCAGACATGGTCTTCGCTGACCCGTTGCAGGTTGTCGGCGTGCCAGCGGTAGACCCGGCAATCGCCGACATGGGCGAGGGTGAAGCGCCGGCCCCGCAGCACCAGGGCACTGACGGTGGTGAGCAGCGGCTGCCCGCCACCGTTGGCCTGCAGCCAGCGGTTCTGCGCCGACAGCAGCCGGTCGAGTGCCTGGGCCACGCCCCAGGTTTGCGGCGTGGCGTAGTAGTCCAGCGCCAGTGCCTGCAAAGTAGAGCGCGCCGCCAACCCGCCATCGGCGCATTGGCTCACACCGTCGGCGATAGCGAACAGGTAACCCTTGCTGGCGGCCAAGGCCGGGGCAGGGGTCACCAGGCGCAGGGCGTCCTGGTTCTCCTCCCGTGGGCCGATGGCACTGGCTTCGGCAAAACTCAATTGCAGGCTCATGATGGGCGGTCAGACCCGAGCAGCGGTGACGGCGGCCGAACCCCAGGTGGTTCTCCAGCGACGCTTGACGCCGTGCAGGCCGAACCAGGCCAGGACACCAAGGCTGGCGAACAACCACAACGCCAATTGGTAGCTGCCGGTGCTCTGCTTGATCGCGCCCATGCCCGCCGCGAGGGCGAAGCCGCCGATGCCGCCGGCCATGCCGATCAGCCCGGTCATCACGCCGATTTCCCGACGGAAACGTTGTGGCACCAGTTGGAACACCGCGCCGTTGCCCGCACCCAGGCCAAGCATGGTGCAGACGAACAAAGCCAATGCCGCATAGGAACTTGGCAGGTTGAACCCCACCGCGGCGATGCAGACGGCCGCGACGGTGTACATGCCGAGCAAGGTGCGGATGCCGCCGAAGCGGTCCGCCAGGGCGCCGCCCAATGGGCGCATGAGGCTGCCACCAAAGACGCAGGCGGCGGTGTAGTAGCCGGCCGTGACCGGGCTCAGGCCATATTGGTCGTTGAAGTAGCCGGGCAGGGCGCTGGCCAGGCCGATGAAGCCGCCGAAGGTCACGCTATAGAAAAACATGAACCACCAGCTGTCCCGGTCGCCCAGGGCCTTGAGGTAGTCGGCCATGGATTTGGCCTTGGGGCGCTCGGGGGCGTTCTTGGCCAGCCAGGCGAAGAGGACAAGGGTCAGCACCAGCGGGATCAGCGCGAAGCCGAACACGTTGGTCCAGCCGAAGGCCACGGCCATGACCGGTGCGATCAATGCTGCGAGTACGGTGCCCGAGTTGCCGGCCCCGGCGATGCCCATGGCCTTGCCCTGGTGCTGCGGCGGATACCACTGGGACGCCAGCGGCAGGGCCACGGCGAACGAAGCGCCGGCCACACCGAGGAACAGGCCTAGCAGCAGCGCTTGCTCATAGCTGTGGATGCCCAGTTTCCAGGCGCAGAACAGCGCACCAATGACGATCACCTGACCGACCATGCCGGCGGTCTTCGGCGAAATCCGGTCGGCCAGCAGGCCCATGAACAGGCGCAGTACGGCACCGGCGAGGATCGGGGTGGCGACCATCAAGCCGCGCTGTTGCGTGGTCAGGTGCAGGTCGGCAGAGATCTGCACCGCCAACGGGCCAAGCAGGTACCAGACCATGAAGCTCAGGTCGAAATAGAGGAAGGCCGCGAACAATGTCGGGGTGTGGCCGGATTTCCAGAAGCTTGAATTCATCGCGCACCTCAGCTGTAAAAGTCTCGAGAAATGAGTCAGTGCTTTGAGCAGTGCGCCGCCTGTGGTCGCACCACCGGTCCCGCGGGACCAAAACAAAAAAACGCCGCAACCCGGATTGCCTGAGTGGCAAGAGGGTGTGCGACGTCTTTGTCGTAGGTGGGGCAACCGCCGTTGGTTACCTGTGGGGTTGCTTAAGCGAGATCTGTGCCAACCCGAGGGAGGGGGATGGCTATCGCGAGCAGGCTCGCTCCCACAGTGGGTCGGGGGCGTTCGCAAAGTGCTGCGTTCACCCTGAGATCAATGTGGGAGCGAGCTTGCTCGCGATGACGGTGGGTCAGTCGATTGAGATGTTGAAAGCGGGATTGCAATCGCGAGCAAGCTCGCTCCTACAGTGGAGCTGCGGTCTATTGTGGGAGCGAGCCTGCTCGCGAATGGGGCAGGCCAGGCACTACAAGGCTTTCAGCCAAGCAATTCATTCATCGCAATGATCTGCTCCGCCACCTGGATCAGCTTCTGCTGGCGGCTCATGGCCTGGCGGCGCATCAGCGTGTAGGCCTGTTCCTCGTTGCACTCTTTCATCTTCATCAGCATGCCCTTGGCCAGTTCGATGCGCTTGCGTTCAGCCAGTTGCTGGTCGCGGGCCAGCAGTTGGGCGCGCAGGGCCTGGTCGCTTTCGAAGCGCGCCATGGCGACATCAAGGATCGGTTGCAGGCGCGCGGCGTGGATGCCTTCGACGATGTAGGCACTCACACCCGACTTGATGGCCTGACGCATCACATCCGGATCGTGCTCGTCGGTAAACATGACGATCGGTCGCGGCTGGTCGCGACTGACCAGCACTACTTGCTCCATCACATCGCGTCCGGGTGACTCGGTATCGATCAGGATCACGTCCGGACGCACCGTTTCGACGCGCGCTGGCAGGTCGATGGTCAGGCCGGATTCGTCGATCACTTCGAAGCCGGCCTCAATCAAGGCCGCTCTAAGGCGGCCGACTTTTTTCGCGGTGTCGTTGATCAGCAGGATACGCAGCATAATCGTGGCTCCTGTCAGCGGCTGGCGAGAAGGGGAGCCGCATCGCTCAAGGCGTGCAGTTTGAAGCTGCGGGCGTACCCGGCCGGGTCCGTGCCGTCCCAGGTGGTGCCGTCGATCAGTTGGCTGCTGCGCATGTCCTGGCCTGGGGGCGTCATGCCCAGTGTCGCAGCGGCTTCACGGTACAGCTGGAGTTGCTGGACCTGGCGCGCGACGGCCAGGTAGTCCGGGTCTTCGCGCAGCAGGCCCCAGCGGCGGAACTGTGTCATGAACCACATGCCGTCGGACAAGTATGGCAGGTTCACCTCGCCGCCTCCGTGGAAGCGCATGGCATGGGGATCCTGCCAGCTGTTGCCCAGGCCGTCGGCGTAGATGCCCAGCAGGCGCGGCTCGATGCATTCCAGCGGCGCATCGAGGTATTCGGGCGCGCTGAGCAATTGCGCGGTACTGCGACGGTTCTCGACGCTTTGCTCGATGAAACGGCTGGCTTCAAGGATCGCCATGACCAATGCCCGGGCGGTATTGGGGTATTGCTCGACGAAAGCGCGGGTGCAGCCGAGGACTTTCTCCGGGTGATCGGGCCAGATCGTCTGGGTGGTCGCCAGGGTAAAACCAAGGTTCTGCTTCACCGCGCTGGCGCACCAGGGTTCGCCCACGCAAAAGCCGTCGATACGACCAGCTTGCAGGTGCGCGACCATTTGCGGCGGCGGCACCACGACGCTGTCGACATCTGATAAAGGATGAATGCCCTGGGCCGCGAGCCAGTAGTAGAGCCACATGGCGTGGGTGCCGGTGGGGAACGTCTGGGCGAACGTCAGTTTCGGGCGAGTTTGGTGCACGTGCTGTTCCAGTGCCTCAGGACTGGTCACGCCTTGGGCCTGGAGGCCGTGGGACAGGTTGATGCTCTGGCCGTTCTGGTTCAGCCCCATCAGCACGGCCATGTCGGTGGGCGCGACGCCGCCGATGCCCAGGTGCACGGCATAGATCAGGCCGTACAGGCTGTGGGCTGCGTCGATTTCGCCACTGACCAGTTTGTCCCGCAGGTTGGCCCAGGACGCCTGGCGCTTGAGGTTCAAGGTCAGGCCGTAGGGTTGGGCGAAGCCTTGGGTGGCGGCCACCACCACCGGGGCGCAGTCGCTCAGGGCCATGAAGCCAAGATTGATCGCGCTTTTTTCCGGGGCATCGCTGCCATTGACCCAGGCCAGGGGCGTGGCTGGAACTTCATTCATCGATATCACCTTCCACATCAAAAAGCGCCGTGTCCGGGCCAAGGAAGGCCGGACGCCGACGCCGTTGTCCTTTGAAACAGTGCGGCACTCATTCCGTCGTTGGCATGGGGCGCTGATGACCAAAAAGGTGCAAGGCATATGCCAGCGCTGCGGTTTTGTGCGAGCGCCTCGCTTGCGACGCCGTTGCGCGGCTATAATCGCGGCCTCATTTCGTCGCCCGAGTCAAAGCCGCCCATGTACACCCTGGCCCGTGAACTGCTGTTCAAACTCTCCCCGGAAACCTCCCACGACCTGTCCCTGGACCTGATCGGCGCGGGCGGGCGCTTGGGCCTCAACGGTCTGCTGTGCAAGGCTGCGGCGAAACTGCCGGTGACGGTCATGGGCCTGGAATTTCCCAACCCGGTCGGGTTGGCGGCGGGTCTGGACAAGAATGGCGCCGCCATCGACGGCTTTGCGCAACTGGGTTTCGGCTTCGTCGAGATCGGCACCGTGACGCCGCGGCCACAGCCGGGCAACCCGAAGCCACGATTGTTCCGTCTGCCTCAGGCCGAGGCGATCATCAATCGCATGGGCTTCAACAACCTGGGCGTCGATCACCTGCTGGCCCGTGTCGCGGCGGCCAAGTACAAGGGCGTGCTGGGCATCAACATCGGCAAGAATTTCGACACCCCGGTGGAGCGCGCCGTCGACGACTATCTGATCTGCCTGGACAAGGTCTACGCCCATGCCAGCTATGTCACCGTAAATGTCAGCTCCCCGAACACCCCAGGGCTGCGTAGCCTGCAATTTGGTGACTCCCTCAAGCAATTGCTCGCCGACCTGGCCCGGCGCCGCGCGGAGCTGGCGGTTATCCATGGCCGGCATGTTCCGTTGGCCATCAAGATCGCCCCGGACATGAGCGACGAGGAAACCGTCCAAGTGGCCCAGGCCCTGATCGAGACCGGCATGGACGCGGTGATTGCCACCAATACCACCCTGGGACGCGAAGGCGTCGAAGGGCTGGAACACGGTGACGAGGCGGGCGGTTTGTCTGGTGCGCCGGTGCGTGACAAGAGCACCCATACCGTGAAAATCCTGGCGGGTGAACTGGCGGGACGCTTGCCGATCATTGCGGCGGGCGGGATCACCGAAGGCCGGCATGCCGCCGAGAAAATCACCGCTGGGGCAAGCCTGGTGCAGGTTTATTCGGGTTTCATCTACAAGGGGCCGGCGCTGATTCGAGAGGCGGTGGATGCGATTGCGGCGTTGGGGTGATTCCTCAGGTTGGTGAGGTCCATTTGTGGCGAGGGGATAACTCCCCTCGCCACACCAGTGTTTTCAGCTCAAATCCGCGAATCCCGGCCATTAAAAAGGGCTCCAGAAGGAGCCCCTTGGGCCGTGGCCCGCCGTCCGGATGGGACGTGCGTGGTTAAATCGGTTTGGATGTCAAGTTGTCGAGTTCTTGAGTAATAAGCCCTGTGTCAGCCGACGGCGTGAAGTTCGTTGAGTCTATGGATACCCGCAGTGCCGGTCATACCGTCCCAGTTGTCGCCGCGTCCTTCCCGCCAGCCATTGATCCAGGCTTGACGTACCGACGGTAGAGTAAAGGGGCAAAGCTCACGGGATTTACCACCAACGCCATATTGGTAACCGCGTAAAAATGCTCTTTCCAACGGATCACGCTTAAGTCTTCTCATAGGGTGTTGCCCTCACTTGTTGACTGTTGCTTAGCGTCGACCTCTATTGAGGCCGGGGCAGAATCATTCTGCCGTTGGCGGCTCGTTGCCGGCGTGACGAGCCGAGGTGTTGACGCCGTTGCGACGTCAACCTGTGGTGAGTTCTAACCAAAGCGTCACACGGATGGAATGATCGTTTTGTCATAAGCACGTAACATTAAAGATGCTAGTGCGATAAGTAACATGATGTTCAACACCCGCTTTTGAGCAAGACCCCTGTATGATCAGCCCTGCGCCGAAAGGCGGTCGCCATGGTCGGATGAGAATGTCCCCCTGTGCACTCGGGTACTATTCGACGAAAGGGGTGACTTTTCACAATTTGTTGCACAGAATTTTTTTATCTGTACACGCATCTAAGCTCTTTGAACCTGAGCGGCGAGTACGGAACGGCACACGCTCGTGCCACGCGGGTGCTCTTGAGAAAAGCACCTGATTGAACCCGGCCCGGCAATGCGTTGCCCGGCCCACTTAGCCAAAGGCTCTGGAAATCCCATGTCCGACCGTTTCGAACTCTTCCTCACCTGTCCCAAGGGCCTCGAAGGCCTGCTTCTTGAGGAAGCCGTCGGGCTTGGCCTTGAAGAGGCGCGCGAGCACACCTCGGCCGTTCGCGGCAGCGCTGACATGGAGACAGCCTATCGGCTCTGCCTATGGTCGCGCCTGGCGAACCGCGTGTTGCTGGTGCTCAAGCGCTTCCCGATGAAGGACGCTGAAGACCTTTACCACGGCGTACTGGATGTCGATTGGCAAGACCACATGCTGCCCGATGGCACCCTGGCGGTGGAATTCAGCGGTCACGGCTCGGGCATCGACAACACCCATTTCGGCGCCTTGAAGGTCAAGGACGCTATCGTCGACAAATTGCGCACCCCTTCGGGCGACCGTCCTTCCATCGATAAGCTCAACCCGGACCTGCGCATCCACCTGCGCCTGGACCGTGGCGAAGCGATCCTTTCCCTGGATCTCTCGGGCCACAGCCTGCACCAGCGCGGCTATCGCTTGCAGCAAGGCGCCGCACCATTGAAGGAAAACCTCGCCGCCGCGATCCTGATCCGCGCCGGCTGGCCGCGCATTGCCGCTGAAGGCGGGGCGCTGGCCGACCCGATGTGCGGCGTCGGCACGTTCCTGGTGGAGGCCGGCATGATCGCCGCCGACATGGCGCCCAACCTGCGTCGTCAGCAATGGGGCTTTACCGCCTGGCTCGGCCATGTGCCGGCGCTGTGGCGCAAGCTCTATGAGGAGGCCACCGAGCGCGCCGCCGCCGGACTGGCCAAGCCGCCGTTGTGGATTCGTGGCTACGAGGCCGACCCACGGCTGATCCAGCCGGGCCGCAACAACGTCGAACGCGCGGGCCTGAGCGAGTGGATCAAGATCTACCAGGGCGAAGTCGCCACTTTCGAACCACGCCCGGACCAGAACCAGAAGGGCCTGGTGATCTGCAACCCACCGTATGGCGAGCGTCTGGGCGACGAAGCCAGCCTGCTGTATCTCTACCAGAACCTCGGCGAACGCCTGCGCCAGGCCTGCCTCAACTGGGAAGCGGCGGTGTTCACCGGCGCGCCGGACCTGGGCAAGCGCATGGGCATTCGCAGCCACAAGCAGTATTCGTTCTGGAACGGCGCCTTGCCCTGCAAGCTGCTGTTGATCAAGGTGCTGCCGGATCAGTTCGTCACGGGCGAGCGTCGCACCCCGGAACAACGCCAGGCCGAGCGTGAACAATCCGCCTACGACCAGGCCCCGGATGTCCCCCAGGAGCGCCAGTACAACAAGAACGGCAACCCCATCAAGCCAGCCCCGGCACCCGCCCCGGTGATCGAGCAGGCGCGCCTGAGCGAAGGCGGGCAGATGTTTGCCAACCGGCTGCAGAAAAACCTGAAGTTGCTGAGCAAGTGGGCCAAGCGTGAGGGCGTGGAGTGCTATCGTGTCTACGATGCCGACATGCCCGAATACTCGATGGCCATCGACCTGTACCACGATTGGGTGCACGTCCAGGAATACGTCGCGCCCAAATCCATCGATCCGGAAAAGGCCTCGGCCCGGTTGTTCGATGCGCTGGCGGCGATTCCCCAGGCCTTGAATGTCGACAAGAGCCGCGTGGTCATCAAGCGCCGCGAGCGCCAGAGCGGCACCAAACAGTACGAGCGCCAGAGCGCCCAAGGCAAATTCACCGAGGTCAGCGAAGGCGGCGTGAAGCTGTTGGTCAACCTCACGGATTACCTGGACACGGGGTTGTTCCTCGACCACCGGCCGATGCGCCTGCGGATCCAGAAGGAGGCAGCCGGCAAGCGTTTCCTGAACCTGTTCTGCTACACCGCGACCGCCAGCGTCCACGCCGCCAAGGGCGGTGCGCGCAGCACCACCAGCGTCGATCTGTCGAAAGCCTACCTGGACTGGGCGCGGCGCAACCTGTCCCTCAATGGCTTTTCGGACAAGAACCGCCTGGAGCAGGGCGACGTCATGGCCTGGCTTGAAGCCAGTCGCGAGGAGTACGACTTGATCTTCATCGACCCGCCGACCTTCTCAAACTCCAAGCGCATGGAAGGCGTGTTCGACGTGCAGCGCGACCACGTGCAACTGCTCGACCTGGCGATGGCGCGCCTGGCGCCGGGCGGCGTGCTGTATTTTTCCAACAACTTCCGCAAGTTCCAGCTCGAAGAAAACCTGGCCGAGCGTTATGCGGTGGAGGAAATCACCGCCAAGACCATCGACCCGGATTTCGCCCGCAACGGCAAAATCCACCGCGCCTGGAAAATCATGGCGCGCTGATCTCGAGGCATTGGATCCAGCGAAGCCTTGAAATACAAGGCTCCCGGGCATCATTGGGGCTGGCTAAAGTGATGGCAGATAGCTATAACTAGGCTGTGGCCGGGGCTGTACATATGCCTGGTCCCTTTCTGAGTTATGTGTATGGCATTACATCAGGTGCGTCCCAGAATCCTGGGCTTTATCAGTGAAGATGTTTCGGCATGGCTAGTGGCGTCCCTGGTCCTGATGACGGGCTTGCTGCTGACCGGTTTGCTGGCCTGGGGCACGCTGAACCTGTTCAACCAGCAATTGCGCCAGCGCTTCGAACTGCAAGCCGAAGAGCGTTATAGCCGCCTCCAGGAACGTTTCCAGGATCAGGAGCAACGCCTCGACAGCCTGAGACGTTTCTTCGCCAACTCCTCCGGGGTTTCCAACAGCGAGTTCCATGGCTACACCGAAGCCCTGCTGCGGCGCACCCGGGCCTTTGCCTGGGCGCCCCGGGTCTTTCGGGACGATCGGCAGCCGTTTGAACAACAGGCGCGGGCCGAGGTGTCTGGCACCTATGCCATTCGCGAACAGGATGAAGCCGGTATGTTGCACCCGGCCATCGAACGGGACGAATACGTACCGGTGCTGTACGTCCAGAGCCAACCGTCCTATGGCTCGCCGCTGGGCCTGGATCTTCTTTCGCAGCCGTTACGCCGTGTGACGCTGGAGCGGGCCCGCCAGCGTAACGCCCTGGTGGTTTCCCAACCGGTTAACCTGATAGGGGTCGACCCGGCCTTTTCCCGCGGGGTCGTGCTCGCAGCCCCCGTGAGTCGGCATCTGGCCGGTGAGCCGTTCGGATACGTGGTGGCCGCCGTCAGCATGCGCCAGCTGGTCGCCGATGACCTGCCTGCGCCGGGCCGCGACAATCTGTCGATGCGTGTGATCGACCTGTCCGATGGCGATCATGGGGAGGTGCTGTACGAGACGTCGGACCAGCCGGGCAAAAGCGATTTGGCAGCGACCCGATTACTGCGCCTCGCGGACCGGGACTTCCGGGTCGAATTGCGTCCCAGCCGCCTGTTCCTGTCGAGCAACCATTCCAGCGTGACAAGCCTGACAGTGCTGGGCGCATTGCTCAGCCTGTTACTGAGCGCGTTGTTTTATACGCTGGTCAGCCAACGGCAGCGGGCCCTGGCACTGGTGGAGCAGCGCACCCGGGAATTGCGGGCCCGGGAGTCGGAACTGCGCGGCACCCACGGCCAACTGCGGGGCGTGCTCGATGCCGCGACCCAGGTTGCGATCATCGCCACCGACCTGCGCGGTGTCATCACTACGTTCAATGCCGGCGCCGAACAGATGCTCGGCTACCGCAGCTGTGACGTCCTGCAAAGCATGACCCTGGAGAGCCTCCACGTTCCCCGCGAGTTGCAACACCGGGCCGCACAACTGGCGGCCCGCTTTGGAAAACCGATCCCGACATGTCACGCGATGCTGCTTGAGGGCGGCGAACAAAGTGGACAACAGGCTCGTGAGTGGACCCTGGTGCGCCGCGACGGCAGTCACCTGACGGTCAACATGTTGGCTACGCCGGTGCTCGATGAGCAGGGATTATGGGTCGGGCACCTGGCGATCTGCATCGACGTCACCGAGCGCAAGCGCGTCCACGAAGCGCTGGCGGCGAGGGATCTGCTGTTGAAGAAACTCAGCGCCCATGTGCCTGGCGGCATCTATCAATTCAAGATGGATTTCAACGGCGGGTTCAGTGTGATCTACGCCAGCGATGGCATCCGCGACATTTATGAGTTGGAGCCTGATGTGCTGGTGCGGCACGCTGATGCGATTTTCTCGCGTATCCATCCATCCGACAGCGCACGGGTACGCGCGTCGATCCGCACCTCGGCCGATACCTTGAGCCCCTGGCGGGAGGAGTACCGGGTGCAACTGCCGCATCGCGGGCTGCGTTGGGTGCGTGGCGAGGCGACTCCCGAACAGTTGCCCGGCGGCGGCGTGTTATGGCACGGCTACATTTCCGACATCTCGGACCTCAAGCGCGTCGAGGAAGAGCTGCGGGCGCTGTCGGTCACCGACGCCTTGACCGGGATTCGCAACCGGCGCTATTTCCAGGAACGCCTGACGACGGAAATGACCCGGGTCGAACGTGGCTCCGGGGAGCTGACGGTGGTCATGCTCGATATCGATCATTTCAAGCGTATCAACGACCAGCACGGCCATGCGGTGGGGGACCGGGTGTTGCAGGCGGTCTGCCAGCGGATCACCCAGCGACTGCGCCGCACCGATGTGTTTTGCCGGCTGGGCGGGGAGGAGTTCGTGGTGCTATGCCCGGATACCGACAGCGAAAGCGCCTACACGCTGGCGTTGGGGTTGTGGGATGGTCTTCGCAGCGCGCCGATTGACGACGTGGGCATCATCACCGCCAGTTTTGGCGTGGCCAGTTGGCGCGCCGGCGAAGGCGCCGATGCGTTGCTGCTGCGGGCTGACGCTGGGGTTTACGCGGCCAAGCAGGCAGGACGGGATCGGGTCGAGGTGCAGTTGGCATAATGGCTTCACGCTAACCGCTGCGGGAGTGAGCTTGCTCGCGATAGCGGTGTCTCAACCAGCATCGATGTGTGCTGGTCGACCGAATCGCGAGCAGGCTCGCTCCCACATTGGGTTGGTGTTGGGGCCTGGCTCAGAGCAGCGACGCTGCCTGTGGCAGTTTCGGCTGGCGATACAGGTCCAGCAGCACCTGGTCCAGCACGGAGGAAGCGCCCCATGGCTTCGGATCGTTGAGGATGGCCACCACCGCCCAGGTATTGCCATTGATGTCACGGCTGTAGCCGGCAATGGCGCGGACGGTGTTCAGCGTGCCGGTCTTGATGTGGGCTTCGCCCGCCATGGCAGTGGTCTTCAAGCGTTTGCGCATGGTGCCGTCGGTGCCGGCGATGGGCATCGAGCTGACGAATTCCGCCGCGTACGGGCTGCGCCATGCCGCTTGCAGCATCGCCGCCATTTCCCGGGCGCTGACCCGTTCCGCGCGGGACAGGCCCGAGCCGTTTTCCATCACCAGGTGCGGCGCCGTGATGCCTTTCTTGGCCAGCCATTGGCGTACCACTCGTTGCGCCGCCTTGGCGTCGTCACCGTCGGCCTCGTTGCGAAACTCCGCGCCCAGGCTCAGGAACAGTTGTTGGGCCATGGTGTTGTTACTGTATTTGTTGATGTCGCGGATGATCTCCGCCAGGTCCGGGGAGAACGCCCGGGCCAACAGTTTGGCGCTCTTCGGGGTCGCGGCCAGGCGGTCGTTGCCCTGGATGCTGCCGCCAAGTTCTTTCCAGATCGCCCGCACTGCGCCAGCGGTGTAGGTGGCATGATCAAGCAGCGACAGGTAGGTCTGGGAACTGCAACCCTCGCCGAGCTGGCCGCTGACGGTCACCGTCATGCTGCCGTCCGCCTGGGCCACCGGGTTGTAGCGCACGCCGCCGGTGCATTGCTTGGAGTTGGCGGCCTTGACCACGTTTTCGATGCGGATGTTGGCAATGGGAGGCTCCACCGACACCAGCACCCGGCCCCCGTCATTGCGGGCCACGAAGCGCAGGGCCTTCAGGTTGACCAGCAGCGAGTCGGGCTTGACCAGGAAGGGCTTGTTCACATCGTTGCCGTCGTCGTTGAACTCGGGCAATTGCGGCTGGATGAAAAAGCTGCGGTCGAGCACCAGGTCGCCGGTGACTTGTTGCACGCCGTTGGCTCGCAAATCGCGCATCAACAGCCAGAGCTTCTCCATGTTCAGCTTGGGGTCGCCGCCGCCCTTGAGGTACAGGTTACCGTTGAGGATCCCGCCGCTGAGGGTCCCGTCGGTGTAGAACTCGGTTTTCCACTGGTGGTTCGGCCCGAGCATTTCCAGGGCCGCGTAGGTCGTCACCAGCTTCATGGTGGACGCCGGGTTCACCGAGACGTCGGCGTTGTAAAGCGTCGGGGTGCCGGGGCCGTTGAGCGGCACCATCACCAGGGAGAGGGCGTTGTCTTGCAGCTTGCTGTTCTTAAGGGCCTTTTGCACATTGGGCGACAGGGCGGTGTTGATGGTGGCGGCGCTGGTGGAGACCGGAAAGGCCAGGGGAAGAAGAAGGCTGGCCAGAAGCAGTGGACGCAAAGATTTGATCATGTGAAGTAAAACCCTGCAGGCGAGGGGAGAAAAGACGAGGACATGAAAATGAACGTCCTCAACGGTCATGAAAGTTCGGCATTATGCCCCAAGGCGCAACGGCTTGTGCCGTGCCCAAGCCCGCCGAAGCGGTATTTTTTTACCGACGGTAGGCACAGATGCCCGATGAGTCGGGCAATCGACGCACCAAACTGGTAAAGTGCCGGCCGTTATTACTTATGAGGATTGTTTCAATGGCGACTAACCGTTCCCAGCGTCTGCGCAAAAAGCTATGCGTGGATGAATTTCAAGAGCTGGGTTTCGAACTGAACCTGGATTTCAAAGAAGATCTGGCCGATGAGGCTATTGACGCTTTCCTCGACGCTTTCCTGAAAGAAGCCATGGAAGCCAACGGCCTGGGTTATGTCGGCGGTGACGACTACGGCCTGGTTTGCCTGCAGAAGCGTGGCTCGGTTACCGAAGAGCAGCGCGCTGCCGTGGAAGCCTGGCTCAAGGCCCGTCCTGAGCTGACCAGCGTTGAAGTCAGCCCGTTGCTGGACGTGTGGTATCCGGAAAAGCCGATCAATTCGAAGGCTTGATGTTAAAAAAACCGGCGACCTTCACAGGTGCCGGTTTTTTTGTGCCTGTCTGTTAAGTAATTGTCGTCCTTCAGGCCGCTTTCGCGAGCAGGCTCGCTCCCACGAGGTTATGTGAGCGACACAAGTCCCCTGGGGGAGCGAGCCTGCTCGCGATGCTTTTAAGCGTTGCGCCAGTTGAGGATAAGCAACGTCAACACCCCCGCCACAATTCCCCAGAACGCCGAGCCGATGGAAAACAGCGTCAGCCCCGACGCCGTGACCATGAAGGTGATCAGCGCCGCTTCCCGTTCCTTCGCTTCGCTCATGGCGATGCTCAGGCCGTTGATGATCGACCCGAACAGGGCCAGCGCCGCGATGGACAGCACCAGTTCCTTGGGCAGCGCCGCGAACAACGCCGCCAGTGTCGCGCCGAAAACCCCGGCAATTCCGTAGAAAACTCCACACCACACGGCCGCCGTGTAGCGCTTGTTGCGATCTTCGTGGGCGTGCGGCCCGGTGCAGATCGCTGCGCTGATCGCAGCGAGGTTGATGCCATGGGAGCCAAACGGCGCCAACAGCAGCGAGGCGATGCCGGTGCTGGTGATCAACGGCGAGGCCGGTACGTTGTAGCCATCGGCGCGCAGCACCGCGATGCCGGGCATGTTTTGCGAGGTCATCGCCACCACGAACAGCGGGATGCCGATGCTGATGGTGGCGGCCAGGGAAAAGTGCGGCGTGGTCCAGACCGGCGTCGCGACTTCCAAGGCAAAACCGCTGAAATCCAGGAGCCCCAGCACGCCCGACAGCGCCGTGCCGACCAGCAGTGCCGCCAGCACCGCATAACGTGGCGACAGGCGCTTGACGATCAGGTAGGTGAAAAACATCCCCAGCACCAGACCGGTGCGGTGCTGGGCCGCGACAAAAATCTCGCTGCCGATCTTGAATAAGATGCCCGCCAGCAACGCCGCCGCCAGGGAGGCAGGAATACGCTTGACCAGGCGCTCGAAGCTGCCGGTCAGGCCGCAGATCGTGACCAGTACCGCGCAGGTGATGTACGCGCCGATGGCCTCGCCATAACTCACGCCGCCGAGGCTGGTAATCAGCAGCGCCGCGCCGGGTGTCGACCAGGCGATGGTGATGGGCGTGCGGTAGCGCAGCGACAAACCGATGGAGCACACCGCCATGCCGATGGAGATGGCCCAGATCCACGAGGAAATCTGCCCGGTGGTCAGGCCCGCCGCTTGTCCGGCCTGGAACATCAGCACCAGGGAACTGGTGTAACCGGTCATCATGGCGATGAAACCGGCAACGATGGCCGAGGGCGATGTATCGGCCAATGGACGAAGTGGCGCGGTCGTGACTTCGGTCATGGTGGGCGGCGGTCCTTGTTGTAGATTGACTGGGCGAGTGGCGCCACAGGTTCGGGTTTAAAGCCTAAACTCAACGCACCGACCGGTCGCGATACAGCCGTGTCCGCAAACAGCCGTACAGTCGTGTTGCCATCAGAGGTTGTGTACAATCGCCGTGTTTTTTACGCGATACTTGCCAGCGACCCGCTGTGCCGTATTACAGTCACGGTTAAATCGCCGCAGTTCTCCCGACTCGAGTGCCCATGAACGAACAGTTGCAGCCCCTCAAGAAACAACCGCGAGCTGGCAAAGCCGGCCGCAGCGGAACCCAGGACGATATTGTCTATGCGCATATTTTCGAGGCCATCCTCGAACAGCGCCTGGCGCCCGGTACGAAATTGAGCGAAGAGGCGCTGGGGGAGATTTTCGGGGTCAGCCGCACGATCATTCGCCGCGCGCTGTCGCGCCTGGCCCATGAAGGCGTGGTGTTGCTGAGGCCCAATCGTGGCGCGGTGGTTGCCAGCCCAAGTGTCGAAGAGGCCCGCCAGGTTTTCTTTGCCCGGCGCATGGTGGAAAAGGCGATCACGGAGCTGGCGGTCCAGCACGCCACGGCCGAGCAGCTTGCCGAGCTGCGGCAGATGGTCAGCGACGAGCGCGACAGTTTTTCCCGTGGCGACCGTGGCGCCGGCATCCGGCTGTCGGGCGAGTTCCACCTGAAACTGGCCGAGGCGGCAAAAAACGCACCGCTGATCAGCTTCCAGCGCAGCCTGGTGTCCCAGACTTCGTTAATCATTGCCCAGTACGAAAGCGGCAACCGCTCGCACTGTTCCTATGACGAACACACCCAATTGATCGACGCCATCGAGGCCCGTGACGCGGCCTTGGCGGTGAACCTGATGATGCATCACATGGACCACATCGACAGCAAGCTCAACCTCGACGAAGAAAGCGCGTCGGATGACTTGCACGCGGTGTTCTCGCACCTGTTGCAGAGCAAGAAGCCGGGGCGTTCGCCTGCCAAGCTCTGAGGGTTGAACCAGTCATACCGCCAATCGCGAGCAAGCTCGCTCCCACAGGGTTATGTGTACACCACAAATCCACTGTGGGAGCGAGCTTGCTCGCGATAGCGTCCTGGCAGGCAATGCAACCTACCGCTGGTGCACCAACCGACCCGCCGCATAAGTCTGCGCCACCGTCCGGTCATCCCCCAGCGTCATCAGCACGAACAACCGCTCGGCAATGTCCTTGGCCTGCTTCAGGCGATAGCTCAGCAATGGCGTGGCGTTGTAGTCCAGCACCAGGAAATCCGCGTCCGTTCCCGGTTGCAACGTCCCGATCTTGTCTTCCAGGCGCAAGGCCCGGGCCCCGCCGAGGGTGGCCAGGTACAGCGATTTGAACGGGCTCAGCCGCGCGCCCTGCAGTTGCATGACCTTGTAGGCTTCGTTCAAGGTTTGCAGCAGCGAGAAACTGGTGCCACCGCCCACGTCCGTGCCTAGGCCCACGTTCACTTTGTGCTTCTCCGTCATCGGCAAGTTGAACAGGCCACTGCCGAGGAAGAAGTTCGACGTCGGGCAAAAGGCGATGGCCGATCCGGTCTCGGCCAGGCGCGCGCATTCGTCGTCACACAGGTGCACGCCATGGGCGAACACCGAACGTTCGCCGAGCAACTGGTAGTGGTCGTAGACGTCCAGGTATCCCTTGCGCTCCGGGAACAATTCCTTGACCCATTGCACTTCCTGCAGGTTCTCACTGATGTGGGTCTGCATGTACAGGTCCGGGTATTCACTGAGTAACTGGCCGGCCAGGGTCAGTTGCTCCGGGGTGCTGGTCGGCGCGAAGCGCGGCGTCACGGCGTAGTGCAGGCGACCCTTGCCATGCCAGCGCTCGATCAGTGCCTTGCTCTGGGTGTAGCTGGATTCGGCAGTGTCGACCAGATAGTCCGGGGCGTTGCGGTCCATCATCACCTTGCCGGCAATCATGCGCAGGTCGAGCTTCTCGGCCACCTCGAAAAATGCATTTACCGATTGGGGATGCACGCTGCCAAACACCAGGGCCGTGGTAGTGCCGTTGCGCAGCAGTTCCTTGACGAAAATATCCGCCACTGCCTCGGCGTGGACCGGGTCGGCGAATTGGCTTTCGCAGGGGAAGGTGTAGGTGTTGAGCCAGTCCAGCAGTTGCTCGCCATAAGCGCCGACCATACCGGTCTGAGGCAGGTGGATATGGGTATCGATGAGGCCTGGAGTGATCAGCGCGTCCGGGTAATGGGCGATTTCGATATCCGCCGCCAGGGTCGGCAGCAGCTCATGGGCGTGGCCGATGGCGCTGATCTGGCCATTTTCCACCACCAGCAGGCCATCCTCGAAATATTCATAGGACGCCTCGATGCCAACTTCGGCCGGGTCGGCGAGGCTGTGGAGCAGGGCGGCGCGGTAGGCTTTGCGTGTCAGGGGCATGGTCTGTCTCGATAAAAAGATTAACGCTGGCTGCGGCGCGAAACCGGCAGCAACTTGGCAATGGGTTCGGCGCGCGAGGTGTGCTGGCCGAAATCCGCGTTATAGGTGGCGATGATTTCGCCGGCGATGGAGATGGCGATCTCCACAGGCAATTTGCCTTTGACTTCGCCAATGCCCATCGGGCAACGCATACGTTGCAGGGTGCCGCTGTCGAAGCCGCGATCACGCAAGCGGTGTTCGAACTTGACCCGTTTGGTCTTCGAGCCGATCAGGCCGAAATAGGCAAAGTCGTTGCGCTTGAGAATCGCGGCGCTCAGTTCCAGGTCGAGCTGATGGTTGTGGGTCATGACGATGCAGTAGCTGCCGGCGGGCAAGTCGTCGACTTCATCCAATGGCTCTTCAGTGACGATCTTGCGCACACCATGGGGTAACTGTTCAGGAAACTCCGCCTCCCGCGAGTCGATCCAGCGGACCCGGCAGGGCAGGCTTGCCAGCAACGGCACCAAGGCCCGGCCGACATGGCCGGCGCCGAACACGGCGATCTGCGCCTGGACCTGCCCCATGGATTCGAACAGCAACACGGTGACGCCGCCGCAGCACTGGCCAAGGCTGGCGCCGAGGCTGAAACGCTCCAGATGCGTGTTCTGCTGGCCGCTGGCGAGCATCTGCCGAGCGATTTCCATGGCCTTGTATTCCAGATGACCGCCACCGATGGTGTCGAACGTCTGGCTGGCGCTGATGACCATCTTCGAACCGGCGTTGCGCGGCGTGGAGCCAAGCTCTTCGATGATCGTCACCAGCACGCAGGGTTCACCGCGGGTTTGCAGGTCGGCGAGGGCGCTGATCCAGTTGTACATGTTCACCTCGACATCTCTGTTGTCTGTTCGGCCGCTTTCGCGAGCAGGCTCGCTCCCACATTTGCAACGCGGTCCCTGTGGGAGCGAGCCTGCTCGCGAAGGCCGCGCCGCGGTTTAAAGTGAAGCCAACTCGACCTCGGCTTGCGCAGGCTTCACAGCCTTCAACTGCCGCATCTGCTCACACCCCCACAACACCCGCTCCGGCGTCGCCGGCGCGTCGATCTTCGGTTGATGCCGGTAATCCCCCAGGCTCGCCACGGCGTCCTTGATGGCGCACCACGCGGCGATGCCGAGCATGAATGGCGGCTCGCCCACGGCCTTGGAGTGGAACACCGTGTCTTCGGGGTTCTTGCGGTTTTCCACCAGCTTGACCCGCAAATCCAATGGCATGTCAGCCACGGCGGGGATCTTGTAGCTGGCCGGGCCATTGGTCATCAGCTTGCCCTTGTCGTTCCACACCAGTTCTTCCATGGTCAGCCAGCCCATGCCCTGGATGAATCCGCCCTCGACCTGGCCGATGTCGATGGCTGGGTTCAGCGAGGCGCCGACGTCGTGAAGGATGTCGGTGCGCAGCATCTTGTACTCGCCGGTGAGGGTATCGACGATCACCTCGGCGCACGCCGCGCCGTAGGCGTAGTAGTAGAACGGCCTGCCACGGGCCTGGCTGCGGTCGTAGTAGATTTTGGGGGTCTTGTAGAAACCGGTGCTCGACAGCGAGACCTGCGCGAAATACGCCTGTTGAACCAGTGCCTCGAAGGTCAGGATGTGATCGCGCACCCGCACGTGGCCGTTGTGGAATTCCACGTCTTCCTCGCTGACCTTGTATTGCCGCGCGGCGAACTCCACCAGGCGCCGCTTGATGGTTTCGGCGGCATTCTGCGCCGCCTTGCCGTTCAGGTCGGCGCCACTGGACGCGGCGGTGGGCGAGGTGTTCGGCACCTTGTCGGTGTTGGTCGCGGTGATCTGCACGCGGTCCATTTCCACCTGGAATACCTCGGCCACCACTTGGGCGACCTTGGTGTTCAAGCCTTGGCCCATCTCTGTGCCGCCGTGATTGAGGTGGATGCTGCCGTCGGTGTAGACGTGAATCAACGCGCCGGCCTGGTTGAGGAAGCTGGCGGTGAACGAAATGCCGAACTTCACCGGTGTCAGCGCCAGGCCCTTTTTCAGGATCGGGCTGCCTGCGTTGTAGCGGCGGATCGCTTCGCGGCGCTCGGCGTATTGGCTGCTTTGTTCAAGCTCGGCGGTCATCTCTTCGAGCATGTTGTGCTCGACGGTCTGGTAGTAATGCGTGACGTTGCGCTCGGTCTTGCCGTAGTAGTTGGCCTTGCGCACCGCCAGGGGGTCGAGCCCCAGGTGCCGGGCGATAGCGTCCATCACCTCTTCGATGGCGACCATGCCTTGGGGGCCGCCGAAACCACGGTAAGCGGTGTTCGAGGCGGTGTTGGTCTTGCAGCGGTGGCCGTTGATCGTTGCATCGCCAAGGTAGTAGGCGTTGTCGGCATGGAACATCGCTCGGTCGACGATCGAGGCGGACAGGTCCGGCGAGCAGCCGCAATTGCCAGCCAGTTCCAAGGCAATGCCGTGCAGACGACCGGTGCTGTCGAAGCCGACGTCGTATTCGATGTAGAAGGGATGGCGCTTGCCGGTCATCAGCATGTCTTCGACCCGGGGCAGGCGCATCTTGGTCGGCTGGCCGGTGAGGTGCGCGATGACGGCGCACAGGCACGCCGGGCTGGCGGCCTGGGTTTCCTTGCCGCCGAACCCACCGCCCATGCGACGCATGTCCACCACCACTTTGTTCATCGACACGCCGAGCACTTCGGCCACCAGCTTTTGCACTTCGGTGGGGTTCTGGGTCGAGCAGTAGACGATCATGCCGCCGTCTTCGGTGGGCATCACCGAGGAAATCTGGGTTTCCAGGTAGAAATGTTCCTGGCCGCCGATGTGCAGTGAACCCTGGATGCGATGTTCGGCGCTTGCCAGCGCCGTGGCTGAATCGCCGCGCTGGTGGGTATGGCTGTCGAGCACGAAATGCCGCTTGCGCAGCGCCTCGACCACATCCAGCACCGGTTCCAGGTCCTCGTATTCGACTATGGCCGCCATGGCTGCCTTGCGCGCCGTTTCGAGATCCCTGGCGGCAACGGCCAGAACGGGTTGACCAACGAACTGCACATCGTCGATCGCCAGCAGCGGGTCACCGGGCAGCAACGGGCCGATGTCCTTCAGGCCCGGGATGTCCTGGTGGGTAATGGCGATGCGCACGCCTTCGAAGGCGTAGCAAGGCGCGGTGTCGATGCGCAGAATCCGCGCGTGGGCGCGGTCCGAGAGCCGGGCATAGACGTGCAATTGGTTCGGGAATTCCAGGCGGTCGTCGATGTACTGTGCCTCGCCTGAAACGTGCTTCGCGGCGCTGTCATGCTTGACGCTGCGGCCCACGCCGGTGGTGAGGTCGCGGGCGAACAGTTGCGCCAGTTCGGCTTGGGTCTTTTCTACGGCGTGATGATTAGACATAAGCGGTCACCCGAGTCTCGATGTGGGGCGTTTGCAGTTCGATGAAATATTTGCGCAGCAGGTTGCGGGCACTGAGCAGGCGATATTCCTTGCTGGCGCGGAAGTCCGACAGGGGCGTGAAATCCTCCGCCAGGGCCGCGCAGGCGCGTTCGAGGGTGCTGTCGGTCCAGGGCGCGCCGATCAGCGCGGCCTCACAGTGCTTGGCGCGCTTGGGGGTCGCGGCCATGCCACCGAAGGCCACACGGGCCTCGCGGACCATGCCGTTGTCGATGCGCAGGTTGAACGCCGCGCACACGGCGGAAATGTCGTCGTCCAGGCGCTTGGAGACTTTGTAGGCGCGAAACGCTTGCTCGGCGCTGGCCCGGGGCACGATGATCTTTTCGATGAATTCGCTTTCCTGGCGGGCGGTGACCCGGTAATCGATGAAATAGTCTTCCAGGGCCAGGGTGCGGCGAGTCTGGCCTTTGCACAGCACAATCTGCGCGCCGAGGGCGATCAGTAGGGGCGGGGAGTCGCCAATGGGCGAGGCGTTGCCGATGTTCCCGCCCAGGGTGCCCTGGTTGCGGATCTGCAACGAGGCGAAGCGCTGCAGCAGTTCGCCGAAGTCCGGATATTCGGCTTGCAGGGCCTCGTAACAATCGGAAAGCGCGGTGGCCGCGCCGATTTCCAGGCGATCATCGAAACGCTCGACGCGCTTGAGTTCGGCGACGTTGCTCACGTAGATCATCACCGGCAGGGTGCGGTGGAACTGGGTGACTTCCAGCGCCAGGTCAGTGCCGCCGGCCAGCAGCCGTGCTTGTGGGTAGGCGTCGTAGAGGTCGGCCAGGTCAGCCACGGTCAGCGGCACCAGGCAGCGTTTGTCGCCACTGTTGAGTTCTCCGGTCTCGGTCGGTGCGATGGCTTTGAGGCGGGCAATGGTCTGGGCCTCACGGGCGTCGAACTGGTCGGGCTGCTTGGCGCAACAGGCCTGGTCGGCGGCGGCCAGGATCGGCCGGTAACCGGTGCAGCGGCACAAGTTACCGGCCAACGCTTCGTGGGCCTTATGGGCGTCGGGCTGCGCGCTGTTCTTTTGCAGGGCGAACAACGACATGACGAAGCCCGGGGTACAGAAACCACATTGCGAACCGTGGCAATCGACCATCGCCTGCTGGACGCTGTGCAGCTGGCCATCGTGCTTGAGGTCTTCGACGCTGATCAATTGCTTGCCGTGCAGCGACGAAACGAAGGTCAGGCACGAATTGAGGCTGCGGTAGCGAATACGCTCGCCACCTTCTGCGTCCGTCTCCAATTCGCCCACCACCACGGTGCATGCGCCGCAGTCGCCGCTGGCGCAGCCTTCCTTGGTGCCGGGTTTACCAACGTGTTCGCGCAGGTAATTGAGCACGGTCAGGTTCGGGTCCAGGGCATGCTCGCTACGGAGTTCCTGGTTGAGTAAAAACTGGATCACGGAAGGCCTCGCAGATTCATTATTGTTGTATCGACGTGAGCTGAATTTAGCAGTTCTGACTTTTCGGTCAATTGTTTTCTGACTTAAAGGTCAAGAAAAGCGGTTTGGTCGATAAACAACTTGCTACCTGAGTATTGACCCTGTGGGAGCGAGCCTGCTCGCGAAAGCGATATATCGGTCAATAAATGCATAGCTGCCCCGGCACCTTCGCGAGCAGGCTCGCTCCCACAGGGATCTGTTCCAGAAAGACGCCAAAAATTTTGCTTATATCGTGCCAAAACCCGGTGGAGGCCCTGCGCCATGACGTATTGAGTGCGCTACACTGCGCCGCTTGTGCAGATCGAAGAGTTTGAAGGACAACCATGACGTTCAAGGCCCCGGACAGCCTCGCCGAGCAAATCGCCCATCATCTCGCCGAGCGCATCATTCGCGGCGAAATGAAGCCGGGAGAGCGCATCCAGGAGCAGAAGGTTACGCTGGCGCTCAATGTCAGCCGCGGTTCGGTCCGCGAGGCCTTGCTGATCCTGGAGCGGCGTCACCTGATCGCCATCTTGCCGCGCCGTGGCGCCCACGTCACCGAGCTCACCGAACACAAGGTGCGCAGCCTTTGCGCATTGATGAGCGAGCTCTATATCCTGCTGGGCAATGCAGTGGCGCATGGTTGGAAAGAGCAGGCCGACATGGCGCCGTTCGTGGCGATCCAGCAGCGCCTCAAGGAAGCCTACGAGCGCCAGGACATCCGTACGTTCGTCGACGATAGCTTCAGCGTGATGCGAGCAGCCTATCCCTTTGCCAACAACCCTTATCTGCAGGAAACCGTTGAAAACCTGCAACCGGCCATGAGCCGCGCCTATTTCCTGGCTCTTGAGCAGCGCAAGGCGGAAATGAGCGAATTCCTCGACCTGTTCCAGCGCCTGCTCG
This sequence comes from Pseudomonas sp. D3-10, assembly GCF_051132175.1. Taxonomy (NCBI): domain Bacteria; kingdom Pseudomonadati; phylum Pseudomonadota; class Gammaproteobacteria; order Pseudomonadales; family Pseudomonadaceae; genus Pseudomonas; species Pseudomonas sp. D3-10. The sequence continues at coordinate 3,812,547 of NZ_CP071668.1, read as the reverse complement.
CGGCCGTGCTGGCCCGTGATCTGCCGCAGATCCGCACTGTGCTGACGGCTTACGCCCAGCGCAGTTGCGATCTGGTGGTTTCGGCCCTGACGGCGGCCTGACGTGCGACTCAAGTGCATCAAGCTGGCGGGGTTCAAATCCTTCGTCGACCCGACGACGGTGAACTTCCCCAGCAACATGGCGGCGGTGGTCGGGCCCAATGGTTGCGGCAAGTCGAACATCATCGACGCCGTGCGCTGGGTGATGGGCGAAAGCTCGGCCAAGAACCTGCGCGGCGAGTCGATGACCGACGTCATCTTCAACGGCTCCACCAGCCGCAAGCCAGTGAGCCAGGCCAGCATCGAACTGGTGTTCGATAATTCCGATGGCACCCTCATCGGCGAATACGCGGCCTACGCGGAAATCTCCATCCGCCGCAAAGTGACCCGTGACAGCCAGAACAGCTATTTCCTCAACGGCGCCAAATGCCGTCGCCGGGACATCACCGACATCTTCCTAGGCACCGGCCTGGGACCGCGCAGCTATTCGATCATCGAGCAGGGCATGATCTCCAAGCTGATCGAGGCCAAGCCCGAAGACCTGCGCAACTTCATCGAAGAAGCCGCCGGCATCTCCAAATACAAGGAACGGCGTCGCGAGACCGAGAACCGCATCCGCCGTACCCACGAAAACCTCGCGCGTCTGACTGACCTGCGTGAAGAACTCGAGCGCCAGCTCGAACGCCTGCATCGCCAGGCCGAGGCGGCAAAGAAATACCAGGAATACAAAGCCGAAGAGCGCCAGCTCAAGGCCCAACTGTCGGCCCTGCGCTGGCAGGCGTTGAACGAACAGGTGGGCCAGCGCGAGGCGATCATCGGCAACCAGGAAGTCAGCTTCGAAGCGTTGGTCGCCGAGCAGCGCAACGCCGATGCCGCCATCGAGCGCTTGCGCGACGGGCACCATGAACTTTCCGAGCGCTTCAACCTGGTGCAAGGGCGCTTCTATTCCGTGGGAGGCGACATTGCCAGGGTCGAGCAAAGCATCCAGCACGGCCAGCAGCGCCTGCGCCAGTTGCAGGAAGATTTGAAGGAGGCTGAGCGCGCACGCCTGGAAACCGAATCCCACCTGGGCCACGATCGCACCTTGTTGCTGACCCTCGGCGAGGAGCTGGAGCGGCTCACGCCGGAGCAGGAACTCACCAGCGCCGCCGCCGAAGAGGCAGCCGCAGCCCTGGAAGAGGCCGAGTTGACCATGCATGGTTGGCAAGAGCAGTGGGACAGTTTCAACCTGACCTCGGCCGAGCCGCGGCGCCAGGCAGAAGTCCAGCAGTCGCGCATCCAGCAGTTGGAAACCAGCATGGAGCGCCTGGCCGAACGTCAGCGTCGCCTGTCTGAAGAGCGCGCCTTGCTCGCCGCGGATCCGGAAGACGCCGCGATCCTGGATCTGAGCGAGCAACTGGCGACCAGCGAAGCCACCCTCGAAGACCTGCAGGCCAGCGAAGATGCCCAGGTCGAACGCCTTGAACAACTGCGCCAAGCCTTGCAGCTGGCCTTGCAGAACCAGCAACAGGCCCAGGGCGAATTGCAGCGACTCAACGGTCGGCTGGCCTCGCTGGAGGCCTTGCAGCAAGCCGCGTTGGACCCAGGCACCGGCACCGCCGAATGGCTGCGCGACCAGCACCTGGCCGAGCGCCCGCGCCTGGCCGAAGGTTTGAAGGTCGATGCCGGCTGGGAACTGGCGGTGGAAACCGTGCTGGGCGCCGATCTGCAAGCAGTGCTGGTGGATGATTTCGCCGGGTTCGATCTTTCCGGTTTCAGCCAGGGCGATCTGCGCCTGCTCAGCCCGGCCGGCGACGGCGTGCGGGTGCCAGGCAGTCTGTTGGACAAGGTCGAAGCCCAGGTCGACCTGTCGCCTTGGCTGGGGCAGGTCAAGCCGGTGGACAGCCTTGAGCACGCGTTGGCCTTGCGCGGGCAATTGGCAGCCGGCGAAAGCCTGATCAGCCGCGACGGATATTGGGTCGGGCGGCATTTCCTGCGGGTTCGCCGGGCCTCTGAAGCCGAGAGCGGCATGCTCGCCCGAGGCCAGGAAATCCAGCGCCTGGCCGCCGAGCGCGAAGAGCGCGAGGCCAGCGTCGAAGCCCTGGAAACCGAACTACAGAACCTGCGGGCGCAACAGCGCCAACAGGAAAACGGCCGCGAACACCTGCGTCGGCTGTTGCAAGATGAAGCACGCCAGCAGGGCGAACTGAAGGCGCAGCTGTCTGCCGGCAAGGCCAAGGTCGAACAATTGGCCCTGCGTCGTACCCGTCTTGACGAAGAAATCGCCGAGTTGGGCGAGCAGCGGGCGTTGGAACACGAACAGATCGGCGAGGCGCGCCTGCAATTGCAAGAAGCCCTTGATGCGATGGCGGTGGATACCGAACAGCGTGAATTGCTGCTGGCCCAGCGCGACAGCCTGCGTGAACGCCTGGACCGCGTGCGCCAGGAAGCGCGCCAGCACAAAGACCATGCCCATCAGCTGGCGGTACGCCTGGGCTCGCTCAGGGCCCAGCACGATTCCACACGCCAGGCCCTGGAACGTCTGGAAATGCAGTCCGAGCGCCTGACCGAAAAGCGTGAGCAGTTGAGCCTCAACCTGGAAGAGGGCGAGGCGCCACTGGAAGAACTGCGCCTCAAGCTCGAAGAGTTGCTCGACAAACGCATGAGTGTCGACGAAGAACTCAAGACTGCACAGATTGCCCTGGAGGATGCCGACCGCGAACTGCGCGACGCTGAGAAGCGCCGCAGCCAGGCCGAGCAGCAATCGCAGCTGATCCGTGGCCAGATGGAGCAGCAGCGCATGGAGTGGCAGGCCTTGACGGTGCGGCGCAAAGCCTTGCAGGACCAATTGCTGGAAGACGGCTACGACCTCGACGGCGTGCTCGCCACCCTGGTGGCCGGGGCGAACGAAAAGGACGCCGAGGACGAACTTGAGCGCATCGCCCAGCGCATCCAGCGCCTGGGGGCAATCAACCTGGCGGCCATCGACGAGTACCAGCAGCAGTCAGAGCGCAAGCGTTACCTGGACGCTCAGAACGACGATCTGGCGGAGGCGCTGGAGACCCTGGAAAACGTCATCCGCAAGATCGACAAGGAAACCCGCAACCGCTTCAAGGATACCTTTGATCAGATCAACGGCGGTTTGCAGGCGCTTTTCCCAAAAGTTTTCGGTGGCGGTAGCGCCTACTTGGAACTGACGGGCGAAGATCTACTCGATACAGGGGTGACAATCATGGCGCGTCCTCCCGGCAAGAAGAACAGCACCATCCATTTGCTCTCCGGCGGCGAAAAAGCGCTGACGGCGCTGGCTCTGGTCTTTGCCATTTTCAAACTGAACCCGGCGCCGTTCTGCATGCTCGATGAGGTCGACGCACCACTGGACGACGCCAACGTCGGCCGTTACGCACGGCTGGTGAAGGAAATGTCCGAAACGGTGCAGTTCATCTACATCACCCACAACAAGATCGCCATGGAAATGGCCGACCAGTTGATGGGCGTGACCATGCATGAGCCGGGGTGTTCGCGGCTGGTGGCGGTGGATGTGGAGGAGGCCATGGCCATGGTGGACGCCTGAACAAAGGCTCGCAGGGCTTCTGTTTTGAACGCTGTAGGTGTTTTTTACCCTTGGGGCTGATGTTCAATTCACAGATTGGGCACAAGCCTATGCGACAGACGGTGTAAAGTTATCTTTGGTCGTGCTAGTTTAATGTCAATTTTTCGTATGCGTGGGCAAAACGCCATTCAGAACATAGAGTTGGCGCCACGTTTTAAAGCGGTTTGCAAATAGCTAAGCCCCTTATTTTTCAGCATTTTTATAGAGGCACGGGATTAAATGGAAATCGGTCTGCGCGAGTGGCTGATCGTCATCGGCATCATTGTCATTGCCGGTATTCTTTTCGACGGCTGGCGTCGCATGCGCGGCGGCAAGGGCAAACTCAAGTTTCGCCTGGATCGCAGCCTGTCGAACCTCCCCGATGAGGATGACAGCGCCGAGCTGTTGGGCCCGCCCCGGGTGCTGGACACCCACAAGGAGCCGCAGCTGGACGAACACGATTTGCCGTCCATGAGCGCGCCTGCCCGTGAGCCACGGGAGTCGGGTTCCAAGCGCGGCAAGCGCAACAGCGAACCGTCCCAGGGTGATTTGAACCTGAACCTCGACCTCGATGGCGGGCCGAGCTTCAACAGCCGTGACGGCGATTTCCCGGACGAGAGCAAGTCATCCAGCGGCGACAAGGAACAGGCCCAGGCCGAAGAAGTGCTGGTGATCAGCGTGATCTGCCGCGACCCGGCCGGCTTCAAGGGCCCTGCGCTGTTGCAGAACATCCTGGAAAGCGGCCTGCGTTTTGGCGAGATGGACATCTTCCATCGCCACGAAAGCATGGCAGGCAATGGCGAGGTGTTGTTCTCCATGGCCAACGCCGTCAAGCCTGGCGTGTTCGACCTGGACGACATCGACCATTTCAGCACGCCGGCGGTGAGCTTCTTCCTGGGCCTGCCAGGCCCGCGTCATCCCAAGCAGGCTTTCGACGTGATGGTGGCCGCTGCGCGCAAGCTGGCCCAGGAGCTCAACGGCGAATTGAAGGACGACCAACGCAGCGTGCTGACGGCCCAGACCATCGAGCACTACCGCCAGCGCATTGTCGAATTCGAACGCCGCGCGCTGACCCAGAAGCGTTGAGCGATGAGACCGGCTCCCCTTGGTTGGAGAGCCTCTTGTGGCGAGGGAGCTTGCTCCCGCTGGGGTGCGAAGTACCCCTCAACGTCTTGAGAAAATTGAGCAGCCCAGGCTGCTCTTTTGCTTTATGAGAGAACACCATGAGCGCCGTCGAAACCCGCATCCTAGAGCTGCGCACCGAGCTGGACCAGCATAATTACCGCTATCACGTCCTCGATGAACCTTCCATTCCGGACGCTGAGTACGATCGTCTTTTCCATGAGCTCAAAGCCTTGGAAGAACAACACCCGGAGCTGGTGACGAGCGATTCCCCGACCCAGCGAGTCGGCAGCGTGGCGCTGTCGGCCTTCAGCCAGGTGCGTCACGAAATCCCGATGCTCAGCCTGGGCAACGTGTTCGACGAAACCACTTTGCGCGAGTTCGACCGGCGAGTGACCGAAGGCCTCGACCTGCCCATGGGCGATTTGCTCGGCGGCGGCGCGGCGGTGGAATACAGTTGCGAGCCGAAGCTCGATGGCCTGGCGGTCAGCCTGTTGTATCAAGACGGCATGCTGGTGCGCGGCGCGACGCGCGGTGACGGCACCACGGGCGAAGACATCAGCGTCAACGTGCGCACCGTGCGCAACATTCCTCTCAAGTTGCAAGGCAGCGGCTGGCCACCGGTGCTGGAGGTGCGCGGCGAGGTGTACATGTCCAAGGCCGGTTTCGAGCGCTTGAACGCCACCCAGCTGGAGGCGGGCGGCAAGACGTTCGCCAACCCCCGCAACGCTGCCGCGGGCAGCCTGCGCCAGTTGGACTCCCGGATAACCGCCAATCGTCCCCTTGAGTTTTGCTGCTATGGCATCGGCCAGGTGACGTCGGACATCGCCGATACCCACATTGGCAATCTCAAACAACTCAAGGCTTGGGGCATGCCCATCAGCCGCGAGCTGAAGCTGGCCCACGGCATCGACGAATGCCTGGATTACTACCGTGACATTGGTGAGCGGCGCAGTTCGCTGCCCTACGAAATCGACGGTGTGGTGTTCAAGGTCAACAGTATCGCGTCACAGCGCGAACTGGGTTTTCGCGCGCGGGAGCCTCGCTGGGCTATCGCTCACAAATTCCCTGCCAGCGAAGAGCTTACCGAACTGCTGGACGTCGAGTTCCAGGTCGGCCGCACCGGCGCCGTCACGCCGGTGGCGCGGCTCAAGCCGGTCAAGGTGGCTGGCGTGACGGTGGCCAACGCCACGTTGCACAACATGGACGAGGTGGCGCGCCTGGGCCTGATGATCGGCGACACGGTGATCATTCGCCGAGCCGGTGATGTCATCCCGCAAGTGGTGCAAGTCGTCACCGAGCGTCGTCCAGCCAATGCCCGTCCGGTGGCAGTGCCGCAGCAATGTCCGGTTTGCGGTTCCCACGTCGAACGCACGCAACTGATCAAGCGCAGCAAGGGCCGTGAAACCGTCAGCGAAGGCGCGGTGTACCGCTGCGTCGGTCGCCTGGCCTGTGGCGCGCAGCTCAAGCAGGCAATCATTCATTTTGTCTCGCGCCGGGCCATGGATATCGAAGGGCTGGGCGAGAAGAGCGTTGAACAATTGGTGGACGAAGGCCTGGTGGGGTCGCCGGCGGACCTGTATGCGCTGACGTTCGAGCAGATCGTCGACCTGGAAGGCTTCGCCGAGCTGTCGAGCAGGAACCTGCTGTCAGCGATTGTCGACAGCAAGAGGCCGAGCCTGGCGCGTTTTATCTACGCCCTCGGCATTCCCGACGTGGGCGAGGAGACCGCCAAGGTCCTGGCCCGCTCCCTCGGTTCACTGGAGCGCGTGCAGGCGGCGCTGCCGCAGGTGCTGACGTACCTGCCGGATGTCGGCCTGGAAGTTGCCCACGAGATCCACAGCTTCTTCGAAGACCCGCACAATCGCCAGGTCATCAAGGATCTACTGCGCCATGGCCTGGAGATCCAGGACCAGGGCGAACTGAGCGCGGAATTTTCCGCCAGTACTACCCTGGGAGGCTTCCTCGACAAGCTGCACATTCCTTCGGTCGGGCCGGGCGGCGCGCAGAAACTGGCGGACAAGTTCGGTTCCCTCGAAGCCGTCATGGATGCCGACTGGCTGGACATGCGCCAGGCGTTGCCGGAAAAGCAGGCAAACGCCGTGCGCGAGTTTTTCGCCATCGCCGCCAATCGTGAACAGGCCTTGGCTGCCGAGCAGCAACTGCGGGATTTCGGCATGCACTGGCGGAGCGAGAAGAAAGTTGTCGAGGGCTTGCCTGAAGCGGGGCACACCTGGGTCCTGACCGGTTCGCTGGAGCTGATGAGTCGCGATGTCGCCAAGGACAAGCTGGAAAGCCTGGGGGCGAAGGTGGCCGGTTCCGTGTCGGCGAAAACCCACTGCGTGGTGGCCGGGCCGGGCGCTGGATCGAAATTGACCAAAGCCAATGAACTGGGGCTCAAGGTGCTCGACGAACAAGCGTTTGTCGAGTTCTTGACAGGGCATGGCGTCGCGCTCTGAGGCTTGGCTTTCGTGGCGGGGGCGCAAGCTCCCTCGCCACGGTTATCGGGGTCATGACACAGCGTTTTGGAACGATCATGAGCATCAGGTGATCTAGTCTTGCAGGCTCCTGGGAGAGATCGCCATGTACCGCTTTTTCGAACAACTGAGCTCACGCATCGCGGCGCCGTTCCTGGGTGATCGGTCACGCAACAGCAAAGTCTGGCCGTGCCGCTGCGGCCAGTCATTGTTCTTTCGCAACAGCCAATGCCTGGCGTGCCTGGCGGCGTTGGGGTATCAGCCGGAGCAGAGCCGCCTTTCGTCCCTTCAGCCCGGCGAGCAACCTGATACCTGGCTCCTGGACGTCGACCCGCAGGCCGGACTGTTTCGCCGCTGCGCCAATCTCGACACCCCGGCGGCGTGCAATTGGCTGTTACCAGCCAACGGGCACGACACACTGTGCATCGCCTGCAGCCTGAATCGCACGATTCCTGACCTCTCGATCCCGGAAAACCCCGAGCGCTGGCGCAAGGTCGAAACCGCCAAGCGCCGCCTCGTGGCGCAACTGATTACCCTCGGCTTGCCGGTCATCCCCAAGAGCGCCGACGAAAACATCGGCCTGGCCTTTGATTTCATCGGCGTCGACCCCGACGGGAAACCGCCGACGACCGGGCACGCCAGCGGCCTTATCACCCTCGACATCAAGGAAGCCGACGATGCTCACCGCGAGCACGTGCGGCAGCAGATGCACGAGCCGTATCGGACCTTGCTCGGGCATTTTCGCCATGAGGTCGGCCATTATTTCTGGGACCGGCTGGTTGCCGACAGTCACTGGCTGGAGCCGTTTCGCGCCTTGTTCGGCGATGAGCGCGCAAGCTACTCCGAGGCGTTGGAGCGGCATTATCAACAAGGCGCGCCACTGGATTGGCAGGCCCGTTACGTCAGCGCCTACGCCACCATGCACCCGTGGGAGGACTGGGCTGAAACCTGGGCCCATTACCTGCACATGATGGACGCCGTCGACACGGCGCTCGGCTTCGGCATGAGTGCGCGGGAAATGGATTTCGATTACCAGCCATTTCCTCCCGAAACCCTGTTCGACCCCGAGCACGCGGGCGGCAAGGCGTTCCTTTCATTCGTCAACGCCTGGATCGAACTGGCCGGAATGCTCAACGAACTCTCGCGCAGCATGGGCCAGCCGGATTTCTACCCATTCGTCGTACCGGCGGCAGTAATCACCAAGCTGCATTTCATCCATCTGGTGATCCAGGAGGAGGGTGGCCGGGCGGATGAGGTGCTGTTGTAGGTTCTATCTGAATGGCCGAGGCGATTGCGAAAGAGGTTCTTCCCATAGCAAGTACTTGAACCTCATGGATTTTTTTAATCCGACACGAACGGTTGTAACTTCTTGTCAGATAGGTACAATGGCGCGGCTCGCCGCAAGGCGGGCGTCGTTATGGTGACCCCATCGGTCCCCCCGCAACGATTACCCGTGAACCTGGTCAGATCCGGAAGGAAGCAGCCACAGCGGGAACATTGTGTGCCGGGGTGTGGCTGGTGGGGTTGCCTCCTTAACGCCCCCAGGCCTTCGTTCGCAAGGTTTGCCAGATATCTTCCTGTTCTGCGATATCACGCTCGTGCCGATGGCTGACGAAACCACAGGGCGCCGCCACAGCGCCAAGCCCGGCCCGTTGATCATGGAGACGCATCGCCGTCCCGCAACCCTTCGTTGCGGCCAGTATATAGCTGGATGATCGCGTCGATTTCCCCGGATCTCTTCATGTTCGACAAGGTACGCAGGATGCGCTGTGCGGGAATCTTCGGATCATTGCGCACATAGCAGCTCAACTGTTGTTCCTGCAGGACAGCGACTTGGCGCAGCTGTCGGTCAGCGCTGTGACGCTGGTTGAACCAGTCCAGCGCCCATTGGTTGCTGACCGCATAGCGGTATCGCCGGGCCAGCAGTTTCGCCAGGACCTGATCCTGGCTGCGGGCGTCGTCGCGCCGCAGGTGGCCACTGTCGAACAATGGCTGCAGGGTGGGGTAGCTGTAGCTCAGCACGGTGCCGATGGACTGTTGTGTGAGTGCCGACGGCGTGATGGCAGCGGCAGCGCCGGGCGAACCGACAAGCACATCGCGTTGGAAGAACAGCGGGACGCTCCAGAGATAGTCGCCCTCTATATCCTTCACCCAATCAGGCGAGACATAACAGCGCATGTCTATTTCGCCCTGCTCCATGGCGCTGTCCAGCCGCGCGCGGGCTAGGACATGGAATTGCGCAGGCATGCCCACCTGGGTCGCCAGGCTGGTCATGACGTCCGTCAGAATGCCCTGGGTCGGGCGGCCTCTGTCGATCTGCACCATGGGCATGGCCCAGCCATCGGTGACGGCAAAACGCAAGGGAACCTCATCAGCGAAACACCCCGTCCCCAACAACAGCAAAGCCCCCATGGCCGAACGCATAAACTCTCCTGACTGTACAAAAAACTGTCGACAACCGAGCTGCTGAACCTAGCTTAGCCAGATTAGACGAGCGCACCGGATGCAATTTCGTCCCTGCTCCGCTAGCATTAGCCGCTTATGTTCCTTCGTTGCGACGGTTTTCGATGAGTTATCAGGTTCTTGCACGTAAATGGCGTCCGCGCTCGTTCCGCGAAATGGTCGGCCAGACCCATGTGCTCAAGGCTCTGATCAATGCCTTGGACAGCCAGCGGCTGCACCATGCCTATCTGTTCACCGGTACCCGCGGCGTGGGCAAGACCACCATTGCGCGGATCATCGCCAAGTGCGTGAACTGTGAAACCGGTATTACGTCGACGCCTTGCGGCGAATGTTCGGTCTGCCGGGAAATCGACGAAGGTCGTTTCGTCGACCTGATCGAAATCGACGCCGCCAGCCGCACCAAAGTCGAGGATACCCGCGAGCTGCTCGACAACGTGCAGTACGCCCCGAGCCGTGGGCGCTTCAAGGTCTACCTGATCGACGAAGTGCACATGCTCTCCAGCCATTCCTTCAATGCGCTGCTCAAAACCCTCGAAGAACCGCCGCCCTACGTCAAATTCATCCTGGCGACCACCGATCCGCAGAAACTTCCCGCAACGATTTTGTCGCGCTGCTTGCAGTTCTCCCTGAAGAACATGACGCCGGAACGGGTCGTCGAGCACCTGACCCATGTGCTGGGCGTGGAGAACGTGCCGTTCGAGGACGATGCGCTGTGGCTGCTCGGACGAGCCGCCGATGGTTCGATGCGTGACGCCATGAGCCTGACCGACCAGGCCATTGCCTTCGGCGAAGGCAAGGTCATGGCCGCCGAGGTGCGCGCCATGCTGGGCACCCTCGATCACGGCCAGGTCTACGACGTTTTGACTGCGCTGATCGAAGGGGACGCAAAGGCATTGCTCGAAGCGGTGCGTCACCTGGCCGAGCAGGGGCCGGACTGGAATGGCGTGCTCTCGGAGATTCTCAACGTGCTGCACCGTGTCGCCATCGCCCAGGCCTTGCCCGAGGGGGTCGACAACGGCCATGGCGACCGGGACCGCGTGTTGGCTTTGGCCCAGGCGCTGCCGGCCGAAGACGTACAGTTTTATTACCAGATGGGCCTGATCGGCCGTCGCGACCTGCCACTGGCACCGGATCCGCGCGGCGGCTTCGAGATGGTGCTGCTGCGAATGCTTGCGTTCCGGCCGGCCGATACCGCGGACGCGCCGAGACAAGCGCTAAAGCCAGTGGGGATCAGCCAGGCCACAGCTGATTCCGCCAAGCCAGTGGCTGCCACGCCCGTTGTTGCGTCGGCAGCGGCTCCTGCTCCTACGGCGGTGGCGCCCGCAGCCCAGCCGATTCCGGCCCCGGCGCCTGTTGTCGTCACGCCTGAGCCAGAGCCCGAACCGGTCATCGAGGCGCTCCCCGAGCCCGTCGCCGAAGAAGTCATCGACCTGCCTTGGAACGACCCGGTCGAGCCGCAAGTTGTCCAGCAACCCGCCGTCGAGCCCGTTTTGGAAACCATCGCCGAGCAGCCCGAGTTGCCGCCGATGCCCCTGCCGACACCCGACAGCGTGGTGCCCGATGCACCCGAGTGGGTGGCTGCGCCAATGCCGGAGCCGACGGTGGCCGACGTCGAGGTCGCGACGCCGGGCATCGATCTGGACGATGAGCCGCCGCTGGACGAGGACTACATCGAGCCGGACATCGATTCGGCCTACAGCTACCTGGACGACCTGGCCAGCGAACATGCCGCCGAACCGGCACCGGAGCCAGAACCTGAACCGGCGGCAATGCCCGCCACTGGGCTGGCCCTGCAATGGCTGGAGCTGTTCCCCAAGCTGCAGATCAGTGGCATGACCGGTAGCATCGCCGCCAACTGCACCTTGATCTCGGTCGAGGGCGACCATTGGCTGCTGCACCTGGATCCGGCCCACAGCGCGCTGTTCAACGCAACCCAACAGCGTCGCCTCAACGATGCGCTGAACCAGTACCACCAGCGCACTCTCACGTTGACCATCGAGCTGATCAAGCCCGAGCAGGAAACCCCGGCCCAGGCCGCGTCCCGGCGCCGCGCCGACCGTCAGCGCGAAGCCGAGGAATCGATCCAGAACGATCCGTTCATCCAACAGATGATGCAACAGTTCGGCGCCGTGGTCCGTCACGATACTATCGAACCTGTCGAGGCCCCGGTCACCCAGGGCTCATAACTGAAGGCGCCGGGCCGGGCAGGCCGGGCGCGTTGTTTATCCAAGTACTTTCGAGGTGATTACCATGATGAAAGGTGGCATGGCCGGCCTGATGAAGCAGGCGCAGCAGATGCAGGAAAAAATGGCCAAGATGCAGGAAGAGCTGGCCAACGCTGAAGTCACCGGCAAATCCGGTGGCGACATGGTGACGGTGGTCATGACCGGTCGCCACGATATCAAGCGCGTCAGCATCGACCCGAGCGTGGTCGAAGGCCTGAGCGAAGACGACAAGGAAATGCTCGAAGCCCTGTTCGCCGCCGCCGTCAACGACGCAGTGCGCAAGATCGAAGCGAACAGCCAGGACAAGATGTCCGGCATGACCGCTGGCATGCAGCTGCCGCCGGGCATGAAACTGCCGTTCTGATTCGCCATCGCGCTCGGGATGGGCTACACACAATGCCAGGCATCGCGCCTGGCATTTTTGTTTCTGGCAGGAGCAATGGGGTCTCTGTTCGACTGCTTTCGTCGGAACGCCGTCCGGAGCAGGCTGCACCGTGCTATCCCGGCATAAACATCGAACGCGCCCCCAAGGCAATGGTCTGCTCCCTATACGTGTACGCTCAACGAACTAGGAGACGCCTCCATGTCATCGATTTCCAATCAGCGCATCGTGCTGGCCTCGCGCCCCCAAGGTGCGCCAACCCCTGAAAGCTTTCGACTTGAACACGTGACGTTGCCCGATCTGGCCGAAGGACAAATCCTGCTCAAGACGCTCTTCCTGTCACTGGACCCTTACATGCGCGGGCGCATGAGTGACGCGCCTTCCTACGCTGCGCCGGTGCAGATCGATGAGGTGATGACCGGTGGTGCCGTCAGCCGCGTAGAGCGCTCGATGCATCCGAAATTCCAAGAGGGTGATCTGGTGGTGGGGGCCACGGGTTGGCAGAGCCACTGCATCAGCGATGGCCGCGATGTCATTCCGATCCCTTCCGGCTTGCCCAGCCCCTCGATGGCGCTGGGGGTGTTGGGGATGCCGGGCATGACGGCCTACATGGGGTTGATGGACATTGGCCAGCCCAAGGCCGGGGAAACCCTGGTCGTGGCGGCGGCGTCGGGCGCCGTGGGCTCCGTGGTTGGCCAGGTGGCGAAGATCAAGGGCTTGCGGGTGGTGGGGGTGGCCGGCGGTGGCGAAAAATGCAAGTACGTGGTCGATGAGCTGGGTTTCGACGCCTGTATTGACCATAAAAGCGCGAATTTCGCCGAAGAGCTTGCCAGGGCTTGCGATCAAGGTATCGATATCTATTACGAAAACGTCGGCGGCAAGGTCTTCGATGCGGTCGTGCCGCTGCTCAACGCCAAGGCGCGCGTCCCGCTTTGCGGCTTGATCGCATCCTACAATGATCATCAGCCGCCAAGTGGCCCGGATCGCCTGCCGCAACTACAACGCACGCTGTTGACCAAGCGCGTGCGCATCCAGGGTTTCATCGTGTTCGATGACTACGGTGACCGCCAGCCGGAATTCATCAGCGCCATGGCGCCTTGGGTGCGCGATGGCAAGGTCAAGTTCCGCGAGGACGTGGTCGACGGTCTTGAAAATGCGCCCCAGGCTTTCATCGGCATGTTGGAGGGGCGAAATTTCGGCAAGTTGGTGGTGCGAGTAGCGCGCGATTGAGTATTTGACGCTAATCGGAGGCGCGGGTATAAACCGCGTCTCGTTGTTATGTCGGACGTTTCCCCATGAGCTTCAGCCCTTTGATCCGCCAACTGATCGATGCCCTGCGAACGTTGCCAGGCGTGGGTCAGAAAACCGCCCAGCGCATGGCGTTGCAACTGCTCGAGCGTGATCGCAGCGGCGGCTCGCGCCTGGCCCAGGCGTTGAGCCAGGCCATGGAAGGTGTCGGGCATTGTCGCCAGTGTCGCACCCTGACCGAGGACGATCTTTGCCCGCAATGCGCCGACCCGCGACGGGACGACAGCCTGCTCTGCGTGGTCGAGGGGCCTATGGATGTCTATGCGGTGGAGCAGACCGGCTTTCGCGGCCGTTACTTTGTGCTCAAGGGGCACCTGTCACCGCTCGACGGCCTGGGGCCTGAAGCCATCGGCATCCCGCAGTTGATGGCGCGGATCGAGGAGGCGGGCACGTTTACCGAAGTCATCCTCGCCACCAACCCGACGGTCGAAGGCGAAGCCACTGCGCATTACATCGCCCAACTGCTCAGCAATAAAGGCCTGGTCGCCTCCCGCATCGCCCATGGCGTGCCGTTGGGTGGGGAGCTTGAGTTGGTGGACGGCGGGACGCTGGCGCATTCGTTTGCCGGGCGCAAGCCAATCGCGTTGTAGCCGCAACACGAATCCCTTGTGGGAGCGAGCCTGCTCGCGATAGCGGTGTGTCAGCCAGTATAGGTATCGACAGATCTACCGCCATCGCGAGCAGGCTCGCTCCCACAATGGGTTATGTGATTTGGCCAGGTTATTTTTCGCTGAGGGAGAACTGCGTCAGGCAGAACGTCGGGATGCCCATGTCTTCCAGGCGCTGGGAGCCGAGCAGTTCCGGCAAGTCGATGATCGCCGCGGCTTCATGGACCCTGGCGCCCATGCGGCGGATCAGGTTGGCGGCGGCGATCAACGTTCCGCCAGTGGCGATCAGGTCATCGAACATCACCACCGAATCCCCTTCGCACAGGCTGTCGGCGTGCACTTCAAGAAAGGCTTCGCCGTACTCGGTCTGGTAACCCTCGGCCAGTACGTCGGCTGGCAGCTTGCCCTGTTTGCGAAACAACACCAGCGGCTTGTTCAACTGATAGGCCAGGATCGAGCCGATCAGGAAGCCCCGGGCATCCATCGCGCCAATGTGCGTGAAATCGGCCTCGACATAGCGATGGGCGAAGCTGTCCATGACCAGCCGCAGGGCAGTGGGCGACTGGAACAGCGGAGTGATATCGCGAAAGATCACGCCTGGCTTGGGGAAGTCGATCACGGGGCGGATCAGGGATTTGATGTCGAAGGAGTCGAAGACCATCGTCGAGGTGTCCTGGCTGGCTGCAAACGCGGCAGTATAGCGCGACGGGGCGAAAGCCTCAGCCGCGCGAGCGCATCAGCCTTCGACCGAGCCGCCGGCCAGGGCGCAGAGCTGGATCGGGTCGAGAATATGAATTTCCTTGCCTTCGGCTGCGATCAACGCGTTCTGTTGGAAGCGGGTGAACACCCTGGACACGGTTTCCACGGCCAGGCCCAGGTAGTTGCCCATTTCATTGCGTGACATGCTCAAGCGAAACTGATTGGCCGAAAACCCGCGGGCACGAAAACGCGCCGAGAGATTGACCAGGAACGTGGCGATGCGTTCGTCGGCGGTTTTCTTCGAAAGCAACAGCATCATTTGCTGGTCGTCACGAATTTCCCGGCTCATCACCCGCATCAATTGTCGACGCAGTTGCGGCAGCTGCACCGCCAGCTCATCGAGACGATCAAAAGGAATTTCGCACACCGAAGTCGTCTCCAGTGCCTGGGCCGAGACCGGGTGGGTCTCGGTGTCCATGCCCGACAGGCCCACAAGCTCGCTGGGCAGATGGAAACCGGTGAGCTGCTCTTCGCCACCGTCGCTCAGGTTGAACGTCTTCAGGGCGCCCGAGCGCACTGCGTAAACCGAGTCGAAGCCATCGCCCTGGCGAAACAGGAACTCACCTTTTTTCAGCGGCCGTCCCCGTTTGACGATGTCATCCAGCGCGTCCATGTCCTCCAGATTCAACGAAAGTGGCAGGCATAGAGGGGCCAGGCTGCAATCCTTGCAATGGGCCTGGCTGTGAGCGCGGGATTTGACTGGCTCGGACATTTCTTAAATCCTTGTGGGAAAACACACATAAGACGTAAGGGTAACCCAGCGCACAAACTCCGGCCAGTGCGGTGTCCCCGTCAAATCGTCGCGCTCAGATGACCCGGGAAAAACGTTGGCGGTTTTGTTGCTGCAGATAACCGTCGAACACCATGCAGACAGAACGCACCAGCAGGCGCCCCGCGGGCAGTACGTTGATATGGGTCTGCGTCAATTCGAGCAGCCCATCGGCTGCCATCGTCTGTAGTTGCGGCCATAAAGAGCCAAAATAACCGCGCAAGTCGACATTGAAGTCTCGCTCTATCTCGGCGAACGCCAGCGAGAAATGGCAGATCAACTGCTGGATCACGGCGCGTCGCAAACGGTCGTCGGCGTTGCACATCAGCCCGCGGCTGGTTGCCAGTTGCCCGTCGGCAAGGGTGTTCTGGTAGTGGGTCAGGTCGCTGCTGTTCTGGCAGTACAAATCGCCGACCTGGCTGATGGCTGACACGCCGAGGCCGATCAGGTCGCAATGCCCATGGGTGGTATAGCCTTGGAAGTTGCGCTGCAGGGTCGCTTCTTCTTGGGCGATCGCCAGTTCGTCGTCGGGGAGGGCGAAGTGGTCCATGCCGATGTAGCGATAACCGGCGGCGGTCAGCTGTTCGATGGTGCCTTGCAGCATGGCCAGTTTCTGCACCGGGGTAGGCAGGTCCTGGCCATCGATCCGCCGCTGCGGCATGAAGCGCTCCGGCAGGTGGGCGTAATTGAAAACCGAGAGACGGTCCGGTTGCAGGCTGATGACTTCTTCGACCGTGCGAGCGAAGTTTTCCGGCGTTTGTTTGGGCAAGCCATAGATCAGGTCGATGTTGATCGAGCGGAACTGCAAGGTCCGGGCGGCTTCGATCACCGCCCGGGTTTCTTCCAGGCTCTGCAGGCGATTGACGGCTCGCTGCACGGCAGGGTCGAGGTCTTGCAGGCCGATGCTGACCCGGTTGAAGCCCAGCTCCCGCAGCAGGCCCATGGTTGACCAGTCGGCTTCCCGTGGATCGATTTCGATGCCGTAGTCGCCGGAATCGTCGTCCACCAGATTCATATGCTTGCGCAGGCTGGCCATGAGTTGGCGCAGCTCGTCGTGGCTCAGGAACGTCGGCGTGCCACCGCCCAGGTGCAGTTGTTCCACGCGTTGGGAAGGGGCCAGATGGCAGCCGATCAGTTGGATTTCCTGCTCCAGGCGTCGCAGGTAGGTGTGGGCACGACCGCGATCCTTGGTAATGACTTTATTGCAGGCGCAGTAGTAGCAGATGTTCGCGCAAAACGGCACGTGCACGTACAGCGACAATGGCCTGTGTGCCTTGCGGCTGTCGCGCAGGGCGTGGAGCAGGTCGAAGGTGCCCACCTGGCCGGCGAACTGTGCCGCAGTAGGATAAGAGGTGTAGCGTGGTCCCGCCAGGTCGTAGCGGCGGATGAGGTCTGAGTCCCAACGGATGGCGTCGAGCATGCGGGCGTTCCCCGGATAGGCTGGCATGGTCGCGAGTCTAGGGGGGCGTGGAAAAGGGCGTGTTGATTTGCGTCAACGGGGCTGGCAGTCGTCGAGGGTGATGCTCGTGCAGACAACGCAAAATCCGTGGCGAGGGAGCTTGCTCCCGCTCGGCTGCGCAGCAGACGCAATATCAGTTACATGCGTTTCTGCCTGGGGGTGTAGGGGCCTGCTTCGCAGGCCAGCGGGAGCAAGCTCCCTCGCCACAGGGCTGCGATCATGATGTGCTCATTTCCTCTAAATCTGCTTGAGGAGGAGGCGACTCGGTCAATGGCCCATGAGCCAATGCTGATGCGGCCCCGGCAGTGTCCAGATGCCGAAGACGATCACCAACAACCCACCGGCCATGCGCACGCTGCGTTTACGCAACAGGGCGGTGACACGCTCGGCCGCCAGGCCAGTGGCGAGGAGCACCGGCCAGGTACCCAGGCCGAAGGCGAGCATCAATAGCGCGCTGTCCAGCGCATTGCCCTGGCTGGCGGACCAGAGAAGGGTGCTGTAGACCAACCCGCATGGCAGCCACCCCCACAGCGCGCCGAGCAGCAAGGCCCGTGGCAGGCTTGATACCGGCAGCAGGCGGTTGGCGACGGGTTGGATGTGTCGCCACAAGCCCCGGCCGATCCCCTCGATACGGGTCAGGCCGCTCCACCATCCGGCGAGATACAGGCCCATGGCGATCAGCAGCAGACCGGCCAGCACCCGCATGATCATCGCCGCCGGGCTGTTGGCGACGGCCCAGCCGGCCAGTCCGATCAGCAAGCCCGCCGTGGCGTAACTCAGGATCCGCCCCAGGTTGTACGCCAGCAATAATCGAAAACGCCGGCTGCGCTGTTCTTTGGGAATCGCCAGGGTGAGGGCGCCCATCAGACCGCCGCACATGCCCAGGCAGTGGCCGCCGCCGAGCAGGCCGAGGATAACGGCCGATATCAACAGCGGCGCCAGATCAAGCATGGGGCGGCGCCTTGTCGTCCGGTTTCTGGGCCTCGCCGCTTGCTTCTTCCACCGCGGCCTTATGATTCGGGTCTTGTTCGTCGAACAGGATGCTGTGGGCCGGGCCGTCGAGGTCGTCGTATTGGCCGCTGTCCACGGCCCAGAAGAATATGTAGACGGCGATCGCTACGATCAGCAGCGCGGCCGGAATCATTACGTAAAGAGCTGGCATGTCGGACCTCCATGCCCGCGCGGCTCAGGCCGGCTGCGGACGGGTATCGGGCGTGGCATCAAGAACCTGCACCTTGGGTTGGCGGGTCAGCCTCAGCGCGTTCAAGACCACTGTCAGCGAACTGATGGACATGCCGGCCGCAGCCCACACGGGAGTGATCCAGCCAAGGGCGGCGAACGGCAACATGAGGCCATTGTACAGCCCCGCCCAGACCAGGTTCTCGATGATGACCCGACGGGTGCGCCGGGCGAGGCTGAAGGCGTGAACCAGGGCCTCGAGGCGGTTGGACAGCAGTACCGCGTCGGCGCTGGTCTTGGCCAGGTCGGTGGCCGAGCCCATGGCGACGCTGATATCCGCCGCTGCCAGTACCGGCACATCGTTCACGCCGTCGCCGAGCACCAGCACCTTGCGGCCCTGTTGACGCAACTGCTGCAGCACGGCCAGCTTGTCGTCCGGGCGCAGACCGCCGCGAGCCTCATCGATGCCCAGTCCGGTGGCAACGCTGGCGACCATCGGCGAGCTGTCGCCCGACAGCAAGAGCGTGCGCCAGCCCCGCGCCTTGCAGGCCGCGACAAGGGCCGGGGCATCCGTACGCAGACGGTCGTCGAGGACAAACCAGGCCAGCGGCCCGGCATCATCCCCCAGCAACAGCCATTGCCCAGGTTCGTCCGGCATCACCGGTACGGTGGCGCCACTCGGGTCGCAGACAAAGCCGGGATGGCCGATGCGCAATCGCTGTTCCCCCACCAAGCCCTCAAGCCCAAGTCCCGGAAAACTCTGCACATTCTCAGCGGCCAGTGGCGCCCGGCCGAAGGCGCGGGCAATCGGGTGTTCGGAGCGATTCTCCAAGGCGGCGGCCAAGGCCAGGCACTGATCGCTGTCGAGCGCCGCCAGGGGGCGGATGGCGCGCAACGCCAAGCGGCCTTCGGTAAGGGTGCCGGTCTTGTCGAAAATCACCGTGTCGATCTGGTTCAGGCCTTCCAACACATGGCCGCGGGTCAGCAACAATCCGAGTTTGTGCAGGGTGCCGGTGGCTGCGGTGAGTGCGGTTGGCGTCGCCAGGGACAGCGCGCAAGGGCAGGTCGCGACGAGCATCGCCAGGACGATCCAGAAAGCGCGCGAAGCATCGAGATGCCACCACAACAGGCCGATGGCGGAGGCGGCAACCAGAGAGAACAGCAGGAACCATTGGGCGGCGCGGTCGGCAATTTCCGCCAGGCGCGGCTTCTCGCCTTGGGCGCGTTCCAGCAGGCGCACGATGGCGGACAAACGAGTGTCCTGCCCCAAGGCCAATACCTGAACGGTCAGCGCGCCCTCGACGTTCAGCGTGCCCGCCGTGACTGCATCGCCGGCCTGGCGGGGTTGCGGCAGGTATTCACCGGTCAGCAGCGATTCGTCGACGCTGGACTGCCCTTCGAGAATCCTGCCGTCGGCGGGCAGGATAGCCCCGGGCTGCACCAGCACCCGGTCGCCCGTATGCAGTTCGCTAAGCAGGATGCGCTCGCTCTGGCCGTCATCCGCCAGGCGCAGGCACGAGGCCGGCAACAGGTTCACCAATTGGGCGGTGGCCGCAGCGGTGCGTTCCCGAGCCCGGCGTTCCAGGTAGCGGCCGGCCAGCAGGAACAGGGCGAACATGCCGACGGCATCGAAATACAACTCGCCGACACCGGTAATGGAGGTCCAGATGCCGGCAATGTACGCGCCACCGATGGCCAGGGAGACTGAAACGTCCATCGTCAGGTGGCGAGTGCGCAGGTCACGCATGGCACCCTTGAAAAAAGGTGCGCAGCTGTAGAACACAATGGGCGTTGTCAGGAATAGCGCGACCCAGCGCAGGATGGTGTGCATCTCCGGGCTCAGGTCGATGTTGAATTCCGGCCAGGTGGCCATGGTCGCCATCATCGCCTGGAACCAAAGCAAGCCGGCCACGCCCAGCTGGCGCAGGGCCAGACGGTTTTGCGCGGCGAGCTGTTCGCAAGCCTGGTCGGCCTGGTACGGGTGCGCGGCGTAGCCGATCTGGCGCAATTGCGCGAGCAGGGTGCTCAGCGGCAATTGGCCGTCGGCCCAGCGGACGTGCAGGCGATGGTTGGACAGGTTCAGTCGCGCCTCGGCCACCGCCGGCAAAGCGCGCAGGTGCTTTTCGATCAGCCAGCCACAGGCGGCGCAACTGATGCCTTCCATCAGCAGGGTGGTTTCGCAAAGCTCGCCTTCATGGCGAACGAACGATTGCTGCACGTCAGGGCGATCGTACAGCGCCAGTTCTTCGGTCAGTTGCACCGGCAGGGACTGGGGGTTGGCCGATGCTTCACTGCGATGCTGGTAATAGCTTTCCAAACCGCCGGCCACAATCGCTTCGGCCACCGCCTGGCAACCCGGGCAGCACAGCTCGCGGGTTTCACCGAGGACAACGGCGGTGAAGCGACTGCCGGGCGGGACGGGCAGGGCGCAGTGGTAGCAGGGCCGTGGGGTGGTCATGGTTGCTGCATAAAAGCGGCTTATTTCTTCAGGTCTTCAGCGCCTTGCAGCGGTTCATCACCGAGCAAGATGGCCTGTTCGTGGTTGATCTGCTCTTCTTCGAACAAGCGCCAGGTCTTCTCGTTCTGCGCCCCCAGCAGTTCGACAAAGCGCCGGCCTTCGACCTTGTCTGCCAATTGGCCAACGTAGCGCCCAGGTTCGCTGTCGTTGCGGGTCAGGACGATCTTGCGGTCCTTCTCCGGCTGGGTGGGTGAGATCAGGCTCAGTTCGAGGGTCTGGGGACGGCTATTGCCGTCCAGGCGCAGGTTGACTTCCCCGGTGAGGTCGTCCAGCTGCACATTGGCATGCAATTGCAGGGTCTGGGCCAGCAGTTCGCGCTCCAGGGAGCGGTTGATGCCTTTACCGGCTTCGTAGTAGTTGTCGTTGACCAGGTTATCCGGGTTGTTCACCGCGATGGTCACCATGGTCAGGCTCAGCGTTACCGAGCAGGCAAGGATACCGATGATGATCCACGGCCAGAGGTGCTTGTACCAAGGGCTGGTGGCAGTTGCTGCAGGCATGTTCATTTCTCTCAACGAGTCTGTGGGCCGATGAACCGGCTCTTGGCTTCAACATGGACGCTTTCGTCATCGGCATCCTTGAGGATGAAGGTCACCTCGTTGGTGCTCGATGGCAATTGTTCAGGTGCGCTGGACAATTCGACCGGCTGGCTGTAGATCTCGCCGGCGGCGACCTTGATTTCCCGTCGGCCTTCGAGCTTGAGATCAGGCAGGCCGGCGGCTTCCAGGACGTACGTATGGTCGCGTTGGTCCTTGTTCATGATCTTCAGGCTGTAGACGTTCTCGATCCGACCTTCGGCGTTCTCGCGGTACAGCACGCGGTCCTTGCTGACGTCGAAACCCACCAGCGAACGCATGAAAAACGCCGTTACCAGCAAGCTGATCATGGCCAGCAGCACCAAGGCGTAGCCGATCAGACGCGGGCGCAGTTTATGGGTTTTTTGCCCCGAGAGGTTGTGTTCGGTGGTGTAGCTGATCAGCCCGCGCGGATAATCCATCTTGTCCATGATGTTGTCGCAGGCATCTATGCAGGCTGCGCAGCCGATACACTCGATCTGCAAGCCGTCGCGGATGTCGATGCCGGTGGGGCAGACCTGGACGCACATGGTGCAGTCGATGCAATCGCCGAGGCCCAGGGCCTTGTAATCGATGCCTTTCTTGCGCGGGCCACGGCTTTCACCGCGACGCGGGTCATAGGAAACGATCAAGGTGTCTTTGTCGAACATCACACTCTGGAAGCGGGCGTAAGGGCACATGTAGATGCACACTTGTTCACGCAGCCAGCCGGCATTGCCGTAAGTGGCCAAGGTGAAGAATCCGACCCAGAAATACGACCAGCCATCGGCCTGGCCGGTGAAGAACTCGAACACCAGTTCGCGGATCGGGGTGAAGTAACCGACGAAGGTCATGCCGGTGACGAAACCGATCAGTAGCCACAGGCTGTGCTTGGCGAATTTGCGCAGGAATTTATTGGTGCTCATGGACGTCTTGTCGAGCTTGATGCGCTGGTTGCGGTCGCCTTCGGTGACCTTTTCGCACCACATGAAGATCCAGGTCCAGACGCTTTGCGGGCAGGTGTAGCCGCACCAGACGCGCCCGGCATATACCGTGATGAAAAACAGGCCGAAGGCGGCGATGATCAGCATGCCGGAGAGGAGGATGAAGTCCTGGGGCCAGAAGGTTGCACCAAAAATAAAGAATTTGCGTTCAGGCAGGTTCCACCAGACGGCTTGGTGACCGCCCCAATTCAGCCAGACCGTGCCGAAATACAGCAGGAACAGAAACCCCCCGCCAACCATTCGAAGGTTGCGGAACAGGCCCGTGAAGGCGCGGGTGTAGATTTTCTCCCGAGAGGCGTACAGGTCGACGCTTTTGTTGGCGTCTTTGGCAGGCGGGGTAACGTCATGTACCGGAATCTGGTTGCTCATCAATTGCATCCCACGGCAGTGGAAAAATGCCGAGGCCAGTACGTGCCGACCACGGTCAGAAAGGGTGTTGCAGTGGCGCAATGATACGCCTGTCCCTCTGGCTCAAGGGTGCGACCTTTGGTCGCGTTGGGTGTCTGGGCCGAATGGTGTAGCGGATGTAACAAGTCATGACCTGGATCAATTGACTATAGACAGAGCATGGCATTGGCGGAGATTGGATGGGGGCGGCTTCGCCGCCCAGCGTGAACAAGCTCCCTCGTCAGGGGATCTGCGTTTCGCCTCAAATCTTGTGCTCAGCCAGCGTTCCGCGCTGCCTCTTTCTAGCTGGCATTCAGACGGATAATTTGATGGTTTATGTTATTGCGGTTTATGAAGCCAGGAAGAAAAGTCGGATATGTAAATTTCATCCAGCGTTAGCGTAGGCGGTATGTTTTCGATGCTGTCAGCTATCTCGTCATAAGGTGTTGGCAAGACGTAGCAGAAGCCAAAATCCTCGTTGAGGATTATGATGCCATTAAATATGCGCTGGCGTTCGGTCAGCTTCTTTATCTGGTCAAAAGGCATTCCTGTGGAAAGCGTATTTTGGTAAAGCCCTTTGTATCGCGCGTTGCAGCCGATTGAAAAAATTGTTCCGTCAGGAAGGGTCGAGAGGGTGAGCGTACTATCGATTACGTACGCTGTTCTAGTTTCACCGTCAGGTAGCGTGTAGCTCTTTATCTCGACTTTATGATGCTCATAGAGCTCATTCATGTAGGTCGAGATATTGTCTTGCAATAAAATGTTCGCAATTGAATGCTTGGATTTTATGTCGGCTGCAAAATCAATCATTTAAGTTCCACCGTTCATTAGCGTGCCGTTTACGTATACGGGTCAGTCTTTTATGAGGGTCATAATTTTTAAAGTCACTATGTCCAATCCTGCCGAATACAACATCTTCACCGGCTTTATTGACTTTATAGACCTTCCAATAATCATTTCCATGGACGTTGGGCTGGGTAGGGCTGCCGCCTGGATGGTAGTCAAGCTTGTAGGTGGCTCCGGATTTTGTACTGCGCACATACTGGACGTGCTGAATCGCATCTGGCCGAGGGCGTCGTAGGCGAAGCTCAGGGTTTGCACGTCGCCTTGCAGGTTGGTGAGGGCGGGTTACACGCTTGCTTTTGAGGTGTAGGCGATCCGTGGCGAGGGAGCTTGCTCCCGCTCGGCGGCGCAGCCGTCGTAAACCGGCTGATGCGGTGTGTCTGTAGGGATGCGCCGGTCTGTTTTGGGGCGGCTTCGCCACCCAGCGGGAGCAAGCTCCCTCGCCACGGAGGTGGTGTAGCAGCTATCGTGGGTCGACGTTATCCAGTACACGGCTGGCCAGCATTGAACTCAGTTCGATCAATTGCAGGATGCCGAGGGCGATGTGGCGGCAGGGGCCTTCGAGGTCGAAGGCTAGGTTGCTGATCATCGCGTCAGCGGATGCCAGGTTTTCGCTGAGGTTAGCGAGCAGGCATTCGTTGTCGGCGTTTTTTGCCACGATGAAGAGCAGGTCCGGTTTGGATGCATCTTCGGACTTTTCCGGTTTCGGTAGCAGGTAGTAATCCAAGGCGCGCTTTTCTGCTTCGTCTTGTTTCTTCGTTTTGGATTGAGTGGACGCAGAGATGCGCTCTGTTTCGGGGGGATTCGGTGTAATTTTGAACATGGTGCAGCTCCTTTCGTAAGAGGAACCATCACCGTCTGCCGCCAAGCAGGTGGGGTGACGGGTTACGCAAGGTTGGCGGACCGGCACGAAAGGAACCCGGCATCCCCGAAGGGATCCTTGCGCAACCCGCCATAACATAGGAGTGCCAAATGTCAGAGACATTGCAATCATATTGGGGGCTGTTGCGCCTTTCGTGTACCGGGCCGCCAAGCCCGACCACTGATGGGCAGTGGCAGGGAAACGATAGAACCCATGGGCAAGGCGCACAAGCGGGCGGATTCTGGCGTAGTTGTAGGCAATGGCGCAAGGATTCGTAGCTTGTCGGAAGCATTGCGCAGGGAGAATAAACAAGCCTTCGTAATGCCCTGGATTCGGTGCGAGGGAGCTTGCTTTCGTTCGGTGGCGCAGCGTTTTTTCTGTAGGAATGCGCCTGCCTTTTTGGGGCTGCTGTGCAGCCCAGCAAGGGCAAGCTCCCTCGCCACGGGAATGTGCGCTTAACCTGCGCCTAGTAGTTTTTCGCAAGCGGCAAGTCGAACTGCTTGTTTCCGAATATTGATTTAGTGGCCAGAGCGTTCTTGAGCAAATCCGAATCCAGGCTCAGATTATTTTTGTTCGCTGCAAAGACAATCGTCAGGAATGGGAACGCATAGTTATCCGGCTCGGCCAACACGTCATCGATTAATGTGGGGGAGCCAAGAACGCTGTGCTCTGCCTTGGGCAGGTAAAATTTCTCGAGCCGTTCGCTTATTTTCTTGACGGTTGCGCTGATGGCTTGAGGGGACGGGGTCCTGATGATGCCGCCCGGCTCGTCACCGAATTGTTTTGCTTGCTCCGACAAGGAGCTCTTCGATAAAAACGATGCATTCAGCAGGCGGCTCTCGTAGGGCGGGGATTGCTCTTTGCAGAAGCTGAAGGCCTCGCAGGTATAGAGCTCCAACCCCGCGTAATAGCCGTCGGCCTTGGTTAGGTGTTGAACGTAGATTTCCCCAAATTTTTCCTTGGCAGCGAGCAGGCCAAGTTTGTTTTTGCTGGCCTTCAGGTCCAAGTGGGCTGACGTTGTTTGCTGCAGCGCCGCCAGTAGTTTCACTTCCAGATGCTTGCGAATTTCCATACTCATGGCGCAGACCTGAGCGAGCCTCGTGAGGCTATCGCTTCACGGGCTCGTGTGTAGACTAAGCCTGTCCAGCGATGACGCATGGCTCTATTGACCCGTGAGTTCAGCGAGGAATTCTTCAAATGATTCGCATACGAACGCCAGATCTTCTTCATCCATCAAGTACAGGTAAATATTTCCGAAGTCAGCCTCCTTAACGGATAAGAGGAAGGAATTGCCACCGTGATCGTACGCAAAGGGGATCATTTGCTTTAACGACGGAACGTCGTCCGTCAAGTCTCGATAGACCGTTTCGATAGGGGCTTGTCCGTATTTGATCGGAGTGAATCCACCCAGCAAAAAATCATTCTCGCTATTGCTCTCAGCCAAATCGCCGCCGTTGTGCTTTAGATAAAATTGCCTAAAGGCTGTCGGTAATTCCACATTGAATTTTTCTTGGAACTCATTCAACTCTTGCACAGAGAGGGCGTGTTCGGATTCTTCGAGGGTCAGCCGCATTTGGATGCTCCTTTTGTTCTGCTCTTGAAACGAGCTGGGTGGGTGTAGGCCTTGCCCGTAGCTGCTTTGTATTGAGCTACACCGCCGTTATGGCTTATGCCGCTGTGGGCGTTTTGCTTGATGAGCTGCATCGTGCCTGTGTTGGTCTTCGGGTCGTAATCATCCAAGTGGTGCCATACGTGGCCGGATGGCGTAGTTTTTTGACTCAACTTGGCCGCCTTGTTTGCGGCCTCGAAGTCCTTCCCGTAGTCGCCAGTGTATTCAATCCTAACGACTGGGTTCACGCCGGATTTTTTGTTGTAAAGCGCGTTACTTTCAGAATAGTCGAGACCTCCACCAGGTGTCTTCGTGACGCCGGTGTACCCACGGTCTTTCAGTTTTATCAGCGGGTCGACTGCAAGGCCTAGAGGGTCTGCATAGCCGATAGGGTTGGGCGCATAGGCATAGAAATTTAGGCCTCCAGCCAAGCCTATTGGATCGGGCGTAGTGAAGCGACCCACGTCAGGATCGTAAAACCTGAGAACGTTGTAGTGCAGCCCAATTTCTCGATCGAGATACTGTCCTTGGTACCTCAGGTTTTGCTCTTCAATGAAGTAGGGTTCACGAATTTCCTGAAGAGGGTTACCCCACACCTCAAAGCGAGCTTGCCAGACGCTTCGTCCGTCGACTTCTGTGAGTTGTTCGGGCAGGCCGTTCAGGTCGTTGTGGTAATAACGGACTTTCTGATGCGCACCGTATCCATCTATCCGCGCAAGGGGTTCGTAGGTGTTATCCGTATAAAGATAAAGGCTAGTCTGGTTGTATCGACTTTCCTGCAATAAGCGCATGCCATCCCAGGTGAAGCAGGTTTCGCCCAACGGGTATCCCTTGTTGTCGTGTTCGGTCTTGGCGATGCGCCGGCCCAGCGGGTCGTAGGCCATTTTGACCACGCTGCCGTTGTCATTGCGCACCTCGATCAAGCGGCTTTCGGCGTCGTAGGCAAAGTGCTGCACGCCACGTTTGGCGCTGCGTTTTTCGATCATCCGGCCGAAGGCGTCGTAGCGGTAGCGCTTGTCCTGGTAGGTCAGCAGTTTGTTGTGCACCACCAATCCGGCGCCGGGGGCCGGGCCGTCCAGCAGGTTGGCGGCGGCGTCGTAGGTGAAGGTTTCGCGCTGGCCGTGCAGGCTGTCCTGGCTGGCGATGATGCGACCGGTGGCGTCGTAGTGCAGGAGCTGGCGCTGTTGCGCGGCGGGTTGCTGGTCGAGTTTGCCGATGAGGTTGTCGGCGGGGTCGTACTCGAAGTGTTTTTGCACCGCCGCCGGTAGCAGCGAGGGTTGGCTGCTGTGGCGGCGTTGTCGCGTGCGCAGGCGGCCGCTGCGGTCGTATTCGCTGCGGGTGCTGATCTGGCCTTGGGTGCGTAGCACTTCGCGGTGCAGGCGGTCGCGTTCGAAGTCGCTGATGACCTGGCCGTCGAGGTTGATCTGGTGCAGGTGGCCGCTGCCGTAGTACAGGCGGTTGACCCAGCGGCCATCGGGCAGTTGGGTCTGGATCAGGTTGCCGAGTTCGTCGTAGTGGTGTTGCAGGCTGCCGGCGGCGCTGTTTTCGGCGAGCAACTGGCCGAGGGCGTCGTAGGCGAAGCTCAGGGTTTGCGCGTTGCCTTGCAGGTCGGTGAAGGTGACGGCGGTGAGTTGGTCCAGCGGATCGTAGCTGTATTCAGTGCGGCCATCGTCGGTGACTTTGGCGATCAGCCGACCCACGGCATCGCGTTCCAGGCGATGGACGATGGGCGCCGGCGGTATTTCGGGAATGAGCGCCAGGCCCGTGCCGTACGGTGCAGGCATCGCCGTCACTGCCGCGACGTTGTCGAGGCGGTCATAGTCGTAGCGCTTGGCGCTGCCATCCAGGTCTTGTTGTTCGCTCAACCGATTGGCGATATCCCAGGCAAACCGGTAGCTCTCGCCATTCTCATTGGTCAGCGCTTGCAGCCGGCCGAAGCTGTCGTAGGCGAACTGCACTTGCCGGCCCTGGGCGTCGGTGCGTTGGCGGACCTGACCGCGGCGGTTGTGCTGGTAAAGCGTGGTGTGCCCGGCCGGGTCGGTGTAGCCGGTGAGTTGGCCTGCGGTGTCGCGCTGATAGTGCTCGGTGCGGCCGTCCGGCAATTGGCTGCTGAGCAAGCGCCCTTGGGCGTCGTAGCTGAATTGGGTGCGCTCGCCGAGGGCATCGGTGATGGTTTGCAGGTAGCCTCGCTGGTCATAACTGAAACGCGTCGGATAACCCGAGCAATCGACGTGTTCAACCAATTGCCCAAACGGGTTCCAGCGCAGCTTTTTGTTTTTGCCGGTGGCGTCGATGATTTCCACGACCTGGCCGTGGGCGTCGTAGCGATAGTGGGTGATGTGGCCCCGCGGGTCGGTTTGCGCGGTGCAATTGCCGCGTTGATCGTAGCGGTATTTCCAGCTGTGGCCGGCGGCGTTGGTGTCCACCAGCGGCAGTGCCCAATGTTCGAGCCAGAGGGTGGATTCGCTGCGGCCCATCGGGTCGGTTTCGCTGATCAGATTGCCGGCATCGTCATAGCTGAACTGATACAGGCCACCTTGTGGATCGGTGGCGCTGAGCAACTGACGTTCATCATTCCATTCGAACAGCCACGTCTGGCCGAGGTTGTCGCTGAACCGGATGATCTGGTGCTGGCTGTTCCAGTGCCGAATGCTGACGCGTTGCAGGCTGTCGCTGATGCGAGTGATACCGGCGTGCAGGTCATAGTCGAACTGGTAGGCGTCGCCCTCGTCGGTCCAGTGCCGGACCACGCGCCATTCCTGGCTTTGGATCAAGGCCCACTCATAGAAGCAGCGCAGGCCGGTGGGCAATTGGTGCTCGACCATCCGCTGCCCGGCGTCATAGCTGAAACGCCGTTGCATCTGGTTGCCAGCGTCGCGTACTTCGGCGAGGTTGCATGCGGCGTCGTAGGCGTAGCTGACCAGCACTTCCCGCGATTGATCAGGATAAAGACGTTCGATCCGGCTGACGCGTTCGCCTTCGCGTATCAACTCGACCTGCACCAGATCGAAGGTGTCGCGCAGCCGCACCAGGCGTCCGGCGTCGTCATAGTCGAGGTGGATACGGTTGTCGTTGCGGTCACCCAGTTGGCTCAGGCGCAGGTGTGCCGGGTTGACCGGCGTGGGTTCGAACAAACGGTACAGGCCGTCGTCGCTTTCGATCAGCAATTGCCCGTTCGCGTGACGGCGCACGGCCAGACCCTCGCCGGCGCTGAACACCGCGCCGCCCAATGGGATCGAGCCCATGTCGATGGGGCGCGCCTGTTCATCGGTGTAGACCAGGGTTTCGCCGCCGTCGGGGTGAGGGAGGATTTCGACCTTTACCTCATAGCTCACGCTCCACCCGGCTCCGAACAGGCTGCCGTGACGTTCGTCGCGGCTGTTGTAGAAACGCTGCCAGTTTATCGGCAGGATGCCGGGCAAGACGAAGTCCAGCTCTTCATCACCACCCAGCACCTTGGCGCCGGTGGCGGCATGCACCGGGTTCGGCGAGCCCAGGGCGGCGTTGGCAGCCGCGTTCGCCGCACTGCTGGCGGCCATGGACACCGCGCCGCCCACCAACATGCAGGGCAATTTGCTGAAGAACTTGCCTTTGCCGCCCTTGAGCATCAAAAGCGCCGTGACCGCCAACCCCACGCCCGGGGTCTTGCCGCTGCGGATCTCGCGCACTACCACCGAACCGCCGCCGATGGTCACGTCCGGTGAGATCAGCCCGGACGACACCACCGTCGCGTCGCACGTGCTGCGGTCGCCGCTGCGCACGGCGGGCTGGCCGTTGATGGTGACCTTGTCCGAGCCCTCGGCCATGAATTGCGGGGGCATCGGCGGGTGCTTCGTGCAGATGACCAAGTCTTCGGGCTTGGGTACGGCGCCCGGCGCGGGCGTGGCGACGGTAGGACGCCACATCTGCGAGAAGAATGACCCGGCCATGTCCAGGTAGCTGGGTTCTTCTTCTGGCTCGGAGGCTTCGAGCTCGGTGCCGGCCGGGGCGACATGGGATTGAATCGCTCCGGCGGCGCGGGCGGCGGGTATGTTGTTGGTGAGGGTGTCGGTGGACCCGGTGAGGATGTTGGCCTGCACCGTGGGCGGAAAGAGGGCGTTGCCGATGCCTTCGCATATATTGCTCAAGCCTTTATCGGCCCCGGTCTTGCTCATGGCCAGGCCGACCACCGTTCCCACCACCAGGCCGAGCACGAAGCAGCCCAGGCCGCCAGTGACCACGGTAATGCCCGTGGCGGCGACCACCGCGGCGGTCGCCACGGCAGTGATCGCGATGTTCGCCGCCACCTCCAGCACGCCGCCGAGAATGTCGGCCATCATTGAAGTGTGGTTCAGCGCGTCGCCCAGGCGGGCAGCCCAGAGCGCGTCAGACATGGACGATGCTCAAACTGGCGCTTGTATGCTTGGGTGGTTCGATGCCTTTCATTGCGCCTGTCTCCCTGGCGTTAAGTGGTGAGTCCGTTGTGTTATCAGCTTGACCAAGGGTTGAGCAACGCCACGCCGCTGCTCTGGAAATCCGTCACGTTGCGGGTCACCACGGTCAGCCCGTGAACCAACGCGGTGGCGGCAATCAAAGCATCGCATTCATTGCTGCGGTCGAGAGCGTGAAGACGTGCGCAGCGAAGCGCAACGGCGCGGTCGACGGCGAGAATCCTGCCGGCAAACGTGGGCATGACGTGGTTGTCCAGCCATGCGCGCAGGCGACTGCCTTGCACCGGGTCCTTGCGTTCGATGCGCAAGACGCCGGTTTCCAGCTCCAACACGGTAATGGCCGAGACGTAGAGGCTGGGGGCGGGGACGCTGCGTGCCCAAGCCTGCACGTTCTTGTCGGCTTGGGTTTTGCGCAGCTCCGAGATGACATTGGTATCGAGTAGAAACATTCAGGACAGGTCGACCGATCGGGGAGTGATGACGGCACGTTCGGGATCGAAGTCGATATCCGACGCGTCGGGCATGACCAGCAACTCGACAATACTGGCGCCAATGCCGGTCAGTTTCTGGTACTCCTCAATGCTTAGCAGCACATGGGCCGGCTTGCCACGATCGGTGATGATCACCGGCCCTTCACGGGCGGCTTTTTTGGCACCACTTGTGTCGTGGTTGAATTCGCGGCTGGAAATGGTAGTGACGGACATGGTGGCGTACCCCATGGAAACTGAATGTAGGCACGTTACTACTGGCGCCAAGTGCAGGCAAGGGGAAACAGGCTCGACATGTTTCGAAGGCCGATAAAAAAGGCCCCGCCAAATGGATTGGCGGGGCCTTTCGTGTATCAGGAAGTTGCTTTACTGAGCGTCAGCGGCCGGAGCCTTTTCGCCATGTGACAGGCTATAGACGTAGGCGGCCAACAGGTGGACCTTGTCATTGCCTTGCATGTCGGCCTGGGCCGGCATCTGGCCTTGACGACCGTAGCGGATGGTCTGCTGCAGCTGGGCGAAGCTCGAACCGTAGATGAAGCCGGCCGGGTGCGTCAGGTCAGGTGCGCCCATGGCGGGCGTGCCTTTGCCGGCCGGACCGTGGCAAGCCACGCAGTTGGCTGCGAACAGTTTCTGGCCATTGGCCGGATCCGCCTTGGCGCCTTCCGGCAGTTTGCGACCGTGCAGGCCGGTCACGACGTAGGAAGCCACGTCGGCAACGCCTTGTTCGCCAACCACGGCAGCCCAGCCCGGCATGACGGCGTGACGGCCGCCCATGATGGTGGTCTTGATGGTTTCCGGCTCGCCGCCCCAGCGCCAGTCGGCGTCGGTCAGGTTGGGGAAGCCATAGGCACCCTTGGCGTCGGAACCGTGGCAGACCGAGCAGTTGGAAGCGAACAGGCGGCCACCCATCTTCAAGGCTTGCGGGTCCTTGGCGACTTCTTCAATCGGCATGGAGGCGAACTTGGCGAAGATCGGACCGAACTTGGCATCCGAGCGGGCCATTTCCTTTTCCCACTCATGCACGCCAGTCCAGCCGGTCTGGCCGTTGGCAAAAGGGGTCTGCTTTTCGGTGTCCAGGTAGTTATAGCCTGGCAGCAGGCCCTTCCAGTTACCCAGGCCGGGGTAGAGCACCAGGTAGCCGAGGGCGAAGATGATGGTGCCCACGAACAGCATGAACCACCACTTCGGCAGCGGGTTGTCGTACTCCTCGATCCCGTCGAAGGAGTGGCCGACCGTCTCCTCGGTGGCTTCGCTGCGCTGGCCCTTACGGGTCGACAGCAGCAGCCAGGTCAGGGCGAAGATCGTTCCCAGGCTGAGGACTGTGACGTACAGACTCCAGAACG
Organism: Pseudomonas sp. D3-10; assembly: GCF_051132175.1. Taxonomy (NCBI): domain Bacteria; kingdom Pseudomonadati; phylum Pseudomonadota; class Gammaproteobacteria; order Pseudomonadales; family Pseudomonadaceae; genus Pseudomonas; species Pseudomonas sp. D3-10. Next base: position 3,780,149 of record NZ_CP071668.1, on the reverse strand, counting down.
TAGTCATTCTTTGTTACTCCTAGAAGCTTGCTCGACGTGCTTGATGGCTTCGGGATCGTCCGCGAACGGCAGCAAGGTCGCGTCGTCAAACTCCGACTTGCGCTTGGGGCTGAACACCCACAGAGCCAGGCCGATGAAGGCCACCATCACGACGACGGTGCCCAGGCCACGAATCATCCCGATATCCATCCAGATCACCGTTTGCTTTTGATGATGGTGCCCAGGCCTTGCAGATAGGCCACCAGCGCGTCCATTTCAGTCTTGCCCTTCACGGCATCCCTGGCGCCGGCGATGTCTTCGTCGGTGTAGGGAACGCCCAGGGAGCGCAGGACTTCCATTTTCTTGGCGGTGTCTTTGCCGTCGAGCTTGTTTTCTACGAGGAACGGGTAAGCCGGCATTTTCGACTCAGGCACGACGTTGCGCGGGTTGTACAAGTGCGCACGCTGCCAGTCGTCGGAGTAGCGGCCGCCCACGCGGGCCAGGTCCGGACCGGTACGCTTGGAACCCCACAGGAACGGGTGGTCCCAGACGCTTTCACCGGCGACCGAGTAGTGGCCGTAGCGTTCGGTCTCGGCGCGGAACGGACGGATCATCTGCGAATGGCAGCCGACACAACCGTTGGCGATGTAGACGTCGCGGCCTTCGAGTTCAAGGGCGGTGCGCGGCTTCATGCCTTCGACCGGCTTGTTGGTCACGTCCTGGAAGAACAGTGGGACGATCTGGGTCAGGCCGCCGATGCTGACGGCGATAACCATGAAGAAGGCCAGCAGGCCGATATTCTTCTCTACTGCTTCGTGCTTCATCAGTGAGCTCCAACAACGGCGATCTTGGCAGCGGCTTCAGCTTCAGCCGGGTCAGAGGCACGAACGGTGCGCAATACGTTGTAAGCCATCAGCAGCATGCCGCTGGCGAAGAACGCGCCGCCCAGGGCACGGACAATAAAGCCCGGGTGGCTGGCTTGCAGCGCTTCGACGAACGAGTAGGTCAGGGTGCCGTCATCGTTGATCGCACGCCACATCAGGCCTTGGGTAATGCCGTTGACCCACATCGAGGCGATGTACAGCACGGTGCCGATGGTCGCGAGCCAGAAGTGCGCGTTGATCAGGCCAGTGCTGTGCATCTGCGCGCGACCGAACAGTTTCGGGATCATGTGGTAGATGGCGCCGATGGAAATCATCGCTACCCAGCCGAGGGCGCCGGCGTGTACGTGGCCGATGGTCCAGTCGGTGTAGTGGCTCAAGGAGTTGACGGTCTTGATGGCCATCATCGGGCCTTCGAAGGTCGACATGCCGTAGAACGCCAAAGACACCACCAGGAACCGCAGGATCGGGTCGGTGCGCAGCTTATGCCAGGCGCCCGAGAGGGTCATCATGCCGTTGATCATGCCGCCCCAGCTTGGCGCCAGCAGGATGATCGACATCGCCATGCCCAGGGACTGCGCCCAGTCCGGCAGCGCGGTGTAGTGCAGGTGGTGAGGGCCGGCCCAGATGTACAGAGTGATCAGCGCCCAGAAGTGCACGATGGACAGACGATAGGAGTAGATCGGACGCTCGGCCTGTTTCGGCACGAAGTAGTACATCATCCCCAGAAAGCCGGTGGTCAGGAAGAAGCCCACGGCGTTGTGGCCGTACCACCATTGGATCATCGCGTCGGTGGCGCCCGAATAGGCCGAGTAAGACTTGAAGAAGCTGACCGGCAGGGACGCGTGGTTGACGATGTGCAACATGGCGGTCACGACGATGAACGCGCCGTAGAACCAGTTGCCGACATAGATGTGCTTGGTCTTGCGCTTGACGATGGTGCCGAAGAACACCAAACCGTAGGTCACCCAGACGATGGCCAGCAGGATAGCCAGGGGCCATTCCAGTTCCGCGTATTCCTTGGTGGTGGTGAAACCCATTGGCAAGGTCACGATCGCGCCAACGATCACCGCTTGCCAACCCCAGAAGGTGAAGGCGGCGAGGCTGTCGGAAATCAGTCGCGTTTGGCAGGTTCGCTGCACGACGTAATAAGAAGTGGCAAACAACGCACAACCACCGAAGGCGAAGATCACCAGGTTGGTGTGCAGCGGGCGCAGGCGTCCAAATGTCGTCCATGGCAGATCGAAGTTCAACTCCGGCCAGACCAGTTGCGAGGCGATGAAGACACCGAGCCCCATGCCAAGGATCCCCCAGACCACCGTCATGATGGCGAACTGGCGGACTACCTTATAGTTATAAGCAGTCGGACTGATTGCTGTGCTCATTCTAAGGTTCCACGGTTTGGGTGTTTTATTAGGATAAAAATCGGTCGCAAGTATGGAGAAAGCGGGGGGTCATTGCAACGCGCCATGACCGGGGTCAATGCTTTCCAAAGCTGATTCTGCGGCCTTTCCATGTTCGGTGTAGGGACAAAATTGGCCCTCGGCAAAATGTCGCGACAAAGGAAGGAGGCGAGGGGGTCAGGTCGGTTGTAACGGGGTGTGTTCAAACACGGCGTTCGGGGGGTGACAGGCAACTGTCGCAACAGCCGGTATTCACCTGCCTTTGCGGCCTTTTTGTCGAACGATTGTCGAACGCATCGGGTCGGATCGACCTGAAACCGGCAGTCGCCAGCACACGCAAAGGCAAGCTTAGACCTGATTCCATGGAACCGAAAGAAAGACTAAGGCAGGGTGCGACAATGAGTCGCGCAGGGGCACGGAACGGCCGCATCCAGATGAACGCGGCTGTTCGTGTGGTCAGGATTTATTCGCTTTTGTGTTCCGCTTGCAGGCGCTCGGTGCCGGCACCCTGGGACAGGCTGTAGACGTAAGCCGCGAGCAGTTGCACCTTATCATTGCCAAGCAGTTCATTCTGCGCAGGCATATGGCCTTGGCGACCATGGCGAATGGTCTGCTGCAATTGGGCCAGGCTGGTGCCGTAGATGAAGCCGGCCGGTTGCGTCAGGTTCGGCGCGCCCATGGCTTCGGTGCCCTGGCCGTTGGCGCCGTGGCAGGCGACGCAGGTGGTGCTGAATGCTTGCTGGCCGGCTTGCAGATCGGCACCGCTGTCCGCCGGTAGCGGCAGGCCTGCCAGATCGTGTCGCACATACGCGGCGACGTTCCTGACCCCGGCATCTCCCAACACGTCGCCCCAGGCCGGCATCGCTGCCATGCGGCCGCCCATGATGGTCGCCTTGATGGTTTCGGCATTGCCGCCCCAGCGCCAGTTGCTGTCGGCAAGGTTCGGGAAGCCGAAGGCGCCCTTGGCGTCCGAGCCATGGCAGACCGAGCAGTTGGAAGCGAACAAGCGGCTGCCCATTTTCAAGGCTTGCGGATCCTTGGCGACTTCTTCGATCGGCATGGAAGCGAACTTGGCGAAGATCGGACCGAACTTGGCATCCAAACGGGCCATTTCCTTTTCCCATTCATGGGCGCCGGTCCAGCCGTTGTCGTAGCCGGGCAGGATGCCTTTCCAGTTGCCCAGGCCCGGATAGAGAATCAGGTAGCCAACGGAAAACACCAAGGTGCCGGCGAACAACAGGAACCACCATTGCGGCAGCGGGTTGTCGTATTCCTCGATGCCGTCGAAGCTGTGGCCCATGGTCTGGTCGACGCTGCCCTTGGTCTCGCCCTTGCGGGTGCCGATCAGCAGCCAGGTCAGGCCGATGAGGCTGCCGAGGGTCAGTACGCAGATCCACGTACTCCAGAAAGTGGTCATGACCGGGTACTCCTTGGTTCAGGGTCTTGGGGGATGAGGTCGGCGGGCGGCTCATCGGCAAACGGCAGCAGGCGTGCCTGGGCGAATTCCGGGCCGCGCTTGCTGCTGAACACCCACAGGACCAGGCCGATGAAAGCGATGAACACCACGACGGTGCCCAGGCCGCGGATCATTCCAGTACTCATTTCAAGCACCATGGCTCACCTCTTGCTCTTGATGGCAGTGCCAAGCACTTGCAGGTAGGCCACCAGCGCATCCATTTCGGTCTTGCCCTTGAGCGTGGCCGTCGCGCCTGCGATGTCATCGTCGGTGTACGGCACGCCGAGGGTGCGCATGGCGCGCAGCTTGCCTTCGGTGTGGCTGCTGTCGACGGCTTGGGTGACGAGCCACGGGTAGGCCGGCATTTTCGATTCGGGCACGACGTTGCGCGGGTTGTACAAGTGCGCGCGATGCCAATCATCGGAGTAACGCGCGCCGACCCGGGCCAGGTCCGGGCCAGTGCGCTTGGAGCCCCAAAGGAACGGGTGATCCCAGACGCTTTCGCCGGCCACCGAGTAGTGGCCGTAGCGCTCGGTCTCGGCGCGAAACGGACGAATCATCTGCGAGTGGCAGCCGACGCAGCCTTCGCGGATGTAAATGTCGCGGCCTTCCAACTGCAGGGCGGTGTAGGGTTTCATGCCGTCCACCGGTTTATTGGTCACGTCCTGGAAGAACAGCGGCACGATCTGGGTCAAGCCCCCGATACTCACGGCCAGGACCATCAGCAGCATCAGCAGGCCGACGTTTTTTTCGATTGTTTCGTGTTTCATCGCGGACTCCTCAAGCCATCTGCGCGGCAACGGTGGCTTCGGCAGGCTGAGAGGCCCGCACGGTGCGCCAGGTGTTGTAGGCCATCAGCAACATGCCGCTGAGGAAGATCGCCCCGCCTACCAGCCGCACGATGAAGCCTGGGTGGCTGGCCACCAGGGTTTCGACGAAGGAGTAGGTGAGCGTGCCGTCTTCGTTCACCGCACGCCACATCAGGCCCTGGGCAATGCCGTTGACCCACATCGAGGCGATGTACAAAACGGTGCCGATGGTTGCGAGCCAGAAGTGCGCGTTGATCAGGCCGATACTGTGCATCTGCGTGCGGCCGAAGACTTTGGGGATCATGTGGTACAGCGCGCCGATGGAAATCATCGCCACCCAGCCCAGTGCGCCGGCGTGTACGTGGCCGATGGTCCAGTCGGTGTAGTGGGAGAGGGCGTTGACGGTCTTGATCGCCATCATCGGCCCTTCGAAGGTCGACATACCGTAGAACGCCAGGGACACCACCAGAAAGCGCAGGATCGGGTCGCTGCGCAATTTATGCCAGGCGCCCGAGAGGGTCATCATGCCGTTGATCATGCCGCCCCAGCTTGGCGCCAGCAGGATCAGCGACATCACCATCCCCAGCGATTGCGCCCAATCCGGCAGCGCGGTGTAGTGCAGGTGGTGCGGGCCGGCCCAGATATACAGCGTGATTAGCGCCCAGAAGTGGACAATGGACAGACGATACGAATACACCGGGCGCTCGGCCTGTTTCGGCACGAAGTAATACATCATCCCCAGGAAGCCTGCGGTGAGGAAAAAGCCTACGGCGTTGTGGCCGTACCACCATTGCACCATCGCATCGGTGGCCCCGGCATACACCGAGTAGGATTTGGTCAGGCTCACCGGCAATTCCAGGTTGTTGACGATGTGCAGGATCGCCACGGTCAGGATGAACCCGCCGAAGAACCAGTTACCGACGTAGATGTGCTTGGTCCTACGCTTGGCCACGGTGCCGAAGAACACGATGGCGTAGGCGACCCAGACGATGGTGATCAGAATGTCGATCGGCCATTCCAATTCGGCGTATTCCTTGGAACTGGTGTAGCCCAGCGGCAGGCTGATGGCCGCCAGCAGGATCACAAGCTGCCAGCCCCAAAAGCAGAATGCGGCGATTTTCGGCGCGAACAACGTTGTCTGGCAGGTGCGCTGCACTGAATAAAACGAACTCGCAAACAACGCGCAACCGCCGAAGGCAAAGATCACCGCATTGGTGTGCAACGGGCGCAGGCGGCCGAAGCTGGTCCAAGGCAAATCGAAGTTGAGCTGCGGCCAGACCAACTGGGCCGCGAGAAAAACCCCGAGTCCCATGCCGACGATGCCCCACACCACCGTCATAATGGCGAATTGGCGGACCACCTTGTAGTTGTAGGCGGTACTGATAGAAGTGTTCATGGTTCCCCATCCACGGTTCAGTCGAAGTGAGTGCCTGCGCAAGGCAGTGCGGCGTTCTTCGCCTGGAGTTATAGGCAGACTAAAAGCGAGGCAAGCATGGACAAACAGCACAAGGCCAGTATTGACGGGGATCAATGGGCGCGATGCGTGGCGGAACATGGTTGGTTGTGGACGGCCGCCAATCCAGGTGCCGGCGCCGAGTCGCCGACCCTGATCCTGGCCCATGGCGCCGGCGCACCGATGGACAGCGGTTTCATGGCGCAAATGGCCAGCCGCCTAGGTGCACAGGGCGTCAATGTGTTGCGCTTCGAGTTTCCCTACATGGCCCAGCGGCGCGTGGACGGCGGCAAGCGTCCACCGAACCCTGCGCCAAAGCTGCTGGAATGCTGGCGAGAGGTGTACGCCACCGTGCGGCCTTATGTCGCTGGGCAGCTGGCCATTGGCGGCAAGTCCATGGGCGGGCGGATGGCTAGTTTGGTGGCTGATGAGCTGGGCGCCGATGCGCTGGTGTGCCTGGGCTATCCCTTCTACGCGGTAGGCAAACCGGAGAAACCGCGGGTCGAGCACTTGGCAACGTTGAAGACCCGAACCTTGATCGTCCAGGGTGAGCGGGATGCGTTGGGCAATCGGGAGGCGGTGCAGGGCTACACGTTGTCACCGGGCATCGAGGTCATGTGGCTGGTGGCGGCGGATCATGATCTGAAACCGTTGAAGGCGTCGGGGTTTAGTCATGAGCAGCATCTGCAGGCGGCGGCGCAGGCGGTGGCCGGGTTTGTGTCTCAAGACTGATGCTGCCAGTCATGGCCTCATCGCGAGCAAGCTCGCTCCCACATTGGAATGCATTTGAATGAACGACCCACACCCCCTGTGGGAGCGAGCTTGCTCGCGATAGCGGCCTGCCAGACGACAAAAACCCGGAAGCTTTCGCTGCCCGGGCCTTTGGTTCGCCAATTGAACTCAGCGGTTAAACCGCTCCACCAACGAATACTGCGTGTTGGCCGTGCGGGTCAGTTCTTCGCTCAGCAGCGCCGAGCTGTGGGCCTGCCCGGAGGTCTGGTCAGCCAGTTCCGAGATGTTACTGATGTTGCGGCTGATTTCCTCGGCCACCGAACTTTGTTCCTCGGTCGCGGCGGCGATCTGAGTGGTCATGTCGGTGATGTGTGCCACCGCTTCGCTGATCCCCGCCAGTGCCTGGTCGGCTTCCATGACCCGCGCAACGCCTTCTTCAGCCTGGCGATGACCGGCGTCCATGGTCTGCACGGCGTTGGTGGCGGTCTGTTGCAGTTTGGCGATCAAGGCATGGATCTGCCCAGTGGACTCGCTGGTGCGTTGGGCCAATTGCCGCACTTCATCGGCGACGACGGCAAACCCGCGTCCCATCTCGCCGGCGCGGGCCGCTTCGATGGCGGCGTTGAGGGCCAGCAGGTTGGTCTGGTCGGCGATGCCCTTGATCACGTCAACCACGCCACCGATTTCATCGCTGTCCTTGGCCAACTGGGTCACGGTCTGCCCGGTCTCGCCCACGACGACCGACAGTCGCTCGATGGCCTCGCGGGTTTCGCCTGCAATGTCGCGACCGCGTCCCGTCAGGCGATTGGCCTCTTGGGTGGCGTCGGCGGTGCGCTGCACGTGGCTGGCGACTTCCTGGGTGGTCGCGGCCATCTGGTTGATGGCGGTGGCCACTTGTTCGGTTTCCACCCGCTGGCGCTCCAGGCCGCTGGAGCTGTCGTGGGCCAACGCGCTGGATTGGCGCGCCTGGCCGTTCAGGTGCTCGGCAGTGTCCTGCAGGCGGGTCAGGCAGGTTTTGAGGCGGGCTTCCTGGCTCAGGATCGACATCTCCAGGCGTGCCTGGACGCCGCGGCTATCGGTGAACATCCGTGCGATCAACGGGTCCGAGGTGGTTTGTTCGGCCAGGCGCAGCAGGCGCTTGATACCGCGTTGCTGCCACTGCAGGCCCAGCAGTCCCAACGGCACCGACAGCAGGCCGGCGAGGGCAAACCCCCAAGAAGAGGTGAAAAAAGCGCCGACAACGAAACTCAACTGGCTGACCAGGATGAACGGCAGCCAGTCCTGCAGCATCGGCAGCCATTTATCGCTGCCCGGCACTGCGGATTTGCCTTGGTTGAGGCGCTTATAAAGGGCTTCGGCTCGGGTAATCTGCTCAGCGGTGGGTTTGACCCGTACCGATTCATAGCCTACGACCTGATTGCCTTCGAACACGGGCGTGACGTAGGCGTTGACCCAGTAGTGATCACCGTTCTGGCAGCGATTCTTGACGATGCCCATCCATGGCAAGCCTTGTTTCAACGTGTTCCACATGTGGGTGAACACGGCTGACGGAACGTCGGGATGGCGCACCAGGTTGTGCGGCGAATGGATCAATTGTTCCTTTGTAAAACCACTGATGTCGATGAAAGCATCGTTGCAGTAGGTAATCACACCCTTGGCGTTGGTGGTGGAAATAAGTCGTTGCTGGGCCGGGAAGGTCCTTTCGCGTTGTGTAATAGGCTGGTTGTTACGCATGGTGTGGTAGTCCGCAAGGCTTTGAAAGGTTGTCGGCACCGTCAGCTTTTTGTTGAAATAATTCTTCCCGGCGGTGTCACGCCAGCATCGGGTAGGTAAACAGGGTGAAGTGAAGCAGGTTGAGGCCAAAATGCGTGGCTATCGCTGCACCCAGGCCACCCAATCGATAGGCCAGGCCGTAACCGATCCCGGCCAGCCCCGACAGCAGCACCCATTCCCAACCGGCGCCGGCATGCACCAGGCCGAACACCAGCGAGGCCAGCAGTAACGCGAGGTTGTCGCCATGGCGCAAGTGTTGAAAGCGCCGGCTCAGGCCTCCCTGGATATAGCCACGAAACAGCGCTTCCTCCACCAACGTCACCAGAAGAAGATTATTCAGGACCCACAGCCAGGCCGAGTCTGGCCATTTAGGCGCCCAATTGATCATGCCCAGCAGCATGGCCCCGCCCAGGGCCAGGATCGTACTGATGCACATGCCCAGGGCCGTGGCATAGACAGACAAGCGAAACGGGCGCCGCCCGATGATCCATGGGCAGAACAACAGCAACCAGAAGCCGATCAGTGGCTTGTCCTGGTTCAGGTACATGGCGAATCGCACGGCATCATCGGTAAAACGTTGTGCCGCGATGGCCCTGCCGTTGAAGAAGCCTGGCATCCAGTGCAGGGCCAGCGCGACCGCGAGCACCGCGAACAGGCAATGCCCGAGGAACTGCCCGACCGGCGTCTGCCGCTGGCGAACGGCATACCCGGCGAACAGCAGCAGCGCGACCGAAATAGCCGCTGTCCAGGCCAGGTGGCCATAGACCAGGGCGAAGCCATAGCCGATCGAGAGAAGGGCCAGGTAGGGCCAGGGTAGGGCGGGCATGTCGAATCCTTGGGGCTGGAAAACGGGCGAAGCTCGCAGAGCCGGCGGGGATTATAGGCAGGCCCATACAAAAACACCGCCTATCTGAGGCGGTGTTTTCGTAGGACGCTTCTTTTTATCCTGCAATCAATTGCCGTAGGACAAAGTGCAGGATGCCACCGGCCTTGAAATATTCCACTTCATTCAAGGTGTCGATCCGGCACAACACTTCAATCCGTTCCTGGCTACCGTCTTCGCGGGTAATGACCACGGGCAGGTTCATGCGTGGCGTCAGCTCGGTGTCGCTCAAACCGAGGATGTCCAAAGTTTCCCTGCCGGTGAGGTTCAGGCTCTTGCGATTCTGATCGAGCTTGAATTGCAACGGCAGCACGCCCATGCCCACCAGGTTGGAGCGGTGGATACGCTCGAAGCTTTCGGCGATAACGGCCTTGACTCCCAGCAGGTTCGTACCCTTGGCCGCCCAGTCTCGACTTGACCCCGTGCCGTATTCCTGACCCGCGATCACCACCAATGGCGTGCCGGTGGCCTGGTACAACATCGCGGCATCGTAGATCGACATGCGTTCGCCGTTGGGGATATAGATCGTATTGCCGCCTTCCTCGCCGCCGAGCATTTCGTTGCGGATGCGGATGTTGGCGAAGGTGCCTCGCATCATGACCTGGTGATTGCCCCGTCGCGAACCGTAGGAGTTGAAGTCCCGTGGCTCGACGCCCTGTTCGCGCAGGTAGCGACCGGCCGGGCTGTCCGCCTTGATGTTGCCGGCGGGGGAGATGTGGTCCGTGGTCACCGAGTCTCCCAGCAGAGCGAGGACCCGCGCACCCTCCACGTTTTTGACCACGGGTGGAGGCCCGCCAATATCGTCGAAGAACGGTGGATGCTGGATGTACGTGGAGTCCGATTGCCAGACGTAGGTCGCGGCTTGTGGAACCTCGATCGCTTGCCATTGCTCGTCGCCGGCAAACACGGCGGCATATTCCTTGTGGAACATGCTTGTGTCCACTTGAGCCACCGCGTCGGCCACTTCCTTGCTGCTCGGCCAGATGTCCCGCAGGTACACCGGATTGCCTTCGCGGTCGTTGCCCAGCGGTTCGCTGCTGATGTCGATGCGCACGGTGCCGGCCAGGGCATAGGCGACCACCAGTGGCGGTGAGGCCAGCCAGTTGGTTTTCACCAAAGGATGCACCCGTCCCTCGAAGTTGCGGTTACCCGACAGCACGGACGCCACGGACAGGTCGGCTTTCTGGATGGCTTTTTCAATCGGATCGGGCAGCGGGCCTGAATTGCCGATACACGTCGTGCAACCATAGCCCACCAGGTCGAAACCGAGTTTGTCGAGGTATTCGGTCAGGCCGGCGGCCTTGTAGTAGTCGGTCACCACCTTCGAGCCCGGTGCCAGTGAACTCTTCACCCAAGGCTTGCGGGCCAGGCCTTTTTCCACGGCTTTTTTCGCAAGCAATCCGGCGGCCATCATCACGCTGGGGTTGGAGGTGTTGGTACAGGACGTAATCGCCGCGATGACCACGGCGCCGTTCTTCAGGCGGTGGGTCTGGCCTTCGAATTCATATTCCGCTTCGCCCACCTGGTCGGCGTTGCCCACCGCGACACCGCCGCCGCCTTCGCTTTCGAGGCGACCTTCTTCTTTGCTGGTGGGCTTTATCTGAAGGCCCAGGAAGTCGCTGAAGGCCTGGCCGACATTCGGCAGCGACACCCGGTCCTGGGGACGCTTGGGGCCGGCGAGGCTGGCTTCGACACTGCCCATATCCAATTCCAGCGTGTCGGTGAAAACCGGTTCCTGCCCTGGCAACCGCCACAGTCCCTGGGCCTTGCAGTAGGCTTCCACCAGTTTCACGGTTTCCGTCGGACGGCCGGACAGGCGCAGGTAGTCCAACGTCACATCGTCCACGGGGAAGAAGCCGCAGGTGGCGCCGTACTCCGGGGCCATGTTGGCGATGGTGGCGCGATCGGCCAATGGCAGGTCGGCTAGACCGTCGCCATAGTACTCGACGAATTTGCCCACCACGCCCTTCTTGCGCAGCATCTGCGTGACGGTCAGCACCAGGTCGGTGGCGGTGATGCCTTCGCGCAGTTTGCCGACGAGTTTGAAGCCGATGACTTCCGGAATCAGCATCGATACCGGTTGGCCGAGCATCGCCGCTTCCGCTTCGATACCGCCGACGCCCCAGCCGAGCACGCCCAGGCCATTGATCATGGTGGTGTGGGAGTCGGTGCCGACCAGGGTGTCGGGGAAGGCGTAGAGACGACCGTCTTCCTCTTTGGTCCATACGGTACGGCCCAGGTATTCGAGGTTGACCTGGTGGCAGATGCCGGTGCCCGGTGGCACCACGCTGAAATTGTCGAACGCGCTCTGGCCCCAACGCAGGAAGGCGTAGCGTTCGCCGTTGCGCTGCATCTCGATGTCGACGTTCTGCTCGAAGGCCTGTTGGCTGGCGAACTTGTCCACCATCACCGAGTGGTCGATGACCAGGTCGACCGGTGACAGCGGATTGATCCTCTGCGGATCGCCGCCGGCCTTTTCCACCGCTGCGCGCATGGCCGCCAGGTCGACCACGGCGGGGACGCCGGTGAAGTCCTGCATCAGCACCCGGGCCGGGCGGTATTGAATCTCGCGGTCGGAACGGCGCTCTTTGAGCCAGCCGGCCAGCGCCTTGAGGTCGGTGCCGGTGACGGTTTTGTCATCTTCCCAGCGCAACAGGTTTTCCAGCAGAACCTTGAGGGACATCGGCAACTTGTCCAGGTCGCCCAGGCTTCGCGCTGCGTCCGGCAGGCTGAAATAATGGTAGGTCCTGGCGTCGACTTGCAATGTTTTAAGGGTTTTCAGGCTATCGATGGACGGCATTGAAATCACTCCTTTGAGTCCGCACGGCTACGGACTGACGGAACGGACAGAGCCTTTAACCTAGCCCTGTTTTGAACGTATGACTAATCACTGGACTGTATAGCAAGGTTCGCGGTTCCGAACTCCGCTATCATGCGCCGGTTTTCGTGACAGGCTTTGCTACGGAGTTTCAATGAACACGCTTTTCATGCACTGCCGGCCGGGCTTCGAAGGCGAGGTCTGTTCCGAGATCGCCGAACACGCGGCCCGGCTCAACGTCGCCGGGTACGCCAAGGCCAAGCCGGCCAGCGCCTGCGCCGAATTTGTCTGTACCGAAGAGGACGGCGCCGAGCGGTTGATGCGCGGGCAACGTTTCGCCGATCTGATTTTTCCTCGGCAGTGGGCGCGTGGCACGTTCATCGAATTGCCTGAGACCGACCGAATCAGCGTCATTCTGTCCCACATGACGGCCTTCCCAACGTGTGGCAGCCTGTGGCTGGAGGTAGTTGACACGAACGACGGCAAGGAACTGTCGAACTTCTGCAAGAAGTTCGAAGGCCCGCTGCGCAAGGCCTTGGGCGGGGCAGGGAAACTGCTGGACGACCCGCGCAAGCCGCGCCTGCTGTTGACCTTCAAGAGCGGTCGTGAAGTCTTCCTTGGCCTGGCTGAGGCGGATAACTCAGCGATGTGGCCGATGGGTATCCCGCGCCTGAAGTTCCCCCGGGACGCGCCGAGCCGCTCCACACTCAAGCTCGAGGAGGCCTGGCACCATTTCATTCCTCGGGACCAGTGGGACGAACGCCTGCACAGCGACATGACCGGTGTGGACCTCGGTGCGGCGCCGGGTGGCTGGACGTGGCAATTGGTCAACCGTGGCATGCTGGTGACGGCCATCGACAATGGCCCAATGGCCGAAAGCCTGATGGACACCGGCCTGGTGCAGCACTTGATGGCAGACGGATTCACGTTCAAGCCCAGGCAGCCGGTGGACTGGATGGTCTGCGACATCGTCGAGAAACCGGCGCGCAACGCGGCGATGCTGGAAGAGTGGATCGGCGAGGGCCATTGCCGCGAGGCCGTGGTCAACCTCAAGTTGCCGATGAAACAGCGTTACGCCGAGGTGAAACGCCTGCTCGAACGCATCGCCGAGGGTTTCAAGGCCCGGGGCATCCAGGTCGAGATCGGCTGCAAGCAGCTGTACCACGACCGAGAGGAGGTGACGTGTCATCTGCGGCGGTTGGACACCAAAAAAACGAAGTCCCGTTAGTCCTCGAAAGCCAATGAAGCCCTTGTGGGAGCGAGCTTGCTCGCGATAGCGGTGGGTCAGTTTGCATCGATATTGGATGTGCTGGCGCCATCGCGAGCAAGCTCGCTCCCACAGGGTGCAGTGTTGAACCAGGGGTGACCGAACGCCGACATTGCGCGACAATGCCCGCCAGTTTCAGGAGTAGATCATGAGTGAAATGAACGACACGCCAATCGACGGCACGCTGGATGCCACTGGTCTGAATTGCCCGGAACCGGTAATGATGTTGCACCAGCATATCCGCGACCTGGCCCCAGGTGGCCTGCTCAAAGTCATCGCCACCGACCCCTCGACTCGCCGCGACATCCCTAAGTTCTGCGTGTTTCTGGACCATGAGCTGGTGGCCCAGCAAGAGAACGCCGGCACCTACCTCTACTGGATCCGCAAGAAACTCGCCTAACCCGTCGCACGGCTGATGCGGATCTGCCCTCGCGCGCTGCGTGCCAGGCGAATCGACAGCATCAGCGCCGCGCAGCTCAACCCCACGATCAAGCCTTGCCATAATCCGCTTGGGCCACTGGCGGTGCCGAGCCTGTCGGTCAGGCCCAGGGCGTAACCCACCGGCAAGCCGATGCCCCAGTAAGCGAAGAGCGTCAGGATCATCGTCACCCGGGTGTCCTGGTAGCCGCGCAATGCGCCGGCCGCCGTGACCTGGATCGCATCGGAAAACTGGAACAGCGCCGCGTAGACGATCAGCATCGATGCGACCTCGATCACCCGCGGATCGGCTGTGTAGATCGCTGCGATGGGGCCGCGCAGCGCGAACATCACGCTCGCTGACAGGCACGCGTACGCCAGGGCCGTGCCCATGCCGACGCCCGCGGCGAAGCGCGCCTCTCGAGGCTGGCCACGCCCCAGCGCCTGGCCTACCCGTACCGTCACGGCCATGCCCAGGGAGTAGGGGATCATGAACACCAGCGAGCTGAAGTTCAGCGCGATCTGGTGCCCGGCCACCACCGTGGCGCCGAGGCTGCCGATCAGCAGGGCGATCACCGCAAAGATGCTCGACTCGGCAAACACCGCGATGCCAATCGGCAGGCCAATGCCCAGCAGGCGCTTGATCATCGACCATTGCGGCCAGTCGAAACGGGCGAACAGACGGCTCGATTGATAGATTGGGGCCCGATACGTCCAGATCGCCATGCCCGCTGCCATGAACCACATCACGATGGCGGTGGCCCAGCCGCAGCCAACCCCGCCCATGGCCGGGACGCCCAGGTGCCCGTAGATGAAGATGTAATTGAGCGGAATGTTCAGCGCCAGTCCGCACAGCCCCAGCACCATGGCCGGTCGCGTGCGCCCCAGGCCGTCGCTGAAACAGCGCAGCACGTAATAGAGCGCCACTGCCGGGAGCCCGGTGCCTATACCCCGCAGGTATTCCATGCAAGGGCCGATCAATTCGGGATCGACGTGCATCACATGCAGGATCGGCTCGGCGCTGAACAGCGCCAATGTCGCGGCCAGCCCCACCGCGAGGGCCAACCACAATGCCTGGCGCACCAAGGGGCCAATCTGTTCGAACGTGCCGGCCCCGAAACGCTGGGCAACTTTTGGCGTAGTGGCCAGCAGCGTGCCGGTCATCAACAGGAATACCGGCACCCAGATCGAATTACCCAGCGCCACTGCGGCGAGGTCCCGCGGGCCGACCCGCCCGGCCATCACCGCATCGACAAAACCCATGGCAGTGGTCGCCAATTGCGCCACCATGATCGGCAAGGCGAGGGCGAGCAGCGTCTTGAGCTCCAGGCGAACCCGGGCGGGGCGAGAGAGGACGGAAGGAGTGTCGATTGCAGGATTCACGAGGCAAGCATCCGAAAAAGATAAACGCAAGGCGGCGGATTCTACGCCTTGACGCAGTGGTCAGGAAAAAACCTGTGTTGTGGATTTGTAATCGCTCGCTTAGTCGTACGAATGCTGTTGGGGCGAGGGCGCTTGCTCCCGCTCGACTGCGCAGCAGTCGCCTGCCTTTTGGGCCCGCTTCGCAGGCCAGCGGGAGCAAGCTTCCTCGCCACAAACGGGTTCACTGAAGTAATGGGCTGGCTCATCGAGGCGAGGAACGCCTACACTGCCCGTCCCGCCAAAGGAGCTCTGCCATGCTGATCGTCGCCGACGAAAACATTCCCCTGCTCGATGCATTTTTCCAAGGTTTCGGTGAGATCCGCCGGGTGCCGGGGCGGGGCATTGACCGGGCATTGGTAGAGCAGGCCGATGTGCTGTTGGTACGGTCGGTCAGCCAGGTCAATCGAGCCCTGCTGGAAGGCAGCAAGGTGCGCTTCGTCGGCACTTGCACCATTGGCACTGATCACCTGGACCTGGATTATTTTGCCGAGGCCGGCATCCGCTGGGCCAGCGCGCCTGGCTGCAATGCCCGTGGCGTGGTGGATTACGTACTGGGCAGCCTTATGGCCCTGGCTGAGATCGAAGGCGCGGATCTTGCGCAGCGCACGTTTGGCGTGGTCGGCGCGGGGCAGGTAGGTGGGCGGTTGATCGAGGTGCTCAAGGGCCTGGGCTGGGCTGTGAAAGTCTGCGACCCGCCTCGCCACGCTGCCGAAGGCGGCGACTACGTGAGCCTGGAGCAGATCATCGAGGAATGCGACGTCATCAGCCTGCACACGCCATTGGCTCGCACGGGTGAGCACGTGACTTGGCACCTTTTTGATGAGCATCGCTTGAACAGCCTGAAGCCTGGCACCTGGCTGATCAACGCCGCGCGCGGCCCGGTCATCGATAACTCGGCGTTGCGCGAGGTGCTGTTGGAGCGCGAAGACCTCCAGGCGGTGCTTGATGTCTGGGAGCAGGAGCCGACGGTGGACGTGGACCTGGCCGACCTCTGCGTGATCGCCACCCCGCACATTGCCGGCTACAGCCTTGACGGTCGCCAGCGCGGCACGGCGCAGATCTACCAGGCCCTGTGCGATTTTCTTGGGCGGCCCGCCGAAGTCGATCTGGCCGACTTGTTACCCCGGCCTTGGCTCGGGGGCATCACGCTGGATGCCGATACCGACCCGGCCTGGGCGCTGGCGGTGTTGTGCCGGAGCGTGTACGACCCGCGCCGCGACGATGCGGATTTTCGCCGCAGCTTGATCGGTACGGTGAGTGAGCAGCGCAGTGCGTTTGATGCGTTGCGCAAGCATTACCCGCCACGCCGGGAGATCGACAGCTTGAAGGTGCGTATCGAAGGGCAGTCGACGGCCTTGCAGCAGATCGTGACGGCCTTGGGAGCTACTATCGTTTAAGCCCGGTGAACAGGCATAAAAAACCCGACATCAAGGTCGGGTTCAATTGAAGACGGGCTGTATCACTTTTGTTCGGCAGGTTTGACCAGTCGTTTCTCCAGCTCGCTGCAGGCTTTCTGGATCATGTCTTCGGTGATCGGTACTTCGCGCCCTTGGGCATCGATGAACGAGCAGCCCAGGGACTGGTCCGGTTGCGTGCGGATTACTTGAATCTTGTCGTCGCTGCTGTGTTGCAAGGACATGGCCTGTCTCCTCATCAGGTTGCGTGCCTATTGTAATGTCGTCAGGTGACCGAGCCATGACACTCCTTGAAGGTCCATGACGACAGCTCCACTCAACCAGAAACACACTCGCGTTTCCAGCCAGACGTTAGACCGATAACATCTAGGCATTAGTCTCGGCGGTCATATTTAACCTGACTCATTTCGATTCCACTTGGTTCCGCTGCGTTTCGGTACTGATGGCCAATCTTTTCCTGTTCCATTATCGGACACTCTCGATGCTTTCTTCACGACATCGCCGCGCAATACGCCTGGCCAGCGGCTTCATCGCCCCTTACCGCAAACAGGTCGCCGGTGCTTTGCTGGCCCTGATTGTCACGGCCGGTATCACGTTGTCCATGGGCCAAGGGATCCGCCTGCTGGTGGACCAAGGCTTCATGACCCGTTCGCCGCATCTGCTCAATCAGTCCATTGGCCTGTTCATGGTGCTGGTGGTGGGCCTGGCTATCGGTACGTTTGCACGCTTTTATCTCGTGTCATGGATCGGTGAGCGGGTGGTGGCCGATATCCGGCGGCAGGTCTTCAATCACCTGGTGTATCTGCACCCGGGCTTCTACGAGAACAATCGCAGTTCGGAAATCCAGTCACGCCTGACCGCCGATACGACTCTGCTGCAATCGGTGATTGGTTCGTCGCTGTCGTTGTTCCTGCGCAACGCCTTGATGGTGATTGGTGGCATTGTGCTGCTGTTTTTCACCAACCCCAAGTTGACCAGTATCGTGGTCATTGCCCTGCCATTGGTCCTGGCGCCGATCCTGGTGTTCGGGCGACGGGTGCGCAGCTTGTCGCGCCAGAGCCAGGACCGCATCGCCGACGTCGGCAGCTACGTCTCCGAAACCCTCGGCCAGATCAAGACCGTGCAGGCCTACAACCACCAGGTCCAAGATGAACAACGTTTTTCCGTGACGGTGGAGCAAGCCTTCGACACCGCCCGCAAGCGCATCGCCCAGCGGGCCTGGTTGATCACCCTGGTGATCGTGCTGGTGCTGGGTGCGGTAGGGGTGATGCTCTGGGTCGGCGGCATGGATGTGATCGCCGGGCGGATTTCCGGCGGCGAACTCGCGGCGTTCGTGTTCTACAGCCTGATCGTTGGCAGCGCCTTTGGCACCCTCAGCGAAGTGATCGGCGAGCTGCAACGGGCAGCGGGCGCCGCGGAACGCATTGCCGAGTTGCTGCGTTCGCAGAACATTATCCAGCCACCGGTCACAGGGCTGGTGACGTTGCCGGAGCGAGTGCGGGGTGACCTGCGCCTTGAAGGCGTGCGTTTTTCCTACCCCTCCCGACCGGACAGCTATGCGGTCGATGGCCTCGACCTGAGCATCAAGGCCGGCGAAACCCTGGCCCTCGTCGGGCCATCCGGCGCGGGCAAGTCAACGGTGTATGACCTGCTGCTGCGCTTCTACGATCCGGTGCAAGGGCGGATCCTGATCGACGACGTGCCGTTGACCTCGGTCGACCCTTTGGACCTGCGTCGTCATTTCGCCCTGGTTTCTCAAAACCCGGCACTGTTTTTCGGCACGGTCGAAGAAAATCTTCGCTACGGCAATCCCCAAGCAACATTCGAGCAGGTACGCGAGGCTGCGCAGATTGCCCACGCCCATGATTTCATAGAAAAAATGCCTGACGGCTACCAGACCCACCTGGGCGATGGCGGCCTTGGACTGTCCGGCGGCCAGCGCCAACGCCTGGCGATCGCCCGGGCCCTGCTGGTGGACGCGCCAATCCTGCTACTGGACGAAGCCACCAGCGCCCTCGACGCGCAAAGTGAACACCTGATCCAGCAAGCCTTGCCCAGCCTGATGAAGAACCGTACCACCTTGGTCATCGCCCATCGCCTGGCCACGGTGAAAAACGCCGACCGGATTGCGGTGATGGACCAAGGCAAGGTGGTTGCGGTGGGTAGCCATCAGGAACTGGTTGCAAGCAATGCGCTGTATGCGCGGTTGGCAGCGTTGCAGTTCAGTCAGCAGGATGAGTCGCAAAGCTGAGCTCGAGCCAAGCTATTGTGGGAGCGAGCCTGCTCGCGAAAGCGGTGCGACAGTCAACCCTAAAGTCGCCGGTCTATCGCTTGGCGAGCAGGCTTACTCCCACAGTTTTCTCAAGGATGGGGCTTCCACTCACTGATCATCAAAATACCGCTCATGCCAGTCCACCAGCGGTTGCGGCAAGTTGAGCTTCTGGCCGTAGATGACCGAGTACGACAACACGTTCTGCACGTATTGGCGGGTTTCGTCGAAGGGGATGCTTTCGACCCAGACGTCGAAGCTCAGGTGGTCTGCACCGCGCAACCATTGGCGCACGCGACCGGGGCCGGCGTTGTAGGCGGCGGAGGCGAGGACGCGGTTGCCGTTGAACTGGCTGTGCACCTGGCTCAGGTACGCCGCGCCCAGCTGGATATTCTTGTCCGGGTTGAAGACTTGCTGCGGTGATGCCAGGGGAATATTGAATTTGCGCGCGGTTTCCTTGGCCGTGGCCGGCATCAATTGCATGAGGCCGCTGGCACCGACACCGGAGCGGGCGTCGTCCATGAACGCACTTTCCTGCCGGGTGATGGCGAACGCCCAGCTAGGGTGCAAGCCGCGGATCTTGGCTTCTCGCACCAGCGTGTCGCGGTAGGCCATCGGGAAACGGATATCCAAGTCATCCCAGTATTTGGCCTGGCTGATGGTGCGGATGGCTGGGAAATACCACTTGAGGTCGTAGGCCAGTTTCGCCTGGGCGACCATTTCGTCCCGGCTGAAATGGCGGCTGACGTGATACCACTCGCGGCGTCCGTCGACGATTTGACCACGCGCGTGGAATTCCAGCGCCCGACGTATGCCCGGTGTATTGCGGACTTTGTTGATCAGCGCCTGGCTCATGGGCAGCGGCTTGTTCACCAGCGAATACGGTGACTGGGACCGGTCGGCGGCCAGGAAACCGTAGAAATCACGCTCGCGAGCCAGATGCTTGTAGAGCGTCAGCGCTTCGGGGTTCTGTGGCTGCGCCAATTCCAGGCTACGGGCCTGCCAGTAGCGCCAGCGATTGGTGCTCGCCAGCGATTCGGGCAGCCGGCGGGTCAGTTGGTAGGCGTCGTCCCAGCGGGCGAGGCGCAGGAGCAGGCGCAAGCGCCACTCCGATACGGTGTCGTCCCGAAGCTCCGGGTCATATTTGGTCATGACATCCAGGGCGCGGCTATCGAAGCGCTTGGCCAGGGTCAGGCCGATTTCCCGGGCGATGGCGACCTTCTCGTCCCGAGAGAAACGCATGGTGCTGGCATAGCCCTTCAGCAATGACATGGCTTTTTCCGGGTCCTGGCGGGCCAGGCGGCGCAGGCCAAGACTGACGACATCGGACATGGGCTCATCGGCGGGCATGAAGCGCGAAGGCTGGTTGAGCAGTTCGGGCTTTTGCGCGACGTCAACCAACAGCTTGCCTCGGGGGGCAAGGGTGGTCAGGCCGCTGACCAGGCTATTGGCCAGCGGATAGTTGCGTGCCTGGGCCGCCAGTTTCGCGCGCTCCCAGCGTTTCTGCTCGGTCAACTGGCCTTGTGCGGCCCACATGCCGAACAGCGCGTCGCAAGCCGTCGGCTGGGATTTACCGGTAAGCCATAGTTTCTCGGCGTTGGCATAACCTTCGGCCTTAAGGCCATGGCTCAGTTGATATTGAGCGTTGAGGCAATCCAGCTCGGTGAAGTTGAGCTTGGGATCGTAATACTTGACGAAGGTTGCCCAGTCGCCACGTTCGGCCAACCAGCGCAACCAGCGCAACTTCATCCAGTTGGCCTGGGGCAGGTCGCCATGTTCGGCGAGGAATTTTTCGATTTCGGCGTTGCTCGCGCTCTTGAGTCGCGCAGTCAGTTCGTCATAGGCCAGGTACGGTTCCAGCGGATAATCGCGCAGGGCCTGGCTGTAGCGAAAGTAGGGAGCGGAATCGCCTTTGGCCAGAGCACGCTTGGCCTCGTCGTAGTACTGGCGCTGGGTGGAAATATCCACCGCATGGGCGGTTTGAACGGCAGTGGCACATACAAACAAACAAGATAAAACACTGAAAAGGCGACTGCGCATGATACGTCCGGGCAAAGATAAACATGACAAGCCCAAGGAGAAACCCAGGGTAACTTGCCTGTAGCTTAGCCTTTTGCCAGCAACCGGCGAAAGCTTTGCGGGACTGTTGGCACAACTTCGCAACATTTGTAGTACAGAGTGCTTCGACGACGAAATTGACGGACTTTTGAGGTCTCTTCTCAGGTAGAATGCGCGCCCGGTTTTTGGAGAAGCTCATGACCCTGCTCAAATTCAGCGATGTGTCCCTTGCTTTCGGCGCGATGCCGTTGTTGGACAAGGTGTCCTGGCAGATCGCCCGTGGAGAGCGGGTGTGCATCATCGGCCGCAACGGCACTGGCAAGTCCAGCATGATGAAGCTGGTCAAGGGGGATCAGAAGCCCGATGACGGCTCCGTCTGGCGTGCGCCCGGGCTGAAAATCGGCGAGCTGCCACAAGAGCTGCCGGTAGCCGACGAGCGGACCGTGTTCGACGTGGTTGCCGAAGGCCTGGACGGTGTCGGCGCGCTGCTGGCCGAATATCACCACCTGAGCCAGAACATCGTCACCGATGCCGACCTGGACAAGTTGATGCATGTGCAGCACGACCTCGAGGCCCGTGATGGCTGGCGCCTGCAGCAATTGGTCGATAGCACCTTGAGCCGCCTGCAACTCCCGGCTGACAAGACCTTGGCCGAGCTGTCCGGCGGCTGGCGTCGTCGGGTCCTGCTGGCCCAGGCCCTCGTGTCCGAACCAGACCTTTTGCTGCTCGACGAACCGACCAACCACCTGGACATCGGTGCCATCGCCTGGCTTGAAGAAGCGCTGAAGGATTTCCAGGGGGCGGTTCTGTTCATCACGCACGACCGTTCCTTCCTGCAGAACCTGGCGACCCGCATCCTCGAACTGGATCGTGGCGGCCTGATCGATTGGAACGGCGACTACGCCAGTTTCCTGGTGCACAAGGAAGCGGTGCTGGCGGCGGAAGAAACCGCCAACGCCTTGTTCGACAAGCGCCTGGCCCAGGAAGAAGTGTGGATCCGCCAGGGCATCAAGGCCCGACGGACTCGTAACGAAGGCCGTGTGCGCGCCCTCAAGGCATTGCGCGTGGAGCGTAGCGAACGTCGCGAGCGCACCGGCAAGGCCAATATCCAGCTCGAGACGGCCGACAAGTCGGGCAAGCAGGTCATGGTGCTGGAAGATGTCAGTTTCGCCCATCCGGGCGGCCCGTTCCTGATCAAGGATTTCTCCATGGTCCTGCAGCGCGGTGACCGGATCGGCCTGCTTGGCGCCAACGGTACCGGCAAGACGACCCTGCTCAAGCTGATGCTTGGCGGCCTGGTGCCGACCAGCGGCAAAGTGGAGGAGGGGACAAAGATCGACGTCGCCTATTTCGACCAGTTGCGCCATCAGTTGGACTTGGAAAAAACCGTGATCGACAACGTCGCCGAAGGCCGCGACTTCATCGAAATCGATGGCCAGAGCCGCCACGTATTGAGTTACCTCGGCGACTTCCTGTTCAGCCCACAGCGCGCCCGTACGCCGGTGAAAGCGCTGTCTGGTGGTGAGCGGGCACGGCTGCTGCTGGCCAAGTTGTTCAGCAAGCCGGCGAACCTGCTGGTGCTCGACGAACCAACCAACGACTTGGACGTGGAAACCCTCGAGCTGCTGGAAGAAGTGTTGTTGACGTTCAACGGCACTGTGCTGATGGTCAGCCACGATCGGGCCTTCCTCGATAACGTGGTCACTAGCACGTTGGTGTTCGAAGGCGAGGGGCTGGTTCGCGAATATGTCGGTGGTTATCAGGATTGGCTACGCCAAGGCGGCTCGCCGCGCCTGCTGGGTGTGACAGAGAGCAAATCAGGCAAGGCCGACTTGAACTCCGCGGTCGTCAAGGCCGAGCCGGCGCCGGTTGCCGCCGCTGCCGCACCGGCTCCGACCAAGAAAAAGCTCAGCTACAAGCTGCAGCGTGAACTGGAAGCCTTGCCAGGTGATATCGACGCGAAGGAGCAGCAGATCGCCGCGGTGGAGGCCGAGATGGCTGATGCCGGCTTCTACCAGCGTCCCGCGGCCGAAACCGCCAAGGTAATCGCGCATCTGGAACAGTTGCAGGCTGAGCTGGATGCGCTGGTCGAGCGTTGGGCTGAGCTGGACGCTTGATCCGCTGTTGAGAAGATTCCCGGCATTCAGCAATGAACGCCGGGATTTTTTTATTTGAAACGCAATCCCTTGTGGGAGCCAGCTTGCTCGCTCCCGAAGGTCCAGGGTCAGGTGCGCTTGACCAGGTGCACCGCCAGCACATCGCAAGGCGCGCCATGCAGCACGTCGTTGGCGGTAGAGCCCAGCAGCAACGCCAGGCCATGGCGGCCATGGCTGCCGACCACGATCAGGTCGCAGCCTTGCTCCTTGGCCAGGTGATGGATCTCCTGGCGCGGCTGGCCATAGGTCAGGTGGCTATTTTCCTTTTTCAAGGCGGGGTATTTCACGATCAATCGGTCAAGGCGTTCCTTGGCCTGGTCGAACTGCTGCTGTTGCAACTGGGAAAGATCCATCGGAACGTCACCGCCGAAGGCCATCGCCATCGGCTCGACGATATGCACCAGCGACAGTTTGTTGTCCCGCCCTTCGCAAAGGGCGAGGGCTCGCTTGACGACGGGATCGCATTCTTCAGTAAGGTCGACGGCGACCAGGATGTGTTCGTAGTACATGAAAAGCACTCCAGAGAATGGCGATACGGTAAGTATGGCTGGTTTCAAGCGCATTGATGGCGATACAGGTCAATGGGCTCATCAGAATTCGGGAGTACAGATATGACGGTCTGGATAGTGGTGTCAATCCTGTTGGTGGTATTAAGCCCCCTGGCATGGTTGCGACCGTCCCGCGCACAGAGCGGGCGTATAGCCCTTCGCATGGAGGCGCGACGCCTCGGGCTGGCCATGCGATTGACCCCGCAAGACTGGCCCCATTGGCTTGGCCAGCAGCCACCAAACCCCTGTGCGCAGTACCACCGAGCCCGGCGGGGCAGCCAGCCGGCCAGCTGGAGTTATTGGCAAAAGGCTCCAGGGGTGTGGGTCAACCAATGGCAGGAGGTGTGCCAGGATGAAGCGTTGCTCGGCCACTTCCGAGCATTGCCAGCCAATGTCTATAAGGTCGAGGCCGACCGGCAAATGATCGCCCTGTATTGGGGAGAGAAAGGCGAAGCCAGTGTTTTGCAGGACATTTCTGCCGTATTAAAGGCGTTGGCCTGAGCGTAAAAAAGCCCGACAGCATCATCGGGCGGGTTGGCCAGGCAGGCCGGTAAAACCATTCTTTCCAGGGCGTGCTTCGAAACGTCCTGTTCCCCGCGTACTCAATCATATTGTCACCAGCTTAGTCGGTTGAATCCGGTGCGCCTGGAATTAGGGCGACTTTTCTAATGATTGATTCTATGAATGGTCGCTCATGCAAGGTCGTGTTACGGATCCAGGCGGTACGGTAATGACTGCGGAGTCCCGTTCAAACGCCTGTTTAGGGCGATTGACAATTGTCGGAAATTCCGTGAAGGTGACGTACCCAAATCAAACGGGCGTATGAATTGAGCGTTTGTATTTTCAGAACGTTCCTACAGAACCCGACTATCGCGTTGACGGGTGTGTCTGGCGATTGGCGTAGCATCGGCGGTTATGTCCATGTGGAGCCAGGGCCAGCGTCCAACGTGTACTGTTCAGCTTCCATATCGTGGAGATCAGTTGATGATTTACGAAGGTAAAGCCATCACGGTTAAGGCTCTTGAAAGTGGCATCGTCGAACTGAAATTCGACCTCAAGGGTGAGTCCGTCAACAAGTTCAACCGTCTAACCCTGAATGAATTGCGTCAGGCCGTGGACACTATCAAGGCAGATGCGTCGATCAAGGGTGTGATCGTCAGCAGTGGCAAGGACGTGTTCATCGTCGGCGCCGACATCACCGAATTCGTCGACAACTTCAAGCTGCCCGATGCCGAACTGATCGCTGGCAACCTCGAAGCCAACCGTATCTTCAGCGACTTTGAAGACCTCAACGTACCAACCGTCGCGGCCATCAACGGCATCGCGCTGGGTGGCGGCCTGGAAATGTGCCTGGCGGCGGACTACCGCGTCATGTCCGCCGCGGCCAAAATCGGCCTGCCGGAAGTCAAGTTGGGCATCTACCCGGGTTTCGGCGGCACCGTGCGCCTGCCGCGCCTGATCGGTGCTGACAACGCTATCGAGTGGATTGCCGCTGGCAAGGAAAACCGTGCCGAAGACGCGCTGAAAGTCGGCGCCGTGGATGCGGTGGTCGAACCCGGCAAGCTTCTGGAGGCGGCCCTTGAAACCGTCAAGCGCGCCATCAGCGGCGAGTTTGACTACAAGGCCAAGCGCCAGCCGAAGCTGGAAAAACTCAAGCTCAACGCCATCGAACAGATGATGGCCTTCGAGACCGCCAAAGGTTTCGTCGCCGGCCAGGCGGGCCCGAACTACCCGGCGCCGGTCGAGGCGATCAAGACCATCCAGAAAGCCGCGAATTTCGGTCGCGACAAAGCCTTGGAAGTCGAAGCCGCCGGTTTCGTGAAACTGGCCAAGACGTCTGCCGCCCAGAGCCTGATCGGTCTGTTCCTCAATGATCAGGAGCTGAAGAAAAAGGCCAAGGCCTACGACGAAATTGCCCGTGACGTGAAACAGGCCGCCGTGCTCGGCGCCGGCATCATGGGTGGCGGCATCGCCTATCAGTCGGCGTCCAAGGGCACGCCGATCCTGATGAAGGACATCAATGAACACGGCATCGAGCAGGGGTTGGCCGAAGCCGCCAAGCTGCTGGTCGGTCGCGTCGACAAAGGTCGCATGACCGCCGCGAAGATGGCCGAAGTGCTCAATGGCATTCGTCCGACGTTGTCCTACGGCGATTTCGGCCACGTCGACCTGGTGGTCGAAGCGGTTGTCGAGAACCCGAAGGTCAAGCAGGCGGTTCTGGCTGAAGTCGAAGACAAGGTCAAAGAGGACACCATCCTCGCGTCGAACACCTCGACCATTTCCATTTCGCTGCTGGCCAAAGCCCTCAAGCGTCCGGAAAACTTCGTCGGCATGCATTTCTTCAACCCGGTGCACATGATGCCCCTGGTGGAAGTGATCCGTGGCGAGAAATCCAGCGAGGAGGCGATTGCCACCACCGTGGCTTACGCCAAAAAAATGGGCAAGAACCCGATCGTCGTCAACGATTGCCCGGGCTTTTTGGTCAACCGCGTGCTGTTTCCGTACTTCGGCGGTTTCGCCAAGCTGGTCAGTGCCGGTGTGGACTTCGTGCGCATCGACAAGATCATGGAAAAATTCGGCTGGCCGATGGGCCCGGCGTACCTGATGGACGTGGTCGGCATCGACACCGGCCACCACGGTCGCGACGTCATGGCTGAAGGCTTCCCGGACCGCATGAAAGACGACCGTCGTTCCGCCGTCGACGTGCTCTACGAAGCCAAGCGCCTGGGACAGAAGAACGGCAAGGGCTTCTACGCCTACGAGACCGACAAGCGCGGCAAGCAGAAGAAAGTCGCCGATTCGTCGGTGCTGGAAGTGCTCAAGCCGATCGTCTACGAGCAGCGCGAAGTCACCGACGAGGACATCATCAACTGGATGATGATCCCGCTGTGCCTGGAAACCGTGCGTTGCCTGGAAGACGGCATTGTCGAAACCGCCGCCGAAGCCGACATGGGTCTGGTCTACGGCATCGGTTTCCCTCCATTCCGTGGCGGTGCGCTGCGCTACATCGATTCGATCGGTGTGGCCGAGTTCGTTGCCCTGGCTGACCAGTACGCTGATCTGGGCGCGTTGTACCACCCGACCGCGAAGCTGCGTGAAATGGCCAAGAACGGCCAGCGTTTCTTCGGTTAAGCGCCCAACGACTAGAGCGAGAGAACATTTATGAGCTTGAATCCTAGAGACGTCGTGATTGTCGACTTCGGTCGTACGCCGATGGGCCGCTCCAAGGGCGGCATGCACCGCAACACTCGCGCCGAAGACATGTCGGCGCACCTGATCAGCAAACTGCTGGAGCGCAACGTCAAGGTCGACCCCAACGAAGTCGAGGACGTGATCTGGGGCTGCGTGAACCAGACCCTGGAGCAGGGCTGGAACATCGCCCGCATGGCTTCGCTGATGACCCAGATCCCTCACACCGCTGCCGGCCAGACGGTCAGCCGCCTGTGCGGTTCGTCCATGAGCGCGCTGCACACCGCCGCCCAGGCGATCATGACCGGTAACGGTGATGTGTTCGTGGTCGGCGGTGTCGAGCACATGGGCCACGTGAGCATGATGCACGGTGTCGATCCGAACCCGCACATGTCGCTGTACGCGGCAAAAGCCTCGGGCATGATGGGCCTGACCGCGGAAATGCTCGGCAAGATGCATGGCATCACCCGCGAACAGCAGGACGCCTTTGGCGTGCGCTCCCACCAGCTCGCCCACAAGGCGACGGTGGAAGGCAAGTTCAAGGATGAAATCATCCCGATGCAGGGCTACGACGAGAACGGCTTCTTGAAACTGTTCGACTACGACGAAACCATTCGTCCGGAAACCACCCTGGAAAGCCTGGCGACCTTGAAGCCGGCCTTCAATCCTAAGGGCGGCACCGTGACGGCGGGTACTTCGTCGCAGATCACCGACGGTGCCTCGTGCATGATCGTGATGTCGGCCCAGCGTGCCCAGGACCTGGGCATCCAGCCGATGGCCGTGATTCGTTCGATGGCTGTCGCGGGTGTGGACCCGGCGATCATGGGCTATGGTCCAGTACCGGCTACGCAGAAAGCCTTGAAGCGCGCGGGCCTGAGCATTTCCGATATCGACTTCTTCGAGCTCAACGAAGCTTTCGCCGCACAGGCGCTGCCTGTGCTGAAAGATTTGAAAGTACTCGACAAGATGAACGAGAAGGTTAACCTGCACGGCGGCGCGATCGCCCTGGGTCACCCGTTCGGTTGCTCTGGTGCGCGTATCTCTGGCACGCTGCTCAACGTCATGAAGCAGAACGGCGGCACTTTAGGGGTGTCCACCATGTGCATTGGCCTCGGCCAGGGCATCGCCACTGTCTTCGAACGCGTCTAAGCGTTGCGTTGATGGAAGCCGGGGCCAAGTGCCCCGGTTTTTGTTTTTCGGGTTTAGTAAAAGAAAGATTTTGTTTTTATTTTGAAAAAATTTGAGTGAGGGCCAACGCATGCCGATACAACCTGGGCTCTACCAACATTACAAAGGTCCGCAGTACCGCGTATTCAGCGTTGCGCGGCATTCCGAGACCGAGGAAGAAGTGGTCTTCTATCAAGCCCTGTATGGCGATTACGGCTTTTGGGTGCGTCCGTTGAGCATGTTCCAGGAGTCTGTCGAAGTTGACGGCGAACAGGTGCCGCGCTTTGCTTTGGTGCAGGTCGAGGAGAGCATCTTTTCCAAGTCTTGAGGCCAGTGTGAGGGCGACCCCGCCCTTGACCTCACCTTGCAGCCACTATATATAGCGGTGCCGCGTCAGGCGCCAACCGCCTTTCACTTTTTAGAATTCAGGAATTTTCTGATCCATGGGCAAATCGCTGGTCATTGTGGAATCCCCGGCTAAGGCCAAGACCATCAACAAGTATCTGGGCAACCAATACGTGGTGAAGTCGAGTATCGGCCATATCCGAGACCTGCCCACCAGCGGTTCGGCTAGCGCCAGCAAGGAGCCAGCCGCCAAGCGCGGCAAGGCGGCCGCTGGTGAAGCGCCGGCGCTGTCGCCGAAAGACAAGGCGCGCAAGCAGCTGGTCTCACGCATGGGAGTCGATCCGGAGCACGGCTGGAAAGCCAAGTACGAGATCCTTCCGGGCAAGGAAAAGGTCATCGAAGAACTGCGTCGGCTCGCCAAGGACGCCGACACCATTTATCTCGCGACGGACTTGGACCGCGAAGGGGAAGCCATCGCCTGGCACCTGCGCGAAGCCATCGGTGGGGATGACAGCCGCTACAAGCGCGTGGTGTTCAACGAGATCACCAAGAAGGCTATCCAGGAAGCCTTCTCCCAGCCGGGCGAGCTGGACATCGACCGGGTCAATGCCCAACAGGCGCGTCGCTTCCTTGACCGCGTCGTGGGCTACATGGTCTCGCCATTGTTGTGGGCCAAGATCGCCCGTGGCCTGTCGGCCGGTCGTGTGCAGTCGGTGGCGGTAAAGCTGGTGGTGGAGCGCGAGCGGGAAATCCGTGCGTTCAATCCCGAAGAATATTGGGAAGTCCATGCTGATCTCGGTACCGCCAAGGGCGCTACCGTGCGTTTCGAAGTGGCTCGCGAGAAAGGCGAAGCCTTCAAGCCGCTCAATGAAGCCCAGGCCATGGCAGCGCTGGAGAAGCTCAAGGCTTCCAGCTACAGCATCGTCAAGCGCGAAGACAAGCCCACCAGCAGCAAGCCGTCGGCGCCCTTCATTACGTCCACCTTGCAGCAGGCGGCGAGCAACCGCCTGGGCTTCGGTGTGAAGAAGACCATGATGATGGCCCAGCGTCTGTACGAAGCGGGCTACATCACGTACATGCGTACCGACTCGACCAATCTCTCGGCCGATGCCGTGGCGATGGCGCGTACTTATATAGAAAGCGAGTTTGGCAAGAAGTACCTGCCGGATACGCCGAACGTGTACAGCAGCAAGGAAGGCGCCCAGGAGGCTCACGAAGCGATTCGTCCTTCCGACGCCAATACCGAGCCAAGCAAGCTGTCGGGCATGGAACGCGACGCCGAGCGTCTCTACGAGCTGATCTGGCGCCAGTTCCTGGCATGCCAGATGCTACCTGCGCAATACCTGTCGACCACGGTCAGCGTCGGTGCTGGCGATTTCGAGCTGCGCGCCAAGGGCCGTATCCTGAAGTTCGACGGCTATACCCGCGTCATGCCGCAGATCACCAAGCCGGGGGACGATGACGTCCTGCCGGACATGGCCCAGGGCGACGTGATGAAGCTGATCAAGCTGGATCTGACCCAGCACTTCACCAAGCCGCCGGCACGGTATTCCGAGGCCAGCCTGGTCAAGGAGATGGAAAAGCGTGGCATCGGTCGTCCTTCGACCTATGCGGCGATCATTTCCACCATCCAGGATCGCGGCTACGTGACGCTGCACAACCGTCGCTTCTATTCGGAAAAGATGGGGGACATCGTCACCGAGCGCTTGTCCGAGAGTTTCTCGAACCTGATGGACTACGGCTTCACCGCTGGCATGGAAGAGAACCTGGACGACGTGGCCCAGGGTGAGCGGGACTGGAAAAACGTACTCGACGAGTTCTACGGCGACTTCAAGAAAAAACTGGAAGTGGCCGAAAGTCCGGAAAGCGGCATGCGGGCGAACCAGCCGGTCATGACCGATATTCCATGCCAGACCTGCGGGCGTCCGATGCAGATCCGTACCGCGTCGACCGGTGTATTCCTGGGTTGCTCGGGCTACAGCCTGCCGCCGAAGGAGCGCTGCAAGGCGACGGTCAACCTGGTGCCAGGCGACGAAATCGCCGCGGACGACGAAGGTGAGTCGGAGTCCCTGGTGCTGCGCGGCAAACACCGTTGCCCTATCTGCAGCACAGCGATGGATGCTTACCTGCTGGATGAAAAGCGCAAGCTGCACATCTGCGGTAACAATCCTGATTGTGCCGGCTACGAGATCGAAGAGGGCACCTATCGCATCAAGGGCTACGAAGGTCCGAGCCTGGAATGCGACAAGTGTGGCAGCGAAATGCAGCTGAAAACCGGCCGTTTCGGCAAGTTCTTCGGTTGCACCAATCCGACCTGCAAGAACACCCGCAAGCTGCTCAAGAGCGGTGACGCGGCGCCGCCGAAGATGGATCCGGTGAAGATGCCCGAGCTCAAGTGCGAGAAGGTAAACGACACCTACATCCTTCGTGATGGTGCATCCGGCCTGTTCCTGGCAGCCAGCCAGTTTCCGAAAAATCGCGAGACTCGGGCGCCGCTGGTGATCGAGATCTTGCCGCACAAGGATGAGATCGATCCAAAGTATCATTTCCTCTGCGACGCGCCGCAGAAGGATCCGGATGGCCGCCCAGCGGTGATCCGCTACAGCCGCAAGACCAAGGAGCAATACGTGCAGACCGAGGTTGACGGCAAGCCTACCGGTTGGAAAGCGTTCTACGACGGTGGCAAGTGGACCGTTGAAGACAAGCGCTGATTGATGGCGAAAGGATTTGAATCTGCGCGATCCTCGTGGCGAGGGAGCTTGCTCCCGCTGGGCGATTCAGTCGTTGTTCTAAACGCCGCGTAAGCAAAAGGCCGCATGACAACCCTTGGGTTTTCATGCGGCCTTTCAGTTTTTGGCTTGCAGTAGCTTCGGTTGATCCACGACACTGTCGCACCTGCGTGACGCTTTTATTTCGTTGGGGAGAATGCCGCCATGGCCCACGAACTCTACACCCGTACCAATCAGAAGATTTATTTTGCCGGCCTGTCGCTCGAAGCGCTTGCCAGGGCAGAGGATGGGCGCGCCATGAATGCTCCCGCGCTGGTCCAGGCTGGGCGTGAATCCGTGCTGTTTCATTTGTACGGCGCCTTGCTGGGTCTTTGCCACGAAATTGCCGGGTTCTATCGCTTGCCCCAGGCGAATGCGTCACGGGCCGAACTGATGCTGATGCCAGAAGTACTGGACAGCCTTGCGATTCCCGAGCTGGCGGAAATGGTCGAGTTGGCGCAGAACCGCGAGACCTGGCTGGCCAAGTTGCTGGAGGGTCATGCCGCGTTATTCCAGCCGCCACGGGCCCCGCGTAAACCGAAGGGTGATGTTACCCAGCCGTTGATTGTCGCGGTCAATCTTGACGAGCAGGAACCAGAGCCAGAGCTGAGTCGGGAAGAGTTGGAGAGCTGGCGTCAGAATCTCAAAAGCCTGGCGATTCGGTTCCGTGACGGCTTGAACGAATGCTGACGTGATGGCCGTCGGTAACGCTTGGTCAAGATCCTGAGCGAAGCCTGGCCGATGACTATATAATCCCCGCCTTTCGTGGAGAACAGACTTTTATGCCTACGTCCTTTCTAGAAATTGTCGAACTTCCTGATGGTCGCATTGAGCTGCGCCGGGCTGAAGACGAGGGTTCGCTGGTTACCCTGAACTTCTCCGAGGATGCCAAGGTGTTTCTTCAGGGCCAACATGTCGAGGTCGCCAAGGCGATGCTCAGCGTGGGTGTCCAGATGGCAGGTCGCCTGGTTGAAGGCGAATTCAACAAGGAAGAGGGGCCGCGGGTTCTACATTGATCCCCGTTTGTCGGCTTTTGAAGTAATGTGACTGGTCTGGCTTCTCTGTCCTGGAGAAGCCCTGCGTTTATCCCAATCGAATATTCAGGCTTTGTGCATCGCCGGTGCGCGCGGCGCTGATCAATTGCTGACGCGCGGTCGCGGTCAAGGGATTGAGCCAGCTGACCACCGTATGACTGCGCCCCAGGCGCAACGCTTCGCAGGTCAACTGCTGGGCGCTCTGGCTGCCGCGCGGCTGCAATAGCAGGATTCGCTCGCGATTGAGACCAGCGTCTCGCAACCAAGCCTGCGTTACGCTGGCCGGTGGTGCGATCAGCGTAAGCCAGCGAGCGTCCTGGTCCTGGCTCAGTTCTCTCAGGATCGGCGCTAGCAGGTTCAGGCAATTTCCCGCCGCACCACGCAACGACAGCTCGCTGAAGGCTTCGGGTTCGACGCTCCAGGGCGACTCGATGACCTCGTTCAGGACTGGAACCAGCGGTTGGGCCATGAATGCCTCGAACAGCGGAAGTTGTGTGTGCTGTGGTGTATGAGGAAATTGCATAAAGCCTCCTTTAGCGGCGAATGACGCCAACGCTCAAGCCTTCGATGACCAGGTCCTGGTCTTTCAGGTCCACTTCGATGGGGGCGAATTCCGGGTTCTCGGCGATCAACCAGACCTTGCTGCCCTCGCGCTTGAAGCGCTTGACGGTGACTTCATCGCCGATCCGCGCCACCACGACCTGGCCGTTACGGGCTTCACGGGTGGTGTGGACAGCCAGGAGATCGCCATCGAAGATACCGATGTCCTTCATACTCATACCGTGCACGCGCAGAAGATAATCGGCCCTCGGGTGAAAGAACGAAGGATTGATATTGCAAGACTCCTCGACGTGCTGCTGGGCGAGGATAGGCGCGCCGGCGGCCACGCGCCCGATGATAGGCAGGGTGGTGTCGTCGGCCTTGGCTTCGAAGCCGGGGATGCGAATCCCCCGGGATGCTCCGGGCGTCATTTCTATTGCACCCTTGCGGGCCAGCGCCTTGAGGTGCTCTTCAGCCGCGTTGGGGGATTTGAAACCCAGTTCCTGAGCGATTTCCGCACGGGTCGGCGGATAGCCGTTGTCTTCTAGGCAGCGTTTGATGAAGGCCAGAATCTCTGCTTGGCGTGGCGTCAGCTTTAGCATATCGATCGCTCTGTCTTTTTATACAGTGACTGGGATTATATACAGTACGGGTCAGTTGGCAATCCTCCTTTTTCGCCAGGCTGCCAGACGGTGGATGGAACTGCTGGCAGGGACTGTGCTACAGCTCGCCAAAGGTGTGGTTAAATACCTGACCGGACGTTCGCAAAATGCCCCGACAGGCTTGACAAGCCCCAGGCTGAAACGTATGTTTCAAACAAGTGTTTGTCAGGCGGAGTAGCCATGGCCCAGTCGGAAACCGTTGAACGCATTCTCGATGCTGCCGAGCAATTGTTCGCGGAAAAAGGTTTCGCCGAAACCTCTTTGCGTCTGATTACCAGCAAGGCCGGGGTGAACCTGGCGGCGGTGAACTACCATTTCGGCTCGAAAAAAGCCCTGATCCAAGCGGTATTTTCGCGCTTCCTCGGGCCGTTCTGTATCAGCCTCGATCGCGAGCTGGAGCGTCGCCAGGCCAAGCCTGACGTCAAGCCCACTCTGGAAGAGCTGCTCGAGATCCTGGTCGAACAAGCCCTCGTGGTCCAGCCACGCAGCGGTAACGACCTCTCCATATTCATGCGTCTGCTGGGCCTGGCATTCAGCCAGAGCCAAGGGCACTTGCGGCGCTATCTCGAAGACATGTACGGCAAGGTGTTCCGTCGCTACATGCTGCTGGTCAACGAAGCCGCGCCGCGCATACCACCTATCGAATTGTTCTGGCGCGTGCATTTCATGCTCGGTGCCGCGGCATTCAGCATGTCGGGCATCAAGGCGCTGCGGGCTATCGCCGAGACCGACTTCGGCGTGAATACGTCGATCGAGCAGGTGATGCGCCTGATGGTGCCGTTCCTGGCAGCGGGCATGCGCGCCGAAAGCGGCGTCACCGATGAAGCAATGGCGGCCGCGCAGCTGCGTCCGCGCAGCAAATCGACGCCGGCGCTCGCCAAGGCATAGGCACACGGGTGGGCGCGGATGGCTACATCCGCTAAGCTAGCCGCCCATGCCGATTCTCCTTTTGAATTCGTCTCAATATTCTTCGCCCGCGCGGTCTGCCGGCCCTTCAGCCTGGCGGTGCCGGGGCGGATGCAGCATCGCGCGCGTCCCTCGTTATTAAAAGGAACTGTTATGACTGGTGCCCTTCAAGGCTCGTTGATGGTGGACGTCGCCGGAACCTGGCTGACGGCTGAAGATCGCCATCTGTTGCGTCAGCCCGAAGTGGGTGGACTGATCATTTTTGCCCGCAATATCGAGCATCCCCGCCAGGTGCGCGAGCTGAGCGCCTCGATCCGGGCCATTAGCCCCGATCTGTTGTTGGCGGTCGACCAGGAGGGCGGCCGGGTGCAACGCCTGCGCCAAGGCTTCGTGCGTCTGCCGGCGATGCGGGCCATAGCCGATAACCCGAACGCCGAGTACTTGGCCGAGCAGTGCGGCTGGATCATGGCCACCGAAGTGCTGGCGGTCGGCCTCGATTTGAGTTTCGCCCCCGTGCTGGACCTCGATTACCAACGCAGCGCGGTGGTAGGAAGTCGTGCCTTCGAAGGCGACCCCGAGCGCGCCACACTGCTGGCAGGTGCGTTTATCCGTGGCATGAACGCCGCGGGAATGGCGGCCACAGGCAAGCATTTTCCGGGGCATGGCTGGGCCGAGGCAGACTCCCATGTCGCCATTCCTACTGACGAACGCAGTCTCGAACAGATCCGAGCCTGCGACCTGGTACCGTTTACCAAGCTGAGCAAGAAGCTGGCGGCCGTCATGCCCGCCCATGTCATTTATCCCCAGGTGGATGCCAGCCCGGCAGGGTTCTCCCGTCGTTGGCTGCAAGACGTCCTGCGCGGCGAGTTGCAGTTTGATGGAGTGATCTTCAGCGATGATCTTTCGATGGCCGGCGCCCACGTGGTCGGCGATGCCGCCAGTCGGATCGAGGCTGCCTTGACCGCGGGCTGCGACATGGGGCTGGTCTGCAACGACCGCGCGGCCGCCGAGCTCGCCTTGAGCGCTGCCCAGCGCCTGAAGGTCACGCCGTCGGCGCGGATTGCCCGTATGCGTGGCCAGGCCTTCGCCAGTACCGAGTACCGTCAGGATCCGCGCTGGTTGACAGCGATCGGCGCGTTGAAAGCCGCTCAACTGATTGATTAAGGATGTTTCGATGACTGTTTACGCAATTATCGGCGGCACCGGCCTGACCCAGCTGGAAGGCCTGACCATTCGCCAATCCCTGGCGGTGGAGACGCCCTACGGCGCGCCATCAGCCGAGGTGCAGATCGGCGAATACGCCGAGCGTGAGGTGTTGTTTCTGGCACGCCATGGCCATCCCCACCGTTTCCCGCCGCATCAGGTCAACTATCGCGCCAATCTCTGGGCGCTGAAGCAGGCGGGCGCCGAGGCGGTCCTGGCGGTCAACGCCGTCGGCGGGATCCACGCCGCGATGGGCACCGGTCATTTTTGCGTGCCCCACCAGTTGATCGATTACACCAGCGGTCGCCAGCATACGTATTTCGCCGATGACCTGGAGGCGGTGACCCACATTGATTTCAGCTACCCCTACACGGAATCGCTGCGCCAGCAATTGATTGCGGCCCTGGCTGCCGAAGGCTGCGGCTATAGCAGTCACGGTGTCTATGCCTGCACGCAGGGGCCGCGCCTGGAAACCGTGGCCGAAATCGCACGCCTGGAGCGCGATGGCTGCGATATCGTCGGTATGACGGGCATGCCGGAGGCGGCGCTGGCCCGTGAGCTGGAACTGGACTACGCCTGCCTGGCGCTGGTGGTGAACCCGGCGGCGGGCAAATCCACTGCGGTGATTACCATGGCGGAGATCGAGCAGGCCCTGCATGACGGAATGGGTAAAGTGAAGTCGACCCTGGCGCGGGTGTTGATGGCGGGCTAGAAAGTCCGGTTTATTGGAGAATGATCTTGTGGGAGCGAGCCTGCTCGCTCCCACAATCAAGGAGTTTCAGCGCTTCTCCAGCTTGTCCGGCAGCGGCGCAAATAGCGCCTCGATGTCTTCATTCTGCAGTTTCCAATCCCCAGCCACACGCCCATCCAGCACGCCGGCCGCCAAGTCAGACTTTTCTTTTTGCAGCAGCTGGATCTTTTCTTCCACCGTGCCGCGGGCAATCAGTTTGTACACGAACACCGGTTTTTCCTGGCCAATGCGATAGGCGCGGTCGGTTGCCTGGTTTTCGGTGGCGGGGTTCCACCAAGGATCGTAGTGAATCACCGTGTCCGCTTCTGTCAGGTTCAGGCCCACGCCGCCGGCCTTCAGGCTGATCAGAAAGATTTGACGCTTGCCGCTTTGGAATTCCTTCACTGGCGTGCGTCGGTCTCGGGTCTGGCCGGTGAGGATGGCGTAATCCACGCCGCGTTTTTTCAGTTCATCTTCAATCAGCGCCAACATGGAGGTGAACTGTGAAAACAGCAGCACCCGCCGACCTTCTTCGAACAATTCCTCAAGCATTTCCATCAGGCTGTCGAGCTTGCCCGAGGTGCTGCCGCGGGTGGGCAGGGTGGCATCACTGATCAGGCGCAAATCGCAGCACACCTGGCGCAGCTTGAGCAGCGCTTCCAGGATGATGATCTGGCTGCGCGCCACGCCTTTGCGGGTGATCTCGTCGCGCACCTTCTTGTCCATCGCCAGGCGCATCGTCTCGTAGACATCCCGCTGGGCGTCGCTGAGTTCCACCCAATGGATGATTTCGGTCTTGGGTGGCAGCTCCGTCGCCACTTGCTCTTTGGTACGGCGCAGCAAGAAGGGTTTTATCCGACCGTTCAGGTGTTGCAATCGTACGTCGCTGCCGCGCTTTTCGATCGGTACGCGGTAGTCGCGATTGAAGCTTTTGACGTCGCCAAGCCAGCCCGGCAGCAGGAAGTGAAACAGCGACCAGAGTTCACCAAGGTGGTTTTCCAGTGGTGTACCGGACAGGCACAACCGTTGCCTGGCATCGAGTTCCCGGGCGGCTTGGGCGGCTTTGCTGGTGGGGTTCTTGATGTACTGGGCTTCATCCAGGATCAGTACATGCAGCGGCTGCGCCTTGAGGCGTTCGACATCCTTGGGAAGCAGCGCATAGGTGGTCAGGATCAAGTCGTAATCGGCCAGGCGCTCGAAGTGTTTCTTGCGCCCGGCACCGTACAGCGCCAGTACCTTAAGCTGCGGAGTGAAATGCGAGGCTTCGTCGAGCCAGTTGGGAATCAGGCTCGTCGGCATCACCACCATGCACGGTCGGTCCAGGCGCCCAGCGTTTTTTTCGCTGAGAATGTGCGCCAGGGTCTGTAGGGTTTTGCCCAGTCCCATGTCGTCCGCGAGAATCCCGCCTACTTCCAGCTGTCGTAGCGATTGCATCCAGCTCAAACCTTCGAGCTGGTAGGGT
The DNA here is from genome assembly GCF_051132175.1 of Pseudomonas sp. D3-10. Classification (NCBI taxonomy): domain Bacteria; kingdom Pseudomonadati; phylum Pseudomonadota; class Gammaproteobacteria; order Pseudomonadales; family Pseudomonadaceae; genus Pseudomonas; species Pseudomonas sp. D3-10. Next base: position 3,742,404 of record NZ_CP071668.1, on the reverse strand, counting down.
CGCAGCGTGGCGTTCAAGCCCTGCGGGGCGGTGGCGGTGTAGTCCTTGATGTCCCGCAGGCGTTGGGCCAGGCTGCGTATGTGCTCGCCACCTTCCCAGCGCAGCGGCATGTCCTGCAATGGGTTCAGGCGCAGGGCATCGGCGCTGTTGAGGCGCAGTTTGGTGGTGCCGGGCTCTTGCAGGTAGAACTCGCCGAGGGTCGCCAGCACGGGCTTCAACCGCCCGTACGGCAGGGCAACTTGCTGAGGGCCGAATTCCGAGTTGGGCCGGTGCGGCAAGTTAACCAGGATAAGTTCGTCATCGCGGCGCCTGGCCAGTCGTTCCGGGTTGAATAGCTCGATATGCGAGCGCATCAGGTTCAACAGGATAGGCAGCAGGCTCAGTCGCTCGCCGTTGACGATGATGCCCAGCTCCAGGTCGAACCAGTCACGCTCCGGAGTCTCATCGACCGTGGCGTACCACTCATCCACCGCCGTCAGGTCGAAGCCGAAGTCTTCATCAATCTGCAATTCCCAACCCTGGGTGCGCAGCTTTGGCAGGTCATTGAGGGTAAAGGTCAGCCAGGCGCTGTCGTTGACCATTTCGTACAGTTCGCCAGCGCTCTCCGGTAGAGCCTTGCTTTGTCGGGTCGCAACCTTGAATCCAAGAATTCGCAACTGCTCGCGGTAGGACTGTTCCACTTCGATCTGGCGTTTTATCCGCAGCGTCTGGGTTTCCTGGCGAATCAGTACGTCGGTGTTGCGCTGGCCGCTGACGTACTCGTCCAGATAACTGAAGGACAAGGCGGCGCGGTGCTGGATATAACGCTGCATCTTGCCGTTGCGCGGCTCGAAGGCGCTGAACTCGACACTTGCCAGCCAAAGCCGTGGCACCGGCTGCACGTTTTCCACCAGGACTTGCGGCGGGGCCTTGGGGCTGCGGTTGTCCAGCACTGCCTGGAGCTTTTCCAGCAATTGCGCGTCTTTTTCGGCGGCCGGGTAGGCCAGGGTTTCCTGAACTTGCAGCAGCACCGCTGCGCAATGCTTGCAATTGATGCGCACCGGGCAGGAGCACGCGGCGTCTAGCAGGATCAATGTGCCTTTGGCTGACTCCTTGAGGCGAATGGTCTGACGGTAGACGCTGCCGCCCGAGCCTTCGCAGCTGGCGATGATGGTGCTGTCGCCGGCCTCGACGACCCTCACGCGGTTTTCCAGCGCGTATCGGCGCCCACGCTCCAGGCTTTGTTCCTTGAATCGATTGACCCAGGAAGGTGCCAGCGGTTTGCTCAGGGGCGAGGGCATGGGCGCGCCGATCAGTCTGGAATGACGTCAGGTGCCTGCCGAGGCGCAGGCGCAGTCAACGAGGTGACCTTGATCAACAAGCCAAGGTGGCCGTTATCGAGGAAGTTCAGCTGGCCGTTCTTGGTATGGCTCTGTTGTTTCAAGCGCTCGCTGGCCGTGACCAGCCCATTGGCGTCGATCTGGTTGATCCAGAAGTCGGCGTCTACGTCAGTGAAACGGCCCAGTTTCAGTTCCAGGGTGCCCTCGATGGGAAACTGGCCGAACTGCTCGGCGCCATCACTGACGGCAATCTTGCTGCCCTGTTCGCCCAGGTTCTGTTGCCAGGCCTTGTGCATCAGCACGGTGTATTGACCGCTGGCGTTGAGTTTCTCGACGATGTTGCCCATCGCCGGCGTGCGCTGGCTGTCCGCGCCCAGGCGTTGTGCGCCGGCGTCCCAGTCCTCCGGCGCGGCGCGGCTGATAATGGCCGGCTCGGCATTCTGGCGGACCAGAATCATTTCAACCTGGTACAAGTCGTCAGCAACCGCCAGGGGAGCGATCAGCGTCATCAACAACGTCAAGGAGCGAAACAGGCGCATTGGGCGTCCTTCAAGCAGTGGTCGGATTGAGGCGCTCGAACAGCGCCTCTACGGTATTGAAGCGCTCTTCCGGGCGTTCCATGGGCACCATGAACTTGAACATCGTGGCGCCTTCGAATTTGTAGCGTTTGGGTTGGCCCTGGATCAGCTTGATCAGGACCAGCGGATCAACCGGGGTCTGCGCCTCGAACTCGATCCGGCCGCCGTTGGGGCCGCCGTCGACTTTCTTGATGCCCAATTGCTCTGCCTTGAGCTTGAGCAGCGTTGTGCGTACCAGGTTCTTGGTCGGCTCCGGAAGCAGGCCGAAGCGGTCGATCATCTCCACTTGCAGGTCCTTCAGGCCTTCCTCGTCGGTGGCCGAGGCGATGCGTTTGTAGAGGATCAGGCGTGCATGAACATCCGGCAGGTAATCCTCGGGGATCAGCGCTGGCACCCGCAGGTTGATTTCCGGGCCGCCGCCGAGGGGCTGGTCGAGGTTCGGTTGCTCGCCCTTGCGGATCGATTTGACCGCCCGTTCAAGCATTTCCATGTACAGGGTGAAACCCACTGCCTGGATCTGCCCGCTCTGGCCATCGCCAAGCAACTCGCCAGCGCCACGGATTTCAAGGTCATTGGTGGCCAGTACGAAGCCGGCGCCCAGGTCCTGGGTGTTGGCAATGGCTTCCAGGCGTTTTTCCGCGTCCGGGGTGATCTGCTGGCGCGGCGGTGTCAGCAGGTAGGCGTAGGCCTGGTGGTGACTGCGTCCGACCCGGCCACGCAATTGGTGCAACTGGGCCAGGCCGAATTTGTCGGCGCGCTCGATGATGATCGTGTTGGCGCTTGGCACGTCGATGCCGGTCTCGATGATGGTCGAGGCGATCAGCACGTTGAAGCGCTTGTGGTAGAAGTCGCTCATCACCTGTTCGAGCTCGCGTTCACGCATTTGTCCGTGGCCGATGCCGATGCGTGCTTCCGGCACCAGCTCGGCCAGGTCGGCGGCGCATTTCTCGATGGTCTTCACGTCGTTGTGCAGGTAATAGACCTGGCCGCCGCGCAGCAGCTCGCGTAGCAAGGCCTCCTTGACCGTGCTCTTGTTCTGCTCCATGACGAATGTGCGCACCGACAGGCGCCGGGCCGGCGGCGTGGCGATGATCGACAGGTCGCGCATGCCTGAAACGGCCATGTTCAATGTGCGCGGGATCGGCGTGGCGGTCAGGGTCAGGATGTCGACTTCGCTGCGCAGGGCCTTGAGCTGTTCTTTCTGGCGTACGCCAAAACGGTGCTCTTCATCGATGATCACCAGCCCGAGGTTCTTGATCTTCACATCGTCCTGCAGCAGCTTGTGCGTGCCGATGACGATGTCGATCTTGCCTTCGGCCAGGTCGGCCACGGCGGCGTTTACTTCCTTGGCGGATTTGAAGCGGCTCATCACTTCCACGGTCACCGGCCAATCGGCGAAGCGGTCGCGGAAAATGTTGTAATGCTGTTGGGCGAGCAGGGTAGTCGGCACCAGGATCGCCACCTGCTTGCCGCCATGCACGGCAATGAACGCAGCACGCATCGCCACTTCGGTCTTGCCGAAACCCACGTCGCCACACACCAGCCGGTCCATGGGCTTGGGCGCGAGCATGTCGGCGCGCACGGCTTCGATGGTGGTCTGCTGGTCGACGGTTTCTTCGAAAGGGAAGCCGGCGCTGAAGGTTTCGTAGTCGGCTTTCGGGTCCGCGAATGCATAACCTTCGCGTGCGGCCCGGCGAGCATAGATATCCAGCAATTCCGCTGCCACGTCGCGCACCTGTTCGGCGGCCTTGCGCTTGGCTTTCTGCCAGGTTTCCGAGCCCAGGCGATGGAGCGGGGCCAAGGCGTCGTCGCTGCCGGTGTAGCGGGCGATGAGGTGAAGGTTGGCCACCGGCACGTACAGTTTCGCCCCCTCGGCGTATTCGAGGGTCAGGAATTCGGCGGCCTGGTTTTCGATCTCCAGGGTCGCCAAGCCCAGGTAGCGGCCCACGCCGTGGTCGATGTGCACCACCGGCGCGCCTTCACGTAGTTCCGTGAGGTTCTTGATGACTGCGTCGTTGGCTGCGTCGGCGCGTTTTTCGCGACGACGACGCTGCATGACACGCTGGCCGAACAATGGGCTTTCAGCCACCAGCGCCAAGGCCGGATCGTCAAGGATCAAGCCCTCGTTGAGCGGTGCGATGGTGATCGCCAGGCGATCCTTGCCCGCGACAAAGTCAGGCCAGCTGTCGACGGTCTTCGGACGCAACTTCAGGCGTTCGAGCAGCTCCAGCAACACTTCGCGGCGGCCCGCGGACTCGGCGGTAAACAGCACACGGCCAGGGAAACCGTCGAGGAAACCGGCCAGGGCCGCCAGCGGTTGCGTGGCCTTGGCTTCGATTGCCAGGTCGGGCAAGGGCTTGGCGGGGAAGCGCTCACGGCCGGCGCCGGTTTCCACGTCCTGCTGGCTGGCCACCACGCGCGGCCAACTCTTGAGGCGGGCGAAGCAATCTTCCACCGGCAAGAACAGTTCGGCGGGCGGCAGCAAAGGACGGGACGGATCGACACGACGTTCTTCGTAGCGATTGCGCACGTCGTTCCAGAAGTTTTCCGCGGCCTGCTCGATGCCTGGCAGGGAAAACACCTGGGTGTCCTGGGGCAGATAATCGAACAGCGTGGACGTTTCTTCGAAGAACAGCGGCAAGTAATACTCGATGCCGGCCGGCGTGATTCCGCTGCTCAGGTCCTGGAAGATCGGGCAACGGCGGAAATCCACGTCGAAACGCTCGCGAAAACGCGCCTTGAACCGGGTGACCGCGTCTTTTTGCAGCGGGAATTCCTTGGCGGGCAACAGGCGGATCGATTGGACCTTGTCGATGGAGCGCTGGTTTTCCGGATCGAAAGTGCGCAGGGTCTCGATTTCGTCATCGAACAGGTCGATGCGATACGGCAATTTGCTGCCCATCGGGAAGAGGTCGATCAGGGCGCCACGGACCGCGAACTCACCGTGCTCGTAAACGGTATCGACGTAGCGATAGCCACTGGCCTCGAGCCGGCTGCGCATCTGCTCGACGTCAAGCTTCTGGCCGATGTCCAGCACCAGGCTGCTGCCCAGCAGGAACTGAGTCGGTGCGAGGCGATGTAGGGCTGTGGTGATCGGCACTACCAAAACGCCATGACTGAGCTCCGGCAGCCGGTAGAGGCTAGCGATGCGCTGGGAAATGATGTCCTGGTGCGGCGAAAAAAGGTCGTAGGGCAGGGTTTCCCAATCCGGGAAATGCAGCACTGGCAAATCCGGGGCGAAGAAACCCAGCTCCTGTTCCAGCCGCTCGGCGCTCTGGCTGTCGGCGGTCAACAACAGGGTGAAGCGCTTTGCAGCGCTGGCGGCCTCGGCGATAGCCAGGCTCAGGGCGGCACCGGGCAGGTTGCCCCAGTGCTGTTTACCTGCCGCGGCAGGGAGAAGCGGAAGACGCAGAACGGGCACGGAAGGTTGAGCTCCAGCGTTGCGACAAAGTCGACAATTGTAGCGGGGGAAGTGCCCGGCTGTCAGTCGCGGACTACTCTGTCAGAACGCAAAACCACGGCGCGACGGGCGCGCATTGCTCCGCAGAGGACTCGGCGGCATAATGTAGCCCCTTTTTTCAGCCCCTACATGTGGAAGGTTACCGTGACTCAGAAGCCCGACCAGTGTCTTGGTGAATGGATTGATCGTGAAGCACTCGCAGAAGCGATGATCCCTCTCATCGGTCAGCTCTACCGCAATAACAATGTGGTGAGCTCGATCTATGGCCGCAGCCTGATCAACCAGTCTGTCATCGCGATCCTCAAGGCCCACCGCTTTGCTCGCCACCGTTCTTCCGACGACAGCGAACTCTCCGTCCACGAAACATTCCCCCTGCTCAAGGCCATGAGCGAGCTCAAGCTCGGCGCGGCTTCGGTGGACCTGGGCAAGTTGGCGTTCAAATTCCGTAACGAAGGCAATGGCCGTAGCGCCGAGCAGTTCGTTCGCGAAGAGATGGCCGATGTGGTTGGTCAACAGAACGCTTCGCCGCGCAAAGGCACTGACGTCGTGCTCTACGGCTTTGGCCGTATCGGTCGTCTGCTGGCGCGCATCCTGATCGAGAAAACCGGTGGTGGCGACGGCCTGCGCCTGCGTGCCATCGTCGTGCGCAAAGGCGCCGAGAACGACCTGACCAAGCGCGCCAGCCTGCTGCGTCGCGATTCGGTCCACGGTTCGTTCAATGGCACCATTACCATCGACGAAGAAAACAACACCATCACCGCCAACGGCAACCTGATCCAGGTGATCTACGCGAAGAACCCGACCGAGGTGGATTACACCCAGTACGGCATCAAGGACGCGCTGCTGGTGGACAACACCGGCGTATGGCGTGACGCCGATGGCCTGGGCCAGCACCTGGCGTGCCCGGGTATCGACCGCGTTGTCCTGACCGCGCCTGGCAAGGGCAAGCTGAAGAACATCGTTCACGGTATCAACCACAACGAAATCACCGCTGACGACAAGATCGTCTCCGCCGCGTCCTGCACCACCAACGCCATCGTGCCGGTGCTCAAGGCCGTGAACGACAAGTTCGGCATCATCAACGGTCACGTCGAAACCGTTCACTCGTACACCAACGACCAGAACTTGATCGACAACTTCCACAAGGGCGATCGCCGTGGTCGTAGCGCCGCGCTGAACATGGTCATCACCGAGACCGGTGCCGCCACTGCTGCAGCCAAGGCCCTGCCTGAGCTGGCCGGCAAGCTGACCGGTAACGCGATCCGCGTGCCGACGCCGAACGTGTCGATGGCCATTCTCAACCTGAACCTTGAGAAAGCCGCGACTCGCGAAGAGATGAACGACTACCTGCGCTACATGGCGCTGCACTCCGATCTGCATAAGCAAATCGACTTCGTCAACTCGCAGGAAGTGGTGTCCACCGACTTCGTTGGCTCCCGCCACGCCGGTGTCGTCGACGCAGAAGCGACCATCGTCCAGGATAACCGTGTTGTCCTTTACGTCTGGTACGACAACGAGTTCGGTTACAGCTGCCAGGTGGTTCGCGTGATGGAAGACATGGCTGATGTGAATCCGCCTGCATTCCCGCGCTAAGCGTTAACTGCTTGTGAAAACGCCCCGACTTGTCGGGGCGTTTTTTTGCCTGGGATTTGTCAGGCGCCACTAACGGCAGAAGCTTGGGCGGTCCGCAGCTCATGCCGGTTACCCTTGAACAGCACCAAGGTCGCAATCAACCCCAACACCGCCGCGCCACTGAGCCAAATCCCCGGTGCTGCTTTGTTACCCAGCACATGGATCAGATAGGTACAGGCTGCCGGGGTAAACCCGCCGAAGGTGGCGGTGGCGAGGCTATAGGCCAGGGAAAAGCCTGTGGTGCGCACTTCGACCGGCATGATTTCCGTCAAGGCGACCACCATCGCTCCGTTGTAGGATCCGTACAGGAACGACAACCACAACTCGACGATCAACAAATGGCTGAAGCTGGGGTTCGCCACCAGCCAGGACAGCGCGGGGTACGCCGTCAAGATTGCGAGAATGGTCGCACCCAGCAGCAGGGGTTTACGTCCAATCTTGTCGGAAAACGCGCCCATGACCGGCAGCCAGAAGAAATTCGATAAGCCGATACACACCGTGACCAGCAGCGCATCCAGGTCCGACAGGTTCAGCTCTGCCTTGCCAAATGTCGGTGTGTAGGCGGTGATCAGGTAAAACGACACGGTGGTCATCACTACCAACGCCATGCCGGCCAAGACGATGCCGAAGTTCTGGCCGATGGAGCGGACGATTTCCGACAGGGTAGGGCGGTGTTTTCTTGCCTGGAATTCAGGTGTTTCTTCCAGTGAGCGGCGAATCACGAAGATGACCGGCACGATCAGGCAACCGACGAGGAACGGCACGCGCCAGCCCCATTCACCCATTTCCACGGGGCTCAACCAATGATTCAGAGCGACTCCCAGCAAGCCGGCAAACACCACGGCGGCCTGTTGGCTGGCGGACTGCCAACTGACAAAGAAGCCCTTGCGCCCCGGCGTGGAAATTTCCGCCAGGTACACCGACACCCCACCCAGCTCCACGCCAGCGGAAAAACCTTGCAGCAATCGACCCAGCAACACCAGCAACGGTGCCGCCACGCCCAGTGTGGCGTAGCCCGGAACGCAGGCGATGAGCACCGTGCCGGCGGCCATCATCGCCAGCGTGATGATCAGGCCTTTGCGGCGGCCGTGGCGGTCGATGTAGGCGCCGAGGAAAATCGCGCCCAGCGGACGCATCAGGAATCCCGCGCCGAACGTGGCCAGGGACAGCATCAGCGAGGCAAAGGCGCTGTCTGTTGGGAAAAATGTCTTGGCGATGGCCGTGGCGTAGAAGCCGTAGACCATGAAGTCGAACATCTCGAGGAAGTTGCCGCTGACGACGCGGAAAATCGCCTTGCCGTTGCTCGTGTTGGAAGACATGGTTAAGTACCCACTTTGGCAAATCTTGTATGAAAACGCTGTAGCCCCTGTGGGAGCGAGCTTGCTCGTAATAGCGGTGTGTCAGGTAGCGCATTGTCGATGAGCCCCCGCCGCCGCGAGCAAGCTCGCTCCCACAGGTTTTTTGCGCGTGTCTGTAGCCCATAATGGCTGGCGCGGTTTTGTCGGGAGATGAAGATTTGTTAACTGGACGATGGATAGGGGGTGTGATGCTTGCTGGCGTGTTATCCGCTTGCGGCAACGGCGACACCTTGGAGCGCTTCGACGGCCCGACCATGGGCAGCCGCTATTCCATCCAGTACGTCAGGCATGTCGCTACCCCCGGTCCGAAAGTGGTGCAGGGCGAGGTGGAAAAGATCCTGGCCGAAGTAGATAGACAGTTGTCCACCTATCGCAGTGACTCGGACATCGAGCGTTTCAATACGATGCCTGCTGATAGTTGCCGAGTGATGCCGGAGCCAGTGCTCGAGCTGATCCGAGCGGGCGAGCAACTCTCCTCGCAAAGCGCAGGCGCCTTCGATTTGACGGTTGAGCCTTTATTGAACCTGTGGGGGTTCGGTCCGCAGTCCCGGGAAGAACAGGTGCCGAGCGCCGAGGCCCTGGCCGAAACTCGTCAGCGCGTAGGTCATAGACATCTGCGCATTGAGCGCGACCAACTGTGCAAGGACGCCGCGGTGGAAGTCGATTTCAACAGCATCGCGGCCGGTTACGCCGTCGACCGCATCGCCGCCAGGCTTCAGGCCCTGGGCATCGACAGCTACCTGGCCGAAGCTACCGGTGAACTCAAGGCTATCGGGCGCAAGCCGGATGGTTCGCCCTGGCGCATCGCTCTGGAAGAACCACGGGACGACCGGCAAGTGGCGGAGCGGGTCATCGAGGTCAACGGCTACGGGATTTCAACGTCAGGTGATTACCGAAAATACTTCGAGCAGGGCGGCAAGCGTTATTCCCACACCTTTGATGTGCGTACTGGTGCGCCGGTCCTACACAACCTGGCGTCCGTCACGGTGATTCATCCTTCGGCGATGATGGCCGATGGACTATCGACGCTGTTGCTGATTCTCGGTCCTGAACGAGGTTGGGACTATGCCCAGGAACATGGCGTCGGGGTATTTTTCGTATTGCGGGATGGGGAGCGTTTCGTCAGCCGCACCAACGACATCTTTGAACGGATGACCCGTGGAAAAAACCAATGACCATTGAAGTGGAATTACCGTGGCGAGGGAGCTTGCTCCCGCTTGAGTGCGAAGCGCTCACAAAAATGGAGGGGGCGCTACACACCCCAGCGAGAGCAAGCTCCCTCGCCACAATGATCCAAGCGTATTTGAGATAGGTGTCATGCAATGACAGGGTGCTGAAAGGCTCCCGTGGCGAAATAGCGCAGGCAAAGGGGGCATTCTCAGTTAATTTACCCACAACGCGGTGGGGAAACTAATTGAGAACGCCCCCTAGCCTACGACGCGACCAAGGGGTAATGTGCGCGGCGTTGACGCTTCTATAGACTGTGGCCGGGCGCGTGAACCGGCCCCAAATTGTTCCTTCATGCCGCCGGTCGGCATGATTTAGCCGTCGGTGCCAAGCGTGGCATCGCGGCCTGTTCTGAGGAGTACGCATGGCTGTCTACAACTACGACGTGGTAGTACTGGGTTCCGGCCCTGCCGGGGAAGGCGCGGCAATGAACGCTGCCAAGGCAGGGCGCAAAGTGGCGATGGTCGACAGCCGTCGGCAGGTCGGCGGCAACTGCACCCACTTGGGCACCATCCCGTCCAAGGCCTTGCGTCACTCGGTCCGGCAGATCATGCAGTTCAACACCAACCCGATGTTCCGGGCCATCGGCGAGCCGCGCTGGTTCTCCTTTCCGGACGTGCTCAAGAGCGCCGAGAAGGTGATCTCCAAGCAAGTGGCCTCGCGTACCGGCTACTACGCTCGCAACCGTGTCGATGTGTTCTTCGGCACTGGCAGCTTCGCCGACGAGCAGACTGTCGAAGTAGTCTGTGGCAATGGCGTGGTCGAGAAGCTGGTGGCCAAGCACATCATCATCGCTACCGGTTCGCGCCCATATCGTCCGGCTGATATCGATTTCAACCACGCACGTATCTACGATAGCGACACTATCCTGAGCCTGGGTCACACCCCACGTAAGCTCATCGTCTACGGCGCCGGGGTGATCGGTTGCGAATACGCCTCGATCTTCAGCGGCCTGGGCGTGCTGGTGGAGCTGGTGGACAACCGCGGCCAGTTGCTGAGCTTCCTTGACTCGGAAATCTCCCAGGCCTTGAGCTACCACTTCAGCAACAACAACATTACCGTGCGCCACAACGAGGAATACGACCGCGTGGAAGGCGTCGACAACGGTGTGATCCTGCACCTCAAGTCTGGCAAGAAGATCAAGGCCGACGCCTTGCTCTGGTGCAACGGCCGTACCGGCAACACGGACACCCTGGGCCTGGAGAACATTGGCGTAAAGGTCAACAGCCGTGGCCAGATCGAGGTCGACGAGAACTACCGCACCTGCGTACCGAATATCTACGGTGCCGGTGATGTGATCGGCTGGCCGAGCCTGGCCAGTGCCGCCCACGACCAGGGCCGTTCGGCCGCCGGCAGTATTGTCGACAACGGCAGCTGGCGCTTCGTCAACGATGTACCGACTGGCATCTACACCATTCCGGAGATCAGCTCGATCGGCAAGAACGAGCAGGAACTGACCCAGGCCAAGGTGCCTTATGAAGTGGGCAAGGCCTTTTTCAAGAGCATGGCGCGGGCACAGATCGCCGGCGAGCCGCAAGGCATGCTGAAGATCCTCTTCCATCGCGAGACGCTGGAAGTGCTCGGTGTGCACTGCTTCGGCTATCAGGCGTCGGAGATCGTTCACATCGGCCAGGCGATCATGAACCAGCCGGGCGAACTGAACACGTTGAAATACTTCGTGAACACCACGTTCAACTACCCGACCATGGCTGAAGCCTATCGGGTAGCCGCCTATGACGGGCTCAACCGGCTTTTTTGAGCGGCTCCGGCCGGTGGCCTGAGCCGGCCGGGGAGACCGATTTCAGCAATTCTCGAGGGTGGCAGTGGCCAAACCGGGAAAGTCTGTAATCAGGCTGTCAGCGCCAAAGTCGGCGAGCCTGCGCATGAGCGCGGGCTCGTTGACCGTCCACACCGACACATGCAGCCCCTGGCGCTGCGCCTTGATAAGGCGTTCCGGCGTGCACAGGGTCCAGTTCAGCGCCAGAATCTCGCAGCCATAACTCTGGGCGACCTTCAACGGATCGAGCCAGGCGTATTCGGCCACCAGTCCGCGGGAAATGTCCGGGGTCAGGTCCAGGGCCGCCTTGAGCACTTCCCGGGAACTGGAGGTGATGGTGATCTTATCCAGCAGCCCGAAGCGTTGGGCCATCTCGCGAATGCCCAGCACGGTTGCGGCGGCGCGGGTGCGTGACGCGCTTTTCACTTCAAGTTGCCAGTGCTCGAAATCGCATTGCTCGAACAGCTCTTCCAGCCGAGGAATCGGGCACGGCTTGATCCAGCCTGGGCCACCTTTGCGCGCATCGTAGGTCACCAGTTCGGCGGCGGTGTGTTCGACGACTTTGCCCCGGCGATCGGTGGTGCGCTTGAGGGTCGGGTCGTGGATCACCATCAATTCGCCGTCCATGGACAGGTGCAAGTCCAGCTCGCAACGGCGCACGCCGTGCTTGAGGCATTCCTGGAACCCGGTGAGGGTATTTTCCGGTGCTTCGCCCTTGGCGCCGCGGTGGCCATAGATGAGGGTCACGGTTCTTCCTTATTGATGCCAGATTCGTTCAGTTCCCGCGCCAGGCGCCGTTCTTGCGCCTGTTTTTGCAGGATGTAGCGGGCCAGCAATTGGCGCTGGGCGTCGGTCGGGTGTTCAAACTCTGTTCCCACGTCGTAGCCATCGCCCTTGGGATCGCAATGCGTGACGCGGGCTCGGAGCAACAGGCCCAGGGCCTGGGGCATCAGCACCAGCTTGATCGACAGGTGCGCGCCGACCGCAACGGGGGAGGGGTATTGGAAATCAATGCCGCCTTCGGAGATGATCACAGGCTGTGGTTCGCCGATTTCGCCAAGCACGGTCACCGCGATGACCTGGCTGAGCAAGTCGATGCGTTTGTTCATGGCCTTCAGGTAGGCGGCGATGCTGCGTTCGCGCTCGCTGATCTGGCGCAACAGGTGCTGTGACTCGAATTCGCTCAGGTGCAATTCGCTGAGCAGATTGAACAATGGGGACTCATCCTGCAACACTTCCTGGCTGGCGGCTTCAGGAACGGACAGGGGCCGAATTTCCAGTGCGATCGTGTCCTCGATACGGTAGTATTCGCGGCGATCTTCTTCATCTAATGTCGACATGGCGAACCCATGGTAGCGGCGGTGGTCTGAGTGTAAAGCTGGTTTGTGACCCCCGCCACAAGGACGTTCCTTTTCCCTCCGAACAAGCCCCGACATGTTCAGACCTCTCTTCGTATTCATCGGCACGCGTTATACCCGTGCAAAGCGTCGCAATCATTTCGTATCGTTCATTTCCCTGACGTCCATCATCGGACTGGCCCTTGGCGTGGTCGTGATGATCGTCGTGTTGTCGGTGATGAACGGCTTCGATCATGAAATGCGCACCCGCGTACTGGGCATGGTGCCTCACGCGACCCTCGAAACCGGCGAAGCCATCAGCGATTGGCCGAGCCTGGCCGCCAACGTCAAGCGGAACCCGCAGGTGCTGGCCGTGGCGCCTTTCACCCAGATGCAGGGGCTGCTGACCAACGACGGCAAGGTTTCCAAGGTCTTGCTCAACGGCATCGACCCCGGGCTGGAGCGGCAGGTGTCGATCATCGACAACTTCATGAAGCAGGGCAAACTCGACGACCTGGCGCCAGGCAGCTTCGGCATCGTGATCGGCGACAAAGCCGCGGCCAAGCTCGGCGTGGCCATCGGCGACAAGCTGACCTTCGTCGCGCCGGAAGTCACCGTCACCCCGGGCGGCATGTTCCCGCGCATGAAACGCTTTACCGTGGTAGGCATCTTCCACGTCGGCGCCGGCGAGCTGGACGGCTACCTGGGCGTGACCAATCTTCAGGATCTCGCCCGCCTGCATCGCTGGAAACCGGACCAGGTCCAAGGCCTGCGATTGAAGTTCGATGACCTGTTCCAGGCGCCACGTGTTGCCTGGAACATTGCCCAGCAACTCGGCGAAGACCGTTACTACGCCCGCGACTGGACCCGCACACACGGCAACCTGTACCAGGCGATCCGCATGGAAAAAGCCATGATCGGCCTGCTGCTGTTGCTGATTGTCGCCGTGGCGGCGTTCAACATCATCTCGACGCTGGTGATGGTGGTGAACGACAAGAAGGGCGATATCGCCATCCTGCGTACCCTCGGCGCCACGCCGGGGCAGATCATGCGCATCTTCATGGTTCAGGGCACCGTCATCGGCGTTATCGGTACGTTCGTCGGGGCCCTGGTCGGAATGTTCGCCGCGCTGAATGTCAGCGCCGCGATTGCCGGTCTCGAAACCCTGATCGGGCACAAGTTTCTCAACGCCGACGTGTACTTCATCGATTACTTGCCTTCGCAATTGCAGGCCGATGACGTGTTGATGGTCTGCGGCGCCGCGTTGGTCCTGAGTTTTCTCGCCACCCTGTATCCAGCCTGGCGTGCCGCGCGCACCCAGCCTGCGGAGGCGTTACGTTATGAGTGAGTCGGGCATGAGTGAAAAAGCAATCTTGAGTTGCCGCAACCTGGGCAAATCCTACGAGGAAGGCCCGGAGTCGGTGGTGGTGTTGTCGGGCCTGCAGCTGGAGCTGCATCCCGGCGAGCGCGTGGCGATCGTCGGAACTTCCGGCTCGGGCAAAAGCACCTTGCTGAATCTGCTCGGTGGCCTCGATACGCCAACCGCCGGCAGTGTCTGGCTGGCGGGCGAAGAACTCTCGGCATTGAATGAGAAAGCCCGTGGCCTGTTACGTAACCGTTCCCTGGGTTTCGTCTATCAGTTCCACCATCTGCTGCCCGAGTTCACGGCCCTGGAAAACGTCTGCATGCCGCTGTTGATCGGTCGCACGGCGATTCCCGAGGCCCGTCAGCGCGCCACTGCACTGTTGGAGCGGGTAGGGCTGGGGCATCGCCTGGAGCACAAGCCGGCCGAACTGTCCGGTGGCGAGCGCCAGCGCGTGGCGATTGCCCGCGCCCTGGTCAACAAGCCCGGCCTGGTGATGCTCGACGAGCCGACCGGCAACCTCGATTCCCACACCGCCCAGGGCATCCAGGACTTGATGCTGGAGCTCAGCACCTCGATGCGCACGGCGTTCCTGGTGGTGACCCATGATATGAACCTGGCCCGCCAGATGGACCGCGTCCTGCATTTGCAGGAAGGTTGCCTGACGCCCATCTGATCGACCGAAACCCGGCGCTTGCCGCAAGCGCCGGGTCTTTTATTTTCATACGGTGCCCAACGAATGTTCAGACCGTTATCGATTTTCATCGGCACGCGCTATACCCGCGCCAAGCGCCGCAATCGTTTTGTCTCGTTCATTTCCATGACATCGATGATCGGCCTCGCCCTTGGCGTACTGGCGATGATCGTCGTGTTGTCGGTGATGAATGGCTTCCAGCGCGAAATGAGTTCGCGCATCCTCGGCATGGTTCCGCACGCCACCATCGTTGGCGTTAACCCGATCGATGACTGGCAGCCAGTGGCAGCCGCCGCATTGAAAAATCCTGAAGTCCTCGCGGCCGTTCCGTTCACCGAGATGGAAGGCATGCTGAGCCATAAAGGTTCGATGCAGCCGATCCAGATCAGCGGGGTGGACCCGGCCCAGGAAGGCAAGGTTTCCATCGTCGCCCAGCACATCGTCCAGGGCCGTCTCGACGCCCTGAAACCGGGGGAGTTTGGCGTGGTGATCGGCGAGATCACTGCCCGGCGCTTCCGCCTGAACGTGGGCGATAAACTGACCCTGATCGTGCCGGAAGTCAGCACAGCGCCTGGCGGCATCACGCCACGGATGCAGCGGCTGAATGTGGTCGGCGTGTTCAAGGTCGGCGCCGAGCTGGACGGCTCCATGGCGCTGATCCACCTGGCTGACGCCGCGCAGATGCAGCACTGGCAGCCGAACCAGGTGCAAAGCGTGCGCCTGGCGGTGAAGGACTTGTACGCGGCGCCGAAAGTCTCGGGTGATATCGCCACCGGTCTTGGCGCCAGCTACAAGGCCGACGACTGGACTCACACCCAGGGCAGCCTGTTCAGCGCCATGAAAATGGAAAAGACCATGATTGGCTTGCTGTTGCTGATGATCGTCGCGGTGGCGGCGTTCAACATCATCGCCACGTTGATCATGGTGGTGAACGATAAAGGCGCCGACATCGCCATCCTGCGCACCATCGGCGCCACGCCGCGGCAGATCATGGCGATCTTCATGGTCCAGGGAACGGTGATCGGCATCGTTGGCACGCTCATTGGCGGCGTGCTGGGCGTGATCGCCGCGTTGAACGTCAGTGAGTTGGTGGGTTGGCTGGAGCGGGTCAGCGGTCAGCACATCTTCAGTTCCGATGTGTATTTCGTCAGCAACCTGCCGTCTGAGCTTCAGCGTGGCGACGTGGTGCTGATCTGTTCTGCCGGGTTCATCCTCAGCTTCCTCGCCACCGTGTACCCGGCGTGGCGCGCGGCGAAGATCGAACCGGCGCAGGCGTTGCGGTATTCTTGAGGCTGAACCGGCTTACGTGGCGAGGGAGCTTGCTCGCGCTGGGCTTCGCCGCAGCCCAAAAATCTCACTCATCGAAATGATAAGCAGCGTTTGGATTTTGGGAGCGCTTCGCCCTCCAGCGGGAGCAAGCTCCCTCGCCACCGGGATTGAGTCCGGCAGGCGGGTTCGTGGCACAACCTGACAAAGTTGTAATCGAGTTGTAAGCCGACTGGCAGGCCTGCGACGATGGATTTTCCCACACGCTGAATCTGACTGGAGTATGGACATGTTGATGGGAGTACGCTTGATCCTGGCTGTTTGCGCATTGACCCTCAGTGCGCTGTCGTGGGCATCGCCGGGCCATTTTGATTTCGGTCAGCCTGCGCCAGCGGCCAAGGCCGGTCGCAGCATCGATGTGGTGATGGGCGACATGACGTTCGATCCCGGTGCGCTGGGCGTCAAGGCCGGCGAGACGGTTCGATTCGTACTCATCAACAAAGGCCAGCTGCTTCATGAGTTCAACCTCGGCAACGCTGCAACGCACGTGAAGCACCAAAAGCAAATGCTCAAGATGCAGCAGAGCGGCCAGTTGATGCCGACCACGATGAAGCCGGGGTTGGATCATGCCGCCATGGGCCACGGCGAGGCGAAGATGCGCCACGATGATCCCAACAGCGTGCTGGTGGAGCCGGGCAAGACCGCCGAGCTGACCTGGACCTTCAGCAAGGCCACGCGCCTGGAATTCGCCTGTAATGCTCCCGGCCATTACCAGGCTGGCATGAGGGGCGAGCTGACAGTCAGTCAGTAAGCACTCAAAGGCTGCGGCAAAGACTGGTAGAATCCGCTGATTCTTCAGTCAGGTTTCCGTCATGCATCCCGCAGCCGAACATTCGCCGCTGGGCAAATCCAGCGAATACATCGCCACGTACACGCCGTCATTGCTGTTCCCGATTCCGCGCGCCGCGAAGTGGGCGGAGCTGGGCCTGACGGCCGAGACCCTGCCGTACAAAGGCGTGGATTTCTGGAACTGTTTCGAATTGTCCTGGCTGTTGCCTTCCGGCAAGCCGGTGGTGGCCATCGGCGAGTTCGCCATCGCGGCGGATTCGCCGAACATTATCGAGTCCAAATCCTTCAAGCTTTACTTGAACTCGTTGAACCAGACCCCATTCACCGACACCGCGAGCCTGGAAGCGACCTTGCGCCAGGACCTTTCGGCGGCTGCCGGCAAGCCAGTGGGTGTGCGGATCCGCAGTCTCAAGGATGTGGAAAACGAAGGCATCGTGGCGCTGCCCGGTGCGTGCATCGACGAATTGGACATCAGCGTCGATTCCTATGAACACCCGCGCCCGGAACTGTTGCGTTGCGATGACTCGCGCATCGTCGAGGAAAGCCTGCACAGCCATTTGCTCAAGTCCAACTGCCCGGTGACGAGCCAGCCGGATTGGGGCAGCGTAGCGGTGGAGTATCGCGGCGCTGCGTTGGATCATGCGAGCTTGTTGGCCTACATCGTCAGCTTTCGCCAGCACTCGGATTTCCATGAGCAGTGCGTGGAGCGGATCTTCCTAGACCTGCAGCGCTTGCTCAAGCCGGAGAAACTGACGGTGTATGCGCGGTATGTGCGGCGTGGTGGGCTGGACATCAATCCGTATCGCAGCACCGACGAGGTGCAATTGCCGAACCATCGGCTGGCCCGCCAATGACATCTTGATTGTGGGATTGCATTTCAATTCGTAAACATTAAAAAGCCCTGCTGGCGATAGCAGGGCTTTCTGCGTTTCAAGGGTTTAGATCCCCATGCCGCCCAAGGTAATGACGATATTGCGCAGTGTTCCGGCGATCGTTGGGTGCTCCACTTCAAAACGCTCTACGGCCAGGTTTACGCCGTCGACCAGGCTGTTGTCCTGAAGCTGGTTTTCCAGTTCGATCTGAGATTCGATCTCTACCATCAACTTGTGCAGATGTTCGCGATCTGGCTCAGACAGCGGCGGGTCCTGTTCCAATTGCTCGCGCAAGGTATCGAGTTGTTCTTGCAATTCCCGGCTGGCAGGCATTGGCGTACTCCCTTTATTGATAGGCACAGACATGGACCGCGACGCTGCGTCAAAGGTCCTTGGCCTGCCTTAAGAGTAATCCACACTCACGCACCCTGCATGATCCGGCTCAGGGCTTCTCGCCTTTTTGTCTGCGCAGGCTGATGTCGGCCAGGCAAGTGTCCAGTTCGCCCAGGTGGTCGATCACCGAATGCACGCCGAGGCTGAAGAGCTGCACCGTGGCCTTGGCCCGTTTGATTTCCCGTTCCTGCTGGCTCAGGGCTTGCCATTCGGAAGGGGACAGCCCGCACAATGAGCCGCAGGACGCCAGTCCAATGGTCCACAACCCGGCGTTGAGCCCGGACTGCAACAACTTGGGTTCGCCACTGACCAACACGCAGCCGTCCAACTGTTGGACGTTCAGCGCCATGAGGGCTTGCCAGCAGGCATGCGGCGCCGGCCAAGGTTGATTTGTTGCGGGAAGTTGCGGCGCCTTGATGGACGCAGGCAACGAAGTCGCCAGGCCATGGCTGACGGCGGGGGGCAGGTCGTCGAGCCAGGCGCAGGGGATATCCAGATGCTGCAAGCGTTGCAGGCTTTCCAGCGCGCCTGGGGTCGGATGGGCATGATCCGATGGCTGGGTGCCTGGCTGGCGTACGCGCGCCCCGAAATCCACCAGGCATCCACTCAGGCCAAACAGTACGGCGGTAAGGCTGGGGGCAGGGAGGGGCAGTGCTTCGGCGCGCGGCATGGGAACGTCCTTGAAATAACCAGCAGCCTAGCGAGCGCGGATGACAGTCCGGTGACAGCACCATGATGCGAGTTAGTTGTGGAATATTCCTACAGCGAGCTTCTTGCTTCAGTGCTGCCTATCCACGTTTTCCGTCTTATACTAGCGGCCTTACCGCCTGGGCTCGGCGCCCTTGCCTGAATAATCCAAGGAGTTTTCGCTATGCGCTGGAGCCATCGTCTAGCTCAGCTGTGTCTATCTGCCAGTATCCTGCTGGTACCGTTTGCCGCCCAGGCCGCCACGGAAGAAGATCCATGGGAAAGCATCAACCGTCCAATCTTCACCTTCAACGACACCATTGATACCTATGCGCTCAAACCGCTGGCCCAGGGTTATCAGTACGTGACGCCGCGATTCCTCGAAGACGGCATCCACAACATGTTTCGCAACATCGGTGACGTGGGCAACCTGGCCAACGACCTGTTGCAAGCCAAACCGGCCGCTGCGGGAGTCGACACAGCCCGTTTGATTTTCAATACCACGTTCGGTCTCCTGGGGTTTTTCGACGTGGGCACCAAGATGGGCCTGCAACGTAACGACGAAGATTTCGGCCAGACCCTCGGGTATTGGGGGCTGGGCAGCGGACCGTACCTGATGCTGCCACTGCTGGGGCCGAGTACCCTGCGTGACGCGCCGGCCAAGTGGGTCGACAGCTACGCCACCCCTTACCCTTATATCGATAATGTCTCGGTCCGCAATTCGATCTGGGGCCTGAACATCGTCGACACCCGTGCCAGCCTGCTCTCGGCGGAAAAGCTCGTCAGCGGCGACAAGTATGTGTTCATCCGCAATGCCTTCCTGCAAAACCGCGAATTCAAGGTCAAGGATGGTCAAGTCGAAGATGATTTTTGATTTCCAATTGTAAGTTGCGGAGGCGGCCCAGATGGCCGCCTTCTTTGCTTTGGTAGGGTTCAAGCGCAGATTTGTCCTTCCATTGAGTTACGCTTCGCTCGGTTCTTATAACTCTCCGTGCTTTGACAAATAAAGACGGCAAGCGGCGATTCGCATGAGCTTGAAACGCCCCGCGGATGGGAGTACCGTCTGCGCCTTAGAAGGGCACCTCTGGTGTAACCGTGTGTAGGGCGAAGGCCTGAAGCCGGTACGGCAGAGAGGCTAGAAAGCGAATCCAGTAGTGCGCGCAGGCCCAACGCCAAGCCCGCTACGCCAACCTAATTCTGGCGCCGTTTGCCCACATGCCAAAAACCAGTGCCACGCTGCTGATAATCGATGATGACGAAGTGGTGCGAGCCAGTCTCGCGGCCTACTTGGAAGACAGTGGTTTCAGCGTCTTGCAGGCCAGTAACGGCCAACAGGGTCTTCAGGTATTCGAGCAGGAGAAGCCCGACCTGGTCATCTGCGACTTGCGCATGCCGCAGATGGGCGGACTCGAACTCATTCGCCAGGTCACCGAGCTGTCGTCGCAGACCTCGGTCATCGTCGTTTCGGGCGCGGGTGTGATGAACGACGCGGTCGAGGCGTTGCGCCTGGGCGCGGCGGACTACCTGATCAAGCCCCTCGAAGACCTCGCGGTGCTTGAGCACTCGGTGCGCCGAGCCCTGGATCGCTCGCGACTGCTGGTGGAGAACCAGCGCTACAGGGAAAAGCTGGAGACCGCCAATCGCGAGCTCGAAGCCAGCCTGAACCTGTTGCAAGAGGACCAGAACGCCGGGCGCCAGGTGCAAATGAACATGCTGCCGGTGAGCCCCTGGACGGTCGATGGTTTCCGTTTTGCCCATCAGATCATCCCGTCGTTGTACCTGTCGGGGGACTTCGTCGATTATTTTCGTGTAGATGAGCGTCGCGTGGCGTTCTACCTGGCGGACGTTTCCGGGCACGGTGCTTCGTCGGCGTTCGTCACGGTGTTGCTGAAGTTCATGACCACGCGCCTGCTGTTCGAATCCAAGCGCAACGGTACATTGCCGGAATTCAAGCCTTCGGAGGTCCTTGGGCATATCAACCGGGGCCTGATCAGTTGTAAGCTGGGCAAGCACGTCACGATGGTCGGTGGAGTCATCGACGAGGAGACTGGTTTGTTGACCTATAGCATCGGCGGTCACCTGCCGTTGCCTGTGTTATATACACCAGACAGTGTTCGTTACCTGGAAGGGCGTGGTTTGCCGGTAGGCCTGTTCAACGAGGCGACCTATGAGGACCACGTATTGGAGCTGCCACCGACATTCAGCCTGACGCTGATGTCTGATGGCATTCTGGACCTTTTGTCAGAGCCTACACTCAAAGAGAAAGAAGCGGCCTTGCCCGAGCGGGTGAGTGCAGCGGGCGGCAGCCTGGAAGGCCTGCGGCAAGTGTTTGGATTAGCCACGCTAGGGGAGATGCCGGATGATATCGCCCTGTTAGTGTTGAGCAGGAACCTTTGATGAGTACCGGTAGAATCCAGTTCGCCGAGCAGGACGGCACTTTTGTCCTGAAGTTTGTCGGTGAGGTGCGCCTGACCTTGTGTTCGGCGCTGGATGCGACAATAGAAAAGATCTTCACCGCGCTGAATTTCAGCGCCATCGTGATCGACCTGACCGAAACCCGCAGCATCGACAGCACTACGCTGGGCCTACTGGCCAAGCTGTCGATACTGTCGCGGCAGAAAGTCGGCCTGCTGCCGACTGTCGTCACTACCCACAACGACATCACCCGTCTTCTGCAATCGATGGGTTTCGACCAGGTGTTCAACATCGTCGGCGATCCGGTGCCATGCCCCGATTGCCTGGACGACCTGCCTGACCAGGACCAATCCGAGGAAGAAGTGCGGATCAAGGTACTCGAAGCCCACAAGATCCTCATGGGGCTGAACGACTCCAATCGCGAAGCGTTCCATGACTTGGTGAATGCGCTGGAGCGGCCTTGATTCTTGAGCCTGCGTAGGCCGGACTGACGCTTTCGCGAGCCTGCTTGCGAATGGCCTGGTCAGACGCCAGATTTCTCAGGCCGAGCCGCATAAAAAAGGGCGAACCCATCAGGGTTCGCCCTTTTGCATGCCTTGCGAATCAGCTCAAAGCTTGGCTTGCAGCAACGCTTCCAGCTTCTCCTGGTCACGAGCGAACTGACGGATGCCTTCAGCCAGTTTCTCGGTCGCCATGGCGTCTTCGTTGGACAACCAGCGGAACTGGGGCTCATTGAGGCTCAGGCGAGCTTCTCCAGCTTGCCCAGGTGCCAGTTTGCGCTCCAGCTTGCCTTCGTCGGCGGCCAGTTTCTCCAGCAGCTCAGGGCTGACAGTCAAGCGATCGCAACCGGCCAATTGCTCGATCTGGTTGAGGTTGCGGAAGCTCGCGCCCATAACCACGGTCTTGTAGTCATTGGCCTTGTAATAGTTATAGATGCGCGTCACGGACTGCACGCCCGGATCATCGGCGCCGGTGTAGTCGTTGCCGTTGGCCTTCTTGTACCAATCGTAGATACGGCCCACGAACGGCGAGATCAGGAAAACCCCGGCATCTGCACAGGCAGCGGCCTGGGCGAAGGAGAACAGCAGGGTCAGGTTGCACTGGATGCCTTCGCGCTCCAGTTTCTCGGCAGCGCGGATGCCTTCCCAGGTCGAAGCGATCTTGATCAGCACGCGGTCACGGCCAACGCCGGCCTTTTCGTACAGATCGACCAGCCGATGCGCGCGCTTGAGCATGGCTTCGGTATCGAACGAAAGGCGTGCATCCACTTCGGTGGAAATGCGCCCCGGAATCACTTTCAGGATTTCCTGGCCCACCGCAACACCAAAGCGGTCGCTGGCCAGGCCCACGTCGCCCTTGCAGTCCGCCACGCAAGCGTTCAGCAGCTCGGCATAACCGTGGATGGCCGAAGCCTTGAGCAGCAGGGATGGGTTGGTGGTGGCGTCGACGGGTTTGATGCGGGCGATGGCTTCGAAGTCGCCCGTATCGGCCACGACGGTGGTGAACTGCTTGAGTTGTTCCAGCTTGGAAGTCATGAGCGTGCTCTGTCCTATGGGTCCGTTGACATTACCCGAGGGCCGGCAGCCACTCAAGGGCGTGAAGAGGTATCGATGGCCCCAGCGGCAACAACCTGAAAACGGGTGTTTGAAAGGCCGGGGCAACTACCGGTAGATACGATGCCAAAACAGCGCGCAGGTTCAAAGCAAGTGATGGTTAACGCCCTTCCAGCAACTGGCCCGCCTGATCGAGCAAGGCCAACGGATCCTTGGTCTTGTGGATATCCACCGACAACAACTGCCGGAACCGCCGCGCGCCCGGGAACCCAGTGCCCAGCCCCAGCACGTGACGGGTGATGTGGTGCATGGCACCGCCTTGTGCCAAGTGATCGGCAATATAAGGCCGCAGCTGTGCCAAGGCCTCGGCACGAGTAATGAGCGGCGCAGTGCTGCCGAACAACTGTTGGTCCACTTCGGCCAGCAGATACGGGTTGTGGTACGCCTCGCGGCCCAGCATGACACCATCGAACGTTTGCAGATGTTCGTGGCAGGCCTCCAGTGTCTTGATTCCACCGTTGAGTACGATCTCCAGCTCAGGGAAGTCCGCTTTCAATCGGGCCACCACGTCATAGCGCAATGGCGGAATGTCGCGATTCTCCTTCGGCGACAACCCCTCCAGGATCGCAATCCGCGCATGCACGGTAAAACTGTTGCAACCGGCGTCACGCACGGTCCCGACGAACTCGCACAATTGCTCATAACTGTCGCGACCATTGATCCCGATCCGATGCTTGACCGTCACCGGAATCGACACGGCGTCGCGCATCGCTTTCACGCAATCGGCCACCAATTCCGGATGCCCCATCAAGCAGGCGCCGATCATGTTGTTCTGCACCCGGTCGCTTGGGCAGCCGACGTTGAGATTCACCTCGTCGTAGCCATGTTCCTGGGCCATTCGGGCGCAGGCCGCCAGGTCGCCGGGGACGCTGCCGCCCAGTTGCAGGGCCAGCGGATGCTCGGTTTCATGGTGGCGCAGGAAGCGTTCGTGGTCGCCGTTGAGCAAGGCACCGGTGGTGACCATTTCGGTGTAAAGCAGGGCGTGCTTGGAGAGGATGCGTAGGAAGAAGCGACAGTGGGCGTCGGTCCAATCCATCATCGGGGCCACGCTGAAGCGGCGGGAAACGGACTGTCGCAAAGTTTCTTGAAGAGGCATGGGAATCTGGAGGCAAATGCGGAGGCCGCACAGTTTATCAGGTATGGGACTGCAGCGAATGCATTCACCCCGGACTAGGCAGCCCACCCATTCGCTGCGTCATGCCTATGCTGAAAACCGATTGGCTGCCGATTTCCATGAGGCTCAGTGCTCCGTCGGAAAAGGAGCAGCCAGTATCCATGTAGACAACATTGCCGAGACGGGTGACGCGCGGGACTGATGAGTGTCCGACATAAACTTCGTGGATGCCTTTGATTGGAGTCGGGTCCTGCTGTTCGATTTTGTCCCGGGCATAAAGGGCTTGCGCCAAGGCTTGTTGTTCGGACTGCTTTCCTCGCGTTCCGGTAATGGCTTCCTTCGCATTCTGCCATTCATTTTCAAGCCCGACAGCTGGCGCTTGGGCATGTACTATCCCAACTGTTTTATCGTCGGATAACTTAACTTCGATAATGATCGGAAGTTGCTGAAGCGCTGCTAGAAGTTGCTCCTGGGTGGTCGGGCTCAACTCATAGAGCCAGGCGCCGCCGTTGCGGATGTGCCTGTGTCTGTCTCCGTGGCCGCAGATACCATCGATAACCATTTGCTCATGGTTGCCGCGTACCGCATGAAACCAGGGTTGCCCAAGCCAATTCAATACGTCCTCTGAGTCGGGACCGCGATCGATGAGGTCCCCCACGGAAAAAACCCGGTCTACTTCGGTATTGAACTCGAGTTTCGCCAAGGCCCTTTCCAGAAGCTTGAAATGCCCGTGGACGTCGCCCACGACAAAGTCTCGGCCTCGTTCATTCGGGGGGAACGAGGCGGTCTGGTTCATACATCGTCTTTCGGCAGGGTTGGCTGGCACGGAATGTATCGCTTAAGCAAAGAGCGCAGGTAACTTATGGTCGAGATTGTATCGGCTGTCCAATACACTTCTTGAAAACAGTTTCCATGGGATCGAGCACGCAGTTATAAGCTGCGATATTGGCACTGATCCATTCGTCTTTTTCGATTCCCCACCAACTTATTTCGAACCCGGCATTCATGATGAGGTGCTCGAACAGGATGCGTTGGGCGCGGCCGTTGCCTTCTCGAAAGGGATGGATGACGTTGATATCGGAATAGGCGTCCGCCACGGCGACTATGAGTTCATCCCGGCCCATTGCTTCGAACCAGTTCGCTGCCGTCATGCGGGCGAAAATCTTTTCGGCTTCTTTCTCCATGTATTCCGGTTGGCAGAAGCGAGTGTCCTGCTTGGCCATGCCAACGGTCCGCAGCTGTCCGGCCCATTCGAACAGGTCTGCGAACAATGCGTGATGGATATTCTGAAGGTAAGCCAGGCTGTATGGGGGCGGGTTGAATTCGACACTGCTCGCCGCGATGGCCGAGAGCTGTTGTTCGGCTTCGCCCAGGGTGGGTTCGTCGCGGATATCGAGTTTGTTGCGCAGGACCGTGGAGCCGGGATAGCAGTAGGCGTCCTCGCCGACGCCATATTTGTCGGGCATCAGGCTCGGGTCTTGGTGAAGGTCTTCAACACGTCTTCACGGGACGGCAGCTTGCGTTCGCCGTCCTCGAAAGACACCTTGAAGCCCTCCAGGCGCAGGCTCGCTGCGTAGTTGGACCTACGAGTCCTGGCCGCGTAGGCCTTCTTTGTTTCAAGGCTGACAGTGCCCATGGGGTTGGACCTCGAATCACGTGGGTGAGCGGATTATAGCCCATCGCGTAGCCAATGAACCCATCTGTCACTGTCGGTTCGGCGGCTGGATTGACCAACGGAGCTTGCAACACGGCGCATCCGCGAATACTGTTCATGCATCCAGTTTTCGAGTGTTTCCCATGCAACTCATTGCCAAGCTAGGCATTCTTGCCGATGCCGCCAAATATGACGCGTCCTGCGCCAGCAGTGGCGCCCCCAAGCGCAGTTCGCGGGGGCGGGACGGGCTTGGGGCCACGGATGGCATGGGTATCTGCCATAGCTACACGCCGGATGGTCGCTGTGTATCGCTGCTCAAGGTGTTGTTGACCAATTTCTGCCTGTACGACTGCCAGTACTGCGTGAACCGCCGCTCCAGCAATGTGCCGAGGGCGCGATTCTCACCCGAAGAAGTGGTCCGGCTGACCCTGGATTTCTATCGACGTAATTGCATCAGCGGCCTTTTCCTGAGCTCTGGCATCATTCGCTCGGCCGATTACACCATGGAGCAGTTGGTTCGAGTCGCGCGGTTGCTGCGCGAAGAGCACCAGTTCCGTGGATATATCCATCTCAAGACCATTCCCGACGCCGACCCGCTATTGATCGAAGAGGCCGGGCGGCTGGCGGATCGCCTGAGCGTGAATATCGAATTGTCCTCGGAGATCAGCCTCAAGCGCCTGGCGCCGGAGAAGCAACTGGCTACCATCCGTCAGGCGATGGGCACCATCCACGACGGCCAACAGGCGGTGGCGGGCGAGCCGCGGGCGCCTCGTTTTGCCCCGGCCGGGCAGAGCACGCAAGTGATCGTCGGGGCCGATGCCACCGATGACCACGCCATCCTCAGCAACGCCGAGTCGCTTTACCAGGGCTACGGCCTGCGGCGAGTCTATTACTCCGCCTTCAGCCCGATCCCCGAGAGCCCCGCCAGCGTGCCACTGGCCGCGCCACCTTTGCTGCGGGAGCATCGGTTGTATCAGGCCGACTTCCTCATGCGAGGCTACGGCTATAAGGCAGGCGAACTATTGAGCACATCCACCAACCTGGACCTGGACATCGACCCCAAGCTGGCCTGGGCATTGGCCAATCGTGATGTGTTTCCACTCGACCTCAACCGCGCCGAGCCGGCTTTGCTCGCGCGCATTCCCGGCATCGGCCTGCGCAGTGTCCAGCGGCTGGTGACACTGCGCAGGGAGCGGCGGATTCGCTACGACGACTTGGTGCAGTTGCGTTGCGTGTTGGAAAAGGCGCGTCCGTTTATCGTGACCAGCGATTACCGCCCCGCTGACGGCCAAGTGCGCAGCGGGCTGCTCCGAGCGCGCTTGCGCGACCCACAGCGGCCGGTGCAAATGGGGCTGTGGGCATGATCGCCCTCGATTGTGACGACGTTTTCAGCACCTGGCGTGACCAGGCCCGAACGCTGCTGGGCCACGGAATCGACCCCAGCGACGTGACATGGGCCCAGGGCCCGATCGCCGACCTGCTGGCTGTGCCGACGCCGCTGCCACAGGGCCCGGGGCCGTTCCAGACGCGCGTGCCGGCGGGGTTGTTGGGGCAATTGGAACAGGCCAGCCGCTACCAGGGCGAACAACGCTGGAATCTGCTGTACGAAGTGCTCTGGCGCGTCGCCCATGGCGACCGCACCGCAATGCTCGCTGGCGATCGATTGGGCAGCGAATTGCAACGGCGTATCAAACAGGTCAGCCGCGAAGCCCATCACCTTCATGCGTTCGTGCGTTTCGTACCGCTGCCGCCGGCGGTCGCCGAACAACTGCAGTTGGATCTTGTGGCTTTCCACCAGCCCGCCCACGACATCCTTGAAAGCGCGAGCGGGCATTTTGCCGAGCGATTGGGCCGGCAACGCTGGCTGATCGCAACGCCCCGCGATGGCATTCGTTTCGATGGGCATTCGCTGGACTATCAACGCCGTTGCCCTGAGCAATGGCAACAATGGGCCCGCCACGCCGAAGATCCCGGCGCGGAACTGTGGCGCACCTATTATCGACACATCTTCAATCCGGCGAGGCTCAACCCCACCGCGTTGCGCCAGCACATGCCGGGGCGATTCTGGAAGCACTTACCGGAAGGGGGGTTGATTCCTCAGCTGGTGGGGCAGGCGCGGCAGGGCAAGCAGAGGGATGGGCAGGCATTGGAAGTGGGGGAGAAAGTGGGGAAGCGGATAATCGCGGGCAGTGGGGCAGAGGTACGGGGCTGTAGACAGTCCTGAGCGCTCGATCACGGTTCACTTGTGCAGATTCCAAACAAGTTCTGTGCCGTCCGCGCTGTGTTCCGGCGCCAGCCATCCACCTAGGATTCCCTTCATTCACTCCATGAAAGAAGGAACTGCCCATGCAAAGCTTTACCCGTCGATTGCTCACCGCCTGTGTATTCTCAGGCGTTCTCGCCAGTGCCGGCGCCTCGGCCGAGAGTCATCCAACCATTCGTGCAATGTCTGGTGCAGTGCCCGTGAGCCAGTTGCCTGCCGGTAAAACCGCGTTACTGGTGATTGATTTTCAGAATGAATACTTCACCGGTAAGATGCCGATCCCTGACGGCCCGGCAGCGCTGGCCAACGCCCGGAAGCTGATCGAATTCGCCGATGAACACAAAATGCCGGTCTACCACGTTCAGCACATCGCACCCGCCGGCTCCCCTGTGTTTGCCATCGACGGTGAAACCGTGAAATTCCATCCTGATATGCAGCCCAGGCCCAATGACCCGGTCTTGCAAAAAACCACCGTCAGCGTGTTCGGCAGTACCGATCTGGACAAGCGTCTGAAAGCCGGGGGTATCGAGAACGTGATCGTCTCCGGCCTCATGACCCATGCGTGCGTGGCGGGCGCTGCTCGGGATGCGGCACCGCTGAGCTATAACGTGTTGGTGGCGGCCGATGCATCGGCTACGCGTGCGATTACCCGGGTCAATGGGGAATCGATCGACAAGGACGCCTTGCACAGGGCTGCCCTCGCCGAGATTGAGGATACGTTCGGCGATGTGATGAACACCGCCGAAATCGTCAAGCTACCGGTGCGCTAAGCCCCCTATGAATCAGATGCTCGCCATGCGTGTGTTCCGCTGCATCGCTGAGGCCCAGGGATTCTCAGCCGCCGCTGAGCGGCTGAACACCACGCACTCGTCGGTTTCCCGGCATTTGCATCAGTTGGAATCCACGTTGGGCGTGCGTCTGGTCAATCGCAATACCCGCCGCATGAGCCTTACGGCAGCAGGGGAAAGGTACTACGCAGCCTGCGTGGATATCCTTGACCGAGTCGATGCCGCGTCCCAAGCCGTCGCGCTGGAACACGAGCGTCCCTTCGGGCTGCTTCGGATCAGCGCGCCGCTGGTGGTAGGCACCTTGGAGTTGGCGCATTGGTTGCCGGCCTTCCAGGCGCGGTATCCGGAGATCCAGATCGATTTGTCTTGCTCTGATCCGTTGGTCGATCTGGTGGCCGATGGCTTCGACGTCGCGTTGCGGATTTGCGGGCCCTTGGCCGACAGCAGCCTGGTCGCCCGTTTGCTCAGCGTTTCACCGCTGGTGCTGGTAGCGGCGCCGGCTTACGTGTTCAAGTGCGGTTTGCCTCGCAGTGCTGCCGAACTCAACGAGCATCGGTTGCTGACGTATGGGGCGACTCCTCAGTGGACGCTCACCAGCGCCTGGGAAGGCCCCGTCAGTCTGGATTGCCAGGGCATTTTTCATACAGACACCATCACTGCCTTGCACGCTTATGCCTTGGCAGGCGGCGGCATAGCCGCGTTTACCCTGGCGACGGTGCAAGATGACCTGTTGGCCGGCAGGCTGGTGCGAATCCTGCCTGAGCACACCCTTGGGGAACGGCACTACTACGCGCTTTACCCTCATGCCCGGCATCTGCCGGCCAAGGTGCGCGTGTTCGTGGAGTACATGACGCAGTATTACCGCGCAGTGTCAGGCGGATGAGCACAACGAAGCGCGCTCCAAGGTATTCCATGGCTTGCGCATGGTTGGCTTGCGGTTGGTGTAGGTGCAATGCAATCCCCCTGATCCTGGCGCGCAAATGTATTGCGCTGGCGGACCCGTAGGATGAGGCCGAGTCGCCAAGGTGGAGCCGGGCACCACGAGTCAATCAGCTTTAATGGCATTTGCCGGCCTGCGCAACGCCGCGATATCCCGCTTCGGGGACGCGCCGAAGAGACGGCTGTATTCTCGGCTGAACTGCGAGGGGCTTTCATAGCCCACCTGGTAGGCCGCGCTCGCCACGTCCAAGTGCTCGTTGAGCATCAGGCGCTTTGCTTCGTTCAACCGCAGCCATTTCTGGTATTGCAGTGGGCTCATAGCCGTGAGCTGGCGGAAATGGTGATGGAACGTCGGGGCGCTCATCTGCACGCGCGACGCGAGGTCCTCCACACGTACAGACCCGGTGTAGTTGAGCTTCAACCAGTCGATGGCCTTGGCGATCCGGTAGCCTTGGCTGTCGACGGAGGCAATCTGCCTTAGCCGCGCGGCCTGGTCGCCCATCAACAACCGATAGTGAATTTCTCGCTGGATCAAGGGCGCCAGCACCGGGATGGCGTCGGGTTCATCGAGCAGGGCCAGCAGGCGCACGAACGGCTCGAGAAAATCCTGGGTGGCGGTGCCGATCCCCGCACCTATCCCGACGGCGCGCTCGACCCGTGGTATCACGCTGCCCTGGGCGATCAGATCCGCCACCATGCGCAAATCGAGTCGCATGACCAGCCCCAGGCAGGGCTGTTGCGGGCTGGCGGCCAACACTTCCGAGTTCGCAGGCATATCCAGCGAAGTCATAAGGAAACGTGCGGTGTCGTACCCATACGCCTGCCCCCCAATCCACACCTGTTTCATCCCTTGGGCGACGAGGACGATGCTCGGTTCGATCATGCAGGTCATGGGTGGGGCAGGGGCGTCGCGGCGGAAAAAACAAAGACCGGCAATTGACGTTTCAAAGTCGCCCGGTCCTGTCGTCCGGTTATCGATGAGGTTGGCGAGCCTATGTTGGAGCGATCTGTCTTGGGCGGTCATGTCGATATCTGCGGGATTGAGAGCTATAGGCAGAACATTACCCCGCCAAGCGAAGCGTTGCCTATGGGAAACAGGCGGGTTCACAGGATCGGGCAAGAACTCCAGCGAAATGTTCTACCGGTCGCCCTTGCCAGTCGTTAAAACTGCACGTCACATTAAGCTCATCCGGAACGGCGCTCGCTCGCCGGGTCCATGCTCGGTGCAATCACTAGACCCAAGAGAGGGGCTCCGAGCCCATCAAGCAATTTCAGGATTTTCATGACCGATACCTCATTGCCAAAACCACAGGGCAAACCTGCATGGGGCGCTGTGCTCGCCATGTCGTTGGCGGCCTTTGCACTCGTTGCGTCGGAATTCATGCCGGTCAGCCTGCTCACACCGGTGGCCGCAGACCTGCACATCAGCGAAGGACAGGCTGGCCAGGGCATCGCCGTCTCCGGTGCCTTTGCGTTAGTCACCAGCCTGTTCATCGCGTCGATCGCGGCGCGCATCGAACGCAAGTGGCTGCTCTCGGCGCTGACGCTGTTGATGATCGTCTCCGGAACGGTGGCGGCACTGGCGCCCAGTTATCTGGTTTTCATGGTCGGGCGGGCACTGATCGGCGTTGCTATTGGCGGCTTCTGGTCGTTGTCGGCGGCAACGGCCATGCGCCTGGTGCCGCAGGATAAAGTTCCCCGGGCCCTTGCCATCGTCAACGGGGGCAATGCCTTGGCCACGGTCGTGGCCGCGCCGTTGGGCAGTTTCCTGGGAGCGATCATCGGCTGGCGAGGTGCGTTTTTCTGCATCGTGCCCGTCGCTGCGCTCGCCCTGGCATGGCTGCTGATGAGCCTGCCGTCGATGCCCATCCAGGCGAAACGGGGCGCCGCCAATCCTTTCAGGCTGATGGCCCGGGCGCCGGTTGCGTTGGGCATGCTGGCGGTCAGCACGTTCTTCATGGGCCAGTTCATGTTGTTTACCTACCTGCGGCCGTTCTTGGAGAGCGTGACGCGGGTGGACGTCTCGTTGCTTTCGCTGATGTTGCTGGCGATTGGTCTGGCGGGATTGCTCGGCACCTTCCTGATCGGTGCGCTCCTCAAAAAAGGCCTGTATCGCACGCTGATCATCATCCCGCTGCTCATGGCCGCGATCGCCCTGGCCTTGGTGGGGTTCGGCGATTCCGCGTCCATCACAGCCTTACTGCTCGGCCTCTGGGGCCTGGTGGCCACGGCCGCGCCTGTGGGTTGGTGGACCTGGCTGGCAAGGACGTTGCCGGACGATGCCGAGGCAGGGGGTGGGTTGATGGTCGCGATCGTTCAACTCGCCATTGCATCGGGGGCCACGGTGGGCGGCGTGCTGTTTGACTTGAGCGGTTATCGCGCGACCTTCGAGACCAGTGCCGCGGTCTTGGTCGTAGCCGCAATCCTCACCATTCTGGCAGCTCGGGCGGCGGCTCGACCATCGACACAAGCGTCGCCCACCGTGACATACAGCACGGGGCGTTGACTTGGGAGCCGTTGGGCGGCTGCGGTTGGTGGCACATTGATATCTTGGTAGACTTTGGACTCGTTATCTACCGAGTTGGTTAGTTGTGTCTACTGAGAGAATTCAACCCTTGGAGCAGGCCCTTCTGGCGGTAATAGCTGCTGCGGGAAAAATGGGCATCAGTTGCGATGAGTTATGCGCCCAGGCGGTGGGCGGCCTGGTGTCCGAACAACACTGGACCTGGGCGGATGCCCAACATGCGGAGCGTGCCGCCGACGAGATCGACAATGCCATGGCGATCCTCATTGACCGGCAAACAGGGACGCCAATCAAAAGCGGGCCTGATGCGGCATTTGAATCGAATCGACTCTGAGAACGGGCAATCCGTTGAATCCCGTTTGTGCTTAAAGGCCCAAGCCTTCCTCGATGAACGACAGGAAAGTGTCTTCATCGAGGGTCACGGGTTCGGGCTTCTGCTGGCCGGTTGGCCGCAGATGCCAATGGGATTCGCCATGCATCCCCACCGTGCGCAGGATGCAGCGCTCCAATCCCTTCGTATGGATTTCGATGCATCCCTCGGCATCGGGGGAAAAGCGAGCGATCGGGTCGAGCAAGATACGGCGGTGATTGCCCTCGATCACCAATTGGTCGATGGCATAGTTGTAAGTCGACCCGCTGGAATGGCTTTCAAACACATGGGTGGGGTTACGCCGGATAACCAGGCCCGCCTCACAGACCGGCGCCAGCCAGCTTTCAATCTGGCGGTACAGCTCGTACACCTGGCCAGGCCAGTGTTCAATCGCCAGGTCGGCGCAATGGTCAGTGTCGGCCGGCGCGCGTTGGGCCTGCCTCAGCTTTGCTGCGAGTTCGTCTGCCTTGCTCATGTCGATTCCCTGTCGTGGTGATGGGTTGAGCTTAGCCGAAGGGGCAGGGTGGGCGTTTGCGCTGGGTCATGGAAGCGCAATTGACGGTTAATGCTTGGCGCCTGCCCCATCGGTTCGTAGCGGCATCCTTTCACTGTTCCCCCTGGCGAATTGCTCAGGCATCTCCGGCAACGAAGCCACGTGCACGGCGCGGGACGGCATGGCGAAGCGCACGCCGATCTTGGCGAACTCGTCCATCATCCCCAGGTTGATGGCTTGCTGGATGTCCATATAGACGTTGTAGCTGGGGTCCAGCACGATGTAGACCGTTTCGAATTCCAACGTGCTTTCGCCGAAACCGCGAAAGTGCGCGCGGTCGAAGCGGGTTTTCTCCTGGGCCTTGATGATGTTTTCGACGATGACGGGCACTTGCCGAAGTTGTTCGGTCGAGCATTCCTGAGGCAGGGCGAATTCGAAGACGATGCGGCGCTCCTGCAGGCGTTTGTAGTTCTGGATGGTGGTGCTGATCATCCCCGCGTTGGCCATGACGATCTGCTCGCCGCCCAGGCTGCGGATCCGGGTGGTCTTCAGGCCGACATGTTCCACGGTGCCCGCCAGGGAACCGACCACGATGAAGTCGCCGACTTCGAAGGGTTTGTCCACGGCAATGGACAGCGAGGCGAACAGGTCGCCGAGAATGTTCTGCACGGCGAGCGCTACGGCAATGCCGCCAACGCCGAGGCTGGCAACGAATGCTGTGATGTTCACGCCCAGGTTGGAAAGCATCGCCAGCAGCACCACTGCCCACAGGAACACTTTTGCGCCCCAGAGGCTCAAGGTGGCCAAGGCGCTTTTCTGATGGATGTCGCTGTGGCTGTGGCGCGCGAAATAGTGCAGCAAGGCCAGGGCGATCGCCCGGTTTGCCCATAACCCCACCTGCAAGGCGGCGACGACGAACCAAAGGCTGCTGACCCGACCCAGCCAGCGTTCCGGCAGGTCCAGAACACCGATGCCGATCAGAATCGAGGCCAGCAATAGCAGGGTGTTGCTGGTGCTGGACAAGACCTCGACAGCAATATGGCTGACGTAGGCATCGGGCCTTTGCGCCCGTGCCCGTACGTTTTTCAACAGGAAGCCGATGCCGGCTCTGGCAACGATGAAACTCACCGTCATCACGCTGAGTGCCAGTAACCAATTGGCGATGGAAATGCCGAGCAGTTGGGTGTCGGTAAAAATGTCGAGAGAGCTTGAATCCATGGGTCGGGATCACCTGTGCCATTGCTGTTCAGGTTGTGCCCTGGCCGATTCGCGCAAGGCACGGGCCGGGCCATGAACTTTGTTAGTTCATGTGGGCCAGGGGCCGTTCAAATTTATTCTCCGGGCGCGGCGCGTGCCTTGCGCTTGGCTTGTTTTGGATCCATTGCGCCATCCATCGACTTACTCCTAAAGGCAAATTGCCGCCCCCCAAGCGGTACGCTAAGCTCGCGATTATTGGGGGCTTTTGAGCGACTCGCTCACTGTTTTGCCCTCCCCAGGATTTCGCTTGCCTATCCCCATCCACGATCCGAACCATGCGCCTGGCGGTGCCTTGAAACGCCTGCCTTTGCTCAAGGCCGCAGTGATGTTCATCGCAGCCGTGTGCCTGTGCCTCTGCGGTTTGCTCTTCTTGCAACTGGAGCAGTCCCGTCGGCATGACCTGGAGTCGGCGCGCCTCGCTTCGGCCAACCTCACCCGGGCCATGGCCCAACAGGCCCAGGACACATTCCTGCAAGCCGACCTGGCGCTTGCCAGCCTGGCCGACTGGATTCAAAACGACGGGTTCGGTCCGTCGACACGTCCACGCCTGCACCAGACATTTGCCCGGCGGGTGCAGTCCCTGGAGCAGTTGCATGGTCTGTTCCTGTTCGACAAGAACGGCCAGTGGATCATTACTTCTTTCGAACACCTGCACAGGGGGGCGGGGGTGGCCGATCGGGACTATTTCAAGTTCCACCAGCAGAACGCCTCGCTGATCGCCCACGTCGGCCCAGCGGTTCGAAGCCGACAGAACGGTGAATGGATCATTCCGGTTTCCCGTCGATTGAATGACCAGAAGGGCAACTTCCAGGGCGTGCTGCTGGCCGGCATCAAGATGTCCTATTTCGATCAATTCTTTAAAAGCTTCAGTCTCGACGCCAAAGGCGAAATGTCTTTGGCGCTGTCCGACGGTACGTTGCTGGCGCGTCGTCCTTTCGATGAGGGACAGATCGGTCGTCCGCTTGCCGATGAGTACGTTTACGAACACCAGCACGCAAGCATGGGCGCCGGCGATACGGTGCTCCGCCCGGCGCCCGACGGCATCGTCCGGTTATATGGGCACCGGCATCTGCAGGCTTATCCGCTGATGGTGACCGCCGCGATGTCGGAGCATGCGATCCTGGCGGGCTGGTACGACAGGGCGTTCCAGTCCAGCCTTATCGTGGCCTTGGTGGTGTTGGGCGTTTGCCTGTTTGGTTGGGTCTTCGTGCGCCAGGTGCGCAACAGCGAGCGGATCGAGGCAGACTTGCGCAAGGCCCAGGAAGCGCTGGAGCTGATCGCCACCCACGACAGCCTGACCGGCCTGGCGAATCGGCGTTTATTCGAACGTGCCCTGGACATCGAATTCGGGCGAGGCGCTCGCCAGCGCAGCCCCCTGAGCCTGATCATGCTCGACATCGATTTTTTCAAACGCTACAACGACACCTATGGGCATGTTGCGGGGGACCACTGCCTGGCCGAGGTGGCGAAGGTGCTCAAGAGTTGCTGTCATCGCAAGGCCGACCTGGCGGTGCGCTACGGCGGCGAGGAGTTCGCCGTCCTGCTGCCCGACACCAACCTGCACGGTGCCATGGCATTGGCCGAGCAGATCCGCAGCTGTGTCATCGACAAGCACATCAGCCACTCCGCTTCCCCCTCTGGCTACCTGACGGTCAGCCTCGGCTGTTATGCCTTCGTGCCGAGCAGCCTGGACAGTACCGAAGTGTTTATCCAACGGGCGGACGCTGCGCTCTATCAGGCCAAGCACAGCGGTCGCAACTGTGTCGCGGTCCTATCCAGGGAAGGCGCGCTGGATGCGCTGGAGCGTTCCGACCGTTGAGATCCGTTGGAATCATCGGCGGCGGATAACGGTCCATTGGTCAACATGCAGGCTAGGCGTGGGCCCTTTCGTCAAATCTTGTGGGCTCATCATCTGGCTGGACGATGGCTGCTAAGGTTAAGAAAGCGCAACGGTCCGATGCGGTTCACGCCGTGACGTTTGCACGGCGAAGCCAGCGCGAAAGGATAGGAACAGGTCAATGGATACCACTGCCGATACCCCCTCCGATGTCTCGCGTCATACGCCGATCACCCGTCGCCTGGTGGCGGCCCTTGGCGTGTTGTTTGTCCTGGGGGTTCTGGTGGCCGTCGCCGCGCTGTTCAACATCGCGCAAAAGCTGGATGCACAGGATGTGGACGAGACCCGCTTCTATATCCAGCGTGCCCTCGATAATCGCATCACAGCCACGAAAAACTACATCACCAGCTACGCCTACTGGACCACTGCCTACGAGCACCTGAGCGGCGAGGTCGATGTGCAGTGGGCCTATGCCGACCAGAACATGGGCAAGACCCTGTTCACCAACGATGAACTAGAAGGTGTGTTTGTCATTGACCGTGAGCGCACCAAATATGCCGTGGTGCGGGGCCAGCAGGTCCAGGCCGACGCGGCGGCGTTCATGAACATGCCGCTGAAGGACCTCGTGGATGAGCTCCAGGCACAACCTGACCTGACCAGGCCGACGATCCGCTACACCTTGTTCGAAGGCTGGCCGGCCGTCGTCACGGCTTCGGTGATTGTGCCCAACGACGAACGTCCCCAGGTCAACGCCAGGGAGACGTCGATCCTCCTGTTCGTCGACCAACTGACGCCGGTGAAACTGCGCAAGGTGGGCATGGGTTACGGTCTGACCGACCTGAACCTGGTGAAAGACACCACATTGGAGCCCGGCCAGCCGGCGGTGCCGTTGGACAGTACCGGCTACAGCTTGATATCGCAGCTGCAGCGGCCGGGCCAGCATTTGCTGTGGTCACTGGCTCCGCCGTTGGGAGGCGCATTGCTGATCCTGGCGTTGCTCACCGCCTATTTTTTCCGGTATGCCATGCGCACGGCTCGACAGGTGGACGCCAGCTACGACAGCCTTGAAAAATCGAAACAAGCGCTTGAGGCTAGCGAAGAACGTTTTCGCGCCGTGGCCGAGGCGGCGTCCGACTGGATATGGGAGATCGACAGCCAGCAACGCATCACCTATCTATCGGCTCGCTTTAACGCCGTCACGGGTTTTTCCGACCAGCAGTGGCTGGGCCAGGAGATCGAGCAGTTGCTGTTCTGCGACACCCTGCCCATTGCTTCCTGGCTGGGCAACCTGGTCGAAGAACAGAACGCCAGCAACCTGCGCTGCTCTTACCGCGATCATTCCGGGCAATTGCGATTCTGTCGGGTCTCGGCGCGACCGATCCAGGACAAGGCAACCGTGACGGGCTATCGCGGCACGGCCAGCGACATCACCGATGAGGTGGCCGCCCACGCTCAAGTCCAGCATCTGTCGCTGCATGATGCGCTGACCGGACTGCCGAATCGCAACAAGTTGGCGCGACACCTGGACGACGCGTTGATCGCCAAGGAGCATTCCGCGCCGTTGGCCCTGCTGATGGTGGACCTGGACAACTTCAAGCCGATCAACGATTCCCTGGGCCATGCGGCGGGCGATGCTGTGTTGCTGGAAGTCGCCCAGCGCCTGCGCGACAGCACGCGTGAACAGGACCTGGTGGCGCGCCTGGGAGGGGATGAGTTCGTGATAGTGCTCAGTGGCGTGGAGCACTCCGCTGAAATCGACCGATTCTGTACGCGGCTCATCGACAGCCTGCAGCAACCGATCCACTACGAGTCCCATTCCCTGCACATTGGTGCGAGCATCGGCGTTGCCGTGAGCCGACGACAAGGCTACGTACCAGGCGAGTTGATCCGCTGCGCCGACATAGCCCTGTACCAGGCCAAGTCCGAGGGTAAAAAGACCTGGTGCTATTTCGCCTCGCACATGAACGATCAGATCCAGCATCGTCGTCAGTTGGAAAACGACCTGCGCCAAGCGGTGAAGAACAACGAATTCATCCTGCATTTCCAGCCTCGCTACACGGTCGACGGCCAGGAGATCGTCGCGGTGGAATCGCTGGTGCGCTGGCAACATCCAACCCAGGGTCTGTTGAGCCCCGATGCCTTCATTCCGCTGGCCGAGCAAACCGACCTGATCGTCCCGCTGTCGCGCTGGGTACTGCGCGAGGCGTGCGAAACCGCGCTCACCTGGCCGGGATCGCTGATGGTTTCGGTCAACCTGTCACCGGCGCAATTCGAACGCAGCGATGTGGTCGAGGATGTCCGCCAGGTATTGATCGAAACCCACTTCCCGGCGAGTCGCCTGGAGCTGGAGATCACCGAAAACGTCATGCTGAACGACGTGGATGGCGCGCTCCAGGTGATGAATGCGCTCAAGGAATTGGGGGTGCGCTTGAACATGGACGATTTTGGTACCGGTTACTCATCCCTCGGCTACCTGCGCACATACCCGTTCGACGGCATCAAGATCGACAAGCGCTTCATTGCCTCGATGAGCAATAGCAGCAACGACCGCGCCGTGGTCCAGGCGATTATCAACCTGGGCAAGGCGATGGGCTTGACCGTCACGGCGGAGGGCGTGGAGACCCTGGCACAATTGGGTTCATTGGGCACCGATGAATGCCACGAAGTGCAGGGCTATTTCCTTAGCCGGCCAATCGACAAGCAGGCATTTGCTGCCTTGCTTGAAAGCAGCCAGTCCATGTCAAGAACCGGTTCCTGAGCAATGATTGCAACCCCCGAGGCCTGTCGCCGGTCACAACTACGTCTTGGCATTCAGGAATTATTCGCCCATGAAGAACCTGCGGATCGCGACGTTCAACATCAACGGCATTCGGGCGCGGTTGCCTAACCTGCTGGAATGGCTGGAGCGGGAAAAACCCGATATTGCCTGCCTGCAAGAGCTCAAGGCTGCGGACAAGGACTTTCCCGCCGCCGAGTTGGAGTCGGTGGGATATGGATCGATCTGGCATGGCCAGGCTTCATGGAACGGTGTGGCGATCCTGGCCCGTGATGCGCAACCCCTGGAGAGTAGACGCGGGCTGCCAGGAGGAGAGGAAGACAGTCACAGTCGTTATCTGGAGGCGGCGGTGCATGGCGTGCTGGTGGGCTGCCTCTATTTGCCCAATGGCAATCCCCAGCCCGGTCCGAAGTTCGACTACAAGCTGGCATGGTTCGAGCGCCTGATCGACTATGCGCAGGCACTCCAGGCGAGTGATCATCCGGTGGTGTTGGCTGGGGACTACAACGTGGTGCCAACCGACATGGATATCTACAACCCACGCTCCTGGCTCAAGGACGCGTTGTTGCAGCCCGAAAGCCGGGAGTGCTACCAACGACTGCTGGACCAGGGGTGGACGGACTCCCTGCGTCACCTCTACCCAGAAGAGCGGATCTATACGTTCTGGGACTATTTTCGCCAGCATTGGCAAAAGAACTCCGGGCTGCGCATCGATCACCTGCTGCTCAACCCCGTGGCCAGTGCATACCTGAGCGACGCGGGCGTGGATGCCTGGGTCAGGAACCAGGAGCATCCCAGTGACCATGCGCCTACCTGGATTCGCTTGTCTTCGCGCAAGCGACGCTGAAGGGGCGAGCGGACCAAGCACTCGTGGGATTTGTCCGTAGGAAGGAAATGCCTTATACCTGCCCAATCGCAGCGCGCTAACCCAAAGCCCTGCCTTGACAGGAAAGGACATCCCCATGAGCCAACCTCGACTGAGCGACACCGGTCGCTATCTACGACGCCTGGGCTTTGACACGGCGCCGCCTCCAACGCTGGAAACGCTGCGTCAGCTTCAAAAGCGCCATACGGCCGAGTTTCCCTTCGAAACCCTCTCGACACTGTTGCGCCAGCCGGTCGCCATCGACCTTGAATCCGTCGAGCGGAAGGTTTTCGAACAGGGCCGTGGCGGTTATTGCTATGAACTCAACCAGTTGTTCCTGGCGCTGTTGCAAACCCTGGGCTTTGATGCCCAGGGCATCACTGGACGCGTTGTGATGAACGCCGCCGAGGGCGCCTGGACAGCGCGCACCCATCGCTTGAGCGTGGTGACGCTCAGTGGCGTGCGCTATATCACCGACGTCGGTTTCGGCGGTATGGTGCCCACCGCGCCGCTTTTGCTGGATAGCCGCGATATCCAGCACACGCCCCATGAGCCGTATCGCATCGACGTCAACCCGGATGGCTACCTGCTGCGCGCCCAGGTCGGCGATGAATGGCGCCCGATGTACCTTTTCGACCTGCAACGCCAGGAGGAAATCGACTATACCGTGGGCAATTGGTACGTCTGCTCCCATCCCGAATCACCGTTCATGGGAAGGCTGATGGTCGCCCGTACCGGTGAGGGACTCCGTAGGACGCTCAACGGCAACAGCTATGCCGTGCACCGGATCGGGCACGAAAGTGAACGACGCACCATCAACGACGCGGATGAGCTGATCACGTTGCTGGAAAATGAATTCAGCCTCACGGTGCCGCCCCGGGAACTGCTGCGACCCGCAATCGAAGGGCTGTTGGTGTGATGCCTTGAGCGTTTTGGTTTAGCAATTGCATTCCCTGTCAGCGACGGATGCGCAACAAGTTGTATACAACTCTATGGACATTTGTCCTGACTTTTGAATACAGTGTGCGCATAACAAAAAACAGGGAACCCCCGAACCATGAAAACGCCCCATGTTTCACTCCCACGGCCCGAGGACGAAAACCTCGGGGTCGGCGCGAATATGGCTTACGGCCTGCAACATGTCCTGACCATGTACGGTGGCATCGTCGCGGTGCCGTTGATCATCGGCCAGGCGGCCGGGTTGTCCCCGGCCGACATCGGTCTGCTGATCGCGGCTTCGTTGTTTGCAGGGGGGCTGGCGACGTTGTTGCAGACCCTGGGCCTGCCGTTTTTTGGTTGCCAGCTGCCGCTGGTCCAAGGCGTTTCGTTCTCCGGCGTCGCAACCATGGTTGCAATTGTCGGCACCGGTGGGGAGGGCGGCTTCCAGGCCATCCTCGGCGCGGTGATTGCCGCCTCCTTGATCGGCCTGCTTATCACGCCGGTGTTTTCCCGCATCACGCGTTTTTTCCCACCTCTGGTGACCGGCATCGTCATCACCACCATTGGCCTGACGTTGATGCCGGTGGCGGCACGCTGGGCAATGGGCGGCAACAGCCATGCGCCGGATTTTGGCAGCATGGCCAACATTGGCCTGGCCGCGGTGACCCTGGTGTTGGTACTGGTGCTGAGCAAGATGGGCAGCGCGACGATTTCGCGGTTATCGATCCTGCTGGCGATGGTCATCGGTACGGTCATCGCGGTGTTCCTCGGCATGGCCGATTTTTCGTCAGTGGGTGAGGGGCCAATGTTCGGCTTCCCGACACCTTTTCACTTCGGCATGCCAACCTTTCATATCGCCGCGATTCTGTCGATGTGCATCGTGATCATGGTGACGCTGGTGGAAACCTCGGCCGATATCCTGGCAGTGGGCGAGATTATCGACACCAAGGTCGATTCCCGGCGTTTGGGCAACGGCCTGCGAGCAGATATGTTGTCGAGCATGATCGCGCCGATCTTCGGATCGTTCACCCAGAGCGCCTTTGCCCAGAACGTCGGCCTGGTGGCAGTGACTGGAATCAAGAGTCGTTTCGTGGTGGCGACAGGGGGTGTGTTCCTGGTGGTGCTTGGGCTGTTGCCCTTCATGGGCCGGGTAATCGCCGCCGTGCCGACCTCCGTGCTCGGAGGCGCTGGTATCGTGTTGTTCGGTACCGTTGCCGCCAGCGGAATCCGGACGCTGTCG
Organism: Pseudomonas sp. D3-10; assembly: GCF_051132175.1. Taxonomy (NCBI): domain Bacteria; kingdom Pseudomonadati; phylum Pseudomonadota; class Gammaproteobacteria; order Pseudomonadales; family Pseudomonadaceae; genus Pseudomonas; species Pseudomonas sp. D3-10. The sequence continues at coordinate 3,700,505 of NZ_CP071668.1, read as the reverse complement.
AAGGTCGATTACCGCAACAACGTCAACCTGATCATTGTCGCCACGTCCATTGGCTTCGGCATGATTCCCATCGCCGCACCGAACTTCTACGATCATTTCCCGAGCTGGTTCGCGACGATCTTTCACTCCGGCATCAGCTCATCGGCCATCATGGCCATCATGTTGAACCTGGCCTTCAACCACTTCACCACCGGCAACTCCGATCAACAATCGGTATTCGCCGCCGGCACCGAGCGGGTGCTGCGTTATCAGGACCTGGCGGCGCTACGGGAAGGTGACTATTTCAGCGACGGCAAGTTGCACGACTGCGACGGTAACGAAATCCCCGTCGTAGCCGCACCTGAGCATCCCACTGGGGATCATGGCCCGGTGCGATTGAAAAGCGGTGAGCACGTCTAGCCTTGGCGAAACCCCAGCCCAACAAAAAGCAGCCTGCGATGATCAATCACAGGCTGTTTTTTTGTTTCGCTTTAGAGGGGCCGTTTACCAGCGCCCGTAGTGCCCACGTGGCGGACCGTAGTAATAGCCCCTCGGTGGCCCGTAATACACCGGGGCCGGGCGATAATAGATCGGCTGCTCGATATACACCGGCTGTGGCTGGTAGTAGACCGGTGGAGGTTGCTGCACGTAGACCGGCTGTGGCTGAACGTAGACGGGCTGTTGTACGTAAACCGGCCGGTCTCGGTTGATGAGCGCGGAGCCGACAATGGCAGAGCCGACGATGGCGCCGAACACTGCGGGCCCCTCCCAACCACCGCGACCATGGGCGGATGCCTGGCCGGTGACCGCGAGTGCCCCCACGAGCAGGGCGATGATAGGGAGTTTGCGTTTCATGGCGTTTCCTCGTTCCGACCCCGGCGCCTGTGGCCTGCTACAGACCCGAATAAGGGCGCGGGGATACTTGCTATGACAGCGATTTTCCCAGGATTTGCGGCGCTGTTGGGTAAAGGTTGTGTAAGGTCTGCGACAGATTTTTTTTACGAACACCGAGTCGGTTCGCTGCGCACGGTGTCTGATCATCGATGAACCGGTCGGGACGACACTCCCGTCCATCCGAAAGTGGCTTGAAGGAGACGCACATGCAGATGAACCCCAACAAAGACACCCAGCTATGCATGTCGCTATCGGGGCGCCCGGGCAATTTCGGCCTGCGTTTTCACAATCACCTGTATGAGCAGTTGGGGCTCAACTTCTACTACAAGGCGTTCACCAGCCAGGACCTGGCCGGGGCAGTGGGCGGTATCCGTGCCCTGGGTATCCGCGGGTGCGGTGTGTCGATGCCATTCAAGGAGGCCTGCATTGCCTTGGTCGATGAGCTGGATCCTTCCGCCGCTGCCATCCAGTCGATCAACACCATCGTCAATACCAATGGTCATTTGAAGGCCTACAACACGGACTACATCGCCATCGCGCAACTGTTGCAAAGCCATGCCGTGCCCAAGGAGTCAACATTTGCCTTGCGCGGCAGCGGTGGCATGGCCAAGGCAGTCGCCAGCGCCTTGCGCGACGGCGGCTATACAAACGGCTTGATCGTTGCCCGCAACGAAACCACCGGCCGAGCGCTGGCCGACACGCTGGGTTACGAATGGCAAGCCGAGTTGGGTGACCGACGGCCGCAGATGCTCATCAACGTCACGCCGATCGGCATGACCGGCGGGGCGGAAGCGGACCTGTTGGCATTCGAGCCCGCCGCCATCGCTGCCGCCGACACTGTGTTCGATGTCGTGGCGATTCCTTCGGAAACGCCGTTGATCGTGCATGCCAGAGCGGAAGGCAAACGGGTGATCACCGGCCTTGAGGTCATTGCGATCCAGGCGTTGGAGCAGTTTGTCCTGTACACCGGCGTTCGGCCCAACCTGGAACAATTCGACAAGGCCGTGGCGTTTGCCCGAGCGGTGTAGGCCCTGTCATTCCAATCGTGCCAGCCGTTCTTCCAGCGCTGCGATTCGCGCTTCTAGCTCTTCGATACGCTCCAGCGATACGCCGCCGGCCGCGCTGCGTTCGGTCGGCTGGTGACGCGCGGCGAGGATCGCCTCGATGTCTGCCGGGTCGCCCATGGCATGCATGTAACGGTCTTCCCGTTGGCCGGCCTGGCGCGGCACCAGCAACGCCAGGCCACGAGCGATCAGGCGCTCCAGCTGATGCACCACCTGCTCGGTGTCCTCGAAATCATGCATGCGGCCGCTGCGGGTCAGCAGCTCATTGACGGTCTGCGGGCCGCGCAGGAACAGCAATCCCATCAGGATCACCTGGGCCGGCACCAGTTCCAGCGCCTTGTCGACCCGGTGCTCCCAGCGGTCGGCGCGACTGCCCATCACCAACCGGGTGAAACCACGTCCTTCCAGGGCTCGCAGGCTTTGGCCGACTGGCCCTGGGTTGAGGTTCATCACCGGTTCGCGGCTGGTTTTCTGGTTGCAAGCCAACACCAGCGCGTTGAGGGTGAGGGGGTAAGTCTCGGGATTGGTGGCCTGCTTTTCGATCAGGGCGCCAAGAATGCGGATTTCCGTGCTGTTGAGCCGCGGTTCTTCGGCCGGGCTTTGTTCTTCGATGCTCATCGCGCGTTCCCTATGCTGTGGAAGCCGCCTAGCCTAATCCTTGCGCAATAAAAGACAAGGTGCGCAACAAGCCGTGGCTATAATCGCCCACGTTTGATTCGTTTCCTTCCATTACTCCATGAGATCGCCATGACTATTTCCCTGTACGCTGCCTCCGTCCCGGTTTTCAAGCAAATGCTCAATGCCCTGAGCGATGTTTTGAACAAGGCCGAGGCCCACGCCACCTCCAAGAACATCGATCCGAACGCGCTCTTGCAAGCGCGCCTGTTCCCGGACATGTTCCCGTTGGTACGCCAGGTGCAGATTGCCGTGGACTTCGCCAAGGGCGTGTCCGCGCGCCTGGCGGAGATCGAAGTGCCGAAGTATGACGACAGCGAGACCACCTTCGCTGAGCTGCAGGCATTGATCGCCAAGGTGCTGGCTTTCATCGATGGCATCAATGCCCAGCAGATTGACGGCAAGGAAGGCATCGAAATCGTGACCCGTCCGGGCACGCCGAAGGAAAAACGCTTCACTGGCCAGAATTATCTGCTGACCTACGGCTTGCCGCAGTTCTTCTTCCACGTGACCACCGCATATGCATTGTTGCGTCACAATGGCGTGGAAGTAGGCAAGCGCGATTACATGGGCGCGTTCTAACTCCCGCAGGCATGAAAAAGCCCGGGGCGGTGGAGCCGTCCCGGGCTTTTTTATGGCTGGCTGTCAGGCCACCAAGCGTTTACGCCGCGCCCCGCGCCCGCTCTTCTTCACCCAGGCAAGCCGCCGCCGTGAACAAGACATCGGTGGACGAATTCAACGCCGTTTCAGCCGAATCCTGCAGCACGCCGATGATGAACCCTACGGCGACCACCTGCATGGCGATTTCGCTGGGAATGCCAAACAGGCTGCACGCCAGGGGAATCAACAACAGCGACCCGCCCGCGACCCCGGAAGCACCGCAAGCGCAGACGGCGGCAACGACACTGAGCAGCACGGCGGTGGGGATATCCACCACGATACCCAGGGTATGCACGGCGGCCAGTGTCAGGACCGTGATGGTAATGGCGGCGCCCGCCATGTTGATGGTCGCACCCAGCGGGATCGAAACCGAGTACGTATCCTCATGCAGGCCGAGGCGTCTGCTCAGCTCCAGGTTTACGGGGATGTTCGCCGCGGAGCTGCGGGTGAAGAACGCGGTGATGCCGCTTTCACGCAGGCAGGTAAACACCAGCGGGTAAGGGTTGCGACGCAGTTTCCAGAACACGATGAGTGGGTTGACCACCAGCGCCACGAACAGCATGCAACCGATCAGTACGATCAGCAGATGCAGGTAGCCGAGCAGGGCGCTGAAGCCAGAAGTGGCGAGCGTCGAGGCCACCAGCCCGAAAATCCCCAGCGGGGCGAAGCGGATGACCAGGCGCACGATCACGGTCACGCCGTTGGACAGGTCTTCGAGCACAGTGCGCGTGGGTTGGCCGGCATGGCGAATGGCGATGCCCATGCCGATGGCCCAGGCCAGGATGCCGATGAAGTTGCCGGTCATCAATGCACGGACCGGGTTGTCAACGACGCTCAACGCCAGGCTTTGCAGCACTTCGCTGATGCCACCCGGTGCGGTGACCGCAACGTCCTGGGTGCTCAGCACAAGGCTGGAGGGAAACAGCGTGCTGGCGATGACCGCGACCACCGCGGCCGCGAAAGTACCCAACAGATAAAGGAACAGGATCGGCCGGATATGGGTCTCCTGGCCGTGCTTATGGTTGGCGATAGAGGCCATGACCAGCACGAACACCAGGATCGGTGCCACCGCCTTGAGCGCGGACACAAAAACCTTGCCGATGAATTCAGTGGATTTCGCCAGGTCCGGCGCCAGCCATGCCAGGACAATACCGGCGATCAGGCCAATAATGATCTGCGTGACCAGGCCAGTGCTTTTGAGGCGGTGCAATGGAGAAGGGGAGACAGCTGTCATAACGGTATCTCTGATTTTTTTATGTGTAACGGTCAGCCGAACGGGGCTATAAGCCGGCAGGCCACATGGACGGGACCGAAAGAAGGTAGAGCGTTTGCAGGTCGCGGACTTTATCACAGCCCGACGAAAAATCTGACGGACCCGTGACGATCCGTCACCCCCATGTTTGAGCACGTTTTTCTGACGGGCACATTCTGGTAGGCTTTGTCCTTCTCACTTTTCAATACCGCCAGCGGGCCTATGGCTATCGCTGGTGTCGTCGTTTTCCCCGGAGTCGCGCATGCTGTTACCCATTTTCCTGTTGTCCGCCGCCGGTTTTACGGTGTTGACCACGGAATTCATCATCGTCGGCCTGCTGCCTTCCATTGCCCGCGACCTGCACGTCACCATTCCCCAGGCGGGGCTGTTAGTGACGCTGTTTGCGTTTACTGTCGCGGCGTTCGGGCCGTTCCTCACCGCCTGGTTCGCCCGGGTTGAACGGCGCAAATTGTTTATCAGCGTGCTGGTGATGTTCGCGTTGGCCAACACCCTGGCGGCGCTGGCGCCCAACATCTGGGTCATGGCAGTTGCCCGATTGATCCCGGCCCTAGGCTTGCCTGTGTTCTGGGCATTGGCCAGCGAAACGGCAGTGGACATAGTCGGGCCGCAGTTCGCCGGGAGGGCCATCGCCCGGATCGGCTTCGGTATCGTCTGCGCCACGGTGTTTGGTATCCCGGTGGGTACGCTGATCAGCGATGCATTCGGCTGGCGAAGCGCCTTTGCGATCCTGGCCGTCATTGCGTTCGCCAAGGCGCTGCTGCTGTTCATCTACTTGCCTAGGACAAACCTGCATCAACACCAGGTGAGCTTTCGCTCGCAATTCAAGATCCTGCACAGCCCGTTGATGCAAGGGCATGTGTTGTTGTCGATCCTGGTGTTCAGCGGCATGTTCACCGCCTACACCTACCTCGCGGATATCCTTGAACGCCTGGCCGGCTTCGATGGCACGCTGGTGGGCTGGTGCCTGATGGGTTTTGGCGCGGTAGGCCTGCTCGGCAATTCCCTGGGCGGTCGCGCGGTGGACCGGCATCCCTTGATCGCCTCGATGGTGTTCTGCCTGTTCATGATCGGCGGCATGGTCGCGCTGGTGCCGAGTATCCATTCGACTCTTGGGCTAGCCGCCGCCCTTGGCATATGGGGCGTGACCCAGGCGGCGCTGTTTTTGGTCAGCCATGTCCGGCTGATGAAGGCCGCACCAGAAGCTCCGGCCTTTGCCGCGTCGCTGAATATCGCGGGGGCGAACCTGGGTATAGGCCTGGGCGCGATGGTTGGCGGTCGGGTCATCGATACCCTTGGGCTGGGTAAGGTCGGTTTCGCCGCGGCCGGGTTCATTCTGGTGTCGATCCTGCTGGCGTTATTGCTGATGACGTTCAAGCCCCGCGCCGCCTGTGTGCAGCGCTAAGCGCTGAACAGCTCGCGCCGCGCCCCCTCGGCGATCGCGACGATGCCCGGGTGGCTGACCTTGCGCTCCACGGAGATGGCGTAGAAAGACTCGCTCACCGCATCGGTCTGGCCGATCACCTGTACCCCGTATTGCTGTTGGACTTCTTCAGCGATCACGCTGGGACCGATGAAGATCCCGCTGCCGGATTGCCCAAACGCCTGCATCAATGCGCTGTCATCGAATTCACCGACGATGCGCGGTTGGATCTGCTGTTCAGCGAACCAGCGTTGCAGCCGGCTGCGCACGACTGTCTCCGGCCCGGGGATCAGCAGCGGTGCGTCATGCAGGCCGTGGGGGAAGTCCTGCCCATGATGTTCGGCCAACGCCGGGGTGGCGAAAAAGCTGATTCCGCATTCCCCCAGTTTCTGGCTGTAGCCCTTGATATCCAGATGACTTGGCATCGGACTGTCGGAAATCACCAGATCCAGGCGCTGGATCGCCAGGTCGGCCAGTAGCCGTTCGAGCTTGTCTTCCCGGCAGGTAATGCGCAGCGGCTCGCTCAATTCCATGGTAGGTGCCAACAGCCGATAAACGATGGATTTGGGCACGACGTCCGCCACCCCGACCCGGAACAGCGTTTGCTGCTCGTTGGGTTGAGCCCGCAGCATCAGCTCCAGTTCGCCGCCCAGTTGGAACATGTGCTCGGCGTAAGGCAGCGTCTGGCGGCCGGCCTCGGTCAGTTCCAACTGGCGTCCGACTCGGCGGAACAGCTTGATGTTGTAGGTCTGTTCAAACAATGAGATTTGCCCGCTGATGGTTTGCGGCGTCAGGTTCAGTTGCTCGCAGGCCCGCACGATGCTGCCGGTTTTCGCCACGACCCAGAAATAATGCAGCTGTCGATAATTGAGCATGATTCTCGCCGCTTCGTAAAAACCGAAGTATAGCCGCTGAAAATACGAATTTTCCTGAAGTATTTCCCTCTCTAGAATTCCGGGCCATCGGTGAGCCATCTTTCGTGCTCCCTCTATTCTCTGAGAGGCAATGTGCATGACGTATAGAACCCTGGGGCTTGCAGCCTTGCTGGCATTTTCCTCGATGGCCCTGGTGGGCTGCGAACAAGCGGAAAAAAGCGCCCAACAATTGGCCGAGCAGTTGAAGGAGCAAGCTGTCGAAACGGCAAAGCAGGCCATCGACGATACGCACAAGGCCGCCGAGCAAGCCCTCAGTGACGCCACCGGCGGGCTGATCAGCCCCAAGAAAGCGCCGGAGAAGGACGCTGAAGAATCCGAACCCGCTACCCATACCCTCTAACCCGTCAAATCGAGTCAGGACTGACCCATGGATTATCTGTTACAGCTCGCCGCCAGCCCCACCGCCTGGATTGCTCTGGCAACCCTCGTCGTCATGGAAATCGTGCTCGGCATCGATAACCTGATCTTCATTTCGATCCTGACCAACAAGTTGCCCGAGCAACACCGTGCCAAGGCGCGGCGGATTGGCATCGGCATGGCGTTGATCCTGCGCCTGGGTCTGCTGAGCACCATCGCCTTCATCGTGCAATTGACGGAGCCTGTCATCGAGATTCTCGGCCAGGCGTTTTCCTGGAAGGACATGATCCTGATCGCCGGCGGCCTGTTCCTGTTGTGGAAGGCGACCACCGAGATCCATCACAGCATGGACCCGGCGCCCAATGATCCGAAGTCGGCCACTTCCGGCGTGACCCTGGGGTTTGCCGCTGCGATCGGTCAGATCCTGATGCTTGACCTGGTGTTCTCCATTGACAGCATCATCACGGCGGTGGGCATGACCGAGCACTTGCCGATCATGATTATTGCCGTCGTGGTCTCGGTATTGGTGATGCTGCTGGCCGCCGAGCCGCTGGCGAAATTCATCAACGACAACCCCACCGTGGTCATGTTGGCCCTGGGCTTCTTGATCATGATCGGCATGACGCTGATCGCGGAAGGCTTCGGTGCCCACGTGCCCAAGGGCTATATCTACGCGGCCATGGCCTTCTCGGCGGCTATCGAGGTGTTGAACATGATGTCCCGTCGCGCCAAGCAGAAGGTCTTGGTCGACGAAGCCTGATCCAAGGCAGACAAAAGCCGCCCGGGTTAACGCCCGGGCGGCTTTTTTCATGGTGACGCTCTAGGCCCTATACGAAACGTATCCGCACTCGCCCAGACTGCGTTGAACGAGGTTCGGAATGCTCATGTACTTCAGGACACTGCGCTTCCTCGCCCCGTTTCGCGTTGTCTGGCCTTCGCGATCACATTTCTGCAGGCCCTAGTGCGCGGTGGCGTGGCGCCTGGAAGATTTAGTGGTCTGCTGCATTTCTCGTCTTGGTGCGGGATGGTGGCGACGGGCGATTCGCAACACCCCCCACAACATGGCTGCCGCTACGCTCAACCAGCCGAAAACCAGCATCAGAATAGTCGTCATCAGGCTCATCTGTGCCTCCTTCTGCCCAGACCGGGCAATGCACTCTTACAATGGACAGTCTAGTCGCTCAAGTGTTACGGGCAGTCGATATCTTGCATGTGCAAAGAATCGGTTGGTTCTATCACGGTGTCGAAACTGTCGCTTATGGCTATACCCGGGCCGGCACGCGTCTTATCATCGTCGGCCCAAGCCCGGCCTTGATACCGGGGCTGTCTGAATAAGAGAGTCATCATGTTGCCAGTAATTTCATCTTTTCGATCACTGGTATTCGCGACGGCGTGTCTCGCCGCCCTGGCGGGATGCGCGGGAAGTGTGTCGCCGCAAGTAAAGCGACTGCCTGAACGGGTAGAACTCAACAGCGTGCCGTTCTTTCGTGGCGAAATGTTCCAGGGCGCGCCGCAATCCCTGGCGGCCCTATTGACGTTGCAAGGCACAGTGACTACCCCAGGGTTGTTGGAGAAGCCGCTGCACCTGCCCGGCGGCGAGGCCCGTTTACAGCAGAACCTGCAAACCCTGGCACGTGAACATGGGCTGGTGGTGTATCCCCTGGAGGCTGAGCTTGGCGCGTTGCTCGAACAGGTGGCTGCCGGTTATCCGGTGTTGCTGCGCTATACCGACGGCTCGGCGTTCTGGGCTGAGCCGCGCTACGCAATCCTCGTGGGTTATAACCGGCACAAGCGCACCGTACTGCTGCGTTCAGGGATGAATCGCCGCTCCTCGATGAGTTTCGGTGCGTTCGAATCGGCTTTCAAAGGCGCTGGCGGTTGGGCAGTCTTGGTCCAGCAACCGGGGCAGTTGCCGGCCAATGTCGATTCGAAGCGCTGGTTGAAGGCCGCCGATGAGTTGGCCGGAGCAGGGCAGGAACAGGCAGCCGCGCGCGCCACCAAGGCTTTGGGCACCGCCCGCTGAGCGCTGCCCCGTTCGTCACCTGGCGGGCACGACCCGGCGTGCCTCGGGTTCTTACCGTCAAGGCCTGGAGTTTCCAGGCCATGATCCAAGGAGGCAGCAATGGCACAATCGAAAACACCTTCGGGACCGCATTCTTCCGAACATTCGTCCGGTGACGATGACTTGGGATTCGATCCCGACTCTCCGGACCTCGACGATCCCCAAGTCGATCCGATAGGGCCGGCCAAGGCACCCCAGGATGAGGACGACGAGGAACCGCCTTCTTCCCGGCCTTATGATCCGCTGGGTGATTTGAAGCCCTGAATGCAAATAGCCCCGACGAGTCGGGGCTATTCATGTGTGATGTATCGCGCCTTATTTAGACGCTTCCACCACACCGCTCTGGCGACTCTTGAGGTTCTTAGCGGCTTTGTATTGCAAGGCCACAGCCGGGACGCTGGCGCTTTTTCCGGTCTCGACCCAGCTACGGATGCGGCTTGCGTCGGCGAAGTGGGTGTATTTGCCAAACGCATCGAGGATGACCAGTGCCATCGGACGATTGCCCATCTTGGTCACCAATACGAGGCAGTGACCCGCCTGATTGGTGAAGCCGGTCTTGGTCAGTTGAATATCCCAATTGGCCTTGTGCACCAGGTGATCGGTGTTGCGAAAGCCCAAGCTGTAGACCGGTTTGCGGAACGTTACAGTCTTTTCCTTGGTGGTGCTCAGCTCACTCAGCAAGGGGTATTTGCGCGCGGCGATCAGCAGCTTCGTCAGGTCCCGGGCCGTCGACACGTTGTGGATTGACAGGCCGGTGGGTTCGACGTAATGGGTGCTGGTCATGCCCAGGGCCTTGGCTTTGGCGTTCATCGCCGCGATGAACGCCGCATAACCGCCTGGGTAATGATGGGCAAGGCTGGCGGCGGCTCGATTCTCCGACGACATCAATGCGATCAGCAACGTATCCCGGCGGGACAGTTCGCTGTTGAGCTTGACCCTGGAAAACACGCCTTTCATTTCCGGTGTGTTCGCGATGGTCATGGAAATGTATTCATCCAGGTTCTGCTTGGCGTCCAGCACGATCAGGCCGGTCATCAACTTGGTTACCGATGCAATCGGCACCACGACATCCGGACTGCTGGAATACACCACTTTGTCGGTCTGCAAGTCCAACAGGATGGCGCTGCCGGATGCGACTTGCAGTTTGGAAGTGTCCCGTGGAGCAGCGATAGTTTCCTGGGCACTGACGTTGTGCGCGATGAAAGTCCCTGTAAAGGCGAAAAACAGACTGATGATCGAAAGACGGATTTTCACGCGAGTAGACTCGATTGAGTTAAGGGTGCCGTTGAGCGGGGCGTGTTGAAAAAGCGCCGCATTTTATGAGTATGGGCGATGACAGCGCCATATGCCGCTGCCACCGGGACGCTTGAATAAATAAAGTTTAATGGACGTGGATTCTGGCGAATCGAATCTGAAAAAAATGTAATTCGAGCGTCACGGGTTGGATCGGATGTTGGCAGCTGAAAACACTGTGGGAGCGAGCTTGCTCGCGATAGGTAGGTTTCAGTCAACGGATATGCTGGCTGGTCCACCGCTATCACGAGCGAGCTCGCTCCCACAGGTTGCGTCGAGGCCTTTATCAGCTATGAAGCGTCTCGGCCGCGTACAGCGTGTTTTCCAACAGGCAGGCACGGGTCATCGGGCCGACGCCACCGGGAACCGGTGTGATCCAACCGGCGCGGGGCAGGGCGGTCTCGTAGGTCACATCGCCTACCAGTTTGCCGTCGTCCTGGCGGTTGATGCCCACGTCGATCACGATGGCGCCTTCCTTGATCCATTCGCCTTTGACCAGGCCAGGCTTGCCGGCGGCAACCACCACCAGATCGGCACGGCCGACGTGGCCGGCCAGGTCCTTGGTGAAGCGGTGGGTCACGGTGACGGTGCAGCCAGCCAACAGTAATTCCATCGCCATTGGGCGACCGACGATGTTGGAGGCGCCCACGACCACGGCATCGAGCCCGTAAAGATCCACCCCGGTGCTTTCCAGCAAGGTCATGATGCCCTTGGGCGTGCAGGGGCGCAGCAATGGAATGCGTTGGGCGAGGCGGCCGACGTTATAAGGGTGGAAACCGTCGACGTCTTTGTCCGGACGGATACGTTCCAAAAGCTTGGAGGCGTCCAGGTGTTCAGGCAGCGGCAACTGGAGCAGAACACCGTCGATGTTCGGATCGTCGTTCAGGCGGTCGATCAGATCGGCCAGCGCTTGCTGAGTGGTTTCGGAAGGCAGGTCGTAGGCCTGGGAAAGGAAGCCGACCTCTTCACAGTCTTTACGCTTGTGCGAGACATAAACCTGAGAGGCAGGATCGCTGCCGACCAGGATCACCGCAAGGCCGGGCGTGCGCAGGCCTTGCTGGCGGCGCTCGGTGACTCGTTGGGCGATCTGCTGGCGCAGGCTGGCGGCGATCGATTTGCCGTCGATAAGTTGTGCAGTCATTGCGCGTGGTTAACCATCGAGAGGGGAAAAAAAGAGAGCGCATTCTCGCATGCCGAGGCGTGAGGGCAAAGGCGCTTGGTCTGTAAATTCCCCTAACCCCTTTAATTAAATGAATTTTTTTTAAAAAAGAGTTGACGACCTATCGGGCCGTCTATAACATTCGTCGCACTTGTCGGGCACAGCCTAGCACTGGTTAAGAAGGTGGAGCGGAGTTGGATGTTTCAACTCGGTAAAACTGAAAGCACTTAGTTTGTAATCGTCCAAGAATACAGATTAAAAAGGCGCCCGTAGCTCAGCTGGATAGAGCATCCGCCTTCTAAGCGGATGGTCGCAGGTTCGAGTCCTGCCGGGTGCGCCATTAGGCAGCTTTGGCACAAGTAAGGCAACAAGGCAATATGGTGGGCGTAGCTCAGTTGGTAGAGCACGGGATTGTGACTCCCGTTGTCGTGGGTTCGATCCCCATCGTCCACCCCATATTCTAGAAAGGCGCCAGATTTAACAGTCTGGCGCCTTTGCTTTAAAAGCTTGATACGCGGATGTGGTGGAATTGGTAGACACACTGGATTTAGGTTCCAGCGCCGCAAGGTGTGAGAGTTCGAGTCTCTCCGTCCGCACCATACAAGTCGCTATTTAATTAGCAGAGAACGGCGCAGAACCTGAAAAGGGCTGCGCCGTTTTTGTTTTATTCGCGGACTCATGTCCGGTTTTTTTTCATGCGGGCACAGGGCGATTCGTCGCGATTGTGTTTCGTGATGATGCTTGGCATGTCCGTCGGTCTTTTCGTGGAGGCCTTACGCCAAGTGCTCGAGGGCGGCGCTTCTATATATAGAAGCGCCGTGCAGAGCCCTGGCGAGGATCGACTTTATTTGCAAACCGGGCGGGGCATGACTGATTGCTCCGCTTCTAAACCCGGCGCCTGTTTCCCGCGCGTTTTCAGTAGGGTGACTTCTTGAGTTTGACCTACTAGAATGCATGCCCTTGATTCTGGGGTCGGAAACGCCCGGCCAACGTCTGTGCAACGAGGAATATCCATGCAAGTTTCTGTTGAAAATACTTCTGCTCTTGAGCGCCGCATGAGCATCACCGTGCCAGCTGAGCGTATCGAGACTCAGGTCAACAAGCGTCTGCAGCAGACTGCCCAAAAGGCCAAAATCCCAGGTTTCCGCCCAGGCAAAGTGCCAATGAGCGTGATCCGTCAGCGTTACGAAGCTGATGCGCGCCAGGAAGCCGTGGGCGACGTGATCCAGTCTTCTTTCTACGAAGCAGTGGTCGAGCAGAAGCTGAACCCGGCTGGCGCTCCTTCCGTCGAGCCTAAAGTGCTGGAAAAAGGCAAGGACCTCGAGTTCGTCGCCACGTTCGAAGTGTTCCCTGAGTTCACCGTTGCCGGTTTCGAATCCATTGCCGTTGAGCGCCTGAGCGCCGACGTTTCGGACGCCGACCTGGACAAGATGCTGGATATCCTGCGCAAGCAGAACACCCGCTTCGAAGCGACCGACCGTGCCGCCCAGAACGAAGACCAGCTGAACATCGATTTCGTCGGCAAGGTCGACGGCGAAGTATTCGCTGGCGGTTCCGCCAAGGCTACCCAGCTGGTGCTGGGCTCGGGTCGCATGATCCCAGGCTTCGAAGACGGCCTGGTTGGCGCCAAGGCCGGTGAAGAGCGCGTCCTGAACGTGACCTTCCCCGAGGACTACCAGAACCTGGACCTGGCTGGCAAAGCCGCCGAGTTCACCGTGACCGTCAACAGTGTTTCCGAGCCGAAGCTGCCTGAGCTGAACGAAGAATTCTTCGCTCAGTTCGGCATCAAGGAAACCGGCCTGGAAGGTTTCCGCGCCGAAGTTCGCAAGAACATGGAGCGTGAGCTGCGCCAGGCCATCAAGTCCAAGGTCAAGAACCAGGTCATGGACGGTCTGCTGGCTTCCAACCCGATCGAAGTGCCAAAGGCCCTGCTGGACAACGAAGTGAACCGTCTGCGCGTACAGGCCGTTCAACAGTTCGGCGGCAACATCAAGCCAGACCAACTGCCGGCCGAGCTGTTCGAAGAGCAGGCCAAGCGCCGCGTGGTACTGGGCCTGATCGTCGCCGAAGTGGTCAAGCAATTCGAACTCAAGCCTGACGAAGCCCGCGTGCGCGAGCTGATCCAGGAAATGGCCTCGGCCTACCAAGAGCCTGAGCAAGTGGTGTCCTGGTACTACAAGAACGAGCAGCAGCTGAACGAAGTCCGTTCGGTTGTGCTGGAAGAACAAGTTGTGGATACTGTTCTGCAGAAAGCTAGCGTGACCGACAAAGCGGTCTCTTACGAAGAAGCGGTCAAGCCGGTGGAAGCTCCACAAGCCGATTGATGGTTCTGCGGTAAGAAATACACACCATAAGCCAGCCTTCGCGCTGGCTTATGCGTATTCAAGACATAACTATTTGGGAGTGACTGCGAGACATGTCCCGCAATTCTTTTTATCAGCAGAGCTCTGACATCCAGGCCGCAGGCGGCCTGGTCCCTATGGTTATCGAGCAGTCCGCCCGTGGCGAACGTGCCTATGACATCTATTCGCGCCTGCTCAAGGAGCGCGTCATCTTCCTGATCGGCCCCGTCGAAGACTACATGGCCAACCTGGTTGCGGCGCAGTTGCTGTTCCTTGAGGCGGAAAACCCGGACAAGGATATCCATCTGTACATCAACTCTCCCGGCGGTTCGGTGACTGCGGGCATGTCGATCTACGACACCATGCAGTTCATCAAGCCTGACGTGTCCACCATCTGCATCGGCCAAGCCTGCAGCATGGGTGCGTTCCTGCTCGCCGGCGGCGCAGCGGGCAAGCGCCATTGCCTGCCTAACTCGCGCATGATGATCCACCAGCCATTGGGCGGCTTCCAGGGCCAGGCGTCGGACATCGATATCCATGCCAAGGAAATTCTGCATATTCGCTCGCGCCTGAATTCGTTGCTGGCCCATCACACCGGCCAAAGCCTCGAAACCATTGAGCGTGACACCGAGCGTGACAACTTCATGAGCGCTGAGCGTGCGGCCGAATACGGTCTGATCGACTCTGTGATCAACAAGCGTCAAATGCCTGCCTAAGCCGCTCAAAATGCAGGTGGTTGGGATGACCGGCCGCCTGCGGGCTTGAAAAAGCCCGCAATTGCCTTCATCTTGTGTTGCAAGCCTATCGGATTTGGATCGATCGAATGACTGACACCCGCAACGGCGAGGACAACGGCAAACTGCTTTATTGCTCCTTCTGTGGCAAAAGCCAGCATGAAGTACGCAAATTGATTGCCGGTCCCTCGGTCTTCATTTGCGACGAGTGCGTCGACCTGTGCAATGACATCATCCGCGAGGAGGTGCAGGAAGCCCAGGCCGAAAGCAGCGCGCATAAGTTGCCTTCGCCTAAAGAAATCAGCGGCATCCTTGACCAGTATGTTATCGGTCAGGAGCGCGCGAAAAAGGTACTGGCCGTAGCGGTGTACAACCACTACAAGCGCCTGAACCAGCGTGACAAAAAGAATGACGAGGTCGAACTCGGCAAGAGCAACATCCTGCTGATCGGCCCTACGGGCTCGGGTAAGACCCTGCTTGCAGAAACTCTGGCCCGCTTGCTGAACGTTCCGTTCACCATCGCCGACGCAACCACCCTCACCGAGGCGGGTTATGTGGGTGAGGACGTCGAGAACATCATTCAGAAGTTGTTGCAGAAGTGCGACTACGACGTGGAAAAGGCCCAGATGGGCATTGTCTACATCGATGAAATCGACAAGATTTCCCGCAAGTCAGATAACCCGTCCATTACCCGGGATGTTTCCGGCGAGGGCGTGCAACAGGCCTTGCTCAAGTTGATCGAAGGCACGGTCGCTTCCGTACCGCCCCAGGGTGGTCGCAAGCATCCGCAGCAGGAGTTCCTGCAGGTCGACACCCGTAACATCCTGTTCATCTGCGGTGGTGCGTTCTCTGGCCTCGAAAAGGTCATCCAGAACCGTTCGACCCGTGGTGGCATCGGTTTCAACGCCGAAGTCCGCAGCAAGGAAGAGGGCAAGAAGGTCGGTGAATCCCTGCGTGAAGTCGAGCCTGACGATCTGGTCAAGTTCGGCCTGATCCCTGAATTCGTCGGTCGTCTGCCTGTCCTGGCGACCCTGGACGAGTTGGATGAAGCAGCATTGATGCAGATTCTGACCGAGCCGAAAAACGCCCTGACCAAGCAATACGCCAAGCTGTTCGAAATGGAAGGCGTAGACCTTGAGTTCCGTTCGGACGCGCTGAAGTCGGTTGCCAAACGAGCCCTGGAACGCAAGACCGGTGCCCGTGGGTTGCGCTCGATTCTTGAAGGTGTGCTGCTCGATACGATGTATGAAATCCCCTCGCAATCCGAGGTGAGCAAAGTCGTGATCGACGAAAGCGTCATCGAAGGCAAGTCCAAGCCACTGTATATCTACGAAAACAGTGAGCCGGCTGCCAAGGCTGCGCCGGACGCGTGAGTGTCCCGCAGTTGAAATAAAAGAAGGGGCCTTCGGGCCCCTTTGCTATTAGCGCGTTTTAGACGTGTTAGCGCTTGTTTTTTTTGAAGGCTGCCCCCATCTTGGTTTCAAGCTTACTTCCATCTGTTTACGGCCTTATGGCCGCCGTAGAGGCGAAATCATGAAGACAACCATCGAATTGCCTCTCCTGCCATTGCGCGATGTCGTGGTATATCCGCACATGGTTATCCCGCTGTTCGTGGGGCGCGAGAAGTCCATCGAAGCCCTCGAGGCCGCGATGACGGGTGATAAGCAGATTCTTCTGATCGCTCAGAGAAATCCTGCCGACGATGATCCCGGCGAAGACGCACTTTATCGCGTAGGTACGATTGCAACGGTCCTGCAGTTGCTCAAGCTTCCCGATGGCACGGTAAAAGTGCTGGTTGAAGGCGAGCAGCGAGGGGCGGTCGAGCGTTTCAGCGAGGTGGATGGTCACTGCCGTGCCGAAGTCTCGCTCATCGATGAAGTCGATGCACCAGAGCGTGAGTCCGAAGTGTTTGTCCGCAGCCTGCTGTCGCAGTTCGAACAGTACGTTCAGCTGGGCAAGAAGGTGCCTGCCGAGGTGCTGTCGTCGCTTAACAGCATCGACGAGCCAGGACGCCTGGTCGACACGATGGCGGCTCACATGGCCCTCAAGATCGAGCAGAAGCAGGAAATCCTCGAGATCATCGATCTCTCAGCCCGTGTCGAGCATGTATTGGCATTGCTCGATGGCGAGATCGACCTGCTGCAGGTTGAGAAGCGCATTCGTGGTCGCGTCAAGAAACAGATGGAGCGCAGCCAGCGCGAGTACTACCTGAACGAGCAGATGAAGGCCATTCAGAAAGAGCTCGGCGATGGTGACGAAGGTCACAACGAAATCGAAGAGCTGAAGAAGCGCATCGATGCCGCCGGCCTGCCGAAGGATGCCCTTGCCAAGGCCCAGGCCGAACTGAACAAGCTCAAGCAGATGTCGCCGATGTCGGCGGAAGCCACCGTGGTGCGCTCCTACATTGATTGGCTGGTCCAGGTGCCATGGAAAGCCCAGAGCAAGGTACGTCTGGACCTGGCGCGTGCCGAGGATATCCTCGATGCCGACCACTACGGTCTGGAAGAGGTCAAGGAACGCATCCTCGAATACCTCGCTGTGCAAAAGCGCGTGAAGAAAATTCGTGGTCCGGTGTTGTGCCTGGTCGGTCCTCCAGGGGTGGGTAAAACCTCTCTGGCAGAGTCGATTGCCCACGCCACTAACCGTAAGTTCGTACGCATGGCCCTTGGCGGCGTGCGCGACGAGGCGGAAATCCGTGGTCATCGCCGTACCTACATCGGTTCGATGCCAGGAAGATTGATTCAAAAAATGACAAAGGTCGGCGTGCGCAACCCGCTGTTCCTCTTGGACGAAATCGACAAGATGGGCAGCGACATGCGCGGCGATCCAGCTTCTGCGTTGCTGGAGGTCCTCGATCCCGAACAGAATCACAACTTCAACGATCACTACCTTGAAGTCGACTACGACTTGTCGGACGTGATGTTCCTCTGCACCTCCAACTCCATGAACATCCCGCCAGCGTTGCTGGACCGGATGGAGGTGATCCGTCTGCCGGGCTACACCGAGGACGAGAAGATCAACATCGCCGTCAAATACCTTTCGCCCAAGCAGATCCAGGCCAACGGCCTGAAGAAGGGCGAGCTGGAATTCGACGAGGAAGCAATCCGCGACATCATCCGCTACTACACTCGCGAAGCGGGTGTGCGGGGCCTTGAGCGGCAGATTGCCAAGGTTTGCCGCAAGGCCGTGAAGGAACACGCCCTGGAAAAACGCTTCGCGGTCAAGGTCACTTCGGACCTGCTGGAGCACTTCCTGGGCGTGCGTAAATTCCGCTACGGCCTAGCCGAACAGCAGGACCAGATTGGCCAGGTGACCGGCCTTGCGTGGACGCAGGTGGGTGGCGAATTGCTGACGATCGAAGCCGCCGTGGTGCCCGGAAAAGGCCAGTTGATCAAGACCGGTTCCCTGGGCGATGTGATGGTGGAATCGATCACGGCTGCGCTGACGGTTGTCCGCAGCCGTGCGCGGAGCCTGGGCATCCCGCTGGATTTCCATGAGAAACGCGACACCCACATCCACATGCCGGAGGGGGCAACGCCCAAGGACGGACCGAGTGCCGGCGTGGGCATGTGCACCGCCTTGGTTTCCGCGCTTACCGGCATTCCGGTGCGTGCCGATGTTGCGATGACGGGTGAAATCACCCTGCGCGGTCAGGTCCTGGCAATTGGCGGCTTGAAGGAAAAACTGCTGGCGGCTCACCGGGGTGGGATCAAGATTGTGATCATTCCCGAAGAGAACGTGCGCGATCTGAAGGAAATTCCTGACAACATTAAGCAGGATCTTCAGATCAAACCGGTTAAATGGATTGACGAAGTCCTGCAAATTGCGCTGCAATACGCGCCGGAGCCCTTGCCGGATGTGGCTCCGGAGATTGTCGCGAAGGAAGAAAAGCGAGAGTCTGACTCTAAGGAAAGAATTAGCACGCATTAATACGCATTTGCCTGGGGGGCTTCCTTGACAGTTTTTTAGAGCCCTTGTTATAAAGCGGCTCTTAAGTGTCTGCAGGCCATTCAGCACTCGTTTTTGCTTTCACCAAAAAAACTTAGAATCATCTCAAATAGATATAAGGGGACTTAGAGTGAACAAGTCGGAACTGATTGATGCTATCGCTGCATCCGCTGATATCCCGAAAGCTGCTGCTGGCCGTGCGCTGGACGCTGTAATCGAATCCGTCACTGGCGCTCTCAAGGCCGGCGACTCCGTTGTTCTGGTTGGTTTCGGTACCTTCTCCGTGACTGATCGTCCAGCTCGCACCGGTCGCAACCCGCAGACCGGCAAGACCCTGGAGATCCCGGCTGCCAAAAAGCCTGGCTTCAAGGCTGGTAAAGCGCTGAAAGAAGCCGTTAACTAAGGTTTCACTGAGTTTATCCGGGTCGGGGTCATGCCTGGCTTGGCAGCGGAGCGGTAATGCGTCCGGTAACATCCGGGCTGTCACGCCGAGGCTCGCGGGTTCGAGCCCGGTCCGCTCCGCCAGTTACGAGAAGGCGCATCCTCGGATGCGCCTTTCTTCTATCCGGATTCTACCCACGCTCCACGGTTGCCTAAATTTGAAGTTCAACCGTTTCTGGGGGACGCATGCTGCAGAATATCAGGGACAATTCACAAGGCTGGATTGCCAAGACCATCATCGGGATCATCGTCGCATTGATGGCGTTGACCGGTTTCGAAGCCATTTTTCAGGCCACTTCGAACACTAATGAAGCGGCCAAGGTCAACGGCGAGGAGATCAGCCAGAACGAGCTGAGCCAAGCGGTCGACATGCAACGCCGTCAGCTGATGCAACAGTTGGGCAAGGATTTCGATGCTTCCTTGCTGGACGAAAAGATGTTGCGCGACTCGGCTCTCAAGGGCCTGATCGATCGCAAGTTGTTGCTACAAGGCGCCCATGATGCGGATTTCGCTTTTTCCGAAGCCGCGCTGGATCAAGTGATCCTGCAAACGCCTGAGTTCCAGGTCGATGGCAAGTTCAGCCCCGAGCGTTTCGACCAGGTCATACGCCAGTTGGGTTACGGTCGCCTGCAGTTCCGCCAGATGCTGGCGCAGGAAATGCTGATCGGCCAGCTACGCGCCGGCCTGGCTGGCAGCGGATTTGTCACCGATGCCCAGGTGCTGGCGTTTGCCCGTCTGGAAAAGCAGACCCGTGACTTCGCTACCCTTACCATCAAGGCAGATCCATCGACCGTGAAGCTGACCGATGACGAGGTCAAGGCCTACTATGATCAGCACGCCAAGGAATTCATGACACCCGACCAGGTGGTCATTGACTACGTTGAGCTGAAGAAAGCCTCTTTCTTCGACCAGGTCAGCGTCAAGGATGAGGACCTGCAAGCGGCGTATCAGAAAGAAATCGCCAACTTGTCCGAACAGCGTCGCGCGGCGCACATCCTTATTGAAGTCAACGATAAGGTCACCGAAGCCCAGGCCAAGGCGAAGATCGAGGAAGTCCAGGCGCGCCTGGCCAAAGGCGAGTCGTTTGAAGCCTTGGCGAAGGAATATTCCCAGGATCCAGGCTCGGCGAACAATGGCGGCGATCTGGGCTTTGCTGGGCCAGGGGTCTACGATCCGGAGTTCGAAAAGGTGCTGTACGCCCTGAACAAGGACCAGGTTTCGGCGCCGGTGCGAACCGACTTTGGCCTGCATCTGATCAAGCTGCTGGGTGTTGAAGCCCCTGAGGTGCCGACCTTTGCGAGCCTGAAGGACAAGCTGACTCGCGAACTGAAGGCTCAGCAGGTCGAGCAGCGTTTCGTCGAGGCGACCAAGCAATTGGAAGACGCTTCGTTCGAAGCCTCGGACTTGGCGCAGCCTGCCCAGGACCTCAAGCTGACCGTGCACACCTCGGCACCGTTCGGTCGCGAAGGCGGTGAAGGAATTGCGGCCAACCGCGCCGTGATCACTGCTGCGTTCAGCCCGGAAGTGCTGGAAGAGGGTGCCAACAGCACGGCCATCGAGCTGGACCCGGAAACGGTCGTGGTGCTGCGTGCCAAGGAACACCGCAAGCCTGCGCAAATGCCGCTGGAAAGCGTGGCCGGTCCGATACGCGCCCAATTGTCCAAGGAACATGCCAGCGCAGGTGCCAAGACCCAGGCCGATGAGCTGATCGCCAGCCTGCGCGATGGCAAGGTTGCCCTGGACAAGCCGGTCAATGGCCAGGCGTGGAAAGCTGTAGAAGCGGCGACTCGCAGCCAGGAAGGCATCGATCCTGCCGTGCTGCAGGCGCTGTTCCGCATGTCCAAGCCGCAGACCAAGGACAAGCCGACGTTCGCCAGCGTGACCCTGCCTGACGGCAGCGTGACGGTCTTGCGCCTGAACGGCGTCAACGAAGGTGCGGCACCGACCGAGGAAGAAAAGGCCGAGTACCGTCGCTACCTGGCGTCCCGTGTCGGCCAGCAGGATTTTGCGGCTTACCGCAAACAGTTGGAAAGCGAGGCGGACATCAAGCGCTTCTGAGTGCATTGATGCGTTAGCCATGGACCCCGGCCGAAAAGCCGGGGTCTTTTTGTATCTGTGTATTGCTGTTGACGGGGATGTTCGTCGATTCGTCGAACTTGGTCTTTTTCCTGCCCGCAAGCCCCCGTAGACTTGTACCCCCTTTGAGACACGATTACCCAAGCTGCCTGGTCGCGTTCTGTTGCACAATACGCGCCGGATTGTTTTACCCAGGATGCTCAATGTTCAAATCATTTCACATGCGCACCGTTGGGCTGGCATTGCTGCTGGCTGTCGCGGCCGGCTGCTCCTCCAAGAAGGCCGCCATCTACGAGCACGAGAACTTTGATGATTCGGGCACGTTCTCGCGTACCTATCCGGTGACTGATGTGGCGACCTGCGAAGCAGGGCGCCGGGCGTTGCTCAGCCAGGGCTACATCATCACCAGCAGCGATCCGAAGCTGATCAGCGGCCACAAGAGTTTCCAGCAGACTGGCGATACCCATATGGAGATCAGCTTCAACCTGGTCTGCGCCGAGGATGGCGGTCCCGGCCATCGCGCCACCATGTTCGCCAACGCCTTGCAGGACCGCTACGCCCTGAAGAAAATCAACAACTCCGCCAGCCTGGGCGTGGGCGTGTTGGGATCGGTCTCGATGCCGATCGGTTCTTCGGATGATTCGATGGTCAAGGTCGCCAGTGAAACCGTATCGGCGGCCAAGTTCTATGAGCGCTTCTTCGCGCTGGTGGAGGTGTTCCTGCCACCGGAAGCCAAGAAAGCCGTGGAGAACGCCGATAAGCCAAAAGCGGAGCTTGGCGTTCCGGAACCCAAGGCCGAACCGGCAGCCTTGGCTCCCGCGTCGGCTCCCGCACCCGCCCCTGGGGCCTTGCAAGCGCCTGCAGCGGAACCAGCGCCGGCCCCGGCACCCATCACGCCGGTCGAGCCGGCCCCCGCCGCATCGGAGCCGGTCGCGCCGCCAGTCGAGCCCGCGCCGATCGCACCCAGCGAGCCGGAGTCCTACGCGCCTTCTTCGTCGGACACCATCACACCGCCGCCGGCCAGCTCCTTGCCTGCACCGACCGAGCCAATCCAACCTCTGCCGGCCTCCTGAGCAGCTGTAGCAAGGGCTGTCATTCCTTGCTACATGTCTTGGCTTTAAATCCCCAACGCTGTGCTACGTTTAATTCATGAGGCTGTGGCTTCATGTTTTATTCACAAAGCAGCTTTATGCTGATTCCAAGCCATCAGGCTTCGGTTCAACGATTGGGAAGGACGCGCAATGGATGATTATCAGGAAGAGCTGCTGGAATATCAGGCCTATGAGCTGGACCCGCTGGAGCCAGCCGAGGATGCGACTGAGCTTTAGGGGCATGTCCGCAGGCAGCTAGAGGCCAGTTAGAGGCGACGAGACACGACGGAGCCTGGGCGCTGGGTATCGGGTTCATGTCCCCTTGCGGCTGCGACGAAAGTCTCCGGGCGTTTGGTTGTTCCAGCGCTTGAAGGCACGTTGAAAGGCTTCCGCCGAGGCGAACCCCAGCAAGTAGGCGATCTCACCGAACGCCAACTCCGTGTCGCGAATGTACGTCATGGCCAGGTCTCGACGGGTCTCGTTGAGGATCGCCCTGAACTGCGTGCCTTCCTCCGCCAGTTTGCGGCGCAACGTCCAGGTCGGCAGTTTCAGGCGCATCGCCACTTCTTCAAGATCCGGCTCCCGCCCACCACTGAGCAGCGGACCCAGCAGTTGGATGATACGTTCACGCAAGGTTCGCGTGCGTGTCAGTTGCTCCAGTTCCCGTTCGCATAATTGGACCAGGTGCCGCCAGGTACTGGGACAGTGTTGAGGATTGCGCTGTGCGAGGCTATCCAGGCCCAATCGCAGCTGGTTCTGCTCGGCGCCGAACTGCACCGGGCAGTCGCCAAGTATCTGATAGGCCTGCCCATACTCCGGCTCCTCGAATTCGATGTCGATGCGTTCGGCTTGCAGCCCGATTTCGCTCACACTGGACAACTGCTTGAGCCAGCCGGCAATGATCGAATCCACGACGAAGCGGTTATAGGCGTTATAGGGGCTGATGGAATAGAACCGCAGCCAGGCGCCTCGGGCGTCCTCGTGGAAGCTTGATTGTCCGCGATAATTGGAACCGTACAGCGGCTCGAAGCGGATCATGCAGCGGGCAGCTTCCCGTACGGTGGGCGCCTGGGCGGCAGTCACGCCGGCGAGCCCGGCCTGGCTCAAGCGGCTGAGCTGACCCATGCGCAAGCCCAGTGCCGGATCCTCTGTCAATTGGATCGCGGCGTGGCCCAGGCGCATGTAGCGCGGAATCGACAGCCGCGCCCTGGGTTCGGCCAGGCGTGCAGGATCAAGGCCGTATTGTTCGAGCAACGGCAGCGGATCCCTCCCGTGGCTGGCAATTGCGTCGGCAAGGCTATGGACGAAACCCACGGACAAGTCGCCCAGGCGCATCGGCTGTGGCTTCATGCTCACAACCAGAGGTTCAACAGGCGAGCGCCACGGGCTTCGCCATCGGGGAACTGCTGGCCGCCATGGCTGATGAAACTCTGGCCGGCACTGCCGTTGTCCCAGAACTGGCCGCGTAGAAACACGCTGACGCCCCCCAGGGCCTGGCTGACCGGCAACTGGCTGGTCAATGTCAGGCGACGCCATGCCTGGCCTTCGGTTATCTCGCCGGGCTTGAGGCTCACTTCGCTTGGCGTGGACAGGCCTTTGTAGCCTGCCCAGGGTTCATTCCACGAATCGCGGCCAACCACAAAGGCGGGTACGGCAATCAATTGCACGTCCTGCTCGTCGAGTTGCCGATAATGGAGCGGATACCAACTGTCACTGCCGATTAGTACGCCGAGGCGACCGGCCGGCGTGTCGATGACCGGGGTAGCCTGGGTTTCTTCTGCCCCGAGCACGTCTTGTTGGTCGAATATCGGATGACGTTGACGCAGGGGTTGGCCGATCGGACGACCATCGGGGCCGAAAACCAGGCTGGTGTTGTACAGCGCGCCGCCACTGATCTTCAGCTCGCCTTCGCTGACACTGGGTTCGGGCAGCACGATGGAGCCGGCCACCAGGGTCACGCCGAATTCCTTGGCCAGGCCCCCAAACAGCGTCTGGTAATCCCGGGCCATGGTGTCCGCTTTCATCCGCAGGTAGGCATCGTCCAGGCGGCTGCTGCCCTTGGCGCTTGCCAGGGCGCGAATAAAAGCCAGCGGGTTGCTGGCGGCGAGCCAATGCATGGCTTGCTTCAATGTACTGGCTTGATACACCTCGTCCTTTTCGCCGCTGACCATCAGCCAAGTGCCGATGTGCTCGGGCAGGACCACGATGGTTTTGTCGTTGAGAAACCCTTGGTCGCGCGCCGCTTGCAGATAGGCGGCCAGCTTGCGACGCAGGCGCTGGGGGCTCTGGTAGTCGGTGGGGAAAAGCTCGGGCTGGATGCCGAGCAAGTTGCCGCGATCAGAAGGCGTGCCCTGGTCGACCGCCAGGTTGATGCGCAGGTCTGAAAGGTAATGGCCGACTGGACGGTCCGCTGTCCACAGTGCGTAAGTGATAACGGCGGCCATCAAGGCCAGTGAGAACAGCAGGTACAGAAATTTGCGCATGGGGACAGTCAATGGTCGCTTACAGGTTCGTGATTTTTCACCAGGACACCTGGCAGGGTACGGTAAAACAAAGGATTAGCGAAAGGGCGCACAGCGGTGTGAGGAGGATGTGGGAAGTCTAGGCGAGCCGATTGTCCTGTGCATTTGGATCATCAACTTGTCAGTTTCGGTCATTGAGCGTCCCCATCCCGACTCTTAGGCTGTTACCCATGACTGACGGAAGCCATAGAGCTTCCGCATTTTCCGTGATCGCCCGTAGTGGAGTAACCGATGACCGCCCCTCATTACCCGCATTTGCTGGCCCCGCTGGACCTTGGCTTTACCACGCTGCGCAACCGTACCCTGATGGGGTCGATGCACACCGGTCTTGAAGAAAAGCCCGGTGGCTTCGAGCGCATGGCGGCCTATTTTGCCGAGCGCGCCCGTGGCGGCGTGGGCCTGATGGTCACCGGGGGAATCGGTCCTAACGATGAGGGTGGCGTTTACTCCGGTGCGGCCAAGCTGACCACCGAGGAGGAAGCCCTCAAGCACCAGATCGTCACCCGGGCGGTGCATGAAGCCGGTGGCAAGATCTGCATGCAGATCCTCCATGCCGGACGCTATGCCTATAGCCCCAAGCAGGTGGCACCGAGCGCGATCCAAGCGCCGATCAACCCGTTCAAGCCCAAGGAACTGGACGAAGAGGGCATCGAGAAACAGATCAGCGATTTTGTGACTTGTTCGTTGCTGGCCCAGAAGGCCGAGTACGACGGTGTCGAAATCATGGGCTCGGAAGGCTATTTCATTAACCAGTTCCTGGCGGCCCACACCAACCACCGTACCGACCGTTGGGGGGGCAGTTACGAAAACCGCATGCGCCTCCCGGTGGACATCGTGCGTCGGGTGCGCGAGGCGGTCGGCCCGAATTTCATCATCATCTTCCGTCTGTCGATGCTCGACCTGGTGGAAGGGGGCAGCACCTGGGAAGAGATCGTCCAATTGGCCAAGGCCATCGAGCAGGCCGGTGCAACGATCATCAACACGGGTATCGGTTGGCATGAAGCGCGTATTCCCACCATCGCCACCAAGGTTCCAAGGGCAGCGTTCAGTAAAGTCACCGCCAAGCTGCGCGGTTCGGTGAGCATTCCGTTGATCACCACCAACCGCATCAATACGCCTGAGGTCGCTGAGCAGATCCTGGCCGAGGGCGACGCCGACATGGTGTCCATGGCTCGGCCTTTCCTCGCTGACCCGGAGTTCGTCAACAAGGCAGCCGCTGGCCGGGCGGATGAAATCAATACCTGTATCGGCTGCAACCAGGCCTGCCTGGACCATACGTTCGGTGGCAAGCTCACCAGTTGCCTGGTGAATCCGCGAGCGTGCCATGAGACCGAGCTCAACTACCTGCCAGTGACCCAGGTGAAAAAAATCGCCGTGGTGGGCGCCGGTCCTGCCGGGTTGTCCGCCGCCACCGTGGCGGCCGAGCGCGGCCATCAGGTGACGCTGTTCGATTCGGCCAGTGAAATCGGCGGGCAGTTCAACATCGCCAAGCGTGTGCCCGGCAAGGAAGAGTTTTTCGAAACATTGCGTTATTTCAAGCGCAAGTTGCAGACGAGCCACGTCGAGCTGTGCCTCGATACCCGGGTGGACGTCGCGCAGTTGGTGGCCGGCGGTTTCGATGAAATTATCCTGGCGACCGGCATCGCACCGCGAGTGCCGGCCATCCCGGGCGTGGATCATCCCAAGGTGCTGAGTTACCTGGACGTGATCCTCGAGCGTAAGCCGGTAGGGCGTAGCGTCGCGGTGATCGGTGCAGGTGGGATCGGCTTTGACGTGTCGGAATTCCTCGTACACCAGGGGGTTGCCACCAGCCAGGACCGCGAAGCGTTCTGGAAGGAGTGGGGGATCGATACCCACCTCGAGGCGCGCGGCGGCGTGGCCGGGGTCAAGGCGCAACCTCATGCGCCGGCCCGGCAGGTGTTCCTGTTGCAGCGCAAGAAGTCCAAGGTCGGCGACGGTCTGGGCAAGACCACCGGCTGGATTCATCGCACAGGCTTGAAAAACAAGCAGGTGCAGATGCTCAACAGCGTCGAGTACCTGAAGATCGACGATCAGGGCCTGCACATTCGCATCGGCGAAACGGGCGAGCCGCAAGTGCTGGCGGTGGACAACGTGGTTATCTGCGCCGGCCAGGATCCGCTGCGTGAGTTGCAGGAGGGCTTGGAAGCGGCCGGCCAGACCGTCCACCTTATCGGCGGCGCCGACGTGGCGGCAGAGTTGGATGCCAAGCGCGCGATCAACCAAGGCTCGCGACTGGCGGCGCAGTTGTAAGGCGCAAATCCTCTGTGGGAGCGAGCCTGCTCGCGATGGCGGTCAGTCAGTGTCAGAAGTGTTTGGCTGACGCACCGTTATCGCGAGCAAGCTCGCCCCCACCGTTTTTTCGATGTCAGGACGTTTGCAACCAGCTGTTAATATGCCGGCCTGTTTTCCACCCGACTCGCCGCCATGCTACTTCCCGCTCTCGACTGGCACCCTCAACCTCGCCTCGAACCCCTTCATCTGGACTGGCTCGCCCGGTCCGGCGTCGAGGTGGCAGTGCTACGCCTGGACCGGATCGATCCGCTGATCAGCGGGAACAAATGGTTCAAGTTGCTTCACCACCTGCGCGCAGCCCATCGGGGCGGTGCTGCAGGTGTGATGAGCCTGGGCGGCGCTCATTCCAACCATCTGCACGCACTGGCCGCAGCGGGCCGGCGCTTTGGGTTCGCGACGGTCGGACTGCTGCGCGGTCATCCCCTGGATACGCCCACGGTGCTCGACTTGAAAGCGTTCGGCATGACGCTGCACTGGTTGGGTTACGAGGGATACCGCAGGCGTCATGACGAGGGTTTCTGGACACCCTGGCGGTCGCAATACCCTGAACTCTGGGCGGTGCCGGAAGGGGGGGCAGGCCTGCCCGGCGCGCAAGGTTGCATGAGCTGGGTCGCCTGTGCCCGTGATCAACTGGCGGCGTTGGGCTGGGCGGACTATCACGGCTGGTGGCTGGCCTGCGGCACCGGAACGTCGCTGGCGGGCCTGGTGCTGGCTGAAGCCGGCCAGCGCAAGGTGCATGGCGTCCTGGCGGTGCCCCAAGGCCATGGCGTCAGCCAGAACGTGGAAAACATCGTGAGGGCGGCAGGGCTTGCCGACCCGCTCTACGAGCTGCTCGACGGCAGCCGTGGTGGTTTCGGCCAGGTTGATGCTGATCTCTCCACGTTCATAGAAACCACCCAGGCCATCGAGCTGGAGCCGCTCTACACCGGCAAGGCGTTGATGTTGCTAAAGGCTCAGGTCGAGGCCGGCGCCTTTGAGCCGGGTACTCGGTTGATCTTCGTTCATACGGGTGGCTTGCAGGGGCGTCGTGGGTTTCAGTGAGCCATCAATAAGATCATGTATAGCAATCAATGCTCGCTCTTTCCTACGATCTCCAACATTGTTGTTCAACTCTGGTTGAAGTTTGCAGGTCTGCTGTTGTGCGGTCGAGATTCTGAAATACTTGCCCGGTCATATTTATATGATCTTTTTCGTTTGTACGGTCTTTTCAAGTTCTCTATCGTTGCCTCAATGTTTTTGGATTTATAAATAAGCGAGCCTGGATCGGCCGGGCCGTATTTATAAAACGAGGGGTAGAACATGGATACGTTCAATGGCAACAACGCACAACACGCTGTCATTAACCGGCAGATGGCGAAACCGCCGCGCCCGAGGCCGACGGCGAAGCCTGGCCTTGTTTCAAAACCGGCGGCCAAGCCTGGCCCGGCGCTCAAACCCGCACCCAAGCCAATACCAAAGCCCACCCCAAAGCCGGCACCCAAACCAGCGCCCAAGCCAACACCTAAACCAACGCCAAAACCCAATCCGACACCAGCGACGACACCCGGTCCGTCCATTAAGCCCACCCCGGCGTGGGCATCCATTCCGTGGCCCACCTTGAACGTGGGTATCGATCCCCTGGCGTTCGTAAACCTGGCAAAATCACCCGGGAGTACCCCGAATAACGATGGGACAGTCTCGCTGGCCGATGGCAGTGTGGTGGATGTCGAAGGTGAATCGGTCACGCGTCCCGATGGAACTATTCAATATGGCGACGGCACGTTGGTATACCTTGATGGGCGTGTAGTATTTGCCGATGGACAGATTCAATTTCCGGATGGGAGTGTGCTATTTCCCGATGGCGAATGGTTTGACATGGACGGGAACAAAAAGAACTGAAGATTTGTATTGTTCAGTTGTTAATGTATGAAACGTTCGATTGGAAATGCCGTGAACTATTGCCGCAATCTCCATGGGGTTGCGGCATTTTTTATCGGAAAGAAAACTTTGAATGAAAAGTGCGCATCGACGAGCCGCAATTGGGTTAGGAAAGGATCATGGTGAGATGTCCGGCGGGTTCAAGAGCCAGTTGAACAGCAGCCCGACATCTTTGTCGCCTGGCTCAGGCGGGGGGGCAGACGGAGGGCCATCGCTGTCCACGGCCGGGCCCACCAATCCTGCACACAATACTGGACGGTCTGGGTCGCCCTCGATGAAGCTGACCAGCACTTCGCTGCCGGCAATCAATGGGGGACGGTCATCGGGCATCGGCCAAGACAGGGGCAACGTGATCGGTTCTTCCTCCGGGCTCCAGAGGCTGACCTCGACTTTACCCTGCTCGTTAGGCCTGGCTTGCTGGCCGGGCGGGCCGAACACGTAGGCGACGTGGTAACCGGCGATACATGGCTTGGGATGCTTGAGCGCCGGGCGGAACACCGTGGACCAAGGGATGGCGCAAAACCGGTTGCGATAATGCCGCGGTTGCGGCGTGGCCGGCGGGTTCGCTTCTAGTATGGAAAATTGCCTTCCTCGGTGCTGGACCTCGGTGATCAGCCATTGATCATTGAAGGACGACACCGGGTGATTGCAGATCTGCGCGATGTGACCGCTGCGCAGGGCTGGTTCTGTGGCGTGGCCATGGATTTCCCGATGCCGATAGCGCAACCGTTCAAGGCTGCGGCGACCCGCCTGGTAGCGGTAAGCCTGTGCCGGATCTTCACGCATTTTTTCTGAGGCCGCGCTTCCAGGCGGGAGTGTCGCCCCTCGGTCGTTGTGGCCCACGGGTGGTCTGGCGATGATCGAATGATGGCGCTGGTATAGCCGCCTGATAGTCGGGTGTCTGTCCGCATCCTGGCGCATGACCAGTTCGACCGGCTGTGCCGGGAAGCTCTTTGGGTCTTCCGCGAATACGGCGACGTGGCCCTGGGGCGCGTGTTCGAAGTGATAGTGAATGCCTTCCTCTTCGCATAACCGCTGCAACAGATCCAGGTCGCTTTCTTCATATTGAATGCAGAACGGGCGAGTCGGATACTGCCCGTGCGGCAGCTCGAAACGATAGCTGTCGGAAGGCACGGCGTTACCTTCCAGCAGGCACTGCAGGATCTGGACAACGTTGAGCCGATGAAAAACCCGCCGTCGTGGCCCTTGTTCCAATTGCTGCAGATGAGGGACCAGCGTCAAGCGATAGCCCACGCGGCGCATGGTGTCGGCGGTCAGGCTGACATAATGCACAACCCCATGTACGCCCGACTCGCCATCAAGGCGTAGGAAAGCTGCCTGCCCCAGCAGACTGTCGGGGCTGACCGGCGGCGCCAGGCCGATCAGGTCAAGATCGAAGCGGTAAGGCTGGTTCAGGGCCTCACGGCCATTGAGCCGCAGCACTTGCAGGCGCAGATCGCTTTGAAGGATCGTCAGGCTGAAAGGGTGTTCCGAATCGTTGCGCATTGCGGCCCATGCTGGCTGAAGGATAAGAGTGCAAGGGTACGAAACCCCGGCGCGCAGCGCTGTGCCCGAATCGCTATTTCGGAAACCCCCTACAACACGTTGTGAAAATGTCGATTGGAGGCAGCGATTTTTTGGTCGATCAGCCGGTTTAGGCCGTATAAACTTGCGCCACAGCGCCGGCCAGGTGTCTCGGCGCGTCAGACAAGAGAGTGAGTAATGGGCGCACAGTGGAAGGTTAAACACAAAGAAGCGGCTGCCAACGCCAAGGGCAAGATCTTCGGCAAATTGGTGAAGGAAATCACCATTGCCGCGCGCAACGGTGCTGATGTCGCCACCAACGCGCACCTGCGGCTGGTGGTCGAGCAGGCAAAAAAAGCTTCGATGCCCCGCGAGACCCTGGAGCGCGCGATCAAGAAGGGCTCCGGCCAGCTCGGCGAAACCGTGCAATACCATCGTGTCACCTACGAAGGGTTCGCACCCCATCAGGTGCCGCTGATCGTTGAGTGCGTGACCGACAACATCAACCGTACCGTCGCGGAGATTCGCGTTGCGTTCCGCAAGGGCCAACTGGGTGCCTCGGGTTCGGTGGCCTGGGATTTCAACCACGTGGGCATGATCGAAGCCGCCCCGGACAGCCCCGACGCTGATCCGGAAATGGCCGCCATCGAGGCCGGGGCCCAGGATTTCGAACCGGGCGAGGACGGTGCGACGCTGTTCATCACCGAGCCTGGCGACCTGGACGCCGTGCAAAAGGCGTTGCCGGAGCAAGGCTTCACGGTGTTGTCCGCCAAATTGGGCTATCAGCCAAAAAACCCGGTCAGCGGCCTGACCGATGAGCAAATGGCGGAAGTCGAGGCGTTCCTCGAAGGCCTCGACAACCACGACGACGTGCAGGATATGTTTGTCGGTCTGGCGGGCTAAGCCAAAGTCACTGTGGTGAGGGAGCGAGCTCCTTCACCACTCGCAGCAATTCTTCAATCTCGTCAAACCCCGGCCGCGCCAGTACATCCGGCTGGCAGCACCGCCCCTCGAGGTCTTTCAGTCGTGAAAGATCCTCGTTACCGAGCGCCGGTTCGATCCGCGCCAGCAATTCCCCCAACAGAATCCCGAAGGCCCGCACCTCGATGCGCTGCAACGCCCGTGTTTGCCTGTCTTTTTCGACCGTGGCGTGGAAAGACGCCGCGCCAAAATCCCCCAGCAGGCAATCGCCTTGGTCATTGAAGAGGATGTTGTGGCCGTACAGGTCTCCATGGGTAAGGCCTTGTCGGTGCAAGTGGCACGCCACGCCGGCAATACCCCGGGCGATGCGCAAGGCCACATCGGCGCTCAGGCGCAGTTCATCGGCATACACGTCGCGGGTACAGGATTCCAGGCTCGGCAGCCCGGCCAGGTTGCGGTAATCGGGCCCGATCAGGGCCATCACCAGCCCGGCCTGTTGCTCTGGGTGGCCGTTGACCTGACCCAGTACCTCGATCAGGTTCGGATGCTTGCCGGCGGTGATGCACGCGTGCATTTCATGCAATGGCGAGCCATCGCTGGTCATCTGGCCTTTGTAGAGCTTGACCGCGACGTCGCGCCTGGCCTTGCCGGGCGGTTGCCAAAGTGCATGGTGGATCACGCCCGAAGCCCCTTCGCCCAATGAACGCTGCAAGCTCAACTGCGACCAATCGATCGGCGTGGCGGCATGCAGCGCCTGGGTATCGCCTTGCGCTTGCAATGGATTGCCGGCGTAGGCCAGCCAACTGAGGCTCGGCATTTCCAGCAGCCAGGAGGGCAGTTCGGTCAGTTGATTGGCGCAAACACGCAGCAATTCGAGGCGATGACACCGGGCCAGGCTCGGCGGCAATTGCCGCAGGCGATTACCGGCCAGCATCAATTTCTGCAGATGGGGACGCCGGCCCAGCTCATCCGGCAGCTGGCTGACGCAATTGTCGGTCAAGATCAACCAGCGCAGCAGCGGCGGCAAGGCTGCGCCCGTGACGCGCTCGATGCGGTTGGCCTTGAAGCCGACCATGGTCAATGCGCTGCAAAGGCCCAGGCATTCAGGCAGTTCGGTGAAGCGGTTGTCCGAACAGAACAGTATCCGCAAGCGAGTAAGCCGATGGAGATCCGCTGGCAGCGTTTCGAGTTGATTGCCGCTCAGGTCGAGGATTTCGAGCGAGTCCGCCAGGTCGTAAATTTCCTGAGGAAACTCCGTCAGGCCGCACGACAGCTTCAGTCGGGCAATGCCCGATAGCTGGCCGGTTTGGAGTTGGGTGAGGGTCTGCATAGGGGAAGTCGCTGCTATCAAGGGGCCGAGCGCAATGGTGAAACCCGCGCAGGCCCGCATGATAAACAAAAAGGTTGCGCCAGTGCTTCTAGCGCTCGATGCTGCGGTTCCACCGCGCATTCCACGCCGGACGTTGTTCATTGACCTGATCCCAATCCACCGCGATCGCGGTTTCCAGGTACTGCTTCATCGCGTCCACTTGGCCTCGCGTCTTGTCGGTGGTCGGCGTGTTGGGGTTGGACGGGATCTGGTCGCCTTCTTCAAGGGCGATGGCCTGGGCTTCGGGCGTCAGCAGGAAGGCAGCGAGTTTTTGCGCGAGTTCGGGTTCGCTGTTCTGGGCGACGGCACATTCGGCGACGTTCAGCACCACTGCGCCTTCCTTCGGTTGTGCATACTCGACCGGCATGCCCTTGAGTTTTAACGCGGTGACCTGGGTCGGCGTCAACGGGAACAGCGCCGCTTCGTCCGTCTGCAACATCTCGGAGATTTTCGCCGAGCTTGGAATGTACTCCAGCACGTTGCGCCCGACGGTGTTCGGCCACGCCTTGAAGCCTGGCTCGACGTCAGTTTCGCTGCCGCCCTGGATCCGGTTGAACATCAGAAAACCGTGCAGGCCGAAGGTTGAGGAGGCCATCGATTGAAACACCACCTTGTCCTTGAATCGAGGGTCCGCCAGATCCATCCAGGACGTCGGCGTGTTCCAGCCTTTTTCCTTGAACAGCCGCGTGTTGTAGGCCAGTCCGGTGACGCCGAGGCTGACGGCGACGGCCTGGTCCTTGATGCGGCCCTTGGCCGGAATCTGTGCCAGGGGGGCGCTGTCCTGCAGCTTGTCGCACAGCCCCATGGCGATGGCGCGGTACATGATGCCATCGTCCAGGAACATCACGTGCATCTGCGGGTTGCCCTTGCTGGCCTGGACCTTGGCCAGGATGTCGGCCGAAGTGCCCGGCACGATCACCACCTTGACATTGTTGGCCTTCTCGAAGGCCGGCAAGACCTTGTCGGCATAAAGCCGCTCCATGGTGCCGCCGTTCATGCCCAGGTAAAGCGTCGGCTCGGCCAACGCCTGGGTGACGGGGAGCAGGGCGCCCAGGCAAGCGGAACCCAGCGAGCAGAAGCCGAACAGTGCACTGCGTTTGACGTTATTCATTAGCGCGACCTTCCTCTATCAAGCAACGGAGATGGAGTGGAACCGGGTGATGGAAAACGCATCCAGCGGCGTGGACGAAGCCCCGCTGCAGATGATTTCGGTGAGCGCCTGGCCCACCGCCGGGCCGATCTGGAAGCCCGCGCCGGCGAAGCCGAACGCATGCAAGAGACCGGGTTGGGTGCTGCTGGGGCCGATTACCGGTTGGCGATCGGGCAGGTAGCCTTCGGTGCCGCTCCAGGTGCGGATCGCCTGGGCGCCCTCCAGAAAAGGGTAGAGTTCGACGGCCTGGCGCAGGATCTCGATGACCGCGTGCTGGCCGGGCCTGGCGCGGGCGTCGTCCAGTGCGAAGCCCTGGCCCCCTCCCAGCACGCAATTGCCCCGGGCGACCTGGCGCGCATAAATGCCGCCGCCTTCGACGCCCGTGCTGGCGTCCATCACCACGGGCAGCGGCTCGGTCACCAGCATCGCTGGGTGCCCGGCGTACATCGGCACTGCTTCGCCGAACTGCGCGGCGAAGCGGCTCGCCCAGGCGCCAGCGCAATTCAGTAGCCACGGCGCGCGACATTCGAGGCCGGTTTCGGTGTGCACGGCAAAGCGTTGGCCGTCGTGAGTGACGTGGCTGACCGGGCATTGTTCGTGAATCTGTGCGCCATGCCTGCGGGCCGCCTGGGCAAATGCCGGCGAGACCAGCCGCGGGTTGGCGTGACCATCGTCCGGGCACAGCGAGGCGCCGACCGCGACGATGCCGACCCAGGGAAACCGTCTGCGTAATTCGTCGCGATCCAGCAGTTGCAAATCGAGGCCAAAGCCCTGACTGCTGGCGGCGTAGTTCTGCAATGAACGCAGGTCATCGAGGCTGCGTGCCAACTTCAGATGGCCGCTGCGCTGATACTCGCCGTCGATGCCAATCAACTGCGGCAATTGACCCCAGATTTCATGGGCACGTTGCGACAGCGGCAACTGAGACAAGGGCCGGCCCTGGCGCCGCACGCCGCCGTAGTTCACGCCGCTGGAATGCGAGCCGCAGAAGTCTCGTTCCAACAGCGCCACGCGGCGTCCGGCCTTACTCAAAAACAGTGCGGCCGAGGCGCCGACGATGCCGCCACCAATGATTACTGCATCGACCTCGATCATGGCTCGACCTCCAGGCCAAACGGCACGGGCTTGACTGGGGCCTGTGCCCGCAGGCGCCCGATGTCCCGGATGTCGCGGCCACTTGCGCAAGCGATGATTTCCGCGGCGGCGGCACCGCACATCCGCCCCTGGCAACGGCCCATGCCGACCCGGCAGTGGGCCTTGACCCGGTTGATTTCCCAGTGACCTTCGCCCACGACCTGGCGGATATCGCCGACGCTGACTTCTTCGCAGCGGCAAATCATCAAGTTGTCTTGAGCGAGGCTCGCCCACTCATCAGGGAAGGCAAAGGCCTGCTCCAGGCCTTGGCGGAAATTACCGATGCGTTCGAGAGACTGTTCCAACTGGGCGCAACGTTGCGGGTCGACTCGGTAGCCGAGGTCTTCGAGCAGTGCCAGGGCGGCGCGCTCGCCGGCCATTTCGGCGGCGTCGGCGCCCATGATCCCAGCGCCGTCACCGGCCAGGTAGACCCCGGCCGAACTGCTGCGACCGGCGCTGTCGCGTTGCGGTAGCCAGGCGCGATTGAGCGGGTTCCAGGCAAACTCGCAGCCCAGCAGATCGGCCAGTTGGGTTTCACTGCGCAAGCCGTGGGCGAAGGCGACCGCATCACAATCGAGCGTGTGCTCGCCCTTTTTGTTTCGCCACTTCAACGACTGTACCCGGCGTTTCCCGTTGATGTGCGCAAGGGTGGCGCCTTGATGCACCGGGATACCATGTGTCGTCAGCCAGGCGCGGTAATAGAGGCCCTTGGCGAGCGTGGCCGGTTGTGCGAGCAGGCCGGGCAGAGCGCGGGTCTGCGCGCTCAAGGGCGAACTGTCGAGTACCGCGGCGACGTTCGCGCCGGCCTTGGCGTATTGGTACGCCACCAGATACAGCAATGGCCCGCTGCCCGCGAATACCACCCGTTCACCAATGGCGCAGCCTTGGAATTTAAGGGCGATCTGCGCCGCGCCCAGGCTGTAGACGCCCGGCAGGGTCCAGCCGGGGACCGGCAGAATCCTGTCGGTGGCCCCCGTTGCGACGATCACGTTGGCGTAATCCAGGCGATCGGCGCGGCCCTCATGCAAGGTATCCAACTGACCGGCTTCAGCGTTCCAGACCAGCGTGTCGGGGCGGTAGTCGAGCTGCTCGCGCAACGCATCGAGGGTCTGGTGGATGGCGTTGGCCTTTGTTGCCTCGAAGCCATAAAGCTTGCCCGCAGACCGACTGAAATTGACGGGTTGGCGTCGGTAGATCTGCCCGCCACCGCGGGCGGCTTCGTCCAGCAGGATCGGGTAGATGCCATGGGCGACCAAGGTTTGCGCGGCGCGGATACCGGCGGGGCCGGCGCCGATGATGACGATGGGTTTCATGGCAACCCCACCGGCAGCGGATTTTCGCTGCTGTCGAGGCCGCCTTCGCGAGCAAGCTCGCTCCCACATGGGATCTGTCGTGGATGCCGATCTTGCGTACGCCGCAGGTTCCCAGTGGGAGCGAGCCTGCTCGCGATGAGGCCATCCCGGTCAACGCCATTCATACCTGGCGCCCCGGCTCGCGGCTGACCTGCTGCCCAGCTTCGAGCATCGTCGAACAGGCGCGCACGCGGCGGCCGTCGCCCAGTCGGACCCAGCAATCCTGGCAGGCGCCCATCAGACAGAAGCCGGCACGGGGCTCGGCGCTGAAATCGCTGCCGCGCAGGTGTTCGCCGCAGGTCAGTACCGCGGTGAGCACGGTATCGCCGAGCAAGCCGCTGGCGGGTTCGCCGTCGAGCAGGAAATCCAGGGCCGGGCGGTCGTTTTCGGCCAGTCGTTTCAGCAGAGCCATGGTGCCCTCATTGTTTGCCTACCAGGACTCGATCCAGGCCATACACCCGGTCGAGCAGAATCATGGTCAGCGCCGTCAGCGCGATCACCAGTGCCGACACCGCCGCCATCATCGGATCGATGGATTCAGTGGCGTAGACGTACATGCGCACCGGCAAGGTTTGCGTGGCCGGCGAGGTGACGAAAATCGACAGCGTGACTTCATCGAAACTGTTGATGAACGCCAGCAACCAGCCTCCGGCGACGCCGGGCAAAATCATCGGCAAGGTGATCTGGCGGAACAGGGTGAAACGACCGGCGCCCAATGACTGCGCGGCTTGCTCGGCGCTGCGATCCAGGCCGATGGCCGAGGCCAATACCAGGCGCAGCACATATGGCGTGATCACCAGCACATGGGCGAAGATCAGCCAGCTGAAGTTGCCGTTCACGCCCATCAGTGCAAACAGGCGCAGCAACGCGACGCCCAGCACCAAGTGCGGAATGATGATCGGCGACAGGAACAGGCCGTTGAAAAAATCCCTGCCAGGAAACTCCAACCGGGTGATCGCCAAGGCCGCCGGCACCGCGATCAGTGTCGCCAGCGAGGCCGCGCTGAACGCCAGGATGAGGCTGTTGTAGAACGCATCGACAAAATCCGCGCGCTCGAACACGGCACGAAACCAGCGCAGGGAAAATTCCGTGGTGGGCAAGCTCAGGGTGTTTTCCGGCGTGAAGGCGACCAGGCAGACCACCACCAGCGGCGCCAGCATGAACACCACTACCAAGGCATGAAACAACAGGGCGAAAGGACCGTTCCTGGACATGAAGAATTACCCCAGTGATTTCTTGTAGCGGCCTTCGATCATGCGGTTCCACGACAGCATGATCAGAAGATTGAGCAACAACAGCGCGACGGCAATGGCCGCGCCCATCGGCCAGTTCAGTTCCGACAGGTATTGGTCGTAGATCAGCGTGGCGACCATTTTCAGGCGGCGCCCGCCGAGCAGGCCGGGGATGGCGAACGAACTGGCGGCGAGGCCGAACACGATCAGCGTGCCGGACAACACGCCCGGCATGATCTGTGGCAGCACCACCTTGCGGATCACCGTGAATTGGCTCGCGCCCAGGGATAGGGCGGCCTGTTCGGCGGCGGGATCAAGTTTTTGCAGCGAGGTCCATACCGGAATGATCATGAACGGCAGCATCACGTGCACCAGGGCGATGACCACCGCGAACGGTGTGTAGAGCAGCTTCATGGGTGAACCGCCGAGGGCTTGCAGCGTCTGGTTGATCAGGCCATCGGCGCCGAGCAGCAGGCTCCAGCCGAACGCTCGCACCACCACCGAAATCAGTAGCGGCGTAAGGATCAGGATCAGAAAGATCGAACGCCACGGCGCGCCCATGCGGCTGAGGATGTACGCCTCGGGTACGCCGATCACCACGCACAGCAACGTGGTCAGGGCGCTGATCCAGAACGTGCGCAGGAAGATTTCGTAGAAGTACGGGTCGCCCAGAAGGCTGGTGTAGTGCTCGAAGGTGTAGGCGTCGCTGTCGATACCCGAGCCGTAGTCGAAAACATTGAACGACAGCACGAGCGTCAGACCAAGGGGAATCACCAGCAGGCCCAGGTACAAGGCCAGGGCCGGGGCTGACATCCAATAGCCT
The DNA here is from genome assembly GCF_051132175.1 of Pseudomonas sp. D3-10. Taxonomy (NCBI): domain Bacteria; kingdom Pseudomonadati; phylum Pseudomonadota; class Gammaproteobacteria; order Pseudomonadales; family Pseudomonadaceae; genus Pseudomonas; species Pseudomonas sp. D3-10. The sequence continues at coordinate 3,661,845 of NZ_CP071668.1, read as the reverse complement.
TGGCGGCCGCGCCTCATGGCATCGATCAGCTTCATGCCAACACCTCATCCACGCTCAACACACGCAGCAGCGCCGGATCCCAGTCCAGACCCACGGCGGTGCCTTCGGCCAGGGGCGCCGAGCCGTCGTTGCGCCGTACCACGCTGAGTTCGCCCAGAGGGGTGCAGACGCCATACAGCCATTGGCTACCGAGGAAAAAACGCTGGGTGACGGTGCCTTGCAGTCGTCCCGAGCCGGGGGCGCACAGGTCGATCTTTTCGGGACGCAGGCTCAGGGTCAGCTCACCTTTACCGGTGCTGCTGGCTTGCACGACGCCGGCGCTGTCACGTTCGCCGGGCAGCAGATTGGCCTTGCCGACGAAGCCGGAAATGAACTCGGTGCGCGGGTGCTCGTAAAGGGTATAGGGCGCGTCGATCTGGGTGATGCGGCCGGCCTGCATGACCACCACTCGATCGCTTATCGAAAGCGCCTCGGATTGGTCGTGCGTGACCATCAATGTGGTGATGCCGACTTCGCGCTGGATGCGGCGGATTTCGAACTGCATTTCCTCACGCAGGTTGGCGTCGAGGTTGGACAAGGGTTCGTCGAGCAGCAGCACCGGCGGTTCGATCACCAGCGCCCGGGCCAATGCCACGCGCTGACGCTGGCCGCCCGAGAGTTCTCGCGGGTAACGCTCGGCATGCCGGTCCAGGCGCACCAGCTTGAGTACGCGATCGACCCGGGACTGCAATTCTGCGCTGGGCACCTTGCGCATGCGCAAGCCGAAGGCGACGTTGTCTTTGACGGTCATGTGGGGAAACAGCGCGTAACTCTGGAACACCACGCCCAGGCCGCGGCTGGCGGGCTTGGCATGAGTGATGTCGCGCCCGTCCAGCAGGATCCGGCCGCTGCTGGCCTCAACGAAGCCGGCGATCATTTGCAGGGTGGTGGTCTTGCCGCAACCGGACGGCCCTAGCAGAGAGACGAATTCGCCTTTCTCCACACAGAGGTTGGTGGCGACCACGGCGTCCAGGTCGCCATACCGTTTGCTCAAGTCTTGAAGTTGCACGAAAGCCATGACTGCGCTCCACCTGAGATTGTTATGCGTCGCCGCGAGGCGCGCTTTTTTGTATGGGCAGATACGAAAGGATGTCGCGGGGTGCGTTGGCGCTCGACTTACGTCGGCTGCCGCTGTTGTTCGAATCGCCCCTGTATGGACGCAGAGTAGGACGAAGAATAGGATGGGCTCAATGGACTATTTCACTGAAGCGATGACTATTTTCCGTTTCTTTCGGTGAATAAATAACTGAGTAAAAAATCTTATGTCTGATTCCATTGAGCGGAATACCAAAAAGATTGAAGTAGGGGTTGGCTCGGTTTCTCGGTTGTTTGCCGTTTTGCGCAGCCTGGGCGAGACCGCAGAGGGCGGCGAGCGAGTCACGCAACTGGCCCAGCGCATTGGCCTGTCCCAGCCCACAACGCACCGCTTGCTGCGCAACCTGATGGACGAAGGCATGGTCGAGCAGGATGCGCGCAGCAAACGCTACCGCTTGAGCCTGGACTTTTTTGCCCTGGCGGCCCGCGCAGGTAACACCGGCAACCTGCGGGAACTGGCCAGGCCCGCGATGTTGCGGTTGTCGGCGTCGTTGGGGGATTCGCTATTTCTGCTGGCACGCTGTGGCTTCGATGCGATCTGCCTGGACCGCAGCGAAGGGCCGTTTCCGATCCGCACATTCACCGGCGATATCGGTGGCCGCGTGGCCTTGGGCGTGGGACAGGGCAGCCTGGCGATCCTGGCGTTCCTCCCGGAGGAAGAGCGCGACACGGTGATCCATTACAACCTGCCGCGGCTCAAGGATTTTCATTTGTACGATGAGGTTTTCCTGCGCACGGAAGTGGAGAACGTCCGCACGCTGGGTTATGCCGGGCGCAACACCGGGGTGTTGCAGGGCATGGCCGGGGTGGCGGTGCCGATTCTCGATCGTGAGGGACGGGCCGTGGCGGCCTTGAGCGTGGCAACCATCAGCGACCGGCTCGGGCCGGATAGGCTGCCAACGGTGGTGGAGATGCTCAAGCGCGAAGCCGCGATGATCGGCCCGCGAATCAACCCGTTCGATCCGCTGCTGCGCAGGCCTTCGCAGGTGTTCAGGCAGGGATGAATACCGATTTTTGGCCTGTCACAAGACCTCTGTGGGAGCGAGCCTGCTCGCGAAGGCGGTATCTCAGTCGACATCATTTCTAACTGTGCGACCGATTTCGCGAGCAGGCTCGCTCCCACAGGGGAAGGTGGTGGTCAGAAATTCAAGGTCTGCTTGAGCTTCTGCGCCGTCGGCGTATCGCTCGGGATGACCATCGCATAATTGTACCCAGGCCCGGACCAATACTCGGCCTGCAGTTCCCCATCGCGCCGGCTGCCACGGGGCAGCAGGAAATTTTTCGGACCTGGTGGGCGGATATAGAAGCTGATCTTCAGGCCGCTCGAATCCTGGTAAACCACCATCGCCGCCGCGCCTTGGTCAGTGCTGAGCAATCGCCCGCTGACCGGCGTGAAGCCCGCCGCCGAGAGATCCGGTAAGCGGTCGGCTTGGCTGAAGTAACGGTCGAGCCAGCCTTGCATGCTGTGCTCGTCGCCAGTCTGGTAATCGGCCGGGAGCACGCCCTGCTGGGCAATCAACCGGTACGCCTGCAATGCGTCAGCCATGGGCGCTGCTGCGCTGAGCAGGGTTATCTGTCGGGCCTGCCAGCCGCCCACCCCACCGATACCGACGGCCAGCGTCAAGACCGCTGCGCTGGCGAGAAGGCGGCGCGTACGGTGTTTCATGCGTTGACGGATGACAGTCGGGTCGAGGCTGGGATTGGGTGGGAGTTGGAAAGTTGCGCTCAGGGTTGCGCGCAGATGCTGCGCGTCCTGTTGCCAGGCCCGTACGCGTTTGGCGACGGCGGGGTGGCTGGCCAGGTAGGTTTCAACCTGTCGTCGGTCGGCTTCGCTCAGTTGATGATCGACGTAGGCGTGCAGGTCTTTGTCGCTGGGGGGCAGGGTGATCATTTGAGTATTCGCAGGGCAGGGCGGGCGATTTCGCCGTCGCTGAGTTGGCGCAAGGCCTGGCGGGCCCGTGACAGGCGCGACATCACGGTGCCGGTCGGCACGCCCAGGATGTCGGCGACTTGCTGGTAGCTCAAGCCTTCTACTGACACCCACAGCAATAACGCGCGCTGTTCGGTGGGCAACTGGTCAAAAGCCTGGAGCGACGATTGGGCGATGACGCTGCGCTCGGCGGAAGGGTGTGCATCGTCGCGCCCGGTGAAGAATTCCAGCATGCGTGCGTACCGTCGGGAACGACGATGGGCATCGAGGAACTGCCGGTAAAGGATGGAGAACAGCCAGGCCCGCAAATCACCGTCCGGGCGCTTGTCGTTCCATTTCGACAGGGCCCTTTCCAGGCACGCCTGGACCAGGTCGTCGGCGTTGCTGGGGTTGCGTGTCAGCGACACGGCAAAACGTCTCAGCCGTGGAATGAGCAGGCGCAACTGGTCGTCGAGTTCGTTCATGAGGATGCGTGGCTTCGTGGGCAATCACTGCGTTGGAAAGAAAGACGATCCAGGCACAAGATTATTCCAGTGAACGAAAAATAAATATGAAGCGTGGGAATAATCACGTTGGGCTTTCGTCTGACGGGTCCTTTCCACTAACGGCCTCGTGCCTTGGAGTCTCCAAATGGTTGACCCTTCTTCTGAACGTCGGCCGCCGTTGAGCGCCGCCAGCCTGACATTGCGCCTGACGGCCATTGCCGTGGTCGTTGCTGCGCTGGCCGGGGCGTTTGCCTACGTCAATGGCACACTCGACCCACAACGCCTGACGCCCAAGGCCTTGGTCAATGTGCTGGAAACGAACAACGGGGTCCATGCGGGTTTCCGGCGCAATCACTCCAAGGGTGTCTGCGTTGCCGGTTATTTTGAAAGCAGTGGCGAAGCCCGCGCCTACTCCAGCGCCCAGGTATTCAATGAGCCACGCACGCCTGTGGTCGGTCGTTTTGCGCTGCCCAGCGGCAACCCCTACGCACCGGATGGCAGTGTGCCGATCCGAAGCCTGGCGCTGCGTTTTACCCAGGCCGACGGCCAGCAATGGCGCACCGGTATGAACAGTATGCCGGTGTTCCCGGTGGGTACACCGCAGGCTTTCTTTGAACTGCAACAGGCCCAGTCGCCGGACCCGGCCACGGGCAAACCAAACCCTGGCGCCGTGCCGGCGTTTTTTGCAGCGCATCCCGAGGCAGTGCCGTTCTTGCAATGGATCAAGACGGCCAAGCCATCGGCCAGCTATGCCACTGAAACCTACAACGGCATCAATGCGTTCTACCTGGTGGGCCCTGCCGGACAACGCCAGGCCGTGCGTTGGGGGGTGGTGCCGATAAGCAAGGACGCGGTGGATGCGAGCCCACCCCAAGGCGCCGACTTCCTGGAACAGGACCTGACAAAACGCCTGGCTGGCGGACCACTGCGCTGGCAGTTGAACATCACCCTGGCCAACCCGGGCGATCCGGTCAACGACGCCAGCAAGGCCTGGCCCGCCGATCGCAAGGTGCTCAACGCCGGCACCCTGGTGCTGGAGCGCGCCCAGGCGCAGGACAACGGAGATTGCCGCGATATCAACTATGACCCGCTGATCCTGCCCAGTGGGATCGAAGGTTCTGATGATCCGCTGTTGGCCGCTCGTTCGGCGGCCTATGCCAGTTCGTACCTGCGCCGTACCAGCGAAGTCAGCCAGTTGCCCGCCACCCAGGAGTCTCGTCCATGAACGCCCCCCGACATTTCGCGCCGCTGGCTCGGCTGCTGCACTGGATGATGGCCTTGATGATCATCGCCATGTTGTTTATCGGCGCGGGCATGGTCGCCTCCGTGTCCGAGCGCCATGAGTGGCTGCTTCAACTGCACAAACCCCTGGGCATCGCTATTTTGTTGTTGGTGATTGTACGCCTGGTGGTGCGCTTCACCACGCGGATACCGCCGTTGCCGGCCGACCTGCCGAGCTGGCAGGCCTTGTCGGCCAAGGCTTCGCATGTCTTGTTGTATGCCTTGATGCTGGCGTTGCCACTGTTGGGCTGGGGGATGATATCGGCGGCGGGGGACCCGGTGATGCTCAGCGAGTCGCTTCGGTTGCCTTCCATCCTACCCGCGGATGCCCAGACTTTCGCATGGCTGCGCAAGGCTCATGGTTACCTGGCCTATTTGTTATTCCTGACGGTGCTGGTGCATCTGGCGGCGGCGTTGTTTCACGGCTGGGTGCGCCGGGACGAGGTGTTGCACAGCATGTTGCGCGGCCGGGACTGACCGGGAGGCTCGTGGCGAGGGGCTTGCTCCCTCGCCACAGGGGAACGGCGCTAAAGGGACCTCAGCGCAACTCGTCGACCATGGACTCGAGGGTGCTCAGCACGTCCTTGCCCAGTTGCATGGAGCGTTTGCCGGACCAGCCGGTGTGCGGGTTCGGATGGTCGTCGTGGTCCTTGAAAGGCATCTCCAGGGTCAGCGACAGGCAGTCGTATTTCTGGCCGACCGCGTTGCAAGCCAGCGTCATGTTGGCCTGGCCGGGTTCGTCTCGGGTGTAACCGTGGGCGGTTTGGAAATCCTTGGTCTGGCGTTTGAGATGGCTGCGGAAACGTTCTTCGAGCCCGGCTATGCGCGGTGTGTAGCCGGGGTTACCTTCGCAGCCAGCGGTGAAGACGTGGGGGATTTCTTCGTCGCCATGGGCGTCCAGAAACAGATCAACGCCATACTTTTCCATTTGCTGTTGTACGAAAAATACCTCGGGGCTGATTTCCGGGCTGGCGTTCTGCCAAGCCCGATTCAAGTCCTGGCCCATCGCGTTGGTGCGCAGATGGCCATGAAACGCGCCATCGGGGTTCATGTTGGGCACCAGGTACAGGTCGGCCTTGGCAAGCAGCCGGTTCAGTTGGGCATCGTCATGGTGCTGGAGGCGTTCGATGATGCCTTCCATGAACCACTCGGCCATGTGCTCACCGGGATGTTGCTGCGCAATGATCCAGATTTTGCGCCGTCCTTCGGCACCGCTGCCCTTGCGCAGCAATTGAATATCGCGACCCTCGACGCTCTTGCCGGTCGCCAGCAGTTCGGTGCCAGCCTTGTGCTGCGCTTGTTCGATCAGCCAATCGTGGCGGCCGCGGCTGTAAGGTTCGAAATAGGCGAACCAGGCGTGAGGTTGCTCGGCCTCCAGGTGGAAGCGCAGCGCATCGCCTTCAAATTGCGTAGGAATACGGAACCAGTTGACGTGGTCATAGGAAGCAACGGCTTGATAACCGGTCCACGCTTTGTTGTAGGAGGATTGGCTGGCATTGAGCAAGCGGAAGGAATATTCCTGGCCGACGTGCAACCCGCTGGCCTTGAAGTGAAACCACTGGAAATGGCCGCTACGGGTATCAGGTCTGATTTTCAGCAATGATTGCAACGGGTTGCCGATGTCCACCACTTCGATGTTGCCGCTGTCGAAATTGGCGTTGATATCAAAGGACGATTTAGCCACGGTCACGATTCCTGCCCAGGATTTTCATGGCCGTTACTTTACACGCAAAGAAGGAGAAAGCCGGGACGAATTGTTGTTGGGGAAGGGGGCGTCCTCCCTGGACGCATTTGCAGATTAGAGAGTCCCTGATCGATTCTCAAGTGCTGCCTGTCGATCATTCGAACCGGTGCAACGCAGGGGCTTTTGTAAACGAATGTGCATTTGCTATCATCCCCAGCACCGAATTAGCGACACCCAAAGACTTCATTAGCCTGAAGCCATAAGCCGAAAATCGGCAAAAAAAAGACCCGGCAAAAAGCCGGGTCAAAAACCGTGATTAGCCTGATGAGGAGATAATCCAGAAGTCCGACCTAAGGTCTTCTGGCCTATCGACTGATCTCGCGACCAGCTGATGCAATAATAATCATTATCATTTGCAAGTCAAATGTTTTTATTGCGCCCATTGGAAATTATTTCCCATGTGGTTCTGCAGCCGCCTTTTCCAGCGTTACGCCTAGCGAGTAGGGTAACCGTCCAGCGACCGGTCGATCATGACCTTGACCAAGTCGATCATATGCACCACCGAAAATGCCAGGTCGCGGCTCGGGCCGCTGAGTCGAGTGGCAGACTCCTGGGCGGTAGCGGCCGCGCAGCGCAGCAGTTCGCAGGCGTGAACCAGGGCTTCCTCACCGCTGATGTTGCGGTTCACGTCGAAGAAGCGATGTTCTGCTTGGGCGTGCGCAATACCTGGTTTCAAGTAATAGTCCAAGGCGCGCTTCGCCGCAGGGCAATCCTGAAGCGAGGGAAATGGGCTTTCTGAAAGGGTTGCGGGCTCGTCTTTGTTGGGCTTGTCCATGGTGTCGAGTTTCTCCGTGTTGGTGTGAAATCCTGGATCCAGCTTAGTACGCTTCGTAATTGTGACGACGATTTAAATACTACAATTTGTGTTTTGATGGGCGTGGTCATCCACGTATCGTGCCGTTCATGGATAAATGGATAGAGTTGGTCAAGGCCAAGATGAAGGAGCTGCACATCACGCAAGTGGTGCTCGCAGAGCGTTTGGGGATGTCCCAGGGTGGTGTCGGCCATTGGCTGACCAAGCGCCGGCAGCCCAGTCTTGAAGACATGAATCGGGTGCTTCAGGAGCTCGGACTCGAGTTCCTGGAAGTGGCAATGGTGATCCGCGAACCGGACACCTCCACTGACGAGGGCATGGCGCTGGCGCAGAAGTACAACCCGTACTTCCGCTACCCGGTCAATGACTGGCACGACATCGGCGCGGTTCACGAGGGTGATCTGGTCGGGTACGGGCAGCCGCGCTACGAGCTGACGGACTACCATGCCCAGGGAGACGCTTTCTGGCTGGTGGTGGTAGGCGACGCGATGACTGCGCCAAGCGGGCTGAGCATCCCTGAGGGCATGTCGATCCTGGTTGATCCGGCGATCGAGGCCGTGCCCGGCAAACTGGTGGTGGCGAAACTGCCCGGCAGCAGCGATGCGACCTTCCGCAAACTGATCGAAGAGAGCGGCCAGCGTTACCTGGTCCCGCTCAATCCCACTTACCCGAAAAATCTATACACAGAGCATTGCCGCATCATCGGCGTGGTCGTACAGGCAACCATCAGGTTCTGAACTGGATCGGCCCGGCAAACGGGCCGATACCTATTCTTCCAATGCCACCAGCGCGCTGCCCTCGCTGACCATCTCACCTTCCTGGCAATACAACGCCTTGATCACGCCCGCCTTGGGTGCACGGATGCTGTGCTCCATCTTCATGGCTTCCAGCACCACCAACTGCGCGCCGGCTTCCACTGGTTGCCCGACACTCACCAGCACCCGCACGATGCTGCCATTCATAGGTGCGACCAAGCCGCCCTGATGGCCGTGGCTGGCCTCGGCGGCGGCTAACGGGTCGTAGACATCGACGCGATGCAAATCGCCCGCCCATTGCAGATAAAGGCTGTCGCCCTGGCGAACAGCCCGATGGCTGCGACGCAGGCCGTTACGCTCGATGACCAGGTGCTCCCCCTTGAGCTCGGCGCTGCGGGCGGTAACGTCCACCGTTATCGCCCGATCCTGGCCACCACAGACCAGATGCAGGGTGGTTTCCCCTGGCAGCCCCAGGCGCAACCCAGTGCTCTCGGCCCAGGGGGAATTGAGGTCATCCACGCGGACGCGAGGCGTCATGCCCAAGGCAAAGGCAAGGGCCGCCGCGTACCAGAACTCGTCGTCCAATTCGCCAGGTTCGGGCAGTAGTTGCGCTTGGTAGCGTGGGATAAATCCGGTATCGAGTTGCGCCGCTGCAAAGGCCGGGTGGCCGACGATGCGCCGCAGAAAACCGATGTTGGTTCTCAGGCCACCGATGGCGAACTCATCCAGCATCGCGAGCAACCGTAGACGGGCCTGCTCACGGTTTTCGCCCCAGGCGATCAGCTTGCCGAGCATCGGGTCGTAGAACGAAGAAATCTCGTCACCTTCTTCTACGCCGCTGTCGACCCGTCGACCTTCGCCCCCCGCGGATTCACGGTATAACGCCAGGCGTCCGGTGGCGGGGAGGAAATCATTGGCGGGGTCTTCGGCATAAAGCCGTACTTCGATGGCATGGCCCCGCAACGGAACTTGTTCCTGGGTAATCGGCAGCGGTTCGCCTTGGGCCACGCGGATCTGCCAGGCCACCAGATCGAGGCCGGTAATCGCTTCGGTGACCGGATGCTCGACCTGCAGCCGGGTGTTCATCTCCATGAAGAAGAACTCGCCCCGCAAATCCAGCAGGAACTCCACCGTGCCCGCGCCGACATAACCGATGGCCTGGGCGGCGCGCACCGCGGCCTCGCCCATTGCCCGGCGCAGCTCCGGGCTCAGACCCGGAGCGGGAGCCTCTTCGACAACTTTTTGGTGCCGGCGCTGGATCGAGCAATCGCGCTCGTTGAGGTACAGGCAGTGACCGTGTTGGTCGGCGAATACCTGAATTTCCACGTGGCGCGGCTTGAGCAGGTATTTTTCCACCAGCATGCGCGCGTCGCCGAACGATGATTGCGCCTCGCGCTGCGCCGATGCCAGTGCTTCGGCCAGTTGGCTGACGTCTTCCACGACCTTCATGCCCTTACCGCCGCCACCCGCCGTTGCTTTGAGCAGAACCGGGTAGCCGATTCGCTCGGCGGCGGCGCGGAAGGTTTCCAGATCCTGGGCTTCACCGTGATAGCCAGGCACCAGCGGCACGCCGGCGGTTTCCATCAAGGCCTTGGCGGCGGACTTGCTGCCCATGGCGTCGATGGCCGAGGCGGGTGGGCCCAGGAAGATCAGCCCGGCTTTTTCAATGGCCCTGGCGAAGCCGGCATTCTCAGAAAGAAAACCGTAGCCGGGATGGATGGCCTGGGCGCCGCTGGCAAGGGCTGCGGCGATCAGTTTGTCGATTTGCAGGTAGCTGTCGGCGGCCTTGCTACCGCCCAGGTCGACGCGGATATCGGCTTCACGGCAATGGCGCGCGTCACGGTCGGTGGCGCTGTGCACCGCGACGGTAGCCAGGCCCATGGCCTTGGCTGTGCGCATGACGCGGCAGGCGATTTCACCTCGATTGGCGACCAGTAGCGTATTGAGGATAGGGGCGCTCATTGACGCGGCTCCTTGTTGTTCGACTCGGCTTGCCAACTGGGCGGGCGTTTTTGCAGGAAAGCTCGCAAGCCCTCCTGACCTTCAGGGCTGACACGTATCCGGGCGATGGCGTTTTCGGTGTAGCGGCGCAGCGCCGGCGTGAGCGCACCGTTGCCGACTTCACGCAGCAGTTCCTTGCTGGCGCGCATGGCCGCTGGACTGTTGAGCAACAGGTTGTCGATCCATTGCCCGAGCTGATCGTCCAACGTCTCGGCGGGGTAACTTTCCGACAGCAAGCCGATCTCTTTCGCACGTTGTCCGCCGAAGCGTTCGGCGGTCAGGGCGTAACGCCGCGCCGCCCGTTCGCCGATGGCTTGCACCACGAATGGACTGATCACTGCCGGTGCCAGGCCGATGCGCACCTCTGACAGACAAAATTGCGCTTCGTCGGCGCCGATGGCCATGTCGCAGGCGCTGATCAGACCCAGCGCGCCGCCAAACGCGGCACCCTGAACCACCGCCAACGTTGGAATCTTCAACTTGGCGAGGTTGTACATCAGCTCCGCCAGTTCCCGGGCGTCGTCCAGGTTGGTGTGGTAATCGAGTTCGGCGGACTGTTGCATCCAGGCCAGGTCCGCGCCGGCGCTGAAGTGTTTGCCCCGGCCACGAAGCAACAGGAAGCGCAGGTTCGGGTCGCTGCCGACCTGGTCCAGGGCGAGTATCAGCTCTCGGATCATCTCGGCGTTGAACGCGTTGTTTTTTGATTCGCGGCTGAGCCACAGGATGGCGAAGCCGCGCGGGTCGGTTTGCAATTCGAGCGTGCTGTACTGAGTCATGGGCGTTTTCCCGGTTACATCCTGAACACGCCGAAGCGGCTCGGTTCGATGGGCGCGTTCAGCGACGCGGACAGGGCCAGCCCCAGCACATCGCGGGTCTGCGCCGGGTCGATGACGCCGTCGTCCCACAGCCGCGCGCTGGAATAATAGGGGTGCCCCTGTTCTTCGTATTGATCGAGAATCGGTTGCTTGATCTCGGCTTCCTGGCTGGCGCTGAAGGGCTGGCCGCTGCGTTCGGCCTGTTCGCGCTTGACTTGCACGAGCACGCCGGCGGCTTGCTCGGCACCCATCACGCCGATCCGGGCATTGGGCCACATCCACAGGAACCGCGGGTCATAGGCGCGGCCGCACATGCCATAGTTCCCCGCGCCGAAACTGCCACCGATGATTACGGTGAACTTCGGTACCCGGGCGCAGGCCACGGCGGTCACCAGTTTCGCGCCGTGCTTGGCGATGCCGCCGGCTTCGTATTTCTGGCCGACCATAAAGCCCGTGATGTTTTGCAGGAACAACAGGGGAATCCCGCGCTGGCAGGCCAGTTCGATGAAATGCGCGCCTTTCTGCGCGGCCTCGGCGAACAGGATGCCGTTATTGGCGAGGATGGCGATTGGATAACCGTGCAAATGCGCGAAGCCGCACACCAGGGTCGTTCCGAACAGCGCCTTGAATTCGTCGAACACCGAACCATCGACAAGCCGCGCAATGACCTCCCGCACATCGAACGGCTGCTTGGCATCGGCCGAGACCACACCATAAAGCTCGTCACTCGAATACAGCGGGGCGATGGGTGCGCGTTGCTGCACATCGCCAAGCTTGCGCCAATTGAGGTTGGCCACGCTGCGACGTGCCAATGCGAGGGCGTGCTCGTCGCTGTCGGCGTAATGGTCGGCCACCCCGGAAATCTTGCAGTGCACATCGGCACCACCCAGGTCTTCGGCGCTGACCACTTCGCCGGTAGCGGCTTTTACCAGGGGCGGGCCGGCGAGGAAGATCGTCGCCTGCTGGCGGACCATGATCGCCTCGTCCGCCATCGCCGGCACATAGGCGCCGCCGGCGGTGCAGGAGCCCATGACCACGGCAATCTGCGGGATGCCCTGGGCACTCATGTTGGCCTGGTTGAAGAAAATGCGGCCGAAATGCTCGCGGTCGGGGAACACTTCATCCTGGCGTGGCAGGTTCGCGCCGCCGGAATCCACCAGGTAAATGCAGGGCAGGCGGTTCTGTTGGGCGATGGTCTGGGCCCGCAGGTGTTTTTTCACCGTCAGCGGATAATACGAACCGCCTTTGACCGTCGCGTCGTTAGCGACAATCATGCACTCGACGCCTTCCACGCGACCGATGCCGGCGATCACGCCGGCCGCCGGCACGTCTTCCCCGTAGACTTCGTAAGCCGCCAGCGGGCTGATTTCCAAAAAGGGCGAGCCTGGATCCAGCAAGCGATTGATGCGTTCGCGCGGGAGCAATTTGCCCCGGGACGTGTGCCGCTCCTGGGCCTTGGGCCCGCCGCCTTGCTGGATGTGTGTGAGCAAGGTGCGCAAAGCCTCGACCTGTCCAAGCATCGCGTCGCGGTTGGCGATGAACTCGGGCGAGCGGGTGTGGAGCTGGGTGTGCAGCGTGGCCATGGTCAGCTCCGTTAGCGGGTTTCGTTGAACAGTTCGCGGCCAATCAACATCCGACGAATCTCACTGGTGCCCGCGCCGATTTCGTACAGCTTGGCGTCACGCAGAAGACGACCAGCCGGGAATTCATTGATGTAGCCGTTGCCGCCCAATATCTGGATGGCATCGAGGGCCATCTGCGTGGCGCGCTCGGCGCTGTAGAGGATCACCCCGGCGGCGTCCTTGCGGGTGGTTTCGCCGCGCTCGCACGCCTGGGCCACTGCGTACAGATAGGCGCGGCTGGCGTTGAGCTGGGTGTACATGTCGGCGACCTTGCCTTGGATCAACTGAAATTCGCCGATGCTCTGGCCGAACTGCTTGCGGTCGTGGATGTACGGAACGATCAGGTCCATGCACGCCTGCATGATGCCGGTCGGGCCACCGGACAAGACCACGCGCTCATAGTCGAGGCCGCTCATCAAAACTTTCACGCCACCATTGAGCACGCCGAGGATATTTTCCTCGGGCACTTCGACGTCATCGAAAAACAACTCGCATGTGTTGGAGCCGCGCATGCCGAGTTTGTCGAATTTGTTGCTGCGGCTGAAGCCTTTCCAATCGCGTTCGACGATGAGCGCAGTGATGCCATGAGGGCCTTTTTCCAGGTCAGTCTTGGCGTAAATGACGTAGGTGTTGGCATCGGGCCCGTTGGTGATCCAGGTCTTGCTGCCGTTGAGCACAAAGCGGTCGCCACGTTTTTCGGCGCGCAGTTTCATGGAAACCACGTCGGAGCCGGCATTCGGTTCGCTCATGGCGAGGGCGCCGACATGTTCGCCACTGATGAGCTTGGGCAGGTACTTGCTCTTTTGCTCATGGGTGCCGTTGCGGTTGATTTGATTGACGCACAGGTTGGAGTGGGCGCCGTAGGAAAGGGCGACCGAGGCCGAGCCGCGGCTGATTTCCTCCATGGCGACCACGTGGGCCAGATAGCCCAGGCCGGCACCGCCGTATTCTTCCGGCACAGTGATGCCCAGCAGGCCCATGTCGCCGAATTTGCGCCACATGTCGGCAGGGAACAGATTGTCGATGTCGATCTGGGCTGCCCTAGGCGCCAGCTCGGCCTTGACGAAGGACTGGACCTGGTCGCGCAACATATCGATGGTTTCGCCAAGGGCAAAATTCAGGGATGGGTAGCTCATGGGACACCTTTTGTTTTTTTGTCGGGTGCGGAAAGTAGCAGGACTGCTCTCACCTTTACGTTAACGTAAGCTTGTGACGGATGGCTGTCAATCGCTCTTTACGTTAACGTCAACTTGGGCGAGAGTAAGGCCGCTTTCCTACGGAAATTGCCGATACACCCACCGAATAAAGACAAGAGGGGTCGTCATGGATCAACCCGGTTCGCAAGCGCAATCGAGCTACACCCGAGGGAGCCAAGCCAAGTCCTTGTTAGAGCAGACCATTGGCCAAGCATTCGACCAGACCGTGGCTCGATGCCCTGATGGCGAAGCACTGGTGGTTCGTCACCAGTCGCTGCGCTACAAGTGGCACGAACTGGCCGAAGTGGTCGACTTACACGCACGGGCTTTTTTGGCGTTGGGGTTGAAGACAGGCGATCGCCTGGGCATATGGGCGCCCAACTGTGCGCAGTGGTGCGTGAGTCAGTTCGCCAGTGCGAAGATCGGCGTGATTCTCGTCAATATCAACCCGGCGTATCGTGCCTCCGAACTGGAGTACGTACTCAAGCAGTCCGGCTGCCAGTGGCTGGTGTGCGCGGGGTCATTCAAGACCTCGGATTACCATGCCATGTTGCAAGCATTGGCGCCGGAACTGGCAGAGCAACCTATCGGGCATTTGCACAGCGAGCGCCTTGCGGATCTGCGCGGTGTGATCAGCCTCGATCCGCAGCCACCCTCAGGCTTCCTGCCTTGGTCGCAGTTGACGGCCCTGGGTGCCTCGGTGTCGCCAGGGCAACTGGCCGAGCGCCAGGCCAGCCTGCGTTTCGATCAGCCCGTGAATATCCAGTACACCTCCGGGACCACCGGGTTTCCCAAGGGGGCGACCCTTAGTCATCACAATATTCTCAACAACGGCTACATGGTGGGTGAAAGCCTCGGCCTGAGCGCTGGCGATCGCTTGGTGATCCCAGTGCCGCTGTATCACTGTTTTGGCATGGTCATGGGCAACCTGGGTTGCGTGACGCACGCCAGCACCATGATCTACCCCAACGACGCGTTCGATCCGTTGCTGACCCTGCGCACCGTGGCCGAGGAAAAAGCCACCGCGTTGTATGGTGTGCCCACCATGTTCATTGCCATGCTGGACCAGCCGCAACGGGGGGATTTCGACCTGTCCAGCCTGCGTACCGGGATCATGGCCGGCGCTACGTGCCCCATCGAGGTGATGCGGCGAGTCATCAACGAGATGCACATGGCTGAGGTGCAAATTGCCTACGGCATGACGGAAACCAGTCCGGTGTCGTTGCAGACTGGTCCTACAGATGAATTGGAATTACGCGTCACTACCGTCGGCCGCACTCAGCCGCAACTGGAAAGCAAAATCATCGACCAGGCGGGGGAAATCGTCCCTCGCGGCACCATCGGTGAGTTGTGTACGCGAGGCTACAGCGTGATGCTCGGCTATTGGAATAATCCCAAGGGCAGTGCCGAAGCCATCGACTCGCAAGGCTGGATGCACACCGGCGACCTGGCGATCATGGATGGGCAGGGTTACGTGCGTATCGTCGGGCGCAACAAGGACATGATCATCCGTGGTGGAGAGAATGTTTATCCTCGGGAGTTGGAAGAATTCTTTTTCACTCATCCCGCAGTGGCCGACGTACAAGTGATTGGCATACCTTGCTCGCGTTATGGCGAAGAGATCGTAGCCTGGATCAAGTTCCACCCCGGGCACAGCGCCTCCGAGCAAGAGCTGCAAGCGTGGTGCAAGGAGCGAATTGCTCACTTCAAGACGCCGCGGCATTTCAAGTTCGTCGAAGAATTCCCCATGACGGTCACGGGCAAGATCCAGAAATTTCGCATGCGGGAAATCAGCATCGAAGAACTGAGCGATAGCAATGGCTGAGTAACTTCCCTGTGGGGCGAGCTTGCTCGCTCCCGCAGGAAAACCCAAACGCCAGACAGCACAAAGGGGAGCCGAAGCTCCCCTTTAATTTTGTCGTCGCGTGCTCTTTTTTTATTATTGAGGGGCGGCCTGTTGTTGTTTTTGGCAGCCGTGACCCTTTACCGCTGTTTTTGGCGATCCCCATCCGGGATCAAGAGCAAACGTATTTTTTTGAGCGCTGATCTGCTTTTTCGCCTGGCGATCCAACCGATTCGGGCGCTACCTGAAGGTAGTTTTATTGTTCTCTGCCCGGTTGCGGGTTGCTCCTGAAAGCACCCTGAAAAGCACATCTTCTCCAAAAAAATCTGTTAGCTGCGTCTCTGCCGTGTTGTTTTTGTTATGCCAGAGTCGTTTCGTCTTGTTTTTATTGGGTTTGTCGCTTTTTTTTATTCTTGTTGTGCAGGAGATATAGCAGGTGGCGTGCCAACTTTTAAAAATCTATATAGAACAATGACTTGTGATTTTCTCGAAAAAATCAGGACGGCCAATCCCAGACAAATTGTTTCCGTGTTACTCGTTTCACCCCCGTTACAGACGAGGGCGGTAACACCTCACTGCGCCAGCCGCGCCTTTGCAACACGCGAACCGGTGGGGCGGCCCAGCACGTCACAAATCTGCTGGCCCGCGGCAATCAGTGCGTCCAGGTCGATACCGGTTTCGATACCCAGCCCCTTGAGCAGGTAAAGCACGTCCTCGGTGGCGACGTTACCGCTGGCGCCCTTGGCATAGGGACAGCCGCCCAAGCCGGAAATGGAACTGTCGAACACGGCGATACCTTCCAGAAGGCTGGCGTAGACGTTGGCCATTGCCTGGCCATAGGTGTCATGGAAGTGTCCCGCGAGTTTTTCCCGGGGAACGTCACCCGAAACCACTTCAAACATCCTGCGTGTGGCGCCGGCGGTGCCCGTCCCGATGGTGTCGCCGAGGGAAACCTCGTAGCAGCCCATGTCGTACAGCTCCCGGGCGACCCAGGCCACTTGCTCGGGTTCGACCGCGCCTTCATAAGGACAGCCCAGCACACACGACACGTACCCGCGTACGTTGACACCGTTGCGCTGTGCTGCCTCCATGATCGGGGCGAAACGTTCCAGGCTTTCCTTGATGGAGCAATTGATGTTGCGTTGGGAAAATGCTTCGGATGCCGCCGCGAACACCGCAACCTCCTTGACGCCTGCCGCCAGCGCGTCCTCGAACCCCCGCAGGTTCGGCGCCAACGCGCCGTAGGTCACACCGGGCTTGCGCTGAATCTGCGCGAACACCTCGGCCGAGCCGGCCATTTGCGGCACCCATTTGGGCGAGACAAAACTGCCAACCTCGATGTAACCGAGGCCCGCGGCGCTCAAGGCATCCACCAGGCGCACCTTGTCGGTGACGCTGATGGGTTGCGATTCATTCTGCAGCCCGTCGCGGGGGCCGACTTCGATCAGGCGTACAAAAGAGGGCAGGGACATGGGGATTGACCTGTGGTGAATGGGCTCGGTGTGGAAGCGAGCTTGCTCGCTCCCACTGGATAACTGCTGTGTTACTGGACGGTTTCCTCGCCCTTGAGCGTCTGTTCCAGCGCCTGGATGCAACGTTCCTCGGCGGTGTCGAGTTCCAGTTTCATCTGTTCGATGTCCAACAGCTGCTGTTCGAGTTGCTCACGACGCTCGGCAATTTTCGCCAGCATGCTGTGCAACTGTTTCTGATTGCCGCTGGTGGGGTCGTACAGCTCGATCAGCTCACGGCATTCAGCGAGGGAAAACCCAATGCGTTTGCCCCGCAGGATCAGTTTCAGGCTGACTTTGTCCCGTGGCGAGTAAACACGTTCCTGGCCTCGGCGCTCCGGACGCAAAAGACCCTGTTCTTCATAGAAGCGGATGGCTCGAGTGGTGATATCCAACTCGCGGGCGAGATCGGAGATGCTGTAGGTCAGGCTGCTCATGGAAGCGCTCGAAATGATAGGAGTTGGCGCTAAGCTAATTCCAGGTTGACGTTCACGTCAAGCAATGAGCTGTCGACGAAACCTGTGGGAGCGAGCCTGCTCGCGAAAGCGGTAGTCCAGCCAATATGAATAGTGACTGATCCGACGCTATCGCGAGCAGGCTCGCTCCCACATTGGACAGGCTAAACCTTATCGAGCTTCTTCTCATGGGCCGTCACCTGTTGGCACAGTTCGATGATCTGCTCGCGCATCCAACGATTGGCCGGGTCCTGGTCGGTGCTTTCGTGCCAGTAGAGATGGGTTTCCACTGGCGGCACATCGTTGACGGGCACGTGGACCGCATGCAGGTCATGGCGGCGTGTGAAGCGCTCCGGAACAGTCATGACCATATCGGTCTGCTGGAGCACCTGGGACGCCATCAGATAATGCTGCGAACGCAGGGCAATCTTGCGCTGTATGCCCATTTTGCCGAGGGCCAGGTCCACGTAACCCAGGCCGTTGCGGCGACTGGAAATATGCACGTGGGTCTGGGCCAGGTAATCGTCGAGGCTGAGTTTTTCGTTGTTCGCCAGCGGATGGCCCTTGCGCATGGCGCAGACGTAACGGTCCTCCATCAGCTTGACGTGGCGTACTTGTGGGTCGGTGTTGAGCGGGGCGTCCACCGCGAAGTCCAGGCGTCCGGCGGCCAGCTCCTTGGTGGTTTCCCGGCGCTTGGACAGGAAACTCTCGATAGCCACGGTCGGCGCCAGGCGACGCAGGCGCTGGAACAGTGGCGGCAGGATCACGCCCTCGGTGAGGTCGGTCATGCTGATGCGGTAGGTCTTGACGGCTTGCAGTGGGTTGAAGATCCGACTTTCCTGTACCGATACCCGCAGCAGCGACAGGGCGTTGCGCACCGGCCCGATAATATTCTGGGCCATCGGTGTAGGCACCATGCCCTGGGCGGTGCGCACGAACAGCGGATCATTGAAGGTCTCGCGCAAACGCGCCAGGGCATTGGACACGGCCGGCTGAGTGATGCCGACGATCTGCCCGGCACGGGTCAGGTTGGCTTCGGTGTAGATCGCATCGAAGACAATGAAAAGGTTGAGGTCGACCTTGCTCAGATTCATGGCGCTGCACTCTTATTCTTGGGCTTGTATGAGGTGCCGGGTGGCAATGCAAATCAGTGAACCATATATCGGTGATGAATGTTAATACACGCCGAGAATAGGTTAGGTAAATTTTCGTAGCTCAACTAGCATCGATTCCATGACCTAAAAACAACCTCTGCCAAGAAGGTGCTGCCCATGGATTTTGCCTATTCCCCCAAGGTTCAGGAGCTGCGTGAACGCGTTACGGCGTTCATGGATGCGCATGTCTACCCGGCCGAAGCGGTATTCGAACGACAAGTGGCCGAAGGTGACCGTTGGCAACCCACCGCGATCATGGAGGAGCTGAAGGCCAAGGCCCGGGCCGAAGGGCTGTGGAATCTGTTCCTGCCGGAATCCGAACTGGGCGCAGGCTTGACCAACCTTGAATATGCGCCGCTGGCGGAGATCATGGGGCGCTCGCTGCTGGGGCCGGAGCCGTTCAACTGCTCGGCGCCGGACACCGGCAACATGGAAGTGCTGGTGCGTTACGCCAATGAAGAACAAAAGCAGCGCTGGCTGGAACCGTTGCTGCGGGGAGAGATTCGCTCGGCCTTCGCCATGACTGAACCGGACGTCGCTTCGTCGGATGCCACCAACATGGCCGCCCGTGCCGAGCGCGATGGAGACCAGTGGGTCATCAACGGTAAAAAGTGGTGGACCTCAGGCGCCTGCGACCCGCGCTGCAAGATCCTGATCTTCATGGGCCTGAGCAATCCCGATGCACCTCGTCACGCCCAGCATTCGATGATCCTGGTGCCGGTGGACACGCCCGGGGTCAAGATCGTCCGGCCATTGCCGGTGTTCGGTTACGACGACGCGCCCCATGGCCACGCCGAAGTGCTGTTCGACAACGTGCGGGTGCCGTACGAAAACGTCCTGCTAGGCGAGGGCCGCGGTTTCGAAATTGCCCAGGGCCGCCTCGGCCCGGGCCGGATTCATCACTGTATGCGCTCCATCGGCATGGCGGAGCGCGCATTGGAATTGATGTGCCAGCGGGCCATCAGTCGCACCGCCTTCGGCAAGCCACTGGCGCGCCTGGGTGGCAACATCGACAAGATCGCCGATTCGCGGATGGAGATCGACATGGCTCGCCTGCTGACGTTGAAGGCGGCCTATATGATGGACACGGTGGGCAACAAAGTGGCCAAGAGCGAAATCGCCCAGATCAAGGTCGTTGCGCCGAACGTGGCGCTGAAGGTCATCGACCGGGCGATCCAGATTCATGGCGGGGCTGGGGTTTCCAACGACTTTCCGCTGGCCTACATGTATGCCATGCAGCGAACGTTGCGCCTGGCCGACGGCCCGGATGAAGTCCACCGCGCCGCCATCGGCAAGTTCGAGATCGGCAAGTATGTGCCCAAGGAGATGTTGCGCAGCGGGCATTGAAGCTTCTTCACACTGACACGTAATCGCGAACAGGCTCGCTCCCACTGAGTTTGTTGGATGAACGCAGCATTGGCGTTCACCGCAAGCACCTTGGAAGCGAGCTTGCTCGCGACGGCCGTCTCCTGGACGGTGAATGAGCTTATTCCTTGACGCTCATGTATTCCTCGGCCCAACGGATGTACTCCTCGGGCTGGGTGTAGGTGTGGGTCAGTTCGGTGGCGCTCAGGTCCGAGGCCTGGGTAAAGATCTGGCGCTGTTCCCGCAGGCTGTCATAAGTGGCCTTGATCGCGGCGAAATAGGCGCCGTGGCCATCGATGGTGATCCGTACACCCAGCTCGGCCAGGCGTTTGTCGTCACGCAGCAGCGGGTTGCCGTAAGTGACCAGCATCAGCGGCACGTTCAGGTTCTCGCTGATCTTTTCCAGATGCTCGAAGTCCTGTACCCCGACCATGCAGATCCCATCGGCGCCGGCACGTTCGTATTGTTGGGTGCGGCTGATGATTTCCTGAACCGGCAGTATTCCCGCGTTGGTCCGGGCGATGATGGCCATCTCCGAATCGACGCGGGCCTCCAGGGCGGCGCGGATCTTGCCGACGCCTTCGGCCACGCTGATGAGGTCCGTGGACTTGCGGCCGAACTGGGCGGGCAGCAGGGTGTCTTCGATCGTCAGCGCGGCAATGCCGGCGCGTTCGAGCTCGATGATCGTGCGCATCACGTTCAGCGCGTTGCCGTAGCCGTGGTCAGCGTCGGCGATCACCGGCAGCTGGGCCACGCGACCGATGCGGGTAGCCTGTTCGGCAAATTCACTGAGAGTGATCAAGGCAAAATCCGGCGCGGCCAACACTTGCAATGAAGCGACCGAGCCGCCGAGGATCCCCACTTCGAATCCCAGGTCTGCGGCTATGCGCGCTGACATCGGGTCGAATACGGACGCAGTGTGGTAGCACGTGTCGGAAGCCAGCAATTGGCGGAAGTTGCGACGCAAATCTTGATGGGAAAGCCTGGACATATAAGTTCCACCAATGGAATGGAAGGGCTTGAGCAAAAGTGTCAACGCCGAAAAACCAAAGGCTATCATGCGGCAGGCACAAAGATGATGACGAATGTGCATGGGCCATGCTTTGCAGTGCACCAAAAAAGGCCACAGACCGGAAGGCCTGTAGCCTGGCGAGTGCCTACAGCTTAAACGATGTCAGGACAGGGTCGTTTCCCCCCACATCTTCTTGATCTCGTGAATGTTTCCAACGTTGAAGCGGGTCGAGAAGGGAATAGTGCAGAAGACTTCGTTCTCGTTCGTCAATTGGACAGCGGTATCCACCGCATCCGTACCGGCTCGCAGCAAAGGCGCTTGGTCCCAGTTGTTCATCAGGTTATCCATGTTTTTTCCTCTTTTGGTTATAGGGCAGCCAATGACTGCCCGGGGTTGAGCAACGACAGCGTGTCTTTGAATAACGCTGTCTCTTGCGCAGCTACGCCGGGGTAAAACGGCTTATAGTTTTCATCGAAACACCAGGCTTCGTCCGGTCTGATCGAGTGTTCAGGATGAATGAGCAGACTCAACGATGCAGACATTGACCGAGGCGCGATCTGTTTGTGGATCTCTCGAAATGCAGGCATGTATAAAACTTCGCCTGGCGCCAGTTTTACGCTTCGTTCCTTACCTAATCTGGGCACCTTGCCCATTTGTAAGGGAAGTTCATCAAGTATTTCGCGGACAACCGTTGTATAACCATCTCCGCTATAGCCCACCGCATACATGTCGAAGTCATGATTATGGTTCAGGTTGTAGATGAAGGTCTTGCTCTCGTCATGTGTTTCCACGGGTGCCCAGAATCCCAGGCGCAGGGTAAACTCATCGTTGCTGTGCAGTACAAAGGCATAGGCATTGTAGATATTGTTGCGGATGGCGAAACCATCTCTCTGTATTACGTCATGCAGATGGTGACTCAATAAAGAACGATTCGTCGCCAGCTGGCGCATGTCTTCAATGACATCGGCTTTGTCACGCTGCAGATCGTAAGTGTTTATGCGCTCCAGGAAAGTGTCGAGTTTCATGCGGCCTTCTCCAGTGGACGAAGCAAGCTGTCCAGGCGCGCACTTTTGTGTTTTTTCAGCAATGGAGCGTATGCCAGCGCCTTGGGCCGGTCCGCTCGGTAGAGTATCTGGAAGGCTTTCCACACCACAGCGGGATGATAGTGGTAGACCAACTCCTCCGCGACCTTGACGCCATCGAGGTCTTGGATTGTGTCGAGCAGCTCCAGGCTGACCAGATAACGAGAGGCACTTTCATCGTGGGGCAACCACGCTATCTTTTTCAATGTGACACGATCGAATACGCTGATATCGGCCGCTCTGTTTGGCAGATTGATTCGCCCCGTAAGTCTGGCTGGCTTGGGGTCGGTTTGGATGTAGTCGAATAATGTATGACGGCCGTCGATGATCAGCGGGTTTCTTTCGTCAACAATAACGCTGTCGGCCTTTTCGATACACTGTTCCATCAAAGTGTATCGCTGGACCTGGAAGGGGCGGTCAAGCGCGAATAAAATGCTGTGGCCGGGCACTGAGTACAGTGGCGATGAAGTTGAGTCGAATGTAGGTGATTTAACACTTATATTGCCTATATTCGTCTGGTGCAGTATCACGGTTCCCGTATGCGGGTTGGTGGCGTTCATGATTGTTGCCCGCCGGAATTGCTCCCTGGCAAAGTCGGGTGCGGCGGTAAGTTGAGAAACCAGTTGTCTTGTTTCTGAGGTCATGTCCAATGATTTAATTGTTTCCGCAATGTCCGTTGGCGAAACTATCTCGGTAATTAGATTTTTGATCATGATCGTTTTCGTTGCAGTGGGTCGGTGTTGAAAAGTATGGAGTTGGACAGGGTGGGAGGCAACTTGCTAATTGTCGACAAGTATTGCCGGGGAAATATCGAGTTGCTTTCTGGTTAAAGAGGGTTGTTATTGTTTAGTGTTACATCCTCACGTTGCGCGAGGAGTAAATGGAAAGTGCCGGGACAGGGCGGCGGATTTATGCCGCCTCGGCCTGTTCCCGCGGCCTGAGCAACGTCACGGCGCGTACCGTGTCGCCCGGTTGCACTTGCAGACGTTGGGCTGTGGCGCGGTCAACGAGCAGGCTTTGACCATGCAGGTGGGCCCGGGCGCTGGTGACGCGGCAGCTTTCCAGGCGCCGGTTGTGGATCAGCCACACCGGCGCCTGCCCGTCCGGCGTGCCGATCGTCAAGGTCAGTGGCTGGCTGTCGCGTACGCTGCGGATCTTCGAGACAGGTGCCTCGATGACCGGCCCGCCGTCAAAGATGTCCACGTATCCCTTGTGGGCGAAGCCTTCGGCACCGAGGATTTTCAAGGCGGGTTCGGTGTCCGGATGCGCTTTGCCTATCGCTGCCTGGGCCTGCTCGGTGAGTAGGCAGGTGTACAACGGTTGGCGTGGCATCAGCTCGGCGATGAAGGCCTTGTTGCCCATGCCAGCCAACTGGTCGGCGTAGCTGAAGTCCTTGTTGAAGAAGTGTCGTCCCAGGCTATCCCAGAAAGGCGAGCAGCCCTGGTCGTCCGCGCGACCGCGCAATTCTGCAATCAGCTTTTCGCCAAACAGCTGGGAAAACTCGGCCACGAACAGCAGGCGCGCCAGGGACAGCAAACGCCCGTTATGGCCACGGCGCTGATGGGGATGAAGGAACAGCGAGCAGATTTCCGATTGACCGGTCATTTCGTTGTTGAGGAACAGCGTCGGGATCTGTCGCTGGATGCCCAATTCAGGCGCCGAGCTGACGGTCACACCCACGCGGTAGTTGTACCAGGGCTCGCGCACCCCCACCGCACCGGTCAGCGCGCTGATACCCACCACGTGCCGGTCGTCGTCCTCCAGCACGAACAGGTAGTCGGCATCGGCACGTTCCACCTGCCCGGCGAAGGTCCGTTGGGCCCAGCGCACTCGGTGCGCCAGGCGTTCTTCATTGGCCGGCAGGCTGGTAAACCCCGGGCCGGCGCAGCGCGCCAGGTCCATCAACGCAGGCAGGTCGGTCAGGGCGACCGGGCGGACAATCATGGTGTCGCTCCTTGATCATGCCGGGCGCGATGTTGCCATAGACGGGCTCGAAGGCGTCTCATAGGCGGGCCACCCGGATCCGGTCACCCTCTGCAATGCCCAACGCTTGCAACATATCGGGCTGCAATGGGACAGGGCCTTCGCCGTTGACTTCCAGGTCGGCGACAATGGCTCGGTAATGGCCCAGGCGATCGTTGCTGACCAGGTAGCGACCCGTGGCGTCGATATGTCGGCTCTGGCGCGCGATAGCCAAGTGACTCTGGGTGATCGAGCGGATGTTCGCGACCCGGGCGTGCAGCGTGGGGCCACCGTCGAAGATATCCACGTAGTTGTTGGTTTCGAAACCCTCGCGCTCGAGGATGTCGAAGGCTTCCTGGCCGTCCGGGTGGACCCGGCCTATGCAGGCCTGGGCCGCCGGGGGCAGCATCGGGACATAGATCGGGTATTGAGGCATCAGCTCTGCGAGGAAGGTTCGGCTGCGCAAGCCGCACAGACGTTCGGCCTCGCTGTAGGGCAGGTCGAAAAAATGCTGTCCGACGGCGTCCCAGAAGGGCGACTGGCCATCCTCGCTGCTGAAACCGACGATCTCAGTGATCACCGAGTCGGCAAAGCGCCGCGGGTGGGCGCCGATGAACATCAGCCGCGCCCGGGAAAGCAACTCCGACTCCGGCGTGCGTACCCGTGCAGCGTCGATGTGGAAACCGCGCAGCAGCGTCTGACCGTTGAGGTCCTGGCAGAGCGACAGCGCGGGTACGCCGTGCTGGATGTTCAGCTCGCGGGATTCGCTGGAAAACGGCCGGTTGCGCAGGCTGTAGAATGGTTCGCCGCAACCCGTGGTGGCGACAATTTCCGAACAGCCCACGAGGCGACCTGATTCCAGCTCCTGCAAAACAAAAAAATAATTCTCCCCGCCCGGGATGTGCACTTCGGCCTCGAAGGAGGCGCACGAGGCGAGAATTTTTTCCCGCAGGTGATCGACGTCGTCGGGAAGCGAAGTGACGCCTACCAGGCTATCGCGGGCCAGCTGTTGCAGTTGCGGCAAATCGGTCAATTGAACTGGACGTAAAGCCAGCATGGATTGCACTCCTGTTCCAAAGAACCCGCTTATAGGCACCGGGCTTGACGATCACTGTCGTTGTCCACGCGTTGTTGCTTTGCAGCTGAAAACTCTACACCGTCGTGTTTATAGCAGGGGAGCGAGGTATGCGCTCCAGGTCCTTAACGACTCGAGGCTGCGCAGTTGGTCGTTGCGCACTTCGATCAGCACCGAATCCAGGCCGCGGCCGTCGCCATGTACCGGAACCGTCATGTCGCTCAAGGGGCTGACCTTGTAGGGCTGGTTGCCGGCGACCCGCAGCGAGTGCCGGGCCAGCCCTTCGACGATGTGCTGGGCATATTCCCTGGCTTCGCCAAACAGGACGCCGGCCTCGAGTGCGCGCGGCTGGCCGTAGAACACCGGGGTGAAACTATGGATGCCCACTACCCGCACGACCCGGTTGTCAGCCAGGCGGCGGTCGATCAGGGTTCGCAGTTGGTCATGAAAAGGGTGGAACAGGCACTGCTGGCGGTATTCGCGCGTGGCGTCGTCCAGCGAGTGGTTGCCGGGGATCTGGTAGATCTCGCTTTGCGCCGGGATGCTGTCGGGGACGTGCAATGGGCGGTTCAGGTCGATCAACAGTCGCGAGTAGTTGGCCGACAGCAGGGTCGCGCCAAGGGTTTCGGACAGCCGCTCGGCCAAGGCCAGGGCACCGATGTCCCAGGCGATATGTTCCTGGGCCGCCGTCTCATCCAGACCCAGGTCATTGAGCGCGCCTGGGATGAATCGGCTGGCATGTTCACAGACCAGCAGCAGCGGATGGTCCGACTCTTCCCGCAGCAATCTGAAAGCAGGCTTGGTGTACAGACCTGATTCGGCGCATTCAATGGGTTCGCGCATAGTGTTCACAAGGCTCGGCAGATGGCGACGCCTGGGTCAAGGCCGGCTCCCGGGCCTTCAAGGCTGGACAGGCTTCAACCAGCGGGCTGGACGCCGCTTCGAACAATGCCCGACTGCGCAGGGCATCTATGGCCTGGCTTTCCGATGGCGGCAAAACCAGGCATGGATCGCTGGTCTGGTCTCTGGAGAGAGGCATCCGTGCTCCTTGCCTGGATGGGTGTTGGGTTTTTTTCATCATTTCGAAAATAGTATTTGGGTAGCGGGTGCTACGTGTCCAGAGGTTTTTACGTTCCGTTTAAAAAGTCTGAACTTATGTGTAAGCCTTGTAGGGCAAGGCTTTGGTTGAGGTGCCTTTGTATGTCAGGTAATGCTTCTGCCGGTGTCGGACATAACGCCTTTTTGTCCAACGTTATTGGAGTTCATATAAGGTGCTGTACAACAAAGTGCGCCATTGCCCTGTCACTGATCCCCTCCAACCGCCCGAGAATTCCCCGTGCAAGCGACCCGCCTGACCTTGATGTGCCACGCCCGCACCGCCGCTCAGAAAAGCGCTCGCTTGGGCCTGGACGAACCGCTGGATGCCGGTTGGCTGGCGAAGCGCCCCGACATCGGTCGCCAATACCACCATGTCCGGCATCTGCTCTGCGGGCCGGAACTGAGGACGCGCCAGACGGCGGCCTTGTTGGGTGACTCACCCGTGGTGACCCCGGCATTGGCCGATTGTGATTTCGGACGGTGGCGGGGGGCGTCGGTCGACGAGTTGCTCGCGACCGAACCGCAGCACCTCCAGGCGTGGCGCGATGATCCGGACGCCGCGCCCCACGGCGGTGAATCCGTCAGCCAATTGTGTCGGCGCGTCGGTGACTGGCTGGCGTCGCTGGAAAAGACCCCGGGTCGTTGGTTGGCCGTTACCCATCCGTTCGTGATCCGCGCCGCCATGATGAACGTGCTGGGCTGCCAACCGGCCATGTTCAACCGGATCGATATCGAACCCCTTGGCGTCGTTGACCTGCGATTCAACGGGGTTTGGCGCTTGCGAGCCTTGGAGTCACGACCATGAAAAAACTCTTGGTGATCGGCATCGGTGCAGGTGATCCGGACCACTTGACGATGCAGGCGGTGAAGGCCTTGAACCAGGTGGATGTATTTTTCCTGATGGACAAGGGGCCTGCCAAGGACGGGTTGCTGGACTTGCGCCGCGAGATCTGTCGACGCTATATCGCCGACCATTCCTACCGTTTCGTCGAAGCCAGCAGTCCTGAGCGTGAGCGCGGCGATTCGGACTACGCGGGCACTGTCACGGAGCTGAATCGGGCGAAGCAGGCCATTTTCGAAGGGCTGATCGATGAGCAGTTATCGGACGGACAATGCGGCGGTTTCCTGGTGTGGGGCGACCCGTCGTTGTACGACAGCACCTTGCGTATCCTCCAGGCGATCCTTGATTCAGGACGCTGCGCTTTCGAGTTCGAAGTGATCCCTGGCATCACCAGCGTCCAGGCCCTCGCGGCGCGACATAAAGTGTCATTGAATACCATTGGCGGTTCGCTGGAGATCACCACTGGCCGGCGGTTGGCGGCGGGGCAGGTCGGCGACGCGGAGAGCGTGGTGGTGATGCTCGATGCGCAGGACGCGTATCGTCAGGTAAGCGATCCGGACCTGCACATCTACTGGGGCGCCTATGTAGGGACGGCGGACGAAATCCTGGTCGCCGGCCGGCTGGGGGACGTGGCCGATGACATCGAACGCACTCGCCAGGCGGCGCGGCAGGCCAATGGCTGGATCATGGACACGTACTTGTTGCGCAGACGCTGAGCGTCGCGAGCAAACCTGGGCGAAGCTCATGCTGGATTCATCCCCGCCCAAACCGCTCTCGGTAGACCGACGGCGCAACCCCCACCACGCTACGAAATGCCACGCGGAAACTTTCCACCGAGCGGTAGCCGCAGAGTTGGGCAATGATGTCGGTGTTGTCGCTCGTGCTCTCCAGCAGTTCCCGCGCCCGAGCCAGGCGTTCATGTTGCAGCCAGGCCTTGGGTGAAAGGCCAGAGGCCTGGGTGAAGCGGCGCAGGAAGGTTCGTTCGCTCATGGCGGCGTGGCTTGCCAGCTCGCGCACACCCAGCGGCTCGTGGAGACGCTCCCGGGCCCATTGCATGACGCCGGACAAGTCGCTGCGCGGTGTGCGACTGACCGGCGACGGAATGAATTGCGCCTGGCCGCCGGTGCGTTGCGTCGGCATGACCAGCCGGCGTGCCACGGTGTTGGCGACCTGGGCTCCGAAATCCCGCGCAACCAGGTGCAGGCACGCATCGATGCCTGCCGCGCTGCCAGCCGACGTGATCACTTGGCCTGAATCGACATAAAGAACGTCGGGATCCACATCGATGGCGGGGTAGCGCTCGGCGAGCTCGTCGGTGTAGCGCCAATGAGTCGTGGCGCCCAGGCCGTCGAGCAACCCCGTGGCGGCAAGCACGAACGCTCCTGAACAGATCGACAACAAACGGGCGCCGCGTTCATGGGCTCGCCGCAGGGCCTGGAGCAGGGCATCGGAGGGCGGACCGCTGCGAATGCGCCAGCCCGGCACGACAATCGTACGAGCGCTGTCGAGCAGTTCCATGCCGCCATCGGCCAGCACCTGGAAGCCGCCCATGGCGCGCATCGGGCCTTCGTCGACGGCGACGATGCGGTGCTCATACCACGGGAAATCGAACTCGGGCCGTGCCAGTCCGAATATCTCGACGGCGACGCCGAACTCGAACGTGCACAGGCCGTCGTAGGCAAGGATCGCGACGAGGCCGGGTGTAGGATGCATTTGGCGGAAAATTCCCACAGAGTGTCGTATCCGCCACTGTAGCGGTAAGCGCCAGGTCGATAAAGTCTCTTCGAGCCCTTTTGTTCCAGGAGTAAAAATCATGACCAGCCCCGTTAGCGAAGTGCCTGCCGCCTCATCCGACCTGGCCTTGCAACACTTCAGCCGGCGCCTGATGTTCGAAACCGACTGTTCCGATGTCCATGCCAGCCAGGAAACGGGCGATGTCGATTTTGTACTGGTGGATGTACGCGGTCCGCTGGCCTACGAGCGCGGGCATGTGCCGGGGGCGATCAATCTTCCAACCCGCACGCTCACGGCGCACGCACTGGCGGCCTATCCCGAGACGACTCTGTTCGTGGTCTATTGCGCCGGGCCACACTGCAACGGCGCCAACAAGGCTGCGGTCCGCCTGGCGACCCTCGGGTATCCGGTCAAGGAAATGATTGGCGGCGTCATGGGCTGGCTCGACGAGGGCTTTCGCCTGACCGGTTCCGTAGAGCGCGTGGCGGAGAAGATCGTCAGCTGCGATTGCTGAAATTTTCCGGCGGCTTGTTCACGTTGTGGCGAGGCAGCTTGCTCCCGCTGGGCTGCGTAGCAGTCCTGAGCGGTGCAGAACCTCGCCACCAGCGTTTGCCTCTGTCAGGCTTTTCGTAAATTCATGATCCTCAGCCAAGCCTGGGTATTTCTATAACTATTTGTCGCCTCTACGTAATTCCCCTCCCGAGTGCCCCTCTAGACTCCCGCCCACTTCGGTTTCCCAGACCGAACGCTGTTTCCGAATCTGCCAATAACGATCAAAAAAACCTGCGCACTCAGGAGCAAAAATGAAGAAGCTTGTCATGTTCGGTGCCCTGGCACTGTCCGTATTATCCTTCTCAGCCGTGGCCGAAGACGCCAAGCCGATCCGTCTCGGGATCGAGGCCGGGTATCCACCCTTTTCGATGAAAACCCCCGACGGCAAGCTGGCCGGCTTCGATGTGGATATCGGCGACGCGCTGTGCGAGCAGATGAAGGTCAAGTGTGTCTGGGTCGAGCAGGAGTTCGACGGCCTGATCCCGGCGCTGAAGGTCAAGAAAATCGACGCGGTCCTGTCGTCCATGACGATCACGGACGACCGCAAGAAAAACGTCGACTTCACCATCAAGTACTACCACACCCCGGCGCGTTTCGTGATGAAGCAAGGCACCGACGTCAAGGACCCGCTGACCGAGCTCAAGGGCAAGAAAGTCGGTGTACTGCGCGCCAGTACCCATGACCGCTTCGCGACCGAAGTGCTGGTGCCGGCGGGGATCAACCTGGTGCGCTACACCTCCCAGCAGGAGGCCAACCTGGACATGGTTGCCGGTCGCCTCGACGCGATGCTGGCTGACTCGGTCAACCTCGACGAAGGTTTCCTGAAAACCGACGCCGGCAAAGGTTTTGCCTTCGTCGGGCCTACCTATGAAGACGCCAAGTACTTCGGCGGCGGCGCCGGCATTGCGGTGCGCAAGGGTGATAAAGAGCTTGCCGAGAAATTCAACGCTGCCATCGCTGAAATCCGCGCCAATGGCACCTACAAGAAAGTGCAGGACAAATACTTCGCCTTTGACGTCTACGGGCATTAATAGCTGAAGCCCACAGGTGGCCCGCCGCTGACCCGGCCGGCCACCTTTTTCATGGGCGATTGTTTTACCCTGAGCCTGTCGAGAAACCGATATCTGGAGTGCCTATGCAACGCATCGACCATATCCTGCCATGGAGTCACCTGGGCACGGAGCGTTCGCTCAGCGTGTTTCGTTACGGCCACGGGCCGCGCAAGGCGTACATCCAGGCGAGCCTGCATGCCGACGAGTTGCCGGGCATGCGCACGGCATGGGAGCTGAAACAGCGACTGAACGATCTTGAAGCCCGTGGTCTGCTCAAAGGCGTGATCGAGCTCGTGCCGGTGGCCAATCCCATCGGCCTGGATCAGCATCTGCAAAGCGCCCATATGGGGCGTTTCGAGCTGGGCAGCGGCAAGAATTTCAACCGTTCCTTCGTCGAACTCAGCGCCCCGGTGGCGCAACGCATCGGTGACCGTCTCGGGGATGACCCGGCCGCCAACATCACCCTGATTCGCCAGACAATGGTCAAGGTGCTGGAAGATCTGCCGCCGCCACCTTCCCAGCTTGAAGCCCTGCACCGGCTATTGCTTCGCCACGCCTGCGACGCCGATGTCACTCTGGATCTGCACTGTGATTTCGAGGCCGCGATCCACTTGTATGCCTTGCCCCAGCAATGGCCGCAGTGGCGCTCATTGGCCGCGCGGTTGAAGGCCGGGGTGGCGTTGCTGTGTGAAGATTCGGGCGGCAGTTCGTTCGATGAGTCCTGCTCGACGCCCTGGTTGCGCCTGGCTAGGATTTTTCCGCAAGCGGCGATTCCGCCGGCCAACCTGGCGACGACGCTCGAACTGGGCAGCATGGGCGACACCCGGGTGGAGCAGGCCCAGGCCAATTGCGAAGCCATCCTGGGATTTCTCGCGGAACAGGGCCTCATCGCCGGTGACTGGCCGGCCGCGCCGCAAGAATGCTGCGAGGGCTTGCCGTTCGAAGGCACGCAATACCTGTTCGCGCCGCACCATGGCGTGGTGAGTTTCCTGCGGGAGGCCGGGGAGTGGGTGGAGCGCGGCGATCCGCTGTTCGAGGTGGTC
The DNA here is from genome assembly GCF_051132175.1 of Pseudomonas sp. D3-10. Lineage (NCBI taxonomy): Bacteria > Pseudomonadati > Pseudomonadota > Gammaproteobacteria > Pseudomonadales > Pseudomonadaceae > Pseudomonas > Pseudomonas sp. D3-10. The sequence goes on along the minus strand of NZ_CP071668.1, from coordinate 3,630,292 downwards.
GATCCGTTGAATGACCGGGTCAGCGTTGTGCCAGCGGGCACCAGCGGCGTACTGTTCGCCCTGGATCGTGGGCGCTACACCCAGCCAGGTATCTGGCAGGCGAAAGTCGCCGGGCGCGAGCCTATTCGGGCGGGGAAATTGATCAACGACTGATAAGTGCTGTCTACCTCACCGCACGGTCGTTGTCGTGCGGCTATCCAATGATGGAGGAAGACTGATGCTCAAAGCGTTCGCCCTGTTTCTGCTGCTGGTATCGGCCGGCGTGCAGGCCCAACCGTCGCTGCAAACGGATTTGCCCCTCAATTACCTGGCCCGCGCCGACGAGCAGGCCCGAAACCGGCCGCTCGTGATTTTCCTGCACGGTTCGGGCAGCAACGAAAAGGATCTGCTCAGGCTCGCCGATGAACTGCCCAGGCACTACAACTACCTCTCGGTGCGCGCGCCCAAGTCCATGGAACCGGGCCACTACCAATGGTTCGCCAAAAAGGGCGAGGGCGCGTATGACGGTGACACTTCAGACTTGAAGGCCAGTGGCCAGATGCTTATGGAATTCATCGAAAAGGCGCGGGCCAAGTACCCGACCGATGCGGGCAATGTCTACCTGGTGGGCTTCAGCCAGGGCGCGATGATGAGCTACGAAATCGCCTTGCGACACCCGGAAGCCGTCGGGGGCATCGCTGCGATGGGTGGGCGAATCCTGCCGGTGCTGCGGGCCGAACTGACGCCCGACGAGGCACGAAGGGCGCTAGCCGTGTTCATCGGCCACGGCACCGCGGATCCGATCATTCCCTTCCATGACGGCACCGACGCCGACACCTTCCTAAAGACCCTGGCCCTGGAGCCGGAATTCCATGCCTATCCGGGCCTTGGCCATGAGATCAATGCGCAGGAAGTGAAGGATCTGCGGGCCTGGCTTGAGCGACTCAATCCCTGATAGGCACATCAGCCCTCAAAAGGAGATTGTGCTGCGCTTGGGTTTTGAGTCATCCACAAATCCAGTGTGGGAGCGAGCCTGCTCGCGATGGCGGTGTTTCAGTTGATGGGGATGCTGAATGTACCGCCGTCATCGCGAGCAGGCTCGCTCCCACAGGGGGGGTGTGCTGCGCTTGGGTTTTGAGTCATCCACAAATCCAATGTGGGAGCGAGCTTGCTCGCGATGGCGGTGTTTCAGTTGATGGGGATGCTGAATGTACCGCCGTCATCGCGAGCAAGCTCGCTCCCACAGGGGGTGTGCTGCGCTTGGGTTGTGAGTCATCCACAAATCCAATGTGGGAGCGAGCCTGCTCGCGATGGCGGTGTTTCAGTTGATGGGGATGCTGAATGTACCGCCGTCATCGCGAGCAAGCTCGCTCCCACAGGGGGGTGTGCTGCGCTTGGGTTTTGAGTCATCCACAAATCCAGTGTGGGAGCGAGCCTGCTCGCGATGGCGGTGTTTCAGTTGATGAGGATGCTGAATGTACCGCCGTCATCGCGAGCAGGCTCGCTCCCACGGGGGGGTGTGCTGCGCTTGGGTTTTGAGTCCTCCACAAATCCAGTGTGGGAGCGAGCCTGCTCGCGATGGCGGTGTTTCAGTTGATGGGGATGCTGAATGTACCGCCGTCATCGCGAGCAGGCTCGCTCCCACGGGTCAGGCATGCTGCGCCAGTGTTCTCACTTCCCGCTGGCGATCTGCTTGACCAGGGCCTCATGGCCGGCCTGGTCGCTGGCCCTGGAAATGATCTGCACCACGGCCATACGGGTGCCGGAGGCGCCGATCAGCGTGGTGTCCAACGTCGGCCCGCCACCCTGCGTGGCCTTGGTGTCGAGCTGACGCAGGCCCAGACCGGTGGTTTTCTGGATCAGGCTTTGTTCGCCAAGAATTTTGGCATCCGGCAGAGCCTTGGTTTTCTGGACGGCAAAATCGGCAAAGGTGCTGTCCAGGAAGGCCGCGTCGTTGTCCTTCACATTCGCCCCGTCGACCAAGGTGTTTTCAGCCGTGATCACCACTGTCTTGCTCGTGGCATTGCTGTACATCATACCGGTCGCCCCGGCTGTCCCCTGGGCCACTTCGCCCGCGGATAACGGCGTTGCCGTGTAGCCCTTGGGCAGGGTGAAGCTGAACTTGCCGCCCAGCATCGAAATCTTCTGGACCGGTGCCTGGGCCACGGTCTTGGGCTGGGCCGCCATGGCAGGCCATGCGGCCAGGCTGGCGACCGCCGTCAGCAGCACGGCGGCGGCTCGTTTACTCAGCAATGACATTAAAACGCTCCACGCAGGCTCGATCTAAAGCTGGATCATCCCATGGGCCTGGCCTTGACTCCAGCGCCTGACCGTCAAGGACGATCCCAGTAGGGCACCTCGCCGAAACATTCAAGGAAAAAGTCGATCACCGTACGCACCTTCACCGACAGGCGTCGGCTGCCGGGCCAGAGGATAGCGATTTGCTGGGGTTCGAGGCTGTTGGACGCTTCGTAGTCGCTCAGCACCGGCACCAGCGTTCCGCTGCGCACGGCTTCGCCGATGAGCCACGACGGGAACATCACCAGGCCCAGCCCTTGCACGGCGGCCTGGGTCAGGGTGTCGGCGTGGTTGCCGGTGATCGGGCCCCTGACACTGTATGGCGTCCAGGTTTGACCGGGACGTCGGAAGAACCAGCGCTGCTGGCCCGCCACGCCTTTATAGGCCAGGCACTCATGGGCAGCCAGGTCCTGGGGCTTGCGTGGCGTGCCATGACGGGCGAGGTAGTCGGGGCTTGCGGCAATCTGGAAGCGGTGCGGCGCGACGATCCGCGCCTGCATGCTGGAATCGTGCAGCGGCCCGATGCGAAAGAGCAGGTCGGCACCTTGCTGCAGCGGGTCCACATAATTGTCGGTCTGCTGGATGTCCAACTGCAGCTTGGGGTAGCGCTCGCACAACTGGCCCAGCCACGGCGTCAGGTGTCGCTGGCCGAACACCACGGGAGCGTTGATCCGTATCAGCCCGGCCGGCTCGCTGTACTGCTCCTGCAAGGCTTGTTCGGCTTCCTCCAGTTGCACCAGCAACAACCGTGCGTGGTGACCGAGCAGGCGGCCGGCTTCGGTGGGCGAAACGGCGCGCGTGTGGCGATAGAGCAGTTGCTGGTTCAGCGCTTGCTCCATCAATTGGATCTGGCGGGAAATCGAAGAGGGCGCCAACCCCTCACGCCGCGCCACTTCCGAAAAGCTGCCGTGATCGAGCACCGCGACAAACAGTCGGAGTGCCTTGAAACCCAGTTCATCGAGACCTTGCATGGGAAATCCGCTGTGCGTACTGCGCAAAAGTGTTGTGGGAATGCTCACATTTATCGCATAGGAGCGCCAGTTGATAATGCCCGTCGTTTCTTTCCAAGACAGGTATATTCGATGCAACCGACATCACAAGACGCGGCCGCGCCGATAGCGGCGGCGGCGCCACCCCGGCCATTTTTGCGCTGGCTATTGTTGCCCCTGGTCATCCTGGCGGGCATGGGATTGTCGGTGGAGGCCGGTCTGCTGGGACCGTTGGGCATCCAGGTCGGCCATCTATGGGCGACATTGAGCATCTTTGGCGTGGGCGCCGCGCTGTTGTTCCTGCTGCTGTTGCTCAGCGGCCCCCAGCGAGGCCCATCACTGGACACGCTGCCGCGCTGGCAATTGATCGGCGGCTTCCTGGGACCCATCTATGTGGTGGTCCTGACCCTCGCCACCCCTCACATCGGTATTGCGATGACCATGATCGCGATCCTCTCCGGCCAAGTGGGCAAAAGCGTGCTGATCGACCATTTCGGTTGGTTCGGCGCGAGTCGCAAGCGGGTCAATCGCGAGCGTTGGCTGGCGTTGGCGTTGATTGTGGTGGCCCTTGTCCTGATAGCCCGAGGTTGATATGAGCATCATTGTGTTATTGCTGGTGGTCGTCGCCGCCGGCGCGGTACTGAGCGTTCAGGCCGCGATCAACGGACGCCTGGGCGAGACGGTTGGCGTGCTGCGCAGCAGCCTGCTGACCTTTGTGGTGGGCACGGTGGTCACGGGGCTGTTGATCGTGTTTTTCGAGCCGGCCCACGCCATGAGCCTGCTGGAGGTGCCCAAGTGGCAGCTCAGCGGTGCGTTGTTTGGCGTGGTGTACATGATAGTGATGGTCGGCGCGGTGCCACGAGTCGGCACGGCCGTTGCCACCGTGGCGGTCATTGTCGGGCAACTGGGCATGGGCATGCTGATCGATAACTTCGGCTGGCTGGGCAATCCGGCGATCGAACTGTCCAGCAGCCGCTTGCTGGCCATGGCCTGCCTGGCTTTGGCGCTGGTGTTCATGTACCGCAGCAGTACACCGCGCGCCTGAGCGCTTCAGTCCGGTTCGACGTCCAGCTGCAAGCTGTCATCGGCCAGGCGCTCGGAACGCCGGACGATACCGCTGATGCGTCGGCCTTCGGCGCTGAACACCACGATCTGGGCCTTTGCCAGGTCTTCGGGAAGCGGCGGGCGTACATGCAGGGCAAACCACGGCGGCTCGCCGTCGTCCAGACGCTTGACGTCGAACTGGCAGTCGACGCTTTTGGTCTCGCGGCCGAACAGCGTGTCGAGACCGTAATCAAGATGAGTCGTCGCGGGTGGGGTTGGGTCCATCGGCTATCTCCTTGGAAGGCTCGGCTATTGTTCAAGTGAGTCCCGCGACGCCGGAAAAATTCCGTCGGATACGCGGCGATTGATCGCGACGGGCGGTGGGCGGCGGACGTTGCTGGTAGAATTGCCGACCTTGACTTACGAGAGGTATGCCCATGAGCGAGCCGATTCGCCTGACCCAGTACAGCCACGGTGCCGGTTGCGGCTGCAAGATTTCGCCCCAGGTGCTGGAAGTGATCCTGGCCGGCAGCGGTGCGCAGAACCTTGACCCCAAGCTTTGGGTCGGCAATGCCTCCCGGGACGATGCAGCGGTGTATGCCATCGACGAGGAGCGCGGGGTGGTCTCGACCACCGATTTCTTCATGCCGATCGTCGACGATCCTTTCGATTTCGGACGCATCGCCGCGACCAATGCCATCAGTGATATCTACGCCATGGGCGGCGATCCGCTGATGGCGATTGCAATCCTCGGCTGGCCCGTCAACGTACTGGCCCCGGAGATTGCCCGGGAGGTCATTCGTGGTGGCCGCTCGGTGTGCGACGAGGCGGGCATTCCCTTGGCGGGCGGCCATTCGATCGATGCGCCGGAGCCAATGTTTGGCCTCGCGGTGACGGGGCTCCTGCACAAGCGCCACATGAAGCGCAACGACACCGCCGTCGCGGGTTGCCGCTTGTACCTGACCAAACCCCTGGGGATCGGCATCCTCACGACCGCGGAAAAGAAAGGCAAGCTGCGCGCCGCCGACGTGGGCCTGGCCCGGGATTGGATGTGCACCCTCAACAAGCCCGGCAGCCATTTCGGCAAGCTCGACGGCGTGGCCGCAATGACCGATGTCACCGGTTTCGGCTTGCTCGGACACTTGGTGGAGATGGCCGATGGCAGCCAGCTCACCGCACGCATCCGCTACGACGCCGTGCCGCGCTTGCCGGGCGTCGAGTACTACCTGGACCTGGGCTGCGTGCCAGGCGGCACACTGCGCAACTATGACAGCTACGCCAGCAGGGTCGGTCGGGTCCAGGAGTTGCACAAGCGCGTGCTGTGCGACCCGCAGACCAGCGGCGGCTTGCTGGTTGCCGTCACGCCCGAAGGCGAAAGCGAATTCCTGCAGGTTGCCGTTGAGCTGGGCCTTTCGCTGGAGCCGATCGGTGAATTGGTCGAGCGACAGAGCCACGCGGTCGAGGTGTTCTGATGCCCCGCGACATCACCGATTACCGCGATATCTTCCTCAACGACCGTCCGATGATGGACACAAGAGCGCCCGTCGAATTCCTCAAGGGCGCGTTTCCCGGCGTGGTCAACCTGCCCCTGATGACCGACATCGAACGGCAACGCGTTGGCACTTGCTATAAACAACAGGGCCAGCAAGCTGCCATCGTCCTCGGGCATCAATTGGTTAGCGGTGACACCAAGGCCCAGCGCATCCAGGCCTGGTCCGACTTCGCCCGTTCCCATCCCGAAGGAGTGCTTTATTGCTTTCGTGGTGGCTTGCGCTCGCAGATTGTCCAGCAGTGGCTCAAGGAAGAAGCCGGCATCGACTACCCCCGTGTCGGCGGTGGCTACAAGGCCATGCGTACCTTTCTGCTCGAAACCGTCGATCAAGCGGCTGCCCAGTGCGACCTGGTCTTGTTGGGCGGCATGACCGGCACGGGCAAGACCGAAGTGCTGACGCAACTGCCCAACGCACTGGACCTGGAAGGCTACGCGAATCATCGCGGTTCCAGCTTTGGCAAGCGCGCCACCGGGCAGCCGTCCAACATCGATTTCGAAAACCTGCTGGCGGTGGATGTGCTGAAGAAGCGCGCCGCCGGGCTTGAGCAATTCGTGCTGGAAGACGAAAGTCGCATGGTGGGCAGCTGCGCCGTGCCGCTGCCGTTGTACCAGCGTATGCAGCAGGTGCCGATGGTCTGGCTAGAAGACAGCCTGGAGCGACGGGTCGAGCGCATCCTGAGTGATTATGTGATCAACCTCTGCGCCGAATTCATCGACGTGCATGGCGACGAAGGTTTCTCACTGTTTTCCGAACGGCTATTGGCGAGCCTCGACAACATCCATAGGCGGCTGGGGGGCGACCGTCATCGCCGGTTGATGGACATCATGGAGGCGGCCCTGGCCGAGCAGGCCAGTACGGGAGCCGTCGATTTGCATCGCGGCTGGATCGAAGGCTTGCTGCGCGAATATTACGACCCGATGTACGTATTCCAGCGAGAAAAGAAGGGCGGGCGCATCGAGTTCGCCGGGGAGCAGGCGGCGGTATTGCAATACCTGCGTGAGCGCGCGGCTCGGGGCGGGTAGGACGCCATCTGGCATTCAACACACCGTGCCCCTGTGGGAGCGAGCCTGCTCGCGAAGAGGCCGTTTCATGCACCACATCAGTGACTGAGAAACCGCTTTCGCGAGCAGGCTCGCTCCCACATCGGATGTCCAGTCAATAGAAGCGGCCTGCCGCTTACGTCGGGCACGTCTCCTGCCCGTTATCCAGCCCTTGCTTGTAATTCTGGCTGGTGAGGCTGGCCTTGCCGTTGTGCCACGTCAGGGTCAGTACATACAGCGAATCGAAATCGCTCGACGCCCAATCGTCGGTAATCTCTTGCCGTTTGCCCACCGCTTCACCGGCGACCTTATTGATCAGCTCCGGCAGGTAACCATGGGACCAGGCGGTGTAGATGGTGGAGTTGTGGTATTTGTCGTCCAGCAGTTCGTTTGCCAGATCGCTGGTGTCGTTGGCTGAGTATTCGATATTGACCGGCAAGCCCAGCTTGATGGCACTGGGGCTGATGGTCATCAATGGGCGGATGTAACTATAGGAATTGTCCAACTCACCCTCTTCGACGTTTCGGGTAGGGTTGGCGGCGAATACATAGTCAGCTTTGCCGAATTTTTCCGGCAGCAGGGTAGCCAGGTCGATGGCGCGGTTGAGGCCTTGGCAGTTGAGCTGGCCGAGGCCTCCGGCGGGTTTCTCGGCGTGGCGCAAGAACACCAGGGTCTGGACACCGTCGGCTGGCTGCGCGCGGCTGACGCTGGATTCCAGCGACAGCACCAGTCCACAGGCCACAAGCAGCGTCGGCAGCACCAGCCACGAACGGCGTTTGAGGTAACGGGTGAATCTCTGTGGGTTCATCATGGGATAGACGTCTTCGATGCTCTCGATTCAGGCTGACAAACCCCGGCACCGCGAGGCCCTGGGCCCGGGTGTTTTCCTTGTCGTAAAGCCGCTTCGATTTCTCGGGGCCTCTCTCTGAGTCCCTTCTCGCCCTTTGGTTCGATCCTGGCCGATGCGCTGTTTTTAGCGGCATGCCGTCAGGAGATGAAGCGAATGTTAGCGACAGGATGTTGCGGATTTAAGAATGGGCGACGGCCCAAAGCTGGATCAGCTGATTTATGCTTCAGCTTTCTGGCTGACTCTGGAACCCATTTCATGCCCAACCTGACCCCTTTTCCCATCACCCAAAAATGGCCCGCCCAGTACCCGGAGTGGATCCAGCTCTACTCCCTGCCGACCCCCAACGGCGTAAAAGTCTCGATCATGCTCGAAGAGATTGGCCTGCCGTACGAGCCCCATAAAGTCGATTTCGGCAGTAATGACCAATTGTCGCCCGAGTTTCTGTCGCTGAACCCCAACAACAAAATTCCAGCCATTCTCGATCCCCACGGTCCCGGGGACCAACCGCTGGCGTTGTTCGAATCGGGGGCGATCCTGATCTACCTGGCGGACAAGAGCGGCCAATTGCTCGCACAGGAATCGGCGGCGCGCTACGAGACGATCCAGTGGCTGATGTTCCAGATGGGCGGGATCGGGCCGATGTTCGGGCAACTGGGGTTCTTCAACAAGTTCGCCGGCAAGGACTACGAGGACAAGCGACCGCGCGACCGTTATGTCGAGGAGAGCAGGCGCCTGCTCAAGGTGCTCGATGGCCGTTTGCAGGGGCGGGACTGGATCATGGGCGAGCGCTACACCATTGCCGACATCGCGACGTTTCCGTGGGTGCGCAATCTGCTGGGATTCTACGAGGCGGGTGACCTGGTGGGCATCCAGAACTTCCCCAACGTGACTCGGGTGTTGGAGCGTTTCCTGGCGCGGCCGGCGGTGACTCGCGGGTTGAAGATCCCGGAATGACTGGCACCAGGGCTCGCTGACTGAGGGATTATTGCCCGGTCGGTAACACTCTGTTTTCCGAGCGCCGTTTGTGCCCTGGCTGGCCAGGGCATAAGCTTTGCCTCGTGATTCAAACCTGACCCCGGAGTCCCATGTCCAGCCAGTTCCCCGAAGCACGTCCACGCCGTCTGCGCCGCAACGCGAGCTTGCGCAGCCTGTTCCAGGAAACCGAGTTCACATTGAACGATCTGGTGCTGCCAATCTTCGTCGAGGAAGAGATCGACGATTTTGTGCCGATCAAGAGCATGCCAGGTGTGAGGCGTATCCCCGAATCGAAACTGGCCGGCGAAATCGAGCGCTATGCCCGCGCGGGTATCAAGTCGGTGATGACCTTTGGCGTGTCTCATCACTTGGACAACGATGGCAGCGACACGTGGAGCGAGCGTGGCCTGGTATCGCGCATGGCCGGGATCTGCAAGGACGCCGTGCCGGAAATGGTGGTGATGTCCGACACTTGTTTCTGTGAATACACCGATCATGGCCATTGCGGCGTGCTGCATGGCGATGAAGTGGATAACGACCGCACCTTGGTCAACCTGGGCAAGCAAGCCGTGGCGGCGGCGCGCGCCGGTGCCGATGTCATTGCGCCGTCGGCGGCCATGGACGGGCAAGTCCAGGCTATCCGCAAGGCTTTGGACAACGCGGGCTTCAGCCAGACCGCCATCATGGCCTACTCCACCAAGTTCGCCTCGGCGCTCTACGGGCCGTTTCGCGAGGCTGGCGGCAGTGCCTTGAAGGGCGACCGCAAGAGCTATCAGATGAACCCGATGAACCGTCGCGAAGCCTTGCGCGAGTCGTTGCTGGACGAGCAGGAGGGCGCCGATGCGTTGATGGTCAAGCCGGCAGGGGCCTATCTCGATATCATCCGCGACATTCGCCAGGCGTCGAACTTGCCCTTGTCGGCTTACCAGGTCAGCGGTGAATACGCGATGATCAAGTTTGCCGCCCAGGCCGGTGCCATCGACGAGGCCCGCGTGGTACGTGAAAGCCTGGGCGCGATCAAGCGGGCCGGGGCAGACCTGATCTTCACCTACTTCGCCCTGGACCTGGCCTTGAGCGGAATCTAACCCAGCACCGTACTAGAAAGATGATGGACCTGTGTCGAGGGACTTTGCTCCCGCTCGGCTGCGAAGCAGTCGTAAACCGTCGGACTCGGTGTTTCTGTTGCTGCGCATTGGGCGGGTTTTGGGGCCGCTTCACGGCCCAGCGGGAGCAAGCTCCCTCGCCACGGGTTTGCAGGTGGCCTTGAGTGAACGGCGTTGCCTTGTAGGAGCAAGCTTGCTCTCTATTGGATTTCTACCGGCTTTTGGTCGTATGGTTGCTCCCGAACAATGGATCTGATGGAGCACCATGCATTTCACTCGATTGACGATCAGCCTCGCCGCTTCGCTGGCCCTGGCCGGTTGCGGCACTCGCCAGGCCCAGGAGCCTGAACGCCAGCCTGCCGAAGTCAAGGCGCAGATCGTTCGTTTGTTGCCGGCCAAGACCGCTGATCGGGCAGGCTGGGCAACGGATATCTACGTAGCCTTTTCGGCGCAGCAGATCCCGCCCACGACGCAGAACATCTGTTCGGTGCTGGCGGTGACCGAACAGGAATCCACGTTCCAGGCCGATCCGGCCGTGCCCGGGCTGGGCAAGATCGCCCGGCAGGAGATCGACCGTCGCGCGGCCAAGGTGCACATTCCGGGGTTCCTGGTCAGCGGCGCGCTCCAGGTGCGTTCGCCGAACGGTAAAAGCTACAGCGACCGTCTGGACGCGGCGCGAAGCGAGAAAGAACTCAGCGCGATTTTCGATGACTTCATCAGCATGGTGCCGTTGGGCAAGACGTTGTTCGACGGCTTCAATCCCGTGCACACGGGTGGCCCGATGCAGGTCAGCATCGCATTTGCCCAGGCCAATGCCCGGGATTATCCGTACACGGTGGATGGCTCCATTCGGCGGGAAGTGTTCAGTCGTCGTGGCGGCATGTATTTCGGCATCGCCCATTTGTTGGGCTATCCGGTGAGCTACACAGAGCCGCTGTACCGGTTCGCCGATTTCAATGCCGGGTGGTATGCCAGTCGCAACGCGGCGTTTCAACATGCGGTGAGTCGCGCTTCGGGTATTTCTTTGGCCCTGGACGGCGATTTGATCTTGCATGGCTCGATCATGCCGGGCAGAACGGAATTGGCGGTGCGCACCTTGGGCAAGTCCCTGGGGATGCGCAACCCGACCATCCGCGATCAGTTGGAGATGGGCGACAGCCTCGCCTTCGAAGACAGCAAACTCTACAAGCGTGTGTTCGAACTGGCTGAGAAGGCCGAGGGCAAGCCGCTGCCTCGGGCACTGTTGCCGGGCATTGTGCTCAAGAGTCCGAAAATCACACGCAAACTGACCACCGCATGGTTTGCCAAGCGCGTGGACGAACGTTATCAGCGCTGCATGGCTCGGGCTTCGGGGCGCTAAAACTTCTGGCCATGAAAAAGCCCGGCGGTTGAGGCCGGGCTTTCAGGGGGATGACTTGCAAGCGGGTTGGACCGTCATGGCAAGGGGCTGTCCTCGCCATGACTCGTATTGAACGTCGTTTGGAACCGGGTCAGGCATTGCGTGAAAACCACTCATGCACGGTTCTGAGCCAGACGATCGGAGCCACCTTCGGCGACGCGGCGTTCCAGCAAGCGATCGGAGCCACCTTCGGCGACGCGGCGTTCCAGCAGGCGGTCGGAACCACCTTCGGCGACGCGGCTTTCGATCAGGCGGTCGGAGCCACCTTCGGCAACGACGGGTTGGGAAGTGGCGGCGAATGCGTTGGCGGCCAGTACCGAGAAAGCGAAGCTGAGGATGATTTGGCGTTTCATGATGGTGTGCTCCGGGGTGTGTTGTTTGTGTGGGGCCATTGTTGCGCCGGGCAGGGAGCATGAGAACTTCATTGACGTGATGGTGAACATCGACGGCGGTGATAGCTCGTTGCAGGTGTGTCAGTCAGATTGATGGAACACTCACGGACCAGGAAGCTCTACCGGCATAATCCCTTTTGCAGGAGGCAGGTGCATGTACCAGTTATTCGGTCACAGCCAGTCCGGCTCGGCAGCTGTCGAGGTCGCCTTGAACCTATGCGGGGTGCCTTATCGACGCGTCGATACCTATTCGACCGAGGACAACGAGGCCGCGAAAGAACTCGAGGCGTTGAATCCTCAGAAGCAGGTCCCGACCCTGCAACTGCCGGACGGCTCGGTGTTGACCGAGGCGGCGGCGATCCTGATTCACTTGGGGTTGTCTTTCCGAGAATCAAAACTGTTGCCGGAGGATCCGGCCCAGCGCGCGCAGGTCATACGTGGCCTGGTCTATATCGCCGCCAACTGCTACACACCCATTGGCATTCTCGATTTCCCCCAGCGCTGGCTGCCTGATGCGGACGAAGTCACCCAGGAACGTCTGGTGTCGGGCACGAAACAGCGCCTGTATCGCAACTGGGCTCTGTTTGCCGACCAGTTTGCAGCGTCACCCTTTCTCGGCGGCGCCGAGCCTGGCGCGCTGGATATCCTGGCGGCGGTGATCACGAAATGGGTCGAAACCCGGGAAGCGATGCTCAATGCCCGCCCTGAGTTCCATGCCTTGCTGGCGCGTATCGACCACCACCCGCGAGTCGCTCCAGTGCTTTCACTGCATTGGCCCGATTGAATCAGGGGCAGGCGTTGCGCGATGCCGCTTGCCCCACGAGGTCGACCAACTGCCGGACGTTGTTTTGATGCCCCTTCACCAAGTCGTCGATATTGCCCGTGGCCGGTGTTTGCAGGCTGCTGCGACAGGTGAGGGCGTGGGCGTCGCTGCCCAGCGTGCGCAGTCGCCATTGCACGTCCATGCGCGCATACCGACCGGGAATCGAGTCGAAGCGCTGCACGTCGACCCGCAGCAACCGCTTTGGCGCACCGGGGTTGCTCAATTGCTCGTCAAGGCTGCTGCGTAGTTCGTCCGCCAGGCTTGAGCCCCACCATTCGGTTTCGAGGATGGCCAACCCGCTGTCGCCCTGGCGAATCACCATCTGGGTGCGATCCACTTGCGGTGGAACGCTGAGTTGCTCGATCTGGATATCCACGCCCGCATGCACCTGGCCCGCCGGTTGGACCGGGCTCAGGGTGTGATAGTGGATAGGGTCGCTGCGGCAGGCGCCGAGGAGCAGCGCCAGGGCAATCAACGAACATCTCAGCGTCAGCGGCATCGAGCGTGCTCCTGTCATCATTCTTTCACCGGAAAAGTCAGGTTTTGCGCCGGGGCGTCCTTCGGACGGCCGCGAAGCAGCGATTCAGGATGTCGGCTCAGGTAGTCCGACAGCTCGCGCAGCGAACGGGACATGCGGCCCAGGTCATCCAGGGTCTGGGTCAGCTGTTCACGCTGCGGCGAGTCTTCCGCCAACGTAGAATTCGCCGATTGCAGGGTCTTGCTCACGTCCTGCAAGGTGCTTTGCACGCCCGGCAGGGTCTTGTTGTTGAATTGCGAGAGTCCTTTGCGCAGCTCCACCAGATTGCCGTCCAGATTGCTGGCGATGCTCTCCAGCGGCAGCTTGTTGATGCGCTCCACCACCGTTTGCAGCTGTTCCTGCAATTGCTGCAGGCTGCCCGGGATCGTCGGGATCCGCAGGGGGCGGGCGGCGAGGTCGAAGGCGACCTTTTCCGCTTTGGGGTAGAAATCCAGGGAGATATACAACTGCCCGGTCAGCAGGTTGCCGCTGCGAGCCTGGGCGCGCAGGCCCCGTTCGACGAAACTGCCCACCAGCCGGGCAGCGGCGGCTTCGTCTTCCGGATCGTAATCCAGCGATTTGAGCAGTTTTTCGTGGGCCTTTCCCAGCAGTTGGGGGTAGATCACGATGCCGACATTGATAGGGAACGTGCGCTGCTTTTCGTCGAAATCCAGGTTCATGGCGACGACACGGCCGATCTCGATGCCTAGAAACTCCACCGGGGCCCCAACGCGCAAGCCGCGCAAGGCCTGGTCGAAGCGTAAGGCCAGGAATTGCGCCTTGCCACTGGGCGGGGCGAGGGCGCTCTGTTGGTCGGCGAACAGCTCGAAATTCTTGTCTTCGGGCGCGGGCGTGTCGTTGGGGCTGTACTCCGGGGCCCTGAAGGCGATGCCGCCGACCAGCAGGGCGGAGAGGGATTCGGTCTTGACCGCGAAACCGTTGGCGCCGACGTTCACATCGACACCGCTGACGTTCCAGAAGCGGGTGTTCTCGGTGACGTAGGCATCGTTTGGCGCATTGACGAACACTTCGATATTGACCCCCTTGCCGTCGGCGTCCAGGGCATAGGACACCACTTGGCCCACCGGGATCTTGCGCAAGTACACCGGCGAGCCGATGTCCAGCGAACCGAGGTCCTGGGAGTGCAGGGTAAAGCGCTTGCCCGGCTCTCCGTAAGTGATGGGGGGCGGGGCCTCCAGGCCGGTGAAGGACTTGGCGCGCACGGTGGAGTGGCCGGCGTCGGCACCGATGAAATCCCCGGACAGCAAGGTATCGATCCCGGAGATACCGCCGGCGCCGATACGCGGCCGGACCACCCAGAACACCGAGTCTTCATGGGTGAACGTGTCCGCGGTCTTGGCGAGCTTGACGGTGGCGGTCACATTCTTCTGGTCGGCGCTCAGTTGCACGTCGGTGACCTGGCCGATGACCACGTTGCGGTATTTGACCGGGGTCTTGTTCGCGGTGAGGCCCTCGCCCGTCTTGAAGGTGATGGTGATGGTCGGGCCTTCCTGCAGCCAGTTATGGACCACCAGGGACACCCCCACCAGCACGGCGATGATGGGCACGATCCATACCAGCGACACCGTCCAGCGACGGCTGGTGACATGGGCCCGGCCCGGTGCGGGCTGTCCATCAGTGGCTTGCGACTTCATCCATGACCTCCTCGGATGGTTGGGTATCCCAGATCAGCCGTGGATCGAAACTCATGGCCGACAGCATGGTAAACAGCACCACGAGACCGAAGAACAGTATTCCCGGTCGCGGTTCGATGTCGCTCAGGGCCTGGAATTTCACCAGCGCCGCCACCAACGCTACGACCAGCACATCAAGCATCGACCAGTAGCCGATGACCTCCACCAGCCGGTACAGCTTCGCTCGCTGGACCTGGGCCCAGGTGCTGCGCCGCTGCACGGTCACCAGCAGCAGCGTCAGTACGACGAACTTGATGCCCGGTACGGCGATGCTGGCGATGAAGATGATCAAGGCGATGTCCCAGGCGCCACTGTTCCAGAACTCGAGAACGCCGCTGATGATCGTGCTGTCCGCGCCATCGCCGAGCATTTGGGTGTTCATGACCGGCAGCAGGTTCGCCGGGATATAGAACACCAGCGCCGCCAGCATGTAGGCCCAGGTGCGGGTCAGGGTATCGGGTTTGCGCCGGTGCAGGGCGGCATCGCAGCGCGGACACGTCTCGGGCTCGTCGCTCATGTCGCACGCCAGGCCGCAGCTGTGGCACAGGCACAGGTTCAGGTCGCCGGCCCGGGGCGGGTTGCCTGGCAATGGCCCGTTCACAGGGTGTCCCAAAGGTCGCGGACATCGCGGCCGGCAATACGGATCATCAAGAGGCTCAAGGCCGCCAGGGCGAACAGGCCGATGCCGGGCAGTACATCCAGCAGGCCGGCAAGCTTGATCACCGCGACCAACGCACCCAGCAGACACACCTCCAGCATGCTCCACGGCCGCAGGGTTTCCAGGCTGCGCATGCACAGGCTGAAAGCCGGTGCCCGCCGCTTGGAATAGGCGTAGCCCAGCACCCAGAGCAGGAGCGCCAATTGGAAGGCCGGGGCGATGATGATCGCGACGGCGGCGACCAGGGCGATGAAGGTAATGGGGCCCTGGCTCAGGGCAACGACGGAGTCCCACAGCGTCGCGCTGTTGCTCAAGCCCTGGAGGCGGATGCTCATCACCGGATAAACGTTGGCGAAGACCCAAACCACCGCCGCGGTGATGGTCAAGGCCAAGCGCTGTTCGATGGTCAAGCCGTTGTAGCGCTGGATCACGGCGTGACATTGCACGCACGCAGCTTTTTGATGCGGGGCGAGCTCAACCGGCTCGTACACCGCATCGCAATGTTCACAGATGATCAGTCGTTCGGTAACGGCCATGGGGATGCTCGGCGGGGCAACTCCTTCAATATAGAAGTGAGTCGCAAATGAGCAACCCGCCCGAGCCGATCATTCGCCGCGAATGTATTGCTCCAGTTGTCGGATCAGGTCTGCTTGTTCGGCAATGGCCTCTTTCACCAGGTCGCCGATGGACAACAGGCCGACGAGCTTGCCGTCCTCCACGACGGGCAAATGCCGCAAGTGCTTTTCAGTCATGATGCTCAGGCACGTCTCGACGTTCTGATGGGGATCGATGGTGATCACGGGCGAAACCATGATGTCGCTGACTTTCGTGCCCACCGATGAGCGCCCGTGCAAGACCATTTTGCGCGCATAGTCACGCTCACTGATGATGCCCAGCACCTCGTCGTTCTTCACCACCAGCAAGGCACCGACGTTTTTCTCGGCCATGCGCATCAGGGCCTGCAAAACCATGTCGTCCGGTGAAATGGTGTGCACTTGCTGGTTCTTCTCGTCTTTTATCCGGAGCAACTGCGCGACGGTTTTCATGGGGAGGCCTCGGGTGTCGTTTTTTTGCGGGTGGTAAAAGAATCGTAGACCCAACGGCGAAGGGCAAGCGATAAAGCGGCAGTCAGTCGTCCAAAAGCGTCATGGCGGGAGAATTCACTCCTATCTAAAGTCATCCGCCGTTGTGGCGAAGGGATTTAGCGAAGCCTCGCGCCGCCCCGCTGGGCTGCGCAGCAGTCCCAAAAATGTCGACACGACATTCATCTGATGCAAGTTGCTTGAGGGATCTGCTGCGCACCCCAGCGGGGATAAATCCCCTCGCCACAGGTAGAATCAGCGCACATGCAAGTTTTGAGGTTTCAGCGGTGGATCTACAGCAGGGCTTCGTCCTGACCCGGCATTGGCGCGATACCCCGGCGGGCACCGAAGTCGAGTTCTGGCTGGCGACCGATGCCGGCCCCCGGCGCGTGCGCCTGCCGGTGCAGCCTTCGGTGGCGTTCGTGCCGCAAGTGCAGCGCGGCCAGGCCGAAGCGCTGTTGCAAGGGGAGAAGGACATCGAGCTGCGTCCCCTGGACCTGCTGGATTTCGAGCATCGCCCGGTGCTGGGCCTGTATTGTCGACAGCATGGACAACTGATGCGCCTGGACACCACGCTGCGGCGCGCCGGCGTGGACGTGTTCGAAGCTGATATCCGGCCACCGGAGCGCTACCTGATGGAGCGCTTCATCACCGCCCCGGTGTGGTTCGGTGGCACGCCATCGGCCGACGGCGTGCTGCTTGACGCCCAGATGAAACCGGCTCCCGAGTACCGCCCACCGCTGCGGCTGGTGTCCCTGGACATCGAAACCACCGCCCAGGGCGATTTGTACTCCATCGCCCTGGAAGGCTGCGGCGAGCGACAGGTCTATATGCTCGGTCCACCGAACGGCGATGATCGCGACGTTGATTTCCAACTCGAATATTGCGAATCCCGAACGCTGCTGCTCAAGAAGCTCAATGAGTGGTTTGCCCGCTTCGACCCCGACGCGATCATCGGCTGGAACTTGGTGCAGTTCGATTTGCGCGTGTTGCATGAGCATGCTCGTCGGTTGGCCGTGCCGCTGCGCCTGGGGCGTGGCGGCGAGGAAATGCAGTGGCGCGAGCATGGCGCGCGCAACAATCATTTCTTCGCCTCGGCGGCGGGCCGGTTGATCATCGACGGGATCGAGTCCTTGCGTTCGGCGACCTGGAGTTTCCCGTCGTTCAGCCTGGAGAACGTCGCGCAGACCCTGCTGGGCGAAGGCAAGTCCATCGACAACCCGTACCAGCGCATGGACGAGATCAACCGCATGTTCGCCGAGGACAAGCCGGCCCTGGCCCGCTACAACCTCAAGG
This sequence comes from Pseudomonas sp. D3-10, assembly GCF_051132175.1. Lineage (NCBI taxonomy): Bacteria > Pseudomonadati > Pseudomonadota > Gammaproteobacteria > Pseudomonadales > Pseudomonadaceae > Pseudomonas > Pseudomonas sp. D3-10. Next base: position 3,612,600 of record NZ_CP071668.1, on the reverse strand, counting down.
ACTGCGAGCTGGTGACGCGGATTTTCGCCAAGACCGATCTGCTCGAGTTCCTGCTGGAGCGCGCCAGCGTCACCGGCCTGCCGGCCGATCGCAGCGGTGGTTCGGTGGCGGCGTTCACGCACCTTTACATGCCGCTGATGCACCGCCAGGGCTTCGTTGCGCCGAACCTCGGCCAGCGTCCGCCCGAGGCCAGCCCTGGCGGGTTCGTCATGGATTCCCAGCCGGGGCTCTACGAATCGGTGCTGGTGCTCGACTACAAGAGCCTGTACCCGTCGATCATCCGCACCTTTCTGATAGACCCGGTGGGCCTGATCGAGGGGCTGCGCCATCCGGGCGAGCACGAGTCTGTCCCAGGCTTTCGCGGGGCGCGGTTCTCCCGTACCCGACACTGCCTGCCGTCCATCGTGGCGCGGGTCGCTGAAGGCAGGGAGACCGCCAAGCGCGAACATAACGCGCCCTTGTCCCAGGCGCTGAAAATCATCATGAACGCGTTTTATGGAGTGCTCGGCTCCAGTGGCTGTCGCTTCTTCGACCCGCGCCTGGCGTCGTCCATCACCCTGCGCGGTCATCAGATCATGCAACGCACCCGGCAGTTGATCGAAGCCCGGGGGCATGTGGTGATCTATGGGGACACCGATTCAACCTTCGTCTGGCTGCGCCGGCCCCATGGCCAGGAAGAAGCCGCGGCGATTGGCCGGGAATTGGTGGCTTACGTCAACGGGTGGTGGCGCGAGCACGTGCGTGACGAGTTCGGCCTGGAGAGCGCGCTGGAGCTGCAATTCGAAACCCATTTCAAGCGTTTCCTCATGCCGACCATCCGCGGCGCGGAGGAGGGCAGCAAGAAGCGCTACGCCGGCTTGGTGACCCGCGCCGACGGCAGCGATGAAATCATCTACAAGGGCCTGGAAACCGTGCGCACCGATTGGTCGCCCCTGGCCCGGCAGTTCCAGCAGGAGCTGTACGGACGGATCTTCCATCGCCAGCCGTATCAGGATTATGTGCGCGACTACGTGCGCCAGACGCTGGCCGGTACATTCGATGAGCGTCTGGTCTACCGCAAGCGCCTGCGCCGCCCCCTGGATGATTACGAACGCAACGTGCCGCCCCACGTACGGGCCGCTCGGCTCGCCGACGAGTTCAACGAACGCCAGGGCCGGCCTCGGCAGTATCAGAACGGCGGTTGGATCAGCTACGTTATCACCGTGGCCGGCCCCGAGCCGCTGGAAACCCGCAGCGCGCCGATAGATTACGACCATTACGTGACTAAGCAACTACAGCCGGTGGCGGATGCAATCCTGCCGTTTGTGGACGATGATTTTTCGACTTTGATCGGGGGGCAGATGGGGTTGTTCTGATGCCGCGCAGTGATGGGTTGGAGGGCAATGCTCTTGTGGCGAGGGAGCTTGCTCCCGCTCGGTTGCGCAGCAGCCGCCTAAAGCGAGGGCCGCTTCGCACCCCAGCGGGAGCAAGCTCCCTCGCCACAGAACCTTCGATTCCCCAAGCTAAACCATCGCCAACCGCTGCTTGCCCTGGGGCTTGGGAAACACCAGGTCCAGCGCCGCCAGATCCTGGGGCTCAAGTTGCAGATTCGCCGCTTCGGCATTCAGGCGCACATGTTCAGGCTGCACGGCCTTGGGAATGGCGATCACATTGTCCTGGCGCAACAGCCAGGCCAGGGCAATCTGCGCCGGTGTCGCGCGGTGGCGTTCGGCGATTTGTTGCATGGTGTGATCCCTGAGCAGCTGCCCACCCTGGCCGACCGGGCAGTAGGCCATGATCGACATGCGCCGTTGCTGGCTCCAGGGCAGCAGGTCGTATTCGATGCCGCGCTCCTGCAGGTTGTACAGCACCTGGTTGGTGGCGCAGTCGGGCGCGTTCAGTTCTTCCATGTCGTCGACGTCGAAATTCGACACGCCCCAGCGCCCGATCTTGTCTTCTTCGCGAAGTCGTTCAAACGCTTCGACGGTTTCTTCCAGCGGGTATTGGCCACGCCAGTGCAGCAGATAAAGGTCGATGTAATCGGTGTCGAGCCGCCGCAGGCTGCGCTCGCAGGCCAGCGGAATGCCTTTGCGGCTGGCGTTGTGGGGGTAGACCTTGCTCACCAGGAATACTTGGTCACGCAGCCCGGTGATCGCTTCGCCAACGACTTTTTCGGCGCCGCCCTCGGCATACATTTCGGCGGTGTCGATCAGGGTCATGCCCATTTCAATGCCCAAGCGCAGGGCAGCCACTTCTTTTTTGTGATGGGACGGTTCTTCACCCAGGCGCCAAGTGCCCTGGCCGATTACCGGCACGGACACGCCGGCCAACTCCAGAGTTCTCATTCACATCTCCTGTCGTGCGGGTCGATTAAGCTGTGGCAGCAGAATAGACCAGGCGTTCAGGTTTGATTCGCGCCGCAATGCAGCGGGATGCTCTAGGGCCGAAAAGCATGACGCAGAGCGCCACGGGAGGCGTCCCCACGCGCAGCGTGGGAACGCTCGGTTGGCAGGAGGGTTATTCCGCCGAGAACTTCAGCACCATGGCCTGGGTGTAGGTCTGGCCCGGATCCAGCCGCGTGGTCGGGAAGTCCGGCTGGTTCGGCGAGTCGGGGAAGTGCTGGGTCTCCAGGGTAAACGCGCCCCAGTGCGGATAGACCTTGCCTTGCTTGCCCTTGACCGTGCCATCGAGGAAGTTGCTGGTGTAGAACTGCACACCGGGTTCGGTGGTAAAGAGCTGCAGCCGTCGCCCGGACTTCGGATCCTGGACGTCGGCGGCGAGTTTGTTTACGTCACCCTTGGCGTCGAGCACCCAGTTGAAGTCAAACCCACCCTGTTTTGGCTCGGCGAACTTCAACTGCGGATGATCGGCTTTGATATGGGTGCCGATGGCGGTTGGCTTGGTAAAGTCCATCGGCGTGCCGGCCACTGGCGCCAGCTCGCCGGTGGGAATCAGCTTGGCGGTCACCGGTGTGTAGCGGGACGCGTGCAAGGTCGCGACTTGCTTGAGGATGTCGCCATTGCCTGCACCCGCCAGGTTGAAATAACTGTGGTTGGTCAGGTTCAGTACGGTCGGTTTGTCAGTGGTGGCCTTGTAGTCGATGCGCAGTTCGTTCTTGTCGTTGAGGCTGTAGGTGACGTCAGTCTTCAGATTGCCGGGAAACCCCATCTCGCCGTCCTTCGACAGGTAGGTCAGGGTCACGCCGACCGAGTCCTTGTCGTTGCTCGGCTCGGCTTTCCAGACACGCTTGTCGAACCCTTGCGGCCCGCCGTGCAGCGAATTGTCCTTGTCGTTCTGCGGCACCTGGTAGCGCTTGCCATCCAACTCGAACGCGCCGCCAGCCAGGCGATTGCCGAAGCGGCCGATGGTCGCGCCGAAATATACATTGCCATTCTTCTGGTAGCCCTGGACATCGTCGAAGCCGAGCACGATGTCGTCGGTCATGCCGTTTTTGTCCGGCACGATCAGCGACTGGAGAATCCCGCCATAGGTGATGACGGTAGCCTCCATGCCGTTGCTGTTGCGCAGCACATATTTTTCAACCGCCGTGCCGTCGTCGGTCTTACCGAAAGCAACGCGTTCGTTGGTCAGGCCGGCGGCCTGTGAAGAGGTGGCAATCATCAGAGAAACTCCGAGGGCCGAGAGCAGGTGTCTGGATTCAAGCATGAGTGTGACCTTCCTTCCTGTTGTTTTTTTGTTGTTTTAACGCGGGTCGAGTCCGTTAATTGGTCGGACAGCGATGAAGGTTTTTCTGTTCAGTAGTCTTTCTATTTGCGGGTGGATAAGGGATTTATAGCTATAAATTGAGATTTATCAATTAAAAAGTAAGACTAATTGATCGAGGCGAATCGTGACCAGACGTCAACTCTCGGGTAAGGCACTGCACTTTTAGGGTTTTTTCCGCTCTATCCATGGCCAGGAAGCGGCGAGCTCCACCGCTTCCCCATGTCCAGACGAGATTCGATGGCCGGTGTTTTACTTTCCGTGATGGTGTCGCCACGTCGCAGCAACCTGCTGTTGGTGGGCCTGTTGCTGTTGCTCAGCGGCGGCTGCACCCACCAGCAAGGCCAGGACATGGTTACGCAGTTCAGCAACGCCAAGCCCCAGGAATTCTTGCAGACCAGCGTGGACCGGATGGCCACGCTCTCGATGCACGACAACTTGCAGAGCCTTTACCTGCTGATGCACAAACTTTACCTGCGCAACCCGGAAGAATTGCGCAAGTCGGGCTTCCTCGACGTCCGCGTCGCCGTCAAGCAAGTGCGCCAAGCCATCGAGCAACGGCAGCCCCTGCCGACCTTGGGCAATAAAAAGGACCTGGCGGCCCTGAGCTATGCCATGAGCCCCGAGTTCCTTGGTGATAGGGTCGGTGCGTTCATCTACGCCATTGGCAGCATGCTGGTCACGGCCCACGGCAATCGCCTGGAGTTCTACATGACCGACACCATCGATCCGCGCTTCGTCAGCAACGCTGCGCGCAACATCGAAAAGGCAACCTGGTTGCTGGGCCAGCGGCAGAACAAGGACGGCTCGCCGATGCTGTTTTCCAACGAAATCTCGGAGGAGGGCAGCAACCTGAGCTTTGCCGTCGAGTTCGGGAAAATCGTTGCACGCCTGGACCTGCTGACCCAGATGCTCGACGAGCGCTACCGGCGGATAGGGCTCAACTATGCACAGAGCCTGCTGTTCCTGAATTTCCTGCCCGTCCAGTGATCAAATATGGAATAAAGATAGATCACATCGATATAGGGGGTTATAAGAAAAATCGCTATGCTCGCGGCCAGATTTTTCACGCGGTCGCGCTGAGACGGGTTTGATGGATTTCGGTAATTTCGGTTTAGTCGTAGCGGGCCTGGTGGTCGGTTTCATCGTCGGGATGACCGGCGTGGGTGGCGGATCGCTGATGACCCCCATTCTGCTGTGGTTCGGCATCAACCCCGCGACGGCGGTGGGGACGGACCTGCTGTACGCGGCCATTACCAAATCTGGCGGCGTGCTGGTTCACGCCAAGAACCGCAATATCGACTGGTCCATCACCGGTTGGCTGACCTTGGGCAGCGTGCCGGCGGTCGGGCTGACCCTGTGGTTCCTCAGCAGCCTGAACAGCTCGCCAGACGCGATGAACGCAGTCATCAAGCAAGCACTGGGTTTTGTGTTGTTCGCCACTGCCCTGGCGATCCTGTTCAAGAAACGCCTGCTGCAATTCGCCCACGATCGCGCCGGCGGCCACTACAACCCCAGCGGCTCACGGCTCAACGTACTCACTGTGATTACCGGCTTGGTGCTGGGCACGATGGTCGCGTTGACCTCCATCGGCGCCGGCGCCCTGGGCACTGTCGCGCTGTTCATCCTCTATCCGTTCCTGGTCACCAGGCGCCTGGTGGGGACCGAGATCGCCCACGCCGTGCCGCTGACCCTGGTGGCCGGCCTGGGCCACGCAAGCATGGGCAACATGGACTGGCACATCCTCGGCTTCTTGCTGATCGGTTCACTGCCGGGCATTTACCTGGGCAGCCATTTGTCGGGACGTATTTCCGATGAACTCCTGCGCCCTTGCCTGGCGGTGATGTTGGCGATGATCGGCTTCAAACTGGCGTTCTGATTTGCTCGGAGTCATGGGCCGATAGGCATAGTCATACCTGTAAACCAGGTACTGATGAGGCCACGATCCATGAACAGCCCAGCCAGAGATCTGCTGCAACGCCTGCGCCGTCGTCGCGTCGAACCTCGCTCCGACATCGCCGACATTCTGCGTCATCACGCCGAACCGCTGCCCGCCGAGGACAGCCCGGCGTTTGGCGAGATGTTCGATCGCTTTGCCGACGCGAAGGTCTTGCTGATCGGCGAAGCCAGCCACGGCACCCATGACTTCTACCGCACCCGCGCGGCCATCACCCGGCACATGATCGAGCATCACGGCTTCGGGATCGTCGCCGTCGAAGCCGACTGGCCCGACGCCGGGCAAATCGACCGCTGCGTGCGTGACCTCGGACCCTCGGCCTGGAAACAGCAGGCTTTCGCCCGGTTTCCAAGCTGGATGTGGCGCAACACCGACGTACAGTCCTTCGTCCGCTGGTTGCGCGATTACAACCTGGAGCAGCCGGGCGATCGGCGCGTGGAGTTTCGCGGCCTCGACGTCTACAGCTTGCGGCACTCGATCGACGAAGTGCTCAACTACCTCGATAAGGCACACCCCCACCTGGCCCGCGGCGCCCGGCATCGTTATGGTTGCCTGACGCCTTGGCACGACGACCCGGCGCTTTACGGTCATTTCACCGAACGCGGCAACCTGGCGACCTGCGAGGACGCGGTGGTCGAGCAGCTCAATACGCTGCTCGCCGAGCGCCTCGATCCCCTGATCGAGGATGACGAGAGTTTCTTCAGCGCCATCCAGAACGCCCGGGTCGTGCGCGCCGCCGAACAGTACTACCGGGCCATGTATCGCGGCGGAAAATCGTCCTGGAACCTGCGGGACCGGCACATGTTCGACACCCTGCAGAGCCTGATGGAACATCGTGGCCCCGATGCGAAAGCGGTGGTCTGGGCGCACAACTCCCACATCGGCAATGCCGCCGCGACTCGCATGGGTTGGGAAGGTGAATTTAATATCGGCCAGTTATGCCGCATGGCTTACGGCCGCGACGCGGTGCTGCTGGGCATGGGCACCAATCGTGGCAGCGTGGCGGCGGCCGACGATTGGGACTCACCGATGAAAATCAAGCAGGTGCTGCCCGCGCTGGCCGGCAGTTGGGAGCGGGAATTCCTGAATACGGGTGTTCGCGCATCGCTCACGGACTGGCGGACTAATCCTGACGAGGCACTGCTGGACGCATTGTCCGAGCCCCTGCTCGAACGCGCTATCGGCGTGATCTACCGCCCTGAAACCGAACGCCAGAGCCATTACTTCGAAGCCGTATTGGCCGAGCAGTTCGATGCCTGGCTCTGGTTCGAGCAGACCGAAGCGGTCACGCCATTGCCAACACCTCACACGCTTGAGCACGAGGAAGACACCTTCCCATTCGGCCTTTGAGCGCCTCGTGACGCGGTTGCGCTATGGGGCCGGTGGCCTAAGCTTCAAGGCAGGCAGCTGCGGTAACGGGCGACTCTCGCGGAACAATCGCCGCCATGTGCAATCAGTACAGCGTAAATATCAAAAGGAGAGGCGCATGCTTATTCGGTCGTTGACCTTCGCTACCTTGCTGGCCTTTGCTGGCCCCTTGTTCGCCGCTGATGGCGACTCGCCCCTGGTGGCGGAGGTGGGCAAGACCCGCCCCTTGATCATTATCGCGCCCAGCTCCGTCGACCCTGCATGGTCCACGTTGAAAGCAGAGCTCGAAAAGCCAGAGGGCAAGCAGGGATTCTCCGAACGAAACATGATGCTCTACACCGTTTTCAACACCATCGGAAAACGTGATGGCAAGGATCTGGACCCGCAAAGCACCATGGCACTGATCCGTTCTCTCAAGCTGGGAGCCGGTGCGCTGCCCAAGATCATCCTGGTGGGCAAGGATGGGGAAAAGAAGCTTGAGCATTCCGGCGCGATCACATTGAGCGAGCTGTTCGATGCTGTCGACAAATTGCCTGCGGCTGAAAAGGAAGCCGTGGCGCCAACCCCGCTACCCGAGCCAGAACCCGCGCCGGCCAAGGACGCGAAAGGCGCCAAGCCGGGCAAGGCGGCCAAGCCCACCAAGCCCGCGGCCGCGCCGAAGGCGCTGGAGGATTGACCCTCTATAACGCCGAATTTACGTGGCGAGGGAGCAAGCCCCCTCGCCACAAAAGCAGACTTCATTGTCGTTCCAATGCCGCCAGGATTTTGTGCGCGGCCTTTATCCGTTCTTCGATCGGGTAGTTCTTGTTCGCCAACATCACGATCCCCAAATCCTTTCCAGACACGAGCGCCGCGTATGCGCCAAAGCCGTTGGTAGAGCCTGTCTTATTGATCCAGCTGCCGTCCGGCGCCGGGCGGGGCGGGTTGAGCGGTTCGACTTTCTGTGGGGTCAGGGCCATCTGCGGGGTATTGCCGGCGAGCAGGTCATCCACGGTGAACGGGGCAGGGTAGAACTCCCAGCCCAAGCCCTGGGTCATCCCGCCGACCCGATAGAAACCCATGTGGGTCGTGGCGATGGCTTGCTTCAAGGCTTCGTCCAGCTTTTGCGGTCGCAGGTTGGCCTCGACGAAACGAATGAGGTCCGCTGAGCTGGTCTTCACCCCATACGCCTCGGAATCCAAGGCGCCAGGTCCGACCCGCACGGGCTTGCCATCCTTTGCATAGCCCTGGGCGTATCGGCCCGATTGGTCTTGCGGCACCCGTACATAACTGTGTTTGAGGCCCAGCCCCGGCATCAGCGTTTGTTCCATCACGTCATCGAATGACCGACCCAGGGCGCGGGCCGCCAGATGGCCAAACAGGCCGATGCTCGGGTTCGAGTAGAGCCGTTGGGTGCCGGTCGGGTAGAGCGGTTTCCAGGACTTGTAATAGCTGAACATCCTGTCGGCATGGTCTGCATCGTCGGGAAACTGCAAAGGCAGCCCGCCCGCCGTGTAGGTAGCCAGATCGAGCAGGCGGGTGTTTGCCAGCGCTGCTCCGTTCAGCTGCGGGGCATAGCGACCGGCGGGATCCGACAATTGCAACTTGCCTTGGGCCTGGGCATAGGCGCCGAGCGTGGCGGTGAAGGTCTTGCTGATCGAGCCGACTTCGAACAGGGTCTGGTCGGTGACGGGCTTTCTCGTGTCCTTGGAGGCAACGCCATAATTGAAGAACTGGCGCTGGCCGTTGTGGGTGATCGCCACCGCCATCCCCGCGATGTCCTGCTGTTTCATCAGGGGCTGGATAACGGCATCGACAGTTTCTTCAAGGCGTTCCTGGGCGACGCCGGTAAAGGAAAGGATCAGGAAAAAGCTCCCGGCGAGTATCGATTTGGCAATGTGCATGATGGAGCGCTCTCGTTGGCCTTCCTTGAGGGACGGTCAATCTAGGGCGTTTTTTGCTGCCCGGCAATCCGCAGCAACGGATGCAGGCTGGGTTCCGAGCTGTCTGACAGGGACGTGGGAGCGTTCCCACAAAACGGTCCCGTCGGCCGAAGGGTCCTGTCCTCAAGCGAAACGACACAAAGCGGCGGCCGCCGGGTAAACTCGCGACTCTTTCCGAAGGAGTTCCCATGAGTTACTACCAGCCCGGCATTCTCGCCACCCCTGTTCCGCCTCAGGCCCGTCATCTGTTTTTTGCCCTGGAATCGGTCGAGGCACTGCCGGCTGCGATCGATAAATTGTTGCTGCAATTGGATGGCCGCGCGGTTGTCGGGTTTGGCGAGTCGTTGGTGCAAGCGTTGGGCGCCGAGGTCAAGGGGCTGCGGGCATTTCCTGCCCTGGCCGGTGTCGGCGTCGATAATCCCTCGACCCAGCACGCGCTGTGGTGCTGGTTGCATGGCGAGGATCGCGGCGAGCTGCTGCACCGCAGCCGCGCCATCGAAGCGGCCCTGGCGCCGGCCCTGCGCCTGGTGCAAATGAACGAAACCTTCCGCCATATGACCGGCCACGACCTGACCGGCTACGAAGACGGCACCGAGAACCCCCACGATGACGCGGCCGTCGCCGCTGCCCTGGCCCAGGGCGCCGACGGACTGCGCGGTGGCAGCTTCGCCGCGATCCAGCAGTGGCAGCACGATCTGGACGGGTTCGCGGCGATGCAGCCCCACGAACGCGACAACATCATGGGCCGTCGCTTGAGCGACAACGAGGAAATCGAAGAGGCGCCGGAGTCGGCCCACGTCAAGCGCACGGCCCAGGAAAGCTTTGCACCGGAGGCTTTCGTCGTGCGCCGTTCCATGCCGTGGATCGAAGGCGATCGCGCTGGGCTGATGTTCCTGGCGTTCGGTTTCTCCCTGGATGCCTTCGAAGCGCAACTGCGCCGCATGAGCGGCCTCGAAGACGGCATTACCGATGGTTTGTACCGCATGAGCCGGCCGATCACTGGCGGGTATTACTGGTGCCCGCCGCTGCTGGACGGGCGCCTGGACCTGCGCGCACTGGCTCGCCAGTCGGTGTCATCGCCCCGGTAAACCGGCCGCGTTGTGCAAATCGTCGGGTCAACGCTATTCTTGGGCCCGACGTGTTTGCGTGGAACGGGAGAGCAAGCGTGGATAAAGTCATCGTCATCACTGGTGGCGGGCGCGGGATCGGAGCGGCCACGGCGCTGCTGGCGGCGGATCAGGGCTATCACATCTGCATCAACTACCAGTCCGATGAAAACGCCGCTCAGGGCATCCTCGAACAGGTCCGGGCCAAGGGTGCGCAGGCCATTGCGGTGCGGGCCGACGTGAGCATCGAAGATGAGGTGGTCGGCCTGTTCAACCGCGTCGACGCCGAATTGGGCCGTGTCACCGCCCTGGTGAACAACGCCGGTACGGTCGCCCACAAATCCCGGCTCGATGAAATGTCCGAGTTCCGCATTCTCAAAATCTTGAAGACCAATGTGCTGGGGCCGATCCTGTGTGCCAAGCATGCGGTGCTGCGCATGTCGCCCCGCCATGGCGGGCAGGGCGGTAGCATCGTCAACGTCTCGTCGGTTGCCGCCCGCTTGGGCGCGCCGGGGGAATACGTCGACTACGCGGCCTCCAAGGGCGCACTGGATACCTTCACCGTAGGCCTGTCCAAGGAAGTGGCCGGCGAAGGCATTCGCGTCAACGCCGTTCGCCCGGGTTATATCTACACCGATTTCCACGCCCTCAGTGGTGATCCTGAGCGGGTCAGCAAGCTGGAATCGGCGATTCCCATGGCGCGAGGCGGGCGTCCGGATGAGGTGGCGGAGGCGATTATCTGGTTGCTGTCGGACAAGGCTTCGTATGCGACGGGGACGTTTGTTGACCTTGGTGGTGGGCGCTGAGAACTGGGCGGTCTGCCCTGGCCTCATCGCGAGCAAGCTCGCTCCCACAGGGGATTGCGTTCCAAATGTGGGAGCGAGCTTGCTCGCGATGGCGGTAGTGCTGGCAAACCAAATATTAGAACGACCGGATAATCCGCCCCAATGTCTCCATCGCCTTTTCCGACGCCTCAGTCCAAGGCCCGCCATAGTTCAGCCGGATGCAATTCCTGAAACGTTGGGTCGGTGAAAAGATCGGCCCGGGGGCGATGCTGATGCCTTGCGCCAATGCCATCTGGAACAGCTTCAGCGAGTCGATCTGCTCCGGCAGTTCCAGCCAGAGGAAATAGCCGCCCGCCGGCTGGCTGACGCGGGTCTGGGGCGGGAAATAGCGGCCGATGGCGGCGAGCATGGCGCTTTGCTGTTCTTCCAGGGCGTAGCGCAGCTTGCGCAGGTGCCGGTCGTAGCCGCCGTGTTGCAGGTAGTCGGCGATCGCGGCCTGGGCCGGCATCGAGGCGCACAGGGATGTCATGAGCTTGAGCCGTTCGATCTTCTGCGCATAGCGCCCGGCGGCGACCCAGCCGACGCGATAACCCGGGGCCAGGCTCTTGGCGAACGAACCGCAATGCATCACCAACCCTTCGGTGTCGAACGCCTTGGCTGGTTTGGGAGCCTGCTGGCCGTAATAGAGTTCGGCATAGACGTCGTCCTCGATCAACGGTACCTGGTGTTGGCGCAACAGCTCCACCAACGCTTGCTTGCGCGCCTCGGTCATGGTGGCGCCCATGGGGTTCTGGAAGCTGGTCATGCACCAGCACGCCTTGATCGGATGGCGCGCCAGCGTCTGTTCCAGCACGTCCAGGTCGATCCCGTCACGCGGATGCACGGGGATTTCCACGGCCTTGAGCTTCAGCCTTTCCAGCACTTGCAGGCTGGCATAGAACGCAGGGGCTTCGATCGCCACGAGGTCGCCGGGCTCGGTCACCGCTTGCAGGCATAGGTTCAAGGCTTCCAGGGCGCCGTTGGTGACCAGCAATTGCTCCATGGGCAACATCAGCCCACCGACCATATAGCGCAAGGCGATCTGGCGGCGCAGTTGAGGATTGCCCGGTGACATGTCGGTCACCACCACGCGTGGGTCCATGTCCCGGGTCGCGCTGGACAACGAGCGGGACAGCCGCTGCAACGGAAACAGCATGGGGCTGGGGAATGCAGAGCCGAACGGTACGGTGGCGGGATCCTTGATCGAGTCGAGCACCGAAAACACCAGTTCGCTGACATCGACTTCAGTGGACTCTTGCACCTGGCTGCTGATGACCGGCTCGCAGAACGGGCGCGGTGCAAGATTATTGACGAAATAACCGGAACGCGGCCGGGCCCGGATCAGGCCGCGTCGCTCCAACAGGTAATAGGCCTGGAAAACAGTGGACGGGCTGACGCCGTACGTTTGGCTGGCGTAGCGCACCGACGGCACGCGCTGGCCGGGCCCCAGCATGCCGGAGCGGATCAGTTCAGCGATGTCATCGGCGAATTTTTCGTAGCGTTTCATGGCGGGCCCGGTCATAAGGGACATTGCATCTTAAAGGTTCACCGATTCATCGGCGCGACAAAACGGCTCTTGGCCACGCTGTAGACTTGCTGCTCGTCACTGTCGGCAACCTTGAAGGTCATTTCCTGGGAACCGCTGCGTGGCCGTTCGCTGAGCATCGCCACCGAGACTGGCACGTCGACGATTTCCCCCGGCGCCAGGCTCAGGCGTGTCTTGCCTTGCAGGACAAAGCCGTCGCCGTCCACCAGGGACAATTCATACGCCTGGTGTTGCTGGGTCTTGTTGATGATTTTCAGGCTATAGATGTTTTCGATCTGGCCCTGGCTGTTTTCACGGAACAGCCCACGGTCCTTGCTGACATCCAGCGACACCATGGGGCGCTCCGCCAGCGCCACCGCCAGGGCACCGATCATGACCAGCAGCACCGCCGTGTAGCCCACCAGCCGTGGCCGCAGCAGATGTGTCTTGCCTCCTTGCAGTTGATGCTCGGAGGTGTACTTGATCAGGCCACGGGCGTAGCCCATCTTGTCCATGATCGAGTCGCAGGCGTCGATGCACGCCGCGCAACCAATGCATTCCATTTGCAAGCCATCGCGGATATCGATGCCGGTGGGGCAGACCTGCACGCACATCTGGCAGTCGATGCAGTCGCCCAGTCCGACATCGGCGGGATTGACCTCGCGTTTGCGTGGCCCGCGAATGTCACCACGGGCCACGTCATAGGAAATGGTCAAGGTGTCTTTGTCGAACATCACGCTCTGGAACCGTGCGTAAGGGCACATGTGCATGCACACCGCTTCGCGCAGCCAGCCGGCGTTGAGGTAAGTGGCCGCGGTGAAAAACAGCACCCAGAACAGGCTGACGCCGCCGATCTGCAAGGTCAGCAGTTCCTCCGCCAGGGGGCGGATCGGGGTGAAATAACCGACGAATGTCAGGCCGGTGAGCAGGCTGATGACGAGCCACAAAGTGTGCTTGGCCGAGCGCCGCAGGAGTTTGTTCAAGTCCCACGGCGCGGCTTGGAGTTTGATGCGCTGGTTGCGTTCACCTTCGGTGATTTTCTCGACCCACATGAAGATCCAGGTCCATGAGCTTTGGGGGCAGGTGTAGCCACACCACACGCGCCCGGCGAACACGGTGATGGCGAACAGGCCGAACGCGGCGATGATCAGCAGGGCGGACAGCAGAATGAAATCCTGGGGCCAGAAGGTCGCGCCGAAGATGTGGAACTTGCTCTCGGAAAGGTCCCAGAGCACCGCTTGGCGACCGCCCCAGTTCAGCCATACCGTGCCGAAGAACAACAGGAACAGAATGCCGGCACCGCTGATGCGCAAGGTGCGGAACAAGCCGGTAAAGCTGCGGGTGTGGATCAGGTTGTCGGTGGTTCTGGACTTTGTTTTTGTGGGCGTGGGGTCGAAGGTCTGTATCAGTTGGGCGGGGATTCTTTCGCTCATGGTCGGTCGCTCATCAGCCGCTATCTGGCTGGGGCACTATGACCATTGAACTGTTTGCATAACAGGCTCAGGTGGGTTGATAAAAACCGGATCAGATGGGGTGAAGAGCCTTGCGCTGCGCCAGTTTGACGCACCTCACAGATTGTGGGCTTCGTTCTTGGGATGGTGTTTATATCCGTTGCTGCGGTAGTCGCTACTGACGGTTCCGCCCTTACGGCGGCTTACTTTTTTTCAGACGCCAAAAAAAGTAAGCAAAAAAGGCTTCGCCCCACCACTCGGCACCTCGCCTAGGCTCGGCGTTCCCTCACTCCGGCATTGCTCCGTGGGCCCGCCGCGATGGGCCATCCATGGCCCTGCGCGGCTATCCCGGCATCCATGCCGGGATACCCACTACGCAATACCTGCGTTCGGCCAGCGTGGTTAACGGGGCGTTCAAGATCAAAAGCCGAAGCGAGATCAAGAGCAACGCAAGATCAAAAGCGAGGCAAAATCAAAAGCAACGCAAGATCAAAAGCAACGCAAGATCAAAAAATAAGAGCCAAACGAGCCGTCAGATGACCGAATCCCCGTCCGTTGCCTTCAGATTCTGCCGCCCGTCAGCCGCCCCAGCCACGATCAGGGCATCGACCTGCGCTTCGGTCAGGTAGACCCGCCCGCCATTGAGCTCCACCGCCGACATGGCCTTGTCCGGGTCGGTGATGATGGTCAGCTCGCTGGCCGGGCGAAGTTCCGGCCCGTTGGCGGTGTCGAAATGGCAGGTCTGGTGGTCATCGATACGTACAGTCATGGTACTGCTCCTTCCTGTATGCCTAAACGTTAGGCGCCTCCCGATCGGCAGGGTTCTTCGTGGCTGATCAGCGGTCGCACGTCTCGCATCGCTTGCGGTCAATCGTTTATCGAGTGAAGAGAGGAACGTTCATGGATTCGTGGTGGGATGAAGTCTGGATGACCCTGCAAGCGGAGTTCGCCGACATCGCCGATGCCCAGCAAATGACGCGGGTGACGGTGCGCCTGGTAATGGCTGCACTGTTGGGAGGCATTTTGGGGTTCGAGCGTGAGCACAAGGGCAAGGCCGCCGGGGTGCGCACCCACATGCTGGTGGCGCTGGGCGCCGCGCTGTTCGTGCTGGTGCCGCAAATGTCGGGGTCAGAGGCCGATGCGATGAGCCGGGTGATACAGGGCGTTGTCGCCGGGATCGGTTTCCTCGGCGCCGGTACCATCTTGAAAAACGCGGATGCAGATGAAAGCCACGTCAAAGGCCTGACCACCGCGGCGGGCCTTTGGATGACCGCCGCCATCGGCGTCGCCGCCGGGCTCGGCCGGGAAGCGACGGCGGTGCTCAGCACCGTTCTGGCGCTGGCAATCTTCAGTGTGATGCCAGTGATTGTTCGGGCACTGGAGAAGGATGAGAAGCTGTAAGGCATTCGCCGGGGCTGTGCGCAAGGTCCTTGTGGGAGAGCTAGCTCGCCATAACGATGTGTCAGTCACCTCTGGCTTCGCTGACCTGACGCTATCGCGAGCAAGCTCGCTCCCGCAGGTTCACTGCGGCTAGGCTTTCAAACCCGCTCCGGCGGCGCCTCGCTTGGCGGATCGCCCTGGGGCGGCTGCGGGTCCAGCGGCGGGTCTTTTTCCGGAATCGGCTCGGGATCGGGACCCGGTGGCGGCAGGTTGGGGTCGTCGATGTTCGGATCGGGTGTTTCGGCCGGGATGGGAATGGTCATCGGGTGGTGCCTCCAGGACGCAAGTGGCTTGAGTCGTGCTTGTCTGGTTGACCACCGTTGGACGGGTTTGATTCCCCGCTGCCGGCCAGCAAATCCCGCTGAACTTTTGGCTGCCGGTCCGGTTCGGAGCTTAAGTGAGTTAATCAGGACCCGTTGGGCCTTTACCGCCACAAACGCGTCCATGGGGCGTAAAAGGAGCGATGCTCGATGACTGCCGAACAGCCGACCGACCTGGAATACAACCCGCATCTGCCGTTGTCCCAGGCCTTGTTGTTGCCGCGTATTGCGATTGAAGACACCACGCCAGTGATTGACGGCGGGCAATTTGCCGCCAAGGCCCTCGCCGGACAGGACGTGACGGTGACCAGCAAGGTGTTCGCCGATGGACACGATAAATTGGCCGTGCGAATCCGTTGGCGTGCCTTGGAAGATGACATCTGGAACAGCGAGGTCATGGCCGAGCTGGGTAATAATGGCTGGCGTGGCCAGTTCACGGTACCGGCCGTCGGACGCTACGTGTTCTGTATCGAAGCCTGGTTCGACCAGTTCGCCAGCTTCCGCTATGAATTGGAAAAAAAATACGCCGCCGGTGTGCCCATCAGCCTGGAGCTGCAGGAGGGGCGCAACCACGTGCAACAAGCCGCCGAGCGTAGCGACGGCGAATTGAGCGAACAGCTGGCCGCGTTGCACCACGAGCTTTCGGGCCTGCTGCCTGAAGAGCAAGTGGCGTTGTTTCTCGCGCCACGCAGTGCCGACTTGATGTCCCTGGCCGATCACCGGCCTTACCTGAGCATCAGTCCCGAATATCCACTGGACGTGGAGCGCCAACTGGCCGAATTCGCCAGTTGGTACGAACTGTTCCCCCGTTCGATCACCGATGATCCCAAGCGTCACGGCACGTTCAACGACGTGCATTCGCGCCTGGCGGTGATCCAGGACATGGGCTTCGACGTGCTGTACTTTCCGCCGATCCATCCGATCGGCCGCAGTTTCCGCAAAGGGCCGAACAATTCCCTGACCGCCGGTCCGGACGATCCAGGCAGCCCATATGCCATCGGCAGCGAGGAGGGCGGCCATGAGGCGATCCATCCTCAGCTGGGCACCCGCGAAGATTTCCGGCGCCTGGTGGCCGCGGCCGCCGACCATGGCCTGGAGATCGCCCTCGATTTCGCCATCCAGTGTTCCCAGGACCACCCCTGGCTGCAGCAGCATCCGGGCTGGTTCAGCTGGCGGCCGGACGGCACGATCAAATACGCGGAGAACCCGCCGAAGAAATACCAGGACATCGTCAACGTCGATTTCTACGCCGCCGATGCAATCCCCAGCCTGTGGCTGGAACTGCGGGATATCGTCGTCGGCTGGGTCAACGAAGGCGTGAAGATATTCCGTGTCGACAATCCTCACACCAAGCCATTGCCGTTCTGGCAATGGCTGATCGCCGACGTTCGTGCGCAGCACCCAGAGGTGATTTTCCTCGCGGAAGCGTTCACCACTCCAGCGATGATGGCGCGACTGGGCAAGGTCGGTTATTCCCAGAGCTACACCTACTTCACCTGGCGTAACACCAAGGCCGAGCTGGCGGCGTATTTCACCGAGCTCAATGAGTCGCCTTGGCGCGAATGCTACCGGCCGAATTTCTTCGTCAACACACCGGACATCAACCCAGCGTTCCTCCACCACTCGGGACGCGCGGGTTTCCTGATTCGTGCGGCGCTGGCGACCATGGGGTCGGGCCTGTGGGGCATGTATTCGGGCTTTGAACTGTGCGAATCGGCGCCGGTGCCAGGCAAGGAGGAGTACCTCGATTCGGAGAAATACGAAATCCGCCCGAGGGATTTCACCGTGCCGGGCAACATCATCGCCGAAATCGCCCAGCTCAACCGTATCCGTCGCCAGAACCCGGCGTTGCACACGCACCTTGGCCTGAAAATCTACAACGCCTGGAATGACAACATCCTGTACTTCGGCAAGCGCACACCGGACGGCAGCAATTTCATCCTGGTGGCGGTGAGCCTCGATCCGCATAACGTCCAGGAAGCGAATTTCGAATTGCCGTTATGGGAGATGGGCCTGCCGGACGACGCCCAGACCCAGGGCGAGGACTTGATGAACGGCCACCGCTGGACTTGGTATGGCAAGTACCAGTTCATGCGCATCGACCCGGCTTACCAGCCGTTCGGGATCTGGCGGATCAGCGTGGCATAAAACAAAAGTGAGCGGATGAAGTGCTTTGGTGGCGAGGGAGCTTGCTCCCGCTGGGTCGCGCAGCGGCCCTCTAAAAGCGATGAGCGCTTCGCACTCAAGCGGGAGCAAGCTCCCTCGCCACGTACGTCTCGCCAGCCAGCTCAACGGCTTTATAGAATCAGCAGGAGTTGCAAATGGCCAAGAAACCCCGGTCTGCCACCTTCATCAACGACCCGCTCTGGTACAAGGACGCGGTCATTTATCAGGTTCACGTCAAATCCTATTTCGACTCCAACAATGACGGAATCGGTGATTTTCCCGGTCTGATCGAGAAGCTCGATTACATCGCCGACCTGGGCGTCAACACCATCTGGCTGCTGCCGTTCTATCCTTCGCCCCGGCGCGACGACGGCTACGACATCGCCGAGTACCGGGGGGTCAGCCCGGACTATGGCACCATGGCCGACGCGCGGCGCTTCATTGCCGAAGCCCACAAGCGCAACTTGCGGGTGATCACCGAGCTGGTCATCAACCACACCTCCGATCAGCACCCCTGGTTCCAGCGGGCACGCAAGGCCAAGAAAGGCTCCAAGGCGCGGGATTTCTACGTCTGGTCCGATGACGATCACAAATATGACGGCACGCGGATCATCTTTCTCGACACCGAGAAGTCCAACTGGACCTGGGACCCGGTCGCCGGCCAGTACTTCTGGCACCGTTTCTACTCGCACCAGCCGGACCTCAACTTCGACAATCCGCAAGTCATCAAGGCAGTGCTCTCGGTGATGCGCTACTGGCTCGACATGGGCATCGATGGCCTGCGTCTGGACGCGATCCCCTACCTGATCGAGCGCGACGGCACCAACAACGAGAACCTGCCCGAGACCCACGACGTCCTCAAGCTGATTCGTGCCGAGATCGACGCCAATTACCCTGACCGCATGTTGCTCGCCGAGGCCAACCAATGGCCGGAAGACACCCAGCTCTATTTTGGCGACGTCGATGCCCAAGGCCTCAATGGCGACGAGTGCCACATGGCGTTCCACTTCCCTTTGATGCCGCGCATGTACATGGCGTTGGCCCAGGAAGATCGCTTTCCCATCACCGACATCCTGCGCCAGACGCCGGAGATTCCGGCCAACTGCCAGTGGGCGATTTTCCTGCGCAACCATGATGAGCTGACCCTGGAGATGGTCACCGACAAGGAGCGCGACTACCTATGGAATTACTACGCCGCCGACCGTCGCGCGCGGATCAACCTCGGCATTCGTCGACGTCTGGCTCCCCTGATGGAGCGCGACCGCCGCCGCGTGGAGTTGCTCAACAGCCTGTTGCTGTCGATGCCTGGCACGCCGACCTTGTATTACGGCGATGAGATCGGCATGGGCGACAACATCTACCTGGGCGACCGCGATGGCGTGCGCACGCCGATGCAGTGGTCCATCGACCGCAATGGCGGCTTCTCCCGCGCCGACCCGGCGAGCCTGGTGTTGCCGCCGATCATGGACCCGCAATACGGCTATCTGTCGGTGAACGTCGAGACCCAGTCCGGCGACCCTCATTCGCTGCTCAACTGGACCCGTCGCATGCTCGCAGTGCGCAAGCAATCCAAGGCCTTTGGCCGGGGCACGTTGAAAATGCTGTCGCCGAGCAACCGGCGGATCCTGGCGTATACCCGTGAGTACACCGGCCCGGACGGCAAGCACGAAATCATCCTTTGCGTGGCCAACGTATCGCGCAGTGCCCAGGCTGCCGAGCTGGATCTGTCGGCCTATGCGGGCATGGTCCCGGTGGAAATGCTTGGTGGCAATGCATTCCCGCCCATTGGCCAGTTGAATTTCCTGCTGACCCTGGCGCCGTACGGTTTCTATTGGTTCGCCCTGGCGGCGGAAAACCAGATGCCGAGCTGGCATGTGGAGCCGGTCCAGAGCCTGCCGGATTTCACCACGCTGGTGCTGAAAAAACGCCTGGAAGAATTGCTCGAGGCGCCATCGCGCGCCACGTTGGAGCAGAGCATCCTGCCAAGCTGGCTGCAAAAGCGCCGCTGGTTCGCCGGCAAGGACAGCGCCATCGAGAACGTCGACATCGTTTATGGCGTGCGCTTCGGCGATCCGCAACACCCTGTGCTGTTGAGCGAAATCGACGTCACCAGCGCCGGCCAGACCTTGCGTTATCAACTTCCATTTGGCCTCCTCGCCGAAGAGCACGTCGGCCCGGCGCTGCCCCAGCAACTGGCCTTGTCGCGGGTTCGTCGGGGTCGCCAGGTCGGCTTGATCACCGATGCGTTCACCCTGGAAAACTTCATTCGCGCGGTGCTCCAGGGCATTCAGGCCGGTTCGGTGCTGCCGTGCGCTGACGGTGAATTGCGCTTCGAACCCACCGAAGGTCTGGCGGCGCTGAACCTGGGCGCCGAGCCGGAGGTACGCTACCTGTCCGCCGAGCAGTCCAACAGTTCGGTGGTGGTAGGTGGCAGCCTGGTGCTCAAATTGATTCGCAAGGTCGCGTCCGGCGTTCACCCGGAACTGGAGATGAGCGCTTACCTGACCGCGGCAGGCTTCAGCAATATTTCGCCGCTGCTGGGTTCGGTGATTCGCCGCGATGCCCAGGGTGAAGATGCCTTGCTGATGATCGCCCAGGGTTACCTGAGCAACCAGGGCGATGCATGGGAATGGACCCAGAACAATCTCGAACGCGCGTTGCGCGACGAATTGGCCGACGCCGTGTCGGAGCAGGAACAGCATTACAACGCCTTGGGCGAACTGAAGGATTTCGCCGGCATGCTCGGCCAGCGCCTCGGGGAGATGCACCAGGTGCTCGCCCAGCCCACCGACAATCCGGACTTCGCGCCCCAGCCTACCAGCGCCAAGGAGGCCCAGGCCATCGGCAAGGACGTGGCCGCTCAGGTGGAAAATGCCTTGCGTCTGCTCAAACAGAACCAGGACCAATTGAACCCAGCGGACCAGGCGATGGTCGCACGCTTGCTGGAACACAGCAAAACCGTGCTGGCCCACGTCCAGGAGCTGGCCGGCAAGGCCGCTGGCGGCTTGCGCATCCGCGTGCATGGCGACCTGCACTTGGGGCAGGTGCTGGTGATCAAGGGCGATGCCTACCTGATCGACTTCGAAGGGGAGCCGGCGCGGCCGTTGCATGAACGACGTGGCAAGCACAGCCCGTACAAGGACGTCAGCGGTGTGTTGCGCTCGTTCGATTACGCGGCGGCGATGGCGGTCCAGTTGCACACCGTCGACAGCACGGCCGATGCCGATGCGGCGCGCAAGCGAGTCGCCGACCGTTATCTGACCGAGGCTCGCCAGGCATTTGTCCAGGCATATCGGCTGGCGGCAGCTAGTCTTGCCCATGAGTGGAAGGATGCTGAAGGCGAGGACGCCGCATTGGCGTTGTTCGGCCTGGAGAAGGCGGCCTATGAAGTGGCTTATGAAGCCGAGAATCGCCCTGCCTGGCTGCCCGTGCCGCTGCACGGCCTGTACGGGTTATTGAGTGGGCTTGAACCCTTTTCCGATTTAGCCGGACCGATTTAGTGGAGAGAATCATGAGCGTCTCGAACAAGGAATCACAGGGGCAGGCCAAAGAGTCTTTGCTGCCGGCCCCCCACGACATCGACGCGCTGGTGCGCGCCGAACACCACGACCCGTTTTCGATCCTGGGTCCTCATGGCGATGGCGCCGGAGGGCAATTCATCCGGGCCTATCTGCCCGGCGCGTTGAGTGTGCATGTGCTCGCCCGTGACGGCGGCGAAGAGCTGGGCGAGTTGCAGATCACCGAAACCCCGGGCCTGTTCGTCGGCCATTTCGACCGCGCCCAACCGTACCTGCTGCGCACCCGTTGGGCCGGTGGAGAGCAGGTTGCCGAGGACCCGTACAGCTTCGGACCGCTGCTGGGGGAAATGGATCTCTACCTGTTTGCCGAGGGCAATCACCGCGACCTCAGTGCCTGCCTCGGTGCTCAACTGAAAACGGTGGATGGCGTCGATGGCGTGCGCTTCGCCGTCTGGGCGCCGAATGCGCGCCGGGTCTCGGTGGTGGGGGATTTCAACGTCTGGGACGGGCGCCGGCACCCGATGCGCATTCGTTACCCGTCTGGCGTGTGGGAAATCTTCATCCCGAGGCTGGGTCCCGGCGAAGGCTACAAATATGAAATCCTCGGTGCCCACGGCATCCTGCCGCTCAAGGCCGACCCGGTGGCCCTGGCCACGCAGATGCCGCCTGATACGGCGTCCAAGGTCGCCCCGCCCCTGAAGATCGAATGGCACGACGACGAGTGGATGCAGAGCCGTCGTGAACGCCAACTACCGGGCGCGCCGCTTTCGATCTATGAGTTGCACGCCGGTTCCTGGCAGTGCGAGATCGACGAGGCGGGGGAGGTGTCCCGGCAGTACAACTGGCATGAGCTGGCTGAGCGGTTGATCCCTTACGTCAAGGACCTGGGCTTCACCCATATCGAGCTGATGCCCATCATGGAGCACCCGTTCGGTGGTTCGTGGGGCTATCAACCCCTTTCGCAGTTTGCCCCCACGGCGCGTTTTGGTTCGCCCGATGATTTCGCCGCGTTCGTCAACGCCTGCCACAAGGCTGACATTGGCGTAATCCTGGACTGGGTCCCGGCGCACTTTCCCACCGATACCCATGGCCTGGCCCAGTTCGACGGCACGGCGCTGTACGAGTACGGCAACCCGCTGGAAGGCTTCCATCAGGATTGGGACACGCTCATCTACAACCTGGGCCGCACCGAAGTCCACGGCTTCATGCTGGCGTCGGCGTTGCATTGGCTCAAGCATTTCCACGTCGACGGCCTGCGGGTGGACGCCGTGGCCTCGATGTTGTATCGCGACTATTCGCGCAAGGCCGGCGAATGGGTGCCTAACCGCCATGGCGGACGGGAGAACCTGGAAGCCATCGATTTCCTGCGGCATCTCAACGACGTGATCGCCCTGGAAACGCCTGGTGCGCTGGTCATCGCCGAAGAGTCCACCGCCTGGCCTGGCGTCAGCCAGAGCACGCAGCAGGGCGGTTTGGGTTTCGCCTACAAGTGGAACATGGGTTGGATGCACGATTCGCTGCATTACATCCAGCAGGATCCGGTGTACCGCGCCCATCATCACAACGAGTTGAGTTTTGGCCTGGTGTACGCCTGGTCCGAGCGTTTCGTTCTGCCGATTTCCCACGACGAAGTGGTCCATGGCAAGCGTTCGCTGATCGACAAGATGCCCGGTGACCGCTGGCAGAAATTCGCCAACCTGCGGGCTTATCTGAGTTTCATGTGGGGCCATCCCGGCAAGAAGCTGCTGTTCATGGGTTGCGAGTTCGGCCAATGGCGCGAATGGAATCATGACCAGCAACTGGATTGGTACCTGTTGCAGTACCCGGAGCACCGCGGCGTGCAAAGGCTGGTCAGCGATCTGAATCGACTCTATCGCGAAGAGCCGGCGCTGCACGATCAGGACGACGCACCCCAGGGCTTCCAGTGGCTGATCGGCGACGATGCGCTCAACAGCGTCTATGCTTGGTTGCGCTGGAGCAAGGACGGTCGGCCAGTGCTGGTGGTCGCCAACTTCACACCGGTGCCGCGCGAGGCGTATCGGGTGGGCGTGCCGTTTGGTGGTCGTTGGGTGGAGTTGCTCAATAGCGATGCCGACACCTACGCCGGTTCCAACTATGGCAACGGCGGCGGTGCCTCGACCGAGGCAATCCCCAGCCATGGCCAGGCGCTTTCGCTGGAACTGAACCTGCCGCCGCTGGCGGTGCTGATCCTGCGGCCGGAGGGTTAGCCCCGGATTCAGATCGAATGTGGGAGCGAGCAAGCTCGCTCCCACATTACGGTGCCGAGCTAAAAGTTCTTAGCGTCTCAGCGAACCAGGCACGGCTGCTTGTTGTTGAACGTCCAGCCCGGGATCAGGTACTGCATCGCCACCGAATCGTCCCGCGCCCCAAGCCCCATGCCTTTGTACAGCTCGTGAGCCTTGGCCAACTGGTCCATGTCCAGTTCGATCCCCAGCCCAGGTTTTTTCGGCACCTGCACGCAACCCCCCTTGATCTGCAAAGGCGCCTTGGTCAGGCGTTGGCCGTCCTGCCAGATCCAGTGGGTGTCGATGGCAGTGATGTCGCCCGGTGCGGCGGCTGCCACGTGGGTGAACATTGCCAGGGAAATATCGAAGTGGTTATTGGAATGTGAGCCCCAGGTCAGGCCCCACTCATTGCACATCTGCGCGACCCGTACGGAACCCTGCATGGTCCAGAAGTGCGGGTCGGCGAGGGGGATGTCCACCGATTGCAAGGTAATGGCGTGGCCCATCTCGCGCCAGTCGGTGGCAATCATGTTGGTGGCGGTCTTGAGGCCGGTGGCCCGACGGAACTCGGCCATCACCTCGCGGCCCGAATAGCCATTCTCCGCTCCGCAAGGGTCCTCGGCGTACGCCAGCACCTTGTGCTGATCACGGCACAAGCGGATCGCTTCCTTGAGTGACCAGGCGCCGTTCGGGTCCAAGGTGATGCGCGCCTGGGGAAAACGCTCGGCCAATGCGGTCACGGCTTCGATTTCCTCGTCGCCCTTGAGCACGCCGCCCTTGAGTTTGAAGTCCTGGAAACCGTAGTGCGCATGGGCCGCTTCGGCCAGGCGCACCACCGCTTCGGCATCGAGGGCTTTCTCGTGACGCACGCGGAACCAGTCGTTATCGGCGTCCGGTTCGCTGCGGTAGGGCAGGTCGGTCTGTTGCCGATCACCGACATAGAACAGATAGCCAAGCATCTTCACTTCGTCGCGCTGCTGGCCTTCGCCGAGGAGGGCCGCGACCGGGACATCCAGATGCTGGCCGAGCAGATCCAGCAATGCGGCTTCCAGGCCAGTGACGGCGTGGATGGTGATGCGCAAGTCGAACGTTTGCAGGCCACGGCCACCGGCGTCGCGGTCGGCAAAGGCCTGGCGCACGCTGTTGAGGATTTTCTGGTAGGTGCCGATGGGGCTGCCGACTACCAGCGAGCGCGCATCTTCCAACGTCTGGCGAATGCGTTCGCCACCGGGCACCTCGCCCACGCCGGTGTGCCCGGCATTGTCCTTGAGGATGACGATGTTGCGGGTGAAGAACGGGCCATGGGCGCCGCTGAGGTTCAGTAGCATGCCGTCGTGGCCGGCCACGGGCACGACCTGCATGCTGGTGATGATCGGGGCTTTGCTGGTGTCTGGCGTAGTCATCGTGTACGTATCCTTGAATTATTGTTGTGGTCAGGCGTGGCTGGTAACCGGGTCGGTAGAGGTCGTGGCGGATTTCTGCTTGGGTGTGTTGCGTGCGGCGAATACGATGATCGCGGCAATGATCGACGTGGCGGCGAGGCCATACAGACCGCCCTGGATCGAGCCGGTGTGCTGTTCCAGCAGGCCGAAGGTGGTCGGCGCGACGAAGCCGCCGAGGTTGCCCACCGAGTTGATCAACGCGATCACGCCGGCGGCAATGCGTGCGTCCAGGTAGGCCTGGGGAATCGGCCAGAACAGCGAAGACGCCGATTTGAAACCCAGGGCCGCGAAGCAGATCGCGACGAAGGCGAAGATGGGCCCGCCGGTGGTGGACATGAACATCCCCGCCGCGGCGATCAGCAGGGCCGCAGCGACCCAGGCCTGTTGGAACTTCCATTTGGCCGACAGCGAGGCGAAGGCGTACATGCCGACAATCGACAGCAACCAGGGAATCGAATTGAACAGCCCGACCTGAACGTCGCTGAGCTCGCCCATCTTCTTGATGATGCTCGGCAGCCAGAAGGTGGCGGCATAGATCGTCAATTGAATGAAGAAATAAATCACGCAGAACAGAATGATCTGGCGATCCTTGAGCAGTTGCCCGATGGACAGCTTGATCGGCGTCGCGGCTTCACGGGCTGCCTGTTCATCATCGATGGCCTTGACCAGCGCGTCCTGTTCAGCACGGTCCAGCCACTTGGCGTCGTGGGGCTTGGAGTCGAGCCAGAACCAGACGAAGAAGCACAGGCCGACGGAAAACATCCCTTCGATAAAGTACATCCACTGCCAACCGTGCATGCCCAGGCCGTTGATCTGCAGGAGCAATCCTGACAATGGGCCGGAAATCAGCGAAGCGATCGCCGAGCCGCTGAGAAAGATGGCGATGGCTTTGCCGCGTTCGACTCCGGGCAACCAACGGGTGAAGTAGTAAATCACGCCAGGGAAGAAGCCAGCCTCGGCCACGCCCAGCAGGAAACGCAGGATGTAGAAGTGGGTTTCGTTCTGAATGAAGGCCATGCCTGCCGCCACCAGGCCCCAGGTAAGCATGATGCGCGTCAGCCAGATTCGGGCGCCGATGCGTTGCAACAAGATGTTGGAAGGGACTTCGAACAGCGCGTAGCCGATGAAAAACAGGCCGGCGCCAAAACCGTAGGCGGCTGCACCGATGCCCAGGTCATGCTCCATATGGGAGCGGACGAAGCCGATGTTCACCCGGTCGATGTAGTTGACGATGAACATGATGACGAACAGCGGCAAGATGTGGCGCTTGACCTTGGATATAGCCGATTGCAGCACCGGATCCGCGCCGGCATTCGCCCTGAGGCTGGAGGTATTCACTGATTTTTCTCCCACTCTTTATTTTTATGCGGGGCATCGTGCGGGTGCCGATGTTGATAGACATCATACAAGTGGGTTTTTTTGTCTGACAAGCAGTTTTTGAGCACGATTGGATTGGGTGGGAAGGGTTTTTATGCCGTATTTGTGGGTTTGTAAGCCACTAAAGGCGCTTCTACCCTATCTGAACGGTTTTGAAACGGGTGTCGAATACATCCCCCTTTATGCGGTTTTAAAGGGCTATCCTGCCTGTTGTCATACAAGTAAAAGCCTCGCCGATGCACAAATCCAACCCTGCCAGTGATAGGATCGACACGCCTGTCTTCAAGGAACCCTGGCACATGCAGCAAGACATTGAAGCGCCCCTGCGCAAGCGCGCCCACAACCTGGCCCATGACTTGGTGGCGAAGTTGAGCCAGAGCATTTTGCTTGGGCAGTTGAAGCCGGGGCAGAAGTTGCCGTCCGAGGGCGCCATCGTGCAAGAGCATGGCGTCAGCCGCACGGTGGTGCGCGAGGCGATTTCCAAGTTGCAGGCCTCGGGGCTGGTGGAGACACGCCACGGCATAGGCACTTTCGTGCTGGAACAAACGGGAGAGCAAGGGCTGAGGCTCAACGTCGATACCGCGGCGGGCGTTCGGGGAATCCTGGAATTGCGCTTGGGGCTTGAGACCCAGGCCGCGGCGTTGGCTGCCCAGCGTCGCAGCGAACGGCAGTTGCAGCAGATGCGCGAGGCCTTGGATGACTATCAGCGGTTGCTCAGCAGCAATGACAGCTGCGTCGAGGCTGACCGGCGTTTCCACCTGTTGATCGCCGAAGCCACGGACAACACCTGTTTTGTCGAAATCATGCAGCACTTGGGCAGTGCGATGATTCCCCGTACGCGGGTGAACATGGCCGAACGTGGCCAGGCGGACCTGGGCAGGCTTGCGCAATTTGCCAACCTGGAGCACGAAGCGATTTACAACGCCATCAAGCGCCAGGACCCCGACGCCGCCCGCGCGGCCATGTGGCTGCACCTGACCAACAGCCGTGACCGGTTGGGTGCGGGGGGCTGACGGATCATCGTCACGTGACCCACCGCCATCGCGAGCAAGCTCGCTCCCACAGGGGATTTGGGGTGAACAGTGCGTCTGCGGATACCAAAGCACCCTTGTGGGAACGAGCTTGCTCGCGATGGGGCCAGATTGGACAACCCAAACTCAAGGCATAAAAAAACCGGCGCAACCAAGGTCGCGCCGGTGGTGGTGCCGGTGACTGCGCGAATGTCGTGGGTCCGCGCGGCCACCGTTGTGCCTGTTGTCGGTTACGCCCGTTCCAGCGCGAGGGCAACGCCTTGGCCGCCGCCGATGCAGAGTGTCGCGAGGCCTTTCTTGGCGTCGCGCTTGATCATTTCATGCAGCAGCGTCACCAGCACTCGGCAGCCCGAAGCCCCGATTGGATGGCCCAATGCGATGGCGCCGCCGTTGACGTTGACCTTGTCCATGTCCCATTCCAGCTCCTTTGCGACGGCCAAGGACTGGGCGGCGAAGGCTTCGTTGGCCTCGATCAGGTCCAGTTGGTCAAGCGACCAGCCGGCCTTGTCCAGGCAACGGCGAGTGGCCGAGACCGGGCCGATGCCCATGATCGCCGGGTCGACGCCGGCGTTGGCGTAGGCACTGATCTTTGCCAGCACCGGCAAACCCAGCGCCTTGGCTTTTTCTGCGCTCATCAGGATCACGGCGGCGGCGCCATCGTTCAGCGAGGACGCATTGCCCGCCGTGACGCTGCCGTCTTTCTTGAACGCCGGCTTGAGCTTGCCCAGGGATTCGGCGGTGGTGCCGGCGCGCGGTTGTTCGTCGACGGCAAAGGCCACCGGATCGCCCTTGCGCTGGGGAATCAGAATCGGCGTGATCTCATCGGCGAAGCGGCCGCCTTCGATGGCGGCGACGGCTTTCTGCTGGGACGCGGCGGCGAAGGCATCTTGCGCCTCGCGGCTGATGCTGTACTTGTCCACCAGGTTCTCGGCGGTGATGCCCATGTGGTAATCGTTGAACGCGTCCCACAAACCGTCGGTGATCATGCTGTCGATCATTTTCGCGTGGCCCATGCGCAAGCCGGTGCGGGCGGCTGGCAACACATAGGGGGCCAGGCTCATGTTTTCCATGCCGCCAGCGATGATCACGTCGGCATCGCCGCAGCGAATCGCCTGGGCGCCCAGGTGCAGCGCTTTGAGGCCTGAGCCGCAAACCTTGTTCAAGGTCAGCGCCGGCACGGCGTGGGGCAGGCCGGCGAGGATCGACGCCTGGCGCGCCGGGTTCTGCCCGGAGCCTGCGGTCAGCACTTGGCCGAGGATCACTTCATCGACCTGTTCGCCAGCCAGACCGGTCTGTTCCAGCAGCCGACGAATCACTGCGGCACCGAGCTCCGGCGCGGGAATGGAAGCGAGCGAACCCTGGAAACTGCCGATGGCGGTACGGGTAGCGGCGACAATCACGACTTCTTGCATCGAATCTCTCCTCACTGGGCAGCGAACTGCATTTCAGGGACGTGGTCCGGCACGATCAGTTTGCCGGCGGTCTTGGCGACGATTTCCTCGACGCTGACGCCCGGGGCGCGTTCCTTGAGAATAAAGGCGCCGTCCTGGATTTCCAGGTAGGCCAGGTCGGTGAGCACGCGCTTGATGCACCCGGCGCCGGTCAGCGGCAGGCTGCAGCGAGGCAGCAATTTCGACTCACCGTCCTTGGACGCGTGGGTCATGGTGACGATGATGTTCTCGGCACCGGCCACCAGGTCCATTGCGCCGCCCATGCCCTTGACCAGCTTGCCGGGGATCATCCATGAGGCGATATTGCCTTCGACGTCCACCTCGAACGCGCCGAGCACGGTCAGGTCGATGTGGCCGCCGCGAATCATCGCGAACGATTCGGCGGACGAAAAGATCGACGCGCCGATGCGCGCGGTGACGGTTTGTTTGCCGGCGTTGATCATGTCAGCGTCGACTTCTGCTTCGGTGGGAAACGCGCCCATGCCGAGCAGGCCATTTTCCGATTGCAACATGACTTCCATGCCTTCGGGGATGTAGTTGGCGACCAAGGTCGGGATGCCGATACCGAGGTTTACGTAATAGCCGTCTTGCATTTCGCGGGCGACGCGCTGAGCCATTTGTTCGCGGGAAAGTGCCATGGTGTCATTCCTTCATTCGGGCCGGGGGCAGGGGATCACTTACGCACGGTGCGCTGTTCGATGCGCTTTTCAAACGTGCCGCAGATGACCCGGTCGACGTAGATGCCGGGGGTATGGATCTGTGCCGGGTCCAGCTCGCCGGGCTCGACGATTTCTTCGACTTCCACCACGGTGATCTTGCCCGCCGTGGCGGCCAGGGGATTGAAGTTCTGGGCGGTGTGGCGATAGATCACATTGCCGAAATGGTCGGCTTTCCAACCTTTGACGATGGCGAAGTCGCCAGTGATGGATTCTTCCATCAGGTACTGGCGACCGTGGAACTCGCGTACTTCCTTACCTTCGGCCACGGGGGTGCCGACGCCGGTGGCGGTGAAGAACGCCGGGATGCCTGCGCCGCCCGCACGCATTTTTTCGGCGAGGGTGCCTTGGGGGGTGAGCACGACTTCGATTTCGCCGCTCAGCAATTGCTGTTCGAACAGGGCGTTTTCGCCCACGTAGGAAGCCACCACCTTGCGAATCTGCCGGTCCACCAGCAGGACGCCGAGGCCGAAACCGTCAACGCCGCAGTTGTTGGAAACCACGGTAAGGTCGCGGGTGCCCTTGCGCTTGATCTCGGCGATCAGGTTCTCTGGAATGCCGCATAGACCGAAGCCGCCGGCGATGACGGTCATGCCGTCCTTCAAGCCGTCCAGCGCCTCTTCGTAAGAGCTCACGCGTTTGTCGAAACCTGCCATAGACACCTCTTTTATTCTTGAATGGGGTCGCAATGGAATGCAGTGTTGCGCCAAGTCATATATTTGTTAAGTTGATTTTTACGTTGCATTGATTGATAAAACTCAATAAAGGCTGGCATAAGCTTGCAGCTCGAAACTGACCACTCGCCGCTGGGAGCGTTAGCGACTATGACCCTCAAGCAAATCCGCGCTTTCCTTGCCGTCGCCCAAAGCCTGAGCTTCGCCGTGGCTTGCGAGCGGTTGCACCTCTCTCAATCGGCCCTGAGCCTGACGATCAAGGCGCTGGAAGAGGGCCTCGGTGGCCGTCTGTTCAGTCGCAATACGCGTAACGTCGCGTTGACCCCCGAAGGCGAATCACTGCTGCCACTGGCCCGCCGGCTGGTGGCCGATTGGGATAACGCCGAAGACGAAATGCGCCAGCGTTTCACCTTGCAGCGTGGCCGTGTGACCTTGGCCGCGATGCCATCCTTCGCCGGCAACCTGCTGCCGCCGATCCTCAAGACCTTCCGCGCGCGGTTCCCAAATGTCAACGTCACGGTCAACGACGTGATCAATGAACAGGTGCTGGAAATGGTCCGCGATCGCCACGTGGAGCTGGGGGTGGCGTTCGAGCCGATGCAGGGTTCGTCGCTGGTGTTCACGCCGTTGTACCTGGACCGTTTCGTCGCGGTGGTGCCGCTGGATTCGCCATTGGCCCAGCGCGACGAACTCCAGTGGGAGACTTTATTGGAACAGCCGTTCATCACCTTGCAACGGCCCTCTACCGTGCGGGTGATGCTGGAGGAGCATCTGCAATCCCGAGGCATGAAACTGCCCGTGGAATTCGAGAGCCACCAACTGGCGACGGTCGGGCGGATGGTTGCCAGCGGCCTGGGCGTGAGCGCCGTGCCGGCCCTGTGCGTCGGCCAGATGCACGAGCTGGGCGCCCGCTGCATCACCCTTGGCGAGCCAGTCATAGAACGAGCAATCGGCGTCCTGACCAAGCCGGGCTACGAGCTGTCGGCGGCGGCCCAGGCATTGTTCGATACGTTCAAGGATCAGGACCTGTGGGAGCGAGCTTCAGGTCAGCAGCGGCAATAGCTGCTCACACGGCATTTCAACCTTCAAATCCAGCAACTCATCGGCCCGGGTCTTGCCCCGGTTGATCGCCAGCAGCGGCTTGCCCTGGTCCTTGATTGCCCGGCACAGGCGAAACGCCGAATAGGCCATCAATGACGACCCCACCACCAACAATCCATCCGCTTGTTCAACGGCTTCCATGGCGCGAGCGGCGGTGGGCGCGGCGACGTTTTCACCGAAAAAAACCACATCCGGTTTCAGGCGTTCACCCGCGCAATGGGGGCAACGCGGAACCTGGAAGCGTGCCTCGAACGCCGGGTCCAGCAGCGTGTCGCCATCGGGCGCCTGCACTGCGTCGACACCGGTCAGG
Source organism: Pseudomonas sp. D3-10 (assembly GCF_051132175.1). Taxonomy (NCBI): domain Bacteria; kingdom Pseudomonadati; phylum Pseudomonadota; class Gammaproteobacteria; order Pseudomonadales; family Pseudomonadaceae; genus Pseudomonas; species Pseudomonas sp. D3-10. The sequence goes on along the minus strand of NZ_CP071668.1, from coordinate 3,580,953 downwards.
TAGGGATTCTCGGTTTCCATCAAGGCCTGGATGTGCTGCCGCTCGCTGCGCTGGCCGCAATCGAGGCACAGCACTCGATGCAAGCTGCCGTGCAGCTCGATGACCTGGCGGCTTCCGGCCCGGTCGTGCAGGGCGTCGACATTCTGTGTGATCAGCGCGCTGATGCGCTCCGCCGCCTGCAACGCTGCAAGGGCCTCGTGGGCCAGGTTCGGGCGCGCTTGGCGCAGGCGTGGCCAGCCCAGCATGGCCCGCGCCCAGTAGCGTCTTCGCGCCTCGGGTTTGGCGAGAAACTCCTGGTACATCATCGGTTGCCGGCCCCGACGAACGCCGTCGCTGTCACGGTAGTCGGGGATGCCGGAAGGGGTGCTGATTCCCGCGCCCGTCAGCACCAGGAAACGGCGCCCGGACAGGTATTCCTGTAGTTGTTCGATGGGTTCACGGTGAAGATCGTCGGGCATTGCTGTGCTCCGCTGGCCTTGAATCGTAGAGGTTAGCATCGGGTCCGCGGTACGCCTTTCGTCGCCCTCCGATGCTGTTTCTTCAAACTTTCCCGGCGCGGCGGACATCCACCCTATGTGCGGTATTTCAGAGCTTTCGCACTGCAGTGCGCCAATGACACTGAATAAGGAGAACGCAATGGCAACCCCTAAAGAGAACCTGCTGGATTGGCTCAACGATGCTCACGCCATGGAACAGCAAGCGGAGAAAATGCTCAAGGCCCAGGCCGAGCGCCTGGAACATTATCCGGTGCTCAAGGCCCGAATCGAACAGCACATCGAAGAGACGCTCGGGCAGCAGAAGTTGGTCGAAGGGTGCATCCAACGCCTGGGCGGCAGCCCCTCGATGCTCAAGGACATGGCCGGCAAGCTGATGGCGTTCGGTCAGGCCATGGGCGGCATGGCGATGAGTGACGAAGTGGTCAAGGGTGCCATGAGTGGCTACGTTTTCGAAAACCTCGAGATTGCTTCCTACACGGTGCTGATCGAAGCGGCGAAAGTGGCCGGCGACGTGGAAACCCAAAGGGCTTGCGAGCAGATCCTGCCCCAGGAAATCGCGATGGCCGATTGGCTGCGCGAGCATTTGCCGGAAATCACCCAGGCATTCCTGGAGCGTTCGGCCAACCCGCATACCGAAGCCAAGCGCTGAGGTTGGAGCTTGCATGAAAGGCGCGGCCGGTTGCTCCGGCCACGTCACAACCTGCCGTCAAAACGATAGAGGACAGGTATGAAGCAGACCACCGGAGAGGTAAGAGCCATCAATCGACAAAGCGCCAGGGTCGGCGTCTACGTGGCGCAAGAGGATGGCCACACGGTGCTCGAACTGGGCCCCGCCAACGACGTTGACATCGGCGACATCATTGAATGGGACAGCGGCACGGCCGTGGGCACCCAGACTTATCGCAACCTGACCAAAGGTTGGGTTGATGAAGTGTATGTCGCCAAGCATGGCGTTGCGGCAGCGAACCTTGAGGTGCAGTTGCTGGTGGGATCCTGATAGCGCGAATGCAGGAGGAGGAGCATGAGTGAATTGAAATGTGGCTGCCCCGGCTGTCACTGCGACGTCGATCCCGAGCGGGTGTTCAATCACGACGGCGAGGCTTATTGCAGCCAGGCCTGCGCGGAACAACACCCCAACGGCGAGCCGTGCCCGGCGCAGGATTGCCATTGCGAACGCAGTGGCAAAGTTGGCGAACGGGACATTACCAACGATCAACTGGATGAAGCGCTGGAAGAGACGTTCCCGGCCAGCGACCCGATCTCGCCCTGAATAACGCTTTATCCGGGTATCGGCGACAGGGTACCCGGACACCGCAAGCCGGTCAGTGCGGTGGTGCAAGACAACACCGGCAGCCCGCGAGTTTTGGCTTCCTGGAACGGCGCGAGGCCAGGGTGACGAGACCGGTGCAATGGGGTGCCGGCGCCACTCGGCCCTTGGCGGACAGCGTGGAAAGACACGCACTGTATTTAGATGTTCAGCGTAAAGCCATTGTGAGAGCGAACCTGTTCGCGAAGCAGTTCAAAGTTCGATATTCATATCGACCGGGACATCGCATTTGCGAGCAGGTGGCTCCTATAAAGTTGAGCATCTTGATGGCATTAATTGATCGCCGCTTGGGTGATAGCGAATTTCAATTCATTCCAAGCGCAGCGGTATATAAATTAAGCATTGACCGTTCGTCGCCGTTTGAAGCACTTTCTTCAAACCTTGGATGCGGCATGTTTTCCGAATAAGTACGAGCCAACGGGGTTCGCAAATAGCAACTAACGAGGTGAATGAAATGGCAAATACAGGTAATAACAACCCTGGCAATTTCGCTAACGATCGTGAAAAGGCATCGGAAGCCGGCAAGAAAGGCGGCCAAGCATCGGGTGGCAACTTCGCCAACGATCCGGAACGCGCAGCCGAGGCCGGTCGTAAGGGTGGCCACATGTCGGGTGGCAATTTTGCCAACGATCCGGAACGTGCCGCAGAGGCGGGCCGCAAAGGTGGACAAGCCTCGGGTGGCAATTTTGCCAATGACCCTGAACGGGCATCGGAAGCCGGCAAGAAAGGTGGCCAGGCGTCTGGCGGCAACTTTGCAAATGATCGGGAAAAAGCCTCCGAAGCTGGCAAGAAAGGCGGTGAAAACAGCCACGGTGGCGGTCGTAAATCGTAATGCCCCGTGGTCTACGGGCCTCATGTCGCTGGCATGAGGCCTGTACCAGCCGCTTATTAAAGTGTGTTTACAGTCGGGCATGTCATGCCCGGCTTCGCTTAATTATTCATTATTCAAGGCGGGTTGGTTTTTGTATAACCACAGTGACCGTTCGTCTTATGTCGTGAATAAAAAATAAATTTTATCTGTTTAACTTCTTCTGACTTTCATGGGCCTGTCGTCGGCAGGGTTTCCCATGAACTGTGTCCTGACCGAGGAGTTCAATCATGTTCATTCATAACAAACGATTGCAATATACCGTGCGCGTCGCCGAGCCCAATCCAGGACTCGCTAACCTGTTGCTCGAACAGTTTGGTGGCGCCCAAGGCGAACTGGCCGCAGCGTCCCGTTATTTCACCCAGGCCCTGTCCGAAGATGATCCAGGCCGCAAGGACCTGCTGATGGACATCGCCACCGAGGAGCTCAGCCACCTGGAGGTGATCGGCTCGATCATCGTGATGTTGAACAAGGGCGCCAAGGGCAAGATGGCCGAAGGTGTCGAACAAGAGGGCCAGCTGTATCGCGAGATCAACGGCGCCGGCAACGATTCCCACATCACCAGCGTGCTGTATGGCGCAGGCTCGCCGCTGACCAACTCGGCCGGTGTGCCTTGGACCGCGGCCTACATCGACACCATCGGTGAGCCCACGGCGGACATGCGTTCGAACATCGCCGCCGAAGCCCGGGCGAAAATCGTTTATGAGCGGCTGATGAATGTCACTGATGACCCGGGTGTAAAAGAAGCCCTGGGCTTCCTGATGACCCGTGAAATCGCCCACCAGCTGTCCTTCGAAAAAGCCCTCCATTCCATCCAGCCCAACTTCCCACAAGGGAAATTGCCTGGCATGCCGGAGTTCACCAATGTGTACTTCAATATGTCCCAGGGCGAACCCTCGGTGCGCGGTCCTTGGAATCAGGGCGACGATTGGGAATTCGTCGAGAACCCAACGCCAGCGGTCGATGGCGGAGATGGCATGGCCACTGTGCAGTTGAGTGAGAAAGACGAAGCTCTGCTGATGGACATGAAGGCGCGGACGATGTCCAACCCTGAAAGCGATCCTACGACAGGCGCCGACTTGGGTTCGGGGATGCAAGGTGACAAACTGTAATAAACCGGCGAGGGGGCTTGGGCCCTCTCGCCTGAACATATCGCCCGCCCGTCCCGCCATCATGGGGGACGGGCGGGCTTCGCGCGGCTAATCGACAAGGACATTAGATGGACCAGCCCACCTCCCGGATTCGATCGCCCTGGCGTACCTGGCTTGATCCTGTGCAAAACAATCTGCTGCTGGGGGTGACCTTCTGGCTTGGATTGGCGCTGGTCGCGGTGCTGTTGCTGTATAGCGGCTATAACGCGCTGGTGGGCGCCGACCGCCAGAACCTGGGCTATGCAGCGCTGGGCGGAACCTCCGGCTTCGCCGCCACCGCCCTGGGGGCGCTGATGGCGGTGGTGCTGCGCGATATTTCATCGCGCACCCAGGACATCATGTTGGGTTTCGCGGCCGGCATGATGCTTGCGGCGAGCTCCTTTTCGTTGATCCTGCCCGGCATTGAAGCGGCGCAAATCATATGTGGCAACCAATTGCTTGCCGCCCTTGTGGTCGTGATCGGCCTTGGGCTGGGGGTTTTGCTGATGGTCGGCCTTGACCGTTTCGTCCCCCATGAGCATGAGCTGAGTGGCCGGCGTGGCCCCGAGGCCAAGCGCATCAACCGGGTCTGGTTGTTTGTCCTGGCGATCACCTTGCACAACTTGCCTGAGGGCATGGCCATAGGCGTGAGCTTCGCCAACGGCGACCTCAAGGTCGGCTTGCCCTTGACCACCGCCATTGCGATCCAGGACATTCCCGAAGGCCTCGCCATCGCCATGGCGCTGCGGGTGACCGGGATCAGCACGTTGCGCGCCGCACTGATTGCGGTCGGCTCAGGGTTGATGGAGCCGCTGGGCGCGGTGATCGGCCTGGGCATGTCTTCTGGCGTGGCCGTGGCGTACCCCATAAGCCTGGGGCTGGCGGCGGGTGCGATGATCTTTGTGGTGTCCCATGAAGTGATTCCCGAAACCCACCGCAACGGCCACGAAACGCCAGCGACCCTCGGGCTGATGATGGGGTTCGCGGTCATGATGTTTCTGGATACCGCGCTGGGTTGAGGCTGGATAGGAGCGTCGGTTGGTCTGTTGGACCAGGGTTGGATCGGGCATTGGTGTACGCACCAATGCCTTTTTTTTTAACGAAACCCAACCCAACGGCGTCGGCGACCACACGGCGTGCAACCCTCAAACTCGTTGGAACTCGGCTCCCATGCGTCCCGTCACTTGTTCTGAGAGGCACTGATCCAGGCATCTGCCCAGGCAGTGCCTGATGTTGAGTTTTTCATCACGGAGGCGATGGACAGACATGACTATCCCGGACAACAACCCCGAGCGACAAAGCGGCACCGCAAGCCAGGGGCGAGCTGAAGAGCCCCTGAACCACATCAAGGATGACGTGAACGAAGCCATCGGCAGCGCCCGAGAGCAGGCCGATGCGCATTTTGGCCAGTACCGCGATACCGCGGCGGACCAGATCGATGCATTGGCGCGTAGCGCCAAGTCGGCCATGTCGGAACTCGAAGCCAACGACACGCTGGGCTTGTCGCATTACCTGGCGGACATGGCCGATAACATGAGCGGCCTGGCCAGCAAACTGCGCAACAAGAGCGCCGAGCAGCTGCTGCACGATGGCTCGCGGCTGGCGCGAGAGAACCCCGGCCTGTTCCTCGCTGGCAGTATTGCCGTGGGTTTCGGACTGTCGCGGTTCCTCAAGGCCGGCACCTCGCCGGTCGCCACCGAAGTCGACAACCCTGCCGCCGAACAGGCGGAGCCACCGACCGGAGGGTCCGGCACTCAGCCTTTCGACCCGATACCTGATCCTATCGGTCCGGGTGCCGCGACAAGCAGCAGCGGCCTTGCCACCGGCGTTACCCCGACTTCACCCAGCGTGCAGGACCATCCCAGTGATTCAGCCACCGGCTCGCTGCCGGGCTCGGCCAATACCAGAGGAGAATTGTGATGAATCGACCAGACCCGGATATCCAGCGTCCCGCAGGGGCCCCGGCGCCCGAAAGCGATGCCTCGGTCATGGGCCTGCTCCGGCAGTTGACCCACGAGGTGCCCTCACTGTTCACCAAGGAACTGGCCCTGGCCAAGGCGGAATTCCAGGCCAGCCTCAACACCTTGAAAGCCGGTATCGCCGGTGTGGCGGGCGGCGCAATGGTGCTGATGGCCGGCTTCATCATCTTGCTGATGGCCGTGGTGTATGGCCTGAGCACGATGATGGCGCCCTGGTTGGCCGCGCTGATTGTTGGCGTCGTGGTGATGATCATCGGTTTCGTCATGGTGCAGTCCGGCAAGAAGCAATTCGAACCGTCCCATTTCAAGCCTGACCGAACGCTCGACGCCTTGAACAAAGACCAGGAAGCCCTGCGGAGGAAAGCCTCATGAAGGATGAATTCAAAACAGAATCGGAAAAGAGCCCGGAGGCCATCGAGCGCGAGATCGACGAGCAGCGTGCCCATATCAGCCATATCGTCGATGCCCTGGGCAGCAAATTCACCCCGGGCCAGATGCTCGACCAAGCCTTGGGCCTGGTGAAGGGCAACGGCGCGGAGTTCTTCGGCAACCTGGGCACCACAGTACGCAACAACCCCGTGCCGACGGTACTGACCACGGTTGGATTGTGCTGGCTGATGCTCGGCCAGAACCACCCGCCTCGGGTTGGCTATCGCGTCGGACCCGACCAGGACACCGGCGGCTGGACCGAGGGGCTCGTCAGTGGCGTGGGCAGTGCCCGGAACCATCTGCACGACACCACCGACTCCTTGCGTGAGGGTTTCCACCATCTCAAGGACAAGGCCTCGCATCTGGCCGAAGGTTTGGGCTCCGGTGCCCGTCAAGCCCGGCGCAGCGCCCATGAAACGGGTGAGCGCATGACCCAGGGCTCCCACGACCTGGGCGATCAGTTCAGCCGCTTGCTCAAGGAGCAGCCGTTGATGATGGCGGCGGCGGGTATAGCCTTGGGCGCGATGTTGGGAGCGGCCTTGCCCAGTACCACCACCGAACAGCGAGTGATGGGCAAGACCAGTGCCGACCTGGCCGACAAAGCCAAGCAAAAGGCGCGCGAGGGGTATGAAACGGTGCGTGACACGGTAAGCAAGACCACCGAGCATCGTGATGAACCCGGCGTCGAGCCGGCCAACGGACGTGTGCATTCAGGCGCGGACCTGTCCGGTGGACTGGGGACTTCATAGGCGAACACAGGGCGCGGCGCGGGTCGAGCCGCGCCGCACCTGTCAACATTGACAGTAGCTTCGGTCGTCGTTCGGTTATTTCATGGGAAATACACCGTCTTCAAGGAAGCAGCACATGAAACATCAGGTCCCGTTCACCGGCCATCTGGTCTTCATCGGCTTCGGCTCCATCGCCCGGGCCACCTTGCCCTTGCTGCTGGGGCAGGAGCACATCGAGGTCCGGCAGATCACTGTTATCGCACCGGTCATCGAGCAGAACATCTGGTTCAAGGAGCGGGGCATCCATTTCGTCCGCGAAGCATTGACCGAGCCGGATTTCGCGCAAATCCTGGATCGCTTCGTCGAGCCGGGTGACTTCATCGTCAACCTGTCAGTGGAAGTCAGCTCCCTGGCAGTCATTGCGTATGCCTTCGACAAAGGCGCTTTTTACCTGGACACCTGCGTCGAGCCATGGGCGGGGGGCTACACCGATCCGCAGTTGGACCACGCGTTGCGCACCAATTACGCGTTGCGCTATCAAGCCCTGAATTTGCGCAAAAAACTGGGCAGGGGCCCGACGGCGATCATTGCCCACGGGGCAAACCCAGGCTTGATTACCCACCTGCTCAAGGCCGGCCTGGTGGAATTGGCCATGCAGCTGAACCATCCGCTGCCCGAGGATCGCCAGGGCGTCGATTGGGCCCGGTTATGCATGGAAACGGGCATCAAGGTCATTCATTTCGCCGAACGCGATACGCAACGGTCCCAGCGTCTCAAGGAAGACGATGAGTTCGTCAACACCTGGTCGGTCCACGGCTTTATCAGTGAGGGCACCCAGCCAGCGGAGCTGGGTTGGGGCAGCCATGAGCGTGTCTGGCCGCCATCCGCGCGGCGGCACCGTTTCGGTAGTCGGAACGCGATCTATCTGGAGCGACCGAGCGCCAGCGTGCTGGTAAAGACCTGGACGCCCCTGGGCGGCCCATGCCTGGGGATGCTGATCACCCACCATGAGACCGCTTCGACAGCCGACCTGCTGACCTTGAAGGATCAGCGCAAGTTGCTTTATCGACCCACCCTTCATTACGCCTACCATCCCTGCAACGATGCCTTGCTGTCGGTGCACGAACTGATCGGCCGAGGCTGGCAGGCACAAACCCGGCAGCGCATCCTCAACGGTGAAATCGACAGCGGCGGCATAGACGCCTTGGGCGTTTTGTTCATGGGACATGAGCTTAACGCCTACTGGTTCGGCTCGCTGTTGAGTATCGACGAAGCCCGCGCGCTGGTGCCGTTCAACAACGCCACCAGCCTGCAAGTAGCGGCGGGTGTGCTGTCGGGGGTTGTCTGGGCGGTCGAGCATCCGGACCGAGGCATCGTCGAGCCCGAACAGATGGATCACGAGCGCGTGCTGGAAATCGCCAGGCCTTACCTAGGCACACTGGCCGGGCAGCGCACTGACTGGACACCGAGTGGCGCCAGCCCCAATCCATCAGCGGACGACCCAGCGCAGGACTGGCAGTTCGCGCATTTCACTCGGTTCTAACTGCTGCGACCCTCTCCACGGAAACCGACCCGATTCCAACGCCTATACTCAAATCCCTGGAACCCTTGGTGCCCGGGTGGCGCAATGGTGCTGCGTTCGCTGATGCTGGTCGTGATGCTCGTTCTGGCGGGGTGCGCCACGTCTCAGCGCGGCCAGCCGGTGGCCACGGTCGCGATTGCCCAGGACACGTGGCGACAGGTTGACCGACAAATCATCGTCGCGTCGAAAAGCGCCCTTGAACAGGCTCAGCTGTATGCGCGTGGCTCAATGGAGCATTGGCGGGTGCTGGTCTACGAGCGCACGGAGGCCGAGTTCATCCCCTGGTTCAGCAGTTACTGGACCCAGGAATGGCTGGCCCTGAAAGTCAGCTGGTATTCGGCCAGCGCCGAGGGCGAGGCGGATTCGGCGGCCAAGCGGCTGTCGGTGTACTTGCAGGCGCAATATCGCGAGCAGGTGTTGGAACCCGTGGCGGTGGAAATCGATCCCGAGGCAATCAGGGCCAATGCGACGGGTTATTACTTGCGCCTGCTCAATCAGCAGATCCAGGTGATCGCCCAGCGACATCGCATCCCACCCGAAGTGATGAACCGGCGTCTGCACAGCATCACGGCCATCAACCTGGGCCCGCCAGCGGCACGCAATGCGTCGTTGTACGAAATGGTCCACACCGAACCGCTCAATACACTGCCGGCCTACGCGGCGTTGATCGATCATGTCGACAAGGCGGCAGACACCGGTTCAGGTCCGTCGGACGCGGTGATCGCCACGGTGGCGCAACGCACCAGCGAAAAGATCGAGGCCCAATTCGCCACCCGAGGGGCGGCCGGTGCGGCGGCGGCCATGGCCGGAAAGGCGGCCGGGGCGCTGATTTCAGTGGGCGTGGCGGGCATCCGAGCGATGATCCACGAGGGCGAACGGGAAGAAATGGAAGGGCACATCCGCAAGAGCCTGAGTGCCGCGTTCGACGAAGCCTGGTTCAAATCTCTCAAGCATCCCCTCAGCGGGGTGATGGCTGCGGTGTATTACCTGGCCGGGGAAATCGATGGCAACCTGGTGGAAGCGGACCTTGCCGATCGGCCGGTGGAACTGCGCGCCATTGTTCCATGACCGGTGTCTGTTCCCTAGTCAGACCCCAGAGTGACGCGACAGCCCTTGCGATGGCGGATCTGTTCGTCCGTGGGACGCTCCTTGATAAATTCGAAGCGCGGCTCGCCTTCGCTGTAGATCACCAGCCAGCCCCATTCCAGTTCGTTTTCATCCTGCCCAGGCTGGGGCGGCGCGGCCCACCAGGGTTCTTTTTGCATGATCTGGCGCATCGTTTACCTCCTGCCGGTTGATCCTTGACTATAGACCGTTGGATCTTGCGACTAGCGCCCCCGCAACTTTTAGAAAGTCATGGCCGGACGCTGTTTTTGTGGCGAGGAGGCTTGCCCCCGCTGGGCCGCGCAGCGGCCCCTCATTCCATCGCTCGGTCTGTCCGGTTGCGGCGACCAGCAATGGGGCTGTAGCACAGACCAGCGGGAGTAAGCTCCCTCGCCACGTTTTTTGGATCGAGCCAGTGTGCTCTGAACCTCCCCGTCGGCGTCTAGCGTCTGTATCCCCGCACTCGAATGGGGAATGATCGGACCCCTGCGCACATGCAAGCACTGTTGAACGAGATCCTCGATACGGTTCGTCCCCTGATCGGCCAGGGCAAGGTGGCCGACTACATCCCCGCCCTCGGCACCGTGGCGGCCAATCAGTTGGGCATTGCCGTGTACAGCAATGATGGCGAGATATATTGCGCGGGCGACGCCGAGACAGCGTTCTCGGTGCAGAGTATCTCCAAGGTATTCAGCCTGGTTCAGGCCATCGAGCATTCCGGGGAGGCCATCTGGGAACGCTTGGGCCATGAGCCCTCCGGCCAGCCCTTCAACTCCCTGGTGCAACTGGAGTTCGAACGCGGCCGTCCGCGCAACCCGTTCATCAACGCCGGCGCGTTGGTAATCTGTGACATCAACCAGTCACGCTTCGCCGCTCCGGCGCTGTCGATGCGTGATTTTGTACGGCGGCTGTCGGGTAACCCCCAGATACTGGTCGACGGCAAGGTCGCCGAGTCGGAGTACCAGCACCGTGCCCGCAACGCGGCGATGGCCTACCTGATGCAATCGTTCGGCAACTTCCATAACGACGTGGAAGCGGTGCTGCGCAGTTATTTCAGCCACTGCGCGCTGCGAATGAACTGCATCGACCTGGCCCGGGCGTTCTGCTTCCTGGCCAACGACGGTTTCTGCAAGCACAGCGGCGAGCAGATTCTCAGCGCTCGCCAGACCCAGCAAGTCAATTCCATCATGGCCACCAGCGGCCTGTACGACGAGGCGGGCAATTTCGCCTACCGTGTCGGCCTGCCGGGCAAGAGCGGCGTCGGCGGCGGGATCGTCGCGGTGGTGCCAGGACAGTTCACCGTGTGCGTCTGGTCGCCGGAGCTCAACGCGGCTGGCAACTCGCTGGCCGGCATGGCGGCGCTGGAATTGCTCAGCCAAAGGATTGGCTGGTCGGTGTTCTAAGGCTCTGTACGAAATGTATCCGCACTCACCCATACTGCGTTGAAACGGGGCTCGGAATGCTCATGTACTCCAGTACACTGCGCTTCCTCGCCCCGTTTCGCCTTGTCTGGCCTTCGCGCGAACACATTTCATACAGACCCTCGGGGCCAAAAAAAGGGCCCGCTCCTGAGTCAGGAGCGGGCCCTTTTTTATGTGTGATATCAGCAGAGGCGGTCGACGACCCGGACCTCGGCAGTGTCCTGCACCGATTGCCAGGTTTGGGTCAGCGTTTGCAGCACGCGGCCCATGAAGTCCTTGTCGGCTGCGGCCTTCTTGCCCACGTAGCCTTGGCCACGGCGGTACATCTTCAGCCGCGCACACAAGTCTGCCTGGCTCTTCTCGAATTCGTCTTCCTGGGTGAAAGGCGAGAGGCAGTCCATATGGACCTGGCCGGTCTTGCTGATCCACAGGATATGGCTGTCCAGGCTGTCCTTGTGTGCTGCGAACATGCGAGCCAGTTCATCAATAGATGGTTGATTATTCAGATTCATGTGTAAGCCCCTTGACCATTTGGTTGATCTGTCTGGTGGTTCGCAAAACTTCGCTGTTCGGTAAGTGCCTGCCTGATACCGAAATCAGGCCGTCAGCATTCGTCCGCCGGACTTCTGCGGGGTCGTGCATCGGTTGTGTAGTGTTAATCGAAGGGCTGCTACGCAAATGCGCTACAACGAAGAGAAACAGCGAAGAATCTTCAGGCCAGTGTCGACTTTCGAGGGTCGAGCCCATGCGTCATGAGGATTGATTCGCCAGCGTTTCTCGTCCTTGTCACCGGACGGTCATGCCAGGTCAGCACCTTCAATCTGCCTTGTGGGCAGTCCCTTATCCAAAAAAACAGCTCGGCGGTCAGACGAGCTTGCTCAAACATTTGCCTGTACTCCCGATCGGGGAGACGTCTGCATCATGCAAGGGCAAATCGGAGGCGTCAACGGTTTTGTAGTGATTATTTTCGGTCACTACATATTGTCGGACAAAATGGTTTGGGTATGAAAAAAGGCCGCGAGTCATTACCTGTGGCAAGGGATCTCATCTGACAGTCAGGTGGCCTTGGCCTTGGTTTTGCGCGGCGCGCCCCCAGCCTTGCGCTTGGCCGGCTTGCGCTTGTTCTTCCACGGCGTGGCGCCTCGCCCGGCGGGGCTGGCCGGGCCGCTGATGGTCAAGCTCATCCCCTGGCAGCGGGCGACGTGCTTGCTCATCCAGGCGGCCTGCCGGGTGACGAATTCCTCTAGGCTCATCTCGCCGCTTTGCACCATGTCCAGCGCCTGTTCCCAGATGGCGGTGGTGCCGGGGTCAGCGATCGCCCGAGGCACGGCGTCGATCAGGCTGAAGGCGGCTGGGGTAGCCGACAAGGCCTTGCCGTTTTTCACCAGGTAACCACGGTCGAGCAGGCCCTGGATGATCGATGCACGGGTCGCCTCGGTGCCGATGCCGGTGGTGTCCTTGAGCTTCTGTTTGAGCAGCGGATCCTCCACCAGCTTGGCGACGTTTTTCATCGCCTTGATCAGGTCGCCTTCGGTGAAGGGCTTGGGCGGCTGGGTCCACAGGTCCTTTGGCGTCACCGCGTCGACCTTGCAATCGCGGCCCTCGGCCAGTGGCGGCAAGGTTTGCGGCGTGGGGGCTTCGCGACCTCGTGCGGGCGCCAATGCTTCGGGCAGGGCGCGTTTCCAGCCGAGTTCGACGATCTGCTTGCCCACCGCGCGCAGGTCTTGCCCAGCGCAATCGAAGTCGGCCTGGGTCCGGTCGTATTCATGATTGGGCAGGAATTGCGCCAGGTAACGTGCGCGAATGAGCGTATAGACGGCCCGTTGCTTTGCGGCGAGCTTGTCGAGGTTCTTCGCCGCCGCCGTGGGAATGATTCCGTGGTGTGCGCTGACCTTGGCGTCGTTCCAGGCCCGGGACTTGCGCTGCGGCTGCAGGTGATCGTGCAGCGGGGCAAGGGCCGGGTCGGCCTGGGCGAGGGCGGCCAGGATCGCGGGTGCTTCGCTGTGCTGGCTCAAGGGCAGGAAACCGCAATCGCTGCGGGGATAGGTGATGAGCTTGTAGGTCTCGTAGAGCGATTGGGCGATGTCCAGGGTTTCCTGGGCGCCGAGTCCAAGTTTCTTCGAGCAGACTTCCTGCAAGGTGCCGAGGTCGAACGGCAGCGGCGGGGCCTCGCGCAGGCGTTCGGTGCGAACCTTGGTCACCCGCGCGGTCGCGGCGTTGCCCATGGCCTGGGCAGCATTGCGCGCCAGGGCCTGGTTCAGGCAGCGCTCCTGATCGTCGCAGGCATCCGGGTCGGCGCGCCACTGGGCGGCAAACGCCGTACCGGCATGGCTCAGTTGCACGTCGATGGCCCAGTAGGCGACCGGTACGAAGTTGGCGATGCTGCGGTCGCGATCCACCACCAGTCGCAGGGTCGGTGTCTGCACGCGGCCCACCGGCAGGACGCCTTGATAACCGGACTGGCGCCCCAGCAGCGTGAACAGGCGGCTCATGTTCATGCCGATCAGCCAGTCGGCCCGGGAGCGACCCAGTGCCGAGTGATACAGGTTGAAGGTTTCCGCTCCCGGCCTGAGGGCGGCGAGGGCCTTGCGGATCGAGGCTTCGTCCAGGGCCGATAGCCAGAGGCGCTGGATAGGTCCGCGATAGCGGCAATGCTCCACCAGCTCCCGAGCGATCATTTCGCCCTCGCGGTCGGCATCGGTGGCGATGACCAGTTCCTTTGCTTCACCCAACAGGCGCTTGACCGCTTTGTACTGGCTGGCGGTTTTCGGCTTGACGGTCATCTTCCATTGCGCCGGCACGATGGGCAGGTCGGCCAGCACCCAGCGCTTGTAGCGGGCATCGTAGGCGTCGGGCGGCGCGGTCTCCAATAGATGGCCGATGCACCAGGTCACCGTGACGTTCGCGCCCAGCCAGCAGCCATCGCCGCGCCGGGTGGCGCCCAGCACCGCGGCGATGTCCTTGGCCTGGGACGGTTTTTCACACAGGTACAGCCGCATCGCGCCTCTTCCTAAGCAGGTTTCATGGGGCGCTAGCATGGTCAGGGATTGGCGACGGGGCAAGCTTTATCTGTATGGATATACAGATAAAACATTGCGCTGCGTTGCAACGACCCCCTTGGCAAGACAGCCCGGCGACTGGATGGGCAAGCAGAATGAATTTATCGCAAGGGCATCGCTCATAACTTTCAGAGCGGCTCAAACCGCAAAGCATGTTAATGGAATCAAGGAGAGTCACTTCATGAATTCGATGCCGAAGGGCAACGGACAGGCGAGCACACGTTTGATTCTCGTCGTCGAGGATGATCCGACCATCCTGGAATTCCTCTGCGAGATCCTGGAGGACGAAGGATTTGTCGTCGAGCCCAGGGAAAGCGCCGATTCGGCGCTGACATTTCTGGAGGAAAGCGCCGATTACGTGGACCTGTTACTCACCGACATCACCATGCCCGGCGAAATGGACGGGGCCGACCTGGCCAACCTGACCGGGGATCGTTGGCCGCAGATACCGCTGCTGATCATGTCGGGCTTCGAAACCCCGGAAAGCGCCGGGATCAAGCACCAGGCCTCGTTCATCGCCAAGCCATGGGCGCTGGGGCAGATGCTGGATCTGGTGGAGAGCACGGTCAAGAGCCACTCGGTACACTGAGCTGACGACAGCATCCGTGGCGAGGGGATGGATCCCCTCGGCACAAAGGGTCCAATGAGTGCTCAGTTGGTGTCCAGGTCCACGTTGCGCGTTTCCCGCAGACAGATCATCCCCACTACCAGGCTCACCCCCGTAATCACGACCGGGTACCACAGCCCGTAGAAAATGTCCCCGGTATAAACCACTAGGGCGAACGACACCGTGGGCAGGAAACCGCCGAACCAGCCATTGCCGATGTGGTAGGGCAAGGACATGGACGTATAGCGGATCCGGGTTGGGAACAGTTCGACCATCAGGGCCGCCAACGGGCCGTAGCACATCGCCGAAATGATGATCAGCGCGACGATCAGGGCCACGATCATCGGCCGATTGATCTGTTGGGCGTCGGCTTGTTGCGGGTAGCCGGCCAGGGTCACCGCGCCACGCAGGGCGGCTTCGTCGTAACCTTCGAGCTTCACGTCTCCGACGCTGACCTGCACGGTGCTGCCGGCCGGTGCCGCGACGCTGCTGTAGGGCAGGCCTTGCTTGACCAGGAAGGTCTTGACCTTGTCGCAAGGGCTGTCGAAACGGGCCTTGCCCACCGGGTCGAACTGGAAGGTACACGTGGCCGGGTCGGCGACTACCGTGATCGGCGCCTGACGGCTCGCCAGGTCGATGGCGGGGTTGGCGTAATGGGCGAGCGTCTTGAAGATCGGGAAGTACAGCGCCGTCGCCAACAGCAGGCCGATCATCAGCACCGGTTTGCGCCCGACCTTGTCCGACAGCCAGCCAAAGAAGATAAAGAACGGCGCGCCGATCACCACGCTGACGATCAGCAGGCTGTTGGCGAGGGCCGGGTCCATCTTGAGGAACTGGGTAAGGAAAAACAGCACGTAGAATTGCGCTGCATAGAAGGTGACCGCTTGCCCGGCGTTGATACTGAACAGGGCGATCAGCACCACTTTCAGGTTTTCCCATTTGCCGAACGATTCGCGAATCGGCGCCTTGCAGCACTTGCCTTCTTCTTTCATTTTCAGGAAGGCCGGCGACTCGTGCAGGCTCAGGCGGATCCAGGTGGAAATGCCCAGCAGCAGGATCGACAGCAGGAACGGAATGCGCCAGCCCCAGACTTCGAACTGATCGCCGGTGAAGTAGCGGCAACCCAGTACCACCAGCAGCGACAGCAACAGCCCCAATGTTGCGGTGGACTGAATCCAGCTGGTGTGGAACCCACGCTTGCCCATCGGCGCATGCTCGGCGACATAGGTCGCCGCGCCGCCGTATTCACCACCCAGGGCCAGGCCCTGGAGCATACGCAGCACCACCAGGATGACCGGCGCGGCGATGCCGATGCTGGCGTAGTTGGGGAGCAGGCCGACGCAGAACGTGGCCAGGCCCATGAGGACGATGGTCGCGAGGAAGGTGTATTTGCGCCCGATCATGTCCCCCAGCCGCCCGAACACCAGCGCACCGAACGGCCGCACGATGAAGCCGGCGGCGAAGGCCATCAGCGCGAAAATGAACGCCGTGGTGTCATTCACTCCGGCGAAGAACTGTTTGCTGATGACCGCCGCAAGGGCGCCGTAGAGGAAAAAGTCGTACCACTCGAACACCGTCCCGAGGGACGAGGCAAAGATGACTTTCTGGGTTTCCTGGCTGGTGCCGGCGCTGCGCGTGGCTTCCAGGGGCTGAACATGTTCAGACATAGCGGTATCCCTCACAGTGATTGTTTTTGTTGTTCCACTGCGACGCCGGGTGGGGGCGTCTCCTGATGTGACACACTTTCTTGATCCAAATGTTTTCCTTGTGGGAGCGAGCCTGCTCGCGATAGCGGTGTGGTGGTCGACATGAACGTTAGCTGATACACCGTCATCGCGAGCAGGCTCGCTCCCACAGGGATCTCCAATGTTTTTCAGACTGTGGCCGGCTCCTTTTGGCTTGTGATGCTGACGGTGATGGGTTCGAGGATCATCCGCGCTGCCTTCTCGGCGATCATCAACGTCGGCGAGCAAGTGTTTCCCGAAATGATGCGCGGCATGATCGAGGCGTCGGCGATGCGCAGGCCCTTGATGCCGTGCACGCGCAGTTGCGCATCCACCACGGCGTCGCCGTCCTGGCCCATGCGACAGGTGCCCACCGGGTGGAAGATCGTCGTGCCGATGCGGGCGGCGGCCTGGTGCAGTTCCTCTTCGGTCTGCAGGCTGGGTCCCGGCAGGTATTCCACTGGTTTGAAGGCGCCGAGGGCCGGGGAGGCGACGATTTTTCGGGTCAGGCGGATCGCGTCGGCCGCGACCCGCAGGTCTTCGGGGTGGCTCAGGTAGTTGGGTTGGATCAACGGCGCTTCACTTGGATCGGCTGAGCGGATGTCCACGCGGCCGCGGCTCATCGGGCGCAAGTCACATACCGATGCGGTGAATGCCGGGAAGCTGTGCAAGGGTTCGCCGAAGCGTTCCAGAGACAATGGCTGCACATGGTATTCGAGGTTGGCCGAAGTCTGTTCCGGCCCCGAGCGGGCGAAGGCGCCGAGTTGGCTGGGCGCCATGGACAGCGGGCCGCTGCGGTCATACAGGTAGCGCAGGCCCATGCCCATCTTGCCCCACAACGTACCGGCGATCTGGTTCAGGGTGCGGGCGTTTTCCAGTTGATAGATCAGCCGCAGTTGCAGATGGTCCTGCAAGTTGCCGCCCACGCCCGGCAACTCGTGCGCCACGCCAATGCCCAAGCGTTGCAGCAAGCTGCGCGGGCCGATCCCGGAGCGCTGCAGGATGCCCGGCGAACCGACGGCCCCGGCGCACAGGACGATTTCCTTGCGAGCCTTGAAGCTCATGGCCTTGCCTTGCCAGCGAGCGCTGACAGCGTGGGCGCGGTCATCGCGCAATAAAACGCGGTCGACTTCGACTTCGGTCAAGACCGTCAGGTTGGGGCGAGTGCGTATCGGCTTGAGGAAAGCCTTGGCCGCGTTCCAGCGTATCCCGGCTTTCTGGTTGACCTGGAAATAGCCACAGCCTTCGTTGTCGCCGCCATTGAAATCCTCGACGTTGGGGATGCCGCTCTGCTCGGCGGCGGTGCGAAAGGCGTCGAGGATCGGCCATGACAGGCGCTGGCGCTCGACGCGCCATTCGCCGGCCGCGCCGTGAAGTTCGGAGTCTCCGGCGAAGTGGTTTTCGCTTTGCCTGAACAACGGCAGGACGTCCTTCCAGGACCAGCCAGCGTTGCCTTCGGCGGCCCAGCCATCGTAGTCCGCGGCCTGGCCACGCATGTAGATCATGCCGTTGATGGACGAGCAGCCGCCCAACACCTTGCCGCGCGGATAGCTCAGGGCGCGGCCCTGCAGGCCCGGTTGCGCTTCGGTCTTGAAGCACCAGTCGGTGCGCGGATTACCGATGCAGAACAGGTAGCCGACCGGGATGTGAATCCACGGATAGTTGTCGCGCCCGCCGGCTTCGAGCAGCAGCACCCGGTGTTGCGGGTTGGCCGACAGCCGATTGGCCAGCAAGCACCCGGCAGGGCCGGCGCCCACGATCACGTAATCGTATTCATCGACGACAGGTTGCATTCGCGACCTCATTTATTGTTCTTGTTGGCTCATCGTAGTTGTTAGTTTTCGTCAAAAGAATGTTAGTTTTTGCGCACCTGCTGAGCGTTTATAAACAATCCCGGGTTCAGGCGTTTTCAAGGATGGCTCATGTTCGACTGGAATGACTTGCGCTACTTCCTGGAACTGCAACGCAGCGGCCGCTTGCTGACGGCCGCGCGACGGCTCAACACCACCCATGCCACCGTGGCCCGGCACATCGAGGCCATCGAAAAAAGCCTGGGCACGGCTTTGTTTGTCCAGCACGCCCAGGGTTATGAACTGACCCCGGCGGGCGAGGCGCTGCTCAAGCATGCCGAGGCCATGGAAAACGTTGCGTTGCTGGCCCAAGAGGACATCACCCAATCCAGCGCACCCTTGGGCAAGATCCGGTTGGGCGTGACGGAAGGGCTGGGCATCATGTTCCTGGCCAGTCGCATGGAGGGGTTGTTCCAGCGCTATCCGGGACTTGAGGTGGAACTGGTGGCGGTGCCGCGCTTCGTCAGCATTCTCAACCGCGAGGCGGAAATCAGTATCCACCTCGAACGACCGGCGGCCGACCTGCTGGTGACACGCAAGCTCACCGACTACAGCCTGGCGCTGTATGCGAGCCAGGCCTACCTGGATCGCTCGCCGCCCTTGCGCAGCCGCGAAGATCTAGGCCGTCACGCCTGGATCGGCTACGTCGACGATCTGTTGTTCAGCCAGGAGCTCATGTTCCTCAACAGTTTTTGCCGCAAGCCCCGGGTGGTGTTCCACAGCACCAGCGTCATCGCCCAGCAGCAAGCCGCGCGATCGGGCCTGGGCATCGCCGTGTTGCCGTGTTACATGGCCGGCAGCGACCCGACGCTGGTGCCCTTGCTCCCGGACGAAACCATCTGTCGCAGCTACTGGATCAGCACCCGCCGCGAACTGCATAAATCCGTGCGGCTGCGGGTGCTGTGGGATTACGTGGTGCAGCTGTGCGAGCAGGAGCAGGGGCTGCTGTTGCCCTGAGCCGACTCTAAGGATATGTCCAAACGGTATTTCTCAAGACTCGGGAGGTTTCCTTAAGATCACGTCATAACTCGTTATGACAAGTGACTGAAGCCATGCCTGACAACGTTCTTTCCCTCAGCAGCGTGCCGCTGCACCTGCAACTGCGCGACCTGTTGCGCACGCGCATTCTCGACGGTGAATACCCCCAAGGCAGCCAGATGCCTTCGGAAAGCGAGCTGGGTGCGTTGTTTCGCGTCAGCCGAATCACCGTGCGCCAGGCCTTGGGGGACCTGCAAAAGGAAGGTCTGATTTTCAAGATCCATGGCAAAGGCACCTTTGTCGCGAAACCCAAGACCTTCCAGAACGTCAGCACCCTCCAGGGCTTGGCCGAGTCCATGACCGGCCGCGGCTTCGAGGTGATCAATCGTCTTCGCAGTTTCAAATTCATTCCTGCCGACAAGCCGGTGGCCGAGCGGTTGAAGGTTGCGGAGGGGGATGTGGTGGCGCAGATCAAACGGGTGCGGCTGATCAACCGCGAACCGGTGTCGTTGGAGATTACCTACCTGCCCAAGGACCTCGGCGAGCGCCTGGAAAAAGCCGATCTGGTTACACGGGACATTTTCCTGATTCTGGAAAACGATTGCGGCCTGGCCCTCGGCCACGCGGACCTTGCCATCGATGCGGTGCTGGCCGACAGCGAGCTGTGCCAAGCCCTGGAGGTCGAGCCAGGGTCGCCCGTGATGCGCATCGAACGCCTGACCCATGGCGCCGATGGGCGACCGCTGGATTTCGAATACCTCTACTACCGCGGCGATGCTTTCCAGTATCGCTTGCGGATCGACCGGCAAAAAGGGACGCAGGCATGACCCAACGCTCAACGAATACCCTCGAACAGGAATACGACATCGTCGTCATCGGTGGTGGTACCGCCGGCCCCATGGCGGCGATCAAGGCCAAGGAACGCAACCGGAACCTGCGCGTCCTGCTGGTGGACAAGGCCAACGTCAAGCGCAGCGGCGCCATCAGCATGGGCATGGACGGCTTGAACAATGCAATTATCCCGGGCCATTCGACGCCCGAGCAGTACACCAAGGAAATCACCATCGCCAACGACGGCATCGTCAACCAGGCGGCGGTGTACGCCTATGCGACGCACAGCTTCGAAACGATCGAGCAACTGGATCGCTGGGGCGTGAAGTTCGAGAAGGACGAAACCGGCGACTACGCGGTGAAAAAAGTCCACCACATGGGCGCCTATGTGCTGCCGATGCCGGAAGGGCACGACATCAAGAAAGTCCTGTACCGGCAGTTGAAGCGGGCGCGGGTGAGCATCACCAATCGTCTGGTCTGCACGCGCTTGCTGACTGACCAAGCGGGGGCGGTCAACGGTGTGATGGGCTTCGATTGCCGCACCGCCGACTTCCATGTGATCAAGGCCAAAGCGGTCATCCTCTGCTGCGGCGCCGCGGGACGCCTGGGGTTGCCGGCCTCGGGCTACCTGATGGGCACCTATGAAAACCCGACCAATGCCGGCGACGGCTACGCCATGGCCTATCACGCCGGTGCCGAGCTGGCGAACCTAGAATGCTTCCAGATCAACCCGTTGATCAAGGATTACAACGGCCCGGCGTGCGCCTACGTCACCGGTCCCCTGGGCGGCTACACCGCCAACAACAAGGGCGAGCGCTTTATCGAATGCGACTACTGGAGCGGGCAAATGATGTGGGAGTTCCACCAGGAACTCGAAGGCGGCAATGGCCCGGTGTTCCTCAAGCTCGATCACTTGGCCGAGGAGACCATCCAGAACATCGAAGAGATCCTGCACAGCAACGAACGCCCCAGTCGCGGCCAGTTCCACGCCAACCGTGGCACCGACTACCGCACGCAGATGGTAGAGATGCACATTTCCGAAATCGGTTTTTGCAGCGGTCACTCAGCCTCGGGCGTGTGGGTCAACGAGCGGGCGCAAACCTCGGTCAAGGGGTTGTACTCGGCGGGTGACATGGCGGCGGTGCCGCACAACTACATGCTCGGTGCGTTCACCTACGGCTGGTTTGCCGGCAACAACGCCGCGGATTTTGTGGCGGGGAAGGATTTCTCGGTGCTGGACGTCAGGCAGATCGAACGGGAGAGGACGCGCGTTTACGCGCCACTGGAGCGCGAGCACGGCCTGCCGCCGGCCCAGGTGGAATACAAGCTGCGACGTTTCGTCAACGATTACCTGCAGCCGCCGAAGGTCACGAAAAAAATGCAGATCGGCTTGCAACGCTTCAGCGATATCCAGCGCGACCTGGATCAGATCAAGGCTCACAACGCCCATGAGCTGATGCGTGCCATGGAGGTCAGCGTCATCCGCGACTGCGCCGAAATGGCCGCCCGCGCCTCGCTGTTTCGCGCGGAAAGCCGTTGGGGGCTGTACCACTATCGGGTCGACCACCCGCAGCGCAACGACAGCGACTGGTTCTGCCATTGCCACCTGAAGAAAGGCGAGGACGGCCAGATGACTTCCTTCAAGAAGGCGGTCGAGCCCTACATCATCGCCCTCGATGCCGACGAGCTGCAGGCCTATGACCGGCTGCGGGTCGGTGCCGACGCGGCTTGAACCCTTCACTCAAAGAGAACGCCCATGGCCTACCAACCCCAGGAAATCTTCTTCCGCTCCAACGCCCCCGTCACCGTGGACGAGGACAAATGCATCGCCCACAAAGGCTGCACGGTCTGCGTCGATGTCTGCCCCATGGACTTGCTGGCGATCAACCCGGCAACGCAGAAGGCCCACATGGCGTTCGATGAGTGCTGGTATTGCATGCCCTGTGAAAAAGACTGCCCGACGGGGGCGGTGAAAGTCGAGATTCCGTATCTGTTGCGCTGATTGCGACGACGCCATCGCGAGCAGGCTTGCTCCCACAGTGGACTGAAGCCATTCGCGATAGTTGTGTACACCGATAAACCCTGTGGGAGCGAGCCTGCTCCGGGCGGCGTTCCGACGAAGAGGCCACCACAGACACCACAAAACGCCATCCGGCCACCCCGGACGCTAAACCCACAACACCCCTCGTTTCCCACCGCGCCCTGATCGCGGCGGAGACGAAATACCCATAAACGATTCGAGGGGACACACCCATGTTATTGCGTGCAGCATTGGCCGGTCTGGTACTGGCTTCATTGACCCTGCCTGCCCAGGCAGAAACCATCCGCATCGCCATCGGCACCCAGGACACCACCATCAACTGCGCCGCCGGTGGGTTGTTGATTCGGGAGTTGGGCCTGTTGGACAAATACCTGCCCCACGACGGCGCGTACAAGGATACCCAATACGACATCCAGTGGAAAAACTTCACCAGCGGCGCGCCACTGACCAACGAGATGGTGGCGGGCAAGCTCGACTTCGGCGCCATGGCCGATTTCCCCGGCGCCTTCAATGGCGTGGCGTTCGAAACCGCCGGCAAGCACAGCCTGTTCATCAGCGTGTTGTCGGGCAGCACCCAGGGCAGCGGCAATGGCATCGTCGTGCCGAGCGCCTCGGGCGTTCAGTCCCTGGCCGAGCTCAAGGGCAAGACCATTTCCGTGCCCTTTGCCTCCACCGCCCACGGCATGCTACTGCGCGCCGTCGCGGCCCAAGGCTGGGATCCACTCAAGGATGTGAACATCATCGCCCAGCCACCGGAGGTCGCCGGCTCGGCGTTGCAGGCCGGCAAGATCGACGCCCACGCTGATTTCGTGCCGTTCGCCGAACTGTTCCCCAGCCGTGGTTTTGCCCGCAAGATCTACGATGGCGCCCAGGCCAAGACGCCAACATTCCATGGCGCCCTGGTGGACCAGGCCTATGCCAGGAAGTACCCGGAAATCGTCGTCGCCTACCTGCGTGCATCCATCGAAGCCAACCAGTTGCTGGCCGCCGAGCCTGAGAAGTACAGCGAGCTGATCGCCAAGGTCACCGGCGTGGATGCCGAGGTCAATTATCTGTTCCACGGGCCGCTGGGCGTGCAGACCCGCGACCTGACCTGGAAACCGGAATACCGCCAGGCCGTGGGCACCGCCATCGACACCCTTAAGCTGCTGAAGAAAGCCGATCGCGGGCTGGACCTCAACACCTTCATCGATGACCAGTACATCCGCGCCGCCTTCAAGGCTTCGAACCTGGATTACACCGCGCAACTGGCCAACTACGCTCAGACCCCGCTGGGCAGCGCCGATACTGCGACCGGCCAGGCCATCACCGATGCCCGCCACGTGGCCGAAATCTGGGTACGCGGCGAGCCGAAAGTGCGCCATTACGCCTCGGCGCAGTCAGCCTTCACCGCGCTGGCGAGCCTCAAGCAGGAAGGCAAGGGTATCCGAGCCGTCTACGCCCAGGCCAGCGACAGCGGGATCAAGCTGCTGGCCGAGCAGGCGTGGTTCGCCAGCGATGCCAAGGGCCAGCTCAGCGCGTTCCTGTTGAAAGGGCAGGCCGAGCAGTTTGCCACGGCCCAGGGTGGCAAGGTCTTGGATTTCACCGAGGCGACGACCCAGGCGGTCGCCGCCCGTTGACCTGACACCGTCCCCTGTGGGAGCGAGCTTGCTCGCGATAGCGGTGTGTCAGCCAATTCGATTTCAACTGACCTGACGCCATCGCGAGCAAGCTCGCTCCCACAAGGATTCCACTCCGGAGGAAGATTTGTGTACCCATCACCCAAACGCTGGCTCCTGCGAGCCGCTTCACTGCTGCTCTGCCTGCTGTTCTGGCAGCTCGCCGCCGACGGTCATTGGGACCTCGGCCTGGTGACCTTCGCCAACGTCCCGGCCCCATTGGCGGTACTCCAGGCCGCGCTTGGCCTGGGGGAATCGGGCAATCTTGCGCGGCACCTGGGCAGCAGCCTGGGGCGGGTCTTTGCCGGGTACGGTGCGGCGCTGCTGATTGGCGTGGCGCTGGGCGTGGCCATCGGTCGTTCGAAATGGGCCGAAGACTTGCTGTTGCCGCCACTGGAAGTCCTGCGGCCGATCCCGGCGGTGGCCTGGATTCCGTTGGCGATTCTGATGTTCCCGTCGTCGGAATTGTCGATGGTGTTCATCACCTTCACCGGCGCCCTGTTCCCGATCCTGCTCAACACCGTGCACGGCGTCGAAGGGGTGGACCGGCGGCTGGTCGCGTCAGCGAAAAGCCTCGGGGCGGGACGCCGGGCCATCCTGCTGGAAGTGATTCTGCCGGGCGCCGCGCCGAGCATCATCACTGGCCTCGCCATCGGCATGGGCACGTCCTGGTTCTGCCTGGTGACGGCGGAAATGATCGCCGGCCAGTACGGCATCGGCTACTACACCTGGGCGTCCTACACCGTGCAGAACTACCCCGACATCGTGGTCGGCATGTTGCTGATCGGCGTGCTGGGGATGGGCAGTAGTTTGTTGATCAAGCGCCTGGGCGGGTTGTTCACGCCTTGGCACCGGCCCCGAGGAAAAGCCTGATGCGTGCAATGCAAACGCCTGAAGGGCGGATCGACATCCGCCAGTTGTCCATTGTCCTGGGCCAGGGTGCCCAGGCCTTCGAAGCGGTGCAGGGGCTTGATTGCCAGATCGAGGCGGGCCAGTTCGTCTGCATCCTGGGGCCGTCCGGTTGCGGCAAATCGACCTTGCTCGGTGCCCTTGCCGGGCATCTGCAACCGAGCACCGGTACGCTGAACGTCGACGCGGTGCCGGTGGCCGGTCCCTCGCCTCAGCGCGGCATGGTGTTCCAGCAGCACACTTTGTTTCCATGGCGCAGCGTGCGCGACAACGTTGCTTTTGGCCTGAAGATGCGTGGCCTGGGCAAAGTCGAACGACAACGAGCCGCCGATGAGATGCTCGCCTCGGTGGGCCTGGAGGGGTTTGCCGGGCACTGGCCGGACCAGCTCTCCGGTGGCATGCAGCAGCGAGTGGAGATCGCACGGGTGCTGGTGAACCGCCCGCGCTTGTTGCTGATGGATGAACCCTTCGGCGCGCTGGATGCACTGACGCGCTTGAACATGCAGGAGTTGTTGCTGGACATCTGGACGCGCATCCGCACCACCGTTGTGTTCGTCACCCACGACATCGACGAGGCGCTATTCCTGGCCGATCGCTTGCTGGTGATGAGCCCACGGCCGGGTCGCATCATCGAGGATCTGCGCCTGGATTTTCCTCGGCCACGCACGACTGAGCTGGTGACGAGCCCTGAATTCTCCCGATTGAAGCGCCACTGCCTTGAGCTGCTGCGTCATGAAGATGGGCAGCAATTGCCGCGCCTCAATCCTCTCGGGTTGCCCCCTGAAACCTCCTTGCCGCGATTTGCCCTATGACCTCTCTATTTGAAAATACCGACAACCAAGACATTCTCGCCCTGCAACCGCGTCTTACCGACGAGGACGCCGGTGTACGCCGCATCGCCCTTATCGAACTGGCCGACCTTGAAGAGCCCGAAGGCCTGTTGTGGCTTGTGGATCGCCTGGCCAGTGACCCCAGCGCCGAGGTGCGCGCCGAAGCCGCGCGATTGCTCGAAGCCTGGGAGGACGAGCCGGTGGTCGCAGGCTTGTGCGAAGCCCTGACCGATCGATCACCGACGGTGCAGGCCGCTGCTGCCCAAAGCTTGAGC
Source organism: Pseudomonas sp. D3-10 (assembly GCF_051132175.1). Lineage (NCBI taxonomy): Bacteria > Pseudomonadati > Pseudomonadota > Gammaproteobacteria > Pseudomonadales > Pseudomonadaceae > Pseudomonas > Pseudomonas sp. D3-10. The sequence continues at coordinate 3,555,126 of NZ_CP071668.1, read as the reverse complement.
CTGCTCAAGAGCGAGGCGGCAGGAAGAGTGATCCTGCCTTGGACGACACATGCCGACGCCGGTGTCCGCGTCGCGGCCTTCCGGGCCTTGCGCGAGTTGCGCCTGGGCGATGCCGCGCCAGCATCCATCGCCGCCCTGGCCGATGACGATGCTGGCGTGCGCCGCGAAGCGGTTGGCGTTCTGGGCTGGCTCAAGCACCTCGGCGCCTTGCCAGCCTTGGCCCGGCTCGCCAGTGATGACCCGGACAGCGAAGTACGCCGCGCGGCCACCGGTGCCCTTGGCCTGGCTTCGGATGAGCAAGTGTTGCCAGCCCTGCGCCAGGCCTTGCGGGACCCGGCGTGGGCGGTTCGCGAAGAAGCCGCTACAACGCTGGGCAAGGTCGGTCACGCCGATGCCGGCCCGGCCCTGATCGATGCCTTGGCGGACGACTACTGGCAAGTGCGCTTGCGGGCGACCCGCAGCCTGGGTCGTTTGCGCTACGCCCCGGCCCTGGCGGCATTGATCGAAACCCTGGGCCACCGCATCAGCAATCTGCGCAAGGAGGCAGCACTGGCCTTGGGCGAGTTGAACGATCCTGCTGCCATTGCGGCGTTGCAGGCCGCCCAGCAGGATGGCGATCCGGAGGTACGCAAGGCTGTGCGCATTGCCTTGGGCCAACTGCAATGAGCCCGCTGGCGATTGGCAATTCACGGGAGAAGGGGCTGTTGCGCCTGAGTTGGCCTGATGGGCGCGAACAACAGTTGGACCATGCCGAGCTGCGCCGGCAATGCCCATGCTCGCGGTGTCGAGCGTTTCGCCTGCAAGGCGTGGCGGTGCAGGTTGATTCGCGGGTCCGGGTGGTTGGGGTCAATAGCCAGGGTTATGGGGTGCAGTTGGTCTTTAGCGATGGCCACGAGCGGGGGATTTTTCCCTGGGCTTATCTGGCGGGTCTGTAGCTTTATGCCTATCCCTTGTGGGAGCGAGCTTGCTCGCGATGACGTCAGTATATTCAACCTGTTTGCAAGCTGACCCACCGCCATCGCGAGCAAGCTCGCTCCCACAGGGATACGCTGGTTACTTGAGCAATAGGGTGAACCCGTGGCGAGGGAGCTTGCTCCTGCTCGGCTGCGTCGGCAGCCCCTAAATCATTCAACACGGTCAATTTGATTTTGCGCAGTCAACCCGTGAACTGACTGGCGGCGCTTGTAAGAAAAATCCCATAAGAGTACAAATGTACTCCATGACGACTCTCACTCCCCGCCGTACCGCCATCCTGACCTTTATCCGCGAACGCATCGCCGAACAGGGCCAGCCTCCCAGCCTCGCTGAAATCAGCGAGGCGTTTGGTTTCGCCTCTCGCAGCGTGGCGCGCAAGCATGTGCTGGCGCTCACCGAAGCCGGTTTCATCGAAGTCAATCCGCACCAGGCCCGGGGCATCCGGCTGTTGAACCAGCCGCCGCGTCCCGAACTGTTGGATGTGCCGGTGTTGGGACGGGTGGCCGCCGGCCTGCCGATCGGTGCCGATGCCGAGGTCCACAGCCGTCTGTTGCTGGACCCGGCGATCTTCACCAAAGCGCCGGACTACCTGCTGCGGGTCCAGGGCGATTCGATGATTGAGGACGGTATCCTCGATGGCGATCTGGTGGGTGTGCAACGCACGCCCCAGGCTTCCAACGGGCAGATTGTCGTGGCGCGCCTGGACGGTGAAGTGACCATCAAGCGTTTTGAGCGAGTCGGCGAGCGCGTACGCCTGTTGCCACGCAACCCAGCCTATCAGCCGATCATCGTCGAAGCCGACCAGGACCTGGCGATAGAAGGCGTGTTCTGTGGCCTGGTGAGACAAGGCTGATGGGCGCCGTCGTTGCGCTGGACACGCTGTTCAATGGCGGCCAGGTCTGGAAGGGCCGGCCTGCGCCGCCGGCCGCCAGTCCACAGCCCACCGGCCACGCCGTACTGGATGCGGCACTGCCCAGTGGTGGCTGGCCGGAAGCGGCGTTGACGGAAATTCTCATCGGCGCGCCGGGCGTGGGCGAATTGCAACTGGTGTGGCCGACCCTGGCGCGGCTATCGGCGGCGGGGGAGCGGATCGTGTTGGTGGCGCCGCCGTTCGTGCCCTATCCCCAGGCCTGGCGAAACGCCGGGGTGGACTTGCGCCAGTTGTCGATCATCCAGGCCGATCCACGGGAGGCCTTATGGGCCACCGAGCAATGCCTGCGCTCGGGCAGTTGCGGCGCGGTGTTGTGCTGGCCGCGCCAGGCGGATGACCGGGCCTTGCGCCGTTTGCAGGTCGCGGCGGAAACCGGCCAGACGCTGGCGTTCGCCTGGCGCTCGATCCAGGAAGCCATCAACCCGTCCCCGGCGGCCCTGCGCATCGCCATCGATGCCCGGCCCGCACAATTGCGGGTGCTCAAGTCCCGGGGCGGGCTGGCGCGTTCGGCGCCGATTGCGTTCCCCCCACAAACAGGGCATTGAGGTTGCGATGCGCTGGGTCTGTATTCTCTTCCCGCAATTGGCGCTGGATGCCGCGCTGCGCCAGCGCCCCGACCCCAGCGAGCCCCTGGCGCTGCTGACCGGCCCGGCCCAGCGCCGGGTGCTGCAAGCGGTCAATGAACCGGCGCGCGCCCTGGGCCTGCGCCCCGGCCAGACCATGACCGCGGCCCAGGCCTTGAGCAAAGGGTTCGCCACCGCCGAGTACGACGCGGCGCAGATCGAAAACTGGCAACGATTCCTGGCGGCCTGGGCCTATCGTTTCAGCTCCCAGGTGAGCGTGCATTATCCACGCACGGTGCTGTTCGAGATCGAGTCGAGCCTGGGGCTGTTCGGGCCGTGGCCGGTGTTCGAGGCGCGGTTGCGGGCCGAATTGACTGAGCTGGGTTTTCGTCATCGCATCGTCGCCGCCCCCAATCCCGTGGCGGCGCGGATGCTGGCCAATGCTTACGACGCCCTGGTCGTGCCCGATAACGAGACCTTGCAAGCGTACCTGGGACAGATGCCAGTGGACCGAGTCGGCCTGGCGCCCGAAGCTGCCACGGCCTTGTCGCGCATGGGCCTGCGCCGGCTCAGCCAAGTCCAGGCCTTGCCCCGGCACACCCTGGCGCGGCGCTTCGAAGCCGACATGCTCAAGCACCTCGATGCGCTGGTGGGCAGCCGCGCCCTGGCGCTGTCGTTCTACCTGCCCCCGGACCGTTTCGATGTGCGCATCGAACTCAACTACGACGTGCAGTCCCACCAGGCATTGCTGTTTCCTCTGCGACGTTTGACCGGTGACCTGTCGGCCTACCTGTGCGGCCGCGACAGCGGCGTGCAGCGTTTTGATTTGCACCTGGAACACGCCGGTTTGCCGGACACGGTGATCAAGGTCGGCCTGCTCAGCGCCGAGCGGGATGCTTCGATGCTGTTCGAGCTGGCCCGTGGCCGTCTCGAGCAGGTGCAGGTCGAGGCGCCCGTGCGCGGTTTTCGCTTGTGTGCCGAAGACCTGCCGAGCTTCGTGCCCCAGCGCCTGGAATTGTTCGACGAGCGTCCCCAGCAGTCCTTGCCGTGGGAACAACTGCGCGAACGGCTGCGGGCGCGCCTCGGTGACGAAGCCGTGCAAGGGTTGGGATTTGGCGATGACCACCGCCCCGAGTGCGCCTGGCAGATGAAACCCCAGCCGCAACAACAGATGTGTCCGCTGCGCGATGATGTCCAGCGTCCCGGCTGGCTGCTTGGCGAGCCCCAGGTCTTGCCTGAAGGCCAGGCGCGAATCCTCATGGGCCCGGAGCGCATCGAGTCCGGCTGGTGGGACGGCGCCGATGTGCGCCGTGATTACTACCTGATCGAAACCCGCGCCGGCCAACGCGGCTGGGCCTATCGACCGGTGGGCGAGGGCGGACCGTTGTGGCTGCAAGGTTGGTTCGCATGAGCGTCGAATATGCCGAGCTGCATTGCCTGTCGAACTTCAGCTTCCAGCGCGGCGCCTCCAGCGCCCTGGAATTGTGCCGTCGCGCCAAACAGCAGGGCTATCGGGCCCTGGCGGTGACGGATGAATGTACCTTGGCCGGCATCGTCCGGGCCTGGCAGGCAGCCAAGGAACTGGACTTGCAATTGATCGTCGGCAGCGAAATCCAGGTCGAGAACGGTCCGAAGCTGGTGCTGTTGGTGGAAAACCTCGAGGGCTACCAAACCTTGTGCCGGCTGATCACCCGCGCACGGCGGCGCAGCGAAAAGGGCCGTTATCGCATCGTCCCAGAAGACTTCGACGAGCCGCTGCCAGGGCTGCTCGCCCTGTGGGTGCCCGATGGCAAGACGCCCGAGGCGCAAGGGCGCTGGCTCCGACAGGTGTTCAACGAAAGACTCTGGCTGTCCGTGCAGTTGCATTGCGGTCAAGACGACCAGCGCCGGCTCGCGGACTTGCTCGCATTGGCCGAACGCCTGGGTCTTCCTGCCGTCGCCACGGGCGACGTGCATATGCATGTGCGGGGTCGCCGCGCCTTGCAAGACACCATGACCGCCATTCGCCACCACGTCACCGTTGCCGAGGCCGGTCAGCGTCTGCACCCCAACGGCGAACGCCACTTGCGCAGCCTCCAGGCCCTGGCCGATCTCTACCCCCGCGCCTTGCTCGATGAAACCCTGGACATCGCCCGGCGCTGCACGTTCGACCTCGGTCAGTTGCGCTATGAATACCCCCGCGAGCTCGTGCCCGAGGGCCATGATCCGGCGTCCTGGCTGCGGGAACTGACCGCGCGCGGCATGCGCGAGCGCTGGAAGAACGGCGTCACAGAAAAGGTGCGCGTGCAGATCGACAAGGAATTGGAGTTGATTGCCGAACTGGGCTACGACAGCTACTTCCTCACCGTGCAGGACATCGTCAGTTTCGCCCGTAGCCGTCACATTCTCTGCCAGGGCCGGGGCTCGGCGGCCAACTCGGCGGTGTGCTACGCCCTGGGCATCACCGAAATCGACCCGGCACAGACGGACATGTTGTTCGAACGCTTCCTGTCCCGCGAGCGCAATGAGCCACCGGACATCGACGTCGATTTCGAACACGAACGTCGCGAGGAAGTCCTGCAGTACGTGTTCCAGCGCTACGGCCGGCATCGCGCGGCGTTGACGGCCGTGGTCAGCAGCTATCACGGCGCCGGGGCGGTACGCGACGTGGCCAAGGCCCTGGGCCTGCCGCCGGACCAGGTCAATGCACTGGCCGACTGCTGCGGGCGCTGGAGCGATGAGGCACCGCCGCTGGAGCGTTTGCGCGAGGGTGGTTTCGACCCGGAGAGCCCGGTGCTGCGTCGGGTGTTGAGCCTGACCCAGCAACTGATCGGCTTCCCCCGGCACCTGTCCCAACACCCCGGCGGCTTCGTGATTTCCCAGCAACCCTTGGACACCCTGGTGCCGGTCGAGAACGCCGCGATGGCCGAACGCACCATCATCCAGTGGGACAAGGACGACCTCGATGCGGTCGGGCTGCTCAAGGTGGACATCCTGGCCCTGGGCATGCTCAGCGCGATTCGTCGCTGTTTCGACTTGATCGCGCATTACCGGGGCGTGCGTCATACCCTCGCGTCGTTGCCCAAGGATGATCGGGCCACGTTCGAGATGATCAGCCGCGCCGACACCATCGGCGTGTTCCAGATCGAATCCCGGGCGCAGATGGCGATGTTGCCCAGGCTCAAGCCCAAGGAATACTACGATCTGGTGATCGAGGTGGCGATCGTGCGACCGGGACCCATCCAGGGCGGGATGGTGCATCCCTACCTGCGGCGGCGCAATGGAGAAGAGAAGATCACTTATCCATCGTCGGAATTGAAAGAAGTGCTGGGCCGCACCTTGGGCATTCCGCTGTTCCAGGAACAGGTCATGCAGATCGCCATTGTCGCCGCTGGCTACAGCCCGGGCGAAGCGGACCAGTTACGTCGTTCCATGGCCGCCTGGAAGCGCCACGGCGGGCTCGAACCGCACAAGAAAAGATTGGCCGACGGGATGGCGGCCAAAGGGTACAAACCTGAATACGCCGCGCAGCTCTTCGAACAGATCAAGGGCTTCGGCAATTACGGCTTTCCTGAATCCCATGCCGCCAGTTTCGCCTTGCTGACCTACGCCAGCAGTTGGCTCAAATGCCACGAGCCGGCGGCGTTCGCCTGTGCCCTGATCAACAGCTGGCCCATGGGTTTCTACAGCCCGGACCAGATCCTCCAGGATGCTCGCCGGCATCAGTTGCAGATCCGTCCGGTGGACGTGCGGGCCAGCGACTGGGAATGCAGCCTGGAACCGATGGAAGGCCGCCAGCCGGCGATTCGCATGGGCTTGCGTCTGATCAAGGGGTTTAGAGAGGACGATGCCCGGCGTATCGAGGTGGCACGCGGGCAGCGGGCTTTCAGCGATGTGGCCGACCTGGGCGAACGGGCTCGACTCGACGCCCGGGCCCTGGAGCAACTGGCGGACGCCAACGCTTTGCGCGGCCTGGCCGGCGACCGCCATCGCGCCCGTTGGGAAATTGCCGGAGTGGAAAAACAACTGGGCTTGTTCGCGGGTCTGCCCAGCCCGGAAGAGCCCACCGTGGCCTTGCCGACACCCACGGTGGGGGAAAACCTGTTCGCCGACTACGCCACCCTGGGCACGACGCTGGGGCCTCATCCGCTGGCCTTGCTGCGTTCCGAATTGCGCGCCCGACGCTGCCGCAGCTCCCGGGAATTGCAGGCTGTCGAGCATGGCCGCCACGTCAGCGTCGCGGGGCTGGTCACTGGTCGCCAACGTCCAGGCACGGCCAGCGGGGTGACCTTTGTCACTCTGGAAGATGAGTTCGGCAATCTCAACGTAGTGGTCTGGCGCGACTTGGCCGAACGCCAGCGCAAGGTCCTGGTAGGGTCGCAATTGCTCAGGGTGGACGGGCGCTGGGAAAGTGTCGGCGAGGTCCGTCATCTGATTGCCGGGCGCCTGAGCGATTTGAGCGGTTTGCTGGCGGGCATCAATGTGCGCAGCCGGGATTTTCGCTGAATGTTTGGTTGAAATCTGTGGCGAGGGGATAAATCCCCTCGCCACAAAGGGTTGGCGTCGTCAGTCTGCATGAAACCAATTGCCAACCTCGCGCTCGAAGCACTAGCACAAGGGACTTGTGGTATGCCGCTTCCCTGCTGGTAGCTTGAGGTGAGAGACGTTCCATGAAGTTCTTATCCCAAAGTAACGGGTGTCCCGGTTGGGACGGAGAAATGGCCCGGCGCATCCGGGCCTACGATTGGCGTCGCACGGAGCTGGGTGCGATCGAGCACTGGTCCGCCAGCCTGCGCAGCGCGGTCCAACTGATGCTCGCTTCACCATTGCCGATGGTCATGCTGTGGGGCCGCCAGGGCTACATGATCTATAACGACGCCTATGCCGAATTCGCCGGCGGCCGCCATCCCTACCTGCTGGGGAGCGCGGTGGAGCTGGGATGGCCGGAGGTGGCCGAATTCAACCGCCACGTATTGGACGTGTGCCTGGGCGGCGGCACCTTGTCCTACCGCAACAAGGAGCTGGTGCTGCTGCGCGACGGCAAGCCTGAAGACGTCTGGTTGGATCTCTACTACAGCCCGGTCCCCGACGATGATCATTCGCCTGCCGGCGTGTTGGCTATTGTCGTGGAAACCACCGAGCTGGTGCTGAGCGAGCGGGCCCGGCAAGAGGCCGAGCGCAGCTACCGTGCGGTCAATGAGCGTATCCAATTGGCGCTTTCGGCCGGGCCGTTGCTGGGGTCGTTCGTCTGGGATATCGCCACCGACACGCTGTCTGGCGATGAACGTTTCGCCCGTACTTTCGGTTATCCGCCCGAGTGCCCGCTGGATGCACTGCCCATCCAGATCGCTCGCCAGCGCATCCATCCCGACGACATCGACGACGTCGAACAACGGGTCGACCTGACCGTGCGCACGGGCGCTCCCTACACCGCCGAATATCGCTTGCGCCGTGGCGAGGGCGATTACCTTTGGGTGCTGGCCAGCGGGCGATGCGAGTTCGATGCGTTGGGCAAGCCCCTGCGGTTTCCCGGCGTACTGATCGATATCAACGAGCGCAAGACCGCCGAAGCGTCGCTGCTCAAGTTCACCCGCGACCTGGAACAACGCGTCGCCAGTGAAGTGCAGGCGCGGTTGGCGGCCGAGGAGCAGTTGCGTCAATCGCAGAAACTCGAGGCCATCGGCGGGCTCACGGGAGGCGTGGCCCATGACTTCAACAACCTGCTCCAGGTGATCGCCGGCAACCTGCACTTGCTGGCTCGCCACGAGCCTGACAATCCCAATGTCCAGCGGCGGGTCGGTGCATCCATCGAAGCCGTGGAGCGGGGCGCCAAGCTGTCGTCGCAGTTGCTGGCTTTCGCCCGTCGCCAGCCGTTGTCACCGGCGGTCTACAACCCTCGGCGCATCTATGAAGGCCTGGGTGAATTGTTGCAGCGGGCCCTGGGCGAAACCATCCGCATCGAGGTGGCGTTGCCTCCTGAGCCTTGGTGTATCCACGTCGATTGCAATCAGCTGGAAAACGCCCTGTTGAACCTGGCGATCAATGCCCGCGACGCCATGGGGGGCGAAGGTGTCATCAGAATGCTCGGGGAAAATATCGTCCTGGACGAATCGTCCTGTGCCGGCAAAGGAGTTGCGGCAGGGGATTACGTGCGACTGTCGGTGATCGATCATGGCGCGGGTATGGCGCCCGAAGTCCTGAACCAGGTCTTCGAGCCGTTTTTCACCACCAAGACCGACGGCCAAGGCACGGGGCTTGGATTGAGCATGGTGTTCGGGTTCGTCAAGCAGAGCGGCGGGCACATCGAAATTGCCAGCCACCCGGGCGAAGGCACTCAGGTGCATATGTATTTTCCCCGCAGCCACAAGCCCGAGTCCCCGGAACAGGCACCACCCCGCGAGCTTCGATCCGGCCTGGAGGAAACCATCCTGGTGGTCGAGGACAACGACGATGTACGCGGCGCCTCGGTGGAGTTGTTGGAGCAGCTCGGCTATCGGACCCTGACCGCCGCCAACGGCGACGAGGCCATGAAATTGTTGCTCGATGGCGTCTCGGTGGACCTGATCTTCACCGATGTGGTCATGCCCGGCCTGATCAAGAGCTCCGACCTGGCGGCCTGGGCGAAGGTACAGACCCCGCCGGTGCCGGTCCTGTTCACGTCGGGACACACCCGGGACATCATCTCGCGCAATCACCAACTGAGCCCCGATACCCACCTGCTGAGCAAACCCTACACCCCGGATGCATTGGCGCGGATGGTCAGTTCGGCACTGGACGAGTGAGCCCGACGCGGTAAAAGAATGGAACCCAAGCCGCCGTTTTGCCTTCGAATAAGCAGGGCCGATCACTATTCGGCCTGGTCATGAACGAGGTGTCTAATGAGCGACTCTGCAAATACTCAGCAACAAGGCCAGACGCAAACCCCGGCCTCGCGTAACGATCCGGCAATCGATCCTCAAGTGACGGATAACCAGCCTGCCAATCCGGCTGAAACACACGAGGCTCACAGTGCTGCCCGTGAGGTCGATCAGAAGAAAAATCATCAGGACAACGACAACACCTACAGCCCCGGTTTCAAGCCGGAACCGGATCGGCCTGGACCCGGTGACAAGACTGACGCTGATATCGACACAGCCGACAGCTGATCAATAAAAAAGCCCGACTCGAGAGTCGGGCTTTTTTATTCACGATGGCGTTATTTACTAGGGTGGGCCGCTTGAAGCTTCTTCGCCATTTCCAGGTGATGCTGCAGGTCCGGCAGCATTTTCTGGGCAAATGCCTTCAGTTCGGTACTGCCAGGCTTCTTATCGTCAGTGACGGTCTCAGCCTCTTTCTTGAACAGGGCGACGGTCTCTTCGTGAGCCATCACTTGGTTATTTGCATAGGCCGGATCGAAGGACTCATCGCGCACGTCAAGAATCTTGGCCTTGGCCTTTTTCATCAACGTGGTGTCGTCTGGTACTTCGATGTCATGTTTTTTCGCCAGCGCCTTCAGCTCTTCGTTGGCTTTGGTGTGGTCGGCAATCATTTTGTTGGCGAACTCCTTGATGTCCGCCGATTGGCTTTTTTGCAGCGCCAGTTTGCCGGTTTCGATCTCCGCAATGCCGCCGGCCGCCGCGTTGTCGACAAAGTCGCTGGAAGTCGCGGCCCATGCCATGCCCATGCTGCTACTCAGGGCAACAGCCAGGCCGAGTTGACGCAGGGTAAATCTGTCCATAGGTCAGTCTCCACACAGGTTGTACAGGTGATTCTCTGGGTACTGATCAATGGAGGGAAAAGCTCGGGGGAAGGTTTTATCGGAACGCGTCGTGGCACGACGAACGGTCACCGCTGGTCGGATTGGCGGTCGACAGAACCCGATCGGCAAGGCCATGCTGCTGACAGGCAGTGCCCAGAAAAGCACTTGTCACCGAACTCACGAAGGAGGTGCTCCATGCCGGTGTCCCATGATCTCTGCCAGGATCTGAAGTGCACAGAAGACGACATTCAGAAAAAACGCGAAAAGGACAAGGATCTCGACGCGCTGATCACTCGATATTCGAAAATCGATACAAAAGTCGTGAAGGCTGAAAAACCCACCGCCGTAGTGACCGACGACGACCTGGATAAGCTCAAGAAAGAACGGTTGCGGATCAAGGACGACATCGCCGCGCTGATGCAAAAGTAGCGATGACGGTTATCCCCTGAGCGCTTTTTGTAGCGAGGGAGCTTGCTCCCGCTGGGCCGCGAAGCGGCCCACCCAATCCTTTATCCCAGCGGATCCCAGCGCTGGGACCAGTCGCTGCCAGTCTTGACGATGTCCCGCAGCACGTCGAACGCCTGCTGCAACGCGGCCGAATCCCGGTCCCTTGAATACACCAGGTAGGTCGGGTAATTGAATTCCGGCGCCTTGGGCACTCGCTCCAGAATGCCGCTGTCCAGGTAGCTCTGCACGACCCGAGTGCGGAAATAACCGCTGCCGCCGTTTTCCAGGATGTACTGCAACGCCAGGGGCCCGAGATTGAAGGTCACCGCGGCCTTGGCCTTGTCCGGCAGCGCCGTGTCGTGCTGGCGACGGAAATCGGCACTCCAGTCGATGTACACGTAAGGTTCGGGACGAGCGGCCAGGCGCACCAGGATCAGTTTTTCTTCCAGCAACTGCTCAACCTGGAGCCGCGGCCAGTACTCGGGCTGATACACCACCGCCGCGTCCAGCAGGCCCAGCTCCAGTTGCTGCAGCAGGTTTTCGCCGTCGCGGATGTCCATGCGCAGGGCATGGCCGGGAATTTTCTGGCGCAGCTCGCCGGCCCAGGCGAGCATCAAGGGGTTGCACAAGCTGACTTCGCCGCCCAGGTGCAAGACGTTGCGATAACCCTCTGGCAGCGGCAGGTCACGGCGGGCGGCCTCCCACGTCTGCACGAGCTGGTTGGCATAGACCACGAAGGCTTCGCCATCACTGGTCAGTCGCGCGCCGGCCCGATTGCGCACGAACAACCCGCAGCCAAGTTGGCTTTCGAGCTTCTGGACCCGGGCGGTGATCGCCGTCTGGGTGACGTGCAGTTTCTCTGCCGCGGCGGCGAGGCTGCCGTGGCGGACGATTTCCAGGAAAGTGCGAGCGAGGTCGATGTCCATGTTCAGGCCGAGGCGGGGTGAACGGGCATTGTAAGAGTTTGCGGCGAGAAACAAAAAATCCCGCCACAAGGGCGGGATTTGGTTACAGCCAGGGCGACCTGATCTCAGGACGGGAACAGCTCGGACAGTTTCATCGACAGCATCATGTCGCCTTCAACGCGCAGCTTGCCGCCCATGAATGCTTGCATGCCATCGGTTTCGCCGCTGACGATGTCCTTGAGGGTCTGACTGTCCAGGACCAGCGTGCAGTTGGCGTCTGGATTCTCGCCTTCCTGGATGTCGCAGGTGCCGTCCTTCACGATCAGGGCGTACTGCTTGTCTTCGTCGGTGATGTTGAAACCGAATACCAGGTCCAGGCCGGCAGCGGCGGCTGGGTTGAACTTGGCTTGCATGGCTTTTACGGCGTCGGCTACGGAGGTCATGGTTTCGATCCTTATTCGGGGTAATACAGCAGGGGTCTACAGCAAACCGGACTCAGCGGAAGGTGATGAGGTCCGGGATCTTCAGCAGTTGCAGGTGCGCATGACTGTTGAAGGAAGCCAGGGCCACCTCGCGGCCCCTGAATTTCAGTTGGTTGAGCGAGGTGTTGACGATCTGCCAGTTCAACTCGAAGGCCTGCCTGGCGGGCATCTGGGTAATCAGGTGGAGCAGGGCGGTGATGGTCCCGCCGGAGGTGAACACGGCGATCTTGTGCGTCTTGTCGGCATTGTCGAGGATGCGGTGCAGGCCAGCCTGGACCCGTTCGACGAAACCCAGCCAGCTCTCCAGTCCCGGCGGGTCGTAGCGGCCGCTGAGCCAGCGCTCGACGATCAAGGCGAAGATGCGCTGGAACTCGGCGCGGTTCTGCGCGGCGTTGCGCAAAATGTCGAGGGCCTCGGGCTCCTGGAGGAGCATGTCCGGGAGCAGGGCGCGAATGACCGCGTCGGCATCGAATTCGTTGAAGGCGGCGTCGATTTCCAGTTCCGGAACCGGCAGGCCGGCTGCGCTCATCTGGCCCAGCGCGCCAGTGGCGGTGTCCTGTTGGCGACGCAGGTCGCCCGAGAGGCAGCGATCGAACACGACACCGAGCTGCGCCAGGTGGCTGCCCAGCACTTGTGCCTGGCGTATGCCGTTGGGCGAGAGGACATCGTAGTCGTCCGCACCAAAGGAGGCCTGGCCATGTCGAATCAGATAAATGCTGCCCACGTCCGCGTCATCCCGGTACGTTGAAGGTTTGGCGAGGTTATGAGGATGGCGATGGCGTGTCAATGAAAAAACATACGCTTGTTTGAAATGGCCGTTACAGCGTTATCCAGGCTCGTCCGAGCTAACGTAACCACAGATTTCATGGCTGGTAGCAGGGCAAGCGCATGGGTATGCTGGCAGCGTTACGCGCCTGCGTTCAAATGGCGCATTGCATTTAAGGAGTCGCTGTGGAGTTTTTCGTCGAATACGCCGGTTTCCTGGCCAAGACGGTCACACTGGTCATCGCCATCCTGGTGGTCATGGCCAGTTTCGCTGCGCTGCGCAGCAAGGGGCGGCGCAAGTCGGTGGGGCAGCTGCAGGTCAGCAAGCTCAACGATTTCTACAAAGGGTTGCGCGAGCGCCTGGAGCAGACGCTGCTGGACAAGGAGCAGCTCAAGGCCCTGCGCAAGAGCGAAGGCAAGGCTGAAAAGGCCGAAAAAAAGCAGAAGGACAAACCGGCTGCCAAGCCTCGGGTCTTCGTGCTGGATTTCGACGGTGACATCAAGGCCTCCGCCACCGAAAGCCTGCGCCATGAAATCACCGCCCTCCTGACCCTGGCGACGCCCAAGGACGAGGTCGTGCTGCGCCTGGAAAGCGGCGGCGGCATGGTCCACAGCTACGGCCTGGCCTCGTCGCAGCTGGCGCGGATCCGCCAGGCGGGCGTACCGTTGACGGTGTGCATCGACAAGGTGGCGGCCAGCGGCGGTTACATGATGGCGTGCATCGGCGAGAAGATCATCAGCGCCCCGTTTGCGATTCTCGGTTCCATCGGCGTCGTGGCGCAGTTGCCCAACGTCAATCGCCTGCTGAAGAAACACGACATCGATTTCGAGGTGCTGACCGCCGGCGAATACAAGCGAACGTTGACGGTGTTTGGCGAGAACACGGAAAAGGGCCGGGAAAAATTCCAGGAAGACCTGGACATTACCCATGCGCTGTTCAAGAACTTTGTCGCCACGTACCGCCCGCAGCTGGCGATCGATGACGTTGCCACAGGTGAAGTGTGGTTGGGTGTCGCGGCGCTGGAAAAGCGCTTGGTGGACGAGCTGAAAACCAGCGACGAGTACCTGGCCGAAAGGGCCAAGGGTGCCGAGCTGTACCACCTGCACTATGCCGAACGCAAAAGCCTGCAGGAACGCATCGGCATGGCGGCAAGCGGTTCGGTGGATCGTGTGCTGCTCAGTTGGTGGAGCCGCCTGACCCAGCAGCGGTTTTGGTAGTTCGAGGCGGGTGGCCACCGCTAAACCCCGTGGGAGCGAGCTTGCTCGCAATGGCGGCGGTACATTCAACATCACCTGCCCAGGCAAACCGCTAGCAAGCTCGCTCCCACATGGGGCCAAGGCGGGCTGAAGATTAGGTTCTGCTCTCAATATCCATCAACAAAAAAAGCCCTGAACCGGTCACCCGGTCCAGGGCTTTTTTGTGTATCAGGTATCAGCGACGACGAAACAGCGGCAGCGGTTCGTCACTGGCCGCCTGATAAGTCACCGAGAAGTCCTTGAGGCTTTCGAGGGCTTCGTACGGATCTTTATCGGCGCGAAGGGCAAAGGCGTCGAAACCGCAGCGGCGCATGTAGAACAACTGGTCGCGCAACACGTCGCCAATGGCCCGCAGTTCACCCTTGAAGCCGTAGCGTTCACGCAACAGACGGGCGTTGGAGTAGCTGCGCCCGTCGGTGAAGGCCGGGAAGTTCAGGGCGATGACCTGGAGCTGATTGGCGTCATCTCCGATTTCCTCGGCTTCCTCGTCGGCGTCCAGCCACACACCCAGGCCGCCATCGCGGGCCTTGAGGGCGTGGGCGTGATCGCGCCACAGGGCCAGGGGCACGATCAGGTCGTCGCAATTGGAAATGCCATCGAGGGTCGCGTCCTTGGGCAGCAGGTGCCAGGTCTCGTCGATGACTTCGTTGTTCTTAATGATTCGCTGCATAGACGCGTTCCTTGAAGAGGTCGATGCCGATACGTTGATAAGTGTCGATGAAACGCTCGTCTTCGGTACGTTGTTCAATGTACACGTCGATCAGTTTCTCGATCACATCCGGCATGTCGTCCTGGGCAAACGATGGCCCGAGGATCTTGCCCAGGCTGGCGTCGCGGCTGCCGCTGCCACCGAGGGAGACCTGGTAGAACTCTTCGCCTTTCTTGTCCACGCCCAGGATGCCGATGTGGCCAACGTGGTGGTGACCACAGGCGTTCATGCAACCGGAAATGTTCAGGTCCAGCTCACCGATATCGAACAGGTAGTCCAGGTCGTCGAAGCGGCGCTGGATCGATTCGGCGATCGGGATCGACTTGGCGTTCGCCAGGGAGCAGAAATCACCGCCCGGGCAGCAGATCATGTCGGTCAGCAGGCCGATGTTCGGGGTGGCGAAACCTTGTTCGCGCAGTTCGCCCCACAGGGTGAACAACTGGCTCTGTTCAACATCGGCCAGGATGATGTTCTGCTCGTGGGAGGTGCGCAGTTGGCCGAAACTGTAGCGATCGGCCAGGTCGGCGACGGCGTCCAGTTGCTTGTCGGTGATATCGCCTGGCGCCACGCCGGTCGGTTTCAGCGACAGGGTCACCGCGACATAGCCGGGCTTCTTGTGAGCCAGCGTGTTGCGGGTACGCCAGCGGGCGAAACCTGGATGCTCCTTGTCGAGGGCGGCGAGTTCCGCATCCTGGTTGCCCAGGGCCTTGTAGTCCGGGTCGACGAAGTGCTTGGCCACACGGTGGACTTCGGCTTCGGTCAGGGTGGTCTGGCCGCCGCGCAGGTGGACCATTTCGGCCTCGACCTTTTCGGCGAACACTTCAGGCGTCAGGGCCTTGACCAGGATCTTGATCCGCGCCTTGTACTTGTTGTCGCGACGGCCGTAGCGGTTGTATACCCGCAGGATGGCGTCGAGGTAGCTCAGCAGGTCCTGCCATGGCAGGAACTCGTTGATGAACGCACCGACCACCGGCGTACGGCCCAGGCCACCACCCACCAGTACACGGAAGCCCAGCTCGCCGGCGGCGTTGTAGACCGTTTCCAGGCCGATGTCATGGACTTCGATGGCCGCGCGGTCCGAGCTCGAGCCGTTGATGGCGATCTTGAACTTGCGCGGCAGGTAGGCGAATTCCGGGTGGAACGTGGTCCATTGACGGACGATTTCGCACCATGGACGTGGGTCGATCAGCTCATCGGCCGCGACGCCGGCAAACTGGTCGGTGGTGACGTTGCGCAGGCAGTTGCCGCTCGTCTGGATCGCGTGCATCTGCACGGTGGCCAGTTCGGCGAGGATCTCAGGCACGTCTTCCAGCGCCGGCCAGTTGTACTGGACGTTCTGCCGGGTACTGATGTGGGCGTAGCCCTTGTCGTAGTCGCGGGCAATCTGCGCCAGCTTGCGCACCTGGCGCGAGGTCAGTTGGCCATAAGGCACGGCCACGCGCAGCATCGGGGCGAAGCGCTGGATATACAGGCCATTCTGCAAGCGCAGAGGGCGGAATTCTTCTTCGCTCAGCTCGCCTGCCAGATAGCGTCGGGTCTGATCACGGAACTGCTTGACGCGGTCCTCGATGATCCGCTGATCGTACTCGTCATATACGTACATATAAGTCTCGGTCTCAGGCTTGGGCCGATCAGAAACAGCTGCGTCTTGGCTCGCTGGAATCGGGTTCTGCCTCGGCAATTCTGCGCGCACGGCCGCGCACTCCTAGAGGAGCCGGTGCAAGATACCTGTTTTGAGTTATGCGCAAAAGTGATGTTTGAGTATATGTAAAGAACGAAATCGACTAATGAGATAAGTTATCGGCTAATCCACATTTGTCGTGCGGGCAATCATCGTCTTAACTGTGGTCGAGTCCCTATGCAATCACCTACAAAACCGACAAGAGGCGGTGCAATGAGCAATTCGACCAAAGCAAGGAAAAGCGACAGTACCGTTGATGCCTGGGCCATTCTGTTCCTGATTATCCTGGTGGTGGGCACGGCGGTGTTCTGGGTCAGTCATCAATAATTTTCAACTCAACGCGCAACCCAATGTGGGAGCGAGCCTGCTCGCGATAGCGGTGTGTCAGTCGCTTCATGCTTGACTGAACAATCGCTATCGCGAGCAGGCTCGCTCCCACAGGGTCATGTATGGTGTTGAAGGGAGCTACAACCCCGCCAGATGCACCACCAGCTTGACGATGCCAAACAACGTCAAGGCGAAGATCACCGTGAAAGCGATCCCCAGTATCACGAAGTGGCTTGGTTTGCCGTGGGTGAAATCCCGGGCGCGATTCTTGCCGCTCTGCACACCAAAAGCCGCGGCGAGCACGCTGTGCATCATCTGCAACAGGGTGGGCGGCTTGTTGTCGACTGGATCGTCCATAAATCCCTCGCTGAAAATCGGTTCCCACCCAGCATAGTCAATCTGCGCCTTCGTGGAGGGTTCGGCCATGCTTGGGGATTCGTTACGATGTTTTCCGACGGCCTATAACTATCTACCGCCGATGCGGCTCGCCGAACGGGTCTGCTGTCGCTTCATTCAAAGGAGCGATGTATGCCACCGAATTCCACACGCAACCCGAAGAAAAAACCACAGCCAGGGTCACGGGCCACGGAGAGTGTGCACGCAGACTTTCTGGAGACTGCCATGCCTGCATGGCTTATCGAAGCATCGACACAACGCCGGCAGGCGCTGAAACAAGCCGGAACGCAAAAGCCCGCCTGGTATACGAATGCTTCGCCAGACCAGCGTAAGGTCGTGGACGCCTGCTTCAAGGAAAGTGCTGCCGCACGGATTCATCTGGATAAGACGATGTCGTCGTTCCAGGACATCGACACGTTCGCCAAGCCGTTGTTGGTCCAGGCATTAAAAGATCAGTTCGGAGTCGAGGCGGATGTCGACAAGACCTGGCTATGCCTCAGAAGAGCAATGGAAATGGGGTTGTTCAAGACGGAACTGAGCACGTTCGAAGTGTTGGCGTTGCCCATGCTACAGGCCGCGCTGCACAACTTCGAAAGCTGGGAGTGTGACCCCCATGCCTACCATCACAGTTCTGGATTCGTCATGAAAGCAGGCACACACGGCACAGGCTCTTCCGTGGTACTGAACGTGTCGGTCGGTCAGTTCCTCAAGCTGTGCCGCAGCCTGGATATCGGTACGAAGTACCAGACCTATCTCAAGTCTTTTTTCTATCCGGCTGACGCCGCGACCGAAACGACGCTTCGCGAGCATTTCATTGCCAACCAGAAAGCCGCGATGAGGGCCGCCGCCGAGCAAGCGTTGTTGGCGAAGGATATCGAGCCCAAGGATCACGCGATGATCCTCTCGGTCATCAATGGCGAGAACAATCCTCGGATAGGCAATACGCCGGTCTGGTTCGAGGACATGACGTTGATGAAGCAGAGGATGGTGGGCTGCGTCGCGTTTACTCCTTGCGAAATAGATCGCTACAGCGACGAAGTCATTCTCTACGTTCCCCATGACCCCAAGCATCCGCTAAAGCGATACAACGGCGATCAACTGAAAACCCGTTTCAAGCAATTGCTCACCACCCCGGATACGGCGCGACCAGACACCGGTCCCACGCCTTACCAGCGTTTTTTCAGTCAGTTCGTTCCCTACGACAAGCGACCTTATTTCTTCAGCCAGTTTGTCCGGGAGGCTGCCGGATCCCCACGAGATAAATTGCGCTGGATCGCTGAGCCCATGAATGACTGGGCGGTTATCCTGGGGCCTGTCAGGCATTTGGTGAGCGTGAATGAGTTCCCTCCTAAGCATCCCAAAATGGAGCGCGAACCCAACCCCTACATCGCGCCCTCGTCGGTGGGCCAGAAAGGCCGCGTAGCGTGGGCCGACAACCTCGACCCATGGCAATACCTCTATGACCGGTACCGTGATCAGGTACTGGCCGATGCGCGCAGCCATGCGGTCCCCACGAATGATGTCGACGCCAAGGCGAGGGCAGCGAAACTGGCCAGCCTCCTGCAGCTAGGGCTGTTTGCCGTGAACATCGCGTCCATGTTCGTTCCGGTGCTGGGCGAGGTGATGATGGTTTTCATGGCCGAACAGCTGCTGTACGAAACCCTTGAAGGTGCGGTGGAGTGGGGCGAGGGTGACAAACGGGCAGCCAAGGCCCACTTGGTCGATATCGCCGAGAACCTGGCAATGATGGCCGTGATGGCCGGTGCGGGCGCAGGAATCGGCAAGCTGGCCGCGATCAAGGCGGAGCCGGTGATCGAGCGTCTTGAGCCCGTGACATTGCCCAATGGCGAAACACGCCTGTGGAAACCCGACCTGAGTCGCTATGAGCGTGAGGTCACACTCGACAGCACGAATGTTCCGAACGCGTTGGGCCAATACCAAATCGATGGGAAGACCTATATCCGTCAGGGTGACAAGGTCTACGAGCAGTTTTTTGATGCATCGGTGCACAAATGGCGCATCAGACATCCGACCGACGATGCGGCCTATCAACCCATCCTCTTGCATAACGGCGCTGGCGCCTGGCGCCATTCCCTGGAGCGCCCGATGACCTGGGATCGCCTGACGCTGCTCAGGCGCATCGGTCATGAGACTGCGGTATTTTCCGATGACGTGCTGCTCAGGCTCGCGGACATCAGCGGTGTCAGCGACAACACACTACGCAAAATGCACATGGACCTAGCGCCGCCGCCTCCCGAACTGAAGGATGCGATGCGCCTGTTCAAGACGGATGCCGAGGCAGGCCGCGTGATCGGCCAGCCGCAAGACGCAACGGAATCTGTCACCCGTTCGCAGGTATTCGACAGGCTGTACAAGGGCACGGAAGCTGCGGACGCTCGAATTCGCACGTTGCAGCTTGAGTGCCCGGGCCTTAGCGAGGCCGCCGCCCAAGAGGTGATCGCCCATGGCCGGGCTGCGGATCTCGCCCGTCTGGACGCGACGCGACGCGCGCCGCTGAACCTGTTGGAAGAGGCGCGTTGGTATGCGCGACAAGGACGCCAGGTGCGGGCGTACGCAGGGTTGCGCAGCGAAAATATCCCTTCGGCCGACAGTCGGCGACTGGCATTGCGAGCCCTGGAAAAACTGCCGGGATGGCCGGATACGCTGCGTCTGGAAGTGCGTGAGGGAGGCGTCGAAGGGGCTTTGCTTGACAGCATCGGCGCTGAAGATGCACCGCAGAAAAAATACCTGATCAAAAACGGACCTCGTTATCAGGCGCTCAACGAATTGGGGCAGCTCCCTGACACGGGCGGCAACTTCTACCGTTCGATTCTCCGGGCGCTGCCTGAGGAGGCGTCTTCTGCACTGGGGCTGTCGGATGTCGAGCAAGGCGCCGTACTGCAACGCAAGGTCATCGAATACGCAGACGTGCACCACAAGGCAATGACATCGTTCCTTGAACCTCATGCCAAACGTTTCAAGCCGCCGATCCGCGTAAGCGCGACGCTCAAGGGTTACTACGCGAGTGGACGAGGGCAGGGGCTGGATCCGTCCCTTAGGGCACGGGTGGAAGAGCTTTATCCAGGCGCGGAGCAAGCCGATGCCTTTTTCAGGCAACAGCAGGGCAAAACAGATCGACAGATCTATTCGCTATTGCAAATTCGCCAGCGTGAGTGGCTGTCGCTCAATGACACGCTCGACCTTTGGCGGGGGCCTTCTACAGGCAGCCCTGCCGATTTCCATAGGCGTCAATTTGTGCAGGCGCTCAGGGAGAGCTGGCGCAATGGACCGCTGGCGCAAGACTCGGCCGAAGCGGCGCGACTGTCGCTTTCCACCGAGGTGCCGCCGCCTGAAATGCCCCTCGATTTTCCCCACGTGCGTGAATTGTCGTTGGTCGGCAATGGCCTGACAGACGCTAACGCGGATGCGTTCCTGGCGCGCTTCCCTGGCGTCACGAGATTGTCGATTGGCGGGCGGGAACGCCAATACATCGGTTCTCTTTTCGCCCAAGCGCAGCACTTGACTACCTTGCCGCAGGCGGTGAACCAGATGCCAGGGCTCACCAGCCTGCGATTCTCTACGGCTGCTTCCTCACTGGCAGAGGATTTCCCGGCGACGCTCACCAGGCTGACCTCACTGGAGACGTTACATCTCGATTATTCAGGTTTCGATGCAGCGGTCATCGGTGATCTGGACCTGACACCGTTGAATCGTTTGCGGAGTTTGACCATCGAGGCGCCCCAGGCCCTGACGCAATGGCCCGAATATGTGCAGCGTCTTCCTCTGCTCGAACGGTTGGACCTGGTGCGCACATCGATCCATACGTTGCCTGATTGGATATACGAAGGTCGTGAAGCGCTGTGGCCAGGCATGTCGCTCAATTGGTCGGCGCTGACCCCGGCGTCGTTCGCGCGTGCCTACCGGTACGTCCGCGATTATGCCGGTGAGCTCGGCCATCTGACCGATGTGGACCAGATGGTCGACGGGTACTGTCGCGGGCAATTGCGATTGCTCATTGGTGAGGCGGAATTCTATGGACGCCTGCCGGAGCGGTTCGACAGCACTCTGCATACTCACCAGGCACGCTTTGACGCGGTAGAGGCCATCAGGGCGGAACACGATGAAATTTTTGCGCAGTATGAGGTGACAGGGCCGCAAACATCGACGCCTTCGATGCCTTCGACACTGTGGTGGCGGGGCGGTGGACCCCTGTTCCGAGCCTTGCGAGACAGCTGGCGTCGTGCGGTTCGCCAACGTCTCGATTTACCGACGACTGAAATCGCAACGTTCGAATTGCCGCCATCCGAATCGAGTCTTCCCGCTAAAAAGCTGACAACGCTCCCGGTGCTGCCGGCCGGTAGCTTTTCCCATGTGGAAACGTTGCGCCTGGGATCGTTGGATGTTCCTGCCGCGCAGGCACGCAGCTTCTTTAGAGCGTTCACCGGTACGCGGACATTGGATATCAGCGGCAACGGCTTCAGCGAATTGCCTTTTGCCGCCGAAGACTTGCCAGTCTTGAAACAACTCGACCTGCGCGATAACAACCTGCTCGCCACGCCTGCGGTCCAGGCGCAGTTCAACGGCTTGCAGACACTTGAACAACTGAACCTGGAGAACAATCCCCTCAATGTCTTTGATGTCAGTGCCTTGACCCAACTCAGGGCCTTGAACCTCCGGTCAACCCGGCTGCAAGCTTGGCCAACCGGTGCCGAGAGCTTGCCGAACCTGTCCTGGCTCGACTTGCGGGACAACCAGATCCAATCGCTCCCACCCGCGGCGCTGGCCAGTGACGACATCCTGCTGAAGGTCGATGTGACCGGTAACCCCTTCAATCCCGAAGGCGAGGCGGCGCTGGGCGCGGCACAACGACGGGTCGAGGATGCGAGAGGGCTTCCCCATGGCGCTTTGGCTCGATTCTCCGGGGGGACTGTACCGTCCAAGTTCCCGCCGACAGAAACGAGTTGGTCCACGGCTCGACATCTATTGGCGCTCCCCGAGGCGTCGGCAGTGGTCGAGGGCGATGCCGGGCGGCAGCTTCGCCTGAGGCGGCTGGATCCGCTCCTGACACAGCGACAGTCGGTCCTGGTGCTGGAGCGATGGCGTGAACAGGGCATGACCGACGGGCAAATCGACAGTCAGATCAACCAGTGGCACCAGGCGTATATTTCGCTGACGCGTCGATTGAATGGCTGGCTTTTTATCCGGGAAATACGCGTAGCCAGGGGCTCCGTGTCCGCGCAAAGCCGCGCCCTTGCGGCGGGGAGCATTCGCGAGGCGTGGCAAAGAGAATTGATGCGTTACGGTGGCCCAGGGCAGACACTCAGCCTGCATGGCCTGCAGCTAGGCGACTTGCCTGAGCTGGTCGATTCGATTCCTGGGGTGACGATGCTGGATCTTTCAGGCGTCCTGATAACCGAACAAGGTTCAAACGGTTTCCTCGGGGCTTTTCCTCAGCTGAGACACCTGGACCTGGGCAGCAATGAACTGAGCGCCGTACCGGATGCCGTCCTGCAAATGCCGCAATTGGAGCACTTGGGGTTTGGGTACAACAATTTGCCGTCGGGGGCGGCTTACCCGTTATTGACCCATGGGCGCCTGCGTTCGCTGAACCTCAGCACCAACGGATTGAGAGCATTCGATCCACCGGACTTTGGTCGGATCGAATCGCTGGATCTCAGTTATAACGAGTTATCAGACTGGCCCAGCCATCTGCTCGATGCGCAAGACCTGAGGGAGCTGAACGTGAGCGGCAACGAGTTCACGGACCTTGCGCCGGACTTGCTCGATGGCAGTCATGAAACACTCGTGGCCGGAATGGACCTGAGTGATAACGAAGACCTGTCGCTTCCCACCCTTCAAGCACTGAGGGATTACCTGGAAGAAAATAACCACGAAGAAGTCATGGGCCTTTCCCGAGAAGAACTCGATGAATGGATCGCCGGATTGGAAGCGCCGCAAGGCAATGTTTCTGATTTTGATGACGACTCGGATGGCGGTGGAGGCGGCAACTTCCATCAGGATCCTCATGCCGTCTTCCCTGAGGCCGAGCCTGTTCTCGATCCTGCAGGCGATACGTCGGCGCAGGCGCTGGAGCAATGGTTGGTCGGCTCCAGCGATGATCAGATGACGGCTCGGAAGAAAATCTGGACGCAACTGGCCGAGGAAAGCGACCGCGAACGGTTCTTCCAGTTGCTCGCCCATTTGCGTAACACCATCGATTTCAGGCGTAGCCGCGCGGCACTGACGCAACGGGTGTGGAACGTCCTGGAAGCGGCCAGCGAAAACGGCGAACTGCGCCAGTTGCTGTTTCAGAGCGCCGAAACCCACGGCACCTGCGTCGACGGACGCATCTTGACGTTCAGCGAGCTGGAGGTTCGTGTGTTTGTCTATCAAGCGTTGCGCGACATTCCTCTCGGCAGCCTGGAGCGCAGGGGGCGGGCGCTGCTGCGCTTGTCCCGTCAGCTGTTTCGGCTGGACCGGGTCGATACGTTGGCCGAAGCGAACGGGCAAGGCATGGACCGGGCAGAGGTCCGCCTGCGTTATCGCATTGGCCTGACGAGAGATTGGGGCGATGGAATCGATTTGCCAGGACAGCCTGAACACATGGCCTATGGTGTGCCGGTCACCGAAGCGCAACTGGAGCAGGTGCGCGACTCGGTACTTGAGGCGGAGCAGGGCGATGAACTGCTCAAGGACATGTTGTCGCGTGAATACTGGACGAGCTACCTCCGGGAGCGTTACCCAGAACAAATGCGCGAAATAGATGATGCGACCTACCAGCGGCGCGAGGATCTTCTGAACGAACTGGAGGACCGTCGCGACGAAGGTGCTATCGATGCGCACGAGTATGGCCGGCAATTGAATGCCAAGAGCAAGGAAATCGACGATCTTGAAAGGCAAACGTTGGTCGAGCTGACCCGAAAAGAGATGGGCGTATTGGAGGGCGTCGCCGAAGAGTCGGAGCCACCGCGCAGCGGCTCGCCTCAGCCCGGACCCTCACGCCGTAACTGATACGCAGCCGTGGCGATGAAGCCGGCCGGTCGACATCAGCGCGTCGACCGGTCGGTATTTTCCGCTTAGTTGTCGTAACCCAGGTTAGGCGCCAGCCAGCGTTCAGTCACGCTCAAGTCCTGCCCCTTGCGCGCGGTGTAGCTCTGGACCTGATCCTTGTCGATCTTGCCTACGGCGAAGTATTGCGCCTGAGGGTGGGCGAAGTACCAGCCGCTGACCGCCGCCGCCGGGAACATGGCGTAGTGTTCGGTGAGGAACACGCCGCTGCGTCCGGCTTTCAGTTCGCTGGCTTCTGGGTCGAGCAGGCGGAACAGAGTGGCCTTCTCGGTGTGATCCGGGCAGGCCGGGTAGCCGGGGGCAGGGCGGATGCCGGTGTATTGCTCCTTGATCAGCGCCTCGTTGTCCAGGCTTTCGTCCTTGGCGTAACCCCAGTGTTCCTTGCGCACCTGTTGGTGCAGCCACTCGGCGCAGGCTTCGGCCAAACGGTCGGCCAGGGCCTTGACCATGATCGAGTTGTAGTCGTCGCCGGCTTCCTGATACGCCTTGGCGACTTCTTCGGCGCCGATGCCGGCGGTGGTGATGAAGCCGCCGACGTAATCGGTGACGCCGCTGTCCTTCGGCGCGACGAAGTCGGCCAGGGAAAAGTTCGGCTTGCCGTCGGTCTTGATGATCTGCTGGCGCAGGTGATGCAGGCGCGCCAGTGGCTTGCCGTCGTCGCCATAGACTTCCAGGTCATCGTCATGCACCTGGTTGGCCGGCCAGAAGCCGAACACGGCGCGGGCGCTGATGAGTTTTTCGTCGATCAGCTTGCGCAGCATCGCCCGGGCATCGGCGTACAACGCCGTGGCCGCTTCGCCGACCACTTCGTCGGTGAGGATGCGTGGGTATTTGCCGGCCAGGTCCCAGGAAATGAAGAACGGCGTCCAGTCGATGTATTCGGCCAGGACGTTCAAGTCGATGTCGTCCAGCACCCGTGCGCCAGTGAAGGTGGGCTTGACCGGCTGGTAACTGCTCCAGTCGAACTGCGGCTTCTTCGCCACGGCCGCCGGGTAGCTCAGGCGCTCGGTGCGGGCGCTGCGGTTGGAGGTGCGTTCGCGCACCTCGATGTAGTCCTGGCGGGTTTTCTCGACGAACGCCGGCTTGAGCTCCTTGGACAGCAACTGGGTCGCCACGCCCACGGCGCGGGAAGCGTCGGTGACATAGATCACCGCGTCGTTGCTGTACTTGGGCTCGATCTTCACCGCCGTGTGAGCCTTGGAGGTGGTGGCGCCGCCGATCATCAGCGGCAGGTGGAAATCCTGGCGCTGCATCTCGCGAGCCACGTGCACCATTTCGTCCAGGGACGGGGTGATCAGGCCGGACAGGCCGATGATGTCGCACTTCTCGTCCTTGGCCACCTGGAGGATTTTCTCCGCCGGCACCATCACGCCGAGGTCGACGATGTCGTAGCCGTTGCACCCGAGCACGACGCCGACGATGTTCTTGCCGATGTCATGCACGTCGCCCTTGACCGTCGCCATGAGGATCTTGCCCTTGGCCTCCGGCTTGTCGCCTTTTTCCGCCTCGATGAACGGGATCAGGTGCGCCACCGCCTGCTTCATCACGCGGGCGGACTTGACCACCTGGGGCAGGAACATCTTGCCGGCGCCAAACAGGTCGCCAACGATGTTCATGCCGGCCATCAGCGGGCCTTCGATCACTTCGATCGGCCGGGCGAACGACAGCCGCGACTCCTCGGTGTCTTCAACGATATGGGTGGTGATGCCTTTGACCAGCGCATGCTCCAGGCGCTTGTTCACTTCCCAGCCGCGCCATTCCTCGGTTTCCGCTTCCTTGACGCTGCCGTCGCCCTTGTACTTGTCGGCGATGGCGAGCAGGGCATCGGTGCCCTCGGGGGTGCGGTTGAGTATCACGTCTTCCACGGCGTCGCGCAGTTCCACCGGGATCTGGTCGTAGATCTCCAATTGGCCGGCGTTGACGATGCCCATGGTCAGGCCCGCACGGATCGCATGCAACAGGAACACCGAGTGGATCGCCTCGCGCACCGGGTTGTTGCCGCGGAACGAGAACGACACGTTGGACACGCCGCCGGAGGTCAGCGCGTAAGGCAGTTCGTCGCGGATGTAGGCACAGGCGTTGATGAAGTCCACGGCATAGTTGTTGTGCTCTTCGATGCCGGTGGCGACGGCGAAGATGTTCGGGTCGAAGATGATGTCTTCTGGGGGAAAGCCGACTTCATTGACCAGGATGTCGTAGGAGCGCTTGCAGATTTCCTTCTTGCGCGCCTCGGTGTCGGCCTGGCCGGCTTCGTCGAAGGCCATCACCACCACGGCGGCGCCGTAGCGCTTGCACAGCTTGGCGTGGTGAATGAACTGCTCGACGCCTTCCTTCATGCTGATGGAGTTGACGATACCCTTGCCCTGGATGCACTTGAGGCCCGCTTCGATCACTTCCCACTTGGAGGAGTCGATCATGATCGGCACCCGGGAAATGTCCGGTTCGCCAGCGATCAGATTGAGGAAGGTCACCATGGCCTTCTTCGAATCGAGCATGCCCTCGTCCATGTTGATGTCGATCACCTGGGCGCCGGCCTCGACTTGTTGCAAGGCCACTTCCAACGCTTCGGTGTAGTTGTCCTCGCGGATCAGCCGGGCGAACTTGGCGGAACCGGTGATGTTGGTCCGCTCGCCGACGTTGACGAACAAGGAGCTGCGGTCGATGGTGAACGGTTCCAGCCCCGACAGGCGGCACGCCCGGGGAATCTCCGGAATCTGCCGCGGCGCATAACCGGCCACGGCCTTGGCGATCGCTTCGATGTGCGCCGGAGTAGTGCCGCAGCAGCCGCCGACGATGTTAAGGAAGCCACTCTGGGCAAACTCTTCGATGACTTTGGCGGTGTCCACCGGCAGTTCATCGTATTCGCCGAATTCGTTGGGCAGGCCGGCGTTCGGGTGGGCCGATACGTGGGTGCTGGCCTTGTTCGACAGCTCTTCCAGGTAGGGACGCAATTCGCTGGCGCCGAGGGCGCAGTTCAGGCCGACCGAGATCGGCTTGGCGTGGGCTACCGAGTTCCAGAAGGCTTCGGTGGTCTGGCCGGAGAGGGTGCGGCCGGAGGCGTCGGTGATGGTGCCGGAGATCATGATCGGCAGTTCGACGCCCAGTTCTTCGTAGACACCTTGCACGGCAAAAATCGCGGCCTTGGCGTTCAGCGTGTCAAAAATGGTTTCGATCAGGATCAGGTCGGCGCCGCCTTCGATCAGGCCCTTGGTGGCTTCGGTGTAGTTCTCCACCAGTTCGTCGAAGGTCACGTTGCGGTAGCCGGGGTTGTTCACGTCCGGCGACAGCGAGCAGGTACGGCTGGTCGGGCCGAGCACGCCGGCGACGAAGCGCGGCT
This sequence comes from Pseudomonas sp. D3-10, assembly GCF_051132175.1. Lineage (NCBI taxonomy): Bacteria > Pseudomonadati > Pseudomonadota > Gammaproteobacteria > Pseudomonadales > Pseudomonadaceae > Pseudomonas > Pseudomonas sp. D3-10. Next base: position 3,527,566 of record NZ_CP071668.1, on the reverse strand, counting down.
TGTCCGGGGTTTCCAGGGTCTTGGCGTCGGCGACCTGGCGGGCCAGGCGCGCGCCTTCCAGGTTCAATTCATAGGCCAGGCCCTGCATGCCATAGTCCGCCTGGGACACCTGGGTGGCGTTGAAGGTGTTGGTTTCGAGGATGTCGGCGCCGGCATCCAGGTAGGCTTTTTCAATCGAGCCGATCACGTCGGGGCGGGTCAGTACGAGCAAGTCGTTGTTGCCCTTGACGTCGCTTGGCCAGTCGGCGAAACGCTTGCCCCGGTAGTCCTGTTCTTCCAGTTTGTAGCTCTGGATCATCGTGCCCATGCCGCCATCGAGAATCAGGATGCGTTCCTTGAGGGCTTGCTGGAGAAGATGGAGGCGAGCGCTGCGATCGGACATAGGACTACCTGGAAAAAAAGACCATTACGAAAGCCGAAATCATAGCAAACCTGTGCGGTATTTGATCATGCTGGGCTTTTGCATGAATATCGCTCATGTTTGCAAGGTGATACCGGCCCGGTAGAATCGCCGGAGAATTCTTAGGGACCGAGACATGCCGTACCGCTTCTTATCCGGCAGTCTGTTGCTGCTGTTGTCCTTTACCGCAGCCGCCGGAGGTCCCGCTCCCGCGATTTCCTATACCCGCGACATCCAGCCGATCTTCACCGAAAAATGCGTGGCCTGCCACGCCTGCCATGACTCTGCCTGCCAGTTGAACCTGGGCAGTGATCCGGGCGTGCTCAGCAGCTATCCGAATTTCATCTTCAACATCCCCGCCGGGCAGGTGCCGGCATTTGTCGACGCCATGGAAACCGACCCCATGGAAGCAGGGTGCTGGACATGAATCGCTACCAGAATCTCTGATCGAGGCGCCTGGCGATGTGCCTTCACATCGTCGGGTTCTTTCCTGACAAAAATACTAGGACTTTGTCCGGCGCGATGATTGGCGTAAACTGCCGGCAAGCCTGCGAGGAGTTTCCATGACCGCCATTACCATTACCGATGCCGCCCACGATTACCTGGCCGACCTGCTGTCCAAGCAGAACACCCCGGGTATCGGGATCCGCATCTTCATCACCCAGCCCGGCACCCAGTACGCAGAGACGTGCATTGCCTACTGCAAGCCGGGAGAAGAAAAACCTGAAGACACCGCGCTGGGGCTCAAAAGCTTCACCGCGTACATCGATTCGTTCAGCGAAGCTTTCCTGGACGATGCGGTGGTCGACTACGCCACTGACCGAATGGGCGGCCAGCTGACCATCAAGGCACCGAACGCGAAAGTGCCGATGGTCAACGCCGACAGCCCGGTCAACGAGCGCATCAATTACTACCTGCAAACCGAAATCAACCCGGGGCTGGCCAGCCACGGCGGCCAGGTATCGTTGATCGACGTGGTGGAAGACGGCATCGCCGTGCTCCAGTTCGGCGGCGGCTGCCAGGGCTGCGGCCAGGCCGACGTCACCTTGAAGGAAGGCATCGAGCGCACGTTGCTCGAGCGCATCCCGGAACTTAAGGGCGTACGCGACGTGACCGACCACACGCAGAAAGAAAACGCCTACTACTGATAGGTGTTCGCTGCGCGCAGAACACTGTGGCGAGGGAGCTTGCTCCCGCTCGATTGCGAAGCAATCGCAAGGCAACCGGCGCGTTCTCCGTGATGGGTGCGTGGGTTACCCAGGGACCGCTTCGCGGTCCAGCGGGAGCAAGCTCCCTCGCCACAACAGCTTCGGTGATCGGCGCGTAACCTGTGGGCACCTGCCGAACCCTGTGGGAGCGAGCTTGCTCGCGATAGCGGTGGGTCAGCTTGCGATGATGTTGAATGTGCCTTTGTCATCGCGAGCAAGCTCGCTCCCACAAGGGACAGTGATGAGTCAGGGTCGGTAGAGATGCGCATGTCCAGCGCGGTACAGCGATGATTCGCTGAATACATCATTGGCCAACACCCGTCCCACCAGAATCAACGCCGTACGCCGATAGCCCTTGGCCCGTACCTTTTCGGCAACATCCTCCAGCGTCCCCACCACCCAATCCTGATCGGGCCACGTCGCCCGGTGAATTACCGCAATCGGACAATCGCCGCCGTAGTGGGGCAGCAGCTCATCGATGATTTTTTCCAGATGGTTGACGCCCAAGTGAATCGCCATGGTGGCGCCGTGTTGCGCCAGGCTGACCAGCTCTTCTCCCGTGGGCATGGCGGTTTTGTCCGCGTAGCGGGTCAGGATCACGCTTTGGGATATGTCTGGCAGCGTCAGCTCGGCACCGAGCAGAGCGGCGCAGGCTGAAGTGGCGGTCACGCCCGGGATGATTTCGAAAGGAATGTCCAGCTCCCGCAGGTAGCGGATCTGCTCGCCGATCGCGCCGTAAAGGCTTGGGTCGCCGGAGTGCACTCGCGCTACATCCTGACCGTTGAGGTGTGCCGACTTTATCAGATCGATGATCTGTTCCAGGTGCAGCTCGGCGCTGTTGACCACTTGTTCGGCGCGGTGGCCTTCCAGCACGGCCGTTGGCACCAGGGAGCCGGCGTAGATGATCACGGCGCAGCTGCGAATCAGCCGCTGGCCCTTGACGGTGATCAGCTCCGGATCGCCAGGGCCGGCGCCGATGAAGTAAACGGTCATGACCGGTTCCTATGCAAAGATGAGGGCGTGCATGAGCAATGCTCATGATTCGGCGAGCGATTATCGAGTGTTACAAAGCCATCGCCAATGCCAATGTCGCCTGCGGGCCTTTCTGGCGGGTAACTCGCAATCTTGCGGGCGAAACACCCAGTTGATCGGCCAGGGCGAGGGCGGCGCTTTCGGCGACGCCATGGCAACCCATATGCTCGAAAGCGATGGCTGAGCGATGGCTGAGCTGTGCTTGATAACCCGCCAGTTGTTCAGCGCTGAAACACGTCAGCGGCAGCGATAATTGCGCTGCCAACTCCAGCAGCCCCGGCTCGTCACGCTTGCGGTCAATGCTCGCCAATGCCCTTATTTCGTCGAGCGCGATACCGTGGGCCAGCAGCGCCTGCTCAAGCAATGCCCGCAACGTGCTGGCCGGGCAACCGCGCTGGCAGCCGAGGCCGACCACCAGGATCGGCCCGCCACTCATGCTTGGTCGTGAGCCTGTGCACCACGGCGGAACAGCCAGGCGCTGATCAGGCCCAAGGCCAGCCAAAACGCAACATTGGTCAATTGCGAAGCGAGCTTGAACTCACTTTCCAGCGCCTCGGGCGCGAGCATGGAATGCACGTCCGGCTGCGGGGCGCCAATGACGTGAGGAATCAGCAAGGTCGCAAGGCCCAACACTTTCAACAGCCAATGCCGACCGAACGCAATCAGGGCGATGCCCACCGCCGTGCACGCAGCGGTGCCGATCCACCACATCTGCCGTTGGGCCAGATCCGCCGCAGCAGTGCCCGGCAGTTCCGGGGGCAAGCCCAGCGTCGGCGCCAGGACGAAGGTGGCATGGCCGGCCAGGCCCCAGAGCAAACCCTGGGATGTGCGCGTCGGTTCACGCAAGGTGTACAGGCCCGCGAGCATCAGCGCAAAACCCACCGCGACCACCAGGTTGCCGCCGGTGGTGGAGAGCACGCGTTGCCAGCCGTCCTCCGGCTCCCAGGCTTGCGCGTCATGGCTGTGTGCAACCCCAGCGGCGTGTTCATGGACCTCGGCGGCCGGGGCCTTTTCGTAGGTCTCGGCTTGCTGGATCAGCGGCGATACCCAAAAACTTTGTAGAAGAGTCAGCAGCAGGGCGGCCAACAATCCACTGAAACCGGCGGTTTGCGCGATACGCTTGATCATGGTGTCGGCGCTCAATGGCACGGGAACGCGGCGCTGTGCCGTGTGTCGTGGGCTGCGTTGTGCACCGCTTCGATGTGGGAGAAACCGGCGAAATACACCAGGCCCGCGCCGAGAATCGAGGCAAGGACCGCGGCGCTCAAGCGCTGGCTCAGGGTGACGGTGCTACTGTTCGTGCGGGCGGTGCTGCTGATGGTCGACATGGCGCTTCCCTCTGGTGTCAGCGGGCGGACCGAGCGCAATGAAAACCCAGGCGAAGACTCGCCGGGATTCGAACAGCGCCCGCCCACCGCGGGTTTGTTGAAAAGAAGTCATGGGCCGGTCTCCGGGCTCACGAGGGGCAGGGCCTGAGCCTTGCCTGAAAGCGTCCCCTTCCCATGCGCATGCACAGTGGTTTCGACGCTTCACTCGCTTACCGTTGCGGGGGCAGCACCGGACTGACGTGGCCTTGAAGTAAAGCACACGATTCACCGGTTTCCCGTTTCACCCTGTGAAGGGCACCCAAACTGGCGTACAGCAGACCATGGGCGAGGGCCGGGCGTCAATGCGCAAGGCCATCCAAACGGTGGCGCGCTTCGGGATTTGAGATAGGGTTGAGCTCAATACCGCGACTCACAAGGAAATGACATGCGCTTTTCAGCCCTGACCCAACGCATCACTGGCGACGGCGCTGCCGCCTGGGCCATTCATGACCGGGCACTGGCCATGCGCGAGGAGGGCAGGGACGTGCTGTTGCTCTCGGTGGGCGATCCGGATTTCGACACACCGCCCGCCATTGTCGAGGCCGCCGTCGCCAGCCTGCGTGCCGGCGATACCCACTATTCGGACACCAGCGGCTTGTACAGCCTGCGCGCCAGCATCGCCCGGCGGCACCAACAACGCTGCGGCCAACCAGTGGGCGCGGGCCACGTTACGGTGCTGCCCGGCGCGCAATGCGGCGTCTATGCCGTCGCGCAATGCCTGCTCGACCCTGGCGATGAAGTGATCGTCGCCGAACCGATGTACGTCACCTACGAAGCGGTATTCGGTGCCTGCGCAGCGAAAGTGGTGCCGGTGGCGGTGACGCCGGAGAACGGCTTCCGAGTCCAGCCGGCCGACGTCGCCCGGCTGATCACCCCGCGCACCCGTGCGATGCTGATCAACAGCCCCAACAACCCCTCCGGCGCCAGCCTGCCGCTGTGCACCTGGCAAGCCCTGGCGCAACTGTGCATCGAACACGATCTGTGGCTGATCAGCGATGAGGTCTACAGCGACCTGCTCTACGAAGGCGAGCACATCAGCCCGGCCGGCCTGCCGGGCATGGCCGAGCGCACCGTCACCATCAACAGCCTGTCCAAATCCCATGCCATGACCGGTTGGCGCATCGGCTGGGCCATTGGCCCCGAACCTCTCGCTGAACACCTTTCCAATCTGTCGCTGTGCATGCTGTTTGGTTTGCCGGATTTCGTCCAGTGCGGTGCCCTGGTTGCCCTTGAACGGGATCTGCCGGAAGTGGCGCAGATGCGCGCGGAGTATCGCCAACGTCGGGACTTGGTATGCGCGGCGCTTGAGGGCTGTCCAGGGCTCAAACCTGTACGACCCGATGGCGGCATGTTCGTAATGGTCGATGTGCGTGAGACGGGGCTGGATGCCCAAACGTTTGCCGAGCGGCTGCTGGACGGGTATGGCGTGTCGGTGTTGGCGGGGGAGGCGTTTGGGCCGAGTGCGGCGGGGCATATTCGGATTGGGTTAGTGATAGGTCGGATGGAACTGGCGAAGGCGTGCCAGCGAATTGCCCACTGTGCTGTGGAACAACTTAGAGAAGCCCAAGGCGTACCCGCCGAGACGCCGGCCCGATGAACGGTAGGTTGACCTGTCAGATATGACAGTAGGCAAACATATATACCCGGCGCTTAATTGAATCGTGGACTTCGTTAGGCAATGTGCGCCCGCAGCGCACTTATCCGGAGCACGATACAAATGGCACAGCCGAACGGTCAAATCACAGCTGTACCTTTGCGCATAGATGGCGTGAGTGAACTGGACCCGGAAGGCCGTATTCCGTTAGAACAACTGACTAACGGAACGACCGGAAGAATAACGCGCTGGACCGATTTTCCGGGGCAGCCCGGAATATATACGGAGCTTACGGTTTATTGGAAGCAGCCAATAAATCCACCAACAGAAACGGTAATTTTTAACAACAGATACTATCAGGTAGATGATCGACCGGAGTTTACATTTCCAATAACGCCTCAAATGATGAGCGTCGACGGTACTGCCGAAATTCGCTATCTGTTAGAGCATAGTGTTAACGGAAATTTCGATCCTTCACCGATTCGCAAACTGACGATCGATCATACACCGGTGCTTGTACCAACCTTGGCGGAGCCGACCTTTCCGGACAGCAACTTATGGGGTTATCTCAATTGCACTTCGCCCGTGCCAATCTGGGAAAAGGTCAGGGTGGCGATAGCGCCTGAATCGATTTTCAATGGGCAGGACGAATGTGTTCTTGAGTGGCAGGGATTTAGCACTTTGAATGGCAGCCCTCCGGCACTGACGCCCATCTACGAGTTTCGCAAAACGATAAGTGACAGCGAAGCGGCCTATGGATTTGTCATGGAAATCCCTTTCGTACCCTATGTAAAGCCTATGGTGGATAGCGATTCCGGCATTGCTCAGTACACGATTTATCGAAATGGAATTCCTAAAGGTCGGTCGAAGAAAGGTTTGGTCAAGATCGATCGAGTCATTCCGGGCGAGACGGAGCCTTGTGGCGGATTTGTCTAAGATAGCAAAGGTGCATGAGGTATGAGGTAGACGGAACTTCGAGAGCGGTGCTTTCTTTTATAGTCTCGGCAGACGTTAAGGATTTGCGCTGCATTCGATTCGGTGGCGTGGTGACGATTGAATCTCTTTGAGATTTGAAGATGTCTCGTTCAGTTCAGTTCAGTTCAGTTTATAGTTTATGGAGAAATAAAAATGACCAGTACAAGTACAAGTCCCAACGGTGAAGTATTAACGCTGAAGCAGATTGCTGAGCGCTCGCGGACAGCCTTACGCACGAAAAATTCTGACTCCGGCGTTCTGCTGAATCCCCCCGAAATTGTCGGACAGATCATAGACGACCTGATCCCCAAATCGGTGCTGGACACCCGGACGATGACGGTTCGATTCCATACCGGTGATATTGCAAGCCCGCATGACAGTGACGAATGGGAGTTGTATGAGCGGAAGGCGCCAGATACGGGGGACGGTACCATGGTCGCTGACGGCCAGTTTGGCCCTGTAACAGGTCGCCCGACGGAACTCAATATTCCGGTATCCACTATTGCGCTCGCGGATGATGACGCATCGAAAGCGTCAACGACTTACGAATATCAATTTGTCCACTACAAAGGCGCGGACGGCAACGCGGACATGCCGCCATGGTTCCCAGCAGAAATTGACCGGTATGCACCTGAGCATGACAAACCGTCGAATATGAGGCTGAAGCCGGAGGCCGCCATATTTGTAAATTTGGCTCCGGGTCAAGAAATTGATGATGATTGGCTCGCCAATAACAGCACGCTGGAGCTGGCCATCAATGTTAGCTATGACTTTCATCGTGATGACGATGTCATTCACGTCTATGCGGGGGACAGTTACGGTGTCGGGACGCCTGTACATACCCAAGATCTAACGTCATCTGGGGAGGTGTCGGTACCAACGGCAGCTATTCCGCAATTGGACGGGCAATATTACGTCTGGTACGTATTAGAAGATGTGGTTGGAAATATCAGCGAGGACGCGTTGGCGAGTGGCTACTATGTCCGTCGCCGGCCACGGCCTCAACTGCATGACTCTTATATTCCGAAAGGCATCTTGCCGGACGTTGTCGACTTGGAGGACCTGACCAGCCCAGTGTATGTAGAAGTACCCTATACCACTAATGGCCAAGACACGGACCGGATCATTCCGAAGATTATTAACGGTAACGGTAGTACAGAGTTTGCTTTAGGCAGTCAGCAGTTAGGCCAGGAGGCACCTAATAAAGTACTCCAATTTCCGGTGGCCACGAACAAGCTGCTTGCGCTTTGGGGAAGCTCTACCGCGCAAGCGGCTGTATTTACTGAATATCAATTTTCCCGAACAACAGAAAACCCAGTTCCATCCGTTCCAGCAGAGTCCGCTCTTGATTTTAGCTATCGTGGCCCCGAGAATCCGATTTTTCCCTCGTTGGAAAATCCGGATATGGTGAAGGTCACGGTGGTGGCCGTTGGTGGCTCTGGCACTCCAAACCATATAACGCCAGAGGATCGTGGAAAGGAGGCGACTATCAGCACGCCCCTCGTCGATGCAGCAAGCGCGTGGGTGCCGATTGGCGATGAGGTCGCCCGGTTGTGGTTCAACGGCGTGGAAGTGTATAGCGAAAACCTAACGGCCGGGACCTTGACACCATTGACCTTTAACATGTCAGCCGCTGACATCGATGGCGCCGGGGTTGGAAAGAAAATTGCCTATTGGACGATTGAGGAAGATGGCGGTCGGAATGTAATGCGATCGTACCCCACCGAGGTTCAGGTCGATGCGGTTCGGGTTGTACTGCCAGCTCCAACGGTTCGGTTGTTTAACGGTCTTGTTTCATGCCGATATTTGGACAGGAGCACATACGTGTTGCCCGTTACGGTCGACATAGATGCAACGCATATGCCTCCCGGCACGGTTGTTACGCTTAAATCCGTTGGAACCACCGATGCGTTGGGACTTGATGAAATCCCTGGCACGGACTATCTCGGAACTTACCAAATTACCGGAGCGGAGACGGGTGGGCAGTTTGTCAAGAATATCGAGCCCTACTTGACAAAGCTCAAACCTATCCAGCCGACACACGCTTCCGGCTTGCCTAATGGTTATATAAAAATTTGGTATGAGGTGGATATCGGTGGGGTGCTTACATCGTCGCTTGAGTTTCTAAACGAGGTTTCACTGCTGAATAACAGCTTTAATTATTGTGAAGGAACACCGACTCAATAGGTGGGGGCGGGAATCGGGGGATGCTACGTTGTCCCCCGACGTCGTCGCTATAACAGAGTGCAAAGAAAACTCGTGCTGTTTATTGGGATTTATCCTACATAAAATTGCGAAACTGAGGTGTAGATTATCGGCCGTCTGTGAGAGGGGATGCTCATAAAAATTAGCCTTGTCATTTTTATTCGAAATGACGAAACGCGGGTAGCGATATGCAATTGGTTAAATTCGACAGAGGATCACTTGGAATGTCAGGCCAGGTGGGTAGTTCGTTATTATTATGTTTATTGTTCCTGGCTGAGCCGTCGCTTGCCGGGACGTTAGTCGGCCAGGAGCAGACACTCACAAACGGTTCTCCGGTGGAAGCCTGGACGCTTGCGCAGACGTCAACGTTGAACGTCAATGGCGCAGACACGCTCGATATTTCGGCCTCTGAATCTACGTTGAATGCCAGCGGAGCTACCACTGGAAGGATTACAGGAAGTAATGGTTCTACCATCAACTTATCTGACACTACCGTCGCTGGTGGGAATGCGCCCTCTGCGTTGCGACTTGACAACAGTACCGCGACGATCAATGGCAGTACCATCACCGGGGATAGATTGGGATTATCAGCCGCGCGTGCCGTCACTTCGACAACCGGTTCAACGGTAACGGCAACCGACAGTACCATTACCGGCACCACAGGTGGCGCTCGTGCGTCGGCCTATAGCACCCTGACTTTTTCGAAATCGACCATTGAGGGCACAGGAGCAACGAGTTTTGGTCTTTCGCTGCTGGGCGCCTCGGCGTTTGCAAGCAACGGAACACGCATTATCGGCGGTCAGAATGGCGTCACGTTGGGGCTCGAAAGCGGTGTATCGGTTGGCAATCGCTTAGAGCTTGATCGTTCGAGCATCGAGGGGAAGAACGGTTCTGCCATTGTTGTGGATTACGCGGGTAGCTCGGCACCGGTCACGCGGATTGACGTGCTCAACGGTTCGACGCTGACCGGGAGCAACGCAACGATCCTGGAAGCAAAGGGCGCCGCTGACGTAGCCATGAATGTAGGACTGAGCGACTTGACGGGTAACATTCAAGTTTCCGACAACAGTGTCGCGGCGCTGACTTTTACCCAGGGGTCGTTGACCGGTGACATAACAGCTGATAGAGGCAGCACGGCAGCAGTAGCGTTGCAGCAAGGCTCGCAATTGACCGGCGTCATGACTAATGTTGCGACGGTCGGTATTGATGCTCAATCGAGTTGGACCATGACGGGCAACAGTCAGGTCGGCGATTTGTCTTTAAACGGCGGTACGGTGAGATTCGGTGCCGATAATGCTTTTTATCAACTGAATGTAGAAAACCTGTCCGGTAACGGTCTGTTCATGATCGGCACCGATTTTGCGACAAACCAGACCGATGTACTCAATGTCACCGGGTCCGCCACCGGCAACCATCAGCTTATGATCGCCAGTAGCGGCATCGACCCCGCCAGTGGCCAACCGGTCCAGGTCGTAAATACTGCCAGTGGGGACGCGACCTTTACCCTGGCGAATGCCGGTGGTGAAGTCGATCTGGGCGCATTTACTTATGGATTGAAGCAAAGTGCCTCCGGTAACGATTGGTTCCTGGATCCTACGGCTCGTGGGGTCAGCCCTTCCACTCGGGCAGTCATGGCACTGTTCAATACCGCACCGACGGTGTGGTATGGCGAGCTGACCTCGTTGCGCAGTCGCATGGGGGAATTGCGCTTCAATCCACAGAAGTCCGGTGCCTGGATGCGGGCGTATGGCAATAAATACAACGTGTCGGATAGCTATGGGGCTGGATACCGGCAGGCCCAGCAAGGTTTCTCGCTCGGCGCCGATGCGCCTTTGCCAATGGGAGATGGGCAGTGGCTGGTGGGGGTAATGGCGGGTCACAGTACTTCAGACCTTGATTTGCATCGTGGAACTTCCGGTACGATCAAAAGCTACTACTTAGGTACTTACCTGACGTGGATGGATGAGGCCAGTGGTTATTACGTGGACAGCGTTCTCAAGCTCAACCGCTTCCAGAACGATGCCAAGGTTGGTATGAGCGATGGCAAGCGGGTCAAGGGTGATTACGACAACACCGGCTTGGGCGGTTCGGTAGAGATTGGACGCAATATCAAGCTTGACGATGGCTATTTTATCGAGCCCTTTACCCACTGGTCTGCGGTGGCGATAGGTGGCAAGGATTATCGACTGAACAACGGCCTGCGTGCTGAGGGCGACACTACTTACTCATTGCTCGGCAAGGCAGGTATGACAGCTGGGCGCGATATCCAGCTACGCAACGGAGCGATGGTGCAACCCTACGTTCGTGCGGCGTTGGTGCACGAATTTGCCAAGAATAACGAAGTCAAGGTCAACAACAACGTATTCAATAATGATCTTTCTGGATCCCGTGCCGAGTTAGGGGCCGGCGTGGCCATCAATTTGTCGCAACGCTGGCAAGTTCACGCGGAGGTGGAGTACATGAATGGTAAAGGTATTGAAATGCCAGTGGGGGGAACGGTAGGCCTGCAATTTAAATGGTAAGCCTGTGTTGGTCAGGACCTAGATTTTTATAGTTTGTAGAATGTGTAGCCCCGGCTTGACGCCGGGGCTATTTCTATTAACTAAGCTCTGTGTCATATGTCCCCGAGCATAGAAAGCGGCCCGTGCCGTCAGCTTTGTCCATGTTCACTTGAAAAGACCCTGAGAAATTTAAACTTGTGCGATTTAAATGGTAAGTGATCGTTCCTGACCTGGCTTTTTGTAGCGTCGGGTTTTGCGGATCCTCATAATTATTGAAATGCACAGTTGCATGTTGGTCGTGGTCCGTCACCGGTTCATTGGTTGCGTCTTTCCTATCTTTGGAGAACGTAATGGTGAACGTTCTGGGACGACCGTTTGCCCATTCGGTGGCAACCACCATCCATATATCGCCGCGGCCTGGCGTAACGGAGCTTTTAAGTTCGGTTACGGAGGCACGAAAGGGGGAGCCGTCCTCAAGAGTGGCGGTGAAGTCAACGTCCGTTGCACGTAAGGCAGATTTACTGGCTGCTTTGTTCATAGGTGAACTCCATAGGTTGATGAGAAGACCCCAGTCGGCACGCTACGCCATGCGTCTGGTTTCCTTATATAGAGCCCATGCTGCACTTTTGTATACTGTCAAGTCTTACAGGTGTCCAGGCTGGAGTTCTGTGGTGGGGAAGATGGTTGTGAAATTATGTAAGGGTTTTGCTCCGCGGCGGATGAGGGCGTATATCCTTCGCGGCTTGAGATTCCCAGTGCCTCGTACCTTTGGATACACCCCATGCCCAACATCCTCCTCGTCGAAGACGACGCCGCCCTCTGCGAACTCATCGCCAGCTACCTCGAACGCAACGGCTATCACGTCAGCGTGCTCAACCGTGGCGACCATGTACGTGAGCGGGCGCGGGCGAATCCGCCGGACCTGGTAATTCTCGACCTGATGCTGCCGGGCCTGGACGGCTTGCAGGTGTGCCGTTTGCTGCGGGCCGATTCGGCGACGTTGCCAATCCTGATGCTCACGGCGCGGGACGACAGCCACGACCAGGTGTTGGGCCTGGAAATGGGCGCCGATGATTACGTCACCAAGCCCTGCGAGCCACGGGTGCTGCTGGCGCGGGTGCGCACCTTGCTGCGGCGCAGCAGCCTGACCGAGCCGCAGGCGGTCAATGATCGCATCGTCATGGGCAACCTGTGCATCGATCTGTCCGAACGCACGGTGACCTGGCGCGGGCAGCCGGTGGAGTTGTCCAGCGGCGAGTACAACCTGCTGGTGGTGCTGGCCCGTCATTCCGGCGAAGTGCTGAGTCGCGACCAGATCCTGCAACGGCTGCGCGGCATTGAGTTCAACGGCACCGATCGTTCGGTGGATGTGGCGATTTCCAAGCTGCGACGCAAATTCGACGACAACGCCGGCGAGGCGCGCAAGATCAAGACCGTGTGGGGCAAGGGTTATCTGTTCAGCCGTTCCGAGTGGGAATGCTGATCGATGTGGAAGCTGCTGATTCGCCTTTATCTGGTCACCATCGTTTCCTACAGCGCGGCAATCTATTTGATGCCGGAACTGGTGATCCGCCTGTTCCACGAGCGTTTCCAGGCCTACAACCTCGACTATTCCCGTGGCCTGCAAACGTTGATGGTCAAGCAGTTCCGCGCCGTGCCCAGCGAGCAATGGCCGGCGCTGGCGGCGCAGATGGACAAGGAGTTCGAGCCGTTGCGCATCGAGTTGGCGACCACCGAGGACGCCGGTTTCACCGCAACCGAACAGGCGCGTCTCAAACGTGGCGAGAACGTGGTGCGCGTCGGTGACTGGGGCTGGCGAACCCTGGCGGCAGCGCCGCTGGACGAGCACACGGCGGTGAAGATGATCGTGCCGCCCGACCCGGCGGATGTCAGTTGGTTGTATTGGAGCATCAACGTGTTGATCGGCGCGACGATGCTGGGCTGCCTGCTGCTCTGGTTGCGGCCGCATTGGCGCGATCTGGAGCGTCTGAAGCGCACCGCCGAGCGTTTCGGCAAGGGGCATTTGAGCGAGCGCACGCACATTGCGCCGCGCTCGAACATCGGCAGCCTGGCCCACGTATTCGACACCATGGCCGGGGACATCGAGAATCTGCTCAACCAGCAGAGGGACCTGCTAAACGCCGTGTCCCATGAACTGCGCACGCCCTTGACCCGGCTCGATTTTGGCCTCGCTCTGGCGTTATCGGAGGAGATGCCGACGGCCAGTCGCGAGCGTCTGCAAGGGTTGGTGGCGCACATTCGCGAACTGGACGAGTTGGTGCTGGAACTGCTGTCCTACAGCCGCTTGCAAAATCCGGAGCGGTTGCCGGAGCGGGTCGAAGTGCCGCTGGACGAGTTCATCGACAGTATCCTGGGCAGCCTCGACGAAGACCTGGCCGCGCCGGAGGTGGTGATCGACGTGCTGCTGCACGGGGCGCTGGAGCGTTTTGTACTGGACCCGCGCCTCACCGCCCGGGCTTTGCAGAACTTGCTGCGCAATGCGATGCGCTACTGCGAAAAGCGCATCCAGGTCGGCGTGCTGGTCAGCGAGCAAGGCTGTGAAATCTGGGTCGACAACGACGGCATCGGCATTCCCGACAGCGAGCGCGAGCGCGTCTTCGAGCCGTTCTACCGCCTGGACCGCAGCCGCGACCGCGCGACCGGCGGCTTCGGCCTCGGCCTGGCAATCAGCCGCCGCGCCCTGCAAGCCCAGGGCGGCACGCTGACGGTCGAGAATTCGCCGCTAGGGGGGGCACGCTTCCGGCTGTGGCTGCCAACACCTGAAGCCTGACACCATCCCTGTGGCGAGGGAGCTTGCTCCCGCTGGGCCACGAAGTGGCCCCATACAGTCATCCAAACAACCCCGCCGCAATATTGATCGAAAACCCCAATATCGCCGTATTGAACACAAAACCGATCAACGACTGCGCCAACACGATCTTGCGCAACTGCCGCGTGGCAACCCCCACGTCCGAGGTCTGCACCGCCACCCCGATGGTGAACGAGAAGTACAGGAAATCCCAGTAATTGGGTGTGGCCAGGCCTTCGGCAAAACGCAGCGCCGGTTCCTTGCCGTTCCAGGTGTAATACAGCCGGGCGTAGTGAACGCTGAAGATCACTCCGATCAGCAACCATGAGCCGATCACGGTCAACGCGGTCGCGCCATAGTGCAGCCACTTGCCGGCCGTTTGCAGGTCGCGGCTGCCGGCCAGTTCAAAGGTGATGGTCGCCAGGCTGGCCAAGGCTGCGATGCAAACCATCAACAACACGAGCCCGGCGTTTTCGTCTTCCATTTCGGCGATGCGCTTCACGTCCGGTGCCTTGGCTCGCACCGTGAGCCAGAACATCAACAGCAGATAAGTCCAGACCCCGACGTTCCAGCCGATCAGGATCTTGCCGATGACCGAGTCAGCGGGAATCGACAAACCCGCGGCCAGGCCAATGATCGTGGCCCAGGAAAGGCGCGGGTGAGTGCGGGTGAGGCGGGGCATGGGAACTCACTGTGACAAGGGAATACGGGTAGTAACAGTCATCCGGCAAACGCCGGGCTGGCGATGTCGCTGGATTGAATCAGCCGCACGCCGGCCTCCTGCATGCGCCGCATGGCCGCGTCCATCGAACCGTCGATATCGATGCCCCGGCAAGCGTCCAGAACGACGATCGCGTTGAAGCCAGCCATTCGTGCGTCCAGCGCCGAGTACATCACGCAGAAGTCCAGGGCCAATCCGACCATGTACACCGTGTCGATGCCGCGTTCCTTGAAGTAGCCGGTCAGGCCGGTCGGGGTCTGGCGGTCGGCTTCCATGAAGGCCGAGTAACTGTCGATGGCCGGGTTGCACCCCTTGCGAATGACCAATTGGGCATGAGGCAAGTCGAGGTCAGGGTGCAGCGCGGCGCCCGGGGTATCCTGGACACAGTGATCGGGCCAGAGCTTTTGTTCGCCGTAGGGGAGCTGGATGAGGTCGAAGGGTTGCTTGTCTTCATGGCTGGAGGCGAACGAGGCGTGCCCGGCGGGGTGCCAGTCCTGGGCGCAGACGACGTTCAGGAACGAACGGCCGAGTCGGTTGACCAGCGGCACGATTTCGTCGCCACCCGGCACGGCCAGTTGGCCGCCAGGGATGAAGTCGTTCTGGATGTCAATCACGAGTAAAGCGGTGGTTGTGGCTTTGGTATCCGCTAGGGTCATGCCGGCTGCTCCTGGGGGGAACTGAAGAGCTTAGCCGAATCGGTTCCGGCTCAGGTGGTTGTTTGTGCCGGGCACCGCATCGCGAGCAAGCTTGATTCCACATGGGCCGGTGGACGACGCCCTGCGGATAAGGGCCGCTACAGGGGAGCCCAGTGTCTTTCGTCGCAAATATTTTTTGTATGATGGCTTTTTGATGCACTTCTGTAGCGACTGTGTAGAATCGCCAACTTTCAACCGGGCATGGAAGCAGTACGGCCTTAAGGTCACGAGAAAAAACCCATGCTCATCGGCAGCTATTCACCCGCTCTCGTTTCGTTTTCCCTGTTTGTTGCAATCCTGGCGTCCTACACCGCGCTGGATCTGGCCGGGCGTATCGCCACCGCTCAGGGGCGCGCCGTTCACTTCTGGATGGCCGGTGGTGCGTTGGCGATGGGGGTGGGCATCTGGTCCATGCATTTCATCGGCATGCTCGCTTTCACCTTGCCGGTAGAGCTCGGCTACGATTTGGCGATCACTGCGCTGTCTTTGCTGATTGCCGTCCTTTCCAGCGGCTTTGCGCTGTGGTTGGTCAGCCAGCCACAACTGCGCGCCTGGCATTTGGCGTTCGGCGCGTTGGTGATGGGTACCGGCATCAGTGCCATGCATTACACCGGCATGGCCGCGTTGCGGATGCAACCGGGCATCGATTACGACCCGACGCTGTTCGGGGCTTCGTTGTTGATTGCCGTCGTAGCGTGTGCGGCGGCGTTATGGATCGCCTTTCATCTTCGCCAGAATACGCCTCACGTACGCCTGGCTCGTGCCGGCGCCGCCGTGGTGATGGGCGTCGCCATCGTCGGCATGCACTACACCGGCATGGCCGCGGCGCAGTTCCGCGAAGGCAGTTTCTGCGGGGCCCTGGATGGCTTGAGCGGCAAGGGGCTGGACAATGTGGTGCTGATTACCACCCTGGCAATCCTGGCGATTACCTTGCTGACTTCCATCCTCGACGCGCGCCTTGAAGCGCGTACGGCGGAGTTGGCCAGGTCGCTGACCCAGGCCAACCGGGAGCTGACTCAACTGGCCTTGCACGACCCCCTGACCGGACTGCCCAACCGTGTTTTGCTGGCCGATCGCATTGGCCAAGCCATGCACCGCGTGCAGGAACAGGGCGGGTGTTTCGCCTTGATGTTCATTGACCTGGATGGCTTCAAACCGGTGAACGACGCGTTTGGCCATCACATGGGCGACCTGTTGCTGCGGGACGTGGCCCTGCGCCTGCGCGAGGATCTGCGCAACCAGGACACCCTCGCACGGATCGGTGGCGACGAGTTCGTCCTGCTGGTGCAACTGGCCGAGCCGGACGACGCCCTGCGCCTGGCCGCTCGGCAGGTTGCATTGATCGGCGGCACGTTCCGGGTCGCCGACCATGACCTGCAGATCTCCGCCAGTGTCGGCATCTCGCTTTATCCGGGCAACGGCCAGAGCGCCGATGAACTGTTGATGAACGCGGACGCGGCGATGTATCACGCCAAGGGCGCCGGCAAGAACGGCTACAGCTTCTTCGACGCCTCGATGAACAGCAACGCCCGCAAGCAATTGCAACTGCTGCAAGACTTGCGCATCGCCGTCGAGCAGCGGCAGTTCAGCCTGCATTACCAGCCCAAGTTCGACGCCGCGAAGGGCCGTCCGGTAGGTGCCGAAGCGCTGCTGCGCTGGACTCATCCAACCCAGGGCCTGCTGATGCCCGACACCTTCATCGACCTGGCGGAGAAGACCGGGTTGATCATTCCGATCGGCGAATGGGTGCTCAACGAAGCCTGCCGGCAGATGCGCGAATGGTACGTGCTGGGCTACACCGACTGGCGCATCGCGGTGAATCTCTCGGCCTTGCAGTTCTGCCATGCGGGCCTGGTGCAGAGCGTGGCCAAGGCGCTGGAAACTCATCATTTGCCGGCCAACAGCCTGACGCTGGAAATCACCGAGACCACTGCCATGAGCGACGCGGACGCGAGCATGACGGTGCTGCAACAGCTGTCGGACATGGGCGTGGACCTGTCCATCGACGACTTCGGCACCGGCTATTCGAGCCTGATGTACCTCAAGCGCCTGCCGGCCAACGAGTTGAAGATCGATCGCGGTTTCGTGCGCGACCTGGAGCACGACAGCGATGACGCGGCCATCGTCTCGGCCATCGTCGCCCTCGGCCAGGCCCTGGGGCTGCGGATCGTCGCCGAAGGGGTGGAGACCGATGTACAACAGGACTTCCTGACGCAGTTGGGCTGCGATTCACTGCAAGGTTATCTGCTGGGGCATCCGCAACCGGCCGAGCATTTCCTCAAGAACATCCGCCAATTCCCGCGCGTGGCGATCGCCTGAGGCGATTGCTCAGGGGACGATGTCGAACGCGGTGCTGCCCAGCCGCTCGCCATTGATCAGCACATGTACCGCATGCCGGCCCTCATAGTGTCGGCGCGTGGTCAGCTCGCGGATGTGCTGGGAGCGGCTGAGGTTGGCGCACGCCAGGGCGGGCAGGTCGAAGGTCCTGAGTTTGAACACCTTGGCCGACGTACCGCCCGAGGCTTTTACGTAATCGATCGCATAATCGATCACCAAGCGTTGGTTCTCGGGACAAGTCGATTGCACCTTGAACGACAACGTGACCTGCTCGCCCAGGCGAATCACCGCCGGCAGCACTTGCAGATCCGAGACCTCGACCTGCGCCTTACCTCCCGCTCCGATGACCGCCAGCGCCCGGGGGTTACCTTGCTTGATCAAGCTGCGCAGGGCATGCCGGGCGATCCAGGCGGTGTGGCGCTCCTGGAGCGGCCAGCCTTCGATGCGGTCAAGGACCCAGTCGGGATGCTGCTTGGTCACATCGTTCAGGTGGTTGGCGACGGATTTGCGCACGTACAGGCTGTCGTCGGCCTTGAGCGCATCGAGGATGGCGGCGGCGAGTTCCGGGTTGGCCTGGATCGGCTCCAGATGGAATGACCAGGGCAGGCGCGGGCGGCTGCCTTCGCTGGCGAGGCGGCGCACGTGCTCGTTGGCGTCCAGTGCCCATTCATGCATCACTTCTAAAGTACCTGCCAGGTCATCGCGCAGGAAATGCCGCACGGCGAATTCCGCGGAGCCGAACCGGGTGAAATACTTGAGCGCGTCCATGGACGCCTCGAAGGCATGCCGACCGTACGACGCCACGTAGTGCGGCAGGAACATGCTCACGAACATGCTGTTCAAACGCGGCGCCAGGGCACGCAGTACTTCCAGCGATGATTCGTAATCCAGCGGCAAGACCGTATGCAGACACTCGCTGACCCGCGCCATGCGCTGCATCACCGACAACTGCGCCAGCCCATCGTTGGTCATGTCCAGGAACGCCTTGGCATCGAACGCCGGGTACACCGCGCGCATTTCGGTGGCGATGTGTTCCAGGCGGGCGTTGTCGAAGATTTCCTTGAGGGCTGGGGAAGAGGTGGTGGTGCTCATGTTGGGTCCGTCCGGCGGGTGTTGGGCCAAGGCTCGCCACTATGCCATAGCCGGCACATGGGAATGGGGCCTTCAGAAGCAACAGTAAAAGGAATGATTCGCCGTCGCCGAAGTCCCAGATTCAGTACCTTGAATTAATTGGAGTTCTTCTATGCGCAAACCCACCCTCATCGCCAGCCTCGTCTTGATCGCCGGCCTCGGAGCCTTTGGGCCTGTCGCGCAAGCCGTCGAGAAAACCGGAGACGCCCTGGAGCATTCGCCAAGCAATGGCCGCCGGCTGGTGGAAAACGACCGGGTCCCGGCGGACTACCAGCGCTCGGACAGGGCCATGAAAGACTGGAAGCAGAAAAAGCTCGAGCAGCCGACAGAAGAGCAGCAATGGGTGCATATCGACGACAAGTACCTGCTGATCGAAACCGTGTCCGGCGCAATCGTCAAGATCGTCCCGGCGACACGCTAAAGCACTTCGCCTTTATCCCACAGATGAACCAACTCGCCAGGTGCCCGGTCCTCGGGCACTTGCAGCACCATTTCGTCGTCCCGGTCGTTGGCCCGGTAACGCACCTCGATCTGGAAATAACGCTGGTCGCCGCGGCCAGGGGTGGAAGAGGTGAGCGGCAGGCACCCCTCCAGCACCGAGCAGATGCGCGTGCGTTGGTCGATGTCGCATTGGGCGAACTCGATTTCCCGGGGCCGGGTCAGGGCATGGATGGCTGCCACGCCGCCCTGGCGCGACAGCTTTACGACCGCTTTGTCATCAAGGTCTGGCAGGGTTTTCATCCGTTCTCCTCGTTCAGGTCGACACCCACCTGTGCCCAGCCATCCTGGACGGCTTTGACTTCCCGTTCGCCGAAACGCTGGCGGGCGTGCTCAATGGTCAGGCGAGCAAACGCGCTAAAGGACGCGTCGTTGGCCAGTTGCCTGTCGCACAAGGTGTCATACCAGATTTTCCCGGCCTTTTCCCAGGCGAATCCGCCCAGCGCGGTCGCCACCAGATAAAAGGCCCGGTTGGGAATGCCGGAGTTGATGTGCACGCCGCCGTTGTCCTCGCGGGTGATGACGAACTCGCGCATGTGCGCCGGCTGGGGATCCTTGCCCAGCAGCGGGTCATCGTAAGCGGTGCCGGGGTTGGACATGCTGCGCAAACCATCACCGTTGATCCTGTCGGTGAGCAGGTCCGCGCCGATCAACCAGTCGGCCTGCTCGGCGGTCTGGCCCAATACGAATTGCTTGACCAGTACCCCGAACACATCGGAAATCGATTCGTTCAATGCGCCGGACTGGTTGGCATAGATCAAGCCCGCTTCGCTTTCGGTGACGCCGTGGGCCAACTCGTGGGCCACGACGTCGAGGGAGCGGGTGAAGCGCTGGAAGATCTCGCCATCGCCGTCGCCGAACACCATCTGCGCGCCGTTCCAAAAGGCGTTTTCGTAGTCCTGGCCGTAATGCACGCTGCCGACCAGGGCAAACCCCTTGTTATCGATGGAGTCACGCTCCAGCACCCTCCAGAAAAAGTCATAGGTCGCGCCGAGGGCGTCGTACGCTTCGTCCACCGCCGGGTCGCCACTGGGCGATTGACCCTCCAGGCGCACCGGTTGGCCTGGCAGTTCCATGCCGTTCTGGGCGTCGTGGATGCTGCGCTGTGGTTGGCCGGCCTTGCCGGGCTTGGGCAGCTTGGCGGACGCGGGTGGGTTGCTGGGAGGGCCTGGGTTGTGGCGCAGGTTCTTGACATGAGTCAGGGTGCCGAGGGCGCTGGAACGCTGCTGCTCGGAGCCATGGGCGATAATGCGGTTGAGGATGTAAGGCGGAATGAAGCCGTGGAGCGGGCGTGAGTCGATCATCAGAAAATCCTTATCTGAAATGCAGGGTCGATACCCATGTGAACCACAGTGGTTGTTGCGGTTCCCTTTGCCGCAAAAGGTTGCCTGTCGCGCAGATATCTGCGAAAACCCCGCGCCTGGATCACACGGGAATAACGCCATGAATGACGAGTTGCAAATCATCGACTTAAAAGAGGGCGACGGCAAAAGCGTAGTCAAAGGCGCGCTGATTACCACCCAATATCGCGGCACCCTCGAAGACGGTACAGAGTTCGATTCATCCCACAGTCGCGGCAAACCCTTCCAATGCGTGATCGGCACTGGCCGGGTCATCAAGGGCTGGGATATCGGATTGATGGGCATGAAGGTCGGCGGCAAGCGCAAACTCTGGGTACCGGCGCACCTGGCCTACGGTGAACGGTCCGTGGGCGCCCACATCAAGCCCAACGCCAATCTCAGCTTTGAAATCGAGTTGCTGGAAGTCCTGACGCGGGACGATTGAGACGCCTTCGTTCATGACCGGTCGCTGAACAGCGGGATCCGTCCGTTGGTCGAGGGGCGGTAGTGCCAGGCCAGTTGATCCAGGCACGGCGTGCGTTCCAGGATTGCCTCCAGGGATGCGCGGGCGATGTCCATCGCCAGGGCCTGGCCTGGACATTCGTGGCGGCCGCTGCCGAAGCTGAAACTGCGCCGATTCGGGCGATCCAACAGCAGGGTATCGGGCGCTGGGTTGAGCTGCGGGTCGCGGTTGGCCGCGGCTAGCAGCACCAGGACTGCGTCTCCCTGGGACAGCGCAGCGCCAAGGATCTCGCAGGGCGCGGCGATGAAGCGTCGGGTGTTCTGCACGGCTGGGTCGAAACGTTGGACTTCGGCCAATAATGAGTTGATCTGCGTGGGGTCGTCCCGGAGCACTTGATGTAGCGCGGGATCACGGATCAACGCCAACAATGCGTTACCGATCAGGCCTGCGGTGGCCTCATGGGTTTGCGAAAGCAAGCCGATCAGGTTGGCGGTCCGGCTGTCTGGGTCGGCGTCTTCGAAGCCCTGGCAGATGCCGTTCAATAACTGACTGTCTCGCGCGACGATCCGCTCCTGGAGAAGCCTTGCCAGTTGCTCGCTGGCCCGGTGGGCGGCCTCCCGTTGTGGAGCTTGGCTCAGGGGCGACAGGCAGGCGACGAAATCACCCGTCAGCTCGCTGATCAGATGACTGTCCGTCGGATTGAAACCCAGCAGTTGCGCCACCACGCTGACCGGGCCGCTGAACTGCGCCTGGCGCACGCCTTCGGCGCCATGCCTGAGCAAGCGCGCCTTCACCAGCGCCTCGACCTGGCGGGGATCGATGTCCTGCAACCTCGGCGCGATGGCCGCCTTCGGGCAGCGTTGTCGTTCACCTTCGTTCATCCGCATCAGTCGCCCGAACACTCGGCCGGCAGGCCCCTCGGCAATCGCCTTCGGCACCGGCTCGTGGGCGGGGCGCACGTGGCAGTCGGGATGATGCAAGACCGCGCACACCGCTTCGGCGCTGCTAGCGACCCAGATATTCAAGTGTGGGTTGAAGTCCAGCCCGCCGTTGGCGCGAAGGGTCGAATAATATGGGTAGGGATCGGCGTGTGTCGCGGCGGTGATCGGGTCCATGATGGTTGCCTCGTTCGTGCGGGGAGAGTGCTGCTACTATCTCCAGTCGACGCATGGCTTGATTCGTCCGGGAGCGAAATATGAACGCAGAGCAACACGATGTGGGCGTGTCCCAGGTAGCCGCGGCCATTGCCGAACCGGCCCGCACTCGAATGCTCTGCGCGCTGATGGACGGCCACGCCCGCACCAGCACGGAGCTGGCAAGCATCGCCGATGTCAGTGCCTCCACCGCCAGCGCCCACCTGGCGAAGCTCAAGGAGTCGGCGCTGGTGCGCTTGCATGTGCAGGGCCGTCATCGTTATTACAGCCTCGCCGACAAACGCGTGGCCGCTGCCCTCGAGGCGTTGATGGTGATTGGCCAGGACGCCGCGCCGACCTTCACCCCACGTACGCCGGATCGCCTGCAGTTTGCTCGCACCTGTTACGACCATATGGCGGGCACCCTAGCGGTGCGGCTGCACGACCGCTTGCTCGAAGCCGGGTGGCTGGTCGAGGTGGACGGCCAAGGGTATCGGCTGAGTGAAACGGGTGAGGCGCTGTTCGAAGGCTTGGGTATCGATGTGCAGGCATTGACGGCCCAACGACGCCGTTTCGCCTGCCCATGCCTGGACTGGAGCATGCGCCGGCCGCACCTGGGCGGTGCCTTGGGGGCGGCGTTGCTGCAACTGGCGATCAAGCGCAAATGGCTGGTCCAGGACCTGGACAGCCGGGCGCTGGGGTTGACGGCCAGCGGTCGCAAGGAAATGGCAGGGCGGTTTGGGATCGATGCGGAATTCGATGCCATATCGACTGGCGCCATCGCGAGCAGGCTCGCTCCCACAGTGGATTTGCGCTGAACACAACACTCAAGACCACCCGAGATCAACTGTGGGAGCGGGCTCGCCCGCGATGACGGCGGCGCATTCAATCCTTGTGCAAGCTGACCCACCGCCATCGCGAGCAGGCTCGCTCCCACAGTGGTTTTGCGCTGAGCACAACACTCAAGACCACCCGAGATTTCCTGTGGGAGCGAGCCTGCTCGCGATGGCGGCCGCTCATTCATGCAGTCATATGGCGGCGCCGATATTCATCCGGCGTGGTGCCCGTCATTTTGCGGAACATGCTGATGAACGCCGAGGCGCTGCTGTAGCCCAGGTCCAGGCCAATGGTTTCCACGCTCTGACCACGTTCGAGCAGGGCCAGGGCCTCGATGACTTTCAGGCGCTGGCGCCATTCCACCAAGGACATGCCCAGGTCCCGCTGGGCCCGGCGCATCAGTGTGCGCTCGGTGGTGTTGGCGGCGCGAGCCAGTTGCGGCAAGGAGCGCGGGTCGCTGGGATTGGCCTCCAAGGCCCGCAACACCGGACCCAGCAGCGGATCATCCGAAGAGGGCAGGTAACTGCCGACGTGGGGCGCCTGCGTCAACTTGTCCACCAGCACTTGCAACAAGCGCTGCTGTTCGGGCGTCTGTGGCTGGCTCGGCGGGTCGCTGCGCAGTTCTTCCAGCAACGCGCGGATCAGCGGGCTCAGGGTCAGCGCGCAGGGGACGGCTGGCAGCGCACCGCACAGCTCGGCCGCCAGGTACAACGAGCAATGGCAGGCTTCATGCCGATTGAATCCCACATGTTCCATGTCCGGCGGCAGCCAGATGCCGTATTGCGGGGGCGCCAGGTAATGGTGCTGGGCGATTTCGATTTCCATCACGCCACTGTAGGAATAGACGAACTCTCCCCAGGCATGCCGGTGCCGGGGATACGTGGCGTGGGCCGGCATGCAGGCGCTGCGGAAGAAAATCGCCGAGGGTAGCGCCGCGTCGAACGGAGGAATCTTCAGGTGTTGGGCTGGTGGCTGCATATCGACCGCAATGGCGGATTACCGGGATGGCTTGTCGGGTAATCACTATATCCAGCAAAGCTGTCAGGCCGACAATCCTTTCGTCTCTTTTCTGCCCGAGGACCTTTTCCATGAACACCCGCCGTGCCCTGGATGGCCAGGTCATCGCCCTGATGACCGGCCTCTGTGCCATCTGGGGTTTCCAGCAAGTCGCGATCAAGGCCGGCGCCGCCGACATGGCGCCGATGTTGCAACTGGGGGTGCGCTCGGCCATCGCCGCGGTACTGGTCTGGCTGTTGGTGCTGGCGCGCGGTGAACGCCTGTCCCTGACCGACGGCAGTTGGCGCCCGGGCCTGTTGGTGGGGTTGTTGTTCGCCCTGGAGTTCGTGATGGTGGGTGAGGGCCTGCGCCACACGACGGCTTCGCACATGGTGATTTTCCTCTACACCGCACCGATGTTCGCCGCCCTCGGTTTGCACTGGGAGTTGCCAAGCGAGCGTCTCAAACCGGCGCAATGGCTAGGCATCGCCGTTGCCTTCGGCGGCATTGTGGTCGCCTTTAGCGGCGGTTCGGGCGCGGCGAACGGCAGTTCGTTGCTCGGCGATGGCATGGGCTTGCTGGCCGGCGCGCTGTGGGGCGCGACCACCGTGACGGTACGCTGTTCGCGGCTGACGGACTTGCCGGCCAGCCAGACGCTGCTTTACCAGTTGGTGGGCGCCGGGGTGCTGCTGATCGGCATGTCGGCAGCGCTGGGACAAACGACAATCAACCCCACGCCATCCCTTATTGCGAGCATGGCGTTCCAGGTGTTGCTGGTGTCCTTCGCCAGCTTCTTGATCTGGTTTTCGCTGCTACGCCGGTATCTGGCGTCGCAATTGGGGGTACTGTCGTTCATGACGCCACTGTTCGGCATCGGGTTTGGCGTCTGGTTGCTGAATGAGCCGCTGGAGCCGAACTTTATCGTTGGCGCGGCTTTGGTATTGAGTGGAATCTTGCTGGTCAGCGGTTATGGATGGTTTCGCCAGCGATGGGGACGGTGGCCGGTTTTGCGGCGAGAGTAACTGAACGCAGACGTAAAAAAGCCCACCCCCGCAATGGCAGGGGTGGGCTTTTTGCTGACACTTCAGCTGCCCAGAGGGGCTTGGATCAAACCTTGACGATCCAACCCGCCGGCGCTTCCACATCGCCGGTCTGCACGCCGGTCAACTCTTTGTAGAGCTTCTGGGTGATCGGGCCGACTTCGGTTTCGCTGTGGAACACGTGCAGCTTGTCCTTGTAGCTGATACCGCCAATCGGCGTGATCACCGCAGCGGTACCGCAGGCGCCGGCCTCCTTGAAATCCGAGAGCTTGTCGATGAACACGTCGCCTTCGATCACCTCCAGGCCCAGGCGCGATTTCGCCAGTTCGATCAGCGACAGGCGGGTGATGCCCGGCAGGACCGAAGGGGAGTTGGGGGTGATGAATTTGTTGTCGTGGGTGATGCCAAAGAAGTTGGCCGAGCCGACTTCTTCGATTTTCGAATGGGTCAGCGGATCCAGATAGATGCAGTCGGCGAAGCTGGCCTTCTTGGCCTGGGAACCGGGCATCAGGCTCGCGGCGTAGTTGCCACCGACCTTGGCCGCGCCGGTGCCCTGTGGGGCAGCGCGGTCGAAGCTGGAGATCAGGAAGTTGTGCGGGGTCAGGCCGCCCTTGAAGTAGGCGCCGACCGGGATGCAGAAGATCGAGAAGATGAACTCGGGCGCGGTGCGCACGCCGATGTTGTCACCCACGCCGATCACGAACGGGCGCAGGTACAGCGCGCCGCCAGTGCCGTACGGCGGGATGAAGCGCTCGTTGGCGCGGACCACTTGCTTGCAGGCTTCTACGAACTGCTCGGTGTCGACATGCGGCATCAGCAGGCGGGCGCAGCTGCGCTGCATGCGGGCGGCGTTCTGGTCCGGACGGAACAGGTTGATCGAACCGTCCTTGCAGCGATAGGCCTTCAAGCCTTCGAAGCATTGCTGACCGTAGTGCAGGGCGGTGGAGCCCTCGCTGATGTGCAGCACGTTGTCGTCGGTCAGGGTGCCCGCGTCCCAGGCGCCATCGCGCCAATGCGACAGGTAGCGCTTGTCGGTCTTGATGTAGTCAAAGCCCAGTTTGTCCCAATTGATGCTCTCGTTACCCATGACACCCTCTATTTCCTGACAACCGTCGAAACGGTTCAAGCTTCTGACGTTTTTGAATGGGGACAACAATACTTCATTCCGGGGGTGTTTCGCAGCTTGCTCGATGAGGAGCAGGAGATATTTCCAGCCGACTCCCCCGTGGCGAGGGAGCTTGCTCCCGCTCGGCTGCGAAGCAGTCGTAACCCGTCAGACGCGGTGTGACTGAATAAACCCGTCGCCAGATTCAGGGCCGCTTCGCGGCCCAGCGGGAGCAAGCTCCCTCGCCACGGGATAACTGCCGTTAACAATGCAACGCATGCCCCAACGCCCGCAACGCCGCTTCCTGCACCGCTTCGCCCAGCGTCGGATGGGCGTGGATAGTGCCGGCGATATCCTCCAGGCGCGCGCCCATTTCCAGGGACTGGCCGAACGCGGTGGACAGCTCCGACACCCCCACGCCAACCGCTTGCCAGCCGACGATCAAGTGATTGTCCCGGCGCGCCACGACGCGCACGAAACCGCTTTTCGATTCCAAGGTCATCGCCCGGCCGTTGGCGGCGAACGGGAAGCTCGACACGATGCAATCGAGCCCGGCAGCCTTGGCCTCGTCCGGCGTCTTGCCTACAACGACGACTTCCGGATCGGTGAAGCACACCGCCGCGATGGCCGTCGGGTTGAATTCGCGATGCTGGCCGGCGATCAGCTCGGCGACCATCTCGCCCTGGGCCATGGCCCGGTGGGCGAGCATCGGTTCGCCGCTCAGGTCGCCGATGGCCCAGACGTTGCGCATGCTGGTCTGGCAATGGTTGTCGATCTTCACCGCCGAGCCGTTCATCGCCAGGTCCAGGGCTTCAAGGTTCCAGCCTTGGGTGTTGGGTTTGCGTCCAACCGCCACCAGCACCCGGTCAGTGTCCAGGTTTAACGTGTCGCCGTTGGGATCACGCACCTGCAAAGTGCTGCCCTGGGCATCGAAACCTTCGACGCTGTGCTTGAGGTACAGCTTCACGCCCAGCTGCTTGAGCGCCTCGTGTACCGGTTGGGTCAGTTCGCCGTCATAGGCCGGCAGGATCCGCTCCTGGGCCTCGACCACGCTGACTTGCGCGCCGAGCTTGCGATAGGCGATGCCCAGCTCCAGGCCGATATAACCACCGCCGACCACTACCAGGTGCTTGGGCACCGAGGTGGGGGCGAGGGCTTCAGTGGACGAGATGATCGGCCCTCCAATCGGCAGCATGGGAAGTTCTACGCTTTTCGAGCCGGTAGCCAGCAGCAGGTGCTCGCACTGGATGCGCGTGTCGCCGACCTCAACGGTCTTGCCGTCGATGACCCTGGCCCAGCCGTGGATGACCTGGACCTTGTTCTTCTTCAGCAACGCGGCGACACCAGTGGTCAGGCGGTCGACAATGCCGTCCTTCCATTCCACGCTCTTGCCGATGTCAAGGGTTGGCGCCGACACGGTGATACCCAAGGCCGAGCCCTGGCTGTGGTGGTGAGTCTGGTGAAACTGCTCGGCCACATGGATCAATGCCTTGGACGGGATACAGCCGATGTTCAGGCAGGTACCGCCCAACGCCTGGCCCTCCACCAGGATCGTTTCAATGCCCAGCTGGCCGGCGCGAATCGCCGCAACGTAGCCGCCGGGACCGCCGCCGATGATCAATAGCTTGGTGTTCAAAGTCTGCATCGCCTACTCCACAAACAGGGTGGCAGGTTGTTCGAGCAAGCCGCGCAGGGCCTGGATGAATTGCGCCGCGTCCATGCCGTCGACCACCCGGTGATCGAAGGAACTGGAGAGGTTCATCATCTTGCGGACCACGATCTGCCCCTTGATCACCACAGGCCGCTCGACGATCTTGTTCACGCCGACGATCGCCACTTCCGGCAGGTTCAGCACCGGTGTGCTGACGATGCCGCCGAGCGCGCCGAGGCTGGTCAGGGTGATGGTCGAGCCGGACAGCTCATCGCGACCGGCCTTGCCATTGCGGGCGGCCGTGGCCAGGCGCGAGATCTCCGCCGCGCTGTCCCACAGGCTGCGGGCTTCGGCGTGACGCACCACGGGCACCATCAGGCCGACATCGCTCTGGGTCGCAACGCCGACATGCACTGCGCCGCAGCGATGGATGACCTGGGCTTCGTCGTCATAACGGGCGTTCATCTGCGGGAAGTCTCGCAGGGCCACGACCAACGCGCGAACGAGGAAGGGGAGCAAGGTCAGCTTGCCGCGACTGGCGCCGTGTTTTTCGTTCAGGTGAACCCGCAGCTCTTCCAGCGCGGTGACGTCGATTTCCTCGACGTAGCTGAAATGGGCGGCGCGTTGAGTTGCTTCCTGCATGCGCTGGGCAATCTTGCGGCGCATGCCGATCACCGGGATCTGCTGCTCGTCATGGCGTTCGGCGTAACCCGAACCGCCCTTGGCCTGGGTCGACGGCCCCTGGGCCAGATAGGCTTCCAGGTCTTCATGCAAAATACGCCCGGCAGGGCCGCTGCCCTGGACCAGGCGCAGCTGGATACCGAGGTCCAATGCGTGCTTGCGCACGGCCGGCGAGGCCAGTGGACGCTCGTCGGGGTCACGTGCCACTGGGGCTTGCGGGGTGCAGCGGGGTGCGGCGGTTTTTGCCATCACCGGTTCAGGCGTTGCCACTGGCGCTGGCTTCGGTGCTTGCGCAGCAGCAGCCGCAACCGGAGCCGGAGCCGGTTGCGCGGACTCCTTCAGGTTGCCCGCACCTTCCACTTCAATGCGGATCAGCTCGCTGCCCACCGCCATGACTTCACCCGGCTCGCCACCCAGGGCGATGACCCGGCCATGCACTGGCGAGGGGATATCCACCATCGCTTTGTCGGTCATGACGTCGGCCAGTACCTGGTCCTCGACGACCATGTCGCCCACCTTGACGTGCCACACCGACAACTCAACTTCCGCGATGCCTTCGCCGATGTCCGGCATCTTGATAACGTGCGTGCCCATTCAGACCTCCATGACCCGTTTCAACGCCGCGCCCACACGGGACGGCCCAGGGAAATACGCCCACTCCTGCGCATGCGGGTAGGGGGTGTCCCAACCGGTGACACGCTCGATGGGCGCTTCCAGGTGGTGGAAGCAGTGTTCCTGCACCAGCGAGACCAGCTCTGCGCCGAAACCGCAGGTGCGGGTGGCTTCGTGGACAACCACGCAACGGCCGGTTTTCTTCACCGATTTGACAATGGTGTCCAGGTCCAGCGGCCAGAGGCTGCGCAGGTCGATGACTTCCGCGTCGATGCCGGTCTCTTCGGCCGCCACTTGGGAGACATAGACCGTGGTGCCGTAGGTGAGCACCGTCACGTCCTTGCCCGGACGGGTGATGGCGGCGACGTCCAGTGGCACGGTGTAGTAACCGTCCGGCACTTGCGCCTGCGGATGCTTGGACCATGGCGTTACAGGGCGGTCATGGTGGCCGTCGAACGGGCCGTTATACAGGCGCTTGGGTTCGAGGAAGATCACCGGGTCATCGTTCTCGATGGAGGCGATCAGCAGACCCTTGGCGTCGTAGGGGTTGGACGGCATGACGGTGCGCAGGCCACAGACCTGGGTGAACATCGCCTCGATGCTCTGGCTGTGGGTCTGGCCGCCATAGATCCCGCCGCCGCAGGGCATGCGCAGGGTCATCGGCGCGGTGAACTCGCCGGCCGAGCGATAGCGCAGGCGCGCCGCTTCGGAAATGATCTGGTCCGACGCCGGGTAGACGTAGTCGGCGAACTGGATCTCGGCCACCGGCCGCAGCCCGTAGGCGCCCATGCCCACCGCCACGCCGACGATGCCGCTTTCGGAAATCGGTGCGTCGAACACCCGTGAAGTGCCGTACTTGTTCTGCAGGCCTTCGGTGCAGCGGAACACGCCACCGAAATAGCCCACGTCCTGGCCGAACACCACGACGTTATCGTCGCGCTCAAGCATCACGTCCATGGCCGAGCGCAGAGCCTGGATCATGGTCATGGTGGTAGTGGTCATGGCGGTGTCCAACGCAATATTGTTGTTGTGATCGTTCATGTCAGATCCCCAACTGCTGACGCTGGCGCTTCAAGTGCTCCGGCATCTCTTTGTAGACGTCTTCGAACATGGTCGCGGCGCTTGGAATCTGCCCGCCGGCGAGGGTGCCGTACTGCTCGGCTTCTTTCTGCGCGGCGATCACCTCGGCTTCGAGTTCGGCGGTGACCGCCGCGTGCTCTTCTTCGGACCACTGGCCGATCTTCACCATGTGCTGCTTGAGGCGGGCGATCGGATCGCCCAGCGGGAAATGGCTCCAGTCATCGGCGGGGCGGTATTTGGAAGGATCGTCGGAAGTGGAGTGCGGGCCGGCGCGGTAGGTGACCCATTCGATCAGCGCCGGGCCGAGGTTGCGGCGGGCGCGTTCGGCGGCCCAGCGCGAAGCGGCGTAGACCGCCATGAAATCGTTGCCATCGACGCGAAGGGAGGCGATGCCGCAGCCGACGCCGCGCCCGGCGAAGGTGGTGGCTTCACCGCCGGCAATGGCCTGGAAGGTGGAAATCGCCCACTGGTTGTTGACCACGTTGAGAATCACCGGGGCGCGGTAGACGTGGGCGAAGGTCAGGGCGGTGTGGAAGTCCGATTCGGCGGTGGCGCCGTCACCGATCCAGGCCGAGGCGATCTTGGTATCGCCCTTGATCGCCGAAGCCATGCCCCAGCCCACGCCCTGGATGAATTGCGTGGCGAGGTTACCGGAAATGGTGAAGAAGCCGGCGTCCTTGACCGAATACATGATCGGCAATTGCCGGCCTTTGAGCGGGTCGCGCTCGTTGGACAGCAGTTGGCAGATCAGGTCCACCAGCGGCACTTCCCGGGCCATCAGGATGCTTTGCTGGCGGTAGGTGGGGAAGCACATGTCGTCAATGTTCAATGCCAAGGCCTGGGCGCTGCCGATGGCTTCTTCGCCAAGGCTTTGCATGTAGAACGACATTTTTTTCTGACGCTGGGCGACGACCATGCGGTTGTCGTAGATGCGCGTCTTGAGCATGGCCCGCATGCCCTTGCGCAGGATCTCGACGGGGATGTCCGCAGCCCACTCGCCCAAGGCATTGCCCTGGTCATCGAGCACGCGGATCAGGCTGCGGGCCAGGTCAGCGGTGTCGGCGGGTTCGACGTCGATGGGAGGTTTGCGCACCGTGCCGGCATCGGACAGATGCAGATAGGAAAAGTCGGTCTTGCAGCCGGGACGGCCCGAGGGTTCTGGGACGTGCAGGCGTAGCGGTTCGTACGCTGGGTTCATGGCTTTCTACGCTCGATCTTGTGAATTTCTTGTAGTGGGCGCGCTAGCTGACGAATTTCCCTGGGTAGGTGGGAAATTGTCCTACAACAATCATAGGCTCGACGAAGAAGAATATTTTTCTCTGTTGCCTTGCTGTTCAGATCATTTGCAGATAAAAAATCTGCACAACGATAAAAAACAGGAAATTTTGCCTCATGCGCAAATTGGATCGCACCGATATCGGCATTCTGAACAGCCTTCAGGACAACGCCCGGATCACCAACGCCGATCTCGCTCGCTCGGTCAATCTGTCACCGACGCCATGCTTCAACCGCGTCCGAGCCATGGAAGAGCTGGGGGTGATCCGCGAGCAGGTCACGCTGCTGGACGCCGACTTGCTGGGGTTGCACGTCAACGTGTTTATCCATGTCAGCCTGGAGAAGCAGGTGGAAGAGGCGTTGCAGCACTTCGAGGAAGCGATCTCCGACCGGCCGGAGGTCATGGAGTGCTACCTGATGGCCGGCGATCCTGATTACCTGATCCGTGTGTTGGTGCCGACCATTCAGTCGCTGGAGCGGTTCATGATGGACTTTTTGACCAAGGTCCCGGGCGTGGCGAACATCCGCTCGAGCTTTGCGCTCAAGCAGGTGCGCTACAAGACTGCGTTGCCGTTGCCGGCCAATGGGTTGACCTTGGGTACCTGAAAATCAAAGGATCGCAGTCTTCGGCAGCTCCTACAGGGGAGTTGTGGGTTTCTGACGGCTCATTGTTGCCTGACCCACCGCCATCGCGAGCAAGCTCGCTCCCACATCGGATTGTACTGTTGGTCGAGTTCTGCGATCACCGCTGAACCCTGTGGGAGCGAGCCTGCTCGCGATGGCGTCGGCATATTCAGCTCTGATGTAAGCAGACCCACCGCTATCGCGAGCAGGCTCGCTCCCACATTGGATAGGTGGCGACCTTAGAGCTGGTTGATCGGAATCTTCAGGTAGGTCACGCCATTGCCCTCGGCCGGCGGCAGGTGGCCGGCTCGCACATTCACCTGGATCGCCGGCAACAGCAGCGTCGGCATGCCCAGTGTCTTGTCGCGCTGGGTACGCATGGTCACGAACGCGGCTTCATCAATCCCATCGCGGACATGAATATTGTGCTGGCGTTGTTCACCCACGGTACTTACGCACTGGGGCTCGCGTTCCTCCGGTGGATAGTCATGACACACATACAGCCGCACGCCCGCCGGGAAGGCCAACAGCTTGCGGATCGAGGCGTAAAGCTGACGGGCATTGCCGCCCGGGAAGTCGCAACGGGCGGTGCCCACGTCGGGCATGAACAGCGTGTCGCCCACCAGGATCACGTCGCCATCGATCAGGTAGGCCATGTCCGCCGGGGTGTGGCCAGGCACGTGCAGGGCGGTGGCCTTGAGATTGCCGATCAGGAAGGACTCGTCGGCCGCGAACAGGTGGTCGAACTGCGAACCGTCGACGGCGAAGTGTGGTTCCAAGTTGAACAGGGCCTTGAACACGTCCTGCACCTGGCCGATGGATTCGCCGATGGCAATCTTGCCGCCCAGTTCCCGGCGCAGATAAGGCGCGGCGGACAGGTGATCAGCATGGGCATGGGTTTCCAACAGCCATTGCACCGTCAATTGATGTTCGCGCACATAAGCGATCACTCGATCAGCCTGTGCGGTACCGCTGCGGCCCGATGCCGGATCGTAGTCGAGCACCGGGTCGACCACCGCGCATTGCCCGCCGTCGTGTTCGTAAACCACGTAGGTGTAGGTCTTTGAAGCGGGATCGAGGAAGCTTTGGATCTGCGCGGGCATGGCAGCGGACCTGTGCAAGAAGAAGCGGTTGCAATGCGCAAGATTTACGACATATGGTCCGCAGCTTAAGTGAGGGCCACCGCGTCCTGCAAATGCGATCACGCCTGACAACAGACGTGCGCGCCTTGAGAGACCCCTATGTTACTGGCAAGTTTTTTCGGTGTGGTGATGGGCCTGGTTCTTGGCCTGACGGGGGCGGGCGGAGGTATCCTGGCCGTCCCGGCCCTGGTGTTGGGCCTGGGCTGGAGCATGACCCAGGCCGCGCCGGTGGCGCTGTTCGCCGTGGGCAGCGCGGCGGCGGTGGGCGCCATCGATGGCTTGCGCCATGGCCTGGTGCGTTACCGCGCGGCGCTGTTAATCGCCTTGCTGGGCGCTGTGTTCTCGCCAGTGGGCATTTACTTCGCCCACCAGCTTTCGGAAAAAATCCTGATGGTCCTGTT
This sequence comes from Pseudomonas sp. D3-10, assembly GCF_051132175.1. NCBI lineage: Bacteria > Pseudomonadati > Pseudomonadota > Gammaproteobacteria > Pseudomonadales > Pseudomonadaceae > Pseudomonas > Pseudomonas sp. D3-10. The sequence goes on along the minus strand of NZ_CP071668.1, from coordinate 3,493,713 downwards.
CAGCCTGCTGATGGTGCTGGTGGCGGCGCGCATGCTGCGCCGGGAAACCTCGCAGCCGGGCCCCAGCGATCACGGCGCGGCCAGCTGGGGCCAAAAGAATTGCATGCTCGATCGCCAGACCGGGCGGCTGGCCTGGACACCGCGCTGCACCGCCACGCTGTCGGCATTGGGCGCGGTCACGGGAATGGTCTCAGGTTTGCTGGGCGTGGGCGGCGGTTTCTTGATCGTGCCGGCATTCAAGCAACTTACCGACGTGCAGATGCGCGGCATCGTCGCCACATCCTTGATGGTCATCAGCCTGGTTTCGTTGATTGGCGTGGTCGGCGCGTTTCATGCCGGGGTGAGCATCGACCGGGTTGGGGCGGCGTTCATTGCGGCGAGTATCGTCGGGATGATCCTGGGGCGACGGTTCTGCGCGAAGGTGCCGGCGCGGGCCTTGCAGGTGGGGTTTGCCGGGGTTTGCCTGGGGGTGGCGGTGTTCATGCTGGTGCGGGCGTAGCGATCTGGTCAGGGGGCTTTTGTGGCGAGGGAGCTTGCTCCCGCTGGACCGGTCCGACGTCTCGGGCGCAGCAGGCCCATACGGTCTTGAGCCAGGGCGTCTGCTTCGCAGCCGAGCGGGAGCAAGCTCCCTCGCCACGGGGATCGGCGCGCCTTACAACTCTCGGCACTGCATCGAAAACCCCAACGCCACCGATTGCCCTTGCTCCAGCAAACGCAGCCCCGGCCGTCCTGGCAGGTGATGGGCATTGACCGGGTGACTTACCGGTTCGATGCAGAAAAAATCCAGCCCCACGGGGCAGTACAGCAGGAAGTAATCGCTGCCGCTGGCGCGGCATTCCAGTTCATAACCCAGGTCTGGTTGCTGGATCAGGCACTGGCCATCCCAACCACCGAAGCCGTTGTCGACGAGGGTATCCGGCAGTAACCGTGCGTGTTGGAAATCCCACTCCGAGGGAACGTCCTTCAGTTCCGTTGGCAGTTTCGTGGCGTCGCACATCCAGACTTCGCTGGCGCGGGTTTGCAGGCGGGTATCGGCTGTGCGCGGGAAATACGGATGCAAACCCAACCCGTGCCAGGCGGCCTGTTCGGCCATGTGGGTGACGTGCAGCGCCATCTGCAATTGGCCGCCACTGAGGCGGATCCGCAAGCTGGCGCAATAGGCAAACGGGGTTTGGCAGTCGAGTTGCAACAAGACTTCCCCGGCACTCTGTTCGGCGACTTGCCAGGGCTGCTGCCAGGCACTGCCATGGATCGGAAACGGATCGTTGGGGCTGTTGCCTTCCAGGGCGAGCCAGCCGCCGGGGCAATCGAAACCGCCATGGGCGATTCGGTTCGACCACGGGATCAACGGGAAGCAGCCGAGCTTGCCTGGCAGGCCATTTTCCAGCGCTTGTGGCGCGGGTGGGCGTAGGAGGGGAGCGCCGGTGCTGCGCAAGGTCCATTCAACGAGGCTGGCGCCCAGGTGTGGGGCCAGGGTGAGGCGGGTCAGTTCGTCTTCGAGGTGGAGGAGTGGTGGTGTCATGGCGGCGTCTGATGGGTTGGCAAAGCTGGAGGGGAATACGCCCAAGTGTGGCGAGGGGATTTATCCCCGCTGGGCTGCGAAGCAGCCCTAAAGGCTTCAATCTCGGTGTATCAGACAAATCGAGATGGCTGGTTTTGGGGCCGCTGCGCAGCCCAGCGGGGATAAATCCCCTCGCCACAAGGGGACCTATTGTTTTCTGTTACAACACCAAATGTGGCAACCACAGCGAAATGGCGGGCACGTACGTCACCAGCAGCAGAACCAGGAACAGCATGCCGTAGAATGGCAGCAGGGCCTTGACGGTGCTTTCGATGCTGACCTTGCCGATGGCGGAGCCGACGAACAGCACCGCGCCCACCGGCGGCGTGATCAGGCCGATACCCAGGTTCACCAGCATGATCATGCCGAACTGCACCGGGTCCACGCCGATGCCGACGATGACTGGCATCAGGATTGGCGTGAGGATCAGGATCAGCGGTGCCATGTCCATCACGGTGCCCAACAGCAGCAACATCACGTTGATGCACATCAGGATCACGTAGCGGTTATCCGACAGCGTCAGGAACGCGGTGGTGATCTTCGCCGGGATTTCCATCAGCGTCATGATGTAGCCGAAGCTGGCGGCGAAGCCGATCAGGATCATCACAATGGAAATGGTGCGCACCGTACGGTGCATCAGTTTCGGTAACTCGCTCCACTTGTAGTCGCGATAGATGCACATGGTCACGAAGAACGCCCACACCACGGCGATGGCGGCCGATTCAGTGGCAGTGAACACACCCGAGAGAATGCCGCCCAGGATGATGAACAACGTCATCATGCCCCACATGGCTTCCTTGCAAATCTTCAGCGCTTCTTTGAGCGGAATAACCTCGCCCTTGGGGTAATTGCGCTTTTTCGCGAAGACCAGGCACAGCGCCATCAGGCAGAGGTTCATCATGATGCCGGGGACGATGCCGGCCATGAACAGCGAACCAATGGAGACGGTGCCGCCAGCGGCGAGAGAGTACAGCACTGCGTTGTGGCTTGGCGGTGTCAGCAGCGCTTGTACCGAACCACTGACGGTGACGGCGGTGGCGTAATCACGTGGATAGCCCCTGCGTGTCATTTCCGGGATCAGTACCGAACCGACCGAGGCGGTGTCAGCCACCGAGGAACCGGAGATCGCGCCAAAGAAACTCGAGGCCACGAGGTTGACCAGGGACAGGCCACCACGGACGAAACCTACGAGCACGCTGGCGAAGGCCACCAGCCGGCGAGACATGCCGCCCTCGGCCATGATCGCGCCGGCCAGGACGAAGAACGGAATGGCCAGCAGCGAGAATTTGTTCACGCCGCCCGTGATCTGAATCATCATGGCCTGGAACGGAATGTCGATCCACCATGCCCCGATCAGGGCGGCGGCGCCCAGCGCGTAGGCGACCGGCATGCCGATCAGGATCAATACCAAAAAACTGCCCAGCAGAATCAGAGCGTCCATTAAGCGGCACCTTCGTTTTCTTCTACCAGGTCGAACTGCACGACCCGACGCTGGCTTTGATCACCCAGCAAGAGTTTTTCCAAGACAAAAATCAGGGTCAGGAACCCACCGATCGGGATCGGCATGTAAGTGATGCCGACTCGCAGGGTAGGGATGGCGCTCATGAACTGGTTCCAAGTGGTCATGCACAGCTTGGCACCCCAGATGGTCATGAAAATGCACACCGCTGCCATCATCAACTGGGTGAACACCGAAGCCACGTTTTGCCAGTGCTGGGGCAGGCGGCTGGTGACCATGTCCACAGCCATGTGCGACCCGGAGCGGTAGCTGGCGGCGGCGCCGATGAAGGTGAAGACGATCATCAGCAAGATCGCGGTGGGCTCCGGCCAGCTTGAGCCGGTGCCAAGGACGTAGCGGGCGAACACGCCCCAAGGGATCATCAGCGCAACGGCAAGGACAGAGAGGCCGGCCACCCAGATGCAAGTCATGTAAATCTTGTCGTTGATACGCAGCAGCAAATTCTTCATCGGGTTCCACCGTTACCGGGCGCGCCTTCTAACCGCAGGCGCGCCCAGCCGTTTCATGAGTACAGATTAAGAGGTCTTACTGGACAGCTTCGATGCGCTTGATCAGGTCGGCGTACGGTGCACCGTATTTGGCTCGGACCGGCGCGGTGGCGTCGTAGAAGGGTTTCTTGTCGACGGTGATGAACTCGACGCCGGCTTTCTTGAGTTTTTCTTCACTGGCGGCCGATTTCTCGTCCCACAACTTGCGCTCTTCAGCCTGGGCAGCCTTGGCCGCTTTTTTCACCATGTCCTGCTGCTCTGGGGTGAGCTTGTTCCAGGTGATTTTCGACATCACGATCGGCTCAGGCAGGATCAGGTGCCCGGTCAAGCTGTAGAACTTGGCGTTCTGGTAGTGGTTGTGCTCGAGCATGGTCGGCGGGTTGTTTTCCGCGCCGTCGATCACGCCAGTCTGCAACGCGCTGAAGATCTCGCCAGTGTCCATCGCGATACCGTTGCCGCCCATGGCGTTCATCATTTCAATGAACATAGGGTTGCCTTGGACGCGGATTTTCATGCCCTTGAGGTCTTCCGGCGTGCGCACGGGCTTCTTGGTGTAGAGGTTGCGCGTGCCGCCGTCCATCCAGGCCAGGGCCACCAGGCCGAATTCGGAGTTGGTGATCCGGTCCAGGATCGCATCGCCGACCTCACCGTCGATCACGGCGCGCATGTGCGCCTGGTCGCGGAAGATGAATGGCATGTTGAAGACGTTCACGTCCGGCACCACGGGGCCGACGATGCCCAGGCTGACGCGGGACATCTGGATTGCGCCGGCTTGCATCTGCTCGATCACTTCTTTTTCAGAGCCCAGTACGCCCCCCGGGAAGTACTTGAACTTCAGTTCGCCTTTGCTCTCCTTTTCCAGGGTTTTACCCATGGATTCCTCGGCGACCACGGTTGGGTAGCCCTTGGGGTGGATGTCGGCGATCTTGATGTCCAGAGCCTGCGCCGCCTGTGCCAGGAAGGCCAGGGGCAAGGCCGCGATCAGAAGTGTACGTTTGAAATTCATGGTCAATCTCCAGTGTTGTTGTTTTTATGTCTATCGATGTGAAGCGGCAAAGCAGATCAGTTCGCGGAGTGTTTCCATCCTCCGAAAGCAGGTTCAGCGAGACCCTTGACGCCGGGGTTCAGCGCGAACACGCCACCGGCCAGGGATTGCGGATCGTTGTCGTCTCCAGGACGGATCGAGGTCACGAAAAGGGTGTCCAGCTGGCTGCCGCCAAAGGCGCACATGGTCGGTTTTTTCACCGGCACTTCCAGGGAGCGGTCGAGACGTCCATCCGGCGTAAAGCGATGGATCAAGCCGGCGTCGTTGGCGCAGATCCAATAGCAACCATCGGCGTCGACTGCCGCGCCGTCCGGGCGACCGGCCAGGGGCATCATGTCGACGAACAGGCGGCGGTTGGATGGGGTGCCGCTGTCGATGTCGTAGTCGAAGGCCCAGATCTGCTGGATCAGCGGGTGTGAATCGGACAGGTACATCGTCCGGCCGTCGGGGCTGAAGCCCAGACCATTGGGCACGATGAAACCACTCAGTTGCGCCTCGACCGGGCTGCGTTGTCCGGCTTCATAACGGTACATCTTGCCTTCATCCGCATTGGCGCCCATGTTCAGCACCATGCTGCCGGCCCAGAAACGGCCCTGGCGGTCGCAACGGCCATCGTTGAGGCGCATGTCGGCGCGGCTGTGCTCGACGTTTGCACAGAGCTCGCTGTCCAGGCTGCCGTCGTCATGTGGATGCAGGCGGAAGAAACCGCTTTCCATCCCCGCGATCCAGCCACCGTCCTGGTGACGGGCAATGCAGGCGAGCATTTCGGGGGCTTCCCAGCTCTGGATCTTTGCGCTGCTGGCGCTCCAGCGCTGCAGGCCGCCGCTGGGGATGTTCACCCAATACAAGGCGTTTTCCTCGGGCACCCACACAGGGCTTTCCCCGACGGCGTTGCGTGCGTCGACAATCAATTCGGCTTGCATGGTGATTCCTTGGTTCGTTTGTATCCCACGGACAACAGGCGGATCAGTCGAACGGGCCGGCGGCCACAAAGGCGCCACCTTGGTAGACCATGGCCGGATCATCGGCGGCCGGCATCGGTTGCGCTTCGACCTTGGCGCGGAAGATTTCCGAGGTGTCGTTGGGCTTGTAGCCCAGGTGCGCGGCGTGGCTGTTGTCCCACCAGACGTCACGGTTGGCGGAGACGCCATAAACGATGGTGTGGTCGACTTTGGGTGTGTAGAGCGAGCATTCGATCAGTTGGGTGAGGTCGTCGAAGCTCAGCCAGGTGCTCATCATCCGGCGGTTCTGCGGTTCCGGGAACGACGAGCCGATGCGGATGCTGACGGTTTCGATGCCGTAGCGATCGAAGTAGAAATTGGCGACGTCTTCGCCGTAGGACTTGGACAGGCCGTAGTAGCCATCCGGACGGCGAGCGCAGTGGGCGTCGAGGGTTTCGTCTTGTTTGTAGAAACCGATGACGTGGTTGGAACTGGCGAAAATCACGCGTTTGACACCGTGCTTACGCGCGGCTTCGTAGATGTGGAACACGCCGCTGATATTGGCGCCGAGGATCTCCTCGAATGGACGCTCAACCGATACACCACCGAAATGCAGGATGGCATCGACACCTTCAACCAGTTGATGCACGGCCTGCTTATCCGACAGGTCGCACGGCACCACTTCCTCGCTTTCATCGATGGCCGGGGCCATGTTGGCAATGTCAGACAGGCGAATGTGGCGGGCATAAGGCTTGAGGCGTTCGCGCAAGACTTTACCAAGGCCGCCGGCGGCGCCGGTCAACAGCAGGCGATTGAAGGGATGGCGAATCTGTGTGGTGGTCATGGCATTACCTGAGCAAACAGTGAGAGGTACAGTTGTTATAAGTTGTCGTACGACCGAGAGGGAATATCCTTATCCTTCCGCTACCTTGTCAACGTTTGATCGACGAACCGCTCTGGGTCGGCATCCTTGCCGGGGCTCGCCATGGCGCTGGCAGGCGTTCATGGCAAGTGTTCCATGGGTCTTACAGGAGCGAAATCGGATAGCTGATGAAGATACGGTTCTCGTCGAATTCGTTGGTGCTGAAGTCGCGACGAATCGATGCGTTACGCCATTTCACGTTGAGACTCTTGAGTGCGCCGCTCTGCACGGTGTAGGCCAGTTCAGTTTCACGGCCCCATTCCTTGCCGTCGTCGACCGTGGCGGTGTGAACGTTGTCACCGCTGATGTAGCGGTTCATCAGGGTCAGGCCCGGCACGCCGACGGCGGCGAAGTTGAAGTCGTGGCGCAGTTGCCAGGATTTTTCCTTGGCGTTGTCGTAGCTGGAGTTGTAGCTGTCGTTCGCCAGGGTGCCGCCGCTGGTGCCGTTGACGCGCATCCAGGCATCGTCGCCGCCGACTTTCTGCAGGCCGACGTAGAAGGTGTTGCCGCCGTATTTGGCGGAAAGCATGGCGAAGGCGGTTTTGTTGTCGAGGTCGCCGGCCAGTGCGCTGCCGTCTTCCTTGCCGGTGAAGTAACCGAGGTTGGCGCCCAGGGTCCAGTCGCCGATCGGCTGGCTGTGGGTCAGGTTGAAATATTGCTGTTGGTAGATGTCGGACAGTTCCGCGTACCAGACGCCGACCTGGGTGCGTTTTTCGTTGAAGGCGTATTCGCCGCCACCGAAGTTGAAACGGTCGGAGGTGAATGCACCGCGGCCGTTCATCGACATGTCTTCCATGCTCGCGTCGTTACGCGGGCTGTTGGCGCGGAACTGGCCGCCGTAGAGGCTCAGGCCGTTGATCTCGGTGGAGGTCACCTGGCCGCCACGGAAGGTTTGCGGCAGGGAACGGCCATCGTCGGAACGCAGGATCGGCAACACGGGCATCCACTCGCCGACTTTCAATTCGGTCTTCGAGACCTTGGCCTTCAGGGCCACGCCCAGGCGACCGAAGTCATCGGCCGGGCGGCCGTCGTCGTGCACCGGCAGCAGCTGGGTGCCGGCCGTGCCACGACCGCCGTCGAGCTTGACCGAGTACAGGCCCAGCACGTCTACGCCGAAACCGACGGTGCCCTGGGTGAAGCCGGACTTGGCGTCGAGGATGAAGCTCTGGGTCCATTCCTCGGCTTTGCCCTGGGTGGCGTTGTCGTTGACGAAGTTGCGGTTGAAATAGGCGTTACGCAGGTTCAGCGTGGCTTTGGCATCATCGACAAAGCCTTCGGCACCAGCGGTCATGGGCATGAACAGCGCCAGACCGGTGCAGCCGAGCAGTGACAGCGCGGGCGTGGATTTGAGAAGGGTACGGCGGCTGGGGCGGTTACTGGACGAAAAACGGGCACGAGTGCTCACTCTGACGCTCCTACTTTTTGTTGTTTTTATTTGTCATACGTCGTCGTACAACATGGAGCGGATTATTTGTGGAGCGTTCCTCGTTGTCAACTGGCCATTACCGCAAATTTTCATCGAGAATGATCCGGCCATGGGCTATTTCAACGCTTTCGCCTAACAAAACGCAGGCAAGCGGGCCGTTGCGGCAAGGAAAAACGGTGCCCCCAGGATAGCGACGAGCGGCGCAGGTCATGCGATGACCGGCGTAAGACATTAGTCGAATGGCCTCGAAAAAGGCAGTGGGTGGCGAGGGAGATTGCTCCCGCCGGGCTGCACAGCAGCCCCATCCCAGGCGACTCTCTACGGCGTATTCCGTTTACAGGGGAGGCTGCTGCGCAGCCAGCGGGAGCAAGCTCCCTCGCCACGCAAATGCCCCGGGCACTTCTTGCACCTTCCCATCGTCGAACGGGAATTGACCCGTGGCAAACGAGCCGACATGTCCCTGCAAGGTCTCTGAATGGATCAATACACCCCACGCGCCTGGGAGCCCCACGAAAGGCCGACGCTGCCAGGCTCCCCGTCGACGCCACTGCATCCCACGCCCAAACGGCTCGCCTTTGCGCTGGTGGGCGTGCTGGTGGCGTTGACCGGGGGGTTGGGCAATTCGCTGGTGATCGCCAACTTGCCTTACTTGCAAGGGGCCCTCGGCGCCACCACCGCCGAGATGGCCTGGTTGCCCGCCGCCTACGTCATGACCAACGTCTCCATGAACCTGCTGCTGGTGAAGTTTCGCCAGCAGTTCGGCTTGCGCGCGTTCACTGAGGTGTTCCTGGCGCTGTACGCCCTAGTGACGTTCGGTCATCTGTTCGTCAACGACCTGAACTCGGCGATTGCCGTGCGGGCGGCCCATGGCATGGTCGGCGCTGCCCTCAGCTCCTTGGGCCTGTATTACATGGTCCAGGCTTTCCCGGCGAAGTGGCGGCTCAAGGCGCTAGTGCTGGGCCTGGGGACTTCGCAGCTGGCCTTGCCGATGGCCCGGTTGTTCTCCGAAGACCTGTTGCAAATTGCCGAGTGGCGGGGCCTCTACCTGTTCGAACTGGGGATGGCACTGCTCTCGTTGGGTTGCGTGCTGCTGCTCAAGTTGCCACCGGGCGACCGCTTCAAGACGTTTGAAAAACTCGATTTCCTGACCTTCACGGTGCTTGCCAGCGGCGTCGCCTTGTTGTGCGCGGTGCTGTCGTTGGGGCGCATCGATTGGTGGCTGGAGGCGCCATGGATCGGCGTGGCCTCGGCGCTGTCCATCGTGTTGATCCTGGCGGGCCTGGCGATCGAGCATAACCGCAGCAACCCGATGCTGATGACGCGCTGGCTGGGCAGTGGGGTGATGATCCGCCTGGCCCTGGCGGTGATCCTGATTCGCATGGTGACTTCGGAACAATCCACTGGAGCGGTGGGGTTTCTGCAAGCGCTGAACATGAGCAGCCAACAGATGCACAGCCTTTATGTGGTGATGCTGGTCGGCAGCATCGCCGGGCTGGTGACCAGTGCCTTGACGATCAACCCGGCGCACCTGTTCATGCCCCTGATCATTTCCCTCGCGTTGATGGCGACAGGCTCGGTCATGGACAGCTACTCGAACAACCTGAGCCGCCCGCAAAACATGTATTTCAGTCAGTTTCTGCTGGCGTTTGGCAGTACGTTTTTCCTGGGGCCGACGATGATTCTCGGCGTGCGCAATGTACTGACCAACCCGCGCAATCTGGTGAGTTTTTCCGTGTTGTTCGGGATTTGCCAGAACCTCGGTGGCCTGGTGGGGGCCGCGGTGCTCGGTACCTTCCAAGTGGTGCGCGAGAAATTTCATTCCAGCCACCTCGTGGAAAACATCAACCTGTTCGACCCTCGCGTGGCCGCGCGGGTGGACAGCGGTGGCTCGGCGGTGGGTTCGCTGATCGCCGATCCGGGCCTGCGGCACCTGCAAGGCATTCGCAGCCTTGCCGCGGCCGCCACCCGCGAAGCCAACGTGCTGGCCTACAACGATGTGTTCATGCTGATCGCGGTGATCGCCGTGCTGACCATGATCTGGATCTCCCTCCGCGCCCTGTGGCTGATGACTACCACCCAGCACGTCGCCACAGCGCCTGCCCCTTCGACACAACCAAGCGGTGCCACTTCTTCATGACCGAGCCGACCTCCACGACCACCAACGCCATCGCCGATACGCCTGAGGACCAGGCGCCACCCGCCGTTCCAGCGACAAAACCGCGTTCCCTGCGGATAAGAGTTCTTTCATCCCTGGGGTTCGCGGCAGTGGCGATCGTCGGTGTGCTGGTGGTGCTTTATGCCTGGCAATTGCCGCCGTTCGGTAGCGCCGTGGAAACCACAGAAAATGCCTTGGTGCGCGGGCAAGTGACGATCATCGGGCCGCAGTTGAGCGGCTACGTGCATGAAGTGCCGGTGCAGGATTTTCAGTTCGTGAAGGCTGGCGATCTGTTGGTGCGGCTCGACGACCGCATCTATCGACAACGTCTCGACCAGGCACTGGCGGAACTGGCCGTGCAGCAAGCGGCCCTCGCCAACGTCGTGCAACAACGCAACAGCGCCGAAGCCACCATCAAGCTGCGTCAGGCCGCGCTGGCGGACAGCCAGGCCCAGGCACGAAAAAACGCCGCCGACCTGCGCCGCAACGAGGAACTGATCAAAGACGGTTCGGTGTCCCAGCGTGAGCTGGACCTGAGCCGCGCGGCCAGCGCACAAACCCAAGCCGCCGTGGCGCAAGCCCAGGCCAGCCTGGAAATCGCCCGCCAGGATTTGCAAACGGTGGTCGTCAACCGTGGCTCCCTCGAAGCCGCCGTCGCCAGTGCCGAGGCGACGGTGCAACTGGCGCGCATCGATCTGTCCAACACCCGAGTCGTGGCGCCCCGGGACGGTCAGTTGGGGCAGATCGGCGTACGCCTCGGGGCCTACGTCAACTCCGGTGCACAGCTGATGGCCCTGGTCCCGAACCAGAAATGGGTGATCGCCAACCTCAAGGAAACCCAGATGGATAAGGTGCGTGTTGGCCAGCCGGCAAGTTTCACCGTGGATGCCCTCGGCCATCGCCGATTCCATGGGCATGTCGAACGGATCTCCCCGGCCACCGGTTCTGAGTTCAGCCTGTTGCAGGCCGACAACGCCACGGGCAACTTCGTCAAGATCGCCCAGCGCGTACCGGTTCGCATCACAGTCGATCCAGGCCAGCCGGAAAGCGAACGCCTGCGGCCGGGAATGTCGGTGGTGGTGAGTATCGATACGGCGGGTAATGCAGAAAAAACAGAATAATTGTGGGAGCGAGTCTGCTCGCGATGGCGGTACCCCAGGCGATGAAGATACTGGATGTGCCGGCCTCTTCGCGAGCAGGCTCGCTCCCACAAGGGTATGTGGATTATGTGAGTTCTATGGCTACCAAAAATCCAATGTGGATTATGTGAGTTCTGTGGCTACCAAAAATCCAATGTGGATTATGTTAGTTCTGTGGCTACCAACAAATCCAATGTGGGAGCGAGCCTGCTCGCGATGGCGGCACCCCAGGCGATGAAGATGCTGGATGTGCCGGCCCCTTCGCGAGCAGGCTCGCTCCCACAAGGGTATGTGGATAATGTGAGTTCTATGGCTGCCAAAAATCCAATGTGGATTATGTAAGTTCTGTGGCTACCAAAAATCCAATGTGGGAGCGAGCCTGCTCGCGATGGCGGCACCCCAGGCTATGAAGATGCTGGATGTGCCGGCCTCTTCGCGAGCAGGCTCGCTCCCACAAGAACCCGGTGCAATCCCGAATTCAGTGCCTGGCGCTCATCTCACGACGTAGACCTTGCGCACATAGACGCTGCTTTTCCAGGCGCAAGGGGCATCCAAGGGAACGAACACTGTATCGCCGGTGCCGACGATCAGCTCGGTGCCGTCGGCCAGTTGCAAGGTGACGCTGCCTTCGAGCAGGTGCATCAGTTCATGCAGCTTGTGCGGCCGTGACTTGCGTGTGTAGGGGGTTGAATCCCAGATGCCGATGCGCAGGTTCGTCGCTTGCTCGACGAACAGGTTGTGCGAGCGGCATTGCGGCGCCGGGCTGAGCAGGATCTCTTCGTCGGGCGCCGCGGAGGGTGCAAGCAAGGTCGGCGCGGGCAGGGCGGTGAGTCCCGGTTGATTGGCCTCGACGGATTGGGTATCGGCACAAAAGGCCCACAGCGAAGCCGGTTGCGCATCAATTTCGAGGGCGGTGCCACGGGCTATCACAGCGCTTTCGCCCGGATTGAGCCGCAGCGTTTGCGCCTGGCTGCGCAGCGTGACCGCCCCGGCATGGACGACGATCGTTTCGCTGAACGGATACTCCTCGACGCTGATTCGTCCGCCGGCCCGGACCACGCCGGCGGCCATGCCATCAACCCCAGCGTAGGCAATGAGCCGGTCGAAGGGGTCGTTGGCACCCAATGAACCTGGCTTGAATGAGGTGGAGGCGGGGCTGCCATCGGCGCGCGCCAACAGCATTGCAGTGGGTTCAAGCATGAAACATTGCTCCGGAATTAAAGGCATGGAATGAAGAGTCTGTCAGCCGATGGCCTGGGTCACCGGTGCGAATTGGCGCACGCCGCCACTGGCCTGGGGCGCAGTGCCTTGTGCCATCTGGGCAACGGTGTCGACGTGCTTGAGGCCAATCTCTTCGAGCCAGGGTCCCAAGCCGCAGTCGGCGGGAATATCGATGCGCACGAACGCCTCCGGCACGTGGGCCAGCAATGCCGCGACCAGGTGCCGGGCCTGCGTGGCGTCCTGGGCGATGACCGGGCCGATGCAGCGTCCGCGTCCGTAAGGGCGAAGCAGGGCGAAGGCGCGCAACTGGCCGTCCTGCTCGATGCCCACGCCCTGTTCAACGACATCGAACAGATCGTTCAGCACGGCCTCGCGATCCAGGCCGCTGCCAAGGTTGGCCAGCCTGATCAACTCGGCCCGATCGGCCGGTGCCAGCGCACGGCAGCGTTGGCCGTTGCCCAGGGCCGGCGGGACAGGTGACGATGTGTGCCCTTGATGTTGCTGGATCTGCCCGAACTCAACGAAGCCCTGGCTGGCGTATAGAGGCGTGCCGGCCAACGTGGCATTGAGAACGGCGGTCCGCGAACCGCAAGCCTCGATCGCCAACTCCATCAACTTGCGACCGATGCCCCGGCCCTGGTATTCATCGTCGACAATAACCAGGCCGATGGTGGCGTAGTTGCCCTGGGCGCAGGAGAACGCAGTGCCGATCAAGCGATCCCCATCCAGTGCGACGAAACCTTGGGCGAGCCGCTGCAACATGGCCCAATCCTCCAGGCGATGGGGCCATTTCAGCTGCACGGACAAGGCATGCGCCGAGGGAACATCAGCGTCGGTCATGGCGCGATAAACGTAAGCAGGGCGTTGCGAAATGGACATGGCGGGTCCCCTGGAAATTGACGTGGAGCCGGACGCAATTGTCCGTGCAGAATGGTTGTATCTCACCTGTCGCCTGGGCTGACAATAGCCGCCAGTGAATTCGGCAGCTTCGATAAGCCGCAGCGGCGCCGGCCGAATTTCTTGCCCCAACGGGGCGTCAGCCCAGCAGGAAATACCGAGCCGATTTGCGCGATAGCCATGTCAATAATTGCGCTCGCGATCCACCAGGCCCAGCATCGATTCGCCCCGCTGGTGCCGTCGAATGTTCTCCAGCAGTCCGTCAAAGGCTGTCTCCGGCTGGGTCATCGCCGCGATATGAGGCGTCAGCAGGATCTGCGGGTGGTTCCAGAAAGGATGCCCGGGATCGGCCGGTTCCTGCGTCAGCACGTCGAGCACTGCCGCGCTCAGTTGCCCGCTGGCGAGTGCGTCGAGCAAGTCCGCCTCGACGAGGTGACCCCCCCGGCCCATGTTGATCAAGGCTGCCCCCTTGGGCAGATGCTCCAATAGCTGGCGGTTGAGGATGCCTTGGGTCTGTTCGGTGAGCGGCAGCACGCACAGGAGGATGTCGCACTGGCCGAGGAAAGCGGGCAATTGCTCGGCGCCGGCGTGACAGGTCACGCCATCGATGTGATGTTCGCTACGGGCCCACCCCGACAAGGCAAAGCCGAATGGCTTCAAGGTGGCGAGTATCTGTCGCGCCTGCAGACCAAGACCCATGACACCCACCCGACGTTGCCGGGCCGGCACCAGGCGATGCGCCTGCCAGCGACGTTCGGCCTGTTGCTGGCGGTAGCGCATCATGTCTCGATGAAGGCTGAGCACGGCGAAACTGGCGTATTCGCACATGCCCTGGCTGATGCCTGGATCCAGCAGCCGCACCACGGGCAGCGTGGGTGGCAAACGTGCGAGGTCGAGTTGGTCGACGCCGGCCGAGAGGGCGAACAGCACCTCAAGGTTGGGCAGCAGCGTCTCGAGGTCATCCGGTGCCTGCCAGGCGGCGAGGTAGCGGATATCCCGAGGATCGCCGATGTCTGGCCAGGCCCGCCATTGGATGTCGGGTGCCTGTTCGGCGAACAGGCGTCGCCACTGTTCGCCGCGTATCGGGTCAGCTTTATAGAGCAGGGCCATGGACAGTTCTCGCGTCAGATTCCAGAGTGTTCAGCATGCCTGAATGGCGAAGCAGGATCTGTCGAAAGGCATGCGCAGGGGGGCACGGGGCGGTGCTGTAGCGCGCCCATGGCGGCAGAATCGTTGGGGCGCGAGGCCGTTGGCGGATTCTGCTGTTTGCCGGGGTGTAAACAGTCGATCCGGATTTCTCAACGAGCAAGTTCGGCGTAGACCGTTGCGTCGAACGCTTAACCTGTGAACACACCGCAGCCGCTTCCTGGTTGCGCGGCTCACGATGGGAAATGCCAATGAACAGTAAAGTCGAAGAAACCCCGAGTCTGCTCCGTCAGCGTGATCAATTCGTGCCCCGTGGGCTGGTGACCGCGCACCCGTTGGTGATCGATCGGGCCCAGGGTTCGGAGTTATGGGACGTGGACGGTAAGCGCTACCTGGACTTCGTCGGTGGCATCGGTGTGCTCAACATCGGCCACAACCACCCGAAAGTCGTCGCGGCGGTGCAGGCTCAATTGCAGAAAGTCTCCCATGCCTGTTTCCAGGTCGTGGCCTATAAGCCGTATCTGGATCTGGCTCAGCGCCTGTGTGAAATGATCGGCGGCCAGCACGACTATAAGGCAGCGTTTTTTAGCTCCGGCGCCGAAGCCGTGGAAAACGCCGTGAAAATCGCCCGTGCCCACACTAACCGCTCGGCAGTTATTGCCTTTCGTGGCGGCTTCCATGGCCGCACGTTGCTTGGCACCACCCTGACCGGCATGAGCCAGCCCTATAAACAGAACTTCGGGCCGTTCGCGCCGGAAGTCTTCCACACGCCTTATCCAAACGCGTATCGAGGCGTCACCGGCGAAATGGCGCTCCAAGCGCTGGACGAGCTGCTAGCAACCCAAGTGGCGCCCGAGCGAGTGGCGGCGATCATCATCGAGCCGGTGCAAGGTGACGGCGGTTTCCTCTCGGCGCCCACCGAGTTTCTCCAGGGCCTGCGCGCGCTGACGGACAAACACGGGATTGTACTGATCCTCGATGAAATCCAGACCGGCTTCGGACGTACCGGCAAATGGTTCGGTTTCCAGCATGCCGGCATCCAGCCAGACGTGGTCACCGTCGCCAAGAGCCTGGCCGGTGGCTTGCCACTGTCGGGCGTTGTCGGCAAGGCCGCGATCATGGATGCGCCGCTGCCCGGTGGCTTGGGCGGCACCTATGGCGGCAACGCGTTGTCGTGCGCGGCGGCGCTGGCGGTGATCGACGCCTACGAGCAAGAACAGCTTTTGGCCCGCGGCGAGGCGTTGGGTGAACGGTTGCGCCAGGGCCTGTTGGCGTTGCAAACGCGCTATCCGCGCATTGGCGATGTGCGGGGCAAGGGTTTCATGCTGGCGATCGAGCTGATCAAGCAGGACGATGCGCGTACGCCGGATGCGGAGCTCAACCAGCGGCTGATCGACGAAGCCCGTGCCGGTGGGCTGCTGGTGATCAAGTGTGGGGTGTACCGCAACGTCCTGCGTTTCCTCGCGCCGCTGGTGACCACCGAAGCGCAGATCGACGAAGCGTTGCAGATTCTCGAAGGCGCCTTGGCACGGGTCTGTGCCGTTTAGGGAGCGTTGATCGATGGGACATCATCGGAGGCTTACAGATGAAGCTGACTGAATACCAGGCGTTGCTGATCGACTGCGATGAGGTCCTGGTGGATCGTGATTCAGGTGTCTGGGCGGCCTTGCAGCCGTTGTTGGAAAACCATGCCGGACCATTGGACAAAGCCGCGCTGCTCGCCGATTTCAACGAGGTGCTGCAATCCCTGTATCCGCGCTTCGGCGAGTTGGGCTTCAGTGGCCTGCTGTGTTTCGCCCACCGTCAACTGGCCGAGCGCTGGAAGCTCAAGGCCAGTTGGGAGGAGGGCATGAGCTTCGCCCGCTCGGCCGCGGGCTGGACGCTGTTCGAGGACGCACCGGGAGCGATGCTTTACTTGCGCAAGTTCTATCGGTTGTTGGTATTGGGCGACCGCGACGCCGAGGACCGTGGCGTGTTGTGCGGGCGCCTGGGCATCGAGCCGGAGGATTTCATTTCGCTGGCGAGCGCGCCGCTGCAGGATCGTGACTGGCTGGACGCCAATGGGCTGGACGCGGCGGCGATCCTTCACGTGACCCGCCCTGGCACAGGGTCGCGGGCGGTTGGGGCGGTGTGCCTGATCTGTCGCGACCTCGACACCTCCCCGGCACCCTGCGCGGCGGACTACTGCATCAACAGTATGGCGGACCTGGTGGCTCAGCATCAGCTGTCTTTACGGCGCTGATTTTGTTAGAAGATTGTCTTACAAACGGCAGGCGAGGGGTATGCGATGGAAGGTTTAGCGAAACTGGACCGGATCGACATCAGCATTTTGGTCGAGCTTCAAAAAGACGGTCGCATGACCAACGTCAGCCTGGCCGACGCTGTGGGGCTGTCAGCCAGCCCATGTCTGCAACGGGTCAAGCGCCTGGAGTCGGCGGGGTATATCTCCAGCTACAAGGCCCATCTCAATCTTGCCAAGATCACCGATTCGGTGACGGTGTTCACCGAAGTCACCCTGAGCGACCACAAGCGTGAGGACTTCGCCAAGTTCGAGTCCAATATTCGCCTCGTCGACGAAGTGCTCGAATGCCACTTGATCAGTGGCGGCTACGATTACCTGGTCCGTTTCATGACCCGCAGCATCCAGGATTACCAGGACGTGATGGAAAGCCTGCTGGACAAGAACATCGGCATCTCCAAGTACTTCAGCTACATCGTCATCAAGTCGCCGGTTCGCAAGGATGAGATTCCGTTGCGCAAACTGTTGCGGCATTGAAGGCGTTCGTCCAGAACCACTGGCCTTTGTCTGCAGTCACTGCCAGGTAACCCTCGCTGATGGAGGACCTGGACATGGACCTGGCCGAGCAATACCGCAACTACATCGCCTGCCTCAATGCCCGTCGCTGGCAAGACCTGGGCAGCTTCGTCGACGACAGCGTGCACTACAACGGAGACCCGGTGGGCCTGGCGGGTTATCGGGCGATGCTGGAAAACGATGTGGGCACGATCGCGGACTTGCGTTTCAATATCGACCTGCTGGTGGTCGAACCGCCGAATGTCGCGAGTCGTTTGCTTTTTGATTGCTCGCCGCGCGGACGTTTCCTCGGATTGGACACCCACGGTCGGCGGATTCGATTTTCCGAGAACGTGTTTTATACCTTCGAGCAGGGCAAGATCGTTCGGGTGTGGTCGGTGATCGATAAGGCGGCGGTGGAGGCGGCGCTGCAACGCCAAAGCCCTTTCGAAGAAGGGCCTTGAGCAAAATCATGTGGGAGCGAGCAGGCTCGCTCCACAGGGGTTACCGTCCAGGGCGATCCGAGCCTCATTCCTTGAGGAAAGTCAGCAGGTCCTGATTGAGACGGTCCTTGTGTGTCTCGGTCAGCCCGTGCGGCGCACCGGGATAGACGAGCAACCGGGCACCCTTGATCAGCGCTGCCGAGGCGCGGCCTGCAGCGTCGATGGGCACGATCTGGTCATCGTCGCCGTGGATCACCAGCGTCGGCACGTCGAATTTCTTCAAGTCGCCACGGAAGTCGGTCGCCGAGAATGCCGCGATCGAGTCATAGGTGTTCTTGCTGCCGCCCTGCATGCCTTGAACCCAGAACGATTGGATCAGGCCTTGGGATGGCTTGGCGCCTTTGCGGTTGTAGCCGTAGAACGGACCGGACGCGATGTCCAGGTACAGTTGCGAGCGGTTCTCCAGGGAGGCCTTGCGCAGGCCGTCGAAGACTTCGAGCGGCAAGCCGCCGGGGTTGGTATCCGTCTTGAGCATCAGCGGTGGAACCGAGGACACCAGCACGGCTTTTTTCACCCGGGCTGTGCCATGGCGACCGATGTACCGAGCCACTTCACCGCCCCCCGTCGAGAAGCCGACCAGGGTGACATTCTTCAGGTCCAGCGCTTCGATGACCGCCGCGAGGTCGTCGGCGTAGTGATCCATGTCGTTGCCTTCCCAAGGTTGGCTGGACCGCCCATGACCGCGGCGGTCATGGGCGATCACGCGGTAGCCCTTGGACGCGAGGAACATCATCTGTCCTTCCCAGCTGTCGGAATCCAGCGGCCAGCCGTGGCTGAAGGTGACGACCTGGCCATTGCGCGGGCCCCAATCCTTGTAATACAGCTGGACGCCATCTTTGGTGGTGATGTAGCTGGCGGACTGCACCACGCTGCCGATTGCCGAGGCGCTGGCGCCGGCCTGGACAGGTGTCGCCGCTTCGGCGCCGAGGGTGGCCAGGGCCAGGGTTGCGACAGCCAGGGTGCGGTTGATTGTGTTCATCGTTTCTCTCTCCATAAGGGACGGTTTGATCTGCCGAGATCGTCGTCGATCCCGTTGGTGGGCAGATTAGAGAGGGCGCAGCGGAACGAGAACGGCGCTGGCGTCGATAGCAACTATGGGGATTTCAGATACCCGTGTTCTGCTTCCTGGGTGTGCAGGGTTTTGTGGCAAGGGAGCTCCCTTGCCGCAAAACAGCAGGATCAGCATTTGTAGACGATGCCCAGCCTGCCCATGATTTCCAACGCATTGGCCAGGCCCAGACCGTTCATCGGCAGGCATGCAAACGCTTGGTACTCGTCGAAATGCGTGCCGATGGCCAACAGCTTCAGATCGTGGATTTCCAGTCGTGCATTGAAATACTGGAGCAGCGCCCGCTCCCAATCGTCGGCGTGATTGACTGCATCGACGACTGTGCCGTCGGGCGTGGGGATTTCAATGCCCCGTTCGCGCAGGGGGGCGAGGGCGTTGATGGCGTAGACGCCAGACAACGACCATTCCTTCCACTCGAACTCAGCCATCCGATGCGTGCTGACAAGGGCCGATTGCAGCTGAGTCCACGCCCAGTCCCATCGGCCGGTAGCCGCCGGCATGTTTTCGATCAGCGCTTGCGCGTGTGTCTCGTCGAACAGGCAGTCGAACAGGTCCGCCAGCGTATCGGCCGGATCCGGTGGTGGCGTTTGCCCCTGAGTGTCCAGGTCACGACTCAGACGCCGCCACAGACTGCCCAATTCCAGCCAATCGTCCTCGTCCATGGCATCGTCGATCACCTGGGCCTTGTGGCCTCGGTGGTGGTTATCCAGCCGCGTCTTGCGCACACGTACCGCGCCCGCGGCCAGGTCGACCTTATAGCTGCTGTGGTCCAGGTAGTTGGTCTGGAGAACGATGCGATCCACGAATATGTCGTGGACGAGGCTTTCCTCTGCGTCGAAATAGGCCGCGCCTTCGAGTGTGCCGTGGGCGGTGATGACGCGTTGAAGCGACAGGAGGTCGATGGGGTTCAAAGAATCAGCTCTCAGGGGAAACGGTCGAGTCCGGTCCGGCTTCAGCCGCCATTTTCAGTCGGTCGGCTTTGCTGATGTATCGGTCTTTGCTTTTCGGTGCCAGCTTGGCACTGGCTTTTTTGGCGTTGGCCTTGAGCAACTGGTTTATTTTCTTGCGACGATTCATGTTGTTCCACTTGGGCGCGTAAGAGGCTGGGGGTCGATCATACCGCCAGTCGAATAAGTTATCGCCGAAAGTGTAGCGCTGATTTTGAGCCGTGCATCAACGCACCCGGCTGCGACTCTGCACCGAAAGATCCAGCGCCTTTTGCATGTCCAGCCGTGCCGAACGCCCTACGTCCTTGTCGTTGAGCTGGTAATTGCGCTCCGACGGCAGGATGGGTGCGGTGAGGTCTTCGCCGTCCATTTGTTCGAAGTCGTGATTGTCGCCAATGGTCATGGCGCTGCGGCGCAGGAGCATGCGCAGCTGTTCGGGGTGAAGTTGCGGGTTGATCGACAGCATCGCTGCCAGCAGGCCGGTGACCATGGGTGTGGCGTACGATGTGCCGCAATGCACCGCGCCATCCTCGCCGGCATTGGGCGTCGAGGCGTGGGTGCACGCGGCGGCGGTGATGTCGACGCGCATGTCGATATTCGAGGAGTTGCGCTTGACCGCGTAGCCTGGGTCATCGACGGCGACGCCGGCCCGTTCGCTGCGCTGGTGTCCGCCGACCACCAATAACTGTTCGGTAATGAACGAGGAGGGCAGGCGGTATTCATCGGTGCCGGAAAATGACGACCCATTGCCAGCGGAGTTCACCACCACCACGTCGGGATGTTCCTTGCGCAGCCACAGGAAAAACTCTTCCAGCAGTTCTTCGTAGCCGCTCATGGCAATACCCGAACGCAGCAGCGAATCGACGTCATCGCCCTTGACGTCTTTCGCTCCCACGCGGTGGATGCCCCAGCTCCAGTTCAGCACACGCACGCCATCCTCGACGAGGTTCACCGAGGCGGCGATGTTGGCTGTGATCCCTGCGTCCGAATTTCGCTCGACGATCACTTCGAAGCCGCCGCTCGCCTTGTCCAGGCCCCGCAGCAAACCGGTGTTGCCACCATCGTTCCAGCGCGCGGCGAGAATGCCGGCGACAGTCGTGCCATGGTTGTCGGGTTTGTTCGCATCACGGGCGTACACGCAGGTGCGCGGCATGGAGCAGGGGCCAAGATAGTCGGCAAAATCCGCCGTGTCGAAATCCACGTCACGCTCGATCAAGCCGATGCGCACCGGCTGCGGTTGGATCGGCGCCTGCTGCCCGGGGATACGCCGCTGGTAGTAATGCACCGCGTCGAGAAAGCGATTCGCGGCCCATTCATCGGAGCCCTGGGCCGGTTTCTTGGGCTCTTCGGGCTGGGTGGGCGCTTGCTCGGTTTCTTCGGCCCCGGACTCTTCGATCACTACGGCATCGACGCTGGTTTCGCCGCCCAGGCGCAGCACCAACGCGTCGCGCTGCATCAGGTCCCTGGCCGGCAGGCGCAATTGATACACGTTGAGCGGCGCGATGCTGCCGACCACCCTGGCCCCGTACTTGTTGGCGAGACGTTCCGCCTCCTGGCGGCCATCGTGGCTTTCCTCGATCAACACGCTGACCAGATCCACATAGGTGGTCAGGCCGTCCATGTTCTTGGTCACCTCATCCGGCCCGGCCGCGACGATGACTGCTGCGCAGGGTCAACCAGACGGCATTGCTGGCGCGCGGACCGTCTTCCAGCCAGAGCGGCCCGCTTTGGTAGTCGGCCTTGTCCAAATGCAGACGCAGGCGTTGGCCGTCACGCTGGACCCTGTCAGCGGGAATCGCTTTTTCACCGAGTTTCAGTTGCGGCGTTGCTTCACCCAGCCCTCGCGCGGTCAAGCACCACTCCTGGCGCTCGATTTCGAGCAAGTCGCCGCAGCGCTTCAGGCTTTCCAGGCGCAACGGCTCTTGCGCCATTGCAGACGTGCCGGCAGACAACGCGATCAAGGTGACGAGGACAGCGGATCGTAAGGGCATGGGTGAGGTTTCTTTGCCGGGGTTTGCTGTTCCGACCGCTGTGTCGATGGCTTCGTTCAGGCAATGGCGCCAGCCGTCATCAAAATTGAACAACCGAACCCGCGCCGAAATCCGATCCATAGGCAACTGAAAAACGGGGAACCCTATGTCTCGTCCACCCATGATCGGAATCATCGCCTGTTCAGGCAAGGTCGGCCCACACACCGTCCAGCTCAGCAACGACAAATACGCACAAGCCGTCGCGACCGCCGCCGAGGCACTGCCGGTGATCCTTCCGGTGGTTGCGTCACTGATCGATCCGGCTGACGTCATCGCTGGCCTGGACGGGCTGCTTTTCACCGGCTCGCCTTCCAATATCGAACCCCATCACTACGGCGGCCCACCCAGCCCGCCTGGCACCGAGCACGACCCGGCCCGGGATAACCTGGCGCTGCCGCTCTGGCGCGCCGCTGTCGAGGCCGGTCTTCCGGTGCTTGGCATCTGCCGCGGCTTCCAGGAAATGAATGTCGCTTTTGGCGGCACGCTCCATCAACAACTCAACGGCCCCGGCGCCGAGCACGAGCCGCCGAGCAACGAGCCGGTCCAGGACCAATACGCCCGCAACCATGCACTGACCGTGCGACCGGGCGGGGTGTTGGCGCGGTTGGGGCTCAAGGAACAGATCGAAGTCAACTCCGTCCACGGCCAGGGCATCGCACGGGTGGGGCAGGGTTTGCGCATCGAAGCCGTGGCGGAGGATGGCCTGGTGGAGGGGCTTTCGGTGGAGGGCAGCCGGGCGTTTGCGTTGGGGGTGCAATGGCACCCGGAATGGGAAGTGACGGAGCATCAGGATTATCGGGCGATCTTTCGCGCGTTCGGAGAGGCGTGCAGGCAGCGGGCGAGCTAACCCGGTTCGTGACACAGACGCAGATCTTGTTGCCTTGCCGGCCCACACCGTCTGAGGAAAACGGAACGGGCAATTCGAGAAGCCTCTGACAGCGCCGCATGAGTCCCTTGCGATAGCGTCCGTCCTGAATTTTCAGGATGAGAATCGCGATTCGTGACGCGCCCAAACAATCTGCCAAAAGTCAAAAATCCACGTTCCGGCGAAGGGCACAACATTTCCTACCGGGACATGACGTCCAGCGAGCTGGCCGAGTACGAGGCACTCCAGCGCAGTCATGACGCCATGCTTGCGCGACAGGCCGCCTACGAAAAGGAAAGATGGGGCAAGGTCGAAAAAAAATCCCTGCCCATCACCGGGTCCGTTTTCGCTAAATGCTGCGAGCTCCCCAACGGCATCATCGACTACAACAACCCCCATGGTTTCATTCCGCCGGAGCTGGTCAAGCAGTACGGCGACTTGAAGTGGCTTGGCGGCCGCGAGGCCGACGATTCCGGGACTGTCCCCCTCAAGCAGATCGGCTCAACTGCAATTCCCGCTACATTGGGCAGACTCGCCCTGGGCGGCTGCGCCGCGACAACTGCGGGAGCCGCTGCAGGCACGGTTGGCGCGGCGCTGTTAACGGGGATCGTCGCCTTGCTTTGGCCTTCCAGCCTGGGCGACAGCGCGCTCTACAGCGAAGACCAGCTACGCCAGCTAAAAAAGGCCCGCAGCCGCATGCGCTTGAGCATCGAGCAACAGGCCGACGGCAGTATCAAGGGTTACGGTTTCTACACCGGTCAGAACCGCGGCTGGGAAATGGTCGACGTCGTCCACCTGACGCCGCGCGCCGACCAATACATCGCCGACCTGGGCGATGGCATCGAACTGATCTGGACCCCAGCCACCGACCCCTCCGAAACCCTCGGCATCCCCGCCCTGGAAGCCGCCCCCCAAACCCCGCATATCTGGATCTACCCGTCGACGCCGATGGCGGACAGCATCATCGTCAATCCGATCTATCCGCCGGAGTACAAGGATTTCATTCTGGTGTTCCCGGTGGACTCGGGGGTTCGGCCGGTTTATGTGGTTTTGAGCATCCGCCGAAAGGGTCTGGCCGAGGCGGGCCACGACTATCATCCTGCTCCGAAGACACATGAAATTACGGGCTTCTCTGGTCTGAAGAAAGGCAAGAAGAAAACTCCGGTGCAAGGAGGCGGAGGCTTAAGAGATCGCTGGCTCGACGCCAAAGGCCGGACCATTTACGAGTGGGATGCCTCGCACGGTGAACTGGAAGCTTACCGAGCAAGCGACGGAAGTCATTTAGGTGCATTCGATCCAATTACTGGCGAGCAGACAGATGGCCCTAAGAAAAATCGCAGCATAAGAAAGTATTTGTGAGGATCAAAAGATGGGACTCAAATTGCGACTTGAGTGGTATAGCAAGCAAACGGAATCCTTCGAAGGAGAAGAATATACAGAGGATCTGGGTGATGATGGCTCGGTCGTGGAGGCTTTAGGCATCCCGTTCGATAACAACATAAATAACGGGGGGTTTGATCTCCTGTTGGACTGGGTAGGAATTATCCAGCCGTACTTTCAGCATTCAATCGATTGGGCGAACTACGACTATCAAATAGCTTTTGATTATCTAGATAGCTGGTAATCGAGAGGAGAAAACGGGACAGATCTATTTTGACTTCAACCGCCCCTCGATCGCCACGCGCACGCAGCCCCAGGCGATGACGCCGATGATAAGCAGCTCTGCCAGGCCGATAACCAAGTGGAATGAAAAGGCCACGGGCTGTTCGGTCCAGTAGAAGATCGTCGGGCGAGTGCTGCCGATGCGTATCCGTCCGGTAAACAGCGACGGCGTCCATGCGATCAGACGGGTCAGCTCCAGCACAATCAAGAAAGCGCCAATCAAGGCGAGCAGGGCGCGTGCGGGGATGCCTAGTTGTTCGGTCGACTCAGCCGAAGGCGTGAGTGCCTTCGCTTTGTGTTGCCTGGCGATCTTCGCCGGCGTTGGAGTAGGCCTGTAGGGCACTTTCGAAACGGCCGTCGAACCGACAGCAACCTCCGTGGGCATCGGTACCTGCAGGTAGTCGCTCAGCTCACGCAGCCACCGCTCGGTGCGTTCACTGCCCGGCACCACCGCAACGTTGTCACTTGTCAGGCGGTGGGTGGCGCCATCGCGCATCACCAGCCACAGTTGGGTGTTGGCTGGTTTGGCCTGTTGATGGCGGCGGAGCTCGAGGTGCTTGACGGCGTCGAACCTAAACACCGAATGCACCCGTTCGCGGCGTGCAAAGAAGTTCCAGGTACGGCGCTTGCCTTCACCGTCGATACGCGACAACAGCAAGGTTTCGCGGGTGCCGGTGTAAAGCATCAGCGCCAAGCCTAGGGCAGCAATCAGCAGCAGCCCGAGCACGAGCAGGAGTGAGGCCAATGGATCCATGCCTGTCGGCGACAAGTCGGCATCTGTGATTGCGAGCACGGCCGCCACTGGAAAAATGAAAGTCATCGCGCTTGTCAGCAGCACGAATCCGCCCTGCACCCAATTGATCGAGTGGATATGCAGGTCATCCCGCGCGGTACGCTCGAATCGATATCCAATCAACATGCAGACCTCCTGGCGCACCACTTTCAAGACCGCTTCAAGTTGCGAACAGCCGTTGGCCATGGCTGTTTTCTAGCCGCGCAGAATACCTCTTTCGGCGGGTTCTCGGCATGCTTGATGGTCTGTGCGCGTAGGCATAACCACCGCCGACCAGTTTTCGGTCGATCCGGAACACCGCCAGGCAGGCATTCGGAATGAATTGGGGCCTAAGTCAAACGCCCAAACGCCCGATACGGTGTATCGGGCGTTTGGGTGGGGATGTCCATCTGTCCTAAAAACTGCCTCCCTCGATGTGGTAGACCTTCGGTTCATCCGAAAAATATTCCTCCAATCCCATCATGAATATCCGATGGTCTTCACTCTCTTCGAAACCCGGCGTGTGATCTTCAAGTGACTGCCATCTCACGATCAGGTTGAATTGTTCAGGGGTTTCAATCCCGGGCGCCAGCAAGTGACCGCCGTATCCCTTTGCACGGGTGAGCAGAGGAGCGACCTCGGCAAACGCACGTCGGAACATTTCAATGCGGTCCTTGTGAACGGGGAGCAGGGCGATCTCGTAAATCATGGCGTACCTCGAAATGACATGAACGGTTAAAAGTACGGGCTTATGAGATGAGCGATGGCTCAACGGCGATCGCGATTTTTCCTAGAACGCCGTTGTTGGGACTTTCCAGCCGTGCATGGGCGAGCGGGATGTCGGCAAGGGAATAGACGGCGCCAATGTGTGGCCGCAACTGACCTCGTGCTATCAATGCACTCAACTCATCGAGTTTGCCTCGGTTCTGCCTTGTGAAAACGAAGTGATAACTCGCGTTCTTGCCCCAGGCCTGAACCAGGTTTTGCGGTTGTGCAATGTCCACGATGCTGACTACGCGACCAAGCTGTGCAAGTGTGTCGGGGCTGCGTGACAGTGCATTGCCGCCGATGGTGTCAAACACGACGTCAACCCCACGGCCTTCTGTTTCTCGCATGATGGCCTCGACGTAGTCCTCCTTCTCGTAATCAATGACGACATCGGCCCCCACACTGCGCGCGAATTCGAAGTTCGCCTCGCGCACGGTCGTGTATACCCGTGCTCCGATGGCTTTCGCCAACTGGATCGCCACGTGACCGACACCTCCCGCGCCGCCGTGTATCAGAATGCTTTCTCCCACTCTGAGCGACGCACGCACGACCAGTGCTTCCCACGCCGTCCCGCCAACCAATGTCAGGCTCGCCGCCTCAAGGTGGCTTAGCAACGGAGGCTTTTTGCCGATGATGCTCTCAGCAGCTACGTGGTACTCGGCGTAACTTCCTGGGCCATCGAATATTTGCGGGGTGTACCAGACTTCGTCTCCGGGAGCGAAAGCTGTCACGCCCGGCCCAACTGCTTCGACAACGCCCGAAATGTCGTGTCCGGTGATGGCCGGCAGTGGCACCAGGTCCGGATAGTCGCCGCGTCGGACCTGGTAATCCAAGGGATTGATGGAGGTGGCATGCACCCGGACCAGGACTTGCCCTGCATGCGGCACGGGTTTGGGCACATCGCGAAGTTCAAACGATTCCGCCCCGCCAAATGATTTCAATACCATCGCTTTCATAATGATACCTCATATCTATAAAAAGGGATATCGAGATATCTCGATATCTTACGGCAAAAAATTAGAGCTCTTTCCCTATGATTTCAGCAAGGGTGCTGATGGCCGCTTCATTACGCTTGTAGTAAGTCCACTGACCGATGCGCCTGACTTCCACCAGGCCCACTCGTTGCAGCGTCGCAAGATAACCAGACACCGTGGACTGGGACAATCCGATGCCTTCCTGGATACTGCTGACGCAAACGCCCACCGTGAGAACGTCACCTTCATCCTGCGGAGGGAAGTTCTTTGTCGGGTCCTTCAGGCCTTTCAAGATTTGAAGGCGTGTAGGGTTCGATAGGGCTTTAAATACTTCGATCAATTCCATGGAGTGGATAATATCGAGATTTACCGATATGTCAATACGATTTTCAATGAGTCCTTTGGGCGGTAGAGAACTCCGCGCTTTGGGTCACCCCCAGCACAATCCCTGCGCTTTGAACGTTTCAAGCGCCGCCACCGCGCCGGCATCGAGAAAGGGGCAGGTTTATTGACTAAATAAACCTGCCCCTTTTCGCTTAGAATTCCAGCGAAGCACCGTCCTCCGGAATGTCTACACGCCCCTCAATCCCTTGCTTCTTAACATAGGCGCGCAGTTCTTCACGAGTGAGGGACATATGGTTGATCGCGTCCATGTGCACCGCGACAATGTGTGCGTTTTTCGCGGCTTTTGAGGCGCGAAGCACATCATCTTCACCCATGATGATCGAACCTTCGAATCCCGCCATTTTTGCTTTGCCGGCGTTGAGCACGATTACTTCCGGACGGTACTGGTTGATGGCCTGGTCTACCTCGTTACGCCAAATCGTGTCACCGGCAAGGTAGAGAGTCTTATAGCCTGGCGCCTGGAAAACCACGCCCATGGCTTCGCCCAGAGGTTTTGCGAGCGCTGGCACGGCATACATTTCGTCAGTGCCATGCTGGCCGCCGGTCTTGGTGATTTTGACGCCGCCGAATTCCGCTTCGTCAGTTAGTACGCGTACGTCCTTGAAACCTTGGGAACGAATCAGTTGCGCATCTGCTTCATGTTGAGCGAACAACGGAATGTCTTTAGGCAGCGCTTTTTGTGCGGCATCGTCCCAGTGGTCCAGGTGTGTATGGGTGACGATGACGGCGTCGACCCCGGCGATAACCTTCTCCGGCGATTGGGTGAGATCAACCAAGGGGTTGCGAAGGTTGCTTCGATAGGTGTTTTCAAAACCCGGATAGGCGCCTTTTTTTGCCAGCATCGGATCGATCAGGAAGGTGGTGTCACCGAAGGTGATTTTTACCGTCGCGTTGCGGACCTGCTGCAAATCCAGTTTATGAGGGGCGCCAGGCGCCTTGGGAGTAGTTGAACCGGCGTACGAAGGGGTAGCGGCCACGGCGCAAGCAATGCTGAGGGCAAGCTGTAACGTTCTGAGTTTCATAAAAATCATTCCTGTTGTTTACCACGAGGGGTCCATTCTTGCCGAATGTCTCGGGGGTCAACAGTGGCCCGAACGACACATTTCGATATAATCGGGCCAACTGATCAACGTTGTTCACCTTGAGCCCTACGGGGCGAACCGAGGCTGCCCCCATGCTCTCCGTACGCGTTGCTGTTTTAGCTTTCGAAGGCGTCAGCCTTTTCCACCTTTCGGTGCCGGGAATGGTATTGGGAACCGCCCAGCCTGCGCCCGATGGGCCTCGGTATGAAATCAATTACTGCGCAGAAGTGCCCGGAATGGTCGGTACCGACCAAGACATTGGGTTGTCGGTAAGCCTCGGCCTGGAGCTGATGGAAACCTGCGACGTCATCATCATCCCGGCGTGGGGCGATCAATCCCTGATTGCATCGCCCCAGCTCGTGGAAGCGCTGCAGCTGGCCAACACGCAAGGCAAGCTCATTGTGGGATTGTGTTTGGGGGCATTCGTCCTCGGCGATGCCGGGCTGCTCGATGGAAAGGAAGCCACTACCCACTGGGCTGCCCGTGACCAGTTTGCGCAACGTTTTCCCAAGGTTCGATTCAAACCCGAGGTGCTTTACGTCCGTGCCGATAACATCGTGACGTCCGCGGGCACCGTAGCGGCAATCGATTGTTGCTTGCACCTGGTGCGCGAGCGCCTCGGTGCGGACGTGGCGAATCGCACCGCGAAAATGCTGGTGACGCCACCTCACAGGCCGGGAGGCCAGGCGCAGTATGTTGAACACCCAGTGCCAGCATTCGCTGGCGAGACTCATTTATCCGACGTCCTGACATGGGCCCGAATGAATCTGTCCAGTGACCTGTCTCTCGACGCTCTGGCAGACACGGCGAAGATGAGCAGGCGAACGTTTACCCGTCGGTTCAAGGAGGCGACGGGCACAACCGTGTCCAAATGGTTAACTGCTGAACGAGTGGCCAGAGCGCAGGCATTGCTGGAAACGACTGAGTTGCCCATCGAATGCATCGCAGGGGAGGTGGGGTTTGGGACGTCATTGTCGTTGAGGCAGCACTTTGGCGCGCATCTGGGGACGTCGCCTTCTGATTATCGGAAGATGTTTTGTCTTGGGGTGGGGCGCAAGCGTTGATGGAGATGTATCTTTCGATGGTCTTGCTCACCCCCAACGCGTTCCCAACACAATCCCCTGCGCCTTGAACCCCTCAAGGGCCGCGACCCCCACCGGCATCAACTCACGCACCGTCACTCCTGCCGCCTCGGCCAACGCAACCAGATGCTCCCGCCCGCTGCGCCTATGCTCCGTCAGCGAAACCAGCAGCGCATAAGCCATTGGCGCAAGGCGTGAAAACGTCACGTGCCCACCACGGCGCTGAAGCAGGACCAACGTCGGGGCCGTTGGTTTGTCGATGGGCCGATGATCCGGCCCGATGTCGCACACCGGCCATTCATAGGCGTGTGCCCACGCTAGTTCCGACATCACGGGCGTGCCTTCAACCAGATTGCCGTGGGGATTGTGTGCGGGCTCCACCGCATCATTCAGCAACAGGGCGCTTTCGCTCCATTCGTGTTGCGCCAGCTCGGGCAGCCAGGCGGGGTGGTTCTGCGAGCTGGCACGTTGTTCCAGATAGCTGACAAACTCCCCGCCCAGCTGCGTGAACAGTGGCGTCTGGCAACGGTAGTTCGCGTAAAAATCGTGGACCAGCCATCGCCAGTCAGCGTCTGGCAGGGTTTGGTGGATGACCGGGAAGCTGGCGGCCAGCAGCGATTCGATGCTGCCGATGAACAGTTGCCGGTAGACGGCCAGGCGTCGGGTTTCAATTCCCGGCGGTGGTGGGTTTTGAGGATTGCGGACGTAATTGGCCATGCAGTTGAGTTGGTCGAGCAGTTGTTCAGGCATGGCGGGCCTCCGGTGTTGCCGGGCAAGCGAGTTTTTGAAGGTGTTTGATCTGCCCGACTTCAGCGAGCAGTTCCGACAAGGGTGGGAAGTTGTAGTCGCGTTCCAGCAGGGTTGGTACCGAGCCGAATCGTTGATACGCCTGGTGTAGCAGCGTCCAGACGTCTTGCTTGACGGCCGCGCCGTGGGTGTCGATTTTCAAATCCTCGGCTTCGTCAAAATGGCCTGCGACGTGCAGGTAGGTGACGCGTTGGGCCGGGATGGCGGCGAGGAACTTCTCGGCGTCGTAACGGTGATTGATCGCGTTGACGTAGAGGTTGTTGACGTCCAGCAGCAGGTCGCAGTCGGCTTCCTGTAGCACGGCGGTGATGAAGTCGATCTCGCTCATGGCCTGGAAGGGCGCGGCGTAGTAGGAGATGTTTTCCACCGCGATGCGCTGGCCCAATACGTCCTGAGCCTGACGAATGCGGGCGGCGACGTGATGGACGGCTTCTTCGGTAAAGGGGATCGGCAAGAGGTCGTAGAGGTGACCGCTGTCGGAGCAGTAACTCAAGTGTTCGCTGTAGAGCGCCACGGCGTAGCGATCGAGGAAGCGGCGAGTACCACGCAGCAGTTCAATGTCGAGGGGCTGCGGACCGCCGAGGGACAGGGACAGGCCGTGGCAGGTGATGGGGTGCCGTGCGGCGAGTTGGTCGAGTTGTTCGGCGTAGACGCCGCCGACACCGATCCAGTTGTCCGGGGCGCACTCAAGGAAATCCACGGCGCTGGGGGCCATTTCCAGTAGGTCGCTTAGCAGGGCACGGCGAAGGCCGAGTCCGGCGCCGGAGGGTGAAGTGAACGTGCTCATCGCGCTTCTCCAGGGGATGGCCAAACCCTCCCGGCCTGGGCGGCCGGGAGGGAGGAGCGAACGGGGATTTACTCCTTGGCCTGGCTCATATGGATGAACAGTTCGGTCGGTACTTTCTTGCCATTGGCTGTGTATTGGCCGGTGCGGTACTTGTAGGTTTCCGCCTCGGAGAGGTAGCCGTCGTGGTTACTGTCAATCTTTTCGAACTCGGCTTGCTGGGTCGGCGCGACGGTGAGGAATTCCTTCAGCGACACACGAGCATCGTCGTCAGTGTCGGTACGAGCGAAGGACGCGTCGCCACATTTGCCTTCACCGCACTTGCCTTCTGCCGCGGTGACTTTTTTGCCCGATTCGGCGGCACCGCATTTGCCTTCACCGCATTTGCCTTCGGAGGTCTTTTCAGCCGAAGCCAATTGATAACCCTGGGCCAGGGCGTCAACGGCGAAAGCGGACTGGGCCAGGCCCAAACCGCCGGACAAAGCCAGGGCGGCGAGGGCGAGGCGAGCGGAGTTCGAATTTTTTGTACGCGTCATGAGATTTCTCCAGATAAGAGCTGTGTGGCCCCTGGCAAGCGTTGCGCGGGGCGTGTGCCGTGGCGGTGTCACGTTGCTTGCCCGGTGCTCGGCACGTCGGGTCGAAGCAAGGCGGGACTGGCCTGTTCGGACGGGGCCATTTGGCGCTTGTCGTGTATCTGGGATGTGTCATGCGGCGGTGTGTTTGTATTGCTGTGTGTCGTGGATACAGAGCGCTGCGAACCTTTTTCCGCTGATCCGTATTTTTCGCTTACAGGTGCGTCTGTAACGGTCTCAGTTCTCGTCCCACAATTCGATCGTGCCGCAATGGCTCTATTGGGAGAAAGCTCATGGCGAAGATGGCGATTTTTTTGGGTGGTTTCCTGGCGCTGACGCTGCTGATTGGCGTGCTGGCGACGATCTCGCCTGTTTAAGACAGCTTTTGTGTGGCGAGGGAGCAAGCTCCCTCGCCACACAGCTTTCGCTTGAGAAAAGATGCGCGGATCAGCGGTGCAAGATCACCTGCGCAATGTCCAGCAACGGCATCACCCGTTGGGCGGCGTTGAGTTTGATCGCTTCCTTGGGCATGCCAAAAACCACGCAACTGGCCTCGTCCTGGGCAACGGTGGCGCTGCCGGCATCGAGCATTTCCTTGAGGCCGCGGGCGCCGTCGTCGCCCATGCCGGTCATGATGATGCCCGTGGCGTTACGGCCGGCGAACTTGGCCACCGAGCGAAACAGCACATCCACCGAAGGGCGATGGCGATTGACCAACGGGCCGTCCACCACTTGCACGTGATAGAACGCGCCGCTGCGGGTCACCATCATGTGCTTGCCGCCGGGGGCGATGAGCGCCAGGCCCGGGTGGATGCGGTCGTTGTTCTTCGCTTCGCGCACTTCGATCTGGCACAGGCTGTTGAGCCGGGCGGCGAATGAGGCGGTGAATTTTTCCGGCATGTGCTGGACGATGACGATGCCCGGGCACACGCGCGGCAGGGCCGTCAGCACCGCCTCCAGGGCCTGGGTGCCGCCGGTGGAGGTGCCCATGGCGACGATGCGTTCGGTGGTCTGGGCCATGGCGTGGCCGTTGGCGGCGGGCAGCATCGCGTCAGCGCTGAGTTTGGCCGCCGGGGTCAGCGGGGCGGTCGGGGCCGGGCGTTTGCCCAGGTTGCGGACGTTGACCTGGGCGGCGGCGCGGATGGCCGAGACCAGTTCCGACGCCGAGTCCAGCAAGAAGTTCTTCAGGCCACTAGTGGGCTTGGTGATGATTTCCACCGCGCCGGCGGCCATGGCTTGCAGCGTGGTTTCCGCGCCCTTGGGCGTCAGGGAAGAACAGATCACCACGGGCGTGGGCCGTTCGCTCATGATTTTTTTCAAGAAGGTAATGCCGTCCATGCGCGGCATTTCCACGTCCAGCACGATCACGTCGGGCCATTCCTTCGCCAGTTTATCCATGGCGAAGATCGGATCGGACGCCGCGCCGATAACGTTGATGTCCGGCGTGTCACTCAGGATCGCCAGTAATACCTGACGGACCACGGCGGAATCGTCCACCAGCAATACATTGATTTTTCTGCCTGGCATGGTTAATTCAAGGTCCTTATCGGTTGGTGCCTGACCCAGACATCGCCATTGCACAGGTCGAAAACAATACTTCGGTAGCCAGTGCTACCCATGTCCTGGGCAATCAGGTCCAGGCGATAGAGGGCGGCCATTTCCAGCGCGGCGTTGACGTTCAACCGCGCCACGTCGCCGAACGCCACGTGGCGTTGCAGCTCGGGAAACATTTCGCCGCCGCCGAACAGCTTGAGCTGGTATTCCTCGGGTTCGGTGCGATGGGCCCGCGCCTGGCGGACGAACAACTCAAAGGCTTCATCGGCGTACATCCCATTCAGCGCCGTGGAGCAGCGTACCCGGTTGGGCAACATGAAGTGGCACATGCCGCCGATCTTGCGCCGTGGATGCCAGAGGGTGATGGCAACGCATGAGCCAAGGATCGTGCGCAGCCGGGTCGGGCAGGTCGCAAAGCGAAACTCCCCAGGCCCCAGATAGACTTCGGCGACTGGCTTTATCGCGGCGTTCATGGCTTGCGATAAATCGAAGGCGCGACCAGCTTTAACGCATCGCAAACGCCGTTGAGGCTCTCCGAATGGCTGACGATGAAATACCCACCGGGCTTGAGCCGGGGGATCAGTCGGGCAACCACTTTGCTTTTGGTGGGCTGGTCGAAATAGATCATCACGTTGCGCAGGAAAATCACATCGAACTCCCCCAACTCCGGAAGCGTGTCGTTGAGATTGACCTGGATGAAGTTGACCCGGTTGCGCAACGCCCGATCGATGAGGAAGGTGCCTTGCTGATTGCCGGTGCCCTTGAGGCAATATTTCACGAGTAACGAATGGGGCAGGTTGCGGGCGCGCTCCATCGGATAGTGCCCGGAACGGGCCTTCGCCAACACTTGCATGCTGATGTCCGAGCCGATGACTTCCCAGGGCGTGGTGCCCAGGCTTTCGGCCAGGGTCATGGCGAGGCTGTAGGGCTCCTCGCCGGACGAGCTGGCCGCGCTCCACAGGCGAAAGGTCTTGCCGGGTGTCGCATGGGGCAGCACGTGATCGCGTAGAAAATCGAAGTGCTTGGGCTCACGGAAAAAGTAGGTTTCGTTGGTCGTGAGCAGGTCCAGCGCCACTTGTAATTCGTCGCTGCGCTGGCCGCTCATGATCAGCTTGAAATACTCGCCGTAGCTGTCCAGCTCATAGTGCTTGAGGCGCTTGAACAGGCGCCCGGCCACCAGGGCTTTCTTGGCCGGCGACAGGTTGATGCCGGCGGCCTGGTACAACCAGGATTGAAACTGGCCGAACTCCCGGTCAGTGAGCGCCATTGAATTCACTGTGCGTTCCTTGCAAGTGTCCGTGCTCATGAGTCTGGCGCTTCCAGTGCGGCGGGGCTGGCTTGGGCGAGTTCGGACATTTCGTCGATGGACAGCACCCGATCCACCTCCAGGACGATGACGAACTTGCCCTCGACCTTCGCCATGCCGCTGATGAAGTCGGCGCGAATTTTCGCGCCGAAACTCGGTGGCGGTTCGATCTGCGAGGCCGGGATTTCCAGCACCGCCGATACAGTGTCCACCAGCAGCCCGATGTCCTGGGCCAGGCCGTCAGCGCTGGCGGCCTCGATGATCACTACGCAACTACGGCGGCTGATGGTGGAGTTCGGCCGGCCAAAACGGGCCGACAGATCCACCACCGGCACGACCGCGCCGCGCAGGTTGATCACTCCGCGAACGAAGGCCGGCATCATCGGTACGACGGTCAGGTTGCCGTACTCGATGATTTCCTTGATGCACAAGATGCCGATGGCGAACATCTCTGTGCCGAGCATGAACGTCAGGTACTGCGCTTCTTCCTCGACCGCGCTGGCGGTCTGACGTGTGGTCGCGATGGCGCCCATTGCCTTTTCTCCTTTAAGCAAGCCTATGGAACCGAGCCATCAGAACCGGGTGAATTCCGATTCGTCCGGCGCGCTGGCCATGTTGTAGGCAAACGCCTTGGGCATCACCGGTGCCGGTGCCCGGGCCGGTTTACGGCTGGACGGGCCGGGCGTGTTATCGACCCGGGCGACCTGGAGGGCGGCCTTGGGCGGCGTGTCCAAGGTGAAGAAGCTCATGGCCTGTTGCAGTTGTTCGGCCTGGCTGCTCATCTCTTCGGCGGTGGCGGCCAGCTCTTCGCTGCTGGAGGCGTTCTGCTGGGTCACCTGGTTGAGTTGGGTCATGGCGGTGTTGATCTGCGCCACACCGGCGGCCTGTTCTTCGGACGCGGCGCTGATTTCCTGCACCAGATCCGAGGTCTTGTTGATGGACGGGACCATCTCGTTCAGCAGGTTGCCGGCCTTCTCGGCCATCTCGACGCTGCTGGACGACAGCTCGCCGATCTCCTGTGCCGCGACCTGGCTACGTTCGGCCAGTTTGCGAACTTCGGCAGCGACCACTGCGAAGCCTTTGCCATGTTCCCCAGCGCGGGCCGCTTCGATGGCGGCGTTGAGCGCCAGCAGGTTGGTCTGGTAGGCGATGTCGTCGATGATGCTGATTCGCTGGGCGATTTTCTTCATCGCCACCACGGTCTGCTGCACCGATTCGCCGCCGTCGGTGGCCTCCTTGGCAGCCTTGCTGGCCATGCCATCGGTCACCTTGGCGTTTTCGGTGTTCTGGTTGATGCTGGCGCTCATCTGCTCGATGGATGCGCTGGTTTCCTCGACGCTGGCCGCCTGTTCGCTGGTGGCCTGGCTCATCGATTGGGCGGTGGCGCTGACTTCTTCGGAAGCGCTGGCGAGGTTGTCCGCCGCGTTGCGCACTTCACCGATGATGTGCGACAGCTTGCCGACCATGTTCTGCATGGCGTTGAGCACCATGCCGGTTTCGTCCTTGGAACCGCCATCGATTTTCGCGTTCAGGTTGCCCTCGGCCAGTTGCTCGGCCACCACCGCCGCCTGTTTCAACGGACGGGAAATGATGCGTGAGACGAACAGCGCCAATCCCAGGCCCACCAGCAGGGCCGCGACCAGCACGGCGATGATCGACAGGCGTGCGTTTTCATACAAGCGGGTGCCGTGCGCACTGGCGACGTCAGCGCCGGCCGCGTTGAGCTCGACAAGTTTTTGCAAGTCGTTGGTCACCAGGTCGAAGCGATTCTTGGATTCGCCCTTGAGCATCGCCTGGGCTTGCTCGGTCAGGTTCTGCCGGGACAATGCGAGCAGGTCTTTGCTGATTGCAAGGTAAGAAGCCCAGTCATCGCGGGTGGTTTCGAATGCCTGACGATCCTCAGCGCTGGAGAGCAGTTTCTCGTAAGTGCCCAGGCGCGTTTCGAAGGCCTTTTTGGCTTCCTCGGCTTCTTGCTCGAGGGTGACGCGCTCCTGTTCGGAGTCGGCGGCAATATGGCGATTCTCCTTGAGGCGATAGCTCGCCGCAAAAAAGCGCATGCCTGAAGCGGCGCGCATGGACGGCATCCAGTTCTCACGGATATCAAGGGCGGTGCCGTTCACCTGGCCCAGTTGGATGATCGAGAACACGCCCATGACGGCGGTCAGCGCCAACACCACGAGAAATGAAGCGATCAGTTTGGTGGCGATTCTAAGGTCGTAGAACCATTTCATTGGGGAATACCTCTCCATGGAGTGTTGAAGCGTCAGCGAGCGTTGGCTTGTTGTAATGGGGTCGAGTTGTAGCGGTTTTCTATTTGTGCGATCTGGGTGAGCAGGGCCGGTACGTCGAGGATCAACGCCACGGCGCCGCTGCCCAGAATGGTCGAGCCGCTGATGCCGCGCAGTGCGCCGAACAGCTTGCCCAGGGGCTTGATCACGGTCTGGAATTCACCCAGCAGGTCATCCACCACCAGCCCGGCCTTGAGTTCGGCGTAGCGCACCACCACCACGTTCTGCCGGCGCGAGGCCGGACCTTCGTGATGAAAGTGATCGCGCAAGTACACCAATGGCAGCACCTCGCCCCGCAGGTCGAGGTAGCCTTGTTCGCGGCTGGCGATGCCATCGTCTTCGCTCAGCTCGATGCATTCCTGGACCATGTCCAGCGGAATGACATAGGTGGACTGGCCGATGCCGACCAGGAATCCGTTGATGATCGCCAGGGTCAGCGGCAGTCGGATGCGCACCACGGTGCCCTTGCCCGGCTGGCTGTCCAGGTCGACCGTGCCGCGCAGCAGCGTGATGTTGCGCTTGACCACGTCCATGCCCACGCCGCGCCCGGACAGATTGGTGACGGCCTGGGCGGTGGAAAAGCCCGGTTCGAAAATAAGGTTGTAGATTTCCTGGTCGGTCAGGTTCGCGCCCGCTGCGATCAGCCCACGTTCGTGGGCTTTTTCCAGGATGCGGTCGCGGTTCAGGCCGGCGCCGTCGTCGGCGATTTCCAGCACGATGCTGCCCGAGTCGTGGTAAGCGTTGAGGTGCAGATGCCCCTTGGCCGGTTTGCCTGCCGCCAGCCGCGCCTCAGCGGTTTCGATGCCATGGTCCATGGCGTTGCGCAACAGGTGCATCAGCGGGTCGCCGATCTTTTCCACCACGGTCTTGTCCAGCTCGGTTTCCGCGCCGCTGATGATCAGGTCGATGTCCTTGTCGAGCTCCTGGCTGACATCGCGCACCACCCGACGAAAGCGGTTGAAGGTCTCGCCGATGGGGATCATGCGCAGGCGCAAGGCGCCGTCTAGGATCTCCTCCACCAGCCCGGATACCGACGAGGTGGCTTCCTGCAATGGGTCGTTCTGGCAGTTACGGGCCAACAGGCTGGCGCCGGCGCTGGCGATCACCAATTCACCGACCAGGTTGATAAGTTCGTCGAGTTTGTCGGCATTGACCCGGACGTACGCGCCGTCCTTGGTTTTACTGTCACTGACCACGGCCTGCTTGTCAGGCGCGACCTGGGCAGGCATGCGCGGGCTCTTGCGTTGGTCCGGCATCAGCTCGCCCGTGGTGACCATGGCGGTGCTTTCGTCGCTCTGTGCCTGGGATGTCGCGACCTCGCCGATGCTTGCCTGGGCCTCGACGTCTTGGGCGACGATTTCGATCGCACAGTCTTCTCGGACGAAATCGAACACTTCATTGATCGCGGTATAACCGGCGGCGGAGCGGAACGCGATGTCGAAGCCCAGGTAGCAGGATTCGGCATCCCAGGTGTCGATGGCCGGCATCGCCTCGGTGAGCGTGGTGATGTCGACGATTTCACCCAGGGTCTGCAAGTAGCGCAGGAACGACAAGGGGTCCATGCCGTTGCGGAACACGTCCTGGCCGAAGCGCAGGGAGATGTGCCAGAGGCACGCTTCGGCTGAGCCGGTTGGCTCGGCTTGGGTTTCCCGATCCGGTTCTGTCGCGGTCGGGGGCGCCTGGTACTCCTGCAGGAGCTGGCACAGTTCCATTTCCCGCGCCAGGGCAGGGGGCTGCAACGTCGAGCCCTGGTTGGCGACCACGTCGATTAATTCGAGCATGTGGTCGCCGGACTTGAGCAGCACCGCGATCAAGCCAGGGTCCACCGCGACGCTGCCCTCGCGCAGGCGATCGAGCACGTCCTCGACGATGTGGGTAAAGCTGACGATCGGCTCCAGGCCGAACAGTCCAGCCGACCCTTTGATCGTATGGGCCGCTCGGAAAATCGCGCCGATGGCGTCATCGTCGCCGGGGTCGTTTTCCAACTGCAGCAACGATTCTTCCATCGCCTGCAGTTGTTCACGGGCCTCGACGATGAAGGTTTGTTGTGCCTGATCGAGATTGATGCTCACGCTCATATCCTTTGTCGTGTCCGACGTGTTGCAAAGGGACTATGCAACCAGGTTGCACAGCGCCAGTGTTTCGGTGACGGCTTTGCTTGGGTCGGCCACCGTCAGTTGGGTCCCGGCCTTGGGCGCCTCGCGCTGTACCATCAGCAGCAATTGCAGGCCGGCGCCATCCATCTCGGTGATCTGCGACAGGTCCAGTACCATGGCGGGCGTGGCCCCCAACCGTGGCAGCAATTGCGCGGCCAGGTCGGCGGCGGTGTAGATCGTCAGCTCGCCGTCGATCTGCACCTGCGCGGTGTCATTTTCTACTTCGTACAGCAGCGGCATTGAAGCCTCCAGCCATCAGGGAAGAATCAGCTTGGACACCGCCGCCAGCATCTGCGCTGGCTGGAACGGCTTGACCACCCAGGCCTTGGCGCCTGCGGCCTGGCCCTCTTGCTTCTTCGATTCCTGGGATTCGGTGGTGAGCATGATGATCGGCGTGAACTTGTAGCTGGCCAGTTTCTTGACCTCCTTGACGAAGGTGATGCCGTCCATGTTCGGCATGTTCACGTCGCTGATGATCAGGTGCACTTTCTGGCCGTTGAGCTTGCCCAGTGCATCCTTGCCATCGCTGGCCTCGATCACGTCGTAGCCGGCACTTTTCAACGCGATGCCGACGACCTGCCGAACGCTCGCGGAGTCGTCGACAACCAATACATTTTTCGCCATGAGGGGCTCCTAGAAGAAGGTTATTTCCTGTGAAGTCTGTTGCGCGGCCGAGTCGCCGTGATGGTTGCGGCGTTGCTCGTCGGTGGCGTAGGTGGTTTCCATGCGCGCCAGCCATTGGCGGGCGTCGATGGAGCTGGCCTGTTCGGGCGACTGGCTGGCTTGCTGCATGTGCACATGCAGGTCCTCGATGTTGTCGCGCACGTGGCTGAGGATCTGGCTGACCCGATCCTGGAATTGCAGGCTGACCAGCACTTGGGTGAGTTCGTCTCGAATACCGAAACTCTCCCGTTGCAACATGTCGGCCGAATCGGCGAGGCGCCCGGTGACGCTCTGGAAGCGTTCGAGCACGCGTTGGATGCTGCCTTCGGACACGGCCACGGACTGGCTGTCCTGGTCGGCGCCGCTGGAAGCCGCCTGCACCAATTGGGTGATGGCGGTGTTGATGACATCGACCTTGGCCGACATCTGTTGGCCGGTCTCGCTGGACTTGCTCGACAGGGCGCGCACGGCGTCTGCCACTACCGCAAAACCGCGTCCGGCTTCGCCTGCGCGGGCGGCTTCGATGGCGGCGTTGAGGGCCAGCAGGTTGGTCTGGGCGGCAATCGCCGCGACGTCGGCGGCCATGGTCCGTAGCTCGCCGGTGTAGGCGGTCAGATTACGCACCTGGGCCAAGGTTTCATCACGGCTGGCCTGGGTGGACTTGAGCGAATCGATCACCTTCACCAGTTCGCCTTCGCTCTGTGCCAGCACCTGGACGGCACCGCCGCCACCACTGCCAGCCAACTCGCCAGCGGCCAGTTGCGAGGCTTGCACGGTCTCTTCAAGGCGCGAGGAAATGCCGGTGAAGCGGCTGGTCAACGAGACGATCGCGGTTTCTGTCTGCTGGCGTGAGCTTTCGACTTGCTTGGCCCAGATCGGCATCGCGCCGAGGATCACTTCGTTGAGTTGCGCGCTGCTTTTGTGAGCGCCATGGTCGGCTGCTTGCAGTTCATGATGGGCGATGGCCGCTGCGGCCACCTTGTCCAATTGCAGGCGCTGCGAGCGCGCGCCCCAGATACCGGCACCCACGCCAAGGACCAGAAGCACAGCACTGAAACCGATGTTTTGAGCGCTCGTGCCATTGAGTACCAGCAGCCCTGCGCCGGCGATGATGGCAACGATCAAGGCGTGCCAGGAGGTGTGCGTCTGGGATGTGGCAAGGGAATGGTCGTGGGAATACGACATCATGGTTCGGTCCTTGAACAGTATTGCTGACAGGATATTTGCGAATAACTGGTTATCTGCAAAGTCGACCCGGTCTTGAGGACCAGTCGTCCGGTTTTGGAAAAAAAGTGGCACATTGCTATCGCAGAATAGACGAGATCCTGGAAATGTCGAGGTGGCCTGACCTGTGGAAGAAATCACGGTGAACCTCAACAGTGTTCGTCAGATCATTCTCTGAAACACAATGAAAGGATTGAGCTAAATTACCCGCACCAGTTTTCGAACCTGCCATCGAGCCCTCATGCCCACCCAGCCTCTCTGGAAAACCTACCTGCTGTTCTTGGCCCCCATGGTCTTGTCCAATTTCCTGCAATCGATGTCCGGTACGCTCAATAGCATCTACATCGGCCAAATGCTCGGCACCCAGGCCCTGGCGGCAGTATCGGGGATGTTTCCCATCGTGTTTTTCTTCATCGCGTTGGTGATTGGCCTGGGCGCGGGGGCAGGGGTCTTGATCGGGCAGGCCTACGGCGCCGGCGAGACGGGAACCGTGAAGGCGATTGCCGGCTCGACGCTGCTGCTGGGGGCAATCATCGGACTGACGGCGGCGATCCTCGGCAGTGTTTTTGCCCGCGAGGGGCTGCAAGGCCTCGGAACGCCCGCCGACGTGCTGGAGGATGCGGTGTCGTATGCGCGGGTGATGATGTGGATCCTCCCGATGCTGCTGGTGTTTGTGCTTTTCACCCAGCTATTGCGTGGTGTCAGCGATACCGTTTCGCCGTTGCTGGCGTTGCTGGTGTCCACCAGCGTCGGGATGGCGCTGACGCCGGCGTTGATCCGTGGCTGGCTGGGGTTGCCGCAGATGGGCATCCAGAGCGCGGCGCTGGCGGGGCTGGTGGGCACCGCGTCGGCGATGGCGATGCTGGCGTGGCGCCTGAATCGACGGGCCCATGCCTTGGCGCCGGATCGGGCGCTGTTCGCGGCGATGCGCCTGGACAGGGACATCCTCGGCAAAGTGCTGCGCATCGGCCTACCCACCGGATTGCAGATGGTGGTGATCTCGCTGTCGGAGTTGGTCATCCTGGCCCTGGTCAATCGCCACGGGTCCCAAGCCACGGCCGCCTATGGCGCGGTGACGCAGATTGTCAATTACGTGCAGTTCCCGGCGCTGTCGATTGCCATCACCGCGTCGATCCTCGGCGCCCAGGCCATCGGCGCCGGACGCCTGGAACGCCTGGGGCCGATCCTGCGCACCGGGATGCTGATCAACGTCTGGTTGACCGGTGGGCTGGTGCTGCTGGGGTACCTGTTGTCCCACTGGTTGCTGGGCCTGTTCATCACCGACCCGGCGGCGCGGGTCCAGGCCGAGCACCTGTTGCACATCATGCTATGGAGCCTTTTGGTGTTCGGCTTCCAGGCCATCATCGGTGGCATCATGCGCGCCAGCGGCACGGTGCTGATGCCGGTGGCGATCTCGATTTTCTGCATCATCGGCGTGCAAGTTCCGGTCGCCTACCTGCTGGACGCACACTTCGGCCTGCAAGGGGTGTGGATGGCGTTTCCGGTGGCTTACCTGAGCATGCTGTTGCTGCAGACGCTGTATTACAAACGGGTCTGGCAGCACCAGCGGATCGAGCGGTTGGTGTAACCGGCCCGACATGGAACCCTTGGGAGGCAAGCTCGCTCCCACAGGGTTAGTCACCTTTTCCGATTTACGAGGATCCCGATGTCCGCAGAACTCCCCACCGTCGCCTACCGCGCCTTACTCTTCGACATGGACGGCACGCTGCTCAATTCCGTCGCCGCCACCGAGCGGATCTGGACCCGCTGGGCCATGCGCCATGGCCTGGACGTGGCTAAATTCCTGCCGACTATCCATGGCGTGCGCGCCGTCGACACCGTTGCCCGCCAGAACCTGCCAGGAGTGGATGCCCAGGCCGAGGCCGCGCAGCTCA
This sequence comes from Pseudomonas sp. D3-10, assembly GCF_051132175.1. Lineage (NCBI taxonomy): Bacteria > Pseudomonadati > Pseudomonadota > Gammaproteobacteria > Pseudomonadales > Pseudomonadaceae > Pseudomonas > Pseudomonas sp. D3-10. The sequence goes on along the minus strand of NZ_CP071668.1, from coordinate 3,451,051 downwards.
CCATCGAAGAAATCGAGGACGTGGAAGGGGTGGTCGAGGTGCCCGGTGCGCTGGCCTTTCTCAAGAGCCTGCCGCCGACGCAATGGGCGATTGTCACCTCGGCGCCGATGGCCTTGGCTTTGCGTCGCATGGAAGCGGCCGGGATTCCGCGCCCCGACGTGATGGTGACCGCCGAGGACGTGAGCGCCGGCAAGCCGAATCCAGCGTGCTACCTATTGGCCGCACAACGCTTGCAAGTTGCTCCGCAGGAATGCCTGGTGTTCGAGGACGCAGAAGCCGGAATCAAGGCTGGCGAGGCGGCGGACATGGACGTAATGGTAGTGACGGCCACGCATACGCACCCGGTGGTGACGGTGCATTCGCAGATCGCGGATTACCGTGGGCTGAGTGTCGCGGTGGATGATGGATTGCTACGCTTCTCAAACCAACGCTAGCCCCCTGTGGGAGCGAGCCTGCTCGCGAAGGCGTCATGTCAGTCATATCAATAATGGCTGAACCACCGCATTCGCGAGCAGGCTCGCTCCCACATTTTTAACCTCAGCGATTTCGGGATCAGGTCACTACCCGATAGCACGGCACATACGCCGCGCCGCCCGGCAGTTTCATCCGGTGTTGCGCGACAAAGGCCTGGAGCAGGCGATCCAGCGGCTCCATGATCGCGGGATCACCATGGATCTCGTACGGGCCGTGTTCTTCGATCAGGCGGATGCCCTTGTCCTTCACGTTCCCGGCCACGATCCCCGAAAATGCCCGGCGCAGATTGGCGGCCAGTTCGTGGGAGGGCAGGTCGCGGCTCAAGCCCAGGCTGGCCATGTTGGCGTGGGTAGGGTCGAACGGGCGTTGGAAACCTTCGTCGATTTTCAGCAGCCAGTTGAAATGAAAGGCGTCGTTGCGCTCGCGGCGGAACTGCTTCACTTCTTTGAGCCCCTGGGTCATCTGCCGCGCCACTTCGGCCGGGTCGTCGATGATGATCTGGTAGTGCTTCTGCGCGGCTTCGCCCAAGGTCGCGCCGACGAACGCGTGCAACTGCTCGAAATACGGCGTGGCGCTTTTAGGCCCGGTGAGGATCACCGGGAACGGCAGGTCCTGGTTTGCCGGGTGCATGAGAATGCCCAGCAGGTAGAGAAATTCTTCCGCCGTACCGGCGCCGCCCGGGAAGATGATGATGCCGTGGCCGACGCGCACGAAGGCTTCCAGACGCTTTTCGATATCCGGCAGGATCACCAGTTCATTGACGATCGGGTTCGGTGCCTCCGCGGCAATGATGCCCGGCTCCGTCAGGCCCAGGTAGCGGCCACCCTGGATGCGTTGCTTGGCGTGGGCGATGGTGGCGCCTTTCATCGGGCCTTTCATCACGCCGGGACCGCAGCCGGTGCAGATGTCCAGGCTGCGCAGGCCCAGTTCGTGGCCGACTTTCTTGGTGTACTTGTATTCTTCGGTGTTGATCGAGTGGCCGCCCCAGCACACGACGATTTTCGGTTCCACGCCAGGGCGCAAGGTGCGGGCGTTGCGCAGCAGGTGGAACACGTAGTCGCTGATACCCTGTGACGAGCTCAGGTCGATGCGCTGGCTGTCCAGCTCGTTCTCGGTGTAGACGATGTCGCGCAGGGCGCTGAAGAGCATTTCCCGGGTGCTGGCGATCATCTCGCCGTCGACGAACGCATCGGCCGGCGCGTTCAGCAGCTCCAGGCGTACACCACGGTCCTGTTGGTGGATGCGAATCTCGAAGTCCTTGTAGGCTTCCAGGATGGTCTTGGCGTTATCGACATGGGCGCCGGTGTTGAGAATCGCCAGGGCGCACTGGCGGAAAAGATCGTAGATGCTGCCGGAACCGGCTTCGCTCAGTTGCTGCACTTCGCGCTGGGACAAAGTCTCCAGGCTGCCCTTGGGGCTTACCGAAGCGTTGATTACATGTCTTTGAGTCATTCAGCTTTCCTTGAAAACGATGCCGCTCGCACGACGGCGGCATCTTGAAAAAAACGTCCACGCAGGAAGATCGCACGATCCTTGCGGTATCGCCATGGACTTTGATCCGGATCCATCGGGTCGGTTGCAACACAAAATGAGCCCCAGCATAGCTAAATCGACCGGGCAGGCGATAATGCGCGAGTCTTTTCACGCCATACAAGGAAATTGCGACGCGATGTTCGAGATCAAACCGTGGGACGCCGCCGACTACCGGCAACAGACCCGTCGCAGCACCCTCATCGTGGCCGTGGTGTTTCTGGCGCTGGCAATGCTGTTGTCCAGCCTGGCGGTGATGCTGTTCGGTACACCCGGGGGCGATAATTTTCGCTTCAATGTCGGCGGCGTTTTCGCTGCCGTGCTGGTGATGGTCGGGCTGATGCGCGGCTATTTCTGGTCGCAGCCGTGGATGGCCGCTGCGGTGTATGGCTGGCAGCTCAAGCGCAGCCTGATGAGCGTCACCAACGTGATGCACCAGGTAAAGGCCGGTGTGCAGGCCCGGGATCCGGCAGCGATGAAGCTACTGCGTTTCTATCACCTGGGCCTGGCCCAGATGCACCGGCTGGATGCCAATTCCAGCGACCACGCCTCGTTGGTCCGTGAGGCCGACGAGCATCTGGAAAACATGCAGGCGCTGGGCCTGGATTCAGAGCAATCACGCCTGGACCCGGCCTGGATAGACTCGGTCAAACAGGCCTACGGCGAGCGCCGCTAACGGCCGCTCATCGGTTGCCTCGGGAAAAAAATAAACCCCGGTCTTCCAATGCCTTTCTCATGAGCAGTCATGGAAAGGAGAGTCGAGATGACTGGAAAGATGGTTCATGGAACCTGGGCCCTGTTGTGTGTGGCTACAGTGGGATTGGCGGGCTGCGCGGGCGGTAACAGCCACTCACCGGTAGACGCGCCAGGCGCCGCGAAAAGCCCAACCACCGCGACGCTGGAAGCGGGGGCCGGGATCATGCAGAACAAACCCCCTTTGCAAGCGTTGGATACCTACCTGGACGGCTTTCATTTTTATAACGGCCGGATGTCCGGGCAAATGGAAGCGCACCATTACTGCACGGCACTGAACGAAGAAGTGTTCCAGTGCGCCATCTTCGATGCCAACAGCGCCAAGGCCAAATTGGTGGGCGTGGAATACATCATCAGTAAGCGCCTGTTCGAAAGCTTGCCCGCCGCCGAAAAGCAGCTGTGGCACAGCCATGTGCATGAGGTGAAGTCTGGACAACTGGTCGCGCCGGGCATACCGGAGGTGGCGGAAACCCGCTTGATGAAGAACCTGGTCAGCACTTACGGCAAGACCTGGCACACCTGGCACACCGAGCAGGGCAACGCTCTGCCTTACGGCGTTCCGCAGTTAATGATGGGGTTCACCGCCGATGGGCAGATCGATCCGCAATTGGTGCGCGAACGCGACCGCCGGTTGGGCATCGACAGCGAAGCGAAGAAACACGCCCGCGAATCGATCAGCGCACCGGACATCGATCCTGGCGCGGATGCGTGGCGCAAAGGGCAGGTGTGGCAGATAAAGGATCCGACGGGGCATACCCATTAAAATCACTTGAACAAATGCTTTGTGGCGAGGAAGCTAGCTCCCGCTGGGCTGCGAAGCGGCCGAGGGCAAACCATCTAGATATATATGTTCTGTTAATACGAGTTGGGCTGCTGTGCAGCCATCGGGAGCAAACTCCCTCGCCACGGGGGCAGGGAGTTGAAAAGAAAGGTTATATACGCTACGGCTGTTTGAAATGCCCCGGAACATCATGTTCCGTTTCGTTTGGCTTGGTTCTTTTCTGAACTTGAACATCGCTGATCTTGACGCTCTTTAATTCAGTAAAAGACACTCTCAGAAGTGCCTCGGCTTCTTCGGTGGTAAGCGTCTCGGTGTCGCCTGCCAATACCCGGCTATCGGGTTGGCCGTCGGCGATGAAACTGACGATGAATCGATCCTGGCTCATTCGTTACCTCGACAAGTCAAGCGCCAGGACGCAGCAGAGCTGCGCCCCAACGGTTCTCGGGTTACGACTTCCTGCCGCCGCCGTGGCTGCGTTCGCCACCTTTCTTACCGGCTTCAGAGGCTTTTTCCCGATCATTTGCAAAATTGCCGCCGGAAGCGTGTCCGCCTTTCTTGCCGGCTTCGGATGCTTTCTCACGGTCGTTTGCGAAATTACCTGGATTTTTGTTTCCGCTATTAGCCATTTCGAGAATCCTCATTTTGGTTAAGCGAGTAAATCGTGCCTCGCAGTATTGTGAAAGAAAACCGCGGATGGAAGTTTAGAAAAAACGTTTCGCTGGCGACGAACGGTAGTGAGTTGAAAAGTGCTGCCGAAAAAAACTTATACAGCCGTTTCGCTTGAGCTTTTACAACATCGAAAAGATTAATTAACAAAGCGGCGGCAAATGATATTTATTCATCGAATAACTCAGTCCTCGCCGCCGCTCACTTTCCAATGCTTGGCTTCGGGTGGAAACACCACTTGTTCAACCCTGTGGGCAATGCCAAAGGCCAGTGAGTTTTCCGCCGGGATCACACGCTCCTCGGCGCACAGGCACTTGAAGATATCCAGTTGCGTGGCGGCACCGGCGGTTTCCTTGACGTAGATTTCCACATACCGCGCCACGTCGTTGTCCAGGCTGGACAGGTATTCGCGCAAGCGCGAGTGATCCACCGACTTCTGGCCGAAATACCAATTCATCGGGTGGATCAGGAAGCGCGAGTGGGGCGTGGTGGTGCGGTCGCTGGCGGCCAGGTACATGACGATGCCCATCGACTCGATGTTGCCGGCGTTCACGGCGCGCACCGGCACGGGAAGAGACTTGATGAAGGTGTATAGGGTGAAACCGAAGTTCGTGCTACCGCCGACCGTAGAGAGGTTGAGCATCAGCGAGTCGGCGCCTTTTTCAATGGCTTCCAGGCAATTGTCCCGAAAGCGCTCGGTGGTTCCTTGATCGATCTGGCAATGGAAATGGACGATGTGTTCGGACATCTGAAACTCCTCTCGACTTACGCGTTGACGAGTCTGCGGATCAGCGGCTCTGTACAGTTGGGAGTCCGCCGGCTGTCGGATGTTCCACTTCCGTCACTCGCTTATCGAGGCCCGCAGCGCTCGATTGCTTCGGTCAACAGGCTTCGACGGCTTGGGCCATGCGCTGCAGGAACATCGTCAGCGCAGCTTCTTGGGCACTCAGGCCTTTGCGAACCCGGGGCTTGGGCAGTTCGTGCAGGACGCCGCGCATGAAACCTTCCACAACGGCGGGGTGGATATAGCATTTACGACAGACGGCGGGCGTGTTGCCCAACTGTCGGGCGACCTGCCTGACCATCTCGGCCACGTGCCGCTTGGCCTCGGTTTCGGTTTCCCACTGCAGTGTGCGCAGGCCGTCCAGCGCCGCCGCGCTGCCTGCCCAGGTGCGGTAGTCCTTGGCGGTGAAATCGGCGCCGGTGAGGGTCTTGAGGTAGGCGTTGATATCCGAAGAAGTGATGGCGTGGCGCTCGCCGTTTTCATCCAGGTACTGGAACAGGTTCTGCCCGGGCATTTCCTGGCAGCGCTTGACGATCCGCGCCAGGCGCCGGTCCTTCACGGTGATCTGGTGTTCGATGCCGCTCTTGCCCCGGAACTGGAAAGCGATGGCGCTGCCATTGACCGCGACATGCTTGTTGCGCAGGGTGGTCAGGCCGTAGGAGCGGTTGTCCCGGGCGTATTGTGTATTGCCGACGCGAATAAGGGTGACGTCGAGCAAGGTGATGACCGTCGCCATGACTTTGTCGCGGCTGAAGCCGGGGGTGGCGAGGATCTCTTCCAGGCGTTTGCGCAGCCGGGGCAGGGTGCGGCCGAATTCCAGCATGCGTGAATACTTGTCGGCATCGCGCACTTCGCGCCAGCGCGTGTGATAACGGTACTGCTTGCGCCCACGGGCATCGCGCCCGGTGGCTTGGAGGTGGCCGCGCGGGTCGCAGCAGATCCAGACGTCGGTGTAGGCCGGCGGAACGGCCAGGGAATTGATGCGTTGGATTTCGGCCGCGTCAGTGATGCGCTGGCCCGAAGGATCGAAATAGCAGAATTTGCCTCGCAGTTTCCTGCGGGTGATGCCCGGCGCAGTGTCATCGACATAGTGCAAGTCGGCCGGGAGTGCATCGGGCAGCGGGGTGTCGGGCATGGTTGATCCTTGGCGATGAATTCAAATGGCCTGTGAACTCATTGACCTCTGCCCGTTGCGGTCGTGCCGAGATTCTCATGTCACTTGGGACGCTTGTGTGCTGGCCCTACAGGCGCGAAGGCTACGCCAACACCGCCACCGCCTTGATCTGTGCCCACACGATCTGTCCGGGATGCAGCTTCAACTGATCGCGCGAATACCGAGTGATCCGCGCCAGCAGCGGTGTGCCGGCGGCCTCCACGCGGATCAGCACATGGGCGGCATTGTCGCCGGCCAGTTCGCTGACGACCGCCACTGGCAGGCGATTGAGGATGCTGGTCTGCCCGTCGTTCGCCAGGCTCAGGCTGACGTCCCGGGCCTGGACCTTGAAGCGCAGCGGCTGCCCGACCGCCAGCGCCGTGTGGGCAACCCGCACGTTCAACTGGCTGTCGGGCAGGGTCAGGGTGAGCAACTGATAGTCCGGGTCGTAGCCGGCGACTTTTCCGTTGATTACCACGCCTGCGTCATCCCCCAACGCCAATGGCAGGTCGAGCCGGGCGAGGGTCTCGCCGATTGGCCCGCTGGCCAAGGCCCGCCCAGCGTCCAGCACCACGATATGATCGGCCAGCCGCGCCACTTCGTCTTGGGAATGGCTGACGTACAGCACCGGGATATCCAGCTCATCGTGGAGCCGTTGCAGGTAAGGCAGGATCTCGTTTTTGCGGCGTGTATCGAGGGCGGCCAGAGGCTCGTCCATCAGCAGCAGGCGCGGGCTGGTCAGCAAGGCGCGGGCGATGCCGACGCGCTGGCGTTCGCCACCGGAAAGGTTGTGGGGTTGCCTGTCGAGGAGATGGCCGATGCCGAGCAGTTCCGTCGCGTGGTTGATGTCCACGCGCCGTTGCGCCGCGGCAACGCGCTTGAGGCCGAACAGAAGATTGTCGCGCACCGACAAGTGATCGAACAGGCTCGCCTCCTGGAAAACATACCCCAGCGCTCGCTTGTGAGGCGGGACGAACACCTCACGCTCACTGTCTTGCCAGACCTCGCCATTGACCTCGACGAAACCCCGCGTCGGTCGGTCCAGCCCGGCCATGCAGCGCAGGCAGGTGGTCTTGCCGGATCCGGACTCGCCGTACAGCGCCGTCACCCCACGGCCGGGCAATTGCAGGTCCAGGTCCAGGGAAAAATCGCCACGGTCGAGTTGAAACCTTGCCTCGATCATCGATCAGCTCCAACCGGCGCGAGTTCGGCGGCTAGAGTACAGCGCCAGCAGCACCAGGAAAGAAAACACCAGCATCGCCGCCGCCAGCCAATGGGCCTGGCTGTACTCAAGGGCTTCGACGTGGTCGTAGATTTGCACCGACACCACCCGGGTCTTCTCGGGGATGTTGCCGCCGATCATCAACACCACGCCAAACTCACCCACCGTGTGGGCGAAGCCGAGGATTGCGGCGGTGATGAAACCCGGTCGGGCCAAAGGCAGGATGACGCTGAAAAAGGTATCCCACGGCCCGGCCCGCAGGGTGGCGGCGACTTCCAAAGGACGACTGCCGATAGCGGAAAAAGCGTTTTGCAGCGGCTGCACCACGAAGGGCATTGAGTAGATCACCGAGCCAATCACCAGTCCGGTAAAGCTGAAGGTGAGGGTGCCCAGCCCGAGGGCTTGGGTGAATTGGCCGATCCAGCCGTTGGGTCCCAGCGCCAGCAGCAGATAGAAGCCAATCACGGTAGGCGGCAGTACCAGCGGCAGGGCGACCACCGCACCCACCGAACCGCGAAGCCGCGATTGGGTGCGCGACAGCCACAGGGCGATGGGCGTGCCGATGAAAAGCAGGATCACCGTGGTCAGCGACGCCAGTTTCAGGGTCAGCCAGATGGCGGCGTAATCGGCGTCGGTCAGTGGCATCAGCGTTGGTAACCGTAGGCCTGGATGATGGCGGCGGCTTTCGGGCCCTTCAGATAGCTCATCAATGCCTGGGCGGCGGGGTTGCCCCGTCCCTTTGCCAGGATCACCGCGTCCTGCTTGATCGGATCATGCAGTTCGCCCGGGACAACCCACGCGGAACCGCTTGTCAGCTTGCCGTCCTTGAACACCTGGGACAGGGCCACGAAACCCAGTTCGGCATTGCCAGTGGAAACGAACTGATAGGCCTGGGTGATGTTCTGGCCCTCGACGATCTTGCCCTTGGCCTGATGGGTGAGCCCCAGCTTTTCCAGCACCTGTGTGGCGGCCAGGCCATACGGCGCGGTTTTCGGATTGGCAATGGACAGGTGTTGGAAGGCATTGTCCCGCAGGACTTGCCCCTTGGCGTCGACGTAATCGGTCTTGGCCGACCACAACGCCAACGTACCGATGGCGTAGGTAAAGCGCGAGCCCTGCACGGTGTCGCCTTCGCTGTCCAGCCTCGCCGGCGTGGTGTCGTCGGCAGCCAGGAACACCTCGAATGGCGCGCCGTTCTTGATCTGGGTATAGAACTGCCCGGTCGCGCCGTAGGCGGCAATCAGTTTATGCCCGGTGTCCTTCTCGAAGCTGGCGGCGATGGCCTGGATCGGGGCGGTGAAGTTGGACGCGACGGCGACTTGCACTTCATCGGCTTGGGCGGCGTTGATACAAAAGCAAGTAGCAAGCAGCAGGACGAGCGGGGTCAGGCGCATGGGCAGGGTTCCGTGGAAATGGTTTCGCTATATAGCGGAATATATAGCGAAAGGCTGACAAACGGAACGTGGCTTTTTGTCAGAAGTCAGCGGTGGCAGGGCTGCCGTCATCGCGAGCAAGCTCGCTCCCACAGGATTTCGGGATGAATGCATGATTGATATTCACACTGAACCCCTGTGGGAGCGAGCTTGCTCGCGATAGCGTCCGGTCAAGCGCCGGAGACTGTCAGGCTAGCGCTCAGCCCTTGAACCGAGCCAGAGCCTCCTCAGCCAGGCGCCGCGTCAGCTCGCCACTGGGCAGCTCCCGCCCCAGGGGAAACGCCTGGCCGGCCCAAAGGTTGGCGAAGTCGGCTTCATCCTTCGCGCGAAGGGGCATCAACGCGCCGCCCGCCAGCGGAAATGCTGGCGCCAGTGGGCTCATCGGGCCGACCTCGCGCATCACCCGGTTGACGATCCCTCGGGCCGGCCGACCGGTGAACAGGTTGGTGATTGCAGTCTGGCTTTCCTTGGCCGTGCGCAACGCCCGGTGATGGGAAGGCGTGATCTTCGCTTCCGGGGTAAACAGGTAGGCGCTGCCCAGCTGCACCGCCGACGCACCCAGGGCAAATGCGGCGACGATGCCCCGCGCATCGCCGATACCGCCGGCGGCGATCACCGGCACGGTCACCGCGTCCACGACTTGCGGCAGCAAGGCGAACAGGCCCACCTGAGTATCGAGGTCGTCGCTGAGGAACATCCCTCGATGACCGCCGGCTTCATAACCCATGGCAATGATCGCGTCGCAGCCGTGTCGCTCGAGCCAGATCGCTTCTTCCACGGTGGTGGCCGAAGAGAGGACTTTCGCCCCGGTGGCCTTGACCCGATCGAGCAACGATTTTTCCGGCAGGCCGAAGTGGAAGCTGACCACCTTGGGTCGCATCTTCTCCAACACCCGGCAGGCCGTATCGTCGAACGGCGTGCGATTGGATACGGGCGTCGGCGCGTCGAAATCCACCCCCAGTTCTTCGTAATAAGGCTTGAGGCGCTGTTTCCAGGCCTCGGCCCGTTGTTCGTCGAAAGCGGGCGGCTGATGACTGAAAAAATTGACGTTGAACGGCTTGTCGGTCTGCTCGGCGATGGTCGTCAGTGCCTGGCGCAGTTGCTCCACGTCGAGCATCGCCGCGGGCATCGAGCCCAGTCCGCCGGCATTGCAAGTGGCGACCACCATCGCCGGACCGGTCACCCCGGCCAGCGGCCCCTGGATGATGGGATGCTCGATGCCGAGCAGGTCAAGAATGCGGGTGTCTGGCCACTGACTCATGTTCGGGTGTCTCCGACGGCAGAAGGAAACGGTGTTTTTAGCAGGTGTGACCCGGCCAGGGCCAGTCGAGTTTTTCAATCGCTGCCCGGGTTTGATACCAACGGCGGGATGGGTACCATGGGACACCACTTATCAAGGAGCCGAACCCATGGACGTGAAACTCAAGACCGTCGAACCTTTCACGGTCGCCGGTTTGCAGGTACGCACCCGCAACGCCGAGGAGCAACAGGGCGATACGGCGAAAATCGGCCCGATGTGGCAGCAATTCTTCACCGAAGGGTTGTTCGAGCGAGTTCCGGCGCGGCAGTCGGAGTCGTTCGTCTACGGTGTGTACTCCGGCTACGAGTCCGATGCCACCGGCTACTTCAATGTGACGGCGGGCGTACAGGTCGACGCCACGAGCGCAGGCTACCCTGCCGTGGAAGTCGAAGGCGGGGATTACCTGATGTTCTCGGCCAAGGGCGAAATGCCCGATTGCGTGATCCAGACCTGGGGGCTGATCTGGGCGTACTTCGCCGACAACCCGCAGGCCGTGCGCCGGTTCAGCACCGATTTCGAGGTCTATAACGCACCCGACTCGGTGGCGATCTATATCGGTGTTCAATCCTCGGGCGAGCGTTCCAGCGCCAACAGCTGACGCTTGCGCTCAACGCCCCAGCGGTAGCCCGACAGGTTGCCGTCGCTGCGCACCACTCGATGGCAGGGGATCGCCACGGCGAGGCTATTGGCGCCGCAGGCCTGGGCCACCGCGCGCACCGCTTTGGGCATGCCGATGCGCTGGGCGATTTCGGCATAGCTGGCGGTGCTGCCGGGCGCGATCTCTCGCAGGGCTTGCCAGACCCGTTCCTGGAACGCCGTGCCACGCAAGTCCAGTGGCAGGTCCAGGCCCAGCGCCGGTGCCTCGATGAAGCCCACCACTTGGGCAATCAGTTGCTCGAATTCCCGGTCGGCACCGATGAGGTTGGCGCGGCGGAACTTGTCTTGCAGGTCACGCAGCAGCGCATCCGGGTCGTCCCCCAGCAGGATCGCGCACACGCCACGCTCGCTTTGCGCCACCAGGATCGCTCCCAGGGAACACTGGCCGAGGGCGAAGCGAATATCGGTGTTCAGCCCGGCGGCGCGATACTCGCCAGGTTTCATACCCAGGACTTTGTCGGCGGCTTCATAGAAGCGGCTGTTGGAACCGAAGCCTGCGTCGTAAAGCGCTTCGGTCACCGTTCCGGCGTCGGCCAGGCGTTCGCGCACTTTGCGCGAGCGATGGGCGGCGCCGTAGGCCTTGGGGGTCAGGCCGGTGATCGACTTGAAGACGCGATGAAAATGGAAGGGACTCAGGCCGGCGCTTTGTGCCAGTTCATTCAAGCCTGGCAGTTGCTCGGCCGCCTCGATCTGCCGGCAGGCCGCCGCCACCCGCGCCGCTTGTTGCGCGGCGATCTGGGTCTGGTCCCTGGCCATCCGTTTGCTGGGACGATAACCGGCTGCCTGGGCCTGTTCCGGCGTGTCGAAGAATTCGACATTGCGCGGGTTGGGCAGGCGCGACAGGCTGCTGGGGTGGCAATAGATGCCGGTGGTCTTCACGCCGTAGACAAAGGTGCCATCGGCGCGCGGATCCCGGGCGAGTACGGCGGCCCAGCGAGGGTCCTGATCAGGGGCGAGCGTACTTGAAGTGCTGTTCATGGTCGTGATTCCTTTGGCCCGTTTTGGCTAGATTACTGAGCCACCCAGGTGACGACACTCCGGGTCTTGCGGTTGAATTCTGCATTGTCATCCGGCCATGCGGAACGTCATGTTGATGCGTTGGGCGCCCAGACGTGTATGTTGTCCCGGCTTGAGCGGCAGCACGCCGTGGTAGCGCAACCGATCCACGCCGCCCCAGATTGCGATGTCGCCATGAAACAACGGAATGCGCTGGCTTTTGTCGCTGCGCTCGAATCCACCAAACTGGAATGTCGCCGGCAGGCCAAGGGAAAGCGAGACGACGGGGGCCGTCAGGGAGCGCTCGTTCTTGTCCTGGTGCAGCGACATCCGCGCGCCGGGCACGTAGCGGTTGATCAGGCAGGCATCGGGCTCGAAGTGCTCGAAGCCCGCTTGCCGGGCGGCGGCCTGGGCCAGCTCGCGAAACACTGGCGGCATGGCGGGCCAGGGATCGCCTGTCTGTGGATCATGGGCGGTGTAGCGATAGCCGCTGCGGTCGGTGGTCCAGCCGAGTGCGCCGCAACTGGTCAGGGCGACCGACATGGTAAAGCCACCGGGCGTGACCATCTGCCGGAACGGTGCGGCCTGCAAGACTGTTTCCAGCGCTGGCAACAAACGGTCGAGCCAGGGCAGGGCAAACCCGCGTAGCACGAAGGATTGCTGGCCGATCTGTTCGACCTGGCCAGGCGTGGTGGGCGCCTGGTCGGCGAACAGGTCGAGAGTGACGGGGGTGTCGTCATTGCGCATCATGAAAAATGATCCCGAGTGTATGCCGGCGACCGCTGTGTACGCGGCTGACGCCATGGCGCAAGTTAACCCGATAATACCCGCGAACGCCTTTGACCGGCCGCTGGTGTAAGGCGAACACCACGGCGTCGCCTTGTTTCAAGTCGATGACTTGGGGGCGTGACTGCATGCGCGGGCGTTGCTCGGTGAGGACGAACTCGCCCCCGGTAAAGTCGTCTCCCGGTTCCGACAGCAGGATGGCTACCTGTAACGGGAACACCTGTTCGCCATAAAGGTCCTGGTGCAGGCAGTTGTAATCCTGCGGGCCGTATTGGAGGAGCAACGGTGTGGGACGCTGCTGCCCGGCGGCATGGCAACGGCGGATGAAATCCGTGTGCTTGTCGGGGTATCGAGTTTCCAGGCCCATGCAATCGTTCCAGCGATTAGCCACTGGGACCAGCATCGGATAGAGCGACTGGCGCAAATGCTGGACGATCTCAGGCAGCGGATAAGCGAAATACTGGTACTCACCGCGTCCGAATCCGTGGCGCCCCATTATTACCCGCGAACGAAAAACCCCGGCGTCCTCATACAAACCGCTCAACTGCCGGCATTGTACGGTCGGCAGCAGGTTGCGAATGATCGCGCAGCCGTCCTCATCGAGGCTATCCACCATGGTGGGCCAATCGAGGTGGGGGAGGTGTTGGGTCAATAGAGGCGTTGAGGACATGATTGCAATCCTGGATAAAAGGACTGTTCAGCCTGAAGAGTGCAGCGCTGCCGGGCACTCCGATTCTTGCGATGTGAAGCGCTTTTTGTAGAAAGGGAGCAAGCTCCCTCACCACAAAAAGCCAGCTGGCAGGCTTTAGAGTGCCTTGCTGACCTTGAGATCGGTGATCTGATCATCGGTCTCGCCATGCAACTTTTGCAGCGCGACCAGCGCTTCTTCCTCGGTGCCGGTCTGCAGTTGCGCGAACTCGAAGCGGCGCTCGCCGTTGAGTTTGTACTTGATAACGTATTTGGTTGTCTGGGCCACGGTTTTACCTATCTTGGACGGGGGGCTCAACTCAGCTTCGAACTGGAGCGCCGGATGATCTTGATCTTGTGGGTCAGGGTCGGCTTGCGGGTAACGCTGATGGCGCGACGGTTGACGGTGTCGATGGTGATATTCCAGAAGCCGGTGCTGGGGGCCGTGATCCTGGCCGGGAACGTGTCGAACGCGCCGCCGTGGTAGGTGTGGCGGCCACCATTCTTGAAGCTACGGAAATTGGCGTCGTTCATCAAACGGATGTTGCACATTTGGGAGCATTCGATCACGACGATATCGTCTTCGTTGAGGTGCTCGCGCTGGTGGATGAATTTCATGGGCGCCTCCAGAAGGGCATTTCTTGCAAATCAGGACAGTAAGATGAAGCAATGATAATGGAGCGCAGTTTATCAGCACCGCGGGTTAATATCCGGCCCCTGTCCTGGGTGTCATTCATTTATCAGGCGGTGGCGAATAAAAAATGAGAGGACGTTGGAGAAAATCGACGTTTGCATTGTCGGAGGGTCTTTATTGGAGGATTCATATGAAGCGCAGCGTGTGGGTATTGGCCTTGGCCTTGGGTGGATGTGCATCGGTATCGGACATCAACCAGACGCCGCCCACCATGAGCGTCATCTCCGGCAAAAAACCTCATGAATACGCCAAGTGCGTTGCCGACAAGCTTCTGGAGAGCCGTGGTCCGCTGCAAATGGAGCCGCATAAGAATGGCGTGCGGGTGATCGTCCCCGGCAAGCTGTCGGCGCTACCGGCCGCGGTGTTCGACATCGACGAACGCTCCAGCGGCTCCAGCATCAAGCTGCACGAAAGCCTCTCCAACGTACCGGTGCGCCCGGGCGACGTTCAGGACGCGGCCAACGCTTGTATATCCGGTTAAGCAGGGCCCGTCCTTTATTTACAGACGACCACCACGCTGCGGCTGGTGAAGTTGCCCACGTCCACACCGAGGGTCTTTTCGCTGTCGTTGGCCTGTGGCGTGCCATCCGTGCCGACGATGCGGTAGCCCGTACCGGCGCAGGAAGCTTCCGCTTTCTCGTAACACGTCGCCCAGGAATTGGCTTCGCCTGAACAGTCGATGGCCAAGCCTTGTTCACCGGTATCCAGATAGGTTTTTTCGGCTGAGGCACAGCCTGCCAGGGCCAGAACTGCAAACAGCGCCAGGATTGTCTTCATGGGGGTTGTCATCAGGATGGGGAGGAATGGCGCGAGATTATAGCGAATGGCCATTCCGGTACAGCTAAACCCGCGGCCCCTTCCGAGCACCAGGGCTTCGGCGGGGCCGTCTGTTTATTTCTTGCGGCGAGTATTGCGCGCTGGCGCCTGTTCACGTTCCCGGGGCGCCGGGGCGGAACGTTCGTCCTGAAAGACCGCGGCGACTTCCACCGCCATTGTCTTGGTGGGCAAGGGACCGGCGACCTGCTCGCCGTGGTAGTTGATAATCCACCACTGGCCGTCCTTTTCCTGGCTGACCGAATAACCGTTTGCGTTCTGTGTTGCCGACATCTAGCTGCCTCGTTGGCGGAATCAAGGCGGCCATGATACGCCAAATGCTCGCAAACCGTGCTGATGGGCGTACAGTGGGGACCGCTGGAAGCATCGAAGCGAAAGGCGATTGAACTATCCGCCGGTTTATTTCTCTATGATGGCATCGGTTGGCCAGCGCAGGCATTGTAAGGTGCCTGCCGGCTGATTAGACTTCGCCGAAACTTGTACACACCGCCTTTTCAAGGACTTATATGATCAAGAAATGCTTGTTCCCAGCAGCCGGTTACGGTACTCGCTTCCTGCCAGCGACTAAAGCCATGCCCAAAGAAATGCTGCCGGTGGTGAACAAGCCACTGATCCAGTACGGCGTCGAAGAAGCCCTGGATGCGGGCCTGACGGAAATCTCCATCGTCACCGGCCGTGGCAAGCGCGCCCTGGAAGACCATTTCGACATCAGTTACGAGTTGGAAAACCAGATCAAGGGCACCGACAAGGAAAAATACCTGGTCGGCATTCGCAAGTTGCTGGACGAGTGCTCGTTCTCCTACACCCGCCAGACCGAAATGAAAGGTTTGGGCCATGCGATCCTGACCGGCCGCCCGCTGATCGGTGACGAACCGTTCGCCGTGGTTCTGGCGGACGACTTGTGCGTGAACCTGGAAGGCGACGGCGTTTTGACCCAGATGGTCAAGCTGTACAAGCAATTCCGTTGCTCCATCGTGGCGATCCAGGAAGTGGATCCGCAGGAAACCAACAAGTACGGTGTCATCGCCGGTGAAATGATCCGCGAAGACATCTACCGCGTTCACAGCATGGTTGAAAAACCAAAACCTGAAGATGCGCCGTCGAACCTGGCGATCATCGGCCGCTACATCCTGACTCCGGACATCTTCGACCTGATCGAACAGACCGAGCCAGGCAAGGGCGGTGAGATCCAGATCACCGACGCCCTGATGAAACAGGCCCAGAACGGCTGCGTCATGGCCTACAAGTTCAAGGGCAAGCGCTTCGACTGCGGTGGCGCCGAAGGTTACATCGACGCAACCAACTTCTGCTTCGAGAACTTCTACAAGACCGGCAAGGCTTACTGATTCAGCCTGCGTCGCGCCTTGAAAAAACGCCCCGACTGGTTCGGGGCGTTTTTTTTTCTGCAAAAAAACCTTCCGCCAATCATCAATCACACAAACAAAGTCGCTGTTTGCGCTGCAACGCTGCCTCAAGTGAAAACAGCAGGTATGCTGACAACCTGCCGAAGGAGATAGATGATGGCCTACGATTTTGATCTGTATGTGATTGGCGCCGGTTCCGGCGGTGTGCGGGCGGCGAGGTTTGCCGCGGGTTTCGGCGCGAAAGTGGGCGTGGCGGAAAGCCGCTACCTGGGGGGGACCTGCGTCAACGTCGGCTGTGTGCCGAAAAAACTGCTGGTCTACGGCGCGCATTACGCCGAGGATTTCGAACAAGCGTCGGCCTACGGCTGGACGGCGGGCGAGGCGAGTTTCGACTGGGCCACGCTGATCGCCAACAAGGATCGTGAGATCAATCGCCTCAACGGCATCTACCGCAACCTGCTGGTCAACAGCGGTGTGACCTTGCATGAAGGCCACGCCAGGATTACCAGCCCTCATGAAGTCGAGATCAACGGCGAGCGCTACACCGCCAGGCACATCATGATCGCCACCGGCGGCTGGCCGGTGATTCCGGATATTCCCGGGAGCGAGCACGCCATCGGTTCCAACGAAGCGTTTTTTCTCAAGACGCTGCCCAAGCGCATGCTGGTGGTGGGAGGCGGCTACATCGCCGTGGAATTCGCCGGGATCTTCCACGGCATGGGCGCGCAGACATCCTTGCTCTATCGCGGCGACCTGTTCTTGCGCGGTTTTGATGGCGCGGTGCGCAAGCATCTGGCCGAAGAGCTGCAGCGTCGTGGCTTGGACCTGCAATTCAACGCAGACATCCAACGCATCGACAAAGAAGCCGACGGCAGCCTGAAAGTGACGCTCAAGGACGGTCGCACGTTGTCGACCGATTGTGTGTTCTACGCCACCGGCCGCCGGCCGATGCTGGACAATCTTGGGCTGGAGAACACGGGCGTCAAGCTGGACGAGAAAGGCTTCGTGCAGGTCAACGAAAAATACGAGACGGCTGAACCGTCGATCCTGGCCATTGGCGATGTGATCGGCCGTGTGCAGCTCACGCCTGTCGCCCTGGCCGAAGGCATGGCGGTGGCGCGGCGCCTGTTCAAGCCTGAGCAATACCGCCTGGTCGATTATCGAATGATCCCCACGGCGGTGTTCAGCCTGCCGAACATCGGCACGGTAGGTTTGACTGAAGAACAGGCTCGGGAAGCCGGCCATGAGGTGCAGATTTTCGAAAGCCGTTTCCGGCCGATGAAGCTGACCCTCACTGACTGCCAGGAACGCACCCTGATGAAATTGGTGGTCGATGCCAAGACCGATAAGGTCCTGGGCTGCCACATGGTCGGGCCGGACGCCGGTGAAATTATCCAAGGGCTGGCGATTGCCCTCAAGGCCGGTGCTACCAAGCGCGATTTCGATGAAACCATCGGCGTGCATCCAACCGCAGCCGAAGAATTCGTCACCATGCGTACGCCTACCGCCTGATCAGGCTTTTCGTCCATGGGGCTGTGATCCGTTGATCCAGCCCCGTGAACTGTCAGGCAGCTGCCACGATCAATTGATCGCCGCCTTCGGCAGCTTCCACAGATTTCTTCTATCTATATAGATTCCTGATAGTCAAAACCAATCATTTGCATGAGCTTTGGCAATGAGCCAACAGCGCAATGAATGGCTAAGATTCACCCCATCAACTTTTCAACCACTGACGGAGAGTCAACGATGCCTATCATCAACAGCCAAGTTAAACCGTTCAAAGCCACCGCTTTCAAAAACGGCGCTTTCGTCGAAGTATCGGACGCCGACCTGAAAGGCAAGTGGTCTGTCGTGTTCTTCTACCCAGCTGACTTCACCTTCGTTTGCCCAACCGAGCTGGAAGACCTGGCCGACAACTACGCCGAGTTCCAGAAGCTGGGCGTCGAAATCTACAGCGTGTCCACCGACACTCATTTTGCCCACGCTGCCTGGCACAACACTTCGCCAGCCATCGGCAAGATCCAGTACACCATGATCGGCGACCCGACCCTGGCCATCTCCCGCAACTTCGACGTGCTGATCGAAGAAGCTGGCCTGGCTGACCGCGGTACTTTCGTGATCAACCCTGAAGGTCAGATCAAGATCGTTGAAATCAACGACGGTGGTGTAGGCCGTGACGCTTCCGAGCTGCTGCGCAAGATCAAGGCAGCCCAGTACGTTGCCGCTCACCCAGGTGAAGTCTGCCCAGCCAAGTGGAAAGAAGGCGAGGCCACCCTGGCTCCGTCCCTGGACCTGGTCGGCAAGATCTAAACCAATGCGTTACCCGAGGGCGATCCGCTCTTAGCCAAGTAAGCCGCTTCGCCCCAAAAAACGCCCGGGCGAGATTCGCCTGGGCGTTGTTTTTTCTGAAATTCAAAAATGGAAATCGCCCGTATGTTGGACGCCAATCTTAAAGCTCAGTTGAAGTCATACCTGGAACGGGTCACCCAGCCGATCGAGATCGTTGCATCCCTCGACGACGGTGCGAAATCCCAGGAAATGCTTGCGTTACTCAAAGACGTTGCCAGTCTTTCCATCCAGATTACCTTGCTCGACAACGGCACCGATGCGCGTAAGCCATCGTTTTCGTTGAACCGCCCGGGAGCCGATATCAGCCTGCGTTTCGCCGGCATTCCCATGGGGCATGAATTCACTTCGCTGGTGCTGGCCCTGCTGCAAGTCGGTGGCCACCCTTCGAAGGCCAGTGTCGAAGTGATCGAACAGATCCGCTCGCTCAAGGGCGATTTCAACTTCGAGACGTATTTTTCGCTGTCGTGCCAGAACTGCCCGGACGTGGTCCAGGCGCTGAACCTGATGGCGGTGCTGAACCCGAACATCAAGCACGTCGCCATCGACGGCGCGCTGTTCCAGGCTGAAGTCGATGAACGCCAGATCATGGCCGTGCCAAGCGTGTACTTGAATGGTGTGAACTTCGGCCAGGGTCGCATGGGCCTGGAAGAAATCCTCGCCAAGATCGACACCAGTGGCATCGAGCGCCAGGCTGAGAAGATCAGCGCCAAGGATGCCTTTGACGTGTTGGTGGTGGGCGGTGGCCCGGCCGGTGCCTCGGCGGCCATCTATGCGGCACGAAAAGGCATCCGTACCGGTGTGGCGGCCGAGCGTTTCGGCGGCCAGGTGCTCGACACCATGGCCATCGAGAACTTCATCTCGGTCCAGGAAACCGAAGGGCCGAAACTGGCTGTCGCCCTGGAAGAACACGTCAAGCAATACGACGTCGACATCATGAACCTGCAACGCGCCGACGCACTGGTGCCAGGCACGGCCGGTGGGCTGCATGAAGTCAAGTTCGCCAGCGGCGCGAGCCTCAAGGCCAAGACCGTGATCCTGGCGACCGGTGCCCGCTGGCGCGAAATGAACGTGCCGGGCGAGCAGCAATACCGCAACAAAGGCGTGGCGTACTGCCCGCATTGTGACGGTCCGCTGTTCAAGGGCAAGCGGGTCGCGGTAATCGGCGGCGGTAACTCCGGCGTCGAAGCGGCCATCGACCTGGCGGGTATCGTGTCCCACGTCACGTTGCTGGAGTTCGATGTGCAATTGCGTGCCGACGCGGTGTTGCAGCGCAAACTGCACAGCCTGCCGAACGTGACGGTGATCACCAACGCCCAGACCACCGAAGTGACGGGTGACGGGCAGAAGGTCAACGGCCTGCGCTACAAGGACCGTCCGAGCGGTGAAGTGCGCGACGTGGCGCTGGAGGGGATCTTCGTGCAGATCGGCCTGTTGCCCAACACCGATTGGCTCAAGGGCACCGTCGAGCTGTCGCCGCGTGGCGAGATCATTGTCGATGCTCGTGGCGAAACGTCGATCCCGGGTGTGTTCGCTGCCGGTGACGTGACCACCGTGCCGTACAAGCAGATCGTGATCGCCGTGGGCGAGGGCGCCAAGGCTTCGCTGAGCGCCTTCGATCACCTCATCCGCACCTCCGCACCGGCCTGATAGCCGGTCGCTGGAAAAATAAAACCCCATGGGCCTTGGCTCATGGGGTTTTTTTGTGACCGCAGAACTTACAACGGTGCAGGCTGGATGATCTCGACCCAATAACCGTCCGGGTCTTTGATGAAGGCCAGGCTTTTCATGCGGCCATCACTCAAGCGTTTCTGGAAGTCACAGCCCAACGCTTCGAAGCGCTCGCAGGCGGCGACCACGTCTGGCACGGAGATGCAGATGTGGCCGAAACCGCGCGGGTCGGTGTTGCCGTTGTGGTAGGTGAACGCCGGATCGTTTTCGGTGCCGTGGTTATGCGTCAGTTCGAGGATGCCGGGGATCGATTTCATCCACTCGGTACGCGCCGCCGCGTCCGCCGGGATCTGGTTCTTGTCGACCAGGGCAAGGAAATACAGGCTGAATTCGGCCTCTGGAAAGTCGCGCTTTTCCACCAGGGAAAAACCCAGCACACGGGTGTAGAAATCAAGGGACTTGGTAATGTCCTTGACCCGCAGCATGGTGTGGTTGAAGACGAATTTGGCCGTTGCGGCATCGGGTTGAGCGGTGACGCCAGGGAAAGTATTGAGTTCTTGCAGGCTCATGGGCCCTCCGAAAAATAAGTGGGGCTTGTGCTAGCTTCCTTGCAGGTGCGTCCATGATACGCAAGGGGCGTGGCATCGCCAAACGTGCCTATTGCCTGGTGGTGCGTCGCGCTTCAGACTTCACGATCAGTCCTTGAGTGCAACGCAATGTTTCGACCGCTTTCTTCGCTGTTCGTCCTGTTGTTTGCCGTCGCGTCGAGCGTCGATGTGGGGGCGGCCGAACCACAGGTAACCTGGCCCTCGGGATGGATCATCGAATCGCTGCCCGCCGACGCACCGGCCCCGGCCAAAGGTACCAGTCGGCAGCGCGCCACCAAAAGCGACCGTTCGGGCAATGCCGTGATGGTGATGGAGTTGACCGCGTCGGCTGTCGAGCCCGACCATCAAGTAAACTTGCAAGGCGTGCTGTTGGAAATGAGAAAGTCCATTCAGAAGGATTTTTTCCAAGGCGGCTATCAAAGTGTCTGCAATAAGATTCACGCGTCCGTATTGGGCGGCGTAAGCGCTTTGGAAACCACTTGCACGATCACGCAAAACGGGCGTCATGTATTGTCGCAGACCCTCGTCGCGGCACTTAATGAGGGTAATGCCTACGTGTTGTCCTATGCGGGGCAGGCGCAGGTATTTGTAGAAAGCCAGGATGAAATACAGTCGGTACGAAATAGCCTGAAATTATAAGGCTTTCAGCGTAATACTCTTGGGCCAATACGAAAGTTCGGCCCATAAAAAAGCCCTGGGTGCAGGCCAGGGCTTTTTTCGTTGTAGTGCTTTCAACCGCGCAGCCAGGAATCGACGGTGCTCGCACCGTATTTTTCCTTCCAGGCTTTCAAACCGCGATGGTTGCCGCCCTTGGTTTCGATCAGTTCGCCCGTGTGCGGGTTCTGATAGACCTTGACGACGCGGGCACGGCGGGTCTTTGGCGTCTTGCCCGACGACAGGCCTGATTTGGACGGGCTCGGGTCGAGGATCGCAACGATGTCGCGCAGGCCCTTGCCGTAGGTTTTCATCAGCCCTTGGAGCTTTTCTTCGAATTCGATTTCTTTCTTGAGCCCGGCGTCATTCTTCAAAGCTTCCAGCTGCGCGAGCTGCTCTTGAAGGGCCTTTTCGGCTTTGCGAAATTCAGCGAGTCTGGACAATATAATTACTCCAATCAAAATATAAGGCTGATACCAACCGCAAACAAAGCTATAAGCCAGGCGCCTTGTAGCGACTCGGTGACTAATGACTCTCCTGCTATCTGGTAGAGGCAGAAAAAATTGTAGTAGTTAAACCGAAAAGTGTAAATCGTAACTTTTTCGTTATGTAACAGCTGTTGGCGTTTTACCATCAGTCGGGCCGATGACGTCAAGCGACTGGCGACGAGATTAGCTGTTAGCAGTACTAGGCGGTGTAATGCAATCGCGTGCTCTAGTCCGTTGGGCTAATAGATAACCCTATCGAAAGTTAAGCGCAATCAAGTCGGCTGAACGGCCTGTGCCAGCTCGATAAATGCCAGGGTTGCCGGCGAGGCCTGGCGGCTATCGAGTACGGCCAGGCCGATCTGTCGTGGGACGGGAGGCGACAGAGGACGAACAACGAAGCCAGGATTATCGAACAGGGGCAACGAGCCTTCGGACACTACGCTCACCGCGTCGCCACGAGTGACGAGGTCGAGCGTACTGAGCAGTTGCGAGCAGCGATAACGGACATTGGGTGTCAAGCGCGCGGCATTGAACAGTCGCCAGACCAGTTCCGACGAGCCGGCCTCGGTGAGAATGAAAGGGTCGTCGCACAAATCCTTGAGTTGCACGTGGGTTCGATCCCCGAGGGCGTGAGCAGCAGGGAGCAAGGCGACCATCTGGTCGGTCACCAACGCGAACGTATCGAAGCGTTCCTCCGGCAAGACTACGAAACCGACGTCGATCCGGCGTTCGTCCAACCATTGCAGAACCTGCCGGTCCGGCCCCTCGTCGACATGCACTTCGATCCCCGGGTGCAAGGTCCTGAAGCGTTCCAGGATAGCGGGCAACAGCTTCATCGAGGCTGTCGGGCCGAACGAGCCGATGCGCAAGGTTCCGCGGCGCATGCCTCGGGCATCCGCGGCTTCCTGGCGCAGCGTGTTGGCCAAGCCGAGCATGGCTCGGGCCCGCAGCAGCAATTGCTGGCCGATGTCGCTGGGCTCCACCAGGGTCTGATGACGCCTGAACAGCTCGACGCCCAGTTCGTTTTCCAAGGACCTGATTGCGTGCGACACCGCTGATTGTCCGATGCCCAACCGTGTCGCGGCTGCCGTGAAGCCGCGCAGCTCGGCGACCAGCGAAAAGATTTCGAGTTGGGTCAGGGTCATGAGTAAAAGCTCATTTTACGATGACAAGATATGAGGCGAATAATACGGCACTTGAGCGACAGAGAAAACCGTGGCGAGAGAGCTCCCTCGTCACTGGCATCCGAACGACCTTGAATGAGATGAAAGCAATGAAACCCATGGAACATTCCATGCCGATCGCTTCCGACCTGCCGGTCTACCTGAAGCTCGCCATGGTCACAATGATCTGGGGAGGGACGTTCGTGGCCGGGCGGATCCTCTCCAATGCATTGGCGCCCATGCTGGCCGCCAGCCTGCGCTTTCTGCTGGCGAGTCTCGCGCTGCTGGTGTTTCTCGGGGTGGCCGGCATTCCTCTGGCCAGGCCCAGCCTGAAGCAGGGCTTGCAACTGGCGATGCTGGGGTTCTTCGGTATTTTCTTCTACAACCTGTGTTTCTTTTATGGTTTGCAATACATCAGCGCGTCGCGGGCCTCGTTGATCGTGGCGTTGAACCCCGCGGTGATCGGGCTGGCCTCCTGGTGGTTATTCAAGGAGCGGCTGAGCCGCTTGAAAGTCGCCGGCATCGTCTTGTGTCTCGGCGGGGCGGGTCTGGTGATCGTGGGTCGTGACCCGGCCTTGCTACAAACAACGGAGCAAGGGTGGGTAGGCGACGTGCTGATTTTCGGCTGCGTGCTCGGCTGGGGTATCTACTCGCTATTTTCCAAAAGCCTGAATGAAAGCCTTGGCCCCTTGCAAACGGTGACCTGGTCGATCCTGCTGGGCACGCTGATGCTCTGGGGAGCGTGCGCGGCCGGGGGAGAGATTCGCTTCGCGGCGCTGACCGCACTGGATGCCGGGCAATGGCTGAGCCTGTTGTACCTTGGCGTACTGGGCTCGGCGCTGGCCTATATCGCCTGGTATGACGGCATCCGCCGGATTGGCGCGACCCGGTCCGGCGTGTTCATCGCGCTCAATCCACTGACGGCGGTCCTGCTGGGCGCCTTGCTATTGGACGAACGGCTTACGGCCTTGATGTGCGGGGGCGGGGGACTGATCCTGATGGGTATTTTCCTGTGCAACAAACCCCTTGCACGCTCGGCCAAAAAGGCGATTTGATACCCAAGGCGGACAAATGTGGTTACGCTGTGTAGAATCGATTTACGCATATAAGAATAACGTCTTCTGGCAGCAGAAGCCTCGCCCGCAAGAGCCTTGGGTCGACAATGAAGATACTTGGGTTTCAACTGATCTATGGCGATTTCCTCGCCCGCAGCGTCCGCGGTATTTCCTGCGCGCCGCCGCGCGCCCTCAGCATCACTGGCAACTAACGTTTCTTGTTAATTGATAAGCATGATGAGGCGCCGACATGGCAGATCTATACGAAAACCCGATGGGCCTGATGGGCTTTGAATTCATCGAATTTGCATCCCCTACGCCCAACACCCTGGAGCCGATCTTCGAGATCATGGGCTTTACCAAGGTAGCGACCCACCGCTCCAAGGACGTGCACTTGTATCGCCAGGGCGCGATCAACCTGATCCTCAACAACGAGCCCAATAGCGTGGCGTCCTACTTCGCCGCCGAACACGGTCCGTCGGTTTGCGGCATGGCGTTCCGCGTCAAGGACTCGCAAAAAGCCTACAAGCGCGCCCTGGAACTCGGTGCCCAGCCGATCCATATCGAGACCGGCCCGATGGAGCTGAACCTGCCTGCGATCAAAGGCATCGGCGGCGCGCCGCTGTACCTGATCGACCGTTTTGGCGAAGGCAGCTCGATCTATGACATCGACTTCGTGTTTCTCGAAGGTGTCGACCGCAATCCGGTGGGTGCGGGGCTCAAGATCATCGATCACCTGACCCACAACGTGTATCGCGGGCGCATGGCGTACTGGGCGAACTTCTATGAGAAGTTGTTCAACTTCCGCGAGATCCGCTACTTCGACATCAAGGGCGAATACACCGGTTTGACCTCCAAGGCCATGACCGCGCCGGACGGCATGATCCGCATTCCGCTGAACGAAGAGTCCTCGAAGGGCGCTGGCCAGATCGAAGAGTTCCTGATGCAGTTCAACGGCGAGGGCATCCAGCATGTGGCGTTCCTCACCGACGACCTGATCAAGACCTGGGATGGGCTGAAGAAAATCGGCATGCGCTTCATGACCGCGCCGCCGGACACCTACTACGAAATGCTCGAGGGCCGTCTGCCGAATCATGGCGAGCCAGTGGCGGAGCTGCAATCGCGTGGCATCCTGCTCGATGGCGCTTCCGAGCAGGGCGACAAGCGTTTGCTGCTGCAGATTTTCTCGGAAACCCTGATGGGCCCGGTGTTCTTCGAATTCATCCAGCGCAAGGGCGACGATGGCTTCGGCGAGGGCAATTTCAAGGCGCTGTTCGAGTCGATCGAGCGTGACCAGGTGCGCCGTGGTGTGCTGACTACTGACTAATGCCTGAGTGTCACAAACACCGCCCGGCCTGATGCCGGGCGGTTTTTTTTGCCCGGCGCAAGCTACGCTGGCGATCCATCCGCCCGTGGTGGCGCTATCGCCAGCAAGCTCGCCCGCGCCCTGGATATTGGCCAGAGCAGGTCCGGCATCAATGCTTGACCGGTGCTGTTTGTCAGGCGCTTTGCACGCGTTTCAACCCAATCGCTTCATCCAGATGGGCCGTGAGGGCGTCCAGGTTGTCAAACAGACGAAGCTCGGTAAGCCCCCATTCCGGTCGATTGATATAAAGCTTGCCCGACAACTGATCCTTGCTGACCAGCGTTCTTTTGATCGAGCTGTCCTTGGAACGGTGGAAGATCATGGTGCCTTCCGGTCTGGTTTCGACAAGGTACATGCCAGGATCGGTCAGCCGTGGGTGCCTATCCATCAGGCGCAGCGGCGAGACGGGAATCACCGTCGTGCCGCTGACCTGTTTAAGACCGGCAGTCTTGAGCGCCCACACCAGCCCATCGATGTCCTTGAACTTCACTCTGTTGACTTGCCACACCCGGTGGTAATGCTGGGACAGGTCGGGAATGTCGACCGATAGCTGGTCAGCGGCCATAAGCAGGGGGTACACGCTGAAGTCCCCCAGCTGATGTTTCGCCAGGTATAGCTGAAACCCATCTTCCGAGCGTTCGATGAGGAATTCGTTCGGCTTGTTCAACAACTTGCCAGGGCTGACGGGCGCCCGCCGTATCAGCTGGGTGCCGGTACTTATCTCCAGCAGCAGATCTGACTTCACAAAAAGGTACCCGGCGCCGGAGGGCGTACGGTGAGCGGCTGGTCGTGCGATGGGCAAGAGACTGGAAACGATCTCTCCTTCATCGGGCAGCACTCGCGTGGGTTGACTGCCGGCATCGACCACGCGTACCCCGACGGCACCTTGCAGTTCAGCCAATCCGGGGGTGTTTCGAGCGGTATTGGCGTGGCCGCTCTCTACCAGCGCCACCCATTTGTGCGGGCCCCGGTGGGCCTGGTCGGTCTCGATGAGGGTATGGGCCACGTACTTGAAGTTCCTGGAGCGCTCGGGGGCGTGCCGCCTCATTTCGTCCCTGAAGGTGATCGACGTGTCGAGCGCCTGCACCTTGATGCCGTGCTGGTGAGCAACAGTGATGAGGTTGACCAACGAATGGGCGCTGGAGGGATGTATCTGCTGGAGTTCGTCCTGGCGCCAGAGATTCGCCCTCAGAGGATCGGACATCGCACCGCTGGAGGCAAATGCATCCAGCCGGGGTTGATCGTATTCACTGATCAGGTTTTCCATGTAGAGCGTCTTGACCTGCTGCTCCTTCAGGGCGGGCATGTTGTCGATCAAGAACTTCCTGGCGCCGATGGCGTTGTAGGCCGCTCCCAAGACCAGGCCATTGGATACACGGTAAATGCTTTCAAGCACAGCGGGGGGTGGGCTGTAAGGTCGCAGTGCCGGCGTGCGCGGCCTGGGGCGGGTGACCGGTTGGCCTTCGAAGAAGTACTGGCTGGCGCTGATGGTATCCCTGGCGCGCTGGAAACGTTCCCTCTGGGCGGTTTCGACATCGAGACCACGCTGCACCGGTATTGTCGCAAAAAGGCTATGGGGGTCCTGCGTAAGGTTGGCACTTCGAATGTCTTGTTCCAGAACGCGTCGGTAACGAACGGGCAGCTCGAATGGCTTCATGCCCTGGCCCCCTACGTTCAGGTTCAAATCAGCGGCCCCGAGCGACGGGTCCTGGATGATCTGCAGGTTCGGGCCATGGGCAAGGTCCTCGACATGCAAGCTCATCACACCTTGCACTTGGGCCAGGCCAGGCGTGTTGGGGTAGCTGAAAGTCACCGTGGCGTGCTGCTCCTGTTCAAGAGCGATGTTCCTTTTACGATACTGGGACGCTCCCACCAGGGCGACCCACTTGCCTTGCGGACGATTAAGGCGGTCGGCGTTGATCACTTGGCTGGCGTGATACGTGAACAGGCCTCGGAAACCGTCGTCTCCGGACAGTTCCGCCTGGGCCCTGGCGGCGCAGTCCAGGGCCTGGACCCTTATGCCATTTTCCCGCGCCGCGATGATCAGGTTCTGATAGGTGTAGGGCGTTGGCGGGACCGCGTCATCATTCACGTCGAGAGCGTGCAGGCGACGCTTCAGTCTGGCGTCGAGGA
The DNA here is from genome assembly GCF_051132175.1 of Pseudomonas sp. D3-10. Lineage (NCBI taxonomy): Bacteria > Pseudomonadati > Pseudomonadota > Gammaproteobacteria > Pseudomonadales > Pseudomonadaceae > Pseudomonas > Pseudomonas sp. D3-10. The sequence continues at coordinate 3,423,453 of NZ_CP071668.1, read as the reverse complement.
CACCGGTCCTGGCGAACCCGTCCAGGACGACCTGGTCGATGTCGATTCGCAAGCGATCCAGGTACAGCGTCGTTACACCGCTTGCGACCAGTGCCGGCATCGCGTCGATCAGTTGCATCTTGCTGCCGGTGCCCGAAAACCGCTCCGTCATGACCAGGCCTTGGGAGTGTTCGAAGATTTTCTCGATGAGCTTGGAAAATGTCTCCACGCCAAGCAACGAAGGAGCGGCGGAACGAGGGATCCGTTGGGCGTTTTGAAGGAATAACCGGGCGTCCTCTTTCAGTTGGTTCTGTTGGGTCCGGTAAATAGGGCCTAAAGCAGCGTCGCGCTCTTTGATGGACTGGCTCGATAGCCCCTCGTTCCTGCGATCGAATACTGCTCGCTGGTCCTTGCCCAGTTGGTAGGCCCGCAGCTTCGTGGCGAAGGCGTTTTCGCGCCAGGACACCGCGCCTGTTGGCCGATAGAGTGCCGGGCCCGAAGGTGACAGTTCATTCAGGCCCCACGCGTAATAAGCGTTCAAGGCAGGGTCATGGACGACCCGGGCGACTTTCCCGTCGTCCAGATCGACGTAGCTGCCGTTGCCGTTGACCCGAAGACCATCGGCGCGGGCCGGTGGCAACCCTTCGGGTGGATTGAGCGCGTAGCGATCCAAGGACCTTGGCGAAGGCTGCGCAGCCGTTGGGGCGCCACTGGTCGGGTCCGTCAGCTCGACGGGTGGCGGCGGGCTCTTCTGGGATGAAGCCCCGGCAGAGCCACTGGGCTCGGACGTCGACGTGTGGGGGCGTGGCGGGATGCCGGTCCCAGGCAATGCAAGATGAGGCGGCAGCCTGACGTCGGGTAGGGTAATCGTGCCCGGATCGGTGCCTGGCGTGTCTGTGCCCTTCGGGCGCACAGGTTTTTTTGGAGACATGTTCTCTTCCTTGATAGGTGTCGTGTTGCAGCGGCCAGCCGGTGCCGACGCGTGCGGACGGGTTGGTCTTGGCTGCTTGGACGTGTTGAGGGAGTGCCGTTCAGTGCTGGGCAACGGTCCCGATCATCAGGTCCGAGCTGTTCACTTCTTGCGTGTCGTCGCTATCGAGAATCCAGCGCTGGTCCAGTACGTCATAGAAGATCGCGCCTGGCGTGCCGTCAGCGAGGCGAACGCCAGCGACGCTGAGAAATGTCGTCGCCAGGCTGCCATCAGCTTCATGGGCCTGGATTTCTCGCAGGAGCGTGGCAATGTCGGCATGGAACCTGGCATTGATGCTCAACAGTCGCGCTTTCGCCAGATCGGTGTCGATCTGGTAACGGGTGCCGGACACGAGTTCCACATGCACAATTTCCGGTGGTTTCCGGTCATCGGACGCTGGCGTGAGCAACAACCGCACGTCACCGAGCAGGACCCAGGTCCTACCGACACGGATATCGCTGCGGGCCAGATCCATGTCAAAGCTGTCGGCGTGAATATTCCACACCGACGAATCGGTTGCGCTGGTCGTATACAGGCGCAGGGTGGCGCCAGGGCTGGGGTGTACTTCGTAAGTGGAGGCGTTGCCCTCCAGCTCGTAAATGCTGGTGTGCTGGCGTTCAGGCAACCTGATTTTTTGCGGTCTGGAAGGCAGGCGTATGACTTCACGGGACGGGGACCGGAAGACAGCACGACCAGGGCGTCGGCGCAGTACATGGCGCCCCTCGACCACGCGTGTTCCCGGGTTCTGATAATCATCGTGGAATGACGGCCGTACCGTACCCACCCGGTAGGAGGTGCCGTCACGAAAGACCAGAGTGATGGCGCGCGTGAGCGATACGCCAGTGGACATCAACATGCCCGTGACATTCGACACAACACCCTGGTTATGCTTCATCCAATGATCGAGCGTCAGCCGCGTGCCGTTGGTGAATTGCAGCACCAGCTTCATGTCGCTGTAGGTCAGCCAGTTCCAATAACCGATGGTGCAAACCTCCACGCGATAATGAGCGTGGACGGCTTCCAATTCGCTGTCGTCATGGTCCAGGAACAGCGTGGTGGTTGCGTTGGCCGGTTGCTGCGGGATATCGAAGATAGGGTCGGGGCATTCCCTGGCAACGAAATAGTTTTCGGAGACGAGATCCCGTGAGGCGACTTTTTCACCATTGAAAATGACCGGCGCGGGCGGCGATTTGCCTTGATGCACCATGATCGCGCTGACGGGGTGATCTTCCGGGGCGAGCAAAGCGTCTGGCAGATCCGGCTTGAAAGTGAAGCCATCTTGCGTCACGAACAGCAGAGCGTCATTACGCAGGACCCGTTGAGTCCCAACCTGGCAATACGTATCGACAATGCACAGCTCGCGAAATAAATCCGTTGTCTGCGCATCATGGGATAACGTCACCTTCAATGACGTGCCCTGGATTTCCCAACCCTTGATCCCTTCCGCTGGATAGCCGAGTTCAATGATGCTCGGCTCCGTCCCATCCTCGGTGATATGGATGTCGCCAGTGTTGATGGCGACGTAGTAACGGTCCGTGCCGGGGCCACCGTCGACCCGACTGGAGTTGCCCATCAGCCGGAACACATCATCGCCGCGTCCACCGGTGGCTCGGTCATCCATACCATTGAGCGTGATGTGGTTGGGGTGCCGGTCACCGATGACTCGGCTGTAGCCACGGGGCAGTGTCTCGACGTTTTCAATCGAGGTGATCGTTGCGTAGTGGGCAGGGTGGGTGTCGTCGTGGGACTTCAACAGGGAGAGTCCGCCGGGCAGATCGATTTCAAGGCCGAGATAGGCGTAAGAGCCGTTGACGTCCGGGAGTCGACCCTGCAACGACAGCGTGTCGTTGCCCGCGCCGCCATGCAGCGCGTTCCTGGCATCCACGACCGGCGTCTTGAGTGTCTCGTTCACATGGAACATGAACGCATCATCCTCCGAACCTCCCGTCAGGCTCTTTTTACCCGTTGAGAAGCTGAAGTAGTTGGGTTTGTCGTATACGCCGAAGACCTGGTCGTTGCCGCCACCCAACTGCCAATAGATGCCCTTGCCCTTGCCCGGTTCACCGACGGTCACCCTGGGAGCCTTGTCCAGCCCCCGAGATGCGTCGATTACATCGTCGCTTTCCACTACCTCTGGTGTGCTCACTTCCCGGTAAGGCTGCTCGCCGTCATCCCAGTGCAGTCTCCAGTGCTTGAGCGGTTGCATGTTGACTTCGAAGCGGCCGCTGACGAGGGCTTCCACGCTGGGTTTCAGCTCGCCGTCCAGCAGCTTGCGCGCCTGGTCCACCAGCGCCTGGGTGTACCCGACACGGGTGCGCGCAACCTCGTAGCGTCCCATCACTTGAGTATCGAGCGCTTGCCCAGTGAACGCGAACCAACCCGAGCGCCAGCGTTCGTTGATGCTCAGCTCAATGTAATCGTCAATGTCATCGACCTGGCGTGCTGCGCCGTAGACCCTTGCGCCCACCATCAGGACGGCGCACGCCACCAACCCAACCGCGCCGGTCAGACCGAACCCCGCCATTGCCGCCGCCCCGAGCGCGACCGAGAGGCCTGCGCTCGCCACGCTCATGCCGGCCGAGACGTAATGGTCCATGGCTTCCTTGCCCGTGGATCTGGCGGCGGCGTCGAAGGCATTGATGGCGTGGTAGATATCGAAAGGGAGCGTGAGGATGCCGGCCATCAGGCCCGCGCTGCGGATCAGCCATTTGCCCACGGCGGTGGCCTTGAAGCCCATGAGCACCCGGTCAGCCTGGCGCAGCATTTGTTTTCCGGTCTTCAACAGCCCGTGCTCCACCATGACCGAAGTGAGCTCACCGCCGATTTCCCCGGAGCTGACCGCTATCTCGGCCAGATCGCTGTTTCTCAGGCCATCACGGATCCCCACCAGACCACCGTAGATTCCGTAGATCTGCATGCCCAGCGCAGCGGTGAGCATACCGTGGCTCTTCAGGTTGTTGACCCAGGTTGGCATGCCCGGTGCGAAGGGTTGGCCCTGCAACGCTTGCATCGCCTGCAACGCATCGAGCAATTTGCCGAACGTGTCCATCGACCCGCTGGGGACGTGGCCTGGTGTTGGCTCAAGAATCGCGGGGGAGCTGGAGGATCGGACGGACGCGAGCTCGAACAACAGAGAGGTCGCATCGGGGGCGTTGCCCGAAGGGTGCGCCTTGATGTAAGTCTCGATCATCAGTGGATCGAACCGGACGGCATCGATCAGCGCTCCGTCCGGTTGCGAAAGAAGTGCCGAGTCTGTTGCGGTCCCGTCGTCGCCCAGGCGTGCGCCCATGCGATAAAGGTCGACGCGGCTTATGCTCAACTCGCCAATCTTCACCGGCCCCAGGCGTTCATCCAAACGCGTGAGCCGTTCCCGGGGCGTTGGTTTTTTATCCGGTTGCGTGTCGTTATGTTCGGGCAGACGTTGCAGCGGATGGGACGTGATATCGGTGATCACCACAGGTGGAATCCGTTCCACTCCTGGTTGGGCGGATCGCCCTTGGGAAGGTTCTGACATCGATAATTCCTTTATCGTAAGGTCTGCCGAGCGCCCTCCTGGCGTTCGTGCGGGCATGATAAAGGAGCTGGACCTGGCGCGTGGGCGCAGAGTGTTTCGTGATGCAAGCTGGGGCAGTCAGGCCCGGCGCCGTTGCCGCACCATATGCTTGGACCCTTCGAATACCAGAACCGCCACGGCCATCCAGATGGGGATATAGGTCAGCCATTCTTCAGCCTGGATGCTTTCACCCAGCAGCAGCGCGACCCCCAGCAACAACACCGGCTCGACGTAGCTCAACAGCCCGAACAGGCTGAAGGGCAGCAACCGGCTGGCAACGATATAGGCCACCAGGGCCGAGGCACTGATGACGCCGAGCAGCGGGATCAGCAGCGACAGCCACGGGTGTTGATTGAAAACCTTGAAACCTTGTTCGCCGCTCTGCACGAACCAGAGCGCCAACGGCAGCATCAACGTCATGTCCAGCCAGAGCCCACCCAGGTTGTCGGTGCGCAGGCGTTTGCGCAGGATGAAATAGATCGGATAGCCCAGCACCACCAGTAACGTCGCCCAGGAAAACCCACCCACCCGGTACAGCTCGTTGAGCACGCCGAGAGAAGCGAAAAACACCGCGGCTTTCTGCAGACGCGAAAGGCGCTCGCCATAGGCGATGCGCCCCGTCAGGACCATCGATAGCGGCAGCAGGAAATAGCCCAGCGACACGTCCAGGCTGTAGCCGTTGAGCGGCGCCCACATGAACAGCCACAACTGCGCCCCCATCAGTGCCGATGACGCCATTGCACCCAGCAGCAAGCGCGGCGTGGCGATCAGGCGTGCGACAAGATCCGAGACGAGTTTCCATTCACGGGAGATCAGCATGAACGCAGTCATGCACGGCATCGTCAGCAACATGCGCCAACCGAAAATCTCCAGGCCCGTCAGCGGCGCGAGCAGCGAGGTGTAGTAGTACATGACGGCGAACAGGGCGGATGCCGAGACCGATAGAGCGATGCCTTTGGACACGGATGCCTCTTGTTATTGGAATTGCAGCACGATACGGAAAGCCGTTTACCCGTGGCGAGGGAGCTTGCTCCCGCTGGGCCGCGTAGCGGCCCCAAAGAGCGACTGCTGCGCAGCCGAGCGGGAGCACGCTCCCTCGCCACGGTGATCTCAGTGTAAGTTACGACGTACGCGGCACGCGCCCCGGCACGAAATGGCCGACATCATTGAACCCCGGCGTCGAGGCATGGCCCGGTGTCACCAGCGAATCGATGAACGCTTCATCCTCCGTCGTGATTTTCACCGCCTGCGCCTTGGTGTACGAATCCCACTGCTCCTCGGTGCGCGGCCCGACGATGGCCGAGGTGACGGCATTGTTGTTCAGCACCCAGGCGATGGCGAACTCGACGATGCCCACGCCCCGGCCCTGGGTGTATTCCAGTATCTGCTGGGCGATGCGCAGCGACTCGACCCGCCATTCGGTTTCCAGGATGCGCTTGTCCTGGCGTCCGGCACGGCTGTTGGCGTCCGGTGCGACGTCTGGCGCGTACTTGCCGCTGAGCACGCCGCGAGCCAGGGGGCTGAATGGCACCACGCCAAGGCCATAATTCTGCGCCGCTGTGATCTGCTCGGTTTCCGCCTGGCGGTTGACGATGTTGTACAGCGGTTGGCTGATGACCGGGCGGTCGATGCCCAGGCTGTCGGCAATGCGGATCACCTCGGCGATGCGCCAGCCTCGGTAGTTCGACAGGCCCCAGTAGCGGATCTTGCCCTGGCGAATCAGGTCGCCGATGGCCGACACGGTGACGTGCAGCGGGGTGTTGTGGTCTTCGCGGTGCAGGTAATAGATATCCAGGTAATCGGTGCCCAGGCGCGTCAGGCTGGCCTCGATCCCATTGAACAGATGCTTGCGGCTTAGGCCGCTGCGGTTAGGCATACCGTCCGGCGGGCCGAAGCCGACCTTGGTGGCGAGCACCCATTCATGGCGACGATGGGCAATCGCCTCGCCGACGATTTCTTCGGAGCGACCGCCGGTGTAGACGTCCGCGGTGTCGATGAAGTTGATGCCCTGGTCCCAGGCCTTGTCGATGATCCGCAGCGAATCTTCGGTGCTGGTCTGTTCGCCGAACATCATGGTTCCCAGGGTCAACGTCGAGACTTGCAACCCTGAATGGCCTAGCGTGCGGTAGCTCATGACAAGATCCCTTTATTCATGGGGAAAGGTTCAATCAAATACCAGAACCGCCGCAAGGATCAAACAGAATTCTCAAACCACCACAAATCAATTGTGGGAGCGAGCAAGCTCGCTCCCACAGGGTAAAAGAGGTGTCAGGCCCGCAAGGTGCGGGTCATGCGCAGCGCCAACAGGCTGCCGCAGACGATCACGCCGGCCAGCAGGTACAGCGCCGCATCGGTCGAGCCAGTGGTGTCCTTGACCCAGCCCACCAGGTATGGGCTGAGGAAACCGGCCATCTGGCCCATGGAGTTGATCAACGCCAGCCCGCCGGCCGCCGCGCCCGCGCTGAGCAGGGCGGTGGGCACCGGCCAGAACATCGGCAGGCCGGTGAGGGCGCCCATGGTGGCGATGGACAGGCCGAGGATGGCGATGGCCGGCGTGGTGTCGAAGTTCACCGCGATCAGCAGCCCCACCGCGCCCATCAGCATCGGCACGACCAAGTGCCAGCGACGCTCCTTGTGCAGATCCGCCGAGCGCCCCACCAGCAACATGAACACCGCCGCCAGCAGATAGGGAATCGCACTCAGCCAGCCGATCACCAGGTTATCGCTGAAACCGAGGTTCTTGATGATTGACGGCAGCCAGAAATTGATCGCATACACGCCGCTCTGGATGCAGAAGTACACCAGGCCGAAGGCCCAGATCGCCGGGTTCTTGAACACGGCGGCCAGGGAGTCTGTGGTGGTTTTCGGTTTGTTGGCCAGGTCTTCGGCGTGGTCGGCGGTGAGCACGGCGCGTTCATGGTCGGTCAGCCAGGTGGCCTTGGCGAAGGTGTCGCTGAGCAGGAAGAACGCCAGGGCGCCGAGAATCACTGTCGGGATGCCTTGCAGCAGGAACATCCACTGCCAACCCGCCAGGCCGCCCTGGCCGGCGGCGAAGTGGTTCAGAATCCAGCCGGAAAACGGGCTGCCCAGCAGCCCCGACACTGGGATGGCCGACATGAACAGCGCCATGATCCGGCCACGGCGGAACGTCGGGAACCATTGCGAAAGGTACAGCACGACGCCAGGGAAGAACCCGGCTTCAGCCGCCCCGGTGAACAGCCGCAAGGTGTAGAACTGGGTTGGGGTGGTGACGAACAGCAGGCAGGTCGACAGCGTGCCCCAGGTGATCATCATCAGGGCGATCCAGCGCCGAGGGCCGAATTTGGTCAAGGCCAGGTTGCTCGGCACGCCGCACAGCACGTAGCCGATGAAGAAAATCCCAGCGCCGAGGCCGTACACGGTTTCGCTGAACTTCAACGCGTCGAGCATCTGCAACTTGGCGAAGCCAACGTTCACCCGGTCGAGGTAGTTGAACAGGTAGCAGATGAAGATGAACGGGATCAAACGCAGGGTGATGCGCTTGTAGACGGTATTCTTTTCGTCGGGGGTAGCCAGGAGGGCTGCTGCGCTCTGGGACATGACGGGGCTCTCTTTATTATGATTTTGGCGTGCCAAGGGGTAACGTTGACCGCCCCTTGAGTCTCGGCCAGCCCAAGGTCCCGTGTCTTTGTGCCGCAGCACAACGTTTGCAATCCGACCCTGTGCGCCTGACCAATCCCCTGGGTGACGCACCTCAAAACAACAATCACGCCGCTTGCAAGGAACACCGCCCATGTTCGAACTCGATCACGACCTGGCGCAGGACATCGTCGACCGGGCGATGGCGATTCTGCCCTATAACGTCAACGTCATGGACAACCAGGGCTTGATCCTCGGCAGCGGCGAGCGCGAGCGCATCAATACCCGCCACGAGGGCGCGCAACTGGTCCTCGCCAACGGACGGGTGGTGGAAATCGACGAGCACACCGCCGTCCACCTCAAGGGCGTACAGCCGGGAATCAACCTGCCATTGATGCTCGACCAGCGCTTGATCGGCGTGCTGGGCATTACCGGCGAACCCGCGCAATTGCGCACTTACGCCGAACTGGTGCGCATGACCGCCGAAATGCTGCTCGGCCAGCGCAACCAGCAGGCCGAGCAGCAATGGCGCCGTCAGCGTTGCGATGACTTGCTGGCATTGCTGCTAGGCGATGCCGGTGATTCGCCAAGGTTGCTCGATGAAGCGCAGCAGATGGGCCTCAAGCCGCAGCTGTCGCGCGTACCGTATCTGTTCGAATTGGGCTTGGAGCATGGCCCTGGTCAAACCGTCGAATCGCTGAGCGCCTGGCTGATGTCGCGCTACCCGGACAGCTGGTGCCTGACGTCGTCCAAATCCTCCTTGCTCTGGTGCCGGCCGGTCACGGCCTCGGTGGAGAACGAGCGGCTGCTGGGCAAGCTCGATGGCCTGGGCTGGAGCATCCTGCGAGTTGCTGTGGGCGGTCAGGCCGAGGGGCTGGCGGGGCTGCGCCGTTGCTACCGGCGGGTGGCGGATCTGCTGGCGTACGGGCGCGATGTCCTGCCGCAGTCGCGCTTGCTGCTCCTCAATCGCTATCGACTGCCGGTGCTGCTCTGGCGGCATCGCAGCGATGATGCCCTCGACGAACTGCTCAGCCCGTTGCGCAAAGTGATCGCCAAGGACAGCAACGGCCAATTGCTCGCTACCTTGCGAAGCTGGTGCGAACACGACGGCCAGAGCCAGGCCTGCGCCGACGCCCTGGGCATCCACCGCAACAGCCTGCGCTATCGCATGGAACGCATCGCCGAACTCAGCGGCGTCGACCCGCTCAGGCTGGATGGGATGCTGGCGTTGTACCTGGGGGTTCAACTGTTGCCACATAATCAAGATTTTCCGGAGTGACCCCCTTCGCGAGCAGGCTCGCTCCCACCATTGATCTCCAGTGATTACAGAATATGCGACCACAGCAGTTCCCATGTGGGAGCGAGCCTGCTCGCGAAGAGGCCAGCAATGCCAACCCATCCTTTGTGAATTTGACCAATAATGCCCAAGGTCTTTTGTGCGGTGGACCGGCGTCAGAATCGCGGTCAGCTGGCAGCATGCTGTACATCGGAACCGGAGAACAAAAATGAAAATAGTCATCGCCCCCGACTCGTTCAAGGACAGCCTCAGCGCCCAGGCCGTGGCGGACGCCATCGCAGGAGGGCTGGCCGAGGTCTGGCCGGACGCGCAGCTGATCAAGTGCCCAATGGCCGATGGCGGCGAGGGAACGGTGGCGGCGGTGCTCGCGGCCTGCGATGGCCAATGGCGCGAGGCGCGGGTCCGTGGCCCGCTGGGCGCCGCTGTCCAAGCCCGCTGGGGCTGGTTGCCCGACAGCCGCACGGCGATCATCGAGATGGCCGAGGCCAGCGGCCTGCAACTGGTGCCGCCGGGACAGCGCGACGCTTGTTCCAGCAGCACCTATGGCACTGGCGAACTGATCCGCGCCGCTTTGGATGAAGGGGCGAGCCGAGTCATCCTGGCGATCGGTGGCAGCGCCACCAACGACGGCGGCGCCGGGGCGATGCAGGCACTGGGCGCGGCATTGCTGGACGACCAGGGCCAAGCCCTGCCGCCCGGCGGCCTGGCCTTGGGCAAACTGGCGCGTATCGACCTGGGCGACCTGGACCCGCGCCTGGCCGGCGTGTGCTTCGAGATTGCCGCCGATGTCGACAACCCCCTTTGCGGTGCCCATGGCGCTTCAGCCGTGTTCGGCCCGCAGAAAGGCGCCTCCGCCGAGCAGGTGCAACAACTGGACCGGGCGCTGGGGCACTTTGCTGAACATTGTGCCCAGGTGTTGAACCGCGACGTTCGCGACGAACCCGGCAGCGGTGCCGCTGGCGGCCTGGGGTTTGCCGCCAAGGCGTTCCTCCAGGCGCAGTTTCGTACCGGCGTGGAAGTCGTCGCGCAATTGACCGGCCTGGCCGCTGCGATCGACGGCGCCGACCTGGTGATCACCGGCGAAGGCCGTTTCGACGCCCAGACCCTGCGTGGCAAGACGCCGTTTGGCGTGGCCCGTATCGCCCAGCGGCGCGGCGTACCGGTGGTGGTCATCGCCGGCACGCTGGGGGAGGGCTACGAAGCGCTTTATGAGCACGGCATCGATGCCGCGTTTGCCCTGGCGAATGGGCCGATGACGCTACAAGAAGCTTGCGCCGATGCGCCACGCCTGCTGGCCGAGCGGGCCCGGGACATCGCCCGGCTCTGGCGAGTGGCGGCGCGCTGACCTGCCCTTGGGGCAGTCGCCAGGGCGCATCAGTCGTCGGAGATTGCCTTGGGACATTGACCCGCCCGCACACCCTGCGTAGCCTTGCGCCTTCGAGGTTCTTCGGCACGCGCCGAAGCTAGGGTCTGTATGAAATGTTCGCGTACAGAGCCTGAGAAGGGAACGCGGTCCAAGCCGCGGCTGCCCCCGCAACTGTGAACGGTGCTGTTTCTGCAAGGCCACTGTGCTTGCCCTATACAACGGGCGCACGGGAAGGCGCAGCAAAATGTCAGTCCCGGCTTTGAAAAAAGCCGATTTGGCCCGCCGTCAGCCAGGAGACCTGCCTCGACAACAGATTCTCACTACAACCGGGCGGGGTGATCCGGTGGCGAAATCTTCCGCGCGCGCCTGTGCCAGTGGTTGTCGTCCCGTTTGCCCGCCACCTTGCCAAAGGGCATCCGATGAAAACACTGGCCAAACTCCCCGTCACCATCGTCACCGGTTTCCTCGGGTCGGGTAAGACCACCTTGCTGCGGCACATGCTCGACAACGCCCAAGGCCGACGTATCGCGGTCATCGTCAATGAGTTCGGCGAACTGGGCATTGACGGGGAGATCCTCAAGCAGTGCTCCATCGGTTGCACCGAAGAAGAAGCCAACGGCCGCGTCTATGAACTGGCCAACGGCTGCCTGTGCTGCACCGTGCAGGAAGAGTTCTTCCCGGTGATGCGTGAGTTGGTGGCGCGTCGCGGCGACCTCGACCACATCCTCATCGAAACCTCCGGCCTGGCCTTGCCCAAGCCGCTGGTCCAGGCCTTCCAATGGCCGGAAATCCGCAGCGCCTGCACCGTCGATGCGGTCATCACCGTGGTCGATAGCCCGGCCGTGGCCGCGGGCACCTTCGCCGCGTTCCCGGACAAGGTCGATGCCCAGCGCAAGCTGGACCCGAACCTGGACCATGAATCACCGCTGCACGAGCTGTTCGCCGATCAACTGGCGAGCGCCGACCTGGTGATCCTCAACAAAGCCGACCTGATCAACCCCGAGGACCTGGCCAAAGTCCGCCTGGAAGTCGCCGAAGAGCTGCCGCCAGCGGTCAAGGTCATCGAAGCCAGCAACGGTCGCCTGCCGCTGGACGTGTTGATCGGCCTGGGCGCGGGCTCTGAGGAACACATCGACAGCCGCCACAGCCATCACGACCACCACCATGACGGCGATGACGACGACCACGATCACGATGCCTTCGATTCGATTTCCATCGAACTGCCCCAAGCTGACGAAAGCCTGCTGCTGGACGCGCTGACGCAACTGGTAATTCAGCATGACGTGTTGCGGGTCAAGGGCTTCGCGGCCATCCCGAACAAGCCGATGCGCCTGTTGATCCAAGGTGTGGGCACGCGCTTCGACAAGCACTTCGACCGCCAGTGGGGCGCCGATGAAGCGCGCGTCACACGTCTGGTACTGATCGGCCAGGCCCTGGACGCCGGGCTGCTCGAAGCGCAGTTGCGCGCCGCCCTCAGCGTCTAAACCATGCACCTGCTCAGGACCCAGCCCGGTGGTTTCGTGTCGGATGACAACATCGCCGACCTCGGGCAAACCCCCGCCGAGCTGGTGATCCTGTGCAGCGGCGATTCCAGCCTGGCGCTGCTGGCAGAAGCGGCGCGGCAGTTGCCGGACGATTTTCCGCAGTTTCGCCTCGCCAACCCGATGCAAGTGCAGAACCACGCCTCGGTGGATCTGTACGTTGAAGATGTATTGCGCCACGCCAAGGTCATCCTGCTGTCGTTGCACGGAGGCATCGGCTATTGGCGCTACGGCGTCGAGCGCCTGGTGGAACTGGCCGGGCGCGGGGTGAAACTGATCCTGGTGCCGGGGGACGACCGTCCGGACCCGGAGCTCAGCGACCTGAGCAACGTGTCCGCCGAGCACCGCGATCGGCTCTGGCAGTTTCTTCGTCAAGGCGGATTGGAAAACGCCCTTAACCTGTTCCGTCACCTGGGCAGCCAATGGTTTGCCCGCGATTATCCGTGGGGCGAGCCCCAGCCCCTGGCGCGCACGGCGATCTATCACCCGGAAAAAACCAACGCGACCCTGAATGATTGGCAAGCGGACTGGCGGGCAGGCGATCCCGTCGCGGCGCTGTTGTTTTATCGCTCCCACCTGCAAGCCGCGAACACCGCGTTCATCGACGTGTTCTGCCAGCGGCTGCAAGCGGCGGGACTCAACCCTTTGCCAATCGCCGTGGCGAGCCTCAAGGAACCCGGTTGTCTGGCACAGGTGGAAGACTGGCTGGACGAAGTGGCAACGGGGGTTATTCTCAACACCACCGGCTTTGCACAATCGAGTCCGGAAGCGCCGCACTTGCGGCCGTTTCGCCGCGATATCCCGATGATCCAGGCGATCTGCGCCCAGGACAACGAACCCGGCTGGCGCGCCAGCGAACAAGGCCTGGGCCCACGGGACCTGGCGATGCACATCGCCTTGCCGGAACTGGACGGGCGAATCATCAGCCGGCCCATCAGTTTCAAGGACCTGGCCTGGCGCAGCGAGCGCAGCCAGAGCGATGTAGTCTGCTACCGGGCGATACCCGAACGCATGGATTTTGTCGCTGGACTGGCCCGCCGCTGGACCACCCTGGCGCGCCTGCCCAACGGCGAAAAGCGCGTGGCGCTGATCCTGGCCAACTACCCGACCCGGGACGGACGCATCGGCAACGGCGTCGGCCTGGACACGCCAGCGGCGGCGCTGAATATTCTGCGGGCGATGCAGGCCGAGGGTTATCCGCTGACCACCGAGCTGCCGGCCAGCGGCACCGCGCTGATCCGGCAGTTGCTCGGCGGCGTCACCAACGACCTGGACAGCCTCGACCTGAGGCCTTGTCATCAGAGCCTGGCCGTCGACGCGTACCGGGCCCTGTTCGACGCGCTGCCCGAGGCCAATCGCCAAGCGGTGCTGGAACGTTGGGGCGCACCCGAGCAGGACCCGATGTTCCGTGACGGCCGCTTGATGATCGCCGGCCTGCGCCTGGGCCTGACGTTCGTCGGCATTCAGCCGGCGCGGGGGTATCAGGTCGATCCGAGCGCGGTGTACCACGACCCGGACCTGGTGCCGCCCCATGGCTACCTGGCGTTCTATTTCTGGTTGCGCCACACCTACGGCGCTCACGCCGTGATCCACGTCGGCAAGCACGGTAACCTCGAATGGCTGCCGGGCAAGGGCGTCGGGCTGTCGGAAAACTGCTGGCCGGACGCGCTGCTTGGGCCGCTGCCAAACATCTATCCGTTCATCGTCAACGACCCGGGCGAGGGCGCTCAGGCCAAGCGGCGTACCCAGGCGGTGATCATCGACCACCTGATGCCACCGCTGACCCGCGCCGAAACCTACGGGCCGCTGCGCAACCTGGAGCTGCTGGCTGACGAATACTACGAGGCGCAATTGCTCGATCCGCGCCGCGCCAGGGAATTGCAACGGGACATCCTGGCCCTGGTGCGCGAGACGCATATCGACCGCGAGCTGCAACTCGACGCCGGCCTCGACAGCGACGCCGACGCGGCGATCTGGCTGCCGCGCCTGGACACCTACCTGTGCGACCTGAAGGAATCGCAGATTCGCGATGGCCTGCATATTTTTGGCGAGTCGCCGAGCGGACGGCTGCGCATCGACACCTTGCTGGCATTGCTGCGCATTCCCCGTGGCGACGGCAAGGGCGCCCAGTCGAGCCTGCTGCGGGCCCTGGCCAAGGCGTTCGGGTTGGGCTTCGATCCGCTCGATTGCACCTTGGCCGAGCCTTGGGCCGGCGAGCGTCCCGAGGCTTTGCGCGACGTCAGCGATGAGCCCTGGCGCACCGTCGGCGACAGCCGTGAGCGTCTGGAGCTGTTCGCGGCGCGACTGATCGAGCAAGCCTTGGCCGGCGATATCGCGCAGCTCGACGCGCCGGGTTGGGAGACGGTGCACGGCATCATCGACCACCTGCGTGCCGTCGTCGCGCCACGCCTGGATGCCTGTGGCTCGGCGGAAATGGGCGGCTTGCTCGACGCATTGGGCGGGCGTTTCGTACCGGCCGGCCCCAGTGGCGCGCCGAGTCGCGGACGCTTGGATGTGCTGCCCACCGGGCGCAACTTCTTCTCCGTCGACGTGCGCAACTTGCCCACCACCACGGCGTGGCGCATCGGTTTTCAGTCGGCGAGCCTGATTCTGGAGCGGCACCTGCAAGACCACGGCGATCACCTGCGCCAGCTCGGCCTGTCGGTGTGGGGCACCGCCACCATGCGCACCGGCGGCGACGACATTGCCCAGGCCATGGCGCTGATGGGCGTGCGTCCGGTGTGGGCCACGGGCAGCCAGCGGGTCGACGATTTCGAGATCCTGCCGTTGAGCCTGCTGGACCGGCCTCGGGTGGATGTGACGTTGCGGGTGTCCGGGTTCTTCCGGGACGCCTTCGCCAATCTGATCCGCTTGTTCGATGCGGCGGTGCAAGCCGTAGCGGCCCTGAATGAACCCGATGACATGAACCCGCTGGCGGCCAAAGTGCATGCCGAGCGCGAAGCCTTGCTGCAATCGGGCTTGCCCATGGAAGACGCGGCGCGCCAGGCCGGCTGGCGGATTTTCGGCGCCAAGCCCGGCGCCTATGGGGCGGGCGTACAGGGGGCCATCGACGGTCGACTCTGGCAGAGTCGCGAAGACCTCGCCGAGGTGTACCTCAACTGGGGCGGTTATGCGTATGGTGCGGGCGACGAAGGCACCGCCGCCCGGGCGCAATTTTCCCGGCGCCTGAGCCAGGTGCAAGCGGTGTTGCAGAACCAGGACAACCGTGAGCACGACCTGCTCGACTCCAACGATTACTACCAATTCCAGGGCGGCATGCTCGCAGCCGTGGAAACCCTCAGCGGCGAAACCGCCGCCAGTTATCACGGCGATCACAGCCAACCGGATCTGCCGAAGATCCGTACCTTGAAAGAAGAACTCAACCGAGTCATCCGTTCCCGCGCGGCCAATCCGAAGTGGATCGACGGGGTCAAGCGTCATGGCTACAAAGGCGCGTTCGAACTGGCGGCGACGGTGGACAACCTGTTCGCCTTCGACGCCACCACCCAGTTGATCGAAGACCACCAGTACGCCTTGCTGGCCGATGCCTATTTGCTCGATCCGCATACCCGTGACTTCGTCCGGCAGCACAACCCCGACGCCCTGCGGGACATGACCGAGCGGATGCTCGAAGCGCAGCAGCGGGGGATGTGGCAGGCGCCGGGGGATTATCGCGAGGCGCTGGAAAACCTGCTGCTGGACATCGAAGAAGATGGCTGACTTACCGACGGATGACGGCCGCTGGTGGCGAGGGAGCTTGCTCCCGCTCGGCTGCGAAGCAGTCGTCATCCAGAACAGCAGCGTGACCAAAGGTTCTTGGGGCCGCTGCGCGGCACAGCGGGAGCAAGCTCCCTCGCCACAGGGGACCTCCTTACATTCATGAGATATCTCATATGACCGACACCCCACATTTCCCCCTCGCCGCCGTGGTCGGCGCCGATGCGCTGAAACTGGCCCTGTGCCTGGCGGCCATTGATCCGAAGATCGGCGGCGTGCTGATCGAAGGCCCGCGCGGGATGGCCAAGTCCACCCTGGCCCGGGGCCTTGCGGATATGTTGGCCAGCGGTCAGTTCGTGACCTTGCCCCTTGGCGCCACCGAGGAGCGGCTGGTGGGCACCCTCGACCTGGACGCGGCATTGGGGCAAGGGCGCGCGCAGTTTTCCCCGGGGGTGCTGGCCAAGGCCGACGGCGGCGTGTTGTACGTCGATGAGGTGAACCTGTTGCCTGATCACCTGGTGGACCTGCTATTGGATGTCGCCGCCAGCGGCACCAACCTGATCGAGCGCGACGGTATTTCCCACCGGCATCCGGCGCGTTTCGTGTTGATCGGTACGATGAACCCGGAAGAAGGCGAACTGCGTCCGCAACTGCTCGACCGCTTCGGCCTCAACGTGGCCCTCGATGGCCACACCGCACCGGCCGAGCGCGGGCAGATCATCCGTCGCCGCCTGGATTTCGACAACGACCCGGCGGCGTTTTGCGCCGAGTGGGAGCCGGCCCAGCAGCGGTTGCGTGAACGCTGCGAACAGGCCCGCGCAGGCTTGGCCAAAATCCCCCTGGATGACGCGGCGCTGGGGCAGATCACCGAGCGTTGCTTTGCCTGCGGAGTCGATGGGTTGCGCGCCGACCTGGTCTGGCTGCGGGCTGCCCGCGCGCATGCCGCCTGGCGTGGCGCGCACGCCATCGCAGCTGAAGACATCGATGCCGTTGCCGAATTTGCCCTGCGTCATCGCCGCCGCGAGCACGCCGCTCCGGCCCCCGCGCCAAACCAGGCCCCACCTTCGAACCCGAATGAAACCAGCCAACCCAGCGAAGGCCAAGGCCAATGGGGCGACCTGCCGCCCCGGGCGTTGCCGACCGGCGCCCGACGAGACGTGCCGAGCTGGCCAAAAAAGCCCTAGGCATTCGCCCCCGTTCGCCGTCGGGGGCGAATGCCAGACCCCGTCCGGGACGTCTGGACCATGGGCGCCAAGGCCACGGCAAAGCAGCGTCCAACGGTGTGGTGGACTGGCCGGGCACGCTGCTAAAGGGGCGTCCGCGCCTGGCTGCGGACCTGCGTTTCAAATCGCGGCAGCGTTCAGCCCATGAACTGTGGTTGGTAATCGTCGACGCATCGGCCTCGACCCGTCGCCATCGGGCCTTGAGCGACGGCAAGGGCCTGCTGGCGCAACTGTTCGACGAGGCCTACCGACAACGCGCACGGTTGGCGCTGTTGACGGCCAGCGGCGCCACGCCGACCTGGCAAGTGCAAGGGCTCAAGGCCTCCCACGGCCTGGTGCAGTGGCTCGACGCGCTGGGGGCCGGTGGTGGTACGCCGTTGCTGGCGGCGATCGGCGAGGCGCAGCGCTGGCTGGCCTCCCGTCGCAAGCGCTTCCCGGCGGAGCGACAGCGGGTGTTGCTGATGACCGACGGCCGGGTGAGAGACGGGCAACCCATGCCGCCCCTCGATTGCCCCAGCCTGCTCATCGACATCGAGCGCGGGCCGATCCGCCTGGGTCGGGCGCGGCAATTGGCGGGGCAGTTGGGGGCTGAGTATCGGCATATTGATGAAGGCACTTGAAATGAGCTGTGGCTGTCTGGGCCCTATCGCGAGCAAGCTCGCTCCCACATGGGTTTCGCTGTGAACACATAACTGCTGAACACCCCAGCTCCCTGTGGGAGCGAGCTTGCTCGCGATGGCATCACCCCGGTTCCAATGCTCTGCCCACCCAACCCGCATCACTGCTCTATGCTCAGGCAACCTTCAAAGGAATGAACCCATGCGCGTACTCGTCACCAACCCCCAGGACGATTTCAGGGTCAAGGCCTACGCAGGCACCAACGGTGTGCTGCTCGCCATGGACCTCGCCGAGCCACGGCGCAAGGGGCTGTTGGGCTTCGCCATCGAGAAGCAGCACGGTGACAAGCCGTGGCTGTTCCTGTTCAACAGTCTGACCTTCCCCGACAAGGCCCACACCTTCCCGCAGTTCCATGCCACGCCCAGCGACAAGGCGCCGTTGCAGAAATTTCGCTGGGCCGATTACGCGGTCAACCCTGGCACGACGATCCATTACCGCGTGCACCTGGCCTACGGCAGTCCCGATGCGCCGCAGTTGGGCGAGGCCCTTGAGTTGACCGTCACCAGCGATGACGGCCAGCCTGCCAACCAGAGCGTCATCTTCAATCGCGCGGTGGCCGCCAGCCAGGCGTTCCAGCGCAAGTTTCCGGAACTGGACAGCCTGATCAGCGCCAATCGGAGCCTGTCCATCGAAGACTGGCCGGATGCGCCGCGTCGCTGGCTGGAAAACGGTTTGCTGGGGCGCCTGGTCGGCTTCATCGACCGGGCCCTGGATGCAAGCTGGGCGTTGGACGTGGCCATTTATGAATACGAACTGCCGGTGATTGTCGAGGCGGTCAACGCGGCCCATGCGCGCGGCGCTCGGGTGAGGGTGCTTTACCATGCCCAGCCGGAGGACGACGCGACGATCAGCAATGAAGCCAGCCTGCAAAAACTGCCGGCGGCGAACAAGCGTGGTCGAGTCACCCATAGCATTTTCCACGACAAGTTCATCGTCCTGAGCAGAATCGACCGGCATGGAGTGCCGACCCCCGAGGCCGTATTGTGTGGCAGCACCAACTTCACCGCCAACGGCGTCTATCGCCAGGCCAACGTCATCCATGTGCTGGACGATCCACGCATCAGTGACAGTTATCGCCAGGTGTTCGAGCAGATCTGGGCCAACCCCGGGGACGTCGACGCCACCCGCGATTGGCTGACGCTCAGCAATCCCATGGACGGCGACGAAAAACTCTTCGCCGGTTTTTCGCCCCGCAACGGCAAGGGCGATCTCGATCGCTTTGTCGAGATCATCGCGGCCGCGCGCAAGGACCTGCTGTTCGTCACCGCATTCGTCTTGCCCGAGCGGATTCTCGATGCCTTGCTCGGCCAGCCGAACGACGACGTGTTGCGCTACGGCCTGCAAAACACCACCAGCCGCATCACCGGTTTCCATGCCGACCGCACCGCCGAATTCGCCGCCACCGCGCTGCTCAATACCGGCCTGGAGGGTTGGCTGCGGGAAAACATGAAAGGCCAGAAGGGCAACCTGCTGGTCCACACCAAGGCCGTGGTCACCGACTTCACCAGTGACTCGCCGACCATCATCAGCGGCAGCCACAACCTGAGCGCCGCCGCCAGCGCCAGCAACGACGAGAACTATCTGATCATCCAGGGCGACACCGACCTGGCCGACCGCTACGGGCTGGAACTGCTGCGCTTCTATGAGCACTACCGGTTTCGCTATTTCGCAAAAAAGCTCGCCCTCAAGCAGGTCCAGCCCCTGGCGCCGGACGACAGCTGGAGCGATGACTATTACCGCGAGGGCGATCTGCGGATGTTGTCCAGGATCAGGTTTTGCGGCCGTTGAAGCGGCCGTCGAAAACGTTTCCACGTTGTGCTGCCAATCGCTGCGCCACGGCGCAGATCCTGCCGTAAACCTCTCGGCAAAACGTCGCCTGGCGCACCATAACTGCCCCCAAACCCTCAGAAACACGGGCGCAGCGCCCGTGTCTGGAGCATCCCGCAAAGTCTGCTGAGCGGGCCCCGCAAAACGGTGGTTTGTACCAAGCGGCGACTATTTTTAACGGTTTTTCCACGGTCTCATGGTGTTGTAATGAAAACGTGATGCAGCGTTGCCGCGAGCCTCACGAATGGCGTCAATGTTTGCTTCGTCATGCCTTCAACAACAAATCCAGGACCGCACTCATGAGCTTTCTTCGACCCAAGTACATCACCTTCGACTGCTACGGCACGTTGACCAACTTCCAGATGGGCAACATGACGCGCGAGCTGTTCGCCGACCGTGTCGATGCCGGGCAGATGGACCAATTCGTCAAGGACTTCGCCGCTTATCGCCTGGACCAGGTGATGGGTGACTGGCGGCCTTATGATGAGATCATCAAGACCTCCCTGATGCGGGTCTGCAAGCGTTGGAACGTCGAATACCGCGGCGAAGGCCAGCTCTATTACGACGCCGTGCCAACCTGGGGCCCCCACGCCGATGTGCCGGCGGGCCTGTCGAAGATCGCCGACAAGATCCCCCTGGTGATTTTTTCCAACGCGATGGACGAGCAGATCATGTCCAACGTCGACAAGCTCGGCGCGCCTTTCCATAAAGTGTTCACTGCCCAGCAGGCCCAGGCCTACAAGCCGCGGCTGGCCGCGTTCGAATACATGCTCGATAACCTCGGCTGCGGGCCGGAGGATGTGCTGCATGTGTCGTCGAGCTTCCGTTACGACCTGATGCCGGCCAATGACATGAAGATCAAGCACAAGGCCTTCGTTGCTCGTGGTCATGAGCAACCGGGCAACTCGATCTACAACTACCACCAGATCCCCGATATCGGCGGGCTGCCTGGACTGGTCGGGCTCTGAAACCGAGCGAACGCTTCAAGGCGAAAGGGGTTTAGACATGGGCAGTGAGTCTTATTGGCTCGATACCGCACCGGCCTTCACCGGTGCCCAGGTCGGCGGGTTGCCCGACCAGGTCGACGTCGCCATCGTCGGTGGCGGTTTCACCGGTCTGGCGGCGGCCCGGGCCCTGGCCTTGAAGGGCGCCCGGGTGGCGGTGCTGGAGGCGGGAAGGGTGAACGGGCAGGCGTCCGGGCGCAATGGCGGGCAGTGCAACACCGGCGTCGCCCAGGACTATGCGGCATTGTCAGCAAGCCTGGGTGCCGATAAGGCCCGCGCTTATTACCTGGCCTACGAAAGCGCCGTGCAGAGCGTCGTTTCGTTGGTCGAGCAGGAAGGGATTGCCTGCGACCTGACGCGTCACGGCAAGCTCAAGCTGGCCGCCAAGCCGATGCACTACGAAGGGTTGGCGCGCACCTGTGAACTGATCCGCAAGGAGGTCGATGCCGAGGTTCAATTGTTGTCTGCGCAGCAGGTTCGCGCCGAGGTCAATTCGGACCAGTTCCACGGCGGCCTGCTGCAGCGCAATGGCGTACAGATGCATGTCGGGCGCTTTGGTGTCGGCCTGGCCGAGGCGGCCGCCCGTCATGGCGCGTTGATTTTCCAGGGCGTCGAGGTGAAGGACTGGAAGACCCGCGGCAGCGGCTATCAGGTCAACACGAACAAAGGCGTGCTGCATGCCTCGCAAATTCTGCTGGCCACCGGTGCGTGCCAGCAAGGCGGGCTGGGTTGGTATCGGCGACGCATCGTCCCGGTGGGCAGTTTCGTGGTCGCCACCGAGGTACTGCCACAGGCGCTGATCGACAGTTTGCTGCCGGCCCGTCGCTCCTACGTCACCAGTCGCATGATCGGCAATTACTTTCGCCTGACCCCGGACAACCGCTTGCTGTTTGGCGGCCGTGCGCGGTTTGCCATGTCCGACAGTGTGTCCGATGCCAAGAGCGGCAAGGTGCTGCAAGCGACGATGGTGCAGATGTTCCCGCAGTTGGCCGACGTGAAAATCGACTATTGCTGGGGCGGGCTGGTGGACATGACCTCTGACCGCTTGCCCCGCGCCGGCCAGCATGGCGGCATCTACCACTCCATGGGCTACAGCGGCCACGGCGTGCAGATGTCGGTGCACATGGGCCAGGTCATGGCCGACGTCATGGCCGGCAAGGTCGAAGCCAACCCTTGGCGCGAGCTCGACTGGCCGGCGATTCCCGGGCACTTCGGCAAGCCCTGGTTCCTGCCGTTTGTAGGCGCGTATTACCGCCTGCAGGACTACCTACACTGATTCATAAGGCGTTGTTTGGCGTTTCAACCGTTGCGACGACCGTGCGCAACCGAGCCCCTATCACTTGCGGAAGGTAGAACTGACATGACTGACAATAAGAACAGCATCGACGGCCAGTTGATTACGGGCGAAGAAAGTCTGCGGGTTTTCGAAGGGCTCAATCGCGGCATGTCGCGCCGCCACGCCTTGCAAATGCTCGGGCTGGCCGGGGTCGCCGCGGCCGGGGCCGGCAGCCTGTTCGGCGCCGCCGGCAAGTTGTGGGCCGATGACACCACGAGCCCAGGCAAGGGCAAGCCCGGCGGACGTATCCGAGTGGCGGGCATCACCAGTTCCACCGCCGATACCCTGGATCCGGCCAAGGGCTCATCGTCCACCGACTACGTGCGCCACTACATGTTCTACAACGGCCTGACCCGTTTCGACAGCCACATGGTGCCGCAACTGGAGCTGGCCGAACGCATCGACACCACCGATGCGACGCTGTGGGTGATCACCCTGCGCAAGGAAGTCACCTTCCACAACGGTAAAGGGCTGACAGCGGCGGACGTGGTGTTTTCCCTGCTGCGGCACAAGGATCCGGTCACCGGTTCGAAGGTCCTGCCGCTGGCCTCGCAATTCGAGGAGGTCAAGGCCAAAGGTACCCACGAGGTGCAGATCCGCTTGAGCGGCCCGAATGCCGAACTGCCGTCGATTCTGGCCGTGTCCCACATGCTGATCGTGCCCGAGGGCACCACGGATTTCAGCCAGGGGGTCGGCACCGGTCCGTTCAAGGTCAAGGAGTTCAAGCCGGGAGTACGCTCGATCGGCGC
The DNA here is from genome assembly GCF_051132175.1 of Pseudomonas sp. D3-10. Classification (NCBI taxonomy): domain Bacteria; kingdom Pseudomonadati; phylum Pseudomonadota; class Gammaproteobacteria; order Pseudomonadales; family Pseudomonadaceae; genus Pseudomonas; species Pseudomonas sp. D3-10. The sequence goes on along the minus strand of NZ_CP071668.1, from coordinate 3,400,595 downwards.
CCGCAACACCAATTATTGGAAGCCCGGCTTGCCCTACCTGGACGAGATCGAGTTCATTGGCATCGGCGACGAGCCGTCGCGGGTCAACGCGCTGCTGTCGGGCGATGTGCAGATCATCAACGAGGTCAACCCGCGCTCGACGACCCGCATCAAGGACAGCGCAGGCCACCGTGTCGTCGATTCGCCCTCGGGCAACTACACGGACCTGATCATTCGTCAGGACCAGATGCCAGGCCAGAGCCCCGAATTCACCCAGGCGATGAAACTGTTGCTGGACCGCGAGCAGGTCAAGTCGGCGATTTTCCGTGGCTTTGCCAGGGTCGGCAACGATCATCCGATTGCGCCGGGCGCGCGCTTCTTCAACGCCGACCTGCCGCAACGCACCTATGACCCGGAAAAGGCGCGTTTCCTGCTGAAGAAAGCCGGCATGGAAAACATCAGCATGCCGGTGATGTGCTCGCCGGCCGCCACCGGTTCGGTGGACGTCGCCGTGCTCTTGCAGCAGTCGGCGAAGGAGGCCGGGCTCAAACTCAACGTCAATCGGCTGCCGAGCGACGGCTACTGGTCCAACCACTGGGCCAAGCACCCGCTGAGCTTCGGCAACGTCAACCCACGGCCGAACGCCGACATGCTGTTCTCGCAGTTTTTCCAGTCCTCGGCGCCGTGGAACGAGTCCGGCTGGAAAAACCCGCAATTCGACCAACTGCTGGTGCAGGCCCGTGGCGAAACCGACGAGGCCAAGCGCGGCAAGATGTACGCCGACATGCAGACGCTGGTGCATGAGCACAGTGGCATCGGCATCCCGGTGTTCATCAGCAACATCGATGGCGTCGACCAACGCGTCAAGGGCTACGGCACCAATCCGCTGGGTGGCTTCATGGGCTACATGTTCTCCGAGCAAGTCTGGCTGGACGCTTGATGAGCGTGGTCTGGCTCCGTGACATGGCAAGAGGATCGGGTGATGAATAGCAACACATTGTGGTTGATCGGCCGGCGCCTCGGCGCCGCGATCGTGACCCTGCTGATCGTCTCGATGGTGGTGTTCGCCATCACGGCGGTATTGCCGGGAGACGCGGCGCAACAGTCCCTTGGACAGTTCGCGACGCCTGAACAAGTGGCGGCCCTGCGGGTGAAGATGGGCCTCGACCAGCCAGGCGCATTGCGCTACCTGCACTGGCTGACCAGCCTGCTCAGCGGCGACCTCGGCGTATCGATTTCCAATGCCGTGCCGGTCAGCGAGCTGATGGCCGGACGAGTGCCCAACACCTTGATGCTCGCGGCCGCCACGGCGCTGGTATCGGTGCCGGTGGCGCTGATCCTCGGAATCGGCTCGGCGATGGGCCGAGGGGGGCGCATCGACAGCGTCCTGAGTTTCTTCACGCTGACGATGGTGGCGGTGCCGGAGTTCCTGGTGGCGACGCTGGCCGTGTTGATCTTCGCGGTCAACCTGGGCTGGCTGTCGGCGCTGTCCTACTCCAGCGAAATCACCTCGCCGCTGCAATTCATGCGCACCTATGCCTTGCCGGTCATGACGCTGTGCTGCGTGATCGTTGCGCAGATGGCGCGCATGACCCGGGCGGCGGTGATCGATCAGCTCGACAGCCCCTACGTTGAGATGGCTCGCCTCAAAGGCGTGAGTCCGGTGCGGGTGGTCTTGCGCCACGCCTTGCCCAATGCCATCGGGCCGATCGCTAATGCCATCGCCTTGAGCTTGTCCTACCTGCTGGGTGGCGTGGTGATCGTCGAGACGATCTTCAACTATCCCGGCATCGCCAGCCTCATGGTCGATGCCGTGACGAACCGCGACATGGCATTGGTCCAGGCCTGCACGATGCTGTTTTGCACGGCGTACCTGATGCTGGTGTTGATTGCCGACCTGTGCGCAATCCTGTCCAACCCGAGGCTGAGAAACCAATGAACAATCTCATTGCGAAGTCCCCGCCTGCTGCGCCCGAACTGGCCTATGGCAAGGTTCCCAACGGCGCCTCCTGGCTCGGCCTGCTCGGCGCCGCCATGTGCGTCATCTGGTTGCTGGTGGCCATTTTCGGACCTTGGCTGGCGCCGCACCCGGTGGGCGAAGTGGTGTCCGACAACGTCTTCGACAGCTTCAGCGCGGCGTACCCGCTGGGCACCGACTACCTGGGCCGCGACATGCTCAGCCGGATCATGGTGGGCGCAAGGTTCACCGTCGGCCTGGCCTTGGTCGCGGCGGTCCTGGCGAGCGGCTTGGGAACCACTTGTGCGTTGTTGTCAGTGGTCTCGCCGAAGTGGCTGGACGAGCTGATCAGCCGCCTGATGGACGCCTTCATTTCTATCCCGAGCAAGATGCTTGCGTTGATCATGGTTTCGGCCTTCGGCTCCTCGGTGACCTTGTTGATCTGCACGGCGGTGCTGAGCTTCACGCCGGGCGCATTCCGGATCGCCCGCAGCATGGCCGTGAATATCGAGGCTTTGGAGTACGTGCAGGTGGCCCGTACCCGTGGCGAGCGCAGGTTGTACATCGCTTGTGTGGAGATCCTGCCGAACATGCTCAACCCGGTGCTGGCCGACTTGGGGTTGCGCTTTGGCTTTATCGTGCTGCTGCTCAGTGGCATGAGCTTTCTCGGCCTGGGCGTGCAGCCGCCGGACGCAGACCTGGGCTCCCTGGTGCGCGAGAACATCGGCGGTCTCAACCAGGGCGCGCCAGCCATCGTGATTCCGGCCCTGGCCATTGGCACCCTGACGATCGGCGTGAATCTGTTTATCGATCGCCTGTCTTCGCGGCGCAATCGACGCACGGGAGGTCATTGAAATGAGCGAATTGATTCGAGTCGAAAACCTGCGGGTAGTCGCCTGTGGCGAACGCGGCGAGGTGGAGATCGTCAAGGGCGTCAGTTTTTCTCTGGCAAAAGGCGAAGTGCTCGCATTGATCGGCGAGTCCGGCTCCGGCAAGACCACCATTGCCCTGGCGCTTCTGGGTTATGCCCGACGCGGCTGTCGCCTGGCCGGTGGCGTGGTGCGCATCGGCGAGCACGACATGCTGGCCTTGAGCGAAGGCGAGCTGCAAGGCTTGCGCGGCAATCGCGTCTCGTACATTGCCCAAAGCGCCGCGGCGGCATTCAACCCAGCGAAAAAGCTCATCGACCAGGTGGTCGAGGGCGCGCTGATCCATGGCCTGGGCAGCCGGGCGGTGCTCGAAGCCAAGGCCATCGAACTTTTCCGTGACCTGGCGTTGCCGAACCCCGAGCGCATCGGTCAGCGGTATCCCCATCAAGTCTCCGGCGGGCAATTGCAACGGGTCATGGCGGCAATGGCGCTGATCAGCGATCCGCTGCTGGTGGTGCTCGATGAGCCCACCACCGCCCTGGATGTGACGACCCAGATCGATGTGCTGCGCGCTTTCAAACGCGTGGTGCGCGAGCGGGGCGCGACGGCGGTGTACGTGTCCCATGACTTGGCTGTCGTCGCGCAGATGGCCGACCAGATCGTAGTACTCAACGGCGGCGAGATATTCGAGCAGAGCGCGACCGCGCCGTTGCTCAAGGGGCCCGCCCATGCCTATACCCGAAGCCTGCTGGCGGCGGCGCGTCCGGACACAACGATCCGTCCGCCCTGCGGCCTCGCGGAGGACGCTCCGCTGTTGACCATCCGGGGGCTGACCGCCGGCTACGGCAACAAGAACCCGCAAGGCATGCCGGCGATTCGCGTGCTGGAGGACATCGACCTCACCGTGCGCCGGGGCCAGGCCATCGGGGTGATCGGTGAGTCCGGTTCAGGTAAATCGACCTTGGCCCGGGTGGTGGCGGGGTTGCTGCCTCCGGCCCTTGGCGGGTTGACCTTCGACGGCCAGCCATTGGGCGGTAGCTTGCAGGAACGCACTGCTGACCAGTTCCGCCGCATCCAGATGGTTTTCCAGAACGCCGACACCGCCCTTAACCCCATGCACAGCATCAGCGCCATCCTGAGCCGGCCGTTGAAGATGTATTTCGGCCTCAAGGGCGCGGCCCTGCGCGAGCGCATCGGCGAGTTGCTCGACCTGGTCCGTTTGCCCCGGGACTTGGCCGAGCGACGTCCGAGCGAGCTGTCCGGCGGTCAGAAACAGCGGGTCAACCTGGCCCGGGCGCTGGCGGCCAAGCCGGACCTGATCCTCTGCGATGAAGTGACGTCGGCCCTCGATACCGTGGTCGGCGCGGCGATCCTTGAACTGCTGCGCGACCTGCGCCAACAACTGGGCGTGTCGTACCTGTTCATCAGCCACGACATCTCCACCGTGCGAGCGCTGTGCGACGACATCGTGGTGATGTACAGCGGCCACAAGGTCCAGTCGGGGTCTCGGCAATCGTTCGCCCAGGCACCGTTTCATCCCTACACGGACCTGCTGATCCATTCGGTGCCAGAGCTGCGCCAGGGCTGGCTGGAAACCTGCGGCGCGACGACTTGCGGTACGTTGCCGGCGTTGGGGCCAACGGCCAATGAACCGGATCTGTGCACATTCCTCGGTCGCTGCCCGGTACGGGTCGATGGGGTGTGCAACCATATCGCGCCACCCCGGCGCATCATCGATGGCGGCAGCGAGGTGCTCTGTCACCACGACAGCGGCGAACTGCTGAAAAGCCAGCGGGATTCAAACAGCATGATCGTGGGAGCCTACGCATGAACGCGCGTTTCGTGAGGTTGGCCGAACAGGGTCGACCCGTCGTCAACCTGAGGGTCGATGGCGTGCCCATCACGGCGTTGCAGGGCGATACGTTGATGGTCGCCTTGCTGACCCACGGCCCAGCGTTGCGCCAGTCGGAATTCGATCCCGGCAGCCGCGCCGGCTTTTGCCTGATGGGCGCCTGCCAGGATTGCTGGGTCTGGACCCGCAGCGGCGAACGCTTGCGCGCCTGCTCCAACGAAGTCCGCGAAGGGCTGGATATCATCACCACGCAACCGGAGGCGATATGGCCACTGCGCGGATAGTCATCGTCGGCGCCGGACCAGCCGGCGTACGCTGTGCCCAGACGTTGGTCGCGGCGGGGTTCAGGCCGATCCTGATCGACGAAAACCGTCGCGACGGCGGGCAGATCTACCGGCGCCAGCCCGAAGGGTTCATCCGGGACTACGGGACGCTGTACGGCACCGAAGCGGCCAAGGCCCGTGATTTGCACGAAAGCTTCGATCGCCTGCGCCCCAACCTCGACTATCGTCCGGATACGCTGGCGTGGAACCTGACGCCGGGTCAATTGAGCTGCGTCAGCCAGGGTCGCCATACGACAGTGGATTTTGACGCACTGATCCTCTGTACCGGTGCCACCGACCGCTTGATGCCGGTCGAGGGCTGGCAGTTGGGCGGCACCTATAGCCTCGGTGGGGCGCAGATTGCCTTGAAGGCTCAGGCGGTGTCCATTGGGCACCGGGTGGTGTTCATGGGCAGCGGGCCGTTGCTGTACCTGGTGGCCAGCCAATACGTGAAGGCTGGCGCCCAGGTCGCGGCGGTGCTGGACACCTCGCCATTGGTCAAGCGCATCCTGGCCTTGCCCAAGCTCATGGCGCGTCCTGGCCTGCTGTTCACGGGCATGAAACTGCTGGCGCAGCTGTACCGGGCGAAGGTTGCGGTACACCTGGGTATTTCGCCGCTGCAAGTGCTCGGCGAAGCGACCGCCGGAGTGAGCGGCGTTCGGGTACGTCGCGCAGACGGCCAGGAACTGACGGTGGATTGCGACGCGGTGGCGTTGGGGTATCACCTGCGTCCCGAAACCCAGCTGGCCGACCTGGCGGGCTGCCGCCTGCGCTTCGACGAGGCTTCCGGGCAATGGCTGCTGGACACCGACGAAGAAGGCCGGACGTCGGTCAGTGGCATCTATGCGGCGGGGGACGGCTCGCGAATCCGGGGTGCCGACGGCGCCGAGCATGCCGGGCGGCTGGTGGCCATGGCGCTACTGAATGACTTGCAGCAACCGGTGGATGCGGCCCGATTGGCCGAACAGCGCGGGGCGTTGAAGGTGATGGACGAGTTCCGCCTCGGCCTCGCCCAGGCGTTTCCCTGGCCGGCCGCGCAAGCCAAGGCCTTGCCGGACGAAGCCATCGTCTGCCGCTGCGAAATGATCAGCGCCGGTGAGCTGCGGCGTACCGTCAGCGAGAAGGGGGCCTGTGAAGTCAATCGGGCCAAGGCTTTCAGCCGGGTCGGCATGGGTCGCTGCCAGGGTCGCTATTGCTCCCAGGCCGGGGCCGAGGTGATTGCCGCGGCGGCGGGCGTGCCGGTGCAAGAAGTCGGACGCCAGCGCGGACAGGCACCGGTCAAACCGCTTTCCATGCTGACTCAGGAGGTCACGCCATGACCGTTGAAAAGGCCGATGTATTGATCGTCGGTGGTGGTTTCATGGGCGCGGCGTCGGCGTTTTTCCTGCGCCAGCGGGGCCGGTCGGTGATCCTGCTGGAGCGCGACCAGATCGGCCAATATGCCAGCGGCGTCAACTTTGGCAACGTGCGACGCCAGGGCCGTTTTCTCGGGCAGCTGGAATTGGCGAACCGTTCCTGGGCGCTGTGGAAACGCCTGCCGGAACTGATCGGCGAGGACCTGGAATTCATTCCCAGCGGACACATGCGCGTGTGTTACCGGGAAGAGGAAATCGAGGAGCTGCAAGCCTACGCCGATGCCCCCGAAGCCCGGCAACTGGAACTGCAGATTTATCGGGGCAGTGAACTGCACGGGCGCTTTCCGTTCCTGGGCAAGGACGTCAAGGGCGGCTCGTACGCCCCCCATGACGGTCACGCCAACCCGCGTCTCGCAGCACCGGCATTTGCCCGGGCGGCGCGGCGCCTCGGTGCCCGCATCGAAGAACGCACGGAAGTCGCCGAGGTGTACAAGGCCAATGGCGAATTCAGCGTCACCACGACCGATGGCCGCCAGTTCCGCGCCTCCCAATTGCTGATCACAGCCGGTGCCTGGGGGCAAAAACTTTCCGGGCAGTTCGGTGAGCCGGTGCCGCTGGCACCCAACGGTCCGCAAATGGCCGTCACCGAGCCGGTGCCCTATGCCTTGCCGACGGTGATCGGGGTGTACACGAAGATTCCCGAAGAAGTGATCTACTTCCGGCAGATTCCACGGGGCAACATCATCATCGGCGGTGGCTACCGTTGCGAGCCGGACATGCTCAACCGCCGCGCCCATGTCGAACCGCGCAGCCTGCTCAACCAACTGGACCAGATGCGGCGCCTGGTGCCGGGCATTGGCAACCTCAACATCATCCGCGTGTGGAGCGGTATCGAAGGCTACCTGCCCGATAACCTGCCGGTGATGGGCGCCAGCGGCAACGTCGACGGCCTGTACTACGCCTTCGGCTTCAGCGGCCATGGTTTCCAACTCGGTCCGGGCGTCGGCGACGTCATGGCCGAACTGATCAGCACCGGCACCACCAGCACGTCGATCGAACCGTTCTCCATCCGCCGGTTCACCCCGTCCGAACAACGGAGCAAAGCCTCATGAAACCTCGCGTCCTGGCTATTTTCGAGCGCCTGTTGGCGTTCGAAACGGTTTCCTCGGAATCGAACATGGCGCTGATCGAATACGTCCGCGATGTGTTGGCGGGCAAAGGCATCGAATCGTTGATCGTCAAGGACGAGAGCGGCAAGAAAGCCAACCTGTTCGCCAGCACCGGCCCCCGTGAGGTGCCAGGGGTCCTGCTATCCGGCCATACCGACGTCGTGCCGGCGGCGGGGCAGGCCTGGACCGTTCCGGCATTCCAGGCGACGGTGCGCGATGGCCGGGTCTACGGGCGCGGTAGCTGTGACATGAAAGGCTTCATCGCCCTGGCGATCGACGCCATGCTTGACGCGGCCGACCAGCCGTTGAGCCGGCCGCTGCAATTGGCGATTTCCCATGATGAAGAAATCGGCTGCGTGGGCGTTCGCCGCCTGCTCGACGTGCTGCACCTGGCGCCGGTGCGGCCGTTCCTGTGCGTGATCGGCGAGCCGACCAACATGCAATTCGTGTTGGGCCACAAGGGCAAGGGTTCGTATCGCACCTACTGTCGAGGCCTGGAAGCGCACTCATCCCTGGCCCCACGCTCGGTCAACGCCATCCACGTGGCGTGCGACTTCATCGCGGCGTTGCGCCAGAGTCAACGGCAGTTGCAGGAGCAGGGCGCCCAGGACAGCGACTATGACGTGCCCTACAGCACGGTGCATGTCGGGCAGATCGTCGGCGGCAAGGCACTCAATATCGTGCCGAACCTGTGTACGCTGGACTTCGAAGTGCGCAACCTGCCGGCCGACGATCTGGATCGGTTTCTGGAGCAACTGCACGAGCACGCCGAAGTGATCGTCCGCGAGGCGAAAAAGCTCTCGAACGTAGCGGACATCCAGATCGAGACGCTGAATGTCTATCCGGGTCTTGATACGCATCCGAGCGTCGAAGCGGTGCGGTTTCTCAAGCATTTCGCTGAGCCGGATACGGGGACTGCGAAGGTCTCTTTCGGCACCGAGGGTGGGTTGTTCAAGCAGCGGCTGGACGTGCCGGTGGTGGTGTGTGGGCCGGGCTCCATCGAACAGGCGCATAAGCCGGATGAGTTTATCGAGGTGGCTCAGATGGAGGCGGGGGAGCGGTTCCTGGCTGGGTTGCTTGGGGCTTTGAAGGTTTAAACCGCGTCCACCGCAAGCCCCCCAGATTTAGCCGCGCCAAAGAGACCTGTGGGAGCGAGCTTGCTCGCGATGGGCCCAGCACATCCGACTCACTCATGGGCTTATACGCCGCCTTCGCGAGCAAGCCCGTTCCCACGCACCAAGCAAGAACAAAGCAGTCGCAGTCCTATCGGTATAGCCTGCCGCTTCACCCCAAAACTTCAGCATCCAACACCGCCCAACCTCCGCTTTCAGCATCCTGCGCCGCGGCACCTCCTTAGACTGGAACTACCTCGGAACAGGACGCGACCATGCTCACTCAACTTCTGAAAGACCCCAGCCTGCTGGCGGAACTGGCTTATATCGACGGGCAGTGGGTGGGGGCCGACGATGGCGCCACCCTCGACGTCATCAACCCGGCCACCGGCCAAACGCTCGCCCGCGTCCCCGCGATGCAAGGCAGCGAAACCCGACGCGCCATCGAGGCAGCGGACGGGGCCTGGGCGGCATGGCGCGCGCGTCCGGCGGCGGAGCGGGCGGCGATGTTGGAGCGCTGGTATCAGGCCATGATGGACAACCTCGAAGACCTCGCGCTGATCATGACCCATGAACAGGGCAAGCCACTGAATGAAGCCAGGGGCGAGATTCGCTACGGCGCCGGCTTCGTCAAATGGTTCGCCGAAGAGGCCCGTCGGGTCTATGGCGAGACCATTCCGGCCCCCAGCGGCGACCGTCGCCTGCTCACCCTGAAGCAACCGGTCGGCGTCTGCGCCGCCATCACACCGTGGAACTTCCCCAACGCGATGATCACCCGCAAGTGCGCTCCGGCGCTGGCGGCGGGGTGCCCGGTGATCGTCAAGCCGTCGGACCTGACACCGTTGTCCGCCCTGGCGCTCGCCGTGCTGGCCGAGCGGGTCGGGATTCCGGCCGGGGTCTTCAATGTGGTCACGGGCATGCCCGCTGGCATCGGCGAAGAGCTGACCGGCAACCCGACGGTGCGCAAGATTTCCTTCACCGGCTCGACGGCGGTCGGCCGCCTGTTGATGCGCCAGAGCGCCGAGCACATCAAGCGCCTGAGCCTGGAGCTCGGTGGCAATGCGCCGTTCATCGTGTTCGACGATGCTGATCTGGAACAGGCCGTGGCCGGCATCATGCAAAGCAAGTTTCGCAACGCCGGCCAGACCTGCGTCTGCGCCAACCGCATCCTGGTGCAGGAAGGCATCTACGAACGTTTTGCCGAGCGGCTGGTGCAGGAAGTGCGCAAGCTGAAGATCGGCGATGGGCTCGAAGCCGACGTGATGATCGGCCCATTGATCAATCCTGCTGCGGTGAGCAAGGTCGCCCGGCATATCGACGACGCGCTGAGCCAGGGCGCGCGCCTGCTGTGTGGCGGCATTCCTCAAGGCGACAGCCAGTTCGTCGAGCCGACGGTGCTGGGCGACGCCCACGCCGGGATGTTGCTTGCCAATGAAGAAACCTTCGGCCCGGTTGCACCGCTGATGCGCTTTTCGACGGAGGACGAGGCACTGGCCTTGGCCAATGCCACGCCTTATGGCCTGGGTGCCTATTTCTTTACCCAGGACCTGCGGCGCTCGTGGCATTTTGGCGAGGCGTTGGAGTTCGGGATGATCGGGCTCAACACCGGGATCATCTCTATGGAGGTGGCGCCTTTCGGTGGCATCAAGCAGTCCGGCCTGGGGCGCGAAGGCAGCAAGTACGGCCTGGATGAATACCTTGAAGTGAAAGCTTTCCATATCGGTGGGCTGTGATGCGGCCTTCGTTTGAACAGACAACCGGGAGTCAGGACTGATGAGCAAACCCTTTAGAATCGCCGCGATTGCCGGCGATGGCATTGGCAAGGAAGTATTGCCCGAAGGCCTGCGAGTATTGGAGCAGGCCGCCAGGCAATGGCAGTTGGACCTGGACATCCAAGTGTTCGATTGGGCTCACTGCGATTATTACCTGGAGCACGGGCAGATGATGCCCGTCGACTGGTTCGAGCAACTCAAGGGCTTCGACGCGATCTACTTCGGCGCCGTGGGATGGCCGGACAAGGTCCCGGACCACATTTCCCTGTGGGGCTCGTTGCTCAAGTTCCGCCGCGATTTCGACCAGTACGTGAACATCCGCCCGGTGCGGCTGTTCCCGGGCGTGCCCTGTCCGCTGGCCGGACGGGAGGCGGGGGATATCGATTTCGTGGTAATCCGCGAAAACACCGAGGGTGAATATTCCTCGGTCGGCGGCAAGATGTTCGAAGGCACCGAGCATGAATTCGTCCTGCAGGAATCGGTGTTCACTCGCCGAGGCGTCGACCGGATTCTCAAGTTCGCCTTCGACCTGGCCCAATCCCGACCGCGCAAGCGCCTGACGGCCGCGACCAAGTCCAACGGGATTTCCATCAGCATGCCGTACTGGGACGAACGCACGGCCTTGATGGCCGAGCAATACCCCGAGGTGACATGGGACAAACAGCACATCGACATCCTGTGCGCCCGTTTCGTCCTGCAACCAGACCGCTTCGATGTGGTGGTCGCCTCGAACCTGTTCGGCGACATCCTTTCCGACCTCGGCCCCGCCTGCGCCGGCACTATCGGCATCGCGCCGTCGGCGAACCTGGATCCGCAGCGGCGCTTTCCCTCGCTGTTCGAACCGGTGCACGGCTCGGCGCCGGATATCTATGGGCAAAACATTGCCAACCCGATCGCGATGATCTGGTCGGCAGCGTTGATGCTGGATTTCCTTGGCAACGGCGATGAGCGTTATCGCGCGGCCCATGACGGGATCCTGCGGGCCATCGAGCAGGTGATCGCACACGGGCCGATAACCCCGGACCTGGGCGGACAAGCCTCGACCCAGGACGTCGGCAAGGCTATCGCCGCGGGGCTTTGAGGGCCTGGCGCACTATCGCAAGCCCATGTGGTCGTAACCTTCAACGCATCCATGCCTGAACGTCACGACCCATGGAGACCCAATGAATCAGGACGTCCCGAACACCGATACCAATCGCCGCCAATTGCTGCAAATCATCGCCGGATTGTCTGACGGCGTGATACTGGTCGAGGTCGACCAGACCATTGCCTGGGCCAATGAAGCCGCCCTGACCATGCACGGCGTCACGGAGCTCGGCGAGTTGGGCGCCAATGCCAAGCAATACGCCAAGCGTTTCCACCTGCGCTATCGCAATAACCATTCGTTGCCCGAAGACAATTACCCCATCGCCCGCGTCGCTCGTGGCGATGAATTCAGCGATGTGCTGGTGGAAGTCACGCCAGACGCCGACCCGGATCGGACCTGGGTTCACCGCATCCGCAGCATGGTCCTGAGTGACCGTGCCGGCGAGCCGGAATACCTGGTGCTGATTCTCAGCGATGCCACTGAATGGGCCAGCGCTGAGCAACGGTTCGAGAGAACCTTTGGTGCCAATCCGGCGCCTGCGGTGATCTGCCGCCTCAGCGACCTGCGCTATATCAAGGTCAACGCGGGCTTCCTGGAAATGACCGGCTACAGCCGCGAGCAGGTGATCGGCCGTTCGGTGTATGAGTTGGATGTGCTCGAAGCGGCCGAGAAGCGTGACCTGGCCATCGAGCGCCTGGGCCAGGGTGCGACCATTCCGCAGATGCAGGCCGAAATGCGTTTGCCGGACGGTAGCAGCAAGCAAGTGATCGTCGCCGGCCAGCCCCTGGACCTGCACGATGAAGACTGCATGCTGTTCTCCTTCATGGACATGGAGCCCCGGCGCAAGGCCGAGACGGCGCTGCGTCAAAGCGAGGAGCGCTTTGCCAAGTCATTCCGCCTGTCGCCGGTGCCAACGCTGATCTGTAGCGCTGAGCAGCAATTGCTGGAAATCAACGAAGCCTTCCTCCAGGCGACCGGTTATGCCAGCGAAGAGTTGTTGGGCAAGACCGTCGAGGAAATCGGTTTTCTCGAAAAGGACGCAGGCGCGACGCTTTTTGCGCGGTTGGAAAAGACCGCCACTGTGTCCGGCGTCGACATCAAGGTTCACAGAAAGGGGGGCGAACAGATCGACTGCGAAGTGGCGGCCGACACTGTGGTCATCCAGGACAAACCCTGCTATTTGCTGGTGCTGATGAACATCACCGAACGCAAGCGTTCGGAGTTGGAACTGGTGGCGGCCATCGAGGAAGTGATGAAGGACGCCTCGTGGTTCAGTCGGACCTTGATCGAAAAACTCGCCAATGTGAAAAGTATCAACGCGCAAAGCCCCACGACATCGTTCACCGAGCTGACGGCCCGGGAACGCGATGTGCTTGGCCTGATCTGCGAAGGCCTGGCGGACAAGGAAATCGCCGCGCGGCTCAAGCTCGCGCCAAACACCGTGCGCAATCACGTGGCTACGCTGTATTCCAAACTGGACGTGCATAGCCGCAGCGAAGCGATTGTCTGGGCGCGGGAGCGGGGGTTGTACGCAAATGAATGGCGGATGAAGGCACCATAGTAGCCAGTGCATATGCACCTGCCGTGCTAGTGCAAATTCGGGTTCTTCGCGGGCGCCTCCTTCCTTAGGCTGAGAGGGTGCGGCATAGCTGTTGATGTCGCGTCCCCCACGAAACAGTCAAGGAATACGCCACAATGCGCAACAAGCCCTTCAAGTGCGAGATCGACAGGAAGTCTGCGGGAGCCAGGAGGCCGGGTGTGTCCAACGGTCATTTGCGACTTCGAAGCTGAGGTGCGAACGATGACCCATCTTGCTCCGCTTCGCGCCCGCCTCGAAAAAAGTTTTGCTCCGCTGTCCTGCGCATGCAACCTCAATGGCGATGGCACGCTGACTATTCGTCTGTATCACCAGGAAAGCGGCGAGGTCGACCTGGTGGTGAGCGGCATGAGCGTCGAGAGCATCCGCTCTGAAGAGGGCCTGGAAAAGCTGATTGACGAGCTGCGCTACGAACTGCAGAACACGCCGTTGCACCGCAGTGATCCTGCCTGATTTCCTGGTCCGCTAAGACGCGCTCCCTCGCCACGGGCCAACGAATCAGAGCAATGTCGCCCGGCAATCGAGCACCAGCCGGGCGCCGCCCGACTCGCTGCGATCCACTTCCAGGGTAAATCCGTGCAAATTGACAATCGCCGCGACAATGGACAGGCCAAGGCCGAATCCGCCGTGCTGGCTGCTGCCCTCGGCGCGGTAGAAACGGCGAAACACCGCCTTGCGCTCTGCCTCCGGGATGCCAGGGCCGGAGTCGAGCACTTCGATGCGGGTGCTATCGCCCTGGTCGACGCCGCGCAGGATCACCTCACCGCCCGGTGGGGTGAATTTGATGGAATTGCTCAGCAGGTTCGACACGGCCTCGAACAGCAACGCCCGGTCGCCGTTGAGCAGGGGCAGGCTGGCGGGCACCTCCAGCTTGAAAACCAGCTCGCGCTCTTCGGCGAGGGGCAGGTAGAAATCGTGCAGTTCTTGCAATAACTGCAAGGGATCGAGGCGCATGAAGCCGGAGCGACGCTGCTGGTCCTCCAACTCCGATATCCGCAACAGCCCGCGAAACCGCGCCATCAGCGTATCCGTCTCGGCGATCACCTGATCCATCTGCAAGGCTTCGGGCGAGCCGTCCGCCGCTTCCTGCTGGATGCGATAGAGCTGGGCCCGCAGGCGGGTCAGTGGCGTGCGCAAGTCATGGGCGATGTTGTCGCAGACGCCCTTGACCTCGTTCATCAGCCGTTCGATGCGGTCGAGCATGGCATTGACGATGGCCGCCAGCATGTCCAGTTCATCGCGGCGGCTCGACAGCGGCAGGCGATGGGTCAGGTCACCGGCGACGATGGCTTCGGCGCTGGCTTGCAGCTTGCGAATCCGCCGCAACGGCCGGCGCCGCAGCAGGTGCCAGCCGAAGATGCCCGGCAGGATCGTCAGCGATACGCCCCAGAACAGCGCGTGTGAAATGATGCGTGTCACGGCGAACAACGAGCCGTTGTCCCGCGCCAGCACCAGCCAGCGACCATCCTGGGTCCGGGTCGCTATCGCGTCGCAACTGTCGGACGGCACGCCCGGGTCGTCGGAATCGACGCAACCGCCGAGCATATGGATCTTGCCATCGAGCGGCAGATCGGCGGGGATGCGTTGGATCGGTCCGCTCAGATGGCGCAACTGCGGATCGAACAGGCCGTAGGCGTCGACGCCGCGTTCGTCCAACGTCAGGCTGGCCATCAGCGCGTCCTCCAGCTGGTCGCCGTGGATGCGCGCGAACAGGTGCTGGCGTTGCATCAGGGAATGTTTGGCGAGGCTGTCGAGGTAGCCAAACACTTCGTAATACATCACCCCCATCAGGATGGCGCTCCAGATCACGAACAGCGCGCTGTAGAGCGCCAGCAGGCGGCTGCTGGAGGATCGCCAGCCCTTAGCGGGGTTCAGCAATGACATAGCCGGACCCTCGTACCGTGCGAATCAGCGGCTCCAGGCCCGGCGGGTCGATTTTTTTGCGCAGGCGACCGATGTGGACGTCGATCAGGTTGGTGCCGGGGTCGAAGTGATACCCCCAGACCTCTTCGAAAATCATCATGCGCGACAGGATCTGGCCGCTGTTGCGCATCAGGAATTCCAGCAGTTTGTATTCGGTGGGCAAGAGGCTGAGCAGTTGCCCGTTGCGGCTGGCTTCGCGGCTGATCAGGTTCAGCTCCAGGTCCGCCACCCGCAGCGCGGTCTCGGGTTCACGGGCACCGTTGTTGCGGCGCAGCAACACCTCGACCCGGGCGGCCATTTCATCGGTGGCGAACGGCTTGGTCAGGTAATCGTCGCCACCGGCGCGCAGGCCGCGGACGCGTTCGTCGACATCGGACAGGGCGCTGATCATCAGAATCGGCGTGGCCACGCCCATGGTCCGTAGCGTGGTGACAATCACCAGGCCGTCCAGTTCGGGGAGCATGCGGTCGAGGGTGATCAGGTCGTAGTCACCGCTGACCGCGCGCTCCAAGCCTTCGCGGCCATTGTCGACCCAGTCGACGTCCAGGCCGTTGCGGGTCAGTTCGGCGACAATTTCCCGAGCGGTCACGGCGTCGTCTTCGATGGTCAGGATGCGGTTCATGGTCAGTACCGGGTGAGTAATTGGAGCGACTGCGCAGCATTCTGCCAAAGAATACCTGTCGGCTTTCTGAAAAAAAGTTCATGGGCGCGGACGTGCGCATTGATTGGCCTGGATCAACACTTCGTCACAAATAATCCCTAACATCATTGCGCCGCGCACCAGCATGCTGCGCCTGTTGCCCTGTTTTGGCGCGCAGTCGCCGATGGGCATCGCCGCAAGGCGGGTGGTGGCGTGCCGCAAGGAGCCAAGACCGACTGAACCTTCAAGGAAGAGCTGCATGATGCAACCTCAAGACCTCATACACCGACAATACGATATCCAGCCGCTCGAGGCTGACATGACCGTGCTCCTGGACGGACAGGCTGTCAATGCCGCCCAGGGCGAAACCGTGCTTACCGTGATCCAGGCCCTGGGTCGCCGGCAGGTGGCCCGCAACGACCACGACCAGATCAGTGGCGCCTATTGCGGCATGGGGGTTTGCCATTGCTGCCTGGTCAAGATCGATGGTCGCCATAAGCGCCGCGCCTGCCAGACTCTCGTGCGCCCCGGCATGCAGATCGAGACCCGGGCCAACCGCATTGCTGAAACGGAGGCGCCATGAACCTCGATCCGGTCATCGTCGGCGGCGGGCCGGCGGGCATGGCGGCGGCTACCGAGCTGGCCTCCCACGGGGTGCGCTGCACCTTGCTCGAAGAGGCGCCGCGCCTCGGTGGCGTGGTTTATCGCGGCCCCTTGCGCGATGGCGTATGCCTGGATTACCTGGGGGCCCGCTACAGCGAAGCGTTGGAGAAGCTCCACGGGGACTTCCAGCGCCACGCCGACCTGATCGACGTGCAATTGGGCTGCCGTGTCATCGGGGCGGAGGGATTCCGGGCGCTGACGCTGCTCGATGCGCACGAGCGCTTGCGGTCGGTTGCCTATTCGCAGTTGATCCTGGCAGCGGGGTGCCATGAACGCAGCGTACCGTTCCCTGGCTGGACCCTCCCGGGCGTGATGATGCTTGGCGGCTTGCAGCTGCAGATCAAGAGCGGCGTGGTCAAGCCGCCTAGCCCGGTGGTGATCGCCGGGACGGGCCCGTTATTGCCATTGGTGGCCTGTCAGCTTCACGCCTCGGGCGTCACCGTGGCGGGTGTCTATGAGGCGTGTGCGTTCGGCAGGATCGCCAAGGAAAGCCTAGCGCTGCTGAACAAGCCGCAACTGTTCCTCGACGGCCTGGGCATGCTCGCGTACCTCAAGCGCCATCGCATTCCCGTGCGCTATGGCTGGGGCGTGGTGCGTGCCGAAGGCGAGGGCGAGTTGAGCGCCGTGACCGTAGCGCCGTACTCCGTAAATTGGGAACCGGACCTTGCGCGCGCCGAACAGGTGCCGGCCCAGACGTTGGCCGTCGGCTACGGGTTTATCCCGCGCACCCAGCTGAGCCAGCAGATGGGCCTGGAACATGGTTTCAGCGACGACGGCTATCTGCGTGCCGAGTCCGATGCCTGGCAACGGGGCAGCGAGGCGCATGTCCATCTGGCGGGCGACATGGGCGGGATTCGCGGGGGAGAGGCAGCCATGCTGAGCGGGCGCATCGCGGCGCTGTCGGTGCTGGTGCAACGCAACGTCCTGGATGAGGCGGCAGCCCTCGGGCGTCGCGAGCGGTACCAGGCACAACTGGACCGCATCATTCGTTTTCGCGCCGCGGTCGATCGCTACACCCAGCGTGGGGCGGGCCAAACGGCGCTGCCTGCCGCCGACACGGTGATCTGCCGCTGCGAACATGCCACCCGCGCCGACATCGACCGGGCCCTGGCGCAGGGCGTGCAAGACATGGCCAGCCTGAAGATGCGCACCCGCGTGAGCATGGGCGACTGCCAGGGGCGCATGTGCGTCGGTTATTGCAGCGACCGGTTGCGCGAGGCCACCGGGCGCGCTGATGTAGGGTGGCTGCGGCCACGTTTCCCCATAGATCCTGTTCCTTTTTCAGCGTTCCAGTACCTCGGCACGGAGGCCGTTTCCCATGATTAGGCATTACGATGTTGTGATTGCCGGTGGCGGCGTGATCGGCGCCTCCTGCGCTTACCAGCTGTCCAAGCGCAACCATCTGAAGATCGCCTTGATCGACGCCAAGCGTCCAGGCAACGCCACCCGCGCCTCGGCGGGTGGCCTCTGGGCCATTGGCGAATCGGTGGGCCTGGGTTGCGGGGTGATTTTCTTCAGGATGATGTCAGCCAATCGCAAGCGCCAGGCCCAGGGCGCCGCCGTGGCGGTGGATGCCAGCACGCCGCACATCCTGCCCGACTCGTTTTTCGAATTCGCCTTGCAGTCCAACGCGATGTACCCGCAATTGCACCGGGAACTGTTCGATCGTCATGGCATGGATTTCAAGTTCGAACGGACCGGGCTCAAGTTCGTGATCTACGACGATGAAGATCGGTTGTATGCCGAGCATATTGTCGCCTGCATTCCTCATCTGGCCGATCAGGTGCGCTGGCTCGACCAGGCGGCATTGCGCGAGACCGAGCCGAACGTCAGCTACGAGGCCCGGGGTGCCCTGGAGTTCCTGTGCGACCATCAGGTCAGCCCATTCCGCCTGGCAGACGCCTACACCGAGGGCGCGCGGCAGAACGGTGTCGACCTGTTCTTCAACACCAACGTGACTGACGTGTTGCGAAGCGGGACGCGGGTCACCGGCGTGAAGACCGCCGAGGCCGGTACATTCACTTGCCAGACCTTGATCAACGCCGCCGGCGCCTGGGCGGCGGACCTGAGCGAGCAGGCAACGGGCGTGCGGATCCCGGTCAAGCCAGTCAAGGGCCAGATCCTCTTGACCGAGCGCATGCCCAAAATCCTCAATGGCTGCCTGACCACCAGCGACTGCTACGTGGCGCAGAAAGACAACGGCGAAATCCTCATCGGCAGCACCACGGAGGACAAAGGGTTCGACGTGACCACCACCTACCCGGAGATCGAAGGGCTGGTACAGGGTGCCGTGCGCTGTATCCCGCAACTGGCCGACATCAACCTGAAGCGCACCTGGGCCGGCCTGCGTCCAGGCTCACCCGATGAGCTACCGATCCTGGGGCCGATGCGCGGTGTCGAGGGCTACCTCAACGCCTGCGGGCACTTTCGCACCGGTATCCTGACCTCGGCCATCACCGGCGTGCTGCTGGACAAACTGGTGAACCAGGAGCCGCTGCCACTGGACATCACGCCATTCCTGGCCGACCGCTTCGAGGTAGCGCCGACTCCAGAGCCTAGAAAAATGGAACCGGCCTGAACCCTGTGGGAGCGAGCTTGCTCGCTCCCACAAAGGCATGTATCCAGCCGTCATTCCACCGGCGTGCTGACAAAGGCTTCCAACCCTTCGGCATAGGCGGTGAATGCGCTGATCTGCGGGAAGGACTTGCCCTGTACTTGATCCGCCACCAACAGGTTGGTGAAGGTCCACGCCACGGCGACGGTGATGCCGGCCTGATCGATGGAACCATCGGTGGGCAGCGGTTGTTTTGCCAGGGCTTGCTCCAGCTCACCGTAGGCGGCCAGCAACTGGCCCGAAATTCGTGACAGCCACGGAGCATGTTGGATATCCGCCGGTCGCAGGGTGCGTTCGTAATAGATCTGCACCGACTTTTCGCACGCCGCCAGCGCCAGCCCGACCAATTGCAAGGAGCGCAATCGTTGGGCTGGATCGGACGGCATCAGGCTGTTCGCCGGGCCGGCCAGTGCCTCCAGGTAATCGATGATCAAGGTGGAATCCATCAACACCGAGGCATCATCCATCACCAGCGTGGGGGCCTTGACCACCGGGTTGATGCTCTGGAAATGCTCGAATTGCCGGAACACCGACACCGATTCGTGTTCCAGGGCAATCCCTAGGCATTTGGCGGAAATGGCGACGCGTCGCACGTAGGGCGAGTCCAACATGCCGATCAGTTTCATGGCTTCTCCTTCAGCGGTTTGGCAGGTCGGGTATCAATCCTCGAAGCCGACCTGTTCATGGATTTCATCGACTTTGAGTTCGAGTCGGTAGGCCACGGCGATGAACAGCGCTTGGCACAGGCACAACGTGGCGCTCAACGAGCGGAACGCGAACGAGCTGCCTTCGTTGACCAGCAACACCGCGTTGGCCCGCTTGGCCAGCGGCGATAAGTTGCTGTCGGTGATGATCAGTGTCTTCGCCTGGTGATGCTGGGCAATGCGTAGGCAGTGCTGGGTTTCCTTGCCGTAAGGCGTAAAGCTGATGGCAATCACCAGGTCGTTGGCCCGCACGCTGCGCATCTGCTCGCGATAACTGCCGCCCAGGCCGGAGACCAGGTGAATGCGCTTGTTGGTGTGCTGCAGGTTGTAGACCAGGTAATCGGCCACCGCGAATGAACGCCGCACACCGACCACATAGATGTTGTCGGCATTCACCACCAGGTCCACGGCTTTTTCGAACGCCTCGTCTTCGAGCTCCAGCCCCAGGCGTTCGATACCCGATAGGGTCGCGTTGACGCATTCCCGGGCCAGGTCGCCGGCACTGGCCTTCTGGGATTTGTTGGCGATCATGCTGCGAATGCGTTGCTGGTAGTTCTGTACCGGCGTGGTTTTGTGGGTGTACGCCTCGCGGAACAAAGCCTGCATTTCGCTGAACCCGCTGAAGCCGAAGCGCTGGGAGAAGCGCACGATGGCCGAGGGATGCACTTCACATTCCCGGGCGATGTCGCTGATGCGATCAACCATGATCCGGTCGCTTTGCTGGCTCATATAGCTGGCAATGCGCTTGAGCTGGCGCGGCAGGCCTTCGTATTCCTCGGTGATCAGTTGCAACAGCCGCTCGGCGTTGATCGGTGGGCTGGGGAGGGCGGCTTCGGACGCGCTCTCGGACGGCGCCTGCAGATCGGGGCGGGTCATAGGAAATCCTTCTGGCTTGTTCTTATAGGACGCCCCTGAAAAACGGGCCGATCCTCGACAATAGGTTGGCTGGTCGCAGTCTACAGCGTAGGCGGGAGGAAAATCATGGGTGAACGAAGTTGTCGCGCCTGCTGAAACGATGCACCGCGTCTGGCCCGGTTGAGCAATAGCATATTGGAAAAAATATTCCATGATAAAAATATATGGAAAAAATATTGATTCTTGGCGCTTGCTCGTTTTAGTCTGCATTCACCAAAGCGTTGGCGTCGGTTCCGACGGCAAGCGCAGGCTGATAAAAATAACAGGAGCCAGCATGGGCCAGACTCGTTTTGCCAGTGGGCGTCAATTGGATGTCATCTGCCTGGGACGCCTGGGCGTCGATCTCTATGCGCAGCAGGTCGGCGCGCGGCTGGAAGATGTCAGCAGTTTTGCCAAGTACCTGGGTGGATCGTCGGCCAACATCGCCTTCGGTACGGCCCGCCTGGGGCTGAAATCGGCGATGTTGAGCCGTGTAGGCGACGATCACATGGGGCGTTTCCTGGTGCAGTCCCTCGCCCGGGAAGGCTGTGACGTCAGCGGCATCAAGGTCGATGCCGAGCGCCTGACCGCCATGGTCTTGCTGGGTATCAAGGATCGCGAGACCTTTCCCCTGGTGTTCTACCGGGAAAACTGCGCGGACATGGCGCTGCGGGCCGAAGACATCGACGAAACCTTTATCGCTTCCAGCAAGGCGCTGCTGATCACCGGCACTCATTTCTCTACCGAAGGCGTCTACAACGCGAGCATCCAGGCGCTGGACCATGCCCGAAAACACAACGTCAAATGCGTTCTCGACATCGATTACCGCCCGGTCCTCTGGGGCCTGGCGAGCAAGGCCGACGGTGAAACCCGTTTCGTTGCCGACCGCAAGGTCAGCCAGCACGTGCAAGGCATCCTGGCGCGTTTCGACCTGATCGTCGGCACCGAGGAAGAATTCCTCATCGCTGGCGGCAGCGAGGACCTGCTGGCCGCGCTGCGTACGGTGCGCGCGCTGACGGCGGCAACCCTGGTGGTCAAGCTCGGCCCACAAGGATGCACGGTGATCCACGGTGACATCCCGAACCGATTGGAAGACGGCGCCATTTACCCGGGCGTTAGGGTCGAAGTCTTGAATGTGCTGGGTGCCGGTGATGCGTTCATGTCCGGGTTCCTCGCCGGTTGGCTGGAGGACGCCGACGATGAGCGCTGCTGCCAGTTGGCCAATGCCTGCGGTGGCCTGGTGGTTTCGCGCCATGCCTGCGCTCCGGCGATGCCGACCCGGGCCGAACTCGACTATTTGTTCAACAGCCCGGTGCCCATCACCCGACCGGACCAGGATGCCGCGCTGCAACGGCTGCATCAGGTGAGCGTGCCGCGCAGGGCCTGGAAGCAGTTGTTCATCTTCGCCTTCGACCATCGCTGGCAACTGGTGGAACTGGCTCAGCGCGGCGGGCGTGGCCTCGACAGTATCAGCGAGCTCAAGCAACTGTTCATCCAGGCTGTGCAGCGGGTCGAGGTCGACCTGCAACGCCAGGGTATCGCCGCCGATGTCGGTTTGCTGGCCGACCAGCGCTTTGGCCAGGACTCCCTCAACGCGGCCACCGGGCGTGGCTGGTGGGTGGCGCGGCCGGTGGAAGTGCAGGGCTCGCGGCCGCTGGCGTTCGAGCACGGGCGCTCCATCGGCAGCAACCTGATTGCCTGGCCGCAGGAGCAGATCATCAAATGCCTGGTTCAATTTCACCCCGACGACGAACCGCTGCTGCGCCTGGAACAAGAGGCCCAGTTGATGGGCTTGTACAAGGCGTCCCAGGTCAGCGGTCATGAGTTACTGCTGGAAGTCATCCCGCCGAAGGATCATCCATCAGCCCATCCGGACGTGCTCTATCGCGCCCTCAAGCGCCTCTACAACCTGGGTATTTTCCCGGCGTGGTGGAAGATCGAAGCGCAGACGGCCCAAGAGTGGAAGCAACTCGACGAGTTGATCCAGCAGCGCGACCCGTACTGCCGTGGCGTGGTGCTGCTGGGCCTCAACGCCCCGGCCGCCGCATTGGCCGAGGGCTTCCGCCAGGCCAGCCAGAGCACCACCTGCCGGGGCTTTGCCGTGGGCCGGACGATTTTCCAGGAGCCGAGCCGGGCCTGGATGGCCGGGGAGATCGATGACGAAACGTTGATCCGGGACGTGCAGGGGCGGTTTGTGGAATTGATCGAGGCGTGGCGCAGTGCCCGGGCTTGATGACAGGGCCCTTGTGGCGAGGGAGCTTGCTCCCGCTGGACTGCGAAGCAGTCCCAAATCCAGCCACCCTCGATTTGACAGGTAAAACCGCATCCATAGTTTTGCGACTGCTTCGCAGCCGAGCGGGAGCAAGCTCCCTCGCCACAGGTGATCGGCTGAACATTAGGGACAACAATAAAAGGTGCAGCCATGCCCGCTATTCGAATTGGCATCAACCCGATTTCCTGGAGCAACGACGACCTGCCGTCCCTTGGCGGCGAGACGCCCTTGAGCACGGCGCTGAGCGAAGGCAAGGAAATCGGCTACGAAGGGTTTGAGCTCAACGGCAAGTTCCCCAAGGACGCCAAGGGCGTCGGCGATGTGTTGCGCCCGTACGACCTGGCGCTGGTTTCCGGCTGGTATTCCAGTCGATTGGCGCGGCGTTCGGCGGCCGAGGAAATCGACGCCATCGCCAGCCATGTCGAACTGCTGGCGCAGAACGGCGCGACGGTATTGGTCTATGGCGAAGTGGCTGACTCCATCCAGGGCCAGCGCATCCCGTTGATCGAACGCCCGCGCTTTCACACCGACGAAGCCTGGCAAGCCTACGCCGACAAGCTCACCGAACTGGCGCGCTTCACCCTATCCCAGGGCGTGCGACTGGCCTATCACCACCACATGGGCGCCTACGTAGAATCGCCTTCGGACATCGACAAGCTGATGGCCCTGACCGGCAGCGAAGTGGGCCTGCTGTTCGACTCTGGGCATTGCTACATGGGCGGTGGCGAACCGCTGCAAGTCTTGCGCAAGCACATCGAGCGCATCTGTCACGTGCATTTCAAGGACGTGCGCAAACCCGTGGTGCAGCTGGCGCGCAACAACCTCTGGAGTTTCCCCGACTGCATCATCAATGGCACCTTCACCGTGCCGGGGGATGGCGACATCGATTTCGCTGCGTTGCTCGACGTCCTACTGGCTGCCGACTACCAAGGGTGGCTGGTGGTGGAAGCCGAGCAGGACCCCGCCGTGGCGCCGAGTTATGTCTACGCCAAGAAGGGCTACGACACCTTGCGTGCCCTGCTGCAAGAGAGGATGCCGGCATGAGCCTGTTGATCAAGAGCAATCCCGGCGGCCAGAAACTGGTCGAACTGCCCCATGGTGCGTTGGATTACGTGGGCTTCGCGGCCTACCGCCTGAGCCTCGGAGAAACCCTTCCGGTGATGGCCGGTGACAAGGAGTTGTGTGTGGTCTTGCTCAGCGGGCGTATCGACCTCAAGGGCGAAGCGCCGGGGCAGGGAACGTTCAACTGGGACAACCTCGGTGACCGCCACTCGGTGTTCGAGGATAAATCCCCCTACGCCGCATACCTGCCACCCGGCAGCCAGGCCCAGGTGACGGCCTTGAGCGACGTGCAAGTAGCGGTGTGCGCCGCGCCGGGCGCGGCCAGCAATGAATACGGACCACGGCTGATCCGCCCGCAAAGCATGAAACGCAGCGTTCGCGGCAAGGGCGCCAATACTCGTTATGTCTGCGACATCCTGCCCGACAGCGAACCGGCCCACTCGCTGCTGGTAGTGGAAGTGCGCACGCCGTCCGGTCATTCGTCCAGCTATCCGCCCCACAAGCACGACACCGACGACCTGCCGCACCAGAGCTTTCTCGAAGAGACCTACTACCACCAGGTCAACCCGTCCCAGGGCTTCGTGTTCCAGCGGGTCTACACCGACGACCGCAGCATCGACCAGGCCATGGCCGTGGAAAACAGTGACCTGGTGGTGGTGCCCAAGGGTTACCACCCGGTCAGCGTGCCCTACGGGTACGAGTCGTATTACCTGAATGTCATGGCCGGTCCGAAGCGGGTCTGGCAGTTCCATAACGACCCGCAGCACAGCTGGCTGCTCGACCTCTGAATTCGAACATTCCAACGGAGAACCAGCACAATGAGCGACACCCCGGTAATAGGCCATTACATCAACGGCCAAGTGCAGGATGGCGACACCGCTCGCTCCAGCAATGTCTTCAACCCGGCCACCGGCGCGGTGCAGGCCCGGGTGGCCCTGGCCGAGCCGAGTACCGTCGAGGCAGCGGTGGCCTCGGCGCTGGCGGCGTTCCCGGCCTGGTCCGAGCAATCGTCGTTGCGACGGTCGCGGGTGATGTTCAAGTTCAAGGAATTGCTCGACCGCCACCATGATGAGTTGGCGCAGATCATCAGCCGTGAACACGGCAAGGTGCTGTCCGACGCCCACGGCGAAGTCACCCGCGGTATCGAAATCGTCGAGTACGCCTGCGGTGCGCCGAGCCTGCTCAAGACCGATTTCAGCGACAACATCGGCGGCGGTATCGATAACTGGAATTTGCGCCAACCGCTGGGCGTTTGCGCTGGCGTCACGCCGTTCAACTTCCCGGTCATGGTGCCGTTGTGGATGATTCCCCTGGCGCTGGTTGCCGGCAACTGCTTCATCCTCAAGCCTTCGGAACGCGACCCGTCCGCCAGTTTGCTGATGGCCCGCTTGCTGACCGAAGCCGGCCTGCCGGACGGCGTATTCAATGTCGTCCAGGGCGACAAGGCGGCCGTGGATGCGCTATTGCAGCACCCGGACATCGAGGCGATCTCCTTTGTCGGCTCCACGCCCATCGCCGAATACATCCACCAGCAGGGTACGGCGCACGGTAAGCGCGTGCAGGCCCTGGGTGGGGCGAAGAACCACATGATCGTCATGCCCGATGCCGACCTCGACCAGGCGGCGGACGCGCTGATCGGCGCGGCCTACGGTTCTGCCGGCGAGCGCTGCATGGCGATTTCCATCGCGGTGGCGGTGGGCGACGTGGGCGATGAGCTGATCGCCCGACTGTTGCCACGTATCGACCAACTGAAAGTCGGCAATGGCCAGCAACCCGGCACCGACATGGGGCCGTTGGTCACCGCCGAACACAAGGCCAAGGTAGAAGGCTTCATCGATGCTGGCGTGGCCGAGGGTGCGCGACTGATCGTCGACGGCCGGGGCTTCAAGGTGCCGGGGGCCGAGCAGGGATTTTTTGTCGGCGCGACGCTGTTCGACCAGGTCACCGCCGAGATGAGCATCTACCAACAGGAGATTTTCGGCCCGGTGCTGGGCATCGTTCGTGTGCCGGATTTCGCCACGGCGGTGGCGCTGATCAATGCCCATGAGTTTGGCAACGGCGTGTCGTGCTTCACCCGTGATGGCGGCATCGCCCGGGCGTTCGCCCGCAGCATCAAGGTCGGCATGGTGGGCATCAATGTGCCGATCCCGGTGCCCATGGCCTGGCACTCCTTTGGCGGCTGGAAGCGTTCGCTGTTCGGGGATCACCATGCCTATGGCGAGGAAGGCCTGCGTTTCTACAGCCGCTACAAGAGCGTGATGCAGCGCTGGCCCGACAGCATCGCCAAGGGCCCCGAGTTCAGCATGCCCACTGCCCAATAACTCATTTCATGAATGCCGGAGGGAGAACAACAATGAACAAGCCCCTGCGTTTCGCCTTGAATCGAATGGTTGCCCCGCGCCTGTCGCTGCCTGCTTTCATCGACCTGGCGCTGGCGTTGAAGACCGATGCCATCGAGATTCGCAATGACCTCAAAGGTGTCGAGATCGAAGACGGCATGCCGCCGGCCCATGTCCGCGAGTTGTGCGAGGCGCGCGGCATCAAAGTGCTGTCGATCAACGCCCTGTACCCGTTCGATGTGTGGAACGAAGAGCGCCGTGCCCAGGCCGTGCGCCTGGCCGATTACGCCCGCGAGTGTGGCGCCGAGGGATTGGTGATGTGCCCGCTCAACGATCGCGCCGATCCGCGCAGCGAGGTCGAGCGAGCGGCGGGTTTGCGTACTGCCTTAAGTGAACTGGCGCCGATCCTGCGCGCCTTCGGCATCTACGGTTTCATCGAACCCTTGGGTTTTGCAGAATGCTCGCTACGCCGCAAGCGCACGGCGGTGGAAGCGATCAAGGCCACCGACGGGCTGGATGTGTTTCGCCTGGTGCATGACACCTTTCATCACCATCTGGCCGGCGAGCAGGAGTTCTTCCCTGAATTGACCGGGCTGGTTCACATCTCAGGGGTCGAGGATGCCCAAGCGCCACTGGCGACCATTCGCGACGGCCACCGAGTGCTGGTGGGCGAGGGGGATATTCTCGGCAATGCCGGGCAGATCGAGGCGCTGCTCCGCGGCGGCTATGACGGTTACCTGTCCTTCGAGCCGTTTGCCGAAAGTGTTCATGAGTTGGCCGATATTCGCCAGGCATTGGGGGCGAGCATGAATCACTTGCAGAAGTCCCAGGCCTGAGCTGATTTTGACTTGATGAAGATCCCCTTGTGAAAGCGAGCCTGCTCGCGAAGGCGGCAGTACGTCCAACACTGATGTCGCCTGACAGGCCGCTTTCGCGAGCAGGCTCGCTCCCACAGGGGGTGAGTAAATTTGCCGGATTTGCATTCCAATAAGGTGCAAGCATGACCACAACAAGACTGACCATGGCCCAGGCCCTGGTGAAATTTCTCGATAACCAGTACGTCGAGGTCGATGGCGTCCAGAGCAAGTTCGTCGCCGGGGTGTTTACCATTTTCGGCCATGGCAATGTGCTGGGCCTGGGCCAGGCGCTGGAGCAGGACAGCGGCGACCTAGTGGTTCATCAGGGCCGCAACGAACAAGGCATGGCTCATGCCGCCATCGGGTTTGCCAAGCAGCATCTGCGGCGCAGAATCTACGCCTGTACCTCGTCGGTTGGTCCCGGCGCGGCGAACATGCTGACCGCCGCCGCCACCGCGACGGCCAATCGCATCCCGCTGCTGCTGTTACCTGGCGATGTCTATGCCAGTCGTCAGCCGGACCCGGTGCTGCAACAGATCGAGCAATTCCATGACCTGAGCATCAGCACCAACGATGCCTTCAAGGCCGTGAGCAAATACTGGGATCGCATCAACCGCCCCGAGCAATTGATGACTGCCGCGATCCAGGCCATGCGCGTGCTCACCGACCCGGCCGAGACCGGCGCGGTGACCCTGGCGCTGCCCCAGGACGTCCAGGCCGAAGCCTACGATTACCCGGATTATTTTTTGCAGAAACGCGTGCACCGCATCGACCGCCGGCCAGCCACCGAAGCGATGCTCGGCGATGCCCTGGCGTTGTTCAAGGGCAAGCGCAAGCCATTGATCATCTGCGGTGGCGGGGTGAAGTACTCCGGGGCCAATGCTGCATTGCAAGCCTTTGCCGAGCGCTTCGAGATTCCCTTTGCCGAGACTCAGGCGGGAAAAAGCGCCATCGTCTCCAGCCACCCGCTGAATGTCGGTGGCGTTGGCGAGACCGGCTGCCTGGCGGCGAACCTGCTGGCCAAGGAAGCGGACCTGATCATCGGCATCGGCACCCGCTACAGCGATTTCACCACAGCGTCGAAATGGCTGTTTCAGCATTGCGACGTGCAATTTCTCAACCTCAACATCAGCCCGTGCGATGCGCTGAAACTCGATGGCGTGCAACTGCTGGCCGACGCCCGTTCGGGCCTGGAGGCGCTGGCCGACAAGCTGGGGGACTACCGTGCCGAATGGGGCGCGCAGATCGCCGACGCCAAGGCCCAGCTCGACGCCGAAGTGGACCGGATCTACCAGGCAGATTTCCAGACCCAGGACTTCGTCCCGGAAATCAACGACCCCATGGACCCCGCAGTGTTTCGTGAATTCATCGAGCTCACGGGGTCCTGCCTGACCCAAAGTCGCGTGCTTGGCACCCTTAACGAAACCCTGGCGGACGACGCCATCATCGTCGCCGCCGCCGGCAGCCTGCCCGGCGACCTGCAGCGCAGTTGGCGCAGCAAGGGCGTGAATACTTACCACGTCGAATACGCTTATTCATGCATGGGCTATGAGGTGAATGCCGCCCTGGGGGTGAAACTCGCCGAGCCCGATAAAGAGGTCTACGCGCTGGTGGGCGACGGCTCCTACATGATGCTGCACTCGGAACTCGCAACCTCCATCCAGGAGCGGCGCAAGATCAACATCGTGCTGCTGGACAACATGACCTTCGGTTGCATCAACAACCTGCAAATGGAACACGGCATGGACAGCTTCGGCACCGAGTTCCGCTTCCGCAACCCCGAGACGGGCAAGCTCGATGGCGGCTTTGTGCCGGTGGATTTCGCCATGAGCGCGGCGGCCTATGGCTGCAAGACCTACACGGTCAAGACGTTGGACGAGTTGTACGCGGCATTGGCCGACGCCCGGCGCCAGACGGTCTCGACCCTGTTCGACATCAAGGCCCTGCCCAAGACCATGATCCACAAATACCTATCCTGGTGGCGGGTCGGCGTGGCGCAGGTCTCCACCAGCGCCCGCACCGATGCCGTCGCCAAGACCCTCAACGAACGACTGGCCAAGGCCCGTCAATACTGATTGCGCCAACACCTACATAAGGAGTTCAACATGTCTTTGAAGCTGGGCGTCATCGGCACCGGGGCCATCGGCCAGGACCACATCCGTCGTTGCAGCCAGACCTTGCTCAACAGCCAGGTGGTGGCAGTGACTGACATCAACCTTGCCCAGGCGGCGAAAGTGGTGGCCGACCTCAAACTGACCGCCGAGGTCTATCCGGACGGCCACGCGTTGATCGCGGCGCCGGACGTCGAGGCGATCCTCGTCACCTCCTGGGGGCCGAGCCATGAAGAGTTCGTGCTGGCGGCCATCGCGGCAGGCAAACCGGTGTTCTGCGAAAAGCCCCTGGCGGTCACGGCCGAAGGCTGCCGCAAAATCGTCGACGCCGAAGTGGCCCACGGCAAGCGCCTGGTGCAGGTGGGCTTCATGCGCCCTTACGATGAAGGTTACCGCGCGCTCAAATCGGTGATCGACAGCGGCCAGATCGGCGAGCCGTTGATGCTGCATTGCGCCCACCGCAACCCGAGCGTGGGGGAGAACTACAAGACCGACATGGCGATCACCGATACCCTGATCCATGAGCTGGACGTGCTGCGTTGGCTGCTGGCCGACGACTATGTGTCGGTACAGGTGGTGTTCCCGCGCAAGAGCAGCAAGGCTTTGGCCCACCTGCGGGATCCGCAGATCGTTCTGCTGGAAACCGCCAAGGGCACGCGGATCGACGTCGAGGTGTTCGTCAACTGCCAGTACGGTTACGACATCCAATGCGAAGTGGTGGGGGAGACCGGCATCGCCAAGCTGCCGGAACCGTCCCAGGTGCAACTGCGCAGCGGCGCCAAGCTGTCCAATGCCATCCTGATGGATTGGAAGGATCGCTTCATCGCCGCTTATGACGTCGAGTTGCAGGCGTTCATCGACGGCGTGCGTGCCGGGCAAGTAGGCGGGCCGTCGGCCTGGGATGGTTTCGCCGCGGCGGTGGCGGCGGATGCCTGTGTCCAAGCGCAGCAGAGTGGGCAGATCATCAAGGTCGAGCTGCCGGAGCGGCCACGCTTTTACGGCTGACCACATTCCCTCTGTGGAATGCAGTCAATTGTGGGAGCGAGCCTGCTCGCGAAGGCGTCAGGCCAGTCAATATTCATGTTGGTTGACACACCGCTTTCGCGAGCAGGCTCGCTCCCACAGGGGCCCGGCGTTATTTCCAGATAAGGAGTGTTCATGCGAATCGGACTAGTGGGCTATGGCAAGGGCGGGCGGTTTTTTCATGCGCCGCTCATCAGCAGCCTGCCGGGCGCTACGTTTGTCGGGGTGGTGACCCGTTCCGCCGAGCGACGCCAGCAATTGGCAACCGAGCATCCGCGGGTCCAGGCCTTCGATAGCCTTGAGCAACTGGTGGCGGCCGGCGTCGATGCGGTGGTGGTGTCCACGCCGCTGCAAGCGCGCCCTGCCATTGTGATGGAGGCCATCGAGCACGGCGTGGCGGTGGTCAGCGACAAGCCATTCGCCCTTGATGCCGGGCAGGCCGAAGCGATGGTGTTGGCTGCCGAACGACGCAACGTACCGTTGAGCGTGTACCAGAACCGCCGCTGGGATTCGGATTTCCTGACGGTGCGCAAATTGCTTTCATCCGGTGCCCTGGGGCAGGTCATTCGTTTTGAGTCCAGCGTCGAACGTTACTCGCCGACCTCGGTGGGCAAAGCCAGTGGCGGGGGCTTCCTGCGGGATTTGGGCAGCCATCTGGTGGACCAGGCGCTGCAATTGTTCGGGCCGGTGGCCCGGGTGTATGCCGAGCTGGATTATCGACAGCCAGGCCAGGCCTACGACAACGGTTTTTTCATGTCGTTGGTCCACGCAAGCGGTGTGGTCTCGCACTTGAGCGGCAATTGCCTGCAAAGCGCTCCGCGCCCAAGGTTTCGGGTCAGTGGCAGCGAAGGCTGCTATACCGTCGAAGGCCTCGATGGTCAGGAGGCCCTGGCGTTGGCGGGACTGAGCCCCGCCACCGAGGGCGAACGTTGGGGCACGGAAGAACATCGGCGCTGGGGCTGGTTCGAACACGGTGCCGAGCGCGAGCGGGTAGCCTCGGAACGGGGCTGCTGGCTCGCGTTCTATCAGCGTCTACAGACAGCGTTGCAGGGCGACGGCCCGCTGCCCGTTGCGGCCCGCGACGCCTTGGCCACGACACGCCTCCTGGACGCGGCAAGACAGAGCGCGGAGCAGGGTCAGGTGGTCTGTTTATCTGAGCCTGTAGGACATGGAACAAAAAACGAATAAAATTCTAAAATGAGTTGATATGGAAAATATTTTCCAATAAAGTCGATTCCAGGTTACCGACAACCCTGTCCGCGTTTATCCAGGCTCGCCCTGAATGGACGAAGGACGAAACAAAAACAAGAAACACAGCCAGGTACCGTCGATGAAAACCTTCAACCGCTCTGCGTTTCACCTGCCATTGTCCTTGCGCCTGTCCGCAATCCTTCCCTTGTTCGAAGCCCTGTGCATCCAGCGCAGGGGCGCCGTGGTGTGCTGCATGCCCGGCGCACCGATCGTGCGTTTACCACGTTCCTGAAGTCCGTTACGCCTTATCCATAAGACCAACAAAAAAGTGGAGAAAGAACGTTCATGAACACCAAGACCCGTATTGCCTCGCTGGCCCTGTCATTGATGTTT
This sequence comes from Pseudomonas sp. D3-10, assembly GCF_051132175.1. Classification (NCBI taxonomy): domain Bacteria; kingdom Pseudomonadati; phylum Pseudomonadota; class Gammaproteobacteria; order Pseudomonadales; family Pseudomonadaceae; genus Pseudomonas; species Pseudomonas sp. D3-10. The sequence goes on along the minus strand of NZ_CP071668.1, from coordinate 3,368,837 downwards.
GCCAGCGGCGCTGCCCTGGCGGACCTGAAGATCGGCGTCAGCATGTCCCAGTTCGATGACACCTGGTTGACCTACCTGCGCGAGTCCATGGACAAGAAAGCCAAGGCCCTGCCGGACGGCGTCACGTTGCAGTTCGAAGATGCGCGCAGCGACGTGGTCAAGCAATTGAGTCAGGTAGAAAGCTTCATCAGCCAGAAGGTCGACGCGCTCATCGTCAACCCGGTGGACACCGCCGCGACCCAACGCATCACCAAGGCCGCCGTGGCCGCCGGCATTCCGCTGGTGTACGTCAACCGCCGTCCAGACGACCCGAAACTGCCGGAAGGCGTGGTCACCGTGGCCTCGGATGACCTTGAGGCCGGGCGCATGCAGATGCAGTACCTGGCCGACAAGATGGGCGGCAAGGGTGAGATCGTGATCCTGCTGGGCGATTTGGCGAACAACTCCACCACCAACCGCACCAAGGGCGTCAAGGAAGTCCTCGCCAAGTACCCGGACATCAAGATCGAGCAGGAGCAGACGGGCACGTGGTCCCGGGACAAGGGCATGACCCTGGTCAATGACTGGCTGACCCAAGGCCGCGAGTTCAACGCCGTGGTGTCCAACAACGATGAAATGGCCATTGGCGCCGCCATGGCCCTCAGGCAAACGGGCGCCAAGAAGGGCAGCGTGTTGATCGCAGGGGTCGACGGCACGCCGGACGGCTTGAACGCCATCAAGAAAGGCGACATGGCGGTCTCGGTGTTCCAGGACGCCAAGGGTCAAGCCGACGGCTCGATCGATACCGCGGTGAAAATGGTCAAGAAGCAGCCGGTCGAGCAATCCGTCTGGGTGCCATATCGCTTGATCACGCCGGAGAACGTCGATCAGTTCAAGTAACGCTTCACCTGTTTCATCACAACAATAAACAGGCAAGGTCGCCGCGCCGACCTTGCCCAGGGAGTACCCACCATGTTCGCATCAGCGACTGCTTCGAGCGCCCCGGCGGCAACGTTCCGGCCGGACGCATTACCTGACGAACCGTACCTGTTGGAGGTCGTCAACGTCAGCAAAGGCTTCCCTGGCGTCGTGGCCCTGTCAGACGTGCAATTGCGGGTACGCCCCGGCTCGGTGCTGGCCTTGATGGGGGAAAACGGTGCGGGCAAATCCACGCTGATGAAGATCATCGCCGGCATCTACCAGCCCGACGCCGGCGAGCTGCGCCTGCGGGGCAAGCCGGTGACCTTCGACACCCCCCTGGCGGCCTTGCAGGCCGGGATCGCCATGATCCACCAGGAACTGAACCTGATGCCCCACATGAGCATCGCCGAAAACATCTGGATCGGCCGCGAACAGCTCAACGGCCTGCACATGATCGATCATGGTGAAATGCACCGCTGCACCGCCCGGTTGCTGGAGCGCTTGCGCATCAAGCTTGACCCGGAGGAGCAGGTGGGCAACCTGAGCATTGCCGAACGGCAGATGGTGGAGATCGCCAAGGCCGTCTCGTATGACTCCGACATCCTGATCATGGACGAACCGACTTCGGCCATCACCGAGACCGAAGTCGCCCATTTGTTCTCGATCATCGCCGACCTCAAGGCCCAGGGTAAGGGCATCATCTACATCACCCATAAAATGAACGAAGTCTTCGCCATCGCCGATGAAGTGGCGGTGTTTCGCGACGGCGCCTACATCGGCCTGCAACGGGCCGACAGCATGGATGGCGACAGCCTGATTTCGATGATGGTCGGGCGTGAATTGAGCCAATTGTTCCCCGAGCGGGACAAGCCAATCGGCGATCGGGTCCTGTCGGTACGGGACTTGAGCCTGGCGGGTATTTTCAAAGGGGTGTCGTTCGACCTGCACGCCGGGGAAATCCTCGGCATCGCGGGGTTGATGGGCTCGGGCCGGACCAACGTCGCCGAGGCGATTTTCGGCGTCACCCCTGCCACTGGCGGCGAAATCTTGCTGGACGGCCAGCCGGTCCACATCAGTGATCCGCACATGGCGATCGAGAAGGGCTTCGCGTTGTTGACCGAGGATCGCAAGCTCAGCGGCTTGTTTCCCTGCTTGTCGGTGCTGGAAAACATGGAAATGGCCGTGCTGCCTCATTACGTCGGCAACGGTTTCATCCAGCAAAAAGCCCTGCGCGCCTTGTGCGAGGACATGTGCAAGAAGCTGCGGGTCAAGACACCGTCCCTGGAGCAGTGCATCGACACTCTATCCGGCGGTAACCAGCAGAAGGCCTTGCTGGCCCGCTGGCTGATGACCAACCCGCGCATCCTGATCCTCGACGAACCGACCCGCGGCATCGATGTCGGCGCCAAGGCCGAGATCTACCGACTCATTGCCTACCTCGCCAGCGAAGGCATGGCGGTCATCATGATTTCTTCGGAGCTGCCTGAGGTGCTGGGCATGAGCGACCGCGTCATGGTGATGCACGAAGGCGACCTGATGGGCACCCTCGACCGCAGCGAAGCCACCCAGGAACGAGTCATGCAACTGGCGTCGGGCCTGTCCTGATGCCTGCCCGGCGAATCAATAACGTCGAGCAATAATCCCGTGGCGAGGGAGCAAGCTTCCTCGCCACAGATAAAAAAGGTGATTGGCTATGAACGCGATATTGGAAAACAAACCCGCCGCCGCACCGGCCAGGACGCGTCGGCGGCTGCCCACGGAACTGAGCATTTTCCTGGTGCTGATCGGCATCGGCCTGGTGTTCGAGCTGTTCGGCTGGATCATGCGCGACCAGAGTTTCCTGATGAACTCCCAGCGCCTGGTGCTGATGATCCTGCAAGTGTCGATCATCGGCCTGCTCGCCATCGGCGTGACCCAGGTGATCATCACCACCGGCATCGACTTGTCGTCAGGTTCGGTGCTGGCGTTGTCGGCGATGATTGCCGCGAGCCTGGCCCAGACTTCGGATTTTTCCCGGGCGGTGTTTCCTTCCCTGACGGACCTGCCCGTGTGGATACCGGTGGTGGCGGGCCTCGGCGTGGGGCTGCTGGCGGGGGCGATCAACGGCAGCATCATCGCCGTTACCGGCATCCCGCCTTTTATCGCCACCCTCGGCATGATGGTCTCGGCCCGTGGCTTGGCGCGTTATTACACCGAAGGCCAGCCGGTGAGCATGTTGTCCGATTCGTACACCGCCATTGGTCATGGCGCGATGCCGGTGATCATCTTCCTGGTGGTGGCGGTGATCTTCCACGTCGCCTTGCGCTACACCAAGTACGGTAAATACACCTACGCCATCGGCGGCAACATGCAGGCGGCGCGGACCTCGGGCATCAACGTCAAGCGCCACCTGGTGATCGTCTACAGCATCGCCGGGCTGCTGGCAGGCTTGGCCGGCGTCGTGGCCTCGGCGCGGGCGGCGACCGGGCAGGCCGGCATGGGCATGTCTTACGAGCTCGACGCGATCGCCGCGGCGGTCATTGGCGGCACCAGCCTGGCCGGTGGAGTGGGGCGCATCACCGGGACGGTGATCGGTGCGCTGATCCTCGGGGTAATGGCCAGTGGTTTTACCTTTGTCGGTGTCGATGCCTATATCCAGGACATCATCAAGGGTCTGATCATTGTCGTCGCGGTGGTGATCGATCAGTACCGCAACAAGCGCAAACTCAAACGCTGACATGCCTGAGGTTGCGACAAAGCGCCACGCCTGACCCGCGTGGCGTTGCCATTTGTCTTCTTGATACAGCCATCGCAGCGAATTTCTTGTTATAAACGCACTCCGACGGCCGGCAGAAGCCTGTCAGACAGCATTTGAAGCGGTTGTCGGACATTTTCCCCATGTTTTCGGTTGCTGACGCCCCGACTCGGCCTTAGACTGCCGCCCCTCGTAAATTGAGTGCCGGGTGGCGCTTGGAATAAACGGCGCCTTCCCGATGAGCGTGGCTGCTTGATGCGGGACGCTCCATAATTCGCCTTAATGCACGTTTTTTTATAGAGAAATCAATGACAAAGGAAAAGTTGCTGGCCATGCCGGCGGATGACTACATGAATGCCGAGCAACTGGCTTACTTCACCAAGCTGTTGCAGAACATGAAAGTCGAAACCCACGAGCGCATCGAACAGAACCGAATCGCCATTGAGAGCCTGGACAGCCCGGCCGACCCGGCGGACGCAGCTTCCGTAGAAGAAGAGCGCACCTGGCTGGTCAACGCCATCGATCGCGACCAGCGCATGCTGCCGCAACTGGAGCAGGCCCTGGACCGTATCAACGACGAAAGCTTCGGCTGGTGCGACGACAGCGGCGAGCCGATCGGCCTCAAGCGCCTGTTGATCAGTCCGACCACCAAATACTGCATCGAAGCCCAGGAACGTCACGAGCAGATCGACAAGCACCAGCGCCAGGCCTGATACCGTTTTCGAAAAAGATCGCAGCCCTTCATCCGAAGCTGCGGTCTTTTTGCTTTTTGGTCATCACGCTTCTCGTTTTTTTGCCGAAAACACGACTAATGGACCATGGATAATGGCTCGATAGTGGCGTTTAATGCGGCCATAACAATGAGAAAAGTGGGTGACGAAAATGGCGACAGAAGGATCTCTGGCGGCGACAGCGTCGGCCTCGGTGCCAGTAGCGCGCGTTACAGCGCGCTGGCTTGCGCCGACTCTGCAAAGCCTGGCGCTGGTTTCGCTGCTGTGTGGCATGACCTTGGGCGGTTGGTCGTTGTACCTGGCGTTGCCGCTGGCGCTGCTCATCGTCTGGTTGCCACGCCTGCGCTCGCGGCTGAACAGCACACCGGTGCCGACGGCAAGCGACAGCCTGGCCGAGCTCACCCGCGATCTTTCCTACACCACCAGCCATAATGCACTGTCCGCCGCTGGCGTTGCCTATTCGGTCAAGCAGCTGGCGGGCAAGGTCCAGTCACAGCTCGGGGCCGCGGCGCAGATCGTTGGCAACGCCGAAGCGATGATCGCGACCGAGCAGGCCACCTCGCAGCTCAGTCAACAGGCCCTGGGCGCGGCCAGCGAGGCCCATCGCAGCAGTGTCGCCGGACGCAGCGAGTTGGTTGAATCCATCAGCCGCATGCATCAGCTCAGTCAGCGCGCCAATGAAAGCCGCGAACTCATCGAGGCGCTGAGCGTGCGCAGCGACGAGATCCAGCGGGTGACCCTGGTGATTCAATCGATCGCCAGCCAGACCAACCTGTTGGCCCTTAACGCTGCGATCGAGGCGGCCCGTGCCGGGGAACATGGTCGCGGTTTTGCGGTGGTGGCCGACGAGGTGCGTGGGTTGGCCGGGCGCACTGCCGCGGCGACCGGCGAGGTCGGCGTGATGGTCGCGGATATCCAGCAGCGCACCGCGCAGGTCGTCGAGCAGATCCGCCAATTGGCCGGTGACCTGGACAGCGGTGTGCAGCAAGTCGAGCACACCGGCCAGCACCTCGAAAACATCGCGCGGCTTGCGGCCGGTGTCGAAACCCAGGTCAGCGCCATCGCCCAGGGTACCGACACTAACCGTGGACAACTCGATAGCCTGTTTCATGCGATCGAGCAAATGCGCGGTGACCTGGCGATCAGCGACCAGCAGACCCAGCGCCTGGCCGAGGCCGCTGTGCAGATGGAAGGCCAGGCCGAGACCATCAGCGAGCGCCTGGCCGAGGTGGGCCTGGACGATTATCACCAGCGGGTCTATGACTTGGCGCGGGAAGGGGCAAGCCGGATTGCCGCACAGTTCGAGGCGGATATCGACCAGGGGCGCGTCAGCCTGGAGGATCTGTTCGATCGCAGCTACCAACCGATCCCCAATACCCATCCGGCGAAGTTCCAGACCCGTTTCGACCGCTACACCGACCAGGTGCTGCCAGCGATCCAGGAACCGTTGCTGGCGCGGCATGAGGGGCTGGTCTTCGCGATTGCCTGCACTCAGCAGGGCTACGTGCCGACTCACAACAATGCGTTCTGTCAGCCGTTGACCGGCGATCCGCAAGTGGACACGCTGAACAATCGCACAAAGCGCAAGTTCTCCGATCGCACCGGGATCCGCTGCGGCAGTCATCAACAGCCGGTGTTGCTGCAAACCTATACGCGGGACACGGGCGAGCTGATGCATGACCTGTCGGTGCCAATCATGCTCAAGGGACGTCATTGGGGTGGGTTGCGGCTGGGCTATAAGCCCGAGAAACCGCGCTGAGTCTCGACGGAGCCTGTATGACGAGCAAGCTTTCGTGGCGAGGGAGCAAGCTCCCTCGCCACGAAAGCTTGCTTGCCGTTCTGGGGTTATTTACCGTCGTGCAGGCGTACGTTCAGTTGATCCACCAATACCGCCTCTTCGCCGTCGGCAAGCAGCCATTCGCGAAGCAGATCTTGTTGCTGATTCGACCAGAAAGGCGCATCGACCAACTTGGTGTTCGGATCCAGCGGGTGCGCCATGATGAAATCATCGATGGCGTTGCCGTCCGAAGGCAGGCCAAGTTGGTCAAACAGGGTGCTGAGTTCGTGGGATGGTTGTTCCATTTTGTAGGACTCCTCTGGACTACCGCCGTCATGGCGCCTCGGTTGCTTCCCTCTATCTGAGGCGAGCAGTCGTCAGGAGTTCGATTGGCTTCAGGCTTTCAGCGCACCTTCGTCCACCGCGAGCTTCAGGGCCCGGGCTGACTCCTTGGCGGCCTCGGCCGCAAGTTCCGGCGTCTTGAACCAGCGATCCCTTTCTACCTGGTGATAGGTGACCGCAGTGGCGGCGGTTTTGGCGCGCATGACGATGACCGCTTGGAATTCGCCTTCTACCTCTCTGGCTTCGCCGCGGATGAAAAAATCGCCGATGTCTAGTTCCGTCACGTCGCGCCTTCCCTTCAAGTCATATTGTTGTACGAGCACCGCCGATGGAGGCGCTCGCTGGGAAGGCAGTATGGCAGCAGTTGCCGGTCGGCGGCTGAGTTAAGTCATGGCGCCTGCCGTTGAAGGGTTCTGTTCGAGGGTGCGGGCGAGATAGCAGGCTTCGTTATGGTCGGCGCGGAAACCTCTTACGCGCCCGGTAGAGGTTTCTTCGATATGAAAAAAACACTTGCCGGCAAGAACGACCCGGTATCTGGGCTGGATCAATGCAATCGGTGCGTAACCGTCGTCATGAGTGGCGTCCTGCGCCAGGGCGACACATGAGATGGCGGGGCGGATCAGGGTTGGAAACGTAGCCATGTGAATTCCTTTTCTATGGTTACCGACGAATTGCCGGCTGTTTTAAGTAGTCTGCGCGTCAGCGGCTGCTCTAGAATCGGCAGCACCGTGTGTACGGTTGCGCCTATCTAAAGCAATTTTTTTTGGCCTCGATGTCAGAAAAATGCTTTTCTAAGTGAGAAATTTCCCTAAAGTTAGTAGTCCCACCTTTTCCGATGCTCAGAGTGGTGTTTTCCTTCAGCCTCTGACGACCGCCGGGAAAGACGGCGAGAGTAGCGATCCTTTAGTCTTCTCCCGCCCTGGGTCAGGGCGCACCGTTCACTTTCGAATTCAATGACAGGCCCATGGGGCCGTGCGGGTTCTCGTGGTCCATTCTCAAAGAGTGGGCCGTTTAAAGATGGGGATGTTTCCTTGGCAGTAAGTAATCTCGACATGCATGCGTTATTTGTACTGGGCGACCTGCGGGCAAAACTGGTCAAGCAATTCCAGTCACGGTTTGTCTATATCACCGAGCAGACCGCCGAAGGTATCTATATTGCCGAAATCGACACCGAGTCGGCATTGGTCGTCGATGACAAACCCCGGCTGGAACTCAAGGTTGGCGACCATTTTCGCGCGGCGGTACTTCCCAGTCGCGAGGGAGGCAAGTTTGAAATCCGGTTTCGTGAAATCAAGTTGACGGTCTACGGCCTGGGTGACTACGCGTTCGTCACGACCGCCGAGGGCCACGCCATTCTGTTCAAGGAAGGGCACAGCGTAGTGACCGTATTGGCCGCCAACGAACAGTTGCAGGAAGGTTTGACCAAGACGTTGAAAGCAGTCACCGCCAAGGCTGCCAAATGGCGCAAGGGTGAACTTGTGACATTCAAGGCCAGCGAGTAGGAAGGGGCTTTCATCCTTGGATGACGAATCGGGTTGATGTCCTTTGTTCTTTTTATACTCGTAACAGTTTTAAAACGCTCCTGCTGGAACCTTGGCTACAGTCAATTGACTGAACTAGTCACAGGCTTGCGTTCGCTTCGCACGCCGTTCGGCTATTGCTGCATCCGGCATGAGGTATCAAACATGAAACGAGTTCGACAGTGGCTGGCTGCCTGGGCCACCCTCGCTGTGTTGGTTTCACCCCTTCCGGCATCCGCTGCATCGACGCCGATCCACTTTGCCGACCTGAACTGGGAAAGCGGCAGCCTGATCACCGACATCCTGAGGGTCATTGTCGAAAAGGGCTACGGGTTGCCGACGGACACGTTGCCGGGCACCACCATTACCCTGGAAACCGCCCTGGCCAATAACGATATCCAAGTGATCGGCGAGGAGTGGGCAGGTCGCAGTCCGGTGTGGGTCAAGGCCGAGGCCGAAGGCAAGGTGGTTGCCCTGGGCGATACGGTCAAGGGCGCGACCGAAGGCTGGTGGGTGCCGGAATACGTCATCAAGGGCGACCCTGCCAAGGGCATCAAGCCCCTGGCGCCGGACTTGCGCAGCGTCGAGGACCTTGCGCGCTACAAGCACGTGTTCAAGGACCCGGAAAGCCCCAGCAAGGGACGCTTCCTCAACAGTCCCATCGGTTGGACTTCCGAGGTGGTCAACAAGCAAAAGCTCAAGGCCTACGGTCTTTCCGACAGCTATGTGAACTTTCGCAGCGGCTCAGGGGCCGCGCTCGATGCCGAGATCACTTCGTCGATTCGCCGTGGCAAGCCGATCCTGTTCTACTACTGGTCGCCCACGCCGCTGCTCGGGCGTTTCAAACTGGTGCAGTTGCAAGAGCCGCCATTCGATGCCGAGGCCTGGAAAACCCTGACCGATGCCGACAACCCCAACCCCAGGCCGACGCGGTCCCTGGCTTCGAAGTTGTCCATTGGCGTGTCCGTACCGTTCCAGAAACAACACCCGGACATTGCCGAGTTCTTCAGCAAGGTCGACCTGCCGATCGACCCGCTGAACAAGGCCCTGGCCGATATGAGCGAGAAACGCACGCCCTCCCGCGAGGCCGCCGAAGCCTTCCTCAAGGCTCACCCCGAGGTTTGGCAGGCCTGGTTACCCAAGGAGGTCGCCGACAAGGTGACCGCGGGGCTGTAGCGCGTTAAGGCCAGTCAATTGAACAGTTGATCCTGGGCAAGTCGTCATTCACTGGAATCCGGCAACCTGCGCCCGTCCAGCGAAATGCCAGATTCCAGCTAGGATGATTGTTCAACCTTTTTCAGGAGGCTGGCGAATGACGCTTGTATTGGCTCGGTCGCTGGTCGCGGTGTTTGCGACCATCAGCTTGATTCATTTGTATTGGGCCCTGGGCGGGCAGTGGGCGGCGCTGGCGGTGGTGCCGCAGGTGCCGGTGAAGCAGGGCGGCACACTGCAACCGGCGTTCAACCCGTCGGGATGGCTGACGCTGTTGGTGGCGCTGGCGCTGCTGATGATTGCGGTGCTGGTGTGTCTGCGGGTCGGCCTGATCGCGCCTCCCGTGACCCATCGTGCCTTGCAATGGCTGATCAGTGCGATTGCCCTGTTGATGTTTGCCCGGGCCATTGGCGAGTCGAACCTGGTGGGCTTCTTCAAGGAGGTCAAGGGGTCGACGTTCGCCCGGCTCGATACCTGGGTCTACTCGCCGTTGTGTGTCGTGCTGGGGGCAGGGTTGCTGACGGTGGCGTGGGCTTGAGCGAACCAGAGGCGAACGCCGTTGTGGCGAGGGGATAGATCCCCTCGCCACAACAAAGCCTGTCTCAAGCTTCCTTAACCATCGCTCCCGGTCCTGGGGCTGCTTATTTCCGCCGGTACATCATCCCCCGCCATGCGCTTGCGGAACAAAGCCGCCCGGGCCAACAGCAGGGTCGTCACCGGCACCGTGATGGACAGCAGGATCGGTATCAGCCAGGCATGCAGCACCGGGCCCGACTTGAGCGCCGAGAAATAAATGATCGAGGCCAGCGCAACGCACCAGGCCCCCAGCGTCGAAGCCAGGGCAGGCGGGTGCATGCGCTGAAAATAATCCTTGAGCCGCACCAGGCCGATCGCCCCGGTCAGGGCGAAAAGACTGCCGAGCACCAGCAGGATCGCCACTGGGATCTCGACCCACATCGACAGTTCTCCCGTCATTCGATCACCTCGCCACGCAACAGGAACTTGGCCAGGGCAAACGAGCCGACAAAGCCGAACAGGGCGATCAACAGCGCCGCCTCGAAATACGTGTCGCTGGCATACCGAATGCCCAGCACCAGCATCATCAGCATCGCGACGATGTACAAGTAATCGAGGGCCAGGACCCGGTCCTGTGCCGAGGGGCCCTTGAACAGGCGCACCAGGGTCAGCACCATGGTCAGCGAGAACAGGAACAGACTCAGCAGGATCGCATTGGACAGCAGCGCGCTCATTCGAAAATCTCCATCAGCGGACGCTCGTAGGTGGCCTTGAAATGGTCGATAAACGCCCCTTCGTCCTCCAGATCGAAAATGTGTATCAACAGGATGCTGCGATCCAGCGCCAACTCCGACCAGACCGTCCCTGGAATCACCGTGGTGATCATCGAAAGCACCGCCAGCCCATTGGCGTCGTGCAGGTCCAGCGGCACCTTGATAAACCGCGAGCGAGGCGGGCGGCGCCCGGCGTTGAGTACGCGCCAGGCGACGGCCAGGTTGGACACCAGCACGTCCCATCCCACCAGCAAGAGCAGTCGCAGCATGACCCCGGGACGCCGGATGCGGATGGGTCGTGGCCGCAGCGGACGCATCATCAGTGGCGCGAGGAAACCCAGCGCGGCGCCCAGCAGCAGGTGGCCGGCACTCAGGGACAGGTTCAACAACAGCCAGAGCAACCCCAATGCCAGGGACAGCCACGGTGCGGGAAACAAATGCTTGATCATGGCTGCACCGCCTGCAATCGAGTGTTGCCTTCAGGGTTGGGGACGGCGCGGGTGGAAAAAACCGCTATCACATAATGTTCAGGCGTATTCAACCCATCGGCGGCGGATTGGGTGTAGCGCAGCAATGGCTCGGCCTTGAACGTCAAGACGATCCCCAGCCCCAGTAACGCGAGGATCGGCAGGCATTCGAACGGCCGCAACAGCGGGGAGGGCCGTTCCTGCGGTGTCCAGAAGCGCTGGATACCCAAGCGCGAAAAGGCGATCAACGAGGCGAGCCCGGACAGGATCAACAGCGCCAGCAGGCCCCAGGCGGCGGCCGATACGGGCACGTCGGCACTCGCCCCCAGGCCCTCGGGGTTGAGCAGCGCGCTGAGCAGCCCCAGCTTGCCGATAAACCCCGACAAGGGAGGCATGCCGACAATCAACAGTGCACAGGCGATGAAACTCAGACCGAGAAAGGCCATGGTCCAGGGGATCACTTGCCCGACCACGGCTTTCTGTTCGTCATCGAGGTTGATGCCCTTGGGCGGCTGCAGCGATTCCAGGGGGCGCGGCAGGGTGTCGAGGTCATCTTCCAGCGGCAGGTCATTGGCGGAGCGTGAGCGCTCGATCAGTTCGGCCAGCAAGAACAGCGCACACAGCGCCAGGGTCGAGCTCACCAGGTAAAACAGCGCGGCCCCTATCAGGTTGGGCTGTGCGAAGCCGATGGCTGACAACAGGATGCCGGCCGAGACCAGGATACTCAGGCTGGCCATGCGTTCCAGGCGCTGGGCCGCGAGGATGGCGATGGCCGCGCAGGCGATGGTCGCCATGCCGCCGTAGACCAGCCAGTCGCCGCCAAAATACGCCGACGCGCCGGCTTGCCCCGAGAACAGCAGGGTCCACAACCGCAACACGGTGTAGACGCCCACCTTGGTCATGATCGCGAACAAGGCCGCCACCGGGGCGCTGGCCGCGCTGTAGGCCGGCACCAGCCAGAAATTCAGCGGCCACATGCCAGCCTTCGCCAGGAACGCCACTGCCAGGATCGCGGCACCGGCGTGCAGCAGGCCGCGGTCCGCTTCTGGCACCAAAGGCACTTTCAAGGCCAGGTCGGCCATGTTCAAGGTGCCGGTGACGCCATAGATCAACGCCGCGCCAATCAGGAACAACGACGACGCCAGCAAGTTGATGGCGATGTAATGCAGCCCCGACGAGACGCGGGCCCGCCCTGATCCGTGGAGCATCAAGCCGTAGGACGCGGCCAGTAACACTTCGAAAAACACAAACAGATTGAACAGGTCCGCCGTCAGGAAAGCGCCGTAAAGGCCCATCAGCTGAATCTGGAACAGCGCATGGAAACTGGCGCCGGCCCGATCCCACCGCGCCATCGCGAACAGCAGGGCGCAGACGCCGATGATGCCCGTCAGCACGAGCATCAGCGCCGACAGGCGATCGACCACCAACACGATTCCGAACGGCGCTTGCCAGTTGCCCGGCAGGTACACGCCAAAGGACGCGGGCAATGCCTGGTCCTGGGTCCAGTCCAACAGCAGCACGGCGATGCCCAGGCCCAGCAGGCTGGAAAACAGATTGATCCGCGCTTTGAGCGGGCGATGTTTCTCGCCCAGCATCAGCATCAACGCGGCGGTCAGCAGCGGTAGCAGGATGGGCGCGGCGATCAAGTGAGGCGTCAGCATCATTCCTTGGGCTCCCGGCCGTCCACATGGTCGGTGCCGGTCAGCCCGCGGGACGCGAGCAAGACGACGAGAAACAGCGCGGTCATGGCGAAGCTGATCACAATGGCGGTCAACACCAGGGCCTGGGGCAGCGGATCGGTGTAGTTCAGCAGGTCCTGGGGCACGCCGTCCTTGATGATCGGTTCCTTGCCGATGAACAGGCTGCCCATGCTGAAGATGAACAGGTTGACGCCATAGGACAGCAGGCAAAGCCCCATGACCACCTGAAAGGTCCGGGGCCGCAGCACCAGCCAGACGCCGGAGGCGGCCAATACGCCGATTGCGATTGCGATGACTTCTTCCATCAGGCGTTGGCTCCTTTGAGGGGGGCGACGGGTTTGGCGTGCAGCCCCGGTTTATGGGCCCGCACCGACTGGTGAGCCAGGGCGGTAAGGATCAATAGCGTGGAGCCGACCACCACGGCGTAGACGCCGATGTCGAAGAACAGCGCACTCGCCAGATGGAGGTCACCCAGCAGCGGCAACTCGAAATGCCAGGTGTGAGTGGTCAGGAACGGATAACCCACCGCCATCGCCCCCAACCCCGTCGCGGTGGCGAACAACAGCCCCGTGCCCATCCAGCGCAGCGGTCGCAGGCTCATTTGTGCTTCGACCCACTGGGTGCCGGCGACCATGTACTGGAGGATGAACGCCACCGACATCACCAGGCCGGCGACGAAACCGCCACCCGGTTGGTTGTGGCCGCGCATGAACAGGTAGAACGACACCACCAGGGCAATCGGCAACAGCAGGCGCACCAGCACCGACGGCACCATCATGAAGCCCAGCGCGGTGTCGCTGGCGTGACGCGGGTTGACCAGGTCGGTCACCACGTCCGGCGCCAGCAGGCGCTGTTGCGCCGGGAGCTGCATGCTTTCCTTGGGTGGCCGGAAGCGCCGCAGCAGGGCGAATACCGCCAGCGCAACCGCCACCAGCACGGTGATTTCGCCCAGGGTGTCGAAGCCGCGGAAGTCCACCAGCATCACGTTTACCACATTGCTGCCGCCACCTTCGGGCAAGGCCCGGCTCAGGTAAAACGACGAAATGTCGTTGGGTGTCTGGCGCGTGAGCATCGCATAGGACAGCAACGCCATGCCGCCGCCCACTGCGATGGACAGCAGCAAGTCCCGCAGACGACGGATGCGCGCGCGGCGTTCGCTGTTGGGCAGCGGCGACACCTCTTCGATCCGCCGTGGCAACCAGCGCAGGCCCAGCAGGATCAGCACCGTGGTGACCACCTCCACGACCAGTTGAGTCAAGGCCAGGTCCGGGGCCGAGAACCAGACAAAAGTCACGCACGTCATCAGGCCGCAGACACTGACCATCGTCAGCGCCGCGAGGCGGTGATATTTGGCCTGCCAGGCAGCGCCCAACGCGCAAGCGATGGCCAGCACCCACAGCGTGACGAACACCACGGAGCCGGGAATCCTGGGGCGGTCGCCCCAGGCCAGCGTGCTGCTGAGCATCGGAATCAGCCCGGCCATTACGGCCGCCAGTACCAGCAGGAACAACTGAGCCTGCAAGCGCCGGGTACTGATCTTGCGCTCCAACCGCCGGCCCTGGCGCATCATCAGCACCAGGCTGCGCTCGAACAAACGCTTGCCGCTGAGACGCCCCATCAGCGGTGGCTGCTTGATATGGCCTTGCTTGAATTGCTTGCGCAGCAGCAGGTACAGGACGATCCCACCCGACATCGCCACCAGGCTCATGATCATGGGCGCGTTCAGGCCATGCCAGATCGCCAGGCTGTACTGGGGCAGCGGACCGCCCACCACCGGCAGCGCCGCCGCCGCCAGCAACGAACCAACCACCTGTGCCGGAAAGATGCCCACCAACAGGCAGGTAAACACCAGAAGCTCAACCGGCGCGCGCATCCAGCGCGGCGGTTCATGGGGCGTGTGGGGCAGGTCGGTGGCAGTGGGGCCGAAGAACACGTCGACGGTAAAACGCAGGGAATAGGCGACGCTGAACGTGCCGGCAATGGTGGCGACGATCGGCAGCGCCAGCTCGACCCAGGCCGTGGCGGAAATGAACACGGTCTCGGCGAAGAACATTTCCTTGGACAGGAAGCCGTTGAGCAACGGCACCCCGGCCATCGCCGCGCTGGCAACCATCGCCAGGGTGGCGGTGTACGGAATCAGCCGCACCAGGCCGCTGAGCTTGCGGATGTCCCGGGTGCCACTTTCGTGGTCGATGATGCCGGCGGCCATGAACAGCGAGGCCTTGAACGTGGCGTGGTTGAGGATATGAAACACGGCCGCGACCGCCGCCAGCGGGCTGTTGAGGCCAAGCAGAAGCGTAATCAGCCCCAGATGGCTGATGGTCGAATAGGCAAGGAGGCCCTTGAGGTCGTTCTGGAACATCGCGCAATAAGCGCCCAGCATCAATGTGAACGCCCCGGCGCCGCCGACGATATAGAACCACTGTTCACTGCCCGAGAGCGAGGGCCACAACCGTGCCAGCAGGAAAACACCGGCCTTGACCATGGTCGCCGAGTGCAGGTACGCCGACACCGGCGTGGGCGCGGCCATGGCGTGGGGCAGCCAGAAATGGAAAGGAAACTGGGCGCTCTTGCTCAAGGCGCCGATCAGGATCAGCGGCAACAGGACTGGATAGAGGGCGTGCTGGCGAATCATGTCGCCGGCGGCCAGGACCTTGTCCAAATCATAACTGCCCACCACATGGCCAAGCAGCATCACCCCGGCCAACAGGCACAGCCCGCCGGCGCCGGTCACCATCAACGCCATATAGGCGCCGCGCCGCGCGTCGGCGCGGTGATGCCAGTAACCGATCAGCAGGAATGAGAACAGGCTGGTCAATTCCCAGAAGAACACCATCTGGATCAGGTTGCCGGAAATCACCAGCCCGAGCATCGCGCCCATGAAAGCCAGGAAAAACGCAAAGAACCGCGGCACCGGATCGTCCGGCGACATGTAGTAGCGGGCATACAACGACACCAGCGTGCCGATGCCCAGCACCAGCAACGAAAACAGCCAGGCGAAGCCGTCCAGGCGCAGGACGAAATTCAGGCCCAGGCTGGGCAGCCAGGCATATTGCTCTTGGATAACCCCGCCGTCGGCGATCTGCGGGTACCACAAAGCCACCTGAACGGTGCCCACCAAGGCCACAAGACCTGCCAGCAATGATTCGGCATTGCGCGCGTTATGCGGCAGCAACGCCGCGACACAGCTGCCGACGAAGGGCAAAAGCAATAGAACTATCAGCGACATAGGCTTCTATTCGGCAAAGGTTGTTCGGGATCATACGTGGCGTATTCCCGATCACCAACCGCGAGGGTGTCGCAGAATCCTACAAGGAGGGGGAAGTTTTCCTGTTTGGAGTCATTTTGCGAGCGCCGGGTCGTCGGGATCGACCATGGTTATCAAGGCACTCGTACCACACGAACCCTGCTCGGGTGCGGTAAGTATGTACTGCACCCGAGCAGGGCTTCATCGCCATCCTGCGCCATACAGAAAAGGAGATGTCGTTCGGCGCCTTCGACCAGGCGCTATGGCGGACCCTCTCTGAACATCCGGCTCTGTGGGCAAACACAGACGAACTCAACCGCAAACGCATCGAACGCGGCTTTGCGCCCTATGCGCCAAAAAACATATGGGTGGGAGAGCGTCGAGAATTCGAGCTGCGTTATCGGGAGCGTGCGGAGCTGGGTGAGAATCCATTCAACCTCGACCGGATCAGCTTCACCACACCAAACAGCCTGCTCGGCAGGCCGGGCATCGTCCCGGCGGTCATCCCCTGGCCGGCGCCTCCCATCGGCCACGGTACCCGAACGCCTTTGGTTCCGCCGGGCATCGAACAACTTGGCCCGACCACGCTGCCCGTCACGCCACCGTTTTCGCAGATTTATCCGGGCAAGCCTGTCATCCCCGTCCTACCGGAAAACGAGACGCTTCCGGCTGTTGATCCGGTGCTGGCCGGTGCGAGTATTCCCGGGTACCCGGGTGATATGGAGTTGCCCTCGCCGGATGCGCTGTTTTATGACCGGCGAGATGATCCCGGGATGGCCCTCGGCTTTGGGCAGTCAGTTTCAGGCATTTGGTTGGGGGAGGCGGCGAGAACGACTGGGGCGGCGATTCCTGATCGGATTGCGGATCAGTTGAGGGGCAGAGAGTTTGCGAACTTTCATCGGTTCAGGGAGGCGTTTTGGAGGGCGGTGGCGGCGGATCGTGATTTAAGTAAGCAGTTTAATGGCTCAAATCTGCGAGAGATGACCAAGGGAGCGCCGCCGTTCGCTAGTCGATTGGATCAGGTTGGCGGGAGAAGGAAGTTTGAAATCCATCATAAGCACGAAGTTGCGAAAGGCGGCGCAGTTTATGACTTGGAAAATCTGCTAGTTATGACTGCAAGGCGGCATATTGATTTTCACAAAGGAGAGAAGCCATGAGCGTGCTCAAAGAACGGCTGGAAGATTATACGGAGGCTGAATTTCTGACATTTCTTCGAAAATTTTTTGATTACTCCGTTGCTTTGGAGGGGGATGCGTTGAGCCAATATACCGATAGGTTGGTGGACCATTTTGAACTGATTACTGAGCACCCTGATGGCTCAGATGTTCTCTTCTACCCAAAGGAAGGCCAAGAAGACAGCCCCGCTGGAATCCTGAAAGAAGTCAAGGAATGGCGAGCCCGCAATAACAGACCAGGTTTCAAACCCGAATAAATCATCGTTTCGTACGCATCAGCTCGACCCGTCGCGAGCAGGTGCGTCATCCACGTCGCACGCTTGAGCAAGGAAAAACCAAAGATGGAACTTAAACCCAAACTCCAGGATTACACCGAGTCCGAATTTCAAACTCTTGTCGACAAGATCTGGAATGTGGAGGCCTGCAGGGACAAGAAAGAGCATGACAGACTGATCAAACACTTCGATCTGATAGTTGGTCATCCGGATGGTGCGGATCTGTTGTTTTACCCGGAGGATACCTCCAACTTTCATTCCCCAGGCGCAGTCACCTTCCAGCTCAAGCATTGGTATCACCAGAGGAGACTCATTCCTTTCAGGGACGGTGTGCTTCCAGCACCGTTCACGCCGGTCGACGGGTCGAGCCTTATTGGACACACCACGGCGAGAGCCAGGCACGAACTTGCGAACGCTCAGCGAATGGCTGGGGACATCGCCTCTGCGGAGCAAACGGTCGATGCAGCATTCTCTCTGCTTGAAAGCGCTATCCAGCATCTGCCAATCCAACAGCATTCGAACGCGACGCTGGAGGCACTGGAAAAAGGTATCCGTCGGGTTGAACATGCACAGCACGAGGTGCTGATGGCGGTTCGTGCATTCGAAGGTAAAAAAATGCGTGTCGAGTTCGACAAAGCCGCGGCACAGCGAAATCTTACCTACAGCCAGGCGGAGAGGCCCCTCTGGCAAGCCGTTTTGCAGCAGGCCACTGCCAATCAGGCTGGTTATCTGGCGCGTCTGCCCTCCAACACCCAGCGCCATGCCGAACTCCACACCAACGCCGAAGCCTTGGTTGATCATGCCTGGCAGCAACTGGTGCGCCTACGGACTCCCGACCGATACCCAAGCGAGTTTCGCCTGTCTGTCGTCGCTAACCTGGAACGACCGGATCTTTTGATCAGCGACGCACAGCCGTTGATGTCGGTACAACGAGTGGACTTGCATAAGACCCTGCGTTCCGCAGTCGCCGAATTCAATTGGTCATTGACCGACGGTGCGCAGGAGCATCTTGGACAGTACGCCGGCGTGCTGCACTTCAGGTTCGCCAGCCGCGCCAAGGCCGTGCGTTTTGGCCTCTGCGTTGCGCTGAATGAGCTTTCTCTGATCGATCTTGATTGGCAACTATTGGCCGCCCAGCAAGGCGAAGTAGAACTGCCGCTGCGAATGAGCACCTCGACAGTCCCCGTGAAGGTCGGCAGTCTGTCGTATGGATTAAAAGAAATACGCGAACTCTTCGAAGTCTTTATCACTCCCTGCGCCGGGGTTTTGCCAGCGAAGGTTCGTGTCAGGCTCGCCGTCTGGCAGGAAGGCGAGAGGGCCTATCGGTTCACGAGCGATGGCCCGCAGCCCTCCGTTATGGAGTGGGCAGTACCCCATGGCCTGGAAGCGCCGGTGGCGCCAAAACCGGATCGGCTCGATTCCGTTGGTTTCGTCCGGTCATCGCCAGTGCCCGAATTGGCCACGTTCGAATCTATCGAAGAGGTGCGATTCGATGATTATGTGGTGGTGTTTCCGCGGGAGTCAGGGCTTGAGCCGGTCTATGTGCTATTCAATGACCGTCGGGATTGTCCAGGTGTCGTCAGTGGAGAAGGGCACGCGGAGGCTGACGATTGGCGAACGCAAGCCTTGAGCAGCCAGGGAGCGTCGGTCCCTGCGTCAGTCGCCGATTCATTGCGCGGGCAAGTTTTCGAGCGTTTCGATCTGTTCAAACTTGCATTCTGGAGGGCCGTTGCGGCCGTACCGACCTTGAATGCACAATTCAATATCGAAAATAGGGTGTTACTGCTCAACGGTTCAGCGCCCCGCAGCGAGGAGCCCGACGATCATCGTTCGCTGCGCATTCTGCACCGCGTCGACATCACGCAGGGCGGTGGGGTCTACGATCTCGATAATCTGATTATTCGCTACTGAAACCCGAGGGCTGACGCATGGACGGTCAGCCCTCGCGCTCAAGCGCTTCATCCGCCCCTACGACACCTTTGTTCCGCGTTTTCAACTCGCTGACGATCACCGCCGCCACGATCAAGCCCGCCCCGAGCAACGCAATCGCCGGCAACCGCTCACCCGCCAGGCGCCCGGCGATGCCGGCCCATACCGGTTCGCCGGCATAGATAAGCGTGGCGCGGGTCGGCGAGACGCTTTTCTGCGCCCAGTTCATCGCCACCTGGATCGCTGCGCTGGCGGCGCCCAGGCCCACCGCGCTGATCAGCAACAGCCAGGAAAAGCCTGGGATGACCTCTTGCGTCGGCACCACCATGAGGAATGCCAGCACCGCCGTGCTTGCCAGTTGCACCACGGTTACCCGCCGTACATCGACCTGGCCCGCATAGGCACTGATCAGAATGATCTCCGCCGCAATCGCGATGGCGCTGATCAGCGTGGCGATTTCACCGGGGCTGAAGTTCAGCGAGGCCCCAGCCGGCCCGGACACCAGCATGAGCCCAGTGAACGCCAACATGATGCCTATGCTTGGCATCAACCCCGGCCGCCGGCCCAGCACGAGCCATTGCAACAGCGGCACGAAAGGTACATACAGGGCGGTGATAAAGGCCGATTGGCTGCTGGGAATGGTTTGCAGGCCTACGGTCTGCAGGCCGTAGCCGAGCATGATCGCCACGCCGATGAAGGCCCCGGCCTTGAGCTCGAACAGGGTCAGGTCACGCAAGTGGCGCCACGAGAACAGCGCGACAAAAGCCGCCGCGGCGGCAAAGCGCAGGCCCACGAAGAACATCGGTCCGCTGACCGTCATGGCGTGTTGCACCAGCAGGAACGTGCCGCCCCAGATCATGGTGATCAGTACGAGCACGCATTCGGCCTTGCTGAACCTGGGCAGATGGGAGGAAGTTTGCGGGGAGTTCACCGATGCCATGACCTTGCGCACTACTTGAGGCGGACGCACAATGCGCCCGAAGTTGGGCAGTATAATGCGCAACCCCGGCAGATGAGCAATATAGTGCACAAAGAAAATGGCCAGCGGGCGTCCGTCCTGCAACACGTCAGCCAGAACGTCCGCCGCCTGCGGCATGCCGCGCAGCTCAGCCAGACGGCGCTGGCCGAATTGTCCGGTGTTAGCCGGCGGATGCTGGTTGCCATCGAAGCGGGCGAAAAGAATGTCAGCCTGACCACCCTGGACCGCGTTGCCGAAGCCTTGGACGTGGCTTTCAGCGACCTCATCCAGGCGCCTGACGCCCGCGATCCGAGCCGGATCAATGAGCTGGCCTGGGCCGGTGTGATTCCCGGCAGCAAAGCCATCTTATTGGCCAAGGCCACCGCCAACCGAGAGGTGGAGCTTTGGGAGTGGCGCCTGGAACCAGGCGAGCATTACCATTCAGAACCCGACGCGGACGGTTGGAGCGAACAGCTCTACGTATTCGAGGGCTGCCTGACATTGTTGTTGGGCAGCGAAGAACGTCGAGTCGGGGCCGGCGAGTTTTTCATGTTTGCCAGCAACCAGCCCCATGCTTATCGCAACGATGGTCCGGTGGCGGTGAGATTCGTCCGCAACGTGGTGATTTGACTCCTGGAGAGCGGTATGGACACAGCGCTGGAGCAATCTGTGATCGGCACCGCCCGCCAGGCCGATATCCTGATTATCGGCGGCGGCCTGAGCGGAACCCTGTTGGCGGCGCAACTGCTGCGGCTGCCGGGCCGGCGCGAGGTATTGATTGTCGAGCCGCGCAGCGAGTTGGGCCGGGGCGAGGCCTACAGCGCCGTGGAACTGGGCCACACCCTCAATGGCAATGCGGCACGCATGAGCGTCGACCCGGACAATGCCGATGATCTCACGCAATGGCTCGCTGCGTTCATCGTGGCCGGTGGTTGGCCTGAGTCCGATCAGCAACATGTGCCGGTCAGCGAGTTGTTTCCTCCGCGGGGGATGTTCGGCCTGTATGTGCAACAGCGTCTGGCCGAGGCTCGTGCGTTGGGCGCGCGCCATGGATCGGTGGCGGAGCATGTGCGCGGGGAGGCCGTCGATTTGCGGGTCATCGATGATGCCGTGCAAGTGACGCTCGGCGATGGCCAAGTATTGCAAGGACGCTTTGCCGTGCTCGCCACCGGCATGTTCCCCGCGGCACGAACCCCGCAGACCGAGTCGAGCGGCTTGAACGCCGCGGCGCTTGATCCGTGGGACGTGGCTGCGATGCGCCAGCTTGATCCGCTAGCGACGGTCATGATCATCGGTTCGGGGCTGACCATGGTCGATGCCGTGGTATCGCTGGAACAGGCCGGGCATCGCGGGCCTATCGAAGTATTTTCCCGTCACGGTTTGTTGCCCCATGTACGTCGGCAGCCACCGGCCTGGGTGGACTTTCTCGCCGATGATCACAGCCTGTGTTCGCCACGCCAGTTGATGCGCGCGTTGCGTGGGCAATGCCGCTTGGCCCAAGCCCAGGGCATCGATTGGCAGGCCCCGCTGGACACGGTCCGTGCCCATATCGGGCGTTTGTGGAGTCAGGCCAGCGATGTGCAGCGCCGACAGTTCGTGCGGCATGTGCGACCTTGGTGGGAAAGCCATCACCATCGCTCGCCTCCGTTGAGCGCGGAACTGGTGGCGCGTCTGCACGGGGAGGGACGGTTGCGGATCCAGGCGGCGTCGTACAAGGGGCTTGTATCTTCTTGCGACGGATCGGTAGCAATCAATATTCGTCGACGGGGCGAGGCGGGGCTGGAAGTGGTGCAGGGCGCCGCCTTGATCAATTCCAGCGGCATTGAATATGACTGGCGCCGTGTTGCCCGGCCGTTGCCGCAGCAGTTGTTGGCCCGAGAGTTGGTCCAGCCCGGTCCGTTGGCGCTGGGTATTGCAGCGCGTGCCGACGGCGCAGTGCTGGACGCCCAAGGCGAGCCGGCCAGCCGCCTGTTCGCCATGGGTCCGCCGTTACGCGGGATGTGGTGGGAAAGCACGGCGGTGACTGATGTGGCGAGCCAGGCGAAGGCGTTGGCGAGGCGGTTAGCTGAACTCCAAGCCCAGCGTTGAATCCTGTGGCGAGGGAGCTTGCTCCCGCTGGGCTACGAAGTAGCCTTAAAACCATTCACCTCGGTGTGTCAGGTCAACTACCTCCGACTTCTTTGGTGTTGCTGCGCAACCCAGCGGGAGCAAGCTCCCTCGCCACAGAAGCGTGTTTCATTGCTACCGCACTTGCACCCAACGCTCCTCACTCGCCGCCACGCGAATCGCCGCCGCCAGCCGCTCCACTTCCCAGGCCTCTTCGAAATCCGTCCCGCTGCCACCTTCACCTGCCAGCGCCATGATCAACTCCTGCACCTCCAACGTCTTCAGTTCGTTGTAGCCCAACTGGTGCCCGGCGGCAGGGCTGAACGCGGCATAGCCGGGTAGATCCGGGCCGGCCAGCAGTCGCTGGAAACCCGCCTGGCCGGCGCGGCACACCCGCAGCTCGTTCAGCCTTTCTTGGTCGAACGCCAGCGTGCCGAGTGTGCCGCTGATTTCGAAGCTCAGGTGATTCTTGCAGCCGTGCTTGAGCCAACTGCTGCTCACCGTGCCCCGGGCGCCGCTGGCAAAGCGCAGCAGTGCATTGACCTGGTCATCCACCGCGATCGCGCGTTGTTCGGTGCTGCCAACCTTGGCAGGACGCTGTTTGTGCACGGTTTGGCTGTCGGCACACACAGCCTCTACCTCGCCCAACAAATGCCGCGCCATCGCCAGGAGATGGCTGCCCAGGTCCGCCAGCGCGCCACCGGCATGCGCGGCCTCGCAGCGCCACGACCAGGGTGAGGCCGGGTCGGCCATGAAATCTTCGCTGAATTCGCCCTGGAAACTGATGATCTGTCCAAGCTCTCCGCGCTGGATCATCCCCCGCGCCAGTTGGATGATCGGGTTGTGCTGGTAGTTGTAGCCGACCCGCGTCACCACGCCAGCCGCCTTAGCTGCCTGGCGCATCTGCTCGGCCTGTTCCAGGGATACCGCCAACGGCTTTTCACAATAGACCGGCTTGCCCGCCGCCAACGCGGCCATGGCCATCGGAAAGTGCAAATGATTAGGCGTGGTGATGGCGACCAAATGAACCTTCGGGTCGTCGATCAGCCGTTGCCAGTCACTGTGAGCCGTCTCGAACCCCCAGCTCTGGGCGCATTGCCGGGCACGCTGCGGATCGGCGTCGGCCAAGGCCGCCAGTTTCAGGTTCAAGGGGAGGTCGAACACCGCCTTGGCATTGTGGAACGCCAAGGCATGGGCACGGCCCATGAAACCAGTGCCAATCAGACCGATGCCGAGTTCACGCATGAGAAGAGCCCTTTGAATTCTTATTTTCAGGAGGGCTCTTTATGGAATAAATATTCGCTAATTGCAAATACTGGAATAAATATTCATTCTGTTGCCGCTCAGCGTCCCTTGTGGGAGCGAGCTTGCTCGCGATTGCGGTGGATCAGCCGGTACTGTTGTGCCTGATGCAACGCTATCGCGAGCAAGCTCGCTCCCACAGGAATTCCAAAGGTCTGCCTCGCGGCTCGTTGTCAGGAAAGGAACCCGCCATCCACATTCAACGCCACGCCCGTGGTATAGCTCGACGCATCGCTCGCCAGGTACAACACCGCGCCGGCCATTTCGCTCGGGTCGGCCACCCGCTTGAGGGGAATCTGCGCCAGGGCGGTTTTGAGGATGGCGTCGTTCTTGACCAGCGCTGAGGCAAACTTGGTATCGGTCAGGCCCGGCAGGAGGGCGTTGCAGCGGATGCCGAACTGCGCGCATTCCTTGGCGAAGACCTTGGTCATGTTGATCACCGCGGCCTTGGTGACCGAGTAGATGCCCTGAAAGATTCCCGGGGAAATGCCGTTGATCGACGCCACGTTGATGATGCTGCCGCCACCGTTTTCGCGCATCAGCTTGCCGGCCTCCACCGACATGAAGAAATAGCCGCGAATGTTCACGTCCACGGTTTTCTGGAACGCGCCCAGGTCGGTGTCCAGCACGTTGCAGAATTGCGGGTTGGTGGCGGCGTTATTCACCAGGATATCCAGACGCCCGAACTGTTCGCGGATGCCGGCGAACACCTGGCTGATCTGCTCCATTTCACCAATGTGACAGGCAATGGCGGTGGCCTTGCCGCCGGCAGCGATGATGGCGTCAGCGACATGCTGGCAACCATCGAGCTTGCGGCTGGAGACGATCACGTGGGCGCCTTGCTGGGCCAGCAGTTTGGCGATGGCTTCGCCGATGCCGCGGCTGGCGCCGGAAACGAAAGCGATTTTACCGTCGAGGTCGAACAACTGGGTCTTGGACATGCTGTTTCCTTGTTATAGGTGCGCTCAGAGCGTGGATTTGCTGATGACTTGCAGGCTCATCTGCTCCAGCAGCTTGTTCATCTGAACGAACTGCGCGAAGCGTTTGTCCTGGGTCTGGCCATGGAAAAAGCGGTAGTAGATCTGCTGGACGATACCGGCCAGGCGGAACAGTCCATAGGTGTAGTAGAAGTCGAAGTTGTCGATGCGAATCCCGGACCGTTCGGCGTAGTAATCGACGAACTCACGGCGGGTCAGCATGCCCGGCGCGTGGCTTGGCTGACGCCGCATCAGTTGCACGGGCGCCGGATCACCGGCTTCGATCCAGTACGCGAGGCTGTTGCCCAGGTCCATCAACGGATCGCCGAGGGTGGTCAGTTCCCAATCCAGCACGCCGATGATCTGCATCGGGTTGTCCGGGTCCAGGATGACATTGTCGAAGCGGTAGTCGTTGTGGACGATGCTCGATGTTGGATGATCGGCGGGCATCTTGTCGTTGAGCCAGGCCTTGACCGTCTCCCATTTCGGCGCATCGGGCGTCAAGGCCTTGTCGTAGCGGTCGCTCCAACCACGGATCTGCCGGGCCACGTAGCCCTCGGGCTTGCCCAGGTCGGCCAGGCCGCAAGCGGTGTAGTCGACGCGGTGCAGCTCGACAAGCCGGTCGATGAAGCTCTTGCACAATGCTTCGGTGCGGGCGGCGTCGAAGCCCAGTTCCGGTGGCAGCTCGGAGCGCAAAATGATGCCCTTGACCCGCTCCATCACGTAAAACTCGGCGCCCATCACCGACTCGTCGGTGCAATGGACGTAGGCTTTCGGGCAGTACGGAAAACCTTCACGCAATTGATTGAGGATGCGGAACTCACGGCCCATGTCGTGGGCCGATTTGGCCTTGTGACCGAACGGGGGCCGGCGCAGGACGAACTCCTGTTCGGGGTATTCGAGCAGGTACGTCAGGTTTGACGCGCCACCGGGAAACTGGCTGATCACCGGCGTGCCGGTCAAGCCAGGAATGTGGGCCTTGAGGTACGGGTCGATCAGGTTGGCATCGAGTTCTTCACCGTCGCGCACGCGGGTGGACTGATCAGTAACTGCCATGCTTATCCCTTCTGCTTATTTTGGAGGCCATCGATCATTGGCTAATCTAATGGCGTGCGACAGCCGTCACAAGCACGCCGGGGTCTTATAGGTTAGCGTGTTGCTGGGTGATCAGCGGATTTGATGAGCCGTGGTTGCGTCTGGCCTACCGGTCAACGCAAGCCTGCGCATCGGGTAGCTGCACTGGCGTCAGCACCGGCTTGCCGGAAAAGAACGCGTTCAGGTTCTCACCCACCAACTCCACCGTGGCGCGTGTCGCTTCCGGCGACAGGCCGGCCACGTGAGGCGTGAGCACGACATTGGGCAAGTGTTTCAGGGCGTCAGGCACTTCGGGCTCGTGATCGAACACATCCAGCGCAGCCCCGGCAATTCGCCGGTGTTCAAGGGCGCTGATGAGTTCGGTCGTGGCGACCACGCTGGCCCGGGCGATATTCACCAAGAAACCGTGGGGCCCCAGGGCATCGAGGGCTTGCTTGTTGATCAATTGGCGGGTGTCCAGGCCTCCGGGCGTGGCGACAATCAAGAAGTCCGACACCCTGGCGAGCTCGGTGGGGGTGGCGCAGAAGGCGTAGGGCACATCGCTGCGCACGCGACGGTTGTGGTAGCTGACCTTCATGTCGAAACCTAGGGCGGCCCGCTTGGCAATGGCCATGCCCACGGCGCCGAGCCCCAGGATGCCCAGGTGCTTGCCCGCGAGGGAAGGGCGCATGGTTCGCGGCCACTCGCCACGGCGCAGGGCCGCGTCGGATCGAGGCACATCGCGCACCAACGCCAGCAACAACGCCATGGCATGGTCGGCCACCGAGGAGGCATTGACCCCGGCACCGTTGGTGACGACGATGCCTCGCTCGCTGGCGCCTTGCAGGTCCACTTGCTCATAACCGGCGCCGATTACACAGATGATCCTGAGGTTTGGCAAAGCCGTCATTTCTTCAGGCGTCAAACCGAGGGGGCCACGGGTCAACACCGCGCTGAACCGGTCGCCGTGTTCGAAAATCGCTGTCTTGCGTTCGGCGGGCGTGGGCGCCAATTCCAAGTGATAACCCTGGCGCTCCAGGATTGGCAGGTATTCGTTGACGGTTTCAACCAGTACCAGAACGGTTGCGGTCATGCTGGGCTCCTGTAGGCGCTTTTCGATCATCGATATTCAACCTGATTGTAGGAGCCGGCGGGAGGGATGGCCTGGGCTTTTTTATGATCATTTGTCCTGCTGCGCTGTTCTTGTGGGGGCGAACTGGAAAACGCTGCTCCGCAGAACCGCTCCTCAGCTAAGTCTTTGCTTCTGCACGTTAATCCCGGACAATCGCGCCCCTGTTTCGGCCAGGGGCGCTGCCTGTCGGGTTTTTCCGACTCGTCCCGGCCGGGTGCATGTGACCGGAAAGCGGAGACCCGACCGGATGAATGATCAGGCCAACAGCGTCGAAGAGCGCTTTGAAACGACAGCCCCAGCCACCCTCAGCCAATGGAGTCGCCAAGACACGACCTGGATGCTGGGCCTGTTTGGCACCGCCATTGGTGCCGGCACGCTGTTCTTACCGATCAATGCCGGCCTTGGCGGTTTCTGGCCGCTGCTGGTGCTGGCGGTGCTGGCGTTCCCCATGACGTTCTATGCGCATCGGGGCTTGACCCGTTTTGTATTGTCCGGCCGCGACGGCGCGGACATCACCGAGGTGGTGGAGGAGCATTTCGGTATCAAGGCCGGTGCGCTGATCACGCTGTTGTACTTCCTCGCCATCTTCCCGATCTTGCTGATCTACAGCGTGGCGCTGACCAACACGGTCGGCAGTTTCCTGGAACACCAGCTGCACGTGCAGCCGCCGCCCCGGGCCTTGTTGTCGCTGATGCTCATCCTCGGCCTGCTGGCCGTGGTCCGCTGCGGCGAGCAGGTCATCGTCAAGGCCATGAGCCTGATGGTCTATCCCTTTATCGTGGCGCTGTTGTTTCTGGCGGTGTTCCTGGTGCCCCATTGGAACGGCGGGATCCTGAGCACGGCGTCGACGGTGCCGCAGCCTTCGGCGTTGCTGCATACCTTGTGGCTGGCGATTCCGGTGATGGTGTTCTCATTCAACCATTCGCCGATCATCTCGGCATTCGCAGTGGACCAGAAACGCCGCTACGGCAATGACGCTGAAAAGCGCAGTGCGCAAATCCTGTCGCGCGCCCATGTGCTGATGGTCGTAATGGTGCTGTTCTTCGTGTTCAGCTGCGTGCTGACCCTGTCCCCGGCACAACTGGCCGAGGCCAAGGCGCAGAACCTGTCGATCCTGTCGTACCTGGCCAACCACTTCAGCAACCCGACCATCGCCTTCGCGGCGCCGTTGATTGCTTTCGTGGCGATCGCCAAATCCTTCCTCGGGCATTACATCGGCGCCAGCGAAGGCCTCAAGGGCTTGATCGTCAAGAGCGGCCGCCGCCCAGCCCCCAAGACCCTGGACCGCCTCACGGCAGCGTTCATGCTGGTGGTGTGTTGGGTTGTCGCCACTCTCAACCCAAGCATCCTGGGCATGATCGAAACCCTGGGCGGCCCGGTGATCGCGGCGATTCTGTTCCTGATGCCGATGTACGCCATCCGCAAGGTCCCGGCCATGGCTCGTTATCGCGGACAAGCGTCGAATGTCTTTGTGGTGGCGGTGGGTTTGGTGGCGATTACTGCGTTGGTCTATTCCCTCTTGGCCTGACCTTTTTTTGTGGGAGCAAGCTTGCTCCGGGCGGCGTTCCGGCGAAAGCGGCGAGTCAGCTTTCATCAAATCCCAGGCATAAAAAAACGCCGCCCCTCGTGAGAGGGGCGGCGTTTTTAGGCGGGCGTCTTAAGCGTTACGCTTGGACGACCGGGATGTTGGCGTTTGCAGCCGCTTCACGGAACTCGGCGATCTGGTCGAAGCTCAGGTAGCGGTACACGTCCGCTGCCATGCTGTCGATCTTGCCGGCGTATTCCATGTACTCCTCGACGGTCGGCAGGCGACCCAGGATGGACGCTACGGATGCCAGTTCGGCCGAGGCCAGATAGACATTCGCGCCGTCACCCAGACGGTTCGGGAAGTTACGGGTCGAAGTCGACACCACGGTGGAGTTCGGCTCGACGCGTGCCTGGTTACCCATGCACAGCGAGCAGCCTGGCATTTCCATCCGAGCACCGGCCTTGCCGTAGATGCCGTAGTAGCCTTCTTCGGTCAGTTGGTGAGCGTCCATCTTGGTCGGTGGCGACAGCCACAGACGGGTTGGCAGCTGACCCTTGACCTGATCCAGCAGTTTACCGGCAGCGCGGAAGTGACCGATGTTGGTCATGCACGAACCGATGAACACTTCGTCGATCTTCTCGCCAGCAACGCTGGACAGCAGACGGGCGTCGTCCGGGTCGTTCGGCGCGCAGAGCACAGGCTCGCTGATGTCGGCCAGATCGATTTCGATGACTTCGGCGTATTCGGCGTCGGCATCGGCTTCCATCAGTTGCGGGTTGGCGATCCAGGCTTCCATCGCTTGGGCGCGACGTTCCAGGGTACGCGCATCACCGTAGCCTTCGCCGATCATCCAGCGCAGCAGGGTGATGTTGGACTGCAGGTACTCGGTGATCGACTCTTTCGACAGCTTGATGGTGCAACCGGCAGCCGAACGTTCGGCCGAGGCGTCGGACAACTCGAACGCCTGCTCCAGGGTCAAGCCTTCCAGGCCTTCGATTTCCAGGATGCGGCCGGAGAAGGCGTTTTTCTTGCCTTTCTTCTCGACGGTCAGCAGACCGTTCTGGATAGCGAAGTAAGGAATGGCATGAACCAGGTCACGCAGGGTGATGCCAGGTTTCATCTTGCCTTTGAAGCGCACCAGGATCGATTCCGGCATGTCCAGCGGCATGACGCCGGTGGCAGCGGCGAACGCGACCAGGCCGGAACCGGCCGGGAACGAGATGCCCATCGGGAAACGGGTGTGCGAGTCGCCACCGGTGCCCACGGTGTCTGGCAGCAGCATGCGGTTGAGCCACGAGTGGATGATGCCGTCGCCCGGACGCAGGGAAACGCCGCCGCGGGTCATGATGAAATCAGGCAGGGTGTGGTGGGTGGTGACGTCGATCGGCTTTGGATAGGCCGCGGTGTGGCAGAAGGACTGCATCACCAGGTCAGCCGAGAAGCCCAGGCACGCCAGGTCTTTCAGTTCGTCACGGGTCATGGGACCTGTGGTGTCCTGGGAACCCACGGTGGTCATTTTCGGTTCGCAGTAGGTGCCAGGACGAACGCCTTGGCCTTCTGCCAGGCCGCAAGCCTTGCCGACCATCTTCTGCGCCAGGGTGAAACCCTTGGTGCTTTCAGCAGGTGCTTCAGGCTTCTTGAACAGGTCGAACGGTGGCAGGCCCAGTTCGGCGCGAGCCTTCTCGGTCAGGCCCCGGCCGATGATCAGCGGAATGCGGCCACCAGCGCGGACTTCGTCCAACAGCACCGGGGTCTTCATTTCGAAGGTGGTGATGACTTCGTCGGTGCCGTGCTTGCAGACTTTGCCGGCGTGCGGGTACAGGTCGATCACGTCGCCCATGTTCATGTTCGACACGTCGAACTCGATCGGCAGTGCGCCGGCATCTTCCATGGTGTTGTAGAAGATCGGTGCGATCTTGCTGCCGAAGCAGAAACCGCCTGCGCGCTTGTTCGGCACGTAGGGAATGTCGTCGCCGAAGAACCACAGCACCGAGTTGGTGGCCGATTTACGCGAGGAGCCGGTACCCACCACGTCGCCGACGTAGGCGATCGGGAAGCCCTGGCCGCGCATTTCTTCGATCTGCTTCATCGGGCCGGTCTTGCCTTGCTCGTCCGGAACGATGCCGTCACGGGCCATTTTCAGCATGGCGAGGGCGTGCAGCGGGATGTCAGGACGCGACCAGGCGTCCGGGGCAGGGGACAGGTCGTCGGTGTTGGTTTCGCCGGTGACCTTGAACACGCGCAGGCTGATCTTGTCGGCCAGCACCGGGCGCTTCTTGAACCACTCGCCGTCAGCCCAGGATTGCAGGACGGCCTTGGCGTGAACGTTGCCGGTCTTGGCTTTTTCAGCCACGTCGTGGAAGGCGTCGAACATCAGCAGGGTGTGCTTGAGTTCTTCGGCGGCGACTGGCGCCAGCTCGGCGTCGTCCAGCAGCTCGACCAGGGTCACGATGTTGTAGCCACCCTGCATGGTGCCGAGCAGTTCTACAGCGCGCTTCTTGTCCAACAGAGGGGATTGGGCCTGGCCCTTGGCCAGGGCGGACAGGAAGCCGGCCTTGACGTAGGCGGCTTCGTCGACGCCTGGCGGAACACGATTGGTGATCAGGTCAACGAGGAAGGCTTCTTCGCCAGCCGGAGGATTCTTCAGCAGCTCGATCAGGCCTGCGGTTTGTTCGGCGTTAAGCGGCTGGGGAACGATACCCAGGGCTGCACGCTCTTCGATATGTTTGCGGTAGGCTTCAAGCACAGTTATTACCCTCATCAGTGGTCCCAAATGGGTGTCCGGGACGCTCATCCAGAAACTCACGGCACTCATGCGCGACAGGGGCTTTTTGGGCCTCCACGCCAGAGTTGACGGAGTTCCTCACAGAAGCTGCTTTCAAAGTTTTACGCCTGCAGAACGGGGAGCTGATGAGGGTTGGCGTTGGGCTTTCCCCGCTGGAAAGACCCTTCGCCAACACCGCTCTGAAGGAACGACTGTGCTCGTGACGCTTTGAAAACAGCTTCTAACGGACATTGGCGCCTTAAAAGGCTGGCTGATTCTACGGGAAAAAAAAATTAAAGGTAAGTTGGGCTTCCAGGTTTGAGGGGTGATCAATCTTAGACAAAGGGCTAACATGCCCGTCTGTCCTGTTTTTGCGTGTGCGTTGCCTTATGCCCAACCAGCTCATCAAGACCCCCTGCGTCGGCCTCTGTTCCACTGTCTACGGTGATCTGGTCTGCCGTGGCTGCAAGCGGTTCCACCATGAAGTGATCCACTGGAACGGCTACAACGAGGAAGAAAAACGCGCGGTGTGGATGCGGCTCGAGCAACTGCTGGTGCAGGTAATGGTGGCGAAGCTGGAGGTTTTCGACCCGGCGTTGCTGCGTCAGCAACTGGAGGCGCGCAAGATCCGCTTCGTGCCGCACCAATCGGAATATTGCTGGGCCTATCAACTGATCGCCCGGGGCGCGCGGGTGATCAATAACCTGGAAGCGTACGGCATGGTCCTGTTGCCGGAGTTTCGCGATTGGGACCTGCCGGACCTGCGAGATGCCATTGATCGGGAATTCTTCCTCCTGTCCGAAGCGCATTACCAACGTTATATCGCGCCGGGGTTCCTCAAGGATGCGATGGACGGCTGACAGCCTGTCATTCGGACCAGATAGCTTTTGTGGCGAGGGAGCAAGCTCCCTCGCCACGGAAACTCGGCTGAATCCACAAAGCCTCAACCCTTGTACGCCAACTCCACCAAGTGGTCTTCGACTTCCTGTGGCTTGAGCACCAGCACATCGCTTTCCAGCGCATCGAGCACGGCTTCGGCGGTGTTGCCGATCAACACGCCTGACAAGCCGGAGCGCGCCACGGTGCCAATCACGGTGACCGCGGCCTGAAGCTTGTGGGCCATGTAGGGAATCAATACGTCCGCCGGGCCTTCCTGGATGTGCAGATGCTGGTCATCGATGTCGAACTCGGCCTGGAACGCCCGGCATTGTTCGCGATAACGCGCTTCGATGGTTTCCTTGAGCTGGAAGGTCGGGTCGGCCGACGAGAGCATCGGTGACGGGTGGGCGCTAATTACATGCAGGTGCGCCTTGGCCAGGAGGGCAATGTCATAGCCGTGATCGATGATGGTCGAGTGCAGGTGACGATGCTCGCCATCGGCATTGCCGACATCGACTGCCGCCAGGATGACCCGGTCTTTCCAGGAACCGCACGTCTTGACCAGCAGCACCGGGGTCGGGCAATGGCGCAGCAACTTCCAGTCCGCCGGGGTCAGCAGGGCTTTTTTCAATGGGCTGTCCGGGAAGTGTTGCTTGATGACCAGGCCACAGCCTTCGGCCTGCTGCACGTCGATGATGGTTTCGTAAAGGCTTTCGTTCCAGGCCTGTTCGGTGGTGACGCTATAGCCGTCGGCCAGCAATGCGCTTTTCAGCACGCTGAGCAGGCCGGTATGATCGTGGTGTTTGTCGCATGCCAGCAGATGCAGATGAGCCTGGGTTACTCCGGCGATCAATTTGGCGCGCTTGAGCGCAAGGCTTTCCGAATGTTCGGGTTCGATGACCACCAGGATGCTGCGAATGGCTTGCATGATCGGCGTCTCCAGCAATAAAGAGGCATGGCGTTGCTCAACTATAGTTGCTATGGATGGCGCGTCGACTTGATGCATATCAATCGGTGTGACTGGTGGTCTGTAGGCAGGCCGGTATAATCGGCGCCCTTTGCTCGACTACCTTTTCCGTGAGCCCCATGATCCTTCCCGAAATTCACGAGTTCCTCGGCTGCCGCACCCCCGATGCCTGGGTCCAGGCTGCGCTGGCCGATCAGGAAACGCTGCTGATCGACCACAAGAACTGCGAGTTCAAGGCCGCCAGCACTGCCCTGAGCCTGATTGCCAAATACCACTCCCACGTTGACCTGATCAATATGATGTCGCGCCTGGCCCGGGAAGAGCTGGTGCATCATGAGCAGGTCATGCGCCTGATGAAAAAACGCAAGGTAGGTCTTCGCCAGCTCTCCGCCGGGCGCTATGCCTCGGGCTTGCGCAAAGTGGTGCGCAGCCACGAGCCGGTGAAACTGGTGGACACCCTGGTGGTCGGCGCCTTCATCGAAGCCCGCAGCTGCGAGCGATTCGAGGCGCTGGTGCCGCATCTGGACGAGGAACTCGGCAAATTCTATTTCGGCTTGCTGAAAAGTGAGGCCCGGCACTTCCAGGGTTATCTGAAGCTGGCTTATCAGTATGGAGACGCCAAGGACATCGCCCAGGTGATCGACAAGGTTCGCGAGGCCGAGCGCGAGCTGATCGAGTCGCCGGATGGGGAGTTCCGGTTTCACAGCGGCGTGCCGGCCTAACGGGTCAAACCCAACCGTTCATGCCACTGGGCAATCGATTCCTCGGGATATACCTCGAACTGCTGGTCGCCCGGATGCGCCTCGACTTCCACCCACGGCGCCTTGGAACCCAGCATCAGGTGGGTGTGCTCCGGCGGTACCGGCAACGGCGTGTCGATGGCTGAGGCAAACGGATGGATCAGCTCCGGCCACTCGGGGCTGAACAACCACAACCCCGAACCGCAAAGCGAACAGAAATGCCGTTCGGCGCTGCTGCGATGGGCGCGTTTATCGCCTTCATCCTTGAGTCGCGCATGGTAGACCGTGATGTGCTTGCGGCCTTGCACCTTGAGACTCTTCGCATCGCCCCCCAGGTTGACCGCAAAACCGCCGCCGCCCATGGTCTTGCGACAGATCGAACAATAGCAGCGCTGGTAAGGGTAGGGATGGGTGCTGTCCAGGCTGAACGAAACGGCGCCGCAGTGGCAGGATCCTTCGAGGTGCATGGGGGAACCTCCGGTTAGGGACTGAATAATCTGGACAACCTCGATGGGGTGATGTTCTCAACTTTTGAGTTGATGCGCCGACGTCAGTGGAAGAGCTTGCCGGCGATGAAC
The DNA here is from genome assembly GCF_051132175.1 of Pseudomonas sp. D3-10. NCBI lineage: Bacteria > Pseudomonadati > Pseudomonadota > Gammaproteobacteria > Pseudomonadales > Pseudomonadaceae > Pseudomonas > Pseudomonas sp. D3-10. Next base: position 3,334,534 of record NZ_CP071668.1, on the reverse strand, counting down.
GATCATGCGGACTTGATTTTGGGCACCCGCCACAAATACCAAGCCGCCACCGTCCGATAAGGACTCCAGGCCTGGCCGATAGCGATGATCTGCCGGCGATTCGGCTGAGTCTCCAGACCTTTTAGCCGTCGATATCCTTCGCGAACCCCAAAGTCATCCGCCGGCAAGACATCCACTCGTTCCAGGCTGTAGATCAACAGCATCTCCACGGTCCAGCGCCCGACGCCGCGCAGGCTGACCAGGCGCTTGATCAGTGCTTCATCGTCCATGGCCCGGGCCGTGGCGTAATCCGGCACGATCCCATCCAGTGTCGCCTGGGCGATGCCCTGGAGGGTCGCGAGCTTGCTCGCGGAGAATCCGCAACTGCGCAGTAGCGTGCTGTCTGTTGCCAACAGTTGTTCGGGGGCGGGAAACGCGGCGGGGGCAAACAGCGCGACAAGCCGCCCGAGAATGGCGTCCCCGGCCTTGGCGTGCAGTTGTTGGTAGGCAATCGCCCGCACCAGTGCCTCATAGGGATCGCGGGCCGGCTTGGGTTGCAGCAGGCACGGGCCGACGGACGCGATGTGACGCCGCCAGTCTTCGTCAAGATTGGCCAGGAAAGTACTCGCTTCGTCGTAAGGCGTGCTCATCCGGATCTCTGTTCGGGGCTGATCAAAACGCCAAGGGCAACGAAACCTGCACCGCGGCTTTTTCCAGCCGCAACAGAAACGCCTTGCGCGGCTGGCCGCCACCGTAACCGGTCAGCGCGCCGTCCGCGCCGATCACCCGATGGCAGGGAATGACGATCGCCAGGCGATTCTGCCCGTTGGCCAAGCCCACGGCGCGGCTGGCGCCAGGGCTGCCCAGGGCGCAGGCGACGGCGCCGTAGCTGCGGGTTTCGCCATAGGGGATCTTTTGCAGTTCGGCCCAGACCCGGACTGCAAAGGCACTGCCAGGCATGTGCAGCGGCACGTGGAAAATCGTTTGTTTGCCGGCGAAATAATCCGCCAGTTCGGTTTCGATCTGTTGCAAATGAGCGTTATGCCCCGGGGCGACCGTGTAGCCGTAGCGTTGCTGCAGTTCTTCCAATTCTTTGGTCAAGGCCGGGCGGTCGAGAAATTCCAGCAGCACCAGTCCGCGACGTTCGGCCATGGCCAGCATCGGCCCCAGAGGGGTTGTCAGTCGGGTGAACAGCAACGGTTCGCTGAGGCCGGCGCGGCCGGGGGTGATATGAAAAGACTTCACGAACGCATCACGAAAACCGCTCAGGGATTCATAGCCGGAATCGAACGCGGCGTTGTCGATCGAGGCGCCTTCCTTGATTCCGCCCAAGGCGATGCCCAGGCGCCGGGTGCGCAGGTAGGCGTGAAAAGTCATGCCGAAATGCTGTTTGAACCAGCGGCGCAGCTTCAGCGGTTCGATGCCCTGTTCGTGCAGCAGCGCATCGGTCCAGCGCACGTCGGGCCCGGCATCCACGGCTTTGAGCAGCGCCTGGATCCAGGCCGGTGCGATGGCCGCGGCATCCAATGGCTTGCAGCGCAGGCAGGCTCGATAGCCGGCCGACATGGCCTCGTCGGCGTGGGCGAAGAACTCCACGTTCTCCGGCTTCGGCTTGCGTGCCGTGCAGCTGGGACGACAGAAAATGCCGGTGGTCTTGACCGCGGTGAAAAACACCCCCTCGTAGGCGGTGTCTCGTTCGAGCATGGCGCGGACCATTTCGGCGTGGGGCGGGAGCAGCGAGTCTTGTAGGTTCATGGGAGGAGCATAGAACCGTGGCCCAAAGCCCTCCACCGAAAAATCGACAGTGAATTTGCCGATATCAATATTTCCAGAACACTGGCGTGAACAACACCAGCACCGTCAGGATCTCCAGACGTCCCAGCAGCATGCCGAGGGTCAGCAGCCATTTCGCCGCGTCCGGCAGGGTCGAGAAGTTGCCGGCCGGGCCTATGATATTGCCCAGGCCCGGGCCGACGTTGCACACGGCGGTGGCGGCGCCGGTCAAGGCGGTCGTCCAATCCAGGCCGATCAGCGCGAGGCCCAGGGCGATGGCGCCGATGGTGATCGCGAAGAAGAACGAAAACGTCAGCAGCGAGCGAACGATTTCCTCGTCGATGGGGTGGTTGTTGTACTTCTTCTGGATCACCGCCCGGGGGTGGATCAATTGCTTCAAGCTGCCCATCAACAGGACCTTGGCGACCTGAAACCGAAAGATCTTCAGGCCCCCGGCCGTGGACCCCGAACAGCCGCCGACGAACGTCAGGTAAAAGAACAGCAGCAGGGCGAAGCTGCCCCACAACGTGTAGTCCCCCAGGGCCACGCCAGTGGTTGTGACCACGGAGGTGACGTTGACCGCGACGATACGGACCGCGTCCCACCATGCATGGTCGCTGTTCAGGCTCAGCCAGGTGCCGACCGCGAGCCAGGTGACCACCAGAAAGCCTATGAATCCCCTGACTTGCTGGTCCTTGAGCAAGGCGCGCCGGTGGCCTCGCAATGTCGCCACATACAGCGTGAAGGGCAGCGCCCCCGCCATCATGACCACCACCGACACCCAATGGACCGCCGGTTGCGGCCAATGGGCGAGGGACGCATCGGAGGTGGAGAATCCTCCGGTGGAAATCAGCGACATCGCATGGTTGATCGCCTCGAAAGGCGTCATGCCGGCAAGCCACAGCGCCAACGTCGAGAGCGCGGTCAAGCCTACGTAGATCCACAGGATGTAGTTGGCCGCGACATGCGAGCGCGGCGTGACTTTCTCCGACCAATCCGAAGATTCGGTCTGGAACAGCCGCATGCCACCGACCCGCAATAACGGCAGGACCGCCACGGCCATGCCGATAAAGCCGATTCCACCGAGCCAGTGCAGCATCGAGCGCCATATCAACAGGCCGGGCGATGCCGTGTCCAAACCGGTCAGGATGGTCGAGCCGGTGGTAGTGATGCCGGACATGGTCTCGAAAAACGCATCGGTGTAGCTGATGTGCTGAATGAGCACCATTGGCAGGGCGGCGAACGCACAGACGAATACCCAACTGGCGGTGGTCAGCAGGTACATTTCCCGGGGCCGCATCTGGGCCTGTTCCGGTCTTCCACGGGCGACCAGTGCCACACCGCAGACAAAAGTGATCAGGCTCGACCAGAGAAACGCCGACAAGTCATCGTTGCGCTCGTAGAACATCAGCGTGAACAGCGGAATCGCCATGCTGACCGCGAGGGTGATCAGGAAAATCCCAAGGATGAAACCGATGAGACGCAGAACCGCTATGGACATGGATAACGCCTGATTCAAAAGCTGCACAGTATCGATTTGGCGAGTCGGTCAGCGCGTAAAGTTTGCGTAAAAAAAAGAAGCGGGCGTGCTTGATGACGAAGGCAGTTTTCTTCAATACCCGTGCGGGCAACCCGTTTAACTTGGGGCCTCTTTCCTCAAACGAAGAAGATATGTGATGAGCTTGATATTATCCATGGCGACCTTTGCGCTGGTCGCGTCCATTACGCCGGGCCCGGTCAATATCGTAGCCCTCAGTTCCGGCGCTCGGTACGGTTTGCGCGCCACCTTGCGCCACGTCGCCGGCGCCACCCTGGGGTTTGTCCTGCTGCTGGTCTTGATGGGGTTGGGGTTGCACGAAGTCTTGCAGCGCTGGCCGGGGCTCACCCGCGTGGTGCAACTGGCGGGGGTGGCGTTCCTGTTGTTCATGGCCTGGAAGCTGGCGATGGACAACGGCGAGCTGGGTGAGCGGGACGAAGGGCGCGCGCCGTCGATGATCTACGGCGCACTGATGCAGTGGCTCAACCCCAAGGCCTGGCTGGCCTGCGTGGCGGGGATGGGCGCTTTCGTCGCCGATGGCGAGGCATCGCTGGTGTGGCAGTTCGCGGCGATCTATTTGGTGATCTGCTACCTGTCCGTGGGCTGCTGGGCATACGCCGGCAGCTTCCTGCGTACCTGGCTGGGGAATCCGGTGACCATGCGCCTGTTCAATCGGGCCATGGCGGCGTTGCTGGTGGCGAGCGCGGTGTATCTGTTGTTGCCGTGAGCAACCCGTCCTTGGGGTTGGAACGCTGTCGGGGCGAGGCAGTGTCAGCCTCGGTATTGCCCGGGCGTGGCGGCCAGGTGTTGCTTGAATGCCCGTTGGAAATGCGCCTGGTCGGCAAAACCGCTTTGCAGCGCGACATCGGCAATCAACTTGCCCTCGCGCAATTGGCGACGGGCGAATTGGATCCGGCGATTGATCAGGAAAGCGTGGGGCGTCATACCGTAGTGACGCTTGAAGGCCCGGCTCAAGTAGGACGGCGAGAGCTGTGCAAACGCGCAGATATCCTCGAGCTTGAGGGCTTCGGTGCAATGGTCATGGATGAACTGCGCGGCCCGCATCAAAGCAGGGTGACTGCCCCGGTCCGGGCGCCCGGCCGGATTGAGCCGATGCTGGAGGTCGGTGAAAAACGCCTCGACGGCATCTTTTTTGGCGCGGGTATCGACCTGTTCATCCACCAGTATTTCGTAGAGCGCACACAGGCCGGAGAAAAGCGCGGCATCGCGGCTGTGGGTGGTGTCGAACGCCTGGAACTCCATGGACGGATCAAAGCCGATCCGCCGTTGCAGGTCCCTTAGCCATTGGGTATCGACATACAGCATCACGTAGGACCAGGGTTGATTGTCGATGGGATTGCAGGCGTGGACGTCGCCAGGATTCATCAGCACCACCGTGCCACCCTCGACCTGGAAGCTCGACTGCTCATGCAGATACGTGCTGCGCCCGGCGGTGATCGCACCGATCGAGAAATGGTCGTGGGAGTGACGCGAATAACAGACCTTGCGCCCATCGGCGATGGCCCGGGCTTCGATGAAAGGCAGCGCCGCGTCGTGCCAGAAACGTGGGGCAGCGTCATGGTTGGCGGGCTTCATCGGTCGATGTCCTGTTTTATTGGCTGTGCCTGAGTGTATTCGCCTGCGCCCAAAAATGCCCGTTCGAGATCGGTGCGGGTCTGGACTGGGTTGCAAGTTCGTTCCACAGATAATGTGCAGAGCAAAAAAACGCCGCTTGACCTTTCTAGGCCAAGCGGCGTTTTTGTGCAACTGAAGGGCGTATGGATGCTCATCCAAGAGGCATCTGCAAAGGAGGTCGCGGCCCGTTCTAGAGGTGGCCACGTAGGACGGTGAGTTTTGCACAAAGCGCCACGTTGCCAGTCGGCGCAACGCTATAAATATGTACCGCACGAGGGGCACCTGGAATGCGCAAGATGGGTTTTGCATTCCGTAATGCTGAGTCAAAACCGCAGCATTACAACTATTTGACTTGGTTAGGTGCCTCCATGAACAACGAACTCCCCCTGACATATGTTTATCCCGAAACATACGGCACGTCACGCGGAAGCGGGAGAGGCCTTCCTTCCCCTGCTCCAATGGCGATGATTGGGAAAATGATCCAAGAGCGCAACGTGGCGTACGAACGGGGTCATTGGCCTCAGATGCTGGGCCGCCATCTTGTAGCGATGCGTAATAATTCACCTGTCCGGTATGGACTGGACGGGATAATCATTGGTGAATTGAAGGTCGCACATGGCGCTGATTTATTGGTGCTGAGAAACCCCAAGCTCGACACCGCCAGCGCCTGGAAGCTCGGGATAAAGGAGGGGGCGAAAATCAAAAATACGGAACAGCTGGCGACCGAACAGGAGTTTTCTGGAGGCGTTTTCACTCCTTTCAAAGCTATAAGCCACTGGCTACTCGGAAAAGGCAAACCTGTCAGCGTTCGACTCGACAGAACTGGTATCAGCCCTGCGCCGAACAAAATTCCTGATTTAATGGCGATTATCAACACGGCAGGAATTGGAGTAACCACCGTTAATCTAAGGGTTCCTTACTCCACGGCTCAGGACTCGAATATCGCGAGGATCTCTCTCGGAAACATCACGCTTCAAATTACCGGTAAGGTAATCCGTAACACATCGGGTAGCCTTAAATTCACCGGTACTGCCAAGGCTTTTTCGGATCGCTACGACGCGAACGCCAGCAATCATCGTGGGGTATTTGATGAAAAAGCGACGACTGCGCTGCGCCAGGTGGGGCGAGTTGCCCGAGCGCAGGATTATGAAATACGAATGACTGGCGAGCTTCCCATTGATTTCTCAAGGTAATCCTCGATGATGCGCGAAGAGAAGAGACTGGCGGGAGCTATCTTTTGCATGGTGGCAGCGTGTGTGAACTGGTCAAGTAATCTTGGACACCGATTAAGGTTCACGCCGCCAACCTTTCCTTCGCGACCGGCGACCGGTAGTCGTTGTAGCTGTGAGGCCTGCTGATGTTGTAGCGCGAGACATAGCGCTGCACGTCTGCCCGGGCCTCATGTTCCAGTTTGTAGCCCGTTTCAGGAACCCACTCTGATTTCAAACTACCAAAGAAACGCTCCATGGGGGCGTTGTCCCAGCACTCGCCTTTACGGCTCATACTTTGCCTAAACCCGTGTTTCACAAGCTCGTTTCGGAATTTATGACTGGTGTACTGACAACCTTGGTCTGAATGAAACAACACATCCTGGGGGTGGCCGCGTAGCTCAACCGCCATGCGTAGCGCTTCGCAGGTCAGGTTGGCATCAGAAATCATCGAGAACGACCAACCCACGATCCTCCGAGCGTACAGATCCAGAACGGCGGCGAAGTACATCCACCGCTTGCCGACCTTGATGTAAGTCACGTCGCCACACCACACCTGGTTAACCGCCGTTACATCAAATTTTCGCTTGAGCACGTGCGGCGCCACCAATGCCTCAACGCCCGGCGACTTGTACTTATGGCGCCTGCGCTGACGACTAGCGATGCCAGCTTCGCGCATCAAACTGCGAGCCATATAACGTCCGATACGATGCCCTTTGGCTTTTAGCTCCTTGGACAAAGTACGTGCGCCGGCCGACTCTCTGGACGCCCTGTGGTGCCTGACCAGCGCGGCTTTGAGCTTGTCCCGTTCAGGATTTGCTCTGCCTTGGCGCTGGCGCCAGGCGTAGAAACTACTGCGGTTGATCCCAAACGCCCGGCAACACCTTTTAACGCCGTATTGCTCGTCCAGCTCATCGATCAGCGTGAATGATCTTTGGCGTCCAAAAGCAGGAGAGCACTGGCCTTTTTTAGGATTTCAATGTCCAGGTCTTTCTCCCTGAGTAGGGCTTTGAGCCTCTGGATTTCTCGCTGATCAGCGGTAATCGCCTTGGCCCCTACCGGGGTCGAACCCAGGCGTTCTTTTTGCACTTGATCGACCCAGCGGCGCAGAGCAGTGGGGCCGATATCTAGGCTGGCACAGACCTCGGTAACCGGCTGGCCTTCATCCAGCACCATGCTGGCAGCCTTGAGCTTGAACTCACTCGAATAAGATTTACGCATATCCAAACACCTCAGATTTGGGCGCTATCATAGCGCCCGATTGAAGTGTCCAAAATCATTAGGCCAGTTCAGTGCGGCGCTGTTTTTATTCCCGGCGGACACTGTGATGGAGAACCCTGGGAATCCCAACGATACCCTAGGTGTTCCGGCAGTTGCGATGTACCTGGTTGTGTTGATCGTGCTGACCGCGACGTCTGCCGCCCTGACGGGGCTAGGCAGTTTTGCCCAACAGTTTTTAACGCGACGGTCTTTCACGCTGCGTATTGGGGTGTATGCGTTTGCCAATGCTCCCCTTTTTGTAACGTCACTCTTGGGGGCGTTGGTCTCCTTGGCCTACTTGTATGACGCGGTATCCGGGGTGTTGGCGGCATTGTTGTTTCTGCTTTCCTTCGCCTTGCTGCTGCTGGCCAGTCCACGAAGATTGAATTGAAAACGCCGCTTGACCTTTCCAGGTCAAGCGGCGTTTTTGTTGCAACGCGAAGATTATTCTTCGATGTTGCCCATGGCGGTGGTGTTGAAGCCGCCGTCCACGTACATGATTTCACCGCTGATGCCCGACGCCAGGTCAGAGCACAGGAAGGCGCCGGCGTTGCCGACTTCTTCGATGGTGACGTTGCGACGCAGCGGGGTTTGCGCTTCGTTGGCGGCCAGCATCTTGCGGAAATTCTTGATGCCGGAAGCGGCGAGGGTGCGGATCGGGCCGGCCGATACGCAGTTCACGCGGGTGCCGTCCGGGCCCAGGGAGCCGGCCAGGTAGCGAACGCCCGCTTCCAGGGAGGCCTTGGCCATCCCCATGACGTTGTAGTTCGGCATGGTGCGCTCGGCGCCCAGGTACGACAGGGTCAGCAGGCTGCCGTTGCGGCCTTTCATCATTTCACGGCCGGCTTTGGCCAGGGCCACGAAGCTGTAGGCGCTGATGTCGTGGGCGATGCGGAAGCCTTCGCGGGTGGTGGCTTCGGTGAAGTCGCCGTCCAACTGGTCGCCCGGGGCGAAGCCCACGGAGTGCACGATGCAGTCCAGGCCATCCCACTTCTTGCTTAGTTCTTCGAAGACCTTGGCGATTTCTTCATCGCTGGCCACGTCGCATGGGAAGCACAGCTCCGGGCTCGAACCCCAGCCTTGCGCGAACTCTTCGACACGACCCTTGAGTTTGTCGTTCTGATAAGTGAAGGCAAGCTCAGCGCCCTCGCGATGCATGGCGGCAGCGATGCCGGATGCGATGGACAGCTTGCTGGCGACACCGACGATCAGTACGCGCTTACCGGCGAGAAAACCCATGTGTTGCTCCTCTTTCAGGTTATTCGGCAGTTGTTGGGGCCAGGAAGGCGGCCTCCAGCAACTGCTGTGTATAGGGGTGTTGCGGCGCGGCGAATATGCTGCGGGCATCACCTTGTTCGACCACTTGGCCATGCTTGACCACCATCAGCTGGTGGCTCAGCGCTTTGACGACAGCCAGGTCATGGCTGATAAACAGGTACGTCAGGTTGTACTTGGTTTGCAGCGACCGCAACAGCTCCACCACCTGGCGTTGCACGGTACGGTCCAGGGCCGACGTCGGCTCATCCAGCAGAATCAACGCCGGCTTGAGCACCAGGGCCCGGGCAATGGCGATGCGCTGCCGTTGCCCTCCGGAAAATTCATGGGGGTAGCGGTTCCGGGTTTCCGGGTCCAGGCCTACCTCCTTCAATGCCGCGATTATCGCTTGTTCCTGTTCTGCCGGGGTGCCGATCTTGTGGATCCGCAACCCTTCGCCGACGATCTGGCTCACACACATCCGTGGGCTCAGGCTGCCGAACGGGTCCTGAAACACCACTTGCATCTCCCGGCGCAGCGGCCGGACCTGCTGCTGTGACAGGCAGTCGAGCTGCTTGCCCTCGAAGCGGATCGCGCCCTGGCTGCCGATCAACCGCAAGATCGCCAGCCCCAGGGTCGACTTGCCGGACCCACTTTCGCCGACGATGCCCAAGGTCTGGCCCTGGGGCAGGCTGAAGCGGATTCCGTCCACCGCCTTGATGTAATCCACCGTACGCTTGAACACGCCTTTCTTGATCGGGAACCAGACTTTCAGGTCCTCGACCTGCAACAGCGGCGGGCCGACGACGTTGTTTGCCGGGTTGCCGCTGGGCTCGGCGGCCAGTAATTCCCGAGTGTACGGATGTTGCGGCGCGCGGAACAACTCTGCGCACGATGCCTGTTCGACGATGCAACCGCGCTGCATGACACATACGCGATGCGCAATTCTTCGCACCAGGTTCAAATCGTGGCTGATAAGCAGCAGCGACATGCCCAGGCGTGCTTGCAAATCCTTGAGCAGTTCGAGGATTTTCAGCTGCACGGTGACGTCCAGCGCGGTGGTCGGTTCGTCGGCGATCAGCAGTTCCGGCTCATTGGCCAAGGCCATGGCGATCATCACCCGTTGCCGCTGGCCACCGGACAGTTCATGGGGCAGGGCCTTGAGGCGCTTGTGCGGATCAGGAATGCCGACCAGCTCCAACAGTTCAAGGGAGCGGCGGGTAGCGACCTTGCCAGTCAGGCCCTTGTGGATGCCGAGCACTTCGTTGAGCTGTTTTTCGATGCAGTGCAAGGGATTCAGCGACGTCATCGGCTCTTGGAAAATCATCGCGATCCGGTTGCCGCGAATATGGCGGATGGTTTTTTCCTTCAGGCCCAGCAGGTCCTGGCCCGCGTACTGGATGGTTCCGGTGGGATGATGGGCCAGCGGATAGGGCAGCAAGCGCAGGATGGAGTGGGCCGTCACGGACTTGCCCGAACCGCTTTCGCCCACCAGGGCCAGGGTTTCGCCTCGCTTGATGTCGAAGCTGACGCCTTCGACCACCCGCTGGCGGCGTTCGCCGACGACGAACTCCACCGCCAGGTCGCGTACTTCGATCAGATTGTCCTGGTTCATTTCACTTCCTCGGATCGAAGGCATCGCGAGCGGACTCGCCGATGAACACCAGCAGGCTCAGCATGATCGCCAGTACGGCGAACGCGCTGATGCCCAGCCACGGCGCCTGGAGGTTGGACTTGCCCTGGGCTACCAGCTCGCCCAGGGAAGGCGCGCCCGCCGGCAGGCCGAAGCCGAGGAAATCCAGGGCGGTGAGGGTGCCGATGGCGCCGGTGAGGATGAACGGCATGAACGTCATGGTCGAGACCATGGCGTTGGGCAGGATGTGGCGGAACATGATCGCGCCGTTCTGCATGCCCAATGCGCGAGCGGCGCGCACGTATTCCAGATTGCGGCCGCGCAGGAACTCGGCGCGCACGACGTCCACCAGGCTCATCCAGGAAAACAGCAGCATGATGCCCAGTAGCCACCAGAAGTTGGGCTGGACGAAACTGGCGAGGATGATCAGCAGGTACAGCACCGGCAACCCGGACCAGATCTCCAGGAAGCGCTGGCCGGCCAGGTCCACCCAGCCCCCGTAGAAACCCTGCAGGGCACCGGCGATCACCCCGATGATCGAGCTGAGCACCGTCAGCGTCAGGGCAAACAGCACCGAGATACGAAAACCGTAGATCACCCGCGCCAGCACATCGCGCCCCTGGTCATCGGTACCGAGCCAGTTCACCGAGGAGGGCGGCGCCGGTGCCGGGACTTTCAGGTCGTAGTTGATGCTCTGGTAGCTGAACGGAATCGGTGCCCACACCACCCAGGCGTCCTTGGCGGCCAGCAACTCACGGATGTACGGGCTCTTGTAGTTGGCCTCCAGCGGGAATTCGCCGCCAAAGGTGGTCTCGGGGTAGCGCTTTAGGGCCGGGAAATACCAGCCGCCGTCGTAATGCACCACCAGCGGTTTGTCGTTGGCGATCAGCTCGGCGCCCAGGCTCAGCACGAACAGCACCAGGAACAGCCACAGCGACCACCAGCCGCGCTTGTTGGCCTTGAACAGTTCGAAACGGCGGCGATTGAGAGGGGACAGGTTCATCTCAATGCTCCCGGCTTTCGAAATCGATGCGCGGATCGACGAAGGTGTAGGTCAGGTCGCCAATCAATTTCACCACCAGCCCCAGCAAGGTGAAGATGAACAGTGTGCCGAATACCACGGGGTAGTCGCGGTTGATCGCGGCTTCGAAACTCATCAGGCCCAGGCCGTCGAGGGAGAAGATCACTTCCACCAGCAGCGAGCCGGTGAAGAAAATGCCAATGAAGGCCGAAGGAAAGCCGGCGATCACCAACAACATTGCGTTGCGAAACACATGGCCATACAGCACGCGGTTGCGGGTCAGGCCCTTGGCCTTGGCGGTGACCACATACTGCTTGTTGATTTCATCGAGGAAGCTGTTCTTCGTCAGCAGCGTCATGGTGGCGAAGTTGCCGATCACCAGCGCGGTCACTGGCAAGGCCAGGTGCCAGAAATAGTCGAGGATCTTGCCGCCCAGGGTCAGTTCATCAAAGTTGTTGGATGTCAGCCCACGCAGCGGGAACCAGTCGAAATAGCTGCCGCCGGCAAACACCACGATCAACAAGATGGCAAATAGGAACGACGGGATCGCATAGCCGACGATGATCGCCGAACTGGTCCACACATCGAAATGACTGCCGTGCCGCGTCGCCTTGGCGATCCCCAAGGGGATGGACACCAGGTACATGATCAGTGTGCTCCATAGCCCGAGGGAGATGGACACGGGCATCTTTTCCTTGATCAGGTCAATGACCTTGGCGTCGCGGAAGAAACTGTCACCGAAGTCCAGGCGGGCGTAGTTCTTGATCATGATCCACAGGCGCTCCGGGGCGGACTTGTCGAAGCCGTACATGCGCTCGATTTCCTTGACCAGCGCCGGGTCCAGGCCCTGGGCGCCGCGGTAAGAGGAGGAACCTGCCACCGATACCTCGGCACCGCCGCCAGCGATGCGGCTGGTGGCGCCTTCGAACCCTTCGAGCTTGGCGATCATTTGCTCCACCGGGCCGCCGGGCGCGGCCTGGATGATGACGAAGTTGATCAGCAGGATGCCGAACAGCGTCGGGATGATGAGCAACAGCCGCCGAAAAATATAAGCCAGCATCGGGTTACTCCACACTCTCGGGAGCGGCGATTTGCTGCTCGATGACCTGCTTTTCTACCTCATCGGCTGGCTTGACCTCCGGCTTGACCCACCATGTAGTGGTGCCGATGTCATAGGTCGGCGTGACTTTCGGGTGGCCGATGTGGTTCCAGTAGGCCACGCGCCAGGTCTTGATGTGCCAGTTGGGAATTACGTAATAGCCCCATTGCAGGACCCGGTCCAACGCCCGGGCATGGGCCACCAGGCTCTTGCGCGAGTCAGCGTTGATCAACTGTTCCACCAGTTGGTCCACGGCAGGGTCCTTGAGGCCCATGGTGTTGCGGCTGCCGGGTTTGTCCGCAGCGGCCGACATCCAGAATTCGCGCTGCTCGTTTCCTGGCGAGCTGGATTGCGGAAAGCTGCCCACCACCATATCGAAGTCCCGCGAACGCACGCGGGTGATGTATTGCGACACGTCGACGCGGCGGATCACAAGTTCAATGCCCAGGTCACTCAGGTTGCGTTTGAACGGCAGCAGGATCCGTTCGAATTCGGTCTGGGCCAGCAGGAACTCCAGCACCACCGGCTTACCTTGGGCATCGACCATCTTGTCATCGACGATGCGCCAGCCGGCTTCCTGCAACAGCTGATAGGCCTTGCGTTGCTGGTCGCGGATCATGCCGCTGCCGTCGCAGACCGAAGGTTGGAAGGCTTCGGTGAAGACTTGCTCGGGAATCTTGCCGCGCAAGGGTTCGAGAATCTTCAGCTCGTCTTCGCCGGGCAACCCGGTGGCGGCCATTTCCGAATTCTCGAAATAGCTGCGGGTGCGGGCGTAGGCACCGTTGAACAACTGCTTGTTGGTCCATTCGAAGTCCAACAGCAGGCTCAGGGCCTGGCGCACCCGTACATCCTGGAACACCGGGCGGCGCAGGTTGAAGATGAAGCCTTGCATGCCCGTAGGGTTGCCGTTGGGAATCTGTTCCTTGATCAGGCGGCCTTCGGTCACGGCGGGGATGTTGTAGGCGTTGGCCCAGTTCTTCGCGGTCATTTCCAGCCAGTAATCGAACTGTCCGGCCTTGAGGGCTTCCACCGCCACGGTGTTGTCGCGGTAATAGTCGGTGGTCAATACGTCGAAGTTATAGAAACCGCGGTTCACCGGCAGGTCCTTGCCCCAATAATCCTTCACCCGCTCATAGCGGATCGAACGTCCGGCCTTTACTTCGGTGACCTTGTAGGGCCCGCTGCCCAGGGGAATTTCCAGGTTGCCCTTGCTGAAATCGCGGCTGGCCCACCAATGCTTGGGCAATACCGGCAGTTGGCCGAGGATCAGCGGCAGTTCACGGTTATGGGTGTGCTTGAACTTGAACAGAACCTTGAGTGGGTCTTCGGCGATGACCTCGGCCACATCGTTGTAATAGCCGCGGAACATCGGCGCGCCATCCTTGGTCAGGGTCTCGAAGCTGAACACGACATCTTCGGCGCGCATGGGGTGGCCGTCGTTGAAGCGCGCTTCGGGGCGCAGGTAAAAGCGCACCCAGCCGTTGTCCGGCGCTTTCTCGATTTTTTCCGCGACCAGGCCGTATTCGGTGAAGGGCTCATCCAGGCCTTGCTTGGCCAAGGTGTCGTAGATCAGGCCGATGTCATCGGCAGGTACGCCTTTGCTGATGAATGGGTTGAGGCTGTCGAAGCTGCCAAAGCCACCCTGACGGAATATTCCGCCCTTGGGGGCATCGGGGTTCACGTAGTCGAAATGCTTGAAATTGGCCGGGTACTTTGGTGGCTCGTTGTACAAGGTCACGGCGTGCTGCGGCGCGGCGCAGGCCAGCCCGGCGAATAACAAACTGCCGGCCTGCAGAAGCAGGGCGCGTAGAGGCTTCATTGATCTTTCTCCGAAGATTTCAGCCACCACGCGCTCAGGCCCAGGGTGTAGGGCGGCGTGGTGACAAAGGCGAACCGGTTGCGATACGCCAGGCGATGGTAATTGATATACCAGTTGGGAATGCAGTAATGCTGCCACAGCAGGACCCGGTCCAGGGCCTTGCCGGCGGCGACTTGTTCGTCGCGGGTCTGGGCGGAGAGCAGTTTTTCCAGCAGATGGTCAACCACTGGATTGGCGATTCCCGCGTAGTTCTTGCTGCCCTTGATCCCGACCTGGCTGGAGTGGAAATACTGCCATTGTTCAAGACCCGGGCTGAGGGTCTGGCCCAGGGTCAGCAAAATCATGTCGAAGTCGAACTGGTCCAATCGCTGCTTGTACTGGGCACGATCCACTGTGCGCACTCGGGCCTGGATGCCAATGCTGGCCAGGTTTTCGACGTAGGGCTGCAGGATGCGCTCCAGGTTCGGGTTGACCAGCAGGATCTCGAAGCGCAGGGGTTGGCCGGCGGCGTTGAGCAGGTGCTGGCCGTTGAGGGTCCAGCCGGCTTCCTTCAGCAGGCCAAGGGCCCTGCGCAGGGTTTCCCGGGGAATGCCGCGCCCGTCGGTTTGGGGCAGGCTGAAGGGCTCGGTCAGTAATCGAGGGGGCAGTTGTTCACGGTAAGGTTTGAGCAACAGCCACTCGTGGCCGACGGGCAGGCCAGTGGCGGAGAATTCGCTGTTGGGGTAATAGCTGAGGGTTCGTTTGTACGCGCCGCTGAACAGGGTGCGGTTGGTCCATTCGAAATCGAACATCAACCCCAGGGCTTCTCGGACCTTGACCTCGCCGAAGGTGGCGCGCCGGGTGTTCATGAACAGGCCCTGGGTCTGGGTCGGAATCTGGTGGGGAATCTGCGCCTTGATCACATCGCCACGGTTCACCGCCGGAAAGTTGTACCCGTTGGCCCAGTTCTTGGCCTGGTGCTCGATGTAGATGTCAAACTCACCGGCCTTGAAGGCTTCGAAGGCGACGCCGCTGTCTCGGTAGAAATCCACTTCCATTCGATCGACGTTGTACTTGCCACGATTGACCGGCAGATCCTTGCCCCAGTAGTCCTTGACTCGCTCGAACACCAATTGGCGACCTGGCTGCACTTTGGTGATGCGATAAGGCCCGCTGCCCAACGGCGGCTCGAAGGTGGTCGCCTTGAAATCGCGGTCTTTCCAATAATGCTGCGGCAACACCGGCAGCTCACCCAGGCGCAGGATCAGCAGCGGATTGCCCGAGCGCTTGAACACGAAGCGGATTTTCAGCGGGTTGAGGACATCCACCCGCAGCACTTCCTGCAAATTGGTCCGGTATTGCGGATGGCCATCTTTGAGCAGCGTTCGGTAGGAAAACGCTACGTCATAGGCAGTGATCGGCACGCCATCATGAAAGCGCGCTTCGGGCCGCAGGTTGAACACCACCCAGCTGCGGTCCTCGCTGTACTCCACCGACTGGGCGATCAAGCCGTAACTCGACGTTGGCTCATCCCCTGAGGGCGCATATTGGCCAGTGCCTACCATGAGCGGTTCGTTCAGCTCATTGATGCCGTATTGCAGGAAGTTCGGCGTGGAAACCGGGCTGCTGCCCTTGAATGTATAGGGATTGAGGGTATCGAAGGTGCCAAACGCCATGATCCGCAAGGTGCCGCCCTTGGGCGCTTGCGGGTTGACCCAGTCGAAGTGGGTGAACCGGGCCGGGTATTTCAGCGTGCCGAATTGCGCATAGCCATGGCTTTCGCTGATGGTAGCGTCGGCGGCAGGGCTCGATGCCAGGCTGATCAGGAGCAGGAGGAGGGGGCGTATCAAGTCTGGGATCCGATCCAGGCGGCTTGGGCATTTATGGCCTGTACAGTAACAGCTTGTATGGGCGGGAAAAAGGCGGTGGGCCAAAGCCTCTCAGATTAGGCGAAGCCGGGGCGAGCATGCATTCGTGGCGAGGGAGCAAGCTCCCTCGCCACGAATGCTGCTCGGGCACAGCCCTTCAGCCATCGATAAGCTTAGTGTGGGGAATAGACCGTCAACATCTGCCCAGGCTTGAGCGCCTTGCCCATGCGCGGGTTCCAGCGCTTGAGGTGCTGCATTTCGACATTGAAGCGCTTGGCGACGACGTACAGCGAGTCACCCTGCTTGACCTTGTATTGGGTCTGCTTCTTTTGTTCCTTGCCCTTGGCGGCCACGACGGTGTTGATGCGCTTGCCGCGGGCCTTGGTGGCCTTGACGTCCTGCATCACCAACGTTTGACCGACCTTGAGCTTGTTGCCGCTGAGCTTGTTCCAGCGCTGCAAGTCCTTGGTCTGGACCTTGTTGGCCTTGGCGATCTGGGCCAGGTTGTCGCCGCGCTTGACGCGGTAGGTGCGCCTTGCGCCTTCCACTTCGCTGTCATCGGCGGTCTCGAAGACTGGCTTGAGCGAGCGAGGGCTGATCAGTTCTTCCGGGCGCATGGTCGACAGGCTGGCGGTCAGCAGTTGCGCCTTGGAGGTCGGCACCAGCAGGTGCTGCGGGCCGTCGATGGTGGTGCGCTGCTTGAAGGCCGGGTTGAGCTGGAACAGCTCGTCCTCGTCGATGTTCGCCACCGCCGCGACCTTCGACAGGTCCATGCGCTGGTTGATCTCGACGACCTGGAAGTACGGCTCGTTGGCGATCGGGTTGAGGTTCACGCCATAGGCGTCCGGAGCCAACACGACCTGGGACAGCGCGAGCAGCTTGGGCACGTAGGCCTGTGTTTCGCTGGGCAGCGGCAGGTTCCAGTAGTCGGTGGGCAGGCCAAGCTTCTCGTTGCGCTCGATGGCGCGGCTGACCGTGCCTTCACCAGCGTTATAGGCCGCCAGTGCCAGCAACCAGTCACCGTTGAACATGTCGTGCAGGCGCGTCAGGTAGTCCATCGCGGCGGTGGTGGACGCGGTAATGTCACGACGGCCGTCGTAGAAGCGGGTCTGGCGCAGGTTGAAATAACGCCCGGTGGAAGGGATGAATTGCCACAGTCCCACTGCATTGGCCCGGGAATAGGCCATGGGGTTGTAAGCGCTTTCGATCACCGGCAACAGCGCCAGCTCCAGCGGCATGTTGCGTTCTTCAAGACGCTCGACGATGTAGTGGATATATAAGCTGCCGCGCTCGCCGGCATTTTCCAGGAATGAAGGGTTGCTGGCGAACCACAAACGCTGCTGCTCGATGCGCGGGTTGACGCCGGCGGTTTCCTGGAGCTGGAAGCCCTGGCGCATGCGTTCCCACACATCCTGGGGCACCTGGGGGGTAGGCTTTTCCGTGAGCCACACAGGTTTTTGCTTGGCCCGCGCGGCGACATTCGGCTTATGCGCAGCATCGCTCTGTGGCACCTGGCCGGTGCTCTGACAGCCCGCCAGCGTGGCGGACACTGCCACCGCGATGGCCTGGGCCAAGCGGGTCAGTGTGTCTGACTGGACGGACCTGCGAATAGATGACGACATTGGCTGGAAGTAAGTTCCGGGCAAAAATGTCGGCCGATTCTAGGAAGCGCACCCCAGCAGGTCAACCATTCAGAATTTTTGTATCAATCGGTAGCTGCCTTAGAACTTATCTTTCCAGGCCCTCAAGGCCGCAAAAACCTCACTCGCCGTCTGGTTGGGTTGACCGTTCCGTTCGTCTGCTTTTTGTTTAACGGATGTTTCAGCGGTGCGCAAAAACGGATTGGTGAGTTTTTCCAGAGCCAGGGTCGAGGGCAGGGTGATGATGCCCTGGTTGCGCTGCTGGGTGACTTTCTCCAGGCGGGCGGCAACGTCTGGGTTGGACGGCTCGATCGCGGCGGCGAATTTCAGATTGCTCAAGGTGTATTCATGGGTGCAGTAGACAAGCGTATCTTCAGGGAGCGCGGCGAGGCGGCCCAGGGAGTGGTGCATCTGTTCGGGCGTGCCCTCGAAAAGCCGTCCGCAACCGGCGGCGAACAGCGTGTCGCCACAGAACAGCAGGCCACGGTGGTAGTAGGCGATATGCCCCAATGTGTGCCCGGGAACCGCATAAACATCGAAGTCCAGGCCCAGCACATTGACTTTCGCGTGGTCGTTAAGGGCGATGTCTCGCGCCGGGATGTTTTCGCTGGCCGGGCCGTAGACGGTGGCGCCGGTCGCGCTTTTCAGCGCGGCGACACCGCCGACATGATCGTGGTGATGGTGGGTGACCAGGATGTCGCTCAAGACCCAGTCGGGATGAGCCTCGAGCCACCCCTGCACTGGCGCGGCGTCGCCTGGATCGACCACGGCGCAAGTCTGCGTCGAGTGGTCTTGTAACAACCAAATGTAGTTATCGTTAAACGCGGGTAGGGCAGTGATCTGTATCATCGTCGAATTCGCCAAGCTCAAAACAAAGGCGCATCTTAGAACTTCCTGACGCGTTGGAGAATGCAATGACCGATGAAGCGTTCGCTCAGGCCGATCCTGACTGGCTGGCATTGATCAGCTCTGCCCGTGAGTGGCTGTCCGGCCCTGTCGGGCAATTTCTGCTGGAAGAAGAACGGCGCATGCTCGAAGACGAGTTGGGCCGGTTCTTTGGCGGCTATCTGGTGCATTACGGTCCTTCGGCGCAAACGCCACCGTCGGCGCCTCAGGTCCAGCGCAACGTGCGCTTGGGGGCGCCGTTGCCGGGCGTCGAGATCGTTTGCGAGGAGCAGGCCTGGCCCTTGAGCGAGCATGCCGCCGATGTGGTGGTGATGCAGCACGGCCTGGATTTCTGCCTGTCGCCCCATGGGCTGTTGCGCGAAGCCGCCAGCAGCGTGCGGCCCGGTGGGCATCTGTTGATCATCGGCATCAACCCCTGGAGCAGTTGGGGATTGCGCCATGTATTTGCCAGCGATGCGCTGCGCCAGGCCCGTTGCATTTCGGCCTCGCGGGTCGGCGACTGGCTCAACCTGCTGGGTTTCGCGCTGGAGAAACGCCGCTTCGGGTGCTATCGTCCGCCGCTTGCGTCGCCCAAGTGGCAGGCCCGATTGGCTGGCTGGGAGCGCAAGGCGGGTGACTGGCAATTGTCCGGTGGCGGCTTCTATTTATTGGTGGCGCGCAAGATCGCGGTCGGGCTGCGCCCGGTGCGTCAGGCGCGACGCGAGCCGATGGGCAAGCTGATTCCCTTGCCGATGGCCAAGGTCAACCGT
The DNA here is from genome assembly GCF_051132175.1 of Pseudomonas sp. D3-10. NCBI lineage: Bacteria > Pseudomonadati > Pseudomonadota > Gammaproteobacteria > Pseudomonadales > Pseudomonadaceae > Pseudomonas > Pseudomonas sp. D3-10. Next base: position 3,315,174 of record NZ_CP071668.1, on the reverse strand, counting down.
CGCCACATCGAGCCGTAATCCCTTTATCGATGGTTCTGGCCGTATCCGGCTCCGGGCGCTGATCGGCCCTGGGCGGCGGCCTTTTGTTTTTTGGATTGATTGGCATGAGCGATAGCGTGGAACTCTTCACTGATGGCGCCTGCAAGGGCAACCCTGGCCCGGGTGGCTGGGGTGCATTGCTGGTGTGCAAGGGCGTGGAAAAGGAGCTCTGGGGCGGCGAAGCCAATACCACCAACAACCGCATGGAGCTGATGGGCGCCATTCGGGGGTTGGAAGAGCTCAAGCGTCCTTGCGACGTGCTGCTGGTGACCGACTCGCAGTATGTAATGAAAGGCATCAACGAGTGGATGGCGAACTGGAAGAAGCGCGGCTGGAAGACGGCGGCGAAAGAACCGGTCAAGAACGCCGACCTCTGGAAATTGCTGGACGAGCAGGTCAACCGCCACAACGTCACCTGGAAATGGGTACGTGGCCACATTGGTCACCACGGAAACGAACGGGCCGACCAGTTGGCCAATCGAGGAGTGGATGAGGTGCGCGGCTACAAGCAGTCCTGATCCGGCCGGATCTGATTTTTGGCAAATGGAAATAATCGTGGCGAGGGAGCTTGCTCCCGCTGGACCGGTCCGGCGCCTCGGGCGAAGCAGGCCCCTTTCGGCGGTCGCTGCGCAACCTAGTGGGAGCAAGCTCCCTCGCCACAAATGCGGTCCCAGGCTAATCCCACCTCATAGCATGGTAAGATCCGCGCTTTTGCAAGACTGCCCGTTGAGAATTGAACACTGATGGCCAACAGATCTGTAGTACTGGATACCGAAACCACCGGCATGCCGGTGACCGACGGTCACCGGATTATTGAAATCGGCTGTGTCGAGCTGATGGGTCGGCGCCTGACCGGCCGTCATTTCCACGTTTACCTGCAACCGGACCGCGAAAGTGACGAGGGTGCCATTGGCGTGCACGGCATCACCAATGAATTTTTGGTGGGCAAGCCGCGTTTCGCCGAGGTGGCCGATGAATTCTTCGAGTTCATCCAGGGCGCCCAGCTGATCATTCATAACGCGGCGTTCGACGTCGGGTTCATCAACAATGAATTCGCCCTGTTGGGCCAGCACGACCGCGCCGATATCACCCAGCACTGCACCATTCTCGACACGTTGATGATGGCCCGCGAACGGCATCCGGGGCAGCGCAACAGTCTCGACGCCTTGTGCAAGCGCTACGGCGTCGACAACTCCGGCCGTGAGCTGCACGGCGCCTTGCTCGACTCCGAAATCCTTGCCGACGTCTACCTGACCATGACCGGCGGGCAGACCAGCCTGTCCCTGGCCGGTAACGCCTCGGACGGCAACGGTACCGGCGAAGGTTCGGGCAACCAGGCGACCGAAATCCGTCGCTTGCCTGCGGACCGCAAGCCGGCCCGGATCATCCGCGCCAGCGAAAGCGACCTGGCCGAACATGCCGCGCGTCTGGAAGCGATCGCCAAGTCCGCGGGCGCCCCGGCATTGTGGACGCAACTGGCTGAGGCGCAGGCCGCCGCGAATTGATCCGGATCCACGGTTCATACCGATCATTTCTCGCGACAATCGCCAGTACCTTCTAACCTGAAGCAAGGCAGGCCATGGATACCCGCTTGATGTGTGAAGATTCGAGAGGCAAGGGCAATGGATGGCACTGTGCCGTTGATTGCCTCAAGGAATGAGGACCTTTCCCTGTATGCAACCGGTCAAGAATCCCAAGCATCCCGGCCTCTCGGTACGCGTCGTCGACGACGGCTTTGCCGTGTATGTCTGGGGCAGTGATTTCAGTTTTGACGTCAGCGCCTACGGTACGCCGCAGATCGGCCGGCCGGTGAGCCAATGGCCGGTGACGCCGATCGTTCCCTACCGCAAGTGCTACGGTATCGATCCTGAAGAATTCGCCAGTTTCCGGGATGCCCCCGACAGCGAAATCTTCATGGCCTACCTGGACGACCAGCCAGTGGGTCACCTGGTGATCAGCACCAACTGGAATGGCTATGCCCATATCGATGAGTTGGCGGTGCATGCCCCGGCTCGCCGGCATGGGGTGGCCAAGGCACTGTTGGACGTGGCCCAGTTCTGGAGCCGCAAGAAAAAACTGCCGGGCATCATGTTGGAAACCCAGAACAATAACCTGGGTGCCTGCCGTCTCTACGAACGTTGCGGCTACGTGCTCGGCGGGATCGATCATTTGCGCTATCGCGGCATCGATCGGCATACCGCCGAGGTGGCGCTGTTCTGGTACCGGTTGTTCGACGATCCGCTGGGCATGACGATCAGTGGTTCAGCAACGCCTCGGCTTGTTCCGTAATTCGTTCCAGCAGCGCTTGGACCGTCGGCGAGGGCTGCACACCGTTCAGGCTCAGTGCGTAAAGGCAGATCGGAACGGCTGGTGACACCGGGCAGATATCCAGCCCGCTGCCCTTGGCGCCCGAGGCGGTGAATGGATCGACGATGGCGAGGCCTTCGCCGGCTTCGACCATCGCGCGCATCATCTGGTGCGTCTGCACACGAATCTGGATCACCGGTGTGGGGCGCAGCGCCGCGAGCTTGTGGTCGAATGCCGGGCTCAGCGGGTCATGACCATCAAGCCCCACCAGCGACTGGCCCGCCAAGTCCTGTATTGAAATGTATTTCTGCCGAGGTTGCAGCCAGCCGTGGGGCGCCAGCAATTGCAGTTTGCCTTGGGCGATTGTCTGGCAGTGGATGTCCGGGTGTTCCGGATCGTGCAGGCTCAGGCCCAAGTCGCTTTCACGCAGCAACAGGCTCTTGACGATATCGCGGGTTGGTTCGCTGAGCAGGGTGCAAGGCGCATCCGGATGGCGCCGACGCAGGGCGGCGATGCCCAGGGGCAGCAACTGTTGCGCCAGCGGCGGGGTGCAGATGATGCGCAGGGGCGGGGCCTGATGATGTTTCAAGCTGCTGGCCAGCCGCTGTATTGGCTCGAGGGTGTCGTAAAGCTGCGTAATGCCTTCGCGCAACTCCAGGGTTTCGCGGGTGGCCTGCAATCGTCCGCGAACGCTGGCAAACAGCATGAAACCGAGCTGGGCTTCTGCATCGCGCAGGATCGACTCGACTTCGGCCACCGGCAATTGCAGCCATTCGGCCGCGGTTGCGAGGTGGCCGGTCTGCAGCAGCGCCTGGATCACTTCGATGTGGCGTAAACGCATGCAAGAAGTCCGTTTTAGGCAGGTAAGCCATTGGGAGGCTGAATCCTAACCCAATTACGGGTGCGACTTCTGCTCAAGAAACCGGGTTACAGCGCTATTTGCGGTTCGGGTTCGCGGATCAGTTCGATGCCGGACTGCACCAGGAGAAATTTCTCCTCATCCAACTTGCTGACTCGATCGCCAATGGCCAGCTTATAGGTGATGACATCCTTGCCAATGCCGTCCTGGGACGGGTCTGATTCTTGGAATTCATGCACAGAATAGACGCGTCCTTCAGCGTCCCGCGCATGAAACTGTCCGACAAGTACTGTTGCCATTGCTTAGAACCTCTGGAAATAGATCACTCGATTTGCGGTTCTGTAGACCTTTGCCGAGCGCGGTAAGTTTTCCTACAAGAAAAAAATAGTCCGTGCGGCAGGTTTTCGACGCTCCATTGGTCCAATTGTCGTGCCGATCATCTATAACTACAGGCTTCCTATGAGCCGACAATTGAGAACCTCTGATGAGTAATGTCTACAACGTTGCCGTTTTGGTGGGCAGCCTGCGCAAGGCGTCGATCAACCGCAAGATTGCGTTGGCGTTGGCGGAGCTGGCGCCAACCAACCTCAAGCTGAATATCGTCGAGATAGGCGAACTGCCGCTGTACAACGAAGACATTGACGTGACACCGCCCCAAGCCTACGCCAGGTTTCGCGAGCAAGTAGGCGCCGCCGACGCGCTGCTGTTCGTAACCCCGGAATACAACCGCTCGGTGCCGGCCCCTCTGAAAAACGCCATCGACGTTGGCTCGCGCCCTTACGGCCAGAGTTGCCTGAGTGGCAAGCCAGGCGCGGTGATCAGCGCTTCACCCGGTGCGATGGGTGGTTTCGGCGCCAACCATCATCTGCGCCAATCCCTGGTGTTTCTCGATGTGCCCTGCATGCAACAACCGGAAGCCTACCTGAGTGGCGCGGGGACCGCGTTCGACGAAGCGGGCAACCTCTCGGATTCGGTCAGGCCGTTTTTGCAGAAGTTCATCGATAGCTATAGCAAGTGGGTCGAGCAGCACAAGAAGCTTTGATCTGTGTTGACGGTGCCGGCGTTGGTTGTGCGGTTGTCCCTTAGATGGCGTCGGCCTCAATCGCAAGCAAGCTCGCTCCCACAGGAAATTGCATTCCAAATGTGGGAGCGAGCCTGCTCGCGATGGTGCCCAGAAGGGCATTTCAAAGCTTAGCCGTTGCCCGGCACATCCGGCCAAAGATCCGCCACAAGGAACGCCCGCTCGGCTTCTTCCCATTCGCCCTCGGCATTTTCCGTCAGGCGCACCATCAGTTGTGCCGGCGCCATGGGGTCGAGTGCGGTTCGCCAGGCGTCCAGTTGCGCGGCAGTCCAGACCTGGTCCGGCGGATAATGGGCCGGGGCCAGCCAGGCGGCGCGGGGCAGGGGCTGCCAGCGGCCCGGAGGCCGTTGGCCGATGAACCCAGGCCAATCGCGTTGATGCAGCCAACGGCCGCGCAAATGCCTGGGGTGCGCGCCGCTCGGTGGTTCGGCCTCGCCGGGCCAGGGGTAGAGCAGATAACCGCCGAGCCATAGGTGTGGGCGAAACGATTCGATGCCCAGCGCAGCCAGGGCCTGACGACTTTCCGGGCGGGCTGAAATCGGCAGTTGGTGCTCGCGCAGGTGCGCCAGCTTGCGGTCGAGACGGTCATGGCAGCCGGGGCCGAGCCATTGCGCAGTGTCGTGGCCGTTGCCCTGTTGCGGGCCCAGGTATAGCTTGATCGCCAGTTCCAGGTGGTGCACACCTTCGCCATCGCGCAGCAACAGGTCCAGTTCCCCCAGCGTATGGCCTTCGCGACGGATCGGCAGGTTCGCCGCGATCAGTTCGATGCCCGGCGCGTGTTGCACGGCAAACTGCCACAGCCTTTCGTAATACAGGCCCAGGCGCCGCGTCCGACCTTGGGACAGGCATTGCAGCAACGGGTAGCTGTCGCGGTCCAGCTGGCGAAGCCAATGCTCCAATCGATGGGGTTGCTGCACCCAGTCGCTGCCCGCCAGCGGGTGACGCTGGGGCCAAGGGGTGTCGATGAGCATCGGTGGGGCGACGATCACCCACGCCAGATCCCGCACTTCGGGATGGCGCAGGCGGCGGGGCAGGTCCAGCAACTCAGGGAACAGGATCATCTTGCGAGCATAGCCGTTGCGCTGGAGGCTTAAAGAATTTTGTCTACGGAGCGCTTTCGCCCATAATCGTATTTTTCGCCCGTCGCAGACCCTCGCAGGAGCCTCATGGAGCAATTTCGCAATATCGGCATCATCGGTCGCCTGGGCAGTTCACAGGTGCTGGACACCGTTCGCCGTCTCAAACGCTTCCTCCTGGAGCGGCACCTGCATGTGATCCTCGAAGACACCATCGCCGAAGTGCTGCCGGGCCACGGTCTGCAGACATCGTCGCGCAAGATGCTCGGCGAAGTCTGCGACATGGTCATCGTCGTCGGCGGCGACGGCAGCCTGCTGGGCGCCGCCCGGGCCTTGGCACGGCACAACATTCCGGTACTGGGCATCAACCGTGGCAGCCTTGGCTTCCTTACCGATATCCGCCCGGACGAGCTGGAAATCAAGGTTGCCGAGGTACTGGACGGCCATTATCTGGTGGAGAACCGCTTCCTGCTGCAAGCCGAGGTCCGTCGTCACGCCGAGGCCATCGGCCAAGGCGATGCCCTCAACGACGTGGTGCTGCACCCCGGCAAGTCCACCCGCATGATCGAATTCGAGCTGTACATCGATGGCCAGTTCGTCTGCAGCCAGAAGGCCGACGGCCTGATCGTCGCGACGCCCACCGGTTCCACCGCCTATGCGCTGTCGGCGGGCGGGCCGATCATGCATCCCAAGCTCGACGCTATTGTGATTGTGCCCATGTACCCCCATACCTTGTCTGGGCGACCCATCGTGGTCGATGGCAACAGTGAACTGAAAATCGTCGTGTCCAAGGATATGCAGATCTACCCGCAAGTATCATGCGACGGCCAGAACCATTTCACCTGCGCGCCAGGTGACACCATCACCGTCAGCAAAAAGGCCCAGAAGCTGCGCCTGATCCACCCGTTGGATCACAACTACTACGAAGTCTGCCGGACCAAGCTCGGCTGGGGCAGTCGTCTGGGGGGTGGAGGCGACTGATGCTCGATCCCGCGCGCAGTTACGACCTGATCGGCGACGTGCACGGATGCGCCTTGACCCTGGAACACCTGCTTGACCGGCTCGGTTACCACAAGCAGGGCGGGGTCTGGCGGCATCCGTCGCGCATGGCTGTGTTCCTTGGAGATATCATCGACCGTGGCCCGCGTATTCGCGAGGCGCTGCACATCGTCCACGACATGGTGCAGGCCGGCCAGGCGCTGTGCATCATGGGCAACCACGAATTCAATGCGCTGGGTTGGAGCACGCCGGCACTGCCGGGCAGCGGCCAGCGCTACGTGCGTGAACACACGCCGCGCCATGCCCGCCTGCTCAACGAGACGCTGAGCCAGTTCGAGCAGCACCCTGGCGAGTGGCGCGATTTCCTCAAATGGTTCTATGAGCTGCCGTTGTTTGTCGATGCCGGCCGTTTCCGGGTCGTGCACGCTTGCTGGGATGCCGGCCTCATCGAACCCTTGCGTGGCCTGTTTCCGAATGGCTGCGTCGACGAGCATTTTCTCCAGGCGTCGGCCGAATCCGGCAGTTTCGCCTGTACGGTCTTCGACCGCCTGCTGCGGGGCACCGACATGCGCCTGCCCCATGGCATGACCCTGACGGGTGGCGATGGCCTGACGCGGGCATTCTTCCGCACCAAGTTCTGGGAAGACAACCCGCAGACCTACGGCGACATCGTGTTCCAGCCTGATGCATTGCCAGAACCTGTGGCCCGCACGCCATTGTCCCCGGATGAAAAAAACAACCTGCTGCGTTATGGCGTCGATCAGCCGATGTTGTTCGTCGGCCATTATTGGCGCAGCGGCAAGCCTGCGCCGATCCGCTCGAACCTGGCGTGCCTGGACTACAGCGCGGTGCTCTATGGCAAGCTCGTTGCGTATCGCCTCGACCAGGAAACCCGCCTGGATCCGCACAAGTTCGTCTGGGTCGATGTCGAGCGACCGGAGGTGGTGCAATGAGCGTCGTCGCGGTCCTGCGCCTGCCCCTGGCGGTAGACCTCAGCGGTTTCGTCAAACTGCTGCAACGCATGCAGGTCCCCCATCGCGTCAGTGAAGAGGCGGGTGAGCAGGTGCTCTGGGTGCCGAACGAGATCAGTGAAGACGTGCGCTCGTTGTATGCGCGATTCCCTGCTGGCGATCCCGAGCAGCAGCTGGAACTGCCGGACAAGGGCAGCACTTCCCGGCGAACCGGGTTCGTGCAACAGCTGACCCGCAGTCCGGTGACGGCCCTGGTATTGCTGCTGAGCCTGATCGTCAGCGCCGTGACGCTGCTGGGGGACAATCTTGAAACCTTGCGCTGGCTGACCTTCCTCCAGTTTCGCATCGTCGGCGAGTACATCCAGTTCACACCGCTGGCCGATAGCCTGGCGGCGGGGCAGTGGTGGCGCCTGGTGACGCCGATGCTGATTCACTTCGGCTTCCTGCACATCGCCATGAATGGCATGTGGTATTGGGAGCTGGGGCGGCGGATCGAAGCGCGCCAGGGCGGCATCAACCTGTTGGGGCTGACGCTGCTGTTCAGCCTTGTCTCCAATTTCGCCCAGTACTTTTTCAGCGGCCCGACGCTGTTCGGCGGGTTGTCGGGAGTGTTGTACGGCCTGCTGGGGCATTGCTGGATCTACCAACTGCTCGCACCGAACCCGGCCTATCATTTGCCCCGAGGGGTGCTGGTGATGATGCTGGTGTGGTTGCTGCTGTGTCTGTCCGGGCTGGTTTCGCTGATCGGTTTCGGCGAGATCGCCAACGCGGCCCATGTCGGTGGGCTGCTCGTCGGCTGCTTCACCGGGCTGTTGGGCGGGCTGTTCGCTCGCCGTAAAATGTCTCTTTGACAGGCGCCTGTGTCTTTTGAAAATGCGCGATTGCGCGGAGAATCCATGTCTTCCTTCAACGAAATGATCCAGAACATCACCCCCGACATCTACCGCAGCCTGAAGTTGGCCGTGGAGATCGGTAAATGGGCCGATGGCAACAAGCTCACCGCCGAGCAGCGCGAGCTGTCGCTGCAGGCGATGATCGCCTGGGAAATCCAGAACCTGCCCGAGGAAGAGCGCACCGGCTACATGGGCCCGCAGGAATGCCAGTCCAAAGCCATCGAAGTGCCCAATATCCTGTTCAAGTCGGATGCCATCCATTGATCGAGATTGGCCGCGGTGCAATCAGCAAGATGTCGGCGCGCCTTGACGGGCCGACTGTTCAATATGCCTTTCGCCTGGGTGACGTCGAGGTGCCGGTCAATCCGTTGATCGGCAGCACGATTCGCCTGCAATACCTTGGTGCGATCCACTGCACCCATTGCGGACGCCGGACCAAGACCAGTTTCAGCCAGGGTTATTGCTACCCTTGCATGACCAAGCTGGCCCAGTGCGACCTGTGCATCATGAGCCCCGAGCGCTGCCATTTCGACGCGGGCACCTGCCGCGACCCAGCGTGGGGCGAGCAGTTCTGCATGACCGATCACGTGGTCTACCTCGCCAATTCGTCGGGCGTGAAAGTCGGCATCACCCGCGCCACGCAGTTGCCGACCCGCTGGCTCGACCAGGGTGCGAGCCAGGCGCTGCCGATCCTGCGGGTCGCCACCCGCCAGCAGTCGGGGTTCGTCGAGGACCTGTTCCGCAGCCAGGTGGCGGACAAGACCAACTGGCGCGCCTTGCTCAAGGGCGACGCGGCGGCGGTGGACTTGCCCGCCTCCCGCGATTCCCTCTTCGAAAGCTGCGCCCCGGGCTTGCAGGGCCTTCAGGAACGATTCGGCTTGCAGGCGATCCAGACCATAGCGGACGTCGAACCCATCGAGATCCGTTACCCGGTGGAGCAATACCCGGCCAAGATCGTCAGCTTCAACCTGGACAAGGACCCCATCGCCGAGGGCACGCTGTTGGGGATCAAGGGCCAATACCTGATTTTCGACACCGGCGTGATCAATATTCGTAAATACACGGCTTACCAGCTCGCCGTGCATCAGTAGAAGGATTCGACCCATGCGCACCGAACAACCGAAGATGATCTACCTCAAGGACTATCAGGCCCCCGAGTACCTGATCGACGAAACACACCTGACCTTCGAGTTGTTCGAGGACCACAGCCTGGTCCATGCGCAACTGGTGATGCGCCGCAACCCCGAGCGCGGTGCCGGACTGCCGCCGCTGGTGCTCGATGGCCAGCAGTTGGAATTGCTGTCGATCAAGCTCGACGACGCCGACCTGGGGCAGGGCGACTACCAGCTCGATGACAGCCACCTGACCTTGCAGCCCAAGGCCCAGGCGTTCACGGTCGATACCACTGTGCGGATCCATCCGGAAACCAATACAGCGCTGGAAGGCCTCTATAAATCCGGCAGTATGTTTTGCACCCAGTGCGAGGCCGAGGGGTTCCGCAAGATCACTTACTACCTCGACCGCCCTGATGTGATGAGCAAGTTCACCACCACGGTGGTGGCCGAGCAGCACAGCTATCCGGTGCTGCTGTCCAACGGCAACCCGATTGCCAGCGGCCCCGGCGAGGACGGTCGGCACTGGGCGACCTGGGAAGATCCGTTCAAGAAGCCCGCCTACCTGTTTGCACTGGTGGCCGGTGACCTGTGGTGCGTCGAAGACACGTTCACCACCATGACCGACCGCACCGTGGCGCTGCGCATCTACGTCGAGCCAGAAAACATCGACAAGTGCCAGCACGCCATGACCAGCCTGAAGAAGTCGATGCGCTGGGACGAAGAGGTGTACGGTCGCGAATACGACCTCGACATTTTCATGATTGTGGCGGTCAACGACTTCAACATGGGCGCCATGGAAAACAAGGGCCTCAATATCTTCAACTCCAGCGCCGTGCTGGCCCGTGCCGAAACCGCCACCGACGCCGCGCACCAGCGGGTCGAGGCGATCGTTGCCCACGAATATTTCCATAACTGGTCGGGCAACCGCGTGACCTGCCGCGACTGGTTCCAGTTGTCGCTCAAGGAAGGCTTCACGGTGTTCCGCGACGCCGGCTTCTCGGCGGACATGAACTCGGCCACCGTCAAGCGTATCCAGGACGTGGCGTACCTGCGTACCCACCAGTTTGCCGAGGACGCGGGGCCAATGGCCCACCCGGTGCGCCCGGACAGCTTCATCGAGATCTCCAACTTCTATACCCTGACCGTGTACGAAAAGGGCTCGGAAGTGGTCGGCATGATCCACACCCTGCTGGGGGCCGAAGGCTTCCGCAAGGGCAGCGACCTGTATTTCGAGCGTCACGACGGCCAGGCCGTAACCTGCGACGATTTCATCAAGGCCATGGAAGATGCCAACGGTGTCGACCTGAGCCAGTTCAAGCGCTGGTATAGCCAGGCCGGTACCCCACGGCTGGTGGTGAGCGAGTCCTACGACGCAGCGGCCAAGACCTACAGCCTGACCTTCCGCCAGAGCTGCCCGCCAACCCCGGACAAAGCGGAAAAGCTGCCGTTCGTGATTCCCGTCGAGTTGGGCCTGTTGGACAGCCAGGGCGGTGAAATGCCGCTGCGCCTGAACGGCGAAGCGGCGGCCAGCGGCACGACCCGAGTGATCTCGGTGACCGAAGCCGAGCAGACCTTCACCTTCGTCGATATCGCCGAGAAGCCTCTGCCTTCGTTGCTGCGCGGTTTCTCCGCACCGGTGAAACTGAGCTTCCCATACGACCGCGACCAACTGATGTTCCTGATGCAGCACGACAGCGATGGCTTCAACCGCTGGGATGCCGGCCAGCAGTTGTCGGTGCAGGTGTTGCAGGAACTGATCGGCCAGCACCAGCGGGGCGAGAGCCTGGTGCTGGATCCACGGCTGGTCAGCGCATTGCGCACCGTGCTGTCGGATGAATCGCTGGATCAGGCGATGGTCGCGGAAATGCTCTCGCTGCCAAGCGAAGCCTACCTGACCGAAATCAGCGAAATCGCCGACGTCGAGGCGATCCACGTCGCCCGCGAGTTTGCCCGCCGGCAATTGGCGCAGGACCTGTTCGAAGCCTTATGGCTGCGCTATGAGGCCAATCGCGACCTGTCCCGGCGCACGCCTTACGTGGCCGAGGCCGAACACTTCGCCCGTCGCGCGTTGCAGAACATTGCGCTGTCGTACCTGATGCTGACCGACAAACCGCAAGTGTTGAGCGCGACGCTCGATCAGTTCGACACTGCCGACAACATGACCGAGCGCCTCACGGCGCTGGCGGTGCTGGTCAACTCTCCGTTCGAAACCGAGAAGGCTCGCGCCCTGGAAGTGTTCGCGGAAAACTTCAAGGGCAACCCACTGGTCATGGACCAATGGTTCAGCGTACAGGCGGGCAGCCCGTTGCCGGGTGGCCTGGCGCGGGTCAAGGCGCTGATGGAGCACCCTGCGTTCAACATCAAGAATCCGAACAAGGTGCGGGCGTTGATCGGCGCGTTCGCCGGGCAGAACCTGATCAACTTCCACGCCGCCGACGGTTCGGGCTACCGCTTCCTGGCGGATCTGGTCATCCAGCTCAACGGTTTCAACCCGCAGATCGCCTCGCGGCAACTGGCGCCGCTGACCCGGTGGCGCAAATACGACAGTGCCCGCCAGGCACTGATGAAGGCCGAGCTGGAGCGCATCCTGGCGTCTGGCGGGTTGTCGGCCGATGTGTTTGAAGTGGTGAGCAAGAGCCTGGCTTGACTAGGCTTCGCGCTGCCTTTTGTGGCGAGGGAGCTTGCTCCCGCTGGCCTGCAAAGCAGGCCTGCCCTTGATTCGTTTCGCCACTGAAGGCGCGTGAACCAGGAAAAGGGAGTCCGCCGGCCTCCAGCGGGAGCAAGCTCCCTCGCCACAGTCATCATTCTCACGAATATCTTCTGATTCACCCCTTCCCGTTATCCCCATGGTTAACAAAAGATAACGTGGCGTCGATTGTCAGACCTTTCGAAAGCCCGATAGGATAGGTTCCGCTTGCGAGTGGCTCTAGATTGCAGGTTTCAGGGCTATGCTCCAAGCCTGGCAACGTACCAAGCCATAACAATAATAATGGGGGAAAGGTCTATGAATGAGCCTGTCATGGCTGTGGGCCGCTGCCGGCCGCCGATGCTGCGCCGTGTGGCGTTGCTGGCCTCGGCGCTCTCACTGCTGGGCTCCGCCGTCTTGTCGGCACCCGTGCTGGCGGTGGCCGCATCGACATCCGATGTCATCTATTCCGTCGAGTCGGCAAAGGCCAGCAAGACCCTGATGCTTGATGTGGTCCAGGCCGGCCAGCGACTGGTGGCGGTCGGTGACCGTGGCCACATCGTCTATTCCGATGACCAGGGTAAATCCTGGACCCAGGCCAAGGTTCCGACCCGCCAGCTGCTCACTGCGGTGTTCTTCGTGGATGACAAGCATGGCTGGGCCGTAGGACACGACGCGCAGATCCTCGCCAGCGTCGACGGCGGCACCACCTGGACCAAGCAATTCGAAGACCTGCCTCGCGAGGCGCCCTTGCTGGACGTCTGGTTCCAGGACCCCAGCCATGGGTTCGCCGTGGGTGCCTACGGTGCGCTGTACGAGACCAACGATGGCGGCAAGCACTGGGAAGACGCCAGCGACCGCCTCGACAATGAAGATCAATACCACCTCAATGCTGTTACCGCCGTGAAAGATACAGGGCTGTTCATCGTCGGCGAGGCCGGCAGCATGTTCCGTTCCTCCGATTGGGGGCAGACCTGGGAAAAAATCCAAGGCCCTTATGAAGGCTCGCTGTTTGGCGTCGTTGGCACAGCCCAGCCTTCGACCCTGTTGGCCTACGGCCTTCGCGGCAATCTTTATCGTTCCACCGATTTTGGCACGACCTGGGAGCAGGTCGAGCTCAAGGCCGCCCGTGGCGCGCTGGAGTTCGGCTTGTCGGGTGCAACGCTGTTGCCGGACGGCTCGATCGTCATCGTCGGCAACGGTGGCAGCGTGATCCGCAGCACCGACGATGGCGTGACGTTCAGCGTGTTCAACCGTCCGGATCGAATTTCCGTGGCGGCCGTCACGTCGGCGGGCAACGGTAACCTGATCTTGGCGGGACAGGGCGGTGTTCGCGCCACCACGTCCACTGGCGCCGAATTGAGCAAATGAGCCGGACCTGTCAGACGGGCACAATAACAACAAGGCGGACCCCATGAGCAGTCATCATCAAGACAAGGCGACGTTTCTCGAACGCCTGATTTTCAACAACCGCCCGGCAGTGATCGTCATTTGCCTGCTGGTCAGCATCTTCCTTTTCTGGCAAGCGACGCTGATCCGGCCCTCCACCAGTTTCGAAAAAATGATCCCCCTCGAGCATCCTTTCATCGAAAAGATGCTCGAACACCGCAACGATCTGGCGAACCTCGGCAACACGGTGCGGATCTCCGTTGAAGCCACTGACGGCGACATTTTCTCCAAGGAATACATGGAGACCCTGCGCCAGATCCACGATGAAGTGTTCTATATCTTCGGCGTTGACCGCTCCGGGCTCAAGTCGCTGTGGAGCCCGAGCGTGCGCTGGACCGAGGTGACGGAGGAGGGCTTCGCCGGCGGTGAGGTGATTCCCCAGAGCTACGATGGCTCGGCGGACAGCCTCGACTTGTTGCGCAACAACGTGCTCAAGTCCGGCCAGGTCGGGCGCCTGGTGGCGAACGACTTCAAATCGAGCATCATCGATATCCCGCTGCTGGAGTCCTACCCGGACCCGCAAGACCAAGGCAAGTTGCTCGCCCTGGATTACCGCAAGTTTTCCCATGAGCTTGAAGATAAGATCCGCAACAAGTTCGAAGCCCAGAACCCCAATGTGCAGATCCATATCGTCGGTTTCGCCAAGAAGGTCGGCGACCTGATCGACGGCCTGGTCATGGTGGTGATGTTCTTTGGCGTGGCCTTCGTGATTACGTTGATCCTCCTGTACTGGTTCACCAACTGCATGCGCAGCACCGTGGCGGTGTTGAGCACCACATTGGTGGCGGTGGTCTGGCAGTTGGGGCTGATGCACGCGGCGGGCTTTGGCCTTGACCCCTATTCGATGCTGGTGCCGTTCCTGATCTTTGCCATCGGCATTTCCCATGGCGTGCAGAAAATCAACGGCATCGCCTTGCAGTCCAGCGAAGCGGACAACGCGCTGACGGCTGCCCGGCGTACCTTCCGCCAGTTGTTCCTGCCGGGGATGATCGCGATCCTGGCCGATGCCGTCGGCTTCATTACCTTGTTGATCATCGACATCGGCGTGATTCGCGAACTGGCCATCGGCGCCTCCATCGGTGTGGCGGTGATCGTGTTCACCAACCTGATCCTGTTACCGGTGGCGATTTCCTATGTAGGCATCAGCAAGCGGGCCGTCGAGCGCAGCAAGAAAGACGCGACCCGCGAGCATCCGTTCTGGCGCCTGCTGTCGAAGTTCGCCAGTGCCAAGGTCGCGCCGGTGTCGATTGCCTTGGCGGTACTCGCTTTCGGCGGCGGCCTCTGGTACAGCCAGAACCTGAAGATCGGCGACCTGGACCAGGGCGCACCCGAGCTGCGACCGGATTCGCGCTACAACCAAGACAACAATTTCATCATCAGCAACTATTCCACCAGTTCCGATGTGCTGGTGGTGATGGTCAAGACCAAGGCCGAAGGCTGCTCGCGCTATGAAGCCATGGCGCCGATCGACGAGCTGATGTGGAAGATGCAGAACACCGAGGGCGTGCAATCGGCGATTTCCCTGGTGACCGTGTCCAAGCAAATGATCAAGGGCATGAACGAGGGCAACCTGAAATGGGAAACCCTGTCCCGTAACCCCGATGTGCTCAACAGCTCCATTGCCCGGGCCGATGGCCTGTATAACAACAGCTGTTCCCTGGCGCCGGTGCTGGTGTTCCTCAACGACCACAAGGCCGAGACCCTGGACCGCGCGGTGAAGGCGGTGCAGGACTTCGCCAAGGAGAACAACCGCGATGGCCTGGAATTCATCCTGGCCGCCGGTAACGCCGGCATCGAGGCCGCCACCAACGAAGTGATCAAGGAATCGGAGCTGATCATCCTCATCCTGGTTTATATCTGCGTCGCGACGATGTGCATGATCACCTTCCGCTCCTGGGCGGCGACGCTGTGCATCGTCCTGCCGCTGGTGCTGACGTCGGTGTTGGGCAACGCGTTGATGGCCTTCATGGGGATTGGCGTGAAGGTCGCGACCCTGCCGGTGGTGGCCTTGGGTGTAGGGATCGGCGTGGACTACGGCATTTACATCTACAGTCGCCTGGAGAGTTTCCTGCGGGCCGGCCTGCCGTTGCAGGAAGCGTATTACCAGACGCTGAAGTCCACCGGCAAAGCGGTGCTGTTCACCGGGCTGTGCCTGGCGATCGGGGTGTGCACGTGGATCTTCTCGGCCATCAAGTTCCAGGCTGACATGGGCTTGATGCTGACGTTCATGCTGCTGTGGAACATGTTCGGCGCGTTGTGGCTGCTGCCGGCCTTGGCGCGCTTCCTGATCAAGCCGGAAAAACTGGCGGGGCAGAAGGGCAATTCGTTGTTTGCCCATTGACCGATGGCAGAACCTTCAGCACAGCCCCAGGTGGTGAATTGATGTGGGAGCGAGCTTGCTCGCGATAGCGGTGTGACAGTCAATTAAGGTGTTGAATGTCCATCCGCCATCGCGAGCAAGCTCGCTCCCACAGGCTTTCATGTGCCTCGATCACGGCGCCAACGGTAGAAACCTGCCTTGTGCCAGCGACCGGCCTATCTGGCCACGATGCACGTTTACAACTGCATAAGGGCTGTCGGCCTTGGCAAGCAGCGAATGATAGTGTTCGTGGCGTTGTTCCTTGGTCTTGAGATGGGCGACGGTGTAGTCAGCTTTCGGCGAATCCACCGTTTCATAGTGAAAATGCCCATACCAGAGTGGAAAGCCTTTGCGGTCGTTGACGGCGTACTCCTGGAGGAAATCCTTGCGGGTGCCTTTCAAGGCCTGGCGCTTGCCAAGCAGCGCGACTTGAATCAGGTTTTTATCGAACAAGTAACGAAGGTTGCCGTCGGTGGGCGGCAGATGCAGGCTCAGCTCGGTGCGCAACGCATTGCCTTTGCTGCCCAAGCTTGAAATCGCATCCGACAATTGTTTGCCTAGCGCCTGGTCCGCCGCTGTGCGAGATGTTTTCGAGGCGGCGAACGCGCGGTCCAGTTCATCGACCAGGACACGGAAGCGACTCGCTTCGTTGCTCATGATTTCTTCGATCTCCTGGGGGTGTCGGCAGCGCTTTTTGTAGTCCTCGGCGCGGCGCAGGCGTTCCGACAACTGTTCCAGCAGCTGCTGCGCATCGGCCTTGATTGCCTTGATGGAGCGCGTTCGGGGCGCGGGCTGCGGCCGACGTACTTCAACGACATCCCAGACATCGTCGTGTTGCGAATACGTGGAAAGCACCTCGTCATTGGCTTGCGAGCGCAGCTCGACGACTTCGATCGGCAAGCTGGTACCCGCAGGCTTCAGGTCGCCAATCAGCACGCCGTTCTTTCGCGTCTTGATCACCTTCTTCTGAGGACGGCCGGAGGGCGATTTCGGGCGTTTTGACGGGCGCTTGCGAGGTTTAGGCTCGGGTTTGACTTCGGCGGCGAGCTTGCTGGAGGCGTCTTGGTACAGGCTGTCGACCAGGGAGATCAGCTTGTCGAAGTACGCTTCGTTGATGTCATCTATATAGAGCGTCTTCATGCCAAGCAAGGCATCCAGCGTCTTGGCGTATCGTTCGGTCAGGCTCTCCAATACCTCCAGATGCTCAAGCGCAGGCAGGTCGTACATGGCCAGTTCTGAATGCGAGCGCACCTGCTCGCCCAAGGGCTGGAGAATGCGAAACAGGCTGTTGGGCAGGTCGGTCTCCGGGCGCTTGATCGACAGCAACGGCAATGTCGCCAGTTGCAGGGCCTTGGAGCCCAAGGCATTTCTCTCGTCCAGGGGACGGTCTTTGACCAGGCGCTCGTAGGCCTGGGCGCCTGCGCTGTCCAGGTTCAATAGCCTGTCGAGGTATTCATCCTTGAGCTCCAGCCAGTGGATGGCCCGCTCATTGATCTCGGCTGTTTGGTCGAGGAACTTCAGATAGTCCCTCATGTTGGAAATGACGGCCGTCAGCACCAATTCTTCCGCATAGTTCGGGTTGGCTGCATTGAGGGCGCGTTGTTCCATATCAGTGACCAATACCGCCCTGCGGGCATTGATGACTACATTTTCCATCAGCACGCGGAGTTCCTTGGTGGGTATATCGATACCCAGCCTGGCGTGTTCAGGCGCGCTGCCTAGCAACTTCAGGTAGATATCGACCTGTTCTTTATTCAGGTCATAAAACACTTTGCGCCTGGGGCCACGCTGGTTTTCGGTTTTGGTGCTGTCATTTTCTACTCTGTTGAGTATCTGTTGAGCGACGTCCAGCTCCGTTTGCAACCTATCAATGCGCTTCCTCATCGCATTTGTCTCTTCGATCAAGGTGATGGTTCTTTTAACGTTCAGTTGCCGTTGCTCGGCAATGCGTTTAGGCGGCATGCCCCCCCTGAGGCGCAGCCCCAGGTCGATGGACCAGTTGCCTTGGCCATCCGTTTGCAGCGCCGGGCCCATCCTGAGCCGGTCGAGCGGGTCGACGATCCTGGTGCTGCCGTCCGCTTCCGGGCTGATTCGATACAAGTTTTCGTTCACCAGCGCGTGCCATTTGTTACCGATCACATAGAGGCCCTTGAAGGGACCGTAGTGGATCGGTTCGGGGAGAGATTCGGGGCGGGGTACTTGCATGCGTGCCAGTTGGGTGCGTTGCTGCGACGTCAGGCGATGACGGGCGCCGGTGAAACTGAAATCGAGAATGCGGTCGAGGGCGCCGGAATGCGCGTCGGGCAGGGAAACGGATCCTTCCAGGATGGCCGGCACCGGCGGCGCCGGCCATTGTTCGGCCGTGGCACGTGGAGCAGGGGCCTGCATGGCCTGCTCCTTGACCGTTTCGGCGATGGGCACGCGTGGTGGCGCCGGGCTGGCGTGCAACTGGCTGGTCAGCATGGCGAGGTTGACCAGGAAATCGACGGCAGCCAGTTCCCGTGTCGTGGGGTCTTCGCTGATCAGAGCGGGAATGTCGCGACTGGCGCTGGCCATCAAGCTCCATAACCAGACCGCGGACATGGCCGGGCCGCGCAACAACGGGAACAGCAACGTGTTGAACAACAGGCTGCCGCCTTCCAGCAATGCCGCCCAGCGGCTTTCGCTGTTCGAGACGGAGTTTCGGTCGGCCTGTGTGATCAAGGCCTGGGCGTTGCAGCCATACAGGTACTGGAGCAGTTCGCCTCGGTGCAGGTACTGCAGCAACTCGTCATTCATGCCATCGGTGGCAAGCGTGGCCGGGACGGGTTTTTCGGGGGCGCTGAATTCGTCGCCCTGGAAAAAGCGCACGATGTGCGGCTCCGTAAAGCCACCGTTGGCATACACCGAGCGCGCCGCGTCGGACATCCAGGTCAGGACGCTGGTTTGCAGGTCGCCCGTAGTGGCGATGGCCTGTTGCAGCGCCAGACGGGTGGGAAACTCCATCAGCGAGGGCACGTACAGCGGACGGTACAACAGATGCGGGCCGGTGCTGGCGTCCTGTGCTTCGACGATAAACATGTTGCTCGCGATGTCGGGCTGGGCCTGGGGTTTGCGCAGAAAGGCCAGGTGACGCATGACAACGGGTTGCCCGTCGACTTGTCGACCCTCGGTGTCGGGTTGGAAAACCGCTTCGATGAGGCGCAGCCCTTGGCGGGTCATGCCGTTTTTTTCGGTGAGCACCTGCCGCAGCGCTTCGAGCGGTAACTGCGCCGGGACCTGTTCGGCAAATATCTTTTGCTGCTCACGGGCTTGGGACGAGTCGCCCAACAGCTCTTGTTGCAGGTAGCGAGGATAGGTCGTGCCGATGTCGACTTGCTCGATCAGCCCGTTCTTGCGGGTGATGAAATCTGTTGTCAGCCAGGCCGGCAATGACAGGCCCTGCCGGTGGGCGAGTTGCAAATGGCCGCTGGGACGGGCGACAAGATTGTCGATGGCCAGGCGGGTCAGGCTCATCGTCCTGCGTTCGCTGATACCGGCCGTTCCGGGATATCCCGCGGATACTGTGAAGATCAGCTCGATGTCATCGGGTTGGTACTGGCTGGGGTCGGCCTTGTCCGGGCTGATGTCGTTGGTTTTGTTCATTTGCGTGAGCAGCGCCTCGGCGGCAAAGGCCTTGATGTCGCTGGGGTGGCTTGGGCCTTGAATCCGACTACTGATACTGGCCAGCGCCAGGCTGTATCGCTGGAATCGGCCGCAATCGGCCAGGGATGCATTTTTCAACCAATCGGGGAGTAGCGGCGCGAGTCGAGCCGATGTCTCAGGCGTCAGCCTTGGTGCATCGCGCAGGCATCGCGTCGGGTCGCTCAAGTCGCTGTACAGCGCACTGAGGTTCGCCAGGCCGATTTTTGACGGCAGTTGCACGGCCTTCAGCTCGGTGAGTTGTTGCTCCAGGATCAGCGCGGCCTGGGTGTCGAAAAGGTCGCCGTCGAGCTCGTAGCGTTGGCAAGTGATCGTGTCGACCACATAGCGATTGGCGATCTGTTCGCGCCAATGGCGATTGAAGGCGTCTAGCGATTCGAAAGGTCGGATGGCGGCGCCCGGGCTGCATAGCAAGAGCGTAAGCCCGTACTCGGTGTAATGCATGAGCAGAAGATCGCTGCTCGGCAACACCGAGGACACGGCGCCTTCGGTCAGCACGCTGTTCAGGCCATACACGTATACCGCAGAGGCATTGCGCTGGAAACGTTGCTCGCGGTCCGGCCACCGGACGATCTGGTCCAGCGCCTCGCAGGCGGGCACCGTCAGGCCCGGTTGCTGAAGCCTGCGGATATGCAACGAGATCCTCAGCGTATCGCCCAGCCAATGCCAGCGGCTGGTGCGGGCAGCCACCCGGGTGTGGGAGATGGTTTCGGCATCGCCGTTCCAATAGCGGGTCAATGCTTCTTCGAGCCCGATCGGCACGGTCCAGGGCAGCTCATGCAGCAGTTTCTCGACAACCTTCATGTCGAGCCTGTCGTTGCCCGACCAGAGACGGCTGGGGACCGAGTCGGACAGATAACAGTCCAAATTGCCCCGTGAACTGAAATCCACCGGCGTGCCGAGGGCCAGGTAATCGAGCACCAAGGGCATGAAGGGTTGGTAGTTCCAGCCTTGGGCGGCCTCGTTCGGTGTCGCCAGTCGGGTCTTGTCGAGGTCGATGGCCAGCGCGGGGTATTTTTCCCTGAGGGCTTGCCCGAGCACCTGCTGGACAACCTGCTTGAAGGTCGGGCGGGCGGACATCGGGTTGATGGTGTGCGCGGCGGCCGGCGGGCTGCCGGCCGAGGAGAGCGTGTTCATGAGAATTCCTTTTCTGGACGCATGGCCGTCGGGATGACGGCGAGAGTCAAGTGTCGGGATTCTCTTTCCCTGCGTGCGGTATATAGGTACCACCCGCTGGGGATGGCTTGTGTCAGGCCGGGGCGGGATCGCTGCCCAACACCACGTTCAAGGCGCTGCGGGCATCATCCAATTGCACCAGGGTGGCGTGGCGTGCGCCGAGGGCGTCGCGGTTCTCGATGGCGGTGAGGATCGCCTTGTGTCGCGGCATCGCCAGTTCATGCAGGTTGGGCCGCTGGTTGGAGTGCTTGAGCGCTTCGGCAATGGCCACGGACAACATGTTGCAGAGGTTGGCGAGCAGGTCGTTGTGGGTGGCGTCGGCGATGCGGCTGTGGAAATCCAGGTCCGGTTGCAGCAGCGCTTCGGGAGTCGGTGCCGCTTCCATGCGTTGGTAGGCTTCGCTGATGGCGGCAATGTCTTCGTCGGTGGCGAACTGCGCGGCGAGCGCGGCGGCGGCCGGTTCGATGATGCTGCGCACGCTGGTAAGCAGGCCGAAGAATTCATTCTGCGGGCTGCTTTGCATCAGCCAGTGCAGTACGTCCGGGTCGAGCATGTGCCATTCCCGACGGGCCTTGACCACCGTGCCCACTCGCGGCCGTGAATACACCAACCCCTTGGCGACCAACACCCGCGTGGCTTCGCGCAGCACGGGGCGGCTGACGGCGTACTCTTCGCACAGCAACGCTTCGGCGGGTAGTTTGTCGTCGGGCTTGAAGCGGCCGGAAACGATCTGTCTGCCCAGTTCCTGGACGATGCGCGCATGCATGCTTTTGCGGTCGGAGGGTTTACGGTAATCCATGGGACGCGGCGCGATCCTGTGTGCGTGGGGTGCTGCGCATGATAGCAGGCGCGGCGATGACGGGTCGCTAGTGCGATTTCGTTGGGGCAGATACAGGCCCCTTGTGGGAGCGAGCTTGCTCGCGATGGCGTCGGATCAGCCGGATCATTGCTGACTGGCCCACCGTTATCGCGAGCAGGCTTGCTTCCACAGGGAGGGGCGGGGTCAATGGGAGTGACGCGGCACCTCGGCGCCGCGGCAGCCCACCAGGAAGTCGAAGTCGCAGCCCTGGTCCGCTTGCAGCACATGGTCGATGTACAACTGGCGATAGCCGCCCACCAGCAATTGTTGCGGTGGTGCGAGGTCGGCCAGGCGCGCGGCGAGTTCGGCGTCCGGGATGTCCAGGTGCAAGCGGCCACTGGCGCAATCGAGTTCGATCCAGTCGCCTTCTTTCACGGCGGCCAAAGGTCCGCCAGCCGCGGCCTCCGGCGCCACGTGCAGCACCACGGTGCCGTAGGCGGTGCCGCTCATGCGCGCATCGGAAATGCGCACCATGTCTGTCACGCCCTGGGCCAGCAGCTTGGCCGGCAAGCCCATGTTGCCCACTTCAGCCATACCCGGATAACCCTTCGGCCCGCAGTTTTTCATGACCAGGATCGAGTCGGCATCGACGTCCAGTTCCGGGTCGTTGATCCTGGCCTTGTACTCGTCGAAGTTCTCGAACACCACCGCGCGACCACGATGTTGCATCAGTTGCGCCGTGGCGGCGGATGGCTTGAGCACTGCGCCCAATGGCGCCAGGTTGCCGCGCAGCACGCAGATACCGCCGTCGGCGCGGATCGGGTTGTCGAGGGTGCGGATGACTTCGTCCTGGCCGTAGATCGGCGCGTCCTTGGTGTTTTCACCGAGGCTCTTGCCGTTGACTGTCAGCGCGTTCGGGTGAGGGATCAGGTTGGCTTCACCCAGGCGACGCAGGACGGCGGGCAGGCCGCCGGCATAGTAGAACTCTTCCATCAGGAAGCGCCCGGATGGCTGCAGGTCGACGATGGTCGGCATGCCACGACCGATGCGGGTCCAGTCGTCCAGGTCCAGTTGCACGCCGATGCGTCCGGCGATGGCCTTGAGGTGAATGACCGCGTTGGTCGAACCGCCGATGGCGGCGTTGACGCGGATGGCGTTTTCGAAGGCTTCCTTGGTCAGGATCTTCGACAATCTCAGGTCTTCACGGACCATTTCCACCGCGCGCATGCCGGACATGTGGGCCAGCACATAACGACGGGCGTCCACGGCCGGAATCGCCGCGTTGTGGGGCAGGGAAGTGCCGAGGGCTTCAGCCATGCACGCCATGGTCGAGGCCGTGCCCATGGTGTTGCAGGTGCCGGCCGAGCGGGACATGCCGCCCTCGGCGGCGAGGAAGTCGTCAATGGTGATGGTGCCGGCCTTGACCTGCTCGCTCAACTGCCAAACCACCGTGCCTGATCCGATGTCCTGGCCCTTGTGCTTGCCGTTGAGCATCGGGCCACCGGTGACGACGATGGCCGGCACGTCGCAACTGGCGGCACCCATCAGCAAGGCCGGGGTGGTCTTGTCGCAACCGGTGAGCAGTACCACGCCATCGATCGGGTTGCCGCGAATCGCCTCTTCCACGTCCATGCTCGCCAGGTTGCGGGTCAGCATGGCGGTCGGGCGCAGGTTCGATTCGCCGTTGGAGAACACCGGGAATTCCACCGGGAAACCCCCAGCCTCGATCACGCCGCGTTTGACGTGCTCGGCGATCTGGCGGAAGTGCGCATTGCACGGCGTCAGCTCCGACCAGGTGTTGCAGATGCCGATGATCGGCTTGCCGTGGAACTGATGGTCGGCGATGCCCTGATTTTTCATCCAGCTGCGGTACATGAAGCCGTTCTTGTCGGCAGTGCCAAACCATTGGGCCGAGCGCAGGGAGGGTTTCTTATCAGACATGATCGATTCTCTTATTGTATGACTATATTGTTCGAGCTGAAGCGTAACATAAGCGCAATTTGCGCGGTTTGGAAGTGTTGTTGAGTAAATAGTATTACTATATAGTCCGATTCAACGGAGGGGTTGTCCTGGCGTTCGTTCGCGAGAGAAATCCCCCAAGGTTCTATAACAACAACAATCGGAGACCGGCCCCATGAGCCAGGAATTGCGGCTTATTCGTCGCATCACTCTCAAACTGATTCCCTTCCTGATCCTGCTGTACTTGATCGCCTACGTGGACCGCTCTGCGGTGGGCTTCGCCAAGTTGCACATGGGTGCCGACATCGGCATCGGCGACGCCGCCTATGGCCTGGGCGCAGGACTTTTCTTCATTGGTTATTTCCTGCTGGAAATCCCCAGCAACCTGATGCTCGAACGCTTCGGTGCCCGGCGCTGGTTCGCCCGGATCATGATCACCTGGGGCGCCATCACCATTGGCATGGCGTTTGTACAAGGGCCTCACAGTTTCTACGTGATGCGCTTTTTACTGGGTGCGGCCGAAGCCGGGTTCTTCCCGGGCGTGCTGTACTACATCACCCAATGGTTCCCGGTGCGCCATCGTGGCAAGATCCTCGGGCTGTTCATTCTTTCCCAACCCATCGCGATGATGATCACCGGCCCTGTGTCCGGTGGCTTGCTGGGCATGGATGGCATCCTTGGCCTGCATGGCTGGCAGTGGCTGTTCATCGTCATCGGCCTGCCGGCGGTGCTGTTGACCTGGCCCGTGCTGCGCTATCTGCCAGATGGCCCGCAACAAGTGAAGTGGATGGACCAGGCCGAGAAGGACTGGCTGACCGGCGAGCTGCAAAAAGACCTCGAGCAATACGGCCAGACGCGCCACGGCAATCCACTGCATGCGCTGAAAGACAAGCGAGTCTTGCTGCTGGCGCTGTTCTACCTGCCAGTGACCTTGAGCATCTACGGCCTGGGCTTGTGGTTGCCGACACTGATCAAGCAGTTTGGCGGCAGTGACCTGGTGACCGGTTTTGTGTCTTCCGTACCGTATATCTTCGGCATCATCGGCCTGTTGATCATTCCCCGCAGTTCCGATCGCTTGAATGATCGCTACGGTCACCTGGCCGTGTTGTATGTACTGGGCGCCATCGGCCTGTTCCTCAGTGCCTGGCTGTCGGTACCGGTGTTGCAACTGGCCGCGCTGTGCCTGGTGGCATTCGCGCTGTTCTCCTGCACAGCGGTGTTCTGGACCTTGCCAGGACGTTTCTTCGCTGGCGCCAGCGCGGCGGCGGGCATTGCGTTGATCAACTCGGTGGGCAACCTGGGTGGCTACATCGGGCCGTTCGTGATCGGTGCGCTGAAGGAGTACACCGGCAACCTGGCTTCGGGGCTTTATTTCCTGTCGTGCGTGATGGTGTTCGGCCTGGTGCTGACCGGCGTGGTCTATCGCCTGCTGGAGCGCAAGCATGTGCTGCCGGCGGATCAGTTCGCGGCGAGCGCCCGGGGGGCGACGCGTAGCTGAACTTATTGCAATTGTGAACGAGAGCTTTTGTGGCGAGGGAGCTTGCTCCCGCTCGACTGCGCAGCAGTCGCAAAAACATACGCTGTGTTTGCCTAAATGAACTCGGCGCCAGAAGTTGGGGGTGCTTCGCCCCCCAGCGGGAGCAAGCTCCCTCGCCACAAAAAGCCTGCTTCGCCTATTCATGTTTTGTTTACAGGGAGAAAACCCATGCGTTTAGTTCAGTTCGAATTGAGTAACGGCGAGCGCCGCGTCGGTGTGGTCGAGGGCGATCAGGTACGTGAAGTGCAGGGCGCCGCCACTGTGCGGGAGCTGGCGCTGGCCGCGATCGAGGCGGGCGTGAAGCTTGAGCAGCAGGTCAACGGCTTGGGCCTGGGGGCGAGCCATGACTACGCGCAACTGCTCGGCGAACTGCGGATCCTGCCGCCGCTGGACCACCCGGACCCGGCGCACTTGCTGGTCAGCGGCACCGGCCTGACCCACCTGGGCAGCGCTTCGGCCCGGGACAAGATGCACCAACAGGCCGGCGACGAAGCCGCGATGACCGACACCATGCGCATCTTCAAATGGGGCGTCGAGGGCGGCAAACCACAGGCCGGGCAGGCCGGCGTGCAGCCGGAATGGTTCTATAAGGGCGACGGCAGCATCGTGGTCCGCCCGGGCCATCCGTTCCCGTTGCCACCGTTTGCCGAAGACGCCGGCGAAGAGCCGGAGATCAGCGGCCTGTACGTCATTGGACACGATGGCAAGCCGTATCGACTGGGCTTCGCGGTGGGCAACGAATTTTCCGATCACGTCATGGAGCGCAAGAATTATCTCTACCTGGCCCATTCGAAACTGCGCAGTTGCAGCTTTGGGCCGGAACTTCGCGTGGGTGAATTGCCTCAACATCTGTCCGGGACCAGTCGTATCCTGCGCAACGGCGAAGTGTTGTGGCAGAACGAATTCCTCAGCGGCGAGGCGAACATGTGCCATAGCCTCGAAAACCTGGAATTCCACCACTTCAAGTACAGTCAGTTCCTGCGCCCGGGGGACGTTCACGTCCACTTCTTCGGCACCGCGACGCTGTCGTTCGCCGACGGCATCCGCACCCAGCCGGGGGACGTGTTCGAAATCAGCCAGGCCGAGTTCGGCGCGCCGCTGGTCAACGGCATTGCCCCGGTAGACGCGGTATTCAATCCGGGTACTATCGGCACACTTTAAGAGGAGACTTGCGATGAACCAGATCCTTGGTCACAACTACATCGGCGGTGCGCGCAGCGCGGCCGGCCAGACTCGCCTGCAGAGCGTCGACGCCAGCACCGGCGAAGCCTTGCCCCATGAATTCGTCCAGGCCACGGAGCAAGAAGTCGACGCGGCCGCCAAGGCCGCTGCGGCGGCGCATCCGATCTACCGCAGCTTGAGCGCGGCGCGCCGGGCCGAGTTCCTCGACGCCATCGCCGATGAGCTGGACGCCCTGGGCGATGATTTCGTCGCCGTGGTCTGCCGCGAAACCGCCTTGCCAGCGGCCCGCATCCAGGGCGAGCGCGGTCGCACCAGCGGCCAGATGCGCCTGTTCGCCAAGGTCCTGCGCCGTGGCGATTTCTACGGTGCGCGTATCGATCGCGCCTTGCCGGAGCGCACGCCGCTGCCGCGTCCGGACCTGCGTCAGTACCGCATCGGCCTGGGTCCGGTGGCCGTGTTCGGCGCCAGCAACTTCCCGCTGGCATTTTCCACCGCCGGTGGTGACACCGCCGCCGCCCTGGCCGCCGGTTGCCCGGTTGTGTTCAAGGCCCACAGCGGCCACATGGCGACCGCCGAGCACGTGGCCGATGCGATCATTCGCGCAGCGGAAAAAACCGCGATGCCGGCCGGCGTGTTCAACATGATCTACGGCGGTGGTGTTGGCGAATGGCTGGTCAAGCATCCGGCGATCCAGGCCGTCGGTTTCACCGGCTCCCTCAAGGGCGGGCGCGCCCTGTGCGACATGGCGGCCGCTCGGCCCCAGCCGATTCCGGTGTTTGCCGAGATGTCGAGCATCAACCCGGTAATCGTATTGCCGCAGGCCTTGAAAAATCGCGCCGACAGCGTTGCCCGCGACTTGACCGCCTCGGTGGTGCAGGGCTGCGGTCAGTTCTGCACCAACCCTGGCCTGGTGATCGGCATCCGCTCGCCGGAATTCACCGCGTTCACCCAGCAGGTAGCTTCGCTGATCGGCGACCAGGCGCCGCAGACCATGCTCAACGCCGGCACGCTGCAAAGCTACGGCAAGGGCTTGCAGAAGCTCCTGGCTCACCCGGGCATCGAACACCTGGCCGGTCGCGATCAGCAGGGCAACCAGGCCCAGCCGCAATTGTTCAAGGCCGATGCCAGCCTGCTGATCAACAGCGACGAAGCGTTGCAGGAAGAAGTCTTCGGCCCGACTACGGTGTTCGTCGAAGTCGCGGACCAGGCGCAACTGACCGCAGCCCTGAACGGCCTTCATGGCCAGCTCACCGCCACGATGATTGGCGAGCCGGAGGACTTCGAACAGTTTGGCGAGCTGACGCCGTTGCTGGAGCAGAAAGTCGGGCGCATCTTGCTCAATGGCTATCCAACCGGCGTGGAGGTGTGTGATTCGATGGTCCATGGCGGGCCTTACCCGGCGACATCCGATGCCCGTGGCACGTCGGTGGGTACGCTGGCGATCGACCGGTTCCTGCGTCCGGTATGCTTCCAGAACTACCCGGACAGCCTGCTGCCGGAACCGCTGAAAAACGCCAATCCGCTGGGTATCCTGCGGTTGGTGGATGGGGTGCCGGGGCGCGAGGCGCTTTGAGGGTTGCGGTGAGGCCGTTACATTCGAGTTGAATGTGCCGGCCTCTTCGCGAGCAGGCTCGCTCCCACAGTTGGATTTTCAGCGAACACAAATTTTGCATTCACTGGAGATCCCCTGTGGGAGCGAGCCTGCTCGCGAAAGCGATATGTCAGGCAACACTGCTTTCGAACCTTATGGCCCAAGGCTCACTCCTACATTGGGTTATCATGCCGCCTTTCCCAATGAACGTTGACCGCCATGATTGCCTTGACCGACACCCTGCTGCATGCCCTCGAACACTGCGACATGCTGATCATCGACGGGCTGCACGCGTTCGATTTCTCCCTCGACGAGCAAGACCAATTGCACGTCGAGTGCATGAACGGTCGCACCCGCGAGCATTGGCGTTTCACTGAGGCGCAGATGCAGGCCGCGACCTTCGACGAAGCCCTGAAGCATTGGATCATCACCAGCGATTCGGGCGATCACCACTTGGAATGCGTGGAAGCGACCAGCGGCCACGACGATGAGGACTCCGATCATGAAGATGCGTAGTTTCTGGCCCTTGTTGATGGCCGGCAGCGTCGGCGCCATGGGCGTCCAGGCGGACACTGGCGAGCGCCATCAGTTATTGGTGGGTTCCTACACGGCGGACCAGAGCCAGGGCATCTACCGCCTGCGATTCGACAGCCGCACCGGCCAGATCGATGCCAACCCATTGCAAGTGATCAAGACGCACAACCCTTCCTGGCTGACCCTTTCCAAGGACATGACCCGGTTGTTCGTGGTCAACGAAAACGGGCCGGGCCAGAAAGACCCGGTGGGCAAGGTCAGCAGCTACGCCATCGACCCGAAGACCTTTGAACTGAGCCTGATCAACCAGGTGCAATCTTTGGGCAACGAGCCGACCCACTCCAGCCTGAGCCATGATGGCCAGCATTTGCTGGTGAGTAATTATTCCGTCCTGGAAAACCCGGGCGGCACCTTGGTGGTGTTGCCGGTGGGCGCGGACGGTAGGTTGGCGCCGGTGGTGCAGATGGGCAGCCATCAGCCGAGTCGGGTCAATTCCGAGCGGCAGAAGTCGGGTCATGTGCATTCCTCGGTGTCGTCACCCGATGGCAAATATGTGTTCGCCAACGACCTGGGGGCAGACAAGGTGTTTGTCTACCGTTACGACCCCAAGGCCAACCCCGAAATGCCGCTGACGCCTGCCGATCCGCCGTTCGTGCAGTTGCCACCGGGCAGCGGACCGCGCCATCTATTGTTCAGTGGGGACGGCAAGCACGCCTGGCTGACGATGGAAATGACGGCCCAGGTGGCCGTGTTCGATTACCAGGACGGTCGTCTGACCCAGCGCCAGCTTGTCGCGCTGGCCGATGGAAAGCCGCAGCCAGGTAAAGCCGCGGCAGCGCTCCATGCTTCCAAAGACGGCAAGTTCCTGTACGTCAGCAATCGTGGCACCACAAACGAGATGCTGGTGTTCGCCGTCGACCCGGCTTCCGGCACCTTGAAAGAGCTGCAGCGACGCTCCGTCGAGGGTGATCATCCTCGAGAGTTCAGCCTGGACCCGAGCGAAAAATTCGTTCTGGTCGCCAATCAGAAAAGCAATCAGATCGTGGTCATCGAGCGCGATCCGAAGACCGGCCTGCTGGGCAAGACCGTCCAGAAGCTGCCCATGGACGCACCGAGCGATGTGAAATTCCTCGTTCGTCAATAACCCGAGGCCCCGATTTTCGGGGCTTTCGGAGTTGTATCAACGAGACTGATAGTCGCTAGTATTACAAAGCATTTCAAGACGAGACGCCTCGGCGCGTAAGTTTGCTTCACGGCCCCACCGGGCAAGTCAGCCAACTGAATCCGAGGATTACCGCCATGAACATGAATCTTTTTTCCGTGATCGCCGCTTCCGCCATCTCCGCCACCGTGGCATTGCCCGCCAGTGCCAGCATCGAGATCAGCGACAAGAAAAACCGCACCCAGAGCTACACCGAAAAATACCTGCAACAGAGCGCCAACTTCTACGCGGCGCTGGATCACAAGACTCAACACTGAGCACGCTCACACTGAAGCCTGCGATCTTTTCATCTCCTCATCGAATACGGAGAGACAAGATCGCAGGCTTCGTGCGTTCAGAAGGAAAGTTTTGTTGTGATGTCACATAGCCATGTGGTTAAATTTGACGCTAGTTAATTGACTCCTTGCTAATAAGGATCGACACCATGGCGATGCGTCTGGCAGTGATGTTGCTGTTCCTTTATTCCACCCCGATTGTTTCGGCGGCCCAGCCGATTCCCGGTGAATTGGAAGTGGCTCGCGAGCGATTGTTGAGCTTGTTGAGCGACTGAGCGGATACCTTTTATCGATCAATTAAACTGATGGTGACTATGCATATTTGTCGCTACTCATAACGGTTTATTTGATTGATTCTGTGGGCATTCAAACATGCCCACGGAGCCTCCCATGGCCAGTGCAATCCTAATCTGCGCCAAGCGCGGCGCCTACCTGGCCATCGGCCTCTACGTAACGCTGGTGCTGGTAGTCAGTCTCGGCACCCAATACCAAAACGTTGCGGAACCCTCCCTCCAGGCTTCAGCCGTGAGCGTCACGCATGCCGTCGCGAAAGGAGCGTCCGGAGCATGAGCAGGTGCAAATTCTGGGTGATCGCCTTCCTGGCATTCATCACCAATGGCTTTTCATTGCTTGGATTGGGTCAGGCGTCGGCGGGGTCGTTGGCGCGGACCATCGAATGCAACCACAACATCGCCCACAACATCCTCACCGCCAGGGCGCTGGGTGTGTTGGTGGGGAACCCGCCGGTCAAGCCGAGGGCGGCGGTGTTCGGGCCGTTTCAAATTGATTGCGCCCAAGCGCCCATGTGCAGCGCTGGATAAATACCTATTTGGCCATGATCGCCACAAACAGCTCTGAATCCAGTAAACCCTGCAACCATTCCCGAAGCCGAGGGTAGGGCGACTGGGCAAACCACTCGCGATCTACATGGGCGAACTGGCGCACGAACGGCATCAGCGCCACGTCCGCCAGGCTCAGGTGATCCGTGGCCAGGAACTGGCGGTTTTCAAGCAATCCGTCCAGCTTGCGCAGGAACGCTTCACCCTCGCTCCGGTAATGCAGCGCCGAGTGGTCCGGATGGCGCTCCGGATATTTGTAACGGTTGAGGTGAAGCTTGAAAACCTGGTCGTTTTCTTCGATCAAGGTCGCCGTCAGAGCACGACCGTCGGGATCATTCAGCAATGTCCAATCCTGCGGATCATGCAAGCCCAAGGCCCAGTGCATGATCTCGAGGCTTTCATCGATGACCCGTCCATCGGCATGCAAGACCGGCACCGTGCCTTTGCTCGACAGCGCGAGCATTTCCGGTGGTTTGGCCTTGAGGCTCACTTCGACGATGTCCAGCGCGATACCGCTGTAGCGCAACGCCATGCGGGCGCGCATGGCGTAGGGGCAACGGCGGAACGAATACAGCGTGGCGCGGCTCATTTCACCTCCACCGTGCTCAATCCGTTGCCTTGGCGCCGGACCTGGATTTGCACCGGGATGCGCTCGTGCATTTCCTGCACGTGGGAAATGACCGCGACCTTGCGCCCCTGGGCCTGCAACCCATCCAAGGCGTCCATCGCCAGTTGCAGCGACTCGGGGTCGAGGCTGCCGAAGCCTTCGTCGATGAACAGCGACTCGATTCTCAACGTGTTGGACGCCATCGAGGCCAGGCCCAGTGCCAGGGCAAGGGAGACAAGGAAGGTTTCGCCGCCGGACAACGAATGCACCGAGCGCAATTCATCGCCCATCTCGGTATCCATCACCAGCAGGCCGAGCATGCTGCCGCCGCGCTTGAGGCGGTAGCGGCGAACCAATTGTCGCAACTGGGCGTTGGCGTGGTGGACCAACAAGTCGAGGTTGTACGCCTGGGCCAGTTTGCGGAAGCGATCGCCAGTGGCCGACCCGATCAATGCGTCCAGGCGTGCCCAGCGCTGGTACTCGGCGTAGGCTCGTTCGATTTGTTGGGCCAGGGCCTGGTTGGCAGTCTGCCTGCGCTGGTCCTCGGCCTGTTCGGCACGCAGCTCTGCGCAGCGTTGTTCGCTGGCCGCGAACTGCCCGTGAAGCGTGGCGAGGGCTTCGGCCAATTGTTCCGCCGGCAGGTTGCCGTTGTGTTGCGACTGGTGGTTTTGCAGCCGCTGCTCCCGTTCGGTGAGCAATACGCGGGCCTGCTCGATGGCTTTTTCGCTGTTGAGCAAGCGTTGCCGCAGGTGAGCGACCTGTTGGTCGTCGAGACCAAGCAACGCGCCCAGCGCGGCGTCGTCCAGTTCCGGATGAGCTGCGCGCCACTGGGCGATACCCGCGGCCAACGCCTGCTGTTCGGCCTCCAGGGATTGGGCCTGCTCATGGCGTGCCTGGAGTTCGGCAGCCAGTTGCACGAGGCTGTTGCGCAGATCCTGCAATTGTTGATTGGCCGTCGTCTCGGCATGGCGAGCCTGTTCCAGGGCCAGGTCGATTTGGTGCTGCCATTGTTCGGCGCTGGCGTGTTTACCGAGTAGTTGGTGAAGCTTTTCCTCGCACGCCTGTCGTTGCGCGTTCAACGCGCTGAACTGGCGCTGCGCCGATTCCAGTTGCTGTGTGCGTATCTGCTGGCGATCCTGTTCTTTCTCCAGGGCTTGCTGGCGCTGGACTTGGTCGGCGAGCTCTTCGCGTTGCTGTTCCAGTTGCGCGAGGCGCTGGCTGATCCGCTGGTCGAGTTGCATGAACGTGGCGGCAGGTTCGCTGCGCAGGGCCTGCAACGTGTCGGCCGGCAACAGTGCGCTGAAGTGCTCAAGCTCCTCGTCCAGGCGCTGACGATCCCGGGCCAGTGCCTGTAGCTGGTTGTTCAGGTGCTGCGAGGCTTGTTGGCTGGCTGTTTCTGCATCGCGCAGTTGCTGCGCCAGCTTGGCGGCGTCCTGTTGCAGCGTAAGCAGGGCGGCCTGGCGATGTTCGTCCTGGCTGATGAGTTGATTCAGCTGTGCGGTTTGCTGGGCCAGCCAGGCGTCGCGCTTGGATGAATCCTGGGCCAGCAGCTGCGCCGACAGCGGGTGAGCTTCAAGGCTTGGCGCCACGCTCCGTTGTTGGTCGGTGAGTTGTTCTTGCTGCTGCTTGAATTCCTTGAGCTGAGCAATGACCCCGCTGTACTGGGCCCGCAGTTCGATGACTTTTTCATTGAGCAGGTCGACGGCCTTTCGAGCGTTGGCCTGTTCGCTTTCATCGAAGCGCCCGAGGCTTTGCAGCAGCGCTTCGGGTTGGTGGTAGGGATGTTCGACACTGCCACACACCGGGCAGGGCTGGTTGTCCTGCAATTGTTCGCGCAGTTGCTCGACGCTTTCGCTACGGGCCAGGCGCTGGCGTTCCAGCAGCTCGCGGGTCACGGTCAGCGTCTGTTCGGCGACCGCCAGCTCGGCCTTGGCTTCGCTGCCTTCACGCACCAGTCGGTCGCGTTGCTGCAAGGCTTGCTGCTGGCGCTGTTCCAGTTCGGCGACACGCTTGTCCAAATCCTGCTGGCTGGCCCACAACCGAGCAAGGTCTTCGAATGCACGTAACTGCTTGCGGTTGTCTTGCAGCAGGTTGCCAAGCAGTTGGATCTGTTCGGCCACGGCTTGCGGTTCGGCACCGGCCTCCTTGTAGAGCACCTCAAGACTTTGTCGGCGGGTTGCGAGGTCTTCGGCGGCACGAGCGGCGGTTTGTTCCAGCAGCGCAAGTTCTTCCTGGCCCTGGTTCAGTCGATTGCCGATCAGCATCAGTTGCTGGAGGCGATCGCGGTAGGCGCCCCATGCATCACTCAGTGTTGCGAGGTCTGTGCTTTGTTCCAGTTCGCCGGCAATCCGTTCAAGCCGTTCGCCAACCTGCTGCTGTTGTTCCAGCAAGGTGTCGATCGTGCGCTGGCCGTCGGTGCTTGCCTGCTGGGCCTGCTGCAACTGTTCAGCGCCTTGCTCGGCCTCCCTGGCCAGGCGGGCAAGGCTGCTTTGTTCGTCGAAGGCCTGACGCAGCAGTGGCGTGCTGTCGGTGCTCTGCTGGCGGGCGGCGGCCACGGCCAGCTGCGCGATGCCGAGGCCTTTTTCCAGTTCGGCCTGCCGTTCATGCAACTCGACGTGTTGCTGCGTCAGCTGTTGGATCCTGGCCGCGAGCGGGTCCAGCTGCCGGGCCAGTTCCGCCTGACGGATGAACTGATGCCGCTGGGGTGCCAGCTGTTCCAGGCGCGTCAGTTTCAGGCGTTCGTCTGCCAGCGCCTCCCAATCGGCCTGGGCCCGTTGCAACTGCTCGGCGGCGCTGGCCTGTTCGTCCTGCAGATGGCGCAGGTCCTTGAGCCAGGCTTGTTGCTGCTCCAGTTGCTTGAGCTGCGCCTGTTGGGTTTTGAGTTGCTGCTGGGCTTCGTTGAAGTGCTGATCCAGCTCGGCGCGGGCTTCGGGCGATAGCGGTGTGACGCCCGTGGCCTGGTCCTGCAATTGCTTGTGGGTTTCCTTGGCCTGCTTGGCTTTGTCGAAGGCACGACGACCGAGGCGTGTATACAGCGCGGTGTCGGTAAGCTTTTCCAGCAATTCGCTGCGGTCGTTGTCGTCAGCCTTGAGGAAGGCGCTGAACTCGCTCTGGGCCAGTAGCACGGCACGGGTGAACTGCTCGAAATTCAAACCGAGGACGGCTTCCAGTTGCGCTTTGTATTCGCCTTTCTGGCTGGCCAGCAGTTGGTCATTGTCCAGGTCACGCAGGCTCTGGCGGCTGGCTTGCAGCTTGCCGGAGGCTTTTTCCCGGGCACGATTGGCCTCCCAGCGAGCCCGGTAGCGGCGACCATCGATGCCGCGAAAATCCACTTCGGCATAACCCTCGCCGGTCCCACGACGCAGCAGCGTGCGTGGATCGCCCGTGCCGATTTCGCCGTCGGCGTCGGGCACCTTGGCGTCACGACCGGTGTTGTTCAGCCGTGGCACCGCGCCGAACAGCGCCAGGCACAGGGCATCGAGCAAGGTGCTCTTGCCGGCGCCCGTGGGGCCGGTGATGGCGAACAGACCGGCGCTGGCCAAGGGTTCGGCGGTGAAATCGATTTCGAACGGCCCCGCCAGGGAGGCGAGGTTCTTGAGACGGATCGCGAGGATTTTCATGGCTGTTCGCTCTCCATCTGTACATCCTGCAACAGCACGGCAAAGTCCTTGAGGGTCTGGTCATCGACTGGGTTGCCGTAGGTGTCCTGCCAGGCGCGGCTGAACAGTTCCTGTGGGCTGAGCTGGTCGAGTTCAATCAGCGCCGCGCCTCCATCGGCATCGCCGGAGCCACCGCTGCCGGCATACTCGGCTGCGATCCGCACCAGTCGCACGGCTTTGCCTTGCAGGGCGGTTTCGACCTGATTGCGCAGGTCCGGCTGCGGTTCATCGAGGCGCACCCGGACTTCCAGCCAGGGCTGGCGATGGATGTCGGCCAGCAAGTCGATGTCCGGCAAGTCCTTCAGTTGCACCAGGATGTCGGCCAGGGGCGCCGGGCCCAGGCGTTGCAAGTTGACGGCGCGGGGAATCAGCCGTGGTTCGACGCTGACCAGGGTTTCGCCGTTTAGGGCGATGTCGAGGATCTGGTGCCGGTAGCCGATTTCGGAAAACGACAACGGAATCGGCGATCCGCTGTAGCGGATGCGTTCTTCACCGTTGACCTTTTGTGGCTTGTGCAAGTGACCGAGGGCGACATAAGTGATGCTTGGGCCGAACAGGCTGGCTGGCAGGGCTTCGGCGTTGCCGATAATCAGGCTGCGCTCGGAATCCTCCGATACCGAGCCGCCGGCCATGTGTGCATGGCTGACGGCAATCAGCGCCTGGCCCTTCTTGCGCTTGGCGTTGGCGGCGGCAATCAGCCATTCGTGGACCTGGCCGATGCCGCGCAAATAATCGTCCCCCAGTTGCGCGCCCGTGACCTCGGCCGGCCGCAGGAACGGCAGGGCCAGGCACCAGGCCCGGACCTTGCCCTTGGCGTCGGGCAGCGGCAGCAGCAGGCGCTCGACGTCCAGCTGCCCATCGTCCAGCCACAGGACGCGGCCCAGGGCATGGGTGCGCAGGCGGCGCATCAGCGGCGCCGGCAATTCGATGCGCGAACCGGAATCGTGGTTGCCCGCGATCATGACGATGGTCAGGTTGGCGTTTTGTTCATGGGCGCTGACGATGAAGTCGTACAGACGCTCCTGGGCTTTGACGGGCGGGTTGACCGTGTCGAAAATGTCGCCGGCGATCAATAGAACGTCGGGTTTTTCGCTGGCCAGCTGACGCAGCAGCCAATCAAGGAAACAGGCGTGTTCGAAGTCGCGATCCTGGCCGTGGAGGTTTTGCCCCAGGTGCCAGTCGGAGGTGTGAAACAGACGCAAGGCAGACTCCAGAAAACAGACGATGGCCGCGGGAAGAGAGGCGGCGCAAAAATGCAGAGTTTACTGGGAAACGCGGGGGAGGGGGCGGCTCAACTTGGCGAGCACTACAGCTGAGCCAATTGTGGCGAGGGGATAAATCCCCTCGCCACAGAAAGCGGTGCTATCCCGGCTATTTGGGATAAAGCGGCGGCAAGCTGGAATCACCCGCCGCGTCCGGCGTTCCCTCGAGCGGCGGAATGGCGCGGATGGCGCGCCACAGGTCTTCGCCTTGCCAATATTGGCCGGTTTCGCTGTAGAGGGCGCCGTTCAAACCGTCGAGGGCATCGGACAGCGGCACGAAACGCGCCGCCATGTCGGCCAGGGTTTCCGGTTGCTGCCGGGCCCAGGCGTCCAATGCCTGGCGAGTAGCGTGGGAGTCGTTGGCCAGGCAGGCACGCTTGAGGTCATCGAGCAGGGTGCGCGGGCTTGGCCCGGCCTGGGTCGAGCGCAGGACCGCGGGTTGCCAGCGGGCGCGCCACCACAGGCCGAAACCGAGCAGCGTCGTACACGCCAGAATGAGCGTGCTCAACTGCCAATACCAAAGTGTCTCGCTGTCGACGGTCGTGACGATCTGCGCAGTGCCCGCCGGCGTGTCGACCATCAAGCTTGGATTATTCGCCACTTGCAGCGTGCGCGCGGGCAGGCTGGTGCGGTCCAGGTGATCTTCCAGCGTGTTCCACCAGACCACTTCAACCGGCGGCAGCTCGATAGTGCCGCTGCGGTTGGGTACCAGTGCCTCGCGGTCTTCGCGGCTGCCCACCAGGCCACGTTCGCTGCTGCGGCTGCTCAGCACCGGCTGGTCGGGGTAACGGCGCAGGCCGTTGATTTCGGTAGCAGGCAGTGGCGGCAATTGGGCGCTGGTCAGACCCTCGGCTTCCAGGGTCAAGCTGCGGGTCAATGAGTCGCCGACCTGGCTGTGGGTCGGTTCCGGGCTCCAGCTTTCGCTCAAGGACAGACTGCGGGCCGGCAGCCAGGGAAGGTCGGCCGGGTAGCTGGCGGGTTTTGGCTTGACGGTCAGCAGCAACTGCGTGGAGCTTACGCGCATCAGTTGGCCGGGCTTGGCGACGGGCGATGCGCCGCCCTGGGCGGTGGGTTCGACCAGCGTGGCGCTGAAGGTCTGTGCCGGGACCGCCAGCTCGCCGCTGCGCTGCGGATAAATGCCATAACGCAGTTCGATCACGCCGTGGCGCACGTCATTTATGACTTTCTCGTAGGTGCGCGATTCGCCCAGTTGCTCGGTGCGCGCATCGGGGATGTGCAAGGGTGTCAGGCTGCTGTCGTCGTAGAGCGACACCGAATGGTAGATGCGCAAGGTCAGGATCGCCTGGGCCTGCACGTACACTTCGGCCTGGTCGAGGCTGGCTTCGATGAACACCGGTGCGAGGGTGCCGGAAGCGTTGCGGGTTTCGCTTTCGATCACCTGCAACGTGATCGGCTGGCTGGTCACTTCCCCCAATTTCAGGGCCGGGATCACCACGGTGCCGCTCTGGCGGGGAAGCAGTGTGACGATCCAACGGGTCGTGGCACGATTCTCGCCGTCGAGGGTGGTCAGTTGGTTGACCTGGCGGGTGCCTCGTACGTCGAACAATTCCTGGAGTGGGCTCAGATCGGGTTTGCCGAACAGCGTGGCGTCGTTGGATTCCAGCGTCAGTTCCACGGTCTCCCCCGAATTCAGGCGGCTGCGATCCACGCTGGCAGTCAACTGCGCAGCCTGGATCCCGGCAGTCCAGAGCAGCAAGGCGAGGAGGTAGACGGTGAAGCGGGTCATTGATCTTTTTCCTGGGCCTGGTGGCTTTGCTGTTCATACCAGAATTTACGCCTGAGCAGCTCACCCGGGTTGTCCGGGATCTGGCGCAGCCATTGTTCCAGCGCCTGGCGTTGTTCTTCTTCGTTGCGTTGACCCGCGGCCGGGCGAAGCGGCGCGGTGGTGGTCTGCTCGTCGGGCAACTCGCTGCCCGGCACATCCTGGGCGCCGGGCGGTGGGGCCTCGGACGCCTGGGAGTCGTCCGGCGTGGCTGTCGCTTCGGAGGAGGGGTGGCCCTGCTCGGACGACTGGCTCGGCCTGTCGGTCTCCTGCGGTTGCTCCGAGGGAGGCGGTTCCTGGTTTTCGGCAGGTTCGGGCTCGTCCGGTGGCGCAGTCTGTTCTTTGAACAGGCTTTCCACCAGGGCTTTGTTGGTCTGCGCCGGACGCAGGTCCGGTTGCAACTCCAAAGCCTGCTCATAGGCATCGATCGCCGCCTCCAGCTCACCGCTGCGGGCCAGTGCATTGCCGCGATTGTAGTGGGAGCGGGCGTCGTTGCCTTCGGCGAATCGCCGAGCCGCTTCGCTGTACTCGCCGGCTTCGTAGAGGGCGACGCCTTGCCATTGCCTGTCCTCGAAACGGGCGGCGGCCTCGGCCGGGCGTTTTTGCTTGAGCAGGTGCTGGCCTTGCTGGTCGGGACGCAACCACAAATCCTGGAATTCGAAGGCATGGCCCGTTTGCGGCAAGACGAACAGCAGCGGCAGGCAGAAAAGCCAGCCGCGCCGCCCCGCGCACGCCGCCAGTAGCAACAGCGGCAGAAGCAGCCAATAACCCTGGTCAGCCCAAGTGTCCAGGCGCAATGTCTGGCCATCGCTGCGCAGTTGGCGCGGTGCGTCCATCAGGCCCAGGCCGCGCAGGTCGCTGTCGTCCACATGCGTGGGGCGGTAACGGCCGTCCAGCTCATTGACGAACGACTTGAGGCTCGGACTGTCCAGGCGCGGCACGAGGATAGCGCCCTGGGCGTCCTTGAGGTAACTGCCGTCGTCCTGGGCCACCGGCGCGCCTTCGCGGGTGCCAATGCCCAGCATCAGCAAGCGGGTGGCGGAACCGTCCAGGACCTGGCGAATGCCCATGCGTTCCTGCTCGTTCAGCGACGAAGCGATCAGCAGGATACGCCCGTGGCCGAGCCCGGCCTGGTTCAGCAGGGCCATGGCCTTGTTGACGGCAAGGTCGGCGCGGTGGCCGCCTTGGGGCATGATCGATGGCGCCAGGGCTTCGAGCAGGTTGGCGCTGGTGGCCAGGTCATCGGACAGCGGCACCAGGGTGTGGGCACTGCCGGCGTAGACGATGATCGCGGTCTGGGCGTCGCTGCGGTTGTGCAGCACGTCCAGTATTTTGCGACGGGCTTGTTCCAAACGCGTGGGCGGGACGTCAGTGGCAAGCATCTCCGGGGTCAGTTCGAGGATAACCACCAGCGGATCGGCGGGTTTCTGGCTGGTCTGTTCGACCCGTGTCCAGCTGGGGCCAAGCAAGGCCAGCACCATCAGCAGCCAGCCCAGGCCCAGGGCAATCCAGGGCAGTTTGCTTTCACTTCCGCTGCCGCCGCTGAGCAGCACCCCATGGAATGCCGGGGGCAGGATCATCTGCCAACGGCCCACCCGTTTCTGCCGATGCCACAGTTGCCAGAGCAGCCAGCCCAGCAAGGGCAGCAGCAGGATGAAACCGGGGCGCAGCCAGTGCGGCCAGAGCGCGATCATCGGCGCCTCCGCAGTCGCAGGCGCTTGAGCCGCTGGCGCCATTCGGAAGGGTGCGCAGGTTGAAACAGCGGCTGGGTGAACAGGCGCTGCAATGGATTGTCCGGCCAGCGCTCCCGTGCCACCAGCAACATACTCAACACCAGTGCGACGGCTAGCGGCCACTGATACAGCGCGTGGGCCGGGCGGGCCTGGGTCGGTTGCTGGGACACCGGTTCGAGCTGGTCAAGCGTTGTCTTGATCGCCTGCAGTTGCTCGCCGTCCTCGGCCCGGAAATACTGGCCGCCGGTCACCTGGGCGATTTCTCGGAGTGTCGCTTCGTCGAGGTCCAGGCTCGGGTTGACGCCCAGGAACCCGGCGGTGCCACTTTGTTCCGGATCGGCGCCCACGCCGATCGGATAGATTTTCACGTTTTCATCGGCAGCCAACCGCGCGGCGGTCAGCGGGTCGATCTCGCCGCCGTTGTTGGCGCCATCGGTCACCAGAATCAATACTCGGCTCTGCGCCGGGCGTTGACGCAGGCGCTTGAGGGCCAGCCCGATGGCGTCGCCAATGGCGGTGTTTTTGCCGGCGATGCCTACGCGCGCTTCGTCGAGCCAGCGCCGCACGGTGTGGCGATCGAACGTCAGGGGCGCTTGCAGATACGCCT
Organism: Pseudomonas sp. D3-10; assembly: GCF_051132175.1. NCBI lineage: Bacteria > Pseudomonadati > Pseudomonadota > Gammaproteobacteria > Pseudomonadales > Pseudomonadaceae > Pseudomonas > Pseudomonas sp. D3-10. Next base: position 3,274,894 of record NZ_CP071668.1, on the reverse strand, counting down.
GGGTGCCAAACAGAATCAGGCCGACCCGGTCACCTTCGCGGCTTTCGAGGAAATCGCCGAGCGTGCGCTGGACCAACGCCAGACGGCTGACGTCTTCGTCCTTCCATTGCATGTCGGGAAAGTCCATCGACCCTGACACATCCACCGCCACCAGCAGGTCGCGACCGCTCGCGGCGATCGGCAACGGCTCGCCCAGCCACTGCGGGCGGGCGGCCGCGATCAACAACAGAAGCCAAAGCAGGATGAAGGGGGCCTGCTGGCGCCACGTCGGTAGATTGGCCCGGGCCCGGCGGCCCACCAACCCTTCGAGTTCATCGAGGAAGCTGACCTTGAGCGCCGGCTCGCCACTGTCTGCAGCCGGCAGCACCAGGCGCATCAGCCAGGGCAGCGGCAACAGGACGAAGATCCACGGCCAGGCGAATTCAAACATGTTTGCGAATCCAGATTTCGACGGCTTGGGTCAGGCCGGCGATGGCTTTGTCATCGAGCTTGCATTCGGGTTTGTAGGCGCCCTCCACGAGGATCATCCATCGGGTCAGGCCGGCGGCCGGGCAGCGGTTATCGAGGAAGGCCAGCCATTTGCGCCCATTGAGTGTGTGGCTCTGGCTGTACGGATAGTGATTGCGGCACAAGCGCTTGAGCAGCCCGTTGAGTTGTTGCAACCAGGCGCCGGCCGGTGCGCCGTCGTAGGGCTTGGGCAGCAGCGCGAGCTCGGCCAGTGCGGCCAGACGCACCGGGTCCAGCGGTTGTTCGGCCCGGGCGCTGCTGCGTTTGATGGGGATGAATCGGCGTAACTGCCACAAGCCCAGGCCCAGCATCGGCAGTAACAACAGCAACAGCCACCAGCCCGGCGCGGGCGGCCAGAATCCGATGGGAGGCGGGGCCATCAGTGGCTGCAACTGATCCAGGCTGCTCATCGGGCTTTCCCCGGGCGCTTGGGATTCAGGTATTCACGCAGTTGTTCGACCATGTCGCCTTGAGTGCTCAAGGGGAGCATCAGGATCCGCAGCTTCTGGGCCAACATCTCCCAGCGCTCCAGCCGTGCTTCGGCCTTGGCGCGATAGGTCTGGCGTAACTCCAGGTTCAGCGTGTCGAGTTCCAGTTGCTCGCCGCCCTGGGCAAAACGCAGCAATCCGGCAGCGGGGAGGGCGTGATCCAGCGGGTCGGACAATGGCAACAGCAGCAGGTCGCAATGGCGCGAGAGAAGGGTCAGTTGCTGCTCGGCGCTGTCGGACAAGGCGCGCTCGTCGCAAATAATGATCGCCAGGCTGCCGGGGCGCAGCACCTCCCGGGCCCGGCGCAAGGCAACGCCGAAGGAGTCGCGGTCCGACTCGCCGTCGGGCTGGAGGGACTGATTGACCCGGACCAGACGGTTGAGCAATTGCAACAGGCTCTGCTTGCTGCGCCGTGGTTTGACTTCGTAATGGGCGTTGTTGCCGAACACCAGTCCGCCAACCCGGTCGTTGTGCCCCAGCGCGGCCCAGCCGATCAGGCTTGCGGCCCGAGCGGCCAGCACCGACTTGAAAATCAGCCCGGAGCCAAAGAACAGGCGGTGGCTCTGCTCGATCATGATGAAGATCGGCCGCTCGCGTTCTTCGTGGAACAGTTTGGTGTGGGGTTCCTGGGTCCGCGCGGTGACCCGCCAGTCGATGGTGCGCACGTCATCGCCGGCCTGGTAGACCCGCACCTGATCGAAATCCACCCCGCGCCCTCGCAGCTTGGAATGGTGCAGGCCAATCAGTGGGCTGCGCTGGCCAGGCGTGGAGAACAACTGCACTTCGCGCACGCGATGGCGCATCTCGATCAGCTCCGAAAGGCTGACGCGGATGCCCGGGACGGGCGCCAGTGGGTTATTCATTGTCGATACTCAAGCGACGGCGACGACGTCGAGAATCCGCTGCACGACCCGGTCCTGATCGATGCCGGCGGCTTCGGCCTCGAACGACAGGATGATGCGATGGCGCAGCACGTCGAACAGCACGGCCTGGATGTCCTCCGGGCTGACGAAGTCGCGCCCGGCCAGCCAGGCGTGGGCGCGGGCGCAGCGATCCAGGGCAATCGAGCCCCGTGGGCTGGCGCCGTAGGCGATCCACTCGGCCATTTCCGGATCGAACTTGGCCGGGTTGCGGGTGGCCATGATCAGTTGCACCAGGTATTCCTCCACGGCATCGGCCATGTACAACCCGAGGATTTCCTTGCGCGCCGAAAAGATCGCCTGCTGGCTGACGCGCCGCTCCGGCTTGGTCTCGCCGTTCAGTGCCTCGCCTCGGGCCTGTTGCAGGATGCGGCGTTCCACCGCAGCGTCGGGGAAACCCATCTTGACGTGCATCAGGAATCGGTCGAGTTGGGCTTCGGGCAGGGGGTAGGTGCCTTCCTGCTCGATCGGGTTCTGTGTCGCCATTACCAGGAACAGCGGCGACAGTTCATAGGTGCTGCGCCCGACGCTGACTTGCCGCTCGGCCATCGCTTCGAGCAAGGCGGACTGGACCTTGGCTGGGGCCCGGTTAATTTCATCCGCCAGCACCAGGTTGTGAAAGATCGGCCCTTGCTGGAACACGAAACTGCCGGTTTCGGGACGATAGATCTCAGTGCCCGTGATGTCGGCCGGCAACAGGTCGGGGGTGAACTGTATGCGATGGAACTGCGCTTCGATCCCCTCGGCCAGCTCCTTGATCGCCTTGGTCTTCGCCAGCCCTGGCGCGCCTTCCACCAGCATATGCCCATCGGCGAGCAAGGCGATGAGCAGGCGCTCGATGAGTTTTTCCTGGCCGAGAATCTGCGTAGAAAGAAAGGTTCGCAGCGCCAGCAGCGCTTCACGATGTTCCATCGATGACTGTTCCTGGAAAGGGTGGCCCAGGCGTTCGGATAACGCCGGGGCTGGGGGCGTTACTTTAATGCATGGCGGGGGGTGGCGACTAACGGGATTTTGATCGGCCGTGTGAATTGTGATCGGCTTGGAAACATTGGGGGGTGGGTTTGCTTGCCAAGAATCCCACCCGGACAGGCGCACTTACCCCGTGGCGAGGAAGCTTGCTCCCGCTTGAGTGCAACGCACTCTCAAAATGAAGGGGTGTTTATCCGGACGTAGGAGTGCTCTGGAACAGGCTACGTTGTCTTGCGCCATTGCCTACGACTGCGCCAGAATCCGCCGGCTTGTGCGCTTGGAAGGCAGGTTCTATCGTTTCCGGGTCGTTGAGGAATCAGCGATCGGGTTTGGTAGCCCGGTTTTCTGGCGCAGGTGCAGCCTGATATAGGGGGCTTTTCGTCCTCTGTTTTATGGTGGTCATGCGCAGGGCGTCCTTGGACGCGCCGGGTTGCCAGATAACCGGTCTACCAACCTTCGTATGGCCACCTCCCTTCGTTTGGTAGCGAGAGAGATGGCTCCAATTTTCTAATCTGGAGTTTCATCTATGTTCAAAGTAACGCCCAACCCACCGAACACCGATTCGTCCTCACCGCGCCCAAAAACCAAGTCCCAAAAACACGACGAAGTCACCGACCGAGTCCTCGACCATTACCTAAAACGCAAACCGGCCAAACCCGGAGCAGAACCTGCCCCCGGCCAACTCTTTACCGTCAACAAGGACATCGACACCGAAAGCTTGCTTGCCTACCTCAGCGAAACCCTGGTTTCGGCCAATGCCATGGCCAATGACTTGGCTTTCGACCTGGACGGTTCACGCCGGCATTTCCTCCTGGGCATTCAGCAACTGATCGAACTGGGCAGCCTGCTGGCGAACCGTGCACTGGACAACATCGAAACCCGTCAGCCGACATAACCCCGTGGCGAGGGAGCTTGCTCCCGCTGGGCTGCGCAGCAGCCCCAAACCGAGCCGGCGCGGTTCCCCATACACACCGCGCCCGCCGGGCCTGCGACTGCTGCGCAGCCGAACGGGAGCAAGCTCCTTCGCCACAAGGGACTTGTGTCATTCCTTAAATTTGGGCAAACGGCAAAACCTTGGGACCGAGCCTGCTCCGGCGGCGATCCGACGATGACGGCAGCAGATCCAGCACCATATTTCGCTAGTTCTGCATCCGAATCTCATCCACCAGCAGCTTGATTGCTGGCCTGTCGATAAGATCCAGCCAGCGACCATCCTCCACGATTGCCCCGTCATGCATCACAATGACCCGGTCAAATCGATGCAGGTGGTCAATGTCATGGGTGACACATATCAACCCTTGCCCGGCAAAAACGTCGAATAACAGGTCCCATAGAGGCGTGGTCAGCCTGGGTTCGATGGATGCGCTTGGCTCGTCGAACATATTGAATTTTCCGGGTTTGTTGATAAGGCGCAGCAGTGATAGGCGTTTAGCTTCGCCTCCGGAGATATTCGATGCACTTTCGCTGACCTGCCGTGTTGTCACAATCTCATCCAGTTCCAATTGCCGTATGGCTCTAGACAACATCGGCGATGCGCTGCCTCCGAACAGAACCGATTGTTCAAAAGAACCCTCCAGAAATCGCGGTTGTTGGGGGCAGTATCTCAAGGCGTCCAAGTGGGCTTGGCCGGTCAAAAGTGAGACCGGTACCAAGTCGATGCTCAGTAGGTCTCGCTTTGATGCATCAAGCCCGGCGAGGACTTCCAGAAAAGTGGTTTTGCCTGCGCCGCTAGGGCCCGTAACGGCCACTGACTGCCCTTGAGCAAATGCCAGGGAGCGCTTGATCGACAGGCGAAGCGGTCCCGTTCCCGTCACTTCGCAGGGGCCGAGTTCCAGAACTGAGGAGCGCTGGGAATCAACCAAGGCCAGCCGATTGCTGCGATCGAAGTCCGGGAGTGATAGCAGACCCTGAAATTGACCCTGGTCTGCAAGGAACTGATCAAGAACACGATACCCGTCAGTCAAGGTTGAAATACTGAGCAGATAACTCCCCGCGATTGAAAAAATGGCAACCAACTGCCCGACACTGATACTGGGCTGACCCGAAAGCTGGTCCAAGACGCCCCAGTAGAGCAATCCCCCAGTGGAGAGGCTTACGAACAATATCTTGGCGGTGCTCAGCAGGCCGCCAGAGGATGCGGTAGTCACAGCAGCGCTGGCATAACGTCTGAACGCCGCGTTCAACGGGTGCAGGGCAGTAGGTATGGCACCTTCCAGCTTTATGTTTTTCCCCGCGTTGAGGGTGTTGTAGAGGTGTGCACTTAACTCATCTTCCTGTTCGTTGACTGCATCGATGTGCTTTCTTCGCCATTTGATAATTTGGTGGGTGGTAGCCAGATAGATAACTCCGGATGCCGTCATGCTCAAAAAAATTTCACCGCCCCCAATGTAAATAAAAGCAGTCCCAACAACTATGAATTCCAGGAGTACGGGAAGCGCAATGGTTATAGTGAAAGTGAGTAGTTGTTCGTGGGCAGTAATTCCGCGCTCGACCGATTTGATGAAGTGGCCGATTCTCCAAGAGTTAAATAACGAAAATTCTTTACCTATGAGTTCGGTGATCCACTCAATGGAAGCGCTCATGATAATGCCCTGTACCAGCTTGGACAGCGCATGGAGCTGCAGAGGCGTGATGACGGCATGAATACATCCCGCGACAATCAGGCCTGTCGTCATTGCAAGTAGATTGCTCGATGCTGGATTGCTATTGTCTTGCAGGGTATCGATAATGGTTCCGAGTAACAGCGGGGGGGCAAGTGTGATGAGCTTGAGTGCGATAATTGTGATTACGGTTATTGCTAGAAGCTTGGCGTGTTTTTTATAGGCGGTTTTTATCATTGCTCGGATGCTGTGCATGTACTCGCTCCTGGTTGCTTTGCGTTCGATAATTCAACCGCGTAACACGTACTGAGGCACCACCAAGCGACCGTTCTGATGATGTTGAAGCGCTCAAGTCCTGGGATATGGATCTGGGTGACGATGCTGTTGCCTGAGAAGCGGGCTACCGTTCGGTCGAGTATTTCATTCGTTTAATGGATAGTTTTTTTGCAGTCAGTGACGCGAAAAAATCGGCTTCCGTTGCGAGCAGATCTTTTGAAAGGCCTAAAGCCTGCGGCAGGCCGAAAAAGGTATGATTTATTTTAGAGCGTTTCCTACCCATATCGATTACTCCAATGTAATTAATGGGCGTCGCGATGCGAGCGCCCAACTTGCGTTTGTTCGCAAGTGATTAATTAATAGCATTGGGTGATGTGAAGGCTATTGCGTGACTTCCGAGGCTGACGTAGGTTTGTTCTTGCCGTTGAGTAGGAGGGAGATGTAGGAATGTAGCTGTTTTGCTGGAAGTGTGGTTTCTCTCTACTGTTTTCGCCGTTTGGTATGTTTATATTATTTAAGGAAGGATCAAAAAGGATAATTCGGCAGCGGCGCTCTAAGGCGGGTGTGCCCGGAAAGGTTGTGTTGCGTGCACATCTAAATGAATACAGGTGCCATCGCGATCTTGCTTGCGATGGCACATTTTGAAGGCGGCAATGTCAGCGCTTCCACGCCCCCGGATTGACCAGGTTCGCTGGCCTTTCACCCGCCAGCGCCGCCAGCAGGTTCTCCACGGCACAACGCGCCATCGCTTCCCGGGTCTCGTGGGTGGCGGAGCCCATGTGCGGCGTCGCCACTACGTTGTCCATCTGCAACAGCGGCGATACCGGGTCCAGGGGCTCGCGCTCGAAAACGTCCAGCCCGGCACCACGGATCTGCCCGTTGCGCAAGGCGTCGATCATTGCCGCTTCGTCGACGACTTTGCCTCGGGAGATATTGATAAAGATGCTGTCAGGGCGCATCTGCGCAAACGCCCGTGCATCGATCAGGTCTTCGGTTTCAGCGGTCAACGGCAAGGTCAGGCATATGAAGTCGGCCTGTTGCAACAGCGTATCCAGATCGCAATAGCGCGCATTGAAACGCTGCTCCACCGCAGGCTTGGGCGAGTGACTGTGATAGAGCACCGGCATGCCGAAGCCAAAGTGCCCGCGCTGGGCCAGGGCTTCGCCGATGCGGCCCATGCCGACGATGCCCAGGGTCTTGCCGTGGACGTCGCTGCCGAAATGTCGGGGGCCGATGCTCTGTTGCCAACCGCCTGCGCGGACAAGGTTGGCCAGCTCCACCACGCGTCGGGCGGTTGCCAGAATCAAGGCGAAGCCGGTGTCGGCGGTGGTTTCGGTCAACACATCCGGCGTATTGGTGAGCAGGATCCGGCGTTCGGTCAGGTAATCGATATCGTAATTGTCGACGCCCACCGAAACGCTGGCGATCGCCTCGAGATGCGGCGCCAGGTCCAGCAGCGACGGATCGAGTTTCAGGCTTGCGCCCAGCAGGGCATGAGCGCTGGGCAGGGCGGTGCGCAGTTGCGCCAGGCCCTGGGCGTCCAGGTTTTCGATGAGGGTGACCTTGGCCTGTGCTTGCAAGCGATCCATCAGTTGCGCTGACAGCTTTTTGTACAACACCACGTGCTTTTTCATAGGGGGTTCCCGATTCGTTAACGGACAGGCGCCGGATGGGGCGTCGCGGTTTTGGTCACGACCCGGTCGCTGGCGCCGGGTTTGAGGGCAAGGGTCAGCAACACCGACAGCAGCAGCGCGCCGCTCATCAACAGAAAGGACATGCCGGTGGAGCCGGTGGAACCGTTGAGGTAGCCCACCAGATAGGAGCCGCCGAACGAACCCAGCGCGCCCATGCTGTTGATCAGCGCCATGGCGCCACCCGCGACATTGGCCGGGAGAATCTCCGGAACGATGGCGAAAAATGGCCCGTAGGGCGCGTACATGCAGGCGCCGGCAATCACCAGCAAGGCATAGGACCACCAGAAGTGTTCAGCTCCGAGCAGATAGGAGGCGTAAAACGCGATGGAGGCGATCAGCAGCGGCGGCCAGACGAAACGCTTGCGTTTCTGGACCTTGTCCGACGCCCAGGACACGATCAGCATGGCGATAACTGCCGCCAGATAAGGCAGCGATGACAGCCATCCGGCCTCGACCATGTTCATCTTCAGGCCTGCCTTGAGGATCGACGGCAACCACAGCACGAATCCGTAGACGCCAATGCTCCAGAAAAAAAACTGCAACGCCAGGATGATCACTTTCGGCGAGCGGAAGGCCTCGGCATAGTTCTTCACGGCCTTGATACCGACCTGCTCGGCGGCCAGCACGCTTTCCAGGTCCTTCTTCTCCTGCTCGCTGAGCCACTTGGCCTGGGCTGGACGATCATCGGCCAGGCGCCACCAGACAAAAGCCCAGAGCACCGCCGGCAGGCCCTCGATGATGAACATCCAGCGCCAGTCGAATTGCTCGACGAGGTACCCCGAGACCACCGACATCCACAGCATGGTGACCGGGTTGCCAAGGATCAGGAAGGTGTTGGCCCGCGAGCGTTCGGCCCGGGTGAACCAATGGCAGAGATAGACCAGCATCGCCGGCATCACGGCGGCTTCCACCACGCCGAGCATGAAGCGGATCACGATCAGCCAATACGCATTGGAGACCACGCCCGTGAGGGTCGCCAGCGAGCCCCAGAGGATCAGGCTGACGAAGATCAGCTTTTTCACGCTGTGTTTCTGCGCGTAGATTGCCCCGGGCACCTGGAAGAAAAAGTAGCCGAGGAAGAACAGCGCGCCCAGCAACGAGGACAGCCCTGGCGTGATCATCAAGTCCTCGGCCATGCCCGAAGCCGCGGCGAAACCATAGTTGGCCCGGTCCAGGTAGGCCAGACTGTAGGTGATGAAGACGATGGGCATGATGTACCACCAGCGGCGGGTGGCGAGGTTGAGCGTTTGCATGTCGTTGACTCCTGAGCTTGTTGTTTTTATGCAGCAGGTGCGTTTAGCGGTGGATTCAATCGCGAGCGAGCTCGCTTCCACAGGGGTAACTCGAATCTTTGTGGGAGCGAGCTTGCTCGCGATGGGCGGTTTCAAATTCAGCCGACAATTCCAGGCGCGTCGGCAGCCCTTCCATGTCTCCACGGTTCTGCACCGCGCGGCTGCCAATCCAGTTCGCCCGCCGTACCGCCTCGGTGATGTCGCGGCCTTCGAGCAATGCGCTGATCAGGCCGACGGCGAAGCCATCCCCGGCGCCCACGGTGTCCACCACCCGGGCCACCGGCACGCCGGCGATGAATCCCTGGTCACGCGAGGTGCGGTAATAAGCGCCGTCCGGGCCGAGCTTGATCACCACGGCTTCGGCGCCCTGGTCCAGGTAGAACGCGGCGATGTCGGCCGGGTCGTCAAAACCGGTCAACAACCGACCTTCACCGAGGCCGGGCAAGACCCAGTGGGCGAGGGCGGCGTGGCGATTGATCTCATTGATCATCGTCGCTTCGCTGGACCACAGGCTCGGGCGCAGGTTGGGGTCGAACGACAGGCTGCGGCCGGCCTCGCGCATGCGGGTCATCAATTCGAAGGACATCGCCCGTGCAGTCACAGACAGCGCTGGCACGATACCGGTGGCATGCAAATGACGGGCGGCGAGCAATGGCGGTGCGATGGAGTCCACGGACAAGTGACTGGCCGCCGCACCACGCCGGAAATATTCGACTTGCGGGTCGCTGCCATCGTCGGTACGGGACTTGAGCTGGAACCCGGTGGGGTGCGCCGGATCAACCGCCACGTGACGGCAATCCAGGCCTTCCTTTTCCAGCGTCTGCACCACGAAACGGCCCAGGGAGTCGGCGCCGACCCGACTGAGCCACGCGACTTGAAAACCCAGCCGCGACAAGCCGATGGCCACATTGCTGTCGGCCCCGGCGATGCGTTTGTGGAACTGGTTGACGGCCGCCAGGTCGCCGGTCTCGTCGGCCACCAGCATGGCCATGGTTTCACCGAACGACAGCACATCGATCTCAGACATGAGTGGCCTCCCGGCGCGATTGCCCCAGGCGGGACAGGGTGGCGACATGTTCAGCGGTCAGTTGCAGCAGGTCATCGCCTTCTAGCGGGTACTCGGCGGCGCGCATCACGCCGACCGGCATGTGCTTGAGCAATTGCTCCCACAGATGCAGGTCGGTCGCGGCTGGCGGCACCGCGACCAGCTTGCCATCGGCGCGTCGGGCCACGGCCTTGCAATGCACATATGCCACGTGCCGTCCGAGTTGCCGGGCGGCCACGGTGGCTGATTGGTCCTGCCATTGCCAGTTGCCGATGTCGAAGGTCATGCCGATGGGTACCCCGCGTTCTTCCACCGCCGCGAAGAAGCGTTGCAAGGGCTCGATCCGCCCGCCTTGCAAGGTCTGGTCGTTTTCCACCAGCAGTTGCACCGGGCTTGCCGATAGGGCATCCGCCAGGGCTGATACATCGTGGGAGTCAGTGAAGTGGCCGAGGGAAACCTTCAGCCAAGCCGAGCCGAACGCTTCGCAACGTTGCAGGGTGGACGACAGGGCGGGATTGGGCCTGGGCTGGCCGGGGAGCCAGAGTTCGATCGGCGATGAAAAGATACTTTCCAACCCCTGGGCCCGCGCCCCAGCGGCCAGTTCGGCGGGTTGTTCGGTAGTGAGCAGCTCTTCGCGCCATTCGATGCGCGACGCGCCGGCGGCGGCCAGCAGGGCGATGAAGCTGCCTTGACCATGCTGGCGTACGAGGTCGGCGCCGTAACTGGAGAGGCTGATTGAAACGGCTGGTTTGGTCATTGTTGTTGTACCTCTGAAACCGGTTTCAGTTTTGGTCAAAAAAATTATGGAATGTGTTTGAGGGCCTCATCGCGAGCAGGCTCCCTCCCACAAGGGATCTTCAGTGCGACGCAAGTCCAGTGTGGGAGCGAGCCTGCTCGCGATGGGGCCAGCCCGATCACCGAAAGACTCCAAGCGTCGACCCACGCTCAATCAACCGCGCCGAGAAATCCAAGGTCTGCACCGGCCCGTTATCGCCGCGCAGACGCTTGAGCAGGCATTCGAACGCGCGGGCGCCGATTTCAGCGGTGGGTTGGGCGAGGGCGGTAATGCCGCTGCCCACCAAGGGATACCAGTCCAGGTCATCGAGGGCGATCAAACCGATATCGTCGAACAAGTGGCAACCCAAATCGCGTAATGCCTGGGTCGCAGCCAGCGCGGCGATACCGTTAGCGCAAAACAACGCCTTGGGGCCACGGTCCGGCTGGGCGAGAAAGGTCTTGATGCGCGGGAGCAGTTCATCGCAGGTTTCCACCACGGCGCCGGCCAGGGCAGGGCGTCGTTCGATGCTGGCCTTGAAACTGTCGACCCGCTCGATCCGCGAACTGGTGCCATCGTACGGCTCGGTGACCAACAGCAGGTCGCGGTAGCCGCGCTGTTCGAGGTGATCGAGGGCCATCTCGACGGCGGCCGGGTTGTCCAGCCCGACGAGGTCGGCTTCGAGTCGATCGACCTTGCGATCCACCAGCACCATGGGCATCTCGCTGCGCAGTTCGACCAGCTCATCGCGGTGATGACCCAGCGTGTTCACAATCAGCCCTTCGACGTTATAGGCGCGCAGCAGCGCCAGGTGTTGGCGCTCCTGCTCATCGTCGCGGTCGGTGTTGCACACCACCAGGCTGTAGCCGTAGCGCCGGCAGGCGGTTTCCACGCCATGCATCACGGCAATCGAATAGGGGTTGCGGATATCGGCCATGAGCATGCCGATCAGGCGCGTGCGCCCGCGCTTGAGGCCGCGGGCCATCTGGTTCGGCCGATAGCCCAGCTCGCTGATCGCCTGCTCGATGCGCCGGGCGATGGCTTCCGAGAGCAGGGCGCGGTCCTCGCCAATGAAACGCGAGACACTGGCCTTGGAGACCCCAGCGCGTTCGGCGACGTCGAGCATGGTCACGCGGCTGCGCTGGGCGGCGGAGAAAGAATTCACGGATTGAAACCTGCTTTTTAGATTTATTGAGGCTCTGAAACCGGTTTCAGGAAACACCAGAACTCATTCGGTCGTCAAGGGCGGCGCGTCACAGGTACGACCGACGGTGCTTCGCACCACTCGGACAGACGCGACGATCCAAGCAGGCCTTCAACAGAACCGGGCCAGCCAGGCGATTTGCAGCGCGCCAGGCCGTGTGGTTAGCTGCCTGCCTTTCCCAGCCCTTAGACTACCAAAGCCACTATGAACTTTACCCAGCCTCGTTTGAGATTGCTGTCGATACTGAGTGTGGCCCTGTTGGTGGTGGGTTGTGCGTCCTTCTATTGGCTTCGCCACGGCGGTGCGCCGGTCGATGAAGGTTTCGGCGCCGAAGAACTGAATGAAGGGGGCATCGAGGACATCAGCGCGCTGGCGCCGTCCGAGGTGCAGAAGCGCCTTAATTACTTGATCCAGGATACCGGTGAAACCCTCAGGTCCCTGGAGCGGCTCAGTGACGTGCAATTGAGCCTGACCCACTCGACGAGCGAGCCTGCCGGCGAGCAGCCGTTGCAATACGAGTCGCTGTTTGTTCCGTACACCAGCGCGCAGTTGAAAGCTGAATTGGCGTCGATCCAAGGCCTGCGTTTTGCCCAGAGGCTGTTTGCCGATGGTTCTGAGGTGCGGCTCGATACCAGCACGCTTGATCCGCTCTGGAAGCGCGCCGCCATGCCGGATGAGCCGACGGCCGAGCAGTATCTGCCGCAGCGCTTGGTTTTTCGCGATGGCAGCGAAAAAACCTTCGCCGAGTTCAAGGCGCCGCCCAAGGTCGAGTCCGAGGACATGATCGCGTCTCATGATGCCTTCGCACTTGCGGTGAACAAACCGCTGGCGAGTCTGGGTCTGACGGTCGCTTACCGCAGTTATCCCGCGTTCCGGAAAGTGGTGCTGGATAAGGATCAGCCGAAAGTGACCCTGGACGGCCAGTCCTTCCAGCTCATGGCCCTGGGTGATGGCAGCGCCTCCGTGCGCTTGAGTACGCCGAAACTATCGACTTTCGTGGTGCAGGGGCTGGACGATAAGGGCAGGGCGCTCTACAGCAACGGGAACAGCTCCCGGGCGTTCCCCTCCGATGGCGACATCGCGGCGTTGCACGACTATTACAACGCGCTGCTACAGACCAAGGACGACTTCAAGCAGCTCAAGACCGGCCAGGCGGTGCAACAGCAGTTGGAACGCCTGAGCGAGGCGCTGGCCGCTCAGGCGGGGCCATTGAAAAACACCGAGGTCGACTATCGATTTGAAGCCACCCCGCAACGTATCGTCATCCATGTGCTCGACCCGATGGAGGACTACACCGTTGAGTTCACCCAGGTCGACAACGTCCTGGCAGCTCAGGCGCGGTACATCGCCTTGGACCGCAAGGCCGAGCGCTATGGCTTCATCGACCAGACCGGCCAGTGGCTGATCAAGCCCCGTTGGGTGCAGGTACAAGATACCCAGGTAGCCGATACCTACACGTTGTTTTTTCCGGAGAAGCCCAGCGACCCAGAGTCGCAGTGGCAGGCGTTGCGCAGCCAGCTGGCCTATTTCCCCGCCGGTAGCAACAAGCTTGTCGACCTGCCGTTCGAACACATCACCGAGGCGCTGAGCGATGGCCTGCTGCTGGTGGAGCGTGAAACCAACGGTCCTTATGGGCTCTACGATGCCAGGCATCATCGGTTCGTGTTGCCGATGAAATTCGTCAACCCCACCGTAACGGACAGCCTGTTCATTGCCCGTATTGGCAAGCGAACTGATCTCATGGAAGGCCTGTACGGCGCTTATACCCTGGACGGCAAGGAGATCCTGCCGACGCAATTCTCGGGCATCGAGCACAGCGCGGGTCTGCTCTACGCCAGCTCCGCCGATAGGAGTCGTGAGGATGTTTTCGACCTGGAAGGTAGACGGATCAACCTTCAGGGCTACAACGTGATTGGTCGGTTCGCGGGGCAGCAGCCGCTGCTGGTGCAGGACACCAAAAGCAGGAAGTTCGCTTTTATCGATCGCCAGGGCGCGCGGCTACCGATCAAGTTGCCCTATGACGAAGTGACGCCGTTCTCCAACGGTATGGCGGTGGTGGGACGTGATGGCAGCTACGGTGCCATCGACCTGGCGGGGCGGTTGAGAGTGCCGCTGGATTACGACCAGATCAACGCGTTTCAGACCCGTTATGCAGCGGCGATCCGGGCCGGTGGGGGTACCTCGTTGGTCTTGATCAGTCAGGAAAACAAACTGTTCAAGGAACTCGGTTCGTACACCAGCATGAAAGTGCCGGAGAACGGCAACGAGGCCCGTTATTACGTGAGGGATCGGAATAACATTGACGAGTACCTGGTCTATGACGCCGATGGCAATCTGGTGCAGAACGACGAATAACAGCTGACGCACTGATCTTGTGGCGAGGGGATTTATCCCCGTTGGGCTGCGAAGCAGCCCTAAAGCAGTGAACTCAATCCTCCTGGCGCACCGAGTTGCCTGGTTTGGGGGCCGCTTCGCAGCCCAGCGGGGATAAATCCCCTCGCCACAGAGGTGCGGTCGCCTTGGGCGTCAGAGCTGGCTTATATAGGTCCCCGTGCCCCTGAGGATGTTCTGCAAGGTCAGCTCCACTTCCGCCACGTCCGTCACCTTGGGATCGAAGGTTATTTCCAGCACATCATCGCCATTGAGCGCATCGGCGTCCGTCGCGGCGATTTCGATTTTCAGCAGGGTCGGGCTGAGGATGACCTTGACGCCGTCCAGCGTCGAGGGCTCGCCGTCCAGGGTTATCTCCAGTTCGTCTTCGTCCGGATAGCGCGTCATCAGGAACATTTCGCCCTGGGCGCTGTGGCAGCAGAGCATGGCCATGTTGTCTTCTTCGTCATCGCATGGGTTGGCGATCAGCAGGGCGGTGGTCATTTGCATGGGAAGGCTCCTGGCTCCGATGAGCCTTGCGGGGGCAAAAACGGGATTCTGCCAGTCCCGGCGAATTTCTGCTGGATTACCACCGCAGGGTGCCGTTTGGCCCTGGGACTGCTAGGGTCTGTATGAAATGTGCTCGCGCACATTTCATACACAGCCTAGGGTTGTTCGATGCCTGGCGAGCGGGGGAGCTAGCCGATGACCGAATATGTCGCAGCGCTGCAAGCAGGCACGTTGTCGCACTCGTTAAGCTGCGCAACGGATGTGTACCTGCAAAGAGCATCGCGGAGTGTTTTTTGCAGGTGGTCATTACGTTGCAATTAGGTGAGAAAAGGATGTGACCCGCGGGTCGCGTCCAGCTTCACCCACCTGTCATCCTGTTTCCTCTGCCCGAGAATCAGGAACGGGATGGCCGACGGCCCCGAAAGGGGCTGCACGCGACGCTTTCATCAATAACAAGCCCAAGCGGAGTACCACAGATGGCGTTCTTCACCGCAGCCAGCAAAGCCGACTTCCAGCATCAACTGCAAGCGGCACTGGCGCAGCACATCAGTGAACAGGCACTGCCACAAGTGGCGCTGTTCGCTGAACAATTTTTCGGCATCATTTCCCTCGATGAACTCACCCAGCGCCGGTTGTCCGACCTCGCCGGCTGCACCCTGTCCGCTTGGCGCCTGCTTGAGCGCTTCGACCACGCGCAACCGCAGGTGCGCGTCTATAACCCCGATTACGAACGCCACGGCTGGCAATCGACCCACACCGCCGTCGAAGTGCTGCACCATGACCTGCCGTTCCTGGTGGATTCGGTCCGCACCGAGCTGAACCGTCGCGGCTACAGCATCCATACCCTGCAAACCACCGTCCTGAGCGTGCGTCGCGGCAGCAAGGGCGAGTTGCTGGAGATCCTGCCGAAGGGCACCCAGGGCGACGACGTGCTGCAAGAGTCGCTGATGTACCTGGAAATCGACCGCTGCGCCAACGCCGCCGAACTCAACGTCCTGAGCAAGGAGCTTGAGCAGGTGCTGGGCGAAGTGCGCGTCGCCGTGGCTGATTTCGAGCCGATGAAAGCCAAGGTGCAGGAAATCCTCGCGAGCCTGGACAACAGCGCCTACGCCACCGACGCCGACGAAAAGGCCGAGATCAAGAGCTTCCTGGAATGGTTGGTGGGTAACCACTTCACGTTCCTGGGCTATGAAGAGTTCGTGGTTCGCGACGAAGCCGATGGCGGTCACATCGAGTACGACCCCGAGTCCTTCCTCGGCCTGACCAAATTGCTGCGCGCCGGCCTGACCGCCGAAGACCTGCGCATCGAAGACTACGCCGTCAACTACCTGCGCGAACCGACCCTGCTGTCGTTCGCCAAGGCCGCGCACCCGAGCCGCGTACACCGTCCGGCCTACCCGGACTACGTATCGATCCGCGAGATCGACGCCAACGGCAAGGTCGTCAAGGAATGCCGCTTCATGGGCCTTTACACCTCCTCGGTGTATGGCGAGAGCGTGCGGGTCATTCCGTACATCCGCCGCAAGGTCGAAGAAATCGAACGTCGCTCGGGCTTCCAGGCCAAGGCGCACCTGGGCAAGGAACTGGCCCAGGTGGTTGAAGTGCTGCCCCGCGACGACCTGTTCCAGACCCCGGTGGACGAGCTGTTCAGCACCGTCATGTCGATCGTGCAGATCCAGGAACGCAACAAGATTCGCGTTTTCCTGCGCAAGGACCCGTACGGCCGTTTCTGCTACTGCCTGGCCTACGTGCCCCGTGACATCTACTCCACCGAAGTTCGCCAGAAGATCCAGCAAGTGCTGATGGATCGCCTGAAAGCCTCGGACTGCGAGTTCTGGACCTTCTTCTCCGAATCCGTGTTGGCCCGTGTGCAGTTAATCCTGCGCGTCGATCCGAAGAACCGCATCGACATCGACCCGCTGCTGCTGGAAAAAGAAGTCGTGCAGGCCTGCCGCAGTTGGAAGGACGACTACGCCAGCCTGGTCATCGAGAGCTTCGGCGAAGCCCAGGGCACCAACGTGCTGTCGGATTTCCCGAAAGGCTTCCCGGCCGGCTACCGCGAGCGCTTTGCCGCGCACTCCGCCGTGGTGGACATGCAACACCTGCTGAGCCTGAGTGAAACCAACCCGCTGGTGATGAGCTTCTACCAACCGTTGGGCCAGGTCTCCGGCCAGCGTGAGCTGCATTGCAAGCTGTATCACGCCGACACGCCGTTGGCGTTGTCCGACGTGCTGCCGATCCTGGAAAACCTCGGCCTGCGCGTGCTGGGCGAGTTCCCGTACCGCCTGCGCCACACCAATGGCCGCGAGTTCTGGATCCATGATTTCGCCTTCACCGCCGCCGAAGGCCTGGACCTCGACATCCAGCAACTCAACGACACCTTGCAGGACGCGTTCGTCCACATCGTGCGTGGTGATGCCGAGAACGATGCGTTCAACCGCCTGGTGCTGACCGCCGGCCTGCCATGGCGCGACGTGGCGTTGCTACGTGCCTACGCCCGCTACCTGAAACAGATCCGCCTGGGCTTCGACCTCGGCTACATCGCCAGTACCCTGAATAACCACACCGACATCGCTCGCGAATTGACCCGGTTGTTCAAGACCCGTTTCTACCTGGCGCGCAAGCTCAGCGGCGACGACCTGGAAGACAAGCAACTGCGTCTGGAGCAAGCGATCCTCTCGGCCCTGGACGAGGTGCAGGTACTCAACGAAGACCGCATCCTGCGTCGCTATCTGGACCTGATCAAGGCCACCTTGCGGACCAACTTCTACCAGACCGACGCCAACGGCCAGAACAAGTCGTACTTCAGCTTCAAGTTCAACCCGCACCTGATTCCGGAACTGCCGAAGCCGGTGCCGAAGTTCGAAATCTTCGTCTACTCGCCACGGGTCGAAGGCGTGCACCTGCGCTTCGGCAACGTTGCCCGTGGCGGTCTGCGCTGGTCGGATCGTGAAGAAGACTACCGCACCGAAGTGCTGGGCCTGGTAAAAGCCCAGCAAGTGAAGAACTCGGTGATCGTGCCGGTGGGCGCCAAGGGCGGTTTCCTGCCGCGTCGCCTGCCATTGGGCGGCAGCCGGGACGAGATCGCGGCCGAGGGCATCGCCTGCTACCGCATCTTCATTTCGGGCCTGTTGGACATCACCGACAACCTGAAGGACGGCGCGCTGGTACCGCCGGCCAACGTTGTGCGGCATGACGACGATGACCCGTACCTGGTGGTCGCGGCGGACAAGGGCACCGCAACCTTCTCCGACATCGCCAACGGCATCGCCATCGACTACGGCTTCTGGTTGGGCGATGCGTTCGCCTCCGGCGGTTCGGCCGGCTACGACCACAAGAAAATGGGCATCACCGCCAAGGGCGCGTGGGTCGGCGTGCAGCGCCACTTCCGCGAGCGCGGCATCAACGTCCAGCAAGACAGCATCACCGTGGTGGGCGTCGGCGACATGGCCGGCGACGTGTTCGGCAACGGCTTGTTGATGTCCGACAAGCTGCAACTGGTCGCGGCTTTCAACCACCTGCACATCTTCATCGACCCGAACCCAGAGCCTGCCAGCAGCTTTGCCGAACGCAAGCGTCTGTTCGAGCTGCCGCGTTCGGCCTGGACCGACTACGACACCAGCATCATGTCCGAGGGCGGCGGCATCTTCTCGCGCAGCGCGAAGAGCATCGCGATCTCGCCGCAGATGAAAGAGCGCTTCGACATCAAGGCCGACAAACTGACCCCGACCGAACTGCTGAACGCCTTGCTCAAGGCGCCGGTGGACCTGTTGTGGAACGGCGGTATCGGCACTTACGTCAAGGCCAGCACCGAAAGCCACGCCGATGTCGGCGACAAGGCCAACGATGCACTGCGCGTGAACGGCAACGAATTGCGCTGCAAGGTGGTGGGCGAGGGCGGTAACCTGGGCATGACCCAACTGGGTCGCGTCGAGTTCGGCCTCAATGGCGGCGCCACCAACACCGACTTCATCGACAACGCCGGTGGCGTGGACTGCTCCGACCACGAAGTGAACATCAAGATCCTGCTCAACGAAGTGGTGCAGGCCGGCGACATGACCGACAAGCAGCGCAACCAGTTGCTGGCGAGCATGACCGACGAAGTCGGTGGCCTGGTGTTGGGCAACAACTACAAGCAGACCCAGGCCTTGTCCCTGGCGGCACGCCGCGCCTTCGTGCGGATCGCCGAGTACAAGCGCTTGATGAACGACCTGGAAGCCCGTGGCAAGCTGGACCGCGCCATCGAGTTCCTGCCGACCGAAGAACAACTGGCCGAACGTGTCGCGGCGGGCCACGGCCTGACCCGTGCCGAACTGTCGGTGCTGATCTCTTACAGCAAGATCGACCTCAAGGAAGCGCTGCTCAACTCCCTGGTGCCGGACGACGATTACCTGACCCGTGACATGGAGACGGCTTTCCCGCCAACGCTGGTGAGCAAGTTCTCCGAGGCCATGCGTCGCCATCGCCTGAAGCGCGAGATTGTCAGCACCCAGATCGCCAACGACCTGGTCAACCACATGGGCATCACCTTCGTCCAGCGGTTGAAAGAGTCGACGGGCATGAGCCCGGCGAACGTGGCGGGTGCTTATGTGATCGTGCGGGATATCTTCCATCTCCCACACTGGTTCCGCCAGATCGAAGCCCTGGACCACCAGGTTTCCGCCGACGTGCAGCTGGAGCTGATGGATGAGCTGATGCGCCTGGGTCGTCGCGCCACGCGTTGGTTCCTGCGCAGCCGCCGCAACGAGCAGAACGCTGCCCGTGACGTCGCTCACTTCGGTCCTCACCTGGCGGCGTTGGGCCTCAAGCTCGACGAACTGTTGGAAGGCCCGACCCGCGAAGGTTGGCAGACTCGCTACCAGGCCTACGTGGCGGCCGGCGTGCCGGAACTGCTGGCGCGCATGGTTGCCGGTACTACGCACCTGTACACCTTGTTGCCGATCATCGAGGCGTCCGACGTCACCGGCCAGAACGCCGCCGACGTGGCCAAGGCTTACTTCGCCGTGGGCAGCGCGCTTGACATCACCTGGTACCTGCAGCAAATCAGTGCCTTGCCGGTTGAAAACAACTGGCAGGCCCTGGCCCGTGAAGCGTTCCGCGATGACATCGACTGGCAGCAACGGGCGATCACCATCTCGGTCCTGCAGGAAGGTGACGGTAGCCAGGACGTGGAAACCCGCCTGGCGCTGTGGCTCGAGCAGCATCGTGAAATGGTCGAGCGCTGGCGCGCCATGCTGGTGGACATCCGTGCCGCCAGCGGCACCGACTACGCCATGTATGCGGTGGCCAACCGCGAGCTGCTGGACCTGGCGCTGAGTGGTCAGGCGGTCGTGACGGCCAACTGATTCACCGTTGAATAAAAAGCCCCGCATCGAGAGATGCGGGGCTTTTTTATGGGTGATGTTCCAGCCCATGAAGGCCAGAAAGCTCTTGTGGCGAGGGGATTTATCCCCGCTGGGCTGCGCAGCAGACCCAAATCAGGCAGCTCGGTGGGCCTGTAAGACAGAGGCGAAGGCTTTAGGGCTGCTGCGCAGCCCAGCGGGGATAAATCCCCTCGCCACAGAAAAGCGCTCTCAGACAGGGCTGCGTTCACGCAGCTCCTGCAACCGATCAGCCCCGCCTTCGGCTACGCGATTCTCGATCAGGCGATCGGAGCCGCCTTCGGCTACGCGATTCTCGATCAGGCGATCGGAGCCGCCTTCGGCTACGCGATTCTAGATCAGGCGATCGGAGCCGCCTTCGGCTACGCGATTCTCGATCAGGCGATCCGATCCACCTTCGGCCAACTGATGTGCAGCCTGTTCGTAAGACGACGGTGCGCTTTTGGCCGCGGCGATGTTCGATAGGCCGACGCCGCCAACCAGGGTCAGGGCGATTGCCAGGGACGAGAGTTTCGAGAAGTTGATCATGGTAGTTCTCCTTGCGCTTGATTGAGTGGGCCAGTGCAGCGGGTGTGTGCTGCTGTCCGGTGTGTGCAGTTAAGCGCCCGGGTGTATCGAGGATGTGTGCCGCAAAGGACCGAAATCGGCGGATTCGTATCAATCGGCTGCTCCTATACAGACCGATACAAAACGCCTTCGGAAAATCCCTCGCCCAACCGGGAGGCTGCGGGGCGCCTCGCAACGGTGACCGATAATCGCACGGTAGTTCCGCCTGGATCGGTCAACCGGTCAAGCAAGGTTATTGACCGGATTAACTGGGTAGTACATTTTAGCGGTCACCCAGCCTTGCCATGTCCAGGCGAGGCCATAATAAAAACAGAGGATCCCCTCATGCGTGCCCGTCAACCGAACTTGTCCTCATTGCGTACCTCCCTTTGCGGTGCTTTCCGGAATATTCCAGCGTCGATCCGATAGCGCTCGCCCTGTCGCCGGCTACACGGCCGGTGTCTGGATCAACCTGGAGGTGTTCAAGATGACAAAAGTCGTCGATCTGTATTTCAAGCTGCTCAAGTTGCTGATCGTGCTGTGCATGGTCGCGATGATCGTGCTGGTGTTCGGCAATGTAGTGCTGCGCTATGCCTTCAACTCCGGCATCAGTGTGTCGGAGGAACTGTCGCGCTGGTTCTTCGTCTGGATGATTTTTCTAGGTGCCCTCGTGGCGCTCAAGGACCGCGCGCACCTGGGCATGAACAGCCTGGTCAAGCGCTTGCCGCCAGCAGGCAAGCGTGCCTGCCTGGTCATCGGGCATCTGCTGATGCTCTACATTTGCGGACTGATCGTCAGCGGCAGTTGGCAGCAGGCGGTGATCAACCTCAACGTGGTCGCGCCGGCTTCGGGCCTTTCGATGGCGCTGTTCTACGCCGCCGGGCTGGTGTTCGGGGTCAGCGCCACGGCGATCCTGCTGTACGAACTGTACCTGACACTGTTCGGCAAACTGCGGGATGACGATCCTTTGTCAGTCGAGGAAAGCGAAGCCGCCGGCCTCAACCCTGACACCCTCAAGAGTACCCGCCCATGACGTTGGCTATTTTCCTCGGGTCGCTGCTGGGCAGCATGGCGTTGGGTATCCCGATTGCCTTTGCCTTGCTGGTGGTCAGCGTCGCGTTGATGTTTTACCTGGACTTGTTCGACGCGCAGATCATTGCGCAGAATTTGCTCAATGGCGCCGACAGCTTTCCGCTGATGGCCGTGCCGTTCTTCATGCTGGCCGGCGAAGTCATGAATGTCGGCGGGTTATCCAAGCGCATCGTCAACATTGCCATGGCGCTGGTTGGGCATAAGCGCGGCGGCCTGGGTTACGTCGCGATCATTGCCTCCTGCCTGCTGGCCTCGCTTTCCGGTTCGGCGGTGGCCGATGCGGCGGCGTTGGCGGCGTTGCTGGTGCCGATGATGGTGTTGGCGGGGCACAACCGGGGACGTTCGGCCGGGCTGATCGCCGCCGGCAGCACCATTGCGCCAGTGATTCCGCCCAGCATCGGCTTCATCGTTTTTGGCGTGGCGTCCGGCGTGTCGATTTCCAAGCTGTTCCTGGCCGGTATCGTGCCGGGGCTGATGCTCGGCGTCGGGCTGGCCATCGCCTGGTGGTTGATCTCCCGGCGCGAGAACGTCGAGACGGCGCCCAAGCGTTCCCGAGCCGAGGTACTACGCACGTTGCTCGATGGCAGTTGGGCGATGGGCTTGCCGTTGATCATCATCCTGGGCCTCAAGTTCGGCATCTTCACGCCAACGGAGGCAGCAGTGGTCGCGGCAGTCTATTCGCTGTTCGTGTCCCTGGTGATCTACCGGGAGATGAAGATCAGCCAGCTGTACGAAGTGATCCTGTCTTCGGCCAGGACCACCTCGGTGGTGATGCTGCTGGTGGCAGCGGCCATGGTTTCATCGTGGCTGGTGACCATCGCCGACCTGCCGGGCCAGCTGGCGGAACTGCTCGCGCCGTTCATGGACAACCAGACGCTCCTGCTGCTGGTGATGATGGCGTTGATCATCCTGGTCGGTACGGTGATGGACATGACCCCGACCATCCTCATCCTGACGCCGGTATTGATGCCAGCGGTGATCCAGGCGGGGATCGACCCGGTGTATTTCGGCGTGCTGTTTCTGATCAACACTGCGATTGGGTTGATCACGCCGCCCGTGGGCACGGTGCTGAACGTGGTCTGCAGCGTGGCGAAGCTGGAGTTCGAGGAAATAGTCCGGGGGGTCTGGCCGTTCATGATTGCGCAATTTGTGGTGCTGTTGCTGTTGGTGCTGTTTCCGCAACTGGTACTGGGACCGTTGAAATTCTTCACCGGCTGACACCGGTGCTCGCTGGCTCGACCTTTAAAAACAATAACGATCGGAGAGTGACATGGGAAAACTGATGAAAACCTTGCTGGCCGGGGCGTGCGCGACGGGCTTGCTGCTGACCGGCGTGGCCAGCCACGCGGACGAGATCCGTGAGCGGACCTTGCGATTCGCGTTCCAGAACGTCAAGGAACATCCCCAGGGCCAGGGCGCGCAGAAGTTCGCCGACCTGCTCAGTGAAAAGAGCGGCGGCAAGATAAAGGTCCGCCTGTTCCCTGGCGGAACCCTGGGCGGCGACGTGCAAACGGTGTCGGCATTGCAGGGCGGCACCTTGGACATCACCGTGCTCAACTCCGGCATCCTGGCCGCCCAGGCACCGGATTACGCCATGCTCGATTTCCCCTTCCTGTTCAACGACGTCAAGGAGGCCCATGCCGTCATCGATGGGCCGGTCGGGCAGAAACTGGCGGCACAGCTGGACAGCAAGGGGCTGGTAGGGCTGGGTTATTGGGACCTGGGGTTCCGTAACCTGACCAACAGCAAGCACCCGGTGACCAAGCTCGAAGACCTGCAGGGCTTGAAGCTGCGCGTCATCCAGTCACCGATCTACCTGGAAACCTTCTCAGCCCTGGGCGCCAACCCGGTGCCGATGGCGTTCCCCGAGGTGTACACGGGCCTTGAGCAGCACACCATCGACGGCCAGGAAAACCCGTTCACGGTGATCGAGGGCAACAAGTTCTACGAGGTGCAGAAATATCTTTCCGTCACCGGCCACATCTTCAACCCGCAGTCGTTGATCATCAGCCAGAAAACCTGGAACCGCCTCAACGACGACGAAAAGGCAATGATTCGCGCAGCCGCAGCCGAGGCGCAGACCTTCCAGCGTGAAGTCACCGAGACGAGCATGGAAAAAGCCAAGGCGACGCTGGCCGGTGCGATGACCGTCAATGAAATCACCCCGGCCGAGAAAGACCGCTTTCGCGAGCGCGTGAAGCCAGTCGTCGACAAGTTCGCCAAGTCGTTGGACGGGGATCTGGTGAAAATGATGTACGACGAAATCAACAAGGTGCGTGCCGCGCAGTGAGTTGAAGCACCCCCACGGACGGTCCATACGAAGGGCGCCCGGACACTGTCCCGGCGCCCTTCGTTTTGCCTGGGGCGGATGACTTCGATGCGCAACCAGTACGGTGGCGGCGTCTCGTAGGCCCAACCTGATGTCGTTTGTGGAACAGTCATGGCCGGTCGATGTCACAGGCATGCCTCCAGACTTGTTAGGCTATGGCACTTACTCTCGTTTTCACTTGGAACAGCGGGGCTTTTCAGACCATCACGCGCGCGTGCGTGTTGCATAATCAAAGGAGGTTCACGTGGGTAAAGATCCTGTAGACGATCTATCAGGAAAATCCCAGACGCCCGGTACGGAGGGGATACCTGCCCCTAGCGGCGAGGCAAATCTCATCGAAACAGACTACGTCATCGGACAGGACAATTTCCGCGGTGAGTTTTCTTTCTCCCTGGACATCCATGGCAAGGTTTTCCTCATCTCTGCCGCCACCGTTTTGTTGTTCGTCATCGTGACGCTGGCGCTGCAAAATGAAGTCGAGCCGCTTTTCAGCGCCATGCGCGGATGGCTGACCCGGCACCTGGCCTGGTTCTTCATGAGCGCAGGCAATATTTTCGTTCTGTTGTGCCTGGCGTTGATCGTTTCGCCACTGGGCAAGGTGCGATTGGGCGGTCGCGATGCCACGCCCGATCATACCTATGTGGGTTGGTTCTCCATGTTGTTCGCCGCCGGGATGGGCATCGGGCTCATGTTCTACGGCGTAGCGGAGCCCATGTCGCATTATGCCGCCGCGATGGGGGGCGTGACGCTCGATCCCAGCGGGGTACGCACGGACTGGGCCCCCCTCGATGGCGCAGCGGGCGATATGAAAGGCGCTGCGGACCTGGCGATGGCTGCGACGATTTTTCACTGGGGTCTGCATCCCTGGGCCATCTACGCCATCGTGGCGTTGTCCTTGGCCCTGTTCTCGTTCAACAAAGGCTTGCCGCTGTCGATTCGCTCGATTTTCTATCCGTTGCTGGGGGAGCGCGTCTGGGGCTGGCCAGGGCATATCATCGATATCCTGGCGGTGTTCGCGACGCTGTTCGGGCTGGCGACCTCGCTGGGCATCGGTGCCGAGCAGGCCGCGGCGGGGATTGAACATCTGTTCGGCATTCCATCGTCCAACGTCAGCAAAGTGGTACTGATCATCGGTATCACGCTGATTGCCCTGTGGTCGGTTCTGGCCGGGCTGGAGAAGGGCGTCAAGCTGCTCTCGGAAATTAATATGGGCCTGGCGCTCCTGTTGCTGCTCTTCATCATCGTCGTCGGTCCCACCTTGGCCATTCTTACCGGCTTCTTCAAGAACGTGGTGACCTACGCTGAATACCTGCCCGCATTGTCCAATCCTTTCGGCCGTACGGACGCCGAGTTCACCCAGGGCTGGACAGCGTTCTACTGGGCCTGGTGGATCAGCTGGTCGCCCTTTGTAGGCATGTTCATTGCGCGGGTCAGCCGGGGCCGGACCGTCCGGGAATTTCTGATTTCTGTCTTGCTGGTGCCTTCGCTGGTGTCGGTGCTATGGATGACCACTTTTGGCGGGACGGCCATCGACCAGGCCACCTTGCAGGGATTGAGTGGGGTAAAGGATGCAGTGTTGGAACTCAAGCTGTTCGCGATGCTGGAGGCGCTGCCCCTCAAGGAAATTTCCTCGTTGCTGGGCATCGTGCTGGTGATCGTGTTCTTCATCACTTCGTCGGACTCCGGCTCGCTGGTAATCGACACCATCACGGCCGGCGGCAAGGTCGATGCGCCTGTGCCCCAACGGGTTTTCTGGGCGGTCATCGAGGGCGTGATCGCGATTGCGCTGCTGTTGGGTGGGGGGCTGGTCGCCTTGCAGGCCATGGCGGTTTCGACCGGGCTTCCCTTTGCCATCGTTCTGCTGCTGGGCTGTATTTCCCTGGTGAAGGGATTGATGTCAGAACCGCGATCCTGATCGCCTGAAGATTGGCTGGGGCGAGGCGCGCCCCAGCGTTCAATCCCAGAGCTGCCCGACCGCCACGGACGGGCTGTAATGGGTGGCTACCTGCGCTTGCAACAGCTCGGCCGTGGCCAGTGCATCGGTCAATGCATGGTGGGCGTGATAGGTGGGCAGTCGATAACGCAGACGCGTATCGGCCAGCCGGATGGAGGCCGGTGGCCGCCGCAACAGCCGGTCCAGCCAACGGCGACGACCCCTGACCCGCCATGCCTCCAGCTGCATCGTATCAATGACCGGAAACTGCAGGCCCTCTCCAAGGTGACGCCGAAACGCCTCGTCCAGAAAGTCGCGCTCGATGGCCCGGTAATGCACCACCATGATT
Source organism: Pseudomonas sp. D3-10 (assembly GCF_051132175.1). Lineage (NCBI taxonomy): Bacteria > Pseudomonadati > Pseudomonadota > Gammaproteobacteria > Pseudomonadales > Pseudomonadaceae > Pseudomonas > Pseudomonas sp. D3-10. The sequence continues at coordinate 3,248,614 of NZ_CP071668.1, read as the reverse complement.
CGCCCCGCCAATGCTTCCAGCAGGTTGTCCATGATGTCGGGGAATCGAGGGGCATGACGGATGTCGGCATGGGTAATGCGATGGAATGTCACCGACTCATGGGTCAGCGTGGAAGGTTTGATGACCCAGTACATGGCTTCGCCGCAACGTATTCGCTTGAGGGTGAAAGGCATCAGGCCAATGCTGACGATGCTGTCGCTGCGGGCGTTCAAACCAGTGGTTTCCAAGTCCATGGCCAGCAGTTCCACTTGTTCCAACGCGGTCTGGCCGTCGATCACCCCTGTCTGGTAGAAACGCTGCAGCAGGGGATGGCGTGCTTGTCGCGCCAGTTGTTCGAAGCGCGCCGCCCAGTCCGGCATCGTCCGTTCGGTCGCTACTCGTGGGGCGTTCATCGGGATGGCCGGGCGTGACCGGGATAGCGGAAACGCAGGAATTTCTGGGCATTGCTCAACACCTGGAAGGCTTCCTTGAGGTTGTGCCGCTCAGCGGTTGAGAAGCGCTCGGGCTCGATGTAATTATCCGGTTTGCGACCCTGTTCGATGGCATCGACCTGGTGCCTTATGCGCACCATCGACAGGAACTCCAATGCGTAGCGCAGATGCTCGATGGCCTCGGGTGGTACCCATTGCGTTTGGCCGATGGCATCGAGCCGATCGAATGAATTTTGCGCCGTGGTGCCACACGCCAGCGCGTGGATGCGGATCAGGTCGGTGAGGGGCGCCGTGCCACGGCCCTTGAGGTTGATGATCTGTTTTTGTTCCCCATCCGTTTCCATGACAAATGTGCGAAAGAAACCCAGGGGCGGCGTGCGATTCAATGCGTTGCGCGCCATCGCCGCCAGGAAAGCCGGAGTATCCCTGGACTTCTGCGCGCAAAGCGTCTTGAGCGATTCGACCATGTCCAGCGCGCCATAGACCCCGTCCAAGTCAAAAAAGATGCAGCTGTTGAGCAGGGTGGCGGCGTTCGGTTTCTCGATCCACTGGCTGAAATAGCCACGCCACACTCGCAATGGCTGGCGCCACTGGACGTTGGTCGCCATGATCCCGCCCTTGCAGTAGCTGTAGCCGCATTGGGCGAGCCCGTCGCTGACGAACGCAGCCAGCTTGCGAAAGTAATCGTCATGCAGCGCTGGGTCGAAACGATCGTCCAGCACCAGGGCGTTGTCCTGGTCGGTGACAAGCAATTGTTCGTCACGGGCCATCGAGCCCAGCACCATGAAGCAATACGGAACCGGTGGTGGTCCCAGTTCGCGTTCGGCCAGTTCAAGCAGGCGCTGGGTGAAGGCACGACCAATGCCCGAGATGGCGCTGCCGATCATGTGGGCGGTCGCGCCGTCGCGGACCATGCGAATGTAGGTCCCGCGTAGGTCGCGCAGCAATGAGCGAAGACCCTCGACACTGGTCTGGTTGGAAATACTGTTTACCAGGTACAGGCTGCTCTGAGACTCGTGTCGGATGATGTCCGACAGATTGATCAAGCCCAGCGTGCGGCCCTTGTGCATCACCGGAAGGTGATGGATGTTGCTCCTGAGCATGCACAGCATCGCCTCGAACAACGAGTCATCGGCCTGGATGGCCACCGGGTCGATCGACATCACTTCGCCGATGGTGGTTTCGCCGCTGCGGTTGGCGGCCACAACGCGGGTGCGCAGGTCCCGGTCGGTCACGATGCCGAGCATCTGCTCGGGGTGTTTCCCGGCTGGCTCAAGGACCACGACACAGGAAACGCTTCGTTCGGTCATCAACTGTGCGGCTTCCCGGACGCTGGTTTGCGGCGTAACCCAGACCAGATCCCGGGAAATCAATGCACGGGACTTGAGCTGGATCAGCTCGCTCGCACGGCCTTGGGCCTCGACGGCTGACTTGAGCCTGGAATGCCCCTCGGCTTCGACAAAGTCGGCGAAACTGTCGTGCCGCTCGCATAACTGGGCGAATACATCCGCCGGAATGAAATAGATCAGGCTGTCTTCCAAGGCCTTGGCCGGGAAGCGCACCCGGTTGCTGCGCAGCAAGCCCGCCTGGCCAAAGATATCGCCCTCGACCAGCCGGTTGTACAGTTCGCCGCTTCGCCGATAGATCTCGACCGCGCCGCTGCGTACGTAGTGCAGGTCATGAATGGCCGCACCTGCTTCCAGGATCGGGCTTGAGGCCTTGAAATACGCGACTTCGACGCGCCGGGCAATTTCCTCCAGGGTCTCCTGAGGAAGGGCATCGAATGGCGGAAAACGATGAAGGTGCTCACTGATTTCCAGTAATTCGATCTGCATGGGGCCTCGTGACAGTTCTGTTTGAAGGCCCAACATGCCAGACCATGGCGCCGCACACAAACCTGGGAGCGTGTACGGCCACCGGTTCGTTATTGAGCTTGAGGCACGGCCAGCCACTGCCCGATGACTTTCTGATAGCTGCCGTTGGCCTTGCTCAGATGCAACCACTGGTCGACGTACATCTTCCAGGTGTTGTCGTCACGGGGCAGCAGATAGGCTTTCTCGCCATATTGCAGGTAGCGGGTCGGGTTGACGGCGCACAGGCCCGGCTTGAGTTTCTGCTGGTAGAGCGCTTCCGAGGCATCGGTGATCATGACGTCGGCGCGTTTGTCCAACAGCTCCTGGAAGATCGTCACGTTGTCATGGAAGGCGAGCTGGCCCTTGGGCAGGAATGCCCGCACGAAGGCTTCGTTGGTGCCACCGGCCGGCTCGACGAGGCGCACCGAAGGCTGGTTCATCTGCTCGATGGTCTGGTAGCGCGACTGGTCTTCGCAACGCACCAGCGGGATCTTGCCATCCACGTCCAGGGTGTTGCTGAAATAGGCTTTCTTCTGTCGTTCCAGGGTCACCGAAATCCCGCCCATCCCGATGTCGCACTTGCCCGCCAGCATGTCGGGCATCAACGTTTTCCAAGTGGTCTGGACCCATTGCGCCTTGACGCCCAGGCTGGCGGCCAGCGAGCGGGCCATGTCGATGTCGATGCCTTCGTATTCCCCCGATTCGGCCTTGTAGGTGTAGGGCTTGTAGTCGCCGGTGGTGCACACGCGCAGTTCACCTTGCTGGATCACTTTGTCCAGATGCGAAGCCGTTGGTTCGGCCAGGGCGCTGCCGCAGAATGCCAACAGGCCAAAGAGCGTCATCGTGCTTGTTATGATTTTCATGGGATGGGACGCCTCGCAAGGGAAGGGGACAAGACGGGGGAGTGTAGTAAAACTGCCGGCGGGCTGTCACTGGAACGTCGACGCGAATGCTCAGCCTGCCGTGCTCTCGCACGCCTGGAGGTTTTTCAGGTAGGCGCAGAACATATCTGCCATGGCATCGGCATAGCTCTGGACTTCTTGCCGAACGCGAGGCGTTGCCGAAAACCGTTTCCCCACGGAGCTGAGGGTGGCGATGATCAGCTCACCGGCCAGGGCGCGGGTTTGCATACTCGCGTCCGGCAGCACTTGCTGCATGAACGCATCCACCGATGCCTGCACTGAAGTACGTGCCGCCTGGTGCTCAGGCGCATCCCGATAAAGTGGCGCAGCGTCGTTGAGCGCGACGCGAATCTGCGCTTCGTCGCACTCGGACTGGATGAACGCCTGCACAAGGGTTCGTAACCGCGAGAGGGGCGGTGTGGAGGGATCTTCCAGAATGTCTCGCAACATATCGCTGGTCTGCCGCCATTCATCACTTTGCAGCCGAAACAGGATCGCTGCCTTGTTCGGAAAGTACTGATACACCGATCCGACGCTCACACCCGCTCGCTCGGCAACGCGGGCAACGGTGAAGCGTTGGGCGCCCTGACTCGCCAAAACCTGAACAGCCGCTTCCAGGACTGCCGCCACAAGCTCGGTGGACCGTGCCTGTTTTGGCTGCTTGCGTGAGGAAATCTGCGGGCTTGGGCGATCGGACATGGCGGCATCGGCCTTGGAAAAGGAATGCGAATAGGAAATACGACGGATTATTCGTATCTTGAATGCGACTAATTGATCGCATTCTAGGCGGCTGCGCAAGCGGCATTCAACTTCACTTCGCGTCCCTTTCCATGGGTAGGGTTATGACTCAAGAAAATATTCATCCGGGTGCCTCTGTGGCGCCCCCGGCAGCCGTCGATACCAATCCGGTATTCAAGTTGTTGCCGCTCACGTTGACCGTGTTCATTGGCTTTCTCACCATCGGCATGCAACTGCCAGTTTTGCCGCTTCATTTGCACGACACGCTGGGGATGGGCACGTTGGTGATTGGCCTGGTAGTGGGTGCACAGTTCGCCGCGGCGCTGCTGTCGCGATCCTGGGCCGGCAATTTCGCCGACCTGCGCGGCGGCAAGCGCGCGGTCATGGTCGGGCTGGTGACGGCGGCGGTTTCCGCTTTGGTCTATCTGCTGTCCCTGGCGTTCGTCGCTACGCCGGTGTTGTCGGTCTGGCTGTTAGTAGGCGGTCGCGTGCTGCTGGCGATCGGTGAAAGCCTGATCGTCACCGGGGCGTTGGGGTGGGGCATCGGTCTTGTAGGGGGGCAGCATGCCGGCAAGGTCATGGCCTGGAATGGCATTGCCATGTATGGCGCGTTCGCCCTGGGCGCCCCGCTTGGCGTGGCGCTCGATTCGGCTTGGGGATTCATGGGCATCGTTGTGGCGTCGGCGTTTATTGCGCTGTTGGCCTTGGCGGTTGTCGCCGGCGTCCGCGGCGTAGCCCCTACGGCGACCCGGCGCACACCGTTCTACAAGATGTTCGGCGCGGTATGGGTTCCCGGCATGGGCCTGGCGTTTTGCAGCGTCGGCTTTGGTGTCGTGACAGCGTTCATTGCCTTGTTATTCGCGGCCAGGGATTGGGGCAACGCTTCGCTCGCGTTCACGGCGTTCGGTCTGGCCTTCATCGGCGCGCGGCTGTTGTTCGGGCATCTTCCGGACAAGATCGGTGGCGCGCGTGTCGCATTGGTCTGCGTCGTGATCGAGGCCGTTGGGCTGCTGCTCATCTGGGGCGCCGATACGGCATTCATCGCCTATCTCGGCGCCGCGTTTACCGGCTTCGGTTATTCCCTGGCGTTTCCCGGTTTTGGCGTGGAAGCAGTGCGGCGTGCTCCGCCGCAGTCACGTGGCCTCGCCATGGGCGCCTATGTTGCCTTCCTGGATATTTCCCTGGGCATGACCAGCCCGCTGGCTGGTGTGCTGGCCAGTGGTTGGGGCATCGAGGCGGTTTACCTGGGTGGTGCTGTTGCGGTTGCGTTGTCGTTCGGGGTGGCCTTGATGTTGCTCCGAAGTCGGGAAATACAAGTTCAATACAAATCCTGAGCCTTGTTCAGGTTATAGAAGACTTTCTATCTCGCTTTTCCAGACAGGAGCGTTGCTCATGCGCGTATTCGTTACCGGTGCCACGGGCTGGGTTGGGTCGGCCGTGGTGCAGGATTTGCTCGGCGCCGGGCATCAAGTCACCGGCCTGGCCCGTTGCGAAGAAAAGGTTGCCGCGCTCGCCGCCACCGGCGCGAGAGTAATTCAAGGGACGTTGGATGATCTGGATGTCCTGCATCATGCAGCGTCGGCGGCGGATGCGGTTATTCACACCGCTTTTAATCATGATTTTTCACGATTTGCCGAAAATGCCGAGCAAGACCGTCGCGCGATTATGGCACTGGGCGGCGCGTTGCAAGGCTCCGAGCGACCGCTATTGGTGACCTCGGGCTTGTTCGGATTGACCCGGGGCGCCAGTGAGCTGGAAGTGGTCAGCCCGGCCTCGCCTCGCAAGACCGAAGCCACGGCTAGGGATCTGACCGAGCGTGGTGTGCGCGTGGCGACGGTTCGGTTGGCGCCATCGGTCCATGGCGTCGGCGACTATGGATTCGTACCGATCCTGATTCGTCTGGCCCGTGAGCAGGGCGTATCGGCTTATCTCGGCGACGGTAACCATTGCTGGTCGGGCGTGCATCGACTGGATGCGGCACGGGTCTATCGATTGGCGCTTGAGCAGGGCGTGACCCAGTCCGTCTACCACGCCGTCACCGACGAAGCTGTACCCTTCAAGGACATTGCCCAGGCGATAGGACGTGGCCTGGGAGTGCCGGTCGAGTCCCGAGAGCGCGAGCATTTTGGCTGGTTCGCTCACATGGCGGGCGCGAACATGGCGGTGTCCAGTGAGTACACCCGCGGTTTGTTGGGTTGGGTGCCGAGCGGGCCGGGGTTGTTGGATGATCTTGAACATCCTGGTTACTACATCAGCGCGGAATGATCCCGTGGTCGATCGCGTATTTCACCAGGGCCGCGGGCTTGTCGATGTTGAGCTTTCGGCGAATGCTCAGGCGGTGGGTTTCGACGGTGCGGACGCTGATGTCCAGCTCGCGGGCCATTTCCTTGTTGTTGAAGCCCTGGACCATTTTCTTCAGCACCTGGGTCTCGCGCGGCGTCAGCTCGCTGTCGGTGTGCGGGTCGGTGGCGAGGCGCTGGGCGATCTCGGCGCTGTAGAAGGTGCCGCCGTTGATGATGGCCTCGATGGCGGCGATGATTTCCTTCGACGGCGAGTTCTTCAGGACATAGCCGCTGGCGCCGGCGCGCACCGATTCGCTGACGTACTCATGATTGTCATACATGCTCAGGATCAGGATCTTCAAGCCTGGGTGCTGCCTGCCCAGCAGCCGGGTCAGCTCAAGGCCGTTCATGTCCTTGAGGCCGATGTCCATCAACAGGAGATCCGGCTGGCAGCGTTCGACCATTTCGATGGCCTGTACACCATTCTCCGCTTCGCCAACCACATCCAGCCGGGGCATGACGGACAGCAGGGCGCGGATGCCGTCCCGGACCAGGGAATGATCGTCGACCAGGGCGACGCGTATGGCTGGAGACAGGGTCATCGACAAGGGCTCTTGTTGAATTCAAGGCGCATCAGCTTTCCGTGGTGGGCATGGTCATGGGCAAGAGGATATCCAGTTCGCTTCGTCCTGGCACCGATGTCATGTCCAGCCGCCCGCCGAAATGCTCGACCCGTTCGCGGATATTACGCAAGCCGATGCCCGTATGGCCGCGCTCGACCTGTGGAACGTTGAAGCCCATCCCGTCATCCACAACGGTCAGGCGCAAGGACTGGCCGGAGCCGAACAGGGTGATGGCGACACGCTTCGCCCCGGCGTGACGCTCGATGTTGGTCAGCGCTTCCTGGGCGATGCGAAACAGCGAGACCGGTGCGCCGTTTTCCAGGCGACAGTCGAATTCGTTGCTTCGGTAGGACACTTCCAGGCCGCTGCGTTGCTCGAATTCGGCCGCAAGCTGGCCGATGGCGGCAGGCAGGCCCAGGGTGTCGAGCAAAGACGAGCGCAGGTCGTGGGAGATGCTACGGATTTCACCGATGGCTTCACCCAGTCGGTCCGTGGCGTTTTTCAAGATGCCCACTCCATTTTCCTGGCCGTTCTCGATGACGTGGCTGGCCAGCTCGAACTGGAACTTGATCGACACCAACAGTTGGCTGATGCCGTCATGCAATTCACGGGATACCCGGGAGCGCTCTTCCTCTTGCAAGCTGACAATGCGCTGGTTCAAGCGCTGCAGTTTCTTGTCGGCCAGGCGATGCTCGCTGACGTTGAGGGTAATGCCGCCGGCGAACACCAGTAGCACTGCGATCAGTGCAATGGCGGCGATTGCCTGCATCGTGGTGTGGATGCCTTGGGCCACTTCGGCGCGGGCTTGTTGGGTGGCACGCTCCACGTCCTCCAGGTAAATCCCGGTGCCGAGCATCCAGCCCCAGCGATCGAGCATCACGACATAGGCCAGTTTGTCGGTCACCTGGCCGGAGGAAGGCTTGTTCCAGGCATAACGCTGGAAGCCTTCACCCGATTCGGCGCTCTTGAGCAACGCCTGGATGACGGGCAGGCCCTGGGGATCTTTCATGTCCCAAAGGTATTGCCCGACCAGTTCCGACTGCCGGGCGTGCATCAGGCTGCGACCCTGGCGGTCGTACACGAAGAAATATCCGTTGATACCGAAGCTGAGCTTGCGCAGCTCTTCCAGTACCTGCTGCTGTGCCCGCGCGTCGCCCTGGCCGTTGTCATACAGCGGCGCGATCAGGCTCTGCGCCATCTCGACATAGTTCTTCAATTCGGCGCGCTTGCTCGCCAGGATGCTGTCTTCGATCAGTTGCGCCTGTTGATCACCCAACTGGCGGTTGAGCGAGATGACCAAGGCACCGATGACAGCAATCGCCAGGACCAGCGGCAGGATCCCGAGAGCAACGATTTTGTGTTTGAGCAGCATCTTTACTCCAGTCCGGGCGCGGCGGGGAGGCGAATGGCGGCATCATATGCCAAACCTGTGCGCGCGGCATAAGACCTGTGGGAGCGAGCCTGCTCGCGAAGGCGATGGGGCAGTCAAATCATCATTAACTGACACGCCGCTTTCGCGAGCAGGCTCGCTCCCACAAGGGAATCGAGGTTCTACGTAGTACTACGGATTTATTTATTGACGGCATGCAGGGATATTGGGCCGGCTCCGAATAGCCGGGGCACACTATAAAAACAATCGCCGCAATCCATTGGATATCGGCAGGAGACACGCAATGACAACCCGTCTGGTTAAACACCTCGCCTGGTTTGCCGTGGCTGTTCTGGGAGCTTGTGCGCTGAGTGTCGTGGCCTTGCGCCGCGGAGAGCCGATCAACGCCCTCTGGATCGTCGTCGCAGCCGTGGCCATTTACCTGGTCGCCTATCGCTACTACAGCCTCTTCATCGCCAACAACGTGATGCAACTCGATGCGCGCCGGGCCACGCCTGCCGTGCTCAACAACGATGGCCTGGACTACGTCCCGACCAACAAGCACATCCTGTTCGGCCACCACTTCGCGGCCATTGCCGGCGCGGGGCCGCTGGTCGGGCCGGTGCTGGCCGCGCAGATGGGCTACCTGCCCGGCACGCTCTGGCTGATCGCCGGCGTGGTGCTGGCCGGTGCGGTGCAGGACTTCATGGTCCTGTTCCTGTCCACCCGCCGCAACGGTCGCTCCCTGGGCGACATGGTGCGCGAGGAAATGGGCCGCATTCCCGGCACCATCGCGCTGTTCGGCTGCTTCCTGATCATGATCATCATCCTCGCGGTGCTGGCGCTGATCGTGGTCAAGGCCCTGGCCGAGAGCCCGTGGGGCATCTTCACGGTGATGGCGACCATCCCGATCGCGATGTTCATGGGCATCTACATGCGCTACATCCGCCCGGGCCGCATCGGCGAGATCTCGATCATCGGCGTGCTGTTGCTGTTGGGTTCGATCTGGCTGGGCGGGCAGATCGCCGCCGATCCGGTCTGGGCCAAGGCCTTCACCTTCACCGGAATCCAGATCACCTGGATGCTGATCGGCTACGGTTTTGTCGCGGCGGTCCTGCCGGTGTGGCTGATCCTGGCGCCACGGGACTACCTGTCGACCTTCCTCAAGATCGGCACCATCGTCGCCCTGGCGATCGGCATCCTGGTCACCATGCCCGAACTGAAAATGCCCGCGCTGACTCAGTTCACCGACGGCACCGGGCCGGTGTGGAAGGGCGGCTTGTTCCCGTTCCTGTTCATCACCATCGCCTGCGGCGCGGTCTCGGGCTTCCATGCGCTGATCTCCTCGGGCACCACGCCCAAGCTGCTGGATAACGAAACCAACGCCCGCTACATCGGTTACGGCGGCATGCTGATGGAGTCCTTCGTGGCCATCATGGCGATGGTTGCCGCCTCGGTGATCGAGCCGGGCGTGTACTTCGCCATGAACAGCCCGGCGGCGATCGTCGGCACTGACGTGGTGGCCGTGGCCCAGACCGTCAGCAGTTGGGGCTTTGCAATCACCCCCGACGCGCTGCAAGCGGTGGCCAAGGACATCGGTGAAACCACCATCCTGGCCCGTGCCGGCGGTGCGCCGACCCTGGCGGTCGGTATCGCGCAGATCCTGCACTCGGTGCTGCCGGGTGAGAACACCATGGCCTTCTGGTATCACTTCGCGATCCTGTTCGAAGCGCTGTTCATCCTCACCGCGGTGGACGCCGGCACCCGTGCCGGGCGGTTCATGCTGCAGGATCTGCTCGGCTCGTTCGTGCCGGCCCTCAAGCGAACCGAATCCTGGACCGCCAACCTGATCGCCACCGCCGGCTGCGTCGCGCTGTGGGGTTATTTGCTGTATCAGGGCGTGATCGATCCGCTGGGCGGCATCAACACCTTGTGGCCGCTGTTCGGCATCTCCAACCAGATGCTGGCCGGTATCGCCCTGATGCTCGCCACCGTGGTACTGATCAAGATGAAGCGCCAGCGCTACGTCTGGGTCACGCTGCTGCCGGCGAGCTGGCTGCTGATCTGCACCACCACCGCGGGCCTGATCAAGCTGTTCGACGCCAACCCGGCGATCGGCTTCCTGGCCCTGGCGCGCAAATACAACGATGCCCTGGCCGCCGGCCAGATCCTGGCCCCGGCCAAGAGCATCGAGCAGATGCAGCACGTGGTGTTCAACGCCTACACCAACGCAACGCTGACGGTATTGTTCCTGTTCGTGGTCTTCAGCATCCTGTTCTACGCGCTCAAGGTCGGCATCGCCGCCTGGGGCACGAAAGAGCGCACGGACAAAGAAGCGCCATTCCAGGCCCTGCCGGACGCTTGATAGAGGATTGCAACGATGTTCAATGACTTGAGTCGCCTCGGTAAATACCTCGGTCAGGCCGCCCGCCTGATGGTCGGCATGCCCGACTACGACAACTACGTCGAGCACATGCAAACCAAGCACCCGGACAAGCCGCTGATGGACTACGAGGCGTTCTTCCGAGAGCGCCAAGAGGCCCGTTACGGCGGCAAGGCCGGGCCCAAGTGCTGTTGAACTGAGGCCCATCCCTTGTGGGAGCAAGCCTGCTCGCGATGGCGGTGGGTCAGTTAATGATGAATTGACTGACCCGACGCCATCGCGAGCAGGCTCGCTCCCACAGTTGTTTTGGGCTGGCCTCAGGACTTTCTGTACACCACCGGTTCCCTTGTGGGAGCGAGCCTGCTCGCGATAGCGGTGGGTCAGTTGGTGAGGAATTGACTGACCCGACGCTATCGCGAGCAGGCTCGCTCCCACAGTTGTTTTGGGCTGGTCTCAGGATTTTTGTACACCACCGGTTCGCTTGTGGGAGCGAGCCTGCTCGCGATAGCGGAGTGTCAGTTGGTGATGAATTGACTGACCCGACACCATCGCGAGCAGGCTCGCTCCCACAGTTGTTTTGGGCTGGTCTCAGGATTTTTGTACACCACCGGTTCCCTTGTGGGAGCGAGCTTGCTCGCGATAGCGGTGGGTCAGTTGGTGATGAATTGACTGACCCGACGCCATCGCGAGCAGGCTCGCTCCCACAGTTGTTTCGGGCTGGTCTCAGGATTTTTGTACACCACCGGTTCCCTTGTGGGAGCGAGCCTGCTCGCGATAGCGGAGTGTCAGTTGGTGATGAATTGACTGACCTGACGCCATCGCGAGCAGGCTCGCTTCCACAGTTGTTTTGGGTTGGCCTCAGGATTTTTGTACACCACCGGTTCGCTTGTGGGAGCGAGCTTGCTCGCGATAGCGGTGGGTCAGTTGGTGATGAATTGACTGACCCGACGCCATCGCGAGCAGGCTCGCTCCCACAGTTGTTTTGGGGTGGTCTCAGGATTTTTGTACACCACCGGTTCGCTTGTGGGAGCGAGCCTGCTCGCGATAGCGGAGTGTCAGTTGGTGATGAATTGACTGACCCGACGCCATCGCGAGCAGGCTCGCTCCCACAGTTGTTTCGGGCTGGTCTCAGGATTTTTGTACACCACCGGTTCCCTTGTGGGAGCGAGCCTGCTCGCGATAGCGGAGTGTCAGTTGGTGATGAAATGACTGACCTGACGCCATCGCGAGCAGGCTCGCTCCCACAGTTGTTTTGGGCTGGTCTCAGGATTTTTGTACACCACCGGTTCCCTTGTGGGAGCGAGCTTGCTCGCGATAGCGGAGTGTCAGTTGGTGATGAATTGACTGACCTGACGCCATCGCGAGCAGGCTCGCTCCCACAGTTGTTTCGGGCTGGTCTCGGGATTTTTGTACACCACCGGTTCCCTTGTGGGAGCGAGCCTGCTCGCGATAGCGGAGTGTCAGTTGGTGATGAATTGACTGACCTGACGCCATCGCGAGCAGGCTCGCTCCCACAGTTGTTTTGGGCTGGTCTCGGGATTTTTGTACACCACCGGTTCGCTTGTGGGAGCGAGCTTGCTCGCGATAGCGGTGGGTCAGTTGGTGATGAATTGACTGACCCGACGCCATCGCGAGCAGGCTCGCTCCCACAGTTGTTTTGGGCTGGCCGTGGGATTGCGTACACCACAGATCGCCTTGTGGGAGCGAGCCTGCTCGCGATAGCGGAGTGTCAGTTGACGAGGATTTGATTGACCCGACGCCATCGCGAGCAGGCTCGCTCCCACAGTTGTTTCGGGCTGGTCTCAGGATTTTTGTACACCACCGGTTCCCTTGTGGGAGCGAGCCTGCTCGCGATAGCGGTGGGTCAGTTGGTGATGAATTGACTGACCCGACGCCATCGCGAGCAGGCTCGCTCCCACAGTTGTTTTGGGCTGGTCTCAGGATTTTTGTACAGCACCGGTTCCCTTGTGGGAGCGAGCTTGCTCGCGATAGCGGAGTGTCAGTTGGTGATGAATTGACTGACCTGACGCCATCGCGAGCAGGCTCGCTCCCACAGTTGTTTTGGGGTGGTCTCAGGATTTTTATACACCACCGGTTCGCTTGTGGGAGCGAGCTTGCTCGCGATAGCGGTGGGTCAGTTGGTGATGAATTGACTGACCCGACGCCATCGCGAGCAGGCTCGCTCCCACAGTTGTTTTGGGCTGGTCTCGGGATTTTTGTACACCACCGGTTCCCTTGTGGGAGCGAGCCTGCTCGCGATAGCGGAGTGTCAGTTGGTGATGAATTGACTGACCCGACGCCATCGCGAGCAGGCTCGCTCCCACAGTTTTTGGGGTGGCCTCAGGATTTTTGTACACCACCGGTTCCCTTGTGGGAGCGAGCCTGCTCGCGATAGCGGAGTGTCAGTTAATGATGAATTGACTGACCTGACGCCATCGCGAGCAAGCTCGCTCCCACAGTTGTTTTGGGCTGGTTTCAGGATTTTTGTACAGCACCGGTTCCCTTGTGGGAGCGAGCCTGCTCGCGATAGCGGTGGGTCAGTTGGAGATGAATTGACTGACCCGACGCCATCGCGAGCAGGCTCGCTCCCACAGTTGTTTTGGGGTGGTCTCAGGATTTTTATACACCACCGGTTCGCTTGTGGGAGCGAGCTTGCTCGCGATAGCGGAGTGTCAGTTGGTGATGAATTGACTGACCCGACGCCATCGCGAGCAGGCTCGCTCCCACAGTTGTTTTGGGCTGGCCGTGGGATTGCGTACACCACAGATCGCCTTGTGGGAGCGAGCCTGAACTGGTCAAGTAATCTTGGACACCGATTAAGGTTCACGCCGCCAACCTTTCCTTCGCGACCGGCGACCGGTAGTCGTTGTAGCTGTGAGGCCTGCTGATGTTGTAGCGCGAGACATAGCGCTGCACGTCTGCCCGGGCCTCATGTTCCAGTTTGTAGCCCGTTTCAGGAACCCACTCTGATTTCAAACTACCAAAGAAACGCTCCATGGGGGCGTTGTCCCAGCACTCGCCTTTACGGCTCATACTTTGCCTAAACCCGTGTTTCACAAGCTCGTTTCGGAATTTATGACTGGTGTACTGACAACCTTGGTCTGAATGAAACAACACATCCTGGGGGTGGCCGCGTAGCTCAACCGCCATGCGTAGCGCTTCGCAGGTCAGGTTGGCATCAGAAATCATCGAGAACGACCAACCCACGATCCTCCGAGCGTACAGATCCAGAACGGCGGCGAAGTACATCCACCGCTTGCCGACCTTGATGTAAGTCACGTCGCCACACCACACCTGGTTAACCGCCGTTACATCAAATTTTCGCTTGAGCACGTGCGGCGCCACCAATGCCTCAACGCCCGGCGACTTGTACTTATGGCGCCTGCGCTGACGACTAGCGATGCCAGCTTCGCGCATCAAACTGCGAGCCATATAACGTCCGATACGATGCCCTTTGGCTTTTAGCTCCTTGGACAAAGTACGTGCGCCGGCCGACTCTCTGGACGCCCTGTGGTGCCTGACCAGCGCGGCTTTGAGCTTGTCCCGTTCAGGATTTGCTCTGCCTTGGCGCTGGCGCCAGGCGTAGAAACTACTGCGGTTGATCCCAAACGCCCGGCAACACCTTTTAACGCCGTATTGCTCGTCCAGCTCATCGATCAGCGTGAATGATCTTTGGCGTCCAAAAGCAGGAGAGCACTGGCCTTTTTTAGGATTTCAATGTCCAGGTCTTTCTCCCTGAGTAGGGCTTTGAGCCTCTGGATTTCTCGCTGATCAGCGGTAATCGCCTTGGCCCCTACCGGGGTCGAACCCAGGCGTTCTTTTTGCACTTGATCGACCCAGCGGCGCAGAGCAGTGGGGCCGATATCTAGGCTGGCACAGACCTCGGTAACCGGCTGGCCTTCATCCAGCACCATGCTGGCAGCCTTGAGCTTGAACTCACTCGAATAAGATTTACGCATATCCAAACACCTCAGATTTGGGCGCTATCATAGCGCCCGATTGAAGTGTCCAAAATCATTAGGCCAGTTCAGCCTGCTCGCGATAGCGGAGTGTCAGTTGACGAGGATTTGATTGACCTGACGCCATCGCGAGCAAGCTCGCTCCCACAGTTGTTTTGGGCTGGTTTCAGGATTTTTGTACAGCACCGGTTCCCTTGTGGGAGCGAGCCTGCTCGCGATAGCGGTGGGTCAGTTGGAGATGAATTGACTGACCCGACGCCATCGCGAGCAGGCTCGCTCCCACAGTTGTTTTGGGCAGGCCTCAGGATTTTTGTACACCACCGGTTCCCTTGTGGGAGCGAGCTTGCTCGCGATAGCGGAGTGTCAGTTGATGATGAATTGACTGACCTGACGCCATCGCGAGCAAGCTCGCTCCCACAGTTGTTTTGGGCAGGCCTCAAGATTTGTGTACATCACCGCTCCCACACGGCTCGTCGAAACGCTTAGTCCGCCAACAACACCGCCGCATCAAACCCCACCCGCAAATTGCCCCAGTGACGGCCGCCGAAGAAGAACGGCACGTCGATCTCGGTCATGATTTCCCCGGTGTCGCGCAGGTAGGTCTGGAGCAGGAAGCGCTGGACGTTGCCCGCAGCGCGCAGGCCGATCGGGTCGTTGAAGATCCGCTTGTTGCGGCACACCGGCAGGTCAACCGCGCGGTCGCCGGTGGGTTGCTTGGACACCCAGCTGTTATTGACCGGGCAATACCCCTTCGTATCGACAATGAAAGAGACCTTGCCGCCCGGCGTGCTGCGGGTGAGCTTGTCGCATTCTTCCTGGCAGACCCGGGCAAAGCGTTCGGTATAACTGGTCATGTATTGCTTGGGATCGGTGCCGGGAATCAATTGGTAATTCTGGTCGAACAGGTTGACACCTTCATCCTGCAACGCCTGCAAATGAACCTGCAGCGTGTCGCGGCATTCGCTGGCACGGGTGATGGCGGCGTCCAGCTTGCCGTGGCCAAGCACGAAGCGGCCCAGTAGCGTCTGGACTTTCTCCGCCACGCCAGACAGGTCGCGGGTAGCGGTCGCCGATTGCTGCATGCGTTGGTCGATCGACTGGCTGTCGGCGTGGATCTGGGTAACGCGTTCGTTGATGCCAGTGTTGGTATCGGCGAATTGCTGGATATGGTCAGCGATGTCGGCCAACTTGCCGTTGGTGGATTCGAAGTCGACGATCATGCTCTCGAAATGGCCAGAAGCACGCTCCACCACTTTCTGGGTTTCCCGGGCGCTGTGGCTGATCTGGGTGGTCTGTTCGTGGGTCGAGCTGACTTCCTGCAACATGGCGTCGATGTTACGGGAGATATCGTCGGTGGCGCGGCTGACGTTCTGCGCCAAGGTGCGCACTTCATCGGCGACCACCGCAAAGCCACGGCCACTTTCCCCGGCACGCGCGGCTTCGATGGCGGCGTTGAGGGCCAACAGGTTGGTCTGGGCGGAAATCTGCTGGATCAGGCCGACAATCGACTTGATGCTCGAAGAGCGCTGGTTGAGGGCGTCCACCAGCCCGGCGAACTCGCCGAGGCTGCTGGAAATCTCGCTGATGTTGCCGGTCACTTCCAGCAATTCGGCGTAGGAGTCCCGGGCCATGCTCAGGTTCTGCGCGGTGGTGCCGGATATGCCCTGGGTCTGGCGCGACACCTCTTCGATACGGCCCACGGCGGTATTGCTCTGCTCCATCACTTCCTTGGCGAAGCGCGCCTGGTGCGTCGCGCTGTCGCTGGAATCACTGATGTTCTTCAGCGAGCGGGCCGATTCGACGGCGATATGGACGGTCAATGCCTGGACGTTGCTAATGATCTCGCGCTGCTTGGCCAGGAAACGGTTGCAGGTGGCGGCCAGCGTGCGGATCTCGTCGTGGGTCACCAGCGGCAGGTCCTTGGACAAGTCGCCTTCGCCGTTGGCGATCTCTTCCAGGGCTTTGGTCATGGCGGTAACGGGGCGCACGATGAGGTGGCGGAAGTACCAGACCATGAAACTGACCATGGCCAGCGTCAAAAGCGCGCCGAAGAGCAGCGCATGGGTGAGGCTGTCGAGGCGGTCTTGAATCTGTCCCAGCAGCGCGGCGTCAAGCTGGGCAGTGCGCAACTGCAGGACGATATCGGCGCGGGCGCTGAGGGCCACCCAATAAAGCAAGGCACTGACCGCGACCAAGAGGAAAAGGCTTGAAAGCTTTTTGGTGAGGGTATCGAAAAATTGCATTTCGATAGACTCATACAAGGCCTTTAACGTCTGCATCACAGCTCCAGGGAAAAAATAGATTCGATGGCATACATTCGACCGAGAACGGCAAAGCTTTAGGGGGTTGGGGCGATTTGATATCACCCTGGGATTCTGACGCGGCCTGGCCCTGTCTTTTCGGTGCGAAAGGGATGTCAATAACTGTTGTTACGAATTAGACGAAAGTCGTACTAGCGCCTTGCCCGGCGACTGCTACGGTTTGAAGTGCAAAACAATAACAACAAAACAAGAGGGCGCTTCGATGTCCACTGAAAAACAACAGGCTGCGCGTGCCTACTGGACGGAAAATCTACGCTGGATGCTGGTGTTGCTGGTCATCTGGTTCGTGGTGTCGTTCGGTTTCGGCATCTTGCTGGTCGACTCACTCAACACCATCAGTTTCTTCGGCACGCCCCTGGGGTTCTGGTTTGCCCAGCAGGGGTCCATCTACGTCTTTGTGCTCGAGATCTTCTTCTATGTCTGGAAGATGAATCAGCTTGATCGCAAATATGACGTTCACGAAGACTGAGGGCGGCGCACATGGACACAAAAACCCTGATCTACCTGGTCGTAGGCGCCACCTTTGCGTTGTACATCGCGATCGCGATCTGGACGCGGGCCGGCTCCACCAGTGAATACTACGTCGCCAGCAAGGGCGTGCACCCCGTGCTCAACGGCATGGCGACCGGTGCGGACTGGATGTCGGCGGCGTCGTTCATTTCCATGGCGGGGATCATCGCCTTCGCGGGGTACGACGGTTCCGTCTACCTGATGGGCTGGACCGGCGGCTACGTCCTCCTGGCGATGTGCCTGGCGCCGTACCTGCGCAAATTCGGCAAGTTCACCGTGCCCGAGTTCGTTGGGGCGCGTTATTACTCGCAGACGGCGCGGGTGGTGGCGGTAATCTGCGTGATCTTCATTTCCTTTACCTACGTGGCGGGGCAGATGCGCGGCGTAGGCATCGTGTTTTCCCGCTACCTGGAAGTGGACATCAACACCGGCGTCATGATCGGCATGGCCATCGTGTTCTTCTATTCGGTGCTGGGCGGCATGAAAGGCATCACCTACACCCAGGTGGCGCAGTACTGCGTGATGATCTTCGCCTACATGGTGCCGGCCATTTTCATCTCGATGATGATCACCGGCAATCCGATCCCGCAGCTGGGCTTCATCAGCGAAGCCGCAGGCTCGGGGCAGAGTGTGATCGAACGGCTCAATGGTCTGGGCGCCGAGTTGGGCTTCTCTGCCTATACCAATGGCACAAAGTCGACCATGGACGTGTTTTTCATCACCATGGCGCTGATGGTGGGGACCGCGGGCCTGCCCCATGTGATCGTGCGGTTCTTCACCACCCCCACCGTCCGGGACGCACGCAAGTCTGCCGGCTACGCGTTGCTGTTCATCGCGATTCTCTACACCACCGCACCGGCAGTGGCAGCGTTCGCTCGTACCAACCTGCTGACCTCCATCCCCAACGTCAGTTATGCCACCGCGCCGGACTGGTTCAAGGCCTGGGAAAATTCCGGACTGATTGCCTGGGCGGACAAGAACAACGACGGCATCATCCAGTACAGCCCTGGGGCGGCGCTGGTCGGGGCGCCGAGCTTTACCGGCGAACGTGGGGCGCATGAGCAGCGGTTGCTCAAGAACCAGCTTTCGCCGGTGCCCAACGAGCTGTATGTCGACAACGACATCATGGTGTTGGCCAACCCTGAAATCGCCGGGCTGCCCGGTTGGGTAATTGCCTTGATCGCTGCCGGTGGGCTGGCGGCGGCGCTATCCACGGCGGCGGGGCTGTTGCTGGTGATCTCCACCTCGATCTCCCATGACCTGCTCAAAAGCAACATCATGCCCAGGATCAACGAGAAGCAAGAGTTGCTCGCGGCGCGTATCGCGGCCGGTGTGGCGGTGTTGATCGCGGGATTGTTCGGCATCTACCCACCCGCATTCGTCGCCCAGGTGGTGGCGTTCGCCTTCGGGTTGGCGGCGTCTTCGTTCTTCCCGGTCATCGTCATGGGGATTTTCTCCAAGCGCATGAACCGCGAAGGCGCGATCGCCGGGATGATCGTCGGGCTGACCTTCACGTTCACCTACATCGTCTATTTCAAATTCATCAACCCGACGATGAACACGGCTGAACATTGGTGGCTTGGTGTGTCCCCTGAAGGCATCGGCACATTGGGCATGGTATTCAACTTCCTGGCGGCCCTGGTGGTGTCACGCTTCACCGCGCCGCCACCGGAGCACATCCAGCATCTGGTCGAGGACATCCGCGTACCGAGGGGTGCCGGCGCCGCCATCGATCACTGACCTTCAACGAGCCCCAAAAAGGAGAGGGGACCGATAAAGGGCGCCGGAGTCATCCTCCGGCGCCCTTTAATGCATTCAGAGTCAAGCGTGGAAATGTTGGAAAGATTTACTGGGAATCATTCTCAAAGTATATTCGCTCTCATTTCCAACCCTCTGTGAGTGCGCGTCTTGAATCGTTTCACCCCTTTCGCCTACCGCAACGCCCTCGTCAAATGTGTTTTACCTGCGCTGTCCTGTTGTTTCATGGCCAGTCCCTTGAGGGCACAGGACACCCTCGAACTGCCCACTACGGATGTGCAAGGCAGTCGGATCATTCAGGACGAGGGCTACACGGCGACGCAAGCCAGCACGGCGAGCAAGAGCGATGTACCGATCAAGGAAGAGGCGCAATCGATCAACGTAGTCACTCAGCAGACGCTGGCGGACTATCAGGTGCGCTCGCTGGAGGACGCGATGAAGTTCGTCAGCGGCGTCAGCCAGGGCAACACCCTGGGCGGCTCGCGGGACTCATTGGTCAAGCGCGGCTTCGGCACCAACGACGACGGCTCGATCCTGCGCGACGGCGTGCGTTCCAACCTGGGCCATAACTTCAGCGCCACCACCGAGCGGGTCGAAGTACTCAAGGGGCCGGCCTCGATGTTGTACGGCGCGCTGGAACCTGGCGGCCTGATCAACGTCATCAGCAAGAAGCCGCAATACACCCAGAGCACCACGCTCAGCGGTTCCGCCTACAGCGAAGGCGGCGGCACCATGGCCCTGGACACCACCGGACCGCTGGGCGATACCGGATTGGCCTATCGCCTGATCGCCGAGCGCGGCCATGAGGATTACTGGCGCAATTACGGGGTTAACGAGAGCACGCTGGTGGCGCCGTCGTTGGCCTGGACCGGCGAGCGGGCTTCGTTGAATTTGAGTTATGAGTACAACGAATATTCCAACCCGTTTGACCGGGGGACGATGTTCACCAATGGACATCCGGCCGACATCGACTATGACAAGCGCCTGGATGAACCTTGGGCCAAAAGCGTTGGCATCCGCGAAACCGCCACCGCGCGGTTCGAGTATGAACTGAGCGAGGCGTGGAAGACGCGGGTGACCTACGGCTGGAACAATGACCGTTACAGCCTTTCGATTGCCCAGCCGCGCCTGTCGAATGGTGTCCTTCAGCGCGCCGCCAACGGTGCCCATTATGACGATGAAACCCGCTACGCCAGTTGGGACTTCATTGGCAATCAAGAATTGTTCGGCCAGCGTCATGATCTGTTGGTCGGGGTCGACAACCAGGTTTCAGACCAGTTTCGGGGCAAGACTTACCGTGGCGCTAACCAAGCAGGTTTCGACCCTACGACTCCGGTGTACGGTGGCCTGGATGAGCCAAGTCGTGTGAATGCTGCGCAGAGCAACCTGAGCAACAAGCTGACCTCCAGTTCGGTGTATCTGAAGGACAACTGGCACCTGGACGACCGCTGGATCCTTGTATTTGGCGGTCGTTATCAGCATTACGATCAATACACGACGCAGGGACTCGTCCCTGCCAAGCCAGTTCGCGACGATAATGGAGACGCCTTCGTCCCATTCCTCGGCCTGGTCTACAAAGCCACGGAAGAACTGTCGCTATATGGCAACTACAGTCGCTCGTTCAAGCCTAACGACGTGGTGGACGAGGGTAGTCATACCTTCAAGCCGGAGGAGGGCCGCAGCTACGAAGTCGGCGCGAAATACGATCCGCTGCCGGGCCTGAATATCAACCTCGCCCTGTTCGATATCGTGAAGAAAAACGTCGTGACGTCCTCTACGGTCAACGGCGTAACGTTGGCAGAAGCCGCTGGCAAAGTTGGCTCCCAAGGCCTCGAACTCGATATCACCGGTCGCCTCGCCGAACGTTGGGACTTGATCGGCACCTACGCCTATACCCACACGGAGATCCTTGATGATCCGGACGATGAAGGCCATCGTCTGGCCGACGCCCCCAAGCACACCGCCAGCCTGTACCTGAGCCACCACCTGAACGTCCCGGCCGAATTCGGTGCCTGGCACGCCGGTGCCGGTGCGCGTTATGTCGGCGAGCGCGCCGCCAACAACGCCAACGATTTCTGGCTCAGCAGCTACACCGTCGCCGACGCTTTCCTGCGCTGGGAGTCGCCGGTGTTCGGGCACAAGACGTCGTTGCAGTTGAACGTCGATAACCTGTTCGACAAGCAATACTACCCGTCATCCACCGGCAGCGAACTTCAGGTCGCCGTCGGCGAGCCGCGTACCGCCAGGTTGAGTGCCAGCGTGACGTTCTGATCGCAGCGCGCCAACAAAAATGCCCGGACAACCATGTCCGGGCATTTTTGTTTCTGGCTTCAGGCCATCTTCGCGCAAGCTCGCTTCCAACGAAGCGCTCTTTCAGCGAAGTCTTCGCCCGTGAGCTATGGTTGAGCCAAGCGCAGCGCTTTAGCGGTGAGTAATAATTTCCCCTTTTCGGGGCGTTCGGCTTCGACTTCCCGTCTGTTTGCACCGATTCGACCCGTTTGCTGTGCCGGCGCTTGAAACTGGAGTCAGCGTTTCAGGGCTCGAATCTCTTTTCGTCGCGAAATCAAAAATAAATTTCGCTTTTTCACCGCTTTGCGCCGGTTTTTCCAGCATTGCTTCAATCCGCCGCACTTAGGCACAGCCCTTGCTACGGCTCCACGAGACCCAGCAGAAAGGAGTTTCGATACGCAAATATAAAAAAGGGGCGCACGTCATCCAGACGCAAAGGCCTGATCAGAGACCCATGCCTGACGAGGTATTCAAAGAACCAGGGCTCATAAACGAGGCAAGGCCGTACTTGGTGGAATGACGACGTAATAAGAAATGCCGTGTACGACACGGCTGGGAGTTGGCTATGCCCCACGCTTTTTTCAATGAAATGTACGACGCGAAGGGTGACTGCCGCCCGCACTACCAAGCATTCTCGCGCTGGCTGGCGGACACGCCGCTGGAACTGCTGGAACAACGCCGCCGTGAAGCCGACCTGCTGTTTCATCGGGCGGGCATCACCTTCACGCTTTATGGGGACGAGCAGGGCACCGAGCGCTTGATCCCGTTCGATATCATTCCGCGCAGCATCAAGGCCAGCGAATGGCAAATTGTTGAACGCGGCTGCATCCAGCGGGTCCAGGCCCTGAACATGTTCCTGGCCGACATCTACCATGGCCAGCGCATTCTCAAGGAAGGCATCATCCCCGCCGAGCAGGTGCTCGCCAACGAGGGTTATCAAATTGCGATGCAGGGCCTGGACCTGCACCGAGGCATCTATGCCCACATCGCAGGCGTCGACCTGGTCCGCGATGGCGATGGCAGCTATTACGTGCTGGAGGACAACCTGCGCACGCCAAGTGGCGTGAGCTACATGCTCGAAGACCGCAAGATGATGATGCGCCTGTTCCCCGAACTCTTCGCCGCCCAGCGCGTAGCGCCCATCGATCATTACCCGAACCTGTTGCTCGACACGCTCAAAAGCTCAAGCCCGTTGGACAACCCGACCACCGTGGTCCTGACGCCGGGGCGTTTCAACAGCGCCTATTTCGAGCACGCGTTCCTTGCCCGGGAAATGGGAGTGGAGCTGGTGGAAGGTGCGGACCTGTTCGTGCGTGACGACCATGTCTATATGCGCACCACGGCCGGGCCCCAGCAGGTGGATGTAATCTACCGTCGCCTGGACGATGCCTACCTCGATCCGCTGTCCTTCAACCCTGATTCCATGCTCGGCGTGCCGGGGCTGATCGCGGTCTACCGTGCAGGCAATGTGGTGCTGGCAAACGCCGTCGGCACGGGCGTGGCGGATGACAAGTCGATCTATCCCTACGTCGACGACATGATCCGTTTCTACCTGACCGAAGAACCGATCCTGAAGAACGTCCCAACCTGGCAGTGTCGCAAGCCCCAGGACCTGTCCCACGTACTGGCGAACCTGCCCGACTTGGTCGTCAAGGAAACCCAGGGTTCCGGCGGCTACGGCATGTTGGTCGGGCCAGCTGCCACCGCAGCGGAGATCGAAGATTTTCGGGCCCGCCTCAAGGCCAGGCCCGAGGCCTATATCGCCCAGCCGACCTTGAGCCTTTCCACCTGTCCGACGTTCGTCGAAAGCGGCATCGCGCCACGCCACATCGACTTGCGTCCCTTCGTGCTGTCCGGCAAGGAAACCCGTCTGGTGCCCGGCGGCTTGACCCGCGTGGCGCTGCGCGAGGGCTCGCTGGTGGTGAACTCGTCCCAGGGCGGCGGTACCAAAGACACTTGGGTCGTGGAGGACTAAGACATGCTTTCAAGAACCGCATCGGACCTCTACTGGATGTCCCGCTACCTGGAGCGCGCCGAGAACCTGGCACGCATGCTCGAAGTCAGTTATTCGCTGTCGCTGATGCCCCAGGCCGGACGCGGCGATGGTCAGGCCGAGCTGGCGATGTCGTTGCTGGCGGCCGGTACGCTGGATGACTACAACGCCCGTTATGACACCCTCAACACCGAGCGCATGCTGAATTTCTTTGCGTTGGACGAAACCAACCCCGGCAGCATCTACAGTTGCCTGCGGGCGGCGCGGACCAACGCCCATGCCGTGCGCGGACGCATCACCGCGGACATGTGGGAGAACATCAACGCCACCTGGCTGGAGATGCGCAGCATCGCCAGCAACGGCCTGGGCCGTTATGGCATCAGCCATTTCTGCGAATGGGTGAAGGAGCGTTCGCACCTCTTCCGTGGCGCGACGTCGGGCACGATCATGCGCAACGATGCCTACTGTTTCATTCGCCTGGGGACATTCATCGAACGCGCCGACAACACCTTGCGGCTGCTGGATGCGCGCTACGAGATGTTCGGCGAAGAATCGGAAGAGGTAAGCGACAACTCGGCGCGCGGTTACTACCAGTGGAGTGCGTTGCTGCGGGCGTTGTCTTCGTTCGAGGCGTTCAACGAGATCTACCGTAACGCGCCGAATGCCGAGCAGGTGTCCGAGATGTTGCTGCTGCGGGCCGACGTGCCACGCTCGCTGCACGCCTGCATTGAAGAACTGGACCATATTCTCGCCAGCCTGCCGGGCAATAACGGTCGGCCGGCGCAGCGGCTGGCCGCCGAGCTGAATGCGCGGCTGCGTTATTCGGGGATCGACGAGATCCTCGCGTCGGGCCTGCACCAATGGTTGACCGAGCTGATTGGCCAGATCCGCCACTTGGGCCAGACCATCCATGACGCCTATCTGGAGGTCGTATGAAACTGTCCATCCGCCACGACACGACCTATAGCTATGCCGACGAGGTCTGCACGAGCATCCAGTTCCTGCGCCTGACGCCCAAGGACACCCGACGCCAGACCATCCTGCAATGGCATCTTGAATTGCCGCGCCTGGTGCGCAGCCAGCTCGACCCGTACGGCAATATCCTGCACGTCATGACCATGGACGAGCCTCACGGCGCCCTGATCCTGACCGCTTATGGTGAAGTGCAGATCGACCAGACAGTGGAAATGGAGCCCGATACCCAATCACCGCTGCCGTTCCTGCGCACCAGCCGCCTCACCCTGGCTGACGACACCCTCAGCGCTTTCGCCGTGGCGCAATGTGGCGCACGCCGTGACCGCGCTGCGTTGGCCGACTTGATGAATGGCCTTGCCGATCGCATGCCCTACAGCCCCGGCACTACTGCCGTCAGCAGTACGGCGGCAGAGGCGTTCGCCGGTGGCGCCGGGGTCTGTCAGGACCATGCCCATGCGTTCGTGGCCTGCGCCCGCAGCCTCGGCGTGCCGGCGCGTTATGTGTCCGGCTACCTGTGTACCGAGGACGAGAGCCATCTGGCAAGCCACGCCTGGGCCGAGGCTTGGCTGGATGACGGCTGGTACAGCTTTGACGTGACCAATCGCTTGCTTCGTCCCGACCGCCATTTGAAGTTGGCGATTGGCCTGGATTACCTTGACGCCTGTCCGGTTCGCGGCATGCGCCGTGGTGGCGGGGCGGAGCAGATGCACGCGCGGGTGCAGGTAAGCTCGATGGTTCAGGTGCAGCATCAGTAATTTGACCATTGAAGCCTAAGGCCTCTTCGCGAGCAGGCTCGTTTCCCCAAAGGTTCGAGTTAACCCTGGGGGAGCGAGCTTGCTCGCGATGAGGCAGGCATATCCAACCTCTATACGGCTACTGAACAGGCAAAACCCTGCGCATTGGCTATACCTGTAGTTCCGCCCCTCCTCAGGTGTGGCCTACAGGAGTAACAGCATGAAACTCGCGTCCATGATCGGCACTGTCTGCATCGCTTCGCTCGCGCTGATGGGCTGCTCGAGCAAAGTCACCCAGCCGGACGAATACTCCGGCTTCCTGGGAGACTACAGCCGCCTCAAGGAAGAAAAGTCGCCTTCGGGGGCCGAAGTGATGCGTTGGGTCGATCCGCAGATCGATCTGGCTAAATACTCCAGTGTGTATATCGAGCCGACGCAGCTCTATCCCAAGCCGCAACCGACCGTGAAGATTCCCGCCGGCACGTTGGCCGGCATTACCAGCTACTACGACCAGGCGCTCAAGCGGGAGGCGGGCAGGTCGTTGCCTCTGGCGACCAGTCCCGGGCCGGGTGTGTTGGTAGTACGGGCGGCCATCACCGCGGTCAGCAGCAAGACCGAGGGGCTCAAACCTTATGAAGTGATTCCGATTGCCTTGGTGGCCGCCGCGGTCAGTACGGCCAGCGGCATTCGCGATCAGGAAACCACGCTGGGCACCGAAGCGGTGTTTCTGGACGGTGGCAATAATGCGGTGGTCGCACAGGTGGTGCGCAAGGGCACGGGTAAGCCGTTGTCGAACGAGTCCCAGGTCATGAAGCCCGATGATGTCAAAGGGGTGATCGACGGCTGGGCCTCAGATCTGCATCAGTCGTATTTGCAGCTCAAGGCTAAATAGCGGGCCCCGCCACTCGTGACTTTTTGTGTGCAGGCATAGGTCGGAGCTCCATTTCATGGTTAACTCCGGCCTCACTGTTTTCAAACCTGTCAGAAGGAATCCGTTCATGGCTCAAGTCACCCTCAAAGGCAACCCAGTCCAAGTCAACGGCCAATTGCCACAAGCCGGTTCCAAGGCGCCAGCCTTTTCCCTGGTTGCCGGCAATCTGTCGGACGTGTCCCTGCAAGACTTCGCGGGCAAGCGCAAAGTGCTGAACATTTTCCCAAGCGTCGACACCCCGACCTGCGCCACTTCCGTGCGCAAGTTCAACGCCCAGGCCAACGACCTGGATAACACCGTGGTGCTGTGCATTTCCGCCGACCTGCCGTTCGCCCAGGCCCGCTTCTGTGGCGCCGAAGGCCTGGAAAACGTACAGAACCTGTCCACGCTGCGCGGTGCCGAGTTCATCGAGAACTACGGCGTCGCCATCGCGGACGGCCCGCTCAAAGGCCTGACTGCCCGCGCCGTGGTGGTGCTGGACGAAAACGACACCGTGCTGCACAGCGAGCTGGTCAAGGAAATCGCTGAAGAGCCGAACTACGACGCGGCGCTCGCAGCCCTGAAATAACTGTTCCGAAACAAAGTATTTATTACAATTGTTAACGGCCTGGCCTGACCAGGCCGTTTTCATTTGTGTTTCAAGGCCTTAGCCGAGTATGAGAAAGGTAAGCCCAAGGTAAATTGCCGGTAAAGGCGCTTTGCTAAATACCCGCCAGTGCTTATCGTTCAGCCTCCTGTAGAAGAAGCCCACGCGCCCAATGGTTGACCATTCAATGCAATCCTCTGTTTCCCGTAAATCTCGTCGCTGGCTGTTCGGCCTGCTCATCCTATTGGCCGTTGCGTTGCTGGCTTGGAAATTCTGGCCTGCCGGCACCGGCTCAAACAACGAAGCAGGGCAGAAAGGCGCGGCCGGGCATATGGGGCGTTCGGGCGGCATGCGGCCAGGCTTTGGCGGTGCGACGGGCCCGATCCCGGTACGGGTGGCGCCGGCGGTGACCGGGGATTTTCCGCTGTATTACAAGGCGCTGGGCACGGTTACCGCGCTCAATACCATCAATGTTCGCAGCCGCGTGGGCGGCGAATTGGTAAAGATCGCCTTCGAGGAAGGGCAGATGGTCAAGGCCGGGGACCTGCTGGCCGAGATCGACCCGCGTCCGTACCAGAACGCCTTGCTCCAGGCCGAAGGCACGTTGCTGCAGAATCAGGCCCAATTGAGGAACGCCCAGGTCGACCTCGAGCGTTATCGCGGCTTGTATGCCGAGGACAGCATCGCCAAGCAGACCCTCGACACCGCCGCTGCGCTGGTGGGCCAATACCAGGGCACGGTCAAGACCAACCAGGCGGCGGTCAACGACGCCAAGCTCAACCTGGAATTCACCAAGATCCGCGCGCCGATCAGCGGGCGCGTAGGGTTGCGTCAACTGGACATCGGCAACCTGGTAGCGGCCAATGACACCACGGCCCTGGCCGTCATCACCCAGACCCAACCCATCAGCGTTGTCTTCACGCTGCCTGAGAACAACCTCGAAACCGTGCTCGCCCGCTACCGTGGCGGGGCGAAACTGCCGGTCGAGGCTTGGGATCGTGGTGATGTGAAGCTGCAGGCCAGCGGCGTCTTGCAAAGCCTGGACAACCAGATCGACATCACCACCGGCACCTTGAAATTCAAGGCTCGCTACGAGAACCGCGACCAGTCGCTGTTTCCCAACCAGTTCGTCAACGTGCGCCTGCTGGCCGACACGCTCAAAGGCGTGGTCCTTGCGCCGACCGCCGCCATCCAGTTCGGCACCAACGGCACGTTTGTCTATGCCTTGGATGGCGACAAGAAAGTCACCATCAAGAAGCTCAAGATCGGCGCCAGCGATGGCGACAGGACGGTCGTCACCGAGGGGCTTGCCGCTGGCGACAGGGTGGTGCTCGAAGGCACCGACCGCCTGAAAGAGGGCAGCGAAGTGGAAGTGGTCAACGACAGCCAGGAGGTGCCGACCACGCCGACCGAGCATTTGCAGGGCAAGACCGCCGCGGCCCCGACTGAGCCGGCCATGGCCGACAAGGCGAAAAAGGGCGGCGCATGAATCTCTCGCGGCTGTTCATCCTTCGCCCGGTCGCCACCACGCTGAGCATGCTGGCCATTGTCCTGGCCGGCCTGATTGCCTATCGGTTGCTGCCGGTGTCGGCACTGCCCCAGGTCGATTACCCGACCATCCGCGTGATGACGCTGTACCCGGGCGCCAGCCCTGACGTGATGACCAGCGCCGTGACCGCGCCGCTGGAGCGTCAGTTCGGGCAGATGCCGGGCCTGACGCAGATGGCGTCCACCAGTTCCGGCGGCGCATCGGTGATCACCCTGCGTTTCAACCTGGACATCAACATGGATGTCGCCGAGCAGCAGGTGCAGGCCGCGATCAACGCCGCTACCAACCTTTTGCCCACCGACCTGCCGGCGCCGCCGGTGTACAACAAGGTCAACCCGGCCGACACCCCGGTGCTGACCCTGGCGATTACCTCCAAGACCATGCTGCTGCCCAAGCTCAATGATCTGGTGGACACGCGCATGGCGCAGAAGATTGCGCAGATCAGCGGCGTTGGCATGGTGACCATCGCCGGTGGCCAGCGCCAGGCCGTGCGGATCAAAGTCAATCCGCAAGCCCTGGCGTCCGCGGGCTTGAACCTGGCGGATGTGCGCACCTTGATCGGCGCTTCCAACGTCAACCAGCCCAAGGGCAACTTCGACGGTCCGACCCGAGTCTCGATGCTCGATGCCAACGATCAGTTGACCTCGCCCGAGGACTACGCCGAACTGATCCTGGCCTACGCCAACGGCGCGCCGCTGCGGCTCAAGGACGTCGCAGAGATCGTCGATGGCGTTGAGAACGAACGCCTCGCCGCCTGGGCCAACGAAAACCAGGCCGTGCTGCTCAATATCCAGCGCCAGCCAGGGGCCAACGTCATCGAGGTGGTGGACCGGATCAAGGCGATGTTGCCGAGCATCACCGACAACCTGCCGGCCGGCCTGGACGTTGCCGTGCTAACGGACCGCACCCAGACCATCCGCGCCTCGGTCACCGACGTTCAGCATGAATTGCTCATCGCCATTGCCCTGGTGGTCATGGTGACGTTCCTGTTCCTGCGCCGGGTCAGTGCCACGATCATCCCGTCGGTGGCCGTGCCGCTGTCATTGATCGGTACGTTCGGCGTCATGTACCTGGCCGGTTTCTCCATCAACAACCTGACCCTGATGGCCCTCACCATCGCCACCGGTTTTGTGGTGGACGATGCCATCGTCATGCTGGAGAACATCGCCCGCTACATCGAGGAGGGCGACAGCCCGATGCAGGCGGCGCTCAAGGGTGCGAGGCAGATCGGCTTCACCTTGATTTCCCTGACACTGTCGCTGATCGCGGTGCTGATTCCGCTGCTGTTCATGGCGGACGTGGTCGGTCGCCTGTTCCGCGAATTCGCCATCACCCTGGCGGTGGCGATCCTTATCTCGCTGGTGGTGTCCCTGACCCTGACGCCGATGATGTGCGCGCGGCTGCTCAAGCGTGAACCCAAGGAAGAGGAGCAGGGCCGCTTCTACCGCGCCAGCGGCGCCTGGATCGATTGGTTGATCGCCGCCTACGGGCGCAAGTTGCAATGGGTACTCAAGCACCAACCGCTGACGCTGTTGGTGGCGGTGGGTAGCCTGGTGTTGACCGTGGTGTTGTACCTGGCCGTGCCCAAGGGCTTTTTCCCGGTGCAGGATACGGGCGTGATCCAGGGCATTTCCGAGGCACCGCAATCGATCTCCTTCGCTGCCATGAGCGAGCGCCAGCAGCAATTGGCCAAGGTCATCCTCGCCGATCCCGCCGTGCAAAGCCTGTCTTCCTACATAGGCGTGGACGGTGACAACGCCACGCTCAACAGCGGCCGCCTGCTGATCAACCTCAAGCCCCACAGTGAACGGGACGACAGCGCCAGCGCGATCATCGCCCGCCTGCAACCGCAACTGGACCGACTGGTGGGCATCCGGCTGTTCATGCAACCGGTGCAGGACCTGACCATCGAAGACCGGGTCAGCCGTACCCAATACCAGTTCAGCCTGTCGTCGCCGGATGCCGAATTGCTCAGCCTCTGGAGCGGGCGGCTCGTCGAAGCCCTGGTGCAACAGCCGGAACTCACCGACGTCGCCAGTGACTTGCAGGACAAGGGCTTGCAGGTCTACCTGGTGATCGACCGCGACGCCGCATCGAGACTGGGCGTGTCGGTGTCGAACATCACCGATGCGCTTTACGACGCCTTCGGCCAGCGGCAGATTTCGACCATCTATACCCAGGCCAGCCAATACCGCGTGGTGCTGCAGGCTCAGGCGGGGGAAAAGATCGGCCCGCAGGCCCTTGAGCAGATCCATGTCAAGACCACCGACGGCGGGCAAGTCCGCCTGTCGAGCCTGGCCCGGGTCGAAGAACGTCAGGCGCAGTTGGCGATTGCTCACATTGGCCAGTTCCCGGCGGTGATGATGTCGTTCAACCTGGCACCGGGCGTGGCCCTTGGGCACGCTGTCGATATCATCGAGAAAGTGCAGAAGGACATCGGCATGCCGGTCGGCGTGCAGACCGAATTCCAGGGCGCGGCGCAGGCGTTCCAGGCGTCGCTGTCGAGCACCTTGTTGTTGATCCTGGCGGCGGTGGTGACCATGTACATCGTGCTGGGCGTGCTCTACGAGAGCTACATTCACCCGATCACGATTCTTTCCACCTTGCCCTCGGCGGCCATCGGCGCGTTGCTGGCATTGATGCTGACCGGCAATGACCTGGGCATGATCGCGATCATCGGTATCATCTTGCTGATCGGTATCGTCAAGAAGAACGCGATCATGATGATCGACTTTGCCCTCGACGCCGAGCGCAACCAGGGCATGGACCCGCAGACCGCCATCTACCAGGCTGCGTTGCTGCGCTTCCGGCCGATCCTGATGACCACCCTCGCTGCGCTGTTCGGCGCCGTGCCGCTGATGCTCGCCACCGGCTCCGGCGCCGAGTTGCGCCAGCCCCTGGGCCTGGTGATGGTGGGCGGCTTGCTGGTGAGCCAGGTGCTCACGCTGTTCACCACGCCGGTGATCTACCTGTACTTCGATCGCCTGGGGCGGCGGTTCGTCAGGCCTGAGGCCGATGAGGTGCGGGTATGACGGCTTTCGTGCCGTGCCAGGGCTTTTCGTGGCGAGGGAGCTTGCTCCCGCTGGGCTGCGCAGCGGCCCCTTTTGTGAGCGCTGCGCACTCAAGCGGGAGCAAGCTCCCTCGCCACGAAAGCCTGTCCATTGAAGCATGGGGCTGCGGTCGATGAACCTCTCCGGCCCCTTCATCCGCCGTCCAGTGGCGACCATGCTTCTGAGCTTCGCGATCATGCTGCTCGGCGGCGTGTGCTTTGGCTTGCTGCCGGTTTCGCCGTTGCCGCAAATGGATTTCCCGGTGATCGTGGTCCAGGCCAACCTGCCGGGGGCGAGCCCGGAGGTGATGGCTTCCACCGTGGCGACGCCGCTGGAGCGCTCGTTCGGCGCCATCGCCGGGGTCAATACCATGAGCAGCCGTTCGAGCCAGGGCTCGACCCGGGTGATCCTGCAATTCGACTTGGACCGCGACATCAATGGCGCGGCGCGGGAAGTACAGGCGGCAATCAACGCCTCGCGCAATCTGCTGCCCAGTGGCATGCGCAGCATGCCGACCTACAAGAAGGTCAACCCGTCCCAGGCGCCGATCATGGTGCTTTCGCTGACCTCCGACGTGCTGGAGAAAGGCCAGCTCTATGACCTGGCTTCCACCATCCTGTCCCAGAGCCTGTCCCAAGTGGCGGGGGTAGGGGAAGTGCAGATCGGCGGCAGTTCGCTGCCGGCGGTGCGTATCGAGCTGGAGCCACAATTACTCAACCAGTACGGCGTGGCGCTCGACGACGTCCGCACGGCGATCGCCGACAGCAATGTCCGCCGGCCAAAAGGGTCGGTCGAAGACGACAAGCGCATGTGGCAAGTCCAGGCCAATGACCAGTTGGAAAAGGCCAAGGACTACGAAACGCTGGTCATCCGCTACCAGGACGGCTCGGTGTTGCGGCTCAAGGACGTGGCGAAGGTCAGCGACAGCGTGGAGGACCGCTACAACAGTGGGTTCTTCAACGACGATGCCGCCGTGCTGCTGGTCATCAACCGCCAGGCCGGCGCCAACATCATCGAAACCGTCAACGAGATCAAGAACCAGCTGCCGGCCCTGCAAGCGGTGCTCCCGGCCAGCGTCAAGCTCAACCTGGCCATGGACCGCTCGCCGGTGATCAAGGCCACCCTGCACGAAGCGGAAATGACCCTGTTGATCGCCGTGGCGCTGGTGGTGCTGGTGGTGTTCCTGTTCCTCGGTAATTTCCGTGCGTCGCTGATCCCGACCCTGGCGGTGCCGGTGTCGTTGGTGGGCACGTTCGCGGTGATGTACCTCTACGGTTTTTCCCTGAACAACCTGTCGCTGATGGCGCTGATCCTCGCCACCGGGCTGGTGGTGGACGATGCCATCGTGGTGTTGGAGAACATTTCCCGGCACATCGACGAGGGCGTGCCGCCGATGAAAGCGGCCTACCTGGGCGCCGAGGAAGTGGGCTTCACCTTGCTGTCGATGAACGCCTCGCTGGTGGCGGTGTTCCTGTCGATCCTGTTCATGGGCGGGATCGTCGAGAGTCTGTTTCGCGAATTTTCCATCACCCTGGCGGCCGCCATCGTGGTCTCGCTGGTGGTGTCCCTGACGCTTACCCCGATGCTCTGCGCCCGGTGGCTAAAGCCCCACGTGCCGGGGCAGGAAAACCGCTTGCAGCGTTGGAGCCACGGCCTCAACGAGCGCATGGTCCGGGGGTACGCCCGCAGCCTGGATTGGGTGCTGCGCCATCGGCGCCTGACCTTGCTCAGCCTGCTGGTGACCATCGGCGTGAATATCGCACTGTACGTGGTGGTGCCAAAGACGTTCATGCCCCAGCAGGACACCGGCCAATTGATCGGCTTCGTGCGCGGTGACGATGGGCTGTCGTTCAACGTGATGCAGCCGAAAATGGAAATCTTCCGTCGCGCGGTGCTCAAGGACGAAGCGGTGCAGAGCGTGGCGGGTTTCATCGGCGGCAACAACGGCACCAACAATGCTTTCATGCTGGTACGCCTCAAGCCGATCAAGGAACGCGGGATTTCCGCGCAAAAGGTCATCGAGCGCTTGCGCAAGGAAATGCCCAAGGTACCCGGTGCCCAATTGATGCTGATGGCCGACCAGGACCTGCAATTCGGTGGCGGTCGCGAGCAGACCACGTCGCAGTATTCCTACATCCTCCAGAGCGCCGACCTGGCGTCGCTGCGCATCTGGTATCCCAAGGTCGTCGCCGCCTTCCGCGCCTTGCCGGAACTGACCGCCATCGACGCCCGCGACGGTGGCGGGGCGCAGCAGGTGACGCTGATCGTGGACCGCGACCAGGCCAAGCGCCTGGGCATCGACATGGACATGGTCACCTCGGTACTGAACAACGCCTATAGCCAGCGGCAGATCTCGACCATCTACGACAGCCTGAACCAGTATCAGGTGGTCATGGAGGTCAATCCCAAATATGCCCAGGACCCGAATACGCTCGAGCAGGTCCAGGTGATTACCACCGATGGCGCGCGGGTCCCGCTGTCGGCGATTGCCCATTATGAAAACAGCCTGGAGGACGACCGGGTCAGCCATGAAGGCCAGTTCGCTTCAGAAGGTATTTCGTTCGACATGGCCGAAGGCGTCACGGTGGAGCAGGGCACCGCGGCGATCGAGCGGGCGATAGCCAAGCTCGGGATGCCCGAAGATGTCATCGCGAAAATGGCCGGCACCGCCGACGCGTTCGCGGCGACCCAGAAAAGCCAGCCGTTCATGATCCTCGGCGCGTTGCTGGCGGTGTACCTGGTGCTCGGCGTGCTGTACGAAAGCTATATCCACCCGCTGACCATCCTGTCCACCTTGCCCTCGGCCGGGGTGGGCGCGTTGTTGTCGATCTATGTCCTGGGCAGCGAGTTCAGCCTGATCTCGCTGCTGGGGTTGTTCCTGCTGATTGGCGTCGTGAAGAAAAACGCCATCCTCATGATCGACCTCGCATTGCAATTGGAGCGCGCCGGCCAAACGCCGTTGGAGTCGATCCGCAGCGCTTGCCTGTTGCGACTGCGGCCTATCCTCATGACCACGCTGGCCGCGATCCTCGGAGCCCTGCCGCTGTTGCTCGGTGGCGCCGAAGGCTCGGAAATGCGCCAACCGCTGGGCCTGACCATTATCGGCGGGTTGGTATTCAGCCAGGTCCTGACGCTCTACACCACCCCGGTGGTCTACCTCTATCTTGATAACCTGCGCCATCGTTTCAACCGCTGGCGTGGGGTGCGCACTGATGCTGCCCTGGAAACTCCGCTATGACCGATCGTTCGTTGTTCAACCTTGTCGCTGCGCTGGCGACTGCCCGTGGTTCGCGTGTCTTGAGCCTGGCGCTCTGCGTGGCACTGCTGAGTGCCTGCGCAATCGGTCCCGATTACCAGCGCCCGTCAGCCGCCGCGCCGTCGCAGTACAAGGAGGCCCAGGGCTGGCGCCAGGCCAACCCCAGCGACGCCCTGGCCCGTGGCGCCTGGTGGGAACTGTACGCTGACACCCGGCTCAACGACCTGGTGGAACAGCTCAACGCCTCCAACCAGACCGTGGCCCAGGCCGAAGCCCAGTACCGTCAGGCCCAGGCTTTGGCGCGCAGTGCTCGCGGGGCGTTCTTTCCGACGGTCGACCTTTCGGTCGGCAAGACCCGCTCCAGCCAAGGCACGGGCAGCAGCAGTTCGAGCCTGAGCAGTTCCTCCAGCGGCATCCGCGACACTTACAGCGCCCAGGCCGGCGTGAGCTGGGAAGCGGACGTGTGGGGCAGGTTGCGCCGTACCTTGGAGGCCGATGAAGCCAGCGCCCAGGCCAGCTTTGCCGACCTGGCGGCGATGCGTCTGAGCCAGCAATCGGAGCTGGTGCAGAACTACCTGCAGTTGCGGGTGATCGACCAGCAGAAGCGCTTGTTGCAGACCACCGTCGACAACTACCAGCGCTCTCTGAAAATGACCGAAAACCAGTACCGCGCCGGGGTGTCCGGCAAGGATGCGGTGGCCCAGGCGCAGAACCAGCTCAAGACCACCCAGGGCGACCTGATCGACCTGATCTGGCAGCGTGCGCAGTTCGAAAACGCCATTGCCGTGCTGATCGGTCTGCCGCCGGCCGAATTCAGCCTGGCCGAAACCCAGGATGTCCCAGCGCTGCCGCAAGTCCCGGTGGCCGTGCCGTCGCAACTGCTCGAACGCCGTCCAGACATCGCATCGGCGGAGCGCTCGGTCATGGCGGCGAACGCCAACATCGGCGTGGCGAAGGCCGCCTATTACCCGGACCTGACCCTGAGCCTGAGCGGTGGCTACAGCAGCAGTACCTACGATAACTGGGTGAGCGTGCCGAACCGCTTCTGGTCGGTCGGCCCGCAACTGGCGATGACCCTGTTCGATGGCGGCCAGCGCTCGGCGGAGGTCGACCGCAGCGTGGCGGCGTATGATCAGACGGTCGCCACCTATCGCCAGACCGTGCTCGACGGTTTCCGCGAAGTCGAGAACTACATGATCCAGCTCAAGGTGCTCGAAGACGAAGCCCGCGTGCGCCAGGAAGCCCTCGACGCCGCCCGCGAGTCCCTGCGCCTGACGCAGAATCAGTACAGGGCAGGGCTGATCGGCTATCTCGACGTGGTGTCTGTCCAGGCTACAGCTCTGAGCAACGAGCGCAGCGTGTTGAGCCTGCAACAGAGCCGGTTGATTGCGAGTGTGCAGTTGATTGCCGCGTTGGGCGGTGGTTGGGATGGGCGGTTGGAGGCGTCCGAGCAGCCGGCAACGGACTGATACCCGCCCCAGACCTTGTGGGAGCGAGCCTGCCCGCGAAAGCAGTGGTTCAGCTTATGAAAATGTTGACTGACCTGCCGCCTTCGCGAGCAGGCTCGCTCCCACATTAGATTGCGCAGCGTGATGCAGTCCCGCTTTTGGCCGATGCGCTGCCTACGTCCGGTCGTGATCGCTTGTTATAGTTCAGGCCTCTTCCAGCCGGTCAAAGGATACTGCCATGTTGCAATACCAAGCGTTCAACGTCGAACTTGCAGACAACATCGCCCATGTGCAGATCAACCGACCGGACAAGATCAACGCCATGAACGCGGCGTTCTGGAGCGAAATCGTCGAGATTTTCCAATGGATCGACGACACCGACGAAGTGCGGGTGGTGGTCCTGAGCGGTGCCGGCAAGCACTTTTCTTCAGGCATCGACCTGATGATGCTGGCTGGCGTGGCGAACGAACTGGGCAAGGATGTGGGCCGTAACGCCCGCGTGCTGCGACGCAAGATCCTGCAGCTGCAAGCCTCGTTCAATGCCGTGGACAACTGCCGCAAACCGGTACTCGCGGCGGTCCAGGGCTATTGTCTCGGCGGTGCCATCGACCTGATTTCCGCTTGCGACATGCGCTACGCCGCCGAAGACGCGCAGTTCTCCATCAAGGAAATCGACATCGGCATGGCGGCCGATGTTGGGACATTGCAACGCTTGCCCCGGATCATCGGGGACGGCATGCTGCGTGAACTCGCTTATACGGGGCGCACCTTCGGTGCCGACGAAGCGCGCAGCATTGGCTTGGTCAATCGTGTCTACAATGACACCGCCAGCCTGCTCGACGGCGTGATGGGCATTGCCCGGGAAATCGCCGCCAAGTCGCCGATTGCCATCACCGGCACCAAGGAAATGATCAGCTACATGCGCGACCACCGCATCGACGACGGCCTGGAATATGTCGCCACGTGGAATGCCGCCATGCTGCAATCCAATGACCTGCGCGTGGCCATGGCCGCCCATATGAGCAAACAGAAACCCGAATTTCTGGATTGATCGATCATGATTTCACGCTGGACCACCGCAGTACTCGACACCGACCTTCCCGGCGGCTGGGCCGTGGCCCGCAGCCCGGAAGGTTTTTTGTACGACGATAACGGCGCGCTGTTTCCTCGCGACTGGCTCAAGCGCCAAGACCTGTCGATCCTCGCCGAGCACGGCATCGGCCATTTCGATGGCGAGCCGGTCTACCTGCTGGAACTGCACAGCCCCCTGGATATTCCCGGTTGCAGCTGGAAAGGCTTGCGCGCGTTCATGCTCGAGGAAGATCACACGCTGTTCAAGGTGTTGGGTTATGCCGCTCAGGTCGGGACCTGGGCCCGGGAACACCGCTTTTGCGGCAGTTGCGGCCAGCCCATGAGCCAGGTGCCGCGCGAGCGGGCGATGCATTGCCAGGCGTGCGATCTGCGGCATTACCCGCGGATCTCACCAAGCATGATCGTACTGATCACCCGTGGCGATGAAGTCCTGCTCGCACGTTCGCCCCGTTTTGTCTCGGGTGTCTACAGCACCTTGGCAGGATTTGCCGAGCCGGGTGAGTCGGCCGAGGACTGCCTCGTCCGGGAAGTCCGCGAAGAAGTCAGTATCGAAGTGAAGAACATCCAGTACGTGGGCAGCCAGTGCTGGCCGTTTCCCCATTCGATGATGCTGGGCTTCCACGCCGAATACGCCAGCGGCGACATCGTGCCCCAAGAGGACGAGATCGAAGACGCGCAGTGGTTCAGCATCCACGATCTGCCACCGCTTCCCGCCTCGCGCTCGATTGCCCGGTATCTGATCGACCTCTACGTGGCGCGGCGCTTAGGCCATGCTGAACCAGTGTTGCCAGGCTAGGCGCACGGTCAGGGCCAGCACCACGGTGATGAACACTGGCCGGATGAACTTCGCGCCGCCGCTGATGGCGGTGCGCGCGCCAAAGAAAGCACCGACCATCACCGACAGGCCCATGCTCAGGCCGATGATCCAGTCCACCTGGCCCGAGACGATGAACACCGTCAGCGCCGCGATGTTACTGACGAAGTTCATGCTGCGGGCCACGCCGCTGGCCTTGACCAGGTCGATGGGGTAGAGCAGCAGGCTGCTGACGGTCCAGAACGCACCCGTGCCCGGGCCGGCCACGCCGTCATAGAAACCGAGGGCGAAGCCTTGCGGCGACTGCCAGGTCTTCTTGATCGGCGCATTGCTGTCCAGCGGTGCCTTGGGCGTG
Source organism: Pseudomonas sp. D3-10 (assembly GCF_051132175.1). Classification (NCBI taxonomy): domain Bacteria; kingdom Pseudomonadati; phylum Pseudomonadota; class Gammaproteobacteria; order Pseudomonadales; family Pseudomonadaceae; genus Pseudomonas; species Pseudomonas sp. D3-10. The sequence goes on along the minus strand of NZ_CP071668.1, from coordinate 3,210,413 downwards.
CCGCCGAACAGCAAGTAGAGGCCGCAGGCAAAGACAATGACCGGCAGCATCTTGTTCAGCCACTCGGCGGGCAGGTAATGGGCAACGACGGCACCGGCCAGGGCACCGATCAGCGTGCCGACGAGGGCGTGGGTCCACTGCCGTGGGTGAAACAGCTTGCGCTTGTAAAAGGTAAAGCTGGCCGTGGCCGAGCCAAAGGTCGAGCTGAGCTTGTTGGTGCCTAGCACCAAGTGTGGCGGCAGGCCGGCGGTCAACAGGGCCGGGGTGGTGAGCAGCCCGCCACCGCCGGCAATGGCATCGATGAAGCCGGCGATGAACGCCACAACGGCCAGGATCGCGAGGGTGGAAAGTTCAACGCTGAGTTCGAAAGGCATGGAATGGACTTAGTCGGCAGGGCGCAGGAGGGCTGCGGGAAAGGCCGGTATGTTACCGATTATGACGGCGCGCCGCGACTGTCCGGTGAGGCCCTGCAATCCCGGTGGCGAGGGAGTTGCTCCCTCGCCATGGAGTTTGATCTATTCCGGCCGGAACACCGCCCGTAGGCAATCCTGGCGTTTGTCCTTGAACATTGCGTAGCCCTCAACCGATTGCTCCAGGCCCATGGGATGCGTTAGCAGATAGGAGGGGTCCAGGTCACCGTTCTGGATGTGTTCGAACAGACGCTTCACATAACGCTGTCCCGGTTGCTGGCCGGAACGCAGAGTCAGTGACTTGTTCACGATCGCGCCCATCGGGAATTTGTCCAGCAAGCCGCCGTACACCCCGACCACCGACACCGTCCCGCCTTTACGACACGCGCGAATCGACTGGCGCAGCACGGTCCCGCGCTCGGTGTGCAGGCGTAGCATCTGTTTGGTCTTGTCGTAGAAATAATCGACTTCCGTGCCATGGGCCTCCATGCCGACGCAATCGATGCAGCGATCTGGGCCACGGCCGCCGGTCAGTTCCAGCAGGGCGGCATGCACGTCGGTGGTCTCGTAGTTGAGGGCGATGGCGCCGGCCTTTTCCTCGGCCAGGCGCAAACGATCGGCAAAGCGGTCGATGGCAATCACCCGTTCTGCGCCTAGCAAGTAGGCGCTGGACATCGCCATCAGCCCAACCCCGCCGCAACCCCAGACCGCCACCGTATCGCCGGGTTGGATATCGGCGTTGTCGGCGGCGAAATAACCGGTGGGCACCGCATCGGAGACGAACACGGCCTGCTCATCCCTGACGCCATCGGGGATCGTGAACAGGTTGACGTCGGCAAACGGCACGCGGATATAGGTGGCGTGGCTGCCGGCATAACCACCGAACGCATGGCTGTAGCCAATGATGCCGCAGGCGGGTTGACCGTAGGCGATGTCGGTGGCGGTGGGGTTCGGATTGGAGTTGTCGCAGCAGGAAAAGTCCGAACGCTGGCAATGCTCGCATTCTCCGCAGCCGACAATCGACACTGTGACGACCCGGTCGCCTTTCTTCTGCGTGACAGCCGAGCCGGTTTCCACCACTTCGCCCATGAACTCATGCCCAATGATGTCGCCGGCCTGCATGGTCGGCACGTAGCCGCCCAGCAGATGCAGGTCCGAGCCGCACACCGAGGACAGGATCACCCGCACGATGGCGTCGCGGGGATTCAGGATGGAGGGATCGTCCACCGTCTCGACCTGCAGTTTGTTAGGGCCTTGCCAAGTCAATGCGCGCATCAGACGGTACCTCCATTGAGTTCGGGTTTGTCAGAGGATGAGTCGTTGGCTGGAGCTTGCGTCGCGTGGGTAGCCGGGTGGACAAACAGAAAGTCCTTGGTATGCGGATCGCGCATCTTGTTGGTGCTGACTTCGCCCGTTTCCAGTTGCTGCTTGATGCTGCGCAGCACATTGAGCAGGGCCTTGTCGGAGAACCGGGAAATAGCGGCGGCGAGCGCATAGCCGGCCGCGCCGAGAGGCGTCTCGCAAGCCACGATGACTTTGATCTGCGTACCGCGACCGGCGGGCGCATCGCTGAAATGCATCTGGATGTCATGCTTGAAGCGTCGGTCCGGACCGGCAATCCAGTGCAGCTTGCGGCCTTCCTTGGGTTCGCAGTGTTCGAGGTCACACTGCAACGTCTTGTCCATCGGGCCATGGGCGACCCAGCGATAAGTTCGTTCGCCCGTCTGTTCGATGGCGTCCACCCATGGCATGAGCGCTCCCAGATTGGCCGGTTCGCTGCAGAACGCGTAGACCTCGTCCCTCGGCTTGCCCACCGTGATGCTGCGGGAAATGACCTTGCTGCCGTCCCAATCGCGATCCTGTTCGAATGTTTGTTCGAAAGGGCTGTGGGTCAGGGCTTGCTTGATCCGGCATGTGCCTGAATAGGCTCGCCAGGCAGCGCACGCGCCGAGCAGCACCTGCGGCCAGCCCTTTAGACCGCCCTGGCGCAAACCATTGGCAAGCAATAACGAGCCGGCCACCAGCGACACCAGGCGCTCCGGCGTGCCAAGATTGGGGCGTGATGAGGTGGGCACCGGAGCCCGGCTCGCCACCAGTTTTGGGCGTTCAGTCATGATGGTTCTCCTTGCTGATCCAGGGGACGACATAACGAATGAACCGAGGGCAACGGCGGTTGTTCCGTTGGTGTGAGTGGTTTCCCGATGAGCCGGTTGGCAGAGGTTTCGGCCCGTCGTGTTGCCCAGGAAATACATCCGAAGGTCTCACCGCCAGGCAAATTTTTTTTGAAATCAAGGGGTTGTCAGCTTAGGCAAATGAGTACATAATTGCGCCCATCGAATGCATCGAGGCGTAAAAAACTTCAATGTTTTCAAGGAGATAGCTCGCTATTAGCGGCTTTGTCCGGATAAGTTTTTATCCGTTTGATGCGGTTTCATTGCATCAGGCGTATTGAGGCCGAATAGCAAAATGGTTATGCAGTGGATTGCAAATCCACCTACGCCGGTTCGATTCCGACTTCGGCCTCCACTTCTAAAAAGCTCTGTAGATTCATGATCTACGGAGCTTTTTTATTTAGGGGGCGGTGAAAGGTTTTGTCTTGAAAAGGGCAATGGCCGCCTTGCTTCACCCAGGAGGGATGTATATATTTCCCCCTCTGTTGCACCAGCCTCGATCCTGTGGGATGCCTATCCGACAGTGTCACATGGCTTGACCGCGCTACCGCCCGAATGGCGAAACTGGTAGACGCATGGGACTTAAAATCCCCCGCTCGTAAGGGCGTGCCGGTTCGATTCCGGCTTCGGGCACCATCTAATATCAAGGGTTTGCGAGCGAAAGCTAATGCAAACCTTGTTTGTTTCTGGTCCGTAAAAATTGTTCGTCAGGTTTTAAGCGGTCTACAGCCTGCGCCGAAACGCTTCCAATATTTCCCGCATCCCTTTTTTCATCTGCAACTGCGCAATGGCGTCCAACGGGTGCCATACACAGTCGCTGATCTCATTCTGTGGCCTGGCGGCCGTCGAATCGTTGACCGCCGCCTCGAACACGTGATGCTCGGTACCGCCGTCATTGATCCGCATCAGGTAAAGCAGGCTTTCGGCGCTCAGCCCCGTTTCTTCCGCCAGTTCCCTTAGGGCGGCGTCGGCGTGGGTTTCGCCGCGCTCGACAGTTCCGCCAGGCAACGCCCAGCGGCTCTTGGGCTTACGTACCAGCAGGATGTGGCGGTCTTCTTCGCAGATGACGGTCGCTCGAATCTTCATACCTGGTCCAATTCCGACTGTCATTAAAATGCAATATAACTGCAATATTTGAGCCTCGCGCCATTTCGGCGTTCAAAAAACGAAATGTTTCGTTTCTGTCCATGGGATCGCGCCCCCATGGAAAAGGCTTCGTTTATTTCGCGGACGGTTGGAAAACGTCGAGGCAGGGCCGTTGTCGACGACCGATCATCGCCAAAAATGAATCAGCGCCGGAAAAACGCATCAATGTTGGGTGGACGAGCCGGCCCCGATGGGGGGAGCGAGGAATGATGACCACCGTTGAAGACTTCAAAGTCAGATCCCACGAGCTTCTGGTTGAGCTCGACGCAGCAACGTCGGAGATGATGGCGCTTATCTGTGTCCGTCAAATGTCGGGAACCGCCTGGGACGAGGCGGTCCGGCGTCAGCACGAGGCCTATGAGCAATGGGTCGCCTACCTCAACGAGCGCTTGTAGCTGCACGATCGTCAACCGTAACAGCAAGTCAGATTCTTTGAACGGAGTTGGCGCGGCCATGCCTAATCCATAGACCGACAAGAGGATTGAGGCCATGTCTGAACTAGCCAGTTATTTCTGGATCGCCGTAGCGGTGTTGCTGTTGCTTGTGGACTTGTGGGCGATCGTCAGCGTCTTTCGCAGCGACAAGTCGGCCGGTACCAAGGCGGGCTGGGCGCTGTTGCTGATTATCTTGCCTGTCTTGGGCTTGATCATCTGGGGCGTGGCCGGGCCACGAGGCGTCAAGAACCCGCCTTCTTCCCCAGAACACAGCAAGGGCTGACGCCATGTGATGCGAACCACCCGGTCAGCGGTTCTTCCATTGGCCGCCGGTGGTTTCGCAATCCTTTTGTGCTTGCTGCACTTGTTGCGCGTCGTAGTAGTACCAGGTGACTTGGGCGTTGTCCGGGATATTCGCCGAGCCGCCGCTGCGATCCTTGCTGGTGGAATGGGGATTGGCCAGGGCTTCCTGAGTCAGTCTTGCCTGACACGTTGCCACGTAGCCCTCGGCGCAACGCTCGACGGGTTTCTTTTGAGTGCTCAGGGTCCCTTTGCTTTCGTTGCTGCAGGACCAGCCGATGGCCTCCGAGGGGACGCCCTTGTACTCATAGCAACTGCGGGTTTCGATTTCCTGTACCGCCTGGCTTTGGGATCGGGTAAGGACCTCGCAACCCTGCGCCATGACGATGGCGGGGCAGGCACAGGCAATCAGCAGCAGGACTCTGGCATTCATGTTGGTTCTCCCTTATGACGGCTCTTGCATCGATACCTATCAATATCGAGGTGCAAACGTACGCCGTCGTTCCATCGGGTTTACAACCGGTGGAGCTCAGGGAAACCGGTGCGGCAAGCGTCGTTGACGAAGCTTTCCATCAACGAAACATATAGCGAAACCTATTAGCGAAATCTTGGCAACGGACGTTCCACAGGTTTGAGTGAAGAGAGGGCGCTCTGGATCGACGGGGCATCCTTTTCGATATCGTTGAGCCGATCGCGGATGCGCACTGCAGCGGGATGGCCGCCCTGATGGTCGACCCAGTCGGCAATTTCCTTACAGGCCGCGGTCAGCCCCGCCTGGCGCGATTCCAATAAAGTGAGCAGGGTGGTGATGGACTCTTTTTCGGACATGTCACACCTCCATTCAACGTTGGATGAGGCAGCACGAAACCCATCGCTATGGACGGGTAAGGCTGCAATAAGGGTAGTTGAGATATTTCTGCGGCGTTGGATATCCGGCGCACGACTGGACAGTCGGTGCGCCGGACCCTTTCATGTCTTGTTCAGCCAGACTCCTTGACCCAGGATGGCGCGACGGAGGCTCGCCAGCGCACATCGGTAATGCCATATTTTTCTGCCATGGGTTTTGAAACCCGCTTGACCTTCTCCCTGCCGAATTTGGGGATGCGCCCAACACCCGCGTCGCAACTGGCCCAATGCCAAGCTTCGGAGTTATTCATCACTTCGGCGCGAATGATGAAAGACTTGGGCTCGCCATGGAGCATGTAGTCGATGATGTAAAGCGATGGACCGCCCATAAATCCTCCCTAATTGATCCTATACGGATGGATACGGAGGCGTTCGGAAAATTCCATTGGATTTCCGGACGGTCAAGAATGGGGTCTACAGGGAGAGTGTCGAGGGTTGCTGAACACCGTGCTCACGGTGCGGAACCAAACCCGGGTAACCTTCTCCAAGGTGAGCTTGAAAGCACCGGTGCCAAGGATCAAAGGCGACGTAACGTGGCACTGAATAAAGGCAAGACATGAACAATTTCGCCAGGGCGCTGGTCGTGGCGCTGTTTGCCCTGCACTTGTCGGGCTGCATCGGCCCGCCCATCGAATTGACCCCGCAAACCGAGGAACGCCTGCGCGTCCAGGCCCCGATCCGTTTCCTGCTGACATTCGATGATGGGCCTAGCGCATCGTCTTTCTGGAATCCGAGCGCCGACGTGCTGGACGCATTGGACCGTAATCCGGTGCAGCCTGGGATCAAGGCGGTTTTTTTCGTCCAGACCCGAGCGCCACGGGCCGGTGGCAGCGAAATCGGCCGCTCGCTCATGCGTCGTGAGCATGCGAACGGACACTTATTGGGATTCCACACGGCTACCTATTGGCATACCAATCATCGATTCCTGGATCCGGATGAGTTGGAGCAGTCCCTGTTCAATGGCGCCAACGATATCGCTGTGATCACAGGCGCATCGCCAAACCTGGTACGACCGCCATTCTGGAGTTTCGACAAGCGCACGTTTGCCGCTTATCAACGACACGGTATGCACGTATTGCTGACTGACTTGAGCGCCAATGATGGCAAGGTTTGGGGCATTACCGTGAGCCCACGACGGCGGATGAGCCTCACGCGCCAGCTCTCCGAGGTCCGCGAGCGCATCGCGGATGGTCAATTGCCCACAGTGGACGGTGTGATACCGGTCGTCGTGACCTTCCACGACCTCAACCGATATACCGCCCGCCACGCCCGTGAATACCTACAGATCCTTTTGGACAGTGCCAGGGAGACCGGGCTCAGGACCGATGCGAAGCCGTTCTACGACGACAGCCGCGCCCTGGAACGAGCGGCGCTGGCTCGCACGGTTCGCGACACGTCCCAGCCCGTGCATCTGCCCGGTTTATGGGATTGGCTGTGGGATTCGGACTCCCATTGAATTGCATGGACGATGAACTGTCGCGACGCCCGGTAGGCACCGACGGGTGAACCGGGAGTATGGTAGGCAGCGTAACTCGGTACTTTGCAGGAGGTGATCACCATGAGTACTGCGATGCTGACGAAAATGCACATCAATGGCTATGACGTACTGAGCGTCAACAGCGGCCCTTGGCGAGTCTGTACCCAGGCTGATCGGCTGGGTTCCTTCGCCTCACGGGAGGAAGCGCTGGCCTACGCCGCCGCATTACCCGCCAGGAGACGCCGTAACGCCCCGTCCGGGAACGTCAAGTAGGGCCGCGTTCTGTTGACTGCGCGCAGGCACGGATGCCAGCCGCGCAGTCAAAGCGGGTCATGAGGCTGCCAGCTCCAGGGGCAGTTCTAGGGTAAACAGGGCGCCGTGCCCCGGTCCGTCACTGTAGGCCAAGAGACGGCCGTTCATTTCGACTGCCGCTAGGGCGCAACTGTGCAGGCCAAAGCCATGGCCGTCCTTGCGGGTCGTGAAGCCATGATTGAAGATCCTCGCCTGGTTTTCCTTGGAAATCCCTTCGCCACGGTCCTTGACGCTGACGCATAACGTCGTCTGGTCGACGATGCGGATTCCCAGGGTCATCTCCCGTGGGTGCTCAACGCTGGACATGGCGAACTTGGCATTGCTGATCAGGTTGATCAGGATCAGCAGCAGCCGGTGCTTGTCGCCGAGAATCACGGGAGCGTCCTGGTAATCCTTGATCACGGTGACATGATGCCGGCTCAGCGCCCCTGAATTCATGCGCAGGGCATCCTCGAACAGATCGGCGACGTTCAGCGGCTCGATCAGCCTCGCAGCCCCGGCGTAGGTTTGTTGGGTAGTGACGATGTCCTTGATGTGATCGATGCTTTTGGTCAACTGCGCCAGTTCTTCGATGAGCAGTGCTTGTTCGCCTGCAACAGAGTCCACCAGTTCATTGAAGTAGCGGGGCAACAACTTGCCTTTTTCGTCCTCGGTGATGAAATGACCCAGGTCGTCGGCATGTTCGTTCATCATTTTCACGGCTTTGCCCAACCCTTGCGTCTTGCTGTTTTTCAACTTGCGAGTGACCAGGTCCGCGGAAATATTCACGCTGTTGAGGACATTGCCGACGTTGTGTAACACGTTCGTTGCAATCTCGGCCATGCCTGCCATGCGAGCGGCATCCACCAACTCCCGTTCGGCCTCCTTCAACTCGCGAGTGCGTTCCTGGACGCGTTCTTCCAGTTTGTCATTGGAAGTTTGCAGCTCATGGTTGATCTGGTTGATGACTGAATAACTGCGCACCAGCCGTACGGCCAGATAGATCATCAAAAGCGCCATCAGGCCGGCGCACACCGCCAGGTATATATGGTACTTACGGTCCGTGGCGGCGGTCCTGCGCTGCGTTTCGTTCAACAGCTCGTTGATGCTGTCCAGCTCCTGGGCCACTGGGATGACGCTGATGCGGTCCAGCAGGTCGTTGACCTGGGGCTGTTCGTGGATGATGGTCTTGACGTGGTGTATCAGTGACACAAACGCCGGCCGATAGAGGGCAGGCAGTTGGTCAATCTGATGTTCGAGTTCGCTTAACTGGTCCCGCACTTCCCGTTCTTTATCCGCCGTGACGTAAAGGGCGAACTCCAGGGTGGTCAACGCCAGGTCCAGGACATTCGAGGCCGCGGTCAGGCGCGCGATCTCGCCGTTCGCCTTCATCTCCTGCAACAGGTTTTGTATTTCGTCTTCAACCGTCGGCAACTCATCCAGGGACGCCCGCAGCGTGGCGTTGTGCTGCTCGAACTGCTCGACCAGCAGATTCTTGTTCTTGACCGCATCCACGTATCCCTGGCGCCTTGACGCCCAGAGCGCCGCCAGCGGGCCGGAACTGTTCAAACGCTCCAATTGCTCCCAGCGAGTCTGCGCTTCGGGCGGTGGGGTGAGTGACAGGTTATTGTTGACGCCGATTTTCTTCCTGAGGATTTTTACGTTCCAGTTGGCGTCGGCTTGCTTGAGTTGGCGAATGAAGTCCCGTGATTCGAAATAGGTCGCTGAGTCGTATGTATAGGATTTTATTAAAAAGAAGATCAATGCGGAAAAGACAACAAGCGCCGCGGCCAACAGGACGGGCCACTTGTATTTATTGATCAGAATGGTCACAGGTTTCTCCTGCGCGGAACGGATGCCGAAACCGGACCTGGCGAGTGTGAGCAATTATCGGGATGACGGGCGGAGAATGGGATACAGGAGGGGAGTTGCGTTGTTTGTTTGCCTGGGTACACGGTGAGCTCCCTGCTAACGGTGAACGTCTGGTCATCAGTGAAGCAAGTGTAGCGTCAACCACCGGCGTCGACGTATCTGTCCAGACGCTGCACGGGAAAATGGCGCGGCCGGAATCGACCGCGCCGAGGGAGGTTACTTCAAATCGATAAAAGGCAGCGCGCTGTTCGGCAGCATGGTGGTGGGCAACTCACCGTTCCAGCGCTCGGCCTTGGTCAGCTCCACCAGGTTCTGGTTGCTGGCCAGCGCCTGGGCGCGGGCCTTGATCGCCTCGGCTTCAGCCTTGCCACGCAGTTCCGTTGCCAGGGCATCGGCCTTGGCCTGGGCCACTTGCGAATCGGCTTCCGCCTGGGCCTGGGTCACCCGAATCTGCGCCTGGACCTGTTCGGTGGCGAGCTGCTGCTCACGGGTCTTGACCTGGACCTCGGCGGCCATGCGCGCTTCGATGGCCTTTTCGTAGGCATCGCTGAAATCGATGTTTTCAACCTGGACGCTGTCGATGATCACCGGCCCGGTAATCGTCGATTTGATCGCAGCGGAGATATCGTTGACCAGTTGGACGCGGTTCTGCACGGCGGCCACGGCGTTGAACTTGCCGAACACATTCTCCACCTGCGTCGGCACCTGCCGGCTGATCATCCGGTCGCGGATGCCTTCCAGATCCTTGAACTGGGTATAGACCTTCGCCACGTCGGAAGGCGCGATGTGCCACGACACCGACACTTTGAGCTCGGCCGATTGCTGGTCTTTGCTGTAGGCCTGCAAGTCGTCGTAGGAGGTAACCTGGCTCTGCGTGCTGATCAGGCGTACCGATTCGATAAATGGCGTCTTGAACGACAGCCCCGGCTCAACCACCCCGACCAGCGCGCCATTGCGCAGGAGCACGCCGCGCTCGGTTTCATCAACCGTGTACCAACTTCCGAAGAACACGCATAACAGGACCACGCCGACAATTGCAGCAGCGATCGAACCGATTGTTTTACGGGGCACTTTACTTTCCTTGAGTAGGCTAGGGGATGGCATGCACTGTTTCCTTTGTGAAGACCGTCACTGTTTTTTCAAACGCCAGACACGAAAAAGCCCTGACAAGTCAGGGCTTTAACGTAGAAGATGGCGGAGGCGATGGGATTCGAACTCATGGACCTGTTACAGTCGACGGTTTTCAAGACCGTTGCCTTAAACCACTCGGCCACACCTCCGTATTGCGTTGCGGGCGCCATAATACCCGAATGAAACACACTGTCAAACTCTCCACGTAGCTTGTTACAGAGCGTCTGTTATGATCCTTGCCACTGAATGTTTCAAAACCGGAGGAGTGTCGCCATGCGCGAACAGGATTACGCAGTGAACAACAGCGTGCAGGCTGAGCAGCTAGAAGTTAGCCGCGTCCTGCGCAACACTTATGGCCTGCTGGCACTCACGCTCGCTTTCAGCGGTGTGATGGCCTTCGTCGCACAACAGATGCGCGTCGGTTACCCGAACATCTTTGTCGTGCTGATCGGTTTCTACGGCCTGTTTTTCCTTACCAACAAGCTCCGCGATTCGGCCTGGGGCCTGGTTTCGGCCTTCGCCCTGACCGGGTTCATGGGGTTCCTGCTCGGCCCTATCCTCAACCGTTACCTGGGCATGCAGGGCGGCGCAGAAGTGGTCAGTTCGGCCTTCGCAATGACCGCGTTGGTGTTCGGTGGCCTGTCGGCGTACGTACTGATCTCCCGCAAGGACATGAGCTTCCTGAGTGGTTTCATCACCGCCGGTTTCTTCGTGTTGCTGGGTGCGGTGGTGGCTAGCTTCTTCTTCCAGATCAGCGGCCTGCAACTGGCGATCAGCGCCGGCTTCGTGCTGTTCTCGTCGGTCTGCATCCTGTACCAGACCAGCGCCATCATCCATGGCGGCGAGCGTAACTACATCATGGCGACCATCAGCCTGTATGTGTCGATCTACAACCTGTTTGTCAGCTTGCTGCAGCTGTTTGGGTTGATGGGACGTGATGACTGATATTGCCGGAGTGTCCGGCTTGAGCTGTTGATTTGAGAAACGGCGCTTTTCCTGAAGGAAAGGCGCCTTTTTTTTGTCTGGGGCTTGCACCAGGTCGGCGTCCATCAACGGCTCTCACCCCATCGGAGGCAACCGCCGCTTCACCGGCGTCTTCTTGACAATAGCCGTATTGGTTTCTGCAAGAACATTCAACTTATCCAACAAAACATCCAACTGTTCCATCGACCGCACATGCAGCCGCGCGATGAAACAATCCTCGCCAGTCACCTTGTCGCATTCAGTGAACTCGCCAATGGCCTGGATCTGCCGCTCCACCTCTTGCAACTGCCCTGGCAATGGGCGAATGCGCACGATGGCCTGGAGTTGATAACCAAAACACTTCGGATCGACTTCAACGGTATAGCCCCTGAGCACGCCACGCTCCTCGAGTCTACGCAGGCGTTCGGCAACGCTGGGGGACGACAGGCCGCTCAGGTTCGCCAAAGCCTTGAGCGAGCGTCGGGAATCTTCCATCAGCGCCTTGATGAGGATCTGGTCGATGTCGTCAGTCATAACGGCTCCGTTAGGTAAATGGTCAAAATGGCCTTTATAAAAAAGGTCAAAAACCAGTTTAGCCTTTTTCAGGCCATGGAGAAGCGGCCCGGCGGCTCGGCATACTGTAGCCACTTACCGAAGGAGCCTGAAGATGGACAAGACCCTACGCCGCGGTTCGCTCGAAATGACCGCCGCCATGCTGATTTCCGGAACCATAGGTTGGTTTGTACTGGTGGCGGGCCTGCCCGTACTGGATGTGGTGTTCTGGCGTTGCGTATTTGGCACCGTCACGCTGCTGCTGATTTGCGCGGGATTTGGTTTCCTGCGTCGGGATGTGCTGACGCGCACAACGTTCCTGCTGGCGGTACTCAGCGGCGTGGCAATCGTGGGCAATTGGGTATTGCTGTTCGCTTCCTATTCCCGCGCTTCGATTGCGATCGGTACGGCGGTGTACAACGTCCAACCGTTCATGCTGGTCGGGCTGGCGGCGTTGTTCCTGGGCGAAAAGATCACCGCGCAAAAGCTCTTCTGGCTCGCGGTTTCGTTCCTTGGGATGCTGGCGATCGTCAGCGCCCATGGCGAACAAGGGCAGGGTGGCGAGGACTATCTGGCGGGCATCGCCCTGGCGTTGGGTGCGGCTTTGCTGTACGCCATTGCGGCGTTGATCATCAAGCGGCTCAGCGGCACGCCACCCCATTTGATCGCGCTGATCCAGGTCAGCACCGGGATACTGCTGTTGGCGCCATGGGCGAATCTCTCGACGTTGCCGCAGCAACCCGAGGCCTGGGCCAGCCTGCTGACCCTCGGCATGATTCACACCGGTATCATGTACGTGCTGCTATACAGCGCGATCCAGCGGTTGCCGACAGCCGTGACCGGCGCGCTGTCCTTTATCTATCCGATCGCGGCGATCTTCGTCGACTGGTTCGCCTTCGGTCATCGCCTCGAACCGCTTCAGTGGCTGGGGGTGGCGGCGATCCTGCTGGCTGCTGCCGGCATGCAACAGGGCTGGGGCGTCAAATGGCGGCGCCCGGCCCTGTCGTAACCAGCGAGCGGTCTCAGAAAATGTAGTCGGTGGTCAGGAAATTCGAATCCCGCTCACGGATGATGTCGCTGATAAGCGCCTTGTTGCTCTCCTGGAATTTGGTTGCCACCAGCGTACGGATCGAAAAAGTGCGTAGCGCATCATGGACCGACAATGTGCCTTCGGCGGAATTTTTCCGGCCGTTGAAAGGGAAGGTGTCTGGGCCGCGTTGGCACTGGGCGTTGATGTTGATGCGCCCGACCTGGTTGGCGAAGGTGTCCACCAGCTTGCCGACTTCAGCTGGGTGGGTGCCGAAGATACTCAGTTGCTGGCCGAAGTCGGATTCGAGCACGTAATCGACCACGGTGTTCAGGTCACGGTACGGCACGATGGGCACGACGGGGCCGAACTGTTCTTCGTGATACACACGCATCGCTGTGTTCACCGGGTATAGAACCGCCGGATAGAAGAACGAAGCCCGGGATTCGCCACCGTGCTGGTTCATCACCCCCGCACCCTTGGCGATGGCATCGGCCACCAGGGCGTGCAAATAATCGACCTTGCCGGCTTCGGGCAGTGGCGTCAGCGCCACGCCATCTTCCCAAGGCATGCCGGGTTTCAGCGCGGCGAGTTTGGCATTGAATTTCTCGATGAACGCCGGGGCGACGTCTTCATGAACGAACAGGATCTTCAGAGCCGTGCACCGCTGCCCATTGAAAGAAAGCGAACCGGTGAGCGCTTCGCTGACGGCATTGTCCAGGTCGACATCGCGTAACACCAGGCCGGGGTTTTTTGCATCCAGCCCCAGGGCGGCGCGCAGGCGATGCGGGCGCGGGTGGAGTTTCTTGAGGTCGCTGGCAGCCTTATTGGTGCCGATGAAGGCAAATATGTCGATCTTGCCGCTGGCCATCAGTGCGCTGACGGTCTCTCGGCCGCTGCCGTAGATCACATTGATGACGCCCGCAGGAAAGCTGTCGCGAAAGGCTTCCAGCAGCGGACGTATCAGCAGCACGCCGAGCTTGGCCGGCTTGAAGACCACGGTGTTGCCCATGATCAGCGCGGGAATCAGCGTGGTGAAGGTTTCGTTCAGCGGATAGTTGTACGGGCCCATGCAGAGGGCGACGCCGAGGGGCACGCGGCGGATCTGCCCCAGCGTGTCCTGTTCCAGCTCGAAGCGGCTGGAACGACGATCCAGCTCCTTGAGGGCGTTGATAGTGTCGACGATATAGTCGCAGGTCCGGTCGAATTCCTTTTGGGAGTCCTTGAGATTTTTGCCGATTTCCCACATCAGCAGCTTGACCACTGCTTCACGTCGTTCACGCATGCGCGCCAGGAAGCTCTCGACATGGCGGATGCGTTCGGCGACGCGCATCGTCGGCCATGTGCCTTGGCCGCGATCATAGGCCCGTACGGCGGCGTCAAGCGCGGTGAGCGCCGTCTCGGCGTCCAGCAGCGGCGTGCTGCCGAGGATCACTTGTTCATCGCCGTTCGGGCCGGCCAGGTAAACCGGGCTGCGCACGGTGGCCAGTGGTCCTTGCCAGGTTCTCAAGACGCCATCGACCAGGTATTCCCGTTGTTCGACGGGATCACCGAGACGGTAGGCCTCTGGGATATCCGCGGCGCTGGGAAATAAATGGGAGAGCAGGGTGGCGGTGGTCATATCGTTACTCCATCAATGAAATGAGCCATGGGCTGACAGTCTGCGGCGCTTCTAGCGTTATACGCCTTAATGAAGGTGATTTCGAAGTGGCAAGGGCGTGCGGCTGTCCTGCCGACGCCCCTGCCACCATTGCGTTGAATGCATGAAGCCGGTGTTTACCAACGCATCCGCACGCCCAGGCTGGCGATGACGCCGTTGAGGTCGTTGTCGTCGACGTCACTGCTGTAGTCGGCGCTGACATACAGGCTCACCACTGGGGTGACCCGGGCAACCAGGCCCAGGCCGACTTCGACGGTCGAAGATTTGCGGCTGCTGCTGATCTTGTCGACTTTGTCCAGGGTGACGGTGTCGGCGCTCTGGACCGTGTGCCACAGGTTGGTGCGCACGTACGGCTCGACGCCCAGGCCGTTGACTTGGTAGGCACCTTTGAGCCGGGCGCCGACGCGACCGCTCCAAGTGCTCAGTTCGCTGCTGTCGCCATTTTCGCCGTTCGGCGTATCGAGGCTGATGCGCTGGTTGATCAACTGCGCCTGGGGTTCGACCACCCAGTTTTCGCTGATGCCGATGGGGAAGCCGCCTTCGACCGACAGCGTGACGGCGCTGCCCTCGGTGGCTTGACGTTGACCCTGTTCGTTCAGGCTGAAACCGTTGACCCGCCCCCCGCTGGCACTCAGGTCCACGTGCCAGCCCGCGGGGCCGGTCAGGCTCCAGTAGGCTCCAAGATTCTGCCCCTCCAGGCTCAGGGTCTCCTGGCCCGGCTTGGCGAGAGCCGGCGCGACCAGCATTGCGCTGCCATTGGCTGTGATCCGGCTCTGGCCGCTGATCAAACCGACGCGCTGGGTATGGCCATTGTTGTTGCGAAGCGTGAAGAGCGCGGGACTTTTGCCCGACGCGGGGTCGTTGCCCGTTGGGTGGTCGGCGGGTGTTCGGTCGTACCAGGGGGCAGTGAGAGGGTCTTCCAGTTCGGCCAGCACTTGCATCGACGAACACAGCAACAGGGAGGTCGAGACGGTGCAGAGGGTGGTTTTGAGTTCCTGCGGGCGGGGGGAAGTTTTCATGGGGGTCTGCCTTGCAATCGCATGCATTTCTCGCTTAGGGCGTCTCTCCTACCCCGAATGAGGGGCGACCGAATGGATGAGGCAAACCTCTGGCGACCCGCGATGGCGGGGTTCCAGAGGCCTGCCCCTGACTGTGTTTCCGGGGGTAGTACGTTGTATTCAAGAAGACCAAAGCGGTTGCGTCAAGAAATTGGCCGACAAATGGCATAGTGAAATCATGGAGCGCTAACCCAATGATTTCACGCGGATAAAAACGATCCTATTTAGGCGTCAATTCATCGTCGTCTGCGCCTCACCAACTGATTCTCACGCCCACATTGCCCGCCACGCCGCGTTGCTGGTTGCTGTCCAGGTTATTGCTGTAGTCCACGCCGGCATAGGCGCTGACGCTAGACGCCAGGCTCACGACCAAGCCAACGCCCAGGTCCGCCGTGGAGGCGCGTTGTTCGGTCTCGATCCGTTGGGTGTCGTCGAATGTCACCGTGTCGGTGCCGGAAAAGGTGTGCCAGATATTGGCTCGCAGATAGGGCTCCACCGGCAAGCCGCTGACTTGATAGCTGCCCTTGAGCCGGGCGCCTAGGCGGCCAGTCCAGGCGCTGTCGGAGTCGAATTCGACCTTTGAAATCCCATCGTCCTGGCTGTCCAGGCTGATCTTCTGATGGATGATCTGGGCCTGGGGTTCGAAGACCCAGTCGCGAGCTACCGCAAACGGATAGCCGGCCTCCGCCGATAGGGTCAAGGCGTGCCCGCGATTGTCGATTTTGACGCCACGTTCGGAGCGGTTATCGCCATTCAGGCGGGTGCCCATGACCACCGCATCGACGTAGCCACCCGAGCGGTCGATGAGGGTCCAGTAAAGGCCATAGCTGTCGCCATCGAGCTCGATCTTGCCAGCGCGCCGGCCTTGGAACCCGAGGTTGAAGCCGTCAACGTTGCCGTTCAGTTCGGTGTGGCCGACAAAAAAACCGATACGCTGGGTCCGATCGTCGGACGTTGGGGCGGCGTACAAGTCATGGCCGACCTGGAAACCCTTGATGGAACCGTCGAACCGGGGCGTTACCGTGCCGGCCCAGGTTTGATCGAGGTCTTTGCCGTAGGCCCGGCCCCAACCCGCGCCGAACGCGCCGGTTTCCGACAGCAGGCGCTGGTCGCCTTGCCGATCGTGAAACGTACCCAGGGCCATCAGCGTCAATTGCGCGGCGGCTGGGGGCAGTACTGACCAGGTAGGGACTTCGGGGCGGTACAAGGGAATCGGCGCAGCGCCCGGCACGGCGGCCGGCAGCGGCGGCAGCGTCGGGCTGGGCGCTGCGACCGGGCCCGCCACTACCGTGGAGCGCAGGTACCAGTTGTTGGCGTTGCCGGCCACGCCGCCCTTGAACAGGCGATAGTCGAATGCACCGGCCGAGACGGATTGCGCCAGTGAAAAGGCGCTGCTATCACTGACGGCTCCGCTCTGGGCCTGGACCAGTTCGATGCCGTCCTGGGTAGTCAGGCCGCCGGCGCCACCCAGATTCGTGACGGTGATGGCGGTGCCGCCTGTCAGGGTGCCACCGTTGACCACCAGTTTGTCACTGGGCGAATCATCGGCCCCAAGCACCGTTTGCAGGCGTAGCTGGCCGCCATTGCCGGCGTAATTGCCTTGCACGGTGAGGGTGTCATTGGTGCGGGTGTTGCCGTCGGCGAGATCAATTGCTCCGGCATTGTTGAGCGTGGTCATCTGACCTGAAGTAAACGGCGCGATGACGCCTTGGGTCGAGGTCAATACGCTGCTGCTGTCGATGTTGAACACACCCGTGCCGGTGGCGTTGTCGCCCAGCAGCAGCGTGTCGCCCAAGTCCAGGCGCGAGTCTTGGGTCAGGCTGACGGTTTCCCAGTTGTCATAGCGGGCTCCGGTACTGGACGTGCTGCCCTCGAAGGTCAGGTTGTCCTGGCCCAAGCCTCCGTCCAGGCTGGGCGTGGGGGCGAGTCCCGCCTCGGTGAGGTTCTGCAACAGAGCGGTGTCGATGCCGTCGCCCATCAGGATGGCTGAGCGGATGGTGCCGCCGCTCCATTGGAATCGATCGTCGCCGGCACTGGTCCGGACCTCGCCGCCGATTTCCCCGCCACTGACGGTCACGTTGTCGTTGCCACCGCTGACGCTGACATTACCGCCGATGCGTCCTTCGGACAGGATGATGGTGTCCCTGCCGAAGCCAGTGACGAGGTTGCCGATGATTTCCCCACCTGACATGTCGAAGACGTTGTCATCGAGCTTCATGTCGACCCTGCCGATGGTGCCGCCGGTCATCTGGGCGATGTCGCCATCTTCGAACGCGTCGACGATGGTGCCGCCAGTCATCAGGAACGTATCGAGGCCATCGCCTTGGGAGATCGATAGAATCCGGCCGCCATTCATTTCAAACGCGTCGGCTTGCGAGCCTTGCTCGACGTCGCCATCGATGACACCGTTGGCGTTGATTTCGATGCGGTCGGTTCCGGCATCGAACACGACGTCACCCTGAACGAGGCCACTGCCTGAGACCGTCAGGTTGTTGTTGCCCGACAGATCCGTAAGCCCGGTTGCACTCGTGCCACTGTCGCACACGTAAGTGTCGTCGCCTGCCGTGGGTGACAATGTGCAAGCCGCCATCGCTGATGAGGCAGGAAGCAGGAACGGAGCCGCTACCCACAAGGCGTTGAACAGACGATTGATATGCCGATCGCGCCGAATCATGTGCTATCCCTCTGCATGGGCATCCATGGCATGCCTGTTTCAGCATGGGTTGCACGACAGATGGCACACAGGACCCGGCAACGCTCGCTGTATGGAAAGGCACGCTAGCAACGAATCAAAGGCGTCGCTACTGTCAGATCTTACAGGTCGGTTTACCCGAATCAGGGGCTACAGATGCACTTCCACCGCCAACGGCAGGTGATCGCTCAAGTGCGTCCAGGGCTTGTTGCCGAGGATCTGCGGGGCGTGGCTGGTGGCGTTGCGCAGGTAAATGCGGTCCAGGCGTAGCAGGGGGAAGCGGGCGGGGTAGGTCCGGGCAGGACGCCCGTGATGGTGTTCAAAGGCCTCGTGCAGGTACTGGCGACGGGCAAGCGTGGTGTTGCCGCGCAATTGCCAGTCGTTGAAATCCCCGGCGATGATCACCGGAGCGTCCTCGGGAAGAGAGTCAAGCAATTTGCAGAGCAGCTTGAGCTGCAATTGGCGATGGCTTTCCAGCAGGCTCAGATGCACGCAGATCCCGTGGACTTCGGCATGGCCCGGCACGTCCAGCACACAATGCAGCAACCCGCGCCGTTCGGGACCGGTGATTGACACGTCGAGGTTGCGGAACTGGCGGATCGGGTATTTGGAAAGCAGCGCGTTGCCGTGATGTCCGTCGGGGTACACCGCGTTCCGGCCGTAGGCGAAGTCGCTCCACATGCTGTCGGCGAGAAATTCGTATTGCGAGGTCTGGGGCCAGTTGTCGTAGCGCAGGGCATGTCGATCATGTTCACCAAGCACCTCCTGAAGGAAAACCAGGTCGGCACCTGTGGCGCGCACCGCTTCGCGCAGCTCCGGCAAAATGAAACGACGATTGAGGGCTGTAAAGCCTTTATGGGTATTCACCGTGAGAACACGCAGTCGATGAATCGCCGCGGGTGCGTCCAGCGGCACTGATTCTTCGACCCGCCAGTGGGGATCGCGAGTCACGTTCACTCCTGAGTCAGACGTCTCTGTTCATGCGACTCATGGCGACTGCGGCAGTTCCGGAATTCTTGCCGGACAAAACTTCAAGGCCGAAAAATGTGGGGGCGAGCCTGCTCGCGATAGCAGTAGGTCAGCTTGACGAGATGTTGGCTGGGCCGCTATCGCGAGCAAGCTCGCTCCCACAGGGCTGGGGTCAGATAAATACAATTTCGTACGGCATGCCCATGCGATCGAGAATGACCCTCGGCACCAGCGGTGCGATGCAGTTGGTGGGCTCGCTGCCGAGCTGGCTGGCATAGGCGTGCATGGCGTGACGCTTGCGGGCGGTGGTCCACACGTCCAGCCGTAATTTGCGCGCCCGATGCCAGGGGATCCTGTTCTGCTCACGAACCGGCCAGTGCCAGGCCCATACGGGCAGTTCGTTGAACACCGCTCCGACGGTTTCAGCGGCCAAGGCTCCAGCGCGGCCGACCGTGTCGTGGTCGCTGTCGCCGTCCAGGCGCCAAGTGCTGAACACCACGTCGCCAGGTTTGAGGTAATGGCCGATGAACGCGGTCAGTTGGGCTTCATGTTCGGCGAGGCCCTTTTCCGGGAACCCTCCGCGGACCCACTGCAGGCCATTGGAAGGCACGCCCAGGCGATGCAGGGCGTCCACGCTCTCCTGGGGATGCGGGCGAAACGTGCGCAGCCGCTCATCAGACCACAGTGGCGAGCCCGGATGGCTCAGGCTGCCGTCGGTGACCGAGATCAGCAACATCGGTTGGCCCAGGTTGCTCAACAACTGGAGCAACCCACCGCAGGCGCCGACTTCGTCGCCAGGGTGCGGGGCAAGGATGACCGCGCGGGCGCCCGCGGGTATGAGTGTCTGGGTGCTGATGATCGGAATATCGGCCAGTTGCGGCGCGCTGTTCCAGATTTGCGGGTGATGCCGGCCTTGCAACCGAGAGGCAGGTTTCATGAGATACGTCCTTGTCGTGTCCAATCGTTCAGTCACGCATCGGGCCAGCCGCCCAATGTCGCCCCTTGGGAGCGATGACTGTGATTCGCGATGTTCCGAGTCCTGGAATCGACCGCAGGCGAAGTATTGACCATGCCAGCGGATTCGTCGCGTCAGAATGTGTATCTGAACCGGTTTTTTTTGTTCGAACTGTGTTGCGCGTGCAGCAGGGCGCGTCCTTGCGCCAGCCGACTCGGGGAAGGTCCCTTATTCCTCTTCTTCGCGTTGAAGCTCGAACAGCAGCAGTGAGCGCCCGGTCACGGAATATTCGAAATCGAAATCGAAACGCTCCTGGCCACGCACCGCGGGTTGGTTGGTGTCCACCATGCAGGTCCAGAAACTCCCTTCGGGCACCTCTGGCAGGCGGAAGTTGACGATGTCGTGGTGCGCGTTGACCACCAGCAACAATGTCGCGTCGCCGCCCTTGCGGCGGATGCCGGTCTCCTGTGCGCGGCCGTCCATCAACATGCCGAGGCAACGGCCTTGGCCATCCTGCCATTGTTCGACGGTCATCTCGCTTGCGTCGGGGGCCAGCCAGGTCACATCCTTTACGCCGATGTCCTCGTTGTAATTGCCGACCAGGAATCGACCGCGTCGCAGGATCGGGTAGGACATGCGCAGTTTGATCAAGCGCTTGACGAACTTCAGCAACGCCTGGCCATCAGCGCTCAGGTCCCAGTTGACCCAGCCGATTTCGCTGTCCTGGCAGTAGGCATTGTTGTTGCCGTGCTGGGTTCGGGCGAACTCGTCGCCAGCGACAATCATTGGTGTGCCTTGGGCCAGGAGCAGGGTGGCGAAGAAGTTGCGCATCTGCCGATGACGCAGCTCATTGATCTCGGGATCATCCGTCGGGCCTTCGACGCCATGGTTCCAGGACAGGTTGTTGTTGCTGCCGTCCTGGTTGTTCTCGTCGTTGGCTTCGTTGTGCTTGTCGTTGTAGGAGACCAGGTCGTGCAACGTGAAGCCGTCGTGGGCCGTGACGAAGTTGACCGAGGCGTACGGCCGTCGGCCACGCTGGTTGAACATCTCGCCCGAGGCGGTCATGCGGCTGGCGAAGTCGGCCAGTTGGCCATCGTCGCCTTTCCAGAAGGCGCGCACGGTGTCGCGGAATTTGTCATTCCATTCGACCCAACCTGGCGGGAAGCGTCCGACCTGATAGCCGCCGGGGCCGCAGTCCCAGGGCTCGGCGATCATTTTTACCTGGCGCAGCACCGGGTCCTGGCGACAGGCGACGAGGAAACTGTGGCGTTCGTCGAAGCCGTCGTGATACCGGCCCAGAATGGTCGCCAGGTCGAAGCGGAAGCCGTCCACGTGCATTTCCGTGGCCCAGTAGCGCAACGAGTCGGTGACCATTTGCAGCACGCAGGGATGACTCAGGTCCAGTGTATTGCCGGTGCCCGAATCGTTGATGTAGTAGCGCTTGTCGTCGGGCATCAGCCGGTAGTACGACGCGTTGTCGATGCCTCGCATGGACAACGTCGGGCCCTGTTCATTGCCCTCGGCGGTGTGGTTGTAAACCACATCGAGGATGACCTCCAGATTGGCCTCGTGCATGTGCGCGACCATTTCCTTGAACTCGGCAATCTTGCCGCTGGCCAGGTAGCGCGGATCCGGGGCAAAGAAGGCGATGCTGTTGTAGCCCCAGTAGTTGGTCATGCCCTTTTGCAGCAGGTGCTGGTCGTTGACGAACGCGTGGATGGGCAGCAATTCCACAGACGACACGCCCAGCTTGCGAATGTGTTCCAGGACATCGTCGACCATCAGGCCAGCGAACGTACCACGCAGGTTCTCCGGCACCGAGGGATGGCGCATGGAGATGCCGCGCACGTGGGTTTCATACAAGATGGTCTTGTCCCACGGCACGCTGACCCGATGATCGCGGCCCCAGGTATGGGCCGGGTCGATGACCTTGGACTTGGGCACGAATGGCGCGCTGTCACGCTCATCGAAACTGAGATCGCCATCGGGATGGCCGATGGTGTAGCCGAACAGGGCTTCCGACCATTTCAGCTCGCCCACCAGTTGCTTGGCGTAGGGGTCGATGAGCAGCTTGTTGGGGTTGAAGCGGTGGCCGTTCTCGGGGTCGTACGGACCGTAGACGCGGTAGCCATAAATCAGCCCCGGATGTGCGTCCGGTAGATAGCCGTGGTAGATCTCATCGGTGTATTCCGGTAGTTCGATACGCTCGAGTTCCACCTCGCCTGTGTCGTCGAAGATGCACAGTTCGACCTTGGTGGCGTTGGCCGAGAACAACGCGAAATTGACCCCCAGGCCATCCCAGGTCGCGCCGAGTGGAAACGGCAGCCCTTCACGTATCCGCGAAGCCTCGATAACGGGCGGCGGCGTGGTATTTTTCGGACGGGTCATAGTTGCTCCTGCAAAAGACAGATACGGTGGTGCGCTGCACGCAGGGCTGCGTGCTTTGCGCTTGTGGCGACAATACAAGTCTGCACGCCACAAGCAGGCCTCTTCGTTGAAAGAAGCACTGGCTTGGGAACGATGAGTCCGCGGGTTCAGACCGCCGGGGGCTTGCGCGTGGCGCGTGGCTTTTTAGCGCTAGCCTTGTCGGCGGGCGGGACCATTGCCGCGGTAGCTGCCGAAGGCTTGGTCGCGGGCTTGGCCTTGGGCGCGGTGCTCTTGGCGGCGGCCTTGGCGACGGTGGCCTTGGCGGCAGCAGCCGGCTTGGTGCCGTCAGTCTTGCTGGCCGCGGATTTGCTCGGTGCTTTCGGTGGTTTGCTTGGCGCCAGGGCTTCGGCCTCCGCCAGCTTGCGTGCCATTTCCCAATGGCGCTCTTCTTGCCCGGCAGGCTTACCTTCCGACTCCCAGATCTGATAGGCAAATTCACGAATGCGTTTATCGTCGGTACTCATCGCAGTGCTCCTGACTTGACTCAAGATTCAATAAAGACATTGACCGGGAAATCCCCCAGTGCGGCGCTGACCATCAGCTCCCTTTGGGGTGTGACTGCTGCGCTTGCAAAAAGTCCCCTCAGTTTTGCTCCCTCGGTGGCAAACGGTAGCGAGATGCGCGTGTCGCCCCAGTCCGATGCAGCGACTTGGGGCAGGGCACTGTTTTCCAGCAGGCGCGCCGTGTGAATCGGCACCACGACGATCGCCCGTTGCTGCTGGTGTTGGCGCACGAAGGCCAATACGTGCTCGGCATGCTCACCCTGTACCGGCAACGGCTCGTAGCTGCCCTGGCGGAACAGTTGCGGATACTCGGAACGCAAGGCCAGCGTCCGCGCGATCAGTGCCTGCTTGACACGCCCGTCGCGCCAATCACGCACAAGCGCCACGGGGGCGCTGTCGGCCTGCATCGCCTCACGGCGGGCCTCGAAATCCACTGGGCGACGGTTGTCCGGATCCACCAGGCTGAAGTCCCAGAACTCGTTGCCCTGGTACAGATCCGGTACGCCGGGGACGGTCATGCGCAGCAAGGTTTGCGCCAGGCTGTTGAGGCCGCCCGCTGGAGCGATGGCCTGCACGGCTTCGGCGATGGCGCAGCGCAGAGGCAAGCCCTCATCGCACAGCAGCAACCGCTCCAGGAACATCTGCGTTGCCTGCTCATAAGAGTCGTTGACGGCGGCCCAACTGCTTTGCAGCTTGGCTTCGCGCAACGCCTTGCGCTGCCATTGCCACAAGCGTTCGGCATAGCTGGCCAAGGCCTTGGGGTCCTGCAAGTCAAGGTCCAGCGGCCAACTTCCGAGCAGGGCCTGGTAAAGAATCAACTCGTCACCGGCCGAAGGGGCGGCCGGGTCGCTGTGCAGCGACGGGGCGAGGATGCGCCATTGCTCCACGCACGCGGTGTACCAATCGGGGCGTTCGCTGATCACCGCCAGCCGTGCTCGAGTGTCTTCCCCGCGTTTGTGGTCGTGGGTGGCGGTGGTCACCAGGTTGTCTGGGAAATGCTCCAACCGCTCGAAGCAGGCCCCGTGGAACTCCTGAGCCGGGGCGCTGAACCGTTCGGTGTTGTAGCCCACGTCATTGCGCGACAGCAGCACCGCCGAACGATACAGCGCAGTGTCTTCGACAGCCTTGGCGGCGGCCGGCGAAGTCAGTTGCTGGAAGCGCACGCAAGCGTGGCGCAGCCGTTTGCGCTCGCTGCCCCGAGGCCGCCCGCGCCAAGGCATGCCACCGAGCCAGTCGGCCAGACAGTCAAGCACCGGCCAGTCGGCTTCGCTGAGGGTTTGCCGGGCGCCTTCCAGGGCCTTCTGGAAAAACACCTCATCTTCGGCGGAGCGACCCAGCGGGGTGATATAGGTGCGGTACACCGGGAAATGCACGATCAGTTCCTGCAATGCCCGTCGAATGGCACCCAGGGTCAGGTCGCGGGTCATCACGTCATCCCGCGCCACCTGCAACAGGGCTTGGGCCACGCTTTCGAAGTCCCCGGCCAGGGATCCGTTGAGAATCTGCTGGCGGGCCAGGCGCGCCTCTTCGATAAAATGCGCTGGCCGTTCACTGTGGCGGCTCCAGAATTCAGCGAGGGGCTCGGCGCCGGCCGGGTTGTGTTGCAGCAACGAAATCTGGTTCATGAATTCGTAACCGGTGCTGCCGTCAACGTTCCAATCCCGGCGCAGGGTTTCGCCATCGCCAAGGATTTTCTCCACGAAAATCGGCAGATGCCGTGACGGGGACAGCGAGTCGACGCGCCGGCGCAGCTTGCGGCAGTAGCCCCGAGGATCGGCCAGGCCGTCAATGTGATCGATCCGCAGCCCGTCCACCAATCCTTCGGCAATCAGCTCGAAGATTTTCGCGTGGGTCGCTTCGAATACCGCCGGCCGCTCGACCCGTAGGCCGCCCAGTTCGTTGACATCGAAAAAGCGCCGCCAATTGATATCGTCCGCCGCCGTACGCCAACTGGCGAGACGGTAGCTCTGACGTTCCAGCAGCCGATGCAGGCGTTCGAAACCTTCCGGCTGCGTGGAGTCGTAGCCGCTCAGGGTGACCTGGATGGCGTCGAGTATCGCGGGCTCCGCTGCCAGGTCTCGCAGTTCCTGTTGCAAGGGACGGGCGAGGGAGTGGGCATCGGTCTGGTAGTTCAGCGTGGTAAAGCGCTCGGCCAGGCCCTTGAGCGACTCGATCTGCTCGGCTGCCAGGTCGTCCGAAGGCTTTAGCAACTCACCGTACTGCATGGGGCAGACAGGGAAGCGATGCTCATAATGCTCGACATAAAAGCTGCCTTGCGTGGCGTCGAAGCGCAGTTTCAGCGTGCCTTCTTGCAGGGCCACGCCGTAGTCGCTGCCCAGGAAGGGCAGGAGCAGTTGGCCTTCCATCAACGGGTCGGGGGAATGCCATTGGATGTCGAAAAATTCGCCATAGGGGCTCAGCCGTCCCCATTCCAGCAGGTCCAGCCACCACGGATTGTCATTGCCGCCGACGGCCATGTGGTTGGACACGATGTCGAGGATCAGCCCCATCCGATGTTCGCGCAGGGTGGCGACCAGGCGCTTGAGCGCGGCTTCACCCCCCAGCTCGGGGTTGACCTGGGTCGGGTCGACCACATCGTAGCCATGCATGGATCCGGCCCGCGCCTTGAGCAGCGGTGAGGCATAGATATGGCTTATACCCAGCGACGCGAAGTAAGGCACTTGCGGTATGGCGTCGTCGAGGGTGAAGCCCTTGTGAAATTGCAGGCGTAAGGTGGCCCGCAGGGATGGAGTCATTTTATCGTTCATCGGTCACGCTCGTTCGCCTGAAGCCTCGCGCAGGCGAGTATTTCCAGACGCCGTGCGGCGTCCGGGTCGTCCAGCAGCGCTCCGCTCTCCAGAGCCAGGCGCCGCCGCCAGTTAGGGTGGGTGTCGGTGGTGCCGGGGAGGTTGGCCTGCTCGTCGATGCCCAGGGCATCTTCCAACGGCAGCAGTACCAACGGCGCTCGGGTATGCCCGAGAAAGCGCACGCTGGCGTCCAGCACCTGGTCGGTTTCGCGGTGTTCCTCGCGGAAATTCTGCGGGTCCTGGTTCAGCGCGTTGCGCAACCCTTTGCGTTCACGCTGGCGATGTTTGCGCCAATCCATTTCGGTGTGGGAATCGATCAGCTCCAGCCGGGCATTCCAGTCGATGTCGTGGCCGTGCCACCAGCCGTTGAGAGTGGGCAGGTCATGGGTGCTGGTGGTCGCCAGGGCGTCGTCGGGCCAGTCGAGAATGGGCTTGAAGTGCGTGTTGTCCTGTTCGAACAACAACACGCGCATGCCGAGGATCGAGCGCGCCGCCAGTTTTTCACGCAGGCCGTCGGGCACCGTACCCAGGTCCTCGCCTAGGACGATGGCCTGGTGACGATGGGACTCCAGGGCCAATAGTCGCAACAGGTCGTCGATGGGGTAGTAGAGATAGGCGCCGTCGGTGGGCGGGGCATCGTTGGGGATCACCCATAGCCGTTGCAATCCCATGATATGGTCGATGCGCAAGCCTCCCGCGTGGGCGAAATTGGCCCGCAGCATCTCGATGAAGGCGCGAAAACCATTGCGAACCAGGCCCTCGGGGGAGAACGCGGAGATGCCCCAACCCTGGCCCGAGCGATTGAGGATGTCGGGGGGCGCGCCCACCGTAAGGGAAGCGAGCAACTCATCCTGCCGGCTCCAGGCCTGGCTGCCGGCGCCGTCGGCACCCACCGCGAGGTCGGCGATCAGGCCGATGCTCATGCCGCTGGATTTGGCGGCGCTCTGGGCACGCTCCAGGCAGCGGGCGATCAACCATTGGCAAAAAGCGTAGAAGCCGATTTCGTCAGCGTTTTCTTCGGCGAAACGGGCGATTGCCGGGCTGCGCGGGTCCCGCCATTCTTCGGGCCACTGGCGCCAGTCGAGGCTTTCGCCGCGAGCCGCGCGTTCGGCCTGGAGGGCTTCGAAGCGGCAGTGATTCTCCAAGGCTTCTCCACTGCTATGGCGGAAGCTGCTGAAGTCTTCGTGCAAGGGGTGCTCGCCCTGGCTGAAGCCGTCATACAGGGCGCGAAGCACCCGTTGCTTGGCTTGGGCAGCAACCGGCCAGTCGATGAGCGGCTGCTCTTCAAGGCTGCGCAATTGGTTGGTCAGGCCGCTGGCGTCGATCGCCGTGCGCAGCGCACGCTCGCCCAGGATGGTGCCCGGCGCGGCATACAGGCTGTTGAGAAACAACCGGCTGGAAGGCGAGTAAGGGCTGTAGCGGCCGGTATCGCTGCTGAACATCGCATGCATCGGGCTGATAGCCAGGGCATCGGCGCCGCGTTCGCCCGCGACCCGCGCCAGCTCTTCGAGGGCCTGGGTGTCGCCGAAGCCGCCATCACCCGGGCGTCGTAGCGAATAAAGCTGTGCGCTCAAACCCCAGGCCCGAGGCGTTGGATCATCCACGGCATCGGCCACGCTGTAGCAACGGGCCGGCGCCACCGCCAGGGTGAAATGTTGGCCCTGGATGCTCACGTGCTGATACCCCACCGGGACGATCCCGGGGAGAGCGGCGTCGGCATCGAGCTTTGAGCTCATCGTCGCGCCGTCCTCGAGTTGGATTTCGCAAGGCGTGCCGGGCTCGAAATAACGGCTCAGGTCGACATTGACGCCCACGTCCGCCGTAATCAGCGGTGGCAGGCGGTGGTTCTGTTGGTCCTCTTGCAATTGCAACAGGCTGGCGTCGATTTCCTGCGCGCTACCGGCGGGATGGCCCAGGCCGGTGAGGACCGAACGCAGGACCGCCGGCGATACTTTCTGGGCCCGGCCGTTGGCGTCGATCCAGTCCACCGCCAGGCCTGCCCGGCCAGCGAGGATTTCCAGTTGCGCATCACTCATAGGCGCTCTCCAGTAAGGGTGGGCAAGGTTGCCGCTTGCGTCAGACTGACCAGCGCGCTGTAGGGCGTGAGTACCCCCTGTTGCAACAGACCCATGGCCTGCGGTGGATGTTCGAAAAGAATCTGTGCATCTTGCGGGGCGCTGTGGTTGACAGGCTTGTCGCTGAGGTTCAGGTCGATGCGCAACACGCTGCCATCGCCCATTTGCCAGCGTGCGCTGACGGCGCCGTGACCCAATACGTCGGCGCCCAAGGCATGGGCGGCGGGCAGGCGCGGAACGATTTCCTCCCGACGGATTTTCAGCAGTAGGCGATAAAGAGCTTCACTGGCCAGTTGCTCCGGCTGGTGCGCCTCCAGGTTGGGCCTTGAAGCGTCGAACGTACTGGCCGCGTTCGGATCGGGAATCCGTTCACGCTTCTGCGGATCGGCAAAGGCGCTGAAGGCCTTGAACTCGTTGCGGCGGCCTTCACGCACCAGCTCGGCCAGTTCGCCGTGGTGGCTGGTAAAAAACAGGAACGGTTGTTCAGCGACGACCTCATCGCCCATGAACATCAGCGGAATCATCGGCGATAAAAGCAATAGGGCAGTCGCGGCTTGCAGGGCTTGCGGCGGCGCCAGTTGATGCAGACGTTCACCGAGGGCGCGGTTGCCGATCTGGTCGTGATTCTGCAGGAACAGCACGAACGCGCTGGGCGGCAAGTGACCGCTGGGCTCCCCGCGGGATTCGCCATGGCGGTTGGTATGGCCCTGGAACACGAAGCCCTGGCTCAGGCAGCGGGCGAGTTTTTCCGTCGGTTGCTCGGCATAGTCGGCGTAGTAAGCGTCGGTCTCGCCCGTCAGCAGCACGTGCAGCGCGTTGTGTCCGTCATCGTTCCACTGGGCGTCGTAGCCTTGTTCCAGAAGGCTGGCCTGGTTGTGTTCGTTCTCGACGGTCAGCCAGACATACCGTGTCGGGTCCACCTGCTGACGCACCCTGGCGGCCAGTTCCTGAAGGAAGTCGGGGTCTTCGATGGCGTGAACCGCGTCCAGGCGCAGGCCGTCGAAACGGTACTCCGACAGCCACATCAGCGCGTTGTCGATGAAGAAGTCACGGACCTCGCGGCGCCGGAAATCAATCGCCGCGCCCCATGGCGTGTGCTTGTCTTCGCGAAAGAAGCCCTTGGCGTAGCGGTGCAGGTAGTTGCCGTCGGGGCCGAAGTGATTGTAGACCACGTCCAGGATGACTGCGATTCCATGGCCATGGGCGCTGTCGATCAAGTGCTTGAGCTGGTCCGGCGTACCGTAAGAAGCCTGGGGCGCGTACGGCAGCACGCCGTCGTAGCCCCAGTTGCGGTCTCCGGGGAACTGCGAGAGCGGCATCAGTTCAATGGCCGTGACGCCAAGCCCGGCCAGGCGCGCCAGCTGTTGCTCGACACCTTCGAAACCGCCCAGGGCGCCGACATGTAGTTCATAGATGACGGCATCGTACCAGGGGCGTCCGCGCCAACCGGTGTGCCGCCATTGATAAGCGTGGGGGTCGACCACCACGCTGTGGCGGTCAATATCGCCATCCTGGGACCTGGAAGCCGGGTCAGGCACTTGCAGTTCACCATCGATGTTGTAGCGGTAGCGAGTGCCGGCGGGGCAACGGGCCTGGATCATGTGCCAGCCGTTGGCCTGGGGCAGCATCGGTATGGATTCTCCAGTGTCGAGTTCGACACTGACATAAAGGGCATCAGGGGCCCACAGGGCGAAACGGGTGTGCTCTGGATCAAGCAGGACCGCGCCGTGGGTCCAGGTTTCAGGCGTCCTTGACGGCATCGGTTACCTCATTGTCTGGCAGATTTTCCTAATGATTTAGCGACCAGTTGTTCGTAAAGTTCGGCGTAGGGTTCCACAGCCTTGCTCCAGTTGAACGGCGCGGACATCGCCCGGCAGCGCATCGCATTAAGCAGTTCGGGGAACTCGTACACCTTGAACGCACGGGTCAGCGCCTCTTTGTAACTGTCGACGGTGGATTCGTTGAACAAGAACCCGGTGACTCCGTCCTCGATCGTGTCGGCAAGCCCGCCGGTATTCCGGGCTACGGGCAGCGATCCAAAGCGTTGCGCATACATCTGGCTCAAGCCGCAGGGCTCGTAGCGGGACGGCATCAACAGGAAGTCGCTGCCGGCGAACATCCGCCGAGCGTCGGTTTCGTTGAAGCCGATGCGCACGCCGATCCGGCCTGGGAAGCGCAGGGCCAGTTCACGCATGGCTTGTTCTTCTTCCGGCTCGCCGCGGCCGATGATCGCGATCTGCCCGCCGGACTCGACGATGAATTCGGAAACGGCTTCGGTCAGGTCCAGGCCTTTCTGATACACCAGACGCGATACCACGGCGAACAGTGGGCCGGTGGAATCATCCAGGCCGAACAGGTCGCGTACATGCGCGGCGTTGGCTGCCTTGCCATCCCAGTCGCCTATGGAAAACTGGCGCTGCAGGTGGGTATCGGTCGCCGAGTCCCAGCTTTCATCGATGCCGTTGGGGATGCCACTGAGCAAGCCTTGTTGAGTCTTGGAGGCAAGGAACCCATCGAGTCCACAGCCAAACGCCGGTGTGGTGATCTCCTGGGCGTAGGTGGCGCTCACGGTGGTGATGTGGCTGGAATAGGCCATGCCGGCCTTCAGGAACGACAGCTTGCCGTAGAACTCCATGCCTTCCTGTTGCAGCGCGTGCTCAGGAATACCCAACTCAGGGCAGGACGCGAGGCTGACCACGCCCTGGTACGCCAGGTTGTGGATGGTGAACAGGGTGGGGGTGCGTTGGCCGCGCCAGTGCATGTAGGCAGGCGCCAGCCCGGCTGGCCAGTCGTGTGCGTGGACTAGGTCGGGGCACCAGTGGATTTGCGCCAGGTTGGCGGCGATGTCTGCCGCGGCGAGGCCCAGGCGGGCAAAGCGAATGTGGTTGTCGGGCCAGTCGCGGCCATTGTTGGCGCCGTAGGGAGAACCTTCGCGGGCATAGAGTTCGGGACAGATCAGTACGTAGATTACCAGACCGTCGGCCATGTCCATGCGGCCGATCTTGCAGGGCGGAAGTGCGGCATGGCCGCCCAGTTCGCCGATGATATGGATAGGATTGCCGCTGTTCATGACTTGCGGGTACCCAGGGATCAGTATCCGCACATCGTGCAGCCCGGCCATCGCCCGGGGCAGGGCGGAAGAAACGTCACCCAGCCCGCCGGTCTTCACCAGGTCGGCGATTTCGGACGTCACGAACAGAATTTTCTTGCGATTTGGATTCTGTCGAACGACAGGGAGCAGTGCCTTGCCTCCGGTGGCCAGCACCGGTGCCGTCGGCGATTCTGCCGCCGGCGGTAGTTGAGAGCGGACTTGCTGTGGTTCCAAGGCAGCACTGATCATAAATAACTCCTATGTTCTCGATCTGTTTCCGGCAAGCGCCAGAGCTGTTGTTACATTGGCCGAATCCTGCGGCCAGGCGCACGAGCGCTACGCAAGGAGAGCAAAGCGCTGCCCAATGCGGCGAAGCGAATCAGGTGAGGGGGCCGTTGCAAGGAATGCTCCAGCCGTTGTTGCCCTTCCTCTAACCTGACCTTTCGCCGTTGTGAAAAGTTTCGACTTTTTTTCGTCCTGATGACCGGTCGGTTTTGCGCCCGGACCGGCAGTCTAGGTCAGAAGCTAGAGCGGTGCGGTTCGCTTCGTCGAATTGTCGGACAATCACATTTATTGTCGGCAATGTCTTACACGACGAAGGGGAATACGAGCCGACGAAATGCAGCCTTTTTGAAACATTCGTGTTGTAGGTAAAGGCGCTGGTTCAATCGCGTGCGCGGTTCAACAGCGCATCGCACCATAAAGGGGCGGGCAGGATGGAGGCGTTTTGATGGCTTTCAAGCAGGGTGCAGATGCTTCATGGTTTGAGCTGGGTGGGAGGGAGCCTGCTCGCGAAAGCGCCAGGTCAGACGACATCTCCTCTAACTGACACACCGCCTTCGTCGGCACGCCGCCCGGAAACGGCTCGCTCCCACAGGGACGGGCAAACTCAGGCTATCGGCTTCAACACCCGAATCGGCTTGCCTGCCGTCCAGGCCTGCAAGTCTTCGATCATCTGGCCGTAGAATTGCTGGTAATTCTGGCGGCTCACGTAACCCACGTGAGGTGTTGCCAGTACGTTGTCCAGCGTCCGGAACGGGTGGTCGGGCGGCAACGGTTCCTGGGCGAATACATCCAGGCCCGCCCCAGCCAGGCGTTTGTGCTGCAGCGCATCGATCAAGGCAGCCTCGTCCACGATCGGCCCGCGGGCAGTATTGATCAGCAGCGCACCAGGCTTCATCCAGCCCAGCGCCTGGGCATCGACCAGGCCCCGGGTGCGGTCACCGAGGACCAGGTGGATCGAGAGAATATCGGCCTGCTCGAACAGCGCTTGCTTGCTTACATAGGTGACGCCGGCATCGGCTGCCCGTTCGGCCGTCAAGTTCTCGCTCCAGGCGATCACCCGCATGCCGAACACTTGGCCGAACTGCGCCACGCGCGTGCCGATGCTGCCCAGGCCGAGGATTGCCAGGGTCTTGCCGTGCAAGTCGCCGCCCAGGCCCTGTTGCCAAAGCCCGGCACGCAACGCGTTGGCTTCTGGGACGAGGTTGCGCGTCAGCGCCATGATCAGTGCCCAGGTCAGTTCGGGCGCGGCGTGCTTGTAGCTGTCGGTGCCACACACCTGGATACCCAGCGCGGCGGCAGCCTTGAGGTCGAGGGCGGCATTGCGCATGCCGCCGGTCAGCAATAGCTTGAGCTTGGGCAAGCGGCGCAGCAGCGCTTCATCGAAACGCGTCCGTTCGCGCATCACGCAGATGACATCGAAGCCTTGCAGGCGCGCGGCCAGGGTGTCGTGGTCGGAGGGATAGTCATGCAGGAACGTCACCTGGCCGACGCTCTCCAGTGCGGACCAATCCACCACATCCCTTGCCACGTCCTGCCAATCATCGATGACTGCAATCTGCACCGCCATGGAATACCTCGTCAGAGAATGGGTTTGTCCAGCCAGCCCAGCAGGGCTTTGTGGAACCGGTCTGGTTCCTCCATCTGCGGCGCGTGACCCAGATTGGGGAATTCCACCAGTGTCGATCGAGGAATCAGCTGGGCGACCTGCTTGCCCAGCACGTCATATTTGCCCAACCTGGCCTTCACTGCCGGCGCAGCGATGTCGCTGCCAATGGCGGTGGTGTCGGACGTGCCGATCAGCAGCAGAGTCGGCGCCTTCAGGTCCTTGAACTCGTAGTAGACCGGCTGGGTGAAGATCATGTCGTAGATCAGTGCTGAATTCCATGCCACCTGCTTATGTCCCGGGCCTTTGTTCAATCCGGCCAGCATGTCCACCCAACGCTCGTACTCCGGCTTCCAGCGACCGCCATAGTATGTATTGCGCTCGTAGGTACGGATGCCGTCGGCGCTGAGTTTCAGCTCGCGTTCATACCATTGGTCCACGCTGCGGTAGGGAACGCCGAGGGCCTTCCAGTCTTCGAGCCCGATGGGATTGACCATCGCCAGGCGTTCGACCTGATCGGGAAATTGCAGCGCATAGCGGGTGGCAAGCATGCCACCGGTGGAGTGGCCCAGCACGATGGCTTTCTGCACACCCAGGGTCTTGAGCAGCGCGTTGGTGTTGTTCGCCAGTTGGTGAAAGCTGTACTGGTAGTGGTCTGGCTTGCTCGAGGTGCAGAAGCCGATCTGGTCCGGCGCGATGACCCGGTAGCCAGCCTCGCTGAGGGTCTTGATCGAGTCGCCCCAGGTCGCGGCGCAGAAATTCTTGCCGTGCATCAGCACGACACTGCGACCGTTGGCCTTGCCTTGGGCGGGCACGTCCATGTAGCCCATCTGCAATGTTTTGCCCTGAGACTGCAAGGAAAAGTGCTTGAGGGTGTAGGGGTATTTGAAGCCTTCGAGCTGAGGGCCATAGGCCGGACCTTCGGGCGGGTTCTCGGCCTGGGCGAACAGCGGTAGGGCAGCGAGCAAGAACAGGCTGGACTTCCAGCGGGTAGTCAAACGCGGCATTGTCAAACTCCTTTAGGCAACCGACCGATCCTGGAACGGCTGGATTATGGCGACATTAATCACAGGCAACCGAACCGTGGGAACGTTCAACCCATCCAGCCCAGGGTTGCGAGCACGAGTACGCCATAACGCAGGCCTTTGGCGAGGGTGACCATCAACAGAAAGCGTCGCCACGGTTCACCCATTACGCCCGCCACCAGCGTCAGGGGATCGCCAATGATGGGCACCCAGCTCAGCAGCAGCGACCAATAGCCATAGCGCTGGTAATGCTGGCGGGCCTTGTCCAGGTGAGACGGGCTGACAGGGAACCAACGGCGGTCCTTGAACTGCTCAACGCGGGTCCCTAGCCACCAGTTCACCAGTGAGCCCAACACATTGCCGAAGGTGGCGACCCCCAGCAACAGCCAGACCGCGTGGCGCTCGCTGAGTACCAGGCCGATCAGCAGCGCTTCCGATTGCAGCGGCAACAGGGTCGCCGCGCCAAATGCCGCCAGGAACAGCCCGACATATGCCTCGGGCATCAGTGGGCTGGATAGTCCGCCACGACGGTTTGGGAGCCGTCCTTTTTCTGCCCGATCACCTGATAGGCATCACTCATGCCGTCCATTTCCATGCCCGGCGAGCCCATCGGCATGCCTGGCGCGGCAATGCCGAGCAGATCGTCGCGTTTGCTTAACGCCAGCACCTGCTCGGCGGGGACGTGACCCTCGACGAATTTGCCGTTGATCTCGGCGGTGTGACAGGAACGCAGGTTGGGCGCGACGCCCAGGCGCTGCTTGACCGAACTCATGTCGGCTTCGACATGGTCATTGACCTTAAGACCGTTGGCTTGCAGATGGGAGATCCACTTCTTGCAACAGCCGCAATTGGCGTCGCGGTGTACATCGATGGTGACCGGCTCGGCAGCCTGGGCCAGGGCAGAGGTGAAAACGGCGCTCAGTGCGAGCAGGTGCAGGGGATTGGCCATGGGTCAGGTCTCTTGGCGAACGGCTTTGGATGGAAGGATAACAGAGTAGCGACGGGCGCCCGACAGCAGGCTGAAGGGCGGATGACAGAATTGTAAGTTGCCTTGAAACGTGTGTGAACGCTGAACCACGTGGGAGCGAGCTTGCTCGCGATGGCGGCGGATCAATCAATTGCACGCTGATTGACACACCGTCATCGCGACGAAGGGAATCGGTGAAGGTCCTTTCAGCGAACCTTGAACCGCCCCATGATCGCATTCACCCGACTGTTGGCTTCCAGCAACTGACGGGTGTTGTTCTCGCTGGCCAGGCCGCTTTCCACCAGCTCTTCGACCATGTGCCGGATCTGCACCATGCTCCGGTTGATCTCCTCGGTCACTGCACTTTGCTGCTCGGCGGCGGTGGCGATCTGGGTGCTGAGGCTGTTGATCTGGCTGACGGAGCCGGCCATTTCGTCCAGGCCCGAGTTCACTCGGGAGGTGGCGTCGGCAGCCGATTGGCAACTGGTCTGGGTGTTTTCCATGGCCGCGACCGACGAGCTCACGCCTTGGGTCAGGCGCGTCAGCATTTCGTTGATCTCCGAAGTGCTGGCCTGGGTGCGGGCGGCGAGGGCGCGGACTTCGTCGGCGACCACCGCGAAGCCACGGCCTTGCTCGCCAGCCCGGGCGGCTTCGATGGCGGCGTTGAGCGCCAGCAGGTTGGTCTGCCCGGCGATGGCCCCGATCACACCGAGGATCTCGGTGATGCGCTGCGCATCCTGCTGCATGCTCTCGACCTTGTGGGTGGCGCTGGCCACTTCCTCGATCAACGCGACGACACTGTTCGATGCCTCGCCGACAACGACGCGGGAGCGATCGGCATGTTCATTGGCCCTCTGGGTGAAGGCGGCCGTCTCAGCGGCATTCTGCGCCACGCTTTCGGCCGTGGAACTCATTTCGGTGATGGCCGTTACCGTCTGGTCGGTCTCCGAGGCATGGCGCATCAGGATTTCACTGGTGTGGGCCGAAGTCTGCTGCAGCTTGTCCAGGCTAGATGCCATGGCGCCGGTGGCCTGGGTGACTTCGCCGATCATGTCTTGCAGGTACGCGATAAAGCGGTTGACCGAATGACCGATGGCGCCCAGTTCGTCTTCGGCGCGGATGGTGATGCGGCGGGTCAGGTCGGCGTCGCCCGTGGACAGCGCATCGATGTTGCCCTTGAGCACTTTCATGCGGTTGGTCAATTGGCGGATCGCATACAGCTGCATCAGCACCAACAGGATCACCATGGGTATCTGCAACAGGCTCAGCGTGTTCAATACGTCATCACGTTGGGCTGTGATCAGGCGGGTCGGCAGGGCCGTGGCGAGGAACCAGGGCGAGCCTTCGATAGGTCGCATGAAGAACGTGCTGGCTTCACCGTTGTTGTCGAATTCGACGCGCTGCGGTTGGTCACGGTTGGCCAGGCCAGCCTTGACCTGGGCGGCAAATGGCGAGCCAGCCGCCAGTTCGCTGATGTTCTTGAGCACGATCGGGCCGCTGATCCGCGAGCTGTTGCTGATGATCTTGCCGTCGCTTTCCACGATCAGCATCTCGGCGTTCAGTTCTGCTTCCTTGCGTGCGATCAGCTCGTTGAAAAAGCCGAGGGTCACGTCGATGGTGGAGACGCCATACGGCGCGCCATTCTTCTGGATGGCCATGGCGCAGTTGGTCCGGGGTTCGGCGCTCGCATCGTCCTTGTAGGCTGCCGCCCAGGCGCATTTGCCAGGGGGAGTGGCCATGCCGCCCTTGTGCCAGGGTTGCTCGTAGTAGTTCGGCGCAGCATCGCTGTTCCAGAAGGTGTTGACGATCAGCTTGCCGGAAGCGTCGCGGTGCCAGAACGTGCTGAATTTGCTGCGACCTTCGGCGCGCTGGTTGGGCAAAGGCCAGATCCCGCCGCCGAACACTTTCAGCTCACCGTACTGGTCCACCAGGCCTGGCAGTACCTTGTCGATGGCATCGCTGTCGAGCAAGGGGATGGTCTGGGTAATGCTGCGTTGCTGGGCCTGGACCTTGTTCAGTTCGCCCTGGATCTGCTCGGCGACCTCGGCAATGCGGTTCAGCGCCACTTGTTCCTCGGTGT
The DNA here is from genome assembly GCF_051132175.1 of Pseudomonas sp. D3-10. Classification (NCBI taxonomy): domain Bacteria; kingdom Pseudomonadati; phylum Pseudomonadota; class Gammaproteobacteria; order Pseudomonadales; family Pseudomonadaceae; genus Pseudomonas; species Pseudomonas sp. D3-10. Next base: position 3,173,536 of record NZ_CP071668.1, on the reverse strand, counting down.
GGCGCAGCTTGGGTGCGACGAGGTAACTGATGCCGACGACCGTCAGGATGGATAACACCAGAATGAACAGAACCAAAAATAACGTGTAGCGGGCCTGAATGGTGCGCAATGAGGGCATGTGGGTGTTCCTTGCACGGGGCGACTTTCGGAAGCAAATGGGATGAACGTTCCAATATATGTCGGCTTCTCTGCCAGGAGCTTGAGTGTGGGCCTGACCAGCCGTCAGGCGGCGGAATGGGCCTGGGCGTTTTTCCAGGTTTGAGCGTGAGCCTGCAATTCATCGTGAAGGCGTTGCATGGGGGCCGAGTGCAGGCTGAGCCTGCGCGGATGTGCAACTCGGTGGAACAGCGCCTGCCAACCTTGCCCGGCGTCCGTGGGCATCATCCCAGTGAAGAAAAAACCCGCAGCCAGCAGCAGCTGGTGGTCGGCGCAAAAGTGTCGACAGAGGCCGATTCGGACCGAAAGCGGCCAATGGGCCGGCAAGCGCCGAAGCTGCCCGACGAGGCATGTATCCACCCGATCCGCCACGATCTCGATCCGGCCGGGTAAATGGCTAAGCCGCAACGGATGAATGCCCTGCGGCCTATCCACAAGGGTGGTCCCGAAACGCGTTTCCAAAGCGCCCATCAGCCATTGGTGGGGCGCGGGCCATTGAAGACGTGGCAGCGGTCGAGGGTGGTCGCCGATCACTTGGCAGCCGATCACGATGGTTTCGGCCTGGTCCGTGGCGAACGGAGAGGGCACGAAGTCGGGTAGCAGGCCGACGTCATGAAAACCCAGTCGTTGGGACAGCCGTTGGCTGTAGGGATGGCTGGTGACCTGCTTGATCGATAGCCTGGCGAGCCCGAGCTGCCGGCAACCGTCCAGTAATTGTTGCCCCAGCCGCGAGGCGATCTGCCTGCCCTGCAACTCGGGGTCCACCGCAACCAGCGCCAGCTCGGCATCTTGAGTGGCGTGTCCCTGGCGGCACAACGCGGCATGACCGACCACGCGCCCGTCGACCACCGCCACCTGCGAATGCCAGCGCCCCTTGAGATTGTGCCGGCAGATCATTTGCGGCATGTAGACGTCAGGGGAGACGTAGTGATCGCCGTACACCCGACGAAACAGCTCGCACGTACCGGCGCTGTCGGTGGCTTGGAACGGCCTGAATACCAGAAGGCTCATCCGGCATCCTCCGGTGCCCGCGAACCGTATACCCGACGATCGATGATCGACAGGTGCTTGCCGGAACGGGGGTGGCGCTCCAGGTCCTGTGCGGTACAGGCCTGGGTATCCACATGAAGTCGATCGAGGCCTGGATATTGCTCGATCAAGGCCGCTTTAAGCGCATGGGATCGCGTTGGGCCTGCATCCTCGGCTTTTTCCGGCAGCCACTTGAGCAACACGCAGTCATTGCCCTGGCTGTGCTCGATGATCAGTTGCCACTGCACACCGCCGGCCACGCGCCGCGCGATGTCGCTTATTTCTTCGGGAAACAGCGACAACACGCCAACGCGTACGCGCCGGCTCTCTGCGCTGCGTCCTCGAAGGGCGAATTTGCGCCCCGGCGTGCCTGCCGGCTCGCACCAACTGGCGCGGTCTCCCACCGGGTATCGGACAATGGGCATGAGGGTCCGGTTGAAATTCGTCACCACCAGGTTTCCGGCTTGGCCAATGGCCTCGATCGCTTCCCCGCTCAGGTCGTCGACGATTTCCACCCGCGTGTGCTGATCGAATACCCGGTGCTCGCCCAAGCCGCAATCAGGCGTGCTCGCACCTACCAGTCCGGCATCCACGCTGGCGTATCCGATGGACGCGAAACGCGCGCCCGGGAAGGCGCGCTTCAATGTCGGCATCTGGCTTTCGAACAGGTTCTCCCCGCCAAAGAGCACGGTGGTGATTAGTGGCAGCCTGCGCCCTTTGCCAATGACATGGCTGGCGAAGGCCAGCAAGTGCGCAGGCACGCCGACGAGTACGTTGATGCGGTGTCCAGCAATGGCGTCGGCCAACACATCGAGTTCCACCGAGCCGGAGAAGGGAAACTCGGTAATCGCAACATCGACGCTGCACAGGGCGCCGTGGATGAACAGGAAACTGGCGTAGAGATCCCCCGAGAAAAACAGATTGGCAATGCGATCTCCCGCAGCCAATTGGGCTGTCAAGCTGCGACCGAAGCAATCGAGCATCAGTTGCCATTCTGCGTGGGTATACACCGATAACTTGCCTTCGCTGGTCGTACCGCCGGTCTTGAAGACCAGTGCGTCCTTAACGCGGCTGGTCAACACCGGCCAATGGTCCAGGTCGTGGCTGCCTTTCCAATACTCGCTGAGATTGACGATCGGCAACTGGTGGAACTCGCAGCCATGGACGGGTAGATGGCTCAGCTGCGTGCGATAGAACATCGAATGCGTGCGGATATGGTTGAGCCATTGGTCGTAGGTTAATGGGGCGCTCATCGGAATATTCTCAAGGCTATGGGTCGGCTTATCGGGTACCGGGCGAAATCAACGGCCGGCTAACCTGCAATCGATCACCAGCGGGACTTTGCCGCTGTGCTTGTTATGGTCGAACCGCTCAACCGGACAGTGCTCGACGTCCAGGATCAGCAACCCGGCGTTGACCGACGTGCGCAGCGCTGCGAGGCCCAGCACCTGGCGCCGTACCGTTTCGGCGTCGCCATCGGTACGAATCAGCAAACGCTCACCGCCACAGCCCGCATGGCTCAGAACGATCTGGATGGCCGTCTGCGCGTGCTCGGACAGGTCCCGGGTATTGATGAACTCCGTGGCGATGCGCACCAGTTGGCCGTGGCGCTCGCGCAGCTCGAATCTGGGCGACTCCAGGCCACACGCGCATGGGCCGGGTAGCCAGCGCCCTAGGTCGCCGACTTCGTATCGCTGGAGCGGGCGCGCCTGGCGTACGCGGGAGGTGAACAGCAAGCGCCCGATACCATCAGGGCCGACCGGCATATCCCGTTCCAGGTCAACGATTTCCAAGGATTGGATATCCTCCATCAGATGAAACACACCGTCGCCGCTGGCTATGCAGGCATGCCCGAGGGGGCCCGCATCGACGCTGCCGTAGATTGCCGAGCGAACGCAGGTGACGCCGCATTGCTCGAACAGGAGACGACAGTCCTGCCCCAGGTGTTCGCCACCAAGCATGATCTTGCGCACACCGCCGTAGCCTTGAAGGACTGATTGCTGGCTTGAGAACAGACGATGCAACGTGCTGGGCATGCCCATGAGCGTGTTGATTCGATGCTCGACGATCAACTGCGCGATCTCTGCAAAGTTGTCATCCGGCGGCGCACTCATCGGGTAATGCACGACATCCATCTGTTCGAGGATCTTGGTGAAACTGAGGAACCCGCCGTACAGGCTGCCACCATAGAACAGGTTCATCACTCGATCGTACATCGGGTCGAGTCCCGCGGCGCGCAGCCCATCGGCGGCGGCCCGCATGTGGCGGTCGAAATCACGATGGCTGTAGGGGGACAAAACCGGCGCGCCGCTGCTGCCGCCGGAACGGAAGAACAGCTGTGCCTGAGGGGCCGGGGGCAGCGCCACGAACGCGGCTTTGTCCATGATGGGCGTCGAAGGGGTCAGCGCCAATGGGCTCGCGGCGGCATCCAGCGTGACGCGATGGCTGGCAATGCCTGCATCAAGGCTGACCGATACCCGGCGACTCAATCGTTGCAGCCCGTAGACCCCATCGTGGGGCTCGCCGTCGTAACCTTGCTGGATTTCCCCCGTGGAGGTCACCCGGCCAACCCCAGCGGTCATCAGGCGCCGAACCAGCCCAGGAGCGCGTTCCGGCTCGCAGATGAGGGCGCAGCTCTGCAGCACATTGCGCCATGGCAGCAAGGTTTCGGCGAGCAGCACTTGCGGCATCGGCCGTAGCAGGAGCGTGCGAAACAATGGCGAAGGTTGCAGTGCGCGGTGGTGCTCCCAGAGAATGCGCCAGCCATTGCCCGTCCAGATCTGGCCGGTTTCGTTGGCAAAGCTGAAGTCCAGGCGGGCCAGTGCCGTACGGGTGGTGATCTCACTGGCTTCGGCGGCGGTGGTCTCCAGGGTGGGCCAGCGCCCGGTCCGGCGTTCGAACGCGGCGGCCAGGGCGCTTCCCACTGCTTGCAATTGCCCAGGATCATCGCTGTCCACCAGCAGCCATTGCGGGCTGGAGCAGGCCTGCTGGTCGAGGCGGCAGACTTCGTCCACCAGCGCATCCAAGGCCTGCTCGCTGGCGGCCAGAGGCGTGATATAGGCGAAGCTGATCCGGTGGCCCCAATCGATCCAGCGACAACCCGTTGGAATGCGCTCGCGCAATGCCTTCAAGGCAGCTTCGCCGCCCCAGGCACTGACGCCATTGGCAACGGCAAAAAGACGCCCGGTTTGTTCAGAGGGCACCGGCAATACCGCCAGATAACCACGTAGCCGGCCGCCTGGATCGCACGCCAGGAACGCCGCTAGGAGTTGCGCCGTCAGGTCGCCCTCGCGGGTGCTGGGGCGCAGCCAATTGACGTTGCCCGCAAGTAGGCCTTCCAGCGCCGCGCAAAACCCCAACAACGGCGAGTTGCCCGGCGTGACATGAACCACCAGGCCCAAGGGCTGCCAACTCTCGAAGGGCCCGTCGCAATAATCGATTCGCCGTAGCGAACGTGCATCGACGCCCAGCTCCCGTTCCAGCTTGAAGCTCAACGACTTGCGGGCGCAGAAAGCAATCAGGGCCTGGCGCTGGTCCTCGTCCAGCAGCGGGCTTCGGTCTGCCGCACGCAGCCATTGCGCGAACGCCTCGGCACAGTCGATAACCTCCTCGCTGCGAGGTGGCGTTTCCAGCAAGACGGGCAGTTGCGCTTGGAGGCGTTCAAGCGCTGCATCGAGCGGCAGCCCGGCGTTCAGTTGGCCGTTGATGAGGTACATATCAGTTTTCCTTGATCAATTCGGCAGCGGCCATGGCGCAGCTTCGGCTGGCACTGGTGCCGGCCCGGCCATGCAGCTCGAACCACTGGGTTTGAAGGCCGCACTTGCAGTTAGCCGGGTGCAGGGTCGCCAGATCACTCATCACCACGGCGTGCGCGGGGCTTGACGAGATGTAGGGCGAAACGAACGACAACAACCCTGGCTCGCCGAACGGCTGGACACTGAAGTCCGAGGGGTGGCGTATGTAGACTTTGGAATAGACCGGCACGTGGAACCGATGATGGGCGCACTCGATGTAAGGCACCGCGTGCTCGACCGCACCGTAGCCGTCGCGGCAGCGTTGGACCTCGATGCCGAGTTGCTGTGTGATGCGCTCGTAAACGTGACGTCGGGGGATTTCCTCGGCCGCCTGTTTCTTCCAGCCGCCGCCCAGGAAGACCAGCGAACCGGCGGCGAGCTTCAGGTCTTGTATGCCGGTTTCACGCATGCGCTCAAGCACATGCCAGAGCAGCGCCGGAAAGCCGAAGATGCGCACCGGCAGGCCCTCTTCGGCAAAAGATTGCAGAGTGCCGATGGCGCCGAAGACGTCGAATTCGTGGCCTTTTCCCGTGCATCGCAAGGCGTAGGCGATCCGATTGGTCGGTGCGAAGCGGCACAGGAACTGGTCGGTGTAGGCCGTGCCCAGGCGATTGGCCGCTTCGGGCTCATGGCTGAAGAGCAAGTAGTTGCACGGCGAGTCGGGTGTCGACCAGCCGTAATACTCAAAGATGTCTGCCACCATGCCTTGGGCCGCCGCCATGCTGCGCTCGTCGTAGCGCATGCGGCTTTTCTGCCCGCTGGTGCCCGAGGACGTGAGTTCCAATGCACCTTCGGCGGTGGGGCTGAGCAGCAATCGCTGCTTGAAGTAGCTGGCGTAAATGGGCGGCAGGCGCGACCAGTCAGTCAAACGGTCCAGGTCGTCGGCCCGAAGCCCGTTGGCGTTGAGCCAATGTTCGTAGCCTGGCGTGTGGTGGCTATGGAACAGGCTGATTTCAGCCATGGCTCTGTCGAACAGCCCCGGTGGCAGCGAATCGCCGTCATACGGCTGGGGCCATGCGCACAGCGCATCGGCATAGGGAAAGTGAATCATCGGGTCATCCTATGGGAAGGCAAATCAAGGGAGAGCAGCGGGGCGCGAGGTGAACAGGCGCAGCACGACAGGACAGCTGAGCCCGGCGATGCCGACCATCAGCGCGAAGGACTCAAGGTTCGCCCCGGCACCCAGCAGCGCCAACAGCGACCCTGTCGCGCTCATCACGGCGATGGAGATCATCCCGACCATGGCCGAAACCAAGCCCTTGCTATCGTCGGTGGCGAACAGGGCCAGTCGATACAGCGCGGCATTGCCCATGCCGAGCCCGATGGCATACAGCGACAGCCCACTGACCAGGACGGGAACGGACAGGGCGAACTGACTGCCGGCCACCAGCGCGGTCAGGCCTGTACACAACGGCCACAAGCTGTAGCGGACCACCCGATGCACCCCAGCCCGTTCCACCAGGGCGTTGAGGACGAGATTGCCGAGGATGACCGCCGCGAAAACCGGAATCTGCCAAACCCCATACGCCAAGGGGGACAGGCCTTGTCCTTGGATCAACAGCAGGGGCGACAGGCCGATCCAGGCAATCAGCGGCAGGCTCATCAACCCCAGCGCAACGCTGGCCGACATGAAGCCACCGTGGCCCAGCAGCGCTGCGTATCGCCTTACGAGCGAACGCAGGTCAAACGGTTCGACGACCGGTGTTCCAGCATGCGCGCCACGGGGCGTCCGCGGCATGAACCCCCACAAAGCCAACCAGCTGACCACCCCGAGGCCGGCCAGCAACATGAACAGCTCGCGCCACGACAGCCACTGCAGCAGCAGCCCGCCCGCCAAAGGGCCTAAAAGCGGCGAAAGAAGGGCGAGATTGCCCAGCATGGCCATGACCTTCACGGCGGCGGATTCGCAGAATATTTCCTGTATGGCGGGGTAGCTGACTGCAATCACGAAGCCCAGCCCCATCCCCTGGACCAGGCGAAGCCCATTGAAACCCTGCATGCCGGTGACCTGGGTGATCGCCACGCAAGCCAGCACGAACCCGGCACACCCCACGAGCATGAAGGGGCGCCGCCCATGACGATCCGACAACGGGCCGACCAGCCAAGGCAGCAGGACGCCGCCCAGCAGGTACAGGTTGAACGCATGGGGAATCTGATCGGGGGATGCATCGAGGTCCTGGGTCACGGTGAGCATGGCGGGCATGATCAGGTCGCTGGCCATGTAAGTGAGGAACTCGAAAAGGGCGATGGCCAGGCAGAAACCCGTCAGGCGAACGGGAGTAAGAAAAGTGGGCGGATTTGGCATGGGTTCCCAACGTCGGTTCTCAGAAAGAAGGAAATTTCTTCTTTTTCGAGAGTACGTTGGCGAGATCTAGGGTCGAAAGACGACTTTTCCCATAATGAGCCAAGGAAAGTAGACGGGTAGGTGTGGGAAAGGTCTCTTTCGTTGCGCGAATATGCCCAGGCGGTTGTACCATGCGATCCTGGCTGCCTAGCCACCTTGCCTATGGTGGAAGAAACGCAAGGCTAGGGGGCAGAACGGAAAACTTCAGGAAACTGGCAAATGACTCATTCGCAACGTTTGAAATACTCGATTCTGGTGGTTCTCGTCGTACTGGCGATCATGCTCGGACTGTCCTGGATGCAAGGCAAGGGCATGATCAGCGAGCAGCTGTTTCAATACATCGCCATTGCCGTGGCGGTCATCGTCGTGGTGATCAACGGCGTGATGCGACGCAAGGTCAAGCCTTGAGCGCCGCTCATTCTTCGGTGTTGAGCAGGGCCACGGCCTGGTGGTGCAAGCTGTAGCTTTTATCCGAATTGAGCGTGACCACGCCTTCGCCGCACAGGCGCTTTAGCACCTCACGCACGCTCAGAAAGGACAAGGGAATGTCCAGCCCCAACAATTGGCTATGGACGCCGCGTACACCCAGCCGGCGGTTTTCATCGGCGGCCTTGAGCAAGGCGTCGATGACCTTCAAGCGAATCAGGCTCGTCCTGAGCCCATAGCTCTTGAGCAGACGCTTGATCTGCTCGTTGCCGCCTCGTTCCGCTGGCCCAGGGAACGTACGGTTTGTGGCTGTCATCGTGACACGGGCCGATCCTGGCTTGCCCTCCATGGGCATTTGCGCGTTATGCATGTAAAGACTCCTTACCAGCCTGACAGAAAAGATCATCAACGCTCTCCTGTATAGGACGAACGAGGGCGGCCAATCATGAGGACGTGGGTGTGAAAAAAATGCCTGGATACCGTCAAACCCCGGTAGAAGCGGCTTGCCAGCCGATTAATTTTTTTTCATCCGGTTCGTTCTCAAGGTAGGCACATCCGCGTTGAAGCGCGGCGCATGTGAACTTCCAGGCCGGGGCGGACGTACAAGGGCGTATCGGCGGCCGTCCTGGTTTTTGTACGCTATCGATCAGGAGTGAGTGTGGGAATGTCCGGGCAGTTATCGAGGTTTTGCCTTGCCGGTGTCTTGCTGGGGATGTCCCTGGGCTTGAGTACCGTTGTCAGCGCACGAGGCGAGGCCGGGCAGGCCACTGCCGAAATTCGTCGCACCAGTTTTGGCGTGCCGCATATTCGCGCCCAGGATGAGCGGGGGTTGGGATACGGCATCGGCTATGCGTACGCCCAGGACAACCTATGCCTGTTGGCCAATGAGATCGTGACCGTCAACGGCCAACGCTCGCGCTATTTTGGTCCGGAACAGGTCACCGTCGAGCAACGCGAGAATCGTGCAAGCGACGTGTTTTTTGCGTGGCTCAACACGCCCCGGGCGGTTTCCGGTTTCTGGCAGGCGCAGACGCCCCAGGTACAGCAGTTGGTGGAAGGTTATGCCGCCGGCTACAACCGCGCGCTGGCTGAGCGCAAGGCCAAAGGCCTGCCGGAACAATGCGCAAGCGAGTGGGTGCGGCCAATCACCGCGCTGGATATTGTCAAGCTCACCCGGCGCCTGTTGGTGGAGGGTGGCGTCGGCCAGTTCACCGAGGCGTTGGCCGGGGCGCAGCCGCCCAAGGCTACGGCAGACGCGGGGGGCTCGGCGTCCGGTTTCGCCATCGCGGCGCAACGGCAACAGCGCTTCGCCCTGGAGCGCGGCAGTAACGCCCTGGCTATCGGCAGCGAACGCTCGTTCAATGGGCGCGGCATGCTGCTGGCTAATCCGCATTTCCCGTGGGTGGGAGGCATGCGTTTTTACCAGATGCATTTGACCATCCCCGGAAAGCTGGACGTGATGGGCGCGGCGTTGCCGGGCCTACCGATGATCAATATCGGCTTCAGCCGGCACTTGGCCTGGACCCATACCGTCGATACGTCCAAGCATTTCACCCTGTATCGGCTACAACTGGACCCCAAGGACCCGACTCGCTACCTGGTGGATGGCAAGTCCGTTGCCATGAGCCAGCAAACGGTCACGGTGGACATCAAGCAGGCCGATGGGCAGGTCAAGCCGGTCTCCCGTGTGGTCTACGGTTCGCAGTTCGGACCGATCGTGCAATGGCCCGGGAAACTGGATTGGGATAACCGGTTCGCCTATAGCCTGCGGGACGCCAACCTGGAAAACGACCGGGTGCTGGCGCAGTGGTACGCGATGAATCGAGCCGTCACGCTCAAGGATCTGCAAGAGGCCGTTCATGGCATTCAGGGGATTCCCTGGGTCAATACCCTGGCCGTTGATGACCAGGGACAAAGCCTCTATATGAACGTCTCGGTGGTGCCCAACGTCGATGCCGGCAAGCTTGCCCGATGCAGCGACCCCAAGGCCGGGCTGCGGCTGATCGTGCTGGACGGTTCACGCGGCGAATGCGCCTGGGATGTGGACCCCAAGGCGGTGCAGAAGGGTACCTATGCGGCGGACAAGCTCCCGCAACTGTTGCGCCGCGATTATGTGCAGAACTCCAACGATTCGGCGTGGATGGTCAATCCGTCGCAGCCGTTGTCCGGTTATTCCCCCGTGATCAGCCAGCAGGACCTGCCACTGGGCCTGCGGGCGCGTTTTGCCCTGGACCGACTGGGACAACTGGAAAAGGCGGGGCCGGTAACGGTGAGCGATTTGCAGGGCATGGTCATGGACGACCGGGTGTACCTGGCCGATCAGGTCATGCCGGACCTGCTGGCTTTCTGTGCCGCGAAGCTGGGGCCCGACGCACCGGCCCTGACGCAGGCATGCAGCCAGCTCAAGGCCTGGGACCGTACCGCCAGCCTGGACAGCGGCGTGGGGTTCGTCCATTTCCAGCACATCATGCAGGCATTGCAGGCGGCGCCGGGCATCTGGCGGGTCGCGTTCGACCCGAACGATCCGCAACATACCCCGCGCGGCCTGGCGATCGAAGCATCGCCAGTGGCTGATGCGCTGCGCCAGGCCATGGTCGCATCGGTCCAAGCGGTGGACGCTGCGGGACTGCAAGCGGATAGCCAATGGCGGGACGTGCAGGTGACCCGCAGCGGCGACCGCCGGATACCCATTCACGGTGGACCGGGCGAGCTGGGCATCTATAACGCCATCCAGAGCATGCCGGGCGCGAACGGCCAGCGGGAAGTGGTCAGCGGCACCAGTTATCTGCAAGTGGTGACGTTTGACGGCAACGGACCCAACGCACAGGGACTCTTGGCGTTCTCACTGTCCAGCGATCCTTCATCGCCCTATTCGGCGGACCAGACCCAGGCATTCTCGAAGGGGCAATTAAGTGTGCTGCCTTTCTCTGAACAGCAGATCAAGGCCGACCCGCATTACCAGGCGCAGACCATCCATGAGGGCGCGCAGGCGGGCAGGGTGGCGACGCAATAGCCGTGGGAGCAATCAGGCCGCGTCCCCAAGGGAGGCGGCCTATGTCAGTTTCGGGTAGGACGAGCGATGGCGTTTAACACCAGGTTGCCGTCGCTGTTCTGTGTCAGGTACACCGGCAAGACCTTGGGCAGCGAAGGCACCAGGTTCTTCACTTCGTTCAGGTTGTAGTTTCCACCGATGCGCAGAGTGCCCGTTGCGTTGTCCGCCAGCATCACGGGACGGTCGAGGTAGCGGTTGATCAGCGGCAGCGCGTCGGACAGGGCCAGGTTATCCAGCACCAGCTTGCCACTTCGCCATGCCAGCGAGCTGTCATCGAGGGCGACGTCACGAACCTTCGGCTGGAAATCGCCAGCCCTGTAGCTCGCCTGCATCCCAGGTGACAGTTGCTGGCCGCCCGCTTTGGATGCCCGATGGCTGGTTACCCACACGGAACCTTCCACCAGCGTAACCCGCACTTGATCCTGGTACATCCACACGTTGAAACGGGTCCCGGTCACGCGCACCTGGCCCTGGCCTGCCCGAACGACGAAGGGGTGGCGGCTATCGTGGCGGACATCGAAAAACGCTTCGCCTTTTTTCATCGTGACCCGGCGTTCGTCCTTGTAGTTGGCAAACACCAGCTCGCTTGCGAGGTTGAGCTCTACGTGACTGCCGTCCTCCAGAGTGATGTGACGCACGCTCGAACCTGCCTCGAATCGCTGGTAGGCGTTGGGCAACCACCCCATGTTCCAACCGGTAAAAGCAGCCAGGGGCAGGCCGAGGGCAAGCACCGTCGCCGCGATCGCCATGGAGCCTGCGCGAGACCGCGGGCGCTGGGTCGCAGGGATGGCCATTGGCTCGACGCGCGGCAGATGCTCGGCAACGCCCCAGATTTCCAGCATGGCTGCGTATTCAAAGGCGTGCAGCGGATCGGCGTCGTGCCATTGCTTGAACGCCAGCCGTTCGGCATCCGTGCAGTCGTCCGCGTGCAGACGCATGCACCAATGCGCGGCCGCATCGGTGATGGCATCGTATTCGGCTTCCGGGAGTGTACGTTCGGTCATGGGCTCTTCCTGGTTTGCCGCATTCTAACCCTCGGGGCCCATTGCCGAGAACAGGGATGATGGCATTTGCACGGCATGCATCGAGTTTTCCGTTGGTCAGACGTAGGAGCGTCCAGGTCCGGGTCGTACTGTCGCACACATGCCGTGAAAAAAAGATCAACGGCCTTGGCATGCCCACGGCTCAACGCACTCAAGTGGAACGCGATGGACTCGGATCGAGATGGCGCCCCAGTTCACAAATCAGCAGCGTGACCGAATCGGCGTTACGGAGTATGACGTCGATGCGCTTGTGCGGCAAAACCGGGTTCAAGAACGCGTTTCGTGCTTCGTCCATGTTCCGTGTGTCGGTGACTTTCAAAATGGCCTTGGCAATGTCTTTATACATTGGCAACAACTCCAGCCTCTTGTAACTGTTGTCGGTACTGTCCCACTGTCTGAACAGCTTGGATTTTGCCGTGCCCAGGGAAAGCCCATTGAGTTGCAGCTCCTTCTGCGTGTCATGACGTGTTTGCCCCAGGTGGGTCGAGGTTGAAATCAAGTTGGGAAACGGCAGCGCAGCGTCCAGGTAGATGATGTCGATCGTGTCGATGAGCTGATGGGATATCTCGTGGATAAGCGTCGCGCCTTGGGCATGCGCGTCGACGTTGAAGAACGCCGGCACCACGGTCTTGTACCAGTCCAGCCCCGGTTCGAAGAAAAACTGCGTCAGGTAGATTCGCCCGCGGGCCGCAGGTTCGAGCACAAATGCGGTTGCCCGGTCTTCCAGGTATTTCAAATTGCCAATGACGATACGGCTGGCGTTCTGCTGTTCCCAGGTGGGGTCGGCCAACGCCCTGCATATCGGGAAAATGGCGGTCTCCACTTTGCCGATCAGGGCGCTGTCGACCTGTCGGACCCCAAAGAACGACATCAGGAAGCTATCCAGCCGAGAACCTGGCAAAGGCTGCTTCTTGAACTGCTCTAGATTGAGCAAGGCGTTCAGCGAATAGAATCTGGCGGTTTCCACTGCCTGTACGATGACGTTGGCGCGATAAGGAGACTTCTTGCGTATCTCAGCCATCCCGCGCGCTTCGATGTTCAAGGATCCCTTTGCCTTGAAATCGCTATAGGTCACCGCCATTTTCGACCCCGCCTTGCCGAAACGAATGGTCTGTCGCTGTGGGTCGATTGCCCATGTCGTTTCGTCGGCGCTATACCTTAGCAACGGTCCTTGGTCATCACCGTGGATAATGCGCCAGCCCCGACCGGCCCTTGCCACTTGATAGACCTTGCCGGCCAGGGGCACGTAGAACTTGCCGCCGTCCTTTGATTCATAGGTGCCGTCGGCCCGGTTCTGCTGGAGCACCCAGAGGCTGATGCCTATGGCTTCGAAGGCCTGTAAGTCGGTGCGCAGTGGCGCGGTGCAGGCGATTTCCTGCCACCCGGGCGTCGAGGAGCCGCTTGGCGAGGCCGGTTCGGCGGGATCGAGGAGGCCGAATGTATCGTCGCGATTGAGCAAACCCAGCGACACCATTTCCGCGGCGCCGGCGATGAAATCATGCAGGCCGGTTTTCCAGTCGTGCTGCTGCAGGGCTTCGGCCGAACCCTTGAAGTCCTGATAGCTCTCCCAAAGCGTTTCCAGGAACGTCAACCTGGCCGGTAGCTGCCTACCCACCAATCCGATCCCAGAACTGAACAGGTGCAGCACCGTTGCCCAGTCGAATGGGCGATGGTCCTGGTTCTTCGTCCCCAGCATATCCAGTAGCAACGTCGCGTTGTCGTTGTACAGGGTTTCGAATACATCGGTGTCGATCGGATTCGAAGCGAGGGTAATCTCCGACAGTTGCCCGAGGGTGGCGGTAAACAGATTCCGGAAGGTGGCTCGCTGGTCTTCGGGCAGCCGGCGGACCAGCAGGTCCTGAAGCGCGCCGGGGGCATTGAGGGCGGCGACGATGCTTGGTTCATCCTTGAACTCGGCCAGGGAATGCCCCTCGTGGTAGGGAGTATATAAAACATGAGGGTCCGCCGGATCGGCGCTCGAGCTGATCACATAGAGCCCGAGCGCCCTTACCGCGGCGGCGCCGCCGGTCTTGATCAGTTCCAGTGGACGTATGAACGCACCGGCACCCCTGACCGCTCGACGGGCGATGGCGTCCGGCATGTCCAGGAGCTGGAGGATCAAGTCGAACGCCTTCGGGGAAATGTGCTGTTGCAGAAGACGTGAGTGAGCGTATTGCAACAATTGCCATGGCAGCTGCTGGCGAAAGCGTCGCTTCCTGGGCTGGACATCGGAAATTGCGCCGCAAAGCGCTTGTTTCACCTGATGTTTGTAAGTGCTCTGGATATCGAGCGACGACAACATCTGCCGCACCGCCAGTTCGTTCAGGCTGTCTGGCAATGATTGCGTGGAGGTCGAGAAAACCTTGAAGCCCTTGCTGGTGACATCGATGGGGTGCAAGGCAAAGTCGGTCAATGAACTGGCAGGGCCGACCACCGCCAGGTTTGGCGTGATCTGGATGGTTTCGGGGTTGAGTCTGTCCTCGGGGAAACGTGCGTCCAGCAGTGCTTGCAGACGATTTTGCACGTAGGTACGCAGGGGTTCGATGCCGTCCAGGTAATCCTTGCCATCGGCTACGCTGCTTTTGTATTGCTCCAGGATCTCGACGTGCAAACGTTGATCCTCGAGGGGGGCAGCGCCGAGCCAGGCGGGCAGTTTCTGCCGGTATTTGCTGGCCTGGGCGATGGCCGTGGCGCGTTTCAGGTTGGTGGGCGCTCCTTTTTCCAGCAGGGCTTCAAGACCGTTTGCCAGTGCCGAGCGGGTCAGTTGCCAATCCCCGCTTTTCAGGACACTCAGGTAGGCGTACTCAGTCTCGAAAAGGTGGATGAACGAGGTCATTCGATTCATCAGCACGTTCTCTTCGATCAGTTCGTAGGTGTCCAGTTGATAGCGTCGGTGGGGCTGGCGCTGGGCGGGGGGAAGGTTGGACAGCAAGCCAAATCGCCTGCGGGAATCGAGCAATTGCCGATTCAATTGTCGAGTGGCCAGATCGACCGAGGCGAATGCCTGTAGCCCGTCGGCAGGTGTCCAGACGATCGCCATGCCCGAGTACGGCGTATCGAGGCCACCACGCTCGGTCAATAGAAAACAGTTGGCCAGTGGCAGCGAGATGGCGACGCCGGACGATGCGCACGTCAGTTTCAATGAATAAACGTCTGGCCGGAATCCCCTGACGCCGATGCGCCGCCGGCGATCCGGGTAGTCGGGGTCGAAGGCGAACACCGTCGTGATCAGTTCATGGGCGATTGTCGGCAGCGTTGCGTCGATCGAGCGTAGATCAGCCTCTGCGCGAATCCCCACTGAAAACACATTGGTCAACTGTGCAAGCAATTGCCTGAGTCCGTTTTGAAGCGAAGACCGGAGAAACGATGGCAGCCTGGAAAATTCGCTAGCGAAGGCGCCTTCCACATCAATGTAGCTCTTGGCCTTTCTTTCCATCTGATCGGCCAGGAAGTTGGAAAGTCGCAATTTTCCATGGAAAGCGGGCTGGGTGCCCCAATGTCCGGCGGTCTTTTGATTGAGTAGCTTGTTGCTGATGAAGGCTCGTATGTCGAGGGCCTTGTCGACCAGTGCATGGACATTCACCCGGCCCTGGCGGGACATTTGCAGCGCATACCGCAGGTTGTGCGTCTGTTTGTCGATGATCGCGCCAGCCAGTGAATCAGCGATAGGCATGTCTATCGGTTCGCCGCAAATTTGCGGATGCTCGAAACCCAGGAGCCGGTTGCGCTCGTCCAGGTCCAGCAGGCTGTAGATCGCCTCCTTCTGCTCGGGCGTGCTGACCAGCGCTTCTTTGAATCCAAGGTAATTGCCAACGACTTGAAGGCCATCGGTGGGCGTGTAGAGGTAATGACCTTGCCCGCTGACCATCAGCGATCCAGCGAGCTCCACGAAGTTAGGTGCATATTCCCAGAGGCGCACCGTCTCGATGAACAGCACTGCCTCGTCCCGGCGCGACGGCCTGAACAGCCGAAGCAACTCGCGGCCCTGGGCCTCCGTCAGCTGGTTTTTTTCTCGTTTGATCAGAATGGCCGCCCACAGGGCGTCCTGAATGAATTGGGCCAGGAATTGGCGCCGAGATGTGTGGAAGGGGCCGCTGGTGTCCCAGAACGCGTTGACACGATCGATTAGCTTCGGGATCAGCCTTATCGCCGCACCCTTGATGATCGCTTCCCACTCCTGTCCGGAATAGGACGACGCAGGCGTGTCAGGGTGGGTCAGGTCGGCAAGATGCCCGGCTGGCCAGCCTTGATGGTGGAAATAGACCAGCACCGCCTCGCTCAGGGGAATGCTTTGGGTGACATGAATCGCCTCGGGCGCCTGGGTGTAGTCGATCTTGGACAGCGCAATGCGTACCTGCCTGGGATCGAGGCCGGGTAGCGCGTCGCCCAGTATCTGGTCCAGCAGCGACGCGAGCGGGGGCAACTTGACCAATTCCTCCACCATGGACAGCACGTTGTGGTGCTGGGCATGTTCGATGGTGTTGATTTGAGTCTCGAAAACGTCCCCGTCGATGGCCTGCCAGGATTGTTCGATATCCGTCGTGCCCTTCAGTTCGCTGCGCTGGGCAATCGACAGGAGCCGAAACAGATTGTTGCGATCGCGGTTGTCCAGCAGTGTCTGGTCAATCCAGGCCAGGAGCGCTGCGGGACTGTCGAACTTGCGAACGCCGTCCCATGGCGTGTACAGGAATGCTGGATCGACGGCGGTATCGCCGCGTCTGGGCGTGGTTCGCAGGCAAAAGCAGCCAGCCAACGCAATGGCCGGCTTGCCTTCGGCGCTGAGCTGGATGGTCTCGGCGATCATCGGAGGCGTCTGTGCGGCGCGTTGCGCATGGGTGGGCAGCGAAACGTTTTGCAGCCAGTCGAGGTCGGCCTGCGTCAGGCCATGGTGTGCCTCCAGCTCATCCAAGCCCTTGGCGGCCAACAGCTGGGGAAATAATAACGGCAGTGCTGCTGTGCTCATCGTCGCTTCTCGTCAGGGCAGGCCAATGCGGCGTCCCGGTGGATGAAGCGGCCAGACTAGGCCACGCTGAAAGGGCACAGGTGGTACATAGTTACCGCATGGACGATGGGCGTGTCTGCCAGGCTCGCTGGCGAACGCCCCGGCCCAAAGGGTTGCTTGCGCAAAGGTTGACAGCGCGCTCATGGGGCAGTGTTAATCAGCCCAAGTCTTGTCGTTTCAACGCTGTTGCTACCTCCACAATCACTCAGGAGCTTCAGATGTCCGCGCTTCCCGATCACACCGGTCCTTGCACGTTATCCCTTGACGCCTTGGTTGGGCTGTTGGAGCAGATCTTCCTGCGCCACGGCACATCGGCAGAGGTCGCCCGCACCCTCGCCGAAAACTGCGCCGCAGCCGAGCGCGACGGAGCCCATAGTCATGGAGTGTTCCGCATGCCGGGTTATGTCTCCACGCTCAAAAGCGGTTGGGTCGACGGCCGAGCCGTGCCGGTGGTCGAGGATGTCGCCTCAGGTTTCGTACGGGTGGACGCCGGCAATGGCTTTGCCCAGCCCGCTCTGGCGGCCGCCCGGCCCTTGCTGGTGGAAAAGGCCCGCAGCGCCGGTATCGCGGTGCTGGCGATCCGCAACTCCCATCATTTCGCGGCGCTTTGGCCGGACGTCGAGCCGTTTGCCTATGAAGGGTTGGTGGCACTGAGCGTTGTCAACAGCATGACCTGCGTAGTGCCTCATGGCGCGGACCGCCCCCTGTTCGGCACCAACCCCATCGCTTTCGCCGCGCCACGCGCCGGTGGCGAGCCGATCGTCTTCGACCTTGCCACCAGCGCCATCGCCCACGGCGATGTGCAGATTGCCGCGCGCAAAGGCGAGCTGCTGCCGCCGGGAATGGGGGTGGATAGCCTGGGCCAGCCGACCCGCGACCCGAAGGCGATTCTCGAAGGCGGGGCGCTCTTGCCATTTGGTGGGCACAAGGGGTCGGCGTTGTCGATGATGGTCGAATTGCTGGCGGCGGCGTTAACCGGGGGCAATTTTTCCTTCGAGTTCGACTGGCGCAATCACCCCGGCGCCAAAACGCCTTGGACTGGGCAATTGTTGATCGTGATCGACCCCAGCAAGGCCGCTGGGCAAGGATTTGCCGAGCGCAGCCAGGAACTCGTCAGGCAGATGCACGGGGTGGGGCTGCGCCGTTTGCCCGGGGATCGTCGGCACCGGGAGCGCGGCAAGTCCACAGAACAGGGCATCACGCTGGATGAGCAGGCGTTCGCTCAGTTGCGGGAACTGGCGGGAGCGTAGACCGAAGGCCAGCGGTTTTTTCATGGCAAGGGAGCGGTCTCCCTTGCCTTGGGTCGGTGCTCAACGTCGCCCGAGCAATAACCCTACTACGAGGCCAAACCCCGCGGAAATAGCCACAGTCTGCCAAGGGTGCCCGCCAATATAGACTTGCGTTGCATCGACCATCGGCCGCGTGCGCTCCCGGGCGCTGGCAACCGCATCCAAAGCCTGTTGCAGTTTCAGGGCGATCTGGCCGCGCAGGTTTTCAGCATCCTCGCCGACCAACGACGCACTGCTCTTGAGTAATTTTTCCGACTCTTCGATCAATGCCTTCAGTTCGCTGAAGGCTTGATCCTTGATTTGCTCTCCGTTCGGTTGCGCGGCGCTTTTACGGGCCATTGAGGTGCTCCTTGAGGATGGATGGCAGTGAACAGTGGAGTGCCACGCTTCGGTAAAAGTTGCAGCGCCAGGGGTGCGTCCGTACAGCGCAGGGCCAATTCGGTGTTAAGCCGTTTCCCCGCAAGGTGTAAGATGCCGCCTATTTACGCAACAGGAAATTCCCCATGAGTTTCAATCTGGCTGACAGGCCCCTGGCCGAGCGCGCCGCGCTGGAAGACGAAAAATCCCGGCTCTTCGAGCTTTGGCAGAACAACCTGGGCAAGGCTAAGGGCGACGCCGCTCGGTTGTTCGGCGAGCGTTCCAAGCGCAAGGGCAAGTGGGCCGAATGGGTACGCGCCGAACTGGACGGCATGTCGCCCCCGGAATACGCCAACATGGTGCGCAGCGAGGTCAATCGACTGATGGCCGCCAATAAATAAAAACTTACGCAAAGGTCGCGATGATCGCCTCGCGCACCTTGTCCACCGCCAGGTCCTTCTGCCCGTGGGTCCGCGACCCCAGCTCGATGGGATAGCGCGGCAAGGCCAGCGGGCAGGGCACCAATGCCAGGCCGCTGAGCTGGGCGATGGCGCGGGCGGCATGGTCTGGGATGGTCGCCACGGCCTGGCTGTCCTTGAGCAGGAACGGCAGCGCCGCAAAATGCGTGGTCGAGGCACATACTCTTCGTCGCAGGCCCAGCGCGGCCAGCCCCTCATCGGTGATGCCGATGAAGCCGCCGGACGACACCAACAGATGCTCCCGCGCCACGAAGGCTTCGAGGGTAAGGTCCTGCTGGCCCGCTGCCAGACTGGCCGGATCCATGAGGCAAGCGTAGCCACCTTCGCCGAGGACCCTGCGACTCAGCAGCCGTTCGGTAAATCCCCCCGCCGTAATCGCCAGGTCCAGACTGCGCTCCATCAAGGCCCTGCCGACGATCTGGCTATGGGTCTGGCGAAAGATCAAGCGCAGGCCCGGCGCCCGTCGTGCCACTTCCTCTATCAGGCGGCTTCCATAGGCGATCTCGAAATCGTCGGACAAGCCGAGGATGACGGATCGACCTTCGTAGTGGCTGGCGCCAGGATCGACCATTGCCAGGCTCTGGCGGCACTTGTCCAAGGCTTCACTGATGACGGGTTTCAACTGGTTGGCGCGCAAGGTAGGGGCCAGGCCCCGACCCGTGCGCACGAACAGTTGGTCGTCATAAATGCCGCGAAGCCTGCGCAGCGCCGCACTGATGGCGGACTGGGTAACCCCCAGGCGCAACGCGGCGCGGCTTGCGCTGGATTCGTCGTGCAAGGCTTCGAAGGTTTTCAGCAGGTTAAGATCGACGTCGACGATATTCATTTGGCTCATATCTTTTAGCAGCATTTCGGGCTTTATTGATGATCGGCCGTGGCGTGAAAATCAGCAACACCTGAAACCACGGAGTTCAAGACCATGCCCAAATCCATCGTCGCTGCCCTGCAAATCGGCTCGCTACCGGGTGGCAAAGCCGAAACACTGACGCAGATCCTTTCCTATGAAGAGGCAATTCGCGACGCGGGCGCTCGTTTGGTCGTAATGCCGGAGGCGCTGCTGGGTGGTTATCCCAAGGGCGAGGGTTTTGGAACGCAATTGGGCTATCGGCTACCGGAAGGACGCGAGGCGTTCGCTCGCTACTTCGCCAACGCCATCGACGTACCTGGCGTCGAGACGGAGGCATTGGCCGGCCTGTCGGCGCGCACCGGGGCAAGCCTGGTGCTGGGTGTTATCGAGCGGGCCGGCAATACCTTGTATTGCACGGCCCTGTACTTCGAGCCCGACGCCGGCTTGGTGGCCAAGCACCGTAAGCTGATGCCCACCGGCACAGAACGGTTGATCTGGGGCAAGGGCGACGGGTCGACTCTGCCGGTGATCGACAGCCAGGTGGGTCGCGTGGGCGCGGCGGTGTGCTGGGAAAACATGATGCCGCTGCTGCGCACGGCGATGTATGCCAAAGGCGTCGACGTCTGGTGTGCCCCAACGGTGGATGAGCGGGAGATGTGGCAAGTGAGCATGCGGCATATCGCTCACGAAGGTCGTTGCTTCGTGGCCAGTGCCTGCCAGGTCCAGGCATCCCCCGAGGCGCTGGGAGTCGAAGTGGCTAACTGGCCGGCACAACGGCCATTGATCGCCGGCGGCAGCGTGATCGTGGGCCCCATGGGGGACGTGCTGGCTGGCCCGCTGAAGGGTACCGCCGGGTTGCTGACCGCTGAAATCGACACCGACGAATTGGTGCGTGCGCGCTATGACTATGATGTGGTCGGCCACTACGCCCGGCCCGACGTGTTCGAACTGGTGGTGGACGAGCGGGCCAAGCCGGGCGTGCGCTTCACTGCATGAGTCACCAGGTGGCCGAGGCGCCTGGCAAGTCAAGGGTCCCGCGGTCGACGAAGCGCATCGTGCCGAATACACCGCCGGCGAGCTTGCCCTTGAGTACATAGGGCAGGTTGTCCAGGCGCTGGGTCTGGCTCAGGCCCAGCGTCTGGCGCAGCACCGAAAAGGCCGAGATGCTCACCGGCACGCTCAATACGCCTTCGGAGAAACGCGGGATCGAGCCGCTCTGGTCACTGACCCCCGTCGCCAGGGTGTGGCCGTTGACTTCCAGGTCCAGCGCGACGCCGTTGTACTCGATAGTGGTTTCGTTGGGGTTCTGTAAGCGCAGTTTCACCGCAAAGCGCAGTTCCATGCCCTGGCTGGGTAACGGCTCGATACCGACCACATTGATGTTCAGCGGATCCCGTTGCTGGAAGAGGGCGCAGGCGCTCAGGCTGAGCACTATCAAAATGAAGGACAAGCCGCGGATTGTGCGCATGAAAGGGGCTCTCGCGTTGGGGCGGGTGGGACAGGACAATAACATTCCACTCGCCATGAGGCTCAAGTCAAAGCGGTGTCGCCTACTGACAGTTTCTGACACCAGCCTCTGCTAATCTGCTGCAACTTTCCTCGTGGGCCTATCATCGTGTCGCGAACCACTCGGCTGCTTACTTTGTTGCAAGTCTTGCGGGGCAAGCGATGCCCAGTCACGGCTGCGACATTAGCGGGCGAGTTGAAGGTCTCCGAGCGCACGCTTTATCGCGATATCGCCGAACTCACGGCCCTCGGCGCACCGATCCAGGGCGAGGCAGGCATCGGCTATGTGCTGCGCAGCGGCCTGTTCTTGCCGCCCTTGATGTTCACCGCCGATGAAATCGAGGCCATCGTGCTGGGTTTGCGTTATGTCGACCAGCGCGGCGACGAGGTGCTGGGCAAGGCAGCCGCCGATGCCCTGGCCAAGGTCGAGGCGGTGCTGGCGCCCGGTTTGCGCGATGCGCTGCACAACCCCACCGTATTACCGGGCCCGGCGGGCTACGGCTATCCGCAAAACACTGTCGAGCTGAATGTCTATCGCCAGGCCATTCGCACGCAGGCCAAGCTGCATATCGACTACGCCGATGTGAACAAGGCCCCGAGCCAGCGCTTGATCTGGCCGCTGGCCCTGGGTTTTTTCAATGAGGCTCGGGTGGTGGTGGCCTGGTGCGAATTGCGTGGCGCCTATCGTACTTTTCGCACGGACCGGATTGCCTCGGCCGTCGTCCAGGGCGAGCGTTATCCAGGCAGGCGCAGTGACTGGCTGCGCGCCTGGTTTGCGCTGATGAATCTCGACGAGACGGGGCGTTTCACTCCTGACAAAAACTGACACAGCGCTGTTTTAGCATGGCCTTGAAACGAAAAAACAAGGAGCCCTGACATGTCCAATCCCGTCTCTTCCCTGGCGCCGGCCATCGCCGGCTACATTGCCGCCGCCAACGCCCGCGACAGCTCGGCGGTGACGCGTTTCTTTGCCGAAGACGCCAATGTGTTCGATGAAGGCAACCATCGGGTCGGCACCCGGGCCATCGCTCAATGGATGGAAGACACCGCGCGGCGCTACCAGCCACGGGTGGAAGTGCTCAACGTGCAGCAGCGTACCGGAAAGGTGCTGGTCCACAACCTGATCTCCGGGACCTTCCCTGGCAGCCCGCTCGAGTTGCGCTATACCTTCCGACTCGATGAGCAGGGGAAGATCAGCCGGTTGGATATTTCTGTCTAGAGGGTGGGGTTTGGGTAAACCCGATTGAGGAGAAACGCACGGGATCGCCCCGCATGGCATACTCCCCACCTTTGCCTTCCGGACCCGGGCCGTATGACTTTCGACTCACCCTTGAGCGCTTGGCAACACGCTATCGAACACCATGGTTTTGTCCAGGATGAAGCCCAGGAGTTGGCCATCATGGCCCTTGAGCAATGCCACAAGGCATTGCATGAGGGCCGCAAGTCGATCAAGGGCGTCTATCTGTGGGGGCCGGTCGGGCGCGGCAAGACGTGGCTCATGGACCGCTTCTATGAAAGCCTCAAGGTTCCGGCCCGTCGGCAACACTTCCACCATTTCATGGCCTGGGTGCATCAGCGCTCGTTCCAGCTCACCGGCACACCGGACCCGTTGCAGGCGCTTGCGCGGGAGTTGAGCCGAGAAGTGCGCGTGCTGTGCTTCGACGAGCTGTTCGTCACGGACATCGGCGATGCGATCATTCTTGGCCGCCTGTTCCAGGTCATGTTCGAATTGGGCATGGTTGTGGTCAGCACCTCCAACCTGCCGCCGGATGAACTTTATGCCAGCGGCCATAACCGGGAGCGATTCCTGCCGACCATTGCGTCCATCAAACGCTACATGCAAGTAGTTCCGGTCAACGGCTGGCAAGACCACCGCCAGCACCCGGGGGCGCTGCAGCAGCGCTACTGGGTGCGTGACCCGGCCCAGGCGGACCCTTTGGCGGAGGTCTTCGACCGGTTGAGCAAGGGGCAGGCACCTGTCAGTCAGCCGATCGAAGTCGGCCATCGCCAGGTCATGGCGCTCAAGGCTTGTGACAAGGTGCTCTGGAGCCGCTATCCGGATATCTGCGAACAACCGTTCTCGGCCGTCGACTTCATGGCGCTGTGCGACCGTTTCAGCGCCATCCTTCTCAGCGATGTCCCGTGCCTGAGCGCCGAACAGCGTGAAGGGCGTATCGCCCGTGGCACCGAGGACGGGGTGGAGCGGGTCGAGGCCGGCGACCGCGTGTTGCCGCAGCTGTCGATACACGACGATGGCGTCCGTCGGTTCATCGCTCTGGTCGATGAGTGTTATGACCGAAAGGTGCCGTTGTATCTGTCGGCCCAGGTTCCGATGGACCAGTTGTACACGGAGGGCTATCTGCAATTCCCGTTTCGCCGTACTCTCAGTCGCCTCCAGGAAATGCAATTGCAACGTTTCGGTCAGCTCGCCTGACCGGATCCCGCCGCGGCCAAGCCGTCGGCCATACCGAAAACGAGATGGAAGATCATGGAAGAAGCCAAGGAAATCCTTGTATTGCAAGCCAGCTACAGCAATCCGATCCATGCCGAAGCGATTTGCCACGTGCTCAACGGCTATGCCGAGGATCCGATGGGTGGCGGCCATTCGCTACCGGCCGAAGTGCTTGCGCATTTGCCCCAGGAACTGGCCAAGCGCGCACATGCCTTCAGTGTGCTGGCGTTCGTCAATGGTGAACCGGCAGGGTTGATCAATTGCTTCGAGGGTTTCTCGACGTTTGCCTGCCGACCGTTGGTGAACGTCCACGATGTTGCGGTGATGCCAGCGTTTCGCGGGCTGGGCTTGAGCCAGAAGATGTTGCAGAAAGTCGAAGATATTGCCCGCCAGCGTGGGTGCTGCAAGATCACCCTGGAAGTGCTGGAAGGCAACGCCGTGGCCCAGGCCAGTTATGCCAAGTTCGGTTTTGCCGCCGGCATGTTCGACCCGGCCCATGGCCGTATGTTGTTCTGGATCAAACCCCTGTAGCAACGGGGACTTTTCGGCTACTTCAAAACGACCTGGCCCGCCGGCCCCTTGGGTTTCATGAGGCTGAAATCGATCAGCGCCTTATGCTGGCTTTGATAGGGGTTGCCGATCAGCAATGGGAGCGCCGTGAACGAATCGCTGACCAAGCTTTTGCTCCGGTCCAGCTCATCGAAGTTCAAGCCCGCCAAGTCCGCCCAGGTGTGGATCAGGTGTGAGCTGCTGTAAGGACGTGACAGGTCGCCGGTGAAGTTCCAGTCATGGGTTTCGCGCCATTTGGGCGAGGCCCAGGCCATGAACGGAATGGTGTACATCGGCGCGGTCGGCTTGCCTTCGTTGCGGCCCAGGGTGTCATGCCCTGGCGAATCGAAGACGTCCTCGCCATGGTCCGACAGGTACAACAGGAAACCGTTGGGGTCGGTGCGGGCGTAGTCCTTGATCAGGCTGGAGACGACGAAGTCGTTGTACAGCACCGCGTTGTCGTAGCTGTTGTAGGTCGGCACCTGGTCGTCACGTACGCCGGCGGGCACGCCCTGGCGATCGGTGAATTTATTGAAGGTCGGCGGATAGCGGTATTGATAACTCATGTGTGTGCCGAGCAGGTGAACCACAATCAGCTTGCGTGGCGCGGTGTCCGCCAGGGCTTTGTTGAACGGTTCGATCACGTCGCCATCGTATTGCGCGGCATTCTGGTTGCGGTTGTTGTTCAGGTAGACCTGCTCATCGGCCTGTTGGGAGAAGGTTGTGAGCATGGTGTTGCGCTTGGTCATCGTCTGCTGGTTGGTGATCCAGAACGTCTTGTAGCCGGCCTGTTTCATCATGCTCACCAGTGACGGTGTGCTGAGGTAGAGGTCGGGACTTTCCTCGTCGGCGAAGGTCAGCACCTGCTGCAAGGCTTCGATGGTGTAGGGCCGCGGGGTGATGACATTGTCAAATACCGCGAGTTGATCCTTGAGCTTGTCCAGCTCCGGCGTCGTTTCCCTCGGATAGCCATACAGGCTCATGCGCTGGCGATTGGTGGATTCGCCGATCACCAGCACCAGGGTCGCGGGCTGGTTGGCTGCGCTGTCTTTGAGGTTGCGCAGGGGCGCGATCTTGCTGGTGCTTTGAAGCATGCCTTGCATGTTTTCCAGCTGTTCACCGTAGCGACGATAAGCCACCAGCATCTGCCAGGGCACGGCCGGCTCGATGCGATCCTCGAATTTCTCCAGACCGCCGGCAAGCGTGCCAGTGCGCAGGGTCTGCTTGACCAATGGGTAACCGACGACGGCAACGACGATCAGGCCGGCGGCGATCATCGCCTGGCCCCGGGGCAAATAGACCGGGCGCAGGCGTGTCCAGAGGAAATAGCCAACCAGGGTGTGTGCGAGGAACGCCGGCACCATCCACCAAGCGAAATACTGGGTCATGTATTCGCCGGCTTCGTTCACGTTCGACTCGAACATGATGAAGATGACGCTTTGGGAAAATTCCTGCTGGTAAATAAAGAAATAGCCCAGGCTGGCCATCGAGCATGCCCACAGCACCACGCCGATCGCCGCGGCGAGCAGGCGCGTGCGAGCCGGAAACAGCAGCAGCGGCGCCAGCCAGAACGCACTCATGACGAAGGCTTGGCGAAACCCGGTGAAACCTGAGGTATCGCTTGCCAGGATAAGCAATTGGGTAATGCCGGAAAAATACCAGAAGAACAGAAAAAGCCAGCCGAACCCGGCCCAATCGAAACTTTTCGCAGTCGTTTTGCTGCGTTTGAACACACTCATCAAGCGCTCCAGCTTTTGCCGACGGGGTCCACTGGCACCGATCTGGCGCCGGCAGTATGCGTCGTAACTATTTGTCAGCGCAGGAGTATTGCGAGGGTGGTGTGAAAACTTCGTGAGTTTTTTGCAGGCGAATCATGGCGTCCGGTTCCGCTGGTGTGGCGGGAACGGCTTTGTGGCGATGGAGCAAGCTCGATCGCCACAAGGGTAATTAGGAGTGTTTGTCAGTGTGACACCGGCTCGCCCGGTGCCACGTGCCGCCTGGGCCAGAATCAGCGAGCCAAAGCCTGGCTCTGGTAAGGAAGCTGTGCGTGTTGCAACTGCAAGCGCAACTGCGTCACTTCATCAAGCAGCAAATCACGCTCTTCTTTCAGCAGGCGTAGTTCGTCGCGACGAATGGTCACGTAAAGGGTCTGAGGAGGACGTGCGGTAACGACAGGGCCCATTGCTCACCTCGCAAATGGCTACATCAACTAGAGAGATGTCGTCAGTTTCTTGGCGACAATTCTTTATCGGCACCAATTCTGAATACTTTTGCCCGTTGATGGAACTTTTTTATTTTTCATGGTCGACGTGTCTTCGGCGGGTTATTGAACGTTATCCTTTGTGATCGGGCGATTTACCCGGAAACTATGCGGCAATGCTCTGGACTAACCTCCACAAGTCACCTTGAGCTAAACCTTTGACACACCTTAATTTGTAGTAGGGAGCATCAGCACATGCAACTCGGGATCATCGGACTGGGCCGCATGGGCGGCAATATTGCACGGCGCCTGATGCTCAATGGGCACACCACCGTTGTTTATGACCGCAATGCCGCTTTCGTCGAAAACCTGAGCCAGGAAGGCGCGACGGGCGTCGCGGACCTGCCGGCTCTGGTCGCCGGGCTGCAAAAGCCTCGGGCGGTCTGGGTCATGCTGCCGGCCGGCGCACCCACCGAGGACACCATCAACGTGCTCAGCGAACTGCTGGAGCCGGGCGACGTGGTCATCGATGGCGGTAACACGTATTACAAGGACGACATTCGCCGCGCCCAGACGCTGTCGGAAAAAGGCTTGAACTACATTGATGTCGGCACCTCCGGTGGCGTCTGGGGGCTCGAGCGCGGTTACTGCATGATGATCGGTGGCGACGCCGACGTCGTTCGTCGCCTGGACCCGCTGTTTGAAAGCCTCGCGCCAGGCATGGGCGATATTCTACGCACCCGTGACCGCAAGTCCGACGACGATCGCGCCGAACGAGGCTATATCCATGCGGGCCCGGCCGGCTCTGGGCACTTCGTCAAGATGATCCACAACGGCATCGAATACGGAATGATGCAAGCGTTCGCCGAGGGCTTCGACATCCTCAAGACAAAATCCAGCGAAAGCCTGCCGCCTGAACAGCGCTTCGACTTGAACCTGGCCGACATCGCCGAAGTCTGGCGTCGTGGCAGCGTGGTGTCGTCCTGGCTGTTGGACCTGACCGCCGATGCATTGGCCAGCGATCCGAAGCTGGATGGCTTTTCCGGCGAAGTGGCCGACAGTGGGGAAGGGCGCTGGACCATCGAGGCCGCCATCGAGCAAGCGGTGCCGGTGCCGGTACTGTCCAGTTCGCTGTTTGCCCGTTTCCGCTCCCGTCAGCAGGCCACCTATGGCGACAAGATGCTCTCGGCCATGCGCTTTGGCTTCGGCGGCCATGTGGAGACTACGAAAAAATGACCTCGATCGGCAGGAAGTCCAAGGCTCAACCTGCGCCACCGACCACGCTGTTCCTGTTCGGTGCCCATGGAGACCTGGTCAAGCGCTTGCTCATGCCGGCGCTTTACCACCTCAGCCGTGACGGGCTGTTGGGGGATGGCCTGCAGATCGTTGGTGTTGACCACAACGCCATCAGCGATGTGGATTTTGCAAAAAAGCTCGAGGATTTCATTCGTAGCGAAGCGGCGAGCAAGGGCGGCGATCCCGACCGCGCGCTCGATCCGACGCTGTGGGCCAGGCTGGCCCAAGGCATCAGTTACGTCCAGGGTGACTTCCTCGATGACAGCACCTACGAAGCGCTGGCGGCGAAAATCGCCGCCAGCGGCACTGGCAATGCGGTTTTCTATCTGGCGACCGCGCCACGTTTTTTCAGTGAAGTGGTCCGCCGCCTTGGCGCGGCCGGGCTGCTTCAAGAGCAGGATGACGCCTTCCGGCGCGTGGTGATCGAGAAGCCGTTCGGCTCCGACCTGCACACCGCCGAGGCGCTCAATGCCTGCCTGCTAAAGGTCATGGGCGAAAAGCAGATCTATCGGATCGACCATTACCTGGGCAAGGAGACGGTGCAGAACATTCTGGTCAGCCGTTTCTCCAACAGCTTGTTCGAGGCGTTCTGGAACAACCACTACATCGACCACGTGCAGATCACGGCCGCCGAAACCGTTGGCGTCGAAACCCGTGGCAGTTTTTATGAGCACACCGGCGCCCTGCGGGACATGGTGCCCAACCACTTGTTCCAATTGCTGGCGATGGTCGCCATGGAACCGCCGGCCGCTTTCGGTGCCGACGCGGTGCGCGGCGAGAAGGCCAAGGTGGTGGGGGCGATCCGCCCCTGGTCGGTGGAACAGGCGCGCGCCAATTCGGTACGTGGCCAATACACGGCCGGGGAAGTAGGCGGCAACGCAGTGAAGGGTTACCGCGAGGAAACCAATGTCGCGCCCGACAGCAGCACCGAAACCTACGTCGCCCTGAAAGTCATGATCGATAACTGGCGGTGGGTCGGCGTGCCGTTCTACCTGCGCACCGGCAAGCGCATGAGCGTGCGCGACACGGAAATCGTTATCTGCTTCAAACCGGCGCCTTACGCTCAGTTCCGTGACACTGAAGTCGACGAATTGCAACCTACCTACTTGAGAATCCAGATCCAGCCTAACGAAGGCATGTGGTTCGACCTGTTGGCCAAGCGGCCCGGGCCGGCCCTCGACATGGCGAATATCGAGCTGGGTTTTGCCTACAAGGATTTCTTCGAAATGCAGCCGTCCACGGGTTACGAAACCCTGATCTACGATTGCCTGACAGGCGACCAGACGTTGTTCCAGCGCGCCGACAACATCGAAAACGGCTGGCGCGCGGTGCAGCCGTTCCTCGACGCGTGGCGAGAAGACGCAACGGTGCAGCCGTACAAGGCCGGAGAGGATGGCCCGGCGGCTGCTGATGATCTGCTGACTCGCGACGGTCGCGTCTGGCATGGCCTCGGATGAGTAATCAGCTGAAACGCCCGATCCGCTTCCTGCTAAGTGATATGGACGGCACCTTACTGCTGCCTGATCACAGCCTCAGCCAGCGCACCATCGCCGCCGTCCGCTCGTTGCGCGAGGCCGGCGTGTTGTTCAGCCTCGCCACCGGACGACCGCCACGGGCAATGTTGCAGCAGATCGAGGCGCTGGGCGTCGACCTGCCGACAGCAGCGTTCAACGGCGGTACGCTGGTGCATCCGGACGGCACCTTCCTGGCCGTGCATTACCTGCCGCCCGAGGCGGCGCTGGCCACCCTGGCCTTGTACGCCGATCAGCCCGGCATCGAGGTCTGGGTGTTTGCCGACGGCGATTGGCTGGTGCGCGACGCCAATGGGCCCATGGTGCCGGTGGAAACCCGTGGCCTGGGTTATCCGCCTGTCGAAGTGGACAGTTTCGAACCCTATCTGGAGCGCATCGACAAGATCGTTGCGACAAGCGCCAACACAGACTTGCTGGTGGAGCTGGAGGCGCGCTTGCACCCACTGCTCAAAGGCCAGGCCCAGGTATCGCGTTCGCAACCGATCTATCTGGACGTGACCGCGATGAAGGCGAACAAGGGGGAGGCGCTGTCGACCCTGGCCGAGTTCCTCGGCGTGCCGCTGGAGCAGACCGCCGCAATGGGGGATGGTGGCAACGACCCGGCGATGTTCCATCGCGCGGGGCTTTCGATTGCGATGGGGCAGGCCGAAGAGGCGATCAAGCGCCAGGCTGACGTGGTCACCGCAGCCAACACCGAGGACGGTGCGGCGTTGGCGATCGAGCGGTACATCCTGCCGCGGTGACTTCCCTTCCATCCCGGATGATTGGGCGGGCTCTTTCTTATGGTGGTCATGCTTGCCAGCCGCCGTTTTTTCCCGAGCCTGAAATTTGTTTCCATCAAGTTGTAAGACAACTGCCCCGCTGGCTTGAGTATTGGGTAGAATCCGACGCTGATCGGATTATGGGAGGAAACAATGGGGAATAGCTCAACTCAGGGCGGTGATACGCGCATGGCCACGCCACTGGAACGCTTCATGCAATCGGAGTCCTCGGGCGGCATCGTGCTCATGTTTTCGGCGCTCGCCGCGCTGATCGTGGCTAACAGCCCACTGTTCACCACTTATACCAGCGTACTGCATGCCTCTTTTCTGGGTATGTCTGTTGAACACTGGGTCAACGATGCGCTGATGGCGATATTTTTTCTATTGGTAGGCCTCGAGATCAAGCGTGAGATGCAGATTGGCGAACTCGCCAAATGGAGCCAGAGGGCACTGCCGGGTTTTGCCGCCCTGGGGGGCATGATTGTCCCCGCGCTTATCTACGCCTGGGTCAATAGGCATTCTTCTGAAACGTTGGCGGGTTGGGCCATCCCCGCAGCAACCGACATTGCATTTGCGCTGGGTGTGCTCTCGTTGCTGGGCAACCGAGTGCCGATGTCTCTCAAGGTCTTCCTCTCAGCCCTTGCCATTCTGGATGACCTGGGCGCGGTCGCTATCATTGCCATGTTCTATACCAGCGGCCTGGACGTGACCATGCTTGCGGCTTCCGCTGGGGTGATTGCAGTGTTGCTGATCATGAACAAGGCCGGGGTAACCAGACTGTTGCCCTATCTGGCGCTGGGTTTGGTGTTGTGGGTGCTGGTTCTAAAATCCGGTGTACACGCAACGCTGGCGGGGGTCGCACTTGCCTTTTGCATCCCGCTGAACAAAGACGCCCCTGCAGAGGATTCCCCATCCCTCAAGCTTGAACGACGGTTATCGCCGTGGGTCGCTTTTCTCATCATGCCGATCTTCGGTTTTGCCAATGCCGGCGTCTCCCTGGCGGGTGTGTCATTGAGCAATCTGCTGGATCCCGTGCCGTTGGGGGTCGCCGCGGGACTGTTGCTGGGCAAACAGCTCGGCGTCTTCACCTTCGCGCTGGTGGCGATCAAGACCGGGCTGGCGCAAATGCCGACCCACAGTTCGTGGCGGCAAGTATATGGCGTGGCGTTGTTGTGCGGGATCGGGTTCACGATGAGCTTGTTTATCGGCAACCTGGCGTTCCCCGGTGCGCAGTTGTTGATCGATGAAGTGAAGGTTGGCGTATTGGCTGGTTCTACATTGGCTGCACTTGCAGGCATTCTGGTGTTGCGGTTTTGCGCCACTTCCAAGGCTTGAAAGAAGAAGACCGCCGAACGGCTTGATCTCACCTATAAAAAAACGGCGCTTATCCAGAAATGGAAAGCGCCGTTTTTTTGGTTCTGAAAAAGAACCGGTATTTCTTGGGGAAGTTATTCCGGCATCGACCAGGATTGAAGTTTGTAGCCTTCCTGGCTCAGTTCGGCACGGGCCTGTTTCAACAGGTCGGCAAGTTGCGCCGGGTCGGTGTAGGCGCTGCTTGGAATCTGGGTACGACCGATATGGGTATTGGTGCGGTCAATGACGGTCAGGCTCAGTTCGCCGTTACCGTCTTGTGGGGCCCAGGCCACGCATTGGAAAGGACGGAATGCGCGGTCGGCAATCAAAAGAGCTTCGTTGATACGGAGCGGGGCGTTCATGGCGTTTATCTCTCAAGGGTGCCCAATCAAATGATGTGCCGTCGGTTGGGCATACCGTGCGGCGGGTTACTTGTACTGATGTCCCGAACCCGGGACCAGGTCACACAATCTTTGAATAAATTTCGATTTTCTTTCAGACCAGGCTTTTCGGCTTTTGTTTGAAAGCGCCGTGAAAGATTCGACGCGCGGAAACTAACGAAGCGCATTTCTTATAACCGGTTTTGGGCCGACTTGATAACTAATCGATACAAGCAAGTGTCAACTTCTTGCTACTGTTACATGCAGGTTCGCCAAACGCCTGTTTCTAATCATATTTCCTTAATTTTGGCGCCAAGGATCAGTCATGATCGAAGCCAGTGCGTTGCGTCGCCTTCTCGTGGTTGACCCTTGTGATGATTGCCATCGCCTGATGCCAGGCTTGCGCGCCATCGGCTGGGATGTCGACAGCTGTTCCCTTGAGCATGCCAGCGACCGGAGCTGTGACGTCGGCCTCTTGCGCTTGCAGCCCTTCCATCTGGAGCGGCCGGAAGCGGTCAAGGAACTGATCAGCCGCAGCGGGACTGAATGGATCGCCGTGCTCAGCCAGGAAGTGCTGCGCCTGCAGAACGTCGGGGATTTTGTCTGCGAATGGTTCTTTGACTTCCACACCCTGCCGTTCGATGTGTCCCGGGTCCAGGTGACGCTGGGGCGGGCGTTCGGCATGGCGCGGTTGCGGGGGCAGGGCTCTGTCCATATCGATCAGCCTGAACACGAGCTGCTGGGCGACAGCAAGCCAATTCGCGAGCTGCGCAAGTTACTGAGCAAACTGGCGCCGGCTGAATCGCCCGTACTGATTCGCGGCGAGAGCGGCACCGGCAAGGAGTTGGTGGCGCGCACCCTGCATTGCCAGTCCCATCGGCGTAACAAACCGTTCATTGCGATCAATTGTGGCGCGATCCCGGAGCATCTGATCCAGTCCGAGCTCTTTGGCCACGAGAAGGGCGCCTTCACCGGCGCCCATCAACGCAAGATCGGACGGATCGAAGCCGCCCACGGTGGCACGTTGTTCCTCGACGAAATTGGTGACTTGCCGCTGGAATTGCAGGCCAATCTGCTGCGATTCCTCCAGGAAAAACACATCGAGCGAGTCGGTGGCAGCCAGCCGATTGCCGTTGATGTCAGGGTGTTGGCGGCGACACATGTGGACTTGGAAGCGGCCATCGAGCTCCGGCGTTTCCGAGAGGATCTGTACTATCGCTTGAACGTTCTGCAAGTCGTGATGGCGCCGTTGCGGGAGCGTCATGGCGACTTGGCGATGCTGGCGAGCCATTTTTCCCATTTCTACAGTCACGAAACCGGTCGCCGACCTCGCAGTTTCAGCGAGGACGCATTAGTGGCGATGGGGATGCACGACTGGCCCGGCAACGTGCGCGAGCTGGCCAACCGCGTCCGTCGCGGCCTGGTACTGGCGGAAGGGCGACAGATCGAAGCCCGGGACCTGGGCCTGGCCAGCCATCAGGGCGTCGTCGCCCCGATGGGTACTCTGGAAGACTACAAGACCCGCGCCGAACGCCAGGCCTTGAGCGACGTGCTCAATCGCCACAGCGACAACCTGAGCGTGGCGGCCCGTGTGCTGGGCGTGTCGCGTCCGACGTTTTATCGGCTGCTGCACAAGCACCAGATTCGCTGAACGGCCTCGCTCCCACAGTGGGGAGTCAGCTTTCCAGACCGCGTCGTTCGATCAGGCCGAATACGTCCGTCGCTTCCAGCCCCCACAACCGACCGGTAGGACGCCCCCACGATACTTGTGGGAGCGAGCTTGCTCGCGATGACATTCGAGATTTGTACTGGGATTGCCCGCGCCAGTAAATGTCGCCATCGAAGCCAGCAATCTCCATCACCAGGATTCGCCGACCTGGCTAATGCGCAAGGCTGTGATCTCCCTCAGTTGTCGATTGCATGATCAGCCTTTGCATCAGAAGTAATACGGGAATTTCAGGCTGAAGGTGAAATCCGGTGCGTCGTCGGTCAGCCCGATGGACAGGTTGGGCACGATGGTCAGGTTGTCGCTGGCGGCCAGGGTCATGCCGATGTTGAAGTAGCCCGCGTTGGCGTCGCTGGACACCACCGATTCCCAATCCCCGCCGTCCTGCTTGAGCTTGCTTTTCTTCTGGATCAAGTCGGAGACCGAAAACGACATGCTCATTTTCTCGTTCAGGGCAAAGGCGATACCCGCGCCGATCTGGAAGCTGTCGCCGATCCGCACCTTGCCAGGCACCTCCTGGTTGACGGTCGAGCTGATGTCGTCGAAGGATTCTTCGAAATTGTGGGTATAGGAAAGGCTGCCGAACAGCACGGCCGGATCGAACGTCTTGACCAGGGAGATGCCCGGGGTGATCGACCAGACGCCGTTGCCCGTGGGCAAGTCTTCGGGAACGAACAGGTTGGTGTTGGCCTGGGACTGGCGCAGCTTGATGCCAAACGGATCCTTGCCGGTGGGTGCCTTGACGCGAAGGGTCACCACGGCATCCGGGCTGCTGACCGATTCATCCATGAATTTGTAGGCGATGCCGAAATTCACGTCGCCGATGGTCGGGTCGCGGGTGACGGTTTCTTCGCTGGTCACCCCGGCGGCCCCTTGATTGGCGCCACCGGACTGGTAGGTTGATTCGCGATAGATCACCGGCACATTGAGGTCGAACTGCCAGCGGTTGTCGAAGTTGTAGCGACCGGTGAGGTCCAGCGTCCAGGTGTCGGCCTTGATCCGATCGAGGTTGATATTGCCCAGGAAAATCGAATCCAGGGCCAGGAAACCGTTGAGGATCAGCTGTCGCGTGTCGTAGCGCGAATAAGTCACGCCGGTTTCGAAGCTGAATTTTCCGCCGCCGAAGAAGCCGCTGGCTTCATCGTAGAGGTTGGAGACGCTCTGGGCCGGCTGCGAATCGTCGGCCAGGGACTGTCCGTAACCGCTGCCTCCTGAACTGGCCGCGCCGCTGCCCGCCACGCCCTGGTTGCCTTTCATGTCGGCCGGGGATTTAGCCAGGCGCTTGGGCGGCGGGGCGGTGGGTTGGTCTTCCACCTGGCGGACGCGTTGTTCGAGGACCGCCAGGGCTTTTTGCTGGACCTCGTACCGTTGCTTGAGCTCTAGAAGTTCTTGTTTCAGGGCCTCGATGTCCGAGTCCGGTGCAGCTTGCACCAGAGTTGCCGGGAACATCGTGCTTAAACACATCACAGCGCGCAACGATACGGATCGATACATGAAATATGCCGTCCCTATTTGCCCAATGATTGGAGATCAGCGTAGATCAATATCCGAGGTTTCGAAGGCCGCGCAGCTGCGTAAGGTTGCAGTCCAGGGCTCCGGTGCTGGGGCCATTGTTGTTCAGTACGACATTGAGCTGGGTCATGTTGTTGACCAGGTTGCTGTTACCCAGCAAGCGGGTGTTCTGCAGCAAGCCACCCTGGGCCACCTGCTGCAGGGTATTGCCCTGGTTATGGTTGGCCTGGATCGCCATCTGTACGCCGCTGCCGGTCGCGGTGACAGCGACGCTGCCGGCGGCGTTGCTGCCGCTGATGGTCTGGCCCTTGGTCAGCAGTTGGCCTTGCGAGGGGGC
Organism: Pseudomonas sp. D3-10; assembly: GCF_051132175.1. Lineage (NCBI taxonomy): Bacteria > Pseudomonadati > Pseudomonadota > Gammaproteobacteria > Pseudomonadales > Pseudomonadaceae > Pseudomonas > Pseudomonas sp. D3-10. The sequence continues at coordinate 3,138,114 of NZ_CP071668.1, read as the reverse complement.
CAGGGCAGGGGCGTGGCTGCTTTCCTTCACGTTGATGCTGACGTTGTTATAGGCCGTGTTGCCGTCACCCGCGGCTCGCACGCTTTGGGTCACGCCCTGGCCCGAGCCCAGGCCGGCGCCGCCGGTGACCGTGCCGTTGCCCTGTTCCGGGACGCTGCCGTTGCCGGTCTGCTTGATGGTGGACACATAGAACTGCGGTTTGACCGTCGAGGCCTGGATCTGCATGGAGCTTGACGCGCCAATCACGTCGCCACTGGCGTTTCGCCAGGTGCTGCTCATGACGATGCCAAAGCTGATGACTCGCCCAGGCATGACATAACGACCCCGAAGCTCGGCGAGTTCCTGATCCTTGACTTCGATGGGTTTGAAACCGGCGTGGGCAAGACCCGACGTCGTTGCGGCCAGGCAGGCCAGCGTGAGCCAGTATGAGGTTTTCATGTGTTGCTCCCGGAGCTTCCTGCTCCTTTTGTATTTTTATTGGCAGTTGTCCGGCGATTAGAAAAAATCGCTCTGAATGAAGCCGAAATCCATTAGTTCCGCGTCCTTGACCGGGTTGAAGCCGTCCAGTTTGTTGCGTGCCGTCAGGGGTTGCGGTGGGCTGCGCAACGCGTTGGTCTTGTCGTAGCCGGGGCCGACGATGGCGAAGACGATGCCGTTCCAGCCTTTGACGAATTCGTCATGGGCGTAGCGTTTGTGCCCCAGCACCGGGTCAGCGATGTAGACCCATTGCTTGTCGGATCGCTGCAGTACCACGAAGTGCTTGTAGCCGCGTATATCCATCAGGACCACGACTGGAATCGTCACCGCGGAAAGTTTCTCCGGCGGTATCCGATAGCCCCGGGCGCGCATGCCGATGGTTTCGACGTAGCGTTTCATGTCCAGCATGGAGAAGCCCTGGGTACGAACCAGGTCGTGGTCGGCATTGACCAGCATGCCCTTGATAACCTGTTCTTCATCCACGTCGAGCCAGTAGGCCTGGCGCAACACGGTGGCCAGTGCGGCGGCACCGCAGCTGAAGTCGGTTTTCTGCTCGACGATGTCGCTGAACTTGCGTTCGCGCACGCTCTGCACCGGTTTGTAGACGAGCATGCCGCCAGGCAGGGCGGCAACGGGCATCTGCGCGGCTTCGCTCGCGCAGGCAAAGCATAGACACAGGCAAAGCGCTCTCGCACGCATGATCGATACGCCTAGTGGATATCGGGAAAAGCCCCTGTGGGAGCGAGCAGGGCCCGCTGCCACAGGGAAGCTTTTTTTACATGCAGGCCTTGCAACCCGCAGCAATCGACAGCGAGTTGCTCTGCTGATTGCCCACGCCCGCCGACACGTTGGCGCCGCCGTTGCCGGAGAAGCCGTTCATGGAGTTGGTCATGGTTGCGTTGTTGATCACAGGGTTTTTCCAGCCGTCGCGGGTCAACACTTGTTGGGTGTTGCTGCCGGCCAGTTCGAAGGTGCCGACGGCGGAGAACTTGAACTTGTCGTCGTCGTGGCCGCCACCGTAACCGCCTCTGTTGCCCCAGCCGCCGTCATCTTCGACGGTACCGTTGCCTTTGGCCTTGAAGGTGCCAGAAGCCTCGTAGCTGTTGGTAAGGGTGACAACCTCGTTTTTCTTCACGCCTTTGTTGTCGACCACCAGGCCGGTGGAAGACTGGTCAGCCGACGCAGCGGCTTGAGCCACCCGGCCGCCCGACACAGCGATGGCCAGGTTGTTTTTCTGCTGGTTGAAGTTGCCGGCGGTCACGTTGATGCCGATGTTGCCGGAGCCGTTGTTGCCCGCGTTGGTGAGCGACGCGTTGTTCAGCGTGGAGTTGTTCTTGACGTAGTTGTTGTTATTGACTTGCGTGGCGCTGGACATGGCGACAGCCGAGCCGAAGATGAAGCTTTCATCGGCGGTGGCCAGTGCGGCGGCATTGTCCTGCTGGTTGCCATCCCCGGCGGCGATGTTGGCGCCCATGTTGCCGTTGCTGCCATTGAGGGAATCAGTGGCCTCGGCGGTGTTTCGGGTCGCCTGGTTGGTCACTTCGTTGCCGTCACTGTTCTGCACATCCAGCACCGTGGCCCCAGCGCCGGCGCTGATGGAGAGCAGTTGTTCCAGCGTTGGCCCTTTAGGGCCGTGGTTGCCATGGCCGTTGCCATGACCATTGCCGTGACCGTTTCCGTCAGCCTGTGCAGCCATTGCCATGACAGCGGCGAGAGCGAAAACCAATGGTTTGAGCGCCATTGTGGGTTTCATGGTGTTTCTCCTTGCGTGTCGTTGGTTAAGTGTCGGTACTTTCTTATGCGCTGCGCCGGGTCAGTCAGCGACCCGGATGCTCAGGGTGTTAGCCATGCGGTTCCCCACCCCGGCACTCTGATGCACCTGGATAACCCCTCGGCTGCCGGTGAAGGCCTGGTCGCTCGTTGCGACCTGGCGGCTGCCGGTTGGGGTGTCAGTTGCTCCGGAGTTCGGTACCAGCGCCACGTTCTGTTGAGACAGGGCGCTGTCGTCCATGCTTTGCGGGCGGGCACTGATGCTCACCCGCATGACATTGGCCATCTGGTTGTTGGCGCCGGCGGACTGGTTGACGCCCAGCACGCCGTTGCCGTTGGTGAATGAGCTGCCACCAATGCGCGCGCTTGCGTTCATCGATGCACTGGCCGACGTGTCGAGGCGTTGCCGCACGACGGTGGTCGCCTGGGCGTCGGTGCCAATGGCAATGGCCCGGGTGTTGGTCTGTTGGGTCCGGTCCCCGGCCGCCTGGTTGACATTGAGGTTGCCGGTATAGCGACTGCCGGAGTTCTGCAGATCGGCATGGCTCACCGCCACGCCTGGATCGGCGAGCACGGCGGATGAGCCGAGCAGCGCGATCAGGAGCCAAGTCGATTTCATCTCACTGGCCCCCCGCCAAGCGGCCCAATGGGGCCAGGCCGGAACTCAGCGAGCGGTTGATGGTGCCGGAAATGGCGCCGCCGCTACCGCCACCGTGTCCAGCGCTCATGCCCGGCATGCCGTTGGGATTGGTCACCACGTTGAGGCCTTGCACGCCGGTATTCGGATTGACCGTGTTGCGGATCGTCGAGCCGCTGGCAATGCCGGCGAATTCGCCGTCGCTGAGCTCAGTGCTCGCGGTTGCCTGGTTGATCCGATCGGAAGGGTTGGCGTTGACGGTGGTCGGGTAGGGGTCTTTGCCGCCGTTGCGACCGATATGGACGGGCTGCACGTCACGGTCGAGTACGATGACGCCGTTGCCCTCGGCTTGTGCCGGCAGACTGAGCGTTGCCGCGGTGGCGCAGCCGAACAGCAACAGACAGGTCAAGCTTGTGTTGATAGTCCCCATGACTTCGTTCCTTCTGCACTTGGCGCTGGCCCTAGTCAGCGTTGCGAGGAGCGGAGCAGGTGTTGTGCCGGATTTGGAAAAGCGCGGGTTTTCAGTAAGTTGCGGGAATGACCAGGCGAGCGTCAGGCAGTCTGTTTCATCGATGAAACATGCCTGCCGACGGGCTACCGGCCACAGGCCACTGTTTGGCCCCAGAATCGGGGTTGGGAGAAGGTGTATCAGTGACTTGACAGTCAGGCTGCCAAACCCTTGAGGCGGCGGTGGATCCGCGTTTGGCGAGAGCGGGATGTATCAGGGATGAAACATCACGCTTGGAGCAACCGGGAGACGGCAGCCAGAACTTGCTCGCGGCGCTGCGCCCAGTCACCTTCGATTTTCAGGAAGGGTTGCCGGTGGCGAACCAGCCAGTCTTCAATGGCATCAAAAAAAATCACCCGTTCGGCGAGGGCAGGCTGACAGCGCAAACCGTCGCCGATCCATTCGACCTGTTCGGGGCTGAGGAGCAGGTGTAAGTCGTAATGGCGTGCCAGCAGGGCCGGTTCGAGCCAGGCCGGGCAGTCGCCGAACAGCGTCTGGCTCCAGAGGATATTGCTCAACAGGTGCGTGTCGAGGATCAACAAGGCCGGTTGTCGCGCCCGGGCCGCATCTTCCCAGGCCAGTTGCCCCGTGGCGATAGCGGTAATGTCGTCCAGGGACGTCTCGCGTTGGGTCTGTTCCATGAAGTGGCGCACGTATTCATCCACCCGCACGCCGCCGAAATAAGTCTGCAACTGGGCCGCCAACCAGCTCTTGCCGCTGGATTCCGGACCGGTCAGCACCACCACCTTCATGTGCGCAGCGCCGGGTCGGCACGCCATTCCCGCCAGCCTTGCACCGCCAGCAGGGTAAACAGGGCGTAAAGGGCGGCGGTCAGGTACAGATCCTTGTAGATGAACAAACCCACGAAAGTCACGTCGAGGACAATCCACAACGGCCAGCACTGCACGCGTTTCTGTGCCATCCACCACTGGGCAACCAAGCTGAACCCGGTGAGCGCCGCGTCGAGCCAGGGTTGCGCGGCGTCGGTCCAATGGGCCATCGCACCGCCCAACATCAAGCTACCCGCCGCACCGATGGCAAGGCCGAGCCACACCGACGGCGTGCCCAGGCGAGTGACCTGGCGTCCCTCGTGATCGCGCCCGGCGCGGGTCCACTGCCACCAGCCATACAGCTGCAGAACCGCGTAGACCACCTGCAACAACATGTCGGAATAAAGCTTCACTTCGAAGAAAATCCAGCTGTACAGCAGCACCATGACCAGGCCGATCGGCCAGCACCAGGGGTTCTGCTTGACGGTCAACCAGACAGCGATCACGCCGAGGGCTGCGGCAAACAGTTCAAGCCCGGACATGGCGATTCCTTGGGGAAGTCGGAGAGGGCGGGGATTGTAAACGCTATGGGGCGCAGAGCTCCAACTTCAGCGCTGAAAGCCTTGGCGCTATCGCGAGCAAGCTCACAAGGGATTACGGTGTAAATCCGCACTCCAGATCATCTCGCAACCCTGTGGGAGCGAGCTTGCTCGCGATGGCGCCGGGTCAGCTGGCATCCATGTTGGATGTGCTAGCGCATCGCGAGCAGGATGCATCTCAGACCCGGAACTGCTTGAGCAACCCGTTCAGCTGTTCGCTCAAGTCTTTCAGGCGCGCGCTCGCCAGGCTCGACTGCTCGGCGGCCACGGCGGTGCTGTGGGAGAGGCCGGCGGCCTGGGTGACGTTCTGGTTGATGTCTTCCACCACATGGGCCTGTTGAAGAGTGGCGCTGGCGATGGAAGCGTTCAGGCTGTTGAGGTTGCGCAAGGCTTGGCCGATGGCGTTGAGGCTGGCACCGGCCAGGCCCGCTTGTTCGATGGTCAACTGCGAGGCCCGGCTGCTGTCGCTGATGACTTTCACCGCGGCTTCGGAGTGGTTTTGCAGGCGTTCGATCATGGCCTGGATTTCCGCCGTGGATTTCTGCGTGCGCTGGGCCAGCAGACGCACTTCGTCGGCCACCACGGCAAAGCCGCGGCCTTGTTCGCCGGCGCGGGCGGCTTCGATCGCGGCGTTGAGCGCCAGCAGGTTGGTTTGTTCGGCGATGGAGCGAATCACCTCCAGCACGCTGCCGATCTGGGTGCTTTCACTCGCCAGGGTGCGGATCACTTCCACGGCCTGGTCGATGGTCTGCGAAAGCCGGTCGATCTGTTGCAGGCTGCCGTCGATGTTGACCTGGCCTTGCTGGGCCTGGGATTCGGCGTCGCGCATTTCGCTGGCGGCATGTTCAGCGTTCTTGGCGACGTCCTGCACGCCATAGGTCACTTCGTTGATGGCGGTCGCCACCAGTTCCATCTGTTGGGATTGCTGCTGGCTGCGCTGCTGCGCCTGCGCGGCGTCGTTGCCCAGTTCGCTGGATGATTGCCCCAGCGCGCTGGCAGAGCTCTGCAACTGGCCCACGACTTGCCGCAGTTTTGCGGTAAAGGCGTTGAAGTGTCGCGCCAACTGGGTGACTTCGTCCTGACCGTGGGTGTCGAGGGTGCGGGTCAGGTCGCTTTCACCGCTGGCGATGTTGGCCATGGCGTTGACGGTGTCCTGAAGCGGACGGACGATGCTGCGCACGATCAGCGTCAGCAGCAGGCCCATGACCAAGGTAATCGCCAAACCGATCAACGCGGCCTTGATCACCTGGGACTGGAATTCTGCCTGGACGTCATCCACATACACACCGGAGCCAATGATCCAGCCCCACGGTTCGAAAAGTTTGACGTATGACGTCTTGCCGACCGGCGCGTCGGCGCCCGGCTTGGGCCAGAGGTAGTCGACCATCCCGGCGCCCTTGGCCTTGGCGATGGTGACCATCTCGTTGAACAGCGCAAACCCGTTGGGGTCGCGGATCGCCGAGAGGTTCTGGCCTTCGAGTTTGGGATTGGTGGGGTGCATGACCATGACCGGCGTCAGGTCGTTGATCCAGAAGTAGTCGTTCTGGTCATAGCGCAGCCCGCGGACCGCGCTGAGGGCCTGCTTCTGCGCCGCATCGCGCGTCAGCGTGCCGGCGGTTTCCAGGCCATGGTAGTAGCTCAACACACCGCTGGCGGTCTGGACCACGTGTTGGGTCTTCTGCACCTTGGCCTGATACAGGTCCGTGTGGATCTGCTTGAGCATAAACGCGCCCAGCGTGAACAACATCACGATGGCCACGACCAGGATGAGCCACAAGCGTCGGCTGATCGATACACTGCGCAAGCTATTCATACGCTGTCACTCCGGTTCTTATTCTTGTCATTTTTAACGACGGCCGGCACTTTAACGCTCGGCAGGTACGCGTGATGGACCTGGGTCATGACGCGGCAGCGTTATCAGGGCTTGTCTGATAGGATTTCGGCCCCGCAGCGTAAAACCTGAGCCGGTTCTGCTTTTTTCATTGGTTTTTTTTGCAAGGTCGCGGTTATCGTGCAGCCCGCTGCGCTCGCCGCGTAATGTTTGAATATAGATAAGGCCTGGATAGACAGGCTTTTTTTTGGGGGATGAATGGATTTGTGGACTGCCTTTTCGGCATTGATTCTTGGCGTGGTAGAGGGCCTGACGGAGTTTCTGCCGATTTCCAGCACGGGGCACCAGATCGTTGTTGCGGATTTGCTCGGGTTTGGCGGCGAACGTTCGATGGCGTTCAACATCATCATCCAGCTCGGCGCGATCCTGGCGGTGGTCTGGGAGTTTCGGCGCAAGATTTTTGATGTGGTGTTGGGCCTGCCGACCCAGCCCGGCGCCCGTCGATTCACCGCCAACCTACTGATTGCCTTCTTTCCCGCGGTGATATTGGGCGTGCTGCTCGCCGACTGGATCCATCATTACCTGTTCAACGCCATTACCGTTGCGACGGCGCTGGTAGTGGGTGGGTTGGTGATGCTGTGGGCCGAGAAGCGCCAGCACACGGTGCACGCCGAAACCGTCGATGACATGACATGGAAGGACGCCCTGAAAGTCGGCCTGGCCCAGTGCATCGCGATGATTCCCGGCACCTCCCGCTCCGGGGCAACCATCATCGGAGGGCTGCTGTTCGGCCTGTCGCGCAAGACCGCCACGGAATTCTCTTTTTTCCTGGCGATGCCGACCATGGTCGGCGCGGCGGTTTACTCCGGCTATAAATACCGCGAATTGTTCGTTCCGGCGGATTTCCCCGTGTTTGCCATCGGCTTCATCACCGCGTTCATCTTCGCCATGATCGCGGTCAAGGGCCTGCTGCGCTTCATCGCCAGCCACAGCTATGCAGTCTTCGCCTGGTATCGGATTGCGTTCGGCCTGTTGATCCTGGCGACCTGGCAGTTTGGCTGGGTGGACTGGACAGCGGCCAAGCCATGAACGATTCAGGCCGGCGCGGCGCGCGTCACCCCAGCGGGGCCGTGCAGAACCTGCGGCTCAAGCTGGGCGTGTTCGCGCTGCTGTGCGCCTTGCCGCTCGCGGGTTCGCTACTGCTGGGGCTGCAAGGCGAGTCCTGGGTGCCGATGACGGCTTACGGCGTCGTCAGTGTCGTGGCGTTTTTGCTCTACTGGAGCGATAAGCGCAAGGCGCGTTCGGACGCCTGGCGCACGCCGGAAAATGTGTTGCACGCCGTCGAGCTGGCCGGTGGCTGGCCCGGTGCGTTGCTGGCTCAACAGGTGTTTCGCCACAAGACCCGCAAGGTTTCGTTTCAGGTGGTGTTCTGGTTCGTCGTGTTATTGCACCAGGGGTTCTGGGTGGATCAGTTGTTCCTGGGTGGGCATCTGCTGGCGTTGTTCTAGGACGCTACAGCAACAACCCAACCTGCGTCCGCTTCGGCAATTTGCTGACCACCAGTTGATGGGAGCGTTGCAGCAACCCCCGCAATTCGTCATCGCCCAGCGGGTAGGGCACGTTCATGATGATCCACTGCGCCCGGGCCAGATAAGGCGCGGGGTGAATGCCGGGCCGGTCGCAGTGGCCTAGAAACAGGTCCTTGTCGACCTTGAACGCCAACGAATCACTGCGCAGGCCCTGCAAGGCGAACATCTTGTTTCCAGCGATGGAAAATACCCGCACGCCGCCCCACTTGTAGTCTTCCCTGACCCCAGGCAGGCCCAGGCAAAACCGTGCGACATCCTCTTCGCTCAAGCTCATAGCGTTTTCTCTCCACATTGTTCAAACGCCGCCACCAAATGATCGATCCAGGCGCGCACCGCCGGCAGCATACCGCGCCGGTGAGGATAAACCGCCAAGAGCCAGCCATCGGGGGATGACCAGCCAGGCAACAACTCCACCAACCTGCCGTCGCGCAATTCCTCTTCGCAATACATGCTCGGCAGCAGGGTAAAGCCCAGGCCGGCGAGGGCGCAGGCGCGGCGCACGATGAAATCATCGATGCCCAGGCGCGCTTCCAAGGCCAGTTCGGTGCTTTGGCCACGGCGGTCAAGCAGGCGCAGGTGAACCTGTCGATCTGCTTCCAACGCCCCCAGCACCGGCAGTTGCCGTAGATCCTCCGGAGTTTCGATTCGCCGCCCCTCGGTAAAGGCGGGGCTGGCGACCATGATCAACCGGGCCTGGCGCAAGCGGCGGGTCATCAACAGTGGGTCCTCGTCACCCAGGTCTCTCACCCGCAGCGCCACGTCGATGCCTTCGCTGACCAGGTCCACCCGCCGATTGAGCAGAATCATCTCCAGTTGGACCTGCGGGTATTTCGCCAGGAAAGTTTCGATGATCGATGGCAAAAACTGGTGCGCCAATCCCACCGGGCTCGACACCCGCAGCCGTCCACGGGGCTCGCTGGACATGCTCGCCACGGCCTCGTCGGCCATCTCCGCTTCCAGCAACATCGCCTGGCAGTGGCGAAGGTAGCGTTCACCCACGGCGGTCAGCTTCAGTTGGCGAGTCGTACGTTGCAACAGGCGAGCATTGAGACGCTCTTCCAGCTCGGCTATACGCCGTGACAGCCGCGACTTCGGTATGCCGAGCAAGCGCCCGGCCGCCGCGAAGCCACCGGCCTCGACCACCTTGGCGAAGTAATAAAGATCGTTGAGGTCCTGCATGGCCAGCTCAATTGTCCTGTCAGTGGAACAAACTATCGCATTGTTGGTATCTTATCGGCTATTGGTTTCATCGATAGGATTGTTCTCAATTGATCGCCTGGTCGCGATCCTCACTTGGAGAGCACTCACATGAAACTGTTGCACATCGATTCGAGCATCCTCGGCGACAACTCCGCTTCGCGCCAATTGAGCCGTGAACTGGTCCAGGCTTGGACGGCCGCCGAGCCGGGCATCACCGTCACTTACCGCGACCTGGCGACCGACGCCATCAGCCACTTTTCCGCCCAGACGCTGGTCGCCGCCGGCACCAGCGCTGAGCTGCGCGATGCTGCCCTCAAGCACGAAGCCGACCTCAGCGCATCGACCATGGCCGAATTCCTTGCGTCAGACGCCGTCGTGATTGCAGCCCCGATGTACAACTTCAGCATTCCGACCCAGCTCAAGGCCTGGATCGACCGCATCGCCGTGGCTGGTCAGACGTTCCGCTACACCGAAGCCGGCCCCGAAGGCCTGTGCGGCGGCAAGAAGCTGGTAATCGTCTCGACCTCCGGCGGCCTGCATGCCGGGCAACCAAGTGGCGTAGGCCATGAGGACTACCTGAAGCAAATGTTCGGGTTCCTGGGCATCACCGACATCGAATTCGTCCGCGCCGAAGGCTTGGCCTACGGTGATGACATGCGAAGCAAAGCGATAAGCGAAGCCAAGCTGCAGATCGGCCAGCAATTCGCTGCCGCGTAAGGCTTGCGTAAAGGCGCCAGGCGCTTCGGGCAACCTTTGCAAAACCCTGTATTCTCGTCGTCATGAAGCGGCTGGAATACGGGGTTTTTTCGTATGTCGGCGCTGGGCTGGATGGCGCAGGATATGCACGGCCAGAACGCTAACGACGGGGCCTTCCCCGTGCGTGCGAAGGTGGAAGATTCGATGACACGTGTTGGTGCAGCATTACTGCTTTGTCTGTTTGCCAGCCTCGGTCCGGTGCAGGCCGCGCCGGCGCCGCATCCGCATTGGAGCGCCGGTTTCCATGAGTTGGATTTTCTCGATCCGCTGGACCAGCAGCCGATGCATGCCATCGCGTTCTATCCGTCCACCGCCAAGGATCAGTCCAGCTCCCTGGGCGGCTATCAGATCGACGCGGCGCAGGATGCTCAGATCGCCATCGGCCGGTTTCCATTGCTCATGCTCTCCCACGGCAACACCGGCACGCCCTTGGCCCTGCATGACCTGGCCACGTCGCTGGCACGCAAGGGGTTCGTGGTGGTGGCGGTGATACATCCGGGGGACAACGCCCAGGATCACAGCCGACTCGGTACTTTAAGCAATTTGTACGGGCGGCCGATCCAGATCTCCAAAGCCATCACCGCAACGTTGAACGACCCCATGCTCTCGCCATTCGTCAATGCCGGACAGGTGGGCGTGATCGGTTATTCGGCGGGCGGTGAAACCGCCTTGATTCTTTCCGGCGCCACGCCGGACCTCAATCGCCTGCGGCGCTATTGCCAGGAACGGCCCGATGACCGTGACGCCTGCAATACCCAGGGTGAGCTGATTGCCGATCGCGATGACCTGTCACCGGTGGCTGATCCCAGGGTTCGCGCATTGTTGCTGATGGCGCCATTGAGCCTGAAATTCGGCCGTCACACGTTGGCCGACGTCCATGTGCCGGTGCTGCTCTACAGTGGCGACGGCGACAAACTGGTGGCGTTCGACAAGAACGCCGCGGCCCTGGCGCGCAAGCTGCCCACCGCGCCGGACTTCAAGACATTGGCCGGCGCCGGCCACTTCGTCTTCATGGCCCCATGCACCGACGAGCAGATCGCGGCAATGCCGGCGCTGTGTACCGATGCCGATGGGGTCGATCGCAAGGACATCCACCGCACCATGATCTCCGAGGCCAGTCGCTTCTTCAGCCAGGCACTGGGCAAGCCGACCCGCGCGGGCATGAGGACGGCCGATCAGTGATCGCTACGCTCGGCCCGCCGGCGCAGCAGTAGCGCCAGGCCCAGGCCGATAAGCGACAACAAGGCCGCGAAGAAAAAGATCGACGAGTAGCCGAGGTTCAACGCCACCGCGCCCATCAGTGGGCCGGCAATCGCCAATGCCAGGTCGAAGAACACCGCATAGGCGCTCAACCCGGCACCTCGGCTGCTGTTGGGCACCTGCTTGATGGCTTCCACGCCCAACGCCGGATAGACCAGCGACAAGCCGAAACCGGCCAGGCCCGCGCCCACCAGGGCAAACGCGGTGGAGGGGGCGAGCCAGAGCATCACCAGCCCCACGGTCTCGATGCTCATGCAGACAATGGCCGAGCTGAAGCCACCGAAACGGGCGATGCTGGAAATGAACAATAGCCGCGACAGGATGAAGCAGATGCCGAAGACCGTCAGGCACCACGCCGCGCCGGTCCACCCGCGGCTGACATAGAACAGCGTAATGAAGGTGGTGAGCGTGCCGTAGCCGATCGAGGCCAGGCACAGGCTCGCGCCAAAGGGCGAAATGCGCCCGAACACGGCCCAGAAGGGTAGGCGCTCGCCACGCACGACCGGTACCGACGGCTTGTTGCGAATCAGCAGCAGCGCCATGCCGGCCAACAAGGACAAGGCGATGCCCAAGCTGTCGAAGCCGAGGCTGCCGACCATCACCACCCCCAGCGGCGCACCGATGGCGATGGCGCCGTAGGAAGCAATCCCATTCCATGAAATCGAGCGGGCGGTGTGCTCCACGCCGACCTGGCCCATGCACCAACTGATCGTCCCGACACCGATCAGCCCTTGGGCGACCCCCAAGAGCAAACGTCCCGCGATCAGGATCACCAGGCTTGGTAGCGGGAAATCCTGCAGCAATGTCGAGATCAGCGTCAGCACGCCGCTGAGCAGAATCCCTAGCAAACCATACACGATGGCCCGCTTGGTCCCGACGCTGTCCGACAGCCTTCCGGCCATGGGGCGGCTGAGCAGGGTCGCCAGGTATTGCGAGCCGATGGTCAGCCCCGCGATGACGGCGCTGAAGCCCAATTGATCGTGGACATAGCCTGGCAACACGGCGATGGGCAGTCCGATGCAAAGAAAGGCGATAAAGGTGTAGAAAACGATGGAGACGATCTGCAAGGTGATCGACAAGGAGCTGGGAGCGGGCTGGGCTGTTGGCATGGTGGCTCGTTCGCGGGCAGCGGCAGGAGTGCTTCATCATGGCGCGTGGCGGGGAGAAAAGGAAGCTGGCTAACGGTTGTTGAGCGGGATGGCTGTGCCAACGCCATCGCGAGCAGGCTCGCTCCCACAGTGTTTGGGTGTACTTGAGCCTTGGGGCAGGCCACAAGTGCCCCGTGGGAGCGAGCTTGCTCGCGATGGCGGTGGGTCAGGCAATGGGATGCTGGCAGGAGTGGCCATTCCGCGAGCAGGCTCGCTCCCACCGGTTTTTGGGTTTAGAACGAAAAAGCCCCGTCACATGGACAGGGCTTTCGCTTGCAGCTTGAGGCTTACGGCTTGTGGCTGTTCTTAGAACATCACGCCCTGGCTGCGCAGGTAGTCATCGTAGGTGCCGCTGAAGTCGACCACGCCATCGGCGCTCAGCTCGATGATGCGGGTCGCCAGGGACGATACGAATTCGCGGTCGTGGCTGACGAAGATCAACGTGCCCGGGTAGTTCTCCAGCGCCAGGTTCAGCGCTTCGATGGATTCCATGTCCAAGTGGTTGGTCGGTTCGTCCATCACCAGTACGTTCGGCTTTTGCAGGATCAGCTTGCCAAACAGCATGCGGCCCTGTTCACCACCGGAGATGACTTTGACTGACTTGAGGATCTCATCGTTGGAAAACAGCATGCGACCCAGGGTGCCACGGATCATCTGTTCGCCCTGAGTCCACTGGCCCATCCAGTCGAACAAACTGACGTCGTCCTCGAAGTCGTGGGCGTGGTCCTGGGCGTAGTAGCCCAGTTCCGCGCTTTCGGTCCATTTGACCGAGCCGGCGTCCGGTGTCAGCTCGCCCATCAAGGTACGGAGCAGGGTGGTCTTGCCGATGCCGTTGGGGCCGATGATCGCCACGCGCTCGCCGGCTTCGACGGTGAAGCTGAAGTTCTTGAACAGCGTCTTGCCGTCGAAGCCCTTGGACATGCGCTCGATGGTCACGGCCTGGCGGTGCAGCTTCTTGGTCTGTTCGAAGCGAATGAACGGGCTGACGCGACTCGATGGCTTGACCTCGGCCAGCTGGATCTTGTCGATCTGCTTGGCGCGGGAAGTGGCCTGCTTGGCTTTCGAAGCGTTGGCCGAGAACCGGCTGACGAACGTCTGCAATTCGGCGATCTGGGCTTTCTTCTTGGCGTTGTCCGACAGCAACTGCTCGCGGGACTGGGTGGCCGCGATCATGTATTCGTCGTAGTTGCCCGGGAACAGGCGCAGCTCACCGTAGTCCAGGTCGGCCATGTGGGTGCAGACGCTGTTGAGGAAGTGCCGGTCGTGGGAAATGATGATCATGGTGCTGTTACGCGCCGTGAGGATGTTTTCCAGCCAACGGATGGTGTTGATGTCCAGGTGGTTGGTCGGTTCGTCGAGCAACAGCACTTCCGGATCGGAGAACAATGCCTGGGCGAGCAACACACGCAGCTTCCAGCCTGGGGCGACTTCGGTCATCGGGCCGAAATGCTGTTCCAGGGGAATGCCCAGGCCCAGCAGCAGTTCACCGGCGCGGGATTCGGCGGTGTAGCCGTCCATCTCGGCGAACTCGGTTTCGAGCTCGGCCACGGCCATGCCGTCTTCTTCGGTCATCTCCGGCAGCGAATAAATGCGGTCGCGCTCGGCCTTGACCTTCCACAGCTCTTCGTGGCCCATGATCACGGTATCGATCACGGTGAATTGCTCGTAGGCGAACTGGTCCTGGCGCAGTTTACCCAGGCGCACGTTCGGCTCCAGCATCACCTGGCCGCCGGATGGCTCGAGGTCGCCTCCGAGGATTTTCATGAAGGTCGACTTGCCGCAACCGTTGGCACCGATCAGGCCGTAGCGGTTACCCGCGCCAAATTTGACAGAGACGTTTTCGAACAGCGGCTTGGCGCCGAACTGCATCGTGATGTTAGCTGTAGAAATCAAAGGTTTATCCTGCGGAACATTCAGAGTAGCTAAGGGTGCGGCAGTACCTGTTCAGTACCTGTTTGCGCCGATCCGCACCGCGCTGGAAGCTTCGCGGTCGCAAGCGCAAGGGTCCATCCGGCATAAGAGGACAGCTGCATACGGAGCGCCTCGCCCGAATGGATAGGCGCCGAGGTCGGTTTTCCGGCATCGGCCAAAAGGGGGCGCGTGATATTGGGCGGCGATTGTACTGATCTGGACGCGTTAACGATAGGGTATTGCCCGGGCGAGACAGTTTTTCACAACTGAGGATAACTTTCAGTTACAAAGTCTGGCTAAAATGCCATCTCACTCGACGCCCTCTACCTCGCCGCTTGGCTGGCCAGGAGACGCCGCCTGTCAACTCTTGCATTGTGACGGACTCCGTGAAGCTCATCATCGTTGCGATCTATATCCTCTCCATCGGCTATGTGCATCTGCGTGGGCGCGTGCGGCATAAGCTCGGACGCCAGCTGAGCGACCACTCGTCCTTCCTCGCGCCGGTCAATTGCCTGCTCTACCTGTGCTCGAAATTCCCCAACAAGCCGTTCCTCAGCCCAGGCGAGTTCCCGGACCTGAGCCCGTTGCAGGCCCATTGGGAAGAAATTCGCGCCGAGGGTCAGAACCTGTTGCAAGCAGGCGAGATCAAGCGCTCGAACCAATATGACGACGTGGGCTTCAACTCCTTTTTCAAGACCGGCTGGAAGCGTTTCTATCTCAAGTGGTATGGCGACAGCCATCCGTCGGCCATGAAGCTGTGCCCACGCACCACCGAGCTGGTGCAGGGCATCGGCTCGATCAAGGCGGCCATGTTCGCTGAACTGCCGCCGGGCTCGAAACTGGTCCGACATCGTGATCCGTACGCCGGCTCCTATCGCTACCACCTGGGCCTGCAGACGCCCAATGATGCCGGTTGCTACATCGATGTCGACGGCCAGTCGTATCACTGGCAGGACGGCGAGGCGGTCATATTCGACGAGACGTTCATCCATTACGCCGAAAACACGACGCCAGATAACCGCATCATCTTGTTCTGCGACGTGGAACGGCCCATGAAGTACCGTTGGGCCACGGCGTTCAACCGTTGGTTCAGCCGTACCGTGATGTCCGCCGCTGGAGCGCCGAACGATGCCGGTGACAAGACTGGCGGCCTGAACCGGGCGTTTTCACGGTTGTACAAGATTCGTCTGCAAGGCAAAGCGCTGAAGAAACGCAACCGCAAGTTGTACTACTTGCAGAAATGGGCGTTCTTCGGCGCTCTGCTGGCTATTTTCGTCTGGATCTGAAAGGTTCAGGAACCGGGCTTTTCAGCCTCCAGCTGTGTCCACATCCTGGTGGTGATCCGCTGGCGATGGCTATAACCTTCCCACGGATCGGCGCCCAGGCCCTTGGCCCGCTCCAGCGCCGTCTGGATGTCCCATTGCTGGGCGTTGCGCAGGCCGTCCAGTTCGTCCCGTGCTATCGGGACCGAAACCGGCAGGCCTGGTCTTGCGCGCACCGAGTAGGCGGCCACGGTGCTGGCGCCACGGGCGTTGCGCAGATAGTCGACAAACACCTTGCCCACTCGGTTCTTCGGCCCCATGGTCGCGGTGATTCGTTGCGGCATCTGCCGGGTCAGGAATTGTGAGATGGCCTTGGCGAAGGCTTTGGTGACATCCCACCCCTCGCTGCGCGCCATCGGCACGATGACGTGCATGCCTTTGCCACCGCTGGTCTTGAGAAATCCTTGCAAGCCCAGTTCGTCAAGCACCGACAAGGTCATGCGTGTCGCTTCCAGCATGGCGCTCCAGGGCAGCGACGGGTCGGGGTCCAGGTCCAGGACGAACAGGTCGGGTGTCTCGATCCGGTCATGGGTCGCCGTCCAGGTGTGCAACTCCACCGCACCCATCTGCGCGGCGCCGACCAGCGCATGGACGCTGTCGATCTCCATCAGCGCCGCGTGGCCTGGGTCCAGGTCCGGGTCCAGCTGTTTGATATGAGGGATCTCCAGGCGGTCGGCATGTTTCTGGAAGAACAGTTCTTCGCCGATCCCCTCCGGTGCCCGCACAAGCGCGACCGGGCGCAACTTGAGGTGGGGCAGGATCCACGGGGCGATGTCCAGGTAGTATTGCGCCAGCTCTGCTTTTTGCACGCCGCTGACGCTGTCGACGACGCGGTCGGGGTGGGTGATCACCACGCCGTCGACCTTGGCGGCGTTGGCCTTGGTCCGACGCTTGGGCTTGGGGGCCGCCGCTTTTATCGGCATGGGCTGTTCGCGCACAACGCGACTGGCTTGCCCGTCGCCCGGTAGCTCAAGGAATACCGCCTGGCGGACCAGGCCGTCGCCGGTCCATTCAGCGAATTCGACTTCGCAGACTTGCGTCGGCTCGACCCAATGCACGCCGCGTGCCTGTGCGCCGCTGAGCGGTTTGTCCAGCGGTGAGGTTTCGCGCTCCTGGGCGCAGAGTTGTTCATGCAGTTGCTTGAGTTGGGACTGGCTGAAGCCCGTGCCGACCCGACCGGCGTACACCAGCCCCGACGGCCCGTTGACCGCCAGCAACAGTGCGCCAAAACCGCTGCGTTTGCCTTGCGGACGCGTGAACCCCACGATAACGAAGCACTGGCGCAGCCGACACTTGAGCTTGACCCAATCGGGATTGCGGCCGGAGACATAGGGGCTGCCCAGGCGCTTGCCGACCACACTGTCCAAGGAAAGGGCGGTGGCACTTTCGAAGATGTCGTGTTGGCTGGCGGAGAATGCCTCTGAAAACCGCAGGCGCTTGCTGGTGTTGTTCTTCAGGGCGTTCTTGAGTGCGGCGCGGCGTTCTTCCAAAGGTTGTTGGCGCATGTCGATGCCATTGAGAAACGGCGCGTCGAAAAGAAAGTAGACCATGTCGACGCTACGACCGATCTCGAAGGCCTGGCGCAGGGCAGGGAAGTCGGAATGGCCGGTGTCGTCGAGCAGCACCAGTTCCCCATCGAGCCAACAGTCACCCAGGTCCAACTTCGCCAGGGCGTCGGCGTGCAGCCTGAGCCGTTCGGTCCAGTCCGTGTGGCTGCGATTCAACAGGCGTACTTCGCCGTTCTCGATTCGCGCCAGGAGTCGATACCCGTGGAATTGGACTTCATAGCGCCATTCCCCCGCCGGTGGGTGCTCCACCGGCGTGGCCAGCGGTGGTGACAGACGTTCCGGGAGCCGGCCGTTGTCCACCTGTTCGCCCCGTCGGGCACGGGTACGAGTCGTTATTGGGTCCGCTTCCACATCGGACAGACGGGCAGATTCACTCTCGGCCTTGGCCATGACAGATTCCCTTGTATTGCAGGCGCCCGGGGTTTAGCCCTGGGAGGCCTTGGTGGCTTTTTTAGCTGGAGCGGATTTACGCGTCTTGGTCGATTTTGCCGCAGTCTTTTCGGCTGGTTTTTCCGGGGCCTTGCCCTTGCCGCCAAGGCTGCGCTTGAGCAGTTCGGTAAGGTCGATGACGTCGGCGGTCTTGCGCTGTTCTTCGCCAGGGTCGGTTTCCACCGCTTCGAGCCGGCCTTCGGTGGCCTTTTTCTCCACCAGCTCCATGATTTTTTCCTGGAAACTGTCGCGGTACTCCTGGGGCTCCCAGTCACCACTCATGTCTTGCACCAGGCGTTTGGCCATCTCCAGTTCGCCTTTCGCCAACGTGGGGTTGGTCACTTCGTCGCCCAGTTCCAGTACATCGAGTTCGCGGACTTCGGCAGGCCAGCGCAGCATCACCAGCACCAGGGCCGATTCCAGCGGCATGAGCGCCGCCAGGTGCTGGCGGGTATGCAGCACCACATTCGCCAGGGCGACTTTGTTGGTCTTGAGCAGGGTCTCGCGCAGCAGCGCATAGACCTTGCCGCCGCGCTTGTCCGGCGCCAGAAAATAAGGCTTGTCGATGTTCTGTAGCGGGATCTTCTCGCTGTCGACAAAAGAGAAAATGTCGATGGTCTGGGTGGACTTGGGGTGGGCTGCGCGAATTTCCTCCTCGCTGATCAGCACGTATTGACCCTTCTGGTACTGCACGCCTTTGACGATGTCATCCTTGGTCACTTCCTTGCCGGTGACCTTGTTGACACGCTTATACCCCACCGGATCCATGCTGCGTTTGTCCAGCCAGTCGAAATCCACGCCTTGGGACGCTGTGGCCGACACCAGCGCCACGGGAATGTGGACCAGTCCGAAACTGATTGCGCCTTTCCAGATTGCCCGTGCCATGGTGCATTTTTCCTTACCGGTGAGTGGTCTCTCTGGTGACCCCACTGGCTTGGGAAAAGTTTCCGCCGGGCGCCGGCTGGCTGCGGTTGACGTCCATGGGAGGCCGCAGGCGGAGATGCCTCGTTACATCTTCAGTGGGATATTTCGCTTAACAACAACGAACCTGCGGCGTAGCGTGCTTTCGATATGCCGGTATCGTCTCGTGTTGCAGGGAGGTTTCCATGAACAGGCGGGTGCTCGCCTTGATAGCGCTTTTCATGAGCGCTACGGCCCAGGCCGTTACCCCGGTCACCGGGCCCGTGTTGCTAGCGCAGAACGTGCCGGGCTACAACAATCCGTACAACAGCCCGATCCGCCGGGCCAACCCCAACAGCATGCAGGGCACCCAGCCCAACGTGCCAACCATTCGCAGCAACCCGACGGTGCCGGTGCCGCGGCCCCCGACCCTGGAAAATGGCGGTATCGGCAACGGCTATCCTCGGGCTGGCTCGCCAGCCGGTTCGCCACGGCCGACGATCGAATCTCCGACACCCCCCAGGAACACGAACAACGGCAATCGCTGAGGCGCCGTCCTGATCCATGTCACCACAGAAGGAAGTGTGCATGTTGCGTAAAACATTCCGGGCCACCCTGTTTGCCAGCGCGATGGTGGTCTTCGCTACACCGGTCTTCGCCGCGCAAGTCCAGGCATTGAAGAGCGAGGAGGGCACCCTCGAAGTCACGACGGTAGCAAGGGGGCTCGAGCACCCTTGGTCCGTGGCGTTCCTGCCTGACCAGCAAGGCATGCTGGTGACGGAGCGCGCCGGCAACCTGCGGTGGGTTAGCACCGATGGAAGATTGTCTGCACCGCTGAACGGTGTTCCGCGGGTCTGGGCCAAGGGACAGGGCGGTTTGCTGGATGTGGTGCTGTCTCCGGACTTCAAGCAGGACCGCACGATCTACCTGTCCTACGCCGAGGCCGGGGAGGACGGCAAGGCCGGCACTGCCGTGGGTCGGGGGCAATTGTCCAAGGACTTGAAAAGCCTTGACGGCTTCGACGTGATTTTCCGACAGCAGCCCAAGCTCTCCACTGGCAACCACTTCGGTTCCCGCCTGGTGTTCGACCGGGATGGCTATCTCTTCATTACGCTTGGGGAGAACAACGACCGTGCCACCGCCCAGGACCTGGACAAGCTGCAGGGCAAGATCGTGCGGGTCTACCCCGACGGCAAGGTGCCTGACGACAACCCCTTCATCGGCCAGAAAAACGTACGCCCGGAGATCTGGTCATACGGCCTTCGTAACCCCCAAGGCGCTGCGCTGAACCCCTGGAACGGCACGTTGTGGGAAAACGAGCACGGCCCCAAGGGTGGTGACGAGATGAACATCATCGAGCGAGGCAAGAACTATGGCTGGCCGTTGGCGACCCATGGCGACAACTATTCCGGCGCGCCGATTCCCGAGGCCCAGGGCAAGACTGTCGAAGGCACCGTAGGGCCGCACCACGTCTGGCAGGTATCGCCGGGGCTCAGCGGCATGGCGTTCTACGACAACGATCGTTTCAAGCCTTGGCAGCGCAACGCGTTTATCGGCGCGCTGGTGTCCAAGGACCTGATTCGCCTGGAGTTCGAAGGTGACAAGGTCGTTCATGAAGAGCGCTTGCTGGGTGAGCTCAAGGAGCGCATCCGCGATGTTCGCCAGGGCCCGGATGGTTTCCTCTACGTATTGACGGACGAAGATGACGGCGCGTTGTACAAGGTCGGACTGAAGTAATCGCGATGCGATGAAACTAAAGTTGTGGCGAGGGGATTCACCCCTTCGCCACAAGATTGCAGCGACTTGATTTCCGTTGACTTACCGCTTCGTCGCGGCTAATTTCCAGCCATGACTTCCACCGTATTGCGCAGCCAGCCAAGCATTATTACCGCCACTCCTGATTGGCGGGCTAGCTGACGGCTGCACCGAACCCGCCCTAGAGGCGGGTTTTTTCTTTCTGTCTCCAGGGCTTCTTCAGAACCAGGAGACCGCCATGACCCCGACCAGTGCCGAGCTGGATTTGCTGGAACAGTATGTAAAAAGGATCCTTGCCGCCCCGGTCTACGAGCTGGCGGTGGCCACACCGTTGCAGGCGGCACCCGCGCTATCCCAGGCCCTCGGCAATCAGATCCTGCTCAAGCGTGAAGATCTGCAGCCGACCTTTTCTTTCAAGATCCGCGGTGCTTACACCAAGTTGGTGCAACTGACCCCGGAGCAGCGCAGCCGTGGGGTCATCACCGCCTCGGCGGGCAATCATGCCCAGGGCGTGGCGCTGGCGGCGCGGGAGCTGGGCATTTCGGCCTGCATTGTGATGCCGCAGACCACGCCGCAATTGAAAGTGACAGGTGTACGCAGCCGAGGCGCCGAGGCGTTGTTGCACGGTGGAAGTTTCCCGTTTGCCTTGGCGTTCGCGTTGGAACTGGCTCGCCGCAGCGGGCGGGAGTTCGTTTCACCGTTCGACGATCCGGATGTTATCGCCGGGCAGGGAACCGTTGCGATGGAGATCCTGCGCCAGCATCCAGGCCGATTGGACGCGATTTTCGTTCCAGTGGGCGGCGCAGGGCTGATCGCCGGGGTGGCGGCATACGTCAAATATCTACGCCCCGAAGTCCGCATCATCGGCGTTGAATCAGAACACTCCGCCTGTCTTCAAGCCGCGCTGGCAGCGGGTGCGCGGGTGACGCTCCCCAGCGTGGGCACTTTTGCCGATGGTGTGGCGGTGGCGCAGATCGGCGCCCACGGTTTCGATATCTGTCGCTTCTGTGTCGATGATGTGATCACCGTGACCAATGACCAGCTCTGCTCGGCGATCAGAGATATTTACGACGATACACGTTCGATCACCGAACCCTCCGGTGCACTGGCGGTAGCGGGAATCAAGCAACACGTGGCGCAAAGCGGAGCGCAAGGGCAAACGTTCGTTGCTATCGATTCTGGTGCCAACATTAACTTCGACAGCTTGGGCCACGTGGCGGAACGTGCTGCCGTGGAAATCGCTTGATGTTGAACCGTCAGGCGAACTTTTTTGAATCAGCCGACGGACGCCCGGCCATCAAGTCGAAACAGTGGCTACTCTGAGCGTGGCAAGTCGAACTGACTGATTGCAGTTTGCATGGAAGAAAGGCCCTCGCCATGCATTTTGCATGGTCCTTCCAGGGGCGTTACTGGCTAAGTCATTGATTTGTAACAGTCTGGAAGTATTCAGACATGGGCATATTAATTGCGGGTAAATACAGGAGCCCGATCTACGGGCCCCAACACCAGAAAACGCCAAAATGAACGAACGGCACGGCATTCACAGTCCAGTCCGCAGGGAAGAAACGGACGAAAATACCGCCGTCGTGAACATGAATTGGCTGGCTCAACAGGAGAGAGTTGCCATGTTTTTATCTGCCCTCGAAATGCGAAACATCATCGAAAGCAGCCTGCTGCCCAAGCGGTCGCAATGCACCTTGTCACCGGACTTGTCCATGACCGTCAAGATCTACGACGATCATGAAACCGATCGCGTAGCACTGGTCAAGAGCGACATCGATGCCACCAAGCTCACGGGCTGCCGGGCGATCAATGATCTGATTGCCGAGCTGCGAACTGAACTGGATCACGGTCACGGTTCAGGCAATTATTTTCATCAGCAGCACCGAATGAACGGGCGCTAACCCCAGCCCAACCTAAGCAAGCCTGACGCCCGGGTCCGATGTGTTCGAACCCGGCGTCGAGTCATTCCTTTCTAATCAAGCTGCTGGCGGTACGGCAAATCCGGTCCGGTTTTGGCGCAGGTCAACGCAGCAGCGCGCATCGCGAAGTCGAGCATCTTGCCGATTTGCCCAGCGTCCAGCGAATGCAAACCCTCCACATTATCCAATCGCTGTTCGGTCAGCCAAGCGATCAACGCCGCCTGGAACGTGTCGCCTGCGCCCACGGTATCGGCAATTTGCACCGGGCAAGCGGGGAGCGACCACACCCCATGCTGACGGCTGAACACCGTCGCGCCCTGGCCCCCACGGGTCAGGAACGCCAGTTGGCAGCGGTGTTCCAGCCAACCTGCGATGACATCCTGTGGATCGCGGTCGGGATAAAGAAGGCTCAAGTCCTCGTCACTGACTTTGATCAGGTCGGCGTACGGTACCAGTGTCGCTATTCGCGAACGCCAGAGCTCGATATCCGGTTGCGGGTTGAGCCGCACGTTCGGGTCCAGGCTGATCAGGCGTTTGCCGCTCTCGCGTTGCACGAGCGCAAGCAATGTATCGCCAACGGGTTGCACCACGAGGGAAAACGAGCCGACGTGCAAACCGCGCACCTCCGGGCCCAGGGTCGGCAGATGGTCGAGGCTCAGTTGGCGGTCCGCGCAGCCTTCGCCACGGAAGCTGTAATGCGGCGAGCCGTTGGCCCCGACAGCTACCATCGCCAAGGTCGTTGGCACATCGAAGTCGTGGGCGAACCGGGTGCTGACGCCTTCGTCGACCAGCACTTGGTGCAGACGACGACCCAGATAGTCGGCGGAAAGCCCGGTAAACAGCGCTGATTCGACCCCCAACCGCCGCAGCCCCACCGCCACGTTGAAGGGCGAGCCGCCGGCAATCGCTTTGTAATTCACTTGGGAAGCCGGGGTTCGTGCTTCATTTGCGCTGAAGAAATCAAACAGCGCTTCACCACACACCAAATACATAATTGCCTGCTCTCAAAGGGTTGCGACGTGTTGCCGGTAACGTTCGTAGGCGTGTTGCGACGCCGCGACATGCTCGATGACGGGGCGGGTTTCGCTGGCCGGGTCGAGCGTGACGCAGCGTTCGCACAGATCGGCCAGGGATTCTTGCGCGCCGCCATGGCACCACGCAGCCTGGATTGCCCCGCCCAGGGCCGCCGCCTCGCTCTGCTCGGTGCAGATGACGGTGGTGTCCATGATATCCGCGACGATCTGCCGCCAGACCGCGCTCTTCGAGCCGCCGCCGATCAGGCGGATGCTCTGGGCCTTGAGGCCATTGGCACGCAACAGGTCCAGGCCGTAGCGCAGGCCGAATGTCGTGCCTTCGACCACCGCGCGGCACAGGTTGGCCCGGCTCAGGTTGGTGGTCGTCAGGCCCAGCAGGGCGCCAGTGGCGTGGGGCAGGGCGGGGACACGTTCACCGTTGAGGAATGGCAGCATCCAGACGCCCTCGGCGCCGATCGGTGCCTGGGATACCAGGGTGTTGAAGGTGTCGATGTCCAGGTCCAGCAGCTCGCGCACGGCCCCGGTGGCGTTGGTCAGGTTCATGGTACAGATCAGCGGCAGCCAGCCGCCGCTGGAGGAACAAAAGGTCGCTACCGATGGCTGCGGACTGACGGTAGGCTCCGCTCCATAGGCGTACACGGTGCCGGAGGACCCGAGGCTCATGGTAATCACGCCGGGCTGGATGTTGCCGGTGCCGATGGCGCCCATCATGTTGTCTCCGCCACCGCTGGACACCACCGCCTCGGGGTTCAGCCCCAGGTGTGCGGCGATCTCCGGTAGGATCCTGCCGACAGGGTGGTGAGCCTCGATCAGTTCGGGCAAAGCCGATTGCAGCCGGCCGCTGGGGTCGATATGCCGCAACAGCGCCACGTCCCACTGACGGGTGCGTACGTTGAAATAACCCGTACCCGAGGCGTCGCCATATTCGCTGCAATGGCGACCGGTGAGCCAGTGGTTGAGGAAGTCGTGGGGCAGCAGGACGCTGGCGATGCGCTCGAAGACCTGGGGGTGCTGCTCTTGGGTCCAGAGCAATTTGGATACCGTATAGCCCGGCGCGATCACAACGCCGAGGCGTTCGAGGCTGCCGCTTTCACCGCCCAGGTGCGCCAGCAGCCGATCGTTTTCCGGGGTGGTCTCGGTGTCGCACCAAAGCTTGGCCGGGCGCAGGACCTGGCCTTGGTCATCCAGCAGCACCAAGCCATGCTGCTGCCCGGACACGCCGATGCCGAGAATCGCCTGGCCATCGACCCCGGCGGCGGCCAATGCCTGGTGCGTCGCCTGGGTGAATGCGTCGAGCCACTGCTGGGGCTCTTGTTCACGGCGGCCGTTGGCGCCGCTGATCATGCTGTGGGCCGCGGCGCCCAGGCCGAGTACCTGGCCGCTGGCCGCGTCGAGGATCAGCGCCTTGGTGCCTTGGGTGCCGCAGTCGATGCCCAGGAACAGTTGTTGGTTTGCCATGGAAATCCTCGGATCAGCATCACATTATCGTCGGGGACATACAGAACCTGTGGCGAGGGAGCAAGCTCCCTCGCCACGAAAGGCGGGCCGTACCTAGTCTTGATCCGCCAGCACTCGCTCAAGCGTCCGCGTTACCCCATGCTCGCGCAAGCTGTTGCAACACCATTCGAAGGCTGCCACGAATTCAGGTGAGCGAGGTATAGCCGTGCCGAAGATTTCTTCTACTTCCAACATCCGCTGGGTCACCAGGGCATCGTCAGCCACCAGCGCCTGGCAGAAAGCCGCGCGAGGGTCGGGAATTGAATAGACCGCGCCATTCTCGTCCACACCCTTTAGATACACCGCCCAGGCCGCCACCACCAACGCCGCGCGGCGGGTCTCGCCGCCGTCGGCAATCAGGCGATTGAGGGTCGGTACGGTGAACTTCGGAAATTTCGACGAGCCATCCGAACACACCCGTTCCAGTTGGTCGGCGATGGCCTGGTTGGAGAAGCGCTCCACCAGGGTGTCCTTGTACAGCGTCAGATCGATGCCGGGTACGGGCGCCAGTTGGGGCGTGACGTCCAAGTCCATGTAGGCGCGGATGTAGCGCACGAACAACGGGTCGTTCATGGTTTCGTGGACGAAGCGATAACCCTTGAGGAAACCCAGGTAGGTCAGGGCGAGATGGCTGCCGTTGAGCAGCTTGATCTTCATTTCTTCGTAAGGCGAAACGTCGTCGGTAAATTGCACGCCGACATTCTCCCAGGCCGGGCGACCGTTGACGAACTTGTCTTCCAATACCCACTGCACGAACGGCTCGCATACCACCGGCCAAGCGTCATCGATGCCATGCTCGTCATGCAACTGCAAGCGGTGGGCGCCACTGGTCATCGGGGTGATGCGGTCGACCATGGCGTTGGGGAAACTCACGTTGCGGTCAATCCATTGCCCCAGCGCCGGGTCACGCAGCGCGGCGAAGGCCAGCAGCGCCTTGCGCGTCACCGCGCCGTTGTGGGGCAGGTTATCGCAAGACATCAAGGTAAACGCCGGCGTCCCCTCGGCGCGGCGCTTGGCCAGGGCTGCGCACAGAAATCCAAACACGGTCTTCGGCGCGTCGGGGTGGGCCAGGTCGTGCTGGATCTGCGGCAGGTGGGCCATGAACTCGCCGTTGCTGTCGTCGATGCAGTAGCCACCTTCGGTGATGGTCAGCGAGACGATGCGGATCTGCGGGTCGGCCAGCTTGTCGATCAATGCCTGGGTGCTGTCTTCGGCCAGCAGCATGTCGGTGATGGCACCGATCACCCGGACTTCGGTGTCGTCGGTGTCGCCCAGTTCATAGAGGGTGAACAGGAAGTCCTGGCCGGCCAGGTCGTCCCGGGCGCGGCGATCTTCGGGGCGCAGGCCTACGCCGCAAATGGCCCAGTCGAGGCCTTCGCCGGTGTTCATCAATGCATCGGTGTAATACGCCTGGTGCGCACGGTGGAAGCCACCGACACCGATGTGGGCGATGCCTTGGCGCCGGTCGTCCAGGTTATAAGCGGGCAGGACGACCTCTGCGTTGAGGTTGTGCAGGTTCTGTCGGTTGAGTTTCATCGCAAAATCTCGGCAATCAGGCGGCAGCGCGCAGCGCGCGGGAAACCGCTACGCCCTCGGCATCGAATAAGTGGCAGTGTTCGGCGTCCAGGTGCAGGTCCAGTTGCTCGCCGAATCGGCTCGCCAGGTCACCGCGCACGCGCATGGTCAGGGCTTCGCCGGAAGCGGTGATGACGTGACAGAAGGTGTCGCTGCCCAGGCGCTCGCTGACATCGGCGGTCACCCGCAGCGTGCAATCGCCCGGCTGGGCCAGGTTAAGGTGCTCCGGGCGAATCCCCAGGGTTACCGCGCCGCCGATGCTCAAGTTCGAGCCAATTCGCGGCAGGCTGATGCGAGTGCCGGCGTCCAGCAGCACTTCACAACCCTGGTCGTCCAGGCCGGTGACCTTGCCCTTGAGGAAGCCCATCTTCGGCGTTCCGAGGAAGCCGGCGACGAACAGGTTCGCCGGCTGATGGTACAGCTCCAGAGGCGAGCCCACCTGCTCGACGCGCCCGCTGTTGAGCACGACGACCTTGTCGGCCAGAGTCATGGCTTCGACCTGGTCGTGGGTCACGTAGATCATCGTCGCTTGCAGTTCCTTGTGCAGACGCGCCAATTCCAAACGCATCTGCACCCGCAGGGCGGCGTCGAGGTTGGACAGAGGTTCGTCGAACAGAAAAATCTTCGGATTGCGCACGATGGCCCGGCCGATCGCCACGCGCTGGCGCTGTCCACCGGACAGTTGCTTGGGCTTGCGCTCCAACATCGGCCCCAGTTCGAGGATGCGCGCCGCTTCGTTGACTTTCTTCTCGACGTCGGCCTTGGGCACGCCGGCCAAGTCCAGGGCGAAGGACATGTTCTTGCGCACGCTCATGTGCGGGTAAAGGGCGTAGGTCTGGAACACCATCGCCAGGTCGCGCTTGGCCGGGCTGACTTCAGTGATGTCGCGGCCGTCCAGTTCGATGGTGCCGTCGCTGACTTCTTCAAGGCCGGCGATCAACCGCAGCAGCGTGGACTTGCCGCAGCCCGACGGGCCGACGAACACCACGAACTCGCGGTCGTTCACTTCAAGGTCGATGCCCTTGATGATGGAGAAACCTTCGAAGCCTTTTTGCAGATTCTTGATTTTCAGGTTGGCCATGATGATGGGCCTCCACTTCTGATAACTGTGTAAGGCGCGTTATTTCACCGCGCCGAAGGACAAGCCGCGCACCAATTGTTTCTGGCTGATCCAGCCGAAGATCAGGATCGGCGCGCAGGCCAGGGTCGAGACGGCGGACAATTTGGCCCAGAACAGGCCTTCCGGGCTGGAGTAAGAGGCGATCAAGGCAGTCAGCGGCGCCGCTTTGGACGAGGTGAGGTTCAGCGACCAGAACGCCTCGTTCCAGCACAGGATCAGCGACAGCAGCACGGTAGACGCCAACCCGCCCTTGGCGATGGGCAGCAGCACACGAACCATTTCCTGCCACAAGGTGGCGCCGTCCAGCCGCGCGGCTTCGAGGATGTCGCGAGGGATGTCCTTGAAATAGGTGTAAATCATCCAGACCACGATCGGCAGGTTGATCAGCGTGTAGATGATGATCAGCGCAAGGCGCGTGTCCAGCAGGCCAAATTGCTTGGCCAGCAGGTAGATCGGCATCAGTACGCCCACCGGCGGCAGCATCTTGGTGGAAAGCATCCACAGCAGCGTGCCTTTGGTGCGCTGGGTTTCGTAGAACGCCATGGAGTAGGCCGCCGGCACCGCGATCAGCAGGCAAAGAGCAGTGGCGCTGAAGGAGATCACCACCGAGTTCCAGGCGAAGCTGAAGTAGTTGCTGCGCTCGTTGATGTGCAGGTAGTTCTCCAGCGTCGGCGCGAAGATGAACTGCGGCGGCGTGGCGAAGGCGTCGATTTCGGTCTTGAAGCTGGTCAGCACCATCCAGAAAATCGGGAAAAAGATCAGGATCGCGATGGCCCAGGCCAGCGTGCCCAACAGCAGGCTTTGCAGTCGACGGGATTGTTGAAGAGTCATGGCGACGGCCTCAGTGCTTGTCGGTGAGGTTTTTGCCGATCATCCGGACCAGGATGATGGCTGCGATGTTGGCGATGACCACGGCAATCAGCCCGCCGGCCGACGCCATGCCGACGTCGAACTGCACCAGTGCCTGGTTGTAGATCAGGTACGCAAGGTTGGTCGAGGCATAACCAGGGCCACCGTTGGTGGTGGTGAAGATCTCGGCGAACACCGACAGCAGGAAAATGGTTTCGATCATCACCACCACGGCAATCGGGCGGGCCAGGTGTGGTAGGGTCAAGTGCCAGAAAATCGCGATGGGGCCGGCGCCGTCCAGGCGGGCAGCTTCTTTCTGTTCCTGGTCCAGGGACTGCATGGCGGTCATCAGGATCAGGATCGCGAAGGGCAGCCATTGCCAGCTGACGATGATGATGATCGACAGCAGCGGGTAGTGCGCCAGCCAATCCACCGGTTGGGCGCCGAAGAGCTTCCACACCGAAGCGAGGATCCCGGAGACTGGATGGAAAATCAGGTTTTTCCAAATCAGCGCACCGACCGTGGGCATGATGAAGAACGGCGAGATCAGCAGCACGCGGACGATGCCGCGCCCAAAAAACTCGCTGGCCTCCAGCAACGCGCTGATCAACACCCCGAGGACGATACTGATCAACAGCACGCTGCCCACCAGCAACAGGGTATTGGTGGCGCCGGGCATGAAGCCCGAGTCGGTCAGGAAATAGGTGAAGTTTTCCAGCCCGACGAATTCGTTTTCGCCGGGGTACAGCAGGTTGTAGCGGATCATCGAAAAGTAGACGGTCATGCCCAGGGGCACAATCATCCACAGCAGCAACAAGGCGACCGAAGGGCTGACCAGGAACCAGCCGGGGTTGGCCAGGCGGATCTTGCGGGCCGGCGGGGCTATTTCGATGGGGGCTTTGACTGTCGTTGTTGAAGTATTCATGAGTGCTTACTCTTATGCGACGCGTTTCCCTGTGGCGAGGGAGCTTGCTCCCGCTGGACCGCGTAGCGGACCCATATCGATAGGCAATCTTTCAGATCGCCAGGGCGGGCTTCGCCCGCCAGCGGGAGCAAGCTCCCTCGCCACAAATGGATACCTACAGGCCTTTACTTGGGATACCCGGCGCGCTTCATCTCGCGTTCGGTGGTGGATTGCGCGGCGGTCAACGCCTGGTCCACGGTTTGCTGGCCGGTCAGTGCGCCCGAGAAGAACTTGCCTACCTGGGTGCCGATGGCCTGGAACTCGGGAATGGTGACCAACTGGATGCCGATGTAGGGCACAGGCTTGAGGGTGGGGGCTTTCGGGTCGGCGACTTTCAACGATTCCAGCGTTACCTTGGCAAACGGCGCGGCCTTCATGTACTCGTCGCTGTAAGTGGAGGCGCGGGTGCCCGGTGGTACGTTGGCAATGCCATCAGTCTTGGCGACCAACTGGCCGTACTCCTTGGACGTTGCCCAAGTCGTAAACACTTTGGCGGCTTCCTTGGCTTTGGAACTGGCCGGGATCGCCAGCGACCAGGAGTACATCCACGACGTGCCTTTTTCGGTTTTCTCGTGGGGCGCGAAGGTGAAGCCTACGTGATCGGCCACCTTGCTCTGGGTCTTGTCGGTCACGAACGAGCCCGCGACGCTGGCATCGACCCAGACCGCGCACTTGCCGCTGTTGAACAGGGCCAGGTTTTCGTTGAAACCGTTGCTGGAAGCGCCCGGCGGGCCGGATTTCTTCATGTTGTCGACGTAGAAGTTCAGGGCATCCTTCCACTCGGGTCCATTGAATTGCGGCTGCCACTTCTCATCGAACCAGCGCGCGCCAAAGCCGTTGGCCAGGGTCGTGATCAGCGCCATGTTCTCGCCCCAACCGGCCTTGCCCCGCAGGCACAGGCCATATTGTTCCTTGGATTTGTCGGTGAGTTTTTGCGCGAACTCTCCGATCTGGGTCCAGGTCGAGTGCTCGGGCATGGTCAGCCCGGCGTCCTTGAACAGGTCCGTGCGGTAGTAAGTGATCGAGCTTTCGGCATAGAACGGCAGGGCGTATAGCGAACCCTTTACCGACAAGCCATCGCGCACGGACGGGAAAATGTCGTCCAGGTCATAGGCGGCCGGCAGGTCTTTCATCGGTTCCAACCAGCCTT
Source organism: Pseudomonas sp. D3-10 (assembly GCF_051132175.1). NCBI lineage: Bacteria > Pseudomonadati > Pseudomonadota > Gammaproteobacteria > Pseudomonadales > Pseudomonadaceae > Pseudomonas > Pseudomonas sp. D3-10. The sequence continues at coordinate 3,107,573 of NZ_CP071668.1, read as the reverse complement.
TGGCGCCCCAGAGTGCGGCTTCGTACATGCCAATGGTCAGCACGTCGAACTGACCGCCCTGGGTGGCGATGTCGGTGGTCAGGCGCTGGCGCAGGACGTTTTCTTCAAGCACCACCCAGTTCAGCTTGATGTCCGGGTGCTCGGCCTCGAAGGTCTTCGAAAGCTTTTGCATGCGGATCATGTCGCTGTTGTTGACGGTGGCAATGGTCAGGGTTTGTGCGCCGAAACTGACGCTGCTGAGGGTCATGCAGGTGGAGACAAGCAGAGCTTTTACCGAAGGTTTCATCGCGCACTCCTTTTCCGCGCCCACGGGCTGCAGAAGGACAGTTATTGTTTTTGTGTCTTCCGGATGAGAGGAAGAATGTGCGCTGATTACAGCCCTCAATGGACGGCATGACAAATCATCCGTCGCACTTTTACTGATACTTTTTTGCACTGAGTGAAATTCGCGAAAAACCTGTGGCGAGGGAGCTTGCTCCCGCTGGGCTGCGCAGCAGCCCCATTTTGGGGCCGCTTCGCGCTGGAGCGCCAGCCCGGCCCAGCGGGAGCAAGCTCCCTCGCCACGGGGGGCGGTGAAAATTCAGCCCTGGTTCTGCTCGGTCAACCGCTGCACCGCCAGCCGCCGATAATGGGAAGGCGTCATGCCCTTGAGTTGCTGGAAGCGTCGGTTGAAGTTGGAAATATTGTTAAAGCCCGACTCAAAGCACACATCCGTCACCGGCTTGTCGCCGTCGGCGAGCAGCTCGCAGGATTTGCTGATGCGCAGCCGATTGACGAACTCGATGAAGCAACGCCCGGTGGCTTGCTTGAACACCCGGCTGAAATAGGTGGGTTTCATCCCCAGGTGCTCGGCCACTTCTTCCAGGGGCAATTCCCGGGCGTAGTGGGCAAAAATATAGTCCACCGCGCGGTTGGTGCGGTCGATGCTGTGCTCATCAGCCGCTTGTGGCGCGGTGGCGCCAGAGAGCAATTGATAGTCATCGCAGCTGGCCAACAGCTCCATCAGGATGAAAAAGTAGCCGAGCCGGCTCATGCCCTGCGCGTCGGCGATGCGCTGCATCAAGGTCATGGCCTGGCGGACGGTGCGCTTGCAGCGAAACTCGATGCCGTGTTGAGCGCGTTCGAGCAGCGGCGCGAGCGTCTTGAGCTCGGTAAATACCTGGTGCCCACTTTCAAACAGCTCATCGGTGAAATTCACCAGCATGTCGCGCTTGGCCACCACTTCGTCCTCGGCGACCTGGCTGATCCAGTTATGGGGCAGGTTGGGGCCGGTGAGGAACAGCGATTGCGGGGAGAAATTGCCGATGTAATCGCCAATGAAAACCTTGCCCGAGCTGGCGACGATCAGGTGCAGCTCGTATTCCTTGTGGAAATGCCAGCGCACCAGCGGACAGGGAAAACCGTGCTGGCGGTAGATGATGGACAGCCCGTTGTGGTCGTCCATCAACTCATAGGAAGGGTCGGTGACTCTGGCTGTGCGGGTCATGGGTTTGGCGCTTTTGTTGTTATCGCCGCTGGATAATGCCCCCTTCGCCGCCCGGGTTCCAGCCCTCGGAGCGACGATTGAGTCAGCTGTTGCGGTTCTTTTCCTCGATCCATTGGGACATGTACTGGGTGCTCTTGTGCTGGTGGTGGCGCAGCATGCTGCCGGTGAAATTGTCCCGACGGCGCCGCGCAAGGTCGACGCGGCAGGCATTGATACTGTCAATCAAGGCAGGGCCGTGGACCTGCCTGCGAAAACGTTCCGCGAGCAAGGCCAACCCGGCCCCCTGGGCATGGGTCCAGCGCGCCTGGTCGGTATACAGCTGTACGGCGGCTTCGGCGATGGCCTCGGCGCTTTGCGCGATCACCCCGGGCCAGGGCATGCCGCCGTGCATGGCTTCGGCACCTATGGGCGTGGTGATACTGGGCGTGCCGCATAGCATGGCTTCGATCAGCTTGCCCTTGATGCCGGCGCCGAAACGCAGCGGCGCCAGGCAGATACGTGCCCCGGACATGACCTGCAAGGCGTCCTCGGCCCAGTTCATGATATGAAACCCTTGGGCTGGATTATGCAGTGCCGCTGCCTTGGGCGGGGTGTAGGCCCCGTAGAGATGCAGCTGCGCACCCGGCAATCGTTGGCGAATCAGTGGCCATATAGCGTTTTTCATCCAGAGCACGGCGTCCCAGTTCGGTGCGTGGCGGAAATTGCCGATGCTGAGAAAATGCGCTCGGTCTTCGAAGGGCACGAACGGCTCGGTCGGCAAGTCCAGCATCAACGGGCACCAGAGCAACAGCTCGCGGGGCACCTTGAAGTGTTCCACCAGCAGCTCGATCTCGAACTCAGATACCATCAGGTTCAGGTCGCAACGCAAGAGGGCTGCAATTTCCCGCCTTGCCATGTCAGTGTCCGCCATCAGCTCGAATTCCTCGCGCAAGGCCGGGGCGAACAGGTCGCTGAAGTCCTGGGAGGACTCATCGGACTTCAAGCGGTCTTTCAGTCGCTGATGCCGTGCATGGCGCAGGCTTTGCAAATCCGAGGTTTCGAGCACGCGCAGGGCGTCGGGGCAGTGCTTTTCGACCCGCCAGCCAAACTGCTCTTCCATCATGAATTGGTCGAACAGGACGATGTCCGGCGCCAGCTCACTGATAAACACATCAAAACTGCTGCTATTGAGCTCGATCGGTACTTCCCGGATGCCCAGGCCAATCAGGTCGGCGCGGTTCTCACCGGGTCTGGCGGGGCTGCTGAAGGTGATGTCCCAGCCTTGTTCGAGAAAGGCTTCGAGCAGTTGCATGACATGCCCGCCGGCCGCCGATGAGCGTGGCTCGGGCCAGACGTAGCCGATAACCAGGACTTTGGTGGTGGGGTGAGGCATGACGGGCAATCCTTGGAGCATTTTCAGGCGCAATCGGCGCGCGGGGCGCCGATAGTGACCAACAATGCGTCCACGCTCAAGAAAGAATCTTTTGGACCTTGTCGCGCAATTGATCGATGGAGAACGGTTTGCCGATGACGCTCATGCCTTCTGGCACGTCGATGCTTTCGGCGTAGCCGCTGGCGAACAGGATGGGGAGTCCGGGGCGCACTTCGCGTGCTTTTGTTGCCAACTCGCGACCGTCCATGGGCAGCATGCTGACATCCGTCATCATCAGGTCGATGGAACGGTCCTTCTCCTCCAGGAGCTTAAGCGCCTCTTCGCCACCTTCTGCCTCCAATACCTCGTATTCCAGTTCCTCCAGCACGTCGACAATCAACATGCGCACGATGTTGTCGTCTTCGACGACCAGGATGGTGGGAGGGGTGACAGGGGCAGGGACGGACATAATGGACTTCTCGGAAGGTGGAATCGTAAGGGCTTGGTAATAACCGGCCGTAATGCATGAGTAAGTCGAGAGGCGGCACAAGTTCCCGAAGCTGTACAAGAAAGGATCTATAGTACAAGAGCTGACAAGGATAGTCGCATCCTTACAACCGGGGTACAGCGCCTTGGATTTGCGACCTTGAATCGTCAGAAATGTGGATCCAGTCCGTATTTTTGGGCAAACTCCATGATTTTCAACTGCTCACCAAGGCCTTTTCCATGACTCCTTCGTCTTCGGTCGACGAACAAAGTTTTCGCAAGCTTCTGAGCCGTAACATCAGCCTCCCCTTGGGTATCGGTGCGCTCAGCGCGGTGTTTTTCATCGTGCTGATCACCTACCTTCTCTCGGTGATCCAATGGGTCGGGCACACCGACCGGGTGATCAATAACGCCAACGAAGCGCTGAAGCTGAGCGTTGACCTGGAAACAGGCATGCGCGGGTTCCTGCTGAGTGGCGACGAGCACTTCCTCGACCCCTATGAAGTGGCCAAGCCCCGGATTGCGGTAGCACTGGACACATTGTTGGAACTGACAGCCGATAATCCGGTACAGACCGACCGCTTGCGCCGGATCGAGGCACTCCAGGTGGAATGGGCCAATTACGCCCAAGGCATGATCGATCTTCATCGCAGCGGCGGCGACTATCGCGGTGCGCTCAAGGCCGGGCGGGGCAAGCGGTTGACCGACGAAATACGCAAGACCTTCGAGGATGTCGTCGAGACCGAGCAACAACTGCGCGCCGAACGTAACGAACAGGTGCGCACCACCACGGTCTGGAGCATCGCTCTGTATCTGCTGTTCGTCGCCGCAGTCAGTGGGCTGCTGGCCTATGTTGGCCGTCGGGATCTGCTGACTCTGTCTGGCAACTACAGCGCCAGCCTGAAAGTCCAGCAGGAGAGTGCCTTGCACCTGGAGAAACAGGCCTGGTTGCGCAATGGCCAGACCCAGTTGGCGGAACAGGTCCTCGGTCAGTTGAGCTTGAATCTGCTGGGGCGCAACATCTTGCAGTTTTGTGCCCAGTACCTGGGCACCGTGGTCGCCGCCCTTTATGCACGGGAAGAAAACGGCACGCTACGGCGTATCGCCACCTATGGCATGTCCAAGGAGGATGACGAACTCCAGCAGGTCATCATCGATGGCGAGGGCATCGCCGGGCAGGCCGTGCGGCAGGGGCGTCTTATCCGGCTGGACGATGTGCCCCAGGATTATCTCAAGGTCAGCTCGGGGCTCGGCGAGGGACTGCCCAACTGCGTGCTGGTGGTGCCGACCCGTGACGATGACCGCATCAATGGTGTCGTTGAACTGGGCTTCCTGCGGCCGTTGACCGCGCGCGACATCGAGCTGCTGGAGCTGGTGGCCGGGAACATCGGCACGTCCATCGAAGCGGCCCGCTATCGTCAACGCTTGCAAGAAGTGCTGGCCGAAACCCAGCAGTTGAACGAAGAGTTGCAAGTGCAGCAGGAAGAGCTCAAGACCGCCAACGAAGAGCTGGAGGAACAGTCGCGCATCCTGAAGGAATCCCAGGCGCACCTGGAAGCCCAGCAACAGGAACTGGAGCAGACCAACGAACAACTGGCCGAGCAGCGCGACGCCATGGACCAGAAGAACAGCGAGCTGAACCTGGCCCAGATCCAATTGCAGGAACGCGCCGAAGAATTGCAGCGTTCGAGCAAGTACAAGTCCGAGTTCCTGGCCAACATGTCCCATGAGCTGCGCACACCGCTCAACAGTTCGCTGATCCTGTCCAAATTGCTGGCGGAGAACCCTCACAATAACCTCAGCGATGAACAGGTGAAGTTTGCCGAGTCGATCTACTCCGCCGGCAATGACTTGCTGAACCTGATCAATGACATCCTCGACATTTCCAAGGTCGAGGCCGGCAAGCTGGAAGTGCGGCCGGAAAACACCAGCGTGGCGCGTTTGGTGGAAGGGCTCCAGGATACGTTCAAGCCGTTGACGGCTGAAAAGGGACTGGACTTCGAGGTGCAGTTGCTGCCGGACGCGCCGTCGATGCTGTACACCGACCGCCAGCGCCTCGAACAGATACTCAAGAACCTGCTGTCCAACGCGGTGAAGTTCACCGAACGGGGTTCGGTCCAGGTGTCCGTAACCGGCCAGCCGGGCTCGGGCATTGCCTTCATGGTGCGTGATTCGGGCATCGGCATCGCCGCCGATCAGCAACAGAGTATCTTCGAGGCGTTCCGCCAGGCCGATGGCACCACCAACCGCCGCTATGGCGGCACCGGGCTGGGGCTGTCGATCTCCCGAGACCTGGCGACCTTGCTGGGCGGTTCGATCTCGGTGACCAGCGAGCCAGGGCAGGGCAGTGTCTTTACGCTGGTCTTGCCGGAGCGTTACGTCGAGCCCGGGGAAAATCCGGTGAATCCAGTGACCTTTACCCCGACCGCAACCGTGCCTGCAACGACCCGTGCCCCGGCACCCGTGCCGCTGATTGCCGAGGTGGACGCACCCCTCCCGCAATTCGCCGACGACCGGGACAAGGCGCCGTTCGATTCCCGTTGCATCCTGGTCATCGAGGACGAACCCAAGTTTGCCCGCATCCTGTTCGACCTCGCCCATGAGCTGGGCTACCAGTGCCTGGTGGCCCATGGCGCCGACGAAGGCTTTGATCTGGCCCTGCAACTGAGTCCCGATGCCATTCTGCTGGACATGCGCCTGCCGGATCACTCCGGGCTTACCGTTTTGCAACGCCTGAAGGAACAGGCCCAGACCCGCCACATCCCGGTGCACGTCATTTCCGTCGAAGACCGCGTCGAAGCGGCGATGCACATGGGCGCCATTGGTTACGCCGTCAAACCGACCACCCGGGAGGAGCTCAAGGACGTGTTTGCGCGCTTGGAGGCCAAGCTGACCCAGAAGGTCAAACGGGTGCTGTTGGTTGAAGACGATGACTTGCAGCGCGACAGCATTACCCGTCTGATCGGCGACGACGACATCGAGATCACCGCCGTAGGCCTGGCGCAGCAAGCCCTGGACCTGCTGCGCAATAACGTCTACGACTGCATGATCATCGACCTCAAGCTGCCGGACATGCTGGGCAATGACTTGCTCAAGCGCATGTCCAGCGAAGAGATCTGTTCATTTCCGCCAGTGATCGTCTACACCGGGCGTAACCTGACGCGGGATGAGGAAGCGGAGCTGCGCAAATATTCACGCTCGATCATCATCAAGGGCGCCCGCTCGCCGGAACGCCTGTTGGACGAAGTCACTCTCTTTCTGCACAAAGTCGAATCCCGGTTGTCCCATGAACGACAGCGCATGCTCCAGACCGCCCGCAGCCGCGACAAGGTCTTCGAAGGCCGCAAGGTGCTGTTGGTGGACGACGATGTGCGCAATATCTTCGCTCTGACCAGCGCCCTGGAGGCCAAGGGGGCGATCGTGGTGATCGGGCGCAATGGGTATGAGGCGATTGATCGCTTGAATGAAGTGGAAGACATCGACCTGGTGCTGATGGATGTGATGATGCCCGAGATGGATGGCTTCGAAGCGACCACGCTGATCCGCAAGGACCCCCGCTGGCGCAAATTGCCGATTATCGCCGTGACCGCCAAGGCCATGAAGGATGATCAGGAGCGTTGCCTGGCGGCGGGCTCCAACGATTACCTGGCCAAGCCGATTGACCTGGATCGCCTGTTCTCACTGATTCGCGTGTGGTTGCCGAATATGGAAAGAATCTAGTGGAACGAAACACAGACATTGAGCTTCGTTTGTTGATCGAAGCGATCTACTTGAAGTACAGCTACGACTTTCGCGACTACTCCGGCGCTTCCATCAAGCGCCGGGTGCTGCATGCGTTGAACCAATTCGAATGCAAGACCATATCGGCCTTGCAGGAACGTGTGTTGCACGACCCTGGCGCATTCATGCAACTGCTGCAGTTGCTGACGATCCCTGTCAGTGAGATGTTTCGCGATCCTGCGCATTTCCTTGCCATCCGCGAGGAAGTGGTGCCGCTGCTCAAGACCTACCCGTCGATCAAGATCTGGATCGCCGGTTGCAGCACAGGGGAGGAGGTCTATTCCATGGCCATCCTGCTAAGAGAAGAGGGGTTGCTGGATCGTACGTTCATTTACGCCACGGACATCAACCCGCGCTCCCTGGAAAAAGCCAAGCAGGGCATCTTTTCCCTGGAAAATGTCCGGGCCTACACCCAGAATTACCAGCTCGCCGGCGGTAAGCGTTCGTTTGCCGACTACTATACGGCCGCCTACGATTACGCGATGTTCGACAAGACCTTGTGCAAGCATGTGACCTTTGCCGACCACAGCCTGGCAACCGATAGCGTATTTTCAGAAACCCAATTAGTTTCATGTCGTAACGTATTGATCTATTTCAATAAAAAGCTGCAAGATCGCGCTTTCGGGTTGTTTCATGAGTCCCTTTGCCACCGTGGGTTCCTGGTGTTGGGGAGCAAGGAGACGCTGGATTTTTCGGCGTTCAGTGCGCAGTTCGAACCGCTGGTCAAACAGGAACGGATCTATCGCAAGTTATGAATCCACTGACGGACAGATCCAGCCACTTGATCGAAGCAGTCGTCGTCGGCGCATCCGCCGGCGGCGTCGAAGCGTTGCTCAAGATTTTCAGCCACTTGCGCAAAGGCTTCAGCCTGCCTGTGCTGGTGGTGTTGCATTTGCCCGATGAGCGGGACAGTCAGTTAGCCCAGGTATTGCGTCATCGCCTGGCGATACCCGTTGAAGAAGCCCGCGACAAGCAAGACATCCTTCCGGGCACCTTGTACGTTGCAACCCCTGGTTATCACCTCTCGATCGAGGCCGACCGTAGCCTGTCGCTGAGCCTCGAAGAGCCGGTTCACCATTCGCGGCCGTCGATCGACGTGCTGTTCGAGTCAGCCGCCGATGTCTATGGCCCTCGTCTGCTGGCGGTGGTATTGACCGGCGCCAACAGTGATGGCGCCCTAGGCTTGGCCAGGGTCAAGGCGCTGGGCGGCATCACGGTCGTCCAGGACCCGAAGGAGGCGCAGGTTTGCACCATGCCTGAAGCGGCCCTTAGCTTGCACGAGCCTGACCATATCCTAACTTTGCAGGGCATCGGCCAATTGCTGGCCGGGCTGGAATGAACTAAATGCCAAGAGATATTCAAGCCAAACTGCTGATCGTCGACGATCTGCCTGAGAATCTGTTGGCCCTGGAAGCGCTGATCCAGCGCGATGACCGCGAGGTGTTCAAGGCCTTGTCGGCGGACGAAGCGCTGTCGCTGCTTTTGCAACATGATTTTGCCTTGGCGATCATCGATGTGCAGATGCCGGGCATGAACGGTTTCGAACTGGCCGAGTTGATGCGCGGCACGGAAAAGACCCGCAGTATCCCGATCATCTTTGTCAGCGCGGCCGGCCGGGAGCGCAACTACGCGTTCACCGGCTACGAAAACGGCGCGGTGGACTTCCTGCACAAGCCGCTGGATACCCATGCGGTCAAAAGCAAGGTCAATGTGTTCGTCGAACTTTATCGCCAGCGAAAGGCGATGAAGGAGCAAGTGCTTGCCCTGGAGCAGAGCCGCCGGGAGCAAGAGCTGTTGCTTGAGCAATTGCAAGCCACTCGCGGCGAGCTGGAGCAGGCCGTGCGCATGCGCGATGACTTCATGTCGATCGTCGCCCACGAAGTCCGCACGCCACTCAACGGCCTGATCCTGGAAACGCAGTTGCGTAAAATGCACTTGGCGCGGGACAACGCCGCCGCCTTCACCCTGGATAAAGTGAAGGCGATGGTCGAGCGCGACGAACGCCAGATAAAGAGCTTGATCCGTTTGATCGAGGACATGCTGGACGTATCGCGGATCCGCACCGGCAAGTTGTCCATCCGTCCGACCCGTTTCAATCTGACGGCGCTGGTTCAAAACCTGCTGCACAACTTTCAACCACAGATCAGTGCCGCCGAATGCACCGTGACTTGTACCGCCGAACCTTCGGTGGAAGGGCATTGGGATGAGTTTCGTATCGAGCAGGTGGTTTCGAACCTGCTGACGAACGCGTTGCGCTATGGCTGCAAGAGCCCGATTGAGGTGCGCGTTTACCAGACGTCGGAGCATGCCTGTATCGAGGTCCAGGACCACGGGATCGGGATCAGCGAAGAGAACCAGAAGCGTATTTTTCAGCAATTCGAACGGGTGTCGTCCAAGGCCGCCGCCGCCGGCCTGGGCCTTGGGCTGTTCATTTCCGAGCAGATCGTCACCGCCCACGGCGGCATCATCACGGTCAACAGCCGCCTCAACGAAGGGGCGTTGTTTCGCGTTTGTCTGCCTTTTCAGAAAACTGGCGAACGGACGCAACCTCTGAGCGACCCCAGGGTCGTATCAGCAGCTATTGATTCAACAAAGGCTTCTCATGAGTGAAGATGCGCAAGACGTTGTATTGATCGTCGAGGATGACCCTTCGATCCTGATGGTGCTGTCGGCCTATCTTTCCGGGGAGGGGTATCGGGTGCTGCAGGCTGAAAACGGCGAGCAGGCGTTCGAGATCCTGGCGAGCAAGCCTCATCTGGACATGATGATTACCGACTTCCGTCTGCCCGGGGGTATTTCCGGGGTGCAGATCGCTGAGCCGGCGGTGAGGTTGCGTCCGGACCTGAAGGTTATTTTCATCAGTGGCTACGCCCAGGAAGTGCGCGAGACGGATAGCCCCATTACCCGCAAGGCGCCGATTTTGGATAAACCGTTTGATTTGGATGTGTTGCAGGGGATTATGCAGGGGATGTTGTCTTAGTTTTGTTTCTGCGGTTGACTGGGGTATACGGCTGATTGGGTACATATCCGTTTCTGTGGTAATTGCTGCTGGAGGTTCCGCCCTTACGGCGGCTTACTTTTTTTCAGACGCCAAAAAAAGCAAGCAAAAAAGGCTTCGCCCCACCACTCGGCACCTCGCCGAGGCTCGGTGTGCCCTCACGCAGGCCAGCGTGGTTAACGGGGCGTTAAGATCAAGATCAAGATCAAAATCAAAAGCGGTGCCACGCCTCAAACCTTGATCATCTCCCGCACCTTCGCCGTCAACAAATCAAAGGTAAACGGCTTGGTGATCATTTGCATGCCCGGGTCAAGAAAACCACCGCGCACCGCCGCGTGTTCAGCGTAGCCAGTGATGAACAATACCTTGAGGTCAGGGCGGATCTGGCGGCCTATTTCGGCCAGTTGTCTTCCGTTCATGCCGGGGAGCCCCACGTCGCTGATCAGCAGGTCGATGCGCTGGTTCGATTGCAGGATCGGCACCGCGCCGTTGGCGTCGCCGGCCTCGACGAAGGCGTAGCCCAATTCGCTGAGCACCGCGCTGACCAGGACCCGCACCGCTGGGTCGTCTTCAACGATCAATACGGTTTCGCCATCTTGCGCATAAGGCGCCTGTGGGACGACGACTTGCGGTTCGTGCATTTCTTCGCCGATGAAGCGCGGCAGGTAGAGATTCACGGTGGTGCCGTTGCCGACCTCGCTGTTGATGGTCACGTGTCCGCGTGACTGCTTGCTGAACCCATAGATCATCGAAAGCCCAAGGCCCGTGCCCTGGCCGATGGGCTTGGTGGTGAAGAAGGGGTCGAACGCGCGATGCATCACCGCTTCGGGCATGCCGCAACCGGTGTCCTGAACGCTCAACACCACATAGTCGCCGGGCTCGAGGTTGCTGTAGGCATCGGTAAAACCGGTGTCCAGGTATTTATTGAAGGTCTGTACCACCAGCTTGCCGCCGCCGGGCATGGCATCGCGGGCGTTGAGGACCAGGTTGAGCAGGGCGCTCTCCAGTTGGTTGGGGTCGGCTTCGGCGATCCATAGGTGTTCGTCGAGGCGCATTTCCAGGGCGATGCTTTCGTTGAGGCTGCGCTGAAGCAGTTCGCCCATTGACAGCACCAGGGTATTCATCTGCACGGCCTTGGAATCCAGCGACTGGCGGCGGGAGAAGGCCAGCAGCCGGTGGGTCAGGCCCGCGGCGCGATTAGCCGAGGTCACGCCCAGGTCGATCAGGCTGTCGAGATCTTCGGTGCGACCTCGCGCCAGGCGTCGACGCAGCAGTTCGAGGCTGCCGATGATGCCGGTGAGCATGTTGTTGAAGTCGTGGGCGATGCCGCCGGTGAGCTGGCCGACCGCCTCCATTTTCTGCGATTGGCGCAGGGCTTCCTCGTTGTGACGCAGTTGGGCGGTACGCTCCTCGACTTGCTGTTCCAGCGTTTCCAAGGTGTTCTGTAGGCGTTGTTCGCTGGTGCTCAGGTCGATCAGGCGGTCCCGGGCTTCGTATTGCCTTCGGCGGCCGCGCAGGGCGGTGGTCACCAGGCTGACGAGCGTCACCGGGTGGAACGGCCGCTCCAGGAAGGTCACATTGCCCAGTTGTGTGCCGATACGTGCGACTGGGTTGTGCTCCGGCCCCCCGTGGTGCGTCAGCAGGACGATGGGCAGGTCGGACCATGCCGGTTGCTGCTCGATGTATTGGAGCAGGTTCTCCAGGTCGGGCCCTACCAGCGCTTCCGAGGAAATCACCAGCAGGCCCGCCCCGTGTTCCAACTCTTCACACAAATGACCCAGATGACTGCATACAAGGCCATTAAAGCCGGCCTCGTTGAGAATCATCAGGGCAATCTGGCTGTCCCGTCCCAGGGGCGCGAGAATCAGCGCCCGCTCGGACAGTGGCTCGCCCGACGTCACTGGGGATCATCCTCAAGCAACGGGTGTCCCGCTCCCATATAGGTTGGCACTCCGCGCAATACGCCTTGGAACGCTTCCAGCGGTTCACCGATGGTCATGCCCTGCTTGTTGATGCGGTATTCGCGGATGGTGGATTCATGGCTGCCGGTGCGTTTCTTGATGATGGAAATGGCCCGGCGAACCTTGCCCAGCGCCTCGAAATAACGCAATAAGATGACGGTGTCGGCCAGGTAGGTGATGTCCACCGGCGCTTGCATGTCCCCCACCAGGCCGTGTTGGGCGACGGTCATGAACGTCGCCGCGCCTTTGCGGTTGAGGTAGAGCAACAGCTCGTGCATGTGCAGAACCAAGGCGTTTTCTTCCGGCATGGCGGCCTGATAGCCATTGATGCTGTCGATGACCACGGTCTTGATGTCGCCTTCATTGACGCAACGGCGTACCCGGTGGGAAAACTCGCCGGGCGAAAGCTCGGCCGCATCGACCTGTTCGATCAGCAGATTGCCGGTATTTTGCAGTTCCAGCAGGTCGATGCCGATGTGCTTCATGCGCTCGAACAGCAGCCCCAGCTCTTCATCGAAAATGAACAGTGCGGCTTTTTCGCCGCGATGCACCGCTGCCGCCGCGAAAATCAAGGAAATCAAGGATTTGCCGGTACCCGCCGGGCCAAGAATCAGCGTGCTAGAGCCGGTCTCGATGCCGCCCCCCAGCAGGGCGTCCATTTCCTTGATGCCACTGGACAGTTGCTGGCGCACGTACTGGCCACGGTGTTCGGCGGCCACCAGGCGAGGGAATACATGCACGCCATCGCCCATGATGGTGAAGTCGTGGTAGCCGCCACGGTATTTCTGCCCACGGTACTTGACCACCCGTAGCCGACGCCGCTCGGCACCGTAGCTGGGGGTCAGTTCTTCAAGGCGGATAACGCCGTGGGCGACACTGTGTACGGTCTTGTCCAGGGACTCGGTGGTCAGGTCATCCAAGAGCACTACCGTAGCGTCGTAGCGCACGAAGTAGTGCTTGATCGCCAGGATCTGCCGGCGATAGCGCAGGGAACTCTGCGCCAGGAGGCGGATCTCCGAGAGACTGTCCAGCACGACGCGGGTCGGCTTGACGCGCTCGACCACTTCGAAGATCTGCCGGGTCGCTTCGCCCAGCTCCAGGTCCGAGGAATACAGCAGGCTTTGCTGGTGCTCGGCATTGAGCAGGCTCTCGGGCGGGGTCAATTCGAAGATATGGATGTTTTCATCCAGGGTCCAGCCATGGGAGGCTGCGCCCTGGCGCAGTTCACGCTCGGTTTCCGATAGCGTGATGTACAACAAGCGCTCGCCGGCCTTTGCGCCGGCTAGCAGGAAGTGCAACGCGACCGTGGTTTTGCCAGTGCCCGGTTCTCCCTCCAGGAGGAACACATGGCCTCGGGACAAACCACCGGAAAGGACGTCGTCCAGCCCTTCGATACCGGTGGCGGCTTTTGCGCTGATCAACTCGTTAGATGTAATCAAAAATAACCCTCTCATGACTAGGGAAGTAGGCAGCTGGCGGGTTAGCGCCTGAAATGAACTGCCTGAACACTTGACCTTCGGCAGTCATGGCGGTTCCGCTTCCTTTGACAAAACGCGTACTGTTGCACAACTTTCGGTATACGCCTATTGCCCTATAAACCTTGTTGTATTGCCGGGTCGTCGGGGTTCAGTTGTTCCAGCTGGGCCAACAGCACCTGGACATGCTGCAACTGACCGGTCTCCTTCCAATAGTTGATCAGCAACACCCGGGCGTTGCGGTCGGCGGGGTAGCGCTGGACGATTTCCTGCAACTGTTTCTGCGCCGCTTCCACTTCCTGCTCTTCATGCAGCGTAGTCGCCAGATCAAAACGGTATTGCCGGTTATCAGGCTCCAATTCCACCGCTTTCGCCAAGCCTAGCACCGCGTATTCACTCTGGCCGTGCTGCAACAGCCACATGCCCAGCGCATGTTGCAGATAAGCCGATGCCGGCTGCGCTTGCAACTGCCGAGCGAGCAACTGGCGGGCGGCTTCTCCCTGGCCTTGTTTATCCAGCACATCGACCTGCATGACCAGCGCCGGCAGGTTGTCGGGTTGCAGGCGCAGAAGATGCTCCAATGCCTGTTGGGCTTTTTCCAGTTCGGCGTCATGCCTGTACAGCCGGGCAAGCTGAAAGAGGGATTCGGGGGAGGGTGGGCTGTCGTTCAACGACTGCTTCCAGGTATCGACGGCGATCTGCATCGCACCGAAATACAGCCCAAGTTCATCGGGTGACAGCCCCAGCAATGCATTTACGGCGGCGAACCGGACATCCGGGTCGTTTTCATCCAGGAGCGGGCCGAGCAGCAGGCTGCGCTGGGCATTCGGCACCAGCCCGACGATGCTGCCGATCGCCGCGCGGCGGACCTGCGGCGATTCGCTGTGTAAATCCGCCTGCGCCAGTTTCAACGCTTGGGGGCTTGGATAGTTGGGCAGTTCGCCGTGCAGCCATACCCGGCGCTTGGGAGAGAGGTCCGGACGTCCCAGTTGCTGGTACAGCATCCGCGCCGCTCCTGGCTGTCCGTTGCGGGCGCTTTCCAACGCTTCGCTGTAACCACGCTTGATGGCCTCGGGAATCTGCGGTGTGGCATTGCGCAGCCATATCGCGACGAGACCGATTGCCAAGACAACCGCAAGCGTGAACAGCAGGTAGCGGCGAGACGAAGACATGCAGGTAATCCATAACCAGGAGCGTGAAATGCCGCAAGCTTCGGTCAGGTCCGCGTTTGAGTCAAACCTGTAATCGCGGTGAGGGACCTGCGGGTGCGAGCCTGCTCCCACAATGGATTCTGACATCCATAAAAAAGCCCCGCGTCCGAATGAGGCGCGGGGCAAACAATTGGTTGGTTGCGGCCAACCAAAGGAGCTCGGTTGGGAAGGGTGTCAGTTGCTGGCGACGGTTTCCGGTTGCCAGCCGCCGCCCAGGGCCTTGTAGATCGCGACAATGCCGCGATACAGGTCCACTTCGGCTTGGGCCTGACTGTCTTCGGCCGCCAGGCGTTCACGTTGGGCGTCGAGTAGCACGAGGAAGTCCTCGGTGCCTTCGCGATAACGGATCTCGGCCAGGTCGGCGGCCGCGCGGCTCGATTCGCTCTGGCGGATCAGCGAGATGAGGCGCTGTTGGCGTTTGCCGTAATCACTGAAGGCGTTTTCCGATTCTTCCAGGGCCAGCAGCACTTGTTGTTCATAGTTCGCCAGTGCTCCGTCGGCGTCGGCGCTGGCGCCGCGTAAGCGAGCCCGCACGCTGCCCAGGTCAAAAGCGGCCCAGGTAATGCTCGGGCCCAGCGCCCAGGCGTTGGCGGCCGAGGAGCCGATCTGCGAACCACGTCCGGCGGTAAACCCGAGGAAACCGCTCAGACTGACCCTAGGGAACAGGTCGGCCTTGGCCACGCCGATGCGCGCCGTGGCGGCTGCCAGTTGACGCTCCGCGCTGAGGATATCGGGACGGCGTTGCAACAATTGGCCCGGATCGCCAATCGGCAGGGCCTTGGCAATGGCTGGCAGCTGTTTAGGACTCAAGTCCACGCTCAGCTTGTCCGGGCGCTCGCCCAGCAATGTTGCGATGCGGTTGCGCTGACGCGCCTGTTCGGCCTGCAGTTGCGGCACGCTGGCTTCCACCGCGGCCAAGCGGGCGTCGGCACGCACCACGTCGAGCTGATCGCCGACGCCGGCATCACGCAGGCTTTCGGTGATCTTGCGGGACGCCTGCTGGTTCTCCAGGTTGGCCAGGGCGATTTTCTCCCGAAGCTGCGCGCCACGCAGTTGGCCGTAGGCGTCCACCAGCTCGGCGATTATGGTCACCTGCAGTTGGTAGAGATCGGCTTCGACGGCCTGCTGGTCGGCATCGGTCGCTTCCAGGTTGCGCTGGATGCGTCCGAACAGGTCCAACTCCCAGGCCATGTCCAGGCCCAGGTCATAACGCTCGGAGTTGACCCGATCGTCCGTCTGCCCCATCGGGTTCTGGCCTTTGCCCAGTTCGCTGCTGGCGCGGCTGGTGATGGTCGGCATGGCGTCATTGCTGGCGTCGTCGCGAATCGCCCGGGCAGCCCGCAGGCGGGCGAAGGCCACGCGCAATTCCCGGTTGCCTTCCAGAGAACGCGTCACCAGCGAGTTGAGGGTCGGATCGTCGAACTGCTGCCACCAGACGCCTTCGAAGCGGGCGCGGTCGAAGTTCTTCTGGCCGGCGGCGCCGTCGGTGGCGGTGGTGATATTCGCCGCCTCCGTTTGCGGTGCCTTGTAGTCCGGGCCTACGGCGCAGGCACTCAGTGCAAGCACCAGCAGGCTCGGCAGGAACGCTTTCAAACTCATTGTTGCGCCTCCAGTTTCAGGGCCCGGGCCGCTTTGCGGGCCTCGCTGCGCTCGACGAAATTACGGATCAGTACGTAGAACACCGGGGTGAGCAGCAGGCCGAAGAAGGTCACGCCGAGCATGCCCGAGAACACCGCCACACCCATGGCGTGACGCATTTCCGCACCGGCGCCGCTGGAGAACACCAAGGGAACCACGCCCATGATGAAGGCGAAGGAGGTCATCAGGATCGGCCGCAGACGCAGGCGGCACGCTTCGAGGACCGCCGCCAGCGGGCTCATGCCTTCGAGCTGTTTATCCTTGGCGAACTCGACGATCAGAATCGCGTTCTTACAGGCAAGTCCTACCAATACGATCAAGCCAATCTGGGTGAAGATGTTGTTGTCGCCACCGGACAGAATTACCCCGGTAATTGCCGACAGCAGCGTCATCGGTACGATCAGGATTACCGCCAATGGCAGGCTCCAACTTTCGTATTGCGCGGCGAGCACCAGGAACGCCAGCAATACGCAGAGCGGGAACACGAACAGCGCAGTGTTGCCCGAGAGGATCTGCTGGTACGTCAGGTCGGTCCACTCGTAGGTCATGCCATTGGGCAGTTCGTCATTGAGCAGTTTCTCGATGGCTTTCTCGGCCTGGCCGGAGCTGTAGCCAGGGGCGGCGGCGCCGTTGATTTCAGCGGTGATGAAGCCGTTGTAGTGCATCACGCGGTCAGGCCCCGAGGTGTCGCTGACCTTGATGAAGGTCGCCAGCGGGATCATCTCGCCACGGTTGTTGCGCACCTTCAGTTGGCCGATCTGGTCCGATTCGAGACGGAACTGCTGCTCGGCCTGGACATTGACCTGGTAGGTGCGGCCGAAACGGTTGAAGTCGTTGGCATACAGCGAACCCAGGTAGATCTGGAGGGTGTCGAAGATGTCGCTGACGGCCACGCCATGGGTCTTGGCTTTTTCACGGTCGATGGCGGCATCGACCTGGGGTACGTTCACGGTGTAGCTAGTGAACAATCCGGCCAGTTCCGGCACGTTGTGGCTCTTGGCGATGATGTTCATGGTTTCTTTGTACAGCTCGTCGTAGCCCAGGTTGCCCCGGTCTTCGATTTGCAGGCGGAAACCACCGATCGTGCCCAGGCCTTGCACCGGCGGCGGCGGGAAGATCGCCATGTAGGCTTCCTGGATTTCCGAGTACTGGCCGTTCAAGGCACCGGCGATGGCGCCGGCCGACATGCTCGGGTCCTTGCGCTCGTCGAAAGGCTTGAGGGTCACGAACACGATGCCGGCGTTCGGGCTGTTGGTGAAGCCGTTGATCGACAGGCCAGGGAAGGCCACGGCGCTTTCCACGCCAGGCTGCTTGAGGGCCAGGTCGGACATGCGCTTGATCACATCTTCGGTGCGGTCCAGGCTCGCGGCGTCCGGCAGTTGGGCGAAGGCCACCAGGTATTGCTTGTCCTGGCCAGGCACGAAACCGGTCGGCGTGTTGGAGAAGCCGAAGAAGGTCAACACCATCAAGCCTGCGTAGACGATCAGGGCAATCCCGCTGCTGCGGATCACCCGAGCGACAGTACCCACGTAGCCATGGCTGGCACGTTCGAAGAAGCGGTTGAACGGACGGAACAGCCAGCCACCGAAGACCCGGTCCAGGAATCTGGAGAAACGGTCCTTGGGTGCGTCATGCCCCTTGAGCAAAACTGCGGCCAGGGCCGGCGACAGGGTCAACGAGTTGATCGCCGAGATCACCGTGGAGATCGCAATGGTCAGGGCGAACTGCTTATAGAACTGACCGGTCAGGCCGCTGATGAATGCCGCAGGAACGAAGACCGCGCAGAGCACCAGGGCGGTGGCGATGATCGGGCCGGTCACTTCGCCCATGGCGCGCTTTGTCGCCTCCACGGGGGTGAGGCCCAGTTCGATGTTCCGCTCGACGTTCTCCACCACCACGATGGCGTCGTCCACCACGATACCGATGGCCAACACCAGGCCGAACAGCGAAAGGGCGTTGAGGGAGAATCCGAACAGGTGCATGACCGCGAAGGTACCGATCAGCGAAACCGGTACGGCCACCAATGGGATGATCGAGGCGCGCCAGGTCTGTAGGAACAGGATGACCACCAGCACCACGAGGATCAGCGCTTCGAACAGGGTATGCACCACCGCTTCGATGGAGCCACGGACGAAGATCGTCGGGTCATAGACAATGCTGTAGTCCATGCCGGCCGGGAAGCCTTTCTTCAGCTCGTCCATTTTCTCCCGCACATCGTTGGAGATCTGGATGGCATTGGAGCCAGGACGCTGGAAGATCGGGATTGCCACCGCCGGCTGATTGTCCAGCAGCGAGCGCAGGGCGTATTGGCTGGAGCCCAGCTCCACCCGAGCGATGTCCTTCAGGCGAGTGATTTCACCGTTGGCGCCGGAACGAATGATGATGTTCTCGAATTCTTCCTCATTGACCAGGCGGCCTTGGGTATTGATCGAGAGCTGGAAGGCCTGGGCATTCGGTGCCGGCGGCGCACCCAGGGCACCGGCAGCGACCTGGCGGTTCTGCTCACGAATCGCGGTCACCACGTCGGTGGCGGTCAGGTTGCGCGAAGCGGTCTTGTTCGGGTCCAGCCAGACCCGCAGGGAATAGTCACCCATGCCGAACAGCTGCACATCACCCACGCCACCCAGGCGCGCCAACTCGTCCTTGATGTTGAGCAAGGCGTAGTTGGACAGGTAGAGCATGTCGTAGCGTTTGTCCGGCGAGGTCAAGTGCACGACCATCGTCAGGTCGGGCGACGCCTTGTCCACCGTGATGCCGATGCGGGTCACTTCCTCCGGCAGCTTGGGCTCGGTGCGGGTGACACGGTTCTGCACCTGCACCTGCGCGTTATCCAGGTCGGTGCCCAGAGCGAAGGTGATGGTCAGGGTGATCTTGCCGTCGGCGGTGGATTGCGAGGACATGTACAGCATGTTCTCGACGCCGGTGATGGCTTGTTCCAGGGGCGCGGCGACGGTTTCGCCGATGACCTTGGGGTTGGCGCCCGGGAAGTTGGCGCGCACCACTACGGTAGGCGGCACGACTTCCGGATATTCGCTGATCGGCAGTTGGAACAGCGAGATAGCGCCGGCGATCAGAATCAGCAGCGAGAGCACCGCTGCGAAGATCGGCCGTGAAATGAAGAACTGGGAAAATTTCATCTTGAGTTCAGTCCCTTAACCGCGTGGGGACGCAGAGGCCAGTTTGCCTGCCGCTCCGGACGCTGCCTTGGAGGGCGCGACCTGGGGCAGATTGCTGGCTTCGAGCGCTTTGCGTTGTTGTGCCAGGGCGGCGAGGGTCTGCTCGCTGGCCATCGGCACGGTTTCAGGCGTAACCGGCGAACCCGGACGGGCCCGTTGCAGCCCCTTGACGATAATGGTGTCGTCCTTGCTCAGGCCGTTGCGCACGATGCGCAGGCCTTCGATCTTTGGCCCCAGCTCGACAGCGCGGTAGGCCGGCTTGTTCTCGCCATCCATCACCAGGACGAATTTCTTGCCCAGGTCGGTGCCTACGGCTTCGTCGTTGATCAGCACGGCGGAATAGGTGCCGCTGCCCACCAGCTTCAGTCGGGCATAAAGGCCTGGCGTGAAGGCGCCGTCTTTATTGTCGAACACCGCGCGACCACGGATCGTGCCGGTCTGTGGGTTGACCTGGTTGTCGACGAAGTTCATCTGGCCCAGGTGCGGATTGCCGTCTTCGTTGGACAGGCCCATGTAGACCGGCGTGGCTTGGCCGCGCTGGCCTTGGCGGGCAAGTTGGGTGTACTTGAGGAACACACGCTCGTCGGCGTCGAAGTAGGCGTAGACCTTGTCGGTGGACACCACACTGGTCAACGGCGTGACGTCGGCGGTCACCAGGTTGCCGGCGGTGATTTCCGCCCGGCTGACACGACCGTTGATGGGCGAGGTAACCCGGGTGAAGCTGAGGTTCAGCTTGGCCAGGTCCAGCTGCGCTTGAATACCTGCCACGGCGGCGCGGGCTTCCTGTGCAGCGGTCGTACGCGAATCCGCCAGTTCAGCGGAAATCGCATTGCTCAGACGCAGGCGTTCGCCACGTTGGGCCTCGTTCTCGCTGCGGGTCGCGGTGGCGCGGGCCTGGGCCAGTTGCGCTTCGAGACGACGCACTTCCGCCTGGAAGGGGCGGGGGTCGATCTGGAACAACAGGTCGCCTTTCTTGACCAGGGCGCCTTCGGTGAAAGCAACTTGATCGATCTGCCCCGAAACCCGCGGGCGAATCTCGACGGTTTCCGGCGCTTCGAGGCGCCCGGTGAATTCATCCCATTCGTTGACGGGCTGCTCCAGCACCTTGGCCACGCTGACTTTGGCCGCCGGCATCGAAGCTGCCGTATCGGGAGTCTTACCGCAAGCGCTGATCACCAGCACCGCCAACAGTGCGAGGGGAAAGCGCAATTTAGAAAGTGAATGTTCCATGGATAGCATCCGCCAAGTGTATTGAGATGGGCGGATGATGCGTGTCGAGGCGCAGAGGAACGAATCGAATGAAACAAAGGTAACTATCATCCGGAATGATATAAGTCATCGACGAGGCCTCTATCGCGGGGCTTTCGTTAGTTGGCTATCAATCCAGTTGATATCCCTTCAGGTGGTTCGCAAGACTGATGCCATCGCCTGCTCGGCGATGTCACGGGACATAAAGATCATGGATACGCTTGATCGCCCCTTCATTGCGCAACGCTTCCACCGCGCCGCGCAAATCCTCGACGAGTTTCGCCGAGCATTGCCTGGAGCACGCGAGATAGAGGTCGGCACTGCTGCCCACTGAACTCATGAGCAGCTTGCGCTTGGAAACTTTTGGCCAGATATATCGGCTTTCGGGCACGCCGTTGAACCAGGCATCGATGCGCCCCATCAGGAGCATTTGGGCAGGGTTGTCGCCGATGGCCAACGGGTAGATCTGGTCGTCCCGGAAGCCCTCGGTGCGCAGGATTTCCTCTTGCGCGCTACCCAGGCCGACGCCCACCTTGCGAAAGGTTTCTTTCGCTTGGGCAAAGCTGCCGACCTTATGATCGAGGCTGAAGAACGCGCGCTCCATGGGCATGATCGACGAGATCCAGGTGAAGCGGGTTTCTCGCCCCGGAATGCGCGACAGCGGCGCTATCAAGAAGTCATGCTCCTCACTGACGTGCTTTTGCGCCCTGGCCCAGGGAAGCACATGGATCTTTACCGCATACCCGGCGCGGGTGATCGCCTTCACGGCGACATCGCCGACAATGCCGTGGCCCCTGGGGTCGTTGAGCAGTGTCAACGGGGGCGCGTCGAGGATGTGCAGTTCAATGACCCGGGGCTCGCCGCACGCGCTATCGACAGCCAGGAGCAGGCAGAGCAGCGACAATACGCTGGTACGGTCATTCAATACGCGGGTGATCCGGCTCATGATCGTTACTTCAGGCATTGAAAGGCGCGCCATTCTATTGAGGGAGGCGGCGCGCAAATAGCCTCCTGCTGTCCAAAGCAAGCAGCACCCGACCGAGGGCACGACATTATTATTGGCTACACGTCGGCCTGTCCCTTGGCCTGACGACGTGTACCTGAAGGTATAGATCATCCGGAAGACAAAAGCCTTGAACTTCGCATGGCGGCAACCGCTCCCAAGATAGACGCCGCGAAACCCGGCTTGAAAATGGGTTTGCGTCATTCCTCGTTTGTAAGCCTCTCCCTCGCGTCTCGGGTGTCAACCGCGCACCGACGTCGGCAACGCTTCGTTGTAAACCGTATCTGTAGGCCATTTTCCGACAGCTTGTGAGTCCATTCTCTTTCGTAGAAATGGCCTGGGTTTAGACCTGTCCGGCTCTGCGCCGCTTCGCTATGTTTGTACAGCGAACACTTAACATCCGGTTTGAGAGGAATAGGCATGGCTTCATACAGTTTCCAGAATGAAGTACCCAAGAGCAGGATCAATATCAAACTTGATCTGCACACTGGCGGCGCGCAAAAGAAAGTTGAGTTGCCACTCAAATTGATGGTGATGGGAGATTACAGCAACGGCAGCGAACAGCGCCCTTTATCCGTCAGAGACAAGATCAATATCAACAAGCACAACGTCGATCATGTCCTGGCCGAGTTTTCGCCAACTTTGACGATCGCTGCGCATAATACATTGGCGGACAACGGGGAGGATATTTCAATCGAACTGCAGTTTCATCGCATGAAAGACTTTGAGCCGGAACAAGTAGCCAGGCAGATCCCTCAATTACGGGCGCTGCTGGCCATGCGCAATCTTCTACGCGACTTGAAGTCGAACCTGCTTGATAACATGGCCTTCCGTCTAGAATTGGAGCGCATCCTCCAGGATGATGCGCTCAGCAATGAACTGCGGGACGAATTGGCGGCCTTGGCGCCAAAAGACATTCGCTAATCAAATACGGGCGGCAGCCCAAAGAGTAAATTCATATGTCTACTGAAAGTAATAACGTGCAATCGCGCGGCGCTACAGTATTGGCTGAAGATAAGGGAGTTTATGCAGCCCTGTTCAGTAAGATCAATTTGAATCCCATCGCAGAGTTGGGAAGCATCGAAACTTTCCAGCATGCCGAGGCGCTGTCCGAGGCCTCGGTTGACGAGCGCGTCACTGCCGCTGTCAGTGTGTTCTTGAAGTTGCTCAAGGAATCGCCGCACAGAGTGGAACGATTGGACAAAGTGCTGCTGGATGAGCATATAGCGTTGCTCGACATGCAAATCAGTCGTCAACTTGATGCGGTCATGCATCACGCCGAATTCCAAAGGATCGAATCAACCTGGCGCGGCGTAAAGTCCCTGGTCGACCAGACCGATTTTCGACAGAACGTGCGAATAGAACTGCTGGATATCAGCAAGGATGATCTGGTACGAGACTTCGAAGACGCCCCCGAAATCGCCCAGAGCGGGCTGTACCTGCATACCTATACCCGTGAATACGACACGCCGGGCGGAGAGCCGATCGCGGCAGCGATCTCCAACTACGAGTTCGATCGTAGCCCGCAGGACATCGCCTTGCTGCGTAATATCTCGAAAGTCGCCGCGGCAGCCCATATGCCTTTCATCGGTTCGGTGGGGCCGGCATTTTTCGGCAAGCGATCCATGGAGGAAGTGGCTGCCATCAAGGACATCGGCAACTATTTCGATCGCGCCGAATACATCAAGTGGAAGGCGTTTCGCGACAGTGACGATGCGCGATACATCGGCCTGACCATGCCGAGGGTCCTGGGTCGCCTGCCCTATGGCCCGGATACCGTGCCAGTGCGCAGCTTCAATTACATCGAGAGCGTCAAGGGCCCCGATCACGACAGGTATTTGTGGACCAACGCATCCTTTGCCTTTGCCGCCAACATGGTCAAGAGCTTCATCGCCAATGGATGGTGCGTGCAGATCCGTGGGCCTCAATCGGGCGGCGCAGTCACCGACCTGCCGATCCACTTGTATGACCTGGGCACTGGCAACCAGGTGAAGATTCCTTCAGAGGTGATGATCCCGGAAACCCGCGAATTTGAATTCGCCAATCTCGGTTTCATTCCCTTGTCATATTACAAGAACCGCGACTACGCCTGTTTCTTCTCCGCCAGCTCGGCTCAGAAACCTGCGTTGTACGACACCGCGGATGCTACCGCCAACAGCCGGATCAACGCACGGCTGCCCTATATCTTCCTGCTCTCGCGCATTGCCCATTACTTGAAGTTGATCCAACGCGAAAACATCGGCACCACCAAGGATCGTCGTTTGCTGGAGCTGGAACTCAACAAGTGGATCGGCGGACTTGTCACCGAAATGACCGATCCGGGCGATGACCTGCAGGCTTCGCACCCTCTTCGTGACGCAAAGGTGACGGTGGAGGACATCGAGGACAACCCCGGTTTCTTCCGGGTCAAGTTGTACGCAGTGCCGCACTTTCAGGTCGAGGGCATGGACGTCAACTTATCCCTGGTCTCGCAAATGCCCAAGGCGAAAGCCTGACTCGCTTTCAAGGAAATGACGCCATGAAAATAGATCGTCCCTTATGGACGTCCGGCACCCTGTTGTCTGCGCAACAGTTTCAACAACAGGCGCGCTGGGAAGCGTGGGCCAACGAGCAACGCGCCGGCTTGGCCTTGGCGCATCCCTGGGGCGTGACGGCCGTCGAGTTCGATACCGACGCATTGGGCCTTGGTAAGCTCAAGGCAACCCGGCTAAGCGTGTGCATGCCCGACGGTACCCTGCTCGACAGCGAACGGGTGGATCGTCTTCCGCCTGGGCTGGAGTTGTCGCGGTTATTGACCGACGACACCCGGGAGGCGCTCGTGCTGCTGGCCCTGCCCCTGGAACAGGCCAACGGAAACAATTGCCTGATGGAGGAGGGCCGCGCCGATCGGCCCACCCGTTACCGTCAAGACTGGCGTAGCGTGCAGGATCTCTATGCGCAGGAAGTGCAGTCGATCGCCGTGCTGGAGCACAACCTGTCGCTGCGCCTGGACAAGGACGACAACGGTGATTACCTGGTCTGTCCCATCGCGCGCCTGATCCGTGAAGGGCATGGCAAGTGGCGTCTCGATCCGGCCTACGTACCGCCATTGCTCAGTTTCGCCGCGCACCCGGGTCTGTTGCTCCAGCTGGACAACCTATTGACGCAGCTGTCGGCCAAGCGGCAGCGCCTGATGGGCATGCGCCGGGAGAGCAATCAACGCATGGCTGACTTCGCTGTAGCCGATGTGTCGTTGTTCTGGTTGCTCAACGCCTTGAACACCTACGAGCCGGTGCTGGCTGATATCAAGTCCTATCCCCAGCGACATCCCGAGCAGGTCTATCTGGAGCTCGCCAAGCTGGCCGGGGGGCTGCTGACGTTTTCGCTGGAACACGATATCGACAGGATTCCAGCCTATCGGCATGAGCAACTGGAGACGGTGTTTGCACCGCTGATGCGTTGTATCGCAACGTTGCTTGAAGCCAGCCTGCCTTCGCGCGTCATAGCACTGGTCCTGGAGAACACGAGCGCCAATCGCTGGCAGGTAACGCTCAACGATGCCCGGCTACGTGAACCTGACGGCGCTGATTTCTACCTCTCGGTGCGCTGCCAGTTACCGGCGGCACAGTTGCAGGAGCAATTTCCTCGCTTGTGCAAGGTCGGCGCGCCGGCCGATGTCGACAACCTGATCAATGCGGCGCTCGACGGCGTCCCCCTGAAGCCCCTCAGCCATGTGCCCGCGGCCATCGCGCTGCGCCTGGAAAACCAGTACTTCGCCCTCGATCTCGGTCACGCCAAGGGCCAGGCCATGCTGGCCGCCGGGGCTTTTGCTTGCTACGTGCCCAGCACTTTGTCGCAAGTCCAACTTGAACTGTTTGCGGTGTTACGCACATGACGCTGAACTTCACGAAACAAACCCACGCAATGGCGAAGCATATCGACGCCTTGCTGCAGGACAGTTATTTGCTGGTGGTCGAGTTACGCCATGGTACTTCGGTACACGACACCCATGCGCTGCAGCAGCTTTGCCTGGAACAGGTCGAGCAGGTTCGACGGCAGCTCGAACAGCTCGCGGTGGAACCGCGCAGCATCGAACACATCAGTCATGCCCAATGTGCGCTGCTCGACGAAGCCATCCTCGTCTGCACGAAGGGCCCGATACGAGCCGAATGGAGCCGCGAACCCCTACAGGCCAAGCTGTTCAACCGGCACCAGGCCGGTGAGTTCCTCTACGAGGAAATGCGCCTGGTATTGCGCGAACCATCACCGGATCCACGGGTGCTTGTCGTGTTCCATCGGGTACTCATGCTGGGTTTCGGAGGCCGCTACACGGACCCTGACGACCCTGAGCGCGAGCAAGTGCTTGCCGCCCTCGACGCTCAGGTCCCGCCTTTGAATATCAGCCAGAACCTTGCTACGCGAAAGGGCGGTCGCCTGGGTCGGCATCAATCCCCATGGTTCCATGGAATAGCGGTGGCGCTGCTGCATGCCGGTGCCTGGTGGACAATGGATCACTGGCTGGCCGGCGTGGTTGTTTCCCTCATGCCCGGCCAGGCATGAGGGGCCCTATGACGATTCCATTGAAACGAGTCCTTTGGGCATGGGCCGGGATGCTTGGCGTGATATTGCTGTTCATCCTCCCGCTCGACACCCGGATACGCGTGATCGCGGTGTTGGTCATGATCGGCGTTGCGACGGTGGTTTGGGCGATGGCCAATCATCGTGCGGCTCGATTGCGCCAGTCGGTAGAGTTCGCCGCCGATGTGGCCATGCCACCCTCGTCGTTTCGTCAACCGGTGGTCCTGGTCTGCGGCGACGCCCTGGATGGCCTGTTCGGCACCGTCCCCGACGAGCGATGGGCGCTACGCGTCACCCATCAAGGTTGCTATGTACGGGTGCCGAGTGTCGAGCAGTTGCCGAACGTGACCGAGAGCCTGCTGGCCTTGCGTCCGGGGTGGGGTGCTCAGCTCAGCGTGATGTTCGTCATCAACCCTGCGGCACACGGGAATGAAGCTGAACTGGCGGGGCGGATACGAGCGTTTCGTCACCAAGCCGCGCTGGCAGGCAGGCAGGGGGCGTCCATGCCAATGATGCTGGTGAGTTATGTCCGCGCACCTCAGCGCGTGGACCCATGGTTCTGCTGGGTGGATGGTCCTCCCAATAATCCTCGTGTTCATGATGCCGGAGCCTGTGTCGATCTGGCTGACTGGCTGCAACAGCCCACCCGTTCGGCGCTGCGGGCGACACGGTTGCATGCGGGCGTGCAGCTGAACAATGCGGTGGCGTGGCTGCACGAGGAGGTGCTGCCGCATTTCAATTCACGCGGTGACGGGCGAGGCTCGGCGGTGTGCTGGTCGATAAAGTTGGTGCCGGCAATACCGCAAACCGTGGAGGGGAATCTCTGGGAGCAGCGGCTACGTAGCAAAGTGGCGCTGGTCGACACCAGGACAGGGGAGATGCAAGCGGTGCTGCCGTTTCCGGATCCTCTGCTGAACCTGATTCCACTGCGGGCCCAACGTACCTCGATGCAGCGTGCCGCCATCATCGCCGTGTGGATGTATGCCCTGGCCGGCGGGATCGCCCTGGTCAGTTCCGCATGGCAGAACAACTTGTTGGTGCGCCAGGTCACTGATGACCTGCGCCGCTATGCGCCGCTCCTTGAGATGGAACCTCAGGAACAACCAACATCTCGCTGGCGCCAGCAAGCCGAGGTCAACCTCCGTGAGACCGCGCATCGGCTGGAGACCTACCACCGACGGGGTGAACCCCTGGCGCTGGGCATGGGGCTATATCGCGGTGACCTTTTGCGCGAGCCATTGAGGGCGGCGCTTTCCAGTCGTCTGACGTCGCCCGGGCCAATGCCTGCGCAAGCGTCCGAACCCGTGAGGCTAGACAGCCTGTCGCTGTTCAGCCCGGGCAGCGCGCGGCTCAAGCCGGGTTCAACCAAGGTACTGGTCAAAGCGTTGGTTGGCATCAAGGCACGATCCGGCTGGCTGATCGTGATTGCCGGGCACACCGATGCCACCGGCGAAGCCGCGCACAACCTCAAGCTGTCCCGAGCCCGTGCCGCCGCCGTGCATGAATGGATGCTGCACGTGGGCGGCATGCCCGACACGTGTTTCGCCGTGCAAGGGTTTGGCGCAAGCCAGCCGATCGCCAGCAATGACACCGAGGCGGGGCGTGCGGCCAACCGCCGAGTCGATATCCGTCTGGTACCTGAAGTGGGCGCTTGTGCGTTCCCCACGACAGGGTCGGACAGTCAACCCCCAGTCGCATTCAGCGACATTCAATCTTGAAAAGGAGCTTCACATGGCAATTCCCGTTTACCTCTGGCTGCAAGATGATGGCGGCGCGCAAATCAAAGGTTCCGTGGATGTACAAAAGCGCGAGGGCAGCATCGAAGTGGTTGCTCAGGATCACAGCCTGTACATCCCGACCGATAACAACACCGGCAAGCTGACCGGCGCGCGGGTTCATACGCCGTTCCTGTTTTCAAAGGAAATCGACGCCTCCAGTCCCTACCTCTACAAAGCCGTTACCACCGGGCAGACGCTCAAGAGCGCCGAATTCAAGTGGTACCGCATCGATGATGCCGGGCAGGAGGTCGAGTACTTCATCACCAAGCTGGAGAACGTCAAGGTGGTGAAGGTCGCGCCAAAAATGCACGACATCAAAGACCCGACCAAAGAGAAGCATAACCACCTGGAACAGATTGAGTTGCGCTACGAAAAGGTCACCTGGACCTACAAGGACGGCAACATCATTCATTCCGATTCCTGGAGCGAACGCCAAAGCGCCTGAGGCGAATAAGCCCAAAGGCCACCGCGGCGCCGCCGATTGCCGGTGTGCTGGGTTGAGCGTCCGTTCGCGGGCGTTCAGCCAAGAACATCTGTTTTCCCCACCGTTTACCCGACCTGTACCGGAACCCGAACAAGGATGCTCCCCATGGCACAAAGCCCCTCGCGTCTGCTTCGTCGTTTGAATCCCTACTGCGCCCAGGCCCTGAGCGACGCGGCCTCAATGTGTCAGAGTCGCGCCCATGCCCACATCACCATCGAGCACTGGTTGCTCAAGTTGCTGGGGCAGGGCGAGGGCGACTTGACCGTCATCGCCCGTCGTCACGAACTGGACCTGGAGGTGCTTTGGTGCGGCCTGCTCAACCACGTCGATAACCTGCCGCGCAGCGTACAGGCCAAGCCACAGCTGTCTGAACCGTTGCAAAAACTGATCAAGCATGCCTGGCTGCGGGCCTCGCTGGATGACGACAACGACCGGCTGCGCTCCGCCCATCTGCTGGGTGCGCTGATGGACGACCCCGGGCTGCTGGTTTGCGAAGCGGCCTGGCCGTTGCTCAGCCTCGGCGAGCTCCAACTGCAACGCCTGTTTGCTTTGCTGGATCAAGTCTCCGAAGAGCGTCCCCAAGGGCAGGAGCCTGTTGCGATAAGCGATCCCATCGCCGCCTTGAACGGAGACGCCAAGCCTGATGCACGCACGCTACTGCTGGACAGATTCACCCAGGACCTGACCGCCCGGGCTGGGGAAGGGCAAATTGATCCGGTGTTCGGTCGCGACGATGAGATACGTCAGGTCATTGACATACTCAGTCGCCGGCGCAAGAACAACCCGATCCTGGTCGGTGAGCCGGGCGTGGGCAAAACCGCGCTGGTCGAAGGCCTCGCCCTGCGCATCGCCCAAGGCGACGTGCCCGACAGCCTGAAGTCCGTCTGCGTGCGCGCGCTGGATTTGGGGTTGCTGCAAGCCGGTGCCGGGGTCAAGGGCGAGTTCGAACACCGCCTCAAAAGCGTCATCGACGCGGTGCAGCAGTCCGAAACGCCGATCCTGCTGTTCATCGACGAAGCCCATACGCTGATCGGCGCCGGCAACCAGGCGGGGGGCGCCGACGCGGCAAACCTGCTCAAACCCGCCCTGGCCCGTGGCGAATTGCGCACCATCGCCGCGACCACCTGGGGCGAATACAAGCAATACTTCGAGCGGGATGCGGCATTGGAGCGTCGCTTCCAGCAGGTCAAGGTCGACGAACCGGACGATGCCAATGCCTGCCTCATGTTGCGCGGCCTCAAGGCCCGCTACGCGAGCCACCACGGCGTCCACATCCAGGATGCGGCGGTGCAGGCGGCCGTCATCCTGTCGCGGCGCTACCTCACGGGCCGTCAATTGCCGGACAAGGCCGTCGACCTATTGGACACGGCCTGTGCAAGGGTGCGCATGAGTGTCGATTGCGAACCCCAGGCGTTGGTCCACGTCAAGGCGCGGCAGGCTGCCCTGGAACTGGAGCGACAGGCACTGGAAGCCGACCAGGGCCTGGGCAGTCGCGTCGACACCGAACGCCTCGGGCAGATCGCTGCGCAACATGCCGAATTGGAACGCGGCCGAATCGAGCTGCTGAGCCGATACAGGCAGGTGCTCGATCTCTCTCAACAATTACTCGATGCTCGCGAGGCAGAGCCGCCGCGCTGGGTGGACTGTGTCCAGTTGCAACAGGAACTGGATGCGATCCAAGGCAATCAGCCGATGTTATCCCTGGATGTCGACGCCCGCAGCGTAGCTGAGGTGATCGCCGATTGGACTGGGGTGCCCCTGGGCAGTTTGCTCAAAGATGAACAAGCGCACCTGCTGGAGCTTGAACAACAATTGGCGGAGCGCGTCGTCGGCCAGGCCCCAGCCCTCGAAGCGTTGGCTCAGCGCCTGCGTGCCGCCAAGACCGGGCTCGCCGATGACAAAGGCCCCCTGGGCGTTTTCCTGCTGGTGGGCACCAGCGGGGTAGGCAAGACCGAAACCGCCCGGGCCTTGGCCGACGCCCTGTTCGGCGGCGAAAAGGCGCTCGTCACCCTCAACCTTTCCGAGTATCAGGAAGCCCACACTGTCAGCCAGCTCAAAGGTTCGCCGCCCGGTTACGTCGGTTACGGACAAGGTGGTGTGCTGACCGAAGCCGTGCGTCAACGGCCCTACAGCGTCGTGCTGCTCGACGAGGTGGAAAAAGCCCATCGCGACGTCCTGAACCTGTTCTACCAAGTGTTCGATCGTGGCTTCATGCGTGATGGAGAAGGGCGAGAGGTCGATTTTCGCAACACCGTCATTCTGATGACCTCCAACCTGGGCAGCGACGCGTTGCAGGCCTGCCTTCACGTTCAACCCGACGCGCCGGACGGCACGTTGCATGAATGCCTGCGACCGATCCTGCGCGAACACTTTCAGCCGGCCTTGCTGGCGCGTTTCCAGACCCTCATCTATCGCCCGCTGCAAGTCGGTGCGCTGCAATGCATCGTTGCGATCAAGCTGGGCCAGGTTGCCCACCGTTTGCGGCGCCACTATGGCCTGGACTGCGAGTTCGACGATGCCCTCGGCGAAACGATGGTTGCCGCTTGCCTGCTGCCCGATACCGGGGCGCGCAACATCGATAGCCTGCTCAACGAACAGATTTTGCCGGTGCTGAGCCAACAGTTGTTGCAACGCCGGGCCGCGCAGATACGGACAAACGGGGTGCGCCTGGGTTATTGCCAGGAGGAGGGCATCACCCTGTGTTTCATCGATGTCGCGGACACGGCCGGGACCGGCACCGTCGCCATGGAGCCTGCCCGATGAACATGGCCACCTTCTTCGACCACAGCCGCCACACCCTGAGCGTCTGCGACCTCACAGCCCATCTCGACGTCCTGGCCTTCACCGGCGAGGAGCACCTGAGCCGGCCCTACCACTACCGCATCGAATTCACCTGCACCGAGCGCGACCTGGTGGCCACCGACCTGCTCAACCGGGATGCCTACTTCAGTCTTTACCCGCTGCCGCCACCGCCGACGCCCAAGGGCTTCGCGCCGCCGGAGATCAAGCCGCTGCGCACGTTCAATGGCGCGATCACGGCGTTCAAGCGCCTGTCCGGCTCCAACGACGAAGCCCGCTACGAAATCACGTTGCAACCGCGTTTCGCGCTGCTGGCGCGGGGCAAGCAGTTTCGGATCTACCAGCACCAGTCGGTGCCGCAGATCGTCGAACACATCCTGCGCACGCGCCATGATTTCCGGGGCCAGCATTTCTATTTCAATGTGGTGCGCGACTACCCCCGGCGTGAACAGGTCATGCAATACGACGAAAGCGATCTGGCCTTCATCGAGCGCCTGCTGGCTGATGTCGGCATCTGGTACCGGGTCGTCAGCGATGACCGCCTGAGCATCGACGTGGTGGAGTTTCACGACGACCAGCGGCACTACCAGCGCGGCGTCAAGTTGCCGTGTCGCCCGCCGTCCGGCTTGTGCGCCAACGAGCAGGACGCGGTCTGGCACCTGCAAACCGCCCACCAGGTGGTGGAAAAAAACATCAACTTTCGCGCCTACCACCATCGCGAGGCCTACGCGTTCCTCGACGGCGAGGTCGACCATACCCGCCGCGCCAAGGGCACCTACGGCGAGGCCTATCACTACGGCGAACCCTACACGGTGCTGGGCGAGCGCTACGCCCTGGACGAGGACCTGCAAAGCGAAAGCGGTTTTTTCTACGCGCGCCTGCGCCATGAACTCTACCTCAATGACCAGACCCGCCTCAGCGGCACCACCAGCAGCGCCACCCTGGCCCCGGCCCAGATGCTCGAAATCACCGGCGGCGCGCCCCAGGCCTTCGAGTTCGGCGCGGTGATCGTCAGCCTGCGCACCGAAGCGGCCCGGGACCGCAGCTTCATCGCCACCTTCCAAGCGATTCCTTACTCGGAAACCGTGTGCTTTCGCCCACCGCTGCCGCCCAAGCCGCGCATCAGCGGCACCATTCCCGCCCGCGTCAGTCACCCGGAAGTCAACCCGCCGTACGCTGACCTCGACTTCGAGGGCCGCTACAAGGTGCGCTTCCTGTTCGACCGCGACACCTGGCAAGCCGGCCGCGAAAGCGCCTGGCTGCGCCTGGCCCGACCCTACGGCGGCGACACCCACGGCCTGCATTTCCCGCTGCAGGCCGGCACCGAAGTGGCGGTGGCTTTCGAGCACGGCGACCCCGACCGCCCCTACATCGCCCACGCCCTGCACGACGACCGGCACCCGGACCCCGTCACCGCCCGCAACGAGCGCCGCAACGTGCTGCGCACTCCGACCAACAACAAACTACGCATGGACGACACCCGCGGGCAGGAGCACATCAAGCTCAGCACCGAGCACAGCGGCAAGAGCCAGTTGAACCTGGGGCATCTGGTGGATGCCGAGCAGACGAAGCGGGGGGAAGGGTTTGAGTTGCGCACCGATGGACATGGCGCCCTTCGTGCGGGCAAGGGGGTGTTTATCAGTGCTGATGAGCAAACCCAGGCCAAGGGCGACGTCCTCAGCATGGACCCGGCCACCGCCCAGGTCGAAGGTGCCAGACAGCAGATGGCCGAATGGCAGGACATCGCCCAGGCCCACCACAGCCGCAAACCCGACCTGCGCGGCTTGGAACAACTCCAGGCCGACGCAAAAGACCTTTCGGCCGCCGCCATCCTGCTCAGCGCCCCCCAGGGCATCGGCGCCGTCACCCCGGCCAGCCTGCTGCTCAAGAGCGGCGACGCGCTGTACCTGCAAAGCCACAACGAAATCAACCTCGCCGCCGCCAAGCGGCTATCGGCCCACGCCAACCAGGGCATCTCGCTGCTGGCCCAACAGGAAGGCCTGCGCCTGGTCTCCGGCAAAGGTCCCCTGGACATCGAATCCCACGGCGATGGGCTGGGCATGAAAGCCCAGCAGGACATCACCGTGCAGTCGGTGCAGGGGCATGTGCAGGTGACGGCGAAGAATGGCCTCACCCTGGCGTGTGGGGGTGGGTTCATTCGGATTACAGCCGAAGGCGAAATCCAGATTCATAGTCCTGGCCTAGTCAGTATCAAAGGGAAGCACAGACTCGACCGCCCCGGTGGCGAGACGTTTCCGCTGCCTGAGTTACCCGGTTCGGTGTGCAAAGAATGTTTGAAAAGAGCTAGGGCAGCCGCCCAGGGCTTCATGCCCAGGGGGGCATCGATATGACTTCAATGCAACGCCATGTCTGGCTTGACTTGCTAGAGGCCTCTGGTGCCAGGAGCGGCTTGTACCATCTCGATGTAGTTGTGGATCAGGCTGGCAGCAACGCCCCGTTATTGCCCAGCGTATTGAGCGTCGAGCCGCCGTTGCAATGGCGTTCGCTGTTCACCGGTCTGCCCGAGGAAGGCGCTAGCGAACTGGCGCCGTTGTTGCTGCGTATCGACCTGACGCAGCCACTGCAACGGCAGTTGCTTGGCTGCCTGATGCACGAGGTACGCGATCGTTCGCAATTGATGGTGTTGGCCTCGCCTTGGCTGTTCCCAGCATTGGCCGAACACCTCGGTCGCTGCTTGGAAGTGTCCAACGGCGGCTGTACGGGGCTGCTGCGCTATTACGACCCGCGTCTGTTTCCGCTGCTGTTCAGCCACGTATTGGAGCCTGCACAACAGCAACTGCTACTTCGTCCCGCAGTGTTCTGGAGCTGGCTTGATCGTGACGGCGTTCCCGGCCACTTGCCTGGCGCTCCTGGCGAACCCTTGGGCTCGGAGGATTTTCGCCCCTTGGACCTTAGCGACAGCCAGTTGGAAGTTCTTGGTTGCGCAAGTGATGCGACGTTGGCAATGAGCAAGCTGCTTGCTGCACGCCCAGCGACATATGGGAATGAACAATTTTTTCACCAGTGTTACGCGGCGATGCTCGACGCCACCGAAGCGGGATTGCTTCTGGGGCCCGAGCGGGAAGCGTTCGTTCTCAAACGATTGCTCGCGCCCGAATCGACAGCATTTAACAGAGGGAAGTGACTTTATGCCCACGTGTTTGATAGCCAGACGCGTCGTTGGGATTGCCGCAGGTTTGACCGCCATTTCAATCACTTCAAGTGGGGTGGCGAACACCTTGGAAGCGATCAATCACACTCATTGGGCGATCAACCGATTCAGTGTGGATGGGCGTTCGGGGATTGACGTTATCGGGCCTTACCAGGGTGGCGGGGGCGGATGTTGTTACGTCGCGCCGTCGCGTTGGCAGCAGGGAATGACGGTGCGGGTTGAATGGGAGGCAGGTGTGGCTTACCCCGATGGGTTTCCTGGGTATGCCGACTGGCCTAGATATTTGGCTTGGGAGAAGCAAATAAGCGCGCAAACGCGGCAGCACCGCAAACAGGTGCCCGTCCCAGACTACACCGGCCAAAAAGTCTGCGGCCTGACCGTGCACTTCCTGCCCTGCGACGACATCCAGGTCACCACGTCCTGCTACGCCTATGGCAGTCCCGAATACCCGATCAAGACCCCGCTCAACTTACCGGAGCCCACCTCATGTCCGAGCTGAAGCACGCCCCGATCTGGTATCCGCCGGCATTCCCGGTCCAGGGCCGCTTACCCAGAGATGTCGGGCTGGTTTACCAGAACCTCAATCGCCAATGCGCTCTGGAGCATGACTATCACGACTCCCTGTGCGTCGCCGCTGGGCGCAGAGTGATGCCTCCATGCTGCAAGACCGTGCACATCAGCCTGTTGCAGCCCGGCCAGGTCACGTTGCTGGGATTGAAGCTGTATGTCTACGGTTTTTCCCGCGGAGCGACGGCGGCCCGGGGTTTTGTAAGTTGGCTGTTAACAGAGGGAAGTGACTTTATGGCCACGTGTTTGATAGCCAGACGCGTCGTTGGGATTGCCGCAGGTTTGACCGCCATTTCAATCACTTCAAGTGGGGTGGCGAGCACCTTGGAAGCGATCAATCACACTCATTTGGCGATCAACCGATTCAGTGTGGATGGGCGTTCGGGGATTGACGTTATCGGGCCTTACCAGGGCGGCGGGGGCGGATGTTGTTACGTCGCGCCGTCGCGTTGGCAGCAGGGTATTACGGTGCGGATCGATTGGGAGACGGGTGTCGCTTACTCCTATGACAATCCTGGCTATGCGGACTGGCCTAAGTACCTAGCCTGGAAACAAAAGCTAAAAGCGCAAAAGCAGCAGCATAGCAAGATGGTAGAGGTCCCAGATTATACGAACCAAAGAGTCTGCGGCCTGACCGTGCACTTCCTGCCCTGCGACGACATCCAGGTCACCACGTCCTGCTACGCCTATGGCAGTCCCGAATACCCGATCAAGACCCCCCTCAACTTACCGGAGCCCACCTCATGTCCGAGCTGAAGCACACCCCGGTCTGGTATCCGCCGGCATTCCCGGTCCAGGGCCGCTTACCCAGAGATGTCGGGCTGGTTTACCAGAACCTCAATCGCCAATGCGCTCTGGAGCATGACTATCACGACTCCCTGTGCGTCGCCGCTGGGCGCAGAGTGATGCCTCCATGCTGCAAGACCGTGCACATCAGCCTGTTTTTCGACGGCACCGGCAATAACCTGAACAACGACCTGTACGAGTCCTCGACACCGCACCCGACCAATATCGCCCGGCTGTTTCGCGCCAGCATTGGCGCCGGCCATGCCGGCGGTACCGCCCACAGCGACAAGGCCGAGCGCCTGGTCGATGCGCCGGGTAATGGCAATGGCCAGTATTTCAAGTACTACATGCCCGGCGTGGGCACACCTTTCCCGGAAGTCGGAGACCTTGATTACAGCGAATCGGGCTTGGCCACCGCCTGGTACGGTGAAGAGCGGATCAACTGGGGGTTGATGATGCTCATCGATGCCCTGCGCCGCACCTTGAACCAACCACGCCTGGACAATGCCGCGCTGCAGGTGGCGGTCAAGGCCATGGGCACGGCGCTCGGCCTGGGTTGGGGGACCGGCCACGCCAATCGCAGCCGCGAGTTTCGCAAACAGTTGCAGGCGTTGGCCAAGCCCCTGCAACTGGCCCTGACGCAGCCGCAGCCCGGCCAGGTCAAGTTGCTGGGATTGAAGCTGTATGTCTACGGTTTTTCCCGCGGAGCGACGGCGGCCCGGGGTTTTGTAAGTTGGCTGGATCGATTGTTGTCCGACTTGGCGCTGACGCTGCCGATGGCGGATATACGGGTGCCCCTGAGCGTGGAATATCTGGGTCTGCTGGACACCGTGGCCTCTGTGGGTATCGCCGACATTATTCCAGGCGCCCAGGGGCACATGAGCTGGGCCGATGGCAACCAGCACCTGCCGGAGAGCGGATTGGTGAAGCGTTGCCTGCATTTGGTGGCAAGCCATGAGCAGCGGTTGTGTTTTCCATTGGAATCGATTCGCCGTGAAAACGGGGAGTACCCGGCTAATAGCCAGGAGGTGATCTATCCGGGGGTACATTCGGATCAGGGTGGGGGGTATCCGCCAGGTGATCAGGGGAAGGCGATGGGCGAGAGCGATGGTTTGCTGCTGTCGCAAATAGCCTTAAACGATTTGTATGCAGATGCCTTTGCCTATGGTGCCCCATTGAAGGTCTCGCCTCTTTCCTTGCCGTCAGAGTTGGGCCATGAGCTTTGGAGGGCAATGGCGGATGACGTGGCCGAAGCGTTTGAAGTCGCTCCAATAACCGCAAGTCGATTCAACGCCTGGCGCCAAGTCACCTTGGACCTGCCAGCGGTAACGCAACCGTTGCCCATCGAACAGATCGAAAGCTACCAACCCTTACCGACCACCCTCAGCCTGGAAGAAGCCCTACGCACGCAACTGGACTGGATCACCGCCTGGCGCATCGACCGCTACGCCTTTGCCAGCCTTAAACAGACAGGCTTCTACCAACAGGCAAGCGATACCGAAGCCGACAAGACTGTCCGTGAAGCTGCCGAACACAAGCGTGATGCAGAACAACAAGCGATCGAAAGGCATCGCAAACTGCAGATGGTCGCCGAACGTATAGGCCGTGTCCCGAAAAAAACACTGAAACCCGGCGTAAAGGATTTCGACGCGGACATGGCGAAAACCCAGCTGCGCGAAGCGGCCGAAGAGTTCGCTGAGGTTTACCGGAGCGAGGGTCGCCAGGATCCGTTGGCCCTGCTGGCGCTTGGTCTGGTTGCCGGCCCAGAGCCGTTCTGGGTTGCCACCCAGATCCGTGCCGAGCGTGAACGAATGAAAGCGGCCGGCCAGAAGTTGGTCAGCCAATTGTTTCCACCCCCTCGGTCCCAGATAAACCATCAGAACGAAACCTTTCGCGGCAACGTCGACGAAAGCCGCAATGCCGAACAACCCGAAGGGTTGTTGCGTGCGTTATTCGACGACCACGTGCACGACTCCCGCGCCTGGTTCCTCTACAAGCTTGGGCGCGAACCTTGGGGCAGCTTCTTGCGAGACCGCATGGTGTTCTTCGGCGAGAGCGACAGCCGGGCGCTGGCGCTCTACAGCGAAAACGCCCAAGGCCAGTGGGCCCAAAGACAGCCAAAGTCAACCAGCGACCCGGTGCCGCTAGACATGGATGTTGAACGCCTGGCCCAGGTGCAGAAGGACATCGATGAGCTTTGGAAGGATTTTTATGCAAAGGCCAGGGAGACGAACGATGCGCCGAGCTGAACCTTTGCTTCGCCACCCTTCAAGAGGCAACGCTCCGATGCTCAGGCCCAGCCCGTGGCATACGCTATTGCTAGCCTGGTGTGGTTTGTTGGGCGCGGTGCTCGCGCCCAACGTCTCTGCCAGTACGCTCGAAGCCATCAATCACACTCACTGGGCGATCAACCGATTCAGTGTGGATGGGCGTTCGGGGATTGACGTTATCGGGCCTTACCAGGGTGGCGGGGGCGGATGTTGTTACGTCGCGCCGTCGCGTTGGCAGCAGGGTATTACGGTGCGGATCGATTGGGAGACGGGTGTCGCTTACTCCTATGACAATCCAGGTCTTGCTGATGAAGCCAAATACGACGCCTGGCTCGACAAGATCGTCGCGCAAAAGAGGCGGCACACCAAGCAAGTCCCCATCCCCGACTACACCAACCAAACAGTCTGCGGCCTGACCGTGCACTTCCTGCCCTGCGACGACATCCAGGTCACCACGTCCTGCTACGCCTATGGCAGTCCCGAATACCCGATCAAGATCCCGCTCAACCTGCCGGTGCCTACGTCGTGCCCGCAGTCCTGACCCCATTCATTACAAGGAGTTGAAATTATGAAAGCCATCATTCGCCAAGGCGACACCCTCAAGGAATACGGAGGCGAGGTATTGGGGGGCCACTACCTATGCGACGGCCTGTCCATTGCCTGTCAGGGGGATGCGGTGCGCTGCAACCTGCACGGCCGTACCGAGATTGCCGAGGGCAGTGACCTGATGGAAGTCGACGGGTGCCCCGTGGCGCTGGATGGTCACCGCTGCGGCTGCAATTGCACGTTGGTCAGCTCCGGGCCTGATACGCTGGTGGCCTCATGATCCCGGCGCCGGAGTTCGCGCCTTACCCTGCGTCACGGGCGCCCGGATACAGGCGCTGGATAGCCGGAGTCGCGGGGCTGCTGATTTTGTTGGGCGGCGCCAGCGCGCTCCTGGATGGGGTCGTAGAGCCGCGCTTGATGGTTGTCGGCGCGATCACGACGTTGCTGGCATGGTTGCTCGTGTTGCTGTTGCGTGTGTTGCGCTACCGATTCAACCGACACAACGCTCGTTGTTATGCCGAGGCGGCGCAACGGATCCAGCGAACCTGGTGGGCGCATCATCGGCAGAAAGCCGCGTTGGTGGACACTGTCTTGCTCGGGCCCGCCTGCCTGACCCAGGAACACAGGCAGAATCTGCTCAACCCGGATCAACCTGCGCCCATACCGCAAGAAACGCCCGAAGGCCTGGCGCTTCGTCTGCTTCAGGTATTCGGTGACGACCTTACCGAGCGCGAGCGGCAATTGGCCGTTTTGCTCGCCCTGCAATGGTGTGAGCAACAAACCGAGCCCATCGTCTTGCAGCCGGTGCGTTGCTATTGGCAGGGTTCCGTCGAGTCCTGGGCGGCGTTCGTCGAGCAAATGGCCGAATCCTGTCCCCAGGTTGAACTGCCGGAGCGACCTGAGCCCTGGCAGGGCATTCGCAGCCTGGACTCAATCATCAACCAGCTGCAGAGCGCCCCTTCGGATGCGCGCGTTCTCTGCGGCGGTTGCCAATCCTCGTCACCACAAAAAGACAGCCGCTTACCGGCCGGCGAGGCGGCGCTGCTTTGGCTGCTGGGCCTTGAGCAAGGCATGGGTTTGTTGCGGGGAGAATGGTTCACCGATCAAGAGTCGGTGGTAAAGGTGGCCGAACGAGCCGTCCAACAAAGCGAACTGCAGGCGCCCGCCAAAGTGTGTGTGTCGTTCTCCCAGCCCGACATAGTCGACCTGTCTGCCATTGGCTGGAACACCAAGCAAAACGTGCAAGACCACAATTTCGGCACGCTGGCGAATCTGGAGGCCATGGTTGCGCAGACCCTTGCCGCCTGGCACGCCGAGCAACACGGTGAGCCCTGTGCCTGGCTGGCTTGCGATTCCCATTACACCTTGGCCCTCGGAATTGTGAAACCCCATGACTCAAACAGATGAACCTCAAAAAATCTCTTCCTGGCTTACGGCGCTTCTGTTGGCGTTGATCTTGGCCGTGTTTGTTGCCTTGGCAGGCGGGGGGTGGTGGTTATGGACTGGGCAACCCGTCGACCGCGTTGTGCTGTCGGACCTGCTGCTCAAGGCATTTTTTTGCTGGGCATTGTTGTTCGCGATGGCGATATTGATGTGGCAAATCATGCAGAACGGGATCAGAGTTCTGGTGCGTAGCACCCAGGTGACCTCATCACGACCTCAGGCCAGGACGCCTGAATCGATACTGGGCGCAGAGCTACGCGAAAACCTCCGCTTCCAATACGGCCCCCTCTGGCGCCACAAGGTCCGTCTGCTGCTCATCGTCGGCGAGCCCACCCAGATCGCCGCCATCGCCCCGGAGCTGGCGAAAAAGAAATGGCTCGAAGGCGAACGCACCGTGCTGCTATGGGGCGGCAGCGTCCAGGAAGAATTGCAAACCCCGCTGTTGAACCCATGGCTCACCCTACGCCGTTGGCGGGCGCTGGACGGGGTGGTCTGGGCGCTGGACAAACCGCAAAGCACCGATGCGGTGGCGCTGGCCAAGGGCATGCGGCAGTTGCAGGGGCTGGCTCGGCGGCTACGCCGACGGTTGCCGTTGCACTTGTGGCAGGTGTGCGAGAGCGGCTGGTCCCAGGACGGGCGCGAGAGCCAGCCGGTGGGTTGTCTGTTGCCGGCCAAGGTGACGCCGTCGCTGCTGGAGGCGTGCCTGGAGGATCTGGTCGAGCCGTTGCGTTGCCAGGGCTTTGCCCAGATGAAGATCAAGAAGCGGATGCACCACGATTTCCTGCTGCGCCTGTCCCGGGATTTGCAGGCCGAGGGCATTGCCCGTTGGCGGCAGGCGCTGGCGCCGTCGTTGAGTGGGTTCAACCCGGGGGTGATGCTGCGAGGGTTGTGGTTCAGCCTGCCACTGCGCGTGACGCAAAGCGCTGACGGCGAGCACTTCTGGTGGCCGGACCCGGCGTGGCACGGCGTGCAGCGCGACAAGGCCGTCGGCGCGCGGTTGGGGTGGGGCGCGCCGCGAGTCGTCTATGGGCTGTTCATGGGCCTGGCGCTGGTGTGGGGCGCGGGGATGGCGCTGTCCTTTGTGAGCAATCGGGCGCAGATCGTCGAGGCGCAGGCCTTGTCGACGGCGTTGCAACAGTCATCCACCCAAGAGGAGCAACTGTTGGCGCTCGAAGCGCTCGTCCACGTGCTGGCTCGCCTGGATCACCGTGTCGTGTCCGGTGCGCCGTGGTACCAGCGCTTTGGCTTGAACCGCAATGAAACCTTGCTCGAACTGTTGTGGCCCCGGTATGTCGAGGCCAATAACCGCCTGGTGCGCGACCCGGCGGCGGCGAGGTTGCGCGGGCAACTGGAGGCGCTGGTCAAGCTGGCGCCGGGCAGCCCCGAGCGCGTTGAGCGTACGCGTATGGCCTACGATCAGCTCAAGGCTTACCTGATGATGGCGCGCCCGGACAAAGCCGAGGCGCCCCTGTTGGTCAAGACCCTGGGCCACGCCGAACCCACGCGTGACGGAATTTCGCCAGGGCTCTGGCAGACCCTCGCACCGAACCTGTGGCAGTTCTACGCCGAGCAACTGGCCGCGCACCCGGATTGGCGCATCGAGGCCGACCCGCGGTTGGTGGCGCAGGTGCGCCAGGTGCTGCTCGACCAATTGGGCCAACGCAACGCCGAGGCCAGCCTGTATCAACGGGTGCTGGACGACGCCACCCCGCACTATCCAGCCCTGGGCCTGCAACAGATGGTGGGCGACACCGAAGCCGCCGGGTTGTTTTCCAGCAAGGCCAGCGTGCCGGGAGTGTTCACGCGCCAGGCCTGGGAGGGCCAGGTGCGCCAGGCCATCGATGACATCACCCAGGCGCGCCGCGAAGAAATCGATTGGGTGCTCAGTGATCGCCCCGGTGACATCGATGTGCGCTTGACGCCCGGCGAGCTCAAGGCGCGCCTGACCGAACGCTATTTCAAGGACTACGCGGGCGCCTGGCTGGTGTTTCTCAACAGCCTGCGGGGCAATCAACCCAAAAGCCTGGAACAGGTCATCGACCAGTTGACGCTGATGAGCGACGTGCGCCAATCGCCGTTGCTCGCGTTGATCAATACCCTGGCCTATCAAGGGCAAGCGGGCACCCGCGCCCCGGCCCTGGGCGACTCGCTGATGAGGTCCGCGCACAAGCTCATCGGCCCGGACAAGGCCCCGCCCATAGACCCGCTGGCCGACCTGCCGAGCGGCCCGCTGGATCCGACGTTCGGCCCGTTGTTGGCCTTGCTGGGCAAGGGTGGCGCTGACCATTTGAGCCTCCAGGCCTACCTCACCCAAGTGACCCGCGTGCGCCTGAAACTGCAACAGATCAACACGGCCAGCGACCCCATGGAAATGACCCAGGCCCTGGCGCAGACGGTGTTCCAGGGCCGGGGCATCGACCTCACCGATACCCAGTCCTATGGCCGTCTGATGGCCGCCAGCCTCGGTGCGCAATGGGCCGGCGTGGGCGAAACGCTGTTCGTGCAACCGCTGGAACAGGCCTGGCAGCGAGTGCTGCAACCGTCGGCGGCGGGCCTCAACAGCCAATGGCGGCGTTCGATCGTCGAGCATTGGAACGCGGCCTTTACCGGGCGTTATCCCTTCGCCGCGACGGCCAGCGACGCTTCGTTGCCGATGCTGGGGCAAATGATCCGCGCCGACACGGGGCGCATCGAACGTTTTCTCCACAGCCAGTTGAGCGGCGTGTTGCGCAAGGAAGGCAACCGCTGGGTGGCCGATCCCCGCCACGGTCGCGGTTTGCGCGTCAATCCCCAATTCCTGGAAGCGGTCAATCAACTGAGCGATCTGGCCGACGTGCTCTACACCGACGGCGGCCTGGGCTTGAGTTTTGAACTGAGCGGCAAAGGCGTGCGCGATGTGGTGCAAACCACCTTCATCCTCAACGGAGAGAAACACCACTACTTCAACCAGAAGGAGCGCTGGCAGCGCTTCGGCTGGCCGGGACGCAGCGACTACCCCGGCGTCAGCCTGACGTGGACCAGCGTCCACACCGGCGAACGGTTGTTCGCCGACTACGCCGGCGCCTGGGGGCTGATCCGCTTGCTGGAACAGGCCACGTTCACCGCGCTGGACGATGGCGACAGCCGCTACCGCATGGTGCTCAAGGCGCCCGATGGTCTGGGCCTGACGTGGCACCTGCGCACCGAACTGGATGCCGGGCCGATGGCGCTTCTGAAGTTGCGAGGGTTTACGTTGCCGGGGCGGATATTTTTGGCTGAGGGCGGGCCAGCGGTGCCTCTGGTGCGCAATGAGGTGCTCCGATGAGCCTGCAAAACCTGATCACCCATTGCCTGGGCAAGCGCGACGCCTTGGCCATCGCCCGTGAACAGGCCGCACGCTGGCAACCCTGGCTGCAGCCCATCAGCGAAGCGGCACCCGTTGGGCACGACCCTGGCTATGACGATGATTTTCAATGCATGCGCGAAGAGGTTGGCAAGCTGTCCGGCGCCGATGCTGAACGAGTGGCCCAACTGGGTGAAAAGCTACTGACCCGCAAATGTAAGGATTTACGCGTCGCCACCTACTACGTGTGGGCTCGCTTGTGCAGGGACGGCGAAGCCGGGCTGGCCGACGGTTTGAGCCTGTTGGCGGCGCTGGTGGAGCGGTTCACCGATACGGTACTGCCCGTGCGACCGAACAGCCGCAAGATGGCGTTGCAGTGGCTGGCCGGCGAAAAGCTGCTCGATACGCTGTGGCGGTATCCGGAGGTGGTGAAAACCGAGGCCGAGCGCACCGCCGCGGCATTGGCCTGGCTGGAGCAGGGCCTGACGGCATGGCCTGACGATCAACGTCCTTGCCTGGGGGCCCTGTATGCCGCGCTATCCGCCCGATTGGCTCGGTCCGAAGGCATGGAGGCGCTGGTCCCGCAGAGTACCGCCAGCCAGGAATCGCAAGCCCAGGCCGGGGCTTCGGCTGCTATCGCGATCAAGTCCGGTCGGGATCTGTTGGACCACGGCCGGGCCTTGGCTGGTTATCTGCGTGATCAACCTCAGGGTTGGCTGGCGGCCCACCGCGTGATGAAGAGCCTGCGTTGGGACACGGTGCAAGAGGCGCCGCCCGAGGACGCCGATGGCAACACCCGGCTGACGCCGCCCAGGGCTGACTATCGGGCGCAGCTCAAGCGTTTGTACTTGCAGCAGGGCTGGACCCAGTTGCTCGATCACGCGGAACGAATCTATGCCGAAGGCGTGAACCATTTCTGGTTGGATTTGCAGTGGTATGTGTATCAGGCACTGAGTCGACAACCGGC
Organism: Pseudomonas sp. D3-10; assembly: GCF_051132175.1. Lineage (NCBI taxonomy): Bacteria > Pseudomonadati > Pseudomonadota > Gammaproteobacteria > Pseudomonadales > Pseudomonadaceae > Pseudomonas > Pseudomonas sp. D3-10. Next base: position 3,063,069 of record NZ_CP071668.1, on the reverse strand, counting down.
GCCGCAGGTGTGCTGGGCTGATGTCGTCCGACGTGACCTGGGCATGTTTTTGGATCGGTTGCCGGGGTTGGAGCTGCTGCGCTGGCGCGACGGCACGCCTTTCGCCGATGAGACCACACGTGAGTGGATTGCCCAGCAAGCCAGCGCAGACCGCCCGGAGCAAGGGTTGGCCGCGCCATCGTCGGCACCGGTCATCGGCGATGCCGACATCTTGTCGTGGGAAACCGAAGCCCTGGCGCAGGCCGACAAAGAAGGGGTCGAGCAAGCGCTGGCTTGGCTGGCGGCGCGCCCGGACATTGTTTGCGCACGCCAACGATGGCTGCTGCGCCTGCTGATGGCGAGGGTGGCAGAACAGTTCGGCAAAAGTGAGCTGGCCATCCACCTGCTGGGGGAACTGGACACCGCTTCACAGCACCATGACCTGTGCGCGTGGGAGCCCGAATTGTATTTCGAGGTCAAGGCTCGCCTGCTCAGGTTGCTGAGGGTCAAGGCCCAACGCAACGACACGGACAAACCTGCCCTGGTCCGACGCATGGAACCTTTGTTGGCGGCGCTGGTGGCCATCGATCCGGTACGTGCCGCTGTGCTTTGCGGCTGACACTCATTTCAGGACTTTTATGGACATGGAAAATCTGACATTGCGCTATTTCGACGCCGAGATGCGTTATTTGCGCGAGGCCGGCAAGGAATTCGCCGAGGCGTTCCCGGACCGGGCGGCATATCTCAATCTCGACAAGCCGGGGGCGCAAGACCCTTACGTAGAACGTTTGTTCGAGGGCTTTGCATTCTTGATGGGGCGCTTGCGGGAGAAGCTCGACGATGATCTGCCGGAGCTCACCGAAGGCTTGGTCAGCCTGCTGTGGCCGCATTACTTGCGGACCATACCGTCCCTGTCGATTATCGAGCTGGCGCCGGATCTTGCCTTGATAAAGCGCAGCGAACGGATCCCCAGAGGGTTCGAGATCCTGTCGCGCCCCATCGGGCCGCAGCACACCTGCTGTCGCTACACCACCACGCAAGACGTGACGTTACAGCCGCTGGCGTTGACAGTCGTGGCGCGCGACCACGAACCGGATGGCCGCTCGCTGCTGCGTTTGCGTTTTGTCCGAAGCGCGTCCGTCCCTTGGTCACAAATCGACCTGAGCCGCTTGCCGCTGTACTTGAATGCCGATGCGCCACTGGCCAGCGCACTGCACCAAGCCCTGACCTTGAACAGGCAGGCAATGTATGTGCGCTTGCCAGGACAGTCGGATCGCAAGCCGGTGGACGGGTATTTCACCCCCAAGGGCTTTGGCGACGAGGATCGCCTGTGGCCCAAGGGCGACAGCGCTTTCAGCGGCTATCAACTGCTGCTTGAGTACTTCACGTTTCGTGAAAAATTCATGTTCGTCACCCTCTGTGGCCTTGAGCAACTGCCGCTTGAGTCCGGCGCGCCCTGGTTCGAGCTCGAAGTGGTGCTGTCCAAGCCCTGGCCGCAGAACTTCGACCTGAACCGTGAACATATTCGTCTGCACTCGGTGCCGGTGATCAACTTGTTCGTACTGGAGGCCGACCCGTTGGCGCTGGACCCCTTGCAAACCGATTACTTGCTGCGTCCGATGCGCTTGCAGGATGGCCATCTGGAAATCTATTCGGTGGACCAGGTGACCGCATCCAAAGGCGCCGAGCGCATGGACTACGTGCCGTTCACCAGTTTTCGCCATAAAGGCGGCATGCTGCGTGATGAGGCGCCGGAACGTTATTTCCATAGCCGCCTGAAGCGGGCCGCCAATGGGCTGTATGACACCTGGTTGATCCTGGGCGGAGAAGGCTTCGACGAGGATCGGCTGCATACCCACGCCAGCCTGTCGTTACACCTGATCGGCACCCACGGACAGCTGCCACGCAAAGCGCTGCAGAGCACGGTGCTCGATACAGCGGTGCAAACCACCCAGTTCGGCCTGCGGGTGCGCAACCTGTGTGCGCCGACGTTGCCGTGCTATCCGCCAAACCGCGACCGTTTCCACTGGCGCATCCTGAGCCACCTGGGCTCCAATTTCTTGCCGATGCTCGACAGCGCAGAGGTGTTGCGCGGGACGTTGGCGTTGTATGACTGGACCGGCAGCGAGCAGAACCGGCGTCGCCTGGCGGCGATTGTCGAGGTGAACCATCACCTGGTCCAACGTTTTGAAAATGGCTTTTTGCTGCGCGGGGTGGATATTGAAATCACCTTGGATGCCCACGGCTTTTCGGGGGACGGCGATATCAGTCTGTTCGGTGAAATGCTCAACCGCTTTTTTGCGCTCTACGCCGACATTCATTTGTTCACCCAGCTCACGCTGATTCTTCAACCTACCGGAGCGTGCCTGCGATGGAACGAGAACCACAGCCAGCGCATTCCCGGTTGAACGCCGACGGTTTGCTGGACGCGTTGCGAGTGCGGGTGGCCGAGGCCAGCCTGTATCGTTTCTGCCAACTGTTGGAACAAGCGCTGCCCGGCCGTCCTCTGCTTGGCAGCACCGCGCATCCGGCAGACGATCCCGTGCGCTTTCGACCCGATCCCGGCATGGGGTTTCCCGCCGGTGAGCTGAAGGCGATCGAAATCGACACGAACAACCCGCAACGTCCGGCTACGGTGCGCACCCGTCTGATGGGTTTGTACGGCCTAGATTCGCCAATGCCGACGGGGTTTGTGGATGACATCGCTCAACGCCGGGAGGGGCATGAGGCCCTGGAAGCTTTCCTCGACATTTTCAATCACCGGATTTTCACTCAGTTCTATCGGATCTGGCGCAAGTACTCTTATCCAGCGACGTTTGCAGCGGGCGGCAGCGATGCGACATCGCAGTGCCTGTTCGGTTTGATCGGGCTGGGCATTCCCGGAACAGCGGAACGCGTCGCTACCCAGTCTCCCGTTTCCTCGCGTTGCTCAGCGTCATGCGCCTGCCTACCCGCAACGCCGAAGGCATCGAGGCGCTCGTCAAGCTGCTGGCCGTCCATACCCAGGCACGGATAACCCCGCACCGGCCGCAGAAGATTCCCTTGCCGCAACCGGCCAGCCTGTGTCCGTCTTGCCCGGTACGCTTGTCCAAGGGCACGCCGCTGGGCAATGTCGGGCAAGACGTCAACAGCCAGCTGCACTTGGTGCTGTCCACCGACGACGCGCAGGAGGCCAATGACTGGTTGCCCGGCGGAGCGCTTCACCGCGACCTGCTTGTACTCCTGCGGGTGTACCTGGGATGGCGCTGCACCGCGACGCTGCAATTGACCATCGCGGTAAGCAGCCTGCCAACTCCGATACTGGGGCATCGGCAGATACGACTGGGAATGACCGGTGTGCTGGGCTTGGGTTCAGACACCTGGCAGCCGCGAGAACAGGACACCCTCACGATCAATATGGGCCGCTACCAGGGCCTTTCGACCAACCCACGGATCAGGGAAACACAACATGTCACATACCTTTATTAACCGGTTGGCACTGACAGTGCTGGTCGCTGCGCTTGGCGGGTGTGGAGCGGCGCAGACCGTCGAGCCGAGCACGGGGTTCACCACCGGGACGATGTTCCGTAAACAGGTCAAGACCTTGCACCTGGATTTCAACGCACGACCCGCGCTCAACACCGAAACCGCGGACATGAACGCCTTATCGCTGCCCACCTTGGTGCGGGTTTACCAGTTACGCGACAGTGCCGCGTTGGAGCAGGCCACCTACGACGGGCTGGTGAACACAGACGACAACCTGTTCGAAGGTGCATTGCTGGACAAACGCGCCGTGGTGGTGAAACCCGGGGCAGGGGCGCTGTTGAGCGTGCCCATGGACCCCCGCACGCGGGTAGTGGCGCTGGTGGGCTTGTTTCGAAGTCCAGACGCCGCGTTAGGCTCCTGGCGCCTGGTGCTGAGGCGCGAAGACCTGGACCCGGATCGGGCACGGCTCATCGAGATGGGCGCCAACCAACTGACGTTGCGCCCGTTGGCGAAGGACTGATCCATGACCGAGCCCAACCCTTCGCTCTATGAAATGCTGCTGCAAAACTTCAATGGTGAACTGGATTTGCATCGCGTCAGCGAGCAGGACCAGCACACGCTGTCGGTCCTGGACAACCTGCAACGCATCCTCAACAGCCGGGCCGGCAGCCTCAGCCATTTACCGGATTATGGACTGCCCGACATGGGAACCATTTTGCAGGGGCTACCGGCAACCGCCCATACGTTGATAAAGGCCATGACCCATACCCTGCTCAAATACGAACCGCGATTGACGGCGCTCGCCATCGAGCTACTGCCGCAATTACTGCCGGGGCATTTGGAGTGCGCCCTGGACGTGCAGTTGAAAGGAGGGCGCCGGGTAACTTTCGGTACCACGTTGGGACCGGAGGGCAAAGTCCTGATGCGTCACCTGAAGCGACAGAACCATGTGGCGGCAACGGGAACGGATAACGCAAGGCAAGCGCGATGAGCGCGTTGTTTGAAGTGCATGTTCGAATCGGTGGCGATCCGCGCGGCTATGCTGAGTTCGTCGCTTTGCGCGACGAGTTGGCCAGATTGGGCCATGGCGCCTGCCCAGACGTGGATTGGCAAAAAGTCGAGCAGTTATGCCTTGTGCTGCTGCAACTCAACGGTGCGGAGCTGCAAACCGTCAGCTTCTATGCGCTGGCTCGAAGCCAGCGTCACGGTTTGGACGGCATGGTCCAAGGCGTTCGATTGTTGAAGACGCTCTGCGGTCAATGGCCCAGCCTGTGGCCGCCGTCGGTGCGGGTGCGCCTGGATACGTTGGGGTGGTTGTTCGCACAGCTGCAAACGCTGCTGCGTGGCCTGGCGCTGACGACCAACGATCAGCGCGCGTTGCTTGAGCTCGATGGTGCGTTGGGCTGCCTGACTGAGCGGCTGGCAAGCTACGCATCCACGCCGCTGCCGGCTCTCCAGTCTCTGCGCCAGCAGGTCAACCAGCTGATCCAACGTTTGGAACGATGCGATCAACGTATCGAAGCGGCACTGCTTCCCATGGGAATGACAGAGCCGGCATTGGCGATACCCATTGTGGTCCTGCCCCCGCCGGACATGACCCATCGTAAGGGGCACTTTTCGCCATGGCTGTGCGGCGCGGCGCTCGTCTTCGCTCTCGTCGCAGGGGTTGTCGGATGGCGGATGAGCGCGAGGTCAGCGTTGGTCTTGCCCGCTCCGGTGCAGTTGGACAGCCTGTCGCTGTTCGATGTCGGCAGTTCGCAGCTCAAGCCTGGTTCGACCGATACCTTGGTCAAGGCCTTGGTGGATATCAAGGCCCAGCCAGACGGGTTGATCGTCATTTCAGGCCATACCGACGGGACAGGTTCATCGGAACAGAACCTGCAACTCTCAAACGCCCGTGCTGTTGCAGTGCGGGACTGGATGCAGCACGTGGGCAAAATCCCCGCCGGTTGCCTAGCCGTCCAGGGCGTCGCCGCCGGTCAGCCCATAGCTGGAGACGACACCGAAGCTGGGCGAAGGGCCAATCGGCGTGTCGGTATCCGCGTGGTGCCGCAAGTGGTGGCTTGTGAGCTTTCGGGGAAGGTTGGACAAGAGACGCCGCTTTGAACGTCCTCCTTGAAACCTGCTTCGGCCTACAGACGCAGCGTGGCAAATCCACTTTGGCGAGCATTAGGTTCCAGTGCATGAATGCCAAGGTAACCTCGAAGCGACGGACAGCATCAGGCTGGATCTAAATTAGATGTCAATCAAAATCAAAACTGTTGACGGCTATGATTATGCTCATCATCATAGAGCTGCCCCGACACGTATCGATGTCGGGCCCGACCCAGTTGCCGAGGAACACTCCATGACGATCCACAAACCCGTAGCCTTGGTGACCGGCGCTTCTTCCGGTATCGGCGAAGCCATTGCCAACTCCCTCGTAGCGGCCGGCTATCAGGTGTACGGCACCAGCCGGCGAGGAGCCCGGGCCGATCATCAGGCGTATGAGATGCTGGCACTCGACGTGACCGACGATGCCTGCGTCGAGGCCGCGGTTGCGCAGTTGATGCGGTTGGAAGGGCGTATCGACCTGCTGGTCAACAACGCTGGTTTCGGGCTCGCCCCGGCCGCGGCCGAAGAAAGCTCGATCGACCAGGCCAAGGCGATCTTCGATACCAATTTCCTCGGTGTTGTGCGAATGACGCGCGCCGTTGTGCCGCACATGCGGCGCCAGGGTGTCGGTCGCATCATCAACATCGGTTCCATACTCGGCGTGGTATCCGTGCCCTATGTGGCGCTGTACGTGGCGAGCAAACACGCGGTGGATGGCTATTCCCAAGCCCTTGATCATGAATTACGGACCCATGGCATCCGGGTCGTCGTCATCGAGCCCGGTTATACCAAGACATCATTCGAGAGCAACAGCCTGCAGGCTGACGCTAAGCTGGACCTGTACGAGGATATCCGGGGTAAGGTAACCAAGGTCGTCAATCACGCAATGGCCACGGCCGAGGGGCCCGATGTGGTCGCTGACGTGGTGCTCAAGGCCGCTCGCGCCGAGCGTCCGAAGTTGCGTTACACCGCCGGCAAGGCGGCAGCCCAATTGCAGTTCATGCGCCGCTTCGCGCCGGCGGGCATGCTGGATACCGGTATCCGCAAGGCGATGCAACTGGCGTGAATCTGCTCAACCGGGCCCACGACATTCGCCGCTCAAATGCACAGGAAAACAACCATGACCTTCAAAGCGCTGCTTGCCACCAAAACCGATGAAGCCATATCGACCGGCCTGGTCGACTTCACCGAAGAGGACCTGATGCCCGGTGATGTCACCGTCGCTATCGAATATTCCACGGTGAACTACAAAGATGCCATGGCCCTCAGTGGCCGCTCGCCGGTGATCCGCCAGTTCCCGTTGATTCCCGGCATCGACTTCGCCGGAATCGTTGAAAGCTCCAGCCACGCAGGTTTCCAGGCTGGCGACCGGGTACTGCTGAACGGTTGGGGGCTGAGCCAGACGCACCACGGCGGTTTCGCCCAGAAGGCCCGGGTGAGTGGTGACTGGCTCGTGAAGGTTCCGGACGTATTCTCGACCCGCCAAGCCATGGCCATTGGCACGGCGGGCTACACCGCGATGCTCAGCGTGCTGGCGCTGGAACACGGCGGCCTGGCGCCCGACGGGGGCGATATCCTGGTGACCGGCGCCAACGGCGGCGCGGGCTCGGTGGCGATAGCGCTGTTGTCGGGCCTGGGCTATCGGGTGATCGCGTCGACTGGACGCCTGGAAGAAGCCGACTATCTGCGTGACCTGGGCGCTGCAGAGGTGATTGATCGGCGCACCCTGTCGGAGCCGGGCGCACCGATTGCCAAGGAGCGTTGGGCGGGCGTCATCGACTCGGTCGGTAGCCATACCTTGGCCAATGCCCTGGCCCAGACCCGATACCGCGGGGTCGTCGCCGCCTTCGGCCTCGCCCAGGGCGCGGATCTGCCGGGGTCGGTGCTGCCTTTCATCCTGCGCAACGTGACCCTGGCCGGTATCGACTCCGTGAATGCGCCCCAGGCTGTCCGTTTGCAGGCATGGTCGCGTCTGGCCCGGGATCTGGATGTGGACAAGCTTGCTCGCACCACGCAGCTTGTCGGCCTGGCGCAAGTGCCGGAAGTCGCGGCTCGGGTGCTGCAAGGGCAGGTTCGCGGGCGCACGGTCGTGGATGTGAATGCTTGAGCGAAAGGACAAGCCAGCATCTATTAGCGGAGCGTTACAAGCATTCGGATGCCACACGCTGTAGCGGCTTCGCGCAAAAATTAATGAACATTTGCAGCACTGGGATATCGATTCTGTAACTGAACATTTCCGTGTGGGCATTCGGTCTCTAGCTTCGTTGGGCCACTGTCCGGGCGGTCAGTCGGCCAACGGGGCGAATTTCCATGAATGGCAGATACCAGTGCAGCGTCGAGTACAACGGTCGCACCCTCAGGGGTGACGCTGACCAGCCGCTGATCGATTTCTTGGCAGAGCAGGGCATCGACCTGCCTCACGTCTGCTATCACCGCGCCCTCGGGCCGATCCAGACCTGCGATGTCTGTTGGATCGAGCATGATGGCGAGTTGGTCCGCGGGTGCGCGCTGCGTTCCGCCGACGGCATGAAGCTGGTGAGCGAAACGCCTCGCGTGAAGGCGGCGCAGGAAGAAGGCATGGACCGGATCCTTGCCAAGCACGAGCTTTATTGCACGGTCTGCGAGCACAACACCGGTGACTGCACGCTGCACAATACCGTCGCCGACATGAACCCCGTGATCCAGCGCTACAAATACCAGCGCAAGCCCTACAGCAAGGACCACTCGAACCCGTTTTATACCTACGATCCCGATCAATGCATCCTGTGCGGGCGTTGCGTGGAAGCGTGCCAGAACGTCGAGGTCAATGAAACGCTGAGCATCGATTTCACCCAGGAGCATCCAAGGGTGTTGTGGGATGGCGAAACCAAGATAGAGGGTTCCAGTTGTGTGAGCTGCGGTCATTGCGTCACGGTTTGCCCCTGCAACGCGTTGCTCGAAAAAACCATGCAGCCGGATGCCGGACCGTTGACGTCGATGCCCGAGGACATCAAGCGGCCGCTCATCGACGCGGTGAAGACGATCGAGAATACGATCGGTGCGCCGCCCATTACCGCTATTTCCGTCATGGACATGCACTGGCGCCAGCCTGAAATCAAACGCACCAAGACCGTGTGCACCTATTGTGGCGTGGGCTGCTCGTTCGAAATGTGGACTCGCGACCGCACGCTGCTCAAGGTGCAGCCAGTGGTGAACGCACCGGCGAACGGCATTTCCACGTGTATCAAGGGCAAGTTCGCCTGGGATTTCGTGAACAGCGAGAAACGCCTGACGACGCCGCTGATCCGGGAAAACGGCCGGTTTCGTGAAGCAAGCTGGGACGAGGCGCTGACCTTGGTCGCAGGCCGTCTTCTGGCCATAAAACGTGAGCACGGCGCCGATGCCATCGGCTTCATTGGCTCCAGCAAGGCCAGCAATGAAGAAGCTTACCTGACGCAGAAAATCGCTCGCCTGATCATCGGCACCAATAGCGTCGACAACTCCTCACGCTACTGCCAGAACCCCGCGACACAGGGGTTGTTCCGCACGGTCGGTTACGGCGGCGACGCCGGCACGATCGCCGATCTTGAACAGGCGGACCTCATCGTCCTGGTGGGCAGCAACCTGGCGGAGAACCATCCGGTTATCGCTTCGAAAATCAAGGCCGCGCGCAAGCATCGAGGGCAAAAACTGCTGGTGGTCGATCCACGCAAGCATGAAATGGCGGAGCGCGCCGACCTGTTTCTGCAGATCAGGTCGAGCACCGACATAGTCTGGGCCAGCGCCATGTCGCGTTACCTGTTCGATCATGGCATGGCGGACGCGGCATTCCTGGAAGCGCGGGTGAATCAGGTGGACGAGTACCGACGCTCCCTGGAACCCTTTACCCTGCCATTCGCGTCGCAGGTCACCGGGTTGTCGGAGGCGGATCTGGTCAGCGCCGCGAACATGATCGGCAAGGCCAAACGGGTCTGCCTGCTCTGGGCAATGGGCATTACCCAGCATAGCCATGGGGCCGACACGAGCACCGCACTGTCCAATCTCTTGTTGGTTACCGGCAACTATGGCCGCCCGGGAACCGGCGGTTATCCGATGCGCGGCCATAACAACGTCCAGGGGGCCAGCGACTTCGGGTGTTTGAAGAACGTCTATCCCGGTTATGAAAAAGTCACTGACGAAGCGGTTCGAGCCAAGTGGGCGAAGGCCTGGGGTGTGGCGCCGGAACGACTGTCCAACAAGGTCGGTGAAGACAACTTCCTGATGGTTCAGCATGCCGCCGAGCAGAAGATAAAAGCCATGTATGTGATCGGTGAAGAGACGGCGTTTTCCGACGCCGACACTGAAAACGTGCATGAGGCTTTCAGAAAACTCGATTTCATGGTCGTGCAGGACATTTTCTTCAGCCGCACCGCGCAGTTCGCCGACGTCGTGCTGCCAGGCTGCCCAAGCGTTGAGAAGGAGGGCACCTTCGTCAACACCGAGCGGCGGATCCAACGTTTTCATGAGGTTTTTCCGCCGCTGGGCAACAGCCTGCCGGACTGGCGCATCCTGACCGATCTGGCCAAGCGAATGGGCCATGACTGGGGATACGAGCATCCCTCGCAGATCTTCGCGGAGGTGGCCGGTATCGCCACCCTGTTCGCCGGCGCCAGCTATGAGCGCCTGGACGGTTGGAAATCTCTCCTCTGGCCAGTAAAGCCGGATGGCACCGATACCCCGTTGCTCTATACCGACCGGTTCCACACCGACGACGGCAAAGCCGTGTTGTACCCGCTGGAGTGGAAACCTCCGGCGGAAGCGCCCGACAGCGAATTCGACCTGCTGCTGGACAACGGACGCATGCTGGAGCATTTCCAGGGCAACAACCAGACGGGACGTGGCGACCGTGTCGATTCGTTGTCACCGCATTGGTACGTCGAAATCAGTCCCGAGCTTGCAGCCGAGCGGGGTATCCAGGATGGGACCCAGGTGCGGATCACTTCTCGCCGTGGTTCGGTCACGGTGCCGGTTCTGATCACCGATCGAGTGTGCGGCAAGGTGCTGTTCATGCCGATTCACCAGGGCAAGCCCGGCATTAATGAACTCACCGGGGAACATCATGATCCAGACGTCAACACGCCGGCCTACAAGGAAACCGCTGTGAAGATGACGATCCTGAGCGATCCCCCTCCGCAATCGGCATTGCCGCGCGGCAATTTCCGAAACGGCCACAGGACACCGAACAATGGCGTGGCTGTTGAGGTGAAGTGGGCCAGAGACGACTACGCGCCGATCGACGCACCGGCGCCCCATCCGGAGAGGTTTTGATGGCCGAACCTATTGATTACAACGTAAAACCAAGCAAGACCGAGCCTGACGCGCAGGATGAACTCGATCGTCTGGTCCAGAGCCTCCATGAACACGGCGTGCTGCGCATGGCCAATGACCTGGTCTGTGCCAACACGGCGATTGCCAAAGTGCTGGTTGATGGCCTGAACAAGGAAGGCACGCTCAACGTCATTCAGAACCTGTCGATCCTGGCGATGGCACTGTCCCGCGTGCCGCCCGATGAATTCTATCGGCTGGCCTTCGCGCTGAAGGATGCCGGCGCTGCGGTCAGTCAATGGACCGCGCCCAACAACGACGACGTCGCGCCAGGCGTGCGGGGCTCATACCGTTTGCTGCATGACGAATCGCTTTGGCGCGCGATCTTGCCGCTCCTGGAGGGCTTGAAAGCGATGGGTGAGGGCATGAAGAGGCCGATCGATAAACCGATCAGTCAATTCTGCGGCAAACCCAGCGGCGCTTGAGCGGGGCCTGCCCATGGAATCGATGGATTCGGCGTTGGTGCTGGCGCGCTACCAGTTTGCGTTCACCATTAGCTTCCACATCGTGGTTGCCGCATTTTCCATCGGCCTGGCCAATTACCTGATGGTGCTGGAAGCCCTCTGGCTGTGGCGAAAGCGTCAGGTCTATATGGACGTCTACCGATTCTGGCTGAAGATATTCGCCTTGACGGTCGCCGTGGGCACGGCATCAGGGCTGGTCATGGAGTTCGAGTTCGGGACCAACTGGAGCGCGCTGGCCAGCCGGGCGGGGGGCATCCTCGGGCCTCTGATGTTCTATGAAGTCATGGTCGCGTTTTTCCTGGAAGCAGGCTTCATCGGGGTGATGCTGTTTGGCATGAACAAAGTCGGGCCGCGCCTGCATTTTCTGTCCACGTGCGCGGTGGCCGTCGGCTCGTTGTTCAGTGCATTCTGGATACTGTCAGCCAATTCCTGGATGCATACCCCTGCGGGCTTCAGCATTGCCGGCGATGGCCGGTTCGTGCCCGAAGACTGGCTGCAGATCATATTCAACCCCTCGTTTCCCTACCGTATGGTGCACATGAGCATCGCCGCGTTTCTCGGCACCGCCACCCTCGTGGGCGGCGCGGGCGCGTGGCACCTGCTGCGCAACAATACCCACGCGCCTGCGCGAGTGATGTTCTCAATGGCACTGTGGATGGCGGCCGTGGTCGGGCCTATCCAACTCGTCGCGGGGGACCTGCACGGCGAAAATACCCGAGATCACCAGCCGCAGAAGCTGGCCGCGATGGAAGGTTCCTGGCGACGCCCGGAAGCCGGCCAGGGCGAGCCGCTGAGGTTGTTTGCGATACCGGACCAGGCCAACCGCAAAAATGATTTCGAACTGGCGATACCCCATCTCGGCTCGCTTTATCTGCGCCACGACTGGACCGGCACCATACAGAGCCTTGATGATTTCGCGCCCGAAGACATCCCGCCCGTGGCCGTGGTCTTTTTGGCGTTTCGTATCATGGTGGGCATCGGCTTGCTGATCGTGGCCATGGGTATCGCCAGTCTCTTCTTGCGTTGGCGCGGCGGTCTGTTCGAGTGTCGATGGCTGATGCGCTGTGCGGTGTTCATGGCCCCGGCCGGGTTCGTAGCGATGGTTTGCGGATGGGTGGTTACCGAAGTCGGGCGCCAGCCATTCACGGTCTATGGCTTGATGCGCACCGTTCACAGCAGCTCGCAGCAACCGCTCTCATTCGTCCTGGGCAGCACACTCGCCCTGGTGATCCTGTACCTGCTGGTTTTCGGCCTGGGGCTGTTTTACCTGATACGCGCCATCAACCGACTGCCGGCAACTTCAACGGATGCCGACGATCAAGCCAGCGCAACGCGGAGGAAATCGTGATGTTCATCTCTGAAGCGCTGTTACCCAATCTGTCGGCCGCCGCAATTGCCTTTACGATCATCACCTACGTGATTCTGGACGGCACCGACCTGGGCGTCGGCATCCTCTTCGCGACCCGCCAACACCCCGACGATAAGCAGATCATGGTCAACTCCATCCTGCCGATCTGGGACGGGAACGAAACCTGGCTGGTGCTCGGTGGCGGCGGTTTGCTCGCGCTTTTTCCCGTGGCTTACAGCGTCTTGTTTTCCGCCCTGTATATCCCCGTGATCGCGATGCTGCTGGCATTGATTGTCAGGGCCGTCGCGTTGGAGTTCCGGGCCGACGCGCCTGCACGAATGAAGCGCTGGCTCGACGTCAGCCTCGTGACTGGCTCGTTGATCGCAACGCTTTGCCAGGGTGTCATCATGGGCAGCGTGGTACAGGGAATCGATCACCATGAGGGCCGGTTCGCCGGAAACGGTTGGGAGTGGTTGAGTGCATTTGTGCTGGCGTGTGGCCTGGTGCTGGTGATTGGCTACGCACTGCTTGGCAGTTGCTGGCTGTTCTGGCGAACCGAAGGCGCGCTGCAAGCGGCGGCCAGAAGGCAGGCGCGATGGCTGGGGTGGCTGACACTGGCAGGCATTGCAATCATTGTGGTGTGGACCAGCGAGTTGGCGCCGTCCTATCGAGACCATCTTCTTGAATCAAACCTGAGCCCGGCGCTTCTGCTTGTTCAGTGCGCGTTGCTGGTCGGGTTTTACCGGGCTTTTTCCAGCCGATACCATTTCCTTCCGTTGTTTGCGGTATTGGGATGGTTTGGCACGGCGTTCGCTGCCGCGATCATTACCCTCTATCCGTTGATCCTGCCGCCGTCGCTGGCGATCAGCCAAGCGTCTGCTCCCGCTTCGAGCCAAGGGTTCATGCTCGTGGGATTCGCGGTGCTGGTGCCGGTCACGCTGGCCTACAACACGTGGGGGTTCTGGGTGTTTCGCGGTAAGGTCAAGGCGCAGTACTTCCCAGATCGATAAAGCCTGTCTTCATTTCCCGTCTCCGAATGGTGTGTCGACTAGTTTGTAGACATGTCTGTCGAGCGCGGGATTGCTACGGCATCGCCATTGCTGCACTCTCACTCTTCATTTTTGCATCGGGGCGGAGCATGGATTGGAGTGATGTGCGGGTCTTTCTCGCGATTGCCCGCAGTGGGTCATTGGGCGCTGCTGCCAAGCTGTTGGGTGTTAGCCATCCGACCGTGGGGCGGCGCTTGCAGGTGCTTGAACAGTCCAGCGGCCAGCCCATTTTCCTGCGTACCACCCAAGGTCTGATACTGACCGAGAGCGGAGAGAAGCTACTCAGCCTGGCGCAGCAAATGGAGCAAAGTGCGTTGGCCATCGAGCGGCGCCTTGCGGGCGACAGCGCGCAGCCAGAAGGTGTGTTGCGCATCTCCTGCGCTGACTGGTTTGCCTGTTACGTGCTGGCCCCGGTTCTGAGCGAACTGGGGCGACGTTATCCGCTGATCGTGCCCGAGGTCATCGCCGGGCATCGATTGTTCGACCTGGCCCGTCGCGACGCCGACATCGCGTTTCGGATCGTTCCTTTCACCGAACCCGATATTGTTCACCGCAAACTCACTTCCCTGAGCTATGGGCTGTACACCGCCGTCGGATCTCCTGACCTCGAGCCGCAGGGCGAGGGGGTTGGCTTGATTACCATGAGTGTCGCCCAATCACATTATCCCGATGTGCAGTGGCTGCGGCAGCGTTACCCTCTGGCCCGTACGGTGTTCACCAGTAGTAGTCGCACCGTCCAGGCGCAGATGTGCGCGCAAGGGCAGGGCATCGCTGTGCTGCCCCGCGCCCTGGGCGACCGGTTAACGGCGCTGCGCCTGATTGATCCGCATGAGGCGCCACCGGGCCGCGACATATGGATGGGCTACCACCAGGACATGCGGCAGATGGACAGCTTGCGTGCTCTTGCCGACCTTGCTTCCATCATGATCGGCAACCAGGCAGGCGGTTGACTCACTCCGCTGGGTGCATGGCTGTCGTTTGCAGTTGCGCAGCAGGTTGGCGCGCCAGGGTAAGGCTGAGTCCCGTGCCTACGACCAGGCATGCCGCGATACAGAGTATTGAGACGGTGAAGGCGTGTGTGATGGCAGCCGCGTCTGTGTCCGTGCCTAGAAGGGCGTAAAAAACTCCGCCTATTATCGCGACACTCAGTGATGTGCTGATTTGCAGAGTAGAGCTGGTAATGCCCGCAATCATGCCGGAGTACGCTGGCGCCACGCGCCCTGTGATCATGCGCATCAATGTCGGAAGGGCCAGTCCTTGTCCGAAGCCGATCAGAAACAGAATGACGGCAAGGGGCAGCGCAGCGGGGCTGACGGACATCGGCGTGTGCGCCACGAGCCAGGCCAGGAGCATGAGCCCCAACACTTCAAGTCCCATCCCGACCGGATTGACGTACGCCCCCAGCAAATGCCTGAAGTGAGGAGTGGAGAGCGGTCCCAGCAAAAAGCCCGCGCCGAAAGGAAGGAAGACGAGGCCTGCATTGAGTGGGCTCATATGCAGCGCTCCCTGTAGATAAATAGAAAACAGCAGAAAAAACACGCCGATCGCGTAAAAGGTCAGAGCGACGAACAGTGCCCGGCCCAACCCAGGCGCGCGCAGTACGGCAGGATTCAGCAACGGCGCGCCTTGCGCTTGGTGCAAACGGGCTTCGTAGCGCCAGAACAGCCAGGCCAGCAGCGGCACCGCCGCAAGCGACAGCCAGGCCCACAAAGGCCAGCCCGCTTCACGCCCCTCGATCAGCGGCACGATCAGCGCTCCCAGCGTCACCATGGACAGTACCGTTCCGCCCAGATCAAGCTTGCTTGTATGTGGTGCGCGGGTTTCCTTGACCACCGCAATGGCGATCAGAATCACCAGTAACGCAATCGGTAAATTCACAAGAAATATCGCCCGCCACCCCAAGCCCATCAAGTTGAGCGATATCAATATTCCGCCAAGGGCCTGGCCGACTACCGACGCCAGACCAAAGACTGCGCCATAGAGGCTCAACGCCAAAGGTTTTTCGGACTCAGGGAATATGGCCTGCACTGAAGCGAGTGCCTGGGGCGCCATGACCGCTGCCGTCACGCCTTGCAGCGAACGTCCGGCGATCAACATCCAAGGTGACTCGGCGACACCGCAGATCAATGAGGCGATTGCAAAGCCAACCAGGCCAACGAAGAACATTCTCATGCGGCCGTAGATATCGCCGAGCCGACCCCCGGTGATCAATGTCACGGCATAAAGAGCTGCATATGACGAGATGACCAACTGTTCGGCGGAGGAGGCCGTGCCCAGCGATTGTTGAATCGAGGGCAGTGCTACGTTGACGATGAAAAAATCCAGCGGCGGTAAAAACGCACCGACCAACAAGATGGCGAACATCAACCAGCGCCGCGGTTCCGGGGGGGCGATTTTAGTCTGAGGCATAAGGTCTCCTTCCTGAAACACTTCGGTTCCAGATATTCTCGATTGCGGGTCATGCTCTGAATCAGCTGACTCGAATCTAAACGATCAAACCTTCGCTGACGCCTCACATAACTGAACGGCCAATGTTCATTTTTGGCAGTGCCGCTTAGCCCCTGACTCATCTCAAAATGGCCGTACTGTGGTTTCAATCGAGCCACACAACCGAGGCTGAGGAGTCAGATATGTCAGGTAAATTCGCCAATCAGGTTGCAGTTGTCACCGGCGCATCCACCGGGATCGGATTTGCGATTGCGCAGGGTTTGATTGCAGAGGGAGCCAAGCGTGTTTACATCACGGGTCGTTCTGCAGCCACGCTGGAAGCTGCGGTGGCAAAGCTGGGCGACAGAGCCGTCGCGGTCATTTCGGATGTCGCGCGCCAGGCTGATCTCGATAAGCTCAAGGCGACCATTGTGGCCCGTGACGATCAATTGGACGCAGTGTTTGCCAACGCGGGCATTTGTGAAAAAAACCCGGTGGGCGAGACCACGGAGGCGGCTTATTTCAATATGTTCGACATTAACGTAAAGGGCGTTTTTTTTACCGTCCAGACGTTAATGCCATTGTTGAAAGATGGCGCTTCGATCGTGTTGACGGCCTCTATCTGTTCCAGCAACGGGATGGAAGGGCTGAGCCTTTACAACGCATCCAAGGCCGCGGTGCGGTCCTTCGCAAGGACTTGGGCCAACGAACTCAAAGGTCGCAGGATTCGAGCGAATGTCCTGAGCCCTGGCTTCACCCGCACGCCTCTGATGGATAACGGCTTGAAGATGAGCGAACGCGACATCGCCGCGCTGCGACAACATGTCGAGCAGATCACTCCGCTGGGGTATATGGCCCAACCTGAAGAAATCGCCTCGTCGGCGCTGTTCCTTGCATCCGCCGATGCGAAATACGTCAACGGTGTGGAGCTGATGGTCGACGGCGGCCTGTCGCAGATCTGAACACTTGCTTAACCGCAGCGCAGCCCTCGCAGAGGGTTGCCTTTTTCGCTTTTGCGAAGTCTCAGCAGGAAACCCCATCATGAACATTGAAGAACTGAGCACCCGACTGGACGCCCTGGAAAGTCGCGCCGCAATCGAGTCGCTGATCAGCGCCTACGCCAATGCCTTCGATCGCGTTGACGTGTTGCTCCTGAGCGCAATCTGGCACGAAGAATCGACACTGGACTTACCGGGTTTCGGTAAGGCCGGAAACCGTGACGAAATCCTGGCGATGGCGCAAAACAGCTGGCACCAGATGCCTTATATGCACCACTGGATGGCCAACCCACTGATCGAAATCAAGGGTGACAGCGCGGCGGGTACGGTGGCCGCGGATTGCCTGTTCCATGACATTGAAAAAGGTCCGGTTCAAGCCAGTGGGCTGTACCACGACAGGTTTGAACGTCGCGACGGAAAATGGGCGTTCCTGTCACGTCGTTTTGAACTGCACTTTCTGACACCTTTAAAGGATTGGGTACCTGTAGCGGGCGATGAAAAGTACACAGTGGATCAACATCAGCGCCTGAACATGCTTTCACAGAAATGACGTGTTTGCATGACGTCCAGTGAGTAGTGAGTGGCGCGAACGACGAGCGCTGCCCGGTGTGAATGGATCGCCACGGCCGGTGAAAAGTCAGAAATGATCAGCTAAACAGCCTGCCGGACGAAACCTAAAGACTCTCAGGGTCGCCAAAAAACATCTGGATCCGCGACCGCAACCAGCGTTCTCCCGGGTCATTATCCTGTGATCCCCGCCAAGCCATGTGCAGTTCGAAGCTTCGCACCGGGATGGGTGGGTCTTCGGCGCGCACGCCGCCGGCGGCGGTCAATGCGTCGGCGGTGTAATCGGGTACGGTGGCGATGATGTCGGTGCCCGATAACAGTGTGCTCAGGCCGTTGAATTGCGGAACCGCCAGTACCACATGGCGCTTGCGGTCGAGTTTTTCCAGTTCTTCATCGATAAAGCCGCTCAAATCCCCGGCGAATGACACCAGGGCGTGGGGCCGGGCGCAGAATTCGTCCAGGGTCAGCCGTCCCGGCGCGGTGTCGGCCCGTAGCACTTTCGGCGAACTGCGACGCAATACCTTGCGTTTGGCATTGGCCGGCAAGTCGTCGGTATAGCTGACGCCGATGGAGATTTCCCCCGAGGCCAGCAAGCCCGGCATCAGGATGTAATTGACCCGGCGCACCACCAGCACAATGCCCGGTGCTTCGGCTCGCAGGCGCTTGAGCAGCATGGGCAGGAGGGCGAATTCGGCATCGTCCGACAGGCCGATGCGAAACACCGAAGTGCTGGTGGCCGGGTCGAATTCCGCCGCCCGGCTGACCGCGGTGGAGATTGAATCCAGGGCCGGAGAGAGCAGGGCGAAGATTTCCACCGCTCGGGCGGTGGGTTCCATGCTGCGCCCGGTGCGCACGAACAAGGGGTCATCGAACAGGCTGCGCAGGCGCGACAGCGCGGCGCTGATGGCCGGCTGGCCGAGAAACAGCTTCTCGGCGGCGCGGGTCACACTGCGTTCATGCATCAATGTTTCGAACACGATCAACAGGTTCAGGTCGACACGACGCAGGTCATTACGATTCATCTGGGGTCCTGGCAGATTCGGCAAGCTTGACGTGGGCGGCCATATGGGAACAATGACCGGCATGAATCTTACGGGGAAAGGCTGGTACTCTGCATCGGGTAAATGCATTTTCTTAGGGATAAGTCCTACAGGACTGGTTAGGTTTTCTTGCTGCGGAATCAATGACAGGCATGTCGACTATTAATAGCCACTGGTGGTCTTGGCTACAAAGCCCGGATAGAGTTCATGGCATTAGAGGTTACTTTGACGAGGTTTGCGATGTCCCGCACGATCCGTTTTCACAAGTTTGGTGGTGCCGAGGTGCTCAAATGCGAAGAGCATGCGGCGGCTCTTCCTGCGCCGGGAGAAGTGCAGGTCCGCGTCGAAGCCATCGGCATCAGCTGGTATGACACCCTGTGGCGCCAGAACCTGGCGTCGTCCCAGGCGCGCCTGCCTTCGGGGCTGGGCCATGAAATGGCTGGCGTGGTCACCGCCATCGGCGACGGTGTCGACGGTCTGGCCGTCGGCGACAAGGTCGCCAGCTTCCCCGCAGAGAGTCCGAACGATTATCCGGTGTATGGCGAGGTCATCGTGCTGCCACGCACCGCGCTGACTCGCTATCCCGATGTGCTCAGCCCAATCGAGGCCGCGGTGCATTACACGCCGCTGTTGATCGCCTACTTCGCCTACATGGACCTGGCACGGGTCAAGCCTGGGCAGTTTGCCCTGGTCACCGATGCCAGCCATTGCGCCGGTCCGTCGTTCGTGCAGCTGGGCAAGGCCTTGGGTGTGCGGGTGATCGCAGCGACCAAGACTGCCGACGAGCGCGAATATCTGCTGTCGCTGGGCGCCGAAAAGGTGATCGTTACCGAGGAGCAGGACTTGCTGATGCAAATCAACAAGCTGACGGACAATCGTGGCGTCGACGTCGTGTTCGACGGCCTTGGCGGTCCGCAGATGTCGCTCCTGGGTGACGTGCTGGCACCTCGTGGCAGCCTGGTGCTGTATGGCTTGCAGGGTGGCAACCAGACGCCATTTCCGGCTTGCGCGGCCTTCCAGAAGAACATCCAGTTCTTCGTGCACTGCATCGGCAATTTCACCGGCAAGCCGGAACTGGGGATTGTCCAGGACCAGGTGGCCTTGCAGCGCGCATTGCGTGATATCAACCAGCTCACCGCCGATCGTGTCGTGTTGCCACTCAAGACTCGGGTCTTTCCCTTCTCCGAGTTCGTCGAGGCCCACCGCTACATGGGCGAATGCCCTTGCCGCGAACGTGTTGCCCTTCAGGTGGTCGACCCCGCCTGATTCCCCTCCTTGCGCAAGAGCCAGCGGTTTCGGCTCTTGCGCGGCCCTGGCCTGCCTGGCCACGCGCCTTTTCATTGCGTCTTGCCTTATCCAAGGCGGCCCTGCGCCTGCTTGTGCGCGTTACCTATGCCGCTTTTCCCCGCGTTAAAAACCGAAGTCGCGCAACTGAACTGGTTTTTGGCGCCAATCTGTATCTTCTAATCATTATTTAAGTGCTGATAATTGAACGCTTGTTTCCAACTCAAGGAAGAAGTCGTGGCGCAATACAGACTTTACTCAGGTTTCGACCCTTCAGCGAATATTCAAAATGGCCCGAATGGTAGTTGCTTTGGTCCTGCCCGTCGATCATGGGGAAAATCGAGTTGGTCAACAGGAGAGTTGCTTTTCGGCATGTTCTTTATCTGTTGTCTCTCTAGTCTGTGGGAAGTTGTAAGAAATCTCCTAGGACGTAACGATTGTTCAGCGAGGGGCAATGATTGCGGGGTTTTCCTGGGTTCTGATGAGGCGGCGGGGTCAAGGTGCCTCGTATGTGTCAAATGATTGCCCAAGGCAAACATGGAGCGTATTGCCAATACTGTTGGCAATAACAAAGCAATATTCAGAACTGCGTCGCGCAATCGGCTTGGTGCGGGCGCGACGCCGATAATCGAATTTCCAGGTAAATGGTTATGAGTGCAATTCATGAACAGGCAATGACTTACGTTTACCAGCAAGTATTGCAACGCTTGCTGGATTTTTATTCCCGAGCGGAACGGACTGCACTGCAGCTCCTGATCCAACGCTTGATCGTCGCCGCTGGGGGCATCGAGCGAATCGGCGATTACCGGGTGCTGTCGGTGCAGAATGGGAGCCGGGAGGGGTTCTACGTCCTGACAGCCTTGCGAGCGGCGCAATTGAGCATCGCCGGTCGGCACCCGGCGACGTTTGATCTTCGCGTCGCCACGCCTCGCCTGGGGGAGACGACCCAGGCCAGCCTGGAGAATATTCATCGCTGCTACAGCGCGCTGTTCCTCTACGACGACCCCAGGGTGGAGCTGCTCATGGCCGACAACCGTGAGGTGGTGCCATTCGACCATCGCAAGGCACCTTCGGAGGCGTGGTATGAGTCCAATCGGACCCACATGCTGATGCTGGGCCACCTGCGTCCGTCCGACAGCCTCTTGGGCCTGGGGGATGAGGGCTACCTGGCAATGGCGGAATTCTACAGGCATGTGGCGCGCTGGGAGTCGGGCGTCGATTCATGGGTCAGCAGCGACACGCCACGCCAGCAGAAGCAATTCATGGCGGGCCTTCATCGTGCGACCCGCAAGGTTGGCCAGCCGGTCGATCCGAGTTGTGGCTTCGACGGCCTCTTCATGCAGCTCGACACGATAGGCGGCGATTTCTTCCAACAGTTCTATGGCCGGGCCCGCCTGGGGCCGTGGCGGCCCGAAGGTCAGTTCGAGGCCTGTCGGCGGATAGGGCATATCAGCATCGACGACCTGATCGTCGATCGCCTGGAGGAAAACAACTGGCCTCTGTTCAGTGAATTTCTGCGGGTACGTCCCGATGGGCTGGTTGCGCCAACGATCGAGCATGAGTTCCTCAGTCCGTTCCTGTCCGCTCACCTGTACGGCTTGCAGGCCTGCTATCTGCAAGGCCGCAGCTATGAAACCGGCTATGGCGACTATGTGCAGCGCACTGTCATGCTCATGCATCGCAAGCAATTACCCCTCCATGTCTGCCAACAGGTCCAGGAACTGTTCGGCTCGCCGGCGGCCATCCCCGAGCGTCGCGCCCAGGCAGCCAACGAGGTGCAAAACACCCTGAGGCTCAATGAAACCCAACTGGTGTGCATGCTGTTTGCGCCCTTCGTGGACAATGGCGCGGGGCTGGAGCATTTCCTGCGCTGTAGCCATCCGGGCATGCTGGTGGCGATGCCGGACCTGCACAAAGCCTTGCAGGGAGGGACCGTCGCCGATCAGGTTGCGCAATGGATGGTGGATGTCAGCGGCCTGTCTATCCCGATGCTTGGCAAGTTGTACCGCGTCCGACTCGTCCCCGCGGAACGGGGGGCGGTTTCGGTGGTCGGCCCGCAATCAGTCGAGCAAGGCTTCGATACGGATGAAGATGAGCAGGGTACCGATGGATTGCGCGAACGCTCGGCGCGACGCTGAGGAACGGGGTTTGAAGGGGTTGGCTTTTCTCGTCCCCGCACGGCTGGCCATGGCTCGTATCGTTGGCGCGGGCTCATGAAGGTAGGCCGGGAAACAGATTTCGCCTACCAGGCGGTCTACCGATACCTGACGAACCTCATCAATGAGCTTGGCGCAGACGCCAAGGTGCGATTGCCATCGTTGCGGCAGTTGTCCGAGCGCCTGAGCGTATCCATCTCGACGATCCAGTACGCCTACTCCCTACTGGAGAAGGAAGGGCGCGTGTATTCGATCGCCAAGTCCGGTTACTACGCGTCGCCGGTGCCCTGCGTTGCCGACCTGGGCGACGGTGAGGATTTGCTCGAAACCTTGTATGTCAACGCCCGCAGGCCTGGCATGCTGGTGCTCAGCGATGATGAGCCGGCTTCCCTGCAGCCGCTGGACAGCCCGCTGCTTTTGCTTGAGCGCGAGTTGCTCCGCCAATACCCGCGCGCTTCACAATTGCCCTCACAACCCTGGGGCGAACAGGAGCTGCGAACGGCCCTTGCGGCTCGCTATACGTCTTCGCCGGCCCGATGCTGGAATGCCGACGACGTTTATATCGGTGCCGACCTGCGAGGTGTCCTGGAGATCCTCATCGCGGTATTGGCCCTCAAGGGGGCGACGGTGCTGATGGAGTCACCCGGCGACTGGACTGTCCTGCGCCTGCTGCAAGCGGCCGATGTGCAAGTGATCGAGCTGCCATCACCGGCGGGCGGGGACATGGACGTCGAGCAACTGGAGCGATTGCTTGCGAGCGAAACGGTGAGCCTGGTGGTGCTGTCCTCGGTCTTGAGCATGCCCAGGGGGACGCGCGCGAGCGAGGGTAATCGCCGCGCCGTGGCGCGGTTGCTCGAACGATACGGTACCTGGGTGCTGGAGAACGATAGCTACACCGACTTGGTATTCGAGCCAGGGAGCACGCCATTTCGGGATCTGCTGGACCCGGATCGTCTGATTGTCTACTCCACCTTCGAGAAAACCATCGGTGCCGAGGCGCCCTACGGTTACGTGCTGTCCAGGCAACTGACGTTGACCTTGCAACGGCACTTCCTGCTGCGCGCATTTCGCCTGTCGCCGATTCGCCAGAAGGCGATTGCACGCCTGTACAGCAATGGAAGGATCGACCAGCACCTCCTGGTCTTGCGCCGCTTGCTACGGGAAAGCGCCGCGTCGACCTCGCAATTGTTGCGCGAGCGGGTGAGTGATTGCCTGCAATGGGTGGAGCCCGAAGGAGGGGCGACGGTCTGGGCGCGAACTTCGCGCCCAGCTGACATGCGCCGGGTCTTTCAGCGCCTGCTGGCCCGTCGAATCGTCATCGCGCCGGGAGAATTGTTCAGCATCCAGGGGATGTACGGCCAGCATCTGCGCCTGACCCACGCATTCAGCTCAGTGGACGATCGGCAGGCCGCCCTATCTGCATTGGCCGACGCTTTGAAGCTCGAGCAATCTTGATCGCTGGGCCAGGGATCGAACCCATCGCGTGATGGTCGAACTGTCAGTAAACTGCATCCATTTTCGAGCCACTCCATTCCGAGGTTTTGCATGACAGTCAGTCCATTTGCGGGCAAGCCGGCACCGGCAGAGTTGTTGATCGATATCCCGCGACTGGTTACGGCCTATTACACGGGCCGACCCGATGCCTCGGTCGCGACCCAGCGCGTCGCTTTCGGCACCTCGGGGCACCGCGGCAGTTCTTTCGACCTGGGCTTCAATGAATGGCATGTGCTGGCCATCAGCCAGGCGATTTGCCTTTACCGCGAAGCCCAAGGTATCGATGGGCCGCTGTTCGTCGGCATCGACACCCATGCGTTGTCGACCCCCGCGGCTGCCAGCGCCCTGGAAGTGCTGGCCGCCAACGGTGTCACCGTGATGATTGCCGAAGGCGATGAATACACCCCTACGCCGGCCGTTTCCCACGCCATCCTCTGCTACAACCGAGGCCGCACCACTGGCCTGGCCGATGGCATCGTCATCACGCCGTCCCATAATCCGCCGCAAAGCGGTGGCTACAAGTACAACCCCACCAACGGTGGCCCGGCGGATACCCATATCACCAAATGGATCGAAGCCAAGGCCAATGAGCTGCTCGCCAACCAGCTGGCCGGCGTCAAGCGCATCAGCTACGAACAGGCGCTCAAGGCCGACACCACCCACCGCCATGATTTCCTCAATACCTACGTGGCAGATCTGGTCAACGTCATCGATTTTGATGCCATTCGCAATGCCGGGTTGCGCTTGGGCGTCGACCCGCTGGGTGGCGCGGGCGTGCGCTACTGGCCGGCCATCGCCGAGCACTATCGACTGGATCTGGACGTGGTCAATACTCACGTCGATTCGACCTTCCGCTTCATGACGGTCGACTGGGATGGGCAAATCCGCATGGACCCATCCTCCAGTCACGCCATGCAAGGCCTGATCGGCCTGAAAGAACGGTTTGACGTGGCGTTCGCCTGTGACCCGGATCATGACCGCCACGGTATCGTGACTCCGAGCGGCGGCCTGCTGGCGCCGAACAACTACCTGGCAGTGTCGATCGACTACCTGTTCCAGAACCGCCCGCAATGGCGTGCCGATGCCGCTGTCGGCAAGACTGTCGTCAGCAGTGGCCTGATCGATCGCGTGGCCAACCGTCTGGGACGACGCCTCTATGAAGTCCCGGTGGGCTTCAAGTGGTTTGCCGATGGGCTGTTCGACGGTTCCCTCGGTTTCGGCGGCGAAGAAAGCGCCGGCGCCTCGTTCCTGCGCAAGGACGGTGGCGTCTGGAGTACCGACAAGGACGGTCTGATTCCGGCGTTACTGGCTGCGGAAATGACCGCTCGCACGGGTCGCGATCCAAGCCAGGCCTATCGCGCCCTGACGGATGAGTTGGGTGAACCGTTCTCGGTGCGGGTCGACGCCAAGGCCAGCCCGCAGCAAAAAGCACTGCTGAGCAAGTTGTCGCCGGACCAGGTCCAGTCCACCGAACTGGCCGGGGAGGCGATCAAGAACATCCTCAGCCATGCGCCAGGCAACGACCAGGCCATCGGCGGCCTGAAAGTGATGACCGAGAACGGCTGGTTCGCAGCGCGTCCGTCGGGCACTGAAGACATCTACAAGATCTATGCGGAAAGCTTCGTGAGCGACGAGCACCTTAAACAACTGGTGGTCGAAGCCCAGGCGCTGGTGGACGGGGCCATTTCCGGGCAGTAACCGAACGTTACGCTCCACCCCTGTATTGGCAGCGATGCCAATACAGGGGTGGGTGACCCTGCTCGCGAAGCATTGCCATGCCAGCAAACCTTGCGATACCAACCTGCCATGGCACTTTCATTTCATCGCCTAAATCCATGACTTATAAGCTTTTGGCTGGAATCCGCCGGTAAATCCAGACACCATAGTCGCCATGGTTCTGAACTCCGGAGACTCCAAGCGTGCCGCAACACCGTCCCGATCTTCCCTCCGACCTCTTGCCCCTGGCCCAGATGCCCTGGTTCAAGCGCCTGGCCGCGCGTTTATTCGGCCACGGCCTGACACGTTTGCGCGCCCAACACCGGGCGTCCTGGCTGCACGGTCAGGCCGATGGCTTTCGAAGCGGCCACACCGCCGGGTTTGACTATGGTCTCAGTGAAGGCAAAGCTGAGGGGTTGGAAGAGGGTCGCCAGGTCCTGTTGATCCGGGATTCGCGAAGCACTGAACATCCCGCTCCCCAAGTCGATGACCTGCTGTTCGATGACTGGCGCTTCCCCCTGACGGCCGAGCTGAAAAAACGCATGAAGGCTGACGTTGCCCGGCTGTTGCCGGCGCAGGCGCAACCCAGCAGCGCCCAATGGAAAATGATCTTCAGCGATACGCCGGCGACGTCGGTCGTTGCGGGCGCGGGCGCGGGCAAGTCCACCACCTTGGTGCTGCGCATCGTGCTGCTCTCACAGTACCTGGGCTTCGAGCTGGGCTCGATGACCGTGGTGACATTTACCCGGGAGTCGCGCAAGGATTTCATCGAGAAGCTCATCTCGGTCTTTGCGCTTTGGGGGCGGGCGATCGGGTTGAAGGAGGCGCGCGAACTGGTGCGCACCTTCCATTCTCGTATCCTGCCCATGGTCCGCAGTTTGCCGGGATTCGAGCGGCTCCAGGCGTTCGAGACCCTGAGCCATCGAACCGGGCCTGATGATGAGGACGGCCAAGGCAATCCGTTCGATCTGCGCATCAACGATGCCCAGCGCCAGCAGCTCAACGCCTGCTATCACGGGCTTTATCAGCGTGACGAGCGGTTCCGTGCGCTGATGACGTCACTTTCCCGTCACGCCTTGCAGCTCAAGGAACTGGAGCGCGACCACCCGGATGTGCAAAAGCGCATCGCTGTGACCGAGCTGGCGGCCCAGCGCGACGAAGCGTTGTGCGATGCGATCGAAGACCTCTGGTTTCGCGCGGGCGCCTGGCCGATCAAAGGGGTTGAGCCCAAGCGCGAAACGTTTGAGATCAATGGGTCGAGGTTTCATTGCCACGGCTACATACCGACCCTCGATGCCTGGGTGATGCTAGGGTTCGATCCGCGAGAAAATACTCAACTGAGTCGGCCCGGCGCCAAGCTCAGCCTGCGCGCCGAATGGGCAGTTAAGCGAACCCTCTTTCAAGCTTTCTGCCGTAAGCCGTTGATTTGGCTCGAAAGCTATGAAGAGGCCAGGCGGGTCCTCGCCTCGCTGGCGGGCAACGCCACGGCGGGCCCCGGCTTTGATTACAAGATAAAGGGCGAGTTGGCTTCGGCACCGTTGCTGGATTGTTTCGTTTCGGCGGCGGGCTTCATCGAAAACCTCGGCCTGGATGTCCCGGACGCCGTGGGCAGGCTGTGTTTCTCCAAGGACGACCCGGATCGGTATTTTTTCGAGGCGCTGAGCCGTTTCTGGCGGGCTTTCGAGGACCATTTGCTTGACCAGTCCCCTCCGGTCATGACCTACAACCGGATGTTCTCGCTGTTCAGCGAGCATTCGCCGGAGAACTTCAAGCTGCTCGATGACGCGCTGCTGAGGTCGATGTCACATTTGATGATCGATGAGTTCCAGGACGTTTCGCCACAGATCGTCTCCTGGCTGCGAGCGACCCTAAGTGAGGTGCGCAAGCGCGGGCCCGCCATGCATGTGGGGCGGGGCGCCCAGCGGTCGTCGTTGCTGTGCGTGGGTGACGACTGGCAGTCGATCTACGGGTGGCGTGGCAGTTCGCCGAGTTTTTTCGTGGGATTCAACAAGCAATTTCCGTCACCGGCGAATACGCGGGTCATGCTCACCGAGAATTACCGCAGCCACCAATACATCATCGACGCGGCCGAACATATCGTCGGTACGACGCCTTCCATTCCCGGCAAAAAAGCCAAGGCCAGTGGAGAGCCTCGTTCGCCGAGCCCGGTCAATGTGCTGGAGCGGGACGACGAAGGCTTGGCGAGGCGGCTCGGCGAGCACTACCGCAACGGCGATTCGATCTTGATGTTGTATCGAAAAAGCAGCGATAAGCTATTGATACAAAAGTATATTGAGCCAACAGTTAATGTGGATTCTAGCTTGCCGTATTCTCAAAGGCGCCTCAGGCAGATGACCTACCATAGCGCCAAGGGTCTCCAGGCGGATGCGGTGTTCTTGATAGGCGACTGCCAACATTTGACCCGTTCGCCGTACAAAAACCAGGTGTATCGAATGGCTGGGTTGGGCCAGGAAGGCGACGCCGAACCTTACGACTCGGCGCAGCGCGATGAGATCCTGCGCTTGGCGTATGTGGGCATTACACGGGCGGTGCAGCATTGCTACTGGTATGTCGATGGTCAGGACAGCCAGGCGGCTAACGCACCGAAGGCCTCGGACCGGGTCGGGGTAGGCAAACCTTTTTTCGCTGATCACCGCCGTGCGCGCGGCTGAGCTGCCTTGGCAAAACTCTTAACGACAAAAAAGCCCACATGAAAATGTGGGCTTTTTTCGTCACGAGGCGAATCGTCGCAAACCAACCGGGGGGACGAAGGCTTCTAGCTCGGCTTCCACCGCTTCGATGATTCGCTCGACGTCGGGGGCGTTCATCACGGTCGCGCAGGGAATGCCTGCAATCGCGATCATGGTTTCGCCGCTCGCGCGGTCAAATAACCGGGCAACCATACTGCCCGGGGCGTCCATGCTGGCTTCGAAGCCCATGGGATGGAAGTGCCAGCGCATCAACTGGCAGGCGTTGGGGAACGTTACCTTGCTGAAAGATCCTTTATTCATCTGTAGCCCGCCTTCTTCATCAAGCGCTTCCTTTTGCTCATGTCAGGAAGGAAGAGCCATCTTGGCTCTACCAGTGAGTACTAAAAATAGCATTTGAAAATGAACGGCACGTGGATTTTTTCAGTCCGTTTAGCGATTGGTTCAGTTTTTTTGATCTGCGTCATGACCTAACGCTAAATGTTCAGAACGCCATCACCGTTTGCTGGTGCGCTCCGCGCCTTGCTTCAACCGCTCTGGCACGCGGGTTGCGGCGCTTATCAACCACGCCAGGGCGGTCAGGGCCAGGCCGGCGGCAAACGTGAGATGCATGCCGTTCGTTACGTCTTCCGGACTTGCGACAGAGATACCGTTGGTCGGCAAAACCGCGGCAAAAACCGCACCGAGCACTGACGCGCCAGAAAGGAAGCCAAGATTGCGCGATAAATTGAGCAGGCCGGCAACCACGCCACGCTTGTCATCGGGGACCGGCGCCATCACCGCCGCGTTGTTCGCGGGTTGAAACAGCGCGTAGCCAAGGGTAGTCACCGCAATGGCAAGAACATAGCCCGCAATGCCCTGCGCGGGGGGAATCCGCGACAAGAGCAGGGTGCCGAGGACCATCGTCGCCAGCCCGGCTAGCCGCATTGGACGTACCCCGAACCGATCAGCCAGGCGTCCGGCGGGCACACCGGCGAGCGCGGCCACGCAGGGGCCCGCCGCCAGTACCAGGCCGACGATTGCCGGAGGCAGACCGAGGGTGATGGACAAGTAGAACGGGCCGACCAGCAAAGTCGCCATCATGACCGCCGCGACCAATGCACTGGCCGCCAGGCCTGACACCAAAGGGCGGTCGCGGAACATCGCCAGGGGAATCAGTGGCGAGTCGAGCCTACGTTGCACCTGGACGAACAGCCCGCCGCTGATAACCGCTACCAATAACAGCCCGCTGTTCAGCCAGCCGAAGCTTGTGCGTCCGACGGTCATCGCCAAGGTATAGGCGCCCAGCCCGGTGGCGAGCAACAGCGTGCCCAGGCCGTCGAAGCGCAAGCGCCCGATGGCAATCGGCCTGGGCACTACAGGCAGGAATCGCCAAGCCAACAGCAGCGTCAGCAGGCCCAGGGGCACGTTGATCAAGAACAGTGCGTGCCAGCCAAACCCTGTGATCAGCAGGCCGCCCAGGGACGGGCCCAAGGC
Source organism: Pseudomonas sp. D3-10 (assembly GCF_051132175.1). Classification (NCBI taxonomy): domain Bacteria; kingdom Pseudomonadati; phylum Pseudomonadota; class Gammaproteobacteria; order Pseudomonadales; family Pseudomonadaceae; genus Pseudomonas; species Pseudomonas sp. D3-10. Next base: position 3,033,461 of record NZ_CP071668.1, on the reverse strand, counting down.
GGTGCCCACCGCCGACAGCGTGGCAAGCAGCCCCATGGCGCTGCCAGTCCTGCTCTTTTCCACCGTTTCGCCGACCAGGGCCAGCGTCAGGGTCATCATGATCGCCGCCCCCAGGCCTTGCAGGGCCCGGGCCGCGACCAACCACCAGAGCGACGGCGCCAGGGCGCACAGCGCCGACGCAAGGGTAAACAGCGCAATGCCTGCCAGCAGCAGCTTGCGTCGGCCCAGCAAGTCGCCGAGCCTGCCCACGCTCACGATCAGCGTGGTAATCGCGAGCAGGTAGGCCAGCACGACCCATTGGACTTGCGCGAACGAGGCCTCGAACGCCTCGGCGAGCACCGGCAAGCCGACGGTGGCTACGCTGGCACCCAGTGACGCCAGCAGTGTCGAGAGTGCGAGGCTGGTCAGGGCCCAGCGCACCGGGGTACTCGGCGAGTGAGCCGCTGTCGTTGGCAAGCTTTGTTCTGCATTGGCTGGCTTCATCATGTCTCCGTTGTTTGCAACCTGCTGTTACAACAGTACGTCGAGGCTTAACATGGCGGAAGACGCATGAGTTGCAGGTTATAGCTGCATGTGACGCCATCCAACCCAGCCAAAGGCCCGCCAATGTCTGCAATCGACCTGAATCTACTCGTCACCCTGGATGCGTTGTTGTCCGAAGGCAGCGTGGCCGGTGCGGCCCGGCGGCTGGGGCTAAGTGCCTCGGCCATGAGCCGAGCGTTGGCGCGGTTGCGGCAGGCGACGGGGGACCCGTTGCTGGTCCGGGCGGGGCGCGGCCTGGTTCCAACGCCCCGGGCCATGGAACTGCGCGAGCAAGTCAGCCAGTTGGTGCACGGCGCCCAGGCCGCCTTGCGTCCGGTGCAGGCTCCGGACTTGCGCCGTATCAATCGGACATTTACGTTGCGCACCCGCCAAGGATTCGTGGAGAACTTCGCGATCGACCTGATCGCATACCTAAGCGAGCACGCCCCAGGAATACGGTTGCGTTTTGTCGAGAAGACCGACCGGGACGGCACGGCGCTGCGCGAGGGCAGCGTGGACCTGGAGACCGCCGTCGTCGATGAGGACACGCGCCCGGAACTGCGCACCCAGGCGTTGTTCGTCGACCGCATCATAGGCGTGGTGCGTGCGGGGCATCCGCTGAGTCGGGCCGAGGTGGATGTAGCTGGTTACGCGGCCGGCAGGCATGTCGGCGTTTCCCTGCGCGGAATCGAGCATGGCCCGATCGATGAGGCCTTGGGGGCGTTGAATCTATCCCGCGACATCGTGACTTGCGTCCCGGGTTTTTCCACTGCCCTGGGGCTCGCGCGGTCCAGCGATTTGATTGCCAGCGTGCCGGAGCGCTACACCACGCGCCTGCGCCACGGCATGCACAGCTTCGCGCTGCCAGTCCCGATTCCTGAATTCACTGTCGCAATGCTCTGGCATCCGCGAATGGATGCTGACCCCGTGCACCGTTGGTTGAGGGGCTGTCTGCGGGAAATATGTTCGGGGAAAAAACCGATATAGCGAAGCCAGCGAGGCTAGGGCCATGGACTGGCGGGGGGCGGTCCGGTACAGGTGGACAGACCTGCCGGCCCTCCAAGGGGAGGGCCCGGGATCCGTTCAGTCTTCCTTGCGAATCGTGGCGACTTCATCGGCACGAACGCGGACTTTCTTGCCTGAAATGTCTTCGAATTCGTAGAAGCCATCCGCCGTGCGGGTATTGGGGGTGTCCTCGGTCAAGTATTGGGTACCGTTCTGCAACGTCACCACGGTTGGTGATGCACAGCCGGCCAGCGCCAGGAATGCCACGGCGACCCAGGGCAGGCCCAGAAACCTGATGTTCATATCCATAACCTCTATGCATAGGGGTGAAGCCCAGCTGATTCGACCGGGCCATCACTGAGTTAACCGCCATTGGTCCCGCTTGTTGTAGGAAAGTTCATCGCCGCTTGAAGGTTTTCCCCTTTAAATATAGGAGACCGCTCATCTTTTGCAGTTGCCTGGGCTGCGACTAGCTGCTATCTGTACGCATAACCAGTACTTCAAGCACCGTGGCGCTATTTTCCGTGACAGCCAACCCCCTCGACGATCCCTTTTACTACCTGAACAATTTCCAGCGGGTGCTCGCCTGGCTGGCGCAACGCTACGCCGATGTACTCAGCGTCGAGGAACAACGTTTCATCGAGGATTTCGCCGCACTGCCGCGTGCCGCCCAAGGCCTGCTGGTGCGGATGGTGATGCGCAAGGGGCGGCACTTTCGCCACGGCAAATTGCATTACCCCGAGATCGGCGACATCGGCACGGCGGTGCAACCCCTGATCGCCTTGGGCTGGGTGGAGGAAGAGGCTGAGCTGAGCCTGGAAGAATTGTTCGAAGTGTTGCTCAAGCCTGAAATCCTGCTCTGCCTCGGCCATGGTATCGAGCAGCCCAAGGCAAAGAAGGCTGACTGGCTGTTGGCGTTGAGCGAGGGGTTCAGCCAACCCCAGCCATTTCGCGCCTGGTGCCCTCAGCTCCAGGATCGGTTGTTCAGTCTGACCGTCATGGCGCTGTGCGACCGCTTGCGTTTGATGTTCTTCGGCAATCTCTACCAGGATTGGTCGGAGTTCGTGCTGGCGGATCTGGGTATTTTTACCTACGAGGCCGTTGAGTTCAGTGTCGAGTCCCGGGGGCTGCGCAGCCGGCAGGACATCGATGCCTGTCTTTTCCTGCATGAATGCCAGCAGTGCTTCGAAGCCGGTGAAGCGCTTGAGGCGATCGTCGCCCGGATCAATACCCTGGAATTGGATAATCCTTGGCTGGAGCAGCGTCGGGGCAAGCTGTTGTTCCAGATCGGCCAGCACGCTGAACGTATCGGCGACTTTGCCACGGCCCTGTGCATCTATCGCGATTGCACCTATCCCGGCGCGCGGTTGCGCATGATCCGGGTGCTTGAACGCGTCGGTGAATATGCCTTGGCTCTTGACCTGGGCGAAGCCGCGGCGCAGTCGCCGCAAAGCGCCGCCGAACAACAAGCCCTGTTGCGGATCGTGCCGCGGCTGCGGCGCAAACTGGGCGGGCCACCCGTGCCGCGCCCGATGGCCCGGAGCGTCGAGCGGCTGGATTTGCACTTACCCCGGGTCGATCCGGCATTGTCGGTGGAATATTGCGTCCAGGCCCATTTGCATGACGACGCCGCGCCGGTGCACTACGTCGAGAACAGCTTGGTCAATTCCCTGTTCGGCCTGCTGTGCTGGCCGGCGATTTTCGCGCCGTTGCCAGGGTCGTTCTTCCACCCGTTCCAGCGCGGCCCGGTGGACCTGCTCAACGAGGACTTTCACGACCGTCGCGCCGAGCTGTTCGCGGCGTGCTTCGCCGAGCTGGATGACGGGCGCTACCGTGAAACCATCCGCCGTCGTTATTCAGAAAAATGTGGCGTGCAATCACCTTTCGTGTTCTGGGGGGCGCTGTCCGAAGCGCTGTTGGACCAGGCGCTCGACTGTCTGCCGTCAGAGCACCTCAAACACTGGTTCAGTCGTTTGCTATTGGACATCAAGGCCAACCGCGCGGGCATGCCGGACCTGATCCAGTTCTGGCCGCAGCACAAGACCTACCGCATGATCGAAGTCAAAGGCCCTGGCGATCGCCTGCAGGACAACCAGCTGCGATGGCTGGACTTCTGCCATGAGCACCGTATGCCGGTGGCTGTCTGTTACGTGCAATGGGCGGAGCAGGGCGCATGACCGAGGCGCCGGGCTACAGCATCGCCGTGCGGGCATTGTGTGAATTCACCGCCAAGGTCGGCGACCTAGATTTGCGCTTTACTCCGTCACCCACCGCGCTGGAAGGGATTGTCGGCCACCGGACCGTGGCATCACGGCGCAGCGAGGGCTACCAGGCCGAGGTCAGCCTGGAAGGCACCTACCAGAGCCTGAAGGTCAAGGGCCGGGCCGATGGCTACGATCCTGCGACCAACCGCCTCGAAGAAGTAAAGACCTACCGCGGCGACCTCAGCAAGCAACCGGACAACCATCGGCAGCTGCACTGGGCCCAGGCGAAGATCTACGCCTGGCTGATGTGCCAGAAATTGGAGCTGCCGCGCATTGACGTTGCCTTGGTGTATTTCGACATCGTCAGCGAGAAGGAAACCTGCCTGGACCAGCGTTTCGAAGCGTCGCAACTCCAGACGTTTTTCGAGCAGCAATGCGCACGGTTCCTGGCCTGGGCAGAGCAGGAAATGCGCCATCGCCAGGCACGCAACCAGGGCGCACAGGCCCTGCTTTTTCCCCACGCGACCTTCAGGCCGGGGCAGCGCCACCTGGCCGAGTCGGTTTTCAAGGCCGTCAGCACCGGTCGTTGCCTGATGGCCCAGGCGCCCACTGGCATCGGCAAGACGGTTGGCACCTTGTTCCCCATGCTCAAGGCCTTGGCGCCGCAGCGCCTGGACAAGGTGTTTTTTCTCACGGCGAAAACCCCAGGACGCAAACTGGCATTGGACGCCGCCCGGCTGCTCACCATCAGCACGACCGCGATGCCGCTGCGGGTGCTGGAAATGATCGCCCGGGACAAGGCTTGTGAACATCCGGATAAAGCCTGCCATGGCGAATCCTGCCCGCTGGCCCGTGGATTCTATGACCGCCTGCCCCAGGCCCGGGCAGCGGCGAGCCAGGTAACGCTCCTCGATCAAGCCGCGTTGCGTGACATCGCCCTGCACCACGAGGTCTGCCCGTATTACCTGAGCCAGGAAATGGCCCGCTGGGCCGACGTGGTGGTGGCAGACTACAACTATTATTTCGATTTCAGCGCCTTGCTTTTCGGCCTTGCCCAGGCCAATGGCTGGGCGGTCGCGACCCTGGTGGACGAAGCCCACAACCTGGTGGAGCGAGGGCGGCAGATGTACAGCGCGACCCTGGATCAGGCCACCTTGTCGGCGGTGCTCAAAACCGCGCCCGAGCCCCTGAAGAAACCCCTGCAAAAGCTCAATCGCCAGTGGAATGCCTTGCACGCACCACAGGTAGCGGCTTACCAGGCTTATGGCCGCCCCCCGGAAAAGCTGCTCCTTGCGCTGGGGTCCTGCGCCACGGCCATGGGCGATTACCTCAACGACCACCCCCAAGGCCTGGACAGCGGCCTGCAGGCCTTCTATTTCGACATCTTGCAGTTCGGGCGCGTGGCGGAGTCGTTCGACGAGCACTTCCTGTTCGATATCCATAAGCGAGAAACCGGTCGCCAGCGCAGCCTGTCCACGCTGTGCCTGCGCAACGTGGTCCCGGCCGGTTTCCTGCGGCCCCGGTTCACGGCGTCACGCAGCAGCGTGCTGTTCTCCGCGACCCTGAGTCCACGGCGCTACTACGCTGACTTGCTGGGTACGCCGGCGGACACGGTATCGATCGACGTTGAGTCACCGTTCCAGGCCCAACAATTGGACGTACAGGTGGTCAGTCGCATTTCCACCCGGTTCGCCCGTCGCCAGGCTTCCCTTGAGCCGATCGTCGAGTTGATGGGCCGCCAGTTCGATGAGCGCCCTGGCAACTACCTGGCGTTCTTCAGCAGTTTCGATTATTTACAGCAGGTGGCCGGGCTGTTCGCCGAGCGATATCCGCACGTCGAGACCTGGGCGCAATCGCGCGGCATGGGCGAGGCCCCACGACAGGCGTTTATCGAGCGATTCACGGAGCAGGGCCAGGGCATCGGCTTCGCCGTGCTGGGCGGGGCGTTCGGGGAAGGCATCGACCTGCCGGGCTCGCGCCTGATCGGCGCCTTCGTCGCCACCTTGGGACTGGCGCAGTTCAACCCGGTCAATGAACAGATCAAGCAGCGAATGGCGGCGATCTTCGGCGATGGATACGACTACACTTATTTGTACCCCGGCCTGCAGAAGGTCGTGCAAGCGGCTGGGCGCGTCATCCGTACCCAGCTGGATCGCGGAGTGGTGATGCTGATCGACGATCGCTTCGGCGAGGCCAAGGTGCAGCAGTTGCTGCCACGGTGGTGGTCAATCAATCCTGAGCATCCCAAGGCACCTGCGGGAGCGAGCTTGATCGCGATGGCGCCTGCATATCCTGCCTCTTCTTAGGCGGATGCACCGCTGTCACAAGCCCAACAGCCTATAGCCCCACGAAAATCAGGTTTTTCCCGGCGGGTCAGTTGTTCCATACTCCACCCAAATTCCCTTGGATGCCTCGGCCACATGCTTGAGAAGAACCCAAAGACCGCCCGTATCGATGAAGATCAGCGCTTTAGACTGTTGATCGATGCGGTGGTGGACTATGCCATCTACATGACCGATCCGTCGGGCATTATCATCAGTTGGAACTCCGGTGCCCGGCGCTTCAAAGGTTATGAAGAATCGGAAATCCTGGGCCAGCATTTTTCCCGTTTCTACACCGACCAGGACCGCGCCGCCGGCCTGCCGCACCGGGCGCTGGACACCGCCGTGCGCGAAGGACGCTTCGAAGGCGAAGGCTGGCGAGTGCGAAAGGATGGCACGCTGTTCTGGTCCCACGTGGTGATCGACCCGATCATCGACGCCCAGAGCGGCGAGCTGCTCGGTTTCGCCAAGATCACCCGTGACCTGACCGATCGCAAGATGGCCGAGGAAACCCTCAAGCAAAGCGAACAGCAATTTCGCCTGCTGGTGCAAAGCGTCACCGACTATGCCATCTACATGCTCGATCCGGATGGACAAGTCACCAACTGGAACCAGGGTGCCCAGCGCATCAAGGGCTATCTGCCGGCTCAAGCCATCGGCCAGCATTTTTCCATGTTCTACACCCCTGAAGACCGCGAAGCCGGGGAGCCGCAGCGCGCTCTGAGCATCGCCGCCACGGAGGGGCGTTTCGAAAAGAAGGGCTGGCGCGTGCGCAGGGATGGCACGCGATTCATGGCCCACGTGGTTATCGATGCGATTCGCAGCGATACCGGTACGTTGCTGGGGTTTGCCAAGATCACCCGGGACATCACCGATGCCACCCAAGCGCAGCAGGCCCTTGAACAGGCTCGCGAGGCGTTGTTCCAATCCCAGAAATTGCAAGCCATCGGCCAGCTCACCGGCGGCATCGCCCATGATTTCAACAATCTGCTGACGGTAATCCTTGGCAACCTGGAGATCGTGCGCAAGCGTATGCCCAGCGAGCCGAAGCTGACCCAACTGCTGGACAACGCCACCCAGGGCGCGCTGCGCGGCGTGTCGCTGACCCAGCGCATGCTCGCGTTTGCCCGGCGGCAGAAACTCAGCGCCGAACCGGTCGAATTGTCGGCGCTGGTGGACGGCATCAGCGGTTTGCTGCAAAGCTCCATGGGCCCTTCGATACACATCCAGACCCAGTTTGACGAGGCGTTGTCGCCGGTGCTGGCCGACGTCAACCAACTGGAACTGGCGATCCTCAACCTGGCGACGAATGCCCGGGACGCGATGCCCCAGGGCGGCCGGATCTTGATCCAGGCACAGGAGCGACAGGGGAGCGATGCTCCGACGGCAAGCAAGCCGCTGGCGACCGGACGCTACATCTGCCTGACCATCAGCGATGAAGGCGAGGGCATGGACGAGGAGACGCTGGCTTCGGCGGTGGATCCTTTTTTCACCACCAAGGGCGTCGGCAAAGGCACTGGCCTGGGTCTGTCCATGGTGCATGGCCTGGCCGAGCAGCTGGGCGGCCGGCTGATTCTCAAAAGCGAGAAAGGCGTCGGCACCAGTGCCGAGCTGTGGTTGCCAGTGGCCGACGATTCGGTCAGGGACAAGCCACCCGCCACCGAGATACCAACGCAACACGTCCAGAAACTGACGGTGCTGGTGGTGGACGATGACAGCCTGGTGCTGACCAGCACCCGTTTGCTGATCGAAGACTTGGGGCATCGGGTCTTCTGCGCGTTGTCTGGCGCCCAAGCGCTGGAGCTGTTCGAGCGCAATGAAGGGATCGACCTGGTGATCACTGACATGGCCATGCCCCAGATGGATGGCGCGCAGCTGGCCAGATTGCTGCGCGAGCGCCAACCGACCCTGCCGGTTATCCTCGCCACTGGTTACGCCGAGCGCCTGGAAGGGTTTGCAACGCAATTGCCGCGTTTGACCAAGCCATTCAAGCAGATCGACCTGGTGCAGATCATCGGGCAGACGATGGGTTAAACCGCCAAGTCGTCATGTGCGACCGCTGTGGCGAGGGGATCAAAACCCCTCGCCACGATCAGATGGTGTGTCATTGGGTATTTTTCTTGAAGCCCCGCAGGTTCATCGCGCACAGGCAGAACTGCAAGACGATCAGCGCGTAGGCATCCGTGTGCAAGCCCCAAATGACCCACAGGATATTGCTGAGAATAAAACAACTGAAGCCCGCCACTCGCCGACGGGGCTGGCGCGATCCGATCAACCATGCCGCCAATACCGTGATCGCCATTGCTGGCCATTGCACCCATCCAAGATAATCCACGCTTTTTTCCTCTTGCCTTCAATCCTTTAAAGACCCCGGCGGTGCAGCAGCGTTTCGTTGACCTTTGGTCCATCGGCTTGAACTTGCCCGGCTCTCATCCTTCTAGATGTACCCCAATCAAACCGAGGGAAAACCTGAGCAATGCCCAGAATCCTCACCCGTCTGACCCCTGAAGAAGAACTGACCGAACACAACGCCAAAATGTTCGGCTCGCCCAAGGAGCGGCTGGACTTTTATCGTCGGGAAATCCAGTACGAAACCAGCATTCTGGCCAATCGCACCGACGCCTACCTGACCGCCCAGTCATTCCTGGTGATCGCGTTTGCATCCTGCATGGCCAATCTGAACCCGGAGTGGGGCAAGCTCTTCACACTGATCGTGCCGCCATTTTTGGCGTTGCTCGGCGTCTTGAGTTCCCTCAATGCATGGCCGGGCATTCGGGCCGCCTACGACATCATCGACCACTGGCATTTCAAACAAAGCGAATTGCTGCGCAGCGAGCCGCTGATGGGGCTGGCCTACGACGAATCGCCGCTGTTCAGCGAGCGAGAGTCGACCCATAAGGGCTACCGTAAATCGCTGCTGTTTTCGGTGCGCACGCCGTGGATATTCGCAGCGTTCTGGGTGCTGTTGGGCATTTACTCGGTGTTTATCCAAGTGACCGATCCGGGCGGCTAGCCCGCGCGACCGTCTTTGCGGCGCTCATACCACGCCAGGGCGGGTTGGGTGGTGACACCGTGGACAAGGATGCTCAGCGCCACCACCGACAGCGTGAGGTTGATGCACTGCTGCGCCACTTCCGATTGCACGTCGTGATTCAAGGCGTAGAACAGATAAAACAGGCTGCCGATCCCGCGGATACCGAACCAGCCGATCAACAGCCGTTGCGGATGGTCCAGCAACCGCCCCCAGGGCATCACCCACACACTCAACGGGCGAATGACCGCGAATAACAGGGCGCCGACGGCGAGGGCCCGCCAATCCCAATGAGTGGCAAGGACGACGCCCAGCAGTGTCACCAGGAAAACCTCCATGGAACGCTCCACCAGGCTGCCGAACGCCAGCATGTCGCTCATCATCACGCCAGCCGCCACTTGGCCGTCGTCCAAGGCCTGGGTGTCGCCGACCACCGCCTGCTGAGGCTCGACCGTTTCGTGGCCCACCACCGGCTGTACCAGGTGTTCTGCCGGTGGCGAGTGTTCGTCGGTGGACTCGACCTCGGCCTGGCGCAGCCCCAGGCCAGCGGCGAACACCGACAGGAAACCGTAGCCGTGGATCGCTTCTGCCGCCACGTAGGCGAGGGCGATCAGGGCCAGGGCCAGATAGTCATTGGGTGACAAGGTGCTGTCGGCATTCTTGATACGCATCGACAACGTCAGCCCGCCGATGCCGCGCCCCAGCCAGTAGCCCACCAACAAACCCGCCGGCACCGCCCACAGGACGTCCCGCAACGCCCATTCGCCGAGGAATCCGCTGCCTTCCTCGCTCAGCATGAGCAAGCCAAGGATGACGAAGGGAAACGCCGTGCCATCGTTCAGCCCGGCTTCACCGGACAGCCCGAACCGCACCCGGTCGTCGTCGCGGGCATCGTTGACCTGCACCAGGGCCGCGAGCACCGGGTCGGTCGGCGCCAGTATCGCGCCGATCAGCATCGACATGCCCCAACCGAGGCCAAACAGGTAATGCAGCGCCAGGCAGAGCCCGACGATCGTCAGGATCATCACCGGTCCGGCGAGCCCGTAAGCCACGCGCCAGCTGCGGTTCTTGAGGGGCAGGCGCAGCTTGAGACCGCTGACGAACAGCGAAAACACGACGGCGACTTCGGTCAGGTGCTCCATCCACCCGGACGAGTCATTGACATCGAGCCTTAGCAGCCCCAGCCCAGCCGGCCCGATGGCGACGCCCAGCGCCAGGCACACGGCGGAGGTGGTGACGGGCATCCAGCGCAGGTAGGAGGAGGTCAGGGCCAAGGTCAGCAAGACAGCGCCGAGTACGGCTACCCACACGGTAAAGATCATGATTGCTCCTTGGGTAATGAAAAGGCGCCTGTCCAACGTTCGAGGGCGATAGCGAAGCGAGGGTTCCGCCGCATATCAGGGCGATTCCGTTTATCCGGGCGCTTTTCGATCCAGGGGAATTTTTTGCCCTGCGCGAGGCTCTGCAAAGGAAGAGACGTGCCGATTCGAGCGTCCAGCCAAGAACCCAAGAGGCCTATATGACTGCGCTGACACCCCTCCAATCCAGGCCTGCCACCGCGCAGCCATTCACAAGTGCTGGTAACGTTCGCCAGTGTTACGAGCGGCTGTTGCAAGGCGCCGACGATGCCGACAAACAAGCGGTTGCCCAGGCCTTCCTGCAACCGTGTCTCGAACAAGCGAGCGCATTGCCTCAAGAAATGCCTGACGACCCTGGCGCGTTGCTTGCCTGGGTAGAACAGCACAGCGCCGGCGTGGCCCGGCAATATGCCGACTACCTGGAACGGCGCAAAAGCGGCGGCGGTCGGGAGTTTTTCCAGACCAAGGCCCATGCCCTGTATTTTATCCAGGCCGTGGCGCCGACTAAGCTCGTGGACGGCGCCTGGCTGTACGGTGTGCTCAAACACTGGCATGACCATCGCTTCGAGGGGCTGCTGTGCACCTATCTGGAAGAGCTTGGGGATGGCGTTCCGGCCCAGAACCATGTCGTGCTCTACCGCAAGCTGTTGGCCGAACACGGCTTACAGGACATGCCCGACATCGATGACGAGCGCTACCTGCAAGGTGCTGTTCAATTGGCCCTGGGCTATGCCGGCGACGAATACCTGCCCGAGGTCATCGGTTACAACCTGGGTTATGAGCAACTGCCCCTGCATTTGCTGATCAGCGCCTATGAGCTGAGCGAGCTGGACATCGACCCGTATTACTTCACGCTTCACGTGACCATCGACAACGCCAGCACCGGGCACGCCCACAAAGCCGTGCAAGCGTTGCAACAACTGATGCCGATGGAAGCTGACCGCGAGTCGTTCTGGCGCCGGGTCACACTGGGCTATCGCCTCAACGACCTGGGGCAGGGCAGCCGGGCGGTCATCGAGTCGTTCGACCTTGAGCGCGAAGTCCTGGACATGCTTGAGCGCAAGCGCCCGTTCGGCCAGCACATGCATTCCGATTACTGCAAGTTCGAAGGCAAGACCGTCAACCAATGGCTGGCGGAACCGGGGCAGTTGGAGGGTTTCCTCAAGGCCATGCAAGGCAAAGGCTGGATCCGACGCCATGAAGATCCCCAGAACAGCCGTTTCTGGACCCTGATCGAAGGCCCGGGCGCGGCGATGTTCGGGGTTTTCAGCCCTTACGAAAAACAGCTGCTGCATGACTGGATTGCCGGCGACTGGCTGGACCAGCGCGGTCGTCCCGGCGCCCGCCGCAATCATGGCGCGGCCCATGAATCGCCGGCACCGGCCCAAGACCCGGATGTGCAGAACCTGCAGCAAACGCTGCGGGGCAAGGCCCCCGATGAGCAGATGCAAATTCTGATGCCCTGGCTCTCGGCCCGCTGCCACAGCCACCCGGCCGGGTTGTTGGCGACCCGCCGGTTCATCGAACTCAAATCCGCCCTTCGCTAGGAGCCCTGCATGAATCAGGAAGACCGCCTGTCCGAACCCGACCTGGCCCTGCTGCAGCTAGGTCGCCGCCTGCACGCTGACGGCTACCGTTTCATCACCCCAACGCCGCTTACTCACGAGCGCGTCAACCAGCGGCCAGGCAACGAGCGCTCCAAGACCTTGCGGGATGTTTTCGGCTGGTCCAGGCCCTTCGCGCCGGGGCTTATTTCCGCCGACGAGCAGCGTCAATTGCAAGAAGCAGCAGTGTTGGAAGAACACGACGGCCTGCTGCGCAGCCGCGTGCGCTGGTCAAGCTTGGACGGCATGCTGTTCGCCCATTCGCAATTTCCGACCCAGGCCAACGACGCAGTGTTCTTCGGCCCCGACAGCTACCGTTTCGCGCACCTGATCCATACCCATCTGCAACAGAACTTCACGGCCGTGCATCGCGCGGTGGACATTGGCTGCGGCGCCGGTGTCGGGGCGATGGTGATTGCCCGCGCCCGACGCGAAGCCCAGGTACTGGCCATCGACATCAACCCGATGGCCTTGCGGCTGTGCGCCGTCAACGCGGCGCTGGCCGAGGTGGCAAATGTCGAGATCGCCCGCAGCGACGTGCTCAAGGACGTCGAGGGCGACTTCGACCTGATCGTCGCCAACCCCCCGTATATGGCCGACCCCGCCGAGCGTGCTTATCGCCATGGCGGCGGAACGCTGGGCGCGGGATTGTCGCTGCGTATCGTCGAACAGGCATTGCCACGGCTGACACCCGGCGGTTCGCTGGTGCTCTACACCGGCGTGGCGATGGTCGACGGTCGTGATCCGTTTCTGGAGGCTCTGGGCCCTTGGCGCGATTCACCGCAGTTCGCCTGGACCTACAGGGAATTGGACCCGGATGTGTTTGGCGAGGAACTGCTGACACCCGGTTATCAGGACGTGGAACGGATCGCCGTGGTGGCGTTGGTTGTCACCCGCACGGGTGCGGGTATCGGAGGGAATATCGATGAACAGGCGTCTGAAGTTCGGCATTGAAGAGGAATATTTCATCACCGACCTGCAAACCCGCCGCATGCCCGATCAACCGTCGGCGGCGGCGGTGACGGCGTGCCGGGAAGAGCTGGGCAAGCACTTCGCCCATGAAATGTTCCAGAGCCAGGTGGAAATGGCTTCGCCCATCTTCCGCAGCCTGGCCGAGGCGGCCGATTACCTGGCCCAGGTGCGTAACGGCCTGACTCAGCGCTTGGCGCCCCATGGCCTGGGATTGCTGAGCGCAGGATCCCATCCAATGGCGACCGTTGGCTTGCAACCCACCGACGAGCTGCACTTCCAGCAGTTGTTCGACGACTACCAGCGCGTGGCGCGCCGCAGCGTCCTGTCGGGCCTGCACATACATGTGGAAGTGCCGGGCGATCATGACCGGGTCAAGGTGATGAATGAGGTGCTGCCCTGGCTGCCGATGCTGTTGGCGCTCAGCGCGTCATCGCCGTTCTGGAACGGCGCCTACAGTGGCTTCAGCAGTTATAGGCAAGTGGCCTGCGATGAATGGCCGCGGATGGGCGTGCCGGAATTCTTCGAGGACGAATCAGCCTTCAATGGCTACGTGGACATGCTCACCCGCACCAGCTCCATCCGCCAGCCCAGCGATTGCTGGTGGGTGGTCAGGCCTTCCTCGCACTATCCGACCCTGGAGCTGCGTATCTGCGATGCCTGCCCGCGGACCGAAGATGTGCTGTGCCTCGTCTCGCTGTTTCGACTGATGATTGCCCACGCCGTCGCCCAGCCCAAGCCAGGCGCCCACTACAGCTTGATGTCCCACTGGATCCTCAAGGAAAACCGCTATCGGGCCAAGCGCCACGGCATCCTCGCGGAATTTATTGTCGAAGGCCAGGAGCAGCCGATGCTGATTGGCGAGTGGCTGAACCTGGCCGAGCAGACCTTCGGCGACACCGCGACGGCGCTGGGCGTGCAGGATGTGTTCAAGCAAGCGCGCCGGATCATCCAGGAGGGCACCAGCGCTGATCGACAAGTGGTCCTCTACGAGCAAGGCCTGCTGCTGGGCGATACGACCGAAGAGGCCCTGGGCCGGGTGGTCGATCAGCTGTTGTCGGAAACCGCCGGTTTGCCGGTGGCCGATCCCACCCTCGCGCAAGTTGCAGGTGGCCAATGACCAGCAAAACCCTCGACGACTACAACCGCATGCGCGATTTCGGCGCCACCCCGGAGCCGTCGGCGAAGCGCTCTCGCAAATCGGCAAAAACCACCCACGCGTTGCAGTACTGCATACAGAAGCACGATGCGACGCGGCTGCATTACGACTTTCGCCTGGAGCTGGATGGCGCGCTCAAGAGCTGGGCGGTGCCCAAGGGGCCGTCCCTGGACCCGAAGGTCAAGCGCCTGGCGGTTCACGTTGAAGACCATCCCATCGATTACGCGACGTTCGAGGGCAGTATCCCGGAGGGGCACTACGGCGCGGGCGACGTCATCGTCTGGGACCGGGGCGTGTGGATTCCACAGGGTGACGTGCACGAAGCCTACGAAAAAGGCCGGCTCAAGTTCGAGCTGCGGGGGGAAAAGCTCGCGGGGCTGTGGAACCTGGTGCGCACCCATATGCCGGGCAAGCAGGAACAATGGTTTCTGATCAAGCATCAAGATGACGCCGCCCGGCCGGAAAGCGAGTACGACGTGGTGCAGGCCGAGCCCGACAGCGTGCTCAGTGACCGCACCATCGTGCCCAAGCGGCGGGGCAAGGCGGCCGCCGCCAAGGCTGTAAAGCAGCCGGAAAAACCCGCCAAGGCGAAGCCATCCAAAAAGAGCGGCAAGACCACCCTCAGCGGCGCCGTGGCCGGGCCCATCCCCGAGACCCTCAAGCCGGAACTGGCGACCCTGGTGGAAAGCGCACCCGATGGCGAATGGCTCTACGAAATCAAGTTCGACGGCTACCGCGTCATGGCGCGCATCGATAATGGCGACGTGCGCTTGATTACCCGCAACGGCCATGACTGGACCCACAAACTGCCGAAACAGGCCGAGGCTCTGGCGGGGCTGGGGTTGGAATCAGCCTGGCTGGACGGTGAAATGGTCGTCGCCGACGAGCAAGGCGTGCCGGACTTCCAAGCCCTGCAAAACGCCTTCGACGCTGGCAGCAGTGGCAAGATCGCTTATTACCTGTTCGACCTGCCGTACCTCAACGGCATGGACTTGCGCAAAGTGCCGGTGGAGGAGCGCCGGGCGGCGTTGGCTGCGGTGCTGGAACCCAACGAAGATCCCTTGCTGCGTTACTCCGACTCCTTCGAAGAAACCCCGCAAGCATTGCTCAACAGTGCCTGCCAGATGCGCATGGAAGGGCTGATCGGCAAGCGCCAGGGCAGCGCCTATGTGTCCCGGCGCAGCAGCGACTGGATCAAGCTCAAGTGCAAGAACCGCCAGGAATTCGTCGTGGTCGGCTTCAGCGAGCCGAAGGGCGCCCGCAGCGCGTTTGGCGCCTTGTTACTGGGCCTGCATGACGTCGACAGCGGCGAGCTGCGCTATGCCGGCAAGGTTGGCACCGGTTTCAACGAAACCACGCTCAAAAGCATCCATCAGCAGCTGTTGCCCCTGGAAACCAAAAAGGCCGCCGTGGTCAATCCGCCCACAGGGTATGACGCCAAGGGTGTGCACTGGCTAAAACCGGAGTTGCTGGCGGAAGTGGCGTTTGCCGAAATGACCAAGGAAGGCTCGGTACGCCATGCCGTGTTCCATGGCCTGCGCAATGACAAACCGGCAAAGGCGATTACCCAGGAATTGCCCAAAACCGTGAAAAAAGCGGCGGCCAAGGACAATGCTGAACCGGCGCCGGCCGAGCCGAAAGCCAAATCCAAATCCAAGGCCACGGCCACGGCCACGGCCAAGACCACGGCCAAGACCACGCAGTCGCCAACCTTGGAAGGCAAGGTCCGCATTACCCATCCGGATCGGATTATCGACGCGAGCAGCGGCACCACGAAGATGCAACTCGCCGAGTATTACGCCAGCGTTGCTGATTTTATCCTGCCGGAGCTGGCCGATCGCCCGGTGGCGCTGGTACGGGCGCCGGATGGCATCGCCGGCGAGTTGTTCTTCCAGAAGAACCCCGAGCGCCTGGCAATTCCCGGCATCACCAGCCTGGACAAGGACCTGACCGGGCAACCAGTGATGATCATCAACAACGCCGAAGCGCTGATCGGCGCGGTACAGATGAGTACCGTGGAGCTGCACACCTGGAACGGGACTTCTGCCGATCTGGACAAGCCTGACCGCTTCGTCCTCGACCTTGACCCGGACCCGGCGCTGCCGTGGAAAAGCATGGTGGAAGCCACGCAATTGACTTTGTCAGTGCTGGATGAGCTGGGCCTGAAGGCGTTTCTAAAGACCAGCGGCGGCAAGGGCATCCACATTGTCGTGCCGATTACTCGCAAGTTGGGCTGGGATGAGGTGAAAGGCTTCAGCCATGCCATCGTCAGCCACATGGCCAAGCTGTTGCCCGATCGCTTCTCGGCAGTGTCGGGTCCCAAGAACCGGGTAGGGCGGATCTTCATCGATTACCTGCGCAACGGTTTGGGCGCAACCACCATTTGTGCCTACGCAGTGCGTACCAGGGAAGGGCTGCCGGTGTCGGTGCCCATCTACCGGGAAGAAGTGGCCGAGCTCAAGGGCGCCAACCTTTGGAACGTGAACAACGTCCACGAGCGGCTGGCGGAGGTGGGGCATGAGCCTTGGGCTGACTTGCCCAAGACCCGCCAGAGCATCACCGCCGACATGCGGCGGCGGATTGGGATGAAGAAGACTGCGAAGTAGCTTGATCGGCCTCGCTTTTTTGGCGAGGCAATGAGTAGCTAAAAATAACCCGCCTCTGTGGTGAGGGAGCAAGCACCCCCGCTACAGAGGCTGTTCTAGCCAGCCCCAGCTAGTAAACCCGCGAACGCCGCAACTGCTCGATCGTTTCAATCAACTCGTCATAGGACACCGGCTTGCCGATGTGCTGGTCGAAGCCCGATTGTTGTGATTTATGCAGGTCGATGGACGCACCGTAGCCCGTCAGGGCGATGGCCGGGATGTGTTTGATGTGAGGCAGCTCGCGCAGCGCCTGCATCAATTCATGGCCATTCATCACCGGCATGCCCAGATCGGAGATCACCACGTCGAAACGGGCGTCCTTGGCGGCCTGCAAGGCTTGCAGCGGCTGGTCGAAAGCGACCACGTTGGCGTCTTCCATTTCCAGCAGCAACTTGAGGGTATCGAGCACGTCCGGGGAGTCGTCCACCAGCAACACCGTCAGGCCGCTCAGGCGTCCCGACTGTTCCTCGCAAGCCTGCGGTTTGGGCACGATCGCGGCATTGCTCAGGGGCAGGCGAATCGTGAAGGTGCAACCTTTCCCCAGCCCCTCGGACTTGACCTCGACGCTGCCGCCGTGGGCTTCGGTCAATTGCCGGACCAGTGACAGGCCGATCCCCAGGCCTTCGCGCTGGTGTGTCGCGTGTTGGGTCTCGGCCTGGCCGAACAGGTCGAACACTTCGCTCAGGTGCTCCGCCGCGATACCCACGCCGGAATCCTTTACGTCCAGGCGCGCCATATGGTCGTCGTGGCTGGCGACCAGTTGCACGCGGCCGCCGCTAGGGGTGAATTTCAGCGCGTTGTTCACCAGGTTCCAGATGATCTGTTCCAGCCGGGTCGGGTCGGCATTGACGATCAGTTCTCCATTGGAACCCTCGGGCAGGTCCAGAGTGACCTTGTTGGGATGATTGTCGTTGATCACCACGGTGTAGATGTCTTGCAGCACCCGCGCCAGATCGACGGCTTGGCGCTTGAGCTTGAGCTTGCCGGTGCGGACACGGGCCACGTCCAGCAGATCGTCAATAATGCGTGCCTGGCTGTTGACCGCATCGCAAATGGTATTGACGGCCCGGGCCGCGGTGGTGGCGGCCTTGGTCACCGGCAGGCGGCGAAGCAATTCGGCGTTTAGCTGGATCAGGTTCAGCGGGTGCTTGAGCTCGTGGGACATGACGGCGAAGAACTCATCCTTCAAATGGCTGGAGTTCTGGGTTTCCAGGAGCCGCTGGGTCTGTTCCTCGTGCAGGCGCTTGTGGCCGGTGAGGTCACGGGCAATCTTCACGTAACCCTGCAGACATTCGCCGCTGAGCAGTGTGACTTCGCCGCTGCAGAAGAAGCGGCTGCCATCCTTGCGCTGGTGCCAGCGCTCGTCTTCGCAACGGCCTTTGGTTCGAGCGGTGCTCAATTCTGTTTCGGGTACGCCAGTGGCGCGGTCCTCGGGCGTGAACACGAAGTCGTAGTAACTGCCTTCGGCTTCGCTCTTGGTATGCCCGAAGATCAGCTCCGCCCCGGTGTTCCAGCTGGTGATCACGCCGTGCTCGTCCAACAGGATAATCGCGTAGTCGCGGGTGCTTTCAGCCACAAGGCGCATGCGTTCCTCGCCCAAGCGCAGCTCTTCTTCGGCCGCGCGACGCTTGGTGATATCGATGAAGGTCAGCACCGTGCCGTCGATATGATCTTCGCTGGAGCGGTATGGCAGCAGCCGGGCAATGTACCAGCGAGCGTCGCTGCTAGTGACTTCGCGCTCGATCATGTTCAGGGATTCGAATACCTGGGTGGCGTCCGCCGCCATGTCCGGGTAGTCCAGCCGATGGGTGATGTCCAGCAACGAACGGCCGGTGTCCACCGGCAGCATGCTGAAAATCTCCGTGGCCCGAGGCGTGAACCACTTGATGCGCATGCTGCGGTCGACGAATACCGTGGCAATATCGGTGGAGGCGATCAGGTTGGTGAGGTAGTCGTTGATCTTGTCGGTTTCCTCCACCTTGGTCTTGAGCTCGTAGTTGACCGTCAGCAGTTCCTCATTGATCGATTGCAGCTCTTCCTTGCTGGTCTCCAGCTCCTCGGTGGCTGATCGCAACTCCTCGTTGATGGCCTGCATTTCTTCATTGGAAGCCTTGAGCTCTTCGCTGGAGACTTCTGCCTGCTCGATGGTGTCCTGCAGGTGCGACTTGGTGCGTTGGAGTTCGCGTTCCAGGTTGGCAAGCACCTGGTTTTCGGTCTGGCTGGTAATGGCGGCAACCTGCTGGACGGGGTCGATTTCTTCCTCTTCGAAGACGACGAGCACAAAGTCGCCATCGGACTGTTCGTCGCGATAGGGCTGGACCAGGAGGTCCACCAGGAAACGCCGTCCGTCGCGTTCCATGTTGACTTGGCGTGACTTGACCGGTTGGCCGTTCTGGTTGACCTGAAACAACGCCGTGCGGATTTCCAGGCGCAGTTGCGGATTGATCAGCGTCAGCAGGTTGCGCGACATTTCGCCGCCGACATGGCGCAGGTAGCGGCCGGCACTTTCGATCATGTGCAGGATGTCGCCATTGTTGTCGACAATCATGCTGGGCGGCGCGGCACGCTCGATGGCGCGCAGGTGGATATCGGCGAACGAGACTTTGCGTGGCACCGCGACCTGGGGCGGGACCAACGCCGAGGTACTGCGCACATAACCGCCACGGGGCATGGTCGGTGTGCGGCGGCTGCTGGCGGTGCCGTACTTGGCGCGGAAGATCCGGTTGCGCTTGTCCACCGGGCTGAACAATTCGCTGCAGGCGTCGGCCGATTCCGAAGAGCCGAGGAACAGATAGCCGCCCGGCCGCAGGGCAAAGTGGAACATTTGCAGGATTTCACGCTGCACCTCGCGGTCGAGGTAGATCAGCAGGTTGCGGCACACGATCAGGTCGATCTGCGAGAACGGCGGGTCCGAGAGTAGGCTGTGCTTGGCGAACAGCACCCGTTCGCGGACTTCCTTGCGCACACGGAATGTCGAGTTTTCCTTGACGAAGTACTGGCGCAGGCGGGTGGGCGGCACGTCGGTGATGATCGCTTCGGGGTAGCCCCCGCTGCGGCCCACGGTTATTGCCCGCTCATCGATGTCGGTGGCGAATATCTGCAGCTTGGCGTTGCTGGCGTCGTGTTGCAGTTGATCGCTGATCAACATCGCCAGGGTGTAGGCTTCCTCGCCGGTCGAGCAGCCGGCCGACCAGACCCTGATTTCCTCCGGCGGGACGCTGCCCGGTTCCACCGGCTTGAGCAGGTTGGGCAGTACGTCGCGCTCCAGGGCTTCGAAGGCCTCACGGTCCCGGAAGAAGTTGGTCACACCGATCAGCAGGTCACCGAGCAGGGCCTTGGTTTCCTCCGGATGATTCTGCAGATAGCTGTAGTAGGCGTTGAGGTCCGGTTGGGCGGTGACTTGCATGCGTCGTTCGATACGCCGCAGCACGGTGGCCCGTTTGTAATGCTTGAAGTCATGGCCGGTGCCTGCCCGCAGCTGCACCAGGATGTCGTGCAGCGATTGCTCGGCGGCAACGGCTTCTCGCTCGGATGTCGGCGGCTGGGCATGTATCTCAGGGTCGTTGGCGGTCGGCAGGCGGATGGCCTGGGAGTTTTGCCACAGCTCCAGGAGTTTTTGCGGCATTTCCGCCACCGGTAGCACCAGATCGACCATCTGGGTGTCGATGGCCGCCTGTGGCATGCCATCGAATTCGGCGTCCTGGGGCGACTGAGCGAGGGTCACCCCCCCTTGCTCCTTGATTCTTGACAGACCCACGGCACCGTCGGAACCGGTGCCCGACAGCACCAGGCAAAACGCGCGGTCCTTGTGCACATCGGCCAGGTCACGGAAAAACAGGTCGATCGCCACGTGCCCACCCTGGCGCGGTTCGGCCGGGGTAACCTTCAGATACCCGTCGTTCATCGATAAATGATGGGCCGGGGAAATCACATAGACATGGTTCTTCTCGATCGGCACCGCCTCGGTCACCTGCAATACAGGCATCTTGGTGGATTCCTGGATGATCTTGTCGGCGATGCTCTGATGATCCGGCGCCAAGTGAAGTACGATCACGAACGCCATGCCGTTGTCCTTGGGCATGTGCTCGAAAAACTGCTTGATGGCTTGCAACCCACCCGCCGAGGCGCCGATGCCCACGACGGCGAAATCCAGGTGACTGGGGCTCAGCTCCTTTCGTTGTGGAACGTTGGGAGAGCGTTTGCTTGGAGATGACATATTAGGTTAGGCCTTAAAGGGCGGCGGGGCGGTCCAGCGCTGCCGACTCGATTTCAGGATGCAAAGCCGCAGGATAGTCGTGTTACACGAACATTGCGAAATTGACGCTTCGCAACACCGCCGCCACCGTTATTGTGTACCTCAAAACCCGTTCAGCCTACCGGAACCCGCAAATACTCCGGCTGCAAATAGTTGAACCACAGCAGGATCATCTCCACCAGAATCGTGACCAGCACCAGCAGGCCGACGCCCCAGACACTGGCCGAATACAGTAGGCCCTGTTCCTTCTTCAAACCCATGAACTTAGGCAGGCCGACGAACAGCAGGAAAGTCGAGTACACCGAAGCCGCCAGCAGGACGGCCACTGCCAGCCATCGGCTGGGGTACACGCCGAATATTCCGGCCAGGAAGTAGGGGGTCGCGGTGTAGGCAGCGAAACCGATGCATTGGTTGACGGTTGGCCGGGCCTCGAAGGTGCGCGACATCCAGCGGATGAACAGCCCCATCAACGTTACGCCGACAACGATGGTCACATACAGCAAGACGCACAGCTGCAGCGCACTGGCGTGGCTGAGTCGCACGGTTTCGTTTTCGGCCAGACTCCAACCGGTCCAAGTGGTACCGACGAACAGGCATACCGCCGGAATCAGTGCGAGCAACAGAAGATGCGCCAGGTAATGGTGGGGATGGGCCTGTTCCTGCTCGCGAATGTCCCCCCAGGCGAATTCCGGATGGGTGAACAGTTTGACGAAAAGCACGGACATAACGACCTCCTGATCAAGACAGCCTCTGCATGAGGCTCATACCGTTATGAGGTACAGGAATGACCAGGGGTTTCATTTATTTGACCGCTTGGCGCGACGGCGCGATAAAGGGAATGATTCGAGGCGGCGGGGGTCAACCCATCAGCATCCATGAAGGACTGTATGCCATGACTGTTGCCCATTCCCTGATCGAGTACATGCGTGAACATGAGTTGCGCCTGACCACTGCCGAGTCCTGCACCGCAGGGCTTATCGTCACGCTGTTGGCCGAAGTGCCGGGCAGCGGTTCGCTGATCGAAAGCGGTTACGTGGTGTATTCCCCCGAAGCCAAGCAGCGGCTGCTGGGTGTCAAGCCGCGGACCATCGATACCTTCAACCTGACCAGCCGCGAAGTCGCCGAGGAAATGGCTTTTGGCGCATTGCGCGACGCCAACGCCAACGTGGCGGTGGCCACCACCGGCCTGCTCGGGCCCGACGACAAGGACGGTATTCCCGCCGGCACGGTGTGTTTTGCCTGGGCGTTCGAATTGAACGGGCAGCGCGCGCTGTTCAGCCGCCGAGAGCGTTTTTTCGGCGATCGGCGCCAGGTGCAACGGTTATCCAGTGAATACGCCTTGCAGCAATTGCCCAGCTATCACCGGCGCGCCATGGCGGGTGAACGTCGATAGGAGGACCCCATGACCGACCAATGCGAACAGGACGATCATCGCAGTCGCCAGTACCCGGTATGCGAGGACATGGCGTTCCAGCACAAGGTCTGGCGTTTCGAACGGGTGGGTTGGTATGCGTTGGTGCTGCTGGTCTTGTTGACGTTGCTCGGGCTGTTTTCCCATGGGCCACTGAGCAATAGCGAGATTCACAGTGCTGACGGCAGCATCGGGGTCGAATACGAGAGGTTCCATCGCAACGGCTCGACCAATCCCGTGATCGTGCGCTTGAAGGGAGCACCCAATGCAGTGCTGGAAATCGAGCTCGGGGGCGACTGGCTGGAGGGATTCGACGTGCAAAGCGTGCAACCTACGCCCATGCGCTCGGCCGCCGCGGGTCCGGGCATGAAGCTCTGGCTCCAGGCGGATGGTCAGGGGCAGGCGAACCTGCACCTGTCATTGCTCAGCGAAGGCCTCGGCACGTACCAGAGCCGCATCGCAACGCCCAACGGCGCCGTGGTCACGTTCAGTCAATTCATCTTTCCTTAGGTGACATATGGATTCGGTACTGCGAGCCGCCGCGATGTATGCGGTGCTGATGGTGTTGTTCAAGATCGCCGGGCGTCGTTCGTTGGCGGAAATCACCACGTTCGATTTCGTGCTCTTGATGATCATTGGCGAGGCGACCCAGCAAGCGCTGCTGGGGGATGACTTTTCGATGACCAACTCGTTCATGGTCATCGTCACGCTGATCGCCATTGATGTCGGATTTTCGTTGCTCAAGCTGCGCTCCGACTGGGTGTCCCGGCTCATCGACGGCGGCCCGACCATCATCGTCGAGGACGGGCGCATCCTCCAGGGCCGTATGCGCCACGCGCGGCTGGTTGAAGCGGACATCATGGAAGCGGCACGCTCAAGCCAGGGCATCGAGACCCTGGACCAGATCAAATTCGCGATCATCGAGCGCAACGGGAAGATTTCGGTGATTGCCAAGGAGTGATCCGAAGGGCGCTTTCCGTGGCGAGGGAGCAAGCTCCCTCGCCACGGAATATGTGCCTGCGCTTACAGGATCGGCTTGCCCCCTGTCACCGCATACCGCGAGCCGGAGATGTAGCTGGACTCATCCGACGCCAGCAGCACGAAGATCGGCGCCACTTCCACCGGTTGGCCGGGGCGGCCCAGCGGCGTCTGGGAACCGAAATTCTGCACTTCTTCCTCGGGCATGGTGGCGACGATCAGCGGCGTCCAGATCGGCCCCGGCGCAACACTGTTCACGCGAATACCCTTGGGCCCGAGCATCTGGGCCAGACCGCCGGTAAAGTTGGCAATGGCGCCCTTGGTCGTAGCATAGGCCAGCAGCGTCGGCTTGGGCATGTCGGAGTTGACCGATGTGGTGTTGATGATCGAGCCTCCGGCCTTCATGTGCGGCACCGCGGCCTGGCAGATCCTGAACATCGCCGTGATGTTGATATCGAACGTGCGCACCCATTCTTCATCGGGAATTTCTTCGAGGGTTTCATGGGTCATCTGGAACGCGGCGTTGTTGACCAGGACATCGATACGCCCGAAGCGCGCCACGGTTTCATCGACAACCTTGCGACACTGGGCCTTGTCGGCAAGATCGCCCGGCAGCAACAGGCACTGGCGACCGGCCTGTTCAACCCAGCGCGCGGTTTCCTTGGCATCTTCGTGTTCGTTCAGGTAGGAAATGGCCACGTCCGCGCCTTCACGGGCGAAGGCAATCGCCACGGCGCGCCCGATGCCGCTGTCGGCGCCGGTGATCAGGGCGATCTTGTTCGCCAGGCGTCCTGAACCTTTGTAACTCTGTTCGCCGCAGTCTGGATAAGGGTCCATTTTCTGCTGGCTGCCAGGTACGGGTTGGTTTTGCTTAGGGAAGGGTGGGGTTGGGTAATCGGCCATTTTCGTTCTCCATTTCCAGTGGTTGCGATGGAGGGTGGACCCTGGGGTTTTGGCCGGAGTTCGGTCGGATTTTCCTGTCGGTCGATAAGCGTGACCACGAGCGTTTCATCGACCGATCACCGATTAAGGTGAACGTGGGCGAAGCCGCCTTTTCCAATCGAATAAGGTCTCAGAAGGAGAAGGGCATGTTCAGTCATATACAGATCGGCGCGCGCGACCTACCGAAGATGGTCGCGTTTTATGATGCGGTCCTGGGCTGCCTTGGCCTGGTGCGCATGGACAGCGAGGACGACTCTGGCCCACCCGGCGAGGGCTGGCATCAGCCCGGCAGGCATTGGCCGCAGGTGTTCGTCCAGGTGCCCATCAACGGGCTGCCGGCGACCTGGGGCAATGGGATGCAGGTCAGCTTTGCCGCTGAATCACAGCAAGCCGTACGCGAAGCCTGGAAGATGGCGATGGACATGGGAGGTTTCGACGAAGGCGAGCCGGGCCCGAGGCCCCAATATTCGAAGGATTACTTCGGCGCCTATTGCCGGGATCCGGAGGGAAACAAGCTGTGTTTTGTGCATACGCCGGATATGCATGACTGACTTCGGCATGGCCGGTGGTGGAGGCTTTTGTGGCGAGGGAGCTTGCTCCCGCTCGGTCGGTCCGACGCTTCGGGCGCAGCGACCGCAAGGTTTTGGGGCCGCTCGCAGCCCAGCGGGAGCAAGCTCCCTCGCCACAGGGGATCCGGTCAGGTTCGGGATTTCAGGCTACGCTCCATCCGCGCAATCCCTTCCTCCAGCAACGCCCGTGGGCAGCCGAAGTTCAGCCGCACGAACTGCCCCGCGTCGTCGCCGAAATCCAGCCCGGCGCTCAGGCCGACCTTGGCTTGCTTCAGGAAAAAGCCCTGTGGGTCGTCCAACCCCAATCCGGAGCAATCCAGCCACGCCAGGTACGTTCCCTGCGGCACGGTCATGGTGATGCCCGGCAAGCGGGTCTTCACCGCCTCGACCAGGTAATCACGATTGGCCTGCAAATACTGCTTCAAGGCCTCCAGCCACGGTCCCGCTTCGCTGTACGCGGCGCGGGTGGCCTCCAGGCCAAGGGCGTTCACACTGTCGACCATGCCGGCCCTGGCGCCGTTGACCCGCTCGCGCAGCTTGGCGTTCTGGATAATGGCGAAGGAGGTTTTCAGCCCCGCGATGTTATAGGCCTTGCTGGCGGACATCAGGGTGATGGTGCGTTCGGCAATGTCCGCGCCCAGGCTGGCGGTGGGGATGTGCACGCGGCCATCGAAGCATAGCTCGGCATGGATTTCGTCGGAGATGATCCAGGCGTCCTGCTCGACACAAATATCCGCCACCGCCTTGAGTTCGTCGCGACCGAATACCTTGCCCAGTGGGTTATGAGGGTTGCTCAGCAACAGTGCACCGCCGCCTTGAAGGGCATCCCGTAGTTCGGCCTGCGGTGTGCGGAACTCGCCATCGACCGTGTCGAATGCCAATTCCACCTTGTTCAGGTTCCAGTTCCCAGGCGCGTTGCGTAGCGGTGGATAGTTGGGCACCTGCACCACGACGTTCTGCTGCGGTTCCACCAGCGCATGCAGTGCCATGTTGAAACCCGGCTCGACCCCAGGCAGGAATAGGATTTGCTGGGGCTCGACGCGCCAGGCGTATTTGCTCCAGAGATCGGCGACGATGGCCGCGCGCAGATTGTCCTGGGCAACGCTGTAGCCGAGCATCGGGTGCTCCAGGCGTTTGCGCAGCGCATCGACGACGACCGGTGGCGCGGCGAAATCCATATCGGCCACCCACATTGGCAATACATCCGCCGGGTAGCGGCTCCACTTGGTACTACCGGTGCCGTGGCGCTCGAACACCAGGTCGAAATCGAAAGTCATGGTCGTTCCATCAGGTCAGGGAATGGGGATGGCGCCATGATAAAGCGTGAACGGCATGATTGTATCGCTGTGTATCCAGACCCTTTGCCGATACGCACTGATTCCTTTGGGCCTGTCGATGACACATCCCAGATACCTCGCCGGCGTCAAATGAGCCCATCGAGACAGCACAAGCCGTCTCAGCTACTCACTCAAACGTCGGAGACATCGCCATGAACGTCAAGAATCTCAGCATCGCTTCACTGTTCGCCGTCCTCAGCCTCGGCGCTCTGGCAGCCAACGCCCAGGACGCCGTCAAGCCGCATACCTACATGTACGGTGATCACCTGGACATCGCCCAGGTGCTGTCGGTCAAGCAAGGGATGGGCTCAGGCTGCGGCGTCGTCGAGTCGCGAATGACCTACCTGGATTCCACCGGGGCGATCCAGGCGCTGGACTACAGCGCGATCGAGCAGGATTGCGGTCAGGGCAATTGAAGAAACGGGTGTCCCATGTGGCTGTGGCGAGGGGATAAAACCCCTCGCCAAGGTTTGGCGTTCGCTCCCAATCAAGCCAGGCTGAACGGCAACTGCCGCAGGGGTTTGCCCGTCAGGCTGGCAATGGCATTGGCAAACGCCGGGGCCAAGGCGGGCAGGCCGGGTTCGCCCATGCCGGTCGGTGGCTCAGCGCTCGGGACGATGTGGACGGCAATTTGCGGCATGTCGGTGATACGCGGCACGCTGAAGTCGGCAAAGTTGCTTTGTTGCACGACACCGTCCTTCAAAGTCACGGCGCCACCAGGCAGGCACATCGACAGGCCCATCAGCGCAGCGCCTTGGACCTGGGCTTCGATGCTGCGTGGGTTGACCGCCAGATTGCAGTGCACGCCCGCCGTGACGTTATGGAGCACGGGACGGCCATCCTGCACCGAGGCTTCGACCACGTAGGCCACCACCGAGCTGAACGACTCGTGCACCGCCACGCCCCAGGCTTGACCGGCGGGTAACTGGCGCTTGCCGTATCCGCTGCGGTCGACCGCCAACTGTAGCGCGTCGCGATGACGCGGGTTCTGGTCGCCAAACAGCTTCATGCGGTACGCCACCGGGTCCTGCTTGGTCGTGCGGGCGATGTCGTCGAGCAGCGTCTCCATTACGAAGGCGGTGTGGGTCGAGCCGACGCTGCGCCACCACAGTACGGGCACATTGAGCTTGGGATGATGCACCGTCAATCGCATCGGCAGCGGATACGGATCGCGCAGGCCTTCGGTGGCGGTGGGGTCGATGCCGTTTTTCATCTGCCCGGCGAACAAGGTGCCGGTCAAGATGGATTGCCCCACCAGCGCGTGGTCCCAGGCCAACACGTTGCCGCTGTCGTCAAAGCCGATCCGCGCGCGGTGAAGGTGCATGGGGCGGTAGTAGCCGCCCTTGATGTCGTCTTCACGGCTCCAAAGGGTGCGGATGGGGGCATCGAGCCCGGCGGCGCGGGCCGCCTTGGCCACTTCGCAAGCCTGTACGACGAAATCATTGGTGGGCACGCCGCGCCGGCCGAAGCCACCGCCCGCCGTCTGCACATTCACCTGGACCTGCTCGGGCTTGAGATTGAGCACCTTGGCCGCTGCCGCGCCGTCGCCCCCGGGAAACTGCGTACCCACCCACAACTGCGCACGGCCCTCGGACAACTGGACGGTGCAGTTCAGCGGCTCCATGGGCGCATGGGCCAGATAAGGAAATACGAACTCGGCTTCCAGTTGATGGGGCGCCGACGCCAGGGGCTTCATGTCGGCATCGAAGTGGAGCGGTCCGGATTGGCCGGCCAGTTCGCGGTACTGGGCCAGTTGTTTTTCCGTGTCGACTTTTTCGACCTTGGCAACGTCCCATTCGACCTTCAGCGCATCACGCGCCAGCTTGGCCTGCCAGTAGCCGTCGGCGATCACCGCGACGCCTTCGGCACCGCCGTCCAACGGCACGCGCAGCACGGCTTTTACACCTTTGGTCGCGCGTGCGGCGCTGTCGTCCAGGGAGGCGATGCGGGCGCCGAATACCGGTGGATGGGCGACCACGGCGGTCAGTTGCCCCGGCAGATGCACGTCGATGCCGAAATCCTGTTGGCCGCTGCTCTTGGCCTTGGCGTCGAGGCGGGTGGTGGCCTGGCCGATGAGGCGGAAGTCCTTGGGGTCCTTGAGCGTGACCTTCTCCGGCACGGGCATCGCCATGGCGGCTTCGGCCAACTCACCGTAGGTGGCCTTGCGACCGCCAGGGCCAAGCACCGCGCCGTTTTGCGTGGTCAGGCTGGAGGCGTCGACATTCCAGCGCGCCGCTGCGGCGGCCAGCAGCATCGAACGGGCCCGGGCGCCCAGTTCGCGGTATTGGGTGTAGCTGTTTTTGATCGAATTGGAGCCGCCGGTAAGGTGAATGCCAAAGGCCGGATCCATGTACGCCGCGTCGTTGCTGCCGTTGCGCGTGCGCACCAGGCTCCAGTCGGCGTCGAGCTCTTCGGCGAGGATCATCGGCAGGCCGGTCTGCACGCCCTGGCCGAACTCAAGGCGATTGATGGTCACCGTCACCTCGCCGTTAGGCGCGATCTGGACGAAGGCAGAGGGTTGCTGGGTCGGCTTGAGTGGGCCTTCGCCCGCGCCGTTGGCCTGTTCGGCCAGGGCCAGGTGAGGAAAAGCCCCCAAGGCCAGGCCGCCGATGCCGACGATCTTGAGGAAGCTGCGGCGGGGCAGGGTCGCGGGACCGTCCGCGTCATCGCGTTCGAGCAAGTGCTGCAAGGCTCGCGGAAGTTCGGTTGGAAAAATCTCGTTCAGCATGGCGCAACTCCCTGTCAGGCGAGGGCTTTGGCGGCGTCGGCCACCGCGGCGCGGATTCGTGCGTAGGTGCCGCAGCGGCAGATATTGCCGGCCATGGCCGAGTCGATCTCGGCCGGTGTCGGCTGCTTGCCCTTGGGCTGGGCCTTGAGAAACGCGGTCGCGCTCATGATCTGCCCGCTCTGGCAGTAGCCGCACTGCGCCACGTCATGCTTGACCCAGGCTTCGTGCACCGCGGTGCCTACCGGGTCGCTGCCGTCGGTGGCCGCCTCGATGGTCGTGATCTTCCTGCCGACCGCCGCGGCTATCGGCGTCACGCAGGAGCGAATGGCCTGGCCATCCAGATGAACGGTGCAGGCGCCGCACAAGGCCGCACCGCAGCCGAACTTGGTGCCGGTCATGCCCAGCGTGTCGCGCAGGGCCCAGAGAATAGGGGTGCCAGGGTCTACGTCAACCGTGTGCTCACGGCCATTGATATTGAGGGCGCTCATAGTCGGACCAGCTCCAGATGGTTGGGCACCGATTACTATAGAAAGCATTGGGCGCGATAGCTTGCACGATCCGGTCCGATGATTGCCCAATCTTGCAAATCACCCAGCCGTTCGTTTGAAACGACCACGCCAAGATGTGGGCACGGCATACCCGCGTATGATATCGGGCGCGCCATACCGCGATGCACACTCATCCTCCAGGTGATCCGTTGTTCTACCAATGGATACGGATTCGCCTCATCCAGCACAGGAGAGCGATCATGACGATGCATCTGCAAGACACGCCGCAAAAAACCATCCAGGGAGTATCCGCGACCGAGGAACTGGTTCCGTCGCGCTACGCACTCAAGGTCGGCGACATCGATGTACTGGTGGTGAGCGACGGCGTGCTGCCGCTGCCGACCTCGACCATGTCCACCAATGCCGACCCCGCCGCACGTGCTGCCTGGTTCAAGGACATGTTCCTTGGCCCGGACGCGTTCGATTGGGCGTTGAACGTGCTGGTGGTGCGCAGCGGCGAGCAAACCCTGCTGGTCGACGCGGGGCTGGGCGGGCAGTTCCCCGGCTTCCCACGTGCAGGGCTGTTTCCAAAGCGGCTGGAGGCGGCCGGCATCGAGCTTTCCTCCATTACCGACGTGGTCATCACCCACATGCATATGGATCACATAGGCGGCCTGCTCGTCGACGAGGTACGGACCCGCCTGAGCCCGGACGTGCGGATCCATGTTTGCCAAACCGAGGTCGATTTCTGGGCGGAGCCTGACTTCTCCCGCACCGTCATGCCCGCGCCGATACCGGACGTGCTGCACACGACCGCGCGGCAGTTCATGGAGGCATACCACGACAAACTGCACACCTTCGAGCAGGAGCATGAAGTGGCGCCGGGTGTCGTGGTCAAACGCACCGGCGGGCATACCCCGGGGCACAGTGTGGTGCATGTGACGTCTGGCCGCGAAAAGCTCACGTTTGCCGGCGACGCCTTGTTCCCGGTGGCTTTCGACCATCCCGATTGGCAAAACGGCTTCGAGCATGACCCTGAAGAAGCGGTGCGCGTTCGCGTACGGTTGATGCAAGAGGCCGCGGCAAGCGGGGAGCTGTTCGTGGCGACCCACCTTTCGTTTCCTTCCGTGGGCCGTGTGGCGGTGGATGGCGACGCGTTTCGTTGGGTGGCGGGGTCCTGGGATTATTGAGTGCTGGCTGGGCTTGGATGTCAGTTCGGGCCCAGCGTAACGAACCAAGTCGCGACGTTGTCACTTCGAACTCAGTTGCACCGGCGTCGTCTCGATCAGCCCTCGCGAGCGGATCATCGACTTGGTTTGCTCGACGTAAAGCTTGAAATGTCGATCTCAAGTTGCGCGATACGGACCACGACCGTGGAAGGGAAGCTTTGCGCCGATGCCCAGCCACCAGCAAAGAGACCCGGTACTAACGCGCATGCGAAAAACAGGCGATGGATTTTCATGAACTCTCCTGACTGCTATTTATACTCGGTGAATCGGTGACAGGCGGGGACAAACAAAACGCCAATCCCGGTTGCGCCCTGTGCGCAACCAGTGTCCACCCGTGTGCGCGAGCGATCTCCTGGCAGATGGTCAGCCCCAGTCCCGCGCCGTGATCGCGCCGATGGGCGCCGCGCCAGAAACGAGTGAATATGTAGGGCAGTTGCGCTTGCTCCACGCCGGGGCCCCAGTCGCGCACGGTTAACTTGTCGGCGGTACATTGCACCCGCACCTGCGTGCCTTCAGGCGCGTGCTGGATGGCGTTTTCCAGCAGGTTTTTCAGCAGCGTGAACAGGGCGCTGCGGTCGGCCTGCCAAGGCGTTTGCGTGGCCGTATGCCCTGTCAGGACGATGCCGACCCGCGCGGCGTCGGCCATGCGTTGCAGGTAGTCTGCGGCTTGCTGCACCACTTCCCCGACGTTCACGGCGGCAAAGCTGTAGTTGTGGGCCTCGCTGGTCTCGGCCAGCAGCAGTAATTGTTGAACCTGGCGTGTCATGTGCTCGACGTCATTGAGCAGCGAGTCGCGGGTCTTGTCTGGAGCCATCAATTCGATTTGCGCGCGGATCAGCGCCAGTGGCGTCTTCAGTTCATGGGCCGCGGTCGCGAGGAACTCCTGCTGCACACGGTATCCCTGTTCCAGGCGTTCAAGGGCGCTGTTGAAGCTGCTGACCAGTGGCGCGACTTCCGACGGCACGGTTTTGCTGTCCAGGCGTGAATGCAAGGATCGAGGGGAAATGGCCGCCGCTGATTCCGAGACTTCGCGCAGTGGCTTGAGCGCATACCCCAGCGTGAAATAGGCGCAAGCGCCGAAGACAAAAAGCAGCACCAGGCTGAACAGGACGATACCGGCCCCCATGAAAGGCCAGGCGAAACCCTGATGAAGCAGTTCCATCAGTCGTTCGCTGACGGCGAATTGCAGATACCAGATCGTGCCGTCGCGCTCCACCGGGGCGGTGGCGGCGTACATCAGCATGCCCTCACGCTCGAACTTGAAGCGCCCTTGGTCCGAAGGCGGTGATTTGGCGACCGGCGACCAGAATGCCTCGTCGGTGGAGGCCAGGACGACGTTTGCCTGCGAGTCCAGCACGCGATAGCCGATTTCCACCCCCAGGCTCTTGAAGGTCCAGACGCGATCACCTTCGCTGTCATCGAAGCCGGTAGGATGGCCCGCCGCGTCGAACATCAGCTTGCCGGCGAGTTCATGGGTGCGTTCGGCGACGTCGGTGGTCAGGAGGATATCGCTCCTGGACGTAATGAGCGCGACAGCGCCCAGCGCAATCAGCAAGATACTCAAGCCCACGCCGGCGACGTAGGCGAGCAGGACCTTGAAACTGATGCTATTGCGCCAGGTCGTCTTGACGAAGGGCATAGCCCAGGCCTCTTAAGTTGACTATCCGTTGGTGGGAGCCGATCGCCAAAAGCTTGCGGCGAATACGATGCAAGGCCACGTCGAGGGCGTTTGGCGTCACGGCTTCGCTCAAGCCCCACGCAGCCGCCTCGATGGCGCTGCGACGGACGATTTCACCGGGCTTGCGCAGTAACAACAACATGATCTGCATTTCCGCCGGCGCCAGTGGAACGCTGCCTTTGACGCTGCACATGACCCCTGCGTCGGGTTGCACGCTGAGGTCGCCGTGTGACGGCGCCAAGGGGCGGCGCTCCACGGGGCGGCGCAACAAGGCCCGCACGCGTGCGACCATTTCGTCCATGGCGAATGGCTTGGGCAGGTAGTCATCGGCCCCGGCGTCCAGGCCTTCGATCCGGTCATGCAGCGCGTCGCGGGCCGTCAGCACCAGGCAGGGCACGCCCAACCCGGCGTTGCGCAAGCGTTCGAGCAGTAGCAGCCCATCGCCATCCGGCAAACCCCGGTCGAGAATCAACGCCTGGTAGGGCACCTGTTGGATGGCCGCCCATGCCGCATCGATGCGGCTGATGACGTCGACGGCGATGCCTGCGCTCGACAAACCCTTGCACACCAGTTGCGCCAGACGCTCATGGTCTTCGACCAGCAGTATGCGACTCATCAGAAACGGTACAGGTAGCCGAACAGCGCGCTGTTTTCCGTAGATCGATCTACCAGCGGGCTGTCCTTGATTTCATCGGACAGGCTCGTGGCCTTGAGGTCCAGAAACACGGAGTGATGATCATCGAACATATAGTTTCCACGTAAGCCGATTTCGGTGTTCATGCCGGACTTGCCATCATAGGCTGCCCGATCGGCGCGAGCTTCATTTTCCCGGACGCCGAAGTAGTAGTCGACGTAGTTGTCGTCCTGCCAGATGGCGGCCAGCCGTGGCGTGAGCCTGATGTGCTCGCCGAAATTCCACGACCGTTCCAGGCCCAGGGTGAAGCGCTGGCCCTTGCTGTTGCTCGAAACGTCGCCCAACCACTCGGCGCTGACATCGGCCAGGTCGTTGCGCCACTGCACCTTGCCCCCCGCCCAAAAGCCGCCCTTGCGGTCGCTCATTCCGTCCAGGATGCGGGCGTCATCGTCATCATAGCCACTGAAATCGTACTCACCGACGAGGCTGAATTCGAGTTGCTGGGTGTCGCTGATGTCCAGGCTCGGCAATTTGATCTCGGCGGTTGGGCCAAAGACGCGCACATATTCGTTTTCAAAATAGATCAGCGGCAGGACCTCGCTGTCACGGTCGATGCCTTTGTAGGGCTGTTGGCTGCTGGCTGCACCCACGCCGAGGCCCCAAGCGGAGCCTTCAGACTCGTCGGCACTGGCCGCGATCGGTGAGCACACGCCCAGCACAAGCGCGGAGCTGGCGATGGTCAGCCGGATCGCAAGGTAAGGTTTCGATAAGGTCAAGGCGCGCATGGAAGTCTCCGGATCGGTGGGATGAATGCATGCCTATCGTTGAGAACTTCTTCTTACTGAACACTTACGGTTCGGCATGGCTAACCGCCTTTTGCCGGTAAGTGTTGCGAAAGACTGCCTGTCGCATAGTGACCGTCTCGAGCAATCGCGCCATGTGGATGTATCGGCACCCGCGAGCGATGCGAACCCTGCGCAGGAATCCGATCCCCCATGAAAAGAAAAACCCTCCACGTCGTTCTGTTTGTCGCGACCATCGCCTGCACCGTTGCATTGGTGATGATGGGCCTGTCGCCGGACCCGCGACCGCCCGGTCCTGAACATCACCCCAAACCGGCACTGACCGTGGCCGTCACCCGGCTTGAATCGGCCATGCTGCCGGTTCGCATCCAGGCCAATGGCAACATCATGGCGTGGCAGGAAGCGAGCGTCGGCACCGAGGCCGATGGCTTGCGGTTGGCCGAGGTCATGGTGAACGTTGGCGATGTGGTGCGGCGTGGCCAGGTGCTCGCAACGTTCAGCTCCGATACGGTGGCCGCCGAACTCGCGCAACGTCGCGCGGCCACCGCCGAAGCACACTCGGCCCTGGCCGAAGCCCGGGCCATCGCGCGGCGTGCCCGGCAGTTGCAGTCGAGCGGGGCGCTCTCGCAGCAGCAGGTCCATCAACATGTGACAGCCGAACGCACGGCGCAGGCAAGGCTTGAGGCGGGCGAGGCCGCCGAACGATTGCAGCACCTGCGCCTGGCCCAGACCCGCGTCCTGGCGCCCGACAACGGAGTGATATCGGCGCGCAGTGCCACGGTGGGCGCCGTATTACCCGCCGGCCAGGAGCTGTTTCGCCTGATCCGCGAGAGCCGGCTCGAATGGCGCGCCGAGGTCGCGGCAGCGGATCTCGCGAAATTCCATCCCGGCCAGCTTGCGCGTGTGGTGCCGGTCAACGGCGCGGCGATCGAGGGCAGGGTGCGCAGGGTTGCGCCCACGGTGGACATGCAGACCCGCAATGGCCTGGTGTATGTCGACCTGCCCGCCGACACGGCGGCGCGTGCCGGGATGTTTGCCCGTGGCGAGTTCGACGTCGGGGCCGAGCGGATGGCGACGCTGCCGCAAACTGCCGTGCTGCAGCACGACGGCTTCAGTTACGTCTCGCAGGTCGGCGCGGCGTTCCAAGTGACCCAGGCCAAGGTGACAGTAGGGCGCCGCGTCGGCGATCGAATCGAGATCACCGCTGGCATCGACAGCACCGCCGCCGTGATCGAAGCCGGAGGCGGTTTTCTCGCTGAAGGTGACCTTGTCCGCGTCGTCCAGGGGCGCACCCAACCGATACACAATCTCACCAGCGGGAGCGCGCAATGAGCCTTAACGTGTCGTCCTGGTCGATCCGCAACCCGACGCCTTCGGTGCTGTTGTTCATCCTGCTGACATTTGCCGGCGCGATGGCCTTCTGGAAGATGAAGGTGCAGAACTTTCCCGACATCGACCTGCCCATGGTCGCTATCTCAGCCGAGCTGCCGGGTGCTTCGCCGGTCCAGCTGGAAAACGATGTGGCCCGCAAGATCGAGGATTCTCTCGCCACCGTGCAGGGCGTCAAGCATATCCAGAGCACCTTGACCGACGGCAACGCCGATATCACGGTTGAGTTCCGCCTCGGCAAACCCACCCAGGAAGCGCTCGATGACGTTCGTGATGCGGTTTCCAGGGTTCGGGCAGACCTGCCCGCCGACCTGCGCGACCCGGTGATCAGCAAGATCGAGGTTGCTGGCACGCCGATCCTGACCTATACGGTGTCGGCCGCGGGCCTGGACGAAGAGGCGCTGTCATGGTTCGTCGACAACACCCTCAGCAAGGCCTTGCTGGCTGTCCCTGGCGTGGGCGCAGTCGAGCGTGTCGGTGGGGTGACGAGGGAAATCCGCATCGATCTGGACCCGGCACGCCTGTTGGCCTTGAATACCACGGCGCTGGATATTTCCCGTCAACTTCGCCAGATCCAGCAAGAGGCCTCCGGCGGGCGCGTGGATCTGGGTGGCATCGAGCAAACGGTGCGTACGCTTGCCACGGTACGGTCGGCCAATGAAGTCGCGATGCTGGACGTGACCTTGAGTGACGGCAGGCGAGTGCGGCTCGACCAGGTCGCGACGGTATCCGATACCGTTGGCGAGCGACGTTCGGCGGCGCTGCTGGACGGCGAGCCGGTGGTCGCGTTCGAAATCGTACGGGCAAAAGGGGCCGGGGAAATCGAGGTCGATGAAGGTGTACGCGCCGCCCTTGAGCGGCTCAAGAACCGACATCCTGGAATCACGTTCAACCAGGCGTTCAGTTTCGTCGAGCCGGTGATCGAAAATTACCAGGGTTCCCTGCACCTGCTCTACGAGGGCGCGGCACTGGCGGTGCTGGTGGTGTTCCTGTTCTTGCCGGATTGGCGAGCGACCTTCGTCTCGGCTGTCGCGCTGCCGCTGTCGGCGATACCGACATTCGCGGTGATGCACTGGATGGGGTTCACGATCAACACCGTTACGCTGCTGTCGCTGTCGCTGGTGGTCGGTGTGCTGGTGGACGACGCCATCGTCGAAGTGGAAAACATCGGGCGTCACTTGCAGATGGGCAAGAAACCCTACCAGGCGGCCATGGATGCCTCTGAGGAGATCGGCCTGGCGGTGGTCGCCACGGCGTTTACGTTGATTGCGGTGTTTCTGCCCACCGCGTTCATGAGCGGCACGGTCGGCAAGTTTTTCGTCCAGTTCGGCTGGACGGCGGCCACGGCGGTATTTTTCTCTCTCGTTGTCGCGCGCCTGCTGACGCCCATGATGGCGGCCTACCTGATGCGCGCCCCGAAAAAACCCGAGCCCAGGGTGGCCGGATGGGTGACGCACTACTTGTCCTGGGCCCGCTGGTGCCTGCGTCATCGAGCCGTGACCGCTGTTGGCGCAGCGATTTTTTTTGTCGGCGGGTTGATGCTCGCGGCAGCGTTGCCTGGCACCTTCATGCCGCCCGATGACGACTGGCAAACCCAGGTCACCCTCACGCTTGCGCCCGGTAGCAGACTGGGCGACACCCTGGTGCTGGCCGAGCAGGCGCGGGGGATAGTCCGGCACAACCCCCAGGTGAAAAAGGTCTACACCGCCGTCGGGGACGGCAATGCCGGCACGGACCCTATAGGAGCGGGCGGCAACGTCAAAAATGTCCGCACGGCGGTGCTGACACTTAACCTGACGCACCGCAACGATCGACCCGGACTGAGTAAGCAACAGATCGAGAAACAATTGCGCGAAGCCCTCGCGATACTGCCCGCAACGCGGGTGAAGGTGGGCATGGGCGAGTCGGAGAACTACGTGCTGGTGCTTGCCGGCGAAGACGGCGCCTTGCTCACCCGGCATGCGCAGCTGGTGGAGCGCGAACTGCGCGGCGTGCCTGGCGTGGGCGCGGTGATTTCGACCGCGAGCCTGAAACGCCCCGAACTGCTGGTGCGACCCGATTTCGCCAGGGCGGCCGACCTTGGCGTGACCTCCGCAGCTATCGCCGACACCCTGCGCGTCGCCACCTTGGGTGACTACGACCAGGCGCTCGCCAAACTCAATTTCAGTGAACGGCAAGTGCCTGTTGTCGTGCGCTTGACCGACGCCGCTCGTCAGGATTTCGAGACGCTCAAGCGCCTACCGGTGCCCGGCGCCCGTGGTCCGGTGCCGCTGGAAAATGTCGCGTCGCTGGAGATCGCCAGCGGCCCGGCGCAGATCGAACGTTTCGACCGCATGCGCAACGTCAACATCGAAATCGAGACAAACGGCCAGCCATTGGGCGACATTGAACAGGCAGTGCTTGCCTTGCCGAGCCTGCAAGCACTGCCGCCCGGCCTGGTGCGCACTTCGGTGGGAGATGCCGAAGCCATGGGGGAGCTTGCCTCGGGATTCGGCGTGGCGATGCTGACCGGGGTGTTGTGCATCTATATGGTCCTGGTCCTGTTACTGAAGGACTTCCTGCAACCGCTGACCGTTCTCGCCGCCCTGGTGCTCTCGGTGCCAGGCGCCTTCCTGGCGCTGTTCGTCACCGGCTCGACATTGTCGATGCCGTCGATGATTGGGCTCATCATGCTAATGGGGATTGCCACGAAGAATTCGATCCTGCTGATCGACTACATCCTCCTCGCGCGCCGAGACCACGGACTGACGCGCTCTGAAGCGATCATCGATGCCTGCGGCAAGCGTGCGCGGCCCATTGTCATGACGACAATCGCCATGGGCGCCGGCATGATGCCCATCGCACTCGGTTGGGGGGCTGACCCGAGCTTCCGCGCGCCGATGGCCATCGTGTTGATTGGCGGGCTTATCACTTCGACAGTGCTGAGCCTGCTGGTCATTCCCGTAGTGTTTTCCTTGGTGGACGACGGCGCGCAGGGAATATATGCGCGTATGCGTAACATCACGGGTAATGAAACGGTGGGGGGTCACTCCGAGCACTCATGAAGCCGACCCAAGCCCCTGTTGCGCGACAGGGACAAGGCGCTCTGAGAAACAATGCGTCAGCGTCCTGGCGCCTTGTTCTCGACCAAGCGTTGTGGTGAGCGAGTATGGCATCGATTGGCCGGTGCATAGCGTTGGCCTCTACTGTGGCCACTGCTCCAGCAGGATCGAGACGAATTTTTCCGCAGCGGGGGAAAGGGAGGCACCGCGTCGATAAACCAGACCCAGCGACCGATTCACCACCGGCTCGATCAGCGGTACGCTGACCAGCGTCGGATGATCGACCGCCGGCATCGCCAGGCTGGGCATCGCCGACACGCCGAGGCCAGCCTCGACCAAGCCCAAGGATGTGGACAGGTGCTGCACTTCGTAGAACCACTGCGGACGCCAGCTCAGGCCTGACAAGGCGTGGTCAAGCAGCATGCGGTTGCCACTCAAGCGACCGACACCGATCAGCCGATAGTCGCTGAGCTCCGACCAGGTGACCGCACTGCGGCCAGCGAGCTCATGGTCTCGTCGGCAGGCCAGCACAAAGGGCTCGTTGACCAGGGGCACGAACTCGATGTCCGGGTGCTGGCCACTCATCATGTTGATGCCGAAGTCTGCTTCGCCACGCAGTACAGCCTCCAATCCTTCGTTGGCACTGAGATCGAGCAGACGTATGCGGATCTTCGGGTAGCGTTCGTTATAAAGCCGGATCACCGAGGGCAGAAAATAGAACGCCGCCGTCGGGATGCAGGCCAAGGTGACTCGGCCGATCTGCCGCTCGGCCAATTCGCGGATATTGAGAATGGAATCGTCAAAATCATCCAACAAGCGCCGCGCCTTAGGCAGGAAATCACGCCCAACGCTGGTCAGGCTGACCTTTCGCGTCGTGCGGTCGAGCAAGGCGGTGCCTAATCCTTCCTCAAGCTTTTTCATCCGTCGGCTGAGGGCGGGCTGGGATAGGTGCAGTGCATCGGCGGCTTCATGGAAACTGCCAAGTTCGGCGATCTTAACGAAAGATCGGATGTCCTGAAGTTCATATTCCATAAATTTTTCTCGCTACCAGGTTCCAAAGAACGCCAAAATAATTCTTTTGTGAAACGCAATAATAACTCCGATATTTGCATTGGAAACACTTTTTAAACCCTGCCACTCTTGTGCACAGAGCATCAATTGTCCAGATTGATCAACAAGAGTTAGTGGTCATGCAACGAATTCCTTGTGTACTCATGCGCGGCGGCACTTCCAAAGGTCCGGTTTTTCTCGCCTGGGATTTGCCGGCAACGATTCCCGAACGTGACGAGTTGCTGCTCAACCTGATGGGTTCTGGCCATGAGCTGGAGATCGACGGCATCGGGGGTGGTAGTCCGCAAACCAGCAAGGTGGCGATCGTCAGCCCATCGCTGCACCCTGAAGCCGACGTGGATTACCTGTTTGTCCAGGTCATGGTTTCCCAGCGCCGGGTCGACACTGCACCCAACTGCGGCAACATGCTCTGTGCCGTCGGCCCGTTCGCCATTGAGCAAGGGCTGGTCAAGGCCACAGGCGATCTGACCCGCGTGCGGATCCGCAACCTCAATACCGGAACCTTCGTCAATGCCGAGGTCCAGACACCGAAGGGCAAGGTCAGCTACGAAGGCGACACTGCCATCGACGGTGTGCCGGGCACGGCCGCTCCAGTGCAACTGACCTTTCTCGACGCAGCCGGCAGCAAGACCGGAAAACTCTTCCCCACGGGGCAATCCGTCGACTTGATCGATGGCATCCCGGTGACTTGCATCGACATGGCCATGCCGATGCTGATTGTCGAGGCCGGCCAGCTCGGCAAGCGTGGCGACGAAAGCCCCGCCGAGCTTGATGGCGATACGGCGTTCTTGCAGCGTTTGGAGTCCTTGCGTTTGAAGGCCGGCTTGGCGATGGGCCTGGGCGACGTCAGCGACAAAGTGATTCCCAAGCCAGTGCTGGTCTCGACGGCCACGTGTGGCGGGACGATCCAGGTGCGCTACTTCATGCCGCATAGCTGTCATCGCGCCTTGGCGATTACCGGTTCCATCGGGCTGGCGACGGCCTGCGTGACCGACGGCAGTGTCGCGGCCAACCTGCTTGGCGGCGTCAGCGAACCACGCCTTCAACGGGTGCGCATCGAGCACCCCAGTGGCGGTATCGATGTCGTGTTGTCCTACACCGGCGAAAAGGGTGAGACCATCCGCGCCTCGGTGGTCCGTACCGCCCGCAGGCTTTTTTCAGGTTTTGTCTACGCCACGGTTCCCCAGCGCCTGGCCGGATGACCCGGGCAGACTTTGTCATTGCATCAGCGACTCATAACAACAAGAGAACTGACTTATGCTCGCTTTACTTGGCTTGGCCATGGTGGTGGTCTTCACCTTTCTGATAATGACCAAACGGCTGTCGCCGATCGTCGCCCTGACGATCGTGCCGATAGTCTTCGCGGTGATCGGCGGCTTCGGTGGGACCACTGGCAAGATGATGCTGGATGGGCTGAAGATGGTTGCACCGTCGGCGGCACTGCTGTTGTTCGCGATTCTTTTTTTCGGTCTGATGATCGACGCGGGCCTGTTCGACCCGCTGATCCGCAAGATCCTCAAGCGGGTCAATGGCGATCCGATGAAAATCGCCGTGGGCACCGCACTGCTGTCGCTTCTCGTTGCACTGGACGGTGACGGCACGACGACCTACATGATTACCTGCGCCGCGATGCTGCCACTGTACAAGCGCATCGGCATGAATCCGATGATCCTGGCGACCGTCGCGATGCTTTCGCTGAGCATCATGAGCGGCATGACGCCTTGGGGCGGGCCGGCGACCCGGGCCATCGCGGCACTCGGCCTGGATGCCGGCGAGTACTTCGTGCCTTTGTTGCCGACTATGATCGGTGGCGCGATGTGGGTGGTGTTCACCGCGTTCCTGCTGGGTCGTGCCGAGCGCAAGCGTATCGGCAACATTCAACTACAGAGCGGAGGCGGCGATTGCTATATCAAGGCCATCCTGGAGGACACGCCGCACAAGCGTCCGAAACTGGCCTATGTCAATTTGCTGTTGGTCGTCGCAGTCATGGTCGCGCTGGTGATGGGCCTCATGCACTCGGCGATTCTGTTCCTGATCGGTTTCGTCCTGGCGCTGGTGATCAACTATCCGCAGCTGGACATCCAGAAAGAGCGCATTCTCGCCCACTCGGGTAACGCCATGACCGTGGTCCTGCTGGTGTTCGCGGCGGGTATTTTCGCCGGAATTTTCTCCGGAACAAAAATGGTCGATGCCCTGGCGCAAACGCTGGTCGACTGGATTCCGCCTTCCTGGGGCCATTTGTTCCCCCTGGTGGTGGCAATTACCAGCATGCCGCTGACGTTCGTATTGTCCAACGATGCCTATTACTTTGGGGTCGTTCCTATCCTGGCTAACGCCGCTGCCGCCTATGGGATTCACCCGGTCGAAATAGCTCGGGCGTCCATCCTCGGTCAGCCTGTGCACCTGATGAGCCCATTGGTGGCCTCGACCTTGTTGCTGGTGGGCATGGTCGATCGCGACCTGGGCGATTTCCAGAAAGCCACCATCAAATGGGCGGTGCTCACCTCAATCGTGATAACGGCGCTGGCGCTTCTGACCGGGGCGCTGACGCTGTTCTCCTGATTCACCCGACACCCTTTAGTCCTTGCCTGACGCTCCCCGCATGGGGAGTGCGCTGGCCTGCGCGCCAAATAACAACAACGAGACACTCGACATGAGTATTTACCTGATTCGCGGGGTTCTGTTTCCGATCCTTGGTCTGTTGCCGTTGACCAACGCCAGTGCAGAGGGATTCGTCGACGACAGCAAGCTCAAATTTCAGCTGCGCAATGTTTACTTCAACGAGAACTTTCGCGATGAACATGGCGTGAGTGCGCGAGCGGCGCGGACCGCCAAAAGCGAGCGCACCGAATGGGCTCAGGGCTTTCTGTTGGATTATCAGTCAGGCTACACGTCAGGCACGGTCGGTTTCGGCGTCGATGCCCTGGGCCTGCTCGGATTCAGGCTTGATTCGGGGCGCGGTCGTAGCGGCACTGGCTTGCTACCGGTCCATGACGACGGTCGTGCCGCAGAAGAGTTCGCCAGCGCGGGGATGACCGCCAAGGCCCGACTGGCAAAAACCACGTTCAAATACGGCACGCTGCTGCCCAAGAACCCAGTACTGATCTACAACGACGCGAGGCTGCTGCCCCAGACCTATCAGGGGGGGCAGGTCAGCAGCAACGACATCGACAACCTCACCCTGACGGGGGGGCGGCTGGAACGTTTCAAACTGCGCGATTCAAGCGACAGCATGCCGATCGTGCCCGACGGCTACAGTGGCAACGAGTCAGGCGACTTCATTTATGCCGGCGCCGACTACAAGCTGGGAAAGAACATTCGCTTGAGCTATTTCTATGGCGAACTGGAAAACTTCTACCGGCAGAACTTCGCCGGTGTCCAATATGACCTACAGCTCGGTCCCGGCGTGCTCACCAGCGACCTGCGCTACTTCAACAGTGCCGATTCGGGCTTGGCCCATGGCGGTAAAGTCGACAATGACATGTTCAGCGGCTCGCTGTCGTACGTTGCCCTCGGCCACACGTTCAGTGCCGGTTACCAGAAGCTCAGCGGGGAAGGGGGCTTGCCATACATCAGCGGCGCCACGGTCTATTCCTTCAGCAACGTTGGGATCGGCAAGTTCATCGAGGAAGATGAAAAGACCTGGATGCTCGGCTACGGCTACGATTTCGCTCGCCTAGGCGTGCCCGGCCTGACGTTTTCCAGCCGCTACCTCAGTGGCGCCGATGGCAAATCCAACAGCGTCGTGAACGAGTGGGAGCGCGACGCCGAAGTCGCTTACATTGTGCAGCAAGGTAAGTTGAAGGGGTTGGGTGTCAAATTGCGTAACTATGTCTATCGCTCCGACTTTTCACGGGGACGCGATAGCAACCGTGTCTACGTCACTTATGACGTCGCGCTTTGGTAGGGTCTGGGTTCGCGGGGGGGGCTTTCTGACAAGAATGTCAGCAAGCCGTCAGCCTCCGGACACCTTCTGCGTCTAGACTCTTCTGGTTGCCCCGCTTTCGTAGAGGAGTCACCAGATGCGCTTGCTGATCGTCGAGGACGAAGAAAAAACCTCCTCCTATGTCCACCGCGGCTTGAGCGAGCTCGGCTACATTGTCGATGTCGCGACGAACGGCATCGATGGCTTGCACTACGCCCTGGAGCTTGAGTACGACGTGGTCATCCTCGATGTCATGTTGCCGGGCAAGGACGGCTATGCCGTGTTGCAGGGCCTGCGCCTGCACAAGAAAACCCCGGTGATCATGTTG
Source organism: Pseudomonas sp. D3-10 (assembly GCF_051132175.1). Taxonomy (NCBI): domain Bacteria; kingdom Pseudomonadati; phylum Pseudomonadota; class Gammaproteobacteria; order Pseudomonadales; family Pseudomonadaceae; genus Pseudomonas; species Pseudomonas sp. D3-10. The sequence continues at coordinate 2,989,837 of NZ_CP071668.1, read as the reverse complement.
TCGGCCAGGGGCACGGTGGATGATCGCGTCCGGGGGTTGCGCGAGGGTGCTGACGACTACTTGGGCAAGCCCTTTTCGTTTGCCGAGCTGGTGGCGCGCGTCCAGGCGTTGATCCGCCGTCGCGCCGATGACGCGGCCGATCCCACGCATCTGCGCATCGACGACCTGGAAGTCGACCTGCAAGCTCGCAAGGTCACCCGGGCCGGTTTGCGGCTGGACCTCACGGCGAAGGAGTTCTGCCTGTTGAGCCTGCTGGCGCGACACCAGGGGGAGATTCTTTCCAAATTGATGATTGCCGAGCAGGTCTGGGACATGAATTTCGACAGCGATGCCAACGTGGTGGAGGTCGCGATCAAGCGTGTGCGCGCCAAGGTGGATGCGCCATATCCACGCAAATTGCTGCATACCGTGCGCGGAATGGGCTATGTATTGGAAAGTCGTGAAGCGGACGACAGGCACGTTGGGATGGTGTGATGAAAGGATCGATCTCCAAGCGGCTCGCCCTGATGTTTGCCCTCGCGGTCATGCTTATCACCGCGGTCAGCGCAACGCTGCTGCGCTGTTCCTTGAAGCAATCGCTCGAAGACCAGATGCAGAACGAGCTTATCCTGCGGCATTCGGTTCTCGATCCGGTGCTCGCGAAATATGATTCACCGGAATTCTGGGTGGGGCTGCGGCAAAAGCTCGACGGCCTGACACCCACCGATGAGCGCGTGCGTTACTGGGTCCTGGTCGATAACCCGGCCTACAGCTATGGCGGGGCGATGCCGGACGGCCAGGATTGGTCAAAGCGTCCGGATGGGTTTTCCACGGTCGCCATCCCTGACCGGGATCGCCCCATGGTGCTGATGATCGAAACCATCGCGGCCATGGGCAGCCGGCCGGAGGTGCGTTTTATCGTGGGGCTCGATTCGACGCCGTTCATGAAGACCCTGAATAATTTCACCAAGACGTTGATCGTAACGTCCGCGTTGGGTGTCGTGCTGGTCGCGCTGCTGGGGTATTGGATCGCGCGTTTTGGTCTGGGACCGGTCCGGCGCCTGAGCCGCCAGGCCAACAGCCTGCCGCCGGGGGATTCCAAGCAACGGCTGGACACCGAGGCGTTGCCTGGTGAGTTGCAGGAGCTGGCGGTGTCGTTCAACGGCGCCCTGGCTCGCCAGGAGGCCGCCTGGTGCCAGCTCGAAGGGTTCAATGCCAATGTCGCCCACGAATTGCGCACGCCCTTGACCAACCTGATCGGCCAGACCCAGGTCGCCCTTGCCCACGGCCGGGACGTGAATGAGCTTCAAGATCTGCTGCAATCGAACCTCGAAGAGCTGGAGCGGATGGGCACCATCGTCAATGACATGCTGTTCCTGGCGGGTGCCGAAAGCGGGCAGCGAGCCACGGAGCTGAGCGATGTCTCGCTCTATGAAGAGGCGTCCAAGACAGTGGACTACCTGGAGCCGGTCTTGCACGACAAGCAGTTGAGCGTGGTGATTCAAGGCGACATGCGGGTGTGCATCGACCGACGTCTGTTCCACCGTTCCCTGGCCAACCTGATCCAGAATGCTGCGCGATACGCGGTACCGACCAGCACGATCACGGTAAGCCTGGTCAGCCATGGCATGCAGGCCGAGGTGAGCGTGTCCAATGCTGGCGAGCCGATTGATAACGTTCATCTGCAGCGTCTGTTCGAGCGCTTCTACCGGGCCGACGCCGCCCGGGCCCGCAGTGACGCGCATCATGGCTTGGGGCTTTCCATCGTACGGGCGGTGGCCTCCATGCACGGCGGTCGCGTGTTCGCCCACAGCAAGGACGGGCTCAATACCTTCGGGTTCTCGTTGACAAGCCAGGCAGCGCGTTAGTCCGCCTTCAGTCCCCGTTGCCCGTGATACAGCCATCGCGAGCAAGCTCGCTCCCACATTGGATCTGCGGCTGACTTGAATCCCAAGGGCAACCCAACCCCCTGTGGGAGCGAGCCTGCTCGCGAAGACGCCGGCACATTCAGCATCTTCCTCAACTGAAACACCGCCATCGCGAGCAGGCTCGCTCCCACATTGGATCTGCGGGTGACTTGAATCCCGAGGGCAACACACCCCTGTGGGAGCGAGCTTGCTCGCGAAGACACCGGCACATTCAACATCTTCCTCAACTGAAGCACCGCCATCGCGAGCAGGCTCGCTCCCACACCGGATTCGCGGCTGACTTGAATCCCAAGGGCAACCCAACCCCCCCTGTGGGAGCGAGCTTGCTCGCGAAGACGCCGGCACATTCAGCATCTTCATCAACTGAAGCACCGCCATCGCGAGCAGGCTCGCTCCCACATTGGATCTGCGGCTGACTTGAATCCCGAGGGCAACACACCCCCCCTGCGGGAGCGAGCTTGCTCGCGAAGACGCCGGCACATTCAGCATCTTCATCAACTGAAGCACCGCCATCGCGAGCAGGCTCGCTCCCACACCGGATTTGCGGCTGACATGAATCCCAAGGGCAACCCACCCCCTGTGGGAGCGAGCCTGCTCGCGAAGACGCCGGCACATTCAGCATCTTCATCAACTGAAGCACCGCCATCGCGAGCAGGCTCGCTCCCACATTGGATCTGCGGCTGACTTGAATCCCGAGGGCAACACACCCCCCCTGCGGGAGCGAGCTTGCTCGCGAAGACGCCGGCACATTCAGCATCTTCCTCAACTGAAGCACCGCCATCGCGAGCAGGCTCGCTCCCACACTGGATTCGCGGGTGACTTGAATCCCAAGGGCAACACACCCCCCCTGTGGGAGCGAGCCTGCTCGCGAAGACGCCGGCACATTCAGCATCTTCATCAACTGAAGCACCTCCATCGCATTGGCGTTTGACATGTTCCTGACAGGCACCGGTCACCTTGACGTCAGCGTCCCGCTCTTAAAGTTCAACCACCATCCCGGTCAGGACAGTGGAGTCCACCATGAACATTCAAACCTTGTCGGTCGCCAGTCTGCTGGCAGTGATCACGTTGAGCGGTTCGCCTCTGTTTGCCAAAGAGCAAACCCCTATTCCGGCTTATGAATACGGCATGCCGCTGGACGTTGCCCAAGCCCTGCGTATCGAGGAGCCGAAATCAGCCGTATGCGAGGTCGCGCAGGCAAAGATGACCTACGTAGACACCCAAGGACAGATCCGGCACGTCAGTTTCCTTCAGCAGACTGACGCCTGCGCCATTCAGTAAGCCCGGTCGCGCCGGTTGCCACCCAATCAAGGAACTCAATCATGTGGAATAGAACGATCACCCCCGCCGTTGGCTTTTCATACAACATCAGCAAGCTCATGAGGCTGGCCCGTACGTTGACGGCCGGCGTCGCGCTCCTCAGTGCGATGAGTCTTGAAGCATCGGATCGTGCCGCGCCGAAACCCGACTGGTCGACCCGTGACATGCCCTCCCAGAAGGGCCGGATCGTGCTGGTGACCGGCGGCACCAGCGGCATGGGCTACGAAGATGCGCTGGCGTTGGCGCGCGCCGGCGCCGAAGTGATTATCGCGGCGCGTAACCCGGAGCGGGGCGCGGAGGCCATCAAGCGTATCCGCCAGGCCGTACCCGACGCCAAGTTGCAGTTCGAGCCCGTCGACCTGGCCAACCTGTCATCGGTGCGCGGCCTGGCCGAGCGGCTCAACCAGCGATTGCCGCGCCTCGACGTGCTGATCAACAACGCCGCCATCATGGCGCCGCCCGAGCGGGGCACCTCCGCCGATGGCTTTGAGCTTCAGCTGGCGACCAATTACCTGGGGCACTTCGCGCTGACTGGCCTGCTGGTTCCGCTTCTGCGCCAAAGCGACGACGCGCGAGTGGTAAGCCTTTCCAGCATCGCGGCCACGCGCGGCGCGGTGAATCTCGATGACTTGCAGTCCGAGGAGAAATACGACCCTTATGCAGCCTATGCCCAGTCGAAACTGGCTGTGCTCCAGTGGTCTTTCGAATTACAACGGCGTAGTGACGCGCAAAAATGGGGTATCCGCAGCATTGCCGCCCATCCCGGCGTGGCCGTCACTGAACTGATCGCCCGCGGCCCGGGCGTCAATAGCGTGTTCGGCCAGCGCTGGGCGAAGGACCTCGATGCGTACCATTCCGCGGCACAAGGTGCGCTGCCCACGCTCTACGGAGCCACCGCCGAGCAGGCCGTTGGCGGTGCCTACTACGGTCCGACGGGCGATGAGGAAAAACGCGGCCCGCTGGGGTTCGCCAAGACACCGCCAGCCGCGACCAACGAAGCGGACGCCGAACGGCTCTGGGCCGCCTCCGAACGTCTAACCGGCGTTACCTATCGCTGAACCGGTCATGGCGCGAATGTCCGTCTCGCGCCTGCTCTCTAGCCTGCTGCCGCCTCCCTCTGGAGTTTTCATGAGTACGACTTCCTACTTGCATCGGCTGAGTCTCGCCCTCAACGCCCGCGACGGCGAGCTGCGTCCGGCGCTGTGCGGGTTCCTGCTGTTTCTTTGCCTGTTTACCGGTTACTTCATGCTGCGTCCGATCCGCGAATCGATGGGCATTGCAGCAGGCGTCGAGAACTTGCAATGGCTGTTTACCGCGACCTTCCTGGTCATGCTCGCGGCCGTTCCGCTGTTCGCCTGGCTCAGTTCCCGGGTGCCGCGATTGCGTCTGATCGACTGGGTCTACGGCTTTTTCGGCATTAACCTGTTGATGTTCGTCGAGTTCTTTCAATTCCAACCGGACAGCGTCTGGCTGGCCCGGGTGTTTTATGTCTGGATATCGGTTTACAACCTGTTCGTCGTGTCGGTGGCCTGGAGCTTGATGGCGGATGTATTCGACAGCGAGCAGGCCAAGCGCTTGTTCGCGTTCATCGCCGCCGGCGCCAGTGTCGGCGGCCTGTTGGGGCCGGCCCTGAGCGCTTTGCTTATCGACATCGTGGGTGCGTCAGGCTTGATGCTGTTGGCGGCGGTGTTGCTCGGTGCGACGCTTGTGTTGAAAAGGACCTTGATGAACTGGCGTGAAGAAGGTGGGGCGGGGCGGCCCGGTGCTGCGCCCACGCAAAGCCCTCGACAGCCGTTGGCCGGCAATCCGTTGAGTGGGATGGTTGCCGTGCTTCGCTCGCCTTACTTGTTGGGCATCGCCGGTTTCGTGGTGTTGTTGGCGACGGTCAGTACGTTTCTCTATTTCGAGCAAGCGCGTCTGGTGGCCGAACACTATCCGGACCGCGCCTCGCAAGTTCGCATCTTCAGCACCATCGACATCATCGTGCAGGCCGGTGCGTTGCTGTCCCAGCTATTCATCACCGGCAGAATCGCACCGAGGCTTGGCGTGCGCGCGTTGCTGGCTATCGTCCCGTTGCTGATGTGCATCGGCTTCCTGGGCCTGGCCCTGGCGCCTGGGTTTGCGCTGCTGGCGACCCTGATGATTGTGCGACGCATCGGCGAATACGCATTCGTGCGGCCGGGCCGGGAGATGCTCTTCGCACCGCTGGATGCTGAAAGTAAATACACGGCCAAGAACTTCATCGACACCGTGGTCTATCGCGCCGGCGACGCCATGAGCGGCTGGGCCAAGAGCCTGCTCGACCAGCTGGGCCAAGGGGCAGGGGTGGCGGCGATGGTGGGTGCGTGTTGCGCGTTACTGTGGGGTTACCTGGGCTGGCAACTGGGGCGACAGGCGGATTACGCCGCATCAAGGGAACTGCGCCTGGCGGCCATTTCGGCCAGGGCATGACGCCTGTGCATTTGCATCGCGGCGTGGCGCTAACGACTTGAACGTCTACCGCGATGCAGCCTCTGACAATAATGCAGGGCGGATGCATTTCGCCCATTACCGATCGGAGGAAAGGTGTACATGAAAATTTTGATGGTGCTTACATCTCATGATCAGTTGGGCGACACCGGCAAGAAGACCGGTTTCTGGCTGGAAGAATTCGCGGCCCCTTATTACGTGTTCATCGACGCCAATGCCGCGGTGACGCTGGCGTCCCCGAAGGGCGGGCAGCCCCCTCTGGACCCCAAGAGCGATGAGGAACAAGCCCAGACCGACGCCACGCGGCGCTTCGCCACCGATACCAGCGCCCAAGCGGCACTGGCCGATACCGTGCCGCTGGGCGAGGTCGATCCCTATGATTTCGATGCGGTGTTCTATCCTGGCGGCCACGGCCCCCTGTGGGATCTCGCCGAAGACACCGACTCCAAGACCCTCATCGAAGCCTTTTATGCATCGAACAAACCCATCGCCGCGGTCTGCCATGCGCCTGGGGTGTTCAAGGATGTCAACGCACCGGATGGCGAGCCTGTGGTGAAAGGTAAAAAAGTCACCGGATTCACCAACTCCGAAGAAGAGGCGGTGGGCCTGACGCAAGTGGTGCCGTTTTTGGTGGAGGACATGCTCAAGGCCAAAGGCGCGCAATACTCCAAGGGCGCGGACTGGGCGAGTCATGTGGTGGAGGATGGGCACCTGATCACCGGCCAGAATCCGGCCTCATCGCAAGCGGCCGCCCATGCGTTGCTCAAGCGGCTGAAGCAAGAGCAGAGCGCTTGAATCCGGCTTTGGGGGGTGACCGATCAAGTCGCTCCCGTTGGAGGAGCATCAAACATGCACGACCCATACAATCTCGCCCGTTTCGTTGATGCGCAACACCCGGTATTCAGTCGCGTCATGGATGAGTTGCGTGCGGGCCGTAAGACGAGCCACTGGATGTGGTTCATATTTCCGCAATTGCGCGGGCTTGGCCGTTCCGAAATGGCCAGTCGCTTCGCCATTTCCGGCCTTGCCGAGGCCCGCGCGTATCTGCAACACGATGTGCTCGGTCCGCGACTGGAGAGCTCTGTTGAAGCGGTGTTGCAACACAGCGACGTCAGCGCCGAGCGCATATTCGGCTCGCCCGATGATATGAAGTTTCGTTCCTGTCTTACGCTGTTCGTCAGCGCCCAGTCGGGCTCTCCTTTGTATCAACAGGCGCTCGACCAGTTCTATTCCGGCGAGCCGGATCGCAAAACCCTCGCCCTGCTTGAGCAACAGGTATGAACGGCGGACGCGTCACACCGACCTAATCAGCAGGCCCCTGAGGCTGCGAGGACATCGGCTTCAGAACGCCCTGTATCAATGCCGTGAACGCTTCGATCACTTCGTCCTCGCCATGTCGCCCCCTAACCAAGGCGCCGGAGAGCGCTTCTCCCGCGCCAACCAGGCCGATGCAGCACCGCTCAAGTTCGGCTTCTGCCAGACGGGCGTGGGGCTTGAGAACGGCCATGAACATCTTTACGCAATTGTCGAGCAATTCCTGGAATGCCGCCTTTTCGTCACTGCCGGCCAAGGCCGCGCCCACCGCGTGAAACTCGTCGGTATGGTCCGCCGCGCACTGGATGTAGGCGCTGGCCAGGGCCTGGGCGGTTTGCTCAAGGCTTAGGGTGGTGCTGGACATCGCGTCCCGGAAAGCGTTGACACGCTCGGTATCGATCCACTTGTAGAGCTCGATCAACAGCCCCGAGCGTGTGCCGAAATGATCATAGACGACGGGCTTGGACACCCCGGCGCGGACGGCCAGGTGGCCCAGGGTCAGTCGGTCGGCGTTTTCCTCGCGCACGATCAACAAGGCAGTGTCCAGTAGCTGGCGTCGCCGTTCGGCTTTGGAAAGCCTGCGGGGCGGAGCGCTGACAGGGGGCGGCTCGATTTCTTTTTGCACGTTGTCGCTTCCAATTCAAAAAAACCTACCAATGGTAGGTAACTGTCGGTGATGGTGTGCTAGGTTACCTACTAACAGTAGGTTAACCCGGAAACAAGGAGAACAAACAATGTCACTCAATCCTATCTTGTTCATGGGCGGTTCCGGCGCAATCGGCCGCCACACAGCCCGAGCGCTACGCGCCGCTTATCCAGACGTGCCGCTGCTGATTGGTGGGCGGGACCTTGCGAAGGCCCAACGGGTCGCAGCGCAGATGGCCGGGGCGCAGGCCGTGGTGATCGATTCCAGCGCAGACGACCTGGGCCTCGGCGATCGTCCGGTCAGCGCCGTGGTGGTTTTCTACATGGACCACGCCCTCGCCGGATTGCGCTATGCGCAAAAGCGCGGGGTGCCGCACCTGAGCATATCTTCCGGGGTCTTCGAGATCGCCCCCGAAATCGCAATGTACATGCATGCGCCAGGCGCCTCGCCCATTGTTCTGGGTTACGAATGGATGGCCGGCGCAACGACGGCGGCGACGTTGAGCGTGGCCCGGGAATTTGGCCAGATCGATGATATCCGCATCGATGCGCTGGTCGATGAGCAGGACACTGGCGGGCCGACCGTCGCCAGCGATTTCGAACACCTCAACAAGATGCTCCCCGCAGCGCTGACAAGGCGCGACGGGGTGTTCGTATGGCGTGAAGGCGAACATTCCAATACGCAGTTCCAAGCCGTGGACGGTACGTCAATCGACGCCGGCGGCTTCTCATCCATTGATGTCGCCGGCCTGGCGGCTGCGACGGGCGCGGCCAATGTCCAGTTCAACATTGGCATCGGGGTGAGCTCCAGTCGGCGACAAGGACAACCGATGTCCACCGAGATCATCATCGAGCTTGCCGGCGCGGACCTGAAAGGCGAACCGCTGCGCACCCGTCACGCCGTCGTTCACCCGGCGGGCACGGCGCCGCTGACCGGCCTTAGCGTCGCCATGCTTCTTGAACGCCTGCTTGGGTTGGATGGTCAGCCGGTGACGTCGGCAGGGCTTTATTTTCCCTATCAGTTGTTGGACGCTGCGGCGTACCTGAAACGCTTGAAACAAGAGGGCGGCGAGTTGCGCCGGTTGCAGGTGCAATGATGCTGCGAATCAGCGCTCCCTAAGCTGGCGCCTGGCAAAACCTCGCCGCAGGGCAGACTCTTGCCCCAGGCAACGGCTCAACGTTCGCCGGCCTTTTCGAGCACCTGGCTGCTGAGCCGCGCGTCGCTGGCTCGGTTGTCCGGGCCCTGGCAAATTGCGCTGCAAAGGGCCCGGACGACCGGTACGTAGCTCACCTGACTGGGCTGCCCGACATTGACAGCACCCGTTGGGTTGATCAGGTGCACGGCGATTTCGCCTGGCAACCATGGAACCAGTGGCCAACTCGCACGGTTGGCCAGTATCGCGCAACGATTGCCCATCGCGGGCCCGATATCACAAGACGTCACCAGAGCCACGCCCATCAGCCAGGCGCCTTCAAGCTGCGAGCGCACACGGCCTGGGCTCTCTACATAACCCAGGTCCGCCACTACGACCGCGTGATGAACAATCAAGCGGCGCTCATCGCTCATCTCGATATCGACGACGATCGCGGCGCAGCCCTGGGCATCGTAATGAGCGGCGATCCCCTGAGTCCGGCCACGTTCGCCTGCCTTGCCCCAATGGCCCCTCGCGGCCGCCTCGGTAATGACGCGACGCATTCGATGGGCATCGAAGGGGGAGGGTTGGCCTGCGCCTTCGCTCACGGCCGATGCCGAATCAATCAGCGCGAGCAGATAGTCCCGATGATCCATATTGCGGGCTCGCAGCTGCGCGACCACGAACTGCTGTTCGGCGAGCATGTGAAGCAACAGGTCTTTCTTGTCCAGATTGCGGTCAAGGGTCGCCCGCCAGGTCAATTGATCGAGTGTGCTGTCGTGCCCATCGGGATGGCTCATTAGCGTTTCTCCTTCCGCTGATGCGTGAGGCCAGCAATAAACGACGTCCAACCGGGCCTGTTGCTCGCGCAACCACCTCAGAGAGATCAAGGCCTACCTTAGGCGCAGGGAACTGACGTCAGGGTGACGGGCCGCTGACAGGAACATGTCAGGTCGAAAAAAGCGACGTTGCCATTCGATCTTCATAAAAACGTAACAACTCTGTTGCAGAGTTCCTCAGCCCGTCATCACAAGGAGTTTCCTTTAATGAAAAGTTTGATGAAGTCTGCTGCGCTTGCTGTTACGGTTTCTCTTTGTGCCAGCTCGGCATCCTTCGCCGCAGAGAGCGTCCGCCTGACGGGCTCTGGCGCCAGTTTCCCCGCGCCGATCTACCTCACCTGGTTCAAGGATTTCAGCAAGAAGTCCGACGGTGTCACCGTGGATTACCAATCCAAGGGCAGTGGCGCCGGGGTTCAGGATTTCCTGAACAAGACCGTCGATTTCGCCGCCAGCGATTCGGCCATGAAAGACGAAGACATCGCCAAGGTCGCCGAAGGCGTGCAGTTGCTGCCGATGACGGCCGGTGAAATCGTCCTGGCCTATAACCTGCCGGGCAATCCCAAGGGCCTGAAGCTGCCAAGGGACGTTTACTCCAACATTTTCCTGGGCAAGATCACCCGTTGGAACGATCCTCAGATCGTCGCCGCCAACCCGGACCTGAAACTGTCCGATACGCCGATCACCGTCGTTGTGCGTGCGGATTCCAGCGGTACGACTGCGGTGTTCACCAAGCATTTGGCGACCATCAACCCTGAGTTCAAGCAGGCGCTGGGCGAGGGCAATACGGTCAACTGGCCGGCCAGCGACAAGTTCATCAAGTCGCCCAAGAACGATGGTGTGACGGCCACCGTGCGCCAGACCCCGGGTGCGATTGGCTACATCGAATACGGCTTCGCCAAACTCGCCAAGGTCGACTTTGCCCAGTTGCAGAACAAGGCCGGTCAGTACGTCGTGCCGAACGCCGAAAGCGGTGCCGAGGCCTTGGCTGCGGTGAAGATGCCGCAAAGCCTGGTGTCGTGGCTGCCTGATCCGGACGGTGCCAAGTCCTACCCGATCACGTCCTACACCTGGATGATCTTCCGCAAGGACAACGGCAATCCGGCCAAGGCCAAGGCCATGCGTGAAATGGTCGAATACAGCCTGACCGAAGGCCAGAAGATTGCCGACTCGATGGGTTACATCCCACTGCCGGCCTCCGTCGTCGAGCAGGTCCGCAAAGCGTCCGCCAACATTCAGTGATGCATGAGACCTCTCCCGGTGCGTGCGCGATCAGCCGCGCCGGGAGAGCTTTTCCCTTGTTCGGACTTAGCCAATGAACAAACCTTTTGTCGTACCGGTTAATCCGGACTCTGCCTGCCAACCACCATCGGCGAAGGACTTCCTGGTTGATCGCACCTTCCGTGCGCTTGCACGCATAGGGGTGGTTCTGATCCTGGCGCTGGTATTCGCGCTGGTGTTCGAGGTGGGGCGCAAGGCGCTTCCGGGCATGGAGAAGCATGGCACGGATGTGCTTTTCGGCACTGTCTGGGACGTTAACCAAGGTAAATACGGCATCCTCCCGGCGATCTGGGGCACGCTCTACAGCGCCTTGATCGCATTGCTCATTGCAGGTTTCTTCGGCGTCAGCATGGCGATTTTCCTGACCCAGGACTTTCTGCCCCCCAAGCTCGCCGCCATTTTTCGCACCATCGTCGAACTGCTCGCGGCTATCCCCAGCGTCGTCTACGGCCTATGGGGCATCTACGTGGTCATCCCTGCGATCCGTCCGCTGACGACTTGGTTGAACAGCGAACTGGGCTGGATCCCGTTCTTTGGCACTTCCTTGAGCGGGCCGGGGCTGCTCCCTGCGGCGCTGGTGCTGGCCATCATGATCCTGCCAACCATTGCCGCCGTTTCCCAGGATGCGCTCACGGCCGTACCGATGAAAACCAAGCAGGCCGCCTACGGCATGGGCACCACCCACTGGGAAGCGATTCTCAAGGTGATGGTGCCGTCTGCCGCAACCGGCATCTTCGGCTCGCTGGTCCTTGGCTTGGGCCGGGCGCTGGGTGAAACGATGGCGCTGGCCATGCTGGTCGGTAACGCCAACACGCTTTCGCTCTCGCTGTTCGCACCGGCCAATACCCTCGCGGCGCTGTTGGCGCTGAACTTCCCCGAGGCCGGGCCGAACGAGATCGAGGTGTTGATGTATGCCGCGCTGGTGCTGATGTTCATCACGCTGCTGGTGAACATCATCGGTTCGATGATCATGATGTACGCCCAACGGGGTAACAAGTGATGACTGATCTCACTGCTGCAACAGATTTGACGGCTCCAGCGGGCGCGATGCCCAGCCTGCAACGCAGGTTCGAGGGCCGGGCCCTGCGCAGCCTGATCTTGACCACCCTGGTCTGGGCGGGGGCACTGCTGGCAAGCGTACCGCTGATTTCGGTGCTGTACATGCTGATCACCCGCGGCGGTGCGCGCTTGAACCTGGAAGTGTTCACCGAGCTGCCACCGACTGGCTTCGAGATGGGCGGCGGCTTCGGCAACGCCATGGCAGGCACCTTCGTAATGGTGGGTATCGCGGCGGCCATCGCGGTGCCCGTCGGCATCATGGCAGCGATCTTCCTCGCAGAGCTGGGGCCGGACAGCAAACTGGCAAACGCCGCGCGTTTTGCGGCCAAGATGCTCACGGGTCTGCCATCGATTCTTGCCGGTGTCTTCGCTTATGCCCTGGTGGTGATGACCACCGGCACGTATTCGGCACCGGCCGGTGGCGTGGCGCTGGCGGTGCTGATGCTGCCTATCGTCGTGCTGACGGCGGAAGAGTCGATGCGGATGGTGCCCAAGATCATGAAAGACGCCGCCTATGGCATGGGCTGCACCCGCTCGCAGGTGATCTGGAAAATCATCTTGCCCACCGGCATGCCCGCGATCCTCACCGGCGTGATGCTGGCGGTAGCGCGCGCCGCCGGCGAAACCGCGCCGTTGCTGTTTACCGCGCTGTTCAGCAACTACTGGATCTACCACCAAGGCAACCTGGAGGTCATGAATCCGACGGCATCGCTTGCCGTGCTGATCTACAACTTTTCCGGCATGCCTTTCGACAACCAACTGGAGCTCGCCTGGGCGGCCTCGTTGGTGCTGGTGATGATCGTGCTGGTCGTGAACATCATCAGCCGTATTTTCGGCAAGCCCAAGTATTGAGAACGGGAGCATCTGATCTTGAACGTATCCACTGCGCAAATAGCCGCTCCGTTTGTCACCCAGGCGCCTGTAGTCATGGACTGCAAACTGGACAAGATTTTCTATGGCAACTTCATGGCGGTGCGTGACAGCCACGTACCGATCGAGAAAAACAAGATCACCGGCTTCATCGGCCCATCCGGCTGCGGCAAGAGCACCGTGCTGCGCAGCCTCAACCGGATGAACGATCTGGTGAAGGGGTTCCGCTTCGAGGGCCACGTGCATTTTCTTGGCCAGGACGTCTACGGCAAGGGTGTCGACCCGGTGGTGGTGCGCCGTTATATCGGCATGGTGTTCCAACAGCCGAACCCGTTCTCGATGAGCATCTTCGACAACGTCGCGTTCGGCCTGCGCCTCAATCGCTATAAAGGTGACATTGGCGACCGGGTCAAGCATGCGCTGCAAGGCGCGGCGCTGTGGGACGAGGTCAAGGACAAGCTCAAGGTCAGCGGCCTGTCGCTCTCCGGTGGTCAGCAACAACGGCTGTGCATTGCCCGCGCCATCGCCACCGAGCCGGAAGTGTTGCTGCTGGATGAACCCTGTTCGGCGCTCGACCCGATCGCTACCCGGCGGGTCGAGGAACTGATGGTCGAGTTGAAAAAGGACTACACCATCGCGCTGGTGACTCACAACATGCAGCAAGCCATCCGCGTCGCAGATACCACAGCTTTTTTCTCGGTGGACATCTCCCAGGGCACACGCACCGGCTATCTGGTGGAGATGGGCCCGACGACGCAGATTTTCGATAACCCCCGTGAACAGATGACCGGCGATTACATCAGCGGCAAGTTCAGCTGAGCCACATCCCCGGTCGAGGCCGCATCCCTGCAGAAGCCAAATGGATTTGGCGGGCATCCGGTAGACATTTACCAAGCGTTTCCAAGGAGCACCAATGCCTGCTACGCATCGCCTTGATTTGCCTGCGATTGAGCGCGCACTGCGCGAAGTGCAAAAGAGCTTCGCCGCGCTGAGCCGGCACTTCACGGAGCCGCGGGACCCCCTGACGGATGAAGTGCTGCAAAATGTGCTTGAAGGCTATGGGCTGATTGACGACTATGTGGCCCGCGGCGTCGACCTGTTCGATCTCCAGCAACTGAACCTGATGCTCGAGATCAACGCCACGGTGCTGTGTGGCCGAGACCCCGTACGCCGGCTGGAATACGCCCAGCACCTGGCGGCGACCGAGGCGCATTTCTTCAACAACGTTGAGGGCGGCATCAAGGACTTGTACAACTGGTATTGCGCGTATCGCAGTGAGTCGGTGTGGAAGCGTGCGGCCGGCGTCTATGTACGCATTCTCAGCAAGCCGCAGTTGTTCATCGAGGGCAACAACCGCAGTGGGTCGCTCATCGTCAGCTATCTGCTCATGCGCGCGGGGCTTCCTCCTTTTGTGCTGTCTTTGGAAAACGCCGAGGGCTACTTCAATCCGTCCTCGGTCATACGCAACTCCGCCAAGCATGGCGTCAAGGCTTTGTATGAATTGCCCAAGATCAAGAAGAAATACGCAGCGTTCCTCGAAGAACAGGCACCGGACCCAATGAAATTTTTCCTCGAGGGCAAATCCTTGCCCGTCTCACAGGGCCGCCACTGATGAGCAGGGCTCTGGTGCTCGCCGGATGCAAAACCTTAGGTGGCCGGGTAGGGCAGGCTATCCGCAGCGTCAATCCGACGCGGCTGCTCCTACGCCAGCGCATACGCATTTCGTTCGACATCGACGACACGCTCGCCTGCCAACTCCACCACTGCGATGTCGAGCGAAGCCGGTTGCCGGCCTGTGTTCACCGCTGGCTGGGAGAGCCGCTGCGCATGGGTACGCGCTCGCTGATCCGGGAGCTGCGTCGCCAGGGTTGCAGTATCTGGGTCTACACATCGTCTGGGCGCACGCCGTCCTACATCAGGCGTTGGCTGCTGCTGTACGGCATCCGCGTCGACGGTGTCGTCAACAGCGTGCTCCACAACCGCGCCCTGACGACACATGGGCTGTCCAACTCACCCTCCAAGTACCCGCCGGCGTTCGATATCGACTTGCACGTCGATGATTCCGAGGGTGTGCAGATTGAAGGGGATGACCACGGGTTTCGCGTTGTCGTGGTGCATCCGGAGGATGAAGGCTGGGCGCAGAAGGTGCTGGATGCGGTGGCCATGGTCCAGGCGCAGCTTGATTGGCAGCAGAGGCCGGTCCAGCGGGCTCCGTTGCGCCGGGTTACGACCGGCTAGCAAGTCAGGCTGTCATCGTGCGATTCAGGGCCACAATCTGCTCATGGGTAAGCTGACTGCCGGGATCCATGAACCTGGCGATCAGTGCGTCGCGGTTTTGCGGTGCCCGTGCCTTTTCTGCCGCGTCCAGCGCCGTTTCCAGCTCCGGCAGCGTCAATTCAGTGCAGTAAGCCGGTGTGCCTGGCTGCTGACGCCATGAGGCTTCGAGGCTACCGGCGGCAAAAGCGGTAAAGCCTGTCTGCTCGACAAGATCCTGCGCTAGCGCCACAGCGGCGGCATCGTTCCCAGCCACGGGTATCGCGATGCGCGTTGAAGCTTCCGTCGGCTGGCCTTTGTCGGCAAGCGTGGCGGCGAGCAGGGCATTCCATGCCTTGACCACCGGGCGACCAAGCTGTTCGCTCACCCAGACGCTCTCGGGCTTGCCGTCCTCAACTTCCTTGATTGCCCCGTCACGACCCGGATAGTAATTGGAAGTATCGATGACGACGGTCTTCGGGGAAGCATTGCTCAACGTCTGCTTGAGGTCAGGGTATCTAGCAAATGGAATCGACAGGATTACAGCGTCCACGCCAGACACCGCATCATCCTTGGTCACGGCATGCACGCCGATTTCGCTGGCAAGTTTCTGGATGCTTTGAGGGTCTTTCGAGTTCGCCAGTTTGACGTCATGGCCGCACGCCGCGAGTTTGCGGGCAAGGGTCGCCCCAATGTTGCCTGCGCCGATAATTCCGATTTTCATTTCAGTCACCTCGCTTGTGGACAGTCTGCAAGTTTCATCATTCCTGCGCCGGCCTGTATCCGGCCAGCAAACTTAGAATCTCGTCATGTGAGCCGTTGGATTCGGCAAACCGTAATGGCTTGGCGCGCTCGACGACAAGTACCTGTGGAGTCGATTTCGAGCAATTCAAGAACGTCATGCAGGAACTCGTCCAAGGGCATGGCGTTTTTCTTCATTTTTCGTATTTCAGCGGGAGCCGGAGAAATTCCGGCCCTCTGCGGGTAAAAATTCTGAGCAAACGGCACTGTCTGCGCGTCCAAAACCCTCAACGCATCCTTTAAATGCGACTATCTATGCGTCAGATCGTTTTGGAAATCACCATGCTTCGCCTATTTGAACAACGGCTAGACCCTTTCCCACCCGATGAAGTCCCCCCGCCACCCGACGGTCTGGCGCGGTTCCTGTGGGCTTGCACGCGAGGCGCACGCGGTTACATTCTCGCATTCGCGCTGCTCAGTGCCGGTGTGTCGATCTACGAAGCCTGGCTGTTTTCTTTCCTCGGTCAGGTCGTGGACTTGCTCTCGACCTGGCAGGCAGGCGGCGATGCGGCAGCGCAAGAGAGTCGGGTGCTGTGGGGCATCGGCATCATCCTGGTGGCCAGCGTTGGGCTGGTCGCGTTGCGCACGATGGTGCAGCACCAGATTCTAGCGATCAATTTGCCGTTGCGCCTGCGCTGGGATTTTCACCGGCTGATGCTGAGGCAAAGCCTGTCGTTCTTTTCGGATGAGTTTTCCGGCCGGGTCACCACCAAAGTGATGCAGACGGCGCTGTCGGTGCGTGAGGTGCTGTTCACCATCATCGAGATCGTTCCCGGGATCGGCGTGTACTTCATCGCGATCATCGCCCTGGCAGGCGGTTTTGACCTGAAACTGATGCTGCCTTTCATTGCCTGGATGGTCTTGTTCGGTGTCGCCATGCGCTACTTCGTGCCGCGCCTGGAGAAAGTAGGGCAGGAACAGGCCAATGCGCGGTCGTCGATGACCGGGCGAGTTTCAGACGCCTACACCAACATCACCACGGTAAAGCTGTTCTCCCACTCCAAGCGCGAAGCGCATTTTGCGCGCGCCGCCATGGAGGATTTCAAGCAAACCGGCTTTCGCCAGATGCGCTTGGTCAGCCAGTTCGAGATCGTCAACCAGGCCTTGGTGGTCGGGTTGATCATGGGCTCGGGCGGTTATGCCCTTTGGCTATGGCACCAAGGCGAAGTCGGCACCGGTGCCGTCGCGGCGATTACCGCCATGGCGTTGCGCATCAATGGCATGTCGCACTGGATCATGTGGCAAATGACCTCGCTGTTCGAGAACATCGGCACGGTGCAGGATGGCATGGCGACCCTGACCCGCGGCCCCAAGGTGCAGGATGCGCCAGACGCCGGCGTGCTGGTCACCACGGGCGGCGCGGTGACCTTCGACAAGGTGCGCTTCAACTATAACGGCGAACGCCAGGTGCTCGATGGTCTGAGCCTGAGCATCCGCCCGGGAGAAAAGATTGGCCTGGTAGGCCGTTCCGGCGCCGGGAAATCCACGCTGCTCAATCTGCTGCTGCGTTTCTACGACGTGGACAGCGGCGAGATTCGGATCGATGGGCAGAATATCGCCCACGTCACCCAGGACAGCTTGCGCAGTGCCATCGGCATGGTCACCCAGGACACGTCGCTGTTGCACCGCTCCATCCGCGACAACATCGCCTATGGCCGCCCCGATGCAACCGACGCGCAGATCCGCAGCGCCGCGATCAGCGCTCAAGCCGATGGATTCATCAGCCAACTGAGTGACAAGCAAGGTCATTGCGGCTACGACACCCTGGTTGGGGAGCGTGGGATCAAGCTTTCGGGAGGCCAGCGACAACGCATCGCCATTGCCCGGGTGATGCTCAAGAACGCCCCGATCCTGCTGCTTGACGAAGCCACCAGCGCACTGGATTCAGAAGTCGAGGTCGCCATCCAGGAAAGCCTCGATGAAATGATGAAGGGCAAGACCGTGATCGCCATTGCCCATCGGCTGTCGACGATCGCGGCCATGGACCGGCTCATCGTCATGGATGAAGGCCGCATCATCGAGCAGGGCACCCACGCCGAGCTGCTCGGGAAGAACGGGACCTATGCGCGATTGTGGCATCACCAGAGTGGCGGTTTCCTGGGGGAGGATCAGGGGGTGGTTGAGGCGGTGGAGTAGGCTGGCTCAGTATCGGAACAACACACGATTTCGGTTCCGTGTAATCGCGCAAACCGAAAGACCCGCGCATTTCAGGGCTTGTTCCAGGGAAGCGATTTTCTCGCAGGCGGGGTTTTGCAAGAATGTACCCTCTGCATATGACAGCTCCCCCTGAAGGAACCTCCCCGGTGAACGTCAATGACGCCAGCTTCGAAGAACTGCTCAACGCTCTCCATGACGGCGTCTACATCACGGATGGCGACGGCAAGACGCTAAAAGTAAATCAAGCCTATGAGCGCCTGACCGGGCTAAGTGGTGCGGATCTCGTCGGTCGATCCATGCAGGAGCTGGTGAAGGAGGGCGTCATCTCGCAATCGGCCACATTGCGCGTGTTACAGGGTGGTCGGCCGGTATCGGTGATGCAGAGCCTGAGCCATGGCAAGAAATTGCTCGTCAGCGCCACGCCAATTCTCGACGCTGGAAAGCGAATTTCATACGTGGTCAGCACCGTACGCGACATGACTGAACTGCTGCGCATGAAACACGAGCGCGATGAGTTGCAACAGCTCAAACAACTGCGCAACAGCACCGCCAAGCTTCATGCCGGGCAACGGGACAATCTGCTGCGTTCTCCGCTCATGGCCGATCAGGAGGTTTCCGGCCGCGTCCTTTCGCTGGCCCGGCAGGTTGCGAGCAGCTCGGTGAAGGTGTTGCTTCAAGGCGAAACCGGCGTCGGGAAGACCCTCGTCGCGCAATTCATCCATAACGCCAGCCCCCGTGCCAGCGAACCCTTCCTCGCGCTCAACTGCGGCGCGCTGCCCGAGAATCTGATCGAAGCCGAGCTGTTTGGCTATGCACCTGGGGCGTTCACTGGCGCAGGTCCCAAAGGCAAGCGTGGCCTGCTGGAACTGGCGCATCACGGCACGTTGTTTCTAGATGAGATTGGTGATCTTCCGCTGCCGGTGCAGGTCAAGCTGCTCAAGGTCATCGAAGAAAACCGCTTCATTCCTGTCGGCGGCCTGGAATTGAAGGAGGTGGATGTGCGCATCATCAGCGCCACCCACCATGACCTCAAGCAGCGGGTGACGGAGGGGCATTTTCGGGCTGATTTGTATTACCGGCTCAACGTGGTGCCGATTCACATACCGGCACTGCGCGAACGTCGGGAGGAGATTGCGCCACTCCTGCGTTACTACCTCGACCGATTCAACGTTCGTTATGAACGCCAGGTCCAGTGGAGTCTGGATGCCCTCGACTTGATGTGCGAATACGCCTGGCCCGGCAACATTCGCGAGTTGATCAATGTCGTCGAACGGCTGGTGGTGACCAATCAGAGCGGGACTGTCGAGGCGCTTGATATGCCGGAAGAGATCCTCAACCTTAATCCGTCGAAAACCAATGACGCGGGGCTGCCACTGCGCAAGGTATTGGAAAATGCCGAGCGCAGCGCGATTCGCGCCGCGCTGCTTGCGCACAAGACCACGCGCCTTGCGGCCAAGGCGTTAGGGGTGAGCCAGGCGACTGTGGTGCAGAAAATGAAACGCTGGGAACAGTCTGATTAGGATTCTGATCAATGTAGGGTAAAACGATCAGAAAACTAATCGGAGCTCACCGGTAAAAAAGCCCATAATCCACGCAAAGTCCCGTAGGACGGGGCTTCCAGGGCATTGGCACGTCTTTCGCTATCCCATTTGGCACGTCTTCCATAAAACAACATCAACTGGACGAGCCCGATGAACATTTCTTCTTTCAAAATCGCCAATAAATTAATCACCGGACCCGGCGCAATCGAGCAGCTTTGCGCTGAGCTGACGCGCCTTGAGATCAAGAACCCACTGATCGTCACGGACACCGTCCTGGTGAACTCCGGCACTGTGGACCTGGCGCTGGCGCAACTCGGTGATCGTCACTACGGCGTTTTCGACCAGGTCAAACCGGAGCCTGAGGTGGCCATCGTGGAGGAGTGCACTCGCGCCTATCGCGAGGGTGGACACGACGGATTGATTGCGGTGGGTGGCGGCAGTGCCATCGATATTGCCAAGGGCGTCGCGGCGTATGCCGGTCATGCAGGTCCGCTGACGGAACTGTTCGGTGTCGATTTGGTGAAACGCAAGGGCCCGCCCTTGATTGCTATCCCGACAACTGCCGGCACAGGTTCGGAAGTGACCAACGTCGCGATTTTCTCCGACAAGCAAGCACAGCTGAAAAAAGGCATCGTCAGTGACTACCTGCTACCGGACGTGGCGCTTGTCAGTCCGACCATGACGTTGACCTGCCCACGCAGTGTGACGGCGGCCAGTGGCGTCGATGCGCTGGTGCATGCGGTCGAGTCCTATCTTTCAGTCAACGCTTCGCCAATCACCGATGCCATCGCGCTCGGTGCGATCAAGTTGATCAGCAAGGCGCTGCCGAAGGCTTATGCCAACCCAACCAACCTGCAAGCCCGGGAAGACATGGCCACCGCGAGCCTGATGGCCGGCATGGCGTTTGGCAACGCGGGGGTAGGGGCGGTGCATGCGCTGGCGTACCCGCTCGGCGGACGGTTCAACATCGCCCATGGCGTCAGCAACGCCTTGCTGCTGCCGTACGTAATGGAGTGGAACAAGACGGCTTGCGTCGAGCGTTTCCGTGACATCGCCGAAGCCATGGACGTGCGCGTCGCGAACCTGAGCGACAGGGACGCAGCGGACCAGGCTGTGAAAGCCATGGCGGATCTGTGTGCTGGCGTTGATATTCCCTCCGGGCTGCGCAGTTTCAACGTGCCCGAAGAGGCCATCCCAGCGATGGCGGAGGAGGCCAGCAAGATCGACCGTTTGATGCGCAACAACCCGCGCAAGCTGACGGCCGCCGATATCGAGAAGATCTATCGCGCCGCCTACTGATCCATAAAGCCATGGCTCCGGTTTCCCGGAGCGTGCGCCCGTCACTACAAGACCAATAACACAGGTGAACCCAATGTCTGACACTCCTGCGCAGCGGGGCGAAAGTCCATACATCCCGCTCGGTCCTTTCAAGGTCCGGTTGCCGTTTCTCCATTACAAATTCGAACTTCCAGACTACCTCCAAGGCTTGTTGATGTGTGCCGTGGACCTGGCCGCGATCCCGCTGATGACCGAACTGCTGGGCATGCCTTTCGAAGTCGCGCTTGCCGTGGTGATGCTCAACGGCTTGCTTTACCTGGCGCACCATTTGCTCGGTGACCCGACCGTTCCTGGCTGGATCACGCCGGCGGTTCCTCTGTTGATGGCTTACTGCGCGCAGTTCCCAATGGGCCCGGAGCGTGTCCATGCCTTGATAGCCTTCCAACTGATGCTTGGCGTATTTTCAATTGCCCTGGGGGCGACTGGAATGGCGAAAAAGGTTGTGGAATTCGTGCCCTCGGCAATCAAGTCCGGCATCATCGTCGGGGCTGGCTTGAGTGCCGTGATCGCGGTGTTCCAGGTGGGCGGGAAATTCAATGTACTGCCCTGGACCATCTCCATTGCGGTGGGCATAGCCTTCTACCTGATCTTTTCCCAGCACTTCAACGAGCTCAAGCAACGCAACCGCTTCTGGTGGAACTTCGCCAAGCTCGGCATCCTGCCGATCATCCTGCTGGCGGTGGTGATTGCACCGTTGTTTGGTGAGGCGCCATGGCCGACGATTCAGTGGGGAATCAGCCAACCGGACTTTGCCGGATTGTGGAATGACTACACCGTCTTCGGTCTGGGCATGCCGCCAGTCTCCATGTTCATCTCAGCGTTGCCAACCATGCTGGCGGCCTACATCATCGTGTTCGGCGACGTGCTCAGCGCCAAATCGCTCCTTGATGAGGCAGAAACCGTGCGCACCGACGAAGTCGTCGACTACAACGCCGATCGCGCTCACCTGATCTTCGGCGCGCGCAACGCGTTCATGAGCATCTTTGGTCCCGATGTCGCCATGTGCGGGCCAAAATGGGCCGCGATGCTGGTGGTGGTGATCGAGCGTTTCAAAGGTGGACCGAAGGCAATGAAGTCGATCATTGGCGGCGTCGGGTCGTTCCGCTGGGGTACCAACAGCGGTCTACTGTTGTTGCCGGTCGTCACGCTGGTACAGCCGATTCTCGGTGTCGCCTTGTCACTGACGCTGCTGATCCAAGGGTACGTTAGCGTACGCCTGGGCATTCTCGAAGCCCGAAGCCAGCGTGACCTGGGCATCGCGGGCGTGATTGGCGCGGTGCTGGCGATCAAAGGCGCGAGCTGGGCATTTGGAATTGGCGTTGTGTTGTGCTTGCTGATCTACGGCAAGAACTTTTTCAAGGGGGAGGTGGATGGGACGTTTGCCAAGGACCTGAAGGCGCCGGGCGACAACCCTGTCAGAGATGTCGGGTCGGCCCCCGCGATCAAGCGGGTTGCAACGGAGAATGTGCTTTAACCTGGGCGACGTGTCCGTCGATATCAGCCGGGCCGCAGCTGCAAAGCTCCGGCCCGGCATCTCCCTCGCTTGGACGTTAGGAAAATTCTGGTAGCGAGCGTGTGAGCCGGAAACAGTCCAAGCCGTTAGTGAGCGCCGATGTCGAGAGGTGGATTATGAATGTGGGTCAATCTTCTGATTTTCGAGATGTGAACGTTGAAATCTAAGCGGACAATAAGAATATTTAGAGATTACAGGTAGTTAGCGAGAATGTCGCTCTATTACCGGAAAACAGAAATCTTTTTTCCGGCAATGAAAAGAACATTATCTTTTTTCCGGCAATGAAATGTACAGGCCATCCAGGCAGTTTTCGGTACGGCTGGATGGCTAACCTTTCTCCTTCTACTGTCCTCGGTCGCCCGATATGTCCACGTTGATTGGTGAAGTATCACCCCCACAAGCGGTGAAGGCTGCATCGCTGACGCTCATATAGCATACCCGGTGTACCTGTATAAAGGTAAAAGTAGATGACGGTCTGCATCGATTGCTTACCGATCGAGGGAGAACTTCTATCGTGCTGGCTTTACAGGCAGAGTAGGGTTTCTAGATACACGCCGCTTGGGCGTGAGGAACTCAGCCAAATGTGGTTGGCCTCGGCCCCGGCTGCTGATTTCGATCCGGACTTCTCGCTGAACTCCAGATTCGCGAATGCGGCGTGTGAGGCCGTACACATGAGTCCTGAACTCAGGGCAAATTTTATTCAACCGCCTAGCAATTGGCTAATACCGCGCTTTTACAGGCGCACGTTTTGCTATCAGTGTTTGACTGAACAAGTTCGTGTGTGCGAACTTCCTACTTCGCTAAACTATTGGTGCGCCGTGGGTACAGTGATTTGCGCACGTCATAATATGCCTTTGATCGATGCTGCAGAGGTGTTCGGGCCTAAGCTGAGCATGGCCATGAGATTTTTCCAGATGCAGGTTGTACATAAAGAAAGGTATCTTTCAGCGTCCCGGTTTCAAGATGGAGTGCGCTCTATCAAGTCCTTGCAGTCGGTACAGGACATGCTCAAAAACTTTGAGATGAAGGCTATTCAGGGCGAGCTGGGCAACAACGCTCACGAGTCCTGGGAATGGGATTTCTCGAAATTCCTGATCTGCTTGATGCTCTATCCAAGGTTTGGCCTCATCAATCGTTACATGCGTAACGACGCTGCTTATCTTCAACTTCCGATGTTTCAACAGACGTTCACTCTCGGCCCTTTGATAGCCAGTATCGCTCACCGAAGGGTCGCGCTACTTATACTCGGCTGGCTTTACGAGGTCTTGCCAGCGGATGAGTCGAACGTGATTGAGGCTCTGTTGGACGCAATAGGCCGCGCGATTGGATTTGCTGATGCCAATGGTTTGGGCTCATCGTGCAATGGTTTCTCGCCAGAACATGCTGCAGTCATTGCACGCCGACTTGTGCAATGGCATCCATTAATAGCCTCCAGCAGGGCTCAACAATTCATCGAGGGATTCACTGCCTCCACTGGAAAGTGAAGTGCGGATGACCTGCTGTCTGCGAATCGATATATGGGGCTAGGACAGGTCGCATGGATACTAAGTTTTGCTTGCTAACCGAAATCTCACTACCTTTGGGCCCTATCTGCCTAGACTGCTTACATGGCGATGCCTGGATATGGGTTGATTTCCTGGTAGCCATGCCAGGCGTACGCGTTCTCCAATACTCGATACGTCAGAGCACAGAACGGGGGGCTCCTACATCAGCTCTTTGCACAGGCCTGGGGGGAGGGCACTCGCTAAGCGTAAAAAATCGTCGAATCAATTTTTCCTGTACAACATTATACTCACCATGGCCAGTGGGGAAGGAACTAAATAATGCCCGTGATTTTTGTGATCTATTTTTATCCAGATTCTTTCAGTGGTCTGCAGAGATCTGTAGCAACCGTTCTGATGTTTTCAAGAGTTCTTTAACTTTAATCGTTGAGCAAGCTGAAACAACTATCGCATCTATGCAAGGGATCATCTTGTGTCCATCGCTGCTGTCCAATAGTAAGTCTTCGAATAGCCCTAGATGATATCCACTGAATCTCAGGATGCAGTAGGCGCCAAAACGCGGCGCTGCTTAAGGCCCGCGTCAGCGAGAAACTCCGGTTTCCCTGCATACCTGACCCTCCATTCAATCTTCCAAATGTGGTTGATGCTGTTCGCACAGATATCTAAGCGTATAGGTAACGCGATCACATTGTTCGACGCGGCCCTGCGTCTCGGTTTCTTCAATTCTCATGCTCGGTCACCCCACATCACGACCCAGCGGACGTAGAGCTATTTCAGCAACCCTAAGATGGGTTCAAGGAGCTGCTGACCTGGCGACCTTCACGTGTCCGCTCGGGTGATTCGCGCTACGGGTTTCTCAGCGATCAACCCATCTTCTTCAGATGGTTGATTACCGTATGCCTGGATATTCCCAGTCGCTTGGCAATCTCCGTCTGCCCCAGCCCTTGGTCTGCGAGCGCTTTGATTTGTGGTCGCAGCTCTTCTGACGCAGCAACCATAGGATGAGGCGCTTTGGAAGCTTGTAAAGGGATCTCGCTGGTCAACAAGCCCGAAACGGTTAGGTCTTCTCTGAGGTGTTCCAGAATCTGTTGGGGAGTTTCGCCTCGTTCTGAAGCGTAGGTCAGCAAGAGGAGCGTAAGCGGGTCTACTCCAAGGGCTTTCGCAAGATCATCGCTCACTTCAAGCGTGACCGATCGGGCGCCGGATTCGAGCCGGCTGACGTATGATTGATCGGCAGCCTGGCCCAGTTCCTGCTGCAACGAAGCTTGGCGCATCCGAAGGAATTGCAGAGCAGCAGCGAAAGATGTGCGCAGTGACATAAGCGTTCCTGTGTAAACGGAACGATATGCGGCATTTGCTTTGTATAAAACAAATGCCTATAGTCATCCACTCTCTACACTCGGCGAGCCCAGCCCCAGCGTTCGGCCCAGCCAGTCGTTTCCTCAATTTACGTCCAAATCGAAATCCAGCCCTGAAGCAAAGCAAGCCAGATTTTGACCTGGCAAGCCGTGGCCGGGCAGCAAGGCCCTGAGCATCAACATCATGCAGATACTTCTCTACTCTGACCTCCATGTCGAGTTCACACCTTTTCATCCACCAGAGATGGTGGCTGACCTCGTGGTGTTGGCTGGTGATATCAGCCTCCAAAGTCGTGGGGTTTTGTGGGCAAATGAGACCTTCAAAGCTCCAGTCGTGTACTGCGCTGGGAATCATGAGTGCTACAAAGGGCATATCGATCGAACAATCGAGAAGATGCGAGCAGCAGCGGCCCCTCACGTTCACGTGCTTGAAAACGAGTCGTGGGTCTTCGGGAATGTCAGATTCTTGGTGGGTACTGCATGGACGGATTTTTCGGCCACGGGGGATACGGTCGCCGCATCCGTGACCTGCGGCCGGGTGATGAACGACTTCAAAATGATTAGGGCCGACTCGAATTATCGGCGCTTGCGGCCGGCCGACCTCGTAGCCAAGAACCACGCCACGCGGGAGTTTCTTAGCCAGGAGCTGAGCCGGCCATTCACGGGGAAAACATTTGTCGTCACTCACCATGCCCCAATGGCTGAGGTAGCGGGCGATGAGCAGGATGGGCATGTCAGCGCTGCGTACTACAACAGGTGGCACTCCTTGGTGGAGCGGGCCGACTATTGGGCGTTCGGCCATACCCACTTATCCGTCGACACTGTCCTGGGTGGATGCCGTCTGCTGTCAAACCAGCGTGGTTATCCAGGTGAGGACTGCGGATTTGATCCGTTCAAATTAATCGAAATCAATTGAGGGATGGTGAGTAGCGTGAGTGCTTGTGAATTGGTCGGACTTCCACCGCTAGTTGTCCAGGCAGCCGGCATCGATTGGGGAGTCACGGTTGACGCGTACCTCATGAACGCGGCCCGCGTGGGTGATCGCATCACGGCAATGGTCTATTGCGATCTGTCGGGCGTCGGTAGCGATGGCATGACCGTTGTGACCCCGAAACTACGCATGGTGAAGCAGGAGGGTGGTTACACCTTAGTGCAAAGCATGACTGGCCTCGATCATTACGTGATTGTATCTGAGCTATCGGAGCGTTCTCAAATTGGTGCGTGAATTGTCATCGCCTGATTATCCGCTGGGTTTTATCAAAGCTCGGCTGAGCTTTTACCTCGAAAACCTGTGGCTTTGTTAACTGAGTAAGCCTGCCAAGACCGGTGGTATACAACGGTTGAACTAGTTATTCCCGATCGGTGAGCACAGCCCTGCTCACCATGCTCCTTCGCATCCACTACTCAAGGAAAGGTATGTCCGACCTAAAAAAGATGACCCTCACGGTCAAGAACTACAACGTCAAGGCGAGCGGTGATATCGACTCAATCTACGACAATGTACGTTGCGAAGATAGTGAGGGCAAGACGTTCCACTTTAAAGAAGTGGCGATGTTGGACTACTTAAAACGTCATGGCGCCATTGTGACTGACAGCCCGAGAACTTGGTATTACAAACATTTGAATAAAAAATCAATTGTTCTCGTGGCTTTTGAAAAGGGTAACGGAAAGGTCGAGTATGACCTAGATCATATGCGGCTGGTCGCTAGATCAAGCGTTCTGAAGGGTGTTGTGTTTGGGCTTGCGGCGATCCCCGCGGGTCTGATCATCGCGACCGCCACGTACGGAGTCGGGCTCTTGTTCATCCCTGTCTGCTTTTTCTACAGCTACAGAAGCCTGTTCAAAATCCCCAAAATGCTTCGTCGTAAGACGCTGGTAGACGACCTGGCCACTCACGGCGTTGTCGTTCGTTAGCCATCGGCGGCTACCTGGCTGGCCTGGCGCAGGTCGCCAGGTTCAGGCTTATGGCCACAGCCATCGGGATCAGCGCTACCTGAGCGGTATCGTAAAACCTCAATCGGGGATGATCAAAGGTCTATCGAGGATGGCGGATGAGAGAGCTGAAAATCATCGCGCCCTGCGCTCATTGGTCATTTTCTGGATGGAGTGGTCAGCATCGCTGCTTTAGGAACCGATACAACCAGATCGCGATGATTGCGCTGCAGGTATTCGGAAATTCGAAGATCGCGCAAGACTGGCTGGAGAGGCCTGTGCGTGGGCTAGGCTGTCGAGCCCCCTGCAGCCTGCTGTGCACGCTTTCAGGGTATGACGAGATTTATGACCTACTCATGCGTCTTGACCATGGCATCTTCACCTGAGCGTTAGCTCTGATCGGCACCTGGTCTGCCTAACCTCAAGAGATGGATCATAGCCATCCTCCGCCGCAGCCGCACTACAGCCGCTTGCATGCCTGCTGCCATCATAGTGATGTCAACTCCAGCGCTTGGTGGTAGTCTCCCTGCATTTCAAAGCCTCCGCTGCTGGACGGCCTCGCTTTTGATGGCCACAGCAGCCCCGTATGCAGCCCTTCGCTGAGGCTGGGATGCCGGGGCAGGGGGTGCTAACGAACGGGAGCAAGGGATGGCACGGAGAACGTTTTTTTCCTTCCATTATCAGGAAGACGTGTGGCGATGCTGGAATGTCAGGAATTGCCTGGTGGTCAGCAAGGATCAAGAAGCCCAGGGCTTCTTTGATGGCAGTGTATTCGAGGCCTCCAAGAGGGAAGGCGATGAAGCGCTGAAGACCTTCCTTCGCAACGGTCTCAACAACACTTCTGTAACGTGTGTACTCGCTGGCCAGTACACCGCCGGCAGGCGGTGGGTGCGGTACGAGATCGTGCGCAGTGTCCTGAAGGGCAACGGGCTGCTCATCGTTGATATCCATGGCGTGAGAAACAACGACAAGCAGCTCGGGGTGAAAGGCACAAACCCTCTGGATCAGGTGGGGCTGTATCTCGCCAACGGTAAAATTCTCTTCGCGGAAGTCAAGGGCGGAAAGTGGGTGAGGTATGAGGATTACACCCATGCCATTCCGGCCGCTGATCTCTGGTTCGATGCTCCTACCAGCAACGCGGTAGTCCCCCTTTCCAAGCACTGCATGCGTTACGACTTCGCCGCTCAGAATGGCAGGGACAACATCGCTGGCTGGATCGAAACGGCGGCTGGGCTGGCTGGTCGTTAGAAATATAGTTCTTGGCGCGGTGGCTTACAGCAATCGACATTTCAGATCACTCAGGTATTGCACATGGCAGTTACACAGCGCCTGGCCGGCGTCAGGATCCACCTGTCCGGATCAAATAAAGAATCGAAACCAGAGATCGCTGCTTTCGTACAGAAGCTCGCAGCAAAGGTCTTCAGCGAAGGAGGCTCCATTGTCCATGGAAGTCATCCCTCATTCACTGCGCCCCTGCAGAAGGCAGCAGAAGACTTCATCGAGGCAGGCGGTAGCAAAGGTGCGCTCACGCTTGTTCGAGCGAAAAGCTTCTCGACCGACCAGTACACCGCTGAAATTGAAGCGCAGAGAGCATTTGCTTCTGTTGAAATCGTACCAGCAGATAATAGCAATGGCATCGCAGCAGACGGTCTGACCCCGATGCGTGATTGGATGGCGGATCGTTCTGACGTCGTTGTCTGCGTGGGGGGCGCTTGGTGGGACGTCAACAAAGCAAAAGCGGGCGTTCCCAATGAGCTTGATGCAATGCTTGAGCTCGGTAAGCCTGGCTTTGTTGTGGCTGGCTTCGGCGGGGCAATCGCAGGCTACCTCAAAGAAGACCCTTCGTTGTTATCTCGCCTGCGCAACGGCTTGTCTGAGGATGCCAATAAGGTCATTGCCGAAAGCACGTCCGAAGACCAGGTCGTGGATCTGATTGTCGAACAGCTGAAAAACCTGCCACTGAACCGGCGAAATATTTCGCGGGGTCGCAACTTCCGTATCTTGGCCCTGGACGGAGGAGGGCTCAGAGGTACCTTCACAGCGGCAGTCTTGGCCAAGTGGGACGACATGCTGAAGGCAGGTGGCGGGAACGATCTGATCTCGCACTTCGATCTGGTGGCTGGCACATCCACGGGCGCGATCTTGGCAATAGGGCTCGCCATGGGTTTGAAGCCACGTCAAATACTAGAGTTTTATGAAAAAAAGGGCCCTCAGATTTTTCCGAAGGATCGGAAGCTTCGGCACTGGCTCAAGTCCAAGCATGACTCGGCCACCCTACGCAGTCTGCTGACGGAGGTGTACGGGGACAAAACGCTGGCTGCAGATTCCCGCTGCCGTTTAGTGATTCCGACTGTCAGGGCCAAGCAAGGTCAGGCAGAGGCGATCGTCACCCCGCATAGCCCAGATCGCACCGCTTACCGAGATATCTCAGCCGTTGACGCTGCACTGGCGTCCTCCGCTGCCCCTACCTATTTTGACGAAGTTACCTTCAATGGGCCTGTCGCGTTGGAGACGTTCCTCGATGGTGGCGTATGGGCAAATAACCCCATCCTCCCGGCGCTGGCAGAAGCAGTTCGTTACCTGAAGATCCCTCTGGACAGGATCGATGTGCTTAGCATTGGCACACTCAGCAGTGAAAGCGATTTTACCGAGCAACTCGGAAAGGGCAAGGCAGGTTGGGCACCTCACAGCGTTGATCTCTTTTTCGCCGCCCAGGAGCATGGTGCTCTGGTACTTGCGGAGAGCTTCCTGGGCCCAACACGTCACGTGCGCGTTAACCAACAGACGCCTGACGAAATCAAGATGGATGACGCCGAGGCTATCCAGGAGATGGCGCGACGCGGCAATGAGGCTGGTAAAGATCATTTTGCAGAGGTGCGCTCCAGATTCTTTGACGGCCAGCATGTTGATCCGTGGGAGCTGTTTTAAAACGGCATGGGCGCTTGGGAGATAGTCTCCCGACGCCCGTTTGGTTACTGACGTTTAATCGACCCTGATTGCGAGGCGGTCATGTCATTCATCTATCAGCTTGCTGTTTTGGGAGCGCCATCGGCCGAGCAACTCTCTGAGCTTGAAGCCGCCGTAGCCGATGCGGTTTCAATGTTTGGCTTGGGGTTGGGCCATGAAGTTGGCTGGGAAGTAGCTCCTGCTGCTTTCATTCCTCATCAGCAACGATCGGCCGCAGTCGTATTTTTCGGTGGTGTGGGCGCTGATCATCCCAGCCTGCCAAGCCTACTGCGTGGCGGCGTGCCTGTTGTCCCCGTCGTGTCCGATCTTGGTCGAGTCGCGACGGAAATCCCGGAAATCCTACGGCCATTGAATTGCTTAGCGTACCGCAATGGTGGGGCGAAGCGGGTAGCTGCCGCGCTTTTGGAGTGCGCAGGTCTGCTTCCGAAGCAACGTCGAGTCTTTGTCAGCTATCGGCGCGACGAGGCTCGGCAGGCTGCCCTGCAGATGTTCGACGCGTTGTCTGCCAGGCATTTCGATGTTTTCCTCGATACCCATAGCATCGCGCCGGCTGAAGATTTCCAGACCATGCTATGGCATCGGCTTTGCGACTCTGACGTGCTCTTAATGCTCGACACGCCGGATTACTTCAACAGTCGATGGACGGCTGCCGAATTCGGAAGGGCGCTTGCCAAGGGTATTAGCGTTCTTCGTGTAGGGTGGCCTGAAGCCCAGCGCTCTACACGTCTTGGCACCGCAAGCTTGGCTGAGCTTGATGCGAGTGAGTTGGATGCCGCTTCTGGGCGGATTAGTGATCAGGCCATTGACCGTATCTGTCTTCAGCTCGAAGAGGTACGCAGCAAAAGTCATGCGGTGCGAACCGTTAACCTCGTGAGCAATCTGCGGAACGGCATCGAGCTCATTGGGGGCGAGGTGATTGGCATGGGCACCGGCCGCGGGATCCGGGTACGTCTGCCTGATGACCGAATGGTTGTGGTTTATCCAACAGTCGGAGTGCCGACTTCGACGACTATGCACGAAGCTTCAATGAACTCACCTGACGAATCCGTGGCCATACTCTATGACCATGTAGGGTTGCATCCCCAGTGGATGACTCACCTGGATTGGCTCGGGCAGCACATCCGAGCGACACGCTGGGTTAAGGCCACTGAAGCGGCCTGGCAATTTGCAGACTGGAGTGCATAGAAATGGGTGCGATTTTCCTTTCAGCCAGTATCCCTGTAGTCGAAAGGGGGCAGTATTACGAGACCGCTGATCCATTCCTGATCCAGTGCGCCGTTCGTGAGATGGCCATTGCTACCGTTCGCAAGCACAAGATTGTCTGGGGTGGCCATCCTGCCATTACCCCGATGATTTGGAGTATCTGCGAAGACTTAGGGGTTGAATACACAGAGTCTGTTGTTTTGTATCAAAGCCGCTTTTTCGAAGGCCGCTATCCGGAAGAGAACCAGCGGTTTGATAACGTCGTTTATACCGATCCTGTCCCCGGCGATATTCAAGCTAGCTTGCAATTGATGCGGGAGGAAATGCTCTCTCGTGAGGATTTGATTGGTGCTGTATTCATTGGTGGTATGGATGGTGTTGAGGTCGAATACGAGATCTTTAAGCGGTTCAATCCTGAGGCTTTCGTTCTCCCAGTTGCTGCTCCAGGCGGTGCAGCGCTCAATCTTGCTCGCGACAAAGGTTACTTTGATGGGCCGGAGCTAGATGACATAGATTTTGCCACACTCTTCAATCGTTATTTGCCAGTTTAATCGAAACGGGGGAGAGTTGACCTACGAAAATTGCGACTGGCTCAAGGCGTGTAATCGATATGCCTATGGAAAATGGCAGTGGCCGGTATCTACGCCCATTTGTCATCTGGAATAGCTAAAATTGGTCAAGGAATATCATGTACCTCGGATTTGAACTTGAAGACTACAAGCCACTGGAGCACGTGTCGCAGAAGGAGATAGATGAATACAAAGCGCGCGCACGCAACCTCAATATCCAGGATCTGGCAGAATTCGTAGTGACTCGACTACAAGGCCATGATGTTCTCGATGCCAAGGGACTCGCGGACATACTATTTCCAGCGAAGCAGGCTCACATTTTTCTCTCTCATTCCCATAGGGATGAAGACAACGCGATAAAGTTCGCTATCGCGATGGAAAGGCGAGACGTCAAGGTCTTCATTGACTCATGCGTGTGGGGATCTGTGGACGCTGTTTTAGACGTTGTGAATGAGAAATACTCTGACTCCGAAGTCGTTGGCGATCAGAAATATTTCTCGCACAGAAAGTGTGATTTGGCGTCAGCAGCTGTGCATATGCTGCTGACGACTGAGCTTAATAGAATGATCGATGATACCGAGTGCTTCGTGTTTTTTAATACGAAGCAATCTGTTCCGATAAGGCAGCAAGGGCAGGAGAATGGCAGGATGCTAACACTGTCTCCTTGGATCTATTCGGAACTGTCTTTCAGTGCGCGGGTGCGTAGTAGAAAGCCCTCTAGAAAACGGTTGCCGAAGCCCAGTAAGTTTCGTGTTGCTGAAGATTGCATGCAGAGTGTATTTCATCTTGCGAGATCCGCTGTCTTTGGATTCGACGCAGACTCCGATCATCTTCCCACGATCACAGGTGAAGAGTTAAGGACGCACTTCCGGCATACGCGTTATCGAGGAAGTTTTTATCTTGACTCACTCTATTACCAATACGAGCTTGAGGAAGCGTTTTCCGAAAGGGCAGTTGACTCTGCATTAATAGATTAGCCTTGAGGCGAGCGTGAGGGGTAGCTGGATCCTTATGGTATTATTCGCTTAAACTGATCTGCTAAGATCGGCTAAAGTGAGCCGTGCATCCCAGTTTTCTGCTGCGATAGAGTGGGAATTGAGCAATGGATTGCGATCAACTGGTAAACGACCTCCGGGACTACATGGCTTCTGAGCAAGGTTCTCGCGAAGCTGCAATCCAGTCGCTATTCGAAGGGCTTGTTAGAGACAGTGAGCTAGTAGGGCTCGCCGCACATCTTCAATTGTCTGACGATACGGCCTTAAAGTCAGTGATCAGGGAAATCTCTGGGCGACAAGGCGTAATCAATCGGCTTCAGGAGCGCCTCCGGAAGCTGCGCGACGAGCGGCAGGTTAGCCAGGCGGTACCAATGCGACCAGGCAAGAACAAGGGCTCGCTTTTGAGAGAGCTCACCACTCTTGTCGCCGCTGCTGACCTGCAAGCTGCGGAGCGCTTGCTTCTGACTGCGCTGGAAGAGGGGCAAGACCCGGATTATTTGACCCTGTTGGGGCGGGTCTACACACTCCAGCATCGTCCCGTAGAAGGGGCTAGGGCCATACAATCAGCTGATGCAATTCGGCGTCAACAAGGTGCGTTCGTCCTTGATCGCACTATGAGCCCAGACCATCACAACCCAAGCGCAGCCGATTTGGATTTCGTCCAAGAGAATGCGCGCCAATTCGCTCCTCTGGAAGACGAGACCTTTGAGTTTCGGCATTTTCAGACTGACAGCGCTAGTGTCCGGGTGGAGCCGACCGCTAGACCGAATGATCGTGATGCGGATGGCGCCGGCAGCGGGGAACAGCCGCATCGAGCGAATTGCACGAAGGAGCCCAAACGCCGGCTTAGCTTAAACCCAGCGGGGGTTAACTCGCTTAATCGCGATGCTAGTACACAGACCCACAGCGCGAGCGTCCGGGTGGACTCGGCCATTCGACCAAATGGCCGTGAAGTAGATGGTGCCGACAACGCACAACAGCTGCATCGAGCAACTGGCACGAAGGAGCCCAAGCGACGGCTCAGCTTAAATCCAGCGCGGGTTAACTCGCCTAAAAGCGATGCCAGTACACAAACCCACGACGCGGGCATCCGGGTGGATGGCAGTAAACAAGCTCACACTCTCGGCACGCCGGATCCTTCCCCGTGGTCGACTTCATCAGTCGACAGCACCCAAAAAGCACATATAGATCTCTCTGCGGAGCCAGCCCCGGAGGTCGAGGTAGACGTCTCCGCAAAGATATTGAGCCGTTTCCTGGCCGACGAACCGGTGCCTGGTGCGTTGTCTGATTCCCGCGACGTTGATGCGTTCTACCTCGACCAGATTGAAGATGATGGCTCTATAGGTATGGGGGACATACCGTACTCGGAGGATGCCGACTTCGACCCAAACCTCGCAGCGGAATTGGCTGAGCTAGAACTGTACGGCACCACGAGAGCGCGTGAAGACAAATCCCAAAGGGACAGTGAGTACCTGAAGGACGCTGATGACGAGTTCGCTTTCTATGCATTCGATCCAGACACTGTATTCGACAATGACAAGTATCAGGTCGAGCCCGTTGGGGGCAATTCAGAGAATCGGATAACGCGTGAGGAGCGTGCGAAGCAAAAGGCCGTAGAACTTGTGTACAGGTACGATTGGCCGCATAGAACGCTTCCCCTGATTCAACAGATTTACATCATGAGCGGATGGGGCGCGACCCGGGTGGCATTGGAACGAGCGATCGATGAAGGGCTGACTCCTGAGGAGCTCGTGCTCGCTGCGCACATCAAGGTCATCTGGGCTGACAATGATTTGTATTGGATTGCATTCGACAGTACTGGCAGCACCCGCCTGTCCTACCATGCGTTGTCTTGGCGCACGGCGCTGATGATTGTCCGTTCATTTGAGTCGATACCACAGGTGGAGGAGATCGATGTGCTCTTGGAGCAGCTTTTTGAGTATTGGTACGAAAACGCCACGCTGAGGCGTGTATTCAAAGCCTTCGCGAGGTACCTGTGGTACCGGTTTGGTGATATCGACGGTGCCCTTCCCGCACGTCAGATGGGCGATTTTGACTCGCCCTATCAGCGCCCTGGAGAAGAGTACAGCGACCTTGGTATTCCGAATGATCTTGAGACAGCAAGTCTTCGGGAACTTCAGGCATATGGCGTACCGCAGATCAAAGACCCGCAAGAACCGAGCTGCTATTTCAGCGATCTCCCCGGTGGTACGGAAGAAGGTGAAGACGTCGCGTCGACTAAACAGCAAAACGATCAGCCAGCTGAACTGAATGGCGGCGAGGTTCGCTCCGATGCCCAGGTAGACACTCCTACCTCGGAGCTGGCCGGGGAAGACAATCGCGGATGACCAAGACAGCAATGGTCAGCTGCGCTACGCAAACAGACGATACAGGCTTGTCCTGCCCGACCACTCGTAAATTGGACTCACAGGGAGTACCGCATGAAGCCGCTTAAACTTACTCACGTACAGGGTTGTTGGGTTAAGCGCTTAAGCCCCGGTGGCCAAGAGGAGATTGGTGTCGTCAAGATGGCAATCCCTGAGACTGGAAAGACTCAAGTTCACTGGATTCGAGCGGGTAGTGCGAGCATCGTTGATTCTGATGCCCTGAAATCGGGATTTGTGAATGGCCAAGACGTTCTGGACGCGATGCCCGGGACAGGTGTTCGCTCGCTAGGCCTAGGCGCGATCATGCAGCTCAGAGACTTAGCTGGGAGCGAGCAGGCGCTCGTGGATTTCCCTGAAAAGGGAGAGCGACACTGGTTGCCGTACCAATACCTACGTCAGGTTAAGGGCGTCAGGCATCGGTTTGTGACCGCTCAGATGGGGGGCGAGCCTGACGCTGAGCGTGTGCGACTGCGGTTGCTCGCTCACGCCATCAAAGTATGGAATGAGAATACGGGATCCCTGTCTCACCTGGAAATTGACCCGCTGCCGCATCAAATCAACTTGG
This sequence comes from Pseudomonas sp. D3-10, assembly GCF_051132175.1. Classification (NCBI taxonomy): domain Bacteria; kingdom Pseudomonadati; phylum Pseudomonadota; class Gammaproteobacteria; order Pseudomonadales; family Pseudomonadaceae; genus Pseudomonas; species Pseudomonas sp. D3-10. The sequence continues at coordinate 2,953,922 of NZ_CP071668.1, read as the reverse complement.
TGCATCACATCCTCGCGTCGAACAATCTGAGTTGGTTGATCGCCGATGATGTTGGTCTGGGCAAAACGATTGAAACGGGCATGTTGCTCCACGCGCTGATCCAGCGAAAGCGTGTGAAGCGCATTCTCCTGATCACGCCCGCGGGGTTAACCAAACAATGGCAAGATGAGCTGTACTACAAATTCAAGCTCGAAGACTTTGAAATCTATCATGAGGATTTCTTCGTCAACGAGCCGCGCCAGTGGAAGATGCACGACTGCGTAATTGGGTCGTTGGATCGCCTCAAGCAGCCTGATCACCTCGAAAGTCTGCTCCAAGCAGAGCCTTGGGATTTGGTCATCTTCGATGAAGGTCACCGTCTCAGTCGTCGCCAGTACGGCCTGAAGTACGAAAGTTCTGAGCGCTACGATCTCGCCAAAGCGCTTCGGAGTCGCACAGAGCACATGCTGCTTCTCAGTGCGACTCCTCACCAGGGTATGCAGGACAAGTTCGTAGCGTTGCTTGAGTTGCTGCGTCCGGAACGGCGAGAAGAGCTTCAAATGCTCAGACTCAAGCCCGAAATTCTGCGTGACATGGTTTACCGCAATCACAAGGCAGACGTTACCGATGCTGAGGGACGCTTCATTTTTGAAGGAAAAATTACCTCTGCGCTGCAGGTATCCAGCAGCCAGGAATCGATTGACTTCGACCATACCCTGCAGCACTACCTGCGCAAAGGGTATGCCGCAGGCGAGGCTTTAGGTCAGACGGGGAACGCTATTGGCTTTGTGATGACGGTGTACCGCAAACTCGCCGTGTCTAGTGCAGCTGCGATCCACCAGGCTCTTCGGAATCGACTTCAGCGATTGCTGGACAACTTTGGTGAAGACAGAATATCCAGTGCACCGGCTGATCAGCGCTATATAGGTGAGTGGGAAGAGCAGGTCAGTGGTGAGGCAGAAGAGTTCTTCGCAGGGGAGATTCAGCTCCTCAAGCAGCTCATCGATGACGCTGCGCTGCTCATGGCGAATGATTTGAAACTCACGGAGTTTCTCGACAAGGTCATCGGGGCAATCAATGCGAAGAACCTTGAAGAGAAGGTGTTGATCTTCACCGAGTATCGAACCACACAGCGCTATCTCAGGGATGCACTGGCGGCCCGGTTTGGTGGGGACAAAGTCGCGCTCATCAATGGCTCCATGCAGCACGTGGAGCGTCGAGAAGCGATCGCTCAATTTGAGACGCAGGGTCGGTTCCTTATTTCCACCGAGGCGGGTGGTGAGGGTATCAACCTACAGAGACAGTGCCACATGATGGTGAACTATGACCTGCCCTGGAACCCCATGCGCCTTGTCCAGCGGATTGGTAGGTTGTATCGCTACGGGCAGAAGATGAAGGTCGTTGTGTTCAACATCCAGCAGTCCGATAGCCTTGATCAGGAGATCGTTGACCTGATGTACCAGCGGATCGATAGCGTTGTTGATGACTTGGCCGAGGTTCAGCATCATGAATTCAACGAAGGTCTGAAGGACGAAATACTCGGCGAATTGGTGGATCTAATCGATGTGGATGACATCCTTCAGCAAGCAACGAAGCTAGGTATCGAGCGTACCAGCGAACGCATTGACGCTGCCCTGGAGGAGGCCAAGCGGGCTGCTGAGAAGCAGAGGGAAATCTTCGCCCACGCCGCGACAAATGACATCAACGAATTGGGGGATCAAGTGGCAATTACCATCGATCATCTCCAAAGCTTCGTCACAGGCATGTTCGGCCAGCTCGGTGTTGAAATTTCTGTTCCTAGCAACGAGCCGCGGCTCTTGCGAATTCGCTTGCCAGACCTGGTCATGCAAGAGCTGGGACGCAGCAGAAAAACTTCGTCGCGTATGGATGTCACCGTTGACAGGGAGCTCGCTGCTCGTCGCCCAGAGATCCAGATGTTGGATTTGACCTCGCAATTGATGCAGTACCTGCTTGCCAAAGCATGTTTGTATGACTTTGACGGCCTGGCAGGATCTGTTTGCTCACCAAGCCTAGGGAGGGAAGATGGCGCATTGCTAGGAGCGATGCTTCGCTGGCAAGGCCCGCAGGGAAATCGTGTGCGCCAGGAGTTTGTAACTATTTTGGCCGGGCAGGGGGAAATCAAGGTCAACTCTCCAGAGGCCAGTAATTGGCTGATGACGCCCGCGCGTTTCAGTGCACAAACGACATCAGCACCCTTATCGAAAGCTCTTTTTAATGCAGCCGATGAGGTGGCCAACAAACGGCTGGCTGAGCTAAGCAATCAGTTCCTGATACCTGAAAACCTCGATTGGGCAGGAGCGGCCTGGACGTTTCCCCGCTGAATGCAGGAGCCCATGTCCCGCGCAATCCTACGAACTGGGTGCCGGCGGTTTCAAGGTGCCGGCACGCCAATTCCAGTCGCTACTCGCTCACATGAAACCTCGGCCGATTGACCTGGGAAGTGCAGTCTGTTAACACCTTGGCCAGCAAGAGTTTGAGGGCAAAAGAAAGCCCGCTGCTAGGCGGGCAAGGTCTATCACACGTAGGGATGACTTTAGGTTCACTCGCGCACCGTGAAAATTAAGTGGAAGAGAAGTCCCTGGAATGTGATGGTCGCATCGCTAAGGCGGTTCGTTACTGAACCATTCGTGCAGGTGAAATGGGTGGCCTTGCAGAGCAAGGCAGCAGGTCTGTTAAGAAAGCAGATTTTGGATAGAGCCAAGCAGGGCGCTGAGGGCAGAGGTTGACGCTGGGCGTAGCATCAGTTTGAAGGGGAGCAGACCATGCTGCCCTCCGAGCTGCAGCCAGAGAAGCTCGCAGTGATAGAAATCAGGACACCCAGGACTCAACGGTCTCTGCGCCGTAATCCGATTTCCATTCCTTCAGTGTCTTGTGGTTCCCGCCCTTGGTTTCTACCCGCTCGCCGGTGTGGTTTTTTTTGCAGACTTTGAGCTGGCGAGGCTTACGTGTAGCTTTCTCCACAACTGGGGCAGAGCGGCGTGAAGCAGGCGGATCCAGCAGGTCAATCACATTGCGCAGGCCGTAGCCGTACTCGCCGAGCAAATTGCGGAGTTTGGTCTCAAACTCAATCTCTTTTGAGGCCGTCGTCATTCTTAATGCTTTCCAGCTCGGCGAGCTGCTGGGCCAATTGTTGTTCGAGGTTTCTAAATTCTGCGAGAGGGGACATGTCTCACCTCAACAAGAAAAAAGCAGTGTACATAAGGATGACCTAGATTTCCTTCGACTCTGAAGAACAGGGGGGCTCAGCGCTTACACTGATAGCTAATCTCATCACCAATCGACTCTTGTCGGTACTTATCGACCAGTGCCTCAGTCAGTTGAACCTGCTCAAGAATTGATTTCGCATGAGGTAGGAAGGCACGGCCGGCAGGCGTTAGCCTTTGACTGCGGGTGGTACGCTCCAGCAGACAATTGCCCAGATGCGCCTCAAGCTCGCGCACGAGCTTAGCTACCGCCTGAGGGGTACAGCCGAGCGGCGCGGCTGCGGCAATGAAGGATTCGAGTTCGACCGTTTTAACGAACGTCAGCATGCTGGTTAGACGATCTATTTTCCTAACCTTGAGCAGTTTCTGTATCTGGCGAGCTCGCTTGGTCACCGCTAGGTGGAGCATCGACAGATTGAGGCCTTAAGATTTTTCGCCAATCCAATGTTTCGTCACCCGTGAATAACTTCTCGATGGTAAGCAGGCCTGCATGACCAGGAAAGTTGCTGACTGCAGAGCTAAGTAGTGCGCGGCTTTGCTCGACGTTAGCCAATTTTCGATAGCGCTCGGCGAGAGTGAGACTGATGGCTGCCTCGAAAAGTCTTGGCACTCGCAGACCACTTGGCTTCGATCTTTTTTTGAAGAAGTCGTCGTGGGCTTGGTGGTGAACCTGAAGATCCCAATGTTCGGCAGGGTCGATAGCGTAAGAGAGCAGCACAAGCGCTTCACCTGACGGCGTTTCCAAGTACTTCTGCATCGTCTGGTGTACCGCCTCGTAGTAGGGAGTGCGGCATTCTTCGGGAACGTTAATGTTGAATAGAATATGCAGGGCTGCCATCGCTGGGAGATCGTTCTTCGAGGCTTGCGGTATGAGGCGTTCGATCTCCAGCAGCACTGGACGTAGGTCGGTAAGCTGGGCTCCTTCACTACGTGTTTCGATGGCGGCTAACTGCACAATGAATCCCTCAAGGCGTTTACGCGACTCACTGGCAGATCCTAAAGGATTTGCAACCCAGTACTCTGGTGCCAGCGGCATCACAACTACACCAGCTCGCTCCAGGCGGTAGTCATAGATTTCCCGATCAAGCTTGGTGCTTTGATTAATGAAGGATCTGATGACATGGCGGGTCAGACGGGCTAGACCTTGGAAGGTCAGAGTGGGCTGCCGGTCAACATAACTGACCTCTGCATGGCCATGAGGGAGTGTGAGTTCGTCGGGCAGTTCAAGCACCTGGTGGACGTACTTTGATCGCAAAAAGTAAGCCTGCCGCAAAGCCTCCACAAGGTCGCATTGAGCAATAGCATAACCTACCAATGCGTCACCCGTTCTGTAATAGCTTTCGTCAACATGGCTCAAGACGAACTCTCGATACCGGCGGCCGAGAGCAAGATGTTCCGTCGTCAATATTGCAGCCCTGACCTCCAGTCCCACCTCCGATTCAACGCATTCAAGCGCTTCGTCAATGGGGACGCGTTTGCGCACGTCCACGTCCTCCCATGTCGAGCTGTAGCCATCAAAATCCTGTGCGAGGGATTCTATGGCTGAGACCATCAAGGTGTAAGCAAGGCCTAGATCGTCTCGGATCCGATGGATGCCGGCCACATAGGTCTTGATTGCTCTCATCGCGCCTAGGTAGACCCGGCGTTCAACGCCCACCAGCTGTTCACAAAAGTCGACCAGCTCCTGCGCGTCTAAGTCCGTGATATAGAGCTCAGGGTCAAAGCAGCGTCGAATGAACTGTGAAGGTGGATGATATGAGCTAAGCCCAGGCTCTCCATTAGTCAGTTGAGCAGTGAGCTCTGGATCGGGCGTGACGATCGCATTGAGCGCGAACGAGGCCACGGCTGAAAAGTCTTGTATGTAGGGCTGGACGTTGTGGGAAACCAGTATTCCCGAAGCTTCACCGGCCTGCTCCATATTCTCCAGCAGCTCATACACCAAGGCTTGGCTTCCCTTCCTACCGTCGGTGCTGCGCAGCGTCCCAGCTTTAGTGACGATGTCGTCACGCCAAGGAAGCTTCAAATTTGTGTAGAGCACACCGCGTAGCTGGTTGGTTCTTCCAATGCCCATCGAAAACAGCTTACCGGTGTTGATCTGCAGCATCGAAAGCTCCTAGCAATCCTATGAGGGGCAGTCAGCCCCGGCTCACGCTGATCATACCCTGGCCTCGCGTGTTGGGCTTTGTTTCGATCTGAATACCAGTCCTGTCCGGTTACGCGCATTTATTCGAGCGGTGCGCTTTGGAAGAATGCAATACATGCATCCGTACCTCTGGCCTCCTACGTATTAACGCGGGTGAGCGGGCGGACAGGACTTCCAGAGCAACCGCAAGATGACTGCCAAGGTATTGAGGCAACTGATCGACAAGACTGACATCCCGTGCGTGACCACTCAGATGGGTAAGTCGTAGTGGACGAGCTTCACACTCGCTTCTTGGGTAATGCCGCACTGTCTGCAGGCGACTTCGTTCACCGCGCGGTGGAGGCCGGGGATTTAATCGTCAACATCGGCCACGACGTGATCGAGAAGCCACCGTTCTCCATGATGCGCGGCGGTACTGAGGTCGTTCATGTCAGCTTTCGCTCTGCCGAAGTCGATGCCGTGTACTTTCCCCAGATTGAGGTGGTGGGCGACATCGCCAACGCGGTATGGCAAATCAGCGAAGCGCTGGACGATACATCCCCTTGGGACTTCACCCGCTTGATTACCATTCGTGAGGCCAACGAAGCCCAGATTGTCGAAGGTGCGGACGATGATTGCTACCCTGTCTACCCACAGCGGCTGGTAGCCCACATCCGAAAGGTAGTCATCTCGCTAGGCCAGTAACTCCGCTTGATCAAAAAAGGAAGCGGCCTCGGGGTTGCTTCCTTTTTTGCGTTGAGATCACAAGCTCTGCTCTTCGATCGATTCGGAGGCTGGCCAAGTGCTACTTCTTGGTTGAATTTGAGTATAATCCCCACCTCTATCGCTGGCTCGTCCAACTGCCACTGAGCCAGACGCATAGCGGTAGCCCTCCGTGATGCAGCGCCGCCGCTTGGCGCTATGAAATTCGATTAAGGATGATTCGATGTACGTAGGTTTTGAGTTAAATAGTTATGAACGTCTGACCGAGCCGTATCAATTTGAAATTGAGAATTTTCGCCGGCAAGCGAAGGGGCGTTACGATGGACTATCCGAATACCTGATTGGTGTATTTAAAAATAAGGACGTCATTGATGCTCAGGCAATAGCTGAGCACATTTTTCCTGATCAGGATGCTGATGTATTCTTGTCTCATTCTCATGGTGATGAGGATAAGGCGATAGAGTTGGCAGTGTCACTGCAAAACAAGGGTTTAAAGGTATTTGTTGACTCTTGCGTCTGGAGGCATTTTCACGAACTACTTGATGACCTCAATCAACACTATGCCGAACCTGTGGTTGATGGAAAGCGAACGGTTTATAGTTATCGTAAGGCAACAGACATGGCGGCGGGGGTGCATATGATGCTGAACGGTGCTCTTCATAAAATGATCGCTCGATCTGAGCTCTTTATTTTTTTGGACACCGAACAGTCAATCCCCCTTGAGGACTATGAGAGCTATGATAGAACGTTTTCTCCGTGGATTTACTCTGAACTGGAATTTAGCTCCCGCGTGAGATATACCACGCCAGAGCGACGCTTCACTCTTTCAGCTGAGTCAGTCAACGGCCTTGAGCATCTCATAAAATCAAGCGCGTCGGCAAAAAAGGATGTTCTGCTCGCATATAAAGCGTTCAATCGCCATCTACCTAAAGTCACAGGAGCTGAACTCCAAAATTGGTATGATCAGCGTGACGTCCAAGTTGAAGAATTGACACGTGCCGAGACGACACTGAATGCCCTGTACGATACGTTAGCCTTGGAAGAGAGGTTTAATGACTTAAAATACAGGATGAAAGAGGAAGAGCAAGCTAGCCGTGAACAGTAAATCTTGCCATAGGCTGGGTGAACGCCGCTCGAGTCACTACGGAGATCGAAATGTCGTATTTCACACAAGCAGAAGCACGGAAGGTCGGACAGCAGGCTCTACGTGGCGGCCGTAGTGCCATTGATGCAATTAAGAATGCCCAGAAGAACTACAAGGTAACGGAACGATTCGACATCTTCCTCTCCCACGCTATGGTGGATGCGGAGCTTGTCCTTGGGATCAAAATTCTGCTGGAGGAGGAAGGCAAGAAGGTCTATGTTGACTGGATTGATGACCAGGCTCTGGATCGCAATCGCGTTACGGCCGACACCGCCGAAGTCCTGCGCCACCGCATGCGGCAGTGTGAAAGCCTTCTCTACCTCGCCACTGAGAACGCTCCTAAATCCAAGTGGATGCCATGGGAACTCGGATACTTCGATGGTTACAAGAATGGCAGTGTATCTGTTCTACCAGTAATTGACGAATCGGACTCCCCCTTTGAAGGCCAGGAGTACCTGGGACTTTATCCAGTTGTCACAAAAGAGATGGTCATACAGAGCAACACGAGGCCTGCCTTAGGTCGCGGAATTCGCCGTCCTTACGGCTCACCTTTAGACGTTGGATTTCCGTTTTCACCTGAATTGCCAGACTTGCCTAACTTTCCCTTTGGAGGGCCCAAGATTTTCTGAGGGAGCTGGTGGGCAGTCGAGCTCGCTAGAGGCTGCAATCAGCAGCCTCTAGCTGGCAACCAGGTAAACAGCGGAAGCACAAACTCGCCGAGCTCCTCCATGGTTTCTTTCACAGGCCGGCTCGACACCCGCATGTTTAAGGCGACATGCGAAAAGCCATCGCGCAGAGGGAGCACGATACCTGCGGTACTGATCGCAATGTATCGCGTCGCCGCGGCAAGCCAGCCGGCATAGACACAGGATCATAGATCTGGCCCACATCGCCGAAAGCAGGATCCCGGAAGGGCACATCTCTGAGCCAAAGCGCCGCAAACCGAGCTCATCAGCCAGTGTGGCCAGCGCAGTGAGGTTTCGCATCGTCGGGGTGTCGCTGCGCGGGTAGCCTTCAAGGGGGGTAAGCAAGCCCAAGGTCAGCTCACCTGGCTTGAATACCTTGTCGAATACGCTAGCTGCCGGCGTAGCCGCGAAATTTGAATAGTCGAGCATGGGCTTACGTCTTGAATGTGTTCAGCGCAACCCGCTTACGTTTTTTCAAGGGTATCGATCGTTTGGGATTGTGCTGCCAAGCTGCCGAACGAGTTACTGGCGTCCACATACCTCAACGCAGATTTCATATCCCGCCATCCTACATAGCTCATCAGGCCTTTGATGTCCCAGCCGTTCGCCGATGCCCAGGTTGCAAAACCCCTGCGCATCGAGTGGCTGCTGTAGGTCGAGGCAGGGATGCCCGCAGCTTCCAGAATTCGTCGCAGTAGAGGAATCATGCTACTGGCCCTGAAGCCTGTATCAGAAAGGTTTCCCCAGCGATCAAGCTTGCGGAACACAGGCCCATCCGCAATGCCTGCAACGGTGATCCAGTTGATATAAGCCTCAACTGGGCAGAGCTGCTTCAGCGCCGGCGTATGGAAGGTGCTGCCATGATGTTCGCGATCGGTCTTGGAATAGGGCAAGTAGAACGTGATCCCCACGCCGGCTTCTGCCTGGGTCGTCTCGACTCGCAGCCTTGCCAGCTCATCGCTACGAAAGCCCCGCCAAAAGCCAATAAGCAGTAATGCGGTATCGCGACGGTGCCGCATCAGGCTGCGGTAATCACCTGCCTCAACTGCCAGGCCGGCTTGCTTATCCAGCCAGTTAACCGCTTTCTGCAGATGGCGCAGTTGCAGGGGAGCGGCCTGCTTCTGCTGCGCAGGATGAACGACGCGAATACCTTTGAGCATCTGCCGAACCTGAGGCGACTTGGTCGGGTCGGGGAAGCCTTGTGTGATGTGCCATTGAGCCAGGGCGGCAAGTCGCTGCCTCAACGTGCTGAGCGCGAGCGTCTCCGCATACTCCGCCAGATAACGAACGATCCCCTCGGATGTTGCCGGCAGAAAGCCGCTCCACGTTGATTCGTAGTGCTCTACCGCTGCTCTATAGCTTTTGCGGGTGTTATCCCGCGTACCCGCCGTCAGGTATCGCTGAGCCTTGTCCATCTGTCATACCTGCCATTCGCACCCCGCCTAGGCACGATTCTGAGCTATTTCATCCCATAAGAACACATAACTATCCATTATTTACTCTTGAATTTTAGATTTATGTTGATCATGAGATGAGCTAAGATGTCATGTATGAACGTGTTATGTAACACGTTACGAAATCGTAGGAGAGACCATGGCCCGCGGCGGCATTAACAAGGCTCTAGTGCAGAAGGCGCGCGCTGCGCTGCTTGCCCGCGGGGTAAATCCAAGCATCGACGCAGTGCGCGTCGAACTTGGCAATACAGGGTCGAAAACCACTATTTCGCGGTATATGCAGGAGCTGGAGTCCACAGATGTGCGCCCCCAGTCTCATCCAGACCGTCTGAGTGACGAGCTATCTGCAATGGTCAGCCAGCTCCTAAAACGCGTGCTGGAGGAGGGCAATGTGGCCCTGGCGCAGGAGAGGCTGATTCATGAGCAGAGCATCGCCGCCACAGATCAGCGTGTTAGCGAGTTGGAAGCTGAGCTCAAGAAAACCAAGCAGGTCGTAGCTAGCCGAGACGTGGCATTGGCGGCCCAGGCTGAAGAATTAAAAACGTCCCAGTCTTCACTCCAAGCGGAAATCACACGAAACGCTCGTATCAGTCAAAGCTGCGCCGATCTGGAGCTGCGGATACAAGAGAAGGATGAGCAGATACGGTCACTGGAGGAAAAGCACGCACATGCCCGTGATGCGATGGAGCATTACCGCTCTGCGATCAAGGAGCAGCGCGAACAGGATCAGCGCCGTCATGAAACCCAGCTACAGCAATTGCAGCATGAGACCCTGCAACTCCAGCAGACCCTGATGGTTCGCCAAGACGAGCTCACTCGGCTCAATCGTGACAATGAGCGTCTTCTTGGCGAGGCGCGCCAGCAAAGCAAGCTGGCGCTGCAAAGCCAAGATGCGATCAAGCAGCTGGAAGGGGGTCTGGGGCTGGCGAATATGGCTACAGCCAGGGCTGAGGGTGCGAAGGAAATGCTCCAGGAGCAGTTCACGGCCGTGAGACGTAGCAACGAAATGCTGTCAACCGAGGTCACCGAGCTTCGAGCCAATGCTGTGGTACTTGGCGAGGAATTGTCTGAGGCTAATAAGGCACTGGAGACTTACCGCAGTCAGGAGGCTAACGTGGCCACACGTCCCGAGCGACCTCAAGGTGAGTCGGGCAGAGAGGGTGATGATTCGGTTTGATTCTGCTGGCGCCTTAATCGCTCGGCGACCGAGAAGACGTTGTCTGCTGGATCCGGACGCTCGCTCTCATAGCTATTGCGCGCCAGGGCTGCAAATGACTCCTCTACGGCCTTTTCTTTTGGATTTCGATCGAGAAAGGATTTCATAGCTCTCGCGCTCACAGGAGTTAATAAACAGCTAATTACATCCTGGCCATCTTGGGTGGGTCACAAACTGTTTCGAAGAGGTAATCAAGTGTGCGCTGAGCAACCTCGCTTGCAAGCGGAGCTGCGGATCCGCGCAGCACCTGGCTCACCTCCCCAACGGCGAGGTCAGCACCATGGTGGCGGTGCTGATTATGCCTGGGGTCGATTATCCGGCAATGGATCACTATGAGCCATCCATACGGGGCTGTTCATGAGGAAGCGAAAATACCTAGAGACTCACGTCGCCGCCGGTATTCACTCGCTAAGTTGAACTGGCTATAGAGCGAGTCCAGTGCAGCTTCACCTTGTACTTTCGTAGGCAGGCTAGTGATCCAACCGTGCAGACGATCGCCCGGAACGGGAGGCAAGTGCTCGTTAAACGCCCTGAAGGCCATAAGGTGCTGCATGCTCTCAAGGCTCATGTTGTTGAACCCTTTGACGTTGTCCAACGTAGCGCCCTGTAGCCTATCTCGAATTCGTTTCGGAGTGGCATGCTGAACCTGAAAGCTGAATTGCAGCTCCGAGAACAACCAAGGAGACAAGGTTCTGGCCTTGTCACCGAAACTCAAGGGAACAGATTTTTCCGATCGGACGAATACGAACATTTCGGCTTGTGCAATGGTGCGGTGAAGGGCTCCCGCCAGCATCATATGAACATCCGCATGGACGCGACTGACGTGTTCTTCCGTTGTTTCTTCATCCAACGGGCGTGTCTGGGAGATGATTTTTCGCACCAATTGACCGTAGAAGCCCCAGACAGTCGAGTCTACGAAGACTTTCAGCCCGTGCTTTTCAAGCGCCAGCGCTAGATCGACAGCGTTACGCTGATCGGCGTGCGAGTGGGAGAGAAAAACGTCGTAGTGCGCTTCAGGGAAGATGGTAGAAGCCAGCGCCTCAGCGTCCAGAACGCTAGAGCGATTGTAGGTTCCCACGATGAAACCTGCGAGATCATCGATCCGCTTCTCAGCGTCGCGAAGATACAAGTGCGCATAGAAATCAAGGAAATAGCTGACCGGTTGGTACTGTTCGACTTCGAAACCTAGGTACATCAGAGAATCCCTATTCTGAAAACAGAGGCGCCATTCGGCGCCTCGCCGGTGTTACGCCTTGCCTGCCGCCTTCGCAGCAGCTTCGACCCACGTGCCTAGATTTTCACGCCCGTTATCTTTGTACCAAAGGTAATGAGTTTTACCAGGAACACGCAGGCTGCAGCACGTCGTCGTCTTCCCGTTGAGATCGGAAATTTGGCTGATGTCGATGGTCAGGATGCCATTGCCACGCGCGATGCTCTGATCGATCTCGTACTTCACATACTTGCTCTCGTTCGTGGTTGCCCCGACGAGAACAACAGTAACGCTCGTGCCGTGAAGCTGATCATCAATCCATTTCCTGATAGCGGCCTCACCCTTACGTTCGACCTCCTCGAAGTCAGCCTTGTCGATGAAACCCACCTTTTGATCCGAGGCGATGACGTTGCTGTTACGCACGTTCATCGCGCGATGCACGTCCTCGTACTGAAAGCTGAAAAATACCTTTCTTGCCATGACGATCTTCCTTTAGATGAGTGGCAGCAGGTTTGGGATGACGACTTGCGCCCGCGTCAGGTTGGTACCTGCCGCGCCAAGTTCCTGCAGCAGTGGGGTGAATTTCTTGCCGTGTTCATACCTCGTCTCTTTATCGACTGCTATCACCTTTCCTCTTGCGCTACCGGACTTTGAGCTAGAGGTTCCGTACCCACGTGCCATTGCCTCTGGTATCAAAGAGCGCAAGGCCATAGCCGTGTTTGTCGAAATCAATTTTGTTGTAAAGGCTCAGGTACTCGTTGCCATGAAAGTGGCCCTGATTGTCCGAGGTAGGAATGATGGCGATGCGGTCATGGGCATTTTTCCCGTCAGCGAAACCGATTTCCCAAGGGCACCATCTCGACGCCATGGAGTTCTGGGTCGCCAAGAAGAGAAACCAGTCAGCTCGAACGATTGCGACCTTGATGTTAAACGCGGTTTCACCGTCCGGGATCGCAGGCATCGTGTTGTCCTGCCAATCGATGTAAACGTCCCATCCCGCTTTTTTGAGCATTTCCTGTAGTCCCAAGGCAAGCTGTGCGTCCTGATGGCTGTGGCTCAGGAATGCAGTAGGTTGCCCAGGACGCCGACTGGAGTAGGCTTGAGCAGAGCGACTAAAACTTGTATTGCGCAAATCTGACTGGCGAATCGGCATAAGGCTTCCCTTGCGTTGGCCAGCAAAATGCCATCTTTCTGAAGTTACCTCAAGCATGCGTAGTGGCTGGGTCAGCACTTGAGTAGGCTGAAACATGCAACTAAGCACAGAGGAAAGCCATGTGCTTCGCGGGTTGGCGGCCAGACCACCAGTTGCGGTGATAATCGCCCTGCGACCAAAGTATTAGACCCCACTATCCGCTAGCCTGGTGGGGTCACGAATGCATTCCCCGAACTGATGAACGTAGGCTACATTGCCTACCGTATATCTTTGTCATTTCAACAATCTACCGCCCACGACCACCCATTCTGAAAGGACTCACATGTACCTGCGTAGGCTAGACGTCAGCGGTTTTAAGTGTTTCGGTGAGCCGTTCACCATCGAATTCAACGACGGGTTAAACGTCCTAGTTGGCGAAAACGGCGCAGGGAAGACAGGCGTTATCAGCGCCGTAAGGCAGCTGTTCAACGACTCTGAGTCTGGCAAACGGATGATCAGTGAGCGTGACTTCCATCGCGGCTTTGACGCCGGCGCTGTCGCATCGGAGCAAATCCACATCCAGGCCACTTTTAGCGATCTGGATGCGAATGATGCGGTGGCTTTCGAGGATTGGTGTGGACACCACGACGAAGCGAAGCTGACATTCGAAGCCCGGAACCAGGAGTCCAGGGGGCGTTTCAAGCATCACTCGTACGGTGGTCACGAATATACCAACCCACTACAAACCGAGACACTTGACCTCATACACTGTATCTACCTGCCACCGCTGCGTGACGCTGAAACCAAGCTGAGAGAGGGGCGGCAGTCTAGGCTAGCTCGCCTGCTCAAAGCCCTGTGTCGCAAGGATCTGGACGCTGCCCGCAAATCGCAAGAACTTCACCCCTTGGAAAAGAGAGTAGGGGAGTTCAACCGTGAGCTTGCTGAGAGCGACGAATTTGCCATCAAACTTGCCAACCAGCGCATCGGAGAAAGCCTGAAGGCTGCCCTGGGCCTGCACCTGTCCCAGGGAACGGTAATACAGTTCTCGGAGGTGAGCTTCTCGCGAATCGTGGAAGGGTTGCGATTGCTCTACTTCCCGGATCTCACTCAGGTGGATCCTGCACAGTTCCGCTCGCTTGAGGAAAACAGCCTCGGCTACAACAACCTCCTGTACATCGCATCGATTCTGGCAGAGCTGATCCTTGAAGAGGACGAGAGGCAGGGCGAAAAGACCTTCCTGCGGCTGCTACTGATCGAGGAGCCGGAGGCACATTTGCATCCGCAGCTCCAACTGCGCCTGCTTCGACATCTCAAAACCGTCGCAGAGAGACGGGGCATCCAGGTCATCATCACCACCCATTCGACCGTGCTTTCGGCCGCCGTCTCCGTCAATCACATACTCCACATTTCCAACGAGGACAGACCTCGGGCAGTGTCGCTGCAGGGCTGTGGCCTGCCCGATCCCAGTCGGCGCTTTGTCGATCGGTGGCTGGATGCAACCAAGTCGAATCTGCTGTTCTCCAAAGGCGCGATTCTGGTTGAGGGCATTGCCGAGGCGATTGTCGTGCCAGAGCTCGCACGCTTCGTTCTGCGCCAATACGGCGAAGGCAAGGACTCACTGGACGATTACGGTGTCTCCGTGATCAACCTCGGCGGCATCTATTTCAAGCATTTCATGCAGCTCTTCTGTGACGTCACTGGTGAGCAGCCTGGCGAGAACGTGCCAATCAGGTGTGCCGGACTGACAGACAATGATCCTCCCAAATCCATTGTGTCCATCGATGATGGCAAAGGTGGGAAAAAGGATGTTCCCTACCAGCCTCATGCCGATGATTACCAGCTCGGTGAGAATCCTGCGCTAGGGCTCCAAGCCGTCATCAACGAGTCCGAATTCGGCCGTCTGTTTGCCGGTAAATACAAAACGTTTGAGTACGACATTGCCCTGGAGGGCAACAACCTCCAATGGATGATGCCCGTTGCAGCCAACCTGTGGCCGGTTGCGGACGGGCCAGTGGTCAGGGCGCTCAACAGTGACGCCGAACTTGATTTCAATTCAATGAAGCCAGAAACGAAAGCACCGTATGCGCACGCGCTACTGGGTCGGATTGACACGGACGAAATCGGCAAGGGTGTCTACGCGCAAGCCTTTGCCGACAAGCTTGAAACCCTCGAAGGCGAGTTCGTAGTACCGGATTACATCCGCCAGGCTGTTCTCTGGGTTTGCGGCCTGCAGGAAAGGGTGGAGTAATGACTGTGATCGATGACGGGGGACAGTCCGCAGTTGCTGATGAGTTGAATTTTACGCGCGAGCAACTGGATTACCTTGATGCCCCTCTAGATCGACACGCGTACCTGAAGGCGTGTCCCGGAAGCGGTAAGACCGAGGTGGTTGCTGCCATGGTGTCCAAGGTCGTGAGCGAATGGTCTCACTTCCCCTCGGGTATCGCGGTGCTGACCTTTTCGAACAGTGCAACGGACGAGCTCAAAGCTAGGGTACACAAGCATCTACGCGAGCCCATTGGCTACCCGCATATCATTTCCACCTTCGATAGCTTCGTCTTCACCCGGCTCGTAGGGAAGATCGCACGCGACCTCACTGGCTACAAAGGGAAGGAGGGGGATTACCGGATCCGTATTCTTGAAAAGTCAGCGAAGATTATCCCTACGCGCAACCCTATTTGCGGTCGACGAATCCCTGCGTGCCGGTACAACTATGACCTGGATTCAGCTCGGTTTGTTTTCTCAACCGGGGAGCGAGCGCTGGATCAGCAGCTCAATGGCGTCAACATCGACGAACCTACCCGTAAAGACCTCATAGCTACCAAGAGAAGGCTATGGGAGGCAGGCTTCGCAACCTACGGTGATATCGACATGCTCGCCCTGATGGCGCTGAGGGAGGGCAAGTACGACGCCTATTTCACCCGGGTAGCCCGCAGGTTCCCGTTGGTGATAGTGGATGAATGCCAGGATCTCTCAGAGGAGCAGCTCAGGATCGTCGAAAAGCTCCACGATCGAGGGGTGAAATTTCATTTTGTCGGGGATCTTAATCAGTCGATTTATGGCTTTCGGAGATCAAACCCGGAAAGGGTCGAGAAGCTGATGGCCAGGCTCGACTTTAAGCCGTACGAACTTACAGCGAATTGGCGAAGCGGGCAGGCGATCGTTGACTTATGCAGCAACCTACTTGGGATCGGCCGAATCAAAGGCAACCCTAAGATAGCCTCAATACCCCCGCAAATTCTCGAATACCAGCAATGTCCGTCGGAGCTGCTGCCCACCATTCGCGACCTGACCCGGCAGTACCAGAGAGTCGTGCTGGTTGCCCGCGGGCATAACACCCTCCAGCGTTTACGCAGTGGCGATGCCTTCGAAGGTATCGAGGTACTTGCAGTCTCGTTCATTAGCGCCAGCACCGGATCACTCAAGGACATTAAGGAGAGCCTTCGGACGTTCGCCAAATGGCTGACCGGAAAACTGGAGATGCAGGTAAGCCGGGCAGGGCCTTATTGCCCCGTCGCAATGGAGTCCAAGCTGGCGTGGCGGCAGTTCATCTACGAAAGCCTCAAGTTCATGGCTGCCAATGGAGCAGCCGATCCGGCAATGACATGGTCTGCCTGGGCACGGAATGCCAAGCTTGCGCTGCGCCAGTTACCTGATCAGGCATTCGTGCCCGCAGAGATTCGCGAGGATCTGGAAGGCCTACGTGAGCTGAATATAAGTGCCCGGGCCGGAGAGGGGCAAAACCAGGTCTCAGTTCGCCTTATGAGTCACGAACGCCAGGAGTACCACCCGGACAGCCTACGTTACGAGACCATCCACCAGGTGAAAGGCGAAACTCACGATGTCACGGTGCTCGTTTCATCACAGCAGCCAGGTGTTCATCTCTCGCATTGGCGTGACTGGTTACGCGATCGCAGTACGGAGGCCGCGCGGTTCGCCTACGTTGCCAGTTCGCGGCCACAACACAGATTATTCTGGGCTGTGAAAAAACTAAAACCCAAGGAACGGGAAGCGCTGACACAAATGGGGTTTGAGCTCCCGTAGCCGGAGCGACTGCCGCTCAGGAAGGAATGGGTTCGCAAGCTTAGACCAGATAACAGATGGAGTACAAATATGCTCCAGCGTCTCGAAGCAAGGGATCACCCCAGAGGGGGCGATCCTTCCAGACACTAACATGAGGAGATAACAATGGCGGACGGTGAGCAGCAGCACCACACCCGTTGGACTGATGATGATGTCCTGACTCCCTCCTTCTATCTCGCTCGACGCCCCAACGAGAATGGTTTCTCGGCCAACCTCTATCTCCAAATCTTCGAGCAGGTGGAAACAGGGTCATGGCGATCCCTGCCGGAGGATCAATGGCATCTGTTGGCCTCCATTGATCCTGGCTGGATCACCATGTACCCGATTTACACGAATCCGCATACTCAGCGCTACCGAAGCCCCAGGCACGGCAACGTACACTGCATCATCTATGAGGCCAGTCATGCTCATAATGTCCCAGATAATATTGATGATGCCCTGCTTCATATCGATCTTAACCTCCCTGGCAAGCTGTTCAACTCATGTGATGAAGGCTTAGGACTAGTAAAGCAACTAGCTCCATTGTGGCGGGGCTTGAGGTTGATTCCCCGCGCCCACACCCTTGTTATTTGCAGTGATGGGGACACATCTGAGGAAGGGGGGGCCGTATTTGTGCGGGAGACCGAGGTCGATCAGTGCCGAAGGGCGTGCATGAGGATCTCCAGGGCCAAGCGCAGAAGTGAAACCTCGGCTCAGCTGCACTGGGTCATGCAGGAGGTCTTCGCTGGCCTTGTCCCTAATCTGATCTTCACCGGCCAGCGTATCGAATCACCGAGCAAAGGAGCCGGGGCGGTTAAAAGCGCTGTGACGTACGCTGCAAGGCAGGAGCGTCGTAGCCAGCTCAACCAGGTCAAGAACAGCGTAGGATTGCTGGCGCAAGAGGCGCCTCGGGAGCTGTATGAGCTGCATGCCGAGATTGAGCGGGTAACCTTGGCCAAGATGATCGAGCGGTATCAGCAAATGCTTGGGCAAGAATTGCCCGAGAGCCACTGGCAGCGTTTCTTCGAAGACAACATGTTCATCCTGAGCATGGTGTTCGCACGCCCTGTTTCGCTTTTGCACACGCAATTTCATGCCCGCGGATCCATGATTCACGGTGCTGGCGCTCACATTGGTGACCTGCTAATAGCGCAAGGCCGTGAACTGGCGATTGTGGAAATCAAAAAGCCGTCAACGCCGCTCATGCAAAGCAGGCCATACCGCAACCAGGACGTTTACGGGCCGCATCTGCAGCTCAGCGGCGCCATCACCCAAGTGCTGCACCAACAGGGCCTCATGCGCTCGAATTGGCTCTCACACCTTCAAGATAGGGCCATGCGCGATCTGCATCCAGACACCGCCAGGTGCGTCGTGATTGCTGGCACCAAACCCACTGAGGAAAGTCGCCGTCACAGCTTTGAGCTGTTCCGCAATGCTTGTAAGGATGTGGAAGTGGTGACATTCGATGAGCTGCTGGGCAAGCTGCAACTGCTCGCTGAGCACCTTGTACCTGCGGGGCCCAAACCAGTCCCAGATGTGTTTTGAACGGGAGCAGGGCTGAGTGCTAACGCCCGGCCCGGGGGCTCAACGCGACGCAGTCCTTTGTACGAACTCATCCATATAGGATCGAACTGAAGGGCGAATCGATGCGCAGGCGTGTGACGAAATTGACGGCGGAAGGGACTTCAGACTAACAATGCAAACCTGCGTCGCTGCGCGACGACTGCCTGTCCGAATGAGCGTGGAACGAGTGTCCGGATGACGTGGAATCCGCAGTTTATCTGGCAGGTATCTACAGCTCCCCCCAGGTTGGTGCTCTCGCTGACAAATACGGCCGCCGCCCCACTTTCGTCGTCTCGATTCTCGTCATGGCAGAAGGGCTATTGCTGACCATGGCGCCGCCAGTCGCGATCATTCTGCCTGGAATGGTGCTGTCACGTTTGGATTCTTCGGCTCCCACTCGGTTGCGAGCAGTTGGATTGGACGTCGGACGGTACGCGCGAATGGTCAGGCCTCATCCCTCTACTTCTTCTCTTACTACGCCGGATCCAGCGTAGTCGGCACCCTGGGCGGTTTTGCTTACCACGCGGGTGGATGGAATGGGGTAGTCCTGTACATAGGGGGTTCCTATTGCTCGCCATGCTTGTGGCCATGAAGCTCCGGAAGTTGCCGGCCACTTCAACTGATTTGAGCTAGACCGTTTCCATGGTCGGGGCGTACCAGTCCTTCCAATTCAACTTATGACTACCTAGCCACCTGGGATGGTTCGATGAAGGAATAGACTGAACTGGTTAGGAGTACTTATGTACCCCATCGCCAGCACTGGCTGATAATGATCCAGGTTCCCCAAATCCGAGGAAGGCGATATTATTACGCCATCAAACAAGGACGCGACGAGGATTTATCCTCTCGAAAGCAGGGCACGACTGGAGCCTCAGCATGGATCA
The DNA here is from genome assembly GCF_051132175.1 of Pseudomonas sp. D3-10. NCBI lineage: Bacteria > Pseudomonadati > Pseudomonadota > Gammaproteobacteria > Pseudomonadales > Pseudomonadaceae > Pseudomonas > Pseudomonas sp. D3-10. Next base: position 2,934,523 of record NZ_CP071668.1, on the reverse strand, counting down.
GCGGAACCACCAATTTTCGATACAGCTAACCAATGGGTTCATCCTGAGTGAGATGCTAGGGGTGGCTTCGTTGCGCCTGAAATTTTATGAGCAAAATTTCTTCTGAACCTCTTAGGAACATCGCATGAGTGAGCGTCAACAGGAATACGCCTTTCACCCCGCTGATTTAGTCGAATATGTGAAGGATAAGCCTATCGGTGCAGCACGCGCTGCATTGACCATGGTGCTGGAGGAAACCGATGTTTATCCAGACGTTATAATCGGTGAACTCTCAGACAACATGGAGTTTAATCAGCGCCTCCTGAAGCAACTTTCTGACGCCTTAAGGAATAACCCAAAAAAGGTTGTCAGCGGTATGTCGAATCGTATAAAGGGTGTTCAATTTGAGCGCGAACTCGGATTATGAATTTCCTTACCTATTTCGTGGGTTCTAGATTATTTGCGGAGGAATGTAGCCAATGTCTATAGGTGAAAACTCCATCGAGCTTCCACCGGAACCGGAGTTCATGCTAACAGCTCTCGACGCTCAGAAGGGAGAACCAATTCAACCCTTAGATCGTCTACTGATTATGTCAGCAGACGAGTGGGAGGTTTTTACCTTAGAGCTGGTCTATCACCTAGGTAAAGACTATGAGGTTGTTACACGCTGCGCTGGCGCGGGGGACAAAGGCCGTGACATCATCGGTCGATTTTCGACTGGCTGGGATAACTACCAGTGCAAGCATTATGGCGACAAACTAAACGTCGCCGATGTTGTGGCTGAACTTGGCAAGTTGGTATATTACAGCTGGAAAGGCGATTACATGCTTCCACGTGAGTATCGCTTCGTAACGCCGAAGGGGTGCAGCTCTGACTGCATTGACATGTTTGCCAACAAATCTCGCATCAAAATAGAGCTCATCAGTCGATGGGATAAAGCCTGCCGAGACAAAATTACCAAGACTCAGTCAATCCCTCTAGAGGGGGAGCTGCTGGATTACATCAACGGAATTGACTTCTCGTTTGTCGATGAAATGTCCTCACTTGAGCTCGTGGAGAGGCACTCCAAAACACCTTATCACTCGATGCGCTTTGGTACTTACCATTTAAAGCGCCCTCTGGTTAAAAAGTCCGCCCCGGAAGCGGTCGGCGACAATGAAAGAGTCTACATTGAAGCTCTGTTACACGCATTTTCTGATGTGACGGGCACCAAATACACACTAGCAAACATTAAGGGGGTTGAATACAAAGAAGACCTAGATCGAGCAAGAATAAACTTTTTCAGCGCTGAGTCTCTGGAAATATTCTCGCGCGACGCATTTCCTACCGGGTGCTATGAAGATCTCAAAGATGAATGCTACGAAGGCATTCACAGTGTTATCCGTCAAAAGCACGATCACGGTTATGATAGGTTCCTCGCTGTGAGTTCACAGGCCGCCAGCCTTCCCTACAGCGCTCATCCATTGTTCCACTACATTCAGGCTTCCGACCGAAAAGGCCTGTGTCACCAGCTAGTGAATGATCAGAAGTTTAAGTGGATCAAGAGATAGATTATGAATTCAAAGGATTTGTTTAATAGTCCCGTAGAAAATGGTGCAAGGATCGTTATCCTGCTTGCTGGACTTAATCGTGAGATCGATTTAGACGAACTTATATTTCTGGATTACGCGGCGATTTATAGCGATGACTTCCAGGGCGGCCCAAGCTTGCACCCAATGCTCATGAATCGTCTTGCCGAGCTTGTCCGCAGGCGAGAGGTGTTTCCCGGCGCTATGAAGCTTTTCACGTCAAAAGGGATGATCACCTCCAATGTGAATGAGCAGGGGGTTCGCTATCGTATTACACCAGCGGGACGCGATTTCGCCGAAATGCTATCTACTGATTACCATACAGATTTTCGGCGGCGTGTGTCATGGGTAAGTAACAACATCGACTATCTCACCACCCAACGCCGCACCATCTACAAAGTTGACAGGGCAATCTAATGTTTATTGAGAGTGTTGTCGTTAGCGGCCCTGATCTTCCAGACGCTGCAGTTTACTTTACCAAGGGCGCCAACGTTGTACAGGGCGGTTCTGACACCGGAAAGTCCTACATCGTTCAATGTATTAAGTTTGCGCTCGGGTCGTCGAAGCCCCCAAAACCGATAGAGGTCTCAAAAGGCTACACCACCGTTAGGGTGAAATTCGAGAACGACGACGCAAGCACGTTCACCATCGAAAGACCGCTTGCAGAAAACTCTAAGGCAACACTGATTGACGAACAGGGCAGGGTTTCAGTCCTGGGCACCAAGCACAGTGCCAATAACAAATCGACGCTCTCAAGCCATTTCCTGGACAAGCTAGGACTGGATGGGAAGCTGTTGCTTCTGGGCTCTGAATCGCTGAGAAACGGCGCTTTCTCTCTTCGTGACCTTGAGAAAGTTTTCCTGATCGATGAGTCGAGGATTGTCGCCGAATACTCTCCACTGGGTACTGGCCAGGTCATGGAAAAGACCAAAGAAAATTCGATTTTGAAGCTGCTGCTAACAGGTCGGGATGATTCAGCAGTTAAGTCAGCCAAAAAAGACTTGGAGTCAAAAGGGGCCCTGAAGCACAAGGTCACGGCTGTCGAAGAAATCATCAGCAAGTTTTACCCAGGCGAGGATGCCTCCCAACTTCTGCAGCTCCAGAAGTTGAATTCGTTTAACCATCAGGTCGCCGGCCGATTGGAGCAGGCAGAGGCAGACCTGAAAAGCGCGTTCCAGTCAAGTAAAGGCCTGTTCCAACAAAAGGCCCTCCATACCTCAGAACTGGAGCTCGTCGACGTTAAGATAGCTGAAGACAAAGCCCTTCTTGGTCGATTCGACATGCTTGGCAAAAAGTATGAATCTGACCGCCAACGCCTTCTCGGAATCGAACAGGCAGCGGTTCTTCTGGATGCATCCGACTCAATGCTTTGCCCAACCTGTGGCAATCACTTCGACTCTGAGTCTTGCACGGCCAATGTTGAAGACATCAAGAAGGGCGTTACCTTTGAGCTGAACCGTATTTCCCAGAACATCCAGGAGCTTGGGGAAGCCCAAGGCGCCTTATCAGCCGCCATAGAGAAAAATACTTCCAGTGCGCTGGCGATCAAGGCAGCCATTGCAGTGTTGGAGAAGCAGATCGCCGCAGAGCTTGAAGAGTCGGTGCAGGCAGTCAGCGACCTTAAAGAGCTCTCATCGAGTATCAGATTCGACCTATCCACCATCGATCAACGAGTCGCTGATAAAGCCAAGCTCAGCGACGAACTGAAACGGCTAGGGGCTTTACTGCTCGAAGAGCAAGCAGGCTACACAGCAGAAAGCTTTGAAGAGGCTGTGACACCTTTGGTGGCGGAAATTCAGTCTATCTTGGAGCGCTGGGGTTTCCCTGGCTACCTCCCAGTCGACTTCGATTTCAAGGCAAGAGACATCACTATCGGTGGCAGCGCCCGTGGTAATTTCGGGAAGGGCTATCGCGCCGTCGCCTTCTCTGCATTCGTGCTGGGCTTGATGAACCTGCTAAAGCTTTCAGGACGCCATCCTGGTTTCGTCGTGTTGGACTCGCCGCTGACTACCTACAAGGAAGGGGATGACCAGCCTGAAGATGAGGCCGATGCCATCACCGGCGACCTGATTTATGGATTCTATCGAGACATTGCAGATAGCTTTAGGGACTCGCAGATCATCATCTTCGAGAACAAAGAGCCGGATCCGTCTGTGATCCCGATGCTCAATTACCAGCATTTCACGAAAAATCGGAACAACGGTCGATATGGTTTCTTCACATTGAGGGACTAAGCACCTTGCTCCCGTAGTGATTGATCACCACGATGCAACGTGGTGGTTGATCCAGGGGCCGAGCAGGCAGACGTCAAGCGGCGCCACCTCTGCCGTCTTCGCGAAATAAGCACAGGGTGGTGTCTTCATGTAGGGGGAATACCTGGATTCCCCATTAAACAGCGTCCTTTCCTTCGCTTTTCAGCCACAGGGTGATCCTTAGCGATCAGCCGTGACGTTTGAAGCGGGGAGGGAAGCCGCAGAATACCGTCCCACTGTATTCTTGAGTCAGTACCCAGCTTGCAGTGCCCGCTGACCCTTGTTCGCAAACTTCCTTCCTGGATCATCACTCCCTCAACCTACTGCTGCCGCGAATCCTTGAACTGCGACCAAGTGACGTCATAGCGCGTGTGGTAGCCGTGAGAGCGCAATCTACTGAAGGTTTCGGAGTAGGGCGTGAAGTAGTACACCAGCTCCTGGTGATGAGCTTGGTGAACACCGATCCGATAGCCGATATAGGAGCCAAGTACCAATGTACCTTGGTGCGAGTCCAGCTTAGAAATTCTCCTTCTCGTCAGGTCGCTCAAGGAGACCGCATGTATAAGAACGTGAGTTTTACGGCTCGCGAGCTATTCGATCGAGCCTGGTCTACACCGGTTCTGAGGCTGGCGCGGGAGATTGGTGTTTCAGATGTCGCGCTGAGCAAGGCATGCAGGAAGGCTGGGATTTCACTGCCGGCTCGTGGACATTGGGCCAAGCCCGCCGAGAACCGCCCCAGCAAGCCCGCTCCGCCGAACTCTACCGAGCTGATTACGTTTCGCGTATTGGACAGGACGATGCTACCTCCAGCGCCGCCCAAACCACCCAGCACTCCCAAGCTAGAGAAACTCAGTGTGCCGGACAAGTTAATAGACCCCCACCCGCTGGTGCGTAAATGGCTCCAGGCGGTCAGGGCTGCGAAGGATGTTGAAGGACGGGTGGAGCTACGGCGCGAGCGGGTGTTGTATACCCGTATTTCGCGTGACATGGTCGATCGCGCTGCATTGCTTCTGGACGCCTTGATAAAAGACAGCTCAAAACGCGGATGCATTTGGGCGGTGGATGATCACAACCGAACCACGGTAACGTTCGACGGGGAGATGGTTTACGTGACCCTGCGAGAGCGTATTGCAAAAGCAGTGAAACCTCCGCCACCCCCAGAGCCCCAGCCCAAGCGGCGCCGGATGCGTGAGCCGGTGATGTGGTTGGGGCGACGGGAAATCTACGTCTATAGCTCGACTGGAGAATTGACGCTGATTGCTCAAGAAAAGCCAGACGTAGGGTCGCAGAGGTGCTGGACAGACAGTAAGACGGGCCACCTGGAAGACAAACTTCATCAGTTCTGCACAGGTCTCGCCAAAGTAATAGAGCGGATGAGGGCGTATCGGGCGAGCATGGAGGAGTGGCGCCGTCAGCGTGAGAGTGAAGAAGCCATTCGACGCCAAGCCATCATGAAAGCAGAGCACCAGCGAGCGCTGCAGCTGCGTTTAGTGGAGAACATGGAGAAGTGGGAGCAAGCGGTACGCCTGAGAAGGTTCATTGATGCCGTAGCAGCTGGCATTGGCGAGGTCAGCGAGGAGGAGGGGCGTCATGTGAAGGCGTGGGTGGAGTGGGCGAGGGAGCACGTCGATGTACTCGACCCTCTGGGCAAAGACGCCACCACCTCGCTTGACTGAGCAACCCAGAGGGCCGCTGCTCTTTTGAAAGAGCGCTCATAGGTGGCGCCCTCAGGCGGCCGAGCTTGCTCCGCGCCTGGTTAGGATGATTGTCGGAATGGCAAGTCAGATTGACTGTAAACCACTTTTTCACACTGTAAACCAAGCTGGTTAACAGTATAGAATGCAGGTTTACAGGTCTACGATTGGCTTCGGTTCACGGGTGGCTTGGCTGGCCGGCTAGCATCGCCTATCTGCGAAAGAGCTCCAGTACCGACTCATCGCAATCCGCAGCATCTGGTCGCAAAGCAGTCGACGACAATCAATGCTAGGCACAACCTCATGCCACGAGCTGAGATACAGCCAGAAAGAAGCGATCTTGCACGGCTCGTGCCGGCGAAGGGCAAACACCGATGTTCAAACTCAGGTCGGCGCTGCTACAACACCCGCTAGCGCAGCCTCAGTCGGTCTCCCATGGCCGACTACGCGACGCCCAACAGCTTTTCCAGCTGCGCATGTTCCCAGGTGCTCAGCAGCTCTACAGGATCAGTGCTGTACGACTGCATCGAGTCGAAAACGTAGGCTCGCCCCTCTGGGCTGTAACAGCTGTCGCAATAGTCAAGCGTGTCGCAGTCGTTATAGAACGTGAGCACCCAGCCATCGGCCTCGACTGTCATCAAACCGCAGTAGATTTCAGCCCACGACTGCTGACCTAGTCGTCTCATGCTACGAACCCCGAGAGCGATGTCCCGCAGGATCTGATAAGCCTCGCGGGCTGTCAGTGGTTTTGCTTCCAAAAGAGCGGTACCTGTATCTGGGTGTTGTCGGTCTATCCGTGTCCGACCTGGGCTGACCGAATGGTAAATGAAACCTTGCGTGTTGAGCATGTTGCGCGGACATCAATTTGGTAGCCTTCGGCCCTTTGGAGCCTACTCATGACAGCCAATGCCCAGTCCAAGCTCAACGCCCGGTACGGCGCCCCTGACATTCCGCCGGTAACGCAATGGAATGAGGTCATTGAGCAACTGCTGGATCACCGGAGCGTCCGGGCATTCACTGATCAACCTCTGCCCGAAGGCACGATCGAGACACTGGTCGCAGCCGCCCAGTCCGCATCGACATCTTCCAATCTCCAGGTCTGGAGTGTCGTCGCCGTTCAAGATGTCGATCGTAAGAAGCGACTGTCAGACCTGGCCGGCAATCAGGCCTATATCCATCAAGCCCCACTGTTCCTAGTATGGCTTGCAGACCTGTCTCGGGTCTCGCGCATCGCGGAGCATGCAGGGGTAGAGCTGGAGGCGCTGCCGTACCTGGAAAGCTTGCTGCTCGGCACGATCGACGCAGCTTTGGCAGCTCAGAACGCTGTGGTTGCTCTGGAGTCGTTGGGGCTTGGCAGCGTATACATCGGCGGCATCCGTAATGACATCGAAGGTGTCGCCAAAGAGTTGGGGCTGCCGCCACAGGTCTATCCCGTCTTCGGCCTGTGCGTCGGCTATCCATCACCTGACCGTCCTGCAAAGGTAAAGCCGCGGCTGCCGCAGCAAGCCGTACTGCATCATGAAACCTATACGATCGCCGGCGAGGAGGGCGTCCTCTCGGAATACGATGCGCGCCTGGGTGCGTTCTATCAGCGTGAAGGCATGAAGGCCTCGGGCTGGTCGGAGCAAGTGGTCAGCAGACTGCGGAATGTTTCGAGTCTGCATGGGCGTGAGGAGCTTCTGGGTGAGCTGGCGCGGATGGGCTTTGGGCTGCGGTAAAGCTCATCGTAGGCTTGCTGAACCCTTCAGCTGGTGTGCCGCTCGCTAGGTTTTCTGGTGTGGCCGCGAGCGGCTCAAGACGGTTCTTCATCGTATGGGCGCCGGTCTCAGGTTTTGAGGTCGTCCGGGTAGTCTTCAACTGGTAAATGGCCAACCGGGCCGTCAGGCTTATGCTGCGATTCCTCAAAGTGCATTGCCAGGCACAGATAGATCAGCGCAGCCCTGGACAGCTTCAGCATCAACAGGCTCTTCGCGGCGAGGTCATCCCTGTCGAGCACAAATGCCAAGTGATCAGTCCAGAGTTCTGAGGACTCGCCAATCCAATGGCAAGAATCCACGATTTTGGCGTACTTGTGCTCAAGGTGGTTTCTCAATTCATCAAGCGCCTGAGCATCAGGTCGAGCTACATCCTTCAGCTCCTTGGAGTAGATGTCTTGGGATACCCAATAGAGCGCGCGAAGCGGAAGATTCCGGGTGAACATGAATTCATCACGCACAACCCGCGGCTGGAGTAGACGACCATTTTTGTCCGATTTGAACCATACAGTCCGAAAGCCTACCGCCTTTTCGGGTATGCCCAGCTTCCAATAGGCATTGATAAAGTAGGCAACCTTATCCAGCAACGAATAGGCGCTGCGATAGGCAGTCTTGATCTGCTCCAGACCCATGCCATAGAGCGCGTAGTCGCAATTGAAGGCAAGTGCCATGCCCCTGTCTGCTACATGACCGGGTTTGGCGTGTTCTCCTAGGTAAAGACAATGACGGGCGAACCCGTACTCCTGCTTCAGCTGGTTGTAAAAGCCTAGGTACGTGATTCCAGCGTCGGCGTCATGATCGGGTAACCTCAGTACGTCTTGAGCGGCGGCGGGAAACGCTCCCAGGTCGTTCATGGGATTGAGGAATAACTCTTCCTCAAGGCACCATCGCCGGTAATGCCGCTCCTCCTTCGAGGAACCGAGGCTGTGCTCTAACAGCTCTGCATCATCATCGTCGTCGACGGATTCGGCTAGCCTGGCGTGATGCCATTTGAAAAACTCTATCGCTTCAGGATAGGTAGCGCCATCACGGCCCACTCCACCCGCGATGGCTAACCCCAGATTGCGCCGTGCATGCACAAGGAGCCAATACGTATGACCAGGGTCGTATAGCGCCTTGCCATATTGAGCCAAGCCAAGGCCAAGGTTGCCCAGGGCCATACCCAGGATCGGATTATCCTCCAAGGCCTTGCGCCATTCCCCAAGCGCCTCGATCCATCGTCCACACACCTTGAGCGCATTGCCTAAGTTGCAGTGGATTCTGGAGCGAAGGATTGGTGACAGCTCTTTAAAACCTGTGTGCTGTATAGATGCGCGCAAGAAATAAAGCTGTTTGAGCAGAGCAGGGTGGTCAAGGGTATCGTCCTCCCATGACTGCACCTCCAGCTTCCTCAGCGCGGCCCATGCATTGGAACATGAGTAGAAAACGAGGCATCCGTTCTCCGGCTCGATGCGCGAAGCCACTAATTCCACTAGCTCCGTCGCACGCCGCAAGATACCTTCATCGGCGCCGTCATCTGCAGCATCGATCAATGAGTCATAGAAGCGTAGAAGACGAGGAGAGTCGCCTGGGTTGCGAAGCTGTTCATTCAATGCCTTCAGAAGGTGAGAGCGGTCGTCTGCATGGGGTTCATAACCCTGCTCAGCAAAACGACGGGCGAAATCGTCCATGGGTAATCACCGCGATGAGAAGCTGACTATCTTAGCTGCCTTGAAAACATTCAGCGCCTACAACCGCGTAGTCAAAAGGTTGCCATGTCAGCATTAATTGGATGGCTCATGCACGAGCATCGCTCGTCGAGCAGGACGACCCGCAACATTGATCCTGAGGCGCTCACTGCTTCCACAGTTACCAGCCCCGTTGAGCACCGATCGGCGGGCTAAGATCATTCAACGTGTGAAAAATTAAGAGGCGCAACTATGGCAGTAGTGTTCTTTCTACCCTGGGTGGCTGCTGCCGAAGAGCTGCGAATCGCAGATATGCGCCTGATCCCGTACGAAAGGGGCCGTTTGCCTGGTGAGGTCTTGGGCATCCCGCAAATAGCTTTCGACGGTGTCCTTGGCAATTACGGCGACCGGGGATTCGGATCTCACCCCTCTCAACCGATACATCAGGCGGCACTCATCATCTGGGATGATGACACACCTGGACTGGAGGTTTCAGACTCTCAGATCCAACAGCGATTGCTAGAGAGCTCCTACCTCGCATTCTCTGCCATGGCAGCCCGCTCGCTATGTTCAATGTTCGGGTACTACAACGCCGACACTCTCCAAGTCGTGGCGCAGCGGTTCGATGTCGCCTCACCGGGTCATTCCTGTATGACCACGCGCCGGCGTGACGGTGGAACACAAAACATGTTGGCGGGGAGTGGGGGGCTCAAGTTCATTCGGCCTTACCACGTCGACAATCGCACGCAGATCTCGCTCGACACGCCACTGCTCGAAGCATTACTCAAGCTACCTAATGGGGAGCTTAAGGAACGCATCGACGAGGCGGTGGTTTCCTTCCTCAGAGCAAACACCGATGCCACATCCATGGATGAGCGATCTGAGCTGATCCTGATGAGGATTGCCATAGACACGTTACTCAACGTCCCACATGACAAAGCCGCCTTCCGCAGGGCTATTAACGAACACTTCGATGAGCTACCGAACCCGCCCATTTGGCATAAAGGGAGCCTAGACGAATCGCGGTGGCGCGAGCACTGGGACAAACACGTCAATCGCCCAGTCGACGCTTGGGTTCACGATTTCTGTGCCGCTCGTAACGCCGCAGCTCATGGCCCCGCAAATGGTGAAAAAGGGAGTATCTGGCCCCGCCATAATCACCTCATTTTTTCCGCCTGGTTGCTGCCCCTAATCGTCAAGAAGCTGCTCGCTCAAGCGGGGATTTATAAACTCAGCGCCGAGAACAAGGTCGCCCGGGCGGGATTTGAGGTTTTTCTGGCCCACGACCTGCTGGCTGTCACCGAGGAGGAGGGTACAAACGTTTGGTGGCAAATAGCGGAGTCTGAGCTTTTTCAGCCTCTGCTTGCTGAGCAATTGCAGCAGGCGCTGAGTGAGACGTCTGGAGAGTGAGCGAGCCTTATGGCTCTAGGCCCTAAGCTCTCGCAGTCGTCGTGTGTGGCTAGCCGCTGAGCATCGGGTACACTATTCGGAATGTGCGTCCGCATCCCAGCACGCTCAAATTTCCAAAGGAGTAGGAGATGGGCATTTTCAGCTGGCTGTTCAACAGGCCCAAGGCCGTCAAATCCAATACCGCAGCAAAGCACCAGCCCGCTCAGGCTCAATCCCAGGTCGCTCAGCCAGATCTCCAAGCTATCCCTCAGATCCAACGTGACAAGCATTTCCTCAGAGTCGATTCGCTCAGTTTCTCAGGCGTCTATCAACTGTCTAAGTCCAAGAAGTGGGCGATCGCCTGGAGAGACTCCGATCCGTCAGCGGGTCGGGGAGGTCACAGAGAATCCGGTTTAGGGGCCTACGTGCTTGCAGATGCGAGCAGCGGTACCGTTGCCTGTCATGGGAGTATGCCTAGGCCAAACAATGGCCACGTGTGTGACACCGGCGTGTTTTGCCTGGAAGATTGGCATTTTGGTAGCACCCTGTCTGGGACGTTCAGCGTTTTCGATCCCAGCGGTTCTGTGATCTTAGCTAAAGAGCTGACGGCAAATATTTTCACCAGTGGTATTTCCAGGCACGGGAAATACGCATTCTGCGCAACCGCCAACAGCCCAACCGATCATGGCAACAAGGTGTTCCTGTTTGACCTGGTCAATCGGGTCGAAATGTACAGCGTCACTCCGAAGGCCGGATGGCCTGATAGCTATGAAGTGGACGAGAGTACAGGAGAACTCATGGTGTTGTTCAAGGACATGGGGAGCTTCCGGTACAACGTTCACGGCCAATTCATCGATGCTGATCAGCTCGGCGATGCCAACCTCAATTCCTCCCGTTACGACCGCATCATCCTCGCCGCAGAAAAGATTTTAGGGGAGGGCGACCTGACAGACGAGCGCACGCTGGAAGTCCTGACCGCTGTACGCCGTGCCCGTACACTCGGCGCAGATGAAAACCCTGCCTGGAGGCCCACAGCGCTCAAAGTCCAGGGGCTTGCGCACGAGCAGCTAGGCCAGTACCCCGAAGCAGTCCAAGTCTATGAGGAGTCGCTGGCTTTGAATCCAAAAATTGGCGTTAAGCGCAGGCTGGCATCGGTGACCAAGCGGATCAAGGCTGAGTAGCTGGAGTGAGCCAACTCCTGTAAAACACGGTTTTTAGTTAATCCAAAATATAACCGGCCAGATCAATCCGACTCCATCCCGGAATTTGAGATGGTAAGGCTTGGTCTCTTCTGGGAGAGGTCACTCCTGCTGTCGCTACCATCATCATTCACGAGTCAAATAAGGTTAGAGAGCGTTGAGCATTTCCTACACCAACCCTTCAGATGAAACTAAAGCTAAAGAGTCCGCAGTCCGTGCCTTATTCGGTGTGAGCCTAGTGATCTGCGTTATGTTTGCCATCGCAATCGCATGTAATAACGGTACTGATCCAGAACCCGACAAATTCGCCATTTATATGTGCGGCGTCGTGCTGGGCTCGATTTATGTGTTTTTGGGCTTGGTTGAAGTAACCCTAATGAATCGCCTCATCAATCTGAAGTCTAGTTTGTTGTTATGGGCTTTCTTTGTTGCATGCCTAGGTTACGTCGCCAGGGCAAAGGCATCAGTGGATATCAACACTATATTCCACATGGAAGCCAGTGCTTTTCCGATGACCTTGATGGCGAGCACTCTGTTGCACATGATCAATTTCCTGTTTTTATTTTTCGTCGCCTCAGGCATAGCGTGCTTCGTCTTGGCAGCCCTTTCGGTGATGCAAGGACACCATCATGGTAAAGAGTTCATGCTTATATTCTGCCAAGTTGTAACAGGGCTCACATTTATAATCATAACCCTATTTTCGCATTTCAGGATTGACAAAGATATTCAGAGGCTTCAAATGATCTACAGGATCGCTCAGTCTGTAGATTTCAATGCGCACTCTCCTTGCGCGAATATCGATAGCTCCACAACAACCATGGTATTTCTGGACGCCGATAAACGCTTGGCTCTTGTTGCTCCAACCCTAGATGAGTTTGCAGGGTTCGAGTGGAGAAAAGTGTCTTATCTGCGCTCGGTGGCTATCCCAGAAGGCTTCAAGACCGTTACGTGTGAATATTCGGCCTTAAGCGAAAACCCGACATCAGTTTGGGTTGAATGAATGGCATCAGTCGAGTACTTTTTTTGACTTAAGCCTAGCCGGTCACTGCATCCACGTCCGGCCAAGCCCTAGAGCATCAGCTCGCTGCAAGCCGGCGGGGGTTAGCCTATTTCATCAGGAGCTCTTGTTGTACCCCTATCAAGGAAAGATTGGAGTAGGGCGCATCTGCCTGGCAGACAACGTTGACCTTCCTTGTAGACCACTGAGCAAAGCACCTGCCTTGCCCAATCCATAGTTCTCCAGCCTGGTTTCAAAAGCAGGCAAAAAAATTGAGCCTCCATCAAAGAATCAACCCCAGGCGGCGCTGCAAGAAGCGCAGAACCTTGGCCGTGCTCATTGTTTTTTTCAATTTATGATTCGACCGTAAAATATTAGCGCTATCACACCATTCAGGCCCTTAGAGATACAACCGCTCAATAGGAATTAAGTACACTTAGTCGACTAATTCTTGTGATGCTTGCCGACTGCTCAGTAATGCATTGATTCCGCAAGAGGATTTAGGGCAATCTATTAAGTGTACTTAGTATACCATTGAGGCAATTAACAATATATTGTCTAAGCCTTAGCCTTGAAAAGTTCCATGCTGCGTTTTTAATTGAGATCACTACCCACTGACGAACGATGAAGAACCACCTTGACAAGATTAGCCGACGTCCTACTCTCAATCCCACGACGCCAATGAGCAGGTTTGCTACATGGCTTCAATAAAGCGGGGAGAAGATCAGATGAAAAATGACCCCAGAGTTGTGCAGGTGGACTACACGGTCATAGATTGTCTGTTCGCCGACGAAGCCCCCTCTGCAGTAGAGCAGAAATACAAACTGGTTACTTATCAAGACTCCAAAGCTGGCGTCCTCCTTAATTATAACCTGGAGCCTATTAGTCCAGACGACCTGAGCGAAACGGATGATGAAGGGCAGCTGCCCAAATAGCTGCTCAAGTATCCCGTTACTCACCATATGACCTTATCTAACCCTGGAGAGCCGTTCCCGGTTGAAACATCAATCTGGAACGGCTTTGGCTGGATGAAAATCGGCGACCAGTGAGATCTACGACCAGGGCACCGAGGGCAGATCATGCACCACGCCCTTCAGTTTGCTGCCCATCCGAACCAAGTGCAGGTACCTCACTTCCGGTCTTTACCTCGGTGGCAGTCAACATGGACGGAGCTACTTCTGACCAGAATGGGACTACGAAGGCGTAGGTGATCTCCGCATTCAGCTTCACCAGCTTGCATGGACGCTCCGCTCGCTGTTCAGCCGCTTGCAGGCTTTGCTCAATAGCTCGACGAGCCGCGGGACTGATTCTGTAGCTGCGGAATTTGAAGAAGACCTGCTCACTGTCCAGCTGGCGGAAGCCTTCTGGACAGTGAGGGTGTCTGAACAACGGCTCGAAGCAGAACTCAATATCCAGATCATGAGGGAAAAACTTGAGGTGGAGCGCAAACTGCCGCAAATCTTCGTCCGCGACAGGCGCTTCGTTGTAGTGCTCAGCAGCAGCTCTAATAGCCGCGTACGCAGCCCTGTTCCGTTCATTGCTCCCTTCAGCATGAACGCGGGCGTACCAGGTGTCGTGCGACAGTGAGCCGAGCGCAAGTCTCACAACCTCGACAGCGCTTTCCATGTGCGACGAGCTTGCTACGTGATAAACGATCAGGTTGTCGTCGACTCCTCGCTGGAATGGCGGCGCAATGAAGTCGAGCCATGCAAGACCCACGGACTCTTTGAAAGCTTCGTTACTTCGATCGCCCGAGGCGACCGCTTCATCTGCATTCTGATGGTAGCTTTCTGGCCGGAGCTAGGAGATACAGAGCGGCTCGGATGCTTACCCCATGGAGCTATTTTCGTGCAGGGAAGAACGAAGAGGAGGGCGGATGTAACGATCATGCACTCGATTTTTCGTTGGCCGGGGCGTCCAGGTTTAGGGGGGGGGTCGTCCAGAAGTGGCGAAACGCTGACACCGGCTCTTGGGCACTCAAGGATCATGAAATCAGATGGACTGAGGAGGGCGGTCTTGCTTCGCTGCTTGAGTAGACTTGCGTAGTTTTAAACATCTAACTCCCTAGTCCAGCAAATTAGAGAAAATGTTTATCTTGATTGATTCGATCTTGAGTAATGAATCACAAACGTTATCGCACCAGTCTATGATTCGAGCTGCTCGCACAACCATGTCGTGATCGCCACCGGAGATGCGGACAAATGGAGCCCACTTAGGATTTGGTATCACGCTCTTAATTTCCACATGCAGCCTTGCCTGGGCATACCTAGTCGTCCAGCTAGCAGGCGGCGAAAGACAAAACTCGTAAAACTCCCGACCATCAAGCGGTCTCAAAGAATGAAGGCATTTTTGTTTAACGTAGATTGACCACAAAAGCAGTTTTTCAAGCGCCACTAGCTTTAGCCGATCCGCACTGCACGATCGATACGCTCGAATTACCTCAAACGAGTCCATCGCGACGGTGAAGCATTTTTTAGGAAAGCAGCTTTCGACATAGGCTTGGGCCTGTGGCTTCGTAAAAACTAGTACGTCTCTCTGGTGCATGCCAAATAATGGAGGCGGGCGATTCTGTTTGTGGTAATGCGTGTCCAGATCCGCAGTATCTTGATGATGAATGACTCCGCGTGCTTTCGATAGCTGCTTACGCGTCCATCCCAACCGGTACTGGCGCGACGTTTCGCTGGGTGACGGGCGAATCGGTGCTGGCTGATCGAGCAGAGTGACGCGAAAACCCACGGCTCGATCAAGCAACTCACTCGGAGAACACTCCAAGCCAGGCATTTTGGGGAGTCTCCACATTAACTTATTGAGCAACGCCTCCGTGAGTATTGGATCGACTTCGTCCACTGATGGAATGGCGCTCATACCCAGACCGTGCCTGTATCTGGCTATCGTGTCTATAAGGGTTTGAGGAACGGGGATACTGTAGTCCCGAAGATGACCTCGCATAGTGAAGCGCGGATCGTCCGAGCCTATTGATGAGAAGCACGACATCGAAAAGTGAAGTCGCGCTGAGCGCCACTCCTTGAAGCTGAGGCACAGGTGATAGCAGACCGAGCATACGAACAAACTACGCTCAGAAACCTTGGTGGACGGCGTCAGGTTGGCTAGGTATTGAAGGTACGCCTGGGCTTGGGAGTCGTCTTGCTCACTGAAGGGAATTCGGGGAGCTCTATACAAATCGCAGCTCGCCAGCTTGGGCTGTACACCCAAGTCCATGCTCAAAAACTTAAAAAATCGGTTTAGCACGTACCCAGATTCAGGGTCTGTTATTGGTTGGACGAATGGCTTCCAGTCTTCGCTAAGGCGCTCTGTGCCTTCATTAATGTCGAATCTCGCATCCCGAACGCCAATCCAAGTTTCTGGAGGCCGCGCGGAGAACGCGCTGAAGACCCTGAGATCTGCTGCCGTGAATTCAGCCAGTGGCTTCCTTGCAATGCAAATTGCCCAGAGGACGAATTTTTCTAGGAAGGTCACGATGCGAGGCTTGCTTCGCATGTAGGGAGGAAGGCTTTCGACGTACCGGCAAAAATAATCGTAGGTTTCGATTGCGTGTGTCTTTGCCGGGAATGAGGCTAGGTAGCCGAAGATCAGAGACGACTGGGTTACAAAACGCCCATCGGCTTCGATGACGTTAACGTCGGCTTCAGTACGGCGTGCGGTTTCACCGTGGTCGGTGAGGATTGATCTCGGGAACACCATGACGTCCTTGATGAGACCGATTGGAGCATGTACCAGCCCAATGTAGCTGAGTATCTAGGCTTGGCAAACCTTGAAGACAAACGCCTTGCGCAGCGTATCTTTAATCCGATTTGGCTCTGACAGCGATTAGTTGGAGTGAACAATGCGCTTTAAAGAAAGGCATATATTTCAAAAGGTTAGGTGCGGAGCAGACAGAGGTCTTAACATTTTTCCGTTTTGGTTCCGACAGGCTTGGACACAATAAAAATGACCCCAAACACCTTACCATTCCGTTCTGGATTCGACAGTGGTCGGCCGTAACTCAGGTTGCGCATGAACTGTCGAGGGCAAGGCATTGGGAAAGGGCTGTTTCCGGTGACGCGACAGAATTCCGTTTTTGTTTCAACGCTCACACGAGAAGCGGGGTTACTGGAAGTGGACAACAGGAAGGGAGCGGATACGTAAACATCGTGTTTAACATAATATACATTATGTGAACCTTCGTATGGAGCTACCTGGGGCGTGGGCAGACAGATTTGAAGCCACGATCGCCACCTCAGCACGTTCACACTGAGCATGAACGGTCACAGCGTCATGCAACCGGACAGCAACTGTAATGAGCTGCATTGCAAGGACTGCGGACTTGAACAGTCAGGATTTTCGACGGACACATGACACGCACTGGTCGGCACATGGATCTGCTCGGTCCACAGTACGAAGCCCCATCGGTCATGCTCGGCCTGCGTTATCGGCTCTGAGGCAACAGGATGTAGCAAGCGACTATAGCCATTTACCTGATCACCGGAAACGATCAAAATCGCCCCCATTCGTCTACCCTCACAACGCGCCCGGCAAGAATGCCAGGTGATTGAACCTTTTTGCTTTCACGCACCGGAGATTTCCATGCTCAAGCGTTCCCTGGCTTTGGCCGTCGGTCTCACCCTGACCCTGAGTTCTGTCCTGGCGCAGGCCGCCGACACCCTGAAAGTCAGCGCGATTCCCGACGAAGCGCCGACCGAATTGCTGCGCAAGTTCAAGCCGCTGGGTGCTTATCTGGAGCAGCAGATCGGCATGAAGGTCGAGTTCGTACCGGTGAGCGACTACCCCGCGGTGGTCGAGGCATTGGCCACCGACCGCATCGACATGGCCTGGCTGGGCGGTTTTACTTTCGTCCAGGCTCGCCTGAAGACCGGCAACGCCATTCCATTGGTGCAACGTGAGCAGGACGCGCAGTTCACCAGTAAATTCATCAGTGCCAACCCGGCCGTCAAATCCCTGCGCGACCTGAATGGCAAGACCTTTGCCTTTGGCTCTGTTTCGTCTACTTCCGGCAGCCTGATGCCGCGTTACTTCATGCTCCAGGATGGCATCAAGCCGGAAATCTACTTCAGCCGCGTGGCCTACTCCGGTGCCCATGACGCGACGGCGGCGTGGGTTCAGGCCGGCAAGGTCGATGCCGGCGTGCTCAACGCCAGCGTCTGGGAAAAACTGGTGGCCGCCGGCAAGGTCGACACCAGCAAGGTCAAGGTCTTCGCCACCACCCCAGCGTATTTCGACTACAACTGGACGGTGCGCGGGACCCTCGACCCGGCGGTGGCCGCGAAGATCAAGGCCGCGTTCCTGGCGCTCGATCCGGCGAACCCAAAGGACAAGGAGATCCTTGATTTGCAAGCCGCCAGCCGCTTCATCGAAACCAAGCCTGAGAACTACAAGGGCATCGAAGAAGCCGCACGCGCCGCTGACCTGCTCAAATGACATTGCGTTTGACCCAGGCCAGCGTCATCCACGCCAACGGCGCCCAGGCGTTGCGCGGCGTGGACCTGCACCTGCGCGCGGGGGAACAGGTCGCGATCATCGGCCCGTCCGGCGCTGGCAAGTCGAGCCTGCTCAACGTCCTTGCCACCGCGCTGCGGCCAGGCAACGGTGAAGTAGAAGTGCTGGGCGAGCGGGCCTGGCAGCTGTCGGCGCGCCAGCGCCAACGCCTGCGTGCGCGCATTGGCTTGATTCATCAAGCGCCTCCCCTGCCCCCGCGCCAACGTGTGGTCACCGCAGTACTGGCCGGCAAGCTGGGGCAATGGGGTATCGGCAAAAGCCTGCTGAACCTGTTCCATCCGCTGGACGTGCGCGGGGCTCGGGCAGCCTTGGCCCGTCTGGACCTGGGGGAAAAACTGTTCGTGCAATGCCAGCAATTGTCCGGCGGGCAGCTGCAACGCGTCGGCATCGCCCGCGTGCTTTACCAGGCGCCGGAGGTGTTGCTGGCGGATGAACCGGTATCGGCGATGGACCCGGTGCTCGCCGAGCACACGCTCTCGGTGCTCTGCCAGCATGCCCGGGAGCAACAGGTCACCCTGGTGACCAGCCTGCATGCGGTGGACCTGGCGCTTGCGCATTTTTCGCGAATCATTGGTTTGCGTGACGGCCAGATTCTCTTCGACTTGCCGACCGAAGCGGTTGATCGCAAGCAGCTCGATGCACTTTATGCCAATGAGCAACTGGAGTCGCTGTCGAGCCCACCGCCGCCGTCGAGCGTGCAGATTCCCCGATGCTGACGCGTGACGCTCGGGACCCCGCCGCCCTCCCTCGCCTGTTCCTTGGCCTGCTGGCCATTGCCCTGCTGTGGCCGGGTATCCATTTCAGCGAATTGGACCTGGGTGTGCTGCTGGCCGGCGATAGCCAAAGCGAGATGGGCCGGTTCGCCGCCGCGTTCTGGCCGCCGGCCCATGACGAAACGTTTGTCGAATTGCTGCTGCAAGCCACGCTGCAGACGCTCGCCATCGCTACCGCCGGCATGGCCTTGGCACTGCTGTTGGCGGTGCCCGCGAGCCTGTTCGCCAGCCGGGCGCTGTCGTTGTCGGCCGCGTACCGCGCAGGCAGGCCTGGCCTTTGGGGTCAGTGGCTGCGTTGGCCGGTCCGTGGCCTGCTCATCTTCCTGCGCAGCGTGCCGGAGATTGTCTGGGCGTTGCTCTTCGTCCGGGCCGTCGGTCTTGGCCCCACCGCCGGGGTATTGGCCATCGCCATCACCTACAGCGGCATGCTGGGCAAGGTCTACGCGGAAATCTTCGAGTCGGTTGACCAGCGCCCCGCACACGCGCTGATGCAAGCCGGAAGCGGTCGGCTCGCCGCCTTCTGCTACGGCATCTTGCCCAACGTCGCCGCCGAGCTGCTGTCGTACACCGTGTACCGCTGGGAATGCGCCATCCGCGCCTCGGTGGTGATGGGCTTCGTCGGCGCTGGTGGACTGGGCCAACAGATGGACCTGTCGTTGCGCATGTTCGCCGGCGGTGAAGTCGCCAGCCTGCTGCTGACTTTCTTGATATTGGTGCTGCTCGCCGACCAGCTCAGTCGCGTGCTGCGCTGGAGGTTGGCATGAGTCGCCTGCTCAACGCGCTGTTGCTGCTGTGCATCGGCGCGGCCGTGGTTGCCTCGTTCGTCTATCTGGGTATCGACCTGGACGCCCTTGGCGAAAACTCGAATCTCAAGCAAATGGCCGCTTATGCCCAGCGTTTCCTGACCCCTGACCTGAGCCCGACCTACCTCAAGGCGATCGGCCATGGCGCGCTGGAAACCATCGCCATGTCCGCCCTTGGCACACTGCTCGCGGCAGTGCTGGGTTTGGCCTTGGCGCTGCCCGCCGCCGGGCGCCTTGGCTGGCCGTTGCAGAGCGTGTCGCGCCTGTTGTTGAACGCCTTGCGCGCGGTGCCGGAGCTGGTATGGGCCGCGCTGATGGTGCTTGCCGCCGGGCTTGGCCCCAACGCCGGTACGCTGGCGCTCGCCCTGCACACGGTCGGCGTGCTCGGTCGATTGTTTGCCGAAGCCTTTGAAAACACTCCGTCGCAACCCGCCGATGCCCTCCGCCTGCAAGGTGCCAGCGCCCTCTGGGCGTTCTGCTACGGCACGCTGCCCAACCTGATGCCGCAACTGTTGGCCTACACCTTGTACCGCTGGGAAAACAACATCCGCATGGCCAGCGTTCTAGGGTTCGTCGGCGCCGGCGGCCTGGGCCAGATGCTCTACGTCAGCCTCAGCCTGTTCCAGGAAGCCCAAGGCAGCACGGTGATCCTGGCGATGTTGCTGCTGGTCTTCACCGTCGATACGTTGAGCAGTTGGAGCCGTCAGCGTTGGGTCAAGGCTTGACGGCCTGGGGACTCACCACAACGCCATCGTATAGCTGACGATCAAACGGTTCTCATCCAGGTCATTGCCGAAGTTCGAACGCACCGTTGCATTGCGCCATTTGAAACCCAGCCCTTTCAAAGTGCCGTCTTGGATCACATAGGCAATGTCGGTGTTGCGCTCCCATTCCTGGCCCTCCCCTGGCGCGCTGCGTTGCACGTTGTCGCCACTGATGTAGCGGGTCATGAATGTCAGGCCCGGCACACCGAGGGCGGCGAAGTTGTAGTCGTAGCGGGCTTGCCAGGAGCGTTCGTCGGTGTTGGCGAAGTCGCCGATCTGCACGAAGTTGACCAGATAAGGATCGCTGCGGGAGATGTAGGGGAACGGATCGTCGCCGCTCATGCGCTGATAGCCCAGCCCGAACCCGTGGCCAGCGAGGCTGTAGGTGAACAGTGCGCCGAACGCTTGGTTATCGATCCCGCGGAAACTGCCGTCCTCGGTGCTGCGCGAGTAACGCACGTCGCTTTTCAGTGACTGGCCATCGCCCAGGTCCAGGGTGTGGACGAAGCCGAGGTAGTTCTGCTGGTAGATATCCTCGAGCTTGCCGTAGCGGTACTGCGCCGTGAGATTGGGCAGAAGCTGGTAGTCCGCCCCGGCGAACTGGAACCTGTCGCTGGTGCCGCCGATGCGATTGGCGGTCATGTCTTGATAGTCGGTGGAATCGACGAAATTGATCTGGGAGAGCTGCCCGGCGGTGAGCTTGAGGCGGTCGATTTCCTGCACGTTCAACAGCCCGCCCTTGAAGGTGCTCGGCAATAGGCGCGTGTCGTTGGAATTCACCACCGGGTCCTTGATCTGCAGCGTCCCGGCTTTCAGCGTGCTGTTGGACAAGCGCATTTTCGCGGTGAGGCCGACTTCGCCGTAGCGATCCTGGGAGCCACCGGACAGGTCCGCGGGCAAAAGATTGGTACCCGCCGTGCCGCCGCCCGAGTCCAGCTTGATGCCGGCCATGGCCAAGGCGTCGAGACCAAAACCCACGGTGCCGGCCGTGTACCCCGACTCCAGGCGCAACAAGAACCCTTGCGCCCATTCCTCGGCCTTGTCCCGAGCGCCCTCCTGCCTGAAATCGCGGTTGAAATAAAAATTGCGAGCTTCCAGGCTGGCCTTGCTGTCGCCAATGAAATCGGCATGGGCCACCGGCGCGCCGATCAGGCCCAGGCCGAGCAAGGGACCAATGGGCGAACGGCTCCAGTGGGTATCGATGAAACAGGGCATGGCGTGCTCCTTTTTGTGGGCGCGAACGATCCCTTCGGGGACGGCGTACGCGCCTCGCTTATTATTTGGGGCAGTGCGGATACTGTGGCGAGTGAGCTTGCTCCCGCTGCGCCGGTCCGACGCCTCGGGCGCAGCGGCGCCATTCACGGTGAGCGCTGCGCGCTTAAGCGAGCAAGCTCCCTCGCCACGGGGCGGATTCTTCGCAGTGGCGCGATACAGCGTCAAACGGGAAAAACCCAGGCGCGTACATAAGAAAATTTGATGCGCGCCGAAGCCCTATCTGGAGTAACAATTGCAACGATAAGAACGATAAACGCCAAGAGAGCCACCATGAACCTCAAGTTCCTCGAAACCTTCGTCTGGGTCGCTCGCCTGCAAAGCTTCAGCCTGACCGCCGAAAAGATGTTCAGCACCCAGGCCGCGATTTCCAGTCGGATCGCCTCGTTGGAAGACGAGCTGGGCCTGCGCCTGTTCGTGCGTGATTCACGGGGCGTGTCATTGACCCCGGAAGGCACCAAGGTCCTTGAATATGCCGAGCGAATGCTCGACGTCCAGCGCGAGTTGAAGCAGTCCCTGGACAACAGCACCCCACAGCAAGGCCTGGTGCGCATCGGTGTGATGGACACGGTGATTCACACCTGGCTGAGCCCGTTGATGTCGATGCTGATGCAGGCGTTTCCCGCCGTGGAGATCGAAATCACCGCCGACGCGGCGCGAAATCTTTGTGAGCAGCTGCAAAAAGGTTACCTGGATATCGCCTTCCAGACCGACCTGGTCCGCCACGAAAGCGTGCGCAATCTCGAGCTGGGGCATTACCCGATGCACTGGATCGCCGCCAGCCAATCGATTTACGCCCGGCCCTACGCCTCGCTGGCGGAAATGGCGAGCGAGCGCATCATCACTTTCGTCAAGCATTCACGGCCTCACCAGGATGTGCTCAACCTGCTGTATGCCCATGGCGTCGGTACGCCGAGGGTCAGTTGCGTCAATTCGGTATCGGCGATGACGCGACTGATACGCGACGGTTTCGGCATTGGTGCGCTGCCCGCGGCGCTGGTGACCAAGCCGCTGGCCCGTGGCGAGTTGATCCAGCTGGAACCGGGCGCGCCCCTTCCCCAGCTCGATGTCGTCGCATCGTGGCGGGCCGGCGTGGGGCTCGAACTGATCGAAAGCATCGTGCACATGAGCCGCCAAGTGGTCTGCCAGTACGCCACGGACGTCGGACCGCAACGCATGGTCGCGGTACCGGGGCTGTCGACGGTCGAATAACTTTTACTTGTCAGGGGGTAGCAATTTTCCTTGTTGGACGCCATCGCCGGGATTTTCTAAAAAGGACTCACTCAGAAAAAGAACCCAACGGAGCCCCTTGCGATGAGTCCATCAGCCCTGTCCCTCGAGCAACTGCAGCAGTGTTCACCGCAAGCCTTGCGCCAGAAAATCGCCGCCGGGCAATACCACGGCCATACCAGCGGCCTGGGCCAGGGCCGGGTCCAAGCCAATATCGTGATTTTGCCGGGAGACTGGGCCGACGAGTTCCTGCGCTACTGCACGCTCAACCGTCAGGCTTGTCCGGTGCTGGACGTGACGGAACCGGGTGACCCCTTCCTGCGCAACCTGGGCGCTCCCATCGACATCCGCCACGAGGTCCCAAGCTACCGGGTCTTTCACCACGGAGAGATAAGTGAGGAACCTTCGGACATCGAACACCTTTGGCGCGATGACCTGGTGACTTTCGCCCTCGGCTGTTCGTTTTCTTTCGAGCAACCGTTGCTTGAGGCCGGAATTCGAATGAGGCACATCGACCTGGGTCGCAACGTCGCCATGTTCCGCACCAACATCGACACACGCCCCACCGCGCGGCTGTCTGGCAAAATGGTCGTGAGCATGCGCCCGATGAAAGCGGCGGCGGCGATCCAGGCGATCCAGATCACCGGGCGCATGCCCGGCGTCCATGGCGCCCCGGTACACATTGGCGATCCATCGCTGATCGGCATTGAGTCCCTGGAGACGCCGGACTACGGCGATGCGGTACCGGTCGAAAGCGATGAAATACCGGTATTCTGGGCCTGTGGCGTGACGCCGCAATCGGTGGTCCAGGCGTCGCGTCCGCCGCTGTGTATCACTCACGCGCCGGGTTGCATGCTGGTCACCGATCTATGGAACAGCGCATTGTGATGTATCGACCCGGAGACGGAGATTTGATGAACAGCCCGCGACGATCGATCGAGCAGTACATCCGCGCCAAGGACGGCAACCGCCCCCACCTGCTGGACCAGGCGTTTACCAATGACGCGACCCTGGACATGGTGGTATGCACCGGATCCATTTCATTCCCCGATCATGTCCAAGGCCGTGGCGCCATCGGTGATGTGCTGGTCAGCCGATTCAACCAGACCTTCGAGAACGTCTACACGTTTTGCCTGGATGCTCCTCCTGCGTCCAGCGCCGAGACGCTACAGTGCCGTTGGATGGTCGCCATGGCGGACAAGCACAGCGGTGAAGTCCGGGTCGGGTGTGGCCGGTATGACTGGCGATTCAGGCCCCAGTCATGGTTGGCTGAGGGACTCACCATCACCATTGCACACATGAAAACCTTGCCTGCAGACGATCTATCGGCAGTCATGGCCTGGGTGTCGCGTTTGGCGTACCCGTGGTGCAGCGTTGATGACGCCATGGATGCGGTGCCGGATTCAAGCGCGCTCAAAGACGTGATCCAATACCTGTCAGTCAGGCATGATCGAACGGTTTGATCGCCCTTGGATTTCCCTGCCTCTTCGTTTCAAGGAGCTGCCCGACATGAATATCAAGTTCCTGGAAACCTTCGTCTGGGTCGCCCGCTTGAAAAGCTTCCGGCTGACGGCGGAAAAGCTCTTCACCACTCAGGCGTCGATTTCCAGCCGTATCGCGGCCCTTGAAGATGAAATGGGCGTGCGCTTGTTCGTCCGCGATCCCAAGGGCGTGTCGCTGACATCCGAAGGCCTGCGGGTACTCGAATATGCCGAGCGCATCATGGAAACCATGCAAAGCATGAAGGCGGTGATCAAGGATCCCCGTCAGGTGCGCGGTCGGATCCGCATCGGCGCGATGGACACGGTGATCCATACCTGGCTCAGCCCGTTGGTGACACGGCTGATGGAATGCTACCCGGCCCTGGAAATCGAGTTGTCGGCCGATACCGCGAGCAACCTGTGCTCGCAGCTGGAAAAAGGCTATCAGGACATCATCTTCCAAACCGACATCCTGCGCCTGGACAGCGTGCGCAATACGCTTTTGACCCGTTATCCGATGCATTGGGTGGTGCGCACCGGCTCCGCCTATGACCGCGATTATGCTTCGCTGGAAGAATTATCCCAGGAGCGCATCGTGACCTTTTCGCGCAACTCGCGTCCGCACCAGGACGTCCTCAACCTGCTGCACTCGGCCAATATCGTCTCGCCGCGCATCAATTGCGTGAATTCGGCGTCGGCCATCACGCGGCTGGTGCGCGACGGCTTTGGCATAGGCGCCATGCCCGCGGCCCTGGTTCAAGGCGAACTGGCCCAGGGCACGTTGAGGCTGGTGGATGGCGTGCCGCTGCCCTCGGTGATGGACGTGGTCGCCAGCTGGCGCACCGGCGCGGGCATGGAGCGGGTCGAAGACATCGTCACCCAGACCCGGGAGGTGGTTGAAGAATTCAGCGCGCAACTGCCTGCCCAATACCGGCTGGCGGCGGACCCTGCCCCGGCAGGCTGTCAGTGAACTGCAACATCCCCGCCCTATCCTGAAACGAGCGCACCGCGGTGTACCGCTGGGTGCGGCCGCTCGGGATGGTCCAGGGAGTTCGCCATGAAGATCAGCGTGTTCGGCAGTGGTTACGTTGGATTGGTGCAAGCCGTCGTCTTGGCCGAGGTCGGTCATGACGTGGTGTGCATGGACATCGACGAGCAAAAGATCGAGAACCTGCGCCAGGGCCAGGTGAGTATTTTCGAACCCGGCCTGGCGACGCTGGTACGCGAGGGGCTCGATGCCGGGCGCTTGCGTTTTACCAGCGACGAACAAATGGCCGTCCGGCATGGGCAGGTCGTGTTCATCGCCGTCGGCACGCCGTCCAGGGAAGACGGCTCGGCGGACTTACGCCAAGTCCTCGCCGTCGCTGAAGCCGTTGCCCGCTACGGCGAACAGCCGCTGGTGGTGGTGGAAAAGTCCACCGTGCCGGTGGGCACTGGCGATATCCTGCGCGCCCACATCGATAAGTGCCTGCTCAAGGCCGGGCGCCTGCTGCAATTCGATGTCGTGTCCAATCCCGAATTTCTCAAGGAGGGCTCCGCGGTCTCCGATTGCCGGCGTCCCGATCGCATCGTGATCGGCTGTGAGCGCGAGGAAGTTCGGGAAACCATGCGCGAGCTGTATGCGCCATTCAACCGCAACCACGACCGGATCCTGTTCATGGACGTGCGCAGCGCCGAGCTCACCAAATACGCGGCCAACGGCATGCTGGCGACCAAGATCAGCTTCATCAACCAGATCGCCGAACTGGCCGAACACCTTGGTGCCGACATCGAGTCGGTGCGCCAGGGCATAGGGGCTGACTCGCGCATCGGCTATCACTTCATTTATCCCGGTTGCGGCTACGGCGGTTCGTGCTTCCCCAAAGACATGCGGGCCTTGATCCATACAGCGCAGCAAGCCCATTGCGCCAGTGACCTGCTGCAGGCGGTGGAGTCCATCAATCTGCGGCAGAAACACAAACTGTTCGAACGCATCAATGCTTACTACCAGGGCGACTTGCACGGAAAGACCTTTGCCCTGTGGGGCCTGGCCTTCAAGCCCAACACCGACGACATGCGCGACGCCCCCAGTCGCATGCTCCTGGAAGCGTTGTGGGCGGCTGGGGCCAACGTCCGCGCGTTTGACCCCGAAGCAATGCAACAGACCCAGCTGCTCTACCCCAACGAGCCGAAACTGATGCTGATGGGAACGCCAGAGTCAGTCCTGGCCGGCGCCGATGCGTTGATCATCTGCACCGAATGGCAGTCGTTCAAGGCCCCCGATTTCCAGCTGATCCGGCAGCGCCTGAACGCACCGGTGATTTTTGATGGGCGAAACCTCTATGAACCGGAACGCATGGCGGACAGAGGTTTCGTCTATTTCCCGATGGGCCGCGGACAGTCATGCAGCTTGCCCATTGCCCACCAGCCTTGGTTACAAGCCAGAAGCGCTTGATCAAACTGCAAAATAAATGAACTCAACCAGCATTAATATGAATTTGTAAGCAAGAGAGCCGAGCGGCACACTGTGCTCCGTTCCTCCCCCAAATGTTGGAACACTTAAAGGGCTTTCTGGGATTCTCCCGTAAGCCCCTTTTTTTGTTGGCTTTTTGGATCTCCGCTTAATGTTTTCTCGCTGGTTCCCCGCTGCTATCAATACCCGTCCCACCGAATGGAGCCGTGCCGCGATCGGCATGGCTTTAGGAACAATGTTCAGTGTCTGGCTCTGCGGCCAGGTGTTTGGCCTCGAAGTGGCGCAACACCTGATCGGCCCTCTCGGGGCCTCGGCGGTATTGTTGTTCGCCGTGTCGTCGGGCGCCCTGGCCCAGCCTTGGTCGATTTTTGGCGGTTACCTCTGTGCTTCAGTCGTGGCGTTGCTGGTCGCCCATGTGCTCGGCCGAACACTGGGCAGCGCTTGCCTGGCGGCGGGCATGGCGCTGGTTCTGATGTGCTGGCTGCGTTGCCTGCACCCGCCGGCGGGGGCCTTGGCGGCCACGCTGGTGCTGGCGGATCATTCGATCATTGCCCTGGATTGGCAGGCGCTTGGCGCTTCGATGCTGGCCGGCTCCGGTCTGCTCGCCTTCGCATTGGCCTACAACAACCTGACGCGCGTACGCTACCCCAAGCGCGCCAGCGAGCCGGTCGCCGCCATTCCGGCCGACCACCCGCCCGTGGATCGCCAGGCCATCACCGCCGAAGACTTGAAGCTTGCGCTCGAGGAAATGGAAGCGTTCTTCGACGTAACTCCCGAGGATCTCGAACAATTGATCCACGCCAGCGAGCGCCATGCCAAGCGCCGCAGCATCACGGAGGTGCTGTCGGGTCGCGGTTGAGCCTGTGGCTGCTATAAATATGCAGACAGGACCTGCACGTATTCCGGTTGTGCAATGCAAATTTGCACTGTTACGATCCCGACCGGGTACGCGCGACCTTATTTATAAAGACAATAAAAGCAGGGAGTTAGCGATGACAGCTCAGGTTTCATCCCAAGCTGCGGACGGCGTCGAGACCGCGCCATACGAGGTGCTGTTCGAAGTCCGCAACCACATTGGCCACTTGACCCTGAACCGCCCCGCCGGCCTCAATGCCCTTACCTTGGGCATGGTGCGCAGCATGCAACAGCAACTCGATGCCTGGGCGCAGGATGCGCAGATTCGCGCGGTGGTCCTTCGCGGTGCCGGCGACAAGGCGTTCTGTGCCGGCGGTGATATCCGCTCGCTGTACGACAGCCACAAGCAGGGCGATACCCTGCATGAAGACTTCTTCGTCGAGGAATACGCCCTCGACTTGACCATCCACCACTATCGCAAGCCCATTCTGGCCCTGTTGGACGGTTTCGTGCTGGGCGGCGGCATGGGCCTGGCGCAAGGCGCCGACCTGCGGGTAGTGACCGAGCGCACTCGCCTGGGCATGCCTGAAGTGTCCATCGGTTATTTCCCGGACGTGGGCGGCAGTTATTTCCTGCCGCGCATTCCCGGTGAGCTGGGGATCTACCTGGGCGTCAGTGGTGTGCACATCCGCGCCGCCGACGCGTTGTACTGTGGGCTCGCCGACTGGTACCTCGATAGCCGCAAGCTTGCCCAGCTCGATGAGCGTCTCGATCGACTTGAGTGGCGCGATACCCCACTCAAGGACTTGCAAAGCCTGCTGGCAAAAATGGCGGTTCAACAGCTACCTGCCCCGCCCCTCGCCGATTTGCGGTCCGTCATCGACCATTTCTTCGCTCTGCCCGATGTGCCGAGCATGGTCGAGCAGTTGCGTCAGGTCACGGTTGCCAACAGCCATGATTGGGCGATGGAAACCGCCAATCTGCTGGAAACCCGCTCGCCGTTAGCCATGGCGGTGACCCTGGAAATGTTGCGTCGCGGCCGTCACTTGAGCCTGGAAGACTGTTTCGCCCTCGAGCTGCACCTGGACCGCCAATGGTTCGAGCGCGGTGACCTGATCGAAGGCGTACGCGCCTTGCTGATCGATAAAGACAAGCGCCCGCGCTGGAACCCGCCGACCCTGGAGGCGCTGGACGCCTCGGTCGTGGCGAGTTTCTTCGACGGCCTCGACTACCACGGGAATTGATCATGCAAGACCTTGAGCTGACCGAAGAACAAGTGATGATCCGCGACATGGCCCGTGACTTCGCCCGCGGTGAAATCGCGCCCCACGCTCAGGCCTGGGAGGAAGCCGGGTGGATCGACGACGGCCTGGTGGCGAAGATGGGCGAGTTGGGCCTGCTGGGCATGGTCGTGCCGGAGGAATGGGGCGGCACCTATGTCGATTACGTGGCCTACGCCCTCGCCGTGGAAGAAATCTCCGCTGGCGACGGTGCCACGGGCGCATTGATGAGCATTCATAACTCGGTGGGGTGCGGGCCGGTCCTCAATTTCGGCACCGAAGAGCAGAAGCAGACGTGGCTGGCGGATCTTGCCAGCGGCCAGGCGATCGGCTGCTTTTGCCTGACCGAACCCCAGGCCGGCTCCGAAGCCCACAACCTGCGCACCCGCGCCGAGCTGCGGGACGGCCAATGGGTGATCAACGGCGCGAAGCAGTTCGTCAGCAATGGCAAACGGGCGAAGCTGGCGATCGTCTTCGCTGTGACCGACCCGGACCTGGGCAAGAAAGGCATCTCGGCGTTCCTGGTGCCGACCGATACCCCGGGCTTCAACGTCGATCGCTGCGAACACAAAATGGGCATTCGCGCTTCCGACACCTGCGCGGTGACATTGAGCAACTGTACCGTGCCCGAGGCCAATCTGCTGGGTGCTCGAGGCAAAGGCCTGGCCATTGCGCTCTCCAACCTCGAAGGCGGTCGCATCGGCATTGCCGCCCAGGCACTAGGCATCGCCCGCGCAGCGTTCGAAGCGGCATTGGCCTACTCCCGCGATCGTGTTCAGTTCGACAAGCCGATCATCGAGCACCAAAGCATCGCCAACCTGCTGGCCGACATGCACACCCGCCTGAACGCCGCCCGCCTGCTGATCCTCCACGCCGCGCGCCTGCGCAGCGCTGGTAAACCGTGCTTGTCGGAAGCGTCGCAAGCCAAACTGTTTGCTTCGGAGATGGCCGAGAAAGTCTGCTCGTCGGCGATACAGATCCATGGGGGGTACGGGTATCTGGAGGATTATCCGGTGGAGCGCTACTACCGGGATGCGCGGATTACCCAGATCTACGAAGGATCTAGCGAAATACAACGCATGGTCATTGCCCGCGAACTCAAGCACTACCTGGCGTAACGGCGGGAAAAACATCGCGAGCTAGCTCGCTCCCACAGGGTTTGGAGGCGTACGCAATGGCGCGTACACCTCAGATCCACTGTGGGGGCGAGCTAGCTCGCGATGGGGTCAGTCGGAACGCCGCTTTACTTGTCCTGGAACGCCGCCGCACGCTTGGCCACGAACGCCGCCATGCCTTCCTTCTGATCCTGCGTCGCAAACGCGGCGTGGAATACCCGCCGCTCGAAACGCACGCCTTCGGACAGGCTGACTTCAAAAGCGCGATTGACGCTTTCCTTGATCATCATGCTGATAGGCACGGACTTGGAGGCGATCAGTGCCGCCGTCTTCATTGCATCGTCCAGCAGCTCATCAGCCGGCACGATCCGCGCAACGATGCCGCAACGCTCGGCCTCGACCGCATCGATAAAACGCCCGGTGAGGCACATTTCCATAGCCTTGGCCTTGCCCACGGCGCGGGTCAGACGCTGGGTGCCGCCCATGCCCGGCAGCACGCCGAGGTTGATTTCCGGCTGGCCGAACTTGGCGTTGTCACCCGCCAGGATGAAGTCGCACATCAACGCCAATTCACACCCGCCGCCCAAGGCAAAACCGTTCACCGCCGCAATGATCGGCTTTCGGCGATTGGCAACGCGGTCGCTGTCGCTGAACAGATCGTCCAAATAGATTTGCGGGTAGGTCAGCTCGGCCATCTCTTTGATGTCGGCGCCGGCAGCGAAGGCTTTTTTCGAGCCGGTCAGCACGATGCAACCGATCTGCGGGTCCGCCTCCAGGCTGTCCAGCGCCTGGTTTAGCTCGCTGACAATCCGCGCGTTGAGCGCATTCAGCGCCTGAGGACGGTTTAGCGTGATCAGGCCGACGCGGTCCTTGATCTCCAACAAAATCGTTTCGTAATTCATGCAGGATTCCTTGTTCAAAGATTGCGCGAAATGACCATGCGTTGGATATCGCTGGTGCCTTCGTAAATCTGGCAGACCCGCACGTCGCGGTAGATGCGCTCCAGCGGGAAATCGTTGAGGTAACCGTAGCCGCCCAGGGTTTGCAGCGCCATGGAGCAGACCTTCTCGGCCATTTCCGAGGCGAACAGTTTGGCCATGGATGCTTCCACCAGCGCCGGCTGGCCGCCATCGCGCAGGGCTGCGGCATGATGAACCATCTGCCGTGCCACGGCGATCTGAGTCGCCATGTCGGCCAGGCGGAACGCCACGGCCTGATGTTCGATAATCGGTTTGCCGAAACTCTGGCGCTCACGGGCATAGTCGCGCGCCGCTTCGAATGCCGCGCGGGCCATGCCCACCGACTGCGCGGCAATGCCAACCCGCCCGCCTTCCAGGTTCGCCAGGGCGATCTTGTAGCCCTCGCCCTCTTCTCCCAGGCGATTGGCGACGGGCACCTTCAGGTCCTCGAAGAGGATCTGGCAAGTGTCGGAGGCGTGCTGGCCGAGTTTGTCTTCGACCCGCGCAACGCTGTAGCCCGGCGAGTCGGTGGGCACGATGAAAGCACTGATACCGCGCTTGCCGGCGCTCGGATCGGTGACCGCAAACACGATGACCACCCCAGCGTTCTGCCCGGACGTGATGAACTGCTTGCTGCCGTTGAGCACGTAATGGTCGCCCTCCAACCGCGCCCGGGTCTTCAAGCTGCTGGCGTCGGAGCCGGCCTGAGGCTCGGTCAGGGCAAAGGCGCCGAGCATCGTGCCGCTGGCCAGGGGTGTGAGGAACCTGGCTTTCTGCTCGTCAGTGCCGAACTTCAGGATCGGCACGCAACCCACCGAGTTGTGCACACTCATGATGGTCGAGCACGCGCCGTCGCCGGCGGCGATTTCTTCCAGCGTCATCGCGTAGGCCAGGTAACCGGTGTCGCAGCCGCCCCACTGTTCCGGCACCAACATGCCGAAAAAGCCCAGCTCGGCCATTTCACCAATGGCCTCCTTGGGAAAACGATGCTCGCGGTCCCATTCAGCCGAGAACGGTTTCAAACGCTCCTGGGCGAATTGCCGAGCCATGTCGCGGATTTGTGTCTGTTCTTCAGTCGGGAGCATGGGAGTTCCTTAGTACAGGCATTCAACGGCCATGGCCGTGGCTTCGCCGCCGCCGATGCAGATGGCCGCGACGCCGCGCTTGAGGCCCTTCTGGCGCAGGGCCGACAACAAGGTCACCAGGATCCGTGCGCCGGATGCACCGATCGGATGGCCCAGGGCGCAGGCGCCCCCATGGACGTTGACCTTGTCATGGGGGATTTCCAGCTTGTCCATCGTTACCACGCCCACCACGGCAAAAGCTTCGTTGACTTCGAACAGATCAACCTCGTCCAGCGACCAGCCAGTCTTGCCCATCAGCTTCTTGACCGCGCCAATCGGCGCCGTGGGAAACAGGCCCGGGGCGTCGGCAAAGGCCGCATGGCCATGGATGACCGCCAGCGGTTTGAGGCCGCGCTGTTGCGCCTGGCTCTGGCGCATCATCACCAGGGCTGCGGCGCCATCGGAAATCGAGCTGGAGTTGGCCGCCGTCACGCTACCGCCTTCGCGGAACGCCGGTTTGAGCGTGGGGATCTTGTCGATGCGTGCCTTGGGCGGTTGCTCGTCGTGGCGAACGGTGACCTGTTCCTTGCCGACCATGACCTGCAACGGCACGATTTCGGCATCGAAACTGCCATCCTCGATTGCCTGTTGCGCGCGGGTGGTGGACGCGATGGCGAAGGCATCCTGGGCCTCACGGCTGTAGCCGTTGGCCTCGGCGCAGTCTTCGGCAAAGGTGCCCATCAGGCGCCCCTTGTCGTAGGCATCTTCGAGGCCGTCGAGGAACATGTGGTCCAGCACCTTGCCGTGGCCCATGCGCAAGCCGGCGCGAGCACGGTCCAGCAGGTACGGGGCGTTGGACATGCTTTCCATGCCGCCCGCCACCACGACGTCGGCGCTGCCGGCGACGAGCATGTCATGGGCGAGGATCGCTGCTTCCATGCCCGAACCGCACATCTTGTTGAGTGTGGTGCAACGGGTCGATTTGTCGAGCCCGGCGCCGAGGGCTGCCTGCCGTGCCGGCGCCTGGCCTTGGCCTGCGGCGAGCACACACCCGAACAACACTTCTTCGACCGCGTCCGGTGCGATGCCGGCACGCTCCACGGCAGCCTTGATGGCGGCGGAACCCAGCTGCGGCGCGGTCAGACTTTTGAGTTCGCCCTGGAAGCCGCCCATCGGGGTGCGGACAGCGCTGACGATGACAATTGGATCATGGGACATGACAAATCCTCCTATTTGGCGGCCATGCGCAAGGCGCCGTCGAGACGGATCACCTCGCCGTTGAGCATGCTGTTTTCAATGATATGCCGGACCAGCGCCGCGTACTCGGCGGGTTTGCCCAGGCGCGGCGGGAACGGCACGCCGGCGGCCAGGGAGTCGCGCACTTCCGGGGTCATGCCGGCCATCATCGGGGTTTCGAAAATGCCCGGCGCGATGGTCATCACACGGATGCCGAAGCGTGCCAGCTCACGGGCGGCCGGCAGGGTCAGGCTGGCGATCGCGCCCTTGGATGCGGCATAGGCTGCCTGGCCGATCTGGCCGTCGAAGGCCGCCACCGACGCGGTATTGATGATCACACCGCGCTCGCCGTCGGCGTTGGCTTCGGTTTCGGCAATGGCCGCAGCGGCCAGGCGCAACAGGTTGAAACTGCCGATCAGGTTGACGTTGATCACCTGGCTGAAACTGGCGAGGGCGTGAGGACCGTTCTTGCCGAGGATCTTCTCGCCGCGCACGATCCCTGCACAGTTGACCAAGCCGTTGAGGCCACCAAACGCATCGACCGTGGCCTTGACCGCCGCTTCGGCGGCTGCTTCGTTGCTGATGTCCGCGACCACGCTCTGGCAGCCAAGCTTTTGCGCCTGGGCGGCCACGGCGTCGGCGTTGAGGTCCAGCAGCATCACCTTGGCGCCGGCCTTGACCAGCATTTCACCGGTGGCCGCGCCGAGGCCGGAAGCGCCACCGCTGACGAGGAATATCTTGTTGTCGATCTGCATCATGGTTTCCTTGGATTCAAGCTGAAACGTTCTTCGCCGCAGCCTCTTGAGCTTTGGCGATTTCCTGGTTGCGCAAGATAAAGCGCTGCAATTTGCCGCTTGGGGTTTTCGGCAAGTCGCTGACAAATTCGATCTCTCGCGGATACGCATGGGCAGCGAGGCGCTTGCGCACGTGCAGCCGCAGTTCTTCGGCCAGCTCTGGCGCGGCGCGGTACTGGGCGCTGAGCACCACAAAGGCTTTGACCAGCTCGGTACGTTCCGGATCGGGCTTGCCGACCACGGCAGCTTCGACCACAGCCGGATGCTCGATCAACGCGCTTTCCACATCGAACGGGCCAACGCGATAGCCGGACGTGGTGATCACGTCATCGCTGCGCCCGACGAAGCTGATGCTGCCGTCCGGATTGAACTCGACGGTGTCGCCACTCAGGTAATAATCGCCGACGAAGGCCTTGGTCGGCCCGCCCTGGTAGCCGGCGAACCAACACATGGGTGACTGGCTACGGTCGACCGCAAGAATGCCCGGTTGGCCGACGCCCAACTCCTGATGGCTTTCATCCAGCACCACGATGCGATGGCCCGGCGAGGCAAAACCCGCGGCGCCCTGGTGCACCGGATGCTTGAGGCCGTGGTGATTGCACAGCACCATGCCCAGTTCAGTCTGGCCGTAATGGTCGTGGATCACCACATCCAGGTTGTCGGCGAACCAGCGGATCACTTCCGGATTCAGCGGCTCGCCGGCGCTGCTGACGATGCGCAGCTTGCCTTTGATTGAGCGGGCGAACTGCTCGCCGCCAGCGATCAGCAGGCGATAGGCCGTTGGCGAGCCCGCGAGGTTGGTGATCCCGTATTTATTGATGACCCGGCAGGTGCTGTCCAGGGTGAACGGGCCGTCGTAGAACGTGATCGGATGCCCCATCGCCAAAGGCCCGGTCACGCCAAAATAGATGCCGTAGGCCCAGCCGGGATCGGCAACGTTCCAGAACGCGTCTTCGGGGCGCAGGTCCACGGCGTCGCGCATGTAGCTCTGGAACGCCACGATCGCCTTGAGCGGCACCGACAACGCCTTGGCCGGGCCGGTGGTGCCGGAGGTGAACATCAGCAGGAACGGGTCTTCGCCAGTCAGCATCAGGGGTTCGCACTGGTTGGGCTGATTGGCGACTTCGGCCCAGAAGCTGAAATCGCCACGAACGATGCCCTCGCCCTTTTTCCCGCCGACCGTGACGACGATGGGGCAATCGGCAACCTCAATGAGTTTTGGACGGTTGACGGCGTCAGTGACCACAACCCGTGCCCCGGAGCTGCCGAGGCGGTGTTCGATGGCTTTTGGGCCGAACGCGGTGAACAGCGGCTGGTATACCGCGCCGATGCGCCAGGTGGCGAGTACCACGATCAGTAATTCGGCAGTGCGCGGCAACAGGCCGGCCACCCTGTCACCCTTGCCGACGCCCTGGGCGCGCAGGAAATTGGCGAAGCGCGCCGCGTTGTCCTGCAGGTCACGGTAAGTCCAGGTCGCGTCACTGCCGTCACGGCCCTCCCAAAACAAGGCGATGCGCCCCGGCAAGGTGTGCCTGTCGCAGCATTCGACGCAGGCATTGAGCGCTTCGAGCGAGCCGTGCAACGAGGCATTGACGGTGTTCAGGTAATCGAACTGCGACGTGGCGGACGAATAATCGCGCATGACCAGAATCCCTCTGTACTTTTTATTGGTGGGGGGAACCGTGAATAGCAGGGAAATACTCGCGCCGAAGAGGCGGCGCGGCAATGGTCAAAGCCTTCAAGTTGCTTGACTGGTTTGGCCATGGACCAAAGTAGGCGTTGGCTGTGCGGGCCGTCAGCCCGCCTCGTTGAGAATCAAGCTGCGATAGTGCCCAGGATTGGACCCGGACCACTTGCGAAACGCCTTGTAGAACGAACTGGCGTCGGCGAACCCCAGGCGCGAGGCGATTTCCACGAAACTGATGGAAGGTTCGGCCAGCCAGGCAATGGCCAGCTCCTTGCGGACGCCGTCCTTGAGGCCCTGGTAGGTTTGCCCCTCCTCTGCCAGGCGTCGGCGCAGGGTCGAGGCGGAAACGCATAACCGCTGGGCCAGGGCCTCGGTTTCCGGCCACTGCTCGGCGGGCAGCTGGCGCAGGTCATGGCGGATGCGGCTGGAGAGGCTTTGCGGGTCGCGGTACTTGACCAGGATATTCGCCGGTGCCTGGGCCAGGAAGCGCTTGAGCTCCTCGGGACTGCGGCGGATGGGCAGGTCCAGGCAGTCGGCGGAAAAGATCATCCGCGTACGGGGCCGGTCGAAGCGCAGGTTCTGGGAGAACATGACGCGGTAATCATCACAGAAGTCAGGCTGCGGGCACCGCAACTCGATGGACAGGATCGGAATGCGTCGCCCGGCCAGCCAGCAGGCCACGCCATGGACGATCATCCAATAGGTGAAATACGTGAAGGCCCGGCGCGGTGTCTGGTCTTCTTCGAGCAGGACAATTTCCGCCAGGCTTTGTTGGCGAGCCCATTGCGCCGGCAGGTGTTCGAGCATCAGCGAAAGGAACCCCAGCCCCGCCGTCAGCCCGGACGCCAATGTCGGCTGGGCCATGGCGCAGCGGCACAGAAAGGCCAGGCTGCCGGACTTGAGCTTGCGCGGGTCCATGCCGAAAAATTCATCATCCAGGCGCCTCGCCAGCAGGCGCCAAAGCTGCGCATAGGCATGGGCCGGGACCCGCGCCAGGGCATCGCCGAGCAACGCCGGGTCGATGCCGACTTTGCGCAGCACCTCGTCGGTCGCAGCGCCAGGGGCACAGCTTTGCAGCAGTGCTTCGCGCACCAACTGGACCGAGATGGTGTCTTTTTCCGACATGGCCTGGGTTTTCACAGGATCCGGTAAAGCAGACGCTCTATTCGCACCCGGCTGACGCGCTTTAGGAACTTGCCCACCGCTGCGGGGTAATCCGGCAGGGTTTCCAGGTCCAGGTAGCGTTCGATTCGCTGGGTGTGCCGATAGATCCGCTCGAGCTCGGCCTGGCGCGGTCCCGACAACTCGCCCTTGGGATCGTCCAGCAACAGGGCATTTTCCAGGTCCAGGCGAAACGCCCGTGGGTTGAGGTTGTTGCCGGTGAGCAAGGTATAGCGCTCGTCCACCCACATGCCCTTGAGGTGGTAGGTATTGTCGCCGTCTCGCCACAGGTGCAGGTTCAACTGGCCGCTGTCGATGTAGCGCTGGTGCCGCTTGGCAAAGCGACGCAGGCTGATTTCGTACAGGTAGGGCAACGCAGCGATGATCTTGAACGGCTCGCTCGCAGGAATATAAAAATCGTTGGCGGTCTTGTCGCCAACGATGATGTCGATTCGCACGCCGCGAGCCAGGGCACGGTTGATTTCCCGCGTCACAGCCAATGGCAGGTTGAAATACGGCGTGCAGATGGTCAGTTGCTTGCGGCTGCCGGCGATCAGTTCACCGATCACCCTGCTCAGCGGGTTGTTCTTGCCGACGCCCAGCAACGGGCTCACCGACAGGCCATTCTTGTCGAGGCTGCCCGCCGTGGTGTCGTAGGCCGCGTACTTGAGGCGGCTGCGCAGGTCGCCGATGTCCTTGCGCAAACTGCGGGTGCTGGGCAGGTCCGGCAGGTCAAGGCGATGCACGGCCCTGGAGGCGATCAGGCCATGTTGCACCAGATGATGCATCGAATCGGCCAGCGGGGCGTTCTGCAGCAGGTGATAACGGTCGTAGCGGTACTTGTCGAACTTGTGCAGGTAGACGTTGTTGAGGCTCGCACCGCTGTAGAGCACACAGTCGTCGATCACGAAGCCTTTGAGGTGCAGTACCCCGAACAGCTCGCGGGTCTGCACCGGCACGCCGTAGATCGGCACTTCGCTGGCATGGGCGCGGGTCTGTTTTTGATACCACGCCGAGTTGCCCGGCTGTTTTTTGGCCCCGATCAGCCCACGTTGCGCCCGCAACCAGTCCACCACCACCGCAATGTCCAGTTCGGGACGTGCGGTTTTGGCGGCATGCAAGGCATCGAGGATTTCCTGGCCGGCCTCGTCCTCTTGCAGGTAGAGGGCGACGATGTAGATGCGCTGGGTGGCCTGGGCGATTTTCTCAAGCAGGCAACGGCGAAACTCGGCGGCACCGTCGAGGATCGTCACGGCGTCGGCGGTGAGTGGAAAGCTGCGCAGCTTGGGCAGCAAGGAACGTTTGAAAAGCGACGGCATAGGGCTCGCAAAAAGTCGATTCCGAAGAACCGATGAGCTTACACCATGACGCGTGGCTTGGGGTCTCCCCGTCGAGATGAAAAAATATTTGACCAAGGAGAATGACCGTTCTACTTTAAGTCGCATGAACGAAATCACTGGCACTGAAACACGAGACATCATCCTTGATGTCGCCGAAAAGTTGATCTACAGAAGTGGCATCGCGGCCACCGGCATGGATCTTCTGGTAAAAACCGCCGGCGTCTCCAGGAAGAGTATCTACCGCTACTTCGCCAACAAGGAGGAGCTCGTCGTCGCGGCGCTCAAGCGCCGTGATGAACGCTGGATGCAGTGGTTCAGCAGCGAAGTGGGCAAGGCGCCGACGCCCCTCGCACGTTTGCTCAGCCTGTTTCCCGTGCTCAAGGGCTGGTTCCAGAGCGAAGGCTTCCGTGGTTGTGCATTCATCAACACAAGCGGCGAAACCGGCGACCCTCAGGATCCGGTCCGCCAGGTTGCGAAAATGCACAAACAGGCATTGCTCGACTATGTGACCCGCTTGTGTACCGAACAGGGTATTGAGCAGCCGCACGTGCTTGCCCGACGCCTGCTCATCCTGATTGATGGCGCCATTACCCTCGCGCTCGTCATGGGCGATCACGATGCTGCCGATCAGGCCCAAGACGTCCTGAAGATGTTGTTGGCGATTGAATAAGCAACACGTGTAAACCGCAGGACCGCTCGTAAAGACCCTCGCTGTAAAGCAATCGTGCAACCCACGTTCATTATCTGGAGATTGGCCATGTCGTCCTCTGCCGAAGTTCGCCCACCGCTGCCACCTTTCACCCGTGAAACTGCTATCGAAAAAGTTCGCCTGGCCGAAGACGGCTGGAACGGTCGTGACCCGCAGAAAGTATCGCTGGCCTACACTCTCGATACTCAATGGCGTAACCGCGCTGAATTCGCCCATAACCGGGAAGAAGCGAAGGCCTTTTTGACCCGCAAGTGGGCCAAGGAACTCGACTACCGGCTTATCAAGGAGCTCTGGGCCTTTACTGGCAACCGTATTGCCGTGCGCTACGCCTATGAATGGCACGACGACTCGGGCAACTGGTTCCGCTCCTACGGCAATGAAAACTGGGAATTCGATGAGAACGGCCTGATGGCCAACCGCTACGCCTGCATCAATGACATGCCGATCAAGGAAAGCGAACGTAAATTCCATTGGCCGCTGGGCCGTCGGCCGGACGATCACCCAGGCCTTTCTGAGCTGGGGCTGTAACCAAACCCTTGTGGGAGCGAGCCTGCTCGTGAATGCGGTGTATCAGCCAATGCAATATTGGATGGGCCGCCGCCTTCGCGAGCAGGTTCGTTCCCACATTGATCCCCGTGGCGTCAGGCACCACATCGATTCAACAAGAATTCCAGCAATGTCACCGCGCAAGCCTCGATACTGCCTTCGACGATCAGCTCATAGCCGTGGGTATTTTCGGTCGGGATTGCGATACAACCGCCTTGGGCGGACGCCCCGCTGCTCATGATCGCACTGGCGTCGCTGGCGAAATCCGCCAACAAGGCAAATTGTGGTGTCAGCCCGCTGCGTTTACCGGCCTGGTACAGCTGGTCGACGAGCCCACGGTGGTAACAGCCATTCTTGTCACCCGTGTTGATGATCGGATCGACGCCCAATCGGGTGGCATATTCCGCGACCACGGGGCCGACCTCGACCGCCACCGTGGCGTCCCCGGGCAAATGGCTGGCGGCATAAAGGGCGCCGGCATTGGACTCTTCTTCCTGGGTGGTAAAAACAAAATAAACGTCGTGCGGCAGCTCTTTACGGCGCTCGGCCAAGAGGGTGGCGGCCTGGAGCGCAGCCACCATGGGCGCACGGTCGTCCAGGAAATGCGCGGCGATGGCGTCGCCGACCCGGAACGGTCGTCGCCAGTGCTGGCTCAACACCACCCGCGTGCCGGGGCGTACCCCATGGGCCTGCAATTGCTCGCTCGTGCGACGGGTAATCACATGGACGTCACCCCAATTCACGTTTCCCGACAACACGTCCGCGCCCTGGTGGGTTTCACCGGTGCTGTGCATCGACCCGAACGACAACACGCCAGGAATGAAATCCTGGTCGCCAAGAATGTCCACTGGGCAGACCCCGAAGTTGATCGGATTGGCACCGCCCAGGGCCACCACTCGCAACGTGCCGTCAGACTCGATGCGCTTGACCAGCATGGCGATCTCGTCCAGGTGCGCCATGATCCGGATCGACTGATGCGGCTTCGTGTCCGGCCGGGCGCCCTTGATCAGCCCGATGACATTGCCTGCCGGGTCGACCCAGGTTTCGTCGCAATGCGGTTTCAGCTCCCGAAGGCAGATGTCGCGCACTTCATGCTCCTGCCCGCCGGGCCCACGGGCCATCAGTAGCTCCTCCAGCAGCGGCAAGGTAGACGGATTGGGTTGCATCAAATGGGTTCTCCTTTTTTCCAGGCGCGGCCCGCTGACGAAGCGGGCCGCGACGTGTCTGTCTTCTTGAACACGCCTGGCCTTGGAAAATTTGATCGGATCCTGGCGAAACTGACGAGCGGCCCCCATGGAGTGCGGACAGGCGGCCTTCCCGAAGGGTTGACCGACACGCCGTCAGGCATCACATTGCCTGGATCGTCCCTACGCCGAAGGCGGTTTGTCGTGTTGCAGAGCTTGTGGAGCCCATGACCGCGTCGATGCCCATCCGTCCCCCCTGCCCGCCTGGTGTCTGTGATTGCGGGCGTGATGCGTTGCTGCAAACGCCGGGCAGCGATCTGCGCATCCTTTGCCTGAATCGCCAGGAAGAGAAACGCCTGCTTGAGCGACTGGAAAATATCCAGAGCCTGGACGAGCTTGAACGGTTGCAGCAGCGGCTGTTCGAGAACCTGGGTGTGCGGGTAACCATCGAGCCCGGCTATAACGAGGTTCGGACGATGCGCGGTATTGCCATCGAATTCCAGGAGCAGCCGGGGCTGTGCCGCAAGATTCGCCAGTCGATCCCGGCTGCGATTCGCCGGGGGCTGGAGAAGCGGCCTGAAATTGCCTGGCGGTTGCTGGACTCGCGGGATCTGTTTCGGGGTGGTTGAGGCTGCTCTTGGCCGGTTTGTATATCCGTCATCCTGGTAACGGATATGCCTCCACTTCAGAGAACCACATTCAAAAATCCACGGTCGCCGAAACCGAATAAGTCCGAGGCGTCGCAGCGTCAACCCCGGCTCACTGTCATCCGAACCCCCGCCGAACTTCAATACCGTTTATCCGCGACGTTCTCGACATTGGCGCGCATACCTTGGCGCAGAGTGGGATGTGCCGACGGTGCCGGGGCTGACATATGACAAAGGCACCGGCGGTCTCAATGGCTGGCGTGGAGGGTCTTGGGCACTTCAGGCATGGCCGATGAGTGATGGTTGATGATTTTCCACTGCCCGTCGAGTCGTTCATAGAGGAAGGTGTACCGCGCCTGGACCTCTCGCTTGGAACCGTCGGCCTGGGTCAGCGTGAACGTGTAGACCCCGCTGTCCATCGCAGCGTCGGCGCCCAGGTGACGGATCTCCCGGTAGTTGATTACCCCGACCGGCTTGGCCGCCAGGAAGTGCACGAAGTAATCCTGGATCTGGTCCGGTGTGCTGCGCACCTTGTTGGAAACAGTCGGTTGCAATACCGCATCCGGCGCGTAGAGGGCGGTCACCGCGCTGGCGCTGCCGGTTTGCAGTGCTGCGTTCCAGCGGTCGAAAAGCCCCGCTATTTCCCGGTCGGTTTGCTTTTGCGGTTGCTCGACGACGGTGCGATAGACGAACGGCGCGGTCTCCGCAGCCTGGACAAAGGGAGCAGCCAGCACGAAAAAAGCGGCGATGGCACAGGTTTTCATTTTCATCGTTGTGGTCCTTTGGGTTTCAATGGCCCCACTTTGCCGATCCCCGCAGCGCTCGCCATCGGCCAACCGGTGTTGATCGCCTATGCCATTCGGCAGATAGGCCAGGTGCCGATCCCAAGGTCTAATGTCGCCATCGCGAACCAGGCCGGTTCACGTCCACGCTGGAGTTCCCCCATGCAAAGCCCACCCCACGACCCTGGCAGCGCCCTGGCGATCCGCAGCCAATACCGCCAGTCGCAAAGCCGCGCGGCACGTTTGGGCCTTCTGTTGGGCACCGGGCACGAATTGACCCGCCTGCCCTTGGCGCAAATGCGCGAGCGCGCGGTGCAGCGAGCGTGCGCATTCGTCGCCATGGACCATGGCTTGCTGCTGGAGTGGACGCCGCAAGCCACGTTGCAAACCGTTGCCAGTCACGGCAGCGGCGATGGGCTCGATTTGCTTGCCCAGCTCGCGCAGCCGTCGGCGCCCGAACCGCAGTGGTTGGACTGTCCGGGGAAAACCCTGGCGCAGGTTCTGCGCGTGCCGCTGCGAGGCGCGGACGGCATCGTGTTCGGTGCCCTGCTGCTGGGTAACAGCGTGCCCCTCGGGGCCCCCGACAACGAGGACATCGAGTCGCTGCAATTGCTTGCGACGCTGCTGGCGGCGCACCTGGAAAACAGCCGGCTGCTCCAGGCGCTGCAAGCCCGTGAGCGGACCATGTCCGAGCTGGTCCATCGGCTATTCAGCGCCCAGGAAGACGAACGCAAGCGCGTGGCCTATGACCTTCACGATGGCCTTGCGCAGAACCTCGCGGGGCTGCATCAGCGCCTGCAAGGTTTCGCCGGCCGCTGCCCGCCGCTGTCGTCGACGCTGGACAGCGAACACCAGGCCATCCTCGACCTGGCCCAGCGTTGCGTCGGCGAGAGCCGGCAGTTGATCGGCGGCCTTCGCCCCCATGTACTGGACGATTTTGGCTTGTACACCGCCATCGACAAGGAAGCCGATCGCCTGCGTGACGCCGGGCTGACGGTGGACTGGGTCGAGCACAGCGCTGCGCGGCTGTCGGGAAACGCCGAGATTGCCCTGTTCCGCATCGCCCAGGAAGGCATCAACAATATCCTCAAGCATGCCCAGGCCAGGCATGTTTGCCTTGGCTTGGTGGTGCGTGACGGACGGGCAACGTTGCGGGTCGAGGACGATGGCCGCGGGTTTGCCCTCGAACCGCCCATCGAAAGCCATGGCTCCAGCCACCTGGGCCTGGCGGCCATGCAGGAACGTGCCAGCCTCCTGGGAGGCCATCTGGACTGTCGCAGCGAACGCAACGGTGGTACTCGCCTGTTGGCCAGCGTGCCCCTGCCAACCCATGGAGGCCAATCATGAACCGTCCTCTGCGCGTGCTGTTGGCCGATGATCACGAAGTGACCCGTACCGGTTTCATTTCAATGCTTTGCGGTATCGAGGGCTTCGAGGTGGTCGGCCAGGCCAGAGACGGCCAGGAGGCACTCGATTTGTGCCAGCAGCTGCAACCGGACATCGCGATCCTGGATATTCGCATGCCGGTGCTCAATGGCCTCGGCGCGGCGCGCATCCTGAAACAACGCCAGCCGCAGCTCAAGGTCATGATTTTCACCATGGACGACAGCCCCGACCACCTGGAAGCGGCCATCGGCGCGGGCGCCGTCGGTTATCTGCTCAAGGATGCCAGTCGCGCCGAGTTGATCGACGCGCTCAGAAGGG
Organism: Pseudomonas sp. D3-10; assembly: GCF_051132175.1. Lineage (NCBI taxonomy): Bacteria > Pseudomonadati > Pseudomonadota > Gammaproteobacteria > Pseudomonadales > Pseudomonadaceae > Pseudomonas > Pseudomonas sp. D3-10. The sequence continues at coordinate 2,890,672 of NZ_CP071668.1, read as the reverse complement.
TCGCCCAGGGAGAGGAAGCCTTGAACAGCTCGGTCAGCGCCCGCCTCTTGCGGCGCATGGCCGAGCGCGGCGCCGGAGGTACGGCTCAGGTCCAGGCCCTGACCGCCCGTGAGCGGCAGGTGCTCGGCCTGGTCGCCAGTGGTTTCAGCAATCGTGAAATCGGCGAAAAACTCGGCATCGCCCCCGGCACCGCAAAGGCCCATGTCGAGCGGGTCATCGGCAAGCTTGGCGCCGCCGACCGCACCCAGGCCGCGGTGCGCGGTGTCGCCCTGGGGTTGGTCGCGCAACCGTCGGGGCAATGGCCATGAAGATCCTCGCGGCCCGTCGCTGGGCCGACCTGCCCTTGCGGGGCAAGGCATTGGTGGTGATTTCCCTGCCGCTGGTTGTCCTGTTGCTGTCACTGGTGCTGATCTACATCACCGAGCGCCAGACCGCACGCGCCGAAGAGGATGTGCGCCGGGTGCTGCTGGTACAGGGCGACATCCAGGCGGTGCACACCCTACTGGCCGAAGCAGCCGCCAGCGTGCGCGGTTACCTGCTGACCCGCCGCGAAGATTTCCTGCCCGGCTACGAACAGGCCACCCCAAAGATCCAGGCCGCCCTGCAACGCCTGGATCATAATATCCGCGACGCCAGGATGCGCGAGCACCTCAAGACCATCACGCCGCTGATCACTGAAAAGCTCAACGGACTGGTCTCCCTGCGCACCGGCAAAGGCGACGACACCGCGACCATCACCGCCATCCTGATCGAAACAAACAAGTGCTGGACGTGCTGCGCGAGCAGATCAGCGCCATGCGTATCCGTGAGGACGCCCTGCTCACCGACCGCAGCGCCGCCGCTTCCGCTACGCGCATGCGCCTGTTGTTCGCGACTCTGCTGGCGGCGCTGTGCGGACTGTTCGGCGCCATCGTTGCAGTGCTGTTCCTGTCCAAGGGCATCGTCGCCCGGGTCCAGAAGGTGCAAGGCAACGCCCAGCGTCTGGCGCTGGGCCAACCGCTGTTGCCACAACCACCGGAGCGCGATGAGATCGGCCAGTTGGGCACGCGCCTGGTGGAGGCTGGGCAATTATTGGCCGAGCGGGAACGAGCCTTGCGCGACAACGAAGAACGCCTGCGGCTGATCATCGATGGGGTGAAGGACTACGGGATCTTCGCCCTGGACGCCCAAGGCCACGTGATCACTTGGAACGTCGGCGCCGAACGGATCAAGGGCTATACCGAACAGGAAGTGCTCGGCCGGCATTTCTCGTTGTTCTACCTGGCCGAAGAATGCCCGGCGCATCCGGACATGGCCTTGCTCGCGGCCACCCGCGAAGGTCATTACATGGAAGAAGGCTGGCGATGCCGCAAGGACGGCAGTCGTTTCTGGGCCAGCGTGGTGATTACCGCCCAATACGACAGCACCGGCGCCCTGCGAGGCTTCTCCAAGATCACCCGGGACATCACCGACCGACGGGCCGCCGAGATAGCCCTGCGCACGGCCCGTGAAGAAGCCGAAAGCGCCAGTCGCGCCAAGAGTGAGTTCTTGTCGCGCATGAGTCATGAACTGCGCACGCCGTTGAATTCAATCCTGGGCTTCGCGCAACTGCTGGACATGGATTCCATTGCCGGCCAGCGCCCGCAAGTCAGCCACATCCTGCGAGCCGGTCAGCACTTGTTGGCGTTGATCAACGAGGTACTCGACATCGCCCGAATCGAAGCCGGCCGCCTGCCCCTGAACATCGAACCGATCGGATTGCCGGCGGTGCTGCACGAAGCGTTGACGCTGGTGTCGCCGATGGCGGCCGACGCCGGGATCCATCTGGCCGAGCTTGCATCGCTGCCCGAGGGCAGCGGCGTGCTTGCCGATCGCCAGCGCCTGGTGCAGGTATTGCTGAACCTGCTGTCCAATGCCATCAAATACAACCAGCCGGGTGGCGAAGTACGCATTGAGGTCACGGCTGAAGCTCCCAATGTCAGTATCGCCATCAGCGACACCGGGCGTGGCATCGCCCCCGAGCTGTTGGATCAGCTGTTCAAGCCATTCGAGCGCCTCGGCGCGGATCCCCAGGTCGAAGGCACCGGGCTCGGCCTTTCGCTGAGCAAGAGCCTGCTGGAGATGATGCAAGGCAGCCTGCAAGTACGCAGCGATCCGGGACAAGGCTGTTGCTTCACCTTGCGACTGCCCGGCGCCCGGGTATCCGGCGCTCACCTGCCGCCCATGGTTGCGCTGGAAGTGGCACGCCCACGCACCGAATTCGACGGCAAGGTGCTGTGCATCGAGGACAACCTGTCTAGCCTCGCCCTGATCGAGACCCTGATGCAACGCCGTCCAGGCATTCAGTTGCTGTCCAGCATGCAAGGCCAGATGGGCCTCGACCTGGCTCGCCAGCACGCGCCGCAATTGATCCTGCTGGACGTGACATTGCCCGATCTGGATGGCCTTGAAGTTCTTCGCCGCCTGCGCCAATCCCCGACCACGGCCTACACGCCGGTGTTGATGATCACCGCCGATGCCAGCGACCTGTCCCACCGCGCCCTGCTTGACGCCGGCGCCACGGCGATCCTCACCAAACCCATTCATATCCAGGCCTTTCTTGGCCACCTTGAGCGTTATCTACCGGAGTCCGCATGAATCGCGACCTGCGCATCCTGATCATCGACGATCAGCGCCCCAACCTGGATCTGATGGAGCAATTGCTCGCCCGCGAAGGGCTGCACAATGTACTGAGCAGCACCGAACCGCTGCGCACCCTTGACCTGTTCAACAGTTTCGAGCCGGACCTGGTCATCCTGGACCTGCACATGCCTGCGTTCGATGGCTTCGCAGTGCTGGAGCAGCTCGACCGGCGGATCCCGGCCAATGATTACCTGCCGATCCTGGTCCTGACGGCCGACGCGACCCGCGACACCCGCCTGCGTGCCCTGGCGCTGGGCGCGCGCGACTTCATCAGCAAACCCCTCGATGCGCTGGAAACCATGTTGCGCGTGTGGAACCTGTTGGAAACCCGCGCCCTCTATAAATCCTTGCGCACCTTGATTCCCGCCCAACAAATCGAATTGTTGCGCCAGCACCGGCCAAGCGCTGATGCGGCCCAGCACGGAAGCGATTGAATGGCTTTCAGGCTCTCTTGCCACAAGGGCACAGCAGGTGCTCAATGCCCGCGAATGTAATGCTCCAACTGCCGGATCAGGTCCGCTTGTTCGACGATCGCTTCCTTGACCAGGTCGCCAATGGACAACAGCCCGATCAGCTCGCCGTTTTCCAGCACCGGCAAATGCCGCAGGTGGCTGTCGGTCATGACCGCCATGCAGCGGTCGATGCTCTGCTGGCTGTCGGCGGTGATCACCGGCGTGCTCATGATGGTGCGCACCGCAGTGCCCACGGATGAACGGCCCTTGAGGACCATCTTGCGCGCATAGTCCCGCTCGCTGAACACCCCCACCACCTGCCCGCCTTCGATCACCGGCAGCGCACCGACATTTTTCTCGGCCATGATCTGCAACGCTTCGAGCACGGTCTGATCCGGTGCGATGCTGTGGACCTGCTGGTTCTGTACGCTCTTGAGTCTTACCAGTTGCGCGGCGGTCTTCATTACTAATCCCCAATCTCAAACAAAGTGGCCGCTGTCGTGGCGAGGGAGCTTGCTCCCGCTGGGCTGCGCAGCGGCCCAAAAAATCTTACGGTCGCTACGCAACCGAGCGGGGATAAATCCCCTCGCCACAATCAGGCAAGCTAATCAGCCCTCGCCTATTTCCACCACATCGCCATTCAAACGCACCGGCCAGACGCGCAAGCGCTGCTCCGGGTACTCCAGGCAAAGGCCGTCTTCCAGGCGGAAATGCTGTTTGTACATCGGCGAGGCAATGACCAGTTCGCCCTTGATATTGCCCAACAGGCCGCGGCCGATGACGTTGGCGCCGGACTTCGGATCGCGATTATCGACGGCGTACAGTGGCTTGTCCGCATGCTCTGGGAGATAGAGCAGCGCCACTTGGCTGCCGTCGTGCCAGGCGACCACGCCGGAGTTGGGCACCAGGTCCTCGCGGCTGCACAGGGCACGCCATTGCACGGATTCTTGGGCGATACGAACGACGTTTGGCTGGCTCATCAGAGCACCTCCTCGGTGACGGGAATCAGGTGAAGTTCGCCGGCATGCACCGGCCGGCGCTGGCCGCGTTCGCGGACGAAATGAACGTCTGGATCGCCGCGCTTGTCGTTGACGAAGGTGCGGAAGCGCTTGAGCTTTTCCGGGTCCTTCAGGGCGTTGGCCCATTCGCATTCGTAGCGATCGACCACCAGTTGCATCTGCGCTTCGAGCTCGGCGCCCAGGCCCAGGCTGTCGTGAATGATCACGTCCTTGAGATAGTCCAGGCCACCTTCCAGGCTCTCGCGCCACACCGAGGTGCGTTGCAGCTTGTCGGCGGTGCGGATGTAGAACATCAGGAAGCGGTCGATGTAACGGATCAGCGTCGCATCGTCCAGGTCGGTGGCGAACAGTTCGGCGTGACGCGGACGCATACCGCCATTTCCGGCCACATAGAGGTTCCAGCCCTTTTCAGTGGCGATCACGCCGACGTCCTTGCTCTGGGCTTCGGCGCACTCACGGGTGCAGCCAGACACCGCGAACTTGAGCTTGTGGGGCGAGCGCAGGCCTTTGTAGCGATCCTCGATGGTCAGGGCCATTTGCACGCTGTCCTGCACGCCGTAGCGGCACCAGGTGCTGCCCACGCAGGATTTTACCGTGCGCGTGGATTTGCCGTAGGCGTGGCCGGTTTCGAACCCGGCTTCGATCAATTCCGCCCAGATGTCCGGCAACTGGTGCAGCTGCGCGCCGAACAGGTCGATGCGCTGGCCGCCAGTGATCTTGGTGTAAAGGTCGTATTTCTTGGCAACCACGCCGATGGCGATCAGTTTGTCGGCGGTGATTTCTCCACCGGCGATGCGCGGCACCACCGAATAGGTGCCGTTCTTCTGCATGTTCGCCATGAAGGTGTCGTTGGTGTCCTGCAACGGCACCAGGTGCGGGTCCATGATCGGCTGGTTCCAGCACGACGCCAGGATCGAGCCCACGGCCGGTTTGCACAGGTCGCAACCGGTGTGGCCACGACCGTGTTTGGCGAGCAATTCTTCGAAACTGATGATGCCTTCCACGCGCACCAGGGCATACAGTTCCTGGCGGGTATAGGCGAAGTGTTCGCACAGGCTCTTGTCGACGCTGACGCCGCGGGCGATCAGTTCGTGCTCGAAGACTTGCTTGACCAGCGCCGCGCAGCCGCCGCAACCGGTGCCGGCCTTGGTGTCGCACTTGAGCTGGCCGAGATCGGTGCAGCCGCCGTCGATGGCCGAGCAGACCGCCCCCTTGGTGACGTTGTGGCACGAGCAGAGGGTGGCGGTTTCGGGTAAAGCCGCCGGGCCCAGTGTCGGGGCGCCTTCGGACGATGGCAGGATCAGGCTGGCGGCGTCCTTGGGCAACGCGATGCCGTTCTGCATGTACTGCAGCAAGGTGTCGTAGTAGCTGTTGTCGCCTACCAGCACCGCGCCGATCACGCGCTTGCCGTCAGCGTCGATTACCAGGCGACGGTAGCTGGCGCTGGTTTCGTCGATGAACTGGAAGCTGCGCGAACCCGGCGTGTTGCCGTGTGCGTCGCCGATGGAGCCGACGTCCACGCCCAGCAGTTTGAGCTTGGTGGACATGTCCGCGCCGGTAAACGCCTCGCCGGCTTCGCCGCACAGGCGCGACGCGACGTTGCGGGCCATCTGGTAGCCCGGCGCGACCAGGCCAAAAATGCTGCCGTTCCACGCCGCACATTCGCCGATGGCGTAAATGTCCGGGTCGCTGCTCTGGCAATGGTCGTCGATTACCACGCCACCGCGGGGGCCGATCGGCAATTGGCATTGACGGGCCAACGCATCCTGGGCGCGAATACCGGCGGAAAACACGATCAAGTCGGTTTCGAGGAAATCGTCGTTGCCGAAGTTCATCCGATAACGGTACTGCTCGCCCGCGCTGATCGATTGGGTGCCCTTGGACAAATGCACGCCAACGCCCAGTTTCTCGATGCGCGCCTTGAGTGCCAGGCCGCCTTGCTCGTCCAATTGCACGGGCATCAACCGGGGGGCAAATTCCACGACGTGAGCTTCCAGGCCGAGGCTCTTCAAGGCATTGGCCGCTTCCAGGCCCAACAATCCGCCACCGACCACCACGCCACGACGGGCGTTGCTGGCGGCGGCGCGGATCGCATCGAGGTCTTCGAGGGTGCGGTAGACCAGGCAAGAATCACCCTCGGCGCCCTGGATCGGCGGCACGAACGGATAGGAACCGGTGGCGAGCACCAGCTTGTCATAGCCGAGGCGTTCAGTGGCGGTGACCACCTCACGCGCCTGGCGGTCGATTTCCAATACCGGCACGCCCAGGTGCAACGTCACACCCGGCGTCTGGTACAACGTCGCTTCGCCAAGGGCCAGGGATTCGGCGTCTCGCCCAGAAAAATATTCGGACAGATGCACGCGGTCGTAGGCCCGCATCGGCTCTTCGCTGAAGACATGCACGCGGTAATGGTTGAGGGCACCGCGCTCGATCAGTTGCTCGACGCAGTGATGGCCGACCATGCCATTGCCGATCACGATCAGCGTTTGCAGTTTGTTCAGGGAAGCAACGTTGGAATTCATAAAAGCACCCGACAAAAGCCCATCACGGTTTTTTGAAAGCAAAAAAAAGACGCCTGAAACCTTGCGGTTCCAGGCGTCTTTGCCTGTTCTGTGCGGTATCGACCCGGCGGCTGCGCCCTGATCTACCGTTATCCCCCGGCCTGCTGGCGCTCGATCTTCGTTGACCGACGGGGCTGCCCACTCGATTGTGTTCACGGTGGGCCTGGACAAGGTCTTGCAGCGAGCGTGCCAAACCTCATCAACAATCGCATATTCGCCGCCAGCCCCTTGTGGGAGCGGGCTAGCTCGCGAAGGGGTCAGCTCGGCTACCCGAAACCCGTGGGCGACATCCGCCTGTTCCTTTGCCTTGCGATGGTGCGATCGGGCACCGACGGCTTCATATAAGTGCAACCCTGAGAGCCCGACCGCAAAAAATCCTGAACCTACGCCAGCCGGGATTTTCACAATAATTGGAAACCAACAGCGCCAGAGGGCGCAGGCTATTGATCGGATGTGAACGCAATGGATGAGCGAAACCCACCTGTCGTTGTCATCAGTGGATCCACCGCCGGCGTCGGTCGTGCGACCGCCCACCGGTTTGCCGCGGCGGGCTACCGCGTCGGGTTGCTGGCCCGGGGCGAACAAGCCTTGGCGGCTACCGCAGAAGAACTGAACCAATTGGGTACGACGTGCCTGGCGATCAGCGTCGATGTCGCCGACGCCGATGCAGTCTTCGAAGCGGCCCAGCGGATGGAGCGCGAACTGGGACCTGTCGATGTGTGGATCAACTGCGCAATGGTCACGGTGTTTTCGCCGATCCGTCAGTTGAGCGCCGAAGAAATCCACCGAGTCACGAAGGTGACTTACCTGGGCACCGTCCACGGCACCCTCGCAGCGCTGGACCTGATGGGACGACGTAATCGCGGGGTGATCATCCAGGTCGGCTCGGCGCTGTCCTACCGCGCGATTCCCCTGCAAGCCGCTTATTGCGGGGCCAAGTTCGCGGTGCGTGGCTTTACCGATTCATTGCGCTGCGAACTGCTTCATGAGCACAGCAAAATCAAGGTCTGCATGGTGCAACTGCCGGCGATCAACACGCCGCAGTTCGATTGGGCCCGGAACAAGCTGGGCAAGCGCCCGCAACCGGTGCCACCGATTCATGATCCGGACGTGGCCGCCCGGGCGATATTGAGCGTGGTCAAGCGCACGCCCAGGGAATTGTGGCTGGGTGCGGCGTCGCTCAAAGCCATTGTCGGCACGTGTCTGATGCCTGGGCTGCTCGATCGCCTGTTGGCCCGCAACGCCTGGTCGGGGCAAATGACCAACGAGGATGACGACAATCAGCGCCCGGACAATCTGTTCGAGCCACAGGAGTCCATGCATCGTACCCGCGGCCGCTTCAACGGCCGCTCCCGGGACTCTGCGCTGGCCCTGAGCTCGACACAGGTGTCGGCCCTGCTGTTGGCCTGTGGCGGGTTGTTGGCGCTCGTGCTGCTACTGTTCTGAGCCACTGCGCCGGAACCAGCGATACCCGTATCCGTTCAGCGCCAGCTTCGATTGCGCCGGGGCCGGGTACGGGCTGTCCGAGAGCACTTCCTCGAAACCCTCCAGGTCCAGCTCGCGCAACTGCACGGTGACCGCGTCGGTGCCGAGATTCGCCAGCATCACCGAGGTGGCTCTGCATTCATGCGCGATGGCGAACACCGCTGGATGATCGACCGTCAACAGGCGCGCCTTGCCGTCGCCCACTTCACCCAACCGCCTGCGCGCCAACAGCAATCGACGGGCGCGAGCCAGCAGCGAATCGGGGTCATCCAGCTGCGCTTCCACGTTCAGTCGCGTATAGGCGAACGGCCCTTCGTCGATCAGCGGCGCGGCCAGGCGCTGGGCCGATGAGAACCCGGCATTGGCCTCGTCGCTCCATTGCATGGGCGTGCGCACCGAAAGGCGCTCGGGACGGGACAAGTCCTCGCCCATGCCGATTTCTTCGCCGTAGCGCACGATCGGCGTCCCGGGCAGTGACAACAACAATGCCTGGGCCAAGGCCTGGCGCTGGACATCGCCGCCGAGCATCGGCGCCAGGCGCCGGCGGATGCCTCGGCCGTACAGGCGCATGTCCGGTTCCGGGGCGAACGCCTGCATCACTTCCTCGCGTTCCTGCTCACTCAAGCGCTCCAGATCGAGTTCGTCATGGTTGCGCAGCCAGACCGCGTAATTCGCACCATCCGGTGGCGCCGGACGCCGGATGATGGCCCGCTGCAAAGGCTCGGCCTCGCCACGGGCCAGTGCCAGGAATAGATGATTGTTGACCCAGAAATCCAAGACCAGGCCCAAGCGTTCCCCAGTACCGAAATAGTGGCTGAAGCGCTCCGGCTCGACATCCACTTCGCCCATCAGCACGCCTTCGGGGTTGATGCGGGTCATGCATTTGTAGAATCGGTCGAGCACCCAGACGCCCTGCTCTTCATCGCCGCCGCCAGCCTGCTCCACCAGGTGTGAAGCGGCATCGAGACGAAAGCCGGCGATGCCCAGCTCGAGCCAATGGACCATGATGCGCTCGATCTCCTCGACCACGCGAGGGTTCGCCAGGTTGAGGTCCGGCTCATGGCGGTAGAACAGGTGTCGATAGTACTGTCCGGCCTGTTCGTCCCAGCGCCAGATACTGTCCTCCACCGATGGGAAGATTGGCTGGTTGCCATCGTCCACCGGCGTGTCGGACCACAGATAATAATCTCGATAGACGCTGTCCTTGTCCCGCCGCGCGCGAAGGAACCAGGGGTGCTGATCGCTGGTGTGCTGCACCACCAATTCAAGGATCACTCGAATGCCGCGCTCACCGGCCTGGACGATCAACTGGCGCAAGTCTTCTTCGCTGCCAAAGCGCGGGTCCAGTGCCATGAAATCGCTGACGTCATAACCGGCGTCCTTGAACGGTGACCGATACAGCGGCATCAGCCAGAGCGCACCGACGCCCAACGCCTGAAGGTAGTCGAGCTGGCGAATGATGCCCTTAAGGTCGCCCCGGCCATCGCCGTTGCTGTCGTAGAACAAGGATGGATCGATCTGATAGATCAAAGTGTTTCGGTGCCAATTGGCTTTCATTGATCACTCCTTATCGACACAGGATCACGGCCTGCTCGGCAGCCAGAAGACCGCTGAACGGCTGGCCTTCGTCCGCCCCATCACTGGCGACTTCCACCCGCCAGGGATCGGCCAAAGGAAAGGTGTGTTCGTTGTCGGCAAAGTTGATGCAGACCAGGCGCTCGTCGCCTTCACAATGGCGACGATAGGCCAGCACTTGTGGATGGGACGGCAGTTCTTCCCAGCCGCCCAGGCGCAGCGCCAGGCTATTGCGACGGCAGGCGAGCAAACGGCGATAAAGGGCCAACACCGAATCGGCGGCACGTTCCTGCGACTCCACCGACAACGCGCCGGCGTCTGCTGCAAATGGCAACCACGGCGCCTGCCCCGACCAACCGTGCGGCGCCTGGGACGTCCACGGCAACGGTGCCCGGCTGCCGTCCCGCCCGCCAGGATCGACGCGGGTCTGGGCGGTTACTTGGGTGTCTTCCAGCCCCAATTCCTCGCCCTGGTAGATGAAGGGTGTGCCCCGCAGCGTCAGCAGCATCACTGCCGCGGCCCTCGCCCGGCGCAACGAGCCACCATAGCGACTGCGGTGACGGCTGTTGTCGTGGTTGGACAGTACCCACGTGGGCCAGGCCTGCAAGGGGCCGAGGTCGTTTTCCACCTCGCGGATGCACATGCGAAACACCACCGGGTCCCAGGGGGCGTCCAGGGGTGGAAAATTGAATGACATGTGCAATTCGTCACTGGCGCCGTAATAGGCCGCCACCTGCGCCGTGGAGCGAATGTTCACCTCACCGATCAGCACCCGCTCGCCGGGGTAGCTGTCAACGAGGCGTCGCAACCCTCGCAACACTTCATGGCTATAGGGCTGGTCGTTGATCTTGACCATCGTTTCACCGGCCATGCAGCGCGGGTCGTCGGCGAAACTCGGGTCCTTGCCGACGCAATGCACCACGTCGACGCGAAACCCGTCCACGCCGCGCTCGAGCCAGAAGTGCAGGACTTGGTGCATGGCGGCCACGGCTTCGGGATTGTGCCAATTGAGATCCGGTTGTTGCGGCAAAAAGAAGTGCAAGTAGTACTGCTGGCTGGTCTCGTCCCAGGTCCATGCGCTGCCGCCATCGATCGAGGCCCGCCAGTTGTTGGGCTGGTCGCGCCAGATGTACCAGTCGCGCTTGGGGTTGTCGCGGCTGGAACGTGATTCGAGGAACCAGGGATGCTGGTCGGACGTATGGTTGGGCACGAAGTCGAGTAGGACCTTCAAGCCTCGTTCGTGGGCCTGGGCAATCAATGCGTCGAGGTCGGCCAGGTTGCCGAAGAGCGGATCGACATCGGTGTAGTCGCAGATGTCGTAGCCTGCGTCACACATCGGCGAGCGGTACACCGGCGACAGCCACAATGCATCGACGCCCAGACGTTGCAGATGGTCCAGACGTGCCGTCAAACCGGGAAGATCGCCAATGCCATCGCCGTTGGCATCGGCAAAAGAGCGAGGATAAACCTGGTAGATCACAGCGTTCTTCCACCAGGGCGAATGGAAGGAGTTGGGCATGTCGCCTCCTTTGATCGCAGTGTTTGGTGGGCAAGACCGCGGCCCCGCCTGATGTCCCTGTTATCAAGGGACATCAGTTAAGAACCGAAAAAGGAGCCTGGGGTTCGTTTTTTCTTGGTGGAGAATCCTTGGAGAGAGGTTGAATATGTTGCCGCCATCGCGAGCGGGCTCGCTCCCACATGGGGTTGTTCCGTTCACAAGACTTTGAAAGCGAGCCTGCTCGCGATAGCGGTTGATCAGTTTGAGGCATTTCCGGCAGCCCGCTCGACCATCGCAACGATGGTCAGGAACAACTCCCGCTTGGCCTCCTCCGCGCTGACCTCTGCATTGGCCGCCGCATCGGACAACGCTTCCGCCGCCCCCAGCATCGCCCGCAGGCTCGCTTGGGAAAGGCGTCCGGTTCCGGCGAAGGGTTCGAGGACCGATCGGCATTTTTCCAGGAAGCTTCGTTCACATTCCCTTTTTATGGACTCAAGTTCAGGCGTGCCGCTCAGCGCCGCGCTGACGCCCGGTATGTCCCTTCCCTGAAGCAGCACGCAATCCACAAAGGAGCCAGCAATCACCTGCGCGCGGCTTTCCAGATCCGGCTCGCTGGCGTCGATCGCGGCACCTATCAACGCGGTCTGACGGACATCGAAATCCTGATAAAGCGCGGCCAGTAGCCCTGATCGCGTGATGAAGTGGTTGTAGACGATGGGTTTGGTCACGCCAGCCTGTTCCGCCAGGCGGCCCAGGGTCAGCGCCTCGCTGCCTTCTTCGCGCACCATGCGCCAGGCGACTTCCAACAGCTGCCGTTGCCTGTCGGCGCGCGATAGCCGCCGCCGGGGTGCACCGCCGGGGGGCCCATTTTCTTCGTGGGTTGACATGTTAACTATACCAACGGTAACTTACGTTCAGTAACTTAGCTGATCATACGCGCTTGTTAATGCGCGATACCAGAGGAAATCCATATGCATGCCGTTATCGTTGTTGCTCACCATAACCCGGGTTCTTTGACCCATGCCCTCGCCCAAGCCATTGGCAACGGGATCAATCAAGCCAATCCGACGGATACGTTCGAGATAGCCGATTTGGCGGCCGAAGGATTCGACCCACGCTTTGATTACGCCGACGGTGCGGTTCATCGCCGCGTTGCAGCACCGCCCGCCGATGTTCTGGCCGAGCAGGCCCGGATCGACCGTGCCGACGCATTGGTCGTGGTGTACCCGATCTACTGGTGGTCGATGCCGGCATTGCTCAAGGGATGGATCGATCGGGTATTTTCCAACGGCTGGGCGTTCGATTACATCCCCGGTCAACCATTTGTCCAGAAACTCCAGCGGCTGCGGGTTCATTTGGTGGGCGTAGGCGGCGCAGATGCCGGCAGTTTCGAACGCCACGGCTACGACAAGGCGATGGTCACGCAAATCGAACACGGCATCTTCGACTACTGCGGCGCCCACGTCGTGAGCTCCGACAGATTGCTCGAATCGGAAAGCCTCGATCCGAAGCTACATCTGCAAACGGCAGAGGCCCTTGGCCAACGGCTCTTTTCGACAACTGACGAGACAGCCCATGTAACGGGCGAAGCGGCCTGCGCCTGAGCCCCCTGTGCTCAGAGCGCACGGCGGTCAGCGGCAGACAGGGCGATATCGCGTTGGTAGATATCCGGGATATACACCGCCCGGCCCTGGCTGTCCGCTTGCACTGTCCAATAGCCCAGCAGGATCGGCACGGGCTTGGCCAGCCTGAATTCATGGGTCAGCTCGCTTGCCAGCAGCGTGTCGGTCCGCTTGCGTTCGGCCGGGGTTACGAGCAAGTCCCGCATGTGCATGACCTGCTCGATGCGCACACAGCCAGAGCTGAAGGCCCGCGGGCCTTTGCTAAACAAAGCCTGGCTGGGCGTGTCGTGCAGGTACACGGAAAACGGGTTGGGAAAGCGCACGACCAGTTTGCCCAAGGGATTCTTCGAGCCGGCATCCTGGCGCAGCATGAGATCGCCGGGGTGCTCCCAGTCGATACTCTCCGCTGCCACCGGCAAGCCGTCCCGATCGAGCACACGGAGATTGTGCCGAGTGAGAAATTCCGGGTCGCGACGGATTTCGGGCAGTTTGTCCTCGCGCATGATGGTCGGCGGGATCGTCCAGGTGGGGTTCAGCGTCAGGCGGGTGATACGCGATTTGATCAGCGGCGTCTGGCGTTCGGCACGCCCCACCTGGGTGCGGGTTTGCCACACTGGAGCGCCGCCCTGGTAAACCGTCAGTTGCGCCGCCGCCACGTTGACCAGCACGCTGTCCGGCTCCAGGTCCTGGGCCAACCAACGCATGCGCTCCAGGTTGATGCGCAACTGCTCGCGACGCATGGCCGGGCTGATGTTGAGCTCGGAGACGGTCCAGGGGCCCACTACCCCATCCGCTTGTAGCGAATGGTCAAGTTGGAAATTCTTCATCGCGTCCACGAGGCTCGGGCTGTAATGCTCATCGGCATCGAGTGGCGGCACGCTCAGGTAGCCTTCGTTGAACAAGCGCCGGGCGAGTGCCGGGACGCGGGCGTCGCGCTTGTCTGGCTGCAAAAGCGGACCACCGGGCACCGATTGCCAGTCCGCCAGGGGTTGCTGCCGCTGCCGGACGTAAAGCTCGCGCAGGTTGCGATAGAGCGTCAGGCTCGGCCGAGCCAGTTCGAAAGCCTCTGCCGGATTGTGCAGGCCCGCGATGGCGAAGTGCAGCACCATGGATCGACGATCCGGCGCTTGCGGATTGGCTTTCCAGATCGGCTCCAGGCGGTTCTGTGGCAGATAACCGAAGCGCAAATCATGCAGGGCTTGCAGGTAGCGTTGGCTGATGGCGATGTCGGTACACGCCGCATTCGAATAGGCGCCCTGGCCCGGTAGGCTGTAGCGGGCCGGATCCATTCCATCATCCGCCAGTTGTTGCAATTGGATTTGTAGCGCCTGTAACCGCTCATCGTCCATCCAGATCGCCTGGCCTGCGTTTTGCTGGTACAGGGACTGCAAGCTCATGACTGTCGGAAAATCAACGCTTGCAGCCAACTCAGGGCAGTTGACCGACAGCTGCGCCAGCGTGGTTTGCGCCTGCCCCGGATCGCCGTCATCGGCCGTAGCGACCAATGGCGCAACGAGCAATAAAAGGCTCAGGTAACATGCGGGCTTTTTAAACAACTGCTTTACTCCAATCCATGGCCGTCTCGTTGACGGTGAATTTTTGCGACAGGTACGACCCGCCATCATGCAGACAAACGAAACCGGACGGGATGCCGCAAACGAACGCCACCATAAGCTGTTTTCGCCTGTATCGGCCTACTTGCGCCGACTTTGCCTGGTCATGACCAGCCTGGGCGTCGTGTGCAGCCCCGCGCTGGCCGAAAAACCCAAGACCCAGCCTCTTTACAACAGCCTCGCCCACGCCGCGCCGGAACTCAATCCCCAGGCGCTGAAAAGTGCCCTGAGTGCGATGCAGTGCGCAGTTGCCAACGGCGCTGGACAGGCCCGCCACCTGGCGGTGATCGACTATTCGCAACCGTCCACGGCCCGCCGGCTATGGATTTTCGACCTGCGCCAGAAAAAGCTGGTGCTGCGCGACCTGGTGGCCCACGGGCAGAAATCCGGGGAAAACTTCGCCACGCAGTTCTCTAATCGCCTGGGCAGTTATCAGTCCAGCCTCGGGTTGTTCCGTACCCAGGAAAGCTACCAGGGCGCCCATGGCTACTCCCTGCGCATGGACGGCCTCGAACCCGGTTTCAACGACTTGGCCCGGGACCGGGCGATCGTGATCCACGCCGCCGATTATGTGAATCCGCTGTGGAGCGCGCGCCAGGGTCGCATCGGCCGCAGCCTCGGCTGCCCCGCCGTACGCCCGCAAGTGGCGCGCCAGGTGATCGACAAGCTCAAGGGTGGGCAATTCATGTTTTCCTGGTACCCCGACCCGGCGTGGCTCAAGCGTTCGGCCTATCTCAATTGCCAGCCGCAACAGGTGGCGAGCATCCTGGCGACCAGCGGCGGCTAGCAGCAGCCCCAATCGTGTGAGCGTTTCGCACTCAAGCGCGAGCAAGCTTGCTCGCCATAGGGATTGCACCCGGTTCGCCGGTGGTTAAAATGCCGGCCTTTCGAGTCGCTGGCGTTTTTCCTGATGAATCCTCAAGCCCTTCAAACATTGCAGAGCCACTTGTCGACGGCGCTGGGATCGGTGCCCGACGAAACCCGTCGCCTATTCCACGGCCGCGGGCGCTGCTGGCCAGGGCTGGAGCAAATCACTGTCGACTGGCTGCAAGGCGTGGTGCTGGTTTCGCTGTTCAAGGAGCCCGATCCAACGCAACTGGATGACTTGTTCACCATGCTGCGCGCCCTCGCCGCCTCGCCCGCCTGGCAACACAGCGGCGCCCATACCCTCGCCGTGCAGTATCGATACCTGCCCGACAGTCTCACCCAGTGGCTGATAGGCGAACCGATCGATGAATGGACCCTGACCGAAGGCGGCCTGCGCTACCGAATCGATCTGGGAAGGAAGCAGAACAACGGCCTGTTCCTCGACATGCGCTACGGGCGCGACTGGGTGCGGGCCAATGCCTCTGGCATGCGGGTGCTGAACCTCTTCGCCTACACCTGCGGTTTTTCGGTAGCGGCCATTGCCGGCGGTGCGCACCACGTGGTCAACCTGGATATGTCCCGCGCGGCCTTGAGCCGTGGACGCGACAATCACCGGTTGAATGGCCATGACCTGGGCCAGGTCAGTTTCCTCGGCCACGACTTGTTCAAGTCCTGGGGCAAGGTCATCAACAACGGGCCGTACGACCTTGTCATCATCGATCCACCCACTTTCCAGAAAGGCAGCTTTCTGCTGACCAAGGACTATCAGCGTGTACTGCGCCGCCTGCCGGAACTGTTGACGCCTGCCGGAACCGTCCTGGCTTGCAGCAACGATCCGGCCACCGGCCCGGACTTCCTCATCGACGGTGTCATGCGCGAAGCGCCGGGGCTGTTATTTGCAGAGCGGCTGGCCAATCCCCCGGAGTTTCCAGACGCTGACCCGGCCTGTGGCCTCAAGGCCCTGGTATTCAGGCGACAGGCCTCAGGCAAGGGTATGGACGCTATTGAGGCCGCAACGGCCACCATGGATCGACCAGATCGGTAGTCACGCGACGAACCAGGGCGTCGATCTCCCGAGTCCTCACCGAGCGGTAGATCGCCATGGTGCGCCGGAACTGATCATCATTGAGTGCCACCGGCTGGCCAGCAGTCCAGTCCACATCGTTCACGGCCTCCAGGTTCGCTCGGCGCCAAACCATCTGGCCATCCACCGGAGCGTGCTCCCAGGCACTCGGTAGATCGGCGGCTGGATGCCTGAGGTTGTCCAGCAGCGCTTGCGGCCAGCCGGCCGCGTCCACCGGTTCGCTGAAGGCATCCGACAGCTTCTCGTCCACGCTTTCCCAAATGGTCGCTCCTTCAGTCCAGTCCCGGGACATCAGGCCAAGGTACGGCCGCCAAGTGGTTTCCCCTACGCAAGCGACTTGATCAGCATCGTTGAAAATGTCCTGGGCCGTGCAAAGCCAGTCGATGAACGCCTCCCGGCTCATCAGTGCGGCACGCTCGGCAACAGTGAGCGGCCTGAGCGATAGCGAGTAATTCCAGAAGTCGTATTGAATTCTCATGAAACTGGCAAAAGGCACTGGCTCATTCAAAAGGCGGGCGCGCTGTACCGTAATGAACATGGATATGTGTACTTCAAGCTCTGACAAATCAGGCGATACCCTGTCCAGGATGCGCGCCTGCAACCGGCTGCGCAGCGCTGCCAGTTATGGATCAAAGTCTGTCAGTCGGCTCGGTAGCTCGGCATAGATGTCCTCGAAATTCGTGTAATGCTGAAGCACGGCGGCTCCCCTGGAACGAGCATTGGACGGCAGCCCCGGGTCGGCACTGTTGATATCGCTGGTCATCCGGACTGAAAACCAGTCAATGAACCGCCTGTTCCCGGGCTCATCGCGCGCCGCCTCCAGGGAGCCTCGAAAAGAGTCAAAGCCCTCCAACCAATCATCGGCCGTGTAGCGAAAGGCCTCCGGTCGCAAGACGCGAAGCGCTTGGATCTGGGCGCTCGGCAACGGATTGTTCTGAAGGAGTATTGCCAGCACCTCAGGTGTTGGCTCACCGCCCAATAGAGGCAGCAGGTCATCCTGGATATTGCTGATCCGATTATTCATGAGGTCAAGGGTGATATGCGCGGCGGATGGATTGGACAGCATCGCCAGGGCCGCCGGGGGCACCGTATCGAGCCCGGTATTGGCCAGTCCCAGGTCCCGCAACAGTCTGAGCTCGGGCAGGCTTGGCAGATGGGTGCAATTGTTGCCGTTCAAGGCGAGCTCCTCCAGCCCGGTCGCCGTGCGCAGGAATGCGCTGCCTTCCTCATCGAGCCTCAGGCCACAGCGCGACAGGTTCAAGATGCGCAGCTCCGGCAAGGCGGCGATGGCTCGCAGCTGCTCGGGAGTGAAATGCAGATTATCAGCCCATACCAGGTCCTGCAGCGAAGGCAGCTCGGCGAGGCGACCGATGGCCTCGACCGTGGCGGCACTCATCGACGGCCCTACCCCACTGCTGACTCCCGACAGGTTCAGGATATGCAGGTTGCTCGCCGAATCGCCGCCAAGCAGAGGTACGAAGACATCGGCGGTCATCAACAAGGGATTGTCTTTCATTGACAACTCCAGCAGCCCGCGCAACTCGCCGGCAGCCACGGGTATCGTATTCAGCTGGTTGCCCCGCAGGTGCAAGGTATCGATGTTGGGAAACAACCGGAGGAAATCAGATGGGTCCTCATCCAGGCTCAGATTCGTCAACATCAACTCTTCGATGTGCTCGAAATTTGCGCTGATGGTCGGTAATCGGCCGAGGTAGTGCCCCGACAGCTTCAACCGCACCTCGCTCCCCTCCTGGCCCGGAACCGGGGTGCGTCGCCAGGCACGGCGGATTTCCCCGCCGACGATCCTGCGCTGCTCGGCACGCGCCTGCGGGTCGAGCAGGTTCTCGGCGGGGTGATGCACGTCTCCATGGGATTCCCAGTGATGCAGCTCTTGGTCAAGTGCCGTCCACTGGGCTTGCAGCCGGTCGACCAACACCTCCAGCGTCGTGCCCGCCCGCCTCGCCTGCTGGCTCAGATCCAGCCGAAGCTGGACCATGGCATCACCGGCATGACCGGGATAAAGCTGTTCGATCCGATGGTCCAGGCCGTTGCGCCACGCCGATAGAGGAAGGCGTCCACGCCCGCTGAGCGGGTAACCCATGCGGCCGTTGAGCGATTGCAGGCCGGGCCCGTCATCACCGATGCGCTTCATCTGTAGGAAACCACGGAGTGCCTGCCGATCATCCAAGGCCTGGTCGAGCAAACGGGTGCGCAGCTTCGTCGCTTCCCATATATCCAGGCCGAGCACCTTGCGCGCGTCATCGGGCATGGCCCTGAGCAGCGCTTCCTCCAACGGGAGAGGGCCCGCCAGTTCTTCACCTTGTTCATCGAAAGGCTGGTATCGCTCACCTTCCTGGCGGATGGTCTTCATCGGCCCTTCTCCTTCCAGCTCAAGCGGAGTCCGGAGTTCCCGCGACCACAGGCGAAGATGCAAACGCCCCTTGGCCAGCGGCGACTGGTCGAGCAGGCCCATGACCAGGCGATCCCGGTCGCCGGTGCTTTCACCGCGTTCCAATGCGCCCAGCGCGCGGGTCAGGCGCAACTCACGCAACGCTTCGGCGCATTGGTCACCCAAGTCCCCGGCCACACGCCCTTGGACCAAGCGCAACCGTTCGACCCCCGTCGTTTGACGGGCAAGCTCGTTGGCGATGGACTCCGGCATACCGGGAAAAGCACGCTTGATCGGCGCGGCCAACGGATCCAGCTCGACACCGCGACGCATGCCATCGGTCACCCGTGCCGCGTTGCGCTCCAACAGGTCGGCCCAGCGGTCCGCCAACAGCCGACTACGCTCTGCTGGGCGCAGGCCGATGCTGCGTTGCCCGAGTATCTCGGTCTGTTCTTCCCTGCCCAAATTCGAGAGCACATAGTTGGCCCAGGCATCGCTCTGCAAATCTGTGCTGGTCAATCGGATAAACCGCACGTCGCCCGCACGCCCAATGGGGTAGACCCTGACGCCATCGTCGTAGCGCAGCGTGGCGCCTCTCGGCCAGCCTGGAAGATCGACAAGGGTCTGGACGATCCGAAAGTGCGCGCCCCCCATCGACTCATTGCGGCGCAGTCGTGCGACGGCCTGTTTCAGGTCCTGCCAGTTCCTCGCGTCATCCAGACTGTCGGCGAGTATTGCCGGCAATGGCTGGCCCTCGACCTGCAAATAGCGTAGATGTTCCTCGTTGATACCTGTCTGGCGCTGCAATGAGAGGATTGTCTGGTCATCCAGCTCGGAGGGTGTTTCGGCGAAGGATCGCAGCAGCTCCAGGTTGCCCTGCCGCATCGGATCGCGATGGGCCCACTGCCAACCACGGGCACGGTTCCACTTCAGGGGCGGTCGGATACCACGATGGTCGGCAGGCAAGCGCAGGTCGAGCGCGTCGCCGGCTCCCTGGACTTCGAAGTAGTCATCGTCGATTCGAACCCAGGCCTGCTCCGGTGTGCGCCAGACGCCCCACGCGTCCTGTTCGGCTTCTGCCGGCGGCACGCCTTGCGCCCGGAAACTACGCACATCGCCGTTCCACAAGCGCGTGCTACCGTCATGGGCGGACATCGGCTCGAGGGTCCCGCCCACGAATCCCAGATAGGCACCTTGGGCGATCCCGAACAAGACATTGAAGATATGGTCGATGCCCTCCTGGGCCTGGCCTTCGTTGAACGCCTGGATGCCTTCAAAAATCTCATACACCATCTGCGCGCCCCCGACCGCCGCCGCGGTCATGCCAACCGGTGCGTAGAAGGGGAACAGCATGGCCGTGACCATCAACGCACGCTCGGCAAGGCTTTCCCAGTAGGCAAACCGCGCCATCCGCGCCTGCCAGTCCTTCTCCTCGGTGGGAACCATCAGCGTAGCCGCGTTGGCCAATACATGGCCGCGCCACTCGCGATAGCAAGCGGGCCAGGGCTGCTCGCGCAGATCACCCAGGCCCCAGGCAACCTTTGGCATCGGCACCCGGATGCGTTCCCGCGTCCCGTCCTCGCCCCGCTCACCCTCGCGCCAGCCGGTGATGCGGCCGTAGATCTCCTGCATCACGTTAGGGTGGGCATCCACCCGCCATTCCACCTGATCGTGCAACGCGGTCCCCAACGAGGCCTGCAAGCGCAACGGGAAGTAATGCATCAGGCTCTGGCGATAACTGCGTTTACGTACCCGTTCGATCAGCTCGGCAGACATGGCTTGCAGGCTTTTGAATTGCTTGAGGGGCGCCACCGCATCATGGGGCATGTGCAGGACGACTGGCCGAACGCCTTCGGCGTTGCCTTGCACGCCCCAGTAAACCCGTGCACCGAACAACGGCACCGACAGCAGCTCAAGGGACTTGACCTCGCAAGCCAGCGGCACGGCAGGTCGCTCTTCCAGGTGCACACCGACGTGGGCCAGCATCCGCTCGCCGGTTTCATCCAGGCGCCCGTCCAGCTTCGCTTCATAGGCATCGTAGGCGAGACGGCTGCGTGCATAGCTCATGTAGACATGCGCAATGGCGAGGACTTCGGCGCCGAGGTGCGGCAACCTGCTTTCGAGCACCTGGCGGTAAGCCCCGCCTGCGTTGATCCGGCGACAAAGACGCGCAAATTCGGCGGGTGACATGGGCAATGCCGCGGTATCCGATCGTTCTTCGGCGCCCAGGAACTCCAGGCTGCGACCTTGAATGTAGAGCACGCCGTCCCTATCGAAGTCGCTGCCTGTCACAGCATCGGCGGGCGGGAAATTTTGCATCGCGGCTTTCACCACCGTCAGGGCGGGGTCACGGATGTAGTGGGTGCGACTCACCCTTGCCCTGCTCACCGCATCGACAGCCGTGCCAAAGCCGTTTACCGCAATCCAGCGTTGTATCTGTGGCTCGGCTTGCAGCAGGTTGGTTGCGAAAACCGCTGGTTTCGGCAGGTCGGCAACCAACGCGTTGAGTGCGTCGCTGTCGCTCTGTAACTGCTTCATGAGGGCTTTCAAGCGCGTCTGATGAGGGCGCGCGGCTCGCTTCAACCAGCCGGGCAGCTTGGCCTCGATGATGGCGACATGAGTTTGAATGGACATGATGGACCTCCTTCCTTGGGGTCGTTCGAGCGTTCGAAGTGGTGAGCACGCTCAGCTCAGGGTTGGGCGATGCTGTCGAAATCGGACGCTTTTTGAAACCGGCGAAGCGTTGCAAGGGGTTGCGAGACTGGGGCACAGGCTCGCGGCTAATCGCACCCGGCGCCTGGGTGCGTGCAGCGAACCCGTTGCCCCTTCGCGTCAGGCCGCCATCTAAGCGGCTCTCGACTAGACAACCAACGTCAACCACGCCGAGACCAGCAGCAACACCGCCATGGCCCGATTGAAGCGGCCCATCGCAACGGCGGAACGGCAAAACCTCGCCGCGCCACGCCCCAAGCAGGCCCAGGCAGTCATGCAGGGGATCGAAATCGCGAAGAATGCGAGGGACAGCCACAGCACCCGCGCCGTACGGTCGGACTCGGACCCGGCGAACACGCTGACCACCGCCAACGCCATCATCCAGGTCTTGGGATTCACCAGCTGCAACCCGGCGGCGCCCGCCAGGCCGAGTCGGGGCCCGTCCACAGGTCGGTCCGGGTCGATGGCTTCAGCCGGTGCGCTGTAGATCTGCCAAGCCATCCAGCTGAGCCAGGCGATGCCGGCCCATGACAGCGCCGTTTGAACCGTGCCATGCCGGGCCAGCACGTCCCCCAGCCCGGTGCCCACCAATAGCACCAACATGGCGGCGGCTGCGCAAGCGCCGAGGATTATCGGCCAAGTGGTCGCCAGGCCGTAGCGTGAGCTGTGGCTCAGTACGAGGATATTGGTCGGGCCCGGCGTGATGGAGGCGACGAAGGCAAACAAGGCAAACGGCAGTAATTGGTCCATGGAGCGACTTCTCATTGGTGATCGTAGAGCTGATCATCCCGATGCCGCCGTATTGAGTCTGGAACAATTGAGCAGCGCTTGCGCTAGTCCACCGGGCTCAGTGCATTACTGTAAAAACCGACCCTTGAAGCTACTCGAGAACCCTGTTACCGGACGCATATGGCAATGCCAAGTTACACACTTTGATCATGCAATATCTCGCCGCAAAATTGACAGCACGCTGAACAACCAACCCTGACTACTTCATTTATATTCCTGTCCGCACACATCATATTTTCTGCGGGGAGTAATACTTTGACTAACATCAAGCGCCATCTTCGAGGCACGTGGATCTCGACAGTAATCAATCTCGACTGGCCGTCAAAAAACTCCCTCTCGCTTGTTGATCCTCAGGCACGCATCAACCAACAAAAGAACGAACTCAAAAACCTGCTGGACGAGGCAGTCAAGCTGCGGCTCAATGCGGTGTTCTTTCAGGTCAAACCGGCTTGCGATGCCTTCTACCGTTCGCAAGTACTGCCTTGGTCGGCCTATCTTACTGGCACTTTGGGCCAGGATCCCGGTTACGATCCATTGCAGTTCGCCATCGAGCAGGCACACCTGCGCAACTTGGAGCTGCACGCATGGTTCAACCCATACAGAGTCTCCATGAATACAAGACAAAGCACTGTCGACGCGTTGAGTAACGTGCCCCCCGCCTCGCCCGTCAGTGTTTACTCGTCGAATCATGACTGGGTCCGCATCGCCGCGCAGCGATTCGTGCTGGACCCAGGGGTTCCAGAGGCAAGGGATTGGGTTATTCAAGGCATCATGGAAGTGGTCGACAACTACGACCTCGATGGCGTTCATCTCGATGATTATTTCTATTACGAAACGCCAGACTCGCCACTTGATGATGCGGACACTTTTGCGAAGTATGGTAATGCCTTTCAAGACAAGGGCGATTGGCGCCGAAATAACATCACCGAGATGATAGCCCTGCTTTCCAGGCGAATACGAGCCTCGAAATCACATGTCAAGTTCGGTGTCAGTCCCGCAGGAGTATGGCGCAACCAAAGAGACGATATAGAGGGGTCGGATACCACGGCCGGCAGTCCCACCTACGATAAGCAGTTCGCTGATACGAGACAGTGGGTATTGGATGAACTGCTCGACTATATCGCGCCTCAAGTGTATTGGCCGCTGACGCGCAGAATAGTGCAGTACGACATTATTTCGAACTGGTGGGCAAGTGTCGTTCGCGGCAAAAGTGTGCATCTATATATCGGCATGGCACTCTATAAAGTAGGAGTCGCCAGCAGTGCGGAACCACAGTGGCTCGTGGAAAATGGCACGACTGAAATCGGTAACCAACTCCTGTGGAACCTCACATCGGAGGGCGTTCACGGAAGTGTTCTTTTTCGAGCGTCATTCTTCCATGCCCCGGCGGTGCTGCCCGCGACAGGTGTGATCAAGCAAAGTATATGGCCAACCCTGGCGCTCGTTCCTTCCATGCCGTGGAAAGGCACAAAGCCCCCCGCCCCACCCATAGAGCCGGAATGCCGCACGGCGTCGCAAGGGGTTGAACTTCGATGGGTGGATGGAAATGACGAGGGGACCGTGTACTACGCGATTTACAGATTCGCGTGCAATCAGTCAGTCATGATCGACAATCCTGAAAATCTGATCGCTACGGTGCGTAGGGCGGGAACACAACAGTGTTGGGTGGATACGTCACCGTCGAGTTCCGAGGGGATGATGTATGCCGTGACAGCACTTGATCGCAACCACAATGAAAGCGCCATGGCGCTCGCCCGTTGGAGCGCCCTTGTACCGCAACAAAGCGAATGAACCGGTTCATTGGTTCCGGAGTGCTCGCTTGCGATAGTCCGCCGGGCTCATGCGATAGGCACGCTGGAACCAACGGCCGAGGTGGCTCTGGTCGGCAAAACCGAGCATCGCAGCCACCGCCACGGCGCTTTCGCCACGAGCCAGCAGACGTCGCGCCCGAGCCAGGCGCAGCTGGATCAGGTAAGCATGGGGCGCCAGGCCGAAAGCGGTTTTGAACGCGCGGCTCAGGCGAAAGCGATCCACACCGGTGGCCCGCGCGAGGTCGTCGAGGCCGATGTCCTCGCTCAAATGACTATGCAGGTAGTCGCGGGCCTGCTGCGCCACCAGCGGCAAGCGCGGGTCGGGATTGATCCGCGCGCGCCAGTGCAGGTGTTGGGTGAGGTTGGACAGCAGCATGTCGAGGGCGGTTTGGCGCACGATCAAGATGTCCTGTTCATGCAAGCTCTGGAAAGCCGTGGCGGTGGCGCGCGCCAGTTGTGCGTCGTCGTTGAGGGTTGCGGCGAAGCCCAGGCGGGCGTTGTCCGGCGCTTCTTCGAACAGCGAGCGCAGTTCGCGCTCCAGCCATTGCGGTTCGAGATACAACGTGCGGTAGGTGAAACCGTGTTCGTGAGGGGCGTTACCGTCATGCAGTTCGCCGGGCTCGAGCAGGAACACTTTGCCCGGCGTGCTGGTGTGTTGTTGTCGGCGACAATGGAACTGCTGCACGCCCTGCTCCGTCACGCCCACCAGGTAGGCGTCGTGCCAATGCGGATCGTAGGCATGCCCCTCGAAATGCGCGCGCACGGTCTCGATGCCGGACGTGGCGTCCTGCTTGAGATCGATCCAGTTGCGCGCTGTCATGTTTCTTTCCGTCTAGTCGATGTGCTCCGGCAGATTAACGGCTGCTCGGGCCTCTGTCTGGAAGATTTGTGCAGACCGAGGGGAAATAGCATCACGCATCGGGCGTGATTACCGGCAGCACCGTCTCCACCGCCAACCGCGCCAGCTCCGCATCTTCCTCGGCCTTCACACCGGAAACTCCGATGGCGCCGATGCATTGGCCGTCATGGCGGATCGTCACGCCGCCCTCGAGCATGCCCTGCAAGTGCGGCGCGCTCAAGAAGGCCAGGCGGCCGCCGTTGATCATGTCCTCGAAGGCCTTGCTGTCACGCCGTCCCATGGCGGCGGTGCGGGCTTTTTCGGTGGCGATGTAGGTCGACAAGGGCGACGCGCCGTCCAGGCGCAGCAGCCCGAGGGGATGCCCGCCATCGTCCACCACACACACCGACACCGCCCATTGGCGCTGGTGAGCAAGCTCCTTGGCCGCCACCAGTAGTTGTGCAACGTCCTGTTCCGTGAGTACCGCTTTGGTTTTCATGAATCACCCCGAGTTATGGAACATGAGGCCTGCCGGCCAGCGCCTACAGGCCGTGGGCAATGCGCTGATTATTCACCGTAGATATCGAAATCGAAATATTTTTGGCGAATCCGATCGTACGTGCCATTGGCGCGAATGGTTGCCAGGGCCCGGTTGAAGCGGCTCGCCAGCGGATCGTTTTTGCGCACCGCGATACCGATGCCCGTGCCGAAGTATTGTTCTTCGACGAAATTGGGTCCGACAAATTCAAAATCCTTGCCTTCCGGCCGCTTGAGCAAGCTTTCGTCGATGACGACCGAACTGGCCATCGTCGCGTCCAGACGGCCGCCCAGCAGGTCGAGGAAGATCTCGTTCTGCGAACCGTAGCGGATGACTTCGGCGCCGGCCGGGGCAAGCTTGTCGGTGACGTAGCGATCGAAGTTGGTCGCCCGTTGCACGCCGATTCGCTTGCCCTTGAGCTGCGCGGGAATCGCG
The DNA here is from genome assembly GCF_051132175.1 of Pseudomonas sp. D3-10. Classification (NCBI taxonomy): domain Bacteria; kingdom Pseudomonadati; phylum Pseudomonadota; class Gammaproteobacteria; order Pseudomonadales; family Pseudomonadaceae; genus Pseudomonas; species Pseudomonas sp. D3-10. Next base: position 2,864,723 of record NZ_CP071668.1, on the reverse strand, counting down.
TTGATGCCGCTGCCCTTGCGAAACACCAGGCGAGCCGGGATTCGGTAGTAACGGTCGGTAAAGTCGACCGATTTCATCCGCTCCGGCGTGATCGACATGGAGGAAATCACCGCGTCGACTTTCTTCACTTTGAGCGCCGGGATCAAGCCATCGAACTCCTGCTCTTTCCATTCACAACGGACCTTCATCTCGGCGCACAAGGCCTGGCCGATATCGTAGTCGAAACCCACGATGGCGTTGTCCGGGGTTTTAGAGGCGAACGGTGGATAGGCCGCTTCGATGCCGATGCGCAACGAAGTCTGCGCGGCCTGCAGGTTGGCGCCGAACGCCAGCAACGAGACGATGCCCAGGTTAAGTGCAATGCGTTTGATGTTCATTCATTAGCTCCGGATGCGATGTTATTGATTTCGGACGCTCCGGGGGGAAGCCGTCCGTTATGGCAGCAGCAACGTGAACAAGCGCGGGCGACGGCTCTGGTGGTCGTCTTGCCCGGGGACGGCAGCACAGCGGTCCGGCGGTGCTACACCGCCGCGGTGACGATCAGTTCCAGCAGGATCTGCGGGTCATCGAACGCCACCTGTGCGGTGGCCCGCGCCGGGGTATGCGCGGCCTCGACCCAATCACTCCACAGCGCATTCATCGCGGCGAAATCGCGCCCCATGTCTTTCATCCAGATTTGCACGCTGAGCAGCCGACGTTTATCGCTACCCGACGCGGCGAGCAGTTCATCGACCCGTTGCAGCACCTGGCGGGTCTGGCCCTCGATGTCCTGGCTACAATCGGCGGCGACGATGCCGCTGAGCCAGGCCACGCCGTTGTGCACGACGCTACGGCTCAGGCGCGGGTTGCTTTCGATACGTTGGATGGTCATGACAGTTGCTCCAATGAGTGGCTTTCGCCGGCCAGTTGGGCCAGCGTGATGGGTTTGAGGGGCGCACGGATGCGGTAGTCGCCGACCTCGGCGGGTGAAACCCGGCGATGGGCGGCGATGATCTGCGTGACAGTCAAGCCACACTGGCGGCCCTGGCACGGGCCCATGCCGCAGCGGCCGAAGGCCTTGGTCTGGTTGGGCCCCAGGCAGCCGAGGTCGACATGACGGCGGATATCACCGGCGCTGACTTCTTCGCAGCGGCACACCGTGACGTCATCGGCGGGAACGCAGCTCTGCGTCGATGGGCGATAAAGGGCATCGATCAATGGCCGCGCCGCACGGGCGCGGCGTAATGCCTTCTGGACGCGACGCGCGGGCTCCTGACATCCGGCCACGGCCAGCGCCGCCAACCGCCCTTCGAGTCGCGCCACCTGGGCGCCGCCGATGCCACCGCCGTCACCGGCAATGAAGATGCCAGGAGCACTGGTTTCGCCAAAGCCATTGCGGCGCGGGACCCAGCACAGCTGCGACTCGCTCCAGTCATGTTCCAGGCGCAGCGACCGGCTGACCTGCGTATGAGGGACCACGCCCTGGTGCAACAAAATCAGCTCGGCACCTACCTGGTGATGCCGCCCGCCACTGTCGAAACTCAACGCCCTGGCACGATCCTCGCCCTCGATGCGCAAATGAGCGGCACCGCGAAAATGGCGGATACCGGCACGCTTCAATTCAGCCAGTAACCCCGCCCCCTTGAGCAAGTCACGCCAACCACGGAGCGCCCCGGGTATCTCACGCCAGGCCTTGATGAGATCGCGCCGATGGCTGGTATCGACCAGCGCGTCGATGACGATCCCGGCCCGCAGGTACTGCACTGCCAGCAGGTACAACAGCGGACCACAACCTGCCAGGACCACGGGCCCGGCCGGAACCATCGCCGCGCTCTTGAGCAAGATCTGCCCCGCGCCGGCGGTCATCACCCCGGGCAAGGTCCAGCCGGGAATCGGCATCGGCCGTTCGAGGGCGCCGGTGGCAATCAGCAGATGGCGCCCCTGCAAGACTCGCGCACGGCCGTCGATCAGGTAATGAACCGCGCGCTGCGGTGTGACTTGCCAGATTGCCGCGTTGGGCAAATAGCGGGCTCCACACTGCATGAATTCCGCCGCCAATCCAGCGCCCACGCGGTAATCCTCACCCAGGACCGCGCGGCTGCAGGCATCGGCGTGAAGGACCTGGCGATAGATCTGCCCGCCGGGGCTGGCCTGTTCGTCCAGTACCACCACTGACAATCCACGGGACCGGGCTTCGAGCGCCGCGCTCATGCCGGCAGGTCCGGCGCCGATGATGACCAGATCGATCGCGACGTTACTCATCGCTTTGCTCCCGGCCCGTTACCAGGCTGGCGGCGCCACATTGACGGCGCACGCGCATGCCGGCGCGCACGGCCACCAGGCAGGATTGGACGTTGGCCTGGTCATCCACCTGCACCAGGCATTCGAAGCACACGCCCATCATGCAATACGGCGCCCCGGGCCTGCCGTTGATGGCGCTTTCGCGGGTATGGCGGACGCCGCTGGCGAGCAAGGCGGCCGCCAGCGAGACATTCCCCGGCACGCTCAACGGTTGGCCTTCGAATTCGATCAACACATTGTGCTGCGCAGCGGCCAAAGGTCTGAAAAGGCTGTCAGCCAGCATGGCGTACCTCCACGGATGAGCTAAAGCGGTGCAAGCCGAATGGCTTCACGGCCGGGTCATCGAATTCACCGGCAATCCACGGGGCCAGGCGCAGGGCATGAGCGGCGGCCAACGTCACACCACTGTGGCAACTGACGACCGACAGCCCGGGGCAGCCCTGGTACATTTCGTAGATGGGGAACCCGTCCGCGCTCATCACCCGCAACGCGCCCCAGGCACGCACCAGCCGCACGTCACCCAACAGCGGGAAACACTGCACCGCGCGCCTCGCGATAGCAGCCATGACTTGGCTACCGGTGCCATCGTCGAAACCTGCCGATTCATGGGAATCGCCCAATTGCACGGTGCCCTCGTCGGTCTGACGCACGTAAGTGGTGGGGTAATCGAGAAAGGGCTTGAGGCGCTCGGTCACCAGGATCTGCCCTCGGTTCGGTTGCACGGGCACATCCAGACCAACCATTTCACCCAAGCTCCGATTGCCCAGGCCAGCGGCCAGGACAACCTGCCGGGCCGACCAGTGCTGGTCGCCGGCACGTAGCCGAAAACCACTGGCATCGGGTTCGATTGCATCGACGTGATGACCATTGATCAACGTTACGCCCCGGGCCTGGCATGCGGCGTAGAGCGAACGCAACAGTTTCAACGGATTCACATGACCGTCCATGGGCGAGAAGCAACCGCCCACCACGTCTGGCCCGATGCCGGGCAGACGGCTGCGCAGTTGTGCCGGTGCCAGCAGTTCGTAGGGGTAATCGCCGTCAAGGGCTTCGCGCAGCCAGCCAAGGCGCGCGGCCTCCTCGGCCATTTCCGCGTCGCTCAGGCACAGTTGGAAACCGCCCTGCTGGCGCAGGTGGATATCGATGCCGGTATCGGCCTGCAACGCAGCGGCGAAGCGTGGCCACAGCGCCACGGACTCACGGGTCCATTGCGCATAAGGACTCATCCCAAAACCCTTGCCCTGGACCCAGAGCAAACCGAAGTTGCCCCGGGCGGCGCGTATGGCATCGTCGCCCTCGTCGAGCACACTCACCTGGCGTCCGAGCAGGGCCAGGCCATAAGCGATGGACATACCTACCAACCCACCGCCGACGATGATGACATCAGTTTTTTGCATGGCAGCTCTTTACCGTGGAGGTGCTTCTCGCAGGGGGCACAGGCCTTTATTTCGGACACATGCTTTGATGGACAAGATGCTAGGGCGCTGCCGCGCTCGTGAAAAATGCTTTATTTTGTCCAGTTCATGTCTTTTTGTTATGGATAGGTAAGCCCATGAACCTTCGTCAGCTCGAAGCCTTTCGCGCGGTGATCCTGGGGCAGACGGTGACCCGCGCCGCCGAGATGCTGCACATTTCCCAGCCCGCCGCGACCCGGCTGATCGCCAGCCTGGAAGAAGACATCGGCTTCAGCCTGTTCGACCGGATCAAGGGGCGGCTGCAACCCACCGCCGAAGCCATGACGCTTTATCAGGAGGTGCAGCGGTCGCTGCTGGGCGTGGAACGCATCGCGCGGACCGCACAGGACATCCGCAACCTCAAGCGCGGATCGCTGCACATCGCCTGCGCGCCGGCCATGGGCTTGTCGTTCCTGCCACGGGCCATCGCCGCGTTCATGGCCGAGCATGACCAGGTGCAGGTTTCCCTGGTGGTGCAATCCTCGCGGGAAGTCGTGGACCTGGTGGTGGGCCAGCGTTGCGACCTGGGCTTGATCGTCCTGCCCAACACCTACCCGAGTCCCCGCGCTGAAAAACTGCTGGCGACACGGATGCTCTGCGCCCTTCCCGCTGGCCATCGTCTGACGGATCGCCGGATGATCGTGCCGCAAGACCTGCACGGTGAGCGGTTCATCTCCTATCCGCAGTCCATTGGTTCTCGCCAGCACATCGACGCGATCTTCGCCGCACACGGCGTGGAACGTGAATTGCGCCTGGAGACGCAGCTTTCCCAGCCCATGTGCACGTTCGTCGAGCAAGGCCTGGGCGTTGCGTTGGTGGACGCCATCAGCGCGGTCGAATACCGGGGCAACGGCATCGTCTTCCGCGCCTTCGAGCCGGCGATTGAAATGGACTTCAGCATGTTGCTGCCGATTCAGGGACCCTTGTCGAAATTGCAGGCGTGCTTTCTGGAACACATGCAGCGATTCATCGAGGCGCAGGTGCCGGCGGCGTATCGGTTTTAGCTGGTTCAACGGATCCATTGGGCAAATCAGTGAAGACTTGATGGATCACTTGACCAAAACTGAACTGCCGCAAAACCCGTGGCGAGGGAGCTTGCTGCCGATGGCCTGCGAAGCAAGCCCCTTAATGGAATCAAGGTAAAGCTCACTCGCCGTTTTGTGGCTGCTATGTAGCCGAGTGGGAGCAAGCTCCCTCGCCACGGGTTTTGTATAGGCTCGACTATCGGGACGTGTCTCTCCTGGGCCTCAATCCGTCGTGCTCGCCGCCAGCACCCCCAGCGTGCAACGCTCGGGGTTCCAGATACTCAGGCACCAAACGCCCCACCATTCCATGCCATCGTCGAAATAATCACTCCAGGGGTCCCGGGCCGGGTCGGGCTCGTCGCTGGCCAACCCGTTGAAGTTGAAATTATCGACCCAGTCCACCACCACCACGCGGGCATCCGGTGCAAGCCCCAACAGGTCAAGCCATTCCTTGAACAGCGCCTGGGGCGTGTCGTCAACGAAGCGAGTGCCATAGGGTGGCTCGCAGAACGCGTCGTACAAAGCGAAGGATTCCGGGTTTCGCCCGGTCTTTTCAACACGCACCAGTTGAAGGATCTCATCGCGCCCTAGCGCTCTGGGCCGGGCTTTGGCCAAGTCCCAGTTCATGTTTGGAGGCGGGACGTCGGCAACGGACGGATCCACGACCAACTGACGGTGCTGTTCGAGCCATTGAGCCTTGATGTACTGGAACAGCCGGTCTACCGCCTGGCCATGCAGCGCTTGGTCGACGGTATCAACCGCCTCGGGCGCGAAGACCAGGAAATCAAACGCGCAACCGGCTTTCTCCATCCGCTGGCGCAACGCATCACTGGTCGACTGTTCAACGATCCTCAACATGACGAGCTCCGCTAACCCTTGACGCACACCACTTGACGCAGTGTATGCAGCACTTCGACGAGTTCACGTTGTGCATGCATTACCTTTTCTATGTCTTTGTAAGCCATGGGGATTTCATCTATCACGGCGACGTCCTTGCGGCACTCCACATGGGCGGTGGCGCGCACTTGGTCGTCGACGGTGAAACGCTTTTTCGCTTCGGTGCGGCTCATGACCCGACCGGCCCCGTGGCTGCACGAACAGAACGATTGCTCGTTGCCCAGGCCCCGGACGATGAAACTTTTGGCGCCCATCGAGCCGGGAATGATGCCCAGTTCGCCTTTTTGCGCCGATACCGCGCCTTTGCGGGTCACCAGCACCTCGCGTCCGAAGTGTCGCTCCCTCTGCACATAGTTGTGATGGCAGTTCACCGCTTCCAAAGCCACTTCGAACGGTTTGCTGATCACCTGTCGCGTGGCCTGTATCACGGCGTCCATCATCAACGCCCGGTTCTGCCGGGCGAAATCCTGAGCCCAGCCCACCGCTTCGACGTAGTCATCGAAATGCCGGCTGCCTTCTTCAAAATAGGCCAGGTCTCGATCCGGCAGATTGGCGAGGTGTTGGCGCATATCGGCCTGGGCCAGCTGGATGAACAGGTTGCCGATGGCGTTGCCCACGCCCCGGGAGCCACTGTGCAACATGAGCCAGACCCGATTGGCCTCATCCAGGCACACCTCGATGAAATGATTACCGCTGCCCAGGGTCCCGAGGTGCTGGCGATTGTTGGTGCGGGCCAGCTTCGGGTATTTGTCGGTAATCGCCTTGAACCGCGCGGCCAGCGCGGACCACGCCTGGTCCGCGTGCCGTGGGACGTTGCTCCAGGCGCCTTTGTCGCGCCCGCCATGGCTGAGGCTGCGGCCATGGGGCACGGCTTTTTCAATGGCGCTACGCAGGGCGTGGAGGTTGTCGGGCAGATCGGCGGCATCCAGTGAAGTACGGGCCGCAATCATGCCGCAACCGATGTCCACCCCCACCGCAGCGGGAATGATTGCCCCCACGGTCGGGATCACGCTGCCTATGGTCGAGCCCTTGCCGAGGTGGACATCGGGCATCACCGCCAAGTGCTTGAAGATAAACGGCATCTTCGCGGTGTTCATCAATTGCTGTCGGGCCTCGGGCTCCACCGGGACGCTCTGGGTCCAGAGCTTGATGGGCTTGCCGTTGGCGACTTCCAGCAGGTCGTAGGTGTTTTCTTGCATGACCGGAGCACTGTCTATAGGCGAACCGGCTTGATTGCCGGCTCATGATTTTCGACACCGGCCATGAACGCAGATTCAGGTGCGGTCTGTCGAATGCGATTGCATGACGGGATGTGGCGAGCCTGCCTCGAGGCTGTGCCGATACTCGCTGGGCGTCTGGTTCATCTCGACGCGAAAGTGCCGATTGAAGTTGGACAGGTTGTTGTAACCGACTTCAAAACAGATATCGGTCACCGCCATTTCGCTCTGCGACAGCAACCGACAGGCGCGCTGGACCCGGAGCTTGCGCGTCAGGTCGATGAACCCGTGCCCGGTGATGCGCTTGAAGAACCGAGAGAACCCGGGCTCGCTCATGCCCAGTTGCTGGGCGATCTCTGACACTCTCAGGTCGCCTGTGAGTTCGGCTTGCAGGTATTCGAACGCTTTTTGGATGCGCTCCGAGCTGCGCGCGTCAAGGACCGGCGCATAGCAAGGACTGGCCAGGCATGAGGCCTCGCCGTCGCCGGCATGGCCAAGGGTGTCGAGCAGTTCGAGAAACAGCGCCAGTCGCGCCAGCCCCCTGGCCGGGCCGATCGCTTCGAGCAGTTGCGCGGCACGGCGCGCAGTGCCGCCGCTAAAGGCCAGGCCACGTCTGGCCCGCTCGAACAATCGCTGCAGATCCCCCAGTTCAGGTAAGGTCCGGCGCAACGACAACAGCGTGGCACCGTCGAACTGCAACACCACGTCGCGCCCGACCAACTGCTCCCCGGGTGCGACATCGCCGATCCAGTCGTGAGGCAAATCCGGCCCGATCATCGCCACATGGCCTGGCCCGAAAGGGCCCATGTAGTCACCGACCAGCAATCTGCCGCTGCCCTGGCGGATCAGGTGGATTTCAAACTCCGGATGATGGTTCCAGCGTGCCAGCGGATAGGGATAGTCGTGCTCGTACCAGCGAAAACTGTGCTCGGGCTCGGTCAGGATGACTTCCAGCTCGGCAGGCCGGTGATCGTACAGCAGCGTTCGGTGGTCAGGCATGTCGCGCCTCTTTCTCGTTATTGCGGGCACCTTACGCCGAGTGCCTAGGGCCTCGCCAGCCTCGTCGCGACCGCGTACCGATACTTTTTTAACACGGGCGCTGGGGTAGTCGATCGCGTTAAAAAAGTATCAGCTTTCAGCCCCACTGGCGTTTGTCGGCTTCCGCCCGCGCTGCTGTAATCGGTCTGCCCCTAACAATGACAGGACTTCCCCATGAAACGACTGGAAGGAAAAAGCGCCCTGGTGACCGGCGCCGCCCGCGGCATCGGACGCACGTTTGCCCAGGCCTATATCAACGAAGGCGCGACGGTGGCGATTGCCGATATCGACCTCAAGCGTGCCAAAGCCACCGCCACTGAACTGGGCGACAGCGCCTTTGCGGTCAAGATGGACGTGACTGACCAGGCGTCAATCGATGGCGCCATCGACGCAGTCGTGGCCCGTGCGGGCAAGCTGGATATCCTGATCAACAACGCGGCCCTGTTCGACCTCGCGCCCGTCGTCGAAATCACGCGCCAGAGCTACGAACGGCTGTTTTCCATCAATGTCGCCGGCACCTTGTTCACCTTGCAGGCCGCCGCTCGGCAGATGATCAGCCAGGGCCACGGCGGCAAGATTATCAACATGGCAAGCCAGGCCGGCCGGCGCGGCGAGGCCCTGGTGGCGGTCTATTGTGCCTCCAAGGCTGCCGTAATCAGCCTGACCCAGTCCGCCGGGCTGGACTTGATCAAGCACCGGATCAACGTCAACGCCATCGCCCCTGGCGTGGTGGACGGCGACCATTGGGACGGCGTCGACGCGCTGTTCGCGCGCCATGAGAACCTGCCGTTGGGAGAAAAGAAGCGGCTGGTCGGGCAACAGGTCCCGTATGGCCGGATGGGCACGGCCCAGGACCTGGTCGGCATGGCGATTTTCCTGGCGTCGGCGGAAAGCGAATACGTGGTGGCACAGACCTATAACGTCGACGGAGGCAACTGGATGAGCTGACGCGCTGGAAGTTTTATGGCCTTGAGACGACGAAAATGGACCTAATCGCCTGAAAATTGATCCGACTACTTGAGGATCGTCCCAAACGGTACCAAACGGTGCCGTTGAAAGGGATTTGAAGAGAGCGTGAATACCGTTGCCCCAGCGGGGCAAAAATTGCGCATCATAGGCGCCGTCCGCTCAAGGGAGATTTACATGCGTGCCATTTTTTCCGTCATGCGTCTTGCCGCGCTGTCGCTGGGACTGGCGTTTGCCACCAGCGCCGCAGCCACCGAGGAGACGCAACTGGTCGAGTCCATCAACCTCTACCGCAGCCAGTCCCAAAGCTGCGCGGGCCAGGCGTCCCTGGAATTGCCACCGCTGGCGATGGATTCGCGGTTGATCCTGTCGGCCAATGGCATTGGCGATCTGCAACAGGCGTTGGCGCGGGCGGCCTATCCGATGGTCAACGTGCAGGCCATCAGCCTGTCCGGGCCGCGCGACGCCCAAGCGGCAATGAAGGCTGTACAGGAAAGCTTCTGCCAAGTTGTGCTGGACCCACAATTTGTCGATATCGGCGTCAGTCGCCTGGACCGTGAGTGGCGCATCGTGCTCGCCCGCCCGCTGTTATCGGCGCGCCTGGGTGATTGGCAAGCCGAAGGGCAGAAATTGCTCAAACTGATCAACAGCGCCCGCGCACAGCCACGCCGCTGCGGCACCGATGCGTTCAGCGCCACGACGCCGCTGGCCTGGAACGCCACGCTGGCCCTGGCCGCTGTCAATCACACCCGGGCCATGGCGAACAACAATTTCTTCGATCACAAGGACCGTGACGGACGCATGCCGGGCGATCGCGCTGAATTGGCGGGTTACCTGGGCCAGGCCATCGGCGAAAACATCGCCGCCGGCCAGGACACCGCGCTGAAGGTAGTGGACGGCTGGCTGGCAAGTCCGGGGCACTGCGCCAACCTGATGAATCCGCAATATCGCGAACTGGGCGCCGGGTATGCGGTGGACCCGAAGAGCGATGCGGGGATCTATTGGACGGCGATGTTTGGCACTCAGTAATTGTATTGATCGACCTTGCGCCTTCGCGAGCAGGCTCGCTCCCACATGGATTGCGGTTTTCCCGTGTGGAAGCGAGCCTGCTCGCGAAGGCCGCGCATCGGCCCTCATTGCAGCCGCAATACCTGCCGCACATGCCCCATGAACTGGCTCAACGACGGTGACGGGGCTACTGGCTTGCGCTGCAGCAGGCCAATCGAACGTTTTGCCGGTTGATCGATGGCGGTGACGGCGCATTGCTCGCCGATGTTGAATACCGCCGTGCAACTGGCCGGCAACAGCGAAAATCCCAGCCCTTCCCGCACCAAGGCCGTGGCGGTGCTCATATGCGCCACTTCCCAGGCGGGCAACGGATCGACATTCAGGTAACGCAACGCAGCGTCAGCCAACGGCCGGATGCTGGTGTCCGGCGTCAGGGCGATATAAGGCTGCTGCGTCCAATCGCGTTGATGATCCTTGTGGCTCAGCAGCACAAGGTTGTCATCCAACAGGCGCTCGAAGCTCAAGCCAGACAGGTCGTCCGGCAGTGAACTGATGCCGGCATCCACCTCGCCACGCTGCACCCAGCCCATGATTTCCCCCGCTCGGCCATCCAGCAGATGCACGTTCACGCCCGGATGCTCACGCTGGAAAGAAGCGATGACCACCGGCAGGAACGACGCGGCAGCGGTCGGCAACGCTGCGAGCCTGAGCGTGCCCCGGCTCAAGCTGAGGGTGTCGCGGGCGTCGCGCACGGCATCGTCCATGTCCCGAAGCATGCGCCGGGCCTGGGGCAGGAAATGCTCGCCGGCCGGGGTCAGCTCGACGCTGCGGGTGTTTCGCGCGAGCAATTGCAGGCCCATGCTTTCTTCGAGTTTGCGGATGCTGTAGCTCAGCGCCGGCTGGGACAGGTGCAGCTGTTCGGCGGTGCGGGTAAAGCTGGACGTTTCAGCGATCAGGATAAACGCACGCAGTTGGCGGAAGGATACGTTCATGGCCCGCTCATAAAATTATTGGATCAATTGATTCTACCTTTAAAATTCACAGAACAATCCAGCCTCTCCACTATAGGGCCACCCTTCAGTGGAAAACGGACATGACAAAAACAATTCTCGTCGGGTGTGGCGCCGGTTTCGCCAATGACCGGCCAGACGCGGCCCTGCGACTGGCCCAGGACCTGGCACAACGCAGCGGCCAGCGGTACATCATGCTTGAGCTGCTGGCGGAGCGGACCCTGGCCGAAGCGCAACTGCGCAAGCGCCTCGATCCACAGGCCGGTTATTCCGCCCGGTTGTTCGATTTTCTCGAGCCCATGCTGGACCTTTGCATCGAAGCCGGGATCCCGATCATCACCAACGGCGGCGCCGCCAACCCGAGGGCGGCCGCCCAGCGACTGCGCGGTGCATTGGCCGGTCGTTTCCCTGGGCTGAAAATTGCCTGCGTGCTCGGCGACGACCTGCTTGAAGAAACACCGCCGCGCTATGAGCGATGGCTGTCGTCCGATACTCAACAGCCTGTCTCCGTGAACGTCTACACCGGCGCCGACGGTATCGTCCAGGCGTTGACCGACGGTGCCGGCATCGTTCTTTGTGGCCGTGTCGCCGACCCTTCGCTGGCGGTAGGCGCGATCCGTCATGGGTTGGGTTGGAGCGCCGACGATTGGCAGAAAATCGCCGTCGCCACGGCGGCCGGCCATCTGTTGGAGTGCTGCACCCAGGTCACCGGCGGTTATTTTGCGCATCCCGGGATGAAAGACATTCCAGACCCGGTCAATCTCGGTTGTCCGATCGCCGAAATCCACGAGGACGGCCGCTTGATCCTGGGCAAGACCCGCCACAGCGGCGGCCGGGTCAGCGAGCAGACCGTGAAGGAGCAGCTTCTTTACGAAGTCCACGACCCTCGCCGCTACCTGACGCCGGATGTTGTACTGGATCTGGGCGAAGCACGCGTGCAGGACCTGGGCGACGACCGTGTGGAGATCAGCGGCCTGCTCGGCCATCCGCGTCCTGACACGCTCAAAGGATTGGCGGGCGTGCGTGGCCTCTGGTTCGGCGAGGCGGAAATATCCTATGCCGGCCCCGGCGCCGTGGCGCGTGCGGCATTGGCGCGAGAAATCCTGCTAGAGCGTTTCGACCGGTTGGCGCCAGGCGTACAGCCCTGGATCGATCTTTCCGGCGTCGCCAGCCTGTTCAACGACCAGGGCGGTCGCTATCTGCAAAAGCAACTCGCCCAGGCACCAGCCCTCGAAGATGTGCGCGTGCGCATCGGCCTGACCCACACCGACCGGTCGTTGCTCGAAGTGCTGTTGGCCGAGGTGGAATCGCTCTACACCAACGGGCCAGCCGGCGGCGGTGGCGTTCGGCGACACCTCGTCGAGGCCGTCACCACTCGCAGTTTCCTGCTGCCGTGCGGTGAAATCCATACAACCCTGGAGTGGTACTGATGAACCTCGTCACGCTCGCCGATTTTGCCCACGCCCGTGCCGGCGACAAAGGCAACATTCTCAGCATCGCGGTGTTTCCCCATGACGCGGCCCACTACGCCTGGTTGCTGCGGGAGCTGACCTGCGAACGGGTGGCCGAGCAATTCGCCACGCGGCGGCCTTCCATGGTGCATCGCTATGAACTGCCGAACCTCAATGCACTGAATTTTGTCCTTGAAGACGCCCTGGAGGGCGGCGTGAACCGCAGTTGCGGCCTGGACCGCCACGGCAAGAGCTTGAGCTATCTGCTGTTGGCCCTGCACCTGCCAGGCCCGGGAGACTGATCGATCCTTCGCCCGCCCGAACCATCCGACAAGAATAAAAAGAGAGGCTGCAACATGATTACAACCCTGGGTTTTTTGATGATGCTTGCCATCATCGGACTGATATTGCTGCGCAGGATCAGCCCGGTGGTGGCGTTCACCACCCTCCCCGTGATCGTTTGTCTGCTCGCGGGGTTCAACCTCGGGCAGATCGGCGAATTCATCAAGGCGGGCCTGATCACGGTTGCGCCGACTGCCGCGCTCTTCCTGTTTGCCATCCTGTTCTTTGGCATCATGCGTGACCGGGGGTTGTTCGATCCTCTGGTCAACCTGCTGATCCGCAGCACGGGCGGCAAACCCCTGGCTGTGGCGTTGGTGACCGTATTGGTGACGTCGGTGGTGCACCTGGATGGCGTGGGCGCCGCCACGTTCCTACTGACCATCCCGGCGCTACTGCCGTTGTACAAACGCTTGAACATGAGCCCGGCGATGTTGCTGTGTCTGGTGGGCACCACGGCGGGCGTCATCAATATGGTGCCTTGGGGCGGCACGACCGCCCGCGCCGCCGCGGTGTCGGGCCTGGACGCCACCGAGCTGTGGCTGGGCTTGCTGCCGGTGCAGATGGTGGGCCTGGTGTGCATGCTTGGGGTGGCGACGATATTGGGTATGCGCGCGCAGCGTCGCCAACCGATGTCGCTGGGGGCGGCCGCAACGTGTGATGTAGATGGTCTGCAAACCCAGGATCGCGAATTCAGTCTTTCTCCCCGGGAGCCGCGCTACTGGCTGAACGTGGCCCTGACCGGTGGCATTCTGGTGTGCCTGTTCACCGGTATTTTCCCTTTGTATGCGTGTTTCATGGTGGGACTGGGCATCGCCCTGCCGCTGAATTTCCCATCCCTGGACGCCCAGGCCGAACGCCTCAAGGCTCATGCATCCGATGCACTGCAGATGGTCCTGGTGATGATGGCTGCCGCCGTCCTGCTGGGCGTGCTCTCCGGCGCGAAGATGTCCGACGGCATGGCCTTGGCGCTGATCGATATCCTGCCTGCGGGTTCTGCCCAATACCTGCACGTGATCGTCGGCTTCTTCGGCGTGCCCCTGGGCATGATTTTTTCGCCGGACGCCTATTATTTCGCCCTGCTACCGGTGATCAGGGACGTGGCCGCCGCGGCCGGCGTTCCCCTCGAAGCGGTCGCCCGGGCCATGTTGATCGGCGAGAACACCGGGTTCTCCATCAGCCCGGTGGTGCCCAGCGTCTACCTGGCGCTTGCGTTGTCCGGCGTCGAACTGCGCAAGCACATGGCCTATACGTTTTTCTGGGCCTGGGGCGTCAGCCTGGTGATGCTCGCTTTCGCCGTGGCAACCGGCGCGGTACAGGTCTGAGTTTCAAGGGTGGGTCTGGAAGATCAACGACCGATGCACCCCGGAGCCCGCCCTCACCCCATCACCAACGGCCAGCGCGACCGAGCCGAACGGCATCGCCGCGTCGCCACAAGCAAACACCCCGGGAATGCTGGTTTCCCGGGTCATCGGGTCGGCCTGGATGAACGCCCCGAGCGGGCCTTCTTCAAAGTTGCAACCCAGGGATCTGGCGAGGGAACTGGCAACGCGGGTATGCGGCAAGACAAACAGGCCTTCAATGGCGATCACTCGCCCGCCCGCCAACACCACATTGGCCCGATCGCCTTCAATACGTTCGACACGTTCCGGCACCAAGGTCACACCGCGTTGCGCCAGGCTGTCCTGTTGCTCACGGTCAGGCTCGAACACACCATTGGTGAAAAACGTCGTCGGGCCCCAGTCGGGCAGCATCAAGGCATGGTGCAGCGACATCGGCGACGTCGCCAGCACACCAATCGGCCCTTGCTCCAATTCATAGCCATGACAGTACGGGCAATGGAAAACGTTTTTTCCCCAACGCTCCCTCAATCCTGGCACATCGGGCAACTCATCGATCACGCCGGTGGCGAGCAACAGGCGTTTGGCACTGTAGCGTTGTCCCCGGGCCGTTTCGACGACGAAGCCGTCCGCGTCGCGGGTGGCGTGGATCGCGCTATCCGACAGCCATTCCACGGTCGGGTAAGCCATGAGTTGGGCACGGGCGTCACTGGCAATGTCACCCGGCGCGCGGCCGTCCTGTCCGAGGAAACCATGGGAAGTCGCTGCAAACCGGTTGCGACGCTGGTCGGCGTCGATTACCAGCACCTTTTGACGGGCGCGGGCCAATTGGAGGCCAGCGGACAGGCCGGCGTAGCTGCCGCCAGCGATGATGATGTCGTGTTCCATGGGGCGATCTCCGTTTTCCGAAGGCATGGGATTTTCTCGAAACATCGTATGTTTCTTGAAAAGCGCCTGTCAATGGTCTCGTAACTTTTGCGATTACAGGCGATACTCCGCGCAGATTTACCTTCGGACCCGCCCATGAGAAACGACACCCGCCTATCACGCATGCTGCACGTCTTGATTCATATGGATCGCCACCAGCAATCGGCGACCTCCGACACCCTCGCCCAGATGCTGGGTACCAACCCGGTCGTGGTGCGCCGAACCATGGCGTTGCTCAAGGAACGGGGTTACGTCACTTCGGAGAAAGGCCATCGCGGTGGATGGAGCCTGGCTAAACCGTTGGCGGAGATGACGCTGCTGGACATTCATCAGGCGTTGGGCAGCACGTCGATTTTCGCCATCGGCCTGTCCACTGATCATCCGCAATGCCTGGTTGAACAAGCGGTGAATGCGGCGCTGACGGATGCGTTCGATGAGGCCCAGGCGTTGTTGCTTGAGCGTCTGGGCAGTATCACGTTGGCCCAGTTGGCGGAGGATTTTGATACGCGGTTTCGGGACGAGCCCAAGGTCGAGCGTCACCTCTGATTCCTGGCGCACGCACATAAAAAAGCGCCGCTCAATGAGCGGCGTTTTTTTACCTGACCAGACAGCGTCCGGTTTACAGCGCCATGTCAGCCGCTGGATTGGATTGCCGAGCAGCAGCCGGCTGGGCCGGAGCTACAACGGTGCCAGCCTTGCCGATAGCCGGTGGCGGGTCCAGTTGCAGCACTTCGCTGGTGTAGGCCCATTCCTGCGCAACACGCTCAGGGCTTTCGTTCAGCTTGGTGCCGTAGCTCGGTACGATCTGGCGCAGTTTTTCCTGCCAGGCCGGGGTGGCGACTTTGTCCTTGAAGACTTTTTCAAGCACGGTCAGCATGATCGGCGCAGCGGTCGAGGCACCTGGCGAGGCGCCCAGCAGGCCGGCGATGCTGCTATCCTGGGAAGCGACGACTTCAGTGCCGAGTTTCAGCACGCCGCCCTTCTCTTCGTCACGCTTGATGATCTGCACGCGCTGGCCGGCTTGCCACAGGCGCCAGTCTTCCTGCTTGGCGTCCGGGAAATACTCTTTCAGAGCATTGAAGCGGTCTTCGTCCGACAGCATCAGCTGACCGGCGAGGTATTCCACCAGCGGGTACTGTTCGATACCGACCTTGGTCATCGGCCACACGTTGTGGGTCGTGGTGCTGGTCAGCAGGTCAAAGTACGAACCGTTCTTCAGGAACTTGGTGGAGAACGTCGCGAACGGGCCAAACAGGATCACGCGCTTGCCATCAAGCACGCGGGTGTCCAGGTGCGGCACCGACATCGGCGGCGCGCCAACCGAAGCCTTGCCGTAGGCCTTGGCCAGGTGCAGCTGAGCGATGGTCGGGTTTTCGGTCACAAGGAACGAACCACCCACCGGGAAACCGGCGTATTCACGGGCTTCTGGAATGTCAGCCTTCTGCAGCAGGTGCAGCGCGCCGCCACCGGCACCGATGAACACGAACTTGGCGTCGGTCTCGGTTTCGGTCCCGTCTTTGAGGTTCTTGTACGAAACGCGCCAGGTGCCGTCTTCGTTGCGGGTGATGTCTTCCACTTCGCTGGAAAGCTTGAGGGAGAAGTTCGGCTTGGATTGCAGGTGAGCTGCGAACTGACGGGTGATTTCGCCGAAGTTCACGTCGGTACCCAGCGGACTCCAGGTGGCCGCGACTTTCTGGCTCGGGTCACGCCCTTGCATCATCAGCGGAACCCATTTGCTGATCTGCGCCGGATCCTCGGAGTACTGCATGCCGGCGAACAGCGGGCTGGCCTGGAGCGCGTCGTAGCGCTTCTTCAGGAACGCGATGTTGTCATCACCCCAGACGAAGCTCATGTGCGGCGTGGAGTTGATGAACGAGCGCGGGTTCTTCAGCACACCGTTCTTGACCTGCCAGGACCAGAACTGACGGGAGATCTGGAACGCTTCGTTGATCTCGATGGCCTTGACGATCTCGACCTTACCGTTCTTGTCTTCCGGCGTGTAGTTCAGCTCGGCCAGCGCGGAGTGACCGGTACCGGCGTTGTTCCAGCCGTTGGAGCTTTCTTCGGCAACACCGTCCAGGCGCTCGATCATTTCCATGGTCCAGCCCGGCTCCAGCTCATTGAGCCAGACGCCGAGGGTCGAACTCATGATGCCGCCACCAATGAGCAAGACATCCACTTTTTTCGGCTCGGCGGCGTGCGTGGTCGCAAGACCCATCGCCATCGCCAGGCCCAATAGCGCCGTGTGTGTTTTCTTCAACATGTGTGTATCCCTAGGATGGAACGCCATTCCGTCCTCCGATTTCGTTCAAGCATCAACCACACCCCATTGCGGCAAGGCCGGCGGGCGGGTATCGAGTGGACTGGAGGATGGACCTACAGGGGCCGAGCATATCGGCCTCACATTTATGTCTCTCCGGCGCTGACTTCTTGTAGGTCTTGGCTTCAGCTGGGTGAGGGACACTGCAAAACGGTCTGGATCGGGCCCGGCGTGGCCGTGCCCGATTGTCGCAGCGGGGGGAGTTTACAGAATGAACCAAACAGACCGAAGCGTATTTTTACATTCCAGGCAAAAACGCCGACCAAATGGCGGCGTTTTAATGGCTCGGTTGCGTCCCGCAAATATCGCGGTTTCGCCAAATCAGAGGTACTTGAGGAGCGAGATATCGCGACGGCGTTGTTTCAAGGCGGCGAACCAACGTGTTGGAAAAAACAGCACGACGGCCAGCATAACGCTCCACAACCAGACCATTGGCAAGTGATCGAAGCCGAAATACGCGCCCTGGTTGGTTCCCCACAAGGCGACCGCAACCAGGTACATGGCCTTCAGCACGTAGAGGTGCAGCAAGTAGAAAAACATCGGCGCGCCGCCGTAGATCGCCAGTTTCGCGATGCTCCCCCGCTCCTGGGCTTTTTCGAACAGGGCCAGCAGGATCAAGCCCAGCCCCAGCGTCGGCATGAGAAACATCAACGACGGCGGATATTTCGTCGCACTCATGAAACTCATGAATGTGCGCAACCCATCACCGGTCTGGACCCAGGGTTTATCACCATAGACATTGACATAGCGGATCAACGCGAAGGCGATCAATAAGCCAAGGCCGACCATGAACAACCGCCGCAGGCGCACGGCGGGCTCCACGTCCTTGGCGAACCATGGCCCGATACCCCAACCCAGCAGGATCACGCCGATCCATGGCAGCACCGGATAGGTGGTGCGGGCCCGGGTGAACTCGGTGATGTCGATGAACGCCCGCTGGTGAAGAATCGACCACGGCACGAAAAACGGTGAATCCGGCCCGAGCACGATACCGTCCAGCAGGTTGTGCCCAGCGACGATGGCGACCCCAAGCACAATCAGCCAGCTGCGCTTGAAATGCAGCAGCGCCGCCAGGACGATCATGCAGATCCCGATGCACCAGATCACCTGCAACCACAGCGTCTTTGGCGGAAACTCGGCGTTCCACGCGAAACACACGAACGTCAGTTCCAGAAACACCAGGAACAGACCGCGCTTGAGCAGGAACACCGAGGTCTGGCCGGCGGTATGTTTCTGGCTGTAGAGCCATGCCGACAAACCGGTAAGGAAGATGAACACGGGCGCGCACAGCGTGCTGAGCAAACGGGTGAAAAACAGGTCCGGGGTCACGCTCAGGGCATCGATCGGATCAGTGACCTGACGATGCAGAAGAAACGTTTCGCGCACATGGTCCACCAGCATCAACAACATGACGAATCCCCTCAGGGCGTCGATGGCGAGCAAGCGTGTGGCGGCTGTTGCGGTGGTGGATGCAAGGGTCGGCGCGATGACAGCGGCTGGGCTTGTCGCGCTTGGGGATAGACTCATGGCGGTACTCGGGCGGTCGTGGTCCGGACAAGGCAGATGAGAACACCTGCCAAATGAAAGCGGATAACATAACACGAATACCTGCAAATGCCTCGTTCTTGTGGGAGCGAGCCTGCTCGCCAAAGCGGCTTGTCAGCCCCATCATTTCCGTTGACCCAGCGGCCACGGGGCTCTGTGTACGGCGGCCTATGCGAGCAACTGGCTCAACACCGCCCGCAACTTTCCAGGCTTGACCGGTTTGTTCAGCAGCGGCGCGTTCAGTTTGCGCAAGGTGCGGCGGCATTGGTCGCTGCGGTCGGCAGTGATGATCACGGCGGGAATCGCCCGCTGGAAATGCTCGCGCAGATGCCTGACCACCTCGCAGCCGACCACACCATGATCAAGGTGGAAATCCGCCAGGATCAGTTCCGGGGCACGGCCCCGCAGAACGTCGAGGGCAGCGGCTTGATCGGTGGCGGTCAGCACTTCACAACCCCACTGTTCCAGCAGCGCCGCCATGCTTTGCAGAATGCTCACTTCGTTATCGATGACCAACAGCCTTCGACCCGGCAGCGGATTGCCCGCCACTGGCTGGACCGGGACCTGGGACATGGGCAGCGGCCGCTCGGCCGACAGCGGCACGTCGATGCTGAACACCGAGCCGCGTCCCGGCCGCGAACGCACCTGCACCCGATAACCGAGGATATGGGCAATGCGTTCGACGATCGCCAGTCCCAGGCCCACGCCCTTGCGATCCGCCGCACGACCGACGTCCAGTTGGTTGAACTCCAGGAAGATCGACTCCAGGCAATCGGCGGCAATGCCTCGCCCCGTGTCCCAGACTTCCAGACGCAACCGCCCTCCCCGACGCCGAGCCGCCAGCAGGATGCCGCCCTGGTCGGTGTATCGGCAGGCGTTGCTGAGCAGGTTGCGCAGGATGCGAGTGATCAATCGCAGATCCGTCAGTACCGCGTCATCGGCAAACCGCACGCGCAATTCCAGGCCCGCGGCACCGGCCACCGATTGGAACTCGGACACCAGCGGCGCGAGTAGCTCATCCACTCGATAAGGCGCCAGGTCCGGCCTGACAGCAGCTTGATCCAGGCGGGAGATGTCCAGCAGGTCAGTGAGCAAATCCTCGGCGCCTTCGAGCGCCTGGTGGGTCCGCTCCACCAGTACGTGTTCCGGGGCGGGCAGTTGCCGCTCGCGCAACGTCGCAATCAGCAAGCGCGCGGCGTTGAGTGGTTGCAGCAGGTCATGGCTGGCGGCGGCCAGGTATTTGTCCTTGCTGCGGTTGGCCGCCTGGGCGGCGTCCCGGGCATCTCGCAGCTGTTGCTCGACCAGCTCGCGCTGGGCAATTTGCTGCTGCAGGTTGTGATTGGCCTCCAGCAACGCATCGGTGCGTTCGGCCACCCGTTGTTCCAGTTGATCATTGAGCTGTTGAAGGTGCCGTCGGGCCTGCTCCAGCTCATCGAGGCGCGCCGCCAGTTCAGGGTAGTGGCTTTTGCGTGTCGAGTGGTTGCCCAGCCCCAGCAAGCCTGCCAGGGCTTTTTGCTGCTCCTCAGAGGGCTTCGCCATAGACGACCTCGACATCCCGCTGGCTCGACTCTCGAGGGTTGGTGAGGATGCACGGATCGTCCATCGCATGTTGCGACAAGAATGGAATGTCCGACGTGCTGACGCCATGCAGTCCGAGGGTTTCATGGAAGCCGATGGTGTGCTTGAGGGCGATCAGGTGCTCCACCAACCGGGTGCGGATCTGCCGATGGTTGAGGCCCCGGCAATCGATGCCCAGGGTCTCGGCAATCACTTTGAAACGCTCCGGTGCCGAGGTATAGTTGAACGCCACCACATGTTCCACCAACACTGCGTTGCACAACCCATGGGGCAGATCGAGGAAGCCACCCAAGCTGTGGGACATCGCATGCACGGCGCCGAGGATCGCATTGGAAAATGCCAACCCGGCCTGCATGCTGCCGAGCATGATCTTCTCCCGCAGGGCGACGTCCGCCGGGTTGGCGATCATCTGCACCAGGTTGTTGTTGATCAGCCGCATTGCCTCCAGGGCATGGGGATCGGTCAGCGGCCCGTGGCCCGTGGAGACGAACGCCTCGATGGCGTGCACCAGGGCGTCGATACCGGTACAGGCGGACAGGAACGGGTCCATGCTCAGGGTGGTTTCCGGGTCGATCAGCGACACGTCCGGCACCGCCGCCTTGCTGACGATGGAAAATTTCATGCGTTCCTGCTGGTTGGAAATGATGACGAACTGCGAGACGTCGGCCGAGGTGCCGGCGGTGGTGGGAATCAGGATCAGCGGCGGGCTGGGCACGTGCAGCGTATCCACGCCTTCGAATTCAAGGATGCTGCGGCCATGGGCAACCACGATCCCGATCGCCTTGCCACAGTCCATGGGGCTGCCGCCACCGACCGCGACGATGACGTCGCAATGGTTCTCGCGGTACGTCTCGGCACCGAGCATCACTTCCTCGACCCGTGGGTTGGGCGAGACGTCGCTGTAGAGGCAGTAATCGATGCCCTGGGCTTGCAGGCTGGCTTCGACATCGCCGACCCAACCGGCGGCGATGACCCCGGGATCAGTCACCACCAACACCTTGCGCGCGCCGAAGGTCTTGGCGTAGTTGCCGACGTTGTGCCGACATCCTGCGCCGAACATGATTTCAGGGGAAACGAACTTGCGCAGCGGGCTGAGGCTCATTTTTTCAGGGGGGCTCATCGGTAAGCCTGTTGTTATTGTCATGGGATACGTTGAGCCTAAAGCATCCCGCCATGAATGCAATCCGACCAATGGGGAGCCCGGCCCGAACGCATCAGGCCGGGCCGGCGCCTCATCGGTTGGCGAAGTACATCGTCACTTCAAAGCCGATACGCAGGTCGGTGTACGCGGGTTTAGTCCACATGGGTCTTTCCTCTTCTTGTACCGGGCGATTCCGGCAGGTTCATTAATGCACGGGGCGACCAGGGCTCGAATGCTACTTTCGAAGCAGTGGGTGGGGTGCGTTGGTACTGGAGCAGCGAGCACTTGTGGCGAGGGAGCTTGCTCCCGCTGGGCTGCGCAGCAGCCCCAAAATAGCAGCCACACAATCAATATGTGCATCAAGGAAAGGGCCGCTTCGCGGCCCAGCGGGAGCAAGCTCCCTCGCCACAGGGTCACTGCAACTGCCTTGTTATCTCCCAGGGTCAGAAGAACCCCAGCGGATTGATGTCGTAGCTCACCAACAGATTCTTGGTCTGCTGGTAATGGTCGAGCATCATCTTGTGGGTTTCACGCCCGACGCCGGATTTCTTGTAGCCACCGAACGCCGCATGAGCCGGGTACAGGTGGTAGCAGTTGGTCCAGACGCGACCGGCCTTGATCGCCCGGCCCATGCGGTAGGCGCGGTTGATGTCGCGGGTCCAGAGGCCGGCACCGAGGCCGAACTCGGTGTCGTTGGCGATCGCCAGGGCTTCGGCTTCGTCCTTGAAAGTGGTCACGCCCACCACCGGCCCGAAGATCTCTTCCTGGAACACGCGCATCTTGTTGTGGCCCTTGAGCAGGGTCGGCTGGATGTAATAGCCGCTCGACAAGTCTCCTTCAAGGCGTTCGGCCGCGCCGCCGGTAAGCAGTTCGGCGCCCTCTTGCCGGGCGATGTCCAGGTACGAAAGGATTTTGTCGTATTGCTGCTGGGACGCTTGGGCACCGACCATGGTCTCGGTGTCCAGCGGGTTGCCGCGCTTGATCTTGGCGATTTTCTTCATGACCTCGGCCATGAACGGCGCATAGATCGATTCCTGCACCAAGGCACGGGATGGGCAGGTGCAGACTTCGCCCTGGTTGAAGAACGCCAGCACCAGGCCTTCCGCCGCTTTCTCAATGAACGCCGGCTCGGCTTGCATGATGTCTTCGAAGAAGATATTCGGCGACTTGCCGCCCAGTTCCACGGTGGACGGGATGATGTTCTCGGCTGCGCACTTCATGATGTGCGAACCCACCGGTGTGGAGCCGGTGAAAGCAATCTTGGCGATGCGCTTGCTGGTGGCCAAGGCCTCACCGGCCTCGCGGCCAAAACCATGGACGATGTTCAACACGCCGGCCGGCAGCAGATCGGCGATCAGCTCGACGAACACCGTGATCGACAGCGGCGTCTGCTCCGCCGGCTTGAGCACGATGCAGTTACCGGCGGCCAGGGCCGGGGCGAGTTTCCAGGCGGCCATCAGCAGCGGGAAATTCCACGGGATAATCTGCCCGACCACGCCCAGCGGCTCGTGGAAATGGTAGGCGGTGGTCAACTCGTTGATCTCGGCGGCCCCGCCCTCTTGCGCGCGAATGCAGCCGGCAAAGTAGCGAAAATGGTCGGCTGACAACGGTACGTCGGCGTTAAGGGTTTCGCGCACGGCCTTGCCGTTGTCCCAGGTCTCGCTGACCGCCAGGATTTCCAGGTGCTGTTCGATGCGGTCAGCGATTTTCAGCAGTATCAGGGAGCGGTCCTGGACCGACGTCTTGCCCCAGGCATCGGCGGCGGCATGGGCCGCGTCCAGGGCCTTGTCAATGTCGGCGGCGCTGGAGCGCGGAAACTCGCCGATGACTTCGCCATTGACCGGCGAAGTGTTGGTGAAATACTCGCCGTGGACCGGCGCGACGAACTCGCCGCCGATGAAATTGCCATAGCGCGGTTTGAAGGAAACGACGGCGCCTGGGGTTCCGGGTTGTGCGTAGATCATGATGGGCCTCTGCCTGGTCGATGCCTGTCGCGGGACAGGCGATAGGCCGATGGTAGAGAGCCCCGCGCGGTGGACGAATGCGTCATTGGCAGGGGGCTCTCTCGTTATTTGGTCGTAGGTTTGTAAGCGATAAGCGCAAGTTCAAGGCCGGCGCAGGCCCTTGTGGCGAGGGAGCTTGCTCCCGCTGGAGTGCGCAGCACTCCCCGCTTTTGGCGGCTGCTGCGCAGCCGAGCGGGAGCAAGCTCCCTCGCCACGGTTCTCGGCAAGGTTTTAGCGCTTGGCGACAAGTTCCTTCGGCAACTTGAAGGTCCAGAGCATGCCGCCCTGGTTGAAGTCCTTCACGCGCTTGGCCACTTCACCGCCCCACAGCGGCACCGCACCGCCCCAACCCGAGACCACGGAGACGTACTGTTCGCCGTCCATTTCCCAGGTGATCGGCGAGCCCAGCACGCCGGAGCCGGTCTGGAATTCCCAGACCTTTTCCCCAGTCTTGGCGTTGAACGCCTGCAAGAACCCTTCAGGCGTACCGGTGAACACCAGATTGCCCCTGGTGGTCAGCACCCCGCCCCACAGCGGCGCGAAGTTCTTGTGGCGCCACACTTCCTTGCCGGTTTTCGGGTCTATGGCCCGCAGCACGCCGATGTAATCCTCGTTCAGCGGCTTGATGGTGAACCCAGCGCCGAGAAACGCCGCGCCTTTCTTGTAGGCGATGCCTTCGTTCCAGATGTCCATGCCCCACTCGTTGGATGGCACGTAGAACAGACCGGTGTCCTGGTTGTAGGCCATCGGCATCCAGTTCTTCGCGCCGAGGAATGCCGGAGCGACGAACACTGAGCTGCCCTTGGCCTCGCTGCCCGGCGCACCCGGACGGCTGGCCTCGTTGTAAATCGGACGGCCATCCTTGTCCAGGCCAGTGGCCCAGGTGATCTTGTCGACGAATGGGAAGCCGCGGATGAACTTGCCGTTGGTGCGGTCGAGCACGTAGAAGAAGCCGTTACGGTCGGCGGTCGCCGCCGCCTTGATGTCTTTGCCGCCGTCCTTGTAGTTGAACGAGATCAGCTCGTTGACGCCGTCATAGTCCCAACCGTCATGGGGCGTGCTCTGGAAGTGCCATTTGATGGTGCCATCGTCCGGGTTCAGGGCCAGGCGCGACGACGAATAAAGGTTATCGCCAGGGCGCAGGTGGGAGTTCCACGGTGCCGGGTTGCCGGTGCCGAACAGCAGCAGGTTGGTCTCCGGGTCGTAGTAGCCGCCCAGCCAAGGCGCGGCGCCGCCGGTTTTCCAGAGATCGCCCGGCCAGGTCTTGCCCGCCTCGCCGCCGGAAATACCGTTCTCCACGGCCTTGCCGTCCTTGTAGACGTAGCCCATGTGGCCTTCAACGGTCGGCCGGGTCCACAGCAACGCGCCATTTTTCGGATCGAATGCGGTGATCTGGCCGACCACGCCGAATTCGCCCCCCGCCACGCCGGTGATGAGCTTGCCATTCACAACCATGGGCGCGGCGCTGATGGAATAGCCTTCCTTGTGGTCGGCGACCTTCTTGCTCCACACCACTTTGCCGGTGTCCTTGTTCAGGGCCACCAGCTTGGCGTCCAGCGTGCCGAAGAACACCAGGTCGCCATACAACGCCACGCCCCGGTTGATCACGTCGCAGCAAGGGCGGATGTCATCGGGCAAGCGCGCGTCGTATTGCCAGAGCTTCCTGCCGGTGCGCGCATCCACCGCAAACACCCGAGAGTAGGAGCCGGTGAGGTACATCACCCCGTCCTTGATCATGGGCTGGGCCTGTTGACCGCGCTGCTTTTCACCGCCGAAAGAGAACGCCCAGACCGGACGCAGGTCCTTGATGTTATCGACATTGAGGGCATCGAGCGGGCTGTAGCGCTGGCCCTGCACGCCCAGGCCGTTGGTCACGACCTGCTGCGGATTCTTCGGGTCCTGGAGAATTTCCTGGTCGGTCACGGCGGCCAAGGCCGAGCCGGACAGCAGCATGGCACTGAGCAGCAGGCTTACGGCGAAGGGCTGGCGACGTGCGGGATGAATCATGGCGGCTACCTCTGCGGTTATTGTTATACCCGGGAAATTTTCCCGGTCTGTCGCAGATTCTTGGGCCGGGGGCCGCCGCCAACAATTGCCCGCTGTGTTGAGTTTTCTAGTTCCTTGGTACACATAGAGGTAAGCAAATACCCCGTGGCGAGGGAGCTTGCTCCCGCTGGGCTGCGCAGCAGCCCTTCTGTTGTCCCCCTGGTTATCAATGTTGACTGGCTATCTTAGGGCCGCTGCGCGCCCCAGCGGGAGCAAGCTCCCTCGCCACGGGGATGTGTGATCAGTCAGGGTTTCGGGTATCCACCCGCGTCATCCCCGCCCGCTCATAACGCGGGTAAAGATGACTGACGCTGCGGATCAACTCATACCGGCTCAAGCTGATCCCGGCGAAGCGCTCGGGGATGGGGCTGCGGATCATTTCGGCCATGTCGTCGCCCCGGGCGGCGCCCTCGCGCATCAGTTGGTCGAGCCAGCCGAGGTAATCGTGCATCTGTGCGAAAGGCCGGGCGTCGATGGCCACCGGGCCGTGGCCGGGGACGATCTGCTTCCAGGGCAGCGCCTGCAGCGTGTTCAGATCGTTGAGCCAGATATCCACGCCGGGGCTGTTCGGGGTGGTCAGGGCCCGTTCATAAAACACCAAATCACCGGCAAACAGCACGCCGGTGGTTTCATCGAGGATCGCCAGGTCCGCCCCGGTGTGCCCGGCCAACGCAAGCAGGCGCAGCGAGTGATCGCCGACCTTCAGCGTACCGGGGCTCAGCGCCTGAGTCGGCAAAACCACTTCGGTGCCGCGCATCCAGTCGCCCACCAGCCGGTACATGTTTTCCGCCATCGCATCGCCCTGCTGTCGCAGCAGGTCCGCGGTGCCCGCCAGCGCACCAACAGGCACGCCGTTGAAGGCCTGGTTGCCCAGCACATGATCGGGGTGATGGTGGGTCAGCAGCACCTGGATCACCGGTTTGTCCGTCGTCGCCGCGATGGCCTGGCGCAGCGCCTCGCCGTAACGCTTGGACGGACCGGTGTCGATGACCACCACCCCGACGTCGGTGACGATGAACGCCGTGTTGACGATGTTGCCACCGTTGGCCTTGGCGAAATTATCCGTGCTGCCTTCCAGCAGCCAGGTGCCCTCGGCGATCTGCCGGGGCTTGAGGGAATAATCGGAGGACCACGCCGGCAGGCACAGTCCAAGACAGATCAGCAACAACCAGCGCATGGCGCGCTCCTTGTGGTCAGGGAATGGCCGCCTCGAATTCGTTGCCGCTGTTGTCTCGCAGCACCAGGCGGGTCTGTCCCGGGCCTTGGATGTCGAAGCCCAGGTTGGGGTTTTCACTGACCGCCGGGAACAGCTCCAGGCGCGCCAGCAGCTTGCCGTCAGCGTTCAACAGTTGCGCCTGGTTGAGGAAGAACTCAGGGATGCCGCTCACCAGGCCGTTGTCCATGGGATGGGCTATCTGCAAGCGCAGGCGATTCGAGTCCCCACGCGGGTAGCGCCCGCCCAGCACTTCGCCCAGGTGTTCTTCCCAACCCGGTTGGGTGCGCACCACGCTGGGCGCCGTGCAACCACCACCGGCCGCGTCGATCAAGGCCGAGCCGACGTGCCACAGGCCGTCGCGGGTCTGTACGGCGGCACGTAACGGCGTGGCCTGCTCGATACGAATGCGGATCGACAGCCACGGCAGCACCCGCTCCGAAGGTTGGAAGTCGACGATTTTCGGCAGTGGGTTGAGCTCGGCCCACGCCAGCACTCGTACGACATCGCCGGTGAACGCCCTGGCATCGATTTCCAGCGGCACCTGCCGCGCATCTTCGGCAAAAGGTGGCACCAGCAGCCGCACCCGGTCGTCGAAAACGAACGGTGCGTCCGCCAGCAATTGCTTGTGATAGAAGGCCCACATCACCGATGGCACCGGGTCCTTTCCCGGCTCGATTGCGCTCACCATCAATGGCAGCCAGCCCAACAGCAGCCCCAACACACGCCAGTTCATCCTGCGCTCCTATTGGTACATTTGCGGTACTTCGTAGCGCAGGCCATAGCGGGCATACACCGCCTTGAGGCTGCCGTCGCGAATCAAGCCTTCCAGCGCCTCCTCCACCGCATAGGCCAGCTGACGGTTGCTTTCATGCACCGCCATGCCGATCTCCCAGCGCTGCTTACCCATGTTCGGATAAGCGTTTTCAGCAAGGGCCAACTGCGGGTCGGCAGCCTGATGTACTTGCCAGTCGATCTCGCCGCGCATCGCCATGACCGCATCGACTTCGCCGGCCTGCATGGCCCCGAAGGCTTTGGCAACGCTGGGGTAATGGCGGGTCTTGGCACTGAGCATGCCGTTGAACACCGAGGTCAGGTAGAACGATGGCACGCTGTCGACTTCGACGCCGATGGGGTGCCGCTGGAACACCGCGACACTGCCCACCGACGCCAATCGACGGCGGTCATACGCCACCTGCCAGCACTCCTGCTGATATGGCCCGAACATCACGACCTGGGCGTTTTCCCGTTCGCCAATGTCGTTGCGCCGCTGCACATAGTCGTGATCGTACGGCACTCGCATCATCAGGTCGGCCAGTTGCCGGTCGTGCAGCGGACTGCTGCGCCAGATGTAGTCGCGCAGGTCATCGTCGAGCTTCTCGCCAGGCGGCGCCCACATCAGTTTCAGCCGCACGCCCATGGCCTTGGCCAAGGCCTGGGCCAATTCAACGTCGACGCCCCTGGGCTGGCCCTGGTCTTCGAAACTGTAGGGGGCAAAGTCCTTGTAGACCGCGACCTTCAATTCGCCGTCGGCGATCATCTGGTCATAGCCGCGGACCTGCGCCTGCACCGCCGAGCCCCACAGCAACAGGCTGCACATCACCCAGGCGAACAGGCGCATGGCGGTCACTCCTCGACGTGTACGCTGTCCAGATAGGTCCGCACCGCCCACAGCGCTTCCTGGCTCAGGTAGTCGGCCATCTTCGGCATATAGACCCGGCCGTCGCGCACCGCGCCATGGCGCACCCGTTCGACGAACCATTCGTCACCGGCTTCGGCGGCATCGAGCATGCGCAAGTCCGGGGCGATCCCGCCGGACTTGGCTTCCAGGCCATGGCAGGCCGCGCAGTTCTGGTTGTACGCCGATGCGCCGATTTCGACGGCTTTGTCCCGTTCGGGAGCATTGCGATAGGGGTTTTGCGAGGCCCAGCCATCGGCATCCAACGGCAGGTTGGTGTCTTTGATCGGGGTCAGTCCCTGGGTTTCCACTGCCTGGGGCACTACGTTGCCATGGGCCCATGCGGAGCCTGCGCCGGTCAGCCCCATCAGCAATGCGGTAGCGATGATGGCGTTGCGTTTTGTTGTCATTGTTATGCCCTCGAAATTGCACGCAAGACCTCTTCGCAGAGGCCGTGCCGTCATCTTAGGAACCGTCTGCCGCCAACCGAATGCTGCTTTGGTGGTCGCGGTCTAGTTCCTTGGTAGCAGGCCATCCGACGCTAGTCGCAAAGACAGGCGCCCTGGGAAGTTTTCCCGGCGAGGGCGGGATTTTTTCCGTATCGGACCAGGGGGGCGAGACCCGACCCTAGTCAGGCCAAAACCTCACTGGGAATCCCACCATGACAATAAAAACGCTCCCTGCCCTCTCGTCCCTGACCGTTGCCTTGCTGCTGGCCGGCAGCCTGTCCCTGGGCCCACAGGCCAACGCCGCCGTTACCTGGGAAGACATCGCCAACGATCACCTGACCACCAAGGACGTGTTGCAATACGGCATGGGCACCAACGCCCAGCGCTGGAGCCCGCTGGCCCAGGTCAACGACAAGAACGTCTTCAAGCTGACCCCGGCCTGGTCCTATTCCTTCGGCGACGAGAAGCAACGCGGCCAGGAATCCCAGGCCATCGTCAGCGACGGCGTGGTCTACGTCACCGGCTCGTACTCACGGGTGTTCGCACTCGACGCCAGGACCGGCAAGCGCCTGTGGACCTACAACCACCGCCTGCCGGACAACATCCGCCCATGCTGCGACGTAGTTAACCGGGGCGCGGCCATCTATGGCGACAAGATCTACTTCGGCACGCTGGACGCCCGGGTCGTCGCCTTGGACAAAAACACTGGCAAGGTGGTGTGGAACAAGAAGTTCGGCGATCACGCCGGCGGCTACACCATGACCGGCGCCCCGGTGCTGATCAAGGACAAGACCAGCGGCAAGGTTTTGCTGATCCATGGCAGCTCCGGCGACGAGTTCGGCGTGGTCGGGCAATTGTTTGCCCGCGATCCGGACACCGGTGAAGAAGTCTGGATGCGCCCCTTCGTCGAAGGCCACATGGGGCGGCTAAACGGCAAGGACAGCACCCCGACCGGCGACGTCAAGGCGCCGTCCTGGCCCGACGACAAGACCACCGAGACCGGCAAGGTCGAGGCCTGGAGCCACGGCGGCGGCGCGCCCTGGCAAAGCGCCAGTTTCGATCCCGAGACGAACACCATCATCGTCGGCGCGGGCAACCCCGGCCCGTGGAACACCTGGGCGCGCACGGCGAAGGACGGCAATCCCCACGATTACGACAGCCTCTACACCTCCGGGCAGGTAGGCGTCGACCCCAGCACCGGTGAAGTGAAATGGTTCTACCAGCACACGCCCAACGATGCCTGGGACTTTTCCGGCAACAACGAACTGGTGCTGTTCGACTACAAGGACAAGGACGGCAAAGTGGTCAAGGCCACCGCCCACGCCGACCGCAACGGCTTCTTCTACGTGGTGGACCGCAACAACGGCAAACTGCAGAACGCCTTTCCCTTTGTCGACAACATTACCTGGGCCAGCCACATCGACCTGAAGACTGGCCGCCCGGTGGAAAACCCTGGCCAGCGTCCGGCCAAGCCATTGCCCGGTGAAACCAAGGGCAAGCCGGTGGAAGTCTCACCGCCATTCCTCGGTGGCAAGAACTGGAACCCCATGGCCTACAGCCAGGACACCGGGCTGTTCTACGTACCGGGCAACCAGTGGAAAGAGGAGTACTGGACCGAGGAAGTCAGCTACAAGAAAGGCTCGGCTTACCTGGGCATGGGCTTTCGAATCAAGCGCATGTATGACGACCACGTCGGCAGCCTGCGAGCCATGAACCCCACCACCGGCAAGGTGGTGTGGGAGCACAAGGAGCCGCTGCCATTGTGGGCCGGTGTGCTGGCGACGAAGGGCAACCTGGTGTTCACCGGTACTGGCGATGGCTTCTTCAAGGCCTTCGACGCGAAAACCGGCAAAGAGCTGTGGAAGTTCCAGACCGGCAGCGGCATTGTCTCCCCGCCCGTCACTTGGGAGCAGGACGGCGAGCAATACATCGGCGTGACCGTTGGCTACGGCGGCGCCGTACCGTTGTGGGGCGGAGACATGGCCGAACTGACCAAGCCGGTGGCCCAGGGCGGTTCGTTCTGGGTGTTCAAGATTCCGAGTTGGGATAAGGCGACGGCGCAGAAATAACCTGAACCCAACTGGGTCCTGACCCACACCACCCCCTGTGGGAGCGAGCTTGCTCGCGATAGCGCAGTATCAGTCAACATCAATGCCGGCTGAACCACCGCCATCGCGAGCAAGCTCGCTCCCACAGTTAACATCGAGTTCCTGCCATGAAATTTTTGCCATTACTGCTTCTGTTCATCGGCGCCGTTGCCCATGCCGATGACCCCGACACCCCACTGACCCTAAACGGCTGCCTCATTGCCGAATCCAGCCAATGCCCCGGCGCTAACCTGCGGGGCGCCCACCTGGCCAACCAGGACCTGCGCAAGATGAACCTCGCCGGCGCGGATCTGCGCGACGCCGACCTGCGCCATGCCCGGCTGGACCTGGCGAATCTAGAGAAGGCCCAGCTACAGGGCGCCAACCTGAGTCGCGCGAGCCTGCAACAAAGCAACCTTCGCCTGGCGGACTTCAGCGGTGCCACGCTCAAGGCGATCCAGGGCTGGGGGCTGTTTGCCCAGGGCGCGCAGTTTCAGCGAGCCGACCTGACGGCCGCCTATCTCCAGTTCGCCCGCTTGTCCGGCGCCCGCCTGCACGACGCCAACCTGCAAGCCGCCGACCTGGAAATGGCCTGGCTGAGCAAAGCCGACCTCAAGGGCGCCGACTTGCGCGATGCCAACCTGCAAGAGGTCAAACTGGGCGAAAGCAACCTGGAACAGGCCAACCTGACGGGCTCGCGGCAGCATTACGGGAATTTCCAGGATGCGAATATGCAGGGGTGTGTCGGATGCCCAACGTCTTGGGAACAATGAAGCTCCCGTGGCGAGGGAGCTTGCTCCCGCTGGGGTGCGAAGCAGCCCCAATTTGTACGACTCAATTAACCTGACACACCGAGGCGCCGGCCTTGGGGGCGCTTCGCACCCCAGCGGGAGCAAGCTCCCTCGCCACAATTGGCCGGCATTTCAAGTCAGGGACTCACCCCGCCACCCGCACCACTCCCATATCGATCCCCAAATGCACCAACTCGGCATGGGAACTGACCTGCAACTTACTCTTGAGCAACGTCAGGTGGTTGGACACGGTCTTGGCGCTGATGCATAGCTGTTCGGCAATGGTGCGCGCGGGAGTGCCATTGGCGAGCATGACGAAGATCTCCAGCTCGCGCTGGGTCATCGATTGCAGGCGTGGATCGCTGTCGTGGCGGGTGGTGGCGCAGGCCAACTGAGTGGCCAGGGCCTGCTCGATGTAGGCATGGCCGGCCAGCACTCGCCGTACCGCCTCGATCAATACCTGCGGCGCCGAATTCTTGGTCAGGTAGCCCGCAGCGCCCGCGTCCAACGCCTGGCGAACCAACGGCAACTCGTCGTGCATGCTGAAGAACAGCACCCGCAGTTGCGGCAAGCGTTGACGCAGGCGCCGGGTGGTTTCCAGCCCGCTGATCCCCGGCAGGCCGAAGTCCATGATCACCAGGTTCGGCACTTGTTCCTGCACCTGGCTCAACGCCTCTTCGCCGCAGGCCGCTTCGCGCACCTGCAGCTGTGGCATCAAAGTCCGCAACAAGCTGGCGTAGCCCTGCCGAACCACGGCGTGGTCGTCCACCAACAAAATGTTCATGAGGCCTCCAAGGGAATATTCAAGGCCAGCGCCCAACCCGCCCCGGGCCGGCTGATGATGCGCAGCTCACCACCAAGGCTGCGCGCCCGTTCCGCCATCGAATGCAGGCCCACGCCGGCCCGGGAGGGCTGCTGGGCACCGCGTCCGTTATCGCGCACCCATAGCCGCAGGCGACCGGCGCGGTGCTGCATGCGGATCCGCACCTGGCTGGCGTCGGCATGCCGTGCGATGTTGGTCAGCGCTTCCTGCAACAGGCGGTACAACTGAGCCTTGTGCGATGCGGCCAATGGCGGCGGTGCTCCATCGACCCGTAACTGACAGGCGATGCCGTGGCTGTCCTGCCATTGCCGGGCCAACAATTCAATGGCCTCACCCAACGGCAGATGCTGGAGCACGACCGGATACAAGTCGTTGACCAAGGCGCGAAAGCCTTGCTGCAAATGATCGCAGTGTTCTTCCAATTCGTTGGCGGTCTGCTCCAGCACGGGCGGCTGATGAATCACCAGGCGCAACAAACAGGCCCTCGCGCGAATACCTGCCACGTACTGGCCCAAATCGTCGTGCAAGGTTTGCGCGAGGGACCTGCGCTCCTGCTCCTGGACGGCCAGCAACGCCTGGGTCAGCCGCGCATTGTCGGCCCGAGTCTGGCCCAGGGCGGCGGTCATGCGGTTGAAATGCGCCGCCAATTGCTGGGCTTCCGATAGGCCCTCGGGCCGCAGATGCACTTGCAGGTCGCCGCTGGACACCTGGTGCAACGCCTGTAGCAACTCGTCCAGCAGGCGCATACCCCGGCGCACCGCCCAGCGGATCGCCAGCAGGCTGAGCAGCAACGCCATCGCGCAAACGCCAAGCAACTGCACCAGGGAATCGAAGATTTCATCGACTTCGTCACCGGGGTCGACGGCAATCCAGGCCCGACGACCGTCCTGCAACTCGACGATCTGGGCGGCAGGCCCTTGGGCCAGGAGTCGACGCCCCAACCAGGCGTTCAAGCCAGGCTCCTGTGCCGGCGCGTTTTCGCCGGGCGCCAACCAGCGCACCCGAACGTGACGCAGGCTGCCGGTGAGCCGCGACTGGAGGCTGGCCGGGTCGCGCTGGGCAGTCTCGCGCAGGTAATGCACCACCGACTCGGCCGATTGCAGTTCGCGTCGCACATCCACCGTGGCCTGGTGCAACAGCAGCGTTGCGCAGGCCAGGGTGACCAGGGCGAAGAACGCCGTGACCCAGAGATTGATGCGCCAGAGGGCAGACATGGTCAGTGCTCCAATCTGCGAATCACACCGGCCCCCTGTGGGAGCGAGCCTGCTCGCGAAAGCGAAGGCACATCCAACATCAACGTCGGCTGGACCAACGCTTTCGCGAGCAGGCTCGCTCCCACAAAGGACACTTTAGGTCGATCCACGCCTATCAAACTCAGGATCAGCAACAACGGCAACAGCAGCGTCTTGAACATTCGCACGGTCTGTCCGCTCCCTGATGAATGACAATTGAAAGCATCCTAAAACCCCGGCGCCTGGGGCGAGCTACTACCTTGGTACTGCCCCAGCGGTACTTTCTGCATATTTCCCCGGCATCACGGCCTTCCTATGCTGGCGCTACCTGCAATGGAGGACGTCATGCGCTGGCTTGTCAGTTACGCCCTGATCTACCTGTTGGCCGCATCGACCGCTCAGGCCAGCGATGCCGCGCCGTTGCAGGTGCGCATCGGCTACCTGGGTTACCGTCCCGACCCCGGCCCGCTGCTGTCCAACGTCATCGCTGAACCCAACGATGCCGGATTGCGCGGCGCCGAACTGGCGATCATCGACAGCAACAGCACCGGGCGATTTCTCGAGCACGACTACCGTCTAGAAAGCGCTAACGTCGACAATTCCCAAGCACTGCTGGAGGCCGCCCGTGCCCAGCATGAACAGGGCCTGCGTTTGTTCGTGGTGAATGCGCCAGGCGAAAGCCTACGCCAGCTCAGCGCCGCCCTGCCCGACAGCCTGCTCTTCAACGCCGGCAGCCCCGACGACAGCCTGCGCACCAGCGGCTGCCTGAGCAACGTGCTACACACCCTGCCCGACCGCGCGACACTGGCCGACGCTTTGATCCAGTTCAGCGTCGTGCGCAAATGGCAGCGGGCCTTGCTGATCGTCGGCCAGACACCCGAAGACCAGGCCTACGCCGCTGCATTGCGCCGGGCCGTGAAACGCTTCGGCATGAAGATCGTCGTCGAGAAACCTTGGCAGTTCGATAACGACCAGCGCCGCAGCGCCCAGGCCGATATACCGCTGTTCACCCAGGCCGCCGAGTACGACGTGGTGCTGGTAGCCGATGAGCGCGGCGACTTCGGCGAATACGTGCCCTATCAGACCTGGCTCCCGCGCCCGGTCGCAGGGACCCAGGGACTGACGCCCACCGGTTGGCACAAGACCGTCGAGACATACGGCGCGGCGCAGTTGCAAAAGCGCTTCGAAGCCTTGGCCGGCCGCTGGATGAACGACCGCGACTTCGCCGCCTGGATCGCCGTGCGCAGTATCGCCGCCGCCGTGAGCAAGCTGCGCCAGGACGAGCCATTCGCCATTCGCCAACTGGCCCTCGGCGACGAGCTACCGCTGGATGGATTCAAGGGCCGCAAGCTCAGCTACCGGCCCTGGAATGGTCAACTGCGCCAACCGATTCCCCTGGTTCAGCCTCGGGCCTTGGTCAGCACGTCGCCCCAGGACGGTTTTCTCCACCCGTCCAACGAAATGGACAGCCTGGGCTTCGACCGGCCCGAAGTGAGCTGTCGCTACCCCTGATCGATCACAACAATAAGGAAAACGCCATG
This sequence comes from Pseudomonas sp. D3-10, assembly GCF_051132175.1. Classification (NCBI taxonomy): domain Bacteria; kingdom Pseudomonadati; phylum Pseudomonadota; class Gammaproteobacteria; order Pseudomonadales; family Pseudomonadaceae; genus Pseudomonas; species Pseudomonas sp. D3-10. The sequence goes on along the minus strand of NZ_CP071668.1, from coordinate 2,829,324 downwards.
CGCCGCCCCCTGCTCAACCCGGCTCTGCTTTGCCAAGCCCTCGCCCTGGGCGCCTCGCTGCTCCTTGCCGGTCCCGCTGCCGCCAGTATCGCCTGGGTCTCCAACGAAAAAGACAACAGCCTCAGCCTGATCGACCTGCAGAGCCTGGAAGTTGTCGATACCTTGCCGGTAGGCCAGCGCCCGCGAGGCTTGTTGTTGTCCCATGACAACCGCCTGCTGTACATCTGCGCCAGCGATTCGGACCGCGTCCAGGTGATGGACGTCGCCACTCGCAAGATCATCAAGGAGCTGCCTTCCGGCAAGGACCCGGAGCAATTCGCCCTGCACCCCAACGACCGCTGGCTCTACGTTTCCAACGAGGACGATGCGCTGGTCACAGTGATCGACACCCATACCTCCGAAGTGCTGGGCCAGATCGGCGTCGGCGTCGAGCCCGAAGGCATGGCCGTCAGCCCCGACGGCAAGTGGGCGGTCAACACCAGCGAAACCACCAACATGCTGCACTGGATCGACACCAGCACCCAGACCCTGGCCGACAACACCTTGGTGGACCAACGGCCGCGTTTCGTCGAGTTCAGTCGCGACGGCACGCAACTCTGGGCCTCGGCGGAGATCGGCGGGACGCTGACCATCCTCGACGTTGCCTCGCGCCAGGTGCTCAAGACTCTGACCTTCCAGATCAAGGGCGTGCACCCGGACAAAGTGCAGCCAGTGGGCATCAAGCTCAGCGCCGACGGCAAGCTGGCATTCGTCGCCCTGGGCCCGGCTAACCATGTGGCAGTGATCGATGCCAAGACTTTCGAAGTGCTGGATTACCTGCTGGTGGGCCGACGCGTCTGGCAGCTGGCGTTCACCCCGGACCAGAAGCAACTGCTGGCAACCAATGGAGTCAGCGGCGACGTCTCGGTGATCGACGTGCAGAGCCGCAAGGTGCTCAAGTCGGTGAAAGTCGGCCGCTATCCCTGGGGCGTGGTGGTGACGCCATGAACGCCTTGGAGGTCAGCGACCTGAGTTTCGCCTATGGTGCGCGGCAAGCCCTGCGTCAGATCAGCTTCAGCGTACCGGCCGGACGCTTCGCCGCCCTCCTCGGACCGAACGGCGCTGGGAAGTCGACGCTGATTGCGCTGCTGACGCGCCTGTACGATGTTCAGCGCGGCGAGATCCGCGTCGGCGGTCATTCATTGCGCACGTCACCGCACCAGGCGTTGCGCCAGTTGGGCGTGGTGTTCCAGCAAAGCACGCTCGACCTGGACCTGAGCATCGAGCAGAACCTGCGTTATCACCTCGCGCTGCATGGCTTTTGCCGGCGCCAGGCCGATGCCCGAATTGAAGCCGAACTGGCCCGCCAGCAGTTGACCGAACGACGTCACGAGCGGGTGCGCCACCTCAATGGCGGACACCGGCGCCGGGTGGAAATCGCCCGGGCCCTGCTCCACGAACCGCGCTTGCTGCTGCTGGACGAGCCGAGCGTCGGGCTCGATCCGGCCAGCCGCCAGGCTTTGGGGCAACACATTCGCCAACTGTGTCGCGAACAGGACATCAGTGTGCTCTGGGCCACGCACCTGCTGGACGAAGTGCAGCCCAGTGATGACCTGCTGATCGTGCATCAGGGCCGGCTGGTCGCCAGCGGACGGGCCGAGGACGTGAGCGAGGAACACGGCGGCAGTCTCGGCTCGGCCTTTCATCGATTGACCGCCTCGGGAGTTGCCGCATGAACGCGTATTGGCAATGTTTCCTTGGCGTCGTGATGCGCGAATGGCTGCGCTTCGTCTTGCAACGCACGCGATTGCTCAGCGCACTGGTGCGACCGTTGTTGTGGCTGCTGGTGTTCGCCGCCGGCTTCCGGGCGGCGCTGGGCATCGCCATCATCGCGCCCTACGACACTTACATCCCCTATGAGGTGTACATCGTGCCGGGGCTGGCCTGCATGATCCTGTTGTTCAATGGCATGCAAGGCTCGCTGTCGATGGTCTATGACCGCGAAATGGGCAGCATGCGCGTCCTGCTGACCAGCCCCCTGCCCCGGGCCTTTTTGCTGGCGAGCAAATTGCTCGCAACCTCGCTGATCTCGCTCTTGCAGGTCTACGCCTTCCTCGCCATCGCCTGGCTCTACGGTGTCCAGCCGCCAGCCATCGGCGTTCTGCTGGCATTGCCGGCCTTGCTTTTGGTGGCGCTGATGCTCAGTGCCCTGGGCCTGTTGTTGTCCAACGTGATCCGCCAGCTGGAGAACTTCGCCGGGGTGATGAACTTCGTCATCTTCCCGATGTTTTTCCTGTCTTCGGCGCTGTACCCGTTGTGGAAAATGCTCGAAGCCAGCCCCTGGTTGTACTGGCTGTGCGCGGTGAACCCCTTCACCCATGGCGTGGAGCTGGTGCGGTTCGCGTTGTATGGGCAATTCAATGTGCTGGCGATGGTTGTGTGCGTGGGGCTGACGCTGCTGTTCGCGCTGCTGGCGGTGTGGACGTTCAATCCGCAGCATGCGGCGTTGCGCAAGGCCAATTGACCTACCTGATACACACAGCCCCTTGTGGGAGCGAGCCTGCTCGCGAATGCGGTAGACCAGACACATCTATGCTGCCTGACCCACCGCTTTCGCGAGCAGGCTCGCTCCCACAGGGGATTTGTGTGATCCGTGATGAAAATTACTACTTTAGTACCGTTTTTCCTGTCTATGGTCGCATTCACAAGACCTCGACCCTGGCATGTAATGGGCGCATAACAAAAAGGATAAATCCCATGCCCCGTTTGCTGGCCATCGTCTTGCTGGGCCTGGCGCTGAATGTCGCCCAGGCCGACACTGCGTTGTTTTCGGCGCAGGGCTATCGCATTACCCAATACCGCAGCCCCACGCCCGCCTCCGCCCAGGGCGCGCAAACCGTCGACACCGAAGGCTTGCAGCGCCTGCTTGGGCAAACGCCCGCCCCGGTGTTGATCGACGTGTACCGTCGTCCATGGGTCCAGGGGCGCTTCATCGACACCGAGCCCCACGCCAACCTCCCCGGCAGCCTATGGCTGGCCAATACGGGCGATGGTGAGCTGGAGGCGAACTGGCAGGATTACTTCACCTCCCACCTGCGCAAGGCCACCGACGGGCGCCTGGACCAACCCTTGGTCTTTTACTGCCGCTCCGATTGCTGGTTGAGCTGGAACGCGGTAAAACGCGCCGCGTCCATGGGCTATAAACATTTGTATTGGTACCGCGACGGCCTCGACGCCTGGGAGGCGGCCAACCTGCCCTTGCAAGCGGCCCGCCCCGAACCTTTTCCCTGATGCAGCGCCCTGCGTGCAATTGCCCCAACACGACAATAACGAGGTGAATGGCCATGTATAAAATCCTGATAGCCGACGATCACCCACTGTTTCGCGAAGCCATCCACAACGTCATCAGCGACGGGTTCGCCGGTAGCGAGGTGATGGAAACCGCCGACCTGGACAGCGCCCTGGCGCTGACCCGCGAACACGACGACCTGGATTTGATCCTGCTGGACTTGAACATGCCCGGCATGCACGGCCTCAACGGCCTGATCAACCTGCGCAACGAAGCGCCGACCATCCCCGTGGTGATCGTGTCCGCCGAACAGGACAAGCAAATCGTTCTGCAGGCCATCACCTATGGCGCGGTGGGTTTCATCACCAAGTCTTCACCTCGCTCGCAAATGACCGACGCCATCGAGCAGATCCTCAACGGCAACGTGTACTTGCCGCCGGACATCATCCGCACCCAGAAGAGCCCCACGGGCCGCCGCTTGAACGAAACCCCGGCGTTCCCGCCCGAACTGCTCCAGGCCCTGACGCGCAAGCAACTGCTGGTACTCGAACGCATGACCAAGGGCGAGTCGAACAAGCAGATCGCCTACACGCTGGACATCGCCGAAACCACGGTCAAGGCTCACGTCTCGGCGATCCTGCGCAAGCTCAACGTGCATAACCGGGTGCAGGCGATTCTCAGCGCGGGGGATATTGATTTCGGGGCTTATTTGCGGCGTTGAACGGCTGAACACTAACGGGACACTGTGGCGAGGGAGCTTGCTCCCGCTGGGGCGCGAAGCGGCCCCAAACCCAGGCACCTCGGTGTGTCAGGCTTGTTCAGGATGGGGCTGCTTCGCAGCCCAGCGGGAGCAAGCTCCCTCGCCACAAAAGCGGTTCGACTCATCGGCTGGTTGTTTGGCCCAGCAAGTGACTCATCGCAATCTTCAGTTTCATCGGCCGCACCGGCTTGTGCATCAGTGTGTGCCCAAGCTCGCGGATCTGCTGTTTGAGTTCATTGCTGTAATTGGCGGTGATCATCATGGCCGGGATCGGTGAGGCACGGCAGGCGTTGATCCGGGCCACGGCGTCCACGCCGTTCTGGTCGTGATCCAGGTGGTAATCGGCGATCAGCAGGTCGGCTTCGGCACGGTAGCCGTCCACTTGCCGCGCCAGGTCCTGTTCCGACAGCGCAGTCACCACGAGGCAGCCCCAACCTTCGAGCAAGGTACGCATGCCGGCGCAGATCGCTCCATCATTATCCAGCACCCAGACCCGCGCCCCGCGCAGGCGTTCAAGCATGGGCTCGCTCATGTCCAGGCACGGCAGCGGCTTGGGCGCGGTGGCGCTGAGGGGCACCTCAATGGCGAATACCGAGCCTTTGCCCGGCCATGAGCGCACCCGGATCCGGTGCCCAAGTATCCTGGCGATCTTCTCGACAATCGCCAGCCCCAGGCCCAAGCCTCGATCCTGGTTCGGTCGCTGGACATCACCGCGCTTGAACTCCTGGAAAATCTCCTCCAGGCGATCCTGGGCGATGCCTATGCCAGAATCCCAGACCTCGATCGAAACACGATTGCCAAGACGCCGGCATCCCAGCAGAACCCGCCCGTTCGGGGTGTAGCGCAGCGCATTGCTCAGCAGGTTCCGCAGGATCCGCGCCAACAGTTGGATGTCACTGCGCACCAGCACCGAACAAGGTACGAAACACAATTCAAGACCCTCGCTGCGCGCCACTTGGCGATATTCGGCCGCCAGGTTGTCGAGCAATTCACTCAAGGCGAACGGCGCCACGTCGGCCTTGATCACGCCGGCGTCGAGCTTGGAGATATCCACCAGGGTGCCCAACAGGTTTTCCACGTCCTGCAGCGAATTGCTCACGTTGCGCACGAGGTGCGCGTTCGCCACCGGCTCGCGGCGCTCCAGCAAGGCGCTGGTGAACAGCCGCGCGGCGTTCAACGGTTGCAGCAGGTCATGGCTGACCGCCGCGAGGAATTTGGTTTTTGACAGGTTGGCCCGCTCGGCCTCGCGCTTGGCTTCGCGCAAGCGCAGTTCCACCCGGCTGCGCTCATCGATCTCGCGCAGCAACTGGTCGTTGAGGCTGGTCAGTTCAGCGGTGCGCTCCTGCACGCGCTGCTCCAGGTTTTGATAGGCCTGGTGCAACGCCTCGGCGGTGCGACGGCGCTCGGTGATGTCGCGGATCAGCACGAAGATCCCCACCACCTCGCCGTTGGCCAGCACGTTGGGCACATAGGAGCGCAGCATGTAGCGCTCCTGGTTGTTGATGTTGGTCTCGGCGAATTCGAACGTCACGCTCTCGCCCGCCAGCGCCCGGGCCACGTAGGCTTCCAAGCGCTGATAGTGCTGCTCGCTGTGGGCTTCTCGCAGGCTCTGGCCGAGCATCACGCCACGGGGCCAGCAATACCATTGCTCGTAGACCTTGTTGGTGAACTCATAGACCAGATCGGCGTTGAGATAGGCGATCAGCGCCGGAACGTGGTCGGTGATCAGGCGGATCCAGCGCTCGCTCTCGCTCAACGCCTCGGCGTGCTGGTAGCGCTCGGTGATGTCGGTGAAGGTGTTGACGTAGCCACCGGTGGGCAGTGGATGGGTGCGGATCTCCAGGACTCGGCCATCGGACAGCCGTTGCTCACACTCCTGGATCAGCCGGCCATTGCCATCGCGACTGGTCGGTGTAAGCAGTTGCAGCTCGCTGTCGGCGATGACCTCGTTGAACGGCCGATGGGCCGCTACCGGTGCCAGGCCACTGAGCTCCAGGAAGCGCCGGTTCCACAGTTCCAGCACGCCTTGAGCGTTGACCATCGCCACGCCCTGGGACAGGTTGTCCACGGCGCGCTGCAACAGATGGGATTTCTGCGCGATGGCCTGTTCCCGGCGCACGGTTTCACTGAGTTTGACGTCGGTGATATCGGTGAAGAGAATCACCCGGCCGCCTTCCTGGGTCGGCCGCTCACTGACTTGCAGCCAGCGCCCGTTCTGCAATCGGTACAGCACCGGTTCGTCGGGCTGGCCGCGGGTTTCTTCGCTGAACAAGCCGTTGGCGGTCATCAAACGCTTGACCTCGGCAAGGCGCATCCCCGCGATGATCCGCACCCGGCTGTGGGCCCAGAACGCCTTGAAACGGCTGTTGAACAGGACGATGCGCTGTTGCGCGTCGAACAGCACGAAGGCATCGGAAATACTCTCGATCGCGTCGATCAAATGCCGATGGGCCGTTTCCGCCCGCAACCGCGCTTCGCCGAGCAAATGGTTGCCGGCCTTCAACTCGGCCATGGCTTGGTTCAAGGCGTCGGTACGCTCACGCACCTGTTCGGCCAGCACCACCGAATGCTGGAAGGCTGCGTATGGGTCGCTGCCGCGCGTCACGCCGGATTCCACCCGCTCGATCAGCGCTTCATTGATGCGCCGCAGCTTGCGGTTCTCATGCTCCAGAGCGGCGAGCTGCGCCTGCAGTTCAGCGATGGTCGGGGACGCGATGGCGGGCAATGGCAACTCCGGTGAACGTCTGGTTGATGTGCATGCCATTGAATTGCTCTCCATAGGTGTTGAACCCCATCACCCGATGTTCACGCAGGAACTGGCCGATCTGTTCCAGGCCGTCGCGATCTTCCAGCTCCAGGCGTCGAAGGAAACAGTCGCAGCCCAGGGTCAGCAGCAAGTCCCCGAGGCGCGCCTGCAAACCATCGAACAGATCTTGCAGGTTGTGCAGCAACGGCCCCGGGCTCATGGCGGTGAGGACGATGCCGTTCTCCACCGCGCAATAGAAACTCAGGCTCAGGTCCGAATGGACCTGCTGGATCGCTCGCACGTAGTACTGGTCGTTGATGCGCACGGCCAATGGATGGGCAGCGAAGACCCGGTAATCCAGCGCGTTTACCGGCACGCCAATGTGCCGTGCGTATTCTTCGGCCGCAGGCTCGGCGTTTAGCTCGTAGACCCTGCGCGTGGCGCTGTCGGCGCCGGTCACCACCAGTTTTTCCTGCCGGGGCAGGATGTGGTGGGTGGTAAACACTTCGAACTCCAGCCAAGTATTGATCAACACCACCACGGCCGCGCCGCTGTGGAATTGACCTTCAAAGTAGACGTGGGTGTGGGTCAGGTAATTGTCATCCCCGGCCGAGCCGCCGAAATGCGGGATGTCCCCCAGGGCGGCGCTCAAGGCTGCCAGCACCATCTCCTCGCGGCTGGACAAACCGTCGAGCAAGGTCAAGGCGAAGCTGTGGCCCTTGATCGGCGCCAAGGCGTTGCTGCGGCAACCACTGGCAAGGCGCTCGACCATCTGCTGGGCATCGATCAGGCTGAAGTGCTCCATTTCGCCGATCAGTTCGGCAGCGATGGAAAAATGCCGGTGGTCGAAACCCACCGCCGTCACGCAGTTGCGGCCGTAACCTTGTGGCGTGATTTCCCCCGCGCTGGTGCATCCCACCAGCCGGATCCCGCCAAAGCTGCGCGAAAGCGCGTGGCCTAGGGCCGGCAGATTGTATTCGGCGGAACAGAAAAACAGCACGAACCCCAGGTACGGGTGCAACAACTGTCGCGCCAGCTCCTGGGCCACTTGCTCGACGTCCGTTGCCTGGGACATGGCGCTGACCACGCCCTCGCTCTGGGCCTGCTGCATCTGCGCCTCCGACGGTGCGTGATAGAGCCTTGAGTGTACGAATCGACGCCCGGCCCACGAATGCTACTTGGGTAGCGGATGGACGCTTCCATGGGATGAGAACCGTGGCGGCCCCAGCCGCGATGCGCACGGTTGGGGCCGCCAAGAAAACCTTGTTCACGTGGATCGCTTCCGTGGCGAGGGAGCTTGCTCCCTCGCCACAGGGTTGAGTAGTCCTTACCAGGTCAACACCGCCCCCACCGCGAAGGTATCGGTGTCTTCGTTCTGCGCGCTGGTGTCATGGCCGTTGATTTCGAACTGGTTGTATTCGGCGACGAGCTTGAGGTTATCGTTGATGTCGTGGAACAGCGCGACACCGCGAGTCTCATAGTCGGCGCCGCTGCCGACCACGCCGTTTCCGTCGTCCTCGGTCTTGCCATAGGACAGCGCCAGGCGGTTCTTGCCCAGCTTGTAGGAGCCCTGCAAGAGGTAGCCCTTGCTGTCGACATTGCGCAACGTGGCCTCGCCGGCATTGTTTGTGAAGAACGGGTTGATACCCTTGGCCTGAAACCCCGAGCCGGTGAGCGACAGCCCACCCATCTTCGCCTGCACCCCATAACCCAAACCTTTGGACGTGACCGACTCGACGCTGGAGTCGGTGTTGTCGGAAGTCTGGTAGCTGCCGTTCAGCCAGCTGTAGATCTTCGCTGCGCCCAGGTCGAACTGATAAGTAACCTCGCTCTCTGTGCGAGGGTTCTCCTGGTAGGCCTTGCCGGTGGCGCTGCTGTCGTTGGTGTCCACCGGGTCCATGATGCCCACCGCCACGCGCAACCCGTCCATCACGGGGGTGCGATAGGTGATTTGCGACGTAGGGAACGGGTACGGATAACCGCTGCCGATATTGCCGAACGAGACGCCGCCGCCGTCCACCAGCCCCAAGGCGTCGCTGACCTGGCCATAACCGGCCAGCAGCTCATCGAGCAGGATGTTGGAACGGGCGAACAGGCCGAAGTCCTTGCCGATCAGCACTTCGCCCCACTCCGGGTTGGCGACGGTGCCGTAGAACTGGCGCACGTCGATGGCAGTGTCGGTGCCGTTGGTTTCGCTGTCGTTGATGGTCACCCAGAACGACGCCCGGGCGCCGAGCTTGAGGTCATCGACCTGCTTGCCCATGTTGAAGCCCAGGTAGTTGGGCAAGAAGCCCATCTTGACCCGCGACTGGCGGCGGTCGAACTGTTCGCCGGCACGGTCCACGTCGCTGTTGACGTAGAAAGCGTTGATGTAGCCGTCGGTGGAAAAGGTCGTCTGGTCCTTGTCGTACAGCATGATTTCGGCGTGGGCCCAAGGCATCGGGGCGAGAGTCGAGAGGCCTGCGATGACCGCAGGCAAAAAACGCAGGCAGGTATTTTTATTGTTGTGCATGGCGCGCTCCGCAACAGGGGACGGGATGTCGGAGGCGATTATCGAAAGGCACCCGGGCGCGTCATACGCTGCCTTGGAAGTGATTGGCGGCTGCTTTGGCAGCGCAGGCCCGGCGCGGCAGTTTGTGTGTAAGACCCGGATGCCGCCGGGCGCGGTACTTTGGGTGTGGGCCGGTGGGTGGGTAGGATCAACTCGTTGTGCAGTGGTACCGAGTCGTCTGGTTTGGGGCTGCTGCGCAGCCCAGCGGGAGCAAGCTCCCTCGCCACAAAGCCGAGTACGACTTCGTTCCCGAATACAAGGTGATCCCGTGGCGAGGGAGCTTGCTCCCGCTGGCTTGCGCAGCAGGCCCCCTCGCCTTCAGCTCAGAACCTCGGCTTGACCGTCTTCCAATCCGGCCGATAGCGCCGCATCTGCCGCACGTCATCGCGCTGGCGAATGCCGCAGCTCAGGAACTGCTCGTGCAGCTTGCCCAGTTGATCGCGGTCCAGCTCCAACCCCAGGCCCGGCGCCCGGGTGATCTTCACGCAGCCGTCGACAAACGGAAGCTTGCCACCCTTGATCACTTCTTCATCCGGTTCCTGCCATGGGTAATGCGTGTCGCAGGCGTAATCCAGGTTCGGCACCGAAGCCGCCACGTGGGCCATGGCCATGAGGCTGATGCCCAAGTGCGAATTGGAATGCATGGAAACCCCCAGGCCAAAGGTGTCGCACATTTTCGCCAGTACCTGGGTATCCCGCAGCCCGCCCCAATAATGGTGGTCGGCCAGGACGATCTGCACGCTGTCCTGGGCCACGCTTCGGCGGAACTCGTCAAAATCGGTGACCACCATGTTGGTCGCCAGCGGCAGGCCAGTGCGCTTGTGCAGCTCGGCCATGCCCTCCAGGCCCGGCGTCGGGTCTTCGTAATACTGAAGGTCGTCCCCGAGCAGCTCAGCCATGCGGATCGAGGTTTCCAGCGACCAGTTGCCGTTGGGATCGATGCGCAGCGGAAAGCCGGGAAACGCTTTTTTCAACGCCTTGATGCAGGCCACTTCATGCTCCGGCTCCAGGGCGCCGGCCTTGAGCTTGATGCTTTTGAACCCGTATTCCTCGATCATGCGCCGTGCCTGGGCGACGATCTGCTGCTCGTTCAGCGCTTCGCCCCAGTTGTCCGCAGGATATGGCGAGTCGATGTGCTCGGCATATTTGAAAAACAGGTATGCGCTGAACGGCACTTCATCGCGAATCGCACCGCCCAACAGGTCCACCAGCGGCACGTTCAGGTAATGCGCCTGCAAGTCCAGGCAGGCCACCTCGAAGGCCGAATAGGCATTGCTCACCGCTTTGCTCGCATGGGAGCCCGGCGCCAGTTCCGCCCCGGCAACGCTGGCCGGCTTGTGGGCCGCCACGGTGGCCTGGACGATGGCCCGCAACTGGTTGAGGTTGAACGGGTCCATGCCGACCAGTTGGTCCTGGACCTGTTGCTGGATCGCCAGGGCCGGCGCATCGCCGTAGCTCTCGCCGAGGCCGATGTAGCCGTTGTCGCTTTCGATCTCGATGATCGAGCGCAGCGCAAAGGGCTCATGGATGCCGCTGGCGTTAAGCAGCGGTGGGTCGCGGAAAGCGATGGGGGTGACGGTGACGCGTTTGATTTTCATGCAGCGGCTCCGGAAGGTGTGCGCGTCGATGATGGACGCCGCTGATTGTTCCCGTCTAATCTAACCTGGCACTTGATTGATACCAGGATTGAATCAATGTTTGAGCTGGCCCAACTGCGCTGCTTCACCACCGTGGCGACCGAACTCAACTTCCGTCGCGCCGCCGAACGCCTGAACATGACCCAACCACCCTTGAGCCGGCAGATCCAATTGCTGGAGCATCACCTGGGCGTCGAACTGTTCACCCGCAGCACTCGCAGCGTCGCCCTCACCGCCGCCGGCCGGGCGTTCTTCATCGAGGCGCAGAACCTGTTGCAACAGGCGCAGCAGGCAGCAGTGGCCGCCAAGCGCTTTGCCCAGGGCCATATCGGTTCGGTCACCATCAGCTTCGTCGGCAGCGCGGTGTATGAATTCCTGCCAAAGGTGATCGCCGAAGCGCGGCTCAAGCAACCGCAGGTGAAGATCGTCCTGTCGGAGATGAACACCTACCAACAACACGAAGCCCTGCGCGCCCGGCGCATCGACCTGGGCATCGTCCGCTCGCCGCTGCTGGAAACCGGCTACGCCACTGAGTGCCTGGTGCGCGAGCCGTTTGTCCTGGCCGTGCCTGCGGGCCACCCGCTGGCCAACGCCGAGTCTGTCAGCGTGCAGGACCTGGATGGACAGCCGTTCCTGATGTACGCCCACTCCGCCTACCCGCCCTTCAACGAACTGCTCACCGGCATGCTGCGCTCGGCCCGTGTCGCCCCGCAGTTCGTGCAATGGCTGGGGTCTTCGCTGACCATCCTGGCGCTGGTCAACGCCGGCATGGGCCTGGCACTGGTGCCGCGTTGCGCGACCAGCGTGGCGTTCAGGCAAGTGGTGTTTCGCGAGATCGATCTGGGTGAAGGGGTGCAGAGTGAGCTGCATCTGGTTTGGCGGGAGGATAACGACAATCCGGCGTTTACGATGTTGCTGGAGGGGATTCGGGGGGCCGTTCGGGAGGGACTGTAGGCAAAATACCGTTTGCCCTTGTGGCGAGGACGCTTGCTCCCTCCCCACGTTGACCGTGCCCTATTCCAGTCTACCCTGACAAGTTGTACGATGACCGACGAGCACTAGACGCTCGAATTCCCGATACTTACAAAAACAAGGAAAAAACCCATGAAAAAAGCATCATTGCTGATCGGTTTCGTTTGCCTCTTCAGCGGCTACGTCGCAGCCGCCGCACCGGCCGAAAAAGAGGTGGCCGAAGCTGTAGACCACCTGACCCAGGCCATGCTTCACAAAGACATCCCCCAACTCCAGGCCCTTGCCGCCGAGAACCTGACCTACGGCCACTCCAGCGGCAATATCCAGGACAAAAAAGCCTTCATCGCCGACATCGAAACCGGCAAGAGCGCATTCAAGACCCTGGAAATGAAAAATCAGAAAATCACCCTCTCGGGCGACGTGGCCCTGGTACGCAACCACTTCTCCGCCCAGGCGCTCAAGGGCACCGAAGTGGTCCCGACCGAAATCGAAAACTTCCAGATCTGGCAAAAACAGAACGGCAAATGGCTGCTGATTGGTCGTCAGGCATTCCGGTTCTGATAAGGGGCTGGGCCGGGAATCTCTGCGGCAAACGCATCATTTGAGCTTATGGTGATCCATTGTAGCGAGGGGATTTATCCCCGCTGGGCTGCGCAGCAGCCCCAACAGCGGCGGGTGTTCAATCTGGCACACCGAGCAGTCTGAGCGAGGACTGCTTCACAGCCCAGCGGGGATAAATCCCCTCGCCACAGATCACAATCACCTCAAGTCGCGGCCCACTGCTCCCGGTACTGCAACAGAAAATCCACAAACGCCCGCACCCGCTGCGGCACGTATCGGCCATGGGGATACAGCAACGTGAACGGGCGCGAACGCCCCGCGAACGGTGTCAGCACTTCCACCAATTGCCCGTCCGCCAACTCTGTTTCAACGATGAATCGATAGGTCTGGAACAGCCCGGCGCCATGCTTGGCCAGCGTCACCCCGCCCAACACGTCGTCGGAACAGCAATACCCACCCTGCCCGAACACTTCCTTCTCCTTGCCCTCGACGTTGAACAACCAAGAGATACGACGACCACTGCTGGGCAGCTCGAATTGGATGCACTCGTGCAATTCCAGGTCTTCCAGCGTTTGCGGCGTGCCTACCCTGCGCAAGTAATCCGGGGACGCGACCACCGCCAGTTTCGCGTCTTCTAGCAACCGGGCGATCATCGAGGAGTCCGGCTGGGCCCGAACACGGATGGCGAGGTCATAACCTTCGGCGACAAAATCGATGTTGCGGTTGCTCAAGTGGACATCAACGGTGACTTGCGGGTATTGCGCGCGAAACGCCGGCAGCAGTGGCAGGATGCGGTGATGGCCGTAAGTCGTCGGCACGCTGATGCGCAGTTGCCCGGATGGCACGGATTGCGCCCCCATGACTTCCTGTTGCGCCTCGACCAATTGCGTCAATGCCTGACGGCATTGCTCGAAAAAAGTCCTGCCGGCGTCGGTCAGGCGGATGCTGCGGGTGGTGCGCACAAACAGGCGCGAACCCAGACGCTCTTCCAACCGAAAAATCGAGCGGCTCACCGCCGCTGGGGTCACGCCCGCCACCTGCGCCGCCGCCGTGAAACTGCCCGCCTCCGCCGCCAGACAGAAAAGCTCGATGCTGCCCAACTGCAAGTCTTCGAAGTGCCGCTTCATGATTCATTACACCGCGTATCAACTGAAGATTCCCGATGCCTGTTTATCAGGCCGTGGCGTATAAATACAGTGGTCCCTCGATTGCGCTGGATCTTCCCGCGCCTATTCTCGTCAACTGGAGTGCAGCATGCCTTTCGTCAATGTACGTATCACCCGCGACGGCGTTACCCGCGAACAGAAAGCCCAGGTGATTAGCGAAATCACCGAAACCCTGCAGCGTGTGTTGGGCAAGGACCCGCACCTGACCCATATCGTGATCGAGGAAGTCGACACCGATAACTGGGGTTATGCCGGCATGACGACGACGGAGTATCGAAGTAAACCCAAGGAGTAAGGCTTCGCCCTACCGAGCCCGGTCCGAATGACCGGGCTTTTTTCTGCCTGCCGAGTCACTATCCCTGTGGGAGCGAGCTTGCTCGCGATAGCGGCGGGTCAGCCAGCCCACATGTGATTGATCTAATGCCATCGCGAGCAAGCTCGCTCCCACAGGGTGTAGCGTAGGTTCGATTGATTGATTACACCAAGTATCAACTCAAGTACCAGAACCCCCATTTATCAAACCCAAGCGCATCAATACCCTGATCACAACCAACGCCCAGACAGGCGCAGCGGTTCCTACTCAACGTGATCAGGAGTCAACATCATGAGCAATCAGAAAACCGTCATCATCACCGGCGCGTCCAGCGGCATTGGCCTTGGCTTGGTCAAGGCGTTCCTGGCTCGCGGCTATAACGTAGTGGGCAATGCCCGTTCCCAGTCGGGCCTGGACGATGCGGCCGGCCAGTTGGGCCATCCAGCGAGCTTCATCGGCGTGGCCGGAGACATTGCCGATCCGGCGACCTCTACCGCCCTGGTCGGCAAAGCCATCGCGGCGTTTGGCGCGGTTGATGGGCTGGTCAACAACGCCGGTTTTTTCCTGCCCAAACCCTTTGTCGAATACAGCCCGCAGGACCTGGAATCGCTGCTGGACACCAATCTCAAAGGGCTCGTCTACGCCAGCCAGGCCGCAGCCGCGCACATGATCGGTCGCCAGCAGGGTTTCATCATCAATATTTCCGCCTCGGTGGCCTTGCAACCGAACATCCAGGTGCCGGCAGCACTGCCAGTGTTGATCAAGGGCGGCGTCAACCAGATGACCCGCGCCCTGGCCCTGGAGTTGTCGCCTTTCAACATCAAGGTCAACGCCGTGGCGCCCGGTATCATCGACACGCCGATGCATGACCCGGCGCACCGCGACTTCCTCAACAACCTGGCGCCGGCCGGTCGGGTGGGCACCATCGAAGAGATCGCCGAAGCCGTGTTGTACCTGGCGGGTGCCGACTTCACGACTGGCGCGGTCCTGCCGGTGGACGGCGGCATGAGCACCGGCAAATGGTGAAAAACAAAAACCCCGAAGGCAGAAACCTTCGGGGTTTTTCTTTAGCTCGAACCTACAGCGTGTAGGAGATGCCCGCCTGCACCGTCCGCGGTGCGCCCGGATAGGCGTAGACGCCACCAAACGCGCCCTCTTCGTAATCGGCGTCGAACAGGTTCTTCAGGTCCAGGTTGAGGCGAATGCGCTCGTTGACCTTGTAGTAGCCGAGCAGGTCGACCACCGTGTAGTCGTCCATGGTGAAGGTGGTGGCGGCGGTGTTGCCGGCCCGCTCATCCACATACCTGGCGCCCAGGCCCAGGCCTAGCCCCTTCAAGCCACCGTCCTGGAATTCATAGACGTTCAACAGGCTGACGGTGTTTTTCGGTACGTTGAGCAGCCGAGTACCGGTGGGGATGTTCTCGTCCTTGGTCACTTCGGCGTCCACATAGGCGTAGCCGCCGATGACGCGCCACTCCGGTGTCAGGTTGCCCGCCACGTTCAAGTCGAAACCACGGCTGCGCACTTCGCCAGCGGCGACGTTGAAGGTCGAATCCAACGGATCGGGCGTCAGCACGTTGCGTTTTTCGATCTGATAGACCGCCGCATCGACGCTCAACTGGCGATCCAGCGCTTCCCACTTAACGCCCATTTCATAGGACTTACCCTCTTCCGGCTTGAACCCGCCACCCTCGCGGCTCGCGCCGTTGTTGGGTTTGAACGAGCGCGCGGTGTTGGCATAGACCGCCACCGTGTCGGTCAGGTCATAGATCACGCCTAGGCGTGGGGTGACCGCATTGTCGGTAACCTCCCAGTTGCGGCTGCCGGGGCGTGCTTGGGGCACAAAGCTTTCATACTCATGCTCAAACCGCTCGAAACGCGCCCCCGCCAGCACCTTCAGCCGCTCGGTCAGCGCCACCTGGTCCTGGACAAACACGCCGAAGGTCTTGAGATTTTCCTGGTCGTCGGTTGGGGTGCGGGTCAAGGCCGGGCGCGGCTGGCCATAGACCGGATCGAAGATGTCGATCGGGTAGGCGCCAAGGCCATTGGCGGAACGCTGGATGATAGATTCGTAGCTGTAGTCTTCGTATTCAACACCCGTCAGCAGCGTATGTTCGAACCCTCCCGTGGAGAAGTGCCCGGTGAGGTTGAGCTGGGTATCGCGGTCGGTCCATTCCAGCTTGCGGTAGTTGAAGTTGCGCCCCAGGGTGCGCCCATCGGCGGCGATGCCGTTGCCTTCGACAGCGTTGCCCTGCAACGTGCCGTCGAGCCACTGGGTGCCACCGGCCAGGGTCCAGTCGTCGTTGAGCATGTGCTCGAAACGCACCTGCAGCATGTTGTTGTCGTTGTGCAACTTGCCGACGTCTTTTTCGCCGAAGAAGGTATCGCGGGACGCGGTGCCACGCTGGCCTGCGTAATGCGTCAGGCCACGGTCCAGCGGCGCATTGTTGCGCATGAAGTCGCCTTCGAAGGTCAGGCGCGTGGTGTCGTTGACCTGCCAAGTGACCACAGGGGCGATGCCATAACGTTCGGTCTCGACATGATCGCGGAACGTATCGCCGCCCTCGCCCACCACATTCAAGCGATAAGCCAGGCGGCCTTCGTCATCCAACGGGCCGGACGCATCCAAAGTGCCGCGACGCATTCCCTGATCGCTGATCTGACTGCCCAGGGTCACCGTGCGCTCGGCCAATGGTTGCTTGGACACTACGTTGAAGGTGCCGCCGGGATCGCCACGCCCATACAGCATGGACGCCGGCCCACGCAGCACTTCCAGACGCTCGATGGTGTTGGCATCGGGCATGTTCGGGTAACCCCGATTGATCGGGAAGCCGTTGCGGTAGAACTCGCCCGTGGTAAAACCACGCACGGTAAACGTGGTCAGGCCCTGGCCGCCGAAATTGTTCCCCCTGCCGACGCCGCCAGCGTAATCGAGGGCATCTTGCAGGCGCGTGGCGCTGAGGTCTTCGACCACATCGCGGGACACGACAGAAATCGACTGCGGGGTTTCGTGGATGGCGGTGTCGGTACGCGTGGCGCTGGCGGAACGGGTGGCGTGGTAGCCCTTTATCGGGCCTTGTGCAGTCTCGAAGTCCGAGGTGCCGACAATGTCGGTGGCTTGCAACTCCAGCGGCGCCTTGTCCGTGGAAACGGGCTCTTCTGCCCAGGAGGAGATGGAATAAGCTTGGAGCACACACAGTGAAACGAGTATCCGACGCATCGACACACAATCCTAATGAAAGACGCCGCCTCAAGGGCGACAAGAATGTGTTGCGAAAGATACAGCAACTCATTCCTGTTTGACATCTATTCCCATTAGCGCCCCCGTTCCAGCCGTGGACGCTTGCCCAATTTGCTTGAAAAACGCCTGGGCACGGGCATCCTGGGTGAACGCAACGTTCAGCCGCAACCAGTCGCAGGCACCCCCCTCTGGCAGGAACGACGACCCTTGGGACAACTGGACCTGCAGCTGCTTGGCGATCTGTCGCACCCGCTCGGCCGGCACAAGACGAGGCCGCGCCCACACGAACAGCCCGCCACTTGGCTCGGCAAACACTTCCCAGTGCGTCGCGTCAAGCTGACGCAACGTGCTCGCCATCTGCTTGTTCAGGCGCCCGCGAAGGCGCTGGATCAGCTTGCGATACGCCCCGTTCGCCAACAGCGTCGCCACGACGTTTTCCGTCAGCAATGAACAACCAATACCGGTCACCATCTTGACCTGCGCCAGGCGCTGGATGATTTCAGGCTGGGCGACGACGTAGCCGATGCGCAACGAGCTGGACAACGTCTTGGAAAAACTCGCCAGGTAGATCACCCGGTCCAGGGCATCGAGGGAGGCCAGGCGCGACGTCGGGCCGTTCTGGAAATCGGCGTAGATATCATCCTCGATGAGGCGAAAGTCGTGCAGCGTCGCCAGTTGCAACAGGCGATAGGCCACGCTCGGCGCCAGGCTGGTGCCGGTGGGGTTCTGGTACATGCTGTTGATGAAGAAATACGTGGGCTTGTGCGCTTTGAGCAACTGCTCCAGCCGGGCGATATCCGGACCATGGGCGGTTCTCGGCACCGCCAGGGTCCTGACTCCATGCAGCTTCAGCAGGTTGAACAGGTTGTAATAGCCAGGGCTCTCCACCAACACCAGGTCACCGGGCTTGAGCAGCGTGCGCACCAACAGGTCCAAGCCATGGCTAGCGCCTTGGGTGGTGATGATCTGGCGAGGATCGACGTGAATGTCGATCAGGCCCAGGCGCTTCTGGATTTGCAGGCGCAGATCAGCCGAGCCCAACGGCGTGCTGTAATTGAACAGCGCCTTATTGTCACCGCGCACCACCTGCCGGATCGCCTGGCCCAGGTCGGTGTCATCGCGCCACGCGTCCGGCAGCCAGCCGCAACCCAGCTTGAGCTGGGTCGATTCGTTGTCGAACAGCGGCCAGGATATCGCCTCATCCTCGATCTGCGCCGCCAGCGCCTGGGGTAACTGCTGGGCCACGAAAAAACCCGAACCATGCCGCGATTCCAATACGCCGCTGGCGACCAGTTGGTCATATGCCTTGATCACGCTCGACAGGCTCAAGCCGTTTTCCGTCGCCAACTGGCGGATCGAAGGCATTCGCGCACCGGGGCGGATGCCATGGGTATCGATCCACGCGGCTAGGCTGGCAACCAGTTGCCGGACCACGCTTCCCCTGGCGTTGCGATCGATGTTCAGGTCCATGGCGCGGCGTCTCGGCTAAGTGTTCTTGAATTTCGAGCAAACAGTTAAACATAAAAGCCCCCCGTCTGTTCCTTGTTTGCCTGCTGTCCGGCGGTGATAGTCCGCCCAGGCTCACACTTTTGCAGGATCTCTCTTGGACGCACAGCAACGACATTCATGGGGCCTGGCCTTTGGTCTGTGCCTGATCACCCTGGCGGTCAACCTGCAGGCGCCGCTGTACACCACCTATGCGCAGCTTTCCGGTTACGGCGCAGGCGCCACGGCGGTGGCGTTTTCCGGTTATGTGCTCGGCGTGTTGCCCGTGCTGCTGGCGTTCGGCGGACTGGCCGACCGGATGGGCCGCAAACCGTTGATCCTGGTGGCGCTTGGCCTGTCGATGCTGGCAACGGTCATCACCTCGATCTGGCCCAACCTGATAGCGCTGGGCGTGGCGCGCCTGATGATGGGCGTCGGCACCGGGTTGGCCTCGGCGACTTCCACGGCCTACATGGTGGAATTGATGCCGACCGGCGATGCCCGGTCGCCGGCAAACCGGGTCACCGCCAGCACCTCCCTGGGTTTTGGATTGGGCGCGGCGTTGACCAGCCTTTTCCTGTTCGTCCATCACAGCGTTACGCCAGGCAGTTTCTGGGTGCAGTTGGCGTTGGCCGCCCTGGCGATCGTCGTGGTCGCGCGACTGCCAGACCCAGCCCCGAAAATCAGGCACGCGCCGCTGTTGCGCCTGCCGTTGTTCCCTGCTGGCAGCCTGCCCTACAGCTTCTCCATGCTGCTGGCCTGGGCGACTTCCGGGCTGGTGATCGCCATCCTGCCTTCGGTGCTCGCGGCCCATGACTTGCAGCGATGGTCCGGCCTGTCGACCTTCACCGTGATCAGTTGCGGGCTGATCTTCCAGCCTTGGGTGAAACGCATGCAGCCGGCCAGGGCCACCGGATTGGGGCTGCTCGTCTTGCCTTTGAGCTATGCGCTGCTCGCCTGGGGCGCGAGCCAGGGTTCGCTGGCCGCCGTGCTGCTCGGCGCACTGGGGGCCAGCAGTGCGTGCTATGGCTTTCTTTACCTCGGCGGACTGTCGGCGATCACGGCCATGGCCGGTACGCAAAAAGCCCGAGTCAGCGCCGGTTTCTTCCTCTTCGCCTATGTCGGGTTCAGCATTCCGGTCGTGGTGACGGGTTGGATGGCTGACCATTTCGGCGCTGATGTCGCGTTGACGGTGTTTGGCCTGGCGTTGCTGGCAGGCGCAACGATCACCGGGTTGCGCATCGTCCGGACGCAGGCTTTCATCGCCCAGGCCTCCCACGGCTGAATAAACCCTTCGCCACAATGGCCAACGTCGCTCGACATCACGGCAGGCAGGTCGTATACCATATCCCCACCTCAGCCAAACGACCGTCGCCGTGACTTTATCCAAATTCAACCTGCCCGACCTGGGCAACGCCCCGTCCACTTCGGAAATCATTACCCGCCACTTGCGCGACGCTATCGTGGCCGGGCTTTTCGCCGAGGACGAGCCGATTCGCCAGGACGACATCGCCCGGCAATTCAACGTCAGCAAGATCCCCGTGCGCGAAGCGCTCAAGCGCCTGGAGGCCGAGGGCCTGGTGATGTTCCAGCGCAATCGCGGGGCGATGGTCACGCGGATCTCCGAGGCGGAACTGGCGCAGATGTTCGAGGTGCGGATGTTGCTGGAGGACAAGGTGCTGCGCCTGGCGATTCCCAACATGACCGACGCGACCTTCGCCCGTGCCGAAAGCATCTGCCGGGAGTTCATCGGCGAGGACGACGTCGGCCGCTGGGCCGAGCTGAACTGGCAGTTGCACGCCTGCCTCTATGAACCGGCGCAACGGCCCTTCATGGTGAGCCTGATCCGCTCGGTCCACGACAAACTCGAACGTTACCTGCGCATGCAGATGAGCCTGTCGGCCGGCAAGGATCGCGCCGACCATGAGCACCGCGAAATCCTCGACGCCTGCCGCGCCGGTGACGTGGAGCGCGCGGTGAAACTGCTGGACGAACATATCGCCGGGGTCTGCAGGACGCTGTTCGAGTTCTTGCCTTCCGGTCACTGATCACGATTGCCTTATTTCCCGCATTGGCCTATTCCAAAAACATAGAAACAAAGCGCCCGTTGCAACTTGCGCCTGATTTGTTAGGCTCTCGCGCACCTACTTTTGCCAGGGACGGCATATGTCTAATCAGCACCGGTTGAGCATGAGCTCATTCAATCAAAGCGACGCAGCTTCGTCCGTCGCAGCGTCAAACATCACCCCAGATACAATCGTCTCAGCGTTCAATCAGCCCATCATCGACACGCTGACTGTCACGGCGCAGATAAAGAATACTTACTACGCGGGAACCGACGACACACTATTGATATCAATGGGACCGTACAACGAGTTACAGACTTACATCGAAGCCCCGAGAGTCGGTCAGACGATTCACATTTCGATTGATATCCAAAGGATGTTTGGCAGGTCGAGCATTTCGCTATCGGACATTCGCGGCCTGACGTTCTATCAAGCGCCTGTGCCGCACCCGATCATCTCGGATGCCTGGGAACTCGAGTCACTACTGATTACCGCCAACGATATCTACACCAACGCAATGAATAAAATAGATACGTGGATTTTTAACAAATCACCGCATCTTCGCCCGGTATGGTCAGGCATCGTGGATTTCTCCAACTGGACGAACTCCGATCGTCGCCCCTTAGATCTGAGCGCTCAGACGTATCCAATACGCTGGATGCCGTATATCAGTGACTTGACCCGCTGGCGCTGTTACAACCCGGCACAACTAGAAGGGGTGGGTCAACTGCTCGGCGTCTGGAACGGCAAGTTGATCGGTAATCAACTGAAAGGTCAAACAAGCGAACTCCTTGCCCCAAACAGCGAATCCAACAGCTATACATGGGTATATACGCCTGAGGGATCGATTATTTATAAGCGCTGGGAACATGCCAAACCATCGGAGTATTTAAGACACAGTCAACTTGGAAGCGGCAGACCGGTCATTTGCGCGGGAGAGTTCAGGGTCAAGGAACACCGTATGCAAAATGTCCTAGCGATGGTCAACGATGCCTCCGGACACTACAAACCCGACGGAGGAGCCTGCTTGCGCTATGTGGCGGAGAAGTTCGAGTCTATCAATATCGATACAAGCCATACCGAATGGCGATGGACAAACGCACGCAGTTGATGACGGTTCGGCCTCGTCTCGCACACTATGCCGATTTCGTCATCACCGACAACTAAAACCATCAAGCCGCCACCCCCCGGCGCGCGCCACGCTTGTGTCCACTCATCTGAACGGACGTGGCGCCATGAAACGCATCACCGTGATCGACTCCCACACCGGCGGCGAACCGACCCGACTGGTGACCGATGGCTTCCCCGACCTGGGCCAGGGCAGCATGGCCGAACGCAGGCAGCGCCTGGCCGAGCAGCACGACGCCTGGCGCACCGCGTGCGTCCTGGAACCGCGCGGCAGCGATGTGCTGGTGGGCGCGTTGCTGTGCGAACCGGTGGACCCGAACGCCTGTGCCGGGGTGATCTTTTTCAATAACAGCGGCTACCTGGGCATGTGCGGCCACGGCACCATCGGCCTGGTGGCGTCATTGGCTCATCTGGGCCGGATCGGCCCGGGCGTGCACAGCATCGAGACACCGGTGGGCACAGTGCAGGCGACGTTGCACGAGGATCGCTCGGTTAGCGTGCGCAACGTGCCGACCTACCGTTACCGCCAAGGGCTGCGCCTGGAGGTGCCGGGCATCGGGCCGGTGTCTGGCGATGTGGCGTGGGGCGGGAATTGGTTTTTCCTGATCGCCGACCACGGGCAACGCGTGGCGGGCGACAACCTGGAAGCACTGACCGCCTACACCTTCGCCGTGCAACAAGCCCTGAAGCAACAGGGGTTCCGCGGCGAGGACGGCGGGCTGATCGATCATATCGAGCTGTTCGCCGACGATCCCCAGGCCGACAGCCGCAATTTCGTGCTGTGCCCCGGCAAAGCCTATGACCGCTCTCCCTGCGGCACCGGCACCAGCGCCAAACTGGCGTGCCTGGCGGCCGACGGCAAACTGCAACCCGGGCAGATCTGGCGCCAGGCCAGCGTCATCGGCAGTGAATTCGAAGGGTCGTATGAACGTTCAGGCGATCGCATCGTGCCGACCATTCGCGGCCGGGCCTATATCAGTGCTGAAAGCACCTTGCTCCTCGAGCCGGACGATCCGTTCGCTTGGGGCATTCGTCCGTGAGCCAAGGCCATGTCGCAGACGTGATCATCGTCGGCGCCGGCATCATTGGCGCCGCCTGCGCGCAAGCCTTGGCCCAGCGTGGTTTGAAGGTGCTGGTGCTGGACGCCGGTTGGCACGGCGCCACGGCGGCCGGCATGGGCCACTTGCTGGTACTCGATGACAACCCGGCGGAGCTGGCTCTGAGCCAATACTCCCTGCGACGCTGGCGCCAGATGGCCCCCGATCTTCCAGAACGCTGCGCCTGGCGCAACAACGGCACGTTGTGGCTGGCGGCCAACGCCGAAGAGATGGCCGTGGCCCACAGCAAATACATGAACCTGATGGCCCATGACGAAGCCTGTGAACTGATCGGCCGAGCCGCACTGCTCCAGCGCGAACCGGAACTGCGGCCCGGCCTCGAAGGCGGGCTGCTGATCGAGGGCGACGGCATTCTCTACGCACCCGCGGCCGCCCGCTGGATGCTCGATCACGCCAACATTCGCCATCAACGGGCGCAAGTCAGCGAAGTGGACGGTCACCGCGTGCGCCTCGCAGGGGGCGGTTGGCTCAGCGCCGACGCAGTCGTGCTCGCCAACGGCATCCAGGCCACCGAGCTGTGCCCGGAGCTGCCGATCGAACCCAAGAAGGGACACCTGTTGATCACCGACCGCTACCCCGCCACTGTCACCCATACCTTGGTTGAGCTGGGTTACGTCACCAGCGCTCACAACGCCAGCGGACCGTCGGTGGCGTGCAACATCCAACCGCGCCCGACGGGACAACTGTTCATCGGCGCTTCGCGGCAGTTCGGCAATGTCGACCCAGAGGTGGAAGGCTGGATGCTGGCGAAAATGCTCAAGCGTGCCGTGGACTACATGCCTGGCCTGGCGCACCTCAACGGTATCCGCGCCTGGACAGGCTTTCGCGCGGCGACCCCCGACGGCTTGCCACTGGTGGGCCAACATCCGCAGCGCAAGGACCTATGGCTGGCGGTGGGTCATGAAGGGCTCGGCGTTACGACCGCACCGGCGACGGCTGATTTGCTGGTCGCCCAGCTATTCAACGAAACCTCGCCGCTGGCCGCGCAACCTTACCTGCCGCAACGTTTCCTGGGAGAAGCGGTCCATGCCTGAGTTATTCCTCGATGGCCGCCCGCTCTCGGTGGCCGATGGCACCAGCGTCGCGGCGGCATTGGCGTTGGGTGCTGACGGTTGCAGTCGCACTTCGGTCAGCGGCCAACGCCGGGCCCCCTTGTGTGGCATGGGCATCTGCCAGGAATGCCGGGTGATGATCGACGGCCGCCGGCGCCTGGCGTGCCAGACGCTGTGCCGCGACGGCATGCGCGTGGACACCCGACCATGACCGAACTCGCCGACATCCTCATCATCGGCGCCGGCCCCGCCGGCATGGCCGCTGCGCTGGCCGCGGCACGCAGCGGGGCGCGCATCGTGCTGCTGGACGACAACCCGAGCCCTGGCGGACAGATCTGGCGCGACGGTCCCCAGGCCAGCCTGCCTGCCCAGGCGGGTCGGATGCGTGATCGTCTGAACGCCTGCACTAATGTGTACTGCCACGCCGGCACCCGGGTCATTGCCTGCGCGGGCGAGAAGACGCTGTTGGTGGAAAACGCCGAGCAGGGATGGCTGATCCGCTACGAGCGGCTGATTCTTTGCACGGGCGCGCGGGAACTGCTGCTGCCCTTCCCCGGCTGGACACTGCCCGGCGTCACCGGCGCTGGCGGCTTGCAGGCACTGATCAAGGGCGGCCTGCCGGTGCGCGGCGAACGCCTGGTGATTACCGGCAGCGGCCCGTTGTTGTTGGCCAGCGCGGCGACGGCCAGGCATCACGGGGCGCAAATATTGCGCATCGCCGAACAAGCCAGCGGTGCCGCCGTTACAGGTTTTGCCATGCAGTTGCCGCGCTGGCCGGGCAAGTTGACGCAGGCGTTCAGCCTGTTCGATTCCCACTACCGCGTCGGCACGCATGTGCTGGAAGCCCTGGGACGGGACAAGCTCGAAGGCGTGCGCCTGCAACAGCGGGGCAAGACTGTGGAACTGGCGTGCGACCGGTTGGCCTGCGGATTCGGCCTGATTCCCAACACCCAGCTGGGTCAGGCGTTGGGCTGCGAGCTGGCTGGACAAACCCTGGCGGTCGACGCCTGGCAGGCCACCACGCGCCGTGATCATTACGCCGCTGGTGAGTGCACCGGTTTCGGTGGCAGCGAACTGGCCCTGGTGGAAGGCGCCATCGCCGGTCACGTCGCCGCCGACGACACCTCGGCAGCCGAACGCCTCTGGCCTCGCCGGGCGCGATGGCAGGGCTTTGCCCTGGCGTTGAACAAGGCTTTCGCCCTCGATGCTCGTTTGAAAGGCCTGGCCCGGGGCGACACCTTGGTGTGTCGCTGCGAAGACGTGGCCTATGCAGAACTGAGCAGCCATGCCGACTGGCGCGAAGCAAAACTTGCCAGCCGCTGCGGGATGGGCGCCTGCCAGGGTAGGGTTTGCGGCGCGGCGCTGGAGCATCTGTTTGGCTGGGCGCCGCCGGCTCCTCGTCCACCGTTCAGTCCGGCACGGGTTGAGACGTTGCTTAATCTGGCAGATGAGTGAGCCACGCGTACGGCGTGACAAGCACCTCATTTCGATCAAAACTCCACGTCTGACAAAACGACGAAGCCGCCCATGTACCCCTCGCTGACGACCTTCACTCCCTGCGACTTCGACACCCTGCTGCGCAGTCTGCTGCCCATCGCGCCGTTGCTCGATACCCTCTCGGACACGGTGTTTTTCATCAAGGACACCCAAGCCCGCTACGCATTCGTCAACCAGACCCTGGCCCGGCGTTGCGGCTTCAAGCAATGCAACGACCTGCTCGGTCTGACTGCCGAGCAAGTGTTCCCGGAGCGCTTCGGCCCGCTGTACACCGAACAGGATCGACGGGTGCTGGCCAGCGGACGGGAGCTGGCCGACCAGCTCGAATTGCACCTCTATTACGGCAACCAACCGGTGTGGTGCCTGACCCACAAGCTTGCCTTGCGCGAACCTGAGGGCGGGATCGTCGGCCTGGCCGGGATTTCCCGTGACTTGCAGTCGCCGCAATCGAGCCATCCGGCGTACCAACAACTGGCGGCCGTGGACGCGCATATCAAGCAGCACTTCGCCCGCCCCATCAGCCTGGCGGAACTCACTGCCATCGCCGGGTCGTCGGTGGCGCAGCTGGAACGACACTGCAAGCGCATCTTCCAGCTCACGCCTCGGCAGATGATTCACAAGGCGCGCCTGGGAGAGGCCTCGCGATTGTTACTGGAACACGATCTGCCCATTACCGAGATCGCCCTGCGCTGTGGTTATACCGATCACAGTGCCTTCAGCCGCCAGTTCCGCGCGCTGACGAGCCTTTCACCCAGCCAGTACCGGGACAACCAGCGTTGAGCCTGTTCCTTTAGGGGGCGTAAACCCACCCCGCTGCTCCCATCTGTAACACTTCACTTTCACCTGCGCGCCCGGTGCCTGGCCGCCGGACCACCATAATCTGTTGGTTATCAAAGCATTACTAGAAACACAGGAATAAGACCCGATCAGGCACGTCGATTGCTTATCTAATATCGTATACGAAATCCTCAATACGATATTTCTCCGCATTTATTCGACAGCGAGGCATTTATGAAAAACCCTGCATTGGCCGTAGCCCTTGGCGTTGTCCTCTTTCCCCTGCTTGCCCTACCCGCCCATGCCGACAAGCTCGACGACATCATCGGCTCGGGCAAGCTGCGTTGCGCGGTGACACTGGACTTCCCACCCATGGGTTTTCGCGATGAAAGTAACAAACCGGCGGGCTTCGACGTGGATTACTGCCACGACCTGGCGAAGGTCCTCGGCGTCGACGCCGAAGTGGTGGAAACGCCATTCTCCGACCGCATCCCCGCGCTGCTTTCGGGCCGCGCCGATGTCATTGTCGCTTCCACTTCCGACACCCTGGAGCGGGCCAAGACCGTTGGCCTGACCGTGCCCTACTTTGCCTTCCAGATGGTGGTGCTGACCCGCGACGACACCGGTATCAACAGCTACGCCGACCTCAAGGGCAAGAAACTCGGAAACACCAGCAGCACTTACGAAGCCATCGCCCTGGAGAAAGATCAGAAGAGTTGGGGCAGCGGCAGTTTCCGCGCCTACCAGTCGCAGAACGACACATTGCTGGCGGTCGCCCAGGGGCACATCGACGCCACCGTCGTGACCAACACCGTGGCCGCCGCGACCATCAAGTCGGGCAAGTACAAGGGCCTGAAGATCGCTGGCGATGCTCCCTATGTCATCGACTACGTGTCCCTCGGCGCCAAGCGCAGCGAGTACGGCTTGCTCAACTACCTCAACCTGTTCGTCAACCAGCAAGTGCGCACGGGCCGCTACAAGGAGCTGTTCGTCAAATGGGTCGGTACCGAGATCCCGCCGGCCAACCTGACCGTGCCCCAGGTGTACTACTGAGGATCGCGGCATGCCAAGCACGCCTATCCGCTTGCACGGCCGCAGCCTGGTGGAGGGTGCCGCCCAGGGCACCCTGTTGTTCGCCGACGTTGGCCTGAGCTTCTGGGGCGGGGTCGATCCCATTACGGGCGAAATCATCGACCGGCATCATCCTCTGAGTGGCGAACGCCTGGGCGGCCGCGTGCTGGCAATTCCCAGCGGGCGGGGTTCCTGCACCGGCAGCAGCGTGTTGATGGAGCTCATCAGCAACGGCCATGCACCGGCCGCCCTGGTACTGGCCGAAGTCGACGAGATCCTGGCCCTTGGAGTACTCGTGGCCGAGGTGATTTTCCAGCGCTCGCTGCCGGTGTTGTGCATCGGCCACGAGGCGTTCGCTGGCTTGCGCGGCCAAGGATTCGTGCGCGTCGAGGGCAACCGCCTGACGTTGTCCGGCCGACGGCCCAACGATCAATGGCATGGGACGGATACGACCCCGCAGCCGTCCATGCCGTTCACCGTCCGGTTGAACGAGCGGGATCGGGCAATGCTCGACGGCGCGCACGGCAAGGCAGCCCAAGTAGCGATGCAAATCGTCCTGCGGATGGCCGAGATCCAGGGCGCCGACCAACTGCTGGACATCACCCAGGCGCACATCGACGGCTGTATCTATACCGGCCCGGCCAGCCTGCGCTTTGCCGAACAACTGGTGCGGTGGGGGGCGAAAGTGAGTGTGCCCACGACCCTCAATTCGATCTCCGTGGACCAGCGCCGCTGGCGGGAACTGGGCGTCGACGCTGCGCTGGGCGAACCGGCCAGCGCCTTGGGTGATGCTTACATGGCCATGGGCGCGCAATTGAGCTTCACCTGTGCGCCCTACTTGCTGGACACCGCGCCCGTGGCCGGCGAACAGATTGTCTGGGCCGAGTCCAACGCGGTGGTCTACGCCAACAGCGTGCTCGGCGCCCGCACGCAGAAGTACCCGGACTTTCTCGACATCTGCATCGCCCTGTGCGGTCGCGCGCCGCTGGCCGGATGTCATCTCGATGGGCCGCGAAAGGCCGGGCTGATCGTCGAAGTGACAAGGCCCGACCCGATGGACGACAGTTTTTATCCGCTGCTGGGCTATCACATCGGCGGCCTGACGGGACGACGTGTCCCGCTGATACGGGGCCTGGAAGACGCCGCGCCCACCCGGGATGATTTGAAGGCTTTTGGCGCCGCGTTCGCGACCACCAGCGCCGCGCCACTGTTCCACATCGCCGGGGTGACGCCCGAGGCCTTGGACCCGGCCAATGTGCTGGACTGCGACGCTGTGTTACCGGTGGAAACCGTCAACCCTGCCGGGCTGCTTGTCAGTTGGCGCGAGCTCAACAGTGCCCGGCATCGCCACGTGGATGTGATTTCCCTGGGCAACCCACATTTCTCCCTCAGCGAATTCGCCGCCCTGGCACACCTGTGTTCGGGCCGGAACAAACACCCCGGCGTGGTGCTGGCGATCACCTGTGGCCGTGCCGTACTGGAACAGGCCCGCCAGGCAGGTTACCTGGACGCGATCCGGGCCTTCGGGGCGACGCTGGTCACTGACACCTGTTGGTGCATGTTGGGCGAGCCGGTGATCCCGCCGACCGCCACCACCCTGATGACCAATTCCGGAAAATACGCGCACTACGCGCCGGGCCTGGTGGGGCGCGGCGTGCATTTTGCCGGTCTGGCCGATTGCATCGAGGCGGCCTGCACCGCCACCGCCAGCGATCAGCCGCCACAGTGGTTGCAACCTTCCGCACCCAAGGGGACTCCGAGCCATGTTTGACTACAGCTTCCAGTGGCGCCCCGCCTTGCGCGCCCTGCCCGATATGCTTGCCGGCGCCTGGGTGACCTTCGAAACCGCCGCGTTGTCGATGATTTTCGGCGTGCTGATCGCCCTCGTCCTGACGGTGATGCGCCAGGCACGCCATCCGCTGTTGCGCGGTGTCGGCAATGGTTGGGTGTCGATCGCCCGCAACACACCCTCCTTGTTCCAGATCTACATCCTCTACTTTGGCCTCGGCTCCCTCGGGCTGCACGTCAGTTCGTGGTTTGCGTTGCTGGCGGGTATCACCTTCAACAACGCCGGCTACCTGGCGGAAAATTTTCGCGGCGGCCTCAAGGCCGTACCGGGCACGCAGATGCGCGCCGCCCGTTCCCTGGGCATGAGCGCGTTCCAGGCCTACCGGATGATCATCGTCCCGCAACTGTTGCGCATCGTTTTTTACCCGCTGACCAATCAAATGGTCTGGGCGGTGTTGATGACGTCCCTGGGTGTGGTGGTCGGTTTGAATAACGACCTCACGGGGGTGACCCAGGAATACAACGTCAAGACGTTCCGCACCTTCGAATATTTCGCCCTCGCGGCGGTGCTCTATTACCTGATCGCCAAGTTGATCGTCGGGTTAGCCCGGCTGTTGTCCTGGCGCCTGTTTCGTTATTGAGGGCGGGACATGTTCTCTACAAGCCTTACCGTCAACGACGTGTTGTATCTGCTCGAAGGTGCCTGGGTCACGGTGCAATTGACCGTCTGGTCGATACTGCTGGGCACCGTGGCCGGGTTGTTGTTCGGCCTGTTGCGGGCGCTGTTGCCCAGGGTCAGCCTGCCATTGGCCTGGGTACTCGATGCGTTTCGCAGCGTGCCGCTGCTGATCCAGTTCGTGCTGTTCAATTCCCTCAAGAGCATCGTCGGCCTGGACCTCAGCGCCTTCGCCGTCGGTTGCATCGTGCTGGGGGTCTACGCCGCCGCGTACTTCACCGAGATTGTCCGCGGTGGCGTGCTGGCGGTGCCGACGAGCACCCGGCGGGCCAGCCGATCCCTGGGGCTCACGTACTGGCAGGACCTGCGCTTCATCGTCCTGCCGATTGCCACGCGGGTGGCGTTTCCCGGCTGGTTGAACCTGGTGCTGGGGGTGATGAAAGACACCGCGCTGGTGATGTGGATCGGCATCGTCGAACTGCTGCGGGCTTCGCAAACCATCGTCACGCGTATTCAGGAACCCCTGCTGGTGCTGTGCATCGCGGGCCTCATTTATTACCTCATGAGCCTGGTGGTCGCCCGCCTCGGCGCTCGCCTGGAAAGAAGGTGGCAAGAAAATGATTGAGATCGAAAACGTGCATAAATCCTTCGGCAACCTGGAAGTCGTCAAGGGTGTCAGCCTGACGGTGGACAAGGGCGAAGTCGTGTCGATCATCGGTGGCTCCGGTTCCGGTAAATCGACCCTGCTGATGTGCATCAACGGCCTGGAGCCGATCCAGAAAGGCAGCATCCGGGTGGACGGCGTCTCGGTACACGACAGCGCCACCGACCTCAACCGCCTCCGGCAGAAGATCGGCATCGTTTTCCAGCAGTGGAACGCCTTTCCCCACCTGACCGTGCTGGAAAACGTGATGCTCGCACCGCGCAAGGTGCTGGGCAAGAGCAAGCAGGACGCCGAGGCGCTGGCGGTCAAACAGCTTGAGCACGTGGGCCTGGGGGACAAGCTCAAGGCCTTTCCCGGAAAGCTCTCCGGCGGCCAGCAGCAGCGCATGGCAATCGCCCGTGCCTTGGCGATGTCGCCGGACTACATGCTGTTCGACGAAGCCACCTCGGCCCTCGACCCGCAACTGGTCGGTGAGGTGCTGGACACCATGCGCATGCTGGCCGAAGACGGCATGACCATGGTGCTGGTGACCCACGAGATCCGCTTCGCCCGGGACGTATCCGACCGCGTGGCGTTCTTCTGCAATGGGCGAGTCCATGAGATCGGCCCGCCGGAGCAGGTGATCGGCAATCCGGTGCAGCCGGAGACGGCGGCATTCCTCAAGTCGGTGAAATAGCGGATGGCCTATCGCAAGCAGGCTCGCTCCCACACGGGTTTTGTGTAGGCCGCAATGACCTGCTAACCACCACAGAACACTGTGGGAGCGAGCTTGCGCCGGGCGGCGATCCGACGATGAGGCCCGACCAGACAACACAAGGATCTGACCCATGCGCTCATCCAGAATCATCCACATAGTCAGCTGCCACGCCGAAGGCGAAGTCGGCGATGTGATCGTCGGCGGTGTCGCGCCGCCACCCGGCGCCACGGTCTGGGAACAATCACGCTGGATCGCCCAGGACCAGACCCTGCGCAACTTCGTCCTCAACGAGCCTCGTGGCGGGGTGTTCCGCCACGTCAACCTGCTCGTGCCGGCCAGGGACCCGCGGGCGCAGATGGCCTGGATCATCATGGAACCGGCCGACACCCCACCCATGTCCGGCTCCAATTCGTTGTGCGTCGCCACCGTGCTGCTGGACAGCGGCATCCTGCCGATGACCGAACCCCAGACGCGCTTGGTCCTGGAGGCACCGGGCGGCTTGATCGAGGCCGTGGCCGACTGCCGCGACGGCAAGGTGCAACGGGTCGAGATCAAGAACGTGCCCTCCTTCGCTGACCGCCTCGATGCCTGGATCGAAGTCGAGGGCCTGGGAACATTGCAGGTGGACACCGCCTATGGCGGCGACAGCTTCGTCATCGTCGACGCCCAGCGCCTGGGCTTCGACATTCGCCCCGACGAGGCCGCCGATCTCGTGACCGTGGGGCTGAAGATCACCCGGGCCGCCAACGAGCAGTTGGGCTTCGTACACCCCTTGAATCCCGATTGGTCGCACATTTCGTTCTGCCAGGTCGCCGCGCCCGTCGTCATGGAAAACGGCATCGCCACCGGCGCCAACGCCGTCGTCATCCAGCCCGGCAAGATCGACCGCTCGCCCACCGGCACCGGTTGCTCGGCCCGCATGGCGGTGCTGCACGCCAAAGGCCTGATGCAGGTGGGTGAACGGTTTATCGGCCGCTCGATCATCGGCTCCGAATTCCATTGCCGCATCGACTCACTGACCGACGTTGCCGGTCGCCCGGCGATCTACCCGTGCATCGCCGGGCGGGCGTGGATCACCGGAACCCACCAATTGCTGCTGGACCCGGCCGATCCGTGGCCGCAGGGCTACCGGCTCTCAGACACCTGGCCCGGCGCATGACTTTCATACCCACCCATAACCCTTGTGGCGAGGGAGCTTGCTCCCTCGCCACAGAGACACACCAAAAGGAGACACCCATGAGCCAACGCATCAACTGGAGCGGCGTATTCCCCGCCGTTACCACCCAATTCAACGATGACTTTTCCATCAACCTGGAAAAAACCCATCAGGTCATTTCCAACGTCATTCGCGATGGCGTATCCGGCCTCGTGGTCTGCGGGTCGGTGGGGGAAAACACTTCCCTGAGCGCGGAGGAAAAGATTGCCGTGACCGAAGTGGCGGTGGACGCTTCCGGGGGCCGAGTGCCGGTGATCTGCGGCGTGGCCGAGTTCACCAGCGTGCAGGCCGCCAAAGTCGCCAATGCGGTGCGCAAGGTCGGTGTCGACGGGGTGATGCTGATGCCCGCGTTGGTCTACGGCTCCAAGCCGTTCGAAACCGCCGAACATTTCCGCTATGTCGCCCGGCATGCCGACGTGCCGCTGATGGTCTACAACAACCCGCCTATCTACAAGAACGACGTCACCCCGGACATCCTGATTTCCCTGGCCGATTGCGACAACGTGGTGTGTTTCAAGGACTCCTCCGGCGACACCCGGCGTTTCATCGACGTGCGCAATGAAGTGGGTGATCGCTTCGTGCTGTTCGCCGGTCTCGATGATGTGGTGCTCGAAAGCCTCGCCGTAGGCGCAGAAGGTTGGGTCTCGGGCATGTCCAACGTGTTCCCCAAGGAAGGTGAAACGATCTTCCGGCTGGCCCGCGCCGGACGGTTCTCCGAAGCCATGCCGATCTACGAATGGCTGATGCCGATCCTGCACCTCGACGCCCGCGCCGACCTGGTCCAGTGCATCAAGCTCTGCGAAGCCATTGCCGGCCGAGGCAGCGCTCTCACCCGCCCACCGCGCCTGGCCCTGCCGGAAGCAGACCGGGTGTACGTGGAGCAGATCATGGCCACGGCCCTGGCCAATCGGCCGGTGTTGCCTGAGGTGGGGCTTTAAGCCGGGGCGCAGGCTCAGGCATGTGAGAAACCTGTGGGAGCGAGCTTGCTCGCGATAGCGGTTGTCCAGCTTGCATCTCTATTGGATGTGCCGACGCTATCGCGAGCAAGCTCGCTCCCACAGGGGGTCGTGGTGCAAACACGGGACCAACCGACCAGCAACACGGCGTTATCGCCAGTCTTTGCTACGCTTTTTCCCCGGCGCAATGACGCACGGGAGGCGTCCCATGAATTATTTCCTGGCCCAGGCCCTGAACAACCAATGGGCCAATCACAGGCTGCTGGACGCCTGCGCACAGCTGAACACCGTGGAATACGAGGCCTACCGCACCAGTTTCTTCCCCTCCATCCAAGCCACGCTGTGCCACATACTGGAAGTAGATCGCTATTACCTCACCGCCCTCAAAGGCGATGTCCTGGGCCAGGAGCGGGATTTTTCCGAGATGCTGGCGTTCAACCAGCTCAGGGAAAGCCAGGACCGGACCGACCGGCAACTGGCGGCATTGTGCAGCAACCTTAAACGCACAGACCTGTCTCGCACCGTCGACCTGGTGCGTGCCGACGGCAACGCTTTCGAACGGATCGACCGCTTACTGCTGCACCTGTTCGAGCACCAGATCCATCACCGCGGCCAGGTCCACACCATGCTCAGCGCCACCCACGTCGAACCGCCGCAGCTCGACGAGTTTTTCCTCGATTGCGACCGCCGCTTCCGCGAAGAGGAGGAACAGTTGCTGCAACTCGACGAGCAGCGGGTCTGGCGAGAGTACCAGCCCGATTGAATCGATAACCCAGGAGACCTTGCCATGAACCTGATCTTTCGTTGCATCGGCTTGTCCACGATGCTGGTCGCCACCGCCGCCCTTGCCCACCATGGCTGGAGCGAATACGACGCCAGCAAGCCACTGACGCTCGAAGGTACGATCAAGGAGTCCGGTTACTCCCACCCCCACGGGACCATGCGCCTGCAAACCACGGAAAAGACGTGGTTCGTCGTGCTCGCGCCGCCTTCTCGCATGGAAAATCGGGGGCTGACCAAAGACATGCTCAAAGCCGGTAACCGGGCCACCGTGGTCGGCTACGCCAATAAAAACAAGCCTGACGAGCTTCGCGCCGAACGCATCACCATCGACGACAGAACCACCGAGCTGCGCTGATGCAGGTCACTGGCCCGGTCGCGCAAGGCTGGATGGACCGATTGGGCGACTCGCCCCTGGCCTCGGCCATGCGCAGCGAGCTATGGCTCTATCCGCTGGTGGAAGTGCTACACATCATCGGGTTCTCGATACTGGTGGGCGCGGTGGTGATGTTCGACCTGCGCGTCCTCGGGCTGTCCAGGGACATCGCCGTGACCGCACTGGCTCGCCATCTGCTGCGATGGGCCGTCGGGGCCCTGCTGTTGATCGTGCCTGCCGGCTTGATGATGTTCAGTGCGCACCCTCATGATTTCGCCAGCAACAACGTGTTCATTCTCAAGCTGTGCCTGATCGCGGCGGCAGGCGTCAATGCCCTGCTGTTCCATCTGGTGCCCTACCGCTCCGTCCAGCAATGGAATACCCACGTCACGGCGCCGAGCCTGGCCAAGCTCCAGGCGTTGCTGTCCGTGGCGTTGTGGATCGCGGTGATCGGCTGCGGGCGCTTGCTGGCCTACACCTGAACGAGCATTGAAAAAAAGGCGATGGCCGCTTCCGGCCATCGCCAAATCGCCCACTTCAGGCGCCGTCAGATCCGTGCGGGTGACACGATGATTTTCACGTTGTGTTCCTTGTTGTTTACCAACTCCTCGAAGCCCTGGCCGACGATTTCTTCCAACTGGATGCGCCCGGTCACCAGCGGCGAGATGTCCAGGCGTCCGTCGGCGATGAAGGCAATCACGTCGGCGAACTCACCGTTGTAGGCCAATGCGCCCAGCACCTGCTTCTCGGTTGAAACCAGTTCGAAGAAGTTGAACTCGCTCGGTTCTTCGAAAATCCCCACCAACACGCATTTGCCCGCCTTGCGGATCAGGTCGATGGCGAACTTGGCGGTGTGCTTGTTGCCGATGCACTCGAAGCTGACATCGGCGCCCAGGCCGCCGGTCAGGCGCCGAACTTCGGCCAGGGCGTCGCACTCATTGGGATCGATCACATGGCTGGCCCCGACTTCCAGGGCCTTGGCCTTGCGCGCGCCGGACATTTCCAGTGCGATGACCTGGGCCGCGCCGGCCGCCTTGGCGCACATGATCGTGCACAGGCCGATGGTCCCGGCGCCGACCACCACGACGTTCTGGCCAAGCAAACTGCCAGCCTTCTTCACTGCGTGCATGCCCACCGCCAGCGGTTCGATCAACGCGCCAGCCTCGGCAGGAAAGTTGGCCGGGAGTTTGTACAGCAGGTTGGCCGGGACATTGACCAACTCCGCAAACGCACCGTTATTCATCAGCCCGGTAAAAGCCAGGTTCTCGCAGATGTTGTAGAGCCCATGGGTGCAGTAATAGCAAGTGCCGCAATGCTGGCAGGCATCGGCGGCCACTGGTTCGCCGACGTTGAAACCTTCGACGCCCTCGCCCAGCTCGACGATCTCGCCGCAGAACTCATGGCCGAGGATGCACTGGCCCTTGATCCCGGTCAGGGGGTGTGGCGCGTCCACCGGGATGAACACCGGCCCCGCCACGTACTCGTGCAGGTCCGAACCGCAGATGCCGCACCACTGCACGCGGATCTGCACCCAACCGGCGGGCGGTGAAACCGGCAGCGGCACGTCTTCGACGCGGATGTCATTACGGCCATGCCAAACGGCGGCGCGCATGCTGCGGGTCGGCTTGATTGAAACGTTCATAGCGTTACCTCCAGGATTTTTCATAGGGCGACGACTCAACCGCCGCCCGCTGGTTCAGTGCTGTCCGATGAACTCGATAATCAATCGATTGACCTGCTCGGCCGCCTCCATCTGCACCATGTGGCCCTGGCCCGGCAGCACTTCGACCTGGGCACTCAACCCTTCGGCGTGGACCGCCGGGATGATGGCGTCATCACTGCCCCAGATCACCAGGGTCGGGACATGGCCGGCCTGCACCACCTCGCGTAGCTCCACTTGCTGGCGGCCGTCCTTGAACAAGTTCGCTGCCAATTGGCGCAGGGCCACGTCCACACCTTCCAGGCGCTTGTACTTGAGCATGTCGTCGAGCATCTGCCGGTTGACCAGCTCGGCATTGGAGAACAGTTGCACCAGCTGTGGCTTGAGGGCGTTGCGGTTGGCGGCGTCGACGAAGCCTTGCAAGTAACTGCCGTTGATCTGGGCCCCCAGGCCGGCGCTGCCGATCAGGGTCAGTGAGCGCAAGCGCTGCGGCATCAAGCGCGCGGCATTCAGCGAAACGGCCCCGCCCATGGAATGCCCGACCAGATGGGCCGCGTTGATGTCCAGATGATCGAGCAAGGCCAGCACCACACCGCTCAGCTCGTCGAGGTCACCGCGCTCCAGGGTTTTCGCCGATTCGCCATGCCCTGGCAGGTCCAGGGCAATCACCCGGCGCCCAGCGGCCAAGGCTTCATGGTTGAACAGCCAGTTGTTGAGGTCACCACCAAAACCGTGCACCAGCACCAGCGGCGTACCGCCCTCGCCGCGCTCGAAATAGCGGATCAGCCGACCGTCCACCTCGACTTTCTGCGGTTTCGGGCCGCTGTCCTCGTCAGCCGCGTCGCCAGGCACGAAATTGGATTGAAACTGCTCGATGACCGCGTCGATGTCGGCGTCGCTGGCTTCGCCTTCGACGACGATGCCGAGCAAGGCGCCGACCGGCAGGGTTTCATCCTGGCGCGCCACCTGGCGGCGCAATACGCCGGAAAATGGCGCCTCGACGCTGCTGGAGATCTTGTCGGTCTCGACGTCCATCACTTCATCGCCTTTGGTGATGGCCTGGCCTTCTTCCTTGAGCCAGGCATCGACTCGGCCCTCGGTCATCGACAGGCCCCACTTGGGCATGGTCAGGGTAAAAATCTGGCTCATCAGTGCTTGCTCCACTCGATCACGTTGAGCACGGCTTGCTCGATTTTTGCCGCGTCGGGGATGTACAGGTCTTCCAGGGAGTCGGAAAACGGCACCGGCGTGTGCGGCGCGGTGACCATCTCGATCGGTGCCTTGAGCGCGCCAAAAGCCTTTTGCGCCACCAGCGCCGAGATGTCGGTGGCCATGGAGCAGCGCGGGTTGGCCTCGTCGATCACCACCAGGCGTCCGGTTTTCTCGACGCTTTCAAGGATGCTGTCCTCGTCCAGCGGGCTGGTGGTGCGCAGGTCGATGACTTCGCAGTCGATGCCACGTCCGGCCAGGTTGCGTGCCGCATCCATCGCGGTGTTGACCAACCGCCCGTAGGACACCAGAGTCACGTCCTTGCCGTCGCGCAGGAAGTTGGCCTCGCCGAACGGCACGGTGTAGAGCTCTTCCGGCACCTCGCCCTGCATGCTGTAGAGCAACTTGTGCTCGCAGAAGATCACCGGGTCATTATCGCGAATGGCCTGGATCAGCAGACCCTTGGCGTCATAGGGCGATGACGGACACACCACTTTCAGTCCCGGGATGTGTGTCCACAACGAAGTGAGCATCTGCGAATGCTGGGCCGCGGCGCGCAGGCCGGCGCCGACCATGGTGCGAATGACCAGGGGCGTGGACGCCTTGCCGCCGAACATGTAGCGGAATTTCGCCGCCTGGTTGAGGATCTGGTCCAGGCAGCACCCGGCAAAATCGACGAACATCAGTTCGCACACCGGGCGCACGCCGCAGGTGGCGGCGCCGACCGCCGCGCCGACATAGCCGATTTCCGACAGCGGCGTGTCCAGCACCCGCCCGGGGAATTGGTCGTAAAGCCCCTTGGTGACGCCGAGCACGCCGCCCCAGGCATCGTTTTCACCGGGTGCGCCAGCGCCGCCGGCCACGTCTTCACCCATGATGAACACGCTGGAGTCGCGACGCATTTCCTGGGCCAGGGCTTCGTTGATTGCCTGCTGATAGCTGATTTTTCTCGCCATGATGGGATTCTCTCTTGTTGTTTTCAGGGGCGTTCAGGGGTAGCTGACGTAGACGTCGGTCAGCAGGTCGGACGCCGCCGGCTTGGGATCGGACTTGGCCTTGTACACGGCATTTTCGATCAGCATTTGCACCTCTTTGTCGATCTGGTCCAACTGCTCGACGGTGAGCAGCCCGGCCCGGGTGGTGCGCTCGCGGAACTGCATCAGGCAGTCCTGGTTTTCGCGGAAATGCTTGACCTCGTCGGGTGCGCGATACGTCTGGGCGTCGCCTTCGAAGTGGCCGTAGTAGCGGGTCAGCTTGACCTCGATCAGCGACGGCCCTTCCCCGGCACGGGCGCGCTCGACGGCGGCCCCGGCGGCTTCATGGACGGCGAAGAAGTCGAAGCCATCGACGGTCACGCCGGGCATGCCGAAGCCGGCGGCGCGGTCGGCGATGTGGTCGCAGGCCACTGACCAATTGGACGCGGTGGCTTCGGCGTAGCCATTGTTTTCCGCGATGAACAGGCATGGCAGGTTCCACACCGAGGCCATGTTCATGGCTTCGAACACTGCGCCTTCGTTGGAACCGCCGTCGCCGAAAAACACCACGGCGACGCTGTCGGTGCCCTTGAGCCGAGCCGCCAGGGCAGCGCCGACGACCAGTGGCGCACCGGCGCCGACGATGCCGTTGGCGCCGAGCATGCCTTTTTCGAAATCGGCGATGTGCATCGAGCCGCCCTTGCCTTGGCAGACGCCGGTTTTCTTGCCGTAGATCTCGGCCATCATCCCGTACACATCCACGCCCTTGGCGATGCAATGGCCGTGACCACGGTGGTTCGAGGCAATGCAATCGTCGTCCCCGAGATGGGCCATGACGCCCGCGGCCGAGGCTTCTTCGCCGGCATACAAGTGGACGAACCCGGGGATCTCCCCCGTGGCGAATTCCACGTGCAGGCGCTCTTCGAAGGCGCGGATGGTGCGCATGACCTGATAGGCGTGCAGTAATTGATCATGGTTGAGCGATGTCGACATTTTTATTCTCCAGGCGTGTCTTCTTGAAGGTTCGAGGGGTGTTGCGGGTGCTCGCGACCAATGGCCAACAAGCGCTGTTGCGCGGCGTAGGTGAGCACCGCGTTAACGTCGATGCTCAGCGGGCCGCCGGCATCGAGGGTGACCGTGGGCCGGTCATGGACGTTGAATTCGATTTCCCGCTCGCCATCCAGGGCCAAGGTGCCGGCGGACAGCGACAAGCCATGGGCGACGCCGGGCTCCAGAGGCCCGGCGGCCAGCACGCCGCAACCTTGCAGCAAGCCCGGCGCGAGCGGCACCAGCAGCGCTTCAGGGGATTGCGGGTCCAGGCGCATCCAGGCACCGCCCGGCGCCTGGCGAGACACCGGAAACCACAACCCGCACAGCGCCGACAGGCCGATGGATTGCGGTTCGGCGAAGGTCACGAACACTTCGGCCAGGTCTTGCGCGCGGCTGATCGCCCTCGCGCCGACAAAGCGCAGCGGCGATACGGCAACGTCCACCAGAGCGACTTCCCGCAAACCACGCCCGGCGTCGCAAACCAGCAAGCGCTTGTTGCGGCGCAAACCGATCGCGTCTGGGATCCGACCGCTGGCGTACAACCCACCTGCCAGCCCGGCACTGGTGGCCTCGCGCAGTTCGGGGAAGGCATTGTTGGTGCCGGTGGATAGGGTCAACAGAGGAATGTCGCCCACTTCGGCGGCGACAGCCTTGTGGGTGCCGTCGCCGCCGAGCACGGCGATCAGCGCCACCTCGCGCTCGGCCATCAGGCGTGCGGCGCGGCGGGTGTCTTCGACGGTCTGGCGCAGGGTCAGGTCGAGAAACTCCAGGGCCGGCCAATGGCTACTGCGGGCCTGGCGGCTGTGGCTGTTCTTCAGCACGGCGGCGGCCATGCCGATCATGTCGGTGGGCATCAACACCTGCTCGATGCCGGTGGCGCCAAACGCCGCCAGCAAGCGCTGGATCACCGAGACCTTGTCGGTGCTGGAGAACAATCCGGCGTTGGCGGTCAACCGCTGCACGTCACGGCCCGATGCGGGGTTGGCGATGATGCCGACGGTGAGCGGACGGCGGCTCATGGCGCCACCGTGGCGGGAACAGTCAACGGGCTTGGCGTGCAAGTCATAGGCACCTCTTTTTATTATTGGAAGCCCAACGGGTGGGTCCAAGGCCTAGAGCAAGGGCGGTGCCAATAGCCGGAAACTGGACGCAAAACCCCGATCCAGAGCGCTTGCGGCGCTCCGCTGCAAGCATTGGCCATAGGCCCGGTGAGACGCCACATGCCAGCCTGCACGACCTAACCGCGAGACGTTGAGACGTGGCGTCTCACCGGGTTGCCTGCGCTCCGTCGGGCTTGTCTGCGCCCGGCGATCAGCGCTTAATGTGCCGACAATGACAAGAAGCTGAACCGGAGGCCCCTATGCTTTCCGCTCACTCCAGGGCGCACGTGGATTGCATCAGCCGCGTGCTGAAGAACGCCGCCCAACTGCCGCAACTGCCCGTGCCGGACCTGATCCTCGACTCCTGGCGCCGCTCCATGGAGCAACATCACCTGGACCCCGGCTCGCTCCAGGGCCCACGGATCCTGTCCCACGACGTGCTCAAGCAATGCCGCGAGCGCTCGGAGCTGTTCCTCAATATCGCCAGCGACGAAGTGGCGCGCCTGCACGGCCGGGTGCGCGATGCCGACTATTGCGTGCTGCTGACCGATGCCCAGGGCCAGACCATCGATTACCGGGTGGAAACCACCCTTCGCAACGACTGCCGCAAGGCCGGGCTCTACCTGGGTACGTGCTGGTCGGAAGGCGAAGAAGGCACGTGCGGCGTGGCGGCGGTGCTCACGGCCAAGACTGCGGTGACGGTGCACAAGCGTGATCACTTTCGCGCGGCGTTCATTGGCCTGACCTGCTCCGCCGCGCCGGTCTTCGATCCGCAAGGCGAGCTGCTCGGCGTGCTGGACGTCTCGGCGGTGCGCTCGCCGGATGATCGACGTTCCCAGCACCTGATCCGGCAAATGGTGGTGCAGAGCGCCCGGGAGATCGAACAGGCGTTTTTCATGAGCAGCGTCCAGGGTTATTGGG
Source organism: Pseudomonas sp. D3-10 (assembly GCF_051132175.1). Taxonomy (NCBI): domain Bacteria; kingdom Pseudomonadati; phylum Pseudomonadota; class Gammaproteobacteria; order Pseudomonadales; family Pseudomonadaceae; genus Pseudomonas; species Pseudomonas sp. D3-10. The sequence goes on along the minus strand of NZ_CP071668.1, from coordinate 2,787,848 downwards.
TGTTGCGGGCCCATCGCAACGCGGGGTACGTCGACAGCCAGCCGGATCTGCTGCTTGCCTGGGACGACGATGGCTGCCTGCAAGCCCTGAACCCGGCGGCGCGCCAATACTTGATGCAACGCTACGGCCAGTTGCCTCGCCACATCAGCCAGGTTTTCGACCCGCAATTGCTGCACCGGGCCCGGGATGAAAGCCTCTACCCACTCGATGTCGATTTGCATGGCCGCCTGAGCGCGCCACGGCGCCGGGCCAAGCCTCGCCAGCGCGTCGCGATGACTCCCACCGAACTCGATCCACGCCTGGCCGACAGCCTGAACCTGGCGGTGCGGGTCAAGGATCGCAACCTGCCGGTGCTGATCCAGGGCGAAACCGGTTCCGGCAAGGAGGTCTTCGCCCGCCAGTTGCACCAGGCCAGCCAGCGTCGCGATCGGCCCTTCGTGGCCTTGAACTGCGCGGCCATACCGGAAAGCCTGATCGAGAGTGAGCTGTTCGGCTACGTCGCCGGTGCCTTCACCGGGGCCTCGGCCAAGGGCATGCAGGGTCTGTTGCAGCAGGCCGATGGCGGCACGCTGTTCCTCGATGAGATCGGGGACATGCCGCTCGCCTTGCAAACCCGCCTGTTGCGGGTGCTGGCCGAAGGCGAAGTGGCGCCACTGGGGGCTTCAAGGCGCAAGGCCGTGGACATCCAGGTGATCTGCGCCACCCACCGCGACCTGGAGGCGCTGGTGGCGGCTGGCGAGTTTCGCGAGGATCTGTATTTCCGTCTCGGCGGCGCCCGCTTCCAGCTGCCGCCGCTGCGCGAACGCACCGACCGGCTGGCGTTGATCAATCGAATCCTTGAAGAAGAGTCGGCGCTGTGCGGCGGTGCGGTGCAACTGAGCGGCGCCGCGCTGGAATGCCTGCTGGGTTATCACTGGCCGGGCAATGTCCGCCAGTTGCGGCATGTGCTGCGCTATGCCTGCGCGGTCTGCGAGGCGAGCGTGATCCAGCTTAGCCACCTGCCTGAGTCATTGCACATCACGGACGCCGCCGATCATGGGCCGGAGCCCAGCGCCAGCCCTGAACGCCAGGCGTTGCTGGACGCCCTGGTGCGTCATCGCTGGAAACCCACCCCGACGGCCCGGGCGCTGGGCATTTCCCGGGCGACCCTGTATCGACGGGTGCATCAGCACGGGATCGAGATGCCCGGCAGGCGTCCTGACGCTGTTCACTAAAGGTCGCCAGACAGCTGTGGCGAGGGAGCTTGCTCCCGCTCGGCTGCGAAGCAGTCGTAAAACCGAAGAATGCGATGTATCTGAAGCTCTGCATTCGGCAGGTATGGGGCCGCTTAGCGGCCCAGCGGGAGCAAGCTCCCTCGCCACGGGATCGTCTTTTTCTCAAGTGAACGGTATTACGGCAGTAGCCAGGGCTGATGGCTTATCGTCGCGCCAGCTCATGGCGCACGCATTGTTCGTAGTAGGTCTGCTTGACCGCGGCAGGTTTGAGCCGCGAGGTGCTGTTGTAGGTCTGTTCGGTGATGCCCAGGGCGGTCATGCGCATCCAGGGCCGGGGAAACTTGCGCACCTGCAGTTTCTTGCGCGCCCCATACAGGCTCACTCCGGACAGCTTGGACGCCTGCGCTCCAGCGGCAATGTCCGAACCCCAGCGACACACCGATTGCTGGTTTGCCGTCAGCGCCCTGGCTTGGGCTTCATGCGAAACGGCGGCCATGAGCATGGCCGCCGCGATCCAGATAGAAACACGCATAGGTTTGTCGTCCAACTTTCTGAAATGAAAGGAGTTTGACCTCAACTTATGGAGCAAGGGGCCAGCATTGGCGGGCCGTTCTCAAGCCTATGTCTATCCGTACAAACAACTTTATATAGAAACTATAACCCCTTGATAAATAGTATTTTTATCCAGACTTCGCCTCTTGTAGCAATCGCTGGATCACCTGTTCCTGTTCGCCATACCGCCCTTCGCCGAAGTGGCTATAGCGCACCTGCCCCTTGGCATCGATGAAGTAATGGGCCGGCCAGTACTGGTTGTTGAAGGCACGCCAGATCGCATAGCGGTTATCGATGGCCACCGGGTACTGGATGTCCAGCTTGCGCACCTGTGCGCGTACGTTGTCGATGATCTTTTCGTAGCCGTATTCCGGGGTATGAACGCCGATAACCACCAGCCCGTCCTTTTCGTATTTCTTCGCCCACTCGTTCACATACGGCAGCGTGTGCTGGCAGTTGATGCAGTCGTAGGTCCAGAAATCCACCAGCACCACTTTGCCCCGCAACGACTCGCTGCTCAGCGGCGGCGAGTTGAGCCATTGCACCGCGCCGTCCAGCGAAGGCATGGCGCCTTGGGCTTCGAGGTCCGGCATGGCGCTCGCGCTGGCCTTGCTCACCACATAGTCGATGGCTTTGGGCACGCTCTCCAACAGGCTTTTTTCCAAGCTGGCCGACTGTTGCGACGACGTCGCGGCCAATAACCGGTCATCCGCCCCAGTGCCGATCGCCACGGCGGCCAGCAACACCAGTGCCCCGGTGGCGCGGCGCAGCCAGGCGGTGATCGGCAGCGAGAGTTTCAACCGACCGATCAGGCCTCGACCGGCGAGGATCAGGGTACCCAGCGACAGGGCGCTGCCCAGGCCGTAGGCGAGCAGCAACAGGCTGGTCTGGGCGCTGGCGCCTTGCAGCATGGCCCCGGTCAGGATCACGCCGAGGATCGGCCCGGCACACGGCGCCCAGAGCAACCCGGTGGCGACACCGACCGACACTGACGCCAGAGGCCCGCCCATCCGCCCGGCACCGGTGTCAAGACGGTTGCCCAGGCTGACCAGCGGCCGCGCCAGCCAAGTGCCCACCCGGCTGAACATCAGCGACAGCGCAAACAGCACCATCACCACCAAGGCGACCTGCCGGCCGACGCTACTGGCGCGTATCACCCATTCGCTGCTGGCCACCGCCAGGCTGGACACCAAGGCAAAGGTCAGCACCATGCCGGCGAGCGTCAGCAACACCGAACGGCGCGATTGATTGGCCCGGGCGAACAGGAACGGCACCACCGGGAGGATACAAGGGCTGAGGATCGTCAGGATCCCGCCGAGAAATGCGATCAGAAGCATGGCAACACCTCAATATAAAGGCTGGCGAAGGTCAGTTCTGGTTGGTGCAGTTATCGGAGAGCTTGCGGTAATCCAGCGCCTGCTCATGGCCCGCCGAGTCCAGGTAGGTCATGTGGGCGTTGACCACGCCACAGGCTGGCTGCGGATCTTCGCTCAGGGACAGCACTTTGCGTACATCCAGGTGTGTGCCGTAGGTGTAGGTGTGCGCCGGCGCGGTGCTTTCGGCCCGGGCCAACAGGGTGCAGATGTTCAGCGCGGCGAACAGGCAGGCGGCGTAGATGGCTTTGGTGTTCATGGTGCGGTCCTCGATTCAATGGGTGTTTGTCGCAGAGGCCGGTTGTGTCGCCTCGATGGATGCCATTGAATGCTCCCCACGTATCGCGCCTGTATCGAGCAGGTGGCTTTTTGCATCGCTGTGTATCCGCCACGCGCCAGATACACTGCAATACAAACCGTCGCGAGCCAGGCCGGCTGCTGGCTGTAGACTGACCCACACCAAAACGCCAAGGGGCAGAACACCATGGATCATGTCGATCATGTGCTGATCGTGGACGACGATCGCGAGATCAGGGAGCTGGTAGGCAACTACCTGAAAAAGAACGGTTTGCGCACCACCGTGGTCGCGGATGGCCGGCAAATGCGCGCCTTTCTGGAGACCACTCCGGTGGACCTGATCGTGCTGGATATCATGATGCCCGGCGACGATGGCCTGGTGTTGTGCCGGGAGCTGCGGGCCGGCAAGCACAAGGCCACGCCTGTCCTGATGCTCACCGCTCGAAACGACGAGACCGACCGCATCATCGGCCTGGAAATGGGCGCGGACGATTACCTGGTCAAGCCTTTCGCCGCCCGGGAGCTGTTGGCGCGGATCAACGCCGTGCTGCGCCGCACGCGCATGTTGCCGCCTAACCTGGTGGTCACCGAGAGCGGGCGCCTGCTGGCGTTTGGCCGTTGGCGGCTGGATACCACCGCTCGCCACCTGCTGGACAGCGACGGCACCATGGTGGCCCTGAGCGGCGCCGAATACCGCTTGCTCCGGGTATTCCTCGACCATCCACAGCGGGTACTCAACCGCGACCAGTTGTTGAACCTGACCCAGGGCCGTGACGCGGACCTGTTCGACCGCTCCATCGATTTGTTGGTCAGTCGCCTGCGCCAACGCCTGTTGGACGACGCCCGCGAGCCGGCGTACATCAAGACGGTACGCAGTGAAGGTTACGTGTTCTCGCTGCCGGTGGAGATCCTCGAGGCCTCGGTATGACCCTGTCTCTGCGGTGGCCGCGTACCCTCGCCTCGCGCTTGTCGTTGATTTTCCTGATCGGTCTGGTCCTGGCCCAGGGTTTGTCGTTCGGCGTCCAATACTACGAACGCTACGAGAGCGCCAAGAACACCATGCTCGGCAACCTGGAGACTGACGTCTCGACGTCCGTGGCGATCCTCGATCGCCTGCCTGCCGCCGAACGCCCCGCGTGGCTGCCAAAGCTTGCGCGACGCAACTACGGCTATGTGCTTGATGAGGGCCAGCCTGGCATGCCAATGCTCCCGGACAACGCGCCGATATCGGTCAGCTCGATCCAGGAAGCCTTGGGCGAAGCCTATGCCCTGACCTACAACCAGATCCCGGGACCGAAGATGCACTATCAGGCGCACCTGCGCCTCAAGGACGGCAATCCGCTGACCATCGACGTACGTCCGGCGATGGCACCGCTTTCGCCCTGGCTGCCGGTGGTCTTGCTGGGGCAACTGGCGCTGCTGATCGGCTGCACGTGGCTTGCCGTGCGCATCGCCATCAGCCCCCTCACCCGGCTGGCCCAGGCCGTCGAAACCCTGGACCCCAACGCCCACGGCGTGCGCCTGGACGAAAAAGGCCCGACCGAGGTGGTACATGCGGCCAAGGCCTTCAATGCCATGCAGGACCGCATCGCCGCCTATCTGAAGGAGCGCATGCATCTGTTGGCTGCGATCTCCCATGATCTGCAGACCCCCATCACCCGCATGAAGCTGCGGGCCGAATTCATGGATGACGGCATCGAAAAAGACAAACTTTACAGCGACCTGGGGGAAATGGAGCACCTGGTGCGTGAAGGCGTGGCCTACGCCCGCAGCATCCATGGCGCCACCGAGGCCAGTTGCCGGATCAGCCTGGACGCGTTTCTCGACAGCCTGGTGTTCGACTACCAGGACACCGGGCAGGACGTGCAGCTGTCCGGCAAGAACGCCGCGATCATCGATACCCGTCCCCACGCATTGCGCCGGGTGCTGGTCAACCTCGTGGATAATGCGTTGAAGTTCGGCGGCGCGGCGCAGATCCAGGTCCAGCCCGCCGCCAACGGGCAGCTGGCGATCCGGGTTTTGGACCGTGGCCCCGGCATCAGCGAGCAGGAACTGGCCGAAGTGCTCAAGCCGTTCTACCGGGTGGAAAGCTCGCGCAACCGGGAAACCGGTGGCACCGGCCTGGGTTTGGCCATAGCCCAGCAACTGGCGAATGCCATGGGCGGTTCGCTGACCTTGAGCAACCGCGAGGGCGGTGGGCTGTGCGCTGAGCTGCGGTTGGGTTGCGATACCCAGGTCTGAAGACTACTGAATCCCTTGTGGATATCCCTTGTGGGAGCGAGCCTGCTCGCGAAGACGGCGGCACATCCAACGCCGATGTAGCTGACACACCGCTTTCGCGAGCAGGCTCGCTCCCACAAGGTCATGTGCAAGGTTCGGTATCGGGGTTTGTATATCAGTGTGTCAACCACCACGCCGCATACACAAACTTGCACACCGGCCCCCTTCCCGACACACCCCGCTTACACCCACTTGAAAGACTCCTTCTATTCCCGGCCACCACGATGCCGGGCCATCCAAGGAGCTTCCCCATGCCTACCGCCACCGCAACGCCGCCTGCTTTCCGTTACCAGGGCTGGTCGCTGTTCAGCCTGCTTGCCGCCCTGGTATTGCTGATGACCGTGCTGGTCCTGATCATCAATCCAGACCTCACAGAAGGCGTGCGCAGTGCCATTCGCGCGACCGCCCGTTCGTCCTTCGTCCTGTTCCTGCTGGCCTTTACAGCGTCGGCGTTCGCCGTGCTGGTGCCCTCGCCCCTGAGCAAATCCCTGGTGCGCGAACGGCGCTTCATCGGGCTGGCCTTTGCCTTTTCCCATTTAGTCCACGCCGCATTGATCTACTGGTACGGCCAGCTCAACACCGAGTTCTGGCCCGGCCGGACCACCCTTGGCAACGTGCCCGGCACCGTGGGCTACGTGTTTATCCTGCTGCTGGCCCTGACTTCGTTCAAAAGCACCACGCGGCTGATCGGCGCCACCGCCTGGAAGCGCCTGCATACCACCGGCATGTGGGTACTGGCGGCGATCTTTGCCTATTCCAATTTCAAGCGCATTCCGATGAGCGCCTGGTACGTGCTGCCCTTCGGCCTGATATGCGCCGCCACGGCGGTCCGCCTGGTGGGCAAGCTGGCCCAGGCCAACAAGCGTCAACCCCTGCAACGTGCGGCCTGAGCCGAGGAGATCAACCATGTACGCCTCTTTCTCGAAAGCCCTGAACGGCCTGCACCTGAACCTCGATCACGCCGGTTCGTGGCTCGCACCGCTGGGGCTGCGCCTGTTCCTGGCCTGGGAGTTCTTTGAATCCGGCCTGGAAAAATGGAACGGCCAGAACTGGTTCGCCGAGATCCAGTCGGCTTTTCCGTTCCCGTTCAACCATGTGCCGGCCAGTTGGAACTGGGAATTGTCGATGGGGGCGGAGCTGATCTGCGCCGTCGCCCTGTTGATCGGCCTGGGCACACGCGCCTCGGCGCTGGTGCTGATGATCGTCACCGTGGTCGCTACCGCCGCCGTGCACTGGCCGGCGGATTGGTCGAGCCTGGGCGAGCTGGCCCAAGGGTACGCGATCACCAACAAGGGCTACGGTAACTTCAAACTGCCATTGATTTACCTGGTCGCATTGCTGCCGCTGCTGTTGCAGGGCGCCGGGCGGTTGAGCGTCGATGCGCTATTGAAGTCGTTGCTCCGGTCAAAAAAATCGAAACCTTGAAGGGCTTGAGTCGGTCCAGTCCTGTAAGAGCCATGGCGCTGCGTACCGCTGCCCAGCGGGCGCAACGCTCAAGACAGCCCATCAGGACGAGGAACAGACATGAGCATGACCGTCGGCGATTTTCTGGTTGAACGCCTTTATGAATGGGGCGTTCGGCGCATCTACGGCTATCCTGGCGATGGCATCAACGGTGTGTTCGGGGCTCTGAACCGGGCCAAGGGCAAGATCCGATTCATCCAGGCGCGGCACGAGGAAATGGCGGCCTTCATGGCCTGCGCCCATGCCAAGTTCACTGGCGAGCTGGGCGTTTGCATCGCAACCTCCGGCCCTGGGGCGTCGCATCTCATTACCGGCCTGTATGACGCGCGCATGGACCATATGCCGGTCCTGGCGATCTGCGGCCAGCAGGCCCGAAACGCCCTCGGCGGCCATTATCAGCAAGAACTGGACCTGCCCAGCCTGTTCAAGGACGTTGCAGGCGCGTTCGTCCAGCAAGCCAGCGCCCCGGCACAGGTCCGCCACCTGCTCGACCGCGCGGTACGCACGGCGGTGGGTGAGCGTCGGGTCACCGCGCTGATCCTGCCCAACGACCTCCAAGACCTGGAATACACACCGCCGCCCCACAAGCACGGCACGCTGCATTCCGGCGTCGGCTACCGCAAACCTAAGGTCGTGCCCTACGAGGAAGACCTGCGCCAAGCGGCAGAGGTGCTCAATGCCGGCAAGAAAGTTGCCATCCTGGTGGGCGCCGGCGCCCTGCATGCAACGGACGAAGTGATCGCCATCGCCAACAAACTCGGCGCCGGCGTCGCCAAGGCCCTGCTCGGCAAAGCCGTGGTGCCCGATGAACTGCCATGGGTCACCGGCTCCATCGGGCTGCTGGGCACCGAGCCCAGCGACAACCTCATGGCCGGTTGCGACACCCTGCTGATGATCGGGTCCGGCTTTCCCTATGCCGAATTCCTGCCTGGCGAGGGCCAGGCGCGTGGCGTGCAGATCGACCTTAAGCCAGACATGCTCAGCCTGCGCTACCCCATGGAAGTCAACTTGCAAGGTGACAGCGCCGACACCCTGCGGGCCCTGTTGCCGCTGATCGAAGAAAAGACCGACCGCACCTGGCGCGAAAAAATCGAGAAATGGCGAGCGGACTGGGACAAGACCCTGGAAAAACGCGCCCTGGTCTCGGCCAAACCGATCAACCCGCAGCGCGTCACGTTCGAACTCTCGCCACGGCTGCCGGATCGCGCCGTCATCACCTGCGACTCCGGCTCCTGCGCCAACTGGTATGCGCGGGATGTCCAGATCCGTCGCGGCATGATGTGTTCACTCTCCGGCGGCCTCGCCTCCATGGGCGCCGCCGTGCCCTACGCCATCGCCGCCAAGTTCTGCCACCCGGACCGTCCGGTGATCGCGTTGGTCGGTGATGGCGCGATGCAGATGAACAACATGGCCGAATTGATCACCGTCGCCAAATACTGGCGCACCTGGACCAACACCACCTGGATCTGCGCGGTGTTCAACAACCAGGACCTGAATCAGGTGACCTGGGAACAACGGGTGATGGAAGGCGATCCGAAATTCGAGGCGTCCCAGGATATTCCCGACGTTCCCTATCATCTGTTCGCCGAGTCGATCGGCCTCAAGGGCATCCTCGTCGACCAGGAAAGCGACGTGGCGAGCGCCTGGGACCAGGCGTTCGCCGCCGAACGCCCGGTGGTGATCGAGTTCCGCACCGACCCCGACGTGCCTCCGCTGCCGCCGCACATCAAGCTGGAACAGGCGAAGAAGTTCGCCTCGACCCTGCTCCAGGGCGATCCGAACGAGCACGGCATCGTGGTCGAGACCGCCAAGCAGGTGCTCGGCGCGTTGCTGCCCGGTCATCGCAAGGACAAAGAATAAGCATGCAGACTCGAGCGAGCCGATATGAGCTGATCGGATCAATCGGCGGCGCCTATATGGCGGCGATACCGCCAAGGCGTAGCACCTGAGGGCAGCTGCCGTTAAAAATGGTGCAACTGGTCAGCTATTTTCCACTTTCATTAAGTTAATCAGGCGGTCAGCCGATACAAAACTAGTGCGGGATGTCTCGCGTTCAGCTGATGGCTTGTTTTTATGAATGAAGATGCTGGCAATGGCTCCACGGTGATTTCCGGCGAGCGGCCTACCCGAAGTTTCACTCGCCGCACCTTTCCGGCCATCATGCTGTTGCTGTTCATCATGTCCGCGCTGGCCATCGCGGTATTGCTCAACATCACCCAGACCCAGGACGAACAGGCCCGTTCCCAGAGTCTGTTCTTTGCCCAACGGGCCGTCGACGGGATTCGTACCGGCATCGGCCGCGACCTGAGCGATTATTCCAAGTGGAGCGACGCCTACCGCCACCTGCACGTCGAAGTCGACAAAGACTGGGCCTACGACCAGGAAAATGTCGGCAGCAGCGTGTTCTCGCTGTATGGCTACCAGGCTGTGTTCGTGATTTCCCCGACCGGCAAGACGGTTTATTCGGTCATCGATGGTGAAATGAGCGAAGTGCACGCCAACACATGGCTGACTGGCAACCTGCGGGCACTCGCCAGAAAGGCCAGCGCTGCGGAGAATCGCGATGAAGTGATCGTCGAATTGCTCCATCACGAAGACGCGCCTGCCTTCGTCGCCGTCTCGGCCATCACCACTGGCACCGACAACAGCGTGGCTGAGATTCCTGGCCCGCCGAGCCTGCTTTTATTCGTCAAAGTCCTCGATACGGACGCGTTGCAGGACCTGGCACGAGACTTTGCCCTGCCGGACGCCCATATCGCCCATACCCCAGGCCCGAAAGACACCGCCCAGGTGCTGCTCAATGACCTGACCCGCGAAGCCCTGGCCTGGCGCCCCGCTACCCCTGGCAAGGATCTGCGTAAAGCCCTGTTGCCGTTGTTGGCGCTGGCGTTGCTGTTCCTGGGCGTCATGGCCCTCTTGGTATTGCGCCACGCCTTGGTCATGCTTCGCGCCCAGGAACAGCAGTACGTCAGCCTCCTGGCCCATCGCAAGGCATTGGAGCGCAGCGAGGAACGCTTTCGCGACATTGCCGAAGTGTCGTCAGACTGGCTGTGGGAAGTCGACTCGGCCGCAAACCTGACCTATCTGTCGGAGCGCTTTGAACAGGTGACGGGCTTCAGCCCCACGCAATGGATCGGCAAACCGTTGCACCGGTTGCTGGAACCCCACAGCGGGTCGATCTCCATTGCCCATTGGCTGCTCGGCGGCGCCAACAGTGCCTCGTCTGCCCCGCTGCTGTGCGAGTACATTGCGCGTAACCAACGCATACGCACCTGCAAGCTTTCGGTACGGGCTATCGACGCCGGTAGCCAGGGCTTTCGTGGCACCGCCACCGACATCACCGATGAATTGCGCGCCCTGGCACAAATCAAGCACCTGTCCCAGCACGACCCGCTGACCGGGCTGGCCAATCGCAACCGTCTGTTCGATTGCCTCAGCGAACACCTGGACCACGCGCAGAGCACACCACTGGCGCTACTGAACCTGGACATGGATCGATTCAAGCCGGTCAACGACTCCCTGGGCCATGCCGTGGGCGACAAAGTGCTCAAGGAAGTGGCTCATATCCTCCAGCAAAACGTTCGCAACAGCGATCTTGTGGCGCGACTGGGGGGCGACGAATTCGTCATCGTCATGCCCAACCCAGGCAGCGCAAGAGACCTCGATCAGCTCTGCGAGCGCTTGATCGACTGCATGCAGCGCCCTATGCACCTGGACGGCAATACGCTGTACCTGGGCGTGAGTATCGGCGTGGCGTGGTCGCACCCCCGTGACCCACGTGCCGAGGAGCTGCTGCGCCAGGCTGACATTGCCTTGTATGCGGCCAAGGCCGCCGGCCGCAACACTTGGCGCATCTATGAAGAGGCCATGGGCAACGTCGCCCGTGACCGGCGCCGCTATGAACAGCAATTGCGCGACGCGATGCAGGAAGGCCAGCTCGAACTGCGTTACCTGCCACGCTTCGACGTGAATGCCGAGCAGTTGCACGGCTTTGAAGCCCAGGCGTTCTGGCACCATCCCGAACGCGGCGAACTGGGCGGCATCGACTTCATCCCGGTCGCCGAAGCGTCCGGGCAGTTGGAAGAGCTGGGCAGCTGGATGCTGATCAACGCGTGCGAGGAAGCGACGAGCTGGCCCAACGCACTCAACGTTTCCCTGGCCGTTTCGCCTCGGTGGTTCAGCAGCAGTTTCCTGTTCAACCAGGTACACAAAGCCCTGGAGACCAGCGGTCTTCCCGCCCAACGCCTGACCCTGGAAGTGGCCGAAGGCGTACTGCTCACCGACCACAAGACCCTCGCCAATACCTTGCATGCCTTGAAGGCGCTGGGCGTACGGATCAACATCGACAAGTTCGGCACCAACATCGCTTCCCTTAGGGAAGTCCTCGACCAGCCATTCGACGGCATCCGCTTCGATCGCAATATCCTCACGCAATTGGGCCTGGAGCATGATCAGGAAGGCGTGCTGGCGATGATCCGGCTGAGCCGCAGCGTCGGGCTGATGGTCACCGCCGAGGGCATCGAGAATGCCCGGCAGTTCAGCCAATTGCGCAGCGTGGCGTGTGACCAGGTACAAGGGCCTTACTTCGGCGCGGCATTGGCTCGCTCGGAAATGGCCTCGTTCTTTACAACGCCGCGGTGGCTCTAGGCTTCATGGCTTTTGTTGGACTGACCCCAGAATGTTGGACGGTCAGTTTTCAGCACGCCGCATAGGCACTGCCTAGCCTCCCGGACTCTGGCGAAAACTCACCGCCAATCGGTTCCAGCTGTTGATGGTGCTGATCGCCAGCGTCAGGTCCACCAGTTCCTCTTCGCTGAAGCTGGCGCGGGCCACGGCATAGACGTCATCGGGCACCTGGCTTTCAGCCAACAGGGTGACCGCTTCGGTCCAGGCCAGGGCCGCCCTTTCGCGTTCGCTGAAGAATCCGCTGTCGCGCCATACCGCTACGGCATACAGACGCCGCTCCGTCTCGCCCTGGCGGCGCGCATCCACCGAATGCATGTCGGTGCAGAAGGCGCAGCCATTGAGTTGCGAGGCGCGGATCTTGATCAGATGCTGCAGCGCCGGCTCGATGCTCAGGCGGCTGGTCAGCGCTTCCAGGCCAATCATTGCCCTCATCGCCCCGGGGGATGCGCTGTAGTAATCAAGACGCGGGCTCATGGCGGCCTCCGTGGTGGTTGATGATTTCACGGTAGGACGTCGACGCCGCCCGTGACAGGTCCAATCTGACGATAAACGCCCACGCAACTTCTCCGCGCCGGCGCATTGCGGGTAATCTTGCGTCCGCGGCCCTTGCCGCCATCGATTATCCGGGAGCCCGCAGGTATGGAACTTCACGTCGTCATCAACGGCCGCAAGGACCTGGCGGGCCAGTTGTACCGACAATTGCGCAGCGCCATCGAGAGCGGTCGGCTGGCGGCCGGCACGCAACTGCCACCCAGCCGGCTGCTGGCCGAGCAGTTGGGCGTCTCGCGCAAGACCGTCTCCGACACCTACGCGCAACTGACCTACGAAAATCTCCTCACCGGCGTCATCGGCAAGGGCACCTATGTCAACGCGCGCCCGGCCAGCGTCGTGCGCAAGCAGAGTCACCGTGAGCTGGCCGGGGCGGACGTGGTCGAGACCTGGCGCAACATGCCGGACCTGCTGCGCCATCCGCTGCCCGAAAGCGCGCTACGCTATGACTTCATCGGCGGCGCCACCGGCAAGGGCCAGTTTCCCCTGGATGACTGGCGTCGCTGCACCGCCCACGCCCTTCGCCAGATCGCCACCGCCAAGGGTTTCTACAGCCAACCCGAGGGATTGCCGGCGCTGCGCAATGCCATCGCCCGGCACATCGCGTTTTCCCGAGGGGTCAACTGCCAGGACGACGACGTGGTGGTGTGCAACGGCGCGCAACAGGCCCTCGATCTGATTTCCCGGGTACTGACCCGCCCCGGCAGCCTGGTGGCGATGGAAGATCCCGGCTACCCGCCGGCACGTCTGCTGTTCGGATCCCACGGCGCGACGGTGGCCGGGGTGCCGGTGGATGAGCAAGGCATGCGCGTGGATATGATTCCCGACGGCACGCGGTTGATCTACGTGACGCCGTCCCACCAGTTTCCCCTGGGCATGCCCATGAGCCAGCCCCGGCGCGAGGCGCTGCTGGCACGGGCGTATGAGCTGGGCGCGATCATCATCGAAGACGACTACGACAGTGAGTTCCGCTATGAAGGCCGGCCCACCGACTCCCTGCAAAGCATGGACGAGCGCGGGATCGTGGCGTACGTCGGGACCTTCTCCAAGACCTTGCTGCCGGAGCTGCGGCTCGGCTACGCCGTCCTGCCGCCGGCGATTCTCGAGGCGGTGATCCTCGCCAAGCGCCTTACCGACCAGCACACCTCCACGCTGCCCCAATGGGCACTGGCCAAGTTCATCGCCGAAGGCTGCCTGCTCAAGCACATCCGGCGCTGCCACGCGCTGTATGCCGGCCGGCGCGAGCGGATCCTGGCGCGCTTGGCCGATGACCTGTCACCGTGGTTCGAGGCCGTGCCCACCACAGCGGGCTTCCATATGGCGGTGCTGTGCAAGGTGCCGATCGACCTGCCGTTGGTGATCGAATTGGCTAAGAAAGCCGAGGTTGGGCTCTATAGCCTCGACGGATTCTTTACCGCGGCACCGGTGCGTCCAGGCTTGATACTGGGCTTTGGCGCCATCGAACTGCTCGACATCGATATCGCCTTCGATCGCCTGCGGGACATCCTGCAGCAGGTCGCCTGACCGATTGGACTGGGCATTTATCCGCCCATTGGCTGTTTTAGCCTTGTCTTGCCGGGCCTATCCTGCCTGGGTGTCATCAGATTCCGTTCGACTTGATTCAGGAGCCAGGACAATGTCTCGCCAAGTGATCAATACCGTTCAGGTGCAGGCCGCCGCCGGGCGCTCGGAAGAACTGGGCCGGCAGTTGCAGCAAATCGTCGAAACCCTGCGGGCCTCGCCAGGCTGCGACGCCTATATGGTCGACCGTTGCCCGCAAGACAACGACCGCTGGAACGTCAGCGCCCGCTGGCAATCGGAAGCAGCGATGCAGGCGCATTTCAACTGCCCCGAAGTCCAGGGCTTCATCAGCCTGATCGAAAGCCGCCTGGCTCGCAGCGTGGATTTCAACAGTTTCCCGGTGGTGTGAATGGGCTCATCTCTGGCGTGGCGAGGGAGCTTGCTCCCTCGCCACCGTGGTCTACTCGTCTTTCAATAAATTGGACGTTTGTCCCCGACACCTTGGGGCTTAGGGTGAACGCGAACTCACTCGATACCACAAAGGACCCGCCCCATGAAAACGCTTTATTTGATCGCCGCCCTGAGCCTGCTTCCCGTTGCCGCGCTGTACGCCCACGAAACCGCGCCGTCGGAGAACGTTCAGGTGCTTCAGGAAAAACTGCTCAAAAACCTGCCCGGCAAGAAAGCCATGATGTTGACCGTCGACTATGCACCGGGCCAGTCGTCCATCGCCCACAAGCATGACGGCACCGCCATGGCCTATGTGCTCGAAGGCGCAGTCACGTCCCAGGTCAAGGGCGAGCCGGCCATCACCTACAAGGCTGGCGAGTACTGGTACGAAGCCGCCGGTTCCGAGCATCTGGTATCCAGGAACGCCAGCGCCACCCAACCGGCAAAGCTTTTGGTGTTCATGGTGATGGGTGAGAACGAAGCGGTGCTGATTCCGCTCAAGCAATGACCCATGGCCTCGCTCCCACAGTCGCTTTCCGGTGGTAGCGAGCCTGCTCGCGAAAGCGGGGGGGGGCAGGCCGAAACCTTTATCCTCAAAATGCGCCCTACCGAGCCGACGCGACCATGAACGAGATGACCCATGACATTCACATCGCCGCCGAGTCGATGTCCCAACCGCGTGCGTTGGTGTTCCTCGCCTATCCGCAAATGGGCCTTCTGGACCTGACCGGCGCCCAGACCGTGTTCTGGGCCGCCACCAAAGCCATGGCCGAACGCGGCCGGCCGGGCTATCGGATGCACACCGCAAGCCTGGCCGGCGGGCTGATGCAGACCGCTGAAGGCCTGGTCGTCGAGACGGCGTCCCTGCATCAGTTCGACGACGTCATCATCGACACGCTGATCGTGCCCGGTGCCCCGAACATTCGTCAGGCGATGATTGACTGTGTCGAGCTCGTGGACTGGCTGCGCGCGGCCTCCACCAGGGCCCGGCGCACGGCGTCGGTGTGCAGCGGGACCTTCCTCATGGCCCAGGCCGGCTTGCTCGATGGCCGCCGTGCCGCCACGCATTGGGCCATGTGCGAGATGCTCAAGAGCGGCTTCCCATTGATCGAAGTGGACCTGGACGCCATCTTCATCCAACAGGACAAGGTCTGGACCTCCGCGGGGGTAAGCGCCGGCATCGACATGGCCCTGGCGCTGGTGGAGGCCGACTGCGGTCGCGACGTGGCCCTGCAAGTGGCCCGGGAACTGGTGGTGTTTCTCAAGCGGCCCGGTGGACAGGCACAGTTCAGCCAATTGTTGCTGTCCCAGACCCAGGACAGCGCCGGGTTCGATGAATTGCACGCCTGGCTCGCCGAGCACCTGAACGAGGCCGACCTGACCATCGAACGTCTGGCCCGGCAGGCGCGGATGAGCCCGCGCAATTTTGCCCGGGTCTACAAGCGCCAGACCGGACGAACGCCGGCCAAGGCCGTCGAAATGTTCCGCCTCGAAGCCGCGCGAAGGTTGTTGGAGGACTCCGAGCGCAACATCGACCAGATCGCCCGCTCGTGCGGCTTCGGCGACGAGGAACGGATGCGCCATACGTTCCAGCGGCATCTGTCGATCTCACCGCGCGAATATCGCAGCCGGTTTTCCCTTTGAGAAGGCTTGCGCGATCGCGTCAGGCCACGCGCCGGGCTTGCGGCGCCGACTGGGCCTGCTCGGCGATGAACGCGCAGCAACGAGAACGCAGCCAGCGCTCGCCTGGATCATCATGGGAGGCACCTCGCCAGACCATCGACAGCTCATGCTCAGGCAATTGGACCGGCGCCGGCTCCGCCCGCAAGCCTGCGACTGCCGCCATGGCCCGGGCCACATAGTCGGGCACGATGGCGATCATGTCGCTGCGATCCAACAACACGGGCAATGCGCTGAATTGCGGCACCGTCAGCACCACCCGCCGCTGCCGGCCTACCAGGCTCAACGCGCGGTCCGAATCATCGATGACGTGGCCCATGGATGAAACCACCGCGTGGGGTCGGCGGCAAAAGTCGTCCAGGGTCAACTCGCCGGGACGCGAATCGGCCCGCAGCAGCATCGGCCGGATCGGGCGCAGCGCCTTGCGCCGGGCGTTGGCCGGCAGTTCCAGGGTATGGCTGATACCGAGGGAAATTTCCCCACTGACCAATAACTGGCACATCTGCCATTGATCGGTGCGACGCACCACCAACGTCGTGCCCGGCGCCTCGACCCGCAGGCGGCGCAGCAAATCCGGCAGCAGCGCGTACTCGACATCGTCGCAAAGGCCTATATGAAACGTTGCCTCGCTGGTGCCAGGGTCGAACGCCTGGCAGCGACTCAAGGCGGCGGCGATGCCGTCCAAAGCGGGTGAAAGGTTGGAAAAAATCTCCCGGGCCCGAGACGTCGGCTCCATCAACCGCCCGGTCCTGACGAACAGCGGGTCGTCGAACATCAAGCGCAAACGCGCCAGGGCCGCACTGATGGTCGGTTGCCCGAGAAACAGCTTCTCGCTCACACCTGTGACATTTCGCTCATGCATCATGGTTTCGAAGACAACCAGCAGATTGATGTCAGCACGACGCAGGTCATTTCTGTTCATCATGGTAGCCATTCCAGGCACAGGGCCAATGAGTCAGCAAAGAAACGTCGTGCCTCGGGCCGTTTGCACGGTTGGACAACGACGACGTACCAGGAAGGTTATGCCAGAGCCTCTCCGGTGTCTGTTGTACTGGGGGACACCGGACTCACGCTTTGGGTAGATTCATTGATACGTGGGTATGCATCGACAACCGGCCGGGGTTGGCAGTAATTCAGGGATTTATGTCCTACCCGATGCCAGGGGCAACTTCTAAGATCCCAAATCAATGCCCCGTCTCCTCGGGCTGCACCGCAAAACAGAAGGTCTGCGCCGTGCCCACACCCGCCACGATGTTCAAGAGTGTCTATGACAGCTTCCGGTACATCCCATGCCCGATGGGCGGGGAGCCATCGATGGGCATCAGCGCCCACCCACTGGTCAACGCCTTGGGCTGGGCCGTGGGCCTGGTGGTGGCCTGCGGGATCGTCATCATCAATTCCGAAACCCATTCCGACCTGGCGCCGACGCTGCTGTACATTACGTTGCTGCTGATGGCGGCGAACCTGTTTTCCATCAACCTGGTGATCACCGTAGCGCTGATGTGCATGTTTTTGCTGACGGCGATGTTTGCGTACAACGGTGGCTATCACCGCTGGGAGTCAATCACTGGGTTCTTTCGTTGCCTGACGGCCCTGTCCGCCATTGCGTTTCTCGCGTTGCGCAGCAAGCAGGCCGCGGACCGCCTGCGCCACAACCAGGCCTACCTGATCAACGCCCTGATCGCCAGCAAACACGCCGAGCAAGCGTTGTCCCGCGCCCACGCCCAGTTGGCCCACGTCACGCGCCTGACGTCCCTGGGAGAGATGGCCGCCTCGATTGCCCATGAAGTCAACCAGCCGCTGACCGCCATCACCAGCAGCGGCGAGGCCTGTCGTCGCTGGCTCGATCGCCCGGTTCCGGACCTTAAGGAAGCCCTCGACGCGCTGGACCGGATCGTCACCAATGCCTGTCGCGCCAGCGAAGTCATCAATCGTACACGAGCGATGGCGCGCAAATGCGACCCTCTGCGTCAGCCTGAGCTACTGGACGACATCGTCAACGAGTCGCTGAACCTGGTGCGCCAGCAGTTGGCTCATCACAAGATCAGCCTGAAGGCGAACCTCGCGGCAAAGGCGTGCCAGGTCAACGCCGACCGGGTGCAACTGCAGCAAGTGATCATCAACCTGATCATCAATGCGTGCCAGGCGATGGAAACGATTGACTCGCCCGATCGGATCCTGCGCATACGCACCTGGACGCAGGAGCACGAGGTGCTATTGGAGGTGGCGGACCGCGGGATCGGAATCTCCGACGAGATCCTGCCTTCTTTGTTTACCCCCTTCTTCACCACCAAGGAAAACGGCCTGGGCATCGGGCTTTCCATTTGCCGCTCCATCATCGACTTCCATGACGGCAGGATCTGGGCCGCCAGCCCGGCTGGCCAAGGCACCTCGTTCACGTTTTCGTTGCCATTGCTAACCCCTGCCCGCCCCGCCAAGGACGCCGCCCATGAACCCAAGCCACACCCCGAACCCTGCCTTCACCGCTGAGTCAATCGTTTACGTGGTCGATGACGATGCGTCGTTACGCCAAGCACTCCGCAGTCTGCTACGGTCCATCGACCTGCGGGTCGAGCTGTTCGACTCGGTGGCAGACTTCATGCGCCATCCACGCGCCGACGGGCCCAGTTGCCTGCTACTGGATGTGCGCCTTCGCGGCACCAGCGGCCTCGACTTCCAGCAACAGCTGGCGAGCGCCGACGTTCACCTGCCCATCGTGTTCATGACCGGCCATGGCGATATCGCCATGACGGTACGGGCCATGA
The DNA here is from genome assembly GCF_051132175.1 of Pseudomonas sp. D3-10. NCBI lineage: Bacteria > Pseudomonadati > Pseudomonadota > Gammaproteobacteria > Pseudomonadales > Pseudomonadaceae > Pseudomonas > Pseudomonas sp. D3-10. The sequence continues at coordinate 2,769,017 of NZ_CP071668.1, read as the reverse complement.
AAGCCGGCGCAGTGGACTTCCTGACCAAGCCGTTTCGTGAACAGGACCTGATCGATGCGGTGTCCACCGCCCACCAGCGCGACCGCCTGCGTCGCGAGGCCGAGCACAGCCAAAAGGCGCTCCAGGACCGCCACGCCAGCCTCACCGCCCGGGAACGCCAAGTGATGCTCCTGGCTGCGTCGGGGTTGATGAACAAACAGATTGCCGGGCAGATCGGCTTGAGCGAAATCACCGTCAAGATTCATCGCGGCCAGGCCATGCGCAAGATGGGCGCGCGCTCGTTTGCCGAGCTGGTGCGCATGGCCCAGGCATTGGACCCGGGGCGCGGTCAGTGAAAGTTCATACCCACGTATACTAGGCGCGGCTTTTGTACCGCGTATCTTGCAGTGATAGGGACGCCTTTATGGCGTCCTGACATTACTGCCAGGTTTCGAAATGTCCGACACCGCAATTATTTCAATTATCGATGACGATGAATCGGTTCGAGTTGCATTGGATGGTTTACTGCGCTCCCACGGTTATCGCGTCAAGACTTACCCCAGTGCTCTCGATTTCTTGTCTTCAGCTGGCTATGTGAATACAGCCTGCTTGCTGTCGGACATTCAAATGCCGGGGATGACCGGGATTCAACTGTGCGATGAGCTTCGTGCCCGTGGCATCGAGATTCCGCTTATTTTCATAACGGGCCTGCCTGCCGTACCGCCGCGAACCCGCTCGGACGGGATGAGCCCGGTGGCGGTTTTTCCCAAGCCGTTTGATTGTGGTGAGTTGATTGCCTGCATTGAATCGGTGATGGGTGGCGAGGGGTAAACGCGGTTGCGGTGGCCTCTTCGCGAGCAGGCTCGCTCCCACAAGCGTAATGGGGTGCGCATCGTTCTGCGGCTGCTGAAAATCCACAACCCAACGATTTTAATACCTTCGTATAGCCCTCCTAACACCCACGCATGCCGCCACTGACCCTATGTAGAAGTGCCGCGGCTCCCGCCGACGAATACCATTTCCAATAGCGAACCGAAGCTGAATGCGCCTAATGATTCACCCCATCAGGCCAAGCACTTCCGGGCGTTTCGCAACACGGTCACGCTGAAACATCAAACAAATTCAACGTATCGACTCAGTCTTCGGGAGCACCTCATGAAACAGCAAATCTTGATCGTCGGCGCCGGTTTTGGCGGTGTATGGAGCGCACTCAGCGCGGCTCGCCTGCTCGACCAGCATGATCGCAATGACGTACAGATCAGCGTCCTGGCGCCCCAGGCGGAGTTGCGCATCCGCCCGCGTTTCTACGAACCCGACGTCCACACCATGATGGCGCCGTTGGCCGGGTTGTTCGACGCGGCCGGGGTAAATTTCGTCCAAGGCTTTGCCGAGAGCATCGACGTCAACCGCAAGCAGGTCGGCTATCGCGACGTGTTTGGCGGCCAAGGCACGCTGGGCTATGACCGGCTGGTACTGGCAGCGGGCAGCAAGCTGGTTCGCCCCGACCTTGAGGGCATGCTGGAGCATGCGTTCGACGTCGATGAGATCGAACAGGCGACGCGCCTCGAAGCCCACCTGAAATCCCTCGCCACCCTGCCCGACAGCCCCGCTCGCAACACCGTGGTGGTGGCCGGCGGCGGGTTTACCGGGATCGAAACCGCCACTGAGATGCCCGCCCGCCTGCGCGCCGTCCTGGGCAGCGACGCCAATATCCGCGTGATCGTGGTCGACCGGGGGCCGACAATCGGTGCGGCGCTGGGCGAAGGAATCAGCCCTTCGATCATCGAAGCGTCCGACCACCTTGGCATCGAGTGGATGCTCAATGCCTCGGTCGAATCGGTGGATGCCGGCGGCGTCACGCTGTCGGACGGCCAGCGCATCGAATCCAGGACCGTCATCTGGACCGTCGGTTTCCGCGCCAGCCCGCTGACCGAACAAGTGCCCGGCACCCACGATCGCCAGGGCCGGCTGCATGTCGACGGGAACCTGAAGGTGCTCGGGCAGAGCGATATCTTCGCCACCGGCGACGTGGCCTACGCCGCCACCGACGACCTGGGAAATTACGCGGCGATGTCCTGCCAGCACGCCATCGCCCTGGGCCGCTACGCGGGCAACAACGTGGCAGCCGATCTGCTGGGCGTCGCGCCGATGACCTACAGCCAACCCAAGTACGTGACGTGCCTGGACCTTGGCGCCTGGGGCGCGGTGTACACCGAAGGTTGGGATCGCCAGGTCAAGTTGGTCGGACAAGAAGCGAAGGACCTCAAGACCCAGATCAACTCTGTGTGGATCTACCCACCCGCCGCCGACCGCGCCACCGCACTGGCTGCCGCGGATCCATTGATCCCTGTCGCCTGATCCCAATGCCCTGAAACTCACGCGCCAACCGGCCAGTCCCTCCTTCTGTGCCGGACTTTCCCAAACGCCTGCCAAGGTTTTTTCGGCGGGCGTTTTTTATGCCCGTCCGACAAGCCAGCCTGGATATCGCCACTGCCTAGCAAAATCCGTTGCAACGCCCGTCGCGCTGCGCAAGCGGCTCACGGTAAGGTAGGCAAAATCATCCGGACCGAGGTGTGCCGTGGCGTCCTACTCCCTGCGTCAGTTGAAGTACTTCGTCACCACCGTGGAGTGTGGCAGCGTCGCCGAAGCCTCCCGCAAGCTGTATATCGCCCAACCGTCGATTGCCACGGCGGTCAAGGGCCTGGAAGACAGTTTCGGCGTGCAGTTGTTGATCCGTCATCACGCCCAGGGCGTCTCGCTGACGCCGGCCGGTGCGCGTTTCTATCGAAAGGCCCAGGAGCTGCTGCGCATGGCCCGGGAATTCGAACAGAACGCGTTGGCCGACAATGACGTCGTCAGCGGGCAGATCGACATCGGCTGCTTCGAGACCGTCGCCCCGCTCTACCTGCCACGGCTGATCGCCGGTTTTCGCGAGCGTTTTCCTGGCGTGGAGATCCGCGTGCAGGACGGCGAACAGCAGGAGTTGGTTCAAGGCCTGACCGGTGGACGTTTCGACCTGGCGATTTTTTATGAGCACGATCTCGACAGCACGATCGAAACCGAAGCGCTCACGGCACCGCAACGGCCGTACGCACTGCTGCCGGCCGGACACCGCTTTGCCAATCAATCCCAGGTATCGCTTCGCGACCTGGCGCTTGAGCCGATGATCCTCTTGGATGTGCAGCCCAGCCGCACCTATTTCGTCAGTATTTTCGAGGAGCTGGGCCTGACGCCAAACATCGTCTTCAGCTCGCCCTCCATCGAAATGGTGCGCGGCATGGTCGGCCAGGGATTTGGTTTCGCCGTGTTGGTGACCCGCCCGCAATCGAGCTGCACCTACGACGGACAGGACGTGGTGTGCGTCAGCATCGCCGAGGACGTAACCGGTTCGGCCCTGGTGGCCGGCTGGCTCAAGCGCGCGCACCTGACCAAGCCGGCGCAGTTGTTCGTGGATTACTGCAAGGAGCAGTTCGGGGAATGGCTGGCGTAGACCGGCGAGTCTCATACCTCCTTGGCGAGGGAGCTTGCTCCCGCTGGGCCGGTCCGACGCCTCGGGCGCAGCAGCCCCAAAAGCCTGACGCGGTCCACCTGCTACACCGCGATCACAGGGTAAAGGGGGTGCTTCGCACCCCAGCGGGAGCAAGCTCCCTCGCCACAAGAGCGGTTCGATATTAGGTTGGATACTAGCGAGCCGCCCAGGCGTTGAAGCGCTGTTCCAGCTCTTCGCCATGGTCGACCCAGAACTCCGCGTCCACCGCTTGCGCCTGTGCCAGGTTGGCCTCGGCGGTGGGCAGTTGCTCGCGGACTTCAGCGGGCAGCAGGCCCAGTGTCTGGCGATGCACCGGTCCGTAGGGGATGTTCTCCGAGAAGACTTTCTGGGTCTGCGGCTGGCTGGCGAAGGCAATGAATTTCTCCGCCAAGGCCTTGTTTGGCGTGCCTTTCACCACCGCCCAATATTCCGGGTCATACAGGCTTTGCGGCCAGACGATGCTCAGTTTCATGCCCTCTTTCTGCGCCGAGGCGATGCGACCGTTGTAGGCTGCGCTCATCGCCACATCCCCGGCCACCAGCCATTGCGCCGGCTGGGCGCCCGCCTCCCACCACTGGATATTCGGCTTGATCTGGTCCAGCTTGGCAAATGCCCGCGCCACGCCTTCCGGCGTATTCAAGACCTTGTACACATCTTCTGTCTTGACGCCGTCCGCCAGCAAGGCGATTTCCAGGGTGTACTTGGCCCCCTTGCGCAACCCACGCTTGCCCGGGTATTCGGTCACGTTCCAGAAATCGGCCCAGGAGGTGGGTGCCTTGGCGAGCTTGCTCTGGTCATAGGCCAGGACCATCGACCAGACGTACGTGGCCACGCCGCACTCAGTGAGCGCTCCCGGAACGAAATCCGCAGGCTTCCCTATGGCCGCCGGGTCGAGTCTTTCGAACAAGCCTTCCTCGCAACCACGCAGCAGTTCGGGGCTCTCCACTTCGACCACATCCCAACTGGTATGCCCGGCCGCGACCATCGCCTTGATCTTCGACAGCTCGCCGTTGTACTCGCCGGCCACGATGTTTCCCGCACCGCTGGCGTTGAAGGGTTGGAAGTAGGCCTTGTCCTGGGCCAACTTGGTGGCGCCGCCGAATGAAATCACGGTCAGGCTTTGTGGCGCGGCCAGGACGCTGGTACTCAGCAACGCCAGGGCACACGCCATGTTGTAACGCAAGGATCTGGACATGAATCGGTTCCTCGAAAATGCCGGCTCGCCCGCACGAGCCGGCGACGGACTCAGAGGCGACCGTAAGCGCGGGCGGTGCGGTCTACAGCAATACGGGTCTTGTCGACCAGTTCATCGATATCGGCATGGCTGGCCACGAGCGCCGGGGCCATGATCATCCGGCCCAAGGTGGAGCGAATGATCAGGCCCTCCTCGAAGCCGAAGGTGCGGCATTGCCAGGCCATTTCGTTTTCGTTGGCAAAGCGCTTGCGGCTGTTCCTGTCTTCGGCCAGTTGCAGGGCCGCGACCATGCCGGCGCCCTGGATCTCGCCGATCAGCGGGTGCCCGTCGAACGTTTCCCGCAGGCACCGTTGCAAATACGGCCCCGTGTCGTCCTTGACCCGTGTCACGATGCCCTCGTCGCGCAGGGCCTTTAGGTTGGCAATCGCCACCGCGGCCGCCACCGGGTGCCCGGAATACGTCAGGCCGTGGGCGAACACGCCGCCCTGCTCCACCAACACTTCGGCCATGCGTTTGGACAGGACTAGGCCACCCATGGGGATGTAGCCGCTGGTCAGGCCCTTGGCGATGGACAATGTGTCGGGCTCGAAGCCGAAATACTCATGGGCGAACCATTCGCCGGTGCGACCGAAGCCACCGATGACTTCGTCGGCGCACAGCAATACGTCGTACTGCCGGCAAATGCGTTGGATTTCCGGCCAGTAGCTCTCTGGCGGAAAAATCATGCCGCCGGCCCCCTGGAAGGGTTCGGCCACGAACGCCGCGACATTCTCGGCGCCCAGTTCGAGGATTTTCTCTTCCAACTGCCGGGCCGCCCGCAGGCCAAACTCGGCTGGGGTCAGGTCACCTTCGTGGGCGAACCAGTACGGCTCGTCGATGTGCGCGACATCCGGGATCACCCCGCCCATTTCGTGCATGAACTTCATGCCGCCCAGCGCCGACGCGCCCAGGGTCGAGCCGTGATAGCCGTTCCAGCGACCGATCATGATTTTCTTCTGCGCCTTGCCGAGGATCTGCCAATAGCGGCGCACGGTACGAATCAGCACCTCGTTGGCCTCGGAGCCGGAGTTGGTGTAGATGGCGTGGCTGTAATGATCCGGCAGCAGGCTGAACAGCAGCTCGGACAGCTCCACCACGGCCGGATGGGTGGTGTGGAAGAACATGTTGTAGTACGGCAATTGCTCCAACTGACGGCTGGCCGCTGCCGCCAGGTCCTGGCGCCCGTAGCCCAGGTTGGTGCACCAAAGGCCCGACATGCCGTCCAGATAACGCTTGCCATCGTTGTCCCAGAGCGCCAGCCCTTCGCCACGGACGATGACCCGTGGCCCTTCGGCATTGAGGGCTTTCTGGTCGAGAAACGCATGGATGTGGTGCGCCGCATCCAGCGCCTGATATTCGCGGGTGCTGCGGTTCGGGTTCAATGGCGCGTTCATTAAAGGTCTCCTTTGTTGATCTTGTCGGTTTCGGTGCCCTGGACAGACGCCAGCGGCTCGGGCTTGAACAGCGGTTTGCCCATCACGCACTTGACCCACACCAGCGCGATCAGCGAAACGATGCCCAGCACCGCGCCAGCGCTGGCGAAGATCGGAACAGTCATTTCAGGGCTGGGGGACACGTGCCAGATGGCAAAGAGCATGCCGGCGATGCCGAACAGCTGCGGCACCGGGTAGAACGGCGTGCGAAACGGCCGGTGGACATGGGGATAGCGGCGCCGCAGGGCAATCACGTTGATGTGAGTGATGACATAGGCCAGCAGCCAGGCCAGGGCCGCCGCCAGAAGCAAAAGGTTGATGGCGTCGGGCGTGTCGTGCATCAGCAGCAGCGGCAAGCCGGTAACCAGCGCCACGAACAGCACCGCCACCCAAGGAGCACCGCTGCGCCTGCCCTGGCGCTTGAAGATGCCGAACGCCTGGCCGCTACGGGCCATGCCCAGCAACATGCGCGGTATGGCAGCGAGGGAACTGTTCAGCGTACTGCACGTTGCGGTGATGGCGGCGGTCACCAGGAATACCTGCCCGGCCTCGCCGAACACCGAAGTCGCGAACAGATAGTGCGGCAAGCCATTGCTGGCGAGCTCAGCCTGGGGAACGGTGAGCAAAGCGCCCAGGCAATACAGGCAGATAATGACGAAGATCACCGTCAGGCCAATCATCATCGAGGCCGGGATGTTGCGTTCCGGACGGCGGGTTTCCTCGACCAGTGGGCAGACGAATTCGGCCCCGACAAATCCCCACACCGCCATCGCGGTCAGGGCAATGACACCGAGCCCCATGGGGTTCCAGCCCGTAGCCGCCACCAACGTCGATACGCTGCCTGCCCCATCGCTCGCCAAGGCGCCGAGGCCCATGACCAACAGCATCACCGTCATGACCAGGGCCAACACCGTTTGAAGCCGAGAGAAAATGTCGATGTTGAACAGGTTGAGCACAGTGAACAGGCACAGCACGCCAACCGCGACACTCAACGGCGGCATCGAGTGCGGGTAGACCTTGTCGATGATGAACTCCATCAGCAGCAACTCCGCCGACAGGGCGAACATCGCCACCACCACGTAACCGGAAAACGTCGCCAGGATCGCCGGGAACTGGCCGATGGCGACTTCGGTGTAACTGCTCAGGCTGCCTGCGCGGGGAATCATCAAGGCCAGTTCGGAAAACGAACAGGCGTAGCTCAGGGCCAACAGCCAGGCCAGGGCCAACGGAATCACGAAGCCCAGTCCGGCGATCCCGGCCCCTTGCAGCATCAGCACCATGACGCCCTGGGAAACCACCAGGCCCACGGCGACGGCCAACAAGGCGCTCAGGCCCAGCCGTTTGCGGGGGCCGACCTGCGATGGCGTAACGGTTTGTAGCGGCACGCTTGAGGAACTGTCCATCGGTTGCTCCGTTTTCTTTTTTTAGGGAGAACAAATCGATTGCGAACGACGACCTGGACCGCGGTCAGCTGCGCAGCTGGATCCAGGTGGTCTTCAGTTGTGTGTATTTGTCGAAGGCGTGCAGCGACAGATCGCGTCCGAAGCCCGATTGCTTGCCGCCGCCAAAGGGCACGGTGACGTCGAGGGCGTCCACGGTATTGACCGACACCGTGCCCGCGTTCAAACGCCGCGCCACACGGTGGGCCCGGTTCAGGTCGTCGGTCCACACGGAGGCCGCCAGGCCGTAGATGTGTTCGTTGGCCATGGCGATGGCCTGCTCTTCGTCATCGAACGCGCTGATTGCCAGCACCGGCCCGAACACCTCTTCATGGGCCAATTGCATGGTTGGGCGCACGTCGGTGAAGATCGTCGGTTCGATGAAATTGCTCGACCCATTAATGTTCAGTTGGCGTCCCCCACACACCAGGCGTGCGCCTTCAGCCTTGGCCTGCTGGATGTATTGCATGACCCTCGCGGTCTGACGCGCATCGACGATAGCGCCGGCAGGGCTCGCAGGGTCCAACGGATCGCCGGGTTGCCACAGGCGAGCCTGTTCCACCAGGCGTTCTACGAACGCGTCGTGAATCGACCGTTGGACCAACAACCGCGAGTTAGCCGAGCACACTTCGCCTTGGTTGAAGAAGATTCCGAACGCGGCTTTGCGCGCCGCCAGGTCGAGGTCCTGACAATCGGCAAACACCAGGTTCGGGCTCTTGCCACCGCACTCCAGCCAGACCTGCTTGAGGTTCGATCGGGCCGAGTACTGCATGAAATATTTACCGACCTCGGTCGATCCGGTGAACACCAGCGAATCGACGTCCGGGTGCAAGCCGAGCGCCCGCCCGGCCTGCTCGCCCAGGCCCGGCACGACGTTGAGCACACCCGGTGGCACGCCTGCCTCGAGGGCCAGTTCAGCCAGGCGCAGGGCCGAAAACGGCGATTGCTCCGCCGGCTTGAGCACGACACTGTTGCCCGCCGCCAACGCTGGCGCGACTTTCCAGGCCGCCATGTCCAACGGAAAATTCCACGGCACCACCGCCGCAATCACGCCGAGCGGAACGCGGGTAATCGTGGCGAGGACGTTCGCCGCCGAGGGCGCGACCTGGTCGTAGAGTTTGTCGAGGCTTTCGCCATACCAGGCAAAAACATGGGCGGCACCCGGCACGTCGATGTTCCAGGCATCCATGACCGGTTTGCCCATGCTCAAGCAATCCAGCAGCGCCAGTTCCTCGCGATGAGCCAGCATCAACTGAGACAAACGCAACAACACGGCCTTGCGCTCGCTGGGCGCCATGCGCGCCCAAGGGCCCTGCTCGAATGCCATGCGTGCGCTTTTCACGGCAAGGTCCACTTCCGGTTCAGCGCAGGCCACGACATTGGCGAGCAACACGCCGTTGGCGGGGTTGATCACTTCGAATCGGGCGCCATCGAGGGCTTCGTGGGGCTCGCCGTCGATCAGGGCGCTGTCGCGCAGGCGCACTTGAGCGGCACGCGCCTTCCAATCATTGAATTCGTTCACGGGTATTTCCTTGGATCAAACGTCATTGGGTTCGCTGAGGTAAACCGCCAGGCGGTCCATCAAGCGATCGCAGGCAGCCATTTGCTCGACGCTCACGTATTCGTCGGGTTTGTGGCCTTGGTCCATGCTGCCGGGGCCGCACACCACCGTTGGGATGCCGGCCTGGTGGAACAGCCCGCCCTCGGTGCCGAACGCCACGGTGCCGAAACCGTCGTTGCCGCACAGCCGGGCCACCAGGCGCGCGGCCGCGCTGTGCGGCGAGGTCGCCAGGCCCGGGTAAGCGGACAAGGGTTCGAAACGAATGGCGGTGTCGGCGTTTATTGCCTTCATCCTGGGCAGCAGCGTCTGTTCGGCGTAATCGCGCAACTGCTCGACCACTGCCTGCGGGGCGAAGTCCGGCAAGGCGCGCACCTCGAAATCGAAGCGGCAATCGGCCGGGACAATGTTCAATGCCGTGCCGCCCTGGATCACGCCGACCTGTACGGTCGAATACGCCGGGTCGAAACGCGGATCGTGTCGTGAGGGCTCGGCCAGCTCCGCACCGATCTCACCCAGATGGCCGATCAAGCGCGCCGCCTGTTCGATGGCATTGACCCCGTAAGGCGCATAGGCGGAATGGCAAGGCGCGCCCTTGACGTGGCAACGCATCGCCAACTTGCCCTTGTGGCCCAACACCGGTCGCAGCTCGGTGGGCTCGCCGATCAGGCACAAGGCCGGTTGCGGGACGCGTTGCGGCAGGACTTCCAGCAGGCCGCGCACGCCCAGGCAACCGATTTCTTCGTCATAAGAGAACGCCAGGTGTACAGGACGCTTCAACGGGCTGGACAGGAATGTCGGCACCGCAGCCAGCACCGAGGCCAGGTAGCCTTTCATGTCCGCCGTACCGCGTCCGAACAAATTGCCGTCCCGCTCGCTAAGGCGGAACGGCTCCGCGGTCCAGGCTTGCCCGTCCACCGGCACTACATCAGTGTGCCCGGACAACACCACGCCGCCCGGCACCGACGGGCCGATGCTCGCCAGCAGGTTGGCCTTGGTCCGTTCCGTGTTGTAGATCAGCTCGCTGGTCACGCCCAGGCCGTGCAGGTAATCGCGAACGAACTCGATCAACGCCAGGTTCGAATCGCGGCTGACCGTGGCAAAGCCCACCAGCTCGGCGAGTAATGCACGGCTGCGCAACTCACTCATCGCCCGGCACCCCGTAGCTGGGCGCCTGGGTTGGATCGAGGGCGCGAGTGAGGTAGTCCTGCAACTGCGGCTGATAGGCGAGCCAGAGTTTTTCCAGTTCGCCGATGGGATTTTCATCCGCCCAATCGACCCGTAGATCGACGATTGGCCAGGTCAGGTCATCCACCACCGACAACGCCGCCGAATGCACCGCCCCGGCTTCTCCGCCTGCGGCCTGGCCCGCCTGCAACGCGCTCAACAGGCGGGACGCGAGGCTGCCCTCACCCTGTTCGAATGCCGTGACCATTGCGGCAATGACCCCGTCGCCCGCCAGCAGGTTGCCGGCCGCCACACACTGTTCGCCGACCCCGGCGCCATGGACGCCCAACGCGTGGCGACCGCTGAAAACCGCCGTGCGCCCCTGGGCATCCACCACGGCCACCTGGCGATACTCGCTGTAGCCGTTGCGTGCCAGGGCACGGTCCAGCGCCTCTTGGGCCACCGAACCGGCGGCCAATTCGTCGAGGATCTGCGGGCCCAGCGCCGGCAATGTGATGTTCTGGCTCGACACCGCGCCAACCCCTGCCCGCAGCCAGGGGCAACGGGCGCCGACGGCAATGCTCGACGAGCTGATGGCGATGCCCAACTGGCCGGTTTCGGCGCAGCGTCCGACGATGGAAAACGTCATGTCGTGCTCCTTATTCGGGGATGACCGCGATCACATCGATTTCCATCAGCCACTGCGGCTGGCCGAGGGCACTGACCACCAGCCCGGTGGAAATCGGGAACACGCCCTTGAGCCATTTGCCGACCTCCTGGTACACCGGCTCGCGGTAGCGCGGGTCGATCAGGTAGGTGGTGGTCTTGACGATGTGGCTCAGGTCACTGCCGGCTTCTTCCAGCAGTTGCTTGACGTTGCGCATGGCCTGTTCGGCCTGGGCCCGCGGATCGCCGAGGCCCACCAGCTGGCCGTTGAAATCGGTGCCGACCTGCCCACGGACGTAAACGGTATTGCCCGCGCGCACGGCCTGGCACAGGTCGTTGTCCAGGGTCTGGTTGGGATAGGTGTCCTTGGTGTTGAACATGCGGATGCGAGTGTGAGTAGGCATCAACGAACTCCCGTCAGGCTGGTTTTCAAAGGTTGCGAAATGCGCTGGGATGCATCGCGGTAGTCGAGATACGTGCGCTGTTTGACGATGTGGTCGGTGATATGCCGGGCGTCGTGCCACACGCCCCAGATGAACGCCGACCCCCGGCGCGACAGCCAAGGCAGGCCGACAAAATAGAGGCCAGGTTCGCTGCAGACCCCACGCTGATGCCGAGGCTTGCCATCGGCTTTGAACGCATCGACGTTCAGCCAGCTGTAATCCACCGAGTACCCGGTGGCCCAGATGATGGTGCTGACACCCGCCTCGACCAGGTCCAGCTCAAGGATCGGATGGGTCATGCATTCAGGATCGGGCAATAGCCGGCGCGCCTCGGGCTCGGGCGGCAGGTCCAGGCCATTGCGCTCGATGTAGGCATCGGCGGCGTCGAGCAACGCCAGGTAGTTTTCATCGCCACGGGCGACGTTTTCGGCAAGGTTGGATTCGAAACTCACTACGTGGCCGTTGAACGCTCGGGTCAGGCCCACCAGCGTGATGCCCTCGTGGGCCAGCCGGCGGAAATCCACGGTGTGGCCGCCCCGGGCGCCACTCACAGCGATGGTCACATGCTCCTTGCCCGGCTTGACCGCCTCGGCATCCCACTCGCCCAGCACCCCGAGCCACCAGCAGAAATCCCGATTGCGATAGGCGCGTGGCGGACGATCATGGGCACCGACAGAGAGGTAGACCTGCTTGCCGGCACGCTGCAATTCATCGGCGATCTGCACCCCCGACGACCCCGCCCCCACCACGAGCACGGCGCCTTCGGCCAACTGCCCGGGGCTGCGGTATTGCGCCGAGTGAATCTGGGTGACCGCAGGCATCTGCGGCGCGATGGGCGGGATGACGGGACGTTGGAAGGGCCCGGTGGCGACCACCACGTTAGTGGCTTCGATCACACCGTCGGAGGTATCAATAGTAAAACCTGGGCGACCGACAGTGCGCTCGACCTTGCGCACTTCCACACCCGTGCGGATCGGCGCGTTGAACTTGCGGGCGTAGGCTTCGAAGTACTCGGCAACCTGGTCCTTGGAGGCGAACGCATCGGGATCCAGGCCGTCGAATTCCAGCCCAGGAAAGCGGTCATGCCAGGCCGGGCCGTTGGCGACCAGCGAGTCCCAGCGCGCCGTGCGCCAGGCCTCGGCGATGCGGTCGCGCTCCACCACCAGATGCGGCACGCCTTGGCGGCTCAAATGTTCACTCATGGCGACGCCGGCCTGGCCGGCGCCTATTACAAGCGTATCGATGCGTAGGGTTTCAACGGGCATGTCTTGGCACTTCCGGCAGAGGGTTTGGCTCAAGTCGGCGTGTCGCCGCCTCGGGTTCCGGTTTCTTGTTGTTCTGCGATTGCAGCTATCGAAACAAGCTGTCGAGGCGATTGTGTTGGCAGGCGGGAATTTACGAAACGAGGGTTTTTGTTGTGGCTGGGAAGGAAAAAACTGGTTGGAACAAAATCGCGCCAGGCAGGGGCGGTTCACCCGGCATTGGGCCTGTGGAAGCGCCCGAGGCAATTGTCGCCGACTTGGATAGAGCACGTTCAAACCAAAACCACTGCGTTGGTATTGCGGCAATACACGCACCAACCGGCCAGTTTCCAGGCTGCTCAGGGCTGACGGCAGCACGGCGATGCCCAGCCCCGCCACCGGGCCTGGCGCAAGGCTTGCGCGGTATCGGCGTTGAAGCGGCTGGGTATCTGCACTTCTCCTTCATTGCCATCGGGGCCAACCAGGCGCACCGATGCCTACGGCGGCTCGATCGAGCATCGCGCACGCTTCCTCAAAGAGGAGGTCAAGTCGGTGATCGAGGACTTTAGCGCCGGCCGCGTTGGCGTTCGCCTGTCGCCGATCTTCAATTACTTCTCAGGCGACTTTCGACCACACGGCCCGGATGCTCAGCCGTTATGGCTTGGCGTACCTGCACATCGTGGGGCGGCGAAGGACCGTTCGATTTCCTCGAACTCAGCGCCGCTTCGGCGGGCCCTATATCGCCAACGGCGGCTACAGCGTCGAACGCGCTGGCACGGCCATCAGTGAGGGCACCGCCGACGTGGTGTCATTTGGAACACCGTTCCTGGCACACCTGGATCTGGTGGAGCGCTTCCGATTGGGTGAGGCGTTGAACGCGGCCGATCCGGCCACGTTCTATCAGGGCGAGGCGCAGGGTTATACGGATTTATCCGACACTGACCGGGCATCAAGGGCAACAGTAAGAACCAAAGGTCATGGCTGAACCCTCGTGGTGTCACGAAGGTTTTGTTTTCAGGCAGTCGCATCTTCCGGTTCGATTACCGCAACAATCTCCGGAACGTAAGCAAAACCCGCTGCCTCCCAATCCCGCCAGCCTGGTGTTTCGTCCGGCAACCACGGCGACGCAATCGGTGCGATCCGCACGGCCGTCCATTTGCCTTGCACTTGAACCTCCTCATACCACCCCGCTTCGACATAGCCAGCCATTTCAACGGCCAACGGCATGAAGTTTCCTGCGCGGGCGAGGGGTTCAAGCTTCCAGTCCGGCAGCAGTTTTTTCCGGACCCGGGCGAGACGTTTTGATTGCAATTCAGATAACACAACGGGCAGTTCATCATATTGACAGGTACGCTGGTTGGGCACCTCGCCTACGAACTTGGTGAACCCCAGCGATTGATACTTGGCGGCGAGCGTATCCATCTCTTCTCCCGTACGCACATGGAATTTGATTGAACCCAAATCCAGTGCGCTGTCGGTGAAATTCACCTGGGAGTCCATTTGCGCCAGGATATAGAACTGAGCGGGAAAGACCGCTTCCTTGAGATTCTTGTCTTCAATAATGTTCCAGCGGCAGGTCTTGTTCAGCCTCCAGGTATCCGGTGATGCGGTGCTCTTGATTTCCAGTGTCACGCCCCAGCTCAACTGCAAATCAAATACATCACCATGAGGTTGCACTTGGTAGAACTGCTCGATGCTTCGGGTCAGGTCACCTTTGCGAGGCGTGTAGGTAGTTAACGTCCTGACCGTATCTCCGACGATGTCATCGTTGTTGGCGATCAGCTTTCTGGCCACCAGATATTCGATCAGCACACCTCGCAGAACCGGTACGTTCATGTTGGAAAAAGCCCATTGCCAAAAGTCGTTGGCCGTATGAGGCGTAGCTGATTCACCAAAGGAAAAGGTGGTTCCCGCGTCGAGAAAGCGCCTTAGATTTTCGATTTGCATTGCGTCCCTGCCATCCCACCAAAATAGAGGCAAAATGATGGCACACCCAGTGACCGATAGCTATAACGACGTTCACTCATTGCACAGGCCTGTTTAAAAGCTCGTGCAGAAACAGCGGCAGCATCAAGCGAAAGAAGTAACCGCTAGGTGCTTTCAGGCACATCGATCTGCAACGCCACCACCCGCCTCGCCACCGGCCCCACCGACGTGGCCGTCGCGGCTTCGACCAGAGCATCCACGGCTTCTTCGGCCAGGGTGGTCACCGGGTGGGAGAGCACCGCCTGGACCAATCCGGTTTTCAACGCCTCCCGGGTCAGCGGCGTCAGGTCATGGCACACCACGACGGGCAGGCGCAGCTGTTGCTGCTGGAGGCTGCGCAGGGCCCGCAATACCCCGGCGATGCCGCCGCCGGCCACGTAAAGCCCCGCCAGGTCGGGTTCTGCCGTGAGCAGGTCGACGGTGTTGCCATAAGCAAACTCGTCGTCCTCCAGGGTCAGGCGCGAGGCGAGCAGCTCCCATTCGCCGGTTTGCTCCGCCAAGTAGCTGCGAAAGCTCAATTCGCACAATTCCTGGCATTGGAAACGCTGGCTGCTGAGCATGACCGCCGCTGGCCCGGGCTGCCTGGCGAGGCGGCTGATGAACCAACCGGCGGTGCGTCCCGTGAGGCGATTGTCGAGGCCGGCGTAACCAGTGCCGGCGCCGCTGGACAGTTCCGAGAGCAGCGCCACGACCGATATGCCTGTCGCGCGCAATTGGGCCACCGCCTCACGCACCTTGGGGTGATCGACCGCCACCACGCCAAGGCCGTCCACCTGGTCACGCAAGGCGAGGATGTGTTGGGCCACGTTGACCGGATCAAGGTCGTCCAGGTAACCAATGACCACGCGAATCCGCGCTCGCGTGCAGGTGGCGGCGGCGTTTGACAGGGCGTGGGCCAGCCCCTGATAGAACGGCACCCCGCTTTTCTGCAACAGGAACCCCAGACGCAGGGTGGGACGGTCGTTGAGCACACGCTGCTCGATCACCCCCTTGGCATGGAAGCCCAAGCGCCCCGCCGCTGCCGCGATGCGCTGGGCGGTGTCGGCACGCACGTCGGCGCGCAGGTTCAGCACCCGGTCCACCGTCGACAGGCTCACACCGGCTTCCCGGGCGACATCGGCCATGGTGGGGCGCAATTTTCGGCGTGGTTGCTTTGACATGTCTTGACACCTCTTTTCGCCATCATGAGGGGTTCTGACACATTAAGCCATCTCCCCATGGCCCGCTCCACAACGAGGCAATAGCATCAGCCCAAGACAAAAACAACAACACAGCCGGAGTGCTTCAAATGGCGATCCACATCTGCACGGCGCCTTGCTGCTGGGGCGTCGATGACATCAAGAACGCGTTTCTGCCACCGTGGCGACGGGTGCTGCGCGAAGCCGCCGATGCGGGCTATCGCGGCATCGAGCTGGGGCCCTATGGTTATCTGCCGCTGGAGGCGGAAATCCTCAATCCAGCACTGTCGGAGCACGGCCTGCACATCGTCGCGGGAACGATTTTCGATGACTTGGTAAACCCAGCCAATCTGCCCGAACTGCTGCGCCAGACCCACTCCATCTGCGGCTCACTCAAACAACTGCCGCCCTTGAAACCCCAGCCCGGCCAGCGCTTCGGCGGGCCCTACCTGGTGATCATCGACTGGGGCCACGACGAACGCGATTACGCGGCCGGCCATTCGGACCGCGCGCCACGCCTGGACGACGCGCACTGGAACGCGATGATGGCGCATATCCGCGCCATCGCCGCCCTCGCCTGGGACACCTATGGCATCCGCGCCGTCATCCATCCTCACGCCGGCGGCTACATCGAATTCGCCGATGAGCTGGCGCGGCTGGTGGATGACATCCCCCACGACATTGCCGGGTTGTGCCTGGACACCGGGCACCTCTACTACGCCGGCATGGACCCGCTCGCATCGCTGCGCACCTACGCCCATCGCTTGGACTACCTGCACTTCAAAGACATAGACCCGGCGGTCTTCGACCAGGTGCTGAACGAGCGCATCCGCTTCTTCGCCGCCTGTGCCCGGGGCGTGATGTGCCCGATAGGACGCGGTGCCATCGACTACCCGGCCCTGCATGGCCTGCTGCGTGAGCTCGGCTACCAAGGCGCGATTACCGTCGAACAGGAACGCGACCCGCGCAACGCCGCCACCAGCCTGGACGACGTGGCGGCCAGCCGCGCCTATTTGGCCGGCATCGGCTTCTGACCAAAGGAGGACCACACTCATGATCAATGGCAGCAAAACCCTTGGCCGGCCCCTGCGCTGGGCCATGATCGGCGGCGGCGAGCACAGCCAGATCGGTTACATCCACCGCTCGGCCGCCCTGCGCGATCGCAACTTCGAACTGGTCGCCGGCGCGCTGGACATCGATCCGGGCCGTGGCCAGGCCTTCGGCGAAGCGTTGGGGATCGACCCGGCGCGCTGTTATCCGGACTACCTGAGCTTGTTCGAGCTGGAAGCACAGCGGCCCGACGGCATCGAGGCGGTGTCGATCGCCACCCCCAACGGCACGCACTACGCCATCACCCGCGCCGCCCTGGAAGCCGGCTTGCATGTGGTTTGCGAGAAACCGCTGTGCTTCACCCTCGACGAAGCCGAGGCGTTGCGGACCCTGGCCAGGTCCCGGGGCCGTATCGTCGGCCTGACCTACGGCTACGCCGGGCACCAGTTGATCGAACAGGCGCGGGCAATGATTGCAGCCAAGGAGCTGGGGGAGATCCGCATGGTGCATATGCAGTTCGCCCACGGTTTTCACAGCGCGCCGGTAGAGGCTCAGAGCCAGGCGACGCAATGGCGCGTCGACCCGCGCCAGGCCGGGCCCAGTTATGTGCTGGGGGATGTCGGTACGCATCCGTTGTATCTGTCCAAGGTGATGCTGCCCGAGCTCAAGATCAAGCGCTTGATGTGCAGCCGGCAGAGCTTCGTCGCCAGCCGCGCGCCGCTGGAGGACAACGCCTACACCTTGATGGAGTACGAAAGCGGCGCGATGGGCATGGTCTGGTCCAGCGCGGTGAATGCCGGTTCCATGCACGGCCAGAAAATCCGCGTGATCGGGTCCCGGGCGAGCCTGGAATGGTGGGATGAGCGCCCCAACCAGCTCAGTTTCGAGATCCAGGGCCAGCCCGCGCAAACCCTGGAGCGCGGCATGGGCTATCTGCACGACGACGCCTTGCTGGACGACCGCATCGGTGGCGGTCATCCCGAAGGGCTGTTCGAGGCCTGGTCCAATCTCTATCGCCGCTTCGCCGTCGCCATGGACGCCGCCAACCGTGGCGACGTCCAAATGCTGGCCGCGCTGCGCTATCCCGACATCGACGCCGGCGTGGACGGCGTGCGCTGGGTGGAGCGCTGCGTGGAATCGGCCAACAACGATTCAACCTGGATCGCCTATTAACCTGCTGCCACAGGTAACCAATGTTGATCAACGGAGAACAACAATGAAAATCGCCCTCGATCCCTACATGCACCGCCACCTGAGCCTGCCGGACCTGTGCCGCAAGACCGCCGAGCTCGGCTACCAATACCTGGAACTGTCGCCGCGTGAAGATTTCCTGCCGTGGTGGGTTCGCCCTCGCGCCCACAAGGAACGCATCACCGAATTCAAGAAAGCCCTGCGCGACCATGACCTGCAACTGGCGTCGCTGCTGCCGATGTACCGCTGGGCCAGCCCCCACGAGGACGAACGCCGGGCGGCGGTGAACTACTGGAAGGAAGCGATCCAGGTTGCCGTGGAGATGGGGTGTACGACGATGAACTCGGAGTTCGGTCGCGGGCCGTCGCCCGATCGCGGGCACAAGGTCAGCTGCTGTGGCGGCATGCACAGCCATGAGTCGAGCGAAGCGGCCTGGTGGCGCTCGATGGAAGAGCTGGTGCCGATCCTCGAATCCGAAGGCGTTACCCTCAACGTCGAGCCGCATCCGGAGGACTGGTGCGAAACCCTTCAGCCGGCCCTGGACATGCTCAAGACCGTCGGTTCAGACAACGTGAAGTTTTTGTACTGTGCCCCCCACACGTTCTACTTCGGCGATGACATGCAAGCCATGATCGCTGAAGCCGGGTCGATGATCACCCATGTCCACATTGCCGACACCTACAACCACAAGGCCTCGTCCGGCCTGCGCTATATCGTCAACCCACCCGGAGCCAAGGTGACGGTGCATCAGCACATGGACATGCACCAGGGCGAGATCGACTGGGACCTGTTCTTTGGCGAACTGGCGAAGACCGGCTTCGACGGCATCGTCACGGCATGTGTGTTCGGCTGGGAGGAACGGGCCGATGAATCCGGGCGTTTCATGCGCCAGGAGATCCAGTCCTACGTCGACAAATACTTCAGGTAACTCAGGCCTGTCACGGTAGCAACGGCACGATCCGCGGCTCGATCCCCTGCTCGCTGACCTCCAGCAACGCCAGCGTCACCGGCAACTTGAACCGCCGCCGGCCGGCGCTGCCGGGGTTGAGGTAGAGCCGCTCGCCACGCCAGTCGATCAGCGGCTTGTGGGAATGGCCGGTGATCACCACCCTTACAGCTGGATCGAGCGTCGCCGGCACATCGGCGATGTCATGGACCAACAGCACCTGCCACCCGCCCAGGTCGAATTGCAACTGATCGGCGATCTGTCCCGCCCAGTCGGCCTCCAGGTCGTTGTTCCCACGTACCACGTACAGCTCGCCGATGGATGCCAGGGCTTCCAGGATCTGGTGGCTGCCGATATCACCGGCATGAATGATCCTCTCGCAGCCTTGCAGCGCGTCCAACGCCTCGGGGCGCAGCAAGCCGTGGGTGTCGGATATGACGCCAACTTTCATGAACCTTCCCCTTGTGCCGTGTGTCGTCGGCTGTATAGGCCTCGTCGCAGTTAGCTAACGTGCTGAAATGGAATAGGATAGGCTGCGCGCTGCAAGCGCACAGACCCGTCGTGTAGAAGGATAAGCCAATGCTCGGAAGCAAACAGCCAGAGCCCAGGATTGAAAGCCCCGATCAAGCGTTCCCGCAGGCTATGCGAGCCGGGGCGGCGTTTCGGCTGACGGTCAGTTTCATGCTCGTGGTCGTCATGGCCTTCCTGGCCGTCGAGGGCTGGCGCACATGGCGCGATTATCGCGCGGCCTTCGCTTCCGCCCGCGACTCGGTCACCAACCTGGCGAGGGCAACCGCCCAACACGCCGAAGACGCCATCCGCCAAGTGGACGTGCTCACCGCCGCCCTTGCCGAACGAGTGGAAGGCGACGGGCTGCAAAACATGGACATTGCGCGTATCCACAAGCTGCTCATCCAGCAAGCCGCGATCATGCCGCAACTGCACGGCTTGTTTATCTACGGCCCGGACGGTCAATGGCTGGCGACAGACAAGGACGTGATACCGGAAATGGCGAACAACGCCGATCGAGACTACTTCCAGTACCACCGCACACACCAGGACCGTGGCGTGCGTATCGGCGAAGTGATCAAGAGTCGTTCCACCGACGACTTGATCATTCCTGTCTCGCGCCGCTTGAACAACCCCGACGGCTCTTTCGCCGGCGTGATGCTCGGGACCGTCAAGGTCAGCTATTTCGTCGACTATTACGGTGACTTCAAGATCGACGACAAAGGCGCGCTGGTGCTCGCATTGCGCAGTGGCACGATCCTGGTACGACGGCCCTTCGTCGCCTCGGTGATCGGCAAGAGCCTGGTCAACAGCGTGATCTTCCGTGAGCACCTGCCAACCTCCAACCAGGGCGTGGCCGAAGCCCGGGCGGTCGTCGACGACACCGAACGCTTGTACGGCTACCGGGCCCTGACCACCTACCCGCTGGTGGTGGAAGCCGGTTTGTCCCGCGAATCGATCGTCGCCCCGTGGCGCCGGGACTTGTTCAAGACCAGCCTGGTGCTGATATTCCTGATCGCCATCCTGGTGGGTTTCGGGCTCATCGTGTTGAGCCAGCTGCGCTACCGCATGACCATGGAAAAGCAGATCCGCAGCGCCCACCAAGCCATGCGGGACATGGCCCTGACCGACAGCCTGACCGGCCTGGGCAACCGTCGGCGGCTAGACAGCGCCCTGGCCGATGAGCTGCGCCTGGCCAAGCGCCAGGGTTCGTCCTTGGCCCTGATCATGCTCGACGTCGACTACTTCAAACGCTTCAACGACAAGTACGGCCATGCCGCCGGCGACGACTGCCTGCGGGCGATTGCCGGCGCGATCGGGCAGACGATCAAGCGGCCCGGGGATCTGGCGGTCCGCTACGGCGGCGAGGAATTCACGGTGTTGCTGCCCAACACCGACAGCACTGGCGCCGCCCAGGTCGCGCAACAAATCCTCGAAGCCGTCAGGGCCCTGAACATCGAGCATGGCGATCATCCCCTGGGCATCGTCACCATCAGCGCGGGCATCAACACCTGCCAGCCGAGCAGCGAGGACGTGAGCCCCGCCATGTTGATCAAGGCCGCCGACGCGTTCCTGTACCTGGCGAAGAACACCGGGCGCAACCGCTGGTGCAGCATCGGCGCCGCCCAGGGCTGACCGCGTATCGGCTCATTTCCCCCGACACAGGCTTGCACAGGTGCCGATCCGGCGCCTGGCGGCTACAATGCGCGCTTCGACCGTGACCAGCCTGACTAAAAAAACATGTCCTTGCCTAAACATCATCTGGAATTGCTCAGCCCCGCCCGCGACGTGACCATCGCCCGCGAGGCCATCCTGCATGGCGCCGACGCCGTGTACATCGGTGGCCCGAGTTTCGGTGCGCGTCACAACGCCTGCAACGAGGTGAGCGATATCGCCGGGCTGGTGGAGTTCGCCCATCGCTACCATGCCCGGGTGTTCACCACGATCAACACGATCTTGCATGACAACGAGCTGGAGCCGGCCCGCCAGTTGATCCATCAGCTCTACGATGCCGGCGTCGATGCCCTGATCGTCCAGGACCTGGGCGTGATGGAACTGGACATTCCGCCGATCGAGCTGCACGCCAGCACCCAGACCGACATTCGCACCCTCGCCCGGGCGAAATTCCTCGACCAGGCCGGTTTCTCGCAGCTGGTGTTGGCCCGCGAGCTGAACCTGCAGGAAATCCGCACCATCGCCGACGAAACCGACGCGGCCATCGAGTTCTTCATTCACGGCGCGTTGTGCGTGGCGTTTTCCGGCCAGTGCAACATCTCCCACGCGCAAAACGGCCGCAGCGCCAACCGTGGCGATTGCTCCCAGGCCTGCCGCCTGCCCTACACCCTCAAGGATGATCAAGGCCGGGTGGTCGCCTACGAAAAGCACCTGTTGTCGATGAAAGATAACAACCAGAGCGCCAACATCCGCGCCCTGGTTGAAGCTGGCGTGCGCTCGTTCAAGATCGAAGGCCGCTACAAGGATGCGGCCTATGTGAAGAACATCACCGCCTACTATCGCCAGCGCCTGGACGATGTCCTCGAAGACCGCCCGGACCTGGCCCGCGCTTCCAGTGGCCGCATCGCGCACTTCTTCGTGCCGGACCCGGACAAGACCTTCCACCGTGGCAGCACCGACTACTTCGTCAGCGAGCGCAAGATCGATATCGGCGCCTTCGACTCCCCCACGTTCACCGGCGTACCGGTGGGCGTGGTGGAGAAAGTCGGCAAGCGCGACCTGCACGTGGTGACGTCTGATCCGTTGTCCAACGGCGACGGCCTCAACGTGCTGGTCAAGCGCGAAGTGGTGGGTTTCCGGGCCAACATCGCCGAGCCCAAGGGCGAGTTCCTCGATGACGAAGGCCAGAAGCGCTACCGCTACCGCGTCGAGCCCAACGAGATGCCCGCCGGCATGTACCAGTTGCGGCCCAACCATCCGCTGAGCCGCAATCTGGACCACAACTGGCAGCAAGCCTTGCTCAAGACCTCCGCCGAGCGTCGCGTGGGCCTGGCCTGGGTCGCGCAGTTGCGCGAAGAGCGCCTGGAGCTGACCGCCACCAGCGAAGAAGGCATCAGCGCCAGCGTTGCCCTCGACGGTCCTTTCGGCCTGGCGAACAAGCCAGAACAAGCCCTGGAGCAGTTGCAGGACCTGCTCGGCCAACTGGGCACCACCGAGTACCACGCCACGTCGATCAAGCTGGACGCGCCCCAGGCGTTTTTCATTCCCAACTCCCAGCTCAAGGCACTGCGCCGCGAGGTGATCGAAGCCCTGACCACGGCGCGCGTCGCGGCGCATCCACGGGGCGGGCGCAAGGCCGAAACCACGCCGCCACCGGTGTACCCGGAGTCGCACCTGTCGTTTCTGGCCAACGTCTACAACCAGAAGGCCCGGGACTTCTACCACCGCCACGGCGTCAAGCTGATCGACGCGGCGTTCGAGGCCCACGAGGAAACCGGCGAAGTACCGGTGATGATCACCAAGCATTGCCTGCGTTTTTCGTTCAACCTCTGCCCCAAGCAAGCCAAGGGCGTCACCGGGGTGCGCACCAAGGTCGCGCCGATGCAGCTGATTCACGGCGATGAAGTGCTGACCTTGAAGTTCGACTGCAAGCCCTGCGAAATGCATGTGGTCGGCAAGATCAAAGGGCACATCCTCGACCTGCCATTGCCGGGCAGCACGGCTCAGCCGGTGGTGGGGCATATCAGCCCGGAAGATCTGCTCAAGACCATTCCGCGCGGGACGCATTGACTCCAGTCACCACCGAACCCTGTGGGAGCGGGCTTGCTCGCTCCCACAGGGGATTTTTCATTTCTGCGCCGTATGCGCTTTTTCCGGCGACATATTCCGTTCTTAGGGCTCCCCCAACCGGCGCTCATGGTGCTAGGTTGTAAGTGATTGTTTCACCAAACGACACTTTTCCCTGCAATGGATTGCCCCTCACCATGAACTTCCCGTTCAAGCGCCTGGCTATTGCCACCCTCGTCCTGTCCACCCTCTCGTCCTACTCGATATCCGCCAACGCCAACATCACCGCCCAACAGAGCGCGGACTTCGTCAAGACCTACGCCGATACCTCGGTCAGCGATTTCCGCCAGTTCCTGGCGAGCGTCGCCAAGAGTGAGCTGGCCAAATCCGCGAATCTCGGCCCGGCCATCGATGCCTTCCAAGGCAACAAAACCCTGTCGGCGGAACAACAGAACGAAATCCATCGGCTGCTCGGTATCTACGCCCGGGTGAAGTATGGCAAGGCCGCCACCGAGACCTTGCGCCAGTTGGTGGAAATCCCGACCTTTCGCAAGGACGGCGTGGCCCAGCATGAAAACCCCGAGTTTCTCAAGATCGCCGACAAGATCAAAAGCCTGGCCAACGACTTCAACCTGAACTTCCGCAACATCGACAACCGCGTCTATGAGATTTCACTCGAAGGCAGCGGTGACGAAGTCGTGGGCATTCACGCCCATGCCGACGTGGTGCCGGTGACGCCGGAAAACTGGGTGCTCAAGGACGGCACCAGGCTCGATCCGTTCAAGGTCACGCTGGTGGGCGATCGCATGTACGGTCGAGGCACCGAGGATGACAAGAACGCCATCGTCGTGGTGCTCTACGCCATGAAGATCATCAAGGACGAAAAACTGCCGCTGGCGCGCCACTTCAAGCTGCTGGTGGACACGACCGAAGAAACCACCGGCGACGCCATCCCCTACTATTTCGAGCGCAACCCGACGCCCAATTACAACCTGGCGCTCGATGGCAGCTACCCAGTGGTGATCGCCGAGAAAGGCTACGGCACGGTCATGGCGAACTTCCCTCGCCGGGCGGGCCAAGGCAAAGGGGCTGAAGTCGTTGCAATGACCGGCGGCATGGCGACCAACCAGATCCCGTCGACTTCAGTCGCGACGTTCAGCACCGACAAACCCGCCGAGCTGGCCGCCAGCCTGCTCAAGGCCGGCACCGACTACGCCAAAGCCAATGGCGGCGACTTTGAAGTAAGAAGCGAGGTGGCCGATAAAACCGTCAAGCTGACCTTTACCGGCGTATCCGCCCATTCCTCCGAGCCCGAGTCAGGCGTCAACCCGGTCGCCAGGATGCTGGCCTTCATCAATGGCCTGGATGGCAAGGTCGCGCTCAAGCACAACCACATCACCGACGCTGCGCGTTACGCCACCGACAACTGGGGCCTGGATTACCTGGGCAACAAACTGGGCATCGGCTTTTCCGACGCGTTCATGGGCCCGCTGACCGCCTCGCTGACCTACGTCGGGATGGACGACAAGAGCTTCAAGCTCGCCGTGAACCTGCGAGTGCCCGTGGGCAAGCCAACGGACACGCTGAAGGCTGAGATCAACGACAAGCTCTCCGCGTGGGCCAAGAAGTCCGAGGTTGCCGTGACATTCGACAACACTATCGACGAACCCATGTACCGTAACCCCGAAGGCGAATGGGTCAAGGCACTGCTGGCCGTCGCCACCGAGAACCTGGGCATGGAGCACAAGTTCGGCACGTCCGCCGGGGCCACGTCGGTCCATGACTTGCCCAACGGCGTGCAGTTCGGCCTGGCCATGCCCGACGTCAAGTACACCGGCCACAACGACAACGAGTTCAAGACCGTGGAGCAGTTCCTGCTGGACCTGCAGGTCGTGACCGAGATGATGGGGCGGATCGGGCAGTTGCCGAAGCTCTAAGTAACGGCGTGCTCCCCATCGCCGCAACCACCGACGTCCACAAGGAATCCCGATGCCCCCACGCTCAGCCCCTGCTTTAACCGCTGGCACCGGTTTCGTCCGGGTGCGTGGCGCCCGCGAACACAATCTCAAGAACGTTGACGTGGACATTCCTCGCGATGCCCTGGTGGTGTTCACCGGCGTGTCGGGTTCCGGCAAATCCTCGCTGGCCTTCTCCACGCTTTACGCCGAAGCCCAGCGTCGTTATTTCGAGTCCGTCGCACCTTATGCCAGGCGCCTGATCGACCAGGTCGGCGTGCCGGACGTAGGCAGCATCGAAGGCCTGCCGCCGGCTGTCGCCTTGCAACAACAGCGCGGCACGCCCAGCGCGCGCTCCTCGGTGGGCAGCGTCACCACCTTGTCGAGCCTGATCCGCATGCTTTACTCCCGCGCCGGCAGCTACCCGGCCGACCAACCGATGCTCTATGCCGAGGACTTTTCGCCCAACACGCCCCAGGGCGCGTGTCCGCAATGCCACGGCCTGGGCCGGGTTTACGAAGTGACCGAAGCCACCATGGTCCCCGACCCTTCGCTGACCATCCGCGAACGCGCGGTAGCCGCCTGGCCCATGGCATGGCAAGGGCAGAACCTGCGGGACATCCTCGTGACACTCGGCTATGACGTCGACATTCCCTGGCGCGACCTGCCGAAGAAGCAACGCGACTGGATCCTCTTCACGGAAGAGACCCCCACCGTCCCGGTGTACGCCGGGCTCACCCCGGCCCAGACCCGCGACGCCCTCAAGCGCAAACTCGAACCTAGCTACCAGGGCACGTTCAGCGGGGCCCGGCGCTACCTGTTGCACACCTTCATGCATTCGCAAAGCGCGCAGATGCGCAAGCGGGTGGCGCAATATATGCGCGCCAGCCCCTGCCCGGTCTGCGAAGGCAAGCGCCTCAAGCGCGAGGCGCTGACCGTTACCTTTGCCGGGCTGGACATCGCCGAGCTGTCCAACCTGTCATTGCTGGAATTGGCCGAGGTGCTCAAGGCCGTGGCGGCGCCGGATTATCTGGAGCAGCCCGAAGAATCGGGCGATGTTCTCACCCATCGCCAGACGCGCGAGGCTCGTGAGCAGCGCGCCGCCAGGGGCGACAACCCGCACGCTGGCGGGCCGGACGCGCGCCACACGCCCAATCTGTCCCTGGAAAAGCGCTTGGCCGCCCAGCGCATTGCCGCCGAACTGCTGGAGCGCATCGTCACGCTGATCGACCTGGGCCTCGGCTATCTGGCCCTGGAGCGCAGCACGCCGACGCTTTCCTCCGGCGAACTGCAACGCCTGCGCCTGGCGACCCAGCTCAACTCCCAATTGTTCGGGGTGATCTATGTGCTGGACGAACCTTCCGCCGGCCTGCACCCGGCCGACAGTGAAGCGCTTTTTGGCGCCTTGCAACGGTTGAAAGCAGCAGGAAACTCGGTGTTTGTGGTCGAGCACGACCTGGACACCATGCGCCGCGCCGACTGGCTGATCGACGTGGGCCCCGACGCGGGCGAGCAAGGCGGCAGGGTCCTTTACAGTGGCCCGCCCGAAGGCCTTGGGCAAGTGCCCGAATCCCGCACCCGCGCCTACTTGTTCGCCGAAGAACGGGCCATTGCGCGCCATCCGCGCCCACCCAAGGACTGGCTGCGGCTGGACGGCATCACCCGCAACAATCTCGACAACCTGAGCGTGGGTTTTCCCCTGGGCTGCTTCACGGCTGTCACCGGCATTTCCGGTTCGGGCAAATCCAGCCTGGTCAGCCAGGCCCTGCTGGATCTGGTCGGCGCCCACCTGGGCCAGCCCGGCGCCAACGCCGATGGCGAAGAGCAAAGCCTGGAAGACGAACCGGTGCTGGCCAGCGGCGGCCAGGTCACCGCCGGGCTCGAGGGGGTCAAGCGACTGGTTCAGGTCGACCAGAAACCCATCGGCCGCACGCCACGCTCCAACCTCGCCACCTATACCGGGCTGTTCGACCATGTGCGCAAGCTCTTCGCCGCGACGGAGCAGGCACAAGCGCTCGGTTTCGATGCCGGACGGTTCTCCTTCAACGTCGCCAAGGGCCGTTGCGAAACCTGTGAGGGGGAAGGTTTCGTCAGCGTGGAATTATTATTCATGCCCAGCGTGTACGCCCCCTGTCCGACCTGCCATGGCGCCCGCTACAACCCACAGACCCTGGAAGTGACCTGGCAAGGCCTGGACATCTCCCAAGTGCTGCAATTGACGGTGAACCAGGCCCTGGAGGTCTTCGCCGAGCAACCGCCAGCCAGGCGTTCGCTCCAGGTACTCAAAGACATCGGCCTGGGCTATCTGCGCCTGGGCCAACCGGCCACCGAACTGTCCGGCGGCGAGGCCCAGCGGATCAAGCTGGCGACGGAACTGCAACGCAAGGCCCGAGGCGCGACGCTTTACGTGCTGGATGAACCGACCAACGGCCTGCACCCCCAGGACGTGGACCGCTTGCTGGTGCAGCTCAATCGACTGGTGGATGAAGGGCATACGGTGGTCGTGGTGGAACATGACATGCGCGTGGTAGCGCAAAGCGACTGGGTCATCGACATCGGGCCAGGGGCCGGGACCCAGGGAGGCAACGTCGTGGTGTGCGGCGCGCCGCAGGTGGTGGCGAACTGCGGGGAGAGCCGCACGGCGCCGTTTCTCAAGAAGGTCTTGGAGTGAATGTTCACCTTGGGCCAAGGCACTGCAAGCCGCACCACCCTTTCATTGTGGGAGCGAGCTTGCTCGCGATGGCGTCGGATCAGTTGCATCAAAGGTAACGGGTACACCGCTATCGCGATCGAACTCCCACAGCTCTGATACGGCGCTCAAAAGCGTCAATTAAATGTTACACATCAAACCAACCCACAACCGTTTATCAGTTTTTTGACACTCCGCCGATATGCGGACGCAACTTTTTCACTTACTCCGGTCATAACTCCGTGGTCGCTGATGGAATATTGGCAGATACCGAGGTTCTTAACCTGATACGGAGATAAATCCATGATTTTCAACGTACAAAATTTTGGCGCCAAAGGAGATGGCGTCACTGACGACACGGCGGCCATTCAAAGTGCAATTGATGCGGCAGCTGCCGCGGGCGGGGGCCAGGTGTACATGCCGACGGGCACTTACATCGTGTCAGGGGGCGAGGAACCCTCCGACGGCTGCCTGATGCTCAAGAGCAACGTTTACCTGTACGGCGACGGCATGGGCGACACCACGGTGAAATTGGTCGATGGCTCCGATGCCAAGATCACCGGCATCATCCGCTCAGCCTATGGCGAAGAAACCCATGATTTCGGGGTCAGCAACCTCACCATCGACGGCAACCGCGACGCCACCACCGGCAAGGTGGACGGCTGGTTCAACGGGTATATCCCCGGCGAAGAAGGCTACGACTCCAACGTCACCCTCGACAGCGTCGAGATCAAGGACTGCTCCGGGTATGGCTTCGACCCCCACGAGCAAACCGTCAACATGGTTATCAAGAACAGCGTGTCCCACGGCAACGGCCTGGACGGATTCGTCGCCGACTTCCTCAGCGACAGCACCTTCGAAAACAACGTTGCCTACGACAACGACCGCCACGGTTTCAACGTTGTCACCAGTACCCACGATTTCACCATGACCAACAACGTCGCTTACAACAACGGCGGCAACGGCATCGTGGTGCAGCGCGGCAGTGAAGACATCCCCTCCCCCAGCAACATCACCATCACCGGTGGCGAGATGTACGGCAACGGCGCTGAAGGCGTGCTGATCAAGCTGTCCAGCGACGTAACCGTGACCGGGGTCGACATCCATGACAACAACGGCGCCGGTGTCCGCATCTATGGCAGCAACCATGTCGAGGTACTGGACAACACGTTGAACAACAACGCGCTGGGCAGCGCGGTGCCGGAAGTGATCATCCAGTCCTACGACGATACGCTCGGGGTGTCCGGCAAGTACTTCAACGGCAGCGACAACCTGATCCAGGGCAACATCATCAGCGGCAGCAACCTGTCCACCTACGGTGTCGCCGAGCGCAACGAAGACGGCACCGATCGCAACGCCATCATCGCCAACACCATCAGCCACACCAGCAAGGGCGCCACGCTGGTCTATGGCGATGGCAGCTACGTCAGCGCCACGGTGCCGATGACCACCGTGCAGGGTACGGCCGGCAACGACACACTCACCGGCACCAGCGCCAGCGAGATCTTCTTTGGGGCGGCGGGCAACGACACCATCAACGGCGCGGCCGGAAGCGACATTCTGGTGGGCGGCGCGGGCGTCGACAAACTCACCGGCGGCACGGGCGCCGATACGTTCCGTTTCACCAGCCAGTCCGACAGCTACCGCAACGCAACGGCGAGCTTCGACGACACCATCACCGACTTCGACGTGACCCAGGACAAGATCGACCTCGCCGATCTCGGCTTCACCGGCCTGGGCAATGGCCGTGGCGGCACCCTGCAGGTCAGCTACAACGCCAGCACCAACCGCACCTACATCAAGGACTACGACGCCGATGCCAGCGGCAATCGCTTCGAGCTGATTCTCTCAGGCAACCTGGCGAGTACCTTGACGGCAGATAACTTCATCTTCAACCGGGTGATCACCGGCACCACCGGCAGCGACTCGTTGCAGGGCAGCGATGCGGCGGACACCCTGCTCGGCCTGGCGGGCAACGACAGCCTCAGTGGTGGCGCGGGCGCCGACAAGCTCGACGGCGGCGCAGGCATGGACACCCTCACCGGCGGCGCCGGGGCAGACACCTTTGTGTTCGCCAACCGACTCGACAGCTACCGCAACTACAACACCGGCGGCGCGAATCTGGGTGACCTGATCACCGACTTCGACATCGCCGCCGACAAGATCGACCTTTCGGCCATGGGCTTCACCGGCCTTGGCGACGGCAAGAACAACACCGTCTACCTGGTGCTCAACAGCGCCGGCACCAAGACCTACATCAAGTCCTTGGAGGCAGACGCTAACGGCAATCGGTTCGAGGTAGCGCTGGACGGCAATTACCTCAATAAGCTGACCAATGCCAATTTCGTCTTCGCCACGTCCTCGCCCACCAACCAGGCGCCGGTGGTAGCCACGCCATTGCTGGATCAGAACGCAACCGAAAAGACACCTTTCAATTATGTGGTCCCGGCCACCAGCTTCAACGATCCGGACAATGACAGCCTCAGCTACACCGCCAAGCTGGCCGACGGCAGCGCCCTGCCCAGCTGGCTGACGTTCGATGCCGCCACGCGCACCTTCAGCGGCACGCCTCCCGACACGGCGTCGGGCACTTACTCGATCCAGGTCACCGCAACCGATGGCAGCAACGCCACCGTCAGCGACAGCTTTACCCTGGCCGTGCAAGACGTGCCCTCGTCCGTGGTGATCAACGGCACGCCGAACAACGACACCTTGACCGGCACCGTCGCCAACGAGCAGATTTTCGGCGGTGCGGGCAACGACACCCTCAATGGCGCCGCCGGCAACGATGTCCTGGTGGGCGGCACCGGCGTGGACAAACTGACCGGTGGTACAGGCGCCGACGTATTCCGCTATACGTCCAAGCTCGACAGCTACCGCACCAGTTCCACCAGCGCCAGTGACCAGATCCTCGATTTCGACGTGGCCGCCGACAAGATCGACGTCGCGGCTCTCGGTTATACGGGCCTGGGCAACGGGCTCAATGGCACGCTGCAAGTCACTTACAGTGCATCGACCAACCGCACCTACCTCAAGGACCTCACGGTCGATGCCAACGGCAACCGCTTCGAAATCTCGATGGCCGGCAACCTGGTCAGCAGCCTGACCGCCAATCATTTTGTCTTTGCCGACCAGAACACTCCGACGAACGTCGCGCCGGTGGTGGTCATCCCACTTCTGGACCAGAACGCCAGCGAAAGCACGCCGTTCAAATACACCGTGGCCAGCAACAGCTTCAGCGACGCCAACCAGGATGTGCTGACCTACACCGCGACCCTCGCCAACGGCAACGCCCTGCCTTCGTGGCTGACGTTCAACGCCGCCAACCTGACGTTCAGCGGCACGCCCACCACCGCCGCCGCTGGTAACTACGACGTGCTGGTCAAGGCCACCGACCCCTCGGGCGCCTCGGTCAGCGACAACTTCGCCCTGGTGGTCGCCGATGCGCCGGCCAACACCATCACCGGTACCGCCAACGCCGAAAGCCTCAACGGCACGGTAGGCGCCGACCTGATCCTCGGCCTCGGCGGCAACGACACCATAAAGGCCGGCACCGGCGCGGACATCATCGACGGCGGCGCCGGACGCGACTCGTTGTATGGCGGCGACGGCGCCGACACGTTCCGCTACAACAACCTGGCCGACAGCTACCGGGATTACGACACCGGCGGCGTGACCGCCACGGACACGATCTACGACTTCACCGTGGGCGTGGACAAGATCGACGTCTCCGGGCTGGGCTTCCTTGGCCTGGGCGACGGCAACAACGGCACGCTCTACATGACCCTGAACGCGGCGGGCGACAAGACCTATGTCAAATCCAGCCAGGCCGACGCCGATGGCAATCGCTTCGAAATCGCCCTGAACGGCAACTACCTCAACACCCTCACCGCCGACGATTTCGTCTTTGGCGAACGCGCTCAGCAAGACATCCTCTACCTGCCGACTCTTGGCCAATCCAACGCGCGCCTGCTGCGCATGAGCGAAGACGACGATCAATCCGGCACCTCGATGCTGGTCAACGATCTGAGCAAGTACACCACCTACGACGTACGCAGCCAGTTCGACGATGCCGATGGCAACGGCATCGACATCGCCGTCGGCGGCAGCACGGTCAACGGCTTGTCGACGCTGGGCGCCGAGGAGCTGAAGTTGTGCTGGTGGCTGACCGATACCAATCAACCGGGGCCGGCGCTGTTGCGCGCCGTGACGTTGCTGCGTGACCAGCTCACCGAACTGAAGTCCATCGATAACGTGACCATGGGCATCATCTGGGGCCAAGGCGAAGAAGCCGCCCAGGAAATCGCCCGCTCCACGGACAAGGCGGCAGCAGCGGCAGCCTACAAAGCGGCGACATTGAAGGTATTCGATTACCTGCACAGCCAATTCGGCAACTTCAACGTGTACATCATGGAGACCGGGCACTACGAGCAGGACGCCGCGCGCGCCCGTGGTTACCCGGAGGATAAGATCGCCGACATTGTCGAGGGTGTGGGCTACGTTCGCGCCGTCCAGGAAGCCATCGCCGCCGAGCGTGCCGATGTGAAACTGGCGGTGGACCCCAACGACCTGCCCTTGCGTTATGAAGTGGACCCGCTGGTTTATCCCGACGACGTCTGGCACCTGCACGAGGAATCAGCGGAAATCGTTGGCCAGCGCCTGGCCGACTACATCGCCGATGACCTCGGTTTCCAGGGCAACCCCAACGACAACAACAGCGTGCAGGACATTTTCGACGGCGCGCAGAATGAGGGCGGGATGATTTCCGGCACCGACCAGGACGATACGCTGGTGGGCAGCTCGGGCAACGATACCCTGAACGGCGACCTGGGCGCCGACACGTTGACCGGTGGCGATGGCAACGATATCTACGTCGTCGACAACGCGTTCGACAGCGTCGTGGAAACCAACACCTCGACCGCGCAGATCGATACGGTACAGGCTTCGGTCAGTTGGACACTGGGCGCCAACCTGGAAAACCTGGTGCTGACCGGCGTTTCGGACATCGACGGCACCGGTAACGATCGGCGAAATTTCATCACCGGTAACGTCGCCAACAACGTGCTCAATGGCGCTGCGGGAGCCGACAGCATGAGCGGTGGCGACGGCGACGATACCTACTACGTCGACAATGCCAGCGATACCGTCATCGAGAAAAGCAGCAATCCGGTGACCGGCGGCATCGACAGCGTCCACAGTAGCCTCGCCGCCTACACCTTGGGCGCCAACGTGGAGAACCTCTACGTCGACAGCCCCGGCGTCGCCAACGGGACGGGTAACGCGCTGGCCAACACCTTGTTCGCCGGTGCCGGCGACAACATCCTCGACGGGCGTGATGGTAACGACACCGTGTCCTACGACCGAGCCCTGGCCGGGGTCACCGTGAACCTCTCGACCTCTGCCCAGCAAAACACCGTGGGCTCCGGGCTGGACACCTTGAAGTTCATCGAAAACCTGACCGGTAGCGCCTACGCCGACACATTGTCGGGCAACAGCGCTGGAAACATCCTCGACGGCGGTGCCGGCAACGACACCCTGGTGGGCGGCTCGGGCGATGATCGGCTGATCGGCGGTGCGGGCACCGATAACCTCACCGGCGGCACCGGCGCGGACACCTATGCGTTTGGCGCGCTGTCTGACATGGGCGTCGGGGCGGCACGGGACGTGATCAACGGCTTCAAGAGCACGGAGATGGACAAGCTGGACTTCACCGGCCTGGACGCCAACCCGCTGACCGCCAACCTCGATGCGTTCACCTTCATTGGCAGCAACGCCTTTGACACCACCAACGCCACCGGCCAATTGCGCTTTGTCGACGGCATCCTCTACGGCAGCGTCGACTCCGACGCCACAGCCGAGTTCGAACTCTCTCTGGTGGGCGTCAAGGAGCTGCATGCCAGCGACTTCACTGCCTGATTGAGCTTATAGGGGCTGCTTTGCAGCCCTTGTACTCTCCTGCCTTTGTGGCGAGGGAGCTTGCTCCCGCTGGGCCGCGTAGCGGCCCTAAAAAGGCAAGACGGAATTTGCCTGACACACCGCAGTAATTTGCTTTGGGACCGCTTCGCGGCCCAGCGGGAGCAAGCTCCCTCGCCACCACAGCGCCAGGACTTCAGAACAGACTTTGCACCTGCTCCAGCACCGCACGGTTCATCTGGCCGGTGTGGGTGTGCAGGCTTACGTAGCTTTGGAGCATGTCGAGCTTGGTGTCGAGCAGGTCCCGGCGCGCCTGGAACAGCCGTTGCTGGGCGTCGAGGATGTCGACCGTCGAGCGCACGCCGCCCTGGAAGCCTTTTTCCGTCGACGTCAGCGCGCGCTGATTGGACTCCACCGCCCGTAGCATGGCCCTGCTCTTGGCGAACCCCGCCACCACGCCCAGGTAATCGGTCTCGATGGACTCAGCCAGCTCCTGACGCTGCACGTCATAGTCGGACTGGGCTCCGGCCAGTTGTGCCTCGGCCTTGGCCACCGAAGCGCGCACCGCGCCGCCGCGATACAAGGGGATGTCCAGCTGCACACCGACGTAATAGGTGTCCTGGCGCGGGTCGAGCTCTTGGTACTGGCGGGTTTCCCGGCGCGTCAACTGCGTGGTCAACGACAACGTCGGGTAATGCCCGGCGCGCTGGCTGTCGGCCTGGGCCTCGGCGACTTTCACCGCCGCCAGCCGCGCGGCCAGTTCGGGGCTGGCCTCGCGGGCGATTGCCGTCCAGTACGGCAAATCCTGCTCCGGCGGGATGGGGCTGCCGGCAGGCAATTCTTCGCGCATCGGCTGGATGTCCTCGATGGGCACGCTTGCCCGTCCCGACAGTGCCCGCAGCGCGGCCACGCGACGGGCCTGGGCTTCGGTTTCCTGGGCCTCCACCAGATCGAGCCGGGCCTGGGCCTCGTCGATGTCGGTGATTGCCCCCTGGCCGCCTTCATAGAGCTTTTTGCTTTGGATGACCAAGCCACGAATGGCGGTCTTCTGCTGGGCGATCAACTTCAATTCATTCTCGGCCCGGGCCACATCGAAATAGCCCTTGGCGACCCGGTCGAACAAGGCTTGGCCGGCCACGTCGAATTGTTGGCTACCGAGCACGCCGCGGGCCTTGCCTTCCTGATAAGCCGCCCAGCGCCCCTTGTCATACAGCGGCTGTTGCGCCGCCAGCGTCACGCTGTTCGCCTGGTAGTCGTTGCTGTTCACATAACTGCTGTCGTCGCCGCCATCGGTACGCCCGCCATACCCATACCGCGAGGACAGCGAGACCTGCGGATAAAGCCCGCCACGCCCAATCGCTTCTTCCTGCCGGGACGCGTCGTAGGCGTGGGTCGCGGTCTGCAAGGTCGGGTCATTGAGCCGCGAGGCATCGTAGGCGGCAGTCAGGCTCAGCCCGCCCTCCGCCGCCCAGGCGGGGCCGATCACCGCCCAACTGGTGTACAGGCTCAACAGCACACGGACGCCGTAACGGCAACGGTCGGTCATGCTCATTCCTCTTTGAAGGCAGCCAGCAAGCGTTCGCGCAATGGTTTCATCAGGTAGTTCATCAAGGTGCGCTCACCGGTCACGACGGTGACGTCGGCGAGCATGCCGGGACGCACCAGCAAACCGGCGCCTTGCAGCGCGACGACTGTCTCGGCGGGAATTTCTACCTTGGCGGAGAAGTACGGCTGGTGGGTCTGCTGGTCGATCAGTTGGTCCGCCGACACGGTGGTGACCGTGCCGGTCACAGTCGGCGTATCCACCCGCTGCAGGGCGGTGAAATGCACATGCACCGGCAATCCGGGGGTGAGCTTGTTGGCCATCAACGGATCGAACCGCGCGGTGATCGCCATCGGCGCGTCCAACGGCACCACCTGCATCAGCGTCTGCCCGGCCTGGGCGACGCCGCCCACGGTGTGGATCGACATGTCCATGACCTGGCCCGCCACCGGCGCGCGGATGGCACCGTTATCGACTTCGAACTGCAAGGCGCGGATCTGATCGGCATAGGCCGCGGCTTCGGCCGAAACCTCGCTGAGTTGGGTTTCGGCATCGCGGCGAAACTCCTGCTGCGCCTGCAAGGCCTTGAGGCGACTTTCGTTGATCGCCTGGCGCGTGCGCCCGACGTCGCCGATGCCCGAAGCGATCTGTCCGGCCAGTTGCGCCGCGTTTCGCTCAGCCTCGAAAAGTTTGTTGCGCGGCACGTAGCCTTCCCGGGCCAACTCGCGCAAGCCCTCGAGTTCCTGTTGCTGGAAGCGCATTTGCGCATCGTAGTTGCGCTTGACCCCTTCGTAGCCCTGCAGTTGTTGCTGCAAGGCGCCGATTTCATGCTCGATGATCTTCAGGCGGCTGCCCAGTTCGGCACGCCGGGTCATGAACAGCTGACTCTGCAGGGCCATGGCCGCCTTGACACGTGGCTCATCGGCGCGCTCCAGCAATTGTTGCGGCCATTGGATTTCATCGGCGCCCAGGCGCTCGGCCATCAACCGCGCCTCGATGCTGCGGTCGTTGAGCAGCTTGCCCAGGGTCACGTCCAACTGCGATTGCGCCTGCACCGTGTTGAGCTGCACCAGCAACTGCCCCTGGCTGACACGATCGCCATCACTGACCAACAGTTTTTCCACCACGCCCCCCACCAGTGACTGCACCGCTTTGCGCTCCCCCGCCACTACCACGGTGCCGCTGCCCACCACGCCCTGGTCGAGTGGCGCCAGGCAGGCCCAAAGCAGAAAGCCGCCAAGGGTCAGGGCCAGGAAAACCACGCCGTAGCGCGCCGCGCCGCCCGCATCGGTGCTCGCGGTGGGCAATGTGTCGCTGCTGAGCACGCTCAGGCCATGCTCACCGTGGACCGGTGTGGCCGATTTCAAATCACGCATCCTTGCCTGCCTCCCGCACAGCGGCCGGCCGCGGCCCCGGCATCAGCGCCTTGAGCACCCGGTCCCGAGGGCCGAACGCTTGTTGAGTGCCGTCCTTCAACACGAGGATGTGATCGACCACCGCCAGCACGTTGGGCCGATGGGTGATCAACACCACGGTGCTGCCGGCGGCCTTGAGCACGCCGATGGCCTGCACCAGCGCCAGTTCACCGGCTTCATCGAGGTTGGAGTTGGGCTCGTCGAGCACGATCACGGACGGGCTGCCATACAGCGCGCGCGCCAGGCCCAGGCGTTGCTTCTGACCGCCAGACAGGCCAAGCCCGCCAGGGCCCAACGGTGTGTCGTAGCCCTTGGGAAACCTGAGAATCATTTCGTGAATGCCCGCTTGACGGCTGGCGGCGATGATTTTGTCGGCGTCCTGCTCGCCGAAACGGGCGATGTTGTCGGCGACGCTGCCATCGAACAGTTCGATGTCCTGGGGCAGATAGCCCAGGTATGGCCCCAGCGCGTCATGGGACCACTGGCTGATCTCGGCATCGTCCAGGCGCACCGATCCGCCCATGGCCGGCCACACGCCAACCAACGCGCGAGCCAGAGTCGATTTGCCGCTGGCACTGGGACCAACCACCGCGAGCACTTCGCCCTTGCCGAGGCTGAAATTGATGCCCCGCAGAATCGGCTGTGATGCCCCGGGCGGTCCGACGTACAACTGCTCCAGGCGCAGCGCGCCGGTGGGCGGTGGCAGCGGCATGCGCAAGCGATCGCGCGGATGTTGCGCGAGCAGTTGGCTCAGGCGCTGGTAACTCTGGCGGCCGCTGTTGAATTGCTTCCACGAGCCGATGGCGATTTCCACCGGAGCCAGGGCACGTCCCAGCAGCAGCGACATAGCGATCATCATCCCCGCCGAGAGCTGCCCCTCCAGCACCAGCAGCGCGCCCAATCCCAAAGCGAGGGACTGACCGGAAATCCGCACGAATCGCGTCGCCGAGGTGATGCGCGCCCCGCGGTCGCTGGCGTGGGCCTGCGCGGCGATGATCCGTTGTTGCAGCAGGCTCCAGCGCTGGCGCAGGGGCCCGAGCATGCCCAGGGCCTGGATGACCTCGGCGTTGTGCAATGTGCTGTTGACGTAGACCGAGGACTGCACGCCCAGTCGATTGGCCTCTCCCAGGCGGGAACGGGTCGCCAACTCGCCCCACAGCGCCAAGCCGATCAGCAATACGGCGAGCACCAGCGTCAATACGCCGAACCAAGGGTGAAAGATGAACGCCACCAGCAGGAAGATCGGCAGCCACGGCGCATCGAGCAAGGCGATCAGGCCCTGGCCGGTAATCAGCTGTCGCAAGGTGGCAAGATCGGTGAGCACTTGTGCCGGGTTGGCGTTGTGCTCGCGCAGGCTGCGGGCAAACGCCGCATCGAAAATCCGCTCGCCCAAGGCGTCGTCCAGCCCGGCGCTCATGCGGATCATCACCTCGCCGCGCACCCACTCGATCAACGCACTGAACATGAACAGCCCAAGGGCGATCAAGGTGAGCATGACCAGGGTGGTTTCGTTGCGACTGGTCAGGACCCGGTCGTAGACCTGCATCATGTAGAGCGACGGCACCAGCACCAGCAGATTGATCACGCCGCTGAACAAGGCCAGGGACCAGAATACACGGCGATAACTTAACAAAGCGGCATCAATGTCATGCCGTGGATCGAGAAAAAAACCCATAGAGTGTCAACCCGCAAAAGGAAATAACGGTCCCCGCGAAATCCATGCGAGTCTTTGCCCCGAAGGCGTCAAAAAAAGGGCGTCATGTAGCTGACATTGTCGCTATATGAGCCGAACGTCGGCCCTACGGCGGCCAAGTACTGACAACGTAGTCGCAGGTTAGTGCCAGAGGGGAAGCGGGATTTTTTGCGAGGGATAGAGCAAAACGGCGGCGGTTCGGGATCGGGCTTTGCTGTGGCAGCGAGCTTGCTCGCGATGTTGGCGGACCAGTCGCATCGATTTGACTGCCTTACGGCCATCGCGAGCAAGCTCGCTCCCACAGG
Organism: Pseudomonas sp. D3-10; assembly: GCF_051132175.1. NCBI lineage: Bacteria > Pseudomonadati > Pseudomonadota > Gammaproteobacteria > Pseudomonadales > Pseudomonadaceae > Pseudomonas > Pseudomonas sp. D3-10. The sequence continues at coordinate 2,730,213 of NZ_CP071668.1, read as the reverse complement.
TTTGGCGCGTTAGGCAGGTTCTGCGCCGAGGGTTTCAGCCATCCGCACCAGGTCGGCGAACGACTTGGCGTGCATTTTCTTCATGGCATGGGCGCGATGGATTTTCACGGTAATCTCGCTCAGGTTCATCTGTCCGGCGATCTGTTTGTTCATCAGTCCCTTGGCGGCCAGGGCCATGACCTCCTTCTCGCGCGCCGTCAACGTCTGGTAACGCGTATGCAAGCCGCAAAGCTGCTGCTCGATTTCCCGCCGTTTGACGTCCGCCTCAAGCGCAGCTGACACGGCGTCCAGCAAATCCTGTTCGCGAAACGGTTTAGCCAAAAAGTCCATGGCGCCGGCCTTCATCGCCTTGACGGACATTTCAATGTCGCCGTGACCGGTAATGAAGATGATGGGAATCCTGATATTCGACGCCGCCAACTGGCGCTGGAAATCCAGCCCGCTACTGCCCTGCAACCGGACATCGAGTACCAGGCAACTGGCGCAATCGGGTTTGGGCCGCTGGAGAAACTCGGCGGTGGACGCGAATGTCTCGACGCGCATGCCGACAGAGCGCAGGAGATTGCTCAATGCACAACGTATGGACGCATCGTCGTCCAGCACGAACACAACAGGACCTTCGCTGCCCGGCTCATTGTTTTTGATATTGCCGTTCATGCACGATTCTCTCGCAGGGTGGATTGAAAAAGCCTAGCACAGCGCCTTCGACGCCGAAGTGGGCCTGACGAGGCGCAATCGGTAGCGTCACGCAACGAAAAGAGCCTTCAGTGCGGTAATCGTTGCCAGGAACTCGCGCGGCCGGTGCCAATACGCGCCGACCTGGGCACTGTAGCCCTTCCCGGTAAGGCACCAGGTGCAGAAATGTTCGCAGTTGTTGGCCAGGAGACTGTAGCGGTTTTCGCCCAACCTGGAGCGGGCCCGACGGGCCACTTCGTTGGCCGGATAGCGGGCGGGTTGTTGGATGATCCACACCGGCCTGCCACTGGCGAAATGCTCCAGATCGGTCACTTCGATGGGCCCCGCTTCCAGCGCGCCACTGAACCCCGAATAATGGGCAACGCTTCCGGCGCCCAGGTAAATCCCGTGATGGATATAGAAACGGCGCGGACTGATCAGATGCGCCCCGATGGGCACCTCGCCCAAGGCGCTGATATCGACCAACCTCAGCGAATCGATCGCCAGCCCTCCGGGCCTTTTGGTGCCGTGGCGGGGTTCCAGAGTCACGCCTGCCGGCACCGGCACAACCAAACGGTAGGAGACGTTGGCCGCTACCAACGCCAGGCAGATAAGCACTATTGAACGAAGTGACGAAAATTCATCCGCCGCGATGCCTGTCAGTTTCATTGCCAGATCCTCCGCAACCCATGGCAATCACTGTATCGCTCGGGTTGGCGGGGATCATTTGTACGTGGGATTGGTTCACTGATCGATTGATATGCAGCGTGTAAACCTTGGTATTAGCGAGCAACGGGCAGCGAGAACTCGAGGACAGCCCCACGGGGCTGGTTGGCGTGCGCCTGCAAACAGCCGCCGTGGGCTTCGATGATCGATCGACAGATGGATAATCCCAGCCCAAGGCCCGAAGCCTTGGTGGTGTAGAACGATGCGAACACCCGTTCCGCGCATCCCAAGGCAAAGCCCGGCCCCGAATCGCAGACCTTCACCCACACGCAACCGGCATCGTCCAGCCCGGAACTGATCGACAAGTGCCGCTCGCTTTCACCGATGGCGCTCATGGCCTCCAATGCGTTCATGATCAGGTTGAGCAGCACCTGTTGCAGCTCCACGCGATCCCCGTCGATAGCAGGCAGCGCGTCGGCCAGGTGTGTTTGGATCGAGGCGCCACTCTTGATGATCTGGCTGCGGCTGAACTCGACCATTTCCTCGATGGCTGCGTTGATGTCCAGCGGCCCTTTCTGCGGTGGAGCCTTGCGAATGTGCTCGCGGATTCGCCCCAGCACATCGGCGGCTCGATTGGCATCGAAGACCAGATGCCCGAGAATCTGCCGGACTTCCTCGATTTCCGGCGGCTGGGCGTTGAGCCAACGCAGGGCGGCGTCGGCATTGAGGATGGTCGCGGCGATCGGCTGGTTGACCTCATGGGCGATCGAGGCGACCAACTGGCCCATCGTCGCGACTCGGTTTGCATGGGCCAGTTCGGCCTGCACTTCGCGATAGCGACGCTCGCTTTCGCGAATCTTCTCCTCGGCCTGTCGGCGCTCGGTCAGATCCAGCACAAAGGCCACGCCTTCCCGGCTGCTGGCTTCGAACATGGCCAGGCCAACGATCACCGGCAGACGGCTGCCGTCTTTCCTGAAGTACTCCTTCTCGTACGGGCAGGCTTGCCCGGTGCGCAGGGCCTGGGCCAAAGAACGCTCGCTCAGCTCGCGATGCTCCGGCACCGTCAGGTCCCGCCAACGCAGCCGGCCGGAGGCAAGGTCTTCGCGCTCATAGCCCACCATGCGCAGGAATGCGTCGTTGGCTTCGATGATGTCGCCCTCGGCATTCCAGACCAGAATCCCGATGATGTTGGCATCGACGAGACGACGGATCTTTGCCTCCCGTTCGGCCACCTCTCGGTACAGACGAGCGTTTTCCAGGGAGATGGCCGCGCGAGACGCCACCAGATTCAGGATGGTGAGCCGGTTCGGACTGAATACATGGGCGGCAAGGCTGTTTTCCAGATACAGCACGCCCACCAGCGCGGCCTGGTTGATCAACGGCAGGCACAGGATCGACCGCACCGGACGTTGGCGAAAGTAGGGATCGGCGGCAAACGTCGCGGCAGCCGGGCCCATGGCGTCGTCGAGAAACACGCTCTCCTGGGTCCGCAGCACATGGTAAAAAATCGACTCCGGCAACAGCGCCGTACTGACCGGCTCGTCACGCAGTTGCGTCGTGGTCCCGCCGGTCGTCGCTTGCGCCGCGATCCGGTGCCCCTCGCCAGTGGACAGGATCAGCAGGCCGCGCTCAGCGCCGGCTTGCTCGATGGCCGTGGCCATCACCCGATCGATCAGCTTCTCCAGGACGATTTCTCCTGACACTGCCTGAGAGACTTTGAGCACGGTGGCGATGTCCAGGTGTTCCACCGGAGTCGCCATCGTAGTCGCCGGGCCGGGCGCGGGTTCTGTTTCGCGCAGCCACGGATACCGGGCTTCGAGCTGTCGAACCTTGCCGTCGGCTCCCCAACGCAGATAGCCGTAGCAGGCGTCCTGCATATACATGCGAGCGATTTTCCCAAGGCCACGGGCGGCGTAGAAACGTGAGGCTAGTTCGTTGGCAAGCGCCTCGACATGGACGAAGCCGCTTTGCCGGGCGAGGTTCATGGCGTGTTCGTAAAGCAGCTCGGCATCGATTGGCCGCCCTTCGACACGGGCAATCTCCGCGCCCACCAGTGCGGCGCGGCTGGCAAAGTTGTCCGGGCACTGCTGCGCCCAGGCCTGAAGCTGTCCATGGCCCTCCTTCATTGCGTCCAGATGCGCCCCTCGCTGATCCGCAGGGGCTTTGTCATAAACGGCAGCATGGGCCAGGGCACCGAAAAAGTGATATTCGGCTTCCTCGAAAAAGGACTGGCAAACCCAGAGCAACCGGCGCGCTTTTTCGGCAGCGGCCAAGGCCGCTTCTGGCTCGTCGGCCATACAGCGGGCCTGTAGCTTGCGAACCCAGTACAAGCATTCAGCCAGGACCAGGTCCGGATTGCTGGACAAATGGGATTCGGTGGTCACCTCGTCCAGTTCGTCGTCATCCAGGCGCCCGAAGATCGACGTCTGGCCGCGAAGCATCCGGATCAGCAGCAATTGCGTGACGATGAAATCCGTCACCAGCCCGAAACGCACCTTCCTCGCATAGTCCAGGCCACGCTCGGCTTCATCTTGTACCTTGGGCAGCGGTTCCCCGGCGAAGAGCAGATCCGCAGTGAGGTTGTTGCCCGCGTAAGCACCGTACGGCAGGTCCCCGATCCGGTTCGCAGCCGCAAACGAACGACGCAAGAGGTCGCGGCATTGTCCGACCGGTCTCATCCAGCGCATGGCAAAGCAAGAGAAGCACAGATAGGTGCTGGCTTCGAATCGAGTCATGCCACGGTGCTCGACAAGGCCGCAGCCCAGCTGCCCGAAACGGAACCCCACCTCGTGGTCGCCGAACCGCCGGCCCGCGACCCTGAACAGATTGGCATAGAGCACACAGGACGCGTCGCAATTGCCGCGTTCCAGGCTCAAGGTGATGGCCTTGCAAATCAACAGGTCCGCCAGGTTCGCGTCACTTTGCAGTGCCGGGGCGAAGAGCTTGCTCAGCGCATTGACGGTCTCCAACGCGGTCGCGTCTTCCATCAAGGGCAGATCGATCAAATCCTCGATGGCCCGATCGCCGAGCAATGTGGCGATGCGGTCGTATTCCTGGCGCACGGCCTCGTCACTTGGCTGCGCGGCCCAGTGAATGCCGACATGCCGCAAATACGCGAGACACACCGACACCGCGCCGTCGCTGCGATCCATCAGCAAGTACACATCCATCAACAGGCAGGCGACGCTGGCCCGTTCGCTCACCGTCATGGCGCGATTGGCCAGCGCCGTCAGCCGCTCGTCGGCAATGGCGAGCTGGCCGGTGAGGAACTCGCATTCGGCCCTGTTCAGCTCAAGGGCGAAATTCAAGCCGTGCCGATGCGTCCAACTGTCATCGCCCAGCAGCTGGGCACCATGGGCCAGGTAATTGAGCGCCGACGCATAGGCCGTCGACGCCTTGGCCCGTTGGCCGGCGAGCAAGTTGAGCGCGGCCAGCTCCTCTCGCTCGGCCTGATCGACGAGCAACCCGGCGCCGAGGTTGAGCTGGCCCACGATGTCGAATATCGCCTCGTCCCGGCCCTCGGGAGCGGTCTGCCGGGCCAGCAGCCGGCCGATTTTCAAATGGGCCGAGGCGCGTGACTTTGGGGGGATCATCAAGTAGGCCGCTTCATGGATACGGTCGTGGACAAAACCGTAAGCACCGTCGCGGCGCTCTACCAGTTCCTGGCGGACCGCCTCCCAGAGGACCGTGCGGATTTGCGCTCTGGGGACCTCAAGGATAATTGCCAGTGCGTTCAGCCCGCAGACGTTCCCCATGCAAGCAAGCTGCTGCAAGGCCTGCTGCGTCTGGGCCGGCAGGCGCGCCAGCTTGCCGCTCATCAAGTCGACGATGTTGTCGGTGTACCCCTTGGCGTGAATCCGATCCGGGTCCCACCACCACTGTCGGCTGCCATGATCGAACGCCAGCAAGTGCTCATCGGCGAGCGCCTGCAAGAACTGGATCACGAAGAACGGATTGCCCGCGGTCTTGTCCAGCACCAACTGCGCCAACGGCTCGATGCGAGCAGGCTCGTCATGCAGCGCCTCGGCGATCAATTGCTCGATATGCCCCTTGGCGAGCGGTGAGAGCATGATTTCGCTGACCTTGCCGCCGACGCTGCGCAGCGTCTTGAGTTTGCCTGACAGCGGGTGCGTCGCATCCACTTCGTTGCTGCGGTACGCACCGACCAGCAGCAGATATTGCACGTCGTCGCTGCTCAGCAGGTCTTCCAGCAGGTCGAGCGTCGCCGCGTCAAGCCATTGCAAGTCGTCGAGAAACAGCGCCAGGGGATGCTCGCGGCGGGCGAACACACCGATAAAACGGCGCAACACCAGCAGGAAACGCCGTTGCTCCTGCTGGGGATCGAGTGCCAGCACCGCAGGCGGCTCCCCGACGATCAGCCTCAGTTCAGGGATCAGGTCCGTCATCAGCCGTGCGTTGGGGTCCAGGGCCTGGCGCAATGCATCGCGCCAACCGGCCAACTCGGCATCGCTCTTGCCCAACAGCGTACGCACCAGGCTCTGAAACGCCTGGATCAGCGTCGAATAGGGAATATCGCGCCGGTACTGATCGAACTTGCCACGGGCGAACAACCCCCTTGGCGGCACGAGTACCTTGTGCAGCTCGTTGACCACGGAAGATTTACCAATCCCGGAATACCCCGTGACCAGTACGAGTTCCGGCGCGCCACGTTCAACCACCCGGTTGAACGCGCTTACCAACGCTTGGACCTCGGGCTCGCGTCCATAGAGTTTCTCGGGAATCAAAAGGCGGTCTGAGCCGCCTTGCTCGCCCAATGCAAAATCTTCGATGCGACGCCACTGCCGCCAATGCGCCAGGCACTGACGCAGGTCGTGCTCTACGCTCGCGGCCGTCTGGTAGCGTTCCTCGGCGGTCTTGGCGAGCAGCTTCATGACGATCCGCGACAGCATGTCGGGAATGGTTTGGATCCGCTCGTTGGGCGCCAGCGGCCTCTTGGCGATATGGCAATGCACCCATTCGATCGGGTCTGATGCCGTGAACGGCAGCGAGCCGGTCAACATCTGGTAGAGCGTGACGCCGAAAGAATAGAGATCACTGCGCGAGTCGATCGAGCGATTCATCCTGCCGGTCTGTTCGGGCGCCATGTAGGCCAGCGTCCCGGCAAGCGTCTCGGGAGCCTGCCGCTCGCGGGGCAAGCGTGACGTCATGCCGAACCCGGTGAGCCGGGCCTGGCCGTCGTCGCAATCCACCAGGATATGGCTGGGCTTGATGTCCTTATGGATCAGGCCACGCTCGTGAAGCTTGCCCAATGCGACGGCAATGCTCACCGCGAGCTGCAAGAACCGGGTCGTCTCCAAGGGCGAGGTGAGCAATTGCAACAGCGGCAAACCACCCGGGTCGCTGGCGACCAGTTGCACTTGAGGACCTTCACTGATCCATTCCAGGGGCTGTACGCACCACGAAGCATCCAACTGGTCCCTCAGGCCGAATTCATGAGCAAGACGCTCAAGGCAATCGGGCCGCGGCTGGCGGGTGGCGGGCCGAACCACCAGGACAGGTTTATCGCCGTCGGCACCTGGGCGTCGTTCCCGGCAGAAGATACGCTCGCCATCGTCCCATTGTGTTTGCATGCGGGTTTCCATCGGCACTGGAGCAAGAGGGGTTCAGTTGCATTTACCGTCGAGCTGCCATCCAGTGTCGTGCCGCAATTGCCAAGGCCAGGGTTCGGCTTCCATGGCTGCGCCGGCGACTCGACGAAAAGCGTTCATGTCGGGTTCCGGGACGGATCGTATTGCCGTCGTTTAGATTAGCGCCTCGCCTGTGCCCTTCCCATATTTTTTTCAACGGCGATGACGGGCCTCGGACACAGCGGATACGGCAGTTGAATGACCACGCAGGCCGACGATGCGGCGCCAGTCTATGTGAAATTCCCCGCCAGTCATTCCTGCCCGCGTATGACTTGGGCATCCGTTGGTTGCATGCCGCCAGGGGCGCGCGCACCTTAGGTCTTAGCCGGATATACATAGGTATACTTTTGCGCCTGGACGGACCGCGTATGGTGAATTGAAAACCGGCGCTGTTACGAGCGATCCCATGGAAGACACCCCCGTGTGCAACAAGACGATCGCAGTCATCGATGACGATGAATCCGTACGCACGGCGCTCAATAGCCTGTTGCGGTCCAGCGGCCATCAGGTCCGTACGTATCGCAGCGCCAGGGAATTCCTCGATTCAGAAGCGCCCGCGCAAACCGGCTGCCTGGTTTGCGACATACAGATGCCGGGCATGAGCGGCATCGAGTTGCATCGGCACCTGCTGAAAAACAAGGTGCGTATCCCTACCCTGTTCATTACGGCGTACCCGGAACTGGCCGCCAACACGTCGGGGCTGGTGGATTGCCTGCCCAAGCCCTGCGATGCCAGAAGGTTGCTGGACTGCATCGCAAAAGCCCTCGGTCAGCCCCACTGATCAACGGGATCGGTTCCTGCTCATACTTGCGTATATCCCCGCCTATCCCACGTATGGTTTCGCTGAACCGAGGTAGAAGTGTGCCTGGGGCAACCCGTCGATAACATGGAGTCACGAATCTATCGACCCCATGGCGGAGGCTCTTCGGCTGACGCCGCACATTGCGGGGATCTGGCTATGTCAGGCTTCGACGAATTACCCCAGTACCTACGCACTCGCTTCCCCGCCATCACCGCGGCGCTTGGCGCTGCTTGCCTGGCGGGCTGCATGGTGGGCCCGGATTTCATCAGGCCTGAAAACGGATTGGACGCCGCGCAACTGACGCCCCGCCAGGAACACCACGGCGAGCCTCGCTCCTCCACTGCGGCCGTGCCCATGCAATGGTGGCGGCTGTTCAATGACGCCCTGCTCACCCAGTTGCTGGCGCGCACGCTGGAGGGAAACCTTGACTTGCAAATGGCCGCCGAACGCATCGAGCAAAGCCGCGCACGGCTGGGCATCGTCGCGTCGCAGCTGTTGCCCATTGTCGGCGCCAACGCCAGCTACGCCCGCGAGGGGCTAAGCGAGCATGGCAAATTCGCCGCCCTGGGGGCTCCCACCGATCCCAGCAATTTCTGGCAGCTGGGTTTCGATGCGAACTGGGAAATCGACCTCTGGGGCCGGGCCCGACGTTCGCGCGAAGGTGCCGAGGCGACAGTCCAGGCCTCGCTGTACGATCGCGAAGCCGTAAGGGTGGCGCTGGCCGCCGAAGTGGCGCGCACGTATCTGCAGTTACGCGGGACCCAGGCACAACTGGACATTGCCCGGCAGAACCAAGTGGTTGCCGAACGCACCCTGGCCCTGGCCGAAAGCCGCGAACGCAACGGCGTGGCGACACGCTTCGAAACCTCATCGGCCCGCGCGCAGTTGGCGACGGTCAAAGCCCTGCTTCCCGAGCTGGCCCAGCGTCGTAACGCCCAGATGAACGCCCTTGCCCTGCTCATGGGTGAACAACCGCGAGCCCTCGATGCGCAACTGCGCCAGGCCATGCCCCTGCCGTCGCTGCCTGCACGCATTCCGCTGGGCGTGCCGTCGGAACTGGCCCACCGGCGCGCGGATATCCTGCGCGCCGAGGCGCAACTCCACGCTGCCACGGCGGCTATCGGCGTGGCCAAGGCTGATTTCTATCCGCGTATCGGCTTGAAAGGCCGCATCGGCGTGGAGGCTTTCGACAGCGGCGACCTCACCAGTTGGGACTCGCGGATGTTTTCGGTCGGGCCGACCGTCTACCTGCCCATCTTCGAGGGTGGCCGCCTGATGCAGCGCTTGGCCCTGAACGAATCGCGGCAAAAAACCGCCGCCCTCGCCTATCGCCAGACCGTGCTGCAAGCCTGGCACGAGGTAGACAATGCCTTGGACGCCTGGGCTGCTCAACGGCGCCAGCACGACGAGCTGCAGGTTTCGTACGAACAGAACAGGGAGGCACTGGACGCGGCGGAGCGTGGCTATCAACAAGGCGCCGCCGACTATCTGAGCGTCCTCACGGCGCAACTCAACTTGTTGGCCAGCCAGACCCACCTCAACACCAGCGCGACCAACGCCACCCTCACCGTGGTCAATCTGTACAAATCCCTGGGCGGCGGCTGGGATCCGGAGCAGGTTCGATGAACAGCATGGCCTTGCCGACGGCCGCCGTCGCTGTCAGCGAAGCGCCCCACGGCGGGGCCTCGAAGCGGCCGTTGGTCGGCCTGCTGGGCATCTTCCTGGCGGCAATGATGGCGGGACTGAACATCCGCGTCGGTGCATTGGCCCTGGCGGACGTGAGGGGCGCGTTGGGCTTCGGCCTGGACGACGCCTCCTGGCTCACCACGGCGTATAGCGCCGGTGAACTGATCGCCATGCCGTTTGCGGCCTGGTTTGCCATGACGCTTTCGGTCCGCCGACTCGAACTGTGGGTGTTGGGCACTTGTACCGCGCTGGCGGCGATATTGCCCTTCATCCGGGACCTGGACCTGCTGCTGGCGTTGCGCTTTGTTCAAGGCCTCGCCAGTGGCATGACGATCCCCTTGCTGATGATGGCTGCGCTGAAATTCTTGCCGCCATCGATACGGCTGTATGGGTTGGCGCTGTATGCCATGACCGCCACCTTCGCGCCCAACCTGTCCATCTGGCTGGCCGGCCATTGGACGGATGGCCTGCAGGACTGGCGCTGGGTGTACTGGCAGATCATTCCGCTGGCCTGTATCGCTGCGGCATTGATTGGCTGGGGATTGCCCAAAGAACCCATCCAACCCCAGCGTTTCGGGCATGCCAACTGGCTGGGCATGGCATTCGCGGTGCCGGCCTTCGGCCTGATCACGGTGGCACTGGACCAAGGCACGCGCCTGGACTGGTTCAATTCGCCGCTGGTCACCTCCTCGCTGCTGGCCGGCCTGGCATTGCTGGTGATCTACTTGTTGACCGAGTGGTATCACCCCTCGCCCTTCATCAAATTGCGAGTCCTGGGGCGGCGCAACCTGGGGCTGGGCTGCACCTTGTTTCTCTGCTTGCTGGTGGTGCTGATGTCCAGCTCGCTGTTGCCCGCCAGCTATCTGGCCACGCTCCAGGATTATCGGCCCTTCCAGATGGCCTCCATTGGCCTGATCGTGGCGCTGCCGCAGTTGATCCTGGGCCCCCTGGTGGCGCTGCTGCTCTACCAGAAGTGGGTCGATGCGCGCCTGGTCTTCGCCGCGGGGTTGTGCCTGATTGCCCTGGCGTGCCTGTGTGGCGCGCAATTGACCAGCGACTGGAACCGCGAACAATTCGTCATGGCGCAAACGCTGCAATCGCTGGGGCAACCCATGGCCGTGGTGTCGATGCTGTTTCTGATCACCAGCGTGGTGCAGCCTGCCGAGGGGCCTTTTTTCTCCGGCACCATCAATACAGTGCGCGCCTTCGGGTCCCTGGCCGGCGCTGCGCTGGTCGGGCAGTTGATGGTATTGCGCGCACGTTTCCACTCGGAAATGCTGCTGGACCACACGGCCATGGTGGGCGGCGCCTTGCCGTCCATGCCCGATCCACAGCAACTGATGATGCTCATCGGCGGGCAGGCGCTGGTGCTGTCTATCGCCGACGCCTACCGCGTCCTGGGCGCACTGGCCGTGCTGCTGATTCCGCTGGTGCTGCGCCTGAGCTTCATCCCTGCCCCGGTCATACGGACCGCCTCGCCCCCTTCTTCCTCCCATCGGTGACCCATCATGGCATTACCCAAGAAAGCCAAGCTCATCATTGCATTGCTGCTCACCGTGGCGATCAGCGGGGCCGCCTACCTCAACCGACCCGAGTCGGCTGCCGCCATCCAGTCGACCGACGATGCTTATGTCCACGCCGACTTCACCACGGTAGCGCCGCAAGTGTCGGGCACGGTGGCTTCGGTATGGGTCGAACACGACCAACCGGTGGCCAAGGGCGACTTGCTGGCGACCATCGACGACCGTGATTTCGTGGCGGCGCTGAGCGCGGCGACAGCCCAGGTCGCCAGTGCCCGGGCCGGTATCGCCAGCTTGCAGGCACACCTGGCCCGGCAGGCCACCGCCATTCGCCAGGCCCAGGCTGCGCTGGCGGCAGACGAGGCCGCGGTCAAGTTGGCGACTGCCAACCAGACGCGGTATCGCAACCTGGCCAATGACGGCTCGGGCACCGTGCAGGCACGGCAACAGGCCGAAGCGCAACTGAGCATCCAGCAGGCACGCCGGGACAAGAGCGAGGCGGGTCTGCAAGCTGCCCGGCAACAAGTGGATATCCTCAAGGCCGACCTGGAAAAAGCCGTGGCGACCCTCGCCCATGCCGAGGCCACGCAATCCATCGCGCAACTGCAGCTGTCCTACACCCGGATCACGGCACCGATCAGCGGCATGATCGGGCAGAAATCGGTACGGGTCGGTGCCTTCGTCAATGCGGGCAAACCGTTGCTGGCCATCGTCCCGCTCGACGCCGTCTACATCACCGCGAACTTTCGCGAGACGCAACTGGCGCGGGTTGAGACCGGACAGGTGGTGGACATCGAAGTGGACGCATTGCCGGGCGAAGCGTTGCAAGGCACGGTGCAAAGCCTGGGGCCGGCCAGTGGCGTGAGTTATTCGGCCGTTGCGCCACACAACGCGACCGGGAACTTCACCAAGATCGTCCAGCGCCTGCCGGTACGAATCCACATTGCCCCCGACCAGCCCGCTGCCAGGAAGCTGCGGGTGGGGATGTCCGTCACGCCGCATATTCGTGTGGGGGACTAGCGTTTCAACAAGCTCGTCAACGGTTGTTGCGCAGGATGGAGAAGTTCAGCGCAGCAGCCACGCATAGCCACGCCAGGTAGGGAAACAGGATCAGCCCGGTGATCACGTCCAAACGCAGTGCCAACACCACCATCGCCGCCACCACGAGCCAGAGCAACGCGATGATCACCATGCCGGCGAGAATCTGATGCGCCCCGAAAAACACCGGCGTCCATAACGTGTTGAGCGCAATTTGCGCCGCCCATAAAGCCAACACCAACTGGCTTCCCGGTATCAGGCTCAAGCGGTACCCTGCCCAGGCAAGCAGCAGGTAAATAATCGACCAGGCCACCGGGAACATCCAGTTGGGCGGTGTGAAGCTGGGTTTGACGAGGGATTCGTACCATTGGCCCGGTTTGAAAATGACGCCGGTACTCGCAGCAGCACAGCAGGCGATGAGAAAAATAAAGAAGGTCATTGTCCGTCCTTAGCTGGTGTCAGCTGTCTGAGGTAATGGAATACGTCGGCAGGCAGCGACTGGTCGCCGATCCGTTGCGGTGTCCATTTTTCAAAGACTCGACGGCGGTCTGATAAATTCAATAAACCACCCGTCTGGAGCAAAACATGTTCGTCCGACCTTTCTCCATCGCCGTCCCTGACAGCGCGCTTGACGACCTGCATGATCGCCTGCGTCGCACCCGGTTGCCAGAGCCCTTGGCCGGCGTGGGCTGGAGCGAAGGCATGGACGTGGACGTGCTGCGCGATCTGCTCGCCCAATGGTCCACAAACTTCGACTGGCGGGCCCAGGAAGCGGCGCTCAATCGCCTGCCGCACTTCGTCGCCACGTTGGGCGAGCAAGAGATTCACTTCGTCCACCAGCGCGGCATCGGGCCCAATCCGATGCCGCTGGTGCTTACCCACGGCTGGCCCGGCTCGTTCATCGAGATGCAGCGCGTCATCGAGCTGCTGACGGACCCCGCCAGCCATGGCGGCGACCCGGCCGATGCTTTTGATGTGGTGGTACCGTCCTTGCCGGGCTACACCTTTTCGGCGCCGTTCATGCAAACCGGGTGCGGGCCTTATGAAGTGGCCGGATTATGGAGCGAGCTGATGACCGGGCTGGGTTACGAGCGGTTCGGTGCCCAGGGCGGCGATGTCGGCGCGGCTGTCACCAGTTGGTTGGGCGTGCGCTTTGCCGAGCGTCTGACCGGCATCCACCTCAACTACATTCCCGGCGCGTACCGCCCGCCGCTGGGCGAAACCGACCCGCCTCTGAGCGAAGAGGAAACCGCATTCCTGCAACGCGCCGCGGCGTTCAGCGAAGCCGAAGGTGCCTATGCGCATATCCAGCGAACCAAGCCGCAAAGCCTGGCCGTGGGCTTGAACGACTCACCTGCGGGACTGCTCGCCTGGATGGGCGAGAAGATTTTGTCGTGGTGCGATCCGAGCGCCCCCATCGACCGCGAATGGTTGCTGACCAATGTGACGCTCTACTGGCTGACCAACTGCATTGGCTCGTCGTTTCGCCCCTACGTTGAAGGCAGCCGCCGACCTCTGGTGCTTGCCAGCGGTGAGCGAATAAAGCCGCCGTTGGGGGTCGCGCTGTTTCCCAAGGAGCTGCCGCTGCCGCCACGCAGTTGGGTGGAGCGTGGCTACAACGTCCAGCACTGGACGCAGATGCCCCGGGGCGGTCATTTTGCGGCGTTGGAGCAGCCTGAGTTGTTGGCGGAGGATATTCGGGGGGTTTTCCGGGACTTGCGATGAGCCGAGGCGGTCCGAAAATCTCGTAGGAAATGACGACCCGTGGCGAGGGAGCTTGCTCCCGCTGGGCTGCGAAGCGGCCCCACATTAGCGACTCCATTTCTCCAGACACACCGCAGCGCCCGGTTTTGCGGCGGCTGCGCCACCGAGCGGGAGCAAGCTCCCTCGCCACGGGGATTGGGGCGTTCTACAGGTCGGTTGTAAGGGCTGAGGGCGATGGACGTATTCGGCGTTATCGAACGACGCGATCTCGAAGCAAACAGCACTGTGGGAGCGAGCTTGCTCGCGATGGCGCCGTGTCAGCCAGTGAAAATATTGATTGATCGAATGTCATCGCGAGCAAGCTCGCTCCCACAGGTTTCGCGTCGGGCCTGTGACCAAGCAGCGTTGCACCCCGTGGCGAGGGAGCTTGCTCCCGCTGGGCTGCGAAGCGGCCCCACATCAGCGACTCCATTTCTCCAGACACACCGCATCGCCCGGTTTTGCGGCGGCTGCGCCACCGAGCGGGAGCAAGCTCCCTCGCCACGGGGATTGGGGCGTTCTACAGGTCGGTTGTAAGGGCTGAGGGCGATGGACGTATTCGGCGTTATCGAACGACGCGATCTCGAAGCAAACAGCACTGTGGGAGCGAGCTTGCTCGCGATGGCGCCGTGTCAGCCAGTGGAAATATTGATTGATCGAATGTCATCGCGAGCAAGCTCGCTCCCACAGGTTTCGCGTCGGGCCTGTGACCAAGCAGCGTTGCACCCGTGGCGAGGGAGCTTGCTCCCGCTGGGCTGCGAAGCGGCCCCACATCAGCGGCTCCATTTCTCCAGACACACCGCAGCGCCCGGTTTTGCGGCGGCTGCGCCACCGAGCGGGAGCAAGCTCCCTCGCCACGGGGATTGCTTGCTCCCGTCGGGGTTGTGCGTCAGGCCGCCTCCTCCGGCTCTTTCAACGCCGCCAACACCAATGGATGTAGCACCGCATCCGGATGTTTTTCCTGCCATGCCCCCAAGTCCCGGCGCATGCCTGGTGTCCAGAAGTTCTTGATGTGCTGCCGAACGCCATTCACCGCCAGCGCCTGGTCAGGCTCGGTGGCGAAATACCGGGCGATCTCGTTGGCCATTTTGATCAGGTTCTGAGCGCTCATCGACGCACCTCGGCCTTTTCCCCTTGACGGCGCTCCTTGAGCAAGCGGCGTTGTTCGTCGCTGAAGGCCTGATACCGCTTCTGCCATTCCGAAGGCTGGCTGACCCGCACGATTTCCACCGCCGTCACCTTGTATTCCGGGCAGTTGGTGGCCCAGTCGGAGTTGTCGGTGGTGATCACGTTGGCGCCGGATTCGGGGAAGTGGAACGTGGTGTAGACCACGCCCGGCGCCACCCGCTCGGTGACCTTGGCCCGCAGCACGGTCTGCCCGGCGCGGCTGCTGATGCCGACCCAATCGTCTTCGGCGATACCGCGGTTCTCGGCGTCGGTCGGGTGGATTTCCAGGCGATCTTCCTCGTGCCAGGCGACGTTGTCGGTGCGCCGGGTCTGGGCGCCGACGTTGTACTGGCTGAGGATGCGCCCGGTGGTCAGCAATAGCGGATAACGACCGTTGACCTTCTCGTCGGTGGGCACGTAGCCGGTGAGCATGAAACGCCCTTTGCCCCGCACGAATGCCTCCATGTGCATGGTCGGCGTGCCGTCCGGCGCGGCGTCGTTGCACGGCCATTGCAGGCTGCCATGACGCTCCAGTTCGGCGTAGCTGACGCGGCTGAAGGTCGGCGTCAAACGGGCGATTTCATCCATGATTTCCGAGGGATGGCGGTAGTCCATTTTGTAGCCCAGGGCATCGGCCAGGGCGACGGTGGCTTCCCAATCGGCCTTGCCGGCCAACGGGTCCATGACCTTGCGCACGCGGGAGATGCGGCGCTCGGCATTGGTGAAGGTGCCGTCCTTTTCCAGAAACGAGCTGCCCGGCAGGAACACGTGGGCGAACTTGGCCGTTTCGTTGAGGAAGATGTCCTGGACGATCACGCATTCAAGGGCGGTCAGGGCCGCGGTGACGTGCTGGGTATTGGGGTCGCTCTGGGCGATGTCTTCGCCTTGGCAATAAAGCGCCTTGAAGGTCCCGTCCAGCGCCGCCTCGAACATGTTCGGGATGCGCAGGCCCGGATCGGGTTGCAGGGTCACGTTCCAAGCCTGTTCGAACTGGGCGCGCACCGTTTCGTTGGAGATGTGCCGGTAGCCGGGCAGTTCGTGGGGAAAGGAGCCCATGTCGCAAGAGCCCTGGACGTTGTTCTGCCCACGCAACGGGTTCACCCCGACGCCTTCGCGACCGATATTGCCGGTGGCCATGGCCAGGTTGGCAATGCCCATCACCGACGTGCTGCCCTGGCTGTGTTCGGTGACGCCGAGGCCATAATAGATGGCTGCGTTGCCGCCCGTGGCGTAGACCCTTGCGGCGGCGCGGATCTGCTCGGCAGGCACGCCGCAGACAGGGCCGAGGACTTCGGGGGCATTTTCCGGCAGGCTGACGAAATCGCGCCAGCGAGCGAAATCCGTCGCCTCGCAACGGGCCTCGACAAAGGGTTGGTCAATCAAACCCTCGGTGGCGATCACATGGGCCAACGCGTTGAGCATCGCCACGTTGGTGCCTGGACGCAGTTGCAAATGCAGCTCGGCGCGGGCGTGGGGTGAATCCACCAGGTCGATGCGCCGTGGGTCGATGACAATCAGACGTGCGCCCTGGCGCAAGCGACGCTTGAGCTGGGAGCCGAACACCGGGTGTGCATCGGTAGGGTTGGCGCCCATCACCAGGATGACGTCGGCCTTCATCACCGAGTCGAAATTCTGCGTGCCGGCGGACTCGCCCAAGGTTTGCTTAAGGCCATAGCCGGTCGGCGAATGGCAGACCCGCGCGCAGGTGTCGACGTTGTTGTTGCCGAACGCGGTGCGCACCAGTTTCTGCACCAGGTAGGTTTCTTCGTTGGTGCAACGGCTGGAGGTGATGCCGCCGATGGAATCGCGCCCGTACTTGAGCTGGATGCGCCGCAGTTCGCTGGCGGCGTAGGTGACCGCCTCATCCCAGCTGACTTCCTGCCACGGGTCGCTGATGTGCTTGCGGATCATCGGCTTGGTGATGCGGTCCGGGTGCGTGGCGTAGCCCCAGGCGAAGCGGCCCTTGACGCAGGAGTGGCCGTGGTTGGCCTGGCCGTTCTTGTCCGGGACCATGCGCACCAGTTGTTCGCCTTTCATCTCGGCGCGGAACGAACAACCCACGCCGCAATAGGCGCAGGTGGTGACAACGCTGCGTTCCGGCTGGCCGATCTCCACGACGCTTTTGTCGATCAGTGTGGCCGTCGGGCAGGCCTGGACGCAGGCGCCGCAGGACACGCATTCGGAATCGAGGAAGTTCTCGCCGCCAGCCGCTTCTACTCGGGAGTCGAAGCCGCGCCCGCTGATGGTCAGGGCGAAGGTGCCCTGGATTTCCTCGCAGGCGCGCACGCAGCGACTGCAGACGATGCACTTGCTCGGGTCGTAATCGAAATACGGGTTGGACACATCCTTGGCTTCGGCCAGGTGATTGGCCCCTTCGTAGCCGTAGCGCACCTCACGCAAACCCACCTGCCCCGCCACAGTCTGCAGTTCGCAGTTGCCGTTGGCCGGGCATGTCAGGCAGTCCAGCGGGTGATCGGAAATGTACAGTTCCATCACATTGCGGCGCAGCGTGGCGAGCTTGGACGTCTGCGTGCGGACCACCATGCCGTCGGTCACCGGCGTCGTGCACGAGGCCGGATAGCCGCGCATGCCATCGATTTCCACCAGGCACATGCGGCAGGAGCCGAAGGCTTCCATGCTGTCGGTGGCGCACAGTTTGGGGATGGTGGTGCCGACCAGGGCCGCCGCGCGCATCACCGAGGTACCGGACGGAACCCTGATTTCGCGCCCGTCGATGGTCAGGCTGACCTGCACGTCGCTCTCGCGGGCCGGGGTGCCCAGGTCGATGTCGCTGGCTGGATCGAAAATGGTGATCATTGGTCGGCCTCCGAGGTCGCCAGACCGAAGTCGGCGGGGAAATGCTTGAGGGCGCTGGCGACGGGGTAGGACGTCATCCCACCGAGGGCACAAAGCGAGCCGTATTGCAGCGTGTCGCACAGGTCTTGCAGCAACAGCGCCTGGTCCTGACGGGCATGGGCATCGGTGCTGGCGAGCAGGCGATCCACCACCTCGACGCCACGGGTCGAGCCGATGCGGCACGGCGTGCATTTGCCGCAGGATTCCTCCGCGCAGAACTGCAAGGCAAACCGGGCCATCCTGGCCATGTCCAGGCTGTCATCGGCGACCACCACGCCACCGTGGCCGAGCATTGCGCCCATGGCGGCGAACGCCTCGTAGTCCAATGGCGTGTCGAACTGCGCTGGCGGCACCCAGGCGCCCAACGGCCCGCCGACTTGCGCGGCCTTCAGCGGACGACCGCTAGCGGTGCCGCCGCCATATTCTTCCACCAATTCGCGCAGGCTCAGGCCGAACGCTCTCTCAACCAGGCCGCCACGGCGAACGTTGCCGGCCAATTGAAACGGCATGGTTCCCAGGGAACGACCCATGCCGAAATCGCGATAGAACTGCGCGCCCTTCTCCAGGATCACCGGCACCGAGGCCAGCGTCACCACGTTGTGCACCAGCGTCGGCAAGCCAAACAGGCCCTGCAACGCCGGCAGCGGCGGCTTGGCGCGCACCGTGCCGCGCTTGCCTTCGAGGGATTCGAGCAGCGCCGTTTCCTCACCACAGATATAGGCGCCGGCGCCAACCCGGACTTCAAGCTCGAAGGCGCGGCCGCTGCCGGCCACATCGGTTCCCAGGTAACCGGCCTCGCGGGCGATGCGCAGTGCTTCGTTCAAGGTGCTGACGGCGTCGGGGTATTCCGAGCGCACGTAGATGTAACCCATAGTCGCGCCGACGGCGATGCCGGCGATGATCATGCCTTCGATCAGCAGGAACGGGTCGCCTTCCATCAGCATGCGGTCGGCAAAGGTGCCGGAGTCGCCTTCGTCCGCATTGCATACCACGTACTTCTGCGGCCCCGGAGCGTCGCGCACGGTGCGCCACTTGATGCCCGCCGGGAAAGCCGCCCCACCCCGGCCACGCAGGCCAGAGTCGAGCACCTGGGCGACCACCTCGGCGCCATCCGTCTGGATCGCCCGGGCCAGGCCAAGGAACCCGCCCCGGGCGCGGTAGTCATCGAGGGACAAAGGTTGAGTGATGCCGGCACGGGCAAATAACAGGCGTTGCTGGCTCTTGAGGTAGGGAATGTGCTCAACCAATCCCAATGCCGATGGATGGCTACCAGGATCACCCGCCAGCGCGTCGAGCAGGCCCGGTACGTCCTGGGCCGTGACTGGGCCAAAACCCAAGCGTCCTTCTGGCGTGTCCAGCTCCACCAACGGTTCCAGCCAATAAAGCCCACGGGAACTGGTGCGCAACACCTGCAATGGCAATTGACGCCGCTCGGCCTCGCGGACCAGCGCATCGGCCACCTTGTCCGCACCGACGGCGCGGGCCACTGAATCACGGGGAATGCAGAGGGTCAGCATGGGCCATCCTCCAGGCAGCCATTCACCAATTGGCGCAGGCGCTCCGGGGTCAGCCGCGCATGCAGTTCCCCGTCCAGCTCCAGGGCCGGCGAACAGACGCAGGCGCCCAGGCAATAGACGGGTCGCAGGCTGATCGCTCCATCGGCGCTGGTGCCGTGGTCATCCAGCGAAAGCTGTTCGCGCAACTGCGCAGCCAGCCCCTCGGCCCCCATGCTCTGGCACGACTCCGCCCGGCACAGGCGCAGGGTGTGGCGCGCCGGTGGCGTGGTGCGAAAGTCATGGTAGAAGCTGATCACCCCGCGCACTTCAGCCTGGCTGAGGTTGAGGGCATGGGCGATTTCAGGGACGGCGGTGTCGGGAACGTACCCGCACCCTTCCTGGATGGCATGGAGGATGGGCAACAAGGCACCGGGGGTGTCCTTCTTGCGCGCCAGCACGTCGTGAATCAGAGGCAGGTGAAGCGTCTCATCAGGCATAAACGTACCTCGGCATCTCGAACGACAGCGCCGCGTGGCGGTGGCCGTTCGGAGTCTTGGCTGCGGCGTGCGGCCCACGTCACGGTTACGTGGCAAATCCGATCGCCATTCTTGCTCGCCGGCCAAGTGTCTTTGGCGCACTGGGTCCGGGGCATCTTCACAGCTTGCCACTCCCGGGGGGTGGCGATTGCACATGGACGACTAAACGTGTTCTGAAAGCGACCAGGCGTGAAAAGTTGTCCTGCGCCCACAGGAGGTCAAATGCACAAATGATTGTAGGCGACGCACAGCGATCGGTGGCTATTGGCCGTTTTCCTGACTGTCAGCGACGGCCTGGGAAACCTGACGCGGGTGAACAGCCCTGACAGCGGCGCCACTCACTACCAGCACGATGCCGCAGGCAACGTGACGCAACAGGTGGACGCGCGTGGTGTGGTCACGACTTTTACCTACGATGCGCTCAATCGCCTGACCGCCCGCCGCTATTCGACGAACCCGGCATTGGACGTTCAGTTCCACTACGATTCGATTGCCGCCGGTAACAAAGGCATCGGCCGACTGACAGCCGTGGAGGATGTCAACGGGGTGCTGAATTACACCTACGACGCCCAAGGCAACGTTACAGCCCAGCGGCAAACAGCGCCTGCAAACACAGCCACTCAGCCAGAACAAATCGGCTATGGATACGATGTCGCCAATCGATTGAGCAGCATCGACTATCCGGCGGATTTTGGCATCGTCTACTCACGCAACACCGCAGGACAAATCAGCCAAGTGCAGATCCGGCGCGGCACAGGGCAGCCAACCGCATTTGCCAGTCACATCACGTATCAACCTTTCGGTCCGCTTAAAAACCTGACCTGGGCCAACGGGGCTACGCTTCAACGTACCTACGATCTGGACTACCGGCTGACCGCTCAAACCGTTGCCGGCCAGAGCAAGACCTATACTTACGACGGCCAGGGAAACATGACTCAATTGCAACGCGACTCAGTCGACAACCATGGCTACAGCTATGACTCACTGGATCGCCTGATAGGGGAATCTACTGCTTTCAACCGGATGACTTACGTTTATGATCCGGCGGGGAACCGCACCCGAAAAGCGCTCAGCACTTTGATTGACGGCGAGTTACGTATCACCGCTGGCACGTCTTATCGGTATGGGGCGAGCAACAATCGGTTGACGCAGGCAGGCACCCACTCGGTAGACTTCGACGCGGCAGGCAACCTGACCGCAGACCGCGCTAATCGTCAGTTTTCCTACGACGAGCAGAATCGCCTGAGCAAAGTGAAAATCAAGGGGGTTATCAAGGCTCGGTTCCGCTACAACGCTCTCGGCCAACGCAGCCAGAAAATCATCCCTCAAGGCACGACAACGTTCATCTACGGATTAAATGGCGAACTCCTTGGCGAGCATTTATTCGATAAGCATGGCAAGAAGCTGAAAAGTCAGTTTTATATCTGGCTCGAAGGGGTGCCCTTGGGCGGGATCAGTATGAGCTACGGCGCAACAGGCGCGCCAGCAAACAGCACCCCGTTCTACCTCCATAGCGATCACCTCAACACACCTCGAATCGCAACGAACGCAGCGCGGACCAAGGTATGGGAATGGGTTTCCGATGCATTTGGTACAAAGGAAGCCAGCGGACAACTGGAGATCAATCTGCGCTTTCCCGGTCAGTACTACGATGTCGAGACTGGACTCCACTATAACTATTTTCGTGATTACGACCCTAAAACTGGACGCTATGTGCAGAGTGATCCGATTGGGTTGGCGGGTGGACTGAACACCTACAGCTATGTAAATGGCAATCCGCTAAAACAGGTTGACCCATTAGGCTTGGAATCTATTTTTGAGTGGTCCACAAAAGCTGAAACCGAAGCGCAAAATAGTAAATTACCTGGCATGCACAATGGGCCTCAAGATGCGTATAGACATTGTGTTGCATCCTGCATGATCGCCTCATCGAACTGGGGAGAAACAGTAAGCCAGTTCGCAGGCTGGGCAAATGAAATATCCAATTTTGGACAAAATCCCAGCGAAAGAGCCATGGATGATTTTAACAACCAAGCAGGTATATGCGCAGCCAAGGGCAACAACCCCCCAGAAAACTGCCCCCAAAGCTGCATGACATTTCTTAACAATGGAATTTTAAGGACAGAGGCAAGCTCTGAAGGTGCATACTATTAACATCATTCTTAAAATATCGAAAAGAACAGCAGTATTGGTTGCTCTAGCGGTTGTATTTTTTGCTGCCTTTCAACTCAGATACAAAGAACCCGTAAACATTGAACTTGCCTGCGAGGGCACTCCACCTCTGCTAACAAACAACTTAAATAGCTGCGGCTTTGTTGATCAGACATTGAGTTTTCTTGAGGCGGAAGGCTACAAGCCAGTAATCCTAGAAAGCTCAGAAAAGAACAGCGGCCTTCTACGAAAAAAATTTTCTTTAAAAATATTTGAAGTATCCAACTATAAAATAGACAACGATACTGGATCTGCGCAATTCAGCTTTATAAATGGACGATTATTTGCCATTTCCTACTTCCCAAAAGCTTCAGATACGGTATTTGAAAGGTATCCAGCAAGTAAATCCGAGGCGCTGACTATAAAACACCTGACCAACCACCAAGGGTTGAAATACATATCATGGTCAAACAATCACCTCGAAGCCTATATCACTTGGTGGATATCGAGATTCTCATAAGAACTAGTATATGAGTCACTAACGTTACGGCTTTCTCCAAGCCGTAACGTTTCTTTAGAGGTATTGGAGCGCCCGGTTTCAGTGCAACAGCAGTTCTTATCAGCCCACAGATCTCCACGAAAAAGGACTCCCGTCTCGCCACAAGAGCAACACATCCTGACCAAAACACTCGCGCCGAAATGACCTATCGATCTAGCCCGCTTGAGACGATGCATAGGTTCCGGCTGACTGGCGTAGCGTTTTACTCTCAGACGTTGCGCAATGCATTGGCAACCAGGGTGAAGGCAGGCGAAGGCTGCCGTCGGCTGGGATAGTACAGATAGTAGCCTGGAAATGGTGGGCACCAATCCTCCAGTACGCGCACCAGCCGGCCCGCCTCCAGGTGCGGTTCGAATTCCTCTTCCGGCAGGTACGCAATGCCCAGTCCGGCCAACGCGGCGTCAACGATGTGGGTCGAGGTATTGAAGATGAGCTGGCCGTCTACTCGGACGTTGACCTGCTTGCCGCGCCGCTCGAAATCCCAGACATAAAGCCCGCCAGAAGTCGGCATGCGCTGGTTGATACAGCGATGGCCGAGCAGGTCGCGGGGGCTCTTGGGAATGGCGCGGGTGTCGAAGTAACCAGGTGAAGCCACGGCAGCCATTCGCAATTCAGGACCTATCGGCACTGCCACCATGTCCTTGTCGATGGTGTCGCCCAAGCGTACCCCGGCATCGAAACGGTCCGCGACGATGTCACGGAAGCCGTAACTGACGTCAAATTCAACGTTGATGTCCGGATAGTCATGCAGCAACCCAGTCAGTTTCGGCAGCAAAGTGGTGCGCAAGACGTGGTCGCCGCAGGTGATGCGAACAATGCCTGCGGGCTTGTCACGCATTTCCGTGAGCATAGCCAGCTCGGCTTCGATCTCATCGAAACGATTGCCGATGGCCTGCAGCAGGCGCTCCCCCGCGATGGTCGGCGACACGCTGCGGGTGGTGCGCGTGAGCAGGCGGATCTGCAGGCGTGCCTCCAGACCACTGATCGCCTGGCTCAGCGCCGATTGGGTGACGCCCAATGCGCCGGCAGCCCGGGTGAAACTGCCCTCCCTCGCCACGGTGACGAAAGACAGCAGATCGTTGAGATTTCTTTTGACCATGGCGAAAGCACTTCAAGCAGTTTGATTAGCTTTGCTTATAGCCTTATTAAGCATTCATTAGCTAGTCGCTTTACTGTGCGCAGGTCACCATGGCCCCTATGAAAAAGAACCCCTGCACAACGGCGATAAGGTCGGGCCGGCTTGTGTTGCCGCTGGCCATGCTCGTACTTGGCAACCACGCAACGCTCAACGGTGCTGCGTTGGCATCTTCCCTCACGGAGCAAACGGCAATGTGGATGACCGTCGGTGCACAGCGTTTCGCCATTACCGTGGCTGACAACGCCGCTGCCCAGAGGTTTGTCGCGCTATCGCCATTGGCACTGGAGATGAGCGATCTCAATCGCAACGAGAAATACGCCACCCTCCCCCAAACGCTGCCCGCCACGGCGAGCAGGCCGGGAACCATCCGCAACGGCGACCTGATGCTGTACGGCAAGGACACCCTGGTCGTGTTCTACAAGGATTTCGACTCGACCTACGCCTATACGCACCTCGGTCACGTGAACGACACCTCGGGACTCGCTCAGGCATTGGGCCCAGGCACCGTGCGAGTGACGTTCTCCCACGATTGATAACCCGCATCGACAGGTCCACCCATGAAAAAGATCCTCGTCCTATTAACGCTTTTCGTCATGTCTCTTTCAGCGATAGGAGCCGATATGTCCAACGGCGCAGACAATTTCTACACCAGCGACGAAGTGACCGTGAAAAAGGTCAGCTTCAGGAACCAGTACCAGATGAAGGTGGCAGGCAACCTGTTCATCCCGAAAAAACTCAACGGCAAGACAAGCAATCCGGCAATTGTCGTGGGCCATCCAATGGGCGCGGTGAAGGAACAGAGCGCGAATCTATATGCGACGAAGATGGCGGAAAAAGGCTTCGTGACCCTCTCTCTCGACCTGTCGTTCTGGGGCGAAAGCGAGGGTCGGCCACGCAACGCGGTCTCGCCGGATATCTACGCCGAGGACTTCAGCGCGGCGGTGGACTATCTCAGTGCCCAACCTTTCGTCGACAAGGAACGGATTGGCGCCCTCGGTATCTGCGGCAGCGGCAGCTTCGTGATCAGTGCCGCCAAGATCGACCCGCGCATGAAGGCCATCGCCACCGTGAGCATGTATGACATGGGCGGCGTCAATCGCAACGGGTTGAAGCATTCCCAGACGCTCGATCAACGCCGAGCCATCATCGCTCAGGCAACGCAGCAGCGTAACGTCGAGTTCGCCGGCGGTGAAACGCTGTACACCAGCGGTACGGTGCACAAGCTGGATGAAAACACCCACCCTATCCAACGCGAATTCTTCGACTTCTACCGCACCCCACGCGGCGAGTTCACGCCATCCGGCTCGTCCAGGGACTTGACTACGCACCCCACGCTCACCAGCAACATCAAGTTCATGAACTTCTACCCGCTCAATGACATCGAGACCATTTCACCTCACCCGATGCTCTTCATTGCCGGCGCCGATGCCCACTCCAGGGAGTTCAGCGAAGAGGCCTATAAACTTGCCGGCCAGCCCAAGGAACTGGTGATCATCCCTGGGGCCGGGCATGTGGATCTTTATGATCGGGTCGATCTGATTCCGTTTGACAAGTTGATGAGTTTCTTTCAGAACAGCCTGAAGTGATATATCGGCAACCAGGTTCGAAAAACCCATGGACGAACGCCTAGCAATTATCAAGAAGCTGATCCGAGCCGTTGTGACCACGAGCCATTCTGATGAAATCACCTATCAATCAGAGTGGCTCGGCTACATGCCCTTTCCCGTCGATCACTGGGTTGAACATCAAGGCAAGACGTTCTCCGGCGACTTCCCGTTTGACTGGACGCTAGAGGACTTGGCCGGTCTTGAGCCCATAGGCTTCCTGGAAAAGCTGGAAGCCTATGAAAATCCGGAAGACCGATTCGATCGACATATCCGGTACCGCGTGCATATCGGACCCGCGTAACACGCGGTGATAATGGCGGGCGGGGTAATTTCAGCCGTCCGCGTTCGTAGTCCCCGCCAGTTCTTTTAGCAAAAGCGGCTAGGCGGGCTCGCGGCGTATAGTCGACTCTAGGCCCGACCCGTTTCCAAGAGCCCTGATCCGTGCCCGACTTGCCAAAGACCTCCACCTATAAAAGACGCTTCGACGCCGTCCTCGCCTACATCGACGCCAATCTCGAAGGTGATCTCTCGGTGAAAACGTTGAGTGATGTGGCGAACTTCTCGGTGTTTCACTTCCATCGACAATTCACGGCGTTCATGGGCGTGCCCGTTTCACGTTATGTGCAGCTGATGCGGCTACGACGCGCGGCACATCAATTGGTTGCCTTTGCTGGGTACTCGGTACTGGATGCCGCATTGGATGCGGGCTTTAAAAGCCCCGAGGCGTTCTGTCGAGCGTTTGGCCGAGCGTTCGGCATGGCGCCAAGCGCGTTCAGGAAGAAACCCAACTGGCAGGTCTGGAGTACGGTGTTTGCCATCCCCCATTTCTCACGGGGTATCTTTATGCAAGTTCGAATCATCGAGTTCCCTGAAGTCAGGATTGCGGCGCTTGAACATCGCGGCCCGGCCGGGCTCGTCAGCGAAAGCGTGGACCGGTTCATCGAATGGCGTATGCGTAGCGGGCAGTCGCCCGTGGCATCAAGCCGTACGTTTGGCATTCCCTACGGCAACCCCGACACCACACCGCCACACGACTTCCGCTTCGCGATCTGCGGCGAGATTGATGAGGAAGTGGCGCCGAACGCGTTCGGTGTTCAGCCGATGGTCATCCCCGGCGGTCGCTACGCAGTGGTCCGCCACGCCGGATCGCCTGATCATATCGGCGAAACGATCTATCCGATCTACCGTGAATGGCTACCCGCAAGCGGCGAGGAACTTCGTGACCAGCCGCTGTTTTTCCACTACCTGAGCGCCTATCCCGAGACACCACGAGACCAATGGCAAACCGATGTGTACGTTCCGCTGCGGTGAGGACAAGCGCTACGCCCCATCAAGCCCCCGAGCGAATCCGCTCCACCAACCGCGCCTGCAACGCCTCAAGCTCCTGCGGATCGGCTTTCCCTTGCCCATGTAGGCCAGGCGCCTGTCCTTCCCAGCGCGGAACGATGTGCACATGGATGTGAAAGACCGTCTGCCCCGCCGGCGCGCCGTTGAATTGGGCGATTTGCACGCCGTCGGGTTGCAACTCGTCGACGATGATGCGGGTCAGGCGTTGTACCGCTGCCATCATCTTGCCAAGGATTGCCGGGTCGACGTCGAGGATGTTGCGCGCCTGGGCCCCCTTTGGAATGACTAGCACATGGCCCCGGGACTGGGGAAAGATGTCGAGGAAGGCCAGCACATCGTCATCTTCGTAGATCTTGTAGGCAGGTGCTTCACCCCGAAGGATCATCGCGAAAATGTTCTGGGAATCGTATTGGCCGTGCAGACTCATGGTCGCTCCTTGGACATGCTTTGGTTTTCCAGCGTCAACGCTATCTTCAATTGCAACTCGTTTTCCGAAAACGGCTTGTGCAACACCGGGCACTGGGCAAACTCGGCGGGCAGGCCGCTGGCGCCGTATCCGGTGCTGAATAAAAAAGGAATTTTACGATCACGAAGGATTTCAGCCACCGGAAAAACCCGTTCTCCGGCCAGGTTGACGTCCAGGATCGCCAGATCGACCTCAACCGTGCCCGCCGCCTCCCGGGCCATGGCAAGCCGCGGGATGGAGGCCACCACCTCGCACCCCTGCTCTTCGAGCATTTCCTCGATCAGCATGGCGACTGTGCCTTCATCCTCGACGAGCAACACCTTGATCCCGGCAAATATCGTCATGCGTGGTGCTCGGGAACCATGAAGGAGAACCGGCAGAGCACGCCTTCAGGCGCGAAGGTCAGCACAAATATTCCACCCAGGTCGCGTTCGATGCAGCGCTTCATCAATCGCGAACCCAAACCCTCGCGTTCCGGTTGCGACACTGGCGGTCCGTCTTGCTCGCGCCAGTCCACGGTCAGCAACACGCCGTTTGATTGCGGCTGGACATTCCAGCTCACTGAAAGGCGGCCCGTCTCGACGGACATCGAACCGTATTTGAGGGCGTTGATCGCCAATTCGTTGAGCGTCATCGTGAGGCCGAGCGCGACCCGGGTATCGACGTCAATGGGATCACCCTCGATCGTGATACGGTCAGAATCAGTGCCGAAAATGGGCATGAGCACCTCCTGGGCCAGGGACCCCAGGGCCGTATGGCCCCAATGCCGCCTCGTCAGCAGGTCATGGGCGCGGGACAACGCGAGCAGCCGCGCTTCGAACCGGTTGTAACCGTCCTTGGCGCTTTCTGCGTTGCGTGCCGTCTGGGCCGCCAGGGATTGCACCGTGGCCAAGGTGTTCTTGACCCGATGGTTGAGCTCGTCGATCAGGGTTTTTTGCCGGTCTTCCGCCTGTTTTCGCTCGGAGATATCCACCAGCATGTTGATGGCGCCCACCAGGTTGCCCTCGGCATCGTGCAGCGGCGTAGGGTACGGGGCGAACGGCACCCGTGTGCCGTCGGGCCGCTCCGCGACGGCTTCGACCCCGCGTATCGGCCGGTTTTCCTTCAGGGCGACTGCCATCGGGCACTGGTCGTGGGGCAGGAAGGTCCCGTCGGTGGTGAACAATTTCCAGGTCACGCACCAAAGGTCGCCCAACTGTGGTGTTTGTCCCGACAACTCCACTGCTGCCCGATTGAAAAAGGTGATACGGCCTTGAGCATCGGTGGTGTAGACAGCCGCCGGCAGGGCCTCGAGCAGATTGCGCATATGCCGCTCGCTGTCGCGGATCTGATTTTCCATGCGACGCGCCAGCGTGACGTCCTGCAGTATCCGGACCCCATACCGAAACGCGCCGTTGGCGTCGCGCACGGACGAGCTGTGGATGTCCAGGTAGACGGTCTCGCCATCGGGCTTGAAGGCGCGCTTGCGCAGCACGTAATTGTCCAGTTCACCCGCCACCTGGCGTGCATAAAGGGCTGCATCCTCGTCGGTACTGTCCCTGTGCGTGTAGTCCAGGAATGTCATTTCCAATAGCTCTTCGCGCGTGCGGCCCAGCATGTTGCAGAGGGCGTCATTGACGCGCAGCAGCCGGCCATCCGCGCCGGACTCGGCAATGCCGATCGTCGCCGCTTGGTAAGTCGCCAGGAGTCTGTCGTCGCTCTCCTGGCGCGCCGTCTCGGCCACGTGGACACTGGTCATATCCACCGTAAAGCACCGCGTATTGAACAGTTTTCCCTCTTCGAACCGGCCGTTGGACGTGATGGTGACATGCTTGATCGAGCCGTCCTTGGCCTTCAGGCGCGCCGGGTAATCCTGCAGGCATTGACCGCTGCCGAGCTTGTTCAGGATGTCGCTGATGACCGGCTCGTCGGCATGGAAATCGGTGATGCTACGGCCGATGTATTCCTCCGGCGAATAACCCAGCAAGGCCAGTTCGGCCTTGTTGGCGCGCAGGATGATGCCTTCACCACTGACGATGTGGAGGCCCACGGCGCTGTTCTCGAAGAAATCTTCAAGGTCCTCATTCTTGCGTCGTAGCTCTTCGGCCAAGGCATGCTGCGCCGAAATGTCCTGGAAGCAGTTGATCGCCCCTTGGATGATGCCTTGGGAGTCTTTCAACGGCCTGATATTCACCAGGGCAATGAATCGCGACCCATCCGGACGCTCGATGAACACTTCCTGGTTGCGCGTTGCCTCACCCGTGACGAGGGCTGTGGCCATCGGGCAGTCTTCGAAGGCAAGCGGAGTGCCGTCGGGCAGGAACAAACGGTAGGAACCGCAGAAACGATCACCGCCCTCCCCCAGAATCGGCGTCCGCCCCCACATGGCGGCCGCCTCGCTGTTGTGCCGCACCAGCCAGCCGTTGTGATCGCACAGGTACACCGCGCCAGGAATCGCATCAAGTGCGCTGGCGCCCGTTGCCACAAGGCTTTCATACTCGCTCGGCGTGCGCGTCCCCGTGGGAAACGCTTCTATATTCGACATGGTTGATCCTCAATCCGCCTGGCTGAATGCCTGCTACACAACGACTCAGGCTTCAACCTGAGTCGTGATCCCGGCCCGGATAACTCCTTATAAATATGCCGGCGCGGATTTTTTCATGCAGCTGCAATAGATACTAGATGTTTATTCAGCCTACGAGTTCAGGAAAGTTCGCCATACCGGCGGGCGCGTCTTAAAACTTGAATAATGTGCGGGGGGTTTCCACCATGAGCGCGCGCAAGAGCGGCGCCGGGCATTGCAAAGCCCGCAACTGCCGAACCACGGTGTCGAAGCCCACGACGCCTTCATGTTGTGTATGTGGCCAATCGCTGCCCCACACCATCCGATGAGGGCCCAGGCTCTGCTCCAGCATCGCCAACGCGGAGCGGGCGAAGTCGAGATTTTCTCGATCCGTCCCCGCCAATCGGTAGATGCCCGAGACCTTCATCCAGACTTGCCCGCCGAGCCCCAACTCAAGCAGCTCGGCGAAACCCGGTTGGTCGAGGCCCAGACGGGCATCCGGACGACCGAAATGGTCGACCACCAGGCGGATGCCAAAAGGGATCAGTTGGCTGATCAACCCGGCCAGTTGGTCGATCGGCGCATGCAGTTCCACGTGCCAGTCCAACTCGGCAAGATGCGCCAGGAAGCCTTTCCACCTTGTCTCGCAAAAATCAGGCACGGCCTTGCCCATCAGGTTCAAGCGAACGCCGACCACCCCCAGCCGTGCCATTTCATTCAGCACGGTCCGGCTGATCTCGGGTTCCACCACCACAACGCCGCGCAGTTGCCCCGGTGCCTGCCGGAGGGCGGCCAGCAGGTAACGGTTATCGGTGCCGAGAAAGCTCGGCTGGACCAATACCCCATGGCTCAGGCCGTGGGAACGCAGGTGATCCAGGTATTGCGCAAGCGTGGCGTCATAATCCGGTGTGTAGCGCCGCACCGCAGCCAGCTCCAGTTCACGGCTGAACACATGGGCATGGCTGTCGATGCCGGTGATCGGCGTAGTGCAGGTATCAACCATTGGTCTTCATCTTTCAAAAATAAGCAGTGATCAGGCCCGGGCGCTCTCGGTGCCAGGCGCTCCGTCCGGTGCAGGCGGCGCCGTGGCCTCAAGGCTGCGGCCTCGGGTTTCCGGCAGGCAAAGCGCCGCAAGCACCGCTACGCCGTAGGCAATGCCGGCGTCGATACCGATGGCCGACCCCAGGGACATGGAGTCGCTCATATGACCAACCAGGAACGGAAACAGCGCCGAGAGGACCCGGCCGAAGTTGTAGCAAAAGCCGACACCGGCGCCGCGCACATCCGCCGGGTACAACTCGTTGAAAAACGCCCCGAGACTGGCCGGAATGCCGGCCGCGAAAAAGCCGAGGGGGAAACCCAGGAACAACATCTGGGTATTGGTCAGCGGCAGGAACACGTAGCACTGCACCGTCACGACGCAGCACAGCGCAAACAGCAGGATGTTCTTGCGCCGGCCGATGCGATCGATCAGCAGCCCGCTGACCACACAGCCACACCAGAAGGCGAAGATGATCACCGCCAGGTAGCCGCCGGAGTTGAGCACCGACAGGTTGCGTTCGGTCTTGAGGAACGTCGGCAGCCACGTCATCACCGCGTGGTAACCGCCGTGTGCCCCCAGCCCCAGCAAGCCACCGAACAATGTCACGCGAATCAACTCAGGGCGAAAGATACCGCCCAGGGACTTGAAAAAACTCTGGGGAATGGCCTGTTCCTTTTGCAGCCGTTGGAAGCTGTCCGGCTCCTCGACGTTGCGACGCACCCAGATGATCAGGAACGACGGCAGCAGGCCGACGATGAACATCACCCGCCAGGCCATGTCCTGCGGCACCAGGGAATAGATCAGCGTAAAGACGCCCACCGCCAACCCCCAGCCCACCGCCCAGGCACTCTGCACCGTGCCCATGACTTTGCCGCGGTATTTCGGATTGATCGTCTCGGCCATCAGCACCGCGCCGGCGGCCCATTCGCCACCGATCCCGAAGCCTTGCAGGGCCTTGACGATCAACAATTGATGGAAGCCTGTGACGAACGCCGACAGGAAGGTGAAGAACGAAAACCACAGGATCATCCACTGCAGCGTGCGCACCCGCCCGTAGCGATCCGACAGCGTCCCGCCCACCCAGCCACCCAGGGCCGAGGTCACCAGCGTGACCCCGCTGATCAGCCCCGCATCACCTTTGGACAAGGCGAACGCGGCGATCAGCGCCGGGATCGCCAGGCCGAACATCTGGACTTCCAGCGCGTCGAGGGACCATCCGCCGAAACAGGCCCAGAACGTCTTACGCTCCCGGGAGGTGATTTGCCGATACCAACTGAACATGATTTTTATCCTTGTAGGTGGAACGAAAGGCAGCCGAGCGCGAACCGTGCCGCTGCAAGGCCAGTCAGGAAAAACAAAAACGGCAAGGGCAGCGGTATTTGCTGCCGGACGATCCGCTAACCCGGTGAGGTCAACGAATCTCTACGCTGTAGCGGAAATGCTCGGCATGCCCGCGCGAACGTCGCCACTCCAGCGGGTTGCCCGCGTAATCACGGGCCAGGCGCTCGATTACCACCACCGGGCTATTGACCGGCACTTGCAACAAGCGGGCATGCACGTCGTTGACTGACTCGGCGGTGAGGGTTTCCTGCGCATAAGCGACAACCTGCCCGCAGGTCTCTTCATAGATGGGATAAAGCAACGGGCCTTTGTGGTTCAGGTCGATTTCCAGCAATGGCTGGAATCGGCTGCGAGGCAGCCAGATCTCTTCGGCGAGCACGGGCTCGACGTCCAGCAGACGCACCCGCACGATACGAATCACCGCCGCCTCCACTGGCAGCCCCAACGCCTGGGCCACGGCTGACGGCGCCGCCACCGGCTCTACCGACAAGATGCGGCTCTCTGGAACCCGGCGCTCCCCGGACGCGGACTGAAAACGGAAGAAACGAAACAACGACGACTGGAACTGGGGGCGACGAATGAAGGTGCCTCGGCCCTGCTGACGCTCCAGGACGCCTTCGCTGACCAACGCATCGATCGCCTTGCGCACCGTCCCGGTGGACAGTTGGTATTCGGCTGAAAGCGCCGCCTCGGTGGGAATCGCCTCCCCCGGACGCCAGCGATTGTTGGCAATCTGCTCGGCCAATTGGTCGCGCAAACGTTGATAGAGCGGCAAGCGGGCATCGCTGGGGAGTGGGTTCATCAGACGTTATCTACCTTGTTATCTAGTCATCTATATGAATTTAGGCGGAATTATTCGCGCCCACGAGTCTGTTGTCAAGAACGCTCGATTACCGCACGTCCCCTCGGACGGTCAGTGACAACGGCTGCCACGCCACGGGACATTCCTCGTGAATGGCTGGCGCTCTCGTAGTAAAGTCTGCAACCGATATCAGAACCCATTTTGAAAGACGTGAAGCCACCCGAACTTCGTTCGAACCAAGCCTCGCATCACGTCATTCGCCAGCCGCAGCGGTCATCGCATGATTGAAATCACCGAAGTCTCCATCGCCCAACTCCGGGCTGCGCTCGAATCCGGCCAGACCACGGCGGTCGAACTGGTCCAGGCCTACCTTGCCCGAATCGACGCCTACGACGGCCCCGAAACGCCCACGGCCCTCAACGCCGTGGTGGTTCGCAACCCCGACGCGCTGCAAGAGGCGAAGGCGTCGGATACCCGTCGGGCCAAGGGCCAGACACTGGGCCCGCTCGACGGCATTCCTTACACGGCCAAGGACAGTTACCTGGTGAAGGGCCTGACCGCTGCCTCTGGCAGCCCGGCCTTCAAGGACCTGGTTGCCTATCGCGACGCCTTCACTGTCGAGCGGCTGCGCGCCGCCGGGGCCATTTGCCTGGGCAAGACCAACATGCCGCCGATGGCGAACGGCGGCATGCAACGCGGCGTGTATGGCCGCGCCGAAAGCCCGTACAACGGTGACTACCTCACCGCGCCCTTTGCCTCCGGCTCGTCCAACGGTGCGGGCACCGCCACCGCCGCCAGCTTTGCCGCCTTTGGCCTCGCCGAAGAAACCTGGTCCAGCGGACGCGGCCCCGCGTCCAACAACGGGCTGTGCGCCTACACGCCTTCGCGGGGAGTGATCTCGGTGCGCGGCAATTGGCCGTTGACGCCGACCATGGACGTTGTCGTGCCCTTCGCCAGGACCATGGCCGACCTGCTCGAAGTGCTTGACGTGGTGGTGGCCAATGACCCCGACACCCGCGGAGACCTGTGGCGCCTGCAACCCTGGGTGCCGATTCCCTCCGTCGATTCCGTTCGTCCCGCGTCCTACCAAAGCCTTGCCGCCAAACCGCAGGTGCTGGCCGGCGTGCGCTTTGGGGTCCCGCGCATGTACATCAACGCCGACCCCGAGGCGGGCACGGCCGAAAAGCCAGGGATCGGTGGCCCGACCGGCCAGCGCATCATCACGCGCCCGTCGGTGATCGCTCTTTGGGAAGAAGCGCGCAAGGCTCTGCAAGCCCAGGGCGCCGAGGTGATCGAGGTGGATTTCCCGTTGGTATCCAACTGCGAGGGTGATCGCCCTGGCGCGCCGACCGTGTTCACCCGCGGCCTGGTGTCCAAGGAGTTCCTGCACCACGAATTGTGGGATCTATCGGCCTGGGCATTCGATGATTTCCTGCGGGCCAACGGTGATCCGAAACTCAATCGCCTGGCCGACGTCGACGGACCGCTGATTTTCCCCCACGACCCTGGCACCCTGCCCAACCGCGAGGATGACCTTGCCGCCGGCATGGACGAGTACGTGAAGATGGCCCTGCGCGGAATCACGCCGTGGGACCAGATTCCTACCTTGCCTGATGGCTTGCGAGGTCTCGAAGAGACGCGCCGGATCGACTTGGAAGATTGGATGGCGCGCCTGGGCCTCGATGCGGTGATCTTCCCCACGGTGGCCGACATCGGCCCAGCGGACGCGGACGTCAATCCAGCCTCGGCCGACATCGCCTGGAGCAATGGGGTCTGGGTCGCCAACGGCAACCTCGCCATCCGCCACCTGGGCGTGCCCACCGTCACCGTGCCGATGGGCGTCATGGCAGACATCGGCATGCCTGTCGGCCTGACGTTCGCCGGCCGAGCCTATGACGATTCAAAGCTGTTGCAGCTGGCTTCGGCGTTCGAGTCGCTGGGATCGAAACGGATGATCCCGCCGCGGACTCCGCCGTTGTAACCACAACAGCACCGCCCTGGTAAAAGCAGGCCCACCCCGGTGAGGCCTGCGTCACCATTGCTTTAAGCTATCGGTTAATCAAAGCTTCCGACCGCCAGCCGGCCGATTTCGGGCCGCGCATAAAGAAATCCTTGCATCAACTCGATGCCCATCGCCAGCAGCGTAGCGCTCTCTTCGCGCGTCTCGACGCCCTCGGCAATGATGGTAATCCCCAGCCGGTTGGCGACCAGGATGATCCCCTCGACGATGGCACGCTTGACCGGATCGTGATCGATGCCTCGGGTCAGCGCCATGTCGATTTTCAGCACCTGGGGTTGGAACAGCGCCAACAGGTTGAGCCCTGAGTAGCCAGACCCGAAATCATCGATGGCTGTGGTGAAGCCCTGGCGCTCGTATTCCATGAAAATCGATTTCAAGTGATCCGGGTCGTCGACACGCTCGCCTTCCGTCACTTCGAACATCAGCCTGTCTGGCGGAAAGCCGGTCTGACGCGCAGCCTCCAGGGTTGCGCGAATGCAGGTTTCGGCCCGGTAAACGGCGTTGGGCAGGAAGTTGATGCTGAGCAGGCAACCGGGAATCTCCAGGATACCCAGCCGAGCGGCTTCTTCGATGGCCTTCACGCGACAGGCCTGGTCGAATCGGTAGCGGTTGCTGTCGTTCACCAGCCCCAGGATATGGCCGGCCGACTCACCCTTCAGGCCTCGGACCAACGCCTCGTACGCAAACGCCTGGCGCGTGCGGACATTGAAGATGGGTTGGAACGCCATGGTGAATTCGAACCCCAGCGCCTCGTGGTCACGACACTCGGCGCAGCCAAGGGACTTGAAGTTGGGATGGGAAGAAGATTGGGTCATGATCTGTGTTCCGTCGCGTCAGCGGGCGTCCTTGTGAAGCAGAAACTATAGGCAATACCCTTGAGTCGGCACGGGCGCGGCTTTCTGGAGTGCTGTCGGGTCCGTTATCGTATGACCGGTGGGTCAAATCAGGCGTTCATTCGATTGTCTGAACGTAATTAACAACGATTAACTCGCACCCGCGCGCGGCGTCACCAAAAATGGAGGCTCTCTGCAGACCTTCTAAAGCGGGACGCGCGCCAGAGCGCTGCACATCGACGTGCTTCCCGCTGGCACGGAATTCATGTCATGGCTCATCCATCGCTCAGCGCCGTCAGGACGCCCCTTACGCCGTTGCAAAAATCCAACCACGGCGGCCTTTCGCCCTGGCGTGAAAGCCTGGTCAAGAAAATGATCTTCGACGGCCTCGGTGAACCATTGGCAATAGCCCGGCTGGCCGAGGCGTGCGCCCTTTCCCGTAGTCACTTTTCCCGAGCGTTCAAGGCCAGCACCGGTCAGTCCCCTCAAGCCTGGATCAGGGGCCAGCGCATCATGCGCGCCAAGCGCCTGATGCAGACCACCGACCTGACCCTCACGCAAATCAGCCAGGAATGCGGCTTTTGCGACCAGGCGCACTTCTGCCACATCTTCACCCATAGCGAAGGCATCAGTCCGTTCGCCTGGCGATCCCGCATGCTGCGCACGTTACTGCACGCGGGGGAGCCTGGGTGATCGCGCGAGCCTCTGTTATCTGGAAATCATCCATGTCGCCTGTCATGAAAAACCTGATCGCCCCCGGGCAAGCGACGTTTACGCTGCAGCCGCTCTGGTTCCTCGCCCTGCTGACAGCAAACGCCCCAGCACTGGCGGCGCCCGGCCTCTTGGAAGGGGCGTCGCTGGAGGTACTGAGCCGCAACTTTTACCTCAACAGTGACTACCGGTCCCCTACCCCGGCGGGCCAAAGCTACAAGAAGGAATGGGCGCAAGGATTCATCGCCACGTTCGAGTCTGGCTTCACCCCCGGCATCCTCGGCGTAGGCATCGACGCCCACGGGTTCCTGGGCTTGAAACTGGACGGCGGCAAGGGCCACGCCGGAACGGGATTGCTGCCGCTGGACAGCGACGGCCGTAGCGAGGATCAATATTCCAGCGCCGGCGGCACGCTGAAATTCAACCTGTCGCGGACCACCCTGGCACTGGGCGAAATGACCGTGGCGACGCCGGTATTCGACACTGCGGACAAACGCCTGCAACCGGAATACGCCAGCGGCGCACTCCTCACCAGTCGGGAAATCGACGGGGTCGATCTCCAGGCCGGTCATTTCAGCGCGTTCAAGAATCAGGATGCGTCCACCGCCAAGGGAGATTTTTCTGGCTACGGGGCAACCACCCGACACGCCAGCATCGATTTCATCGGTGCCGATCTTTTCAGCGGCCAGCGAGTGGGCGGCGCGCTCTACGCCTCCGAACTGAGCGACACCTGGCGCCAGTACTACGGCAATCTGCACGCAACCGCTGGCGACCTGTTCCTTGATGGCAACCTGTATTACACCCGCGACCACGGCAAAGCCAGTGCCGGGGCCATCGACAACAGGGCATTCAGCCTCGCGGGTAAATACCGACGCGAGGCCCAGGCATTCACCCTGGCCTATCAGAAAGTCCGCGGCGACACGCCTTTCGACTTCGTCGGCGGCGACTCCATCTACTTGGCCAATTCGATCAAATATGCCGACTTCAATGGCCCGGGCGAACGCTCCTGGCAGGCACGCTACGACCTTGACCTGGGCGCCATGGGCGTTCCCGGCCTGAGCTTCATGGCCCGCTACGTGACGGGGCGCGGGATAGATGGCAGCCATGCTCCCCGGGGCGGCGCCTACAACCCGTACGACGGCAACATCGGCAACTACGTCCCGCAGCAGGGAGACGGCGGCCGACATTGGGAACGCGACATCGACCTGCGCTATCTCGTGCCGTCAGGCCCGGCCAAGGACTTGTCGTTGCAGCTGTCCCACGTCACCCATCGCGCCAACAGCGCCCAGGCCGGCGATGACATCGACAGGCTGTACATCGTCATCCAGTACCCACTCAAACTGGGCCCGTTCTGAAGGCGCAAAAAACCGGTCGAACAGTGTTTCCGCTTAGTCAGTCATGGAGGTTGCCCGGGACGACCATCCGCCCCGGGCTTGGGGATCATGGCTTGCGGGTTACACGCCAGACCGTGTTCGCCAGGTCGTCGGCGATGATCAAGGCACCCCGAGGATCGACCGTCACACCCACTGGCCGCCCCCGGGTCTTGCCATCGGACCCGCGAAAGCCAGTCGCGAAATCCACCGGCTCACCGGCGGGCCGCCCGTTGCTGAACGGCACGAAGATCACCTTGTAGCCCACAGGCTGGTCACGGTTCCAACTGCCGTGCTCACCCACGAACGCCCCTTCGGCGAACTGTTCGCCCATGGCCGGAATGGAAAAATCGACACCCAGGGCGGCGACGTGGGACCCCAGGCTGTAGTCGGGCTTGACCGCAGCGGCGACTTTTTGCGGATCCTGCGGCTGC
Source organism: Pseudomonas sp. D3-10 (assembly GCF_051132175.1). Lineage (NCBI taxonomy): Bacteria > Pseudomonadati > Pseudomonadota > Gammaproteobacteria > Pseudomonadales > Pseudomonadaceae > Pseudomonas > Pseudomonas sp. D3-10. Next base: position 2,692,017 of record NZ_CP071668.1, on the reverse strand, counting down.
GCCCGTGAATCGACGTTCTGCCCCCAATAGCTATAGGGCCACCCGTAGAACGCGCCTTCGCGCACGGAAGTCAGGTAATCCGGCACCAGGTCCGGCCCTAACTCGTCCCGCTCGTTGACCACCGCCCACAACTGCCCGGAACCAGGTTCGACCTTCAACGCCGTCGGGTTGCGCAGGCCGGTCGCATAAGGCTTGTGGGCGCCCGTCTCGGCGTCGATCTGCCAGACCATCGCTCGGTCGATCTCGACTTCCATGCCGCGCTCGGTGACGTTGCTGTTGGAACCGATACCGACATACAGCGAGCGCCCGTCGGGGCTGATGGCCAACGCCTTGGTCCAGTGATGGTTGATCGCCGACGGTAGATCAGTGACCTTGACAGGCGCCCCGCTGGCCTTGGTCTGGCCCTCCTGGTAGTCGAAGCGGACCAGCGCATCCTGGTTCGCCACGTACAGCTTGCCGTCGGCAAACGCCAGCCCATAGGGCGCGTTGAGGTTTTCGGCGAAGACAGTCTTGAGCTCGTAAGTGCCATCGCCATCGGCGTCGCGCAACAGGGTCAGGCGGTTACCGCCCTTGACCTGCGTGTTGCCCTTCGCCTTGATGACGCTGGCGATCACATCCTTGGGCTTCAACTTCGGTGCATTTCCGCCTCTGCCTTCGGCCACCAGGATATCGCCGTTGGGCAAGACGAGGGTCTGGCGCGGTATTTTCAGGTCGGTGGCGATGGCGGTGATGTCGTAGCCTTGCGGCACCGTAGGCTTCTGGTCACCCCAAGCCACCGGCTCGGCGATTTTCATGCTGGGCAGGAGGCTACGCTGGGGCTCCGGCAACTTCGGGTCCGGACCGCGCGCTTGCGTGGCGTCCCCTTCGCCTCCGCAACCGCTCAACAGCAGGGCCATGCTCAAGGCCGTCAATGGGATGCGAGGGTTCATTGCTCACCTCCCGAACGCAGGTTGGTCAGCCCGACCCATGCCGCCACGCAGGCCAGCAAGGTCACGACGACGGACAATGCCAGGCCCTGGGGCATCGCGGCCCAGGCGTCCTTGGCGTGCTCGAAGGCGTTGATCAGCCCCAGCACCCAGGTGACGAGCAACAACAGGAAATAGCCTACCGGACGACCGGCCTTGTGGTCCGCGCGAATCAGATTGACCAGCGCGAACACCAACGCCAGCCCACAAAACAGCAACCCACCGGCAATCAACCAGGAGGCGAAATTGCTCCATTGGATCTGGTAGGTCTTGTAGTAAGCGATGTCGCTGAGCAGGCCCCCGAGAAACAGTGGAACCGTGCCGGCAAGCAGGACCGCATGGAGCGGTCCCGGCGTGCTTCGGTAGATAGGATGGGCGGTAACGGTCATGACAACTCCTTTTCGGTCGCGGTGATACGCCTTGGAAAAGGATCGTGTCGGGAGCGCGTTAGTTCCGACATTTTTACTCGCAGGCAGACCGTCTACCCGAACTGTTCCGGGGCCGCGACGCCCAAGAGTTGCAGTTGCGCAAAGGGCTCGTCACCTGAAGCGAAGATAAAGTTCTTGTCGCTCAGTTGCGCTGCCACATTCCCCTCCAGGGTGACCTCGAATCGGCGCCCCTCGTCATCGGCCTCATAGCTTTTCAGGTAGGTCCGCTGGCCGTCTTCACTGACGACCGCTTGCAGCGTTTTGTTATAGCCGCTCCAGAACTCGGTGAAGCCCAACGCCGACACGTCGATCTTGTCCGTGAGCGGATCGAAGTCGATGATCCGATCCTGGAAATTGCCGTCGGCCGTGCGAAAGCTGTCATCGAGAGCATCGAAGCGGAAAACATCCCAACCCTCGCCGCCGCTGAGCACGTCGCGTCCCAGCCCGCCGTCGATGACATCGTGCCCATTGCCGCCCGAAACGACATCGTTACCGGCGCCGGCGACAATCTGGTCACCGACCACCGAACCCATCAGTCGGTCGGCTGACTCGGTCCCCTGGATCAGGTGCGGCGCGAATACCACGTTGGTTTCATCGAGGGCCTGAGCCACGTCGCCATCCAGGACCAATTCGAAACGATGCCCCCGCCCGTCCGCGTCGAAGCTTTTCAGATAGGTTCGCGTTCCGGCCTCGTTGACGTGCACCGCCAGGGTTCCATCCAATCCGTTGCCGAACCCGCTGAACCCCAGCGACGTCAAATCGATCCGATCCAGATCGGCGTCGAAGTCGACGATTCGATCGCTGACGGCCTGGTTGTCGGTGCGGTAACTGTCGCCGATCGTACTGACCCGGAAGACATCGGCACCGGCTCCGCCCTCCAGCACGTCCCGTTGCCCAGCGCCATCAAGCAAGTCGGCACCGTCATGGCCGCTGAGTCGTTCCGGGACATAGGTGCCTGACAGGACGTCATCGCCCCGCCCTCCATCGATGCCCGGCAACACACCGTCAAGTGCGCCGAAGGTGGTATCGAGCGTACCATCAGGGTTGAGCCGGATAAGGCTGAAATCAGCGTTGCCGAAATAGGTGCTCTGCCCCGCCACCAGGATTTTCCCGTCCGCCAGAACGGTAATGTCCCGAGCCATGTCCCGATCACCGGTCAGGTCGATCACCGCGACGCCAGCGTTGCCGAAACTTGTGTCCAGAGTGCCGTCCTGGTTCAGCCTGATGATCTTGAAATCAAAACCGCTGCCATTTTGTTCGCCGCCACCGGCCAACAGGATCTTGCCATCGGCCTGGACGGTGACCGAGGCTGCAAGGCCCGCCACCTGCGTATCGACCAGGCCGTCCGTGCCGAAACTGCTGTCCAGGCTGCCGTCTGCATTCAAGCGCGCGACCACCATCTCGCCGTTGTAACCCGGCACCAGCAATTTGCCATCCGCTTGCAGGGTGAATCCGTACCCTTCCAGCGCGCCCATGTTCGGGATATTGAATTGGATGGCGTTGCCGCCATTGAAGGTCGAGTCAAGCGTTCCGTCGGCATTGAGGCGACTGACCGAAAACAGACTCTCGTAGCTGTCCTGATTCGACACCAGGATCTTGCCGTCAGGCTGTACCGTGGCACTGGCATAATCGCCCCAGGACCCCGGCACGATGGCCTTACCGTTGACACCAAACCCCTGGTCCACCGTGCCGTCGGTATTGAGCCGGATCATGGCGATGCCGGACGTGAATTGTGGGTAGACGAGCAGATACTTCCCGTCTGGCTGCACGGCCGCACTGTAGCCTTCCCCTGGGAAAATATCGTGAGGGAGCTGCGTCTTGCCGTCGTCGCTGAAGGTCGTATCGAGGGTGCCGTCGGCATTGAAGCGCATCAGGGAGGTCCGGTAGCCTTCGTACTCCCAATCCTTTTCTACCTTTGTCATGCCCGCCAGCCATATCGTGCCGTCCGGGGCCACCGCGATTTTCTTGGTGTCGTTGTAGCCGTCAAGGTCGACGAAGGTCTTCCCGGTGCCTGCTCGTGGGGCCAATCCTGCATTGCTGTGTGCGTTGTCCATGCTGAACCTCATGTGTCGATGAGACACTCCAGAAAATTTTCGCACCTTACAAAATAGCCATTCATGGCGGCTTCGCCAGTCTTGGATCCCATCAGCGCAACGCAGCGCCGTGCTTTTCCAAGCCTTACACCTTCATCATCAACTCGCCTTGGGCATCCGCTTCGCCATGGAGCAACTCGATCACCCAGTCGATAAACACCCGCACCCGGGGCGACAGTTGCCGATGGGGCGGATAGACCACCGAAATCGGCCATGACGGCACTGGATGTTCCGTCAACACTTGCACCAAGCGCCCTTCTGCCAACTGCCGCTGCACGTGATAACGCGGCGCCTGAATCAAGCCGAGTCCCGCTTCGCAGGCCGTCACGTAGGCGTCGGCATTGTTGACGGTCAGTTCCGAAGGCATGTTCAGCTCTCGCACCTGCCCCGCTGCCTCGAACTCGAACGGAAAAAAACGTCCATTGCCGGACGCGAAGCCAACGGCGCGGTGCCCGGACAATTCTTCAGGTCGCCGTGGCGTGCCCTCGCGAGCCAGGTACTGCGGGCTGGCGCAGGTCACTTGATGCAGCCGCACGATCGGCCGCGCCACCAGCGCCTGGTCGACGATATTGCCGGCCCGGATGGCGCAATCGACCCCCTCGCGTTGCAGATGTACTTGCCGATCATGGAAACCAAGGTCCAGTTGCAACTGCGGATAGCGTCGATAGAAGTCCGCCAGGTTCGGCACGATCCAAGTGCAGCCGAAGGCGATCGGCATGTCCACGCGCAAGGTGCCCCGGGGTTGGCTCCGTTGCGTGGAGAGCGAGTTTTCCAGGTCGTCCAGTTCTTCCAACAAGTGGCCGCAGCGCTGGTAATAAGCTTCGCCGTCGAGGGTGGCACGCACTTGCCGGGTGGTGCGCTGCAACAACTGCACGCCCAAGTGGCTTTCCAATTGCTGGATCAACAAGCTGACGGTGGCCCTGGGCAGCCCCAGGTCATCGGCCGCCCTGCCAAAACCGCCCAGCTCGACGATGCGTCGGAACACTTGCATTGCCTGTAATCGGTCCATTATTCGGCTCACTGTTTAGAAATCACGAATAGTTAAACCAAAATCACCAGCTTTATCCATAAAACCAATTTAAGGAGACTGATCCGGTCATCTCAACCCAAAAGGAACACTCTTATGATCACCCGCCAACTTGGCCATCAAGGCCCACACGTCAGCGCCATCGGCCTGGGCTGCATGGGCATGTCGGATTTCTACACCACCGGCGCGGATGAGCGAGAGGCAATCGCCACGCTCCACCGCGCCGTCGAACTGGGCGTAACACACTTCGACACTGCGGACATGTACGGGCCGCACACCAACGAGCAATTGGTGGGACAGGCGTTGCGCGGCAAGCGCGATGGGATTTTTCTGGCGAGCAAGTTCGGCCTGGTTCGCAGCGACGATCCACATGCCCGGGGCGTCGATGGTCGCCCGGAGTACGTCCGGCAATCGATCGACGGCAGCCTCAAGCGGCTCGGAACCGATTACCTGGATCTTTACTATCAACACCGAATCGACCCTCAGGTGCCGGTGGAAGAAACGATTGGCGCCATGGCCGAATTGGTCAAGGCCGGCAAGGTTCGCCACATCGGCATTTCGGAAGCCAGCGCCGAGACAATCGAGCGGGCCCATGCCGTGCATCCCCTGGCGGCGGTGCAAAGCGAATATTCGTTGTGGTCCAGGGAGCCGGAACACAACGGCGTGCTCGAAACCTGCCGACGCCTGGGAATCGCTTTTGTCGCCTACAGCCCGTTGGGGCGTGGTTTCCTGACGGGCGAGTTGAAGACGCCGGAGGACTTTGCCGCCGACGACTATCGGCGCTTCAATCCGCGTTTCGAGGCCGACAACTTCTATCGCAACCTCGCCCTGGTCGAACGAGTCCGGGCCATGGCCGAGGACAAGCACATCAGCGCCGCGCAACTGGCCTTGGGCTGGGTACTGGCCCAGGGAAGCAATGTCACCGCGATCCCGGGCACCAAGCAACGTCGATACCTGGAAAGCAACGTCGCCGCCGCCAGCGTTTTCCTGAGCAGCGATGACTTGAATCATCTGGACGCCATTTTCGCCCCCGAAGGCGCCGTGGCCGGCGAGCGCTACAGTGCCGAGGTGATGACCTTGCTCGACGGCTGATCCTCACACCCACCGTGGCGAGGGAGCTTGCTCCCGCTCGGCTGCGCAGCAGTCGCAAACAGCCGACGCGGTCTGCCCGAAGACTGCCGGGGACGGCTTCGCCGGCCAGCGGGAGCAAGCTCCCTCGCCACGGGTTATTCGATAGATAGGGTGATCGCGATGCGAGCGATTCTTGCTTACTGGAGATCCTCTGCTATGACTTAACCCCGTCACTTTCAGTATGTGAGGCAAGGGAATGTCAGCCGCCAAGAAAATGAGCGTGGGGCAGCTCACCATGCTGACCGCCGTCAACATGCTGGGATCCGGCATTGTCCTGTTACCCACCAAGCTCGCCGAAGTCGGCGGCATCTCCATCCTCTCCTGGTTGATCACCGCCACGGGCTCCCTGGCGCTGGCCTACGCGTTCGCCCGCTGCGGCATGCTCAGTCGAAAGACCGGCGGCATGGGCGGATACGCCGAATACACCTTTGGCAAATCCGGCAACTACATCACCAACTACACCTATGGCCTATCGCTGCTGATTGCCAACGTGGCGATCAGCATCACGGCCGTCGGCTATATCCAGACGCTTTTCAGCATCCAGCTCGACTCGCTGCAAGTCGGCCTGGCAACCATCGCCTTGTTGTGGCTGACCACCTTCGCCAATTTCGGCGGCGCAAGCGTTACCGGCAAGATCGGTGCCGTGACCGTATGGGGCGTCATTGCCCCGGTGGTGCTGGTGTCGACTATTGGTTGGTTCTGGTTCGACAGCAATGTCTATGCGGCCGGTTGGAACCCTCACGATAAACCCTGGTACGAAGCGGCTGGCGCATCGGTGGCAATCACGCTCTGGGCTTTCCTGGGCCTGGAGTCGGCGTGCGCCAACGGTGACGCGGTGGAGAACCCCGAGAAGAACGTGCCGATCGCCGTTCTCGGCGGGACGCTCGGCGCCGCTGTGATCTACATCGTCTCGACCAACGTCATCGCCGGTATCGTCGACAACGCCGAGCTGGTGTCCTCCATCGCGCCGTTCGGCCTGGTGTTCGCCAAGATGTTCACGCCCCTGGTGGGCAACATCGTCATGGGGCTGATGGTGCTGGCGTGCGTCGGCTCCCTGCTCGGTTGGCAGTTCACCGTCGCCCAGGTGTTCAAGAGTTCGGCGGACACGGGTTACTTCTTGCCGATCTTCGCCAAGGCCAACAAGCATGGCGTGCCGATCATCAGCATGTTGATCCTGCTGGCGATGCAGACGGCGATGGCGCTGCTGACCATCAGTCCCGACCTCGCCAAGCAGTTCGATACGCTGGTGAACCTCGCCGTGGTGACCAACCTGGTGCCGTACATTCTCTCCATGGCGACGCTGGTGACCCTGCAGAAGGTTTCCAATGTCCCGGCGAACAAGGCTCTGGTCACCAATATCGTCGCAGGCATCGCCGCGGCCTACAGTTACCTGGCGCTCTACAGCTCGGGCGAACAAGCGCTGATGCTCGGCGGCGTGGCGGTCATCGTCGGCTACACGCTGTTCGGTTACGTCAATACCCGCCTGATCCGCCTGGAGGCCATGAACAACAGCGTACCGACCCAGACCGTCGCGGCGCAGCACATCGTTGGCGAGCCCATTCCCGTCAACCACTTGAAGCCGGCTAACCTGGAGGCATTGCCATGACGGAACATCGAAATCTATTGGGGATGCTGGCCCTGCTCGTCTCCAACGCACCCGACAAGCGCAGCGTATTCGGCCGGGCCCTGATCCAGCTGATCAGTGACGTAGAGGATCGCGCCGTCAGTGTGCTGACTTCCGAGACCCTGAGCGATGCCAAGTCGATCCTCAGTTCCGACCCGGCCATCCAGTGCGTGCTGCTCAGCTGGGAAATAGACACCAGCGAAGACCATCGCGAATGCATCGACCTGCTGACCGCCCTGCGCGAGCGCAACACCCGCGTGCCGGTGTTCCTGATCAGTGATCGCAGCACCGCGTCCAACGTGCCGTTGATCGTCATGCAACACGCCGACGACTTCATCTGGCTGCCCGAGGACACCAGCCGGTTCCTGAGCGGGCGGATCCTGGCGGCGATCGAACGTTATCGCCAGGCAGTGTTGCCACCGATGTTCGGCGCCCTGCTGAAATTTGCCCGCAGCTACGAATATTCATGGCACACGCCGGGCCACGCCGGCGGCACGGCCTTTCTGAAAAGCACGGCGGGCCGGGCATTCTATGAATTCTTCGGGGAAAACCTGCTGCGCTCGGACCTGTCCATCTCCGTCGGCGAGCTGGGTTCGCTGCTCGACCACAGCGGCCCCATCGGGCAAGGCGAGCGTTATGCCGCCAAGGTCTTCGGCGCCCATCGCACCTACTACGTCACCAACGGGTCATCGATGTCCAACCGCGTGATCCTGATGGCCAGCGTGACGCGGGACCAGATCGCCTTGTGCGACCGCAACTGTCACAAATCCGCCGAGCATGCGATGACGCTGTCCGGGGCAATTCCGACCTACCTGGTGCCGACTCGCAACCGCTTCGGCATCATCGGCCCGATCCTGCCGCAGACCCTCAGCGCCGAGGGCGTGAAGGCCGCCATAGCCAGCAATCCGTTGGTCAAGAGCGACATCGACCCGACACCCGTGCACGCGATTATCACCAATTCCACCTACGACGGCCTGACCTACAACGTCACCCGCGTCGAGGAACTGTTGGGGCAAAGCGTCGATCGCTTGCACTTCGACGAAGCCTGGTATGGCTACGCGCGCTTCAACCCGCTGTACAAGGACCGCTTTGCGATGCACGGCAGCCCGGACGACCACGACCCGTCGAAACCGACCGTGTTCGCCACCCAGTCCACTCACAAGCTGCTGGCTGCGCTGTCCCAGGCGTCGATGATCCACGTGCGCAATGGCCGTAATCCGATTCCCCACGGGCGCTTCAACGAGTCGTACATGATGCACGCCTCGACCTCGCCCAACTACGCGATCATGGCCTCGTGCGATGTCAGCTCGGCGATGATGGAGGCGCCCAGCGGGCAGATCCTCACCAGCGAGGCGATCGAAGAAGCTGTCGCCTTCCGGCAGGTCATTTCCCATATGCAGAGCGAGATGTTCAGTCACGACGATTGGTTCTTCTCGTGCTGGCAGCCGCCGATGGTGCAAGTGGACGGGCAGTCGATCGCCTTCCATGAGGTCGATCCAGCGCGGCTCAAGGCCGATCCTGGTTGCTGGGTGCTGCACCCCAATGAGGTCTGGCACGGCTTCGGCGACATTGAAGACGGCTACTGCATGCTCGATCCGATCAAGGTCTCGATCCTGAGCCCTGGCATGGGCGACGACGGGAATCTGCTGGACTTTGGCATCCCGGCCTGTGTACTCAGCGCCTACCTGGGCACGCAAGGCATCGTGGTGGAAAAAACCACCGACTTCACCATCCTGTTCCTGTTTTCCATCGGCATCACCAAAGGCAAATGGGGCACCCTGGTGAACGCCCTGCTCGACTTCAAGCGTGACTACGACGCCAACCTCGAACTGGAGCTGTGCCTGCCCGACCTGTTGAGCGCCAACCAACAGCGCTATGCCGGCATGGGGCTCAAGGACCTGGCCGAAGAGATCTTCGCCGCCATGAAAAAAACCAAGACCACCGCAGCCATGGCCAAGGCTTTCGGCACGCTGCCGCAAGCGCAGTTCAGCCCCGTGGAGGCCTACGAAAAACTGGTCAGAAACGAAATCGAGCAGGTGACGCTGGACGAGGCCGCCGGTCGGATCGCGGCAACGGGGATCGTGCCGTATCCACCGGGCATCCCCCTGTTGATGCCAGGGGAAAATGCTGGCCCATCAGACGGACCCTTGCTGGCTTACCTGAAGGCTCTGGAGAGTTTTGACCGGTCATTCCCTGGCTTCACCCATGACACCCATGGGATCGAAAATGACGGCGGCGTCTATCGGTTGCTGGTGTTGAAACAGGACGCGGCGGACCGTTAGCCGATTGGATCGGGGACGTCATCGAGATTCGCTGGGCTCACGCCAGCAGCTCGTTGATCCACCGCACCTGCCGCGCGAGCTCTTGTACTTTTTCTTCAGCCAGGGCCTGCTGCGCCTGGGCGAAATTGGCCAGGGTCTTGTGCTTGAGGCGCAGCATGCGTTGCCACTTGGCCAGGAATACCGGGCTGCGGGCCTGCATTTGCAGCGGGCCGAAGTACAGCTCCTCGGCGCTGTACATCACCGGCCCGTCACGCTCGGCGACGATGATTTCGTAGTAGAAGCGGTTTTCCCGCAATACGTCTTCGCACAGGATGCGGTAGTCGTTGTCCATCAGCCATTGGCGCAAGGGCTGCTCGCCGCCATTGGGCTGGAGGATCAGGCGTTCCCGACCGCTCAGGCGACACTTGCCGCTGTCAAGAATGTCGCGAATCGTCTCGCCGCCCATGCCGCACAGACTGATCGCCGTGATGCCGTCCGCCGGTTCGATCGCCGCCAGGCCGTCGGCCAGGCGCACGCTGATCCATTCGTCCAGGCCGCTTTCACGCACGGTGCGCTCAGCCGCGCGGAACGGCGTCAACGCCACCTCTACCGCCACCGCCGCCGCGATCACCCCACGCTTGATCAACGCCACCGGGAGATAGCCATGGTCCGAGCCGATATCGGCCAGGCGCGCCCCTGTCGGCACGAGCCCCGCCACGCGTTCAAGGCGCATGGACAATGTCTGTTCGTTCAAGCGTTCAATCCTGTTTTGCGTTGCTTATGCTGCCGCTGTCTTGGCGGGGCGCCCACTTTATCAGCGATGGAATGTAAAAGTTGCTACCGGCCACGCTTGCGACAATGAACTGAGGCATTGCTCGCATAACGAAGCAGCCGCCGATGCCCGGCACGTGTTTGGGTCTATGCTTGTCTTGGGTTCGCCAGCAACAGCGAACCGTTGATCAGGAGAACACGTGAAGTATTCGATGCCTGCCGCAGTGCTGCTCAGCCTGTTGCTCGGCCCGGCGACCGCACACGGGCAATATCAGGTCGTCACCGAGGAATGGGCACCCTACAACTATGTGGAGAACCATCGGCTCACCGGCATGACCACGGAAATCGTCCGGGCCATCATGGCGCTGACTGGCGATCATTTCGAGATGTCGGTGCAACCCAGCATGCGCGCCACGCAGATCCTGAAGAACCGGCCCAAGACCATCATGTATTCGCTGTTCCGCACACCGGAGCGTGAGCCATTGTATAAATGGGTCGGCCCGATCGTTGAGGAATCCATCCACGCCTACCAACTGGCCGGCTCGCCGCCGATCAACTCTCTCGAACAACTGCTGCGCGCTCCGCAGATCACCACGCGGCACGCGGGCCTGGTGCCGCAGACGTTGCAATCGCTGGGTTTCAATAACCTGGACAAAAGTGCGACCGAAAGCAGGCTGCTGTACCGCATGCTGCTTGCCGGACGAACCAGCATCATCGTCGGCGACACCGCGGCCGGAGTGGCGTATTACAGCCGCCAATTGGACATCGCGCCGGGCACCCTGCGCAAGATTCCCATCGAGCTTTACCGCTCGTCGCTGTACATCGCCTTCAGCACCGACAGTGACGACGAACTGATCACCGCTTGGAGCAACGCGCTGGAGCAACTGCGCCGGTCCGGCGAATTGGCGCGTATCCAGCAACGCTATGAGCAGCCTCCCCAGCCCTGAAGCAACGCGCCTGAGTCACGGCTCGCCGGCGATGCGTCTCACCCTGTGGCAATCCCCCGGTTGCAATTTCTGGCCGCTCAATGCGCGGACCTCGATGGGCATCAACGGCTCGCCAGAGGCGTTGTCCAACAGCACCGACCGCGTCTCGTGCTCGGCGAACAAAAAACGTTCGCCCCACTGCCGCAGGCTGATCACGATTGGAAAGATTTCCTGGCCTTTTTCCGTCAGGACATATTCCTTGTAGGCGCTTGCGTCCGATGCGGGCTGCACGCGCAATACACCGACTTGAACCAGGCCTTTGAGGCGCGATGCGAGGATGTTCTTGGCAACGCCCAGGCTCTTCTGGAATTCGCTGAAGCGGCGAATGCCGTCGAAGGCATCGCGGATGATCATGAGCGACCAGCGGTCACCGATGATTTCCAGTGTTCGGGCTACCGGGCATTCGCTGTTGGGCGATGGGGTGTTTTCTGACATTGGGTTTCCTGTTTGCTGACGCTGGGGGGTAGCTCCACCAAACTAGTTGCAAATTAAAACCCATTCAAGCAAAAATCCAATCCGGTTTTTAATTGCAACCAGATTGGAAGGCGCACATGACCGCACCCATCTTCCCAAGCCAAGGCCTGTCCCCAGCCCTCACATCCCTGTTATCCATCACCTGCGCACTGGCCGTCGCCAACGTCTACTTCGCCCAACCCCTCCTAGCCTCGATGGCCGAGAGCCTGGGTGTCGCTCCCGCCTCGATCGGCATCGTGGTCACGGCCACCCAGCTTGGATACGCATTGGGCTTGCTCTTTATCGTCCCGCTGGGCGACAGGGTCGACGGCAAACGGCTGATCCTGACCCTGGTGACGTTGTCCGTGATTGCATTGGCGGCCGTCGGCGCATCCCAGCATTGGCTCATCCTCCTGGGCGCCATGATCACCACGGGCCTGCTCGCGGTCGTCGTCCAAGTGCTGGTGGCCTATGCAGCCGTGCTATCGGCACCGTCCCGACGAGGCCAGACCGTCGGCACCCTCACCAGCGCAGTCGTGATGGGCATACTTCTGGCGCGATTCATCTCGGGGTTCATCGCCGACCTCGCCGGCTGGCGTGCGGTTTATTTTGTGTCGTCGGGACTGATGCTGATCATCGCGACGGTGTTCTGGAAAGTGGCACCCACCACGGCGTCACCGGGAAATCGGCAGCCCTATCCAGCCCTGATCCGCTCGCTGCTCCAACTGTTCATGACCGAACCGCTGTTACGAATCAGGGGGCTGTTCGCGCTGCTGATCTTCGCCGCGTTTTCCGTCCTCTGGACCGCCATGGTCCTGCCGTTGAGTGCCCCGCCATTGTCGCTTTCCCACACCGCCATCGGCCTGTTTGGCCTGGCCGGGGTTGCCGGCGCGCTGGCGGCTCGCAGAGCCGGTCGCTGGGCCGATCGAGGACTGGGGCAACGCGTGACGGGTCTTTCGCTGGGTCTGCTGGTGCTCTCATGGTTGCCCATCTCCTTCGCCGAAAGCTCCCTGATCGCCCTGGTCTTCGGCGTGGTCCTGCTCGACTTTGCCGTACAAGCCGTGCATGTCACCAACCAGAGCCTCATCCTCGCCGCACGTCCCGACGCGCAAAGCCGCATGGTCGGCGCCTACATGTGTTTCTATTCGATCGGCAGCGCACTGGGTGCCGCCGCCGCGACCCAGGTCTATGCGCTATGGGGCTGGGCCGCGGTCAGTTGGCTGGGTGGGTCGATCAGTGTTGTAGCGTTGGGTTTGTGGGGCGTTTCGATTCATCGGGGCGGGTGCGCTGAACAGAAATCGGCGTGATCGATAACTTGTGCGCGGCGAGCTGCGAGGCGCTTTCGATCAAGGCACCGACTCACCCGTCACAAATGCTACAGTCGCGCTCCAATATTCGAGGGAACGCCATGCGCATCATCGGAGCGGCTCTAACCATCGCACTGCTGACCGGCTGCGCAACGGCCAACGAAACCTTTGGCCCCGGGTCGCTCTGCGGTGTGCAGCCTTATTGCGGTACGTATTTCGATTATCAGGTGCTCAAGGAAGCGGCGACGGAGGATAACGCGACGTACGCCAGTGCGTTTGCGCCGCTCGCGGCCATCGATCTGCCCCTCAGTTTTGTCGCCGATACGCTTATCCTGCCCTACACCCTCTTTCACATAAGGCCGGCGGAAGAATAGCCGTCGCCTCCTCCTGTTCTTACAGTCGAAAGCGCTGCTGGATCGCTTTGCCCAACAGGTCTACCGCTTCATCGGCGTGTGAGGCCTGGGAGCGCACGAACACCACTTCATGATCGGGCACCACCGGTAAACCCTCGAGGATGCGCATGTTCTCCGTCACCCGGGCGCGGTCGATCAGGCTGATTCCCAGTCCGGCTTCCACGCATGCCTTGATGGCCTGGTTCGAGGGGCTCTCCAGGACGATTCGCACCTTGCGCCCGCTTTGCCGCAGCGCCTGCAGCATGACTTGGCGGTAAGGGCATTGCGCCGCATGCACGGCCAGCGGGAGCGGGTCCGTCGCGCTCGGCGCCCCATGGGTCGCGCCTACCCAAACCGGCGTGGTGGTGACCAGGATCTGGCCCGCCGCCTCAGGCTGGTCCATTGGCTGGGTGAGTACGGCGGCCTGCAGTTTTGCACGTTGGACATACTCGCGCAGCGCATAGCTGGGTGCGGTCTTCAGTTCGAGGACCACGTTTGGCCAGGCTGCGGTGAATGTCGGCAGAATGTCGCGAATGACATGATCGGCGTATTCGTCCGGCACGCCCAGGGTGACGCGCCCCGCCAGCCGTGTCCCGTGTAGGTCGGCGAGCACGCGGTCATGGGTCGCGAGCAGCTCCGTGGTGGACACGAGCAGGCGCTTGCCCAGGGCGGTCAGGGAAACCGACTGATTGTCACGGTCCAGCAAACGGCCCCCGGCGACTGCTTCCAATCGTTGGATGTGCACGCTCACCGCTGCCGGGCTCTTGTGGAGCTGCTGCGCCGCGCCGCTGAACTTGCCCAGGCGCGCGACTGCATGAAACGTCCGGATCAGTTCGATATCCAGTATGGCTGTCATGATTCAACCTTTTTAAACCAGTGCTGCACGATATTTTGATTTATTAGATTAGTCGGCTTTCGTAGCCTGTGACCATGAACCCGACCAAATCGATCACCCGCTCGTTGCCGCCCAGTGCGTATTGGCTGATTCCGTTGCCCTTGCTCGAAGCGGCATTACTCGTGGCCTGGAGCTCCGGCTTCGTCGGCGCGCGATTCTCCATCGATTACGCCCCGCCGCTGCTTGTGGTGTTCTGGCGTTGCGTGCTGGTCACGCTCCTGCTGTTTCCTTTCGTCGTCCGGCAACTGAGGCGTACCGCCCTCGTCACCCTCCTGAAAAACGCCGGTATCGGACTGCTGGCGATGGCGGGTTACCTGGCTGGTATTACCCAGGGCATTGCCTGGGGTGTGCCCGCTGGCCTGGCCGCCTTGTTCGCCGACTTGTTGCCGATGGGCCTGGCGCTGATGGCCGCGGGTATCCTGGGGCAGCGCATGGCGCCGCGGGTCTGGGCAGGTTTGTTCATAGGCCTGACGGGCGTTGCCCTGGGCACCCATGGCGCGCTCGGGTGGGGCAGCGCGCCGTTGTGGGTCTACGGGCTGCCACTGCTGGGCATGTTGTCGCTCGCTGCGGCGACGCTCTGGCAAAAACACCTTCCAGCCTCGCAATCCATGGGCCTGCTACCGAACCTCTGGTTGCAATGTTGTGTCTCGGGCCTGGCCTTTGCCCTGATCGAAGGCGTGCAAGGCAGTCTGGCGCCGATCCCCAGTACCGGGTTCGCCCTGAGCGTCATATGGACGGCCGGATTGTCGACGATGGGCGGCTATGGACTCTACTGGCTATGCCTGCGCCGGGCCTCGGCGACCCGGGTCGCCAGCGTTCTTTACCTGAGCCCGCCCATCACGATGGTATGGGCCTGGGCGATGTTCGACGAACCGCTGTCATGGCAAATGGCGCTGGGGATGGCGGTGTCTGCTGTCGGGATCGGATTGGTTGTGCGAGGGGAAGCGCGTGAGGCGCGAGGCAAACAACCTCACGGAACGGCTGCCGAATCGGAAACCGCCGGGTAGGTCAGCTTCAGTTCGGAGCGTCGTGCCGCCGGATTCAACGCCGCCCGGGTCGCCTTGTCCTTGTCCATGATATGGAAGACGTCGACACCGCGAATCAACAGGTAATCGGTGATGATGCGGCGATGACAACGCCACCAGACCGCTTCCGCACACATGATGGCGCATCGGCGTGCCTGGTTGAGCGCAAGGAGGCGGTCCAGGCCCGTCTCGAATTCGTCCGACAGCGCGTAATCCGCATAATTGTGGAAACTGCGGTTTTCCCAGAATCCGTTGACCTCATCGGCTACCGTCCTGGATTTTTTTCGCAGGCCGCCCAGCTCCCGTATCTGCTCATGCTTCAACCCGTGCGGCTCCAACAGCCCCGCAAGCGTATCGAGGTTGTATTGAGGATTCGTCCGCGATCTCGGAACAGTCCTGACGTCTACGATCATCTCGACATCGAAGCTTTTTACGATGTCCACGAATTGCTCGAGGGTGCGGGTCGAATGACCGATCGTGTAGAGGCTGGGTTCTTCCATGACGGATCCGGATTCAGCTGAGCGTTTTTATAGGAACAACTGCGCCGCACGTTAGTTTCCCAACACGCCCGTCACAAAAGCCCGGGCACGACAACATGCCCGGGGCTTTGCAGAGCGCGCAATCAAGCCGGTTGCTTGAGCGTGTCGTACGCCTCCAGCGACCGCAGCGAGTAGATATAAGCTGCGCCAGCATTCAACGAAATGGCGGTTGCCAGGGCGGCGGCGACTTCTTCGCGGCTGGCGCCGGCCTTGATCGCGGCATCGGTATGCACGCCGATGCAACCGTCGCAGTGAGTGGTGATCGCCACAGCGAGGGAGATCAACTCTCGAGTCTTGGCGTCGAGTACGTTGTTTTCGCTGGCGGCTTCGCCAAGGGCCATATAGGCCTTGACCATTTTCGGGTTGCTGCGGCCCAGGGCACCAAAGGCTTTCTGGATGGTAGGCAACAATTCGGACCAATTATTGAACATGGCATTAACTCCTGAGTGGGTTGGGTGTACTGTTTCAACGCCCTCAGTTTTCCACTTGGGTGCGGGTCGGGTTTGTTCGATCCGCTCAGCTTTTGTCGCGAAACGCTCAAATGAATGCCGTCGATAAACTCATCAGCCTGGCGAACGTGCGCGGCAGCCTGGATCTGCGTTGCCAGTTCCAGGGTGACTGGGCCCTGCATCGCGAACAGCAAGCCCTCGGCAATGCGCCCTACCACATCGTGCTGGCGGGTGAATGCCGGGTGGAGTTCCCCGACGGCCAGCGCTTGCCCATGCGCGCCGGCGACATCCTGCTATTACCCCGGGGCGCCCGACACGTCATGCACAGCCCCGGAAAAACCGTGGCGCCGACCTCGCCGAAAATCATCAACGGAGGCACGCTGCCGGTGCACCGTATCGGTGGCGCCAGCGCGGAACTGGACATGATCTGTGGCGGATTCCACTTCAATCGTGCCTCGCTGCTGTTCGCATCGCTGCCTGAGTACCTGGTGATTCCCAGCGGCGCGCTGCCCGCCAATGGTCCGTTGCAGGGGCTGGTGGAGGTGATTCGCGCCGAAGCGGACGACAACAAGGTAGGCGCGCGATTTTTGCTGGATGCGTTGTCCCAGGCTCTGTTCACCTTGATCCTGCGGGCGCACCTGGCCAATCACGGCCAGGACAGCGGCTCGCTTGCATTGTTGACTGACAAGCGCCTTGGCCGCGCCTGGCAGGCGATGCTGGATGACCCCGCCCATGACTGGACCATTCAGGGCCTGGCAGAACTGGCGAGCATGTCCCGGGCCAACTTCATGCGCGCGTTTGTCAAAGTGGCCGGCGTCTCGCCGTGGGTGCTGTTGACCCAGGTGCGCATGGAACTGGCGTTCAGCCTGCTGAGCCATTCGCATCTGGGCTTGAGCGATATCGCCGCACAGGTCGGCTATCAATCCCAGGCGGCGTTCAGCAAGAAATTCAAAGAGGTCTATGGCGAGGCGCCGGGACGTGTAAGGCGGACGATCTAGTCAGCTTGCATCGCCGGCTTCAAACCTCCAATACCAAAGGCTCGCTGCCCTGGGCCGGTACCGCGCAACAGATCAGCACTTCGCCGTCGGCCACGGGTTCGGCGGGTTGGGTCAGGTAGTGCACCTGACCTTGGGTCATGCGGGTTTTGCAGGTACCGCAGGAACCGCCACGGCAACTGAATTCCGGATTCAGGCCGCGGGCCTCGGCGAGCTCGAGCAGCGTCCCGCTGCCGGGTTCCCAGCGGGCTTCCTTGGCCGAACCGGAGAACAGCACTTTCACCGCCTCAGTCGCCGCCGGCACCTGTTCGGCGGCCGGTACGCGGACCTCGATATCGCGCACCAGCGTAGACGGACCAAAGGTTTCAGCGTGAATGCGATCATCCGGGATACGCAGCTTGCGCAGGCCGTCGTAGAGCGCCTGGGTAAACGTGCCCGGACCGCACAGGTAGTAATCGTAGTCGTCCAGCGGCAGCAGTTGCTTGAGCAGCGCCACATCGATTCGTCCGGCCACGTCATAACCCTGCCCGGGTTTGCCGTCGGTGGGCGGTTGGCTGACCAGGCGCAGCACTTTCACTTTGTCACCGGCACGCGCCACCAGCTCATCGATTTCCTCGCCAAAGGCCAGGTCGGCCACGTGCCGGGCACTTTGCACCAGCCAGACCGGACGCATGCGGCTAATGCGTTTTCCTTGATAGACCACCTCGCGCAGCATCGACAACAGTGGCGTGATGCCAACGCCCGCCGCCAGCAGCACCAACGGCCGGCGCTCGGTGGCGTCCACCGTGAAATGACCTTGTGGCGCCCGGGCTTCGATATCGTGGCTCGCCTGGATCTGCTCATGCAGATGCGAAGAGACCGCGCCGTCACGCTTGACGCTGATGCGCAGGAAATCATCCGAGGGCGCGCTGGACACGCTGTACGTCCGGATCGAAGGCACGCCCTGCCCCTCCAACAACACCCGCACGGGCAGATGCTGCCCGGCCTCGAACCGGGGCAAGCCGGCACCGTCGGTGGTTTGCAGATAGAACGAGCGGATGTTGTGGCTTTCGTCCACCACTCGCGTGACTTGCAGCGCACGCCAATGGGTACGCAGGACCTCGGCCTGCAAGCGTTCGGCAGTCTGTTCCCAGTTGCCGGTCATCAGTGAATTGGGCGAGTCGCCTTCAGCCTGATCCTTCCAGCGCAACGGTATTGCCGTCGAACGGTAGACCACGCGCTGCGGGGTGAACCGCAATAACCGTTCGGCGCCCTGGAACGCGGCGATCTGCGGGTCTTCCAACACCACCTGCGCTGAACCACTCATCTGCAGCAGGTCGCCGGTCTGGAAATCGACGAACACCAAGCCTGCGCGGGGGTTCAGCAGGATGTTGCCGAGCGTGTTGAAGAACAGGTTTCCAGAAAAATCCGGGATGGTCAGCGTCCCGTCCTCGTCCATGCGTACGAAACCGGGCTTGCCGCCGCGATGGGAGGCGTCGACCTGCCGTTCACCGTCGCGTACCACGTAAGTGGCGATGTAGAACGAGTCTGACGCGGTGACCAGACGACGAACCAAAGGATCGGCTACTTCCAGCTCACGTGAGGCAGCAGGCTGCTCATCGACGAAGCGGTATTGGCGCAGATTGATGTAGCGCGGGCAGTTGCCATAGGCCTGGGTCACCGAAATCTCCAGGCCCTGGTCAAGCTCGCGGCGCACCACGCCGTTCATGCGATTACGCCGACGGGTGTGCAATTCGATACCCAGCATGCCGATGGCGTCGCCCTCGCCCAGCCCTTCTTGTGCCGGGTCTTCAGGCTGCGGATCGAAATGGATATGCAACGTTTCAGGATCAGGTGAATTCATGAAGCCGGGCTGCCCGGTGCGCAGAGTCGCCCAGACATCGCCCTGACGATCCACTGCCCCAAGCACCACAAACGGCAATTGCCCGTAGAACTCCCGGTGCTGGTCCGGCATCCAGGTACGCGCCAGTTGTCGCTGACCGACGCCGGCCATCATCTCAACCGCCCCGACGGAGCGCTGCAAGGTCAACTCCCCTTCATGCCAGGGCGAAGATTGTGCTTTGGTGGCTTCGTTCATCAGCTACTCCTCGCGCCCTCCGTTTTACAACGGGGTTGAATGCGCATTGGTCAGGGAGGGTCCATCACACCGATGGCGAACGGTGCATGAGGGTGGAGCCATCTTCTGCCCAAAGCGGTGGCGCAGGAATACGCATGGATTGAAATCCACTGTTTCATTAAATGGAATGACCCTTCAAAGCGCTGCGCCGTCGACTCGACTTATCTTGTCGGTGGCCCTTGTCTGCCTGACAGAGCGCCCATAGATTAGAGTCCACGTCTCGACGCCAGCCATAGCGCAAACGTGTCGTGGCTTCGTCCCGGAACAAGTGCACTCAACGATAAGGTACGTTCATGAGCCAAGCGTCTTACGTTCCACCCAAAGTCTGGAAACACGAGGCCCCCTCGGGTGGCCACTTCGCGAGCATCAACCGGCCTGTCGCCGGGCCGACCCACGAAAAAGACTTGCCGATCGGCGAGCATCCTTTGCAGCTCTATTCGCTGGCAACGCCCAATGGCGTGAAAGTCACGATCATGCTCGAAGAGCTGTTGGCCCTCGGGCACACCGGCGCGGAATACGACGCCTGGCTGATTCGCATCGGCGAAGGCGACCAGTTCTCCAGCGGCTTTGTCGAAGTCAATCCGAACTCAAAGATCCCGGCCCTGCTGGACCGCAGCGTCGAGCCGCCGACCCGTGTGTTCGAGTCCGGTTCGATCCTGCTGTACCTGGCGGAGAAATTCAGCGCTTTGCTGCCCAGCGATCTGGCCGGCCGCACTGAAACCCTGAACTGGTTGTTCTGGCAGATGGGCTCGGCCCCTTACCTGGGCGGTGGTTTCGGCCATTTCTACGCCTACGCGCCGGACAAACTGGAATACCCCATCAATCGCTTCACCATGGAAGCCAAGCGCCAACTGGATGTCCTGGACCGTCGCCTGGCTGAAAACCGCTACCTGGCCGGCGAGGCGTACACCATCGCCGACATCGCGGTCTGGCCTTGGTATGGCCAACTGGTGCGGAACAACGTGTACTCGGCGGCCGAATTTCTTAGCGCCCATGAGTACACCCATGTGCAGCGCTGGGCGGAGGAAATCGCCCAGCGGCCCGCAGTCATGCGCGGACAGCGTGTCAACCGGACCTGGGGCGATGAGGCGAGCCAGGTGCCGGAGCGGCATCGGGCGCAGGATTTGGGCTAGGCAAGGCACCATGGCGAGGGAGCAAGCTCGCTCGCCATGGAAGCTCTGCTATACCCCCGGCATGGGGTATTTCAGTCGTAGAACGGCTCGACCAAGGTACGGCTGCCGACGAAAAAGCTGTCCGCCACCAGGCGCAGCGGTTGCAGGTCCATGTCGCACGCCTTGTCATTGATCAGTTGCTGGAAGTGCCGGTACACCGCCGCGTACTCACCCTCCTGCGACACGACCTGGCGCACGCCGTCGATGCTCAGCAGCGCACCGCCGTTGTCCAAGCGCAAAGTGCCTTCGGCGCAACGAATCTCGATGCTCCAGAGCTCATCATGACCATGGTCGAAATCGAACTCCGCGCGGATATCGAGACCGCGCGCGTCCGACATCTTGATGCTCGCGGCGATGGGTGACTGGCAGTTGTCGGGAACCCGCAGTTCGGCCGACTCGACGAACAATGACAGCGGCAACAGGTGGGTGGCGATGGACAAGGCGTTGATGCCCGGATCAAACACGCCCAGGCCGCCGGGTTGCCAGATCCATGCCTGGCCGGGGTGCCATTTGCGCACGTCTTCCTTCCAATCGATCTGGACGCTTTGCAGCGTGCGGCTGGCAAGCCAGTCGCGGGCCGCCTCGATGCCGGGCGCATAACGCGAATGCCAGGCGAACAGCCCGCTGACGCCTGCCGCATGCGCCTGGTCCACCAACGCCATGGCCTCGCCCAATGTGGCGCACGGCGGCTTTTCCACCAGGACGTGTTTACCCGCCTCCAGCGCCTGCCGCACCAGCTCGAACCGGCCCTGGGGCGGCGTGCAAAACGCGACCGCATCGACGCGCGGACCTTTGTCCAGCAGCTCCCCCAGGGACTGGAAGTTCTCCACTCCAGCGCAAGGCTGCCCTTGGGTCGCGACCGCCACCAACTCGAACGCAGGGTTGGCGCGGATAGCGGGCACGTGTTGGTCCTGGGCAATTTTACCGTAGCCCACCAGACCGAGACGGATCGGTTGCATCGATGACTCCTGACTTTTGTACTTATGATGGGGCAGCAAACTAGACGTAAAACGCTTGTCGGACAATGGGCTCGTGGCCCGTTGCAGCATCTTATGTCTTGGCGGGGGCTTTGATGACCTTGGCGATGCGCTCCAGGAAGGGGTCGAGCCGCTCATGGGGTGCATCGTGTTCCACCACCAGCGCGGTGACTTCTTCACACGTCGCCACTTGGTAATGAGCAACGCTGGACAGCTTCTGGTTGGTAACCGCCACCACCACCTGACCGCTCGCCGCGACCACCGCACGCTTGAATTCGGCGTCATCCAGGCCAAACGCCGTCACGCCATTGTCCGGGTCGATGGCGCAGGCACCGACAAAACACAGGTCGAAATTGAACTGGCGCAATTGCTGGACGGCCGCCAGCCCGATCGCACCGCCGGCGACAGGGTTCAGACGGCCACCGAGCAGGATGACCTCGGCGTTGGGCAGCTTCATCAACTCCACCGCGATCAAGGGCGAGTTGGTGCTGATGGTCAAGCGCAGCGCTGGATCGATGGCACGGGCAATCGCCAGGTTGGTCGACCCGGCATCGAGAAAGACGTGCTGACCGGCGCTGAGCAACGACGCCGCCGTCCGGGCAAGGTCGTCCTTGCGCGCCGGATCCTGATGGATCCGAACGTCTATGGGCGCTTCGGCCGCCGGCAGGCGAATCGCGCCGCCATAGACGCGCTTGCACAAGCCTGCCGCCGCCAATGCCCCGAGGTCCCTGCGGATCGAGTGTTCGGATACATTGAATTCGCTGGCCAGGTCCGCCGCGATGACCCGGCCATAAACGGCGAGTCGCTCACTGATCAAGCGTTGGCGCTCGCCGGGAAATACTTCGTGAGTGGCGCTCATGACATCACAACCTGCATAAACGAGCATGAATAAACATAAACGAGCACAATATGCCGGGTCTTGTTCGGGTCGTCAAACCCCCGCCGCAGCCCAGGCTGAATCACCTTTCGTCACCCTCTCCCGCCGGGTCGCTGAACAGCGCCCCGTGACGCCAGTCAACACAAGGTCGGTTGCGTCATTTCGTTAACGAGCGACTTCCTCGGTCGCCGAGGATGGAACTATGAACACTGCAATCATTGCGACCCTGCTGACCGTCGCTCTCTCATTGAGCGTCAACGGTGCCCAGGCCGCGGAAACGAAAAAAGTCGATGTGCTGCTGGTGGGCGGCGGCATCATGAGTTCAACCTTGGGCATATGGCTCAACGAGCTAGAACCGGGCTGGTCGATGGAAATGGTCGAACGCCTGGATGCCGTGGCCGAAGAAAGCTCCAACGGCTGGAATAACGCCGGCACCGGCCATTCGGCGCTGGCCGAGCTGAACTACACGCCGATGGACGACCAAGGCAACGTCAACATTACCAAGGCCATCGAGATCAACGAGGCCTTCCAGATCACCCGGCAGTTCCTGGCGTGGCAGGTCAAGAGCGGCGTCTTGAAAAACCCCCGTTCGTTTATCAACTCCACCCCGCACATGAGCTTTGTATGGGGTGACGACAACATCAAGTTCCTGCGCAAACGCTACGAAGCGCTGCAGGCGAGCCCCTTGTTCCGCCCAATGCAATATTCGGAAGACCCGGAGCAGATCAAGAAGTGGGTGCCCTTGATGATGGAAGGCCGCGATCCGAATCAAAAGCTCGCGGCCACTTGGGCGCCGATCGGCACCGATGTGAACTTTGGTGAAATCACCCGCCAGTACGTCAGCTATCTGCAAAGCAAACCCAACTTCAGCCTGAAGCTGTCCAGCGAAGTGCGCGACATCACCCGCAATGACGACGGTACCTGGCACGTTGAATACAAGAACCTCAAGGACGGCGAAACGAGCGCCACCGACGCCAAGTTCCTGTTTATCGGCGCAGGCGGCGGCGCCCTGCATCTGTTGCAGAAGTCAGGCATTCCAGAGGCTGACGAATACGCGGGCTTCCCGGTCGGCGGCTCGTTCCTGGTCGCCGAGAACCCCAGCGTTGCCGAACGACACATGGCAAAGGCCTACGGGATTGCGTCCACCGGCGCGCCGCCGATGTCGGTGCCTCATTTGGATACGCGGGTACTGGACGGCAAGCGCGTCGTCCTGTTCGGGCCATTTGCGACCTTCTCCACCAAGTTTCTCAAGGAAGGTTCCTACTTCGACCTGTTCACCAGCATGACCACACACAATGTCTGGCCCATGACCAAGGTCGGCATCGAGCAATACCCCTTGGTCGAATACCTGGCCGGCCAGCTCATGCTGTCGGATGATGATCGTTTCAAGGCCTTGCAGGAGTATTTCCCCCAGGCCAAGCAGGAAGACTGGCGCCTCTGGCAAGCCGGCCAACGGGTGCAGGTCATCAAGCGCGATGAGGAAAAAGGCGGCGTGCTGAAGTTGGGCACCGAAGTGGTGGCCTCCCAGGACGGCAGCATCGCCGGCCTGCTTGGCGCGTCCCCTGGCGCATCGACGGCGGCCCCGATCATGCTTGAAGTGATGCAACGGGTCTTCAAGGACAAGGTCGCCTCCCCGGCCTGGCAGCAAAAGCTGCACCAGATCGTGCCCAGCTACGGGACACGCCTCAACGACGATCCTGACCGTGTCTACGAGGAATGGAAATACACCAGCGACGTGTTACAACTGACACCGCCACCGGATATTCGTGGCAACAGTGAGCCGAAGGCTCCGACCAACAGCGATCCGGTGGGCCAGAAGCACAGCGACTCCGACCCGGACCTGGCGTTGTGAAGGAGGGCTGGCCGGCACGGGCTAGAACCATTCCCGGTGTTCCTCAAACGCCGCGCGGACCAGCGCCGCCAGCCGGGCGACTTCTTCCCGGTGTGCTTCGTCGCCGTGCACGGCCATCCAGACCTGCATCGTCATGTCCCGGCCGAACAACTCGGGTAGCGGCTGCAGGTTTTTTTCGAGCGCGCCTACGTAATGCGGCAGCAGGCCCACGCAAGCGCTCCACTGGATCATCTGGCGCATCAATTCATAGGAATTCACGTGGGTGACGCCAGAACGACGCGCCTCGACTGCTCTATTCCAAGGCTGCAGGGAAGCAATGTCCGCGTGGCTGTGCAGGCTCACCAACATGTAGTCCTGCAGTTCGACCAGGCTGCGCGGGCGGCTCGCTTCCCGTGAATAACGCTTGGCGATGTGCGGAATGTATTCCAGTTCGGCGAGACAACTGAGCTCGGCCACCGGAAACGACAGCCTCGGAGCCACGACTTGCGAGTCGGCGAGCCAGACGATGACATCCGCCTCGACCGGTTCGCTGTCGAGGCGCAGCAGGTTCAGGCGTACGTTGGCGTGCTGGCGCAGGAAGCCGAGCAGGTCGCGATTAAGGATGTCATGCAACAAGGGCTCCGCCACGGCCACACGAACCAGCGCCGGGTCCTCGTCGGACGTGCCGGGCAATGCCAGCAACGCACGGTGGGCCAGCAACTGGCTGCGCAGATGACGACCGTCCTGGCTGAGCACCAGCGCATTGCCTCGGTGCTCGAACAAAGGACGCCCGTAATGGCTCGATAGCCGCGAAAGTTTTTTGCGCAACAACGAAGCTTTGACGTTGAGGCTCCGCGCCGCCTGCATAAAACAGCTGCAACGGGCCGCCACCAGGAAGAACTCCAATGCCTGGAGATCCTTGAAGCCGTTCAAGACATCGGTACCTACCGAGGTGGCCTGCCGCGCACACTCGTGAATGAGATCAACCTCCTCCAACGCCATACGCCCTCCTCCCTAAGGTGACCCTCGAATTGCCGGACCGCTTAACGTACAGACTCCAATGCCTGATTCAGTTGCGCGCCATCGATGCTCAGCGTTGCCTTGCTCACCAGCCCTTCCATATAGGCCGTGGCCACTTGTTCCTGGCGCTGATTGCGCAGCGCCTCGCGCAGTTGTTCACGAACTTCATCCAGGCTGGCGGCGCGTGCCGGCTGCATGTCGGTCAGTTTGAGGATGTGAAAACCCGCCTGGCTACGCAACGCGTCGGAGACGCTGCCGACCCGTTGTCGGCTCAAGACTTGGCGCATCTCCGGCACATATTGCTGCAACGGTTGCAAGCCGCTGTCACCGCCGCGTTGGGCCGTCGCCTGGTCCTCGGAAAACTGCCGGGCGAGGTCGGCGAAATCCGCGTTGGGGGCCTGGGCACGACGAGCCAGCTCGGTGGCTTTCTTGCGCAGCGGTTCTTCGTTGGCTCCCGGCTCAACCGCGATGAAAATCTGGCTGACTCGGTACAGCGCCGGGCTTTGCAGCTTGTCCTTGGCGCTCTCGTAAGCCTGTTGCAGGGCTTGGTCATCCGGATAGTCGGCGGGGACCTGGCTGACGGATTGCAAGTAAGTGCGCAGCAAAATCTGTTCGGTGGCCGCGCGGGTCATCTGTTGGATGTCCGGACGCTCCTGCCAACCTTGGGCGTCGGCCTGCTGCAACAGGGCTTTCTCTGCCAGGCGCGCTCGGACCCACCCCTCCAGCGCACCACGATTGCCGCGCAGCTGCTCGCGCACCTGCGGTGTGAGCGCGCTCAACACAGCGTTGAGCTCGGCGCTGCTCAGTTGCAGTTCGCCCAGACTGGCCACGGCCGGTGCAGCCTCGGCCGGGGCTCTGGCGGGTTTCGGTTGTGCCGCAGGCACCGAGGCTTGGGATACGCCGTCAGGGTTGGAGATCACCGTCAGCACAATGCCGCCGAGCATCAGGACAGCCGCACTGATGCCAGCCAGTCTACTAAACCTGTTCATCGTAATCAGACCTCTTCGACCGCAGCTTCCTGCGTTACATCCGCACCGTCTTTGTGCTGCTCGCGTGCGTGCTGGCTGTAGTCGCGCAGGTACACCACGAACTCTTGCAACAGGCGGTCCCAGAGTTCCAGCACGCCACGCACGTGGTCTTCACTGACACCGGCGGCAACAATGGCATCCATTTCCATCACCAGGAAATCGCCCTGGCGACTCAGGCGGGCAAAGCGGCGGCTGGCATTCCATACCTGGACCAGACCGTCAGGCAATTGGCCCTCGATGCGCAACGCGCAACTGAACGTGAAATCGACAAAGCTGCCCTCGGTGGCGGCCGGATTGCCGAAACGCACGGCAAAACCAATGCCCTGGCTGGCGCTCAACAACTGAACCACGGCGCCTTGTTCGGTACGATTGACACGATAACCGGCGGCTTGCAGTAATTCGCCCAGTTGCTCGGGAGTGATGCTATGGATCAGTGTCTGTGCGGTCATGACAGGATGTTCCTTATGGTCATTTGATCAATGGTTAGTTGCCGGCAGTGGTCTTGGCGGCATCGAACTGGGTCTGGTACAGCGCATCGCCGTAGCGCTGCGCCAATTCTTCGAACTTCACCCGTGCCCCACTGGCGAAGGGTTGGCGGATCTTCAATACGTCGCTGACCTCGATGTTTTCGTAGGCAGTGAGGATCTCCTTGGCGATGCCGTACATCTCTTGGTTTTTCGCCACGCACTGCTGCACTTCACTGTCCCGACTGGTCAGGCTGGCTTGCAGCGTGGCGCGCGCCGCCTCTATACCCCGTGCGCGGCCCAGCAGCTCTTCATAAGCTTGTTTGAACTTGCCGACCTGCTCGGTACTGGCCGCGATCTGCGCCTGGGCGCTGCTGCGTACGGCGTCCTGTTGCGCGCCCAGTTGTTCGCTCTGGCTGCGGGCCTTGGCGAGTTCGGCGGTCAGTTGCTTGATTTGCGCTTGTGCCGCGCTCAGCTCGGTTTGTGCTGCCTGGCGCGCGGCGGCGCCTTGCGCCTGTTCGCTCTGCAAGGTTTGCAGCTGTTGAGTGGTACTGCGCAACTGGGCACGCAGGCGTTCTTCCAAGGTTTGCGCCGATGCGCCCAGGGCTGCACCGAGCCCCAACAGCAGCACCACGGCGTGGATCGCGGGATGAAATGACTTTTTCATGCTGTCTCTCCCGGCGCTAGAAGCGCGTGTTGAGCTCAAGTTGCAGAACGTCGATATCGAACGGCGCGCCGTAGACTTCTTCGCTGCTCAACCAGCGCGCGGTCGCGAAGACGTTGTCTTCGATGCCGTAGTTGCCGCCGAGGAAATAACCCTTGGCGTTGGTGCCGCCGAGGTGGAACGAGGAGTCGTTGAAGCCGTCCGGCAAGGCGTCCGGCTCGATGTATTTGTAGCCGGCGAACAGGTTCCAATCGCCGCGCTTCTTCAGGTCCAGGGAACTGCCCAGGGTGAACTGCAGCATCCAGGCGGTATCGCCGCTTTCGATGTCACCGTTTTCGTCCACGTTGTTGACCAGCGCACCGGCCGAGCGCTTGCGCATCTTGCCTTCGTCGTAACCAAGGTTGACCAGGTAGTTGCCCTGGCTGCGCAGCTTGAGATCGTCGAACAGCAAGGTGTCCCACACCAGATTCAAGTCAAGCACGTTGAACTCCGAGGCCAGGCCCACGAATTGTGGTTGCGGCGAGGTGGTCGGCGCGGAAGGGTCAGGCACCAGGTTGCGCAGTTCCATCAGGGTGTTGCCCTTTTGCATGAACGCCGGACGCGTTTCGTCACTGTCACAGGCCGGCGCGCCGTCGTAGATAGCGCAAGGGTTGGAGCGCCGCCCTTCGATGTCGTCAAACTGGTAGTAAGCCAGTGCCCCTTTGATGCTGTTGTCCGGCGCAAACGCCCAGGTTGCGCCAAGCTGGGCGCCGTAGAGCCACTTGTTCTCGCTGTCTTCCTTGTTGAAACCATCGCTCGACGCGCTGTCGGAGCTGTACTCCACCGGGAACGCACCGAGGGTGCCGAACATTGCCAGGTCGCGGCTCAACGGGTGATTGAACGAGCCGGCCAAGCCGTCGAAATTGAGGTCGTTGGAATACAGCAGATCGGTGGACATGAACGGGTTGGGCATGCGCCCGCCGGTGAAGCTCAGTTCCTTGGTGGGGCGATAGTTGAGGTAGCCCTGATCGAGCCACAGGTCCTTTTTGTCAAAGCCGCCGCCGAGGGTCTGGGTGGTGGAGACAGGACTGCTGTCCGATCCCGTGCCCAGGCGGATAGCCGCTGTCCATTGCGGGGAAAGCGCGGCGCGCATCCCCATGCGAGCCCGCAGGCGCAGCATGTTCTCGCGGTCTTCGCGGGTATTGAGCAACGGCGGAAGTTGCGAGCCGCTGTTGGGGTTGACGTCATAAGGCCCGCTGTTGTTGAGCTCGGCGAAGTCGACGATCTCGTTGCTGTTGCTGCCCGAGTAGAAGCGCGACTCGTTGCGCAAGCGCACGTCGCCTTCAAAGGTGATGCGTGAGACCCAGTCGGGGAAGGTGTTGGGCTGGGCCCAGTTTTCCTGTTTGGCCTGGGCGATCACTTCGGCTTTCACCTGGTCGCGAATCTGTTCCCGAACGATGGCCGGCACGTATTGCACCCGCACCTCCCCCGGCGCGCCGGGCGCTGGCACCGGCGCGGCAGTCGCGGCGGCCTGCCGGGCTTGCACGGCCTCGGCTTCGGCCTGATTGATCAGCGCTTGCGCCTGGTCCTGCTTGAGCACGCCTTGTTGCACCAACAGGCGAATCAGATTGACCGTCGCGTTCTGCGAGGGTGTCTGCGCCAACGCGCTGCCCGCCAGGCTGGCGATCACCAGGCCGACGCCCAGCGCCAATCGATTGATTTTGCAGATCATGAACACAACTCCTAATGGTCTCTTGTCGACCCGGCTCAGCCCGGTCGGCGTCCTTGTAGGCGGATACGCACCGGCACCTGCAACGAGGCGGGTGGACGTTCCAGATGGGGTGAAGCGCGCAAGGTCGCCAGAACCTTGGCGTCGAGTTCGGCATCGCCACTGCTGCGTCCCAGCTCCACGCGCGTCACGCGACCGGCCTCGTCCAGCCAGACGTCGGCCTCCAGGCGGAACGCCAGGTTGCGCAGCTCGGGCGACTCGCGCAGCAAGCGCTGGAAGCTGTAGGCAAGGAACTGGCTGTAGGTGCCGTTGCCGAGGCGTCCGCCACCGGCGCCAGCCATCCCGCCGCCCTTGCCCGCGCCGATATTGAAAGCGTCGGAGCCAGCCTGGGCGTCGCTGTCCATTTGCATCGGGTCGGCCAGGTCCTCAGCGGGTGAAGGCGGTGCTTCTTCCTCCGGCTTGACTTCCTCCGGTTCGGGCGTGGGTTCGGGCTCGACGATTTTTTCTTCCACCGGCTTTTCCGGCTCCGGCGGTTTTTCCGGGGGCGGAGGCGGCGGTGGCGGCAACGGAATGATCGCGGGAATCTTCGGCGCCTCGCGACGGATGCCGCTCATGTCGTTGGCCCATGACCACAGCAGCCAGGCCAGGCCCGCGCCCACCAGCAAACCGACGGTCCACTGCAATACGCGGCGCACCCTGCCGGTGCCGTCCCGCTGTCGTTCCAGGCGTTCGTTTTGCGGCTGTTCAGGAAAAGACGTCATGACTCAGCCCTGGCTCGGTTTGCCGGTGACCAGGCCCACCTGGGACAACTCCAGGCGGCGCAACAGGTCCAGCACTTCAACGACTTTCTGGTACTGCACGGCCGAGTCACCGCGCACGATGATCGGAAAATCCGGGCTCTGGGCTTTCTCGATGCGCAAGCGATCTTCCAGTTCGTTAAGGGTGACCGGGTAAGCATCGAGGAACACCTGGCCGCCATCATTGATGGAAATCGCCTTGGTCTTGGGCTGCGAAAGCGAAATGGTCGAGCTGGCCTTCGGCAGGTTGATCTGGATCCCGGAGACCTGGGCGGTGGCGGTGAGAATAAACATCACCAGCACCACCATGAGCACATCCACCAGTGGCGTGATGTTGATGGTATCGACGGCGGCATCTTCGTCGTCGTCCGAGGCGCTATTGAGGTTGGCCATGGTCGCTCCCTTACACCGTCAACGACGGGCTGGCGACGTGGTTGCCCCGTCGATGCGCCGCTTCACTGGACTGGCTTTCGCCGTGGACTTCGGCCAGGCGGGTGATGAACTCGTCGACGAATACCCGCATGTCGGCGCTGACTTCCTTGTTTCGCGTGGTCAGGCGGTTGTAGCCAAATAGCGCCGGAATCGCGACGAACAACCCCATGGCGGTGGCCAGCAACGCAGCCGCCATGCCGGGGGCGATGGCGTTGATGTTCACATCACCGGCCATGGCGGTGCCGAGGAACACCACCATGATCCCCAGCACCGTCCCCAGCAGGCCGATGTAAGGGCCGCCGGCGATGGCGTTGGACAACGTCGACAACTTGGAACTGAGCTGTTGGTTTTCTCGGGTCCGTACACCGTCCATGGAACAGCGGATGGCTTCGATGGTGGCGGCGGAGATCGACGAGGTGTCGGCGCCCTGGTCGCGGCGCGTGCGGATCTCGGCGACCGCCACCCCATAGAGGCGCCACAGCGACGAATCGCCCAGGCGCTGCGCCAGGTCGCGGTCATCTGCAAGCAGTTCCAGCCGTGTCCCGACCTTGGCGAAATGACTGCGGAAGACTTCGTTGGCATGGCTGACTCGGCTGACATTGCGGCTCTTGCGCACCATGATCACCCACGACTGCAGCATCATCAGCACCAGGACGGCGATGATCACCCAGGCGTCCAGCGGCACCGCATTGAGCAGGAAACCCAGGCTGCCGAAACCAAATCCAGACTGTTCTTCGTCCACCCCATAGGCCACCAGGCGCGACTCGGCGCCCTGGGCGGTGGCATCGGCCAGGATCTGCTCAGGCGAACGGGCGACGCGGGACAAGCGCAGTTCATCGAGGGCGCCGGTGAAGGCTTGATACGTAGCGGCCGGAGCCACCACGCCGGCATCGACGGCGGCCGGTGAGTCGGCGCCGATGGCAATCGCACCCTGCAAGGCCGGCAACGGTTGCGCCAGGCTCGCCGCCGGCTTTCCATTCACATACAAACGCAACCCGCTGGCGTCAGCCGTCAACGCCAAGTGTTGCCATTGCCCCAGTGCCACGGCCTGGTTGGCCACGGCGCGCTGGCCGTTCACTTCCACAAAGGGCACGCCTTGGTTCACGCCCACCAGCAGCGCATTGCCGGCATCACGACGGGCCAGCAGCAGTTGCTCGCCTGCGCCCTGCTCCATTCGCAACCAGGTGCTGAAGGTCAACGCACCACCCGCGCTCACGCCCAGGGATGGACTGGCCGGCAGCAACAGCGGCTGACCGTTGAGCTGTGCCGAGCGCCCGATGACACCGTCAATGATGTTTGCCGGGGCGTTCTGCGCGTGGTTGGCAAAGGCGCTGGCATCACGCGGTGGTGCGCCAACGGCACCATCGAAGTGATAGACCAGGCTGTAATCGGCATCGAACGCCAACTGGGGATTGCTGGTGCCCGGTGCTTTCGGGTTACCGTAGTACATCCAGATGTCCGAGCGCTTGCCCCCCTCCACCATGGGCACGTCCACCCAGATCAAGGCCATGCCCATCAGCGGATCGAAGCTCTCAATCTGGTGGTTGAGCACGGTGTGGTCGTCGGCGGCGACAAAGCGAATGTCCGAGCCGTTTTCGTTGACACCGTCAAAGGTGAAATTGCCGGTGTGCAAACGCACCAGCAGCGAGGTGCGCCCCACCGCCTGGCTGATCGCCGCGCCCTGGGGCGTGGTGTCGATGCTGATCTGTTTGCGGTAGTGCCAATCGTCCTGCCACCAAGCGCTGGCCGTTGCCGGCAGCACGAGGCCCAGGCAAGCGAGAAGAATGAAAATCAAGCGATGCATAACGGAGTGCTCCAAGGTCTGTGCCTACCGGTCAAAAGGTCGCCTGCACATTGAAGTGCACGCGTGAATCGTGTTTGCGGGTGTTCGGGCCGTCCTTGAGCGGCAGGCCCCAGTCGAGGCTGCCCGACAGCCATTCGCGCAACGTGGCGCGGGTGCCGAAGCCGATACTCGCCAGGCTGTAGTCGGCCTCCTGGTCGGGCAGCGCGTCTTGCAGGGCCAACTGCGCGCCTTCGGCAAAGATGTATAAACGCCAGTTGTCGACGTAGCTGCCGATGCCTTTGCCCAGGTGCTTGCTCAACGACGGTGTGCGCAGTTCCTGGGAAAACAGCACGCCATCATCGCCAGTG
The DNA here is from genome assembly GCF_051132175.1 of Pseudomonas sp. D3-10. Lineage (NCBI taxonomy): Bacteria > Pseudomonadati > Pseudomonadota > Gammaproteobacteria > Pseudomonadales > Pseudomonadaceae > Pseudomonas > Pseudomonas sp. D3-10. The sequence continues at coordinate 2,659,439 of NZ_CP071668.1, read as the reverse complement.
CGTTCCGCAGCGAGATAACCGCGCACACTGGTGGCGCCACCGGCGGAAAACTGTTCGTTGGAGACCAGCGGCCCGGAGGCCAATTGGAAGCTCAGCTTGCTTGCCGCTTGCCAGTCCCCGGAAAAATTCCGGGTGAAGGTGCTGTCGCCCTTGAACACGGCGAAGCTGGGATTGGCCTCGTAGCGCTTGGCCCGAAATTCATCGGCGTCGCTGCCATAACCGAAGAAGCTGCGGGTGCCGGCAACGATGCTCAGGCCCAGGCCGAACTGTGAGGTTTCGGTGTAGCGAAAGCCGTTGTAGGCAAGGGTGATGGGCGCGTACTTGATCGGCACTTCATCGCTCGAACCGCCGAACTGCAGGGCTTCATCGAAATCCTTGAAATCCACGCCCACCGACAGCGAGTTCGCCCAGACGCCTTGCGCAGGCACGTTGTAGATCAACGACACGCCGTAGGAATGGCCCTTGCCCAGCACATTGCTGCCGCCGATGGTTGCGACGTTGCTGTCGGATTGATAGCCAGCGAACTGCAGGTTCCAGCGCTCACTCAAGGGAGCGTTATAGGAACCCGACCAGACCTGCGCGTTGTCCCGGTCCTCGGGGGCGGTGAAATAGGTCAGCGAAGCCGTATGGCCGCGTTGCCAGAGGTTGTTGTGGCCGAGCGTGACCACCGAACGCAGCTTTTCGGTGTCGGCGCTGTAGTCGTTGTTCAAGCCGACGCTCGCCTGCCAGGGATTTTTATCCTCGACTTGCAGGTCGACATCCATCGTTCCCGGGCGCTGCCCTTCGCGCACGACCGGCACCACTTGGCGTCCGGGGTTACGGTTGGCAACCGCCAGCTGGGTTTGCACCGCCGCGAAATCGGCCACCTTGCCTTCTGTCAGCGCCGGTACTTCTTCGCGCACATTGACGGGAGAGTAGTGCTCGGCGCCGACCACGCGTACCCGGCCGATCCTGGTTTCGCTGACCTGCAGGTACACCACGCCGCCTTCGACCTGCTGCTCCGGCAGTTCGACGAACACCGACTGGTAACCCTTGGCCTGGTAGCGCTGTTGCAGGGCATCGCGTGCGCCTTCGATATCGGTGAGCTTGCGTTGCGGCCCCAGGAACGCATACACCGCCTCTTCGATTTCCCGGGCATCGAGCACGGTGTTGCCGCGCACCACGTACTCATTCACGTCCACCAGGCGCGCAGGCGTTCCGGCCTCGGCCGCTGTATCGGCTTCCTCGGCCCACAGCGTTGGCGCCTCGGCGACGAGCATCAGCGCGAGCGCCATGGGCAGGTATGGCCTGCACCGGCCGATGTTGAAGTCCCAATGATCCACACATCCCCCTCGATTCAATTGCGCCACGCGCGCAGCGCCTGCTACAAAGCCGCGCGCCGCATGACGCGCCGCTTTGCATCGTGTTGTTGCCTGACGGTTTATTTGCGTTTGGAATGGCCTGCGTGCCTGGAAAGCCAGGTGTGCAACAAGGCGAAGTTCAGCGAAAACTCCGGCATGTGCATCAGGTCGCCGCAGAACACTTCACTGACGATGCGCTCGAGCAATTTCGCCGCGTGCGGGCTGTCCAGCAGCTCGCCGATATCGCGCACAAAGACCGAGAACGCCCAGACCCGCTGGTTCAGCTCAAGGCCCACAAACCAGCGGAACAACAGGTTGTAATTGAGCTGCTCGTACAACTGTTTTTCACTGGGCAGCGAGTACAGCAGTTGCAAAAGCAACGCGAGCATCAAGGCCGGTACCGGCACCTGGATGTGGTGTTCCCGGGCCCATTGCTGCAAGGGCTCGGACGCGGCCTCCAGCAGCTCCTCGATTTGCGGGCGCAACATCACCAGGGAATGACCTGGCGGCACGTAGCTGGACAGTTCCTTCAAGGCACTCTGCCAATCGTCCTGGGACACAATCCACACCCAAGGCGCGCCGTAGCGGTACACCGAGACCGGTTTTTTGCGCGCGGCTTCAACAATTTTCGACAGGCGCTGGTCCAGCTCCTGCATGCCCACTTTCGAGTAACTTTCCATAGACCCCAATGCCCCTGTCACACCTGGCATCCAGCGCGAAATAGCGCCAGAAAAAAGTTGTCCGGCTTCCCTGCATAAGGCCTTTTCGTCCACGGCGTTCCTGCGCCGTTGCCGTTTCACACAACCTTGACCCCGGCCACCTGCCACTACCGAACTTTTGTCATCGAATCTTCATGAACGGTTACCGACAGCGACCGAGCGCCCACAAAAAAGGGCGACAGTTGCCTGTCGCCCGGGGTTTTTTTGATGTTTCTTAGAGCGTCAGGTTGCGCTGTTCCTCCGGGGTCAACTGATTACGCGCCTGGTCGTCCAACCGTCCGGCGCCCAATACCCGCACGCTGTTGTTCGGTTCAGGGTCCGGTGCCCGGCTGGCGCCTTCCTGGGACGGCGCCAGACGTTCGTTGCCGAAGCCCAGGACCTGCACGCTGAACACCGATGGCATACGGTTGCGCGACGCGGCTTGTTGCTCGCGCGCGACGCCTTCCGCGGCATCGCTCGCGGACGCTGCGGCGGAGCTGGCGTTGGTCAGTGCGCCAGTGTTGACCACCGCGCTGACCGGCACGCCGTTGGACTTGCCTTGCACCTGGATGTTGGCGGCGTTCACTACATGCAACGCGGCAATGTTGATGTTACCCGAGACCCGGATGCCCGCCTCTCCCGCGTCGATGGTGCCGAGCGGCGCGAGCAGGTCGATGTCGCCCGGCGCGACCTCGGCGATGGGGTTGAGGGTGGCAATGCCGGCGCCAGTGCTCGGCACCGACGGCGACAGGGTGACGTTGCCCCAGTCGTCGTAGACGCGCTTGGGCGGCGTGTACACCAGGGTGGTTTTCGAGCCGCGACCGGCGTTGATATCCCCGGTCGCCGACCAGGCGAGAATGTCGCCGCCGAAGGTGGTCATGATCCGGCTTTGTCCCAGCAACACGCTGCCGTTGCTGAACAACTGGATGTCACCGGTGCCTTGGGTGATGACCCCGGCACTGGACGGCGGGGCCTCGCCTTCGATACCAAACACCTGCTGCCCGCCGGGCGTCAGCAGCTGGATATCGCCGCCGAAGTTGGTGTGCACCCCGGCGCCGCCGAACATCGTGATGTCGCCCTGGTAAGCCAAGGCATTGCCGGCCACGTCGTGGGTGGGGAACAACGCGGCGATGGCGTTGCGACCGCGCAGGTAGCTGCCGGAACGCGGGCTGCTGGCATCGTTGTACTCGCGGCCACCGGCACGTAGTTCGGCGAAATACACCTGGCGGGCAAACACCCGCTGTTGTTCGGACGGCAATGCCGCGAAGTAGGCCTGTGCCTGCTCGGTATCGCCGTCGAAGCCGTACCGCAATGCCAGCCACGCCGCCAGCTCGACCTCATAAGTCTTCGCCACCTTGCCCGGCTGTTGGGCCAGGCCGGCACCGGCGTCCGCCAGGTTGGCCGGGTCCAGGTATTGCCGCACGAAGCCCAGGTAATCCGGCCCGGCGGCGCCTACACCGGCTTGCATCACGATGCTTGCGCCGGGGCGATTGTCACCGGCTTTCACCGGACCGAGGCTGGTCACGGCGGCCTGGTCTTCCATCAGGATATTGCGCCCGGCGCTGATTTCCAGCGTACCGGGGCCGGCAACGTTGAAGGTGCTGTAGAGGATGTCGCGGCCGGCGGAGACAATGGAGATGTCCGTGGGGTCATCGTGGACGAACAGGTTGCCGGTGCTGGTGGGCCGGGTTTCGAACTGCGTCAGTAAAGTGCCCGCGATGTCACCACTGTTGACGATATCCCGCCCCGCCATGATCCATGCGGGACTGGCGGCCTCGTACCACGTCTCGCCAGCTCTTGGGCCGGAACTGAAGGCAATCATTTCGCCCGTGCGCAAACCCACGATATCGCCCTTGACCGCATAAAAGCGCACTGGCTGATCGCCCCCTCGGTAATCTCCGTCTGCACCGGTACCGCCAAACGCGAACAAGCCCATTCCGATACTGCTGGGTAGCGAGAGGTTCACACTCGCCCCTTCCAGATCGCCATACAGCCGGCCCGACTCGTCCCTGTAATAGAACGCAGGATTGTCTGGGGTCGTCAGGCTGCTTTCCGGAGCACGGGTGGGTGATATTGCGTAGCCTCCCGCATAAATCGAATCCCCAGCGAGAAACTCCAGCTGCGCCTGGTTTCCAGGCGCCAGGATCAAGGAATAGGGGGTCACAAAGCCCCCTACCCCACGTGATGAGGGCCCGTAATACAGGCTGCCTGAGGGCGCGGCTACCCGCAAAATCGACGGATAGACGAAACGCCCGTCGGTCGGTGAATAGTCCATACCGCCACGAGGCGTGGCGATATTGACGCCAGTTGAAAGCTCTGCGCCTTGGGTCGAAGGCGTAAGGTTCCCTCCAGCGGCAAACAGATCGATAGACGTATGGTCAGTCCACAGGCTGAACCAGGAATATCCGGGGCCTCTGGTCCCGCCGCCCAGGTCCACCGACTGGACGGCTCGTGTCGGCGCACGGCCCGGGTCCACTGCGGCGCCAAGCACGAGATCGCCACGGGCATCCAGACTGGCGGTGGCATCGCCGGGTACCAGCAACAGTCCACCGGTCGCGCTGGCCATCGTTGCATCGTATGGGTTGTAGGCACGGATCTCTCGGGGGTCCTGCGAAACCTTGTCCGGACCGTTGATCAATTCCATGCCGCCGAACGAACCGGCACTGGCCCTCAGCGAACCCCGCAAGTTCGTCAGGCTGCCATTCATGTCATGGCGCGAATCAACCGGCTGGCCGGCTAAGTCGAGAAACGCCCTAGCCTCCAGTGAAGGGTTGAGCGCGCCGCCTATTGCCAGCGACAGGTCACCGCCACCCGTGAACTTCAATTGACCGTCCACCATGCGCCCGGTCGAGCCGACCGCCAGGACTATCCCCTGACTGCGACTGGCGCCCTGCTCGCCTCGCTCCCCACGGGGCGCCAACATGCCCGCATCTCCCGCGACTCGCACATCCACGTTGCCGCCGCCCAAGGTACCGATACCGGTGAAACCGTTCAGTACCGGATCGGTGCCATGGGGCACATAGGTGCCGAAATTGATCCACCAGGCCGTAGGCGTACCGTCACCATCGCCTTGGCGCCACAACCAATTCCCAACCCCCGAGCTCTCCATCTGCGGTGCATCTTCGGTCACGAGAGTACTTTGTTTTCTGCCGACTATGTCACCTGCCAAATCGCCGCCCACCGACAGCAGCAGGTTACCGCCATGGTCTGGATACCATGCGCGATATCGGCTGTCTGCGCCGCCATCCACCAAGCGTTCATAAGGGCTGTCACCGTTCCCCAGGATCGAGTCAGTCGGCAGGCCGGCGTTATTCAGCGAGACGCCTCGCGCAAGGTTGTACGCCGCCGAGTCGGCCAGGCTCAAGGACGACGTGCCCGCGGTATAAATGCCAAACAGCGATTGCATGCTGAAATCACCTGCGCTGACCAGGTCCAGATCGCCGGTACCGGTACGAAGCACACTGAAGCTGCTGGTGCCCACCACGTAGGTGTAAACGCTCCCACCGACGCATAACCCCGGCGCCTGGGCACAGAATTCGTCCTCCGACATACCGTACAGGTCCGCCAACTCCGCCACGGGCCGACCGGCATAGGTCAGGTCACCGAAATAGTCGAGCGAGGCTTGCTCGGTCAACGTCCGCCCCGCAGCGACACAGAGCCCTGCCCCCTGCCCGCAGAACTCGTCGACGCTTATGCCGTAGAGGTCAGCCAACTCGGCGACAGGCCGCCCGGAGTAGCTCAAGTCACCGTAATAGTCGAGCGAGGCTTGATCGGTCAACACCAAGCCACCCGCCTTAGCCAGCATTCCATAGTGAGTGTCGGCCACCGTGAAGCGTCCATGCTCGGCATAAGGATTGGCCAGGCGGGTATCAGCGGCCTGCAAATCGGCGCCCGCCACGGCACGCAACGACCAGGACTGCGAGCCCTCGGCCAACATCGGGGCTATCGCCCAGTTACGGCCCTTGCCATCGCCGCCGCGCAGATTGATTTTTTCCACGCCTGCGGCCAGCTTCACGTCGGTACCCGCGGGTATCAGCGCGCCCAAAGGCAAGAGCAGCGCGCCCGCCTGAACCACGGTGCTTGGGCTATGAACTGTCACCGAACTTGCCGGACGGCTGGGCAGGGCCACACCTTTTGGCCAGACCAATCCGGTCAAGGCGGTATCGCCGATCAACACCGAACCACCTCCAAGGACCATTCCTTGAGCCACGGTCAGATCGGCCGTCAGGCGTGTACCGGCGGCATAGGCCACACGGCCATCGCTATAACGGATATCTGCCGCCAAAACAGTGCCGGCAGGCAATGAAATCGCTTCGGCCAACTCGCCGTCCACGGGCAGGCGGGTTCCCGCGGCCAGGGTAATGGCTTGCAGTGGCAGGTCGTAGTTGAGGGTCGCGCCGGACAGGAACGTGGTGCCGTCCTGCAATTCAATGCCCGCTCGCGGCACGATCACATCGCCGTTGAACATTTGCTTGCCGGGGGTCAACACCCAACCATCGTCGTCCGGTGTTTCTGGCGGCGGCGCGAAACCATCGTTGATGCTGCCAAGCACGGTCAGGTCGCCCCCGGCACGCAGTACCAGGCTGCCGACTTCGCCGGAACCGTATACAGACGTTTGGGGTGTCAGCGGATTGAGGCTGGCGTAGCGATAGCCGGACAGGTCCAGGTCGCCCTGCACCACCAGGTCACCGTCGGCGGTGGCACTGACGATTTCGACGCCGGGGCGCAGGTGGAACGCGTTGCGATAGGCGGCATTGTTGAGGCCCGCCAGCTTGCCATCGCGTAAGGCATTGTTGTTCAAGGCATTGTCGATAAAGTCGCGGTTGTCGTCATGGATACCGTTGAGGTAGTCCTGATTGATGACTTGGTACGGCCGGCCACTGGCCGCCGGGTCGGTGCCGTAGGCGGCATCGTCGTAGCGTTGCACGCCATTGAGCGCGATCAGCTTGGCGCCCTGGATGTTCAGGTTGCCGCTGGCGTCGATGGCGATGTCGCCGGCCGTGGCCCCGCCCAGGCGTGGCGCATTCAGCTCCAGGGTGCCACGGGCCTTGCCGTCGTGGCCGACCGTGGTGGCGGTGCCATGGCGCAAATCGATGCGCGCGCCACCGGCCAGCGTCAGCAGGCCATCTCCGGAACTGAGCTCGACCATGGCGCGGTTCGGCGAATCGATGATCTGGCCGTAACTGTCTACCCGGAGCACGCTGCCGTGGGCGTCGAGCACCGCGTTGCCGCCCACGGTCAAGCCTTGCTTGCCCGCCAGGCGAATGGACCCCACGCGCTCGCCACTGGCGTCCACGGTGCCGTTGACCGTCAGCTTGCCGCCGTCCACCGACACGCTGATCACGCCGGCCTTGAGCCCATCGCCGATCACCAGGTCACCCTGCTTGAGCTGGAAGCTGCGGCCGCCGAAGACCTGGCCCTGGTTCAGGCGTTGGTTGAGGGCGGCGAAATCCTCGCTCAGGCTTGCGTCACCCAGGCGTTGGGCGCGGATGTCCACGCTGCCGGCCTTGTAGGGCACAGCAGTGCCACCCGCATCGTAGTAGCCGCTGCTGCTGCCGAGAACAGTGCCCGCCAGGTCGACCTTGCCTGCAGCCGCCGCCAACGCGGTGGCCTTGAGGGTCCCGGCCTGGTTGTTCACGGCGGAGAGATCGATCACCGAGCCGGCGGCCTGGAGGATATTGCCGTTGCGGCTTTCGAGGATCAGGTCACCGCCCCAGCTGTACTTGTTGACATCGTTGAAGGTGACTTTGCGTCCGGCCAGGTCGAGGCGCGCGGCATCGGTGAGGGTCAATTCATCCTCGGCGCTGAGGGTCAGCTTGCCGCTGGGCAGCACCACGTTGCCTTCGACCCGCACATTCTTGCCGTTCAACGCCAGCTCGGCGCCCAAGCTGTCGGCGCTGGCCACCGGCAGGCGACTGCCCGCCGGCGCGCTGACGCGGATATTGCCGCCTGCGGTGATCCGGTTGACCGACCCGGCCTCGCCGGTCATCAACGGCGTGAGGATGTTCAGGTTGCCGCCGCTGTACTGGAAGCCCTTGCCTGTGATGTATTCACCCTGACGCTGGTAAACCAGCAGGCCACCCTTATGGTTGGCGGTGATGCGTTCGCTGGCGTTGAGATTGACGTTGGCAAATCCCAGTGCAAGCCGGTCATAGGCCTTGGCCGCCTTGGACTCGGTGGCTGGGGCATAACCAAACTCGATGCGTTGGGCATCGATCTGCAGGTTGCCCGTGCCGGTGCCCGCGCCGCCGGCCACGATGCTGCCAGCCTCGTTTTGCACCCCATTCCAGATCAGGTTACCGGTGCGAATCAGCGCCGTTTCATTGGCATTGCCTTTGCCATAGATCGCTGGAGTGCCAAGCACCAATTCCTTGAGCCGCGACTTGCCGGTCACAGCGTCAAAGGTATCGAGGCTGGCGTTGCCATAGAAATTCAGTGAATCGCGCGCGCCCAGCACCAGGGTTTCGAGCGCCGGCGCGCCAGCGCTGGTATCGCCCTGCAACAGGCGGTCGAGCACCTGCTGGTTGAGTGTCAGCCCGCTGGGCAACAGATTGCGTGACGCCAGGTCGGCCAGGGTCTCGGCGCTGCCAACGTTGATGCCGCCAACCGCCAGGGTCAGGTTACGGGTACCGAAGCGTACGGCATCCGTCAGCTCGAAGCGATTGTCCGTGGCCGAAGCGATGGTGCCTTCGGAGTACAAACGGGTTGTACCGCTGCAAACACCATCGCATACACCGATGCGGATAATGCCAGGTGCGCTGTCCGGCGTCATCGGGTTGGGCGCCGCAGGCGCCAGCATGTTCACGTAGCCATTGGAGACGGCGAGCACGCTGTTGCGGCCGGGGTTGTAGAGATAGCCATCACGCGAGTCACGGGCCACGGCGCCCATGCCCAGCGTATTGATCGACGCGCCCTGCTCCACGGTGATGCCGCCATTCGGGCTGGACGTCACCAGGAACACTTCAGGTGCCCGCAAGGTCGCGCCGCTGCGCAAGGTGATATTTTGGGTCCTGGCGACGGAGCCATTACCATCTCCGAACTCAAGGAAGTTACCGCCCTGGCCATAGCGGGCCAAGGCATAACCGCCGATGAACAGGCTGCTGGCGCCGATGGCATTCACCGCATCGTCGGTCAGGGTTACACCGTTCAATCCGGCGTTGGCTACCTGTCCAGCCTTGATGATTTCCAGGTCCCCGGCCCTGACCAACGTGAGTGAGGTGGTGCTGCCGCGACCCTCTTTGGCTGCTTTGCTCAGCAGTTTGCCGGCAAAACTGAAGCTCGGTTGGTCACTCTGGTTGCGCTCGAACGTGACGTTGAACGCCTTGGCATCCCGGGGCAGCAGGACGGCGGGCACGCCCAGGCGCGCCGCGTCCGCCAGGGCGAACTGACTGAAGCTGGTCTCGTTGTACTGCGAATAGCGGCGCAGCGTATCGGCCGCGGTGACGATCACCTGGCTCGCCAGACTGTCGCGTACGCCGGTGCCGGCAATGCCGAGGGTACCGGCCGTTGCCCAGGAGCCGTTACGCATGGCCTGGGTCGGCACCACCCCGCCCTGCCCGGCCAGGCCGTTGACCTCGATGCGAAACGCACCCGGCAGCAGCGCGTAGGTCGAGGGCAGCAAGGTATAGGTGCCGGCCGGCAAGCCGGGGACGCCGGCACCGAGGGTAATCTGTTGGCCGGCCAAGGGGGCGACGGCGCCGGCTTCACCGCCCACGGGCGCATAGCCGGTCTGTACGCCAGGAACGATGGCGTAGACCGGGTTGCTGCTCAGTGCCGGTAACAGGAAACCGTCCGAACCGAACTGCACCAAGGGGTTGAAGCGCGCGTCAGTGGAGCCGCCACGCCCCGAGATGAACCCGGCGCCGGTCAATTCACCCCCACCGGACACGTCCACCACGGCTCCCGCCGCGACGTCGATGGTCTCGCCCACCAGATCTATCTTTCCCGGCACGCCATTGAGGGCGGGCCGCAGCAGGCTCTTGTCGAGCGTCACGCCATCGAACACGTAGGACTTGCCATCCGCTGTTCCGCCATAGGGCATGACGAGCCCCGCGCCGCTGACGGAGGTCAGGCTGCCTGACAGCAGGTTCACGTCACTGCCAGGTCGCCCCTCCGTTTCCAGCGCCGTCTGGCCGATGATCAGGTTGCCCAATGGCGCTCGCAGAATGCCGCCCTGGTTGATGACATCCGCTTCAAGCCGCAACTCGCCGAACGCGGAATAAGGCACCGAGGGAATCGCCGAGCCGTTGCGGCCTATGTCCATGCGCTTGGCGGTCAGCGTCCCTTGCACGCCGGTGCCGGGATAGATCTGCGCGGCGGTGAGGCCCAGGACGCCGGGCGTTCGAAGTAACATTTTATGATCGGCCTGGCTGCTCGCCATCCGAATGTCACCCTGGCTGTTCAATTGCAAATCCGCAAAACCACGACGATCGACGTTTCGAACTTCGCCCTGGGCCATCGTCAGCGTTCCGCTGCCACCGATCCTCACCGCGTCGCGAACCTCAAGCAACCCGGTCGCTGACACCAACAACTGCCCTGCGGCAGGTCGTGCCGAAGGCGCCAGCCCTATGCCGGTGCTGCTGTTGTCAGCCCCGGCGGTCGTATTATCTTGCGCGCCGGCCAAGCGCACATAGTTACCGCGCAGTTTGACCACCGAGTCCGCCGCCGCTGTCTCCGCCATGCCGTACGCACCCGCGTAGAGCTGAAGCGCATTGGCCATCGTCAGGTTGACATTGCCATCGAAGGTCAGCAGACCGGTACTGAAAAGGGACAACGTATCAAAGCCGCCGGCCTCGACCTGATCCACCGCAAGCCGTGCATAGCCGTGCTCCAGCAGGGAGGCGCCCTGCTCTGGCGCGCTCCCGGCCGTGATACCCGTCGCGGAATGGTGCTGCTCGATAATCAGTTCGCGAGTCTTGCGCTGGTTGTCCGGCAAATCCGAGCTGTTCAAATAAACCGTCGCCCCGAGCCCGACCGACAAGCTCCCGCCCGCCGCTCCGGCACCGCCGGCGGCAGCCTTGAACTGACCGTCCAGGTAAAGCCCACTGGTCGAGCCAAAACTGATGTCGCCGCCGTGGCTGGCAACCACTCGGCGTTGCCCCGCGTCATCCAGCACCGCCTGGGCACCCGAAGCATCGAGCAACGCGCCTTCGCGCACCACGATGAATTTTCCGATACCGCCGCCGTCGCCCGTCGCATGGTCGATTTCACCACCGATGACGATACTTCCGCCGTTACGCACGAACCCGTATTGGGTCCCCCTGGTACCCGTGGCGGTGGCGGCGCGAGCGGCTACGTCCAGGACCGCGTTCTCGCCGATCCAGATCGACTTGAAGTTGTCACCGGGCGGTATGACCGCCGCTTGCGGCCCAGGCGCGGAGCCGACAGTGATCGAGCCGCCCCAGGCATTCAAGGTGCCGTCCACGGTGATTTGGCCAATGCCCGTCAAGCGGATCGCTTGTCCGGGGTCGACATTCAACACCGCCGACTTGCCCACCAGCAGGTCAGCCGTGGCGACATTCGCCGCGCCGGTTTGCTGGCTGCCGGCTTGCAAGGACAGGCTGGCACCCTGGCGCTGGGTCAGCACGCCCTTGCTGGCGTCTTCGAGGTACAGCGGCGGCGTCCAGGTTTCCAGCGCGCTGCCCGATGCACCACCGGTGGCGACCCCAGGCGCGCCAGCACCTTGGCGATAAACCGGCATGGTGACATCGACCCGGGTGCCCTCGGCAACCTCAAGGCCGTCGTTGCCGATGATGTCGTAGGCGGAAAAGCCTTTTTTGAAGAAGTCGCCATGGAGCAGCAAGGTACCTTCCGCCGCCGACGTCGCGGTGTCACTGATCAGCACTTTACCGGCCTGCATTTGAAGGGTGCCGCCGCCCTTTACACCCTGGCCCCGCAATTCGCCGCCCAGGCTCAATTCGCCCGTGAGAGTGCTCAAGGTGACATCGCCGCCCTTGCCGCCCTGGAACTTGCCTGAGTTGAGCAGTGCCGCTCCGGAAGAAACGTCCAGCACGCTGCCGGCACCCAGCACGATGGCGCCGCCGGCTTTCAGGGCGATGCTGCCGCCGTTCTGGTAAGGCAAGGCGCTGATATCGCCAGGGTCCAGTTGTAGATTGCTCCACAGCCCGCTGGCATCCAGACGCACCCGGTCAGCCACCCTGACCGAGGACGCGCCGGCAACTGGCATCGTGCCGTCGACCTGGACGAAATCCCTGCCTACCTGAATGGCACCAGCGTGGGCAGTAAGATTGGCATTCACGGCCACCTTCGGGCCAAACAGGCTGATGGAACCGGCCGGAGCCACCTGCAACGCACCGTTGACTGTGATGCCTTCGCTCGCAGCGACCTTGACGGCACCGAGCTTGAAGCCGTTGAGCTGGTTGCTGTCCAGGTACAACGTGCCCTGGCGATCCGTCGGCAAGGCACCGTCCAGACCGACGCTACCGGCAACGCCCGCCGCGTCTTGGCCGAAGATCACGTTCTTCAAGGTATTGGCCGTGGCGCCAAGGGCATATTCCACAGTGCCGCTTTCCTTCACGTAGAACGGCACGTACGAGCCGACCACCAACTGCCCGCCACGGGCCACCGCTTTCTGCGATTGCTGGTAGCCATCCAGGCCGGCCTGGGCGGCGCGGGTCTGACGGTCACCCTGGAAGGTATCGCTGGCGAGCGTGCCTTCGAGCACCGCGTTTTTAGTCCCGATCACCAGGGTGCCGGCGTCGCGGCCGACCGTGTAGCCGGTCTCCTGGCGCGAACGTGGAGCAATCAAGGGATTGTAGTAATACTTCGTTTGTCCCCAGCGCTGGGTGTGGTCTTCGTATCCCTTGTAGATCCCGGTGTAGAGCATGTCCCCAGGCGCACTGTTGAGTTCATACAAGCGGCCATCGGCGCCCTTGAGCCAGGTCTGCTTGACGGTGCCGCTCTGCACATCCAGCGTGCCGCCGGACAGATTGACCTGCGAGCCGGCCTGGGTCACCACATCATTACCGGTAAAACTCACGGTGCCGCCCTGGGCCATCCATTCGGCGGCGCTGTGGCCCTGAGTACCGAGGTAGCCGCTGACTTCCAGCAGACCACCGGCGGTGTACCAGCGATCAGTGGCGTAGCCGTTGGTGCCGGCGGGTACGAATACCAACTCTCGGGCATCCACCCAAACATCATTGTTGTTCAACGCACCTTCATCCCGGTTGCCGGCGGCATCGCGCTGCTCGTTTCCCTGGATGTTGACCTTGATGCTGTTGGCTTCCATCGCCACCTTGACGCCGGTGGCGCCGGAGACGTCGATCACCGCACCGTCGCGCACCAGGCTGCGGGTGCCGGCGTTCACCGCCACCTGACCGCCCGTGGCGAGGGTGATCGATCCCTTCTGGAAATCGACGCTGCCGGCGCTGTCGATCTGCACCAGGGACAGGTCGCGGCGATAGGTGTCCGCTGGAATGACTTTGCCGTCCTGGCTGACGATCGGTTTCAAGGCACTGTCGCGTTGGCTGTCCAGAGCCTTCGCGCTGGCATCCACTAGAATCGCCGTGGTGCTGCCCTCGCCCAGGGCCACGCTGGCATCGCTGCCTCGCGCCGTGAGGTGCAGCGTGCCACGGGTGTCCGCCGAAGTGCTGGCCACGGCTACGCCGTTCTGCCGCACTTGATTGCCGGTCAGCGTCACATCACCGCTGGCCGCCATCAATAATCCTGTGTTGCTCACCCGGCCGGCGCCCGTGCCGCCATCCTGGTGGGCGATGACTTCATTGCCGCGCGTGGTCGACGTCGAGTTACCATCGCTGGCGAAGCCCTTCTTGATGGTAAAGCTGCCGCCCGCCGCCAGCACGGTCTGTCCACGCGGGGTACTGATGGTGCCTGCGTTGTCGACGTTTTTGCCCAGCAACAACACATAGCCGCCACCGGCGGTCGATTTGCTCGGGGCGGCCGTGGAAATCTGCGCGCCCTTCTCCACCCGGATCCCGCCCTGGGCGTTGGTAAAGCTCGCCGCGTTGGCGTTGTAGAGGCCACCGGTCTTGAACTGTTCGTCGCTGAAATCCGTGGCGGCCGCCACCAGGTTACGCACGTTGACCTGGCTGCTGCCGCTGAACACCACGCCGTTGCTGTTGAGAATCATCACCGTGCCGTCGGCCTTGATCTGGCCCTGGATCTGGCTCGGCGCGGTGCTGTTGTTGACCTTGTTCAACGCCGCCCAACTGGCGTCCTGTTGAAACGCCAGGGTGGTGTCACGGCCGATATTGAACGTGTCCCAGTTGAGGATGGCCTTGTCGGCGGTCTGCTTGACGGTCACCACGACCTTGCCATTGGCATCGGTCTGTACCGGGCCATTGGCGTTGACGAACAGCGGCTTGCCGTCCGGACCAATCACCGCGTTCAGGCCATTGCCACCCAAACCGTTATGGATGGTTTGCGGTGCGCCAAAGGTAGCCGCACGTCCTGCCGCCTGGGCAGCTTGGCTGGCCGCAATGGCCGCCACCGTGCTGTTCATGTTCGCCAGCGAACGGCCCAACTGCTGCTGCACCCGTTGCTGCTGCGCCAGCGGTGGAGGCGTTCCAGGGCGAGGCGCGCTGGGGCTGGCCGGGCCCGCCGCCGGAGCCGCGCCCTTGGCCGCGAACCAGGCCGAACTGAAACTGGTCGCTGCGTAGGCGGGGTTGGCCAGCAACAGCAAGGCGATGGCTTGGGCCAAGGGCTTGAGGCACGGCACAGCGGCGGAATCAGCATTACGGCGAGTGGCTTTCTGGGGGCGGCAACGCATCACTACGGATCCTTTTTACGCAGGGCGAATTCGATAGCGACCTCTGGGACGAGGCGCACAAATGACTAATTCCAAGGCAGGTTGAAGCCGTCGCGACCGAACTTTTGTCACGCAATGTTCATCTGCCGGGCGGTTGCCTGAAACGAAAAACCGGCAACAGCGCGAAGCTGTTGCCGGTTCATGGAGCGAACCCTAATCAGGGCTTATTGCGGACGACCAATGCCGTTGCAGGCGGTGGCGTTACCCACCGACAGCGAGTTGCTGGCGGTCCAGAAGGTGCTGCGAATGGCAGTTTTCCAGGTGTCGGTGATCGGGATCAGCTTGGCGGCGATGATTTCATCGTCGTTGTTGTTGGCATCGGACAGGGTGTAGTGGCGACCGATGAAGTCACGTACAGCCGCGGTATCGGTGCTGTCTTTGTAGCACTGGTTGAACACCAGGAAGGTGTAGCCAACGATGCTGTAGCCCGTCGCCGGGTTAGGCAGGACCTTGGCCCAGTTTTCCGGCAGGCCACGATCAGCAGCGGCTGGCGGAGCGATGGTGCTCAGGGCGGTAGTCACGTTGCCGACGGTGGGCAGGTTGCCGTTGACGCGAGCGACCACGGCGTTGCTGCTGGCGTTGACGTCTTCCGGACCGACGTAGCCGATGGCGCCTTCGGTGGACAAGACGGTGCTGGCCATCGCGGCGCTGCCAGTCACGGCAGTGGCGTTCGCCGGAACGGTGCCGACCGCCGTGGTGAAGGTACCGTTGGTGGTGAACTTGGTCGGGCACTGACTGTTCAGGTGACGGGTGAAGATCTCGCTGGTGCCGCTGCTGCCAGCACGGTAGTAGACCTTGATCGGGGTGGTCGGGTAGGTGCTGTTGACCTGGTTCCAGGTGGTGACGGTGCCCGAGAAAATGTCGCACAGTTGGGCGCTGGTCAGGTTCAGGTTGTTGACCGCAGTGCCGTTGGCCAGCGTCAACTTGTACGGAACGGTGACCGAAGTAGCTTCGGCAGGAATCTGGATGATCGGACCCCAGTTGGCAGCGTTGCCGGTTGGCACGGCTGGCGACTGGTGGGCGGCGCGATAGGTGGTCAGTTCGGCAGTGGACAGAATCGAATCACTGCCGGCGTAGTCAACGGTCACGGCCGGAACGTAGACCTTTTCCAGGGCGGTGGCCGAGTTGCCGTCGAGATTCCAGACCAGCACGTCCGAGTTGTTGGTCAGGAAAGCAGTCTTGCCGCCACCGCTGCCCACGCCCACGTAGTTGTCGAAGGCCGGTTGTGGCGCTGGACCGTTGAGGATGCCGACGGGGGCCGCGACACCACCGGTCGGAGGCACGCCGTACAGGTTTTGCGGCAGGGTGGCACCGCCACCGACGACAGCGGCCATGGCCTGGGCAGAGCAAAGGCCGGCGACGGCCATGGAAACGGCGAGAACGTTGCGCTTGAACATGAAGAATCTCCTTTCATCGTGTCTGGACGTTGGTAGTTCGCTTGTGCTTCTCATCGCGACCGCTGCCCCGAGCGGACTTCCGGCGCTCGTTCGAAGGGGTGGCCACGGCGTAGAAACTCTCAATTTCCGGTGACAGAGAAAGGAAAAAATCTCGGGTGTTCGGCCTTGTTTTTCCTAAATATTCTCGGGAGTTACCGACACCTTCCTGACATTTTGCTCAGCTTTCGCAGCATGAGCGTAAGTCCGTGGCAAGCCCTCCCCCGTGCGCCGTAGCCTGGCGCAGCGTAGATGTCGAACGGATGAACCCGAGTGGCGCTCAGGAGTGGGATCGCGCAGGTGTTATTGCACCAGCTGATTGATCTCGATGATCGGCAGCAACACGGCCATGACGATGGTCAGCACCACCCCACCCATGATCACGATCATCAGCGGCTCCAGGAGCGCCGTCATGCCCATGGCCCGGCGCTCAATGTCGCGCGACAAGGTTTGCGCAGCGCGTTCGAGCATGGGCGGCAAGGCCCCGGTTTTTTCACCGCTGGCGATCAGGTGAATCAGGATGGGCGGGAACACCTTGCCGACCCGCAGTGCATTGGCGAGGCCCACGCCTTCGCGCACCCGCAAGGTGGCGTCGGCCACGCAATGGGCCAGGCGATCATTGGCCAGGGTCTGCCCGGCCGCATCCAGGGCGCGCAACAGCGGCACGCCAGCGCTGCCAAGAATCGCCAGGGTCGAGGCGAAACGCGCGGTATTGACCCCCAGCACGAAGCGGCCGACCAGCGGCAGCCGCAGCACCCGGCTATGCCAGGCCAGGCGTGCGTCGGCGTTACGCAAATAGCGCCGCCATCCCCACCAGCATCCGGCAAGCCCGGCAAAGCAGGCCCAACCCCAGGCCCGCACAAAGTCGCTGGCCTGCAGCATCACCCGGGTCAGGGTGGGCAGATCCTGGCGCGCCTGGGAAAACGCGCTGACCACCTGCGGCACCACGAAACCCAGCAGGAAAATGACGATGACGATGGACACCACGCCCACCACCGCTGGGTAGATGAAGGCCGTGAGGATCTTGCCCCGCAGGTTGTTGCGCTCTTCGATGTAGTCGGCCAGGCGCTCCATCACCTGGGCGAGATCGCCAGACTCCTCCCCCGCTGCGATCATCGCCCGGTAGATCTCGGGAAAATCCCGTGGTCGCGCGGCCAGCGCATCGGCCAGGCGCATGCCGTTGCGCACATCGCCGCGCACCGCGCCGAGGGTGTCGGCGATGTGGCGTTTCTCGGCCTGGTCGACGGTGGCCGACAGGGCCGCTTCCAGGGGCAGACTGGCGCCCAACAGGCTCGCCAATTGACGGGTAGCCCAGGCCAGGTCGCTGTCCGACAATTTCGGGCTGAACAGGCCCGAGGCACCAGAGCTGCCGACTTGCAACTGCTCGTCGATGCGCAACGGCGTCAGCCCACGGCCACGCAGTTCAGCCATCGCACCGCGCTGGCTGTCGGCCTCCAGCACGCCTTGCTCGATGTTCCCCGAGGCATCGGCGGCCTCGAAACGGTAGCGGTTCATCAAGCGTCCCGGGTCACGCGCAGGATTTCCTCGCGGGCGGTGGAGCCACTGCTCACCCACCGTTCGCCGTCCTCGCGCATGCTTAACATGCCGGCCTGTCGCGCACAGGTGCGCAACGCCTGCTCGCCTTCACCCTGATGGATCAACCGCCGCACCTCGTCGTCCACCACGAAGAGTTCGTGGATGCCAGTACGGCCGCTGTAACCGGTGTGGTTGCAGCGCGGGCAGCCATGGGGACGCCATTGGCCCGGCGCGGCTTCGTCAGGTTGCTTGCACTCCGGACACAGGCGACGCACCAGGCGTTGCGCCAGGACGCCGAGCAATGACGACGCCAACAGGAACGGCTCGACCCCGATGTCGGTCAGCCGCGTCACCGCCGACACCGCGTCGTTGGTATGCAGGGTCGCCAGCACCAGGTGTCCGGTCAGCGAAGCCTGGACCGCGATCTGCGCAGTCTCCTGGTCGCGGATTTCACCGATCATGATGACGTCCGGATCCTGGCGCAGGATCGCGCGCAAGGCCAGGCCGAAGCTCATGTCGATCCGGGTATTGACCTGGATCTGGCTGATGCCCGGCAGGTCATATTCCACAGGGTCCTCAACGGTGAGGATATTGCTGGTGCTGGCATCCAGACGGGCCAAGGCGGCATAAAGCGTGGTGGTCTTGCCGCTGCCGGTGGGGCCGGTGACCAGCACGATGCCGTGGGGTTGGCGGATCAATTGATCCAGTTGGCTCAGCACCGCGGGCGCCATGCCCAGGGTTTCCAATTGCAGGCGCCCGGCCTGTTTGTCCAGCAGGCGCATCACCACCCGCTCGCCGTGGCCGGTGGGCACGGTGGACACCCGCACATCAATGGGCCGTCCGGCAACACGCAGGGCGATGCGGCCGTCCTGGGGCAAGCGCTTTTCGGCGATGTCCAACTGCGCCATGATCTTGATCCGCGACACCAGCGCCGCGTGCAGGGCCTTGCGCGGCGCGACCACATCGCGCAGGGCTCCGTCGACGCGATAACGCACCACGGAATGGCTTTCAAACGGTTCGATATGAATATCGCTGGCCTCATCCCGCGCGGCCTGGGTCAGCAATGCGTTGATCATGCGGATGACTGGCGCGCCACCCTCACTGTCCAGCAAGTCGGTGATCTCCGGGATGTCCTGCATCAGGCGATCAAGGTCGACTTCGTTTTCCGCCGCGCCAACGATCGCCGCGGCGCTGCCGGTGTCGGCATAAGCGCTGGTCAACAGCGCTTCGAGCTCTTCGTCGCGTATCCGTTGCAACGCAGTGGGACCATAACGCCGGCGTACCTCGTTGATGGCCCAGCCCGGCGTCGCGGCACTGACCAGCAACACGTTGCCCTCCTCACCGGCCTTGAGGAGGAGCCGCTGCGCCTTGGCCCACGCATAGGGCAACGCGCCCGCACCGGTTTGCAGGGAGGGGCTCATGGCTGCCCACCTGGTTCCAGCGGCACGGCGCGCATCGCTCGGGGTGGCTGATTGAGCGGTATCGGCTGACGGGGTGACGGATTGAGCGGCATCGCCTGGGCGGCCGGCGGCAACTGCGGCGCCTGCATATCCGTGAGCGGCCATTTGTGCGCTGGCTGCAGATTGCCTTGGGCACGACGGATAAAATCGTAGCGATTGAGGGTAATGCTGCGGCCGACGTTACTGTCGCGAATGATGTAGGGGCGCAGGAAGACCATCAGGTTGGTCTTGGTCCGCGAACGACTGTCGCTGCGAAACAGCGCGCCAATGCCCGGGATGCTGCCCAGCCCCGGAATCGCGTCGGTGCTTTCGGTAAAACCGTCCTGCAGCAGGCCGCCCAACACCATGATCTGTCCGTCGTCGAGCAGGATGCTGGTGTCGATGGCGCGCTTGTTGGTCACCGTGCCGGCGTCGCTGGAGGCGCGCGGGTCCACGCTGCTGACTTCCTGGTAGATGTCCAGCTTGACCGTGCCACCCTCGGAAATCTGCGGGCGTACATTCAGGCGCAGCCCCACTTCCTCCCGCTCGATTGTCTGGAACGGGTTGTTGCTGTTGCCGCCGCCGTTGGTCACGTAGTTGCCGGTGACGAAGGGGATGGTCTGGCCCACGAAAATGCTCGCCGCTTCGTTGTCCAGCGTCAGCAGGTTGGGCGTGGACAACACATTGGTTCCGCCCTTGCTTTTCAGGGCGCGGGCCAACACTTTCAGATCCAGCACCTGGCCGATGCCGGGAATATTCACCGTGCCCGAGACCTTGCCAATGCTCAAGCCACCGGGCAACGCATCAATGCTGTTCTTGGCCGAGGTATTGATGCCGGCACCGCCCAGGTTGGCGCCACCGATCCAGCCGTTGCCCGCCAGGTTGCCGGCTTGCCACTGAATGCCGAACGCACTCGCATCGTCTTCGCTGACCTCGACGATCAGGCTTTCGATCACCACCTGAGCGCGGCGCTGGTCGAGCAGATCGATGACTTCACGCAGGTTTCGATACAGCGGGTCGGGCGCGGAAATCAGCAACGTGTTGGTGGTGGTATCGGCCTGCACAGTGACGCCGTTGGCGGAAAACGCCACTGCGCCTTCGCCTGCCTGATGGCTGCCCTGGCCGCTCGACATTTGCAGGCCTGCGTTCTGCCCATTGTTGGTTTGCGAACTGCTGCCGGTAGTACTCGACGAATGACTGCCGTTGCTGGTCGTACTGCTGCCCGCCGGGCCACCCAGGCCACCGCCGTTCAACAGGCTCCGTGCGCTGTCGGTGGACGCACCGGCCATTTCCCCTTCACCCGTGAGCAAGCCGCGCAAAGCTTGCGCCAGCTTATTGGCCTGGGCGTTGCGCAGGTACACCACGTGGAGATTGCTCGGGTTGTTCTGGGCATTGTCGAGCTTGTAGATCAGTTGCCTGGCCAGCTCGGTGCGTTCGGGGCTGCCGGTGCGCAGGATGATGCTGTTGGATCGAGGGTCGCCAATCACCGACACCTTTTGCGTCGCATCGGCGCCCTGCACGTCGAGCAACTCCGACACCATCGTCGCAATGTCGACGGCAATGCCGTTCTGCACGGGGACTACATCCGTGTCGATGGCGCCGGGTATGTCGACGTTGGCGATGATCTGCGCCACCCGATCGAGGTTTTCCGCATAGTCGGTGACCACCACCGTGTTATTGCCAGGGTAGGCATTGATGGGATTGTTGGCCGATATGATGGGCCGCAGTGCCGGAATCAGGTTGACGGCGTTTTCGTATTGCAAGCGAAAGGTCCGGGTGATCATGCCGTTGCCTGCCGCACGATCGGCGTCCCCCACCGGTCCGCCCAACAACTTGGCGTCGGCTTCCGGTACCACCTGGCTGACGCCTTGCACTTCGACCACGGCAAAACCCTGCATGCGCAGGGCCGCGAGCAGCATGTCATAGGCCGTGCGGGCCGGCACTTCGCCTTCGGACACCAGGGTCAGTTGGCCTTTGACACGTGGGTCCACCAGGAACTGGCGACCGGTGGCGCGTGACAGCGCACGCACCACCGCGGGTATATCCGCCTCGACGAAATTCAGCTGCACCGGTTGGTTGCCCAGTCCGTTGCCGGTCGGGCCGGCATTGTCGGCGGGCGGCCGAAGGCTTGAGCGCGATGGGGCCTTGCGCGTGACCTGGCGTCGCTGCTCTGCCTGTGCCTGCACGCGCTGGCGCTCCGCCAACGCGTCACCGCTGCCGGTCTGTGCCAGCGGCTGGCCCAGCTCACTTTGAGCGGGAATGGGCTGCGCCTGCTCGCTGCCCAATTGACTACAGGCACTGAGCAACAGCGCCAAGGGAATTGTTGACGCATACAGACCAAACCGCTTCATGAGGATTCCTTAGCGCCGGGCGCCTGTTCCATGCCAACGACCCCGGAAATCCGCGCGGCCGTCTCAGTGCTTTGCGAGGTTGCCCGTTGCAAATGAGCGTCGCGCACCTGCAGGCCGAGCCTGGGTGCGTCGTCCAGTAACCAGTTCAACAAGGCATCGGCGGGCGCGTCGTCGAGGGTCAGCCGCCAGGTCACGGCGCCGGCCTCGACGCGGTGCTCCAGGTCGTAGGCGCCGGCCAGACCGATGTCATCCAAACGCGCTTTCACAAGCTGTGGCGTGACCGCGCCGGACACCACGCCGGCATCCTGAACCTCGGCCAGCACTCCTTCCAGGGCCGCCGCCTGGGAGCGCAGGCGCGGCAGTTCGGCTTGCCAATGGTCGATGCGTTGGAGTGGCGGCTGGATCAGGCCGTACCACAGCAGCACCACGGGCAACACCAGCGCGGCGACCCGCAGGATGCGTTTATCCCGGGCACTGCTGCGTTGCCAGAACTGCTGAGCGCTGGCTCGCTGCGCCTGCCAGCGGGCGCGGTAACGGGCAAGGCTATTCATCCGCGCCTCCCGCAACGGGCGTTGCCGCGGCGTGCGCTGGCAAACGCTTCAGCGTCCATCGCCCATTGGCGAGATCGGCCACGATGCCCGCTTGCGCCAGGCTGGTTTGCCAGTTGCTGTCGGCGGGTGGCTTGCGGGCAGGCGTGCGGGGGGTCAGGTGCAATTCGCTGCCATCGAAGTCGAGTTTGTCGACCGCGCCCGCCATGAACGGCAACTGCCCAGCCGCCTGCTGCACCAGGGCAGCGAAGCTGACCGGACCCTCCGCCAGCGCGCCATTGCGCCGGGCATCGCGTTGCTGGCGAGCCTGCTGCAAGGGATTGAGAATCACCGGCAGTTCAGGAAAAGCCTGCTGGACCCGGCTGCTCATCTGCCCCTTGATTGCCTGGCCCTCGCCGGCCAACCGCATCGCGTACAGGTTGAGGCCCAGGGTCCAGATCAACGCCGCCATCGCGCAACAGCCGACCGCGCGGCCCCAGCGCTGATTGCCCCGGACGCTTTGTTCGATCCCGCTCAGTAAGTTCCACGCCGGGACGGGACCGATCCAGCGTTGCTCGTCCGGCCATGGATCGACGGATTGCGCACCCTCGCCGATCCAACGCACCGTCCTTTCGCGCAACTGTTCGGCGCCTTCTTGCATCATCGGATGCACCCATGCGCGTTGGCGATCCTCACGGACCAGCAAATGACCTTCCACGCTTGCCGCCGTGCACGTGCCCGGCTCAGCCAGCGGCAGAAAACAAGGCGCCGCGTACACGCCACGCGGTTGCAACCTGAGCCCCTGCAACAGTTGCGAAAGACGCGAAAGCGCCGCGCGCTCGAACCAGGCCAGTTGAACCTGGCCGCCCGCATCACGAGGCCCGTGCACCAGGTGCACGGTATCGTCGCAGCCCAGCAGAAGGTTGTCTGCCGCACAGCGCACGGCATCGCCAAGGCGCGCCGGTGGCAGTGGCGGCAACTCGACGCAGGCGAGCAACGTGTCTTGAGGATGCAAGCAGAGCTCCAGGGCTTTGCCTTGGGCCGCGCCGCTCAGCTCCCGCAGGGGTCGCCGCCCCTGCTCGACCAGCGCACCCTTGCGATCGAGCCAGGCGAAGTCCAACGGGCTGTCGGCGGTCAACTGTGCCAACGGCGCCAGCGCTATGCGCAGCAAGGTGCTCATGCGCCCACCCGCGACCAGACCACCTGGGGCCTGCGCTGCTCGCTGCGATAAAACAACGCTTCGACACCGAAGCGGCGTTGTTCGACCGTGGCCCGTCCCCGCAATAGAAACCACTCGCTGGTAATGCCCAGGCGCAGCTGCTCGGTGCTCATCTGCGGCACGCGCAAGCGGTTGAGGAAATCCCCGCTGTTGATGAACCACTGGCCACGGTCACGCTCGGCAATCACCGCCTGTGCCTGGGCCACGCTCATACCGGGCACTCGTGCGGCCAAGACCTGGGCCGTGGTGGTATTGCCGTTCACCCAAGTGAGCGCCGGCAGCACCGTGACATAGGGGCGCAGGCGCTCAAGGGCAGCGAGGTCGATCCCGGGCAGGCCGGCTAGGTCATCGAGACCGCGCAACATCGGCCGGGTGGCGGGCAGCGGCTGGCTTTCGGCGTCCGGCGATGTCAGGCGACCGCTATCGAACCCGGGTGCCGCGCTGGAGACTGGCGGCGGTGGACGCAGGCGCTTGGGGTAGGCCTCTACCACGCGTTGGACGATACGGTTGCCCTGGGCCACGGGCACGCCCAGCTCGGCGCACAGGCGTTCGAATACGGCGACTTCCAGTGTGTCGAGTTGGCCGTCGAGGATCAGGTTGCGCAGGTTGAACTTGCTTTGCTCATCGCTGATATGGCCGTCGAACACCCCGCTTTCAGTGCCCAGGCGCACCCCACGCAAGGGCTGCGCCCACGCCTGGTCCAAACGCGTCATGGGCTCGCGCAGGCGTTGCTGCCAGAGCGCCTGGCGGGTCCATTCCAATACGCCATTGGACAGCCAGGCGCCCCGCACCCGCTGGCTTTCGCTTTCCACGCCGCGAGTCACCTGGACCTGTCGGGCGATCATGCCGGCGGCGATCACCGCGACCACGGTCGCCACCAGCAAGGCGCTGATCACCGCCATGCCACGCTGTGCTGAGCGATTCACGACTAGAGCTGCCAGGAGCCGATATCAGCGTTGACACCTTCGCCGTCGGGCTGCCCATCGGCGCCGAGGGAAAACACATCGACCTCACCGTTGGTGCCCGGGTTGAGGTAGTTGTAGGCGCGGCCCCAAGGGTCCTTGGGCAGCCGTTCCAGATACGCGCGCCAATTGCCGCTGGTGGCGTTGGCGGGTTTTTCCGCCAGGGCCTTTAGCCCTTCATTCATGGTCGGGTAGCGACCCTGGTCGAGACGGAACAGCTTGAGTGCCTGCATCAGGCCCGCAACATCCTGGCGGGCCGCCGTGGCCCTGGCCTGGTCGGGGCGGTCAAGCACCTTCGGCACGACCATGGCGGCAAGAATGCCGAGAATGACCACCACGACCATGATCTCGATCAGGGTAAAACCTCGCTGCCGGCGAGGGCCATGTGGGGGACGGCCAGACGATGCGACACCCATCTCGACACTCCTTGGCTGGCGCCGCATTCTGGCGCTGGTTGAGGTTTCCATTCGCTGCGGATTGTTCCAGCGGCATATGTCACTGGTATAAAAAAACCTCAGGAGCTTTGGTCAGCAATCCGTCAAACGCGGCCATTAGGCTGAAGCACATTTCCCCGACGATGCTCATTGCCATGACCCGACAGGTACCCCGGCAACGCGGCTTTACCCTGATCGAAGTATTGGTGGCGCTGCTGATCGTGGCGGTGGCGATGTCAGCGGCCGTTCGCGCCAGTGCACAGATGAGCCAGAGCAACGCGCTGTTGCGGGATCGCTCGATGGCGCTGTTGGCGGCCCAGAACAGCCTGGCAGAAGTGCGTCTGCGCGGGACCACAGATAAGGGCAGCGCCATGCAACGCTGTGATCAAGGACGCTTGAAACTCAGCTGCGAGCAGCAGGTAACCCGCAGTGGCGACCTGCTGAGAGTGAAAGTGCTGGTGCATGAACGTGAACATGACGGACCGCCGCTGGCGCGCCTGGAAACGCTGCTCAGCCGCCCTGTCACCCCGCCATGAATCAGCGCAACGACGGCAGCGCCACCGGCACCGGCAAACGAGCCATCGACAGGCGAGACTCAACGCCGGCCCGCTCGATGACCACGGCATCAGCCTCGATTCCTCTCAGGCGCACGCCTTCGCCCAATGGCTCACCCGCACGAAAAGCCCGCGGCGGCGAGTCCTCGATGCTGAGAATCGCCACCGCGCCATGGGGTCCGGCCAGTAGGCCGCTGAGCTTGATCTCCAGGTTGTGCGGGGAACTGGCGAACCATTGCGCCGCGGCTTGGCCAGTGGCTGCCAAGGGCGGCAAGGGTTCGCTATTGGCCTGGGCTTGCACGGGCGCCGAATCGTTGAGCAAGAAGCCCCAGGTGACAAGCCCCGCCACGCTGGCCAACACGGCGACAGCCTGGACCAGCGTGGCCGGATCAAGGCGATGGAAATGGCGCATGAGCGAATCCTCCGTGACGTCCAGTGCTTCAGGCTACCAGCGCTTTCTCACGGTTTTATTGCAAATTCACCCCAGCGAAAGGCGTAGAGACCATGAATGAATGGCGACACCGACAACGCGGCTTCACGCTGATCGAATTGATGGTCGTGCTGGTGATCATCGGCATCGCCAGCGCCGCCATCAGCTTGAATATCCACGCCGACGCTGCCAGTGGCCTGCGCGAAGATGCCAAGCGCCTGGCCTTGCTGCTGGAAACCGCCCAGGCCGAAGCGCGCAGCGACGGTCGTCGCATCGCCTGGGTCGCGGACAGCCAGGGCTACCGTTTCGTGCGGCTGGACGCTGTCGGCGTGCAGGACCGGGAGTTCATCAACGACCCGCAACTGCGCCCCAGGCACTGGAGCGCGGGACCGGTGCAGGTGCGCATCCACCCAGGCAAAACACTGGTGCTCGATGCCGAATGGATTGCCGCGCCCCTGCACGTCATTCTGTCCAGCGACCAGACCAGCGTATCGGTGAGGCGCACCGCGGCTGGCCGCATCGAGGTGCATTGATGGTCCGGCAAAACGGCTTCACGCTGATTGAAGTGATGGTCGCCATCCTGCTGATGACAATTGTCAGCCTGATCGCCTGGCGCGGGCTCGACGGTGTGACCCGCGCCGACGCCCACTTGCAGGACAGCGCCGAACAGCACGCGCAACTGATGCGCGCACTCAACCAACTGCAGCGTGACTTCGCCCTGCGCGCCACCACTGAACTGGCCGAACCGCCTCCACCCGACGAACCCTCGGCCAGCCGCCCCCCGGTGCCCGCTGCGATCAGTATTCGCAGCAGCGACAGCGACCCTTTGCAGTTGGAATTGATACGTGCCGCGGCGGACCAGGACGGCAAGATGCAACGGGTGAGGTGGTGGATTGAAAGCGGCACGCTTTTCCGTGCCTCGGGCGTCGCGCGGTCACGCTATCCCCTACCGGCGCCCAAGGAGCGTGTCGCGGTGTTGAGTGAGCTTGAGCGCGTTGATGTGCGGGTATGGCGCACCGACCGGGGCTGGAGCCATCTGACTGGCAGCAAGGAGGAAAATCCGGCGGGTGTGGAAATCAGCTTCAGCCGCCGCACGGCATACGGCACCGAGCGCTACCGCCAGGTGCTGGCACCGCTTCAATAGCAGCCCACTGAAATGAAAACGCCTAGCTGACCAGCACGACACCGCCCGGTAGCTCGGTAATGGTCGCGCCGTAGGCATCGCGAATCAGTACGGCGACATTCGCCAGTTGCGCCAGGCTGAAGCGCGCCTGAACCTTGCGCCGCCCGAGCTCAGCGTTCATCAGTACGATCATGCCGGGACGGTAGCGGTTGATCTCATCGATCACGCTCGCCAAGGGGGCATCGTTGAACACCAGCAACTGTTGACGCCAAGCCATGACTTGCTGGGTATCGAAGGGGGTGGGTTGGCCTTGTCGCTGCGCGGTATAGGTCAATTGTCGGCCCTGCTCCAAGCTCACGCGCCGCCCCTGATGCTTCAGTTGCAAGCGGCCCTCCAGGCACGTTACGCACACGCTACCCTCGGTGGCCCGCACATTGAACCGCGCCCCATCGGCGAACAACTCGCCATTGCCGGCAAGCACACGCAACGCCGTGCTGGCCTGGATTTCCAGTTCACCGCTCAGTACTTCGATGGCGGCGTCACCAGGGGCCTCGCTGCGCTGGCTGATGCGCGTCTGGGTATTGAGCTCAAGCACCACGCCCTGGGTCAGGTCGACGCGGCGTTGCTCGCCGACACCTGTATGAAAATCCGCGCCCACGGGCCAGCCGTCCAGCAGCGACGGGCGCGCGACCAGCACCGCAACCGACGCGGCAATCGCGCCGCCGAGAAACGCTCGGCGCCCGAAACGCCGCGGGTGGTTGACGACCTTTGCCGCCTGCTCCTGCTGGAGCTTTTGCTCGGCGGGCGCCATGGCCTGCCACAACTGGCGGGCCAGGAAAAAGGCCCGGGCGTGCTCGGAACTTTGCGCACTCCAGCGCCGAAAAGCCTCGGCGTCGGCGTGGGTGGCGTGCCCTGAAGTCAAGCGCACCAGCCAATGGAACGCTTCTTCCCGGAGCTGGTTAGCCGTGGCAGTGGCCGATTCAGATGCGCTTATAGACATGTTTTTCAAACGTGAAATGACTCAAGAAGGTATGCGCGACAAGCGCCTTATCACCTAAGACTGTTTTCCCGCGCCGGGACCGAACCGCTGAATCACTTTTCTTTCCAGGCGATCGGCACAGTATTGCAGCGCAGCCTTGAGTTCCTTCTCAACCATCCGGGTGGAGATGCCGAATCGCTGGGCGATCTCCTGATGCGGTGTTTGCTCCATGCGCGACGCCATCAATATTTGCCGGCGCCGGGGCGCAAGCTCGGTCAGCGCCTGCATCAGCGCGCGAATTTCAATCTGGCCACCGACGATCACCGCCGGGTCCTGATGTTCGTCGGCGGTTTGCATCAGTTCCTCGATTTCAGTGCCGGTGAGCAAGCGTGCATCCTGCGCACGACGGTCAGCCGCGATGTTCAGGGCCATGCGGAACAGGTAGGCGCCAGGCTTCTGCACGTCCACCGGCTGTTCCATGCGGTCTACCCGAAGATAGGTTTCGTGCAGTACGTCGTTGGCCAGGTCATCGGAGCCCAGACGCCGACGCAAGCGTGCGCGAAACACATCATAGGAAGCCAGGAACACCTTGAGCATGGTGCTCTGCTCCTTTTCCTTCATGGCTCTACCGCTCCTTCCCATGGGTTGCATTCCGTGCCTGCCGAAGCGGCGCCTGGCACCACCAGCACCGTCACCGGCTGCGGCAACGAGGACGGCGGAACCCGGCCGATGTCCAATGTGCCCAGCCCCTCGATAATCGCCGCATCGCGCCGGGCGTCACCGGTGGAGGCCAGCAAGCGACTGCGCCGCACCTCGCCCGATGCCCCCACCCACAGCTGTAACGCTGCTCGATAATGGCCCGGGCGAGTCACCATTGACCGGCAAAGCGCCTGCTCCAACGCGACCTGCAATGCACGGGCAAAATTGTCCTCGCGCACTGTAGGACCACCGTTGCGCGAAGACGCATCGGCGCGGAGGGTCAGCTTTGCCTCTTTCACGGTGAAAGCGTCTGCGCCGGTGTAGAGCGCCGCCAAGCCGCTACCGGCCAGCAGTTGCTCCAACGCCTGGCGGGCATTCAAGCGTCCGTGCACCGCGGTCGACCGTCGCCCATGTGCCAGTTGACGGTCCACCAGGATCGCCATCCCGCTGGCCCTGCTGTACAGCTCCAGGGCAACGGTCATTTCCTGGGCGGGTATCGCAAACTCGACAAAACGCGCCAGCCGATCGTCCACCTCGACAGGCGCAGGCGTGGCAGACCACGCGTCGCGTTGCGGCATCAATGCATGGAGCAACAAGAACAGTACCGTGGGCGCGAGGCAGCACCTGCTCAGCGCTTCTCTTGACATAGACATCTTCCGGCCCGAACGGCGTGTCGACGCCCTGCGTTGGCGCATCATGAGACGTGTACATGTCGTTTGTGTGACGAGCGCTGCAAAAAAAACATCGTCATACCTCGCTCCAATACGAGGTAGATTCAGGCTTCTACCGTTAGAAAGGAGCTCCGCCATGGACTGTCGTGTATTCGCGCTGCTGCTTGCTGCCCTTCCCTTGTGGGCCCAAGCCGCCGAGCCGGCGAATGAGGGATGCATCAATGTCGAGGTGAACGGGTACAAGGCGCTGTCCTACGAATGCCTGAGCGAACAGATGGCCAACCCGAAGGGTACGCCGGCAGCGCGCAAGAACCAGGAAGCGTTGTACGTGCCGATAGAGCAGCGAGCGCCGAACAGGCTGGGTCTGTACAACCAGTCGGCCACGCGGATTCGCATGGGCAATACCTTCGGCCACTCGGCGTTGCCGCAACGCCCACCGCAGTGACCTGGACGCTTAATCCAACGACCGCATACCCGGTGTGTTTGCCTCCCTGGTCGAATCGATCAACCAGGCCCCTGAACGCCTCGACCTTTTTCGAGTGGGCTGTCTCGACGGGTGTCACCAGATAGAAACCGAGATCGGACTTCAACCTCAGGGCAAATGGCGCGACCAGTCGACCTGCCTTCAGATCGTCGTCGACGTAGGTCGAGCGGCCGATGCAAATACCCAAGCCGTCGATGGCTGCCTGCACGGCCATCATCGCCAGGTCGAAGGTCAACCGTGAGCCTTCGGCCAGGGCGCTCGGTTGCCCGGCGGCCCCCAGCCAGAGGCTCCAATCGTCCCGCGTCATACCACTGACCTGCAACAGGGTGTGATGGGTCAGATCGCCGGGTGCCTTCAGGGCATTGGGCCCCGCCAGCAATTTCGGACTGCACACCGGAAAAACCTCATCGGACATCAGCCAGTCAGCGCGCAAGCCCTTCCAATCGCCGGTGCCGTAACGAATGGCCGCGTCGGTGCCACCCTTGCGAAAATCCACCATATCGGTGGAGGCCGAGACACGTACATCGATGTTGGGATAGGCCTCCTGGAACGAGGCCAAGCGAGGCAGCAGCCATTTGGATGCGAATGACACCAGGGTACTCACCGTCAGCGCACTGTTATGGACCGAATCCAACAAGGTTTCCGTGCTATGACGCAACTCATGGAATGCCGAACGAACGCCTGGAAAATAGGCACGACCTTCATCGGTCAACGCCAGGCCGTCCTTGAGCCGCAAGAACAGGCGCACCCCCAATTCCCCCTCCAGCCGCCGGATCTGATGACTGATCGCCGTTTGGGTGACATTCAACTCAAGGGCGGCCTGGGTAAAGCTCATGTGACGGGCAGCCGATTCGAATGCCTTCAGGCCATTGAGAGACGGGATTCTGGCAGCCATGACGGTCAACGGCACTCATGAGGTTTTGTCATACCCTAGCACCCGATATGTCCTTTGAAAATCTTCCCGTTGGCGCCGATCCTCAGCGGCACTCAACGCCATCAGGAAAATCCCATGAAATTGTATTTCGCGCCCATGACCTGTTCATTGTCCCCGCACATTGTGCTGCGAGAGCTGGACATTGCCTTCGAGCTGGTACGCGTCGACAACAAGACCAAGCGAACCGCCGACGGGCGGGATTTCCTCGCCATCAATTCCAAGGGTTACGTCGCGGCGTTGATGCTGGATAACGGCGAAGTGCTCACCGAAGGCCCCGCCATCGTCCAGTACCTCGTCGATCAGGTTCCGGGCAATCACTTGACGCCGGCCAATGGCACCTGGGGACGGGTGCGGTTGCAGGAATGGCTCAATTTCATCAGCTCTGAAATCCATGGCGGCTGTGCCCCGCTGTTCAACGCCGAGATTCCGGAAACCACCAAGGCCATCTTCAAGCAAAAGCTGTTCAAGCGTCTCCATCACTTGGCCGGTGCCCTTGAACACCGCAACTATTTGCAGGGGGATTTCGGCCTCGCCGATGCGTATCTGTTCTCGGTGCTCAAATGGCTGCCGTTTTTCGCCATCGGTATCAATGATTGGCCGGCGCTGGCGTCGTATATGGCTCGGATCGAGACGCGACCCAGCGTCATGGCCGCGATCGAAGCCGAGGCGAACGCCGGCCGAGGCTGATCATTGGGCCACGAACGGATAATGCTCGATCCGACAAGGATGCTCGTTGCCGTCGCCCTTGCAGATGCCGTCCAGGTAACGGTATCTGATCCGAATCGCCTGGCCTTTTGCGGGCCATTTTCGCAGCGCAAGCGTTGACTGATAGTCAGCGGTTTCCGGGATGAAGCTGATCACTGCGCCGACTTCTGGGCATTCCACCTTGGGCGAGGCCGGGCTGGTTTTCAGAACCTGAGCCCGGAGACCAGGGAACGGCTGCTTGACCACTTCAGTGACCCGCAATTGCATATCGCAGATCTGCCACGTCGCGGCGTGCACCGGGACGCACAAGGCTGAGAGCATCAGGATGAATGGCACGGCATGGGCAGGGGGCAGGTTCATTTCGATCCTTTGTAGGCGGCGACGTCGCGTACGGCATCCTCTCACACCCACGTACGCAAGGCTCTCCAAACAAAAAAAGCCCCGCGACCGAATACGGTGCGGGGCAAAGGGAATTGGTTGGTTGCGGCCAACCAAAGGAGCACGGGTAAAACGTCTACGGGCCGGTCAGATGCATTCCTGGGCGGCGCGTTCAAAATTCGAAGGCAAGAGATTGGAGGCCAGCAGATGCCGGTCGTAAATGAACACCTTCCCACCGTTGCCAGCCTTGTAGGCTTCGAGCACGTTGTCCGCCGCAATTTTGCTCGGCACGACGATGCGGTAGCTGCGCTGGGTCTGCGAGACCGTCGGGTTCAGGGCGCTGCCCTGCAGCTTCGGTACGACGCATTCGGCGTATTCAGCCGGTGTCTTGCTGGTCTGCAAGGTCAGGGTCGGATCGTTCGGAGCCGAAGCGCAACCTGCTAGCAACAAGGGGGGAAACGCCAGGGCAAGGAAAGATAAAGGGCGCATGATTGAAGTCCTGCAGTGGTGGGCTGCGTGTTCGATGGCGCTGATTTTCCAATGATTGCCGACAAAGCAGAACTTGCATTTCGTAATGGTCACTATTACTGATGGCAATAGTTGAAAGCCCCAGAAGGACCTCGCATAAGCGCTCGGCCAAGATGAAACCGACGGACCTCCCCCGACGCAGCTGACCGTCGATTAACGCCTCACCACAGGAGCCCGGCCTACTCGCTCACCACGCTCGCGCCCTGCTGATACTCCCGAGGCGTACAACCGAACTCGCGACGAAACACCGTGTGCAGGTATTGCGCCGACTTGAAGCCGCAATTGCGGGCGATGTCGGCGATCGCCGAGTCGGTGTTTTCCAAGCCGTTGGCCGCCGCGGCCAATTTGAAGCGCAGGATTTCGTCATGAACGCTGCAACCTCGCTCCTTGCGAAAATGCGCTTCCAGGGATGAGCGCGAGACACCGACATACGCCGCCACTTGCGCGGTCTTGATGCCCTGGCATGCGTACTGGCGGATGAACAACAGCGCTTGCATCACATAAGGATTGCCCAGCGGCTGGTGCAAACTGGATGTCTGCACATTGATCGCATCCGGCGGGATCAGCACCTGCGTGCCTGTGGACGGCATGCCATGCAGCATCTGGTGGAGCAGCCGCGCGGCGGTCCGACCCATCGTTTCGGTGCCCTGCACCACGGAGCTCAGCGGCACCCGAGTCAGGCTGCGGGTCAGTGGATCGTTGTCGATGCCGATTAACGCCACCTGCTCCGGAACAGCAATGCCGGCGGTCAGGCAAGCCTGCAACAGCTGGCGGGCTCGCGCATCGCTGACGGCGATGATGCCGATGGGTTTGGGCAGGCTTTGCAGCCAGGCGATCTGCTGTTCGACGGCGCTGTCCCAGAGCGGCGCGCTGGTGCCCATGCCGCGATAGACCTCGGCGTGCAGACCATCGCGCAGCATCAACCGGCGAAAGGCTTTCTCCCGTTCCTGGGCCCAGCGATTGGCTTGGGACTCCGGCAGGCTGAAACAGGCGAATCGCGTCAGTCCGGCTTCGATCAGATGTTCGTAAGCCAATTTGATCAGCCCATGGTTATCCGTGGCGACATAGGGAATGCCCTTGGGATAGGCGCGCTCGTCCTGGTACGAGCCGCCCACCGCCACCACGGGCATCTTGATCCCGGCCAGCGCCTCGCCGATCAGCGGGTCGTCGAAGTCGGCGATGATCCCGTCGCCCTGCCAACGCTCGATCCCTTTCAACCTGCATAGGAAATCTTCCTCGAGAAACAGATCCCAGGACGCGCGGGTACTGCTCAGGTAGTTACCGATGCCGCTGATGATGCCTCGGTCGTAGATCTTGCTGCCGTTGAACAAAAGGGCGATGCGGTGGACGGGCGGGACGATTTTCATTGTAAGAACCCTAGGCCGGTGGACAGAGACTAGGCGCGCGGACGGCGAATCTCAATACTCAAAATCGAACTGTCCTTTGATGATTTTCATAATCAGCGGCGCCAGGGGCGGCGTTAGTATCAGGTCACCGCCAAGAATAAAAAGGAAACCGTCCATGTCGTACTTCCCCGATGTTCAGCCGATCCGCTATGAGGGCCCGGGCAGCGACTCGCCGCTCGCTTTCCGGCACTACGATGCCGACAAACTGATCCTCGGCAAACCCATGCGCGAGCACCTGCGCATGGCGGTCTGCTATTGGCACACCTTTGTCTGGCCGGGGTCCGATGTGTTCGGTGCGGGAACCTTCAAACGCCCATGGCAGCACGCAGGGGACCCGATGGAAGTAGCCATCGGCAAGGCCGAGGCGGCGTTCGAGTTTTTCTCCAAGCTGGGCATCGACTACTACTGCTTCCACGACACCGATGTCGCGCCGGAAGGCCAATCGTTGAAGGAATACCGCAACCACTTCGCGCAAATGGTCGATCACCTCGAGCGTCACCAGGAACAGACCGGCATCAAGCTGCTCTGGGGCACCGCCAACTGCTTCAGCAACCCGCGTTTTGCCGCCGGCGCCGCCAGCAACCCTGACCCGCAAGTCTTCGCCTGCGCCGCCGCCCAGGTGTTCAGCGCCATGAATGCCACCCAGCGCCTCAAGGGCTCCAACTACGTGTTGTGGGGCGGCCGCGAAGGTTACGAAACCCTGCTCAATACCGACCTGGCCCGCGAACGCGAGCAACTGGGCCGGTTCATGCGCATGGTGGTCGAGCATAAATACAAGATCGGCTTCAAGGGCGACCTGCTGATCGAGCCCAAGCCCCAGGAGCCGACCAAGCACCAGTACGATTACGACAGCGCCACGGTGTTCGGCTTTCTGCAGCAGTTCGGCCTGGAAAAAGAGATCAAGGTCAACATCGAGGCCAACCATGCGACCCTGGCCGGGCACAGTTTCCATCATGAAATCGCCACGGCGGTCTCCCTGGGGATCTTCGGCAGCATCGACGCCAACCGGGGCGATCCGCAGAACGGCTGGGACACCGATCAGTTCCCCAACAGTGTCGAAGAAATGACCCTGGCCACCTACGAGATCCTGAAGGCCGGAGGCTTCGGCAACGGCGGTTTCAACTTCGATTCCAAGGTACGCCGCCAGAGCTTGGACGACGTCGACTTGTTCCACGGCCATGTCGCGGCCATGGACGTGCTCGCCCTTTCGTTGGAACGCGCAGCCGCCATGGTGCAGGACGATCAGTTGCAGAAATTCAAGGACCAGCGCTACGCCGGCTGGCAGCAGCCGTTCGGCAAGGCGCTGCTCGCGGGGGACTACAGCCTCGAATCCCTGGCCGAGCATGCATTCACCAACGAGCTGAATCCGCAGGCGGTCAGCGGTCGGCAGGAAATGCTCGAAAACGTCGTCAACCGGTTCATCTACTCCTGACGGCGGGCGACTTTGCGGGCGCGGGGAGGCTGTTACATTCGCGCGACAAATCTGTGCCCGCAACGCCGCGCAACGCTCTACAGTTCTACCGGTATCACGTTCTCGTCAGGCAGTGTCTTTCAAAAAACAATAAAAGGACGCACCACCATGAAAACATTCAAACGTACCCTGCTCGCCGGCGCCCTCGCCCTGCTATCGCTCCCGGCCATGGCCGACGCCACCCACCCCAAGATCGGTTTCTCCATCGATGACCTGCGTCTGGAACGCTGGTCCCGCGATAGAGACTACTTCGTCGCGGCGGCAGAAAAACTCGACGCCAAGGTTTATGTCCAGTCCGCCGATGCCAACGAGCAGAAGCAAATTTCCCAGATCGAAAACCTGATTTCCCGTGGCGTCGACGTCATCGTGATCGTGCCGTTCAACGCCACTGTGCTGACCAACGCCGTCGCCGAAGCCAAGAAGGCCGGGATCAAGGTGGTGTCCTATGACCGGCTGATCCTCAACGCCGATATCGACGCTTACATTTCCTTCGATAACGAAAAGGTCGGCGAGATGCAGGCCGGCGGCGTGTTGAAGGCAGCGCCCAAGGGCAACTACTTCCTACTCGGCGGCGCGCCTACCGACAACAACGCCAAAATCCTGCGTGAAGGCCAGATGAAGGTGCTGCAACCGGCCATCGACAAGGGCGACATCAAGATTGTCGGCCAGCAATGGGTGAAGGAATGGAACCCCACCGAAGCCCTGAGCATCGTCGAAAACGCCCTGACCCGGAACAACAACAAAATCGACGGCATCGTCGCCTCCAACGACGCCACCGCCGGCGGCGCCATCCAGGCCCTGGCCGCGCAAAAGCTGGCTGGCAAGGTGCCGATCTCCGGCCAGGACGCCGACCTGGCGGCGGTCAAGCGAGTGATCGACGGCACCCAGACCATGACGGTCTACAAGCCCTTAAAGCTGATCGCCTCCGAAGCCGCCAAGCTTTCGGTACAACTGGCGCGCAACGAAAAACCCACCTACAGCTCGCAGTACGACAATGGCAACAAGAAAGTCGACACCATCCTGCTCACGCCTACCGCGCTGACCAAGGACAACATCGACCTGCTGGAAAAGGACGGGTTCTACACCAAGGCGCAGATCGCGGGGCAGTGACCCGGGAGCAGCTCTTTGGATAGCAAAAATCCTTGTGGGAGCGAGCCTGCTCGCGATGGCGGCGGCACAGTGAATGCAGATGCAAGCTGACCTACCGCTTCGCGAGCAGGCTCGCTCCCACAGGTTTTATGTTGTGTGAGCCCCTTTCTTACGAGCCCTCGCCATGTCTGAATACCTGCTGCAAATGAACGGCATCGTCAAGACCTTCGGCGGTGTCAAGGCGCTGAACGGCATCGACATCAAGGTCAGGCCGGGTGAATGCGTCGGCCTGTGCGGCGAGAACGGCGCCGGCAAATCCACCTTGATGAAAGTCCTATCGGCGGTCTATCCCTACGGCACCTGGGAGGGTGAGATCCTCTGGGACGGCCAGCCGCTGAAGGCGCAATCGATCAGCGAAACCGAAGCTGCCGGCATCGTCATCATTCACCAGGAACTGACCCTGGTGCCCGACCTGTCGGTGGCCGAAAACATCTTCATGGGCCACGAGCTGACCTTGCCCGGCGGACGCATGAATTACCCCGCGATGATCCACCGCGCCGAAGCCCTGATGCGTGAACTCAAGGTGCCGGACATGAACGTCTCGCTGCCGGTTTCGCAGTACGGCGGTGGCTACCAGCAATTGGTCGAGATCGCCAAGGCCCTGAACAAACAGGCGCGCCTGCTGATCCTCGACGAGCCTTCCTCGGCCCTGACCCGCTCGGAAATCGAAGTGCTGCTGGACATCATCCGCGACCTCAAGGCCAAGGGCGTGGCGTGCGTCTACATCTCCCACAAGCTCGATGAAGTGGCCGCCGTGTGCGACACCATCGCGGTGATACGCGATGGCAAACACATCGCCACCACTGCCATGGCCGACATGGATATTCCCAAGATCATCACGCAAATGGTCGGGCGGGAGATGAGTAACCTCTACCCCACCGAACCCCACGCTATCGGCGAGGTGATTTTCGAGGCACGCCATGTGACCTGCTACGACGTCGACAACCCCAGGCGCAAACGCGTCGACGACATTTCGTTCGTGCTCAAGCGCGGCGAAATCCTTGGCATCGCCGGGTTGGTGGGTGCGGGTCGCACGGAGCTGGTGTCGGCGTTGTTCGGCGCTTACCCCGGTCGTCACGAAGGCGAAGTCTGGCTGGACGGCCAGCGCATTGACAGCAGCACGCCCCTCAAGTCGATCCGGGCGGGCCTGTGCATGGTCCCTGAAGATCGCAAGCGCCAGGGCATCATCCCGGACCTGGGCGTCGGCCAGAACATCACCCTGGCGGTCCTGGAAAACTTCTCGAAGATGACCCGCATCGACGCCGAGGCCGAGCTGGGCAGCATCGACCGGGAAATCTCGCGCATGCACCTCAAGACCGCGAGCCCGTTCCTGCCGATCACCAGCCTTTCCGGTGGCAACCAGCAGAAAGCTGTGCTGGCGAAGATGCTCCTGACCAAGCCTCGGGTATTGATTCTCGACGAACCCACCCGGGGCGTGGACGTCGGCGCCAAGTACGAGATCTACAAGCTGATGGGCGCGCTGGCGGCCGAAGGCGTGTCGATCATCATGGTGTCCTCGGAACTGGCCGAAGTGCTGGGTGTGTCGGACCGCGTGCTGGTGATCGGCGAGGGGCAACTGCGCGGCGATTTCATCAACCAGCAATTGACCCAGGAACAGGTGCTTGCCGCCGCGCTCAGCCATCCCGAAAGCAATAACAACAATGATCGGAAGTCCGCGTAGATGAACCAAGTCAAACAAGTGTTCACCCGCTACAAAATGCTCGCCCTGGTGATTGCCGTGGCGGTCATCTGGTTGTTCTTCAGCTGGCAGACCGAGGGCGGGTTCCTGACTCCGCGCAACCTCTCCAACCTGCTGCGGCAGATGTCCATCACCGGCATCCTGGCTTGCGGCATGGTGCTGGTGATCATCAGTGGCGAGATCGATTTGTCGGTGGGCTCGTTGCTCGGTTTATTGGGAGGTCTGGCGGCGATACTCGATGTGGTCTATCACATCCCGCTGCTGGCGAACCTGAGCCTGGTCGCCCTGTGTGGGCTGATGATCGGCCTGGCCAACGGCTACATGACCGCCTACCTGCGCATCCCCTCCTTCATCGTCGGCCTGGGTGGCATGCTGGCGTTTCGCGGAATCCTGCTGGGCATCACTGGCGGCACCACCATCGCGCCGGTATCGCCGGAGCTGGTTTACGTCGGCCAGGGTTACCTGCCCCACGCAGTCGGCACGGGCCTGGGCGTGTTGTTGTTCGCGCTGACGCTTTTCCTGACCTGGAAACAGCGCCGCAACCGCGCGCTGCATGGCCTCGCGGCCCATTCCCTGACGCGGGACGTGGCGCGGGTGGTGTTGATCGGCGCGGTGTTGGCCGGGTTCGTCTATACGCTCAACAGCTACGACGGGATCCCGGTTCCGGTGCTGCTCCTGTTGGTTCTGCTGGGGGTGTTCAGCTACGTGACCAGCCAAACCGTATTCGGCAGGCGCGTCTACTCGGTGGGCAGCAACATGGAGGCCACGCGCCTGTCCGGCATCAATGTACAGGCAGTGAAGCTCTGGATCTTCGGCATCATGGGCGTGATGTGCGCCCTCGCCGGCATGGTCAACACCGCGCGCCTGGCCGCCGGCTCGCCCTCGGCGGGCAACATGGGCGAACTGGACGCTATCGCCGCCTGCTTTATCGGCGGCACGTCCATGCGCGGTGGCTCGGGCACGGTCTACGGCGCGCTGCTGGGCGCGCTGGTCATCACCAGCCTGGACAACGGCATGTCCATGCTCGATGTCGACAGCTATTGGCAGATGATCGTCAAGGGCAGCATTTTGGTCCTAGCCGTGTGGGTGGATGTCAGCACCCGCACCGCCCGACGCTGACCCATACCGATTCGGGGCAACCATGGATGGCCGCCCCACTCCCCGTCGTGATTGATCACAATCCGTGTGCAACGCCTTCACCGCTGGGCTCTTGATGCGACGCCGGCAGTCAATATGCTGTGGGCAGACCCGCCAAAAATGAAGAAGCGCCTGCATGAACAGCCCCCGAACGCTCTATCAAAAGCACATCGACAGCCATACCGTTTGCCCGTTGGACGATCAGGGCCACGTGCTGTTGTACATCGACCGCCAGGTCGCCAACGAATACACCAGCCCGCAAGCCTTCAGCGGCCTTCGTGAAAACGGCCGCAGCGTCTGGCGGCCGAGCGCGACGCTGGCGGTGGTCGATCACGTCAACCCGACGGCGCCCCAGCGCATCGCAGCCATGCCGGATGCCGGCGGCGCCCGACAGGTCTCGTACTTCGCAGAAAACTGCCGGGACTTTGGCATCGAACTGTTCGACGTGCTGGACAAACGCCAGGGCATCGAGCACGTCGTCGCCCCCGAGCAAGGCTTCATCCTGCCGGGCATGGTGGTGGCCGCGGGCGACAGCCACACCACGACATACGGTGCGTTGGGGGCCTTTGGTTTTGGCATCGGCACGTCTGAAATCGAGCACCTGCTGGCTACACAGACGTTGGTCTACAAGCGCCTGAAAACCTTGCGCGTCACGGTCAACGGCACGCTTGGGGCAGGCGTCACCGCCAAGGACATCATCATGGCGCTGATCGAAAGGATCGGCGCCTCGGGCGCCACCGGTTATGCGATCGAATTCACCGGCCCGGCAATCACCGCCCTTAGCGTCGAAGCCCGCATGACCATCTGCAACATGGCCGTGGAAGCCGGCGCCCGGGGCGCGTTCATGGCGCCGGATGACAAGGTTTTTGCCTATCTGCAAAGCAAGCCCCGCGCTCCCAGGGGCGAGCTGTGGGAACGGGCCGTGACCAAATGGCGAGCCCTGCACAGCGATGAAGGCGCGGTGTTCGACCGGGAAGTGACGCTCGATGTCGACGCATTGGAACCCATGGTCACCTGGGGCACCAGCCCTGACCAGGCTGCACCGATCGGAAGCCAGGTACCCGACCCTGCGACAGAACCCGACCTGATCCTGCGCCAAGGCCTGCAGCGTGCCCTCACCTACATGGGCCTGACGCCAGGCATGCCGCTCGCCGACGTGGTCATCAACCATGCTTTCATCGGCTCATGCACCAACGCGCGAATCGAGGACCTGCGCGATGCGGCGCGTGTCGTACAGGGCAAGCACGTTGCCGCCCATGTGCGCGCGATGATCGTGCCCGGCTCGACCATGGTGCGCGAACAGGCCGAAGAAGAAGGCCTGGCGGAAATATTTCGCAAAGCCGGTTTCGAATGGCGCCAATCCGGCTGTTCGATGTGCCTGGCGATGAACGATGACGTGCTCGCCCCTGGGGATCGCTGCGCCTCCAGTACCAATCGCAACTTCGAAGGACGCCAGGGCGCCGGCGCGCGCACCCACTTGATGAGCCCGGCCATGGTGGCCGCCGCCGCGATTGCTGGTCATTTGACCGATGTTCGTTCACTGCTGCCGGAGGCCTGAAGCATGCAACCCTTCAATACTGTAAGTGGCACCGCCGCCCCGCTGCTGGCCGCCAACATCGACACCGATGTGATCATGCCCAAGCAGTTCCTCAAGGGCATCGACCGCAACGGGCTGGACCGTGGCCTGTTCTTCGACTTGAAGTGGCTGGGCAACGGCGATCCCAATCCTGAATTCGTGCTCAACAAACCGGGCTGGCGCGGCGCAACGTTCCTGGTGGTGGGGGAGAACTTCGGATGTGGCTCAAGCCGCGAACATGCGGTGTGGGGTTTGAAGCAAGTGGGCATCCGGGCGTTGATCGGCAGCAGCTTCGCCGGGATCTTCTATGACAATTGCCAGCGTAACGGGGTGTTGGTCATTCAATTGCCCGAAGCGCAACTCAAGAGACTCGCGCAGACGATCAGCCGCGCCGAAACCGCCAGCATCAGCGTTAACCTGCCGGCGCAACAGATCAGATTGGCGGACGGTGAGGTAATTTCTTTCGAGATCGACGAGCTGCGCAAGCAATCCTTGCTGCTCGGCCTGGATGCCATTGGCACGACCCTTCAACGTGCAGACCAGATACGCCGCTTCGAAAG
The DNA here is from genome assembly GCF_051132175.1 of Pseudomonas sp. D3-10. Classification (NCBI taxonomy): domain Bacteria; kingdom Pseudomonadati; phylum Pseudomonadota; class Gammaproteobacteria; order Pseudomonadales; family Pseudomonadaceae; genus Pseudomonas; species Pseudomonas sp. D3-10. The sequence continues at coordinate 2,618,230 of NZ_CP071668.1, read as the reverse complement.
CCGGCACCTCGCGGAAAATCCCTGGCTGTAGCGTAACGTCCAACCACTGAGGAAGACTGTGGGAGCGAGCCGGCTCGCGAAAGCGGTGCTGCTCTTCTACCCAGCCGACAAGTCCCGAAAACATGTCTCAAGAAATTCAACGCAAACCCGCAGCTTCGCCGACTGACTGAGCCGGGTCGGGTACACCGCCCAGACGTTGGCGCTTTGCGAATACGCCGGCAGCACCTGAACCAACCGCCCCTGTTCAAGCAGGGGCCCGGCGTCCCACATCGAGCGCAGCAGGATCCCGCCGCCGCTCAACGCCCACTCCAGGACAATCTCGCCGCTGTTGGATGACAACGGGCCGCCGATGCGCACAGTCTCCTGCACCCCATCCTTGCTCAAGGTCCAGATGCCGAAGGCGTTGTCGCGCTCCTTGAGCACCAGGCAATCATGGTCCTTGAGGTCATCGAGCGAACGCGGTGTGCCCCGTCGTTCCAGATACCCGGGGGCTGCGCAGAGCACGCGTCGATTGCTCACCAGCTTGCGGCCCAGGTGCTGCCCTGGCAGGTCATCACCGACGCGGATCTCAAGGTCGAACCCCTCGCCAACGATATCGACGACGCGGTCGAACACATCCAGCCGGATGTCGAGGCCAGGATACGTCTGCGACAGCTTGCCGATTGCCGGCGCGACATGGTTGCGGCCGAAACCAAAGCTGCTGCAGATATGCAACGAGCCGGTGGGCTGATGGCGAGCCCGGGCGATCTCACCGACGAACTCATCGAAATCCCCCAGCAGCTTTTCGGCCCACACCCGCACGCGCTCGCCGTCGTCGGTCAATGCGATGCGCCGGGTCGTGCGATGCAGCAGTCGGGTAGCGAGCGTCGACTCCAATACCGAGATGCGCTTGCTGATATAGGCCGGTGAATAGCCCAATGCCTCGGCCGCGCTGGCAAAGCCATTCTTTCGGACGACAGTCAGAAAGACCTTCAGGTCCTCCGGCAAGGGGAATTGATCACGGGTTGTGTTCATCGGCTCTACCGCAGCGCTATTCTTCGCAATTTCGCGAAGAATAGCACTGAAGCGGCCCGGCTCAACCGCCGTATTTGCCCAGCAATTTAAGCGTCACGCCGTTCGTCCAGCCAAAGCCATCCTGCAATTCATACTCGCCCCCGCCCCCACCGTCGCCTTGGCCGGACAAGTCGTACTTCTCGACCAGTTTGTCTTCCTTGCGGTAGAGATCCTGGACCTGTTGCAGAAAACGGCTGCCAACCTCCCTGGCCAGGTCGGTTTGGCCGTAGCGCTCCAACCCCTCGACCGCCACCCATTGCAGGGGCGCCCAGCCATTGGGTTCATCCCACTGCTGGCCGTTATTGACCTGGGTGGTGGCGATGCCGCCGGGACGCAGCAAGCCCTTGCGCACGGCGTCGGCAGTGCGGTTGGCGCGTTCGCTGGAAGCCAGGCCGGTATAGAGCGGGAACAGCGTCGCGGCAGTGAGTGCCGGGCGCTGCCGGTTCTGCTGCCAATCGTAGTCCACGTAATAGCCGCCTTCGGCGTTCCACAGGTACGTCTCGATGGCGCGCTGGCGTTGCTCGGCCCGTTGCCCATAGGCTTGGGTACACGGCGTGTTCCGCACCGTTTCACAGGCCTTGGCGATGGTGCGCTCCAAGTGATACATCAGGCTGTTCAGGTCCACGGGTGCGATGGAGGTCGTGCGAATGGTCGCCAGGTTTTTACCGTCTCCCAGCCAGCGGGAACTGAAATCCCAGCCGCTTTCAGCGCCTGCGCGCAAGTCGCGCCAGACTTCTTGCTTGGGCCTGTCGGCTGCCTGTTCAGCGGTCTTGACGTCCTGCAGCCACGACTCCTGACGAGGCGTGGGGCTGGCGTCCCAATAGCGGTTGAGCACGCTGCCATCGGCAAGCTTGACGACGTGTCGCCCAGCCTCACCCGGCTTGAGGGTCTGCGCCCCTTCCATCCAGTAGGCATATTCTTTTTGCAGTTGCCCAAGGTAACGCCCGTAGGCCTGCTCGCCCTCGATATGCGCCTGCAATTCCACCATATAGGCAAAGAATGGCGGCTGCGATCGGCTCAGGTAGTAGGTGCGATTGCCGTTGGGAATGTGGCCGTAGGTGTCGATCATGTAGGCAAAGTTGTCGGCCATCTGGCGAACCTGCGTCTGGTCACCGCTTTGCTCCAACCCCAGCATGGTGAAATACGAATCCCAGTAATACATTTCTCGGAAACGCCCGCCTGGCACGACATAGGGCTGCGGCAACGGCAATAGACTGCTGTATTGCGGAACCTCGGTGTAGGTTCGGCTGAGCACCGGCCAGAGATTGTGGATGTGTTCCTTGATCGGCGCGCCGGGTTTTGGGGTAGGGCTCTCAGCCTGGCCTGACTCGACGAAGTTGTCCTTCACGAACCCGTTGAGATCGAAATCGGCACTGTCGCGGCGGGCCAGGTAATCGGCGCGAATCTGCGAGGGGTCGCGCTTGGGCAGCGCATCGACGAAGTGTTTTTGGTCAGTGAACAACTGTTTGCCTTGCACCGCCTCAAACAATTCGGGATAGGCCTGGTCGGGCGGCACGGGGGTGCGCCTTCGCGCGTCCTCGTAGCTCCATGTCGCAGGCGATTGGCTTGAGCATGCTGCGCACAACAACGCGGTGAAGGACAGGCTGGCGAGATAAACAGAACGCATCTGAGGCTCCTTGATGTGATCACTTCCTACAGCAATGACTGAAGAAAATGAGCCTCGGTTCACTCGAACTTCCTTTCCTCATTTCAATGGAACCCCCGTTTCACCCTCGCTCTCTATCGCAGAACCAACAGAGCGGAGGTGTTGATCATGATTTCCCCGGCAACCGGAATGAGGACGGGCGAACGCTATGCCGTCGAAAGCGTCGAGCGAGCGCCACATTTCCCCGGCTTTTTCCTTGATGGAAAGTATTACCTGGGCCCAGAACTGAACACCGCGGTGGGCTGGCTGGAGGGCGAAAAGTTTGTCTATGACCAACTCGACCCCGAGGGCGAGCCGGTGTACCCGGACAGGGTCGCCGGCACCGTCCAGGACCTGACGCTGATCATGGCGGACGGGGTGCGCCTGAAGCTTTCGCCCATGCAGCCCGAGATCCATCAGTCGACAGGCGAAACCGCCCCGAGCCGTAAGACGACGTCGTATCCCTTGTCGGAGAAACTGGTGGTCATCACCGGCGCTTCGAGCGGGATCGGCCGCGCCACCGCCCAGGCGTTTGCCAGGCAGCGCGCACGCCTGGTCCTGGCGGCACGCGACCGTGCGGCGCTCGATGAGGTCGTTGCACAATGCCAGGCCCAGGGAGCCGACGCGTTGGCGGTGTGCACAGACGTCACCAGCAGTGAGCAAATGCAGGCGCTTGCCGCCGAAGCCGCAACGTTCGGTGACGGTCGCATTGACATCTGGATCAACAATGCCGGCGTGGGTGCGGTAGGCAGCTTCGAGCAGACGCCGCTCGATGTGCATGAGCAGGTCCTGCAAACCGATTTACTTGGCTACCTGCGCGGCGCCTACGTGGCCTGGCCGTATTTCAAGAAGCAACAACGCGGCATCCTGATCAATACCCTGTCGTTAGGCAGTTGGGTCGCCCAGCCTTACGCCGCCGCCTATTCCGCCAGCAAGTACGGACTGCGCGGGTTGTCCGAAGCCTTGCGCGGTGAGTTGGGGGAATACCGGGACATCCACGTCTGCGACATCTATCCCGCGGTCATCGATACGCCGGGTTTTCGCGATGGCGCCAACTTCACCGGCCACGCGCTGAAGCCACCACCACCGGTCTACGACCCCCATCGCGTCGCCGAGGCGATGGTCAGTTGCGCACTCAACCCCAAGCCCACCACCACCGTGGGCAGCGCCGCGACACTGGCAAGGATGGCGCATTTTCTTGTGCCCGGGTTTGCGCAACTCTCCGGCTGGCTGACACGCCGGGGCTTGGATCGCAGCCCGGCAATGGCTTCATCCTCCGGAAACCTGTTCTCCCCGCCCAGCGGCCAGCGACGTGTCGAAGGCGGTTGGCGCAAGCCGACGCGGCGATCCGCGCCCCTGCTGGTGGCGGGCGCCGCATTGTTGATTGGTGGGTGCCTGGTGGCGCTGGGTCGGGAACGAAGTCGTCGCTGAAGCGGCGTCTGGGTATTGGCTCAGGCCAATCCCGAACGGAACGCTTCCACCTTGAGCCCGAATCGGTTCATCTTGTTGTACAAACCGCCACGGGAAACGTTCAACTGCCGGGCGGCCAGGCGGATATTGCCCCGCGTGTCCCTGAGGGCCGCGATGATCGCATTCATTTCATGGGTACCTAGATCCACGGCTGCCCGCGGCTCGGGGGCAAAATGCCGGGCCGCTGGCTGTCCTCCCTGCCTGATCTCCAACGCAAGATCACTCGCTTGGATCAGCTCGGTACCAGCCAGGTTGGTCGCGCGCTCAATGACGTTTTCCAGCTCACGGACGTTGCCCGGCCAGTGGTAGGCGCCCAAGAGCTCCAGCGCCTCTGGGGACAGGTCGCGCATGGGTTTTCGCAGCGACCGGGCGCAACGCGCAAGAAAATGCCGTGCCAGCATCGGCACGTCTTCGCGGCGCATGCGCAAGGGCGGCACCGTCAGGCCCAGCACGTTGAGGCGGTAATAAAGATCTTCGCGAAAAGCCCCTTCGGCCACGGCCTGGCTCAGGTTGCGATGGGTCGCAGCGATGATGCGCACGTTCACCCGCAACGATTTTTTCGCCCCCACCCGAGTGACTTCGCCTTCCTGCAGGACACGCAGCAAGCTGACTTGAGCATCGAATGACATGTCGCCGATTTCGTCGAGAAAGATCGTCCCGCCGTCAGCCAATTCGAACTTGCCCGCCGAACCGCCACGCACCGATCCGGTGAACGCGCCTTCGACATGGCCGAACAGTTCACTCTGGACCAGGTCGCGAGGAATGGCCCCGCAATTGACCGCAACGAAAGGTCCGCCGCAACGCTCGCTGCCATTGTGGATGGCCTGGGCAAACAGTTCCTTGCCGGTGCCGCTCTCCCCGAGAATCAGCGTGGTCGAATCGCTGCGGCTGGCGATTCGAGCCAGGTGCAATGCGTCCTGGATGGCGCGTGAATGGCCCTGGATGGTTTCGAAGGTATAGCTGGCCTGGGTACCCATGATGCGCCGGGTAATCTCGCGGATGCGCCGGTTCTCGCGCAATGAAACAATGCGACCGCCCTGCGCCAGGGGACAGACCGACACCAGGCAGGCCAGGTGGCTGCGATCGTGCAGCTCAAACGTACAGTCCAGGTCCCGTACTCCTTCCCCGGCCCTGCGCAGGATTTCATCGCTCAGTTCGGTCTGGCCCAGGCTCTGGAACGGCTTGCCCAGCCAGGCAGGGTCGACACGAAACAATTGCCGGGCGTAATGGTTGAGGGCCTTGATATCGTTTTTTTCGTCCAATACGACCAAGCCCTCGTTGAGCACTTCCAAAACCGTTTGTTGTTCTTCCAGCAACGCTTGCAGCGCCATTTGCCTGGAAACAGCTTCGGCTGCAGCCTGGACGGTGCCCAAGGTGTGGAAGTGAAACCAGCCGGGCTCGGCCGTTAGGGTCAACATGGCCAGGGTCCGGCCATGGGCATCGCGGATGGGCGCGGCGGCACAATGCATCTGCCGCTGGCGCAGGCCGGCGCCGAAATTCTCGCCAGACAGCACGTATACCAAGCGGTCTTCAACCAGCGCCAGACCGGTGCAATTGGTGCCCTGTACCGATTCAAGCAAGCGACTGCCGATGGGTGTGAGGTCCAAGCCACAGAAGTACAAGGTGGTGCCCTGGGCATCCGTGAGGTTGATATGCCCGTTGGGATTGTAGGCAAGCAGGCCGCGCATGACCTGCGCCGCCGCGGCGATCAACAGTCGATTCGCCGCCAGTGTGGCGGTCAGCTCGGCAGGCGAGACAAAACGGTACTCGCCGTCTGCCGAGTCGAGGCCGGCATCGACGCTACGCTGCCAGGAACTCCAGATAACCTGCCGGACACCTTCAGGGCGCTCGGTGACGCCGCTCAAGCAGGCTCGCCAGGCTTCATCCAGCGCCGGGCTTGATCCGCCATTCAATGACGCAGGCCCCAGGGCAGTCAGGTAATCACGGTCTTCAACGCTCAACGTCATCGGCTGTGTGTTCATGGCGGTCTCTATGTACATGCTTTTGACATGTCAGTATAGGCATGTCTTCTAAATGGACACATGCAACCACAAAGCACCAATAAAACCCTTTACTTTCAGTCTGTTAACAATTGGCACAGCCCTTGCTCCCGGCAATGCACCGACGACGAGTCGCGAACAACAATAAAAGGGAGTCTCTTATGGGTACGTCAAAAACCGTCCGCCTGGGTCTTATCGGTGCGGGTCGCATGGGCAGCTTTCACGGCCTGACCGCCGCTCGCCACATCCCCGGCGCATACCTTGCCGCCATTGCCGATCCTACCCCCGGCCAGGCCGAGCGCCTGGCGGCAGAACTGGGCGTAGGGAAGGTTCATACCGATCCACAACAGTTGCTGAATGACCCGGATATCGACGCGGTGCTGATCGCCGCGCCAGCTCGCAGCCACGCCGAACTGGTGATCAGCGCGGCGCAGGCGGGCAAAAGCGTTTTCTGCGAAAAACCCATGGCCGTCACGCTGGAGGAAGCCGATCGGGCCATTGCCGCCGCTGCCGATGCGAGGGTGACGCTGCAAGTCGGCTTCAACCGGCGCTTCGCCAAGAGCTTCCGCACCGCGCACCTGGACGTGGTCGCCGGCCGAATCGGCACGCCACAGCTTCTGCGTTCGCTGACCCGCGACCCGGCGCTGAACAATCCCGCCGCCTCGCCGCAATGGGTCATTTTCCTGGAGACGCTGATCCACGACTTCGACACCCTGCGCTACCTCAATCCGGGTGCCGAAGCGGTCGAGGTGTTCGTCATGGCCGACGCGTTGATCGCGCCGGACTTCAAACACAAAGGGTTCCTCGACACGGCGGTGGTCACGATCCGATTCGACAACGGCGCCATCGCCACGGCCGAGGCCAACTTCCAGGCGGTCTACGGCTATGACGTCCGCGGCGAAGTGTTCGGCAGCGCCGGCATGCTGACCATGGGCAGCGTCAACGACAGCGACTTGCTGCGCTACCTGGCAAGTGGCGTCCAGGCCGATACCCAGCGCATGGACACCGACTTGCTGCGTGACGCCTACGTGACCGAGCTCAATCACTTCGTCAATTGCGTACGCAGCGGTGAAAAGCCCCTAGCCAGCGGTGAGGACGCCCGGGCCGCGCTGGCGATTGCCCGTGCCTGTATCGAGTCTTTCCAGCAAGGCAAAGCGGTGCGTGTCCAAGGAGCGCAGTCATGAGTCTCGTACCGTTCAAGCTGGCGGTCAGCGCGGAGATGGTGTTCCTCGACCTGCCCTTTATCGAACGCGTCAAACGCATCCATGCGCTGGGCTTCAGCGTCGAGATATGGAACTGGACGACCAAGGACATCCCTGCCCTCGCCGCGACGGGCGCTGACTTTACCTCGATGACCGGCTACATCACGGGCAACCTCACCGACCCCGAGGACATCCGGCAACTGCTGGACAGTGCCCAGGAGTCCTTGGGTGTCGCCGCGCAATTGAATTGCCCGAGCCTGAACCTGCACGGCACCGGCCTGGGGGACCAGGGTCTGCCGGTCAAACCCGTGGCCCAGGCCACCGGCCGCATGTGGTTGAGCGCCTGCAAGACCCTGGAAAAAATCGCCCGCCTGGGGGAAGACGCCGGCCGTGTGTTCCTGCTGGAAAACCTGAACACCGAAGTCGACCATCCGGGCACGCCTTTCGCTCGCGCCGACGACACCCTGGCGCTGATCGAAGCCGTAGGCAGCCCGCATCTGAAAATGAACCTGGACCTCTATCACGCGCAGATCGGCGAAGGAAACCTGACCGAACTGATCCAGCGCGCCGGCGGCGCCATCGGTGAAATCCAAGTCGCCGATGTGCCTGGCCGCATGGAGCCCGGCACTGGCGAAATCAATTATCCGGCGATTGCCAGGGCGTTGTCCGGCATGGGATACAGCGGTGTAGTCGGCCTCGAAGGTTGGGCCAGCGGAGACAGCGAGCGGGCGCTTGAGCGATTCAGGCGGGCCTTCACGCTGGATGGGTAAGGCCCGTGCAGAACATTTATTGATGACGTTCACTCCATAACAACAAAAGGAAAACCATCATGCGTCGTTGCACACTGCTGTTCGCCACGCTGCTCCTGCTCTTCAGCCAATGGGCCGCCGCCGACTATCGCATCGGCGTCAGCATCGCCAGGGTCGACGATAACTTCATGACCTATGTGCGTAACGGCCTGGACGAGGCCGCCAAGAAGGACAACGTCCAGATCCAGTTCGAGGACGCCCAGGGCGATGTGGTTCGCCAGCTCAACCAGGTCCAGGGCTTCATCAACCAGAAAGTGGACGCGGTCATCGTCCTGCCGGTCGACACCTCCGCCACCGCCAATATCACCCGTGCCGCAGTCGAGGCGAAGACGCCACTGGTCTACGTCAATCGGCACCCGGACGAGCGTACGCTGCCCAAAGGGGTGGTCACGGTGGCGTCCAATGACATCGAGGCTGGCCAATTGCAGATGCGTTACCTCGCCGAAAAGCTCGGCGGCAAAGGCAACCTGGCGATCATCATGGGTGACCTCGCGCAAAACGCTACCCACGACCGCACCGAAGGGGTCAAGCAAGTGCTCAAGGACTTTCCCGGCATCAAGATCGTCGAGCAGCAGAGTGCCGAGTGGCAACGCAACAAGAGCATGGACCTGACCAGCAACTGGTTGCTCGCCGGCAGCCGGTTCGATGCCATCGTCGCCAACAATGACGAGATGGCCATCGGTGCGGCCATGGCCTTGCAACAATCCGGCAAGGCCAAGGGCGAGGTTGCGATTGTCGGAATTGACGGCTTGCCCGACGGCCTGGCGGCGATCAAGCGCGGGATGCTAGTCGCCTCGGTATTCCAGGACCCTAAGGCCCAGGCGACCAGCGCGGTGCAGGCAGCCATCAAGATGATCAAGGGCGAGCCGGTCGAGACAGAAGTCTGGGTGCCCTTCCAGTTGATCAAGCCTGAACAACTGGCGGTGTTCGAGCAGCGTTACAAGTAGCAGTAATCACCTGAGAAAAATGATGGCTCCGTGGCGAGGGAGCTTGCTCCCGCTCGGTTGCGTAGCAGCCGCAAGATTTTGGGGCCGCTGCGCCCGAAGCGTCGGACCGACCCAGCGGGAGCAAGCTCCCTCGCCACGAGTGAACAGCGCTGGATCAAGCGATGTGCAACGCTCGGCCCTTGGTCTCGGCGAGGGCGTTGTTCAATGCAACACGGAACAGTTCGACCAGCACATCAATCTCGTCGGCCTGGATGATCAGCGGCGGCAGGAATCGCACCACGGCGCCGTGACGCCCGCCCAGTTCCAGGATGACACCCAGGCGCAGGCATTGGCGCTGGATGGCCTGGGCCAATGCGGTGTCCGCCGGAGGAACACGGCTGTCGCTCGGGGTGTCGCTGACGACTTCCACGCCCACCATCAACCCCCGACCGCGCACCTGGCCCAGGCAAGGGTAGTCGCCCTGCAACTGGCGCAGTTGCTCCATCAGGCGCTGCCCCATGGCATCGGCATGTTCTGGCAGGTTTTCGCTGATGATATGGCGCAATGTCGCGGCACCTGCAGCCATCGCCATCTGGTTGCCACGGAACGTGCCGGCATGGGAACCGGGCTTCCAGGTGTCCAGCTCTTCGCGATAGACCATCACCGCCAGTGGCAGGCCGCCACCGATGGCTTTGGACAGCACCAGAATGTCTGGCTCGATATCGGCATGCTGGAAAGCGAACAGCTTGCCGGTACGACCCAGGCCGGTCTGCACTTCGTCGATGATCAGGGCCACGCCGTACTTGCGAGTCAATTGGCGCAAGCCCTGCAGCCAGCGTACCGGTGCCGGGATCACCCCGCCCTCGCCCTGCACCACCTCCACGACCACTGCCGCCGGCGGCAACACGCCCGATTCCGGGTCGCTCAGCAGTTGTTCGATGAAGTGCAGCCCGGCATCGATGCCAGCTTCACCACCGATGCCGAACGGACAACGGTAGTCGTAAGGGTACGGCAGGAATTGCACGTCGGCCATCAGCGAGCCCAGCGCCTGTTTCGGCCCCAGGTTGCCCATCAGGCTCAATGTCCCCAGGGTCATGCCATGATAGCCGCCGGAGAACGTCAGGATCGGCTTACGCCCGGTGGCGATTCTCGCCAGTTTCAGGGCCGCCTCGATGCCATCTGCACCCGTCGGCCCGCAAAACTGTATGCGCGCGTGACGCGCGAAGTTTTCCGGCATGGCATTGAAAAGGTCCTCGACAAAGCGATCCTTGACCGGCGTCGTCAGGTCCAGGGTGTGCAAGGGCAAGCCGGAATCGAGCGTCTGGCGCATCGCCGCAATGGCCACCGGGTGGTTATGGCCCAGCGCCAAGGTTCCCGCGCCGGCGAGACAGTCCATGAACAATTGCCCCTGCGTGTCGCGAACATAAAGGCCGTGAGCCTCTTGCAGGGCCAGCGGGATGCGTCGCGGGTATGAACGCGCATTCGATTCCCGGGCCGCCTGGCGTTGCAGGTACGGATTGGTATTCAGTTCGCGAGGCGCCTGTTGGCGGAACTGCTCCAGCGTGAAGGTGGCGCTGGATGATGAGCGGGGCTGGACACTTTCCATTTTGACTCCCTGAGATGAGAACGCTGTCGTGGGCGATCAGCCCTGTCCTTATGCCTGCATTGCCTGGCGCAGGCTCAGTGGGCGCATGTCGGTCCAGACTTTCTCGATGTAGGCCAGGCACTCTTCCTTGCTGCCCTGCATGTCTACGGTGCGCCAGCCATCGGGCACACTGCGGTAGTCCGGCCAGATCGAGTACTGCTCCTCTTCGTTGACGACAACCAGAAACCGCGTATCCGGGCTATCCAAACTCATTGCTTGCTCCTTGACTGGCATGACGGGAAAGATCGCTACGATACAATACTAATAGTATCGATTCTCATTAATATTTTATAAATCTTACATGGCTTGCCTGCTTCAACACCCACGAGAAGTCGCAAGACGGTGGTGCGCTGTTTATACTTCGCCCCTTCTGGACGATAACGTCTCTCAATTCGCGGTCACGGATGAGTCAATGATTCCCAGCCTTGCTCCGCTGTTCACCGGGCCGCTCGCGGCCTTCGAAGAAAAACTGCAACTGCGCAGCCACTCGCCCACCGTTCTGTCGGTGGAACTGTTCTTCCAGCGCGAGACGTTCAGTCAGTTCGTCGACGAGCTGCTGGCGCGCTACAAGACCGATGAACGCCTGGCCCTGGTGTCGCTGTGGTCCAAGTGGTATTTCAGTACCTTCCTCGCGCCGGTGATGGGCGCCAACCTGTTGCTGCAACGGGACCTGCCAGTCGCTCTGAACGATGTTGGGTTGAAACTCGGCGACGACGCCAGGCCACAGGCCTTACATGTTCGCGACGCCGGGCAACCACTCCTCGAATGCACAGCCTTTGGACGGTTCCATACGCTGGTCGAACAACACCTGGAACCGGTCATCGACACGCTGGCCAGTGTCAGCCGCGCATCGCCCCGCTTGTTCTGGAGCAATGCCGGCAACACCTTCGAATTCGTCACCACGCGGATCGACCTGCATCCGCTGGCCAATCCCGAGAGCACCCTGCCCGCCCGGCAAATCCTCACTGCCCGCCTGCGCCCCGATGGTCGGCGCAACCCGCTGTTCGCCCCCGTGCGTTACCACGATATCGGCGAGGACGAGCCGCAGCGCCTGCGGCGAATCTGCTGCATTCGGTATCGCCTTCCCAGCGTCGGCTATTGCAGCAGTTGCCCCCTCGATGAATGCAAGCGGCAGCATTGAAACGTCTGATCGCGCCGATCATTTTGCCAATTGAAAGGGATTCTCCGTCGCCCGGTCGTAATCGACGAGGTGGCCGTAGTCGAGACGATAGACCCGGTCCGCCACGTCGAAATAACGGTCGTCATGAGTGATCGCGATGACCGTCTTGCCGGCCGCTTTGAGCTCGGGCAGCAATTCGTTGTAGAACACATGGCGGAACACCGGGTCCTGGTCGGCCGCCCACTCGTCCAGCAGGAACACTTCACGGCCTTCCATCATCAGCAACAGTAAGGCCAGGCGCTTGCGCTGGCCCTGGGACAACGCGGTGGTGGACAGGCGTCCAGCGGCGAATTCAACCTTGTGGGCCAGCCCCAGGCGCTCCAGATAATGGTCCACCCGAGCCTCCAGCCCTTCATGGTCGCCCGCCTCGCCCAACACATCGGCGAACAGATAGAAGTCGGCAAAGATCGCGGCGAAGTGCTCGCGATGCCATTCGCTGGTGCTGGCATCGAGCACCACGCCGTTGAGTGAAACTTCCCCGCAAGCGGGCACATAGAGCCCGGTCAGCAGCTTGGCCAGGGTCGACTTGCCACTGCCGTTGCCCCCCACAATGAAGATCAACTCGCCGCGCCGGATCGTCAGGTCGATCGGTCCCAATTCAAAGGCAAATTCCTCGTTCTTGCCGGCATACCGGTAATGCACGTTCGACAGACGCAGATCACGAAACGGCTGCGCTGCTTGCGCGGACGCCTTGAACTCTACCGTCTCGCCCAGTGCCAGGGCATCAATGGCCTGTAAAGCGACATGACCACGAATGACAGCGGGAATAGCGTCGAGGATCATCGAGATCGGCGTGCGCAGGAACATGATCGCCAAGACGTAGCCCACCACCACCTGCTGGCTCAGCAATCCCAGCCCCTGGCCGAGGAAAAACAGCGTGCCGATCAGCACGAACACCAGCAACGTCGTCCAGTTCAGGTTGACGGCCCATAAGGTGTCAGCGCGTACCGATGCGTCCAGCGACGCCCGGGCGATGGGTTCGAGCTTGCGTTGATAGAGCAAATGCCGACGCTCCCGGCTCAGGCCCAGTTCGCAACGCCCCTGGATGGCGGCTTCGAACTGCTCGGTGAGTTGGTCGTCCTGCTGCCGGACCGCCTGCATCAAGGTCTTGACCTTGCGCCCGAGCAGCACGTCGAGGCCGACGCCAGCGGCGATTACTGCCAGCGTCAGGCCGAAGAACGGCAGGCTCAACCACGCCATATAGGCCAGCCCCGCCAACAGCAGCAAGCCGTTGTACAAGGAAATCGGCAATTGCTTGAAGGCCGTGGCGACGGTGGTCACGTCCTTGGTCAGGGCGTTGTAGATGCGTGGGCTGCCCAACCGTTCGATGCGTTCCAGCGCGGTGCCCAGCACCTTGCCCACCAGCCGCAAGCGCAGCTGGTACACCAGCCGATGGCCGATCTGCACCAGCAGCCATTGCGCGGTGACCCCGCTGATGAACAACAGCACCAGCAGGCCACCGAACAGCAGCAAGCCCTGGCCGAGGTCATTGAGACCTTGTTCCAGGCAGCGGTTGATGTAGCCGATCAGGCCGATACTGGTGGCCGCGCTCAGGGCACTGCTCAGCACCGCTAGGAAAATGCGCCATCGCGCGTTGTGCAGCAGTTCTCTCAATAACATCATGGGACCGACACCACCTTGGCAGAGGTTTGCAACAGTAAAGGCAGCAGGTTTTCGACCAGTCGCGGCTCGCCGAGCATCTCATGATGCCCCACGTCCAGCGTCCACTGGCTAACCGGTTGGCGCGCGTGGACTTGCCATTGTGCGCGCAAGTCGCCGTGGGCATTGCCGCGCCACAACCAGACTGGCACGTCAACGGTTGGCAAGGCCTGCTCGTACAAACGGGTCTTGATCGCGCGATATCGCGCCATCAGCGCCAGCAGTTCACCATCCGCCGCTTTCCATTGCAGGTGCCCGCGCACCTGTTCATCGTCGAGCAGCCGGGCGACACCCTCGGCATAGTCGAGGCCGGCCAACAGGCCCGTCAACCGTTCCCGTAGCGACTCGCCGATCGGCTGGCCGTGGCTGCGGCAATAAAACGCGAAATCGGCAATCAACTGGCCCGCTTCGTCGCCCTCGCCGGCCAGGCTGCGCTGAGCATCGTGATCGAGCAACACCAGGCCTTCGACGCTGAAGCCGCTGGCTTGCAGATGCGGCACCAGCAACAAGGCCAGGCGCGCGGCCAGGCTCCAGCCCAACAACACCATCGGTCGCTGTTTGAGCTGGACCGGGATACTCGCCACGTATTGCTGCAACAGCGCATCCATATCGCCGTGGGCCCAGTCATTTTCAAGGGCGGCCAGGCCAAAGACGGCCACTTCGCCGCGCAGGTTTTCCACTAGCGGCTGGTAAGCCTGCAGGTGCCCTTGCGCACCATGCACCGCCAGCAAGGCCGGTGCGTGCGGATCGGCGTCGCTCAAGATCTTAAAGGGGCCGCTGCCGATATCGTCCAGGTCCTGCACCAGATCACGCACCGTATGCCGCTCGAACAACAGATTGGTCGGCAGGTTGAGGCCCAACCGTTCACGGATCAGCGACACCACTTTGATCGCCGCCAGCGAATGCCCGCCAACGTTGAAGAAATTGTCCGTTACGCCGAGGTCATCGACCCCCAGCACGTCACACCAGATCGCAAGGACCACCGTCTCCAGCTCCCCCTCCGGCTTCACCCGCGTATTCTGCAATCGCTGCCGGGCCCGTTCGAGCAGGTGCTTACGATCGAGCTTGCCGTTGCTGTTCAGAGGCATGGCCTTCAACGCAAAGATTCCGCTGGGCAGCATGTAATCCGGCAATTGACGAGCCAAGCTGGCGCGCAACGGATCCGTCCCCTGGAACTGAACATCGTCCGTGACTACAAATGCCAGCAACCGCCCGAGATCGCCTTCGCCATCCAGCAGCACAGCGGCTTGCAAGACGCCCGGCTGGGCGAGCATCGCCTGCTCGACCTCCGCCAGCTCAAGGCGAAACCCACGAATTTTCACCTGATGGTCATTGCGCCCCAGAATGCGCAGGGCCCCATCGGCCTGGCGTAAGACCAAGTCACCGGTACGGTACAGGCGATCGCCGCTGGCAGGATCTACACCGAAGGCCTCGCCACCGACATTGCCGACGTATCCCCTGCCGACACTGGCGCCACTGATGTACAACTCGCCAGCCTGGCCGGGCGGCACTGGCCGTTGCTGCTCGTCAAGCAGATGAATACGGTTGGCACCCAACACTTGATTCAACGCACAACCAGTCACGCCCTGCGCAAGATCAATGGCTCGCCACAACACCCCGACGGTGGTTTCGGTCGGGCCATAGTGGTTATACAGTCGGCAGGCCGGCTCGGCCTGGGCCAAGCGTGTCAGCAACGCCTCGCCAATCGGTTCCCCGCCCAATACCAGCACCTGGCGAGGCAGTACGCCGACGGCTTGCTCGCCCATCAAGGCTTCGAGGTGCGATGGGACGATTTTCAGCACGTCGAGGGGATAACGCCTTAGCTCCTCGGCAAAGGCCTGGGCGTCGGTCACCGTTGACTGCGCCAGCACATGCACACAACCGCCCTGCAGCCACGCCGGGAACAACACGGTATTGCCCAGGTCCGCGAGCAGCGAGGACACCAACCCATAATGCCCGCCCTCGGGCAGTTGCAGTGCACGGGTTACTTGGGTGACGTAATGGCGCAATTGCCCTTGTTCGATCTGCACCCCTTTTGGCTTGCCGCTGGTGCCCGAGGTGTAGAGCACGTAGGCCAGGTCTTGCGCGGTGCCGGAGTGCGATGTAGCTGACACAGGCCCGTTGCTTGCCTGGGACCAGCACAGCGTCCGGGCCGACGTGTCAGGCAAGAGGCCCTCCAAGTGCAGGAGTAACGCAGGTTGGGCGTCATCGAGTACCGCAGCCAGCCGCAGCGGCGGCTGTTGGGGATCCAAAGGCAGATACGCGGCACCGACCTTGAAACAAGCGAGCATCGCAACCAGCATCTGCGCGCCGCGTGGCAGATACAGCCCCACCACGTCGCCGCGGCCCACGCCCGCCTGATCCAGGCTGCCGGCGACGCGGTCACTCAAGGCATCGAGTTCAGCGTATGAGAGAAATTGGTCGGCATACCGCAGCGCCGGGCGATCCGGGTGTGCCTGGGCGTGCCGGCGCAGGGCAACGATGATGTCAAGGTCCGCTCCGAGGTCAGGACGCGGCGAGGACACCAGCGACTCCTCGGGCAGACACGCATCCATGCCATCGATAAGCTCATTGGGCGACTGCATCAGTTGGCCGAGCCAATGCTTGACACGCTTGAGCAGCGCCTGCATCTGCTCCTCGCGATACACCCCGCAATCATACGCCAACGCCAGCTCGCCATTGCCCTGGGTGTGGAGGGTCAACTGAAGTTGCAGCTCGATCGGCGTGTCAAACGAGAGCCACTGCAACGCGTCCGGTTGCGGCACTTGCAGAACCTGCAATCCTGCCTGGAAACTGGCTCGCCACTCTGGCAACAACTGCGCCTGGCCGACGTATTCCTGCCAGTCGACGGCACTCTCCAGTTGCCGGGCCATTTGCCGGGCCAGGTTGACCAGGGTGCTGTGCTCGGACATTTGCATCACCATCGGCAACGTCTGTTCGAACACACCAAACGCGCCGGTCAGTTCCTCGTAGTTATCTCGAGGGTCATGCTGCAAACCCAGTTGGCCCTGCCGTTGGCCATTGAGCCTGCCGAGCAATGATCCCCAGGCCGCCAAGACCAACTGCTCCTCAGCGATACCTTCCTGCTCGGCCAGGGCGGTCAGCCCCGTCACCTCGCTTTGCGCCAACTCCTGACGGACGACGGCATGACGGCCACTGGCGATGCCATAACGTTCGACCAGGCGCATGCCCGGGATGTCCTGCAAGGCCAGGTTGCGCCAGAACTGTGCGCCCTGCTCAGCGTCTTCATCCAGTTGCAGGCCGTTGATCCACTCGACGTAGTCCACGTACTGCATGGGCTCGTCATCCAGCGGCGCGGCGCGGCCCAGCAAATGCTCGCGCAACTGGACCAGGCTGCGCGCGTCCAGCGAGTAGGCCGGGACCGCCAGCAACAATTGATCATCGAGCAGCCAAGCCAGCACGTCGGGCTGTTCGGCCTGGCAGCGACGCCGCGCCTCTTCCAGCCAATCCTGCTCATCGTGACCGTCGGTTGCGCGCCCCTGGCGCCAGTCAAGGCGCAATGCCTGAGGTTCGATCACCCTTTGGCGCAGCCCGGTGGCGCCCAGTGGCCGCTCATAGCGCAAGCGCAGCGCTTGATGCTGCGCCAGGCTGTCGCGCAAGCGTTGCTCGACGATGCCTTCGGGAACGCCTGTCAGCACCATGCGCACCCAGCGCCAGGCGTGTGGGTTGGCCTGGGCCAGTTGTTTCTGCTGGGGTGAAAGCGTGAGTCCAAGGTCCATCATGGGGTCAACTCTTCAAGTGTCTCTTCGGTCTGCGCCGGCGCGGCCATGACTTGGTGGCGGGCATAGATTTCCCCCATGGCGACGACGATTTTGCGCTCGCCCTCGAACGGATCCCGAGCATGGGCCGCTAGCATGTTATCGAGCATCACCACGTCGCCCTGTTGCCAGTCGAAGCGCACGGCACAACGGTCGTAGGCGGCATTGATGGCATCGATAGCCGCTGGTTCGAGCTCCGAGCCGTCCCCATAAAACACTTGCCTGGGCATTGCCGATTCGCCGTCGCGCAGGAATTGCTCGCGAACATCCTCATCGAGCAATGCCGGGTGGTACAGCTGGATCTGGTTGAAGAAGCTTTCTTCGCCCGTCAACGGGTGCAGGATCACCGCCGGGCACACCTGCCGGGTGTGCAGGTCATTGGCGCCGCGCCACTGGAACTCGATGTTGCTCTCACGACAGATCCGCTCGACGTCGGCTCGGTCCTCGGTCTGGAAGAAGTGCTGCCAACTAACGTCCAGGCTGGTGCTGAAATTGCGCACGTACATTAGTTGTTTGCTTCGTAGGTTCGCCTGCAACCACGTCGGCAATTCGCGGTAGACCTGGCGACTGTCAACGATTGGCGTCGCGCCCCCGGACGTCGCGGGCGTCTCGCAGTAGAACCACTGCCGACGTGGCCAGCGGTGCTGATGCGCGCTTTCGTTATGGAACAGGATCATCCGGTCCTTGGGGTATGGAGTGGACTTGTAGATGTTCTTGCCGCCTTCCTCTTTCGGCAGATCACCGTATTGCCCGTACAGCTGTGGGCACAGCGCCTGGCAGAACGCCTCGAAATCCGCCGGGGTCGGCAGGTCGAAGCCACGGAACAGGATGCCGCCATGCTCGCGTAACCAGTGCTCGACCTTGTCGCGGTTGGCTTGCGCCCAGATGGCCGGGGCCAGTTCGCGGTCACGCAACGAAACCAGCAACGGGAATGCCGAGTCCGCTCGTAGCGGCCGGGCCTCGATGGGCTCACGGGTAGCCGCCGATCCGCCCTGGCGCATCTTGCCCAATTTGCTCATTTTGCGTTGCAGCGGGTTGTCCGTGGACATTGCAGCAGCTCCCTTCACAGTCGGCATCAAGGTATCGATAGGGGTTTGCGGCGCGGCGAGCGCGCGCTCCAGCAGTAACTCGAAGGCATCGCGCAAGCGTTCGATGGTGGCCGGACGGAACAGGCTGGTGCGGTACACCCAGCGCAGGCTGAGCGCGTCGCGGTCTTCGCTGGCGAACAGCGCCATGTCGAACTTGGAGTGGTGCTGCTCGCCCGTCAACGGCTCGACCTGCAGATCGCCCAGTTGGCGCTGCTGACGCGGCGTGTTGTCGAGCACGAAGAGTGTCTGCAACAGTGGATGCACATTGGCCACCCGCGGCAATTCCAGGCACTCGACCACGCGTTCGAACGGCGTGTCCTGCCAGGCGAACGCTTGCAGGCATAACTCGCGGACTTGCATGGCCTGCTCATGGAAGCTCAGTTCCGGTTGCACGCGGATGCGCAAGGCCAGCAGGTTGACGAAGAAGCCGATCAGCGATTCGGTGGCCGGATGGAAGCGGTTCGCCACGTCCGTGCCAATCACCAGGTCGCGGCCTTGTGTCTCACGTTGCAGCACGGCTGCATAACACGTCAGCAGCACCATGAAAGGCGACGTGCCGCTGTCCTGGGCAAAGGTTTTCAACCGGCCCACCGTGGCGGGCGACAATTGGAAATCCACCGCCGCCCCGGCACCGCTATCTCGCTCCGGACGCGGGAAATCGAATGGCAATGGCACCTGCGCGGGAATCCCCGCCAGGGTCCTTCGCCAGAACTCCAAGCCTTCCCTTTGACGCAACTGGACCGCCGCCGAACCTTGCCAAACGGCGTAGTCGACGTATTGGATCGGCAGCGCTTCCTGGGTTGGCAGCACGCCGGTGCTGTAGGCCTCGTAACCTTCGATCAGCTCATCGACCAACACCGCGCCGGACCAACCGTCGGAGGCAATGTGGTGCATGACCATTTGCAGTACATGCTCCTGTTCGCCGAGGCGATACAGGACCACCCGAAGCGGCGCTTCGCTGCCGAGGTCGAACGGTCGCAGCGCCATGTCCCGGGCATCGATTGACCACTTCGATTCGCTCGACGCCAGGCGTTGCAAAGCCACCGCCAATTGCGGGTGGATTCGCTGGCGCAACTCGCCGCCGCACTGGTGATAGGTGGTGCGCAGGATGGCATGTCGATTCACCAACCGTTGCAACGAACGCTCCAGGGCTTGGTTATCCAGTTCCCCACGCAAGCGCACGTTGCTACTCATGTTGAAGCTGCTGTCGACCTCATCCAGTTGTTGCATCAACCAGACCCGTTGCTGCGCCGAGGACAAGGGTTGATCGATGCCTTGGTCAACCACCGGAATCGTCACCGACGCCAGATCCTGCTCAGCGGCGAGGCCCTCGATTCGCTCGGCCAGTCGCGCCAGCACCGGTGTTTCGAACAGCCAGCGCAATGGCACCTCGAAGCCCTGTTCCCGCAGGCGCCCGCGTACCTGGGCCGCCATCAGGGAATGCCCGCCCAATTGGAAGAAATGTCCGTCGGGTGGGACGTCCTGCACGTTCAGCACCGAGGCCCAGATCTGCGCCAGCATCCCCTCGCCGGCCGACAGCGGGCGCCCGGTTGCTGGCGCGCTGCCGACAACCGATTGCAAGCGCGGCAGTTGTCTGCGATCGACCTTGCCATTGCTGTTGAGCGGCAGTTGCTCAAGCGCCTGCAGGTGCGTCGGCACCATGTAGACCGGCAAGCGCGCCTGCAAATAGTCTCGAACAGCTGCCTCACCAGGTGCATCGTCAGGATTCGCCACCCAGAATCCGGCCAACTGCTCGCCTTGCACGGCCACCACCGTTTGCAGCACTTGAGGATGGCTGAGCAGGACGGCTTCGATTTCCCCCAGTTCGATGCGATAGCCACGCAACTTGATCTGGTCGTCGGTGCGTCCGAGGTAGTACAGCTGGCCGTCGGGCTGCCAGCGCGCCAGATCGCCGGTGCGGTACAAGCGACCACCGTTACCGAACGGGTCGGCAATGAAGCGCTCTGCGGTCAGCCCCGGCTGCCCGGCATAACCCCGGGCCAGTCCGTCACCGGCGATATAGAGTTCACCGACGCAGCCTGGCGGCATTTCACACAGGTATTCATCGAGAACATGGCAGCGGGTGTTGAGCAACGGCCGGCCTATCGGGGCGACGGGCAATTGAAGTGTGTCGATCGGCGTCTGGGTCGACCACACCGTGGTCTCGGTCGGGCCGTAGACATTGATCAAGCGCGCCACGTGCTGCTTCAGCTCGCTGGCCAGCTCCTTCGGCACCGCCTCGCCGCCGGCCAGGGCCACTCGCCCTTCCAACACCCGGCGATCGCCTTGCAACAACATCGCCCAGGTGGCGGGCGTGGCCTGGATCAGGTCAACGGACCGTTCGTTAATCAAGCGTGCAAGCAGCAGCGGATCCTGGCGCTCGTCCTCGTCCGCCAGGACCACCGAGCCGCCACGCACCAGCGGCAGGCAGAGCTCCAGGCCACAAATGTCGAAAGTGACAGTGGTCAAGGCCAGGTAACGCTGCACGTTATCCAAGGGCAGCGCCTGCTCCATGGCGAGCAGGAAATTGGCAAAGTTACCGCGGCTGATCTGCACGCCCTTGGGTTGCCCGGTCGACCCCGAGGTGTAGAGGGTGTAGGCCAGTTGCCCGAGGTGCGTCGCCAATCCAGGCGCCTGGGCGGGAAATTGCGCCAATGGCAGATCTGCCCACAGGCAAACACGTAGGTCGGCAGGCCAATCCCCTGTCGTCGAATCGCAAAGCAGCATATGTGGCTGCGCCCGGTTGAGCACTTGCGCCTGGCGGGCCGGTGGATGGGCGCGGTCGAGTGGCAAATAGGCGGCACCGGCCTTCTGGATGCCCAACATGCACACCAACAGGCGTTCATCCCGAGGCAGGCAGAAGGCAACCAACGATTCAGGCCCGACGCCCTGGGCCAGCAACCAATGAGCCAAGCGGTTAGCCTGGGCCTCCAGCGCGGCATAGCTCAATTGGCGGTCGGCGCAATAGACGGCGATGCACTCGGGATGCACAGCGGCTTGCACTTCGAAACGCGTCACCCAATCCGCTTCGCCGTGCAAGGGCAACGACTTCCCGGCAGTCGCCAACGTCGCAACCGAACGCAGCGGGATTTCCAGCAGGCGCGCATCAAGATCCTGGCCCGACAGGCTGGCGAGCAATGCCTGGTAATCCTCTACCAACCGGCGAGTGATGTCGGGCCGCAACAATGCGGTCGCGTATTCGACGATCAAACCGGTGCTGGCCTCGGCACCGCGACCCTGGGTGAACAGGTTGAACGTCAGGTCGAATTTGGCGCTCACCACGCCACCCGGCAGCGCCAAAGCCTGGGCACTGATGCCGGGCAGGTTCAGGCTGCGGGAATCCTGATGGTCGACCTGATAGTTGAACATCGTCTGGAACAGCGGCGTGCGATCCAGGCTGCGCTCTACATCCAGCACTTCCAATAACTGCTCGAACGGCAGCGATTGATGGGCCAGGTCCTCATTCAGCGTGCTGTCCAGTGCCTGGACGAATGCTTGCAGGCTCTGGCGGCCGTCGATCTGGACACGGTGGGCCAGGGTGTTGACGAACAACCCGACTAACGCCTGGCTCTGGACTGACTCACGCCCCGCCACCGGCAAGCCGATGGCGAAATCACTGCGCCCGCCGTGGCGCCAGAGCAGCAACTGATAGGCCGCGAAATACAGCACGAACGGCGTGACGCCTAGCACCCTCGCCCGCGCCTCGACCGCAGTGCTCAGCGAACCGGGCAGCACATATTCGTCTCGCGCTCCACCGAACGCCTGCACCGCCGGCCGCGTGGATTGCTCAGGCAGCTCCAGCGGCTCGTTGCCCAGGCCTTCCAGGCGTTGTTGCCAATAGGCCAACGAATCCTTGCCATACGCGCCATCCAAGCGCTCTCGATGCGCCTTGATCAACGGCAGCAAAGCGCTTGCCGCCGGTAGGGTCTGATCTTGATAAAGCGCTGCCAGATCCTGGACGAGCAAGCCCATCGACCAACCGTCCACGGCAATGTGGTGCACGTTGAACAGCAGGCGATAGTCGCCAGGCGCCACACAAAACACATCGATGGCCAGCAGCGGACCTCGCGTGAGATCGAACACCCGCTTGGCGGCACTGGCAATGGCCGCGTCCTGTTCCGAGTCACTCAGGGCGCCGATGTCATGGACGTTGAAGATCGGTGCAGCCGTATCGTCCAGCCGCTGCCAGACTTGCCCGTGCTCTTCGAAAAAACGGCAGCGCAATGCGTCATGCCGGGTCACCAGCGCCTGACAGGCGCGTTGCAGGCGGGGCACATCCAGGTCGCCGCGCAAGGCCAACAGTTGGGTAACGTTGTAGGCGGTTTCAGCCGGGTCGAATTGCTGCATGAACCACACCCGTTGCTGGGCATGGGACAGAGCCTGCGGTTGCGCCGCGTCCTCGCACGGCGCCACGGCATCAGCGACCGGTGCGACGATCGGTGCGAGCACCTTGGCCAGTTGCCGAGGGGTCGGGTTTTCCAGCAATTGCCGGGGCATCAGGCGCAAGTCGGCCTGACGCAAGCGCGCGATCAACTGCAAGCTGAGGATCGAGTCGCCGCCCATGGCAAAGAAATCGGCGTCCGGCCCCAGGCCAGGTTGTCCCAGCAACTCGCGAAAAGCCGTCAGAACCGCAAGCAATGCCGGCTCGGCGCGGCAGTCGATGCACAGGGCCATGGCCGCCAGGGTCGGATGCTGCAGCACGTCCCGCGGTTCCAGCTTGAGCCCTTCCCGGGATGCCAGGCCGATCAATTGCAGGCTGAGAATCGAATCCCCGCCCAGAGCGAAAAAATCGTCCGCGCGGCCAACTGGCGCGCAGCCGAGGATCTGGCACCACAGTTGCGCCAATCGTTGTTCGGTCGCTCCGCTGGGCTGCTCGGTGGCTTCGGCGGCCGGCTCACCGATCGTCGGCTCAGGCAATGCACGTCGGTCCAGCTTGCCATTGGCAGTCAGCGGCAAAGCGTCCAGCGCCAACCAATGGGCCGGCACCATGTGTTCCGGAAGTTGCCGCTTGGCCTCGGCTTGCAGCGCCGCCAGCGCTTGGGTTGTCATCGAGGGGCTGACATACGCCACCAGTTGCGTCCGCCCTTTTACTTCACAAGCCAGCACGGCGCCTTCGCGAACCTGAGGCTGGGCGTTGAGCCAGGCGCTGACTTCGCCCGGTTCGACGCGGAACCCGCGGATCTTAGCTTGATCGTCCTGACGTCCGAGAAACACCAGGCGCCCGTCGCGATCCAGGCGAACCCGGTCGCCGCTGCGATAAAAGCGTTGGCCCTGGGCCGTGACGCCGAACGCACGTGCTGTCAACTCAGGCTGGCCGAGATAGCCTTGGGCAACCTGGGGACCACCAATCAGCAGCTCACCGGCGACACCCAGCGGTACGCACCGATTTTGACCATCGACGATGCGCAACTCACAGCCGGACAGCGGCTGGCCCAGCGGCAGATACTGACCCGCTACGAACGCCTCGGAGTCCAGAATTTCACCGCAGACCACGCCGACAGTCGTTTCCGACGGGCCATAGTGATTGAAGATACGGAGTTGCGGCGCCAGTTCACGCACCTTGGCGAATAACGCCTGGTCGAACCCCTCGCCACCAAGAATCAACAGCACCTTGGGCAACACGCGACGGGCGTCGTCCAACGCCAGCAAACCGCGCAGGTGCGAAGGGGCGATCTTGAGGCAATCCGCCGGATATTGGTCGAGAAAATCGGCCCAGCCGGGCGGGTCGAAGGCCAACGACGCCGGTGGCAATACCAGCGTGTCGCCTGCGTTGAGCGCGGCGAAAACAGAGGTCAAGCCGAGGTCGGCGGCGACCGTTGCCAAGGTCGCCCAGCGGCTACCCGATTTGGCTTGCAAGCGTTCACCGACGGCATTGGCGTAATGGGCGAGGTTGGCATGCGTGACCTGAACGCCTTTCGGCTGGCCGGTCGAGCCCGACGTGTAGATCAGGTAGGCAGGCAACTGAGGCTGGCTGAGGCTTTCGTACTGGTGGATGTTCGCGTTGAGAGACCAATCGTCGGCGCTCAGCACCAGGCATGGGATGCCCACGCCGGTCTCGGGTGCTTGCGCCAATGTCAGCCACAGGCTCGCGCCGCTGTCGTGCAACAGTTGTGCGAGTCGCCGGGCTGGTTGCGCCGGGTCGAGAAACAGACAGGTGGCGCCACGCTGCCAGCACGCCAGGGTCGCCAGCACTTGTTCGGCACAGCGCGGCATGCACAGCGCGACCACCTGACCCGGCCCAACGCCCTGCGCGGCCAGCCGTGCGGCCATCGAGCGACTGGCCGCGCCGAGCGTGGCGTAATCGATGCTCTGCCCCACACTGCACAACGCCACGGCATTCGGCGTGTGCGTGGCCCAATGCAGCACCTGCTGGTCCAACGGCAACGTGATCGCGCCCAGGACCGGGCCGCGCACTTCACTCGGCGTGGAAACCAGTTGCAGGTCCGACAACCGCCGCTGCGGATGAGCCGAGACCTCGTGGAAGATCGCCAGCAAGTCGTCGAGCATTTGCTCGACCGTGGCCGTGTCGAACAATTCGTCGCTGTATTCCAGTTCGCAACGCAGCCGCGCGTCGGCGGTACGGACCATGCGCAACGTCAAGTCGAAACGCGCGTGGCGTTGCGGCGGGTCGAGTACCTCCACCGCCACGCCGGGCAAGGCCAGGGTGCGGCTTTCGGGCAGATCGACCTGGACGAACATGACCTGGAACAACGGGCTCGAACGTGGACGTTCAAGGTTTTCGAGGACGTTTTCGAAGGGCAACTGCTGATGGTCGAACGCCGCCGCAACGGTGTCGCGGGTGCGCTGCAACGCGCTGCTGAAGTCCGGATTGCCTTGAAGGCGCTGGCGAATCACCAGGGTATTGAGTAACGGCCCGATCAACGATGCCAGTTCCGGACGGTCACGTTGGGCAATCGAGGTGCCCAGGCACAGATCAGTCTCGCCGCTATAGCGCGACAGCAGGCAGGTGAATGCCGTCAGGCCATAAATATACAACGTCACGCCATGATTGCGGATCGCGGTTTCGACTGCCGTGGTCAGTTGCGGCGGGAGCTCCCGGGTCAGGACCGCGCCACTGTGGCGACGTTGTGTGGGCGTGGGGCGCGGACGGTCCAGTGGCAACGCCATCGGCGCCGGTGCATCGGCCAGTTGGTCGCGCCAGAAATCGATATGCTGCCGGCAGCTATCGCTGTCCAGCCACTCACGTTCCCATGCGGCGTAATCGGCGTACTGGATACTCAGTTCAGCTAACGCGGCAGGCTCGTTCGAAGCGAGTGCCCGGTAAGCCTCGGCCAGTTCCAGGGTCAGTTGTTGGGCCGACCAGGCGTCATAGGCGACGTGGTGAATGGTGAAAAAAAGCCAGGTGCAATGCTCCTGGGCATCGCTGAATGCCTTCCAGCGCCAAGGCATCGACTGCGCCAGGTCGAAGGGCTCGGCGAGTTGGCGGGCATATTCATCGGCACACCATTGCTCGTGCTCGGATGCGGCGATGGTCAACCGTTCGACGCCCGGCAAGTGCACCTGTTGTGGCTCGCAATGGGGCTGCAGCTGTCCGCTGGTGTCAGGGCTGTAGCGCGTGCGCAGGATCTGGTGGCGGTCGACCACCTGCTGCATCGCCTGTTGCAAACGCGCGCCATCCAGGCGCCCATCGAAGCGCAGCACCGAGCACAGGTTATAAAGGGCCCGGCTGCTCAGGGCTTCAGCCGACAGGAAGCGCCGCTGCGCCTGCGCCAGCGGCCTGTGTTCGCCTTCGCCGAGCAGAGCGGGGACGATCGGCAGGCGCCAGCTGTCGATGCCCTTCTCGGACAGGCGTTGGCGAAAGACCTTTTTCTTCTCCGCGGGCAAGGATGCCAGCCGCTGCGCAATCTCCAGGAAAGCTTGTTGCGTCATCGTACTCATCCTTACATTTCCATCTCGGCCAACAGGCGCTGCATTTCGTCCAGGGCTTCGTCGGTCGAAGGCCCCTGGGGTTTTTCAATCTGCTCGGCGAGCGCGGCGATTGTGGGGTTCTGGAACAGGCTGCGCAGTTCGAGCTTGACGCCAAAACGGCTCTCGACCTGAGTCATCAAACGCATGGCCAACAACGAATGTCCGCCCAGCTCGAAGAAGCTGCTGAACACGCCAACCTGCGGCAACGCCAGCAGGTCCTGCCAGATGCCCGCCAACTGCCGCTCCAGCTCGCTGCGCGGCGCCACTCCCTGGATCGCCACAGGCTGTGGTGCCGGCAAGGCCTTGCGGTCGATCTTTCCATTGGCGTTGAGGGCCAGACGTGGCTGCTCGATGAAGCCAGCCGGGATCATGTAGCCCGGGAGCACGCCTTCCAGATACCGACGCAACGCCGCCTGATCGACCGGGCTCGGTGTCTGTAGCCAGGCAAACAGGCTCTGGCTGCACGGATCGATCATCACCACCGCTTCTTCCACGCCTGGGTAACGGCGCAGCAGCGATTCGATTTCACCGGGCTCGATACGGAAACCGCGCACCTTGACCTGAAAATCGCCGCGACCTACATAGGCCAGCCGCCCGTCGTTGCGGCGGCGTACCAAGTCGCCGGTGCGGTACATGCGGCTACCGGGTTCGCCTGCATAGGGATCCGGCAAATACGCCGCCGCCGTGGTGGCCGGCGCATGCTGATACCCTCGCGTGACGCCGGAGCCGGCGATATACAGCTCACCCGTCGCGCCGAGCGGCACCGGGCGGAGCATGTCGTCGAGCACGTAGCAGAGCGTGTTGAGCAACGGCGCGCCGATGTCGGCGACGCCGGACGGCACCTCCTGCAACGCCTGGGTGGTCGACCAGACGGTGGTTTCCGTCGGGCCGTAGGCGTTGATCAGCGCCACGCCACGACCGCGCAGTTCGTTCACCAGCTCACCGGGCACCGCCTCGCCACCGATCAGGCCACGCAGCGGCGGCCAATCGGCCTGGCCGGTTTCCAGCAGGATCTGCCATCCAGCGGGGGTAGCCTGGAATACCGTCGCCCGGCGCAGCAGCGCGAACAGTTGATGCCCGTCGATCACCTGCTCGCGGCGCGCCAGCAGGATGGCCGCGCCGTTGACCAGCGGCAGGAACAGCTCCGGCTTGCACATATCGAACGCGTACGTGGTGCTGGCGAGCCAAACATCCTCGGCGCCAAGCGGCAGCAAGCGATCGAGGCCTGCCAGCAGATTGCTCAGGTTACCGCGGCTGACCTGCACGCCTTTCGGTGTGCCGGTGGAGCCCGAGGTATAGATCACGTAGGCGCGCTGCTGTGGATCGATCGGCAATGCAAGGTTGGCGTCGCTGCAATTGTCCAGCGCCAACCCGTCGAGCAGGAAGTGGTTGACGCCGCCCAAGGCCCCGGCGCAAAGGCTTTCAGTAAGCACCATGGCCGCACGCGCATGCCGGATGATTAAGCCCAGGCGCTCGCCCGGCTGCTGCGGATCCAGTGGCAGGTACGCCGCACCGGCCTTGTGGACCGCCAACAGGGTTGGCAGCAGCCATGGACCGCGAGTCAGACAGACCGCAACCAGGTCATCCGTGCCGACACCTTGCGCGCGCAGCCACTGGGCCAGGCGATTGCTGATGGCGTTGAGTTGCGCATAGGTCAGTTGCTGGTCCTGGCAATCCACCGCCAGCGCTTCAGGTGTCAGGACGACCTGCTGTTCGAAACGGGCGATGACGTCCACCACTGGCGTCGAGGATTGCGCCGGACGGTTCCAAGGACGCTGGGCCAAGGCATGGTCGGCATTGGCCAGGTCGATGTCCCAGAGGCGCACTTCGGGTTGTTCCAACATGCCTTCGAGCAGGTAGCGGAACTCATCGGCATAACGTTGCGCGGTGTGCGCCAGGAACAGGTCGGTGTTGTATTCCAGCACGCATTGCCACTCCTCGCCCTGCTGCTCGATGTGCAGACCGATGTCCACCAGGGCACTGTCGCTTTCAACGTTGAGTCGCTGTACGGGCAAGCCGGCGAAGTGCTGCTCGGTCGTTGCGGTGGGATCGCGTTGGATCAGGTTGAACAACGCCTGGAACAGCGGCGTGTGGCTGAGATCGCGGCGTACTTGCAGGGCTTCCACCAGGCGCTCGAAAGGCACGTCGGCGTGCTGTTGCGCCGCCAGGTGCGTGGTTTGTAACTGCTGCCAGAACTGTTCGACCGATTGTTGCGGATCGAGATGGCTGCGCAGGACCTGGGTGGTGGCGAAATAGCCGATCAGGTTGTCGGTATGAGCCTGATGGCGATGGGCGACCGGCAAGCCAATCCAGATTTCACGTTGGCCCGAGTGCCTGGCCAGCAAGGTTTTCCAGGCGGCCAGCAACGGTGCAAAAGCGGTCAGGCCATGGCGTTGCGCCGTCTCGCGCAGGTGCTTGACCAGCCTAGCCGACAGGTTGAAGCGCAGACGCTGGCCCTTGTAGCCCTGCTCGGCGGGCCGAGGCATGTCGGTCGGCAGGTTCAGCACCGGCGGCTCGCCCGCCAGGGTACGGCGCCAATAGTCAAGTTGCGACTCGATCTGCGCCTGCCCCGCCGGGCTCTGCCAACTGGCCGCGATGTCGGAAAACTGCAACGGCAACGCTGGCAGACAAGCGTCACGCCTTTCCAGCAAAGCCTGGTAGATCACTTGCAGTTCATTGAAGAGAATCTCCAGCGAACGCGCGTCAGCGATGATGTGATGCAAGGTCACCTGCAGAACGCTGCGATCCTGGCCCTGGTACACACGCACCCGCCACAGCGGCGGCGCTGTGAGATCGAATGAATGCTGCGCCTCCTGGCTGAGCTTCTGGGCGAAGCCGCTCGAATGCTCATCGACTTCCAGCGGTTCGAAGCTCAGCGGCACCGCCACAAGGTCTTCGATATGCTGGCGTGCGCCGTCGGCGGTGTCGCTGAACACCGTCCGCAGACTGTGTTGGCGAGCCTCCAGTTGCGCCAGCGCCTGCTCCAGCAAATCGGGTTGTAGGATGCCATCCAGGCGCAGCGCCAAGGACAGATGGTAGGCCTGGGTATCGCCCTGTAAACGGTCAAGGAACCACAAGCGTTGCTGAGTGAAATGCAACGGCGCCAAGGGTTCTGCGAACGGGCGCAGGATGCGATCAGCCTCGGTGCTTGCCTGGGCCAAAATGGCGGCCAAGTCCCGTAGCACCGGTTGTTCGAACACGCTGCGCAATGGCAGGCGGCGGCCATGCTGTTCGGCGATTCGCGCCACCAGCCGCGCCGCCAACAGCGAGTGTCCGCCGAGGGCAAAGAAGTTGTCGTCGGCGCCAATGTCGGTGCATTCCAGCAGCTCTTCCCAGAGGCCGGCCAGGGTTTGTTCCCAGTCGCTCGACAGCGCGCCCTGCTGGCCGTCACGCTGTTGCGGCGCCGGCAAGGCCTTGCGGTCGACTTTGCCGCTGGGGCTCAACGGCAAGGTGTCGAGGCGAACGAACTGGCCGGGCAACATGTAGTCCGGCAATTGGGCGCCGAGGCTGGCGCGCAGAGTCGTTTCGTCCAGCGCATCGCCAGCGTAGTAGCCCACCAGCCGCGCCGCGTCACCGCTGCCCAGCAGCACCACGGCCGCCTCGCGGACCCCGGGGACGCGGGACAACAGCGCTTCGATTTCCCCCAATTCGATACGGAAACCCCGCAGCTTGACCTGGAAATCCAGGCGCCCGAGGTAATCCAGGCTGCCGTTGCCATTGCGTCGGACCCGGTCGCCGGTGCGGTACATGCGCGCGCCAGCCACGAAAGGGTCCGGCAGGAACGCGGCGGCGGTCAGGCGCGCGGCAGCGAAATAGCCGCGACCCAAGTTGGCCCCCGCGAGGTACAGCTCACCTGGCACGCCGGCAGCCACCGGTTGCAAGTCAGCGTCGAGCACGTATGCGGCGGTGTTCGCCACCGGTTGCCCGATCGGCACCTCGACCGCGCTTTCTTCGCCACCGCGCACTTCGAAGGTGCTGTAGACGGTCGCTTCAGTCGGCCCGTAGCCGTTGATGACCTTGGCACCCCTGCCCTCGATGGCTTCGGCCAACGCGCACGGCAAGGCTTCGCCACCGGAGATGGCACGCACGCCCCGCCAGCTGCGGGAGGTATGCGTCACGAGCATTCGCCAGGTGGCCGGCGTGGCCTGCATGACGGTGGGTTGTCCGCCTATCAGCAACTGATCGATCGCTTGCGGGTCCCGCGCCTGCTCTCGATCGGCCAGCAGGATGCTGGCGCCATGGGCCAAGGGCAGGAGCAACTCGACAATGGCAATGTCAAAGGTCGCGGTGGTCAAGGCCAGGACCCGGTCCCGGGCCGTCATTGGCAGGACCTGCTCGACGGCCAGCATCAGGTTCATCAGGTTGCCACGGCTGATCGCCACCCCTTTGGGCTGGCCGGTGGAACCCGAGGTGTACAGCACGTAGGCGAGTTGACCGGGGTTGCAGTCCACAGGCTTGCGCGTACCGGTCGCCCCACTGGCGTCGATGTCCAGCAGCGGCAGGCCGGGGTTCCACTGCGCCAACACGCCGAGGCTCGCGGCGGTGCCCAGGCACAACGTGGGCTGCGCCGCCTGGAGAATGTAGCGGCCGCGCTCCGGCGGCGTGTCCTCGGCCAACGGCACATACGCCGCCCCGGCCTTGAGGACCGCCAGCATGGCCATGGGCAGGCGAGCGTCGCGCGGCAGGCTCAACGCTACGCGGTCTTCGACACCGACACCCTGGACCTGCAACCTCGTTGCGAGTGCCTCGGCGGCTTGGTCCAATTCGGCGTAGGTCATTTGTTGATTGCCTGCCACGACGGCAATCGCCTCGGGCTGGCGCGCAACCTGAAGCGCGAAGGCGTCAAGGATGTCTTGCTGACCGGCCAGGGCGCGGCCATCGATCCGCGCCAGGGCCCGTTCAGCGGGCTGCCATGTCAACTCACCCAGCGGCCGCCCGGCCTGTTGGATCACCGCATCGAGCAAGGCCAGGTACTGCTCGGCCATGCCTCGCACGGTCTGCTCGCGGAACAGGTCGCTGCTGTATTGCAAACTCAGGTTAATCCCGTGTTCGCTGTCGCGCACGTCCAGGTGCAGATCGCACAAGGCGCTCTCCGGGCGGTTGTCCAGCGGCTCGGCGATGACGTCAGTGAGTTCGAAACGCTCCAGAGCGTTGCCCGGGAAGTAATTGAACATGACCTGGAACAGCGGGTTGTAGCTCACCTGCCGGACCACTCCCAACTGTTCGATCAAGTAATCGAACGGCAAGTCCTGGTGGGACTGGACCGAAACCGACAATGCCTGCAATTCGCTCATCAGTTGCAGCGGGCTGCGCTCGCCGGAGATTTTCTTGCGGTACACCAATGTGTTGACGAAGCAACCCACCAGCGGCTGCAACGCCGCATGGTGCCGGTTGGCCGCCGGTACACCGACCAGGATGTCGTTTTCTCCGCTGCGACTGCGCAACAGCAGTTGGAAAGCGGTCAGCATCGGGATGAAGTTGCTCCAGCCATGGCGAGCGCTGAAGGTCCTGAGCCGCGCCGCCAGGTCGTCGGGCAAGCGACGCTCGACACGTCCACCGGCCTGGCTCGCCTGGGCGGGACGAGGGAAATCGGCCGCCAGGTCGAGCACCGGCAGCTCGCCGGCCAGTTGCTCGCGCCAGTAGGCCAGCTCTTGCTCGCACGCCTTGCTGCCCATCCACTGGCGTTGCCACACGGCGTAGTCGGCGTATTGCATTGCCGGGGCGGGCCGTGGGGTCGCGACGCCCTTGCGACGATTGCGGTACTGCTCGCAGAGGCCGTCGATGATCAGTTGCAAGGACCAGCCATCGGCAATGATGTGGTGGCAATTCAACGACAGGACAAACGCCTCCGGCGCCAGGCGATACAGCCTGGCGCGCAACAGCGGCGCCGCGTCGAGGGCGAACGGTGTCATGGCGTCCAGGCGTAGCCGTTCGTGCAGCGCGTCTTCGCTCGCCACATCGATGACTGGCAACTCAATTTCGCTGTGCGCCAGGACAACCTGGCTCGGCCCTTGGGCCGCGCCGATGAACCCGGTGCGCAGCACCTCGTGCTGGTCGAGGACCGCTTGCAACGCCGCGTGCAGGTCAGCGACGTACAGCTCGCCAGTCAGGCGCACGGCGCCGGCCAGGTTGTACGCCGGGCTGTCGGGGTCGAGTTGTTGCAGGAACCACAACCGTTGCTGGGCAAACGAGAGCGGCAGCGTTTCCGGGCGCGGCAGCAAGGTCGGCGACGGCTTTACCGCGCCGGCCTGGTTCTCCAGCCAATCCGCCATGGCGGTAATGGTCGGACGCTCGAAGACCACGCGCAACGGCAAATCCTTGCCGCTGAGCTTACCGATCAGGCCGATCAACTGGGTCGCCAGCAGCGAATGGCCGCCCAGCTCGAAGAAGTTGTCCTCGACACCCACCTGGTCCAGGCCGAGCACGCTTTGCCAGGCTTGCACCAACTGGCCTTGCAACTCGCTGCTCGGCGCCACATAGCGGGCCTGGCTTTGCGCGGCAAAATCCGGGGAGGGCAACGACTTGCGGTCGATCTTGCCGTTGCCGTTGAGCGGGAAACGCTCCAGGAATACGAATGCGCTCGGGATCATGTAGGCCGGGAGATTGCCCAGTACATGCTCGCGCAACATCTCGATGCTGCAGGCGTCATTGGCCACGACGTAAGCCACCAGTACCTTGGCGCGTTGCTGGTCGTCACGGGCCACGACCACGGCTTCGCGCACGCCGGGGTAATGGGTCAGGCATGCCTCGATCTCGTCCAGCTCGATGCGGTGGCCGCGAATCTTGACTTGATGGTCGGTGCGTCCGACGTATTCCAGGTCGCCGTTGGGCAGGAAGCGCGCCAGGTCACCGGTGCGGTACAGGCGTGAACCGTCGTTGGCGATCGGGTCCGGCAGGAACACCGCCGCCGTACGCGCAGGGTCGGCCATGTAACCGCGCCCGACGCCGACACCGGCAACGAAGATCTCCCCGACCGCGCCGACCGGTATCGGCTGCAGATCGGCGTTGAGCAGGTACAAGCGATTGTTCAGCGTGGCGCGGCCGATCGGTACGTTGATGCGCTGTTCCGGCAGGCGCTCGAGCAGCGGATGAAAGGCCACGTCATCGGAGCACTCAGCCGGCCCGTAGGCATTCATCAGCGGGATCGCCGGGTAGCGCTCGAACCAGCGACACGCCAAGGCCGGCGGCAAGGCCTCGCCCGTGGCAAGCACCCAGCGCAGGGGGGACGTTTGCAATCCAGCGTCCAGCAGGCTTTGCATCAAGGACGGCACCGCTTCGAGGATGCTGATGCCGTGCCGCCCGATGGCCGAGGCCAATGCCTCGGGGTCCTGCACCACGCAGTCGCCGAGGATCACGGTGCGGGCTCCGAGCACCAGGCCGGCGAGGGTCTGCCAGACTGAGATGTCAAAGCACTGCGGCGCGGTCTGGGCAATCACATCGTTCGCATCGAGCCCCAGCCCCGGCAATTTACCGAGAATATTATTGAGCATGCCCGCCTGCGCCACCATCGCGCCCTTCGGCGTGCCAGTGGAGCCAGAAGTGAAGATGCAGTATGCCAATGATGTGCCGTGCACCGTGATGTCGAGGTTATCGTCGCTATAGCTGCCCAGCACCGAAGGGTCGTAGCGAACGGCCTTGGGTCGGTGCATGAGCAGGTCGAGGGCCTGCATCGCCAGCTCGCCCTGCCCTGCGCTATGGATCAGCAACGGCGTGCGGCTCTGGCGCAGCACTTGGGCCAGGCGCTGCGCCGGGTTGCGCGGATCGAGCGGCAGCCAACCGGCACCGGCCTTCAGCGTGGCGACAATCATCACCACCAGATCCAGGCCCCGCTCGTCGAACACCGCGATCAGGTCGTCGCTGCCCACACCCTGGGCGCGCAAGTGCCGAGCCAGTCGGTTAGCGGCGCGGTTCAGCTGATCGAACGTCAGGCTTTGCTCGCCATGGACAACGGCGACACGCTCTGGCGTCTGGCGCACCTGTTGCTGGAATCGCTCAATGTATAAGGGTTGCAGCAGTTGCTCGTCCGCCGCCAGGCCACCGCCGGCCCAAACCTCGTGCTGGTGAGTGACTTCGCTTTCATCCAGCATCGCCAAATGATGCAAGGGCGTGCCGGCGTCTGCGCCGAGGGCATCGCCCATGTTCAACAGCAAGGTGCGGAAATGCCGCAGCATCTGCTCGATTTCTTCGCGCAGGAACCAGTCGGTTTGATAGGTCAACTGCAGGTGCAGGCGCTCGCCCGGCACGATTACCACAGTGACCGGGTAGTTGGTGTGGGTGCGGTTGGCCATGTCGCTGATCAGGTAATCCAACTGGCCCTGGCGCAAGTCGGCGGCAATGGGCGCGTTCTCGAACACGAACAGGCTCTGGAACAAGTCCTGTCGCTGAACGTCGCTCCAGCGCTGGATGTCGGCCAGGGAAACACTTTCGTGTTCGCGCAGGCTCAGGTTTTCGGTCTGCAAGGCTTTCAGCCACGGGCCGAGCTTATCCTCCGGACCACAGCTCCAGCGCAGCGGCAAGCTATTGATGAACAGGCCGACGATGCTTTCCATGCCTTGCAGGTGCACCGGGCGGCCAGCGACGGTGATGCCCATTACCAAGTCGCGATCACCACTGTAGCGCCCGAGCAATAGCGCCCAGGCGCCTTGCACCAGGGTGTTGAGGGTCAGGCCGTGCTGCGCCGCGACGTTCTGCAACGCCTGGGTCTGCCCGGGCTCCAGGAGTTCGACACAGTCTTCGACCGGTTCGGCAGCACCTTGGATGCGACCGACATGACCAAAGCCAAACTCGTTGGGCGTATCGAAGCCCGCCAGTCGCTGTTGCCAGAAGGCTTGGTGATCTTCCGGTTTCTGGGTTTCCAGCCACCGGATAAAGTCGCGATACGGGCGCGGTGTCGGCAGGCTCAGTCGGCGCCCTTCCCGGGCGGCGCGGTAGCCGTTGAGGAAGTCCATCATGATGATCGAGAAGCACCAGGCATCCATGAGGATGTGGTGGTAGCTGCGCACGAACTGGTAGGTGTCGGGCGCCAGTTTGTACAGCCTGACCCGCATCAGTGGCGCCTTGGTGAAGTCCAGGCCTTCGGCACGCTCCGCGCTGAGCAATTGCTCGAGGCGGTCCTGCTGCTCGCCTTCGCTCAGATGCGACCAATCTTCATAGGTGATCGGTAATTCGACCTGCTTGTGCACCACCTGCATCGGGCGTTTCTGCTGCTTCCAGACGAACGATGTGCGCAGCAGTTCATGGCGCTCCACCACCTGCGCCCAGGCCTGGCGGAAGGCCGCGAGGTCCAGGTCCGGCATGACCATGACATGGCGATATTGGAGCAGATACATGCCCTTGCCAGGGTGCATCAGGCTGTGAAACAGCAGTCCTTGCTGCATGGGAGCCAGCGGGTAAATAGCTTCGATATTGCGCGAAACAGCTTTGACCTTGTCGTTCATGCTGACGGTATCCGAACCTGTAATTGGGGGGCGCAGGGGGTTCATTGCTCAAGTTGTTCGAGCAACCCCAAAAATTCATCGTCGGACAGGCCCGAGTCGGCGAAATCCGAAGCCGTGGCGCGGCCCGCCGCAGGGGCCTGACAGTGATCCAGCAAGGTGCTGAGTCGCTGCTGGAATTGCCGCGCCAGTTCGTTCACCAACACCTGATCGTGGACCTGCGGCGCATAACGCCATTCGACGTGTAGCTGGCCTTCATTGACGAGCGCCGTCACGTCCAGCCAATGGGTGCGGCAGGTGCTGTCGGCGCGCATGCCGGGGCACATCGGCCGCGCCAGGCGCCAGAGGCTCGATGCGCCGATCCACTGATCGACACGCCCCAGGTAGTTGAACGTCAGCAGCGTGACGGCACCCAGGCCGTGGGCCGGATCCTGGCGCAGCAGGCCGTAGCCGATGCCTTGTTCGGGGACGCGGCGCAGGGCTTCCTTGGCCGCGATGATCGAGGATTCCAAATCCCAGGAAGTATCGATGGCCAGCGGATATCGGCTGGTGTGCCAACCGATGGAGCGCGACAGCTCGGGGCCTTGCTCCCAGCCACTACGACCGTGGCTTTCCAGCTCCAGGGTGACGCGCTCGCGCCCCTGCCATTGGCCGATGACACCGGCCAACGCGGCCACCAGCAGATCCTGGACCTGAGTGCTGTAGGCCGAGTGACAATCGCCCAACAGCAATTGTGTTTGCTCGACCGACAGTTGCATGTCCAGTGTCCGGCTTTCGCCGTATGTATTGGGCTGTTGAGGAGCGCTATGTTCGGCGGCTACCTGCTCATGCCAGTAGCCAACCTGGGCCAGGACGGCGGGCTCGCGGCGATGCTGCTGCAAGGCCTCGCTCCATGCGTGGAAACCCGCCGACACGGCAGGCAACGCCGCGTTCGGTTGCAAGTAGAGGCTTTCCAATTCCTCCAGCAGCACTTGCCAGGACACGGCATCGACCAGCAAGTGATGCGCCGTGCATAGCAGCTCACGGCTATGGGAGAAATACACCCAGCGGATCAAAGGCGCCTTGCCCAAATCAAAGCCTTGTTGCCAGCGCTGCAACAGCGCTTCGTCCAAGGGTTGGTCTTCGATGTGGAACAACCCGTCGAGCTGGCCCGAGGAAAACGCCTGGTAGCGTTGTTGCCAACCCTGCTCCGACGTTTCAAATATCAGGCGCAAGCTGGCATGACGTTGTAACAGTGCGCCAACAGCCTGGATGAACCGCGCCTGTTCCAATGGTGCGTTCAATGCCAGAAGCAAGGATTGGTTCCAATGCTCGGGCTCGGTTTGCTCCTGGGCGAAAAACCATTGCTGGATCGGCGTCAGGGCGAACGCTGTGACAGGTTCGAGCACGGCCGGCGTAGCGCCCGTCTCCACCGCGCCAAGATCAACCACCTGCTCGGCCCAACCACGCACGGTTGGGAACTCGAAAATCTGCTTGGGCTTGAGCTGCAGCCCGTGCTGCTTGGCCCGGGCGATGATCTGCAAGCTCAGGATCGAGTCTCCCCCGACACTGAAGAAATTGTCATCGACCCTCAGGTCGGGGTTATTGAGAATCTCACGAGCGATATTGAGCAGACGCTGTTCGAGGTTGCGCTGTGGCGTCTGCACCACTCGGGCCAAGGCGCGTACGCTCTGTTCGGCAAACAACTGCTTGGGCGTCATCAGGATATGTTGCTGGCGGGCCAAGGCAATGATCTGCAGGCCGAGGATCGAATCGCCGCCCAAGGCGAAGAAGTTGTCATCGGGGCCGAGGTCGGGGTTGCCGAGCAGCCCGCGCCAGATATCCAGCAACGCGCTTTCAACCGCATTCAGAGGTTCCTCGATGGGAGACGTCGTCTGCGCGGTGGCCGGCGCTTGCCCGGCCAAATGCTGCAATGCCTTGCGATCGACTTTTCCGTTGGGCAACAAGGCAAACCCATCGAGGCAATGCCACTGGGACGGTTGCATATAGTCCGGCAGTTGCGCTTGCAGGGCGGCCTGAATATCAGGCAACGCGGCCAATGGTGCGACCAGGAACGCCACCAAGCGGTTGCCCGTCAGGGGCGATGGGTTGTTCAGCACCTGTACGTCGCCGACCTGCGGCATCGCCCGCAGCCGTGCCGCAACCTCTGCCGGCTCGACCCGATACCCGCGGATCTTGACCTGCTCATCGAGCCGACCGAGAAACTCCATCTGCCCCCGATGATTGAGCCGCACCCGGTCACCGGTGCGATAGCCATGGGCACCGAAGCGGGCGTGGTCTGAATCGTTGGCGCTGAGGTAACCCAGCGCAACCGTTTTGCCCTGCACGCAAAGTTCGCCGCTGACACCGATCGGCAACAGACGGCCCTCGGGCGAACGCACGCTGACCTGGACATTGGGCAGCGGTCGTCCCAGCGGTGCCGCGCCATCGATATCGACCTCATGAGTCAACACCCCGACGGTGGTTTCACTGGGGCCGTAGTGGTTGACGATACGCAGGTCCGGCATCAATGCCCGCAAGCGCGAAACCAGCTCATGGCCCAGGGCTTCGCCACCGGTGACCAGGCATCGGCGCGGCAATAGGCGCTGGGGATCGTTGGCGACCAGCAAGGCGTTGAGGTGTGAAGGCACAATTTTAAGCAGGTCCACGGGATCGCGCTCAAGCACGGCCGCCAGCTCCTCGGCGTCGAATGACAGTTCCTCAGCCAATAGCCGCAGGCGACGGCCGCTGAGCAACGCACCGAACAAGGCCGTGTGCCCCAAGTCGGTGGCGCAGCTGGCGAGACTTGCCAGACTGGCATCGGCGGACAGATCCAGGCGTTCCAGGCACCCGACCACGTAATGGATCAGGTTGCCCTGGCTGACCATCACCCCCTTCGGCCGTCCCGTGGAGCCGGAGGTGTAGACGACGTAGGCCGACCTTTCAGCGGGCAAGGACGCGCGCAACGGCGATTCACCCGACAACGCCTCAGTTGGCAACGACAGCCACCGCACCGTTTCAGGCAGCCACTCGGGACGCTGGCCCTCGCCGACCCAGACCTTGGGCGTGCCATCCTGGCAGATGTCCTGCAAACGCGACTGCGGCCACTGCGGATCGAGGGCCAGGTAGGTGGCGCCGCACTGCCAGGCGGCGAGCATGTGCATCACCAGCTCGCGGCTGCGGGGCAAGCATAAGGCGATGCGTGCGCCCTCCAGATTCGCGCCTGCTTGCAAGCGCTCGCCACGGGCGACCACTGCACGGCCCAATTCGGCATAGCTGAGCGTGCCCTGTTCGTCTTGCAGGGCAATTGACTCGGGCTTTCGAACGCACTGCTGGACGAACGCCTGCCAGGCGTTGCTGACCGGGACCGGCAGGTCCTCGCCACAGAGCAAGGATTGCTGCGCCGGTGCCAGCCAGTCGAGCTGGGCAAACGGTACGTCCGGCTGTTCGATGACCGCGTGGACCAACGCAACGAACTGTTCGCAAAAACGTTGGACTGTTTCGTGGCGGTACAAGGCCTTGCTGTAACGCCACCGGCACAGGAAGCCGTCTTCCTCGTCGATCATGACCATGTTCAGCTCATGGGCCGCGCCACGCTGCTCCGACAGCAGACGGTCGACGTACTGCTCGAACGGCGCGATGCGCTCCTTGTTGAGGGTGAACATGTGCTGAAACAGCGGCGCCCTGCCCATCTGCCGGGGCAGATCCAACTGTTTGACGAGGCGCGAGAACGGATAATGACGGTGCTGCAAGGTTTGTTTGACGTTGGCGTCCACCTGCCTGGCCCAATCGCCGCCGGACAGCTCGCGCTGCAAACGACAGCGGACCGGCAACGGGTTGACCAGGTAGCCCGGCAGATTGACGTGCTCGCGGCGCAGGCGCCAACCGCTGGGAGTGCCCAGCACAAAGTCATCCTGGCCGGACAGCACGCCGAGAAACTGCTGGAACAAAGAGAACCAACAGATATAAGGCGTCACGCCCCATTGACGGGCCACGGCACGAATTCTGGCCGTGGTGGCCCGGTCGAAACGAAACGACAGCTCCCCGCCTTGGAATGCCTGATTGCTGCCGTAGTGAAAATCGGTCGGTAGCTCCAGTGCCGGGGCGCCTTCCAATTGCGCCTGCCACCAGGCCAGCTCCATCGGTTCGGCAGCTTCGCTGCGTATGTGCAATTCGCTGCAATAGTCGCGATAGGCATCTGGATTCACAGCGGGCAATGCTTGCTCGTTGATCAGCGCGAACAGTTCATTGAGCACGATGTAGAACGTGGCCAGGTCAGCGGCGATGTGATGAATTACCAGCAGCACGGTGTGCTCGACTTCATCGGCGTGAACGTTGCTCAACAGGACGACCCGACTGACGTCGCCGGCTTCCAAGTCGAAAGGCTTATCGGCCCACTCGGTGACGCGCTGCTGCAACGCCTGCCTGTCGGCCGCCTGCAGCGCGATGCGCTCCAGCGGCCGGACTCGCTCGCGGTCGCTCCACTGCAACAGGTCGCCATTGCGCTCGGCATAGGCGGTGCACAGCATGGGATAGCGTCGCTGCACCGTTTCCCAGGCGCCTTGCAGGCGTCGGGGCAAGTCGTCGGTGACGAACTGCGCCTTGATGCGCCCTGCGTAAGCGATGTTATAGGCGCAGCTGTCCGGCTCGAGTCGTTGCAAGAACCAGAGCGCCTGCTCGTTATCCGTCAGCGGGCGCGCTTCAAAATAATCGGGGTGCCGGGCCAGCCATTGCAGCACGTCGGCGCCGTGCGCCGTCAGTTCGCTTGCCAGTTCATCGTCCAACGCCCTAGGTGATCCGGGGGTGATGACCAATTGGCCTTCGACTTTCGATAGGCGAATCCCACGCAGCCAGCAGCGATGCATCAAGCGATCGAGCATTTGATGTCCTT
Organism: Pseudomonas sp. D3-10; assembly: GCF_051132175.1. Classification (NCBI taxonomy): domain Bacteria; kingdom Pseudomonadati; phylum Pseudomonadota; class Gammaproteobacteria; order Pseudomonadales; family Pseudomonadaceae; genus Pseudomonas; species Pseudomonas sp. D3-10. Next base: position 2,577,541 of record NZ_CP071668.1, on the reverse strand, counting down.
CATTTTGCTTGTTCTGAATGAGCCGCCCCATGTGACGGCTGTCTGCAAGAGCGTCTAGCTCAGTTCGCGGAAGCAGGCTCGGCCATGGCGACCACGACCTTTCGCGCGCCCTGGAATGTCGAACGGCCATGGGCCACCAGCATGTTGTCGAGCATCAGCACGTCACCGGCTTGCCAGGGAAAGCTCACCTGGCAGCGCTGCAATACGGCACGGACATGCTCCAGGGCATCAAGCTCGATAGGCGAGCCATCACCGTAGAAAACGTTACGTGGCACGCCCTCTTCGCCGACGATGGAAATCAGCGTCTCGCGCACGGGTGCGGCGAGATTGGAGATATGGAACAGATGCGCCTGGTTGAACCACACCCACTCCCCAGTCACCGGGTGCTGGGCCACGGCCTGGCAGATCTGGCGGGTGGACAGCTCGCCGTCCTCTTTCCACTGGAACTGGATCTGGTTGGCGCGGCAGAAATGTTCGACTTGTGAACGGTCTTCCGTGCTGAACGCCTGTTGCCAGGGCAAGTCGAGGCCGTTGCCATAGTTGCGCACGTACATCAGGCGCTTCTCGGCGAAACGCTGACGTATGGCGGGGTCGAGTTGCTGGTAGACCTTGCGGCTGTCGGCAATGGGGGTTTCACCGCCCACCGCAGAGGCCTGCATGCAGTGGAACCAGATTTTCATTGGCCAGTTAAGCGAGTAGGACTGCTCGTTGTGTAGAGGGATCACTTGGTGGGCCGGGTACTCGGTCGACGTGTAGACCCGGTTGTTGAGCTTGGTGCGCGGCGTTGAGGCGTAGTCGTAGGTCAGCAGTTCATGACCGAAACCGCGGGCAAATGCTTCAAAGTCCGCTTCGCCATTGAACACAAAGCCACGAAACAGGATGCCGCCCGCTCGCGGTAACTGCGCCTCGACTGCTTGCAGGATCTGCGCCCGGCTGTCCTGCCACGCAGCCCCCGCGCCTGGCGCGTGGAAGATAAATGGCAAGGTCTGTTCGTCGCCCGGTACGCCTTCCATGGGTTGAACCTGTGCACGCGCCAAACCAGTTTCCATTTGTGATCCCTCGCCATTCCGATGAGCGTGTTTTTTCGAGAGCACAAACTATTACAAACGAGTAACAACTGCAATAGAGAATCATTGTCATTAATGACGTTTGTATGACAATCGACACAAATCATTTGGCCTGAAGCATGCTCTCCCGCTCAGCGATATGGGACATCAACAGGTAGGCGGAACCCAGCAAGCCCTGCATCGTATCGGCATAGCGGCTGCGGTTCAGGTACAGAAACTGGCGGTTCTTCACCGCAAACAGGTTCTGCCATTGCGGCGACTGGCGAAACGCAGCCGTGCTCGCTTCCGAATCGAGCAGTTCTTCGTATGTGTCGATAATGAAATCACTGTCGAAGTCGCCGATTCGCTCCAGGCTGTAGGGCACGTTCTGGCGCGCTTCGCGATAGGCGGCGACACGGCCCAGGCCGAAATCCTTGATGACGTCATCCATCCCGCCACGGCCGATCAACTGGAAACCATCGGTATAGACCTCGAGCGTCGTGACCGTGATCCGCGAAGGGTCCTTGACCCGCTTCTTGAACTCGCTGACGACCCATTCGTATTCATGGAGCATTTCTTCGTAACGCTGCTGCTTGCCGACCAGCTCGGCGAGCTGCCTGGCGTAGGTCTTGATGTCGCTTTCCCGGGAGGGCAGCAGCACGACCGGTGCGATTTTGCTGAGCTTTTCCTTTAGGTCCGCGTGATAAGACAGGCCGACAATCAGGTCAGGCTTCAGGGCGGCGATGGCTTCCAGGTCAGGAGATTGGTGCGAGCCGATGTATTGAATGCCCGTCACGTCGAAGCGCTCTTGGGCACCGCGAAACAGCACGTCCGAAAACAGCTTCTTCCTGCCTGTCGATCCGCAGGGCTTGATACCCAATTCGAGCAACTGATCGGTCAGGCTGAAATCGTGCAGGGAGACAATGCAGTGGGGTGAAACAGGCACCTCGACACGACCGAAACTGTTCTCGAACACTTTGGTTTCGGCCGCGCCAGCGTGCATCGACATCAATGCAAACGGCACGCAAAGCATGCCAAACAACCTCTTGAACACTTCTCTCATCCCTACCCGCACGCGTTTGCCTCCGATAATTTCAAGATAAGCGCCGCTGTGTTTTCAGCGACTGCGTTGACGCGCCAACAATATGATCAGATAAGGTGCGCCGATAATTGCAACCACCAGCCCCGCCGGTAATTGCAGCGGTGGGAACAGCCCCCTGCCCAGTGTATCCCCCGCCAGTACCAGCAATGCCCCCATCAACGCCGACAAAGGCATCAGCGCACCGTGGCGATCGCCTGCCAGTTGGCGCGCCAGGTGCGGCGCCACCAGCCCGACGAAAGTCATGGTGCCGACGTTCGCCACGGCGGCCGCTGTCAGCATGACACTGCACAGCAATAGGAAAGCCATGACACCCGTGACGTTCAGGCCCCGGCTGAGCGCGACTTTTTCGCCCAACTGCAACAGGTTTAATTGACGGTGAAAAAACAGCAAGGGAACCCCCGCGAGCAACAGCCAGGTGCCGAGGCTGTGAACCTGCGGCCAACCGGCCCGGTGCAAGCTGCCGCCCAGCCACATCAGGGCCGACTCGACCTGGTCGATGTTGCCGTAGGTGATCAGTAAATCGGCTACTGCACTGAGCATCGCGGTGACCCCAACGCCGACGAGGATCAACCGCAGCGGCGAAATCCCCTGGCGCCACGACAGCAGCGCGACGAAGAATGCCACGGCCAACCCGCCCGCCAGTGCCGCCAATGGATAGAGCTCAAGGGGCAACAGCGTGGGCCAGAGCACAATGATCAGCAGCATCGTCACACTGGCTCCCGACTCCACGCCCACCAGCCCCGGCGCCGCCAGCGGATTGCGCGTCAACGACTGCATCAACAGGCCGGCCAGCGACATGGCCATGCCGGCGAGGATCGCCAGGGCCACACGTGGCAGTCGCAATTCCCAAAGCAGATTGCGCGTCGTCGAGTCGACCTGTTCAGGCGCCCACAGCGCTTGCCAGGCCTGGACAACCCCCAACGAATAACTGCCGACAGTCAACGCGTACAACGATAAGGCAACCAATGCGAACATCAGGGCCAGCACCGAAATCACGTCGATGGGCCGGGCCACCCAAGGCAGTAATAGAAGTGCCCTGGGCAAGATCAGCCCAACGCGCGTCATTTGACTTTCCTCAACACCAACGCGACGAAAATCGGCCCGCCGATCAGTGCCGTGACAATCCCGGTGTTCAGCTCAAAGGGCCGCACAACGGTTCGTGCGGCAATGTCCGCCAGGATCAGCAGCAACGCGCCGAGCAGCGGCGCGGCCAGCAATAGCCGTCGATAATCATCGCCAAACAACAGCCGCGCCGCATGGGGCACCACCAACCCGACAAAACCGATCGGTCCCGCCAGCGCCACGGCGCATCCTGACAGCAGCACCACGGAAGCCAGCCCGAACAGGCGCATTTTCAACAAGTTGACGCCCATGCCGGCCGCGGCCTGCGGACCGAGCCGATGGGCGTTCAAGGCCCGGACATTGACCAGGCACAAGACCATGCCCAACACCACATAAGGCCAGACCCATGCCTGCATCGAGCCTCCGGTCACGCCGATCGACCCGGTGAGCCAGCGGCGAAGGCTGTCGAGCCCCTGCTGGTCGAGCAACAGCAGGATTGACGTGATGGCGCTGAACAACGCCGCGATCATCGCGCCGGACAAGGTCAGTCGAATCGGGTTATGGCCCCTGCCCGCCAGCAGCAGCACACCAATGGCTGCCACCAGGGCACCGCTGAAAGCAAACAATGGGATCATCGACAGGTCGTGGCCGGGCAGCACCAGCAAGCCGAACACCACGAACAATGCCGCGCCGCTGTTGATGCCGAGAATGCCGGGGTCGGCCAGGGGGTTGTCACCTACCGCCTGCATGATCACTCCCGCCAGGCCAAGGCTGGCGCCCACCAGCATGGCAACCAGCAAGCGTGGCAGGCGGCTGCCACGGATGACGCTCTGATCGGCGTTGTCCGGTGCATAAGCCACCAGTGCCTGCCAGGCCTCGTTCCAAGGGATGCTCTTGGCGCCAACCGCCAGGTGCAGCAGCGCGGCCAAGGCGATGGCGACCAGCAGGCCCAGCCACACCGGTATTCGCAAACCGTGACTCACATCGCCTCCCGCACAGCCGATGGCTGGCTACGGGTGGTTTGCGGAACACACAGTGGGTCGCCCGAATAAGGGTCGGTGATGATGTGCGCGTCCAGGTCGAAGACCGCCTTGAGATTCTCACGGGTAAAGACTTCAGCGGGCGCGCCCTGGGCCAGCAAGCGGCCTTCACGCATCATCACCAGGTGATCGGCATAACGCGCGGCCTGGTTGAGATCGTGAAGCACGGCGACGACGGTCTTGCCTTGCTCGCGCAGGTCCACCAGCAGTTCGAGCAAGGTGATCTGATGAGCGATATCGAGAAACGTCGTGGGCTCGTCCAACAGGATCACTGGGGTGTCCTGGGCCAAGGTCATGGCAATCCAGCAGCGCTGCAGTTGTCCACCCGACAGGGTGGCCAACGAGCGATCGAGCAACGGTGCGATGCCCGCCAGTTCGATGGCACGGTCGATTGCCTGCTGATCCTGTTCGGACCATTGCCGCCACCAGCTCTGCCAGGGGAAACGTCCCTGCATCACAAGCTCTCGCACGCTCATGCCGGCCGGTGACGTAGTGCGCTGGGGCAACAACGCCATGCGCTGCGCCAGCGCCCGGCGCGAATACTGCCCCAGAGCCTTGCCGGACAGGTGCACCTCACCCGCGCTTGGGCGCAGCATATGTGCCAGCACATTCAAGAGTGTGGTCTTGCCACAGCCGTTGGCCCCGATCAACGCCGTGAAGCAGCCTTCGGGAATGTCCAGGCTGACACCGTTGAGAATCTGTTGCTCGCCATAGCTCAGCCGCACGTTGCTGGCTTTCAGCATGACCGTCCCTCCGCCGCCCAAGAGGGCCTGATCGAATCGTCCATCGTACAGATCCCGCGCATTCGTTTCCCGGTAACAACGCCGGAAAACCCACCGCAGGCTAAAAAGTGCGGCACAGAATATGTCGAAACTAAAATAAATTCCCTACAAGCCTGACAATATTAATGCAAACCCTTATCATTCACAGTCAGATTATGGCCAGTAGACACTAACTTCGCTCGCCTGCCCTGCCGCCGGACCGGGACGATAGGCTTGCGAAGATCAATAACAATCCTCAAGGACTTCCTCGATGCTCGTAAGAAAAACAACAGTTGGCACCGAAAAACGTTACGTCTCGCGTCATCCAGCGTTTCACTTGAGCACTCTGGCCCTGGCTTTGGGGAGCATCTTTTCAGCACAGGCGTTCGCCGCACAAGAAGAGGCTGCAGCCAACGCTCCTCTTCAACTCGGCGAAATCAACATCAATGCCGCCGCCGTGGAAAACCCCACGGCGCCGCTGGCCGGCAAAGTCGCCCTGCGCAACGGCAGTGCCACCAAGTCCAACGCGGCCATCACTGAAACGCCGCAATCGGTGTCCGTGGTCACCGCCGATGAAATGCGCGATCGCAAGTCCGACACCATGGCGGACGCCCTCAGCTACACCCCGGGCTTCACCAGCCAACCGAGTAGCTTCAACCGCACGGCAGATCGGTTCCGCATGCGCGGCTTCGACGTCGAATCCGCCACGGGTGGCTCCCTGCGCGACGGCATGCGTTTGCAGTACAACTCCTACGATGGCGTCCAGGAACCCTATGGCCTGGAACGCGTGGAAGTCGTCCGTGGCGCGGCTTCGGTGCTCTACGGCCAACTGTCGCCTGGCGGCTTCGTCAACGGTGTCAGCAAGCGTCCGACCGAAACCCCATTGCATGAGTTGGGGCTGCAATATGGCAACCATGATCGCAAGCAACTGACCGCCGACTTCAGCGGCCCGCTCGGTGACAGCGAGGTCCTCAGCTACCGCCTGACCATGCTCAAGCGCGACAGCGACACCCAGCAGGATTACGTCAACGACGACAAGCTCTACATCGCCCCGGCCCTGACCTGGCGCCCTGATGAAGACACGTCCCTGACCCTGCTCTCGTTCTATCAGAAGAGCGACACGCGCTTCTCCGCTCCGCTGCCCTATCAATTGGTCAAAGGCGTAGGCAACGGCCCCTTCACCATCGGCCGCCACGATTTCATCGGCGAACCCGACTACGACGACATGAACGGCGAGATGTCCGCCATCGGTTATGAGTTCGAACACCGGTTTGATGAACACACCCGTATCAGCAACAAGTTGCGTTACTACGAAGCGGATGTGAAGTGGAAATACATGCAGATTCGGACAGGGAATCCAGTCAATACAGCAGCCGCCACGGGCGTTTTGGGTCGTCAGTACAGTGATCGGCGGGAGCGCTCCCGGGCGTTGGCCAGCGACACCAACATCGAGACGCGTTGGAACATTGGCGGGATTGAAAACACCTTCCTGGTGGGTGCCGATACCTACGATGCCTCATATGATTCGCATAACTTCCGAGACAGGCCCCCGTTCCTGGGAAGCCCGTCTATTGATATTGGCGACTACAACTACGGACAGCCGGTGATAGTGGACAAGAGCCGGAGCCGCGACCGTGGTTCGCAGATCGATACCTTCCAGACAGGTATCTACCTGCAAGACCAGATCAAGTTCGACGATCATTGGCTATTGCTGCTCGGTGGTCGCCACGATTGGGCAGATCAGGATCAGGAAGGCTTCGCCACCGGCGAGAAGCTGAGCCAGGACGACGAATCCACCACTTGGCGCGCGGGCCTGGTGTACCAGGCCGATAACGGCCTGGCTCCTTATATCAGCTACAGCGAATCGTTCTTCCCGGTCGCAGTGGCTGAAGCAACGGACCAGACCTTCGATCCTACCGAAGGCAAGCAGTACGAAGTCGGCATCCGCTACCAACCCCCTGGCAGCAATATATTGCTCAGCGCAGCGGTCTATGAGCTAACACAGCAAAATGTCGTGAAACGCGACCAGGCTGGCGGCAATCCCCAGCAGATTGGCGAACAGCGTTCTCGAGGTTTGGAATTGGAAGCCAAGGCAGACGTCACACCTCAACTGACGGTTATCGCGTCGTACGCCTACACCGATGCGCGTATCACCAAAAGCCAGATTCAAAGCGAAGTAGGCCAACGCAGCGAGGACACGCCTTACCATCAGGCCGCCTTGTGGGCTGATTACAACTTCGCCCTCTTCGGCGTCCCACAGCTGAAAGTCGGCGGCGGCGCGCGCTACAAGGGAACCACCCAGGCGTCCGGCATCGATTCGCAAATGCCGGCCTACACGCTGTTCGATGCCATGGCGAGCTACCAGATCGACAAGAACTGGGACATATCCCTTAACGCCAACAACGTGACGAATAAAAAATACGTCTATTGTGAAGCGTCCACTTGCCGCTACGGCGACGAGCGTGAATTGGTGACCTCCGTCAACTTCCGCTGGTAAAACCTCTGGCTCGGTCGGCGCCGACAGGCGTCGACCGGACTCATTTCACACCGTACAAACACCTCTCTGCGCCCGTTCGAATTCCCTTCATCGCCCCCATCCTTCTGAATCCTCTTTTGACCTTGACGCATCGGATGACGATCGTCATATTACGATCATCATAAGCCAGACAAAAACCGGCCAAGGGGATTGATTCATGGAAACTGGGAATGCATCAGCGATTGCAGACGCGCAGCCACTCGCATCGAGCCCAGCCCTGACCGGCCGAATCGTCGCACTGCTCGCCGGCCTCGCGGCCATCGGCATGCTCTCCACCAATATCATCCTCCCTGCGTTCCCGGTGATCGGTGATGACCTCGGCGTGACCGCCCGCGAACTGGGCCTGACGCTCTCCAGTTACTTCGTCACTTTTGCCCTGGGCCAATTGGTGGTCGGGCCGTTGGCTGACCGTTATGGACGGCAGAAACTGGTGCTGGGCGGACTGTCGGTGTTCATAGTCGGCACCGTCATTGGCGGCCTCGCCACCACCCTTGAGGTACTGATTGCCGGCCGCGTCGTTCAGGCGTTGGGCGTGTGCGCGGCCTCGGTGCTGTCGCGGGCCATCGCACGGGATCTGTTCGAAGGCGAGACACTGGCCCGCGCCCTGTCATTGACGATGGTCGCCACGGCCGCTGCGCCAGGTTTCTCACCCTTGGCGGGCAGCGTGCTGTCCATCACGCTCGGATGGCGCGCCATCTTTATCCTGGTGGGATTGGCCGCCGTGGTGCTGGCGTTCTTCTATGTACGCGATCTTGGCGAAACCCATCCCGCCGACCGCCGGGCGCCGCACTCTACCGGCAGTGTGGTGCGCGCTTACGCCAGGCTGATGGTGGACAAGCGTTTCATCCTCCCTGCCCTGTCGATGAGCCTGTTGCTCAGCGGTCTGTTCGCGTCATTCGCCGCTGCCCCGGCCATTCTCATGAAAGGCATCGGCCTGACGTCCCTGCAGGCCGGCCTGTATTTCGCATCAACGGTGTTTGTGGTGTTCGCCGCCGGCCTGGCCGCTCCTCGCCTGGCCCGACGTTTTGGCCCAGGTAACACCGCCCTGCTGGGCATTGCCTGCGCCATGGTCGGCGGTGGTTTGCTCATCGTGGGGCCGGCCAGCCCGGGGCTTGGCTGGTATGCGGTGTCGATGGTGACGTTCCTTTGGGGCATGGGCCTGGCGAACCCCTTGGGCACGGCGATCACCATGGGACCTTTCGGCAAAGAGGCCGGGATGGCCTCGGCGCTGCTGGGTTTTCTCTCCATGGGTGCGGCAGCGTTGACCACCTGGCTCGCCGCCGTGCTGAGCTTTTCACCCATCGCCACACTGGGCGCGATCCAGGCGTCGACCTGCCTGATCGCGCTGGTGCTGTTCCGCTTGCGCCGCTGACGCGGCGTCAATCGTCCCAACGACGGAATAACACGCTGGCATTGACGCCACCAAAACCGAACCCATTCGACAGTGCATGGGTGATCGGCATTTTCCGGGCCTTCAGGCCAACCAGATCGAGGCCGTTGGCTGCCTCGTCGGGATGCATCAGGTTCAGCGTCGGCGGCACGATCTGATCACGCAGCGCCAAAACCGTGAAGATCGCTTCGATGCCGCCGGCCGCGCCCAACAAGTGGCCAGTGGCTGATTTGGTAGAAGTGATCGCCACGCCTGCGCCCGCGCCGCCGTTCGTGCCAAAAACCGCGCGGATCGCCGCCAGCTCACCGGCATCACCCACCTGGGTGGACGTCGCGTGGGCATTGATGTGCTGCACTTCGCTGGGGTTGAGACCTGCCTGGCGCAACGCCTGCTCCATGGCGCGGCGGGCGCCGTTGCCATCCTCCGGGCCCGCGGTCAGGTGGTAGGCATCGGCGCTGGTGCCATACCCCACCAACTCCGCCAGGGGCTTGGCACCCCGGGCCAGGGCGTGTTCCAGCGACTCGATCACCAGCAACCCGGCGCCTTCGGCCATGACGAAGCCGTCGCGCTCCCGATCGAACGGCCGCGAGGCCTCTTGTGGACGCTCGGCAAATCCCGTGGACAACGCCCGCGCCGCCGCGAAGCAGCCCAACGTCACGCGATCGATCGCCGCCTCGGTGCCACCGCAAATGGCAATGTCCGCCTCGCCACTTTTGATCAGCCGGGCGGCGTCGCCAATGGCCTGCACGCCAGCGGCGCAGGCCGTGACCGGCGCACCTAGCGGCCCTTTGAAACCATGCCGGATGGACACCTGCCCGGCCGCCATGTTGGCCAGGAAAGCCGGCGCGGTGAACGGCGACAGTCGACGTGGACCGCGAGCATCGGTGGTGCGCACCGCATCGGCAATCGTGGCGAAACCACCCACGCCCGAAGAAATGATCGTGGCAGTCCGCTCCTGATGGACGGGATCAACAGGATGCCAGCCCGCCTGCTCCAAGGCTTCGTGAGCCGCCACCAGGGCGAACTCGATGAAGCGGTCCATCTTCTTGCGATCCTTGGGCGCGATGAGGCGCTCCGGGTCGTAACCGGCGATACCGTCCTCTTCCAAGGTCGGCACTTGCCCCCCCACGGCGACGCCGGTCCCGTCGGTGACGTCGGCGGACAGGTTGCGAATGCCGGATTGCCCGGCCAGCAAGCGCTGCCAGACCTCTTCCACCCCGCAGCCCAGCGGGCCGACGATGCCTACGCCAGTGATGACGATGCGTTTTTGACCTTCGCGATTTTTCATGAAGCCCTCTTCGTATCAGGACGGATCTTGAACCAGATGGAATACATCGCCGGCAGGAACACCAGCGTCATGATGGTGCCGACGAACGTGCCGCCGATCAGGGTGTAGGCCAGCGTGCCCCAGAACACCGAATGTGTCAGGGGGATGAATGCCAGGATTGCCGCCAATGCCGTGAGCAACACCGGCCGTGCACGCTGCACCGTGGCCTCGATCACCGCATGGAACGGATCCAGCCCTTCGTTGGCGTTGTGATGGATTTGCCCGATCAGGATCAGCGTATTGCGCATGAGAATGCCCGACAGGGCGATCAGGCCGACCAATGCATTGATACCAAATGGCTGATTGAAGATCAGCAATGTCGGCACGACGCCGATCAGCCCCAGTGGCGCCGTCAAGAACACCATGATCATCGCCGAGATCGAGCGCACTTGCAGGATGATGATCAGCAACGTCAAGGCGACCATGATCGGCACCAGCGGCACGATGGCCTTGCCGGCCTTGCCCGACTCCTCGATGGCGCCCGCCTGCTCGATCCGGTAGCCGGCGGGCAACCTGTCGATGACCGGTTGCAGTTGCTTGATAATCGCGCTGGAGACGTCCGGCGGCTGCAGGCCTTCGGCAATATCGCCGCGCACCGTCATGGTCGGCGTGCGATCACGACGGCGCAGGATCGGATCTTCCATGCGCACATCCACCTCGCCGACCTGGGACAGCGGAATGCGCTGGCCTGTCGCGCCCACTAGGGTGAAACCTTCGATCCGCGCGGGGTCGAGGCGGATGTCACCGGCGGCGCGGCCGATCACCTGCACCGAACGGATGTCCTCGCGCACTGCCGTGATCGGCACGCCGCTGAGCAGAAATTGCAATTGCTGGGCGACCGCATTGGACGTCAGCCCCACCGCTTGCAAGCGGTCCTGGTCGAGATTGAAATGCAGCGTCGGCACCAAGGGTCCCCAGTCGGTGTTGACGGTCCTCATCATCGGGCTCGCCTGCATGATGCTCTGGACCTGACTGGCGATCTCGCGCAGCTTCGTCGAATCAGGGCCCATCACACGATACGCCACGGGGAACGGTGAATACGGGCCGAACACCAATTGAGTGACCCGCACCCGCGCCTCGGGAGCCAGCCCCTCGGCGATCGCTTCGCGGAGACGGAACTTGAGGGCTTCGCGTGCTTGCTGGCTGTCCGTCAGCACGACAATCTTGGCAAATGACGGATCGGGAAGTTCCGGTGCCATCGCCAGGTAGAAACGCGGCGCGCCTTGGCCGATGTAGGCGGTGACGATCCGGGCCTCTTCCTGTTGTTGCAGCCAGGCCTCGACCCTGGCGGTGGTGGCGCTGGTTTGCTCGATGGAGGTGCCGTACGGCATCTGCACTTCCACCAGCACCTCGGGCCGATCCGAGGTCGGAAAGAACTGTTTTTTCACCAGGCCCATGCCGAGGATCGCCACCACGAATGTCGCGATCACCGTACCGGCCACCCACCATTTGCGCGCGATGACTCGCGTCAGCACTCGGCGGAAACGGTTGTAGTGCCGCGTGTTGTAGATGGCCGCGTGCCCGCCTTCGACCTGCTTGATGTCGGGCAACAATTTCACGCCCAGGTACGGTGTGAATGCCACCGCGACCACCCAGGAAGCAATCAGCGCGATGCCGACGATCCAGAACATGTTGCTGGTGTATTCGCCAGCGGTCGATTGCGCGAAGCCGTTGGGCATGAAGCCGATGGCGGTCACCAGCGTGCCGGACAACATCGGTGCGGCCGTGTGGCTCCAGGCATACGCGCTGGCCTTGATCCGGTCGTAGCCCTCCTCCATTTTCACCACCATCATTTCAATGGCGATGATCGCGTCGTCCACCAGCAAACCGAGCGCGAGGATCAGCGAGCCGAGGGTGATTCGGTCGAAATTCTTGCCGGTGGCGGCCATGACCACGAACACCACGGCCAACGTCAACGGCACGGCCGCCGCGACCACGACACCCACGCGCCAGCCCATGCTGAGGAAACAGACAATCATCACCACCAGCAGCGCGACGAAGAACTTGACCATGAACTCGCCGACCGCCGAGTCGATATTGACCGATTGATCGGTAACCTTGGTCAGCGCCATGCCCAGCGGCATGTCTTGGTTGATCTTGCTGATCTGCGTATCCAAGGCCTTGCCCAGGTCCAGGCCATTCCAGCCCTCGCGCATGATCACGCCCAATAACAACGCCTCTTCGCCACCGTTGCGCACCAGGAACGTGGCGGGGTCTTCATAGCCACGCTCGACAGTCGCCACGTCCGACAGCTTCAGCGAGCGCCCCTGTACCACGACCGGCGTGTCGCGAATCTTCTGCAGCTTGTCGAAAGCGCCATCCAGGCGCAGGAACACCTGCGGCCCGACGGTTTCGATGGAGCCGGCGGGCGTGAGCATGTTCTGGCTGTTGAGGGCGGTAAAAATATCCTGGGGCGACACACCCAGGGTCGCCAAGCGATCGTGGGAAAAGGACACGAAGATCCGTTCGGCCTGCTCGCCGATGATATTGATCTTCTTCACGCCTGGCACATGCAGCAGTTGTTGGCGCAGCGCTTCGGCATCACGCACCAGCCGTCGTTGCGGCTCGCCTTTGGCTTTCAGGGCGAACAAGGCGAAGGTCACGTCGGAAAATTCATCATTGACCATCGGCCCTATAACCCCGGGCGGCAGTTTGATCGCCTCGTCAGCCAGCTTCTTGCGCGCCTGGTAGAACTCTTCCTGCACTTGCGACGGCGGCGTCCGATCGACCAGCGACACCATCGTGAACGCAAGGCCGGGACGGGTATAGGTTTCCGTGCGGTCGTACCACTTCAATTCTTGCAGCCGTTTTTCCAGCGGTTCGGCGACCTGGTCTTGCATTTCCTGGGCTGTCGCGCCTGGCCAGGCGGTGATGACCGTCAGTTGCTTTACCGTGAAGGGTGGGTCTTCCGCGCGGCCGAGCTGGAAAAAAGCGAGGACACCCGCAACGGCGATCAGCAACAGCAGGAATACCGTGATGGAACGCTCGCGGACGGCGAGCGCGGAGAGGTTGAAGCTCATGGGCGATTCCCCGCAACCTTCACGTCTTGCGGTTGCGCAAGACGCACCGCCTCGCCCTCGTGCAGCAGATGGGCGCCGAGCGCAACGATCTGCTCGCCCATTTTCAGCTCGCCCAAGACCTGCGCGGCGTCGTCGCTCAAGCCGACGACCTTCACCGGACGCCAGGCGACTGTCGCCGGTTCGCCCGTGATGACCCAGACACCACTGCCTTTGCCCGAGTCGAAAATGGCAGCGATCGGAACTTGCAGTGCCTGTTCCGTCCGAGGCCCCGCGGCGACCCGGAGCGTGACCGTGGAACCCAGCGGTGCGCTGGCCAGCGCGCCCTCCAACACGTAACGCGCCTCGAAGGTGCGCGTTACAGGGTCGGCGGAATCCGACAGCAACCTCAGCTTCGCATTGACCGCCTCGCTGGCATTGCCGTACAGCGTCGCCTGGGCGACTGACCCCGACGTCGGCCGCAGGGTTTCAGGCAGTTGCACTACGGCTTCGCGCTGGCCTGCCCGGGCCAGTCGAACCACGATTTGTCCAAGAGCGACAACTTGCCCGGGCTCGGCGAGCGTTTCCATCACAACGCCATCGGCGTCGGCGAGCAGCACGGCATAACCAGAAGCGTTGCGGGCAACGTCAGCCTGGGCCTGGGCCGCGCTGAGTTGCGCCCTTGCGGTATCGGCGGCGGCCTTGATCTGGTCGTAGCCCGAGGCGGAAATGGCGCCGGCAGCGACAAGGTCTCGGTAACGAGCCTCGTCATCGGCGGTCTGCTTCGCCCTCGCCCGAGCGGCGGCGACGGCCTCCTGTTGTGCTCGCGCTTGCAGCCCCAGGTCGACAGGATCCAGGCGCATCAGTGGCTGGCCGCGCTTGACCGTCTGGCCGGTGTCGACCAGCCGCTCGAGGACCTTGCCCGACACGCGAAAGCCCAGGTCGCTCTGGACCCTGGCCGTGACCACGCCGGTAAACGAACGTGACCGGTCGGGCGAACCCAAAACTTGCGCGACCCTCACGATGGGCGCAAGCGTGCGTGGATCTTTCTCGGTGGATGACTTGCCACACGCCGTCAGGACGAGAGGCAGCAAGCAAGCGGCAAGGGTGACAGGTCGGCGCCGGAGCATAAGGTCCCTTTTCATGAGCGGACAGGATGGAAGGCGCATTCTCATTCGAGTGACCATATCTGTCAATCGTCACGACCCATGCACTATGACCGTCAGCCTTCAAGCCGTGTTGCGCTTAACAATTGTCCGTTAGCCCTGCCTGGAAGCCAATTGACAGCTTGTGACCATTTTATGATATGGTCACAATCCGCATCGACTCGAGGAATTTTCCATGCCACCCTTGCGCCCCCTGGCTTTTTTTCTGAGCACCGGCTTGTTGACAGGTTGCGCGGTCGGCCCGGACTACCATCGTCCCGCAGTCCCACTTTCGAGTCGTTACGTAGGCCAGCCTCTGGTCGAACAGCGGTCCGCGAGCGTTCGGGCCGACTCGATTGTCTGGTGGGAAGCGTTTGGTGATCCAAACCTCACGGTGTTTGTCACCAAGGCCCTTGAACAAAACCTGGACTTGGCGCAGGCATCGGCGCGCGTGATGCAGGCACGGGCCGGACTGGGCGCAGCGAACGCCGCTTTGCTGCCCTCGGGAAATATCAGTGGCCAGGCCGCGCGCGCCTACCAGTCGGTGGAGACCCCGCTCGGCCAGGTGCTCGATTCAACGCCTGGCTATGATCGATACGGAAGTTCCTACGAACTCAACCTCGGCGCCAGTTGGGAGATAGATGCCTTCGGCGGCCTGCGGCGTGGACGCGAAGCAGCGCTGGCGGACTACCAGGCGTCCGAGGCCGCTGCGGTCGCCACGCGCTTGGCGGTCGCCGCGCAGGTCGCCGACACCTACATCACCGTTCGTGGACTGCAGGCCCGGCTGGACATTGCAAACCGACAGGTCAGGACGCAGCAAGACCTGCTGGAAAAAGTCCAATTGCTGTACAACAAAGGCCTCGGCGCCAGCTATCAGGTTCGCCAGACCGAGGGGCAACTGGCACAAGTCCAGGCAACGTTACCGGTCCTGCAGACCGGCCTGGATGCCGCGATGAACGCCTTGGATGTCATGCTCGGCACTCCGCCCGGCACCCATCGGCCGCTATTGGCCGAGCGCCGCGACATTCCCCTCGCCCCACAAATAACCACAACCGGAACGCCGGCGGACCTGCTGCGTCGCCGGCCAGACCTGATCGTCGCCGAGCGCCACCTTGCGGCCTCCGATGCGCGCATCGGCGAGGCCGTCGCCGAGTACTATCCAAAGTTCTCCCTCAGCGCCTTGCTCGGCAGCGCCACGGCGGTGTCCGGCGGTAACTTGTTCAGTGGCGGCGCCAGCCAATCGGCGGGCGTACTGGGGCTGCGCTGGAGGCTCTTCGATTTTGGCCGCATCAACGCCCGGATCGACGAGGCCAAGGGCGAGGAAGCCGAAGCGTTGGCTGCTTATCGCCAGTCCGTGCTGCGCGCCACTGAAGACGTCGAAAACGCCTTTAGCGCGCTGGTCAATCGCGAAACCCAGGCGACCACCCTCACCCAAGGCGAAACGTCTTTGAACCAGGCCCGTCAATCGGCCTTCGTCGCCTACCAGAAAGGCACCGCCAGCCTGATCGACGTGCTCAACGCCGACGAGACGTTGCTGCAGGCATCCGATGCCCGAGCGCAGGCTCGAACGGAATCAGCACGGGCAGCGGTCGCGGCATTCCGTTCGCTTGGCGGTGGTTGGCAAGCTCCCGAGGAAGGAGCTGTGGCGACAAGGTGAACATTTTTAGAAATGGTCACTAAATAGCGGCAAGAGTGGCCATCAGCCAAAGCTCAGGGCATCAGGCTACGCAGGATGAGATTGGTCGTGAGCGTGGGGGCTTCCTCGACGAAGTCGAGGTTGTATTGCAGCAGCAAGGGGTTGACGAACGGCCGCAAGGCCAGGTGGATGGCCTCCACCGTTTCGTCCAGAGGCGTGCGTCGTTCAAACTCGCCGAGCTCACGCCCTTGGCGGATGATCTCCAGCACGAAGCTCTTGATCCGTTCGTTATACGCCTGGGAACTGGGCCAGCGCTCCGAAGCCGAGAAAGCCGCGATATCGTAGAGCTTGCGGTCGTTGAAAAACAGGTTCACGCCCGTGACCACTAATGTTTTGACCAGCCTGCGCAAGCGCTCCGTTGCCGTCAGCCCGTCTACGTTGATCGCCTCTTCCACCGCCTCGACGATCGTCGACAGGCAGTTGGCGCAGATGGCTTCGCCGATCGCCTGCTTGGAATCGAAGAACTTGTAGATGTACGCCTTGGAGAAGCCGATAGCCTTGGCCAGGTCGGAAACCGTGGTCTTGCCAAAGCCGTACTGGCTGAAATGTTCATGGGCGGCCGCGATGATCTGGTCACGAATGTCGTGATCGGCGGGTCCACGGGCGCTGGGTGGTGCAATGGATGGCTGGTTCATCGGGGCAGCTTACGCATCCCGACGACCGTTGACAACTTATGACCAAACCTGGATTTGGTCACAATCCCATCGCCCTGTCGTCTCTTGACTACCCGATTACGCGGGCATACACCGATCGATCGATATTACCGCCCGACAAAATCACCCCGACCTTCTTCCCTTCCATCTTCCCGCGCTCCTGGATAAGCGCCGCCAACGTCGCCGCGCCGGCACCTTCGGCCAGGTTGTGGGTGTCGGTGTAATAGACGCGCATGGCCTCGGCAATTTCCTGGTCGCTGACCGCTACGATGCGCGCCGCGCCAGCGCTGTAGATGGCGAAGGCCTGCGCAATCGGCTTGCGCACGGCGAGGCCGTCGGCAAAGGTATCGGCCGAGGCGGTTTCGCGGATTTCACCCGCTTCAAATGACAGCTTCGCCGCCGTCGCCTCGGTGGACACCACGCCCACGACCTGGGTTTGCAAGCCCAGGGCATCACGGGCAGCGATGACCGCGCAGATCCCGGAGCCGCAGCCAATGGGCACGTAGACGGTGTCCAGGTCAGGCACGGCCTTGAACAGCTCGAGCGCGTAGGTAGCGACGCCTCTGACCAGCTCGGTATGAAACGGCGGTACGAGATAGAGTCCCTGGGTCTGCGCCAGGCGTGCCGCTTCTTCACGAGCCTCATCGAAATCGCGGCCGTATTCAATCACTTCGCCACCGAAGCCGCGCATGGCGTCGTTCTTCTCGACCGAGTTCCCCTCCGGCACCACGATCAATGCCCGCAGCCCCGCCGCGCTGGCCGCCAGCGCCTGGCTCTGGCCATGGTTGCCACGGGTCGTGGTGACAATGCCTTTCGTTCGCGGATGCTCACGCTTGAGCCAATCCATGAATGTGATGCCGCCGCGGACCTTGAACGCGCCCGTGGGGGTATGATTTTCGTGCTTGACCCACACCGTGCAACCGAGGCGTTGCGCCAGCAAGGGCCAGGCGTACTGGGCCGTGGCGGGCATGACCTGGTAGACCTGGCGAGCCGCTTGTTCGATATCGTCGAGAGTCAGTGCGTACATGATGGGTCTCCTTGGGTTTCGGCCAGTCTAGCCAGGGACGCCGAAGCCGGGCTTTCAAAAAACTGACCTGACTTTTGTCCCCTCGCTTCACTACTATGGGTAGATGAGCCATCGAAACCGCCCACAGCCACCGCGCCCGACTGAATCGACCCGTCGCGTCGAGGCCGGCCCGTGGCTCATCGAACTGCTCCCCGGTAGCGCCTATTCGGCTCGATACGTTGCAACCCAGCCGGTCATCGGCTTTGCCTTCGACAGCCAGCGAGGCCTGCATGCCATTGGCAGCGACCGGGTGCAGCCGTTCTACGCCAAGCCCAACGGCCTGGCGTTCGTGCCAGCCCAGTGCGACGTGTATTCGGAGTCACCCGTTGGCGGCGAATACCTGCGTCTGGTGCGCACTGACGGCGTCGTGCTGCCTGGAGATCATGCGTTCAACAATCGCGTCGACCCACGCGCCAGCGCCCTCGCGCAACGCATGCGCAAGGCGTTGCTGCACGCTTCGGTCGAAGATGATTGGCAAGCCTGGGCGGTGGCGCTGGCCGAGCGCGTGACGCCGGGCGAACATTCTTGCGCAACGCTCCAGGGCTCCATGACCGACAGCCGGATGCGCCTGCTCGACGAGTTCATCGATGCCGGCCTCGATCAACCGCTGGGCGTCTCGGCAATGGCGCAGTTGCTGGGATTGTCCGAAGGTTATTTCATGCGCGCCTTCAAGTTCGCGACGGGCAAAAGCCCCCACGCTTACCTGATCGACCGCCGCCTCGCCAAAGCCCGGGCGTTGATACGCGACTCATCGGCGACGTTGGCGCAAATCGCCCACGCCTGCGGTTTCAGCTCCCAGGCGCACATGACAACAACGTTCAAGCAGCGCCTAGGGGTGAGTCCGGCGCAGTTGCGCCAGATGACGAGTGGCGTTTGACGCCCTTGACTTAATGGTCCAGTTTTTAAAAGAAGCCAAGACAGCATCCCGTTCATTGATCAGAGGGCCACTGCCGCCTATGAATGAGGCACGAAGGAACTCCCCCGCTATTCGTCGTTGGACACCCCAGTGCCGTTGATCCCTCTGGTTGTGTGCGATGACTCCACCATGGCGCGCAAGCAAGTGTTGCGTGCGCTGCCGCAAGACTGGCCGGTTTCAGTCACCGAGGCGGTCAATGGCCGCCAGGCCATGGATGCCATACGTCAGGGCCTCGGCCATGTGGTGCTGCTCGACCTGACCATGCCGGAAATGGATGGATACCAGGTCCTGAGCGCGTTGCGCGCCGAAGGCCTCAAGGCGCAGGTCATCGTGATTTCCGGTGACATTCAGGATGAGGCCGTGCGCCGCGTCCTTGAGCTGGGCGCGTTGGCCTTCCTGAAAAAACCGTTCGATGAAAACGAACTGCGCCAGACCCTCAACCGCGTGGGGCTGTTGAGCCAGCCCGGTCAGGCGCCGCCACAGAACCGAGCGACACCGAACACGGCCATCAGCTTCCAGGACGCGTTCCGCGAAACGGTCAACGTTGCCATCGGCCAGGCCGCCGCCCTGATTGCCAAGGTGCTGGGGGTTTTCGTGCAACTGCCGGTGCCGAACGTCAACGTGCTCGAAGTCGGCGAATTGCACATGGCCTTGAACGACGTCGGCGGTTCCCAGCAACTCACGGCCATCTGTCAGGGTTTTATCGGCAGCGGCATTGCCGGCGAAGCCCTGCTGATTTTCCATGATTCGGAAATCGCCGATATCGCCCAATTGATGCAGCGCGAAAGCGCCGACTATTCAGACCTGGAGATGCTGGTGGACCTTTCGAGCATCCTGATCGGTGCGTGCCTGAGCAGCATCGCCGAGCAGATCGATGTGGTGTTCTCCCAAGGTCATCCGCAGGTCCTCGGCCAGCATGCGGCCATCGAGGAATTGATCCGGGCAAACCGCGTCCATTGGAAAAAAACCCTCGCGGTGGAGATCAGCTACGGCCTTGAAGGCCAGGATATCCGCTTCGACCTGTTACTGCTGTTCACGGAGGATTCCATCGAGCGGCTGACCCACAAACTCGCCTACCTGATGAGCTGAGCCATGACCGATTCCATCGATCTGAACGAATTCCACTGGTTGCTGGCCATCGTTCAGAGCATCGACGTCGGCGTGGTGGTGCTCGACCGTGAGTACCGCGTTCAGGTCTGGAACACCTTCATGGAGAACCGCTCCGGCGTCCAACCCAAGGACGCCCAGAACCGGAATTTCTTCAGCCTGTTCCCGGAAATCGACCGCCAATGGTTCAGCCGCAAGGTGGAAAGCGTCGCGACCCTGGGCACCCCCGCCTTCACGGTCTGGGAGCAGCGCCCGTACCTGATGCGCTTCAAGAGCTACCAACCGATCACCGGCCAGGAAGAGTTCATGTACCAGAACACCACCTTGCTGCCGCTGCGCTCGCCTGACAACCGAATCAACCATATCTGCCTGGTGATCTATGACGTCACCGACGTCGCGACCAATCGCCATCAGATCCAGGCCGCCAATGCACAACTGCAATTGCTCTCCAGCACCGATCGCCTGACCGGCCTCTATAACCGCGGTCATTGGGAAGGCGCCCTGAAAGCCGCCTACGCCCGCCATCAGCGCTATGGCAACGCCCTGAGCCTGGTGATGCTGGACATCGATCATTTCAAGCAGGTCAACGACACCTACGGCCACCAGGCCGGCGACAAGGTGATCGAACAGGTTGCCGCGCTATTGCACGAGCACGTACGCGAGTCCGACGTGGCCGGGCGCTACGGGGGCGAAGAGTTCGGCGTGGTGCTGTCGGACACCGAACAGGCCGGCGCACGGATTTTCGCAGAGCGCCTGCGCAAGGCTGTTGAACAATTGTTGGTGCAGTACAACGGCCAGGAGATTCGGTTCACCATCAGCCTGGGCGTGGCCGACCTGAGCACGCCGGCGAACGACCATGCCGAGCTGATCGCCCGGGCCGACCAGGCGTTGTATACATCGAAGAAGACAGGGCGCAATCGCGTGACGGTGCATGGCTAAGGACGGCACCGAACCCTGTGGGAGCGAGCCTGCTCGCGAAGGCGTCGGCACATCCAACATCGCTGCAAACTGATCCAACGCTTTCGCGAGCAAGCTCGCTCCCACAGGGTCATGCGCATGCCGTTATTTGGCGAACAACTGACTCATGTCCTTGAACGCCTTGAACTCCAGCGCATTGCCGCAAGGGTCGAACAGGAACATCGTCGCCTGTTCGCCCACCTGCCCCTTGAAACGCACGTAGGGCTCGATCACAAATTGAGTGCCGAAGGATTTCAGTCGCTCGGCCAGCGCTTCCCATTCAGCCCACCCCAATACCACACCAAAATGAGGCACCGGCACATCGTGCCCATCCACGGCGTTGCTGTGCACGCTTTCCTGGGACGCGGTCTTGGGGTGCTCGTGGATCACCAACTGGTGACCGTAGAAATTGAAATCGACCCACTGTTCACTGGAGCGGCCCTCCTCCAACCCAAACACTTGGCTGTAAAAAGTACGGGCTGCCGCAAGGTCATAGACCGGAATTGCTAAATGGAAAGGCGAGACGCTCATCGGGACTCCAAAGATTCAATCATGGGATACGCAACCGCGCGTTTGCCCATCGTAGGCGCGGGAACCGAACAATAAAATCAATATAAATTTCTTAGAAAGACCATTAATCTTTATCAATGATCAAAGAACTCAAGACCCTCATTGCCGTCGCGCGCGAAGGCACCTTCGCCGCAGCCGGGCACAAGATCGGCCTCACCCAGGCGGCGGTCAGTGCGCAGATCCAGCGCCTGGAAGCCGAGCTGGGCTTCGAGCTATTCGACCGCAAGGGGCGCACGGCCCACCTCAACAAGCGGGGCCACCAGGTTCTCCTGCAAGCCCAGGAACTGCTTCGCCTTTACGAGAGTCTCGGCTCCGCCACCCCCGGGCTTCCCGCCAGCGTGCTGGTGAACATCGGCGCGATCGCCTCGGTCCAGCGCTCGTACCTGCCGGACGCTCTCGCCAGGTTTCACCAGCAATGCCCGCAGTGCCGCACACGCATCGTGCCGGGCCTGTCGGTGGAATTGATCAATCTGGTGGACGCCGGTGAAATCGACATGGCCGTGATGATCCGCCCGCCGTTCTCGCTGCAAAGTGATCTGCGCTGGACCACCCTGGCATTGGAGCCTTATCGGCTGATCATTCCCCGTGCAATGCCCGGCGAGGATTGGGCGGCGCTGCTGTCCAGCCAACCCTTCATCCGTTATGACCGGTCCTCGTTCGGCGGCAGGCAGGTCGATCGTTTCCTGCGGCAGATGCATTTCACCCTGCGGGAAGTGTGCGAACTGGATGAACTGGACGCGATCATCAAACTGGTGGAAAAAGGCGTCGGTGTCGCCCTGGTGCCGCAGACGTCAGCCCATCAGCCGTGGCCCAAAGGCGTGCGGGCCCTAGACCTGGGGCCACACACGTTTCATCGGGACATCGGCCTGATCCATCGGTCGCGACAGAGCCTGGCCGACCCCGTTGCGATTCTTGCCGAGCTGGTCATCGAGCAGGCAGGCACGCCCGCAAGCGCGTCAGGTGTCGCAGACCCGAATAGGATTGGCGGCACTACTTACCCTTGAACGCTTCCCGGATCAATCCGCCTGCACGGTCACCTGACGCTGCTCACCCAATCCTGCAATCCCGAGGCGCATGGTCTGGCCCGGCCGCAGGAACACCGGGTTGGGCTTGATGCCCAGCCCGACACCCGGCGGCGTGCCGGTCGAAATGACGTCGCCCGGTTGCAGGCTCATGCACTGGCTGAGGTAGGCGATCAGTTGCGGCACGCTGAAGATCAGCGTCCGGGTATTGCCGTTCTGATAGCGATGCCCGTCGACTTCCAACCACAGGTCCAGCGTATGCGGGTCTGGGATCTCATCCTTGGTCACCAGCCACGGCCCGAGAGGGCCGAAGGTGTCGAAGCCTTTGCCTTTGTCCCAGGTGCCGCCACGTTCGAGCTGCCATTCGCGCTCCGACACGTCGTTGATGACGCAATATCCGGCGACGTGCTCCAGGGCATTCGCTTCGTCGATGTATCGCCCGCCTTTGCCGATGACCACGCCCAGCTCGACTTCCCAGTCGGTCTTGAGCGAGCCGCGGGGGATCTGGATATCGTCATTCGGCCCGCAAATGGCACTGGTCCATTTGTTGAAGATGATCGGCTCTTTCGGCACCTCCATGTTCGATTCGGCGGCATGGTCGGCGTAGTTCAAACCGATGCAGATGAACTTGCCGACCTGCCCGACGCACGGGCCGATCCGAGGCTGGCCGGTCACCACCGGCAAGCTGTGCGGGTCGATGGCCGCGAGTCTGGCCAGGCCTTCCGGCTCCAGGACGTTGCCGGCGATGTCCGGCACATGGCCCGACAGGTCGCGGACCTGATGGTCGTCATCCAGCAGCCCGGGCTTTTCCGAACCTTTTTCGCCGTATCGCAACAGTTTCATGAAGTGCTCCTGTTCAAGTGAAAACTCAAAGGCTCATGCCGCCATCGATCACGTGCACCGCTCCCGTGGTGTAGGCGGACGCGTCACTGCCCAGGTACAGCGCCAGTTGCGCGATTTCCTGAGTGTTGCCAATGCGCCCCATGGGCTGACGGTCAAGAAACTGCCGGTAGACCTGTTGCACATCGACACCCTGCTGCGCGGCCTGGTCGGCAATGCGCTGGCGCAGCGATGGTGAATCCACGGTGCCGGGGCAGATCGCGTTGCAGCGGATCCCCTGGCTGACGAAGTCGATGGCGACAGATTTGGTCAGCCCCACCACCGCTGCCTTGCTGGCAGCGTAGGCGAAACGATTGGGCACGCCTTTGACACTGGACGCCACCGACGACATGTTGATGATCGACCCGCCACCCCGCGCCAGCATGCCTGGCAGGAACGCACGGATCATCCGGTACATGGCCGTGACGTTGAGGTCCATCGAACGCACCCAGGCCGCTTCGTCGCAGTCCAGGATGTTGCCGCTGTGCACGTAACCGGCGCAGTTGAAGAGCACGTCCAGGCCGCCGATCCAGTCGCGGACAGCCTCGATGGCGCTGGCCGAGGTGACATCCAGGGTGACCGCCGTCACCCCTTCGATGCCCGCCAATGCGCGCGTATCGATGTCACTGGCAAACACCTCGGCCCCGGCCTGGGCGAAGGCCACCGCGCTGGCGAGGCCGATACCCTGCCCGGCCGCCGTCACCAGCACCCGTTTGTTCTGCAGGCTCATGCGGTCTCCAGTTGCGTTGCCGGGACTGCGCTTTTTGGTGCCCTGGCGAGCATCGAGGCCGGAATGGCCAGGATCAGCCCGCCACTGACCAACAGGCACAGGGCCAGGACATACGTACCATTGTTGATATTACCGGTAAGCGTCTCGGCCACGGCGGTGATCATCGATCCGGTGAAGCCCGACAGGTTGCCGATGGCGTTGATCATGCCGATCCCGGCAGCGGCAGCGACGCCCGACAACACGGTGCCCGGCAGGGTCCAGAAGATCGGCATAAGGCTGAGGATCCCCGAAGCGGAGACGCTGAGGAACAGCACCGACAGCACCAGGTTATCGGCGAAGAACGCACTGAGGATCAGCCCGGCGCCACCGATAAAGGCTGGAATCGCCGCGTGAAGGCGCCGCTCACCGGTGCGGTTGGAGTGCCGGGCGTTGAGCAGCATCGCCACGACGGCCACCGAATAAGGGATGGCGGTGAGCAAACCGATGTGCAGGCTGTTGGTGATGCCGGTGCTCTTGATGATCGAAGGCATCCAGAATGCCAGGCCATAGAAGCCGGTGTTGAAGGTCAGCAAAATCAACACCAGCAACCACACCCGAGGGTTGAAAAACACCTCGCTCAAGCGCGACGCCTTGCCCTGGTTGTCGGTTTGCAGGTTGGCCTTGAGCATGGCTTTTTCTGCTGCCGACAGCCACTTGGCCTTGTCGATGTTGTCGGCCAGGCAGACGATTACCACGAAAGCCATGATGATCGAAGGGATGCCCTCGATGATCAGCATCCATTGCCAGCCGGACAGGCCTCGCACGCCCTGCATGCTATTCATCAGCCAGCCGGACAAGATCCCGCCGAGGGTCAGGCTGACCGGCAAGGCCAACAGGAACCCGGACATCACCCGGCTCTGCCGGTGGGTCGGAAACCAGTAATTGAGGTAAAGGATCACGCCCGGGAAAAAGCCCGCTTCACAGATACCCAGCAGGAAACGCAGCACATAGAACATAGTGCTCGATTCGATATGGAAGAACGCCGCCAGCGGCACAGTGTAGGCCACCGCCATGGAGATCACCGCCCAGCTGAGCATGATCCGGGCGATCCAGAACCGCGCGCCAAAGCGATGCAGCAACAGGTTGCTGGGGACTTCGAACAGGAAATAGCCCCAGAAAAACATACTGGCGCCCAAGGCATAGACCGTGTTGCTGAATTGCAGCTCGTTGAGCATGTCGAGCTTGGCGAAACCGATGTTCACCCGGTCGAGGTAGGCCGCCATGTAGCACAACAGCAGGACAGGCAGGATTCGCCAGATGACCTTGCGGTAGGTCCGGTCCTCGAAATCGAGTCCGCCGGCGGAAGCCTGGGCGGGCGAATGCTCGGAGATGGTTTGCATGAGGTAACCCCTGATTGTTTTTATTGGGTCACGTCGAATGAGCGAGTCATCCGGCGATTGAACGAGGACTCTACTGTCGGGAAACGATTCTTTCCCAATGGCATTTTTGGATTAGTTGATAACCCAGTGTTATCAGAAATCGTAGGGGGCTACTGCGTAGCCCAGCGGGAGCAAGCTCCCTCGCCACGGGTTCAGCGCAAGCAGGCTGTGTGGTAGCGAGCTTGCTCGCGATGGGGCGGCACGTTCAACCACTCAAGCGGGCGTTGTCCTTGAGGATCTCGGCGAACTCCAGGGCCGCGCCCACCAGCGGCTCGTCCTTGCGGGTGAGAATGCCGTAGTCTTGGGGCACCAGGTGCAGCGGCGTGTCAAGGGTCTTGAGCTGGCCGCTTTCGAGCAACGGGTCGACCATCGCGTTGGGCAACATGCCGATCATGGGGCCACGTTGCAGGACCTGGAGGAAAGTCTGCATCGAAATCGTGTCGATGGTGTTGCGCGGCATCCCCACACCAGCTTCGGCAAAGGCCAGCTCCATGCGGGCGCGAATCGGCGTGCCGACCGGATAGAGAATCCACGGCAGGTCCACCAGTTGCTGCAAGGATGTCGGCCCAGCGTTGGCCAGCGGATGGCGATCGTTGACCACGATGCAGAACGGTTCGGGGGCCAGGGGCTGGAAGTCGTAGCGCTGCTGCTGGCTTTGATCGGTGAAACGCGCCACGGCCAGGTCGAGCTTCTTTTCTTCGAGCATCTTCATCAGATGATTACTGGTTTGCTCCACCACTTCGATGGACAGCAAGGGCCAGCGCTGCTTGATCTGCAGGATCGCCTCGGGCAACGCCACCGCCGTCGCGGCAAAAATACCGCCGACCTTCAAGTAACCGTGGCCACCTTCTCGCAGGCTGCTGATCTGTTCGACGAACGAACGGGCGTCATTCAGGGCTATTTGCGCGTAGCGCAGCACGTGCTCGCCCAGGGCGGTGGGCGGCATGCTGCGCGGTCGACGCTCGAACAGGGCGAAGCCGAGCAGGCTCTCGATTTCCTTGAGCATTTTGCTCACGGCCGGCTGGCTGAGGTTCATCTGCTCGGCCGCCAAATGCATGTTGCAGGTGCGTCCCAACGTGTCGATCAGCAGCAGATGACGAAATTTGAGCCAGCCGCAAAAGCTGGAAAAGGACAGATCGGACATGGGTATTCCTCGGCGGCGCAATAACCAGGCGTTATCGGATACTGAATATATCTCATTGGAGTTCATCGACAACGGGCCCTAGCGTGAAGGCTTTACGAACCAGGAAGCCTGTCCATGTCGCTATTGCTTACTCCCGAGAACACTCTGCCGGTCGATGGCGTGGCCGGCACGTTGATTGGTCGCGCCTGGGTCCCGGGGCGGATCGCCGGGCCTTCGCCCATCGTGCTGCGCAGCGACGGGGTGTTCGACCTCTCGGATCGGTTCGCGACACTTAGCGACCTACTGGAAACACCCTCGCCCCTGGCGACGGTAAGAGAGACGCCTGGCACCTTCATCGCCACCCTCGAAGCACTCTTGGCCAACACCGGCCCCCACGCCGACCCGGCCAAGCCGTTCCTGTTGCCTCCGCTGGACTTACAAGTGATCAAGGCGGCCGGCGTGACGTTCGCGGCGAGCATGATCGAGCGGGTCATCGAGGAACAGGCCGGCGGCGACGCGGCCCGCGCCGAAGCCGTGCGCGCCACGGTCCACGGCGTGATCGGCGACAACCTGCGCTCGATCGTGCCAGGCTCCGAGCAAGCGATGCGCCTCAAGGCGTACCTCATCGAACAAGGTATGTGGTCGCAGTATTTGGAAGTGGGCATCGGCCCGGACGCGGAAATTTTCACGAAGGCGCCGGTGCTGGCCGCCGTGGGCAGCGGCAGCCAGATCGGCATTCACCCGGCCTCGCAATGGAACAACCCGGAACCGGAAGTGGTGCTGGCGGTGAACAGCCGTGGCCAGATCCACGGCGCCACCCTGGGCAACGACGTCAACCTGCGGGACATCGAAGGCCGCAGTGCGCTGTTGTTGAGCAAGGCCAAGGACAACAATGCATCGTGCGCCATTGGGCCGTTCATTCGCCTGTTCGACGAGCAGTTCAGCCTGGACGATGTGCGCGCCTGCGAAGTCGATCTGCACGTACAAGGCGAAGACGGTTACCGGCTGCACGGTTGCAGCTCCATGAGCCAGATCAGCCGCGATCCGCAGGACCTGGCCGGCCAGACACTCAACGCCAACCATCAATACCCCGATGGCTTCCTGCTGTTTCTCGGTACGCTGTTCGCCCCCACCGAGGACCGTGATCATGCCGGCAGCGGTTTCACCCACAAACTCGGCGACCGCGTCAGTATCAGCAGCCCGCTACTGGGCAGCCTGCATAATCAGGTGACCCATAGCTGCGACGCCGCGCCGTGGACCTTCGGCGTCGGCGCGCTGCTGCGTAACCTCGCCGCGCGGGGGCTGCTCGATCGCTGAGCCCGACTGATCGTCGATTCACCCAATTACAAGAGAGAAATGAATCATGAGTGACACGCCAAAACGCTGCCTGCGCAGCGAGCAATGGTTCAACGACCCGGCCCACGCGGACATGACCGCGCTGTATGTCGAACGCTACATGAACTACGGGATGACCCGGGAAGAGTTGCAATCGGGCCGGCCGATCATTGGCATCGCCCAGACCGGCAGCGACCTGACGCCCTGCAACCGCCATCACTTGGAACTGGCGCAACGGGTCAAGGCCGGGATCCGCGACGCCGGTGGCATTCCGATGGAATTCCCGGTGCACCCCATCGCCGAACAGTCGCGTCGCCCCACGGCGGCCCTGGACCGAAACCTGGCGTATCTGGGCCTGGTGGAAATCCTCCACGGCTATCCCCTGGACGGCGTTGTGCTCACCACCGGTTGCGACAAGACCACCCCCGCCTGCCTGATGGCGGCAGCCACCACCGACCTGCCGTCCATCGTGCTGTCCGGCGGGCCGATGCTCGACGGTCGTCACAAGGGCGAGCTGATCGGCTCCGGCACAGTGCTGTGGCACGCTCGCAATTTGATGGCCGCTGGCGAGATCAACTACGAAGGTTTCATGGAAATGACCACGGCGGCCTCGCCCTCCGTGGGCCACTGCAACACCATGGGCACCGCCCTGTCAATGAACGCGCTGGCCGAAGCCCTGGGCATGTCGTTACCCGGTTGCGCAAGCATTCCGGCGCCGTACCGCGAGCGCGGGCAGATGGCCTACGCCACTGGCAAGCGCATCTGTGAACTGGTGCGCCAGGACGTGCGCCCTTCCCAGATCATGACGCGTGAAGCCTTCGAAAACGCCATCGCCGTCGCCTCGGCACTCGGCGCATCGAGCAACTGCCCGCCGCACCTGATCGCCATCGCCCGGCACATGGGCGTCGAGTTGAGCCTGGACGACTGGCAAAAAATCGGCGAGGACGTGCCGCTGTTGGTCAACTGCATGCCCGCTGGCAAATACCTGGGCGAAGGCTTCCACCGCGCGGGCGGCGTGCCGGCCGTCATGCACGAATTGCAAAAGGCCGGCCGCCTGCATGAGAACTGCGCCACGGTCAGCGGCAAGACCATCGGCGAGATCGTCAGCGGCAGCCTGACCTGCGACGCCGACGTCATCCACCCCTTCGACACCCCACTCAAGCACCGCGCCGGTTTCATCGTGCTCAGCGGCAACTTTTTCGACAGCGCGATCATGAAGATGTCGGTGGTGGGCGAAGCGTTCCGCAAGACTTACCTGTCCGAACCCGGCGCCGAGAACAGCTTCGAAGCGCGGGCCATCGTATTTGAGGGGCCGGAGGACTACCACGCACGCATCGACGACCCGGCGCTGGACATCGACGAGCGCTGCATCCTGGTCATCCGCGGCGCTGGCACCGTGGGCTATCCCGGCAGCGCCGAGGTGGTGAACATGGCTCCGCCCGCCGCGCTGATCAAGCGCGGCATTGACTCCCTGCCGTGCCTGGGCGATGGTCGCCAGAGCGGCACCTCGGCGAGCCCGTCGATCCTCAACATGTCCCCGGAAGCGGCCGTTGGCGGCGGCCTGGCGCTGCTACAGACCAATGACCGGCTGAAAGTCGACCTGAACACCCGCACCGTGAACCTGCTGGTGGACGACGCCGAGATGGAGCGGCGCCGCCGCGCCTGGACGCCAAACTTCCCGCCGTCGCAAACGCCTTGGCAGGAACTGTACCGGCAACTGGTCGGCCAGCTTTCCACGGGCGGTTGCCTGGAGCCGGCCACGTTGCACCTGAGGGTGATCGCCCGCAGTGGTGAGCCGCGACATTCACACTGACTCGGCGCCACCCACCGCTTCCAGTGGCGAGCGAGCTTGCTTCCTCGCCACGGGGGCTCACAGATTACCGAGCATCTCCCACAACGAAGCCCCCACCCCGGTAATGCTCTCCCCGGCAATCAACCCCGCCGCCGCCGTGATGGCGAAGCGTTCGGTGAGGCTCGGCCAGCGGCAGCTCACCAGCCAGGTCAGCACGGCGCCAAGGGCCATCATCAGCGACACCGAGGCCGGCAGGACAAACGCCAGGCCCAGGGCAGCCGTGCTGGGCAGGTAGCGGGCGCGATGGGCCGGCAGCAGGCTGTCGAGGATGCCCAGCAGCAAACCGACGGCGCCGCCGATGAAGATCGCCCAGCGGATGCTCACCGACAACGAGTCCAGGCCATGGGTCAGGGTTTGCGCCACGGCCTTCCAGGTGGCGACGGCCGGGGCCGGCCATTCTTCGGTGAGCAGCATGGTTTGCGGGTCGGGGATCAACGCCAGGTAAGCGAGCACGCCGACGATGCTGCCGATGAAAATCCCCAGCGTCTGGGCCAGCAGTTGCTTGCGCGGCGTCGCGCCGATCGCCCGGCCGACCTTGAAATCATTCATCAGGTCCGTGCATTGCCCCGCCGAACCGCCGGCGGTGTTGGCGCTCATCAAGTTGATCGGCACCTGCCCCGGTGCAACGATGCCGAAGCTCAGCTGGGACAGTTGCCCAATGGCGCCAATGGGCGGAATTCCGGTGGCGCCGACCACCCGGGCTGCCACCGCCGCCAGGCAAATGGCCAAGGGAATGGTCAGCAGCGCCATCCAGGGATTGATGCCGAACAACATGGCTTGCAGGCTGACCACCAAGACGATTGCCAGCAAAAACCCAACGGCGGGCCCGGCCTTGGGCACCGCCCAGGACGCCGCGCCACTGGCCTTGGTTGAGCGGTGCAGCGACCACAAGCGGATCGCCAGGGAAGCCAGGGTCGCGCAAACCATCAGGCTCACGCCCGGCCACAGCAGCCATTCCACTAGCACGGCGAATTGCGGGCCGCTGCTGCCGGGCGGCAAGTGCACGAGGCCATTTTCCAACAGCCACGGCGCCAACCCACCCCACGCCAACAGCGCGCCGAGCAACAGGGTCAGGCCGACACGGATGCCGATGATGCCGCCAAATCCCACCAGCAATAGCGACGGATCCGCGGTAAATGTCAGCCGCTCCAGTTGGGCGCTCGGCGACCAGCGCGGGATGGCCCAGACGAAGGTATCGACCCACTTGGCGAACCCGGACAGCACGGCTGCGCCGAGCAGCACCTTAAGGCGCGTCGCGGCTTCGTGGCCGTGATTGTAGATATGCAACAAGGTCTCCAGGGTCGCCATGCCCTCGGGAAACCTCAGCGCCTTGTCGTTGAGCAACGAGGGCCGCAGGTACCAGGCAATCCAGATACCCAGGAAACTCACCGAAAATACCCACGCGACCATGGGCAACGCGTCGAGTTGCTGGCCGGTCAGCAAGGTGTACGCCGGGATCGGCGCCACCAGCCCGCCGGAAATGATCGATGCCGCGGCCGACGCCACGGTCTGGTTGATGTTGCTCTCGTGGAGCGTCCAGGGCAGCCGGCCGGACGATCGCTTGGCCAGGCCCTGCCAGATGCCGTAGCCCACCAGCAAGGCGATGATCGACATGTTGAACGACCAGCCGATCTTCAATCCCGCATAGACATTGGAGGGCGTCAACAAAATACCCAGCACGATCCCGGTGATTACCGCGCGTGGGCTGAACTCGCGCTCTACGGGGCGCACGTGGGAGGTCGAGGTTGGATCCATGCGAATTCCTTATCGGCAGAAAACAGCGCGTTCACCCGGGGCGACGACCTAACAAGTGAGCGTTGTATTGACGGAAGGTTCACCGGCGCGTCCTGGCGTCCGCGTGATAGAGCGGTCGCCCGGAAGATGCGTAGCTGCGCTCAAGCAACACCCTCACCCAGCCGATAACCTGGATGACGAAGGCCCTCAGGCCTCGCCAGGCTCTGCTGGCTGCATAGGGTGATGATCAATGGCTTCGCTGCTTAACCGCTTACTGATGTGTGGCGCCCTGATGCTCCTGGTTGCAGGTGGATCGGCGTTGGCCATCGCGGCTGAGCCGCCACTGCGCATCGTCACCGAGGAGTTGCCGCCCTACAACATGACGCAGGACGGCCGGGTGACCGGCATGAGCACCGAAGTGGTCGAGGCTGTGCTCAAGGAGATCGGCGTCGAAGCGTCGATCCAGCCCATGCCTTGGGCGCGGGCCTATGAACTGGCGCTCAATGAAAGCAATGTGTTGATCTATTCCATCGTGCGCACCCCGGCACGCGAATCGCTGTTCCAGTGGATCGGCGCCATCGCCCCGACCCAGTGGTATATCTATTCACTGGCCGAGCGGCCGGTGAAACTCGACTCCCTGGCCGATGCCCATGGGCACCAGATCGCTACCGTCAATCAGGATGTGGGCGAGCAGTTTCTCGTCTCGAAGGGCTTCCGCATCGGCGAAGAACTTCAGTCCAGCACCAAATATGAACACAATTACCGCAAGCTCAAGGTCGACCACGTGGAGCTGTGGATTTCCAACGAGCTCAATGCGCTGTACCTGACCCGTCAGAACGGCGAAGACCCGGACAAAGTATTGATCAAGTCGCTGGCGCTGCCCGAACTGAGCAGTGCCGACGGCCTGAGTATGGCGTTCAGCCGCAACACGCCGCCGCAGACCGTCGAAAAATTCCGCGCAGGCCTGCAAGCCATACGTCGCAACGGCGTCTACGATGCCATCGCGCGCAAGTGGTTATGAGATGGACAGCCATCTCACACCCCCACCCTCTCAACGGGCACAGGCCAAGACCCTCAGCTCCCTGGGTCGGCGCCTGGTCCTGGCGACCCTGCTGTTCTGCCTGTTTTTCACAGTGGCGATGGTCACCTGGCGCACCTGGCTGGCCTGGGAAAGCAACCTGACGGACATGAATGCCGAGCTGGGGCTGATCGACCAGGTTTTCCGCGACACCTTGGCTCATGCGATCTGGGAGATGGACCGCGACTCCCTGGACAAACAGCTTGCCAGCGTCGCCAAGGCCGCGCCGGTCGGACGCGTGGCGCTGAATGTCCTGCGGCCCGGCCGGTCGCCGGAAATCATCGAGCTCAATCGCTACACCACCGGTAACGAAGGGGTAGCACCGGTATTGCACCGCGAGCTCATCGCGCAGCCTTATCTCGGCGCCCACGAAAAAGTCGGCGAGCTCATCATCGAAGGCGATAACCAACTGCTGTGGCAGCGCCTGTGGGGCGAAGCGCGCAGCATCGTCATCACCCAGATCATCCAATCCATGCTGCTGGCGGGCCTGGTCATGACCATGTTCAACCGCCTGGTGACGGTCCACGTGGTGCATATCGCCCGGCACCTGGGCGAGCTCGAGCCACAAACACTCAAGCACCACCTCAAGCTGCAGCGTTCGGTGGATCGCCAGGACGAGTTGAGCTTGCTCGAATCCCAGGTCAATGAACTCCAGGACAATCTCCACGCCCACCTGGAGCGCCAGCGTTCGGACGAGCTGGCGATCGCCGCCAGCCGCGACCAACTGGTCGAGCTGGTCGAGGCGCGCACCGCTGAGCTCAAGGCCGCCAACCAGGCCCTCGAAGCCTTGTCCCGTCACGACGCCTTGACGGGCCTGGCCAACCGTCGCCATTTCGACGAGCTGAAGGAAGTCGAGTTTCGCCGCGCCATGCGCCACAAGACGCCGCTTGCGGTGCTGATGTGCGACGTCGATTTCTTCAAGATCTACAACGATACCTATGGCCATATGAACGGCGACCAATGCCTGCAACAGATCGCTGAAACCCTGCGCGAGGTCTTCGGCCGCTCTGGCGAGCTGACCGCACGGGTCGGTGGCGAGGAATTTGTCGTCCTGCTGCCCAATATCGACGCAGGGCAGGCCTGGGAGGCGGCCCAACGCTTGCGTGGCGCCCTGGCCGAACGCCAACTGCCCCACAGCGGCTCATCGATCTCCCCATTCGTCACCCTGAGCATCGGCGTCGCCGAGCTGGACCCCGAGGCCATGGATCATTTCGACCAATTGATGCAACGCGCCGACCAGGCGCTGTACCGGGCCAAGCACCAGGGCCGCAACTGCGCGTCCCTCTAATCATCGCCAAAACCGAGGTCTGTATGCGCCACTCATTGATGCTCTGTTCATGGGTATTCCTGGCCTTGAACAGCCTTCAAAGCCAGGCCGAAACCATCGAGGTCGTGACCGAGGACTCGTTGTATGCCTATCTGCGCGACGAGAAATTGGTCGGCCCCGGTATCCATATCGCCGCCGATACCTTGAAGCAGGCCGACCTCGACGATTTCCACATGGCCCTCTACCCCTGGGCGCGGGCCTATGAAATGGCGCTGCGCGAGCCCAACGTGCTGATCTTCCCGCTGGATCGCACCCCGGCCCGTGAACAGCTGTTCAAGTGGGTCGGTGAAATCCATCGCTCCACCAGCCGGCTCTACAAGCTGCGCGACACGGCCTCCATCGCCATTGGCACCCTGGAAGAGGCCAAGCAGTACAGCATCGGCGTGGTACGAAATGACGCCAAGCAGGTTTATCTGCAAGGTCGTGGCTTCAGCCGACTGGTCGTTTCAGCGAATAACCACGATAACTTCCAGAAACTGTTGAACCGTCAGGTCCAGCTGGTGCCGATGCCGGAGAACACCGCGCGCCTGATGAGCCAGGATGCCCGGATTGACTTCAATCTGCTGGAGGAGGTCTACGCGCTGGATGAGCAGCCCCATCGGGTTTACCTGGCGTTCAGCCTGAGCACACCCGACGAGACGGTCGCCAAGGCACAACGCGCTTTTGAACAGCTCAAGGCTTCGGGTGAAGTGGAGCGGATCATGAAGGAGAAGCGCTGACGGGCGGCACCGGTCAGCGACGTTGAACTCTCCCCTCGAACGCATCGTCTAGGCCATAAAGGCACAGATGTGGAGCTTCTTCGATGAGCACGCTCAACGCACTCCCGGATTCAATCCAGACCTTGTTGCTGGAACGCAACGATTGGGTCCCCAACAACCCCCGCCTGCCGGTGATCGTTTACCGTGATGCGGTCGCGACCCATACCGACGATCTGGCCGCCCGCCTGGAGCAGACTTTCCGCGCCAACGGCTGGCCACCGCAATGGCGTTACGGGATCTACGACTTTCACCACTATCACACTGAAGGCCACGAAGTGCTCGGTGTTGCCAGCGGCAAGGCTCGCTTGATGATCGGAGGCCCCAACGGCCAAGTCATCGACGTCAAGGCCGGTGATGCGCTGCTTCTCCCCGCCGGCACCGGGCATTGCAACCTGGACTCCAGCGAGGACTTCCTGGTGGTCGGCGCGTATCCACCCGGCCAGCAGGCCGACATCTGCCGCGAAGCGCCGAGCGAGGCGCAACTGGCAAACATCGAAGGGTTGCCGTTTCCGGATCGGGATCCGGTGCAGGGTGCCAACGGCGGCGTCAGCCGGTTTTGGACGGACCAACGCTGACATCTGGCCGAACATGTGAGCGGTCAGCGGCCGTATACCTGGCGCAACTGCTCCTGAGTCAACGCGTCTTCGAACGGCACCGGCACTGATTTCACCGCGCCGTAGAGGTTGCGGTAGCGCCAGTAATTCCCATTGTTGGCCAACTGATAACCGCGCTCGACTACACGCTGCCCATCAAGCACATAGCGCAGGGTTTCCTGGGCCGCTTCCGGCGGCGCCGGCAACATCAGGTCGGCAGCCAGCACACGCATCGACTCATCGATACATTCGTCGAGCGCCGTCGTCACTTGCGCCAGGTCCAGCGAGCCGTCGTCGACACAACGCTTGCCGCAACGCCGGATCGGCTGGCTGGAGACTTCAATGCGCATGCGATACAACGCCGAACCGGCGATGTCCTGGACCTGCACCTGATTGATCAATACGAAGCTGCCACGATCAGGCGTCAGCATCAGCTTGGGCTCGATCACCAGGCGGGCACTGATATCTCCCGCGCCCTGCTTGAGACCCGCTGCCAGCGAAGCCTGCTGGAAACGCTGTTGCAGGCGCTCCTGCAACGGCACGCCGGCAAGCAGGTCCGCCAACGGCCTGGACTCCTTCGCGGCGGTTTGTTCGGCATCGCGTTGCAAGCTACCGCTGCCCATCTGGGTATTGATCAGGCTGGCAACCAGCAAACCGGCAAGCCCAGCAGCGTTGCCGGAACTGGCGACCAGGTTATGACTCGACGAAGCAGCCTTCTGTGCGGCCTCGGCGTCCACCACGGTACTGGCGCCGACAAACGCCTGGGGCAGTTGCAGGTCAACCTTCACCCCGTGGGTCTGGACATAGGACACCGCGTCCAGCGTTTTGAAACCGGCCGGCGGGGCTGGCTTCTGCGCGCAACCCGCCACTATCAGCAAGGCCACCGAGCCGAGCGCTATCAATCCGCGCTTCATTGCTCGAACGGTGTGATCATTTGCTGGCGACTCGTGTCCATCGCCTGGTAAAAGGCGTTGGTCAGATTGGTGTAGTTCGGTTCGTCCCACTCGCCCTGGGCTGCCTGCACAACGGAGAAAGGCTTGAACCACAGGAGCCGGTTGTCGGCCAGATCGACCACCATGCCCTGCCCGCCCACCTGCGCCATCGGGACGCTGGTCGGCACGATGCTGTAATAGCTGCGGGTAGCGCCCGTTCCCATCACGTTCACCAGCAGCAGGCGATCGACACCGTAGGTGGCCTTGATCGGCGTCAGGTCACGGGTGGTGTAGCCTTCGCGGAAACTGACTTCCTTGTATTTAGTCAGGTCCACCGGCTCGTTGATGCGCTTGGCCTTGTAACCCTTGGCCTGCAATTTGGCCACGATGGCGTCCGGCAAGGTGTTGAGGTCGCGTACTTGCCATTTTTCAACGTTATCGCTGAGCTTGCTGTTGACGCCTTTATTGATGGCCAGGTCCAGCAACCCCTGATTGCCGGTCAGCGCCAGCACCGGCTCCGGCACCACGTTGATCGCCACGCCAATGGTCGGCTCCTTGGCGTCCCAGAATTGATGGTCCAGCGGTACCGGCGGTTGAACGTGGGCGCAACCGGTGAGGGTCAGGCAGGCAAGAACGGTCAGTGTCGCGAGGGTGCGAAGCGTACGAAAAGACATGTATCAAGTCCCTATGATTAAAATCGATGCTGCTCATATCGGCAGCTGCGGCATTAACAATAGTGGCATATTGATATTTATCTTTTCAATCTTCCTCACAGATCAAAGACTTCGACTGCCTCAGATCATCGGCGAACTGCTCACCACCCGCAACGCCAGCCCCTCGAACGCGTCCAAGGTAATGGTGAACTCGCCTTCCGACGTGAGATCCCCTTCGACTCGCTCATTGATGATGTCCACCACCGGTCCCGGCGCGATATCTGGCAGATGGAGGGTTTCAGTGATGGGCGTCGAGCCGAAATTCAGCGCGGTGATCTGCGTGCCTTTGCCGGCCGGCAGTTCATGGACCATGATCAGCAACCCTGGATGCTCAACGTCCGGAATCAATATCTGGCGACTCGCGGCGATGTCGTAGGCCCGGCGCGCGGCCAGGATTCTGCGCAGTTGCGAGGCGAACGAATCCGGATCCTTCAATTGGCTCGGCAGGCTGCCATACAACGTCCTGGCGCGGGGCATTTGCCCGGCAGACATCGGCGCTTGCGGGTTGAGGTCTACAAGGTCGTAGGCGCCGCGATGGATCCAGCGCGTGTCGCCGTCGCGCATCAAATGCTCGACCTGCTCCGCCGGCAACGGCAATGCCCCCACCAGATCCCAGCCTGACAAGGCGAACACGCCCGGCTGCATGGCGTTGAACATCACCAGCAGTAGATGCACCTGGCGAATCTGCTGGATATCGGCGGCGGTGATGGCATCGAGGTCGCGGATGCCCAGCGCGGCGGTGATGATGCTGGCCGTGGTGCAGGACACGCCGTTGGTCACGAACCTCAAGTTGTAAGGCGCATGTTCACCGGACAGGCGCTCATACATCTGCTCGCGAATGTGCTCGCGCAAGATGTTGCCGGGAAACGTCTGGCCTTGGTAGAGGTAGGTGTCATGGGCGTGCAGCGTCCAGAAGTGCACCAACTCAAGGGTCAATTCGTCGTGGTTTTGCAGCGCGTGGATCAGCGACCCCGGATCGATGCCAAAGGCGTGCATCTGGCGCAGCATCAAGCGCAGGAATTCGGTATCGCCCATCAGCAAGGCATGCTGGTAGGCCGGTCGCGTGATGAAGTCATAGGACAGGTCCGCCCCGCCGTGGGACATGGCGGCGATGTCATCCAACGTCAGGTTCAATTCCTGGAAACTGAAACCCCCTGCCTTGCGAATCGCACCGCCGAGCAGCTGGTTACCGGTGATCGACAGCGGGTGGCTCTCGGACCATGCAGTGCCATCGAGCTTGCGCTCGACGCCCAGGAAACCGTTGGCGTCCAGGCGCAGGATCTTCGCCCCCATGCAATCGATGGCGTGCAGCGCATCGCCAATGATCATCTGTTGCGCGGCAAAGCTTGGATCAAGCCAGTTCAGCGACGGCTGCCCTTCCTTGAAGTAATGCAGGTAGACCCAACGCCGCGGCTTGCCATCCACACCCATGACGACGGGGGTTGCGCTCCAGTCGGTTTCCTTGACGCCGGGTTCGAAGAAGATCACCCGCTGCAACTGGCCGACGATGTAGTGCTTGTCGCGCAGGGCGTCCACCTGCTGCGCGGTGAGATTCTGCGCGTCGCGCCCCTCCTCGACTTCAGGCAACAGCGGCCAGTCTTCCTCGCGGATCTCCACCATGTGGTAGAGGCCTGGATAGTCGTCGTAGGCCATCTCCGCCAGGCGGAAATCCGCGCCCTTGCCGGTGTGGGACGGGATGACGTCGTCGATGACCACGGCATTGTGGGCAGCGGCCATGCGTGTCAATGCCTGCAACTGGGCCTCGGTGCCCAGTTCCGGGTCGATGTCGAAGCTGATGCGGTCGAAGTTGCCGTCGATCGTCGGCGTAAATTCAGTGCCGTGCAGGCCTCCGGACCTTTTCAAGGGGCCGTTGTGGATGCCCTGGATGCCGATCTTCGACAGTGCATGCCACAAGGTTTCATCCCCCAGCGCGTCGAGCACCGTGCCATCTTCCCGGGTGACGATGGAGGCCGGGTACGCGGTGAACCAAACGGAGGATAGCGCGCAGGCGTCACGGGGCCGGGTGTGTGCGAAGGGCTGTTGCCACAGGCGCCCTTGTCCCGAGTAAAGCTTGGCCCGCTGCCTCGCCGCCTTGAGCATCGATTGCTCCACCAGCCAGTCGACATGGTTTTTCTCAGCCATCGTCATGAAAACAATCACCCGTCATAAGGAAAATCGGCCCGGCGCCTGGTATCCAGGGCGCCGCTTATGACTCATATGAGGCCGTGGCCTGGCAATCGTTGCATTGGGACGGTTCGCGAGATGGCAAACCCGCCAAAACCGTGGAGAGGGAGCAACTTCCCTCGCCACATAGGTCTATTCAGCACTCAGTCGTCGTTGAACAGCGCTCCTTCGTCTCTCTCCCCCGGCGGACCAGGTCTTTGCAAGGTGGCGCAATTCGAACCATCGCCCTGCCCATCGAGTCGGGCCCTGACGAATGCGAAGGCATCTTCCAGCGAACCGTGCAACACCCCGTCATGCCCCAGGCCTTTATAGGTGCGCCAAGTGACGGGGTTGCCGGCGGCGCACAACGCCGCCGCGACCGCGTACTGCCGCTCTGGCGTGATCGTCTGATCTGCCTGGCCGGTGGCGATGAACAACGCAAACGCAATCGAAGCCTGCGGCATGTCGGTGGACGGGATGCGCGCTGCGTTCAATGCCTCGGGGGTGATTGTCAACAGCTCTGCAAACGAACCGATCCGCAACGCCTTGGATTTGAGCGCAATGTCACGGGTACAGCCCTGCCGGGCGACGTCCAGCAATTGGAGGCCCTTGGCGGTCAGGATGGTTTCGATTGGCGGTCCGTCTTCGCGCAGGCCACCGGACGCCAGGACCAGGAACACGGTGTTGGATTGGCGTGGCGGCAGCGCAATGGGGCCTTGGGGAAACGTGCTGTTCGGCGCCGTGAGTATCGCCCCCAGGATAGGCAGTTCGGGTGCGTAGGTTGTTGCAAGTATCGCCGCGCCCAACGCCGCCCCGCCGCCCTGGGATTGCCCGGCGAGGAACGTGCGAGGGGCGATCAGCCCTGGTCTGATGGCGCGGGCAGCGCGAATCGAGTCGAGAACGGAACGTCCCTCGGCTTGCCAGAATGTATAGGGATGCGGCCCCGGCCCGCCCAGTCCTTGGTAGTCAGTCACGACCACCGCGAACCCTCGCGCCAGCCAACGATTGATGTACGCCGCGTCACGGTCGCGCAGCCCGGTCCAGGAGGGCGCGCACGCATCGGCGATCCCCAGCGTACCGTGGGCCCAGGCCAGCAGCGGCCAGCCTTCGGCGGGGGGATTGCCCGCCGGCAGGTATAACGCGCCGCTGACCGGAACGAGGCCGGAATGCCAGCGTTCGTCAACCGAACTGTAGAGCAGGCGTATCGCCTGCGCGGCGGCAGGCATTAGTGCCTGCACTGGCATGCGCTCGTTTCGCAGCAGCGTACCCGGCGATTCGGGCATTGCCTCAGGCCAGCGATAAAACGCCGACAACTGCACATCCCCGGCAACGGGCCCGACAGGCAGCATACCGACGGCCATGCCAACGGATGCCGCGACGCAGGGCCATGCAAAGGCCGCGATTCGGAAAACATTCATGGAAGGTTCGCCTGATTGGAAAGCGCCTTGCGCAACGCGTTGCCCTGAGCAGCGAGTACGTTGCGCGCGATGGGCGCCACTTCGTTGAAACGGATAAAACCGTGGGTCATGTTCGCCAGGACTTGCAGGCTCGCCGTCACGCCTGCGTTTTTCAGCCGCTGTGCCAACGCTCGGTTCTCATCCAGCAGCGGGTCCAGCTCGCCAACGACCAATCGCGTCGGCGGCAGGTCCGTCAGGTCAGCCGTGATTGGCTGCACCCGCCAGTCGTCCTCATCATCGGCCAGATAGCTGGCCCAATAGGCGCTCATGGTTTCGACCGACAGATTCTGCCCTGCGTATCCGCCCAACCGTTGCCACGAGTTGGAGGTCATGTCCCGCGAGTAGCTGCCGTAGAACAGCAACAGCTGGCGCAGCGCATCGATCCCCGCGTCACGCAGCGCAATGGCCGCGCCCAGGGCCAGGTTCGCGCCCGCCGAATCGCCGCCCAGGGCATAGCCGCGCACTGGGCAGTCGGTGATTGCCCCGAGCTTGATGACACGGCTGACGATCGCTACCACCTCGTTGAACGCCACGGGAAAGCGATGCTCCGGCGACAACGCGTAGTCGATGGAGAGCACCGCCAGGCCACTGTCGCGAACCAACTGACGCAGCGGCGCGTCCCAGCCGGCCAGCGAACCATGGCGAAATCCGCCGCCATGGCAGTAGAACATCAAGCAAGGCGTCTCATCGCCCTCCGGCCAATAAAGCTTACAGGGAACCGTTCGACCGTTGACGCAAAAGCCCAGCGTGCGCTCGTAGCTCAGGGGCACGCTGCGGTGCGCCGCCCACGCATTGATCCGCTCCAACTGGCCCCGGACGCTCTGCACATCGCCCTGGACAATCGGAAGCAGGCCCTGTTGGCGCAGCGACGTCGCCACCGCGAGCAAGTCGGGATGAACCGGCGGGCGTGACTCCGGCGACGGGTTTTCGCTACGACTCATGGCCACACCTGCGTGCCGGCGGGTCGTCGTCCGTCCGCGATGACGCAATGGCTGGGCGGGCTGCGCCCTTGCAGGACGGCCACCGCGCACTGGGCGGCAATCAGGTTGGTGCGATTGAGCCCCTCGACCGTGGAGGCCCCGACGTGGGGCGTCACGACCACGTTCGGCAGTTGGATCAATCGTTCGGTCACAGGTAAAAGCGTGGGGTCAGACTCGCTTTCGAAGACATCGAGCCCCGCCCCTGCCAACCGGTTCTCCCGCAGCGCGCAGAGCAGATCCGCATCGCGCACCAACCCGCCCCTCGCGGTGTTGATCAATACCGAGGACCCCTTCATCAGTCTCAATGCGTGCTCGTCGATCAACCCTTGGGTTTGAGGATTGAGAGGCGCATGAAGGGTGACGAAATCGCTTTCCTCGAGCAGCGTTTCCAGACCAACGAATTTACCGTAGGCGATACCGTCGAGCTGTGTTTTGTGAGGATCAGGGGTAAAAATCAACGGTGTAACTTCAAACCCGGACAAGCGCTGCAGAACGCCCCGGCCGATCCGCCCCATCCCGACGACGCCCACCTTCTTGCGGTACAAATCGCCGCCCAGGGGGATCGACCAATCCCCTGCGGACAATCCCGATTGGCAGCGTTTGAGTTGGCGGCACACAGCGAGCATCAATGCCACGGTGTGGTCGGCGACGCTTGCGTCGTTGCCGCCGATCGCTATGGTCGCGACCTTCCCCGCCGCTACCACCGCCGCCGTATCAACCCGTTCGTAACCCACACCGCGACGGGCGATGACCTGCAAGCGCGGGAGCGAGCCCAACAGGCTGGACGTGATAGTCGCGTGCCCGACGATCCAGCCATCAGCGTCCTTCAAGATGTCGGTCAGTTGCTGTTCACTCAGGTCGCCGTCCGCTTGCCCGGGCGCCAGGTCGGCGACGACTACATCACAGCCGCGGCTCTTCAGGAAGTCGGTCGCCATGGCATCGAAGAATCGCTGTGTGACCACTATTTTATGACGAGGTGTAGACATCTCGAGCCTCTCGATAGAGCGGTTGAACTTCTAAAATGCGTAGTCCAGATAGACCCGCGCTTCCGAACCGCTCACCACGTTATCGGGTTGAGCGGAAACCAGTGCGACGAAGTCCTGGTTAATCCGGTAGTTGATATAAATCAGCCCCACGGAAAGTCCTGCGTATTCTTTTTCGTCAAAGCGATAGTAGAGGCGATATTCATTTTGTCGCTCGGTCACGTCGGTGCGTCGACCGCTGAACGGGTCGGTCGCATCAAACTCACCTTGTTTATAAATAGTCATGACCTTGAAACCATCCAGCGAAGCGCCCAATAAAGAATGCCCGCTCAAGTCATATTCGGCGCCAATCTGCCAGGTTCGCTCACCGTCGTTATTGAAATCATTGCCGGAGCGTGTCCAGGCATCCATCCGGCCGTCAACATTATCGCCGTGGTCGAAGTAGGCATAACCCAGTTGCCCGTTGCTCAACTTTGCCTGGGTCTCGGAAAAAGAAAGACCCAGGCGAAGTTTATCGAGCAATAAACCCAGGTTGATATTCAACCATGTCGCGTCATCATCGTAAGCCGCCTCACCCGCCTCCCAGTCACGCTCCCAGATTCGCCCAGCTTTCTGGAACTCATAATATTGGGTGTCCAATACCACACCGGCTTTGTCGCCCAGCGGCGCTTTTAATGTCAGCCCATAACGGGTGTTTTCATTGAAGTCCCGCGCCACCCCGTGGGCGTAACCCAGCTCGACAGCTTTCAAGTCGTAATTGATGCCGTAGGTATACAGATCCTTGATTTCCTCGCCCGTCTGGCTCAGCAGGTGCTCGAAGTCTTCCCTGTCCCGAGGCGAGGTGCGGTTGATGTAGGCGGTTTCGAACCCCAACGTGCCAGGAAGCGGACCGATCCCCATCTCGGTGAAGTTCAAATGGGCGCGGCCTCCCTGGTAGGAGCCGGGCACGATCCGAGTGTCCAGCGTGACCAACGTTCCGGCGTCGAACCGCCCCCGACCTACTTGGGAATCGGCATTCCAGCCGTTGCCCTCGTAACGCAACTTGAAATAACTCTGTCCAACTTTGGCAAATCCACCGTTGGTGCCGTCAGTATCGTCGAACAGGTCCCGGCCATTGTCTTTTGAATCGATCATTGCCACGCCATACAAAGAGGCATCAATCCCTACAACCCCGGCCCAATAACTGGAGTTGTAATCCAGGATCGCACCGACGCCTGTGCCACCCAGCTCGGCACCGTCCGGAAAACCGCCAAAGCGATCTTCGATCAAATCGTTGGCGATACGCGTATTGATATAGACCGAACGAAGATAAGCATTCAACTTCCCTTCATGCTGGAACCTGTCAGGATCACTGATGGTTGCCGAAAGGCAAACTTCAGACATTAACAATGTCGACAGGAACGTCATAGCGACGGCGTTAATCGATTTCATCGACCACCTCTCTATTATTTTTATTTTGACGTGAGCAGACGCGAACTGGCGTCCTTTGAACTTCGGCGCAGCGAACTAATTAATTAATAAATCGCCCGGGTAATAACTGCCGTTACAATCAGGACAACGCTGCTGCCGATCGCCCAGAGCAGGCAATAGCGTTGCATGTCGCCCATGTCGCGCTTGATGATTCCACTGATGAGATAGACCGCTGCAACCAATGGGCTCAATGCATGCACCGGCTGCCCCAGCACCGACGCGCGAGCGATATGCATCGGGTCGATGCCATATTCGGCAGCCGCGGCCCCCAGCACCGGTAAGATGCCGAAGAAAAACGCGTCATTGGACAGCAGGAAATTGAGCGGCAAGGCCACCAGCGCAGTAATGATGCTGAAGTATTGGCCACCGCCGTCGGGAATCAGCTGGACGATCTTCCCTGACATGGCATCAACCATCCCGGTGCCGGACAAGATGCCGGTGAACGCACCTGAGGCAAATATCAGCGCGATGACCATCAGCACACTTTCCGAGTGAGCCGCGACTCTAGCCTTCTGCTCCGCCAAGCGTGGATAGTTGATCAGCAGCGCCAGGGAAAAACCCACCATCATCAGCAACGGCAAGGGTGCCAGCCCTGTGGCCATGGAGTACATGAGCCCCGCGGTAAGCACCAGGTTGACCCAGAAGAGTTTCGGCCGATGGGTTTCGGCGTGTACGGTCGGCAAAGCGACCTCCTGCGGTGCTGCGTCCTGGGTGCCGGGCGTCCATCCCAAGCGGCGCCGCTCCTTGCGGCCTATCCAGAACGCCACGGCAAACGCATAGGCAAGCCCCACCAGCATCGCCGGCACCAGCCCCAGGAACATTTCTGCCACATCAAGGTGAAGGGCGCTGGCGGCGCGGGCGATCGGTCCTCCCCAAGGGATGAGATTGACCACGGTGTTCGTCAGCAAAAGCATCAATGCCAGGATCAGCGGGTTCATCCCCAGCCGCAGGTAAAGCGGCAGGAACGCCGTCGTGACGATCAGCACAGTCGTTGCGCCATCGCCGTCGAAGGAGATGACGGTGGCCA
This sequence comes from Pseudomonas sp. D3-10, assembly GCF_051132175.1. Taxonomy (NCBI): domain Bacteria; kingdom Pseudomonadati; phylum Pseudomonadota; class Gammaproteobacteria; order Pseudomonadales; family Pseudomonadaceae; genus Pseudomonas; species Pseudomonas sp. D3-10. Next base: position 2,532,597 of record NZ_CP071668.1, on the reverse strand, counting down.
GCAATGCAGTGCCCAGTACGACTTTAAGAGGATCATTTCCTACATGGCGCAGGATTTTCCTCACGGCAGGTTCGAAGAGCCCGGCGTCGAACATGATCGCGAAATACAGGATTGCAAACATCAGCATCAACGCGGTGGGCGCAACTTGCTTGACGCCGTTCATCACCATCGCGCCCAGTTCCGGTCCTGCCCCACTGGCCAGCCCGAAGGCAACCGGAATAAGGATGAGTGCCGTCACAGCAGAAAGTCGTTTGCTTATGATCAAGGCCATAAACGTGACGACCATTGCGAAACCTAACCAAGCCATGCGTTTCACCTTTTCGTTTTTATTGTTATCGATGCATCGAAAAATCAATGTGAACAACTCTTGCGCAGCCGAAATCTACATAGGGGCTGAAACGCTGTAAATCTTGATTTTTTTCGTCAACATCCCGGCTTAATCGGGCCTATCCCGCCATCGGTCGTCTAAAAAACACGTGTTGAAATTTATCCACCAATACACATTGACGACCTGACTGCATATCTAATAAACATGTACGACTTCCAATCACCCGAGTGGGCCCGTCATGCCAGAACAAGAAGGCCTTTACCTCTCGGCAGACGAGGCAGCCGCCCTGCTCCGGATCAGCCTGCCGACGTTGTACGCCTACGTCAGTCGCAAGAATATCCGCTCCATCAAAATCGCCGGGACGCCCAAGCGTCGCTATTGGGCCGAGGATATTCAGCGGCTGGTGAAGGTCCCGGCGGCGGAGAAACCCGTGGCGAAGCGCTCATCGCCCTCGGACAGTGCGATTACGCTGATTACCGATGATGGGCTGTTTTATCGTGGCCATGACGTCGTCGAGCTCGCGGACCGGGCCACCGTCGAAGAGGTGGCCGAGTTGATCTGGCAGGTGCCTTCGGCGTTCGGCGATTCGCTGCCTCGCACCCCGAAGGACAGCGCCAAGCTGTTGCAGATTTACGAGCACATGTCTGCCCAGGAAAAAGCCATCGCGCTTTTCCCCTTGGTCCAGCGAGAGAATCCCAAAGCGTTCGACCTTTCCCCGGACAGCTACGCCCGTACAGGCGCCGATGTCGTGAGGTGGTTTGCCGCGTTGGTCGTGGGGGCGACCGAACCGAGTACGCAACCCCTGCATGAGTTCATCACCCAGTCGTGCGGCGCCCCGCCGGCCCACGCCGATCTGATCCGGCGCCTGTTGATCCTCAGTATCGACCATGAGCTGGATCACACCACCCACAGCGTCCGCGTCGCCGCCACCACCGGCGCCACTCCGTACTACGCGGTCATCGCTGCACTCGCCGCCGCACGGGGCCATAAAATCGCCTATGGCAGGAATGAAGCCGCCAGTCGGATGATCGAAGAGATTTGTACCGCCGTGGACCCTACGCGACCGATCTTGCAGCGCTACAACCAGGACGGACACATTGTTGGGTTCGGTCCCAATGTCCACTCGATCAACGACCCGCGTGCCAGCAATCTTTTGGCGGCGCTCACGGCTGCCTTTGATGGCGACAGTGAGTTCATCAAGCTGCAAAAAGCCTTCTCGGTGGCCTCGGAGCTCGTGTCGTACCCACCGGAATTCATTCTCATGGTGAGCTTCATCGGCAGGAAACTGGGATTGCGCGGGCAGGAAATTTCATTGGGAGGCGTAGGTCGATCCATCGGCTGGATCGCCCACGCCAGCGAGCAATACAACCAACACCACGAGGGCCGCCCTCGCGCTCGCTACACCGGGACGCTGCCAACGGCGACCGATACCGGACGCCGCTGATTGGGGCATTCGTTGGCGATGCCATTGGGGCGCTGGCGACCCTAGGAGGCAACCATCGCCGCAAACAATGTCTCGAACTCGGTTTGATGCTCGAGCCCCGCCACGAATCCAAGCACCGCAGCCTGTGCCGATGCATCGAGATGCGGCATCGCCATGCGCCGGAACTTGCGCTCGAAGTCGCTATCGGTCATTGGCGTTTCGACCGAACCGGGACCGGTGATCATCTCGCTCACGACCAGCTCGCCGCATTTCAGGGTTACGCAAACACGGTTGGCAAGGTGCCGCGGAAACAGCGCGGTGAGCGCCGGATCTTCGACGACGCTGACTTTCTTCATCAAGGCAATCACTGCGGGGTCGGCGATCTTTTCTGCGGCGTACGAGCCGACCGTGATATCGCCATCGAGCAAGGCCCGGGCGACGTTGTAAGGCAGGCTGTGGTCAGCCGTTTCGCGGGTTTTCGGCAGCCATTTCTCTGGGGTATCGGCGAGGACCCGACGGTTGAATTCAGACGTTTCGATTGAAATGGCGGCAATGTCCTGCACACCGTCAATCCGCTTGCGGATATCCAGCGCGGCCCAGACGGCCGTGTGCAATTCGCCATTGGTGGGAAACGTCTTGGTCAGCGAGCGCCGTATCGCGTAGTCGCCGTTGCCGGGCGTGCCGAAACGACTGATGTCCAGGTCGAACGGTCCGCTAATCTGTTTGAAGAAGCCCATCTCGCCTTCGAAGATCGGCGACGGCCCGGTCATGCCATGGCGCGCCAGTTGCGCTGCGAAAATCGCGTTGCGAGCGGCATTGGCCGCGGAACAGCCCTTCCAGTCGGACAACGACCCGCTGCGCACTTGCCGCATCGCCAAATGCCCGCTCAGGGCGATGTTGATCGCTTGCTCGGTCTGCGCCACGTCCAGCTTCATCAAGTTGGAAGCCGCCGCCGCCATCGCGACGTTGATGTAGTTCACGTGGTCCCAGCCACGCTTGTTCAGGCTCGCCACATCCTGCAAGCGCATTTGGATCTCATATGCCAGGACGATGGCCGAGACCAACTCAGCCCCGGATGCGTTTTCGGCTTGCGCCACCGCCAGGCAGGCCGGGATGTTATCGCTCGGATGGCCGGGCTCCAGGCCCATGTAGCCATCGTTGTAGTCCAGGAAACGAACCATCAAGCCGTTGGCGAAAGCTGCGATTTCCGTCGTTGTTCTGAGGTTGGTGCCGAATACGCTGGATGATTGCGCCGTGTTTGCAGCGGCGTAACAGAGGGCAGCCTTGACCGGGTCACTCCCGTAGGCGCCCAGTATGCACGCCAGGCTGTCGATGAAACGCTGGCGTACCAGTTTGATGATGTCTTCGGGCAGGCGTTGGCTACGAAATTCATGGGCATATCGCGCAAGGCGCATCGCAACGGTCGGGTCCGTCATAGTTACCTCGGGTAAACAGGGGGTCGGTCCTCGTCCATGAGGCACACAAATCAAGGCTCGAGCGGGCGCCCGGCCTCAGTCGACGATCACGTCAAGCAGACGGACGTATTGCTGGCCGGCGTGCATGTCGCGCTCGACCATTCCGCCCTGGGGCGTCGCACGGGGATAGGAGATCTTGACCATTTCCAGATCCGGCACCGGGATCCGCTTGACCCGTTCCGGGTCGGTGCCGTAGAGCGTTGCGAATTGAGCCGGCGAGAGTGCCGCGCAATTGGAATAACGTTCGAAATTCTCGCGTCCGTTGAAAAAGATATCGAACGTAACCCAGAACGGCCCCGCTTGTTTGGATCGGACGTGCCGGCATACATCACGCAACTTAGTCATTGTGCAAGTTCCTTCACAGCTATTGTGGTGTCCGACAGATCAATCCACTTCAAACGAACCAATTCGAGGGGATTCTCAAGTTGCACCACGTGATTCAACTTGAACTCGAATATTTGCCCGCGAGGTATATCGGCCGGTGTAAAGGCAAACCCATAGGAAGGCAACTCCTTACCCATCACGCTTGGATAATGGAAGAAGTACGGATTACACGCCTGGGCAATGGTATTGGCCATTTCCTGCGTTGCAGCCGTGGCGACAAACAACATCCCTATTTCCGGTGGCGGTAACGTTCCGGCTGTGGGTTTGACACCGGTCACGCCATTCCACCCGTACATGCGCAGGGAAATATGAAACTCGCCCAACTCTTCAGCGGGAATCGACTGACGTGTTCTCTTATATAGCGCGTCCAGCAAACGGTCATGAAAACCATCGATGTCCTTTAGCACATCGGGGTCCTGGATGCCCACCAGCATGATGGTTTGGTACAAACCGGCGGCAGCGCCTTCCAACTTCATGGTGTAAGGCATCGGCTCCCATTGCGAGCCTTCTACCCGAACAGCGCGCCCATTCAAATCGGTGTAGCGCGCCTGGGCCACGTTCAAGATTCCGCCGGGCTCCAACAACCGGAACGGGTCACTGTTTTCGTAGAGCATATGGGCCGATACGCTATGGGGCGTGCACTGGTTGTCCAGGCTCAACGGCTCGACTTCGAAGCCGTTCGCGTCAACACTGAGCAGGATCCCCGACCCTAGCGTCGGGTTGACGGCGCATTGCACGCCGCATTCACCTGTCTTGCCGGCATGCCAGGACGGCCCCCATGGCGCGCCTTTCCAAATGGGATAGCAGCCTATGACGGCTGTGTCGGTCGAACGGCCGGCCAATATGATATCGGCGCCCGCATCCAGCGCGGCGAGGAAGGGTTCAACCCCTAGGGCAGCGACAATGTGCTCACAGGCGTCCACTGTCGCGTCGTCCAACTCGGCGTGGGGCGGCAATGGTTTGATACGACCTTCAGCGTTCAGCTTTTTAATGGTTTGCTTGTCTTGCTCACAATAAATGAGCGCAATCTTTGGTGACACACCCAACTCCCCGGCAATTTCCAAGGCAATATCACGCGTCCAATCAAGATTCAGATCGCCGCCCGCCTGCCCCGAAGTCCCGACAATAATCGGCACGCCGGATTGCGCCTGGGCCTTCATCAGAATAGTCAGGTCGCGCTTGACCGCGCCTCGGTTATTCTTCGATTTGCCAAGGGCAAGATAAGCCGCGCCGCTGTCGGTTGAACCCGCGTCCGTGGCAATTACTTGCGCCCCCGCCGCCAGCCCATAAGCAATTTCTTCTTCTCGTACACCCGCTCCCAATGAACCACAGGGGACAATCACTTTTACACAACCTTCAAATAACTGCTTCATGACACCCTCTTCTTGGCGACTCAGTGCGCCAATAATAGGGGCTGCAATTACGTTGACAAGTGGACAGATTTTGTCCATATAGCCCTGCGAATTAATGCTCTCGGAAGGCTACCGCAAGATAACTTTTGATGATTAATCGTGTTTATCCTGCATAACTAACGAAGAAAAAAATCAAGTACAAATATCTGTTCGAAGGCGCTCGAAGCGCACATGGCAACACGTTCAAAACGGCCGTTTGTCCCGCCCGTGGCTCTTCCCAGCCATCGCTTCAAGGGACGGGAAAAAGCGCGACATGACGCCCTCCGTGACGTCAACAATCCGTCACCAAAAACCTCCCTATAAAAACTTTTATATGAAGCGCCATTTTTCCGACAGATGGCACTGATGTCCCATTGCTGAAGATTTGTGAGCGGGCTCATCATCCGCCTCATGATCGCTGTGCGTTCAGGCGCTAAAACCGCGCTGACACAGGACGTAACCAACCGCATCGCTCGCTGGAGCAACATTAGGATGATGACTGTCTATTTTCTTGTCATGAGGATCTGTAGTGGCATGGAAGGCTGTGTGGAAGAGCGAAACCCCGGGCCGACCTATGCATCCAGACAGATGTGTATTGAAAGCGCGCAAGTCATGGCACCGCGCAAAGGCGTGAAATACAAATGCCGCAGCGAGCGGTTATGGGTCTCCGACGAAGTGCAGAGCCCGGGCGGTTACGACGCGGTCGTTTCAACCAAGGTCAAGGAACAGCCCTTACCTTGAGTGGGCGCAAACCGCTCCGTTATCCTTCCAGTGTCAGTGACATATCCGGGTAACGGGCGCACAGGAAGTCCACAAACGCGCGAACCTTCGGCGCCGCCAGGCGCCTGGAGGTGTGCAGGACCCACAACTGTCGTTCGGCGCTTGCGACCATCCCCCACTGGACCAACTCGCCGCGGGCCAATTGATTCCAGGCAATCGATTTCGGAAGCAGCGCGGCGCCCCCACCGGCGACCGCGGCGTCGCGAATCATCAGGTAGGAAGAGAACCACAGCTTGGGGATGGGCTCCAGGATCAAGCGCCCATCATCGAGATTCCAGTGGGTCGGCTGGAAATTGGAAGGCACGATACTGGGGACAGGCCTGACCGCTCCGGGTTCAGGCTTGGCCACGCCAGGCGCGGCCACGACCACCAACCGGTCCTTGGCGAAGCAACGTCCGACGAGATTGCTGTCCGGGCTTGGGTTGACTCGGATGGCGACGTCGAATTGTTCCTCGACGAGATCCACCAGGCGGTCCTCCGCCCGCACATCGATCGTCACCTGCGGATAGGCCGCGCAGAAATCCGCGCCAATGCGCCCCATCGTCAATTGGGAAAACAGGACCGGCGCCGCCACCCGCAAGCGTCCGTTAGGCGTCGACACGCCTTCCTGGGTCGCCGTCATGGCTTCGATCACCTCCCCCAGCGGCCCTTCGGTCCGGGCAATCAGCATTTCGCCGGCTTCGGTAAGCTTGAGGCCACGGGCGCTACGCTCGATCAGCCTGACGCCCAGCTGTTCCTCCAATTCGGCGATGCGCCGCGACAAGGTGGCTTTCGACCGGCCGCTCGCGCGGCTTGCCTTGCCCAATCCTTCGTTGGTGGCGACCAGCGCGAAATCAATGAGCGCATTCAGGTTCATGTTGTTCCATTTTTGAAACGAGGTGTTTGCATTCTGGCTCCTTCGTTTTATCCCCGCAACGCCCTATCGTCTGGTCACTGCAATGCCATTCCTTGATATCAGCGACAGGAGATTCACATGAGCATCTTGATCACCGGCGCCACGGGCACCATCGGTTCTCTCATCACCACACGACTTGCCGAGAAAGGCGCCGAAGCGAAGGCCCTGGTGCGTCAGCCCGGCAAGCGCGACTTCCCGGTTGGCGTGACGGAAGTCGTTGGCGACCTGACCGACGTAGCCTCGATGCGCGCCGCGCTCGCGTCAGTACGCACGTTGTTTCTACTCAACGCCGTCACGCCGGACGAAGTGACACAGGCCTTGATCACACTCAACCTGGCGCGTGAAGCCGGTATCGAGCGCATCGTCTACCTGTCGGTGATACATGCCGACAGGTTCACCAATGTCCCGCATTTCACCGGCAAGCATACGGTGGAGCGCATGCTCGAAAGCCTCGACATGCCGGCGACCATCCTGCGTCCGGCGTATTTCATGCAGAACGAGCTCATGGTCCGGCAGACCATCCAGGACTATGGCGTATACCCGATGCCGATCGGCTCGGCCGGGGTCTCGATGATCGATGCGCGAGACATCGCCGACATCGCCGTCGCCGAATTGCTGCGACGCGACCGGGCTCCCGCTGCCCTCGAACGGCTCACGCTGGAACTGGTCGGCCCCCGGGCCCTGACTGGCGCAGCCGTGGCGCAAACCTGGGGTTCGGCGTTGGGCCGGGAGGTGGTTTATGGCGGTGACGACGTGGCCGCCTTCGAAACCCAGATGGCGTCGTTCGGCCCTGGCTGGCTGGCCTACGACATGCGCCTGATGATGGCCGGTATCCAGGCGTTCGGCATGCAAGCCGAGGCAGGAACGGTGGAGCGACTCCAAGCCATTCTGGGCCGTCCGTTGCGCAGCTATGAAGACTTCGTTCGCGAGGCCGTCGGCGGCGCTTGAATGACCGCTGCCGGTGGGAGGCGATGACCTTTCACCGGCTTGCGACAAATAGCTTTCAATTTCATATGCAGCCGATACTGTAGCGGCATCCTCATTTTTCCAAGCTATCGCCCATGAACCCCAAGCTTGCCGAATCTGCCCTTGAAAATGATCCTGCGAGACCTGAACCGATCAGCTTGCGCGTCGCCTTCTGGTTCTGGCTGAAGCTGGGCTTCATCAGCTTCGGCGGCCCAGCGGGACAGATTTCGATCATGCATCAGGAGTTGGTCGAGCGACGGCGCTGGATCTCCGAGCGACGCTTTCTTCATGCCCTCAACTATTGCATGTTGCTTCCCGGGCCGGAGGCCCAGCAGTTGGCGACCTACATCGGCTGGCTATTGCATCGGTCCTGGGGCGGCGTAATCGCCGGCGCCCTGTTTGTATTGCCCTCTCTTTTCATCCTGATCGTCTTGTCCTGGGTGTACATCGCCTTTGGTGAAGTTCCGGTAGTGGCCGGCCTGTTCTACGGGATCAAGCCAGCAGTGACCGCGATCGTCGTGCAGGCGGCGCATCGAATCGGCTCCAGGGCGTTGAAGAATAATTGGCTTTGGGCCATCGCCGCCGCCTCGTTCACGGCGATCTTCGCTTTCAATGTTCCGTTCCCGCTGATTGTGCTGGGTGCGGCGCTGATCGGTTACATCGTTGGCCGCCTGGCACCAGGAAAATTCCAGGTTGGTGGGCACAGCGCCGCCGACAAGTCATTCGGCCCGGCCCTGATCGATGACGAGACACCCACGCCCGAGCATGCCCGGTTCAGTTGGCCAAGGCTGGCATTGCTGGGATTGATTGGCGCCGTGCTGTGGGCCTTGCCAATGGCCGCCCTGACCGCGCTGTTTGGTTGGGAAGGCACGCTGACCCAGATGAGTTGGTTCTTTACCAAGGCCGCGCTGCTGACCTTCGGTGGTGCGTATGCGGTGCTTCCCTATGTTTACCAAGGCGCGGTCAGCCATTACGGCTGGTTGACTCCGACTCAAATGATCGACGGCCTTGCGCTCGGCGAAACCACCCCCGGGCCGCTGATCATGGTCGTGGCTTTCGTAGGTTTCATCGGGGCGTATGTCTCGCAAGTGTTTGGCGCCGATCAAGTGTTCCTGGCCGGTGCCGTTGCGGCAGCGTTGGTGACGTGGTTCACCTTCCTGCCCTCCTTCCTGTTCATTCTCGCGGGCGGGCCGTTGGTGGAATCGACTCACAACGCGCTCAAGTTCACCGCGCCGCTGACCGCCATCACCGCGGCGGTGGTCGGGGTCATCCTCAACCTGGCGTGTTTCTTTGGTTACCACGTGCTCTGGCCAACCGGGTTCAGCGGCAGCCTCGACTGGCCTTCGGCGTTGATAGCGATCGGGGCGGCGATTGCGTTGTTTCGCTTCAAGCGTGGCGTGATCCAGGTATTGCTCGGCTGTGGGCTTGTTGGCTTGGCCGTGCACTTATTTCGCTAGTTTGACGTTGGCCCGACCCGCCATGAAAACCACACGGTTTGCTGCGCTTCGCCGTTGCTTCGTCAGATCCTGTAATAAATCGTCTCGTGGGAAACGCTGGAAACCATTGTAGGATTTCTTCCCCATTTAACCTCAGGTCTGTATGAAAACCCTTCAGGAACCCCCCAGTCGCCGTTCAACGAACAACCGCCTCTCCCCCGTCGCCGCGCCCTGGGCAGGCTCGTCGCAGCCTCTTGCCCTCGCACTGACCGGTCGAGGGAGCAAATAAACCATGGAATGGATCGTTGATCCCACGGCCTGGCTGGGCCTACTGACGTTGATCGTGCTGGAGCTGGTGCTCGGCATCGATAACCTTGTCTTCATCGCCATCCTGGCCGATAAACTTCCCCCCGAACAACGCGACCGTGCCCGTGTCATCGGCTTGTCCCTGGCATTGCTGATGCGCCTGGGCCTGCTGGCGAGCATTTCGTGGATGGTGACCCTGACCAACCCGCTGTTCGAAATCTTCGGCAAGACGTTCTCGGGCCGAGACTTGATCATGCTGTTCGGCGGTGTGTTCCTGTTGTTCAAGGCAACCATGGAACTGCATGAGCGCCTCGAAGGCCACGTGGCGCAACGCTCCGGCAATGCTGCCTATGCGTTGTTCTGGCCCATCGTCGCGCAGATCGTGGTGCTGGACGCGGTTTTTTCCCTGGATGCGGTGATTACCGCCGTGGGCATGGTGGAGCACCTGTCGGTCATGATGATCGCGGTGATTTTCTCCATCGGCTTGATGATGATCGCGAGCAAGCCGCTGACCCACTTCGTCAACAGTCATCCGACCGTCATCATGCTCTGCCTGGGCTTCCTGATGATGATTGGCTTCAGCCTCACCGCCGAAGGATTGGGCTTCCACATTCCGAAGGGCTATCTGTACGCCGCGATTGGCTTCTCGATCCTGATCGAATTGTTCAACCAGTTGGCACGCTCGCGGCGCAAGAAAAGCCTGCAGGGTCTGCGGCCGATGCGCGAGCGTACCGCCCACGCGGTGATGCGCTTGCTGGGCGGCCAGAAGCTCGGCCCCGACGAGGTCGGCGAGGAAATAGCCGACATGTTGGCCGGCGAAGAACCCGAACAGGTTTTCCATCGACGGGAACGGGTGATGATCAGTGGCGTGCTGCAATTGGCGGAGCGCCCGATACGCAGCGTGATGACTCATCGCGCGCAGATCGATCACCTTGACCTGGCGAACACTGCGCAAGAAATACGTACGACACTGATGCATTCGTCGTATTCACGCTTGCCGTTGATCCGCGAAGGTCGCGTGGACGAACCCCTGGGCTTCGTCCACAAGAAAGAGCTGCTTAAGGAAATGCTGGCGGGCAACCCGCCGAATCTGGAAACCATGGCGCGCAAGGCCATCAACCTGCTGGACAGTTTCACGATCCTCAACGCACTGGAACAAATGCGTAAGGAGTCAACCCACATCGCCTTCGTGGTGAACGAGTTCGGTGATTTCGTCGGCCTGTTGACCATGACTGACATTCTCGAGTCCATCGCCGGGGAACTGCCCGATGCCAGTGAAATCGAGGGTCCGAACATCGTTGCCCAGGAGGGAGGTTTTTTGGTCAGCGGCGCCCTGAATCTCAGCCAGGTCCGCGAACATATCGGCTTCCAGGCGAAAGCGACGGAGGACTACCAAACGCTCGCCGGCTTGGTGATGAGCTTGCTGGACCGTCTGCCCATCATCGGCGATAGCCTGCGTTGGGAGCAATGGAGCATGACGGTCGTCGAGGTGGAAGAGCGGCGGGTGACCCGGGTGTTGTTACGCGTCGAGGACCAGGGCTGACCTGATTGTCCGGGGCCGGCGGCCGCGAAGCGCATACCATGGCCGTTCGGTAGCCAGGGCATGCGCTGCAGCGCGGTCGCTCACCCGCTGATGTAACGCTCTAAACGCGCCACCAGGAACGCCCTCAACACCTGGACCGCCGGCGTCAGCGAGGTCCGGTGGGCGCACACCAGTTGCAGCGGCGCGGGCTGGCCATAGTCCGGCGGGAAGATTTCCACCAGGCGCCCGCTGCGGATATCGTCCATCACATCGAGCTTGGATTTGTAGACGACGCCAAGTCCCGACACCCCCCAACGCCTGACGATGTCAGCGTCATCGCTGATGCGGTTGCCCAGCACCTGGACGGTTTCCACCCCCTGCGGCGTCTGGAAACTCCAGCGTTCGAAGGTCTGCTCGCCCATCACATAACGAAGGCAATTATGCCTGCTCAGCTCGCCGGGTGTTTCTGGGCGGCCATGACGTGCAATGTAGTCGGGCGAGGCACACACCGTCCGTCTGTTGGACGGCGCGAGCGCCAGGGACACGAGACTTGAATCAGCCAACTGGCCATAACGAATGCTCGCATCCAGGTGTTCGGTAAACAGATCAGCCACCTGGTCGCTGACGCGCAACTGCAACAGGACCTTGGGATGCAACTGCTGGAACTCATCCAGCCATGGCAGAAGCAGGTTGCGGCCGATGTCCGAGGGCATGGACAAGCGCAGCGTCCCGGAAATTTCATCGCGCCCCTGGGCCAGGGCAAGCTCCCCATTTTCCAAGGCCTCCAGCGCCTGCCGCGCGTGGCTCAGGTACCGCTCGCCGTCATCCGACAAACGCAGCCGCCTGGTGGACCGCACGAACAACCTCACCCCCAGGCTGGCCTCGAGTCGTTGCACCGCGACGCTGGCCAATGCCGGAGAGATGTCCAGCAACCGTGCTGCCGCTGAAAAGCTTCCGGCATCCGTCGTGGTCACGAATACTTGGAGATCATCGACTCGAATGATTCTTTTCACGCTGTCATGTCTCTCGGTTTATCCAGCAATTTTTTTCCGAACCATCGTCATGAGGTTTGCGCCGACGTCCTCGATGCTTTTGTTCTGCGCAACGACCTGGGCCCCTTCCATCAGGTACGTGAGCTCCATTGCCACTTCGTCCGGCTCGGGCAGGCCAGCCTCTTCACAGAGCGCGACCAATCGCAAGAACTGACGCTTTTTATGTTCCTCGATCAGAACGCGGGCGGGATTGGCCGGCTCGGGTATTTCCGCCAGCGAATTGGTGAATGGACAGCCCCTGTATGACGACGCCGAAAGGTCGTGGGCGATGAACTCGGCAAACCCGAGAATCTGCGCCTTGGGATCGTCGATGTGTTGCGCCGACAGCGCCTCGAAGACCTCGGCATATTTCTCGACGAGCAAACGTAGCCATTCAAGCACCAGCGCGTCTTTCGAATCGAAATGCCGGTACACCGTCATCTTGGTCGACTTGGCCTTCGCCGCGATGGCATCCACCGTCACCCGACTGATGCCCTCGCTGAAAAACAGCGCCTCGGCAGCATCGAGAATCCTTTCTTTGGGGGCTAACTGGGGAATACGTTCGGGCCGCATGATGCTCTCCGCTTGACATCGATACTCGACGGTATCTTACTATACCAATCAGTATCACTCGATACCGACGAGTAAATCATAACGCTTTTGCCAGGCAATTGGCTCGGAGAAATGTGATGAAAAGCGCTGAATACGCCGAATACGATGCACTGGGCCTGGCTGAGCTGATCGCCAACGGTCACGTCACCCAAGATGAAGTCCGGGCCGCGGCCTTGTCCGCTATCGAACAGCTCAACCCGAAAATCAATGGGCTGGTAGAGGTTTGGGAAACTGAACCCGAGGCTCCGTCCGGGCCGTTCAAGGGCGTGCCGTTCCTGGTCAAGGACCTCGGACTGACCGCCAAAGGGCGTCTGAATGAGCTGGGCAGTCGCTTGGCCGCCGGATGCATCGCCGACGAAGACTCCACCCTGATGACGCGCTTGCGCCAAGCGGGACTGGTGACCCTCGGCAGGACCAACACGCCGGAACTGGCGGCCAGCACCACCACCGAAGCCGTATTTCCAGGGCCGACACGCAACCCGTGGGATCTGAGTCGCAGCGCAGGCGGGTCAAGCGGTGGTTCGGCCGCCGCTGTAGCCGCCGGCCTCGTACCGGCGGCGCACGCCACCGATGGCGGCGGCTCTATCCGCGTACCCGCCGCCGCCACCGGACTATTCGGGCTCAAGCCCAGCCGGGGCAGGATTGCGATGGGCCCGGCGGTGGACGAAGTATGGGCCGGGCTTGCGGTGCACGGTGTCATCAGTCGAACCGTGCGTGACAGCGCTGCTTTACTGGATGCCATCGAGGGCGCCGCCCTGGGTGATCCCTTTGAGATCGCCAGGCCGCAGCAGCCCTATCTATCCGAATTGAATCGCGCCCCCGGGTCACTGCGCATCGGCCTGCTCCCGCATCCGCTGAACGGCACTCGCTGCGCCGAGCCGGTCGCGACAGCCACTCGCCAGGTTGCCGCCCAGCTCGAAGGCCTGGGGCACCGTGTGGAAGAGATCCGCCTGGACATCGGCCTGAGCTGGGACGCCTTCGTTGAAATGAATGCCCGCTTCTGGTCAGCCAACACCGCAGCCTGGATCAATGCCATCGCAGCGGCAACCGGCCGGCCCGTCGATGACAGCACACTGGAGCCCGCCACGCTTTCGCTGCATCGAATGGGCAGTGAACTCACTGCCATCGATCTGCTTGGGGCCATGCATTCAAGGAACCTCGTCACTCGCAGCATGGGCAGCTTTTTCTGCAACTTCGACATCTTGATGAGCCCGACACTGCCAGCGCTGCCTCCTGCCATTGGCCACTATAACGAAGGCCAGGAGTTCCTAGATGGCAGGGGCTGGATGGATCGGGTCTTCAGCCATTCGCCGTTCACCGCATTGGCAAACGTGACAGGGTCCCCTGCCATGTCCATGCCACTGGCGTTCGATCCGCATACCGGCCTGCCAATCGGCATGCAGTTCTCGGCGGGTTTTGGTCGGGAAGACAGGTTGCTGCGTCTGGCGGGACAGCTGGAGGGTGTGTTGCCTTGGGCTGGACGCAAACCCGAGGTTTGGGCTGGGAAGCTTTGACGCGGGGGGCTTACACCACGACGGCTTCAACTTGAAAACATAAAGTCCGCACAGCAAAAACCACTCAGTCGAGTGGTTTTTTTGGCTGCACGCGACCCGGTTTATTTCCGCCCTTCGAAATTGACCATCCAGGCCACTCCGAAACGGTCTTCGAACATCGCAAAACGTTCAGCCCAGAATGTCTGCGCCAATGGCATTTGTACCTGGCCGCCCTCGCTCAAGCCTTTGAAGAGTCGCTCAGCCTCCTGCGCGCTGTCGACGTTGAGGGAAACCGACACGCCCTGCGGCTTGCTGAACGGCTGGCAAGGCGAGCAGTCGGAAGCCATCAGGCTGAAATCGCCGACCGTCAGGCAGGCGTGCATGATCAGGTTTGGGTCCTTGGGCATGCCCACGTCCTCTGGCGCGTCGGCGAAGGACATGGAAAACAGTTCGCCGCCAAGCACCTCCTTGTACAACGCAAAGGCTTCCTTGCAGCGGCCGTCGAAGGTCAGGTACGGAATGATTTTCATGGTGCTTTTCTCCTGTCACCGTTTCATTGTTGACCAGACATCTGAGCCCGCAAGCGATCTTCCTGCTCGCGCAACTCGGGGGTAAAGGACTCGCCAAATTCCTCGGCTTCGAAGATCTGGCGAATCTCGATTTCACTATCGCTGACCATCGGGTTCGGGCAACGCTTGACCCAGTCGATGGCCTCCTGCAATGAACTGACCTGGAAGATCCAGAAACCGGCGATCAGCTCCCTGGTTTCAGCGAAGGGGCCCTTGACGACGCTCCGGTCCTTACCAGAAAAGCGCACGCGCACGCCCTGGGCACTGGGATGCAGGCCTTCACCGGCGAGCATCACCCCGGCCTTGACCAACTCTTCGTTGTAAGCGCCCATGGCGGCCAGCAGTTGCGCGCTGGGCATTTCCCCGGCTTCCGATTCCGGACTGGCCTTGACGATAACCATAAATCGCATGCTCGAATCTCCTTAGAGTAGAGGACTGTTGAGCCGTCCGTGAGAGGGCTCCATGACTAATCGAATGGGGGCAGGCGAAATCGACAAGGTCGCTCGATTATTTTTCAGATGGCTTATGCAGACCGCTGGAGCATCTTCGCCAAGCGCGACGCTCGAACCTGGCAAGGCCCCGGGCCTGGGCCCGGAATTCCCATATGTGCGGCGTATCGCAGCAGATCGTTACTTCTTGATCGCTATCAGCAGGTCGAAAAGCAACTGCGCGACGGGCGACAATGTTCGCCCGCGACGTGATATCAATCCCAAGGTCCGGCTGATCGCCGGATCCATCAGCGGGCGCGTGCTTGACTTCACAGAACGACCGGGGCCGGACATCGCGATTGGCCAGGGCCTGGTCGATCAGAAAGCGGTTGCCGCTGCCTTGCGCCAGGCTGATGTAGTCCACCTCGGTCAGGTCATCCCACGTCAGCGATTCACGTTCGGTCAATCGAGACCTCGGCGACTTCCAGAAAAGCACGATCAAGTGGGCGGTGCTGCTTTCGCTTCTGATGACGGGCTTGTCGTTGCTTACCGGGGCGATAAGCCTGTTTACCTGACGGCCCAAGACGAAACTGGTCGAAGTTAATGGAACTGCTATCGTCAATAAAGACCTGAGTAGTTGCGATCTATTTCGTATCCAGGTCTTCATGGAGTGATGATGTCGGAAGCAGTGGAACTGCTCGCTATAGATGAATGGGCCAAGCCATCGCCACACAGCGAGTGTGACGTGATTATCGTCAACTACAATGCCGGCGACCTTTTGCTGGCGAGTGTCAGGTCGGCGTTTGCGGCCGGTGCCTCCAAGGTGATCGTGGTGGACAACGACTCCCGCGATGACAGCTTGATGCTGCTTGCGCGAATCGACGCTGCGACCGGCTCGCTTCAGATTGTCCGTAATGCCACCAACCTCGGCTTCGCTGCGGCGTGCAACCAAGGTGCCCGCCTGTCGGAGGCGTCCAATCTGCTTTTCCTGAACCCGGACACCGAGCTCGCCGCCGATGCCATAGACCGCATGCTGCAGGCACTGCGCAGCTCACCGGGGATCGGCATGGTCGGCGGCTTCCTGTGCAATCCGGACGGCAGCGAGCAAGCGGGTGGGCGCAGGGTGTTTCCAACGCCCAGGCGAGCTTTCATGCGGGCCTTCGGCCTTTCGCGGCTCTCGGCTCTTTTCCCATCGGTGCTGTCCGATTTTTTACTGCACAAGGATCCGCTGCCCCGCGTTCCGGTTGCCGTCGAGGCCATTTCCGGGGCTTGCATGCTGGTCAAGCGCGAAGCGATCGAAAGCGTCGGGCTTTGGGATGAGGATTATTTTCTTCATTGCGAGGACTTGGATTGGTGCATGCGGTTCCATCAGGCCGGCTGGCGCGTTCTGTTCGTGCCGGATGCCCGGGTAATGCACGTCTTCGGCGGCTGCAGCCGTCACCGTCCCTATTTCGTCGAGTGGCACAAACACCTGGGGTTCCTGCGTTTCTATCGCAAGTTTTTCCGTCGCAAGTACCCAACCGTCCTATGGGTCAGCGTGATCATCGGGGTCTGGCTTCGATTCGGCCTGGTGGTGCTTCGCCACGCGACTAACCGGCTTGGACAAACCTGGAATCCACGGTAAGAGAGCTCAAGTGCGGATAGGACTATTGGGCGGCTCCAGCTTCCTGGGCGAGCGCGCATTGCCATTGCTGACACAGGCCGGCCACTCGACGACATCATTCACCCGAAGCCCGCCAAAGCCGCCCTGCCCCGGTGTGACGTGGCGAAAAACCGGCGACTGGCACGGACTGACGCTGGACACTTTCCTATCCTTTGCTCCTCTTTGGGTGTTGCCCGATTATCTAGAGCGTCTTGCCAGCACCGGCGTCAAACGTGTTGTGGCCCTGTCCTCCACGAGCCGCTTTGCCAAGCAAGCATCGCCTGACGTTCGGGAGAAGGACGTCGCGCAACGCTTGATAAACGCAGAAGAACAGTTGGAACAGTGGGCGACCGAACGGCGGATCGAATGGGTGGTCCTGCGACCGACCCTGATCTATGGCTTTGGCGCCGACAAGAATATTTCAGAGATAGCGCGCTTCATCCAACGCTTTGGATTTTTCCCGCTCATTGGCGGCGCGACTGGGTTGCGCCAACCGGTGCATGGTGCGGACGTAATCCAGGCGTGCCTGGGCGCCTTGAGCGTGCCGGGGCTGTCCAGTGGCGCCTACAACCTTTCGGGAGGAGAAACGCTGCCTTACCACACGATGGTGGGCCGGATATTCCAGGCCATGGGACGCCCGGCGCGAACATTGCCTCTTCCCGCCGGAGCGGTGAGCCTGGGCGTTTCGATCCTGCGCTGCCTGCCCCGCTACCGACACCTTTCAAGCGCATTGGTGGCGCGGATGAATCAGGACCTGGTGTTTGACCACTCGAATGCCCGTGATCGGCTTGGCTTTGCTCCCAGGGCATTTCATTTGATGGATGAGGACTTGCCTGGGCGATGAACATGGGCCTGCCAAGCGCCCCATTTGCTTTCGTAGTACGCCTGGTTCTTATCCCAAAGGGCTTGGTACTC
Organism: Pseudomonas sp. D3-10; assembly: GCF_051132175.1. Lineage (NCBI taxonomy): Bacteria > Pseudomonadati > Pseudomonadota > Gammaproteobacteria > Pseudomonadales > Pseudomonadaceae > Pseudomonas > Pseudomonas sp. D3-10. The sequence goes on along the minus strand of NZ_CP071668.1, from coordinate 2,515,001 downwards.
ACCACTGGCGATCAGCTTCCTGAAGGACGCCTGCCCGTAGTGATGAACGAACGCATCTTCGGCACAGACGGTGCGATAGCCCGCCGCCTGCACGCGACGGCTGTAGTCATCGTCTTCGAACATTCCGATACCGAATGCTTCATCCAGATACCCCACCTCGTCGAGGATGCCTCGGCGAAATGCCACACAGAACATTGCGAGCATCGGGATATCGAACGACTGTCCGGTGTGAGCTTGGGTGTGACGGTCTGCAAACGCCTGCATGTGTTGAATATCGCTGTAGGAAATTTCAATTTTCGCTTCGTTTCCGACCGTGTTCGTGACCGGCCCGACCAAGCCGATGCTCGAATCCCTCAAATGCATGACCAACGGATCCAGCCAGCCGTCAGGCACTACCGTGTCGTTATTGAGCAGCAGCAACACGTCACCATCGGCTTCGCGCAAGCCCTGATTGTTGGCCGCGGCAAAGCCCCGATTGTCAGGATTGAGGATAACTTTTGTCGTCGGCACCTCTCGACTCAGACGCTCCAGATACTCCCTCGTGCCGTCCTCCGAGCCGTTGTCGACGACGATGAGCTGGTAGTTGGGCCAGGCGGTATTGCGCAAAATACTGTTTACGCATTGAACCGTCAGGTTGAGGTTGTTGTACGTCACCACGACGATGGAGACTTTTTCGTACAGCCCGACAATAGCCTGTTGCATGCTGTTGTAGCGGTCCTTCCAATCGTTGGCCCGGGCGAGTTCCACACGTCGCTTGAACAGGGCCAGGTCGCGCTCGGCCAAGGCCCGTTCGATCTGCTCGATGAACTCATCGACACCGGTTGCGAAGTACAGCAGGTCTTCATAAAGGCTCATCTCCGCCAGTGGCGTGGAGATCACCGGTTTGCCTGCGCTGATGTACTCATAGAATTTCACCGGATCAACCGCATGCGTCACGTTATAGAGCCTGAAGGGAATCAGGCAGGCATCGAAATGATCCAGGTAAAGCGGCATTTGCGAGTAAGGCTTGCGGCCCAGCAATTGCACATTGGGCTTGTGCTCCAGGCCCGCCATGTCCTCGACGAAAACATCTCCCACCAGAATGAAATTCCACCCTGGGCGCCTGTCCGCCAACGCCGCCAGCAATGGGTAATCGAGCCATTGCGCCAGGGCGCCGTAGTACCCGATAACCGGGCCGCAAAGCCCGCTCAGCACATCGTTGCTAAAACAGTGCTGGCGAAAAAAAGCGAAATCCACGGCATTTCGCACCAGCACGCAACGAGGGTTATGGGCGGACCATTTCTGGTGTAGCAGCGCGGCGGAAACAGTGACGACGTCCGCCTGGGCGATCAAGGTCTTTTCCTCGTCCAGCAGCTGTTCGCCGATGTTCGGGAAACCATCCCAGTCATCCATGCAATCGTAGAGGACGCGCCAGCCACGTTCGGCACGCAGGCTGAGCACCACGGGACTCCAGTAGGCTATATGCACCACTGTGAGCGCGGTCCTGATGCGCATATCGGCAATCAGCGCAGCCAAGGCACCTGATAACGCCTGATGATTTTCAGGTGTCACTGTTTTTTCGTAATACGCCTCTTGCGCCCCTCGTTGCAGTGCAACTTCAAAGACATTGGGCGCCACTGACGTCAACCGATAGGGCTCTCCCTGCTCCGGCACACTGGAGGGGACGATGTAGAAAACCCGATGACCATGGTTCGCAAACTGACTCATCAACTGCTGGGGTCGCTGGAAGCGTGCGGCCCAATCGATGTTGGCGAAGCAGAGAATATCCAGGCGCCCTTGAGTGGCGAAATCCGGTTGCGCCTCAACGTTCGGCAACGGCTCCGGTGCCGCCGGGTAGACAAGTGCGGCGGCGGGTTCGGGAAGTTCCTGCGTTGCTGCGCCAAAACCATAACGCATCACACGGAAAAGCGAGCGCAGTGGCCGGGTGAAACGCCACGAACGGGTGTTTTGCAGGAACTCGACTTTTGCCAAGGCAGTGTCGCGCTCATTGATGGCCGCGTCTCTTTGGGCCAACGCGGCGTCGCGGTCGATCAAGGTTCGGTCGAGCTCAAGCACGTGGGTACCCATGCAGCGGTGTGTTGTCGCCGGGCGGCCACATGGAACTGACTGACCCTGGTCGATAGAACGTAGCCGTCAGGCTACGGCGGGAAGCATGGCAACCGCTCACCACGGGAGTGACCGCATGCCAGGAATTATCCGAGCGCACCAGAACCGCCGAATTGCCCACCAGCGGTTCAATCTCGGCCGCCACGGCAGTGGGATCGTTGCGATGCAGGATGTTCAGGCAACCGCCGTCGTTGCGGTCCCAGGACTCGTTGAAATACAGGATATGGGTGACCAGTTTATCCGGCAGGTCCGGATGGGCCCCGAGGCTCGCACCGGGACCGTAATGAAAAACGTTGACCTCCATGGGCACGGTACGCAGATCGATCCCGGTCATTTCCGACATGGCTTCTCGATAGCCGGCCGAGCCAAGATCCCGCGCCAGCCGCAACCACGCTTCGCTCAGCTCCTGCGGGAAGGCAATCGCGTTGGTGCCCATGCCCACCAGGGCGCGGGCCTCGTAGTCATAGTTTTTTTCGCCACCATATCCGCTCACGGTCTTGAAATGATCGTGGGGAAAGGATGCCGCCAACGCCGTTGCATCCTCGGCCGAATACAGGCCGTCAATTTGCGCCCATGAGTACGGGTGAGCTTTGAGCGCCGCACGCGTGAGACGAGAGATATCTAGCATTGTCTGTTCCTGTTCGCTGTCAGGTTTCTGATACCACGGGCGATGGAACGCAGTGGCGCGGTCATTCGGAACGAATTGGAATTCTGCAGCTCAAGCATCCTGGCGTCACTGAGGGCCAACTGCTGGCTGAGCTGGACTATCCGATGTTGCTGGGCCAGGTCCTGCGCAGCGAGGTCTGGCGCCGGCTCGATGATGCCCGGCTCCGGTACGATGTGGCTTGCCGTCGACTCAACCGCCAACGGTTCATGTCCCTGGACGGCGGCTTCGAGCAGATTGGGCAGGTGCTGCATAAACGCGCCCAATGCAGGTTGGGATGAGGTTTTACCCTGGCGAATGATCGTCGCGACCCGATCCCAGTGCTCGACCAACCGATCCGCCGCCTCGAGCGCCGCCGGCGATGGACGGGTCTTGCCGACGCGCGAAACGAACCATTGCGGGTCGATCGTCCCAGCCTCCGGCAAGGCATGAAGCGAGTCGAACCCCGCCAGTGCCGTGTACTTGCCCGTGGTCAGGTCCGCCGAGCAAAACACCGGGACGCCAAACGCCAGGGCGGTGATCGCCAAGTGGTAGCTATGGCCGATCACCGCTTGCGCCTGGCTGATAATCTCTGCCATCAGCAACGGTTCTGGCCAGACCGCCAAGGTAATGGCCCCGGGCAGGCGCGCGGCAATGACGGACGGATCGTCACCCAACACCGGACCTATCGGCACCACCAGGAACTGATAATCCTGGAACGCCTCGGGGTGGTCTTCGAACAGTTTTACGAAGGACTCCACCACGTGGATGGCGTGGATCACGATATAGGGCCCCGTCAGCCCAGCGCTCTCGCGCAGGCGAATGAACTCAGCGCAGGGCTGCTGCTCGTCGATCAAGCGGGGCAAGCCGAACGCGGTATCGGGCAGCACCTCGATCTCGGCGCGCTGGGTGAGCGCGCCAAGGGTGTCGCGCGTCAGTGCATCACGAACCCTCACGTACTGGCTTTGCTCCAGGGCCATCGTCAACAATGGCCTGGCCCAATCGGGGACACCGTTGCAGTGCATCCCGGGGGCGTTCCAGATCACCGGAATCGCGTGCTGCAGCGCGATCAGCGCAGGCGTCAGCCAATAGCCGGTCGGGTGATGAATATCGGGCGTTGTCGGACCATAGCCGTGGGCAACGACTTTATCGAATCGAATCAGGAAACCGCCGCCGATCAAGACGCCATCCAGGCGGGCCGCGACATGGGGAAGCTCCGTCAGCGACGTTACCGCGTAGGGCCACTCAGGTGGTTTTTTTTCATGGTAGGAAAACCGATGCAGCTCGACTCGACCCAAGCGCCGGGCCAACTCCGCCTCGGCAATGATCGGAAACAGCAGGTCGCCGTAATTCTCGACATCAAAAGTGCCACATATCGCAACCTGCCATGTGTGCTCGTCCGGGTGTTCCGTCATCGTTTCCTCTCCTTGAGTCCGACAAGCCTCGGCAAGCGTCTCAACCGCTCGCGAGCCGACCCGCTGCAATCCCAGGTCGACCATGCCCAGAAAATTCCTGTGGTTTGGCAACATATCGAACGCTAATGGCGCGACCTGTTTCTCGATCAACTGCGAGGTCTCTTCCGTGGCGCCGTGCAACAGCTTTAGGGTGACATGATAGCGTCCCTCGGCGAGGTTGGCCGGGAAGCGCACCGTGATCGCCGACCGCCGCCAGCCGTTTTCGGCCGGGCCCGGTGACAGCGCGAAGTTGCCGCCGCCAATCACCAGCAGCCTTGCCTCCTGCACAGTGAAACTGATGTTGGGTTGCGTGATCGATTCATGCAGCACCACCTCGACGCGGATCTCGATGTCATCGCCATACAGGTAACTGGAGCAAGGCTGTTGGGTATTGGTGAAGCAGGCAGCGCTGATGTGCCCCTCTTCGGTCCCGAAGGCGATCCCCTCCTGGCCACCCATGAACGGCTTGCGCGTCACCTGTGTGGCACCGCCACTGGCCCAGCGCCGTTGCTCATCACGCATGTCGAGCAAGTGCAACTCGGCCATTTCATCGGGCGATCCGCTGGCGACGACCCGCCCGCCGCGCAGATAGATCACCCGGTGGCAGAAGCGCTTGACCATGCTCATGTCATGGGAGACGAACAGCAGCGTCGTGCCTTTGGCCGCCAGCTCTTCGAGCCGATTCAGGCATTTGAATTGAAAGGATGTATCGCCGACGGAAAGAGCCTCATCGACGATCAGGATCTCCGGCTCCACACAAACCGAAACGGCGAAAGCGAGCCTCACCAGCATCCCGCTGGAGTAGATCTTGGTGGGCTGGTCGATAAAGTCGCCGATGTTGGCGAAGGCGATGATGTCTTCGAACCGAGCGTCGATCTCCGCGCGACTCAAGCCCAGCACCGCCGCATTCACATAGACGTTTTCGCGGCCGGTGAACTCCGGGTTGAAACCGGACCCCAGCTCAAGCAACGCCGCAATCCGGCCATGCCCGCGGACGCTTCCCCGGGTCGGCGTCAACGTTCCGCAGATCAGTTGCAACAGGGTGGATTTGCCACTGCCGTTACGGCCGATGATGCCGACGGTCTCCCCCTTGGCGATGGTCAGGGAAACATCGTCCAGGGCCCAGAACTCGCGGTAGAAACGCTTCCTGCCGCGCACCAGCATCTGCAACAGACGGTCCTTGGGCGCCTCGTAAATCTGATAACACTTGCTCAGGTTCTCGGCACTGATGGCCACTTCAAACGACATCGGCAAAACCCTTCCATGAATCACGACCCTATTGCGGCGCTACTGAATCCGTCCTTCGCTGGGTGCTACGAATGAGTTAAGCACAGATGGAATAAAAAACTTTGAATGAAGCCGATTTGGTCTAACCTTCATGAGACCCAACCCAAGGAGCAATTGATATTGTCTTGAGGACCAAGCACCCATGCAGTCGTTCAGTATTTCTCCTGCTGCCATGATCAAGAGCGTCTTGATCAATCGGATCCTGATCTACGTGTTGATCCGCCGGGAAGTGACCGGTCGTTACAAAGGTTCGATGCTCGGTATCCTTTGGTCGTTCTTCACGCCGGTTTTCATGCTCGTGGTCTATACCTTCGTGTTCAGTGTCGTCTTCAAGGCTCGGTGGTCCGGCGGCGGCGAATCCAAAAGTGAATTTGCCCTGGTGCTGTTCGCCGGCCTGCTGGTTTTCAACCTGTTCTCCGAATGCCTGACCCGCGCGCCGGGCCTGGTGCTGGCCAATACCAATTACGTCAAGAAGATCGTGTTCCCATTGGAAACCCTGCCCCTCGTATCGCTCGGCGCAGCGCTGTTCCACATGGCTATCAGCGTGCTGGCATGGCTGCTTTTTTATGTGCTTCTGTTCGGCCTTCCCCCGATAACCGCGCTGCTGCTGCCATTGGTGCTGTTGCCGCTGATATTGCTGACGCTGGGTATCTCCTGGTTTCTCGCCTCGATAAACGTTTACCTGCGCGATATCGGCCAGTTCATCGGCATCGTCGTCACCGCGATGCTGTTCCTGTCGCCGATCTTCTACCCTCGCTCGACGCTTCCGCAAAACTACCAGGTCGCCTTGCAGGCAAACCCGCTGACGCTGCCGGTGGAGATGGTTCGCGACGTGTTGTTCTGGGGCAGGCCGCCGCAATGGGAACAATGGGCCACTTACTCGGTAGTCGCCGTGCTGATTGCCTGCGTCGGGTTTGCGTGGTTCCAGAGGACACGCAAAGGCTTCGCCGATGTCATTTGAGCGGGTTGGCGTGGCGCGCTGCCCAGCAACCGCTATGATGATTCGTGGCGCGACTGGAGACTGGGCGCGGCTGGTAATTGAAGTCGACGACGATCCTGAAACACTTGGGGTGCGTTGCCGTAATGACCAAAGGACTCGAAAAACGCATGGACCAGATCAACCGTCTTGTTGATTGCATTAACCAACTGTCTCGCTCAACACAATCCAGATCCATTGAAGCCCAGCAGTTGGTCAAGGAAATCGAGAACCGAGATCGGCTTATCAGACAACTGCGTCTTGGTTCACAAGCGCTTCGCACTCGCCTGGCGCTCCAGGAAGGCAAGACCGGGCGCTTGCGTGAGCAACTGCGAGTGGCCGAGCAGCGCCTCAAAGAAACCGAGGCACTGCTGCGGACAAAACACAGCGAGGCGGTCGCGCTTTCCGATTGGGCGGTGGACCTGCGCGCCCAGTTGGCGGCGAAACAGGCTGAGCTGTTCAAGCTTTCGGACTGGGGCAACGCCATCGAACGCGCCCCCCTGCGTTACTCCATACGCAAGCAGCTTTATCGGATATCCCGCCGGGTCTATGCCTGGTTGCCCCTCACCGCGCACCAGAAAAGCAAGCTGGCGCATCGGCTTCGAAGCTGGTTGAAACGCCCCAAGGCGACGCCGGGCGAGCCCGCGACAGCCACCAGCCTGATCCCGCTGCAATCGCTGCCACCGCCCGTAGACCTAGCCGTACCGTCGAGCCACGGCCAGCCCACGATTTTGATGTTCGGGGTGATCGACTGGCACTTTCGCATCCAGCGTCCGCAAAACCTGGCCAAGGAGCTGGCCAGGGCCGGACAGACCACTTTTTATATTTCCAACAACTTCATCGACGATGATGCCCCGGGCTTCGAAGCAGAACCCTTGGCAGGCTCCGACCGGCTGTTCCAGATCCGTTTCAAGGTGCGCGGCGCGCCGCCCATCTATCACGCCCCACCGTCCGCCGCCGCGATCCACCAGTTGTGCCAAGGCCTGGCGATGCTGCTGGAATCGGCGAATGTCAGCGCCGTGGATTGCATCGTCCAGCACGCCTACTGGTTCCCCATGGCGAGGCGTGTCCCCAACGCCACGCTGGTCTATGACTGCATGGACCACCACGAAGGCTTCGGCAATGTCGCCCAGGAATTGCTCGACCTTGAGATCGCCTTGATGCGCAGGGCGGACCTGTTGGTGGCGACCTCCGACTGGATCGAACAACACGGCAAACGGGAAAACGGCAACGTCAAGGTGATCCGCAACGCCTGCGAGTTCAGCTTCTTCAGGCAGCGTCCCGACAAGGTCTATCAGGACACCGAGAACAGGAAGATCATCGGCTATTACGGCGTCATCGCCGAATGGTTCGATCTGGACCTGGTCAAGCAAGTCGCCCGGACGTTTGCGCAACACTTGATCCTGTTGATCGGCAGCGACACCGTCCAGGCAAGGAAATACTTCAAATCCTGCCCGAACGTGGTCTTTGAAGGCGAAGTCCCCTATGCCTCCCTGCCCTACTACCTGCACGCCATGGACGTGTGCCTGCTTCCGTTCAAGGTCATGCCGCTGACCCTCGCCACCAACCCGGTCAAGGTCTATGAGTACCTGAGTGCGGGCAAACCGGTGGTGTCGGTAAAACTGCCGGAGTTGAGTCAGTTCGGCGAACTGGTCTGGACGGTTGAACAGCCAACGCAGTTCATCTCGGCCGTCCGCAACGTCCTGGATGCGCTGCCAGAGGCCGGCGCCACGCGACAGGCGCGCCAATCCTTCGCCCAGGGCCAGACCTGGCAGCATCGAGCCGCCAGCCTGCGCCAGGCCATCGCGACGTTGCCATTGCCCAAGGTCAGCGTCGTGGTGTTGACCTACAACAACCTCGAACTGACCAAGGCCTGCCTCGACAGCCTGCTGACCCAAAGCCAATACCCGAACCTTGAGATCATCGTCGTCGACAATCACTCCAGCGACCAGACCCCGAGCTACCTCACGGCCTGGGCCGACGGCCATCCTGACCGGATCGTCATCCTGAACTCCGAGAACAAGGGGTTCGCCGCCGGCAACAACCTGGGCCTCGCGGCGGCCACTGGCGACTATCTGGTCATTCTGAACAACGACACAGTCGTCACCGCCGGCTGGGTCAGGGGCTTGATCCGCCATCTGCGCGACAACAAGGAAATCGGCATCATCGGCCCGATCACCAACAACATCGGCAATGAAGCCAAGGTCGGCACCCACTATGAGCGAATAGAGGACATGCCCGCCGAAGCCGCGCAAATGACCCGCGCCCGCATGGGCGAGTGGTTCGAAATCAACACCCTGGCGTTTTTCTGCGTGATGCTTCCACGCTCGACCTACGAGCAGATAGGCGGTCTCTGCGAAGAATATGGCCTGGGGTTCTTCGAGGATGACGATTACTGCCGCCGCGTGCAGCGCCGTGGCATGCGCGCGGCCTGTGCCGAAGACGTCTTTGTCCACCATCACCTGTCCGCCTCGTTCAACGCCTTGGGTGCCAGTAAAAAACAGGCACTTTTCGAGAAGAACCGGGCGATCTACGAGAGCAAGTGGGGCACCTGGGTCCCCCACAGGTACCGAGATGCATAGCAGACGTTGGCTCGTAATTGCTTACTCAAGAAGTCAGAGGAATCTATGGCGAGGGAGCTTGCTCCCGCTGGGCTGTGCGGCAGTCCCTTTTCATGAGTGCTTCGCACTCAAGCGAGAGCAAGCTCCCTCGCCACGGATTTTGGGCAGCCCTGAATGAGTAACGTTGTCCCTTCAGCCGAGACGATATTTTGCCGAGATACAGCCTGAAATACGCAATGGTGTTGGTGGTTCTGTTGGCCAGTGCGGCGGTAGGCGCGTACGGTTTTTCGACGCTTGAGCTGGCGCCCATGAACAGCGCCACCCGGACGATATTGCTGTCGGTGGCAAGCCTGGCCGCCCTCAGCGTCTTCACTCGCAAGTCACCGTTTATCCTCTGCCTGGGTTTGCTGGCGTGCTTGTCCGTCATTTGTGGGCAGGCAGGGCCGGTGATCGTCGTCGCGGTCTTCGGTTTGTCTGCTGCTGTGCTCGGCAGGTGGATGCTCAGCCGGCACCTTGCGACCGATTGGAGCGTCCACCTGCTGGTGGGAGCGGGTACGCTCGGGACGTTCACGGGCTTGGCGGCCTATTGGCCGATCAATTACCCCGGACTGTATGGCGCGCTGCTGTCATTGCCGCTTTTACTGGGGCACAAACATGCCATGTCGATAGGTCGCGAACTGCTGGGGCACATCCAGGCCTTCCGCACGGCACAAACCTCTATCCAAACGGCGCTCGACGTACTGATCTGCGGCTTCGCCTGCCTCTACGTCTTGGTGGCCTTCATGCCGGAGGTCGGTCACGACGCATTGGCCATGCACCTCTTCGTTCCATCACAACTGGCGCAGCGGCATCAATGGTCGTTCGACGCGAGCACCTATGTCTGGGCGGTCATGCCGATGCTGGCCGACTGGATCTACAGCATTGTCTATCTGCTCGCCGGCGAAACGGCGTCACGCTTGAGCAACTGTGCATTCACCCTATTGGTGACCTGGCAGATCCACAACATGACGCTCTGGGCCGGAGGCTCTGCCTCCAGTGCTCGCTGGGCAAGCCTGATTTTTCTCTCGACGCCTCTCGCCTTTGCCGAGAGCAGCAGCCTGCACATCGAGTCGGCATGGACCGCCTTCCTGCTGGCCGGGACCCTGGCGATCCTGAAGGTCTCAAGCTTCACACCCAAGCCTGGGGAGCGCTTGTCGCAATTGCTCCTGGCCGGCCTCCTGCTGGGCTTCGCCATGGCGGCCAAGGCCGTGACCCTGAGCGTCCTGCCGGTCCTGCTGGTGGTTCTCTTGTGGCAGTACAAGGCCTGGGCGATCCAAGGCATCGTCAAAACGCTGCTGCTGGGCAGCGCTGGCCTGATACTGGCCGGTGCGACCCCTTACGTCTCGGCCGGGTATTTGACTGGCAATCCGGTGTTTCCGTTTTTCAATGCCATCTTCCATTCGCCGCTCTGGCCGAACATCAACTTCGAGCCGCCAGCCACTTTCGGCACTGGGATGACCTGGGACACCCTCTATCGAATGGTCTTTGACTCGCCCGAGTTCATTGAGGGGCGAGTCGGAGCGGCAGGCTTCCAGTGGCTGTTGCTGCCCACGGCCGCCCTCGCCGTGCTGTTGAGCGGCAGCCGCAAAGCCCTGTGCATTCTCCTGGTGGGTGCTGGCGCGATGTTCATGACGTTTCAATCGACGGCTTATCTGCGTTACGTGTTCCCCTCTTTCGCGCTGTTCTCGGTGATCCTCGCGCTGCCGTTTTCCCACGACAAGACCTTCCCACGCAGCCTCGCCATCGGGGCCGGTGTCTTGTTGATCCTGACCAATACCCGTTTCATCCAGGCCGCGACTTACTACGGCGAAATCAAACCCTCTGCATTGTTGAGCCAGGCAGGTCGAGAGAGGTATCTGCAGGAACGCTTGCCCATCCGGAAAATGGTCGACACCGTCAACGCCTTGAACACCAGCTATCAGCCCGTGGCGGTCTTTGCGGCTCCGTTGATGGCGGGCCTGCGCAGCGATGCCCTTTACGCGTCTTGGTACAACCTGAAGTGGAAAGGTGAGTTCGAGACAGCGACGTCTCCATCGGAACTTGCACGGCGCTTGCGCCAGCGCCAGGTCAACTGGTTGATCATCGACCTCAAGTCAGTTCCCCAGGCGCGACTCGATCTTCTGCGCAATGTGTCCACGTCATACGCCCGACTGGGTGACCTGGACCTGCGCAAACTCAACGTCTCGCACGTCGAGCACCTGCTCAACCCGGCGCTGTCCAGCCTCGAGGGATGGAACCTGACGTCGCCTTCGAGCTATGACCCGTCGCGCAAGATCCTCACGGTCGACGTGAAGACGCCTGCAACACAGCGGGTCGAAGTGACACCAGGGCTGACGTACATCAACGGCGTGTCTGCGCGCTGCGCAACGACAGCCACCACGGGAAGAATCCAGGCCAATTGGATGGATGCCAAAGGTGACTTCATTGCCGCCAGCATCGAGACGTTTGAATGCACCGAGCAATGGGAGACCCATGAGATGAATGTCGTTGCCCCCGCGAATGCCACGTCCGTGATCATTTATGCGTCCGGCCATACAGACACTCCCCTGGAGTTCAAGTCACTATCATTCAGGCAATAACGGGCGATATCGATGAATTCAAAAACAGCGCTTTTCACGGACGAACAACGCGTCGCCGTCGTCATCCCCAGCTATCGGGTCACCGCGCACATCCTCGACGTCATAGACGCCATAGGGCCGGAGGTGTGGCGCATCTATGTCATCGACGATGCCTGCCCGGACGATTCAGGCGCGCACGTACTGGCGTCCTGTAACGACCCTCGGGTCAAGGTGCTGCCCCACCACGTCAACAAAGGCGTGGGTGGCGCGGTCATGACCGGCTACCGGGCCGCCCTCGCCGACGGTGCGAGCATCATCGTCAAAGTCGACGGCGACGGCCAGATGGACCCGGCCCTGATACCGCTGTTCATCGAGCCGATCCTCGCCGGTGAAGCCGACTACACCAAGGGCAACCGGTTTTTCAATCTGGAGGAAGTCCAGTCGATGCCGCGGCTTCGCCTGTTTGGCAACGCCATATTGTCGCTGATGGCCAAACTGTCGACGGGTTACTGGGATCTGTTCGACCCCACCAACGGCTACACGGCGATTCACCGCGACGTCGCCAGGCTGTTGCCCCTGGACAAGGTCAGCGAGCGCTATTTCTTCGAGACGGACATCCTGTTCCGCCTGAACACCGTGCGCGCCGTGGTGGTGGATATTCCAATGGAGGCCCGATATGGCGACGAAGTCAGCCACCTCAAGATCTCGAAAATCATTGGCGAGTTCCTGTTCAAACATCTGCGCAACTTCACCAAGCGCGTGCTCTATAACTACTACTTGCGCGACATGTCCCTGGCTTCGATCGAGTTGCCGATCGGGATCCTGATGTTCTTGTTCGGCATCCTCTTCGGCAGTTACCACTGGTTCGATTCGGCGCAGAACGGCGTTGCGACACCCGCCGGAACCGTGATGCTCAGCGCATTGCCTATGCTCATGGGGTTGCAATTGATCATGGCGTTCCTCGGTTACGACATCGCCTCGGTGCCTAGCAGGCCACGACATTCCAGGCGTAGTAAAGCCACATCACTGCGGGAAGAAAACTCATTAAAGCGCTAAGGGATTTTTTATCGGACCCGTCGCTCAAGGCACTGGATGTCGACGGCATCGAGCGCCTTGATCTTCACGGCAAAGTACTGGCGCGCAAGCGGATGCTGCGCGAAGTGTTCGTGGAGTTCCACCACACGTTTCATCGCCTGGCAGCGCGCTACTTCAAAGTCGAGGGCCTTGAAGTGGAATTGGGCGCCGGCATCGCGCCCATGCGTGACTCATACCCCGAGGTACTGGCCACCGACGTTGTCTGCACCGAACAACTGGACATGGCACTCAATGCCGAGGCCATGAGCCTGGACGATCATTCGGTCAGGGCCTTTTACGGCCAAAACTGTTTTCACCATTTTCCTCATCCCGATCGGTTTTTCACCGAGTTGCAAAGGACCCTCAAGATTGGCGGCGGCGTCATTTTGATCGAGCCCTTCCACGGTCCCTTTGCCGCGTTTCTCTACAAGCGCCTGTTCAAGTCGGAAGGGTTCGACCGGCACTTCCCGTCCTGGGAAACGCCGTCGACCGGCCCCATGAACGGCGCCAACCAGGCCCTGAGCTACATCATCTTCGTACGCGACAGGCAAGCATTCGAACGCAAGTACCCTGGCCTCGAAATCGTCCATCAGGAGATATGCGGCAATTACCTGCGCTATTTGATTTCCGGAGGCCTGAACTTCCGCCAGTTATTGCCTGACGCACTGATCCCCGCGCTCAAAGTCATGGAGAAACTACTGCATCCGTTGCGACGGCTACTGGCGCTGCATCACATTGTGGTGCTCAGGAGATCGTCTTGACCTTTATCAAGTACGGCGCCATCCAACTCATCGCCTATGCCTTGGACATGGGCGCTTTCGTGCTGTTGGTCGCGCTATTCGAAGACCACCCCATCCTGGCCAACATCGCTGGCAAAGGCATCGCCGGCGTGTTCGCGTTTTTCTTGCATCGGCACTTCACGTTCCAGTCGTCCCATGGCAGCGCCAAGGCCCAAGCGGTGCGTTATTTCTCTTTGCTGGCGATCAATATCCCGGTCGCTTCGGCGCTGTTCAGCGTGGGGCTGTATTTCGTCGACAGCCCGGCCCCGGTGAAATTTGTCTGCGACGTGGTCTGCGTGGCCTTGACCTATTGGATCAGCAAACTGTTCGTTTTTCATTCCAATACGCGCACGCCCGCTGACCGAGCCGAGGGCATTTGAGGCATGAAACTGGTGATCACCGGCGCGACCGGCTACATCGGACAACGTTTGTCAGCCCTTGCGGCGGCAAGCGGGCACGAGGTCATTTGCGCCACCCGCCGGCCGTGCGCCGCCGCTCATGCCTGGCTTCCCTATGACCTGCGGGGCCCAGCCCCCGAATGCCCTGCCGGCACCCAGGCGCTGATCCACCTGGCTGCGGACACTGCCCACACCGACCCGGACGAAGAACTCAGAGCGGCCCAGGCGCTGATTCGTTGTGCCCGAAAAGGCTCGGCCAAGTTTGTTTTCATTTCCAGTCAAACCGCCGAGGCCGCGGCTCCCAGCGTTTATGGCCGGACGAAATGGCGCATTGAACAAGACGTGCTCGCCGCCGGCGGCACCGTGGTCCGCCCCGGCCAAGTCTATGGCGGGCCCGAACGTGGGCTCTTCGGCCTGTTGTGCGGGCTGGTTCGCCGAAGCCCGTTCATACCGGTCCTCCTGCCGGCGCCTCGGGTGCAACCCATTCATGTCGACGACCTCGCGGCCTCCATTCTGGCCGTTGTCGAGCGGGACGACATTCGTGCCGAAATCCTTAACCTGGGCGCCGCGCGACCGATTACCTTTGGCCACTTCCTGATGTCGATCGCGACGCACCGGGTCCGTGCCATGCGCCTGCCCATCCCCGTACCGGTGGCATTGCTCAGGCTGTTGCGCCGGTCACTGGGGCAATCCTTGAGTACGAAACTGGGCCTGACGCGGATTTTCTCCCTGGTCCAGCTGCCACCCATGGACAGCGAGCGCTCCCTGCAAGAAATAGGCATCCGGTTGCGTCCCCTTGCCCATGGCATGCACCGCTCCGGCCATGGACAACGTCGGGGCCTTCTTCGGGAAGCCGGGGTGCTCTTGAGCTATCTGCTCAAACGGCCCCCGCCAACAAGCTTGGTCATTCGCTACGCCAGGGCACTGGAGCACGCTGGCAAAACCCGACCCGTCGTCCACTCCCGCTTGTTGATGCGCTGGCCGATTCTACTGGCCCTGCTGGACGACCCTGGCCCCCAGCAGTCATCCGATGGCCAGGAGCTGGCCTGGCGCCTGCAGGTGGCACTGGGTATCGCCGAAGCCAGCCCCCGGGGCGCGCAGGTGTTTCTCGGCGCCCAGCCACCGGGCCGACTGGTCGGGACGCTGGTTGCGCTGGGCGTGGCCGTGCTCAAGGCCCTGGCGTGGAAACTGGCGGCGCTGGCGTGCCGTCCCCTGGCCCGCCAACTGCTGCGTGAAAGTGAAGCCCACCGTGACGCCTGAATTCGATGTGATCATCGTCGGCAGCGGCCCGGCCGGGACTTCGGCTGCCTACCCGTTGGTCAAGGCGGGCCTGAAGGTCCTCATGGTCGATGCCCAGGCCGACATCGGCTCACCGGTACTACCGAGTCGCCCATTCCTCGACGCACGGGCAAACGACGAGCATCAATGGAAATGGATGATCGGCGAAAACTTCCACGCCCTGAACCAACAGGAGGCTGTGTCGCCCAAGCTGAAGACACCGACCCACGCCCATGTCTTCGATGGATTCAGCGCCGGCAACCGCATCGAGACCGACCACTTCATCGGCGTCGGCTCACTGGCAACGGGTGGCCTGTCCAATGCCTGGGGCTGCGGCGTGGCGACGCTTGGCGCCAGCGACTTTGCCGGGCTGCCCATCGATTATTCCGAGATGCAGGCGTCCTACGAAACGGTCGCGCGCCGGATCGGTATCAGTGGCCGAATCGACGATGACCTGTCGAACTACTTCGGCCTCGATGAGTGGTCGCAACCGCCCCTGCCGCTGGACGCTTTGCACCAACGCCTGCTCGATCGATACGCGCGGCGCCGACCGGCGTTTCCTGAACTGGGGTTTCGCCTTGGCCGCTCCAGGGTCGCCGTGCTGAGCCAGCCCCTGGACGAGCGCAGGGCCTGCGACTTGTCTGGAAACTGTTTGTGGGGCTGTCACAACCAGGCCCTGTACAGCGCCTCGCAAGAGTTGGGAAAGCTCAAGCAGTACCCCGGCTTCCAGCATGTCCAGGGCTTTCTGGTGGACGACCTGCTGGGGCAGGACGGTTCATGGGTGATCAGTGATCGTCGTTCCGCCCGGCGTTTCTGCGCAACACGCGTGCTGCTTGCGGCCGGCACCCTGGCCTCGACCCGGCTCGCCCTCAAGCGCCTGAACCATTTGGCCCCGATACCATTGCTCTCATCGCCAACGGCGGCCTTTGTGCTATGGCTGCCCAGAATGCTCGGCACTCCAAGGGGGCCGACCTTTGGCCTGGGGCAGCTTTCGTTCGCCCTTGAGCTATCGGCCAATGCCACGGCCTTTGGCTCGACGTTCAGCACCACAGGCTTGCCGATGGGCGAGTTCGTCAGCCGGATACCCCTGGACAAACGCCACAGCATCGAACTGCTGAAGAACCTGCTCAGCGCCTGCCTGGTGGGGAACCTTTTCCTGCCGGGGCACTTGTCCCACAACACAGCGCGCTTGCGCCCCGATGGTTCGTTGAGCGTCACCGGCCAAATCCACCCTGAGCTGCCCCGGCTCATGAAGGCTGCCGAAGCAAAGCTGCGGCGGATCTACTGGAAAATGGGCGCGCTGTTGATGCCCATGAGCTTCACCCCCGGCGGGCCCGGAGCCGATATTCATTACGCGGGAACCCTGCCCATGCACTCGGTGCCCAAGATCGGACAGACCGATAACCTGGGCGAAGTCGCGGGCCTTGGCGGCGTGCATATTGTCGACGGGGCCTGCCTGCCCAGCCTGACGGAAAAATCCCACACGCTGACGCTCATGGCCAACGCGGACCGGATAGCCCGCTCACTTGCCACAACGATAGGAAATCAGAAGGCATGACTCGTAAGGTACTTTGCATCGTCGGTACGCGCCCGGAAGCGATCAAGATGGCTCCCGTGATCAAGGCGCTGCAAGCCGAAAGGAATATCGTTTGCCGGGTGCTCGCCACCGCCCAGCACAGAGCCCTGTTGGACCAGGTACTGGAGGGCTTCGCAATCACAGCCGACCTGGACCTGGACATCATGCGGCCCGATCAGTCATTGGCAACATTGACCTCACGCTTGCTGCTTGAGCTCGACGGCGTGCTGCAGTCGGAAAAGCCGGATGTCGTGCTGGCGCAAGGCGACACGACCACGGTCATGTCCGCCGCACTGGCGTGCTTCTACTTGCGCATTCCCTTTGGCCATGTCGAAGCGGGCCTGCGGACCGGGGACATCTTCAATCCGTTCCCCGAAGAAGCCAACCGGGTGATCGCCGGCAAACTGACCCGCTGGCATTTCGCGCCAACCCAGCGCGCCGTCGACAATCTGCTATGCGAAGGCGTCGACGCCAGCGCCGTCACCCTAACGGGCAACACCGTGATCGATGCCTTGCTGATGACCGCGGCACAGGACTGCGACTTGGACGTCCCAGTGGACCCCGGCAAACGCCTGGTACTGGTCACCTCCCATCGCCGGGAGAACTTCGGCGAGCCGTTCCAGGATATCTGCCAGGCCCTCAAGCGCCTGGCCGAACGCAATCCAGGCATTCAAATACTCTATCCCGTCCACCCCAATCCAAACGTCAAGGATGTCGCGCACCGCCTGCTCGGCCAGACCCCGAACATCCTCCTCTGCGCACCTTTGGACTACGCGCCGTTCATCGCGGCGATGAAGCGCTCGTACTTGATCATCAGTGATTCGGGGGGCGTGCAGGAAGAGGCCCCGGCCTTGGGCAAACCGGTGCTGGTGCTGCGAGAGGAAACCGAGCGCCCGGAGGCGGTCGACCTCGGTGTGGTCAAGCTGGTGGGCGCCAACCGGACCACCATCGTCGAACAGGCACAGCGCCTGCTCGATGATCCCCAGGCCTATCAGAGCATGGCGCGCGGGGTTTCTCCCTATGGCGACGGCAAGGCCGCAGCCCGCATCGTCGAAGTCCTGAGGCAGCACTTGCACTCATGCGGATGATCTACCTGTCGCCGGTGCCATGGGCCAGCTTCAGCCAGCGCCCCCATCACTTCGTCGACTGGTATCACCACCGGACCGGGGCAACGGTGCTTTGGATCGATCCGTATCCGACGCGCTTGCCAACACTCGATGATTTCAGGCGCAAGCCACCTGTTGCCAACCCGCAAAACACCAACGCCCCTGCCTGGTTGCGGGTCTGCAAACCCCACAGTCTTCCCATCGAACCCCTTCCCGGCTCGGCGCTGGTGCTCAAGCGGCTGTGGCGCAACCTGTTCAGGGAGGTCATGGCATTTTCCGCAGAAAAGCCCTGCATGATGTGTATTGCAAAGCCTTCGGAACTGGCCTTGCAACTGTTGGCGCGCATACCCGCAAGCCGTGCCGTCTACGATGCCATGGACGATTTTCCGGCCTTCTACCAGGGCCTGTCACGCAGGTCGATGGCACGTCGCCAGACGCAGCTCATCCAACGGGTGGATAAAGTGCTGGCATCGTCCAGCCCCCTTCGCGACAAGCTCCTGGGCATGACCGACCAGATAGAACTGGCCCTCAACGCCTGCGACATGCAGCGACTGGCACCGGTCGAAAGCCTCGACCTGGGCCCCAAACAACAAGTGATCGGCTACGTCGGCACGCTGGGTCGTTGGTTCGATTGGGATCTGGTGATCGCGCTGGCCCAGGCCAACCCTGGAAACCGGATCAAACTGATCGGCCCCCTGTTCACTCCACCGCGTCGCGTCTTGCCCGCCAACATCGAACTACTCCCCGAGTGTTCCCATGCCGGTGCGATCGCCGCCATGGCCACGTTTTCGGTGGGTTTGATCCCGTTCAAGCTCAACCGCCTGACCGCTTCGGTCGACCCGATCAAATACTACGAGTACCGCGCCCTCGGCCTGCCCGTCCTCACCACCCGCTTCGGTGAAATGGCCTTGCGAGACAAGGAACCGGGGGTCTGGATCTTGGATGAAGACACGGACCTGCAAAAAGCCGCCACTGAAGCGCTTGCCAGTCGAAGCGACCGATCAGCCATTCAACAGTTTCGTGAGGCGCATCGTTGGGCGGTTCGTTTTTCTTCGATAAACCTCACCGGTTGCGCATTGGAAACGCCGCAAGCACCCTAAATGATCCGACTGTTACTGCCCTAAAGCCGTCGACCGCCACCGCCCAGGGGCAGTCTCCCTGACCCGTTAATACGCGAAGCCCTGCCCCAGCTCACTTTCCATCCACTCCAGGAAACGCCGGACGCGGGGGAAGCTCGAATGGGCTTTCGGGAATACCAGGTGGTGGGCAGCCACAGGCGCGCTGAGCGCCTCGGGCGCCACCTCGACCAGGCTGCCGGTCGCCAGGTATTTTTTCGCCAGCAATGTGCTTTCCAAGGCGAAGCCCAATCCATGACTGGCGGCCTCCAGCGACATGTACGACCGATCGAAACTCAAGGCGTAAGGCTTCTCCGGGCGCGCCAGGCCATGTTGCGCAAACCATTGCGGCCATTTGAGCAAAGTGGCTTCGGACAGCACCAGGTCGCAATTCAATAAATCGGACGCGCTGCGGATCGGACATTGTGCGAGCAGTTTCGGCGAAGCCAATACCGCAAAGGTTTCGTTCTGGACGGTGCGCACTTCATAACTGGGCCAGTTTGCAGTGCCGTGGCGGATGTCCACGTCAATCTTGTCCCGACTGAAATGCAGCGATTCGTAAGAGCACGAAAGGTTGATCTGGATGTCAGGGTTGCAGGCGCGGAACGCTTCCAGCCTCGGCATCAACCACAACAACCCGAAGCTGGGCGCCGAGTGCAGACGCAAACAGTCCAGGCTCACGTCGCTGGCCGGGCGCTCGGTGGCGACGGCCAGGCTGTGGAGGATCCCTGAAACCTCTTTCAGGTATTGCTCTCCCACGGGCGTGAGCGTTACGCCTCGCGCGGCACGCACAAACAACTGCCGGCCAATCATCGCTTCAAGTTTCGCCAATTGATGGCTGACCGCGGAGGGCGTCAGGTCCAGCACTTCCGCGGCCCTGGCGACGTTGCTGAACCGGGCCGCCTGCTCAAAAGCCTGAATGGCTTTCAGGGGTGGGAGAATCAAGGGTGCATCGGCGTCGGTACGCATGGCAGATCACTCGACAATAGCTCTAATGATTGTTGAGCTTCGCCGTGAAACCTTCCAACCGCAAGCAAACGAGCGCTGAATTTTTTTCAGCACTGAATGACTTTTAGGCCATTGCTCAGCCAGGGGACCAAGACGAAGCTAAGTCATCGGTTTTTCCGAATCGACCCAATAAAAACAAATACGAGGTATCTCCCCATGCTTCTCCAAGGCAAAGTCGCGATCATTACTGGCGCCGCATCCGCCCGTGGCATTGGCCGCGCCACCGCTACGACGTTCGCGCAGCACGGCGCCCGCGTCGTGATTCTGGACCTGGACGAATCCGCCGCACGCGATGCCGCCAATGCCCTGGGCGAAGGCCATCTCGGCCTTGCGGCCAACGTCGCCGATGAAGCGCAGGTCCAACGGGCCGTCTCACGGGCCATCGAACATTTCGGCCGCATCGACATTCTCGTCAACAACGCTGGCATCACCCAACCCCTCAAAACCCTCGACATTCGCGGGTCGGACTACGACAAGGTATTGGACGTCAGCCTGCGCGGCACCCTGCTCATGTCGCAGGCGGTGATCCCGCTGATGCGCGAGCAGCAAGGCGGCAGCATCGTCTGCATGTCTTCGGTGTCTGCCCAACGTGGTGGCGGCATCTTTGGTGGGCCGCACTACAGCGCCGCCAAGGCCGGTGTGCTGGGCCTGGCCAAGGCAATGGCCCGGGAATTGGGTCCGGACAAGGTGCGGGTCAATTCCATCGCCCCGGGCCTGATCCACACCGACATCACCGGCGGCCTCATGCAGGATGAGCGTCGCCACGCCATCATCGACGGCATTCCGTTGGGTCGCCTGGGCGAGGCCCAGGACGTCGCGAACGCGGCCCTGTTCCTGGCCAGCGATTTATCCTCGTACCTGACTGGCATCACGTTGGATGTGAACGGCGGAATGCTGATTCACTGATGTATCTGGGCGGGCCAGTGCGGCCCGTGCGGTTCTGGATCGAAGACCCCTGCCGGGCTGTTTGCCTGGCGGTCAATAAAAACAAGAGATCAGGCCATCATGACTACTTTGTCGCTCGAAGCGGTTTCGACCGTGCGCTCCAATGCCTACCGGAAAACGGCCTGGCGGCTGATGCCCTTCCTGATGCTGTGCTATTTGTGCGCCTATCTGGATCGGGTCAACGTCGGCTTTGCCAAGCTGCAAATGATGAACGACCTGGCGCTCAGCGAAACCGTCTACGGACTGGGCGCGGGGATGTTTTTCATCGGCTATTTCCTCTGCGAAGTACCCAGTAACGTCATCCTGCACAAGGTCGGCGCTCGCGTCTGGATCGCGCGAATCATGATCACCTGGGGCATCATTTCCGCGCTGTTCGCCTTCGTTGAGACCGCTTGGCAGTTCTATGCCTTGCGCTTTCTGCTCGGGGTCGCCGAAGCAGGGCTGGCACCGGGTTTGCTGCTGTACCTCACCTACTGGTTCCCGTCCTACCGGCGTGCGCGCATGACCGTGCTCTGGTTTATCGCCATCCCGTTGTCGGGCATGGTGGGCGGCCCGCTGTCGGGCTGGATCATGAACCATTTCGCCGGCGTGCACGGCTGGGCCGGTTGGCAGTGGATGTTCGTGCTCGAGGCCATTCCCACCGTCGTTGTCGGGTTGCTGGTGCTGAGTTACCTCAAGGATGGCGTGCATCAGGCCCATTGGCTGGACGACGAAGAGAAAGCGCTGGTCAGCCGTGAGCTGGCCGAGGACAACCAGCAGAAGGTCACCCATGCCTCGGTGGGCGAGTTCGTCCGGGACCGCCGCCTGTGGCTGTTGGCCGGTATTTACTTCTGCGTGGTCATGGGCCAATACGCCATTACTTTCTGGCTGCCGACGCTGGTGCGCAACGCCGGGGTTTCCAATCCGCTGCACATTGGTTTCCTGACCAGCCTGCCCTACCTTTGCGCGATTGCGGCCATGTTGTTGATCGGCCGCAGCGGCGACAAACACCGCGAGCGGCGCTGGCACCTGATTGCGCCAATGATTGCCGGTGCCATCGGCCTGACGCTCGCCGCGCTGCTGGGAGGCAACATCTTGTTGTCCATCCTCAGCCTGTGCCTGGCGGCGTCCGGCATCCTGTCCGCCTCCTCGATGTTCTGGATGCTGCCCACGACCCTGCTCGGCGGGGTGTCCGCCGCCGCAGGCATCGCGGCGGTCAACAGCTTCGCCAACCTCGCCGGCTTCTGCTCGCCCTACCTGATTGGCTGGATCACCACGCAAACCGGCTCCAGCGCCATCGGCATGTACCTGATCACCGGCGTACTGCTGGGCGGCGCCTCGTTGGTGCTGCGCATTCCTGCCGCCCTGGTCAATCGTTAAGTCACAGGAGTTCCACCATGACTCGCTCGCTTTCACCTGCTTCACCCCTGTCCCTGGCCGACCGCGCCCACAACATCCGTCATCACGCGCTGCGAATGGGGCAGGTGCAAGGCCAAGGCTATGTCGGCCAGGCCCTGGGCGCCGCCGACCTGCTGGCGGTCGCGTACTTCCACGCCATGAGCTTTCGACCCCATGACCCTGAATGGGAGCAACGTGACCGCTTCTATCTCTCCATCGGCCACTACGCGATTGCGTTGTACGCGGCATTGATCGAGGCCCAGATCGTTCCGCTCGATGAGTTGGAAACCTACGGCGCGGACGACAGCCGGCTGCCCATGTCGGGCATGGCGGCGTACACGCCGGGCATGGAAATAACCGGAGGCTCCCTCGGCCAAGGGCTGGGCATCGCGGTAGGCGCCTGCCTGGGCCTCAAGCGCAAAGGCTCGTCGGCTTTCGTCTACAACCTGCTATCGGACGGTGAATTGAACGAAGGTTCAACCTGGGAAGCGGTTATGTCCGCTTCGCACTGGAAGCTCGACAACCTGATCGCAATCGTCGACGTCAACAACCAGCAGGCCGATGGATACTCCAGCGAGATCCTCTCGTTCGAGCCGATCGTTGACCGCTGGCAAGCGTTTGGCTGGTTCACCCAGCGCGTCGACGGCAACGACCTGGACGCCTTGGTGACGGCCTTCGATGCCGCGCGCAACCACTCCTCCAGCGTGCCTCGGGTGATCATCTGCGATACACGCATGGGCAAGGGTGTGCCGTTCCTGGAGAACCGCGAAAAGACCCATTTCATCCGCGTCGAAGAACACGAGTGGGACCTGGCGCTGAACAACCTCGAAGAAGGAAGACACTCATGAGCAACGCCGCCAATACATCGAACGCGAAAATCGAGCCGGGCAAAAAACGCCTGACCACTTCGGCGATGATTGCCTCGATCGCGGCCGAGGGCCAAGCGACGAAACCTGCGCCATTCGGCCATGCACTGGCCGCATTGGCGGACCAGCGCCAGGACATCGTCGGGCTGTCCGCCGACCTGTCCAAATACACCGACCTGCACATCTTCGCCAAGGCCCATCCGGACCGTTTCTACCAGATGGGCATGGCTGAGCAATTGCTGATGAGCGCTGCGGCGGGTATGGCCCGGGAAGGTTTCGTGCCGTTTGCCACGACCTATGCGGTGTTCGCTTCCCGTCGGGCCTACGATTTCATCTGCATGGCAATTGCCGAGGAAAACCTCAACGTCAAGATCGTCTGTGGCTTGCCGGGTCTTACCACCGGTTATGGTCCGAGCCACCAGGCCACCGACGACCTGGCGATATTTCGCGCCATGCCCAACCTGATGATTGTCGATCCCTGTGACGCGCTGGAAATCGAACAGGCCGTGCCCGCCATCGCCGCCCACCAAGGCCCGGTCTACATGCGTTTGTTGCGCGGTAACGTACCCTTGGTGCTGGACGAATACGGCTACACGTTCGAGATCGGCAAGGCCAAGACCCTGCGTACCGGCAACGACGTGCTGATCATTTCCACTGGGTTGATGACGATGCGTGCCTTGGAAGCAGCCAAGCAACTGCAGGCAGACGGCGTCGATGTCGCGGTATTGCACATGCCGACCATCAAGCCGCTGGATGAACATACCCTGCTTGCCGAGGCCAGAAAGCCGGGACGATTGGTGGTGACCGCAGAAAACAGCTCCATCATCGGCGGGCTGGGCGAAGCGGTTGCCGGGGTCCTGCTGCGCAACGGGGTGACGCCGACGTTCAGACAAATTGCATTGCCAGACGCCTTCCTCGACGCAGGCGCGCTGCCGACACTGCATGATCGCTACGGCATTTCCACCCAGGCCGTTTGCGCGCAAATCAAAGCCTGGCTTTAACAGCAAACCGCCGGGTATCGGCGACGGGTACCCGGCGGCTCCAAGCAAAGGGGAGCGAAACCTGATGTCTGATGAATGGCTCGATCCCATATTCCGCGGTCTTGTGGCCTCGGGTGCGGAACAATGGTCGGTGGGCACGCTACCGGCCATCCGCGCCCGAGTACATTCGACCTTCAGACCCGAGCACCGCGCGCGATGCGAAGTGCGGTGGATTCCAGGCACCGATGACGAACGCCTGCGCCTGTGCGTCTACCGGCCGGAAGGCCTCGAGCCTGATGCTAACCTGCCGGCGATCCTGTCTATCCATGGCGGTGGCTTCGTACTCGGAAGCCCCGAAATGACCGATGACTTTCTGGCCGACCTGGCCGACGAGTCAGGTGCGTACATCGTTGCAGTGGATTATCGACTGGCGCCCGAATATCCCTTTCCAGCGCCCCTTGACGACTGTTACAGCGCCCTCGCCTGGCTGTTCGAAAACAGCCAGGACCTGGGCCTGGATCCCCGGCGCATTGCGGTCATGGGTCATAGCGCCGGTGGCGGGCTGGCCGCCGCATTGGCCATCATGGCTCGCGACAAAGCGCGGTATCCGATCGTCGGCCAGGTGCTCGTCTATCCGATGCTCGATCACCGCACAGGCTCGACGCAATCACCCTACCCGAGCCGCGACACAGACACATTCAGTTGGCTGCCGGAGCCCAATCAGTTCTGCTGGCAGTGCCTTCGCGGGGGCGCCCCCCTGGACGACGATCGTGTGGGTCTGTTCTCACCGGCGCTGCAACCAGACCTGCGTAACCTGCCACCGACGTTCATTTCGGTCGGTTCTCAAGATTTGTTCCTCGAGGAGGACATCGATTTTGCAATGAGGCTGATTCGCGCAGGCGTTGCCACCGAACTTCATGTCTATCCCGGCGCGCCCCATATGTTCGACCAGGTGCCAGGGCGCATCGCGGATCAAGCGTCCCGCGACATCGTCCGGGCGTTGGGCGTTTTTCTGAGGAGGGGGTGAAATCGAATCGGGACCTTCAATCCAACGATGAAAACTTACGCGCCAGCGTCTATGGTAGATACTTGTAATGGCGGCCATCGTCCAATAACAAGATCGCCGTGAAGCCCCTTCGCGGATTCACGCCTGATGGAGCATTTCATGACCCTGCATAGCGCGCAGCCTATCCCGAGCGAACTGGCAGCCTTCGTCAACGACCATTTTTCCGGACGCGGCCTGAAGCCCGATGGCCTCATCGCCCAGTCCTGGTACCGCAGCGTCGTGGAGCACCGGCTCGACCCTGGCGCGGCGAGCCGCAAGAACATCCTCAGCGCCGAGGACATCCGCCGTCATCAGGAACAGCACCAGCAGTATCTTTCCATCGCCAGCCAAGGCGTCAGCGGTCTGGCCCGGCGCGTGGTGCCCGCCGGTTTTGCCGTGCTGCTGAGCGACGAGCGCGGCATTACCCTGGATTCCCGACTGCCCGACCAGCACGACATCTATACGCAGTCCGGGCTGGTGGTGGGTGCGCAGTGGGAGGAATCGGTGGTGGGGACCAATGGCATCGGCACCACGCTAGCAGCCGCGCAGCCGTTGATCATTCATCGGGAGGAGCATTTCCTGGCGTCCAATTTCAGCCTGAGCTGTTCGGTGGCGCCCATTTTCGATGCCCAGGGCCTGTTGCGCGGTTGCCTCAATGCGACCTGCATGAACAGCGCAGGCCCCCGGGAAAGCCAATACCTGACGCTGCAACTGGTGATCATGTATGCGCGTCTGATCGAGAACGCACATTTTCGCCAGAGCTACCGCGACCGCTTGACCTTGTCCCTCAAGCCCCTGGATGAAATCGCCGACCTGGCCAACGAGCAATTGCTGGCACTCGATGAAAACGGCCGCGTCATCGGGGCCAACCGTGCGGCATTTGTCGCCCTGGAGCTGGCTCAGGGGCCGCGGTTGCTGGGCACGCCCATCGATCGCCTGCTTCCCACCACAATGGACGAATTGCTGAAGCTCACCAATGGCGGCGCCCAGGGCGTGCGTTTGCGTGGTCTTCGCGATGAAGCGCTGCTGGAGGTCGGCCTGCGGATTCCATCCCAACAGCACCGCCCGCGTCCCATCGCCCGCCCTGCCCTTGACGCTCACCCGGAGCTGCAACAACTTGCCGGCCTCGACCCTCAACTGCAACAGAGCGTGCGGCGGGTGCGCAAGGTGATCGACAAAGGCATCCCTATTTTGATTACCGGCGAAACCGGCACCGGCAAGGAAGCCTTCGCTCGAGCCATCCACCAGGCCAGCCATCGTCGCTCAGGCCCGTTCGTTGCGCTCAATTGCGCGGCCATCCCGGAGACGCTCATCGAGAGCGAGCTGTTCGGCTATCGCGCCGGCAGTTTTACCGGCGCCAACCGAAAAGGCATGAAGGGCAAGCTGGAGCTGGCGAACGGCGGCACGCTGTTTCTCGATGAGATTGGCGACATGCCCGCCCATTTGCAAACCCGCTTGCTGAGGGTACTGGCGGAGCGGGAAATCGCGCCGCTGGGAGCGGAAGTGCCGGTGACGCTGGACGTCCAGGTCATCTCGGCGACTCACCAGGACCTGCCTACGATGATCGGCGAGAAGCGCTTTCGCGAAGATTTGTTCTATCGCCTCGCCGGCATGAACCTGGCGCTGCCCGCCTTGCGCGAACGCAGTGATCGCGCCGCGCTGATCGATCAATTGCTCGCGGCTCAGGACCAAACTCGCGGGCTACGGCTGAAAGCGGACGCCCGCCAATGCCTGCTCGACTATCAGTGGCCTGGCAATATCCGCCAACTACTCAACGCCCTGCGTTACGCGGTAGCCCTGGCCGAAGACGGGGTCATCGACTTGGACTGCTTGCCCAGCGAAGTGCTGGCGCCACGGTGGCTGTCATTGCTCGACAACACCACACCGTTGTCCGGCAAGCTGGGCGAACAGTTGGGCGACGAAGAGGCCCGCCGCTTGCTGGCGACCTTGCGTCAGCATCGTTGGAACATCAGCGCCGCCGCTACCGAACTGGGCATCTCTCGCTCCACGCTGTACCGCAAGATGAAAAAGCACGGCGTCGTCGCGCCCAACGACCAGTTCTGATACGCCCATGAAAATGCCGGCGCCCTTGCGGGTGCCGGCATTTTTTGTCGTCCGATCAGACCTGGATGTAAACCACATGGGTATGGGTGTATTCATACAAGCCGTGCTTGCCGTCCGCGCCGCCAATACCAGACTTGCGCGCCCCCGCATGGAAGCCCTGCATCGCTTCGAAGTTTTCTCGATTGATGTAGGTCTCACCGAAATCGAGCTCATTGCTGGCGCGCATGGCCGCGCTCAGGCTGCGGGTGTAGATCGATGAAGTCAGGCCGTATTCGCTGTCATTGGCCAGGGCAATGGCTTCGTCCAGGTCGTCGACAATCTGGATCGGCAGTACCGGGCCGAAGATCTCCTGGCGCATGATCGCCATCTCGCCGCCGCACCCGGCCAGCACCGTCGGCTGATAGTGAAAACCCTGGCCCTTGTCGGCCACCGCGCCGCCCGTGACCACTTCGGCCCCCTCTCCCTTCGCGACCGTGACCATTCGCGCAACCTTGTCCAGGGCCGCCTGGTTGATCAGCGGCCCCATGTCCAGATTGTCCTCGGCCAGCGGGTCGCCGTAGCGGGTCGCGGCCATCGAGGCGGCAATCTGCTCGATGAACCGATCGGCGACCTTGCGCTCGACGTACACCCGTTCGGCGCAATTGCAGACTTGCCCTGTGTTGATCACCCGCGAAGCCGTGATGGCCTTGACCGCGAGGTCCAGGTCGGCGTCCGCCAGCACGATGGCCGGCGCCTTGCCACCGAGCTCCAGGTTGAGTTTGGTGATGTTTGGCGCTGCCGCCGCCATGATTCGCGAGCCGGTGCCGACGCTGCCGGTGAAGCTGATCAAGTCGATGCCGGCATGACGGGTCAAGTCATGCCCCACGGTCGCCCCCGTGCCGCTGACAACGTTGAACACACCGGCCGGCAGGTCGGTCTCAGCCACCAGGCGAGCAAACTCGAAGCAATTGATGGGGGTTTCTTCGCTGGGCTTGATCACGATGGTATTGCCGGTCACCAGCGCCGGGGCCATTTTGCGAGCAATCAGGAAGAACGGGAAATTCCACGGCAGAATCCCGGCCACTACGCCCAGGGGCTTGCGCAGCAGGAAGATGCTTTCGCCGGCACGGTCGCTGGTCAGCACCTCTCCCTCAAGGCGCCGCGCCCACTCGGCCATGTAGTCCAGGTAATCGGCGGTGAAGTTGACTTCCACCCGCGCCAATCCCAGCACTTTGCCCTGCTCGGCGGTGATGATATGGGCGAGGCGTTCGGCGTTGTCGCGCACTTTCGTGGCGATTTTTCGCAAGTAACCGGCGCGCTCGATGGCCGGACGGGCAGCCCAGCTTTTTTGCGCCTTGCGCGCTGCGGCAATGGCCGCTTCGACTTGCTCGCCACTGGCTTCGGGGACCCGTGCGAGCAAACGGCCGTTGGCCGGGTTGCGCACTTCGATGCTTGGGTCGCTGGGAACAAAAGCGTTGGCGATGAAGTTCTGGTAATCGGTGATCTCGGTCATGTGCTTGCTCTCGCGTCAGGGTCGAAATAATGCGGGGGCGCTCATTTGGCGGTGAAGGTCTTCCAGACCCCGCCTTCTTGCTGCAGGTCGTGGGCGCGCTTGATCAGGTATTGGTGGATCTGCTCCACCTGTTCCGGCGTGAAGGCGTCGGCAAAGGACGGCATGCCGTCCGGCACTCGGCCGCCGTAGAGAATGCCGAGGAACATCTGGTGCTTTTCCGCCGTCAGCTTGCGCAGGTCCGGCAGCACACCGCCGCTGACCGCGTGGATGCCGTGGCACTGAGAGCAGTAGCCGTCGTAGAGCTTGCCGCCGGCCTCCACTGCCGCCAGGTCGCCGGTCGGGGGTGGCGGTTTCGGGGTGTCGGCGAGCGGTGCCGGCTCGTTGAGTTTCGCGGTGCCGCCCAATTTATAGGTCAACACCTGGGAGAACGGCCGAACCCCGGCGCGTAGGGACAAGGCTCCGGCGAATGTCGAGAAGGCACCGCCCCAACCGGCCATGAACGTCACGTACTGTTCACCGTCCACGCTGTAGGTAATCGGCGCCGCCATCACACCGCTGGCCGCCGGCTGCTCCCAGAGTTTCTTGCCGCTGTCGGCAGCGTAGGCGATCACACGGCCGTCGGCGCTGCCCTCGAACACCAGGTTGCCGGCGGTACTCAAAGTGCCGCCGTTGAAGATCGTCACATAGGGCACTTCCCAGGCCGGTTGCTGCTTGACCGGGTCCCAGGCAATCAGTTTGCCTGACCAGCCCTTGGCCATTTCCAACAGCCCATCGGCGTCCTCCGGCATCATCCCGGTACGCAGGCCCAGTTGGTACATACTCTTGAACGGGTTGCGCTTCGGCGCCTCGGGGATGTGCTCGTAATAGGCGGACATGATGTGCGCGGGGATATACACAAGTCCGGTGTTCGGGTTGTAGGACATCGGCTGCCAGTCATGGGCGCCCCAGAACGCGGGCGTGACCAGTTTACGTTTGCCGTCCTTCCAGTACGCGGCATTCTCGTCATCGACGATGGGCCGGCCCGTCTTCATGTCCATGCCCTTGGTCCAGCTCTGGGGCACGATGCCCTTGGCGGACAGCAGCTCACCCGTGGCGCGGTCGATCACGTAGAAAAAACCGTTTTTCGGCGCTTGCATCAGCACCTTGCGCGGCTTTCCGTCGATCGGCAGCTCCGCAAGGATCATGTGCTGGGTAGCGGTGTAGTCCCAGGCGTCACCCGGCGTGGTCTGGTAGTGCCAGGCGTATTCCCCCGTATCGGCATTGACCGCGACGATGGACGACAGGAACAGATTGTCACCCTTGGCCTGGCTCCGCCATTTCGGGTCCCACAACGAACCATTGCCCACGCCGATGTACAGCAGGTTCAGATCCGGGTCGAACGCAAACGAGTCCCAGGCCGTGCCGCCACCGCCTTGGGCCACATAGGCGTCGCCGTGCCAGGTCTTGGCGGCGATTTCCATGGCCTTGTCTTCGGGCGGCAGCTTGGGGTCGCCCGGCACCGTGAAGAAGCGCCAGGCCTGCTTGCCGGTCTCGGCGTCATAGGCGGTGACATAACCGCGTACGCCGAACTCGGCGCCGCCATTGCCGATCACCACTTTGCCGTTGACCACGCGCGGCGCACCGGTGATGGTGTAGCTGCGCGAGTGATCGGCACGGGTGTCCACCGACCACGCCCGCTGGCCGGTCTTGGCGTCGATGGCCTCCAGGCGACCATCGAGCACGCCCACGTAAACCTTGCCCTTCCACACCGCGACGCCCCGGTTGACCGCATCGCAACAGGCCTCGCCGGCGCGGTTGCGGTCGGACTTGGGGTCGTACTTCCAGATCAACCTGCCGTCGCGGGCGTCCAGGGCGTAGACCACCGAGAACGGGCCGGTGGTGTACATCACGCCGTCGACCACGATAGGCGTGGCCTCGACACCGCGATCCAGGTCCAGCTTGTAGCTCCAGGCGAGCCCCAACTGGTCGACGTTCTGGTCGCTGATCTTGTTCAACGGGCTGTAGCGTTGTTCGTCGTAGGTGCGACCGGTGCTCATCCAGTTACCGGGGTCCTGGTCGGCGGCGATGATGCGCTTGCCGTCGACATTCGCCGGCATATCCTGGGCCCAGCTCGGAGCAGTATTGAGGGTAAGCGCCAGCACGACATATAGCGCCTTGAGGGGAGCGCGAAGGGGCGCGTTCCGAGAAGCAGTAGGCACGGCGAGGCCAATCTGTGTCATGGGAGGACTCCTGATTCTTATTAGTAGCGAAGCCATTGCGCTGCGCACTCAGGCAGGAGCAACCCCCATGCCACCGTCGGGAAATGCTCTGCAAGCCCCGTTCTACGGGGGCTGCGCTTGGTGTGGCGGGTTGCGAAGACGTGCGACAGTTGTCGCATTCACCGTGACAGCTGTGCCAGACGTGCGCCAGGTTGCACACGATTCGTGAAGAAAGCGGTCACACGCTGTGCCTTAGCACCTTGGCGCGAGGGGCCTAGAATAAAAGCCACCATCAGCAGGAGAGCCAAGCGATGTTCGCCTCATTTGAATCGGGCCGATGCCAAGTCAACGGCATTACCGTCAACTACCGCAAAGGTGGGAGCGGCCAAGGTCTGCTCTTGCTCCACGGGCATCCCCAGACCCACGTCATGTGGCACAAAGTCGCCGAACCCCTGGCGGAGCATTTCACCGTGATCGCGGCGGATCTTCGCGGCTACGGTGACAGCGACAAACCGGCAGGCGACGCAGAACACGTCGCCTACTCCAAGCGGCAAATGGCCCTGGACGGGCTCGAACTCATGCGCGCGCTGGGGTTCGTGAAGTTTGACGTATTGGCGCATGACCGAGGCGCACGCGTGGCCCATCGCATGGCGATGGATCACCCGGATGCAGTGAAGCGCTTGATCACGCTGGACATCGCTCCGACACTGGCGATGTACGAGCAAACCAACGAAGCGTTTGCCCGCGCCTATTGGCACTGGTTTTTCCTGATTCGCCCGGCTCCGTTTCCCGAAACGCTCATCGAGGCCGATCCGGAGCTCTATCTGCGCAGCGTCATGGGCACTCGCAGCGCTGGCATGGCGCCTTTCACTGATTCAGCATTGGCCGAATACCTGCGCTGCCTGTCACTCCCCGGCGCAGCTCATGGTGTTTGTGAAGACTACCGGGCAAGCGCCAGCATCGATCTGGAGCACGACAAGAGCGACCGACAAGCCGGCCGAAAAGTCTCAGTGCCATTGTTGGCCTTGTGGGGAGCGGACGGCGTCGTGGGCCGTTGCTTCGATCCGCTGAAGGAATGGCAAAAAGTCGCGACCGATGTGCGAGGGAAAGCGTTACCTTCGGGGCATTACATAGCGGAAGAAGCGCCGAAGCTTTTGCTGGACGAGGTGCTTGGATTTTTGCTCCCTTCGATCCCCCGAGGCCGGTAATTTACAGGCGGCAACCGTTCCTACAACGCCTGCCGGCAAATTCCTGGACACTGGGGCCCAATCCATCATCACCTCGACCGTGCATTCCGGCCTGGACGCCGTCGGCTTGACCACAGCCTTCGCAACGGCGTTGGGAAATGCGGGCATCAGTTGCATCGTCATCGCGGCTTACTACCACGACCACTTTCGTGGGGCGGGAAGATGAAAAGCCATCCATTCGCGCTCCCGCCAGCCACTGCCTCTACACCCACCCCTCAAGCCGCAACGTGGCGCGCACCAGGCGTTGTTCTTCGTTTTCGATTTCCTTGAGGTTTTCGCAAATGCTCTGGATGTGGGCGATGGCCGCCTTGCGTGCCTGCTCCGGCAGGCGTCCGGTCACGGCGTTGTAGAGCCGGGCGTGTTGCCGGTCGATCTGGCGCTTCTGTGGTTCACGGTGGTAGAGGTTGTTGACCGAGGCGAACACCGAGCTGAGCAGCAAGTCCGTCAATGAACGCAAGGTCTGCACCAGCACCGGGTTATGTGAGGCCTCGCAGATCGCCAAGTGAAACGCATGGTCGAGCCGGGCATGGGCGCTGGCCTCCAGGGGATGGCTATGGGCGTCGAGCATGGCCTCGTAGCTGCGGGTAATCAGTACGAAGTCAGCCTCGGTCCCGCGCAGGGCCGCCAAGCGCGCCGATTCGCCCTCAAGCAGGCTGCGCACTTCAAACAAGTCGTAGAGTGTGCGTGGCTGCGAGCTGAACAGGTGCATCAGCGGCGACGCCAAGCCATGCCCAGCCAGGTCGGCCACGAAGGACCCCTTGCCCTGCTCGGTCTTGATGATTCCGCGGGCGCGCAACAGCTTCAGGCCCTCGCGAAGCGCAGTCCGGGAGACGCCGAGTTTTTCTGTCAACCGGCGCTCCGAAGGCAACAATTGCCCGGTCTTGAGTACGCCATCGACAATCAGGCGTTCGATGCGCTCACAGACGACGTCGGCGACCTGCGGGTTGCGGCTCGTTTCCACGCTTTCCATCGAATCTCCCACTGGTATTACCAGATTCAGACCAATGTAATCGTCCGTTCGCACATGCTGATAAGCCATTGCCCTATAAGGCTTTTACCCTATAGCCCATGAGAACCGGCTCAAAGAACTGGTTCGACCAGCTGAACACCCCATAGACAGTAGAACGCGTCGGCCTAATGATGCAAGTCAGCCGTATCGGAACAGACCTCTAATAAAAACAACCGAGTGTCGCCTACGAACGATGAATATTCTCTACGACGAACGCGTCGACGGCGCCCTGCCTGACGTCGACAAAAACGCGCTGCTGCAAGCCTTGCAAACCCAATTGCCCGATTTGGAAATCCTGCATCAGCGCGAGGAGCTCAAGCCGTACGAATGCGACGGGCTCTCCGCTTACCGCACCACGCCCATGCTGGTGGTGCTGCCGCGCCACATCGAAGAGGTCCAGGGCGTGCTGCGGCTCTGTCATGAGCGCAAGGTCCCCGTCGTTGCCCGTGGCGCCGGCACTGGTTTGTCCGGCGGTGCGCTGCCGCTGGAAAAAGGCGTGTTGCTGGTAATGGCGCGCTTCAACAACATCCTGCACATCGACCCTGCCGCCCGCACCGCACGGGTCCAGCCGGGGGTGCGTAATCTGGCGATTTCCCAGGCGGCCGCGCCGTTCGGCTTGTACTACGCGCCGGACCCCTCCTCCCAGATCGCCTGCTCGATCGGTGGCAATGTCGCGGAGAACGCCGGTGGCGTGCATTGCCTCAAGTACGGGCTGACCGTCCACAACCTGTTGAAGGTGGACATTCTCACCGTCGACGGCGAACACCTGACGTTGGGGTCGCAGACCCTCGACTCACCCGGGTTCGATCTGCTGGCGTTGTTCACCGGTTCCGAAGGCATGCTCGGGGTGATCACCGAGGTCACAGTCAAACTGCTGCCCAAACCGCAAACGGCCAAAGTCCTGCTGGCGGCCTTCGACTCGGTTGAAAAGGCCGGCCGCGCCGTGGGTGACATCATTGCCGCCGGCATCATCCCGGGCGGCCTGGAAATGATGGACAACCTGGCCATCCGCGCCGCCGAGGACTTCATTCACGCCGGCTATCCGGTAGACGCCCAAGCCATCCTGTTGTGTGAGCTCGACGGCGTGGAGGCCGACGTCCACGACGACTGCGATCGCGTGCGCCAGGTATTGCAGCAGGCCGGCGCCACCGAAGTGCGCCAGGCTCGCGACGAGGCCGAGCGCGTGCGTTTCTGGGCTGGACGCAAGAATGCGTTTCCTGCGGTGGGACGCCTCTCGCCGGATTACTACTGCATGGACGGGACCATACCGCGCCGGGAACTGCCCGGAGTGCTTCGCGCCATCGCGGCGTTATCGGCCGAACATGGCCTGCGGGTGGCCAACGTTTTTCACGCGGGCGACGGCAACATGCATCCGCTGATCCTCTTCGATGCCAATCAACCGGGTGAGCTCGATCGCGCCGAAGCCCTGGGCGGCAAGATCCTCGAACTGTGCGTGAAAGTCGGTGGCAGCATCACCGGGGAACACGGCGTGGGCCGGGAAAAGATCAACCAGATGTGCGCGCAGTTCAACAGCGACGAGTTGACCGTGTTTCACGCCGTCAAAGCCGCATTCGATCCGAGCGGACTGCTCAACCCTGGCAAGAACATTCCCACGCTGCATCGCTGCGCCGAGTTTGGCGCCATGCACGTCCACATGGGTCAGGTGCCCTTCCCTGAACTGGAGCGTTTCTGATGGGCAGCGAACATGATTTCGACGACAGCGCAGCGCTGCTGCAGCAGGTCAACCAGGCGCTGGAAAGCGCCACCGCGCTGCGCATCCAAGGCTCCAACAGCAAAGCGTCACTTGGACGCAGCGTCGCCGGTGAGGTCCTCGACACGCGCTCGCACCGAGGCATCGTCAGCTACGATCCGACAGAACTGGTGATCACCGTTCGCTGCGGTACGCCACTGGCTCATCTTTGCGAGGTGCTGGACGCGGCGCAGCAAATGCTGCCTTGCGAACCGCCCTCCTTCGGCGAGAACGCCACCGTGGGCGGCATGATTGCCTGCGGGCTCTCAGGGCCCCGGCGCCCCTGGTCTGGGTCGGTGCGCGATTTCATTCTCGGCACACGGGTCATCACCGGTCACGGTAAACACCTGCGTTTCGGTGGCGAAGTCATGAAAAACGTCGCTGGCTACGATCTGTCGCGCTTGATGGCCGGCAGCTACGGCGCGCTGGGCGTGGTGACCGAAGTGTCCCTAAAGGTCCTGCCAAAACCGCGGCAAACGTTGAGCATCAGCCTGGAAATGGACGCCGCCCGGGCCTTGCTGCGCCTCGCGGAATGGGGCCAGCAACCCCTGCCCATCAGCGCGGCGTGCCACGATGGCGAGCGCCTGCACCTGCGGCTCGAAGGTGGCGAAGGCTCGGTCGCCGCGGCCCGCGACCGTCTGGGCGGCGAGTGGCTGGACTCTTCGTACTGGCAGGATCTGAATGAACACCGGTTGAGCTTCTTCGATGAGGACCGCCCCCTTTGGCGCCTCGCCGTGCCCAATGGCACGCCTCGACTGCCCTTGCCGGGCGTTCAGTTGATCGATTGGGGCGGCGCCCAGCGCTGGCTCAAATCCGCTGCCGAAGCGCCCTTTATCCGCTCGCTCGTCGAACAAGCCGGAGGGCATGCCACCTGCTACACCCCTGGCGTGACCGACACCCCCTTCCAGCCGCTGCCCGACGCGCTGATGCGCTACCACCGGAACTTGAAGCAACAACTCG
Organism: Pseudomonas sp. D3-10; assembly: GCF_051132175.1. Lineage (NCBI taxonomy): Bacteria > Pseudomonadati > Pseudomonadota > Gammaproteobacteria > Pseudomonadales > Pseudomonadaceae > Pseudomonas > Pseudomonas sp. D3-10. Next base: position 2,479,110 of record NZ_CP071668.1, on the reverse strand, counting down.
ACCCGCGTGGCATCTTCAACCCCGGTCGCCTGTATGCGGAGCTCTGAACCATGCAGACCAACTTGAGCGACAACGCCCGCCAACTGCCTCGCGCCGAAGAAGCCGAACGGATTCTGCGAAGTTGCGTGCACTGCGGCTTTTGCAATGCCACCTGCCCGACCTACCAATTGCTGGGCGATGAACTGGACGGCCCGAGGGGGCGCATCTACCTGATCAAGCAGGTGCTCGAAGGCAACGAAGTGACCCGCAAGACCCAGGAACACCTGGACCGTTGCCTGTCATGCCGCAACTGCGAAACCACCTGCCCCTCCGGCGTCGACTATCACAATTTGCTGGACATCGGTCGGGCGGTGGTGGATGCGGCAGTCCCACGCTCACCCGGCCAACGGCTGTTGCGCGAGGGATTGCGCGGCGTGCTGCCCAATCCAGGATTGTTCAAAGGGCTGGTGAGCAGTGGCCAGGTTTTCCGTGCCGTGCTGCCCAATGCGCTGCAAGCCAAACTGCCTCGCAACACTCATCGGGCAAAGCCACGACCGACCCTGCGCCATGATCGGCAAGTGCTCATGCTCGAAGGCTGCGTGCAACCGAGCCTGTCGCCCAATACCAATGCCGCCGCCGCCCGGGTACTGGACCGGCTGGGAATCAGTGTCACCCCGATTCGCGAGGCCGGCTGCTGCGGTGCGCTGGATTACCACCTGGATGCCCAGGCCGCCGGCCTCGATCGAGCCCGACGTAACATCGACGCGTGGTGGCCGGCCGTCGAAAGCGGTGCCGAGGCCATTGTGCAAACCGCCAGCGGCTGCGGCGCCCTCGTCAAGGATTACGGGCATCTGCTCAGCACCGACCCAGCGTATGCCGACAAGGCCGCAAGGATCAGTGCGTTGTCCAAGGACCTGGTCGAAGTACTGCGTGACGAGCCACTGGACAAGCTCGGCGTGCACAGCGATCAGCGCCTGGCCTTCCACTGCCCCTGCACCTTGCAGCACGCGCAAAAGCTTGGGGGAGCGGTTGAAGCCATCCTCGAGAAGCTCGGATTCAACCTCACGCCGGTGCCCGACAGTCACTTGTGCTGCGGCTCGGCGGGCACCTATTCGCTGACCCAACCTGCACTGTCCCGGCAACTGCGGGACAACAAGCTCAATGCGCTGGAAAGCGGACACCCCGAGATCATCGCCACCGCCAATATCGGCTGCCAGTCCCACCTCGACGGTGCTGGCCGAACCTCGGTCCGGCACTGGATAGAATTGGTCGAAGCCGCGATGCCTTGACCGAGCACTGGGATTCAACAGGCTTCGCGGCCCGCTTGTATTCAACCCCCGGTCACACTGCAGCAGCCGCAACCACCCTGGAACGCCAGGCAAAAGCCAGCACCATCAGCAACCCCAGGGCCGCCATCGCTGCTCCGGCCAGGGAGATCGCCGGATAACCCAACCCCGCGTTGATCACCGCGCCTCCCAGCGCCGCGCCAATCGCGTTGCCCAGGTTGAAGGCACCGATGTTTACCGCAGACGCCAGGTTAGGCGCGTCCTTGGCGGCTTCCATCACGCGCATCTGCAAAGGCGGCACCAAGGCAAAGCTGGCGATGCCCCAGATCAGGATGGCTACCGCGGCCGGCAGCGGCCAGCGCATCAGCACGGTAAACGTCAGCAGGACAACAATCAGTATGCTCAGCGATACGATCAGCGTGCGGTCTATCGAGCGATCGGCGGCCTTGCCGCCCCACATATTGCCCAGCGTCAGCCCGACACCGAACAACACCAACATCGCGGTGATGAAAGGGGTGCGAGCATGGGTCTCGCTGCTCAGGATCGGGGCGATATAGGTGAAGACGGTGAACATCGCACCTGAACCGACAACGGTCAGGGCCAATGCCCCCAACACCGGGCCACGGCCCAGCACCCGGATTTCCGCCAACACACCGATGCTTTGCGGCGTCGGCACGTTGGGCAGGGCGAACCACAGCGCGGCCATCGCCGCCACGCCCAGGCCAGTAATGCCCCAGAATGCCGTGCGCCAGCCGAACAGTTCGCCAAACCAGGCGGCCAGCGGCACACCGCCGATGGTTGCCAGGGTCAGGCCCATGAACATGGCCGCGACCGCTCCGGCACGTTTCTGCGGCGCGACCACGCTGGCAGCGACAATAGAGCCAACGCCAAAGAACGCTCCGTGATTCAGTGAGGTCACCACCCGGGCGATCATGAGGCTGTAGTAGTCGGTCGCCAGCGCTGACATCAGGTTTCCGAGGGTGAAAATCGCCATGAGCCCGATCAGCAGATAACGTCGGGGAATCCTGCCGGTGGTCAGGGTCATCAACGGCGCGCCGAGCAGTACGCCGAGGGCGTAAGCACTGACCAGCAGGCCGGCGGAGGGAATGGAAACGCCAAGATCCGCAGCGATGCCCGGCAACATGCCCATCGGCGCGAACTCGGTAACGCCGATGCCAAAGGCACCAATGGCGAGTGCAACAAGCGGTGGATTGATACGCATGGAAGTCTCCTCATCTATGTCGCAAATGCTACGATGCGGACTTTCAAGGCGGTAGATAGCCTTTCTGGCATACACCTTTGCGTGCGGAGCACAAATGGACTTCAACGGCAGATCAGGGGAAATGGCTGTGTTCGCCACGGTGGCGCAGGAAGGCAGCCTGTCGGCCGCCGCGCGCGTATTGGGGCTGACGCCCTCGGCGGTCAGCCGGACCATCGCGCGGACCGAACAGCGTCTGGGTACCCGCCTGCTGTTGCGCACCACGCGGGCGATCACCTTCACGGCCGAAGGCGAGGCTTACCTGCGCGGCGCTCGGCGGATCCTGGCCGACATGGCCGAGGTCGAAGAAGCCGTCGCCGACCAGGGCGTGCCCCGGGGCCGCTTGCGCGTCAGTGCCGCCCTTGGCCATGGGCGGCAAGCCATCGTTCCCTTGGTGGCGGCCTTCAGCGCCCGCTACCCGAACATCGTCGTCGACCTCACCCTCGGCGACGAAGTGGTCGACATCCTCGGCGGCCAGGCCGACGTCGCGGTGCGGTTTGGCCACTTGCCCGACAGCCCACTGACCGCGCGCCGGATCGGCGACACCGGCCAGGTGGTGGTGGCTTCGCCCGCCTATCTAGAGCGCCATGGCACACCCCAGGAACCGGAAGACCTGCTGCAACACAACTGCCTGCGCTTCAATTTCCGTCGCGCCGAACCCAACTGGCCGTTCATCCGCGACGGCGAAGAATTTTCCCTGAAAGTCACCGGCAACATCGAATGCAGCAGCGGCGAGGCGCTGGCACAACTCGCGCGTGTGGGCGCCGGCATCGCCCGTATCGGCGAGTTCACCGTGGCCGAGGATTTGCGACGCGGCGATCTGGTACCGCTACTAGGTGCCTGGAACCCCGGGGACCGGGAACCGATCCACGCAGTTTTTGTTGGCGGGACGGCAATGCCAGCGCGGGTGCGGGTATTCGTCGATTTTCTGCTGGAGCATCATCGACTGTGAGCGTAGCCCGGGGGGACCAGGCGGCCTAGCGTCCGAACATTCGCACCAGAACGTCGCCTTCCCCGCCACGCCGCCGATGGATCAGCACCATGGCGACGTGGCCGATGATCAGTAGCAGCAGCAACCAACCCAACCAGCTATGCAGGAGGTTCGCGGGCAACATCATCCATTCGACTTTTTCATCGAAACCCGGCATCAACGGAATGCCCAACGGTGAAAAAGCCCGCCCGGAGCCGTATTGCCGGACCAGTGCGATCAGCGGAATGATGATGACCAGGGCATACATCGCCAGGTGTCCCAGTGTCGCTGCGATGCTCAGGGACGCGGGCCTATGGCCGCGATTGTGCAAGGACCAGCACGCCCGCAGTATCACCAGAAGTATCAATACGAACCCGAGTGTCTTGTGGGTGCCCCACAAAAATTTCTCGACGGCCGTGTCCTCCAGTAGAAGATGGGAAAACGCCGTAGCAAATTGCCACGCAAGCAAGGCGGCCATTGACCAGTGCAGGAAACGACTGACTGTTCCGTAGCGAACATGGCTGTCGTGTAGTTGCCAGTTTGATGAAGTCATCGTGCAAGCCCAGTGAGTGATCAGCCCAATGATAGATCATGCTGTCGGGTGACGGGCCGTTCTACGGCCGTACCCTGCCGCAATCAAGCTGCTTGGCTGTAGCCTCGCGTTCCTGCCTGCACTGCCCCGGCTAGTTTGGCTTCGCAACGGTAGGCACGGTCATCCGAGCAAAGACATACAGCAGCATGCCCACCAGAATGAGTGCCCCGCCGCGCAGCCAAGTGCCCATGTCTTGCTGACTCAGCAATACGAGACAAGACAGGATGGCTAGCACGGGTACCCACGTAGGCGTCTGATAATGCTCTTGTGCGACCTTGTCCTTGCGTAACACCAGCACCGCTATGTTGGTGCTGAGGAAAACGAACAGTAAGAGCAGAACCACGGTTTGCGCCAGGGTAGCCAAGGTCCCCGTGAGCGTCAGTGCGATTGCTACGAGGGTCGTTGCGACAATGGCCGCCCACGGCGTGCGCCGGTGGGGCAGTACCTTTTCCAGGGAGTCTGGCAAGAGGCCTAGATTTGCCATCCCATACGTGAGACGACTGGCCATGATCATGGTCAGCAGCGCCCCGTTGGCCACTGCGATGAGCGCGATGAACGCGAACAGGCGAGGCGGAATATCTAGCCCGGACGCACGGACCACCTCAAGTAACGGCGCCGAGGTCGCGAGCAGTTTCTCCGTGGACAGTACTGACGAGGCTGCGACCCCAACGGCCATGTAAACGACGCCCGCGGTTATCAGCGCCGCAAACAAGGCGCGGGGGTATACCTTGCGGACGTCCTTGATCTCTTCCGCGAGGTTGGCGGAAGTCTCAAAACCCACGAACGAATAGAACGCGAGCAACGCAGCGCCCAGGACGGCGAGCATCGGGCTGACTCCAGGCTTGAATTCCAGCGACCTTGCGAGTTGCGCTTCGCCAGAACTGAAGAAACTCCCCGCCGCGACGATGACCAGGATCAGCCCCGACAGCTCGATCACGGTCATCACCATATTCGCCCCCAGGGATTCCTTGATTCCTCTGGCATTCAACAGCGCGATGACCAACAAGAAAATCAGGGCAGCGACGTGGGCGGGTACTTCAATGAACGCTGCAAGGTAGTCCCCCGCGAAAGCCAGCGAGAGACCGGCAGCGCTTGTCACCGCCGCGGCGAGCATGCAAAAACCGACCAGGAACGATATCAACGGTGATTTGAAAGCCTTTTCGGCAAACACTGACGCTGCGCCCGCGTGAGGGTATTTCGAGACCAGTTCGGCATACGAACCCGCCGTCAGCATTGCGAACAATAACGCGATCAACAACGGCACCCAGATCGCGCCGCCGACTTCCCCTGCGATGGTACCCGCCAGCGCATAAACGCCAGCGCCCAGCACATCGCCAAGTATGAACAGAAACAGCATCGGCCCCGTGACAGCGCGACGCAAAGAGGTCTTGGATTGGGACGTGTTTACTTTCATTGAAGGCTCTGTCACAGATGTGAATGCGCGAAGGTATTCAAGCGTCATGCCTGCGCACAACGTCTGCACCAGTGGAATGGATTCGTAGGGTAAAAGTTCACTAAATCACCCGTGACCTACTCAGCCCATAGCCAAACGAACGGTTATCCATCCAATGCCAACTAGCCGTGCCGTTTGCTACCCAGCACCAAAGCAACACCCCCCAGCACGGCGACGGATGCCAAGACCATCCTTACGCTCAGGCTTTCACCCAGAAATACGATACCCGCCAGCGAAGCCAGGATGGGCACGCTCAACTGCACCGTCGCGGCTTGAAACGCCGCAAGATGACGCACCGCGACATACCAGACCGCGTAGCCGACGCCCGACGCCAGCGCGCCGGAAAGAACCGCATAAAACACACCCAGCGCATCCCAACGCAGCGTTGAGAGAAACGGCAAGCTTGCCATCAGGACCAGGGGAATCGACCGCAGGAAATTGCCGGTTGTGGTCGCCAGCGGATCGGCGACAGTTTTGCCAAGCAGCGAGTAGATTCCCCATGCCAGCCCCGATAACAGCATCGTAAGCGCGCTAACGGGGTCGGGAGCGGCTGCGCCTGGCAGCAGCAGACTGACCAGGCCAGCCATCGCCAACACAAACCCAACGATTGCCCGCGTATGCATCCGTTCGCCTTTGAACAAGCCGAACAGAACCATGCTCAGTTGAACCGCGCCAAACAACAACAGCGCCCCCGTCCCGGTCTCCAAATGACGGTACGCGAAGGAAAAAGCAAAGACGTAAACGAACAAGGCTGCGGCGCCCTTCCAACTGCCTTTGGTTAGGGTTGAGGACCGCCTCATGAGGCACATCAGCCCTAACACCGAGGCCCCGCTGACCAGCCGGACAACGCTGAAGCTCGCGGCATCGATATCAGTGTGCTTAAGCGCCAGGCGGCACAGCAATGAGTTAGCGGCGAAGGCGAACAGGGCGAAACAGGTCATCGCTACCAATCTGGCCGATGCTGACGAGTTGGACGCCAGTGTGGGGTGTTTGCTTATTGTCATGGTCGATCCCAATGCCCAGGCAGGCTCTTAGAACGTTCGACGCCACCGCGCCCGTTGAAACACGTTCAACTACGCTGGGCTTATAGTCGTCTCTGTACCGATCGGTCAATACAACTATCTTCCTACGACCCTCGGATGAGCTACTCCCGTTTGTATCCTTCAACGCGCACGCATGGGTATGATTGCCGCTCAACCGGTTGGAAATGGCCCATGGGAAAAAAGAACGCCGTCGTCGCTGCCGAACCTGCTGAAACCAGCACCAAGGAGCGGATACTGAAAGTCGCTGCGCAATTGTTTTCGACGCGCGGGTTTCACGCGACCGGCATGGCTGAGTTGGAAAAAGCCACCGGCCTGGCTCGAGGCGCGCTGTATTACCACATCGGCAGCAAGGAAGAGCTCCTGTTCGAGATCACCAGCCGGTACTTGCGGGTGCTCATCGCTGAGGGCACGCCTCTGTGCGAGAGTGACCTGCCCGCGGAGGATAAATTTCGCCAGTTCTCGGCCATTGTGATGCGCACGATTGTCACTCACCTGGCCGAAATGACGGTATGTTTCCGGGAGGTGTATTCCGTCATTGGCGAGCGCCAGACCGAGTTGCTCGACCTGCACCGGCAGTATGAAAAGCTCTGGTCGCAAATCCTCAAGGCCGGCGTGAACGAGGGGACCTTCCGTACAGCTGACGCGTTGGCCGTCAAGGCTATCCTTGGCATACACCATTACAGCTACTTGTGGATCAAGCCCGGCGGCCCGCGCTCGCCGGAATCCATCGCGACGTTTTTCTGCGACACCCTCCTGCCCGGACTGAAGGTTGAGCAAGGCAGTCCCTGTAGGTCGGACTGTTGAAAAGCCCACTGACGGGTCAAAAAATGTAGAATCCGCTCGCCAAAAAACCGTTCCTTCTCAACGAGCTTTGCTGATGAAGCTGGCCAGCCGCAAAAAATCGATGATTGCCTGGGTGCTGTATTTCAGCGTCCTGTTCGCATCGTTGCTGTGCGCGATGGGCCACGGGCAAATGGCCGGCTTGCGATTGAGCGGTTTGGACGGCGGACTGCTTTGCTCCACAGGCGGCGGTGCAGTCTTCGAAAGCCTGCATGATGCGCCCGCCCCGTCACTGCCCGTCGAGGCTGATTGCGTCATTGCCAGCCTGTTCGGTGCGATCCTGCTCGCGGCGTTCTTCGGGCTGCTCGCCTTGCTTGCCGGCGAACCAGCCTGGCCCTTGCCCGCACAACCTACCCGTTGCTTACCCAGGCAGCGCTGGCCCCTGATCAATCCTCGCGCCTCCCCCGCCCTGCTTCCCTCGCCTTGACATCATCACCACTAGCCGCTGCCTGACGCGCGGTCGGTGTGTGCTCATCGAATTAAGCCAGGAAGCTATTCATGTTTCGCTTGACTACTTTGGCGCTGCTCGCGGGCAGCACCTGCGCGTGGGCGCAAGACACAACCCTGAATTTACCCACCAGCTATATCAACGCCTCGGCCGACCAGCCGAAACCGGCGACCAGCCTGGACCTGGACACCCCCATCGAAAGCGGCTCGCGTCTGAACCTCAGTGCCCGGGAAAACCCGGCCTCTGTGAGCGTGGCCGATCGCAAGACAATGGAACGCATCGGCGCGCGCAACTTTCAGGATGCGGCGAACGCTCTGCCAGGCGTAAACGCTTCTGCACCGCCCGGCTGGGGCGGCTATGTGTCGTATCGTGGTTTCAACGGTGCCCAGATCAGCCAGTTGTTCAACGGCATCAACCTGCAATACGGCGGCGCAGCGCGTCCGGTCGGCGCATGGATTTATGACCGGGTGGAATTGCTCGGCGGCCCCTCCTCGTTCCTCAACGGCAGCGGTGCCGTGGGTGGCAGCCTGAACGTGATCACTAAGCTCGCCAACCGCGAGGAAGATACCTTCGAGGGCCGGATGAGCTACGGTCGCTACGACACTTGGGAAACCGCAGTCGGCTTCAATAAGGCGCTCAACAGCGGTGACGGTCCACGTCACTATGCGCGGCTCGACTACAGCCGCACCAGCAGCAACGGCTACATCGATCGCCAGGAGAACGGTGCGGGCAACCTGGCCTTCTCCCTGCTCAGCGACATCAACGACCGACTCTCCCATACGCTGGCGATCGAATACCTGGAGGAGAAGGAAGACAGTCCCTACTGGGGCACGCCGGTATTGCAACCGCTGTCCGGCAAGTTGCACATCGACAAGCACAACCGCTTCAACAACTACAATGTCGAGGACGGTCGTTACGAGCAGCGCACCCGCTGGATACGTTCAATCACCGACTACCATCTGGACGACAACACCCAATTGCGCAACACCTTCTATCACTACGACGGCCAGCGCGATTACCGCAACCTTGAGGTCTACCGCTACAACAGCGACAACAGCGCCATCGCCCGCTCCGGCGGTTACCGCCAGCGGCACGACCAGGAGGTCAACGGTGACCGTATCGAGCTGACTCACCAGGCTCAGCTGTTCGGCCTGGCCAGCGATTGGGCCCTGGGCGTGGATTACAACACCAACCAGCAAACCAACTACCCACTGTCCAAAGGTGCCTTCGATACCATCGACCCAAATGGCTTTGAGCCGGGCCAGTTTTTGGACATTCCGGGGATGGACGCACCCCGCGCTAAAGGTCGCAGCACCTGGACCGATACCTCCTCGGCTTTCGTCGAGAACCGTACGCGCCTGACCGAACAACTGGCGCTGATCACCGCGCTGCGCTATGACCACATCGACTTCGAGGTCGTCGATCATGTGGCCCAGGCCAGGCTCGACAAGCGTTGGGATGCAGTCACGGGTCGCGTGGGCCTGGTGTACGACCTGACGTCCAATGTCAGCCTTTATACCCAATACAGTACGTCGGCCGAGCCGCCGGGAGGCACGCTGACCAGCGCCTCCATTGCCCAGGTGGGCGATTTTGACTTGAGCACCGGTCGCCAAGTCGAGGTGGGCAGCAAGTTCGATTTTCTTGACGGTCGCGGCTCGGCCACCGCCGCGGCCTACCGCATCGTGCGCAAGAACATCTCCGTCCCCTCCTCGACGGTGCCCAACACCACCGAACAAGCGGGTCAGCAAACCTCCACCGGCATTGAGCTGGCAGCGTCGTTCAAGGTCACGCCCAAGCTATTGGCGGCCGGCAACGTCACTTGGGTCAGGGCCGAGTACGACGAGTTCAATGAAACCATCGCAGGCGTCGTGCACTCACGCAAAGGCAATAATCCGGTGAACATTCCAGATCGGGTAGCCAATCTCTGGCTGACCTATGACGTGGCTCCTGGCTGGCAACTCGGGGCCGACGCGCGCTACGTGTCGTCGGTTTACGCCAACACCGCCAATACGATGTGGGTGCCTTCCTACACCCTGTACGGCCTGTCCATGACCCACGACCTGGACAAACACCTGCAACTCAGCGCGCGCCTGCGCAACCTGACCGACGAGGTCTATGCCCGTTTCATCCACCAGAGCAACACTCAATATTACGTGGGGGAACCCCGCAGTCTGGAAGTCGCCATGCAGTGGAAGTACTGACAAGCCTGAACGCACTGCAACAAGTCGTCTGACGGCCTGACGTGTCTGATTATGAGTCGGAGCGCAGGCCGTCCCGCGTTGACTAGCCTGGTAGCATGGCTGAGAGCGCGCTCAAATCCACTGGGTCATCACGAGGATGACAGCTGGAAGTGCCAGTCCCGCCAGCATGGTCTGGCAAGCAATGATCCCAGCCATAAGGGGGGCATCCCCTCCTAACTGCCTTGCCATGATGAAGGAGGACGAGGCCGTGGGCAGTGCTTGGAACAGAAGTGCTGCAACCGCGGCCTTTCCTTCAAGTCCGAATAGGTGGCACGCCCAAAGTGTCACCAGCGGCATGATTAAAAACTTGGTCAGCGACGAATAACCAACCGGACGCCACCATTGCCTGATGCTTGCGAACTCAAGCGCAGCACCCACGCAGAGCAATCCGAGCGGTAGTGACATTTGTCCCAAGGCTTTGAGCATCGGCTCAATGCCCACAGGTAATCCCAAGCCCGAGAATTGGATCAATCCGCCGGCGAAGCACGCAAGTATCAGCGGGTTCAGTGCCAACTGTTTGAGGACTTTGCCCAATGGCATCCTGCCGCCTGAGCCGTACTTTGCGAAGACCAATACACACAAAATGTTCACACTGGGCACGATGGCCGCGTTCGCGACCGCGGCCAGGGCTATACCCTGCACACCGAACAAGCCCGCAGCTGCCGACACACCCACGTAATTATTGAAACGTATCCCCCCCTGAAAAACCGAAGTGAACGCAGCATCGTCCGTGGTGATCAGCGATCTGGCGCTCAACAACATTAGCGATACCACAACAGTCGAGAATACGAGCACCGAAACCATGCTTTGAAACGGCACGCCATCAAGGTTGGCGGTCGCCAGTCCGTGAAAGAAAAGAGAAGGCAACAACACGTAATACGCCAAGCGTTCCGCCTGCGCCCAAAAAGTATCCGCCAGAAACTGACAATGCTTGAGCCACGCGCCCAGCACGATCAATAGCGCGATGGGCAACAAGGCAGTCAGCAAGGAGAGGGTCATGCGCGTGCCTTGATTTTCTGTGCCAACGGTTCGCATTCCACAATCCGTCGGCTCATCAGCGGCATGTCTACGGTAGGTCTACTGATCATGGTGCCCCCAAGAACTCAATGACTGAGGACCACGTTAAGAGGTCGAACTCCAAAATAAAAACGGTTTAAACTTCAGCGATCAACAAGTATTACTCATGGTTAATCGGGCAAGACATGGGCTTTCACCGCGTTCGCCAGCGCTGCCGCCAGTCGCGCAAGCGGACGATCTTCGCGCTCCAGCAATACCACACGCCTGGTTTTTTGAGGGATGCCGAACGGTTGAACGGCCAGTGTTTTCAAGCTTATGACTTGATGCCGGGAGAGCGGAACGATCGATACGCCCAACCCGCTTGAGACCATCTTGATAATCGCATCCTGGCTATCCAGCTCCATGCTGGTCTCCACACGCAGCCGCATAGCGCGAAGCTCTCGCTCAATGGTTCGACCTGCCCAGGCGCGACGATCGAATCGAATGAACGGCTGGCTTTTGAGTAGAAGCTTCAAGTCCTCATGCGCGTGTGATACCGGCGCGATGATCCAGAACCCTTCCTCGTAAAGGACTGTGCTTGCCAGGCCGTAAGGGTGTGGTTTTACCGGTTCGGTGGTGATCGCAACGTCAAGCTCGCCCGCCTCTACGCGCGTGGCCAATTCGGCGGACATTCCCGACGCAACAGTGATGCGCAGGTGAGGATGTTCGGCACGCAATGCCGACAGCGCGAGAGGCAACACGCTCGCCAGCGCTGTATGAATGGCACCGATTCTAAGCCTGCCGCGCAACTCAGTGTCGCCTCCAATCTCGGACGAGATGCCGTCGTATAAGGCTAGAATTTCTCGCGCGCGCTCAACGGCAATATGCCCAGCATCCGTCAGCACCGGCAACCGCCGTGAGCGATCAAACAGAAGTGTATTGAAATCTTCCTCCAAAGACCGGACGTGAAGGCTGATCGCTGACTGGGTCAAATGCACGGCGTCCGCGGCCCTAACAAAAGAACCGTATTGGGCAATGGCAAGCAGTGTTCGAAGTGCGCGTAGAGACATAGCCATTAATTCTGGAGATTGATGGCCGAGCTTGTCATAAAGGGATCAAGCATCAAGGGCAGGTTTCGCTGCTATTACCATGATCTCAACCAGCACCTCGGGTCGCGCCAGATTTGCCTGAACAGTGGCCCGTGCAGGAGCGCAGTCGGTTGGAAGCCAAGCATCCCACACTGAGTTCATCGCCGCGAAATCACGATCAATGTCTTTAAGCCAGATCTGTGCGCTCAAAAGCTGGTCCTTGTCGCTGCCCGCCAACGCCAACAAGGCTTCGATTTTGGCCAGCACCTGCTGCGTCTGCTCTTCGATGCCAGCCTGTAGATCAGTAGGTACCTGGCCGGAGAGATAAAGCAGATCGCCGTGACTAACCACACCGGACATCCGCGCGTTGCTCTGAAAACGTTCAATCGTTGCCATCGGTTTTAATCCATGAACTGGGAATATTAAGGTCGGGCCGTCAACCAGCCGAACCATACGCTGGGCACCACCAAATGCCAAGGTTATGCCCAGCGCAGCTGGATTGACATCCAAGCGGGCCTTTCATGCCAACGCCTTAGGCCCGGAACAGCCAGGTTTGCGTTTCACGCCAGCGAGTCAGCCACTCCGATCAGTTGAAAGACCTCCTCTTGCGGGGGCTCGGCGAAGATGATGTTCAAGTCACGGTAACCGGAGTGATCCCCGACCAGGCTCAACTCGAATCGAGCCCCTGATGCGTCGGCTTCGTAGCTCTTCAAGTAAGTCAGGTTCTTGGCTTCATTGACAACCACATCCAAGGTGCCGTTGTACCCATTGCCGAGTCGGGTAAAGCCCAAGGCGGACACATCGATCGTGTCTTCACCCGTGGTGTAGTCCATCAGGCGGTCAGTGTGGTTTTCGGTGGCGGTACGGTAGCTGTCGCTCAGCAGGTCGAAGCGGAACACGTCGTTGTTGCCGCCACCGACCAATTGGTCCCGGCCTTCTGCGCCAATCAATACGTCATTGCCTAACGCTCCATAGAGGCGATCATCGCCCGCGTGCCCTTCGATGATTTCGCCTCGGGCGTTGCCTTGTAAACGATCGTCCCCTTCGGTGCCCACCAACCTGGCTTGCTGGAACAGGACGTTGGTTTCATCCAGCGTTTGGCCCAAATTACCCTCGAAGACCACTTCGAAGCGTTCCCCATCCGCGTTGGCCTCGAAACTCTTGAGGTAGGTCCGCGTCCCGCTTTCATTGACGCGTATCGCCAGCGTTCCGTCATAGCCATTGCCTAGCCCGAGGAAGCCCAGGGATGAGAGATCGAGGGTATCGGTGCTGGGGTCGAAGTCGGTGATTCGGTCGCTATGGGCGGTGGTTGCGGTTCGGTAACTGTCTGCGACTGACTCGTAACGGAACGTATCGGCACCGGCCCCGCCCGTCAGCAGGTCACGACCTTCCTGGCCATCGAGCAGATCGTTACCGGCCCCGCCAGAGATCGCATCGTCGAATGACGCGGTACCGGGCAAGAAATCATCATCGCGGCCACCGTCGACGTGGTGATAGCCGTCGTCGGGATTGCCAAAGCTGTGGTCCAGGCTACCGTCGGGGTTCAACTGAACCAGGGAGGCCAGGTAGCCGTCCGCGCTTGTACCTTGGCTTGCGCCAATCAATACCTTGCCGTTGGCCAGCACAATCATGTCGGCGATCGCAAAAGGAGCGTTTTGCGAGCCCCAACTCACCTTACCCTGGTCACCGAAGCTGCTGTCGAGCGAGCCGTCGGCGTTGAGTCGGGTGACGGTCGCCACGCCCCCCGAGGCGCCCGCCAGCAGGATTTTGCCGTCATCCTGGATGACGAGGGCATCCGCATGGACATCCAGGGCCAGGCTGCCCCCGTTCGCGAAGCCGCTATCCAGGGTACCGTCCGGGTTGAGGCGGGTCAGGGTATCTTGCCCTGTGACCAATACTTTCCCGTCTTCCTGCAGCGAAACGTCGATCGTGCCGCCGGGGTGAATGCCGACGGAGGCTGGCAGGTGCAAGACCCCTGCCTCTGCGAAAGACGGGATCAAGGCCCCCGTCGCGTCGAAGCGGGCGATATAGATCTCCCCGGAGGGATACCCCGCGCTTGCGAAAAAGCTTCCGTCGCGTTGCACGGAGAACGACGCTTGCTGGCCTAAATTGTCATTCCAGTAAAAAGGCACGATCGCGGTGCCGCCATTCCCGAAACTCGTATCCAGGCTGCCGTCCGCCAAGGTGCGACTTATCCCCGATACCCAGGCGTCGCCGACTTGCACGTACTGCGCCACCAGGTAACCGCCTCCCGGCTGCACCGCGGCATTACCGCCGTCCTCGATATCGAGCGACACAGGAAGAAGCGATTTACCGTCTCCACTGAAGCTGCGGTCCAGGCTACCGTCGGCATTGAACCGGACCAGGCTACCGGTGAAGCCCGAGTCCTCTTCGCCTCCCAATCCCAGGCGACTGTAAGCGCCCAGCCAGATAGCACCGTCCGGATCGACCGTGATACCTGCGACAGTGTCCGAGCCCCATAAGGTGGTGGCAACCATGCCTGTGTTCCGCGCCGCTGCAGCGGCGGGCGAAATGTCCTGACTCATGTCCATGTCTCCTGTAGCTATTAGGCGCCAAAAACTATAGACATGGGTCAGTCAGGTTGCCACTTTTCATCCCTCAACCGCCTATCAAGGGCATCGGCGAACCGGGCGTTCCCAGTTCCTCTACGCTGATTTCACGCATGCGGAACTTCTGCACCTTACCGCTGACGGTCATCGGAAAGTTGTCAACGAACTTGAAGTGGCGTGGCGTCTTGAAATGAGCGATCCGGCCCTTGCAGTAATCGCGCAGCTCTTCAGCGCTTGCCTGGTGTCCCTCGTGCAGCCTGATCCAAGCAACGATCTCTTCCCCATAGACCTTGTCCGGAACACCGATGACCTGAACGTCTGCCACCGAAGGATGGCTGAAGAAGAACTCCTCTATTTCGCGCGGGTAGACGTTCTCGCCCCCTCGAATGATCATGTCCTTATTGCGCCCGATGATCTTCAGATAACCCTCGTCGTCCATGATTGCCAGGTCGCCGGTGTGCATCCAGCCCGCATCGTCGATGGCCTGCGCGGTCGCCTGCGGGTTGTTCCAGTAGCCCAGCATCACGCTGTAGCCGCGAGTACACAGTTCGCCAATCTGACCGCGAGGAACGACCCGGTTCTGTTCGTCGATAACCTTGCTTTCCAAGTGCGGCTGGGTGCGGCCGACACGGGTGACTCGGTGTTCGATATCGTCGTCCGGCCCGGTCTGGGTGGAGACCGGGCTGGTTTCGGTCATGCCGTAGGCGATCTGCATCTCCTTGAGGTGCAGGTCTTCGATCACCCGCTTCATGACTTCGATCGGGCAGGTGGAGCCGGCCATGATGCCCGTTCGCAGATGACTCAAATCCAATGACTGGCGCTGCGGGTGGTCGAGCATCGCGATGAACATGGTCGGCACGCCATACACGCCGGTCGCTTTCTCCTGTGCGGCGGCCCGCAAGGTCTCCAGAGGATCGAACGCCGCACTGGGGTAGATCATTGTCGTTCCGTGGGTGACACAACCCAGGTTACCCATGACCATGCCGAAGCAGTGATACAACGGCACCGGTATTACCAGCCGGTCTTGCTCGCTGAGCTTCAGGCTTTCACCGACCATAAAGCCGTTATTCAGGATGTTGTAATGGCTGAGGGTGGCGCCTTTAGGGAATCCGGTGGTCCCCGAGGTGTACTGGATGTTGACCGGATCGTCGAACTGCAATTGTTCGCCGCGTTCGCGCAATTGCTCCGGAGCCACTCGTTCCGTCAGGTCTCGCAACCCCTCCCATGACAACATACCGGCGGCTGGCGCATCGCCAAGGCTGATCACGCCCCGCAACTCAGGCAACCGGCCACTTTGCAGTTCGCCTACGGCGCAGCGTTGGAGTTCGGGCAGCAGATCATGAAGCATCGCGTGGTAGTTGGAGGTCTTGAACGAATCGGCACAAATCAGCCAGCGGCACCCCGACTGCTTGAGGGTGTATTCAAGCTCGGTCAGGCGGTAGGCCGGATTGATGTTCACCAACACCGCTCCCACCTTGGCGGTTGCGAATTGGGCAATGCACCATTGCGCGCAGTTCGGCGACCAGATGCCGACCCGTTCACCGGCCTTGAGGCCCAGCGCGAGCAATCCTCGTGCGCAACAGTCCACCTCCTCGGCCAACTGTGCCCAGGTGTAGCGCAGCCCTTGATGCCGTACGACCAACGCTTCGCGATCGCAGAACCGTTCCACCGCTCGGTCGAACGCCGCGCCAATGGTCATCGCCAGCAAGGGTGTGGTTTGCGGTCCACGGGTGTAACTGGGGACACTCATATCTGTTCTCTCTGTACGATCCAAATGTGGTCCGGGGTTTCAACCACGGCGCTTTGTTGAATGGCTTGCCCTCTTTGTTTTTAACGCGTGAATATCTGCGCCGTGGTAATCGCCATATCACCGCCGGGCAATTTGATGTTGCCGATCTGCTTCAAACTGTCGGCGTCGAACACCGCTACGTCGTTGAAGGTACCCGCCAGGTAAATTTTGCTGCCGGCCTTGTTGAACGAAATGCAGTAAAAGGAATGGTCCAGCGTGGCGGCCTGAAGCAGTTTTTTCTGCTTGATGTCGTACTTGGCCAGACGGTTGAGTACACCGAACATCAGGTTCGGGTCCTTGGGCGAACGCATGCCACTGAAATAGATCTCCGTCAGAGGGCCGAAGTCGGTGGTTTCGGTCTTGCCGGTTTTCAGGTCGATGCTGAACAACCCATAGAGGTATTCGGCAGTGGCCGGGTCCTGCTGCTTGTCCTTGAATTTCGCGGCGGTATAGAGCAGCGAAAAATCATGGCGGTACGTTTGCTGGTTCCACACATAAAGCACGTCCGGCGCGCTGTAGTTTTCACGCTTCCAATGACGACTGGGGATCAGCACGTCGAATTTGCCGGTGTTCACGTTGACCTTGTAGACATCCGCTCCCGCCACATACAGCGTGCCATCGTCACCGCTTTGCATGATGGTCAGCTGCCGCGGAGCCGGAAAACTGCGAACAGGTTTGGCGTTCATGCCGGCATCGGTGGCGTACACATCGAGCCGGGGTTGCTGTACTTCGTAACGGTCGTTGAGCATCAACGTCGGGTTGGCGATGGCAAAGAGTTCCTTGCCGTCGTGGCCAACAGTAAAAGCGAACATGGATTTCGCTTTCTCCCCCGGTTTCTGGGTGATGCTGGCGTGAAAGACCTGTTTGCAGCTGTCCAGCTCAACACCGTAAATATCCGCGTAATGGTTGTTCAACACGTAGGCCGTCTTGCGATCCGGCGACAGTTGCACGGTGCCGGGACCGAAGGCGTCCGGCATCTTGCAGGTCTTGAACAGACTGTCGGTGGCCAGGTCGATTACGTGCAGGTTGTTCGGATAATTGGTGGTCACCATGTACTCGTGACCGCTTTGCAGTGCGGTGTTTTCATCGGCCAGGACATCGAATGAGATAAGGCCCAGGACACCGAACGCGGCCAAGCCGCAGGCTTTGATGCATTGCATGCTGGAATCCTTCTTCATGACCGATCACTTGTCTTTAGGAAAAACGGTGCCGAGGTTGCGCCAGTTTTCGTTGGACGCCTGGGCATCCTTGTTCCAGTCCGGATAGGTGCTCATCATGTCCGGCACCTGGGCCGGCCACCAGCAGGGGTCGGAGCAACCATACAGGTCGGCTTCCATCGGCTGGCACAGCGACGACACGCCGCCGAACGCGTCGATTTCCCAACCAGGATCGGTGGTCGAGGCGCAGCCGGCGACGGAGCTCATCGCCACCACTTCTTCGATTCGGTTCTCGGCCGCGGCCTGATCGAGTTTCTGGGCTTTGTTGTTGATTGCCTTGAGATGTTTCATATCAGTGAGCCTTGCGCGGAGTGATGTAACTGCTGATGAACGCAGGGTTGTGAGCCATGATCCGGGTGTAGACCTCGATGCCGAAGTCGACCCAGTCACGCATCAGTTCGCAGTAGTGGTAGGTCGGATGAGTCGGGTCGCCGTATCGGGCGTAGCTCTCGTGGTAGCAGCCGCCGGAGCAGAGATTGCGGATCTGGCAGTCTTCACAGCCAGTATTGGTACGGTCGAGCCGCTGGGACAGGAAGTCATTCAACTCGACCTGTTTCACCCCGCTGTGAACGTTGCCGAACGTCGGCAGGCTCGAACCGGTAAAGCGGTGGCACAGGTTCAATTCGCCCTTGTGATCCACCGCCAGCATCTTCAGGCCCGCGCCGCACGGCAGGGCTTTCTTGTGGCCTTCATGGATGTCGGTGATCAACTGGTGCAGGTTGGAGAACCCGATGTTGCGGTGCTCCAGTGCCGCTTCCAGGTAACGACGACCGAGCTTTTTCATGTTGGCGAAGACCTCGATCAGTTCGTCGCTGGAAAGGTTGAAGCTGCTGATATCACCGGACGTCACCGGAGCAAAACCGACCTCGGCAAATCCCAGTTCGTTGAACAGGTGGTCCCAGATGGTCTCTACATCGGTAACGCCAGTGGTCAGGGTCACCCGCGCGCCCACTGGACGGCTGTTGTAACGCGACAACAGCATCTCGGCCTTGCGCCGCACCACGTCATACGTGCCCTGCCCACCCACCGTGATGCGATTGCGATCATGCACGGTCTTCGGCCCGTCGATACTCACCGAGAGCCCGAAGCGGTGGGCGTTGAGGTAGTCCACGGTGTCTTCGGTGAGCAGCGTGGCGTTGGTGGTCATGACGAACTCGACGAACTTGCCCGCCTCGGCAAACCGCTTTTCACAGTAGTCGACCATGTACTCGATCAGCTTGCGGTTGCTCAGCGGCTCTCCCCCGAAGAACACCACAGTGAAACGCTCTTCATCGGGGGATTCGCGCAGCAGCATTTCTACCGAAGCGACTGCCGTTTCGACGTCCATCTTCTTGCCCGCCGAGGGCTTGTCGAGGTCTTCTTTGTAGCAGTAGGTGCAGCTCAGATTGCAGCCCGTGTTGACGTTGAGCACCACGGTATTGATTGCGGTGCGCTCCACCCGTTTGGTACCGATGTCCGGCGACAGCGGTGAGCCGTCGCTGACCAGTTCCAGGGAAATCAGCTCACGCAGGGTTTCGGTGATTTCTTCGCCGTTGAAGCGTGCGGCCAAGCGCTGGATCAGGTCGTCCGATGAGCAGCCGGGGCCGCGCAAGGTATCGATGATGGTGCCCGTCAGCTCATCGCTGGCGAACAGCGAGCTGCTGGGAATGTGGAACAGCATGCGGTCGGCGTCGACATGCACTTCGTGCAGATTGCGTTCGACCAGATTCAAAATAGCGCCCATTGCAAACCTCCTGTGCGAGCCCCGATTCACGAGGCCTGCGGTCATTCCGAAAAGTGTCTGGAACCGCTACAAACAGCCAACTTATGGAATGGGTGGATTGTTCCAGCGTTGCACGGTGACGATCATGTGGCCTTCGCCGGTCAGGGATTTCCCTGCGTCGTCGACGGCGGCGATCACCTTGAGATTGCCGGCATTGTTGGTGGACATCTTGCGCTGCGGGTTCGGCCCGGCATCGCCTGGGGTGAACACACCGGTATCGGCCTGCATGGTGCCGGCAAACTTGACGTCTTCATCCTCTTTGGCACGGTCATCGAAAGCCTCGACCTTCCATTGCGCAGGGAATACGCCGATGCGATAGGGCTTGCCGTCAGCGCCCTTGCCCCAGGCTTCGGCATCGAAACGGCCCTGGACTTTTGGCGTCGAACCACCGCCCTCGCCGATCCGCGCCACTGAGAATTCGGGCACGACTTTGACTTCAGCGATCTTGCTATAGACCGACAGTGTCGGGCCTTTCAGCGTGCCGAGCGTGACGTTGCGCAAGCCCGGTTGCGCATTGGCAGCGGCCTTGATCTTGACTCGCAGGCGCTCCGGACTTTGCTCAAGCACCTGAACCACTTCCACACCTTTGCCAAAATCCGGTTTGCCGGTCAGGCCGCTGCCGATCAGGGTAACTTCGGTTTCGCTGCCCGCCTTCAGATACCCCGGCTGCACGGCCAGCAAACGGTTGGAGCCCTGTTTGGCGGCGACAAAGTCCAGGCCCCGCTCGTCGTGCTCGGCCTCGAACATCCGACCCTGCATGGCGTTGCCCTGGGCGGCGAACACCTGACGCATGACTACGCCATCGATGGTCACGTTGCCGCGCCATTCGTAACCGGTGTAGAGAATCGCACTGCCATCGCCGTTGAACGGGCTGCCGTCGGCATACTGACCTTTGACGTTGACCTTGAACGTGTCGCTGCCATCGGCAGTCACGCTCATGACGCCAGCCAGTTCGCCCTTACCCGGCAAGTGCCCGCTGAAGCTCCAGTCGCCGACCAGCGCCTCGGCTTTCGGCGCGCTACCCACCCATTTCTTCCAGGCCGGGTTGTCCAGCGAATAACGCTTGGCCAGCAGCGGCACCATCTCTTTGCGGGCCAGATCGAACCAATCGCGGTCGCGGGACAGGGCCTGGTATTCGAGGGAGGGCCATTGGCCAAGGTGGAAATTCACCAGGCGCTCCCATTCCTGGGCAGGTCGACGCTGCAGGGCAACCCGCGCACCGGAGTGACAGCGGCCACACATCTGGCTGGTCTGGTCGTCGAACTTCTCGACGGTATTGAGCCGTCGCTCCAAGGCATAACGCACACCATCGGTCTCACTGGGCGCCAGGCCTTGGGTGTCAGCCAGGTATTTGACGAGGGTCCGGCGATCGTCATCGCTGATCTGCACACCATGCATGACCTGCATCCGGGCAATACTCATCAGCCAGCCTTCCGGCGTTTTGCGCTGGTGGCTGATACGGCTCAGGGCGTTATCGGCTTCGGGGATGTGACAGCCCTGACAGGTTTCCCTGAGGATGGTCTGGGCGTCGCGAGCTGCCAGGCTGTAAGGCGAATGCAGCGCTACACAGGCCGCCACGGTCAACAGACTGGCGCTCAGGCCTGATCGGAGTTTTCTCTTCATCAACGTCGAACCTCCCACGGTGCTTTCTTATTTTTGTGGCTTATCGTTTTTATGGTTTCTGCCGTCGGCGACAAGCCGCTGACGGAGGCAAGAGAAACGTCTGCGATGAGCAATACACGGAGCGTGCCAGCTTAACGAACAGCATTTAAATCAATGAGTTATAGGAATATCTTGGCTTTTCTACGCATCAGAACGAGATGACCTGCGTCTTATATCGCGACAGCCGTTGCAGTCTGAGACAAGCATAGGTGCCCCCGGCTGGAATACTTCATGGCCAGCGGCAATGTTCAAGTACACACGCAATGGCTCGCCGTCTCACCGATGTCGCGATTTGCGACAAAACCACTGGGTGCCATTTTCTCCTTTTATCGCTCAACCCCCGCCAACAAGGGGCCTTGGCCCGTTCCCGGTACTTGGCACAGCCATTGCCAACCTTGGAGAGATCCACGCTCTCACGCACAACAAGAGGTCTCATCATGCCCCTGCCTAATCTGCTTCCCGCCACCTCGGCCTTCGTCCAACGCGCCCCACGCATGCTCATCGGCGGCGACTGGGTCGAGGCCGCGGACGGCCAGACCATGCCCCTGCACAACCCGGCCACGGGCGAAGTGTTATGCGTGGTGCCACGGGCCACGCCCGAGGATGTCGACCGTGCAGTGCTCGCCGCCCGTCAGGCGTTCGACGATTCGGCCTGGACCCGCACCCGCCCTCGGGAACGGCAGAACCTGCTGTGGAAACTCGCCGATCTGATGCAGCGCGACGCCGAACTGCTGGCGCAACTCGAATGCCTGAACAACGGTAAGAGCGCGGCGGTGGCGCAAGTGATGGACGTGCAGCTGTCTATCGATTTCCTGCGCTACATGGCCGGTTGGGCCACCAAGATCGAAGGTTCCAGCGTTGACGTGTCGCTGCCGCTGATGCCCAACGATCAATTTCACAGTTTCATTCGTCGCGAAGCGGTGGGCGTGGTCGGGGCCATCGTCGCCTGGAATTTCCCGCTGCTGCTGGCTTGCTGGAAACTCGGTCCGGCCCTGGCCACCGGTTGCACCGTCGTGCTCAAACCTGCCGACGAAACACCGTTGACCGCGCTGAAGCTCGCCGAACTGGTGCTGGAAGCCGGTTACCCCGAAGGCGTGTTCAATGTGGTCACCGGCACCGGTGTCACGGCGGGCTCCGCCCTGACTCATAACCCGTTGGTGGACAAGCTGACGTTCACCGGCTCCACCGCCGTGGGCAAGCAGATCGGCAAGATCGCCATGGAATCCATGACCCGGGTCACCTTGGAGCTGGGCGGCAAATCCCCAACCATTGTGATGGCCGACGCCGACCTGAAGACCGCCGCAGCGGGCGCCGCCAGCGCGATCTTCTTCAACCAGGGCCAGGTCTGCTGCGCCGGGTCCCGGCTGTATGTGCAACGCAAGCATTTCGACAATGTGGTGGCGGACATCGCCGACATCGCCAATGCGATGAAACTGGGCAATGGCCTGGACCCCAGTGTCGCAATGGGCCCGCTCATTTCCGCGCGTCAACAGGAGCGGGTTTATGGTTACATCGAAAAAGGTCGGGAAAGCGGCGCGACCATCGCTTGCGGCGGTGAGCAATTCGGGCCGGGCTTCTTCGTCAAGCCCACGGTGATTGTGGATGTCGATCAGCGGCATTCATTGGTACAAGAGGAAATCTTCGGCCCGGTGCTGGTGGCGATTCCGTTCGATGACGAAGCCGATGCGCTGCGCCTGGCCAATGACAGCCCTTATGGCCTTGGGGCGAGTATCTGGTCGAATGACTTGGCCGCGGTGCACCGGATGATTCCGCGGATCAAGTCGGGCTCGGTGTGGGTCAACTGCCACAGCGCCCTGGACCCGGCATTGCCGTTTGGCGGCTACAAGATGTCGGGGGTCGGGCGTGAAATGGGATATGCGGCGATCGAGCATTACACCGAGTTGAAGTCGGTGTTGATCAAGTTGTGATTGGCGGCGTTCTTTAGACCGCTATCGCGAGCAGGCTCGCTCCCACAGTGGATATTCGGTCGACGCAAAACCATTGTGGGAGCGAGCTTGCTCGCGATAGGCCAGCCCAGGCAGCCCAATGTCAGGGCTTGAACCCCTGCCCCGACAACCAGCTCCGAACCATCCTCCCCTGCTCCACCGTCAACCCCTCCAACACACGCTCGGCTGGCTCGCTGCGCAACCGTCGCACCAAGGGTGCCAACTCCACGCCTTGCAGATGCCAGATACCGAGCGGCTGATCCGCCGTGATCACCACCTCGGCCTCCTCCACGAAGCCATCGCGCAATACCGGTGCCCGCTCAACCCTCAACGTGGCGTAATCCCCCTCGGCGTGGGCGACTTCAGCATCCGGCCACTGACGCCGCGCCAGCCAGAACGGCTGGTCCGGCCAACGCTGCTCATCGGCATAAAAATCCCGGCCGATGCGCGCAAAACGCAAAAACAGCTGCTCGACCCGCCGCTGATGAAAACGCTGCGCCAGCAACGCCCGCTCAGGTTTGCGCAACAGCGTGTTGACCACCGCAGGCGCCTGCAACGCCGAAGACAACGACTGAAAAATGCCATTACCCGACAGTGGATCGACCGCCATGGCCGCGTCCCCTATCCGAATCCAGTTATCGCCACAGACGTGGGGACACAAAATCGCCGTGCTGCTGCGGGCATGCAGATGCAGTCCGGTTTCCGGTTCACTCCCGAAAAACTCCCGGGCCAATGGCGAATCCTGGCGGCGCTGACGGCAGTGATCGAGCAGCAGCGCCTTACCCGGCAACTCGGCACTGGCCACGTCCACCGTCCATTGCCAGTAACACTGGCCGTCAGCCCGACGCGCCATCCAGGCCCAGCCGTCCCCAAGGCTTTCCACGGCACTGGCGGTGATACCCGACGCGCCTCGCCAGCGATTGAGCAAACTGACCGTCTCCGGCCCCCGCAGGCCTTTGCCAAGGGCCGGTGCCTGACGTCCGCGAGCGTCCACCAGAAAATCCGCGAGCAGCGCTTCGCGCCCTTGCAGTTCGATTCGATGCCCCGAAGCGTGCGACTGCACCGTCAGCACTCGGCCGTCGATCAACTCGACGCCGGCCAGCCGCAAATCCTCGCGCAAGCCTCGATCGAAGCTCGGACGGTCCAGCAAAAACTCAATGTTCTGCGCATGCCGCTGACCGTTCCAGGACACCTGCCGTTGGGAAGGCTGCGCCGCGTCCGTCAACGCCTGATGCAGCCCCGCGCCCCGCAACGCATCCAGCACCCGTGCCGAAACCCCTTCCAGCGCCGCGAAGCGCCGCCACTCGCTGACCAGCGTTACGGGGTAGCCGAGCCGCCGCAGCCCCAGGGCCACCGCAGCCCCCGCAGGCCCCGCGCCGAGAATCACAATCGGCTTCATGGGCCGACGCGCCGTTCAGGGCCGTGATAACAGGCGTTTCTTTGCAGCCATTCGACAATTTGCGCGTCGCTCGCCTCGGGATTTTCAACGAGAAAACTCGCAATGTGTCCGCTCAATGCCGCACAGCCCAGGCTTGCACCCGACTGCCCCGGGTGGGTGCCGTGAACACACGCGGCGAAATCTGCCTGGGCGCTGTCGAGCCACGACCATTGCTGTTCGGTACAACGCGCATCGCCGGTCACCCGTAGCACTTGCGGATAATTCGCTGGGAACACCCCTTCGCCTTGGGCCGGGCTGGACGCACACAGCAAAACACCCCGCGCCACCGCCGCGGCACAGGCCTCACGCAACAGGCTGCGATCCTGCCGAAGACCGAGGCTCAGGTTGATCACCCGCACGTCCTGCGCCACCAGCCAATCGATAGCGGCAGCGATCTGCAAGGCGCTGGTGATGCCTCGCTGGTCGAACACCTGGGCGATGCAAAAAACCGCCGCCGGCGCTCGTCGGCCGATGGCCTCGATTACCGCGCTGCCATGACCCAGCGGATCGTCGCGTAAATCGCTTTCGGCCAGTCCATCCTCCAACAGCGAGAACCGTCGACCGGCAATCACCCGCACTCGTTGCGCGGCTGAATGACCGCTGTCCACCACCCCAATCCGCAGCTCAGGTTTCATGCTGCACCGATTTTGACGTGAGCACGCCGTCCAGCAGTTCAAAGCGCAGATCGGCATCGGCCAGGGTCGACGGACGATGGCTGATCAGAATCCGCGTGCGCCCCGCGAACAGCCGGTCGATGGCCTCGATCACTTCGCGCTCGGTGGCTTCGTCGACCGCCGACGTCGCTTCGTCCAGCACCAGGATCAACGGATCCTGCAACAGCGCCCTGGCGATGGCGATGCGCTGTTTCTGTCCGCCGGACAACTGTTGGCCACGCTCGCCCAAAGGGCTGTCGAGACCTTCGGGCAGTGACTCGATGAGGCTATCGAGCTGAGCCAGGCGCGCCACTTCGGCGATGGCCTGGCGGCTGGCGTCCGGGACGGCATAGGCCAGGTTGTCCGCAAGGCTGCCGCGAAACAGCACGATGTCCTGACTGACCACGGCAATGCGCCGACGCAGCTGGAACAGGTCCAGTTCCCGCAGATCGACCTCCCCCAGCAAAACCCGGCCGGATTGCGGATCATGGTGCCGTTGCAGCAGATCGATCAGGGTTGATTTACCGACACCGGAGCCGCCGCTCAAGGCGACTTTCAAACCGTAGGGAATTTGCGCTTCAACGCCACGCAGGGTCGTCGCGCGACCGGGATGGCTGAAGTGCACGTTATCGAAACGCAAATCGCCAGAAACCGGCATCGGTTGGGGTGTAACCGGAGTGAGGACGGTTGGCTCTTCACCGCGCAGTTCCATGACCCGCCCAAGGCTCACGGTCATCCGCTGAACCGCGACATAGAGCCCGAGCAGGCTCTGGACCGGGCCCACCGCCATTCCCAGATAGGTCGAAAACGCGATCAGCGCGCCCAACTGCCAAGTCCCTTGCACCACCCAGTAACCGCCAATCAAAAATACACAGGCCCGCGACAACGACGTCAGGGTGCCGGGCACCGCCTGTGTGAAGAACTCGGTCACTTGCAAGCGCAAGAGCTGGCTCATGTACCCCTGGCCCAACGTTTCCAGGCGCCGTGCTTCGCGCCGTTGCTGGCCGGCGGACTGGATGAATTTCATCACCGGCAAGGTCTCGACCATGAATGAGGACATGTCCGCCGAACGCTCGCGCAACTGCCGGACATCGCGCTCGACCTTACGGCGCATCCAGCGTAGCCAGAGCACGTCGATCGGAATCAATACCAGGGCCAGCAACGAGAGTTTCCACGACAAGGTCACCAGCATCGCCACGGCGACCACCAGACCGATCACGCTCGACACCGCGGAGAACAGCGAGTCCACGGCGAAACGCTGGATCTCCGCGACATCACCATCGAGGCGCGACATCAGATCGCCGATTCGCCGCTGGCCGTAGAAACCCGGCGAGAGCGTCTGCAAATGCCGATAAAGGTCATCGCGCAGGGCAAACAGAATCCGTCCGGACAATCGCGTGTGCAGATATCGATTCACGCCCGACAGTGCCGTGCCCAGCAACCCGGCGGCCATCATCAACCCGGCGATCAGCACCAGCATCGTAAAGTTGCGCGCCAACAGACCATCGTCGATCAGCAGCTTGGTCAGCCAAGGTTGCACCAATACCAACGCCGAGGCGCAGGCCGACAGCCCGAGCAGCCCGGCAATCGCCAGCCGGTGCGGACGCACGAAGCCGTAGAGCCAGCGCAACGCCGCTTGCTGGGCCGCAGGGTTTTGGCTGTCGATCAGCCGAACGATCAAACGCAGCATCACGAGCGCAGCTGTTTAAGCTTGCGATACAGGGTCGCGCGGCTGATGCCCAGGGCTTCGGCGGCGGCCGGGACATTACCTTGGTGCGTGTCCAGGGACTGACGAATCAATTCCAGTTCATGCTCTCGAATACTGCCACTTGGAGGGCGCTCGCCGGCGGTGAGCTCATCGAGCGTGCTGTCGGGCAAATGGTCGAGGGTTAACACAGTCTCCCCCGGTTCACGCATGGCCAGTGCGGTGCGCAGGACCATTTCCAGCTGGCGGATGTTGCCCGGCCAGTGATAGCCGCCGAGCAACCGGTTCAAATCGTCATGCAGGACTACCGTCGGCGCATCGAGCTTGGCCAGCAAACGGTCGACCAGGCCAGTGAAGTCGTCGCGCTCGCGCAGGGCCGGGAGCATCACGCTGATGCCGTTGATTCGGTAGAACAGATCCTCGCGAAAGTGTTTGTCTTCCACCAGACGCTTGAGGTCGCGATGCGTGGCGCAGATCAGCGCGATGTCGATGTCTTGCTCTTCGCCAGCGCCCAGCGGCGCAACTTTGCGGTCTTGCAATACCCTGAGTAAACGGGCCTGCAAGGCCAGCGGCATGTCGCCGATTTCATCCAGAAACAACGTGCCGCCATGGGCCTGCTGCAGGCGCCCGACCATGCCGCCCCGGCGCGACCCGGTAAAGGCACCCTCGCGATAGCCAAACAGCTCCGACTCGATCAGGCCTTCAGGGACTGCCGCGCAGTTCACCGCCACGAAAGGTTTGTCGCAGCGCGCTCCAGCCGTATGCAACGCTCGGGCGATGACTTCCTTACCGGTGCCCGTTTCACCCTGCAGCAACACCGGTAATTCATTGGCCAGACCCTGGCGAGCCATGCGCAGCGCCCGGGCATAACGGGCATTGTTGCCGGCCAGGGATTCTAGATCGGGTTGTGGTTTAGCGCTTTTAGCTGGGGTGCGCGATACCGTGCTGACGTTGATCGAGCGCTGCGGTGCGCGCAGGGCTTTGTAGAAGAATTCACCCTTGGCGGTTTGCAGGCTGCCGACGCCGCCCTGATGCAGACGCGATAACAGCTGCAGGCCATCGACACCCAGGAAATCTTCACAGCGCCGCCCCACGAGCGCCGAACGCTCGGCGTGAAGCAACTGACACGCCTGGGCGCTGACCGCGAGAATCTGCCCCCCGAGACTCACCGCGAGCAAGCCCTGCCAAGGGGATTCGAGGTACTGCCGACGGCTGTGGAAGGCGAGAACGATCTGGTCCGGGTAACAGGCATTGAACACGCGACTTTCGATCTGGCTGACGGCCATGGTCAGCAACGCGGTGCTGTCGTGAACACGGCCGAGCGGGCCTTCGCGGGTCAGGTCAAGGACGCCGAGGATGTCGCCCCGCGGGCAATGGATAGGCACCGAGGTGCAGGAAAAATCAGTCAGACGGTCAAGGTAATGTTCGCCGCAATCGATCATCGTCGGTCGGGCTTCCACCAGTGCGGTACCCAGGGCGTTGGTGCCGCGCACCGCTTCGCTCCAGCAAGCCCCCAGCGTGATGTCTTGCAGGCCACTGCCTTTGAAACGGTCGGCGTGCCCTTCGGCTGCAAGGATGGTGGCGTCGGAATTGGCGAGGATGATGAGCCCTTCCTTGCCCTGGCGTTCGGCCAGATAATCGATGGCCGGCATCGCCGCATCGATCAACAAGCGATTGCTCTCCAGCAGCACATCAAGGCTGGCGTTCGACTCCAACGCCAGTTCTTGCTTGGCATTGAAATGCACGCCATGGCTGAGGCTGCGCCGCCACGACGCATCGATTTCCGCACGCAATACGCCATCGGGGACGGTGCCTTCGAGGTGCAGCTTTTCCCGGGCCAGCCGTGCTTCGCGATGAAGTTTGGGATGAGTTGTTTTTATCAGCATCAGCAAGCGCTCCGGATCGGTCCGCCCTGCGCCCTTCTGAGTTCAGCGCTTTGTTGCCATCTTTACGTTAACGTCAGGGCATTGGCAAGTGCCTTACGGCGTTTGTGCTTGATCCTAGGCGGGGTGCTCGCTTCTCGGTCGCTCCTCCTCGCATTGAATACGCAGGGCACTGGTTCGGTGATATCAAGACCAGCTGCACCTCATCCTCGGTTCCGGATTTGCGGATCAAGGACCGTTCGAACTGCTAAGGCTGCGCATTAAGTTGTCGCTTCCAAAACTGCGACTACACTCGGTCTTGCTGGCCAAGAAGGATCGACGGCAGCGTGAGTTTTCGTTGGTCCCGTTGAATTATCTGAGACAAGGAGCAGTCATGACTTCGCTAGACTCAATTGAGCAAAGACAAATCAATCTTACCCACGCGTACGTGGTGAACAATGCGGCGTTGGCTTCGCCGGATTGGCAAAACATGAAGAAGCCTTCGCCGACCCAGGTCAAAGACAACATTCTTACGCGCCTTAACGGCTCCAAGTTTGGTGGCGGCTATGACGTAGCCTGGGGACCCGCCCTGGTCCCGGATGGCGAGCATGTGGCCCACATCACGGTGGTGTTGGTCGGCGGGCAGGACAAAAACGACATTGTGGTGGTGACGAGTGGAACCCTCGCCGATTCGGTCAAGGATCAGATAGATGATCTTGATATTTCTTCAATGGTGCCGCTGCAGAGCCTCATCAAGAACTGCCCGGTGCCGGCACACCTGGCGCAGGGAACTGCGGAAGGTGTAAAGGCGATATTGGGTCAGGAATCGACAATCGGTTTCCAGGGCACACTTTGCGATTTTCTGGCGGAACAGCGCAGTGGGGCAACGATCCGGTTGGTCGGGCATAGCCTCGGCGGTGCCTTGATGTCGGTTCTTGCGCTTTATTTGAAAGATAAATTCTCGAACTTTAATTTCCGTTGCGAAACAATTGCTGCACCAACGGCCGGCGACGGTGTTTTTGCAAGCTATTTCAATAAGCAAATGGCCGGCAATGCGCTACGCATCTACAACACGCTGGATGTCGTTCCGATGGCCTGGTGCGCAACCTCTCTCGACTTCTCCTTGACGCTTTATGAGCCGACCAATGTCATCGATGAAAAAATGAAGGGACTGGTTTGCTCCAATATCGATACCGTCACCCGTAATAACTCCAACTACACGCAATGGGGCATGGGCGGCGCAAACATGGAGCTGCGGCTCTGTGGAGAACTTCAATCCCCGTGCCCTAGCTATGAAGCGCAATCGGGCTACCAGCACATCTACGAATACATGACGCTGCTGGGGCTGCAGCTGGGTGATATTCCGATGCCGGCGCCGTCTGGCAGCTAGCGCGCAGCCTCGACGATCAGGTGTCGACTTGCAATTGTCGGCACCTGTTCGGCAAATCACAGAATTGCAATTCGCCTTTTTGTCGCCCGCTTTTTTTCAACCCGCAAACACTCACGAACCTAGGCGGACGGCACCCACTAACGTTACTGAGTGTCCGCGCATGGGATGACTCGTTTAACCACGCTTGCGATAGACATGCCTTGGATCAAAATTGAAAATATCACCACCATGTAGGTGAGTGAAACGACAATATCCCGCGCGCCTCCGGCTGGCAGTGACAGCGCCAAGGCTACCGATATGCCCCCTCGCAAACCTCCCCAGGTCAAAACGCGCCATGAACCGCTGGGTAAACGAAAGCGTCTTCCAAGCGCAGCAATAGGAACGCCTACCGTAAGCAATCGAGACAGCAAGGTAAGTGCTATTACCGCCAGCCCGGTGACGATCAGGGAGTTCGAGAACTGGATGAGAACCACCTCCAGGCCGATCAGTACGAACAAAACGGCGTTCAATATCTCGTCTATCAGCTCCCAGAACATGTCCACATGTTTTTCAGTCTGCTCGGACATTGCGTAGGATCGTCCCTGGTTTCCGACGATAAGCCCGATTACTACCATCGCCAGGGGGCCGGACACATGAAGATGGTTCGCCAGCGCGTACCCACCTAGCACCGCAGCCAATGTGATCAAGATTTCTTCCTGGTAGCTGTCGATGCTTTTCAGCATCAAATAGGCTAGATATCCAATGGCTGCGCCTAGAAGCACGCCGCCACCGGCCTCTGTCAGAAGCAACTTCGATGCGCCCAACGCCGACGGTGCTTCGCCACTGGCTATCATCGCCACAATGAGTGAAAACAGCACAACACTGACTCCGTCGTTGAACAGTGATTCGCCCGCTATCACCAGTTCGACGCTTTTGGGAGCCCCGGCGGACTTCAGGATACCCATGACCGCTATGGGATCCGTGGGAGAAATCAGGGCACCGAATACCAGGCAGTAGGCAAGGGGAAGTTCCAGAGACGTTAGTGACAGAAGTAGCCACAGCCCATAGCCAATCAACAATGTGGAGGCTGTTGTACCTACTAGTGCCAGAGAAGCCACCTGCCACCGGTAAGAACGCAGCTGCGAAAGATCGACGTGCAACGCTCCAGCGAACAGTAGTAAGGAAAGCATCCCCTGCATGAGCAGTTCGGAAAAATCGATCGATTCCACCAACGATTGCTCAAGCGTGTGGAGTGCATGAAAACCCATCGCATCCAACGCCATATTCAGCACAGAGAGGCCCAGCGCAATGCCCATGACACCAATCGCTGGCGGCAGCCCAACATAACGGCGATTGAGGAAGGCAAGAACCGCCGTGATACTCACAAAGACAGCAACGATATCCAGCATTCGATAATGGCCCTGTTGATGCGGTGCACTACGCTTTCGACAATCCGGGTACTTCCATATTTATCTTGCGCCAAAAGGCTTCAGAGAAGCTGTATGCCGAGAAAGCAATCAATCCGAAGGCCATCACCATCAAAACCAACCATCCAGCGGGCAAACCCTGAAGTGCGTCGAGGGCTTCCTTCATACCGGGTGGATCCATGGCTTGATAGGCCGAGCCGCTAAAGGCCAACAGCAATGCAATCTCTATAAAGACGACGCCACGTGCGATCAGGCCAAACCGAGACACCGGGCGGACGTACCGCATGACGTCTTCGTCAGCCTCGAAATACTTTTCAAACGATGCCTTCCATCCCTTGTAAATGTGAGCAATTCCAACGCCAAGCGGAATGAGAGCAAGCAGATACACCAATAGGTTGGAATGCTTCCAGGACAATAGATGCGCCAGCCAATCTGTGTTCTGTTCTCCTGAGTTGCCAGAGCTACCCACTCCGCTTACAAGTAGGCCTAACGCAAAAAATGCCAGAGCACCATTGACCAACCCCCCCGCAAAAAGACCGGTGCGAATTACCAGTCCCTTGAGATTTTTGCCGTGGTGGTCGACATCACGGGTAGCTTGCAGAACACGCCAAGCCGAAAATGCGAGCAAACCCGCCACGACGATCCCAACTAAAAAATAGCCAAACGGCTGGCCCAATAAGGCTTCCAGGCTTTTCTGGCTATCTTTCGGTTTTGTCGAATCTTGTGCCGCAAGCAATGCGAAGATACCGATGATGAGGTAAATCACACCTCGCGCGGCGTACCCTCCGCGTGCTAGGACAATAAGGCTTTGGTGCGCTGACATTGGCTGCTTTCCCGAAAGTAGTACAGGAACAGACTCGTCTGGCTGGAAGGGGTTCTATCGTTAAATTCAAAACCGCAGCCCTGACCTACGCAGCGTCATTCGCTAACCCCGGGGGCGACAGGTAGCTCCCTCATTGGCCCTCTTCTAAACACCTTGCATTCTATGCGCGATGCACACATATTTAGCCCATGAAAGACATGAAACTAGAAAACATAGTTGGGGCGCTGTCGCTGGCGATTTCTGACTCTATCCACCAAGGCACTCAAGACGAAGCTCCAGAAGTGGGTCCGGCGGCAGCGGCCATCGCCCTACTCGGTCACGAGCCAGGCCTGTCTATAGAACGTTTGAGGCGAGCCTTAGGGTTATCTCATCCTGGAGCTGTGCGCCTGGTTGATAGGCTTGTCACTCAGGGTGTAGTGGAACGCAGACAAGCAGAAGCTGATCGTCGCTCCGTTGCGCTCCACCTTACTGCCGCTGGAAGTACGAACTGTGCTGCGGTGCTAGCGGTCCGCCATGAACGTATAGCGCGTGCTTTGGAAGTTCTTGATCCCGATGAGCGTGAAGTGCTTGAACGGATAACCGAAAAACTACTTAACGGCTTGGTGCATGATCTCGATCAAGCCTATTCAGTTTGCCGACTGTGCGACCCCACGGCTTGCAAGAATTGCCCAGTCGCACATGCGCTGGATGAAGATCACTGAATTCAGTTTTCCAGCAGGTTGAACAACCTTTGTAGGCCCTTTTGCTGACTGCGCTACTCAAGAAAAAAGGCAGCAAATCATTTATCAGAACTTCGACAAGTCTTGCCGTCATCCATCTTCCTGCCGCCCTCTTCGCCTCAGTCCTTCAACTACTCCTGGCTTATCCCAAGTTTGGGCGCAGTCGCTGCAGGCCCTCGGTGAGGATCACCAGGCTCACGCCTAACAACGCAACGTCTTTTATCAGGAACGTGCCTAGGAAGTTCAGCCATGGAAAACCTCCCGATCCCGCCTCCCAGATTGGCAATACAAACAGCATGGAAATGGTCGTGAAGAAGATCAGCGAGGCTAACAAGCCACCCGCGATAGCTGTTCGAGCAGACCAGGGTGAAGCGATAAGCAGCAGTGCAGTCAATATCTCGACTACACCCAGTAAGTAAGAGGTACCGGCTTCGCCAAAAAATGGATAAAGCCAGGCTAGCCAAGGAGTGCCGCTGATAAGGGGTATGAGTGCCTGCACCTCAATCTGTGTGAACTTAAGCAGACCAATCATTAGCAGGGGAAGAACAACACCCGATAAGACAATCGCGCGGCTTACCTTCTGGAGTTTCGAAACACTGGAAATGGAAGCAGCCTGGCTGCTGGTGACGCTCGTGATGTGCTGCATGACATCCTCCGATTGCTGATATGTGCTCGAAGCATATATTATCGAATGGCGAATTGCATGCGCCGTGCATATAATATTTCGCTATGGACTCTGCACGTGTTGTAGGTCTTATTACGGCTACAAGCCGGTACGGACCATTGAACGGCCAAGGCGTACGCGGTGCCTCACACCGACCGCGCTTTATCTACCTTTATCCCAGCGATCACCAATGGTCGCACTCACAAAGGTACTCATCATGCATAACCACGCGCGGTTCCAACTCGCGGCCCTTCTGACAGCCGCCCTGGTCACGGGCGCAACCTACTCACTGTCGTCCACCGCAGCGCAAGCCTCACAGACATCGACCGCAACAACTGCCTCGACCCATAAGCCCGCACACGCAGGCGTCTATGCCTTCAACCTGGGCAAGTTCCGCATCACCGCACTGAGCGACGGGACGCTGCCCCTCGATCTACATCCGCTGCTTAGAGGCATCAGTCCAAAGCAGATCGACGCAATGCTGCAACGCGGATTTGCTCGCAACCCGCTGGAGACGTCTATCAATGCCTACCTTATCGACACTGGCTCACGTGTCGTACTGGTCGATACCGGTGCCGGTGAATTGTTCGCAAGCGTTGGCGGCAAGCTACCCGAAAGCCTGGCGGCTGCGGGTTACCAGCCGGCGCAGGTCAGCGATGTGCTGATTACCCACATCCACACCGATCACTCTGGCGGCCTGACACGCGGCGGCCAGATGATGTTTCCCAATGCGACCATCCACGTCGGCCAGGCCGACGTCGACTTTTTCCTGGACCGCGCCAATCTGGACAAGGGGTTAAAGCCGGCATATCTGGAGGAAGCGTTGAAGACCATTGGCCCGTATCAGCGCGCAGGTAAGCTGAAGCCATTCTCTGCCGAATCCGAAATCCTCCCGGGTATCACTGCCATACCCACGCCGGGACATACCCCGGGCCACAGCTTTTTCCGGGTCACAAGCCAAGGCGAGAGCATCGATTTCTGGGGCGACATCATGCATGTCGGCCTCATTCAATTCTCGAGGCCAGAAGTGACAATAACCTTCGACGTCAATCAGAACGCTGCTCGCGCCCAGCGGCTAGAACAATTCGAGACAGCCGCGAGTGAACGACGGTTGTCAGCAGTCGCTCACTTGCCATTTCCGGGTATCGGCCACATCAGGCGCGAAGCCGGCAGGTATGAGTGGGTACCCGTCCAATACCGCAATCGCGACTAATACCGTAGGCCTGGATCGCAATTGATCCAGAACGAAATACATGGCTCCCCGCTACGCGGGGCCATAGGCTCGCGACGACTAGGTTGACGTCATCAACGCGCGAATTTACTTCAACGCAGCTACCACGGCATCGAAGAACACCATCGGGTCGATCGGCTCTTTGTCAACCGGCTTGGGTTGGGCACCGAAGGTGACAATCACCACGTTATTGGCAGGGTTGAGGTAGATGTTCTGGCCCTGGATACCGACCGCCGCATAGGCGCCGTCTTTCACCGACGGCTCGGTCCACGCCGTCCACCACATGTAGCCGTAGTCCAGGGTCTTACCGCCTTTGAGGGTGGTCGGAAGCGTCGCCTCCTTGACCCAACCTTCGGGCAGAATCGAGGTGCCATTGATCTTGCCGCCGTTCATGAAAAATAGCCCGAAGCGTCCATAATCACGCAGCGTGGCGCTGATACCGCTGCCACCGATCTCCACGCCGTCAGGCGAATCGAGCCACCACCGGGCATCACTTTCCATACCGAACGGCTGCCAGATCTTCTGCGATAGATAATCGGCCAGTGGCATCTTCACAGCGCCACGGACGATCTCGCCGAGTACCTGCGTTTCGCCAGTGCTGTACGTGTTGGCCGTGCCGGGCTCGGCCGCTCGCGGCAAACTTGCCATCAAGGCCATGGCAGAACGCGGTTTCTGCGAAATCTGCGCTTTGAGTAGCGCGCGACGATCAGACGCCGGATCGGTGTAGGTTTCGTTCCACTTCACGCCCGAAGACATCATCAGCACGTCGCGCACGGTCACGCCTTCGTAGGCGCTGCCCTTGAGCTCGGGAACGTAATCCCCCACTTGCGCGTCAAGGCTCTTGATAAGGCCGTCTTTGATCGCTGCAGCCGCCAGCGTGGAGGTGATGGATTTGGCTATCGACATCGACATCCATCGGGTTTTCTCCGTGTTGCCACGCTGATAGGTCTCGAACACGATCTTGCCGTCCTTGAGCACGAGCATCGCCGTAATGCTGTCCAGTGCGACAAAGTCATACAGGTCGTACTTTTTGTCCCCGACAGTGAACCGAACGTTGGGCAACTGTTTGTCTGATTTGGGCAGTGCATACGGGTGATCGCCGGCCTTGATCCTGTGGGTGGGGAAAAGCCGGTCGATGTTGCGGTAGGTACTGACCGCCAGATCCGGGAGCATGGCGCCGTCATAGATCTGCTCCACCGTGCCAATCGGTTCCTTGGCGTGGGGATAATCCTCAGCCCATGCGCCCGAGGTGATACCCGCAGCGAGCAGACCCAGTGAGAGAAGCAGCGAGCGACCAGGCGCAGTCGCAGTCGCACGAAAAATCGCGGATGAGTGCATAACCGATCCTTTTTTTGTTTTGCTTTTCACGCATGTTAAATAACGCGGCCGCTTGAACCATAGTCTACTCATTGGAATCGCGCCCAAGCTGAAGGACGACACTCATCGCTTCTCGTCAGGTATAAACAACTGCGCGCCACTGAACGGTGAATATGTCGAGAATGACCGCCAATGAGGTGATTGAGCAGCTCAACAGGGCCAAGATCGCGTTGTTAGATGTTAGAACGTTCACCGCCTCGGCGCAGTCCGATGCTGTGTCTTTGCTCGGATGACCCGCCTCATGACGAACGCACTGGTTTTTTTCGCGACCCTTATCGGTATGGAGGGTTTTGCGTTTCTCGCCCACAAATATGTGATGCACGGCTGGGGCTGGGGCTGGCACCGCTCCCATCATGAGCCCCGCACCGGCTGGTTCGAGAAAAACGACCTGTACGCGATCGCGTTTGCGCTGATCGCCATCGTACTCATCGCGCTTGGCACCCAGGGCATGCACCCGCTGGAATGGATAGGGGCCGGGATGACGGCTTACGGTTTCCTGTACTTTCTGGCCCATGATGGGCTAGTCCACAAACGCTGGCCATTGAAGTACGTCCCCCGCACCGGCTATCTCAAGCGTCTGTATCAAGCGCATTTGATGCACCATGCCGTGTCGGGCAAGGACCGCTGTGTCTCATTCGGTTTTCTCTATGCCCCACCTACCGCGGTGCTTCGGGTTCAGTTGCGCGATCTGCATGGCGGACCTCTTCGCAAGAATGATCCGGGCGCTGCCACAGGCTCGGCAGACGCTCAGGCCAGTGACGCCCGCGAGCAGTGACGGCGCGGCACAGGCCGCCGAGCACATGCCGCAACTTGTCGACCTTCGAGGTCGACACCCGCGTATCCCAGGCATGCTCGCCCCGCCTTGAGACCTTGATGCCAATTTGCCGATAGACACCCGACGCAGTCGCCACCGCCCACGCGGAGCGCCACGGCAATGCCCTTAATCCCGCCTCGGCACTGGCGTAAAAAGGCTCGGCCAGCTGCACCAGCCGTTGCGCGAGGATGGCCAGACCGGGCCGATGCTGATCGTCGGCAAGTGACGCCTCGGGGATCGAAAGCTCATCCAGCCAGTCTCGTGGCAGATAGCACCGGCCGACGGCAGCGTCTTCGACGATATCCCGGGCAATGTTGGTCAATTGAAACGCCATGCCCAGGTCGCAGGCGCGGTCCAATGTCTTTTGGTCGCTGACGCCCATGACCTGAGCCATCATCAGCCCGACGACCCCGGCCACGTGGTAGCAGTAGTCCAAGGTGTCGTTTACGCTCTGATAGCGGCGCTGGTGTACATCCATCGCAAAACCCGCCAGGTGCTCCAGGGCATAACGCTCCTGAATGCGATGTTTGACCACCACCTCTCTGAAAGCAGCGAAGGCTTCGTGCTGCACAGGCAACCCGGCGTACACCGCCCGAGTCAGAGCGGTAAGGCCGGCAAGGCGCCGTTCAATGTCGAACTGGTTCAACACGGTCGCCGAATGCCCCGCCTCCTGACCATCTATCACGTCATCGCAATGCCGGCACCACGCATAGAGCATCATGGCGCTGGCCCGGGTCGAGGGGTCGAACAAGCGCGAGGCCGCGGCAAAGCTCTTCGAGCCCACAGCAATGCTGCGTTGGGCATGCTCCAGCAGGACTTGGTCCTGGTTAGCATCGCGATTCATGAGTGCAGATCCTCCAGCATCAAACCTGCCGTGGCCTTGGCCGAGCCGATGACACCGGGGACGCCCGCACCGGGGTGAGTGCCCGCGCCCACCAGGTAAACGTTGCCAAGGCTCGCGTCGCGGTTATGGGGCCGGAACCAGGCACTCTGCCAAAGGACAGGTTCAAGTGAAAACGCCGAACCCAAATGTGCGTTCAACTCACTGCGAAAATCATCCGGGTTGAAAATCCGACTGGTCACCAAATCTTCCCGCAGGCCAGGCATGTAGTGTTTTTCCAGATACGCGAAAATCCGATCACGGTAGCGTGGCCCCTCTACCTCCCAGTCGATAGGCGCGTTACCCAGATGAGGAACCGGCGAGAGCACGTAGTGGCTGGAGCAGCCCGGCGGGGCGAGACTCGGATCCGTGATGCAGGGCGCATGCAGGTAGAGCGAGAAATCCTCAGCCAGCTCAGCGCCATTGAATATTTCTTGAATCAATGACCGGTAGCGCGGCCCGAAGCAGACCGTGTGGTGTCGAAGCTGAGGTTGCGGCCGCTTGAGGCCGAAATGGATGACGAACAGCGAGTTGCTGAAACGCTTGCCTTTGAGGCGCGCGCTTTCCTTGATGCCACGGGCATGGCCGCCCAGAAGTTGCTCATAGGTATGCACCACGTCCGCATTGGAAGCGACGCAGTCGGCATTCAGCAAGCGACCGTTTTTCAAGCGCACGCCGCTGGCCCTGCCCGCTTGCACCTCGATGCTGGCGACGTCGGCATTGAGCTCGAAACGCCCGCCGAGGTCTTCGAAAAACCTCACCAGCCCCTGCACTAGCGCCCCCGTCCCTCCCTTGGGAAACCACACGCCCCATTCGCGCTCCAGTGCATGGATCAAGGTGTAGATCGATGAGGTGGAAAACGGATTGCCGCCCACCAGCAGGGAGTGAAACGAAAACGCCTGGCGCAGTTTTTCGTCTTCGATAAATTCAGAAACCATCGAGTAGACACTGCGCCACGCCTGCAGCCGAGCCAGTTGCGGCCCGGCCTTGACCATGTCCCGAAACGACAAAAACGGCACGGCGCCCAGCTTGAGATAACCCTCGCGAAAAACCGCCTTGGAGTACGCCAGAAACCGCTGGTAGCCTTCAACATCCTTGGGGTTGAGCCTGGAGATATTGCGGTCCAGCTCGGCCTGATCGTTGGCATAGTCAAACTGCGTACCGTCCTCCCAGCACAAGCGATAGAACGGCGAGACCGGCAGCATCTCGACGTAGTCACGCATGGATCTGCCGGCCGCTGTGAACAATTCCTCGATGGCGGTGGGATCGGTAATCACTGTTGGCCCGGCATCGAAAGTGAATCCCTCGTCGTGATACACATAGGCGCGGCCGCCGGGCTTGTCGCGTTTTTCCAGCAAAGTGGTTTGCACGCCCGCCGCCTGCAGCCGGATCGCCAGTGCCAGGCCACCAAAGCCTGCGCCAATCACAATCGCGCTTTTCCCCTGGGTCATGCTTGATCCTTGTAGTGCCGAGGCAGGCAGCGACGTGCCGCGTGCAGGGCCTCATTGATGGGAACAGGCGGCTTGCCGATCAGCACTCTAAGCTTGTCCTGCAGCGTGCTGTCGCCCGAATAAAAGCGCCTGATCAGCCCCTCGGGCAGACCATAAAAACGTTGCATCACCCGCCAGCGGTCCTGGGGTTTGCCTGCCAGGAACAGCATACGATTAAGCAAACGGTAAAACCCCTGGCGCCGCCACGCCTGTTCAGCGAATGCGCGAATGCCAAGGTATAAGGCGTCCGCCTGCAGGTTCTGCTGGCGGGCGACCCAGTCCGCCAGTTGCACCGCCTGGGGCAACGAATAACCTGTTGTGCAATGGCAAAGACCGGCCCGCAAACCGGAACGCGGCTGGCCGGGCGCCTCGCGCCAGAAGCTGGAAAAGTCGCCTGCCAGGGTGATCGGCAACACGCCTTGCTCTTCGCGAAGGCAGCGGGCAATGATCCATCCGCGATCTTGCACATAATCACGGACATGCTGGCGCAGTTGTTCTGAGGAAAGGCTCTGACGGTCAACGTAGTGGGTGTCCTCCACCAGCACCGTGTCGGCTGAAAACGGCAAGACGTAGACGAAACGATAGCCCTGCCCTTGAGCCACCCGGGCGTCCATGATGATCGGCACGTCCAGCCCATGAGGGGCCTGTAGCTGCAGCACCTGACCCAGGAACGCCTGTTGGCCCAGCACCAGATGTTCGCTGTGCTGGACGCCACGCCCGTCGATGACGGCCTTGGCCCACAGCTGTTCGCCGTCCTCCAGCAACAGCGAAGTCGGGGTGATCTGTTCGATCCGCTGTGAGACACGCAACCCTGCCCGCCCCCCGTCACTGAGCGCCGGTTCGATCACTTGGGCAAAGCGTTCGGAGGTGATGCTGGCATAACCGCTGTTCAACCGTCGCGAACGCCCCGGGAAATGCACCTCGTAGGCAGGCCAGGTTTGCACCACCAAGGGCCTGATCCACTGATGTTGTTCGGCCGTCAAGTCCGAGTCGTGAAAGGACCAGGTATGGTTACCACCGATCCGGGCCTGCTCTTCAACGCACAGCACCTGTAACTCAGGGCGCAACTGCTTGAGCCGCCAGGCGATCAGCCCATTGGCCAGCCCACCACCGGCGAGTATCAGGTCATAGTTCATGCCACCGCCTGCGTCAGCACGGGTTCGCCGCTACGCACCGCCGCCTCAACGATGTCCGCCGCTTTGCTGGCGCCACCGGCGCGCTGCAACTCAGCCGCCATCCGCTGCAAGGGCTCTCGTGGCAGAACAAGCAGCCGGGCCAGCCCATCAGCAATGGTGGCGGCGCTCGCCCAGCGGTGCAGCTTCAGGCCCAGGTCTCGGTAGCTGACACGCGCAGCCACCCCCGGCTGGTCAAAACCGATGGGCATGACGAGCATCGGCGTAG
Organism: Pseudomonas sp. D3-10; assembly: GCF_051132175.1. NCBI lineage: Bacteria > Pseudomonadati > Pseudomonadota > Gammaproteobacteria > Pseudomonadales > Pseudomonadaceae > Pseudomonas > Pseudomonas sp. D3-10. The sequence goes on along the minus strand of NZ_CP071668.1, from coordinate 2,438,118 downwards.
TGGTGGCTATGGCATCCATCACGGTGTTAAGTCCTCCATGGGTCACGACCACATCGGCGTGTTCAAGCACCGCTTGCTGGGGGGCGAACGCAGTGACCCAGGTCGCGCCACTGTCGAGAAGCATGCGTTCCTGAACCGGATCAAGCCTGCCGCAATGGGCGACCAACAATTGCGCATCCAGGCGACGGCAAGCCTTTGCAATCTGCCGGAACATACCCAGGCGCCCGCCCTGCAAGGTACCCAGGCTGGCGAAGACAAAGGGTCGATTTTTATCAATCTGCCACTCGAGGGTTTCACTGCCTGGCGAAGTTTGCCCCGTACCCGAAAAAGGCAGGCGCAACGGTCCGACTGCGTGGAAATGCGCGGGCTGCTGCAAACGGGGAAAATCGAATCCCGCAAGGGTCTGACTGATGTGGGCAAGCGGAGAAAGGCATTCATGCAGCGCATCGCGAGGCACGATGGCAAGCCGTCGACATGCACCTCGCAATACGTCTCTGAGCGGTCGCATCAGCCAATCGTAGACCTGCTGGCTACCGGCGTACATGCGTAGGCTACGTTCGTCGCGACCGTAGGCAAACGGCATCACCGGCAGCGGCAAGCCTGGCTCGCGGTTGACCGGCAACGCGCAAGCCACCGAGACATAAGGTAGCCCCAAGGCCTCGGCGACCAGCCCACCGGCAGCTTCCATCTGATCGCAGAGCAGTGCATCGACCTGCTCGTAAGCCAGCGCCGCGGGTAATTCATTACAAAGCATGTTTGTGGTTGAACACATATCGGCAATAACCCGCCGCAAGGTCAGCGGGTTATTAGAGCTGGCCGCGCGCTGCAACACAGCGTCCAGGCTCCCCGGTGGATGGCTGCTAGCAGCCATCGCATGAAAACCGATGCGCGGATCACCCAGCCAACGGCGCGCGTCACCCTGCTGGAAGAACGTGACCTGATGCCCACGATTCAACAGCTCTACCGCCAGGGCCTGAAAGGCCTGGAAGTGGCTATGGAACGCCGGGGTCACCACGCCGAAATGGCTCATGGGCGATGAACCGGTGGCAGTAATCTGGCTTGACGCAATGCCGCCAGATCTCCGGAACCGGTGCAGAAACAGGCAATGCGCAGCTGCCTGATGACGATGTCGAAATGCTCGATGACCGACGCTGTCGACACCGTCGCATCGCGCAGCACTCCGGCCGCCTGCCCTACCAGGTCGGCCCCCAGACACAGCGCCTTGGCCACATCCACGCCGTTGCGAATGCCGCCGGATGCAATCACCGTCATGCCGGGCAATGCCTCACGCACGCTGATCAGGCTGGTGGACGTCGTTATACCCCAATCGGCAAACGCCATTGCCACCTCGCGATCGGCGGGGCTGCTGGCGCGTTCAGCCTCTACCGCTGCCCAACTGGTGCCGCCGCTGCCTGCCACATCGATCACGCTGACCCCGACTCCAGCCAGGGCCACCGCCACCGATGCCGATATACCCGCCCCGACTTCCTTGACGATCACCGGCACGCCGAGACTTTGCACCGTCAGCCCGATGGCATCCAGCACGCCTCGCCAATCCCGATCACCTTCGGCCTGAACGGCTTCCTGCAACGGGTTCAGATGAATGATCAAAGCGTTGGCCTGCAAAGTCTCCACGGCGCGGCGCGCCAACTCCTGGCCATCCTTTTCCAATAACTGTGCCGCGCCGATATTTCCCAGTAACGGGATGTCGGGCGCCAGCCGCCGCAGCTCACGGGTCAAGCCCTGATCGTTGCCACTGCGCAGACCGACGCGCTGCGAACCTACGCCCATGGCGATGCCAAGCTCCTGGGCGGCCTCAGCCAGATGGCGGTTAATGGCTGAAGAACGCTGCGCCCCGCCGGTCATTGAACTGATCAGCAAGGGCGCTCTGAGGGGGATCCCAACCAGCGCGCTGGCAAGGTCAATGTCGTTCAGATTCAGCTCGGGCAGCGCGCAATGCTCGAACTGAAAGGCATCCAGCCCGTTGCCGCCACCCTGTCGTGGGTTATGGCTCACACCACGGCCGTCCAGCACGATATTGAGATGATCATCCTTTCTCCGACTTAAGGGATGCTCGGTCATGAAAGCTCCAATTCGGTTGAATCATTTCGCGGCGCGCGTGGTCATTTTGTTGAGTGGCGTTATACAAGCTTAGGCCGATCGTACAACTTGTGTGCAACGCTGACTGATAATTGAGGCACTGGTTATTCGAAGTGGTTCAGAGTTTGAGGCCCATCACGTGAACCACCAGAAAGCAGATCCCCCTTCACAACTGCCCTTAAAGCAAAGGTCAAGACCGATGACCATCGAGCCTGACGCAACCGTCGAATATGGGTTTAGCGAACGTTTGGAAGATGTGCGCGCGGCTATTGAGCAGCGTCTGGACCAACTGCTGCCGAGCAGCAGCGACGAGCGCGACCTTGTCGCGCTGGCCATGCGTGACTCCACGCTGGCGCCCGGCAAGCGGATGCGGCCGATTCTGTTGATACTGGCTGCACAAGGCTTGGGGCACGGTGGTGATCAGGCACTGGAATTGGGCTGCGCCGTGGAATTGATCCACGCAGCGTCACTGGTTCTGGACGACATGCCGTGCATGGACAACGCCCGATTGCGCCGTGGGCAGCCGACCGTGCACCTGAAGTTTGGCGAAGACGTGGCGATTCTTGCCGCCGTTGCCCTCCTCAGCCGCGCATTCGGGGTGGCCGCCGGGATTACCGATCTGGCACCCGCAATCCGCATGCAATTGGTGGAGGTCATGGCCAATACCGTTGGCATGCAGGGTCTGGTCAAGGGCCAGTTCAAGGATCTGCGTGACGGGCAGAAAAATCGCCCCCCTGAGGAAATTGCACTGACCAACAACCTCAAGACGGGGGTACTGTTTAGCGCGATCATGGACATGGCCTGGCTGATCAGTGGTGCCAAAGCTCACACACGCCCGATCCTGCAGGACTTTGCCGTTGAGCTGGGTCAGGCGTTCCAAATGTATGATGACCTTTTGGATCGTTGTCCGGACAGCAATAAGGACCAGGGCAAGGACGAGGGCAAGTCGACGTTCATTGCGCTTTACGGCGAGCAAAAAGTCCGCGAACAGCTAGAGGCTCATCTAATGAGCGCCGAAAGCCATTTGCGAGAAGTTTTCGGGCCCTCGCGAATGATCACCTGGTATGTGCGGATGATCTTCGAGAAAGCGGTGCGACAACGTGGCGCAAGGCTGTAGGGCCTACTTGGCCTGCTCGGCGATTGCTTGTTTCAACTTTTCGGCATCGGCAAAACGCTGCTCATTGACGACCGCGCCATTGTTCAAGGCGAGCCACTGAACGGTGTCCCGGTCGCCGCCATAGCGGGTGGCAACCCTGCCGTCCTGGTCGAGCATAATTCTGTATTTGGCCGAACGCATGGCCGGTACTGCCACCAGTTTGATCATGGAAGGCATCTTCTCGATATCGGCCAGGTACACAATGTGGCGCGCTTCCAGATAGCCCTCCGGGTGACCCTCCATCGCCGCATCCACTAACTTGGCGGCCGACATACTGCGCGCTATCAACAGCACCTGAGCGCTGTCGTTCAAGGTATACGCCTTCTCGTTCTGATCCAGCAGGGTCCACTTCATCGCGGGCTGGTTCAGATCTTTGGGTTGATCCAAATCTTTTGATTGGGCTGACTCCTGCGCCAACACGTGGAAGTTCAGTAGTGCACCGATCAGCAGGATCATAAGCCGCATGGTTTCGTACCTTATTCGAGGAAAGTCACGGAGTGAAACGCTGACGCCATCCTACGTCAGCCTGGCTGTCGCGCTCTAGCGCATTAATGCTTTTGTTGCCTGACCTGCTCGCAAGCGCGTTGCCACGGGGGCGCCGGGCCGAGGATGGCGATGCTGCGCCCTTAGAGCAGCGCAATGCTGTAGCTGACAAACACCCGGTTATGATCCTGGTCACGGGCGGCTTCGCTATTGGATTTACCGTTACGCCAGCCGAAGCCAACCCCTTTGAGCGCTCCCGACTGAATGACGTAGTCCAGAAAGATATCCCTCTCCCATTCTTTCTGATCGTCACCGGATCTCGTCTTGATGTTGTCACCGGAGAGGTACATGACCGAGGCTTTCAGGCCCGGGACACCCAGGGCGGCGAAGTCATAGGCATACTGACCGAATACTGTGCGCTCCCCTGCACGGGTGAAACTCTGGATCAGACGATCTGTGTGCAGGTACAAGGAGCTGCCTGCTGCGCCTTTATCTATCAGGCCACCCTGATTGAGCTGGGTGAAGCTGCTACCGTCCGAGACGCTTTGGTAACCCGCCGTCATCGCATGAGCGCCGATGCTGTAGATCAATGCAGCACTCCAGAGACGATTGTCGATAACGCCATCTCCGTTTTTGGTGTAACCGCTGATTCGGTAGCCCGATGTACCGGAACTGTTTTCCCCTGACGCGTCAGTCCTGAAGTAACGCAGGTCGGTTTTCAACGATTGACTGTCCGAGAACGCGAGGGTGTGCGTCAGTCCGAAAAACTGTTGGTTATAGTAGTTTTCGAGCTGGGCATAGTAGTACTGAGCCGTCAGGTCCTTGGTGACTTTCCAGTCACCCCCGGCGAAGGCGAACTGGTTGCTTTCACGCGTACCGCCCATAGCGGCGAGCCCCGTCTGATCCGTTGAGGCACGACCGGTTGCCCGTTCAATTCGCCCACCCGTCAGGGTCAAGTCCTTGAACTCGCTCGAAGTCATCTGGCCGCCCTCGAAGGTTTGTGGAAGCACCCGTCCATCGTTGGCGACCAGAATCGGAAGTTTCGGAATCAAGGTGCCGTAGCGCAGTTCGGTCCTGGACATTTTGACCTTAGCGGTCAGTCCCAGCCGGCTCCACTCGTCGACGGCGCGGTTGTCACTGTCCGAGGGAATCATCGAGCTGCCAACGTGACGTCCCTTGCCACTGTCCAGGGTGACGCCCAGCAACCCAAGGGCATCAACACCAAAACCAACGGCGCCCTCGGTATAACCCGACTTGAAGTCCAGCATGAAGCCCTGCGCCCACTCTTCGGTTTTGAAGGGGCAGCGACACCATCGCGGTTGTCGTTATTGAAGTAGAAGCTCCTCATGCCCAAGGTGGCTTTGCTATCACTTAGAAAGTCGGCAAACGCCTGGCCACTGAGGGCGATGCTGCCAGACACCAACGTTGCAGTTATTTTTTTCAGGCTCACTTATAACGCTCCGATTCTTATTTTTAGTAGGTGATGGAAGCGACTACGACCTAGCCATTCGAAGCCAAACGGACAATGGCATCGCGACTGCCTGCCTGCTCTCGAAGTACAAACTTTTGGATTTTCCCGGTTGCGGTTTTCGGCAACACCGTAAAGACCACTCTGCGCGGACATTTGAATCGAGCCAGACGTGCTTGGCAGAACTCCATTATTTCTGCTTCGGTGGGAGGCTCGACACCCGTTTTTAGCTCGACAAACGCGCACGGTACTTCACCCCATTTGTCATCCGGCTGAGCGACTACCGCGGCATACAGAACAGACGGGTGACAGTGGATCGCCTCCTCGATCTCTACAGACGAAATATTTTCCCCACCGGAGATAATCACGTCTTTGCACCGGTCGGTAATCTGGACGTAGCCGTCAGGGTGCACGACGGCGACATCACCCGTATGAAACCAACCGCCTTCGAATGCTTTTCGGGTTGCACTGTCATTCTTCAGATAACCCATCATTACGGTGTTGCCCCTGAGCAGCAGCTCACCCGTTGTCTGGCCATCTTTTGCGACTGGCCGCATCGTATCGGCGTCAGCCACCATCAAACCTTCGAAGGCGGCTGCACGAGCCCCTTGGCGTACTCGCATAGCGCCTTGCTCACCGGGCGTTAAATCGTCCCAGCCGTCTTGCCAGACGCAGCTGATCGGCGTACCGGACACTTCGGTAATTCCGTACACGTGGTCCACGTCGAAGCCTCGTGAAACAACTGCGTTGAGTATGCTGGCCGGAGGTGGAGAACCAGCAGTCAACACTCGAACCGGCGTCTTGAGCGCGGGGCGGTCTTCGGCGTTGGCAATCATGGCCATGACAATCGGCGCCGCACAGAAGTGATCGACACCGTGGTTATCGATCGCATCGAACACCGTCTCTGCGCACACTTTTCTCAGGCAGACGTGCGTGCCGGCCACAGCCGTGATCGCCCAGGTAAAACACCATCCGTTGGCGTGGAACATCGGCAATGTCCACAGGTAACGAGGCGCCCGCGTGAGCGGCCAGTTGGTCATCTGCAGCAGACTCATGAGGTAGGTGCCACGATGGCTCGCGACCACGCCCTTTGGGTCACCGGTTGTACCGGAGGTGTAGTTGAGCGCTATCGGCTGCCACTCGTCATCCGGCCAGACGCCTTCGAAATCAGGGCTGCCGCTGCGGATGAAGGTTTCGTAGTCAATGTCTGCGACATTCGCGCAAAGTGGCGCCAGGTGATCATTGATATCAATCACCATCGGGGGATGTTCGAGGAGTGCCAATGCAGCCTCCGCAAGCGCAGCAAACTCTCGATCCACCAGCAGCAACTTGCATTCGCCATGACGCAGAATGAATGCCACACCTTCGGCATCGAGGCGGTAGTTGACCGCATTGAGTACCGCGCCGCTGAGGGGGACCCCGAAATGCGCTTCGAGCATGGCAGGAGTATTAGGAGACAGAATTGAAACGGTGTCCCCTGCTCCCAGGCCTTTTTCGCAAAGTGCCGAGGCAAGTCGATAGCAGCGTTCGCGGGTTTCACGCCAGGTTCGTTGCAGTTCGCCATGCACCACCGCTACCCGATCCGGGTGCACAAGGGCTGCCCGATCCAGAAAACCAAGTGGCGTCAGGGGCAGATAGTTGGCCTTGCAGCGATCAAGCCCACTTTCATAAGCACCAGGGGTCATGATGTTGTTTCCTTATTATTGTGATGAAAAGTGCAGAACGCGCTCACCGGCTCCCGATCAGTGACCAAGGTGTTCTCGATGCTGCTCTCGTCGGCGTATCCAAGGCTCATTCCGCAAACCAGCATTTGATCCGAGGGAATCGCAAGGGCTTGCGAAATGACCTGGTGATATTTCAAAAAAGCGGCTTGTGGGCAGGTGTGCAGATGCCTTCCACGCGCAGCGACCATCACGGCCTGTAGAAACATGCCGTAGTCAAGAAGGCTGCCTTCCTTCAACACCCGATCCATGGTGAAGATCAGGCCGACGGGGGCGTCGAAGAATTGGTAATTGCGGCCGTGTTGCGCATGCATCCGCTGCTTGTCTCCCTTTTCAATGCCCAGCAGCCCATAGAGCTCCCACCCGACCTGCCTTCTCCGATCCACGTAGGGTGAAGTCCACTCGCGTGGGTAATAGTCATAGGCATCTTCAAGGTCGTTGCTCTGTGATGGATCGTTGTCAATTTCCGCGATGGCGCATGAAAGACGAGCCTTTGCTTCTCCAGTGACGACATGCACGCGCCAAGGCTGCATGTTCACCCCCGTAGCGCAGAACCGAGCGACATCAAGGATCGCCTCAATGTCTTCGCGCAATACGGGAGTGGGCAAAAAAGCCCGAATACTGCGCCGCGAAGCGATCGCCCAATCAACCGTTTGAGCAAGCAGTTCAGGCGGTATGGGCGGTTTGGATAAGCGATTCATTTTCATGCATTCAATTCCACGGATTCAGCTACAGACGGGGGCATCCATCAGTTCGACAGGGCCGGGGATTTTCTGACTTGGGTAGAGTCGGCGCGTGACTGATTGATCAGGGTTACGGCGACAGCGCCAATGAGGCCAGCCAGGCTGATGGCCATGAAGTTTTTCTCGAGCGCAAGGTTCAACGACACCAACCAGCCAATCAGGACAGGGGCGACGATTGCGCCTATTCGTCCCACACCAGACGCGAAACCCACGCCGGTTGAACGAATCGATGACGGGTAGAAATCGCCGGCGTACGCATACGCCAGCAATTGAGTTCCGAGGGTCGATGCCCCGACGATGAACACCACTGGAAACAGCAACGACGTTGAACGCGTATAACCCAAAACGGTGAGTGCAATCGCACCGACGATATAGAAGCAGACCAATACGTGCTTGATGTTCAGCTTGTCGCTCAACCACCCTCCGCCTATTGCACCGGCGATGGCTCCCAAGTTGAAAACAATCACAAAATTCAACGCAGAACCCAGGCTGAATCCAGCCATCGCCATCAGCTTGGTTAGCCAGGAGTTAAGGGCGTAGACCATGAACAGGCCCGTCATGAACGCGGCCCAGATCATTAAAGTGCTGAAGCCCCGCCCCTCCCTGAATAAGTTACGAACCGGTGCTTGCTGCTTATCCAGGACCGTGGCGTTCCCAGTCATCAGCGTGTTTTCGTCGATAACGAGAGCAGGGTCCAGTTTACGAGCGATCGCTCGCAGTTCGTCCTGACGTCCGGTCTTGAGCAGGTAGCCGATGGATTCAGGCATGGTCTTCAGGATCAGGGGAATAAGCACCACGGGCAGCAACGCCACATAAAACACCCATTGCCATCCATGACTCTCGATCAGTTGCTTACCCGTCAGCGCGACCAGGATTCCGCCCACGGAGAAAATTCACCCATCTGAGCGGTGCAGATAGGCAGTACGCCGCCGATCCCAAGGCCGGCGATGAAGCGGGCTACGCTGAAGCTGATCGGGTCACTGGTGAGGCCTGCCGCCGCCGTGAAAATACTGAACAAGGCCACGCAGATGGCGATCATCCTGGGACGCCCGATACGATCGGCTAGCGTGCCAAGAAAAATGGCGCCCAGCATCGTTCCGAAGAGCGCAGAGCCCGCCATGACGCCGGCGCTGGTTGGATCGACGTTCATGTCCTTCATGATCGCCGGAAGGGCTGCACCGACGACCGCAAGGTCATAGCCATCGATGATCAGAATGAGCACACACCAAAACAGGATGAGCCCATGGAAGCGGTTGAACTTTGATTCAACCGCGAGTGTATAGACGTTTACCGGCTGCATATCGCGTCTCCTTCGATCTTGTTTTTGTTTGTGAAGTGCGAAGAGTTACTGGCTCGCTTGACAGGCGATGCCAGGGCTACCTGCAGCGCATCGTAGGAGTTGCCTTTGCGGTGGCCTATGCCCGACGGCATCGTTGTACGTGACCGTTTTGGACACTCATGACTTACCCGCCAGGCCCGGGATGACCCTGGTCTGTTGAGGTTTTGGCAGATGAAACGAGCTGCAGATCACAGGAGGTAATCTGGCGGGGACGCAGTGCTTTTGTATAAGCGCAAGAAACGCTTTTAAATCTCGCCCGATTCGTCAGCATTGGAGCGGCGGTAAGCGCCGGGACTCACGCCCGTCCACTTTTTGAATGCACGATGAAAGGCACTGCTTTCCTGGAAACCCGTGAGGGCAGCCACTTCAGTCACGGTCATATTCGGCTGGCACAACAGATTGATCGCCATGTCACGGCGCAGATTGTCTTTCAAACGCTGATAACTGACCCCCTCGGCCTGCAGTCTTCGCTGGAGCGTCGAATAAGACATGCACAGCGTGCTTGCCATCTTGTCCAGCTCTGGCCATTGCTCCGGATCGAGGCCTCTCAATCTGAGGCGGATCTGGGCGCTGATGCTGTCCTCGTTACGATATTTCACCAGCAGACTGGCAGGCGACTCCTTCAAGAACGCCGATAGACTGGCTTTGTTTTGCGCGACTTTGAGGCTTAGAAAACTGCGCTCGAAACGAATCATCGTCACTGGCGCACCAAACTGAATGTCTTCACAGAAGCGCATCCGATAGTCGCTATCGTCGAGTGGTCGATTCGGCCTGAAGCAGAGCTCTTTAATGGGAATGCGTCTGTTACCCAACCAGCAGAGCAGTCCATGGACAAGGATCAGCCATGTTCCATAACTAAAGAGACGACGTTCAATGCCGTTGTCATGGATAACGATAACGGCGAAGTCGCCATCAAAACTCAGCTCACCGTGAATATCGTCCAGTACGAGACGCAAAAATTTCAGAATCCGTCGCAACGCTTGCTCTAACGACTCGCAGTCAATCGACGACTGGCACATCAATCGGAAGCTGCCCCGTCGCATGGGATGGCTATCGATTGCGAAAAACTCATCGTCGAGCAGATCCGAGAGCGCGACCCACAGCCGAGAAAATGCTGCAGCCGAAACCCTGGCTTGGGGGGAAGTGAGGAGTACAGGGTCGATACGTGCTTGCTGCAGTGCAAGGGAGGTGTCCAGCTGGCGACGCAACGCGCCCTCCAGGGCCTCATGCACCAATCCGATTGAAGTCGTTCCTTTATCCTGGATGAGCACGCCCTTTCCCCTCTGCCGGTGGTTGCCTGCTGACTTGATGCTGACTTTGAATCTCTTCGGCGGTCCTGCCTTGGGCAACCTGACGAGCCTGAACGCTTTCTACGTTCCGACTTCTCGACATGATCTGTCAACCCGAAGGTTTTGTTATCAACAAGCGCATGGGCCCTCTTCCCAGGCTTTGATGGCGGGTCTTGATAGTTGTCCAAAACATTCAACCACGCCGAGGCTTTTGGACATTGTCCAGGCCGTCGCCCACCGACACTATCGGCCGGCAACCTTCGGTTACGTTGAGTCTGACGCTACAGAATCCAGGAGTTACCGTGACAGAGAAAGAGCTGTACTGGGAAGACTTCACGCCAGGTAGCCTCTGGACGGCCAAGCAATCTGCGCCTATTACAACGCAGGCGATCATTGCCTTTGCCGCAGAGTACGATCCTCTCGATATTCACATAGATCCTGACCTTGCCCGTTCGAGTCCGCTTGGCGTGCACTGTGCCAGTGCAGTGCAAACCTTCGGTATTTCGCAGCGGCTGATGTGCGACGCTTTGCTGCTTCAAACCAATGTCGTGGCGGGTGGCAAGATCGATGGTTTTAGGATGGTTGCTCCGGTGGTGCCCGGAGACACGCTCAAGCTATCCGTTCAAGTCGTTCGATCATTCATTCATGCGTCAAATCATCAACGGGGCTGGGTCGTGTTTAAAGTCGATGTAACAACGAATGAGGGGAAAACGGTTCTTGTTTATGAGGTGGCAGTATTGATATTGCGCAGGAGCGATTTTGATTGAGATTGGTCGGGAGATTTAACGATAACCGTATGTACCGGTCTTGCCCTCCGTCCGCATCGCCCACGTCGCCCTCCCATTCATATATGCAAGGAAATGAAATCCACGAAACAGCGCAGCTTGGGCGTGATAAAGCGATTCGGCGGCCACAGCACACTGAAGTGAATGGTGCGGGTCACCTCTTGGGTCAGCACGGCCTGCAGCGCCCCGGACTCGAGGGCCTCCTTGACGGCAAATTCCGGCAGGCAGGCAATGCCCCGCCCTTCCATGGCGGCGTTGAAAAGCATGTCGATGTTGTTGCAGACCAGCACGGCCCGCAGGTCCTGCGTGCCGTTGTGGGACTTATCCGGTAGCGGCCAGCGCTCAAGCTTTCCGGTGGAAGGCACCCGGTATAACAGGCAGTCATGGTTGCTCAAGTCGCTGGCGTCCACCGGCGTCCCCTGGGCCTGGAAATAGGCCGGGGCGCCCACCAGCAGGAAACGGAAAGCGCCCAATCGCCGCGCCACCAGGCGAGAGTCATTCAACTCACCGGTCCTGACCACCGCATCGAAGCCCTCCTCCACGACATCCACCAGGCGATCGCTGAAATCCAATTCCAGATGAATGTCCGGGTATCGCTTGGCAAAGCTGGACAACAATGTGAACAGGAACTGCCCGGCCAAGGGCAGGCTCACCCGCAGCTTGCCGCGCGGTTCGCTGCTGGTGCTCGACAATTCCAGCTCTGCTGCTTCCAGTTCATTGAGCACGCGCTGGCAGCGGTTCAGGAAAAGCATGCCCTCCGCCGTCAGGTTGATGCTGCGGGTGCTGCGATGAAACAGCCTGACGCCCAGGCGCTGTTCCAGGCGCGCGACGCTTTTGCCGATCGCCGATGAAGACACGCCTAATAGCCGTCCGGCCGCGACAAAACTGCGCGTTTCGGCGACCTGGACGAAAACCGAGATTCCGCTGAGGTTGTCCACGCTCTCTCCTTGAGTTTCTTGCGCCTTGAATTGCGGAACGAAACGTCCGGTGTGTCCGGAATTCTAGCCTCTGTTTCCCCTGCCGTCTGCGACCTAGCATGGCGACGTCCATTACAGCAGGGGAATCGCGAACATGACCGCCAAAGAAACCATCCTACTCTCCAGCGCTATCGCCACCGACCCCATGCAGGTGCGAATCGACGCTGCCCTGAACAGCGCCATCGAAGAAAAACGCCTGGTGGGGGCCGTGGTGCTGGTTGCCCGTCGCGGCGAAATCACTTATCGCAAGGCCGTGGGCCTGGCCGACCGAGAGGCTGGCCTGCCGATGCGCACCGACGCCTTGTTCCGGCTCTCCTCGGTGACCAAACCTATCACCTCGGCCGCCGCCCTGGCCTTGGTCGCCCAAGGCCGCATCGGCCTGGATGATCCTATCGCTCGCTGGCTACCGGGGTTTCAACCAACCCTGGAGGACGGCACTCGCGTATCCATCAGCGTGCGCCAGTTGCTTAGCCACACAGCGGGCCTTGGTTACGGTTTTCTCGAAGGCACGGGCGGCGGCGCCTATGCACAGGCCGGTGTGTGTGACGGGCTGGAAAATGCGCCGGTGACCCTGGAGGAAAACATTCGGCGACTGGCGATGGCGCCGCTGCTCTATCGTCCTGGCACCGATTGGGGGTATTCAATTGCTACTGATGTGTTGGGCGCGCTCATTGCCAAGGTATGCGGGACCAGTCTGGCCGATGCGATCAACCAACTGGTGTGCGAGCCACTCGGCCTGTCCGATACCCGTTTCAATGTCGCCGACACCTCGCGCCTGACGGCTGCCTATCTCAATGCCGACCCCGCGCCACGTCGTATGAATGGTATCGAAGTGATCGAGGTTTTCGAGAACACCGCCGGCATCCGGATGGACGCGGATCGGGCCCTCGACAGCAATGCCTACCATTCGGGAGGCTCAGGGATGATCGGCTCCGCCGAAGAATTCCTGACCTTGCTCGAAACCTTGCGCCAGGGTGGTGGCGCGCTCATGCCGGCGAGCCTGGCAAAAGAAATGGGAACCGTCCAGACCGGCAACCTGGAACTCGCCAACTGGCCTGGCCGTGGCTTCGGCCTCGGATTCACGGTGATGACTGACCCGCAAGCGGCACAAGCGCCGGAGTCCGTCGGGACCTGGCGCCTGGGTGGGGCTTTTGGTCATTCCTGGTTTGTCGATCCGGCGCAGCAGATCTGCGTGGTGGCGTTTACCAACACTGCCTTCGAGGGGATGTTCGGACAGTTTACGGTCGATCTGTGCAACGCCGTATACGGCGCTTGATGGCCCTCGCCTTGCGCTGCCGTTCACGCTTTGAGAATGCGCTCACTCCTGATTCTTGCGAGAAATGACATGACTTGTTCTACCCGATCTAACGCATTATTCAGCCCGATGTTCTTCATTGCCCTGGGGTTGTTCGGCGTCTACACCATCGAGTTCGGCGTGGTTGGTATCTTGCCGGTGATCATTGAACGCTACAGCGTCAGCGCCTCCGAGGCAGGTTATCTGGTGGGTCTGTTCGCCCTGGTCATCGCGGTATGCGGCCCCTTCATGGTGCTGTGGTTTTCGCGCTACAACCGCAAGCGAGTCCTGACCCTGTCGCTGTTCATCTTCGCCGCCTCCAGCGCCTTATCGGCCTATGCGCCCAATTACGGATCACTGGCGATCCTGCGGATCATTCCGGCCTTCTTCCATCCAGTTTATTTCTCACTGGCATTTGTCGCGGTGGTGTCGCTTTATTCAGAGGAACAGGCTACACAAGCGACCGCGAAGGCGTTTGTCGGCACCAGCATGGGCATGGTACTCGGCGTGCCTATCACCACCTGGATCGCTGCACGTTTTTCCTACGAAGCGGCCTTCCTGTTCTGCACCGCAGTCAACGTGATCGCCGGGCTGGGCATCATCGCCCGGTTACCCGATACCTTTGCCGGGCAGCGGACGCCTTATGGGGAACAGTTGGCTATCCTGCGCAAACCGACGTTGTGGCTCAATATCCTGGCCTCGACACTGATCTTCGGAGCAATGTTTTCGGTGTATTCCTACAGCGCCGAGTATCTGTCTCGGGAAGCCGGAATGAGCGGTGAAGTGATCAGTGCCATGTTGATTCTGTTCGGCGTAGGCGGTGTGGCCGGTAATCTGCTGACAGGCCGTTTGTTATCCAAAAATAAAGTGGGTACCACGCTAATGCATCCGATCATGTTGGGGGCGTCGTATCTGATCCTGCATTTCTTTGCCAGTCCGGACATCTTGCCGATGATTCTGATCGTCGTGCTGTGGGGAGCCACCCACACCAGTGGCCTGATCGTGACCCAGGTCTGGCTGACCTCCGAAGCCCCGGAGGCGCCTGAGTTCGTTACGGGTCTTTACATCTCGTTCATCAATCTGGGCGTGACGCTCGGTGCGACTGCCGGTGGCTGGTTCCTGGCCCGCATGGGAATGGAAGGCACCATCGTAAGCGGCTTGGTTTTCTGCGTGCTGGCAGCCGCGACGATCGCGACCAAGGTACTTGTGTACGGGGCGCGACAGCCAGGTCTTGCGACGGAAACCCAAGCAGTTTTGCACTAAGTCATTCATCGGAGACCGTGGCAAGCCACGGTCTTTCTCGAACTCAGCGGAGTTTCTATCGGTCAGAACCACTCGGATGGAGTCACGATAGGAAACGTGCAGGCACTGTTGCAGTTGGAGCCCTAGCGCGGGGGTGGTGCAAGTTCATGAAAAAACCAGTCTTAAGCGAACCTACCGGAAGAATGCCTCACCCGGTGAACTCCGCAGAGGCAACCAAGAGCCGATTAGCGACCGTTAGAGCGTCTGGTCCTGAAGGTAGTCAGAAGGTGTAGACCATATTCAGGACAAGACAGCCTTTGAATCCGACATTAGTTCTTTTTGAGTACCAATCTATGAATTGATCAGCGCTCTGCCGTAGGCAAGAGGGTCGGTAGCATTGGCACAACTTTTCAGAAGTAGCTTTTATATCTTGCCGTCAATGAGGTGTGCCATGCCCAAGGTTGTCCAATTTCACCGTACCGGTGACGCTGATGTTCTGACGCTCGATGAAGTCGCTGTAACCGCGCCGAAAAGCGGCGAGGTTCAGATCGAAGTAAAAGCCATCGGCTTGAACCGTGCGGAAATCATGTACCGCACTGGGCAGTACGTGATCGAGCCCCAGTTCCCGGCGAAGCTGGGCTATGAAGCGGCCGGGATTGTCCGGGCGGTTGGCAGTAACGTCAGCGACATTGTTCCTGGTGACATAGTAAGCGTCGTGCCGGCGTTCTCTTTCGCCGATTACGGTATGTATGGTGAGGTGGTCAATGCGCCTGCGCATGCCGTCGTCAAGCACCCGTCCAATCTCAGCTTCGTGGAGGCAGCAGCCAGCTGGATGATGTTTGTTACTGCATACGGCGCGTTGATTGAGTACGGAAATCTACAGGCTGGCGAAACCGTGCTCATCCCGGCTGCATCAAGCAGTGTCGGTCTGGCAGCAATCCAGATCGCCAACATGCAAGGCGCCATCCCGGTGGCCCTTACCCGCACAAGTGCCAAGCGTCAGGCATTGCTGGACGCTGGTGCGAAATATGTCATTGCCACCCAGGAGGAGGATGTGATCGCCGAGGTGGCCGCGATTACCGGGGGCAAAGGTGCGCGTATTGTTTTCGACCCTGTTGGTGGTCCCGAGGCGACCAAGCTGATCAAGTCCATGGCCAGCAACGGAATCTTCTTTCAGTACGGTGCTCTGGATCATCGCGATATCCCGGTTCCGGTCTTCGACATTCTCGGCAAGCATCTGACCGTGCGGGGCTACGAGCTGTTCGAAATCACCACGGATATGCAAAAGCTGGCCAATGCCAAGGCATTTGTTGCCAAAGGCTTGGCAGGCGGTCAACTCAAGCCCGTCATCGACCAGGTCTTCCCGCTTACTGACATCGCGGCGGCACACCGCCGAATGGAATCGAATGCGCAAATCGGCAAAATAGTCGTCGTGGCCGACTAAGTAAAATGCGGCAGCCAGCTTGGCTGCCGTACGCCATCGCTGCCTGCCCTCAAGCGATGATGGCCTATTTTTTGGGTCCCCAAGAGAGAGGCAGCCCGGCTTCGCTATCATGTGCAGAGTAGGTCTGGCCCGATGCGCAGGTAAATGGAGATTGGCGATGAACCTGATTGAAGCCATGCAAATGTTCGTGGCAGTGGTTGAGCATGGCAGCTACACCAGAGCGGCCGAGGCGCTGAATGTGCATCGCCCGGCACTCTCCAAGAATATCCGTAATCTTGAGCACGAACTGGGTGTGCAGCTGTTGCACCGCACCACGCGCAGGGTGAACACCACGCCAGCTGGCGATGAGTTCTATGACCGCAGCCGGAAGTTACTCGCTGAACTAGCGGACACACTGGACTGGTTTTCGCCGACTCGTCCGCCGCGAGGCAAGCTAAGGATCGACATGCAGACCGTACTCGGTCACGCGGTGATAATCCCGCGACTGCCCGAGTTCATGGAGCGCTACCCTGGCCTGGAAATATCTCTGGGAGCCACTGACAACCTGAACGACCTTATTGCAGAAGGCATCGATTGTTCCGTGCGGCTCGGTGATCTGGATGATTCGAGCCTGGTGCCAAACGTATCGGCGAGGTCGCTTTGGTGACCTGCGCGGCTCCCGCCTACGTAAAGAAACATGGTTTACCAACCACGCTGGATGATCTGCAGGCGCACCTGGCTGTCAACTTCATGGTTGAACAGCGCCGCCAGATCATGCCCTGGCGGTTCAGGGGCAACGGTAAAATTATCAATGTGAAGATGCGCAGCGGCATCGTCGTCGACAACGCAGAGGCATTGCTTTACTGCGCATTGGCGGGGATTGGGATGGTGCAGGGGCTGCGCCCGGCGCTGCAGCGATACATCGATAGCGGACGTCTGGTGGAAGTTCTGCCGGATGTTCCAGTCGAGCCGAAAACCGTTTCCGTGTTGTTTCCGGATCGCCGTCATCTATCACCCAATGTGCGGGTATTTGTCGAATGGGTGAGTGCATTGTTCCAAGAGAAAAGGCATTAGCGCGGCCTCATTGGTGTTGGCCTGATTAACAGTCCCACCTTCCTCTGCCCGCCCCGAAGGCGAATGACTCGCGGCTCGGACCGAACATTTTCAGGTGCCACAACCGGACGAACATCAGGCGATTTTTTCCGGTGAGCATCGTTGGATTTCGCGCGTAGCAACCGCTGGCGCGTAACGATGAAAATCGAACGCCCTTGCTTTTCGTCCCGCACAATTATGGCCAAGTTGACGGTACCCGCGTATAGCGGGCACCGCTTCCCATAGGGGACGAAGGCTTACACGCCTGCTTACCAGCTGTAACTCACTTTGGCGGTAATCTCGCGACCCGGGTTGTAGAAGTTCGCTGTGCCGGAACCGACCACGTGCTGCTCATCCAGCAGGTTGCTGACGTTCACCGCAAGGTCGGTGCCCTTGGCGATCTCGTAGTTGAACGCGGCGTCGAACAGCGTGGCGCCATCGCTTTTGCCGGAGTTGGCTGCATCGAAGTAATAAGAGCCGACGTAGCGCGCGCCCAAGCCAACGCTGACATCAGTACCGGGCACGTCGTAATAACTCCAGAGCGAAGCGGAATGCTTGGGTGCCGTGGTGAACTCATTACCCTTCAGGGAGCTGCCGTCGTACAACGAACCGCGCAATACCTCGGACTCCATATAGGAGTAGCCACCAATCAGGCTGAGGTTCTGCGTCACCTGCGCCTTGGCCTCCAGGTCGAGGCCACGCGCCCGCGATTCGCCCACCGTCTGTTGCTCGATGATGCCGCTCGGCAGCACCACGGCGATGGTGACGTTTTCCTGGGTCAAGTCATAAACGGCCGCGGAGAACAGTGCGTCCATCCCCATCGGCGCATACTTCACGCCCACTTCGTACTGCCTGCCGGTCTGCGGTGTTACGCCAACCTGAGGCGGCGAGACGGACTCCACCATGCTCACATAGGTGGACACCTCATCGTTGACGATATAGGTCAACGCACCTCGGTAGGACGTTTCGGAGAAGTTGTCTTTCTCGGAGGATTGCAAGCCTTTGCTGGTAAGGTCCATCGAATCGTTGCGCATACCGGCGGTGACGATGAAACGCTCGTAGAACGATAGGTTCTGCTGAAGGAATACGGCCTTGGTGGTCGCGTCTCGCTTGTTGACCGCATACGGGGTGATAGAGCGTGAAACGCCAGTAAACACGGGATTTGCAACGTCAATCGGGGTCGTCAAGGCGTAGACCGAGCTTTCCTTGGTAGTCGAATCGAGGTATTCCACGCCCACCAGGCTGCTGCTGTCGATGTTCTCGAAGCGGGCGTCGTATTGCAGCATCAGGTTGCCGTTGAACTGGTCGGCCTCACTGTCCGTTCCAAACAAGTACCGGTCAACGGTAGTACCGACACGCGCGGCGCTGTCGCTGATGTAAACGTAGCCAAAATCATCGGTCAATTTGCTGTAACGCAGATTGCTGCGCAATACGAAGCCGTTGTCGAAGTCATGGGTGACGTTACCGCTGAGGCTGGTGCGCTCGACATCGTGAAAGTTGTAGCTCGGCTCACCATAAAACTTGCTGCGGTCGTATTCCTTGTCCAGCGGATAGCCGCCACTGTTGGGCGAACTTTCGGTTTTCAGATAGTCCAGAATCACGGTGGCTGACGTGTAATCCGTGGGCGCCCAGGTGAGGCCACCCATCAGCAACTGGTTGTCGTCCTGTGAGTGATCGTATTCGCGGTCGCTGTTTTGGCCTTTGGCAGTAAAGCGGCCAGCCAAGGTTTTCTCGTCGTTCAGCGCATCCCCCACATCGATGCCTGTCTCGACATGGTCAAACGAACCGTAGGTCACATAGCCTTGGCCAAACTGCTCAAAGCGCGGCTGTTTGGTCACGAAATTCACCGAACCGCCCGGGTCCGCTGGGCCAAACAGCGTGGAGTTGGCGCCACGCAAAATCTCTATGCGTTCGTAAGCGAATGGATCTTCGCGTACGCCGCGCATCGAACTCAGGGTCAAGCCGTCACGGTAGGTGGTGGCCTGGAAGCCCCGGATCTGGAAATAGTCATTGCGGTCATCCGTACCATAGAAGTCACTGACCACACCCGGGGTGTATTGCAGCGCCTCTTCCGTGGTGCTGACGCTGCGTTGTTCCATTTCCTTGTTGGTAACAACCGACACCGATGCCGGCGTATTGAGAATGCTGGTGGCCACCTTGCCGCCAACCCAGAGTTCCTTGGCGACAACCGAGTTGGCGTCGTCGTCGGCACTGACCCTGACCTTGGCATTGATGATGAGGGGCGCAAGGCGATAGTCCTCGACGGACGTTGTGTCGAGCTCCAGCGGGCCGGCGGGCGTAGGTTGGGGGAACAGTAGATAGGCATTCGGGCCTTGCTGTTGGATTTGCAATTCGCTTCCCTGTAGCAAGGATGACAGCGCTGCCGACGTATCGAGCGTGCCATTCACGCCAGCAGTGGTGCGGTTCGCTACACTCGACGCGTCGAAGGAAAGGCTGATGCCAGCCTCGCGCGCAAAGCGGTCAAGCGCCGGCGCCAGCGGGCCGGCAGCGATGTTCCACTGCTTGACCTGATTGCTGTGGTCAGCGCTCGGCGTTTGCGCCAGCGATGGCAAGGCGTAGCTGCTTACGATCAGCCCCAAAATCGCACCGTGCAAGGCACGACTTAATGGATGGCGCTGGGAAACAGGGGACGAACTCATATTCTCGCTCCAAGAAAGGACATCGGCAGACAGGCCTGTATTCCGGCCTTTCTTAGAGGTCGAACGAGAATGAGAATACACCTCATTATTTTTTTCAGGTGGCACAAAGTTCTGATGGGCTTAGGTGGCAGCGGTCACGGTCACCCAATAACGGGTCCGATAATCAACGTGCAAATGCAGTGACTGCGCGATCAATGCCAGGACCTGATCGTTGTCGGCGAGTTGGAAGGTGCCGGAAACGCGACGATCCGCGACCTCGTCGGCGCAGCGCAGTACACCGGGGCGATAGCGCGACAACTCCACGATGAAATCATCGAGGCGCATATTGCGCGCACTGATCACCCCGTCACCCCAGCTCCATAGATCAAGGCCGTTGCCTTTGAACATTCGGGCCCCACTTGATGTGAACAGCAGCTGATTTCCTGCCTGAACACTGCGGCTGGCAGGCGTTTGACTGGAGCCGGGGAAAACCGTGACTGATCCTTCCTGAGCCGCGACCAGCGTGCCATCGTCGAACTCGCGTGCCAGAAAGCGGGAACTCTGAGCGCGCATGATCCCGTCACGTGATTGCACCCAGAACGGTCGCGCTCGAGGCGAGTGTTGATCCGCGCCGACATTCACGATGATTTCACCACGTCGCAGGATTATCAGACGTCGCTGGGCGTCGAAATCGCTGTCGACGGCGCTATCGCTATTGAGCTGGATTAGGCTGCCATCATCGAGTTGGAAGCGCCGTTGCTCGCCGGTACTGCTGCGCTGCTGCGCAAGCATGGCGGGTACGGGTGTGTAGTCCCGGCCGAGCCAGGCTGCAGTGCCAACAATCGCCAATATGCCCAGGAGTTTCAGGCTTTCCCGCCGCCGCATTCCATGATTGGTCCCATTAAGGGTTTGCCGGGCCAGTTGAGCTGGCACGCCTGCGAATTCATCCCCAAGCGCTTCCACGCGCTGCCACGCCAACACGTGCTCCGGGCACTGCTGCAGCCAGAGCTCAAATGTGCGCTGTGTTTGCTCATCTGGCTGATCGAAGCGCAGGCGCACCTGCCAGTAGATCGCCTGGTCGACAACGGCCGGATCCAGCGTCTGGGACTCACGCCTCGACATAACGCAAGCGATAACAGTGTTGCAGGGCGGTGGCCAGATCGCGTTCCACCGTCGCACGGGAAACACCCAACTTTTCGGCTATTTGCGCGCAGGTCAAGCCGTCGAGCCGGGCATATAAAAACGCCTGGCGAACTCTCGGTTTAAGCATATCGAGCATGCGATCTATCCGCTCGAGCGTATCGAGAATCAGCAGTCGGCTTTCTTCCGAGGGAACCTCGTGTTGAGGCAGTAATGCGACGCTCTCCAGGTAGGCACGTTCGAGTTCGCGACGGCGATACTGATCAATCATCAACCCGCGGGCGATACTGCTCAAATAGGCCCGTGGTTCACGCAAGGGGCTGGACTGACGGGATTTGAGCAGGCGTACGAAGGTGTCCTGCGCCAAATCTGCTGCGTTATCGCGACATCCAATGCGTCGGATTAGCCAGCCGTGCAACCACGAGTGGTGGGTTCGATAGAGCAGCCCTAGATCTGCAGTACCTAGTGGTTCATCGCTGCGCATCGGAATCCCGGCAAATACATGATTGATAATTAATCGCATTCTACTCATGCGGTAGGCCTGAGGCAAATACGTGGTGCTTAGTGTCTGCTTTGGGCGAACGCTATCATTCTGTAGAGGCTGCGAGGGAACGGGAAAAACATTGGCAGCTGACTTCGTATGCCTAGCAGCAACTGAACCGCCCGCAGGTTCTTCGTCCTGCGATAGACCAGTGATGCCTTCGTACATCTCATTGGATAGGCGCACCTGCATCAGCAAATAACCTGAAACTAACTCAGTAAGAGAGCAGCAAAAATCACTGCAGAACTGAGAAACCACCCAATGGGGTGAGCAGATGCTTCGCAGGGGATAGTGACTGAACTCAGGCGTTGGACGAATCATACCTCTCAGTTGTCTGCAGGCCGAAAATAGCTATTGAAGCAGCCACAGACGAGCAATATCCCGCGCCCGCTCGCGCAATAGTCGAGGTGCTTGCTGGCACGCATCGGCGAGGCTCATGGGGCCCGAGACTAATGCGAAAGCAGCGTCGACGCCGTGTTCATACAGCGCCTCGTAGCGCTCACCGAGCGTGCCGGCAAGAATCACTACAGGTACGCCTTGCTCACGCGCAATACGCGCTACCCCCATGGGGGTTTTACCGCGCAATGTTTGACCATCACAACGGCCTTCGCCTGTGATGACTAGGTCTGCACCCTTGATTTTATCGGCAAGCCCGACCAATTCGGCCACCACTTCTATGCCCGGTCGAAAACTGGCCCCCAAGAACGCTTTCGCGGCGAACCCCATGCCTCCGGCTGCCCCAGCGCCCGGAACGTCGCGAACATCCTGCGCAAGCACGACAGCGCAACAATCGGCAAAATGGGTCAATGCCTGATCCAATTGTTCGATCTGCTCGCTGCTTGCCCCCTTCTGCCGACCAAAGGTAAATGAAGCGCCGTGGGCACCGCACAAGGGGTTATCGACATCAGCCGCCACCTCGAAACGGGTGCTATGCAAACGGGGATCCATCTTACTCAAATCGATACTACACAAACCAGAAAGAGCCAAGCCATCTGGCGTCAGCTCCCTTCCATCTCCATCTTGGAAGCGCACTCCCAAGGCATTGAGCATACCCGCACCACCGTCGTTGGTTGCGCTACCACCAATGGTCAAGATGATTGTTTTGGCCCCGGCATCCAGAGCGTCAAGGATCAGTTGCCCAGTGCCATAGCTGGAGCTGAGGCAGGCATTACGTTGCTCCAGGGCCACCAATTGCAGGCCGCTCGCCTCAGCCATTTCGATGACCGCGGTTCGCGTTTGCGCAAGCCATCCCCAACGGGCGCTGACCTCAACACCTAAAGGCCCTCTAACCTTGGCGTGACGACACTCACCGTCCAGGGCCGCCAGAATCGCCTCCACGGTTCCCTCGCCGCCATCGGCCATCGGGCATTGCACCAATTCAGCGTTGGGCAGCACCTCAGCCAGCCCCAGCGCAATGGCTTGTGCAACGCCATCGGCGCTCAGGCTGTCCTTGAATGAATCAGGTGCTATGACGACTTTCATGAGCGCTCTCCGGCGATAGGTGATGCCTCATGCTGACATCAGCGAACCGCTTAGGCTCTAGCTCCAGGCACAAGCACAGGCAAGCGCTTTTGTTCGCGCGCCTAAAGGATTCGCCCGAATCGCGGCGTAGGCTTGGTGAGGTAATAGTTGCCCCTAAATAACAAAAAGAGTGACGTCCAATGATTTTGAACCAGCACCCAGCTGTACAAACGCCGCCTCCCGGAAAGTCCATGACTGATTGGCCACGGGATTTCGATGTCCGTGCCATACGAGCAGAACAGCAAGAACTGCTCGAAAACGCTAGCCACCCGCGCCCTGCAAGCACCACTCGATCGGAGACCCTCCATGACGCCTAAAACCTCTGCCATTACGCACATTCACGCCCGCGAGATACTCGATTCACGCGGCAACCCGACGATAGAAGCCAGCGTGACACTGGCCAACGGTGTGACCGGATCCGCCAGTGTGCCCTCTGGCGCATCGACGGGTTCGAGAGAAGCGCTGGAGCTTCGCGATGGTGAGGCTCGCTACCTGGGCAAGGGCGTACTGCGCGCCGTGGACAACGTAAAGGGCGTGACCAGCGCAGGGGTCAAAGGGCTCAGTGCCCTGGACCAAGAGGCTGTCGATGAGGCCATGATCAAACTGGACGGTACTGATGCCAAAAGCGCCTTAGGGGCCAATGCGATGCTGGCGGTATCGCTGGCCACCGCACGGGCTGGTGCACAGCACCAGGGTCTGGAGCTGTACGAGCACCTGGCCTCCCTATACGGTCAACCTGGACGATACGCCTTGCCCATACCGATGATGAACATCATCAACGGCGGCGAACATGCCGATAATAATGTGGACATTCAGGAGTTTATGATACAGCCAGTTTCAGCCACATCGTTTCGCGAGGCACTGCGCATGGGTGCCGAGATCTTTCACTCCTTGAAAGCTGTATTGCACGCTCAAGGCTTGAGTACCTCGGTCGGCGACGAAGGCGGGTTTGCTCCTTCGCTGCCCTCCAACGAAGCGGCTTTAGTGGTCATCCAGGAAGCCGTGGAGCGGGCAGGCTATGTGCTGGGACAGGACGTTACCCTGGCGCTCGACTGCGCAGCCTCCGAATTCTTCGAGGACGGTTTCTACCATCTGCAGGGTGAAGACCGAAGATTCGACTCCGAAGACTTTACCCGTTACTTGAGTTCACTCTGTGAGCGCTACCCTATCACTTCTATCGAAGACGGCATGGACGAAAGTGACTGGGACGGCTGGAAAAAACTGACCGCCCAGCTGGGCGAACGCGTGCAGCTGGTAGGCGACGATCTGTTCGTGACCAACACGCGCATCCTCAAGGAAGGGATAGATCGAGGGATCGCCAACTCGGTGCTGATCAAATACAACCAGATCGGCACCTTGACCGAAACCCTGGCCGCCATCCGCATGGCTCAAGCGGCGGGCTACAAAGCGGTCATCTCACACCGCTCCGGGGAAACGGAAGATACCTTCATTGCCGACCTCGCCGTCGCCACGCGGGCCGGACAGATCAAGACCGGATCGTTGTGCCGGTCGGACCGAGTGAGCAAATACAATCGTCTACTGCGAATAGAAGAAGCATTGGGCGCCTTCGCGATTTACGGCGCAGGTACTCGCTAAGCCTATGCCGAGTGCTGATACCGGCGAACCGTTTAGGCTTCCAACTCAGGCGCTGACGCAAATCTGCGCCTGTTTACGCATGAACATCGAGGCTCATTCGTCAGACATCAGTTGCACACCCAGGTACAAAACAATCACGTCATCTAGCTTGTTCAGATCCATTTCGGTTATCTCTGAAATCCTATCCATCCGATAACGCAGCGTGTTTCGATGCAGGCCTAGGGCATCTGCACAGGCCTGAATTTGCCCACTGTGTTCACACCAGCTTCGCAACGTCTGCACCAACTGACCATTGCTGTCCTTGGCACGCACCTTGTTGACGACGGCCAGTAGTTCCTCGATCACATACTCTTCTCGATGAGCCCACAACATTGCCGGCAGACGCAAGCGAGTCAGCAACAAAAGCCGCTGCGTCTTCAACACGGCACGACCATAGGCCGCTAGTGCCGTCACATGCGCGCAAACTTTGCGTAGCCGCTCCATGCCCTGGACAGGCACGCCGACGGCCACACGAACAGGCGTCCAGCCTTGACTTTGCATTTTTTGCAGGTATTTGTGAGGATCGACCCCGCTGACGGCGGGGCAGCACCACATTACCGTATTAGGCGACGGACTCAGGCACCAACTGTCCGGAACCCGCCCCAGCAGCCATTCGCTGACCATCGCTGCGACCTGTTTAGATGCAAACTCAAGCAAGAGTGGCGTGCGCGTGAGCTGGTGTTTGAGCCCTAGCTGCTGCGCTTCGTCCAACAA
The DNA here is from genome assembly GCF_051132175.1 of Pseudomonas sp. D3-10. NCBI lineage: Bacteria > Pseudomonadati > Pseudomonadota > Gammaproteobacteria > Pseudomonadales > Pseudomonadaceae > Pseudomonas > Pseudomonas sp. D3-10. Next base: position 2,412,816 of record NZ_CP071668.1, on the reverse strand, counting down.
GCGAGGAGAGTCTCCCGCATCCCCCAATAGCAAGGCCAGCAAGTCGTCGCTGCGCTGCTTGCGCCATTGCGACTGCACTTCGCGGTGCCGTTGCGAAACTAGCATTTCAGCAGTCATGCGCAGCAATTCTGCGTAAGTACGCAGCGTATGCGGATCGCCGGTAAGGCCCAACACACCAATCAAGCGTTTATCGTGCATCAGCGGCACGTTGATGCCTGGCTGGACCCCTTTGAGACAGGGAGACGATTGCACATCGATTTCCACCACGCGATGGTTCGCCAAAACTAGCTGGGCACCCTCATGACGGGTGTTGATCCGCTCGGGCTCGCCACTGCCCATAATCAAGCCCTGGCAGTCCATCACATTGACATTGAAAGGAAGGATGACCATCGCTCGATCGACAATGTCCTGCGCAAGCACATGATCCAACTCAAACATTGTTTTTATCCTTGAAATGACTCGCCACGCCACTGGCGCAGCTATCTGATTTCAAAATGGAGGTCACATAAGGAAGAAAACGTCGACTCCTTCCCGGAGTCGACGTTGAGCCAGTCTAACTTCTGATTGCAGAAAGTTTAGACTTTCACAGCAGGCGCTAGGCCCATCTGTTGAGAACCGTTGTTGTAAGCGTCATGGGACGCGGATTGGCTGGCGACAGGGGTCGTCACTTCATCAGGCTCCGGCTGACCGTTGAGTGCACGATTCATCTTCGACGTATCCAGTGCTCCTACCCACTTGGCAATCGCCATGGTGCCGACGCCGTTGCCAATGGTGTTGGTGATGGCACGCGCTTCAGACATGAAACGGTCGACACCCAACAACAGCACCATGCCAGCCACCGGGATGGTTCCCAGCGAAGCCAGGGTGGCCGCCAGAATGATAAAACCCGAACCTGTCACTCCGGCCGATCCCTTGGAGGTGAACATCAGCACGGCCAGCACGATCAGTTGGTCCATCAAGGTCAATGGTGTGTTGGTGGCCTGAGCAATGAAGATGGCGGCAATGGTGTAGTAGATCGCCTGCCCATCCGGGTTGAAGGTCAGGCTCGCCGGAATCACCATGCCAGCAACCGGCTTGGAAACCCCTGCCTTCTCCATCTTGGAAATCATCTGCGGCAGTACCGACTCCGACGAGCTGGTGCCCAGCACGGTGAACAACTCTTCCTTAATAAAGCGCAGGAACTTCCACAGGCTGAAACCACTCATGCGGCAGATGGGACCGAGCACAAAGATCACGAACACAATGCAGGTGAGGTAGACACAAGCCATCAGCTTGCCCAGCGAGAACAGTGAGCCGAAGCCGTATTTGCCGATGGTGAAGGCAATCGCGCCGAATGCGCCAATGGGAGCGAGGCGCATGATCATGTTGACCATGCGAAACATGCCCTGCATCAGGCTATCTAGCATGTCGACGAAGAATTTCGCGCGGGGGCCGACCTGTGCCAGGGCGACGCCCAACAACACCGAGAACAACAGGATTTGCAACACATTGCCTTTAGCAAAGGCATCGACGATGGTGTTGGGGATGATGTTCATCACGAAATCCATGAACGTCGTGTGCTTCGCTGCCGTGGTGTAGGTATCCAGACTTGAAGCGTCCAGCGTCGCGACGTTGATGTTCATGCCTGCGCCGGGCTTGAACACGTCCACCACCACCAGACCAACCACCAGTGCCAGAGTCGATACCACCTCGAAGTAGATTAACGCGCGTAAACCGACACGCCCTAATTCCTTCATGTTTTCCATCTTGGCAATGCCCGTTACCACCGTGAGGAATATCACCGGTGCAAGGAGCATCTTGATCAATTTAATGAAGGCGTCGCCCAAGGGTTTGAGGGCTTCACCGGTTTCAGGAACCGCTACACCCACGACGGCACCGAGGATCACGGCTAGCAAAACTTGAACGTAAAGCTTTCCCAGAATTCTTTTCATGACAGGGCCCTGATTTTTTATTGTTGTCAGGAAATGCCAAGGGCTGGATCAATGACCCCTCCCTTGGCGGTATGCCGCAGTATTACTTTGAATTAGCGGCCAATCAGCTTGATCACAGCGTCGGTGATCTGCCGAGTGGTCGCTGTACCGCCTAGGTCAGGCGTATGCAAACCGCTTTCGGTAACAGCTTCGATGGCGGACATCAGTTCCTTAGCCGCCGCCGACTCGCCCAGATGCTCGAGCATCATCGCCGCAGTCCAGAAGGTGGCGATCGGGTTGGCGACGCCCTTACCGGTGATGTCGAAGGCGGAACCGTGGATCGGCTCGAACATCGATGGGAACTGCCGCGAAGGATTAAGGTTGGCAGTCGGTGCAATACCCAGGCTACCCGACAAGGCGGCGGCGAGGTCGGAAAGGATATCGGCGTGCAGGTTGGTCGCCACGATCACATCCAGAGTTGATGGCTTAAGCACCATGCGCGTGGTAACGGCATCGACCAGCTCTTTGTCGATCTTCACATCAGGAAAGTCCTTGGCCACCTCGTAGAAGATCTCATCCCATAACACCATGCCATGGCGCTGGGCGTTGGACTTAGTGACCATAGTCAAGTGTTTACGCGGACGGCTCTGGGCCAACTGGAAAGCAAAGCGGTGGATACGCTCTACACCGGCACGGGTGAACACGGAGACTTCGGTGGCCACCTCTTCTGGCAAGCCACGGTGTACGCGTCCGCCGTTGCCCGAGTACTCACCTTCAGAGTTTTCACGCACCACAACCCAGTCGATCTGATCACCATTGTGCAGCGGGCTTTTAACGCCAGGAAGCACACGGGCAGGACGTACGTTTGCGTACTGGTCAAACCCTTGGCAAATAGGCAGACGCAGTCCCCACAAAGAAATGTGGTCCGGAACGTTCAGCGCACCTACAGCACCAAAGAAAATGGCATCGAAAGTCTTGAGTTCTTCCAAGCCACCTTCCGGAATGTAGTAGCCATTTTTCAGGTAGTTATCCGAGTTCCAGTCGAAGTCCTTGAAGGTAATTTCAAAGCCGACTTTCTTGGACAGCGCCTTGAGGACTTCAACCCCGGCAGCAATAACTTCAATGCCGATACCGTCACCAGGAACCGAAGCAATTTTGTACGCAGTCATTGTGAACACCTTTGTAAGTTTTGTTTTGCCCGTCGAACGGAGTCGTTCGATCAGGGTGTGTTCGGAGTATAAGTATTGAATTCGAAGATTTGAGTTACTTCAAATCACTACATAATTAACTTTCAGTTATGAATCTTTCGCCATTTTTTACCCGTACTTTGCTCAAGAATGAGCCTTCAAGTAAGCAACCGGCCGGCGTGGTTCCCTCTGGCGTCGCAACTCACCCAAAATTGATCCAGCCATAAAAATGAACCCTGCTCGCCAGCAGAAAGCCTGGAAGGTAAATGCTTTCATCGTGGGCAAGGATGCGCAGGAGAGGCCTTTTTCTGCTCCGTGACGGCAGCTGAGGCTTAAAGAGTCCGGCACAGCACTGATGGAGGTGTTCACCCCCGACACCTTCATTTAAGGCACCTGCTTTTTGCAGGTTGAAAATGCTGTTCAGTCAGGGCATGGGCAGGGTATATGTATTGATAACACTTCAATCATACATAAGCGCCCCATACATCACTTTGAGTCACGAATGAGCCAGACATTAGACCTGTCGTTTTTCTACCTGCTGGCCAACCAAGGCAGCCTAGCCGCCACGGCTCGCGAGCTGGGGGTCACCCCTCCGGCAGTGAGCAAGCGTCTATCGGCGCTGGAGGCCAGGCTGGGCATTCGTCTAATCAATCGCACCACCCGCTCAATGAGCCTGACCACTGAGGGTGAGCTTTACTTCTCCCATGCGGCGCGAATCCTTACGCAGATCGATGAGGTCGAGCAGATGGTCAGCAGCAGTCGGGCCACACCCAAAGGACTGATTAGGGTCAACGCATCGCTCGGCTTTGGTCGCCGCTATATCGGGCCGGCGTTGGCGGCCTTTTACAGCCGGTATCCTGAGGTTGAGATACAACTGGAGATCAGCGACCACCCACTGGATCTGACGACCCACGGGTTTGACCTGAGCATCCGTTTCGGCACACTGCCGGATGCTGCATTCCATGCTCGCAAAATCGCATCCAATCGTCGTTTGCTCTGTGCCTCTCCCCTTTACCTGCAGAAGCACGGCGCACCTGAGCGACTCGCAGATTTGCAGCAGCACAATTGCATTTTCATCAGGCAAAACGAGACGCCTTATGGCGTATGGAGTTTCGCAGCGGGTAGCCGTACTCAAAACATCAAAGTGCATGGCGCTCTGGGTTGCAATGATGGCGAGGTGGCCTTGAACTGGGCGTTGGAGGGTTATGGCATTCTGATGCGAGCAGAATGGGACATTGCTCGCTATGTGCGAAGCGGCCGCTTGCAGTTGATCCTTGAAGATCAGACGCCTACCCGCGCGGATGTCTATGCAGTTTACCCCCAACAACTGCAGCTATCTGCACGGGTTCGCACCCTGATCGACTTTCTGGTCGAGCGCTTTGCTCATATCGACCATTTGAGCGTAGCTGAATGACCCATTAACCTAAAACCTGATGGACCGCAAACAGCGCAGGCAAAGCGCCACGAGGCCCAGACCTGATGCCAGAGGCAGTAGAACTTGCCGGTATACGTGATCTTGGAAAGGCCATGATTCACTGCCACTCAGCGGCTTGCCCTGCCCACAGTGGGAAAATCACGGAGCCGAAGTGATCGGGTTCCTCTTCACGGCGTTCGTTGGTGGTCTTGTAGTTGTCGACCGGGCGGGTAAAGTCCAGGTTGGCGTCGGTGTACTGATAGAAAAGCTCAAGACGTGAATCATCGGCGAACGTCTGGATTGAGCGTCCTGTTTGCATCGTTGCTGTGCGCGATGGGTCACGGGCAAATGGCCGGCTTGCGATTGAGCGGTTTGGACGGCGGACTGCTTTGCTCCACAGGCGGCGGTGCAGTCTTCGAAAAACTGCATGATGCGCCCGTCCCGTCACTGCCCGTCGAGGCTGATTGCGTCATTGCCAGCCTGTTCGGTGCGATCCTGCTGGCAGCGTTCTTCGGGCTGCTCGCCTTGCTTGCCGGCGAACCAGCCTGGCCCTTGCCCCCACAACCTACCCGTTGCTCACCCAGGCAGCGCTGGCCCCTGATTAATCCTCGCGCCTCCCCCGCCCTGCTCCCCTCGCCTTGACGTCATCACCACGTGCCCCTGCATGACGCGCAGTCGGTGTGTACTCATCGAATTAAGCCAGGAAGCTATTCATGTTTCGCTTGATTACTTTGGCGCTGCTCGCGAGCAGCACCTGCGCGTGGGCGCAGGACACTACCCTGAACTTACCCACCAGCTTCATCAACGCCTCGGCCAACCAGCCGAAACCGGCCACCAACCTGGACGTGCACACCCCATCGAAAGCGGTGTCAATCTGTTCCAGAGTGTGCTCGATGTCGATGAAATCGCTACGCTGTACCTGTTCACCGGACAACCCGGTACAGGTTTCGGCATTGCCCAACGGCGCTGGGCCTTGAGGAAGTAAAACTGGATGCTGACGGTGAGGCTCACCCCATACACGGCGGTATGGGGCGCCTGAACCAGGCACGCAGATGATCATCAGGACGGTGCCCAGTCAACAAGCAAGTGGCGATCTATAGGTTGTGGTGTGACCGGCCCCATAAATGTTATGTTATTACATCTTTATGGGAGAGTTCATTTTGAAACATCACGTTCCGCTGCTGACAGGATTCACCCTCGGGCTACTTGGACAACCTATTTCAGCGGCACAACCTCTGACGCTGGACGCGTTGACTATCACCGGATCCACCGTGGAGGAGCGTGCCGATGGACCAGTGCAAGGTTATCGAGCAACGCGTTCGAGCACAGCTACTCGCACCGACTCCGACATTCGCGATACCCCGCAAAGCATCGATGTAATACCCGCCCAGGTGATCAAGGACCTCAACACCACGCGAATCGATCGCGCCCTGGATTTCGCAGGCGGTGTCTCACGACAGAACAACTTTGGCGGACTAACTTTTCTCAACTACAGCGTCCGTGGTTTTACCACCGGCGAACTCTACAGGAACGGCTTTGCCATCAACCGTGGCAGCTACAGCGCGCCGGACACTTCCAATATCGAACGTATCGAAGTGCTCAAAGGCCCGGCGGCAAGTCTCTACGGTCGCGGCGATCCCGGCGGCCTGGTCAATATCGTGACCAAGCGTCCGCAGGCTGAGGCGTTCAGCAACCTGAACATCAGCGCCGGCACCTGGGACCGTTACCGCAGCAGCCTCGACGTCAACTCGCCACTCGACAGCGAGGGCAACCTGCTGGCACGAGTAAACATGGCCATCGAAGACAATGGCAGTTTTCGCGATCACGTCGACAGTCAACGACGGATCATCAGTCCGTCGTTGAGCTGGCAGATTTCACCAGACACCCGCCTGATGCTCGACACCGAGTTCTCCCGTACCGAATCGGTGTTCGACCGCGGCATTCCGGCAGTCAATGGTGAGCTTGGCTCGGTCAAGCGGTCGACCTTCATGGGTGAGCCCAACGATGGCCAGATACGCAACGACAACCAGACCATTGATCTGGCGCTGGAACATTATTTGAACGACAACTGGAAGGTTCGCCTGGCCAATCACTACACGCAGGGCACGCTCAATGGCGCGAGCTCGGAACCTCAAGCATTGGTCGGCACCACCATCACGCGTTTCTATCGCGAGCGTGACTTTGAATGGAACGACAACATCACCCAGGCCGAGCTACATGGCAACTTCGAACTGGCCGGCTGGCAGCATCAGACGCTGGCGGGACTGGAGTATGAAAACTACCGCAACAGCCAGAAGTACCCCCAGAGCGCCACGCTTGCAAGCTATGGCTTGGATATCTACAACCCCGTTTATGGTCAGCCCAAGCCGGCCCTGACCCGCGCCAACGATTTCCACGAGCACACCGAGAGCTACGCGCTCAATTTGCAGGACCAGATCGCCTTTACCGATCGTCTGCGCGGATTGATCGGCGTGCGCCTGGAGCGCATCGAGCAGACTTCGCTGAATCGCACGACAGCTGTCAGCAACAGCCAGGAAAAAGACGTCGCCACTCCACGCGTTGGGCTGCTTTACCAATTGGCACCACAGGTCGGCGTATTCGCCAACGCGTCCACGTCTTTCAAGCCCAATACCATCGGCACGCAAGGCCAGGTCTATAAACCGGAAAAAGGCCTGGGTTATGAAACCGGTTTAAAACTGGACCTGTTCGACAGCCGTATTGGCGCGACCATCGCTCTGTTTCACATCGACAAGGAAAACGTCGTGACGACCGACGCGCTCGGTGAAAGTGTCGCAGCCGGTGAGGCTCGCAGCCAGGGCCTGGATCTGCAGTTCAGCGGCCAGATCACCGATGCCCTGCGTGTTATCGGTGCTTATGCCTACATCGACGCCGAGGTGACCAAAGGCGACTCCGCGCTACCCAAAGGCAGCGACCTGTTAGGCATCGCCCGCAACAGCGGTAGCCTGATGGGTGTTTATGAGTTTCAGGACGGCGCCTTGCGTGGATCGGACATGGGCGCAGCCTTCAACTATGTAGGCGAACGCTCAGGCCAGGCTGGCAGTAGCTTCAAACTGCCGTCGTATAGCACTGTCGATCTGCTCGCGCACTACAAAGCCAGCGAAGACGTTACGCTCGGGCTGAACCTGAACAATCTGTTCGATCGCAAGTACTACGAACGATCCTATAACAGTGCCTGGGTCCTGCCCGGAGAGCCGCGTAACCTCAGTGTGAGTCTGAGCCTCGACCTCTGACAGTGATCGCCAAGGTCGCAATGCATTCACCGCTCGAGCGCCAGGAATCGATTTTCCGGAACGCCTGCTGAGAGGCCTCCTCGACACCTTCGGCAACCAGGGTCAACCGAAGGCTATGAGCCATGGAGATAATCGCCTTGACCAGTTCCGCGCTGTCGCGGTTGTATTCGATGTCGTTGATAAACGAGCGGTGGATGTTGAGCGTTTCGATGGGCAGGCGACTCAAGTAGCTGAGGGCCGAATAGCCGGTGCCAAAACATCAACCAGCTTCAGTTCCACCGTGTATTCTCCCGTCGGATGTTCCACCAATAGCTGTGGATCAGCGCAGACGGGTACCGTTGCCAAAGGAAAGCGGCTGGGCTAATGAGGTAGCTGTCCATATGCCTACACAGAACGTGAGGCCTCTGCAGGGCTACGGTGTCCGTCTCCGCTCAATCATCGGCATCAGAGGCAAAGGAAAGCGGCTGAATCAGATGCGAGCCCTGATTGCGAACATTTCCGACATCCTTACCAACCTTGTACCAATGAAAGTCTGTTGCTGGTCGACAATGCTCCATCGCTAATTCGCGCGCTCGGTCAGGTGGCGTGTCGGGATCAATCCATTCACGAGCATGCTCAGGCGCCATGCGTCCGCACATGCTGTCACCCGTCGAATAGTGCTGCTTATGACATTGACCGCAAGCGATGCAAATCGTTAACTGTATATACGTACAGTTAATCCCTTAAGGCTTGCATCATGAGCATCACCATCCTGGGCCTGTTGGCTACCGGCGGCAAGAAGCTGCCTCTTTATTCATTCAAGGTGCCTGCAGGCTTCCCTTCGCCCGCTGCTGACCACATCGAAAAGCACATTTCCCTGGATGAGCTCTTCGATGTACGAGCTCCCCACGTCTATCTCGTGAGGATCGATGGCGACAGCATGCAGGGCGCGGGGATCTATTCGGGGGATATGGTGGTGGTTGATCGAAGCATAGATCCGATCAGTGGGGACATCGTTATAGCTGCGCTTAACTCCGAGCCACTGCTCAAGCGTCTGCATTTGCGCGACAACGCCGTAATACTTCTGTCGGAAAATCCCAAGTATCCGGCAAGGCACGTGATGGAAGGCGACGAACTCATGATTTGGGGTGTAGTGAAATACAGCGTCCGCGATCATGACAACACGTGAACCTGTCTTCGCCCTGATTGACTGCAACTCGTTTTACGCCAGCTGCGAGCGCGTCTTCAGACCGGACCTCGCGAAGACACCTATAGTGGTGCTGTCCAACGACGACGGCTGTGTAATTGCGCGTAGCTACGACGCAAAACCTTTCGTAAAGATGGGCCAGCCGTACTTCCAAATCAAAGATCATCTACGTCGGCATGGGGTTGTGGCGTTCAGCAGTAATTACGCTCTGTACGGCGACATGAGCGAGCGTGTCATGACGATCATTGAATCGTTAGTACCGACGCTTGAGGTCTACAGCATTGATGAGGCGTTCGCCGACCTCACCGGTATCCCAGGTGACTTATCTGCGTTTGGCCGGCACATGCGTTCTACCCTTCTCAAACGCACTGGCATTCCTGTCGGGGTTGGAATCGCGCACACCAAGACGCTGGCCAAGCTTGCCAACCATACCGCCAAGCGGCTGCTGGATATCACGGGCGGCGTAGTGGATCTCTGTGATCCCTTCAAACGGGACTGGACGCTGCGCAACACTGATGTCGGCGAGGTCTGGGGCATCGGCAGGCGCATGAAGGCGCATCTGGAAACAATGGGGATCCAGACCGCGATGGACTTGGCCAAAGCCGACCCGTGGATGCTTCGTCAAAAATTCAGCGTGGTGATCGAGAAAACCGCTCGCGAACTTGCCGGCACCCCATGTTTGGAGTTGAGTGAGGCTGATCCACCCAAGCAGGAGATTTGTTGTAGCAGGATGTTCGGCACGCGGCTCACCGAGATTGAGCCAATCAAGGAAGCTGTCGCCACCTACACACAACGCGCGGCGGAAAAGCTCCGAGCTCAAAGCTCACTGTGCAAGAAAATCCGCGTGAGCATTAGAACCGGCATGTTCAACCCTCAGGAAGCGAAGTATGCGAACGGGGCGTTGGTCGAATTACCTTACCCGACCAACGACGTGCGGCTCATGACCAACGCCGTAACCGAAGCGGTAAACCGTCTATTCCGGCCCGGCTTCAAGTACAGCAAAGCAGAAGTTTTGCTGATGGATCTGCGCCAGCCTGGCGAATTCACTGATGATCTGTTCGCTCATTCTCAACCCGTCATGGCTGATAAGGTGATGAGTGTTTTGGATGAAATCAATGGTCGATGGGGAAAGGGGGTTATTCGGATAGCGAGTGTGCCTGCAGCGCCTGGTTGGGCAATGCGTCGAGAGCTGATGAGTCAGAGCTATACGACGAACTTTGATCAGTTGTGGACGGTGAAAGCCCGCTAGCGAGGACGCGTTCGGCATCTGCAGCTTAAAAAATGCGCCTCCTATGCCGACTACTTACGGCCAGAGTGTGTAAAAACACAACTACGCTCAAAAGCCCTGTATCGAATTTTTCGTTGTACGTTGAAGCCGCGGACGGCTTTGAACTGAATGATGACCGTCCCCTGCCTCAACATTCGCAACGGAATGCACATGATCGATGTTCCCGCCGTTTTGACAGTCTTTTTGGTTTACCGGCCGGTGTCGTTATTTCAGGGCCAAATTTCGTTGCAGTAGTCCACAAAGCGGTAGCTGCTACGCGGTCAGGAGTTTTGGCCTTGGCAGTCATTCATCCAAGGGGTCGTTTAACGTGGTGATTGTCACCTTCGGTGCCCAGCCCAAGCCGGTTGACAAAGAGCCGATCGACCCGATGGTGTTCGTCGATGCCGTGGTAGCTGCATTGAAGTAAATCCGCGCCCCGGATGACGTTAGTCTTCGCGGCGCGGAACGACGACAACTGCGGGAGCAACGAAGATCGACCCTGTCCCGTCGGATAATTGCAGGTCGCCGTACGCGTACGGCGCGAGGCTTCATTACAGATCTGGCTGCGTACAGCACCGGCTCAATTAGAGCGCATTGAGACAGGCAGCTTTCGGCCAGAAGCTGCCACTCAAAGCGACTCGATAATTCCCACCCGACCGTGCATCATCATGCTCCCCACGATCCCGTCTTGGCAGCGAGGCCGTAGGTGCAGTACCTGCCCGCTCGCAAGAACAAGCCTTTTGAAATGGAAGTCATCTCATGTTCGTACGTAACAAACTGGTTCCGGAGTTAATGGTCACCAACCTGGATAGCAGCCTAGCTTTTTGGGTTTCTCATCTGGGGTTCAAAGTAGCTTATCAACGTCCGGATGATGGATTTGCGTACCTTGATTTGAATGGTGCTCAAGTAATGCTTGAGCAGGTTGATCCAGACGCGGGTCAATGGCTGACTGCGTCGTTGACCAAGCCGTTTGGAAGAGGCATCAACCTACAGATTGATGTAGAGGCTGTCGCACCCATCATCCAGAAACTTGTTCAGGCTGGATGTCCACTCTATCGAGAATGCAAAGACACCTGGTATCGCGCTGACGACATAGAAGTAGGCCAACGCGAGTTCATCGTTCAGGATCCCGACGGTTATCTCGTAAGGTTGGTTGAGCGGTTGGGTGAGCGACCGGCTTGTTCAATGTGAATCTGAGCCAAGCCGACCGTCAGCAATGGGTCGATTGCCGCCTGTGGTGAAGTGCAGCAATCGGCTGATATCGGATGTCCAATTTTGCGGATGATCAGACTGATCATTCTACAGAAAGGCGTCACGTAGATCTTTAATCACACCGCCTACCGTGAGATCTGGAATTTTTGGTGGGGTAGGATTTTCCCCAAACTCTCTCCATATGAACAAGGTCAGCTCTGCGCCGTCAGTTGAAGAGGGGCCATGTTCAGCGTAGGAGAAATTTTCAAGGAGCCGATAACGAGCATCACTCCAGAACATGTCTTCGACCCAGTGGTAGACCGGTATGAAATGGAAGTGAATTGGTAAACCTGGTTCATGACCGAAGCGACCGATATATAGCCGCTTGGGCCGGAGTCGCTGCTCAATTATATTTTGAGTATTGGCGAGCAACCCTTCCAACTCTGTAAGCGCATCTGATGACAGGTCAGTCAACGACGTGGTCTGCATTTTTGTTCCCAGCATCAAGTAGCCGGGAAGCGCTCACGAGGTGATGGTTGATAATCCAATGATCGGTTTGATGAATAATAAAATGCGGCGCAATTTCCATATGCAGTATGTCCTGATGAACTGACGTAGCAGAATAGCAACGTCATTTCGCTATGTCCGCTCCTGGCCGATTGCGGCCGTTCGTGAAACGCATCAATCGGCTACTGGCTGAACATCCCGATGCGAATGCTCACGTGCCTGATTACGCGGCATCGGAGTAAAATTGACTCAACGTAACGGCTCGCCCTTTTTGTGTCGTAGGTGCGTTCAAACCCCATCACCCATTCAGGAAGTTTGGCTCGCATGATCCCCGTTGCACTGCCCTCCGCCGAACTACTGCTTTACCTTGCCTTTTTCTTCGCCACGACGCTTTTCTGGTTCGGGTGGACGATAAGGCTGGTGGTTCGATATATCAAAGGTCGCTGGCGCCGCCCTCTCCTCCTGCCTTACATGCTTGTCACCGCGTGTGCGCTTTTTACCCTGTGGCAGTCCGCGGCTTTTTATGTGCAGATGCGCAGCTATGAACGGGAGAGAGAGGCAAGTTATCGCCCGGAACTAGTAGAGCCGATGCGCCTTGGCCAGATCGACATGCCCAAAGGCACAAAACTCGAATTAGCCGTTGCGGATCATCGGGAATCCTTCAAACGAGCCGTGTTTCCAAGCCCTGTGCGTATGCTCGATATGCCGTCGAAGTAGCCCGCTACATCGCGATTCAAACCAACGAAAAATACGAAACGGTGGGCTTCACGCCAGAGAACATGCGGCTAACCGGCCACGGCACGACGATGCAGATCGGCTGGCGGTGCAATGCGCTGCAACCGGTGGAGTTTGAGCTCAAGCCAGATGGCGGCGTATCGAGGTTCAGCACCTGTACGCTTGCTGATGGCAATGTAGTCGATGGCATCACCTTGCCCGAAGGCACCTCGCTCCGGGCTTCGACCGGCAATGTCTATGCCGATGGGTTTGTAGACTCTGACCGGTGGGTTCTCGATATGCCGGAAGGCGTACCCGTGCGTATCGATAATTTCGAGCTTGCGGATGCCAGTATTGCGCTCGACGCAGAGCGAAGGCTCTATGAAGTCAGAAGTGCGGTGCTTTCGAGCGTTGCCACACTCGCAGGGCGCCGTTATGCGGCGGCAAGCGCTATCCGCTTCAATCCGCTCCATATCCGGGAAGACTATGCGGGTGCCTGGTTGATAACCCCACCGCCGGGCGCCGACGGCTCACAGCCGGTAGCGCCTATGACCATCGTGCAGCGCAGAGACGGAAAGGTGTTGGCCACACTTACTGACTAAACGCGCGATCGATTAACTGAATGGTTGGCCCAGCATGTGCCGGTCCCCTTGCCGGGGGTGCCGAAAGGCAGAGCCCGACAGCAACAGGTGCAAACCACTTGGTTTTTCTTCACTGCGAGTGCTGGTTGGCCCTGAGCAGGTGCGCCAGGTTTCCCGCAGCGCTTTTTACCTGGGCGCGGGTGAGCGCGGCAAAGCCCAAGACAAACGCTGGTCCTGGTTGAAGGTTGTGACAAGAATGGCGAAGCGGTTGCAGCTGCAGCCCGACCTGTTTCGCTGCTTCGACTACCTGGTTTTCGTTTTGGTCTGCAGTCAGCCAGAGAATCAAATGAAAACCCGCGTGTTCACCGCTAAGGGAAACCGGGGACAGGCCACGATTTTGGCTCACCTGTAATCGGACTGTCTCATATCGTGGTCTGTCCCCGTTTCCTCTCCGTCGACGAAAACATCAACTACGCGTACCGGATTGGTATCGCTGACGTAGTCGTCGAGGCTTTCGGGAAGTGAGGTGCCTTGGCCTCGGTGTTCACCTTGGATAAAGCGCTTCATAGCAATCCCCGCGATAAAATCCTCAGTAATCATAGCAAGGGATCACGGAGTCGTTTCTACATACGCCGGGGCAATCGCAGACACCAATGGATGCCTATATATAGACGGTCTGGGGGCAGCGACTCTGATTGCTCAGCCTCAGGCTCCGAGATACCCTTTCTCCTCCTGACAGACAGGCGCGGCCAACAAATCATGTCTACTTGCTATTCCATTCAAATCACGCCAGAAAGACCATTGCCGGCCTTCTATTGCATTGCTGAACATCTATGGGGAACCGGATGTGATGTTGACTCTGACGGTGACTGCGCAGGTTCAGATGATCGCCAATGGACGGAACTGACATTGTCGCTTCGCGGCACATCAGGAGAACGTATCGACATTGACCCGCTCTCGCTCATGCCTCTTACCCTCGTGATCCGTTCATCGCACGCCACCCTCTGCCAAAGAGCGGCCGACTACATCGTATCTGTTTCCGGAGGCACTATCGGCGCAGCTGTTAACGTCAAGACGGTATGAGTGCGCGGACACGAGGCTTATAGATTTCCGGCAGGTGAAGAACCTAAAAGTGAACCCCTTGGCGTTTTTACACACTCTGGGCCGAAAGCTGCCTGTCAACATGAATACCAAAACTTCTCAAGCACAAAAAAGCCACTCATTTCTGAGTGGCTTTTTTGTGAATCTTGGAGCGGGAAACGAGACTCGCATCTGGCGTCCGACCCATTGAAGTCTAAAGGGTTTCTTTTCTTGCGAAAGCAAGAAGAGACTCAATTCTGGACTTGTTCTTTGGGTCTATCAAGAGCAAAAAAGAAATTCCAAGGCAAGCTATCGCGTTCTGGCGCACCGGATTTCGTCCTGCAGTCCATCATCTAAGCTCACTGAAGGCTCTTAATATGGAGAGTCGAATCGACGTCGCAGGTACTCACTCGATTACCGAGCGAAAGCTATGGCTGGTCGGTTATGATGACTGGGCAGGTTCAGCCTCGGCCACCTTGATCGGTGCTACCGGGACAGCAAGAAGTACTGCTCTGGAAATCGAGGCGTTTCTGTCCGGTCACCGACTCGCAGATTTCCGGTACTCCACGCAGGTGCCAGCCCAGCTGAGCTGAAATCTGCTGCGTGGGTTCCATCAGGTGCTTGACGTAGTCCTGCCTCAATTCTTCCCTGAAGCCAAAACAGCGGAATGAAACGCTCATGCCGCCGATCACGTGGCCAAAGCGGTCTCGAATCGGCGCCGCCAGGCAGCTCATGTTGTCTTCGAACTCTTCATGGTCTTCTGCATAGCCTTGTCGGCCATGCGCTCGTGGCCCAGCTCTTCCAGGGCGTGCTTATAGACGAAGCGCAGCAGTGTCGTCTCTTCCGGATCGGCACTGAAGGCGCAAGCGGCCTGGTTGACCGAGTTGTAGCGGGTGTAGTGGTACACCTGCAGCATGAGCTGTTGGTAGAGGGCTGGCGGCGTGTGATTGTCCAGGCTGAACTTCCAGTAGGTGCCCTGCTTGATCTGGGCCCAGCCCGCTTCGACGATAGCGTCGAGTTCCTTGAAGAATGCTTGCATTTCAATAGGTTCCTTTAACATTGTGGTAAACACTTTCGAGTTCCAGGTACACGAGGCTGTAGCGCCGCTCGACCTGTTCCCCGGTCCAGGTAACGTTATCCACCAGCACGCGCCCGCCCAAGCCGACATATAACGCCGCCAGTTGGCCGCGGCACAGGGCCGAGATGAATCGCAGCTGGATGTTGGCTTTCAGCCAGATGGCCGCCTGCAGGAGAAACATGCGCAGGTGCCGCCCGCCGCGGTACCGCTCGTCCAGCACCAAGCGATTGGCATCGAAGGCGTCCGTCGATTGTTCGAAATAGGCGTGCACATTGACTGCCCGCTCGACGAAACTCAGGCCATGGCCCAGCGGGGTGACGCGCAACGTCCCGACCACTTCGTCCTTGTCCAGGTAGACCAGGGGATAGGACAAGGCGTCGCGCACCTGCTCCCTTCGCTCGAAGTCATCCTCCCGTGCCGGGTTGGTCCCCAGATAGCGACTCCTGAGGTGCCGGACGGACTCGAACAGCTCATTTGCGTTGTCGATCACGCGAACAGACAGGCTCATCGGTGACCTCACTGGCCTTGACGCTGATCGACGATGCGCGCTTCTTTCCAGCTGAACCAACTGCCAAGGTTCACATGTTCGGCAAGATCGCCCACCACCATGACCGTGGCATCGACCCCCAGCCGTTCGCGCAGGCGCTCCTTGATCAGCAGCACCAGACGCCCACGATCGCCCTCGAAGAAGCGCGACATTTCCAGCTTGGCGATGACGGTGTCGCGATCATTGGCGCAACTGAGGATGATCTGGTAACCAAGGCATTGTTCGACGCCTTCAAGCAATGCCTGCTCGATCTGCGCAGCCGAGAAGGCGCGACCGTTCAGTTGCACGGCATCCTTCACCCGACCGACAACCTTGACGGTCTGGCGCATCGATTGCGGATAGCCGGGGCGCGACTGGATCGAGACCAGGTCACCCGTGCGGTAGCGGATCAACGGCTTGCTGCCAGGGATCAGCATGGTCACGCACAGCTCACCGTCGCCGGTGCAGCCGAGGCTTCCCCGGACTTGGGATCGAGCACCTCGATGATGTAGTTGAGGCGATGAGGCACCAACTGGTCGTTGGCGTTGCAAGCCGCGATGATCATCGCTTCCTGGGAGCCATACAGGCTGTTGTAGGCCTGCGCGCCCCACAGGCTGTAGAGGTTGTTCTTCAACGCTGGCGTGCACAGCTCGCCGCTCATCATGAACGCGCGCAGGGCGAAGTCCTCGCGTGGGTTCAAGCCCTGCCGCTCGGCTTCCTTGGCCATGGCCAGCAAGAGCCCCGGCGCCGACGCGAGCACGCCGATCTGCAGATCCTTGAGCAGTTGCAGGGCCTTGGGCCAACCGATCACCGGTGAGTGCGGCCAGATCTTGGCATTGCACAGGTCGAGTTGGGTGCAGACATCGCCCAAGGTGTCACCGAAGGAGTGGACCTCGGTGGGTCCCATGATGCCGACTACCGTCTTCTCACCTGGAAAATGCTTTTCGATCACGGCCTGGTAGGCCATGGCCAGTTGGCGATTGCTCGCGTAGCTTTCCTTGCGGTCCCGCGGGCATGGGGTAGCAGGCCCGGTGGTAATTGTAGTCTCGTAGTAGAATATGCTGTCTTCCAGCGGGCCGGACAAAATGTCGAAGCCCGTCTCGCGCAAGTCATCCTTGGTCGTGAATGGCAAGGTGACGAGGTCATCCAAGGTCAGCGAACGTTCGTCGAGCTAGGCAAGGTGCCTTGCATAGAACGGCGAAGAAAGCTTCACGTGGCCGATCACTTCCCCCATCTGTTCCTGATGCCATGCCGCCAGCGCAGTGTCGCTGAGGACGTCGGTCCAATAGGCATGATGAATCGGATCGTACCGCTTCTTGAATGTGTCTAAATACTCTTTCATTTCAGCCGCTCGGGTTTGATGGGTTAGTGGAGCTCAACGGCCGCTACGTTAGTGACAGAAGTTACAAATACCCAGCTGCGCTATCCCGCAGTTGTGTGCGCACGAGTTTCTTGTTAAAAGCACGCGCGATATATGCGCAAGAATAGTTGTTGCGCCTGTCAACACTAAGAAATGAATGAAAGATTAATCCGCCGAGCAGTTGACAGCCCCGGGGCACACTGGTAATTTCGCCGCACTGCCGCTCATTCCCGCAGTACTTAGCCAAGACTGGGATGTCTAAAATGTACTATCACCTTTCTGCTATCAGCTCCTCCCACAGCTATCCCGACAGCTGTACCCGGGCCATTCTGGCCATCTTCAAAAGCAATATCTGGCGTCGCTAACATTCTAGCGAAGACCAGCGTCTGCCTGCTGCCTGCTAGCAACGTCCTGATCTCTCCCCAATGAATTCGAAGGCGCTCGCGCCTTGTGCCCTGCGCATCGCTGACTGCAATCCGTTGTCAGCCTTGTACCGAGCGCGACATGAACAGCGTCCGCCCCGAATATTCAGGATATCCGTCAATACGCATTTAAAGTGCCTGCGCACTTTATATTCCCGTGGCGCTCTCTTAATCGAGTGCCTGAATCGTTGCACCTTAAAAATGGTATTAACCGTGAATACAAATTTAATTGACGTGGATGTTCTTCGTCGCGAAGAACGTCGATCCACGGATCCACTTGGCATATATGCATATGCACTGGCACAACTGGGTCGCGAGTCTGTCTTCATTCTTGAATCACTGTCCGGTCCAAGCCGCGATCGCCGGGCGACGATCCTCGGGCTCGAGCCCCTTTTCGAAGTGTGTATCGATGAGGGCCAGGCACAACTGCGAGGCTGTCCTGCGCTTTGTGAACATTTGTCCGCCAGCCTGCGACAAGGGGGGGTGCAGGTCGATCCCGAGCACAAGATCCATCTACCGGACAGCGAGGCCGCGTGGAACCTGCTCCGGGCTATCCAGGCTACGTTCCTGCTTGCGCCCAATGCCCCTTCCAGCCTGGCGTTCTTCGGCTACTTCTCCTACGACTGCGTTCGCCTGATCGAGCGGCTTCCCGATGTGGCCGAACAAATCTACAGCTACCCGCTCATCGCCCTGTCGGTCTATCAAACACTGGTTTATTTCCACAGCAACGGCATTGTCGAAACCCTGATCAACAACCACCCCCTGTGGGCGCCCCGTACTGTGGAGGATTACCCCTTCCTGACCACAACCCTGGCGTGCGAGGCAGTGGATCTGTCTCCGTATCCAGAGACATTCGACGAAATCCGCACGGTCACTCCGGAGCAGTTCTGCGCACGTGTCGAAGTCGCGATGGAGCACATCCGCGCCGGCGACGTCTACCAGATCCAGCTCGGTCATGAGATTCGGATTCGCTCGCAGGTTGCGCCGTTCGAGGTGTACCAGAACCTGCGCCTGCGCAACCCCTCTCCTTACATGTACCTGGCCCATGTGGGCGGTATCGACCTGATCGGTGCCAGCCCTGAGCTGTTCGTCAGCATCAAGGACGATTTGATAGAGATGCGTCCGATCGCCGGTACTGTCGGCAAGAAGCCCGGCGTCGATCCCACCCAACTGGTCCTGGAGTTGACCCGCTCGGAGAAGGAGCGCGCCGAGCACCTGATGCTCATCGATCTGTGTCGCAATGATATCGGTCGCGTCTGCCAGGCCGGCTCGCTGGAAGTCGACGAATTCATGCTGGTAGAGGAGTACTCGCACCTCTACCACATGGTGTCGAACGTTCGCGGTCTGCTGCGCCCAAGCCTGGATGCCTACGACGTGATCAAGGCCTCATTCCCCGCAGGAACCATGTCCGGCGCGCCCAAGGTCAGGGCAATGGAACTGATCGAGGGAATGGAGAGCAACCGCCGGGGCATCTACGCCGGAGCCCTTGGCCTGGTGGGTTTTGATGGCAGTGTGAATACCGCCCTGTGCATTCGCTCGACCGTCTTCGAAGAGGGGACCTACCACTTGCGTGCATCTGCCGGGGTGGTCGCCGACTCCATTCCCGAGATGGAGTGGAAAGAGACGCTGTACAAGATGGGTTCTGTATACAGGGCAGTGACCGGCAAGGAGATCGCACTATGAAAGTATTCCTGATCGACGCCTACGATAGCTTCGTCTTTATCATCAGCCAGTACCTGGAACAACTGGGGCTGGAAACCCGCGTCGAGCGTCACGACGTGCCAGACCTCCTCCAACGCATCGAGGCTTTTTCGCCGGACTTCTGCGTGCTCGGCCCTGGGCCTGGGCACCCGGTCGACGTTGGCTACATCGAAGTGATCAGGCACTTGCAGGGGCGTTTGCCGCTACTGGGCGTATGCCTGGGTCATCAAGCCATCGGCCTGGCCTTCGGCGCTCAGGTTTGCCGCGCCCCGCACGTGATGCACGGCAAAGTGAGCACGATCGAGAACGATGGCAAGGGCGTCTATGACCACACGCAGGCACGCTCCATACAGGCCACCCGCTACCACTCGTTGATGGTCAGCGACCAGCAGTTACCCGACAGCCTGGAAGTCACCTCGAGATCCACCGATGACGGCTATGTGATGGGTGTGCGTCATCGCCACCTGCCAGTGGAAGGTGTGCAGTTTCACCCTGAGAGCATCCTGACCGAAAACGGCCTGGACCTGTTTCGCAGTTTCATCAAGTGCTACGTGCACCAGTGATCCGCCAGAAGGGGCGCACTCCCCTTCTTTTCCGTACTCCAGCTGTTTCATTCCCGCTATAACAAGAGCGACTCGTTATGGACGAACACAACTCTCCCGTCTGCAGCCGGAACCAGGCCGGGCGTACCGCACCGCTGACCGCTTTCATGAGTCTCGCCAAAGATGCAAACCGTTGCGATTGGGAGCGCCTGCTGAACAAAGTGCTGCGTCAGCTCGGCTTCGGCAGCTACCTCATCAGCCTGGGACCGGCAGCACCGAGGGATACCGACCCTCTCGCCGGCCTCTCCAACAGCGCACGACAGCGCACTAGCTGGATGATAGGACAAATTATGCGCGCATGTGCTCCATATGCCTACTTGAGCCCAGCGGCGTATTTCTGAATCTTGTTTTAGCCCCGCGGCACCGAGCGTCTTGTATTCATCAATCCATGCTCCAAACGATGACACATCTGCACCGTATCGATGCGTGTCCTCTGTGGCACGCGCTTCGCCCACAATAGTTTCTGAGAGTAAAGAGCGTCGGCTTCTCCGTGTATGTCCAGTCATGACGTGATGGTCTGGCCCAGTTTCTGGCGGCTGATCAATATTCGCAGGCACCGTTTTCCCCGATGCTGGAGGGTAGACGAGTTCGCCGGCCCGTTGTTCTTTGGCCCCCAAAACAAACCAGCTGCTAGCTACGTTAAGAATAGTGCAAAGATAGACACATATCTAATAGCAAATATGAACACTACGAAGGTCTCTCTCTGACTACCCTCTCAGATTCCCATAAATCAACCCATTCAACGAAAAAATCTGCCTTCAAGGGCTTAGAAAAATAATACCCTTGAGCCTCGTCACACTTCAGTACGCTGAGGCAGTTCAGCTGCGCCACCGTTTCAACACCCTCTGCAATAACCCGTAGCGATAAATTCTTGGCCAAGCTTATAATTGCATTCACCAGCCTAGTGTCGTTACTGACTTCAGCTTCTAAACTCAATTCTGAAACAAAAGATCGATCAATTTTTAGGACATCGATGGGAAACTTTTGTAAATAACTTAGACTAGAAAAGCCCGTCCCAAAATCGTCGATCGCCAAACGCACCCCTAAATCCTTTATCGCCTCCAGAGTACTCATGGTGGCCTCAACATTCTGCATTAGTACGCTTTCGGTGATTTCTATCTCCAGCTGTTTTGGTTCAGTTCCTGTTTCATCCAAGACACGCTTCAGGCCGTCGACGAACCCATGCTGCCGAAGATCTAATGGCGAAATATTTACCGACATCATAATCGGCTGCCGCCCTTCAGTTTGCCATAAACGAATCTGCCGGCATGCCTCCCGGATCACCCAGAGGCTCAGTGGGTGTATCAGTCCAGTTTCTTCAGCTATTGCGATAAAATCAGCAGGGTAAACAATACCTCTGTCCGGATGCATCCATCGCACCAGCGCCTCGGCGCCGACCACTTTTCCATTGGCCAGCTCAAGCTTAGGTTGGTAATGCAACACAAACTCATTACGTTGCAAAGCAAGGCGCAGACCGGACTCAATGGCCTGACGGTGTCGAGCCTGCCTATTAATATCTTCGGTATAGAACCGATAATCATTTGGACCGGCCTCTTTGGCACTACGCATTGCCGTTTCGGCTCGCTTGACCAGCTCCACCGCTTCAATGCCGTCCGTCGGATATAGACAGATTCCCAAACTCGCGGTAACGCTTAACTGGTGATTTTCAATTGCATGCGGTGTACTAACAGCCGTCAGCAATTTCATTGCCACGCCTTTGGCTTGCTGCGGCTCTCCCACATCAATCAACAAAACAACGAACTCGTCAGCCCCATATCGAAATACAGAATCGGACGCACGTACTGCATTAGCTAGCGAACTGCTGATTCGCTTAAGAAGTTCATCTCCGACTGCATGTCCGAACGCGTTATTAATCCGCTTGAACCGATCGAGACCAAGAAAAATTACCGCTAAGCGCCGCTTATAACGGTGGCATTGAGCGAGGGCTTGGGTAAGACGATCATTGAGTAATGTGCCGTTAGGTAACTGGGTAAGCGGGTCATAATGCAGCAATCGCGATATCTTAACCAATTCTTGGATTCGCTTCTCAATGGTCTGTTCAAGAAGGCGCACTTTCTTTTCACTGTTCTGCGCCAACTGCCATTTACGAGTCATAGCGTTAATTATCAGTCGAAGCTCTAGACTGACCAATGGCTTGTCTAAAATTACTAGCTGTTCTCCTAGCTCGACCCGCTCAGCCATGTCTCGCCAAAAATGAGTTAAATGCTCGGTAGAGAGCACAATGAACACATTAGGGTCCGCTTTCCACAGGCCCTGCAATACATCAAAACCCTCGCTTTCGGGGAACATACGAACGCTGCTGATGACAAGCGCGTAGGGATCACTTCCGTCCCGGGCCTTCCTGAGCATCTCGACGGCCTGTTTACGATCGTATGCTGACTCAACGAGGTACTGACTTCGCGGATCAACCGCACCGGCCGCACGCCCGCTATTAGAGCCTTTCAACCCGTCCCCTTCGCTGGAGCCTAGAATCAATCGCAAAGCTCGATGGTTCGCGGGCTCGTCTTCGACCAGCAAGATTCGCCTATTGATGTCTTTTTGCATGCTCGTTGTGACCTCCATGATCATTGCTTCGATTAGGTGTTCCCAACCTCTGAGCCTCGATAGCACAACGTAAACTGATGCGGTGATAAAAACCATCTTCTACCACCGCAAAGCTACGGGTTAACTGCAACCGAAGAACGGGCGGAACCTGAATGAGTTCAGCTCACCATCGAATGACGAATGTCCAAGGCTATATGTTAGCCGTCTCGTTAATAAAGCGATGCCTCGTTAATGCTGCAGAGCCACATCTACCCTTACCAAACTGCATTCCATCTTTACGCATTCTCAACATTTCAACCAATTGTAGATCGTTCCCCTCTGCGACGCCTGATGAACCAAGCCCGCATCATAATGTGGTGGAAGCTCTGAGAATTTCGATCGTGTCCCAGGAAGTGGTGTAACCGAACCAACCGAAGGCGCCCTGTGGGCGAAAGAGGATGGTCATCGTGGTTCTTGGCTAATGTTGAGTTTGCGAAGACCAAACACTCACCAGAGAACCCACGATGACCAAGCCCACTATCGCATTGACCGAGTTGGTTGAGAAAGGGGCAGATGCTGATCTGCTCAAGCAAATGATCCAGTTCGTTGCCCAGCGCATGATGGAGTTCGATATCGAAGGCCTGTGCGGCGCCGTCTTCGATGTCAAAAGCCCAGACCGGACCAA
Source organism: Pseudomonas sp. D3-10 (assembly GCF_051132175.1). Lineage (NCBI taxonomy): Bacteria > Pseudomonadati > Pseudomonadota > Gammaproteobacteria > Pseudomonadales > Pseudomonadaceae > Pseudomonas > Pseudomonas sp. D3-10. The sequence continues at coordinate 2,389,610 of NZ_CP071668.1, read as the reverse complement.
CAGCCGCAACGGCTACCGTGATCGCCTCTGGCAAACCCGTGCCGGTGACGTTGACCTGAAGATCCCCAAGCTGCGCCAGGACAGCTACTTTCCCGGCTTCCTTGAGCCTCGACGCACCGCTGAGAAGGCCATGGCGGCGGTCATTCAGGACGCCTACATCCAGGGCGTTTCAAAGCGCTCGGTGGACGAGTTGGTCAACACCATGGGCATGACTGGGATTTCCAAGAGCCAGGTTTCACGGCTGGCAGGTGAGATCGATGAGCGCGTTCACGCTGTCCTTGATCGTCCGCTTGAAGGTGACTGGTCCTATCTCTGGATCGATGCCACCTACGTCAGGGTGCGGGAGGCCGGGCGCATCGTCTCGGTTGCCGTAATAATCGCCGTGGCCGTGAACACAGATGGTGTTCGTGGAGTCTTGGGCATGCGCGTTGGCCCCTCCGAAGCTGAACCGTTCTGGACGGACTTTCTGCGCAGTCTCATGCGGCGCGGGTTGCGCGGCGTGAAGCTGGTCATCTCCGATGCCCACGAAGGCCTGAAGGCAGCTGTTTCCAAGGTCTTCCATGCGACCTGGCAGCGCTGCTGCGCACGGTCTTCGCTCAGGACAGCCGTGCCGAGTGCCATCAGCAATGGCGTTTGGTCGCTGATCAGCTACGCGAGAAATACCCCAAGATCGCGGCCCTTATGGATAGCTGCGAGGATGAAGTGCTGGCGCACATGGCGTTTCCCAAGGCGCACCGGCAGCAGTTGCACAGCACCAACCCGCTTGATAGGCTCAACGCCGAGATCAAACGCCGCACCGATGTCGTGGGGATTTTTCCAAACGATCCGGCCATAACGCGGCTGGTGGGGGCGATGCTGCTGGAGCAGAACGACGCGTGGTGCCTGCAACGACGCTACATGCAGTTGGAAGCCTTCGAGGCGGTCAGCGATAATCCACAGGCCAAGCTGTCGGCGGTGACCAACTAAACGGCAAGCTCAATGGCTAGAACCATGATGAGTTACACCACTTCCCGGGACACGATCAGAATTTCGCTAGCGACGGTCGGCTATCCTGTAAACCTCCCTCCACACCGAACGACGAAGACAGCGTAGTCTCAGACGGCGTCTGAAGCCCCAAAACCAAAACCCGCAACTAATTCATTTTCCAGTTATCAGGCGGCGGATTAGAAACGTTAAAGCACCGCCGTTTGGCCAGCGATTAACTGCATGGGGCGAAAGCGTATTTAATCCGATGATTAAGCTCATCCACCAGAACCGTCTGCCTGTCTTCAGCCTGCCTTCGCTCGGTAGAGGCAACAAGCATTTTGATCGTGCCGCCCACCTCTCCATTGGCGTTATGGAGAGGTGTCGGATACGGAATGAATGGAACGCGCAAACCATCGGGTCGTTCCGCAACTGCTTCGTATCCGTCCGGTGAAGTCATCTATTCAGCTCAGCAAAGCTCAGGCATGCCTGCACGTGAATTTTCGGGGGACTCCCTTGTCCTAGCGTCAGCCGCGTGGATCTACCCGCACATTACCCGTACCGGAGGAATTTCTATGAAGCTAGTTGAGATCAGTACGTTTATTACTCGGTGGCCGTTGCTAGGCTTGATGCCTCCAACCGCTTGGCTTGTTTCTCAAGACTGCGAAAACCAAATTTTGGCCTTGCTGGCAGGTCTTGGTGCGGGTTATCGGCGCCATGGAGACTGTGCCATCCACGAAAGCGCCGTTGTGGAGCAAGGGGCTGTGCTGAAAGGCCCGATTATCATCGGCGAAGGATCATTTGTGGCGGCGGGAGCTTACCTACGTGGAGGCGTTTACCTCGGCAGCAATTGCATCGTTGGCCCAAGCTGCGAGATGAAAACCAGCTTCATGCTCGGTGGTAGCAAGCTGGCACACTTCAACTTTGTAGGCGACTCGTTGATCGGCGAGGGCGTGAATTTTGAAGCAGGTGCAATAATTGCCAATTACCGTAATGAGCTGAATGGTGCAGATATCAAAATCCGCCATGGTGACAATGTAATCGTGACGGGAGTAAAAAAATTCGGTGCCTTAGTCGGTGACGGCTGCCAAATTGGAGCAAACGCAGTCATTGCTCCCGGCGCTCTACTACGGCCAAACACCCACGTTCCACGTCTGGGGTTGATTGACCAGTTCGCCTACGATTAAGTGGCGCCAATTTTGAAGCTGGTCACGCTCAGCATCGTAAATGCGGCTTAGCTATAAGCTCTCGCGAAAGCCATCGTATGGAAGCTTAATTATTTTGGACGTAAGCGTCCTGGGAAGTCACATTGCGATGGCCTAGGTGCAACCCTTTTTAAGGGTGAGGTCACTGCCTCGTCCATACCATAGCCTGAACAGTAATATGCGGATGACTTTCCAATGGCTCCCATTCATCCAGGAAGACAAACCCCTGATTCAAATAGAAGCTGAGGCTCTAACGTTTTCAGGAGAGACATCCAGAAAAACGCCGTCAAAACCTCTCTCAGTGGATCGAGCCTTTACGATATCCATCAGTTCATTTGCGATGCCAGACCCCGAGCTGCGTGTTCAACCCACATCCCAATCAAATTGAAGCGCTCTGACTCACTGACTGCGGCACAGACCATCCCGACGGGCCTGCCTTCCTCGAACGCCAGCCAGAACTCGGTTCCCGTAGATGAGGCTCTTTGTTGCCACTGGTCGCAGTCATAGTCAGCAGCAGTCTGTAACTGACGCCAAAGGCTGTTGGCGTATCCGGAAGCGCGGCAAGCCTGACGCGCTTGAGTAGCATCCAGTCGTTCTCGCTTGTTGCTCGAATTCGCATATCTGTCCTTAGTATCGTTTGTCCGGGAGGTACGGGAAATAAGCCTCGCGCAGATCAGCCACCTATCAAATGATGCGGCAGCAGTTGTTCGATCTGACTTGCCTTTTGCGTTAGCAGCCGCGTCAGTACATCCTTGAGATAGGCATACGGATCATGCCCATTCATGCGCGCCGACTGGATCAGACTCATGATCGCGGCCGCCCGTTTGCCACTGCGAAGCGATCCGGCAAAAAACCAATTTGAGCGCCAAAGTGCCCATGGTCTGATCTGGCTCTCCAATTGGTTATTGTCGATGGGTACAGCACCATCGTCCGGGTAGCGCGTCAGCGCTACCCATCGTCTAAAGCTGTAATCCAGGGCTCTGGCTGTTGCCGATCCGTTGGGCACCAGATCACGCTGGGCTGCAGCGTTTTGATGATCGGGGCTGCCTTTTCCTGGCGTATTCGCCAAAGATCCTCATCGCTCATGTCCCGAGCCTGGCGTTCAACTTCGTACAAGCCGCCAATCGAGTACAGCGCTTGTTCAGCCATCTGGCTTTTGTTCGCCACGTGCAGATCGAAAAACTTGCGATGGGCGTGGGCCATGCAGCCAATTTCGGTGATGCCTTTCTCGAAACCAGCTTTTTAGCCAGCGAAATCGTCGAATACCAGCTTGTCGTTCCACCGCCCAAGGAAGTTGTGCGCATGCTCACCTGCACGACTTGGACTGAAGGCATAAACCACAGCCTTGAGCGCCGAAAACGGCGTGGTACTGTAGGCCCAGACGTAAGCGCGGTGAGTTTTCTTCTCGCCTGGCGCTAGCATCTGAACCGGAGTCTCATCGGCGTGGATCACGCCTTGGGCCAACACTTGTTCACGCAGCGCATCGACCAGAGGCTGGAGTTGTACGCTGGTCTGTCCGACCCATTGCGCCAGCATCGAGCGAGCAATCGCCAGCCCGGCCCGAGCAAAAATCTTCACCTGCCGGTACAGCGGTATACGGTCGGCGAGCTTCGCCACCATCACATGGGCCAACAGGCCTGCGGTCGGGATGCCCTTGTCGATCACTTGGGCCGGCACCGGCGCCTGGATCAGTGTTTCGCACTGGCGGCAGGCCCATTTTCCACGCAAATGCTGCTCGACGGTGAACACGCCGGGTGTGTAATCGAGCTTCTCGCTGACGTCTTCGCCAATGCGCTGAAGTTGGCAGCCGCAGACGCACTGGATGTTTTCTGGCTCGTGACGGATCACTGTACGTGGGAACTGCGGTGGCAGCGGCGCACGCTTGGGTTTCTGACGTAGCTTGTCCGGTGCAGGTGGCGGATTGACCGCCTTTAACCCGGCCTCGATGGCCGCGATATCAGTGTCGAGCAGATCGTCGAGCAAGCTACCTTGGTCAGGGCTTAGCTGTTCGCTGCGCTTGGCGAACTTGTGTCGCTTGAGGATGGCGAGTCATGAGCGAGTTGCTCGTTGACCGTTTCAAGGCGGTGGATTTTCTGGCTCATCGAGTCGACCTGGGACAGCAACTGTAAGGCCTGTTCGGCAAAGGCACGTAGCTGTTCCGGTGTCATTTGATCAAGATTGGGCGAGGAAGTTATGCCGCTGATTGTGCCAGAGCCGGAAGTCAGCAGCGATCAACCGATGGGCTAATGGCAGGCGTGACAGCACTGTGATCAAGCCGCCAGCACCGACCCGTTGCCATGGCAAGCCCAGTACCAAAGCATGAGGTACACGCGTCTCCCTGGCCCTGCTGGCCCGTTGTTTGACCCTGACGCCGATTTCCCGGTAGACCCCACTGGCCGTCGCCACCGCCCAGACCGAGCGCCACGGCAACGACGTCAAGCCCGCTTCGGCGTCCTATCGAAAGGCTCCGCCAGGAACACCAGGCGCCGTGCCAGTTCGGCCAGGGCGTCTCGGTATTGGATCTGCGCCAGGTGCTGCTCTGGAATCGAGTACTCCTGCAGCCATTCCCGCGGCAGGTAACACCGGCCCACGCCGGCGTCCTCGATGATGTCCTGGGCAATATCGGTCAATTGGAATCCCATGCCCAGATCGCACGCGCGGTCCAGGGTGCGTTCGTCACGCACGCCCATGACTTGCGCCATCATCAAGCCGACGACGCCGGCGACGTGATAGCAATAGTCCAACGTATCCTTGATACGCAGGTAGTGACGCTGCTGGGCATCCATCGCGAACCCGGACAGGTGCTCCAGCGCGTAGGTTTGCTGAATGCGATGGCGACTCACCACTTCGCGAAACGCCGCCAACGCCTCGCTATCGACGGGTAGCCCGGCGTAGACGGCCTGCGTCTGGGCAACCAGCGCCGCGAGCCGTTGATTGACCTCATCCTGCCCGACGGCGGTAGCCGAGTGGCCCGCGTGCTGCCCATCGATCACGTCGTCGCAATGTCGACACCAGGCATAGAGCATCACGGCGCTGCGGCGCGTGGCTGAATCGAAAAGCCGCGACGCCGCGGCAAAGCTCTTCGAGCCGACGGCAATGCTGCGAGTCGCATAGTCGAGAACGGCAGCTTATAGACGAAAAGATAACCCTGCCCTTGAGCCACTCGGGCATCCATGATGATCGGTGCCTCGAAGCCATGGGGCGCCTGCAGCTGCAGCAACTGCCCGAGAATCGCCCGGCGCTCGAGCATCATCCGATCGCTGTTCCGCACGCCACGACCGTCGATGACCGCCCGCGCCTGAAAATGCTCGCCATTGGCCAGCGACACCGAATCCGGTTTCACCTGCGTAAGGCGCTGGCCGGTGCGCAGGTGGTCACCGAGCGCGGTGGCGATGACCACGATCGATTAGCTCGGACCCCAAGGCCTGAAACGCATGGAAATGACTTTGAAACGCCGGCGCGACGATTCCGAAATGGCTCATGGGCGGACGGGCAATGAGGGAGTTGCGAGTAGCTGGCGCGCCTGTCGCAATGCCGCCAGACTGGCCGAGCCGGTGCAGAAGCAGGCAATGCGCATCTGCCTGATGACGATATCGAAATGCTCGATGACCGCCGCCGTTGACAGGGTGGCCTCACGCAACACCCCCGCCGCCTGGCCAATCACGTCGGCGCCCAGGCAGATGGCCTTGGCGGCGTCGACGCCGTTGCGAATGCCTCCATAGGCAATCAAGGGCATGTCAGGCAGTGCGCGTCGAATATTTTGCAGGCTGATGGCGGTCGGGATGCCCCACCCACTGAACGCTTCGGCCACCCGTTGATCCGCCGGCCGCACCGCGCGGGCAGCTTCGACCGCCGCCCAGCTCGTACCGCCCAGTCCCGCCACATCGATCACCTGCACGCCGGCGGCGGCCAATGCCAGCGCGACCCGCGCCGATATGCCGGCGCCGACTTCCTTGACGACAACGGGCACGCCGACGGTCTCGACAGTACGGCGGATAGCCTCCAGGACCCCACACCAATCGCGGTCGCCTTCGGCCTGAATGGCTTCTTGCAGCGGGTTCAAATGAAGGATCAAGGCGTCCGCCTGCAGCGTATCCGCAGAGCGGCGCGCCAGGTCGAGACCGTCCCGCTCCAGCAGCTGCGCAGCGCCGATGTTGCCCAACAACGCAATGTCCGGCGCGAGTCGGCGCAGTTCGCGGGTCAGGCCTTGATCGTTTCCGCTGCGCAGCCCCACCCGTTGCGAGCCACACCATGGCGATGCCAAGCGCCTGAGCCGCCTCGGCCAGATGGCGATTGATTGCAACGGAACGGTCTCAACTCAGGCAACGCGCAATGCTCGAACTGCAAGGCCTCGAAGCCCGTGCCAGCGCCGCTCAGGCCAGCGCTGCCGCCCAGCGCGATATCCAGGTGATCGTCCTTGCGTCTACTCAGATCGTTATCACTCATCACAAGCCCCAAAACGCTTGAGTCATTTTGTTCTTGACGTTGTCGTTGATTGAGCAAACTTCTTGACCAGTGATGGCCGCAAGTTTGTACAAAGCTGACGCAGACTGAGGCAGCTATGGAGCAGAGTCGTTCCCAAACTTTTAGCGTGACAGATCTAGCAATTGCCCAGCCCCTATTCGCTACAGCGGAGGTATATTCACCGATGACCATGGACTCCGGCGCCATCGTCAATGTCGGCTTCACCGAACGCCTTCCCCAGGTACGCGCGTCCATCGAGAAGCGTCTTGATGAGTTACTTTTTGAAAGTCCCAACGAGCGCGACCTGGTCGCGCTCGCCATGCGTGAATCCACCTTAGCCCCCGGCAAGCGCCTGCGCCCCATTCTGCTGATCCTCATTGCCGAGGGGCTCGGGCATGAAGGGACCTGCGCCCTGGACCTGGGTTGCGCTGTCGAGCTAATACACGCCGCGTCGTTGGTGCTCGACGACATGCCGTGCATGGATAATGCTTCACTCAGGCGCGGTCGGCCAACCGTGCATTTGAAATTCGGGGAGGATGTGGCGATTCTAACCGCGGTCGCGCTGTTGAGCCGCGCGTTCGGTGTGATAGCTTCGATCCGCGAATTGTCGCCCGCGATCAGAACCCAGCTCGTCGAATTGGCGGCCAACGCCGTGGGCGTGCAGGGGTTGGTGCGTGGTCAGTTGCAAGATCTGCGCGACGGCCAGCAACCGCGAAGCCCTGAACAGATCGCGCTGACCAACAATCTCAAGACCGGCGTTTTATTTGGCGCCATCGTGGACATGGCCTGGCTGATCAGCAATAGCGAAGAACGCGTACGATCGATCTTGCAGCGCTTCGCGATAGAGTTGGGCCAGGCTTTCCAGCTGTATGACGATCTCTGTGATAGCTGCCCGGACAGTGGCAAGGATCAGGGCAAAGATTTAGGCAAATCCACCTTCGTTTCAACCTATGGCGTGGAAAAGGTCAGGCAGCAACTCTTCACACACATTTCCAACGCCGAGCGAAACCTGCGTCAGGTATTCAATGATGCCGACATGATTGCCGGCTTTATGGCGATGGTCTTCAAAAAGGCGACGATCCCCGCTTGATCAGGGCTGTGGTCGCCCGCGATGGCCTGCTTGAGCACCAAGCTCTCGGTGAACCGCTGCTCATGCACAACGGCCGCCCTTGAGTGTCAACCATTGAACCGAGTCGCGGTCGGCGTTGTAGCCACCGTTGCGCAGGTGGCTCGAAAATACGGTCGAGCATGAGGAGTTGAGCGAGTCATGGGGTTGGCTCTCGCACAGTCTGTCGCACAGGTAACTCAACTTTGAACGTCGTCCCGACTCCCGCCTCACTGCGCACAGAGATGGTGCCGTTATGTTTTTTCACAATGCCGTACGATAAGGAAAGTCCTAACCCGGTGCCTTGGCCGACAGGTTTGGTCGTAAAGAACGGGTCGAATATTTTTTCGAGAGTGTCGTGGGGAATGCCACACCCTGTGTCTGCAACTTCGATCCAAACGGTTTCACCATTGATACCTGTTCGCAGCGTGATTGTTCCGCGTTCAGCGCCGATCGCCTGACCCGCGTTAACGATCAGATTCATGATTACTTGGTTGATTTGTGACGGCAGGCACTCTACGAGTGGCAGCGCAGCATATTGCTTGACCACGTCCGCCTTGTACTTTATCTCATTGGCGACGATGTTCAGCGTAGAGTCGACGCCGTTATGTAGATCAGTCAGTTCCCACGACAGACTGGACTCCGCTCGTGAAAAGGCCTTTAGGTTATCGACGATCTGGCTGACACGGTACACGCCGTCTTTTGACTCTTTTATGAGCAGCGGAATGTCCGTCAACAGAAAGTCAAGTTCCAACCCTTCTCGGAGTTTTTCTAATTGCGCCAGCTGCTCTGGTGAGCCGATGGCCTGCGCGGCTAGGTCGTAGGCTTTCAACATCTCGAAAAGATTGCCGAAATAACCGTCCAAAGCGCCCAGGTTGGAGGAAATGAAACCAATAGGGTTGTTGATCTCGTGAGCTACGCCAGCCGCCAATTGCCCCAGGGACGCAAGTTTTTCAGATTGCACTAGCTGCATTTCCAGCAGCTTTCGCTCTTCTGTTTCCGTTTTAAGCAAGACACTCGTTTGTTCCAGCGCCTGGGTCCGCTCCTGAATCAACCGTTCCAAGGTGTGCGTTTGCATTCGGGCCCGCGCGGTCATTTCCCACTTCACTGTGAGCGCCTTGGCCATCTGCTGGATTTCGATATTGTCAAAAGGTTTCTTCAGGATTAGCAGACGGTCGTTTCCGTTTAGCCGCTCCAACAGTGCGTCCCAAGCATAATCAGCGTAGGCAGTGCATACGACGACCTGGAGCAACGGGTCTCGCTTCCATAACTCCTCTATCGTCCTGGCACCATCCCATCCGTCAGGCATGCGCATGTCCACGAATGCCAGCGCATAAGGACGCCCGCTATCCATCGCGCGCAGCATTTTATCCAGCCCTTCCTGCCCACCGTAGGCAGAGTCAAGCTCGTATTCAGCCTCAGCGGATTTGGGGGCGTCCCCGAACAGCGCGCACTCCAATGTTTCAAGATCATGATGCCTGTCATCTTTTGGAGTAAGGATCTTGCTGAAATCGTTATGAATTGCAGGCGTATCGTCAATAAGAAGGATCCGCCGATTGCTGAAACTGTTCATCGTTCACCTTCTGCAAGCGTTAGAGGAATTTGCAGCGCAAAAACAGCTCCTTTTCCTAAACCGTCGCTATGAGCCGTTAGTGTCCCTCCCATTTCGACAGCGGCAATTGCGCAACTGTGCAAGCCAAAGCCGTGCCCGTCCTTGCGGGTGGTAAAACCATGGGCGAAGATTTTCGGCATATTTTCCGCCAGGATTCCTTCGCCTCCGTCCCTGACGCTGATACATAATGTCTGAGGGTCAGGAACCTCCACCTTGATGACGATCTCTCTTGAGTCCTCGGGAACATCCGACATGGCGTACTTCGCGTTGCTGATGAGATTAATCAGGATCAGCAACAAACGGTGCTTGTCGCCGACGATTGGCGGAAGGCTGCAGTATTCCTTCACCACTGTGACGTGATGGCGGGTCAAGGCACCAAAGTTCATGCGCAAAGCGTCCTCAATCAGCGAGCTAACGACTAGCGTTTCGACCAGGCCGGCTATGCCGGCATAAGATTGCTGAGTGGCAACAACGTCTTTGATATGCTCAACACTTTTAGTCAGCTGACTAAGCTCTTCCGTTACGCTTTTATGCTCAAGGGCGATGGCCTCTACGAGTTGGTTCAGGTAGGCGGGCAGTAACTTGCCTTTTTCGTCCTCTGTGAGGAAATGTCCTAGGTCGTTGGGGTGTGCATTAATCAGTTGCATAGCCTTACCCAAACCGGAAGCTCGACTGCTGCGCACCCTGCGGCTGACTTCGCCAACGGAAATATTCACGCTATTAAGAACATTGCCGACGTTGTGTAGAACATTAGTGGCAATCTCAGCCATGCCAGCTTGCCGGGCAGTGTCGACCAATTCGCTTTGGGTAATTTTCAACTTACGAGTACGTTCCTCGACCTTAGCTTCCAATTCCTTGTTCGAAGAAAGTAGTCTGTCGTTCATGCGCCTGATTTGGGCGAAACTCTTTCTCAGCCGGATGGACAGGCAGACCAGGATAAACGCTAACAGTCCCGAGAACGCCATTAACACGTAATGGTTGAAGTCATGGCCTGCGGCCACATCCAACTGTTCCTTGTCGAAATACTCGCTGATCACATTTAGACTTTCCGCCACCAGCGGTGTGTCTGCATGTTGCCGAAGCTCCAATATTTGAGGCGTTTGCTTGAGTATCAATTGGACATGCCGACTCAGCTCTTCTATCGACGCTCGCAGAGGTGCCGGCAGACGCTCGGCGTTGGCTTGCACATTGCTAAGGTCTAGGGCAACCTTAGCGGCCTGCTCGCGGGTAGCGGTCCGTATGAACCCCAGCGTATCGAGCATGAGGTCGGCGACATCAATGCTGGCGTATTGCCACTGCAACTTAACCTCGTCAGGCAATCGTAAGAACTGAGCATGTATGCCGTACGCGGCACCATTAAGAAACTGCAAGGACCGGTCTAGTTCTGCACTGCGCATATTCAGCTGTTCAATTATGCTTAGCTTAGCTTCGACGGCTTTGAGATAACCTTCTCGGGGCCCGTTCCAAGGGTGGTGTAGAGCGCCAACTGGATTAGACGCAATAGTATCGAGCTCGTGCCAAAGTCGAGCCAGCTCCTTGGAAGATTCACTAATTTTGTGGTCATCCATTTCAGAGTTGAGCTGACACTCCATAACTGCTCTACTCAAATTGGCATCTTGCTGCCTGAGCTGGCGTACTAGATCTTTGGATTTGATATATAGGGCAGTTTGATTCCGGTCCGAAGCGGCATGCGTAAATACCAAGTAGACTGACAACAGAGTTATGCTAAAAAAAACGACAACTAAGCGAGAGATTGGAGGTAGAGTCATTGAGGATCACGCTGTAATTTCTTGCAATTACTTACATTCAAGGAAGACAAAAAACGAGCGCTGATATTTTCTTCGATGCTGGCCGGTGCCGGTCGTTTTGTAACGTCAGTTGGTTTACTTGTGCGCGGCTTCCCCGCTGCTCGATGGTTCGGTTCTGCGGGTAAGGACCTCGCGAGGCTCACCGCGATTGAGATGATAGATAAGTAAGAGCTTAGGCACAGGGCAGTGGTGCGCATTCCAGGGTATCCGAATGAAAAAATGACAGAGGGCCAGAGCGTGCCAGTATTGTCATCAGCACGGTCGACGATCTCTAATTCCATATTTATCGGGTCGACGCTTGTTTTCTTGAGAAACGGCAGACGGCCGGCATCACGAATCGAATGGCCTGGCCTCGCAGTTATCCTCCAAGCGCGGGTTGGGGATAAAAAATTGGCAGAGGCACAGCACCAGCACTTGTTTTATCCAGATTCCCCTGATCTGATATTATCGCCGCGCCACACAACGCTACCGCGAACATCGGAGCGGTCATCAACCTCGGGGGCTTTCGACCCGGCGTATTTCCGCATCTGTCGCTTGGGTCTCCGTAGACACAAGCGACAAACATCCCCTTGTGCCTGCGAAGAAGAGTGCCCCCGTCCAACCAAAGTCCAATTGCCCATCCGTATGTCGATCGGCTAATGAATACGGCATGCAGGCATGCGAGTACTCGCAACGCATCCTTCTGTCACGCGTTGCAGCGGCGTCAGTTAGATATTATTCACAGGAATTACTATGAAGATTCAACCGCTGGACGCTCCGGGCAAGGTCCAATCCGTACTGCTAGTAGATGATGAAGAGTCAATTCTCAACAGCTTGCGTCGCCTCCTTCGTAATCAGCCATACGAAATTTTACTGGCGAACAGTGGCGCCAAGGCCCTTGAAATATTGAAGGAGCGGCCGGTTGATTTGGTAATGACCGACGCGCGAATGCCGCACATGGATGGTGCCACGCTGCTGGGACATATTCGCCAGCTGTATCCTTTCACAATGCGCATCCTGCTCACCGGCTACGCCGATGTCGGCATCATGACTAAGGCAATCAATGAGGGGCAGCTCCATCGTTACCTGAGCAAGCCTTGGAACGATGAAGAGCTGGTGATAGCCCTGCAACAGTCTCTCGCCCACCAGCACTCCGAAAGCGAACGCCAGCGGCTCGAAGCGCTCACTCGCCAACAGTACATACAACTGAAAACACTTAACGCAACCTTGGAAAATCGCGTTGCAGCGCGTACCGCCGAGCTTCAGCAGACTTCGGACATGCTCGACCTTGCTTATGAAGAGCTCAAACGCAGTTATATAACCGGCACCGAGGTTTTTTCGCAGCTGTCCAACCTCCGCGTTCCGAAAACAAAACAGACCAACCAGCAGGTCATCGAACTCATCAGGGCCTATAGCGAGAGCCAGGGGCTCGATCAGCCCACTAGCCGCGATTTGACCATGGCCGCAGCGCTCTACAACCTTGGCAAGCTAAGCTGGACCGATAGCATGATGGTTACGCCGTCGGATATGTTGCGCCACACCGACCGCGATCTATACCGAGCTTACCCTAAGCAAAGTGAATCACTGCTGATGGCCTTGGACCCGATGAAGGATGCGGCGCGCATCATACTTCATCACCAGGAGCGCTGGGACGGCAGCGGTTTTCCCAATCGCCTTAAGGGTGATGCGATCCCCGTAGGGTCTCGATTGTTGAAACTCGCAGTGGACTTCGTGGAGCTGCAGAAAGGATTGATTCTTGAAAGACAAATGACCAGTGACGAAGCGTTCATCTACATTCGAACGTATGCAGGCAAATTGTACGATCCAGACATGTTGGAACTCTTCATCGAGGTTTGCGTTGCGCACCTACGCGATACGCTGCTGACCAATCCGGAGATACTAATCCTCAGCACTCGTCAGCTCACACCCGGCATGGTCTTGGCGCGCAACCTGAATGCTGATAACGGAATGCTGCTACTCAATACCGGTAAGGTGCTCAGCGGACCGCTGATTGAGAAGCTCATTGGCTTCGAACAACTGGAAGGTGCCAAATACAACGTATTTGTTACCGTATCGCCAGAGCGCCTGGAGTAGCCCGCTTAGCGTCACCTACGGTGAGCGCGGGGTGCTTGGCATCCCGCTCGCTGCGGCTGCGCGACATCCGACGGACGACTCGGAGCCTCAGCGACTTGATCGTATGCGTCCGGCCAACACACCTTCCTGACCCCAACGCCAAAGGTGATGGTGTCCACCTGAAAAATAAGTGGACACCATTTTTAGTCTTTTAAGCGGGTCTTTCACGCAGTTACAACGCCGTTCCTATTCCAAATCCTTCAAGGCTCAGGTCCTTTAAGAGTGCGCCCAGCCAGGGGCCTCGATTGCCAGAGTTGCGCTGAGCCACTGCCTTAACGCAAACCTCGTCCATAAATGGATTCGAGTCCAAGCGCAGAAAACCATGGCTCTGCAGCCTGCGTTCATTCCCCTGCCCTTGCAGCTAGCCGAAGTAAATTCGCAAGCCGCGTCGTCGACTATTTGTCTCGAAATCCCGCACCCACGCGGCACCGTCAAAGTGAGCTGGCCAACCGAAAACGCCGTAGCCTGTGCCACCTTTCTGCGAGATCTGCTGCGATGATCCGCATCGATACCATCTGGCTCGCCACCGAGCCGATGGACATGCGCGCCGGCACCGACACCGCCATGGCCCGCGTGATTTCAGTGTTCGGTGCGGCGCAGCCGCACTGCGCTTATCTGTTCGCCAACCGCCGCGCCACCCGCATGAAAGTCCTGGTGCACAACGGGTTGGGCATCTGGTTGGCGGCGCGTCGACTCCACCAAGGCAAATTCGCTTGGCCTGGCACGCGCCACGGTTCACAGATGGAGCTGAGCGCCGAACAGCTACACGCCTTGATACTGGGCTTGCCATGGCAGAGAGTTGGTCCCGGAAACGCCATTTCCGTCCTCTAAGCCGAACCATGCCCCATCCGGCAGCACAATTGTCCGAACAGCCTGTCGTCCTGTTTACGCTGATCTGGCAAGATCGGCGGCATGACTTCGATTTCCGACCTCGATCAACTGAACCCCGAACAACTGCGTGCACTCGCGGCGCAGTTGCTGCAACGCGTCTCGGCGCTCGACGAGCAAGTTGAAACGATGGGCAAGACCGTCCAGGTCATGGACAAGAAGATCTATCACGACAAAACGCTGATCGAAAAACTCATCCACGAGATCGCCCAGCTCAAGCGTTTCAAGTTCGCCAAACGCAGCGAACAAATGAGCCCGGAACAGGCCAGTTTGCTCGACGATCTGATCGATACCGATATCGCTGCCATTGAAGCGGAACTGGAGTCGCTGCAAGTTACTCCGGCACCCACCCAGGAAAAGCAGAAACCCAAACGTCGCGCCTTGCCGCCTGAGTTTCCCCGCACGCTGATCCATCACGAGCCGGACAACACGGAGTGTGCCTGTGGCTGCGCGCTCAAACGCATCGGTGAAGATGTCAGCGAAAAGCTCGATTACACATCTGGCGTGTTCACCGTAGAGCGCCATATCCGTCGTAAGTGGGTCTGCGACAGTTGCGAAACACTGAGCCAAGCACCGGTGCCGGCGCAGGTGATCGACAAGGGCATCCCGACTGCGGGCTTGTTGGCCCACGTCATGATTGCGAAGTTTGCTGACCATCTGCCGCTGTATCGCCAGGAAGCCATGTTTGGCCGCGCCGGCCTGGTTATCCCGCGTTCGACCCTTGCCCAATGGGTTGGCGCCTGTTGCGTGCAGTTGCAGCCACTGGTTGATGCGCTGCGTGAAGTGGTGCTTGAACAGCCGGTCGTTCACGTTGATGAAACGCCGGTGCAAATGCTCATGCCGGGCACCAAGAAAACCCATCGTTCCTACGTTTGGGCTTACGCCACCAGCCCATTTTGCGAAACCTCGGCTGTCGTTTACGACTTCAGCCTCAGCCGGGCCGGCGAACATGCGCGTAACTTTCTGCAAGACTGGAAGGGCAAGCTGGTCTGCGATGATTTCGGCGGTTACAAGGCCAGCTTCGAACTCGGCATGACTGAAATTGGCTGCATGGCCCATGCGCGGCGCAAGTTCTTCGAACTGCATGCGACCCACAAGAGCACGCTGGCTGAACAAGCCTTGCGTTACATGCAGGCGCTGTACGAGATCGAGGGGGAAATCAAGGATCTGGAGCCAGACATACGCCGTCGAATACGGCAAGAAAAAGCGGTACCCGTGATGGGTGCCTTGCATGCCTGGATGGTTGCCCAGCGATCTGCTGGAGATCGATCCATACTATTTCAATCGCCTTCAGTCGAGCCGACAATTCGGCATAAGAAGTCCAGCGCACGCCGATATGATTTGGCTGGCCGAGCGTCTGATGCCTCTTTTTTAAGACCATCGCCGACATCCGACAGGACAATAGAATAGCCAGGTCACGCAAATATTCGACGATGGTGCTTGCGAGTTTGTTCCAGTCAGCAATATGCGCAACGGAATAAACGCAGGTTACGGCGCTGTACCTATCGGCATCGGCAGCTGAATCCATCTCCGGACGAGGTTTGCCTTGGGGCTACGGCTCAGTGCAACGCCGGCAATCGAGGCGCCGGGTTGGGCACACTGTTGACTGGCCTGGACTATGAACGATTCTGAATCGGAACGGCGTCTTAACGGTATGGAATACCGGCTTGAACCGCTAAAAGTGGCGTCTGCTTACATCAGATGGATCGCATTTGCGCCGAGTTAGAAAGGTGTGTTGGCCGGACGCATACGCCCCACCCGGCCACCGGTTCCGCCCTTCCCGCTGCGACGCCTAAGATTCAACGATTGGAGTCGAAACGATGCTCACCGAATACCCAATTTCTGAGAGCAGTTGTACGAATATCAGCTTGCCTTGAAGCCGCTGTGCTGGAGCTGACCTTGAAGGTAGGAGGTGCAGCAAATATCGGCCTAACGCCCCAGTTGCCCTCCAAACCATCGGAGGTCACGACGGCCTATCACACGTCCACCCTTGGGCATGCGCTCAGGCCCGCGAGAGGCGTAGCGTCAGGATGTCCCGAAGCAGAGGTCAAGACCTTCCGTTAGCAACTCGCTGATGTTTCGCCCGTTGCATTCTATAGCCGGTAGCCCGAGCGGCCTCATCTCTCGAATCCCGAAGACGACGACCACCACTCTTCAAGACGCGGATCGAGCAGCGGTCGCCTGCTAACCACCTGACTCTGTGAGAGGTTACTCTTCCGATGTAATCTACGACGAAATATTGCCAGCCAAAGTGAGTGCGAAAGCAGCGCGTTTCATCAGGGCCCTCACCACCGTACCTTCCTTGTGACTAGATTTTGTGGTGGACCTCCAGCATCCTGGACGTCACTCTTCCGCCTTCGGTGTCGTACCCAGTATTATCTTGCACATATGCACCTGCTTTGAAATACAGTGGCTTGGTTTTCCAACTCGAATCGATGGTGGTTTTCCAATGGTATCCGGCAGTACTAATGCTCAGCGCTCCTTTTGGGCTGAGATGAAGCTGGTAAGAAAAGTTGCGGTTGAGCTGAACTCCAGTCGAAATTGTAACGACCTGACCCGTTTTGTCATCGGGACGCATGCGCACCTTCGCGACTATGCTTCCGGTAGAAGTTGATTTTTTTATATTGAAACTCCAGTTTCACCATCGGACTGTTGCTGTCCTTATTGTGAATCTAACCGATCACAATCTTGCCGGTGCTGGGCACTTGGTTGATAGCCAGACTCGCCCGAAATTTGTTATCTGCCGCCGGATAACGCCAATTGCGTAGACTGCCGTCACTGTTAGTTTCCCGCAATTCGCTGCGTGTATAACTAGCATTAGCTGTTTTGGTACCGGTCACAGGCACCCAGAAAAAAGGTTGCCATTTTCAGAGCTAAAGTATTTATCCTTAAATCCTCGCGCCAATCGTGGGGTTTCAATTGTAGTTGGCGGGCTACCGTCCCCTACCTAGTCACCAGCATCCTGCTATTCGAATAGGCGTAATCGTTGCATCTGGATCCTGGTCTGGAGCCGGAGCCGGAGCCGGAGCGATGTGTAGCCGTTGCACATCGCTTTGCAGCATATGTGACTGAAAAATGTATCAACGGAGCATTGAATTCAATAAATATTCTTCGCGGAGTTTCATACGCGCCAAGCGATAAAAGTTCAGCGCAGAGTCTCTGCTCATGTATCGGTCATCAAAAGCATCTTAAACCTGCGGATGGCCGCCACTCGCCAGACACCTGGGCTACTTCTTCACGAACCGCAGCGACCCCACAATACCAATCGGCACATGCTAGCAAACAACGTCTCGGAGGCGTATGGATTGATCGGTTGGCAGTCGCCGCACGGCTTGCGACCCCTGTTCTCGACAGAAATGACCGGACGCGGATACAACCGAGACTGGATCGAGCGCCCGCTGGCTCACGTCGACATCAGCTTCATCCGCGACGTGCACAACCACGCAGCCTACTTGAGTTCGCACCGCACGTTGAGGTAGCAGTGGGCGGATCTTATTGCTCTATATGCAGTTGATTCGGACAGGAAAACGCTGAAATTCTTTGCAACAAAATTGAAACGCGTTCACTCCTCAAGACAGCTACGGACCAACCGATAAATCGAGCATTAACGCTGCGATCCCGCGGCGCCACTAATGGCAGGCTTCGTATGTTGACCCGTAATATAAGCATATCCATCAGATCAGCCATTGGTTTCGGTATTATCGGCATTATTGTCCTTGCGCTCGGGTTATTCTCATTAAGCCAGATGAAGGACATGCGTAAAGGTTCCGCAGAAATTGACCAGAACTGGCTTCCAAGCATCGTAACGCTAGGCGATCTTAATACCGACATCATGCGCATACGCGCTCTGACTATGCGAGCCCTCCTCGTCAATGGAGAAAAATTGACCCAGACGCTGGAGAAGCTCAACTCCTTGACTGCCAACGTAGACAAATTAAACGCAGCGTATCTAAAAAATGTTACTACAATTGAAGAAAAGGAAGGCTATGACCAATTTTTGACCTTCCAACGACTGTACTTTATTGAGCAGAGAAATATTCTTTCTCTGATTAATCAGGGGCAACGTGAGCTGGCCATACAAGCAGTAGGTGGCCCGATGTCTGGTCACGCAGATGATATGACTCGGACGCTCGATAAACTCCAAGGGATCAATGCGGAAGAGGCTGGTAAAGCCGCAGCCCGCTCAGCCGAGACGTACGAAGCCTCCTTCAACTGGGTCATCATATTTATTGTCATAGCGGCTGTCGCCACGGTGGTCTTGGCTTTCGTATTTACGCGCAGCATTACGGGACCACTTAAGCAAGCGATCACTGTTGCGGAAACTGTGGCCTCAGGTGACTTATCTAAAGAATTCTCTGTCGTTGGCAGCGATGAGCCGGCACGTCTGTTAACTGCACTCAAGACCATGCAAGGCCGTCTGCGCATTACCATCCGCAGCATTTCGGACGCATCAAACCAGTTGGCCTCAGCGGCGAAGGAACTCAATTCAGTCACCGAAGTCTCGACTCGCGGATTACATCAGCAGAATTACGAAATCGAGCAAGCCGCTACCGCTGTGAATGAAATGACTGCCGCGGTAGACGAAGTAGCTCGTAATGCTGTATCTACATCCGAAGCGTCCGGCGCTTCTAACGCTACCGCTCAGCATGGTCGTCAGCAAGTTATGACTACCGTGGAGTCGATCAATCTTTTGGCTGGAGATGTTACAACTACGGCAACGCAAATCGAGCAGCTTGCGGGGCAAGTGATAAAAATCAGCTCTGTGCTTGATGTGATCCGTTCGATTGCTGACCAAACGAACCTACTTGCGCTCAACGCAGCAATTGAAGCTGCAAGGGCAGGCGATGCTGGGCGTGGATTCGCCGTCGTCGCTGATGAGGTTCGGGCACTGGCCCACCGCACTCAGAAATCAACCGAAGAAATCGAGCAGGTGATCAGTGGTGTGCATAAAGGTACTGACAAAGCGGTTCAAGCGATGCAATCGAGCAATGCGCGTTTAACCATTACACTTGAAGTTGCACGATCGGCTGGTGACGCGCTAGACGCAATTACCCATTCTATCAGTCAAATCAGTGAGCGAAACTTAATGATTGCAAGCGCTTCGGAAGAGCAAGCCCAGGTCGCTCGGGAGGTGGATCGCAATCTAGTGAATATTCGTGACCTCTCGTTACAAACCTCTGCCGGTGCTGATCAAACTAGCGCAGCCAGTCAAGAATTGTCATCGCTGGCCGTCCAGCTTAATGGACTAGTTACTCGATTCCGTATTTAGGCAAATTCCAGTGCGGTGCCGTAGCGCCAGCGTTTGCCTCGGGAGTTTGGATCTTCAGCAGGCAATAGCAAATGATCTCGTTAATATGCGGTTTTTTAGAGAAACCGTTTATGAGTATCGAGTCGCTCGCTGCTGCCAATCCAAACCCTTCACCCTGCGTAAATTCATCTCACCTTATTGGTGACCTGCAGGAAGAAACCTTGATTTTTGCATAGTGAACAAGGTTAAACATCGGTATTCTAAAAGTACGTTCGCTATCTATTAAGGGATGGAGGCGATAATAGAAGCCCCGGAGTCGCGAACCTTCGAGGCTTTGCATTCTCCGCCGTTCGGGACTGCTACGATTCAATGCTCACATAATCAACGAAAACCAGCCCGCGCACTAGGCTGCAATCAACGAGCTGTCCAATAGGATCGAGCTGCTAGGCCTCCTGCTGGGTCGCTGATCACGTCCGCGGCACCCCGGACGTGATCGACAAGAACGAGGAGTTCATGAAGATGTCTCTAGCAATCCTGATTCCCCCTGGACTGAATAGCGCGACTCGTCCCCTCCCCTCGCCAGACTTACCCCCGCCTCTATTGCTGTATATCCAAACAGCATTAAGAAGTCGATCCCATCATGAATTTTGAACAGGCCAAGGCGCTGAGGATTCAGCAGTGGCGCGAAACGCTCGACAACCAAGACCTGGGATGCGCACCCGGAGGCGTACCGGTCCTGCCTGCTTGCGGCAAGTGCCAGATTGGCCGGAGAACGGCTGGTTGATCGCATTGAACAATTCGAGATGGACGAACTAGCAAACTCGGCTACTGGCTCGCCGTGGAAGAGCTGCAATGGACAACGGTCCTATATCACAGCGCGCCCCACTACTACATTGTAGCGCGAGACGACTCCCCCGATCTGGGCACGATTCGACAGCCAACGTTTTCGGAAAGAACCGAGGGCCGCCGCCTGCACCTTTACGATGGGAACGTCTTTCGCCTAGGCGGGACTGTGAAGCTGATTTACAGCTCTGCGACCACCACCGGCGTAATTGAAGAACTTTTGCTCACCCTGGAGGACGGTCATCAGTTCCGCCTAGTCGAGAGGAGAAGCGTGAAACGTTGGGACATCGGTACTTAGGGTGGCGAAGCGCAGGCCAAGTCATGTTCGCCGGCCGAGCTCGAAACCATTCTCGAGCACGAACGCCAGATCTTCTTGAAGGCTGACGATCTCGACTGCGTGTCCGCCGAGAGCCTGGCTCTACAGCAATGCCTCACAGTGGTGGATGAGTGGGAGAACGACACTAAGGAAATGCTGAAAAACGTCGCAATTTGCTAACGAGCCACCCTCAGCCTCACACACCGGGCTAGATTGACGCCGCCCTCAACCCCACCGCTGACTAGGAAAGCCAAGCAATTTAAACCGACAAGGCAACGTAACAGCAGGGAACGCTCATTCAGGGAAGCTGACTGTCGACCCACTGCTCTCCGACTCCGATTGCTTCGGTAAGGGCGTCGAGGTAGCTGGACCAGGGTCCTTTGAGTTCTCCTACGGTGCTTGCCAATCCTGGCACATCACAGTTCACCAAGATATGCGCAGCTGTCGGTGCCGCGTCGTTGGGGCGCTTCCAGTCGAATTTCAGGAACAACTGGTGGCCCCTGTAGGTGTGTGCGACGGGCAAATCCAGATTATGAGACATGGCCCTCTCCTTGAGCTACATCAAATACCGGCAATCTTCACCATTACATGCAATACCTCTATCGAGGCTAAAAGCCCCACCATCGCGACCGCTCCAAACACTCATCATTCGGCCGAGGTCAGCTTGACAGAGTCGGCTAGTCTGGAGCAAATTCTGTTGTTTTGTTTACGAACGCGTTCCAGCGGTCATGAGCATCATGCTGTCGTTCAGTAGCTGCATCCCACGCAGGTCCCGAAATGCATTTGGAAGAAACAAGCATCATTAGGCCAGTTGTGGCGGCCTCAAGCTCCAATAGCAGTTCGTGAGCCTCAATCCTAAAGTCGTCGATAGTTTTCATATTATTTGTCCCAGGCGGAGCCAACCGCCATCTAGAAACGATATCCCTTAAGTCTGATATCGGCCGAATACGCCGAAAATTCACCCGGTTTCTCGCCAGTACGAAAATCCCTCCCTTGCACGTCACCCAGACACATCGTTTTGGCTCTCGGGGCGCGCTGGATATTCGTTAAAAAGCAGGAACCATTCCTAGTGCGGCTTTGACGTGTCACGGCCTCACCCACTCGCGCCCTTAGTTTATTTTCAGATTGATCATCCTGCGCAAATCAGCGCAGGCATGCTCATATTTCTGGTGAGCCGCTAGAGCCTTCGCTACAAATGTGCCGACTATTTATTGGCGCCCCCAATGTAATGAAGTCAAGCTATCCATCTAAAGTCTTCCGCTATAGAGACCAGGACGGTCATGCCTATCGACAACAATCGAAAAGGAAGCTGACCTCTGCGCGCTGTTCATCCAGGTATTCAACGAGCTAGCCGGCTGGCCCTGCTACCCAGAGGCCAGGCTCGACGTGCTTGTTGTGCACGAAGATGGCCGGCAGATCGGCGTCGGGGCCAAGATGCAGTTGAACTGCCAAAGTAGCTGACCAGCCCCTTCCCAACCTTGGCAAGGACCACTACGGAAGAGCTGGGTCTGATCACCGACTGCTGATCATAAGCAATCACCGATGCCAGTGCTGGCATAGCGAGGATGCTGGTTCGCCTCGGTGTGAGAATAACACTGCCTAGGGGAAACTCAGTCTTCAACGGTGCCCTATTCACTGATGACCGCTTCTACAATCTCGTCGAGGCGAGCAGCAGGACCTCAATGCTCTTTGAGCAGTTGCCGCATGACTTGAGCCCGTCGGAGCGTTGCCCGGTTCCGATCCTAGTTACCCATTTATTGGTCGGCGCTCCCTCTCCGGTTCGCCTAACGCGTTGGAGTGGCGGCCCTTAAGTTCTCGCCCTCCTTTGTAGTCAGGGGGTTATCCACGGTTAAATACATCGCAAGCCACGGTATCGGCACGTCTACTTGAACGCAGGCGCCCGGCAGCGAGCGGCATGGCTCGCCTAAGGGCGTCGTTCGCGGCACCTTGATCGAGACGGAACACATGCCGGCTTTTGATACCGGTCTATACCGCCCGGCCAACTGTGTGCTCTAAGGGCGGAGGCCTGGTTTACAGCCAGGCCGTCGGTAACGCGCTGCTGCGCCACTGGTTCAGCCACTAAATTGCCCGCCGATGGGAGGCACGGTCGCCGTCATCCTCACTGGCGACTTATTCCTCTCGATCAACGATCGAATAATTGGCCAAACGCATCGCATGCCTAGCCACCACCTTGGGCTCGCACAGTTGAGCCAGCGGCTCGGATACGCTGGCGAGCGGAGAACTTAAGCGAGCCAGGGGGTTGTTCTTTCTATCGCTTGGTGCACGGGTAATACGACGTTGAACGTAGCCCCGACCCCGGCCTCGCTGCGCACTGAATGGTGCGGTTATGTTTTTTCACAATGCCGTCCGATGAGGACTATCCTAACCCAGAGCCTTGTCCGATAGGTTTGGTCGTAAAAAATGGGACGAGTAATTTTTCGAGCGCGTCGCGGGGAATGCCGCACCAGGTGTCCGAACTTCGATCTGTGTGGTTTCGCCATCAACGCCGGTGCACAGCGTAAGGTGCCTCGTTCAGGGCCGATCGCCAGATCCGCGTTGGTTTTGCGCGCAGCCTCAACACGATAACCGAATATTGCTGCTCAACACGGCAAGGTGCGCAGCAGCGCGTTGATAGAGAAACTCATTAGCTTCGAACGCTAGAGGATGCCAAATACAACGTCTTAATTACCGTGCCGCCGACGGACCCAGAGTAGTTAGTTTAGAACCTCTGCCCTTCGCAGAAAGTTTTCGATACAACCACCTGGTTTTGTCGTGTTAGGAACTTAACGAGCAGAGTGCCATGCGCGGTGAGCTGGACAATACCTGTATCAAAAAATCATCAGCGGTATGGCGAGCTTCTGGTGAGTTGATATTTTGGAGTCGCACCTTTCGACCGAGGCGATCGAAAGCCAAGACCACCGTTGGTCGGCCCGTCCGATTAGGCAGGCGCAGACATTCAAAAAATAACCGCTCCAGCCGATAGATTAACTGAGAGTTGACACAGATAACCCTGCCTGGAATCCTATGCTCGAAAACATCCCAACTTCCGCCGCTCCCGCTCTGAACCGTACCAGCGTGGCCCTTATTCGCGCCTCTCTACTTAAATTTGCGGGGCTGTTGGTCAGTGTCTTTCTACTCGCTGCCTGTCTGCTTTTCTATGTGGCGCATGACCTTGATACGGTTGAAGAACACGAAGGCATTTTCTACATCAACAAAGCCATAAAGTCGGTGGAGAAACACGTAACTACCACAGTGAAGGACTACGCTTCTTGGGGGGAGGCGTACAAACACCTTCATCAAATGGTGGATGTTGATTGGGCATTTGCTCAAGCGAACATAGGCTCCGGAGTGTACAAAAATTTTGGCTATCAAGGGGTTTTTGTCGTCGATGGCGCAGATCGCACCGTTTATTCGGTGATCAGGGGCGAACTTAAATCAGTCGACATCGCGCAATGGTTAGGACGACCAATCGATGCGCTCCTCAATGAAGCTCGCGCGGCAGCTGGTAAGGAAGCCGCGGTTTCCACTATCGTTAACTTTGGTGGTATACCTGCGGTAGTTGCAGCTTCGGCACTCACGCCCGGTAACGACCTTACCGTTGAAGCGGTTGATGGTCCAGTATCTGTACTGGTTTTCGTCGAGCCGCTTGATAGTGCAAGGCTTCAAGCCATAGGAACCGACTACGGAATCAAAGCGTTACGTATAGTGACTCATGATAAGGTGTCTTCCACGACAGTGCAGTTAGGCGAAGACGGATCCGCTGGCCATTTGCTCTGGGAATTAGAGAAACCTGGCAAAAAGTTGCTGGGTTTCATGTTGCCATTGATAGGCGTGGCGGCTTCTGTAGTATGGCTGATGACTTGGGTCTTATTGCGACGCACAACCTTCGCAGCAAAGACGCTAGAAGATAATTATGCTTCGTTGCAGACCAGCCAAATTGCGCTTATCAAAAGCGAACAGCGTTTTCGCGATGTAGCGGAAGCCAGTTCGGATTGGATATGGGAGATTGACGCTCAAGGCCAATTGAGTTACCTGTCTGAACGATTCGAAGAAATCACAGGCCTCTCTAGAAATGCCTGGATTGGCGCTGACTTAGACAACTTATTACGTTTTGATTCAGCAAAGTTATCCCAATGGTTGAAAATGCCTAAGAGGCATCCCAACACCAGCGTGCAATGCAGCTATATTGATTCGCAAGGACAGGCACGGATTGCTCGGCTTCATGCGAGAGAGATGGTCGACGAGGGATTTCGCGGCACTGCGTGTGACATCACTGATGAGGTCGAAGCCCGAAGACGCATAGATTATCTTTCGCAGCACGATGCCTTGACTGGACTCCCTAACAGGACGCGTTTACAAGCGTTTCTTGATGGCAAACTCAGGGCTGTTTCCACCCGTGAAGCCCCATTGGTCATGTTGTGTCTTGATCTAGACCGTTTCAAGCCGGTAAATGATCTGCTCGGTCATGCTGCTGGCGATCATGTCCTTAACACAGTATCAAAACGATTAGGAGATTGCGTACGGACGGGAGACCTCGTCGCAAGGATTGGTGGCGATGAGTTTGTGCTGATAATCACTGACATGAGTTCCCAAGACGAAATAGACGCGCTGTGTCAGCGCCTTATCCATTCAATCGAAGAACCGATAGCCCTCGGCGCTCAGGAAGTCTTTGTCAGCGCCAGTATCGGTATTGCGATGGCGCCTAACGATGCGTGCGAAGCCGCCCAGCTGATGCGTTATGCTGATATAGCCCTGTACGAAGCCAAGGCCGGCGGTCGCCACACTTGGCGTTTTTATGCAGGCGACATGAACGCCAAAATCATCGAACGTCGCCGGTTGGAGAGCGATTTACGCTACGCCATCAAACATGGAGAATTACGGTTACACTTTCAGCCGCGCGTTCGCATTGTGGATGGCCGGCTGGTAGGGGCCGAAGCCCTGGTGCGCTGGCAACACCCCGTGCATGGATTGGTCTCCCCGGATACCTTTATACCCATCGCCGAAGAATCGGGGCTGATCGTATCGTTGAGTGACTGGGTGCTTACCGCTGCTTGCGAGAGCGCTAACCACTGGCCGAACAATATGTTCGTTTCAATTAATTTATCTTCAACTGAGTTCCGGCGTGGCAACTTAGTGGCACGAGTTCAAAAAGCCCTGTGCGAAACCGGATTTGATCCGACACGGTTAGAGCTGGAGCTGACCGAAAACATCATGTTGGTGGATGCTACGGGAGCCCTCGAGATCATGCGTGCCCTCAAAGGTCTTGGAGTACGCCTGGCGATGGATGATTTTGGCACCGGCTACTCATCACTGAGTTACCTTCGCTCGTTTCCCTTCGATGGCCTCAAAATCGACCGAAGCTTCGTCAACCGGTTGGGTGAAAACGAAAAAGATAAATCCGTTATACAAGCGATAGTAGGGTTGGGCCGGGCATTGTCGTTGACCGTCACCGCGGAAGGAATTGAAACGGCTGAGCAACTGGAACTGCTCAAAGCCGTACTTTGCGACGAAGGCCAGGGTTACTTTCTTAGCCGTCCCCTGGATAGCGAAGCATTCGACTTATGGGTTAGGGACAAGAAGATTGAACAGACAGGCCCACCGATTCCGTCTCACTAGCGTCCTGCGCAAGTACGATTACTTCTGAGAGTGCCTAATGCCGTCAGGCAATCAGGCAAAGCGCCGTAGCGTGTCTTAGCCCCCTATGGCGATGTGCGGCGCTGTTTCGCTGACAAGCGTACAGTTTCAGATTCTTTAAAGGGCACCTGGTGCCCTAGCTGTTGCGCCGCTGGTTTCATGACCGCCCCTGGGCTCGAAAAATAGTCCCCGCTGTCGTCAGTGGCTGGTTCTGTCTTAGGTTCGCTCGCGGCTTCATCAAGCCTGCCCTGGACGGCGAAAATCCGTAAGCGTTTGGCCAACTCTCCTCGAGTAGTTGGGGTATTGCGCAGACTCTCCCATCCAATTGCATGGAATTGACATAAGTGTCCATTCAACACACATGTTGCGTGGTTAAACGCGTGCCCACTTAACTGTTGACTCTGATAGGAATAGGCAATGCTCTAAGACAAACCGGCATAGGTGACCGAGTTTTCGATACATATCATGGCCTCGTCCCTACTTATTGGAAGTCGCCATGAACAGCAGAAAAACCATATTCATCACGGGGGTGAGCAGTGGCTTCGGCAACGCGCTGGCGCAAGAAGCTCTTGCAGCGGGCCACCGTGTCATAGGTACCGTGCGTAGTGAAGCCGCCTTGCGCGCCTTTCAGGCGCTCTCCGTGGATCATGCTCATGGGGTGATTCTGGATATCACTGACTTCGCCCGAATCGACAGCGTAGTAGCTGCTATTGAAGCAACCCACGGCCCAGTCGACGTGTTGGTCAACAACGCCGGCTACGGTCATGAGGGCATCTTTGAAGAGTCGCCGCTGGAGGAAATGCGTCGCCAATTCGACGTCAACGTGTTCGGCGCGGTAGCTGTGACCAAGGCTTTCGTGCCTTATTTTCGCAAGCGTCGCACTGGTCATATTCTTAATATCACTTCTATGGGCGGCACCATCACGATGCCGGGCATCGCGTACTACTGCGGGAGCAAGTTTGCTCTCGAAGGTATCTCCGATACGCTGAGCAAAGAACTGCTACCGTTCAACATCTTCGTGACCGCCGTGGCACCTGGCTCGTTTCGCACTGACTGGGCCGGTCGTTCGATGCAGCGCACCCCACGAAGCATTGCTGACTATGACGCCAGTTTCGACCCGGTACGTAAGGCCCGCGAAGAAAAGAGCGGCAAACAGCTTGGCGACCCGCGAAAAGCGGCGCAAGCGATGTTGCAGGTTATTGCCAGCACGACACCACCGGCACACTTATTATTGGGCAGTGACGCGCTGGGGCTGGTACGTGACAAGCTGAATCGCACGGCCAGGGAGATTGATAAATGGGAAGCGCTGACCCTTACCACCGACGGTTGAGCGACCAGCAGAGGGGGACATCAATGAATCGGGCCGACTCACGCACCTCGCGCATGGTGCATTTGATGGAAACCCTCGCGCCGGTCGAGGGCTACAACCTCAGCGCGCTAGAGGACATCCGCTTTTTGCGTTCGAATCGGCCACTGACTCGCACTCCGGTGCTGTATGACCCGGGTATCGTGATCCTGTGCCAAGGGCGCAAACGTGGCTATCTGGGCGATGACGTATACGTTTATGACGCCCAGCACTATCTAGTGGTGTCCGTCCCAGTTCCTTTCACCATGGAGACCGATGCCAGCGAGGCGCAGCCAATGCTGGCGGTCTACATGCGCCTCGACTTACAAATGGCCAGCGATTTGATACTGCAAATGGATGAAGCTCTCGGGCCAAGTGATGCCCAGCCCAAGGGCATGTATGCCTCGCCAATGGACGATTTGCTGCGCGCCTCGACGCTACGCTTTCTTGAGGCGATGAGCAGTCCGGGCGAAGCGCAAATACTTGGGCCGTCGCTGGTGCGGGAGATCTACTACCGCATCCTAACCGGCGAGCAAGGTGGCTCGATGCGCGCCGCGCTCAATCGCCAGGGTCACTTTGGTAAGGTCACTCGTGCGATCCGCAAGATCCATCGTTGCTACCAGGAGCGCCTGGATGTGGTGTCCCTTGCCCAAGAAGCGAGCATGAGCGTGCCCAATTTTCATCTGCACTTTCGCAGCGTGACGGACTCGTCGCCGATGCAATACCTGAAGTCGACGCGCTTGCACCAGGCGCGATTACTGATGCTACGCAACGCTATGACCGCTTCGACGGCGGCGTTCAATGTAGGCTACGAAAGCGCCTCGCAATTCAGCCGCGAATTCAAACGTTTCTTTGGGCGCACGCCCCAGGCAGAGATCGAATGGATGAAGGCGACCTACGCACTGCCTGCGCCGTCCACGCCATCTATGTACGTCTCGTCACATTAGCGATGAGCCGACCCGCTGCTCCGGCAACCCCAGTACCAGCGCTGTCCGCACCTGCCCAACATACTTTGGGCGGTTGAACGGGCGCCCATTTATGCGGCACCAACTCGGTAATCTCACTTGCCCGCTGCGTCGGCAGCCGCGGCTCAACGGGCATGATCCGTATGCCTACTTGAAGGACGTCCTCACGCGCCTGCCGACGCAGCAGGCCAGTGAGATTTCCGAGTTGCTACCGCACAGATGGACGCGAGCGTAATCAAAAAGCTTAACCGCTACGCGGCAAGCTCAACGTAGCTAGACTCCCCACCTCCAGTAGCGCCCGACAACAAACCCCATACGGACATCAGAGTGGTGCGTCCTGCGTGATCAACGCCTACCGTGCCACGAGACCAGCAAGCAAGAATCTCACCATCCGTAGTTAAGCAATGTTAAAGAAGCTCAATGGTATCGGGGCTAGTCACGCGTCCGACTTGATGACCCATGCGGATCCGGCCACCTTGATAAGCACCCCAATTGGAATCTTCTTCGACATGGTAGTGAAATACTGTGCCGGCACCGGATAGCCCATGGGCGTTACCCGCTACCGTAAATCGGCGATTGTTCAAATGCTCCCTGATTTGAGCAAGGGGGATTTCCATAAAATGTCGCGTCCTCTTAGTCGAAATGTTCCATTACAGTCGTCGATGATCTTAAGCCATTTTGTCGTGCCTGAAGTGAGGTCTACTTGCCTATCCCTGGAGCCGCAACTCACGACGATAAGACGCTAGATGTGTTCACCGCCGGGTTACGCCAATTGTGCATTTCGGCTTCGCCGACTCTCAGGCGATCGAGCAGGCCGCCAGTAGTTGCGCGAAAATCCTGGCAGCTTTGCCATGGTCCACGGTGCATAGCTGGCCAGTTGTTTTGTACCGAAAAAAGCCCATCCACCGGGTCAGACATCACGGCCTGACTGGTTCGTGGTAGATGCCAGCGCCGATAACGGTAAATGCCAACCGCAGACGCATGCCGACGTCTATCACTTCAGTTGGAAACAAAATGCGTATTGACTCGGGCTTCAGTTGTCCATCCGATGCAACTTCTGACCATGGACAAAAGCGGCAACGTAGTCGATCGCTATCCATTGATGGGTTTCGATGACACCGAAGTGTGGCCTATTTGGGCAACGGCCGTATTGCGCTAAGCGACCAAGAACTCCAGCAGTGGGACACCATCACGTTGCCCACCGACAACTTAGGTCGTCAATCCTTCTGGCCAAAGCGACCCTTTTTGGGGACCGTCCCGCTCAAGCAATACAGTTGGGCGTAGGTATCTCGCACAACGGAAAGGCCATGGATGCCCGTGGCCTCTTCCGCTACCGCGGTCAGGCTGACTTAAGCGAGGCCATGTCAATGACGAAACGGTACTTCACGTCGCTCTTGAGCATGCGCTCGTAGGCTTCGTTGATGTTTCGAATGTCGATCATTTCGATGTCCGAGACGATGCCATGCTCGGCGCAAAAATCAAGCATCTCTTGAGTCTCTGCGATACCGCCGATGAGCGAGCCAGCCAGACGACGACGCTTGAAAATAAGGTTGAATACGCTTGGCGACGGGTGCGGGGACTCAGGTGCGCCCACCAATGTCATGGTCGCGTCGCGCCTGAGCAGTGATAGAAATGCGTCGAGATCGTGTGGGGCCGCAACGGTGTTCAGGATGAAATCGAAGCTGTTCGTGTGCGCTTCCATCTCGTCCTTGTTTTTCGACACAACGACTTCGCTGGCACCCAGGCGAAGGGCATCTTCCTTCTTGTTTGGCGAGGTGGTGAACAACACTACATGCGCGCCCATGGCATTGGCGATTTTAACGGCCATGTGGCCTAGACCGCCGAGGCCTACCACGCCGACCTTCTGGCCGGGCCCAACCTTCCACTCGCGCAGCGGCGAGTAAGTCGTAATACCCGCGCACAGCAGCGGGGCCACAGCGGCGAGATCGGCGTCGCGATGAGAAATGCGCAATGCAAATTTCTCGTTAACCACGATGTTGTCCGAGTATCCGCCGAAGGTGTTTTCACTGCCGCCGAACGCATTGCCGTTGTAAGTCCCAACGAAGCCGTTCTCGCAGTATTGTTCCAAACCTTCCCCACAGGACGGGCAGCTCTGGCAGCTATCGACCATACAGCCGACGCCGGCCAAATCGCCAACCTTAAAGGCTTGGACCGAGTCGCCTACAGCTGTAACACGCCCGACAATCTCATGGCCTGGTACGGAGGGATAAATCGTGTCGTTCCATTCATTTCGGGCCGTATGCAGATCCGAATGGCAGACGCCGCAATAGAGAATCTCGATCTTGACGTCGTTCAAGCCTACTGCGCGGCGTGCGAATGTATAGGGCGCGAGTGGTGCGCTCGGGTCAATGGCAGCATAGCCGATGGCGTTGTTCATGAAGAATGGTCCTTTCAGTTGGACGATTGGATGGTCGTTTGGATCGAGACGGTATTGGAACAACGGCTTTCGAATCTTGGGTTGATGGTGCCTCTGAGCGGCCTTTGAAATCCAAAAAGAGCGATGTTCTCGGAGTTCACCATCGGTACCTCCGTGAGCCGGTAGCCAGATTCCCGTCAGAACCCTTCTAGGACGATCTTGCCCTTTGCCTTGCCGCTCTCCAGCAAGGCATGCGCACGACGAAGGTTCTCTGCGCTGATACGCCCGTAGTTTTCGCCAACGGTGGTGCGCAGCACACCCGAATCGATCTGACGCGCCACTTCATTGAGAATGTGGTGCTGCTCCTGCATGTCGTCGGTCTCGTACAGCGAGCGCGTGTACATCAGCTCCCAGTGCAGCGACAGGCTCTTGCGCTTGAGCGGTACGACATCCAGCGTGGCCGGGTCGTCTATCAGACCCAACTTGCCCTGTGGTTTCAGCGATTCGATAATTTGCTCGTAGTGTCGGTCGGTCTGCGTCAGGCTTGCGACAAAGCTGACCTGAGCAATACCGATGCGCTTGAGCTCTTCGCTCAGTGGCTTGGTATGGTCGATCACGTGATGCGCGCCAAGCTCCGTCACCCAAGCCTGGGTTTCAGGGCGCGAAGCCGTGCCAATGACCGTTAACCCGGTGAGCTGACGCGCCAGTTGCGTGAGGATTGAACCCACCCCGCCGGCAGCGCCGATGATCAACAGCGTTTCGCCCCGGTCGGCGGTATCGCGTGTAACGCCGAGGCGATCAAAGAGCAACTCCCAAGCAGTCAGGGACGTCAGGGGCAATGCCGCAGCCTGGGCGAACTTCAGCGACTGTGGCATCGATCCGACAATGCGCTCGTCCACCAGCTGCAATTCACTATTGCTGCCCGGGCGGATCAGCGACCCGGCGTACCAGACCCTGTCACCAGGCTTGAACAGCGTTACGTCGGGACCGACCGACTTGACCACGCCGGCCGCGTCCCAACCGAGTATGCGTGGCTGGCTTTCGTCTGCGTGCGGCACGTAGCCCTGGCGCACTTTAGTATCAACAGGATTGACCGATACGGCCTTAACCTCTACGAGCAAGTCGCGGGGACCCGGCACGGGATCGGGTAGATCGATCTCCACAAGGGCGTCAG
This sequence comes from Pseudomonas sp. D3-10, assembly GCF_051132175.1. Taxonomy (NCBI): domain Bacteria; kingdom Pseudomonadati; phylum Pseudomonadota; class Gammaproteobacteria; order Pseudomonadales; family Pseudomonadaceae; genus Pseudomonas; species Pseudomonas sp. D3-10. The sequence goes on along the minus strand of NZ_CP071668.1, from coordinate 2,357,551 downwards.
GATTCTCGACTGGCAGACATTTGAAGTGTGCGATAGCTTTCATTTTGAGCCCCTCAGGAGACGCGGTACATTTTCGTGACGGAGAATTTTTCTGCTGCGCGTTCGATGATTGGCAGGGCCGTTTGGAAATGCGGTGTCGCCTCGTGCGCAGTCAACGCCGCTTCATCCAGCCACTGCTCGATCATGTGAAATGTGCAAGCCTGCTCGGCATCTTTGTAAAAGTCGTATTGGATGCAGGCCGCTTCGGCGCGGCTGGGGCCTTGCAGTTCCTGTAGCGCCTGCTGGAGCTCAGCTTCGGCACCGGCCTTGGCGACCAGTGTGGCAATCAGTGTTAGGGGAGCTTTCATTAAACCTCCTGTCTAAGTGTGCTTGAATATGAAAGGTGCATCGAGCTGGCATGACCTATTGAAGGTAACCATGCCAGACATGCCGCGAAGACCTAACGTGGATTACAGCGATACAACAATCTTGCCCACCTGGGCATTTGATTCCATGTACCGGTGAGCCTCGGCCATCTGGACGAAGCTGAATGTACGGTCGATCACTGGTCGCAGCTTTCCGCAAGCGAACCCTTCGTTGATGAATTGCTTGGCCCGTTCAAGTTTGTCGCGATCTTGGGTGATCTCGAAAAGCTGGTAACCGCGTAGAGTCAAATGTTTTCCGAGTAGATCCATGACCGAGACTGGGATATCCCGAGTGTCCAAAGCGCCGTACTGGAAGACGATGCCGTGCTTCGCTAGCGCCTTGAGCACCAAGGCCACTTCGGGTCCGCCAACGGGGTCGAAGGCCATGCGAGCGCCATTGCCGCGAGTAATGGCCATGACCTCAGCCATCATGTCCTGCTCGTGGGTCGCGATGACCGACGCCGCCCCTGCCTGAAGCAAGGCTGCGCGCTTTTCGCTGGTGCGGGTCAGCGCCACAGGTACGGCACCCACCATGTTCGCAATCTGGATAGCGGCAAGCCCCACGCTGCTGGACGCCGCACGGATTAGTACAACATCTCCGGCCTTCAGCCCACCGAGTTCGATCAGTGCGCCATAGGCGGTGACAAACTTCATCCAGATGGCCGCCGCCTCGACGAAAGAGAGCGCTTCCGGATGTTTCACTACCGCATGGGCCGGTGCGTTGACCAACTCACCGTACAAGCCGTATTCGTCAAAGGAGAACGCGGGCACTACGCTGACCGCATCGTCAACAGCGAAGCCGACCACACCGGGACCAACTGCAGCCACGGTTCCAGCGGCTTCATAGCCCAGCATGGCGGGAAACCTCGGTTCGATAACATACTCGCCTGTGCGGTACATCACTTCAGCCCGGTTGATGCCGAGCGCTCTGACGTTAATTTGAACCTCGTTCGGGCCGGGAGCCGGCACGTCAACCTCGTCGATCTGGAGAACCTCGGGTCCACCGGTGCGATGAAAGCGTATGACTCGGGACATAGCGTAATCCTCAGCTAACTTTTTGGATGGACCGAGCCATGAGCGGCCAGCGATGTAGCCACCAGTTCACGGCCGTTGGGGCAGCGGGCGATTAGGCCATGACGGCCATACTCGCCCCAACGATCATTTGTAGCGTTCCAGCCAGTGGGCGTAGGGAGCTGGCAAGGTCCAGGCCGCACGCTCTACGCTCAGTTCTTGAGCGGCAAAATAGGACCAATTCGGATTGGCCAGATGTGCTCGTCCGATCATCGCCAAGTCCAGCTGACCGCTCTTGATCGCTTCTTCGGCGACGCTTGGCGTGCCGAAGCCCCATGCCGAAGCCACAGGTATCCCCGCCTCGCGCTTTATACGCTGGGCAACGTCCCCCATGAATCCCGGAGCCCAAGGGATGTTGGTCTCAGCAATTGTGAAACCGATGCTGACGCTCAGTAGATCCAGGCCACCATCTTTGAACCGACGTGTCAGTTCGACAGCCTCGGCCAGGGTCTGTTCGTCCCGACCGTCGTATTCGATGACCCCTAGACGGGCGGTTAGCGGCAAGTGCTCCGGCCAAACCTCACGAACGGCCGCCAGCGTTTCAAGCAGGAAGCGGCAACGGTTGTCGAAACTGCCGCCGTAGGCATCATCACGTTGGTTGGAGTGTTCGGACAGAAACGATTGGGCTAGATAACCATGGGCGAAATGCAGCTCCAGCCATTCGAAGCCAGCGTCACGCGCACGTCCAGCAGCCGCGACGAAATCCTCACGCACGCGGGCAATGTCTTCCAGGGTCATGGCTTTTGGCTGCTTGCCGAGGTGGCCACCGAAGGCAACGGCCGATGGGGCAATGGTCTGCCAGCCGCGCGAGTCGTTATCACCAATATGGTCATCGCCCTCCCATGGACGATTGGCACTCGCCTTGCGCCCCGCGTGGGCAATTTGGAGTCCCGGCACGGAGCCGGCTGCCTTGATCGACTGGACCACCGGTACGAAGGCCTGAGCCAGTTCATCATTCCAAATACCCGCGCAGCCAGGGGTGATTCGCCCTTCGGGCGCTACAGCCGTAGCCTCGACAATCACGAGCCCCGCGCCGCCACGCGCTAGGGAGGCGTAGTGGACACTGTGCCAATCATTGATGAGGCCATCGTTTGACGAATACATGCACATTGGAGGAATCGCGACTCGGTTGCGAAGAGTGATGTCTTTAAGCGTGAGGGGTTGGAATAGCGCAGGCATTGAGGTTTCTCCGGGAATGCGTAGTACCTTTATTCGATAATATTCGAACTATGGTCGTAGAGCAAACCCGTGTATGATTCGTTCATGCGCCCCTACAGACATCCTTCACTTAGCGATTTCGTTCTTGAGCGTCTGCTTTACGCCTTGAGCGATCCTGTGCGCCTGGAGATCGTGCGGCGCCTTGACGAGTTGGGCGAGGCCAGTTGTGGCGAGTTGGACGGTGGCCGGCCGAAGTCGACAATGTCTCATCATTTTCGAGTGCTGCGAGACGCCGGTTTGGTTCAGACCCAGACCATCGGCACCACCCATATGAACTCGCTGCGCCGGGCCGATTTGGACAATCGATTTCCTGGCCTGTTGGAAACGATCCTTTCTCAGCTTGACTGATGCCGGTTGCAGGATACGTATTGACGTTACTGCCGATCTGCCTCCCTCGAGTCGCCCTGTTTGAGCCAACCGGCAGGCGATCGAACCGTCCCTGTTGTCGACGGCACTAGCTGCGGTTATCAGGGCTGCAAAGGAAGTAGTTCAAGGAGAGCGAGGCAAGCCTTGACGAAGCAAACAAACTCGCACTCAGCTGTTTCCTCAAACGCTAAGCCACTGCCTCGGCGATACTGCCACCGAGACAAGTAGCCGCTTGCCGCGGTGGCACGTTTGTCTCCTCCTCTGGACATCCGTTTGTGGCCGATAGCTGCCTGCCTCCAAGTGCTCTAACCGACCCGGCTCCGCACTCACCCCGTTAAGCTTTCGGGTCAGGAAGCGCGTCGCACCCATCCATTGCTTGAGCGTCCCGAAGGGATGCTCAACCTTCCGTTTTTCGGACCCGCATCATCTCCGGCGCGTTCCTCAGTCGGGCCTGCATTTCCTCTAATACGGCTTCATGCTCCCAGCGTCGAAATCGTCGTTCCGTACTCGGTGTGCACTGCGATTTCAAGGCGCAGCCCCGGCATTTCGAACACCAGTAACGGTGCAACGTCAGGCCTGTTTCAATGTTGGTATAGCGCCAGACCAGCGCCTCCCCCGCGGTTCCAGTGCAGAGCGCTGCAGGTTTACAGAATTAGAACAGTCAATTCCGATATTGTTGACCGAAGCGAACTGCTCCGGTCCGTAGTGTTGACACCTAACTCCGGCGCATCAATTCAAGTCAAACCTTCCAAGGACATAGCGTGACTCCACGTAGCGTTCACCAAACCAGGCGGACTGACTTGGGCAGTCAGCCCGCCTCAGAGTCTTATGGCTTGGCGATGTCCGTGCGCGACACCGCTGGCGATTCCTTCGGCAGCGTGTCCCGCAGTTGCTTGACCTGGGCCGCATTTACCGCCGGGGCCTGATTGCCCCAACTGCTGCGGATGAAGGTTAGCAGTTGCGCCACCTCCTCGTCCGACATACGCCAGGCAAAACCTGGCATGCCCAGTTCGGAAGGTGCAGTCGCGGTCGCGGGCAGCTTGCTGCCAGCCAGCACCAGACGAATCATCGACACCGGATCTTCCGACAGCACCGAGGAGTTCCCGGCGATTTTCGGGAAGACCCGCTCGTAACCCTGGCCGTTGGTGCGGTGGCAGGCGGAACAGTTGTCGAGGTACAACTCGGCGCCACGACTGCCCTCTTCCCCGACAGCCAACGCTTTGGCAGTCGTTGGATCGGCCTTGAAGCTCGATACCTCGCGCCCGCTGGCTGGCAGCGTTTTCAAGTAGGCGGCCACCGCCTGCACGTCGCCATCATTGAGGTGCTGAGTGCTGTGAACCACCACATCGCCCATTGCGCCACCCAATACCGCATGGGTCGTGCTGCGGGCGCTGCGCAGTGTTGCGACGATGTCTTCGGCGCTCCAACTGCCAAGACCGTCCGCCGGATTCCCGCGCAGGTTCACCGCCAGCCAGCCATCGATCACCGACCCGCCCGAAAGGTAAACCGGGCTTGACTCATCCAGCGCCTTTTCTTGCAAGGTCAACGCACGCGGCGTGTGGCAGCTGCCGCAATGCCCAAGACCTTGAACCAGATAGGCACCGCGTGCCACCTGAGCGTCCCTATAGCCGTCGGCCTTGAATGCCACGGCATCGGGCTGCGGTGCAAACACCTTGCGCCAGATCGCCAGCGGCCAGCGCATCGACAATGGCCACGCTACATCGTTGGCGCGGTTCTCGGCATTGACCGCTGTGACGCCATGCATGAAGTACGCGTACAGCGCCCGCACATCATCATCGCTGATTTTCGCGTAGGCCGGATAAGGCATGGCCGGGTACAGACTGTCGCCATTGGCGGCGATGCCGTGACGAATCGCGCGGTCAAAATCATCCAGTGTGTAAGCACCGATGCCGGATGTTGGGTCAGGGGTGATATTGCTGCTGTAAAGCGTACCGATCGGTGAGGCAATCGGCAGGCCGCCGGCGAACGGCTGGCCACCTTGGGTCGTGTCGATCTGGCGAGCATTCTCGCCTAAATGAGTGTCCGGTTTCATTAGACCACTACAAGAGCTTGCTGGATTAGGACAGGTGAGACAGTCACAGCACAGCAATCTTCTGGTGGTAAATTGCCACTATCTGCTGTCGGAAGAATCCAGTGATACGTCGATCTTTGTCCTCGCTCAGTTTTCTTCAATCTCTTCTGGTGCTGTTGTGCACTGCAACGTTGTTGTTTCTGTGGGGATTGCATTTCCAGCAAAAAGCTTCGTCTCGTCGGGAGGCGCTATCGGCAAAGGCTGCAGAACATCTGAACCTCGCCACTATTGCGGCGGAAAACCTGCGTCAGCTGGTAGACAGGGCTCAGGCCATCGGCAGGGTCACCCGCAGCGACATGGAGGAGCTTGGCATACGTCGTCAAGGCTGGGTGCGAATGCTGGCCGAGGATCCGGTTTTGAAGCGCATGAGTTTGTATACGACTGACGGCCATTTGATCTCTGCCAGCCACTCGGACGAACCTGCACAACTACCTGCTGAGTGGGTTACCCAACTGCAGGGCCATGCAGCCCACTATGGCTTCAAAGCGCTTCTGCCATCTTCACTGGCTCAACAGCCCCGTCTCCTCAGGCCCAACTGGCGCTTACCGTTTATCTTGCCGCTTATGGACTCATCCACCGGTAAAATGGCTGACATTTTGGTGATACAGCTTGACGTGGGCTACCTGGCAGCCTTGTTTGAACACATCAATTTGGGCCAAAGCGGGATGATGCGTCTGATAGACAACGATGGGCGGGAGCGTCTGCGGATCAACAGCAGCGGCGTGGTGTTCTCTGGCGCACCTCTTGTTCCCGAGCTGCCCATTGCCGGAAGCGCTTCCGGGACACTTCTTCAGCACTCTCCCGCTGGGCTGTATCAGAGCATGTATTTGCGCGTCCCACAACGCGGATTTAGCGTCGTAGTAAGCCAAGTACACGACGAGATACTCGTTTCCTCTGTGCTCACTTACCGGCGCCAGTTCTGGCTGAATCTTTCCATGACAGTGCTGATTCTCGGAGCCCTGCTTTGGACGCTGCGTGTGCTATGTAAACGTCAGGATGCTTTCACGGCGTTGGAACACGCCCAGCGGGTCAATCAAGAACTGATTGACAGACTGGAGGAGCAGCACCGCCACAGCTGCCACGCTGCGGCGACGGATCATCTGAGTGGGCTGCTCAACCGGCGCCAATTTCTTGAGGTTGCAACACAAGTGCTCTTCACGCAGCGCAGTAAGCGCCGACTCCTAGCCATCCTGTTCATCGACATGGATCGCTTCAAATCCATCAATGACTCACTGGGGCATAAGGCCGGCGATATGCTGCTGCAAGCAGTAGCAGGACGAATCAGCCGCCATCTTGAATCCGGCGATGAGGCGGCTCGCTTCGGGGGGGATGAGTTTGTAGTCTTGTTGGCAGGTGAACGCAGTGAAGAGCAGATCGATGGCTGGGTGCGAACACTGGTTGGAAAGCTTTCGGCTGTTTATTCCCTTAATGAACTTGAGGTAACGACCAGTCCAAGTGTAGGCGTCAGTATTTGTCCTAGGGATGGTCAAGATGTAGATGAACTCATTCGCGGCGCTGACGCCGCGATGTATTCAGCTAAACACGCCGGCAGGGGCCAGTATTGTTTCTTCGATTCATCGCTCAATGTCGCTAACGTGGAAGAGTTCATGCTGGAACAGGCTTTCGGCCATGCATTGAGCCATCGTCAATTCGTTCTGCACTATCAGCCGCTGATTCGCCTGGACACAATGCGCGTTGATGGTTACGAAGCACTGGTTCGCTGGCAGCATCCAGACTTCGGTCTTCTCTACCCGGATCGCTTCATTTCACTGGCGGAACGCACTGGCTTCATCGTGGCGCTCGGGTGGGAGGTGTTGCGTCTGGCCTGCGAGGACTTGGTGCAATGGCATACGCAAGGACGGAAACTAAAGATAGCTGTCAACGTATCAGCAATTCAGCTGCACCAGGCAGATTTCAGCGAAAAACTGCTGAGCAAGTTGGCAACACGAGAAATTGAGCCGAATCATCTAGAACTGGAAATCACCGAAACAGCATTGCTGGATCCGCAGGGCCAGGCAGTTGAGCACCTTCAGCGCCTACGCGCGGCGGGGGTGCGTATAAGCTTTGATGATTTCGGCAGCGGGTACGCCGGATTCGCTCATCTGCATCTATTGCCGCTCAATAAGCTCAAAATCGACCGCGCGCTGATCGCCCCTCTGTCCAATAGCCCAGACGACAACCCGATCGTTTCGTCCACCATCATCTTGGCCAAGCGCCTTGGCCTCGAAGTTGTAGCCGAAGGCGTAGAAACTCGCGAGCAGGTCGTCTGCCTGAAGCTTGCGGGTTGCGACATTGTTCAAGGCTATCACTTCAGCCGGCCCCTTACTGTCGCGCAGCTACACGAGTACCCGCCCTTCATAAATCTGGTAGACAACGCATGCGTGCAATAACATTTTTTGGAGCCCTCCTGACAGCCCTGGCGCTGGCAGACTTGGCTTATGGTCAGTGTTCGCAGCAAAGCCTGCGGGTTGCGGTTATTCCGAAGAAAAGCATGGATGTCTTGTTGCGCGAGCATCGACCTCTGGCCGAGCGACTTAGTGCAGCGACGGGGATGCCGGTGGAGATCGTTCCCTCCTCGTCGTATGAAAGCGTAGTGGACGCAATCGTTTCTGGCGGGGTAGACGTAGCCTGGCTTGGGCCAGCTTCCTACATCATGGCCAATCAACGTGACCCTCGCATTGAGCCGTTCGCCAGCCTCACTATCGCTCAAGGCTATTTCACGTCAGCTGGTCATTATTATCAGGCACTGCTCTTGGCACGCCCAGAGGTGGCTGTGAAGATCGACGACCTTCGCGGGACACGGGTCGCACTTACTGATCCAGCTAGCACATCGGGCAGCGTAGTGCCAAACGCAGAATTCTCAAGCCAGGTTGGCATCCCGCTGGCACAGTTCTTCAACACCGTGGTGTATTCAGGCTCGCACGACAAATCGCTAGATGCATTGCTGGATCGAAAGGTCGAGGCAGCTTTTGTCGCAAGTGTCCGAGTGGATGAATATCTGAAGAAAGGACTGATAAACCGCGATACGTTTAAAGTGCTGTGGCGCTCGGAGCCCATCTACTACGATCCGTTTGTATTTCGTGGCGCCCTTTGCGCCAGCCTCAAAGAGCAAATCCGGGACGCGATGCTAGTTGATAACAGAGGCTTGTATGGCTTCCTTAATTCTCAGGAGGCATCGGGAATTGTGCCGGTGGGACATGCCCAGTATGCCCCCCTGCTTCAAAAAATGCAGTCGATATCCCCTCAGCGTTGATCCTGGAATCATGACCGCCTTTTCCGAAAGCAATTTCTCATGGCAAAGAGCCGCGCTTATGTATTTCAAAGCTCGACACTTTAACGCTGATGCGCTGCTGGACAAGCGATGGCTGCATTTTCGTCGTATCGACTATTTGGCCTTGCTCCATCTGCGTCAAGACCTGCGATTGCGACATACGATTTCGCCCCACTGCTTACACTCTCTTTCCCTCCAACCCGGTTGGATCACAAGGCTGACGGCGCCGTCATTAAGCTCGCCCATTGAGAGAGAGCCTATTGCCATTCTTAGGTGATAGCCGGTAGGTTCAATACTACCTTGGGTCTCAACCGCCTGACGTGGATCGACGTGAGCTGTATAGCACTAGGCGCGTTCGTTACATTGCCGGTCAAAATGACGCAGGTCGGCGGTGTCACTCAGCCATTGCACTGGCGTGGTGGGTAGCTGATCACCAAAACGCTTCTCCGCTTTCCAAGAACAAGTTGCGAAAATTATCACCGAAGTGCCTAGTTGGGCTCGCGACTCAGCCAATGTCCTCGCGATCACAGCGGTTCAGGGCGACGGTCTCGCTCAGTTTGCGTCGTCCTCACAGCGGAACTCAAAACCGTCCGAGCGCCAACGCGTATCGCTGGTTTCCACGGCAATTCGGCCTTCGTGCCGACGCGGCACGCCGGTCTGTTTGATGCGGCGCTCAAGCAACAAGTTGTGATGACGCATGAGCCGGTACACCCGCTTCACATTGATCGCGGGCAGCAACTAGGTTTCACGCGCGCGATGCAGCAATGCCCAGACACGACGGTAGCCATAGCTGGGAAGCTCGCTGACCTGTCGCTGCATCTCAACCACCAGCGCAGCATCATCTACAGGCCTACTTCGCCGTACTTTGGGCGATACCGATTGCTTGATTCGAACCGTTAAACTGCTATCCCTCACAATTACCGACGCCAAAGATCACTAACAGTCGGTGTCGCTCAGATCCCGCTTAAGCTGAACACACATCTGGATAGCAAATCACCGTTCGATCATGCTAGCCGTTAGGGAAGGCGACGCAGCAGCTTCCGGTCGGCACGCCCTTGATAGCATTACCACGGCTAGAAAACCGTACGGACATACACCATTGTTCGAGCCGAATCATGGACGAAGAATACAAAACGGTGCTTTTACCTACAGGTATGAAAATCTCGACGCCCAAGAAGCCTGGCGTCGGCAGCGCTGCGCTTTCCAGTTTCTGAGCCGAATGGCGGAAAACATTCTACCCAAACGCCCGACGGTCGGCATGGAGCAGACAGAGGATCAGCCGATAGCATGGCACTGAAGACCCAACGATCCACTGGTGACACCCTATCATGTCCACGAATCCCAACCCCGTCGACTTCCTAGCCCTTTTGGACTCCATCCAGGAGTTCATCGTCGTTAAGGACGGCGCAGGCCGATGGCTTTTTTGCAACAAAACTGCACTAGCCGCCTATGAAATGTGCGGATTCGAGTATCTGGGCGTTACCGATCAAGAGTTGCTCACCCTGCGCCCAAAGTTCGCGGACGGGTTTGCACGCAACATCGAGACCGACGCCCTTGCGTGGCGAAACCGTTCGGCCACTATGGTTGAGAAGTCCTTCCTAGGACAGGATGGCCGCATCAATACGTGGGAGGTGGTAAAGATGCCTTCCTTCAATCCGGACGGCACCCGTGACCGTCTGATTATCGTCAGCCGCAACATCACCGAGCGAAAGCTCGCCGAAACGGCTTTGCAGGCGAGCGAAGAACGCTTCAAAAACCTTGCTCATGTGGATGCCCTGACTGGAATTCCGAACCGGCGGGGCATCCTGGATCTGATCTCGTCCGTGCTCGATGTATCTGTGTCGATTCCTGACCACCCAGACTGCTCAGCTCTCATCTATATGGATCTAGATAGATTCAAAACGATCAATGACCAGAAGGGCCACGAGGTCGGTGATGAACTGCTGATCGCGTTTGCTAAAAGGACGCGGGCGTGCCTTCGGGATAGCGATCTACTTGGACGCATTGGCGGTGACGAGTTTGTGGCTTTCTTGCCCCGTACGGATCGAAGCCAAGCACTTATCGTCGCCAAGCGGTTGTGCGAGTCCTTGAGCGGATTGTGGTGCCTTGAAGGGCAGCGGATTTACACGTCATCGTCCATCGGGATTGCGTTCCATCCTCATGCCGGTAATGACGTTCACTCGCTTCTACGCCATGCAGATGAGGCACTCTACCGGGCCAAGCGTGCAGGTAGGTCGCAGATCAAGATCTATGAGGCGGAACCAGCTTTAGAGAACCTTAGTGTTTCCATCCCGTTTTCTAACTGTAACTCTGATGTCTAGGCCGCTTTGAGATCGCTAGCCAGTCTTTGGCCTGCCCATCGGAATTGCCCGAGCTTCGAATGCTTATCCCGGAAGACTAACTAAATGCATAGTTCCCGAGCCCAAAGCTTAAGTTACCTTCGTACTCGGGAGACGATATCCAGTCGGTCAGTCAAGAGAATACTCAGCGCCTATCACTTCGGGATCGAACGGCTTGCGAGAGAAAATTCTTCTGACCATTGGTGCGAAGTGCTCCAAATCTGGGGTTGGGAACGCTGGGTCAAAAGAGGCCTGATCCCAACGCTCGAAAAAGTCTGCGCATAGCTGGAACACGGATGGGTTCTGTAGCGATCCCTCTCGTTACGATCCCCGCCAAAATAATGCGTGTAGCAGAAGTTCTGGGTAAGCGTCCGGTGAAGGCACTGTTTAAATTAATGCTGCGTGTAGTGCCGATGGTGTCGGCCCAGGGGTGGATCGTTGTAGCTAGGTGGGGATGCCTCGAAGGGCTTGCTGTTCTTGCAGCCAATCGGTGAAAAAATTGAGTGCTGGCGAAAACGTATCTGCCTCTGAGCTTGGCGTTCTTGCATGGTTCAGAAAATAATCGATCTCAGGCTTCATCTTCGGTGCTATCTGAAGGAAAAGTTCTACATGATCCTCAAGTGTCAGAGGCCATGTTTCGTCCTGCTCCATACGTAGAATGTTCGTCGATCTGATTAGTTTTCGGGATGCCTCTCGTTGTAGGCGACGTAGCTCAATAGCATCAGTTGTATGTTCAATCTTCTCGGCGTACTTTCCTAGTATTGATGCGAAGTCTCCGTTAATCGCCAATGCAATAGCTCGCGAGGGCTTGAAACGTTGCAGACTGGTAGTGACATCTCTCCCCCAAACGCATTTGCAAATGCTTTAGCCAATAGCCCCAGCTTAAAAGGTTTTCAGGAGCCAAGGCTTCGGTGATAGACCCAATGTCGAAGTCAACCTTGGTTATCTCTGGGTGTCTTGTCTGTAACTGATTTTTTATAAAGTTTATCTGGTCAGCATAAAACTCAGGTTGACCATTGATCAGCAGCGTTACGTCTAGATCGGACTCACCCAGTTTGGCGGTACCCCCAGCAACACTGCCATACAGGTAAATGCGGTCTACCACCTCGCCCAATATCGCTACCAAGGAGGAGCACATATCTTCAACAGTGCTTTTGAACTCGGGTTGGAGGTGGTTGCTAGGGATTCGCCTAATGCGCTGTTCGATCCTGCTCAGTAAATCCAGCAGATCGTGACAATTGATATCGTAGATTGACCGCCCGCCGAGGGTGGGCAAGACGTCTTTATTAAATATTCGCAAGATCTGCGAGAGCGTGCTTTGACGCCCTTCCTTCAGGCTCAACCTGCGGAACTCTACCCACTGATTGAACACGGCCTCAAAGGTGTGCTCTGCCGCAAAACGAACAGCACGACGCTGCTGCTTACGGTGCTCATAGGGATTGATGCCTTGGGCGACCAAGGCGCGAGCCTCATCACGTCGGACACGGGCTTCTTTAAGGCTGATTTGCGGATAACTACCGAGAGACATGCGTTTCTGCACGCCCGCCCAGTAATATCTGAAACGCCAGATTTTCCCGCCGCGGGCCGTCACGTTGAGCGCAAGCCCATCCGTGTCGCCTATCGTGTAGTCATTGCCGGTGATTCGGGCTTGCCGAACGGTCGTATCCGAGAGTGCCATAGCGAGCTCCTGAACAGAGTCAGGGCCAGATGCTCGTCTCGCTATCCAAGCTGCTCCAGCAAAAAACCGATTCAGTGCACATCCAAATCCAAGATCCTCATTCGGGACTTAAATCGGGACTTAAAAGCACTGGATGGAGCTGGATTTCAGTGGTTCCCGCTGGAACGAAAAAAGGGCCTAAAGGCCCTGATTTCAATCACTTACAGAATTCAGTGGAACTCTGTAGCGCGGTGCCTTGGCTCTGGACAATCATCCTGTCAAATGATCCAGAACCCATCGGCGAAATCCGGCTAGCTCGGAGGTCACGATTGCATCGTCCGCGCCGCGAATGCCATGCATATCAGCAGTTACATTTGCGCCTGATTGGCGCCCACGACGCCCCCTCACACCGAGCCTTAGCCGCTCACTTTTTCATACGTTGAACGAGGATAGACGACCCTACGCATTCTTTCGCTCCCCCGTCCCTCCCTTCCCAAGCAGGCACAACGAGGCTAGGTTGAGGCAATCGCGCTGATTGCGCGCCAGCATTTCCACCGTCAGTTGATAAGCCTGGTCGGCCGCATCCTTGAGCAGTTGCCAATCCTCCAGGCTGATAAATTGTTGCAACACCAACTCATCGGCGCGCCGAATCAGCGTGTTGCGATAATCCTCGGGAAAGTCCAGGCGATACGCATCGTCCTCGAGCAAAAGCCGCCAGGCTTTCAATTCCATCTCAAGGTCGGTCTCACTCACGGGCGGTTGTCCTTTTAAAGTTCGAACCAGCGGCCCACCCCGGGTCAACCAGGGTGGAGCCAGTTACAAGCAAGCTCAGCTCACTTGCGCAAGCAGGTCTTGCTTGATGAAGTTGCGCACCGTGGCCAAGTGCGTTTCCTCCTGTTCCAGCGCATGGCCGAAGCGCTTGGCGATCAGCGGATGACCACCCTTGTGCGCCAGCTCGATCAGCAGTTCCCAAGCCGCGTTGTCTTCCAGTTCGATGGTCAGGATCGCGCTCATCGATTGCGAGACGGTTGTGCGTGGGTCAGTCAATACTTGCAGCACGCCCATGGCCTTGACGCCCGCCACGTCCGCGCAAGGCGTCATGGCCGTCGGGTCGCCGCCGAGGGTTTCGATGGCTTCGCGCACGATGTTCATGTGCTCCAGTTCCTCGGCCTGGATCTGACGCAAGGTTTCCACCAATGCTGGGTCGGCACCGGGCGCGGACGTGGCCTTGGCGACCATCGCCTCATACAGCCTCACGCCGGTGCGCTCGAAGGCCAGGCGTTCGCCGAGCTTGTCCAGCAACACTTCCGGCGCCTTGCCGATGGTCTTGTCCAACGCGGTCTTGACCATGCCTTTGACCGAGCCTGGCGCCGGCACCGAGCCTATCAGGTCGGCCTCGCGAATGGCGCGCTCGCGTTCGGCGGTGTAGTCGCTGATGTCGCCGGGCACGTCCGCCGGGAACAGTCGGGTGGCTTCCAGTTGGCGAGCCGTGTCCTCGGGAGACATCTGGGTGCCGGTACGATTCATGCCGATGGTGACTTGGCGTTCGCTCATTGCTGTTCTCCCACTGGATTGAGTTCGGAGCCGGGCTTGAAGGTGTAGCCGGCCGAGGCGATGTTGGCGGGCACGCCTTCGCTGTTGAGCTGGGCGCGGTAGTCGAGGGACGCATGGCCTTCGCGCTCCTTGGGCACGTAGTCGATGCCATGGGCGCGCAGGTCGAGTTCCCGGGACAACGTCTCGCGGACAAAATCGCGCTGGCTCTTGAAGGCAATCATGCGTGGCAGCGGACCGGCCAGGATTTCGGCGGGATCGCGCCGTTCGTGCTTCTTGAACAACTCGCAGGCCAGGTTCAAGTGGCCCAGTTCGTAGTCGAGGAAGCGTTCCCACATCGCTTTGATGCGCGGGTTTTCTTCCTGCTCGGCGCAACTGGCGTAGGTGTAGACCTCCATCGCCTCATGCACCAGCCACTTCTCCATGAAGGATTCGCTGGGGTCCTGCAGCGAGCCGTACTGGGTGACGTGCTGTTCCTCCACCGAGGCAATCTCGGCGTACAACGCCCGTGCCACCGGGTCAGCGAACAGCGGGCCGATGTTCATGTAGTAATCGTGGGTCTGGTATTCCGCGCCGGTAATCAGCGCGGCATGGATTTTGGTGATCAGTGCGGCGCTGTCCTTCTGATAGTTGTCTCGAAGGTCATCGCCGGGGGCGCGGTGGTGCTCGCTGGTGGGCCGGCCGGGCACGATGTCCGTGTAGCCTTGCAGGATGTTATTGGCGTCCTTGCCTTCCAGGCGATCAAGCATCGCGGCGTAACGGTAGAGGTGGTCGAAATCTTCCAGCAAACCGAAGCGGTATGTCTGCGCCTGGTAAGGATCCGGCTCGTTCTGGGCCACCGCGGCGGTGACTTCGATGGCGACCTGTTCGTAGGCCACGGTGGTTTCCAGGGGGGAATGATCCGCCGACAGCAACCAGTTGATGGCCGTCATCTGATGGTGTTCGGCACGCCTGACCTGAGCCAGGGGCAGTTGCAGCTCCTTGTGGAAACGCGCACCGAAATGCTTGAGGCGCAGGGCGTCGGACTCGACGCCGTTCATCAATATCACCCGCACACGGGTGAACGTATCGTCGTCCAGTTTGCTGATCGGTTTGCCGGCCAGCTCACGCCAGGTAAAGGTCTGCTTGTCGAGGGGCGTCCCTTTGTTATCCAGCAGATTATCGATTTTGGTCATGGGTCGATCTCCTTCATCAGAGGCCACGCGAAGCACCGTCGAAGCAACGGCGCTGGGGCACAAAACGAACGACCCTGGAGAAATGCGCAGCTCTCCACGCAGACGATGAGCGGTCGCATAAGTGGATGAAATGCCGCTTGATTTTCCGCTCATCAGGTCGGGACAAGGATTTTCGAACCAAGGGCTGGCGCGCCGGCTCGGAGGTACATAACACCGCCGCAGCCCACCGCAAACGAAGCGGTCCGAGGGCTTTCACGGCGGGGGGTGTCGTACAAATCTGCCTGGAGTTTTCGCGATGTGTGAATGTTTCGTTCAGCCTGTTTCTTCCAAGGATTCCCTGGCGTTCTTTGCCCAGCGCGAGCCCTTCGGCGCCAACCAATCAAGCTTGTCCGCCGACAGCCTTCACGCCGCGGCGGCTCCCGCGCTTCATGACCGACAAAGCGTGATCAAGCCGAACATGCAGGTCAGCGCCATCCGCAACCGTGGCGGGCGCCTGGAAAGCATCAAGGTGCGCTGGGGGTGGTCGCCCGTCTGGTCGATGGGCACGATGCCGCCCTTGACCCACCTGCCCTTGCACCTGGTGATGCGCTCCAAAGTGTTTGACCGGGTCAAGCGCGACGGCAGAGTCTTGATAGCGGTCGATGGTTGGTATGAAACGTTAGAACCTGACGTGGCTGTACCGTCCCGCCGCCTCAGCTACACGACCTCCCGCCAGTCGTCACCGATATTCCTTGCGGCCCTAGCCCAGGCCAGTGAAACGCCAAATGGTTGCGATGGCCTTGCCCTAGTGACCTACGGCGAGATCGTTAGCGAGCAGCAAACAGTGCTGGCCTTTACCCGCGAAGATGCGTTGGTATGGCTCCAGCCCGACTTACAATGGGGGCAAGCGCAGCAGATCGCCATGCATATGGCGATTGCCGAACCGCAGCTTGAACACTCATTGACAACTGAGCGACGAGCCCTAGGAAGGCGAGTATGACCGCTATATGGTGTTGTAAACATCTCTTTAAGGAAGGACTTTATCCGAAATAAGGAAGGACTTTATCCGAAATTGATTACAAATTTCTGACGGTCCGCTGCATCGCGTTCGAGCCGTCGTCACATACCGCAACCGCAACCGCCACCGCAACAATTCTGGAGCGCAGGAAAAAGTCACCGCCGTCGGCAGCCCTAGCAATCCATTGCCGCTCCGGCCACGGAATCAACGATGACTCAATTTTCCGTTGGCTACCGCGCCGACCATCGATAGCTTTGCCGGGATTGTAGGCCTGTTGTTCATCGCCAAGGCTGGATTAGGTATGCACCTCGGCGCCTACGTCCAGCCTCGTCAGACGGATTGAATTAAAAGCCCTCCAAGTACTCAGTAACTCCTCACCGGGAGAAATAACGATGCCCTCAGCCATGCTGTACATCATCGATTACGAAATACATGGAGTGCCGAAGTCTTTCATCATTCGCTTAGACATCATGAATAACGCTGAGGCATGGCATTGGGCGAGTTGCGATGCGGGCGTGGGCCGGATTCCGAAGTTCGGTCGAGAAAAGGTCAGGCGTGTCAGCAAACCCCTCGCGGAGCGTTTAGGCATTTCCAATGTTCGCTGGCGCTTGTCGGGCGCAGAACCTTTCAAGCCCGCCGCCTACGTCCCACCAAGGTATTAGCTCCTTCATGAAGAGGGTGGTCCTTAAGCTGATTCGCGACCGCCCTCCACCATAAAGCGTCTGGTATCTGAAGGACCTTCTGACTCCTTTGTCGACGCAACGGAAGGGGGATACCGAAGGATTGCGGCCCCATAAATGGTCGATACTGAGCGGCCCCATGACGATGATCTGCCATGATGATCCGAGTCTCGTATTACACCATTCAGAGCTAAGGGTCTCTGACTTAGCGGTGCATACAAAACACTGTTTAATTGTCAGCATCGTCTCGATGCGGGCAGAAGCACTTCCCCTACCCGCCCAAGCCCCTAAACAAATGCTTGAGCTACTCGATTGGTGCTTTTTCAAGTTAACGAACTCAGCGAGTCAGGCAGGAAGAGTACTCCTCCTGGTCCCCAAAACAGGCGGTCCACTCAAAATCTACGCTTTAATCGTGCCATTTGCTCGGCTAGTTAAGCTTAACAACGGTAGGCACGGTAAGCCGGGTAAACACATACAGCAGCACACCCACTAAAACAAGTGCCCCGCCTCGCAGCCAAGTGCCCATGTTTTGCTGACTCAGCAATACGAGGCAAGACAGGATCGCCAGCCAGGGTATCCAGGTGGGAACCTGAAAATGTTCTTCTGCAACCTTGTCCTTGCGTAACACCAGCACGGCCACGTTGGTGCTGAGGAACACGAACAGTAAAAGCAGCACCACGGTTTGCGCCAAGGTCGCCAACGTTCCTGTCAGCGTCAGTGCGATGGCGACGAGCGTCGTGGCAATAATGGCCGCCCATGGTGTGCGCCTGTGCGGCAGGACCCGTCCCAGGACATCTGGCAAGGAATCGCTGGGGGCGAATCTGCTGATGACCGTGATCGCCTCGTCCATGAACCGCCGATTATACAGCCCTGTCAGCCGAATCATGTGGCGGGGTAATCCTAGGGAAACTCCGGGCGATAGGCGTCTTCGAGCAACAGCCGCCAGGCTTTCAGTTCATTTTCAAGTAGGTTTCACTCACGGGCGGTTGTCCTTTAAAAGTTCGAGCCAGTGGTCCCACCCCGGATAAACTAGGGTGGCGCCAGGTGGTAAGCAAGGCTCAGCTCACTTACGCAAGAAGATCTTGCTTGATGAAGTTGCGCACCGGCCAGGTTCGTTTCCTCCTGTTCCAGGGCATGGCCGAAGCGCTTGCAATCAGTGGATGGGCCCCCCTTCTGAACCAGTTCGATCAGCAACTCCCAAGCTGCGTTGTCCTCTAGCTCGATTGTCGGGATCGCGCTCATCGATTGGGACACGGTCGCGCGTGGGGCAGTCAATACTTGCAGCACGCCCACGACCTTGACGCCCGCCACCATCCGAAGCCATTTGCATTAAGCAAAAATTGCGTCCATAAACGTGTGTTTCGAGAAACTAAAAGGCGCTCCTCTCTTACCAATCAAAGGCCGGATGACACGCGAGGACGATCATGAGAAATAACGCCATTATTTCCGCTTGGCATGAAGCCACCGACCGCACCAACGAGCTGTTTCGAGAGGCCGATCGTCTCAACGCGATTGCTTATGAACTGCTAGCCCATGCCACAGATTCGTCTGAAGCCATGATCGCGTTTCAAAACGCGCGCGCAGCAGCGGATGCGAAAAGCCTTGAAGGCAAAAAAGCCTGGGACCAGGCGAGGGCCGTATTTCGGAAGAAACACTGATCGCTAGTCGCGCGTCAATCGAACGCTCACCCATTTGTGAGGAGCTAAAACCTTTGATCATGGTGCGGCTCGTAATCTTGCGTTTCGCTTTAGAGAGGGAGGTGTGTATCTATGCAACTCGATAGCCACTGTCGGAATATTATCGTTATTGGGGCTTCCGCCGGTGGAGTCGAAGCATTAAGGACTCTATTTCGCTCCCTTCCCTCTGACTTGCCAGCGGCTTTTTTGGTAGTGCTACATATTCCTCCGCACTCGCCGAGTGAGCTAGGAAGGATACTTGCTCGTGAAACCAGCATGAAGGTCATTTCGGTACAAGCCAATCAACCGCTCAAAACCTCAACCGTCTACGTCGCCAGCGCTGATCACCATCTGCTTGTGACAAAGGAGGGGGTCCGCCTTACTCGCGGACCGAAGGAATGCAGAGTTCGTCCGGCTATCGATGTACTCTTTCGCTCAGCGTCGGTGGCTTATGACTCTAGGGTGATCGGAGTGATACTGACCGGAGCGCTGGACGACGGAACAGCGGGACTTTGGGCGATAAAGGACAAAAACGGTACGGCACTCGTGCAGGATCCTTCTGAAGCTACTTATGAATCCATGCCCCGTAGTGCAATAGAGCACGTCGAAACAGACTTTGTAGGCACGCTTACTGAGCTGGCGAATCAGATAGCAACGCGGGTTAGATTGCCGATCAAGCAATTGGCCACAAGGCCCTTAAACGAGCGCCATCTGATCGAGACGAGCATCAGTGAAAATGGCAACGGCTTGGAAGCTGGGGTCATGAGTATAGGGAATATTTCGAGCTATACATGCCCCGATTGTCATGGAGTTTTGGTGCAGATAGAAGAAGGATCGATTGTCAGGTTTCGCTGCCATACGGGCCATGCGTTTTCGATCAAGACCCTAATCGCTGAAGTTAACGCCGCGATTGATACCGGGCTCTGGGACGCGCTCAGGGCGGTTGAAGAAAGAATTATGCTGCTTCGTCAAATGGGCGACCTGGCAGAAGCGCAAGGTTCTAAGAAAGATGCCGAGCGTTCCCGTTCCCAAGCCAAGGAAGCAGAAAACCGTTTGAAGCCGCTCCGCGAGCTTGTACTAGACCCAGACTTTTTTCGCACCAGTTGAGTGACGCAATCAATCAGCACCCTCAGGGGGATCAGCGACGATTGCTCCTAGCTGATCGCTGCCCACCAGAGCGACTCCCTAGAACTGTCGTAGCCGATCGCATCTGTAATCGCCTTTGCACGGTGCCAGGTTTCCATA
This sequence comes from Pseudomonas sp. D3-10, assembly GCF_051132175.1. Taxonomy (NCBI): domain Bacteria; kingdom Pseudomonadati; phylum Pseudomonadota; class Gammaproteobacteria; order Pseudomonadales; family Pseudomonadaceae; genus Pseudomonas; species Pseudomonas sp. D3-10. The sequence goes on along the minus strand of NZ_CP071668.1, from coordinate 2,337,809 downwards.
GCCAATACCTGCAACGCGAAGCCTCGCGCAACCTCATCCGGACACTCAAGTAATACGCTCTGAGCGATGCCCAGCACCCCGCCGTGATTAGCTTGTATACCAAAGTGACCGGAAAAGACCTCTTTCAGTATATAGCGAGCACTGGTACCGATATCGCCGCAGACCACGCCGACGGCAGCAATGACCAAGCCGAAGCCGGATGTTTTGGAGGTGAGTGTGCAATGGTCGCCGTTTCACTCACGAAGTCCCGGGGCCATCGAAGGTGGTGGCTTGGCCGCCGGTGGCGCTGCGTTGGGGCTGCTGGGCGGTGGTTTGACCTCTCTCAGGTTGCGAGGAATAAATGCATGGCTTCCCTAGGTATGATCGATGCGATGCAGAGATTAAGCAAAGGGCGCCGGAAACGCGCTTAGTATCCCGACGGAAGGAAAAAGCCTCCGCAAAAAAGCATAAAACTGCTCCGCTCGGCCTCCTGCTGCCGCCGCCGGCTAACTTTTAGCTCCGGTTGAGGTTCTAAAGACGTGCAACCTAAATTTGAAACCGGCCGACCACATGGCCTATCGATATGTTGGGTAATCAATGCAGCCATACACACCCGCGCACCAGATTATTGTCATAGGCGCTTCCACTGGCGGGCTTCAAGCACTTCGGGAACTCCTAGGCCATTTCCCAAACGATCTCAACGCGTCAGTTTTCATTACCATGCACATCGGGGGAAACGCCAGTTCGTTACCGCATATCCTTGCCAAAGACACCTCTCTAGGGATCGGCTTCGCGGAGCCTCACGAAAAGATCATAAATGGGCGCATCTACGTCGCGCCGCCTGATCGTCATCTTCTAATTGAAAACGACGTCATTCAGGTTGTTCGAAGCGCCAAGGAAAATCATGCCCGACCGGCAATTGACCCCATGTTTCGCTCCGCAGCCATCAGCCACCGAAACATGGTAATTGGCGTCATTCTCACTGGCGAAATGGATGACGGGATCGTTGGACTGCAAGCGGTCAAGGTGTATGGGGGGTTAGCATTGGTACAGGACCCGGCCACCGCCGAGGCGCCCTCTATGCCGGAGAGCGCACTTCGCCATGTAGAAGTTGATGCCTGCCGATCCGTAGCGGAACTAGGGAAGATAATCGTTCAGACAGTCCAAGAGCGTGCTGCGGTGGGCACAGCACTGTCTATGCATTCTCGCATTGAGCCATTCGCCACCGAGAATGAGCTCACCTTCGATTTGAGCGCGGGAGCCCCAAACGCTGTATCTCAGGTAGGCGCCGCATCAGGAATGTCTTGCCCCGAATGCGGGGGCGCGCTGTGGGAGATAGGCGCTTCGCCACCGCGGTATCGTTGCCATACCGGTCATAGCTACACCGCTGCAGCGCTGTTCCAATCCCAGAACAAGACAATGGAAGATGCTCTTTGGGTGGCCATACGAGCGCTGCATGAAAAGCAAACGCTGCTGGACCAGCTGGCGGAGCGCAGCAAATGCAACGGGCGCAGCAAGGCGGTGGACGAATACGAGCTTGCGAGAGAGGAGCTTAATTCACACAGCGCCGTTCTACGGGAGCTAATCGCGAACCTACGCTGACTGGATGTCGTCATTGTAGGGAAGCTCCTATCACAAGACATCGATTTGGACGATTAACTGCTGGACGCTGCGGATTAAGCCTGGCAGATAGGTGCGCATTAAAATCTGGCTCACGATGCCACGGTATTTTGGAATCAATCGTCGAACGCGAAGTACTATTATTTTAGACCTTTACAGCTCAGTCTCGCTGGCTAAGGCATTTTTATATCCTGCGGACTCATGAAACTGCGCTTGGGATTTGCCAGCCCGCTTAGCTGCATACAACGCTTCATCGGCCTTACCCAATGCGTCAGCGAAGTCGCCCTCGGTCCACAGCGCTCCCCCGATGCTACAGCCTACCCTGATCACCTCGCCTGCTAGCGGGACCGGTTCCGCGAGCTTTGTAATGATGCGTTGAGCTGCGCTCTGCACGTTTGCCAGTGATTCGCCCGCCCTCAACCGCAGCAGCAGCACGAACTCGTCACCGCCGTGGCGTACCGCAATGTCGCCATCGCGCACGGTTGCTAAGAGCCGTAGCCCAACAGCATGAAGCAGGGCATCCCCAACGGCATGTCCAAAACGATCGTTCACTGGTTTGAAACCATCCAGATCCAGGCATAACACGCCAAAAGCAGGACGGTGAACAGGCTCACTTTCTATATTCTTGACGTAGTTTTCCAACGCGGCGCGATTAGGCAAACCTGTCACCGTATCGCGATAGGCTACCCCTTTGATGAGCGCCAATTGCTCCTTCTTTTGCGTCAGGCTTTCAACCAAGTGTCGAATGACCATGCTCAGCTTTTCTACTTCAATACTCCCCTTCACCAGCGGAATGTCTACATCGGCCCTTCGGAGAGAAGCGTAGCAGCCTCAGCTATTCGGTTTAGCGGTCCAGTGATGACACCAGCCACAAACCATCCAATCACAGCAAAAGCGATGGACAACATGCTCCCCCAAAGCAGTATTTCTGCGCGGAGTCCGTTTGCCTCAGCAAAGGCGACTTCTGCCGGCTGACGCGTTACAACGGTCCAGCCCAAACCAGGGTAACCATCAAGTCCTTTGCTTTCAGCCGATCCCACCACATAGGTTTTTCCATCCTGCCATTTATTCACCGACCATCGGATCTCACTGTTATGAGCTATGCCGGCCTCACTTGGCTTGCCGATCAGGTGCTTGGGGCCGAGCAGGACATTCCCGTCTTTGCTAACGACCAGAAACTCTAAACCCGGAAGGCTATTTTTCAGAGGCTCGAACATGGTTCGGCCTATTTCTGCGGCCCATTGCCAGGAAAGGTGGGTGGCCAGTACGCCGATAAAGCGTCCGGCTTTATCCTGTACCGGCATGCTGATGTCGACAAACTTCATTGCTTCCCCCGAAGGGTTGGGCAAAAGCTTTGCAAGCATTACCGCTTCGTGTACGTCGCCGACAAACGTCTTGTCCTGCCCTTCCATGAAGACTGGCCGATGCGCAATGCTGACGCCCTCAAGCAAACGACCGGTCGAAGCAACGACCGTTCCTTGAGCGTTAGTGAGTCCAATCCATGAATAGCTCGGGAATTGGGCGTTGAGGTGGTTGAGCGGACTTCTTGCTTCACCTACGTTAGCAGGGTTGCGCAGTGCCTCCAGCGCACTCAAGACGCCGAGTTCCTTGGAGCGGCTGTACATGTCACGATCAAGGCGGTCAATCATCGAGGCGGCATATTCAACGAGGTGATGTCCTGTCTGTTCTTTGTGGCGGGAAATGGCGGAGGCGCCAATGACACTACCGAAAATGCAAGTGAGGACTAGCACGGCGAGGGCCACTACAATCGCGAATTTTGCCCGAAAGCTCTTAAAGGGAAGAAGCTGCATGATAGGTAGGCCCAGTCGATTAAACGCCTACGATCCCTGGCATCCTTGCAGGGTTATCGGCCAGCAGCGCCCTTGCTTTAACCACTACAGGTGGCCTCCTTTGCATGTCTCCTAGATTAAGGAGCGCATCGCCAGAAGGTTTTAGGGTTCGGGCTGTGGCGAATCTTGGATCGCAAGCGTTGGCGAGGGTTACCAATATTACTACTTCCACAGCCCTTTTTGCGTACTTGACTACTCAAAACCCGCCCACCTACAAGCGGATGCCGGGCCTATGTGAACGCCGAGATTCTTCGCGACAGTGCGGCTGGTGGAGTAAACGAGCCGAGGCATGGTAGACAGATTGAGCGTACACTGTCGTATCAACCATTCGTCTGCGTAAGGCCAGCTATGACCGCTAACTGGGAAGCGCTACCACAAATCGATGGCGAAATTGTGGTCGTAGAAGACGATTCAAATCTGCGTGCGCTTACAAAGCAGATCGTAGAAGAAATAGGCGCGAAGACAGTAGCATTTGAGACCGCCAATCAAGCGTTGGTTTATCTGCTGCAATCAAGACAGCCTTGTAGCCTTGCAATTGTTGATTACGGGTTACCGGGTCAGATTAATGGAATGGACTTTATACGGATGATCAGTAACAAATGGCCATCAACAAAAACAATACTCATGTCCGGCTATGAGCTGATGCCAGAAACCGTTCCTTCTCCGACCATTTATCTGCAAAAGCCGTGGTCAATGAAAGACCTAACCAAATCTATACTGATCTACTTCACCCCGGTTACCCAACAGCAGAACGGACACATCCTTTTCAAAAACATTAGTTTCAACTCGTTTGTATCCACCCGGTACACTGCTGAGAAGTATTATTAAGGCAATCTCGACATCATCAGCTGCGCCATGTCCGAATTCAGGCTAAGCCCATTTAGCATGACTACTGCTTAATAGTTTCCCAATCGCATGCGCGCATAAATTATGGACATCAAGGCCCATTTTTCCCGCCAGGCAAACACCGATAGAGGGGCTTGCTGCTTATTAAAACAATCCGAACCAGACATATTCGGCGCCGCCAGATACAAGTCGCCGGATTGAAATTCATCGATTCTGAAGGGCAGTCATACCTGAAGCGAGTTATCTGGAACGTCCGCTTCTGGCCCAGGCTGTGTGAAAACCCCAAGTAAAAAACACGCCCGCGCTTCTATGTGAAAGCTGAAATTTGTCCGCAGGTTCACAGACTTAGATTCATGCAGGCGCGCGATTTGTGGACCGACTTCAAGGTTTCAATGGGTGTTGATGGTTTTCACACAGCCTGGGCCGAAAGCTGCCGTCGACGCAGCCTGCCGCTTAGCCCTCGCACGTATGCCTTGTCTCGAATACTGCATGAACATACAGTTTCAAGTAAGCACCCCATGAGTTGCGAACAAGCCAAAGCGCTGAAAATCCAGCAATGGTGCGATACGCTCGATAATCACAACTTCCTGTTATAGAACCCTGAGGCGTATCGGTCCAGTCTGCATTATCTGTACACCAATTGCAGGGCCAACCGGATGAACGTGCTGATGCAAGACGGCGTGGGTATCTGGCTTGCTGCGCGACGACTGAACCAGCATCTGGCTCGCTACGAGCCCATGGACATACGTGCCGGCACCGAAACTGCTCTGGCAGGAGTGGTGGCAGTGTTCGGTGCGGCGCAGCCGCACTGTGCCTATCTATTCACCAATCGCTGCGCCAGTCAGTGGAAAATTCTGGTGCATGACGGAGCGAGTATAGGCGCACTGGTGGGAAACAATCCTACTGCTACGACAATGGCCAGCCCACGAAATATGTTTATGCTATTCAGGATTCCACAACCGCATCGCCAAGCTATTATGCACTGCCGTCGCGCAGACAGCAGCTTGGCCTGTGGCAACGCTGATCTGCTTGAGCGAATCGACCACATCACCCACTGCATACAGGCCGGAAACAGACGTGCCCTGATGGGAATCAACACGCAGAGCTCCTTCCTCATTAGCCTCGGCGCCAAGCTGCATTGCCAAATCAGAGCAGACATGCGATCCCAAGGACGGGTAGACGACGTCGAAGCATAGCGATTCGCCATTGCAGGTCGCCACTTGCACTTGCCTGTTGCTGACCTCGATCTGCTTAACTCGGTCGCGTACTATTTTTATTCCCGCATCACGCGCTGTGGCAATCGCGTCCTCACAGCCATGAACATCTTCATTTACAAGCACTGTCACCCGATCAGTAAAGCTGCGGAGAAACAACGCATGTTTTATTGCGCACTGCGCCTCCCCGTAGACCGCGACGTTGTCACCGTTCACCTCGTATCCGTCGCAGATCGGGCATAACCGGATAATGGCTTGTGCGACTGCATCGTAAGGCCGCTCCATATGCGGAAGCGTGTCAACGATACCGGTAGCAAGTACGACTCTGCGAGCGGTCACAGATCTTTCATTTATTTGAGCTATGAACCCGGTGCTATTCTTTATTAGAGATTCTATTCGCCCGTCTTCAATTCGCGCGCCGTAACGCTTAGCTTGCTCGCGCAGGCGCGCAAGCAGCTCGCTGCCAGAGATGCCAGGTGGGAAGCCAGGATAGTTATGAGATACCGGGATCAAGCTCGCACGGCTTGGCCCGCCGTCCGCAACGAGTACCTTTCGGTGAAACCGACCCAGGTACACAGCTGTCGTCAACCCAGCTGGCCCGGCACCAATGACCAGACAATCGAGATCTCCCTGCCCTGGCCCGGCTGAACCAGGCCGAGCGGATATTGGTGTGTGCACATCTATTTCCGGAGACATGATCTTTCCCGCAGCGCATAGAACAGTAGAGACCTGAAGATTGAGATGGAAATTCACCAGATAGATAAGCGGTCGCTTATACCGATGGCTTTGTGCAAATAGGACGTTTCTGCAGGGTTAGCCGCCGACTCATTGCTGGATTGAACTCCGTTATCGCTCGCCCCCTCAATAGGCTCCCGAGCGACGCTTGTAGTGGTCAACTAATCCCGGACACGACGTTAAGCTTTTTCTCGGCGCGCGCTGGCGCCAAGCCATCGTTGAATTGGTGAGGCCGAATCTAGTTGTAGCGATGCATCAAAAAATGGCTGATATCGCGCTGTGCTTCCTGTGCAGTTCGATAACCCACGATCGGTATCCATTCTGTTTTCAAGCTGCGGAATACGCGCTCCATCGGGGCGTTATCCCAACAGTTTCCTCGTCGACTCATGCTCTGGCGCATGCGGTATCGCCACAACCGCTGGCGAAAGAGTCGACTTGCATATTGCGATCCTTGGTCCGAGTGGAATAGCAGATCCGAAGGCCTGCCACGCTGCTCGTAGGCCATGTTCAGCGCCTTGATCACCAGCTCAGCGTCTGGTTTTCCGACAACGCCCAACCCACGATCCGGGCGCGTACACAGATCTAGGACGACAGCCAGGTAATGCCATTTTCCTTGCGCCCAAATGTAGGTGATATCGCCGCACCAGACTTGATTGGGCGCTGGCACCTCGAACTCGCGGTTCAATGTGTTCGGGATATCGAGTCTTTCTAGCGTCGCTCTTTTGTAAGCGTGTGAGCCGGGTTGTTTGCTGACTAAATCAAGCTCGCGCATCAACTACGCACTTTGAATCGACCTAGTTGCTCACCATCTTCACGCATCAGCGAGGGAATGCTGCGACTGCCTGCAGCGCTGCGACTTTGCGAGAACAGCTCACTGACGCGACTACGCAATCGAAGCCGTTCAACATCGGGCGTGCGGCGCCGCAGGCGCTGGGCGTAGTAACACGAGCGGGTCACGTCAAACACATTGCACAGCCAATCGACCGGCTCATGGGCGCTCAACTGGTCAATCAGCGCGAACGCTCGTGATCTTCCGACATCAAGAGCGCGGTAGCCTTTTTTTTAATATGGATTTCTCTCGCTCAAGCCGAGCGATCCGGGCCTCAAGTTCCTGGATTTTCTGCTGCTCTGGGGTCAGCGCCTTGCTCTGCGGAGTGACGCCTTGGCGCTCTTTTTGAACCTGGTCAACCCAGCGGCGCAACGCTGACTCGCCAATACCGAGTGAACGGCTGGCTTCGATGTAGCTGTAGTTTTGCTTGAGCACGAGGTCGGCAGCCTCGCGCTTGAATTCAGGGGTAAAGGAGCGGCGTTGTTTGGTCATCTGACACCTCGATCTGGCGAGCATTCTCGCCTAAATGGGTGTCCGGTTTCATTAGACCACTACACTCATGGCCCCCACTCAGAGTGGAGGTGGCGCTTTTGCAAGCGCCACCTCCACTCTATTTGCACCTTCTTGAGTTGTGTCTTCTATAGAGCTTTCTCGGCGTTAAAACCGTCGAAGTTCTCGAAGACGCCCATGAAGCAAGGAACAGTCGACTCGCGTGCCCAGTCACGCTGGAGCTCGCAGTACATCTGCACGCGGCTGATGAGTTTCGCGCCTGCCTGCTCGATTCTGCGCAGGGCCGCTTCGTGCGCGGCGGGCGAGGTGCCGCCGACCGCGTCGACCGGCACATAGACCTCGTAACCTTCCTGAATCGCATCCAGTACCGGGAAGGTCAGGCAGGCTTCGGTCCAGAGCGCGGTCATGATGAGTTTGCGGCGGCCGAGCGCTTTCACTGCCTGCTTGAACTCGATGTCCTCCCAGCTGTTGATGGTCGTGCGGTCATAAGTCGGCAGATGGCCGAGTACGTCCTGCAGCTGTTGAATTGGCGGCTTGTTACGGCCGGTACCGACGTTGACCGTTGAGTGAATGATCGGGAGGTTGTAGTTGACGGCTGCCTTGGCAACGCTGGTGATGTTGAAAACCAGCTCGTCGCGAGGCATCGAGCGGATCGAGGAAACCTGAATCGGCTGATAATCGATGATGATCAGCGCCGAATTTTCGGGGGTCAGGAGGTGGTCGGTATGGGGATTGCGGATCGTCTCGCTTGTCATGTGTAGTCCCTGTTCTCAGTTGTGATGCACGCATGTCGGAGGGCCAGTGCATGCTCGGGTGGCCGGGCGCGACGGTGACGACGCGTCTACTGATATTGTTAGTGGATTGGTTTTTCCGGGAAACGTACGCCAGCGGCGACGTTGCCCGGAGCAAGGATTATGCTGTTGCGAATTTTGCCGCAGTAGTAGCATCCCGAGGCTAGCTGTGTCGCACAAAGGGGAACGCCGATTTGGATATCGAAGAGCTGCAAACATTCGTCGAAGTGGCCGATGCGGGAGGGGTTTCGCCAGCAGCGCTGCGGCTTGGCGTGTCCAAGTCGATCGTCAGTCGCCGGCTCGCTCGGCTTGAGGCGGAACTAGGCATCCAACTGCTTGCACGGACCACTCGCGGGGCTGCCGTTACTGAAGCGGGGGCGACGTTTCGAGACTATGCAGCCAGGGTCTGCGCCGAGATTGAGGTGGCCAAGGAAACGATCCTGCCGCAGGGCCCCCTTCGCGGCCGCTTGCGCGTTGCGGCGCCGTTGTCCTTTGGTCCCACTCATTTCGCGCCTATGCTCGCGGAAATGGCGCGCCGCCACCCCGAACTCCATATCCAGACCTGCTACAGCGATCGCTTCGTTGACCTCATTGCCGAGGGTTTCGATTGTGGGATACGCGTCGGTTACCTTCCGGACTCCAATCTGATCGCAAGGCGTATCGGCCCGATCTACACGAAACTCGTCGCAAGTTCAAGCTATATAAAAGCGCATGGGGCACCCGAGTCACCGGAGGAACTCGCCACGCACGAGGCGCTCATGCAGGGCACCGAAGCGTGGCAATTCATGGATGGCAATAAGATCATCACGGTTCGTCCCCAGGGGCGCTTCAAGGCGGACAACGGCATAGCGATCGTGGCTGCCGCGTCCGCAGGGCTCGGCGTCGCGTACCTTCCGGACTGCCTGACCTACGAGCATGTGACCTCAGGGGCGCTGGTGCCGATCATGACCCGGTTCCCACCGCCACCGGCGGGCGCCTATGTGGTCCGTCCGCCAGGTCAGCATCCGGCACGGAAGATACGGATGCTTGCAGAGCTGCTGATCGAATCGTTTGGACAGTCTCCGCACTTTGCGGGGCCTGCTCGTATTTGATGCGCAGCAAACTCACCACTTGCCGTCCAGGTCATTTCAAGCTATTGAGCTACGTTGGTCATAAGCCGACTGTCTATCGGTATCGGTCGATTAGCAAAAGGGTCGTAACGAGTCCGATCAACGCGCCATGGACAAACTTAATGAGCGGCGGAGTCGGTAACGACATTCTGGTCGAAAGAGAGGACGCCTTGGCATGCTTACTACCAGGTTGCACGGTCAAAATGTGTCCTTTGCGCCGACGGTACTGCCTCACTCTCGGTGGCCGGTGAGACCGGGGAGTCATTCGCAGTGGTGGGACTGGTGAGAAGCGACTATCGAGGGGAACCTGGATTAAAAAGCCTCGCCAAACACATCTTTGGAGACATCCCGCTAGCCCGACAGGCTTGAAAACTCACAGAGCGCAGCCGCTTGGCAATCTCAGCAATCAATCCAGCATGACCATCCCACCGCAACAAAAAGCCCGCCACTCTAGTGGTGCCCGGCCTCCGACCTGTGGAGCAGTTCGACAAACTGGGCAGTTAGCTTGTGGTTAGGCGCCAGGTTAATCAGGGGCAGGCACCGCTCATGTGACTCTCTCATCTTGACCGAGCTACTCAGGTAAACCGGAAGCACCAGCAGCCCTACATCGATCAACTCCTCGACCGTCGTACGATGAAACCCAGCTGTGTTCGAATATTGATTGATGACAATGCCTTCAAGACCAGTAACTCATTATGGTCAGCTTTGAGCTGTTCAACCTGGGCCATTATCTGATAGAGGGCATGGCGGGCGAAAGTGTCGCAGTCAATGGGATCAGAACAGCATCGGACGCAATCAGAGCGCTGAAGGTATAGAAATTCATCGCGGGCGGCGTATCTATGTAGATACGGTCGTAATCCTGTGCAAGCTCTTCCAGCAGTCGACGACATTTGTTGATTTTGAATTTTGCTTCAAGCTTTTGCTGTAGGTCCGCTAGCTCGCTGCTGGCAGCGATAATGTGCAAATTGTCATGGACAGTCTCAAAAATACGAACGCGATTATTCTTGGCTGCCAGCCCTGAAGACAGTGTTTGTTTGAAGAAATCAGCAATGCCGACCGGCGCATCGTCGCCAGTCAAGCCAGTTAAGTAATGAGTGGTATTGGCCTGTGCATCAAGATCGAGCGTCATCGCCACCTGCCAGTGGAAGGTGTGCAGTTTCACCCTGAGAGCATCCTGACCGAAAACGGCCTGGACCTGTTTCGCAGTTTCATCAAGTGTTACGTGCACCAGTGATCCGCCAGAAGGGGCGCACTCCCCTTCTTTTCCGTACTCCAGCTGTTTCATTCCCGCTATAACAAGAGCGACTCGTTTATGGACGAACACAACTCCCCCGTCTGCAGCCGGAACCAGGCCGGGCGTACCGCACCGCTGACCGCCTTCATGAGTCTCGCCAAAGATGCTAACCGTTGCGATTGGGAGCGCCTGCTGAACAAAGTGCTGCGTCAGCTCGGCTTCGGCAGCTACCTCATCAGCCTGGGACCGGCAGCACCGAGGGATACCGACCCTCTCGCCGGCCTCATCGCCACCTTTCCCAAACGCTGGCTGGAACACTATCGCGGTGACGGGTTGATCGAGATCGACCCGATACTCAGGCACTAAAGATGCTAACCGTTGCGATTGGGAGCGCCTGCTGAACAAAGTGCTGCGTCAGCTCGGCTTCGGCAGCTACCTCATCAGCCTGGGACCGGCAGCACCGAGGGATACCGACCCTCTCGCCGGCCTCATCGCCACCTTTCCCAAACGCTGGCTGGAACACTATCGCGGTGACGGGTTGATCGAGATCGACCCGATACTCAGGCACTGTCGACGCGAACTGCTACCTTTTTTCTGGGACAGCGAGCGCAGGCGCGCCCGTGGACGTTCCCGGCACTTCTGGCAACAACGCGAGCAACACGGCCTGCGCAGCGGCCTGAGCATCCCGCTGCGCTACGAGCTGCTCAGGGGAACACTGAGTGTGGCTTTCGATGACACCCAGATCACCGAACAGGAGGGCTTTTCCAACCCTGCCGTTTATCAACTGTTCATGCTCATCCCCTACCTGCTCGCCGGAATGCGCCATCAGTTGTAAGTTCCTGCCCAACCCTGCCAGGACCTCACGCCCAAGGAGTTGGACTGCCTGTATTGGGCCAGCGTCGGCAAGACCTCTTGGGAGATTAGCCACATCCTGACCTGTTCCGAGCGCACCATCGACTTCCACCTGCTCAATGCCCGACGCAAGCTGGGTTCGGTGAGTCGCCAACAGGCCGTCAGTGCTGCAGTGGCCTGCGGGCTGGTCATGCCGACAGTTGCCCCACCGGTTTACAGACGCCAGAAATGATAACCCTCGGCCTCGTAGGACTCCCGATCCAGGACAGCCTTGACATCAATCACACACGCCCCGGGCAATAACTTGGTGCGCATTTGCTGCAATGAGGTGCGCCGATAGGCCTCATGCGGCACAGCCACGATCAGCGCATCGCCTGCGGGCAGCTGTTCCCAACTGCTCAATGCGCAGTCGTACTGACGCATGACCGTCGCCGGGTCGGCCAGTGGGTCATTCACATGGACGTTGACGCCATAGGCTCGCAATTCGACGATCATGTCGTGAACCTTCGAATTGCGCACATCTGCGCAATTTTCCTTGAACGTGATTCCCATCACATTGATCGTCGAGCCCTTCACCACACGGTTGGAGGAGATCAGCAGCTTGATGGTTTTCTCGACGATCCACTTGCCCATGCCATCATTGATTCGCCGCCCGGCAAGGATCACCTGGGGATGGTAATCAAAAGCATCTTAAACCTGCGGATGGCCGCCACTCGCCAGACACCTGGGCTACTTCTTCAGGAACCGCAGCGACCCCACAATACCATTCGGCACATGCTAGCAAACAACGTCTCGGAGTCGTATGGATTGATCGGTTGGCAGTCGCCACACGGCTTGCGACCCCTGTTCTCGACAGAAATGACCGGACGCGGATACAACCGAGACTGGATCGAGCGCCCGCTGGCTCACGTCGACATCAGCTTCATCCGCGACGTGCACAACCACGCAGCCTACTTGAGTTCGCACCGCACGTTGAGGTCTACGGGATGCGGCTCGACGTGGCGAAGGTGATCAGCATGACATCGACCAAGGCGAGCTGTGACGTGATGGCAGCACAGATGAACTATGAGGATTCCAGCGGGGACCTGAAAATCCTTGAGTACCGGACCGCTGGTATCGGTTGCCGGGGCCAGAACTGAGCACGGACCGAGCGGGCAGACTTACGCTGGTAAAAAGCCGGGTTGAAGCGTCAATTCCGGCGATTGATCGCCTGGTTACCGGCTTTCATGACTCGTGGAGTACGATGAGGATTGATAGCTTAGGCAGGAGAGCCCAATGACTGAATCAGCGCGCACCACGGTAAAGTGCCTTGATCCCGGCGATGGCTCCGGCGATGTGATTGTGGAATTACCCGACGATATTCTGCGCGAGCTCGGGCTCACGACGGGCGACAGACTCTTCATCGAGCTCATCAATGGCGATATCGTACTCAAGCCAGTCCGCGAGTGCCGTGAATCTGATTAGCTGCCCTTTGCAAGCGCTCTGTCTCGTCATGTTGAGCTGATGAAGCCTTTCCAGCGGGGGTACAAAGGACGGCGTCAGCCTACCGCCGTCCTCATGGTCGGCGCGTTATTTGGCTGGATAGTTGGCTACTACTTGGTCCTCGCCGCTTTTGGTTAAACCAATGACTTGGTAGGCGTGGCTTACGCCATCAACCTCCATGCCTGGGGATCCAGCTGGCATTCTCGGTACGGCGATCCCGACCAGATCGTTCCGCCCCCTGAGATCTCGAATCTGCTCAGCTGGCACGTGACCTTCAACAAACTTTCCGTCAATCACGGCTGTGTGGCAGGACGCTAACCGTGGCGCTACGCCCAGCTTCTGTTTCACTGCGCTCATGTCCGTCTCAACATGGTCGGTCACTTTGAAACATTGGCTTCCAGGTGCGCGATCCATTTCTTGCAGCAACCGCAGTTCGCGTCTCGGTGAACGTCGATGGACAATGGCTCGGCAGCGTAGGCCCTCGAGGTCACCAGCAGCCCAGCGATAGCGGCTAGACGAACGAGTATCCGGTTAGTTGGCAGGAGTGTGTTCCTTACCGTCTTTGTGAACATGCGTCTTTGGCGACGATTGCGGGTGGGCATCCGGATGGGCTTCGGCCGCATTGTGGTCACCGTGATGATCTGCCGCTTGAGCGGGGCCTGCGGGTGCAGCTCCATGGTCGTGAGATGCCTGGGCATGATCGTCGTCTGCCGCTTCGTCGTGATCGCCATGCTCGGCATTACCGCTTACGCCGTGCTGACCCTCATGGTTATGCATATCGCTTTCACCGCCGCCGTGCTGGTGGCCACCGCTCGTGGCCACCAAAGCCTCGTACTGCTCCGGATTCATTTGGGGCAGTTGATCCAGGAACGCGACGATTCCCCAGATGTACTCGTCACCCATGCTCTTGCCCCAAGCGGGCATGCCGGTGGCTTTGATACCGTGTTTGATCGTCCAGAATGCGGCGGCCGGATCGCCTCCGCCACCCACCTTGGTGAGGTCAGGTGGCGACGGGTATAGCGCTTGGCTTAGTTCAGTCTTCTCAACGCCTGGGGCGAGGTGGCACCCAATGCACATGGCGTTGTAGTTGCCTGCTCCTGCCTTGATCAACGCCGCGTCCTTGAGGTCAGGCACTACAATGTCTCGCGCTCGAACCTCTATCGACCGGTCGCGAGCCATGGCGAGAAACGAATGAACAGCCGGAAAGTGAGGATCATCGGCTCCGACATTCACCAAGCCGAAATACGCCGTGCCCAAAACCGCAGCACTTCCGACAGCACCGGCCACGAGCAGCGTTGTAATTGTTCTTTTCATGTTGGAATTCTCAGAACCACATCCGGATACCGGCAACGAAGCGTGCCTCATTAACATCTCCACCCTCGTCTCGGATGAAGTCAGCGGTGTTGCCGTAGGAGCGGCTCCAGGTCACGCCTATATACGGGGCAAACTGGCGGATAATTTCATACCGTAGACGCAGCCCGACTTCGGTATTGGCCAGACCCGAGCCAACACCGCGCTCAGGATCGTTCTTGCCATAGAAGTTCGCCTCGGCCGTGGGCTGCAAAATTAAGCGATTGGTCAGCAGGATGTCGTATTCTCCCTCAAGACGCGCAGCAGTCTGGCCGTTCTCGCCGATGAACGCCGTGGCTTCGGCCTCGAAGTCATACAAGGCCATGCCCTGAATACCAAAGGCTGCCCAGGTCTGGGGTGATTCCGGTTTGAAATCCTGACGGACTCCGGCGACCACATCCCACCAGGGACTGACCGCGCGCCCGTACAGCAATTGCAGCTCAGCGTCTTCGGTTAACCCATTTGTGCGCTCGCCTTCCGAACGAACCCAGAGTCGATTGATGTCGCCGCCTATCCAGCCTGATGCGTCCCAGGCCAGGGTGCTGCCCTCATCGGAGTCCTGGTATTCGAGCTGGTCCAACAGGAAGAAGCTATTGATTCCGCTGTCGTGCACCTGGTGGCCACCCAAAGGCGGAAAGGCTGCCTCGCGGTCGGCATCAGTGAGCACTGGAATCGGCGTGCGGCTCGTTGTGGTTGGAGAAGTCGCTGAACCATGGTTCATCTGGGAATGGTCCATGCCCTTCATCGAACCGTGATCCATGCCCTTCATGTTTCCATGGTCCATCTTGCTATGGTCCACCGGGCTGGATTTGCTCTGGCTTTGAGCATGCCCCATCTGGCTGTGATCAACAGGGGCAGTCTGTTTCTGCTGTTTGCTCACCACCATCTTGCTGTGATCCATCGCCGGCATCGCTTCGGACGGAGCAGCATCCATTTGCATGGAACCGTGCCCCATTTTCGAATGATCCATGCCCGAGTGATCCATTTCTTCAGCGGCGAAGCTGGGCGTTACGCCCAGCATGCCGATTAAAACAGTCAGGGCCAGCAGCGAAGGCCGCCCAAAGCTATTGGCCATCTTTCCCTGCCTTAGCTTTGTCGCTGCCATGCGATTCCATCATTTTGTCGTGGTCCATGCCTTCCATCGAGCCATGGTCCATCCCTTTCATCGAGCCGTGATCCATACCTTCCATGGAACCATGGTCCATGCCTTCATGGTTCATCCCCTGGCCCTGCTTGTCCTGCGAGCCTTTGGCTTTGCCTGCCTCGGTGGATTTCTGGGAGTGCTGATCATGGTTGTCCCTGGACCACGACGCCGGGGCATAAACAGCCAGCATGCCTACCATCGCAGCAGAAAAGAAAAAGGCGCTTCGTTTCATTGGTTTGCTCATCTCAGATCTCCAGTTCATTCGTCCACACGGACTTCTCGGAACATGCCCATTTCCATGTGGAACAGTAGGTGACAGTGATAGGCCCAACGTCCCAAGGCACCTGCGGTGACGCGATAGCTTCGTTTTGAGCCAGGTGGCATGTCGATAGTGTGCTTGCGAACCATGAAGTTGCCGTTCTCGTCCTCCAGATCACTCCACATACCGTGGAGATGGATGGGGTGAGTCATCATGGTGTCGTTGACCAAGGTGATGCGAAGACGCTCGCCATATTTCAATCGCAGCGGTTCAGCGTCGGAGAATTTGATACCGTCGAACGACCACGCGAACTTCTCCATGTGGCCGGTAAGGTGCAGTTCGATTGTGCGTCCAGGCTCTCGACCATCGGGATCGATGAAGGTGCTCCGCAAATCGGCGTAGGTCAGTACTCGGCGCCCGTTGTTGCGCAGGCCGATTCCCGGATCGTTCAGCTTCGGGGTCGGCGACATGGTCTGCATATCGACCAACGGGTTGTTGGTCTCGGAAGCTGGATGGCTCTGCATTGCACCGCTCATGCCGGCCATGCCCTCATGACCCATCCCAGCCATCTTGCTGTGATCCATGCCGGCCATGCTGCCATGGTCCAGCCCAGCCATCTTGCTATGGTCCATGCCAGCCATGCTGCCGTGATCCATTCCGCCCATGCTGCCGTGGTCCATGCCCATGTCGCTCATAGCGATGATCGGGCGCGGATCTACCTCCGGCACGGGCGCTTGCAAGCCTTCACGAACTGCCAGGGTGCCTCGGGAGTACCCGGTACGGTCCATGGACTGCGCGAAGATCGTATAGGCCTGCTCGTTTTCAGGTTCGACGATGACATCGTAGGTTTCCGCAACGGCGATCCGAAACTCATCGACCGATACGGGTTTGACGTACTGGCCGTCGGCAGCCACAACCGTCATCTTGAGCCCAGGAATCCGGACATCGAAATAGGTCATGGCCGAGCCGTTGATAAAGCGCAGGCGGATTTTCTCGCCGGGCTTGAAGATTCCCGTCCAGTTGCCGTTCGGAGCCTGGCCGTTCATGAGGTAGGTATAGGTATACCCGCTCACATCAGCGAGGTCGGTGGGGCTCATCTTCATTTCAGCCCACATCTTCCGATCCGCTACAGCGGCCGACCAGCCTTTCTCGCTCACATCGTCAACGAAGTCGCCAACTGTGCGCTTGTGGAAGTTGTAGTAGTCGGATTGCTTCTTGAGTTTGGAGAGCACCTGCGCCGGGTCTTCATCCGTCCAGTCGCTGAGCATGACGACGTAATCACGGTCATATACAAACGGCTCCGGATCCATGGCATCGATCACCAAAGCCCCATAGACCCCGGACTGTTCTTGGAAGCCTGAGTGACTGTGATACCAGTAAGTACCGTTCTGGTGGACCTTGAACTTGTATTCGTACATGCCATCGGGAGCGATGCCGTGGAAGCTCAAGCCCGGCACACCGTCCATGTTGGCGGGCAAGATGATGCCGTGCCAGTGAATGGAGGTGTCCTGTTTCAACCGGTTGCGTACGCGCAGCGTCACGGTGTCGCCTTCGCGCCATCGCAGGATCGGCCCTGGCACTGAGCCGTTGATGGCCATGGCCGTACGAGCTGCACCCGTGATGTTGACGGGCAGCTCACCGATGTACAGATCGAAGTCCGTGCCGCTCAGCACGTTCGGTTGGCCAGGGCTGGTCACGGCCCAGACCGGCGCGCGCCACATGCCGAGCCCACCCAGAAGTCCGGTAGCGGCCAGGCCTTTGACGAAAGATCGTCTCGTGGTTTTGCTTTGCATGCCGTTGCGTCCAGTCAGGTAGATCGCTGATATCCAGGCTGCCGATGGCGCAGCCCTTGGGTTCATTGGAGCTCTCACCAGTCTCGTAGACTTTCGCCACTGCGCGAGGCTGATGAGAGGCCGTAGTCTGAAACTGCCATAATTCAGATTCCGGGGTAATTACATTTTCTGTAAGCTCGGATCAGCAGTTTTCGTGGCCCGCGTGCTTACTGGGCTGGGCGGCGACTGGCGCCTGCTCTTTCTTCTCCTGCGCAACCTGGTAGGCCTGCATGGAGCTTTGGCGAGCCGCTTCCATCCGCGCAAAAGCCCGGTCCGCGCCGCCCTCTGCCAGGGCGATGCCTGCCATGCCGAAGGTAACGACCATCAAAATTGCTTTAACCATGTTCATCTGGAGATCCTCAGTGGGTTCTGCGCCTCATGGCGTCAGGTACAGGGTCAAGTTAGCCTCGCGGTGCTGTCAGAAAACTGATCTCGACATTACTTTTCCGTCAGCTTCTGGTGGGGCGTCTTTTTTCCTGCAAACTGGAGATGCACCCCGCATGGATGAGAGCAGATGAAATTACTCGTAGCCGAAGATGAGCCGAAAACCGGTGTCTACCTCCAGCAAGGCCTGACAGAAGCTGGCTTCACCGTTGACCGGGTGATGACAGGCACTGACGCCCTGCAACAGGCACAGAGCGAAGCGTATGACTTGCTGATCCTCGACGTGATGATGCCGGGGCTCGACGGCTGGGAGGTCCTGCGCAAGATCCGTGCAGCGGGTCAGGATGTGCCGGTCCTTTTCTTGACGGCCCGAGACGGCGTAGACGACCGCGTGAAAGGTTTGGAGCTGGGCGCTGATGATTACCTGGTGAAGCCCTTTGCGTTCTCGGAGCTGCTGGCTCGGGTTCGCACGTTGCTGCGCAGAGGCAACGGTGGTTCTGCTCAAACCACCATGAAGATGGCAGACCTTGAGGTAGACCTGCTCAAGCGTCGAGCTACGCGAAACGGCAAGCGGATCGACCTTACTGCGAAGGAGTTTTCCCTGTTGGAGCTGCTCATGCGCCGACGCGGCGAGGTGCTCCCCAAGTCGCTGATCGCTTCTCAGGTCTGGGACATGAATTTCGACAGTGACACCAACGTGATCGAGGTCGCGATTCGTCGACTGCGGGCCAAGATTGATGACGACTTCGCGCCAAAGCTCATCCATACCGCCCGAGGCATGGGCTACATGATGGATGTGTCCGAGTGATGCGACCGCAATCATCGCTCGTCAAGCGACTGACCCTGATGTTCATGTTCGCGGTGACTGCTGTCCTGATGGTTGCTGGCGTGGCTTTCTATGGACTCAGCCAGCACCATTTCCGGATGCTAGATGAGCAGGCGCTTTCCGAAAAGCTGGAGTCAACGCGTCATATCCTGTCCATCTCAGCAGCGCGAGGCGGGCTAGACGATCAGGAGCAGCAGCTGCGGGCATTGCTCGGCGCACATCAAGATCTGTCGGTGAAAATCACCAAGGCTGACGGAACGGTCCTTTTTTCAGACCCCAAAGCCTCCCAAATTCCTCAGGGGTTCGAGCAGGCGCATCGGGGTGCGGTCTGGGAATGGCAGGATGAATCGCAGAACTTCCGCGGCATTACCGCCCAGCTGACCATGACAGGCGAGCCTGAACCAGTGACTGCCGTGCTGATGCTCAATGTCACCACTCACGCCCATTTCTTTGTCACCCTGCAATGGTGGTTCGGCATCGGCTTGGTGATCAGCGCGATTGTGAGCGCAGGCTTGGGCTGGGTCGTGGCCAAGAGTGGGCTTCGGCCTGTTGGGCAAATCACCAAAGTGGCGACCGGGATGTCGGCAAGATCACTCCGCGAGCGCATTCCCCTGGAGCCCGTACCGCTAGAGCTTCAGGAGCTCATCCTGTCTTTCAACGGGATGCTGGGACGATTGGAGGATGCATTCGTTCGGTTGTCCAACTTCTCTGCCGATATCGCTCACGAGTTGAGAACGCCGGTCAGCAACCTACTGACCCATACCGAAGTGGTGCTCGCCAAGAAGCGTGGCCTGGATGCCTATGAGGAAAACCTCTACTCGAACCTTGAAGACCTCAAGCGCATGTCGCGCATGATCGACGACATGCTTTTCCTCGCCAAGGCGGATAACGGTCTGATCGTGCCTGAGCAGATTGATGTGGAGCTCTCCGAGCTTGTATCCAAGCTGTTCGAGTACTACCAGTTCCTGGCTGAGGACCGTGGCATTCAGCTGACCCTCAAAGGTCGTGGCAAGGTTCGTGGCGATCGCCTGATGATTGACCGAGCGCTTTCCAACCTTTTATCGAACGCGTTGCGCTACACCCCGGAAGGCAATGAGATATCAGTGCAGATCGAGCAAACACCTGAAACCGTGACGCTTTCCGTGCGTAACAGCGGGGTAACCATCGATCCCCAGCACATTGCCAAGATCTTCGACCGGTTCTATCGAGCAGATCCAGCCAGGCGAGAAGGCGGGCCGAGCAATGCTGGCCTGGGTCTGTCGATAACACGCTCCATCATTGAGGCTCACAGCGGACGAATCTGGTGTACTTCGTCGGAGGGTGTCACAACTTTTCTCATCAGCCTCCAAGCCTCCAAGCGGTTGGTCGGTGCAGCCCCAACCCCTTAATGCTGAATTCAAGAATACATCTTGTAATGCCTGCCTTGTGCGCTGGCCTGAGAATACTGCGCGTGAGCCTGCCTGGAAGAAACAGGACGTATCAATGATGGCCGACTGCATCAAGGCGGACAGGGATTGCGCAGAGATGTGCAAGCTTGCGGCTACCTTGATGGCACGAGAAAGCATACTCGCCAAAGCCCATTGTGCGCTGTGCGCCAGGATTTTCCGCGCTTGCGGGGAGGAGTGCGGTGAGCATAAGGCAGACCACTGTCAGCATTGCGCAGAGGCCTGGATGGCCTATGCAGCATCCTGCGAAGCAGTGGCTGCGTAGGCGTATTTCGCCCAGGAGACGGGTAGACCGCTCATGACGAGCATGCGCTCTGGCGGAGCCTAGCTTGGGCAGCTAGCTAACCAACGGCGCTGCCTTATGGATATTGTTACAAAGAAGCCCGCCTCGGCGGCGGGCTATCAGATGTCTCCAAGGGAAGGCTGTAGGCCAACAAGTCTCGGAGCAAGCACTCGTAGGATACGCCTCTTGGCTCACACCTACCAGCCAGCTTCGGCGGAAGCGTCCTGCGTTCTGACGGCACTGGAAGCGGCTTATGTAGGCCCCGTCAATTGGCAGGGTAATCCGCCAAGACAAGGCTGGCTGATTATTCCCAGGCGGTATGCCCTCAGGCAGCTGTTCCTCCACCGAGGCAATCTCGGCGTACAACGCCCGCGCCACCGGGTCGGCGAACAGTTGGCCGATGTTCATATAGTAATCGTGGGTCTGGTATTCCGCGCCGGTAATCAGCGCGGCATGGATTTTGGTGATCAGTGCGGCGCTGTCCTTCTGATAGTTGTCTCGGAGGTCATCGCCGGGGGCGCTGCTCGCTGGTGGGCCGGCCGGGCACGATGTCCGAGTAGCCTTGCAGGATGTTATTGGCGTCCTTGCCTTCCAGGCGATCAAGCATCGCGGCGTAACGGTAGAGGTCGTCGAAATCTTCCAGCAAACCGAAGCGGTATGTCTGCGCCTGGTAAGGATCCGGCTCGTTCTGGGCCACCGCGGCGGTGACTTCGATGGCGACCTGTTCGTAGGCCACGGTGGTTTCCAGGGGGGAATGATCCGCCGACAGCAACCAGTTGATGGCCGTCATCTGATGGTGTTCGGCACGCCTGACCTGAGCCAGGGGCAGTTGCAGCTCCTTGTGGAAACGCGCACCGAAATGCTTGAGGCGCAGGGCGTCGGACTCGACGCCGTTCATCAATATCACCCGCACACGGGTGAACGCATCGTCGTCCAGTTTGCTGATCGGTTTGCCGGCCAGCTCACGCCAGGTAAAGGTCTGCTTGTCGAGGGGAGTCCCTTTGTTATCCAGCAGATTATCGATTTTGGTCATGGGTCGATCTCCTTCATCAGAGGCCACGCGAAGCACCGTCGAAGCAACGGCGCTGGGGCACAAAACGAACGACCCTGGAGAAATGCGCAGCTCTCCACGCAGACGATGAGCGGTCGCATAAGTGGATGAAATGCCGCTTGATTTTCCGCTCATCAGGTCGGGACAAGGATTTTCGAACCAAGGGCTGGCGCGCCGGCTCGGAGCTACATAACATCGCCGCAACCGACTCAAGACGACTGGTTTTTTGCGGCTTCAACGGCGGGGTGTAGTCAATATCTGCCTGGGAGTTTTCGCGATGTGTGAATGTTTCGTTCAGCCTGTCTCTTCCAAGGATTCCCTGGCGTTCTTTGCCCAGCGCGAGCCCTTCAGTGCCAACTCATCAAGCTTGTCCGCCGACAGTCTTCACGCCGCGGCGGCGCCCGCGCTGCATGAGCGACAAAGCGTGATCAAGCCGAACATGCAGGTCAGCGCCATACGCAACCGTGGCGGGCGGCTGGAGTGCATCAAGGTGCGCTGGGGGTGGTCGCCTGTCTGGTCGATGGGCACGATGCCGCCGCTGACCCACCTGCCCTTGCACCTGGTGATGCGCTCCAAGGTCTTTGACCGGGTCAAGCGCGATGGCAGAGTCTTGATAGCGGTCGATGGTTGGTATGAAGCGTCAGAACCTGACGTGACTGCACCGTCCCGCCGCCTCAGCTATACGACCTCCCGCCAATCGTCACCGATATTCCTTGCGGCCCTAGCCCAGGCCAGTGAAACGCCAAATGGTTGCGATGGCCTTGCCCTAGTGACCTACGGCGAGATCGTCAGCGAGCAGCAAAGAGTGCTGGCCTTTACCCGCGAAGATGCGTTGGTATGGCTCCAGCCCGACTTACAATGGGGGCAAGCGCAGCAGATCGCCATGCATATTGCGATTGCCGAACCGCAGCTTGAACACTTATTGACAACTGAGCGACGGGCCCTAGGAAGGCGAGGATGACCGCTATATGGTGTTGTAAACATCTCTTTAAGGAAGGACTTTTATCCGAAATTGTTTACAAATTTCTGACGGTCCACTGCATCGCGTTCGAGCCGTCGTCACATACCGCAACCGCCACCGCAACAATTCTGGAACGCAGGAAAAAGTCACCGCCGTCGGCAGCCCTAGCAATCCATTGCCGCTCCGGCCACGGAATCAACGATGACTCAATTTTCCGTTGGCTACCGCGCCGACCATCGATAGCTTTGCCGGGTTTGTAGGCCTGTTGTTCATCGCCAAGGCTGGATTAGGTATGCACCTCGGCGCCCACGTCCAGCCTCGTCAGACGGATTGAATTAAAAGCCCTCCAAGTACTCAGTAACTCCTCACCGGGAGAAATAACGATGCCCTCAGCCATGCTGTACATCGATTACGAAATATATGGAGTGCCGAAGTCTTTCATCATTCGCTTAGACATCATGAATAACGCTGAGGCATGGCATTGGGCGAGTTGCGATGCGGGCGTGGGCCGGATTCCGAAGTTCGGTCGAGAAAAGGTCAGGCGTGTCAGCAAACCCCTCGCGGAGCGTTTAGGCATTTCCAATGTTCGCTGGCGCTTGTCGGGCGCAGAACCTTTCAAGCCCGCCGCCTACGTCCCACCAAGGTATTAGCTCCTTCATGAAGAGGGTGGTCCTTAAGCTGATTCGCGACCGCCCTCCACCATAAAGCGTCTGGTATCTGAAGGACCTTCTGACTCCTTTGTCGACGCAACGGAAGGGGGATACCGAAGGATTGCGGCCGCATAAATGGTCGATGCTGAGCGGCCTCATGACGATGATCTGCCATAATGATCCGAGTCTCGTATTACATCATTCAGAGCTAAGGGTCTCTGACTTAGCGGTGCATACAAAACACTGTTTAATTGTCAGCATCGTCTCGATGCGGGCAGAAGCACTTCCCCTACCCGCCCAAGCCCCTAAACAAATGCTTGAGCTATGGCCTTGATGCAAGCCCTCCGCCTCGACGAAGTCAACTGCCTGGCGATGGGCTATCCAGGCCGGTCGGGGCTTTGTGACGTTTTGTCTCATAGGGACCGCCCTAGACGAGCTACGCTGGGCGTACCGACTTAAGTGGCGCGACACAATTGCTAACGCACGAACGTGTCGCGCTTTACTGCGTTGCCCGGTCCACGGCCTCGATCGCCTTGTCTGCTGCCTTGGTGGCGGTCGTGCGGCCTTGGTCGCCTTCTCGGCTGCGGTGCTGGCCTTGCGGGTGAGCTCATCCAGGCGCTTGTCTCGCTCTTCCATTGCGGCGGCGTAGGCGCCGCGGATAACCGCCCGCCTGCATGACCGCAACACGCAGATGAATGCCCGGGCTGACGGGCAAGTGTAAGACCTGAGGGATCGCGGGAATCGTGGCCGGTAGAGTGAGTAAGCGCCCAGATGGCCACGGCGAGTCCAAGAATAAGCGGCTGAAACCTTCGCCCCGGTGAAACTCCGGTGTCACTACGGCCGCTAATAGTCATGCCGGGATCAGCTCCGGCTATCTGCATCAATCTCCACTGGGTTGCGAGTCCGCGGCCGGGAGAAAGCAACACGGCGGTGGAAGTCCGCGCTGGAGACGTAACGAGCCCCCTCCCCCGACCAATAAATACCGCATGCACATGACACCGCGCCCCAGGGCAACCAGCGGAAGGATCGTGTGCAGCCGGAATTTGTTGGATCAACCAGATGGAGGCCGCCATGGCAACCAGCTATGCAGACAGCCAACACTCCCTTCCGGGGGATATCACGCAGAGCGCGAGCATCGCGCAGACGTATTTCAGGATAAGTACACGGGGCCGCTTGCCCGCACAAGAAAAGCGGAAGTGCCAGCTCTTGGTGCCATTCGTATTCACGAAAAGCGCAAAGCCATCAAAGTCAGGAAGGGTATAGTTTTTGGCGCGAGGTTTGGCGTGCCGGACCGCCGTATTGGTAAGGACCATCGTACTAACTCCACTCATATGAATGAAGGAGTGTTGCAAAGTATTCAGAGTGCCAAGCAGCTCTAAAAACTGACTTACCAAGCGTCGAATTGATGTACTAAAAAATGTACTAAAAAATCGTGGATATTGATGTATCGGAATGGATTTTACTGGAACGAAAAAAGAGACCGATGTCTCTTTTTTTGGTTTCTACATACTCCAATGGAAGTCTATAGAAAAATAATTGGAGCGGGAAACGAGACTCGCATCGGGTGTCCGACCCATTGAAATCTAAGGGGTTCTTTTCTTTCCGGGGCAGAAAAAGGCTTGATTTTGGACTTGTTTTCACAGCGTATCAAGAGGCAATTGGAGCGGTTCCAAACCAAAGCGATTGAGCTTCTTTCGTAGCCAGCCGGACAAGCGTTCATCAAACTGATGGCATCAATGGGCAAGATTATCAGTAGATGATGTTTGCCTATAGCAGCAGCTCAGTTCCCACTAGGGATACTGAGTCAGCGCGAATTGAACGCGGAGGTGTAGCGCAAGCCGCGCCCGCCATTTCTCCACAACCAGACCCGCTAAGTCTTTGATGTTGCCGTCACTTGTATTAGCAATGGCGCGTACGGCAGAAAGCAGGTTATCTGCAAGTGGTGTCGCCCGCGCACCTTCGCTGTCATGTCCGCGAGCAACTCGAAACAGCGCTATCGCAGTACACGTGCTGAAATCCACTGGAAAGGCTCCCGGCACCTGGCGCAGATCCTGTACATCCATCGTCCCACGCCGCCTTCCCACTCACATATGCAAAGAAATGAAATCCACGAAACAGCGCAGCTTGGGCGTGATAAAGCGGTTCGGCGGCCACAGCACACTGAAGTGAATGGTGCGAGTTACCTCCTGGGTCAGCACGGCCTGCAGCGCCCCGGACTCAAGGGCCTCCTTGACAGCGAATTCCGGCAGGCAGGCAATGCCCCGCCCTTCCATGGCGGCATTGAAAAGCATGTCGATGTTGTTGCAGACCAGCACGGCCCGCAGGTCCTGCGTGCCGTTGTGGGACTTATCCGGTAGTGGCCAGCGCTCAAGCTTTCCCGTGGAAGGCACCCGGTATAACAGGCAGTCATGGTTGCTCAAGTCGCTGGCGTCCACCGGCGTACCCTGGGCCTGGAAATAGGCCGGGGCGCCCACCAGCAGGAAGCGGAAAGCACCCAATCGCCGCGCCACCAGACGAGAGTCATTCAATTCACCAGTCCTGACCACCGCATCGAAGCCCTCCTCCACGACATCCACCAGGCGATCGCTGAAGTCCAGTTCCAGATGAATGTCCGGGTATCGCTTGGCAAAGCTGGACAACAACGTGAACAGGAACTGCCCGGCCAAGGGCAGGCTCACCCGCAGCTTGCCGCGCGGTTCGCTGCTGGTGCTCGACAGCTCCAGTTCTGCTGCTTCCAGCTCATTGAGCACACGCTGGCAGCGGTTCAGGAAAAGCATGCCCTCCGCCGTCAGGTTGATACTGCGAGTGCTGCGATGAAACAGCCTGACGCCCAGGCGCTGCTCCAGGCGCGCTACGCTTTTGCCGATCGCCGATGAGGACACGCCTAATAGCCGTCCGGCCGCGACAAAACTGCGCGTTTCGGCGACCTGGACGAAAACCGAGATTCCGCTGAGGTTGTCCACGCTCTCTCTCCTTGAGTTTCTTGCGCTTTGAATTGCGGAACGAAACGTCCGGTGTGTCCGGAATTCTAGCCTCTGTTTCCCCTGCCGTCTGCGACCTAGCATGGCGACGTCCATTACAGCAGGGAATCGCGATCATGACCGCCAAAGAAACCATCCAATTTTCCAGCGCTATCGCCACCGACCCCATGGAGGCGCGAATCGACGCAGCCCTGAACAGCGCCATCGAGGACAAACGCCTGGTGGGCGCCGTGGTGCTGGTTGCCCGTCGCGGCGAAATCACTTATCGCAATGCCGTGGGCCTGGCCGACCGGGAGGCTGGCCTGCCGATGTGCACCGACGCCTTGTTCCGGCTCTCCTCGGTGACCAAACCTATCACCTCGGCCGCCGCCCTGGCCTTGGTCGCCCAAGGCCGCATTGACCTGGATGATCCTATCGCTCGCTGGCTACCGGAGTTTCAGCCAACCCTGGCGGACGGCACCCGCACGTCCATCACCGTACGCCAATTACTCAGCCATACAGCGGGCCTGGGTTACGGTTTTCTCGAAGGCACGGGCGGCGGCGCCTATGCGCGGGCCGGTGTGTGTGACGGGCTGGAAAATGCGCCGGTGACCCTGGAGGAAAATATTCGCCGACTGGCGACGGCGCCGCTGCTCTATCGTCCTGGCACCGATTGGGGCTATTCAATTGCCACTGACGTGTTGGGCGCGCTCATCGCCAAGGTATGCGGGACCAGTCTGGCCGATGCAGTCAATCAACTTGTGTGCGAGCCACTCGGTCTGTCCGATACCCGTTTCAATGTCGTCGACACTTCCCGCCTGACGGCCGCCTATCTCAATGCCGATCCCGAGCCACGTCGTATGAATGGCGTCGAAGTGATCGAGGTTTTCGAAAACACCGCTGGCATCCGGATGGACGCGGATCGGGCCCTGGACAGCAATGCCTACCATTCGGGAGGCTCAGGCATGATCGGCTCCGCCGAAGAATTCCTGACCTTGCTCGAAACCTTGCGCCAGGGTGGTGGCCCGCTCATGCCGGCGAGCCTGGCGAAAGAAATGGGAACCGTCCAGACCGGCAACCTTGAACTCGCCAATTGGCCTGGCCGTGGTTTCGGTCTGGGATTCACGGTGATGACTGACCCGCAAGCGGCACAAGCGCCGGAGTCCATCGGTACCTGGCGCTTGGGTGGGGCTTTTGGTCACTCCTGGTTTGTCGATCCGGCGCAGCAGATCTCCGTGGTGGCGTTTACCAACACCGCCTTCGAGGGGATGTTCGGACAGTTCACGGTCGATCTGTGCGACGCCGTATACGGCGCTTGAATGAGGCAATCTGTTGCCGCGATAAGGAGTCCATCATGAGAAGACCGGCTTGAGAGCCGGCCTTCATGCGAATGCAATTTGAGTTGTCCAGCTTTGTCTTGGCTACCTGCCCCACGGAATTGACCAGGCACTTCGGCTCCCGACAGTGCCGCGGATCTTTATTGAAAGGTATCGACTCATGACGCATTCACGCCTCTACCACGACTATGCCAACGTACGCCTGGACTCCCTGACGGGGTTTCGATTTGTCGCCGCGGCCTTGGTATTTTTCTTTCATGCCTCACTGACAAAAATCATCGGATTCAATCCGTTTGCCGACCCGCAGATCGTCGCCGGCTTCCAGCGCTTATTCAGCGTGGGTGGCTGGCTTGGCGTCTCGTTTTTTTTCGTGCTCAGTGGTTTCGTCATCACCTGGTCGGCCCGCAGGAACGATACGCTCGGCGCGTTCTGGCGCCGACGCCTGGTGAAGATCTACCCCAACCATCTGGTCACGTTCGTCCTGGCGATGATCTTGTTCGCCGTACCACTGACCGCCGTCAGCGCCTGGCTGCCCAATGTGCTGTTGATTCATGCATGGGTGCCGGACATGTCGGTGTTTCTGAGTGTCAACGGGCCGTCGTGGTCGCTGTGTTGTGAATTGGTTTTCTACTTGGTGTTCCCGTTTTTCTTGCGTGCGTTGTGGAAGGTTGCAGAGGACCGACTCTGGCTGACTGCCGGCCTGACAGTCTGCGCGATGGCTGCGACCCACTGGTTCATCGCCAAGTTTGTCAACGGTACGCCGCAGATCGCCGAGTACCCAATATCCCTGAACCAGTGGTGGCTGGCTTATTACTTTCCGCCGCTGCGGCTGTTCGAATTCGTTCTCGGCATGCTGATGGCGCGGATCCTGATGACGGGGCGCTGGGTTGCTATCCCGGTCGCTCCGGCCCTGACGTTGGCGGCAGCGGCTTACTTCCTCGCAGGAGAAATGCCCTTTATCTATAGCCTGTCACTCACTACCGTCATCCCGATCGCCCTCCTGATTACCAGCCTGGCCGCCGCGGATATAGCGCAACGAAAGTCCTGGTTTCGTCATCCGCTGATGGTGTGGCTGGGGGAGATTTCGTTCGGGTTCTACATGATCCACTTGCTGATCATGATGGGCCTGACCTCGCTGTTGGACGGCCGCCGTTTTTCCGTTATGCCGGCCTCTTTCATTCTTGCCGCCACGTTCTGCCTGTCGCTCCTGGGTGGCTGGCTGCTCTTCGCCTTTGTTGAGCGGCCCGCGATGCAACGTTGGGGCAAGGCCAAGCCGATGGAACGGCCATTGAGTGTCCCTCAAGTCTGATTTTTTATATAGAAAGGATGCTTGCCATGTCATCGTTAATTCGCAGGTTGACCAGCGTGCCCGCTTGGGCGCTGGGTGTATTGGTGCTAGCGGCACTTGCCGGCTTTGCTATCAGCATGCGGGCCCCGGTTGCCCAGGCGAAAACCGCCCCCGCACCGCTGCCCCAGGTGCAAGTGATGACTGCCGTCACGCGTGATGTCATCGACTGGCAGAGCTACACCGGCCGCCTGGTCGCCACCGACACCGTGGTGATCAAGCCCTTGGTGGCGGGCACGCTCATCAGCGTGCACTTCAAGGACGGCGCGCTGCTGCGCAAAGGCGATCTGATGTTCGAAATCGACCCCCGCCCTTATGTCGCCACGCTGCAACTAGCCCAAGCCGCGTTGGTGGCTGCCCGGTCGATGAGCCTGTTTGCGCAGAAAGAGCTGCAGCGCTATGAGCATTTGATCACCAGCAATGCCATCGCGAAAACCGACCTGGACAAGCGCATCCAAAGCGCCAACGAAGCCCAGGCCAGGGTGAACGAAGCCCTAGCCAGGGTCGAGCTGGCCCGGCTCGATCTTGAACACACCCGCATCCTCGCGCCATTTGACGGCCGGGCTTCACGGGTAGAGGTGACACCGGGCAACATCGTCGATGTGGGGGAACGCTCTACGGCGCTGACAAACCTGGTGTCGATCTCGCCGATCTATGCCGACTTCGACGTGGATGAGCAAACCTTCCTGCGCTACCTGGGCAACCGTCCGGCGGGCGATACGGTCCCGGTCATGCTCGGGTTGGCCCACGAAGAGGGATACCCGCGCAAAGGCAACCTGAGCTCCCTGGACAACCGGCTGGATACCCGGTCAGCCACTATCCGGGTCAGGGCCAGTTTCGACAACAGCAACGGCGAGCTGCGCCCGGGCCTGTTTGCCAGGGTCCTGCTGCCAGGCAGCGCCAGCCGCCCCGCTACCTTGATTGAAGACAGCGCCATCGGTACCGACCAGGACAAAAAGTACGTGCTGGTGGTCGATGCCGAGGGCCGCGTCCAGTATCGCCAGGTCAAACCGGGGATACGCCAGGGTGCGCTACGGGTCATTGACCAGGGCATCACACCCGAGGAGCAGGTTGTCGTGAATTCCCTGCACTTGGCGACGCCCGGGATTCAAGTCGATCCTGTACGCGCGCCGTCCCAACCACAGGCGCAACAATGATGAATATTTCCGGATTTTTCATCGACCGTCCGATTTTTTCCGGCGTCCTTAGCGCCCTTGTCCTGCTGGCCGGCCTGCTCTCGCTGACGCGGCTGCCGGTCTCGGAGTACCCCGACGTCGTGCCGCCGCTCATCGTGGTGAATGCACAGTACCCAGGCGCCAACCCCAAGGTAGTTGCCGAGAGCGTTGCTGCGCCGCTTGAAGAGCGCATCAACGGTGTGGAAGGCATGCTGTATATGCAATCCCAGGCCAACAGCGATGGCACGCTGGCGATCAATGTGACATTCGCCTTGGGCACTGATCCCGACAAGGCCCAGCAGTTGGTGCAGAACCGCGTCTCCGAGGCACTCCCGCGGCTGCCGGCCGACGTGTTGAACCTGGGCGTGACCACCAGCAAGTCGTCATCGACCCAGACCCTGGCGATTCACCTGGTGTCGCCCAACAACGAATACGACGCCAACTACCTGCGCAACTACGGGATCCTGAATATCAAGAGCCAACTCGAACGCATCCCTGGCGTTGGCGAAGTGCGCATCTGGGGCGGTGGCGACTACGCCATGCGCATCTGGATCGACCCTGACAGCGTGGTACAGCGAGGCCTTACCGCTGGCGAGGTGGTCCAAGCCATCCGGGAGCAGAACATCCAGGTTGCGGCCGGCGTCATTGGCGCTTCTCCCATGCATGCCGGCGTCCCGTTGCAGCTCTCGGTCAATGCCCAAGGTCGGCTGAAAACCGAAGAGGAATTCGGCAACATCGTCGTAAAGACGGTGCCGGATGGGGGCGTGACGTATCTGCGCGACGTGGCACGGATCGAACTGGCGGCTTCTACCTACGCGCTTCGCTCGCTGGTGGACGGCCAGCCGGCGGTGGGCTTCGGTGTTTTCCAGATGGCGGGCGGCAATGCGTTGGACATCTCCGCACGTGCTCGGGAAATCATGACTGACGCCAAGGCCGATATGCCGGCAGGCGTCGATTACAAGATCGTCTTCGACCCGACCCAATTCGTTCGTTCCAGCATCGATGCAGTCATCAGCACCCTGTTCGAAGCCATCGTGCTGGTCGTGCTGGTGGTTATCGTGTTCCTGCAAACCTGGCGCGCCTCAGTCATTCCATTGCTGGCAGTGCCCATTTCGATTGTCGGCACGCTGGCGTTCTTGCTGGCATTTGGATTCTCCATCAATGCTTTGTCGCTGTTCGGCCTGGTGTTGGCGATCGGCATCGTCGTGGATGATGCGATCGTGGTGGTGGAAAACGTCGAACGCAATATCAGCCAGGGATTGTCCCCTCAACAAGCGACCCATCGGGCAATGGCAGAGGTCTGCAAACCCATCATTGCCATCACCCTGACACTGGTTTGCGTGTTCATTCCGTTGGCGTTCATGCCTGGTCTGTCCGGCGGATTCTACCGTCAGTTCGCCTTGACTATTGCAATATCCACGGTGATATCGGCGTTCAATTCGTTGACCCTTTCTCCAGCCCTCTGCGCCCTGCTGCTCAAACCACACGGCGCGCCTAAGGATCCACTGGAGCGCGGCATCGACAAAGTCATGGGGCGTTTTTTCAAGGGCTTCAATCGCCGGTTCAAGCAGGCCGAGGACCGCTATGGCGCCGGTGTGCGCGGCGTCCTGGCGCACAAGGGCAGGACCTTCGCGTTATTCGCAGTTCTGCTGTGTGCCTGCGCGTGGCTCAGCCACACGCTGCCAACGGGGTTCGTTCCGGCCCAGGACAAGGAATTCCTCGTGGGTTTCGCGCAATTACCGGCCGGTGCTTCGTTGGATCGCACCGAGCAAGTCATCCAGCAAATGAACGACATTGCGCTCAAGCATCCAGGCGTCGCCCATACCTTGGAGTTCCCTGGCATGTCGGTCAACGGTCTGATGAACTCCTCGAGCTCAGGGATCATTTTCGTGATTCTCAAACCCTTTGCCGAACGCTCGGGCGAGGCGCTGGGGGCGAACCAGATAGCGACGGATCTCAATGGTGAATTCAGCAAGATCGCGCAGTCGTTCACGGCCGTCTTCCCGCCGCCGCCCGTCCTTGGACTGGGAACGCTCGGCGGCTTCAAATTGCAGATCGAGGACCGGGCAAGCCTGGGTTATGTCGCCCTCGACAGCGCCGTCAAGGCGTTCATGGCCGAGGCTGCCAAAGCGCCGGAATTGGGACCGCTGTTCTCCAGCTACCAGATCAACGTGCCCCAACTGGACGTCGATCTCGACCGGGTCAAAGCCAAGCAGCTCGGCGTCTCGGTAACGGACGTGTTCGAGACCCTGCAGATTTACCTGGGGTCTTTATATATCAACGATTTCAACCTGTTCGGGCGGGTCTACCAAGTGCGGGCGCAGGCCGATGCGCCGTTCAGGGCCAACCCGGAAGACATCACACGCTTGAAGGTGCGCAATGCTTACGGCGACATGGTGCCCCTGTCGACGCTGCTGTCGGTAGACCCCGCCTATGGGCCGGAAATGGTCGTGCGCTACAACGCCTTTACGGCGGCGGATGTCAACGGCGCGCCCGCCCCCGGTTACTCCTCGGGCCAGGCGGAAGCGGCCATCGAACGCATCGCCCGGCAAACCCTGCCCCAGGGGATACGTATGGAATGGACCGACCTGACCTACCAGCAGCGGCTGGCCGGTGACGCGACCGGCTGGGTATTGGCGGTAAGCACGCTGCTGGTTTTCCTGGTGCTGGCGGCGCTGTACGAAAGCCTTCTGCTGCCGCTGGCGGTGATCCTGATCGTGCCGATGGGTGTGCTCTCGGCCTTGACGGGCGTCTGGCTGACCGGAGGTGATAACAACATCTTCACTCAGATCGGCCTGATGGTGCTGGTGGGTCTGGCGTCGAAGAACGCCATCTTGATCGTCGAATTTGCCAGGGACCTGGAGCGCCAGGGGCGAACCCCGCTGAGCGCCGCCTGGGAGGCCAGCAAGCTGAGGCTTCGACCGATCCTGATGACCTCGATTGCCTTCGTCATGGGCGTCGTTCCCTTGGTGATTTCCACCGGTGCCGGGGCGGAAATGCGCCAGGCAATGGGTGTCGCGGTGTTCTTCGGCATGTTGGGTGTGACCGCATTCGGACTGATTTTCACGCCGCTCTTCTACGTGCTGGTTCGCAGCGTCGGTCGCCGGCTACCCCAGGGCCAATCCATTGCAATTGCGGACACATATATCCGTTAACACCGGAACTCCAGCGCATTTTTCTGCATTGAACGCGCCTCTAGACTGCAAACGTTCCTAATCCTTGCGAGAAATGCCATGACACGTGTCGTTCGATTTTATGAGTATGGTGACCCAGACGTTCTACGGATAGAGGACTTGCTGGTCGCCCAGCCCGGCCCCGATGAGGTCCGCATCCGCGTGAAAGCCATCGGTCTCAACCGCGCCGAATCGATGTTCAGGCGCGGCCAGTACCTTGAACAGGCGACGTTTCCCAGCCGACTGGGTTATGAAGCAGCCGGTTTCGTCGAAGCCGTGGGCGACGCCGTAGACGGCTTCGAAATAGGTGATCCGGTCAGCCTGGTCCCACCTTCGAGCATCGCCCAATGGGGAACCTACGCCGAGCAGGCGGTAGTGCCGGCGGCGATGCTGGTCCGTCATCCGGACAACCTCAGCATGGAACAAGCCGCTGGTATCTGGATGCAATACCTCACAGCCTGGGGCGCGTTGCTGCCCGTGGCCGGGCTGGTCGCGGGTGACTACGTACTCATCACCGCGGCTTCGAGCAGCGTAGGCCTGGCCGCCATCCAGATCGCCAACCGATTAGGGGCGATTCCTATCGCAGTGACCCGTGGTGAAGAAAAGGTGCGCAAACTGCTGGCGGCCGGTGCAGTCCATGTGATCGTCAGCGACCAAGAAGACCTGGTAGCGCGCGTCGAGCACATCACCGCTGGCAATGGCGTGCGGGTTGTCTTCGATCCTGTCGGCGGCCCGGCTATCGAGCAGTTGACGGACGCCACCCGTCGCGGCGGCATCATCATCGAATACGGTGCCCTGAGCAGCGAACCCTCGCCTTTTCCGCTGTTCACCGTATTGGGTAAAAGCCTCACGCTGCGGGGCTATCTGCTACACGAAATCATCAACGACCCCGCCCAGTTCGCCAAAGGCAAGGCGTTCGTCTCCAGCGGCCTGGTCGATGGCAGCCTGTCCCCTGTGATCGCCAAGACCTTTGCCTTCGATGAAATCGTCGAGGCCCATCGCTACCTGGAAGCCGGCGAGCAGTTCGGCAAAGTCATCGTGACGCTGGAGGACCGGCCATGAAAATGTTCAACCCGTTGTTCTTCATTGCCCTGGGTTTGTTCGGTGTCTACACCATCGAATTCGGCGTGGTCGGTATCTTGCCGGTGATCATCGAACGCTACAGCGTCAGCGCCTCCGAGGCGGGTTATCTGGTGGGACTGTTTGCCCTGATCATCGCGGTGTTCGGTCCCTTCATGGTGTTGTGGTTTTCGCGTTACAACCGCAAGCGGATCCTGACCCTGTCGCTGTTTATTTTCGCCGGTGCAAGCGCTTTGTCGGCCTATGCGCCCAATTATGGAACGCTCGCGATCCTGCGGATCATTCCGGCGTTCTTTCATCCGGTGTATTTCTCGCTGGCGTTTGTCGCGGTGGTCTCTCTATATCCCAAGGAACAGGCGACTCAGGCGACGGCCAAGGCGTTTGTCGGCACCAGCATGGGCATGGTGCTCGGCGTGCCTATCACTACCTGGATCGCTGCACGTTTTTCCTACGAAGCGGCCTTCCTGTTCTGCACCGCAGTCAACGTGATCGCCGGGCTGGGCATCATCGCCCGGTTACCCGATACCTTTGCCGGGCAGCGGACGCCTTATGGGGAACAGTTGGCTATCCTGCGCAAACCGACGTTGTGGCTCAATATCCTGGCCTCGACACTGATCTTCGGAGCAATGTTTTCGGTGTATTCCTACAGCGCCGAGTATCTGTCTCGGGAAGCCGGAATGAGCGGTGAAGTGATCAGTGCCATGTTGATTCTGTTCGGCGTGGGCGGTGTGGCCGGTAATCTGCTGGCAGGCCGTCTGTTATCCAGAAATAAAGTGGTTACCACGCTGATGCATCCGATCATGCTGGGGGCGTCGTATCTGATCCTGCATTTCTTTGCCAGTGCGGACGTCTTGCCGATGATTCTGATCGTCGTGCTGTGGGGAGCCACCCACACCAGTGGCCTGATCGTGACCCAGGTCTGGCTGACCTCCGAAGCCCCGGAGGCGCCTGAGTTCGTTACGGGTCTTTACATCTCGTTCATCAATCTGGGCGTGACGCTCGGTGCGACTGCCGGTGGCTGGTTCCTGGCCCGCATGGGAATGGAAGGCACCATCGTAAGCGGCTTGGTTTTCTGCGCGCTTGCAGCCGCGACGATCGCGACCAAGGTACTCGTGTACGGGGCGCGACAGCCAGGTCTTGCAACGGAAACCCAAGCGGTTTTGCACTAAAGTCATTCATCGGAGACCGTGGCAAGCCACGGCCTTTCTCGAACTCAGCGGAGTTTTTATCGGTCAGAACCACTCGGATGGAGTCACGATATGGATGTTAGCAGCACCTCATTCTCAGCGTCACAGGCCGTCGATTTCCCTGTAGACAGCACCCAGTTCGATTGGGAGAACCTTCGGTACTTCATCGCCTTCGCGCGGATACGGTCCCTGGCCGCCGCAGCGCGATCGTTGAACGTCGAGCACGCTACCGTCTCACGGCGGATAGCAGCCCTGGAAACCGCACTGAAAGTGCGCCTGGTGGACCGACGAAGTCACCGGTACGAGTTGACCGAAAACGGCGAACGAATCGCCCAGCTGGGCAACCGCATGCAGGAAACCGCTTGTGCCCTGAGTCGCGCGGTCTGCGCGATCCGAACCGACAAGGTCGCAGATATCACCCTTAGCTCGCCTCCGCACTTGACGACGCATTTCATTGCGCCCCATCTGGGTCGGTTAAGGGAACAATGCCCCGACGTCAGCGTGCGGATCCTGTCCAACCCGCGCGTGGCTTCCATGGCCAGGCGCGAAGCGGATATCGCCATCAGCGTTGGGCGCCCGACCGAGACGGATCTGGTCGTGCGCAAGATTGGCACGCTGGACTTTGGCTTCTTCGCCGCACAATCCTACCTCCAGGGCCGCGCCGCCTCAGACTATGAATTTATTGCCCATGATGATGAGCAGGAACCCTCCCCTCAGCGCATCTGGCTGGAGAATGCCGCAGGCCAACGGCCCGTGGTGTTAAGGGTCAAATCCTTCGACGTGCAGGCCGAAGCGGCCAGAGCGGGGGCTGGTATCGCGTTGCTGCCGGTCTTCATGGCCGATGCCCCAGGCGATTTGCAAAGGGTCCCGATCGAAGAGCAGCCCTTGCATGCTGAGCTCTGGCTGGTGGTCCATCGTGACATGCGAACTGCTCCTGGAATACGCGCAATGATGGACTTCGTCATTCATTGTTTTGCCCGGCAACATCGTTAATCAAGGATTCGGCCCGACTGGGAATTTTTTAACAGTCACTGTTAAAAACAACCTGTTTACAACCTGTGGGAGATTGTCCAGTATCGAATCAGGCCAGGCAAACAAATTTCGCTTGAAGCCATGACCTCAAACAAAGCCGCACCCGCGTCACTCCTATAATAATAAATCCCCCTGCCCTTACGACAAATAACGCTGCCTCTGCTGGCATATCGTTATACGTAATCGGCTGCGCAAGACATTGTAACTCCTGGTTGCCTCTGCTTATTCGAAGTAAAAGCGGCACACTTGCGTGCCTTCGAAACATGATAAAAGCGACTGTATTCATGAGCCAGATAAAGATTATCGATGTCACGCTGCGAGACGGTGGGTACCGTAATGATTTCAACTTCACTGTTGATTACGCCCAGTCTGCAATTTCCCAAATGATCGATGCCGGCATTCCTTATTGCGAAATCGGGTACCGCAACGGTTCGTTCGTACGTAAAGATGAGCATGGACTGACCAGCGCTGTCGATGCCCGATACCTGAGCGCGCTCCATACCGCTGCAGCGGGTCGGATCGACTTGTGTGTCATGGTGCATCCGCACAATGTCGATGCCAGTGATTTCCAGCTGCTTCAGGAACATGGCGTGTCCATGATTAGGGTTTGCCTACGCCGCGACCGCCTGGAAGACGGGTTGGCTACCGTGCGACTGGCCAAGGCTCATGGCTTCCAGGTGAGCGCCAATATCACCCACGTCACGACCCTGGGGCCTGGGGAAATCTCCGACATGAGCCTGCGCGCGGAGAACGCCGGGGCTGATTGCTGGTGTTCGCGGACTCCAACGGCAACATGATCCCGACCGATGTCGACCGGTTGATCACGCGGATTTCCAGTCGTGTCCTGATTCCCCTGGGCTTTCATGCCCACAACAATCTTTCCCTGGCGCTTTCCAATTCCATCGCCGCCATGGATGCCGGGGCCGAATACATCGATGCGTCCATTTGCGGCATGGGCAAAGGGGCTGGCAACCTGCACCTGGGTGTATTTGTCGCCTACCTGCACCGCGCGGGCATACGCAACGACTACGACCTGGTGAGTGCCCTGCATTTATCCCAGCTCACCGCCGACACTGTGCCAGCCAGCAGCCTTCCGCTGTCGCTGACGGATGTCATGATGGGCACCTACAACATGCCATTCGACGTTCAGCAACGCTTGGAGGAAGTGATAAAGGTACACAGCCCCGCTTCAACTTTCCATGCCTTGCAGATATTGCATGAACAAGGCAACCGGAAACCGGAAAAGTCCATCAAGCCGTTGTCGACAACACCGTCGCCCGCGCTTGCAAGTGGGGGTATTCGCTAATGAGCCAGCGCCAACAGGTATGTGTATTGGCAGGTGATGGCATTGGCGTCGAAGTCACTGAAGCGGCACTGCCTTTATTCGATGCTCTTGAATTACCCATCGACCTGAAGTTTGGAAATATCGGCTGGAGCTGCTGGCAGAACGAGGGAAATTGTATTCCAGACAAAACCTGGGAACTGATCAATCAAAGTAATGCAACGTTGTTGGGAGCGATTACCAGCAAGCCTCTTCGCGAGGCAGAGGCAGAACTTTCATCGACACTCAGGGGAACCGGACGAGTCTATGTATCACCGGTTATCCAGCTTCGCCAAAAACTCGGGCTGTTTGCCAACGGGCGGCCTGTTACCGATGTGCTGGGCAACAACCGTTATCGATTTTCGGTGATTCGAGAGAATACCGAGGGCCTCTATGCAGGGCTGGATTTTGCCAGCATTCCGCAAGCCTTCGAGCCGATCCTGGCTGAGCGCGAACGCAATGGAGCGCCATGGACACGAGAGAGCTGCGCCGACGCCACGATGACCGTGCGCCTGCAAACTCGCGCAGGGCTATTGCGGCTGTTCCGCTTTGCCTTCGAGCACGCGCGGCAGCAAGGCTATGACCGCGTCACGCTGGCGGATAAACCCAACGTCCTGCGGTACAGCGGCGCGTTTGCCCGAGAGATCCTGGAATCGGTTGCCGCGGATTTTCCCGACATCCAATGCAACATCGATAACGTCGACGCCGTTGCGTTGTGGATGGTCCGACGACCCGAGCGCTTCGGGGTGATCGTGGCGGAAAATATGTTCGGCGACATTCTTTCCGACCTCGGGGCCGGGGTCATGGGTGGACTGGGCCTGGCGCCCAGCGCAAACATCGGAGCCCAGGGTGCCTACTTCGAACCCGTACATGGCAGCGCGCCCGCCTACGCGGGCCAGCATCGGGCCAACCCGAGCGCAATGTTCCTGTCGGTCGCGCTGATGCTCGAGCACCTCGGACATGAGCACGCCGCCCAGGCCACTCGCAACGCCGTCTCCCAGGTGGCGCGCAGTGATTGTCGCACCTACGACCTGGGCGGAACGGCCAATACCTTCGAAATGGCAGCAGCCATCGTCAAGCAAACCCTCGAATGGGCGGAGCGGCTTGATGGGGCGCCCCCCCGGCAGACCGGCAACCAGGACAAGCATGCCCTGAAAAAAGGAGCCCACGCATGAACGCGATCCTCTCCCCCTCCGTACAGAACAACGATGCGCTGCTCAAAGCTTGCGAGGCTCTCGACACCGCCAGCCTGTCCGATGCACTGGACAGCCTGGGGCTGGCCGGCGGCTTGGCAGGTCTCAACCAGCAGGTACCGGGAACCCGCTGCGTGGGTTTCGCCTACACGGTGTTGTACGAGCCCGTGCAAGAACGAAGCGGCTTCCGGACCGCCGCCAACTACATCGATGAGGTGCCCTCCGACGCGGTCATCGTTTCCAGCAACCCTGGGCGCACCGACTGCACAACCTGGGGCGATATCCTGACCCACGTCGCGATAAGCAAAGGCATTCGCGGCACGCTGATCGATGGTGCCGCACGGGATATCGATACGGTCCAGCGTCTGAACTACCCGCTGTTCAGTCGCGCCCGCTTCATGCAGTCGGCGAAAAACCGAGTGCAGCTCAAGGCAACCCAGGTGCCCGTGCAGATATCCGGGGTAACGGTCAATCCGGGTGATCTGGTGATCTGTGACAGCAGCGGCTGTCTGGCAATACCTGCCGACAAGGCTGAACAAGTCATCCAACGCGCCCAGGCCGTCGAACAAACCGAGAAGGAGATCATCCAGAGCGTGAGCGAGGGCTACACCCTGGAACAGGCCCGCGCCCTGCACCGTTACGACCAGCCCTGGCTGTCATCCAGGGAAAAGCAGGCCAACGTCTGAGTTGCGACTTATTCCGTTCATTTGAAAGAGTATTGACCACATGACCACTGCAAACGTGTCCACTCGCAAGCCTAATCCGGTGCGCGACAGCCAGAACAAAATCAAACTCGGCGTGTTCGGTTTCAACATTGAAGGCGGCTGCACGCTGACTAGCGCCCCGGAGCGCCACCGGGCGGCCGATTGGCAAAGCAACCTGGCAATCGCCACCCTGGCCGATCGCGCCGGCCTGGAGCTTTTGCTGCCCGTCGGCCGTTGGCGCGGCTGGGAAGGCGCCAGCAACCCGATGGGCGTTTCCTACGAAACCTATACCTGGGCCGCCGGTCTGGCATCGGTCACCGAGCAGATCGCGTTGTTCACCACATCCCACCTGTCCACGGTCCACCCTTTGTTTGCCGCCAAGCAGGCGGCGACCATCGATCACATCAGCGGTGGCCGTTTCGGGTTGAACATGATCTGCGGTTGGTTCGGCCAGGAAATGGGCATGTTCAATGGTCACCAGCGTGACCACGACAAACGCTACGACCATGCCGATGAGTGGATAGAGATCGCTAGAAAAGCGTGGGAGGCCAACGGGTACTTCGACTATGAGGGCGAGTTCTTCAATGTGAAGCAAGGCTACGCCGAACCCAAGCCGATCAACCGGCCGTTCCTGATGAACGCCGGTGGTTCTCCAAGGGGCCGCCAATTCTGTGCCAAGCATTGCGATGCGGCGTTCCTGATCCTCAAGCACGAAGATGACGACGACACCATCCGCGCGCAGATCAAGGCCTACCGCGACCTGGCGCGCCTGGAGCATGGCAAGGAACTGCAAATCTGGGTGTACGCCTACGTCGTTCACGAAGACACGCTGGATCAGGCGCACCAGCAGCTCGACTACTACGTGACCCAGCATGGCGACGACGCCGCGCTGGATAACGTGACCCGCGAGATCGGTGTGCAAAGCGGCATGTTCAAGGACGCCGCCGATGCCGAGCGTTTCCGCTTTCATTTCAAGGCGGGGTTCGCTGGCGTGCCGTTGGTGGGCACCTCCGAGATGATCGTGGACCAGATGCAGCGCTGGTCCGACCTGGGCGTGGACGGCATCAACCTGACTTGGCTGGACTACCAGAGCGGGCTCAAGCGCTTCGTCAAGGAAGTGTTGCCCTTGATGGAGCAAGCCGGCCAACGTGCGCCGCACAAACCTGGCAGGATCATGGAGGCCGTGGCATGAGCAGATTCTCCCAGGCCCGCAATGCTTCGGGCAACGTCACGGTCTTGCCCATCGCCACCGATGTCGACACTGACGAATTGGCGGATCAGTTCAAGAACGCCATGCGCAGGCTGACGTCCAGCGTGGCAATCATTGCCAGCCGCGACGGCAATGACCCGGTAGGTATGGTCGCCACGGCGGTGATCTCAGTAAGCACCACGCCCCCCGCGCTACTGATTTGCGTCAACCGCTCGGCCAGCCTCCACAGCCCACTCATGCTGGCTGGACGCTTTAGCGTCAACCTGCTGAGCGCGGCCCATAGCGCCCTGGTGCCGGTGTTCGCCGGCCAGGTCAAAGGCCCCGGACGTTTTGCCCACGGGCAATGGGAAGACATCCAAGGCCTGCCCTGCCTGGCGGACGCGCAATCGAGCCTTATCTGCACCTTGGACAAGCGCCTCAGCTACGGCACCCATGATGTGATCATCGGCCGCGTCGAC
Source organism: Pseudomonas sp. D3-10 (assembly GCF_051132175.1). Classification (NCBI taxonomy): domain Bacteria; kingdom Pseudomonadati; phylum Pseudomonadota; class Gammaproteobacteria; order Pseudomonadales; family Pseudomonadaceae; genus Pseudomonas; species Pseudomonas sp. D3-10. Next base: position 2,296,398 of record NZ_CP071668.1, on the reverse strand, counting down.
GCAGTCCAGTTCGCCGAACCTATCCAACCACTGCTTTGGGAAAACGGCAGTCCGGCGATATCCGCCCGGCTGGCGCAATGACCTTACCCAATCTTCAGGAGAATGATTCATGACTCAGATCGAACAGTTCCAGGCACCACAACCGGGCGAAGACCAAGCGATTTTTCTGGTGAACGTCGTCCATGTGAACCCAGGCCAGCAAGGGGCCGCTCTCGCCGTCCTGCGCGACACCGTCCAGTACGTGGCGCAAACCTACCCGGCCTTCCAATGGAGTCGACTGTACAAAAGCCTTGATGGGAAGACGGTCATCAACCAGGCGCAATGGACAAGCAAGGATGCCTTCGACTCGTTGTTTGAGGACGAGTCATTCATGTCCCGTTATTCAGGCCTCAAGGACACCGGGACCTGGGAGTTTCACCTATACCAGGTCAGCGATTTCATCCCCCAGGCGCTGACCGCGGCACTTATCACCGAGTGAATCGAAAAGCCGAAACGGGCAGGCCCGGACCGGCCTGCCCGCACGAGAACAGGAGTATCGATATGGCTGACCTCAACACGCGCCTTACACAACGCTTCAATATCTCCCATCCCATCGTCCTCGCACCCATGGGAGGGGCTTCGGGGGCGAAACTGGCCACTGCGGTCTCCAAGGCCGGTGGGCTCGGTCTGGTCGGCGCCAGTTATGGCGACGAGCAGTGGATGCGCACCGAGCTGGCGCCCATGCGGGAATTGAAGCAGCCATGGGGCGTCGGCCTGGTGATGTTCACCGTGGCCCGGAACATGGCGCTGCTGGACCTGGCATTGGAATACGGACCCAACGCCGTCGCCTTGTCATTTGGCGATCCTGCGGCATTCGTACCGATCATCCATCGGGCCGGCGCGAAAGCCATCGTCCAAATCCATGAACTTGACCAGGCCAGTGCGGCCCTGGATGCCGGGGCCGATGCCTTGATCGTCCAAGGTGCCGAGGCCGGCGGTCACAGCTTACGCCGCGGCCTGATGCCGCTATTGCCCGCCGTGCAGGATTTGGTCGGCGACAAGATCCCGCTGATTGCTGCCGGAGGCATCGCAGATGGGCGGGGCGTGGCGGCAGCGCTGATGTTGGGTGCCGACGGGGTCATGCTGGGCACACGCTTCCTTGCGTCCGAAGAGGCCCTGCCCTCGACCGCATTCAAGAAACGCCTGATCGAGTCCAGCACATCGGACACGGTGCGCACGCGGATTTTCGATCTGGTGCGCGGCATCGAATGGCCTGAACATTACAGCGGCCGAGCCATCGCCAACCGCTTTTCGCACGCGTGGCTGGGCCGCGACGAGGCACTTCGGGAAGCGCCGGATTCGATCCGCCAGGACTACGCCAAGGCGGTCCTCGCTGACGATCTCGACAACCGGGCGATCTGGGCAGGTGAGGTTCTGGATCTGGTTGGCGACATCAAGCCGGCACGCCAGATCGTCCACGACCTGTTGAGCGAAACCACGCGCATCTTGCGCAACAGCCAACAACTGTTGGCGCTCGACAAAATCGCCTGATCATCCGGGAGAAGGATTATGAAAACATCCAATGCAGTCAGCAGCCAATGGGGTAACGGCAATCAACTGGCGGTGGTCATGTCGCCGGTCATGCCCGTTTGGGATGAAGGGCTCTTCTTCCAGCCCATGATTGCCCCTCTGGTAAAAGCGGGTTACCGAGTAGTCCTATTCGACACGCTGTCGCTGCTGGCCGACGAGAACGAATCGCTTGAAGATTTTTCGCAGCGCTGGCAGCACGTGTTGTCGGCGCTGGGCCAGATCGATCTGTTGGTAGGCTCGGCACTGGGAGGCGCGGTCGTCCAGGCGCTACTCGGCACCCGCCTCGCCCCGCACATCAGCAAAGTGCTGCTGCTGTCGTCCCCTGCCCTGGCAGACGGAATTCTGGACGGTCGGCTGGGGAAAATGGCTGATCTGGCCCTGCTCGGTGATCTCGAGCAGGCGCTCCAACTACTCGATCAACTCGTACAACCGGCGACCCGGATACGCCCCAGCGGGCCCATCGACATCGACCAGGCCAGTGCCGCACTCCAGGCCAGGCGCCTGCACTTGGGTTTCCGGCTGCTCAATCGCCTCGACCTGCGACAGGCCAGCCACAGTTTTCCCGGTGCGTTATTGACGGTCTATGGCGAACAGTCGCAGCTGGTGCGTGGTATCAACGTGCATGTCAACGAGCAGGCCCGCCATTACCGGCTACCTATCCCCGACGGCGGCATGCGCCCATTGCTCGATGCGCCGGCATTGGTGATACGCACCGTGCGCGAACATTTGGGCATCAATCTGGAGGTCGCCGCATGAACCACCCGCGGCGTTTACTCGAAGCTGACTTCATCGATGTGCATTATCACGCCGGTCCCGACGCCTACCTGCGGCGTCATGGGGTGATGGAGACGGGACGGCGCTACCGTTCGTTGAATGGCTGGGTGGTGTTGAAAAATCACCTGGGCTGCAGCGCCTCACAAGCCTGGGAGGCCCGACAGGAAGGGCTTCCCGTCTCCGGCTCGGTGGTTCTCAATGAAATTGCCGGCGGTATCGATTTCAGGGTCGTGCAGCGTTCGCTGTGCCACCACGGGGACAGCGAAGCCCGGCTGATCGTGCACCTTCCCACCGTCACAGGCCGCTCCCACCAGTCCCGACTCAAGCGCAACAGCGGTCATTGGATCTTGGATAAATACCCCATCCGGCCACTGACCGTCAGCCATGAAGGGAAACTGAACGAGCAAACCCTGGACGTGCTGCGGATGGCTCGGGACTACCCGATCGTCATCTCCACCGGTCATGCCGACGCTCAGGAAGTGCGTCTGTTGATAGACGCGGCAGTGCGGCTTGATGTACCCCGACTGATGCTCAACCAGCCGGCCAACCCTTTGACCGGATTGGATGCCAGTGCCCTGCTGGAATTGGCTCAAGCGCCCATGGTCTATACCGAGCAAACCGCCCTGACCTACCTGCTCGGCTACCAACCCTGGGACGACTTCACCCAGGTCCTGCGCGACGTGCCCAGGGCGCTCTATAGTTCCGACCTGGGCCAGACCTCTCAGCCTGATATCGAACAATGGCAAGTAGACAGTTTGCTGTGGTTTGAACGGATGGGATTAAGCAGCCAGCGAGCGCAACAGGTCATCCAGCGGAATGCGCTGGAACTGTTGCGACTCGAACCGTAATGCGAATGGGTCGGGACTTGTTCCGAGCGGTCTTACGGAATCAATATTTGTTAGAGCACGCTCTATGCAAGTGCTGAGTGCCTTCAGCTAAAGGGTCCGCTTTTTTTTCTGTGCACTGTCCCGTCCTGAATAAAGTTTACACCTAGAAGGGTCGCGAATATGGGCTTCCATGATGTCGCGTTTAAACAACAATAATCCTGTTTCGGATTGCAAGGCTGCGCACTGAGGTTCGGGCGTGGCGCTATTGCGGCCAAAGCTTTCACGCGCTGTCCGGCACGAAGGATGACCCCGTACGACACAGTTCGTCAGATACAGCTCTTAAGCTATGTCCTCCCGGGCAAAATGGCATAATATGCCAATGATCTAAAGAATCTGTTTATCCAGAGTTGGAGCTAATAATGGCGACGCGAAATGTTGTGCTCACCCCTCACCAGGAACAGGTTATCCAGGACCTGGTGCAGTCCGGCCGTTATCAGAATGCCAGCGAAGTGATGCGAGAAGGCTTACGGCTATTGGAGCAGCGCGTCGCCGAAGACACCGCCAAAATTGAGGCCCTGCGTCAGGCGACCTCGATCGGCATCATGGACCTTGAGCACGGGCGCTTCACTCAGTTGAACGAAGGGGATCTGGAGCACTACCTCGAGGGCTTGAGCCAGGAGGTCACCCTCCCCGCACGCGAGAAACACTGAGCGTGCCGCAATATCGGATTTCCAACGCGGCGCGCGCCGACATTATCGACATCCTCAAACTCTCCCGGATGCAGTTCGGCGATCAAGCACGCCAGCGCTACCAGGCACTGATCCTCGCGGCGCTGCAAGCGATTGCCGACACGCCTTATCGCATTGGCAGCCACGACCGCGATGAGCTTGCACCGGGCCTTCGCAGCTATCACCTCATCTATTCACGCCAGCAGGCCAAACACCCCCATGGGACGGTCAAAAGCCCACGCCATATCGTGTTCTATCGTGTGGGAAACGACGACGTGATCGAGGTCGTCCGACTCCTTCATGACGCCATGGAGGTCCAGTTGCACCTGCCCAACGACTGATCACCGATCTGGCCCAACGGTTTAACTGACCATAAACGACGAAGGTAAGGCGTCGCTCTCTACACCTCAACCTGAGCGCCCTCGCTGTCAGCCGATTCGGCGGCCAATTGAAGTGGGAGGTTCTGGGCCCGACCGGCCTGTCGAGACCCACGACCACAAACACGATGTTCAACTTTGTGTACCACTTTCAATGCTGAACAACCGTTTCTTAGGCGTTCTCCGTGGCCAGGCGCCTGGCATTACGCTCCAACTGCCGATGGACACGCGGATCAATGCCCCTGGCGACCTGTGCCCGCGCAACATCACGCAGCGCCCGAGCATTTCGCAAGCTGACTTCAGGATAGGTACCGAGCGAAATACGGGGTTGCTTATCCGCCCAGGAAAAGCGGAAGTGCCAGCACTTGGCGCCTTTGGTATTTACGAAAAGGGCAAGGCCGTTGTAGTCAGGGAGGGTGTAGTCCTTTGCACGGGGTTTGGCATGCCGGACTGCAGTGGCGGTGAGAGCCATCTTACAATCTCCGTCTCGTTTGAACAGAGAGATTTGTACGGTTTCCAGTGAGGTGAGTACCACGAAAAAGCGATTTATCAAATGCCGAATTGATGTACTAAAAAATGTACTAAAAAATCGTGGATATTGATGTATCAGAATGGATTTTACTGGAACGAAAAAAGAGACCTAAATCTCTTTTTTTGGTTTCTACATACTTCAATGGAAGTCTATAGAAAAATAATTGGAGCGGGAAACGAGACTCGAACTCGCGACCCCGACCTTGGCAAGGTCGTGCTCTACCAACTGAGCTATTCCCGCGTCTTGGTGTGGCGCATTCTATAGAATCCAAACACGCCGTCAACCCTTTGATTCAAAAAAGTTTATTTCGGATCAACGTCAGTCCGCAGGTGCGGCCAGGCGGCGCGCAGGTATTGGACCATCGACCATAGCGTCAGCCCAGCGGACACCAGCAGCAAGGCATAACCCAACAGCACCCAAAAACTGAAATCCGAGGGGTTGGCCAGCAGAATCACCAGGGCCAGCATCTGCGCGGCGGTTTTCCATTTTCCGAGGTTCGACACGGCTACCTGGGCGCGGGCGCCCAGCTCGGCCATCCACTCACGCAGCGCCGAGACGACAATTTCTCGCCCGATGATCACCGCCGCCGGCAGGGTCAGCCAGAGGTTGCCGTGTTCCTGCACCAGCAGCACCAGGGCCACCGCGACCATCAGTTTGTCGGCCACTGGGTCGAGGAACGCGCCGAACGGCGTGCTCTGCTCCAGGCGGCGAGCCAGGTAGCCGTCGAGCCAGTCCGTCGCGGCTGCGAAGGCAAAGACCGAGGCGGAGGCCACGTAGCTCCAGTGGTACGGCAAATAGAACAGCAATATGAAGATCGGGATGAGCAGGACGCGTAGAACGGTAATCAGGTTTGGGATATTCATCGGCACAACTGGCTACGAGGTTGACGGGCATTCTACTCGCTATGCAGGTTTGCATAAATCGACTCTGCGAGCTTTTTACTGATACCGGGTGCTTTGGCTATCTCCTCGATGCTGGCACGAGACAGTTCCTGCAATCCACCAAAATGTTTCAATAGATCGCGCCGGCGCGTCGGCCCGACCCCTGCCACGCCTTCCAGCGTGGAGGTGCGGCGGGTCTTGCCTCGGCGGGCACGATGGCCGGTGATAGCGAAACGGTGGGCTTCGTCGCGGATCTGCTGGATCAGGTGCAGCGCCGGCGAATCCCCTTTCAACGTGAACTCGTGGGCCGCGTCGTTCAGGTACAACGTCTCGAAACCGGCCTTTCGCGTCGCGCCTTTGGCCACGCCGAGCAGGATCAGGTCAGGAACGGCCAGCTCGTTGAGGACGTCCCGGGCCATGGACAACTGGCCCTTGCCGCCGTCTACCAGAAGGATGTCCGGCAACTTGCCCTCCCCGTCCTTTATCTTGCTGAAACGCCGCATCAATGCCTGGTGCATGGCGGCATAGTCATCGCCAGGGGTAACGCCTTCGATGTTGTAGCGACGGTAATCGGACTTGATCGGACCTTCCGGGCCGAAAACCACGCAGGAGGCTACCGTTGCCTCGCCGCTGGAGTGGCTGATGTCATAACACTCCAGCCGTTGCGGCGGCTCGTCCAGGTGGAGGACATCGGCCAGGGCATCGAACCGCGCCGCGACGTGCTGGCGGTTGGCCAAGCGTGCGCCAAGGGCCTGTTCGGCGTTGGTCACGGCCAGTTGCTGCCAGCGCGCACGGGTGCCACGCACACGGTGGCTGATGGTCAGTTCGCGACCGCGAAGCTTTTCGATGGCTTCGATCAAGGCCGGAAAGTCCTCATGAACCACGTTGACGATCAACTCGCTGGGCAAGTCGCGTTCCGGACTGCTGATGTAGTACTGACCCAGGAAAGCGGCCATGACTTCGGAGACGTCTTCCTCGATCCCTACCTGGGGGAAGAAGTTCTTGCTGCCCAAAACCCGGCCGCCCCGCACGTTGATCAAGTGCACACAGGCGCCGCCCGGGTTGATGAACGCGGCCACGATATCGACGTCGCCGCTGCCGCCTTCCATGCTTTGCTGGTCCTGAACCCGGCGCAGCAGCCCGATCTGGTCGCGAAGCTCAGCGGCGCGTTCGAATTCGAGATTGATCGAGGCCTCTTCCATGGCGGCCGACAGCTCATCGGTCAGCGCATTGCTACGCCCCTCCAGGAACATGACCGAGTGACGCACGTCTTCGGCGTAGACCTCGGGCTCCACCAGGCCGACACAGGGCGCCTTGCAGCGTTTGATCTGGTGTTGCAGGCAGGGCCGGGTGCGGTTCTTGTAGTAGCTGTCTTCGCATTGGCGTACGAAAAAGGTTTTCTGCAACAGGCTCAGGCTTTCACGGATCGCCCCGGCACTGGGGTAAGGACCGAAATATCGGCCCTTGGCCTTCTTGGCTCCGCGATGAATGCTCAGGCGCGGAAACGCCCCGTCGGACAGAAACACGTACGGATAGGATTTGTCGTCGCGCAGCAGAATGTTGTACGGCGGCCGCCATTCTTTGATCAGCGTCTGCTCAAGCAGCAACGCCTCGGTTTCATTGGCGGTGATGGTGGTTTCGATCTGCGCGATGCGACCCACCAGCGCGGCCGTCTTCGGTGCCAGGCCAGTCTTGCGGAAGTAGCTGGCCAGGCGCTTCTTGAGGTTTTTGGCCTTACCGACATAAAGCAGGCGCGCGTCGCTGTCGAACATGCGGTACACGCCGGGGCGGCCGCTGCACGTGGACAGGAAAGCACTTGGATCAAACTGTTCGGTCATTATCAGGCGCTGGCGTCGACCATGCCATGACGCACCGCCAGCAGCGTCAACTCGACGTCACTGCTGATCGAAAGCTTTTCGAAGATACGGTAACGGTAGGTATTGACGGTTTTGGGCGACAGGCACAATTTGTCGGAAATAATCTGGACCTTCTGGCAGCCGACGATCATCAGCGCAATCTGGATCTCTCGCTCGGACAGCGCATCGAAGGGCGAATCGTTGGTCGGCTGGAAAGACTTGATCGCCAATTGCTGGGCGATTTGCGGGCTGATGTAGCGTTGTCCGGCAAATACCAGGCGGATGGCCTGGACCATCTCGTTCAAGCCAGCGCCCTTGGTGAGATAGCCCGCCGCCCCAGCTTGAAGCAGCCGGGTGGGAAACGGGTCTTCTTCACAGACGGTCACCGCGACGACCTTGATGTCCGGATGGCTACGCAACAGTTTTCGCGTGGCTTCAAGACCACCGATGCCCGGCATCTTGACGTCCATCAGCACCACGTCGGGTTTCAATTCACGCGCCTTGATCAGGGATTCTTCCCCGGATTCGGCCTGGCCAACCACCTGCAGGCCATCGATGTCAGCCAGCATTCGTGTTATGCCCGTACGGACGAGATCATGGTCGTCGACCACTAACACCCTAATCAAGCAGACACCTCACGATTTGGTCTTGTATGGGTTGCCCACACCTTAGCAAAAAGCACTCGGCAGACCTAGCGCAAACGGGCAGATAAAAGTTACAACAAGTCTTCAGATCCAATATTCGACGCCTCAAGCCTAGGCGTCTCGCTGCATCCTCAGGAAACACTCATCCTCACCGACCACCCGCAGCCCCATGCGTTCATAGAGCGCGCGGGCCGGGTTGTCCTTGAAAACGGTGAGCCGCAACGCCGGTCGATGCTCATTTGCCACCATCGTCCAGACCTGTCCGATCGCCCAGGTTCCGGCACCCTGCCGACGAAACGCCTCATCGATCTGCAACTCCCGAATGTACAAGGCGCGAGCATCACGACTGAGACTGACGAAACCCAGCGCCTGTTCATTGCGCTGAAGAATCCAGTTCTGGCGGATGACCCAGGCCAGATCGAACGCTTCGTCCTGCCACAGCAAATCATGGCGAAGGTAATAGGGAAGCATATTGCTGCAAGTCAATTGACGTGCGAATTCAACGTCACCGACTTCAGCCGGGCGCCATACAAAACTCATTGAAACCTCGTCACAATGCCACGGGCTCACCCGCCCAACGACCGTCGTCGCGGCGAGCGATGACCAACAGCTCTTCCACGCCTGGGGCCGCTGCCATTAGCGTGCCATCCGGGTCATTGTCGACTTCGGTGATTGAAATTGGCACAACGCTGGAGTTTGTCATAAAGCCCGTCGGATTCAAGCGATGGGGTTGTTATTAAAAGGCCATAGCATTTTCTTATTGAACGGCCGCCCCGCGCTCTTGTAAGCTCCAGATCATTCATCGGAGACACACCATGTCCAGCGCCCTTTCACCGCTTCAACCTACCAGTGCCTCGCGCTCGGTTGTGGCTGCCTGGGCGAACGACGTGCCAACTTCGGTAAGCTTTTATTTTGGGTATTGGTTTAGCCACTGGCGCGCCTGATACCCAACCGGCGCCCATTTTAAACGGGTCGCCTTCCAGAGTTTTCCAAACCCCCGGTCGGCCTCCCGACCGGGGGTTTTGTTTTTCAGGCCCCAGACATACGCAGCATCACACCAGTTGAGGATCGAACCATGAACTACGCCACTTATTACCGTTACGACAGTTTTTCCGCCTGGCGATTTACCAGCCACCGCTCGGGACAGCCTGCCGCCTCCGATCGGTCACCTATCGGTGGCATGCCAACGTTGCGGGCCATTACGGCCAATTGTCGAACACCCAACTAGGGCCGGCGCGGGAACGAACCCGCTGCTCGCCCAGGAAGCCAGATCATGAATTCGTCCGTCTCCGCTTTGCCGCTGTCCACGCTCAGCCCTGCCAATGAAACCCTGACCCTGCGCCTGCCAAGCGCGTTGCAACTCAAGCAACAACTGCCGCTAGACAGCATATTGAGCCAACAAGTTGGCGCCCATCGCCAGGCCATCCGCGCCATCCTCGACGGCGAAGATTCCCGCCTGCTGGTCATCGTTGGCCCATGCTCCATCCACGACCCGAAATCCGCGCTCGAATACGCCGCCAACCTGGCTCGCCTTGCCCGGGAAGTCAGCGACAGCATGCTGTTGGTGATGCGCGCCTACGTGGAAAAGCCCCGCACCACCGTGGGCTGGAAAGGCCTGGCCTACGACCCCCATCTCGATGGCAGCGACGACATGGCCACCGGCCTCGAGCTGTCACGGGAGTTGATGCGTGAGATGCTCCGACTCGGCCTGCCCGTGGCCACCGAGCTGTTGCAGCCGATGGCCGCCGGTTACTTCGACGACCTGCTTAGCTGGGTCGCCATTGGTGCGCGCACCACTGAATCGCAGATTCACCGGGAAATGGCCAGCGGTCTGGGCATGCCGGTCGGTTTCAAGAACGGCACCGACGGCGGGGTTGGCATCGCCTGTGACGCCATGCGCTCCGCGGCGCACCCCCATCGACATTTCGGCGTCGACAGCCAAGGGCATCCGGCGATCATCCAGACCCAAGGCAACCCTGATACGCACCTGGTCCTGCGCGGCGGCCACCGCGGCCCGAACTACGATCGCCAAAGCGTGGCGCAGATTCACGCCGACCTCGCCCGCCTCAACATCCCGGCCCACATTCTGGTCGATTGCAGCCACGCCAACAGTGGCAAGGATCCGCTGCGCCAGCCCCAAGTGTTCGAGGACGTGCTGCAACAGCGCTTGCAAGGCAACAAGGCCCTGATCGGCATGATGCTCGAAAGCCACCTCTTCGAAGGCTGCCAACCGTTGGGGCCGGCGATGCGCTACGGCGTGTCGGTGACCGATGGATGCCTTGGCTGGGAGTCCACCGAGCAGTTGCTGCGCCAGGCTCATCGCAGGTTGCGATTGGGCGTCTGAGTTTCGGACCCGTTCATGCCGTGGCGCGGGAGCTGGCTCCCTCGCCACGGTTTTTTTCATTGCGGATCCTTCGTTACGGCCTGGCGCGAACTTCAATGGTGATCTCCGGCGAGCGCTGGCTTACATCATCCAGACGCTCAACCTGATAGAACAGGCGGACCGATTGGCCGCCCTGCTCCTGCCAATAGGCAATCGGCACCGTGAAGACAACTGGCTGGCCGGCCGTGGCCTCGGTGATTTCCCGCTCCTGGGCATCCGAGTAGCTGCCGTCGCATTGCAACCAAACCCGTTCGCCCGCCTCCAGCCCTACGCCGTCGATCACCACCGTCGCTGCGCCATGGAGCCCGTCGACATCCAGCTCACCCTCCATCAACTCCAATACCCTCGGCGCGACCAGCGCTGGGCGTACCAGAGGACCGATCCAGACGGACAGCGGCTCGGCTCGACGTATCGAATGTCCGCGCCTGACGACATAAGCCACGGTCAACGAGTGCCCGATATGGGAAGCGATGTCTCCATGATCGATCCAGAACGATACTTTTTCGCCCACTGCATGAGCCTCTATGTCCAGCACATCCCGCCACAATGGCTTGGAATCGCGGCTGGCCAGAAGGATCAGTCGATCACCGGCCGCCATTCTCGAATAAGGCCGCACGGTCATCGTCGTGCCTTCAGGCACCCGCCCCGGATCAAGGTGCCCACCCACCGCATCATTGGCGATGGGTGGCAGCAGCAGCGGCGCCACGTCGCCAATTTGCAACTGAAGGGCCTGTGAGGCCAATTCGGTCGGCAACTGCTTGCCAATGACCCGGTACGAAATTTCCAGCGAGCCGCCGTCGAGTTCGGCGATATGCGGTTCGCGTACAACAAAGACAAGCTCGCGCCCGACCTGCCGCTCCGTGACGAACCGGCGAATTTGATGGTGGTACTGCTCGCCTTCGTTATTGAGCCCGCGCCAATACAACATCAGCTCGTCGCCACAGGACATGAGCGGGTACGGCTTGACGGTGATGACGGCCTTGCTCCAGGCAGGGTCGATGATGCCTTCGCGGGCCCTCGCCAGCAAAGGCGCGGGCAGCTTTCGCGATGGAGGCCGGCTTTTTCGTACAGTTGATTCAATGGTCATTTCCAGGCTCCAGTCCCTTGGAAAGGGGCACCGCTTCCATAGCGACACCGGATGAAACCATTAGAACTCTCCGGCCCGGGACGCGCAGCCAGACGAGGCGACAAGTTGCGTGGTCTCTCGCTCCTTGAGATGTGGCTTGAAGGGCAATCGGTTATCGGAAGCGTCCGAAACCGCAGGAGTCGTCTGGCTTTTGAGGAAAATTTCTCGTGCTTTCTATTCCTGTTTCCACAGCTAGTAACGGTTTGGTCCTACACCGCTCACTAACGGCCTGGATTAGAGTGGTGCCGCAAACTCAACATGAACCTCTTCGAAAAAGGTACGAACATGCAACGGAATGCAACCACCCGCTTCCCCATCCTTTTGGTACATGGTTTGTTCGGGTTCGACAGGGTCGGCCCGCTCGAACTTTTTCACGACGTCAGACAGGCGTTGTGCAATGCCGGCGCCCGAGTATTCGTCCCGTACGTGTCGGCCACCCACTCCAACGAAGCGCGCGGCGAACAGTTGCTGGCTCAGATGGACCGGGTTCTCGAAGGAACCGGGGCCGCGAAGGTCAACCTTATCGGCCACGGGCAAGGCGCGTTGGCCGCTCGTTATGCCGCCGCCCTGGCGCCCGGCAGTGTCGCCTCGGTCACCTCCGTCAGCGGCCCCAACCAAGGGTCGGAACTCGCTGATTTCCTGCGCAAGGCCCTCACGCCTGGTCGTTTGCCGGAACACGTGGCGAACCGGGTCGCCACGCTTTTCGCCGATTTCATTTCACTGCTCAGTGGCCAGGCACAGCTTCCGCAAAACGCCATCGCAGCGCTGGCGGCGCTGACTACCGAAGGCGTAGGCGCATTCAATGACAGGTATCCGCAAGGCTTGCCCCGACATTGGGGCGGCAACGGGCCGCAATTGGTTAACGGCGTGCGGTATTACTCTTGGAGTGGCACGGTGCAGGAAACCGCGAAACAAGCCGGCAATAGCGCGCCCGATCCGTTGCATGACTTCTGCCGCGCTTTTTCCGAATATTTCACCACCGAGGCGGGACAGAACGATGGCATCGTCGGACGCTTCAGCTCCCACCTGGGCAAGGTGATCCGCTCCGACTACCCAATGGATCACTTGGACACCCTCAACCAGGGCGCTGACGGAGGCTGGCGCAAGGGAAACGACCCGATGGAGCTCTACGTGAAACATGCAGAACGCTTGCGGATCGTCGGACTCTGACGCAATTTTGGCAACAACCGCGGACTGATTCCGGTAGGCTGGGCGCTTTACGACACTGAAAGGAAATACCTCCATGGCCAAAGCCACTGCCCGCCACATCCTGGTTTCCAGCGAAGACAAGTGCAACGAACTCAAGGCCCAGATTGAAGCTGGCGCTGATTTCGCTGAAGTCGCCAAAACCAACTCCACATGCCCATCCAGCCGTCAGGGCGGCGACCTGGGCTCGTTCGGCCCGGGCCAGATGGTCAAGGAATTCGACACCGTGGTATTCAGCGCTCCGATCAATGTGGTTCAAGGCCCGGTCAAGACCCAGTTCGGCTATCACCTGCTGGAAGTAACCAGCCGCCAGGACTGATTTCGGTTTATCGACACGACGGTCCGCCTTAGGGCGGGCTGTCATGCTTGAGCCATGCGAAGGGCTGGCGATCAGCGCGTCCCTCGCGTACAAATCGCACTCATCGATCACCCGGCTTTAAGGCTGACAATGCGACTGGCTTTTCCCTCCTGGCTGTTCACTGCCGTGGTCCTGCTGACTGGCGCCGCAGGCGTGAATGCCGCCCCCCAACATGCCCTGACCGTTTATGGCGAACCGGCCAAGTACGCCGAAGGCTTCGCCCATTTTGCCTACGCCAATCCCCAGGCCCCCAAGGGCGGGACGATGCGCCGCTCGGCCGTGGAGATCGGCCATTTCGACCATGTGCTGCCTTATATCGACAAAGGCATCGGCGTCAGCCAGGTCGACGGCATGCTCTATTCGCCGCTGGCCCAACGCTCCCTGGACGAACCCTATACCGTCTACGGCCTTGTCGCCGAAAAAATGGAACGCGCCGAAGATGGCCTGTCCCTGCGCTTCTACCTCAATCCCAAGGCGCGTTTCGCCGATGGCAAGCCCATCACCGCGCAAGACGTGCGCTACAGCTTCGACCTGCTGATGACCCAGGGCAGCCTGCGCTATCGCACGCAGTTCGCCGCCGTCAAAGGTGTCGAGGTGGAATCGGAACGAACCGTTCGCTTCGACTTCAAGAATAACGAAAGCCGCACCCTGCCCCTGGACATCGCCACCCTGCCGGTTTTTCCCGAGCACTGGTGGAAGAGTCGCGACTTCGCCAACGGCGGCGGTTACGAGGCGCCTCTGGGCAGCGGACCGTACAGGGTGAGCAAGGTCGACTCGGGCCGCAGCATCACCTTCGAGCGCAACGCCGACTGGTGGGGCAAAGACCTGCCGGTCAGCCGCGGGCTCTACAACTTCGACCACTTCAGTATCGAATACTTCGGCGACACCGACGTGGCCCGGCAGGTCTTGCGTGGCGGCGCCTACGATTACAACCGCGAGTTCTCCGCCACGGGCTTTTCCATCGGCTACGACAGCCCGGCCCTGCGCGACGGTCGGCTGCAAAAAGCCCACCTTGCCACCGAGGCGCCCCAGCCGGCCCAGGGTTTTGTGTTCAATCTGCAACGGCCACAATTCCGGGACCGCCGCGTACGCCAGGCGCTGGCCATGCTCTGGGACTTCGAGTGGAGCAATCGCCAGATGATGCGCAACCTCTACGTGCGCCAGCAGAGCTTTTTTTCCAACACCGACCTCGCCGCCCGGGAGCTCCCCGACGCGGGGGAACTGGCGATTCTCGAACCGCTGCGCGGCAAAGTACCGCAAGAGGTGTTCACCCAGGTGTTCCAAGCGCCGAAGACCGACGGCAGCGGGGTCATCCGCGACAAGCAATTGCAGGCCCTGGCGCTATTGGAACAGGCCGGCTGGAAACCTGAAGGCGACCGCCTGGTCAATGCCGAAGGCGAGCCACTGAGCTTCACGTTCCTGGTCACGCAAAACGGAATAGACCGCCTGTTGTTGCCTTACAAGCGCACCCTCGCACAGATCGGCGTCGACATGCACATCCGGCGCATCGACTCGTCCCAGTACGTCAATCGCCTGATGAGCCGCGACTACGACATGATCATTACCGGCTACCCGGTCAGCACTTCGCCGGGCACGGAGCTTTACAATTATTTCGGCTCGGCGGCGGCGAACGACCCGGGAGCCAACAACTACATGGCCTTGCAGAATCCTGCCGTGGACGCCCTCATCGATGGCCTGGTCAAAGCCAGCACCCAGGACGACATGCTCCGCCATGCCCATGCGCTGGACCGGGTGCTGCAATGGAACTACTACTGGATTCCCAACTATTACCCGCCAGGCAGCTCGACGGTCTGGTGGAATCGCTTCGGCATGCCGAAAGTCCAGGCGAGCAATGACGAAGCCATCGAGAGCTGGTGGGAAGTCAGCACCACGCCACTGACCAACGAACAGATGACCGCCGAACGCATCAAGCGTGGCTCGCCTGGAGGGCATCACTGATGTGGGCTTACATTGCGCGGCGCTTGCTGCTGATCATTCCCACGCTGGTGATCATCCTGCTGGTGAACTTCGTGATCGTCCAGGCCGCGCCAGGCGGGCCGGTGGAGCAGGCGATCGCTCACCTGCAGGGCATCGGCGGCGCCAGCGTCGGCAGCTCGGGCAATGCCATGACCGGTAGCTCCCGCGCCAGCCGAGGCCTGGATCCGCAATTGATCAAGGACATCGAAAAACAGTACGGCTTCGACAAGCCCGCCCATGAACGCTTGTGGCTGATGCTCACCAGCTACGCCCGCCTGGACTTCGGCAAAAGCTTCTTCCGCGGTGCCACGGTCACCGACCTGATTCTGGAAAAAATGCCGGTGACCATCTCCCTCGGGCTCTGGGCTACGCTGATCACCTACCTCGTGTCGATTCCCCTGGGTATTCGCAAGGCGGTACACCACGGTTCGGCATTCGATGTCTGGAGCAGCACCGCAATTATTATCGGCTACGCCATGCCGGCGTTCCTGTTCGCGATGTTCCTGATCGTGATCTTCGCTGGCGGCACCTCGCTCAATTGGTTCCCGGTGCGCGGGCTCGTCTCGGACAACTTCGAGTCCCTTTCGACGCTGGGCAAGGTCGCCGACTATTTCTGGCACCTGGTGCTACCCGTCACGTCGTTGGTCATCGGCGGCTTCGCTACCCTGACGATCCTGACCAAGAACTCGTTCCTCAACGAAATCACCCGCCAATACGTGGTCACGGCGCGAGCCAAGGGGATGAGTGAACGACGCGTGCTGTATGGACACGTGTTTCGCAATGCCATGCTGCTGGTGGTGTCGGGCATTCCCCAGGCGTTCATCAGCGTGTTCTTCGCCGGTTCTTTGCTGATCGAGGTGATCTTCTCCCTCGACGGCCTGGGACGCATGAGCTATGAGGCCGCCGTGTCCCGGGACTATCCAGTGGTGTTCGGCTCGCTGTTTATCTTCACGTTGTTCGGCCTGCTGATCAAACTCATCGGCGATCTTTGCTACACCCTGGTGGACCCGCGCATCGACTTCGCCGCGAGGAACGCCTGATGTTCAAGTTATCGCCCCTGGGGCGGCGGCGTTTCGAACGTTTCAGGAAAAACCGTCGCGGCTGGTGGTCGCTGTGGCTGTTCATCGGGCTTTTCGTCTTGACCCTGGGTGGGGAATTGATCGCCAATGACAAGCCCTTGGTGGTGAGCTACCAAGGCTCGTTGTATTTCCCGGTGTTCAAGCGCTACACCGAACAGCAGTTCGGCGGTCAATTGCCGTTCCAGGCTGACTATCGCAGCAGCTATGTGCAGGACCTGATTCACCAGGGCAACGGCTGGCTGCTGTTTCCGCCTATTCCTTTCAGCGACGACACGCCCAACTATGACCTTGAGCGGCCGGCCCCAAGCCCGCCGTCGAGGGTGAACTGGCTGGGCACCGACGACCAGGCACGGGACGTGATGGCGCGGGTCATATTCGGCGCGCGGGTGTCGATCCTGTTCGCCCTGGCGCTGACCGCCATCAGCGCGCTGATCGGCATTGCCGCCGGTGCCCTGCAAGGTTACTACGGCGGCTGGGTGGACCTGCTGGGGCAACGCCTGCTGGAAGTCTGGTCCGGTTTGCCGGTGCTGTACCTGCTGATCATCCTGTCGGGTTTCGTCGAGCCGAACTTCTGGTGGCTGCTGGGTATCATGGCGCTGTTCTCCTGGCTCGCGCTGGTGGACGTGGTGCGTGCCGAATTCCTGCGCGGGCGCAACCTCGAATACGTGAAAGCCGCGCGGGCGCTGGGCCTGACCGACCGCAAGGTCATCGTGCGGCACATACTGCCCAATGCCATGAACGCCACCCTGAGCTACCTGCCGTTCATTCTCACCGGGGCGATCTCCACCCTGACAGCGCTGGATTTCCTGGGATTCGGCATGCCGGCCGGCAGCGCATCCCTGGGTGAGCTGATCGCGCAGGGCAAGCAGAACCTGCAAGCGCCGTGGCTGGGGCTGACGGCGTTTTTTACTTTGGCGCTGATTCTTTCTCTGTTGGTGTTTATCGGCGAAGCGTTGCGAGACGCGTTCGACCCTCGGTCATGAGCGGAACCTTTAGATGAGCGAAAACCTGATCGAAATCCGTGACCTGAGCGTGGCCTTCAACGGCCAGACGGTGGTGCGCAACCTGTGCCTGGACATCCGCCAAGGCGAATGCCTGGCGCTGGTGGGCGAGTCGGGCTCCGGCAAGTCGGTGACGGCCCATTCCATCCTGCAACTGCTGCCGGAAACCGGCACGCGCACCACCGGCAGCATTTGCTATCGCGGCGAAGAACTGGTGGGTGCCGAGGCCAAGACGCTACGGGAACTGCGCGGCAATCGGATCGCAATGATCTTCCAGGAGCCGATGACTTCGCTGAATCCGCTGCACAGCGTCGAAAAGCAGATCGGCGAAACACTGATGCTGCATCGCGGCCTGGGCGGCAAGGCCGCGCGCCAGCGCATCCTGGAATTGCTGGCCCTGGTCGGCATCCAGAAACCCGCCGAACGACTCAAGGCCTATCCGCACCAGCTATCGGGCGGCCAGCGCCAGCGCGTCATGATCGCCATGGCCCTGGCCTGCGAGCCGGAGCTTCTTATCGCCGACGAACCGACCACCGCCCTGGACGTAACGGTGCAGCGCAAGATCCTGCTGCTGCTCAAATCGTTGCAGCAGCGCCTGGGCATGTCCCTGCTGCTGATCAGCCACGACCTCAACCTGGTGCGCAGCATCGCGCAGCGGGTGTGCGTGATGAAGGCCGGGGAGATTGTCGAGCAGGCGCCCTGCGAAACCTTGTTCAGCGCCCCCCGCCACCCTTATAGCTGCGAATTGCTGAACGCCGAACCGGAAGGCGAAGCCCTGCCCCGGGACGAACGCGAAGACGTCCTGCAAGTGCAGGAACTGCGCGTCAGCTTTCCCCTCGGTGGCGGATTGTTCCGGCGCAAGCAGTACCTGCAAGCCGTGGACGGCATCAGCCTGAATATCCAGCGTGGCAAGACCCTGGGCATCGTCGGCGAATCCGGTTCCGGCAAATCCACCCTCGGCCAGGCCATCCTGCGGCTGATAGAGTCCGAAGGCAGCATTCGCTTCCAGGGCCAGGCGCTTGATCATCTGTCGCATAAAGAGCTTCGGCCATGGCGCAAGCAGATGCAGATCGTCTTCCAGGACCCGTTCGGCAGCCTCAGCCCGCGAATGTCAGTGCAACAGATCATCAGTGAAGGCCTGGAGGTCCACAGCCGGTCCAGTGCCGAGCAATGCGAAGCCCAGGTGATCCAGGCGCTCAAGGAGGTCGGCCTCGACCCGCAGAGCCGGCATCGCTACCCCCACGAGTTTTCCGGTGGGCAGCGCCAACGCATCGCCATTGCCCGGGCATTGGTGCTCAAGCCCGCCCTGATCCTGCTTGACGAACCTACGTCCGCCCTCGACCGCACCGTGCAAAAGCAGGTGGTCGCCCTGCTCCGCCAGCTCCAGGAAAAATACGGCCTGACCTACCTGTTCATCAGTCACGACCTGGCGGTGGTCCGCGCCCTGGCCCACGACATGATCGTGATCAAGGACGGCAAGGTGGTCGAGCAAGGCCCCAGCCATGATGTGTTCGATTCACCCCAGCACCCGTATACCAAGGAGTTGTTGGCGGCGGCGCATCCAGAGTGGGCATAATGCGGCGCATGGCGTAGCTTCGTGTCGCGCCCATCGCGAGCAAGCTCGCTCCCACATTGGCCGGTGTTGCACTGAAGGCCAAATGTGGGGGCGAGCTTGCTCGCGATGGGGGCCTGACAAGCAACACACAACCCGGATCCGATCATGAACTCCACCGAAAGCCTCAAGGATTACAAGCGCGTGCGTACGCTGGCGATCCGCTCGTTGTTCGAAATCATCGAGCAGTCCAGCGAAGGCACGGTGATCGTCGACCGCGATGCAAACATCGTCTGGATGAACGAGCGCTACGCTCGTCGCTTCGGCCTGAATTCGGCGCAAGAGGCCATCGGCCGGGCTTGCGAAAGCGTCATTCCGGGCAGCTTGTTGCGAGAGGTGGTGCGTACCGGGCGGCCGATCCTGCTGGACATGCAGGACACGCCCAAGGAACCGCTGGTGGTGATGCGCCTGCCGATCCATGACAGTGCCGGCGCGGTGATCGGCGCCATCGGTTTTGCCCTGTTCGACGAGTTGCGCAGCCTGTCGCCGATGCTCAAACGCTACCTGAGCATGCAGGAAGAACTGG
This sequence comes from Pseudomonas sp. D3-10, assembly GCF_051132175.1. Classification (NCBI taxonomy): domain Bacteria; kingdom Pseudomonadati; phylum Pseudomonadota; class Gammaproteobacteria; order Pseudomonadales; family Pseudomonadaceae; genus Pseudomonas; species Pseudomonas sp. D3-10. Next base: position 2,276,942 of record NZ_CP071668.1, on the reverse strand, counting down.
CCTCTACCCGCTCGCTGTTGCGGGCACGGCAGACCAAGTACAACTTTGCCCATTTCATCGGCACCAGCGCTGCGGGACTCGAGGTCAAGCGCCGTGCCCGACGCAGCGCCAGCACCGACTCCCCGGTATTGCTCCTCGGCGAAACCGGCACCGGCAAGGAGCTTCTGGCCCAGGCGATTCACGGTGCTTCGCCGCGTGCGCACAAGGCGTTTGTCAGCATCAACAGCGCCGCCATCCCCGAATCCTTGCTGGAAGCCGAATTCTTCGGCACCGCGCCAGGCGCCTTCACCGGTGCCGACCGCAAGGGCCGCGCCGGCAAGCTGCAAATCGCCCAGGGCGGCACATTGTTCCTCGACGAAATCGGCGATATGCCGCTGCCCTTGCAAAGCAAACTGCTGCGCGTGTTGCAGGAAAAGGAATACGAACCGGTCGGCTCCAATGAAGTACTGCAAAGCGATGTTCGGGTGATTGCCGCGACCTCCACCAACCTGGAGGCGGCGATCCAGCGTGGCGAATTCCGGGCGGATCTGTATTACCGCCTCAATGTGCTGCCCATCCAGGTCCCGCCGCTGCGCGAACGCCTGGATGACCTGCCGGCCCTGAGCGAGGCGATCCTCGAAGAATTGCGCAGCCAGCACGAACTGAATCCCGACGCCCTCGACCTGCTGGGCCAGCACGCCTGGCCGGGCAACATCCGGGAGTTGCGCAACGTGCTGGAACGGGCCGCGCTGCTCAGCGACGACCTGATGCTCACCGCCGCCGACATTCGTGCCGCCATCGGTACTTTCACGCCGGTGGTACGCGCGGCGAGTCCGAGCCTCGAGCCGTTGCCCCAGGAAACCTTCAGCCAGGCCCGGGCCCGATTCGATCGACATTTGATCGAGACCACCCTCGCGCAATGCGGTGGGCGGGTGATTGAGGCAGCCGAGCGGTTGGGACTGGGGCGGTCGACGCTTTACAAGAAAATGGTGGCGCTGGGGATTGCTGAGTCTCAATAAAGAGACTCAATTCTCCTTATTTAGACATATGGATTGGAGCGCTTCGCGCTCATCGCGAGCAGGCTCGCTCCCACAGGAACGGGCGTTCTCCCTGCCATCCTAGTTCACCTGTGGAGCGAGCCTGCTCGCGATGAGGCCAGTAATCCCAACAAAAATCTCAAAACAGAGACGCACTTTCCAAGCTCACGTCGCCCACCTCAATAAATTCCTTACATTTCAATAAGTTAAACAACTGGCACAAAACTCGCTATAGCCCTCCCCACCGCATCACCCACAAAAATAACAATCCAGGAGACACACCATGAGTGTGATCATTGCCTTGGCAGCCCTCACGCTGCTGATGGTTGCCGCCTACCGTGGCTACAGCGTCATTCTTTTTGCCCCCATCGCCGCCCTCGGCGCGGTGTTGCTCACCGATCCGTCCGCCGTTGCCCCAGCCTTCACCGGGGTGTTCATGGACAAGATGGTCGGCTTCATCAAACTCTACTTCCCGGTGTTCCTGCTCGGCGCCGTGTTCGGCAAACTGATCGAGCTGTCGGGGTTTTCCCGCTCCATCGTCGCGGCGGCGATTCGCCTGCTGGGCACGCGCCAGGCCATGCTGGTGATCGTGCTGGTGTGCGCGCTGCTCACCTATGGCGGCGTGTCGCTGTTCGTCGTGGTCTTTGCGGTTTATCCGTTCGCGGCCGAGATGTTCCGCCAGAGCAACATTCCCAAGCGGTTGATCCCGGCCACCATCGCCCTCGGCGCTTTTTCGTTCACGATGGACGCCCTGCCCGGCACGCCACAGATCCAGAACATCATCCCCAGCACCTTCTTCAATACCACTGCCTGGGCAGCGCCGTGGCTGGGCGTGATCGGTACGATATTCGTGTTCAGCTTCGGCATGCTGTTCTTGCAGCGCCAACGCAACAAGGCCCAGCGCACGGGCGAAGGCTACGGTACCGAGCTGCGCAACGAGCCGGAAACCGCCGAAGACATCAAGCTGCCCAACCCCTGGATCGCCGTTTCGCCATTGCTGGCGGTAGGGGTCATGAACCTGCTGTTCACCCAGTGGATCCCACAGTGGTACGGCAAGACCCATAGCCTGGCCCTGCCGGGCATGGCAGCGCCGGTGACCAGCGACATCGCCAAGCTCACGGCGATCTGGGCCGTGCAAGCGGCCTTGCTGGTGGGCATCGTCATGGTGCTGTTGTTCGGTTTCCGAGCCATTCGCAGCAAGCTGGCCGAAGGCAGCAAGAGCGCGGTGGGCGGTGCGTTGCTCGCGGCCATGAACACCGCGTCGGAATACGGTTTCGGTGCGGTGATCGCCTCCCTGCCGGGCTTCCTGGTGCTCGCCGACTGGCTCAAGAACATCCCCAATCCGCTGGTCAACGAAGCCGTGACCGTGACGCTGCTGGCGGGCATCACCGGGTCCGCGTCGGGTGGCATGAGCATTGCCCTGGCGGCGATGTCGCAAACCTTCATCAGCGCCGCCAACGCCGCCAACATCCCACTGGAAGTGCTTCACCGGGTAGCGGCCATGGCCAGCGGCGGCATGGACACCCTGCCCCACAACGGCGCGGTCATCACCTTGCTGGCGGTCACGGGCCTGACCCACCGTGAAGCCTACAAAGACATTTTCTGTATTACGCTGATCAAGACCCTCGCGGTGTTCTTCGTGATCGGTGTGTTCTACGCCACTGGCATTGTGTGAGGTTCCCATGACAACCACCCTTTCCGGCAAGACGGCCCTGGTCACCGGCTCCACCAGCGGCATCGGCCTGGGCATCGCCCTGAGCCTGGCCAAGGCCGGCGCCAACCTGATCCTCAACGGCTTTGGCGATGCTTCGGCGGTGGTCGCCGAAGTCGCTCGACACGGCGTCAAGGTCGGCCATCATCCGGCCGACGTCAGCGACCCCGCGCAGATCGCCGACATGCTCGCTTACGCCGAGCGCGAATTCGGCGGTGTCGACATCCTGGTGAACAATGCCGGCATCCAGCACGTGGCGGCCGTGGAGGATTTCCCGGTGGAGCGCTGGGATTCGATCATTGCGATCAACCTGTCCTCGGTGTTCCACGCCACCCGCCTGAGCCTTCCGGGCATGCGCGCCAAGGGCTGGGGACGGATCGTCAACATTGCCTCGGTGCATGGCCAGGTCGGTTCGGTGGGCAAGGCGGCGTACGTCGCGGCCAAGCACGGGGTGATCGGGTTGACCAAGGTAGTGGGCCTGGAGACTGCCGCCAGCAACGTCACGTGCAACGCCATCTGCCCGGGCTGGGTCCTGACGCCGCTGGTGCAGAAGCAGATCGACGACCGCATCGCCACGGGTGTGGACCCGCAACAGGCCCAGCATGATCTGCTGGCCGAGAAGCAACCGTCCCTGGAGTTCGTGACCCCGCCGCAGTTGGGTGAGCTGGTGCTGTTCCTGTGCAGTGAAGCGGGCAGCCAGGTGCGGGGCGCGGCGTGGAATATTGATGGTGGGTGGTTGGCTCAATAACGCCGCGCCGTCGAGCTTTTGTGGCGAGGGGGCTTGCTCCCGCTCGGCTGCGCAGCAGGCGCCTCTTGGGCCCGCTTCGCAGGCCAGCGGGAGCAAGCTCCCTCGCCACATCCGGCGCCTTGTGCTGAACTATTTGTAAGCCCCAAAACAAGAGGCAAACCATGTCCGACATCCTTTGGCACCCCAGCCCCGAACGCATCGCCCAGTCGCGAATGGACGCCTTTCGCCGGTTCGTCAACGAACGGCACTCGCTGCAACTCAACGACTACCCAACCCTGCATGCCTGGAGCACCGACCACCGCGAAGCCTTCTGGCAGGCCATCGTCGACTTTTTCGAGATCCGCTTCCATCAAGCGCCTGGCGCGGTGCTCGACGAAGGCCCGCAGATGCCCAGTGCCCGCTGGTTCCCAGGGGCGACGCTGAATTTCGCCGAACACTTGCTGCGTCGCCGCGACAGCGCCGTGGCAGTGGTCGCACTCGATGAAAACGGCGGCGAAGAAACGCTGACCTGGGCCGATCTCGCCGCCCATGTCGCCGGCCTGCAAAAAAGCCTGCAAGGCGCTGGCGTGACCCAGGGCGATCGGGTCGCCGCTTGCATGCCCAACACCTGGCAGACGCTGGTGTGCATGCTCGCCACCACCAGCCTGGGCGCCATCTGGTCATGTTCATCGCCGGATTTCGGCACCCAGGGCGTCATCGACCGGTTCGGTCAGATAGAACCCAAGGTCCTGATCACCTGCGCCGGTTATCGCTACGCCGGGAAAACCATCGACCAGCGGCCCAAGGTCAACGAAATCCTCGAACGGCTACCGTCGCTGCAACAATTGATCGTACTGCCCTACGCCCAGCCCGACGCCCGCGTCGAAGATTTCAAGACCCCGGCCCGCGTGGCCCTGTGGGACGGTTTCTACCAATGCGGCGGCGAGCCGGTGTTCAACCCCGTGCCGTTCGATCACCCGCTGTACATTCTCTATTCCAGCGGCACCACCGGGGTGCCGAAGTGCATCGTCCACGGCACCGGTGGCGTGCTGCTGCAACATCTCAAGGAACATGGCCTGCACGTCGACCTGGGCCCCGAAGACCGGCTGTTCTACTACACCACCTGCGGCTGGATGATGTGGAATTGGCTGGTGTCGGCGCTGGCCGTGGGCAGCGCGGTTGTGCTCTATGACGGGTCGCCGTTCCACCCCAGCCCGGAACGCCTGCTCGACCTGATCGACCGACAAGGCATCAGCGTATTCGGCACCAGCCCCAAATACCTGGCCGCCCTGGAAAGCCAAGGCATCAAGCCACGCCAGACCCACGACCTGGGCAGCCTGAGGACGATCCTGTCCACGGGATCAGCCTTGGCGCCCCACAGTTACGATTATGTCTACCGCGACTTCAAGGCCGATGTTTGCCTGGCCTCGATGTCCGGCGGCACTGACATCGTGTCGTGCTTCGTCAACGGCAATCCGCTGGCCCCTGTGCGCCGTGGCGAGATGCAAGGCAAGAGCTTGGGTATGGCGGTGCAGGTCTGGAACGAAGCCGGCGAAGCGGTGGTTGGCGAAAAAGGCGAACTGGTCTGCACCCGGCATTTCCCGGCGATGCCCATCGGGCTGTGGAATGATCCCCAGCGGGAGAAACTTCGCGCCTCCTATTTCAGCCAGTTCCCGGGCGTGTGGGCCCAGGGGGACTACGCCGAAGAGCTGCCCCACGGCGGCCTGCTGATCCACGGCCGCTCCGACGCGGTGCTCAACCCCGGTGGCGTGCGCATCGGCACGGCGGAAATCTATCGGCAGGTGGAAAAAGTCGAGGAAGTCCTGGACAGCGTCGCCATCGGCCAGCAATGGCAGGGTGATGTGCGGGTGGTGCTGTTTGTGCGCCTGCGAGAGGGCTTGGTGCTGGACGACGCCTTGGAGCAGAAGATCCGCCAGGTCATCCGCGCCAACACTACACCGCGCCACGTGCCGGCGAAAATCCTCGCGGTCAACGATATCCCACGCACCATCAGCGGCAAGGTGGTGGAACTGGCGGTGCGCAACGTGGTGCATGGCGAGGCGGTAAAGAACACCGATGCACTGGCCAATCCCGAGGCGCTGGAGCAGTTTCGTGGGCGGGTGGAGCTTGCGACCTGATCTGAATGTTTTGCTGGGCTTGAGGGCCTCATCGCGGGCAAGCTCGCTCCCACAGGGGACCGTTTGCACCCAAATCCCTTGTGGGAGCGAGCCTGCTCGCGATGAACGATAACGCGGTCGCACTACCAACCGATCAGTCCATGAGCCCCCATTCCCCGCCCGCCGATGGCTCAGCCGGTGGCGCCGCTCCCGATTCGGCATGGAGCTTGAGCCGCAAGCGCAGATTGTTCGCCGAATCGGCGTTCTTCAACGCCTCTTCTTCATCGATCGCCCCTTCCACCACCAGGTTGAACAGCGCCTGGTCGAACGTTTGCATCCCCAGTTCCTCGGATTTTTCCATGATGCCTTTGAGCTCGCCCAACTCGTTGCGACGGATCAGGTCGGCCACCGTGGGCGAGCCGAGCATCACCTCCACGGCCGCCCGCCGCTGGCCGGTGCGCGTGCGCACCAGCCGCTGGGAGACAAACGCCTTGAGGTTGTTGCCCAGATCCTGCAGCAGTTGCGGCCGGCGTTCTTCCGGGAAGAAATTGACCACCCGGTCCAGGGCCTGGTTGGCGTTGTGGGCATGCAGGGTGGAAATCACCAGATGGCCGGTGTCGGCGAAGGCCAAGGCGTGTTCCATGGTCTCGCGGTCGCGTATTTCGCCAATCAGCACTACGTCCGGCGCCTGGCGCAGGGTGTTCTTGAGAGCGGCGTGGAAGCTGCGGGTATCCACACCGACTTCTCGCTGGTTGACGATGGATTTCTTGTGCCGGTGAATATATTCCACCGGGTCCTCGATGGTGATGATATGGCCGCTGCTGTTGCGGTTGCGGTAGTCGATCAGCGCCGCCAGTGATGTGGATTTGCCCGAGCCCGTGGCGCCGACGAACAGCATGAGCCCTTGTTTGTGCATGATGGTTTCGAGCAGCACCTTGGGCAGCTTCAGGTCTTCGAAACGCGGGATATCCAGCTTGACGTTGCGTATGACCATGGACACGTCATTGCGCTGTTTGAAGATGTTGACGCGAAACCGTCCGACACCGGCCAGGGAGATCGCCAGGTTCATTTCCAATTCCCGATCGAACTCAAGGCGCTGTTCGGCGTCCATCAATGACTCGGCAAGCCCAGCGATGTCGCCAACCTTGAACGCCTGGTTGCTCAGCGGCTTGAGCACACCTTCGAAACGCGCGCAGGGCGGCGCGCCGGTGGACATGTAGAGGTCGGAGCCGTCCTGGCTTGCCAGGACTCGCAGTAAAGGATCAATTTCCATGACTATAAAAACTTCCGCGAACTTCAATGGACACGCTGACCCGAGCCAGAAAAACTTCAGATCAACCCGCGCTTACCTTCTTCAGAGGATAGTAGAAGCCGCAGCATCGACATGACATCCAGGGATTCCCGTGATGAATGCAGTACCTGCCAGCAGCGACACACAGCAGTTGATCGCCCGTCTGGACTGGACTTCCAGCCCGCTGGGCGCCCAAGAAACCTGGCCCCCGAGCCTGCGCACCGCCGTGGACATCGTGGTCCATTCGCCCATGCCGATGGCCGTGCTGTGGGGACCGCAGTTGATCCATCTGTACAACGACGCCTATGCGCGATTGGTCGGCGACAAGCACCCCAGGGCGTTTGGCCAGCCAACCCACACGGCCTGGCCCGAACTTCGCAGCGAAACCGAAGGGGTTTATCGCAGCGTGTTGCAGGGCCGGGTGCGCACCTGCCGCGATCAACGTTGGCGCATGCCATTTGGCGGCCGCCTCTGCGATGTCTGGCTGGACCTGACCTACAGCCCGATCCATGACGAAAACGCCAGCGTCGCCGGAATTCTGATCACTGCCATCGAGACGGGCGAGCGGCGACGCCTGGCTCAGGAATTCGAACGGCGCTCCGAGGCCAGCCTCAAGGCCCAGCAGGAAAGCGAAGAACGCTTGCAACTGGCCTTGGCGGCCACCGATGCGTTGGGCACCTGGGACTGGGACATCGGCGAGGATCGCTTCATCGCCGACGCGCATTTTGCCCTCCTCCATGGCGTCGACCCGGCCCTGTCAAGGCAATTGCCCATCAGCGCCTATCTCGAGGGCGTCCACCCGGAAGATCGGGCGATGGTTGCGCGCAGCATCAAGCACTGCATCACCCATGGCACCGAGTACGCCGAGGAGTATCGGCTGCAGCAGCCCCACGGCGAGCTGCGCTGGGTGTTCGTGCGTGGACGTTGCTACAAGGATCGCCATGGCCGGCCCAAGCGCTTTCTCGGCGCGGCGCTGGACCTGACCGAACGCAAGCGCACCGAACATGCCTTGCGCCAGAGCCAGACCGAGCTGCAACTGATCATCAACGCCATGCCGGTGCTGATCGGCTACGTCGACCGCGAGGAGCGTTTCCGGCTGAACAACAGTGCCTACCTGAATTGGTACGGGCTGACGCCGCAAGAGCTCTACGGCAAGACCATCCGTGAGGTCATCGGCGACGAGGCCTACGCCGCCCGAGCCGAACAGATCGCCGGCGCCCTGGCGGGCAAGCCGTGCAGTTTCACCGTAGAGTCGCCCCACCGCGACGGCCGGCCGCGCCATGCGTTGATCAACTACCTGCCACGCCGTGGCGCCGACGGATCGGTGAACGGTTTTTACATTTTTGTCATCGACGAAACCGAGCGCAAGAAAACCGAGGAAGCCCTGCGCCACCTCAACGAAACGCTGGAAGAAAGGGTGATCGCCCGCACCCAGCAGCTAGCCGAGGCCAACCACCGACTGCAAAGCGAGATGTTCGAACGCGAACGCGCCGAAGAAGCCCTGCGCCATGCGCAGAAGATGGAAGCCGTGGGCCAACTCACCGGCGGCATCGCCCATGACTTCAACAACATGCTCACTGGCATCCTCGGCAGCCTCGACTTGATGCAGCGCTACATCGCCTCCGGTCGTGCCGCCGAGATCGGCCGTTTTACCGAAGCTGCGATTTCATCGGCCAACCGCGCCGCCGCCCTGACCCACCGCCTGCTGGCTTTTTCCCGACGCCAGTCACTGGACCGCAAGCCTCTGGATGCCAATACGCTGGTTCGCTCGCTTGAAGACCTGCTGAGCCGCACCACCGGCGATCACATTGTGCTGCGACTGCAACTGGCCGGCGAGTTGTGGCCGGTCAGCACCGATGCCAGCCAATTGGAAAACGCCTTGCTCAACCTGGTCATCAACGCCCGGGACGCGATGCCCGATGGCGGCGAGTTGAACATCGAGACCGCCAACGTCTACCTCGACGGCAGCGACATCAGCACGCTGGAGCCGGTGAAGGCCGGCGATTACGTGATGATCGCCGTGCGCGACAACGGCAGCGGCATGACCCCCGCCGTGTTGGCAAAGGCCTTCGATCCGTTTTTCACTACCAAGCCCATCGGCCAGGGCACCGGCCTGGGGCTGTCGATGATTTATGGTTTCGCCCAGCAATCTGGCGGTCACCTGAGCCTGGACAGTGTCCCGGGCCAAGGTACGCGCGTGCAGTTGTACCTGCCGCGCCTGCACGTCGCGCCGGCGGAACAGGCAACGGCACCGACTACCACCGACGCTCCGCCCGTCATCGCCGGCGAAACGGTGTTGCTGGTGGAGGACGAACCGGCGGTGCGCATGCTGGTGCTCGACCTGCTCGCCACCCTGGGCTACACCGCCCTCGAAGCCGAGGACGCCAAGCGGGCGCTGGTATTGCTCGAATCCGAGCAACGCATCGATCTGCTGGTGACCGACGTCGGTCTGCCGGGCATGAACGGCCGCCAGCTGGCGGAAATCGCCCGTCAGCACCGGCCCGGCTTGAAGGTGCTGTTCATGACCGGCTATGCGCAGAAAGCCGCCGAACGCCAAGGTTTCCTGGATCAGGGCATGGACATGGTCGCCAAGCCGTTTACCCTGGACCTGTTGGCCAACAAGATTCGGACGATGATCAACCATGACCACTGACTTGAGGCATAATCGCCGCCCTTTCGCCCCCTTCAGGTCTGTGCCGCAATGAAAGCCCAAGCCCGCCATATCCTGGTGAAAACCGCCGAAGAAGCCGAACAGCTCAAACAACGCATCGCCAAGGGCGAAGCGTTCGACGTGTTGGCAAAGAAATACTCCACCTGCCCCTCCGGCAAGCGCGGCGGCGACCTGGGTGAAGTGCGGCCCGGGCAAATGGTCGGCGCCATCGACGCGGTGATCTTCAAGAAACCACTGCGGGTGGTGCATGGGCCGATCAAGAGCAAGTTTGGCTATCACCTGGTGCAGGTGTTTTACCGGGATTGAAGCGTTGCTGGCCCCTGTGGGAGCGAGCCTGCTCGCGAAGGCGGCGGTCCAGTCAACATTTGTGCAAGCTGACCCAACGCTTTCGCGAGCAGGCTCGCTCCCACAGGTTCTGTGTCATCCCGCTACTTTGGTATCAATGCCCCCGGCACCTGGATCACCCGGCTCGCCAGCAAATGCCCGGCCTCGGCCGCCTCCGCCGGGCTGCCCCCCAGCAAGCGACTCGCCAGATAGGCGGCGCTGAACGAGTCCCCCGCCGCTGTCGTATCCACCACGCGCTCTACCCGTTGGGCCGGCACGTCATAAGACCGGCCATCACAACGAATCAGGCACGCCTCGGCGCCGCGCTTGAGTACCACTTCCGGTGTCCCCAGTTGCTCATAGGCGATGAACACTGCGTCACTGTCGGCATGGCCGAACAGTGCTTGTTCGTCATCCACGGTCAGCAACGCCAGCTCCACATAGGGCAATACGCTGCGATAGGCCGCCCGGGCCGCCTCGACCGAGGCCCAGAGCCGTGGCCGGTAATTGTTGTCGAACACCACCTGCGCGCCCCGGCGCCGTGCCTCGATCAGGGTCTCGATGAGTTTGCGCCGGCCCTGCTCGCCAATCACCGCCAGGGTGATGCCGCTGAAATACAGCACGTCGTATCCGGGCAACGCTTCCAGGATCGGCACGGCGGCCGGCGTGGTGAAGCAATCCCGCACGGCAGCCTCGTTGCGCCAGTACAGGAAACGCCGCTCGCCCGCCGCATCGGTCTGGATGCAATACAGGCCCGGCAGACGACCGGGCAAACGCTGGACCCTTTCCAACCCGATGTTTTCCGAAGCCCAGCTCTGGCACATGGCATCGCTGAAAGAGTCGTCGCCCAGGGCGGTGACGTAATCCACCGAGCCTTTGTCGCCCAACGCACGGGACAGATACACCGCAGTGTTCAGCGTGTCGCCGCCGAAGCTTTGCTGCAGGCTGCCGTCGGCGCGGTGTTGCAGTTCGATCATGCATTCGCCGATCAGGGCGATGCGGGGTTTAGTGTTGCTCATGGATGTTCCTGATGGTTCGGTGGTGTATTGCGGACCGCTATCGCGAGCAAGCTCGCTCCCACAGGGATCGTGGATGAATACTGGTTTTGTATTCACAACAAATCCAATGTGGGAGCGAGCCTGCTCGCGATAGCCGCGACTCGGTCTCAAGCCCTAGAAACAGGTTTCCATGCTCTCAACCACCCGCAACTGCTCGTCCACCAGGCTTCCCACTCGCCACTTGTCGAACGTCAGGCACGGGTGGGAGGTGCCAAACGCAACGATGTCGCCCACCCGCAGCTCAACGCCTGGCGCTACGGTCATGAACGCATGCTGGTCCATCACCGCCGTCACCTTGCAGGCGCTGACATCGTCGCCTGCCACCGAATCAGAATCCGCCTTGTAGCGCTTGAGCGGCACCGGCAGCCCGGCGTCGTAGGCCACGTCGCGCTTGCCCAGGGCGATCACCGCGAAGCCCGGCTCCGGCATCGACTGCACGTGGGCCCAGACTTCCAGGGCCGGACGCAAGCCTTCGTGCAAATCGCTGCGCCGCTCCAGTACGCAGCATTGGGCCTCCTTGTAGATGCCATGGTCGTGGGCCACGTAACTGCCGGGGCGCAGCACGCTGAGGAAACGGCCCTGGGCGTTGCGGGCTTCGAAAGATTCAGCGATCAAGTCGTACCAGGCCGACCCCGAGGCGGTGATGATGGGTTTGTCGATGGCAAACGCGCCGCTGTCCTGCAACTGCATGGCCAGCCCCACCAGGGAAGCGGCGAATGCGCGGATGCCGCTGACGGCATGATCACCGTGGATGACCCCTTCATAGCCTTCGATGCCGGTCAATGCCAGTGCCGGTTGCGCTCCGATGGCCTCGGCCAGGGCCAGCACCTCGGCTTCGGTACGGCAACCGCAACGACCGCCGACGACGCCGTATTCGATCATCACGTTCAGCCGCACGCCGCGAGAAGCGAAATAAGCGCCGAGCTGGGCGACGTTGTCCGGATGATCGACCATGCAATGGAATTCGAACGCCGGGTCGGCCAGCAGATCGGCGATCAATGCCATGTTGGGCTTGCCGACCAATTGATTGGCCATCAGCACGCGCCGTACGCCATGGGCGTAGGCGGCACGGGTCTGCACCGCCGTGGCCAAAGTCAGGCCCCAGGCGCCGGCTTCGATCTGGCGACGAAACAACGCCGGGGTCATGCTGGTCTTGCCGTGGGGCGCCAGCTGCGCACCGCTGTCACTGACAAATTTCTGCATCCATCGGATGTTGTGCTCCAGGGCCTCGCGATGCAGCACCAGCGCCGGCAGGCTCACGTCCCGCAGCAAATGAGCGCCGATGGGCGCGGCGCCCTTCTCGACGCCCGCGTTAGTAATGGCAGAAGACATGTTCGAACTCCTCACACAGCCAAGGCTGTCTATTCGTTGATGCGACGGGCCAGGTGGTTGGCGCTTTCGATCAGCACCCGGCGGTAGTCGGCGTAATTGTTCTTGGCGTCAGCCCTCGGGGCGACGATGCACAGGGTCGCGATGGCCACGCCGTTGGGGTCTTTGACCGGTGCGGCGAAGCAGTGGGTGAAGGTGTCGGCAACGCTATCGAAGGAGAAAAATCCATCGATGCCGGCCTGGCGGATCTCTCCTAGAAACCGCTCCAGCGGCAGGCGTTCGCCGTCCGGCAGGATGAAGTCATCGGGGTCGATCAGGTCGATGATCTGCTGGTCGCTCAGATGCGCCAGCAACAGGCGACCGGAGGCCGTCCAGGGGATCGGCGCGTTTTCACCGATGTCCGAAGAGATGCGAAAGTGCCGCTCGCCCTCCTTCATCAGCGCGACCGTGTATTTGCGCCCGTTGAGCAGACACATCTGCGCGGTTTCCCGGGTCTGCCGGACGATGTCCTGCAAGGCCTGGTCGGCTTCGCGGCTCAGGTCGAAATGCCGCAAATGCGCCTGGCCGAGAAAGTACAACTGGCGCCCCAGGTAGACATGGCCATCCTTGCCCACCGGCTCGAGGATGCGACGCTCCAGCAGCGACGCCACCAGCTCATAGACCGTGGACTTGGGGCTGCCGATGCCGCTGGCGATGTCGTTCGGGCGCAACGGCTGGCCGATCTCCTTGAGGAAATCGAGGATATCGAACGCCCGATCCAATCCCCGGGCCCGGCGTTTGATGGTGTCTTCGGTCATGTCTGTGGTCCCTGAAATTTCACCCATAATCGCATGTATCTTTATTGTGGCGAGGGAGCTTGCTCCCGCTCGGCTGCGCAGCGGTCGTAAAGAATGGGCCTGCTGCGCAGGCCAGCGGGAGCAAGCTCCCTCGCCACAGAAGTGAATTCGCCAGAAGATCGTGGTCAGGCCTTTTTCTTGTAGGCCACACAGTCGATCTCGACCTTGCAATCGACCATCATGCTCGCCTGCACACACGCCCGCGCCGGGGCGTGTTCCGGGCTGAAATACTCACCGAACACCTTGTTGAAGCTCCAGAAATCCCGCGGGTCTTCCAGCCAGACACCGCAGCGAACCACATCTTCCAGGCCATAACCGGCCTCTTGGAGAATGGCGATCAGGTTCTTCATGGTCTGGTGGGTCTGCTCGACGATACCGCCAACGATGATTTCGCCGTTCACTGCCGGCACCTGGCCGGACACGTGCAGCCAGCCATCGGCCTCCACGGCGCGGGCGAAGGGCCGTGGCTGGCCGCCGCCTGCGGTGCTGCCGGTGCCGTAACGGGTAATGCTCATGGATTTATCTCCTTGTTGAATGGAAGTTAAAAACGGGTGTTCTTGAGGAATTCCGCCAGGCGCGGCGATTGCGGTCGCTCGAACAATTGCTTCGGCGGCCCCTGCTCTTCAATGCGGCCCTGGTTCATGAAGACGATCTTGTCCGAAACTTCGAAGGCAAAGCGCATCTCGTGGGTCACCAGCAGCATGGTCATGCCGTCTTCGGCCAGGCCCTTGATCACGTTCAATACTTCGCCGACCAGTTCCGGATCCAGGGCCGAGGTCACTTCGTCGAACAGCATCAGGCTCGGGTTCATCGCAATCGCCCGGGCAATCGCCACGCGCTGCTGCTGACCGCCGGACAACTGACCGGGGAAGTGATCGCGCCGTTCCAGCAGGCCGACCCGCTCCAGCCATTTTTCGGCCAGGGCCACGGCTTCGTCCTTGGGCAGTTTTTTCACCTTGAGCAGGCCCAGGGTGACGTTCTGCAACGCGGTCAGATGCGGGAACAGGTTGAATTGCTGGAAGGCCATGCCGGTCATGGCCCGGTGCCGGGCGATGACTTTCTCGGGGTGGCGCACACGCTTGCCGTCCACCTCGTCATAGCCGATGGACTCGCCGTCGAGCATGATCCGGCCGCCCTGGAATTCTTCCAGCATGTTGACGCAACGCAGCAGCGTGGTCTTGCCCGAACCACTGGAGCCGATCAGCGTGACCACGTTGCCGCGCTGCATGCTCAGGTCAACGCCCTTGAGCACTTCCAGCGGGCCGTATTGTTTGCGCAGGCCACGAATGTCCAGCAACGGTTGGGCGTTGGAGAGGGAAATATCAGTCATGGCAAGGCCACCCGCTTTTCAATGTGCCGCCCGAGCAACTCGATGGCGTAATTGATGATGAAAAAGAGAAAACCGGCGAACAGGTAGAACTCCAGGGTCATGAACGTCCGGGCGATGATCTGCTGGGTGCTGAGCAGCAACTCGGCCACACCGATCACCGACAGCAGGGTCGAGGCCTTGACGATCTCGGTGGAGGAATTGACCCAGGTCGGCAGGATCTGCCGCAACGCCTGGGGCAACAGCACGTAGCCCAGCGCCTGCTGGAATGTCAGGCCAATGGCCTGGCTCGCTTCCATCTGCCCACGGGGCAACGCCTGCAGGGCGCCGCGCACGATCTCGGCCACGTGAGAGCCGCAGAACAGCGTCAGGCCCAGCACACCGGCCTGGAACGCACCGATCTGCCAGCCCAGGGCCGGCGCCATGTAGAAGCAAGCCAGCACCAGCACGAACACCGGTGTACCGCGGATCAAGTCGACATAGAAACGAAACGGCGCGCGCATCCAGACCCGCCCGTATGTCAGCGCCAACCCGGCGAAGAGACCGATCAATGTGCCCAACACAATCGCCAGCGCCGAGCATTGCACGCTGGTCAGGAAGCCACTCCACAAAGTGTCCCGGGCGACCCACAACTCGTGCAACCAACTGGGGGATTCGTACATGGGAAACTCCTAACGGCGGATCGCCAGACGCTGCTCGAAATAACGCAGCAGCATGGCAATGAGGTAACAGGCCGCGACATACAGGGCCGTGGTCACCAGCCAGGTTTCGATCACCCGGTAGCTCTCCACGTTGATCTTGCGGGCGTAATAGGTCAGCTCCGGCACGGCAATCGCCGCCGCCAGGGAGGTGTCCTTGAACAGCGAAATGAAGTTGTTCGACAGGGCCGGCAACACGTTGCGCAGCATCACCGGCACGGTGACGTAGGCCTTGACCTGCCACTCGCCCAGGCCGATCGCCAACCCTGCTTCGCGCTGGCCCTTATGAATACTCAACAGCCCGCCGCGAAACACTTCGGTCAGGTAGGCCCCGGCGTACAGCGAGAGCGTGATAACGAACGACGGCAGCTTGTCCAGGCGAATGCCCAGGCTCGGCAAGGCGAAGTAGATCAACAGGATCAGCACCAGGATCGGCGTGTTGCGGATCACGGTGACGTACACCGAGGCCAACACCCGCAACAAGCGATGCTTGCTGAGCAGCGCAAACGCCATCGCCAGGCCGATCACGCAACCGATGGCGATCGACACCAGCGCGAGGGAAAGCCCCAGGCCAAGCCCCGCCAGCAAGGTGTCGAAATCGCGCCAGACGGCGGCAAAATTCAACTGATAATTCATGGTCGGCAGTACCTTCGACGGTGCGCCCGCGAGGGGCGCCCCGGGCTCACAGGGTCATTTGAATTCAACAGGGAAACCGATCGCCGGAGACGGCAACTCAACGCCGAACCACTGCTTGAACGACGCCGCATAGGTGGGGAATTCCACACCGGTCATGGCCTCGTGCAGGGTGGTGTTGACGAAGTTCAGCCAGTCCTGGTCGCCGCGCTTGACCGCGCAGGCGTAGGTTTGCGGGCTCCAGGCGTAGGCCGGGCTGCGGTAGCGACCGGGGTTCTGCACCATCAGGTACTTGACCGAGGATTGGTCGGTGGCGGCGGCATCGGCGCGGCCGGAGTTCACCGCCTGGTACATCAGGTCGACGCTGTCGTATTGGTCGACCTTGGCCTTGGGCAGCGCCTGGTGGACCAGTTCTTCGGCGTAGACGTTTTGCAGCACCGCCACGGTGACGTCGTCATCGGCGGCCTTGAGGTCCTCGATTTCCTTGTACTTGCTGTTGGCCGGCAACAGCAGGCCCACCCCTTCGCGGTAGTACGGCAGCGTAAACGCCACTTGCTGGGCGCGGCTGGCGGTGACGGTGATGAACTGGCAGCTCATGTCGACCTTGTCGGTCAGCAGGTTGGGAATCCGCGCATCGGATGATTGCACCACGAACTCGACTTTTTCCGGGTCATTGAACAGCCCCTTGGCGACCATCCGCGCGATGTCGATATCAAACCCCTGCAACTTGCCATCCGCTCCTTGGAAGTGCCACGGCGCATTGGTGCTGCCCGTGCCCACGATCAATTTTCCGCGTTGCAGCACGCTGTCCAGCTTGCTGTCGGCCGCCTGGGCGACACCCATGGCGGCCGTCGTGGCCGCGAAGAGAAAAACACACGCTTTGAACAAGGAAGGTCGGCGTTGCATGGCAAGCACTCCAGGGTGAGTTTATTCCGCTATACCGGAATGTGGTATGTAACAACGGAATAGACAGCAGAAAGTGTGCCACAGCCTTTCGATGCGGTGGAGTGAAAAATGGAACGTCAATGAAATCAGGAAGATAGAAATCCAGCGGATCGGGCGGCGCAACCATGACCCGCTCGCGGCTGCTACCGATGGCTACGGCCGCTGGGTAACAAGGCCCCATTACGAAGCCTATCGGGGGCGCAATACACCCATCGCACCGAAACGGGGCCGCCACCTGTCAACTCTGACAGTAGCGTCGCCGGAACGTGTTGCTTATGGTCCTGGGCACGTCTCGACACAGGGAAGCCGCCATGAGCTCGCTCATCACTCACGTCAGCACTCAAAAGGACTACCGCACGGCGCTCAAGACCTGGCGCCCGGTGGTCTTTTATTTCGGCCATCCACACTGCTACGCCTGCGGCATGGCCGACCCGCTGTTCTGCAAGGTTGCCGAGACCTTCGAGAATCGGGCCGTGATCTACAAACTGAGCACCGATCAATCGCCTCGGCACCCGGAAGTCACCGGCACGCCCACCGTGCTGTTCTATAAAGACGGAAAACTACGGCGCAAGCTCAAGGGCATCGGTGACCCGGCCTCATTCGTCCAGACCTTTACCGAGCTCGTCGGCCGGACCAGACCCAGGCGCTTGCCGACGCCACGGCGCGATTTGCGCTGGTTGCGCCAGCAACTCAAAACACTGTGCACCGCCCGCCGGGCCCCGGCACTTTTGCGGCTGCGGGCGACGCCTCGGTAGCGTCGGGCCTGCGAAGCGCCTTCGCTACGTTTTTGCAAAGTCAGCCCGGCATATTCAGCAGATTGTTCTTTGCCGAGCCAAACAACGGCACAACCCGCCAGGGCCGCTTTGGTAGTTTATCGGCATGCAACCACGACCTGCTGCCGGCAGTGTCATCACCGCTCTATGGGAGCCTGATGGATGACCAAACCCTCATATATTCCGCAAAATACCGGGCAGTTCTACATCGATGGTCATTGGCAATCGCCGACCCGGGGGACGACGCTGGCAGTCGTCAATCCGGCCACCGAAGAGATGCTCGCCGAGGTTGCCCAAGGATCATCCGACGACGCTGACCGCGCCGTCGCGGCGGCAAAGGCGGCGATGCCCGGCTGGGCCGCGACCGCAGTGGCGGATCGCGCCCGAATCCTCGGGAAGATCCATGAACTGATGCTCGAACGCAAGGAAGCGCTGGCCCAGGTGCTGTGCCTGGAAATGGGCGCGGCAATCGGTTTCGCCCGATCCATGCAAGTGCCGCTGGCGGCCGAACACGTTCGTGTGGCGCGCGATGTGCTGTCCACTTATGCATTTCAGAAAATCGAGAACGGCACCGCCATCGTGCGCGAACCCATCGGCGTCTGCGGTTTGATCACGCCGTGGAACTGGCCGCTCTATCAGATCACCGCCAAGGTCGCCCCGGCGATCGCCGCCGGTTGCACCGTGGTGCTCAAGCCCAGCGAACTGTCGCCTTTGAGCGCCCTGCTGTTCGCCGAACTGGTGCATGACGCCGGCCTGCCGGCAGGCGTGTTCAACCTGGTCAACGGCGGCGGTGCCGAGGTCGGCGCGGCCATGGCGGCGCACCCCGACATCGACATGATTTCCATCACCGGCTCCAATCGCGCCGGCGCCCTGGTGGCCCAAGCCGCCGCCCCCACGGTCAAGCGGGTCACCCAAGAGCTGGGCGGCAAGTCGCCAAACGTGTTTCTGCCCGACGCCGACTTCGCCAAGGCCGTGCCGCCCGGCGTGATGTCGGCGTTGCGCAATGTCGGCCAGTCCTGCAGCGCGCCGACGCGGATGATCGTACCCAGGAACCGCCTGGCGGAAGTCGAGGCACTGGCGGCCGCCGCGGCCAATGCCATCATCGTCGGTGACCCACGGTCGGAAGACACCGTGCTCGGCCCGATTGCCAACCAGGCCCAGTTCAAGCGCGTGCAGGCGATGATCGAAGCGGGCCTGGAGGAAGGGGCCAAGCTGATTTGCGGTGGGCCGGGACGCGTCGACGGTTTCACCAAAGGCTTCTACACCCGGCCAACCGTGTTCTCGCAAGTCGACAACGGCATGCGCATCGCCCAGGAAGAAATCTTCGGCCCGGTGCTGTGCATCATCCCGTACGACACGCTGGACGAAGCCGTCGCCATCGCCAACGACACCGTCTACGGGCTGGGCGCGCACGTTCAGGGCCGCGACCTTGACCAGGTACGCGCCGTGGCCAAGCGCATCCGTGCCGGGCAAGTGCTGCTGAACTATCCGACCTGGAACCCCATGGCCCCATTCGGCGGTTACAAGCGCTCGGGCAACGGGCGCGAATACGGGGTCCATGGGTTCGAGGAGTATCTGGAGATCAAGGCGATTGTCGGGTTCGAGTAACCGCCTACTCCTCTGTCCGCCCGCTGCCCCCGCGATCATGCTGATACCGCCGCGCCAACGCAAATGCCGGCAGCCAGGACTCGCGGCGCACGGTCCAGCATTCGTAGGTGGGCGTCAGTTGGTCGGGATTATCGAGCGTGCCGAGGTGCACTTCGATCTCGTCGCCGCTGCGGGCGAACAGCGACGAGCCGCAATTGGGGCAGAAGAAGCGCCCGGCATAATCCCGGGGCTCGCCCGTGACGGTGACGGCGTCCTCGGGGAACACCGCCGCCGCAAAAAACAGTGCACCGTGATGCTTGCGGCAATCCAGGCAGTGGCAAAGGCCGACCCGGTATGGACGGCCAGACGCTTCAAGACGAACGTTGCCGCACAGGCAACCGCCGGTGAATCGTTCCATCGCCGTTCTCCTCTGCGATCGAGAAAAATGTCATGACGCCTGCCGATCAAGGATAGGCGCATGCTGCGCCATCAGCTCCATCACCCAGTCAATGAACACCCGCAGCTTGGCACTGATGTGCCGATTCGGCGGGTAGGCCACGTACATCGGCATCGACTCCAGGCGCCAATCTTCGAACAACGGGACCAACGTCCCCTGCGCCTGGTGAGTCCGCGACATATAGATGGGCAACCAGAGCACCCCCAGCCCCGCCAGGCCGGCGGCCAGGTAGGCGTTGCCATCGTCGATCGCCAGGGCGTAACGCCCCTTGATGCGCAGGTGCTCGTCCTGTCGGTGCATGGCATAGGGCAAGGCCTTGCCGGTGCGTGCCCACAGGAAACCGACGACGCGATGTTGGGAATCCTCCAGCTCACGCGGATGGACCGGGGTACCCAGACGCGCCAGGTAGCTTGGCGCGGCGAAGACCCCAAGGGCCAGGTCGCCGACGCGTCGGGCGATCAGCGATTGGTCCTTCAGTTCGCCGCCGCGAACCACGCAATCGACGTTTTCGTCGATTATGTCAACGATGCGGTCGCTGACGCCCATGTCGATCTGGATGTCGGGGTAACGCTCGTAGAACTCCGGCAGCGCCGGTATCAGGATCAGCGCCGCCAGCGGGCTCGGCACATCCACCCGCAGCCGCCCGCGCGGCAGGGCCTGGGCGCCGGACAAGCTGGTCTCGGCGTCGTCCAGGTCCGCCAACAGGCGAATCGCACGCTCATAGAAGGCCGCGCCGTCCGCCGTGACGTTGACCTTGCGTGTCGTGCGGTTGAGCAACTTGACTCGCAGCCGCGCTTCGAGCTGTTGCACCAGCTGGGTCACGGTGGTCTTGCTCATGTGCAGCGTCTCGGCGGCCTTGGTGAAACTGCCCGACTCCACCACACGCACGAACGCCTGCATCGCATCGAAACGGTCCATCTGCGCCTCGGATTGTTTGGATTTGACAAACAGTGAACGCCAAGCTTGCCCGTTTATCGCCCGAGCACAAGCCCCTAAAGTTTCTTCATCGCACATTGGCGGCCGCTACGGCCCATCGAGGAGACACCCCATGACACAGCGTGACGTCGTTTTTCCGCCCGGACGCCAGGCGCTTTACGAGCGCAACCGCTATTCGCCGGCGATTCGCTCCAATGGTTTGCTGTTCGTATCCGGACAGGTCGGCAGCCGCGAGGACGGCTCGCCCGAGCCCGTGCTGGAAGACCAGGTGCGCCGCGCCTTCACCAATCTTGCGGCCATACTCGCCGCCGCCGATTGCAGCTTTGACGACGTGATCGACGTCACGGTCTTCATGGTTGATCCCGAATCGATATTCGAACGGGTCTGGAGCGTGGTGCCCGAATTCTGGGGCCACGCGCCGCACCCAACGCTGACAGCGGTGGGTGTGACATGGCTGTATGGTTTCCAGTTCGAGATCAAGGTGATTGCCAGGTTGCCTGGACCCTCCCTGTAGCATCTGGCGTGTGGAGAGTCAGCGGTGAGTGTGTTGGCTGACCCTCCGCCATCGCGAGCAAGCTCGCTCCCACATTTGATGGAGTAACTTCAATTTTTCTGCCAGCACGGATCCCTGTGGGAGCGAGCTTGCTCGCGATGGCGGAGGGTCAGCTTGCATGGTTTTTACTGCCGACCGCAGGCTACCCCTTCACCGCCGCCTCGATCGCCGCGATGTCGATCTTGGTCATGTTCATCATGGCTTCGAAGGCGCGCTTGGCGGCGGCTTTGTCGGCGCTGGTGATCGCCTCGACCAGAACCCGGGGGCTGATCTGCCACGACACACCCCACTTGTCCTTGCACCAGCCGCAAGCGCTCGCCTGGCCGCCGTTGTCGATGATCGCGTTCCAGAGGCGATCCGTCTCGGCCTGGTCATCGGTTGCGACCTGGAAGGAGAAGGCTTCGTTGTGCTTGAACATCGCGCCGCCATTCAAGCCGATGCAGGGAATGCCGATCACCGTGAAATCCACCGTGATGACATCGCCCTGCTCGCCCGCCGGATAATCGCCCGGCGCATGGTGGATCGCGTTCACCGCGCTGTCGGGAAACGTGCTTGCGTAGAACTCAGCTGCGTCCTGCGCGGTGCCGTCGTACCAGAGGCAAATCCTGTTCTTGTTGTTCATTGGGATTCTCCGAAAGGGACTGGACCATGAAGTCTAGCAGCCCCTTCCAGAGATGAATGCCCAGGGCTCAGGCAAACAGATCGACGCCCAGTTGGAACGCCACCCACAACGCCAGGCCGGTCGCGAACACCAGCGCGATGTTCTCGAACAGGTTGTTGCGGTATTCCTTGCCCAGCAGCGACTTCTGGTTGGACATGATCAGCAGGCCCAGGGAGATCACTGGCAGGCCGACGATGTTCAGTGCGTTGACACCGATGGTCAGGGTCACGAAGTCCGGCATGCCCGGCAGCGACCAGATCAGCGGCGTGACGAGGATGAACAGCATGAACCACTTGTGCATCGGGTCGCGGTGGAACTCCTTGCCATAGCGCTCGCGACGCTCAGGACGCACGTGCTGGAAGGCATCGGTGATCAGCATCGGGAATGCCGTGGTCTTGCCGGAAATGCTCGCGAACAGCGTGGCGAACACACCGACGAAGAACACATACCAACCGATCGAGCCGAAGAACATTTCCAGGGCCTTGCCCAGGTCGCCCAGGGTTTTCACCTCGATGCCATTAGGCCGCAGGATCTCGGCGCCGACGATCCAAATCGCCAGGTTGATGACGATCCCGACAAACACCGCAAACAACAGGTCGTTGCGCTGGATGTGCTTGTGCTCAGGGCCAACCCAGCCTTTCTGGCGCATGACATAAGGGTGGACGAAGTTGGCGATGGAACCCGCCACCGCGCCAATCACCGAGACCGCCACCAGCAGCGCACCGTGCACGCCTTCATCGGGTGGAATGCTGAAGCCGATGGTGCCTTTGACGATTCCGGCGACATCCGGGCCGGACATGACCGCCAAGGCGAGGAACGCCAGGGTCATGATCGCCAGCAACACTTTCATCACGCCCTCGATCATCGAGTAGATATTGCGCCCGACGAGCATCCACACTGCCAACACCACCGCCACCGAACACAGCAGCGGGTAGTCGGTCTTGAGCAGCATCGCCAAGGCCTCGCCGGCGCCCTTGATCATGTAGGCGTTCATCAGGTGCCCCATGAGCAGCGCATACACCAGCATGAACCAGGCGAAAAACGGATTGAGCTGGGCGTAACCCTGCAGGATGGTCATGCCCTGGTTATTGCACAGCTGGAATCGGGCAATGATGTTGACGATCAGGTATCGGAGCAGCAAGGACACCGCCAGCACCCACATCATTGCGTAGCCGTAGTTCGCGCCGGCCACGGAAGATGTGATGAGATCGCCAGCGCCCAGCCATGACAGTACCGCGATGATACCTGGGCCAAGTAGCTTCAAGAGGCGTACGAAGCGGCTCTGCGCGGGGGCCACGGCCTGGCCTTCTGCGGAGGGAATGCTCGACATGGATGGAATCTCCGTTATTTTTTTTGTGAGGAACGGAAACAGTCGACCATATTTCGTACGACATCGTACAACCATAATTAAGCTGGAAGTATGTAAAAATGTTTCAACTCCCCGACATGGTTACACGCCGGGGAGATCGCCCATCGTCACGGCCCGCTGCCCCGCTCGCCATTGTTGATCATCCAACGAATCATGCTCGCCAACGGCACCCGATAGTGCTGGGCTGCACACAGGCCCGGTTGCTGCGGGTCGTACCATTCGACGTAGCGGCTGAGCAGTACGTGCTGGCCGTCCTCGGCAAGCCGCAGTTCGAGCTCGCGGCAATGCAGCGAGCCTTGGTCAATGGTCTTCACCCGCCGATGCAGGACCAGCGCCTGGCTATTCATCGGCGCCACCGCGTTCCGGGCATTGCGGCTCGTCCTGGACGGCGCCCAGTTTGCCATCCGCGACGAAATCAGCACGTCGTTGCGCGATGGCGTCGCGCAGCGCCACGTAATAGTCCGGTCGCGCCTGCAACTGGTCGGTGAGCGGCAGCGCCTGCGCGCGTCCATCGACGACGCCGCCCACGGTCTTGATCGTACCCAGGGTCTGGACGGTATCGCTGTTGTCGCCGAAAGGGTCCACGACGAAGCTCACCACCTTGCCGGTCGCGTCCCTCAGGTTGGCAGTGCCCAGCAGCGGCAATTCCACGATCGGTCCGGGGGCGATATTCCAGACGCCAAACGTCTGGCCGAAATCCGATTCATGACGCGCGATGCCCATCTTGCCCGACACGTCGATCAGCCCGACGATGCCCACGGTGGTGTTGATGACGAAGCGCCCAAGAGTCGTGACCGAACGCTGCCCATTGCCTTGCAGCAAATCGTTGATGAACACCTTGGGCTCACCGAAGTTGGCTACGAAGTTGTGTACGCCAGCCTGGAACATGTCCGGCAGTTTGCGATACCCACGGGCGACGGGGGCCAGGGCGTAATCGTCCACGGTACGGTTGAAGGCGAAGATGCCGCGGTTCACCGGTTCGGCCGGATCGTGCACCGCATAGGGAACACTTTCGCAACTGCCCGGCTTGGCGGTTGGCGTACTGGTGCAGCCGCTGGCGAGTACCGCCAGCGCGACGATGACGGTGGATCGGACAAACAGCGGCGCGGGTTTGAGGATCGACATGCGGGGCTATCTCGGGGAGGAATGGAGGGGTGCCTATGCCGGTTAAAAGCCAAACACCAAACCCGTGGCGAGGGCGCTTGCTCGCGCCTTAGTGCGAAGCGCTCACCGCTGTTTTGGGGCCGCTTCGCGACCCAGCGGGAGCAAGCTCCCTCGCCACGGGTTCTGGGTGGAACTGACTATTTGGAGAGACCGACATCGACCCCATCCTGCCGCCGTTTTCTTGCCCGCAGATTTCCGGAATATTGCCCGCCGGCAGCTTTGTTTCCGGATTGAAATAAATGACGCAGGCCCGGATTGACCCTAGTATTGCACCCCATATTCATTGCCCGACGTGACCACCGTGAGCCACTTATTACTGGTGGACGATGACCTCGAAGTCCTCGCCCTGCTGCGCAAATTCCTTGAGCAACATGGCTATAGCGTCGAAGTCGCCGCCGACGGCAACGCCCTGTGGCAAGCGGTGGAGCGCCGGCAGCCAGACCTGATCATCCTCGACGTCATGTTGCCGGGCGACAATGGGCTGGTGCTGTGCCAGCGCCTGCGCAACGAGCACCGGGTCGGGATTATCATGCTCACCGCCATGGGTGAATTGAGCGACCGTGTCGTCGGCCTGGAAATGGGCGCCGATGACTACCTCACCAAGCCCTTCGATGCCCGAGAATTGCTGGCCCGGGTGCGCGCCGTCCTGCGGCGCACCGGCGAAGCCAGGGGCAGCCCGGGCGACCTCGCCCGGCCGACCCTGGAGTTCGAAGGTTGGCAACTGGACGTCACCCGTCGCGAATTGCGCTCGCCCGACAAGGTCATGATTCCGCTGTCTACCGGGGAATTCGAATTACTGCTGGTCTTCGCCGAACATCCACGCCGGGTGCTCACCCGCCAGCAACTGCTCGACCTGGCCCGTGGTGAGACCTTCGATGCGTTTGACCGAAGCATCGATGTCCAGGTCAGCCGTTTGCGGCGCAAATTGGAAAACGACGTCACCGGTCCGTCGATGATCCGCACCGTTCGCAACAGTGGCTACCTGTTCAGTCCCCACGTGGTGAAGCGATGACCACCGGGCCCACGAAGGTCCATCGACCACGGGACACCGTGGCACGCTGGATCGCGCTGACCACAATGGTGGCGATGCTGACGTTGCTGGCGCTCAACGAACTGTTCAGCCTGTTGGCCGGCGCCTGGGCGCGCCCTCCCCTGATGGAAACCGGCCTGATGGAAAAGGCCGCTGCGATTACCCGCATCATTGATTCGGTCAAGCCCGCACAACGACCCGACATTGCCGTGGCGGCCAGTGACGAGGCGTTCAGCGTCCAGTGGCTGCGGCGCTATGAAGATGCGCGGCTACCGGTGATCGACGACCCGGAGTTCAGCGAAGGTTCGGCATCCCTGCATCGGCAGTTGGGCAGGCCCGACGCACGGATCGACGCCTACGAACCAGGAGACTGGCCAGCCGATGACCCCGCCAGGCGCTACGCCGTAATCATCGAACTGTCCGATCGCTCCTGGGTAACCGTCTCTGTGACCTCGCGCAGCTGGGGTCTGGGAGAATGGGCCCGCAACCTGATCATCATCGCACTGATCATGCTGTCGACACTGATCGTCGCCCTGATCGCCACGCGACACCTCGCCACACCGCTGGAGCGCTTTGCCGAGGGCGCCCGACGCTTTGGCGTGGACTTCCGGGCACCGCCGATCCCGGTCGTAGGTCCCTTCGAAATCCGCCAGGCGATCCTGGCGTTCAACGCCATGCAGGCCCAGCTCAAGCACTTCGTCCAGGACCGCACGCAGATGCTCGCCGCCATCTCCCACGACTTGCGAGCCCCCCTGACCCGCATGCGCCTGCGCGGCGAATTCATAGAGGACCCCGAACAGCAATCGAGGTTGTTCCGGGACGTCGACGAGATGCAGGCGATGGTCAACGCCGCCTTGGAATTCTTCCGCGACGAAGCGCGCCTGGAACACGCCACGGCGTTCGACCTGGCGGAACTGCTGCACACCGTCGTCGACGATTTCCGGGACGCTGGCACCGAAGTGTCCTTCGAAGGCGCCCAGCGGTTCGTGTATGTCGGCCGGCCCATCGGGATCAAGCGCGCGCTGAGCAACCTGATCGACAACGCGGCGAAATACGGCAGCGAACCGGGCGTGCGGTTGAAGTCCTTCGCCGACTGCGTCGAGATCCGCATCGTCGATCGCGGGCCGGGCATCGCGCTCCAATATCAGGAGCAAGTGTTCGCGCCGTTCTTTCGCATCGAAGGCTCGCGCAACAAGAACACCGGCGGCGTCGGCCTGGGCCTGTCGGCGGCACGGGCGACGGTACTGGAGCATGGCGGAACGCTGATGCTCAGGAACCGCAGGGACGGGGGCCTCGAGGTCAGGGTCTCGCTGCCGCTCAATTGACCTCGGCACGGCATTGCGGCGAACAATGTCCTAAACAACACGTGCCTTACTCGGTAGGATGTCCGGCCTTTTGACCTGGCCCTGTCGCGCGGAACCGCCCCGATGATCCTGATCGTTTACGCCCATCCCTACCCCGACCAATCGCGGGTCAACCAACAGATGCTCAAGCGCGCGTCCGACAACCCAGACGTGGTCATACGGTCTCTCTACGAGCTTTACCCAGACTTCAACATCGACGTCGAGGCCGAACAGCGCGCTGCCGAGCAGGCTGACCTGATTGTCCTCCAGCACCCGATGTACTGGTACGGCATGCCGCCTCTCTTGAAATTGTGGATCGATAAAGTGTTCACCCATGGCTGGGCCTATGGCAAAGGCGCCACGGCCCTCAACGGTAAGCGCCTGTTGTGGGCCGTGAGCACGGGTGGCGAACGGGAGCATTTCCAGATCGGCGCGTACCCGGACTTTTCCGCGCTGGCCCAGCCGCTCCATGCCACGGCGCTCTATTGCCACATGCGCTGGCTCGAGCCGGTCGCCGTGCACGGCGCCTACGCCGCCGAGTCCGACACTCAACGGGCACAAATCGAACACTACGGCGCACGCCTGGCCGCTTGGAAGGAAGATTGAAATGCAGACGCACAGCCTGATCGAGATGCTCATCTACCTGGCCTCGGCGACGCTGATCGTGCCGATTGCCGTGCGCTTCGGCCTGGGCCCGGTGCTGGGTTACCTGCTGGCCGGTTGCGTGATCGGCCCGTGGGGCCTCAAGCTCATCACCGATGTAAAAGCTATTTTGGAGTTCGCCGAAATCGGCGTCGTCCTGATGCTGTTCATCATTGGTCTAGAGCTCGACCCCAAGCGGTTGTGGGCGCTGCGCAGGATGGTGTTCGGCGGCGGCGCCCTGCAGATGCTGGCCTGCGGCGGTGCAATCGCCGCGTTCTGCGCGGCCCTGGGGCTGAATTGGACGGCGGCGCTGCTGGTCGGCCTGACGTTGAGCCTGTCCTCAACCGCCATCGCCATGCAGGCGATGAGCGAACGCAACCTGACCGCCACCGCCGTCGGGCGCAGCAGCTTTGCGGTGCTGTTGTTCCAGGACATCGCGGCCATTCCCCTGGTCGCCATGATCCCGTTGTTGTCGGCCCACGGCCAAACCCCGTCAGGCATGGCCTTGGCGCTGTCGATCGTCAAAATTGTCGCCGCCATCAGCGTCGTCGTGCTGCTGGGGCGCTACGTGACGCGACCGCTGCTGCGCTTCGCCGCGCGCTCGGGCCTGCGGGAGATTTTCAGTGCGGTGGCGCTGTTCCTGGTGTTCGGTTTCGGCTTTCTTCTCGAAGAGGCCGGCCTGTCGATGGCCATGGGCGCGTTCCTCGCCGGCGTGCTGTTGGCGAGTTCCGAATACCGCCACGCCCTGGAAAGCGACATCGAGCCGTTCAAGGGCCTGCTGCTGGGGCTGTTCTTTATCGGCGTGGGCATGTCGATCGATTTCGGCACGCTGATCAACGCACCGCTGAAGGTCATCACCCTGACCCTGGGTTTCATCCTGATCAAACTGCTGGTGATCAAGACCGTCAGCCGCTTCCTGAACGTGCCCGCCGGCCAGCGCTCCTGGCAAGCGGTGCTGCTCGGCCAGGGCAGTGAATTCGCCTTCGTGGTGTTCGGCGCTGCAACGTTGGCCGGCATCCTCACCGACCAGTGGGGCAAAAGCCTGACGCTGGCGGTCGCCCTGTCCATGTGCCTGACGCCCTTGCTGATCCTGCTGCTGGACCGCGTGGAATCGGCCACCAAAAAGGACAACCAGCAATCCGATCTCGTCGACCAGCAGAATCCAAGGGTGATCATTGCCGGCTTCGGTCGTTTCGGGCAGATCGCCGGTCGCTTGCTGATGTCCTGCGGCGTTGAGGTGGTGGTTCTCGACCATGACCCCGACAACATCGAGACGCTGCGCAAGTTTGGCGTAAAAGTGTTCTACGGCGACGCCACGCGCCTCGATCTGCTCCACGCCGCCGGCGCGGCCCAGGCGATGGTGCTGATCAATGCGATAGACGATCAGCAGGACAACCTGACGCTGACCCGAATGGCCCAGGAACACTTCCCCGGATTGAAACTGATCGTGCGGGCGCGGGACATGGCGCACCTGATCACCCTGCGGCAGTTGGGCGTGGAAAGCGCCGAGCGGGAGACCTTTGAAAGCGCGCTGTCATTGGGTCGACGCGCGCTGGTGCAGATGGGTGTCGGCGCATACGAGGCGCGCGAACGCGCCGACCAGTTCCGTCGTCTCAACCTGCAGATGCTAGAAGAAATCGTCGCCCAGCCGGAAGACGACCTCAAGTTCCGGCACGACGCCTACCGCCGCGCCAATGCGCTGCTCACGGAAATGTTCAACGAGGACCGCGCGCACCCGGTCGACAGCTGGCCGGACCATCACCGAAACGAGAAGGAGCAGGCGCGCAGCTGACGCGCCCCAGCTTCACACCCGCCCGAACTGGCGCCGGTACTGCACCGGCGTCAGCCCTGTCAGCGTCTTGAACATCCGCTGCAGGTTGGAGCTGCTGCTGAAACCCAGCTCGGCGCCGATGCTGGCCAGGGGCAGCGACGTCAATGTCAGGCGTTCGCCCACCTGATTCAACTTGATGCACCGGGCATACGCGGCGACGGTCTGGCCGGTTGCGTCGCCAACCTTGCGCGCCAGCGTGCGCTCGGACATGGCAAGCCGACTCGCCAGCGCCTTGACCGTGATCTGCTCCGCCGGCATCTGCTCGATCAAGCCATGCAACCGGCGCAGCAATCCGTCGGGCTGCTGTATCAGCGCAATCCCCTGAAACGCCACGTGAGGGACGGCCGGGCGCGGCAACACCATCAGCCGGGTAATATCGCGCAGTGCATCGTGACTGACGTTACGTTCGATCAGGTGCTCGGCGATGGGCAGGTAACCGTTCACCCCCGACGCGGTGGCGGTTCGCGCGTTGAACACGCAGTTCTGTTCGCTCTGCCAGCGCACGTTGCCGTACTGCTCCTGCATCGACTGCGCCAACCACCAGGTGACTGTCGCGCCCTGCCCGTCCAATCGGCCACAGGCGGCCAGCAGACAGACCCCGGTGCAGTAGGCCCAGAGTTGCAAGCGCCGGGGGCGGTTTGACAGCGCTTTCAACAGCGGAGCCTGGCCGGCAAGCACACCCTTGACCTGTTCGGCCGATTCGGCCCAGAAACCAGGCACCATGAGCGCATCCAGGTCGGCCTCGCCCAACGACTTCTCAGCCTGAAGACCGATGCCATGGGCGCAGGTCACCGGGCCGGCTTGCAGCGCGACATAGGTCGCCTCGAACAGCACCCGACCACTGCGGCGGTTGGCCGCGTGCAGCAAATCAGCAAAGGCAAACAGGCCGGCAGGCATGCAACCGGGAAACAGCAACAAACCGACGCGGAGTTTTTTCGGCATGGCTCAAATTGAATCAAGGATGTCAGATCCAGCCATTATTCCCATCGCCCGGGATCGGCACCATGGAACGCTCGCCCAACAAGGAACGCTCCATGAAAATCCAACAGATCCGCAACGCCACGATCATCCTTGAGTTCGGCCCGTACCGCGTGCTCGTCGACCCCATGCTGGCCGGCAAAGGCGCCCTGCCGCCGCTTCGCCTGTTCGGCGCGACCCAGCGCAATCCGCTGGTGGAGCTGCCGGCGTCCACGGCAAGCGCTCTTGAAACCGTGACTCATTGTCTGATCACGCACTGCCAGAAAGGCCACTTCGATCATCTCGATCGGGCGGCGAAACACTGGCTGCGAGAACGCCAGATCCCGGTCATCTGCACGCCCCGCGACGCCGGGTACCTCGCCAGGCGAGGCTTGAACGTCCAACCGCTCGCCAACGATCACGAGCAACCCGGCGCGTTCCTGGGTGGCAGCATACGGTCCGTCAAATGCACCCAC
Source organism: Pseudomonas sp. D3-10 (assembly GCF_051132175.1). Taxonomy (NCBI): domain Bacteria; kingdom Pseudomonadati; phylum Pseudomonadota; class Gammaproteobacteria; order Pseudomonadales; family Pseudomonadaceae; genus Pseudomonas; species Pseudomonas sp. D3-10. The sequence goes on along the minus strand of NZ_CP071668.1, from coordinate 2,246,480 downwards.
GGACGGGGCCTGGTGGGCAAGCTGATGGAGCACGGCGTCGGCTACCTGATCGAGTTGCCCGGCGAGCCCAGCGTCTACCTCACCGGCGACACCGTGCTCACCCCCACTGTGTGCGATTTCGTATTGCGCCATCAGCCGCAGGTCAGCGTGGTACCGGCAGGCGGGGCACGTTTCGATATCGGCGACGACATCATCATGGGCATGGAAGAAACCCTGGAATTCACCCGTCTGTCTCGTGGGACCGTGGTGGCCAATCACCTGGAAGCCATCAGCCATTGCCCGACGACACGAGAGGCACTGCGCGCTGCCGCCGAGCGGGCGGGGGTTGCGGAACGGCTGCTCATCCCGGACGACGGTCAGGCACTGGTCTTTTCGTGCACCGGATGACCCGTCACGGTCATCGGCACGGCCTCCCGGGGCAACATGGGCAGGCGTTGGAAATCGACGGCCTTCACGTCCAAACGCCATTGTAGGTGCCGGCACAAATATTCAAACGTTGCCTGCATCAACGACAAGGTCAACGGCTCGCCAGGACAACGGTGGTAGGTGTACTCGCCGCCGCCCTGGCTGATGACCGACGTTTTCATCGGGCATTGGCCGAAACGTTCGGGCGAAAAACTGTCCGGCGCCTTCCAATGCGCCGCATCGCGGTTGCTGCCGAAAAGGTCCAGCAGCACCCGGGTGCCTTTGTCGAAACGATAGCCGCGCCATTCGAAGCTCTCGCGCACGAACGCGGCCACCATCGGAAAGAACGCGTAGAAGCGCCGCGTTTCCTCGGCGAAGGCCCACGCCGCGCCTTCGTTGCGGGCGATGGAGGTGCGCCATCGCGGCTGTCGCTCCAGCTCGATCAGCCCGAACAACAGGAAGCGCCCCACCGCGACCACCGGGCGCAGAATGTTGAGCAGTTCGACGGCCGCTACCCGTGGCGCCAACAATTGCCCTTGCTCATCGCGATGCTGGGCAAGCTTGTGCAGAGGGGACTCCGGCAACGCAGGGTGGGCGCCTCGCCTGCAGTTTTCGATCCAGCGCGCGGCCTCGGCTTCGCAGGCCTTGCGCCGCCACCACGCGGCCGGCATGCGCCAATCCAGGCGACCGCTGCCGTCGATCAGCGAGGCCAACCGCCGGGTCAGCCGGTGCATTTGTTGGTCGCTCATCGTCGCAACGCCGGCCCATTCGCAGACCGACCGACACAACAGGGCCTCGATCCAAGGCAGGCATTCGAACGCCTCGCCCACTGGAAGTCTTGCCGTGGCCTCGCTCAAGCGAGCTTCATAAACCTGGGTCAAACGCTGGACGTTTTCCTTGTCCAGCAGTTCGAGGAACAATTGCTTGCGTCGCGCATGAGGGGCTCCGTCGAGCCCCTGGACCCCACCGGCCCCCAGCAGAATATTGCGCAGCGGCGCAGGCGTGGACGTGGGCGTTCGGACAAAGCGCCGCGCGTCGTAGAACAGCTCCGCCGCCTCCAGCCCGCTGAGGCAAAGCGTGCGCCGACCCAGCAGCCGGGTCTGGAAAACCGGGCTGCCATAGGCGGCGCACCGCTTGCGAATGAACGGGTAGCCCTCGCGTAAAAAAGCCCATGTCGAATCAGCCCAGCGATGGCCGGGAATACCAGGGTCTGCCATGACGAAATCCTTGCCTGACGACGATAAATCTGGGACATCGTCCGGCCGGAGCCTGTTCGATTTTTCAGGCACCAGGCACACCGCCGCGCGGCGCCTGTCGCTACAGCATGGCGTCAAGCTCGGCCAGCATCTGCGCGGGAATTCGCAGTTCACTTGCCGAGAGGTTTTCCTGCAGGTGCGCCACGGATGACGTACCGGGAATCAGCAACATATTCGGCGCACGTTGCAGCAGCCAGGCCAACGCGACGCCCAGCGGTGAAGCGTCCAGGCGCGCGGCGACATCCGACAGGGTTTGCGATTGCAGCGGCGTAAACCCACCCAGTGGGAAGAACGGCACGTAGGCGATGCCTTGCTTGCCCAGCTCTACAATCAGTTGTTCGTCGACGCGATGGGTCAGGTTGTAGTGATTCTGCACGCAGACCACCTTCGCAATGCCCTGGGCCTGCTTGACCTGGGCCGCGGTGACGTTGCTCAAGCCCAGATGGCGGATCAGGCCCTGATGCTGCAACTCGGCCAGCGTCGAGAACTGTTCCTCGATGTCGTCATCGGCTGGCGAATGCAAATTGCCCCAGGCGCGCAGGTTGACCACCTCCAACACATCCACGCCAAGGTTGCGCAGGTTGTCATGGACAGCGCGAGTCAGCTCGGCCGGGCTGTGGGCCGGGTTCCATGACGCATCCGTACCCCGGACGGCGCCAACCTTGGTCACGATGACCAGCTCGTCGGCGTAAGGATGGAGCGCTTCACGGATCAGCCGGTTGGTGACATGGGGCCCGTAGAAGTCAGCGGTGTCGATATGGTTGACGCCCGCCGCCACCGCTTCGCGCAGCACGGCGATGGCCGCCGCCGGATCCTTGGGTGGCCCGAAAACCTGGGGGCCTGCCAGTTGCATCGCGCCGTAGCCCATGCGCTTGACCGTACGATCGCCCAGTTGAAAAGTCCCTGCGGTGTCTGCCCTGCTCATCTCGTACCCCTTGATTAAATGTGCCTGGGCCGACTATAGGCGTTGACCACTCCGCTGATAATCAGGTGCAATCTGAACGGGCTGTACGGTGGAGAGAACAATGGCGACAAATATCCAGGACTTGCTGTCCTTCGTGGCGGTGGTGAACGCGGGCGGGTTTCGTGAAGGCGCGCGGATCAGCGGCAAATCCGCCTCCAGCCTCAGCGATGCCGTGCGACGCATCGAAAGCCGGCTCGGCGTGCGCCTGCTCAACCGCACCACCCGTAGCGTGGTGCCGACCGAGGCCGGCGCGCGCCTGATGGAACGCATCGTGCCGGCCTTGGGCGAGGTGGAATCCGCGCTGGACGTGGTCAACGATTTTCGTGATCGTCCCTCGGGCACCCTCAGGCTGAACGTACCGGTCAGCGCCGCCCGGCTGGTGCTGCCCGCGATCATCGCGCCGTTCCTCAAAAGCTACCCTGACATCCGCCTCGAAGTGGTCACCGAGGAAAGTTTCGTCGACATGCTCGCGGCCGGGTGTGACGCCGGCATTCGCTACGACGAACGCCTTGAGCAGGACATGATCGCCATTCCCATCGGCCCACGCTTGCAGCGCTTCGCCACCGCCGCCTCACCGGCATACCTCGACGCCCGTGGCCGACCCGAGCACCCGCGGGACCTGCTGCGGCACGCCTGCCTGGCCGGCAAGTTTCCCAGCGGGGCCCTACCGCTCTGGGAGTACGAACGGGACGGGGAAACCATCAGCGTCGAGCCGAACGGCCCGTTGATCGTGCGCATCGGCGGCGCCATGGACCTGGCGGTGCAGGCGGCGGTGGATGGGATGGGCATCGTTCATTTGTTCGAGGACTGGCTGCGGCCACACCTGGACAGCGGCCTGCTCGAACCGGTACTCGAACCCTGGTGGCAGCATTTCACCGGGCCGTTCCTCTACTACCCCGGCCGCCGCTACCTACCCTCGCCGCTGCGGGCGTTCGTGGACTTTGTCAATGAGAACCGGGGCGGTTAGACGTCGGTGCGCAGCCGGGAATAGAGCCGGTCAATCTCCTGTCGCGCATGCTCCACATACGCCCTCACCTGTCGGGGTTTGCCAGCAAGATCATCTGCCGCCCACCCCAGATAGACGGCGCGGGCCGTTTCCAGCACGGACCGATGGGCCAGGGGCAAACGTTCCAGGAGCCATGCGGCCGCCTGGTCCTTGGGCGCGATGGTGCCTGTTTCGAGGGTGAGCCAGATGCGCGCCAATGCCAGTACCACGTTGCACTGTTCATCGTGCCAATCGGTGTCTTCATTCCATTGCGTGGTGGTGTCGTACAACGCCCGCCTCAGATCAGCCGCCGGCACTGGGCTGAGCGTTTCATCGATAGGGGCGCCGAACAGGCAAACACTGTGCTGCATTGCCTTGGTCAACAGGATGGCCAGGTCGTGGTCCTTCATGGCAGGCTCGAAATGCCCGGCCTGCAAGTCCTCGCGCAACCACTCCCCGAACTGGAACTCGCGTACCGGCGGATATCGCCACGGGACGATCGCATCCAGGGCGACCACTGTCACCTCCAACGGCCGGAGCGAATCGGTCGGCGGCCAGGCCGAGACGGTCAGCAGATCCTTCATCAGCCCATGCCTCACGGAGTCAGGCAATCGCAGGTCGACCAACACCAACAGATCGATGTCGCTGTTGGGCTTGAGCCCACCGTCCACCGCTGAACCGAACAAGACGACGGCGCGCAGTCCCTGACCAAGATGACGCTTCAGCACCTCGAGCGCACGGGAAACTTGTGAGGTGATTTTCAGTAGCTGATCGGACAGTCATAAGCACTCGTCGCGTGGCATGGAAATGCGTCAGTCTTTCCCAACTGCCCCTGCGAGGGCAAGCATCTTCCGGCCACTTCCCAGGCTGTTTTTTCAAGCTGAACCACCGCTATCGCGAGCAAGCTCGCTCCCACAATAGGTTCTGCGGTGTGGCCAAATTCAACAAACAACACTGCCCCCTGTGGGAGCGAGCTTGCTCGCGATGGCGGTGGCACATCCAACATCTCTGCAAGCTGAACCACCGCTATCGCGAGCAGGGCTCGCTCCCACAACAGGTTCTGCGGTGTGGCCAGATTCAACACACAACACTGCCCCCTGTGGGAGCGAGCCTGCTCGCGATGGCGGCGGCACATCCAACATCTCCATAAGCTGAACCACCGCTATCGCGAGCAGGGCTCGCTCCCACAATAGGTTCTGCGGTGTGGCCAAATTCAACAAACAACACTGCCCCCCTGTGGGAGCGAGCCTGCTCGCGATGGCGGCGGCACATCCGACATCTCTGCAAGCTGAACCACCGCTATCGCGAGCAGGGCTCGCTCCCACAACAGGTCCTGCGGTGTGGCCAAATTCAAGACACAACACTGCCCCCCTGTGGGAGCGAGCCTGCTCGCGATGGCGGCGGCACATCCAACATCTCTGCAAGCTGAACCACCGCTATCGCGAGCAGGGCTCGCTCCCACAACAGGTTCTGCGGTGTGGCCAGATTCAACACACAACACTGCCCCCCTGCGGGAGCGAGCCTGCTCGCGATGGCGGCCGCACATCCAACATCTCTGCAAGCTGAACCACCCCTATCGCGAGCAAGCTCGCTCCCACAATAGGTCCTGCGGTGTGGCCAAATTCAACAAACAACACTGCACCCTGTGGGAGCGAGCTTGCTCGCGATGGCGACAGTACATCCAACATCTCTGCAAGCTGAACCACCCCTATCGCGAGCAGGGCTCGCTCCCACAATAGGTCCTGCGGTGTGGCTAAATTCAACAAACAACACTGCCCCGCTGTGGGAGCGAGCTTGCTCGCGATGGCGGCGGTACATCCAACATCTCTGCAAGCTGAACCACCGCTATCGCGAGCAGGGCTCGCTCCCACAATAGGTCCTGCGGTGTGGCCAAATTCAACAAACAACACTGCCCTGCGGTGGCAAATTTGAGGCGCTAGCGCTTGCCCAACTCCATCCCCTGGGCCTGCCACAGCGTTTGGAACGGCCCTGCGCGTTGGCGCAGTTCATCGGGCGCGCCGTCCTGGACGATTCTTCCGGCCTGCAGCACCAGGATCCGATCGAATCTTGCGACCGTCGACAACCGATGGGCCACTGCCAGTACGGTGCGGCCGCGCATCAGGTCGTCCAGGGCCATTTGCACCTTGGCTTCCGATTCCGTGTCCAGGGCCGAGGTGGCTTCGTCGAGGATCAGGATCGGCGCGTTTTTCAGGAACGCCCGCGCCAACCCCAGGCGCTGGCGCTGACCGCCCGATAACATCACGCCGCGCTCACCCACCAGGGTATTGAACCCGTCCGGCAGGCCACGGATGAACTCTTCGCAATAGGCATGGCGGGCCGCGTCGATCACCTGTTCCTCGGTGGCATCGGGCTGACCATAGGCGATGTTCTCGTAGATGGTGCGATTGAACAGCGCCGGTTCCTGGGGCACCACGGCGATCTGTCTGCGCAGGCTGTCCTGGCTGACCGAGCGCACGTCCCGGTCATCGATCAGGATCACCCCGCTGCGCACATCGTCAAGGCGCTGGACCAGACTGACCAGCGTCGACTTGCCCGCCCCTGAAGGGCCGACAATGCCGACTTTCTGTCCGGCGGGAATATCGAGGAACAGGTGCTTGATCGCACCCCGACCGTCGGCGTAGCTGTAGCTGACGTCGATAAAGCGAATGTTGCCGCGCCCCGGCGCCAGTTCTGCCGGGGTGTCGCTGAGGGCGTGCGGCTGGACGATGATGCGCAGGGTCTCGGCGATCACGCCCATTTGCTGCGAAGTATCCACCAAAGCCAGGGCCAGGTCCCGCGAGCCGTGCAGGATGCGAAACGACAATGCACTGACCATCACCACATCGCCCGGGGTGATCTGCCCGTCCTGCCACAACAGGATCGACCAGCCGAGCATGCCGCCGGCCATGATCGACAGGCAAATGTCATGCAGGACTCGGGCTTTTTCAAGGTAGATCCAACTGCGGCGTTGAGCCTTGGCCTCGACACCTATCGCTTGCTCCAGTCGACGCCGTTCCCGATGCCGGGCGGAGAAAGCCTTGATCGTCCAGACGTTGGAAACCTGGTCCACCAGCTCGCCGCCGACGCGCGCGGCCTGGGACGCGAAGTCGATGTGGCGACTGCGGCCTCGCAGGCCCATCACTGTGATCAAGGTTGCCACCACGACCACGGCGCCAATCAACGCGATGCCCATGGAAAGTCGCACGGTGAACAACACCACCACGGCCCCGATGAAATCGACGCAAGGCGGGATGATTTTCCAGGCCAGCCCACCGTAGATGGACCCAGCCGCGGCGCCCGCCGAGGAAATCCGATTGGCCAGGGCCCCGGCAAAATGCTGGGAGAAATAGCGCATTGGATGGCCCGTCAGGTGATTGAACAGGTCGATGCGCAGATCCGCGCAACTGGCGACCACCGTCCGACAACCCAGGTAACCACCGGAGCGCCAGAACACGTTTTCAATCACGATCAAGGCAATGAACACCGTGAACGGCAGCCACACATGCCCGGCGGCCTCCCTGCCCTGGGCCATCGCGTCCACCAACAGCTTCATACCGAACTGCACCGCCACGGCGCAGCTCGCGGCGCCGATAATCAGCAAAAACAAGGTCGCGAAATGCCACGGCCTGAGGGTGACGTAGCGCCAGAGAAAAGCGATCGCCGTATTGGGCAACGGCAGCCCATGGGGTTGCTGGCTGTTCATGGCACTTGTGCCGTCGCCACGGGTGAGGCGAAGCGCGCCTGCAACGCGGTGATCGCCACCAGCAGTGGATGGAAGGACGCGCGGCTTCCCTCATTGTCGGCATAACCGAACACACCGGTGGGACAGTAGCGGTCATCGTCCCAGCCCGGGTAATCGAGAAACGGATACCAACACATTCCCTCCATCGGAATTTTCCGCTCGATGGCCAGCGCCAGTTGCTCGCCGATGTAGTTCAACCACGGAACACGGGCGGTGTCTTCGGCACCGGTTTCCGACAGTAGCATCGGCCTGCGGTAGCGCTGGTGGACCTCGCTGAGCATGCCCACCAACGGGCGATATTCGGGGCTGCCCGGCTCGATCCGATTGCCATGGAGGAACCACTGGTTATGGGGATAGAAGTTCACCCCGACGATATCCAGGTACTCCTCTCGTCCGCCCAGCCCCGGCCAGCTTCTGCCGGTCAGCAGGTCCCAGGCCTCGAACTGGGATTGTCGATACGCCTCGGCGGCCTCGATGTCCTCGGCTCGCCGAGTCGAGGACAGTACGTTGATCAGTGGATCGCACTGGACGAACCGCGCACCGGGCGTGACCTCTCGAATCGCTTCGATGGCCGCGATGCTTGCGCGCACCAACTGATGCTTGAGTTCAGTACCCCGACGCTGCGCGCCTGGGTTGAAATAACCGACGTCGCCGCCGGCCCAGCTCCAGAAAGAAATCTCGTTGATCGGCGAGTAGAACGGGACCTCGATCCCCTCCTCGCGCATCAACCGCGCCACGGCGGCGCAGAAGCGGGCAAACCGCTCCACGAAAGCGGGGCGCCAGATGTCCAGGTCGTCGGGATAGCCGTAATGACACAAGTCCCATACCACTTGCACATCGCAACGCCGGGCGGCGCGCAGCATCGGCAGGAAGCTGCTCCAGTCGTAACGGCCCGGTTGCCGCTCGATCAGATGCCAGCGCAGGCCATCCCTGGCGCAACGGATGCCCAACCTGGCGAGCTGGCGATAATCCTCGCCTGCCCAGCGGTCGTGGCGAGTCGCCGCGAGCATGTCCAATCGGCGCCCATCGGCGCGGCGCTGGGTGGAGCACTCGTAGCCGGCCATCATGAAACTGCTGAAGATCCTGTCCTGCACGTTGCGGTCTCCTGTACGCAAAGGCGGAGCCAGGCATCAACCTGGCTCGACCTCGTGGGCCTTCGCCTGAACACCCTCTTGCTCGGCGATACGCTGGTACAACGCGAGCGCCTGCCCTACCACCTGATCCATGTTGTAGTACTTGTAGGTGCCCAGCCGCCCGAGAAAAGTCACCCCCGGCGTTTCATCGGCCAACGCCTTGTACCGCTTGTACAACTCGGCATTCTCCGGACGCGGAACCGGGTAGTACGGGTCACCGTCGGAGCAGGGAAATTCGTAGGTCACGCTGGTGCGCGGGTGTTGCTGGCCGGTGAGGTGCTTGTACTCGGTGATACGCGTGTAGGGCACGGCCTCGTCCGGGTAATTGACCACCGCCACCGGCTGAAACTGCTCCTGATCCATGGTTTCGTGCTGGAAACGCAACGAGCGGTACGGCAGCCGACCGAAGCAGTGGTCGAAGTACTCATCGATGGGCCCGCAATAGACCAGTTCGCGATGTGGAATGCGCTGGCGCACAGCCCTGAAATCGGTGGACAGCAGCACATCGATGTTCGGATGGTCGAGCATGCGCTCGAACATTCGCGTGTAGCCGTGCAAGGGCATCATCTGGAACTGGTCGGTGAAATACCGATCGTCCGTGTTGGTGCGTGTCGGCACTCGCGAGGTTACCGATTTGTCCAGCTGCGAAGGGTCCAGGCCCCATTGTTTGCGGGTGTAGCCGCGAAAGAATTTCTCGTACAACTCCTGACCGATCTGGTTGATGACCACGTCCTCGGAGGTACGGATCGTCTCGACCGGCTCCGCCCGCTGCGCCAGGAACGCCTCGGCCTGGGCTTCATCCATGGACAAGCCGAACAGCGTGTTGAGGGTGGTCAGGTTGATCGGAATCGGCACCTGGTGGCCGTCGACCTGGGCCAGGACCCGATGTTCATAGGGCCGCCATTCGGTGAACCGCGACAGGTAATCGATAATGCGCTGGGCGTTGGTGTGGAAGATATGCGGGCCGTAGCGATGGACCAGCACCCCCGCCTCATCCAGATGGTCGTAGGCGTTGCCGCCAATGTGATCGCGACGATCGATCAGCAGGACGCGCTTGCCCAACCCATCGGCCAGTCGCTCGGCCAGTACGCTGCCGGCAAAACCGGCGCCGACGATCAGGTAGTCGTACGGCGTGGCATCGAGTGAGTTGTCCAGGGTCTCGAGGGTTATCGTTGGCATTCGATCTGCTCCTTCATCATTGCGCACGTCTTGTCCCAGGACATGCCGTCCAGGGCTTGATCGGCGTACTGCGCAATCACGCCTGGCTGGGTGCGCAGGTCCAGCGCGGCCTGGATCGCCTCGATGAATGCCTGGGGTGAATCAGCAATGGCAACGACGCCACTGCCGCCGTAGCCGTTGACGACATCACGGATCGGCGTGGATACCACCGGGCAACCGCCCGCCAGGTATTCGGGCGTCTTGGTGGGGCTGATGAAGCGCGTGGATTCGTTCAGGGCGAACGGCATCAACGCTACGTCCCAACCCGCCAGGTAAGCGGGCAACTCCTCATATTGCTTGGCGCCCAGATAATGAATATTAGGCGAGCGCGGCAATGTAGCCGGATCGATCTTGACCACTGGCCCGATCAGCACGATCTGCCACTCGGGGCGTTGGGTAGCCAGTTCCCTCACCAGGTCGATATCGAAACGCTCGTCGATGACCCCGAAGAACCCCAGCCGCGGATGAGCAATCGCGGCCTGGTCCGCCGGGTCCGGAATCGGCTGTCGGGCCGCGGCAAAGTGCGCTACATCAACGCTGCTGGGCATGGCGTGGACGTTGTCATGGTGCTGGCGTTTGGCCTCCCACAGGCTGTAGCCGCCGGTGAACACCACGTTGGCCTTTGCCATCAACCGCCGCTCCATTTCCACCAGCGCGGGCGGGGCGAACTTGAAGGCCGAGAGCTCGTCCATGCAATCGAAAATCACCACGTTAGCCTCCAGGTGATCGGTGAAGACCTGGCTCATGGGCGTGAGGTACCAGAGCATCAGCTCACTCGGCCAGTGTTGCGCCAGCCAGGCGTCCAGCAGCTCGCGCTGGGCATCGATCACCTGAGCTTCATCCAGCCCTTCCGGAAGCCTGGGCACCAGCACCGTCACGCCCTCGGCCACCCCATAGTGTTCCAGGTGCGCGGTCTGCCGCCCTTCGAAAATCGGCTCCTCGAAGAACAGAACGTCGTAGTCCCTGGCCAATCGCGACATCACGTGCTGGGGCCGTTGGTAGACGAAACCCCAGCGCAAATGTGACAGGCACAACAGCGTGGGTCGCAGGCTCGTGGTGGAAGCGGCGCTCTGCTTGGGGTGAAGTTGTTCTTGTTGATTCATGTGACGTTCCTTTTCTAGAGATCGATGCTGGGCCCACCGGAATCTGGCGCTGGCCGCCTGGCAAACAAGACCTGAAGACTCCCCTCGCGCTTGGCCTTGTGGACGTTGGAGAAAACCGGTTCCAAAGCCGTTCCAAAACTTGTTGAAGCCAGCCGACAAACTGCACGCACCGATCAGTCAACTGCTCTGAACTCCTGACGCACACCACCACACTCAACAGAACAGGCTGATGTCTCCCACGCGCACCACTGCCGAAGCGAGACCGCCGATCAACGCCGAGTGTCTCGCCCATGAGACATCAGGACAGGGACAACCGAGAGGGATTGAGTGATGATTCTGGTAACAGGTGGTGCGGGCTACATAGGTGCCCATGTGGCGGTCGAGTTGATGAACCAGGGCAACGGGGTGCTGATCCTGGACAATCTCTGCAACAGCTTCCGGGGGACACTGCAGCGCATTGCGGACGTGACGGGACGCGAGCCCGGTTTTGTCTATGCCGACGTGCGCAACCGACGGGCGCTGGATAACGTGTTCAAGGAATACCCCATCGAAGCCGTCGTTCACTGCGCCGGGCTCAAGGCCGTGGGCGAAAGCGTGCGCGAGCCGCTGCGATATTTCGATACCAACGTCAGTGGCAGCGTGACGCTGTGCCAGGCCATGGCCGAAGCCGGCGTGTTCAACCTGGTGTTCAGTTCATCGGCGACGGTCTATGGCGATTGCCCACAGATGCCCATCGCCGAGACCTGCCCAACGGGACAGCCGACCAACCCTTATGGCCAGTCGAAGCTGATGGCCGAGCATGTCATGCGTTGCACCGCGAATTCGGACTCTCGTTGGTCCATCGGCCTGCTGCGCTATTTCAATCCCATCGGCGCCCATTGCTCCGGCCTACTGGGAGAGACGCCGACGCAGACGCCCAACAACCTTTTGCCGTACCTGTTGCAGGTAGCCAACGGTGAGCGGGAGGTGCTGCGGATATTCGGTTCCGACTACCCGACGCCGGACGGCACGGGGATCAGGGATTATGTCCATGTGGTAGACCTGGCCGAGGGACATCTGCGGGCGCTGGAGTTTCTGCGTGGGCAGACCGGTGTACACATCTGGAACCTGGGCACTGGGCGTGGTTATTCGGTGCTGGAGGTGGTCAGCGCGTTCGAGCGCGTGACCGGTGAGACGGTGCCGCTGGCCTTTGAGGCGCGTCGCCCGGGCGATATCGCCCGGTGCTGGGCCGACCCTGGCAGGGCCGCCGAACAACTGGGCTGGAGCGCCCGTCATGGGCTTGAGCGGATGCTGGAGGATGCCTGGCGCTGGCAGTGCCTGAACTTCCCTCGGGCCGAGCGCAAGGAGGTGGTCTGGCCGAGTGTTGAACAGGGATGAATCCAAATGGGGAGATCCAATGTGGGAGCGAGCCTGCTCCGTGCGGCGATCCGACGATGGCGGGGTTTCAGTGAAGGAATATGCTGGATGTACCGGCCTCATCGCGAGCAGGCTCGCTCCCACAGGGGGCAGTGTTGACGTCGGTTGCGCTGCTGCTGAAGGACGAGTGTGGGAGCGAGCCTGCTCGCGACGAGGCCCTCGCATTCAGCCACCAGGCAACCGCATCCCCTTCACATTCAAACAATCGCGCTGGTTCCTCGAAAGCATCTCCACGGTCTGCTGATACGCCTGATCGGCCGCATCTTTGAGCAGTTGCCAGTCCTCCAGGCTGATAAATTGATGCAACACCAATTCATCGGCGCGCCGAATCAGCGTGTCGCGATAATCCTCGGGAAAGTCCAGGCGATACGCGTCGTCTTCGAGCAAAAGCCGCCAGGCTTTCAATTCCATCTCAAGGTCGGTTTCACTCACGGGCGGTTGTCCTTTTGAAGTTCGAACCAGCGGCCCACCCCGGGTCAACCAGGGTGGAGCCAGTTACAAGCAAGCTCAGCTCACTTGCGCAAGCAGGTCTTGCTTGATGAAGTTGCGCACCGTGGCCAAGTGCGTTTCCTCCTGTTCCAGCGCATGGCCGAAGCGCTTGGCGATCAGCGGATGACCACCCTTGTGCGCCAGCTCGATCAGCAGTTCCCAAGCCGCGTTGTCTTCCAGTTCGATGGTCAGGATCGCGCTCATCGATTGCGAGACGGTTGTGCGTGGGTCAGTCAATACTTGCAGCACGCCCATGGCCTTGACGCCCGCCACGTCCGCGCAAGGCGTCATGGCCGTCGGGTCGCCGCCGAGGGTTTCGATAGCTTCGCGCACAATGTTCATGTGCTCCAGTTCCTCGGCCTGGATCTGACGCAAGGTTTCCACCAATGCTGGGTCGGCACCGGGCGCGGACGTGGCCTTGGCGACCATCGCCTCATACAGCCTCACGCCGGTGCGCTCGAAGGCCAGGCGTTCGCCGAGCTTGTCCAGCAACACTTCCGGCGCCTTGCCGATGGTCTTGTCCAACGCGGTCTTGACCATGCCTTTGACCGAGCCTGGCGCCGGCACCGAGCCTATCAGGTCGGCCTCGCGAATGGCGCGCTCGCGTTCGGCGGTGTAGTCGCTGATGTCGCCAGGCACGTCCGCCGGGAACAGTCGGGTGGCTTCCAGTTGGCGAGCCGTGTCCTCGGGAGACATCTGGGTGCCGGTACGATTCATGCCGATGGTGACTTGGCGTTCGCTCATTGCTGTTCTCCCACTGGGTTGAGTTCGGAGCCGGGCTTGAAGGTGTAGCCGGCCGAGGCGATGTTGGCGGGCACGCCTTCGCTGTTGAGCTGGGCGCGGTAGTCGAGGGACGCATGGGCTTCGCGCTCCTTGGGCACGTAGTCGATGCCATGGGCGCGCAGGTCGACTTCCCGGGACAACGTCTCGCGGACAAAATCGCGCTGGCTCTTGAAGGCAATCATGCGTGGCAGCGGACCGGCCAGGATTTCGGCGGGATCGCGCCGTTCGTGCTTCTTGAACAACTCGCAGGCCAGGTTCAAGTGGCCCAGTTCGTAGTCGAGGAAGCGTTCCCACATCGCTTTGATGCGCGGGTTTTCTTCCTGCTCGGCGCAACTGGCGTAGGTGTAGACCTCCATCGCCTCATGCACCAGCCACTTCTCCATGAAGGATTCGCTGGGGTCCTGCAGCGAGCCGTACTGGGTGACGTGCTGTTCCTCCACCGAGGCAATCTCGGCGTACAACGCCCGTGCCACCGGGTCAGCGAACAGCGGGCCGATGTTCATGTAGTAATCGTGGGTCTGGTATTCCGCGCCGGTAATCAGCGCGGCATGGATTTTGGTGATCAGTGCGGCGCTGTCCTTCTGGTAGTTGTCACGAAGGTCATCGCCGGGGGCGCGGTGGTGCTCGCTGGTGGGCCGGCCGGGCACGATGTCCGTGTAGCCTTGCAGGATGTTATTGGCGTCCTTGCCTTCCAGGCGATCAAGCATCGCGGCGTAACGGTAGAGGTGGTCGAAATCTTCCAGCAAACCGAAGCGGTATGTCTGCGCCTGGTAAGGATCCGGCTCGTTCTGGGCCACCGCGGCGGTGACTTCGATGGCGACCTGTTCGTAGGCCACGGTGGTTTCCAGGGGGGAATGATCCGCCGACAGCAACCAGTTGATGGCCGTCATCTGATGGTGTTCGGCACGCCTGACCTGAGCCAGGGGCAGCTGCAGCTCCTTGTGGAAACGCGCACCGAAATGCTTGAGGCGCAGGGCGTCGGACTCGACGCCGTTCATCAATATCACCCGCACACGGGTGAACGCATCGTCGTCCAGTTTGCTGATCGGTTTGCCGGCGAGCTCACGCCAGGTAAAGGTCTGCTTGTCGAGGGGCGTCCCTTTGTTATCCAGCAGATTATCGATTTTGGTCATGGGTCGATCTCCTTCATCAGAGGCCACGCGAAGCACCGTCGAAGCAACGGCGCTGGGGCACAAAACGAACGACCCTGGAGAAATGCGCAGCTCTCCACGCAGACGATGAGCGGTCGCATAAGTGGATGAAATGCCGCTTGATTTTCCGCTCATCAGGTCGCGACAAGGATTTTCGAACCAAGGGCTGGCGCGCCGGCTCGGAGGTACATAACACCGCCGCAGCCCACCGCAAACGAAGCGGTCCGAGGGCTTTCACGGCGGGGGGTGTCGTACAAATCTGCCTGGAGTTTTCGCGATGTGTGAATGTTTCGTTCAGCCTGTTTCTTCCAAGGATTCCCTGGCGTTCTTTGCCCAGCGCGAGCCCTTCGGCGCCAACCAATCAAGCTTGTCCGCCGACAGCCTTCACGCCGCGGTGGCTCCCGCGCTTCATGACCGACAAAGCGTGATCAAGCCGAACATGCAGGTCAGCGCCATCCGCAACCGTGGCGGGCGCCTGGAAAGCATCAAGGTGCGCTGGGGGTGGTCGCCCGTCTGGTCGATGGGCACGATGCCGCCCTTGACCCACCTGCCCTTGCACCTGGTGATGCGCTCCAAAGTGTTTGACCGGATCAAGCGCGACGGCCGCGTCCTGGTAGCGGTGGACGGCTGGTATGAAGCCGCCTCGGACACCATCGCGCCCGCCCAGGCCAACCGTCTGAGCTATACGACTTCGCGGCAGTCGTCGCCCATCTTTCTCGCCGCCCTGGCCCAGGCCAGTGAAACGCCCAACGGTTGCGACGGGCTGGCCTTGGTGACTTATGGCGACATAGCCAATCAACAGCAGCGACTGCTGGCCTTCACTGGCGAAAACGCCCTCCAGTGGTTGCGCCCTGACCTGGATTGGGAACAGGCACGACACATGGCCGCACACGTGGCCGTCGACGAACCGCAACTGGAGCACGTGCTGACCGCCAAGCGGATGGTCCAGGGTCGCCGGTGACCGTTATCCGACCCAGTTGCGGAAATCGCTGACAGCTCGATAATCGGCGCTAAACTGGCGGGCCAGTCGCTTTGAAGTGACTGGCTTTTTTTCTTTTACGAGCAAGAGACTTCCATGGCGAACCCAGACATCACGTTCACTCCCGACCCGGACACGGACTCCATCTCATCCGACGTCGCCGGCTTCGGCGGCCTGCTGGTTTCCACGCAAATCCCCACCCGCGCCGACGGCAGCCTGGAACTGGGCGATATCACGGCGCAGAGCGAATGCACGTTGCAGGCACTCAAGACCGCGTTGGAACGCGCCGGCAGTTCCATGGACCGCGTGTTGCACCTGACCATCTACCTCACCGACATGGCCGACCGCGCGGCCTTCAACGAAGTCTACAAACGCTTTTTTGCCAAGCCCTGGCCCGTGCGCGCGGCTGTCGGCGTGGCGGCGTTGGCGGTTGAAGGGATGCGGGTGGAAGTGACGGCGATGGCGGCGAAGGGCTGAGCGGCACACCTCAAACAAGCGAGGTGCTTTTGTGGCGGGTTCTGTGTTAACCCATCTTTTCAGCCTACAGAGGGCTGTGTTTATTCGGTTGTAGGATCCTTCGGGTTCGGGCTACGTCGCCTTGCGCCCTTACCTACAACTACGCCAGAATCCGCCGGCTTGTGCGCCTTGGGGCCGGGCTTTACTGTTGCTCGGTCGCTGAACATCAGCGATCGGGTTTGGTAGCCCGGCTTCTATATGACGCACAGCTTCACTTTTGAGGTGCCCTTGCGCATCTGTATCAATGGTGGCCATGCGTAGGGCGTCTTCGGGCGCGCCGGTGTTCATGTGGACCGGTCTACCAACCTTCGTATGGCCGCCACCCTTCGTTTGGTAGCGAGGGCGAAAGCTTCTCTAAATTCCACATGAGAACTTCACTATGTTCAAAGTAACCCCCAACCCTCCCGACACCGATCCAGCCGACTCGAAAGACTTAGACGAAGCCGCCGACCGCGCCCTCGACTTCTACCTCAAGCCCAAGTCCAGCCAATCGAAAACTGACCCAGGCCGGCTGTTCACCGTGAATGAAGGCATCGACACCGAAGCCCTGCTCGCCAACCTCAGCGAAACCCTCGCCTCGGCCGATGCCATGATCAACGACCTGGCGTTCGACCTGGACGGCTCGCGACGACACGTTGCCCTGGGCATCCTGCAGTTGATCGAACTGGGCGCGATGCTCGCCAACCGCGCGCTGGAGAACGTCGAAGCGCGATAGCCGTTGCACATTCTCTTTGTGGCGAGGGGATTTAGCGAAACGTCGCACCGCCCCGCTGGGTGGCGAAGCCGCCCCAAGATTTCTGCAATGGCAAAGAACTTGGGACTGCTGCGCAGTCCAGCGGGGATAAATCCCCTCGCCACAAAGGGAGTCGCGGACAATCCAGCGACAAATCCCCGCCTATACTTCTCTGCCAATCCCCCCGGGGCCTGCGCTTCCAACAATAAAAAGCAGAGGTGGAACATGGTCTGGCAACAAGTCTACGATCCCTTCGGTAATGCGGTGCTGTCGACGTTTCTGGCGGCGGTCCCGGTGGTGGTGATGCTGGCGTCCCTGGCGTTCTTTCACGTCAAGGCACACCTGGCGGCGCTGTATGCCCTGGCCTCGGCGTTGCTCATCGCGATTTTCGCCTTCGGCATGCCCGCCGACATGGCCGGTTCAGCGGCGCTTTATGGCGCGGCCAACGGGCTGCTGCCCATCGGCTGGATCGTGCTCAACATTATCTTCCTGCACCGACTGACCACCGAGAACGGTTCGTTCAAGGTCCTGCAGGATTCCCTGGCGCGCATCACCGATGACCGCCGCTTGCAGTTGCTGTTGATCGCCTTTTGTTTCGGCGCGTTTTTCGAAGGCGCGGCGGGTTTTGGCACGCCGGTGGCGGTAACCGGGGCGATCCTGATCGGGCTGGGCTTTTCGCCGCTGGCCGCTTCGGGCCTGGCATTGATCGCCAACACCGCTCCCGTGGCCTTCGGCGCGCTGGGCACCCCAATCATTACACTGGCCAAGGTCACCGGCCTGGATGAGATGGAGCTGTCGATGATGGTCGGCCGACAATTGCCGTTCTTCTCGGTGATCGTACCGTTCTGGCTGATCTGGGCGTTCGCCGGCTGGCGCAAGATGCTTGAAGTATGGCCCGCAATCCTGGTGGCCGGTGTCAGCTTCGCTATTCCGCAGTTTCTGGTGTCGAACTACCACGGGCCGATGTTGGTGGACGTGATTGCCGCGCTGATATCCATGGCCTGCCTGGCCGGTTTTCTCAAAATCTGGAAACCGGCCACGATTCACACCTCGGCGGCGCTGACCGGCCGGCACGACGACTCGAAGATTGACGCCAGCGAACAACAAACACCAGTGGCCAGCGCCGCGTTTTCCAATGACGCTCGACCCGCCGTGCTGCGCGCCTGGATGCCGTGGATCATCCTCACGGTGTTCGTATTCGCCTGGGGCACCCAGGGCTTCAAGAACATTTTCGACACCCGCCCGGCCATCGACCCGCAGACGCAATCGGCCAGGCTCGACCCCCAAGGCAAGCCGATGCGCGAGGCGAATCCGATCTTCTCGCCGCTGTTGACCTTCGGCACCATCCACCAACAGATCGAAAAAGTCCCGCCCGTAGTGCCCCAGCCTAAAACCGAGGAAGCGGTCTACAAGTTCAACTGGTTCACCGCCACCGGCAGTGGCATCTTCCTGGCGGCAATCGTGGGAGGCTTGCTGATGGGTTATTCCATCCCGCAACTGGTGCGCCAATACCTGCGAACGCTCTGGGTGGTGCGCTATTCGCTGATCACCATCGTGGCGATGCTGGCGTTGGGTTTCCTCACGCGTTATTCGGGCCTGGACGCCACCATGGGCCTGGCGTTCGCCGCGACGGGCATCTTCTATCCGATGTTCGGCACCCTGCTGGGCTGGCTTGGCGTGGCGCTGACCGGTTCGGACACCGCTTCCAACGTGCTGTTCGGCGGTCTGCAGCGGGTCACGGCGGAACAGCTGGGGATCAGCCCGGTGCTGATGGCTGCCGCGAACAGTTCAGGCGGGGTGATGGGCAAGATGGTCGACGCCCAGTCGATCGTGGTCGCTTCCACCGCGACACGGTGGTACGGCCACGAAGGAGAAATCCTGCGCTACGTGTTTTTCCACTCGGTGGTACTGGCGATTCTGGTGGGCGGGTTGGTGACATTGCAGGCGTATGTGGCGCCGTTCAGTCACATGGTGGTGGGAGGACGCTGAAAGAGGAGGCATGATCGGGGGCTATTGTGGCGAGGGGATTCATCCCCTCGCCACAGGTAAGCTCGCCTACCTTTAACGCTTGGGTTTACTGAACGTTCTTCAGCTTGACCACATCACCGGAAACCGAAGTGGTGTAACCGGTCAGGACCCAGGCCCAGAACCAGTTTTCCTGGACTTGGGTGTTGATCATGGCGTCGCCGCCCTTGGCCTGGATCGCTGCGTTCTGGGCGCGCACGAAACGGTTGTTCTGGCGAATCGGGATCACGCCGAACAGCAGCAGGCCGGTGGCCTTGGCTTCACTGTGACCGACGACGGTGTATTGGCTGCTGTCGTATTGCTGGGTCTTCATCGGGGTGCCGGTGCAACCCGCCAGGACCAGGCCAAACAGTGCGCAGGCGACAACTTTGCTGAGGTGGTTCATTTGACGCTCCATGGGAAAACGCCCGGGATCCATCTCTCGGGCGGCGCGTACTCTACCCGATCAGCAACAAAATGACACAGGATAACCTGCCCGGTTTTTCGGCCTGAGGGGCTTATCACAGAGCCATCCGTCAGGTACGCCTCCAGCGAAACACGCCCTCGTCGATAACATCAAGACTACGCCACGGAAGGCTGTTTTTTGTCTTGACGGCCGCCAGATAGCGGCCGGTCCCGTTGGAGGGTTTCATCATGATTGACGTGACGGTCTGGAGCGTCACCCTGCCGGTGCAAACGCCCGCGCAGGTCGTGGCGACCAAAGCCATGCCGAGTTTGAAAAACAAGTATTTCGACAATAACGGCCAGAGGATTGTCTTCTGGGCCCCCGTCACCGGCTCTCATACCGGTAACAGCGATTACCCGCGCTCAGAACTGCGGGAAACCAGCCGGGACGGGAAACACCGCAACTGGCGCTACAACAGTGGCGTCAACACCCTCAAGGGTGAATTGACGGTCAACCAGGTGCCTTCGGAAGGCCGTGTAGTGGTGGCGCAGATTCACGCCAAGAATGCGCCGACGCCGTTGTTGAAACTGGTTTACCGCTATGCAAAGGGCACCGGCAACATTGACGTGGAATACCGGGTCAAGCCCAAGGACAAGAAAAGCCCGGTGATCTACACCGTGCCCAAGGTGCCGTTGAACAAGTCCTTCTCCTATACGCTGCAGATGGACAAGCAAGGCCAGCTCTCGGTGCTGATCGGCAACAGTGGCAAAAAGGTGAAGCTCGACAAGTCCTGGTACGGCTACGACTTCTATTTCAAGGCCGGCGTCTACACGCTGGACAACAAGGGTTACTCCAACGAAGGCGGGAAAGTGACGTACACCAAGCTGAGCGTCAGTCACAAGTGACTGACGTTCTGCCCTTGCTCATGCCTCGGACGGTGCCACGACCCCTTGCCGACCACTGAAGGTCAGCAGGAAACACACGAATACCACCAGCGCAAAACCGGCCGGGAACAGCCAGATGCTTTTCCAATCGTGCCCGCCTGCCACGACAAAGTGATCGGTCACCTGCCCCGCCACCCAGAAACCGATCAACATCCCCACGCCATAGGTCGCCAGGGTAATCAAGCCCTGGGCCGAGCTGCGCAGGTGTTTGGGCGCCTTGGCGTCGGTGTAGATCTGCCCCGAGACAAAGAAGAAGTCGTAGCAGATGCCGTGCAGGGCGATGCCGATGAACAGCATGAATGCCAGCTCACCGTTATCGCCATAGGCAAACAACACGTAGCGCAACGCCCACGCCAGCATGCCCACCAGCAACGCCAACTTGATGCCGAAGCGCTGGATGAACAGCGGCAACAGCAACATGAACAGCACCTCGGAGACTTGCCCGATGGCCATTTTCGCCGTCGGGTTGGTCATCCCGGTTTCGGCCAGGAACGGGTTGGCGTTCTGGTAATAAAACGCCAAGGGAATGCAGATCAGGATCGAGGCGATGAAGAACACCAGGTAGCTGCGATCCTTGAGCAGGCCCAACGCATCGAGCCCCAGGGACTGCTTGATGCCGCGGGTGCTCGCCTGCTCCTTGAGCGGTGCCGTGGCGGGCAGCGTGAAGCTGTAGAGCCCGAGGACCAGCGAAGCGACCGCGGCCATCAGGAAAGTATTGCGCAGGCCGCCCGCTGAGATCGACTCGCGTGAATCCCAGGCGAACGCATAGCTGATCACCACGCAGGCGAGGATCCAACCGAGGGTGCCCCAGACTCGAATCCGCGAGAATTCCAGCGCGGGGTCGCGCATCTGCCGGAAGGCCACGGAATTGACCAGGGCCAACGTCGGCATGTAGATCACCATATAAGCCAGCACGAACGGGTAGAACGCGCTGAAGTCCACCGCCGAATACAACCGGTACAACAAGACCGCGCCCACCAGGTGCAACACCGCCAGGATGCGCTCGGCGTTGAAGTAGCGATCGGCGATCAGGCCGATCACGAACGGCGCGATGATCGCGCCCCAGGACTGGGTGGCGAAGGCCCTGCCGACCTGCTCGCCGCTGGCGCCCAGGGTGTTGGACAGGAACGTGCCGAGGGTGACGAACCAGCCACCCCAGATAAAGAATTGCAGGAACATCATCGTGCTGAGGCGTGCGTACATCGTCGTCATGACCGTCACCGTCTTGTTGTTGTTTTTGTTGAAACAAAGTCGTGCGCTGCTGTTGCCGCCTGCTTTTTGTGGCCTGCTTTTGTGGCGAGGGAGCTTGCTCCCGCTCGGCCGGTCCAATGCTTCGGGCGCAGCAGTCGTAAAACCAGGCAACGCGGTCTGCCTGGAACATTGTATTTGGGGCGGCTTCGCCACCCAGCGGGAGCAAGCTCCCTCGCCACAAGGCTTCTGCGATCAGCCGTTACCCAGACAACCCCAACAACCGCCGATTGGATGCCTCATCCGCCGTGACCCCGGCAAAATCATCGAACGCCTTGGCCGTCCTGGTGATCATGTGCCGCTGGATAAACGCCGCGCCTTCGGCCGCCCCCTGTTGCGAATCCTTCAGGCAGCATTCCCATTCCAGAACCGCCCAGCCGTCGAAGCCGTATTGGGTCAGCTTGCTGAAAATCGCCTTGAAGTCGATCTGCCCATCGCCCAGGGAACGGAACCGGCCGGGGCGGTCCACCCAGCCCTGGTAGCCGCCATAGACACCGGAGCGGGCGTCGGGGCGGAATTCGGCGTCCTTGACGTGGAACATCCGGATGCGCCCGTGGTAGCGGTCGATAAAGCCCAGGTAGTCCATCTGTTGCAGCAGCAGGTGGCTGGGGTCGTAGAGAATGGCGGCCCGTGGATGATGATCGACGGCTTGCAGGAAGCGCTCGAACGAGGCGCCGTCATGCAGGTCTTCGCCAGGGTGGATCTCGTAGCACAGGTCCACGCCGGCCGCGTCGAAGCAGTCGAGGATCGGCAGCCAGCGCCGGGCCAGTTCGGCGAAACCTTGCTCGACCAGTCCTGCGGGCCGCTGCGGCCACGGGTACATGTAGGGCCACAACAAAGCTCCGGAAAACGTCGCGTGGGCCTTCAGGCCCAGGCGCTGGCTGGCGCGAGCCGCCAGTTTCAATTGCTCGATGGCCCACTCGGTGCGCGCCTGAGGCTGGCCGCGCAGGTGGGCCGGGGCGAAGTCATCGAACAGCGCGTCGAACGCCGGATGCACCGCCACCAGTTGCCCTTGCAGGTGCGTCGACAACTCGCTGATCTCGACGCCGGCCGCCGCGCAGGTGGCCGTGAGTTCATCGCAATAATCCTGGCTCTCGGCGGCCCGGGCCAGGTCGATGTAACGCGTGCCCAGGGTCGGCAATTGGATGGCCTTGTAGCCTTGCGAAGCGGCCCATCGGGCGATGTCCGCCAGGGTATCGAACGGCGCTTCATCTGACATGAACTGCGCCAGGAAGATCGCCGGCCCGCGCAGGCCGCCTGGTGTTTGGTCGTGTGTATTCACAGCTGCGACTCTCCGGTTTCCAGCGCGGTCCACTTTGTGTCGCCCCGGTGATTGATGAGGGCCGTCTCGATAAACGCCATGCCGCGCAAACCGGTCTCGATGCCGGGTACGCCAGGAACGTCCGGGCCTTCCACCCGCGCCCGAATGGCCCGCGCAAAATCGCCGTACAGGTTGGCCATCGCCTCCAGATAACCCTCCGGATGCCCCGCCGGCAGACGCATGCGCTGAGTCGCCTCCTCGCACAGCCAAGGCTGGCCGACACCCCCGCGCAGAATGCGCAGCGGTTGGTCGAAGGCGCGGTGGATCAGGCTCGACGGCTCTTCCTGGCGCCATTGCAGCGCGCCCTTGTCGCCATAGACGCGGATCTTCAGCGGGTTTTCTTCGCCGGTGCAGACCTGGCTGGCCAGCAACACGCCGGTGGCGCCGTCCTTCATCTTGAAGAGCATCGCTGCGTCATCGTCCAGCTGCCGCCCCGGAACATGGGTGCCCAGGGTGGCGCAGAGTTGCTGGATGGGTTGGTCCGCGACGAACTCCGCCAGGGAAAACGCATGGGTGCCAATGTCGCCGATGCAACCGCCCAACCCGGACTGGGCCGGATCATCGCGCCACTCGGCCTGCTTGTTGCCTTGGGCGGCGACGTCCTGGCTGAGCCAGCCTTGGGGGTACTCGACGAATACTTTGCGCACCTTGCCGATCAGGCCTGAGCGAACCATTTCACGGGCCTGCCAGACCATCGGATAACCCAGGTAGGTGTGGGCCAGGCCGTAGAGGCAACGACTGCCTTGCAACACGTCCTTGAGGGCCAATAACTGCTTGAGGTTCAGCGCGGCGGGTTTCTCGCTGAACACGTGGAAACCGGCTTTCAACGCCTGGCTGGCAATCGGTGCATGGAGGTGATTGGGCGTGACGATCACCAGCAATTCCATGCGTTGGTCCAGCGGCAGCAACGCTTCAGCGTCGAGCATCTGCTGCCAGTCGTGGTAACAACGGGACGCGGCGAGCCCCAGGGCCGCACCGGTCTGTCGATTGTTGTGAGGGTCGCGGCTGAACGCGCCGCACACCAGCTCGAAACCGCCGTCCAGGCCCGCCGCCTGGCGATGGGCCTGGCCGATGAACGCACCCTCCCCACCGCCAACGAAGCCCATTCTTATTTTGGGTGCTACAGGATTCATCGCGACTCTCTTCTGTCCGGATCGTTGATGTAACCGGTTACATCATGACGGGAATCTAGGCTCGGTTTTGCCCCGTGTCAAACCCCTTGCATCGCCGATGAGCGTTTGTCAGCTATCGAACCTGCGGTAAGCTCGCGGTCATGCCTGTTTTCAAGGCGCCGAATCGAGGTGAATTTGTCCAATATCCGTGAAGTGGCCCGGCTGGCCGGCGTGTCGGTGGCAACCGTGTCCAGAGCACTCAAGTCCCCGGAGCGGGTGCTGCCCCAGACGCGGGACAAGGTCAACGCAGCCGTGCTGCAAGCCGGTTATCGACCGAACCTGATGGCGGTGCAGTTTCGCTCCCGACGTACCGGCAACCTGGTGATCCTGGTGCCGAAAATCGCCAACACTTTCTTCGCCCGGGTTATCAGCGGCGCCCAACAAGCGGCGCAAGCGGCCGGTTATCGGCTGCTGCTGTGCGACACCCAGGGCCGCGAAGCCATCGAGCAGGAATTCGCTGCCCTGGTCTACGCCCATCAGGCCGACGGCGTGATCCAATTGCGCGCCGGCGACCCCTTCGTCTCCCTGCCTCCCGGCACCGACGCGCTACCGCTGGTCAACGCCTGCGAAGTGGTGAAGGACGCGCCCTACCCGACCATCAGCCTGGATAACCGCAGCGCGGCGCGCGCCATGACCGAGCACCTGATCGGGCTTGGCCACCGGCGCATCGGCATCATCAAAGGCCCGCGCAGCAGCCCTCTGACCCTGGACCGTGTGGCCGGTTACCAGGACGCCCTGCGCAACGCCGGTATCGCCCTTGCACCTGAACTGATCTGCCACGGGGATTTCACTCTCAAGGCCGGCTACGAAGGAGCCGGGACAATGCTCGCCTTGGCCGAACGCCCCAGCGCGCTGTTCTGCGAGAACGACGAAATGGCCATCGGCGCGCTCAAGCGCATCAAGCAGACGGGGTTGCGGGTGCCCGAGGATATTTCCCTGGTGGGTTTTGACGACATTCCGTTTGCCGCGTATTGCGACCCGCCGTTGACGACCATCTCCCAACCGGCCGAAACCTTCGGCCAGAAAGCGGTGGACATGTTGATCGCCTTGATCGAGAACAAGCCCATCACCCAGCGACACGTGCGCCTACCGTTCGAGCTGACCGTGCGCGGCAGTAGCGCGGCCCCAGGCAGCCACCTTGTTTAATCCGACATACCGTTAACTGCCTATTCGCCATCAAGCACGTTTCGACTACAGTGGGGGGACTCTGCATAAAGCCATAACAAGACGGAGAGTTCCCAATGCGAGTCAACAAGCGCTTCACCTTCCTGGCCGCCGCCGCAGCCTTGGCGGTCACCACCGCCGCTCATGCGGCTCCACCGGTGTTCATCAACATCCTGACCGGGGGCACCAGCGGAGTGTATTACCCGATCGGGGTCGGGCTTTCACAGATCTACAGCAGCGGCATCGAGGGCTCCAAAACGTCGGTCCAGGCCACCAAGGCGTCGGTGGAGAACCTCAACCTGCTGCAAGCCGGGCGCGGGGAGCTGGCGCTGGCCTTGGGCGACTCGGTCGCCGATGCGAAAAACGGCGTGGAGGATGCCGGCTTCAAGGCACCGCTCACCAAACTGCGAGCGATTGCGGGCGCCTACCCCAATTACATCCAGATCGTTGCCAGCGAGGAATCGGGGATCAAGACCCTGGCAGACCTCAAGGGCAAAACCGTCTCCGTGGGCGCGGCTAAATCCGGCACCGAACTCAA
This sequence comes from Pseudomonas sp. D3-10, assembly GCF_051132175.1. Lineage (NCBI taxonomy): Bacteria > Pseudomonadati > Pseudomonadota > Gammaproteobacteria > Pseudomonadales > Pseudomonadaceae > Pseudomonas > Pseudomonas sp. D3-10. The sequence continues at coordinate 2,220,810 of NZ_CP071668.1, read as the reverse complement.
CGCCCGGGCGATCTTCAAGGCGGCCGGCCTGACCTACAACGACATGAAGGTCCAATACCTGCCCTTCGCCGAGTCGGTCGACCTGATCAAGAACCGCCAACTGGACGCCACCCTGCAATCCTCTGGCCTGGGCATGGCGGCGATTCGTGACCTGGCGTCAACGATGAAGCTGAACTACGTGTCGATTCCCACCGACGTGGTGGACAAAATCGGCAACCCGGCCTACCAGAGCGCGATGATCCCCGCCAACACCTACGACGGCCAGGCTGAGGCCGTGCCCACCGTGGCCATCACCAATATCCTGGTGACACACAAGGATGTCCCGGATGAGGTGGCCTACCAAATGACCAAGCTGATGTTCGACAACCTCACCCGCCTGAGCACCTCCCATTCAGCGGCCAAGGACATCTCGCTGAAGAACGCCGCGAAGAACCTGCCGATCGCCCTGCACCCCGGTGCCGAGCGCTACTACAAGGAAGTGGGCGCGCTATAGCCCCTGGACTGCAACGGCGCTCGGCGCCGTTGCAGCATTGCGTTTCGCATCCGCAAGTCGACAACAGGCAGGCATCTCATGAGTGAAGACCAGCACGGCATCGCCACGGACCCGCGGGACTGGCCCAAGACGCTGTTCTACGTGGCGTTGCTGTTTTCCATCTTTCAAATCATCACGGCAGCCTTCTCACCAGTTTCCAGCATTGTGTTGCGGGCGGTGCATGTGGGCTTTCTGCTGTGGGTGGTGTTTCTGAGCTACCCGGCCCACGGCAAGCAAAGGCCATGGCAACCCCTGGCCTGGGCGTTGGGGCTGGCGGGGATGGCCACGGCACTCTATCAATGGGTGTTCGAGGCCGACCTGATCCAGCGCTCCGGCGACCTGACGACTGCCGACATGGTCGTCGGCGTCGTCCTGATCGTGCTGGTGTTCGAGGCGGCGCGGCGAGTGATGGGCATCGCGCTGCCGATCATCTGCGGCCTGTTCCTGGCCTATGGCCTGTTCGGCGAACACCTGCCAGGCGACCTGGCCCATCGCGGCTACGGCGTCGATCAGCTCGTCAACCAACTGTCCTTCGGCACCGAAGGGCTCTACGGCACGCCGACCTACGTATCGGCCACCTACATTTTCCTGTTCATCCTGTTTGGCGCCTTCCTGGAAAAGGCCGGCATGATCAAGCTGTTCACCGATTTCGCCATGGGCCTGTTCGGTCACAAGCTTGGCGGTCCGGCGAAGGTGTCGGTGGTGTCATCGGCGCTCATGGGCACCATCACCGGCTCGGGTATCGCCAACGTGGTGACGACCGGGCAGTTCACCATTCCGCTGATGAAACGCTTTGGCTACAAGGCGGCGTTTGCCGGCGGCGTGGAAGCGACGTCGAGCATGGGCAGCCAGATCATGCCGCCGGTGATGGGCGCGGTGGCGTTCATCATGGCCGAGACCATCAACGTGCCGTTCGTGGAAATCGCCAAGGCCGCGTTGATCCCGGCGTGCCTGTATTTCGGCTCGGTGTTCTGGATGGTTCACCTGGAAGCCAAGCGCTCCGACCTCAAGGGCCTGCCCAAGGATCAATGCCCGAGCGCCTGGGGCGCGGTCAAGGAAAGCTGGTTCCTGCTGATCCCGCTGGGGGTGCTGGTGTATCTGCTGTTTTCCGGACGCACGCCGTTGTTTTCCGGCATGGTCGGGCTGGCACTGACGGCCATCGTGATTCTCGGCTCGGCGATCATCCTCAAAGTCTCGAGCTACGCCTTGCGCTGCGCCTTCTGGGTCGCGCTGGGCATTCTGTGCGTCGGATTCTTCCGGATGGGCATCGGCATCGTGTTCGCGGTGATCGGCGTGCTGGTGGTGGCTTGCTGGTTCATGAAAGGCACTCGGGAAACCCTGGTCATCTGCCTGCACGCATTGGTGGATGGCGCTCGGCACGCCGTTCCGGTGGGGATCGCCTGCGCCTTGGTCGGCACCATCATCGCGGTGGTGTCGCTGACAGGCGTGGCGTCCACCTTCGCCGGTTACATCCTGGCGATCGGCAAGGACAACCTGTTCCTGTCGCTGCTGCTGACCATGCTCACTTGCCTGGTGCTGGGCATGGGCATCCCGACCATTCCGAACTACATCATCACCAGTTCGATTGCAGCGCCCGCGCTCCTGGAATTGGGCGTGCCGCTGATCGTGTCGCACATGTTCGTGTTCTATTTCGGCATCCTCGCCGACCTGACCCCGCCCGTGGCCCTGGCCTGCTTCGCCGCCGCGCCCATTGCCCGGGAAAGCGGCCTGAAAATCAGCTTCTGGGCGGTGCGCATCGCCCTCGCCGGCTTCGTTATTCCGTTCATGACGGTGTACAACCCGGCGCTGATGCTCCAGGGCGACAACCTGTGGATGACTGCCTACATGCTGGTCAAGACGTTGCTGGCAATCGGACTATGGGGCATGGCGTCTACCGGTTACATGCAACAGAAAATGCCCATTTGGGAGCGTCTGATGTGCTTCGCCGCCGGTGCATTGCTGGTGGTTGCCTTGCCGCTGACCGATGAAATCGGCTTCGCCCTGGGTGCGCTGTTGATCGGGCAACACCTTTGGCGCGCCCGGCGTGTCGGGCGGGCCTTGGCGTGATTGGCTTGTGCCTGGGCCTGTCCGGCGTGGTCTGGGCGCAACTCGAACTCAGCGAGTTTACGTTGGCGTGGAATCACACCATCGAGAAGATCCGCTGGGAGGAGGACTACCGGGTCAGCGAACAGGGCCTGATCCTGGGTGAGGCCAGGGTCAAGGGCAACGGCGCTGGGATGGAAATTCCCGAAGGCGCACGGCTGGAAAATGGCAGTTGGCGATATCACCGCGAACTGCCACCGCTGCAACCGTTGAAGCTCGGTCGCACGCCCCAGGCCGGTGATTATCAACTGTGTCATGCCGGCGTTTGCCAACCCATGGCGCACTGGCTGGGACCGCCCGATGCACAACAACCGGCCGTGGAATTGTGGAGCTGCCCGCAGTGATCGCTCAGTCAGCGCTGATGGAACGCCACGCCGCTTGCGCCAACAATTCCCGGTGCGCCTTCGGGCTGGAGGGCACCCGCCCCGCCAGCCATGCCCGGCAATAACTTTCAGACGCGCCGATGATCAACGAAAACATCAACTCGGCGGGATAGCGCTTGAGCGCCTCGCCCTGCTCTGCCGCGCTCAACCACTGCCAAAGCTGACCGTTGCGTGAGGTGTTGCGGCTGGCGAGTTCGTCCTTGAACGGTCCCTTGGTCACCGCAAAGCGCGCGTGATACTGGAAACGCGCCCATTCGGGTTGGCTGTCCACCCAATCGACGTAGCTATGGATCAACGCCTGCACGCCCTGCTCGGCGGTGGTTGCTTCGGACAGATATTGCTCGCGCAAACGCGCCTGATCGTCCAGGGCGGTGAAGAACAGCGCCGCCACCAAGCCTTCCTTGTTGCCGAAATGATGGTAGATGGCACCGACGCTGGTCTGGCATTCGGTGCGGATCATTTCAATGGTGGTCGCCTCGATGCCCTGCTCGTTGAACAGCGCCAGGGCCTTGCGAAAGATATCGCGCTTGAGTTCAGCCCTTCTGCCGGGGAAGGCGCGTTCGAGTAGATCTGCTGTTTCCATGCTTGGCATAACCGATTTTTTGGATGGGACCGGGCACTGGCTGCCCGTGACGAAGTGGGCACAGCTTGACAGATTCGCCGCCGACAGAATACCGTTCTGTTACAGAATATTATTCTTTATTAGAATACTATTCCGTAACCCCACTTGTCAGCGAGGCTTCACATGAATCAGGTTCTCGGTATGTTCAACAGCGCAGGTCCGGATGCTTTCAGCAAAATGGCCTGTCAGATGGCACCGTACTTTTCCACTATCAACCCGCTGGTCACAGAGTTGCGCCAAGGCGCGGCGACCGTGCAGGTGCCGTTTCGCAAGGAAATCACCAATCATCTGGGCACCGTCCACGCCATCGCCATGTGCAACGCCGCCGAGCTCGCCGCTGGCATGATGACCAACGTTTCCATCCCCGACGGCGCCCGGTGGATTCCCAAAGGCATGACCGTGCAATACCTGGCCAAGGCCAAGAGCGACGTGACGGCGGTCGCGAACGGCGACGAGGTGGACTGGCAGACCGAAGGCGACAAGGTCGTGCCGGTGGACATTCATGATGCGCAGGGCAAGAAAGTATTCACGGCGCAGATCACCATGAACGTGAAGTTGGGTTGAAATCGGGGGCGTCGGGGACGCCCTTTATCGATGAAAGCTAGATGTTCGTGGCGAGGGAGCTTGCTCCCGCTCGATTGCGCAGCAATCGCAATGGCAACTCAAGCCCCCAGCCAGTCATTGGTGGTGCCTGAGGGTCAGGCGAAGGTGGCTCCTCGGGTGTTCACGAACAGCGAGTACAGCGAGTGGCTGCCGGCCATGAACAGCCGGTTGCCCTCTCGCCCGCCAAAGCAGACGTTGGAGCAGCGTTCCGGCAACGAAATGTGCCCGATGGCCTTGCCCTCGGGATTGAATACCCGCACGCCGTCGAGTTTCTCCAGGTCGGCCTTGGGGTCGCCATTCCCGCCCCAACCGCACCAGAGGTTACCGCTCTCGTCGCACTTGATGCCGTCGATGGCCGCATAGTCGAGCCCTTCGATATGCTTGCGTCGCTCGCCCAGGGTGCCGTCGTCCTTGACCGTGATCGCCCAGACCAGACGGTTCGGCTTGGCCCGCCCTTCGACCACATAAAGGATTTTTTCATCCGGGGAAAAGCACAAGCCATTCGGCCCCGCCAAATCGTCGATCACCCGGCTGAGCTTGCCGGTCGCGCCGTCGATCCGGTACACCGCGTGGGGCTGCGCCGGGGTGACTTTATGCCCCTCATAGTTATTGCCGGTCTGGAACGGCGGGTCGGTGAACCAGATCGAGCCATCCCGCTTGCAGACGATGTCATTCGGCGAATTCAATGGCTTGCCGTCGAAACTGTCGGCCAGCACGGTGATGGTGCCGTTGTGTTCGGTACGGGTGATACGCCGCCCTTCGGTGGACGTGGTCGAGCCCTCACAGACCAGCAACCGTCCTTGGCGATCGCGGCACATGCCATTGGAGAAGTTCGAGTTCTCGCGGTACACCGACAAACCTCCGGTGACTTCGTCCCAACGCACGATGCGGTTGTTGGGGATGTCACTGACCAGCAGGTAACGACCGTCACCGATCCACACCGGCCCTTCCGCCCAGCGCAAGCCATCGGCGAGCTTCTCGACGCTGGCATTGAAGATGCGCAAGTCCATGAAGCTGGGGTCGAGGATATTGATCAGAGGGTCTGGATAGCGCTGGCTCAAAGGCGCGGCCTGGGCGAGCCCGGGAAGATTTCCCAGCGTCGCGGCGGCGGCCGAGACCACAAGGGATTTTTTCAAGAAAATCCGGCGCCCCTGATCGGCGGTTGCAGGTTGCGAAGCATCCATCGTACGTCTCCGTTAATTATTATTGGACGGGGAAGATTGTTTTACTCTCTGATAGGACATCGTACAAGGTGTAAAACACGGTGACATCATGGGACTTGCGGCCTGATCCTCGACGATGCGAAACCGCCTTGAACACGCCAGTATTACTGATCTGCACCGAATCAGGGTTTGCGCCAGGCTTGTTCGCTCCTGCCATATGGGGTAAAAATCCGACCCAGGTTGTACGACAACAAAATCAAAAAGCCCTTTGAAGGGCTTAATTCACTCCCCTTTGAGATGTCCTGCCATGACCCGCTCCACCGCCGCATCCAATACCCCTGTTCCCTTTCCCCGCCATATCGCCGTGCTTGTCTTGCTTTGCATGGGGTGCGCCTTTGCCGGCAACCATGTCGCCGCGCGGGCGGCGTTCGATGATGGCGCCGGCGTGCTGCTGGCGATCCTGCTGCGCTCGGGCGGAACGTTGCTGGTACTGGCGGCGATGGTGTTGTGGCAACGGCAAAGCCTTCGCTTGCCCGCCGGCGCCTGGCGCTGGCAGTTGCTGCTGGGCGTGCTGATCGGCGCCCAGAGCCTATGCCTGTATTCCGCCGTGGCCCGGGTTCCGGTGGCGCTGGCGCTATTGGTGGGCAACGTGTTCCCGATCCTCCTGGCCCTGTTGACTTGGGCCCTAGGCGGCCCGCGCCCCACCGCCCGGACGGCGGCACTGATGGGCATGATCCTGGTGGGTCTGGTGTTCGTGCTGGAAGTGCCGACGCGGTTGGCCTCCCAGGCAGACGTCGGCCCGCAGTGGCTGTTGGGGGTTGGCCTGGCCTTCTGCGCCGCGTGCGTCTTCGCTTGTGCGTTGTGGATCACCGATCACAAGTTGTCCCAGGTGCGCGGATCGGTGCGCAGCCTGCTGACGATTTTCATTGTATTCAGCAGCGTCAACCTCGCCGGCCTGACCGGCGCCCTGCCCGGCGGCCTCGACCTGCCCGCCAGCAGCACCGGTTGGTTCGCGCTCGCCACCCTGGTGGTGCTTTATGGGACGGGGTTCATCGTTTTGTTCATGTGCGTGCCACGCCTGGACATGCCGCGCAACGCCCCGGTGATGAACATCGAGCCGCTGGCGACACTGTTGATCGGCTGGCTGGTGCTGGACCAGATGCTCAACCCGGGGCAGATCCTGGGCGGCGCGATCGTGGTGACCGGCATCGTATTGCTGACCTGGCGCAAGGCCGAGCGGGTCAAGGCGCCGGTGGCTGCACACGATTGAACTGATTGACTGGCGCTCTAGTGCGTAGCAGGCCCAAAGAGTTTGGGCCCGCTGCGCGGTCCAGCGGGAGCAAGCTCTCTCGCCACGGGGGGGCGGTCGTTCAATCTCGAGCCGGCCGACGCACCGCCCTTACCTTGCTGCTGCCACCCCCGCCGCAGAAAAATCGGTCCGCGCCGTCGGACTCCAGCCCCGACACGCCGGCCCCCGGCGGCATCGTCACGCTTTCCAGTACTTGCGCCGTTTGCGGATCGATACGCCGCAATTCGCTATCGTCGTTTTCCCAGGTGCCATGCCACAGCTCGCCATCGACCCAAGTCACGCCCGTGACGAAACGGTTGGATTCGATCGTACGCACAATCCTGCCGTCGGCCGGATCGATCTGCAGGATCTTGCGCGCCTTGTACTGACCGACCCAGAGCGAACCTCGGCCCAGGCCAGCCCGGAGTCATCGCCACTGTTGGGGGCCGGAATCGTCGCCAGTACCTGGCCAGTGCGCGGATCGATCTTGCGGATGCTGTCGCCGGCGATCTGGAACAGATGCTGGCCATCGAACGCGGTGCCGGCGTTCGCCGGGACGTCGAGGGTTTGCACGGTTTGGCCACTGGCGGGATCGAAGGCGTGAAGCTTTTCGCCCGAGGCGAACCAGACGCGCTCGCCGTCATGGCTCACGCCGTGGACGCAATCGACGCCAGGGAACGGGCCGTATTCACGCAGGATTTGTGCCTCTGAACGTTTCATCTCACATCGCCTCATCGGTGGGTGTGCTTGCATCCTAACCATCGAACGGCAGTGCAGTGAGTAACAATACGGTCGCGAATCCGGGCATTGACGGTACTGTCCAGCGCCGGGCCCGTGCGCGACCGAACGACTGCGCCTTGCCGCAAGCAGCCAGGTTTTCCAAGGCTCGTTGCACGCTGCGCTGGCTGGTGCTCAAGGCCAGCGCCAGGGCCGAACTGGACCAGGCTTCACCATCCGCCAACAATGCCAGCACCGCCCCGTGGGGCTCCTCAACGACCCGCGCCAGGATCACGACTTCCTGGGCATGGTGTGGCGACAACCTGAAACCGCGCCGGGTTGCGACTACACCAGCCATTGGGCGCAGCGCCCCTCGCAACCGTCCCATTTCAACCCGCAACCGGGCGCGATGGGTCTCGTCCGTCAATTTCAAACCAAAGGCTTGGGTCATGAGCGCTTCCCTCGACGCATCGCCGGGCCAAGCCTGGGCCAACCCACGGGCCAGGGCAAACAGCACCGGCCGCCGTACAAGCACGACCTGGACGCCCGCGCAGCGGATACCGAACCGGCAGGCATCCACAACCAGCGCCGGGCCGGCCAGCAGCGATTGCACCTCTTCCAGCACCAGCAAACGCTCTTCGCCTCGAGCGATCAGCCGGGCTGCGGGCATACTCAGCATCCGCCAGGCGTTGTCGATTTCTCCGTTCAACGCGCTGATCCCTGTTTGTTGCGCGGCTTGCCCGGCCAGTTCCAAAGCCTCACGGGCGGTGTGCGCTTGCAGCCGTCGCATGGCAATTCCCGCAGCCACCAACTGGCACACCGCCCAGGACGCCAACGGCAAGCCGGCGGGCTCCAGGTCGATGAGCTTGAGTTGCGCCTCGTCGAGTCGACCGATCAGCAACAGGCGGCGGATCTCGATGATCCGTGCATGACCGGCGTTGGCCCGATCGCCGTGAGCTTCGAGCACCGTACGGGCGGCGTCGAGGCGTTTCGGCGGCCAGGAAAGGTCACGAGAGGCCAAGGCGATTTCACCTTCGGCCACGACACAGCGCGCCCGTGCCACGACGTCCGTGGATCCGAAGGCCGAACCTGCCCGGCGCAACAGGCCCCTGGCTTTTTCCAGGTCCCCCAACTGCGCCATGGCGATGCCGCGGAGCGCGAGGGCCGGGGCATCATTGCGCAGGGCGACACGATTGAGCGCCGCCACGGGATCACCAGCCGCCAATGCGCGCGCCGCCGCGCCAATCGCCTCATCCACGGTCAATGACCTTCATGGCAAGGGCGCTCTCTTCCACTGCCCCGCGCAGCCTGATCCCTCGTTGAACGGTCAATAGCCCAACGACAACCCCGTGTTGCGACGCGGGTCGTTGGCACCGTAGAAACGGTTCTTGCCCACCGGCTTGCCACCCAACGACGGCGCGCCCACGAGGATCGCGGCGATGTGGTTGGGGTCCTGCGGCCCAGCAAACTTATGGCCCCAGCTTTCCAGCAACTTGAGGGTATCGGGGCTGGCCGCGAAGGTTTCCAGATTGGTCTCCTCCGGCATCCACTGTTGATGGAAGCGCGGCGCGTCGACGGCTTCCTGCAAGTTCATGCCGTAGTCGATCACGTTGAGGATGGTCAGCAAAGTCGCCGTGATGATGCGGCTGCCGCCCGGCGTGCCGACAACCATCACGGTCTTGCCGTCCTTGGTTACGATGGTCGGGCTCATGGACGACAGCGGCGCCTTGCCCGGCGCGATGGCATTGGCCTCGCCCTGCACCAGGCCGTACATGTTGGGCACGCCGACCTTGGAGGTGAAGTCATCCATTTCATCGTTGAGGATCACCCCGGTCTTGCTCGCCATCACGCCGGCACCGAACCAGTCGTTGAGGGTGTAAGTGACGGAGACGGCGTTGCCCCATTGATCGACGATCGAATAATGGGTGGTGTTGCTGCCCTCGTGGGGCGCCACGCCGGGCTTGATCTTCTGGGAGTCGCCGGCTTTCTGCGGCTCGATGGCGGCGCGCAGTTTCGCGGCGTAATTCTTGTCCAGCAGATGATCGATGGGGTTCTGCACGAAGTCCGGGTCGCCCAGGTAGCTGTTGCGGTCGACATAGGCGTGACGCATGGCTTCGATCTGGTAGTGCATGCCTTGGGCCGAATGGAAACCCAGGTCTTTCATCGGATAGCCATCGAGGATGTTCATGATCTGGCAAAGCACCACGCCACCTGAACTGGGTGGCGGCGCGGAAATGATGTGATAGCCGCGATAGTCGCACTCGACCGGCGCCAGTTCACGGGTCTTGTACTTGTCCAGGTCGGCCTGGGTGATGATGCCTTTGTTGGCCTGGCTGGACGTCACCAGCGCATCGGCGACCCAGCCTTTATAGAAGCCGTCGGCACCCTTGTCGGAAATCTCCCGCAGGGTCCTGGCGAGGTCTTTCTGCACCAGCTTCTGGCCGACCTGCATCGGCTCGCCGTTGTGCAGGAAGATTACGCCGGAATCGCGCGCATCTTTCCTGAAGACATCCGTGGCGGTTTCCAGCAGATCCACGTCGCCCTGTTCCAGGACAAAACCGTCCTCGGCGAACTTGATCGCCGGCGCGATCAATTCCGCCCGGGGTTTGCTGCCGTATTTCTTCAGCGCCAGTTCCATGCCAGACACGGTGCCGGGTACGCCTACTGCCAAATGGCCGCGCGTGCTGAGCTCGGGGATGACGTTGCCTGCCTTGTCCAGGTACATGTCGGCCGTGGCGGCCAGGGGGGCTTTTTCACGGAAATCCAGGAAGGTCTTGCGGCCGTCGGCCATCTGCAAGGTCATGAAACCGCCACCACCCAGGTTACCCGCCGCGGGATAAACCACCGCCAGGGCGTAGCCCACCGCCACTGCCGCATCAACGGCATTGCCACCGTTCTTGAGCACATCGACGCCGACATGGGTCGCCAGGTGTTGGGCCGTCACCACCATGCCGTTCTCGGCGGCAACCGGGGCCTGGGACGCGGCGTGGGCAGTCAGACAATAAAGGGAAAGCGAGGTGGCGACGAGGGTCCGGGCCAGGGATTGGAACTTCATGAGTCGGTCTCTTCTTGTTTTAGGGTCGGGATCGCTTCAAAAGCACACAGGAGTATGGCTCGGTTTAAACAATATGCTCGTTTCCTGTAGGCTCGCGTGCTTGATCATCCCCGCACAAGGACATCGCCGATGACGCTGCGAATCGACCGCACGGACGCTCCAACCGATGAAGAACGCCAGGCCATCCTCGCGCCGCTACGCGCCTATAACACCGCCCAGACCGGTGGAAGCGCACCGGAAGCGGTCGCCTGGCTGGTGCGCGACGAGCACGATGAAATCGTTGGCGGCCTGTATGGCCGGGTATTTTTTCGTTGGCTCTATATCGAATTACTGGTGGTGCCCGAACAGGCGCGCGGCCAGGGCACGGGCTCGGAATTGATGCGCATGGCCGAACAACTGGCCAGGGAAAAGGATTGCGTGGGCATCTGGCTCGACACCTTCGACTTCCAGGCTCCGGATTTCTATCGCAGACAGGGTTTCACCCAGTGCGGCCAGATCGATGACTATCCGCCGGGTCACCGGCGCTACTTTTTCCAGAAGCGCCTGGATCTCGAGAATTAAGCTCAACCTATGGGAGCGAGCCTGCTCGCGAAGGCAAACACCTCGGTTTATCGGCTTAGAGACACGTCGCCAACGCCGCCAACCGGCGCTTGGCGACAAAATCATCATGCTTGGCGTAATAATTCAGCGCCGTGCCCGTGGCGCTGGCTTGCAGATCCACAAACGACTCGGCCGATCGGGTGTACACCGTCGAGCCGCCTTGCTTGCCGGGCTGCAGATAGGCGCCGGCATCGACCCCGAACGCCGCTTCGTCTTCCCAGGCAAACTTCACGCATTGGGCGACGTTCTGTTCCGGCTTGTCCGAGGACAGGGTCTTGTAGGGGGCTTGGGTCCGGGCCTGCTCCATCGCCGAACCCGCGCAGCCGGCCAGCAGGGTTGCGGCCACGGCCACCATCAGCATTCGCATTGCATTCACTCTTCTGGAAAAAAACCGACTGTAGCACTGCGCCGCTCGTTGCCGTGCGCCATGATTGAAATTTGCGCGCGACAACGGCTATCTATTCACGCAACCTGTCAGATCATTGACCCAGGAGCGACCATGGCGACAACCGAACAGCAACACGAACGAGCCCTGCAGATTTTTCTCGAGCAACGCCCCGAGCTGCGCGACGAACTGGACAACCTCAACCCGCTGCTGGCCCAAGCCAAGGGCGAAACCGCCGCGCAGTACCGCGCCGAGCGGTTGCATGAAGCCTTCGAAGCCGAGGCCGAGAGCGCCGGATTGTTCGCCTGGGAACTGACGCTGCTGCTGACGACCGATTCAGCCGAGGACTACCAGGCCCAACGCATGGAAGTTCACAAGGAAGTGGCGGAGATGGCAGGAATGGAATGGCCGGAGTATTGCGAGCTGTATGGCCTCGAGCCCTGAGGTTGAGGCTTTGGGCCAGGTGCTCACGCATGCTCTGAGAATCGCCCCACCGCCCATAAAGCATTATCATGGCCGCAGTTTCGCTGATCGGGTCTGTCATGAAGTTCGCCATCGCGCTGTTTTCCGCCGCCCACGCGCCCTCCTCGCGCCGCGCCTTGCTGTTTGCCCAGGCAGCTTTGGCCGGTGGGCATGAGATCGTGCGGCTGTTTTTCTACCAGGACGGCGTCTACAACGCCGCCAACAGCGTCGTCACGCCCCAGGACGAGCAAGACCTGCCCCAGCAATGGCGCGCCTTCGTCAGCGAGCACCAGCTCGACGGCGTGGTGTGCATTGCGGCGGCGTTGCGCCGTGGCGTGCTTAACGAGGAAGAAGCCCAGCGTTACCAGCGTTCGGCGGCCAGTGTCCAAGCGCCGTGGGCGTTGTCCGGGCTGGGCCAGTTGCACGATGCGATCCAGGACGCCGACCGCTTGATCTGTTTTGGAGGCACATGATGGCCAAGTCTTTGTTGCTCATCAGCCGCCAGGCCCCCTGGTCCGGCCCCGGTGCCCGGGAAGCGCTGGACATCGTGTTGGCCGGCGGCGCCTTCGACCTGCCCATCGGTCTGCTGTTTCTCGATGACGGCGTGTTCCAGCTCGCCGCCGGTCAGGATGCCAAGGCCGTCCGGCAAAAAGACTTGAGCGCCAACTTGCAGGCGTTGCCGATGTTTGGCGTCGAAGACCTGTTCGTCTGCGCCGACAGCGCCGTACAGCGCGGTCTCGCCGTCGATGCCCTGGCGCTGGACGACCTCAAAGCGCTGGGCGCTGCGGACATCGCCGCGCTCATTGACCGTTACGACCAGGTGATTACCCTCTGATGTCGACTTTGCATGTGTTGTCTCATTCCCCTTTCGGCGACAGCCGCCTCGCCAGTTGCCTGCGGATCCTGGGAAGCCAAGACGCGCTGCTGCTGTGCGGCGACGCAACGTATGCGCTGCGAACCGGTACCGTGCCGTTCGACACGCTGCGGGCCGGCGGCGCCAAGGTGTTCATCTTGGCCGAAGATGCACAGGCCCGCGCCCTGCCCATTCCGGACTGGGCCGAGGCCATCGATTATGCGGCCTTCGTCGAGCTCTCGATCCAGCACGACAAGGTCAACAGCTGGCTATGAAGACCCTGAACGTGGGCGAGTGCAGCATTGCGCTGGACAAGGATGGCTACCTGGCTGATCTCAATGAGTGGTCCGCCGACGTGGCCACGGCCCTGGCCACCGCCGAAGACATCGAGCTGAGCCCCGAACACTGGGAAATCCTCGAACTGCTGCGCGCGTTCTACGCTGAGTTCCAGTTGTCTCCGGCCACCCGCCCGCTGATCAAGTACACCGCGCTGAAACTGGGAGCGGATAAAGGCAACAGCCTGCACCTGAACCGATTGTTCAAAGGCACTCCCGCCAAACTCGCCGCCAAGCTGGCGGGCCTGCCCAAACCGACGAATTGCCTATGACCGACTTTCCAGCATTGACCCTCCAAACCCCTGCCGAACACCCGTTCGCCCAGTTCGTGCGCATCCTTGGCAAGGGCAAGCGCGGCGCCCGTAACCTCACCCGTGACGAAGCGCGGGAGGCCATGGGCATGGTGCTGGATGAGCGGGTCGAAGAAACCCAACTGGGCGCGTTCCTCATGCTGTTGCGGCACAAGGAAGAAAGCGCTGAGGAAATGGCCGGGTTTACCGACGCCCTGCGTCAGCGCCTGGTTATCCCGGCCATGGCGGTAGACCTCGACTGGCCAACCTACGCCGGAAAGAAGCGTCATCTGCCCTGGTATCTGTTGGCCGCCAAATGCCTCGGGCAAAACGGTGTGCGAATCTTCATGCACGGCGGCGGCGCCCACACGGCGGGCCGGCTCTACACGGAACAGCTGCTGGATTTGCTGGTCATCCCCTTGTGCCGCGACTGGCAGCAGGTCGGCGCGGCGCTGGACAACGGCGGCCTGGCCTTCATGCCGCTGGTGGACTGGGCGCCGCAAATGCAGCGCATGATCGACCTGCGCAACACGCTGGGCTTGCGCTCGCCGATTCATTCCCTGGCGCGCATTCTCAACCCGTTGGGTGCGCGTTGCGGCCTGCAAAGCATCTTCCATCCCGGCTACCAGGCCGTGCATCGCGAGGCCAGCGGACTACTGGGCGACACCAGCATCGTGATCAAGGGCGACGGCGGTGAGATCGAGATCAACCCCGACGCCGACAGCCATTTGTACGGCACCACCGGCGGCGCCAGTTGGGATGAAGAATGGCCGCGACTGTCCGAACAGCGCCACGTCAAGCCGGAGCGCCTCGACCCCGAGCATTTGAAAGCGGTATGGCGCGGTGACCTCGAGGACAGTTATCCGCAGCTGGCGCTGATCGCCACCATGGCCCTGGCCTTGCGCGGTTTGGGCCTGACCCGAGAAGCAGCGTTCGACAAGGCCCGGCAGTATTGGGATGCGCGCGATAGATCGATTTAGTCGATCATCGACGCCCAACCTTTGCGCTATTAGTTCGAACCTATCGGAATAGACTCGTCTCCAATGATTATTGAGAGAGGACGTTCAGATGGGTTTGTTGGTCGAGGGTCGCTGGCAGGACCAGTGGTATGAAAGCAAGGACGGCAGTTTCCAGCGTGAGCAGGCGCAACGCCGCGACTGGATCACCGCCGACGGCAAAAGCAGTTTCCCCGCCGAGGCCGGGCGCTACCATTTGTATGTCTCCCTGGCCTGCCCCTGGGCGCACCGCACGCTGATCTTTCGCAAGCTCAAGGGCCTGGAAGCGCTGATCGACGTTTCGGTGGTCAGCTATCTGATGCTGGAAAACGGCTGGACGTTCGACAAGGCCCACGGCTCGACCGGCGACAACCTGGACAACCTGAGCTTCCTGCACCAGCGCTACACCGCCGACACACCGGATTATACCGGCCGGGTGACCGTTCCGGCGCTGTGGGACAAACAGCAACGGCGCATCGTCAATAACGAATCGGCGGAAATCATCCGCATGTTCAACAGCGCGTTCGATGGCCTGACCGGCAACGACCTGGACCTGTATCCCGAGCACCTGCGCCACGAGATCGATGGGTTGAACGAGCGCATCTACCCAGCGGTGAACAACGGCGTATACCGTGCGGGGTTCGCGACGACCCAGGCCGCTTATGAAGAAGCCTTCGATCAACTGTTTGTCGAACTGGACCGAGTGGAAGCCTTGCTGCAAACCCGTCGCTACCTGGCGGGTGAATACCTGACCGAAGCGGATATCCGCTTGTTCACTACGATGATTCGTTTCGACGCGGTGTATTTCGGCCACTTCAAATGCAACCTACGCCGCATCGCCGATTACCCGAACCTGTCGAACTGGCTGCGCGAGCTGTATCAGTGGCCGGGCGTTGCCGAGACCGTGAACTTCACCCATATCCAGCGGCACTACTACGGCAGCCACAAGACCATCAACCCGAATGGGATCGTGCCCAAGGGGCCGGAGCAGGATTTCACGGTGGCCCACGATCGAGAGAGGTTGAGCGGGAAAGGGATTTGGCTTCGGGCTGAGAGCTGAGCCGCAATCTTTATTGCCTCTGAAGGCCAATCGCGAGCAGGCTCGTTCCCACATTTGATTCGTGTTGAACCACAAAATCTGTGGTTGCACACAGCCCCTGTGGGAGCGAGCCTGCTCGCGAAGGAGGCGACGCGGTCTTCAAACCTGCCCCTGAGCCCCTTCAAACCAAGCCAGCTTCTCGCGTAACTGCACCACTTCGCCAACAATCACCAACGTCGGCGCATGGACTTCATGCTCCGCCACCAGCCGTGGCAGGTCCGCCAACGTGCCGGTGAAAACGCGCTGGTTTGAAGTCGTGCCTTGCTGGATCAACGCCGCCGGCGTGTCCGCCGCGCGACCGTGCTTGATCAGCTCGTTGCAAATCACCGGCAGCCCCACCAAGCCCATATAGAACACCAACGTCTGTGCTGGCGAGACAAGATCGGCCCATGGCAAGTCGCTGGTGCCGTCCTTTAGATGACCGGTAATGAAGCGCACCGACTGGGCATAATCGCGATGGGTCAGCGGAATCCCGGCGTAGGCCGCGCAGCCACTGGCGGCAGTGATGCCCGGGACCACCTGGAACGGGATGCCATGGGCCGCCAGCTCTTCGATCTCTTCGCCACCACGACCGAAGATAAAAGGATCGCCGCCCTTCAACCGCACCACACGTTTACCTTGCCGGGCCAGGTCCACCAGTTGCTGGTTGATCTGGTCCTGGGGCACGGCGTGCTCGGAGCGGCGCTTGCCGACGTAGACCCGTTCGGCGTCGCGGCGGCACAGTTCGAGGATGGCCGGCGCCACCAGACGGTCGTACAGCACCACGTCCGCCTGTTGCATCAGGCGCAGGGCGCGGAACGTCAGCAGGTCGGGATCACCCGGCCCGGCGCCCACCAGATAGACCTCACCCGGCGCATTCGGCGCCTGGCCGTCAATCTTTTCCCGCAACAGCCGCTCGGCTTCGGCGCCCTGCCCGGCCAATTGGCGGTCGGCGATGGGGCCTTGGAACACTTCTTCCCAGAAGGCCCGCCGTTGCTGGACATCGGGAAACAAGCCTTTGACCTGATTGCGAAAGCGCGCCGCCAAACCGGCCAACTGCCCGTAGGTCGACGGAATCCAGGTCTCCAGCTTGGCGCGGATCAGCCGCGCCAGCACCGGGGCATCGCCGCCACTGGACACCGCGATCACCAGGGGCGAACGGTCGACGATGGCCGGAAAAATCACGCTGCACAGGGCCGGCGCGTCCACCACGTTGACCGGTACGCAGCGCTTGTGGGCGTCCGCCGAGACCTGGGCATTGAGCGGTTCGTCATCCGTGGCGGCGATGACCAGGCCACAACCGTCCAAGTCCGCTTCCACGTAGCCCCGCAGGACACATTCGCCGCCGCTGCCACCGACCAGTTCCCGCAACTGCGGTTCGATCTCGGGTGCGACCACCCGCAACAATGCGCCGGCATCGGCCAGCAGGCGAGACTTGCGCAAGGCAATCTCCCCGCCGCCAACCACCAGCACGCGGCTGCCGCGCAGGTTGTGGAACAGTGGCAAATAGTCCATTTAGCCGATGACCTCGATGCCGCCCATGTACGGTTTCAGCACCTCGGGCACACGGATCGAGCCGTCGGCCTGCTGGTAGTTCTCCAGCACCGCCACCAGCGTACGACCCACCGCCAGGCCGGAGCCGTTGAGGGTGTGGACCAGTTCCGGCTTGCCGGTTTCCGGGTTGCGGAAACGCGCCTGCATGCGGCGGGCCTGGAAGTCGCCACAGTTGGAGCACGACGAAATCTCGCGGTACTTGTCCTGGCTCGGGATCCAGACTTCCAAGTCATAGGTCTTGACCGCGCTGAAACCCATGTCGCCGGTGCACAGCGCCAGGGTGCGATACGGCAACTCCAGCAGTTGCAGAACCTTTTCGGCGTTGGCGGTCAGGCTTTCCAGGGCTTCCATGGATTTGGACGGCTCGACGATCTGCACCATTTCGACCTTGTCGAATTGGTGCTGGCGAATCATGCCGCGGGTATCACGGCCCGACGCGCCGGCTTCGCTGCGGAAGCACGGCGTATGGGCAACGAACTTGATCGGCAGTTGCTTGGCATCGACGATTTCGCCCGCGACGATGTTGGTCAGCGACACTTCGGCAGTGGGGATCAGGTACAGGTCGGCTTCGCCGTCGCGACCGATCTTGAACAGGTCTTCCTCGAACTTTGGCAACTGGCCGGTGCCTTGCAGGGCCGGGGCCTGGACCAGGTACGGCGTGTAGGCCTCTTCGTAGCCGTGCTCGGTGACGTGCAGATTGATCATGAACTGCGCCAGCGCCCGATGCAGACGGGCAATCGGCCCGCGCAACAGGGCAAAACGCGCGCCCGACAACTTGGCGGCGGTTTCGAAGTCGAGCCAGCCGAATTTCTCGCCCAGGGCCACGTGGTCCTGCACGGGGAAATCGAAGGTTTTCGGCGTACCCCAGCGGCGTACTTCAACGTTGCCGTCTTCGTCTTCACCGACCGGCACCGACTCGTGAGGCAGGTTCGGAATGCCCAACAGGATCGAATCCAACTCGGTCTGGATCGCGTCCAGCTCGACCTTGCCGGCGCTCAACTCGCCCGCCATGCGCTCGACATCGGCCATCAGCGGCGCGATGTCTTCGCCACGCTGCTTGGCCTGGCCGATGGACTTGGAGCGCGCGTTACGTTCTGCCTGCAGGGCCTCGGTGCGGGTCTGGACGGTCTTGCGCTGTTCTTCCAGCGCTTCGATGCGCGCGACGTCCAGGGCAAAGCCACGGGAAGCCAGGCGGTCCGCTACGTCCTGAAGGTTGCTACGTAACAGTTTGGAATCGAGCATGTCGGTCTCTCGTTATCAAAGTTTGGTCAAGGACAGGCCGGCCCAGGTGGCGAGCAGCCCGCCGAACACGCTGATGGCCGCATAGCCCAGGGCCAGCGGCACCTGCCCGCTTTCCAGCAGGCGCACCGTATCCAGTGAAAAAGATGAAAAAGTCGTCAGGCCGCCAAGAAAGCCGACCATCAACCCCGCGCGCACCTCGATGGGCACCTCGGGACGAATCAAAAACAGGCCGTAAAGAACGCCGATCAGCAGACAGCCCACGATATTAACGGCCAGCGTCGCGGTATAGAAGTGCCGCGGCCAATTTGCACTGATCCAGTTACCCGTGGCGAAACGCAACAACGTACCGGCAACGCCCCCAGCGGAGACTGCGAGAATCAAGGGGATCACGGTTTTCTCCGCTGTCGTGGACTCAATCGGTCCAGCTGGGCCAAATGGTTGAGCTTTTCGCCAATCTTCAACTCAAGGCCTCGAGGTACGGGCTGGTAGAAGCGCTGGGGTTCGAGTTCTTCGGGAAAATAGTCTTCGCCGGCGGCATAAGCGTCGGGCTCATCGTGGGCATAGCGGTATTCATCGCCATAACCTAACTGTTTCATGAGCTTGGTCGGTGCGTTGCGCAGGTGCAGCGGTACTTCGAGGGAGCCGTGTTCGGTGGCGCTGCGCATCGCGGCCTTGAAGCCTATGTACACGGCGTTGCTCTTCGGTGCGCAGGCCAGGTAAGTGATGGCCTGGGCCACGGCGAGCTCGCCCTCCGGGCTGCCGAGGCGCTCCTGCACGTCCCAGGCCGCCAGGCACAGGCTCAGGGCCCGAGGGTCGGCGTTGCCGATGTCCTCGCTGGCCATGCGCACCACCCGCCGAGCCAGGTACAGCGGATCGCAACCACCGTCGATCATCCGCGCAAACCAATACAACGCGGCATCGGGGTTGGAACCGCGGATGGACTTGTGCAGCGCCGAGATCTGGTCGTAGAACGCCTCGCCGCCCTTGTCGAAACGTCGGCGGGTATCGCCCAGCAGGCTTTGCAGCAGCTCGACTCCGATCTCGCTGTTGTCTTCGGCCAGGTCCGAGGCGTTTTCCAGCAGGTTGAGCAGCCGTCGACCATCGCCGTCGGCGGCGCTGAAGAGTATCTGGAAACCTTCATCGCTGAGGCTGAGCTGGCGCTTGCCCAAGCCCCGCTCTTCGGTCAGCGCGCGATGCACCAGCTTGCGCATCGCGGTTTCATCGAGGCTCTTGAGCACATAGACCCGCGCCCGCGACAGCAAGGCGTTGTTGAGTTCGAACGAAGGATTTTCGGTGGTGGCGCCGATGAATATCAGCGTGCCGTCTTCCACATAGGGCAGGAAAGCGTCCTGCTGGGATTTGTTGAACCGGTGTACTTCGTCGACGAACAGGATGGTGCGCTTGCCGTACTGGCCGGCCTGTTGCTTGGCGATTTCCACGGCCTGGCGGATCTCCTTGACCCCGGCCAGCACCGCCGAGACCGTTTCGAAATGCGCGTCAGAAACCTCCGCCAGCAGCCGCGCCAGGGTGGTCTTGCCCACGCCCGGCGGCCCCCAGAAAATCATCGAGTGCAAGGCACCCTGCTCCAAGGCTTCGCGCAGAGGCTTACCGCGAGCGAGCACGTGTTCCTGACCGACATACTCATCCAGGTTGGTCGCGCGCAAGCGGGCGGCCAATGGCTGGGCAATCGGGGCGCTTCGAAACAGGTCCATGATTACTACAAAACCTCCGCAGGGTCCTGTTGCCGATCAGTTAGTTGATTGAACACCACAATCCATTGTGGGAGCGAGCCTGCTCGCGATAGCGGTGGGTCAGTCACATCAATTCCAACTGATCCGCCGCCATCGCGAGCAGGCTCGCTCCCACAGGGGCCATTGGGTTATTCCTGGATCACATCCGCACCCTTGGGGATGTCGAACTTGAACTTGGACGCGGCGATCGGCGTATTGGCCTTGACCCCGGTGAACAGGATGTTGGTGCGCTGGCCAACGCTGTCGATCAGCTGCATGTCGTTAACAAGGCCGTTGCGGAACGACAGGCGCAGGCTGTCGAACAGGCTGTCCTTGGTCTTGGGCTTGAGGGTGAAGTCGATCACCCCGCCGGCTTCCTTGGAGGTAATGTCGAAGCTCTGGCTGATCTCCGAGATGTCACCGGACAGCAGCAACGCTGGCGTCTGGGTCAGGCGCTGGTCAAGAGTCTTGATGGTCACCTGCTCCAGGTCCGGGTCCCACAGCGAGACTTTCTTGCCGTCTGAAACCATCAGTTGTTCGGCGGGAGCATCGGTGTGCCAATAGAACAGGCCAGGACGCTGAAGGGCCATTTCACCGGCGGTTTCCTGCAGCTGGGTGCCACTGCCGTCGAGGGTCAACTGGGAAAAACGCGCAGTCAGGGTCTGGGAGCCGCCCAGCAACTGGGTCAGGCGGGCCACGTCCTTTTCGCCGGCGTGGGCCGAAAAAGTAGACAAGGCCAGTACGGGCAACAGCAACATGCGAATCAGGCGCATGGGAGTCCTCATGAATTCGTGGGGGTTCGAGCGACGCATCGTCACGTCGCCCGGGTAATCAGTCGCGCATCGGGCCAGGCGCGAGCACTTCGCGCGAACCGTTGGTGTTCATGGCCGTCACGACCCCAGCCATTTCCATGGCCTCGATCATGCGAGCGGCGCGGTTGTAGCCGATCTTCAGCTTGCGCTGCACGGCGGAAATCGAGGCACGGCGGCTTTCGAGCACGAACTGCACCGCTTCGTCATAAAGCGCGTCGGTCTCTGCGTCATCATCACCGCCTCCACCGCTGCTGCCTTCAAAACCGCTGCCTGCTTCTTCGACACCGTTGAGGATGTCGTCGTTGTATTCAGGCGCGCCGCGCAATTTCCAGGCTTCCACCACGCGGTGTACTTCATCGTCGGAGACGAACGCGCCGTGGACACGGATCGGCAGGCTCGTGCCGGGCGGCATGTAGAGCATGTCACCGTGACCCAGCAATTGCTCGGCGCCGCCCTGGTCGATGATGGTCCGCGAGTCGATCTTGCTCGACACCTGGAACGCCATGCGGGTCGGGATGTTGGCCTTGATCAGGCCGGTGATCACGTCCACCGATGGTCGCTGCGTGGCGAGGATCAGGTGGATACCGGCCGCACGGGCCTTCTGGGCGATACGGGCGATCAGTTCTTCGACCTTCTTGCCGACGATCATCATCATGTCGGCGAATTCGTCCACCACCACGACGATGGTCGGCAGCTTATGCAGCAGCGGCGCTTCGTCGTGGATGCTTTCGCGGTGATACAGCGGGTCGCTCAGCGGTGTACCGGCTTCCTCGGCTTCCTTGACCTTGGCGTTGAAGCCCGACAGGTTGCGCACGCCCATCTTCGCCATGAGCTTGTAGCGGCGCTCCATCTCGGCAACGCTCCAGCGCAAGGCGTTGGCCGCGTCCTTCATGTCGGTGACCACCGGGCACAGCAGGTGCGGGATGCCTTCGTAGATCGACAATTCGAGCATCTTCGGGTCGATCATGATCAGCTTGGCGTCTTCCGGGCCGGACTTGAACAGGATCGAAAGGATCATCGCGTTCACGCCCACCGACTTACCGGAGCCGGTGGTACCGGCCACCAGCAGGTGGGGCATTTTCGCCAGGTCGGTGATGACCGGCTTGCCGCCGATGTCGTGACCCAAGGCCAAGGTGACCGGCGACTTGTGGTTGTCATATTCCGGCGTCGACAGTACTTCGGAGAAGCGCACAATCTGCCGGTCTTCGTTGGGAATCTCGATGCCCACGGTGGTCTTGCCGGGAATCACCTCCACCACCCGCACGCTGGTCACGGCGAGCGAGCGCGCCAGGTCCTTCGCCAGGTTGGCGATACGGCTGACCTTCACGCCGGCGGCCGGCTGGATTTCGTAACGGGTGATGACCGGGCCCGGGTGGATCGAATCCACCGAGACCTCCACACCGAACTCCTTGAGCTTGATTTCGAGCAAATGCCCGACGGCCGCCAAGGACTCGGGGGAATAGTTGAGCTGTTTCTTCTCGGCCGGGTCGAGGATCGAGATCGGCGGCAAGGTGCCTTCCACCGCGCTGTCGACGAACAGCGGTGCCTGTTTCTCTTTCTGCACGCGCTTGCTTTGCTCCGGCGGCTTGGCCGGGGCCATGGTGATGACCGGCGGCACCTGCTTTTCGCGCTCGGACATGTGCTTGCTCAGGGCCTGCTCGCGTTCGATCAGGCGCTCCTTGACCTTGGCCTGCTCGCGTTTGTCAGTCACCGTCGGCGCCACAACGTCATGGACGCGGTCGTCGACTTCACGCAGTTGCGCCACCAGTTGCTTGCGTTCGTTGCGCGCCGCCCACCAACGGTTCAGCGCGCCCTGGATCAATTCAATGAGGTCAAGGGTGATCTTGCCGGTGACGTCCATCACCTTGAACCACGACAGGTCGGTGAATACCGTCAGGCCAAACAGGAACAAGGCGATGAACAGCAGCGTGCTGCCCTGGATGTTCAGGGCATTGCGGGCCAGGTCGCCGAGGCTTTCACCCAGTGCGCCACCCGCCCCTGCGGGCAGGCCAGTGGGGGCGTGGAAATGAATATGGGCCAGCGCGGCTCCCGACAGCACCAGGAAGACCAGGCCGATCAGGCGCCAGGAGAACAGCCAGCCGCTCCACTGCCAGGGCTCATGGCGCTGGCGGAATATCTGGTACGTCTTGATCGCCAGCAGCAGCGGGAAGATATAGGCGAAATAGCCCAGCACCATGAACAGGATGTCGGCGCTGTAGGAACCGGCCGGACCGCCGAAATTCTGCACGTCTTCGATCTTGCTGTTGTGGCTCCAGCCCGGATCGTCCTTGCCGTAGGTCAGCAAGGCCATCATCAGGAACAGGCACAAGGCACCGATGGCGATCAACGCACCTTCCTTGAGCCGGTAGTGCAATTGTTGGCGCCAGAGCGGAACGACTGTCTTGGGTGCTGCGGTGGATTTCTTCAAAACGCTTATTTTCCTGCGCCCAAGGCGCGTCCATCTGTTGAATGACTATGAAAAACTGCCCATGACGAGCAGGTAAAAAAAGTGAATGTGCTCAACCGGTACTACTTTTACCACTGTGGCATGCGTCCGGAAAACCACAGGAGTCGCTGAAGATTTGATCTTTTGCTCATCCTGCGTTCAAAACCCAAGCATTGTACGGGTTTGTCATGCCCAAGGCATTGCCCGCGCGCTTGGCGACAGCATAGCCATGATCAGGGGGTCTTGGGCGCCAATTTGAGCATGCATTCTCTTTTGTGACAAAGGCTTATGAGGTGTTTTTATGAGCGAAGCGAAGCATTCACGCCTGATTATTCTCGGTTCCGGCCCTGCAGGGTACAGCGCTGCTGTCTATGCGGCCCGTGCCAACCTCAAACCCGTTGTCATCACCGGCATACAGGCCGGTGGCCAGCTCACCACCACGGTCGAAGTCGATAACTGGCCCGGCGACGTCGAAGGCCTGACCGGCCCCGTGCTGATGGAGCGCATGCAACGGCACGCCGAGCGCTTCGACACGCAGATCGTCTACGACCATATTCACACCGCCAAGTTGCAACAACGTCCGTTCGAATTGATCGGTGACAGCGGCACCTACACCTGCGACGCACTGATCATCGCCACCGGCGCCTCAGCCCAGTACCTCGGCCTGCCGTCGGAGGAAACCTTCGCTGGCAAAGGTGTTTCAGCCTGCGCGACCTGCGATGGTTTTTTCTACCGAAACCAGGTGGTGGCGGTGGTCGGTGGCGGCAACACCGCCGTGGAAGAAGCCCTGTACCTGTCGAATATCGCCAAGGAGGTGCATTTGATTCACCGGCGGGACAAGTTGCGCTCCGAAAAGATCTTGCAAGACAAACTCTTCGAGAAAGCCGCCAATGGCAATATCCGTTTGCACTGGAACCAGAACCTGGACGAGGTCCTGGGCGATGCCAGCGGCGTGACCGGCGCGCGCCTGCGGCACAGCGAGACCGGTGAAACCAGCACGTTGTCGCTGGCCGGCGTCTTCATCGCCATCGGGCACAAACCCAATACCGACCTGTTCCAGGGCCAACTGACGATGCGCGATGGTTACCTGATCGTGCGCGGCGGCAGCGACGGCAATGCCACGGCCACCGACATCGAAGGCGTGTTTGCCGCTGGCGATGTGGCCGATCATGTCTATCGCCAGGCCATTACTTCGGCCGGCGCCGGCTGCATGGCCGCCCTGGACGCAGAGAAGTATCTCGATGACATCCCGGCCGTTTGACGGTTAACCTCTAGGCGGGCTCTGGCTGATCTGGAGCCCCGCCCTCCCCTTCTGCAAGCCCGGACAACGATGCTGACTTGGTTACAACGCAACACTTTCGATTTTCCGCCACTGGAAAAAGCCATGCGCGACCCCAACGGCCTGCTCGCCGCCGGCGGGGACCTGTCCGCCGACCGCTTGATCCAGGCCTATCGCCACGGCTGCTTTCCATGGTTCTCCGAAGGCCAGCCGATCCTGTGGTGGTCGCCGGACCCGCGCACGGTGCTGTTTCCCGACGAGCTGCATGTATCGCGCAGCCTGGGCAAGCTGTTGCGCAAGCAGCGCTATGAAGTGACGTTCGACCGGGATTTCGCCGGGGTCATCCAGGCCTGCGCCGCGCCCCGGGATTATGCTGATGGCACCTGGATCACCGACGCCATGCAGACCGCCTATCTGGAACTGCACCGACGCGGCTTCGCCCATTCCGTGGAAGTCTGGGATCAAGGCACGCTGGTCGGCGGCCTGTATGGCTTGGCAATGGGTCAGTTGTT
Source organism: Pseudomonas sp. D3-10 (assembly GCF_051132175.1). Classification (NCBI taxonomy): domain Bacteria; kingdom Pseudomonadati; phylum Pseudomonadota; class Gammaproteobacteria; order Pseudomonadales; family Pseudomonadaceae; genus Pseudomonas; species Pseudomonas sp. D3-10. The sequence continues at coordinate 2,195,771 of NZ_CP071668.1, read as the reverse complement.
TTTTGGCGAGTCCATGTTCAGTCGCGCCGACAATGCGTCGAAATTCGGCTTCGCAACCCTGGTCCAACACCTCAAGGAGGCGGGTTTCGTCCTGATCGACTGCCAGATGCCCACCGAGCATTTGCATAGCCTGGGCGCGCGGCCGATTCCGCGAACCGAGTTCGCGGCTTACTTGAAGGCCCATCTGGACCAACCCAACCATGCCACCTGGGTTTGCTGAGCGATATTCGCGCTCCTGGCTTACACTTGAATTGAAGTTTATCCCGAGGGTTGATCATGACCGAGTTGGCGCGCTTGAAGTTTTATGCCACTCAACCTCACTCTTGCAGCTACCTGCCAGAGGAGCAGGCCACGACCCTGTTCCTCGATCCCAGCCAGCCCATGGATGTGCATGTCTATGCAGACCTGTCGGAGATGGGGTTTCGTCGCAGCGGCGATCACCTCTACCGGCCCCATTGCCAGCATTGCAATGCGTGCGTGCCGGCGCGCATTCCCGTGGCCCGCTTTACCCCGAACCGGCAGCAGAAGCGTATTTTCAAGCGCAACGCCGATTTGCAGGTGCGCCCGGCCAAACCGCAGTTCAGCGAAGAATATTTCGACCTGTACCAGCGCTACATCGAACAGCGCCACGCCGATGGCGACATGTACCCGCCCAGCCGGGACCAATTCTCGACCTTCCTGGTGCGCGACCTGCCGTTCTCGCGTTTCTATGAGTTCCGCCTCGACGGGCGGCTGGTGGCCATCGCCGTCACCGACCTGTTGCCCAACGGCCTTTCGGCGGTCTACACCTTTTATGAGCCCAACGAGGAAAAGCGCAGCCTGGGACGGTTCGCGATCCTTTGGCAGATCAACGAATGCCGGCGCCTGGGCCTGGAAGCGGTGTACCTGGGCTACTGGATCAAGAACTGCAAAAAAATGAACTACAAGACCCAATATCGGCCCATTGAATTGTTGATCAACCAGCGGTGGGTTGTCCTGAACTAGGGGCCGCTCGTAGTTTGCGCCTTATCCATGCGCCGCATTCATTGAGTTACTCCTAAGAACCCCTTGGCTTGCCCCCCCTTTTTCGGGCACAATGCACGCCGCTTTTGCCTGGCGCAGTTGCACCGGGCCATTCACTGGATACCGAGGGCTTTACTGCATGTCGAAAGAAGACAGCTTCGAAATGGAAGGCACTGTCGTCGACACCCTGCCCAACACCATGTTTCGTGTGGAGTTGGAAAATGGGCACGTCGTAACCGCGCATATCTCCGGCAAGATGCGCAAGAACTACATTCGTATTCTTACCGGTGACAAAGTGCGCGTCGAGCTGACGCCCTATGACTTGAGCAAAGGGCGCATTACTTACCGCGCTCGCTAACAAGTCAATACAAAACGCCCGGCTCATGTCGGGCGTTTTTGTTTGCCTGGGTTTTGCTCCAACCATCCACATCACACAGATCCTGTGGAAGCGAGCCTGCTCGCGATAGCGTCGTCACAGTCGGTATTGATGTTGACCGATCCTCCGCCATCGCGAGCAAGCTCGCTCCCACAAGGATTTGGGCTGGACAGCAAAAAGGCGCCTTTCGGCGCCTTTTTATTTTGCTGCAGCTAACGATCAAGCCATCTCGGCCGTGGTTTCGAAGTCGAAGGTCAGCTCGCCGTCCTTGATGTCGATGTGAACCACACCGCCATGCTCGGCCAGTTCGCCAAACAGGATCTCCTCGGCCAGCGGACGCTTGATCTTGTCCTGAATCAAGCGAGCCATTGGCCTTGCGCCCATCGTCACATCGTAACCACCTTCCGCGAGCCAGCTGCGCGCCGCATCGGTGACCTCCAACAGCACACGCTTGTCTTCGAGCTGCGCCTGGAGTTCGGTAAGGAACTTGTCCACCACGCTTTTGATGACCTCATGACTGAGGCGACCAAACTGGATAATGGTGTCCAGGCGGTTGCGGAATTCAGGCGTGAAGCTCTTCTTGATCACTTCCATCGCATCGGACGAGTGGTCCTGATGGGTGAAACCGATCGAAGCGCGCGCGGCGGTTTCGGCACCGGCGTTCGTGGTCATGATGATGATCACGTTGCGGAAATCCGCCTTGCGCCCGTTGTTATCGGTCAGCGTACCGTGGTCCATGACCTGCAGCAGCAGGTTGAAGACTTCCGGATGCGCCTTCTCGATCTCATCGAGCAACAGCACGCAGTGAGGCTGCTTGGTGATTGCCTCGGTCAAGAGACCACCCTGGTCGAAACCGACATAGCCTGGAGGCGCACCGATCAGACGCGATACGGTATGACGCTCCATGTACTCGGACATGTCGAAGCGCACCAACTCGATCCCCAGCGCCTTGGCCAACTGCCGCGCCGCCTCGGTCTTGCCGACACCGGTAGGCCCGGCGAACAGGAATGAACCGACCGGCTTGTCCGGCGACTTGAGTCCCGCGCGGGACAGTTTGATCGCGGTCGACAGCGAGTCGATGGCCGCATCCTGGCCGAACACCGTCAGCTTCAGGTCACGCTCCAGGTTACGCAGCAATTCCTTGTCGGAGCTGGTGACGTGTTTTGGCGGAATCCGCGCGATTTTCGCGACGATGTCCTCGACTTGCGGCACGTCGATGCGCTTGACTCGATTCTCCACCGGTTGCAGCCGCTGATAGGCGCCCGCCTCGTCGATGACATCGATGGCCTTGTCCGGCATGTGCCGATCGTTGATGTAGCGCGACGCCAGTTCGGCGGCAGCGCGCAATGCCTCGTCACTGTATTCGATGCTGTGATGCAACTCGAAACGCCCTTTCAGGCCACGCAGGATACCGATGGTGTCTTCCACCGAAGGCTCCGACACGTCGACCTTCTGGAAACGCCGGGCCAACGCACGGTCCTTCTCGAAAATCCCACGGAATTCCTGGAACGTGGTCGAGCCGATGCAACGGATATCGCCCGAGGACAGCAGCGGCTTGAGCAGGTTGGACGCATCCATGACCCCGCCCGACGCCGCCCCGGCACCGATAATGGTGTGGATTTCGTCGATGAACAGGATCGCCTGCGGACGTTTTTTCAGTTCGCCGAGCAACGCCTTGAAGCGCTTCTCGAAATCGCCCCGGTATTTGGTACCGGCCAGCAAGGCACCCAGGTCGAGGGAATACACCACGCTGTTGGCCAGCAGGTCTGGCACCTGGTTATCGACGATGCGCTTGGCCAGGCCTTCAGCGATCGCGGTCTTGCCCACGCCCGCTTCGCCTACGAGCAATGGGTTGTTCTTGCGGCGCCGGGCCAGGATCTGCGCAACGCGCTCGACTTCCGCCTCGCGCCCGACCAGCGGGTCGATACGGCCCTGGCGAGCCAGTTCGTTCAGATTGCTGGCATACGCGTCCAGCGGATTGCCTGATGAAGAAGACTCGCCGCCCTCGTCATCCTGCATGTCCTGCTCACCTTCGGAATGATCGCCATGCCCCGGCACTTTCGAGATGCCATGGGCGATGTAGTTGACGACATCGATACGCGCAACGCTCTGTTGCTTGAGCAGGAACACCGCTTGGCTTTCCTGCTCGCTGAAAATGGCAACCAGCACGTTGGCGCCGGTGACTTCGCGCTTGCCCGAGCTCTGCACATGAAAGACAGCACGCTGCAGCACACGCTGGAATCCCAGGGTTGGCTGGGTTTCGCGATCCTCGTCGTGGACGGGGATCAGTGGCGTGGTGGAGTCGATGAACTCCTGCAGGTCATGCTTGAGTTTGTCGAGGTTCGCGCCGCAGGCACGCAAAACGGTGGCGGCAGCCTCGTTATCCAATAGGGCCAACAGCAGGTGCTCGACGGTCATGAATTCATGACGCTTCGAACGAGCCTCCTTGAAGGCAAGATTGAGGGTGACTTCGAGCTCGCGGTTTAACATGGCTTCACCTCATACCCAAGTGGTCGGCGTTAACCGTCCTTCTCGATTTCACAGAGTAGCGGATGCTGGCTTTCCCGGGCGTACTGGTTGACCTGCATGGCCTTGGTCTCCGCAATGTCGCGGGTAAACACACCACATACTGCCCGTCCCTCTGTATGAACGGCCAGCATGACCTTGGTCGCCAGCTCGCGATTCAGGTTAAAAAACACCTCGAGCACTTCGACGACGAAATCCATCGGTGTGTAGTCATCGTTGAACAAAACCACCTTGTACATCGGTGGAGCCTGTAAAGCGGGCTTTGATTCCTGAACAGCAATGCCCGCTGAATCGTCATCATGTTGATCCGGGCGATCCTGATTGAATGTTAGTCGAATCTGGCTGATTGCATGCATGGAAAGAAAGGTTCGTTTAGTTGGCAAATACAGTGATGGGGCCGCTTGCGAGCGATTTCAACCGCTACCGCCCGATCACCTTGACTAACGGTGAATCGGTGTTACAACCAATAGAGCCCACCGTGGGTTAAAAAGGTCCGCAAAGTCAATCCGATTTCTTATTTGATCGACAGCGGATGATCAGGATGATACTCCGTTGCAGGGGTGTGTTGCAGAGGGAAAATGGTATGTCAGGTACCACCAGTATGCGAGTCAAGGGAAAGGTCAAGTGGTTCAACAATGCCAAGGGCTATGGTTTTATTATCCAAGACGGGAAGGACGAAGACCTCTTCGCTCACTACTCTGTAATCCAGATGGAAGGTTATAAAACCCTGAAGGCAGGTCAGCCGGTGACGTTCTGCATGATACAAGGGCCAAAGGGTACACATGCCGTTGAGATTTGCCCGGTTGCCGTGGACGTCGACCCCAACAGCACCGAGGCCAGCGTAAAGCCAGAACCGATCAAGGTCCGCCTCAAGCCGCGGGTAACCGAAGACCACTAGAGCCCGGCCCCAACCCATAAAAAATGCCCGGGTTCGATCACTCGAACCGGGCATTTTTGTGTTCAGGCTTCGCTTACATATGGGAAATCAGCGCATCGCCGAAACCGGAAGACGACACCAGCTTGGCACCGTCCATCAGGCGTTCGAAGTCATAGGTCACGGTCTTGGCCGAAATCGCGCCGTTGGTGCCCTTGATGATCAGGTCGGCCGCCTCGGTCCACCCCATGTGGCGCAGCATCATTTCCGCCGAGAGGATCAACGACCCCGGGTTGACCTGGTCCTTGCCCGCATATTTAGGCGCGGTGCCGTGGGTGGCCTCGAACATTGCCACGGTGTCGGACAGGTTGGCGCCCGGCGCGATACCGATACCGCCCACTTCAGCCGCCAGGGCATCGGAGAGGTAGTCGCCGTTGAGGTTCAGGGTCGCGATCACGTCGTATTCGGCCGGGCGCAGCAGGATCTGCTGGAGCATGGCGTCGGCGATGGCGTCCTTGACCACGACATTCTTGCCGGTCTTCGGATTCTTGAACTGCATCCATGGGCCGCCGTCGAGCAGGGTCGCGCCGAACTCTTCGGCCGCCACCTCGTAGGCCCATTCCTTGAAGGCACCTTCGGTGAACTTCATGATGTTGCCTTTGTGCACGATAGTCAGCGAATCGCGGTCATTGTCGACGACATATTGCAAGGCCTTGCGTGCCAGGCGCTTGGTGCCCTGCTTGGAGACCGGCTTGACGCCGATGCCGCAATCTTCGTCGAAACGGATCTTGGTGACGCCCATTTCCTCTTTGAGGAACTTGATCACCTTGGTGGCTTCGGCCGAACCGGCCTTCCACTCGATACCGGCGTAGATGTCCTCGGAGTTCTCGCGGAAGATGGTCATGTCCACATCGCCCGGTTTCTTGACCGGACTCGGGACGCCTTCAAACCAGCGCACCGGGCGAAGGCAGACATACAGGTCGAGCTGCTGGCGCAATGCAACGTTCAGCGAGCGGATACCGCCACCGACCGGCGTGGTCAGCGGGCCCTTGATGGAAACCACGTAATCCTTGACCGCGTCCAGGGTTTCCTGGGGTAGCCAGGTGTCCTGGTCGTAGACCTGGGTCGCTTTTTCGCCCGCATAAACTTCCATCCAGGAAATCTTGCGCTTGCCGCCGTAGGCCTTTTCGACCGCAGCGTCCACCACCTTGATCATGACCGGACTGATATCAACGCCAATGCCGTCGCCTTCAATGAAAGGGATGATCGGATTGTCGGGAACATTAAGAGAATGGTCTGCATTGACGGTGATTTTGTCACCGACGGCCGGAACCTGAATCTTTTGATACCCCATGCTGAACTCCATTGCTTGGATTGAACATCTGGCTGCGTTCGAGCGTACCCCAGTTGTATCGGCACGCAAACCCTACGTTCGGCCCATCCCCGGCAATTTAATCAAGTTCGCCGCGTACAAGCCTGAAAACCAAGGGAAAAGCGCCAAATTCGAGCATAGTCCAACTCCCCGGCCTGCGACGTTTAGACCAATGGACGTGTACGGAAGTCTATGAACCGTCGGCAGATCGCCAGCTACCTATGTATAATGCCGCCGCTGACCACAGGGTCACGACGGCTGACGGCTCTATCACGAGACTTTCCGCCACTTTAAAGCCGGACCGTTACCGCGGCCCGACCGCTTGACGCTCGACTGATGCACCCAACATCACCGCGAAGAAACCTCGACATTCGGCTCACGGATGACTTTGAACGAACGCGCTTACCCGGCGCCCCTCGAGTTTCTGCGCATGCTTTAGCAAAGAAGAGAGTTAATCCGAATATGCCCACCCGCTCGAAGATCATCTATACCTTCACCGACGAAGCGCCTGCCCTCGCCACCTATTCGCTGCTGCCGATCGTCGAAGCCTTCACCGCTTCGGCCGATATCGCCGTGGAGACCCGCGATATCTCCCTCGCAGGACGCATCCTGGCCAGCTTCCCCGAGCAACTGGGTGACAAAGCCGTCGCCGACCACCTCGCCGAATTGGGCGACCTGGCCGTCACGCCTGAAGCCAACATCATCAAGCTGCCGAACATCAGCGCCTCGGTGCCGCAACTGCAGGCCGCGATCAAGGAATTGCAGGCCCAGGGCTACGCACTGCCGGACTACCCGGAAACCGTGACCACCGACGCCGAGAAAGACGCTCGCGCCCGTTACGACAAGGTCAAGGGCAGCGCCGTGAACCCGGTCCTGCGCGAAGGCAACTCCGACCGCCGCGCGCCGCTGTCGGTCAAGAATTATGCTCGCAAGCACCCGCATAAAATGGGCGCCTGGGCTGCCGACTCCAAGTCCCACGTCGCTCACATGAGCGCCGGCGATTTCTATGGCAGCGAAAAAGCCGCCCTGATCGACGCCGCGGGCACCGTGAAGATCGAGCTGATCGCCAAGGACGGCACTGCCACCGTCCTCAAGGAAAAAACCACCGTACAAGCCGGTGAGATCCTCGATTGCGCCGTGATGAGCAAAAACGCCCTGCGCAACTTCATCGCCGCTGAAATCGAAGACGCCAAGCAAAAAGGCGTCCTGCTGTCGGTCCATCTGAAGGCGACCATGATGAAGGTCTCCGACCCGATCATGTTCGGTCAGATCGTCGCCGAGTACTATAAGGACGCGCTGGCCAAGCACGCCGAGGTGCTGGAGCAGATCGGCTTCAACCTGAACAACGGCATCGGCGACCTGTACGCGCGCATCAAGGCCCTGCCGGCCGAGCAGCAAGCCCAGATCGAAGCCGACATCCAGGCGGTCTACGCCGTTCGTCCGGCGCTGGCGATGGTCAACTCCGACAAGGGCATCACCAATCTGCACGTACCGAGCGACGTCATCGTCGACGCCTCGATGCCGGCCATGATCCGTGACTCCGGCAAGATGTGGGGCACCGACGGCCAACTGCACGACACCAAGGCTGTGATCCCGGATCGCTGCTACGCCACCATCTACCAAGCGGTGATCGAAGATTGCAAGCAACACGGCGCCTTCGACCCAACCACCATGGGCAGCGTGCCGAACGTTGGCCTGATGGCCAAGAAAGCCGAAGAGTATGGCTCCCACGACAAGACCTTCCAGATCAAGGCTGACGGTGTGGTTCGTGTTTCGGACAACAACGGTCAAACCCTGCTGGAGCAGACCGTCGAGGCTGGCGATATCTTCCGCATGTGCCAGACCAAGGACGCGCCGATCCAGGATTGGGTCAAGCTGGCCGTCAACCGTGCCCGCGCCAGCGCCACCCCGGCGATCTTCTGGCTCGACCCGATGCGCGCCCACGACGGCGTGATGATCGAGAAGGTCCAGGCGTACCTGAAGGACCACGACACCAGCGGTCTGGACATCCGCATCATGTCGCCTGTCGACGCGATGAAGTTCACCCTGGCTCGCACCCGCGAAGGCAAGGACACCATTTCGGTGACCGGCAACGTACTGCGCGACTACCTGACTGACCTGTTCCCGATCATGGAACTGGGCACCAGCGCCAAGATGCTGTCGATCGTGCCGCTGATGAACGGCGGTGGCCTGTTCGAAACCGGCGCCGGCGGCTCGGCACCCAAGCACGTGCAACAACTGCTGGAAGAAAACTTCCTGCGCTGGGATTCCCTGGGCGAGTTCCTCGCCCTGGCCGCGTCCCTGGAACACCTGGGCGCGACCTACAACAACCCCAAGGCGCTGGTGCTGGCCAAGACCCTCGACCAGGCGACTGGTGAGTTCCTGGACCGCAACAAGTCGCCTTCGCGCAAGGTCGGCGGCATCGATAACCGCGGCAGCCACTTCTACCTGACCCTGTTCTGGGCCCAGGCACTGGCCGCTCAGGATGACGACGCAGCCCTCAAGGCGCAATTCACCACCCTGGCCAAGACCTTGACCGACAACGAAGAAAAAATCGTTGCCGAACTCAATGCCGTGCAAGGCAAGCCCGTGGACATCGGCGGCTACTACTTCGCCAACCCCGAGCTGACCAGCAAGGCCATGCGCCCAAGCGCCACCTTCAACGCGGCGATTGCTGCGCTGGTGTAAGGTTGTAAGCAAGCACCACAAACCCCGGCCTTGTGCCGGGGTTTGTGTTTCTACCTTCCCTGAAAACAATCCCCTGTGGGAGCGAGCCTGCTCGCGAAAGCGATATACCATTCAACATTGATACTGAGCCATACACCGCTTTCGCGAGCAGGCTCGCTCCCACAGTGATCTGTACTTCATCTAACAAACGAGGCCCCCATGGACTGGAACCCCCACATCACCGTCGCCACCATTGTTGAAGACAACGGCCGCTTCTTGATGGTCGAGGAATCCAAGGGCGGGCGCGCCGTGCTCAACCAGCCCGCCGGCCACCTGGATCCGAACGAAACACTGATCGAGGCCGCCGTGCGCGAAACCCTGGAAGAAACCGGCTGGGACGTAGAGCCCACCAGCGTAACAGGCATCTATCTGTACACCGCCCCCAGCAACGGCGTGACCTACCAGCGGGTCTGCTTCGCCGCCAAGGCCCTGAAACTCCACCCCGAGTATCAACTGGACGATGGCATCCTAGGCGCCAAATGGCTGACCCGCGACGAACTGCTCGAGCAGCGCGACCGCTGGCGCAGCGAGCTCATCATCCGTTGCATCGACGATTACCTGGCCGGCCATCGCCATAGCCTGGAGCTTATCCGCCCTTCTCTTTAGCCTTGCGCGCCCGGGCCTGATAGAATCGCGTCCTTTTTCAAGACACTCATTGAATTCCTATGCGTGATCCAGCCTCTTCGAACACCCCAAAGCAACGCGTCATCGTCGGCATGTCCGGTGGCGTGGACTCTTCCGTTTCCGCCCTTCTGCTGATCGAGCAGGGTTATGAGGTGGAAGGCCTGTTCATGAAGAACTGGGAAGAAGACGACGGAACCGAATACTGCACCGCCATGGACGACCTGGCGGACGCCCAGGCCGTGTGCGACAAGATAGGCATCAAGCTGCACACCGCGAATTTCGCCGCCGAGTACTGGGACAACGTGTTCGAGCATTTCCTGGCCGAATACAAGGCCGGTCGCACACCGAACCCGGACATCCTCTGCAACCGCGAAATCAAGTTCAAGGCGTTCCTCGACTACGCCATGATGCTCGGCGCCGACCTGATCGCTACTGGCCACTACGTGCGCCGCCGCGACATCGACGGCCGTACCGAACTGCTCAAGGGCCTGGATCCGAACAAGGACCAGAGCTACTTCCTGCATGCCGTTGGCGGCGAGCAGATCGCCAAGACCTTGTTCCCGGTTGGCGAGCTGGAAAAGCCCGAAGTACGCGCGATCGCCGAGAAGCACCAACTCGCCACCGCCAAGAAAAAGGACTCCACCGGGATCTGCTTCATTGGCGAGCGCCGTTTCAGCGACTTCCTCAAGCAATACCTGCCGGCGCAGCCGGGCGAGATCAAGACGACCGAAGGCGAGGTCATCGGCCGCCACCATGGCCTGATGTACCACACCATCGGCCAGCGCCAAGGCCTGGGCATCGGCGGGTTGAAGGACGCCGGCGAAGAGCCGTGGTACGTGCTGGTCAAGGACCTGGAGCACAACGAGCTGATCGTTGGCCAGGGTAACGACCACCCGTGGCTGTTCTCCGGCGCCCTGCTCGCCTCGGACATCTATTGGGTCAACCCGATCGACCTCAGCGAACCGCGCCGCCTGACGGCCAAGGTTCGCTATCGCCAGAGCGACCAGGCCTGCACCTTGGAAAAAACCGAGACAGGCTACCGCGCCACCTTCGATGACCCGCAGCGCGCGGTCACGCCCGGCCAGTCGGTGGTGTTCTACGACGGCGAAATCTGCCTGGGCGGCGGCGTGATCGAAGTCGCCGAGCCATGGAGCAGCAAGGCATGACGCCAATCCAGGAACAACTGACGGCGCTGGGCGGCGTCTTCCTGGCCGCCGTGCTGGTGGACCGGATCGCCAAGACCGGCCAGGCCACCGAGGCCGGCCTGGGCTGCATGCTCGGCAGCCTGCTGGTACGCGACCCCAAGGACACCCTGGAGGTCTACGGTGGCGACGACTTGAACCTGCGCGAAGGCTACCGCGCCTTGATCGGCGCCCTGGAGCGCGATCCCAGCGCCCTGCAACGCGAACCGCTGCGCTACGCCCTGTCGATGCTGGGCCTGGAGCGCCAGTTGGCCAAGCGTGACGACCTGCTGGAAACCATCGGCAATCGTTTGCCGCAGATCCAATCCCAGGTCGAGCATTTCGGCCCGTCCCACGAAAACGTGATCGCCGCATGCGGCGCGCTGTACCAGGACACCTTGAGCACGCTGCGCCAGCGCATCCAGGTGCATGGCGACATGCGCAACCTGCAGCAACCGAGCAACGCCTCGAAGATCCGCGCCCTGCTGCTCGCCGGGATCCGCTCGGCACGGCTGTGGCGGCAGCTGGGCGGCCATCGTTGGCAACTGGTGATCAGCCGACGCAAATTATTGAAAGAGCTTTACCCGTTGATGCGCAACGAATAAGTCGCCTCGACCTGCTTTTGTACCTCTTTACGCGTAACACGCCGGTCAGTTGGCGACGGACCGGCGCTGATTTTCATGTATGATACGCGCCCCATTTCGTTGCCCGACTGTCCGAGAACACCCCATGCAGCTCTCTTCGCTCACTGCGGTTTCCCCTGTAGACGGCCGCTACGCCGGCAAAACCCAGGCCCTGCGCCCTATTTTCAGCGAGTACGGCCTGATCCGTGCCCGTGTCCTGGTTGAAGTGCGCTGGCTCCAGCGCCTGGCCGCCCACCCTGGCATTGGTGAAGTTCCGGCCTTTTCCGCCGAAGCCAACGCAGTGCTGAACGCTCTGGCCGACAATTTCGCCCTGGAGCACGCTGAGCGCGTCAAAGAGATCGAGCGCACCACCAACCACGACGTCAAGGCCATCGAGTACCTGCTCAAGGAGCAGGCGGCCAAGCTGCCGGAACTGGCCAACGTCAGTGAGTTCATCCACTTCGCCTGCACCAGCGAGGACATCAACAACCTGTCCCACGCCCTGATGCTGCGCGAAGGCCGTGACGATGTGCTGCTGCCTCTGATGCGCCAGATCGCCCAGGCCATTCGCGAGCTGGCGATCCGCTTCGCCGACGTGCCGATGCTGTCGCGCACCCATGGTCAACCGGCTTCGCCGACCACCCTGGGCAAGGAGTTGGCAAACGTCGTCTACCGCCTGGAGCGCCAGATCACCCAGGTAGCCGCCGTGCCCCTGCTGGGCAAGATCAACGGCGCCGTGGGCAACTACAACGCCCACCTGTCGGCCTACCCGGACATCGACTGGGAAGCCAACGCCCGCGCCTTCATCGAAGACGAACTGGGTCTGAGCTTCAACCCGTACACCACCCAGATCGAACCGCACGACTACATCGCCGAGCTGTTCGATGCGATCGCACGCTTCAACACCATCCTGATCGACTTCGACCGCGATATCTGGGGCTACATCTCCCTGGGTTACTTCAAGCAGCGCACCATCGCCGGCGAGATCGGTTCCTCGACCATGCCGCACAAGGTCAACCCGATCGACTTCGAAAACTCCGAAGGCAACCTGGGCATCGCCAACGCGCTGTTCCAGCACCTGGCGAGCAAGCTGCCGATTTCCCGCTGGCAGCGCGACCTGACCGACTCCACCGTGCTGCGCAACCTGGGCGTGGGTTTTGCCCATAGCGTCATCGCCTACGAGGCCAGCCTCAAGGGCATCGGCAAGCTGGAACTGAACGAGCAGAAAATCGCCGCCGATCTGGACGCCTGCTGGGAAGTCCTGGCCGAGCCGATCCAGACCGTGATGCGTCGCTACAACATCGAAAACCCGTACGAGAAGCTCAAAGAGCTGACCCGTGGCAAGGGCATCAGCCCTGAAGCGCTGCAGACTTTCATCGATGGCCTGGACATGCCTGCCGAAGCCAAGGCCGAGCTGAAAAAGCTGACCCCGGCCAGCTACATCGGCAACGCGGCGGCACAAGCCAAGCGCATCTGACACATCGCTTTACCTTTGAGACGCCCGGCCGCGCCGGGCGTTTTTATTCGCGCCTGAAAAGTATATTTTTTCAATAGGTTACACATGAATCCTGACATTCCACTGCAACTTCTGGGCGGCATCACGGCACGGGAGTTCCTGCGCGATTACTGGCAGAAGAAACCCCTGCTGATCCGCCAGGCGATTCCTGACTTCGAAAGCCCGATCGATGCCGACGAACTGGCCGGCCTTGCGCTGGAAGAAGAGGTTGAATCGCGCCTGGTGATCGAGCACGGCGAGCGTCCCTGGGAGTTGCGTCGCGGCCCGTTCGCCGAAGATGAATTCAGCAAGCTGCCGGAGCGCGAGTGGACGCTGCTGGTGCAGGCGGTCGACCAGTTCGTCCCCGAAGTCAGCGAGCTGCTGGAGCATTTCCGCTTCCTGCCGAGCTGGCGCATCGACGACGTGATGATCAGCTTCGCCGCCCCGGGTGGCGGTGTCGGTCCGCACTTCGACAACTACGACGTTTTCCTGTTGCAAGGCCATGGCAAGCGCAACTGGAAGATCGGCCAGATGTGCGACTCCGAAAGCCCGCTGCTGCCCCATGCGGACCTGCGCATCCTTGCCGATTTCGAGGCCACCGACGAGTGGACCCTGGAACCCGGCGACATGCTCTACTTGCCACCGCGCCTGGCCCACTGCGGTGTCGCCGTGGATGACTGCATGACCTACTCGGTCGGCTTCCGAGCGCCGAGCGCGGCCGAAGTGCTCACCCATTTCACCGACTTCCTCAGCCAGTTCTTGCCGGACGAAGAGCGTTACACCGACGCCGACGCACGCCCCGTCGCGGACCCGCACCAGATCCAGCACGACGCCCTGGACCGCCTCAAAGGCCTTCTGGCCGAGCACATGAGCGATGAGCGTTTGCTGCTGACCTGGTTCGGCCAGTTCATGACCGAACCCCGCTACCCGGAACTGGTGGTGGGCCCGGAATTGGAAGAAGACGACTTGCTGGCCGGCCTGGAACAGGGTGCCGTGATCATCCGCAACCCGAGCGCGCGCCTGGCCTGGTCGGAAGTCGATGACGACCTGCTGCTGTTCGCCAGCGGCCAGAGCCGTTATCTGCCGGGCAAGCTGCGGGACCTGCTGAAGATGATCTGCGCCGCCGACGCGCTGCACATCGAAAACCTCGGCCCATGGCTGGACGATGAAGAAGGCCGCGGCCTTATCCACGAATTGGTCAAACAAGGCAGCCTGGGGTTCGCCGATGAATAAAATTCACGTTCGTGTCGCAGACTGGCAAAAGGATAACGCCGAGATCCGGCGCATTCGTGAAACGGTGTTCATTGCCGAGCAATCCGTACCCCCAGAGTTGGAGTGGGATTCGGATGACCAGGACGCCGTGCATTTCCTGGCCTTCGAAGGCGACTTCCCCATCGGTACCGCGCGCCTGCTGACTGACGGCCATATCGGTCGCGTATCGGTCCTCAAGGACTGGCGCGGTCTGAAGGTCGGCGATGCGTTGATGCATGCAGTGATCGCCGAGGCCGAGAGACGCGGATTGCAACAGCAGATGCTCAGCGCGCAGGTCCATGCCACGCCGTTCTATGAGCGACTGGGGTTTGCGGTGGTCAGCGAGGAATTCCTCGAGGCCGGCATTCCCCATGTGGACATGGTGCGGCGCTCGGCCTGAAACCGCTGGAAGCAGCAACACAATACCCTGTGGCGAGGGGATTTATCCCCGCTGGGTTGCGCAGCAACCTTCAAATCAGTCACTGCGGTGTGTCAGGTTGACGAAATTAGCTTGATTGGGGTTGCTTCGCAGCCCAGCGGGGATAAATCCCCTCGCCACAAGTACATTATCAGCATCACAAAACGCCCCGCCATCCACCGATGCCGGGGCGTTTTGCCGTCTACCATTCAACTTGCCCCACCCGGGGCCGACAAACTGGCAATATCTAGCCTTTGTCTCGCGGAGAAATGGACATGTCCCTACGCACCTTGCTGACCACCCTGCTGCTCGGCTGCAGCCTGTCAGTCATGGCCGCAACCGAAATCGTACCGCTGAACTACCGCACCAGCGCGGATCTACTGCCGGTGGCACAGAATTTCCTCGGCAAGGATGGCCAGGTAAGCGCCTACGGCAACCAACTGATCGTGAATGCCGAACCGGGCAAGATCGAAGAACTCCGCCAATTCCTGGCGCAACTGGACACCGCTCCCAAGCGCTTGCTGATCACTGTCGACACCAACGAGAACAACCTGCAAGGTGACCAGGGCTACTCGATCAACGGCGCCGCGCCCAGCCAGACGCGCATCATCAACCGCAGCACCGCCAGCCGTGAGGGCGGCGTGCAGCAGATCCAGGCCAGCGAAGGCCAGCCGGCGCTCATCCAGGTCGGTCAGAGCGTGCCATTCACCAGCAACCAGACCGACGGCTACGGTCGCATGCAAAGCCAGACCGAATACCGCAACGTCACCCAAGGTTTTTATGTCACCGCCAGTGTCACTGGCGAGACCGTTCACCTGAGTATCAGCACCAACCGTGACCGCATGAGCCAGGAACGTCCAGATGTAGTGAACGTGCAAAGCACCGACACAACCGTCAGCGGGCGCCTCGGCGAATGGATCACCCTCGCTGGGGTGAACCGCCAGACTCAAGCCGACAAACAAGGCCTGACCCGCAGCTACTCGACCCAAGGCCGGGATGACATGATTCTGCGGGTGAAGGTCGACACCCTGAACTGAAGCACCAAAAACTGACTGATGAGTCGTATTAGACCAAAGATGTAGTGCTTGAAAAAAAGCACTACAAAACGTTTGACGAGCCAAAAAACCGAAGGCATGATGGCCTCGCTCCCGCTAATCAGGGGCCCTGGCAAGGGCCTTCGGGTCGATGCTTGCAACCACCCTGCGAGCCGATTCGTGTCTGTACCGCCCACAAGGTGTGTTTGACGAGGTTGCGACTGGAACGAAGTTGTCCCGAGGGACGGAAGCGTAACTAGGTAACCCGGCATCACTCTGAGTTCGTATAAAGGCCCACGACGCCCGAATGCGCCCGCAGTTCGCCTCTACCTGCTCACTTTCCCCTCGAGCCCATCGTTCATCCCGTCGCCTCCCCGCCTGAACCGACTTGTACGCCAACCCCTGGTCGGCAGGAGCAGGAATTTTCCACCCCAGACCTATGCGACGAGGTTTATCTCCATGGCACTGACACGCGAACAGCAAATTGCAGCCCTTGAAAAAGACTGGGCTGAAAACCCGCGCTGGAAAGGCGTGAAGCGCAATTATTCCGCTGCTGACGTCGTCCGTCTGCGTGGTTCGGTTCAACCTGAACACACCTTTGCGAAAATGGGCGCCGAGAAGCTGTGGAACCTGGTCACCCAGGGCGCCAAGCCTTCCTTCCGCCCCGAGAAAGACTTCGTCAACTGCATGGGCGCCCTGACTGGCGGCCAGGCTGTGCAGCAAGTCAAGGCCGGTATCCAGGCGATCTACCTGTCGGGCTGGCAAGTGGCCGCGGACAACAACTCCGCCGAATCCATGTACCCTGACCAGTCGCTGTACCCAGTGGACTCGGTTCCAACCGTGGTCAAGCGCATCAACAACTCGTTCCGTCGCGCCGACCAGATCCAGTGGAAAGCCGGCAAGAACCCGGGCGACGAAGGCTACATCGACTACTTCGCACCTATCGTGGCTGATGCCGAAGCCGGTTTCGGCGGCGTACTGAACGCCTACGAACTGATGAAGAGCATGATCGAGGCAGGTGCCGCCGGCGTTCACTTCGAAGACCAATTGGCCTCGGTGAAGAAATGCGGCCACATGGGCGGCAAGGTACTGGTTCCTACCCAGGAAGCCGTACAGAAGCTGACCGCCGCTCGCCTGGCGGCCGACGTTGCTGGCGTACCGACCATCATCCTGGCCCGTACCGACGCGAACGCCGCTGACCTGCTGACCTCGGACTGCGACCCGTACGACCAGCCGTTCGTCACCGGCACCCGTACCCAGGAAGGCTTTTACAAAGTACGCGCTGGCCTCGACCAGGCCATCGCCCGCGGCCTGGCCTACGCCCCGTACGCCGACCTGATCTGGTGCGAAACCGCCAAGCCGGACCTGGACGAAGCCCGTCGCTTCGCCGAAGCGATCAAGAAGGAATACCCGGACCAACTGCTGTCGTACAACTGCTCGCCTTCCTTCAACTGGAAGAAGAACCTGGACGACGCGACCATCGCCAAGTTCCAGCGCGAACTGTCCGCCATGGGCTACAAGCACCAGTTCATCACCCTGGCCGGCATTCACAACATGTGGCACAGCATGTTCAACCTGGCGCACGACTACGCCCGCAACGACATGACCGCCTACGTGAAGCTGCAAGAGCAGGAATTCGCTGACGCCGCCAAAGGCTACACCTTTGTGGCCCACCAGCAGGAAGTCGGCACCGGCTACTTCGACGACATGACCACCGTGATCCAGGGCGGCACCTCGTCCGTGACCGCGCTGACCGGGTCGACCGAAGAAGAGCAGTTCCACTGATCTATCGCGTAAACGGCCCTTGCGGACCCAATAAAAGCTAACCGCAAAGCCGACGATTTGAAGCCCCGACTGGTTCGGGGCTTTTTTTTGCCTATGCTTTGGCAGCAATGTCTTCACATGAAAGGATTTTGTGGCGAGGGAGCTTGCTCCCGCTGGCTGCGCAGCAGCCTTTTTGTGAGCGCTTCGCACTCAAGCGGGAGCAAGCTCCCTCGCCACAGGAATCCAGACAAGCCTTAAGGAAGCGCCCCACAGGAAAAGCAAAAAAATTGATCGAACGCAGTATCGGGCAGTCAGAAAAAGAGTAAAACGGCCAGCGCTGACAACTGCCATCACGGCTATATAAGACAAGTTCTCAGTTGTTGCATCGACTACCTGCGGTGCCGCGCAGCCAAACAGTAATAATTATCATTTGAAGGCGCTTTCATTGTTACATATGAAATGAAATTCTTTTGAGGTATCAACAGCCAATCCCCATGGGGCCGGGGCTGCGGGGCCGTGGAGACGTACTATGTCCTTATTCCAATAAATAATTTCGCCATCGGAATTTTACTTGCCCGGTGTTTAGCCATAAAATCACCGCGATTGATTGCTGCGACATATCGTCACTGCGTTATTTCTTTTTGAAGCTCAGAGACCTTTGCTCTCTGTTAAGGATTTCCAGCATGCCCGAAGCGACAGGACTCATGGCCCACAATTGGGGCTTTGCCATTTTCCTTCTGGGCGTCGTCGGCCTGTGTGCCTTCATGCTCGGCGTGTCGAGCCTGCTCGGGTCAAAAGCCTGGGGCCGCAGCAAGAATGAACCGTTCGAGTCCGGCATGCTGCCTACCGGTGGCGCCCGCTTGCGGCTCTCAGCCAAATTCTATCTGGTCGCGATGCTCTTCGTGATCTTCGATATCGAAGCCCTTTTTCTCTTTGCATGGTCTGTGTCCGTCCGCGAAAGCGGCTGGACCGGATTCGTCGAAGCTCTCGTTTTCATAGCAATTCTGTTGGCAGGTCTTGTCTACCTTTACCGGGTGGGAGCTCTTGATTGGGCTCCGGAAGCTCGGCGCAAGCGGCAAGCGAAGCTGAAACAATGAGGCTTTGGCAATGCAATACAATCTCACCAGGATCGACCCCGATGCTCCTAACGAGCAATATCCGATCGGCAAGCGGGAAACCGTCGCCGATCCGTTAGAAGATCAAGTCCACAAGAACATCTTCATGGGCAAGCTCGAAGACGTGCTGAACAGCACGGTCAACTGGGGTCGCAAGAACTCCCTTTGGCCGTACAACTTCGGCCTTTCGTGCTGCTACGTGGAAATGACCACCGCCTTCACGGCGCCCCACGACATCGCGCGCTTTGGCGCCGAGGTGATCCGGGCATCGCCGCGTCAGGCGGATTTCATGGTTATCGCCGGTACGCCGTTCCTGAAAATGGCCCCCATCATCCAGCGCCTGTACGAACAGATGCTGGAACCCAAGTGGGTCATTTCCATGGGCGCCTGTGCCAACTCCGGCGGCATGTATGACATTTACTCCGTGGTCCAGGGGGTCGACAAATTCCTCCCCGTGGATGTCTACGTGCCCGGCTGCCCGCCCCGCCCCGAAGCGTTCCTGCAAGGCTTGATGCTGCTGCAGGAATCCATCGGCCAGGAGCGTCGCCCACTGTCCTGGGTCGTCGGTGATCAAGGCGTCTATCGCGCCGACATGCCGTCGCAAAAGGAACAGCGCCGCGAACAGCGAATCGCAGTCACGAATCTGCGCAGCCCCGACGAAGTCTGATCCAGCTCTGCTCTGTAGAAGAAACGAGAACCTGGCTTCATTCTTTACGTTGACCGAAAGCGATAAATAACCATGACTACAGGCAGTGCTCTGTACATCCCGCCTTACAAGGCAGACGACCAGGATGTGGTCGTCGAACTGAACAACCGTTTTGGCGCAGAGGCGTTCACGCTCCAGTCGACCCGCACCGGCATGCCGGTGCTTTGGGTTGCCCGCGCCAAGCTGATCGAAGTCCTGACCTTCCTGCGCAACCTGCCCAAGCCGTACGTCATGCTCTATGACCTGCATGGCGTGGACGAGCGTCTGCGCACCAAGCGCCAGGGCTTGCCTGGTGCCGACTTCACCGTGTTCTACCACCTGTTGTCGGTGGAGCGTAATAGTGACGTGATGATCAAGGTCGCCTTGTCCGAAAGCGACCTCAGCGTGCCGACCGTGACCGGCATCTGGCCGAACGCCAACTGGTACGAGCGTGAAGTCTGGGACATGTTCGGCATCGATTTCCCCGGCCACCCGCACCTGACGCGCATCATGATGCCGCCGACCTGGGAAGGTCACCCGCTGCGCAAGGACTTCCCGGCCCGTGCCACGGAGTTCGACCCGTACAGCCTGACCCTGGCCAAGCAGCAACTCGAAGAAGAGTCCGCGCGCTTCAAGCCTGAAGACTGGGGGATGAAGCGTTCCGGTGCCAACGAGGACTACATGTTCCTCAACCTGGGCCCGAACCACCCTTCGGCCCACGGTGCGTTCCGCATCATCCTGCAGCTGGACGGCGAAGAGATCGTCGATTGCGTTCCGGACATCGGCTACCACCACCGTGGCGCCGAGAAAATGGGTGAGCGCCAGTCCTGGCACAGCTACATCCCCTACACCGATCGCATCGACTACCTTGGCGGGGTAATGAACAACCTGCCGTACGTCCTGTCGGTGGAAAAACTGGCGGGCATCACGGTGCCGGACCGTGTCAACGTGATTCGCATCATGATGGCCGAGTTCTTCCGTATCACCAGCCACCTGCTGTTCCTGGGCACCTACATCCAGGACGTGGGCGCGATGACGCCGGTGTTCTTCACGTTCACCGACCGCCAGAAAGCCTACACCGTGATCGAAGCCGTCACCGGTTTCCGCCTGCACCCGGCCTGGTACCGCATCGGCGGCGTGGCCCACGACCTGCCGCGCGGCTGGGAAAAGCTGGTCAAGGATTTCGTCGAGTGGATGCCCAAGCGCCTGGACGAATACACCAAGGCCGCCCTGAAGAACAGCATTTTGCGCGGCCGAACCGAAGGCGTGGCCGCCTACAACACCAAGGAAGCGCTGGAATGGGGCGTTACCGGCCCGAACCTGCGCGCCACCGGCCTGGACTTCGACCTGCGCAAGGCGCGCCCGTATTCCGGCTACGAGAACTTCGAGTTCGAAGTCCCGCTGGCGACTCACGGTGACGCCTATGACCGCTGCATGGTTCGCGTCGAGGAAATGCGCCAGAGCGTCAAGATCATCGAGCAGTGCATGCGCAACATGCCGGAAGGCCCGTACAAGGCCGACCACCCGCTGACCACGCCGCCACCGAAAGAACGCACGCTGCAACACATCGAGACCCTGATCACCCACTTCCTGCAAGTTTCGTGGGGCCCGGTCATGCCGGCCAACGAATCCTTCCAGATGATCGAAGCGACCAAGGGCATCAACAGTTATTACCTGACGAGCGACGGCGGCACCATGAGCTACCGCACCCGGATTCGCACCCCAAGCTACCCGCACCTGCAGCAGATCCCTTCGGTGATCAAAGGCAGCATGGTCGCGGACTTGATCGCGTACCTGGGTAGTATCGATTTCGTTATGGCCGACGTGGACCGCTAAGCATGAACAGCACGCTTATCCAGACTGACCGTTTCGCCCTGAGCGAAACCGAGCGCTCGGCCATCGAGCACGAGCTGCATCACTACGAAGACCCGCGCGCGGCGTCGATCGAAGCCTTGAAGATCGTCCAGAAGGAACGTGGCTGGGTGCCTGACGGCGCGCTCTACGCCATCGGCGAGATCCTCGGCATCCCGGCCAGCGACGTCGAAGGCGTCGCTACCTTCTACAGCCAGATTTTCCGCCAGCCCGTAGGCCGCCACATCATTCGCGTCTGCGACAGCATGGTCTGCTACATCGGCGGCCACGAATCGGTGGTCGGCGAGCTCCAGAGCAAGCTGGGCATCGGCCTGGGCCAGACCACCGCCGACGGCCGCTTCACCCTGCTGCCCGTGTGCTGCCTGGGCAACTGCGACAAGGCACCGGCGCTGATGATCGATGACGACACCTTTGGTGACGTCAAGCCGGACGGCGTCGCCAAACTGCTGGAGGGCTACGTATGACCCTGACTTCCTTCGGGCCCGCCAACCGCATCCAGCGTTCGGCCGAAACCCATCCCCTGACGTGGCGTCTGCGTGACGACGGCGAAGCGGTATGGCTGGACGAATACCAGGCGAAGAACGGCTATGCCGCCGCGCGCAAGGCATTCGCCGACATGGCCGCCGATGACATCGTCCAGACCGTGAAGGACGCCGGCCTCAAGGGCCGTGGCGGCGCGGGCTTCCCCACCGGCGTGAAATGGGGCCTGATGCCAAAGGACGAGTCCATCAACATCCGCTACCTGCTGTGCAACGCGGACGAGATGGAACCCAACACCTGGAAAGACCGCATGCTGATGGAGCAACTGCCCCATCTGCTGATCGAAGGCATGCTGATCAGTGCCCGCGCGCTGAAGACCTACCGTGGCTACATCTTCCTGCGTGGCGAATACACCACCGCCGCCAAGCACCTGAACCGTGCCGTGGAAGAAGCCAAGGCCGCTGGCCTGCTGGGCAAGAACATCCTGGGCTCAGGCTTCGATTTCGAGCTGTTCGTCCACACCGGCGCCGGGCGTTACATCTGCGGTGAAGAAACCGCGCTGATCAACTCCCTGGAAGGCCGCCGCGCCAACCCACGCTCCAAGCCGCCCTTCCCCGCCGCCGTCGGCGTGTGGGGCAAGCCGACCTGCGTGAACAACGTCGAGACCCTGTGCAACGTGCCGGCGATCATCGCCGACGGCGTCGACTGGTACAAATCCCTGGCCCGTGACGGCAGTGAAGACATGGGCACCAAGCTCATGGGCTTCTCCGGCAAGGTCAAGAACCCTGGCCTGTGGGAACTGCCGTTCGGCGTCACCGCGCGCGAGCTGTTCGAAGACTACGCCGGTGGCATGCGCGACGGCTACAAGCTCAAGTGCTGGCAGCCCGGCGGCGCCGGCACCGGTTTCCTGTTGCCGGAACACCTGGACGCACAAATGTATGCCGGTGGCATCGCCAAGGTAGGCACCCGGATGGGTACCGGCCTGGCGATGGCGGTGGACGACAGCGTCAACATGGTTTCGCTTCTGCGCAACATGGAGCAGTTTTTCTCGCGCGAATCCTGCGGTTTCTGCACCCCTTGCCGCGACGGCCTGCCCTGGAGCGTCAAGCTCTTGATGGCCATCGAGAAAGGCCAAGGCCAACCCGGCGACATCGAGACCCTGCTGGGTCTGGTGGGTTTCCTCGGCCCAGGCAAGACCTTCTGTGCTCACGCACCAGGTGCCGTGGAGCCGTTGGGCAGCGCCATCAAATACTTCCGCCCTGAATTCGAGGCCGGCATCGCGCCAACCCGCGCGGACGATCTCAATCAGGTGGTCTCGCCGACCATGGTCGGCGCGTAACGACGCTTAAAAAGGCGAAGGGTCCGTGCCCTTCGCCTTTCGTTCGATGACGCCTCTTTACCGAGGCTGTTTGGATTCGGACGAACGACAAGATTCCATTAGCCACGCCCGCTGACACCGGGCCAACGAAGAACTTTGAACCATGGCCACTATCCACGTAGACGGCAAAGAGCTCGAAGTCGATGGCGCAGACAACCTGTTACAGGCATGTCTGTCGCTGGGCCTCGACATTCCTTATTTCTGCTGGCACCCCGCCCTTGGCAGCGTTGGCGCCTGTCGCCAGTGCGCGGTCAAGCAGTACACCGACGAGAACGACAAGCGTGGTCGGATCGTCATGTCCTGCATGACCCCCGCCACCGACGGCAGCTGGATCTCCATCGACGACGAAGAAGCGAAAGTGTTTCGCGCCAGCGTCGTCGAATGGTTGATGACCAACCACCCTCACGACTGCCCGGTCTGTGAGGAAGGCGGCCATTGCCACCTGCAAGACATGACCGTGATGACCGGCCACAACGAGCGCCGTTATCGCTTCACCAAGCGTACCCACCAGAACCAGGATCTCGGCCCGTTCATTTCCCACGAGATGAACCGCTGCATCGCCTGCTACCGTTGCGTGCGTTTCTACAAGGACTACGCCGGCGGCACCGACCTGGGCGTGTTCGGCGCCCACGACAACGTCTACTTCGGTCGCGTTGAAGACGGCACCCTGGAAAGCGAATTCTCCGGCAACCTCACCGAGGTCTGCCCGACCGGTGTGTTCACCGACAAGACCCACTCCGAGCGCTACAACCGCAAGTGGGACATGCAGTTCGCGCCAAGCATCTGCCACGGCTGCTCCAGCGGTTGCAACATCAGCCCGGGCGAGCGTTACGGCGAACTGCGCCGTATCGAAAACCGCTACAACGGTTCGGTGAACCAGTACTTCCTGTGCGACCGTGGCCGTTTCGGCTATGGCTACGTCAACCGCAAGGATCGCCCGCGCCAGCCGCTGCTCGCAAACGGCGCCAAGCTGAGCCTGGACGAAGCCCTGGACAAGGCCGCCGAGCTGCTGCGCGGACGCAACATCGTCGGCATCGGTTCGCCTCGCGCCAGCCTGGAAAGCAACTACGCCCTGCGTGAGCTGGTCGGCGCCGAGCACTTCTACAGTGGCATCGAGGCCGGCGAGCTGGAACGCATCCGCCTGGTGCTGCAAGTGCTCAAGGACAGCCCACTGCCCGTGCCGACGATGCGCGACATCGAAGACCACGACGCAGTGTTCGTCCTCGGCGAAGACCTGACCCAGACCGCCGCCCGCATGGCCCTCGCCCTGCGCCAGTCGGTCAAGGGCAAGGCCGAGGACATGGCCGACGCCATGCGCGTCCAGCCATGGCTCGACGCCGCCGTGAAGAACATCGGCCAGCACGCGCTGAACCCGCTGTTCATCGCCAGCCTCGCTGAAACCAAGCTCGACGACGTGGCCGAAGAATGCGTCCACGCCGCTCCGGACGATCTGGCGCGCATCGGTTTCGCCGTGGCCCACGCCCTGGACGCCAGCGCCCCGGCCGTCGACGGCCTGGACAGTGAAGCAGCCGCCCTCGCCCAACGCATCGCCGACGCCCTGCTGGCCGCCAAGCGTCCGCTGATCATCGCCGGCACCTCCCTGGGTTCCAAGGCGCTGATCCAAGCCGCGGCCAACATCGCCAAGGCACTGAAGCTACGCGAAAAAAATGGCTCCATCAGCCTGGTTGTACCTGAGGCCAACAGCCTTGGCCTGGCCATGCTTGGTGGCGAATCGGTCGACGCGGCGCTGCAAGCGGTGATCGACGGCAACGCCGACGCCATCGTCGTGCTGGAGAACGACCTGTTCACCCGCACCGACAATGCCAAGGTCGATGCCGCCCTGAGCGCCGCCAAGGTCTTGATCGTCGCCGACCATCAGAAAACCGCCACCACCGACCGCGCCGACCTGGTGCTGCCGGCGGCAAGCTTCGCCGAAGGCGACGGTACGCTGGTCAGCCAGGAAGGCCGCGCCCAGCGCTTCTTCCAGGTTTTCGACCCGCAGTACCTGGACGCCAGCATTCTGGTCCACGAAGGCTGGCGCTGGCTGCACGCCCTGCGCGCCACCCTGCTGAACCAGCCGATCGACTGGACGCAACTGGACCACGTCACGGCCGCCGTTGCCTCGAGCACTGCGCAACTGGCCGGTGTGGTCGACGCCGCGCCGTCCGCCGCGTTCCGCATCAAGGGCCTGAAACTGGCTCGCGAACCGCTGCGCTACTCCGGTCGCACCGCGATGCGCGCCAATATCAGTGTCCACGAACCGCGTACTCCGCAGGACAAGGACACCGCGTTCGCCTTCTCCATGGAAGGTTACTCGGGCTCCGCCGAACCGCGCTCGCAAGTGCCGTTCGCCTGGTCGCCGGGCTGGAACTCGCCGCAGGCCTGGAACAAGTTCCAGGACGAAGTCGGCGGCCACCTGCGCGCCGGTGATCCGGGCACTCGCCTGATCGAAACCCAGGGCGATGGCCTGGGCTGGTTCGCCAGCGTCCCACGTGCCTTCAACCCGGCACCGGGCACCTGGCAGGTCGTGCCGTTCCATCACCTGTTCGGCAGCGAAGAGAACTCTTCCAAGGCCGAGCCGGTGCAGGAGCGCATCCCGGCCGCCTACGTGTCGCTGGCCAAGTCCGAAGCCGATCGCCTGGGCGTCAACGACGGTGCCCTGCTGAGCCTGAACGTGGCTGGCCAGACCTTGCGTCTGCCGCTGCGCATCAATGAAGAACTGGGCGCCGGCCTGGTGGCCCTGCCGGCTGGCCTGGCGGGTATTCCACCGGCGATTTTCGGCAAAACCGTCGACGGTCTGCAGGAGGCAGCGCAATGAGCTGGTTCACCCCTGAAGTGATCGCCGTGATCCTGACGGTCCTCAAGGCCATCGTGGTCTTGCTGGCCGTGGTGGTCTGCGGCGCGTTGCTGAGCTTCGTCGAACGTCGCCTGCTGGGCTGGTGGCAGGACCGCTACGGTCCGAACCGCGTCGGCCCGTTCGGCATGTTCCAGATCGCCGCCGACATGGTGAAGATGTTCTTCAAGGAAGACTGGACGCCACCGTTCGCCGACAAGGTGATCTTCACCCTGGCACCGGTCGTGGCCATGAGCGCCTTGCTGATCGCCTTCGCGGTCATCCCGATCACCCCGACCTGGGGCGTGGCGGACCTGAACATCGGCCTGCTGTTCTTCTTCGCCATGGCCGGCCTGTCGGTGTACGCGGTGTTGTTCGCCGGTTGGTCGAGTAACAACAAGTTCGCCCTGCTCGGCAGCCTGCGGGCCTCGGCCCAGACCGTGTCCTATGAAGTGTTCATGGGCCTGTCGCTGATGGGCATCGTGATTCAGGCCGGCTCGTTCAACATGCGCGACATCGTCGAGTACCAGGCCCAGAACCTGTGGTTCATCATTCCGCAGTTCTTCGGCTTCTGTACCTTCTTCATCGCTGGCGTGGCCGTGACTCACCGTCACCCCTTCGACCAGCCGGAAGCGGAACAGGAACTGGCCGACGGTTACCACATTGAATATGCCGGCATGAAATGGGGCATGTTCTTCGTTGGCGAGTACATCGGCATCATCCTGATCTCGGCACTGCTGGTGACGCTGTTCTTCGGTGGCTGGCACGGTCCGTTCGGCATCCTGCCGCAACTGTCCTTCGTCTGGTTCGCCCTGAAGACCGCGTTTTTCATCATGCTGTTCGTTCTGTTGCGCGCCTCGATCCCGCGCCCACGCTACGACCAGGTGATGGATTTCAGCTGGAAATTCTGCCTGCCGCTGACCCTTATCAACATGCTGGTGACCGCTGCGATCGTTTTGATGAACGCGCCCGCGGCCGCGGTTCAGTGAGGATTTGACCCATGTTCAAATATATTGGCGACATCGTTAAGGGTACCGGTACCCAACTGCGAAGCCTGGTCATGATCTTCGGCCATGGCTTTCGCAAGCGCGACACCCTGCAATACCCGGAAGAACAGGTCTACCTGGCGCCGCGTTATCGCGGGCGCATCGTCCTGACCCGCGACCCTGACGGCGAAGAGCGCTGCGTGGCCTGCAACCTGTGCGCCGTGGCGTGCCCGGTAGGCTGCATCTCGCTGCAGAAAGCCGAGACCGAAGACGGTCGCTGGTACCCGGACTTTTTCCGCATCAACTTCTCGCGCTGCATCTTCTGCGGTTTGTGCGAGGAAGCGTGCCCGACCACCGCGATCCAGCTCACGCCGGATTTCGAAATGGCTGACTTCAAGCGTCAGGACCTGGTGTACGAGAAAGAAGACCTGCTGATTTCCGGTCCCGGTAAAAACCCTGATTACAACTTCTATCGTGTTGCAGGTATGGCCATTGCCGGCAAGCCGAAAGGCGCCGCGCAGAACGAAGCCGAACCGATCAACGTGAAGAGCTTGCTGCCTTAAGGAAGAAAGATGGAATTCGCTTTCTATTTCGCATCGGGTATCGCGGTGGTGTCCACGCTTCGTGTGGTCACCAACACCAACCCCGTGCACGCCCTGCTCTACCTGATCATTTCGCTGATCGCCGTGGCCATGACCTTCTTCGCCCTCGGCGCGCCGTTCGCCGGTGCCTTGGAAGTGATCGCTTACGCCGGCGCCATCATGGTGCTGTTCGTGTTCGTGGTGATGATGCTCAACCTCGGCCCGGCGGCGATCCAACAGGAACGCGCCTGGCTCAAGCCTGGCATCTGGGCGGGGCCGGTGATTCTCGCCGCCCTGCTGCTGGGAGAACTGCTGTATGTGCTGTTCGCCCACCAGAGCGGCCAGGCCATCGGCCACACCACCGTAGACGCCAAGGCCGTGGGCATCAGCCTGTTCGGCCCTTATCTGCTGGTGGTCGAACTCGCCTCGATGCTGCTGCTTGCCGCAGTCGTCACGGCGTTCCATTTGGGCCGTAATGAGGCGAAGGAGTAATCACATGCCTGCTATCCCTCTCGAGCATGGTCTGGCGGTTGCCGGCATCCTGTTCTGTCTCGGTCTGGTCGGCCTGATGGTCCGCCGCAACATTCTGTTCGTGCTGATGAGCCTGGAGGTGATGATGAATGCCTCCGCCCTGGCCTTCATCGTTGCGGGCGCTCGCTGGGCGCAACCGGATGGACAGATCATGTTCATCCTGGTGATCAGCCTGGCAGCCGCCGAGGCCAGTATTGGCCTGGCGATCCTGTTGCAGCTGTATCGCCGCTTCCACACTCTCGATATTGACGCTGCCAGCGAGATGCGCGGATGAACCTTCTTTTCCTGACTTTCATATTTCCCCTCATCGGTTTCCTGCTGCTGTCGTTCTCCCGTGGACGCTGGTCGGAAAACCTTTCGGCGCTGGTTGGCGTGGGCTCCATCGGCCTGTCTGCCATCGTTACCGCGTATGTGATCTGGCAATTCAACGTCGCCCCGCCGGAAGGTGGCGCGTACGTGCAGGTGCTGTGGCAGTGGATGGCGGTGGAAGGCTTCACGCCGAACTTCGCCCTTTACCTGGACGGCCTGTCGGTGACCATGCTCGGCGTGGTGGTCGGCGTGGGTTTCCTGATCCACCTGTTCGCCTCGTGGTACATGCGCGGTGAAGCCGGTTACTCGCGCTTCTTCGCCTACACCAACCTGTTCATCGCCAGCATGCTGTTCCTGGTGCTCGGCGATAACCTGTTGTTCCTGTACTTCGGCTGGGAAGGCGTGGGCCTGTGCTCGTACCTGTTGATCGGTTTCTACTACAGCAACCGCAACAACGGTAACGCCGCGCTCAAGGCCTTCATCGTGACCCGCATCGGCGATGTGTTCATGGCCATCGGCCTGTTCATCCTGTTCCAGCAGCTGGGCACGCTGAATATCCAGGAATTGCTGGTCAAGGCGCCCGAGCACTTCAAGGCCGGCGACTTCTGGATCGTCCTGGCGACCCTGATGCTGCTGGGCGGCGCTGTCGGCAAATCCGCGCAACTGCCGCTGCAGACCTGGTTGGCGGACGCGATGGCGGGCCCGACGCCGGTTTCGGCACTGATCCACGCGGCGACCATGGTCACCGCCGGTGTCTACCTGATCGCCCGTACCCACGGCCTGTTCGCCCTGGCGCCGGACATCCTGCACCTGGTCGGCCTGGTTGGCGGCGTGACCCTGGTGCTGGCCGGTTTTGCCGCGCTGGTACAGACCGACATCAAGCGCATCCTCGCCTACTCGACCATGAGCCAGATCGGCTACATGTTCCTGGCCCTGGGCGTCGGTGCCTGGGAAGGCGCGATCTTCCACCTGATGACCCACGCCTTCTTCAAGGCCCTGCTGTTCCTTGCCTCCGGTGCGGTGATCGTTGCCTGCCACCACGAGCAGAACATCTTCAAGATGGGCGGCCTGTGGAAGAAACTGCCGTTGGCCTATGCCAGCTTCATCGTCGGTGGCGCGGCCCTGGCGGCCCTGCCATTGGTCACCGCCGGCTTCTACTCCAAGGACGAGATCCTCTGGGAAGCGTTCGCCAGCGGTAACCAGGGTCTGCTTTATGCCGGCCTGGTGGGTGCGTTCATGACCTCGCTGTACACCTTCCGCCTGATCTTCATCGCATTCCACGGTGAAGCCAAGACCGAAGCCCACGCCGGCCACGGCATTGCCCACTGGCTGCCGCTATCGGTGCTGATCGTGCTGTCGACCTTCGTCGGCGCCATGATCACCCCACCGCTGGCCGATGTGCTGCCGCAAAGCGTCGGCCATGCCGGCGGCGAAGCCAAGCACAGCCTGGAGATCGCCTCGGGCGCCATCGCCCTGGCGGGTATCCTGCTGGCTGCCCTGCTGTTCCTCGGCAAGCGTCGCTTCGTCACGGCCATCGCCAACAGCGGCATCGGGCGTTTCCTCTCGGCTTGGTGGTTCGCCGCCTGGGGCTTCGATTGGATCTACGACAAACTGTTCGTCAAGCCATACCTTGCGATCAGCCACATTCTGCGCAAAGACCCGCTCGACCAGACCATTGGCCTGATCCCGCGCATGGCCAAGGGTGGCCACACTGCCCTGAGCCGTACCGAGACCGGTCAACTGCGTTGGTATGCGGCTTCCATGGCGGCTGGCGCCGTGCTGGTTATCGGCGCCATCGTGCTGGTAGCGGTCTGATATGAACCTTGCGAACTTGCGAAAGGAAACGAGCCCGTCATGATTCTGCCCTGGCTAATCCTGATCCCCTTCATCGGCGGCCTGCTGTGCTGGATGGCGGAGCGTTCCAGCTCTACCCTCCCGCGCTGGATTGCGCTGCTGACCATGTCCCTGGAACTCGCGCTCGGCCTCTGGCTGTGGGCGACCGGCGACTATTCATTCGCACCGGCCCCTGGCGCCGATCCGACCTGGGCACTTGAATTCAAGCACGCCTGGATCGAGCGCTTCGGCATCAGCGTGCACCTGGCCCTCGACGGCCTGTCGCTGCTGATGATCCTGCTGACCGGCTTGCTGGGCATTCTCTCGGTGCTCTGCTCCTGGAAAGAGATCCAGCGTCACGTCGGTTTCTTCCACCTGAACCTGATGTGGATCCTGGGCGGTGTCGTCGGCGTGTTCCTGGCGCTGGACCTGTTCATGTTCTTTTTCTTCTGGGAAATGATGCTGGTGCCGATGTACTTCCTCATCGCGCTCTGGGGTCACAGTTCTTCGGACGGCAAGAAGACGCGGATCTACGCAGCGACCAAGTTCTTCATCTTCACCCAGGCTTCCGGCCTGATCATGTTGGTGGCGATCCTTGGCCTGGTTCTGGTGAACTTCAACAACACCGGCGTGATTACCTTCAACTACGCCGACCTGTTGAAAGTAGAGCTGTCGCGCACCACCGAGTACGTGCTGATGCTGGGCTTCTTCATCGCCTTCGCGGTGAAGCTGCCGGTGGTGCCGTTCCACTCCTGGCTGCCCGACGCCCACGCCCAGGCGCCGACGGCCGGTTCCGTGGACCTGGCCGGTATCTTGTTGAAGACAGCGGCCTACGGCCTGCTGCGCTTTGCCTTGCCGCTTTTCCCGAACGCCTCGGCCGAGTTTGCGCCGATCGCAATGACCCTTGGCCTGATCGGTATTTTCTACGGTGCGTTCCTGGCCTTCGCCCAGACCGACATCAAGCGCCTGATCGCGTTCTCCAGCGTTTCGCACATGGGCTTCGTGCTGATCGGGATCTACTCCGGCAGCCAGTTGGCCCTGCAAGGCGCGGTGATCCAGATGCTGGCCCACGGCCTCTCGGCTGCGGCGCTGTTTATCCTCAGCGGCCAGTTGTACGAGCGCCTGCATACCCGGGACATGCGTGAAATGGGCGGCATCTGGTCGCGCATCGCCTACCTGCCGGCCATCAGCCTGTTCTTCGCAGCCGCTTCCCTAGGCCTGCCAGGCACCGGCAACTTCGTCGGCGAGTTCCTGATCCTGATCGGCTCGTTCGTCAGCGCGCCATGGATCACCGCGATTGCCACGTCCGGCCTGGTGTTCGGTTCGGTCTACTCGCTGATCATGATCCACCGCGCCTACTTCGGTCCGGCCAAGTCCGATGAAGTGCTGCGCGGCATGGACGGTCGCGAACTGATCATGGTGCTTGGCCTTGCGGTGCTGCTGGTTTACCTCGGCGTCTATCCGCAGCCATTCCTCGACACTTCCGCCGCCACGATGCATGGCGTGCAGCAGTGGCTCGGCACCGCCTTCTCTCAACTCGCTTCGGCCCGGTAAGAGCGCTATGGAATTCACGATTCAACACTTTATCGCGCTTGCGCCGCTGTTGATCACCAGCGCCACGATCATCGTGGTGATGCTGGCGATCGCCTGGCGCCGCAATCACGCACAAACCTTCCTGCTGTCGGTGGCGGGGCTGAACCTGGCCCTGCTGTCGATCCTGCCGGCCCTGAAAGTCGCGCCCCTGGCGGTCACGCCACTGATACAGATCGACAGCTTCGCCTGCCTGTATATGGCGCTGATCCTGGTCGCCACCCTCGCCTGCGTCACCCTCGCCCACGCCTATCTGGGTGATGGGGGTTCGGGTTACCCGGGCAACCGCGAAGAACTGTACCTGCTGATCCTGATGGCCGCCGCCGGTGGCCTGGTCCTGGTCAGCGCACAGCATCTGGCCAGCCTGTTCATCGGCCTGGAACTGCTGTCGGTGCCGGTTTATGGCCTGGTGGCCTACGCCTTCTTCAACAAGCGCTCCCTGGAAGCCGGCATCAAGTACATGGTGTTGTCGGCCGCCGGTTCCGCGTTCCTGTTGTTCGGCATGGCCCTGCTTTACGCTGAAGCCGGCACCCTGAGCTTCGTCGGTATCGGCCAAGCCCTGGCGGCCACCGGCCTGCCTAGCCCGATCGCTCAACTGGGCCTGGGCATGATGCTGATCGGCCTGGCGTTCAAGCTGTCGCTGGTTCCGTTCCACCTCTGGACCCCGGACGTATACGAAGGCGCCCCGGCGCCCGTGGCGGCGTTCCTCGCCACCGCATCGAAGGTGGCGGTGTTCGCGGTCATGGTGCGTCTGTTCCAGATCTCGCCAGTGGCCAGCAGCGGCGTGTTGAGTAACGTGCTGACCATCATCGCCATCGCGTCGATCCTGTTCGGTAACCTGCTGGCGCTGACCCAGAGCAACCTCAAGCGTCTGCTGGGTTACTCGTCCATCGCGCACTTCGGCTACCTGCTGATCGCTCTGATCGCCAGCAAGGGCCTGGCCGTGGAAGCCATCGGCGTGTACCTGGTCACCTACGTGATCACCAGCCTCGGCGCTTTCGGCGTGATCACCCTGATGTCCTCGCCGTACAACGGCCGCGACGCCGATGCCCTGTACGAATACCGTGGCCTGTTCTGGCGCCGTCCGTACCTGACCGCCGTGCTGACCGTGATGATGCTGTCCCTGGCCGGCATCCCGCTGACCGCCGGCTTCATCGGCAAGTTCTACATCATTGCCACCGGCGTCGAGGCTCACCAATGGTGGCTGGTCGGCTCCCTGGTGCTGGGCAGTGCCATCGGCGTGTTCTACTACCTGCGCGTCATGGTCACGCTGTACCTGATGGAACCGAACCTGCGTCGCCACGATGCCGAGTTGCACTGGGAACAAAAGGCAGGCGGCGTCATGCTGCTGGCCATCGCCGTATTGGCGTTCTTCCTGGGTGTATACCCGCAGCCGTTGCTGACCCTGGTTCAGCAGGCTGGTCTGACCGGCTGATAGCTGAAGCGTCATCGATGACAAAATGCCCGTATCGTGAGATGCGGGCATTTTTTTTGGGATGCAAGTTTGAATTTGCGAGAACCGTGGCGGGGGAGCTTGCTCCCGCTCGATTCTGTAGGAGCTGGCTCCTACACAGCTTCTGCCGGCGCAGCCCAGCGGGAGCAAGTTCTCTGTCACAGATGCACTCCTGCAGAAGGGACTATGCTCAAGCGCTATTGTGCCTTTGAAGGAGATCCAGCGTTGAATGTGGATATTGATTGCATGGTCGTCGGCGCAGGCGTCGTCGGCCTGGCCGTGGCGCGGGAGATGGCGCAGGCCGGGCATGAAGTGCTGGTGATCGAAGCAGGCGATGCCATCGGCGCGGGCATCAGCTCGCGCAATTCGGAAGTGATCCATGCTGGGCTGTATTACCCGCCCGGCAGCCTCAAGGCGCAGCTGTGTGTCGAAGGCCGGCGACGACTGTATGACTACTGCGCCAGCCACGGCGTCCAGACTCGCCGGCTCGGCAAACTGATCGTGGCGAAGGACCAAGTACAACTGGCCGAGCTTGAAAAGCTTCTGGCGCGCGGCCTGCTCAACGGCGTGGACGACCTGCGCCTGCTCGATAAAAAGCAGGCACAGGCGCTGGAGCCGGAGCTGTCCTGTGTTGGCGCGCTGTACTCGCCCTCTACCGGTATCGTCGACGCCCACGCCTTGATGTTGGCATTGCAGGGGGATGCCGAGGCGGCGGGCGCCAACGTGGTGTTTCGCACGCCCTTGCTAGAGGCTCGTGTTGTCGACGAGGGCTTCAGCCTGACATTGGGCGGCACGGCGCAGATGACGTTGTCGTGCCGCCGCCTGATCAACGCCGCCGGCCTCCAGGCCCCTGCCCTCGCCCGCCGGATCGAGGGTCTGGCCCGGCAGTGGATTCCCGATGGTTACCTGTGCAAGGGCAACTACTTCCAACTGGCCGGGCGGGCACCATTCCGCCATTTGGTCTATCCGGCGCCAGAAGCCGCTGGCCTGGGCATTCATATGACGCTCGATCTGGCGGGCCAGGCGCGTTTCGGTCCTGACACCGAATGGGTCGAAGCAGAAGACTACCGAGTGGATCCGGCCCGGGCCGAAGCGTTCTACCAGGCCATTCGAAACTACTGGCCGGGCTTGCCCGACCGGAGCCTGCAACCCGCCTACAGCGGCATTCGCCCGAAGATCTCCGCCCCGGGGGAACCGGCCCGGGACTTTCTTATCAGCGCTGAAACCGAGCACAAGGTGCCGGGGCTGATCAACCTGTTCGGTATCGAATCCCCGGGGCTGACGTCCTGCCTGGCACTGGCGGAACGGGTCAGGCAATCGATCGACAACCGCTGACGGCCTTGGCAGCGCAAAGTGCAACGCGTTTTGATGGTGACTCTTGCAGCCTGCACGATAGCGAAACTGGCAGAAAAGATAAGCCACTGATTTTTAAGTAATTAATAAAGAGGCTCGGCTGGCACGACGGATGCACCTGTCATGTTACGTGGCGTCGGCGCTCGAAGCCGGCCCGCATCCGTGAATGACCGAGGAGCAGCACATGAACGCCATCGACCTGTTGAAAGCCGACCATGAACGCGTCAAAGCCATTCTCACTCAACTGAGTGAGTCCACTGATCGCGCGGTCAAGAAACGCACCGAGCTACTGGCGAAGCTGGAAATGGAAGTCACCATCCACACCCGCCTGGAAGAAGAAATCCTGTACCCGGCCTTCAAGCAGGAAGGCGGCAAGGAAGAAGCCGAGATGTATTACGAAGCCAAGGAAGAGCACCGCACCGTCGATTCGCTGGTGCTGCCCGACCTGAAAGCCACCGACCCTTCCCAGCCTGAATTCGCGGGCCGCGTCAAAGTGGTGAAAGAGCTGCTGGAGCACCACATCGAGGAAGAAGAGAAAGAAATGTTCCCTCAAGCCAAGAAGGTGCTGGGCAAGGCCAAGCTGGACGCCTTGGGCGAGCAGATGGAAACCATGAAAGCGCAGTATAAGAAAGAACTGAGCAGCGCCAACCTCGCCGCTTGATCCATGGCCGCGAACGCTTCAACCACCGATCGGGTTGAAGCGTCGCGGCCTTCATATCATCTGCTCGCGCAAGAATTCCACCAGCGCCTGCACCGGTCGCGAAGCCTGGCGGTGTTGCGGATAGACCGCCGACAGCGTCAACGGCTCGGTTTCGAACCCCTCCAGCACCTTGACCAGGCGACCATCCTTTAGCGCATCGCCGAGGATGAAGGTTGGCAGATACGTGATCCCCATCCCGGCAATCGCCGCATCCCTGAGCAGGTCGCCGTTATTGGCCCGCATCCGTCCCACTACTTCCAGGACCAGCGGTTTGCCATGCCCCTCGAAACGCCACTGCACCTGACGGCTGTGTCCATAAGGCAAACAGTCGTGATTGCGCAGGTCTTCAGGTCGTATGGGTGTGCCTTTGTCTGACAGATAAGCCGGGCTGGCGCAGTACACCCGTTCGATGCTCGCGATGCGCCGGGCGATCAGCGTTGAATCCTCCAGCACGCCGATCCTCAGTGCCAGGTCATAGCCTTCCCCCAAAAGGTCAACCGAGCGGTCGCTCAGGTCCACTTCGACGCTGACATCCCGGTAGCGTTGCAAGAACAGCGGCAGCAGGCTGCCCAGGTGCGCCACGGCGAATGACAACGGCGCGCTGAGCCGGATGGTCCCACGCGGCTCGCTGGTCTGGCCGCTGATGCCCTGCTCCACTTGCTCGACTTCGCTGAGCAGGCGCAACGCCGCTTCGTAGTAGCGCTGGCCGAGCGGCGTGACATCCAGCCGACGGGTCGAGCGATTGAGCAGGCGCACCCCCAGGCGTTGCTCCAGCTCCATGAGCTTGCGGCTGACGAATTGCTTGGACAGCCCGAGCTTGTCCGCTGCGGCGGTGAAACTGCCCGACTCCATGACCTGGGCAAAGATGCGCATCTCTTCGAAGGGGTTCATTGTCATTCCGTGGGTGGACAGTCTGCCGGTTCAGGTAGGCATTGTGATCTGGGTGAGCCAGGTTGCATAGCGGTTGGATGGGCTGACGCTTTCGCGAGCAGGCTCGCTCCCACAATGTTCGAGTCGTCACAAAACCTGTGGGAGCGAGCTTGCTCGCGATGGCGGTGGGTCAGCTGCAAGGCTCTGATGCCGGGCACAAAAACGCCCGCACAGAGCGGGCGTCGTCAAGCATGGACAGCTTACTTGGCCGTCAGTGCCGAGTAGCTGTTCATCAGGTTGCGGTAGTTAGGAATGCGCTGGGACAGCAGGTTGCCCAGGCCTTCGATGTCGTTGCGCCAGTCGCGGTGCAGCTCACAGGCCACCGAGAACCAGTTCATCATCTGCGCGCCAGCAGCAGTCATGCGTACCCAGGCAGCTTGTTGCACGGTTTCGTTGAAGGTACCCGAAGCGTCGGTAACGACGAACACGTCGAAGCCTTCAGCCAGCGCCGACAGGGTCGGGAACGCCACGCAGACATCGGTCACCACGCCGGCGATGATCAGTTGCTTGCGGCCGGTGGCCTTGATCGCCTTGACGAAGTCTTCGTTGTCCCAGGCGTTGATCTGGCCTGGACGCGGGATGTACGGCGCGTCCGGGAACATTTCCTTGAGCTCCGGCACGATCGGACCGTTGGGGCCTTGTTCGAAGCTGGTGGTCAGGATGGTCGGCAGTTCAAAGAACTTCGCCAGGTCGGCCAAGGCCAACACGTTGTTCTTGAACTCGTTGGGCGAGAAGTCCTGGACCAGGGAAATCAGACCGGTCTGGTGATCGACCAGCAGGACGACCGCGTCGTCTTTGTTCAGACGGTTGTAGGCGGGAACGTTGCTCATGGGGTGACTCCTTTGGGATGGATGTATTGAAAACCAATGTGGGAGCGAGCCTGCTCGCGATGACGGTGTGTCAGCTGGCGGCGATGTCGGATGTGCCGACGCCTTCGCGAGCAGGCTCGCTCCCACAAGGGGAGAATCGGTGTGTTAGTCAAAAGGCAAAACAGGAACAGCCAAACGCGCCCCAGAAACCCTGGAAGTCGCTGACCGGGACGTTCGACAGGCGCGCCCGCTCGTGGCTATGGGAATGCACCGTGCAAGGACCGCTGCACTGGTGGACTTGCGCCTGCAAGGGCGATGTCGGGCGCCAGTGGCCAGGGACCTTGACCACCGGCGACCAGTCCGGCAACACCGGGACGCTCGCTGGGCCAAGTTTCTCGAAATCGCCAGCCCCGTAGACCACCTTGCCGTCCACCACCGTCAGCACCGATTCGATCCACTTGATGGCTTCTTCCTCGACGCTGAAGAAATCCGCGCTCAGGGCCGCCAGGTCCGCCAGTTGGCCGACCTTGATCTGGCCTTTCTTGCCCTGCTCCGACGAAAACCAGGCACTGCCGTGGGTAAACAGCTCCAGCGCGGTCAGGCGCGGCAGCCCTTCTTCATGCAATGACAGGCCGCCGACGGTGCGGCCGCTGACCATCCAGTACAACGAGGTCCACGGGTTGTAGCTGGAGACGCGAGTGGCGTCGGTGCCAGCGCCCACCGGCACGCCTTCGGCGAGCATCCGCTTGATCGGCGGTGTGGCTTCGGCGGCTTTGGCGCCGTAGCGATCGACAAAATATTCACCCTGGAAAGCCATGCGGTCCTGGATTGCGATACCGCCGCCCAGCGCCCGCACGCGTTCGATGTTTTTCGGCGTGATGGTCTCGGCGTGGTCGAAGAACCACGGCAGGCCGTTGAACGGAATGTCGCGGTTGACCTTCTCGAACACGTCGAGCATGCGGCTGATGGATTCGTCGTAGGTCGCGTGCAGGCGGAATGGCCAGCGCTGTTCCACCAGGTGACGCACCACTGGCTCCAGGTCCTGTTCCATGCCCGGCGGCAGGTCTGGGCGCGGTTCAAGGAAGTCTTCGAAGTCTGCCGCAGAGAACACCAGCATTTCGCCGGCGCCGTTGTGCCGCAAAAAGTCATCGCCCTGGTGCAGCTTGACGCTGCCGGTCCAGTTCTTGAAGTCGGTGAGTTCTTCCTTGGGCTTCTGGGTGAACAGGTTGTAGGCGATGCGCACCGTCAACTGTTGCTCGCGGGCCAACTGCTCGATGACTTCGTAGTCGTCCGGGTAGTTCTGGTAGCCGCCGCCGGCGTCGATGGCGCTGGTCAGGCCCAGGCGATTGAGCTCGCGCATGAACTGGCGCGTGGAGTTGACTTGGTACTCCAGCGGCAGTTTCGGCCCTTTCGCCAGCGTCGAGTAAAGGATCATCGCGTTGGGGCGCGCCACCAGCATGCCGGTGGGTTCCCCCCTGCTGTCACGCACGATTTCGCCACCCGGTGGGTTCGGCGTGTCACGGGTGTAGCCGGCCACGCGCAGCGCGGCGCGGTTGAGCAAGGCACGATCGTAGAGGTGCAACACGAACACGGGCGTATCGGGAGCGGCCTGGTTGAGTTCTTCCAGGGTCGGCATGCGTTTTTCGGCGAACTGGAATTCGTTCCAGCCGCCCACCACGCGGACCCATTGCGGGGTGGGCGTGCGATCAGCCTGGTCCTTGAGCATGCGCAAGGCATCGGCCAACGAGGGCACACCTTCCCAGCGCAGCTCCAGGTTGTAGTTCAAGCCACCACGGATCAGGTGCAGGTGCGAATCGTTGAGGCCGGGGATGACGGTGCGGCCCTTGAGGTCGATGACCTGGGTGCCGCTGCCACGCAGGGCCATGGCCTCGGCGTCGGTGCCCACGGCGACGAAGCGGCCCTGGCTGATGGCAACCGCGCTGGCGCGAGGCTTCTCACGGTCGACGGTGTGGAATTGGCCATTGAACAGAATCAGATCGGCGTTCATCGGGTTTCCTTGTGAATGGGAAGAAGCAAGGGACAGGCGCGGCCAGAAAGCGGCGGCGGCGCTGAGCAAGGATCCGGCGGCAAGCAACTGGCGGCGCAGTGGATCGGTTGGGTCGTCGTTATTGGCCATGGCCGGGCTCCAGGTGTTCGTGGGTTTTGGAGGATTCCAACCAGGGCGCGAACAACCGGGTCGCCAACGGCATGCACACGTACACCACCGAGAGCACGATGGTCACGGTGATGAGGAACGTGGCGACCACGTAGTTGGACAGAAATGCGTTGAGCTGCAGCAGAGGGCCCCAGAGCAATGGCACCAGCAAGGTGTGCGGCAGGATGACCAGCAACGTCACCACCGATTGCTTCCAGCGCGGTGGCGGCGTGGCGGCATCGGCCAGCGGGGCGAACCAGAATTCCTTATGGGAACCGACCTCGATCTTGTCGCCGTCGGCCAAGAGTGGCGCTGCCTCGGCCACCAATTCACGACGCTCGGAGGAATCCAGCCAGCGTTGCATGGCCTCGGTGGAGCGAAAACGCAGCACGCAGGTAAACAACGACAGTCCGTCCTGCTTGCCCCGCACAACGTCGACGCCCAAATGGCCCGGCCACTGGCCGGCCACGGTGACGATGCGCCGCAACCAGGCCTCATAGGCATCGTTCTGCCCGGCTTTGATCCGGTGCTTGACCACCAGGGTGACGATTTCATCGAAACCGGGTACCGCCGGGCTCGCGGTGGATCTGAGGGTTTGGGACTCAGGCATGACGCAGCACTCCAGCAAAGCGCGCGTTCATCGCCAAACGTCCAGGGCCGGCAATGAACACGCTGGTAAATATGATCAACAGCAACCAGCCGAACTGGCCTTCTTCCAGGCTCCACTGCGGATGCACGACCAGCAGCGCCACGGCCAGCAGGAACAGGATGGGCAGGCACGCCAACCGCACCAGCACGCCGGCCATGATCAGCAAGGGACACAGCACCTCGGCAAAAATCGCCAAGACCAGCGTGGTCGCCGCGCCGAGGTGGAACGGGTCTTCGATGCGGGTCAGCTCGGCGCTGTAATTCAGCAATTTCGGCAAGCCATGCACCCATAACAGGAACAGCGCGCCGCTCAGGCGCAGCAACAGCAGGCCAACGTCCTGCAAGCGGCTTTCGTCAGTGGTATTCATCGGTGGGCTCCGGCCGGGTCCGTCGAAGCGGCGGCCGGCAGCGGTTGGGACATGTGGGCCGCAATGCGCGAGCGCAGCCAGCGCTCGGCGGGGTCGTTGTCATGCACGCCGCTCCAGACCATCGACAACTCGGCGGCATTGATTTCGAACGGCGGATCTTCGGCGCGTAACGCGCACCCTTCCACCAGTGCGCAGGCGGCATAGTCCGGCACGGTGGCGATCAGCTCGGTGCCGGCCAGCAAGGCGCGCAGCCCGCTGAATTGCGGCACCGCCAGCACGACCTTGCGCGCCCGGCCGATGCGGGCCAGGTCCAGGTCGATGTTGCCGCTCAGGTCGCCGGAGAACGAAACCATCGCATGGGGCCGCGAGCAATATTCGTCCAGGGTCAACGGACCCGGGCGCTTGTCGCCACGCAAGACCTTGCAAGGAATGTCCCGCAGTTTCTTGCGCTTGGCGTTAGCAGGGAGATCGGTGGTGTAGCTGACGCCGACGCTGATCTCACCGCTGGCCAGCAGCGACGACATCAGCAGGAAATTGGCCCGGCGCACCACCACGATGATGCCCGGTGCTTCCTCGCGCAGTTGGCTCAGCAAGGGTGGAAACAGGCCGAATTCGGCATCGTCGGACAGACCGATGCGAAACACATCGCAACTGGTGGACGGGTCGAACGCCTTGGCCCGGCTGACCGCACCGGAAATCGTGTCCATGGCCGGCTGCAATTCCTGCAGGATCGCCAGGGCCCGAGGCGTCGGTTCCATGCCCCGGCCATGACGGATCAGCAGCGGGTCATCGAACAGATCCCGCAGCCGCCCAAGCGCCGCGCTCACCGCCGGCTGGCCCATGAACAGTTTTTCGGCAACGCGGGTCAGGTTCTTCTCGAACATCAGCGCCTCGAAGATCACTAGCAGGTTCATGTCGAGACGGCGTAGATCATTGCGGTTCATGGGTGTTGTTCCTGTTTTAACTGTGGGAGCGAGCCTGCTCGCGAAGAGGCCGGCACGGCAAATATCGATGCAAGCTGAGCCACCGCCTTCGCGAGCAGGCTCGCTCCCACAGGTCTTAGCTTGCTTGCGTCAGCCCTGGATGAACGCCAACAGGTCCGCGTTCAAGCGGTCCTTATGGGTATCGGTCAGGCCATGGGGCGCGCCTGGGTAAACCAGCAGCTGCGAGTTCTTGAGCAATTTGGCGGCCGCGATGCCGGCGGTTTCGATCGGCACGACTTGGTCGTCATCGCCATGGACCACCAGGGTCGGCACGTCGATGTTGCGCAGGTCGTCGGAAAGATCGGTCTCCGAGAACGCCTTGATGCAGTCGTAGGTGTTCTTGTGGCCGGCGAGCATGCCTTGCATCCAGAACCAGTCGATCATGCCTTGGGAGACCTTGGCGCCCGGACGGTTGGCGCCGAAAAACGCGCTGGCTACATCCTTGTATAGCTGAGAACGGTCGGCCAGGGAGGCCTGGCGGAAACCGTCGAAGACTTCGACAGGCAAGCCACCGGGGTTGGCCGCGGTCCTGAGCATCAGCGGCGTGACAGCCGAGATCAGGCCGAGCTTGGCGACGCGGGCGGCGCCGTGACGGCCGATGTAGCGGGCCACTTCGCCACCGCCGGTGGAGAAGCCGAGCAACACGGCGTTCTTCAGGTCCAGGCGTTCGATCAGTTCCGCCAGGTCGTCGGCGTAAGTGTCCATGTCATTGCCGTCCCACGGCTGGCTGGAACGCCCATGACCGCGACGGTCGTGGGCAATCACCCGGTAGCCATTGGACGCCAGGAACATCATCTGCGCCTCCCAACTGTCGGAGTTCAACGGCCAGCCGTGACTGAAGACCACCGGTTGACCAGTACCCCAATCCTTGTAGTAGATCTCCGTGCCGTCGCGGGTGATGAATGTGCTCATGACATGACTCCTTGAGGTGGGTGGATTGCTCCATGGTCCGGTCAGGGGGTGTATGTGCGTGAGTTAAACGTTGTTAATTTTTTCGGGACGGTGGTGTTAAAAGCCCCAATGAAGATTGCTTTTGTAGGGGGGATTTGTATCTGTCGATGGCTCTGGATAAGGCTGTTCACCGTTGCGCTTGTCACAAAACCTGACGAATATGCTCAGGTACAGCCATCTCCAGGGAACAGAACAATGAGCGCGCCATGAGCCAGTACCTCAGCCTGCCCGTCGAAAAGACGCTGCATTTCGGCCCTTACCGGGTTCATCCCCGCCAGCGCCTGGTGCTGGAGGGCGGGCAGCCGTTGCGCCTGGGTCGGCGCGCGGTGGAGATTCTATTGGTGTTGCTCGACCACGCAGGCCAAGTGGTGAGCAAGCAGCAATTGATCGCCCGTGTCTGGCCCAAGAGCGTGGTGGAAGACACCAACCTCCGGGTTCACGTGGCGGCGCTGCGCAAGGCGTTGGGCGATGGACAGGCAGGCCAGCGCTACATCGTCACCGTGGCGCAGCGCGGCTACAGCTTCGTCGCGCCGGTGACTTTCGAGTCGCCCGAGCCACTGGCACGTATCCCCCACCCTGCCCTGGCGCGCAACCTGCCGCCGCGCCGAACCCGGGTGATCGGGCGCCAGGGGCTGGTGGAAAGCCTGGTCGCCCAGTTGCCGCGAAAACGCTTCATCACCCTGGTCGGCAGCGGCGGCATCGGCAAGACTACCGTCGCGTTGCGGGTCGCCGAGCGGCTGATCGGCCATTACCGCGACGGCACGTATCTGCTGGACCTCGGCTCGCTCAACGACCCGGCCATGATCGCGCCCAACCTCTGCGCCCTGTTGGAGCTGTCGCCACAAGACGGCGAGCCCTTGGAAGCCGTCGTCCGGCCCTTGAAGGAACGGCATCTGCTGCTGGTGATCGATACTTGCGAACATCTGGTCGACGCCGTGGCCCTGCTCTGCGAGACGCTGCTGCGCGCCGCACCGCACTTGCATATCCTGGCCACCAGCCGCGAAGGCCTGCGCGCCGAAGGCGAACATGTGCAGCGCCTCGATTCACTGGCGATCCCACCCCGGGGGATGGTCATCGAGGGTTATCCGGCCCTGGAATATCCAGCGCTGCAACTGTTTGCTGAACGGGCGATGGCCAGCCAGGACGACTTCGAGCTGACCGACCATGAGGTGCCGCTGATCGTCGACATCTGCCAGCGCCTGGACGGCATTCCCCTGGCCATCGAACTGGCCGCTGCCCAGGTCGGGCACTTTGGGCTGGAGCAGTTGTGCCGGCAACTGCGAGACAGCGTCGCACTGCTCGACCATGACAAGCGTGCCAGCGCACCGCGACAACAGACCCTGCGCGCCACGCTGGACTGGAGCTTCGCGCTGCTCACTGCCTGCGAGCAGACCTGCCTGCGGCGCCTGGCGGTGTTCATGGGCAGTTTCAACCTCGCCTCGGCGGCGGCCGTCATCGTCGGCCAACATGTCGCGCCCGACCAGGTGCTGGTATCGGTCAGCCAGTTGGTCGCCAAGTCGCTGCTCAACGTGGAGATCGGTGACGACGAGGTGCGCTACCGCCTGCTGGACACCACGCGCAGCTACGCGTTGGAAAAACTGCTGGAGACAGGCGAACTGGCCGCGAGCCAGGCGCGACACGCCGAACGCTGCCTGACGTTGATGGAACAGGCTGAAAAAGATTGGGAAGCCACCCCGACGCAGCTTTGGATCGCGCGCTACGCGTCCTACCGAGACGACATCCGTGCGGCGTTGGACCGGGGGCTGGCTGCCCACGGCTCCCACGCCGTGGCGATCCGCTTGACGGCCCGTAGCCTGCCCCTCTGGCAGGAGCTCTCGCTGCTCAAGGAACATGGCCTTTACGTGAGCAAAGCCCGGGCCCTGCTGCACGGCACCGCCTCGCCATGCCCCAGGTTGACCCTTGCGCTGGAACTGGCCCACGCCAGTCTCAACTACCACACCGAGGGCGGCACGCCGGCCACGGTCGAGGTGTTCGTCACGGCCCGGCGCCTGGCCCGGCAGTGCCACGACCTGGCCGGTGAGCTGCGGGCCGTGTCCGGCCACATGGCCGTCAACCTCAGTTGCGGCCGCTACCAACAGGCGCTGGAACAATGCCAGGACTTCGACCGGCTGGGCCCCCCGGGCGACCCGGTGCTGTCCCTGAGCA
Organism: Pseudomonas sp. D3-10; assembly: GCF_051132175.1. NCBI lineage: Bacteria > Pseudomonadati > Pseudomonadota > Gammaproteobacteria > Pseudomonadales > Pseudomonadaceae > Pseudomonas > Pseudomonas sp. D3-10. The sequence continues at coordinate 2,151,795 of NZ_CP071668.1, read as the reverse complement.
CCCAGCGCCTGCGGGTGCTGGCGTTGCATTTCATTGGCGACCAGGGCGCGGCGCGGCGCGATGCCGAACAGGTCATCCAGCGCCTGGCCCAGAACGGCCACCTGGGCCGCTTCACCCACGGTTTTGGCGTGCAGTACGAACAGAGCGTGGCGGCGCTGACAATCCTGGCGCGCATCCTCTGGCTGCAAGGGTTCGCCGATAAAGCCCGGCGCACCGCCAATCTCGCGCTGCAGATTGCCCTGCAGATCAATCACGGTCTTTCGATTTGTTACACGCTGGTGATCAGCGGTTGCTTGATCGCCCATTACACCGGCGAACATTCAATCGCACGGGAACGGCTCGGTATGTTGAAACACCAGGCCCGGAAGCATTCGGTGATGTTGTTCCATGAGTGGGCCTGCCAGTACGAGAACGCGTTCGATGGAGCGTCCCTGGAGGCCTGCCCGACCAAGAGCGGCTTGATGCAGGACATCGTCGTGACGCTGCGGGCGGATGCCGTGGGACCGGGTCAGATCGAACGCGCCCATAGCGGCGCCGCAGGCTGGTGCTGCGCCGAGATCCTGCGAGCCAGCGCCGAAGCCCTGTTGGCGCAGGATGACCCATCGGCCGAAAAACAAGCCGAAGAGCAACTGCTCGCCGCCCTGGCCGTCGCCCGGCAGCAAGGCGCGCTGGCGTGGGAATTGCGCAGCGCCTTTTCCCTGGCGCGGCTGTGGCAACGGCGTGGCCAGGATGAGGCCGCCGCGGATCTGCTGCGCCCCGTCTATCGGCGTTTCAATGAGGGCTTCGACACGCCCGACCTAAAGCAAGCCGACGCGCTGCTGCGTACGCTGGATGGGCGCCTCGGGTCTTGACCGGGTTTGCCACGCCTGTTGCAGTGCGTAACGCCGATGCCAAAGCGGCAACTGCCCACTGTGACGCAGTTTCTCCAAAGCATAGGCGCGGGTGGTGCGCAGCAGATGGAAACGCGTCCCTTCGGCGCGTTGCTCAACCATCACCAATGATTGGATGACCAACCGCGACAACAACCAGGGCAATCGTCCCGCTTCCACTTCAGGGCAGCTGATCACCGCCAGGGCGGTCTTGAGGCTGAACCGTTCTTCGAACACCGCCAGGCGTTGGAACACCGTTCGCTCATCGTGGCTCAAGCGCTCGAAGCTCCAATCCAGGGCAGCTTCCAGGCTACGGTGGCGAGGCACGGCGGTTCGACGTCCGTGGCTCAGCAGCGACAGACCATGGTCCAACTGCTCCAGGACCCCGGCCACGCCCAGCACATCGACTTGGGCCGCTGCCAGTTCCAGGGCAAGCGGCAACCCGTCGAGGCGCCGACAGATCTGCGCAAGGGCCGCCAGGTCGCGTTCTGCCGGCTGGAAACCCTGCTGGCGGGCGCCGACCCGCTCGACCAGCAACTGCACCGCCGGGCACCCCAGTACATAATCGGACTCATCGGCCGACGCCATCCCCAGACCGGACAGTTGCACGACGTTTTCGTCGGCCAGGTTGAGGATTTCCCGACTGCTCACCAACAGTGATACGCCAGGCGCCCCTGCGCGCAACGTCAAGGCCAATTCCCGGCAGGTATCGATCAGTTGTTCACAACCGTCGAGCACCAGCAGTATCCGACGGGCTTGCAGCTGCTGGGCCAAGCAACCGTCCGCCAGGCCCAGGGCATGCTTAATCCGCAGCGCAACCTGCGCCGGGTCGCCGATGCCGGCCAGGTCGATAAACCAGGCGCCATCGGCAAAGTGCTCCAGCAACAGTTCCGCCACCCGCAACGCCACGGTGGTCTTGCCGATGCCACCCGGGCCGGTGACGGTGGTCAAGGATTGGCGCGGCACTTCCACCAACAGCCGGCCCAGGATTTTGTCGCGACCGATCACCGGGCTCAGCCGGGCGGGCAGATTGTGCCGTTCGGAGGGCTCCGCGCTCGATGACTCGCCCACGGATTCCAGGGTCAGGGGCACCGCAAAGCAGTAGCCCTGGCGAGGATGATTGAGGATGTAGCGATTGCCTTCGCGCGTCTCGCCGAAGGCCCGTCGCAGCGCGGCGATGTGCACCCGCAGATTGATGTCTTCGACCACGCTGTCGGGCCAGACCTGGTCGATCAGCGCTTGCTTGCTGACGAAAGCGCCGGCGTGCGCGACCAGTATCTGCAGGATGTCGAGGGCGCGACCGCCCAATGCCAGAGGTTGACCTTCGCGAGAGACCAGCCGCTGCTGTCGGTGAAAGACGAACGGGCCAAAGCACACCGTTGGCCCGGTGCAGGGTTTGACGAAACTGTTCATGAGCGATCCAGCGCCAGATGACCGGTCCAGGCATGTCGTTGCGAAGCGCCGCACGCGTCTGCCCTGGCTCTCGCGCATCCTTTCCAGAGGGTTCGCGGTAATCTTGGCAGTCCTGCGCCCGATAACAATGCTGGCACAGGCCCCATCACGGACATCACGGTGCCCTGGACGGACACCCGAGGCTCAACTGAACTGCTGGCGGTACTGGATCGGCGTCAGGCCAAGCTTTTCGCTGAACAGCTGACGCATGTGCCGCACGCTGCCAAAGCCACTGCGAAACGCCACGGTCTTGAGCGGCAAGTCGGTGGATTCGAGCAACTGACGCGCCCGATCGATGCGCGCCCCTTGAAGGAATTCCATGGGCGTCATCTTCACTTCGCGGACAAACAGCCGGGCAAAATGCCGGGTGCTCATGGCCGCGACCGCCGCCATGCGTTCCACGGTGAAGGGCTCCTCCAGATGCTCCATCACGTGGTTCTGCACCCGCGTGACCGCCGACTCCTGGGCCGCCACGGTCGCCACCAGCGGGCTGAACTGCGCTTGCCCGCCCTGGCGCTTCATCAGCACCAGCAGCACTTTGGCGACGTCCAGCGCGACTTTGCGGCCGTGGTCCTGGGCGACGATGGCCAAGGCCATGTCGATGCCGGCCGTGACACCGCCGGAGGTGATCAGCCGTCGGTCGCGCAAGAAGATTTTGTCGGTCTCGATCAATGCCTTGGGAAAACGCTGGATCAAGCGCTCGGTGTAGTGCCAGTGGGTGGTAACCCGGTGTCCATCGAGCAACCCCGCTTCGCCGAGCACAAACGCGCCGGTACAAATCGAGCCATAGCAGGTGGCCCTTGGCGCCGCCGCCCGCAACCATGTGTGCAAGCCCGGGTGCCGGTCGTTATAGGCACCGGGACCACCCGGCACGAGCAGTACGTCGTAGGCGGCCCAGGCCTGGTCGATATGGATATCGGCATGGACAGTCACACCGTTGGACGCCCGCAACGGACCTCGCTCGGTGCCCAGGGTCAGCAACTGATAGTGCTGGTCGGGTGCAAGAAAACGGTTGGCGATGGAAAACACTTCAAGCGGCCCGGCCATGTCGAGCAGCAGGAAATCGGGGAACAGCACCATTGCTACGGTTTTCATGGGAAGACGCCAAGATCGAGAAGAACATGCCGGACCCTGTGGGAGCGAGCTTGTTCGCTTGCACAAGGATCATCGGTTGGCATTATGACCAAGCGAAGCGCCCGCTGCGAGATTGTCCACTCACAACGGACAGTATTTCCCTATTCACCTGCTTATTGAACAATCCGATAACCATTAACCTTCTTCTGAACCCGGCGAACGGCCACGGCCACCGCCCACTGAACCAGGAGAATTTCAATGCTGACCCTTCGCAAAGCTTCTGATCGCGGTACTGCCCGTCACGGCTGGCTGACGTCGTTCCACACCTTTTCGTTCGCCAGCTACCGCGACCTCAATCAACAGGGTTTTTCCGACCTGCTGGTGATCAACGACGACCGGGTCGCCGCCGCCAAAGGTTTCGGCCAGCACCCACACCGCGACATGGAGATTTTCTCCTACGTGCTCGAAGGGGCGCTGGAGCACAAGGACACCTTGGGCACCGGTTCGGTCATTCGCCCCGGTGATGTGCAATTGATGAGTGCTGGCAGTGGCGTAGCGCACAGTGAATTCAATCACAGCGCCGACGAGCCGGTGCATTTCCTGCAGATTTGGATCGTGCCCAACGTGGTGGGCGCCACGCCGCGTTATCAGCAGGAACATTTCAGTACCGAGCAGAAACGTGGTCGCCTGCAATTGATCATTTCGCCGGACGGGGCCCAGGGATCGCTCCACGTTCGCCAGGACGCGCGGGTTTATGCCGGGCTGTTCGACGGCCAGGAAAGCGCCACGCTGACGTTGGCTGCCGATCGTTATGCCTATGTCCACGTGGCCCGGGGCAGCGTAGAGCTCAATGGCGTGCCGTTGCACGAAGGCGATGGCGTGCGGGTGCGCCAGGAACAGGTACTGACGCTGGGCAATGGCCAGGATGCCGAAGTGCTGGTATTTGACCTGCGGCCGCAGGAACTGCCGCAAATGCCGTGAGGCCAGTGTGCGGGACATCCTGTGGGAGCGAGCTTGCTCGCTCCCACAGGTTCTCTTATCCAGCGTTATTCGTTTTCCTGGGAAAACGCCGCGACAATCTCATCGATCACCGCCCGCACCCGCGCCGTGTGGCGCAAGTCCGCATGGGTCACCAGCCAGACCTCGTACGGCAGCGGTCGCGTGCGCTCAGGCCATAGGCGCACCAACCCGTCGCGTTCGCCCATGTACACCGGGATTTCCCCCACTCCGATACCCGCCGCAATCGAGCGACGCACCAACAGGCTCGAACTCAGGCTGGCAACGATCCGCCCGCGACTGACCGGCTCGGCGACCAGGGTAAAATCTTTTCGCGCCTGCAAATACGGCTGGTAGACAATCAGGTCATGGCCCTCGAACGCGCTGCCCGGCGTCGGCTCCCCATGGACATCGACATACTCGCGCGCCGCGAACAACCCCACCGGCCAGCGCGCGATCCGCCGCGCGATCAGGTCAGGGTTTTCTGGCCGGGTGTTGCGCACGGCAACGTCCGCTTCGCGCTTGACCAGGCTGATGATCTGCGTGGAGGCGTCCAACTGCACGCGCACGTCCGGGTGACGTTGATGCAGGCGGGCAATGGCCGGGATCAGGAAGTCGATCGCCAATGAATCAGTCGTGGCGACGCGCACATTGCCCATCAGCCGATCGTCCAGTCCTTGTATCCGACGCTCCAGTTCCAGGGCCGACTGCTCCATTTTTTCCACGGACCTGAGCGCGGCCTCGCCCATTGACGTCAGGGCATAACCGTCGGGTGTGCGCAGAAACAGCGCGGCGCTCAGGGATTTCTCCAACGCGGCGATACGCCGGCCCACGGTCGCCTGGTCCACCCCCAGCACACGCGCCGCCCCTCGCAGGGTCGACTCCCGACACACCGCCAGGAATACCCGCGCATCGTCCCAATTCATCCGTCCTCCTATCGATGCAAAATTGCATCGCTGCGCCGCGTAATCGCTGCATAAACGCAACAACGATAGCCGATATGCTGGGCGCCATAAACCTTCTATGGGATCGCTACCATGCGTACATCATCCGCGGCGCTCGCTTCATCTTCCACGGGCATCTGGCTACCGATTTTCGCTGGCCTCTGTGCCAGCCTCGTCAGCATTAGCCTGGCGCGCTTCGCATATACCCCCTTGATTCCGCCGCTGATCCAAGCGCATTGGTTCAGCCCCGGCGACGTGGTCTACCTCGGGGCCGCCAACCTTGTCGGATACCTGATCGGCGCCCTGCTCGGCCGGCCGATGGCCCGTCGACTGTCCCATAAAAACGCCTTGCGACTGATGATGCTGGCCGTGACGGCGGCGTTTTTTGCCTGTGCCTTTCCTGTGTCCGTGGCTTGGTATTTCGCTTGGCGATTGCTGTCGGGCATCGCCGGCGGCGCGATCATGGTGCTGGTGGCGGCCACCGTGCTGCCCCATGTACCTGCCGCCCGCAGGGGGCTGGCCAGTGGCGCGATTTTCCTGGGCATCGGGCTGGGCATCGCCGGCTCCGGAACCCTTGTGCCGCCGCTGTTGAGCCTCGGCCTCGAAGCCACCTGGCTCGGGCTCGGCGTGCTGTCACTGGTCCTGACCGGGCTGAGCTGGTTCGGCTGGCCGCAGGATCTGCCCCAGGCAGCCGTGAGCGTGAAACATGACACGCAAAAAGCACCCATGCCCCGCGCCGTCCATCAATTGTTTGCACAGTACGCATTCATGGCGGCGGGGTTGGTCCCGGCGATGGTGTTTTGGTGGACTATGTCGCCCGCGGCCTTGAGGCCGGCGCCCATGTCGGTGCGCTGGTATGGGTGATGTACGGCTTGGGGGCGATTATCGGCCCGGTGACCTATGGCTTCCTGGCGGACCACCTGGGCGCGCGCAAAAGCATCCGATGGGTGCTGGCCGTGCAGGCGACTGCCCTTGTCTTGCTGGCGACCGCCCATTCATTCCTGGCGTTGGCGCTGCTGGCTGTGGTCATCGGTTCGTTCCCACCGGGCATCGTGCCGCTGGCCCTGGCCCGGGTGCATGAACTGGTACCGAACCATCATGGCCAGCAAGTCGCCTGGAGCCGGGCGACCGTTTCATTCGCCACATTTCAGGCGGTGGCGGGTTTTGCGTATTCGGCGCTGTTCAACGCCAGCGGCGGGCATCATGGGCTGCTGTTTTTGATTTCCGCAGGCGCGATTGTCGTCGCGTTGCTGGTGGACTATGTTCCTTCCATTGCGAGTTATGTATCAAAAGATTAAAGTTCCGCACGATCGTCGCCGCCCGACCAACGGTCAATTTTGTCATCGTCTTGCAATGTTGACTCGGGCCGACAAGCCAAGCAGAATGATCTCACTTGGCCATCATTCTTTGTTGCAGGCCAATCACGGAAGAAAGAAATGAAAAGGATTGTTTCACTGGTCGCCGTCCTGACCGCTTACCCAGCCGCAGCGGACGTACATAAAATTCAGTACAGCTACGATGATTCGAATGCCGAATACGCCATCGTCTCGTTCGTTGAAAGTGGTTCGGCTGTACAGGCCACGGTAAAAAGAACCGGTGCCTATTTCACCAATTACACAAAGCTTGAACTTGATTGCGCCAGTCGCAATGTCCGTCACATGGGCATGTATAACAGCGTCGAGGGATTGGAAAAGGCTGATTTCGACCAGATGCAGGGCCGCATCGTCGAGGGCTCGATCGCTGGCGAAGTGGGCAAGGTGCTCTGCAAAGGCACTACCCTGACCGCCTCGCAAATGGAAGAAGTGCCAATCGAAAATCTGCTGGACGACCAGGGCTGAACCAAAGCCGTTTCCTGGAAGCTTTCTGACATGGAATGTCTGTGCAGTTGATCGACGAGGCTCGCAACCGCTCGCCATCCGCCGCCTTAAGACTCTTTTATTTCTGCCCAGACAGAAAAAAAGCCAACCTGACCGATAGCTTGAACACCCGTCTTTCACGACGGGCGGGGAATTGCAATGCACGCAAGAAAGATCTTCGAACTCCTGATGTCGTCCCTGGCCTATGTCCTCATCTCCTTGCTTTGGTTCGCCTACGCCGTGCCGGGGATGGTCGAGCTCGACTCTGACTTCTCCCTGATAACGGCCGCCTGCGGCTCGATCATCTGGCTGTGCGCCACGGGTTGTATCGCCTTGTACTTCGTTCAGAAAATGCGTACCGCCTGACAAGGCTCACGGCGATATCTGCTTGCGTCCAAACGTCGAGCGATAGCTGCCAGGCGGTACGCCGAAAAAATCCCGGAAGCGTCGTTGGAAATGCGGTGAGCTGACGAAACCCGTCGCGACGGCGATCTCGGTGACGGAGCGGTTGGTCTGTTGGATCAGCTGGCGTGCACGGGTCAGGCGCAGCTCCAGGTAATAACGCGTCGGGGTCGCGCCGAGAAACCGGCAGAACCGCCGTTCCAGCTGGCGTTTGGAAACCTTGACGCACGCCGCCAGCTCATCGATCGTCAACGGCTCCTCGACGTTCTGCCACATCAGTTCCAGCGCCAGCTTGAGGCTTTCCGGCAGCGTCGGGTCCGTCTCGACGAAGATTGGCGGCAGATCCGAGGCGTCATCCCCTGACTCATCGCAGCGAAGGATCTCTTCGATGGCTCCCACCAGCGTCTCCCCGCCCGTGCGGCGGATCAGTTGGAGCATCATGCGCAGCGAACTGTTGGCGCCCGCGCAACTGACCCGCTCACGGTCCACGACATAAGCGCGACTGGACACTTTCACGCCAGGGAACATCTCAGCCATCGTTGCGCGACTTTCCGGGTGGACCGCGCATTCGAAACCGTCGAGCAGGTTCGCCTCGGCTACGAAAAACACGCCATTCCACAACCCGCCCAACCACGCTCCGCAAGCCGCATTGGCGCGCAGCTTGCGCCGCAGTAATGGCGTACCCGCAAGCTTCACGCGAAAGCCGCCGGCGACAATCAGCACGTCCAGGTTGTCCGGCAACTGCGCCAGCTCAAGATCGGTTGAGATGACGATTCCCAGGTCGCTCGTCACCTGCCCGCCCGAAGCGCCTACGGTCAGCACTTCATACAGTGGCGTGTCGTTCATCAGGTTGGCGGTGACCAGTGCGTCCACCGCTCCGGTGAAGGACATCATCGAGAAGTTGTCCATCAGCACAAACGCGACGCGCACCGGCGCCTGGCTGACCGACGCAGTCCCTTGGGGCCGATAAGCCATGTTCTTGTTCTTGAGTACGCTTTCGAATGCGCTTGGCATGGGGCCTCGGATGCAGGAAGGCGATCTGGTGGGGAGCCGGCGCAAAGCCCGGAGCATGCCATCTTGCGGATTAACCGCAGGAGCGGCTTGCGTTCCCGCGACATAACCATCGGCATTAACGACGTCCGACAAATGGTGCTCTCAAGGGAATACGACCTTGGTCGATAGCGTGGATGTAGGCATGGGCGCTTTCCGTTTCACAGTTCGCAATGCTCACCGCTAATGTTTCCGCCGTTCCAATACCGATAAATACCCGCGGGAGAAGTCATGAATATCAAACAGAAGCTGACCTGGGCGTTCGCAACCATTGCCTGCCTCCCGGTTATCCTGGTGGCGGTGCTCGTGGTGATGAACCTGCGCGATGCGGCACAAGCCAACTTCCTGGACAGCAGCAGCCGCGAAATCCGCCAGATCGACAACGGCATGAAGCAGTTCTTCGACGGCATCATGCAGAACGTTGAATTCTTCGCCAAGGACCCGCGGATCGTCGCGGCCAAAGACCTGAAGAACTACTCCGGCGCTGATGCTGCGCAAATTCCTCTTACCGAGAACAACAAACAACTGCTGGATATCTTCGATCGGTTCGCCAAGAGCCACCCGACCACCGCCTACCTATCCCTGGGCCTGGCGGACGGTGGCTACGCCAGTTGGCCGGATGATCCGAAAATCTCCAACTACGACCCGCGCCAGCGCCCCTGGTACAAGGCTGCCGTTGCCGCGCCGGGCACCACCGTGAAGACCGATGCCTACTACTGGGCTCCCGACGACGTGTCGCTGATCGGCATCGTGCACACCGTCGCCGATGCCAGCGGCAAGCTGGTTGGCGTGGTGGGCCTGGACGTGTCGCTCAAGCAACTGACCGAACTGGTGAAGAACATCAAGCTGGGCGACAGTGGCTACCTGATGCTGGTGGAAGGTAGCGGCAACGTCTTGGTGGACCCCGCCGACGCCAAGCACAACTTCAAACCCTTGGCCGACCTCGGTCCCAACTACGCAGCACTGGCCAAGAGCAGCGATGGCGCTACCCAGATCGAGATCGACGGCGTGCCGTACATGGCCAACATCGTCACCTCTAAAAGCCTGGGCTGGCGGTTCATCGGCCTGATCAAGCGTGACGAGGTGATGGCCGAAGCCGCGAGCCTGACCTGGTTGATCGCTATCATCGCCGCCGCGCTGGCCGTGGTCTTCGCAATCGTCGGCGCCAGCTTCGCCAGCGTTATCGTCCGGCCGATCCGCGGCGTTGCCAACGGCCTGCAGGAAATCGCTGAAGGTGAAGGCGACCTCACCCGCCAACTCGCTGTACAGGGCAAGGATGAAACCGCCACCCTGGCAAGCTGGTTCAACCAGTTCCTGGGCATGATTGCGCAACTGGTTCAACGCATCGGCAGCGCCTCCTCCGACCTGCAAACCGCAGCCGCGGACACCCGCGACGTCGCACAGAACATGAACGAAGCCGCCGGGCGCCAGCGCCAGGCCGTGGAGCTGGTGAGCACCGCGTTCAACGAAATGGTCGCCACCGCCAACGAAGTGGCCCGCTCGTGCAGCCAGGCCGCCGTCAGCGCGGACACCGGTTATCGGGATGTACACGACGGCCAGCACCACATCGGCGAAGCCACGGGCAGCGTGTTGAGGCTCAGTGAAGAATTGCAGCAGTCGACCCAGACCATGCAGGCGCTGGAACAGGACAGCAAGAACATCAACACGATCCTGGACACCATTCGCTCGATCGCCGAACAGACCAACCTGCTGGCCCTCAACGCGGCGATTGAAGCCGCACGCGCCGGCGACCAAGGCCGCGGCTTTGCCGTGGTGGCCGACGAAGTACGCGCCCTGGCGCGGCGCACCGCTGACTCCACCGGCGAGATCGACAGCTTGCTCGGCAACCTCGCCCGGCGCACCCAGGAAGTGACGCAACAGATGCAGAACAGCCTGCACGTGTCGCAAACCAGCGTCGAGCGCATCCAGCAGGCCCGCGACAGCTTCGACAAGATCCGCACCTCGGTGGACTCGATCCGCGACCAGAACACGCAGATCGCCACCGCCGCGGAACAACAGCACCAAGTGGCCGAAGACATCAACCGGCACATCGCGCAGATCCACTCCGATGCGCAGCTGGTTGAAGAGTTTGCTCACACCGCACAAACCGGTTCGGGGCGTTTGACGGATATCTCCGGACAGCTCAAGGGCTTGGTGGGACGCTTCAAGTTCTAAACTGGGCTTAAGTCCACTGAAGATCAAATGTGGGAAGCCTGCTCGCGAAAGCGTCGTCACAATCAGCGAAGGAGCTGAACGTGCCGACCTCTTCGCGAGCAGGCTCGCTCCCACAGGATTATGGGTTTGATGGAATCACTACCCTTTTGCCTTGATCGCATACATCCCGCCGGCAATTACCAGAAAGGCCCCTACGACTGTCCATGTGTCGGGCAGCTCGCCGAATACCAATAGGCCAATCAGCGTAGCGAACACCAGAAGAGAATAATTGAACGGTTGAAGTGTGGCTGCCGTTGCAACCTTCAGCGCCTGAAGCAATAACAGCTGGGCCACCACACCGGTCATGGAGAGCACACCTATCAGGCCCCATTGCGCCGGGTTCGGTGCTACCCAACCTGGTAGACCCAACAAGGTGATTGCTATCGCGCCGAAAAAACCCATGTGAAGCATGTTCGTCGCGAACGAGTCCCCCCGGCTGATTCGTCGGGTCAGCACGCTGAAAATCGCAAAACCCAAGGCAGACAACAGCGGAATCAGCGCCGCCAGTTCGAAAACACTGGAGCCGGGACGAAGGATAACCAGCGTCCCCGTGAAGCCAATGGCGGCGGCAACCCATCGACGCACGCCAATGAACTCCCCTAGAAACGCCCCCGCCAACGCCAGTGTCATCAAGGGGAATACCGCGTACAGGGCATGCATTTCAGCGAGTCCCAGATAGCGCAGCCCCAATCCGAACAAGGCGCTCTCACCCACGCCAATGAGCGCACGAATGATCTGCTGGTAGGGATGGCGGCTTCGGCAAGCGGTCCATAGGCTGCCCTGATAGGCGCTATAACCGACAGCAAAAGCCAGGAACACCCAATAACGCACCATCACCAATTGTGCGATCGGGAGCTCCTTGACCAGCACTTTGGTGACCCCATCCTGAGCTGCAAAGATCAGCATGGACAGAAGGCAAAGGACGATACCTAAGCGCGGTCGCGGGGCGTCATGATCATGCACCGCGCGCACCTGCCTCGGTCGAGGCCGACTTCAACCTGACGGGCGGTTCCTCATCCGGTTTGATATCCCATGTCGTGACCGTCATCGCTCAGCCTCTGAATAGAACAAGGACTCATCCAGCAGCGCCCTTGGCTCTCGACCAAGGGCACCGGACTGCAACAGCTATCGGACAGCAACGGCCATCACTGGGCTGGTGTCGCGGACGCCGTCTGGCTGCCAAACATCGCTTCGAAACGCGGTTTGTTGGCTGCGTAATATTCTGCCACCACCTTGTCCGCCGAGCTGTCACGGGCGTCCGCCATCAACTTCTCAAGGTCCGCTTTCGGAATCTTGAAGTTGGCGAAGAATCGGGCCACATCAGGGTGCTCCGCGCTGAAACCTTTGCGTGCGAAGGCGTGGATCTGCTCAGCGCCACCGAAAATCTGCTTCGGATCATCCAGGTAGCGCAGCGGCCATTTGGCGAACATCCAGTGCGGGCTCCAGGCGTTGACCAGTGACCATTTGTCACGCTTGAGGTTGCGATCCAATTCACTCAGCATCCCGGACTCTGAAGAAGCGACCATCTTGTAGCCGTCGAGCTTGTATTGCTCGATGGCTTTTTCCGTCAGCTTGTACTGACCATTGCCCACTTCCGAAGTGAGGATCTTGCCGCCGAGTTTTTCCCGCACTTCAGGCTTGTTGAGGTCTTCGACGCTGGCGATCTCGCTGGTTGGAATGGAGGTGGGCACCGCCATGCCGATCCGGCCTTCGTACAGCACGCCGAGGTCTTCGAGCCTGTCCTTGTACTTGTCATAGAACGATTTGTGGGTGCTGGGCAGCCAGACCATCGGGATCAGGTCGATATTGCCGTTGGCCAGGGCCTGGAACTGGATGCCGATATCGGCCAGCACCAACTTGACCGGTTGCTTGAGGTGATCCTGCAACGCGGTGTTCGCCAGTTTCACCGCGATCTCCGTATCCGACCAGTTCACCCAGCCGATGCGGATGGGCGCGGGTTCATCGGCCTGAGCGATCAGACTGCCGCAGGCAAATGCAAGGCCTGCAAACCAGCCGATAAAATTTTTACTGGATAACGTCATCATGTGCATCTCCGCAGACTGTATTAATAGTTATTGGCAGGGCAGCAGAAGCATTCATTTTCCATCACGACCGCAAGCGGCCATCCGGTAAGTTCTAGTTATCAAAATACAGGGACTTGTGTTTTCGGCCCTCCTCCGCCCTTTGGCGTTTCCAACCGCAATGACCGGCTGATTCACAGCGCTTTCTCGCGTGCCGGCAAAGCCTCGAACAAATCCCCCTTCAGCAGGTAATCCGCCCAGCCTCCAGACCGTTGGGGGCAAACCCTGAATCCACCGCTGCGTGGGAGGCACCCATCGCGCCACCACGCTGATGCAGGCGAGCGGCCGCACGTGCCGAATCCCCCTGTTTCGACTGGATGGTAATCCTGGTTTTCCTGCCACGCAAGAACAATGTACACATGTGTCCCACTCGTTGACACAACTGAACATTCAACATACCGTTATGTCAAAACCCAGCCTGATGTTCTGTTCCCGGAGCAACACCATGTCCAGCGATCCTCTGCTGCAGCCCTACAAAATCAAGCATCTGACGCTCAAGAATCGGATCATGACCACCTCGCATGAGCCCGCGTATCCCGTCGATGGCATGCCGAAGGATCTGTACCGTGCCTATCATGTCGAGCGGGCGAAGGCCGGCGTGGCGCTGACCATGACTGCCGGCTCCGCTGCCGTTTCTCGGGATAGCCCGCCGGTATTCAACAACGTGCTGGCGTACAAGGACGAAGTGGTCAAATGGATGAAAGACCTGACCGATGAGTGCCACGAACACGGCGCGGCGGTGATGATCCAGCTCACCCACCTGGGACGCCGCACGCGCTGGGACAAGGCCGACTGGCTGCCGGTTGTCTCGCCGTCCCATCGCCGCGAAGCGTCCCACCGGGCGTTTCCGAAAAAGCTGGAAGACTGGGACATCGACCGCATCATCAAGGATTACGTCGATGCCGCCGAGCGCATGAAAGCCGCGGGACTTGATGGCCTGGAGTTGCAGGCCTACGGGCACCTCATGGATCAATTCTGGTCGCCACTGACCAATGAGCTTGATGGGCCCTACGGCGGTTCCCTGGAAAACCGAATGCGCTTTACCTTCGATGTGTTGCGCGGTATCCGCCAGCGTTGCGGCGAGGACTTCCTCCTTGGTGTGCGCTACACCGGCGACGAGGATCTTCCCGGCGGTTTTGGTTTCAGCGACGGCATCCAGATTTCCCACATGCTCAAGGACAGCGGCCTGGTGGATTTCCTAAACGTCGTGCGCGGTCATATCGATACCGATGCGGGCCTCACCGACGTGATACCGATCCAGGGCATGCGCAACTCGCCGCACCTGGATTTTGCCGGGGAGATCCGCTCGGCAACCGGTTTCCCGACGTTCCATGCGGCCAAGATTCCGGACGTCGCCACGGCGCGACACGCCATCGCCTCTGGCAAGGTGGACATGATCGGCATGACCCGCGCCCACATGACCGACCCGCACATCGTGCGCAAGATCATCGAAAAACGTGAAGAAGAGATCCGTCCTTGCGTTGGCGCCAACTACTGCCTGGACCGTATCTATCAGGGCGGCGCGGCGTACTGCATCCACAACGCCGCCACCGGCCGCGAAACCACCATGCCCCATGAGATTCCCAAGGCATCGGTCAAGCGCAAGGTGGTGGTGATCGGCACCGGCCCGGCGGGCTTGGAAGCAGCACGGGTGGCCGGCGAACGCGGCCATGACGTCACGGTGTTCGAAGTGGCGGATCAGCCCGGGGGGCAGATCCGCTTGACCGCGCAAAGCGAACGGCGGCGCGAGATGATCAGCATCATCGATTGGCGCATGACGCAGTGCGAACGGCTGGGCGTAAGGTTCCACTTCAACACCTGGGCCGAAGCCGAGACGGTCCTGGCCGAAGAACCGGATGTGGTGATCGTTGCCACAGGCGGCTTGCCCCATACCGAGGTGCTCAAGCTAGGCAATGAGCTGGTGGTGTCGACCTGGGACATCATCTGCGGCGATGTCAAGCCTGGCCAGAACGTGCTGATCTTCGATGACGCCGGCGACCACGCGGCGCTCCAGGCCGCCGAGGTCATCGCCAACAGCGGCGCGAAACTGGAGATCGTCACGCCGGACCGGTCGTTTTCGCCGGAGGTGATGGCGATGAACCTGGTGCCGTACATGCGCAGCCTGCAAGACCTGAACGTCACGTTCACGGTCACGTATCGGGTCGACTCGGTGGAGCAACGCGACGGGCAGCTGGTTGCCCACTTCGGTAGCGATTACGGCCAGGTGCACAAGCAGCGCGTGGTCGATCAGGTGGTGGTCAACCATGGCACCCTGCCGCTGGACGATCTGTACTTCGAACTGCGCCCATATTCGAGCAACAACGGCGCGGTCGAACAGCACAACCTGATCGCAGGGAACCCCCAGAACATCGTGACCAACCCCGAGGGCCGCTTCCAGTTGTTCCGGATCGGCGACGCCGTGTCGGCGCGTAATACCCACGCGGCCATCTATGATGCGCTGCGGCTGGTCAAGGACATCTGAAGCCGTGCCCAACATGATCTTTTCAATTGCTGAAAACTGAAGTGGGAGCGAGCTTGCTCCCACAAGGGTTTTGCGGACGCGGGACTCTTGGGGTCAGGCTTGAAGCCCTTTGCGCGCCACGGCGGCGCCCGCTTGCAATGCCCTTCCCACCTGCGCCTCGAAATGCCCCTGGGTCATCGATTGCAAGGCGGCGGCTGTCACGCCGCGGTAGGCAACCAGAGTATCGATCATTTGCTGGGCGTCGCGGGTGGCCAGCAACTGGCTGCTGTTGATCACGACATTGCTTGCGGCAAGCTGCGCAATCTCGCCGGGGATACCGGCTGCCATCGCCTGATTCGCCAACGCTGTCATCAACAAGGCAGGAAAGGCCGGGCCGGTGCCCGAAAGCGCGGAGAGATAATCGATAAAGTCTTCCTGCTGGACCTCTGCAGCAGTGCCCACGCATTCGAACAACTGCTGAATGAGGGTCTTCGTCATCGGTTCCACCGCGCCAGCGCAATACCAAGGCGTAAAGGACTGCCCGATTTCCACCGCCGCGTTGGGCATCGCCCGCACGACTCTTGAGGCCAAGGTCCGTGCGGCGATTGCCTGCGCCGTGATCCCGGCCATCAATGAGATCACCGTCTTGCCCGATGCGTCGAGGGTCAGGCTGGCGAATTGCTCGGGTCTTACTGCGATGATGATGACGTCGCTGCGATCCGCCAGTGCCTGGTTATCGGTGACCAGGCAAACGCCTTGCTTCGCCAATGGATGGGCACCTGAGCGATTGGAAATAATCAGATTACCCGCCGGCAACCAGGCCTTCGCCAACACGGCCTTGGCAATCGCCGCGCCCAACCACCCCGTTCCGCCGACGATTCCCAGCGTCACTTCATTCATTTTTCAGCCGTTTCTTCAAAGGTTTCCATCAGCGGCACGAACACCCCTGACTCTTTTTCGGCATAGCCGAATTTGCCATAAAACCGATCCAGCTCACGCTGCTTGGGCACCTTGCCGGTGAAAATGCTCACGTAATGCGGGATGCGCTGGAAGCGCACGGTGATCAGCTCGCTGGTGTTCATGGTGATGTAGCCGATCTGCGTCAGATAAATCGTCCGAGCCCGTGCGTCGGCCCCCTGGCTGTCGTAGCCGAAGCGCTTGAACATGCTTGCCAGGGCGCCCATACGTTGCTCGTCGACAATGGCGACCTGTTGCGCGACGTCTGCGGACTGGAGCGCCCAACTGCGCACCGCAAATTCAAACTGAGAATCGAACAATCGCGGATTGAGCCAACATTCAAAAACATTCAGGATCGCCTCGGAGATGCTCTCGGCGTAGCTTTCGCTTTGCCGGATCAAACCCCCGGTGTTGGTTTCGCGCCAGCGCGACAGCAAGGCCGCCAGCAACTGTTCGCGATCCTCGAAAAACCAATAGAAGCTGGTGCGTGACAAACCTAGGCGTTTGGCCAACGGCATGACCCGGACCGCATCGATGCCGGACTCCTTCAAAGCCTCATAGGCCGCTTCCAGCCACCCTTCGGGCGACCCTCGCCAACCTGCGTCCTGGGCCTTGCCACGCGCCTTTCCCACCTGGGGCATCTTGCATCCACCTTATTGAACATACGTAACGCGAATGTACTCGGATGACCGCTAAATGTACACCTAAGTACATTTGATTGACGAGCCGTTCCCTCCTCTCCCCGAGGTCGCGAAAGGACCAATGAGAGCAAGTCATGGGTCGCCCAAAGTGTCGCCCTGGCCCGGTCGCGGTTGCTCGGCGATCACTTGCAGACGAGCAACCTGGTCCGTCCCACCCCAACCCTCTTACGCACTGATGCCAAGCTCTGCCTCCTGGGCCCGTTGGGCCGGACGTCTGAGCGGCAAAGTGTCAGGCGTTTTCGCGAACGGCTGATGACACATCTGGCCCAAACGAAGGATGTTTGATCGGTGGCGCCTCGACCCGTTTTTTATCAATCTGCTTAAAAAACCGGGCCTGCGGCCGATACCCATGACAAGAGCCCAGCGACTGGGTAGCTGGATGGCGGCGGGAACCGGTAATGACAGACATATATCTGCTGATAGCGAGCGGTACGGACCAGAGCGATGCGTACGTCCTGGGTTGGTTCGATGACCGAACCAAGGCCCGGGAAGTGGCCGAGCAGAAGGAATGGGAAGCTTATCGAGCCAGTCTGAAGGCGGAACACCCTTGGTCAAGCCATAAACCACTGGCACCGGACAAGACCGAATACCGGCGCTACTGGATCAAGACCGTTTCGAAATTCGAACACGTTTCCATCCCGAGGTCCCTCGCGGTGCACTGACAGCCCTGCCCCTCATAGCATCGATTCATTGCGAAAATTTAACGAACCGCGCGCGCTCGCCAAGGGTCTAGAAAACTAAGCCCATCCGATGAGAGCGTTCCTATGTTGAAATTTCTTGGTGGTACCGTTGGGATCATTTTCCTGATCGGCCTGATCGTGGTCATAGCCTTGTTCAAGTTCATTTTCTGATCCGGCCAGCGGTAGCGCATTGCGCTACCGCTGGCTTTACACGGGTTCGGACGCGGGCAATAACGCCAGGATCCGATCACGGCAGACTTGCAGTATCTCATCCGCCAACGGAGCATCATCCGGACAGGCCCGCGACAGCATGACTGCGCCGACGGCCTGGGCGAACAGGTTGATCATCGCTGCCCGGCCCCCTTCTTCTGTCGCCCCGAGCTTTTCCTCCAGTGCAGCCAGGGTGCCCTCCAATCCAGTGGCAAACGTGGTTTTCACCTCATCGTCCTGACGCGCCGCGTCGCCGCACAATGCCGCCATCGTGCAGCCGTTGCCCCGCGCATCGCGGTGCTCGCGCGAGACATACATGGCGAAAAAACCCGCGACATCCAGTTTGCTTGCGCTGGTCAATGAGCGCGAAAGACTGTCTGCGGCGGCTTCCGCCATCAGGTCGGCTTTCGAACCGAAATGCTTGTAGAAACCACCGTGAGTGAAGCCGGCGGCGGCCATCAGGTCCGCCACACCGATGCCGTCAAAGCCACGTTCACGAAACAGAACAGACGCCGTCTCGACGATATGTTGCCGGTTTGCCTGTGCCTGAGCCTTAGTCACTCTCATTTTTCATCACCTCGTACCGCTCGAATCATGCCTCGCATCATACATAGATGCCGACCATAATCAAATTCATTGACATCTTAGATTTCGGTCATCATCCTAACAACCAACCCACACGCCCCCCCTAAGCTCGGTGTGGACCGCCAACGGCGGCGAAAAACCCCGCCGTTGATCGCACGTCTTAATCCCTGAAGAGACCGACACCATGACCACTCGCAAAACCGTCCTCATCACTGGCGCTTCCACCGGTATCGGCGCTGTCTATGCCAAGCGCTTTGCCCAACGCGGCCACGATCTCGTGCTGGTGGCCCGTGACAACGCCCGGCTGGAAGCATTGGCAACCGAGCTGCGCAACGAACACCATATTACCGTCGATGTGCTCCAGGCCGACCTCACCCAATCCGCTGACTTGAACCGGGTCGAAGCGCGCCTGCGAGATGACGACCGTATCGGCATCCTGATCAACAACGCGGGCGCGGCCCAATCCGGCAGTTTTATCGAACAGACCACCGACAGCGTCGCGCACCTGGTTTCGCTCAACACCACCGCGTTGGTACGGCTCGCCAGCGCCGTCGCTCCACGCCTGGCAAAGGCCGGCGACGGCGCGATCATCAATATTGGCTCGGTGGTCGGCTTGGCGCCGGAATTCGGCATGTCGGTATATGGCGCGACCAAGGCATTCGTGTTGTTCCTCTCCCAGGGGCTCAGCCTCGAACTCAACCCCAAGGGCGTCTACGTGCAAGCCGTCCTGCCGGCGGCTACCCGGACCGAAATCTGGGAACGCGCGGGCATCGACGTCAATACGCTGAGTGAAATCATGGAAGTGGACGATCTGGTCGACGCGGCGCTGATCGGCTTCGATCGTCGCGAACCGGTGACCATTCCGCCACTGCAGGACGGCGCTCGCTGGGATGCGTTGCAGGCCGCGCGCCAAGGGTTGCTGGGGCAGATCAAGCAATCGGCGGTGGCTGAGCGGTACAAGGCCTGACGGTTCCAAGGTCACCGCTGCGCCGCCGCGGTTCCCTCTATTGGTTAGCCAAATGGCGGTGAAGTGGATTAAGCGCTTTCCATGATCGCTGTTCACCCGCAGGATGTGCTCGGGATCACCACACCTGGACTGGATCATGCCATTTGAGACTTGGTTGCTCTATCTGCTCACCTGCTGCGGCATTGCGGTAGCGCCAGGCCCCAATGCGTTGTTGGCGCTTACCCATGGGGCAATCCATGGAACCCGCAAGACGTTGTTCACTATCGCAGGCGGCGTACTCGGCTTTTCAGTCGTGCTTTCGCTTTGCGCATTGGGGCTGGGTGCGCTGATCCAGGCATCCGCCACTTGGTTCACGGCACTGAAGATCGTTGGCGGGCTCTACCTGATCTGGTTGGGCTTCGGTCTGTGGCGATCCCCGCCCGTCAGTCTCGACGCGACGAGTAACGAAGGCTTTCGACGGTGGTCGCTGTTCCGCCAAGGCTTGGTATCGGCCATCTCCAATCCCAAGGCGCTGCTGCTGTTCACCGCGTTCATCCCGCCCTTCCTTGATCCGCACCGCAATATCATTGCGCAGACACTCACCATTGCGCTGACTTACGCCGTGGTCGAATTCATCGTTGAATACTTTGTCGCCAGCGCAGCTCACCGGGTCAGGCCTTGGCTGGCTCGAACCGGGCGCCGGTTCAACAAAGTCTGCGGTGGCTTTTTTGTGGCTTTTGGGGTGAGCTTGCCCATTCATAGCTGAATACCTGAACCGCAATCATTGCCTACCCATCGGACCATCGCGTAGAAAGCGCCCCCGACTCCAGGCCCTGGCTCTATCATGAGCTAACGTTCATGATTTGCTTTTGCGCCGAATTGCCGGGATACCTATACATGAGAGACCTGCCGCCGACCGCCACATTGCGTGCCTTTGAAGTCGCCACCCGACACCCCACGTTCACCGCGGCCGCGCAGGAGCTGCACGTGACGCAGAGCGCAGTCAGTCACCAGCTCAAGCACCTGGAGGCGCTTTGGGGGTTGCAGTTGTTCGAGCGTGGCAAGTCACTGACCCTCACGGCAGCGGGGGCTACGCTGGCGCCCATCGTGCGGGAATTTTTCATGAGCCTGGAAGCGACCCTGGGCGATCTGCGCGAGCAGAAAGGCAGGGTCAGGCTCGAAGTCAGCACCACGTATTCCTTCGCGCTGAAATGGCTGCTGCCGCGCTTGCCGGGGCTTTCCCGCCATTATCCGGAACTGTTGGTCGCGCTGGACACCACCGATAAGATCATCCATTTCTCCAACGCCCAAGCCGATGTTGCGATCCGGCTTGGCAAAGGCAACTATCCCGGCCTGTATTCGGAATTCCTGTTCGGCGAGCAGGTGTTTCCGGTGGCGAGCCCCGATCTGCTGCAGCGCTTGGGCATGCCACACAGCCCCGCCGAACTGCTGCATTACCCGCTGCTGACCCGTGACGGCGCCGAGCTGGTACCAAAATGGGAGGACTGGTTTCAGAAGGTTGGGTTGGAATTGTCGCCGCTCAAGGAGAGCGTCAGGTTCGGCGACACCAACATGACAGTGGAGGCCGCGTTGCTCGGCCAAGGTGTTGCCTTGGTGCGTAGCGGCCATGTTGAAACCGAAATCAGCGACGGCCGCCTGGTGCGGCTGTTCGATGTGCCGTTTGCGTCACCGCTTGCCTATTATTTTGTCTGTCCCAAGGGCATCGAATCGCAACCGCACATCGTCAGCTTCCGCCAATGGCTGGCCAGCGAGGCGTTGAAGGTTCAACACGTCTACGACTGATACATGAGATTTTGCTCATGAACCAATGAGGAGACTTCTCTGTCGCCCGGCCGTCGCGCTGCCTAGAATGGCGACCATGCCTACCCATATCGTCCTGCTGGTCCTGTTCGCCGCGCTCCTGCATGCCAGCTGGAATGCCTTGCTGCGTGGCGGCGCCGATCGACTCTGGTCAATGACGGTCATGTGTATCGTCATCGCCATCGTCTGTGCCATCGCCGCGATATTCATGGTGCCACCGGCGCCGGCCAGCTGGGGCTATGGGTTGCTTTCGGCGTTGCTGCACGTGGGCTACAACCTGTTCCTGGTGCGCAGCTACCGGGTCGGCGACTTGGGGCAGATCTATCCGATTTCCCGCGGATCGTCACCGGCGTTGATCACCCTGGGGGCGGCGATCTTTGCCGGAGAAAACATTACCCCCGGTGAGCTGCTCGGTATCGGCCTGGTGTCCGGCGGCATCATTTCCCTGGCCTTCCGTGGACGCAGCCTGTCGGTTCCCAGCCTGCCCTATGCGCTGGGAACGGGTTGCTTCATCGCGGCCTATAGCGTCGTCGACGGCATGGGCGCCAGGCTTTCCGGCGCGCCGCTCGCCTACACGGTGTGGATGTGCGCCGCGTGGGGTGTGCTGATGCCTCTCGTGTACATCGGCCTGCGCGACGCCCGCAGCTTATTCTCCGTCCGGCCCGGGATACTCGCCGCGTCGGTCGGCGGGCTGGTCTCGCTGATCGCCTATGCAATTGTCATCTACGCCATGAACGAAGCGCCTCTGGGCGCGGTATCGGCATTGCGCGAGACCAGCGTGTTGTTCGCGGTATTGATCGGCTACCTGTTTCTTGGCGAGACGCTCACCGCCCGCCGGGTCTTGGCGTGCACCGTGATCGCCAGCGGCACCTTCATCATCGGCTGACCCATCAACTGCCCAGGAGAATATTCCCAATGGCTGACATCCCGCAGGCGCCCTTGATCCTGATAACCGGTGGAAGCCGCGGCGTGGGTGCCGCCACCGCTCGGCTGGCCGCCGCACAAGGCTACGACGTCGCCATCAGCTATATCGCCAACGAGACCGCGGCACTGACCGTGGTGGCGGATGTGGAGGCATTGGGACGGCGCGCGCTGGCCATGCGCGCCGACAGCTCGGACCCCAAGCAGGTAGCCGATCTATTCGCAGCCATCGACCGCTCGTTCGGACGCATCGACGTCCTGGTCAATAACGCTGGGGTACTGTCGGCTCAGTCACGCCTGGAGGACCTCGGCTTCGAGCGCATGCAGCGCATCTTCGCAGTCAATTCCATCGGCCCGATTCTCTGCGCCCAGCAGGCAGTGAAACGCATGTCTCACCGGCACAACGGCGCCGGCGGAGTCGTGATCAATATCTCCTCGGCATCGGCGCGCCTCGGCAGCCCCAATGAATACGTCGACTATGCGGCATCAAAGGGAGCATTGGAGACGTTCACTATCGGGTTCGCCAAAGAGGTGGCCCGAGAAGGCATACGCGTCAACTGCATCCGCCCCGGGCATATCTACACCGAAATGCATGCCAGCGGCGGCGAGCCGGGACGGGTCGATCGGGTCAAGGATTCCATCCCCATGGGGCGTGGCGGTCAGCCGGAGGAAGTGGCGCGGGCCATTCTATGGCTGGCCAGCGCGGAGGCGTCGTTTGTGACCGGGACATTTCTTGATGTGACGGGGGGCAAATGACGTGGATGGCCTC
Organism: Pseudomonas sp. D3-10; assembly: GCF_051132175.1. Classification (NCBI taxonomy): domain Bacteria; kingdom Pseudomonadati; phylum Pseudomonadota; class Gammaproteobacteria; order Pseudomonadales; family Pseudomonadaceae; genus Pseudomonas; species Pseudomonas sp. D3-10. The sequence continues at coordinate 2,128,806 of NZ_CP071668.1, read as the reverse complement.
ATTGGAACGAAGCCTGGAGGCCAGAGCCGGTCATGCCGCTGAAGCGGAATGACCGGAGGCCTTATCGATTATTTTTGCGCCAACAATGCCTTTCTCGCAGCCTTGTCTTGCTTCATTGCGGCGATTTCACGCTCGCAGGCCTCGACGTCGAAAGAGTTGTCCCACTTGGCAATGGCGATGGTGCCGATGCCGTTGCCAATGAGGTTGGTCACAGCCCGCGCTTCGTTCAGGAACCGGTCAATCCCCAAGAGCAAAACGAGGCCTACCAACGGGATGGAGTGGATGGTCGTGAGCGTTGCCGCCAATGTCACAAACCCAGCGCCCGCCACGCCAGCCGAGCCTTTGGACGTCAGCAGGAACACGCCAAGCAGGATCATTTGGTCGACGAAAGTCAGCGGCGTATTGGTGGCTTGGGCAATAAAAATGGCGGCCATGGTGAGATAGATACAAGTGCCGTCAGCGTTGAAGGTATATCCCGTAGGCAGCACCATCCCCACTACTGATTTTTTGCAGCCAAGCTTTTCAAGCTTCACCATCATTCGCGGCAACACAGCCTCGGTTGAACAGGTGCCCAGCGTGATGAGGATTTCATCCTTGAAATAACGCAGAAACTGCATCAGCGGCATGCCCGACCATCTCGCCACCGTACCCAGCACGACCACGATGAATATCAACGTCGTGACATAGAGCGCGACAAGCAGTTGTCCGAGTGAGAACAAGGTCCCAATTCCGTATTTGCCGATAGTGAATGCCATACCGGCCCCAGCACCAATCGGCGCCAAGCGCATGACCATCGCAACTATCTTGAAGAGGCCTTGCAAGAACAGGTCAATGGTGTTGATCAACGGCTTGCTGGTTTCGCCCATTTGGACCAGGGCAACTCCCATCAATACCGAAAGCAGGATGACCTGAAGCATGACGCCATTGGAGAACGCACCAATGAAAGTCTGCGGGATGATATTGAGGAAGAACTCAACGGTGCCGCCCTGTTCATTCGCAACTTGGCTGTATTTGCCAATAGCACTTGCATCAAGCGCGCTGGCATTGATGTTCATACCCACGCCAGGCTTCACGATGTTGACGACGATAAGACCGACAACCAGAGCAATGGTGGACAGGATCTCGAAGTAGATCAATGCCTTCACACCGATCCGGCCGACTTCCTTGATGTTGCCCATCTTCGCTATGCCGACCACGACAGTGCCGAAAATAATGGGTGCCAATAGCATCTTTATCAGTTTGATGAAGCCATCGGCAAAGGGTTGGAGCTTGGCTCCGATATCAGGAACGAAGTAACCGATTGCTGCGCCGATCACGATACCGATCAGCACTTGCACGTACAGCTGGCTATACCAGCGGGACTTGGAATTTTCCACGGAAGCACCTCATTTTATTTTTGTGATGGGCTGTGGGCTGGCGCCGGTGGTCGGCGCCTGGTTCTGCGGCCTGCTCTCGCAGGCCGCAGCTTGAGGGTGATCAGCCTTCGCCCAGCTCACGCATGACTGCATACAAGGCAGACTTGGCTTCGAATCCCACACCCGGAATATCCGGCAGACCGACGTAGCCGTTTTCCACCTTGATCCCATCGGCGAACCCACCGAATGGCTGGAACACGTCTGGGTATGATTCGTTACCACCCAGGTGCAGGCCGGCTGCGATGTTCAGGGACATCTGGTGACCGCCATGGGGCACCACGCGACGGGAAGACCAGCCCAGCTCTTCCATGACTTCAAGGGTGCGCAGGTATTCCACGAGGCCATAAGACAGTGCGCAGTCGAATTGGAGGAAGTCGCGATCGGGCCGCATGCCACCGTGGCGCAACAAGTTGCGAGCATCCTGGTGGGAGAACAGGTTTTCACCGGTGGCCATGGGCAATTCATAGTGGTTGGCCAGCTCAGCCTGCAATGCGTAGTCAAGCGGATCACCGACCTCTTCGTACCAGAAGAGGTTGTACTTTTTGATGGCTTCCGCGTAAGCGATACCCGTCTGAAGATCGAAGCGGCCATTGGCGTCGACCGCCAATCGACGACCGTCCCCCACCACTTCAAGTACCGCTTCGATGCGACGGATGTCTTCGTCCAGTGGCACCGCACCGATCTTCATCTTGACCACATCGTAGCCACGATCCAGATAGCTCTGCATTTCCGCCTTGAGCTTTGTCTGATCCTTGCCAGGGTAGTAGTAGCCACCCGCTGCATAGACCCAGACCTTGTCATCCGCCACGCCATTGCGGTAGCGGTCAGCCAGCAGGCGATAGAGCGGTTTGCCTTCAATCTTGGCGACGGCATCCCATACGGCCATGTCGATGGTGCCAACTGCGACCGAGCGCTCTCCGTGTCCGCCTGGCTTCTCGTTAGTCATCAGGGTCTTCCAGATCGCGAACGGATCCAGGTTGTTGTTTGCATGATCGACAAGGGTGTCGGGCTCAGCTTCGGTGACACGCGCCAGGAAACGATCACGCATCAGGGCACCCTGGCCGTAGCGGCCATTGGAGTTGAAACCGTATCCGATCACGGGTTTGCCATCGCGAATCACATCCGTGACCACAGCGACGACCGAGCAGGTCATTTTGGAGAAGTCGATGTAGGCGTTGGCGATTGGGGACGCAATGGAAACGGTTTTTTCACGAATATCGACGATGCGCATGAGGGGTTCCTCTTGTTGTTTGTAGCCCCACGTTAGGCTTTGCGATCTTTCCCGCCCAATGCTATTAATGCCGCACCCTATGCACAGGAGGCATGGCCCTTGGAACTCGTTTGGCTCGAAGACCTTTCAGCACTCGCGGAATATGGGAGCTTTGTTCGGGCGGCTGAAGCGCGGCACGTCACTCAGCCAGCGTTCAGTCGCAGAGTGCGCTCGTTGGAAAATTGGATGGGCGTACAGCTGTTCATCCGCACGCCTCATGGCGCGACGCTTACCGAAGCGGGGAGGCAAATATTGCCGAGCGCCCAGGAAGCCGCGCGGCGCTTGTACCGAATGCGCAACGAGGCTCAGGAAGTGGCGGGAATGGCCGCCAGATCATTGCAGTTCGCTGCAACCCATTCCCTGTCGTTTACCTTTTTCCCAAGATGGCTCCGCGGCGCAGAACACGGCGCCCCCATCGAGGCCGTGCAGTTGCATTCAGGTAGCATGGCCGTCTGTGAGCAAATGCTGATACACGGACAGGTTCAGTTTCTGCTCTGTCACCGCCATCCCGACGTTCCCCCGTTGCTGGCGCCTGACCAGTTCACGGGTAAGAAAGTTGGCGAAGACGTCCTGGTTCCCCTGGCGAGTGCTTCTGCCAACTTTGGCACCACCCCAGCGGCATTGCCCTACCTCGCCTACACCCATGAATCAGGATTGGGGCGCATCGTTGCTCATCGATTGCAGGGCAAGGAAGACTACCTCCACCTCAAGCCCCTCTTCAGCAGCCACCTCGCGGCGGTGCTGATGTCGATGGCACTGGAAAGCAAAGGAGTCGCATGGCTACCCAAAAGCCTCACCGAGCAGGAGATACTGGACGGGCGCTTAGTCAGGGCATTGGACGAGAGTTGGGATATCCCACTGGAAATTCACCTGACCCGCCCGACGGCGCCACTCAGCCAATCCGCGGAAGAGTTCTGGTCCAGGGTGGGCGTCTAGGCTTATCACGCATGGCTTGAGATTAATCTGAAGCCGTTGTACTGAGGGGTTGGGAACAACCATAAAAAAAGGGTCGCGAGATTAAATCTCGCAACCCTTTCGGATTGTATGGTCGGGACGGAGTGATTCGAACACTCGACCCCTAGCACCCCATGCTTGAAAACGGGTCAAAAGCCCAGCATTTATTGGCTCTCCTCACGGCGCTCGCTGCAAACGGTGCCCTACTGAGCCAAACCGGAATCAGTGAATCCCCGAAAAAGTCCCCTCGCCTTTTGGCACCCTCCTCCGGCGTCCTGCCGATCGGACACAATCCAAACCCTACAGCTCGTCGCCTCCCCCTCGCCCAGATCATCGCGCCTCGATTACTGTATATCCAAACAGTATAAGCAAGGCATGGTCATGGACCCGTATGAAATCGAAGACACCAGCGACTGGCTGGGTACCCCCACGCCGCTGGAAATGTACAAGCACTCCTGTCTCATGCTTGAGAACGAGGTGCAGGAACTCACTACCCAGTTGCGTAAAGCGCGCCAGGACATTTTCGGTTTGATCGAAATGCACGCCGCTGAAGCCAAAGAATGCGCGAAGCTTCGAGCTAAGCTGAAGGCGGTGGAGAAGACTTTAAGCGACCATTATCTGGAGCACACGACCTTAACGAACGCGGCAAGGTCGAAGATAGCAGGCCAGAGCGCCTTGATTGCCGAGCTATACAATCGACTGAAGGTATATGAGGGCGACAGCCTTCCTGATGTGATACTCGGGCAATGAGTGAATCGGATCACCTGAGGGGTTTATATGTGCGGACGACTCTCGCAATACACCGGCATCCACGACTTCGTGGCTGTACTGAGCCTCATGCCCGACGCCCTGATCAGCACAATTGGCGACCAGCCCCTGGGCAGGTACAACGGCGCGCCGTCGCAACAGCTTGCCCTGCTCCATCAAGAAGACGAAACACTGCATGCTGACCTGGTGCGATGGGGCTGGCGACCGCACTGGGCCAAGGATCGCGCTGCACCTATCAACGCCCGGGTTGAGAAAGTCGCCCATGGCCCGTTCTACCGGCCGATCTGGCCGAACCGCGCCATCACGCCGATCAACAACTGGTTTGAATGGGTCGATGAGGGTGGTCCTAAGAAGCAGCCCTACCTGATCCGCAGGCGAGACCAGGCGCCGGTCCTTTGCGCCTCCATCGGCCAGTTCCCCACCGGCGGCCGGGAGCCGGGCGAGCACGACGGCTTCGTCATCATCACCGCCGACAGCGAGGGCGGCATGGTCGACATCCACGACCGGCGGCCCGTGGTGCTGACGCCAGAGCTTGCCCGGGAATGGCTAGACCCGGCCACACCGACGGAACGGGCCGAGCAAATAGCTTTGCACCAGGGCGCACCGGCCGACGTCTTCGAATGGTTCAAGGTAGATCGAGCGATAGGAAATGTGCGTAACCAAGGCCCCGAGTTGATCCGGCCTATGGTTGATTCACTTCTTTGAGAATGCCCACAAAGCGCTTCTGTGCAACATTCAATCAAGCACAGGAAAATTGAATGTACCAGTAGTTGGACTGAGCCCAAAAACTGCTTGTACCAATATTAATGACTGATCCTCCCTCTGCATTCGCCCCCTCAGCGTCGATTCTGTAATTACCCTTACAAGCCTCATGCATCTGCTTGTATGCATCTTGACGGCGCTGTTTACGAACATAAGGCGCACCGTCGTTCAGATACTTCACAACCCCGGATCTTGAGCCCTCATTAATGGGGGCATAACCGGAACTCGTGCTCGGAGAGGACACCATGTCGGCAGACATGCACCCAAATAAACCAGAAACGGCAATGGCGACAACCAATAGCTTTACCACTTTCATGTTTCGAACTCTCATGTTGAAGGGCAAGTATCAATAGCTATCCCTCTGAAGTCAGGTAGCTGGATGCAGCCTGTAGAGTAGTTCGCACTTTGAGATCCCACCATTCGCTCCTTCGCATCAGGTTTAACCGCGACTGCCAGGTCGACCTCGCTCGTCGTGATTTAGCGAGCCCCCTTTACTTATGCAACCTATCGCTGATTCACTGCTTCGACATAGGCTTGGCACGCCCGCAACGCGATCAGCCCCCGGTCGCCGGCTTCGGTGATGGCGATAATTCGTTGAGCATGCGCTGGGTCAAGTTGGGCTCTTGCTTTTCCATGAACCACGCCGCCGGCGCCGGCGGTGGGAGGCACTGCGTTGCAACTGGCTGGATCCTCGGCAAGGAGGACTGACAGCCGGACATCAGCAGTAGCAAGGCGATCGCGCAGGCGAGCCTGTTTTTTCTCTTCATTGCTAAGTACCTGATGGTGTGTTTGTTCGCTGGCCGACAGCTGCTGCTCCAGAGCCAGGCGCTTGCTTTGCTCGACCTGGGCCTGGGCGGTGGCCGCGCTGCTGATCTCTTCCAAATCAGACCGGTGCAGGCCGGCCTGCTCGGCCAACTTCTTGCCATACCGCCAATCCTGGATCTTCCACGTCGCGCTGATCGCCAGTATCAACGCAACGGCCACACCGGCGATCAGCAGCTTCAGACTGGCGGGACTCATGGCACGTCCTTGAAGAATATGTGATTGCCCAGGCGGAAGGTCTGGGTAGCATCCTTGGCCCAGGCCGGCGGCTTCGGCATCGTGGTCGCATAGTAGTGGGTCGCGCCGTTGGTGATGTCTGGCTCCTGGCCGGAGATCACAAGATCGGCCGCCCGCTGGGCCTGGGCGAACTGTTTCGGCGGAATCGGCTTGGCGCCGCTCAGGTAGGGATAGTTCCGGTCGTTCTGGTTCCAGCAACTGAACTGGTACGGCTTCAGGCAAACACCGGCGTAGCCTTCGCCCCACCAGGACCGGCCCTTGCCGTCGTTCACGCGGTTGCGAATCACGCAGGCCACGGCCACCTGGCCGGCCAGGCCCTCACCTCTGCTTTCTCCCCACAGCGTGCGCGCGAGGATGTCGCGGTCCTTTTCGGTTGGCGTCATAACTTTTCTCCAGGCAAAAAAATACCCGCTCAATGGCGGGTTGCGGTGTTCTGTTCGGTCAGATTGATTCGGCGGCCGCCAGCATCGGCGCCGCGATGATCTCGGGGATTGGCGGCTCAACAGGCCATACCGGGGCCTGGTACCAAGTCGGCTGAACTGTGACCTTGCCCAAAGCGAATTTGTAAGTTTTCCAGGCCTTAAGGGTGAGCAGCAGCGCGGCTTGTTCTGCCTCGTCCTCGGGAGTGGCCTCGCCGATTTCAATTCCCATGCCAATCGTGTCGATTCGATCCTGAACACGGGCAATCTGTGCCACGGCCCTGGTGTTCCGCTCTGCGAGATCAGCCTTAGCCACCAGCAATTGGGCAGCAGCCAAGGTGGCGTCTTTCATGGCCTTAGTTACCAACTTCGACCAATCGATGTTCACATCGGCAATGGGCAACGAATCGTCGAGGTTCTTCGGTGCATACGTTTCGCCAGTTGCCACATCAGGGGCGGGCAAGCTTACTCGGCCATTTGGAACATCTAACAGGGGCGCTGGGAACGCTTGCGCCTGACTGTAATTAACAGGAATCGGCATTCTCAGCGTAAGCTCAATCGCGCCGTTAACCCTGCTTACTTCGCCGGGGAATATTTGATCATTCACCGCGCCGCGAGGGAGAGTATCCCCTTCTTGCAGCAGGGAGAAATCGAACCGCTGATAGTCAACAGTCAGGATATCTCCAGACTTGCTCACTACAAGTTCATGGTCAACAAGCGGCCTGATTGGATCAAGGAAGATATTCATATCAGTTCCACCTGCCCTTGGCATAATAGGAAATGTACTGGTTTACGGTCGCAGAGTTAAAAGAACCAAAAAACAAGAGACACCCAGTTGTGGTTACTCCAGCCGCATAAAGCGGGATTGTTAGAGCGCCGCCCGAAGCTGAGCAATGATCTACAACAGGGGTGCCCACGAAAGTCACCGGGAATGTTACGGCCAGTGACGCATAAAACATGCCGCCGCTACCAGATGTTATGGCTACGCTGGTTGTGGTGGTGTCGCGCCGCCAGCACTCCATGGTGCCATCTGCATATTTAATGTATTCCCCATTGGCGGTAAATCCGCGCTCAAACCCTGGAACCTTCCACTCCGTCCACACTCCGGCCTCTTTCCAGCGCTCTCTCACCCCATTGCTACTCGAAAGCGCTGTCCACCGCTGATATGCATAGCCAGTAGTCAGGTTGATATCGTTTGTCAGATATCCCTGGTTGCTACCGCTGGATCCCGAGAATACAGAGCCCGTCCAGGCTGGTGGAGTGCAAAATCGGCCATTTATGGAAAGGCTGTTCGCATCAGCGCTGGGGAGGCTAACCCCAAGCGTTCCGCCAACCCCATATTCCCCTACCCCTACGGCGCCTATTCCGGAGCGTGCCGCAGCCTGCGTTGCTCCGCCAGTGCCACCCTGGCCCACGCTGAGAGCAGTCGTGAGCCCGGTCAAAGACGTGATATCAGCGTTTGCTCCAGACTTCGCGGCGACCAAAGTGGTCCGGCCTGCCGCTGCGTCAGGATCGTTGAGCATCCCCTGCATGAAGACCGATAGATCAGTGATGCCGGTGCCGCCTTTGCTCACAGGCAGAATGTCGTAGTTGCCTGTTGTCCCGAGTGCCGCCAGTTTGGCGCCGTAGGTATTCACGATTGCGCGGAGCTGGTCTGCCGAGTCCTTGACATAGCCCTGCATTGGAGCCAAGGCGTACGCACCAGCGGCCGCTGTCGGCCCCTGATAAGGCGGATCGATGGCAATCGCCGTGTTACTCGCCACGTTCGTGACTTCGTACCAGAGACCGTCCGGACCACGAAACGCATCGCCGACCCGGGTGTTCACTATAAACGCGGTGTTGGTACCAACTACGGCGTTGGAATTCAGGGTGACGGAGACGGTCCCCGCTTTGTACCAAGGCATAGGAATTATCCTTTAAAGTTTCGCGAATACAGCAGGGAGGAAGAAGGCGGACGGGTTATAGCCTGGGGAACCAATCACTATCGCATAAAGATTCCCTCCCGAAAAATCCCACCAACAATACAGTTTTCTATCAAAGGGCTCATATGCGAGCATCGGCATGCTGAAAGTATTTATCAGCATATATTCACCAACCGGAAAATTGAAATCAACCCGATAGTAGTTCCGCGACAGCCCTTGATCAGTGGAATCATTTTTAACATAAGTCCAATTCTGAAATACTCGGGTAAACCTTGCATAAGGTGTTCCGCTGTCGAACAGCAATTTAGAACTAGAGTCCCATAATCGCATCCCGAAGTTAGCAAGCGCAGTTGCAGCAAAGCCGCAAGCAAAATAAGAGCCGTTCGGCTGTAGTGTGAGTGCGTTGTAGGCCCTTACGTAAAATCCAGTCCACGCTCCAGGCGACCCTATAACCCGCATCAAACACAGCCCGGCGATACCAGTACTTCCCGTGGGACGTACAAAAACAAGCGGTGGCTCTTGACTGGTAATAGTTCGAGGAAAGTTTGTAACTGAACCAAGTCCTGACTCTTGAGTTGGTTGATAAGTCCCTTTCGCCAATACAACGAGTCTTGTGAATTCGGAATCTACAGTTACAACACCGCTGTCATTGGTAAACTCTAATCCATATGACATTATAGGAACCTTATTACAATTAGACGCATAGTTGAACTAGTTGTACTGCTGTACTGCTGATAGGGTGAACCCCTAATATAGCTATAGACCCTGACCGCACCTGAGATAACCTCAGTTTCAAGTTGTTTGTCTGTACCATCTACCCACCCCCCGATTGGGACGACGAACGCCGCCCCGTTTGTAGGGGTTAAGCCGGGTACTGAGATTGTCTGGAAAGTCTTGGAATTGCTTCCAGTAACAACACCGCTATAAACAACCCGCATCGTGAACGACGATGGATCTAAGGTGACGTTTCCATTTTCATCCCGGATTTCCAGCCCATAAGTCATGCCGAGAGGTCTCCAAGCTGCACCCGCTTGACGCCGTTCTGGTCATAGACCTTGATAGCACGGTTGGTCATGGTCAGGCGTCCGCCACCAGGTGCTGGACCGTTGAACTCCAGGTTTCCGGCTTTATCCAAGCGCCAGCCCTGCGAGCCGGCAACGTAGTTATCCGATTGCAGGTACTGGCCGATCTTCAGCATCGTGATGCTGCCGTCCTGGATGAAGGCCGAGTTCATGAACACCTGGCCGCCCTGCACCGCGAACGGAACCGAGATTGCGCCGCCGGCAATGGTGTTGACGATGGCGAATCGATCCGCGCTCACCAGGAACTGGCTTTGCAACGTACCGCCAACGTTCTCGATCCCGAGGCCGATACCTGCCGCGACATACTGCCCATTCGCGTTGAGCTGCATCTTCACCGACCACATCGTGCCCAGCTTACCGCTGGTGTCGGCATAGGCTTCGGACGTCTGCTGGATCGCTGCCGAGTTGTCACCGACCTTCACGCTCAACTGATCGATCTTCGTCGCCGTCGCCGATTCGTTCGTGGCCACCACCTCTTCAAGCGTGGTGAGGTTCGCCTCGTTCTCGCCAATCTTCGCGTCCAAGGTTGTCATCCGGCGCGCGGATGCCTCGCTCTCGCTGGCTCGAACACTGCTTTCTGTTGCAATGGCGGCGGTGCTGGTCCATCCCTTCAGCGCATCCGCTAGATCCCCCTCCCCATCGTCCTCGCGCCAAGAAGCCCTCAGCGCTTGAAAGGAGGAAGCGGTTGCCTCAAGGTCGGTGATGCTGGTCGTATTGGTCGCCACCTGCTGCGCCAGGCCATTTGCTGTTTCGAGCAAGTCACCAATATCCTCCCAATAAAGCGGGTTTGGTGGCGGCGTATCGACAGGTACGTCCCGGAGCGCTTGGTAGATATGTCCGTCTCCCACGATCATCTGCCCCTTGAGGTAGGTCTGATCGGACTCGTAACCTTTCAGGCCGTCCAATGCATCGATCTGGTCTTGAAGGCCGGGAATCTTATTGATCTCGTCCCGCAACTGGTCGCTGAGCTCGGTTTCGCCAATTTGGCCGGCGATCAGGTCGAGAACTGGCCCAGCGTCAGCGCTGGACTGGCCTTGGACGCCAATCCCTACCGGATACCACGGCCCAACGTTACCGATCCGATCCACTAGGCGCGCCCAGAAATAGAACGTCACCCCGGCGGCCAGACCGAGCAGGGAGAAATCGCTCTGCGGGTACGCCAAATCGGTTAGTTTGGTCGATGCCTCCTGATCGGTGGTTGGGCCGTACCAGATCTCCGTGCGCTGTGTGTCTTCGGCGCCAGCGGGGAAGCCCCACTTGAGGTAGATGCCGAACAGCAGCGGAGTTGCCGTAAGGAACGAAACCGCAGGCGGCAAGCCCTCCTTGCCCGAGAGGTTGGTCAGTATCGAGTTACGCCAAATCGACGAGATGTCGAAACCGCTCACCGCACGCACGCGAGCCACGTAGGCACCCGCATAGATGCCCTCTACGTCTACGCTGGTCGTGCCGGCGCGCTGGACCTTGATCCAGTTGCCGCTGTCCTTGCGCCATTCGACGTCATACGCCACAGCCCCCTCAACGGCGGGCCAGGTGATTGTCATAGTGGCGACAGCCAACCCCTGGGAGACGACAGAGTTCGACGTCAGCGTGACGCTCGCAGGCGCCGGGACCACGCTGATCGGTATTGCGCTGATTGGACGCTCTTCCAGTCGGGCGCCGGTATCGATAAAGGCGAACTTGCTCGGCTCGTACTGCAGGGCGCTGATTTCGAAGTCACCCTCGGTGGTGCGCTTTGTCCTCAGCACGCGATAAAGCGGAATCGCCAGGTCATCGGCATCGAGCGCCCATTGAAGCTGTGCCCGAGGCATCTCGCTGTAGGCCACCGTGACGGTCACCGCCCGACCGGCGACACTCTGCACGGTGCGGCCTTCGGCGCGCCCGCCGGGGAGATTGATGATCAGCCGATCGCCCGCCTTCGCCAGGGTGTCGCGATCAAGGGTTACAACGCGACCGGCCGCTGCTGAGATACGGCCGCCAATTTCCCGGCCGGCCAGCAGCGAGTCCGCCACGGGGATAATGTGCCCCGGGAGCGGGATCACGCCCTCCATGCCGGTCTTGAAGGTGACGGTCCGGTCCAGGTTGTTGCTGAGGATCGCCCACTTGCCCCGGCGCTGGGCCTCGGAGGCACGCGTGCAGCCTATGGCACTGAGTTCGGTCGGCCGGTCGCCATAGCGGCGCTGAAGGTCCAGGTCCGAGAACGGAATGACGTCGGTATCGAAATTGTTCGCCGGGTTGTCGTAGCTGACCAGAGCCCGGGTGTACCGGGTCTTGGCCGAGGCGCTGCCGTACGAGAACTTCCCATCAATGACGTTGGCCCGGGTGAAGACGTAGTCGAAGTCCTGGGCGCGCGGCATATCGGCTTGCATGATCAGCTGGCCCTGGGCCCAGTAGGTCATGCCTCGGTAAATACCGGAGATGTCCCGCAGCAGCGTCCAGGCGTCGGCCTTGCCTTGCAGGTTCATGTCGCAGAGGAAGCGCGGCTCGTTACCGCCCAGGCCATTCGGAACAAGCTGGTCGCAATACTGCGCGATCCGGTACAGCTCCCACTTGTCGACCATGAACGTCTTGATGCGCTTGCCCAGGCCGAAACGGTCCTCGGTGCAAATCCCGTACGTGATCCAGGCAGGGTTATTCGTCCAGGCCAGCTTCATGCTGCCGTCCCAAGTGCCGGTGTAGGTGCGGGCGATTGGGTCGTAGTTGCTCGGGACCTGCCACTTCCGGGCCTTGCACTTCACGGTGACGGCCGGGATGTTGGTGAACTGCTCGGCATCGAACTCAATGTACAGGAGCGCGGTGTTCGGGTAGCGAAGCTTCGCGTCGATCACCTCAGTGAAGCCGGCGATCAACATGGTGTCTGCGATCTTATTGCTGTTCTGGTTGGGTGTCAGGCGGCGGACGCGGATCAGCCAGCCAGTGGTGGCCTCCGGCAGGTCAACGCGGTTCGTGCGCTCGTAACGGGTGGTGGTCTTCCCATCAACGGCATCGGCGAGAACCTGCTGATAAGGCCCGCCGTCGGTAGAGACGTCGATGGCGTACTCGATCCGGTAGCCGCCAATGTTGCCTTGATCATCCTGGCGCTGAAGCGCGGGCCAGGCGAACCGCAGGCGCACCGCAGAGAGCTGGATGTTCGTGACCGACCGGACCCACGGCGCATCGCTGCGCAGCTCGATGTTCAGCGAGGTCTCGTTCTCGACCGACGGAATTCCTGGGATGTAGGTCTGATCGACCGAGCCCGAGCGCCAGTCCCATTTCACGTTCGGGAAGTTGACGTTCCCGCTGGCGTCTTTGATCGGCGTGTTGTCCAGGTAGATGTCGGCCGCCGTCGGCACGCCTTCGAATTCACCCTCCCCTACAGCGATCAGCAGCTTCGCCAGGTTCGTAGAACGCAGGCTGTCCCGGGCTTCGGTCGGTGACTTCGGCTTGCTGCTGCCGCCCTTCTCGCCGTGGATATCGATCTTGCGTGCTGCGCCCATGCTTTCCTCCAGGCGAAAAAAACCGCCTCATGGGCGGCCTGCTTGCTGCTGTGTGGTTACGCTTTGTCTTCGGCGTAGATGCTCGCGCTGATGATCATCCCGCCCCACCGGCGCTCGCCGATGCAGATCGGGACCGGGTTACCGCTGGCGGTGGTGTTCTTGGCGCTACCGAAGGCGTAGGACGGGGCGTTCTCAGGTCCAGCGCTCTGCTTGAGGCCAGAGGCCTGGGGGCTGAGCATCTGGATGACGCCGCCTGCGACGAGAGCAATGCCCACCGGCGCCAAGGCCTGGAATCCAGGAATGAACGAGGCAGCAATGAGCACCGCCCCGACAATTGTCTGAAGCAACCCGGCGCGCTTACTGCCCGAGATCACCGGCACAATCCGAATTTCCTCGGCACCACCCAGCGTGAACTCCTTTTCCGCGACGTTCTTCCGGTTTCGAAAGATTGCGAACCTCATGCCTCGGCGTTCCAGATCCTTGATAGCGACGTCGAAGCCATCAAGCGTGCATTTCAGCGCTTTAAACGCTTCACCGACCGACTTGCTCCCAAGTTCGCGACGGTGGACCCGTCCAAACAATTTGATGAGCGGACCCGAAAGCAGGATGGTGGTCATTGTTGGATGGCTGTAATTGATCGCTGTCACGGTTTTCTCCGGGCATGAAAAAGCCGCCCGGAGGCGGCTTGGTGTACTTCATTTCGTTTACAGACAGCCTCTCACTGCCTGCTCCATATCACCCCGGCCATATCCCGGGGCCCAGGCCATGCGCTGGTACAGCTTTACAGCACTGCCCTTGGACGTCTTGCGGATGCTCAGCAATTCGTCGGTCATGTTGTTGGTCGCTGCGATGAGCCGGTACCCATACTCCGTCTCGGACATGGTCACGTCGCTGCGCGCGTCCTGCCATCTCGGGAGGACGCAAAGCGCATAACGCTTCGGGTCCTTCGCTGTGCTGGCTGAAATGCTTGGATCCTTTGATTCCAGGTCGCCCGGGGAAACACACCCCGCCAACAAAGCAACAGCTACCGCACCTACGAATAATTTCATCTCGGTCCCTCGCTTGGATTTGGCGAGACTCTATCACCAACGAGGGAGCAACATAAAAGCCCCGCCTGGATAAGGCCCATTGTAAACGTTATGGCAGATCAACTCCCAGTTTGTCCTTGAGCATCTGCTTGCAATAGGCCTTGCCGATCTCAACTAGGAATCCAAGTCCGGCGACTCCAGATTTCTCTGCGCCCTCTTTTGTCCGCCGCCATATTTCTGGATCTCGAATTGCATCAAGGAACTCATGCCCCTTATAGGTAAGGCGGGTAGGCTGCCACTCAAAACTATTCATCCCGCCAAGGCTTGTTCCAGATAGCAGGTTGGCTTCATCCAATATCATGACGTGGTAGGAGACTTCCTGCGCGGACCACCCTTTAATATCGAGTTTGAGCCACCCATTTGGCTTGTCGTATGCCTCTACGGCTAGCAAGATCTCACGCACCAACTCTTTATCGAGCTTCATTGCACATCATTCCTTGGGGAAAGCCCCATCGTATCAGTCCTGCCGCGACCCAACACCGCCTACTGGCCAGGCATCCAGCATGGACAAAAGCTCAGTAGATGAATTGGATCCAGACGTAGTAGCTTTTTGATGGCTGCCGCTCCTCAGTGGCTGAACTTGAAACGGCTTAAGGACAAAACGATGTTCGATGATGATGCTGAAGACACCCGCGCCCGTGCAGAGCAAGGCAAGAAAAACGAACAATTTCGCGACCTTTTCATGAGCGTCAAGATGGAGATTGCGGATGATGCCAGATCGGGCTCACTGAAAACCATTGTCAGACTTAGCAGCTCGGACGTTGAGTTTGTTGAGGTATTAACCGAAAGACTTGAGGATGAGGGCCGGAAAGTTCGTTACGAAGAGGACTCCCGCAAGCTGCACATCGACTCAAGTGAGATCGGCGAAGAATAGGCCCGTCCCCAGTCCTTTGCCTGCAAGCCCAAGGACTGGGATTGCGCCAGTTTCGGCGCGTATTACGCAAGGAGAGTGAAATGAGCAAAACTGCTGAGCAACGCCTGGACGAACTTGAAATTGTTGTACGAACGTTGATCCTGTTCAATCAAAACGCCGTGACCACGCTGAGTAAGCGAGTAACCGAAGGCAACCCAGGAATTGCCAGAGTCCTCGCGCAGGATCTAGCTACTCTGAAATCGCGCGGTTACGAAAACATCGACAATGAGCTGCATGACAGTTTTGTCGACAGCTTAATCGCAGGGATCAATTAAAACCCCGATCCCGGCCGCATAAAGCTTACCGCTGCGCTCGCATTTCTTCATGATTACGCGCCAGCGGTCTGCCAGACCTTGCCTGGAATTGCCGCTGTCAATCTTTATCTTTTCACGTTCCGCCACTCCAAAAACCTTGTTCATACTCATCTCCTGCGGACTTCGCCGCATCATGTGGTTGGCTGTGCATCTTTGTGTCTGAGGATAAGGCGTGTTCTGTCCAGCCACGGCCCACCAAAGACGATGATTTCGCTCGGGCGCCCGTACAGGTGGTGCAGCAGGAAGGGCCCGGGGCCGAAGGTTTCGGCGCGCTCGCCAGGCAGAGCCGGGTCACCGGCGAGAAAAATCCCCGCATGGTTCGGGTGAACCGTACGGCCAACCTCCATCACGATCATGTCACCACGCTGCGGCTGATCGACCCGATAGAACCCGGCAGCCTCGTAGTTCGCCTCGTACAGACTCGCGTTGTCCTTGCTCTCCCACCAGCCGTCGGCGCGCTTGAAGGCTTCGAACTCAAGCCCCCACTCGCGTCTGTACCAATCGGCGCAGACCTGCCAGCAGTCCCATGCGCCGTGGACGAATGGGCGTTTCAGCAGGGGTGTCTCGCCGGTGGGTACCACTGTTCTGATGTCTCCCTCGGGCCAGCTAAGAATGTGCCAGGGCATGCCGGTCGCTTCGCACATCGCCAGGTCACGCGGTGACGGCCTGCTGGTAGCGTCCGGGTGCGAGTGAACAATGCCGATCACCTCGCCCAGGTTTTCAGCCTCGGCATATTCCTCCGGATCGATGCGGAACTCTTCGTTCGGCTCGGTCGCGGTATTGGTACAGGGGAAATACTGCTGCTTCCGCCCTAGAGCCAGAAGCAGCCCGCAGCATTCTTTCGGGTACTCGGCCGCCGCGTGCGCCTGGATCGCGCTCAAAATGTGCTTACGCATGGTCAGCTCCGACTTATGAGAGACACAGCGGGGAATCCCCCGAATGGCAAGGCGTTGCCCTCGCCGAATCGCGGGATGCATCCCCGGCCCAGCGTGGCATCGCACTCGTCCAGCTCAGGGTTATCGGTGACCACACCATCCTTCGTCAAGTAGGGCCCGGTGTAGCCGCAATTCGGGCCGCGGTAGCCGCCAGTGAGGCACCAGTGGCACAGCGTTGTAGCCTGTCGCCCGATGGACTCGCCGCCCACGTCGCCCGGGCTGGCAAGCTCCCAGGTAACCGTCTCCCCGTCCTCGTTCGTTTTCTGGTCGATGTACCAGACCTCGATCGTCTCCTGGGTTGGGTCTGCTTGGGGATTGCCGCCGGGGAAGTTTGCTGCGTCCAGGTACGTGCCCAGCGTGTGGCGCATGGTCAGCTTGAATTCGAGCAGGTCGTCGAAGGCTAGGCACAGGGCTGTGATCCGGCCATTGACGTTACCCACCGATAGCGTGGGGCGAATCGCTGTGCCGTCGCCGTTGGATTCGATGCCGTCAATCTGCATCGGCCAGGCGCTGTACTCGTTGCCTTGCCAGTAGATCGGCTTTGCGGGCAGCTCATCGGCCGCGGCGCCGGCGGCGATCAGCTCGGCAGGCGTATGCGGAATGGCGTGCCCATGGAAGCGCAGGATGTCCGCACCGTAGTCGGAGCCGTCCAATTCGAAGAGCAGCACTTCGCTGCCAGGCTCAAGAACCTGGATGTCACTGATCAGCGGCATGGTTGCTCCTTATGGTTGGAAGGCCCGGTTAAATGTGGCCGTGAGTTTGAAAACTCCGCCCCCTACAGGGGTGGGAGTGGGATTCACGCAGAAAAATAGGCCAAGCTGACCCAGCGGCGTAGTCCATAGGAAGGCTTTTTCGCCGGCGTGCCGGTCGAGAAAGTCCATGATCTCCTGCACCCTGGCGCGTGACCCGGTGTAAGTGATCGGATAGGAGTCTTCCTTGTTGTTCGGACCGTCGCCGGCGACCTGTTTGTAGCCGTCGCCGAACTGCGCGGTGCGCACCCGATAGTTGATCTCGGGTGCGTCTCCGTGCTGGGTTGGCCAAGTGAACGTTTCGATAGCCATCAGCCCCTCCCGTTGATAACGCGCCAAATGGCGCCGCCTGGTTGTAAGCCACGAGCAATTGCCGTTTCCGCCTCGGTCTTGGCTGCTTGCTGGATACCCCTGCCAAGCTGCGTCGTGTCCTCCGTGGTTGTGGCGCCGCCGTCACCGGTGGTCTGGACAGAAACAGCGACCGGGAAGTTGTAGACGTTCCCGCCGCCACTCCCGCCGCTGCTGATGGCCCGAACGCCTAACTGGCCGCCGGCCGTGCGGGTCAAAGGCATGATCGCCTCCTCCCCCGCCTCACCCATCACCCCTATACCGCCGCCGGCCATGCCGAACGCTGTCGGCTTGCTGACGATGGAGTTGGTGAAGGCTGCTCCATTGGCGAACATCTGCACGCCGCCCGACCAGGCACCGCCCTTGGCCTGAATGCTGCCTGGGGTGAAGCCGGATAGGTCACCTGAGTATCCGGCCTGGGTCGAGCCTGCGGAGGTCGCGCCGCCGCCACCAGTGAAGTAGTTGGTCGCAGCCCCCACCAGACTGCTGAGAAGCGCTGAACTGGCCTGCCTGGTGGCGATCCGCGCCATGTCCGCCAAAATCGACTTGGTGAAGTCCGCAAACGAGAACTTTCCAGTCATGGCGAAGTTGACGACCGCGTCCTCCATCGAACTGAAGGCATTGGTAAACAGGTCTCGCGTCTGTCCGGCAACGTTGCGGGCGCTCTCCAGGTAGTTGCTGAAGGCCGAGGTCGCACCTTTGCGCCAGTCGCCTTGTGCCTCCGACAGCTGCTCGTAGTTGCTGAGCACTGTTTCGCTCAGGTCCTTCTCGCTTTTGTTGATGGCGTCCAGCTTGGCCTGGTACTCCTCGGCGCTCATGTTGCGCGCCTTATCCGCTTTGTCGCGAGCCAGGTCCAGGCGCTGCTGGTTGGCTCGGTCGGAGATGCCGTTCAGCTCGCCATTGATGGCGTTCTCACGATCACCACGACCTACGCCATCCGCCGCACGGCTGCCAGCGCGCCGCAGGGCGACGTTCTGCTGGTCCAGGGCATCGGTGTAGCTCTTGATGGCCTGGGCCTGCTTGGCGAGCCTGCCCTGCTCGTTGGTCGCGATGACTTCGAGCTCGCTGTCGGCCTCCTTCTGCGCCTTGACCATATTGGCGCGGGCGTCGGCGATCTTCTGATCCAACTGGATGCGCTGGGCCGCCGAAGTGCTGGCCTTCCCTTTCGTCGCTTCGAGCGCGGCGATCTCGGCCTGATAAGCAGCCGTGACTTCGTCCCGCTCGTTGCCGATCAAGGCCTGGCGCTTGAGCAGGTAGTCTTCCTGGCTGACCAGTCCGGCCTTCTGCGCCGCTTCCAGCTCCTTTTGCGCGTTTTTGTACTCGCCGAGGATCAGCGACAGCTGGTTTTTCGAGTTGTTGAACTCGGTCAGGTTTAATGCGCCGGCCGGACCGGCGGCCTTTTTATTGGCATCCGCAATCTGCTTGTTAACGCGTGCGACCGCGGTCTCGTACTGCTTCTGTAGATCAGGCGTGTACGTGTTGTTGGCGATGTTCTTCTGGCGGGCCTTGTCCAGCTCGACAAGCTTCTTCTCGAGCTTCCGAACGTGGGATTCCGCTGCATCGGCCTCGCGACCAATGAGCTGCATGCCGCTGACGGCCGCCTCCTGGCGCTGCTGATCCTGCTGCTTAGCCTGAGCACGGTTGCGGCGCTCTTGCTCCTCTAGCATCAGCGAAGCCCTTTCGGCCTCAATCTGAGCAGCCCCCCGACCGCCGCCGCCGCGCGGCCCAGCACCAAGCCGGGAAGCATTGGCCGCTGCCTGCTCAAGCTCCGCCAGCTTTTCCTCATAGGTAGCTTCGCGACCGATATCAAGTGCCGAGTCCCACGCCCACTTGGCGGCCTTGGCGACCTTGTTCCAGGCGCCTTCGATCAGCCCCAAGCGCTGGGTGATTTGATCCCCGCGCGACTGGATAGCATCAGCGAACGCATCGGTTGCCAGCCTTACGGCGGCTGCCTGCTCGCCCTGTTTCTCCAGGGCCACGATCTGCTCGTAGACCGAGGCCGTCAGATAGTGATACTGCTCGTTGAGCTTTATCGACGCGGCGACAGGCTCCTTGGCGATCGAGGCGAACTGAGAAACCGTTTCCTCGACAGCCTTGCCCGTGGCCTCTTCCATGGTCAGGGCGGCCTTGGTGATCTCCTCAAAGCTGTAGGCCGCAATATTTCCGCTGCCTGCCAGTTGAGCGAGAACCGCCGCCGCTGCGCCGGTCGTGCCAACCGTTGAGCTGACCTGCTTTGCCAGGGATGCGAGGCCATCCGCCGTGGTCCCAGCATAGTTGCCGGTCAGGATCAGCGATTTGTTGTACTCGTCCGCCTCTTTGCTGCCTTGGTAGTAGGCGAGACCCAGCGCAGCAGCTGCGGCGGCGGCCAGGGTGAACGGATTCACCAGGCCGAGCACGTAACCGCCGAGCGCTTTCGCTGCAGGGCCAATGCCGCCGAACATATCTTTCAGCTGGCCGCCCTGTTGGAGTAGGACAGTCAGCGGAGCCTGACCACCTTGCAGCGACACGGCGATGTCAGTGAATTGCGCAGGCACGCCCCTTAACGCGGCAGCAGTCTGCTTGGCGGTGTTCCCGGTACGGGTGAGCGAGTCGTCAAAACGGCCCAGGTTAGACCGAGACTGATCGATCTTGGCCTGGTATTCGCTGAAGGTCGATGCGTCGAGCGCGCCGAGCTTCTTCTGCTTCGCCAGCTTGCTTTCGAGTTCATCCAGCCGGCCCAGAGCCTTTACAGTCGGGTCGATCTCGCCGAGCAGGTCGCCCAGCTCGTCCTTCTGCTTCTTGATCGAGGCCGTGGCCTTGTCAGCGCCACGGGCAACGCCTTCGGCAGCCTTCTCCGCACGGGCACCCGCCGCGGTGAGCTTGTCGAGGTCGGAGCTCGCCTGCGCAGCATCGGTCGAATCGACCTTGATGCCGAGTTCAGCAATAGAAGTCATGCGGGCTCCGTTATTTCGATTCGCTCATCACGAGCATGGCTTCTGCTTCCATGACGCGGACGTCGTGAAAGGCTTCTGAGAGTTCGCGCCGCTTGATGCCCAGCATGCTGGCGACCGGTGGGAGTGCGGTGTAATCCAGGCCAGAGGCCCCGCCCATGCCCGTGCGCCACTGAGTCGACATCGCTTCGAAGAGGCGGAAGGCCGGCCAGTTGTCCGGCCAGACCTCATACTCTTCATCTGGGATGTCGGCGAGCGTCATGCCGAAGGCCGCCAGGTCCGCCTCGGACGGCCCCGGTTCGTACATGACGCGGGCGGCGCCGCTCAGTTTCCCAGGCGGGCCGGGTTGTAGGCGCTCTGGTACGCATCCAGAACGGCTTGAGGTGCGCCGATGCATGTGGTGACCAGTGCCGTCAGGGATTCATCCGACAGCTTCTCGTCGAAGGCCCAGCCCGCAACGATGTCTCGGAGCTGGGCTACCTGAATGCCGATCTCCGAGGCCGTGGCCTCCTGCCAGCTCAAGCCATCCTCCTTGACCTTGTTGGCATGCTCGTCGCGTGCGCTGTTCCATTTGTCAAAGAGCGCAGAGAGAGCCAAGCGATCCAAGTACTTGAACTCGAACTCTACGTCTTCAGGCTTACCACCCACGCGGGGAATGGCGACCTTTGTCTTGAAGGTCGGGTTTTGGGAAATCTTGATCTTCGCCATGGGTTACACCGCCGCCGCGTAACGGGTAGGCCGGCCAGCCAGCGACAGGCTGATGACTCGGGTCATCAGGTTGTTACGGGACAGGGCCGGGGTCGAAGTGATGGTCACGTAGGCGTTGTAGAGGATACTGTCGCCATTCGGCAGGTTTAGGCGCAATACGCGGGTAGCCTTGTCCTCGTCGGCAGTTTCGACCACGGCCACGTACGGCAGCGCCGGGTCATCGGCCACGGTAACGGACATGCTGATCGGGTTCTTAGTGGTCGGGATCTGGCGATCATCATCGTCAGCCAAGAAGCCGAACGTCAGGAACTGCTGGTCGCCGCCGCTGGTGGTCACGTCCGTAATTTGCGAGATCTCGACGAAACCAGTCACCTCACGCACCGAGCCAGTGCCGGAGCCCGCCGGGTATGGCTGCAGGTTGGTGGTATTGATGTTTTCCAGCGCGAAGGTACCGGTATCGCTGTCGGATACCCGGGCGGCGCGGTCGTTGAGCCGGGTCCAGCCCGAGGTCACAGCAATGATGTCGCCGTCAGTAAGGCCGTGAGCCGCGGCAGTCGCCACAGCCGGGTTTGCATTGCTCAGCGCTGTCACTGGGATGGCAGCGCCGTAGGTTGCGGCAATTTCAAGGGTTGCGCCGTTGGGGAGTCGAAAGCCCATGGTTGTGTTTCCTCTGTGCAGAAATGACAAAACCCGCTCAATGGCGGGTTCAGGGGTTGCCCAACGGGCGGATTAGTTGGTGTCAGCGCGGTACTGGAACGAGGCGGACACCGTGAAGGTGTTGCCGTCTGGAATTCCTGGGCCTGGCGCAACTGGCGTCATCACCAGGGCGACCAGTCCGCCGCGCGGGATGCGCAGGTTCAGCGGGAACAGCGCAGCCAGCTCGTCGACGATGCCGCTGGCCTCGGTCCGGTACTTGCCGGAGGAGGTAACGATGTTGATCTGAAACACGCCGGTGTACAGCCGGTGGTCTCCGCTCAGCGTGTTGCTGTCTGTGATTGCAGGCAGCGTGAAGGCACGAAGGTAAGTCACACCATCGGTTGGCGTGTAGGTCTCGTTCTCCACCACCACCTTTAGCGGCGTGGCGCGAACCTTGGCCCAAGCCAGCAGGCGCGACTCGAAGGCCGCGGCGATTATGCTATGACTCATACCCTGTGCTTCCTTACCGCTTCATCAACAATCTGCTGGAAGCGAGCGAGAGTTACCCGAACCATGCCGTTCGGAGCCTGGGTGCTGTGCCCATATTCCAAAGGGATGCCGTAGGGGAGATTATTGACGATATATGCGGTCTGCCCAGCCGTTAACGATGTCACCTGGCCTCTCAGTAGAGCCAAGGACATGCGACCAGAGGGGTCTATTGTGTCAAGCACGCCATCGGCTGGCGCATCAATCGAAAACTGCCAATTCCCACGGAAGCGACCACCTACATAGTCTTTCCCGGCAACCAAACCGTTCACGTTGAAATTCTGCTCGCGTTCGGTCTTGGTCAACGGCTTGGCATACTTCACGCCGCGCTTCAGGTTTCCAGACTTGGTGAAGTTGCTATCGGTCAGGTTGATGACCGTGTTGCGCACCGAAACCTTAAAGTCATAGTCATCTGCCGCAGCGACATTCTTCGACCGAAAAGCTACGTTCGAAGCCCATAGCTCTTGATTCCCAACCGGCGACATGAGGATCAGCGAGCCGCCTATCTCGATGATTATTTCCCTGAAGCTGGCGTCCATCGCCTCTCTCGCACCCTCGGCGAAGGCGCTAATCTGTTCCGCGAAGCTGCCCTGCTGTCCTGCGTACTTGTTCATGAGCGCACCTGCAACTCGTACACCAACGGAGTGCCGGCCGGGTTTATCTCCTTGAAGTTAATCACCGTCCACGTTTTGCCCTGGACATCGGCTTTGATCAACGGCTTGGGCTTCCATGCCATGCCCAACGCTGCGACCTTCAGCTTCTTGTCGCCACGCACGATCAAGGTGTCATTCTGGAATTCAAGGCCCGTGAAGTCGAGCAAGATGCCTTGAGCGGTTTGCTCAACCACCACTTCCCCGCCGTTCGGGTTGTCAGGGTCATACTCGGGGGGCTGTATGTCGCGCAATGTCACTGGCTGGCCGAATTTAGCGATCAGTTCGAGAGCCAACGCGGCCATTTTGTTGTAGAAGGCCATGCTCACCTCATAAAAAAACCCGCCATAAGCGGGTTCAGTCGAATGTTTTTATCAGGCAGTGCCAAGCGTTACCTTTGCGAAACCGCGGCGCTTTAGCTCCTCAAGTAATTCTTCCACCGTTGCCTCCGTAAGCGTAACCGCGTCCTCAAATTCGTCCATAACCTCGGACGATGGTGCGACCAACTCAGATCCTGGAAAGAGAATTTTGTTTAGCTTAAGCCAGCTATCCGGCTCTGGCACGTGGACGCGGCGCTCATACAAACCGACCATTCCCTCGAAAAAACCGGCTGCCAAGGACAGTTCTTTCTGAGTCATGTTTGCAGCTTTACGAGCAGAGCGCAGGCTTTCGGTAAAGTTTTTAGCGTTAGGGTTAGGTAGCATCGCTGAGGCCTGATGATAGTGGGTGTGTCGTTCATGATACCCACTTTTTACGCAGCGTCAACTGATGATTCACTGTGTTTTATCAATTTATAGCTATACCCTCACAGCAAATAATCCGCGCTTCAGCAGATAGTCTGCGAATTGCGTGCGACTGGGCCGGTCAGGCGCCGCCGGCAACAGCTTGCCGCTGGTGTTGGAGATCGTCGCGTATTCGACATCGACCGCACCCTCAACCCTTTCACGGGTAACCGCGCCCTTGCGCTGGTCGATAGGGTCAATGTCGTCTGCGTGAATCTCGGCAGCCAAAGCCATCTGCCCATACGGGATTCGCGCGGGCAGGTAATTTCTGGGCTTGAGTTCGCAATCCAGCTCAATGTCACGACGCGGCCATGCAAGGGCCTGGGTGGTGGTCATCTTCTTGCCTTTCCACGTCATGCCGTCCATTGCCAGCGCAGACCGACGAAGCAGCGCCTCTTGGGTTGGAACGTCAGCCGGAATGACGACGCCGAACTTCACGGCATAGAGCGCGAGATCCTCGGCGCTTGCGTAGCTTTCAGCGTCCGGCTTGCCGGTGCCGTCCTCAATAATGAGTGTCATTGATTAACTCGCGGGCTGAGTGTCGATGATGGAGGATACCTTGGGGCGAGTCAGCTGAGGGCTATCGCCGTGATCAACCCGTCCACGACGGTAAAGGTGGCCTTGTCTACGTAGGTGCCGGTCACCGCAACGGTTCTAACCATCGAATCCCAAACGATAGTTGCTGTGCCACCGTCTTGCGGAACGACAGTGGTGATGTCGCCGCCACTGACGGTGGGTACCAAGGAAAGGGTTTTCCCGTCGCTCGCGGCGATTACCAGGTCCATTTGCGAAAGGTGCTTGATGATTGCCACATCGCCCGGCGCCGTGATCTTGGCTACCGCGTTTCCAACAACTGATGCGGTCGCGTTACCCATTACCGCGCCATCAAAATCATGAAGCGGTATGGCGTCAGCATCCTCAACGATTGCTGAACCGGCCGGAAGCGCTGCACCCGACCAGACCGCGACGTCACTGTAGATGTCAGGGACCGAACCGGAGACAAAGTCAGCACGCTCGCGGTTATCGCCGAACTTGAGGGCGTCTTCATCAGCCCCGCTGCGCACCAGCACCTCAAATTGCCCGCCCAGCAGGCTGGCGATTTGAGAAAGCTCCGCAGAACTCGGCGTCACGGCCTCGGTGAAGTAGATGACTCTTTGCATTGGTGCTGCCTCCTGGGGCCTGCTCATCTAGCACTGATTGATCTGGCAGAGCTGGTGCTGGAAACCATCCAGCGTTATTCCTGGGGCAGTTCAGCCACAAGTTTTTCCAGCGCTTCCCGAGAAGCATTCGCCCGAAACGACACGTTGGCTTGGCTGAGCTTTGCCTTCATTGCTTCGATCTCAGCATCACCGCCGGCGGCCTTCAGAGTTGCGAGCTTATCGAGCAGGTCAGCATTCTCCTGCGCGAGCCGAACAGCCTTGTCGGCCTCGCCGTCGCGCTCGTTGCGCAGGCTCAGCACGCCAGCATTGACCGCCTCGAACACCTGAAACAGGCGCTCAGCGATAGGACCAAGTTCGCCGACTGGGCGTGATAGCTTTTGATCAGCGAACAACTCGACGATGACGCCGACAGATTCAAGTTCGGCGCGGAATGAATCGATATCGACGCTGGAGCTCCCGCCACCGACCAGAAGCACCCGAGGCGACTCCTTGACCGTCACCGTAGGAACAGACTCAGCCGCATCTTCACGGCTCTCGGTCACGTTCGCGTCAATGATGACCAGTCCGCGCTCCTTGGCGAGCGCCTTCACATCCTCCTGGTACTGATGAAACGGCCCAGGCAGGTACCAAATCTTATTGCTCATGTCGCATCCTCACCGGGCCGAGCGCTAGGCCCGACCCGGTATCAGTGGTTACTTGGACGCATCACCAATCAACGCAACACCGGCGGTGTGCTTGATCGACGTGGCGGTCTTGTCCCAGTTGGTGCCGGTGGCCAGCGCGGCATCGCTTGGTGACTTGCCGCCGGCGGTGGTGTCCCAGGTGTAGCCGCGCATACCCAGACCGAAGGTGTAATCCACCTGCAGAGTGGTTTCGATACGCTCTTTACCGTTGGTGGTCTGGACGTTGCTGATCATGTCTCGACCGTCGTGAACCAGCGCAGCGCCCTGAACCAAGGAGAGGATGATCTCCTTGTTCGGAGTGCCGGTTTGCATCAGGGCAGGCGCGTCGGTAACGACCGAGATTTTGCCCAGGATGTCGATCACGCGAACATTGCCGGCCTGGAACAGTTGCTCAGCGTTGGTGAGGGCCTGACCGATCAGCTTGTGATATGTCGTGCCCTGCATCACCTGAGTGATCAGGTTCTGGCTGGCGTCACCGAACTTGGCGTGAGTGTTGTTGAGCGCCACTTGGCTGATGCCGGCGCTGGCCGACACGTCATTGGTGGCAGCCGCCTGGGCGGTGATGGCTGCGACCAGAGCGGCAATGGCAGTGTTCAGCTGATCCTTGAGCAGGATCTCGGCAAACGCACGGCTCGCCACTTCAACGCCCTGGGCGGTTGGACGCTCCAGCCAGGTCATCTGCGAAGGCTCGTAGCGAATCGGGCCGAAGCCGCCGGCGACCTTGACCGAAGAGTTCTTCAGTTCGGTCAGGTCGGTGATCGGCGCCACGCCATTGGCAGCGTAACGGTCAACGCGGCGCTGGGCAGCGGCCAGGGTTTGGAAGAACGACTCCTGCAAGAAGTCGCCAGTGAAGCCGTCGGGAGACAGCACGATCGCACCACGGCTGGCAGCGTTGAACGCCACCAGCATCTGATCGAGCGTCTCGATGGTCGCCGGCATGATGTATTCGTTGAAAACCTGCATTTGCGACAGGGACATGAGGGTATTTCCTTAAGAAAGAGGGAGATCAGGGAACTTGCTGGCGATTGCCGCAGTGCGTTCCGTTTTATTGCCGCCGATATTGCCTTTTGCGGCCCCGCCGCCTTTCCCAGCACCCGCAGCCCCGCCGCCAGATGCCTTGCTACCCGCGATCAGTGGCGCAAAGGCCACATCGTTTGCGAATTCTGCTTTCAGCTCATCCAGCGTTGCCGCCGAGAGCTTGCCCTGCTGATCGAGAACGACCACGACAGGCTTCCCGTCCCGCTGCTCGACGCTCAACCGGCGCTCGATGTGCGGCAACAGGGCTTTGGCGCTGCCTGGGATTGCCAGGGCAGACGCAATATCAGTTGCGGTACGGCCTACTGTCAGATCCCGGATCTGAGTAGTCAGCGTGCCGCGCTCCTGCTCCAGCATTGCGCTCAGCTCGGCCTCGCGCTTGCTGTACTTCTCGGACCAGGACTTTTCGAGCTCTTCGACGTTGCCCGACTTGCGGGCGGCCTCTTCGCGCTCGGTACGAGCCAGCTCCTCGGCCTCACGGGCTTTCTTTTCCGCCGCCTTCTTTTCATCCAGCAGCTCCTGGACTTTCGACTTCAGACCGGAAACGTCTTCCTGTTGTGGCAGCCCCTCGATGCCGAGGATGAACTTGCCGTCCTTCTCGGTGTAAAGCTCGCGCACGGACTCATCGACACCTTCCAGGCTGTCCAGTTGGAATTTCAGCATTTGTTGTCTCCCAGAGACGTTGGTGCAGGCCCTGCCTGCTATTGAATGCCTGCTCGCTCGAAAGCCAAAGGCTCCAAGGCCTTCATCTCTACAAGCGTCAGTGGTTTGAAATTTCGATCAAGTTGCAGTTGTGAAAACCGCTCAACGCTCAGGCCGCCGTTTCGGAACAGCTCGCCGCGCGCCTTCCCTATCGCTCGATTCTGGAACGCTGCCGGTTGCAGTTTGAGCCAGTGGTAGTAATCGAGATCAGCGCTGACCTGCCCTGCGCCTTCCGGCCCAACCGAAGCCCTTGTGGCCCCCTTAGCAAACATCTCGCTCAAGCGCGTCACCAGTACAAAGGTGGTCCTACAGTTCGGGTGGAAGGGCGGCCTTGGGCCCGAATCAACCGGAAACACCCGCTTATCCAGCGTCCGGCAAATCTGGCTTGTCTTGCTGTCCAGCGTGGCGATCAGTTGAACCCCAGTTACGACATCGGCGTTCGCCTTTGCCGTCTCCATCCGCGCCTGGCTGGCAACGTGCTGGATTGCTGTGCGAACCACAGTTGCCGCGTTGCGATCCGTTGCAGCCAGGATGCCGTCGTTGTAGCCCAGCGCCTTGGTACCGCGAATGTTTTGCAGAATCTGGAAGTTGGTCTGCCCCTCGAAGAAGCCTTGCCGAATGGCGCCCACCACCCGCTCGCGCTCGGCAGATGTCCAGTCCTTTATGAAGGGCTTGAGAAGCTTCCCGCCGGCGGGGCCGCGAATGCTGAGCGGGTTATTCAGCACAGCCGCACGAATAGCCGTGACAGTCGGCACAGCGGCCTCAAAACTGACGCCTACCGGCACGGCCTTGGTCAGGCTCGTTGCCTCAAACTGGGCCTCATAGTTCGCCAGGTCGATGAGGTCCAGATCGAGCTGTTCAGTGAACCGAGTGAAGATGCCCAGCAGCAGGCTATCGACCTCCTCCAGCAGCTTTTCCAGCCGCTTGCGCGTGAATCCGGAAAGGTCTGATCTTGTCAGGCGCTCACGCAATGAGCGGTCGATCTCCTTAAGGAAGGGGGCGAACTTCTTCACCTCCCCCGCTTTCAGTTGCTCCAGAAAGACAGCATTGCGGACGGTGGCGTCAAATAGTGCTTGGTTTGCCGCCATTGCCTTCGCCCTCATCATCCAGGCCTAACCCGGCCGTGCTTTCCTCAAGCTCGCCACGGATATCGTCGTCTGTTTTCTCCGGGTCAATAACGCCGCGATCCCGCAGGTATTGCCAGAAGTCCGAAGCCGGCAGCCTGCCGCCCTGTACAGCGTTGAAAAGCGCCGCGAGAAGGGCAGCATCAAGGCTGACCTGACTGAAGTCCTGATTGAGCTTGTAGAGCGTTTCGCCAACGGCGCCTACGTATTCAGCCATCCAGGCCAGACACTGGCTGTAGCCCTCGCTGACGTTGCTGACCACAAGGGAAAGCACGCTGTGTTCGGCTGCGCTGTCGTTGTCCGCCTGCGTTGCGGTCTTCACCGCGCTGCCGCGCTCAATCAACCTAGCGCCGAGCGAGACCATGTCCTCCTTCTTCGCGTCCATGGCCTCCTTGGCTACGGTGTTGGGCTGGGCTTGCCAAACACCACACGAACCATTTACGGGGAGTATCCAGGGCGCGCGAGAGCCAAGGAATACGCCCTGGCTCTCCATGTGGTCGCGCCATTGCTCATCAAGGCCCGCCATCCACGGCTGAGGCTGGCCGACTAGGTAGGCCGCCTCCTCGTAATCGGCGCTGTTTCGGTAATGCCCGATGTTGACCTCGGCCATGTCATACAGCGGCGCGTCGTCAATACTGGTGTCGTTGTTCTCACTTCCGAGAAACTGGAAAGGGATCACCCGCCATGGAAGTCCTCCACCATTCAAGGGCGCGAATGGCGAAACGGACATTTCGGCTTTGCTGCTGGTTTCCTTCCACATCTCTTGGGTGTAAATGCCAGCCGCATCGAGGCGCAGAACGCGGTACTGCACGATCTGTTCGCTGCCGAATCCATCTTCAGTGTCAACGTCCACTTCCTCGCGCAGCACCACCAGGCTCAGCAAGTGCTGACCACCTACCTGTCGAGTCTTCCAGTTGATGATGGCCTCAGCCGGATAGCTGACCACACTTGCCCTGGCGCGCCCGGACAGTTCATCAGCCCTGCTGACCGTGCCAGGCTCAACGGCGGCATAGTCCACCAGCAGCCCGTGACGACCCGCCTCAAGCAGGTGCCCTATGACCGATTGCGACTGCTGATAGATGCTCACGCCCTGACCGTCGATGTCCTTGGACACGTAATCCAGCGCCGCCGGAACTGTCAGGGTCGGCCAGGTGCGGAACACCGCGCCGACCAGGCTGTGTTTCGTGCGCCCAGTGGCGTTGTAGAACACTGCACGCTTCTTATATGCCTCGTAGCGGTCCTTATTGTCCTGGCTCTTGTCTGAGGCGTTTGGCCGTGGCAGGTAATAATCGCCAGCAGCCTTGATCGTTTCTGACCCCTTGCAGACGTCCCTCACCAGCCGCCAGCGGTATCGCGCCGCCAAGTATTCAGGACGGGTAAAAGTGACGTCCGTCATCGGGCGACTCCCATTTTCATTGTGGTGACCGGTTTGACGATCGGGAACAGGTGAGCCAGCGGATAACCGGCAGCGTCCAGTACGTGGTCAATCCCGCTCGATTTATCTGGCATGCCGTTCTTGTCATAGGCTTGCTGCTCAAGCCCGTCAGTCAGGTGTGGGCATCGATGCGTGTTGACCTTCAGCCGTCGCTCGCCCTTTCCGTTGAGAATCAGCGCGTTTACAGCGTTCACCCGGTCGGCAATGGCTGGGTTGGTCGAGTTGACCCGAACCGACAGCCCGGCCTGGCGAATGATGCTCAAGTCCGACTCGCTGGCATTCTTGCTGCTGGAGTTCTGGCCGGATGCGTCGGGGAATACCTGAACGGCGTGGCCTTTGAGCTTGTATCGCTCGTTGTAAATCTCGACCATCTGCGGCGTATCACGACCATCGACGATTTCATCCACCGCCACGGGCCAGCCATCACGCATGACGTAAACGACTGCACTCATCTTCAGCCGGTTGAAGTCCATCCCGATCAGAACGGGCTCACCGGCTTGAAGGGTGGCGTCAGAGTGATTAAGCGTCCTGCTGAAATCTGGATAAACGCTCCCAGACGTCAGGTTCGTGAATCGACCCTCAATGTAGGCGTCGATCAGCGCAGCCGGATAGCTGTCTCGTAGCGTCTGCACATAGTCGTCGGGCAGAAAGGGGTTTGTGTATGTCGCGGCCTGGATCATCACGTAGCCAGGCTTCGGGTTCCGACCCCAGGTGTCATAGACGAACTGGAACCCTTCGGGCGTTGTATAGGCAGATACGCGGTTGAACGGCTTATCAACGCCTTCGGGCTGCTGCCTGTTCCGCGCGATGATCTTGCGCCAGGCCATGGCCGCCTGAGTCTTCTTGAGCGTATCGATCTCATCGACGTGTGCCCGGTAAGACTCGTAACCGATGATGCGGGCCGGGTTCTCCAGCGTCCGCAGCACGAAGTCGCCGCAATTGGGCGAACTGGTGTAGATGATGTTCTCTTGCTTGTTGTACTTGTAGCGGATGCCCATGTCCGTCAGCTTCTCCTCCATGCGCGGAGCAAGGATGAGGCGCACCAGGTCATAGGTGGGCTCGTACAGGGCGATCAACGCGCTGGACGATGCAAGGGCGTCCCTCAGCGCGCAATTGGCAAGGGTTTCAGTCTTCCCCGTACCAAACCCGCCAACGAACGCAGGGTATTTGTCAGTGAGCTGATAGAAGTCAGCCTGGGGCTGCGTCATTTGCACCCGGAGCGTTCGTCCTTCCACCAACCACCTCGATTTCGATTCTGGTCACCGGTGGCAACTCAACAGGATTGGTCTTCAACAGCTCGGCGCGGGTCCGCTCCAGGCTTTCAATGCGAGCAGTCAGACGATCGATCAGACTGGAATAGTCCCTCACCTTGCTGGTGGTCGTTGTTCCGCCGTTCTCGCCTGTCTCAAGCTTTTCGCTGTCGATCTCCAGTTCATTGCCGAATTCGTTCTCGCGGTTCAGGGCGCGCATCAATCGAATGCGGGTCAACCTCAACTCGTCATCAACCCGACCCAGCTCAATGGTGGACAGGATGGCGTTCTCGTCATCGGTAAGGAACTGGCTGTAGATGGATCCGGGCTTAGCGGCGTGCTTGTTGGCCTTGTTGGCCTTCGACGCACCACCACCGTGTAACTTGCACCGCGAGGAACCCGGAACAGCGTGTCGCTTGCATGGTTCCCCTGAGCGCGTTTTAGCGCCACATAGGGCCATGGGCTTGCCTCATTCATGGGGTGTTTTCGCGGAACGATTCATTCAACGTCGTTCGAACGTCATTCTATGGCCGTTCGGCTTGAAATAATGGCGGATTGCCGGTATTGGTAAGGTTCAACTCAACGGAAGGAAAGCAACATGTCCGAAATCGCCAAGAACGTCCTTGAAGCATCACCAAACAAGACCTCTGAGGAAATACTTCGGAAGCATGCTGTCGCTGCAGCGCTGGAAGTTATCGCGGCGCGCGCACCAGCAATGACGTCAACAGGTCAGCTCGAACACGAAATGAGTAGGCTTTCCAAGTACGCCGACCAGATCCAAGAAGCACTAAAAGCGAAGTGATCCGCCCGTGCCGCACTCACCTGCGGCACACCTCACTTAAACCAGCCAGTCGCCTCTGTACCGCATCCACGGCAGTACACAGCGCCATTGGCCTGCTTGCCCCGGCGCATGATGAAGAAGTCGTCGGAGCCGCAATTGCACTGATAGCCCTCATCACCTTCGGAGGGTCCATAGGGCCACTTGAACACGCCCCGGTGCGAACTACAGGCCGGACACTCCAGATTTCTCTGGCCCGCCGGCGCAACCGCCACCCACTCATGCTTGCAATGGGTGCAGATGGCCTCACCGGCTGAGTGCGGAGCGTCAGGCCGCTTGAGGTCGAGCACCTTGACGGTCATTCAGGTCACCATGATGTGCGTCTGTGCGTGAGCGTGCCCGTGTAGCTCAGCGACGATAAGGCCCTGGGGAAGTCCAGCAGCCCGAGCAGCGTCCACCGCCTTGGCGATAGCGACATCCAGATCGGTCAGGGCCTTGTTGATGTCATGGCTCATAGGGAGAGCGTGGCGAAGGCGGGTTACGTTACTCATCAGCTGAACGGATCGGCAGGCTTGGCAATGGAGCGCACAAACCACATGAAGCCCTGCTGCAGGTTGGTTTTCGCCAGCGCCAGCAAGCGCGGATCAACGCCTTCAATCTGGCCGATCTGCTTGAACAGCTCACCGGTGTCTGCTTCAAGGGCCTTGATCGAATTCATGCCGTCGATTTCTGACTGGCTCAGGTCGCGATAGCCGGTGATCTTCTTATGCTGGTTATCCATGCTGCTCTCCTCGTCGCGTGTTGCGACACAATTTGCTGATACGCGAAACGTGTCGCGCTCTATTGCTTGATCTCGAACACATGGCCACGTCGGGCCCAGGCGTAGGCCACCATCCCGGCATGGAGCATCACGCCGAACGGGTTGACCCAATGGCCTTGCATCGAGGTGACGAACGATCCGAACGCGCCAATGGCAACCAGGTAGAACGCAACGCTCAGTAGAGGCTGGTCGATCGGGCGAACCCGGCGCAGGTAATCGCATGCAGCCAGGGCGACGACGATGCACAAGGCCGCATCAATCACTCCCAGCGCAGATACAAGAATGCTGTTCATGTCAGGCACCTCGCGCCGTTACGAACGCACCCATTGCTGCCTTGATGGCTGGGATGATGTTCATCGCCGTCAGGCCGAGCACGAATGCCACGCCACACAACAAGTCATCATTCACAGCAAGGTCGAGCTTGGGGGCAAGCCATAACGTCACTGGTTGCGTCAGGTAGACCGAAAATCCGAAGCCAGTAGCTACAGCGGTTGCTGCCTGGCCCCGGGTAAGGTCTTTCAGAAAACCAAGGGACAGGATGGAACCGATGAAAGCAGCCATGACCACGCCGTACTTCACCAGCAATACGCTGGCGGCAGTGCTCGTTGGTTCTGCCATTGGTTTCTCCGTGGGATAAAAAAGGCCGGTGTGATCGGCCAAACGCTGGGGAGCAGCGGCGAAGTTGAATCAGCTCCAGCAGCACTCCCAGCTCAGAGCAATGGGTGTGGTGGAGCCGAAAACGAAAGGCCCCGATCAATGTCGAGGCCCTGAATAGGTGCGCAGTCTTTCCCGCTGTCTGCCGCAGACCATCACAGCGTCGACGCCCTATTGCATCGATCTCGCCGCTCAAGTCTCGCGCCACCCGGAAAGCATGTGAGGTCAAGGTGCGCGGGCTGCCGGTGTTATTTCCGTACGCCGTACTGTCCGGCTAATCGGCGTCCAGGTTATCCGTGAGGCCGCCCTGGCTCTGGGCTTGAAAGCTTGTCTGGAGTGCGTGTTATCGTCTTATGTTGTAAATCAACCTGGGCATGACCATGGAAAAGACAAACATTGAACGCTTCGACGAAGTGGCTGCACAGATCCTTGCAGCTCTGTATGAAAAATTTCCGCAACCAACACATATTGACCCCAATGTCATCGGCGCTTTAGACGAAACTCCTACTCGTAACACCGTTGGCGCCGTGTTCTACAGTAAGGAATGGGAAGACCTCAGAGATTTTTCCAACGACACGGCAAAATGGCTTGCAGAAGAAGGATATCTATCTGAGCGACCTGGACGGCATTATTCCAAGTACACCCTTTCCGCTATTGGACTCAAGTCGCTGAAGCATGTAGACCAGCCAGAACTAGGGAGCGACACCTTAGGTGACAAGATCAAAAAAGCCTCAGCCGATGGTGTACGAGCCACCACATCAAAGCTGGTCGAGCAATTCTTTGCCATTGGAGCTCCATTGCTCGCAAAGACAATGGGCGTAGGATGATCGACGCTCAATCCATGAAGCCCGGCGCTTGGCCGGGTTCAGGGTTTCGTGTGCGTTTCGCGTTACTTGTGCACGACTAAATTTTTTCAAGTCCATTGTTGATACGCATTTTCTTGAGCTTGCTCATGGGAAGGCCTTTGGCATCCCAGTGATAGCCTTGCTCGCTCCAGGCGCAGATCAAACCTGTCAGCCCGAGACGTATGCGCTCATCACGATCCCGGGAGAGCCGCTCACACATCAACCTTACCGGCTCCATGTGAAACCATTCCCCGCGCAAGTGATGCTCTTGCAATTCTCGATGCATGGCGGACTCGGCCCGCAAGTTACCGCGGAACACACAGTGCACAATCATCGGCTTTGGCGATCCTACCTGCAAACCGATCATGCGCGAGCTTAGCTCTGTCGCATAACCGATTTTGACGTACGGCTCGCCTTGCATGCCCACCACGTAAACAACGGGCCTACTCTGCCAGGGCGGTGGCGAAGATTTCGGCTTAGGCTGGTGAGCTGTGCAGTAATTCGTTTTCCCGAGAGCATCCTTAAGGCAGCGAGAACGCTGGCAGATGCTTGGAAGGCAGGATGTATCCATGTACGGGACTCTGTGAATCTGGGTCATTGCGAATCTCCAGATCCACCCTGCAATTACATGCTTCCTAAACACACGCACGAATCACAGGATGGACTAATAATGGCTCATTGGCTCAATGCTCGTCAAGCGGCTTGTGTACTAATGAGTCCCTCTGCATCCAACAGGACTTGGGCAGACACCAAAGCCTCATCCACCTCACGCTCCAGCGCCTTGCGAATATCCCGCCTCCACCGCTCCTGGGTCTTGATCGGGTGCGGCTCGTTCGACCAGTTGTCCATCTCGTACCAGCCGGCGGGCAGGACGTTGGTCGACCTCTTCCCATCCACCCCGGGCAGCTTGGGCAATGCCCATGTGACGACGGCGCAGTGAAGGAACCGCTCGGGCGCCGGGGACCGCATGACCTCGGTCAGCTCCGCGATTGCTGCGTGTTTGCGCTCGGTGTGCGTCGAGAACTTCGCAACCAGCACCCGCCAGTGCGCCGCTGACAGCGTCTTATGCAGCCTGCCAAACACCCAGCAGTCAGTCAGGAACGCGGCTTCCTTGCCGACAATCTCCCCCTTCTGCTTGGCGCATTGCACCTTGGGCTCGAAGTCGCAGCCGCCGGCGGAGTTTATGGTCTCGGCGGCCAGAGCCCGAACCACTGCTGAAACAACGTTGCGATAGGTCATGCTGCAGCCCTCTTCAGTTCGCGGGTCTTGGCCCGGTATTCGGCCTTGATGGCCTTCAAGTCATCGACGGTGTACTTGCGCACGCTCTGGTCAGCCTCTAGGGCGTCTACCGCCTCCTGGCCGATTCGCGCGATCAGGCCGATCCGGTAATCCACGGCGTTACCCGAGAGGAACCGGTTATCCTGCTTGCTCTGGGCGTGGCAGTTGCGTTCGTCGAAGCGCAGGTGCGGCGCGGAGCCGACGCTGCGGTAATGCCCTGCATCTACCGCGTTGCCGCTCCAGTCCAATGGCTTGCCGCTGGATATGCAGAGGTGGCCGGCA
This sequence comes from Pseudomonas sp. D3-10, assembly GCF_051132175.1. Lineage (NCBI taxonomy): Bacteria > Pseudomonadati > Pseudomonadota > Gammaproteobacteria > Pseudomonadales > Pseudomonadaceae > Pseudomonas > Pseudomonas sp. D3-10. Next base: position 2,093,037 of record NZ_CP071668.1, on the reverse strand, counting down.
ACCTGATCACGGGCGCGGATGTATGCATTGAAGGCTTGCTGGGCCTCGCGCATGTGGTCGCCACGGGTTTTGAGCTTTTCCTTGCGGACCTTGATGTCACGGCGCTCGCGCTGGGCGAACGACTTGCGCTGCTTCTCCTGTCGCTGGCGGATTATCACCACTGCACAGTCAGGCGAGCACCAGGTTTGAAATGGCTGAGCTGGGACGAATGAGGCCCTGCACTCTGCGACTCGGCACTTCTTGGCGCGGGGTTGTTTGGCTGCGAGCATCAGTAACGCCCCTCCCATAAATCCTTCTGCGTCCAGCGAACACCGTGCTCGGCGCCAAATGCCTCGATCCACTCCAGAAGGCTTGCGCACTGCTTCACGGTCAACTTCGAGGTCCGTTCGTAGATCACGTCGAACCCGTGGCCGTCGACCGCTGGAATCATCTGCGGCTGATCGCCAGCCTCGCGCAGCCATGCAGCAGTGAGCAGACGCTTCCAGACGAGCACGTCCCACTTGCGGCCGGCGTGTTCCACCTGGTTGGCGATGTCGGTCAGCGAGGCGTGGAGCTTCTTGTTCTGCTCACCGCTGCGGTCCAGATCCTTGATGATGATTTTCTTGGGCTTGGTGAAGTCTGTGCCGTCGAGCACGCCACGGAGGCGGCTGGTGTCGTCGCGGCTGCGCATAACTATCTCAGTCATGACTGCTCTCCCTGGGCCATGGCGGCGTCGATCGCGCTGTCCACGTTGTCTTTGCTGAACTTCACGCCGGTAAACCAAATCGGCGTGCTCAGGTAGAACTGATGAATGGACTCGCTTTTATCGCGCAGCCAGCGGTACCGATCCGCATCCTTGCTCAGAAGCTCCGACCCTTTCTGCGCGGTTTCGGCCAGCCCACGCAGCGCCTCGTTCTCAGCCTTCAGCTCAGCATTCACCTGCTCGTAGGCTTGGTAGCCGGTCTTGAGTCCGGCGTTTTCGGCGCGGAGCTCGTCGCGCTCAGCGAGCAGGTTGATGGCCGCTTGGGCGGTGCCTCCCCGGATCTCCAGCTCGATCAATTGCTTGTTTTCGGTGTTCAGCCGCTCGTTCTCAGCGATCAGGGCCAGGACGCCCTCACGCGCCGCAACCATGAACTTTGCAAAGTCGACCGTGCAGGTCTCGACGTATGTAGGCCCATCGTATTGCTCGTCATCAATTTCGAACGGGGCGCCATAGACGCAATAGAACCCAGTTGATCCGCCACCCAGCGATTCGCCTGATGGGCCATTGAAAAACGGTTCAGTGTTGCTGTCCCAATCGAGGTCGGCGGGGAAAGCCTCGGCCAGCCGTTTCAGTTCGTCGTACTGGCTCATGACTTCACCTTCAGGCCGGCGGCTTCGATGGCTACCCTGGTATGAGCGACCCCTTCGAGAAATCCCTGCACAAGCATGTGCTCTCGATTCAGTCCGTCTGCATCCGGCAGCTCAATCACCAGCGCTTCCCGGGATGCCTGCCAGGCGCTCCAGCAGTGGGCCAGTGTGAAGCCGCAGTATTCGCCGTCGTTGAACTGACCCAGATCTGTCTCAGGCCATTTCGAAATGACCCACGCTTCAAACTCTTCACGCATCTTGTCGGTCATGTCCGCACTCCCTTCGGCTCGATCCTGGCAAGGCGCTCGCGCAGGCTGTTGATCTCGTCCTGATACTGGTCGACCAGGGTCGTCAGGTCGTTGAAGTTGACCCAGTGTCCATGCTTGTCTGGGACGCCGATAACGCTGCCCTTCTCATCTTCGCCACCGCGCCAGAAGTTGAAGCGCGGCAAATCGTGGGCTTTGTCCCAGAGGTCGAAGCCTTCACGCGTTTTGATATCTCTCATACCCGCTTCTCCTGCGCTTCCGCGATATACGCCAACCGCTCCAACCGCTGGGCAGCCTGGCCGGCAAGGTTCACGGCGTCGGCCTCGTCGATCACTGGGATGCACACGAAGTTGATCCCGTGCTTGACCAAGGTGTTGGCTACCTCAAGGGCTTGGCGTAGCTGTACTGGGGATGCTCGTTTCATGTCCGTTGCTCCGCTTCCGCTTCCATTTCATCCAGCTTCTGCCAAGCCTTGGCCTTGAGCTCTTCGAACTCTTTGGCGTCTGCCACGGGCATTGGCACGAACAGCACGCCGTGCTTGGCGAATGTCTCTGCCAGGATCAGAACGGCGCGAAGGTCTTTCACATTGGCTCGCATCAAAAACCCTCCTTTCCGCGCTGTGATTCCCACTCGAACGGGATCACGATCACGCCGCCCTCTCTGAGGCGATCTGCGCAACGATCGCCGATTGCCGTAGCCAAGGCCTTCGCATCCAGGTTGGAAACGATGACGGTGGGCCGTAGCTCCTCGTACCGGCCGTTGATGATGGCGAACAGGGTTGTCAGCTCGAAGTCGCTCGGCTTCTCCTTGCTCACTCCGATCTCGTCCAGGATCAGAAGCGATGGACTGATCAGGCTCGACAGGATCTGGCTTTCGCTTTTCTCGCTGGCGTTGTCGTAGGTGGCGCGGATGGCGTGGAGCACAGAGCCGACCGTGCGGTACACGGCTGTTGCGGTGGTGGTCGCCATGATTTCGTTGGCGATTGCCACGGCCAGGTGCGTCTTGCCGGTACCGGGCTTGCCCAGCAGCAACAGGCACCGGCCGCTCTCGGCAATTTCCACGAACTCGGCGGCGTACCGGCGGCAAGTGTTCAGGGCCTTGCGCTGTTCGGCGGTCTTGGCGACGTACTGGTCAAAGGTCTTGCCGGCGAACCGTTTGGGGATCAGGGCTGCCCCGAGCTTTTCGGCCATGCGGATGCGCAGCGCGGTCGTCTCCTGGATCTGGCGGCGAGCCTCTTCCTCCTCGGCGCGGATGCGGCTGCATTCCGGGCAGCCAGAGCGCAGGTCACGGCCCAGGACCGAATAGACCTTCTGCTCGTACTCCCCATGGGTTTCGCAGGTGGCTGGCTGGATACGAGTTCCTGGCGGGTAGGCCGGCGCTGGGATGGCGACAACGTTCTCAGAAGGCATAGGTTCCATCCTCCCGACGAATCAGGCCTGCGGTGTAGTCGCGGTCAGCGAAACCGGTGTGGCGGGATGCGGGGAACGGATGGACGTTGGTGGCGGGCTTTACCTCATCCTCCCAGCGCTTGCCGTTGAGCCAGGTGGTAGGCATCGGGATGTATTTCCCGCCGTCCTTGAGCCAGTCAGCCGACACGACCTGCGCGGCCAGACCGCCGGCAATCATGGCAAACAGGTCTTCAGTGACCTTGAGTTTCGCCCAGGCTTTCTGAGCCTTGGCTTTGTCCTGCTTGCGCGGGTAGAGCGACCAGAACTTCGGGAACAGGTCATCCCTCGCAGGGGGTAAGGGGGTTTTGCTCTTATCTGTATCTGTATCTGTATCTGTATGGTTGGCGTTTCGTTGCAACGGATCGTCAACGGTCGTTGAGGCTTCGTTGGAATTCTGTTGTTTTTGGAGTGCTTTTTTGCGTGCAGAGGCCTTTCCTGCGTTTGAGGCGGTCTGCACCTTGCTGTTTACTGCCTCCAAATCCGACTCAACGCGGAACTGAATCCAATGCGTTTCGGTGATGTGGAAGAACTCACTCAACGTATCGGCAACGGAAGGCCAACGGTCGTTGGGAACGCGTGCGATGGTGGATAGGCGATCGATGCGCAACGGCTTGCCGGTCTGCCAGTAGCTGAACAGCAGCAGCATGTAGGCACCATGCTCTTCCGTGGTCAGGTGAGAAGTGTCGGCCAGATAGTCGGCGACGTAGAACTGCATGTACGGAAGCGCGGCCATCATTCGACCCCCTTGAGATTGTGCTGAGCCCACAGGCCGGCAATCCAGTTGACGCCCTTGGGGGTGAATTTGGATTGGTTGTAGGCGTGACCGCTATCACTGGTACCGGCGCGGACTTCAAAGCGCCCTGCTTCGATATGGCCCTGATAGGCCTGCCACTCGCCGCCCATCCGGTACATGATTTTTCGGTCGAGGAGGAATTCACGGAACCGCCATTCATTGGCCTTGAGCAGCTTCGCAACCTGGCGGAAACCTTTGAGGCCTGTCGATTCGACATAGCGCTCCACAAAGGCGATCTTCGGCGCGGCCTCAATCAGGGCCTGATTGGCTGCCTGCTGGAGTTCGAATTGCTCGGCCCAGGCGCGGGCAGCGGCTGCTGGGTTGGAGAAGTCTGGAAGGGTCGCGAGTACCCTGGGGCGGACCTGCTCCTCGAGCTCCGTCCACCGCCGGACAACCGCCCTTCGCATCTTTGCGCTGTAACCAGTCAACAGGGTCTCGGTCAGCTCCTTGTCTAGCAGGTACTCGGTCTGCTCCCGATTCATGCTATCCAAATAGATGCGAGCAAAATTGCTCACATCTTCTTCAAGCTCAGAAGCCATGGCCTGTATGTCCCGCTTGACGTCTGGGTGACGCTTGCCGGTCAGTTCAGAAATTTCTCGCGAAGACATGGTGGGATTGGTACGCGACACGTTTTTCGAATCACGAAAATGTGTCGCGGGATTTTTGAGGGCCTGTACATCGTAGTTAGAGGTATGCATAATCCGCCTCACAGATGCTTTTGATGTATGCAGTAGAAGAAACCACCGGGCCTGGTGGTTTTTTTTCGCCTGCGGTTTGGGTATCGCTATTCAAGGGCTTCATCAGGGCCTCCCTTTTCCGGGCCTATTAAGTCCTTCGGCGGATCACGCCGTGTTACCGGCAGATTCCGAAGCTTTCCGGAACCCTTTGGCCTGGTCTTCTCGAAGAATCGCTCCGCTCCAAGCTTTGCGGCGTACTCGTCAGGCGTTACGCCTGCCGCTTTCGCCAGTCGTTCAAGCTTTTCGTAAAGCCTTCCCTCGATCCCATGGCAGATCGTGGTTTCAGGCACAGGGCCTCCTGTAGGCCTTCAGGCCATGTGGCGTTCATCGGTAACATCGCTCTCGACGATGCTTTCCAGCTTCTCCTCGACGCACATGCGCACGAATACCGCGAGCTGAAGCTTGTGCAGGCGGGCCACGGCCTTTAAGGCCTCATAGGTTTCATCGTCGTAGCGGGACTTGATCTCCCGGTCTTTCAAGTGGCGCGTGTCGTCGTATGCCATTGGTGAGGCTCCTTGGTTGTTCGAAGGGGTTATGCAGCTTGTTGAGGAATGCTTGGGCGAAGGTCGCGAGCTTTGATGGCGCCGTTGGTGACGATCTCAGCCCGCATAGCGACCTCGGCAGCACAGCCGTGCAGCCCGCGAACCCAACCGCTGACCGTGCCCTGCTTTACGCCGAGAGCTGCCGCCGTAGCGTTCTGCGAGCCGAAATGCTCGACCAACTTTTCAAAGGGATTGTTCATGATTCTCCGCCCATATAAAGGGATACCTTTATCTTATGGCAAAGGTATACCTTTTTGCAAGTTCAAAGGCCAACCTTTAAATTGGCCCGCTATGGAACTTAAAGACCGTCTCAAATACGCACGCAAAAAAGCTGGCCTTACTCAGGTCGAGCTGGCCGAGCGCGCCGGCCTAAAACAGGCATCGATTTCCGAAATTGAACGAGGGCTTACGCGATCAAGCGGGCACCTGGTGAAGCTCGCGCAAATCTGTGGCGTTAATCCTGTCTGGCTTTCGGAAGGAACCCAGTTCCCCAACGATCAATGGAATATCACGGTTGGTACGAAGCAACCGATGCTGGTAATCGCAGATGCCGGCCAGGTTCTAGAATCGAACATGGAGCTGTTGGGTGAACTGTCCAGCTGGGAAGACGGAGACCCCTTAGAAGAGGACGATTGCGAGGTTCCCTATTATGCCGAGGTCGAATTTTCCGGCGGGGCCGGGATGACCGAAGTAGTTGAGGTTGCTGACCGGAAGCTGAGGTTCAGCAACGCAACGCTCCGGGCTGCTGGCGTTGACTGCAAGAGCGCTGCGTGCGCCAGGGTAAAAGGAAAAAGCATGGAGCGCCTGATACTGGACGGCGCCGCTATCGGTTTCGACACCCAAGACACGTCGATCATTGATGGCGAGATATACGCCTTCAATCACGGCGGAATGCTCCGAGTGAAGTATTTGCATCGACTGCCGGCTGGCGCTGTCAGGATTCGCAGCGAGAACGCTGAGGAATATCCTGATGAGGTTATGAGCGCTGAACAGTTTAGAGACGAAGTCAGAATGCTAGGACGTGTATTTTGGTGGTCTACCGTGAGGCGGTCGCCGAAGCGAAAGTAATCTCATATTAAGGACGAAAGAATGACCAGATCGGGCGTGGCACTTTTGGGCTTGCTGGCGTTAAGCGCTGGCGCTCAGGCTGCAAGCAAGCCGCAAAAAGAGGCTCAATGGACTCAGGAGCCGAGCAGCTTCCTTGGGATCAACTTCACCAGCAATATCGTCAACGATTTGCCCTCCTGCGCTCCTGGCGTTATCGGTTTCCAGCAGAAAGCGCTTTGCTACGAAAAGCCCTTTCAGGGGCTTTACGGCATCGAAGGGAAGCCACAAATCGGCCTCTCCTATAACTACAGCCTTCACGCCAAGGTTCGCGACGGGGGCATCGAGTACTTTTACCTAACTGCGAACGTAAATGATTTTGAAAAGCTGGCCCAGCTGTTCATCACGAAGTATGGAGAGCCCTCCAAACGCACCAGTGAAACAATCAAGACCAAGGGCGGCGCCTCATTCACCAACGAGCGACTCTCCTGGTCTGGGCGGAATACCACCATCTTGGTAGAAAAATATGCTGGTGATATCAACACTAGCGCGGCGTCACTGACAAACAAGGCGCTGGAGCAGAAGTCGGCAAACGAGCGAAACCAGAAGCTCAGCGAAGGCGCATCGAAGCTGTAGCCTCTCCTTTCGAAAAGATAGACCTGCCTTTGGCAGGTTTTTTATTGTCCGAGAAAAAATAAAGGTAAACCTGTTGACTCAAAATAAAGGCTACCCTATATTTCACCCATCGAGACGCCACAGCGACTCGCCAGGGCCTCAACAGACCCGCCGCTCTTTAACAACCTGAAGACGTAGACCCAGGCGCCGAGTGAATCCGGCCATTGAGTTCTGGGAACAGTACGCAAGACAGCATGCTTCCTTGCCCGACGTGTCGGCTCGCAGGTTTGCTGAGGAATACCAAATTCAACTGCTGCGCCCGGCATGCCGACGCAGCGGTCAGTAAAGACATTAGATTCAAGCCGGTGACCGACGCCAGTAGCGGGTCACGGCGCCACAGATTTACTGATGCCGCTTCTATGAGGCGGCATTGGAAATCAACGGAGTTACAGCGATGAGCATGATCGAGGTAAGTAGAGACCATTTTTTCCAGGCAGTAGGCGGGCCGGAAAACATCCACCCCACTCCTTGGCCTGAGTTCTCGGAATGGAAAAACCTGAACACCCACGCAACTGTCGGCAGGTCGGAGCCTGGTTATCTGAACAGCTTTGGCACTCCCAAGCGGTATTGGCTGGAAGAGTCTTTCGCCAGCCGCAAGCCGTTCACCGTCAAGGCCGGCCAGCAAGACCTGTTCGCAGCATGACGGACCTTTTCACAGATGGCCCCCTGCTGTTTCAGGTCGGCCATCTGGCTTTACAAATGCCTCTCACACCCCGGGAGGTATTTGAAAGCCAAACAAACCGAGGGCAAGACGATGCAAATCGAGATCGAGCTGGCCGAGCCAGCTACGCCAAACCCAGCAATCGCGGGATGGCTTCTGGTTGCGGATGAGGCTGAGCGGGCCGGGCTGACGTTCGCGGCCAATATGTACCGACGGACCGCCCGCAGCATTGAGATCAAGCAGGAGACAGGCGTCGCTGTCTGCGCCTGCTGCTTCAAACCTTTCGGCCAAGGCACTTTGCACCACTGAACAACCAGCGCCACGACAGCCCTGTCGTTAACTGCCCGATCCTCTCTATGGAGAGCGCATCGGGGTGTGATCTGAACCGCCAGCAGATATTAAGGCGCTGGCAACTAGCCGAAAAGCGAGGGTTCGCAACCTCGGGAAGAACGCGAGACCACGACCAGGCAGTGAGAAATCACCGGAGCGTGGCTTGAGGGGGCGCACTCGGAGGCGCAAAGCGGGGCTTGCCTTCCGCGCAGATCACACCCCGATGCGGACGAAACTGCGGCCTATAACCGCCCACCTGCATCACCGGCGAATAGCTCAACCCGCATTGCGCAGGGTCAGCGCCAACCTGGTATTGGCGAGCTACCTTGATCTGGCACAAGCGCCGTGACAGCCGGGAAAGACCGGCACCCTCCCCCGACCAATCCCGCATGCACATGACACCGCGCCCCACGGCAACCAGCGGAAGGATCGTGTGCAGCCGGAATTTGTTGGATCAACCAGATGGAGAGAGTCATGAGCAAACAAGACGGAGGCCCTGCCTTCCCGGTCGCGGACTACGACCACATGGTTTTTCAGCCGTCGACAGTCGCCGAAACGAAGCGTGATCTGTCCGGCATGAGCCTGCGTGACTACTTCGCGGCCAAGGCCATGCCGCTCGCATGGAAGGCTGCGGAGGATGGTTATTTCGATTCCGGCGAAGACAGCATCAATGCAAATGTCGCCGCCTGCGCGTATCAGATGGCAGATGCAATGGTTTCCGCTCGTTCTTCAGGGGCCATGAGCGAAAAAATGGAAATGCCGAATCCTACCGATGAAGAACTGGCTTCGCCTGAATTTGAGGCGATCTGGCAGCTCATCAAGAGCTGGGATGTGAATGTGCCGACTCATTATGAAGGTTACTGCAGCGCCAACGGATCGCACGTGAAAATGATCCTGGACGCCATTGCCTCCTCAAAGTCCACTTAACCCTAGCCACTGGAGGCGATCATGGCCGTCACGACTGAACAGGCCGAGGTGTTCCGTGGCGGTGGCCGCCGATGGTTCAGCCTCCGGGCCGCATGCCGCGCCGAAGCCGCCGCCCTACTCCGCAAGCATTGTGATTGCGACTACTGCGACCACGAAGGCTGGGGCCGCGAGCATTTGCCCTGCCGCCTGCACCACCCCGACCGCTACCCCCGAATCATCAAGCGCCTCACCGACGGCTATGTGCGCCGCTACCGAGCGCTTAACCAGAGGACAAAGCCATGAACGCCGCACTGAAGATTTGTCAGGAGCGCTACGACAATGCGTCTCCAGATGACGACTCGGCCCGAGATGAAGCGATCAGCCGCTGGGTTGAGGATAACGCCGAACACTTGGTCAGGGGGGGCGATGTGATGTTTAGGCCTCGTTTCGGCCCGCCTCGCGGGGTTACTCAAGGCCGGTTCGTAGAAAAGCTCTGCGACCACCTACGGTCACTTCAGGAGGCGCAAGAGGATGATCTCGGCGAACTTGCGCTTCTGGTGCTGGAGGTCGAGAACGGCGGACCAGCCAAAACCCATGCCCGAAACGTTGCAGGGGTTAGCGACAACCCCCGCGGCAAGCTCTACGAGATTGCGGAATCGCTGCTCGAGCCCTATGCCGATGACGCCCTGATCGCCCAGGCAGAGGACAACGAACTGTGAAAAATCCACTCGCAACATCCCGCCTGGATCTGGAAATCGCAAAAATGGCCCGGTCCTGTACGCCAATCCCTGACCGCACCTACGTCATGGGCATGATCGAAATGGCCGAGTTCGCCGAGTTAATCCCGCGCCATGAAGCAAACACATACCGCGACAGGCTGGACTTGAAGTTCTGCGAGCGCAACGACCACCTTAAGAGGGTTTCGGCATGACCACTCCCATCGTTAAAACGCTGATCGACGAGCAAATCGAAGAGCTGCCCGCCGACCGGATGATCCTGGCCTTCACCCACGAAAAGTGGCTGGGCGCCCTGTCGCTGGCTCATGACGCTGGTATCCCGAACGTGCATGCCTGGAGTGGTCGGGCCTGCCTGTGTGGTGAATGGACCGTTGCTTACGAGGTGAAGGCATGAACATCGATTGGAGCAAGGCGCCCCCGCATGCAACGCACTGGTGCCCAGGTAACGCCAAGATGGAAGCCGGCTGGATCTACAACCCTGGCGGAAATGGCGGTGAGTTCTACAGCTGCTATGCCGACAAAGGGCTGGAGCACATTCCAGAGTTTCCAGGGTGGCAGAAATTGAGGCTTGTTCCGCGCCCATCCAAAACCGCATGGGACGGCGAAGGCCTGCCGCCTGTTGGGACGGTTTGTGAGGTTTTATGGTCCAGCACCACTAACGACTACGTTTGTTGCCTGGTGATTGCGCACGACGAGGGTAGAGCCGTGTATCGCTTTACTTCTGGCTCGCGCAAGGGCGAGTACGGCGCTGACGATACTAGCGATCCTTTTGATGTTCCGACATTCCGACCTATCCGCACGCCCGAGCAGATAGCGGCGGATAATCGCCTGCATGAAATTCGAAATGCGCTCTCGGCCATAAACTCCAAAGTGCATTTCCCGAATGACCTGGTGGGCGGAAACATTCTCGCCGCCGCTGTCGCGGCAATGATCGACGCCGGCTACCGCAAGCCGGTGACGCCATGAAAGCCCTCGCCTGGATCTTCGCCTCCGCCATGCTCATCACCATGCTGGCCTACACCGTAGTACAGGAGCGCTCCAAGGCTTGCTCGGTCACTCAGATATCGCAGGTGCTTCGGTGACTGCCCGCCAGCAGTATCGGCGCCGAGCCCTTCGATGGATCTCGGCCATCGTTGGCCTGACCTTCTACACCATCGTGTTCCTCGGCCCCGCGCTCGGCGGCCTGATCACTCAATAACCCTTCCACAGCGCCCCTCTTCGGTGGCGCGGAGAACAGTCATGTCCGATAAAAACATGCAAATCTGGAATCGGGTTGAAAAGACCGATACCAGATTCACCAAAGACGCCAAGGTCGGCGGACAGCAAATCACCAGCCTGAACGGCACGGCCATGATCATGAAGGCCACCGAGGTTTTCGGTCCTGTTGGCATTGGTTTCGGCTGGAAAGTGACGGAGGAGCGATTCGACAAGGGCGCCGAGATGTTCGTCGGCGAAGGCGACAAGCGCGCCAGCCTGGGCTTCGAGCTGAACCACACGGTGAAAATCCTGTTCTGGTTCAAGATCGACGGCGAACGCGGCGAGCTGGAGCAGTACGGCTGCACGCCCTACCTCTACAAATCGAAGTTCGGCACCACCACGGACGGCGAGGCGCCGAAAAAGTCCCTCACCGACGCAATCAAAAAGTCCCTTTCGATGCTCGGTTTCAGCGCTGACGTGTTCCTGGGTATGTTCGACGATCGCGATTACGTCCAGCAGCGCCAGGAAGAGGAAGCGATTGAGCAGGCCATAGACAAGGATGCCGAAATCGCCAAGCAGCAGCAGGATCGTCTCGACTACATCAAGTCGGTCATTGAAAACCTGCGAAACGCTCAAACACCGCATGAGCGCAAAAAGATTCATGACGTGGCGGTTCTTCAGCTCACGCGGCGAAAGGACGAGAAAGGCGCCGCCCGGATTTCCCTCGAATGGAAAAAGCTATCTGAACCGAAGCAGGAGGACGCAGCGTGACTCAACTCTACGCACTTACCGGCAAGCTGGCCGAGCTTCAAGGCATGACTGACACCGACGATGAGGGGCTGAAAGAGGCCCTGCAGAACGCCATGAATGAAATCCAAGGCGAATTCGAGGTGAAGGCCGACAACATCGTCATGCTGCGCCGGAACATCGAAAGCGACGTAACCGCGATTGAAAACGAGATCGAGCGGCTGGCCGAGCTCAAGCGCATCAAGACTAACAGCGTGGCACAGATCAGCGATTACCTTCGCCGGAACATGGAGGCCTCCGGCCTCAAGTCGATCAAGCGCCCGCTGTTTACCATCACCCTGGCCCTGGGCAAGGAGAAGGTGATCGTCGACAAGGAGGACGAGCTCCCCGAGGACTATGTCGTCCCCAAAACCACCTTCGCACCAGACAAGGCTGCCATTGCGGCCAAGCTCAAGGAAATTCGTGATCACAACGAAGCTGTGCGCAAGCGCATGGCCGCCGGCGAAGACGCCGAGCATGAGCTACTGCCCGAACCCACCTGGGCCCACCTTGAGCGCGGTGACAGCGCCATTCGTATCAAATAGGAGGCCCCATGGCCCGTGGAATAAACAAAGTCATCCTGGTCGGTACTTGCGGACAGGATCCAGAGGTCCGCTACCTGCCGAATGGCAACGCCGTGACCAACCTGAGCCTGGCGACCAGCGAGCAATGGACCGACAAGCAGACGGGCCAGAAGGTCGAAAAGACCGAATGGCACCGCGTCGTCCTGTTCGGGAAAGTGGCCGAGATTGCCGGCGAATACGTCACCAAAGGCACCCAGGTCTACATCGAGGGCAAGCTGCAAACCCGCGAATGGGAGAGGGACAACATCAAGCGTTACAGCACCGAGGTGCACGTCGATATGCGCGGCACGATGCAGCTGCTGGGCTCCCCGGCGCACCGCCAGGCCGGCACGAACGAGCAGCGGCCCACCGGCCAGCGCCAGCAACAGCCGAGGCCGCAGCAATCGGCGCCGCAGAACAGCCAGCAAGGCGCGCCGCCGGACTTCGACAGCTTCGACGACGACATCCCCTTCGCCCCTCATCACCATTTAAACGGTGCCTGATATGGACCAATCAACCGTGGAAGCCGCCAAGCGGCAAAGTGAATTGGAGGCGGCGAAAGCTGCCTTCTTCGCATCTGGCGGGACGGCGCAGCAAATTCCAGCCGGCGTCGGCAAGGACAGCCCGGGCACCGTAACGGTAGCGAAAACACCTTACGGCTACCGGAACATCGAAGCCCAAAAGACCAAGCGTGGTCGCGTCATCACTCAGGAGGAGCGAGACAAGATCGCCGCCGAGCTGATGGAGTGCAAGGCAGCAGGGATGACCCGCAACAAGGCCTGCAAGCACATGGGCATCAGCACGACACTGGCCCGGCGGATCGTAGCGGATTACTCGCTCGACTTCCCGACCAACGCCTGATGCGCAGAATCAGTAGTCGCACCCAACAACGCAAACGACAGACCTGGCTGGCACTGCCGGCCAGTGGAATCGAAGGAGCAGGCCATGGCCGAGGAAGAGAGGCAGCCGACGGCGGAAGCGCTCAAGCAGCGCCGAAAGCGCGAGAAGGCAGCAGAGACGGCTGCAAAGCTGGGCATCGAGAAGTTCACGGTTGAAGTGGCCGGCGTTTTCAAGAAGGACCTTCAGCGGGTCATGAAGGACCACGGCATCAACAACCAGCAGGACGTTCACCAGCGGCTGCTGATGAACCTGATCGCGACCGACTTCGAGACGCAGGCCAAAATGCTGCATATCAAAACAACACCTTTCGTTGTTACAGAAAAGGTGTCGCGACTGATTGAGGCGGCCGGCATGAAGTCGCTCGCCGTCGACCCGCCAGAGCCTGAAGACGAATTTTTCGCCCCAGAAAACTACTCAGGTAAGTGATCGCTTAGCCGAGCAAGAGGCTCTTTAATCGTCCACTTGTCTTCATCCTTCCCTGTCGAAAGAAAGATCTTGTCGTGATAGCTACAGATGTACCTCACACGATCTTCGGTCAGATTGTTGTAACTAGCGATCGCTCGAGTAGATCGGTAGTCCCATCCGTGCTCAGGCCCTGATTGTTCAACCATCCATTTATAGACTCGCTTTGAATCGCGACAGTCTCGGTAACTCGCGTGCCAGTTTTGTACCAAATAGAGCGTAAGTCCGGCCGCGGCACCACCAAACGATGTTGAAATTATGTCGCTCCATAGCTGATCCATAGATTCCCTCCCCCAGTCTGAACGCCAAATATACCCGGCGAGGCCCCCCTATGTCCGCACATCAGAAAAAACACACCTTCGATTTCAAAACTCAATACGGACTCGGCTTCAATCCTCAGGACGATGAGATCGTTGTCGACTTCTTCTGCGGTGGTGGCGGTGCCGGTACCGGTCTGGAGATAGGCCTGGGCCGCACGGTGAACGTTGCGAAGAACCACAGCCCGCAGGCGATAAGCATGCACACGGTAAATCACCCGGGCGCGGTGCACTTCACCACGGATGTTTTCGATGGCGACCCGGATACCGAGTGCGGCGGCAAGGCCGTGGGCTGGTTCCACATGTCGCCGGACTGCACGCATCACAGCCAGGCCGCCGGCGGCCAGCCGCGTAAGCGCGAGATCCGAAACCTGTCGTGGATCGGCCTCAAGTGGGCCGGCAAGAAGATGCCCCGAGTCATCAGCCTGGAGAACGTGAAGCAGATCCTTCAGTGGGGGCCGCTGATCGCCAAGCGGTGCAAGTCCACCGGCCGCGTGGTCACCCTGGACCTGATGCCGCACCCGACAAAGCCAAAGAGCATGGTCAATCGGATCGCGGAGCCTGGCGAAGTCGTGCCGGTGCACAATCAATTCCTGGTCCCCGACCCAAAACGCCGCGGGCAGACCTGGGCTGTGTTCGTCGCCGAGCTGCAGCGCCTGGGCTACGCCGTGGAATGGCGCGTGATTAAGGCTTGCGACTTCGGCGCGCCTACCAGCCGGGAACGCCTATTCATGATCGCCCGGTGCGATGGTCAGCCGATCGTATGGCCGGCGCCAACCCACGCGAAGAACCCGGTCAAAGGCCAGCAGAAGTGGAAGACCGCCGCCGACTGCATCGACTTCAGCGACCTGGGCAAAAGCATATTTGGCCGCAGCAAGGAACTGGCCCCGGCCACCCTGCGCCGCGTTGCTAGGGGCATGAAGAAGTTCGTCATCGACAACCCGGCGCCGTTCATTGTGCCGATCGCGAACTGGTCTGGTGAACTGGCGCAATCGTCGGCGGAACCGCTGCGCACCATCACCAGCTGGCCCCGCGGCGGTTCGTTCGCCATGGCAAGCCCGGTTATTGCGCCAGCCACCCATCAGGGCAGCGTCAGGGTTAATGATCCCTTGGAGCCCTTGCCGACCGTGACATGCGCCAACCGTGGGGAGCTGACGCTTATCAGTCCGGTGATGGTCGGCGCCGGTGGGCCTGTATATAGCGGAAAGCCCACGACGGCCGATCAGCCGGCCGGAACGCTGATGACGCAGAACCATCGCGCGATCGCCGCGGCTCACCTGGTGAAGTTCCGCTTTAACGATGCAGGTAAGGCACTCGACGAGCCACTTCCGACCATCACCAGCGGCGGCAACTACCAGCGCCCGGCCGGTGCCGCCCACGCCATGGGGCTATCCACGGTCTTCATGGCCCAGATGAACGGCGGCTTCAACACCACGTTTGCAAAGGGCATGGACGAGCCGCTGACAACGGTGACCAATACCGGCAGCCAGCAACAGTTGGTGAGCGCCAGCCTGGCTACCCTGCGCCGGAACTGCGTGGGCCGGGGTGTAGATGAGCCGGTGCCGACCATGACCGCGGGCGCCGAGCATCACGCATTGCTGCATTACAAGCTGTCGCCAGAGCATGAAGACGGCGCCCTTCGCGTCGCGGCATTCCTGATCAGCTACTACGGCACCGAGAACATCAGCGCCTGCGATGCACCGGCGCCGACGATCACCACCAAGGATCGCTTGGCAATGGTGACGGTAATGGTCAAGGGCACGCCGTATGTGATCGTCGATATCTGCCTGCGCATGCTGAAGCCGGCCGAACTGTACAAGGCCCAGGGCTTCCCCGCCGACTACGTAATCAGCCACGGCGCCGACGGCAAGCCATTCACCAAAACTCAGCAGGTCCACATGTGCGGCAACAGCGTCAGCCCGCCGCCGATGGCAGCGCTTGCCCGAGCGAACGATCCGTGGCGCGTCGAAGAACGGCAGGCAGTCGCGGCATAAATCATGGCCATGGAACGGCCGAGATCCACTCGGCCAGCCAGGTGACAGTGCGAACAATCAGGTCGATCAGGATCTGGTACATCAGGTCTTCAGTTGCGCGTTTCATGCGGCAGCGCTCCGATGTGGGTACGCATCAAGCCTGAGGCATCAATGCCTCGGTATGCGCACCTAGGATGGCGCCCGCGCAACAACCAATCCTCTTGTGGGTTTTCCATCCCCCACTCCACCGCCCGGGCATGCCCCGGGAAAGAGCCCCGTAATGATCTGGTTATTGATAGGCGTGCTCGCCCTCAACGCGGCTGCTCCCTATGCCGCCTACAGATTCAGCGTTAAGCCCCAGGAGGGTGTATGGAAAGCGTGAAGCGTTACAGATTCAAAGGTGCGGCCGGCGAATACGTGTACGCCGGCGACTTCGACAACGCCGCCCGGTGCTTCCTCGACGCAACTGAACGCTGTCTCGCTGCTGAACGCCGCGAACAAGCCCTACAGCAGCGCCTCACAGTGCAGGATCAGCAGAACGATCAGCTTCGCTCATTCGCCAGCGAAATGATCAGTGCTTGTTTCGAGGGCGGCAGCTTTGACGGCTCCGACATTCAGGACATTGCTGTCAAGCATGGCGTGTTGCGCGTCGAAACCCGTGAAGACGAATGCGGTGAAGGCTGCGCCTGCCGTGAGTATGGGTTTCCTGCCGATTGCTACCGACGCACCGAGCTGATTGCCCTCAACCCCACCGCCGAGGCTGTGAGCCATGAGTAAATTCTTTTGGATACTGCGCGCCTATTTCCACATGCAGAACCGCGCCGGCTTTGCGCGCTGGGATATGTGTGAGTCGCTATACGAAACCTACGCCATCGAATGGGAGATGTCTCCCTCAGATGCCGTTGATGAAGACATGAGCTATTGGGGAGATTGAGCCATGAGCAACAACATACCCTTGTCGCCGTGCCCCTTCTGCGGCTGCACCGTGCAAGCCATAACAGGCTTTGATTATGTTCGGATCAAGGGAGACCATGCCGGTAGCTGTGTATTTGTTGATGACGATCCCATCATCGCTGATGCTGCTGAGTGGAATATCCGCGCCGCCCTGGCTGAAGTGGCTGAAGTGACTCAGGGGCAGCGCGAGCCGGTGGCGTATCGTTGTCGCCACAGCGCTAGCGAGCCGTGGTTCTTCAGCGACAAGCCAGGTTATTGGGAATGGCAGCCCCTCTACACCGAGCAGCCCGCGCCGGTAGCGGTGGTGATGCCTGAGCTGGATGATCATGATCGTTCCGGCCAGAACTATTGGGCTGACCAGGCTGCGCAAGGCAGGCCCTACGAACAGCAGCTGCGTGAAGCGTGCGAGCGCAACGGCATAGATCCCGGCCTCGACGACGAATAATCCAGCAGTAACCCTCCCCCTTCAAAGTCAGCCGCTATAGCGGCAAGGACAAGCTCGCCCATGAAAAAAACAGTTGTGCTCACCGGCAAGGCCGTCGTGAGCTTCCGAAAGGTCATTAAAGACATTGATGACGACGAGGTCGCGGAGCTTTTGGCCAGCAATGACCTTCGTGAAGCTCAGATTGACGATGATGACCTGCTCGACATCGAGTGGATCCATGACGATGTCGACATGAAGGTGACGCCATGATCCTCCCCCTGCTCTACATGGCCCACCTGATATACAGGGGGACGAGGCCATGAGTGGAATGATTGGCGCCCGAGAGGCTCAGCCGAAGCACAAGAGCGTCGAGTGGTACACGCCAGCCTGGATATTCGAACTTCTCGGCCTGCAGTTCGACCTCGACCCATCCAGCCCGCACGACTATGTAACGGCGGTACCGGCAAAGACGAAGTACACGATCTTCGATGACGGCCTATCGAAAGAATGGTCGGGCCGGGTTTGGATGAACCCACCCTACGGGCCTGACACCGGCTTCTGGATGCGCCGCCTTATCTCTCACGGTGACGGAATTGCGTTGGTGTTCAGCCGTACCGATGCCGAGTGGTTCCAGGAAGCAATGGCCTGCGCCTCGGCGACCCTGCTGATAAAGGGCCGCATCGCCTTTGTGCCCGGACATGAGAACAGTCACAAAAAGGGCCGCTCGGGAGCCGGTAGTGCGATGTTTGCTTTCGGCGATGAATGCGCGATCGCGCTGCAAGGCTTGGCGGATCTCGGCGTTCTGGTGCCGCGAATCGCTGCTTGATCTCATAACCCCAATCCACCTACAGCCTGCCGGTGAACGGCGGGCGGAGCTATGCCATGAACAAACAAGAGCTCGCGGACCGGTTATCCGGTATCGCCTACCCCTGCCGCATCCACAAGGATTTGATCCAGGTCGCCAAGGATTCAGGTCTGGTGATTGTCTACGGCGCCAGCGACGACCTGATGGAATTCGAAGGCGCCGCCTGTGAGGAGATCGGTTGCTACGACGGCGGCACCGCCCTGGTTGATGCCCAGGGCGTCCTGCCCGACCGGGATAGCATCGACGATGACGACGAGCTGGAGGAGTACTTCCAGCGCAAGGCAAACGCCAAGCCCATCGAGGCGCTGTGGTGCAAGGAGGATGGCTACTCCTGGACCTACAAAACCGACATCCCCCACGCCACGTTCGAAGTGATGGATGACGTGGACCGATATTGCCGGGGCATCGTCTTCGCGCTGGCTGACCTGGCATAACCCCTCACCACCTTCTGCCGCCACGCGCGGCATGGAGCACACCATGTCTGCAAGAAAACTGTTCGAAATCGTGATGGGCGCCCTTCTCTACCTGCTGATCACGCTGCTGTGGTTCGCCTATGCCGCGCCCCAAATGATCGAGCACGGCTCAGATGCCGCACTGATCACCGCCGGTTTCGGCACGATGGTTTGGATCGCTGCCACGGGCTGCATCGCCATCTACATCATCCAGAAGGCGCGTCCCGCGTAAACCTTTCGGCCGCCAAGCGCGGCAGGAGCAAGACATGGCAAATGCCACAGCGGCAAAAGCAACGAGCATTCCGCCGCGGTTCATCCGGTTTATGGATGCGCCCGGCTACCTCGGCATGTGCCGGGACGAATTCAACAAAACGGTCAGGCCCAACGTCCGCGAATTCCCTATAGGGAAACAAGGCGTGGCGTTCGACCGAATCGAGCTTGACCAGTGGGCCGACGCCTACGTCGAGAGCAAGTCGATTGAAAAGGCAGCAAATCAGGACAACAATCGCCCCCGCAGCGAGTGCCGTGGCGAGCCAACAGGAGGTAAACCATGGCGAGAAAAGCGATCTCCGGCCTCTACCAGAAAGGTGGAATCTGGCAAATCGACAAAGTTTTCCGAGGCGAGCGACTTCGAGAAAGCACTGGCACTAGTGACCGGCAAGAAGCCGAGCAGTACTTGATTCACCGCCTGGAGCAGCTTCGGCAGCAAAAGGTATATGGCGTGCGCCGGGTGCGCACATGGGACGAGGCCGCAACAAAGTTCCTGATCGACCATAGGGATCAGCCTTCGATCAAGCTGACTGCGCACCACCTGAAGCAGCTGCACCCTTATCTCAAGGATCTGCCATTGACGCACATCGATGACCAGGCGCTTGAGCCGTTCGTGAGAGATCGCTTGAAGGGGATGGTCCTGCCGTGCGGCAAGCAACTGAAGCCGGTAGCGCCCAGGACGATCAATATCTCGATCGAGCGGGTGATACGTGTGCTTTCGCTTTGCGTGAGGAAATGGAGGGATGAAGAGCGCAGGCCTTGGCTTGATTCGGTTCCGATGCTGACCAGGTTGGACCTGAAGAAAAAGGTTCGCGAGCCCTACCCAATGACATGGGGAGAGCAATCGATACTCTTCGGGGAGTTGCCGGCTCACCTGCAAACGATGGCCCTGTTCAAAGTGAACACGGGTTGCCGCGAGCAAGAGGTCTGCAAGTTGAGGTGGGATTGGGAGATTCCGGTGCCAGAGCTTGGCACCAGCGTGTTCCTTATACCGTCCGACTTCGGGGGCAGGAACGAGCGGTCAGGCGTGAAAAATGGTGATGAGCGGCTGGTCGTGCTCAACAACGTGGCGAAGTCGATCATTGATAAGCAGCGGGGACTGAGCAAGGAATGGGTTTTTCCTTACAACGGAACTGCAATGCATCGCATGAACGACTCGGCCTGGAAGAAGGCGCGGGTGAGAGCGGCGAAACTCTGGCAGGAGGAAAACCTTCGCCCCGCTCACCCTGGGTATGCATCCATAAGGGTGCATGACTTGAAGCACACATTTGGCCGTCGCCTTCGGGCGGCAGGTGTCACGCAGGAAGACCGTAAGGCTTTGCTGGGACACAAGAACGGCAGCATCACCAGTCACTACTCGGGCGCCGAGCTCGGGCATCTGATTGAAGCTGCGAATATGGTATCAGCAACCGACTCTCGAGGACCGGTGCTGACAATCTTGAAGAGGAAAACTGGATGAAGTCCCGAAAAACTCCCCACCAATGAAAAAGCCCAACTGGCTAGAGTTGGGCTAAGTCATTGAAAAATATGGTCGGGACGGAGTGATTCGAACACTCGACCCCTAGCACCCCATGCTAGTGCGCTACCGGACTGCGCTACGCCCCGACTAGGCGTGAATCTTGTTCCGCTTCTCAACGGAACGCTCAGGAATATATCGCAAGCTTTTGAAAACTGGAAGTATTTAAAAGCAGAAATTTATTTCTTGAGCACCACCAGTACATCTTCGAGCTCGGCGATCATCTGGCGGATCATCTGTTTGTACTGGGTTGTATCGTCCTTGGCCTCGTCACCGGAGAGGCGCAGGCGCGCTCCGCCGATGGTGAACCCCTGGTCGTACAGCAGCGCGCGGATCTGCCGGATCATCAGCACGTCCTGGCGCTGATAATACCGTCGGTTTCCGCGGCGCTTGACCGGATTGAGTTGAGGAAACTCCTGCTCCCAATAGCGCAGCACGTGCGGTTTAACCGCACACAGCTCGCTGACTTCACCAATGGTGAAGTAGCGTTTGCCCGGGATGACGGGTAGTTCGTCGTTATGACTTGGTTCCAGCATAAGCCTCAACTCGGGCCTTCAACTTCTGCCCTGGACGAAAGGTGACCACACGGCGAGCCGTGATCGGGATTTCTTCTCCCGTTTTCGGATTGCGGCCAGGCCGCTGGCGTTTGTCCCGAAGGTCGAAATTGCCGAATCCGGACAATTTGACCTGCTCGTTGTCTTCGAGAGCGTGCCTGATTTCTTCGAAAAACAGTTCGACCAATTCTTTGGCCTCCCGTTTATTCAGGCCCAACTCCTCATACAGACGTTCCGCCATCTCAGCTTTCGTCAGAGCCCCCATACGTCACTTCCTTAACGTGGCGTTCAACCTGTGTTCGAGCGAGGTGAGGATATTCTGCGTTGCGGTATTCACCTCATCGTCATTAAGAGTGCGCGATGGATGCTGCCAGGTCAAGCCGACTGCAAGGCTTTTTCTATGCGGATCAATGCCTTTACCTTGATACACGTCAAATAGCCTGAGGTCCGTCAGCCATTCGCCTGCATTTTCACGGATTACTGCCAGTACGGCACTGGATGCAACGCCGACATCGGCTATCAAGGCAAGGTCGCGACGCACTTCAGGAAAGCGCGATAACTCCTGGAATTTCGGCATTTTTCCTTGGGCGACTTCAGCCAGGACCAGCTCGAAAACGAAGATTGGGCGATCAAGACCCAGCGTCTTCGACAACTCAGGGTGGATCGCGCCGACATAACCGACTTCACGACCGTCTCGCTCGATGCGCGCGGTCTGACCCGGGTGCAGCGCCGGATGCTTGCCAGGCACGAAGGTGAACGCGCCGAGCGCACCAGCAAAGCCCAGCACCGCTTCCACGTCGGCCTTGACGTCGAAGAAATCCACGCCATCACGACCTTGGGCCCAGCCTTCCGGCAGGCGGCTGCCGCAAACGACACCGGCCAGCATTGGCTCTTGCTTCAGGCCGTCCAACTGACCGACAAAACGCAGGCCGCTTTCGAACAGGCGTACGCGGTCCTGCTGGCGATTCAGGTTGTGCTGGAGCGACTTGATCAGGCCCGGCCACAGGGACGAGCGCATGGCGGCCATGTCATTGGAGATCGGGTTGGCCAACAGCAGTGGCTCAACACCTGGGCTGAACAATTCGAACTGACGCGGATCGATGAAACTGTAGGTGATCGCTTCCTGATACCCACGAGCCACCAGCAGGCGACGCAGCTCCGGCAGGTCACTGCGGGCCTCTGCCTTGGCTTGCGGGGCCAGGCGAGCCTGGGGATAGCGGACCGGCAGGCGATTGTAGCCGTACAAGCGGGCCAGCTCTTCGATCAGATCGACTTCCAGGCTAATATCGAAGCGATGGCTTGGCACTTCGACCTGCCACTGCCCTTCCCCCTCGGCACGGACGGTCAGGCCCAAGGCGTTGAGCAGACGCTCGACTTCGGCCGGGTCCATTTCCATGCCGAGCATCTGGGTGATGCGCTGGGCACGCAGCGTCACCGGCGCGATCTTCGGCAGGTGCTGTTCGCTGACGGTTTCGATGATCGGGCCGGCTTCGCCACCGGTGATTTCCAGCAGTAGGCCAGTGGCGCGCTCCATGGCTTCACGGGCCAGTTGCCAATCCACGCCACGCTCATAGCGGTGCGAGGCGTCAGTGTGCAGGCCGTAGGAACGAGCCTTGCCGGCGACGGCGATCTGGTCGAAGAAGGCGCTTTCAAGGAATACATCACGGGTGGTGGCGGAGACGCCACTGTGCTCGCCACCCATCACGCCTGCAATCGCCAGGGCGCGGGTATGGTCGGCAATCACCAGCGTATCGCTGCGCAAGGCCACTTCCTGGCCATCGAGCAGCACCAGCTTTTCACCTTCTTCAGCCATGCGCACGCGGATGCCGCCGTTGATTTCGGCGAGATCGAATGCGTGCAGCGGCTGACCCAGCTCAAGCATTACATAGTTGGTAATGTCGACAGCCGCGTCGATGCTGCGCACGTCGGAGCGTCGCAGACGCTCGACCATCCACAGCGGGGTCGGCTTGGACAGGTCGACATTGCGGATCACGCGGCCCAGGTAACGCGGGCATGCGCTCGGCGCCAAGACTTCGATCGGACGGACTTCGTCATGCACGGCCGGGACACTCGCAACCACCGGGCGAGTGACCGGGGTGGCGTACAACGCGCCGACTTCACGGGCCAGGCCAGCCACTGACAGGCAGTCGCCACGGTTCGGCGTCAGGTCGACTTCGATGCTCGCATCGTCCAGGCCCAGGTATTCACGAAAATCCTTGCCGACCGGCGCATCCGCCGGCAACTCCATCAGGCCATCGTTGCCTTCGCCAACCTGCAATTCGGCTTGGGAGCACAACATGCCGTTGGACTCGACACCGCGCAGCTTGGCTTTCTTGATCTTGAAGTCACCCGGCAGTTCTGCGCCGATCATGGCAAACGGGATCTTCAGGCCGGGACGCACGTTTGGTGCACCGCACACGACCTGGAACGTTTCCCCGCCACTGCTGACCTGGCAAACCCGCAGCTTGTCCGCGTCAGGGTGTTGTTCGGTGCTCAGCACCTCCCCCACCACCACGCCACTGAATGCGCCGGCGGCCGGCGTCACGCTATCGACCTCAAGACCGGCCATCGACAGGCGAGCAACCAGCTCGTCCTGGCTTACCTGCGGGCTAACCCAGCCGCGCAGCCATTGTTCACTGAATTTCATCCTGCTCTCCTAAAGGTTCGTTACGACTAGCGAAATTGCGCGAGGAACCGCAAGTCGTTGTCGAAGAACAGACGCAAGTCGTTCACGCCGTAACGCAGCATGGCCAAGCGTTCCACGCCCATGCCGAAGGCAAAGCCCGAGAATCCTTCCGGATCGATCCCGGACATGCGCAGCACGTTCGGGTGAACCATGCCGCAGCCCATGACTTCCAGCCAGCCCGTCTGCTTGCAGACGCGGCAGCCCTTGCCGCTGCACATCACGCATTCCATGTCGACTTCGGCCGATGGCTCAGTGAACGGGAAATAGGAAGGGCGGAAGCGCACGGCCAGTTCTTTTTCGAAGAACACCCGCAGGAACTCTTCGATAGTCCCTTTCAGGTCAGCGAAATTGATGTCGCGATCCACCAGCAGGCCTTCGACCTGATGGAACATCGGCGAATGGGTGATATCGGAGTCGCTACGGTACACACGGCCTGGGCAGACGATGCGGATCGGCGGCTGCTGCGATTCCATGGTGCGGACCTGTACCGGAGAGGTATGGGTGCGCAACAACATGTTCGCATTGAAATAGAAGGTGTCATGCATCGACCGGGCCGGGTGGTGGCCTGGGATGTTGAGCGCCTCGAAGTTGTGGTAGTCGTCTTCGACCTCAGGACCCTCGGCAATGCCATAGCCGATGCGGGTGAAGAACTGCTCGATGCGTTCCAGCGTCCGGGTCACCGGATGCAGGCCACCGGAAGTCTGGCCACGGCCAGGCAGGGTCACGTCGATGGATTCGGCCGCGAGCTTGGCCGCCAGGTCCGCCTCCTCGAACAGCGCCTTGCGCGCATTGAGGACTTCTGTGACACGTTCCTTGGCGACGTTGATCAGCGCACCAACCTGCGGACGCTCTTCGGCCGGCAGGTTCCCCAGGGTCTTCATCACCTGAGTCAACTCGCCTTTCTTGCCAAGGTAGTGAACCCGGATTTGCTCCAGGGCATTGATATCTTCAGCGCTTTGCACAGCCTCTAGTGCTTGAGCGACCAGCGCGTCCAGGTTTTCCATGTACAGACTCCAGATACAAAATAGGGGAAGAGCTTTAAGGCTCTTCCCCTATTTATGACGTTTGGCACCCGGGCTCACAGAGGTGAGCCCCGGTGACTGCCGGGGGTACTTAAGCCAAGGTGGCTTTAGCTTTCTCGACAATCGCAGCAAACGCCGCTTTTTCGTTCACTGCCAGATCAGCCAGAACCTTACGGTCGATCTCGATGGACGCTTTTTTCAGGCCGGCGATGAAACGGCTGTAGGACAGACCGTAGGTACGAGCACCAGCGTTGATACGAGCGATCCACAGAGCGCGGAACTGACGTTTTTTCTGACGACGGTCACGGTAGGCGTATTGGCCTGCCTTGATTACGGCTTGCTTGGCAACACGGAATACGCGGGAACGCGCACCGTAGTAGCCTTTAGCAAGTTTCATAATTTTCTTGTGACGCTTACGGGCAATGACGCCACGCTTTACACGAGCCATGAGTTACTTCCTCTATTCTTGATCCAAAAATTAACGAAGGCGCAGCATGCGCTCGACTTTTGCCACGTCAGACGGATGCAGCAAGCTGCTACCGCGCAGTTGACGCTTACGCTTGGTCGACATTTTGGTCAGGATGTGGCTCTTGAAAGCGTGCTTGTGCTTGATGCCGTTAGCAGTTTTCAGAAACCGCTTAGCAGCACCACTTTTAGTTTTCATCTTTGGCATGTTCGGATACTCCGCATTCAGTTGATAAACATAATCGCAAGGCCTGCCGTGCCCTGGTGATTACTTCTTCTTTTTCGGGGCGATGACCATGATCAGCTGGCGTCCTTCCATCTTAGGATGCTGTTCGACCGAACCGTACTCGAGCAGGTCTTGTTCAACCCGCTTGAGGAGTTCCATCCCCAGCTCCTGGTGGGCCATCTCACGGCCGCGGAATCGCAAGGATACCTTGGCCCTGTCCCCGTCACTCAGGAAACGTACCAGGTTGCGCAGTTTTACCTGGTAATCCCCTTCCTCCGTCCCTGGACGAAACTTGATTTCTTTTACCTGAATCTGCTTCTGGTTTTTCTTCGCCGCGGCAATCTGCTTCTTCTTTTCGAAGATCGACTTGCCGTAGTCCATCACCCGGCAAACGGGTGGGACTGCGTCCGCGGAAATTTCCACCAGATCAAGCTTGGCTTCTTCAGCAATACGAAGCGCTTCATCAATCGAGACGATGCCAATCTGCTCGCCATCAGCGCCAATTAACCGAACCTCGCGTGCCGAGATATTCTCGTTGATCGGGGCTTTCGGTGCAGCTCGTTTATCTTGTCTCATTTCACGCTTAATAATAATTACTCCGAATCTGGGCGACCACGCCGGGAAACCGCTTGCGCGAGAAACTCGGCGAATTCGGCGACGGGCATCGAGCCCAGGTCAGCACCTTCACGAGTACGCACAGCGACAGTCTGCATCTCGACCTCCCGATCTCCAATAACCAAGAGAAAGGGAACCTTGAGCAAAGTATGCTCGCGGATTTTAAAGCCGATCTTTTCATTTCTCAAGTCGGACTTGGCACGAAATCCGCTTTGATTGAGAGTTTTTTCGACTTCGGCGGCAAAATCTGCCTGTTTATCAGTGATATTCATGATCACTGCCTGGGTCGGCGCCAGCCACGCGGGGAACGCACCCTCGTAATGCTCGATCAGGATCCCGACGAAACGCTCGAAGGAACCGAGGATCGCGCGGTGAAGCATGACCGGGTGCTTGCGGCTGTTGTCTTCGGACACATATTCAGCGCCCAGACGGATCGGCAGGTTGAAATCGAGCTGCAAGGTACCACATTGCCAGACGCGGCCAAGGCAATCTTTCAACGAGAATTCAATCTTCGGACCGTAGAATGCGCCCTCGCCCGGCTGCAGCTCGTACGCAAGCCCCGCGCTGTCGAGGGCGGCGGCCAGGGCGGCCTCGGCGCGATCCCACAGTTCGTCGGAACCGACGCGTTTTTCCGGACGAGTGGACAGCTTCATTTCAACTTCGGTGAAGCCGAAGTCCCGGTAGACGTCCATGGTCAGCTTGATGAACGCGGCGGATTCAGCCTGCATCTGCTCTTCAGTGCAGAAAATGTGCGCGTCGTCCTGAGTGAACGCCCGCACGCGCATGATGCCGTGCAGCGCACCCGATGGCTCGTTACGGTGGCAAGCACCGAACTCGGCCAGGCGCATCGGCAGCTCGCGATAGCTCTTCAGGCCCTGGTTGAATACCTGCACGTGGCACGGGCAGTTCATTGGCTTGATGGCGTAGTCGCGGTTTTCCGACTGGGTGGTGAACATGTTGTCGGCGTAGTTGGCCCAATGCCCGGATTTCTCCCAGAGGCTGCGGTCGACCACTTGCGGCGTCTTGATTTCGAGGTAGCCGTTCTCACGCTGGACCTGGCGCATGTACTGTTCTAGCACCTGGTACAGAGTCCAGCCGTTCGGGTGCCAGAACACCATGCCCGGGGATTCTTCCTGGGTATGGAACAGGCCCAGGCGCTTGCCGATCTTGCGGTGATCGCGCTTCTCAGCCTCTTCGATACGCTGGATGTAGGCCGCCAGCTGCTTCTTGTCCGCCCAGGCCGTGCCGTAGACGCGCTGCAACTGTTCGTTCTTCGCGTCGCCACGCCAGTAGGCGCCGGACAGCTTGGTCAGCTTGAAGGATTTCAGGAAACGCGTGTTCGGCACGTGCGGGCCGCGGCACATGTCGACGTATTCTTCGTGGTAGTACAGGCCCATGGCCTGCTCGTCCGGCATGTCTTCCACCAGACGCAGCTTGTAGTCCTCGCCACGGGCCTTGAAGACTTCGATGACTTCGGCGCGCGGGGTGACTTTCTTGATGACGTCGTAATCTTTCTCGATCAGCTGCTGCATGCGCTGCTCGATCGCGGCCATGTCGTCCGGGGTAAAAGGACGCTCGAAGGCGATGTCGTAATAGAAGCCTTCGTCGATGACCGGCCCGATGACCATCTTCGCGCTCGGGTACAGCTGCTTGACCGCATGACCGACCAGGTGCGCGCAGGAGTGACGAATGATCTCCAGCCCCTCTTCATCCTTGGGCGTGATGATTTGCAGCGTGGCATCGCTGTCGATGACATCGCTGGCGTCGACCAGTTTGCCGTTGACCTTGCCGGCCAGGGTGGCCTTGGCCAGGCCCGCGCCAATGGATGCGGCGACCTCGGCTACGGAAACCGGGTGGTCGAATGAACGTTGACTGCCGTCGGGAAGAGTAATAGTTGGCATGGCGCCTCCTCTCCTAGTGGTGACCCCTACCAAAGGTCACGTGGGTTGGGATGAGCCAGTACAAGATCCAGTCCAGGCCATTCAATGACGAACGCCTGCCTTACAGCGGCAGGAGCCTTGCGGCCAACCGGGAAAACCGAACCAGAGTGACTGGGATTCAAATCAGGGTTAGTCGAACATTTGCCGCCGCCGGGACTTGTCGTCATCCGGAGCCTGAAAATACCCGAGCCCGGCATGCTAACACAGATGAACGGTCATCGCCGCGCTCGCGTTGGAGCGAACGTAAAGCGGGGCTTTTATGCCAAAGTGCTGAACTGAAGCGCCCGCAACCCCTCAGATACCAAGACATCGACCCGAAAGGAGCATCTCAGCATGCGTCTGAATACGTTATTCGCAGTAGTCGCCCCCCTCGCCCTGCTGCTCCCGATTGCCGCCCATGCCGACTGGCCAAAGGGCGAGCGCGAAAAATACATGGCCCAGTGCACCCAGGCGGCAACGCCACAGATCGGCGCGGCAGCGGCCAAGTCACACTGCGCCTGTGGCGCCGACGCCATCAAATCCTATCCGGCCAGTGATATCCAGGCTCTGATGGACAACAAGGCCACCCCTGAACTGCAACAGAAAGCCCTCGGCCAGATCGCCAAATGCAAGGCGAATCCGCCTGCGAAAAAATGACGGTTTGGGCATCAGGAAGGCGCCCGACAGGGGTAAAAAGGCTTGAATAAGCGCTTTTTCCTACGATTTTTGCAGGTTTTTCAGCTTTTTTTATCGTCTTTACGTTCGGCTGAAAGCCTTTGAAACCGGGGCTTCCAGCCCGTTCAGACGGTAAAGAAAACACGACTGATTGGCAAACAGCTCGTCCGGGGGGCTCCCAAATCGAACATTTCGACTATGATACCCGGGTGTGCCCAGTTGGCCTGAGCAGCACAGTACACTGAAAATATATGTTTCTTGGAGATACACCATGTCTAATCGCCAAACCGGCACCGTTAAATGGTTCAACGATGAAAAAGGCTTCGGCTTCATCACTCCTCAAGGTGGCGGTGACGACCTGTTCGTACACTTCAAAGCTATCGAAAGCGACGGTTTCAAAAGCCTGAAAGAAGGCCAGACTGTTTCCTTCGTGGCTGAGAAAGGCCAAAAGGGTATGCAAGCTGCACAAGTTCGCCCAGAGTAATTTCCCGGCGCGCTAAAAAAACCCCGTCCATGTGACGGGGTTTTTTATGGTCAGCTTAAAACCAATCAGCCGCAATTGACCCGGTTGACCACCAGCTTGGCATCGGTATTGAGGTTCAAGCGATCGGAGCGGTACTCAAGCGTCACCATGTCGTTGGGCTTGAGAATACGGGCGTTTTGCGCGCCGGAACGGCTCCGCGCCTGCTCCAGCAACTGGGGCGAGGCCTGCTTGCCAATCGCGAACTCGGCAGCCTTCGCCTCGCAGCGACTATGCCCGGTTTCGGCCGTCACGGGATCAGGGGTCGATTCAGAGGTGCTGCTGCAACCGCTCAAGAGCGCAGCGGCCAGCAAAGTACTCAGTGACGCGAGCTTCCAAGGCATGAAGCCTCCTTTTTCAGTGAAATAGCAGAGAGCGTGCGACAACCCAAACGAAACTTGGTTTCAACGCCAAGGCCATCATGGTGCCCTCATCTGGAAAAACGGCAGTTTGCCTGAGCCCTGCCCAGCTGTTCACCGCTCAATCGTGACTGAATATGAATGGCGCTCAGTAGATGTCGATGTAATCGAAGGGCGGGTTCGGCCAGTTGTCTTTCAATGCATTGTAGATTTGCATCACCCAGACCTCATCGCTCGCCGCAACGTTTCCGACATACCCCGAACCCTTCGCCCAGGTTTCAAGCCGAAACAACAAACCTGCGATGTCGGCACCGCCTACGACACCCGAGGAAAGATAGGCAATGCCAGCCTTGGTCACACGCAACTGGGTATGTTCGTCATCACTGGCGGACGCGAGCAAATCACGCACGGCCTCGAGGGTGAACGCCTCAGGATCCTTCAAATCGATCTGCACGTAGGAGCCCCCGGGAAAAATAAAAAACCGAGTGTCGCACAGTGCTCGCCTGATGCCTAAGTCGCACTGCCAAACCCACTCCAAAAATGCTTAACTCAGCCTACAGATTTCCCAACCTGCGAGCCCCCGACATGAGCACCGTCAGCATCGAAGCCACCATCAATGCAAAATGGGCGCAGGGCCACAGCTCGTACAGCCCAGGCAGCCCGGAAGAACTGGCGATCCTCAGCATCGAGTTGCTGGTGAAAGAACTCGGGACGCAGGCCGCGCAGAACTTCGTCAAGCAAGCGTTCGAGCGCTATCCGAGCATCATTGAGACAACTGCATAAGGTTCCCGCAGGCAGACGCCTGCGGGGTTGCCTTGAGATGCGTTACTTGAGCCGCGCCAATCGCTCGGTCAGCAGATCGAAGAACCCCTGGGCATCGCCGTCCTTCACCCAAAAAGCATTTTTTGGCGCTTTCAGGCCGTCGTACCAATCGACGACGGTCTGGCCGAAAGTCGGCCCTTCACGGCTGTCCACCACAAGGTTGACCGCACGCCCGCTAAACAGCTGCGGCTTGAGAAGGTAGGCGACCACGGTTGCATCGTGCACCGGCCCGCCCGTCATGCCGTAGTGCTCCATGTCGCCCTTGACGTATTCGTTGAGAATATCGCCGACCAACTTGCTCGCGTTGTTGTTCAGCGCAGCGATCTGCTTCAGGCGTGTCTCGCTGGTAAGGATCTTGTGAGTCACGTCCAAGGGCAGGTAGGTCAGCTTCACACCGCTTTTGGCGACGATCTCCGCCGCCTGAGGATCGGCATATAAATTAAATTCGGCCACCGGCGTGATATTGCCGCCGTTGAAGTGCGCGCCACCCATGATCACCACCTCCTTGATCCCCTGAACGATCCCGGGCTCCTGGACCAGCGCCAAGGCCAGGTTCGTCTGCGGGCCGAGCATGGCAATGGTGATGCTGTGGGGCTTGGCCGCCTTAAGCGTGTCGATTAGGTAATTGACGGCATTGCCCTCGGCCAAGCCTTTCTTCGGCTCGTGCACCGTGACACCCGACAAACCCTCCTTGCCGTGGATGTTTTCCGCGTAGATGGGCGTGCGCATCAACGGTTTCGGCGCGCCGGCATAGACCGGCACCTCTTCGCGACCCGCCCACTCACGGGCCAGGCGCGCATTGCGGGAAGTCTTGTCCAGGCGCACGTTCCCCGCCACGGTGGTCAACGCGCGAACGTGCAACTCCTCGGGGGATGCCAGCGCGAACAACAGCGCAACCACATCATCGGCGCCCGGATCGGTGTCGATGATCAAGTCGATCTTCTCTGCCGCCTGGGCGCTTGTAGCCGTGATGAATGACAAAAGCAGCAGACTCCGCAACAGTTGATGCATTTTTTGAGCATAGCGGTGCATGGCGCACTCCTTGTGCAGGTTGTGAATATCTAGAACGTGACGCCCGCGATCAGCACCACGTTGCAGTACGGTGAGCATTCTCCGGTGCGAATGACCGCCCTCGCCTCGCGAGTAAGCACCTTGAACTGCTCATGGCTGACCAACGCCCGCGCGCCTAAGGCGCCTTCGGCGTGCAGCGCCTCCAACGTCGCCAGGGCTGACGGTTGCTTGTCGATAATTTCCTGCGCCAATACATGGCTTTCGACCTGCATCTCGCTGAGCAGCACGTTCAAGGTACTGACAAAATCGGGGACGCCATGGGTCAACGCAAGGTCGATCAGTTCGACGTGTGGCGGCACCGGCAGCCCGGCATCACCAATCACCACCTTGTCGCCATGCCCAAGGGAAGCGACCAGGCGTGACAGGGCGATGTTCAACAAAGGAGTCTTTTTCATGATTCGAACGCCTGAACTTCCGACAATGCAGGAATAGAGGGCTGCGCGCCCGCGCGAGTGACCGACAGCGCAGCGGCGACCTGCCCGAAACGAATGGCCTCGACTTCGTCCTTACTGTTCGCCAGGGCCGCCGCGAACCCGCCGACGAACGTATCGCCTGCCGCGGTTGTGTCAACCGCCTTGACCCGCGGCGCGGGGAAGTGTTCGAAGCTCGCTCCGTTGGCGAACAGCAACCCTTGGGCACCCAGCGTTACGATGACTTTGCCGGCACCCGCCGCGAGCAACTGCGTCGCGGCGGCTTCGGCGGTCTCCAGGGAATCCACGGCCAGGCCACTGAGGACCATCGCTTCGCTTTCGTTAGGGATCAG
Source organism: Pseudomonas sp. D3-10 (assembly GCF_051132175.1). Lineage (NCBI taxonomy): Bacteria > Pseudomonadati > Pseudomonadota > Gammaproteobacteria > Pseudomonadales > Pseudomonadaceae > Pseudomonas > Pseudomonas sp. D3-10. The sequence continues at coordinate 2,061,193 of NZ_CP071668.1, read as the reverse complement.
GTAGTCGACGTAGGCGTACCAGTCGCCCGGCAGGGCATGGGAGGCCGGCGCCGGATTGAGAATGACGATCTTGCCAAGCTCATGGCCGCGCTTGAGCGCATGCCCTACGGTGGCGTCCGGCACTTCCAGTTGGCAGATAATGACATCGGCGCCTTGCAGCACCGCATCAAAACTATCGAGGACGCCGGGCGTCAGCTCACCATTGGCGCCGGCAACGATGACGATCGCGTTCTGGCTGTTGTCATCGACCACGATCAGCGCAACGCCACTGGAGCCCTCCACCACGCTGACCGCCTGGCAATCGATGCCCTCGGCGAGCAGCGCGCCACGCAACTGCTGTCCATAGGCGTCATTGCCGACGCAACCGACCATGGACACTTGCGCACCCAGGCGCGCGGCGGCCACCGCCTGGTTGGCGCCCTTGCCCCCCGGGATGGTGGAAAACGACTCGCCAATCAGGGTTTCCCCACCACGAGGCAGACGCGGCGCACGCGTCACCAGGTCCATGTTCAGGCTGCCTATCACCACTACTTTTGCTGGCATACATCATTACTCATCAATTCGGTTCAGCGGTATTGGGCGAATGTACCGGGCACCGGTGCAGTCGATTCTCGCAAGACAATGCTGGGCGTCACGATCCGCTGGTCAGTGGCAAGCCCCGGCGTTGCGATGCGCCGCAGCAACACCTCGGCCGCCATCTCGCCCAGGTCCAGGATCGACTGCCCCACAGTGGTCAGCGCCGGGTAGACATAACGGCTCATCTGAATATCGTCGAAACCGATGATCGACAGCTCACTGGGCACGCGCACATTGCGTTCGGCGGCGGCGCGCAATGCACCGATGCCGATCATGTCGTTGGCAGCGAAAATCGCGCTGGGCGGCCGTTGCCCAAGCAATTGGGCCGCCGCACGGTAACCGCCGATGCTGGTGAAATCGCTCTCGAGCATGCGCTCGACGGGCAGCTCGATCCCCGCCTCCTTCAGCGCACGGCAATAACCCGCCAGGCGCATCTGTGCCACGCTGGTGTCCGCCGGCCCGCCAATGAAGGCAATGTCGCGATGGCCCAGGTCCAGCAGATGCCGGGTGGCCAGGTACGCGCCATATTCATGGTCGATACGGACCAGGTCCGCATCGACGCCATCCAGGCCACGGTCAACGATCACCATGGGCGTACGCACGTTGGTCAGGCCCTCGGCCAGGCCGACATCGCCCCCGGCCGACGCCACGATCAATCCGTCGATACGTTTTTCCAGCAGCACCCGCAGATAACTGCGCTGCTTGTCCGGATTGTCGTCGGAATTGCATAGGATCACGCAGTAGCCATTGCGCTCGCAGTAATCCTCGATCCCCCGAGCCAGTTCGGCAAAGTACGGGTTGAGGCTGTTGGGCACCAGCAGGCCAATGGTGGCCGTGGTCTTGGCCTTGAGCGAGCGCGCCACGGCGCTGGGCACATAGTCCAAGCGTTCGATGGCGGCCTCGACCTTGCGCCGCACCTCGTCACTGACCGGCCGCGTCTTGTTCACCACATGGGACACGGTCGTGTAGGAAATCCCGGCAAGCGCCGCCACATCCTTGATCGTCGCCATGGTTCAAGCCCGCCGACTGGCGCGCTGGCTGCGGTACGTATCGAGCACCACTGCAATCACGATCACCGCGCCGGTGATGATGCGTTTGGTCGGCTCGGTCGCGCCGATCTGGGCCAGGCCTGCCGCCAGCACCGAAATGATCAGCACGCCGAAAAAGGTGCTGATGACCGAGCCGCGCCCGCCCATCAGGCTGGTGCCGCCGATGACCACGGCGGCGATGACTTGCAGCTCGAGCCCCGAGCCTGCGTTGGGGTCCGCCGCTTCCAGGCGAGAAATCTGGAACAGCGCCGCAACACCGGCCAACAAGCCCATCAGGCTGAACACCAGGATCTTGTAGGGCTTGGGGTTGATGCCGGCCAAGCGCACGGCTTCTTCATTGGTGCCGATGCCAATCAGGTAGCGCCCGAACACCGTGCGGGTCAACACCGCTTGGGCAACAAAGATCACCAGTAAGGCGATGATGAACGAAGGCGAAATACCGAAGGCAATCGGATTGGACAGCCAGGCGAAGGAGTCGCCGATATAGGCGGTCCGCGAGCCGGTCATCTGGTACGCCAGGCCCCTGGCCATTTCCAGCACACCCAGCGAAACGATAAACGACGGGATACGCCATGCCACGGTAATCGAACCGGTGACCGTGCCCGCCAATGCCGCCACGGCCATGCCAAGCAAGGCCGATGGCCAGACGCTCCAGCCCCAGCCCAGCACCGCCACGCTGACTGTCGAAGCCGCCAACGCCAGCACCGAGCCCACCGATAAATCGATGCCGCCGATGATCAGGATAAAGGTCATGCCGACCGCCAGCACCATGAGATCGGGGATCTGATTGGCGAGGGTGCTGAAGGTGTCGTAGGAAAGAAAGTGGCTGCTCAGGACCGAGAACAGCGCGACCATGGCGAGCAAGGCGCCAGCCAGGCCCAGGTAAGTGCCCAGACCATAAAAGTTGCCATTGGATTTGCCGACGGCAGGTGCGGTTTTCATGAGAGATCCCTAGGCGCCGCTTCGTTGAGCAGCGCATCACGTTTCTGGTAGCCGGCGAACGCGGCGGCAAGCAAGTCATCCTGGGTCCAGCTGTCGCGCTCGAATGTGTCGATCAGGCGCCCGGCGGAAAGCACACCGATCCGGTCACAAATCAACATCAGTTCCCGCAGGTCACTGGAGACCACGACCAGCGCCTTGCCCTGGCGAGTCAGTTCACCCAGCAACGCATAAATATCGAACTTGGCGCCGACGTCGATGCCACGGGTCGGCTCGTCGAACAGCAGTACTGAGCAATCGCGTTCGAGCCAACGGCCGATCACCACTTTCTGTTGGTTGCCGCCAGACAATTCGGACACCAGCTGCGTCGGGCTGGAACTGCGGATGCGCATGGCGTCGATCTGCCGCTGCGCCAAGGCCTGCTCCGCGCTGCCATTGACCAGGCCGGCACTGGATATCTCCGGCATGTTGCCCAGCGCGATGTTGGCGGCGATGGATTGGCTCAACAGCAAGCCCTCGCCCTTGCGATCCTCGGTGATCAAGGCAATGCCGTGGGCCACCGCATCGGCCGGGGAACGGATGCTGACCACATTGGCTGGCGAGCCCAGTGCCACCGTACCGCTGTCGGCTACATCCGCGCCGAAGATCAACCGCAACAGCTCTGTGCGCCCTGCCCCGATCAGCCCGGAGATACCGAAGATTTCACCGCTGCGAACTTCGAACGACACATCGCGGACCTTGTCGGAACGGGTCAGGCCCTTCACGGTCAGCGCGGGGGCGCCGATCTGGCGCGGGCCCAGGTCGATATGCTCGCCCAGCTCCCGACCGACCATCAGCGTCACCAACTGCTCACTGTTGTAGTTGGCCATCGGCTCGACGCAGACCAGGTTGCCGTCGCGCAGCACCGCAATGCGCTGGGCCACCCGCGCCAGTTCCTCAAGGCGATGGGAGATATAAATGATCGAGACGCCGCGGGCCTGCAAGCGGGTGATCTGCTCGAAGAGCATTTCGACTTCGCGGGCCGTTAGCATCGCGGTCGGCTCATCGAGAATCAGCACATGGCAATCGCCGATCAGGTTGCGGGCGATCTCGACCATCTGCTGATGACCGATGCCCAGTTCACCGACCAGCGTGTCGGGATCGATTGCATCGAGCCCCACCTGGGCCATGGCGTCGATCGCCGCTTTGCGTAATTGCTTGCGACTGATCCAGCCGCCGTGGCTGGGCAGGTTGTCGAGGAACAGGTTCTCGGCCACGGAAAGAGTCGGCAGCAGGTTGAGTTCCTGCATCACCATGCGCACGCCCAGCTCTTCCGCCTGGGTCCGGCTGCCGGGACGGTAATCCTGCCCGTGGAACTGCATCTGCCCCGTCGTCGGCGTGACCAGCCCACCGATGATCTTGGACAAGGTACTTTTGCCGGCGCCATTTTCACCGGTCAACGCCAGCACTTCACCGCGCATCAACGTCAGGTTGATATCGCTCAGTACCGGCTGGGCATAGGTCTTGCCGATACCGCTGACGCACAGGACAGCGTTCGGGTCGCGAACGGACATAACAAACTCTCCAATGCGCCCGCCCGGACGGGCGAGCGCCGTTGTGTCGCCAGGATTACTGCTTGGTCACCAGCTCGACCGGAGTTTCGATAACGCCGTTGGCGCCGCTGTCGACTTTTTCGCCCTTGAGCATTTTCAATGCGGTCTCGATGCCGAACACAGCCTGCTTGGCAGCGAACTGGTCGGCTGTGGCCAGGACACGGCCGTCCTTGAGCATCGGCTTGATGGCGTTGATATTGTCGTAGCCGACCACTTGCACCTTGCCCGCCTTGCCAGCCGCGCGCACGGCCGAGACCGCACCTACCGCCATGCTGTCGTTGCCGGCCAGCAGCGCCTTGATGTTCGGGTATTCGCTGAGCATCGACGAGGCAACCTGGTTGCCCTTGTTGATCTCCCAATCGCCCGATTGCAGGGAAACGACCTTGATCTGCGCGGCCTCCATCGCATCCTTGAAGCCCGCGGTGCGCGCCTGGGCGTTGGTGGTGGTCGACACGCCTTCGATGATACCCACCTCGTCACCAGCCTTGAGCTCCTTGGCCAGGTATTCACCCACCAGGCGAGCGCCCTTGCGGTTGTCAGGGCCTACGAAAGGCACGGTGATGTTCTTGCTCTTGACCACCGCTGGATCGAGTTGATTGTCGATGTTGATCACAGTGATGCCGGCATCGACGGCTTTCTTGATCACCGGAACCATGGCCTTGGAATCGGCAGGCGCGATGATCAGCGCGTCGACCTTGGACACGATCATCTGCTCGACGATGCGGATCTGGTTGGCGGTGTCGGTTTCATCCTTGATCCCGTTGGAGATCAGGTCGAAGTCGGCGGAGTGTTCTTTCTGATAAGCCTTGGCGCCATCCTCCATCGTCAGGAAGAATTCGTTGGCCAGGGATTTCATGACCAGGGCAACCTTGGGTTTTTCGGGAGTCTGGGCGAGCGCCGAGGAGAAAGGCAGCGCAGCGGATGCGGTCGCGAGCATGGCAACGGCGAGCAGGCGACCAGCGAATGGCAGCTTCATGGGTTCACTCCGATTTTATGATTATTGTGAGCAAAAATCGTCATACGACGACTGCGCAAACGTTTGCGTGGAATGAACTATGGTAAAGCATCGGCGTTTTGTCAACGCTCCGGTTTTATCCGGAACATTGTGGATCAAGCCGTGGTGTTGACCAACGTCCCAGAACTGGAATCCTTCGCCAATTCCTTGATCAAGCTGCCCGTGACTTCCTGCAGCGCACCGGTGGTATCGGCGATCTGTCCCTGGATGGCCATGACCGCGGCAGTCTTGGCTTCAGGCGTGGAATAAGGACGCGCCTGCGCAGCGGCGAGCTGCTGCTGTTGCTCACGCAGTTGCTGCTGTAGCTCTTGCATGCGCTTGAGCAGGACTTTCATGGCGATGCTTTGGGTGCTGTCGCTTTTTTCGGTCTTGCTCTCGGCGTCGGTATGCAGGTTCGCGCGCACCTTACCGGGCGCTTGCGTTTCGCCAAGGGCTTGGTCGGCAGCATCGGCGGTTGCCTCGCTCAAGGCATTCAACGTCGCTGCGGATTTACCGCCGATGGTGACGGCGGCGGCATTTGGAAAGCCGATTGAAAAGCTCATGTCTCGCTCCATGAATGAATTCCTACAAGGTAGATCGTCCATTGGCGCGTTTTCTTTAGCCTCACAACCCAACCTTCCTTCAGACCGTTCTGCTCCGGTTAACCGAACAGCAAACAGCTTGATGTTCGGAAATCCGGCCATGCATCCACCGAAGGGGCATCTTCTCAAATACACATCGTTTTGATTTTCAAGGCGTTAGAAGGTAGACCCACGCTTGCGCAGCAGTGGTACGGATCGTGCTCTGAGAGGAGTGCTCTCGGCATTCAGGTCTGCCGGAGCATCTAGATGAATCCTCATGACTAGAGAGAAAAATAATGACATCTGCCTTAAAGACTCTTGTTCCGGGCGCTTTGGCCCTCTTGCTGCTCCTGCCCAGCGCCCTTCAGGCGAAAGAAAACCCGGTTGAGCAAAAGCTCTCCAACGTCGTCATCCTCGCCACGGGCGGCACCATCGCCGGCGCCGGCGCGAGCTCCGCCAACAGCGCCACCTACCAGGCAGCCAAGGTTGGTATCGAACAACTGATCGCCGGCGTACCGGAGCTCAGCCGGTTGGCCAACGTGCGCGGCGAACAGGTGATGCAGATCGCATCGGAGAGCATCACCAACGAAAACCTTTTGCAACTGGGACGCCGTGTCGCCGAGCTGGCCGACAGCGAGGATGTCGACGGCATCGTCATCACCCACGGCACCGACACGCTGGAGGAGACCGCTTATTTCCTGAATCTTGTCGAGAAAACCGACAAACCGATCATTGTCGTCGGCTCGATGCGGCCCGGCACCGCAATGTCTGCCGATGGCATGCTCAATCTCTACAACGCCGTGGCGGTCGCCAGCAGCAAGGAAGCGCGCGGTAAGGGCGTACTGGTGACCATGAACGATGAAATCCAGTCGGGCCGTGATGTGAGCAAGATGATCAACATCAAGACCGAAGCATTCAAAAGCCCGTGGGGCCCGTTGGGCATGGTAGTGGAAGGCAAATCCTACTGGTTCCGCCTGCCGGCCAAGCGCCACACCTCCGGTTCGGAGTTCGACATCAAGACCATCAAGAGCCTGCCGGACGTGGAAATTGCCTACTCCTACGGCAACGTCAGCGACACCGCGTACAAGGCCCTGGCCCAATCCGGCGCCAAGGCGATCATCCACGCCGGCACCGGCAACGGTTCGGTGTCTTCGCGAGTCGTTCCGTCGTTGCAGGCCTTGCGCAAGGAAGGCGTGCAGATCATTCGTTCGTCACACGCCAACGCAGGTGGTTTCGTACTGCGAAACGCCGAACAGCCTGACGACAAATACGACTGGGTCGTAGCCCACGACTTGAATCCTCAAAAGGCCCGTATCCTGGCAATGGTTGCCCTGACCAAGACCCAAGACAGCAAGGAGTTGCAGCGAATTTTCTGGGAATATTGATTTCCCCCGCCCGACCGAGCCCGGTCGGGCACCGCTTTTTTCATCGTCCGCCCCACGGGCCCATTACCAGGTCCGGTAAAAAATCACCTTCGTCCTACATCAAAATGAAAAAAGCGCTGTCAGACGATTTTCTTGAAATTTAAGCAGTTGCGTAAATGCCTACGGTTAAATACTGTATGCACGTACAGCTTAATAAGGATAATCCTGTGGCCATGCCCTCCGCTGCAACTACCCCCTTAGACTCCTATGCACGACTCGGTCTACGGGTCTCGAAGATCATCAACGCGCCCACCGCACAAAATGCCAAGGCCGCTCTGATCTTTCGCCTGCCCGATGAGCCGGTGGAGGAATGGGAACGCCTGCTGGCAGAAATCGACGAGAACGACAACGTCACCCTCGCCTATCGCGACGATGGCGGCGTGCAGGTTTTCTGGGTTGTGCCGAAGGAAGATTGAGCTTGATGAATTTCCGCTGTCTGGTTTTATTGCTCGTCTTCGTTGCCATGGGCGCACAGGCTGGAGCGCCCCGTACCTTCAACGAAGCCAAGAAAGTCGCCTGGAAGCTCTATGCCCCCCAATCCACCGAGTTCTACTGCGGCTGCAAATACACCGGCAACCGCGTGAACCTCGCCGCCTGCGGTTATGTACCCCGCAAAAATGCCAGTCGCGCCGCCCGCATCGAGTGGGAACATATCGTTCCGGCCTGGCATATCGGCCATCAGCGTCAATGCTGGCAACAAGGTGGGCGCAAGAACTGCACTCGCTACGACCCGGTCTACCAACGGGCCGAGGCCGACCTTCACAACCTGGTGCCCAGCATTGGCGAGGTCAATGGCGATCGCAGCAACTTCAGCTTCGGCTGGTTGCCGGTGCAGAAGGGCCAATACGGCTCGTGCCTGACCCAGGTGGACTTCAAGGCCAAAAAAGTCATGCCCCGCCCTTCCATCCGCGGGATGATCGCCAGGACCTATTTCTACATGAGCAAACAATATGGCCTGCGGCTCTCCAAACAGGACCGGCGCCTGTACGAAGCCTGGGACAAGACCTACCCGGTGCAAGCGTGGGAGCGCCAGCGCAACCAGAGCGTGGCATGCGTGATGGGGCGTGGAAACGAATTCGTCGGACCGGTGGACCTGAAGGCCTGCGGCTGACCTGGCCTATACGAACGGCACAGCTCAACTGTGGGAGCGAGCTCGCGACAGCGGTGGACCCGCAACATTGACGCTGACTGGCAATGGCTCTATCGCGAGCAAGCTCGCTCCCACAGGTTTGGTTTTGTCTGATTATCGTGCTGGCGGAAAGTCCACGACCAAGGTCTCGATGTTGCGCTTCTTGGCTCGTACCAGCGCAGCATTGATCTGCTCCTGTTTCGCCTGAGCTTCAGCCTCGGAACCCAACGGCCCGACCAGGACCCGATCCTTGCCATTTTCCCTGACGACACTGGACATGAAGCTGTGCTCGATCAGCCAGCCCGTCAGGTCGCTGACGGCCTGGGGCGTCTGGCCTCGCACCTCGACAGCCCACTGCGGCGCCGCGACTGCCGGCGTGGAGGTCGCCGCCGGCTTCGGCTTGGGTGCTTCGACGTCGCGCCCTTCCCCACATCCCGCCAGCGCCAGTACCGCAATTACCCAAGCCAATTTACGCACAACGATTCCCCCGCAAGACATGAAGCGAGGATTTTAGCATCCAGTTTCGCCGGAAACGCCCTAAACAGTGCGCAAAACACGAGAATCCTCTCCAACGTCTCTGTATAGTCGCACCCTGGGAATTAATGCAGCATCTGCACGTCAGAAAGAGGCACCCACATTGTGACACTTAGCACTAATCTATAAGCAGTACCGACATCTGCACTGTCTGAATCAGGTGCCCTATAAAGCAATCAAGGAGAACACCATGCTGATACTCACCCGCAAAGTCGGTGAAAGCATAAACATTGGTGACGACATCACGATCACCATTCTGGGCGTTAGCGGCCAACAGGTCCGGATCGGCATCAACGCCCCGAAAAACGTTGCGGTGCATCGCGAAGAAATTTATCAGCGCATCCAGGCAGGCCTCACTGCCCCTGACAAACCGCAAACGCCCTGAGCCCTGCCGCAGTCCGCAGCCAGCCCGTTTGCATCGCCGCAATGGCTGGCTAAAGATGCATGCCGACCGAGCCGCACCCTGTCCAATCCCGCCTTGTAAATCCAATCAACCCGGAACCGATACTACTGGCATGCCCCACACCATGGCTGTCAGACGTTTCGTTTTAATGGCGATGAAGCAGGCGCTAGCGCCGGTCAGCCCAAGCGCACGCCACGGGTCATGCCCGTGGCCGCCACGACCACACGATCAACAGCAACGCTTGCAGGTGGCTGATCCGCGTCACTTGGCAGCGCCGCAGCGCCATGCCGAAGGTCAGCACCGCCCAGAACTCGAAGGCAAACGCCAGCAGATGGGTGGCCGCGACAGATCAACGGAAAAGCATGGGAAGGCTCCCGTCAGGGATGTCGAGCGATCGGTCAGAATCAATTGAAATGCAAAAAACTGTGGGAGCGAGCTTGCTCGCTCCCACAGTGGGTATTGCGCGTTCTAAGAGATGTTAGTCCGCCAAACGCCAGGTCGTCCCGCCCTTCCCGTCTTCCAGCACCACGCCCATGGCAGTGAGCTGGTCGCGGATGCGGTCGGATTCGGCCCAGTCCTTGTTGGCCCGCGCCGCGAGCCGTGCTTGAATCAGCGCGTCGACCTCGGCAGCGTCGACGCGGCCTTCGGCTCCGGCCTGCAGGAAGTCATCGGCTTCGAGCTGCAACACACCCAGAACACTGGCCAGTTCCTTCAAGCGCGCCGCCAAGCCGGCCGCCGCATCGAGATCGCTGTCGCGCAGGCGGTTGATCTCACGCACCATCTCGAACAGCACCGCGCACGCTTCCGGCGTGCCGAAGTCATCGTTCATCACTTCGGTAAACCGTGCCACGAACGCTTCACCACCGGCAGGTGGCACGCTCGGCAGGCCTTTCAACGCATGGTAGAAACGCTCCAGGGCACCCTTGGCATCCTTGAGGTTATCTTCCGAATAGTTGATGGCGCTGCGGTAGTGGCTCGACACCAGCAGGTAACGCACGACTTCCGGATGGTACTTATCGAGCACGTCGCGGATGGTGAAGAAGTTGTTCAAGGATTTGGACATCTTCTCGCCATTGATGCGAATCATGCCGCAATGCATCCAGGCATTGGCGTAGGTCTTGCCGGTGGCCGCTTCACTCTGGGCGATTTCGTTTTCGTGGTGCGGAAATTCCAGGTCGCTGCCGCCGCCATGAATGTCGAAAGTCTCGCCCAGGCAGCAGGTGGACATAACCGAGCATTCGATGTGCCAGCCCGGACGCCCGGCGCCCCACGGCGACTCCCAGCTCGGCTCGCCCGGCTTGGCGCCTTTCCACAGCACGAAGTCCAGCGGGTCTTCCTTCGACTCGTCGACTTCGATGCGTGCGCCGATGCGCAAATCTTCGATCTTCTTGCGCGACAGTTTGCCGTAGCCCATGAACTTGGCGACGCGGTAGTACACGTCGCCATTTCCCGGTGCGTAGGCATAGCCCTTGTCGATCAAGGTCTGGATCATCGCCAGCATGCCCGGGATGTGATCGGTGGCACGGGGCTCCAGGTCCGGCTTCTGGATGTTGAGGCGCGCCTCGTCCTCGTGCATGGCCTTGATCATGCGCTCGGTCAGCGCATCGAACGCTTCACCATTCTCGTTGGCGCGATTGATGATCTTGTCGTCGATGTCGGTGATGTTGCGCACGTAGGTCAGGTCGTAGCCGCTGAAACGCAACCAGCGGGTCACCAGGTCAAAGGCGACCATGCTGCGGCCATGACCCAGGTGGCAATAGTCGTACACGGTCATGCCGCAGACGTACATGCGCACCTTGTTGCCATCCAGCGGCTTGAAGACTTCTTTGCTCTTGGTGAGCGTGTTGTAGATCGTAAGCACAGGGTTTCCCTTAAGACTTGATCACTGACCCCAGGAGTCGCGCAAGGTCACGGTACGGTTGAACACCGGAGCACCGGGTTTCGAGTCCTTGATATCCGCGCAGAAGTAACCTTCGCGCTCGAACTGGAAACGGTCTTCCGGCTGTGCGTTGCCCAGCGAAGGCTCGGCACGACAACCAGTGAGTACTTGCAAGGAGTCAGGGTTGATGTTGTCCAGGAAGCTGGCGCTGTCTTCGGCCTTCTCCGGGTTCGGCGAACGGAACAGGCGATCGTACAGGCGCACTTCGCACTCGACGCTCGCGGCGGCCGGCACCCAGTGGATCACGCCCTTGACCTTGCGACCTTCCGGGTTCTTGCCCAGGGTGTCGGGATCATAGGAGCAACGCAGCTCGACGATATTGCCGTCGGCGTCCTTGATGGCCTCGTCGGCGCGGATCACGTAGCTGCCACGCAGGCGCACTTCGCCGGCAGGTTCCAGGCGCTTGTAGCCTTTGGGCGGCTCTTCCATGAAGTCTTCACGGTCGATGTAGATTTCCCGGGCGAACGGCAGGACGCGTACGCCCATGTCTTCCTTCGGGTGGCACGGCAGTTCGAGGTTCTCGACCTGGCCTTCCGGGTAATTGGTGATGACGACTTTCAGCGGACGCAACACGCACATGGCGCGCGGCGCGCTGTGGTCGAGGTCGTCACGGATGCTGAATTCCAGCATGCCGAAGTCCACCACGCCGTCGGAACGGTTGGTGCCGATCATCTCGCAGAAATTGCGGATCGACTTCGGCGTGTAGCCACGACGGCGGAAGCCCGACAACGTCGACATGCGTGGGTCATCCCAACCGTTGACGTGCTTTTCGTCCACCAGTTGCTTGAGCTTGCGCTTGCTGGTGATGGTGTAGTTCAGGTTCAGGCGGCTGAATTCGTACTGGCGCGGGTTGGCCGGCACCGGCAGGTGCTCCAGGAACCATTCGTACAGCGGACGGTGGCTTTCGAATTCCAGCGTGCAGATCGAGTGCGTGATGCCTTCGATGGCGTCCGACTGGCCGTGGGTGAAGTCATAGTTCGGATAGATGCACCATTTGTCGCCCGTCTGGTGGTGATGGGCATGACGGATGCGGTACATGATCGGGTCGCGCAGGTTCATGTTCGGCGAGGCCATGTCGATCTTGGCGCGCAGCACGCGGGCGCCGTCCGGGAACTCACCGGCGCGCATGCGGGCGAACAAGTCCAGGTTCTCTTCCACGCTGCGGTCGCGGAACGGGCTGTTCTTACCCGGTTCGGTCAGGCTGCCACGGTATTCCTTGGCCTGCTCCGGGGTCAGGTCGCACACGTAGGCGTTGCCGGACTTGATCAGCTCGACCGCCCAGTCATGCAACTGGTCGAAATATTGCGAGGCATAGCGCACTTCGCCCGCCCATTCGAAACCCAGCCACTTGACGTCGCTCTTGATCGCGTCGATGTATTCCTGGTCTTCCTTGGCCGGGTTGGTGTCATCGAAACGCAAGTGCGTGACGCCACCGAACTCCTCGGCGAGGCCGAAGTTCACGCAGATGGATTTGGCGTGACCGATGTGCAGGTAGCCGTTGGGCTCCGGCGGGAAGCGGGTGACGATCTGCGTATGCTTACCCGAATCCAGGTCCGCCTGGATGATCGGGCGCAGGAAGTTGACCGGCACGGCCGGGCCGGTCTTGGAATTCGAGGTAGGGTCGACAGTGGGCTTGCTCATAGGATCCTTGAACATACAAGTGCGCGGCCGGGTGCGGCCTGATAAATCAAAGCCCGTATCATAGCCGATGCTGTCAAGCACCTGACAGGCCGAGCCGGCAAACGATTGAATTTAATCGATGACCCGATGAAAAACAGCCTCGAAATTCGTGCATGGCACGCTAAACTGCCCAACCTGGCGATTGCGGCCAGACCGGTTGCGGGCGCCCGCGCCCCCCAAACCCACGAATTCCTTGAAGAGTAGTAATCATGACCCAAGTCAAACTGACCACCAACCATGGCGACATCGTCCTGGAACTGAACGCCGAAAAGGCACCGATCACCGTTGCCAACTTCGTTGAATACGTCAAGGCCGGCCACTACGAAAACACCGTTTTCCACCGTGTCATCGGCAACTTCATGATCCAGGGCGGTGGTTTCGAACCGGGCATGAAGGAAAAGAAAGACAAGCGCCCAAGCATCCAGAACGAAGCCGACAACGGTCTTTCCAACGACAAATACACCGTCGCCATGGCCCGCACCATGGAGCCGCATTCGGCCTCCGCGCAGTTCTTCATCAACGTGGCCGACAACAGTTTCCTGAACCACAGCGGCAAGAACGTCCAGGGCTGGGGCTATGCGGTATTCGGTAAAGTCACCGCCGGCACCGATGTGGTCGACAAGATCAAAGGCGTGTCCACCACCTCCAAGGCCGGCCATCAGGACGTCCCGGCAGAAGACGTGATCATCGAGAAAGCCGAGATCATTGAGTGATATTGCTGATTTCAGACTTGCATCTGGAAGAGGAGCGCCCGGACATCACCCGGGCGTTTCTGGATCTGCTCGCCACACGCGCCCGTGCGGCGCAAGCGTTGTACATCCTGGGCGACTTTTTCGAAGCCTGGATCGGCGACGATGCCATGACGCCGTTCCAGCGTTCCATCTGCCAGGCCCTGCGCGAATTGAGCGACAGCGGCACGGCCATTTTCCTCATGCACGGCAATCGCGACTTCATGCTCGGGCAGGCGTTCTGCAAAGCGGCTGGCTGCACCTTGCTCAAGGATCCGAGCGTCGTGCAGTTCAACGGTGAACCTGTATTGCTGATGCACGGCGACAGCCTCTGCACGCGGGATATCGGCTACATGAAGCTGCGCCGTTGGCTGCGCAACCCGGTCACGCTGTTCATCCTGCGCCACCTGCCACTGGGCAGCCGCCAGAAACTGGCGCGCAAACTACGCAGCGAAAGCCGCACGCAGACGCGGATGAAAGCCAACGACATCGTCGACGTCACGCCCGAAGAGATCCCGCTGATCATGCAGCAGTACGGCGTGAAGACCCTGGTCCACGGCCACACCCACCGCCCCGCCATCCATAAGCTGCAACTGGGCGAACACGCAGCGCGACGCATCGTGCTGGGGGATTGGGACAAGCAAGGGTGGGCGTTGCAGGTAGATGAACAAGGGTTTGCGTTGGCGCCGTTCGGGTTTGCCCCGCCGCCACAACTGCCGGCACCCGACGCAATCCCCAGCCACACATAAATCCCCCTTGTGGGAGCGAGCCTGCTCGCGAAAGCGGTGTGTCAGTCAAAACATCACTGACTGATAATCCGCATTCGCGAGCAGGCTCGCTCCCACAGGTTGGACTGCGCCCGCCATCAATGACCGCTGGCGGCAGGCCCCGCCTTCGCCGTGAACGGCGGTTTCGCCAGCCACACCAGCAGGATCAACCCCATGAATGCCCAGCCCAGCAACGTGAAGTAATCCACGGTGGAGAGCATGTACGCCTGGCTGGTGAGGATCTGGTCGAGCTGGGCATAGACCGGCGTGCTCGCCCCGCCGAGCTGGTTGATCGTCTCGCGCGTGGCCGGCTCGAAGGTGCTGATGCTTTCGCTCAGGTACGCGTGGTGTTGGTCGGCCCGACGGATCCAGATCCATGTGGTCAAGGATGCGGCGAAGCTGCCGCCCAGGGTCCGCAGAAACGTCGCCAGCCCCGCGCCATCGGCGATCTGGTGAGGCGGCAGGTCGGACATGAGGATGCTCAAGGTCGGCATGAAAAACAGCGCTACGCCGATGCCCATGAACAACTGCACCAGGGCGATGTGCTGGAAATCCACTTCGTTGGTGAACCCGGCGCGCATGAAGCAACTCAGGCCAATCGCCAGGAAGGCCAGCCCGGCCAACAGGCGCAGGTCGAACTTGTGGGCGTATTTGCCGACGAAGGGCGACATCAACACCGGCAGGATACCGATCGGCGCTACAGCCAGGCCGGCCCATGTGGCCGTATAGCCCATCTGGGTCTGCAGCCATTGCGGCAGGATCAGGTTGATGCCGAAGAAACCGGCGTAACCGCCCACCAGCACAATGGTGCCGATGCGAAAGTTGCGATAGGCGAACAGCCGCAGGTTGACCACCGGGTGGCCGTCAGTCATTTCCCAGATCACGAACACCGCGAGGGCGATCACCGAAATCAGTGCGCCAATGATGATGAAGTTCGACTCGAACCAATCCAGGTCATTGCCCTTGTCGAGAATCACCTGCAACGCGCCGACACCAATGATCAACGTGATCAAGCCGACATAGTCCATCGGCTGGCGGCTGGTGACCACCGGCCGCGCCTTGAGCTGCTGGCGCACGACCATCACCGCGAAGATGCCGATGGGCACGTTGATGAAGAAAATCCAAGGCCAGCTATAGCTGTCGGTGATCCAGCCGCCGAGGATCGGCCCGGCGATCGGCGCCACCACCGTGACCATCGCCAGCAACGCCAGGGCCATGCCACGCCTGGCCGGTGGGTACACGGCGATCAGCAAGGTCTGGGTCATCGGATACAACGGCCCGGCCACCAGCCCTTGAAGCACACGAAAGCCGATCAGCTCGGGCATCGATGTCGAGATTCCGCACAGGAACGAGGCCAGGACGAACAACATCGTTGCCCACAGAAACAGCTTCACCTCGCCAAACCGCCGGCTCAACCAGCCGGTCAATGGCAGCGCGATGGCGTTGCTCACCGCGAACGAAGTGATCACCCAAGTGCCCTGCTCCGAGCTCACGCCCAGGTTGCCGGAAATGGTCGGCAAGGCGACGTTGGCGATGGTGGTGTCGAGCACCTGCATGAACGTCGCCAGCGACAACCCGATGGTGCTGAGCAACAGGCTGGGCGGCGTGAAGGACGCGTTATTGCTCATTGCGAGAATCCTATGAAGCGGTGGTGGTGAAATCGAAGCAAAAACCCGCCAGGACCGTGATGCTGTCACTGTCACTTAAGGCCTTTGACAGACACGTGGCGAGGGAGCTTGCTCCCGCTGGGCCGCGGAGCGGCCCCAAAACCTGTCGAGCACGCAACATCAGACACACCGCTCCCACCGGTTTACGACTGCTTCGCAGCCGAGCGGGAGCAAGCTCCCTCGCCACAGGGTTGGCGGCGCTGCTTCAGCGCTGCGCGGTCTTGCCCGCCGCCGCGCTGTTTTCATGAATCAGGCGCGTGATCATCGCGTCGGCGTCGGCCAGCTGGCGGTCGTAGACCTGGGTGCTGAACGTGGCTTTTTGCGGTGGCTGCTGGGCCAGAACCGGCCCGCTCTGGTCATGCAGGTTGACGTCGACCTGGGTCGACAGCCCCACCCGCAGCGGATGCTTGGCCAACTCTTGGGCATTGATATGAATGCGCACCGGCACCCGCTGGACGATCTTGATCCAGTTGCCGGTGGCGTTCTGTGCCGGCAGCAAGGCGAATGCGCTGCCGGTCCCGGCGCCCAGGCTGTCGACCGTGCCGCTGTACTTCACATCGCTGCCATACAGATCGGTCTCGATGTCCACCGGTTGGCCGATGCGCATGTCGCGCAGTTGGGTTTCCTTGAAGTTGGCGTCGATCCACAACTGGTCCAGCGGGATCACGGCCATCAACGCGGTGCCCGGTTGCACCCGTTGGCCGAGCTGAACGGTGCGTTTGGCGACGTAACCGGTCACTGGCGCGATCAAGGTGCTGCGAGCATTGGTCAAGTACGCCTGGCGCAGTTGCGCGGCGGCCGCTTGCACGTCGGGATGGGACGACACCACGGTGTCATCCACCAAGGCGCTGGTGGTCTTGAGCTGCTGCCGGGCATTGGCCAGGGCGTTCTGCGCCGAGGTCAGGTCATCCCGGGCATGGGACAGTTCTTCCTGGGAAATCGCCCCGCCCGCCGCCAGGTTCTTGCGTCGGTTGTAGTTCTCCTGGGCCTTCTGCACTTCGGCTTCTTGCGCATGGACTTGCGCCTTCATGCCATCGACATTGCTGTACAAGCCGCGCACCTGGCGCACGGTACGGGCCAGGTTGGCCTGGGCACTTTGCAGCGCAACTTCGGCATCGTTCGGGTCGAACTGCACCAGCACCTGGCCTTCGCGCACCAGGTCGCCGTCATCGGCGCCGATGCTTATCACGGTCCCGGTGACCTGCGGGGTGATTTCCACGACGTTGCCGTTGACGTAGGCATCGTCGGTGCTTTCGCTCCAGCGCCCATACAGTTCGTGCCAGGCCCAGACGCCCAGGCCACCGAGAATGACGATCACGGCCAGGGCGAGCAGCATGACCTTGCGTTTGCGTGGGTTGCCGCTGTCCTGTGACGTTTGTTGCGTTGTTTCGGCAGTTGCCATGACAAATACCTCGAATCAGTGAGCCGGCGCGGTGGCGGCCGGTGCGGCCGAAGCCACGGTTTGGGTGTCGAAGCCGCCGCCCAGGGCCTGCATCAGTTGGATCGACAAATCAATCTGCTCGGCATTGAGCGTTGCCAGTTGGCGCTGGGCCTGGAGTAACTGCTGCTCGATGCTCAACACGTCCAGGTAATTGCCGATGCCCGAGCCGTAGCGCTGGACCACGGTGTCATAGGAGTTCTGTGCGATATCCACGGCGTGCTGCTGGGCGCCGATCTGCCGGCCGATGTCACGCAACTGATTGATGGTGTCGCTGACATCGCCAAGTGCCGCGACCAGGCTCTTGTTGTATTGCGCCACCGCCAGGTCGTAGTCGGCGTCCCGGGCGTCCAGGTCCGCCCGCAAACGTCCACCGTCGAAAATCGGCAGCGACACCGTCGGCGCCACGTTGAAGAAGCGACTCGCTGAACCAAACATCGCGTCACCCAGCAACGATTGCACCCCGGCCGCCGCGCTCAGGTTGAGGTTGGGGTAGAAGTTCGTCTTGCCGGCCTCAATGTTCTTGCTAGCCGCCTCCACCCGCCACCGCGCGGCGACCAGGTCCGGACGACGGCCCAGCAACTCGGCCGGCAGGTTCGACGGCAAGGCGACCGCGCTGGCCTGCAACACGTGGGGCCGGGCGATTTCGTTGCCACGATCCGGCCCTTTGCCCAGCAGCACCGCCAAGGCGATCTTGGCGCTTTGCAAACGCTTCTCCGCGTCGATCAATGTGGCATCGGCGCTGGCCTCCAGGCTTTCGGTCTGTTGGAACTGATATTCGCTGTCGATTCCGGCGCTGAGTCGGCGCTTGCCCAGGTCGAGCATTTGACGCGTGCGCTTGAGATCTTCGTTGGCCAGGTCATAAATGATATGGGCCTGGCCCAAGTCGCTGTAGGCCCGGGCCACGTCAGCGGCCAGGGTCAGCTGTGCGGCCTGGCGGTCAATCTCGGCGGCGCGGGCCTGGCCGAGGGCAGCTTCCCAGGCAGCGCGCTGGCCACCCCACAAATCGAAGTCGTAGTTGAAATCCACGCTCAGCGAACGCAAGGTGCTGTAGGCGCCGCCCTGCCCTTGCGGGTCCTGGTCGCGAGCCAGGCGCGAACGGCTCACGCTGCCGCTGGCGTCCAGGGACGGCAGACGCGCGGCATTGGCGGCGTAAGCAGCGGCGCTGGCCTGGTGAACACGGGCGCTGGCGATCTGCATGTCAGGGCTGTCACGCAGCGCTTCGCGGATCAGGCTATCGAGTTGCGGATCGCCGAGGCTCTTCCACCAATCGCTTTTGGGCCACGAGGCCGGCGACAACGTGACGCCAGTCAGCGATTGTCCTGCCTGGAGGCTTTTGGCCTCGAGGCTGACACCTTCGGTATTCAGGCCACTGTAGCTGGCACAACCGGCCAGGCTCATGGCCAATAGCACCAGGCTCAGGCCGGTACGCAAGGTTTGACGCTTCATTTTTCCCCCAATCGCAGGACGGTGAAGGGATCACCGGCGGCGAGCAGTATTTTCTTGAGGATGTTCTCGAGGGTTTGCAGCTCCTCGCGGCTGATGGCACCGGCCAGTTGATTCATGGCGTCGGCCCCGATGAATGGCAGGCGGTCAGCCAGCGCTTGGCCGGCCTCGGTCAACACCAGGCGGACCTGCCGTCGGTCCTGGGCCGAGCGTTGGCGAACCAGAAAGCCCTTCTGCTCCAGGCGGTCGAGCATTCGTGTCATCGAGCCGCTGTCCAGCGACAGGTAACGACACAGCTCCACCGGCGTGTCGATGCCGTGCTGGGCCATGATGATCAACACTTTGAACTGCGCGGCAGTGATGCCGACGGGCTCCATGTGCGTGTCGATGATCCGATCCTTGAGCATCGCGGCACGGCCGAGCAGCATGCCGAGATGGCAATTGTGGAATTCGTCTGGGGTGAAATGCTTCATCTGACCACCTTTTGCTGCCTAGGCAGTGAATGTATGACGAGATGTTACTGCCTAGGCAGCAAATGTCAAACAAATAGTTAGTTAGCTACGCATAAACAAACAGACGCAGAAAATTTCGTGGAACGAGCCTGCTCGCGATAGCGGTGTGTCAGTCATCGAAGATGCTGAATGTCATTGCGCTATCGCGAGCAGGCTCGCTCCCACATTGGGCATCGGGAATGTAAAAAGGGGATCAGAAATCGCGCTTGTAAAAGATATCCAGCGAACTGGCGACGCCGCTCGCGGCTTCGAGGTAGACCTTTTTGCTCAGCTTGTAGCGCAACGCGATGGTATTGGCCGGTTCGAACACACCCACGCCATAGCGCAGGCTGAGTTTTTCCGACAGGTTGCCGCTGGCGACCACGCTGGTGTCGTTGCCACTGCCTTGGGTGTCGAGCTGGAAATCTTCGATCCCCAGATTGTTGGCCAGGCTGGTGGTCACTCCGGAGCTGCCCATCAAGCCCAGGCCCAGCGCTGCCTGGGCGAGCATGTTGTTGTCCTCCCCCGTGGTGCTCAACGGCCGGCCCAGCACCAGGTAGGACAACGCCTGCTCCTGGCTCATGGCCGGCTCCGAGAAAATCTGCGTGGCTGGCTGTTCGGCGCTGCCGCTCAGGCGGATGCCGGCGATCACATCGTCGGTCTGGCGGATCGCCTCGATGTCCAGGTACGGCTGGTCAATCGGCCCGGCGAACAACAATCGCGCCCGACGCACCGTCAGCCGTTGCCCATAGGCTCGGTATTTGCCGTCGTTGAGCCACAGCTCGCCGCGTGTGTCCATGTTGTCGCCGATGTGGACCTGCCCTTGCACATTGGCCGTCAGGCCGAAACCTGAGAAGGCGAGTTTTTCCTGGCCGACGATCACGTCGATGTCCATCGCCATGGCCATCGGCACCTCGCCCTGTTCGGTCTGGTGGCCGACGATCACCGTGTCATCCGAGACCTTGACCGTAGACGGCGGCAGCTCGCGTATGGTGATCTCGCCCTTGGGCACCAGGACCTTGCCCGCAATCGAAAGCCGCTCCCCTTGCATCGTGATGTTCAGGTCTGGCGCGACATCCAGCACCGCGTAAGGCTCGACGGTGACCGGCAGTTGCGAGCCCTTGAGCGCCAGGTCCAGGGTCAGGGCCTCGCTCCAGCCGATGTTCCCCGTCAGTCGGCCTTGCCCGCTCTTGCCACTTTTCCAATCACCATCGAGCCGTACGGTTTCGCCAGCGATCATCGCTCGCATTTGCAGGGCTTCGAGGCTGACCGGCAGCTCCGGGCCGGACACTTCGCCGTCACTGAGCACGAGGTTGCCGTTGACCTGGGGCGCGAGCAAGCCACCGGACAGCGTGCCGCTGCCGTTCAAACGACCGGTCAGGGTTTCCACCATCGGCACGAACGGCCGGGCTACCGACAGGTCCAGACCGCTCAGCCGGAAGGTGCCGCTCAACGGTTTGCTGGCCGGCAACGGATTGATTCGCGCCTGAAGCGTCAGTTCACCCAGCCTCTCGCCGACGAAATTGACGTCCGTATCGATGCGCGTGGGCGTCAGGCGGCTGTTGAGCTTCAGGGTCTGATAGGGGAAATCCAACCATTGCCCCTTGCCCTGCTCTTTGTCTCGAATCCGTAACGTACCGCCGCTGGCATCCACCAACACTCGACCGCTTGGGCCGCTGGCTGGCAAGTCCAGTTGCAGGTCGGCATTGAGCCGGCCCTGCCAGCCGAAGTCCTTAGGCATCCACTGGGCCAGGCTTTCGATGGGGAATTGCTTGAGGTGATAGCGCAGCTTCGGCTCCGGCATCAGGCGCTGATCCTCGCCGCAGAGGCTGGCCGGGCCGGATCGCCAACAGTGAGCACCGAAGTTCAGCGTGCCGTTGGCCAGGCGCTCCAATTTGGCCGGCGCCTGCAAGCGCCAGGTTTGCCCGCCGACTTGTACATCTCCCTTGGCAAGGCGTCCGCGCCAGTTGCCTTGGTCGAGCGAACCATCAAGAGCCAAGTTGGTTTCCAACTGGGGCCCTTGCAGGTCGAGATTGAGCCTCTGTTGCTTGATATCGCCCTGTCCGCTGACCGTCAACACGCCCAGCGATGTTTCGCCGGCCCGGATGCCGCTTGCCTTCAGGTCGACCTTGCCCCGCTGCGCACTGTCGAGCGTCGCGTCCAGGTTCAGGCTTTGCAGGCGGTTGTCCTGAAAAGCCAACTGCGTGCCTTGCACACCGAGCTTGCCTTGGGGCGCCTTGAGCGTTCCGGCCAGGTCGACGCGTCCGGAGACTTGGCCACGTAATTGCGGCCAGAGTTGGGCCAGCCGTGACAGCTTGATGTCGATCTGACCGCTGAGCTTCTGTTGCAGGCTTGCGGTGCCGTTGATGCGATTGTCGCCCAGACGAATGTCCAGGGCGCCGAGGTTCCATTGCTCGCCTGCACCGCTGGCCTTGGCCTGGAACAGCGCCGGTTGGCCGCGCAGCTTGCCCTTGAGGTCCAGGTCCGCGTCGAGTTCGAGGCGGTCGTTTTTCATCGCGCCTTTACTGCGCAACGGCCCGGCCAGCGTGCCGGGAAGCTCGCCAAGCCAATACGCCGGGTTGATGGCCGACAATTGCAGCGCCGTATCCCAAGCGATGCCGTCGGCAAATTGCAGGCTCAAGTGCCCCTCGGCCTTGCCCTCCCCGGCGGCGACCTTGAGCTGCGGCAGGTGGATTTGCGTCAGGTCGCCGCTGAACGGGCTGTCGAGGCTGAACGCCCCGGCTGGACCGTCCAACGCTGCCTGGAAGTTGCCGAGGTATTGGCCATCGGTGTACGAGACCTCGCCATTGAAACTGCGCAGCGTGACTTGCGGTTCTTCGATCAGCGGATAGAGGCGATGCCAGGGGAAATCCAGCCAAGCCACTTCCGCTTCGGCGTTCAGGCCCTCGCGCCAATCCAACCGTCCGGTGAGCTTGAGGCTTTGCTGGTCGCCGGCCTCAAGATCAAGGCCGGCGATCTGCGCACCGTTGGCGTCCACCTTGCCCTGCAACAGCAACGCCACCGGTTTTTTTTTCGGCGCGAAGGCTCGCCTTGCCATGCAACTGGTAACCCTTTTTCAGGTCGCCTTCGCCGGTCAATTCCACCTGGTCGAGCAGCAGCGTGTCCGGTAAATCGGCGCTGGCCTTGAAGCCATCGGCAGTGATGCGCACCTTGGCCGGCAGGTTATCCGCCAGGGGTTGCAGCTCGCCGGTCAGGCGGCCTTGCAGATAGCCGCTGCTGTCGGCGGCCAGATTGAGGGTCTTGAGCAACTCGCCATCGACTTTCAGATCCAGCGCCCAAGGCGTCACACCCGGTGCCGGCAACGTCAGCTGGCCCGCGGCACTCAGCGGCCAATCACCATGCGGCTGCAACAGGCCGGAGAGTTTCAGGCTCAGTTCGTCGCGTTGCAGTTGCACCGAGTCGATCTGCAAACCCTCGGCGGTCCAGTGCGCCGCCAGTTGCAGGCCCTTGAGTTGCTCGCTGCCGTTGAACGACAGGCTGCCCACCTGGACGTCGCCCAGCTCGATCGCCAGGGGCAAGTCCAGGTCCGGAAGGCTGATCGGACCGCTGCTCGGCTCGTCGGTAGAGGCCGGCAGTTGCACCGCAACGTTGTCGGCCTTGAGCTGATCGATGCACAGGGTCATGCGCAGCACGCACGACGGCGACCAGGCGAAGATCGGCTGATGAAGCTCCACCCGGCTGGCGTCCTGCTGCCACAGCACCCGGTCGGCACTCCACTGCCCGCCCAACCGCCCCTGGAAATTCTCCACGGTCAGGCCCGGCACCAGGCCGAGTGCCCAGCGGCTTCCGAACGCCGTGCCCAACACGATGCTCGACACGAGCACGAGCGTCGCCAGCAACCCGCCGAGGGCCAGCAACGTTATCTTCAAACCGCGATTCACAACTCTGGCCCCATGGAAAAGTGCAATCGAATGCCGCCGTCGTCGTCCAGCGCGTGGGCCAGGTCGAGGCGGATCGGGCCGACCGGCGACACCCAGCGCACGCCGACGCCTACGCCGGTCTTCAGGCTCGGCAGCTCGAGACTGTTGAAAGAGTTGCCCTGATCAACAAAGGTTGCGACCCGCCATTTTTCCGCGACTGAATACTGATACTCGAGGCTGCCGGCCACCATGTAGCGGCCGCCGATACGGTCGCCCTCGGAGTTCTCCGGCGACAGGCTCTGGTAGTCGTAGCCGCGCACGCTCTGGTCGCCGCCGGCAAAGAACCGTAGGGACGGCGGAATCGATTTGTAGCCATTGGTGGCGCTGCCGCCAATCTGGGCGCGCGCCAGCAGGCGATGCTTGTCGAACACGGTGGTCAGGCCCTTGACCATGGCGGTGCCGTACAAAAGGTTATTGTCCGACCCCAACCCCTCCTTGGCGACCTTGGTGTCAAATTGCAGCCGATAGCCATTGTGCGGGTCGATACGGTTATCGCTGCGCAGGTACGAATAGCTCACACCCGGCATCAGCAACGTGCTCAGGCCCGAATCGTCACCGAGACGGTACTCCTCGCGCTGCCATTTGAGCGACACCACCCGCTGCCAGCCGCTGGGCAACTTGCTGTGCCATTCCGGCCCGACGGTCAGCAGTTTGCTGAGGGTGTCGGTGCCGGCCAGTTCTTCATATTGATAGCCGCCGGCGTAGCGCAGCTTGTCGGTCAGCGGCGGGTCCAGCGGCACGTCATACCAGAGGCCGACGTTCTGCCGGGGCGCCGAGACTTCCGCTTCCCAGCCGTAGCTGTGCCCCTGCGGGTTGACCCAGTGACGCGTCCAGTTGGCCTTGGCCCGTGGCCCGACGTCAGTGGAGAAACCCAGGCCCAGGCCCATGGTGCGCGGCTTGCGAGTATCGAGTTTGACCGCCACCGGGATCACGTTGCCGGTGGCCGCGGTGGGTGCTGCATCGACGCGAACACCTTCGAAATAGCCGCTCGATTGCAAAGCCTGGTTGAGTTCGGCAATGAGCTCGGAGTCGTAGGGCGCGCCCGCCTTGAACGGCACCATGCGTTGCAGCAGGTCTTCGTCGAAGGGCGTGTCGCCTTCGAAACTGACCGGCCCCAGGGCGTAGCGCTGGCCGCTGTCGTAGATCAACTCGATATCGGCAATACCGGCCTGCGGATCCACGCGCAACGTCTGGCTGACGAAGCGTCCGCTGAAAAAACCATAGCGCGAGGCCTGGTTCTGGATCGTCCGCTTGGCGTCTTCATATCGACCGTGATTGAGCACAGCGCCTGGCTTGAGGCCCGCGCCGCCGGGCACGCGAAACCCCTCGAGCGATGACGCTGGGCCGTCGATGCGGATCGTGACATGACGCAAGTGCACCGGCTCGCCGGGGTCGATGGTCAGGATCAGGCGCGGCGCCTTCCCCGCCTTGACCTCGCTGTCGATCTGCGGCTGGTAGTAGCCCAGCGCCTGGGCCGCTTTGCGCGCCTGCTCTTCGGCGCCGCGACTGAAGCGCAGCAACGCTTCTTCATCACGGTCGCCCACACCACCGATGTAGCCTTCTATGTTGGCCTTGAGTTCATCATTGGACGGTTTGACCCGCACATCCAATTCACTTTGTGCCAGCGCCACGCAGCTGAGAGACAGCAAGAGCGCGCCACCGGTCATTCGTCCTGGGAAGTTCATGGCGCGGATGCTATCACGAGGTTGGGAGCCTGATAGAGCCAGACGACTCCCAAAAGTTCGTCTGATTAAGCCGTCGCGCTCCGCAGAACCTGCGGGTTCGCATGAAAGAACACATGCTCGCGGATCGGTCCTACGGCGACTTCGCCAATTTCCTCGTAACCCTGGCGTTTATAAAATTCGAGGTAACGGGAATTACCCGTGTCCAGCACCACGCCTTGGGAATGCTCGTCCACGGCGCACCAGTTATGCACTGCTTCGAGTAACTGCTCACCGTAGTGTTTGCCCTGGAATTGCGGATGAACCCCCAACAACGGCAATACGTGCACCGCCTCCGACGGCAGGCAGGCCAGCACCGCGGCGTGGTACTCCAAGTACCGCCGGGTACAGCGAAATCCGGTGCTCAAGACCATGCGCAGGCGCCAGGCCCAGCTTTCGGTAATGCCCAGGCGGCGCTGCGGTGGGGCAATCAGCGCGATGCCGATCAAGCGATCGTCCACCAACAGACCGATCGCCGGCAGATCCTGGAAGAAATGCTGTTTGACCAGCTCTCGCACGGTCGCCCGCACCCGCTGCTCGTAACCGGGACGCTCGGACTCGAACAGGTAGCTGAAGGTCGGCTCGTGGCGATAAGCCTGATACAGCAATGAACGCGCTTCGCGGGAATAACCGCTGTCGAGCATGTGGATATCAGCAGTGGCGGTTTCAGGCATGGCGTTGCGTCTCCTGGGCGGGCTCGGTGAGGCCCTGCTCTTATTGACTACGAACCCGGCAGGGTTGCGATCGTTCCTACATGCCAAGGACATTAGCAGTGCATTTCTCCTACTGCCACGCTGGCTCCGCTCCCACATGTCAGCTAGCATCGCAGTTTTGCCAGGACAGCCGACCATGAAGATCGTCTCCTTCAACATCAACGGCCTGCGAGCCCGTCCCCATCAGTTGGCGGCACTGATCGACAAGCACCAGCCGGACGTGATCGGGTTGCAGGAAACCAAGGTCCACGATGAACAGTTCCCACTGGCCGAGGTGCAAGCCCTCGGTTATCACGTGCACTACCACGGGCAAAAAGGCCATTACGGTGTCGCCCTGCTCTCTCGCCAGCCTCCGCTGAGCTTGCACAAAGGCTTCGAGACCGACGACGAAGACGCCCAGCGGCGCTTCATCTGGGGCACGTTTGCCGATGCCAACGGTGTGCCGGTGACCATCATGAACGGCTATTTCCCACAAGGTGAAAGCCGCGATCACCCCACCAAGTTCCCAGCCAAGGAGCGCTTCTACAGCGACTTGCAACAACTGCTGGAAGCCCGCTTCAGCAACGACCAACCGGTCGTGGTGATGGGCGACGTGAACATTTCCCCCGAGGATTGCGACATCGGCATCGGCCCGGACAACATGAAGCGCTGGTTGAAGACCGGCAAATGCAGCTTCCTGCCGGAAGAGCGCGAATGGATGGCTCGCCTGAAGAACTGGGGCCTGGTGGACAGCTTCCGCCACTTGAACCCGGACGTCACCGACCGCTTCAGTTGGTTTGACTATCGCAGCCGTGGTTTCGAAGACGAACCCAAGCGCGGCCTGCGCATCGACCTGATCCTGGCGTCCCAGGGCTTGCTGCCACGGGTCAAGGACGCCGGCGTGGACTATGAACTGCGGGGCATGGAAAAGCCGTCGGACCATGCGCCGATCTGGTTGGAATTGAACTGAATCCCAGCCTTCGGATTCCCTCCAAAGGCTGCCCTGTGGAAGCGAGCTTGCTCGCGATAGCGGTTTATCTGCCACATCAATACTGACTGTGCTGCCGTCATCGCGAGCAGGCTCGCTGCCACAGTTGCTGCGCCGGTTATTGGCCGGCGTCGCACCGCTGTCATCTTTCAGTAACCCGACTGACTTAATCTTCCGGCATTTCCCAAGGTCAGAAGGTGGCCGGCATGCGGCTGTGCGTTGTGTTTTTCCTGGGCCTCTGGCTGCCGTGCGTGGCATGGGCCGGCCGTTTGCCCATTCCTGAACACGGCCCCGCCCTGCGCCTGCAGGGCTCCAACACCATTGGCGCGGCGTTGGGGCCGGCCCTGGTCCGAGGCCTGATGGAAGACCAGGGATTGCTCAAGGTCAGCACTGAAATTACCGGCCGCGACAACGAGCAACGCATCGTCGGACAAACCGCCGAAGGCCAGCGAGTCTCAGTCGAGATCGCCGCCCACGGCTCCAGCACCGGATTCACCGCCCTCAAGCAAGCCAACGCCGACCTGGCCGCCTCTTCCCGGCCGGTCAAGGACAGCGAACTGCACGACCTGGCGGCCCTTGGAGACCTGAAAAGTCCTACCGCCGAGCAAGTCATCGCCATCGACGGCCTGGCGATCATTCTTCATCCACAAAACCCGTTGCGACAGCTCGACACCCGGCAACTGGCGCGCATTTTCAGTGGCGAGGCGAAAACCTGGGAAGCCGTGGGCAGTGTCGGCGGGGCAATCCACCTGTATGCGCGGGACGAGCAGTCCGGGACCTACGATACCTTCAAGGAACTGGTACTCAACCGACAAGGGAAAAAGCTGGATCCTACAGCTCGGCGCTTCGAATCCAGTGAGCAGTTGTCGGACGCTGTCAGCCAGGACCCGCAGGGTATCGGTTTTATCGGCTTGCCCTACGTAAGGCAGGCCAAGCCCCTGGCAATTGTCGACGGCGATTCCCAGCCGATGTTG
The DNA here is from genome assembly GCF_051132175.1 of Pseudomonas sp. D3-10. Taxonomy (NCBI): domain Bacteria; kingdom Pseudomonadati; phylum Pseudomonadota; class Gammaproteobacteria; order Pseudomonadales; family Pseudomonadaceae; genus Pseudomonas; species Pseudomonas sp. D3-10. The sequence goes on along the minus strand of NZ_CP071668.1, from coordinate 2,033,500 downwards.
CCGCTGAACAACCTGATTGCCACCGAGGACTATCCCCTGTCCCGACGATTGTTCTTTTACCTACCCCCTCTGCAAAGCAATCCCTGGGCCGAGGCTCTGGTCGATTTCACCCAAAGCGAACAGGGCCAGGCCATCGTTGCAGCGAACGGGTTCATTGCACAGACCGTACAAGCGATGTCCGTCACCCCCAACGCGCTGATGCCAGAGGGTTATCAGGCCCTGAGCCGCCATGCCCAGCGCTTGACGGTGAATTTTCGTTTCGAAGAAGGCAGTGCCAGCCTGGACAACAAGGCCCAACAAGACCTGGGCCGCGTACTCGATTACATCAAGCAGCACGGCAAGGCCGACCGGCGCGTGACCCTGGTAGGTTTCGGCGATCTCAAGGACGACCCGGCGCGAGCCGACCTGCTGTCAAGGCTTCGGGCCATGGCGGTGCGGCGCGAACTGGTCAAATACGGCGTGACCTTGCGCGAGGTACGCGGATTCGGCGCGTTGATGCCGGTGGCGGCCAACAGCGAAGACGAAGGAAGGGTCCGGAATCGGCGGGTGGAGGTTTGGGTATATTAAACGCCACAATCAAAAAGCGAACTCGGTTTTGTGGCGAGGAGCTTGCTCCCGTTCGGCTGCGCAGCAGTCGTTGAACGGCCGACGTGGTGTTCCTGATCACCACGCCAGCCCCTTTTGGGGCCGCTGCGCAGCCCAGCGGGAGCAAGCTCCCTTGCCGCAAAAGCCAGTGCGCTACCGCCGGCCGACTCGACCACTGACGCTTTCAACGTTCTCCATGAATCTTGGCTATACATGAAAAAGGAGATTCGCTGGCCGACATCGCGTGTTTCAGCAAACCCGCCCCGTCGTCGCGGTATCCCCAGGTTTGAGCTTCACTTACGTAATGACGCCGCCGACTCAGGAGGCGGGTCGAATCCACCATGACCCATGGAGGTAAAGACATGCTGGTGTTGTGGGTGGTCCTCGCCGTGTTCATCGTCTGGAGCTGGCTGACGTATCCAGGCATCGGACATGTGTTGTACGACCTGGGTATGGCCTTGGAAGCGCGCCTTTATCGGCTGCACAAAATCACCGTGCCCATCAGCGAAATGACCGTGTCGACCTGGCAAGGCGGGCCTTACGAAGCCTCCGGCAGCATCCTGATGTTGCATGGCTATAGCGCCGACAAGAACCTGTGGCTGCGCTTCGCCCGGCACTTCGTCAACCAGTACCGGGTGGTCATACCCGACTTGGCCGGCCATGGCGAAACCGGCTTCAAGGCCGGCGGCGGCTACGACATCCCGACCCAGGCCCGGCGAGTCATCGAACTGCTCGATGCCTGCGGCCTGGACAAGGTCCACGTCATCGGCAACTCCATGGGCGGCCACCTTGCGGCGTGGCTGGCGGCGACTTCGCCTGAACGAGTGCTGACCCTCGCGCTGATCGACCCGGCCGGCGTCACTGCTCCCGAGCCCAGCGACATGGAGCGTCACCTGGCCGCCGGCCACAACCCGTTTCTGGTCCACTCCCGGGATGATTTTGCGCCCTTCTACGCCATGACCATGGCATCCCCGCCGTGGCTGCCCAGCGTTGTACTCGCGGCGTTGGCCCAGCGTTACGAGCAGCGCCGGGAGGAATTGGCGGAAATTTTCGTCGACTTGCGCGCCAGCCCGGCGATGGAGCCTCGCCTGGACGATATCCGCGCACCGTCATTACTGCTTTGGGGACGCAAGGACCGGCTGATCGACGTCAGCAGTGTGCCGGTGTGGAGCAAGGGCATCGCCGACCTGCGAGTGGAAATCTGGGAAGGCGTAGGGCACATGCCCATGGTTGAAAAACCCGGCAAGACCGCGGCGCTGTATCGGGACTTTCTTGAGGGATTAGGGCAGTGAGGAAGATGCAGGGCTGAAATGAGCCACCAATCAGTCCTTGGCAGAATGAAGTCCTGAAGATTCTTCGTTTGCCGGCACTGGCGAAGGCTGCGATCTTTCGTCCAACTTTCCCACAGCCCTCGCCAGGAATCCTTACGATGAGCTTCGTCAGCCCCGACTTGATCCGCCAACGCTTCTCCAAGGCGATGTCCGACATGTACCGCGACGAGGTCCCGTTGTATGGGGCATTGATGAACCTCGTGGAGCAAACCAACGCCCAGGCACTGGCCAACGACCCATCACTGGCCGAGCACCTGAGCAGCACCGGCGAACTTCAACGCCTGGACATGGAACGCCATGGCGCGATCCGCGTCGGCACCGCCCCGGAACTGGCGATGCTGGGCCGGCTGTTCGCGGTCATGGGCATGCAGCCGGTGGGTTACTACGACCTGACGCCGGCTGGGGTGCCAGTGCACTCAACGGCCTTCCGCGCCGTTCATGAAAAGTCGCTGCAAATAAGCCCGTTCCGAGTATTTACATCGCTGTTGCGCCTGGAATTGATCGAAAACAGCGAACTGCGGACCTTTGCCGAGTCGGTGCTGGCCAGACGGAAAATCTTCACCCCGGGCGCCCTTGAACTGATCGATCTGGCCGAACGCCAGGGCGGCCTGACGCAACCCCAGGCTGACGATTTTGTCCTGCAAGCGCTGGAGACTTTTCGCTGGCACCACAGCGCCACCGTTACCGCCGATCAATACCGACAACTCAGCGCCCAGCATCGCCTGATCGCCGATGTCGTGGCGTTCAAGGGGCCGCACATCAACCACCTCACACCGCGGACTCTGGACATAGACGTCGTCCAGGCCCAGATGCCGCTGCATGGCATCACGCCCAAAGCGGTGGTCGAGGGGCCACCGCGTCGCCGGTGCCCGATCCTGCTGCGCCAGACCAGCTTCAAGGCGCTCGATGAACCCGTCGCGTTCACTGACCAACCCCAATCCCAGGGCAGCCACAGCGCCCGTTTCGGGGAAATCGAACAACGTGGCGCGGCTCTTACGCCAAAAGGACGGGCGCTCTACGACCAACTTTTGAATGCTGCGCGGGATGCCTTGGGCGGATTTCCCAATGAAGCCAATGCCGAACGCTACAACGCGCTGATGGCCGAACACTTTGCTCAGTTTCCCGATGATCACCAATCATTGCGCCGACAGGCGCTGGCTTACTTTCGCTATTTGGTGACGCCGGCGGGGCTTGCCGCCAAAGGCGCGATGGAACCGAATGTCTCGCTGGAACGCCTGTTGGAACAGGGCTATCTGCGCGCCGAACCGCTGGTCTACGAAGATTTCCTGCCGGTCAGCGCCGCCGGGATATTCCAGTCGAACCTTGGCGACGCCGCCCAGAGTCACTACGCAGGGCAATCCAATCGACAAGCGTTCGAAACTGCACTGGGACGGCCGGCCATCGATGAGTTGGGGTTGTACGCCGAGACACAAAAGCGCTCCCTCGAGGAATGCCTGTTGGCGTTGGGCGCTCAGCAAGCGAGCCACGAATAAAGAGCAGGAAATGGCACAACAGCTCATCGGCCATGCCCTGTCGTTGCTGTTCGTTGCCCGAGGCAGGCGCCCTGCGCTGCGTGGGCAATGGAACGTGGAGCGCGGTGCAACCTTCTGCGTGAATTTCGCGACTTTTCCGCTATACCCAATCGCAGAAAACCTACAACTGATTGATTTTTAAACATTTTCTAAAGATGGCATAGCTCTTGATAACGGTCAGCCGCCTCGGGACGATTCCCGCCCCGGCACCCGTTATCCAGGAAGGAGAGCATCCATTGGCTACCCCCGCTTACATGTCCATCGAAGGCACCAAACAAGGTCTGATCACCGCCGGAGCGTTCACCGCCGACTCGGTGGGCAATACCTATCAGGAAGGTCATGAAGACCAGATCATGGTGCAGGGTTTCCAGCACCAGGTGACTATCCCCCGCGACCCTCAGTCCGGGCAGCCAACCGGCCAGCGCATACACAAGCCCTTGGTCATCACGAAGGTGTTCGACAAGGCCTCGCCGCTGCTCCAGGCAGCCCTGACCAGCGGCGAACGGCTGACGAAAGTCGAAATCCAGTGGTATCGCACCTCGGCCGCGGGCACCCAGGAACACTACTACACCACCACTCTGGAAGACGCGATCATCGTTGATATGAACGACTACATGCTTAATTGCCAGGACCCTGGCAACAGCCACTTCACCCATCTGGAGGACGTCCACTTCACCTACCGCAAGATCACCTGGACCCACGAGGTGAGCGGCACTTCGGGCTCCGATGACTGGCGCACCCCCGTCACAAGCTAAGCCTCACGGGTGTTCGCCCAGTGCGACGGCCTCGGCATTCCATGCACTGGTAAAGAGCCTGGCACTGGGCGAACGCAAACAATGATAGTGGAGCTTGCGAGGGATGTGCGTGAGCCAGGCTTAAATTATTCTTCATGAGGATGGCAAGGCAGCCTGCTCCCGGCAGCGTTATTTGCGCCTTGCTGTTTTCTGCGCGTCGGTTTCCTGCGCATCGGGGTTGCCCTGCTGCTGTTCGCGCTTGGCCGGGTCGTTGGGCCGCAAAGCGTCGTTGTCACGCTCCACTTCACCGGGCAAGGCCGGGGCGTCGGGGTTCTGCTGGGTTTGATCATGGCTGGACTTCATCACGAACTCCTTGGGTTGGCTTGAAAGGTATCAAGCGTCGGGGTCTGCCATTTCCTCGGCAACGTTGGCATCTGGCGAGCGTTGGTGGAGCTCCTCAGCCTTGGTTTTCAAATCTTGCCACCGGTCCAGGTCAATCTCTCCCAGGCCGAACAGGTCGTCGGCGAGCCGCATCAGCTCGGTGAAATGAGCATCAGGCGACTCCTGCCAATAGGCCTTGTCGTCGAATAGCCGCTGCCAGTTGGCCAGCGACGGTTGTTTGATGTCATCGCTCATGACGGACTCCCGCGAGGCATTCATAGTTATGAGGGGCGATGAACGCAGGGAGTTCCGACGAATCAATACCCCGTCATTTCCAGATAACCGGTGCCACCATGACTGCCGCTCAGTTGCACCGGCCCCTCCCAATACGGGATGCGAAGGTTCATCCAGGCATTGGGGTTCAGGGCTCGCGTGGTGATATCGAATTGCTTGCCGGGAATCCTGATTGACCAGCTCACTGGCATGGGCCTTCCCGCAACTTCGGCGCTGTCCAGCGGTGTGAGGCTGATTTGGCTGGCGGCCAGTGTCGTCGCCTGGCCTTGGGCGTCAATCCAGGTGCCGGTGAGGTACGGCTCACCGTCCTTGTGGCGCATGCGGTAGAGCATCACGTGCTCGCCTTTGTCCAGGTGCAAGGAAAACCAGTCCCACCCGGTCTGGTTTTCCGTCAGGGGCTGGCTGCTCCATTCCCGGTCGAGCCAGGCCGGGCCACTGACCTGATAGCGCTGGCCATCGATTTCCAAGTGACCACCGGCTTGGAACAACGGTTGGCTGTAATAGTACGAGGCCTGACCTTGCTCGGATTTCTGACTGAAGCCTTGGTTGCCCTGCAGCACCAGTGGACGGCTCGACGTCAGCCGCAGGTCGTAGCTGAAGCGCGGCCCGCGCGCCTGCAACTGCATGTCTGCGAGCGGGTCCGGGCCAGCGGCTTGAGTACCGAATCGCCAGTCGTCGATCCAGGCCTCGAAGGGCGTGGTACGCACCCCGGCCTGCCCCACTCCACCCCGGGCGTAGCGCTCGGCGGCGTGATGGACGGTGGCGGACGTGACGGCGGCATGGCCGAGCCAGATCGTCTGGTTGCGCCAACCGCTGGCCGGAGGCGCGGCATCCAGGGCGCTGCGGAACAGCGTCCACTGCACACCGAAATCCCACCCCTCGACGTCCTTGAGATTGGCGGTGACGTACCACCACTCGATGCGAAAGCCTTCATGCGCACCATGATCGGCTGGAAAGCTGAACACGCGCCCAGGTACCACCGGCGTAAAGGCGACAGCCTCGGTACCCAGGCCGGCAAAGCCCTTGTCCGGAGGCGTTGTGTTGTCACAACCGCCGAGCAGCGCCAGCAACACCAGGCCGATTCTAATCCTCATGGGCGAAAGTCCTCAGCAGGTCCGCCGGCCGCGTGCGGTACAACGCATAGAGCGGCCAGGCCGATGCCAGCAGCGTGGCGAACATCGCCAGGCCCAGCAACTGCGCCAATTGCATCGGAAAGATGCGCAATGGCAGGCGCCAACCAAAGGCCTGGACATTGATGACCGCGTCCAGGCACCAGGCCAGGGCAATGCCCAGCGGCAGGGCCAGCAGCAGCGTCAGCAACGCCAGCAGCCAGGTCTGCCCGAGGTTGAGCAGCATCAATTGCCGCCGCGTGATTCCCAATGCCCATAACGGCGCCAACTGACTGAGGCGACTCTGGCTCTGGGTCAGCAGGCTGATGAACAGCGCAACGCCAGCCACCGCCAGGGTCAAGCTGTTAAGCGCCGCCGTGGCGGCAAAGGTGCGTTCGAACACTTGGGTAGACCAGCCCTTGAGTCGAGCCTGATCGACAATGCGGTTGTCATCCAGGTTGAAGCGGTCTTGCAACGCCGCCAGCATCGGGGGAATCGCCGACGGCTCGATACGCAGATTGAAGCGATTGGGTGCCAACTGCGGCCAATGCGCCCGTAAATGTTCGGCGTTGATGAGCACATGGCCCTTGGGGTTGCCGTAGTCGGCATAAATCCCGACAACCCTTGGGGTCCAGGGCCCTTGCGGGGTCGGCAAGCTCAAGCGGTCGCCGATCCGCACCTTCAGGCGCCGAGCCAGTTGTTCGCTGAGCATCAGCGTGTCGGCTGTTGCCAGTTGCTGCCAGGCTTGGTCACCGGCGGACTCCAGCAACGGCCAGTGCTGGCGATAGGACGAGTGATCGATGATGCCGTAGATGTCCGTCGGCCAACCTTGCAACGGCATCGACACCTGCCAGTTGGGCAACACGGCGGTGATCGTGGGTTGCTGGTTGAGCCAGTCGTGGAGTTCGGCCGCCTGGGCCGGCGTTTGCGGGTTGATGTACAGCTCGGCGGTCAGTCGCTGCTCGAGCCAGTCACTGAACGTCTGGCGAAACCCCGACGTCATGCTGCCAGCGCCGATGTTCGCCGCCAACGCCAGTAGCAGCGCCATCAGCGCCAGGCTCAGCGTCGGCAGTTGTTGACGGCAATCGGCGAGGAACCATTGGCCGAGCACCGAACGGCTGCGGCGCAGCAGTCGGTTCAATACGGCGTTGAGCAACACCGGCAAGGCCAACGCCGCGCCCAGCAACAATGCGGCCATCAGGACAAAACCGCTCGCCAGGCTGTCGCCCCAGGCAAGCGCCAACGCGGCGACCAGCGCCGCCAACAGCGCCACCCCACCTTGGCGCCGCAACCAACGCGCATGGGCCTGGTGCCAGGCCTGGGGATTGGCCAGGGCCAACAACGGTAGGCGAGCGGCGCGCAACAGGCTCTGGGCGCCGGCCAGTACAGCGCCGAGCAGGCCCAGGCCGATACCGCCCAACCACCACCAGGGACTGAGGTTCAGTTGTCCGGGGACTTCGGCGCCGTACAAACCTCGCAGGCTCGCCGCTACATCAGGCAACAACAGGCTGGCCAGCCAATAACCACTGAGCACGCCGGCGATCCCGCCCAGCAGGGCCAGTGCGCCCAGTTCCAGCGCCAGGCTGCTGATCAGCACCCGCGCGCTGACGCCGCAGGCCCGCAGGGTCCGCAGCAGGCCGCGGCGTTGCTCCAGGGCTAGGCCAATGGCGGCATGGACGATGAACAGGCCCACCACGAAGGACAAAAACCCCAGTGCGTCGAGATTCAAGTGGAAGCTTTCGGTCAGGCGCGACAGGTTGTTTTCGTCCTCGGCGCGCTTGAATTGCAACAGCCCGTTGAAGGCCTCGGGCAAGGCGGCGGTGTAGGTGCTGGGCAGTACCAATCGTGAAAGCTGGTCCGGCATCCGAAGTAGCGCTTGAGCAAAACCGATGTCCATCAGCAGCACGCCCGGGGCCATGTCCGGCTGCACGTGCAAGGGTGGCAGGGCCTGGCCGTCAACGGTGCGGGGGCGGTCGCCTTCCTTCAACCCCAGGGCCTGCAATGTCTGCGGTGCAATCCAGGTGTGGCCGGCACCTGTGAAAAATTCCACCACCTCGGCAATCTCCCGCCCCTGCCCCGCCAAAGCCGAACCCGGCGGCAGCGACACCGGGTCGATCCCCATCAGTTGCAGGCGTTGGTCTGCGTGCCCCTGGAGCGTCACTCGCGCCTGCAACACCGGCGACACCGGCCAGCCCTGGCGACGCAGGTCGATGAACCATTGCTGCGCGAACGTGCCACCGCCGGGGGCGCTCAAGCTGGCCTGGGGTTCGCCGCCGATCAACTGACTGGCCCGGGCGTAGCTGTCGCGGGCCTGACTGTTCAACGCCTGCACACCGGTCAGCAGGCTGGTGGCGAGCCAAAGCCCGGTCAATACACTGAAAAACTGCACCGGGTGCCGGCGCCAATGGCTGAGCAGCGCCTTGAGGGTCTGGCGAACGATCATCACCCCTGGGTCGCCTCTGCCAGGCGCCCGCCCTGCAATACCACCCGATGGGCCAGGCGCGCCGCCACCCGCTGGCTATGGGTGACCATCAACAGGCTGGTCGGGCTGCCGTCGAGCAATTCCAGCAACAGCTTCAGCACTTCGTCGCTGGTGGCTTCGTCCAGATTGCCAGTGGGTTCGTCGGCCAACAGTAACGGCGGACGTGACGCCAGGGCCCTGCCCAGGGCGACCCGTTGTTGCTGCCCGCCGGAAAGCTGCTCGGGATAACGCCGCAGCAGTTGCGACAGCCCGAGCCGCTGCACCAGATGCGTTTGCCAGGCCGCGTCGAAACGCCCACACAGGCGCGCCTGGAACGCCAGGTTGTCTTCCACCGGCAAGCTGCTGATCAGGTTGAACTGCTGGAACACCAGGCCGATTTCCGTGCGCCGCCAGTTCGCCAACTCATGTTCACTCATGCCGTCGAGCCGATACCCGCCGCTGCGAATACAGCCGCGATCGACTTTGTCCAGGCCGGCAACCAGGTGCAACAAGGTGCTCTTGCCACTGCCCGATTCGCCCATCAGCGCCAAGCTGCTGCCGGGGGGCAAGGTCAGGTCGATGCCTTGCAACACCGGCAAAAGACCTTGGGGGGTTGGGTAGCTTTTGAATACTTCTCGAACTTCAAGCATTGAAAGGCTCATTGGGTAAAACCACTGGCTCTCAGGATAGCGGAATCGAGGGCCACGGCCATTGGCCGACGTCATCGGCAGTTTCCGTTACCACTGGTCGCCACCCCTGCCTGACGCGCCGGATAATCTTGCGCTTCGTCAACTTTCTGCTATTGATCAATAACTAACGCGCGCCGTTAAAGGCTGTCGGCGCAATCGTCATTAACATGACGCATCAAGGATTCCTCCCTTCACGGACGATCGCCGCCATGCCTCACACCCTATATCGCCCCGATATCGATGGTCTTCGCGCTGTTGCGGTGATCGCCGTGTTTATCCATCACCTCAACGCCAGCCTCTTACCAGGCGGCTTCGTCGGGGTGGACATTTTTTTCGTCATCTCAGGGTTCCTCATCACGTCCCAGGTGTTCAGCGAGATCCAACAGAACACCTTCTCCATGAAGCGTTTTTATCAGCGACGCATCAACCGCATCGTACCGGCGCTGACGACGGTGGTGGTGGCGAGCGTGATTGCCGGGATCTTCGTCCTGTCTCCGGTCAACCTGACCCGACTGAACATCAGCGCGCTGTCCTCCCTGCTCGGTGTTTCGAATATCTATATCTGGATGAAGTACGGAAATTATTTCGCGGCGGACGCCAGCGAAGCCCCACTTCTGCATACCTGGTCACTGGGCATCGAAGAACAGTTCTACCTGCTCTGGCCGCTGCTGATGCTGATGCTGTGTCGATGGGCACCCCGCTACTTGCTGCCGCTGGTGTGCATCGGCGTTGTCGTGACGGTTGGCGTTTCGCAGTACGCCACGACCCTCGTTCCCTCTGCCTCCTACTATCTGCTGCCCACACGTTTTTTCGAACTGCTGCTGGGGGCGACGTTGGCGATTTATCTCGCGCAGCCACGTACGTTCAGTGACGGGGTGGGCCGGATCTGGGCGCTGGCGGGAGCCGGATCGATTGCCTATTCATTGTTTGCACTGAGTCCGGAAACAACCTTTCCCGGCCTCAATGCGCTTATACCTTGCCTGGGGGCGGCGCTGTTGATCCTCGCTGGCAGCGGCGGAACACGCTCGCGCTGGCTGACCAACCGGCCGATGGTATTTGTTGGTCTGATTTCCTACTCGCTTTACCTCTGGCATTGGCCCTTGATTGCGTACCTGAGATATCTGGATATCAACATCACGCTCCCGCTGGGGCTGGGCCTGATGGCAGTGGCGACGCTACTGGCCTGGTGTTCCTGGCATTTTGTCGAAGTCCCCTTTCGACGAACCGGGGCGCTGTTGCCGTTCACCCGCGCATTTGGCCGTCGGTTCATGGTTCCAGCGTTGGGGCTGGCCGTGCTGGCTGTACTGAGCGTGCAATGGCAGGGGTTCCCGCAGCGTTTCGTACCGCAGGTGTCGATCCTTGAAGCGATGAGCCTGACCGAACCGAACAAACTGCGTGAGCGCTGCCACATGCCCAATGCGCGCTACAACGCCGCGCCCGATCCGGCGTGCCACCTCGGGGCACGCAAGGCGCAGATCGACGGCGTGATGGTCGGAGACTCTTTCGCCAACCATTTCACCGGCATGGTCGATGTCCTGGCCGAACCCAACGGCATCGCCTTGATGGATTACACCCTCGACAAGTGCCCACCCATCTTCGGCCACGCCGCCGAGATGTCGGCGGGTTACGGGGCACGCTGCGTGGCGCGCAATGAGCAGGTGTTGCAGTTGATCGAGCGGAACCGGTATCCCTACGTGGTGCTCGCCGGCGCCTGGCCCCGGGACCCGGCAGCAGGAGCTGTCATCGAGGCAAGCATGCGGCAAGTGGCGGACCGGACCGGCCAAGTCATCGTCGTTCTCAGCAATCAGCCAATCGACAACGCCGCGACGTGCCCGGTGCGCCGCTTGATGTTCGCTCCTCTTCGGCAGTGTTCAACGCGGCTGGACGCCGCGGCGCCCTATTGGACGCAGATACGCGCCAGGCTGCCTCAGGTGCGCTTCATCGATCCCAACCAGGTGATTTGCCCGGCCGGCCTGTGCAGCCCGATCATCGACGGACAACTGCTCTACCGGGATGACGCGCACTTGAACGATGTCGGCTCGCGTTTCATTGGCCGCGCGCTCCGCGACCTGGGCTTCACGCTGCTGTACGACCCAGCGCCAACCACGCCGATTGCTACCACCCGATAGGCGCTCGCTCAATGCCCCGCCGCCATCTCGGTCTGGGCCGGTTCCGGTATGACGATGTTGCCCAGATCGATGTGCTTCCAGGCTGGCTTGGCACCCAGCCGCGCGTTGAAGCGGTAGTTGAACGTGAAGTCGTCCTCGGTGGGTTGGCTCAGGGGTTTTCCATAGCGCGCCACGACCGCCGCCGGGTCGTAGCCCATCAACTCAAGCAGCGTCGCAAAGATGTTGTAGTGGCTGGAACGATCCTTGTTTTGCGCCCAGGCGCCGCGCCAGTCCAAGGTGCGCAGCTGACTGCCCTGGATGACCACCAAAGGCACCAGCCCCTCCTCCTCCACCGGGTCGCCGCCGCAATGCGTATTGAGCCCGGGATTGCCACGCTCGTGCAGATCCTGGCCATGATCGGAGGTATAGATCAGCACCGCATTCTGAAGATTTCCTTGACGCAACAGGCGCCGGAAGAACTCGCCGACGTTCCATAGGAGCGTGTTCTGGTACGCATTGCGATACAGCAACCAGTCATATTGCTGGCCGTTGAAGCCGTCGCGCTGGCCGGTGTCGGCCACGTCCTGAAACCGCCCCCGGGGCAAGGCCGGACGGTGTTTCATGAATTCGTCGGGGTATTTGTCGTGGACCGGAAAATGCGCCCCTACTTTATTCACCACCACCAGTTCGGCCCGGTCATTGCCCAAGAGCTCGATCAACTGCGCCGCGGCTGCCATGTCGCGGTCCAGCACACGGACCTGGTCGAATTGGATGAATTGGTCGATGTCTTGTTTTTCCTGTTCGGTCATCAGGTTCTGCAAGTTGCCGCCGGTGCGCTGGGCATCGATATAGACGGTATGCAAGCCCGCGACATGGGCGTACTGCCAGATTGACGGCTGCGTGCTGTTGATACGCACGTAATCAGCCCGCGTACCGCCATAACGCAGGGTAATGTTGGTATCGGCGCTGCAATTGGCGATGGAAGCGGCATAACCGTAATTGAAGATGTCCACCCCAGGCGGCGGGGTCTTGAGGCCGCTGTTCACACCGAACGGGATGTTGATATCGAGATAGTTGCCACCGATGCTTTCGTCGATGATCAACACGATATCGTGCTCGATCGCAGGAGAACGGCGAGCCAAGCTGACCGGCTCGCGGACGCCGACGGTGTCGTGCAGCGCCTCGTAGGCAAACAGGTTCAGATAGGCCAGCGGCGTATACATCACAGGTAGACCACGGGCGCCCTCGCCCGCCCTTGCGAACAGCACACCACTGAGCAGCAATACCCCGACCAACGGCGCGGCGACCGGTACATAACCGGGCAATGGTAAACGCCGCCGAGGCTTCAGCCCGATGCCCAACAGCAGCAACAGGCCGCCCGCCATCGCGCTGAGAATCACCTCTCGATACTGATAAGCCGCCTCCTGGATAAAGCCGCCCGAATACACCAGCGACACGAACTGGCTGTAGGTCAGGTAACTGTCGGTGACCCGGGTATACACCTCGAAGAACACCGCCGAGGCAAACAGTGTCAAGGCAAACAGATGCCGCACCAACGTCTGGCTGATGTAGGCGCTCATCCACAACGCAAGCACCAGCACAAGGAACATCGCACCGAACAGCACCGTTGCAAAACCAAGACCCAGCGCAGCGAGACGCTCCAGGTAATAGTCATGCCCCCTGAAAAGGTACAGCAACAGCAGCAGTTCCTTGAGGTATCGGGTCATGTTTTTCTCGGCGGTGGCGCGGCGGATGGAAGGTTCGTTTTCTGCACACTAGCAGCGGGATTTCAAAGCGCAAGAAAGAGACTGATCGGTCGCAGCGTCAAAAAAAAGTTACCTCAAAAGTGACACCTTTGACGCATCAAAAACATAAAAATCTATGGATATATACCGTTCATCGGTTACTTAAACGTCTCCAGAGCCCTTTAAAAATGGCGCTTTTCCAAGTCAGTCAATGACTTGATATCAAAAAGCCCTAATCCGTCGAGATTTGCCAACACTGACAACTGTCATTTTGCTGACACGTTTTTTTGAAGCTGCGCTATACCCTCTAAACAGTTTCATCCAAGTTACATCAACCGGTTTGAGAGGCGCGCCTAGAATGGACGTGAGCGTATTTGGCACGGGGTATGTGGGGCTGATTCAGGCAGCGGCATTGGCCGACGTCGGGCACCGCGTCCTGTGCGTCGATATCGACCCGAACAAGATCCGTCAACTGCAACAAGCCGTACCGCCCATCAGTGAGCCTGGGCTGTCCGTATTGCTGGAAGACAACATCAAGGCCGGCCGGCTTTTGTTCAGTTGCCAGGCCAGCGATGCGGTCAACCATGGCGAGTTGATTTTTATTGCCGTCGGCACGCCAGCCGACGAAGACGGCTCGGCGGACCTGAGCCATGTGCTGGCGGTGACCCGCCAGATCGCCGACTTCATGGACAGTGACCGCACCCTGATCATCAAGTCGACCGTACCGGTCGGAACAGCCGATAAAGTCGCCGAGTGCGCCCGCCAGGCGCTGGCTCGTCGGGGCCTTAAACAGTTGAATGTGCGTGTGGTATCCAACCCGGAGTTCCTCAAGGAAGGCAGCGCTCTCGCCGATTGCATGCGCCCGGACCGCATCATCATCGGCGCCAGCGATCAACTGGCGCGGGATCAGATGGGCGAGCTCTACGCGCCGTTCTGCCGCAACCACGAAAAACTGATGTTCATGGACAACCGCAGCGCGGAGCTGACCAAGTACGCCGCCAACGCCATGCTCGCCACCCGCATCAGTTTCATGAACGAACTGGCCAACCTCACCGAACGCCTGGGCGCCGACATCGAAGCCGTGCGCAAAGGCATCGGCTCGGACCCACGCATCGGCTATCACTTCATCTATCCGGGCTGCGGCTTCGGCGGCTCGTGCTTCCCCAAGGACCTGCGCGCCCTGCTGCACACGGCCGAACAGAGCGGCATGCCGCTGCGCCTGCTGCGCAGCGTCACCGATGTGAACGACAGCCAGCGGCACATCCTTTTCGAGAAGCTGGCGCAGCAATTTCCGGACGGCTTGGCCGGCAAGTCGATTGCCATCTGGGGCCTGGCCTTCAAGCCCAACACCGACGACATGCGCGAAGCCCCGAGCCGCTACCTGATGGAAGCCCTCTGGCGCGAAGGCGCGCGCGTGCAGGCCTACGACCCGGAAGCCATGTCCGAATGCCGGCGCCTGTACGGTTATCGCAAAGACCTGAACCTGTGCGCCACCCGCGATGACACGCTTGAGGACACCGATGCCCTGGTGATTTGCACTGAGTGGAAGAATTTTCGCGTGGTGGATTTCGACCTGCTGGCGAGCAAGCTGCGCGCCCGGGTCATCATCGATGGCCGCAACCTCTACAACCCCGAGCACCTGGCTGCCGCCGGGCTGCTGTACCGTGGCATCGGCTTGCGCCACACCGTGCCCAGCGCCCCGGGGCCACAAGCGTGAACGTCCTGGTGACCGGCGCCGCCGGATTCATCGGAGCCCACTGCGTCTTGCGGTTGATGCGCGATGGCCATCACGTGTACGGGCTGGACAACTTCAACGATTACTACGACCCGCAGCTCAAGCACGACCGCGTGGCGTGGGTGCGTGACCAGGTCGGCGCATTTCCCTTGGCGCGTATCGACCTGACCGACGCCTCGGCGATCGACGGACTGTTCCAGAGCCATCGCCCGGAGGTGGTGATCCACCTCGCCGCCCAGGCCGGCGTGCGCTATTCGCTGGACAATCCCCGCGCCTATGTCGACAGCAACCTCGCCGGGTTTCTGAACATTCTCGAAAGTTGCCGCCGTCATCCGGTCAAGCACCTGATCTACGCCTCTTCCAGTTCGGTGTACGGCGCCAACCAGCGCACGCCCTATTCGGTACGGGACGGCGTTGATCATCCGCTGTCGTTGTATGCGGCAACAAAGAAGGCCAACGAATCGATGGCCCACAGCTACAGCCATCTGTTCGGCATCCCGTGCACCGGCCTGCGCTTTTTTACCGTGTACGGCCCGTGGGGTCGGCCAGACATGTCGCCGATCCAGTTCGCCACGGCCATCGCGCAAAACCAAGTGTTGCGGCTGTTCAACCATGGTGAGCACGAACGCGACTTCACCTACATCGACGACATCGTCGAGAGCATCGCCCGGTTGATCGAACGTGCGCCGCAGCCAACGCCCCACTGGGATCGCGAGCAACCGGACCCGGCCACCAGCCTGGCGCCATGGCGCATCTACAACATCGGCGGACAGCACCCGGTGGCGTTGCGAACCTACGTGGCGCTGCTGGAAAAACATCTGGGCCGCACCGCCCGGATCGAGCTGCTGCCCCTGCAACCGGGGGACGTGCTCAACACCTGCGCCGATGCCAGCGACCTGGCCCGGGCCACCGGTTTCCAACCGTGCATTGCACTGGATGACGGCCTGGGTCGCTTCGTCGACTGGTTCCTCGATTACTACGCGCAACCCATCGATCACACGCCGCTTGCGGCCGTACCTCAGCGGAGGAGTCTATGACCCGACATGAACAAGACATTCCGATCAGCACCTCCGGACGCGACAAACGTGTCGACCCCGAGCATCGCCGACGCCTGGATGCCGCCATCCACCGCCAGGGCCGTGGCTGGCTCACCGGTCGGGACGGTGGTCGGCCCTGGACGGTTTCGCGGACCAATCGGGTCGTGGCTTGCCTCGGCGCGCTGGCGATCCTGGTACTGCTCACCCCGTTGCTGCTGGGTCTGGCATTGCTGATCAAGTTTTCCAGCCCTGGCCCGGTTTTTTTCGTGCAGAAACGCACCGGTTATCGCGGGCGCGTGTTCGGCATGTACAAGTTTCGCACCATGGTCGTCGATGCCGAGGCCCTGAAAGAGTCGCTGCGCCACCTCAACAAGCACGGCGCCGACGCCATCGACTTCAAGATCGACAACGACCCGCGCATTACCCCGATCGGCAGGTTCCTGCGACGCAGCAGCCTCGATGAACTGCCGAACCTGATCAATGTAGTGACCGGCGACATGCGCCTGGTAGGCCCGCGGCCCACCTCGTTCAACGCCTATCGCTACAAGGACAACCATTTGGTGCGCCTGAGCATCTACCCCGGCCTGACCGGCCTGTGGCAGATCTCCGGGCGCAGCAATATCGACTTCGACCAGCGCGTGGAACTGGACCTCAGCTACATCGCCGAGCAGAGCCTGCTGTTGGATCTGAAGATCCTGATGATTACCCCCTTCAAAGTGTTCAGCGGCCACGGAGCGAGTTAAATGGACGGTTCGACGAATATCCTGACCATAGCCAGCCCGAGCGAGACCAACCTGACCTCGACCGTGCTCGACCCGGATCTGCGGATCCTTCTCATGACAGCGGCCAACACCGGCACCGGCACGAGCACCAGCGCCATGGCGCTGTCCGCCCAGCTGGCGCAGATGAGCAATGGCCGGGTGTTGCTGGTGGACGCCAGCCAGTCGCCGCGCAACCTCAGCCAGCAGCTCTCGCTGCAAAAAGAGCGCGGCTTCAGCGACCTGTTGTTCAACAGCCTGTCCCCACCGTTGTTGCAGGACTGCGTAGTACAGGTGTCGAGCCTGCCCTTCGACGTGCTGCCCCACGGCCGCCTCGGCCACAACGCCGAACGCCTGAGCCCCGAGCGATTGCGCCCGCTGTTCCGGCAACTGGCGGCGCAGTACCGCTTCGTGGTGATCGACGCCGACGCGGTGTATTCGGCCACCGACACGCTGGTGATCAGCACCCAGGTGGACGGCGTGGTGCTGGTGGTGCGCGGCGAAGACACCCGCTGGGAAGTGGCCCAGGCCACCCGACAAAGGTTGGCCCAGGCCGGCGCGAAAGTGGTCGGCAGCGTGTTCAACCGCCGCAAGTACTACATGCCCAAATGGCTCTACAACAACCTGTAAGCCTGCAAAAGGATGACGAGATGAACGCTAGAATGCTTGTCCTGCTGTTGCTGCCGCTTGCCGGTTGCTCCAGCAACACCGATACCCGCTCGATGCCGGTGCAGATCCTCACCGCGGCGCCGGCCAATGCCCAGGCCACCGACATGCCCAAGGTCGAGCAGACCTTGCGGCCCCAGGATGTGCTGGACGTGATATTCCACATCGGCACCACCTCTTCCCAGGCTTATCGCGTGCAGCCTGGCGACCAGGTTGCCCTGAACTTCACCGCCGCCAGCCAGCTCAACGGCACGCAACAGGTGATGCCCGACGGCAGTATCGAACTGCCGGGCGCCAACACCTCGGTGAAAGTCGGCGGCCTGACCACCGACGAGGCGCGCCTGGCGGTGCAGCGCGCCTATGACCAGAAGATGTTGTTCCAGCCCAATCGCAACCAATTGACCGTACTGGTGACGAGCCCGCTCTCCGGCGAGACGAAGCTGCGCAACACCCTGACTCACCCTGGCACGGGCATGAGCCGGGAAATCACCGTGGGCAGGGATGGCTACGCCAGCTTCCCGGAAATTGGCGCCGTGCCTTTGCAAGGCATGACCGTCAGCCAGCTGGAGACTTTCCTCAACGAGCGCTACGCCCAACTGCCCGGCCACATGACGGTGGACGTGCTGCTCAAGTCCACCGCCGGCAACGAAATCTATGTCCTCGGCGAAGTGGCCCAGCCCGGCTCCTACCCGATCCGCCGGCCGATCTCGGTACTCGAGGCCCTGACACTGGCCAGGGGCACGAACGTCAAGGCCCGGCTCGACTCCGTGGTGATCATGCGCCGCAACGGCAATCAGGTCGAAGCCCGCCACTACGACGTGGAGAAAGCCTTGAGCGGCGACGCGTCGCAGATCGCCTATCTACAACCGGAAGACATGCTGTTCGTGCCCAAGACCAAGCTTGCAAGTGCCGGTGAACTGGCCAGGCAATTGGCCGATGTGGTGCTGTTCCAGGGCACGGGGTTGAGCTTCGGCTACCGCGTCGACAACAAAGGCAGCGACAACTGAGACTCAGGTGACCGACATGAACCCCAAGGAAAATTATCTGCACGAGTTTTTCAGGATCTTCTTCGCCAACAAGCAGTGGGTGAAGCGCATCTTCCTGGTTTTCGCCGTGATCGCTCTGGTGTTGCCGTTGATGCTCAAGCAGAGTTTCGACATCACCGCCCAAGTGATCGTCCAGTCGAAAAAACTCTCCCAAGGCGACGCCACTACCTCGTTGAACCAGGAAAACGCGACTTTCATTCCGCCGTCCCTGGCGGACATGGAAACCGAGAGCAACATCCTGCGCTCACCGGCGTTGATTCGCGAAACCATCAAGACCCTGCGCGACCAGGGTGAATACACCCCGAGCCCAGGGGCCCTCAATAAATGGGTGAGCGAACCGCTCAAGCGCTACATCACCCAGCCACTGCGTGAATACGTCATCAATCCGCTTCGCGACGGCCTCGGGCTGGAAGTCGATCCGGTACGCGACACGATGCTCGATACCCTCACCGACGAGGCCATCGCGAACCTGAAAATCGAGACCCTGCCCGGCTCGAACGTGATCTCCATCATCTACAGCTTCGGCGATCCCGCCCAGGGCACCCGGTTCGTCGCGCAGCTGCTGGAAAACTACCTCACCGGCCGCCAGGACCTGCAATCGATCGAATTGCCCCAGACCTTCTACGAGCAGAAAAAAGTCCAATACCAGACGCGCCTCGACGGTCTGGAAGGCACCCGGCTCGGCCTGCTCGAAGGCGTCGGTTCCTCCGATCCCAAGGAAGAAATCACGTTTCGCCTGAACGCCATCAATACCGAAGAACAGGCCCTGAACCTGTACCAGGATCGCCTGCTGCAAAGCCAACGCTGGCTCGATTACCTCAAGACCAGCCTGGCAGCGGCGAACAGCTCGCGGTTCAACGACTACACGTTCCCGTTCACCTTCACCACGACCGTGGACAACATCGCCTTCGAGGACCGGGAAATCAGGCAACTGGGTGAACAGCTGACCAGCCAGGTCAGCCGCTACATGAACGACCTGGCGATCTTCCAGCCCAGCAGCGAACCGATGCTGCTGGCCCGCGAACAGATCATGCGCACACGCCAGCAGTTCCTCAAAGTGGTGAACAACCGCATCCAGGAACGCACCACCGACCTGGCCGTCGTCAGCTCGGTGATCAACCAGAAGGTCGAGCGCATCGCGGCCTTCAAGGAACGCATCCACCAGTTACAGGAAACCCAGAGCAAGCTGCGGCAGATGGACACCGAGATCAACGCACTCCACGCGGCGTTCTCCACCTATGCCCAACGGTTCGCCGAAGCCAGTTCCGCGCGCTCGCTGGACAATGACCTGTCCAACGCCCGTGTCCTGAGCCCCCCGTTCGAACCCACCGCGGCGGTATTTCCCAAGCCGATGCTGATTATCCCGTTCGGCTTGTTCTGCGGCCTGCTGCTGGCGATCGCTCTGGTCTACGTGCGTGAGTTCTTCGACCATCGCTTCAAGCATCCTGCGCAAATCAGCCAGCAACTGGACCTGCCGGTCTTGCTGGTGATCAATGAGCAGTCGCCCGAACAGGTCAATCCGCACCGCAACTGGAGCCTGCCAAGCCTTGTCCATTGGGTGAAAAATTGAACGCGCCGTTCGGCCCGTCCCACCGCAGCAGCCCCCTGTCGATCATTCATCTGCTCGACAGCGGCGGCTTCTATGGGGCCGAGCGGATGCTGCTCGATCATTGCCTGGCGACACCGGGGCAGCACCAAGTGCTGTTCCTGGCGGCGCCGCCGACCTTGATCACGCGGTTTCGCCAGGCCGGGGTGGATTGCCGACACTGCGACAGCTTGGGCGAATTGTTGCAGCATCTGCGGCAACGTCGCGCGGACCGGCCGCTGATCAACACCCACAACTTCAAAGGCTTGCTGTTCGGCTGGGCCGCGGCCACGCTGTTGCGCCTGCCCCTGGTGATTACCCAGCACGGCTTCACGCCGCGCAGCACCAAGCAGCGTTTCTACACCTGGTTGAGCCTGCAACTGTGCCGCACCGCGCCGGTCAAGCGCGTGGTCTGCGTCGCCGAAAGCATCGCGGCATTGCACCGCAAGGCCAGCGTCAAGGCGGACAAGCTCGACGTCATTCCCAACGGTTTGCCGGCCGTCACGACACCGCTGCCCCATCGTGACGACAGGCAGCGCTGGCGGGTCGGGTACGTGGGTCGCTTGAGCAGCGAGAAAGGCCCTGACCTGTTCCTCGACGCGATGATCCCGCTCTGCCAGCGCCATGGTTCGCTGCATGCGGTCATGCTCGGCGACGGTCCGGAACGCCAGCCGCTGCTCAAGCGCATCGCCGACGCGGGGTTGCCGACGCGCATCGAGTTGCCCGGTTATCAAACCGACATGAATGATTGGTGGAGCCGCCTCGACGCTTTGGTGATCAGCTCACGCACCGAAGGCACGCCGATGATCCTGCTCGAAGCCATGCAAGCCGGGGTGCCAGTGGTGGCGTTTGGCGTCGGCGGCATTCCCGACATCCTGCAGGACCGCCACAACGGCCTGCTGGCCACGCCGGCCGACAGCGACGAATTGGCCCGCCAGATCGAAACGCTGTTCAGCGAACCGCCCCTGGCGCGGATCCTCGCCGACAACGCCCGGCGCACCCAACGCGACCGCTACGACCTGCGCACGCTGGCCGAACGCTGGTCGCAACTTTATATCCGCACGGCACGGGAGGCTCGACCATGATCGTCCCGCTCTCGATCATCAGTTTGCTGGGGCTGGTCTGCCTGGCATTGCTGGCCAGTCCTTATCCGTTCCTGGCGCCCGGCGCGGTGTTCGGCCTGGTCGGCGTCGCCGTGCTGTACCGCAAGCCCGGCTGGGGCCTGCTGGGCATCGCCGCGCTGGTGCCATTCGAAGGGCTGTTCAAGGAAAACGGATTGTCGGGCAGCAAGTTCTTTGGCCTGGCGCTGATTCTGATCCTGGCACTGCAACTGGCCCTGCACCAGATTCCGGCGACGCGCCTGCGCAGCAATATCTGGAAGCCGCTGGTCGGCTTCATGGCGCTGTATGGCCTGAGCCTGCTGCTGTCGGAAAACATGGACCTGTCCCAGACCCATCTGCGGGAACTGACGGTAGGGCTGATTCTGTTCGTGATCACCTTGTTGATCGGACGCGAGCTGAACCTGGACCTGTTTGCCCGCTTGATGACCGTGAGCGTGTCCACCACGTGCGTACTCGCGATGTTCTCGGCCAAATACCAGGACCAGGGCCGCGCGTCCGGACTGCTGGAGGACCCGAACTCCTTTGCGCTGCTGATCGCGTTCACCATACCGCTGGCCTTGTTGCTGGTACTGCGCAGCCCGAACCTGTTGCACCGGCTGTTCTGGGGCGGCGGTTTCATCCTGCTGCTGGGCGGCATGACCAAGACCGAATCGCGTTCCGGGCTGGTGGTGTTGCTGCTCAGCCTGATGATCGGCTTGTACCACTACCGCGCGCAGCTACCGCGGATTCGTCCACGGCACCTGGGCTTCGCCATGCTCGGGCTGGCACTGATGATTCCCCTGGCAATCGCGGTGATGCCCGCCGGCTACGTGGCACGCATCCAATCGTTGAGCATCCTCAGCGCCGGCGCCAGCGCTCACAAGGATGAATCCCTGGGCCGCCGCGCCTCCTACATCCTGGTGGGCAGCCAGATGATCCGCGAGAACCCCATCCTCGGTTCAGGGCCCGGGACGTTTCCCCTGCACTACGCGCCGACCGGTTATGCCAAGGCCTTCTCGGCCAACCGCAAACTGGGCGACCTGTACCGTCGCGCTCATAACACCTACCTGGAAATATTCAGCGAGATCGGCGTACCGGGCGGGTTGATGTTTGTCGGCATGATCGGTCTTGGCCTCTACAACCTGGTGCGCGCGCGCCAACTCTGGCTCCAGCGTCGGGACTGGGCCCAGGCCGACCTGCTCACACATTTGGGGATGAGTTTCCTGGCGCTGGCCTTGTTCCTGATGTTTCTCAGCGCGCCGAACCACAAGTTGCTGTGGATCATGCTCGCCTTGACCAGTGTGTTGCGCTACGACGCCGAACAATCCGCGCCATGGGAGGCCCGCCCATGAGCCGCGTCAGTATCGTCATCCCGATGTTCAACGAGGCCCGCCACATCGGCCGCACCCTGCTGGCCGCGCAGCAAGCTGCTCGCCAGGCGCAATTGGAATGCGAACTGATCGTGGTCGACAACGGCTCGGACGATCATGGGCCGCGCATCGCCAATGAACTGGGCGCCCGGGTGCTGATTGTGCCCGGCGTTCACATCGGCGCCTTGCGCAACCGTGGCGCGGCGGTTGCCAGCGGTGAGTGGCTGGCATTCATCGACGCAGACATGGAAATGCCCGCCGACTGGCTGAAGCTGCTCGTCGAAATGGAGGGCCGTCAGGGCGATGTGTTGGGACTGGACCTGGACACGCCCCGACACGCGCCTTGGTTCGCCCAGGCCTGGCAACGCCGCAGCCAACGTCCGGGCGCCCGTCCGCTGCATCGAGTGCAGTGGCTGCCCAGCGCCAATCTGTTGATGCGCCGCCGTTGGTTCGAACAGGTCGGCGGCTTCGACGAGACCCTGCGTACCGGTGAAGACAAGGATTTTTCCCTGCGCTTGCGCCAAGCCGGTGCGCAGTTGTTGCTGGTGAACGAAAGCCTGGCCCTGCATTGGGGTTACGAAGGCAGCTGGCGCGAATGGATGAGCAAGGAACTATGGCGCCAGGGCAGCCATTGGCAGTTGCTGCGCAGCCATGGGCCGAGCCTGCGCTTGCTGCGCTTTCCCGCCTTGTCCGTTGGCGCCTGGGGCCTGGATCTGCTGGCGCTCACCGCCCTGCTCCAGGGCCAGGTGCGCCTGGGGTTGACGCTACTGTTCATCAGCACATTGCCGGCCTTGTTTCTCAGCCTGCGCCAGAGCCAGCGCGACCCGCGCCTGGCGTTGCAACTGTGGGCCTTGCACGGGGTGCGCCTGCACCTGACCGGCGCCGCGTTGCTGCTCAATCTTTTTCAATGGAACGTCAGGAGACCCGCCCGTGGCTGAATCCATCTATTGGTCTTGCCTGTTGCTGCCGGTGTACGCCTACCTCGGCTACCCCGTGCTGTTGACCTTGCTGACACCGTTGTTTCCGCTACGGCGCTATGGCAAGCCCCTGCCGATGGACGTCAGCATTGTTATCGCCGCCCACAACGAGGCACGGCACATCGAAGCGAAATTGCGCACGCTGTTGGCCCAGGATTATCCGGCACGCTCGCTGCAAATCATCTTGGCCAGCGACGGTTCCACCGACGACACGGTGGCCTGTGCGCGCAAAATCGGCGACTCACGCATCACCGTGCTCGACCTGCCACGCCAGGGCAAGGCCGCCGCCCTCAATACCGGCGTGGCCCATAGCTACGGCGAGATCCTGGTGTTCACCGATGCCGACAACCAATGGGCCCACGACACCCTCGGCCACCTGCTGGCGCCGCTGGGCGATCCTGAAGTCGGCGCCTGTGCCGGGCACATGGTCATCCCCGTGCCCGGCAAGGGGCTGAGCCTCGGCGACAGTCTGTATCGGCACTACGAAGGGTGGCTGCGCCGGGTGGAAAGCCGCACCGGCTGCATGGTCTCGGCCGACGGCGCCTTGCTGGCCTTGCGCAGGGCTTTGTTCCAGCCGATTCCGGCCCAGGTCAACGATGATTTTTTCCTCAGCACCTGCGCGCCGGCAGCCGGCAAATCCATTGTTTATGCACCCAAAGCGCGGGTGACCGACCAGGGCGTGGACGAAGCCGACAAGCAGTTTCGTCGTCGTCAGCGCGTCACTGTCGGCGGATTGCAGAGCCTGGCCCAGCGCCGGGAACTGCTCAACCCGCTGCGCCATGGGCTCTACGCCATTGGCCTGATCAGCCACAAATTGATCCGCCGCCTGGCGCCGGTGCTGCTGTTGCCGTTGCTGCTGAGCAACGCCTGGCTGTGGAATGACCATCCGTTCTATCGCCTGACGCTGGTGGCGCAACTGCTCGGTTATGCCACAGCGCTGATCGGCTTGCTCGACGCAGGCCACCGCTTGCCTCGGCCATTTCGGTTGGCCGCGTTCGTGCTGGTAACACTGGTCGGCATGAGCATCGGGCTTTGGCAATTCCTGCGAGGCCAGCGCTACAGCCAATGGAACCCCGACCAAAACCGCTAAGGAGTGTGGCCGATGTCGATCAAACATGTTTTCAAGCGCACCGGCGGCTGGCTGTACCTGAACACGTCCATGGGTCGCCATCCATTGCGTGGCGCCGGCGTCATCCTGATGTTGCACCGGGTATTGAACAACGACCGCGCCGCCGAGCTGCCCCACCGCAATGAACTGTGCGTGGGGCCCGAAGCGTTCGAACACCTGTTGATCTGGTTGCAACGGCATTTTGAATGCGTGCCCTTGATGACCTTGCTGCTGGCCGACCCGGAAAGCGTTCCGGACCGTCCTCGGGTGGCCCTGACGTTCGATGATGGCTGGCGTGACAACGCCATGAACGCCTTTCCCCTGCTGCGTCAGTACCAGGTGCCGGCGAGTATTTTCCTGTCCACCGATTTTGTCGGCAGTCGCCAGCATTTCTGGTGGGAAAGCATCGGCGAAACCCTGTGGGGCAGCCACGGGCAAGTGGCGCGGCATTCGCTGATCGAGCACTTGCAGCACGTCGGCCGGCCATTGCCGGTGCTGCTCGACGACATCGACGACGAGCGCCGCAGCCTGGCGCTGCTGCATTACCTGCAAAGCCTCAAGACGCTCGAACCAAGCACGTTGAGCGATCTCACCGAAGCCTGCCCGCAAGGCTCGCAACCCCAGGCGCTGGATTGGCCCCAGGTGCGCATGCTCGAAGATTCCGGGCTGATTCGTTTCGGCCCCCATGGCGCCAGCCACGCGATTCTGACCGGGCTGGACGATCAGCGCCTGCATGAAGAACTGACCCGCAGTTGGACCGCGCTGGAAAATGGCTGCGCCCAGCCGCTGCCGGTGTATTGCTACCCCAACGGTGACAATGATGTGCGCGTGCGCGAGCAGGTGGCGGCCCACGGTTTTCCGTTCGCCCTGGGCACCGAGGCCGGGCTGTATCGCCACGACGGCGACCCGTTGAACCTGCCGCGTTTCGGCGTCAGCCAGCGCAACGCCCATCACCCTGAATTGCTCGCCTGGCGCATTCGCCGAGGAGCCCGTCCATGAGCCGTGCACACTATCTCAAGCATTTGGCGCTAAGCATGGGCACGCGCCTGGCGATGATCGGCCTGCGGCTGTTGCGCAATGTGTTGCTGGCACGAATCCTGGGGCCCAGCGAACGCGGACTGTTCGCGCTGCTCAGCACCCTGCCCGACTTGATCAGCGCCGCCACCAGTGGAGGCCTCAATTCCGCGGTGGGTTACCAGGCGGCGCAGCAGCGCTCCATGGGTCTGTTGCTTTGCCAGGTGTTGGTTTTCGGGTGTCTGCTGGCCGGGTTGCTGACACTGTTGGTGGTGGCGCTGGCGCGTGAGTTCGGCGCTGAGCTGGACATCACCGCGCAGCTGGGATTGCTGGCTTGGCTGCTGTTGCTGGCCGTCCCCCTGACGGTGCTCAAGAGCGGCCTGCTGACATTGCACAATGCTTCCGGCGGCGTAGGCGCGTTCAATGCGCTGCGACTGATGGAATCCCTGGCGCCGTTGCTGCTGTTTGTAGCGCTGTTCTGGATGTGGCAAGACACGGCGCTGGAGGCGGCGCTGATCAGTTGGCTGGCGGGCCTGAGCCTGGTGGTGCTGGCCGGCTGGATGTGGTTGCGGCGCGATCATGTGGTCACCCTGCGCTGGGATCGCACCGGCCAGAACGAACTGTTGCGTTATGGCGCCCGTAGTCATCCGGACCTGTTGTTCCAACAAGTGATGCTGCGCTCGGATTTTTTGTTCATTGGCGCATTGCTGGGCAGCACGGCGCTGGGTCACTACGCCATGGCCAGCGCCGCGGCCGAACTGCTGCTGATCGTGCCCGAAGCGGTCACCACGCCGCTGATGAAACGCCTGCTCCAGCAAGACACCGACATGCAGCGCCTGACCCCGCTGGCCTTGCGCCTGACTGCTACGGTGATGCTCGGTGCCTGCCTGGGCATGGCGCTGATTGGCGAATGGCTGATCATCACCCTGTTCGGCGCCGCCTATCAACCGGCGTACCCGGCGCTGTTGGCGTTGCTGCCGGGATTGTTCGGCCTGTGCTACGCCAGCATCTTGCGCCTGGACCTGCTGGGCAAGAACCGTCCCGGCACCGTTTCACTGCTGATGGGCGTGGGCGCGCTGCTGAATCTGGCCCTGAACCTGATCCTGATCCCGCGCTACGGCATCGTCGGCGCTGCCGCCGCTTCCTCGATCGCTTACCTGGGCGTGACCCTGGCGCTGCTGACGATGTACTGCCGTCTCAGCGGTGTGGCGCTGTGGCAGACACTGATCATCCTGCCCAGCGATTTGCTGCCGATGCGCCAGATGTTGTTGGGGAAATCCGCGTGAATATCGTCGCCCGCCAGACCGCCATCGCGAGCAAGCTCGCTCCCACAGGCGCCGGTTGCGTCCAGCCGAGTTCCCCTGTGGGAGCGAGCTTGCTCGCGATGGCGGTGGGTCAGCTTGCTGTGATGATGAAGCTAACCGCCTCTTCGCGAGAAGGCTGGCTCCCACAGAGGAAAATGGCCGCGGGTCTATGTCTTCTGGTATTGGCCACCTCGGCCCATGGCGCGTCCATGCACTGGACCAACATCCGCGACGGCAGCCTGTATCTGCAAACCGATCGCCCGG
The DNA here is from genome assembly GCF_051132175.1 of Pseudomonas sp. D3-10. Taxonomy (NCBI): domain Bacteria; kingdom Pseudomonadati; phylum Pseudomonadota; class Gammaproteobacteria; order Pseudomonadales; family Pseudomonadaceae; genus Pseudomonas; species Pseudomonas sp. D3-10. The sequence goes on along the minus strand of NZ_CP071668.1, from coordinate 2,006,567 downwards.
ACCAAGTGACCGTCCGCTGGGTTCCGGCCTGGCAGGCCGAGGCCAATACCGAACACCTGTATCTGCTCAACGGCCAAGGCCGGTTAGTGGGTGAGCGCCTGGTCAAGGCTGCCCAAGTGCGCGGCGAGCAGCAATGGCCGCTGTTGCCCGGGGCGGCCAGCTATCGGTTGGAGATCCCCGGCTACAGTTTCCGGCGCTATACGGTCGAACACGATGCCCGCACCCGCGCGCTGTTCGCCCCGGCCAAAGTGCACTTCAGCTCGGAAACACACGATGGTGATGAGCTTTATTTCAAAGTCGCAGCCGGCGAACAGGCTGTGCTGGCCGGCAAATTCCACGGCGGCGTGCGTGCGCTGCAAGCCCGGCGCGTTGCCGATGGCAAGCAGGTGCAACTGAACCTCAAGCCCTACCGGGCCTATTGGCAATTCGACACAGTGGCCCTGCCGGTGGCGGACGCGGACCAGGTCTGGCGCCTGCATCTGCAAGGCAACGGCAAGGCAGCGTTCTGGCTGGACGGCACCGCCAACCTGTTCGCCCAGGACCCGGCGCAACTGCAGCCGCTGCGCCAGGATCCGGGGCGAACCCACCTGACGCTTCACGCCGATGTACTCGGCACGACTCCAAAGCTGGGGATGTCCCTGCCCTACGTACTGCCTCCGCCCTCCAGCTACGCCGTGCTCGATGCGCTGACCCCCCGGGCGGCCAGCTATTACAGCCTCGTCGATGTCACGGCGGCCAAGGCCGATCATGAGGACGCGTTTCGACGTCTGTACCAGGATCGCTTTGGCATCACCCAAGACATCACTCTGCTCGCTGGCAGCCAGCGCAGGGCCGATCTGCAAGCCGACCGGACCAGCGGCAACGGCCTGCAAGCCTGGCTCGAATCGACCCGCGCCCTGGGCGGCAAAGGCATCCACTATCTCAGCTTTGCCGATGAGCCGAACCTCAACTATCCCGACTTCGACAGTTTCCAGCAGGTGTTCCAAAGCCTGTCCGCCCAGGTCCGCGCCAACCCTGCCAACAGCCGCGCCGGCGTCCGCATCGCCATACCGGCCAGTTCGCGGTTCACCAACGGTCCATTGGCCGAGAACGCCGCAGACAAACGTGGCATCGACTGGGCACGACGGCTGCTGGAAACATCGAGCGCCCAGATCGACGCCCTGGCCTGGCATGAATGGATGATCCGCGACCTGCTGGCGACCCGCGTCTATCGCAACAGTGTTCGTCGGGCCGCCAACCTGGTGGGATTGGACAACCAGGGCCGGCCGCGCAAAGCCTTGCTGCTGGACCAGACCAATATGTCCAGCGGATCAAGCCTCAGCCCTTACGACCAGGAAACCCATTACGCCGCCCTGTGGTGGACGTCGGTGGCCATCAACGCCTCGGCCGACGGCTGGCTGGACATGCTCAACTGGTTCATGTCCGCCGACGAACCGGAGTACCCCAAGGGCATGGTGCGGATACTGGACAACCAACGCTTCGAGCTCAAGCCGGTGGGGTTGGTCCAGCAATTCATCCAACAGCATTGGCTCGGCCAGGTGCTGCGCATGGACAACGATGCGTTTGAGGTCGATGCACTGGCCATGGCCAACGGCCTGGAGCGCAGCCTGCTTGGCGTGAACAAAAGCGTCCGGGCCCATCAAGTCAGCCTCGACGGCATGACCTGTCCGCAGCCCGGCGCTGCCCTGGTTTATTTCGGCCCGGACAACATCAGCCGCAACGTTCCATTCGAATGCAAAGCCGGCCAACTCGGTTTCCTTTTGCCAGGTGAAACCGTCTTCGCCCTGAGCTGGACGGCCTCTGTTTTTCCTCAACCCGCCACCCGTCAGGAGGCACCATGAAAGCTCTGCAAAAATTGCGCGACCGCATTCAGAAAAAAGGCTTGCGCTCGGTTATCAAACTGCTGGTACGCCGCTTCGTGTTCTTCCATTCGCGACTGGTATGGCTCGAACACGATGTAAGGATCCCGCTCAAACCGCATAACCTGCGGCCCTACCCACCGGTGCGCCGCGAGTTCATCACCGTCAGCAATGCCGATGCCTTCGCCACGCATTTCGGCGACCGTGTCGAAACCATGCGCGAGTTGGCAGCCGAAGGCTATACAGGGTTCATGTACCTGGATGACAAGGGCAACACCGTGGGGTTTGCCTGGGCGAGCACGCGAGACTATTTCGATCGCCATTTCTATCGCTGCTGGTTTCCGGTCAAGCCCGGTGAATACTTTCAGTTCGGTGGCGAGATGACCCGTGCCTACTGGGGTTCGCAGCTGTCGGCGGATGTCCAGGCCGACGTTTGGAAAGTCATGGCTGACCAGGGTTGCAACAAGATGGTCGATGTCTGCGACCTGGAAAACACCCCGGCGATCAAGATGCATATACGCATGGAGTTCGTGGAGCGTGGGCAGATCACCCATGTGTACTGCCTGTTTGGACGCTTTCGGTTTTTCCGCGATACGTTCTACACCGGCTCGGTACTGGACGCCTTCCGTAAACCGGCTCGGCCGGTTGCATCGACTGCGACGGCTTGATGCTCATGGCGATCCGGTTCCAATGGTATGGCTCTCTGAGCGCGGCGGATTTCCCTGTAACGGCTTTTGAACAGCTGCGCGCACAGGTGACCGACGCAACGCCGTTCAACACCTTGGCCTGGCTGCAAGCATCGGAGTTCGCGCTGTTGCCCGACCAGCAGTTGCATGTTCTGCTGGGCTGGCAGGACCAGGACCTGCTGCTGTGCCTGCCATTGATCAGCGGACAGGAGCGTGTCGGCGGCCTGCGGTTCCGGGTCTTGCATCACCTGGGTTACCCCTTGGCCGACCGTATCGCCTTACTGGCGCGCCTGGACGCCGACGGCATGGGCCAGGCGCTGACGCAGATCCGCCAGTATTTACCGCATGCGCTGCTGCAATTGAACGAAGTGGTCGAGCCGGTGGGCGAGCAAAGCGTGCTCAGTGCATGGATGGCGATGAGCTCCACCGGGGAGCGGCGGCTCAGTTGCCGGGTTCCGGTGCACTTGATCAGTGCCAGCGATCACCAGGAAATTTCCGGCGACCCACGCTACAAGTTGCGCCGGGCGCGCAAGCGAATCGCCGCGTGTGGTGCACAGATTCGCCGCATCACGCCGGACGCCATCGGCATGGGGCCGCTGCTGCGGACCCTTGCCGAGGTGGAGGCCGCCAGCTGGAAAGGCGAGGAAGGCGTCGGCATCTTCGCCGACCCCAGGCGTCGGCAATGGATGAACCATGCCTTCACCGCCCTCGCCGCCCAAGGCTTGGTGCGGGTGGTGACGCTGGAGCTGAACGGCGAATGCATCAGCTATCGCCTGGGCCTGTTGGATCAAGGGCGACTATATGACTACAACCTGGCGTTCCTGCCGCAGCACGCCGACCTGGGCAGCGGCCGCGTATTACTCGAGGAATGGATTCGCTGGGGGCTGGACGACAACTGGCGGTGGATCGACGCTTCACGGGTCAGCCTGGAAAATTCGAGCCATCAACTGCACGAACGTATGACCGGACAACTGGAACATTGGCGTTGGAGTTTTTATTCCTGGCAGCCCGATGGCCTGCTCATGGGATTCGCCTTGCGGCTATGGAAAAGCCTGAAGCCTTGGCTAGGCAAGCGCCGGGCCAGACCGACCGCGACGACGGCCTCGTCCTCTTCCAAGCGCCAGGAAAACACACATGCCTCGCCAAGTGATCATCAACGCTGACGATTTCGGACTCAGCCTCAGTGAAAACGAACTGATCCTGCGGGCGTTCGAAGCAGGCGTCATCAGCTCCGCCACCGCCATGGCCAACATGCCGGCCTTCGACCAGGCCTGTGAACTGTCCCGGCACCCGTTGCTTGAAGGACGCATCGGGTTGCATTTCAATCTCAGCTACGGACCGCCACTAAGCCAGGCAATCAGGGCGCGACGGAGGTTTTGCAATGCCAACGGCGAATTCGACCTCAACCTGTCACGCTACTGCCTGCACTTGGGAGCGGCCGATCTGGCAGCGGTGCAAGCAGAACTTCAGGCGCAATGGCAGCATTGCCTGGACCGCGGCCTGCGCCCCAGCCACCTGGACTCGCATCAACACGTGCATAACATCTGGCCCGTCGGAGAACTGGTGGCACGCTTCGCAGCGCGACAAGGCGTGCCTATGCGCCTGGCACGCAACCTCGGCCCCAACCTGAGCGTGCCCAAGCGCATCTTCAAGACGCTGCTCAACCATCGTCTGCGCCAGCTCTGCGGCGCAACCGCCGATTACGTCTGCACCCCGGCGGACCTGCACCACGCCGCACCGCCGGTCCATGGCTCGCTGGAAGTGATTGTCCATCCACTGGAACTGGACGGGGATTTTGGCGATGCCAGCCTGGCGCCTGGCAATTCATTGACCCAAGTGCTTCAGCGGCGCCTGGCGGGGGTGCCAAAGGTCGGGTATGGCGGGAATGGCCGCAGGTTGGCGCTGGTTGAATTTGGGGATGTGCACTGAAGGGGCACGTGGCGAGGGAGTTTGCTCCCTCGCCACGGAGGGGCGTGTGTCAGTGGTGCAGGCTTGCCCGCGCCAGCGAGGCGCGGCGATCGATGGCTTCGCGCAGTCGACGTTTTTGCTCCTCCCATACGTCGGCATCGACCCGGGCCGAACGCATCAATGCGAGCATCGCTTGCTTGGCGTTGACGTATTCAGCCCATGCATCCCGAGCCTTGAGCCGGAGTCGTTCTTCATCGCTCATGTCCATGCGCCGCAGGGCCAAGGCGCATTCGTCCTTGATCAAGGGGCCCAGGGTCGTCTGGATCTTGTGCGGTGCCTTGAAACCTGCCGTACCGGCGACGATTTCCCGCGCCCGGCCCAAGCCCCACTCCAACGCCTGGCACAGCGGCTCGCGCATGCTCCGGTCATGGAATTGCTCGACCCAAACGGCGCCGTTCGGACGATAGACACAGACGAAGACCTGCGTGACGGACTGGTGATTGATCCTCGCCTGGACCTCGACATGGGTGCCGTCGTCGAGGATTTCTTCATGGTTGCGGCCCGGCAGCCGACTGTTCACCCAAAGCCAATACTGTGCGCTTCTACGTCGCATCCCGTCGCCCTCCCCTAAGGAACAGGCAGTAAGGCACACGGGTGGAGTAATTTCCAGTTGCGCAAAGGGCCCTCCGGACGAATGACAGGCTTGCCTAGCGGTCGAGCTTTTTCTCCACTTGAGCCACCTCGTCCTGCAGTTTTTCGGCATCCTGCTCGTGGCTTTTGATCGACTTGGGCGTGATGGTCTTATCCACCTTGTCGGTCGCCGGATCGGGGTGGTGAACGTCGCGCTCCACCACTGGCACCGGGGCGCCGGTGGCATCCTTGGCGGGTGCATGATTGTCGGCTTGGGTTTGTCCTTTGGAATGTTCGTTCGTCATGGCGTCGTCCTCGGTAAGGATGGATATTGAGTTTCGAGTGGGACGAAACGGCGAGAGTTCGATCGGCTTGCACTCGCCCTCCCAAGGCAGAGCGAGGCACCCAGTGGCAAGTTGCCCGAAACTCCTGCGCGCCCCTGCGCGAATCTGCTAAAAGGCAACTTCTGTTACCCGTAGCGAATCGCATCGATGCCTTCTTTATTCTCTCGTCTCAAACAGCGCTGGCTGGCCTGGTCGTTCATGGTCGCGATAGTGGCCGGTTTGCCGGTGGGCTGTGCAGTGTTGCAACACAAGGAGCGTGAGCTGGTGTTTCGCATCGAGCCGGGGACGGCGAGCTGGTTCAGTGGCCTTCCCAGCGGTGTGCAGGAATTCGATCTCAAGCCCAAGCAGCTCAGGGCAGGGGAAAACATTCACGGCTGGTGGTGGCCGGCCGAACGCAAGGACGCGCCGGCCATCCTGTACCTGCACGGCGTGCGCTGGAACCTGACGGGCCAGTTGTTTCGCATCCAGCAGCTGAGGGCCTTGGGCTATTCGGTGCTGGCGATCGATTACCGTGGCTTCGGCAAAAGCCAGGGCGACCTGCCATCGGAATCCAGTGTCTACGAGGACGCGCGTATCGCCTGGGAGCGCCTCGAAACGCTGCAACCGGACCCGGCCTTGCGGCTGATCTACGGTCATTCACTGGGCGGTGCCGTCGCGGTTGATCTCGCTGCGGATCTGGCTCAGAAAGCCGCGAGCAGTGGCAGCGCCGTACCGGCCAGGGGCCTGGTGATCGAATCCACGTTTACGTCGTTGGGTGATGTCGCCACTGCGATGGCGGACACATCCTTGCCGGTGCGCTGGTTGCTGTCGCAGAAGTTCGATTCCATCGACAAGATCGGCCAGATCAACATGCCGCTGCTGATTGTCCACGGTGCCGCCGACCGCTACGTACCGCCGCGTTTCAGCGAGCAGTTGTTCAACGCCGCCCGCGAACCCAAGCGTTTGCTGTTGGTGCCAGGAGCCACGCACAACAACAGCATGAGCCTGGCGGGCCGCACGTATCGCCAGGCGCTGGATGCGTTGATGAAACCCCAGCCAACACCGGTGGCCAAACACGCTCAAGCAAGCGCCGCCAAGGCGGGTTGATGCGCAAATCCCACGGGGGATTGGTTTTGAGTTCAAACTCGCGAAAAAAAAACGGCACCTTTCGGTGCCGTTTTCTCATTGCCGTGCAGCGTTATTTACGCGCCGCTTCCCACGATTTCAGCAGCTCGGTGTAGCTCACGGTTTCACCTTTAGGTTTCTCGTTCGCCAGTTTCGGCTTCGGTGCGCCCGGCTGATCGAACCAGTATTGCGCGTCGCGCTCAGGGTTCATCTTAGGTGCGCAGGTGGCTTGAGCCTTGGAGCGTTCCAGACGCGTCATGATGGCGTCCTGGTCCTTGGCCAAGCCATCGAGGGCTTGTTGCGGAGTTTTCTCGCCGCTGGCCGCTTCGGCGATGTGGCTCCACCACAACTGCGCCAGGCGTGGGTAGTCCGGCACGTTGGTCCCGGTCGGCGACCATTGCACGCGGGCCGGGCTGCGGTAGAACTCCACCAGGCCACCGAGCTTCGGCGCCAGGTCGGTCATCGCTTGGGAGTTGATGTCCGATTCGCGAATCGGCGTCAGGCCAACGATCGTCTTTTTCAGCGACACGGTCTTGGAGGTTACGAACTGTGCGTAGAGCCAGGCCGCGAGGCGCTGTTTCTCAGGCGTGGACTTCATGAACGTCCAGGAACCCACGTCCTGATAGCCCAGCTTCATGCCCTCTTCCCAATACGGACCGCGTGGCGAAGGCGCCATGCGCCATTTCGGCGTGCCGTCGGCGTTCACCACCGGCAGACCCGGCTTGGTCATGTCGGCGGTGAAAGCGGTGTACCAGAAAATCTGCTGGGCGATGTTGCCCTGGGACGGCACCGGGCCGGATTCGGAGAAGGTCATGCCCGCCGCTTCCGGTGGCGCGTACTTCTTCATCCAGTCCACGTACTTGGTGGTGGCGAACACGGCCGCGGGGCCGTTGGTGTCCCCGCCACGGGTCACGCTGGAGCCCACTGGATGGCAGTCCTCGACGCGGATACCCCACTCGTCCACTGGCAAACCGTTGGGCAGGCCCTTGTCGCCGCCGCCGGCCATGGAGAACCAGGCATCGGTGAAGCGCCAGCCCAAGGACGGGTCTTTCTTGCCGTAGTCCATGTGGCCGTAGACGCGCTTGCCGTCGATCTCCTTGACGTCCTCGGAGAAGAACTTGGCGATGTCTTCATAAGCCGACCAGTTCACTGGCACACCCAGCTCGTAGCCGTACTTTTCCTTGAACTTGGCCTTCAGGTCCGCACGCTCGAACCAGTCGGCGCGGAACCAGTACAGGTTGGCGAACTGCTGGTCCGGCAGTTGATAGACCTTGCCGTCCGGCGCGGTGGTGAAGGAAATGCCGATGAAGTCCTTCAGGTCCAAGGTTGGCGAAGTGAAATTCTTGCCTTCGTTGGCCATCAGGTCGGTGATCGACTCGGTCTTGCCGTAGCGAAAGTGCGTACCGATCAGGTCCGAGTCGTTGACCCAGCCGTCATAGATATTCTTGTCCGACTGCATCTGGGTCTGCAGCTTCTCCACCACGTCGCCTTCCTGCAGCAGGTCGTGGGTCAGCTGGATCCCGGTGATTTCGTTGAAGGCCTTGGCCAGCACCTTGGATTCATACTCGTGGGTGGCGATGGTTTCCGACACCACGTTGATTTTCATCCCGCGAAACGGCTCGGCCGCCTTGATGAACCACTTCAACTCTTCGAGCTGCTGCTCGGCTGTCAGCGTCGACGGCTTGAATTCACTGCCGATCCATTTTTTAGCGGCGTCTTCATAGGCGTCGGCCCAGGCCGTAGCGCTCAGCCCGCTGAGTGCCAGCGCGGCTGCCAATGAAACGCTATGTCGCAGCTTATTGTTTTTATCGAACATAGAGACCTCCTGTTTGGGTTTAAGAGCCTGATCGTCGAGCGACTAGCCCCACCGCATCACTGCCAACAGCCACACCAAAGACAACGCGAACGCTATCCAGATGCTCCAGTCGGTGGCGCCGATCACCAGCAGATGCAGGTAGGCGCTACCGAGAAGACCGATAAACAACCGATCACCACGGGTGGTGGCAATCGGCAGGAAACCACGCCGAGGGATACTCGGCGAACGCAGTTCCCAAGTGGTCATGCCTATCAACAACAAGGCGATGACACCAAAAAACGCCGCCGTCGGGACGGTCCAGTTCATCCATTCCATCATCGACTCCTCAGACCCGGCCCAGGGCAAAGCCCTTGGCCACGTGGTTGCGAACGAACCAGATCACCAGCATGCCCGGCAGGATGGTCAACGCCCCCGCCGCCGCCAGCACGCCCCAGTCGATACCCGACGCCGACACCGTGCGCGTCATGACCGCCGCGATCGGCTTGGCATTGACCGAGGTGAGCGTGCGCGCGAGCAACAGTTCGACCCAGGAAAACATGAAGCAGAAAAACGCCGTGACACCGATGCCGGAGCCGATCAACGGGATGAAGATCTTGACGAAGAACTTGGGGAAACTGTAGCCGTCAATGTAGGCGGTCTCGTCAATTTCTTTTGGCACCCCGGACATGAACCCTTCGAGGATCCACACCGCCAGCGGCACGTTGAACAAGCAGTGAGCCAGGGCAACGGCGATGTGGGTGTCGAACAGGCCGATGGACGAATACAGCTGGAAGAACGGCAACAGGAACACCGCCGGTGGCGCCATGCGGTTGGTCAGCAGCCAGAAGAACAGGTGCTTGTCCCCCAGGAACCGATAGCGGGAAAACGCATAGGCCGCCGGCAACGCAACGCCCAGGGAAATCACCGTGTTCAGGCTCACGTAGTACAGCGAGTTGAGGTAACCGGTGTACCAGCTCGGATCGGTGAAGATCACCTTGTAGTTCTGGAAGGTGAAATCCTGCGGCCACAGGGACAGGCCGCCGAGGATCTCGGTGTTGCTCTTGAACGACATGTTCAGCAGCCAGTAGATGGGCACCAGCAGGAACAGGATGTAGATCAGCAGTGGAATCAGCTTTCTCTTGCTCATTTTGCGGGCCTCAACGGTTGGCGTCGGCGTGCGTCATGGCGGTATAGAACAGCCAGGACACCAACAGAATGATCAGGAAGTACACCAGGGAAAACGCCGCCGCCGGGCCCAGGTCGAATTGACCGATGGCCATCTGCGTCAGGGTCTGGCTGAGGAACGTGGTAGCGTTGCCCGGCCCGCCGCCGGTGAGGACGAACGGCTCGGTGTAGATCATGAAGCTGTCCATGAAGCGCAGCATCACGGCGATCAGCAGCACGCTTTTCATCTTCGGCAGCTGGATGTGCCGGAACACCGCCCAGTTGGACGCCCGGTCGATCCGTGCCGCCTGATAATAGACGTCGGGAATTGCCCGTAGCCCCGAATAGCACAGCAGCGCCACCAGCGACGTCCAGTGCCAGACGTCCATCACCAACACGGTGACCCAGGCATCCATGGTGTTGGCCGCGTAGTTATAGTTAATGCCCAGCCCATTGAGCGTGGAGCCCAGCAAGCCGATGTCGGCGCGGCCGAAAATCTGCCAGATGGTGCCGACCACGTTCCACGGAATCAGCAGCGGAATCGCCAGGATGATCAGCACCAGGGACGACCACTTGCCTTTGGTCGGCATGGTCAGGGCAATGGCGATACCCAGGGGAATTTCAATCAGCAGCACGCACGCCGAGTAGATGAACTGGCGCAACAGCGAATCGTGCAGCCGTGGATCGAGCAGCACCTGCTTGTACCAGTCGGCGCCGACGAAATATCGGCTGGACTGGTCGAAGATGTCCTGCACCGAATAGTTGACCACGGTCATCATCGGGATCACGGCACTGAAGGCCACCAGCAGGAACACCGGCAACACCAGCCACCAGGCCTTGTTGTTCTGCACCTTGTTCATGGCTGCACCTCGCCCACCGGTTCAAGCAAATATTCATCGGCATAGACCATCAGCCATTGGCCCGGAAAACTGATGTACGCCGTGCCTTCCGGCACCGGCTTGTCTTCGGCCAGGCGCACTTTCAGCGGAGCGCCATCGAGGTTGAGGGTCAGGATCTTGTAGGTGCCCAGGTCTTCGACGTGGACCACGTCAGCGCGCATCGCGTCGTCGTACGGGCCATCCCAGACGTGGACGAACTCCGGACGGATGCCCACCTTCAGGCTTTTGCCCTCGGCTTCGGCGACACTCCGTTGCAAGGTTTGCGACAGGGGCAAATGGGTCGACCCGAAGCCAACGCCACCGGGCTGCGCCGTGACCTCTATCAGGTTCATTCCCGGGCTGCCGATGAAGTAGCCGACGAAGGTGTGGCTCGGGCGCTCGAACAAGTCCCGGGGTGTGCCGAACTGCACGATCTGCCCGCCGTACATCACGGCGATCTTGTCGGCGAACGTCGAGGCCTCCAACTGGTCGTGGGTGACGTAGACCATGGTGATGTTGAACTGCTCGTGGATCTGCTTGAGCTTGCGCCGAAGTTTCCATTTCAGGTGCGGGTCTATCACCGTCAACGGCTCGTCGAACAGAATCGCCGACACATCGTCGCGCACCAACCCCCGGCCCATGGAGACTTTCTGTTTCTCGTCGGCGGTGAGGTTGCGGGCCTTTTTATCCAGTAGATTCTGCAGGTCCAGGACCTCGGCGATTTCATGCACCTTGGTGTGGATCCGCGCCTCGGCCATGCCCTGGTTGCGCAGCGGGAATGCCAGGTTGTCGAACACCGTCATGGTGTCGTAGACCACCGGGAACTGGAACACCTGGGCGATGTTGCGCCGCTCCGGGGACAGTTCGTTGACGACTTTGCTGTCGAACATCACTTGCCCTTCGGAAGGGCTGAGCAAGCCGGAAATGATGTTGAGCAAGGTGGACTTGCCGCAGCCCGAAGGCCCGAGCAGCGCATAGGCACCGCCCTGCTCCCAGATGTGGTTCATCTCGCGGATCGCGTAGTCCTCGGGGCTCGCCGGGGTGCTGGTGTAGCTGTGGGCGAGGTTCTGCAAACGAATTTCGGCCATCAGGCAACCCTCGCAATACGCTGACCCGGGGCTTGGACCAGCTTGCCCTCGGCGTCGAAGACAAACAGTTTGTGGGTCGGAATGTAGATGCGGATCGGCGCGTCCACGTCGTATTCATGCACCCCCGGCAAATGCAGCACCAGCAGGAAATGTTCGTTGCGCACGTGCAGGAATGTCTCCGAGCCGCTGATCTCGGCCACCTCGACGGTCACCGCCAGTTCAAGGTCATCGTCGTTGCTCGGCACCAGGGAAATATGGCTGGGGCGCACGCCGAAACGGAACTCGCCCTCGCCCACCGGGCGCAGGTCGACGTTCAGCGGGAAATGCACGAAATTGGCGAAGCTGACCTCATTGCCGGCGATACGCCCCGGCATGAGGTTGATCGGTGGTTCGGAAAACAGTTCGGCGGCCAGCACGGTTTGTGGCTGGTGATAGACCGAAGAAGACTTGCCGCTCTGGATCACCCGGCCTTCGTGAAGAATGGCCGTGGTGCCGCCCAAGGCCAGCGCTTCGTTAGGCTCGGTGGTGGCGTAGACGGCGATGGTATGACGGGCCTCGAACAGCTCGCGCATTTCCTGGCGCAGCTCTTCGCGCAACTTATAGTCCAGATTCACCAGCGGCTCGTCGAACAGGATCAACTCGGCGTCCTTGACCAGGGCCCGCGCCATGGCCGTGCGCTGCTGCTGGCCTCCGGACAATTCCAGAGGATGGCGCTTGAGGAATTTCTCGATCCGCAGCATTTTCGCGGTTTCCAGGACCTTGCCCTGGATGATCTCCTCGGCCACGCCTGCCTGGCGCAACGGCGAGGCGATATTTTCGAAAACGGTCATGGTCGGGTAATTGATGAACTGCTGGTAGACCATCGACACGTTGCGCAACCGCACCGGGCGCTGGGTGACGTCGACGCCGTTCATCAGGATGCGGCCGCTGTCGGGCTTGTCCAGCCCGGCCATCAAGCGCATGAGGCTGGTCTTGCCGGATAGCGTGCGGCCCAGCAAAACGTTGAAGGATCCGGGTTCGAAATTCAGATTGGCATCGTCGATCCAGGTCTGGCCTTCGACGGTGCGACAGATGTGCTCAAGCTTTAATGACATGGCTCGGCCTTTTTATTATTTGGAGTCAAGCGACCCAAGTAAGAAAGCGAAAGCCGTGCCAGAAATCATAAGTCACTGATAAGGCTGGTATTTCGTTTGATTCACTGAAAAAAGACGTTCACTGATGAACACAAGTGAACAACCATGAATGAACAACTGAACAACCAGTCGGTTGACAATGAACAATTTTGAACAACACTCAATGAACGCTTTCGGCTAGCCTGCCATGCCCTTGTGGGAGCGAGCTTGCTCGCTCCCACAAGGGCCGAACACCTATGTGGTGTTTTGGGCCTGCCCCAGCACAAGGACTCTGTGCGAGACTTGCCACAACAATAAAAACAGCACCTGCGAGAGTGCCCCATGGCCGCACCTGCTCCTGCCTTGTCCCACGAGGCCATCATCCAGGCTTCCTGGTCCCGTTGCCGTGCCTTTGGCCTGAACCACCAGAGCGTGCCCGCGTTCGACCAACTGCCGGCCGAAGGTATTGCCCAGTTGTTGGAGAGCCAGCATTCACTGGTGCAGACCACTCACCAGGAAGTGCTGCCGTACTACGAGAACATCCTGAGCAACTCCAATTGCCTGATCATGCTGGCCGATAATCAAGGACAGGTCCTGACGTCCTGGGGCACCCAGCGCTTCATCGAACCGAAACTGGCCCATGGCTTCAGCGCCGGGGCGAGCTGGATGGAGCGCTGCACCGGCACCAACGCTATCGGCACAGCATTGGCTTGCGAGCAGGCCGTTCACATTGAACACGATGAACACTTCCTCAAGGCCAACCGGTTCATGACCGGCTCCGCCGCCCCGATCTTCGATGCCGAGCGCAAGGTCATCGCCGTGCTGGACGTCTCCAGCGACAGCTACCTGCCGCCCTCCCATACCCTGGGCATGGTCAAGATGATGAGCCAGACCGTGGAAAATCGGCTGATCCTCAACCTGTTTCGCGGTGAACATTTCCAGCTGACGTTCAACACCGGCCTGAACAACCTCGACAGCCAATGGGCCGGGCTGCTGATCTTCGATGAAAGCGGCCAAGTGCTCTCGGCCAACCGCCGCGCCGACAACCTGTTGGGCCTGAGCCTGTCGCGGGTGAGCATTGAAAGCCTGTTCAAGGTCTCGCTGATGGAATTGCTGAACCAGCCCGACGGCCTGCCGTTCGCCTTGCAGGCCTCCGGACGCAATCGGTTCCAGTGCGTGCTCAGGCGACCGAAACAGGTTTCGGTCAAGCCGCGCATCTTCGCCGAACCGACGCCCTCGCCCACGCCCACGCCAGCACCGGCCAATACCGGCATCAGCCTCAACTCGCTGCACTTCGGCGACAGCCGCGTGGAAAAAGCCGTGCGGCAGGCCGAGCGTTTGCTGGAAAAAGATATTCCGCTGCTGATCCACGGCGAGACCGGTGTCGGCAAGGAAGTGTTCGTCAAGGCTCTGCACCAGGCCAGCTCGCGCTGCCAACAGCCGTTCATTGCGGTCAACTGCGCGGCCATTCCAGCGGAGCTGGTGGAATCGGAACTGTTCGGGTATGAAAAAGGCGCCTTCACCGGCGCCAACCAAAAAGGCAGCATCGGCCTGATCCGCAAAGCGGATCGCGGCACGTTGTTCCTCGACGAGATCGGTGACATGCCCCTGCCGACCCAGGCCAGGCTGTTGCGGGTCCTGCAGGAACGTTGCGTGCAACCGGTGGGCAGCGCCGAGCTGTTCCCGGTGGACATTCGCATCATCTCCGCCACCAACCGTTCGTTGCGTGAACAGGTGCAACTGGGGCGTTTTCGTGAGGACCTGTACTACCGCATCGGCGGCCTGACCCTCGAACTGCCGCCCCTGCGCGAACGCAGCGACAAGCAGGCGCTGTTCAAACGCCTTTGGGAACATCACCGCGAACCGACCCAATGGGCCGGCCTGAGCCGTGAAGTGACGGATTTATTCGAGCGGCATCCTTGGCCCGGCAACCTGCGGCAAGTCAGCAGCGTGCTGCAAGTCGCCTTGGCGATGGCCGAGGAACAACCGATCCGCCCAGAGCACCTGCCCGACGATTTTTTTGTCGACCTGGACATGGAGCCGGTGGAAACGCCCGAACCACTTACGGTGGACCTCAACGATGCTGAAGACTTGAACCGCCAGTTGCAGGCCGTGGGCGGGAATATTTCGCATCTGGCGAGACGGCTGGGAGTCAGCCGCAATACCTTGTACAAACGCCTGCGGCAGCTGGAAAGCTGATACAAATCCTGTGGGAGCAAGCTCACTCCCGCAGAGGGAAATGCGCTACCCGAGAACACCTGGAAAAAATGTGGGAGCGAGCCTGCTCGCGAAGGCGTCGGGTCAGCCAACCTCAATGCTGAATGACACACCGCTTTCGCGAGCAGGCTCGCTCCCACAGGTTTCATTTCCTAACTGGAAGCACCGGCTCAGTCGAACGCACCGTTGAGCACTTCATAAATGATGCCAGTGGCAATCGCCACCAGGATCAGGTCCGAGCCGACCTGCTGCCATTCATAACCGTCATAGTGCGGCAAGCGTCCCAACAGCCGGCCATCGAGCTTCTTCGCAATGCCGGGGGGCAACGGCTTGCCTCGGGCCAGGTTTTTCTGAATGCCCGGCGGCAATGCCGGGCCGGGGCTCCAATAATCGCGATAACCGCCAATCACACCCAGGATGCCGCCACGATCGATGCTGGGGCCGTTATGCCAATCGCCACCACCTTGGTTGCCCTTGTTCCCAGGATTCCCTTGCCGCCCCTTGTTGCCTTGCCCGCCCTTGCCTCCTTGCCCTTGACCGGGACCTTGATCAAATTGAGCGTTTCCCTTGCCGTTTCCCGGGTCCGCGACAACAATGCCAGGGCTGGCCGCCAGGGCGAAACAGGTCACTGCGGCAATCAACGAGCGCGATTTGAACATGGCAGTTCTCTCGAAGAAGGGACATCCCCTGTAAAGATATAGAGACTGACGGTGATATTAGTTCCATATCACGCCGCGCGTCGCTTGCCTGGACCGGACAACCCCTGAACACCGCAATCAAGGAGCTTCATGCGCAAGGATTACCTGGCTTTTTTCGTCTCGATGTTCCTCTCGCGGTTGGCCGATCAGATCTTGCTGTTCATCGTCCCGCTGATTGTCTTCCAGACCACCAACAGCGTCTCCTGGGCGGGCCTGGCGTTCTTTGTCGAATCCTTGCCACGCTACCTGGCGTTCCCGATCTGCGGCGCGCTGTGCGACAAGTTTCCGCCGATTCGCATCCTGCACATCAGCCAGGTCTATCGCGCCGCAGCCTGCGGCGTCGCAGTCTTGCTCTATGGCGTCTTTGGCGGTGTCTATTGGATCGTGGCCCTGTCGGCCCTCTGTGGCGTGTTGACTACCCAAGGCATCATGGCCCGCGAAGTGGTCATGCCTTACATCTTCAAGCACTACACCTACACCAAGACGCTGTCCTATTCGCCAATCGCCGACCAGACCGGCTTGGTACTGGGCCCGCTGGTCGCAGCGCTGCTGCTTGAAGTGTGGGCGTGGCACTGGGTGCTGCTGGCGATCGCCGGACTGTTCCTGCTGGCAGACCTGGCCATGTTGTACTGGCAACGCACCAGCTCGGTCACCCTTGAGTCCTTCGAGCAACACCACGACCTCTGGTTGAACCCGTTGCGCATTGCCCTGGGTCACATCCGCAACTTGGCGGAACTGAAAAAAGTCATCAGCCTGGCGGTGGGCGTCAACCTGATCATCGGCGTCACCCTCGCCACGTCGGCGGCCATGGTCATCGGCCACTATGGCGCCGGAAAAGATGATTACGCCGGGCTGCAGGCGGCCGGTGCCGTGACCACCATCGTCATCCTGTTTCTCCTGGCCCGGGTCACCTTGCCTTTGAAACTTCTCGGCGCCCTCTCCTACACGCTGATTGCCCTCGGCGCTTTCATCACCGCGCTCAGCCCGAACATCTGGGGCTACGTCGTCGGTTTCCTGCTGATCGTCGGTTTCGACAAGATGTTCAACGTGTACATGCGCAGCATCCGTCAGCAGGTCATTCCCCCACAGGACTTTGGCAAGACCGTCGGCGTGATTACGCTGCTCAACAACCTGTCGCAACCGTTCGCGGGCTTGCTCGTCGCGGTGTTGGCGGCACCGGTTGGGACGCAGGAGGTGATTGTGCTGCTGGCGGTGGTCACCAGCCTGATCGGCGTCGGTGTGGTCGTGATGAACAGGCAATCAGCACAGGGGACAAGCGTCTAGCGCACCGATTCAGATTAACCCCGCCGGAGCCTCGGCTTGTATTATCAGTGACTTATTCTTGAGGCATGGTTGCATCGTTGCCAGCGTCGATGCGCGTCTACCCACCATTCGTCACCTGTTAAATGTTGGAATCTACAGGCGGCCATGTCTGGCTCAGGGTTTGCACTGGCCTGTCTCAGCAGCCAAGAACGACATGATTCTGACGCGGCAGCACATTTATCAATGCTTGGTCAGCAAACGGAGATGTACCGTGTCAACTCTCAACGAAATCGCAGCGAACCACGCGAGAATGGCAAAGTTAAAGGAAGAAGAGTCGATGCGGTTGAGTGCGCTTCAGGGACAGGTGGTGGGAAGTTTTGAAATTCCGCCCATCGAGGCGCCACAGGAGATGTCGCTGCACTTCATTACGGGTATACAGGATCACTCGTTCGGGGAAGCGGCTGCGCTGAGTTTTTGACTGTTGACAGGGCGGAGTCGCCCGTTTGTAAGCGGGCGACTCGGCCGTTCAAAACTGTCTGGCTAAAGCCGCTGCAAGTATGCCGGCTGCAATTGCCGGCAGCGGTTTTTTCAGTGTCAGCATGACGATTGCCGTGGCCAGCAAAGCCAGGCGTGCGCCGTTGTCACCTTTAACCGCCAGCGGAGCCAGCACCGCCACCAACACCGAGCCGGACATGGCCGTGATGAACTGCTGCACCCGATAGTTGATCGGCACGAACGACATCACAAAAACACCGCCCCACCGAGTGGCCAAGGTTACTGCGGCCATGATCAAGATGACAAGCAAGGTGCCATAACCCGCCGTTTCAATGTTCATTGTTGTTTCTCCATCCACACTGCGCCCAGAACGCCCCCCGCCAGAGCACCCACCACGACATGGCTGTTAGCCGGCAAATACCAGTAGGCCAATAGCGATGAGCATGCCGCCACGGTCCAGATGATGAACATGCGCAGGTTCTTCTTCCCACCCACGACCATCGCCAACAAGAAACAGCCCATCACCATATCGAGCCCGAAACTGACCGGGTTCTCGATGACGCTGCCAAAATGAAGTCCCAGCCAACTTCCCAGGATCCAAGTGATCCAGAGTGCAATGCCGCCACCGAATAAAATCCCCAGTCCCGGCTTGCCCCGGTTGAACGCCTGCATCGCCATGGCCCAGTTGGCGTCCGAAACAACCAACATGACACCGTATCGTTTGGCAACGGGTAGCTCCCGTAACCACGGATAAAGCGTCGCGCCCATCAACAAATGCCGGGCGTTGATGGCGAAGACAGTGATCATCAGCGGAACGACCGGCACCTGCTGGCCCCACTGATCCAGCGCGGCAAATTGAGAAGCGCCGGCAAAAACCAGCGTGCTCATGAGCACGGCTGACGTGTCACTCAGGCCCGTTTGTGCAGCCGCCAGGCCGAAAGCAACACCGAACACGACGACAAAAAGAGAGATGGGGATCAGTTGCTTGAAACCGTCATAAACTTGCTTCAGCGTCAGCTCATACAGATGGGATTGATCGTTCGACAAAACATCGCCTCTTCTGGTTTTCCACGGTGTAAAACTGGGAGTATGAGGCTGATTTTCTATGCCGAGAACTTTTTAGCGGGCAATCCAGCAAATCAATAGAGTGAAGCCCGTCACAGACCAGGCGACCGCATAAGCGGCCAGTGCGGAATGTTCCACACCTCCAGCCATAAAGCGGCAAAATTGGCGCCCTGAAGATTCACACGCGTTCTTCGACAAAAAACCAAAGCAGCCAATGCTCTAAACCAGAGCACAGGATTTCTTGGAAGAAAGAAAAATTAATTATGGAAAACAGGAGCCTTGAAAATGAGCACGACTGAACAAGTACAAAGCACTGGTAAATACAGCACCAAGTGGCAGGAACGCTTCGACTTCTTTAACACCTACGGTGCGCCAAGCGACCCGCGCTACAAGGAAGCCTTCAAGGCGCTGCCTGGCTTCAAGAGAAAAATACTGATCAATGCAAACGTGATCGCATTTTTCTTCGGCCCTATCTACCTGTTCGTCCTGGGCCTCTGGAAGAAGAACCTGGCCCTGCTGGGTATTTTCCTGGCGATCAACATCGCCTTGAGCGTCATTTTCGCCATCATTGGGATGGAATTTCCGCGGCCGTTGAGCACGGGTCTGAGCATCGCCATGTCGATGATGTATGCGCTGATGACCAACTACGCGTACTACCTCAAGGAAGTGAAAGGCGAGCAAGGCTGGAACCCGTTCAAAGGCATGCGTCTCTGAATGCAGGCTTGGGTCTCAAGAGCCCGCGCCTCGTTATGAGTGTGCGGGCTCTTTGTTTCCGAGTCGTGGAAATTTGGGCAATTTTATTGCGCAGATAGCGCCTCCCAATTGTCTACCCCATGTCGCCTGGCGATACCAGGCCTTACATAGGGAACTCGACAATGGCAGATGACCTGAGCAACCGCGGGCCGCAGGACAGGAACCGCATCAACATTACCGAAGCTTGGGAGTTGAAGTACTGGGCGAATGAGTTCGGGGTGACTGAAGAAGTACTCAAGGCAGCGGTGAAGGCTGCTGGGCCGATGGTGGCCGATGTTCGCGAACAACTTAAAAAATGATGCATTGGCCCTACGGTGCTCCGTAGGGCATGCGTTGGCTACATATTGAGTCTGGTTAACACGAGTCACTTTAAACCACAGGCTGATGCCCAACCATGCGCCAATCACCGGCGTGAGGATCAGCGTCAAGCCGCCTTCAAATCCAAGGGAATGCAGCAACCGCCGCTGCCAGTTGCGATGGCGGCTGGGTTGGCGGCGCTCCCACTCCGGACTACCTCTCCTACAGAAAACCGAGACCGAACGAAACTCAATCGGTGGCCTTATCAACGGCCAAAGCAACCAACGCAAACGGCAACAGGGCGATGACGAACACAGTCATCCCGACGGCCCCGTAGGCATCGTGGATCTTATCGCCCAGGCTTCGTTTCGAGGGAGCGGCGACGGTGTCCACGGACACGATCAGGGCATAACGATAGGTTTGGGATTGATCATACCGGTCAACATTGCATTGCGTGGTGCTCAAGCTGACATAACGATCACCCATCACTGGCGTACGGTCTTCGTGACTGGCAAGGAGCTGCTTCAACTGGGCGACCTGTACCTCAAATTCAGCCTCACATTCAGGCTGACTGACAAAAGCACGACTCGCCTTCGTAATGAGATCTGGGCGAATCTGATGATCGAGGAAGACCTCGTAGGTATCGCCTTGCTCATCGACGCGCTTGTAAATCTTGGAGCCCGTGAGCGACTCGCCTCCGGTAGCGGAAAGCGCCTTGAACTCATCGCTGGAAAGCGGCTGACCCAAGGTATAACCGTAAATCTGGGGCGCTTTAAACGGTTCCTTTACAGCTTGTGAGGCGCACCCGGCAGATGACGCAATAATCGAAAGACTCAGTGCGGTACAGAGCGTCCTGTTCATGTCTCTTCCTTGAGTTGCGTGGGTGATCCGGGTTCCGGCGTGAAAGATTATCGGAAATAGACAGCGACCGCCGCTATTGAAGGCTTTTTTCATACGCGCTGGCGTAGAAAGCAGAAACCGCAAGAACGATCAAATGTTCTCCCCATGCATTTGATAACGTCGCTCCAGCATTCATGGAGATCGTCATGCTGAGTATCGAGAGGGCCCTGTGGTACATCGGATTGGAGCTGGGATCCCAAAGACCAGGTAGCGGCCATTCGTGTAGTTGTACGGCATTAACGGTCCTCATTCCGAATAGACATCGGAACACATGGTTTGCCCATTCAAACGGCCCATTCATGGCCCTTTTACACGACGCTATCAGATCACGGACGTCCCTTGTTTATGCTTCTCACGACCTGGATCGCCACGGTGGGAGAGCCCCTTCGAAAAGTGAAAAAGCTCGATGCACGAAACGGTTGAAACGAGCGGCATCGCGCCGCAGCCCTGCCTGTTGCCCCCCGATCAGGCACAGGTGGGCCACCTGCCCCATCACTTCTGCTTCGCCTGGCCTATGGGCCAAGCGACGACACGTCCGTATCGCGAAGTCCAATCGTCGTGTGTCTACACGCTGCTGAAACTCGGCCACCAACGGATCGTGCAGCGACCAGGCTCGGATGGAGACTTCCCGCCCAGGTTGTTTCTCAGCGGCAATATTCAAATAGCGTTTCAAGATTTCGCCCGCGCTACGACCCTGGGCCGCAAAAGCGAGCATGCGCTCCGTGTAGTCTTCTTCCCAAGCGGCCAGCAAGGTGCGGACAAAATCATCGCGATTGCGGAAATGGTGATAGAACGATCCGCGGGTCACATTCAAACGGCGCGATAGACTCTCGGCTGACACGCCAATATGCCCTGTCTGATCGAGGGCCTCGAAACCTGCCGCGATCCAATGGTGACGCGTTAGTTTTTCCATTCGTTATTTCACTCCCTATTTAGCACCATACAGACTGTGTATGGCGCGCAACCGATAGATACCCTGCGAACACCAGCAAAGATGGCCGTTGCGTTTTGCACGCCAGCACTTTTCATGGAGCTCGCCTTGAAGAAAATCGTCCTGGTTGCTTTCGACCAATTCACCGATATCGACCTATTCCTGATGTGGGACATCTTAGGCCGCAACACCGAGGACTGGCACGTCCGAATATTGGGTTCCAGCCCTGTCGTACGATCGGCGCATGGCCTGCCTGTTTCGGTGCACGGTCCGCTTTCCGAGGCCAATAATGCCGACGCGGTATTGTTCGCCAGCGGCAAGGAAGGAATACCCGCCGCACTGGCCTCCCCGGATTTCCTACCGTCGTTTGAACTTGACCCGAAACGCCAGCGAATCGGCTCCATCTGCGCCGGCGCTTTCATTCTCCAACGGCTTGGGCTGCTCAGCGGCCGAGCAACGACACACCCGGATGCACGATCGGGCTTGCAAGCCCTGGGACTTGAGCCCGTGGACCAGCCTCTTGTATGCCAGGGCAACGTCGCAACCGCTGGCGGATGCCTTTCGGCGCTCTATCTGGTGGGATGGTTGGTTGAGTCCTGGTTCGATGCCGACAAGCGCCGCGCGACGTTGCTCCCTGTCCTGCCCGCCGGGCAGCAGGCGCTGTATGATGCGCTGATCGGGCTCAGTATCCGACAAGGAGAAGTGGCCGCCTCCCAACAAGAAACGCGACAAGGCATGTCATCTAATTGGTAGTTAGCACTCAGGAAGATATCTCCGATGCCCCGAGAATTTGAGCTCATTATGTCCGTGCCCGTCCCCTCGAGGTCCGGCGTCACCCACCTTTACAAGTCGACGAACCTGGCGGACGCTTTTGCGATTCGCCTCCCTGCGGGCACATCCAGCGATCCAGAGGTGCTAGCTCGATTCATCCTTTCCCACCAGCCATCCTGGATCGGATGGCTCATGAAAGTCCGAGACACTGTCGTTGCCCGTTTTGGGCTCAAGACAGCGAGGCATTTGGCAACACTTGCTCATCGGATTCAAATCTTCAAGGTCTACAGCACCGACCAGACTGAAATCGTGCTGGGAGAGGACGACAAGCACCTCGACTTCCGGATATCGATCCGTGCTCTGGAGAGGTAGAGCAGGAAGGTAGTCGCCAACTGGTTTTCTCAACCGTGGTCCAGTGTCACAACCGTCTGGGCCGAGCCTATATCTTCGTGATTGCGCCATTTCATCGCTTGGTTGTTAAGGCGAGCCTGCGCCGCGCAGCGCGCATTGGTTGGCCTTTGGCTGCCTGAGCCGCGACACCACAAACCCCGTGGCGAGGGAGCTTGCTCCCGCTAAGTGGCGAAGCCGCCCCCAAAAAGGGACGGCGAAAGACTAGGAACAGACCAGGGTTTTGAGCTAAGAAATTGGCAAAGGGGATTCATACGGCGCGAATGCCAGGATCATGTATCGGTCTTCGTAAAGCTCGCCCTGTACGTAGACTAAAGCGGCATCCAACTGCGGCCGCTTTATGTCGCATTTTCTTTAGGCTTGCCGATCGGAAGCCCTGAACTTTTGGGGTGGTAGAGCGATATGAATATGGCGAAGTTGGCCGGATCGAGCCGCTGCCGGCTCGTGATATGGCTGATCACACCCCATGTAACTCGGAAGTGTCTGACCTTTGCTAACCATGCAGACGGTAAAAACTTTAATTATCCGGTCTTAGTGCAAAAGGATGGGCTGCGAGTGCCAACTCGATATCAGCCCGCAATTCAGGATGGATTTCGACTCGAATAACCACTATCCGACTTGATCGATCAGACGCTGTGTGTTGCGGGTCGCCAGGGTGGGCCTGATTAGCGCGCTTGAGGACATTTTCAGAAATCTCCTACATCGAAGTTTTACAGCAGCGGCAAAAAAAACCGTCCCCTTTTCCCTTCCTCGTCGGCCATCGGTGTGCCCTCTCGCTCATTGATATGGGGTTGGGCAGACCATGGCGCTGGCACTTCAATCAGAACGCGGTTCGTCCCCCTGCACATCCCCCAATCTCACCTCGCGTATACCGCCGTCTGCAATGAACCGAACCACGACACCCTCTCCCCGCGTCAAGGCAAGAACATGATCGATCAACTCGCCTTGGCTGTCCGCTTGGCGGATCGGTTTGTAGCCATGGGATTTATAAAGTGTCCAACGGTCGTTCTCGAACTCGATCCTGTACACATCCACTGCCGAGCACTCCGATTGTGCGTTTTTCGGTAGATGCGCGACAGTGCTGGTGTGTTCCGGCCATGTGCTGATTGGACTGTTCGGTAACGCCCTGATCCGACTGAGCCGAAAGCGGCACGTCGAACGCTCGATCAAATACCCATTGGAAAACCAACGAATAAAAAAAGAAAAACACAAATAATCCAAGATTCGTCACCAGCGCCAACCACAGGCCGATACCCAACCAGGCTCCAATTACCGGCGTCAGAATCAGGGTCAAGCCGCCCTCGAACCCAAGGGAATGAAGCAGTCGGCGCCGCCAGTTGCGATGGCGGTTGGGTTGACGACGCTCCCACCATTCGAACAGGCCGTTGAAAAGCATGTTCCAGCCCAGCGCAACGGCGGAAATCACCAAGGACAGCAGGGTTGAATAGCCCATTCCCTGCTCATAGATAAGCGCGAGGGATGGCGCGACAAAAAGCACACCACCGGCCTCATAGAGCACGGCCTGAAGAATTTTGCGAGAGGCGCCTTGCATCGATTGTCTCCACGAATGGCGGAAGGGAACCACAGCCTGGCAAGTTGAGCGCCGGCCCACAATTGAGCTAAATTGAGCCTCGCTCAACCTGAGTAACTTCCCCGCCCATGTTCGCCAAACTGCCCCTTACCGCCTTGCGCGGCTTCGAATCCGCCGCACGGCTGGGCAGCTTCAAGGCGGCGGCCCAGGAACTGAACGTCAGCCCGGCGGCGATCTCCCATCAGGTCAAAAGCCTTGAAGCGTTTCTCGGCGTGCGACTGTTCGAGCGTTCCAGTCAAAATGTGCGCCTGAGCGCGGACGGCGAACGCCTCCAGCCCTACATGCACCGCGCGCTGCTCGATATCCAACATGGCCTGCAAACGCTATCGCCATCATGTACCGCGCAATCGCTGGTGGTGAGCACAACGCCAGCGTTCGCCAGCCTGTGGCTGATACCTCGGCTCGGAGATTTTCATCGAAGACATCCTGAGATCGACCTCAGGCTGCACAGCAGCAACGACGTGATCGACCTGCGACGTGACGCCAGCATCGACCTGGCGATCCGTGCGCTCTTCACCTCGGATCCTCAACTGCTCGAGCAAACTCTACTGGAAGAATATTTCGGCGTGTATTGCCACCCCGACTGGCAACCACCCGCAGCGGGCTCGCCCATCGAACTGATTGACGTC
This sequence comes from Pseudomonas sp. D3-10, assembly GCF_051132175.1. Lineage (NCBI taxonomy): Bacteria > Pseudomonadati > Pseudomonadota > Gammaproteobacteria > Pseudomonadales > Pseudomonadaceae > Pseudomonas > Pseudomonas sp. D3-10. Next base: position 1,981,981 of record NZ_CP071668.1, on the reverse strand, counting down.
CCCTGGCTGAGCAGCACAAAGGTCACGGTGGACTGGGCGGCATGGTGCGCCAAGTCCGGCACCCTGGGTTGGCTGCAAAACGCGCGCCTGCGCCGCTATGACGAGGAACAGCACGCTCTGCAGGCAGCGGTCGCCGGGCATGGGCTGGTGCTTGCCAGTAATGTGCTGGTTGCGGAAGCGGTTGCACGCGGGCAACTGGTTGGTTATCAGCCTGAGATTCGCTTGGCGGGTGCGCGATATACGGTGGTGTGCGTGCCGGCGCGGGAGCGGCAGGTTGAGGTGAGGGCTTTCAGTGAATGGGTGTTGGGGCAGGATGTTGATTGAGTCGGAACGCACGAAGAAAGGAGCTATTGGCGGGTAAAGCCTGAACCAATGGGCGGACGAGGTGTTTGAACGAGCGACTCACGCCTGACGATAAAACAAAGTAGCCCGGCATCACATCAGGCCTTCAATGGAGCACTCTACGGCTTTCCCCGATTCTTATACGATCAAGGGCGAGGTTTAACGCATCCAGAGCCTTTAACAGCGCCTGTGCTTCAGCTTCCCGGCCATCTCCCCACAAGCGCTCAGCCATCTTGTTGAGCGCCTGGATAGATCGCTCGATTTCGGCAGCGCTTGCTGTCGTTTTGTTATCTGGCTGTTTCTTTGGCATGTTCATGGACGCTTCTTTCAGGGTGGTTCGAGGCCTTTTGCGTTGCGGCCTATACCACCTGCTAGCCGAAAGCGCGCATAAGCATCGAAGAGCGCGCCACTCAAGCCCAGATGGCCGTCTCTGTGTTGATCTCGGCGACAGAAGTAGCATTAAACTGCCGCTGACGGTGAAGGTCATCGCGCATTTTAGAATAATCGAACTTCTTGTTCTCCAACTCTTTGAGCACAAGACTTGAAATTTTGTAGGTGCCGCAGTCACCGCAGTCGACAAGCTCTCCACTTTGATCCGCTTCGGACCGCTTCGCTTCCATCGCGCACAGATAGCACTTCATGACTGATCTCCTGTTCAATGATGTTTAGGAGATCGTCTCGTAATGGCGGAAGTTTCAACTGGCTGACCTTCGCTCAGTAACTACGCCAAATCAATCGTCCACCCGTCAGATGATAAAAACCCGGCTCCGTGGCCGGGTTCCATGGAATCATCAGCATCCGCTGTAGCTTACTTCGCACCGCCGTTGCCACGATTCGTCTGGGCATCCTGGTCGGATCCGGGGTTCCCAGGCGGCGGATTCCAATCCTCTGGCCTCTCGCCAGTGCCCTGCTTTGGCTCAGACTCAGCCTGATCAAGACCAGATCCATGTCCTTTGCCTGTATCAGGCGCTTCCTCACTTGGCCCTGGGTATGGCGCTTCCGGACCGTTATTGTCAATCACCATAATCTCTCTCCTGTCTGCAGCGCAGTTCTGCGCATACATTTGAGAGGGCTTGCTTGGGCAGGAAGTGCTATGTCTGCGACGAGCGGATGAGCGATCAGGCCAGGACACCTCCGCTCAACTTCTTTCTGTTGCTCGCCAAGCGGCATGCCTTGGGCCCGCATCCTGGAAGAGGTCGTTCGGAAAAGGGGAAGGCTCGATATAGGAGACTGTTGAGGCAAGCGGCATTACGCCGCAGCCCTGCCTGCTGTCCTAATAAACGCTCTATGATGCCTTGACCGGGCTCAGTATCCGCCAAGGACAACCCATCCCCGTGGCGAGGGAGCCTGTTTCCGCTGGGGCGTATTCATACTCTTCCTTGAACTAGCCAAAAACGGCTTCAGCGCAGCTAAATAAATCGGCCCACGTTCCCGTATTCAGCACGTGAAAAATACATTACACCGGCTACACCACCCTTCAGCTGCGCTCCGGTTCATTGGAAAACGCAAGAGAGGATGACTCGTATCGGCAACCGTCAGGATTAGCGAGAACTTTATGTATCTGCGCCGAATTTCGTCGGCTGGAACGCTCATGCCTGCCCCATCGACTATTTGAAGAACTCCGCCTGTCACCCTGCTGTCGATCCGTTGCCACTCAAAATGCCAGCCCGTCACCCACATGAAGTCTCGAATTTGATAATCGCCGGCGGCGCTTTGGCATTGAGCGAGTTTTTTGTTAGAGACGTCAAAGACGAAAAACAGGGGGCTGGGATAGCCGAGCAGCTGAGTATCGTCCAGGCTCAAGCCTTCTTTTAAATTGATGGATGCTACAAGTGCTTTTGCTCGTCTCTTGCGCCGTATCAGATACCCTGTGGCGAGGAAAAAAATAGAAAAAGAAGCCAGCAAGAGCTGACGGCCTTCGACTGTAAGCTTATCGGGCGAAAACCGTATCATGCCCCACAAGAGTCCTATCGTCGTAAGCCCGGACACCCAAGCGGCGGGGATCACTATCCTGCGGAATATGGCTATTTGCCGTCTGCTCATTCGTTAGTCGCCGGAAAAATACATCCACCCCTACGCAATAGCGTCTTCACCTCTTCGATCGCCTGTACGGGGTTTAGGCTCAACTGTTCAAAAAGCCTGGAGCCCGGGCGCACGTACGATTGCGAATAGTGCTTGGCGCTCCACATGACGATGTTGAGCAGATTCCCTCCTCCGATTTTAGGAATTGGCCGTAGGTCTTTTTCCCAGTGAAGACGATGTCGCGGATGATCCCCGGCCAACTCACATGTCGTCAAGGCGTTCAATACCCTGTCCGGCCACGTCCTTGCGAAGAATGAACGTCTGGACGCGTTTATCGCGACGGACGATGCGAACCCCAAGGCGCTCGTTTCAGCCCTTCTCACGAGCCTCGGCCTGCGTCCGTTGGATGTCGGTGGCTTGCAAGTGGCCCAGTCGCTGGAGTGGCTTGGACTGATGATGATCGGCTTGGCAAAGAACGGTGCTGGAAGCTGGGATATCGCTATGAATGTGGATATTGGGGTCAGGTCGGCATCGGAACCAGCGGTTACATGGCGGCCATTCGCGCCATCAAGGCTCATGTCATAGATGATGAAGAAGCCTCAACTACCTGAGGTAGAGGAGCACTAATGATTAAGGAGGGGTCCAGGCTACGAATCCTGTTCTCGATATGGTAGGCCCCCCTCTCGGTGTAGCGTAAGAAACAGCGACCGCAAATAGAGCACTCAGAAATCTTGCATAGATTGTAGGGAAAGTAGAGCGGTGCAATCGGAGCATCCAACGACCAGTAATTAGTATTGCTCGGATGATACTCGATGAGTGTCATTTCTTCCTCGACGTCATACATGAGCGTACCAATATCGACTAATAACGTCTCCGGCAGGGAAATCAGAGGACTTTCCCACCCTACCAGTGCCTTTTTCGTGCAAATGCAGACGTCACGAACGGAATGGGAGCGTTCTGCTAATGCATAAAGCTCTGAATGACTTAGATATTTGAGAGTATTCAAGCTCGACCCTTTCCTAGCAATGGTTCAAAAAGCCAACGGCTACTTATTACTCAGCGACGGTGATTTCGAGAGGCCAAATGTGCTCCAGGCTGTGCAAACCAGTGCGGTTAGAGTCATGATTATTAATACGCTCCACCCTGGCAGATAACTATGAGACAAGTCCTTCAGGAAACCCAATGCGGGTGGCATTATGACAATCGCAACTTGATTTATCGCCATGGCTAAACCTAATGCGAATCCAGTCTTATCCGGTGGTGCAGAATCAGCAACGTAGGCTACCCAAGGACCATACCAGCCAAAACCGAAGAATCCGAGCCAGCCGACTAATACGCTCAACATCCAGAAAGAACGCATAGGAGCCCAAGCGAGAATGATCAAGCCAAAAATAACTGCGAGCATACAGATCAACACAGGGAAATAGCGGCCCGATCTACAGCGATCACTCCATGCAGCCAAGATGATACGCCCCGCTATGCCCGCTCCCTGGGCAATCAACAGCAATGTGGCAGCGGCAGTGATGCTCAAATCGAGCAAATCATAAAGATAAAGTGCGGTGAATATCAAAATCCCATACTGGACCGAAATAAGGCTAACCCCCGAGAACATAATATTCTTCATCGCAGGATCGTTTAGCATGGATAATCTCGAAGCCAAAACTGCTTTTAATTGCTTTCCTTCAGCTTTCACCGGCGGGGGCTTGTTAGCATTGGCAGACCGATAAAAACTTAAAAAAGTCAGAGCTCCAAACAGCGCAACAAGTCCCCCCGCTAAAAAGGAGTACTGCCACCCCCAATGGGTGGCAATGTAGGGGAGTATCGCCGCTGAAAGCGCACCACCCAAAGGCAAGCCAGCCTGGCGGATACCCATAGCAAATCCTAACTGGCTTTTTGGAAACCAGCTAGAAACGGATTTGCTGCCGCCAGGTTGCGCGGTGCTGTAGCCAGCACCGACCACAATCAAAAACATAAGCAATGACAGGTAACTGCTAGCAAGCGTTGATGCGCAAAGTGCAACCGCAACGATTAACGTTCCCACACCTACAACTTTGCGCTCTTCAAATCTGTCCAACAACTCCCCAGCAACTAGCAAGCCGAGAATGGGGACTAACTGTGCAGCTGAGACCAATAATCCTATTTGCATCGTGGACAGGTTCCAATCCTGCTGGATGAAAATAGCAATAGCACCGATACCTTGTACAAAGAAACAGGCGCTCGCTTGGGCCACCGTGGCGATCAGAAGAATAACCCAGCGATAACTGGCTTTTGGGTGCACACCGTTTACATCAGTCATTGAAAAGCTCCGGCATTTTCTGGTACGCCGAGAGGCCTTTGACGTTGTGCTGTGAGATGTTCATCCCTGACAATATCGAGCCCCATACGGTTGATGATAACTTCTGGATTAAGCTCTGGCGCCACACCATTATAGCTCATCTCTTCAAGCACATACTCCATAAGCTGTCGGTTATCACACATATGCACCTCTCCCTCCGTGCCTACACCATAGGGTGTATCTTCCATGCCTACACGCAAGATATCTACGCCACTTCCGGGTTGGCAGGCGTACGTGGCAAGCCGTCTTAAAGCGCACATCTTGGTTCCTTTCCGCAGGCCAATATCCATCTCTTGGTAATGCAAATGAGCTTGCTGGGGAATAATCGCAGCGCCGACGGTGATAGTTATCTTACGCTTCTTAATATCCGGATTGGAAATATCAGACTCCAGACTCTTGGCCACCTCTATTATGTTGCAAAACTCTTCATATGATGACGGAAACGGAAGGCGGCTGGAAAAACCAAATAACAGAATTATATTTAGCTGACCAGAACTGCCCAGCTGAAGAGATGGGTGTTCAATGGCAAACCGAGTCATGCCGTAGCTCCGGGCAAGTTGTACCCATTCGACTTCATGGAACAGCCCTAGTTGCCGGCGAGCCGAAATCGCATTCTTATATACTTGGAATTGTATTGACGGTGAAGTACTACCGTAGTCAGCCCACTTACTCGTGGAGTTTGTTTCCATGGTCGCCTGTACAACACGGGCAGACGGCACGTATTTTTTTTATATCGTCAAGAAAAGCAGAGCTGTACATATATTCAAAGTCGAGTTTTTGCGTTTTCTTTTCCAACTCACATATGATCTGCAGTTCTATCGTGGCTTGGATGGTGACGAAATGAGCTCCGCCGAAATGTAAAGGCAAAGCACATTGGCTAACCCGTTCCCATTCCCCAAAAGCCCTGATGTTTTCTTGAACCTCTTTACCGTTGCGACTAGCCCCGAAGCTCAATAGAATGTCTTTGCAGGAGCGCTGTACATTTCGGCTCACCGCCTGATAGATATCATTATCGGTGGTTTGCTCCTGCGTGATTGGGTTTCGAGCATGATAGTGATAGTAACGGCACCCGAGATCATAAAGTTCGATCGCTTCGTTAACGATGGCGTCTTGGCCTCCCTTAATAGTCATGCCTGTACAAATAGAGTCGAGAAGCTGATCCCCAGTAAGATAATGGTTGCGAGGCGTAAATTTTGCGCCCGTGGATGCGCACCCTAAGATAAGAGTGTTCTGTGGATTATTCATATTACTTCCCTGTCAAATGGCCAGATACCCTCTAATCGACTGTGCCGGTAGGCTGACTAGTACCTTGTCAGTATCGGCGTCGGCTGGGCCTTGACGTTTTATCAGTTTGCCACTTTCGCACGTTGCGGATTAAGCAAGGTTTTTTGATAAAACCTCATGCCAGAGGGTTTTTTTTGACTTTCAGACCCTGGGTTGCGCATGTCATGATACGACCACCAAAAAATTGCGAGATCAGCAACATGACGGATTTTCGGACCTTAAAGGATTTTATTGTGCTGGCCCGCGTTCGAAGCTTTTCCCAAGCCTCGATACATTGCAATGTAACAACCTCTGGCTTGAGCCGTAGGATCACCGCTTTAGAGGAATGGTTAGGTGCTTCGTTGTTTGATCGTGCACGTCACCAGCTAGAGCTTACCGATGCGGGTGCCGAGTTCCATATCGCTGCTGTCGAAATTGTAGAGCTGTTAGAAAAAACGAGAAACTCGGTTATCCGTACCCAAGAGAAGTTCAGGCGGCAAATTTCTATTGTTGCGCCACATATCATGTCGAGAGCGTTTTTTCCGGCTTGGTTGCCGAGGGCGAGCAAGCAGTTAGAGGCCACTCGTTTTTCCATAGACTTCGCCAATCTTCCTGAATGTTTCAAGCAACTAACCAATCGCTCAGTGGATTTTGTCGTCGCTTTTGATGACAAACATAATGGCATTAACGAACATCTTAATAAAACATTACCACTAGGGGAACTCGAATGCTTGAAAATTGGCCGCGAGTGGCTAGTTCCTGTGAGCGCACCTAATTTGCTAGGAGAACCTCTAAATAGCCTTGGTTCACCTAGAGGTGAAATCTCATATCTTCATTACCGCCAGGATTGCTCTTTAAGTTGGGCGCTTGAAAAAATGTTAAAAGTCGCTCCAAACTTACCAGCACTTCGTAAAATTCATGATAGCTCTCTGGCCGATGGTCTTCGTTCTATGGCGATAACCGGATTAGGCGTTGCATGGCTTCCTTTGGAGATCGTTCGGAACGATCTGGAAAGGAAAGATTTGGTTCGGGCGGGCACTGCCGATTTTGATATAGCGTTAGAAATTAATATTTATCGTCGCAAAGAAAAGCTTGGCGCGAATGCTGAGATCTTATGGGACAATCTAAGTAGCATGACAAATGATTCCAGATTTACCGTAGCGAGCCCCGGCACCTCGTACACTTCACTAAGCTAGCCAATTCCTATACGCCATTTATAAGATCAATCATCGCGCCATAAAAACGAAAAGCTGATCCACAGGTCATTAGCTGTGTCAGCACCAAGCCTATATGCGAAATGATTGCCCAGGCAAAAGCTACCGTCCCTGAAGAGCCGTTTTGAGCTTGAAGCGGCTCTTTGGTAGCTTCAGCTGCCGGCCCACCAGGGCGAGCGCCATCAGAGGTGCCAAAAACGAGTTCATAGGTCAAACCTGACTCGAGAAATGATGCTCGCCCATCCAAGAACCCTCAGCGTCTCTCGTCGACTTGCCAGTGCTAACCTCAGCCTAATTAGATTAAAGACTCCAGCATTGATCTCAACCGCGCGAGCGCCGGCATTCATCGATTTTCTTGTCGATACGTTTGGCGGTGAGCCGTTCTGGGGGATTTCGGCAGCCGGCTGAGCTCGTCAGTTTTTGCAAACCACCTGCGGAGGCGCTGCAGGCTCTAACTTTCGGGGGATCACAATTGAAGTACCAGGCAAAGTGGTAACTTCGAGAACCGCTAACACGCAGAGAAGCGCTTGCTCGCCATCTTTGTTTGGCCTGGTGCCCACCCCGACAAAAGGGGTCGGATTTATTTTCTAGCCGTGCAGCCGTTGATCCAAGCTAATCGATTAATAGCGACTCGTAATGCAGCGAAGCTAAAATAAATCTGTAGTCTTTTCTGTCGTCCCCTTTCTGCCTTTTTCTGTGTCCCTTTTTCTCCAAACCTAACTGTCAAGCAGATCCCGATCCCAGAATGGCTCACCGCCAAACGTATCGACAAGAAAGTCGATGAATGCCCGCGCTCGCGCGGTTTGATTACGCATTGACGGATGCACCGCATACATTGCGATTGGTGGTCGCATATATTGCGCGAGCACAATAGAAAGCGCTCCGCGCCGTACCGCGTCATGGGCGATGAAGGTTGGAAGTACCGCTACGCCAAGCCCTGCGATGGCCGCTTCGCGAATGGCATCGCCGTTGGCGAAGTCGAGCCGGCTGGTCACTGATGGCACGACGTTGCCGGTGAATTTCCAATAGTGAGCGTTCTCGACATTAGAATAAGTCACGCCCGGAAAGCGCGACAATTCAACGGGACTTTGCGGTGTCCCGAGGCGCTCTAGAAGTGCCGGACTGGCGACGCACACGTGCCGGATGGTAACGAGCCGCCGAGCCACGAGAGATGAGTCTGGAAGCCGCGCGATGCGGATCGCGAGATCGAAGCCGTTGCGTATCAGATCGACCGTTCGATCATCGGTGTCGATGGAGACCGAGACTGCGGGATGGCGGTTCAGAAACTGGCCTATTGCCGGTGCCAGGCAGTGCGCTGTGAATGAGACCGGAGCGGCGATACGGATACGCCCCCTCAACGCCTTGCTTGCGCTCGAAGCGGCTTCCTCGGCCTCTTCAAGCCCCGCAAGCAACTCGACGGCGCGATCATGAAAATCACGGCCCGCTTCCGTGAGCTGGACACGGCGCGTCGTCCGGTCAAATAGCCGCGCCCCAAGCCTGTCCTCGAGGTCCCGAACTCGGCGACTCACCGCCGACTTGACGATGCCGAGGCGTTCCGCGCCCGCAGCAAACCCGCCGGCTGAGACGACAGCAACAAACGCCCGCATATCTTCGAATCGGTCAGCCATTGGCGGATTGTGCGGGCCGCAGCATCAGGAATCAACTGACAGCCCGTTTATTGAATACTTCCCGATTGTGCTCCAAACGAGAACAGTCAATCCTTGGATTGGTAGTTTTTCGAGAACTGGAACTGGCGTACTTTTGCCGCAGTTCGATTTCTGCCGTCGCAAGGCACGTCGGGCAATTCACGATTCAGGGGGCTTCGTTGTTTGCCCTCGGTCAGACCGTTACGTCCACTGCTAGCGCCATATTCCTAGGACTCTCATGCCACATCCGAACGTCGCCGCGAACACCACTTCTCGACTCGCCCAAGCGGGCGCTTTGGCGTACATCATCTGGGCTCTGCTACACGTCAATGCCGCTTGGTCCATCTATCAGCTCGGCCAATCCATGGCTGAAGGCATGCCTCGGGGGCGCGTGCTGCAGGACGCCTGGAATCTCTTCTGGCTTTCAATTATCGCGCTCATCGTCGCAGTCGTCTTGAACTGGCGTAACGACGTTCGCGGGTGGTGGATCAACCTCTTGGTCATCAGCGTGGTCGATCTCGGTTTCATCTTTTACATGCTCTTTCCCGGCTATGTTTCGATGTGGCCCGGCCTGTCGGGCCCACTGTTCTGGGTTCTGGGGCTCGCACTGTCGAGCCTGGGGCTATACCGCCCGATGCGCCCCGCATAAAGCCTCGCTTTACCTGATCGCTACACCCTGAGCCGCACGGATCCAAACCGCGACCCGCCCCTTAAAAAAGCTAAAGCACTCCAAGGCATTCGACATATGTATGTCGAGTTTGGACCGGCTTCGCCTAAAGAAAACAGGCATGAGCTGATCTTCCATTTCACCCAACAAGGATAGCTATCCATGACAAGCGAAACGATGCGTAATCCACATACCGACCATCTCATCACGCCTCAGAACTCAGCACTTCTGATCATTGATTATCAGCCGATTCAGGTCTCCTCCATCCGCTCGATGCCGCGCGAGGAACTGGTCTTTAACATCACCAGCCTTGCAAAAGCGGCGGTGAGTTATGGCGTTCCAGTCGTTCATACGACGGTGAATGTCTCGTCCGGCCTCAACAAACCACCGATTGAGCAATTGCAGGACGTCCTCGGTCACCTTCCGATCTACGACCGCACCACCGTGAATGCTTGGGAAGATGTCGAATTCAAACAGGCTGTTAAAGCGCTCGGACGTCGCAAACTTATCGTGACCGCGCTGTGGACAGAGGTGTGCTTGGCGTTCCCTGCGCTTGATGCGCTTCTGGAAGGCTACGAAGTATATGTCCCCGTGGACGCAGTGGGCGGTACCTCGGTGGCGGCCCACGAGGCTGGGCTCCGTCGTATTGAGCAAGCCGGCGGCAAGATGACCAGCCGCGTCCAGTTGTACTGCGAGTTCCAGCGCGATTGGGCTCGTAAGGAAACCGTCCCGGGCTTCATGGAAGTTTTCCAAAGTTATGACGGGTTCAACCCGGAGAAACCCGTCGCAAAAGGCGCCAACTAAGACCGGCCTCACCTTCGGGTGGACAGTAGCGGCGGCTCGAGCAGCCGCCGCTACCCTGTGTCGAGGAAATCCAAGAGCCAGTCCTGATTCGCCCCGTCCCCCCAACGTACTGCAAACAATAGTTAAAAACGGAGAACGCACATGACCATGTCTGAGACCAATTTGTCACCTGACGCTTCGACTGCTAACGCTGTGGCGGCACCGTCCACTAGCGAAGCGAAGGCTGCTGCTGCGCTATCGGTAGTCATGGAATTTCTGGCCAATACCGCGCCCGATAAGGTTGAAGCCGCTGCAGCGAAGCTGGCAGCTCCGGACGCAACTTACGTTTCTCTCAACTTCGACAATCCAGAATTAAAAAAAATCATGCCCTGGACCGGAACTAACAAGGGCCCGAAAGCCTTTAGTTCCTTATTCATGCAGGTATCGGATTATTGGAAGATTGAAGACTTCACCATCAGCACTAAAATGGCATCCGGTGAGGATGTTGCGGTTTTCGGCAAGTTCACCTACCGATCCGTGGCAGTGGGACACGTATTCACATCGCCGTTTTCCATCCATGCCAAGGTACGTGACGGCAAGATGATTTATTTCCAGTTTATGGAAGATACCTATGCATCGGCGAGTTCGTTCAGACAGTCGGGTTCGTGGATGGTAAAGACATCAGCGGATTCAGCCCCTTTTACGGTGAAGGCAGATTAATCATCCGCGAGCACGCGAAAACCATTTGATAGGAAAAGCGGGACATGGGCCGAGTTTATCTTCTAGCCGGCTCCTGATCCAACCAAGCGAATCCATTTGACGGAACTCACAGCGCAGCGAAAGTAAATCTGTCCCCTTTTTCGTCTTTTTTCCTAGGGGGATTTCGGCAGCCGGCTGAGCTCGTCAGTTTTTGCAAACCACCTGCGGAGGCGCTGCAGGCTCCAACTTTCGGGGAATCACAATTGAGGTTCCAGGCAAAGTGGTAACTTCGAGAACCGCTAACACGCAGAGAAGCGCTTGCTCGCCATCTTTGTTTGGCCTGGTGCCCACCCCAACCAAAGCCTCGTAATCCTTCCCTGGCTCCAGCTTATAAACGAGTGCCTGGCCACCGCAGGACCAGTAAGTGCTGCCATTGCCACCTATGGTCGCGCCCAGGGTCGCAAGTTGAAATGGAAGGTCAGTCCTGACGCGATACTCGGCTACGACCTCTTTGTATGCCCCTTCGCCCATCCGAATGGCAGGGATGTACTGGGCAAGAGTAGGCGAAACTCGTTTCGGCATGCCAATGCTTGCCGAATTAAGAAGGTACTGCGGATAGTTGATGTTCGCCGTCCCGTCACGCCCGAAACGTCCGGCTTGAGCCATCTTGTGCCGGGTAGCAGGAGCACAACTGCCAACGATGCTATCGCCGTACACATCGGAGTTGGTGATGACACGAATACGCGCAATTGCCTCGGATTGAGCAGGCTCTTCGTATGGAACTGAAGGAATTCCAGAACAACCCGCAAGTCCGACACCAAAAAGCGTTACGAGAGTGACTACTCGCATGACCATATCCCTATGTATTCGAAGTTCGCTGATTGGAAAGAAAACAAACCCAGCCGCAACAGACAACAAAAAAGGGCCCACCTTTCGGTGAGCCCTTCTAGACCGCCCAGCAGAGCGGATTTTGTTTGGTAGGCGCGATTGGACTCGAACCAACGACCCCCACCATGTCAAGGTGACCGTACTTCCATACTAACCTATTGATTTAAAAAGAAAAACCTTTGTCTAATGCACAGCCAAAAACGGCTATAGACCCCTTTAAAATCAATAAGTTAGCGTTGTATATTCCTACAGTATTTTCCTCCCATGGTCCAACTGGCCCCCATCCCCACGCGCTGCTAAACTGACCCATGAGCCAGGAGCTGCCGATGCCAAATCACGACCTAATCCCTTCGCTGCTACACAAAATAAATGAAAATCAGCTTGCCCTGGAGGCAGCCATTCTTGAACTGTCCAACTGGGTGGAGGCGCGCGGCTCAGTTGAAGTTGCCGACAACGTACGGGGAGCTCTAGACACGATCGAAATGAACGAGGAGTTCATCAAAATGGCGCTCGCGGTTCTAATGACGCCTGAATGATCGCTTTCGGCCGATTTTGTTGGAATAGTCGGTCTGCCCAAGCTGCTGCTCAGGGGAAAAAAGCCTTTTTTCGCTGCTGCGTGAAATCCGAGTCCTGGAGCATCTGCCAAAAATAAAAAATCAATCTCGGAAGCGTACTTTCCTGATGCGCAAACCATAGGCGACTTTTTCAACACAATCGGCCAACCGAGGCCGTTTCGCACGAAGATTGTCCTCTGTCACATTGCGCTCGCTAGCGGCTACCAGATATCGCCTGCACGCCTTCAGACCTATGAGCAGAATTCCTGGCTCAAGGCAATACGCTTTCAGCCATAAGCAGCTGAGGAACAGCATTGATTCAACGAAGATATGCGCCAGAGCTGGTTTTTTTGTCAAGCGTTTGCTCTGCGGCCAGCTTCATGAAACAGGCAGCATTGAGGAAAAGCAGAAGTATTGGACTATCGAGGCTCAGCGCAACTAGCTCTCATAGATTTTCCCTGTGTCAATGCCAGCGCAACAGCAATTCTTTCCTTCAGTTCTTCTTGCGAAAACGGCTTTTGCAATACGGGCCGCAAGGCAAACTCGCCCTGGAGTGCGGCGCGACCGTATCCCGAACTAAAGAGGAAGGGAATTTCGCGGTCGCGTAAAATCTCGGCGACAGGGAAGACTAACTGGCCGGCCAGGTTTACATCCAGCATCGCCAAATCCACCTCAATCGAGCGAGCGACGTCGCACGCCTTCCCGAGTTGGGCAACGGACGCAACGACCACGCATCCGAAGTCCTCCAACATATCCTCGATCAACATGGCGACTGCGCCCTCGTCCTCGACAACGAGCACCCTGATTCCATTTAAAGCGTTCACAGGTAGTTCGCTCCGATAGGGAATGAGATGCGGCTAACCATCCCTGCAGCAAGAAACGGGAGCTCAATCCTTTTGTCCTGACGACGCTCTATACAGCGCGTCATCAAACGCAACCCCAATCCATGCCGCGTTAATTCAAAAACTTCACCCAGAATTACACCGTCACAGCTGACGCCGTGCAGGCATACCGTACCGTTGTTGAAGGAATCTTTCGAATCGGTGTCTTTACACACCAGCTCCTCCGTCACGGCATGAAGCGCGGAGGCGTCCTGCAAATAATCGATCACTTCTTGTATTTTGCCATGCCTATCTTCGAATGCGCGCATATTAACCATAGCCACCAGCCGCGTGTCGTCTGGACCTATAAATTTACTGCCAACATGCCTAGATTCAACGCAGTTTAGAGCACCGTTGCCACCGGGTCTTCGTCAGCCGGGAGCGGCGCCCCTTCCGGCAAGAGCAGCTATACGAGCCGCGGTCACGATCTCCATTACGCCTGAGTCCGAGCACACTGCGCCACAGCCGAGGCACCTCCGTGATGTATCTGAGGATCCAGCCGTCGCTGTCGCACGAATAGACGGCGCGAGGAAACGTATCGAGCGTGTGCTCATCAAGATTAGCATGTCGTACTCCTGAGCGCTTCGGGAAACTCTTGGAAACCGAAAGCGCATGACATCAGCTCTTCAAGCAAGTTATCAACGTTGACGCCTAGTCACACATGGTGTGCTCCGGATCCCCAGCCTGCGAGCTGCGGGTCTCATTCTAGATTTTAGTAGGAGACTGGTCGCAGGGAAACAATAGGAGTGAGTCGTGTTGACTATTCATTCCTGGTATCGGTTTCATACGCTGGTTTCCGGGGCGCCCCTACAAGCTAAACATCCTTGGTCTGGGCCACTCCCGCGAGCGAATCTGACGCTATCGGGCTACGGTGCGAGCGTCCTGCTGGTACAACCGCCCAAACAGGTTATCTGCCAGCGCCTTTGATCGTGTTGGAGGAACAAGCTATCGGTGCGGTAGAAAATTACCCAGGTCGCTGGGGTACGTACAGCCGCCGCGATAATCTACACCCGACCCCGTGGCCAAACCCGTACCACAAAGGCCAGCGTCTATATCAATAGCCCTTCGCGGACGAGTGCTCGATGAACTTAATAAATGACCTATCGACCCTGCCTATATACACTCCGAGGGACTTGGTCATTACCTTGTCTGGAAATGCACATGGATCTTAAACATCGCAACAACCTGAACGTGATGGGCGAAGGTCCAGCCACGCTGATTTTTTCCCATGGTTTCGGCTGCGACCAAACCATGTGGCGTTATCTCATAGGCCATTTCGTGGACCATTTCAGGATCGTCGTGTACGACCTCGTCGGCGCCGGCCGGTCAGACATCAGCGCGTATGACCGGACAAAGTACAACTCGCTGGACGGATACGCCTTAGACCTTAACGAAATCATTGACCAGTTCGCCATCGGGCCAGTGATTCTGGTAGGCCATTCCGTAAGCGCGATGATTGACGTCTTAGCTGACCGGCAAGTACCCGGTCGCATCGCTGCTCATATCATGGTGGGCCCATCTCCATGCTATATCGACTCCGACAATTATGTGGGTGGGTTCACGCTCGAAGACATCCAATCACTCCTCGACACTCTAGATGACAACTACCTCGGCTGGTCTAGCAATATGGCACCGGTCATCATGGGTGCGCCTGGGCAGCCCGAGCTGGGCGCTGAGCTAACCAATAGCTTCTGCCGTACCGACCCTGAGATCGCCAAGCACTTCGCAAGAGTGACCTTCATGTCGGACAACAGAGGAGACGTTGCTGGCTTGGCTACGCCGACCCTGATCCTTCAGTCTACCGACGACCTGATCGCTCCCGTTGTCGTCGGCGATTATTTACGCGACAGCATGCCCAACAGCACGCTCGTCCTAGTGGATAATGTGGGTCATTGCCCTCACATGAGCGCGCCGGGCGCCTGCGCTGATGCCATGGGTAGCTTTGTACAGCCTTGGAAAGGGTTAAATGCACGGTAAGCCTCCACTGCTCGACCCGCTAAGACTCTATGAAGAGGCGCCATGCGGGCTGGTAGTGACGACAGAGGACGGGGCCATACTGCGCTCCAACCTTACGTTCAGGCACTGTATCGGTTTCAGCGCACAAGAGCTTCGGAACAAGCGCTTTCAAGATCTGCTCACAATGGGCGGGCGCATCTTTCATCAGACGCACTGGGCGCCACTGATGAAGTTGCAAGGCTCTGTCGCCGAGGTGAAACTCGACCTGCTGCATCGTGATCGGAGCAAAGTCACGATGCTCGTGAACGGGATCAGGCGCGACGGGACCAACGGTGTAGAGCACGAACTTGCGCTCTTCACATTATATGATCGAGACAAGTACGAAAGGGAGTTAATTAAAGCCCGGAAGCTCGCCGAAGAGCTACTGCAGCAGAAAACGGCTGCCGAAACGGAGCTCCGTCTGGCTCAAGCGGAACTGAGCAGGGCTTTCGAGAAAGCCCAGCAACGTGCATCATTTGCCGAGCAAATGGTCGCAATAGTAAGCCACGACCTGAAAAATCCACTGACAGCAATCAAAATGGGCACAGACGCGCTCGCACGCGGCGAGAGCCTCCCTAAGAAAATCAAGATACTCGGCTACATAACGCAGTCAGCTAACCGTGCAGAACGCTTAATCGCGGACCTGTTGGATTTGGCCCTGGCCCGGGTCGGACAAGGAATCATCGTCTCTCCTCGTGCCGTGGATTTTCATGATCTTATCCGCCGATGCGTCGAGGAACTGCGCGTTGCGTTTCCCAACGCCAAACTTGTTCACCACGCAAATGGGACAGGCTCTGCGCAGCTTGACGCGGACCGAGTACACCAACTCCTCGGTAACCTTATTGGGAACAGCGTGACCTATGGTGACCTGGAGCGGCCGATCACGATTACTTCAACTGTGGATGATGACACTGCCCATGTATCGGTCAAAAACTATGGTGTTCCAATTGCGCCATCACTGATGACCCGATTATTCGAGCCGATGATCCGAGGCGCGGACCCCGAAGATGGCGTACGCAGCGTCGGTCTTGGGTTGTTTATAGTCCGGGAAATCGCCAAGGCACATGGCGGCCGGGTATCGATCAGCTCCGATGAGAAGGACGGCACTTCATTCACTGTCGCCTTTCCGCTCAATTAAGCTGCACCCTCCCGCAACTTGACCGCGCCTCCTAGCCCCGCTCGGTTTATCTCCGCGCTGTCCTGCTGTACTGCAGCTTAGCTGTCCACGTTCAAGGACGATAGGACAATGGTGCCATGGCATTGGCTGCTTTCCCGAAAGTAATACAGGAACAGACTTGTCTGGTTGGAAGGGATTGTATCGTTAAGTTCAAGGACGCAGCCCTGCCCCTACAGAGTCGCTCATTGATCGCGGAGGCGACAGGCAGCTCCCGGCCAAAAGCTGTCATTCATCTGATCTCCAAACCAACGGAAATCATAGGGAGGACGATAACCGAGAATTTACAAGGCACCAGCGGTCAGACTCCCCTCAAGAACCGCTCTGGCACGCCGATGACGCAGATGTTAGTTTGCGCGGCTCCGGCCACGAACCGGAACCGCAGACAGGGATGTTTGGACGTCTTTTACGCCTAACCAGGCGTACTTCATTCCTGTCATGAGTATCATCCGATGCTGCAAAAATCCCTGAGAACTCAAATCCTCGCGCTGCTGAGCGGCAGCCTGTTGGCGATGTTGCTGATTGCTTTAGCATGCTTTCATTTCCTGTCCAACGGCGTGCAAAACTACGCCAACTTGATCGAAGGTCCGCTACACACTTCGCAATTGATCGACGAGGCCAACCTGCAATTCAAGGTGCAGGTTCAGGAATGGAAAAACGTATTACTACGGGGCAAGCAGCCGGCAGACCTGGATAAATATTGGAAGCAATTCGAAGACCGTCAGCGCGACGTACAGGGGATTCTTGGTGAACTGGCTAACCAGAAAGGACTGGATGGCCAACTCAAGACCCGCATCGAACGCCTGCGTGACGAACACCGTCAGTTGGGCAGCGCTTACCAGAAAGGTCGCGATGCCTATATCGCCGCGGGTGCAGACCCCGCTGCAGGCGACGCCGCCGTCAAAGGCGTTGACCGTACCACCAGCGATCAGATGAGCGAACTTGTTGGCGAACTGCGCAAGCAGGGCACCGAGCAATCTACACTGATCAGCGCCGCTGCAAATCGCACGGTGATGCTCGGGATTATCGTGATGCTCGCCTCGGGTCTGTTGATCGGCCTGTTGAGCCTTTGGCTGATCAACCACAACTTGGTTGACCCCATCCGCAAGCTGATCGACTACGTGGCGCAACTGAGCCAAGGGAAATTTGCCGAACGCGTGGCCAGCAGCCGTGAAGACGAGTTGGGCAAACTAGCCATAGCCGCCAACACTTTGCGCGACTTTCTCGCCGAAACCTTCAACCGCTTGCAGCGCAGCGCCAAGGATCTGGACGGCGCAAGTGGCGAGTTAAACGCCATCGCCGGTCTCATGGCCAGCGGCACTAACGAGCAGTTCAACCGTACCGATCAGGTGGCTACGGCGATGAACGAAATGTCCGCCACCGCCCAGGAAGTGGCTCGTCACGCAGCCGATGCCGCACGCGCCGCCAATGATGCCGACCAATCCGCGCAGCAGGGCGAAAAAGTCATGCGGGGCACCATTCACACCATCACCCAAATGCGTGGCGAGATCGCCAACACAGCCACGGTCATCCGTCGCCTGGAAACCGATAGTGGCCGCATAGGCAAGGTGCTGGAAGTGATTCGCGGCATCGCCGAGCAGACTAATTTGCTGGCGCTTAACGCGGCGATCGAAGCGGCCCGTGCCGGTGAAGCCGGACGCGGTTTTGCGGTCGTGGCCGACGAAGTGCGAAACCTAGCCCAGCGTACGGCGGCGTCGATCATCGAAATCAACCAAATCATCCAAACGGTGCAAACCGGCGCGGTGGACGCGGCTCAGGCCATTGAAAGTGGCCAGTCGCGCAGTGAAGAAAGTGTCGCGCAAGTGAATGAGGCCGGAGCGATGCTGGAGCGCATCACCCATGCTGTTGAAGCCATTCGCGACATGAACCGCCAGATTGCCACCGCTGCCGAAGAGCAAACCTCGGTGGCGGAAGACATCTCGCGCAACCTCACTGAAATCACCACGATTGCCAGTACCAACCTGAACAACATGCAGCGCACCGAAGCGGCAAGCCGGAACCTTCACGAGTTATCAGGGCAGTTGAATGAAGTGACGGCACGTCTGAGTGCTTAGCCGGACCGTTAGTGATTAGATCGGCTTCAGAGCTGCCATGTTGGAAGACCGAGCCCCGTATTTAGTCAGAGCCTTATACGGGGCAGATGCTCTGACCAAAGATTCTCAGCATCTGTGTAGCCTTCCGGCGGTGATACTTAATCTACTAAACGTATGCTTTTTTTGGGTGCCACTTGGGGCAGTTTTTTTGCCAGGTAATTGTGGCAGCAACTGCGCCAGGTCCAATAATTGGGTCTCCGCTTTTTCAAGCGCTGTAACTGCGTAGTGCTGCCAAACCTTTTCAAGTGGCCGCAGGTCAGATTCCGTCAAGACTTTCTGGTACCATTAAAAATGGTCATGCCAGGCACCCAAAGCCAACTGCAGGGCCTTCAGAGAACTCGCCGCTTTACGCGAGAGCGGTGACAGTTTGGGAAACGCTTCTGTGAGATAGCGAGTCCTCTTTACCAGAATGCGCAACTCGCGGCGATCAAGTCCAGGGTCGTCCAGCGCAGCATGCAAACGGTCAATCTGCTTTTTAAGCGATTTTTCAATTTGGGGCTGTAGGTGTTTTAAGCCGCCTTTAACTTCAACTGAGCGGAAGGCGAAAGGCCATTCATCCAATTGAGTATATAGATTCTTGAGGGCTGGGCTCCCCAATATATTGGAGTAGCCTGTTGCCAAGCGTGCTTTTCTGAGCTGAGCCTGATCAAGAAAGCTTCTTTCCTCCAATTCTTCAATCATTACCTCAAGATCGCGAGCGGGTGTGGTAAGCCTCCCCACGTCCGCTGCAGCATTATTCAGTCGCCGCGACTTCGCTCAGAGAGCGCATCGGCCGGAGCAAGCTTCGGATTCGCCTCACGGCTATCCTAAGGTCGTGCAACGCCTCGCTATCAGTCCCTGCTTCCAATCGAGCACGCGAGTAGTACAGCGCAATCTGTAGAGACAATATTTCAGCGACAAACCTGTCTACGAATGACATTCGGTCATCTCTTTGAAACGGTATGGTCACGACCATAGCAGAAGTGTGGACCGTCAATTTCTGACTGAACTCCGAAGAAATTACGCGCATCCACCAGGGGAAAGCCACCAATCACAAGGTGATGTGGGAATAGCTTCTTTGGGTCGTTTCCTGCCCCTCAAGAGGCAGCAGTCGACCAAAAGCGGACGTTCGTAAGCGGTCGCTCACGGCCAGGTGCGGTCGTTCAGAATAGAGAATAAATTTGCTCAGTTTGGCTTTGCGTAGCTCTGCGCCAGGGAATTTCTCTAGCGGCACGCCCAGTCTGCCCGCCGTATGCCAGTCGCCTGCCACTTACGTCTGAAGCTCATCAACAAAGTTGACCCGCGCCTAGACAATACCTAGAATGTCACATTCCTACCGACCGGTAGGCAGCAAATTCGGAGAGGTTGAGAGATGGACGCCCTGCAGCAAGAACGAGTCCCCGTGAAGTTGGCTATCGGGTTAGGCGTGATCGGAGCCTTGGGCCCTTCCGCAGTCGACATGTACCTTTCAAGCCTTCCTGAAATCGCCCGAGATTACGACACCAGCTTCGCAAGCGTTCAACTCACCTTGACGTTTTTCCTGCTAGCCATGGGTGCAGGGCAGCTATTGTTCGGGCCGCTCGTGGACGCATATGGGCGCCGCCAACCGCTCTTGATTGGTTTGGTGGTGTTTATCTTGTGTTCCTTGGGCTCAGCGTGGGCGCCGACCCTGTCAGCATTGATCGGTTTCCGCTTCGTGCAAGGCTTGGGAAGCGCAATGACGCTTGTCGTGATCATGAGTACTGTCCGGGATGTTAGCCGAGGAGCGACGGCCACTAAGCTGTTCGCTCTGTTAATGACCATTGAAGGCCTGGCCCCAATTCTGGCACCGGCATTGGGTGGGTTTATTGACTCATACTTTGGCTGGAGGGCAGTGATGCTCACGCTCGCAATCTTAGGCGTTGCAGTGCTGATCAGCAGCTGGCTGAATCTCCCGGAGACATTGGCAGTTAACAACCGTGAGCCTCTGCGCCTGGGTGCTGCGTGCCGTACTTACCTAACGATCGGCAGCGACCGTCGCTTTTTGCTACCAACGCTGGCAGTCGCTGCGGTGTTTTTTTTCCTTTTCGCCTACATTGGTGGGGCAACGTTGGTGTACCAAAAGTTTTACGGATTAACGCCGCAAGCCTTCGGCATCATGTTTGGTGTAACAGGGTTTGCCATTCTGGGTGGCGCGATGATCGCCGGTAGACTCATCACAACATTGGGCCTCAACCGCCTGACGTGGATCGGCGTGGGCTGCATAGTACTAGGCGCGTTCGCTACATTAGTGGCCACAACAACGCAGGTCGGGCTACCCGGGATTGCGGCAGGTATGGCAGTAGCGTTGTTCGGGTTGGGCATTGCAGAGTCGACATTGATGTCGCTCGTCATGGCCTCTCAAGAGCGTGCATTGGGTTCAACGGCTGCGCTGCTGGGGGCCTTCCAACTGTCTGTTTCCTCGAGCGCTACGCCAATTTCAGCAATAGTGCTGGATCACGGGGTCATCGCCTGGACAGCGCTACTGACTCTCAGCGCGCTGCTGGTTTGCTTGCTGACGTGGGTGAGCCTTCCTAAGAACGGCGACGCAACATTCAGCCTAGCTAGCCATTGAAGGAAGCAACTGATGACTACGAGAAACCTAACTCCGGCGGCTGAGCGAATCGTTCAGCTTGCCTTGCTGCACTTTGCAGATCGCGGTTACGACGCGGCGTCACTGAACGATATTGCCGGCAGCGCCGGCATCAAGAAGGCCTCGCTGTACGCACACTTCACAGGCAAGGATGAGCTGTACACCGCTGTGCTCAATCTCGCGCTGCAAAGCGAACGAGACTATGTCGAGGCCCAGTTCTCAGCAGAGCAAGCCGGCCGAATGCCCGGTGAGCGTTACGTCATTAACCTTCAACTCAGATACGCCGAAAGCAGCGCATTGCGCTTTTTGTTGCGGGCGGCTTTTTACCCTCCTGCACCAATTGAGCGGGACGTGAAATCAGGTTTCGAACATTACCTTGTGGCCGTTCGAGAGCGTTTTCAGGCCTCCCTTGAACTGACGTCTCCGGCGATCACGTCTCAGTATGCCGATTTGCTTGCCGAGGCCTACCTGGCGTTGATCGACAGTCTTCACGTCGAGCTTATTTATGGGAACGATGCGGCCTATTCACGCCGTCTCGATGCGTTACGGCAACTGATCAGCCTCACTGGCATACCGTTGGTTCAGGGCGTTGCGCCTGCGTAGGCTTAAGTTGAACGGCGCTGCGCCTGGTGGCGTGCGTGTTTGGCTTTATGCCTTTTTTTCGCGCAGTGCTTAATGGGCATTGCGCTTGTTTCGGATACACATGATGACTCCTAATACTGATCTCATCGCGACACTCTCCAGCCGGGGATTCATCCATCAGTCCACCGACCTCGAAGGACTTCGCGCGCACTTGGCCACCGGCTCGCGCACAGTTTATCTGGGCTTCGATGCTACGGCAGACAGCCTGCACGTTGGCCATCTCCAGGGTCTGATGCTCATGCGCTGGCTGCAAAAGGCAGGGCACCGCCCGATCCTGCTGATTGGTGGTGCCACCACACGTATCGGCGACCCAAGCTTTCGGGATGAAAGCCGGCCCGTGCTCACGAACGAGCAAATCGATGAAAATATTGCCGGCATCACCCGTACATTTGGGCGCTACCTCACCTTGGGAGAGTCAGCAGGTGAGGTCGTGGACAACGCCGAATGGCTGGATAAAATCGGCTATTTGAAGTTCTTGAATGACGTCGGACGCTACTTTTCGATCAACCGTTTGTTGACCTTTGACGCCGTGCGTCAGCGACTGGATCGCGAAAATTCGCTGTCCTTTCTAGAGTTCGGTTACACACTGCTCCAAGCGCATGACTTCACTGAACTGGCCAAGCGTTACGACTGCACCGTACAGTTGGGCGGCGCTGATCAGTGGGCCAATATCATCAACGGTGTAGAGCTGGGCCGCCGTCGTGACGGGCGTGAGCTTTTCGGATTGACCATGCCGCTGCTCGCGACAGCCGACGGCAAGAAAATGGGTAAATCGTTGAACGGTGCCGTTTGGCTTGATGGCAATCGTCTGTCGCCTTTTGACTTCTGGCAGTTCTGGCGCAACTGCGACGACCGCGATGTCCGCCGTTTTCTTGCCCTCTTTACGGAATTGCCGCTCGACGAGGTAGATCGCCTTTCCAGCGTCGAAGGCGCCGCGCTCAACGCAGCAAAGATTGTTCTGGCAAACCACGTTACCGGGCTTGCCCACGGCGTAGAGGCTGCTGCACAAGCCAATGCCGCCGCTCAGTCCCTATTCGCAGGTGGCAAGCAGGCAACTGACCTGCCTGTATTCACTATTGAGCGGTCGAAGCTGAGTCAAGGCCTTACTATAGCCACAGCGCTAGCGCAGTGTGGTTTGGCGCCTTCGCTGAGCGCCGTAAGGCGTTTGGCTAAAGGCGGAGGTCTGAGGCTGGAAGGAAAAGCACTCCAGTCTGGCGATGAGGTTTTGGACGCCACCCAATCGCGGTGGCATGTCAGTCTCGGTAAGAAACGGCACGTTTATCTAGAAGTAACGGACTAATTACGTTGCGATAGGCGACGGTCTACAACGACGCCTTTTTTGAAGCGTTTGGTAGATGATCGTTGCGTTGATAAACGCACACCGAGCGTCCGCTCTTGGCCGAAAGCTGCCGTCGACGCAGCTCGTCGCCTAGCCCTCGTAAGTATTGCCTTGCCTTGGATGCTGTGCACATACAGAACCAGGCAAGCGACCTCCCACGAATCTTGAACAAGCCAAAGCGCTGAGAATCAAGCAATGGCGCGATACGCTCGGCGATCACGACTTCTGGTCACAGAACCCCGAGGCGTATCGGTCCAGCCTGCTTTTTGCAAGCGCAAGGCTGGCCGAGGAGCGGTTGATTGATCGAGACGAACAGTTTGGCATGGATGAACTAGCGAACTCCGCATACTGGCTCGCAGTTGAAGAGCTGCAATCGACGACGGTCCTGTATCACGGCGCGTCTCAATACGACGTCGTCGCGCGAGACGGCTCCTCGAACCTTGGCACGATTCATCAATCAACCTTTTCGGAAAAAAGCGAGGGCGGCTGCATCCGCCCCTACGACGGAAATGTGTATCGCCAAGCTGGAGAGTTGAAGCTGATTTACAGCGCGGCGCCAACCACGGGCGTGATTGAGAGGTTTTTCCTTACCTTGGATCATGGTCGCCAGTTTGACTTGGTTGAGACAGCCAGAATGATCTTAGGAGTTGTCTATACGCCCGTTGAAGATCCAGACGTCTACCGGTGGCTTGTCGATGCCCTGCAAACCGCGCGCGAAAATCGAAATTTAGTGCTAATGGAACAGCTTAGGCCGTTTGCGGAACTGGCAAGGTTCGTCCTGTGTTCATCGTGCTTGGATCGGTTTGGCGAGCGCGACGATTGCCTATCTTGCAACGGCTTAGGGTTCGTCGAAAGACTGAAATGCCCAGGTAAACTTCCCTTGGAGCGTCGAGGTCCACTGGAAATAACCAGCGAACCCGGGGTGCAAGATGTGCGGCGGAGTTGAGGCAGCGGACAAAAACAGAGCGTATGAACGGGTCAGGGTGTATTTCCCGAACCCCAAGGCAGCAATTCCCGTGGTACTGCAGGACGGGACGGATCTTGGCTGGGTGCGATGGGGGCGCCGTCGAGAGGAGAAAGGCACAGGCCCATCAGGTGGGTGGGCAAAACTAGAGACGGTGGAACGAGGGGGATGGGAAAAGTATCACCCGCAGCGAGCGCTGGGACTTGTGCAGCGATACATGGAGAAAGATGCGGATCGCGTGTCGCACTGGTTCGATATGAACGAGGGCTTTGGGCTTGAATGCCTAATATTAGGTGAAGGCGATGCTCGGCGCGTGTACATAGTCACCACTTCCCCTCCTCCGGAATATGCATTCATACACGACCGCTGGCCGATGATCGGGCGGATTCCCGGCGGCACCGGCTGACCCCAGAGAGGCACGGCGCCACCATATTACTAACTGTTTTTCTGGCTTATCCTCTGGACCCTACGAACCCGAGGCTGCGCCATGGATAGACTAAGTAGGGCTGAAATAGAGGATGCCTTGGGACGCTTGCTACCAGGTAGCATGGTCAAATGTGTTTTATGGGGTGACGGTACTGCCTCTCTTACGGTAACAGGTGAAACCGGGGAATCATTTGCAGTGGTGGGTCTGGTGAGAAGTGACTATCGAGGGGAAGCCGGATTGAAAAACCTCGCTACGCATATCTTTGGGGACATTCAGCTAGCCCGACAGGGCTTGAAAACCCACAGAGCACAACCACTGGGAAATATTGGCAATCAATTGAGCATCACCACCCCACCGCAATACAAAGCCCGCCACTAGGCGGGTTTCTGTTTTTGGTTGCTAACACTCGTTCGATTCATCCTTGATGGACCGGGCGTACAACGCTAGAACTTTCTCAACAAGCCTGCGCCATTCTGCGTTATCGATTATCCCCTTCTGCCTATATTCGTTCAGCAATTCGGAGGAGAAGATGGTACTGTTTTTCAGCATCGGGACGGCTATCCGGCCGCCTGAGGAGCTCTCTCCATGCACTCAACGCCTGCTCCTTATCCAGCTCAGCCATCGTCCTTACCTCCCAAACATCATCACGTTGTTGAGCCTAGCATCACGGCAACGTTCCAATTTATGGGATAGGCTATGGGAATTCGGCCTTAGCTCCGGTAGGGCAGCAAGCTGTAGGCTACCGTCCGTCGGTAACCAAAGCGTGGATCCCATTACCGGTCCATCGAGGGGGACCTAAAAGGAGATAACCTTGAAGACTGAACAGCGTTTGCAACAAAAAGTCCTGCGATATGCGGAGGCGGAAATCCACAGCATTTTGATCGGTCACGGATCCGCGCTGTTCCACTATCACCAGTTGATCATGATGCTCAACGGTTACGTTCACTGCGACATCATCAGTCAGCGCGAGGCAGATGCAATCACGGCTGATGCCAAAATGGCACTGGATAATTCTCTACGTCATTGATCATATTGCGTGAGCTCTTTCAAATATGCCTGTCAAGCAGCAAGCTTCATTATTGCTCCGTCTCCATCGTCGGTAATGGAGATAATTCGTTGAGCATGCGCTCGGTCAAGTTGGGCTCTTGTTCCTCCATGAATCCTGCCGACGGCGCCGCGGCATGTCGACATTCATGACCGGCACCCCGTCGTGATCCCGCAGAAACCGCCCGTGGTGGCTTGACTCAGCTACGCCGCAGGAGGGCGCGGAGCAGATTGTGCTGCACAAGGGCGAACCGGCCGAAGCCTTCGAGTGGCTCAAGGTTAGCCACGTTATCGGCAACGCGCGCAACCAAGGGGGCCGAGCTAGCTCGCCCTGTCGCTGGTTTACCCATCTGACACTCGTCGCCATAACACCCAATCGATCAACCTTGGCTCTAGCAGCGACTACGCTACAAAAGGCCTGATGGCCTGCAGCCTATTTCAAGGAAGATCAAAATGAGAATCGCCACTTTTTTTTTAACTTCTTGCCTAACGTTCCCTTCAGCTGCAGGTATGCAGCTGGATTACAAATGGTCGTATGATGATGATTCAGAGTACTCCATCATTTCCTCTATTGAGACCGGGCCTACCGTCCAGGCAGTTATTCGCCGCGTAGGCTCTTACTTTACCTCCTACACCATGATTGAGATCGACTGCACTACTAGGTACGTACGCCAAATGGGATACCACAGCAGCGTTGTAGGTGCTCAAGCTGCTAAGTACGACCTTCACAGCCGCTTTATCGAGGGAATGCTTGCCCACAAAGTACACGCGGTGCTGTGCAGAAGCTCACCTATGACGGAGGAACACTTAACAAACCTACCTGCCGAATAGGTCCCACCTAGTCGTCAGTGATATTAACCCGTTACCGACACGCTAAAACTGCTGCGACAAGCTCCCGCTCATAGCCCATGCGCTGCCGGCGCTCAGCCAGCAGCGCCCGGACTTTCACCTCGAGCGAGTCGGACTTCTTAAGCCCATCAGCTGCCCAGAGCGGTGCCGCCACCTCCTCGGTCTTGCATGGCACCTGCACGGGAATCTCCACCCGGACCGTTCGAATCTCAGGCTCACGACCGGCGCATCCCGCCAGCGCCAGCACACCAATCAGCAGCATCGCCTTCATAAGCCAAGCTCCCGATCGATGATGGATTCAGCCGCGGTGCACTGGGCGCCGCCGGTTCGCTCCTGCAGGAGGCGATTGGCTACCGCGTAGTCTGGCTGGGCCTCTTCCCTGGCCTTATCCTGCGCCAATGCGGCATTCCGCTCCCGCAACTCAGCCGCCAGAACAAGCTCACCCAGCTTCCGGCCTTGCTCGCCGGCCAACGATTCTAGGTTGTCACGGGCCAGAGTGGCCCGGGATAGGTCTTTGTTGGATGCGTCCAGCAGTGGCCTATAGTGGGCAGCAGCCAGCCACCCACCGAACCCCGCTCCTACGGAGAACAGCAGCAACGCCAGCGCGCCCAGGACCAACAACTTCAGCGTGGCGGGACTCATGGCACATCCTTGAAAAAGATGTGGTGCCGGAGGCGGAAAGTCTGGGTGGCGTCCTTGGCCCAGATCGGAGGATTCGGCAACGTGGTCGCGTAATAGTGGGTCGCGCCATTGGTGATATCAGGCTCCGCGCCGGAGATCACCAGATCCGCCGCCCGCTGTGCCTGGGCGAACTGCTTCGGCGGGATTGGCTTGGCTCCGCTCAAATAGGGATAGTTCGGGTCGTTCTTGTTCCAGCAACTGAACTGGTAGGGTTTAAGGCAAACCCCTGCATAGCCCTCTCCCCACCAGGAGCGGTCCTTGCGATCATTCACGCGATTGCGGATTACGCAGCCCACGGCAACCTGGCCGGCCAGCCCCTCCCCGCGGGCTTCGGCCCACAGCGTGCGCGCGAGGATGTCGCGATCCTTTTCTGTTGTAGTCATTTACATTTCTCCAGGCAAAAAAAATCCCGCTCTCGGCGGGCTTGGAATTGGGTTGAGCGAGATGAACGAGTTAGAAGCCGGTAACGTCTGCGACCATAATCACGGGCATTGGCCCAATCGGTGAATTGGCAGGCGGGCTGGTTGTCGGCGGCCCTTGATTCGCTAGAAGCCCCGACGTGACAGTTCCACCTGACACCCTGACCGACCGAATCATCACCATGAACGCGAGATTTTGTCCTACCTGATTCTGGCGATATCGCGTGTCATAGTTGCTGATCCCACAGGCGTAGGTACGGCCAATCACGACCGGCAATGAGAACGACTGCGTGTCCGAACTGGTTTCATACACTGCGGAAATCCTGAGGATTTTGTTGTTCGAGTCGAAGGTGAGGTTTCCTGCCGAGTCAAAAAGCTGCAAGCCACAACGCGACGGGACAACAGGAGCATCGCCAAAGCAGTAGCACACGACGCTGTCGGCAGTATTCGACCAGAACTCGTAATCAGCGCTGCTGGCAGTAAGAACAACGCTCCTAACTGCAATGGACGATGAAGCCGCCGTCTCACCGAAGAGGACAAACTTGGTTGCCTTGGGCAGGCTTAAAGCAGCCCTATAAATGGTCGAGCCACGGGTCCAACCATATATAGTGAATTTGCCCAAAAACGAAACCGTCAGGACATCTGAATCGATCTGAAGGGTGTTGGTGTCCCTGAATACCTGAAGCCCTATTGGCATCTACCTAACTCCATAGAAAACCTGGCACCCGACCCTAGGGGCATTCGCAGTGGTGCCCTGCCCCCTGAAGTCGGAAAAGCTCCACGAAATGGTGGTCCCATTAATGGTGATGAATGGCACGCAAACAACCGTGGTGTCACCTCCACCTACCCCTTTTGCAGAGAAAAACCATGGGCTTCCCCCTGCAAACCCAGGCACAAAAACAGAACCATTTGCCGTTCCGGTGAAAAACGATCCTAGGTATCGCCCCGTGACCGTGTCGGTTGTGAAGGACACCGAGCCGTCAGCGTTGTAAACCTCTAATCCTGCTGGCATCACCAGATCCCCAGACGCACTCGAAGCTGCCCTGCCTGATCGAAGACCTGAACAACTTGGTTATTGATCGTGAGCTTGCCTCCACCCGAGACCGCTCCATTGAACTCAATTCCCCCCGTCTTGCTGAGCCTCCAACCCGACACCCCAGGGACATAATTGGTTGATTGAATGGTGTCTCCAATCTTTGCATTGGTGATCGATCCGTCCTGAATAAACGCTGCCTTGATGTAAGCGGTGTTGTTCTGCACCACGAACGGATAAAAGACCTCCGAAGCGTTGGGATCGACTATCGCAAAGCGGCTGGCTGCGATGAGGACTTGGCTGGTGATGATCCCTTCGTCGTTTTCTACTCCAACCCCGATCCCGGCAAGGTAGGGTTTCCCATCAACAGTAAGCTGGGTCTTGATGCTGTACATCGCGGCAAGCTCGCTCTTGAGAGCCTCAATCTCTACCTGGGCGCCGCCGGAATCGATTTTCTCAAGCAAGTGCTTACTGAGCTGGGTTTCCGTGATCTTATCGTTCAGGTAGTCCAGGATTGGCCCGGCATCAGCCGACGACTGTCCAAAGACTGGGCCGAAGAAAGCG
The DNA here is from genome assembly GCF_051132175.1 of Pseudomonas sp. D3-10. Classification (NCBI taxonomy): domain Bacteria; kingdom Pseudomonadati; phylum Pseudomonadota; class Gammaproteobacteria; order Pseudomonadales; family Pseudomonadaceae; genus Pseudomonas; species Pseudomonas sp. D3-10. The sequence continues at coordinate 1,952,852 of NZ_CP071668.1, read as the reverse complement.
CCCATATTTCCAATTCGATCAACCAGGCGTGCCCAGAAGAAATAGGTTTTTCCGGGAGCGAGTCCCATGATGGTCAAGTCAGTCTGTGGGTAGGTGTAGTCACCGAATTTGGTGGCATCCACGATCTGGTTGGTTTCGCTATACCAAATCTCCGTCCGTTGCAGATCCGCAGTGTTTACGCCCTGAGGAATCTCCCACTTCAGTTTGATACCGAACACGATCGACTCGGCAATGAACGAGGAGACTTCTGGTGGCGGCGTAGTCTTTCCGTTCAGCACCGTCTCCGCAGAGGTTGCGAAAACAGAGCCGATATCGAGCGCGTTGATCGCTCGCACCTTCGCCGTGTACCTGCCGGCGTAGATCCCACTGACGTCAATCGATGTCGTCCCGGTACGGCCTGCAAAGATCCAATCACCTTCGTCCTTGCGCCAATACACCTCGTAAGCGATTGCCGCTTCTGGCCTCCCCCAAGTAATTGTCATGACGCTGATCGCGCTACCCTGATCGACGAAATGGTCGTTAGTGAGTGTCACGTTCGTTGGCGGCTTCTGAACGCTCGGGGGAACGACGCTGATTGCCGGACGCTCGATACGGCTGCCGTTGTCGATTGCACCGTATTTGCTCGAGTTGTGCCGTACAGCATTGATGGTGAACTTGATTTCCGTGTCCGAAAAATCTTCCGCTACGGACATCACGCGAAACTGTTGCACCGCCAAGGCAGGTGAGTCGATTGCCCACATGGAGTGAAGCGGCGGCAACGCCTCGAGGCTTTCCGACAGCACGACTTGCTGTACCTCAGCCGGAAAACCCGTGGTATCAAAAGTGATGTTGCCGTTGTCCCACGTGATGCCGGAGCTGTCCCAAGTCAGGGGATAGCCAACGGACTTGATGGCTCGAGAGACAGCCTTACCGTTGGGCATAATCAGGGTGATGGTGTCGCCCGGAAAGGCGGTTACATCCGCGTCGAGCACGAGAGTGTCGAGCGTTGAAGAACGTAGCCGGCCACCGATTCGGCGTCCAGCCCTGTCGTTATCCGCGATGCGGATAATCTGACCAGGCCGCGCCAAGGTGCCATCCAAGCCAACGGAGAAGCTGACGCTCTCCGTCTCCAGGCGGTTAGTAAGCAATGCCCATTTACCAACGCGCTGCGCCTGAGCCTGAGACGTGCATCCGGTAGCTGTGATTTCGGTTTGTTGGATGCCGTAACGAGCGATTCCGGGCTGGTCGTCTACGTACTCAACCTTCTGCCGATAAAAATCCGAAGGATCGTTCCAGCTCACCAGCGCAACGGTATAGCGCGTCTTCTTGGCAGATCCGGCGTAGTTGAATTTCCCGTCGATGACGTTGGCATTCGAGTAGGTATAAACAGGATCCTCTGGTATATCGGCCACGGCCATGACGGAACCAGCAGCCCAGTACGCCATCCCACGGAACGCTGTCGCCAGATCCTGGAGCACGCGCAGCGCATCAGCGCGAACCGAAAGGTACAGATTGCAGGTGAAACGCGGCTCGGTGCCGCCCTTCCCGTCGGGGATTGGCTGATCGCAATACTGACCGATCCGATACAGCTCCCATTTATCCACCTGCCCCGCGTTCAGCAGATGGCCGAGCCCATAGCGGAAATGCAGCAGTAAGTCGTAAAAAATCCAGGCAGGATTATCTGTCCAGGCGCTTTTAAAGGTGCCATCCCAGACTCCCGTGTAGGTGCGCGTCTCTGGGTCATAGTTGCTTGGAACCTTGATGATGCGGCCATACAAATCGAACGAGCGAGTCGGAATCGATTGAAACTGCGACGCATCGAATTGCAGGCCGACGATGGCCGAACCTGGGTATCTCAGCTTCGCGTCGATGATCTCTGTAATTGCCTCAACGTTGGTGGTGTCTGATATCGCGGAGCTGGTGGCATTGGCCGTCAGACGGATCACGCGCACGGTCCAGCCGCTGGTCGCGCTAGGAAGATCGACGCGGTGTGATCGTTCGTATTTTGTCGATGTCTTTCCGCTGAAAGCCGCGTCTAGCACGGACACAAAGGGACCGCCGTCGGTGGACAGCTCAATCCTGTATCGGACCGTGTATCCGTTGGTGTCGCCATTTGTGGTGTTTGTCCGTGCAAGACGTGGAGTGGAAAGTCTGATCCGGACTGCCGAGAGTTGAAGATTGGTTACCGCGCGCACCCAAGGCTGGTCGGAGCGGAGCTCAACACCGACGGCAATTTCGCTCTCCACCGCGGGGAAGCCCGAGATGTGTAGTTGATCTTGACTGCCGGTTCGCACCTCTTGGCTGACGCCGCTGAAGTTCAGCGTTCCATCCGGGTTTGCCAGCGGTGTTTCATCAAGAAAAATGGACTGCATGCCGTTCACCAAGCCTCGAATCTCACCTTCACTCACCAGGTCGAGAATTCGCGCGAAAGCGGTGCTTTGCAGGTTGTCCGGAGCCTCAACGGAAGGACGCGGCTTCGACTCACCACCCTTGCGTCCGGCTATGGCTAGCTGGGTCATGACTTTCCTTTGGGCGAAAAAAAAGCCCGCTCAATGGCGGGCCTCGTGATGGATGCTTCGGTTACATCTGGTCTTCGGAGTAAATACCCGCGCTGATCACGGCGCTGCCGACGATCATGCGGCCATACAGCAGCGGGACAGGGTTGCCTTGGACGCTGGTATTAACCGGGCCGTTGAAGCTGTAACTGGGTCGGTTGTTTGGGCTGTCTTGGGTGCCCAGACCTTTTGCCTGGGGACTGAGCATTTGCATCACCCCACCGGCAACCATGGCAATGCCGACCGGCAGAAGCGGGCTGTAGACGAGGCCAACCACGATAAGTACGGCACCGATTATGGTTTGTAGTGCCCCGGCACGCTTTGAACCCTCAATAACTGGAACGATTCGGATGACATCCCTCCCCGTAGGCTTTCCGAGGTCGTCCTCTCCAATGTTCCTATTGCCGTTAAAAATGGCAAAACGAAGGCCCTTATCCTTGCTCTCAAGCATAAATTTTTCGAAACCAGCAAACTGCTTGAAATAACCGATGATATCGCGCCAGCCTGCTCCGGTCGTAATACGGTGCTCGCGCTTGCCAGTGATTTCAGCTAACTGCTTGGACACAATCACCGTTTGCATCTTCTCAAGCAACTGCGACATTTTTCCTCCGAACGAAAAAAACAGCCCAAGGCGGCTTTTTATTATTGCGTGGTGAGTGATACATCCATGCTCATCATTTAGTCTTTGAATATCCTGAACTGCCGCTCCTTATGGTGGAGTCAAGTTCATTCAGGCCGCTTCCGCAGGACGATGCCGAGACAATATATGGTCACCTAGAGCCACACGGAATTACGCGGTCTCGCCTGAGCCGGTTTCTGCAGCTCGGCGTCCGTTGATGTTCACAGGAGTCTTACAGCCAGTGCTAACGCAGCCCTCACCGTGCGTCACTACCAACACAGATTTACCACCAAAGGGCGTCTGAAATGCGAAAAAGCTTAGACGGCGGCACCGGATCGGCTTCGGTTGATCGAAGTCTGCCTGCTAGCGCAGGCAGACAAGACGACCTAACGGAGCATTAGGGCTAATTTCATCTCTCCTTCATAGAAAGACACGCCCTAGCACTATGGCACGAGCGGAGAAACAATCTCATCGGTGATTACTAGAGGGTCGTAATAGGAATTCGGACTGAACGTGAAATAAGCTGCACGCTTAGTATTTTTATTTAAGAGATTGTCACCTTTGTTCGGCCAAGAAGGATAGAGGGCCTCAGGGTCAGGTTTTCCGAAAATTTTGGTCAGATATTTTTCTCCAGAAACATAACTAGCCTTAGTCCCGGGAATGATGACCGCACTGTAGAAAATGCCATTAAAGAAACAGAGGGTTGCCTTATTTACCGGTTCCGCGCTGAATAAGCCAGTAAGGCCCTCTCCTTCGTAGCATACGTCTAGACCGTTCGCCTTAACTTTTTTCAGCGGCGATGGAACGTCAGAATATTTGCGGCCCAACTCGTACCCTAGCAGCTTTACCGAAGGAGTTCGATCTACGGGGATATCAAGGTCGCCGACAATGAATTTGTATTGACGAGTCCCAACTCCCTGCAACTCCACTTCTATAAACAATTTTTTTGCGATCGAAACTGACCCGGCGAACGCCACTACCTGTGATGGGATCAGTTGTTTGCCATCTGTCGTCGCGAAAAGCTCCTCGGTGATTTTTCCCTCGTCAAATTTGACATTCACGTTACAAAAGGAGTTGTCGGCGGCGGGGCACCCCTCAGTTCGACCACTATTCAAGTTAAACACTACACCCGGCTTTCCATCTTTATCATCTAAAACCATTAAAGTAACGCTAGGTCCGTCGCCAGCCAGAGGGGATGATGTTTGGCTGAAGACTATAGTGCTTGTGCCGCGCATTTCGTCTTTGATTTCTGACTTCATCCATTCCGCATGGGCAAGAGATGCAATCATCGACCCCAACCCCAAAATAACCGACAGCAACGTTGCGCCTCTGTTCATCAATACCACTCCTGTGAAAGATGGCACCAAGATATCACCGGTTGGCCGGTGTACGAATCCCAGCACCGCAACGAATCGCGATGTAGTAACGCGATGCTTCGCTCACATGATTGGAAGATGAAGCGAAATGCCAAGCTATTTGACAGCTCACGAAAAATTTGCAATCAACCCGGGCAGGTGGGTCGATGACCTTTAACCATGTCCTGCCATGGCCCACCATAAACGATGACCTCGTTAGGATTTCAGGGCTGTTTTAGCAAAGGTTTTGCGTCCCGGTGACGCCAGTAACCAACGGTGACTTCAGACCAGTACCCGCCGTACACATCCCGCTTGCTGTCGCGGTTGTAGAGGTGATGAAGAATCGATCCGGGCGCCGGGTAGTGCTCTGGCTCACTCCTCAGCACACCGTCGGCCAGGTATATCCCCGCATGGTTGGGCACCGGTGAACGGATCTGCATCAACACGATGTCGCCATGTTGCGGTACGGGTATTTTTTCGAAGCCCGCCGCGGGCAAATTTTCGAGATAGAGATTGCCGCCCTTATCCCACCAACCGTCTTCCCGCTCATAGCTGCCAAGATCGATACCCATCTCACGACGGTAAAAGTCCAGGATGATGCTGAGACAATCATGCACACCGTGGACAAACTTGCGGCCAATCAGAGGTGCCTGATACCCAACCGGCGCGAAGCTCATCAAATTCCCAGCTCGCACTACACCGTCATCGCCTTTTCGCACTTCGAGAATGTGCCAGGGCAAGCCCGACGCTTCGCAGGAGACGCGATCAGCCTCACTCGGTGTGGCAGGATAATCGGGATGGCTGTGTACCACCGCGAAAATGTCGCCCCTGTCTTCAGCGGCTGCGTAATCCTCAGGCGCCAAGCGGAAATGCTCGTTCGGCGTCGAGGCGATGTTGCGGCATGGAACGTAGATCTCTTTCCGGCCTACCCTCACCAACAGCCCACACGCCTCGCGCGGATACTCGTCGATGGCGTGTGCCTCGATTGCCGCTCTGTTTGCTTTGTTCATAGATCATGTCCGGAGCAGCCCCGCAGCGGGGAAAGAGCCATATGGGAGGGGGTTATTTTCGCCGAAACGTAGCTTGCAGCTAGTCAGGCGACCGCCGCACTTATCCTTGGCGGCGTCAGTGACGATGACATCGTTCTCGTCCGCGACGGGTGGCCCGTTGTAGCCGCAATATGGACCTCGGTACCCGCCACAGGAAAGCCACCAGCACACATTGGCTACGATCTGTCGTCGAGGCAGTTGAACTCCAGCGAAATCCAGGGCCGTCGCCAGTTCGAACTGGACGACTTCGTTGTCCTCGGCAGCCTTGCGCTCGACATACCAAATATCTGGTGGAAGTTCTTCCTCTGGGTCCGCTTCGGGCTGCCCATCGAGATACCTGCCCAAGGTTCGATGGCGAATCAGTTTCGCGCCGACGAGATCTTCGAAATACAAAACCAACGCTGTGATAAAGCCGCCAACGTTGCCCACGGAAAGAGTCGGCGTCGGTTGCGTCCCCTGCCCCGTCATCTCGAAGCCTTCAGCTTTGATCGGCCAAGGCGAATACTCTTTGCCCTGCCAAAATATCGAGGACTGCTGTGGGTAGCCATGGAAGCGGTAAAGCTCAGCGCCCAGCATCGTTGCATCGAGCTCAAAAAGCTCCACCCAAGCGCCAGGCTCCAGCGTCTGGATATCAGCCGTAATCGGCATAGAGTGTCCTCAGGAAAAATTCAAATCAGGCGAGTGGAGATCAGATGGGCCGTTTTGGGCGCTTTGCTTCGTCTGGGAAGTCAGGGTGCCCTTCCTTCCAGGCTCTGAGCGCGATTCGATAATCCCGCCATTGGCGATCTGTCCCAGGCAAGGCGGCAGGGTCAGAGTCTTCAAGCATCACGAGTTGTTCGGCCACAACGACCATCTCGGACGATGCCCAATCCGCTTCCCTTTTCATCCGGATCTCTAGCAGCGTCCTATCGGAGATAACCCACTCGCCTTTCTCCGATGCGGTGTAAAGCAGGGTGTTTTTGTCATCGGGACGCTGACCATTCATTTGAATCCAACCATTAGGGCAGTCCCCACCCACCTGTTGAAAATTGCTGCCAATCTCAGCGTAAACGCACAAGGTCATGCATGGACTCTCCAGACTTTTAAGCGACAAGTCGCGGACGTCAGTCCTGTGGCTGTTTGTCCAAAGGGGTCGCCACTGGCGTTGGATGTGTAGCTCACCCGGGTAGCCCCCGTCTGAACGACCAAGGTGTTCAAGTCCAGTTGTGAGCCCTTGGTGCCGTAGCCGCCAGAGCTGTAGAACCAACCAGCATCGCCCCACTTGCCTCCTATCAGGATCTCCGCCTGTACGATAACTTCATGCCCAGGGAACGGGTTGGCTACCGTGTAACGGCTGTTGATTGTCACCGTTGCGGGAGCTGCTTCTGTTCCGCCGTTCGGGTAGGCATAGGCAAATCCCACAGTCGCGTCAGTGATGGTCAATCTCCAATCGCTCCAGGCAGCTACGTACCTGGACCGCACGTATTGCTCACCAGTGTTGTACACGGTGTACGTCTGAGTGGTGATGCTGCTTCCGAGCTGCACGCTGATAAGTGATCCTGCGGCTGCGACAGGGTAATTCAGGGCCAACGTCGCGTTAGCGTTCGCCTGCTGCATGTAGAAGCCTGTGGCCTGAATATTGTTGAGGTTCGTCCCGGTAGGAAGATTGATCGCTGAGTTGATCCCAAGTGCAGCTTGAGCGGCTGCGAGCGTAGTCGCCCCTGTACCGCCCTGGGCAATAGAGAGCGCCGTGGTTAGTCCTGATAACGAGGTGATATCGCTATTGGCCCCTTTCGCGGCCTTATTCCCGAGCGAGGCTACTGCATCGCTGATTTGCCGTTGCAGCTTTCCTATGGCGGCAAGGATAGTGTCTGTTGCAGCCACCACAGCCGGGTTTGTCGTGAGGAGTCCGGTGAGCACGCTCGCAACGGTTCTGGCATTGGTCCAATATTTATTGACGCTACCCTCCGGGACGGCATCAGTTGAGCCGGGCGATGCGGAGAGGAGAATGTATTGGGTGCCGCTCCAGCGGTACTGATCATTGGAGTCAGCGGCGACATAGATTTTCCCTGTTTCGCCTGTAGCTGGAAAAGCGGACTCGCTTTCGAACTCCAGTACATCATCGACGTAACTGGGCAACTGTCTGGCAGGGACGGTGCCGCTGTCATCCAAAGTGGCAATCCCATTGGGTTGTCCCTTTTCGGCAGCGACTGCGTCAGCCTTCGCCTGGGCTGCGTCAGCTCTGGCTCTGGCGTCCGTTGCTGCTTCCCCAGCGAGCGAGGCTGTCTCACCCGCTTTATCAGCGGCCAGCTGTGCAGCAGTTGTCCGAACATCGAGTTCTGCAAAATTGGAATTGATGGTCTCCCCGCCCGAGCGGAGACTCTGACCTGCCCCGTCGTTAGCGCCTCCACCGATGTTGATCGGGACAATGCTCATGGGTGAAATGCCTGTTCAAAAGTTGCGGCCAGCCGGTAAACACCACCGCCTGCATGCCGAGGTTGATACTCGCTGCACCGCACCAGCAATGACTCCCCGAAAGGCTCCGTCCAGCTAAAAGCCGTAGCGCCTTTATGCGCATCCAGGAATGCCCTGATCTCAGCGATCCGTGACTTTGGTCCGGTGAATGTCAGCGGCCAAGACTGGGTTTTATTGTTCATCCCGTCCTCAGCGACCTGCTCGTATCCGTCGCCAAATTTTGCTGACTTGCGGCGAAAACTCACCGTACCGGAAGGCTCTTTATCCGGAGCCCAGGTGAAAGTTTCCATGCGGTATGTTCCTAAAAAAAACCCCGCCGAAGCGGGGATTACCGTTTGTTGATGGCTTGCCAGATTTGGCCGCCAGGCCTCAAGTCGCGAGCAATTTGCTCTTGAGCGCCCTGCTTGGCCGCCCGGGCGTAAGCTTGGGCAACGGCCTGACTGCTGGTCTCATCAGCGCCTCCAGCACCCTGCCCATCCGGCACGGCGATGTTTTGCTGAATTACCACTTGGTTGGTGCTGGAACTCTGGCCGCGACCTACCGCCATCACGGCGAGCTTGCCACCTGCTGTCCTAGTCAGCGGCATGATTGCCTCCGGCCCGGCTTCACCCATGATTCCGGTCTCTCCGCCAGCCATACCGAAGGCGGTCGGCTTGCTGACTACCGAATTGGTGAAAGCCCCACCGTCGGCAAACATCTGCACGCCCCCAGACCACGCACCACCCTTGGCCTGAATGCTTCCCGGAGTGAAGCCCGACAGATCACCGGAGTAACCAGCCTGCGTCGAGCCGGCGGAAGCAGGGCCGCCGAAATAGGAGCCAACAGCGGATGCAGCGATGCCAAACAACGAACTGAGCGCAGAGGACGTAGCCGCTCTGGCAGCCATACGAGCCATGTCAGCCAATACCGACTTTGCGAAGTCCGAGAATGACAGCTTCCCAGTCATGGCGAAGCTGACCAGAGCATCTTCCATGGAGCTAAAAGCATTGGTGAATAGGCTTTTGGTTTGCCCGGCCACATCACGCGCGCTGTCCAGATAGTTGCTGAACGCAGATGTTGCGCCGTTTCTCCAGTTTCCCTGAGCTTCAGACAACTGCTCGTAGTTGCTGAGCACGGTTTCGCTCATCTCCCGTTCGCTTCGATTGATCGCGTCCAGCTTGGCTCTGTATTCCTCAGCGCTCATGTTTCGCGCCTGGTCGGCCTTATCTCGAGCCAGATCTAAGCGTTGCTGATTCGCACGATCAGCGATGCCGTTCAGCTCGCTATTGATCGCATTCTGGCGGTCGCCAAGCCCGACTCCGTCTGCGGCACGGCTTCCAGCACGGCGCAGGGCGGCGTTCTGCTGATCCAACGCGTCGGTATAGGATTTGATGGCCTGGGCCTGCTTCGCAAGCCTCCCCTGCTCATTCGTCGCGATCACCTCAAGCTCGCTGTCAGCCTCCTTTTGCGCCTTGATCATGCTGGCTTTGGCATCGGCAATTTTTTGGTCCAACTGAATGCGCTGGGCGGCTGTAGTGCTGGCTTGGCTCTTCGATGCCTCGAGAGCTGCGATCTCCGCCTGGTAAGCTGCGGTTACCTCATCCCGCTCATTGCCGATAAGGGCTTTACGCTTGAGCAGATAGTCTTCCTGTGTGAGCAGGCCGGCTTTCTGCGCTGCTTCCAGCTCCCTCTGAGCGCTCTTGTATTCGCTGAGGATCAGCGTTAGCTGATTTTTCGAGTCGTTGAAGTCGGTGAGGTTGATGGACGACGTCGCGGTTTTCGGGTCTTTGTTCCGGTCCCGAATATTCTGGATTGTCTTCGCTACGACGGCTTCCTGAACCAGCGGGTCGTCGGGGTTTGCCCTGCGCAGCGCCTCGACCTCCCGCTTGTACTCCTTGATAAGGTCGTTGCGCTTCTCCTCGCTGGAAAGGCTGGAGTCACTGATAGCCTTCACGCGGATTCTCGCGTCGATGCCTTCACGCTGTCTCTGTGCGCTCAACCCCTGAGCTTTGGCGATGGCGTCCTGGGTGTTCTTCTGCTGGATGAGAAACTCCAGTTCCAGCTTTGAATTGGTCAGCTTGGCCTGGGCATCGGTGTCGTCCGGCATGCCATTTAGGGCACTCTGGGCCGCTGCCACACGTTGCTGCGCCTCGGTGATCTGGCTAGCCAGGGTCTGATCACGTCCGATGTTTTTTATGGCATCAGCCGTGGCCGAGATTTCTCCCTTTAGGCTTTTCCATCCACGCTCCCAGATTGAGAGGTTTTCCGTGACCTCACTGCTACGACTCTTGATGGTATCGACATAGGTGTCGGTCAGCAGTTTGGCCGCGCCGATAGTGTCGCCCTGCTCTTTCAGCGCGACGATTTGCGCATACGTCGTTGCCGTCAGGAAGTTGTATTGATCGTTGAGCTCTTTCGCGGCTGCGACTGGGTCTTTTCCGATCTTCACGAACTCGGCGATCGTTTCCTCCACGGCCCGGCCAGTGGCCTTTTCCATTTCCAGCGCCGCGGTCGCAACCCCTTCAAAACTGCTGCTCGCAATCTTGCCGCTGCTAGCAAGCTTTGCCAGTACCTCCGACGCTGCGCCAGTTGTGCCGACGGTTGCGGCCACCTGTTGCGCCATGTTGGACAGAGTGTCAGCCGAAGTGCCCGCAGCGTTTCCGGTAAGGATGATCGATTTCTGAAACTCGACCGCCTCTTCACTGCCTGAAACGAAAGCGTATCCGAGGGTAGCAACAGCCGCAGCGGCAACCGTGAAGGGATTAACAAGGCCAAGGATGTATCCGCCTAGGGCTCGCGCGGCGGGACCAATGCCGCCGAACATATCCTTGAGTTGGCCGCCTTGCTGGAGCAGGACAGTCATCGGAGACTGACCGCCCTGGAGCGACACGACGATATCAGTGAATTGAGCAGGGACTCCACGCAACGCAGCAGCCGTCTGCTTAGCCGTGTTACCGGTGCGAGTGAGCGAGTCGTCGAAGCCCCCGAGGCTCGCCCGAGACTGCTCAATCTTGGCCTGATACTCGCTAAAGGTGGCTGCATCGAGCGCGCCGAGCTTCTTCTGCTTCGCTAGCCTGCTTTCAAGCTCGTCCAGCCGTCCTAGGGCCTTCACCGTCGGATCAATCTCGCCGAGGAGCTCGCTCAGCTCATCCTTCTGCTTCTTGATCGATTCCGATGCCTTGTCCGCGCCCTTGGCAACACCCTCAGCGGCTTTTTCTGCGCGGGCACCCGCAGCGGTGAGCTTATCGAGATCGGAGCTCGCTTGCGCAGCATCAGTCGAATCAACCTTGATGCCGAGTTCAGCAATAGAAGTCATTCAGGCTCCGTTATTTCGATTCGCTCATCACGAGCATGGCTTCTGCTTCCATGACACGGATGTCGTGGAAGGCTTCTGATAATTCGCGCCGCGTTATGCCCAGCATGCTTGCCACTGGCGGGAGTGCGCTGTAGTCCAAGCCAGAGGCTCCGCCCATTCCCGTTCGCCACTGAGTCGACATTGCCTCGAACAGCAGGAAAGCCCGCCAGTTGTCCGGCCAAACCTCGTATTCAGTCTCGGGAATGTCGTCTAACGTCATGCCGAAGGCTGCTAGGGCTGCCTCGGATGGCCCCGGCTCGTACATGACGCGAGCGGCGCCGGTCAGTTTCCCAAGCGGGCCGACTGATAGGCGTTTTGGTAGGCAGAAAGCACCGCCTGCGGTGCGCCAACGCAGGTGGTGACAAGCGCTGTCAGCGACTCATCCGACAGCTTCTCGTCAAAGGCCCAATCGGCAATGATGTCCTTGAGCTGGCCGACCTGGATGTCTATTTCTGCCACCGTGGCCTCATGCCAAGAGAGACCGTCCTCCTGGACCTTCGTCGCATGATCCTCACGGACGGCGTTCCACTTGTCGAAGTGAGCAGCCAGGGCCAGGCGATCCAGATACTTAAATTCGAACTCAACGCTGACCGGATCAGCGCCCACGCGCGGGATGGCGACCTTCGTTTTGAAGGTCGGGTTTTGAGCAATCTTGATCTTTGCCATGGCTTATACCGCCGCAGCGTATCGGGTTGGGCGAGCGGCCAGAGACAGCGTGACAGTCCGGGTCATGATGCTGTTCCGGGACAATGTCGGAGTAGACGTGATCGACACGTATGCGTGGTAGTAGATGACGGAGCCATTGGGCAAAGTCAGCCGCACAACGCGAGGCTCGCGATCTTCATCAGCCGCCTCACAAACCGCAACGTAAGGAAGCGATGGGTCATCAGCAACGGTGATAGCCATGCTGATCGGAGACTTCGTTGTCGGCAGTTGACGGTCGTCCGACTCTTCAAGGAAGCCGAAGGTGGTGAACTGCTGTTCACCGCCAGAGCTGTTGCTGTCGGTGACTTGGCTGATTTGCGCCCAACCACTCGCAACACGGACAGCCCCTGCCCCCGCTCCAGCGGTATAGACCGTGGTGTTGGTGGTGTTGATGCCTTCCAGTTCGAACGAGCCGGCATCAGAACCGGCGACACGAACAACCTTGTCGTTCAGGCGAGTCCAACCCGAAGTAACCACCAAAATGTCGCCATTCGACAGGCCGTGCGCAGCGGCATTTGCCACCGCAGGGTTAGCGTTACTGATGGCGGTCACTGGAGTCGGTGGGCTGAATGTGGCAGCAATTTCAAGGATGGAGCCGTTGGGGAGAATGGCGCTCATGTATTTCCCTCTGTTTAGAAATGACAGAACCCGCTCAATGGCGGGTTCAGGGTTTGCCCAACGGGCGAATTTGGATGGACTGCTACTCAGGAATTCGACAGCTCTCGTATTCCTCAAGGGGCAGTCCTGATGCGGAGCCAACGACGACACCGGTCAGCCCACAATGAGGACAACAGGCATGTTTCTCGTTGTGCCACTTCGTGATTTGGTCCGGTTTCGACCATTGGCCGCAGGCGCTGCAAATGCATTTTTCGCTAGCGTTGATCTCCTCACGGTTGTTCCAACCATGATCGTCGGCTGACTCATCCAGCCACTGCAGGCGCGCCTTCGTTGCATCATCCATGGAGGAGTCCCGATTACGTCTATTCAGAGATGATTCTAGCGCGACGTCGCTCAGTTGGTGTCGGACCGATATTGGAACGAAGCAGATACCGTGAAACTGTTGCCGTCTGGAATTCCTGGGCCGGGCGCAACCGGCGTCATCACTGACACGACTAATCCGGCGCGAGCAACTCGCAGATTCAAGGGGAACAAAGCCGCCAACTCATCCACGATGCTGCTTGCCTCGGTCCGGTACTTCCCGGACGGCGTCACGATATTCACCTGAAACACGCCGGTATAGAGGCGGTGATCGCCGCTTAGCGTGTTGCTGGCCGTGACTGACGGCAGCGTGAAGGCTCGGAGATACGTCTCGGCGGCGCCTGGCGTATATGCCTCGTTCTCCACCACGACCTTCATTGGCTTGGCTCTAGCCTTGGCCCAGGCAAGCAGGCGCGACTCTAACGCTGCAGCGATGATGTTGTGGCTCATATTTTATGGTTCCTGATGGCCTCCAGGACAATTTGCTGGAAACGCGCCTGAGTGATTCGCACCATTCCCCCCGGAGCTTGGTCGGAATGGCCGTACTCTAGCGGTATCGCATAAGGCAAATTGTTCACAATGAACGCCGTGGTTCCTGCCCGGAAGAAAATCGACCCTTCTGCGATGCGTGCTGTTGCTGCCGCTCCGGTCGGATCAACCACTCCAAGCGTCCCTTCCGGCGGCGCATCGATGGACATCTGCCAATTGCCACGGAATCGCCCGGTATCTACCGGAGACATTCGAATCAGCGAGTTACCGATTTCAATGATGATCTCGCGAAGGCTAGCGTCCACCGCCTCTTGGGCCTGTTTGGCAAACTCGGCCAGTTGGAGCGAAAAGCTGCCTTGCCGGCCTGCGTAAGTGTTCATGAACGGACCTGCAATTCGTATATCAGCGGCGTGCCGGCTGGGTTGACCTCCTTAACGTTGATTACCGTCCAGGTATTCCCCTGGATCTCGGCAGTGATCATTGGCTTCGGCTTCCAATCCAAGCCCAACGCCGCAATCTTCAGCTTCTTGTCGCCACGCACTATCAGGGTGTCGGCTTGAAACTCGAAGCCGGTGAAATCGAGCAGGATGCCCTGGGCTATTTGCTCGAGGATGACCTCCGCGCCTTCCGGATTGTCAGGATCGTATTCGCCAGGCTGAACATCGCGCAGCGTAACTGCTTGGCCGTACTGTGTGATCAGCCGTAAGGCCGTTGCTGCCATCCGGTCGTAAAACTCGCTCATCGGCTAAGCCCTTACGGCGAACAACCCACGTTTGAGAAGGTAGTCCGCAAATTGCGTGCGGCTTGGCCTATCCGGAGCAGCCGGAAGCAGCCTGCCGCTGGTATTAGAAATCGTCGCGTACTCAGTCTCGACGGCGCCTTCGACCCGCTCCCGAATAACCGCGCCCTTGCGCGTCTCGATAGGATCGATGTCGTCGCGATGAATCTCCGCTGCGAGAGCCATTTGGCCGTAAGGAATGCGCGCCGGAAGGTAGTCGTTCGGCTTGATCTCACAATCCAGTTGAATACCCCGGCGCGGCCACGCCAGGGCCTGATCGCTAGACATCTTCTGCCCTTTCCAGGCCATGCCATTCATCGCCAAGGCGGCCCGGCGAAGCAGTGCTTCTTGCGCGGGGGTATCCGCAGGGATGGCGACGCCGAATTTCGCGGCGTAACGGACTAAATCCTCAGCGCTCGAATAGCTTTCGGCATCAGGCTTACCAGTGCCGTCCTCGATGATGAGTGTCATGGAATCAGCTCGCAGGAATGTGTTTTACGATTTCAGCCTTCGGCGCCTTCGGATCAAACTCAATGCCCTGGGCAGTGAGCCAATTCCTCAGATCCGCCACTCCCATTTTGGCCGGCTCTGTTTCCACTGCGCCACCGGCTTCGACAACATCCACTTGAACCTTGGCGGTCCTGTAGGCATCGACGACGACCGGCCAATCGCCGATCACTGTGACCTTCGTTACGCCCGACTCCGGCTTCTCGAAATAAACGGGGTTGCGATAACGCTTGTCCAGATCGAAGTCCCTGGTTTGTGCCGAATAAGTAAGTTCCATGTCGCTCTCCAAAAGCGGCCCGTTACAGGCCGCTGGCTAAAGGTGAACGCCTTTAAGGCGCGGACAGGTCGATCAAGACGCCTGCGGTAACCTTGTCGCTGGTGGCGTACTTGATCCAGTTAGCTCCGGTTCCGATAGCAGCCAGGTTAGGGTTCACACCACCGGTAGAGTCATTCCAGCTGTAACCCAGAAGGTCCAGGTTGAATGTCCCTTCGGCGCGGAAGCCCATCGCCAAGTTTTCCTGGGTGTTGATCGGGTACGAACGGAAGCCCGGAGCTTGAGACTCGGTGATTTTGATCGCGCCGGCTTGCAGGCCGAAGATGGTTTCCGCTGGGATCGTGTCCGAGACCAGAACGGGCTTGCCCATGGTTCCAGGTTGGCCGCCGTAGATGACCACACCCGCCTCTTCGTAGACCTTTTCGGTAATGGCCTGATCGACCATGTCGAAGTAGGTCGCCGAGTCCATGGTCCACAACGCAATACGACCGAAGCGATCGCCAAACTTGCGCATGCCTTTGGTCAGCGCCTTCTTGCCATCGGTGGCGAAGCTGGCAGTGGCAACCATGTTCGGATTTGCACCGATAGCAGCCTTCAGGGCTGCCATCGCGTACTGGATGAATCCTTCGAGAACCGCATCGGCGTAGTCAATCCCCACCAATTCGGAAAACTCCTCCGGGGAACGCGCTCGGCGCTTAAACGCCTCTTCAGTGGTTTCGTAAGGACCGTACTTGAACGGCACCTTCACACCGACCATCTCACCAGAGCCGATCTTCTGGCCGGCCACCGTTGCAGTCGAATTGACGTCACGGTGTGCGATGGAGCCGCCGAGCTTGTAGAAAGCACGCTTGCGCAAGTCACCTTCGATCAGCTCGTTATCCAGCACCAGAGCGCCATTGGAAGACGCGTTGAACACATCGATCACATCCTGGATGCGCTCCAGGTAGGCGGTCTGAGCAAGATCGTTGTAAACGATCATGTCCGTGTTGACGGTAGTCGGCATGGGTTACTCCATTATTTAGGCAATTTCAGGTAGGCGTCCTGGCCGTGCTTCGTGATGAACTCACGCTTGGCCGAAGGCGTCATTTCGGAGCGTTTCAGCGCGGCATTACCGCTACCCCCGCCCGGGGCATTGGTTCCTGAAGCCCTAGGCCACAGATGAGGTGCGCTTTCGCGCAAGGATTCCGCCCATTCGAGCGGCGTCAGAGGGGTCTTGCCGTCTTTGCCAAGGATGACCTGGCCTTCCTTATCGATCGCAACTGCTTCGCCCTCTTCATTGAGCGTGAACTGCCCTTTGGCACGCAGAATCAGATCCTCCGCTGCCTCAGGAAGCGCTCCAGCCTTGATGGCCGCAGAACGGATGGAGTCGCCCAAGACCTTGTCCCGGAACTTGCTCGCGAAGGATTCGGCTTTGTCAGCACGTTCCTTTTCCGCCTTTAGTTGCTTTTCGAAGTCGCCACGCAAGCGCTCCGTGCGCCTGGAAAAGACTTCGTCAATCTTGCCTTCGGTGAGGAGTTTCGTTTCTTCATCCTCGCCGGCTTTGGTTAACAGCCCCTTCACCGCGTTGATGTCCAGGCCTTCGAACTGAGTTTCGAACTGGCTGAGTTTTTTGGTGGTTTCCTTCAGCTTGCCCAGTAACTCGGTGTTCTTGGTTTTCAACCCGGTCACAGAGGCTTCCACGGCAGTCGCGATTGC
The DNA here is from genome assembly GCF_051132175.1 of Pseudomonas sp. D3-10. Classification (NCBI taxonomy): domain Bacteria; kingdom Pseudomonadati; phylum Pseudomonadota; class Gammaproteobacteria; order Pseudomonadales; family Pseudomonadaceae; genus Pseudomonas; species Pseudomonas sp. D3-10. Next base: position 1,936,081 of record NZ_CP071668.1, on the reverse strand, counting down.
GGTCTTGATTGCCGGATTTTCTAGGTCGATTTCGTTTTCTTCTGCCACGTTGAGGCACCCCTTGGGTTCGTATAGCCCGCTTCGCAGGCGTAAAAAAACCCGCTAGAGCGGGTCGTGTTGAGTATTTTTGGGCAGTGAGATCCGACTGCCGTCACTTGGCGAGATGAAGGCAGGCGAACAAGGACGTCGCCTCCTTACCTCAAAGACCTGCCATTTCAAACGCCAGCGGCTCCAACTCTTTCATGCGGGCCAGCGTCATAGGCGCGAAGTTGCGATCTAGCTGCAACTCCGCAAAACGCTTGATGGTCAGACCGCCCTCACGAAAGAGCTTGCCTCGCGCCGGTCCTAACGCCACGTCCTGAAACGAAGCAGACTGCTGCTGGAGCCAATGGTAATAGTCGAGGCTTGCACTGACCTGCCCGGCTCCGTCCGCACCCACAGCGGCCCGTGTAGCGCCCTTACCGAAGGTTTCGCTGAGCTTGGTCAGCAGGATGAATGTGGTTCGGCAGTTCGGGTGGAACGGCGGACGCGGCCCAGAATCGACCGGGAAACGCCGCTTATCCATGGATCGGCATTGCTGACTTGTCTTGCTATCCAGAGTGGCAACCATTTCGACTTCCGTCACGACGTCCGTATTGGCCCGTGCCACCTCCATGCGCGCCTGCGACGAGACATGCTGGATCGCTGTGCGCACCACTGTGCTCGCGTTTCGATTGGTGATTGCGAGAATGCCGTCTTTGTAGTCCGTCGCCTTGGTACCGCGAATGTTGCGGATGATCTGGAAGTTCGTAAGCCCTTCGAAGAAGCCCTGGCGTATCGCGCCAGTGACGCGCTCTCGCTCAGCCGCAGTCCAACCCTTGATAAAGGCTTTCAACAGCTTTCCGCCACCCGTGCCGCGCACGCTGAGAGGGTTTGTCAGCACTGCTGTACGAATCGCAGCCGCTGTCGGAGCAACCACGTCTAACGCCACGCCGACCGGTGCCGATTTGGCAAGGCTTGTCACCTCGAACTCGGCTTCGTAATTGGCGATATCCACTAAGTCGAGGTTCAGCTGATTGCTGAAGCGATCGAATATGCCCAGCAACAGGCTATCGACCTCCTTGAGCAGCGCCTCCAGACGCCTGACGTTGTATTCGGAGAGGTCGCTACGCGTGAGTCGGTCGCGGATCGATCGGTCGATCTCCTTGAGGAACGGAGCGAATTTGCCGACTTCTCCGGCCTTGAGCTTTTCGAGAAAGACAGCGTGCCGAACCGTGGCATCAAGGATCGCTTGGTTTGCCGCCATCTATTTGTTCCTCGTCATCCAAGCCCAGGCCATCGGCCTGCTCCAGCAGCTCCCCGTCAATCTGCTGATCGGTGCGTTCAGGTGCGATAAGGCCCAATTTGCGGAGATAGGCTCGTAGGTCGGATTTGGCGAAGCCGCCGTTCTGCCATAGCCCAACCAGCGCGGTGATCATCTGAGGATCAGCCGTCAGCTCGACGAACTCTTGGTTGATCTGATAGCTGACCTTCGCATCACTTACCCCCATGTACTGGCAACACCACATAATCGCCTGGGTATAGGCTTCGCTGACGTTTGCCACGCAACCGGCTAGGACCGACGTCGATGCAGACTGGTCGCCCCGGGATTCAGTCGCTGTTTTGGCTGTGAGCGACGCCACAACCATGCGAGCACCGAGCTCGATCATCATTTGGTTCTTGTCGGCCATCGCCTCTTTCACCAGCGTGTTCGGCTGTGGCTGCGCATAGCCGAAGGCACCACCAACTGGCAGCATCATCGGAGCGCGGGAACCGACATAGACGCCGCTCGTCTCCATCCAATCGCGCCACTGTTCATCCAGGCCGGAAATCCAGGGCTGAGCTTGTCCACACCAGAAGACGCTGTCCTCGTAGTCAGCGCTGTTCCGATAGTGGCCGAGGTTGATCATGGCGATGTCGTACAGGGGCGACTCGTCAATGCTAGGGTCGTTGTTCTGCGCACCAACAAAGGTGAACGGGATTTCCTTCAGGCGTCCGTTACCGCCCGCAGGCTTGAACTCCTCAATCACAACCAGCGGCCCGCCTCCCTTTGGCCCGGATCTTCGCCATACACGACAGACGAAACCGTCCGCCTCAAGGACCAGTTCTCGATATTGCTCGATCACTTTGAAGCCGAAACCATCTTCGATTTCGGGCCACTCCCGCAGCACAACCAAGGTGAGCACACTGCGACCGTTCACCATGCCGGTACGCCAGTTGATGATGTCCTCGGCGCAGTACGAGAGAATGACCGCCCGACCGCCGATACCATCATCGGGGTGGTAATCGACGTACAGACCATGCCGGCCAGCCTCAAGCACCTTTTCTAGCGTGCCTTGGGAGTGCTGATAGATGCTGACGCCGGAGCCGTTGGCATTGTCCTGAAGGTACTCAAGCTTCTGCGCAACGGTCAGTGTCGGGTCTTTGTGGAACGCCAAACCGAGTAGCCCATTGCGCGTGTGCCCGGTCGCGTTCTTGAACACGGCTCTCTCGCGATAAGCCTTGTTTCGGTCCACGTTCTCCGGCGACTTGTCGTGAGCGTTGATATACGGCAAACGATCCACTACTCGGTGCTGGCCGGCACAGACGTCGCGTACGGTCGCCCAGCGGTCCAATGCCTCCAGATAATCCGCACGTTTGAAGGAGACGTCGTTGCTCATCGGGCGTATCCCATTTTCATTGAAGTGACCGGTTTAACGATCGGGTATTCGCGGTGAATGAAATAACCGCCGCCGTCGTTGGCGTGGTCGTTTCCTTGTGTTTTGTCAGGCTCACCATTGGCTGCCCAAACCTGTTGCTCCAGACCGTCGGCATAGGTCGGGCATTTGAACGGATTAACCAAATACCTCCGCTCGCCTTGGGCGTTGCAGAACATGGCGTTCATGGCGTTGATCCGGTCTTTCACTGGTGGGTTAGCCGCGGGAGCAATGACCGTGAAGCCGGCCTGCTTGAGCATGGCAATATCCGTCATGCTGGCATTGACCGACTTGCGAGAATCACCGGAGGCGTCCGGGTAGATTCGGATCTCGCAGGTCTTCCTGAAGTCGTTACCGTTGTGCTCCCAGTACCGCTCTTTGATGCGGCGGATCATGTCCGGCGTGTCGTAACCATTTATCAGCTCATCGACTGCTCTGGGCAGGCCCTGGTCGCGCTTAACGTGGGTAATCGCCGCCATCTTGCCGACGTTGAAGTCCATACCGATGAACAGAGGCTCTCCAGGCTGCACGGTGTCGAAGCACTGGTTCAGCTTGCGGTCGTAGGCGTGATACACCGATCCAGATGTCAGGTTCACGAACTGGCCGTTCAGGTAGGCCCTGATCAGTTGCTCGGGATACGACTCCATCAGCGACGGGATGTAGTCGTCTGGCAGATTCAACTCATTGTCGAATGTGCTCGCCTGGACCAAGCCGTACATGCCGCTTAGCGCTGGTTTCTCGCGAAGCTGCTTTACGAATTGCTGATAGACGAATTTGAAGCCCTCAGGCGTCGTGGTGACGTCTACTCCGTTCTTCAGCCCAGGAACGCTATACCGCATCCGCGCGATGATCTTTCGCCAAGCTTGCTGCGCCTTAACGGACGACAGCACATCCAGCTCATCCACTAGCGCATGGCCGATTTTGAAGCCCACGATGGTTTGAGGCTTCTCCATCGACCGGCAAATCACCGTTCCCCGGTACTGCCGACCGCTGTAGATGTGAATCTCATGGTTCGCCTGGTTGATCTTGGTCTTCAGTCCCCAGTCATAGGCCACCTCATCCATGGTCGGATAGAAGATGTCTCGGATCTGGGGATACGTTGGTGCGAAGTAGCCAGCGTTTACGCTCGGCCATTCCATAAAGTGCTTGCTCAGTGCTGAGCAACCCACCCAGGTCTTGCCAGAACCGAACCCAGCAACGAAAGCGCGAAACTTGTTGGGCAACGTGAGGAACTGAGCCTGGGGAACGTTAAGGCTCGGCATTCGGCTTCCTCGCATCCACTACGTCCACCTGGATACGAGTGGGAACCGCCGGCTCGTCGTCCGGCTCTTCCTTGCGCGAGCGGTTGACGTACATATCGCCCGTCTCTTTCGCCGCCTGCTCCAGGATCTGCATCGCGAGGCTGATGTTCTTCATGCTCTCGGCCTTTTCCACGAAGCGGTTCAAGGCGCGAAGGCGAAACGCTCGGTTGGCGATGGGGATCTCTGCCGTTTCTTCTCTGAAGCGCTTGCGAGTGTCCTCAAACACCGTCCGCCACTTCAGCGCTAAGTCGCGCCCTGCGTATTTCGTGGGGTCGTAGAACTCGCATTGCTGCCGGCTTACCTCGAGTCCGAAGGTGTCCTTGACTGCTTGCGCCACTTGGCTTGGCGTATCGAAACAGGCGAGGGACTGCACAATGAAGCGCTTTACCTCATCTTTCAGGGCTGCCATATGGGTTTATTCCGTCAAAGTCTGGTCAAGTGTCAGGCCGACTTGAGGAGACAGGTTCCGCAGGCCCTCGCTATGTTCAGTTTCCCCACCTCAGCAGGGTTGTTTGCAGCATCCACCAGAGCTTGAACGTCAGGCGTAGCGCCGTAGCGGCGGACCACACCTACGAACTCTTCCACGTCGTGGCCTCGAAGCTTGATCTTCGGCTTCCCGTCTTGAGTGAATGCTGGTTGACCGTATTTGTCGGTCGCGTGAGCTAGGTGATACAGCTCGTGTTCAATGAGTGCGCAGAACTCTAGATCGCTGCATTGGGCGCAGTAATCGGCGGCCAAGGTGATGATGAAGCTCGGCACATCGCCGAACCAATCACACATCTGCTGCTCCATCCGGGCCTTCTGCCAGCCACCGGCACGGAACGCCACTAGCTCGGCCTGGCCCAGGACTGTGCGGCCCTGCTTGTTGAAGCTCGACGACGCCCACATAACCCGGACGTCTGCATCCAATAGGTGGGCATGGTCTAAATTGTAAATGCTACCGGTGTCGGCAAGGATCTCTGCCTGGAGCCATTCCCACACTTCTGGCGCAGGGACCAGGCGCATTCCTAGGCCGGGAAGATCGGACAGGTCGAGTAAAGCTGCTGGCGGCATTGGTCGATTCATTTCTTCCCATCCCGCCCGTTCAACTAAGATCAGCTGTGTTCAAAAAGGAAATGAACAGGTGACCCAATGCATTGATGAAAAAGCTGTATTGAAGGCAGCATCTGCATGGGCGGAGCGAACCGGGAGAAACACCGAGAAGGTATGCTCTACCGCTCAGGACGTCATGCGAAGGCTCAGGTCTAAACTCAATGCCTCCTTATATCAGGGCGCTCTCAAGCAGCTTCATGATCAATACACCAGGTGGTAGTGGTTTTGACCCATGTCGCGACACAATTTGCTGATGCGCGAAACGTGTAGCGCGCTACTCGGCCTTGCGGCCAGGAAGCTTGAAATCAGTCACCCGGTCAGCAATGGAGCGGATCTTCTCCACCCCAAGGAAACCAACCCAGCCACCGACGAATGTCGCCATGCTCTGGGGCAGCGAGAAAAATTCAAGCCCGCTGATGATCGTCAGGGCCAGGCAGCCACAGATGGCGCCCTCTACGATCATCTGGCGCCTTGTGCCACCACCGTACGTGATTCGCAGGACGGCCATAGCGCAGGACAACGCAGCCGCATAGAGGATTGGCGAATGCTGGCTCAACCACGCAAGCGCTATCGCCCAAGTGTCTGGTTTGTCTGGCATCTTCGGTATCTCAGCTTCCTCCCTTTCGGGGGGATATATACGAAACTCGGCGAAGGCCGAGCTGATCAGGGACTAGTGATTATGCGGAAAGGCGGCCGCACTGAATTTTTTTAGATTTGCGCAATCTATTTCTGAGCGCGTCGGCCCCTAAGCGGTCGAGCGGTAAAACCCCTAATAGGTCAGAAACTTAAGCATGGCTAGCGACTGCCGAATAGGAGCCAGCTGAAGGTGCAAACTCTTAACACTTACGAAATCCACTATGTGTTCGGCGGCGTAAAAAGGGTCACGCTTCACACTGCAAGCCAGATGAGTGATGGCGATGCCTGGACACTCGCAGCGATAGCATGTGGCGTATCTTTCAGCGTGATGTTGCACGCTCAACTCTTGTCAGCTGTTAGAACAGTAGCACGGAGCCATGGAGTCTCAAATGTCCGCTGGAATCTTTCCCCTCGGTACGCAAAACCCAACACATTAGCTGCGCAGGGCATGGCGAGGACAGGTGATCTTTCTTCAGCCGTCATTGGCCAGTAATCGCTCGCGAGAATGAAATATTGCCAAGCACACCGCACGCCACCACAGTATCATTCTGATATTAAGGGTCTAGATCATGCCTTGGGAACGTTCAGATAAAAAGCGCTACTCGGGAAAGATCGAGGGCATCTTCGCCTCGATCACCGAGGCGTGGGATGTCGAAGACTTTATTGATCAATATCTTGTTCTGCGTGGATTCCAAGTCAACGACATGAACAGGGAACGCATTGCGCTACGGTTGGAAGCGGCTCCAGGGCGACCACCCTATCGCGCAGTGCAGTTGGTAGCGTGGCTAGACGAGAATTACACGGCTGGTGCCCTGACCTCTAGTGAACGTTCCGAAGCTGATGCGAGAACGTCTCATGATCAGCCGGCCAGTACAACTCCCGCGGCGGTTTCAGACCGCTGTCTATTTCAGCCGCGTAGCGTAACTGACCTCGATACAAGTTCTGCAGGCGCCAAGCTTAACCATATGGAACTACCGAGCGCCACGTTCCCAGCACCGGTCAACCAAGTGGCTGAGCCTATGGCGAGCTCGACTGAGTCCAGGGTTACTTCAGAAATATACAAGCCGTTTGGAGACGGCCAGCGGGATACAGGTACGAATGAGCCCCCGCAATTTGCGCATTGCCGAAACAAAAGTGATGGGGACTCTGTGTAGGTCAGCCCCAACGGTACTCCCATCAGGGCAATGGGTGTGGTGGAGCCGGAAACGAAAAGGCCTCTGCGGATGCAGAGATCCTCGATAGTGCTCGACCTGCTTTACAGAGGAGGTTCAGTAAACTATTCAAATAGCTTTTTGACGAAATCAATTTCTTCTTCAGTCAAATTCGCAGTATCTGGTTTCTGCGAGAGTATTGGGCATCTAATTGACATTGCTGCATGCCAAGCCCTTTGCCAGAGGACCCACTCACGCTCAGTTGCTGCATCTAAATAGCCATGCTTGGATCTAGCGAGCTCATGGGGCTTACGTACAGCTTCAAACTCTTCTCTCATTTTCTCCCGCTAACCGGCTGTGTTTCGGACGAACCATAGTATCGGCGTCGGGCTGCTTTTCTTTAATGCGTCTCCGCCGCGGCTTGGGGAACCGCCTGACAAATGTTGGGCCAACCCTCGGTTTAGGCCATCAAAGTCCTGACCAGCGTGACAAGCCAGTGAATCTAAAAATTTGGGTAATCTTGGCGCATAAGAATGGCGCTTGGCCGGTATCAAGATTCGTGCGCGACCAGCGCGATCTCAATCAGCGCAAGTTGGCGAAAGGCGAGTCGAACCCCTTGCGCTTCTAGCAGCTCCGGGTTCAAATCGGGTTGACCACTGCTGGGCGCCACCTGCCAGAAGCGAAAAAGCCCAACACTGGGGTTGGGCAATTTGGTCGAAAAACCAGATCTCGGAGATGCTAAATCTCAACAGCAGAAATTACCGAGATATCACGGCCCTCACGCTCCTTGACTTGCTCCTTCGCTAGACAAGCACTGCTTGCACCAACGACAGCGGTCGTTACCGATGAGCTATTGCCGCGAGTGAACGTTACTCGAAATATTTGTACGCTCATCCTTCAATCCCACCTCGCAATATCAAAGCGCCATATGCGCATGTCTATGTATCGGACCGAGGCGAAGCATTCAACAACATCCCGACATATGGCGGGATTTTTGTGACGTGTGGTGCTGGTATCATTTCCGTACGCTGAAATGTCCGGCTAATCGACGTCCAGGCCTCCATGAGGGCTGTCCAGGCGATGAAATCGAAGCGATTAAGTCCCGGCGCAGTGGCCGGGTTATATGAGTCGCGCTGTTTAGCGGCTCATTTGGCGCCGCCGTTTCCGCGATCCGTCTGAGCATACTGGTCGGTCCCAAGGATGCCCGGGCGGCTGATTCCAATCCTCAGGCCTATTGCCGTCGCCATGTTTGGGCTCAGACTCAGTTTGTTCAAAACGGGAACCATGCCCCTTCCGGGCGTCGGGCGTTGTCTCATCTGGCCCAAGATATGGGGCTCGGGGGCAATGGTTGTCATTTAACATGGTATGCCTTCTCTCTCAGTGCGCAGAACCTGCGCATTGCGCATATAGGTGAAAGACGGCGCTCGGAATGGATTTGCTGGTCTCGACGAGCAGCCAATAAAAAGCCCAGCTTGATGGCCTGGCTAATTAGATATCAATTGGATGGCTGGAGTCTGTGGTACCAGTAGAGGTACAGAAGCCCTAAAGGCGCGATAAAAATTGCCAGGAACCAGCAGACGAACATCGTGATTATCTTTGCGCCTAGCATCAGCAAGGCATTCACGAAGAACACATTTCCCCCCATGATGAATCCCACCACACTTTCGTACACGAATCGTGCGTAGGGGTACAACAGGGTACTAACTACCGCAAGGGATGTGTTGGCAAAATCAATCCCAGATGGAGACCGCGACTTCATGTAGATGAAGAACGCCGCGAACAGCGCTCAGAAAAAAAGCTGTCGGGCGTAATAGCTCGGGGTCAGGCCGCCAAAGGTCATAGCAAAGAATTGCCGCATAAGATCCATCTCATGGTTCGAAATTTGAGCCCGGATTTTAGCAGTCCAACCTATCAACCAGTAAATCTTAAAAACAAAAAGCCCAGCATCTATGGCTGGGCTCTTTCTATAATCCCTATCAATACGCAGGAACGGCAGGATGGGTAAATAATGGCTCATTGGCTCAAATCAAGTCAAGCGGCTTTTGTTTCAATAAGTCCCTCTGCATCCAACAGCGTTTGGGCAGCAACTAAAGCCTCATCAACTTCGCGTTCCAGCGCCTTACGTATATCCCTCCGCCACCGCTCCTGGGTCTTGATCGGATAAGGCTCTTCAGACCAATTATCCATCTCGTACCACGCTGCTGGCAGCACGGTTGTCGAACGTTTGCCACTGACTCCAGCTGGCTTGGGTAATGCCCAAGTAACGATCGCACAATGTCGAAATCGCTCAGGTGCTGGTGAGCGCACAGTCTTTGTCAGCTCAGCGATGGCGGTGTGTTTGCGCTCGGTGTGAGTCGAGAACTTCGCCACGAGCACACGCCAATGCGCGGAAGAAAGAGATCTATGCAGTCGCCCGAATACCCAGCAGTCCGTGAGAAACGCAGCATCCCTCCCCACCATCTTGCCGACATGCTTGCCGCTTTGCACCTTAGGTTCAAAGTCGCATCCCCCTGCTGAGCTGATGGTTTCGGCGGCCAGCGCCCGGACGACTGCGGAAATAACGTTGCGATAGGTCATGCTGCGGCCCTCTTCAGTTCTCTGGCCTTTGCTCGATACTCGGCCTTGATGGTCTTCAACTCTTCGATGGTGTACTTGCGGGGCTGATGAGGCCCTTCTAACCAAGCCACCTTTTCTTCGCCAATCCGTCTCACCAGCTCGATTCGATAGTTCACGATGTTGCCGGACTGGTGGTTGTTGCACGGCGCACACTGACGCCAGACGTTCAGCGGCTCAAAGCGAAGCTCGGGGCTGCCTCCAACTGTGCGGTAATGACCTGCATGCCATTGCCCGTTGTGGTGCCGGCCACAACTCACGCAGGGAAGCCCTGCATCCCGCAGTCGAACCCAAGCATTGAACGCGACCTGCGCTTCCCTCATGTGCTGCGAGCGTGACTTGATTCGCTCCTTGGCGGCTTTGATCGCTCGGCGCTCTAGCTGGGCCAGTGACTTACGTTCCTGCTCCCGTTTGACCTGGACCAAAGCGACTGCACATGCCGGGCTGCATACCACCTGGCCTAAACGTCTTGGCGGAAAGCCGACGCCGCATGCAGGGTTCTTGCACTTCTTCGACTTGGGCTGCTTTGGAATCATGCAGCCACCTCAAATTGGTCCATCGGCGCCTCCATCCGCATCAGGTATGTCTGCGCCCGGCGATGAGCCATATTCCTGAGGAACCCGGCGCGCTCCAATCGGCGATCTGCCGAGCTCGCTCCGTTGTATCGATAGCAGGCAAGATTGAAGCGAGCCCTTTCCGACCAGAATCGGTGGTTGGCAGCTGGGCACCGGCTGATTTCCTCGAAAGTCGTCATGCCGCCTCCTCGCTCAACAAGTCGGAGAACACCACGCCTTGGCGCGTGAAATACGTGGCGATGCGATCCGTGTAGGCGATGCCCTGGGCACGGTTGAACAGGCTGGTTACTGGAAAGCCGTCAGGACCGAACAACTTGTGCTCGCCCATCATTGCGAGCTTTTCCTCGTAAGGCAGGTGACGCATAACCCGGTACCACGCCGCTTGAAAGCCGGCGTCTTCGTTGAGCAGGATTTGCACGCCAAAATGCAGCTTGCAGTAGCGACGAGCGTCTGCCGCATCGCCGATCTCGGTCATTTCTGCAATCCGCTTGTACATCGCGAACCAAAGGGCGTTCTGGTCCAACGTCCGATCCTTTCCTGGGCGGAGGGACACGACCACATACTTCTTCTCACGGTACATAGTGGTCAGGCTGGTGATTGCCTCGGTGAGTTTGGATTGGCAATTGACGCTGATTCTATCGGTCATTGAGCCGCCCTCCTCGCTTCCAACTCCCGGACTTGCCGCATCAACAATGCCCGGCGATCCGCCAACTCACTTGCTGCCTCAATCCGCATTTCATCCTGCTTCTCGGCGTTAGCCGCACGCATTTTCAACATCGACTTCTTCACCATTCCTAGCTTCTCTCGCAGCTTCGGCGCCGGTCGGGCAACTGTCCCAGTGATCAACCCGGCCAAGGCGCGTCCGTCCTCGGTAATCGGTTCAACACTCAGGTCAGCGAGATACTTCTGTCCCCGTTCCTGCGGTATGCGCTGCATCTGCATCGCCTTGGTGATTGCCTGGATTCGACGGCTCGCGTCAAATCCCACAGAGACATGCCAGTTAACCGGCTTGGCCTCTTCACGGGCCTGGCTTACCAAACGCTCGTAAGCGCTGATGAACGCCATCCGGGCACCGATCTTGTCCCCGGCGTCGAGGACAGGCTTCGCAGCGGCCAGGGCGAGCTGGATCTCATCGGTAAGCACCACGGTCTCAAACTCATCACTGGTGGCTATCGCGATGGCCCAGGCTTCGTCCTTGCCAGGACGACCGTCGGCAGCCTGGACGCGTTGGAGGATGGCGGCCAAGGTCAGCTTTCCGCTCAGCTCCCGTCGGCAGGATTTCAGAGCACTGGCGACCACCGGGACGGGGTATTCCGAAAGATCGTCAGCCATCATTTCAGCCGCGTCTGCGGTCAGGGCCTGACCAAGCACTTCGGCAGTGGCGGTGATTGCCAGGGCCAGCTGCGCGATCTGGTCGGAGGTCATGCGCTCACATGAACTCATTGGCTTTCCTCCTTTCGCGATCCATGATCCGGCGAGCAGCGTCCTGGCCGGCGGCGAGGTTGGCCTGCTTGCGCTCGATCTGCTGAGCCGTGGTCAGGTTCATCCGGCGGTTGGTCATCCACTGGGTGTGATAGGCCTCTGCCTTGGTGAGCAGGTCACCGATGCCGTGGCAGCCGTTGATCAGCCGCGAGTCGTCGATGGTCAGGAAGTACGCGGCGACGTGATGAGCGACATCGGCCCCAAGGCGGTCAACCAGCTTGCCGACCTGCCCTGCGACTTTGGCGTTCCACACCGGCCATGCGTCGTACCGCTTGCGGTAGGCCATGGCGTAGTTCGCCCAAGCCTTGAAGGTTTTGCAGGACTGGTCTTTTGGCCCTGGCATGTCGGCGGGAATCTGGCACCGCGGTTGCTGGGGAGTGAACGGAACGATTTGGCCCTTCGCGACCTTGGCCGCAGCCTGGGTCGCAATTGGTTCAATGACCGGTTCATTGACTGGTTCAAAAGAGTGACTGGTTCTGGGTGCAGCTCCTGCACTACCCCCTGGTGCAGCAAATTCACTAGGGGGTGCATCTGCTGCACTACCCTGGTGAATTTCTTGCACTACCCCTGGTGCAGGAGGTTCACCACCTAGGGTGAGGTAGTAGACGTTTGAAGAGTTACCCTTTGGGCCACCCTTTCTGACTTCCTTGCGCAGCAAACCACAAGCACAGAGCGCGGCTATGTGGTTCATGACAGAGCGCTTGCTGATCTCGCACTGATCAGCAATATGCTGGTACGAAGGCCAGCACTCCCCCAGGTCACTGGCGTTGTCGGCCAGTTTGATAAGCACCAGTTTGCGCAACGGATTGCCAACACGAATCTTCATCGCGGCAACCATAAGTCCCATGCTCACGCTGCACCTCGCAATGCCCGGCGTTGGGTAACCGGACGCAAGCCACTGTTCAGGGTTCTACGCGACACCTTTTCGTCACCGCCAATATGTGTCGCGACATTGGCCGGGGTATTGATCGAGTGATTTGGATAGCGCATCATTTGCTCTGCTTCTTGTTGTACCGCTGTGAAAAACCACCCTGCCCGGTAATTTTTTTACGTCTGGAGGAAAGTGAGTCCCTCTTCAGGCCCTAAGTGAGGGCCTCAAACTATCCAGGTGAGGGCCTCTTCAGTCCCACCAGGGTCAAAATCGGTGCTTTACGCCTTCCAACGAAGGCCGTTGCGCCTGAGGCGATTGCCTCAAGCAGGATCTCGTTCACCGCCTCCTCGAACGTCCACCCTCTTGCTTCCATGAGTCGATGAACCTTGGCTCGGATCTCGGGCGGCACGTTCTCTTCAGTAAATTGCATCGTGCCCTCCTGAGGGCCTCTAGCCCGCGATATCCTTCAGATCCTCCGGCATTAGTGCTTCGATGGCGCCGTTTACGGCGGCCCACTCAAGCATCTCGAATAGGTAGGTTGCGTACTCGCGGCGGCTCTTGTCGGCGGCACGTTGCAGTTGCCGATCCAAGAGCGGATAGAGACGAATCTTGCGAGCGATGTCTCTGCGTTGGTTGAGGGGGTCTTTAAATCCCATCGGTGCAAAACTCCTTAGTTGTGGGGAGGATTAGGCTGCTGATTTCTGTGAAGGAAATGGGCGCCGCTCAATAGCGGAATAAGTGCCGTCGTCATGACACGCTACGGTGACGTGCCTACCAGCACGGATGGCCTTACTAAGCCCACCCTGCGTGAGGCCAAGAAGCTCGGCAGCCTTGGTGTGCCCGTGTTTTTCAGCGAATTCAGCAAGGGTCAAATGACGCATGGATGCGCCCTCAAGTTGGGTACACGGAGATAGTATGACCGCCGGTATTGTTTATGGTCAATACCGGCGATATTGGTCGCTTGAATACCGCAGGTAATATGATTTGGGAATGACTAAAGACTCTCGAAGACTCCCACTTGCCGAGTGGCAATTGGAAGATAGTGACCGCCTGAAGGAGATCTTTCAGCGCAAGCGCTCGTCCCTGAAACTGACTCAGGAAAAGATCGCAGCCGAACTAGGCGATGGCGTAACACAAGGAGCAGTCAGTCATTTCATGAACCGCCGTACCGCCCTGAGCCTTAAGGCGGCGGTGGTTTTCGCCAGGATGCTCCAGGTACCTGTTTCTGAATTCAGCCCCGAGCTAGCAAAACAGCTCGAGTCAATGACGTCGGATCCGACGACAGTAAACAATAGCCGCCTCAGTACAGACACGCCGCCAAATGTGAAGTCTCCAGCTAGTAGCAATTCCCCTCTTCCCGCTGAGGGTGATATTGGAAACGATCACTATGCCTTCATCCCGCAATACGATGCGAAAGCTGCGGCCGGTTTGGGAAGCGAGAACCCGCACGTAGAAATCAGATCCACTCTTGCCTTCAAGCGAAAATGGCTAAAAGCTAAGCGCCTGAAGCCCGAGCAATTGATCGTGATTTACGCTGACGGTCAAAGCATGTGGCCGACGATTAATCACCGAGATGTGTTGTTGGTAGACCTGTCCATAGTCGAACCAATCCACGGCCAGGTTTTTGTCTTGGCGCACGGCGAAAAGGCAATCGTGAAACGTCTTGTGAAATCGCCTGAAGGCGACTGGATCATCCGAAGTGACAATCAGAACAAGGTTGACCACCCTGATCGGGTGTTCACCGGCAGTGATGCGTACGAACATCGAATCATCGGTAAGGTCATCTGGCGAGGCGGAGATCTTTAGTCCAACCGGCAACCAGTGGTAGTGACGCCGATAGCTCAATAATGAATATCGAAATTGATGCATCGGAAACAAGCCCGCCTCGGCGGGCTTTTTCGTGTCTGGCAGCTCCCCTACCCAAACAGTTTCTCGCTCGCAATCCTCCTGGTGGCCCGAATCATTCGAGTCGAATTTCCGGATGCCCATAAAACACACGGTAATCACGCTGGACGAGCCAACCCTTCCTACAGACATCCCACCCTTCGGCTGCGCTTCGGTAGGGAGTCAAGTGGAAATCAAAAAAAACATTACCGGAGGTATTGACGGCGCACATTACCGGCGGTAATTTTACTTCGGCGAGACGTGAACGACTCGCCAGGGCCTGAAGAGACCCACAGCTCTTTAACAACACGCGCCATAAACGATTACCCGGCTCACGCTGGGAGGTCAGCCCCGGCCACACCTGTGGGGCGAGAGGAAGTCAGGTGAACAAAATCGCGCCGCGACTACTGGCGACCGGCGATCCGATAGCCCTGAAAGGCTACCAACGCGCAGAACTGCGACGGCGGACGAGGTGTTGACCGAACTGGCGAATGACCCGGTAGGAGGCGTGAGCGATACAGCTTTTTTCACTGATGCACCTGGACCTCCGGGTGCATTGGGAAAACGACTGAAAGTTCATCCGGTGCGCCCTCTTCTGCGCGCTCCTAGTTACTCCTCGCGCTGCCGAGCCGCAGCCAGGTTTCAGATCCACACCTCGCCAGACGGAGGCCTCTATGACCGCTGCATTAAAAATCAGCCAACCAATAAAAATCGTCCAGTCCCCTCCGATGGCTAGCGAGGATACTTGGGAAAATGCACGAGCTGAGTGGTTGTACAACGCTGTCGAGAGCCTGCTGGCCGGGGTAGACGTTAAAGTTCAGCGCCGCATGCGCCGGCCCCAGATAGTAACCACGGCTCAGCTCGCTCTGGCGATCGACGAGCACGTGAACAACCGGCTCGCAGACTGCGAGGTGCATTCTCCGGCACTGGGTTGGTTGATGCTCTCTTTGGACAATGGCAGACCAGACAAGAACGCGATCGCTGAGCTCCTTGGCCCGAGCGATCACCCATTGGGCAAGCGCGGCGAGATCGCTCAAACGCTACTTGAGCCCCTGGCTGATGACGCATTGATTGCTCAAGCAGAGGACAACGAACTGTGAGTCCTCACATCGCAATCGACCAAGCCCTAGCAGCGCTCGAAGAGTCTGAAAGCAAAGATTTAGACGACACGCTCGCCGAGGGCCTGATTGTCCGCCACTTCACGTCAGGCGGGATCACACCCGAAGAATTCCATCACTACAGCGCACGCCTGCTGAAGATCAGCCGGAAGCGCAAGGAGGCGCGATGAGCACTGCACCAGTAAAAACACTGATCGATGAACAGTTGGATGACATCCAGCGCAGGATAGCCATCATCGGCTATGGCATGCCGTTCAATGAGGTGATCGGACGGAGTCGTGACGAGCGCGTCGCAGATCTCCCACGACGCCTCACAGCAACCATGCAGGGCCGGCGAATCGCTGTAAGGGTTCGGCCTAGATGACCAGCCATCAGCGAGCCAGGCGCCTTCTCATCTGGCGTGGATCCTTCTCAACCATCGCCTTCTGCTTCTTCTTGATGCTGTTCAGCGCCCTGGCTGATCGCGTCACTCAATGACTTCAGCTCTGTACGCAGCGCCCCTCGTCGGTGGCGCGGAGAATAGTTATGTCCAATACCCGCATCTGGGATCAGGTCAACGTAACCGATCCCAGCGCAACAAAGAATTTCACTGGCATGGGCGGTTTTAAAGGCACCGCCATTAAACCCACCTACCTGATGCGCAAGGCCACGGAAGTGTTCGGCCCGTGCGGCGAGGGTTGGGGTTGGACAGTCCTTGAGGATCGCTTCGACGAAGGCGGCCCTCTTCAGGCTCCCACCAAGGAATGGCCGGACGCTCCACGCATTAACGCCAAGCTGCACACGTTGAAAATTCAGCTCTGGTACGTGGGCAAAGATGGTCAGAAATGCACCGTCGAGCATTACGGCCACACCCCTTTCGTCCATCTCCAACAGGGGAAGATCGTCACTGATTGGGAGGCCGCGAAAAAGTCGCTGACCGATGCTATCGGCAAGTGCCTCCAACCCCTCGGGTTTGCAGCCGACATCCACATGGGCCTCTTTGAGGACGCCGCCTATGTCGATGCGGTGCGCGATGAGGTAGCGATGATCAAAGCTGAAGACAAGGTCGCGGAAGAGGAACGCCAGAAGCAAGAACGGCTGGATTACATCAGGTCGGTTGTCGAGACGATGCAAGGTGCCCAGTCGCTGCAAGAACTCAAAAAGATCCATGACCACGCAGTTCGACGCCTGACCGCGCGTAAAGACGATACGGCGGTCCGGCGCATCGCCAAAGAACTGAAAGACCTTTCTGCGAAATTCGAAGAGGAGTCAGCTGCATGACCCAGCTATACGCACTCTCCGGCAAGCTCGCCGAGATCCAAGCGATGGCCGACGTCGATGATGAGGGACTTAAAGAGGCCCTACAGCACGCCCTGGAAGAGATCCAAGGCGAGTTCGAAGTGAAGGCCGACAATGTCGTCATGCTGCGCCGGAACATTGAAAGCGATGTGGCCGCGATTGAAAACGAGATTGAGCGTCTCACCGAGCTCAAGCGCATCAAGAACAACAGCGTGGCCGAGATCACCGACTACCTTCGCCGGAACATGGAAGCGGCAAATCTCAAAACCATTAAGCGTCCCCTTTTCACCATTACCCTGGCCCTCGGCAAAGAGAAGGTAATCGTGGACAACGAAGACGCCGTGCCGGATGAGCTCATTGCCGTGAAAACCAGCATTGCGCCCGATAAGAACGCTATCGCCGCCAAGCTCAAAGAAATCCGCGATCACAACGACGCCGTCCGGAAGCGGATCGAAGCTGGTGAAGACGTCGAGCATGAACTTCTGCCCGAACCGTCCTGGGCGCACCTGGAACGTGGAGATAGCTCCATCCGAATTAAGTGAGGCAAAGATGATTAGCAATCACCTCAGCCTGATCGAGCTGCAGCGGCGGAATGCAGAATCGATCGATGATCAGATCACCAAATATCTCCAGAAGGGCGGACGAGTCGTTCAATTGGAGGCACCGCCTTTCAATCCGATACGACCGCCCCGCTCCACCCGGATAGACCCGGAAACAATCCTGAAGCGGAAACGAGAATCGCAGCCTCACGCCAAGCGGAGGACGAGACGCAAAGCGGTGTACACGCCATGAGCAAACGTAAAGCGAATAACAACGTCGCCCGCGCCGAACGAAAATGCCGGGCATTGCTCAGGACCAACCATGTCGCAGTGGTAAACATTGACCCGAGCGGCACGCAGGTCATGATGAACTGGAAAAGTTGCCGCCAGATCCGAACGCTTGAAATCGCTAACGCAATCTTCGATTTCGCCTACCACTGGACAATCTATATCGCCGGCATGTGCCGAGACGACCGCGGAGCCGAGTACATCAAGTCAGTGGAGATATCGCCGGAAGGCGTCTACAAGGTGCAAAGTCTTACGGATGCTATCGAGCATTACTACCTGGAGCTTTGCAATAGCTGCAATCCGAACCATCTGGTGGCGTCTGGCTGGATTGCGATACCCGACGATGTGTGTCTGGGAGAGGGGCAAGCCGCGAAGCTATTCTCTGCCGTCGGCGCCTGGAATCAGGTCAGATTAGCCGCTTGATACCTTTTTTGGGCTCGCCATGACAGATCATCTATTCGCCCCGCTGTACTGCCAGCTTGTTTAAGGTCATAGGCCCAGCCGATCAATTTCCCAGAAGGCTTCAGTGGCGGCATTTTGTGGGCAAATACGGCGCTGTACCTGTGCACCAGCGGAATGCAACCCTGAGCGCTAACGAAAGCGAAAGTGTCTCGCATGCGCTCTACGTCAAATTTATTGCCTAGGTAATCCTTCAACAAACGGCGACTAATTATGTAATGTCCACACTCAAGGCAAATGACATCACCCCAATCACCGTATAGGCCCTCGCGATACGTGTCGCCCCAACAAATCCAGCAACTGCACTTCATTCCACTTCCACCTCCCGTTTCCAAATTGGATTCTAGGCAAACGGGTTGGGTTCCTCCTAGGATGAGGTCGCTGGCGAGCCGTTTGTCGTGCCCCCCGGCAGATGGGCAGCCTATCGGAAACGCGACCCCGTCAGGCACCAAATGCTGAGGATTTCTAAAACCCTGCTGCGTCGAATTGGTCGATGGCATCAGAGGGCGACGACGCCCCAGCCCGGCGAAGGTCAAACTTGCGTGTGCGGAGTACCAAATGTCTAACGAACCTTTCAACCTACCAGCCGGGGCGATGCGCGCTGCTGACAAGCTACTAAAAGACATCGAGACCGCTGGATCGATGATCCTGGCCGTCAAAAGCGGTGCAAAAGCTCACGGATTTGTGATCGGCCTAACCTGCGCGGGAGCCATCACCGAGGATCAAGCCGACCTAATTCTGGACCGGTTCGACCACGCGACGGAGAGAAGGCTTAGAGACTTGGCGCTTAACGCTAAATAGGAGTTTTTTCCAACAGCACTCAAACGCACGGGTCATTCATAGATCTTTCCGCAGTACAGAAAAACCGCAAACTGACGCCAAGGATTAGATGGATCAAGCCCTTGCCTGATACCGAAGTCGCTGGATTCAGCCCAAGCAACGGCAACTTCCAAAAAACCATCTATTGTATCGTTTTCCCAATCAGTGCTATCCGCTGAGGCTGCCGCTCTATCTGCCATCAGAGCATGGACAAATCTAAGAAAAGATTGGTCGTCGTTGACTTCTTCTAGGAGGTCATAGGGGTCCATCGTCGCTTCATCCTTAAGGGGTGATCGGCTTATCTATCCGCTCACCAGATTCCATATCCTCGATCTTAAAGTCCCACCAGTCTTCGCTTGGCATCGACTTGAGACCGTACTCACGCCCGGCTTTTAGGTAAACGTCCCGAAAAATTGGCCTCGTCGCTCTTGTTCCCGTCCACTTCTTCACTTCCAGACGGTGTTTTCCCGGCGACAAGCGATATTCTGTACGCTGCGTGTACAACGCATACAGAGTGTCTGCTCCATCTACGCTGGCAATCGTGAGCGTCTTCTCTATCGCCCGAATACCTGCGGTTTCGGAGTTAGGTAGCCCCTCCGCTGCTTTCTCAGTGTAGGACTTACACCCAGCCGCCATAACGATAATCATAGCGAAACCAAGGATGCTGAAGCCGCGCTTGAACTGCATAAACCGTCCTGTACTCCATTCGTGGATCGGCTATTCAACCCCATCCATTATAAAAATGCCATCATAGCGCCATCGCCACGGAGCGCCTGGATCAGTCGAGATCAAATCCATTGGGTATGAGAGTCGTAGATTTGGTATAGGTCGCCAGATCTATGATCTCGCGGAGGAAGACGACTACCGCCAGTTTCTGAGCATCGTCAGGCAATCCGATCCATTTCAGCATCGCCCTTGCATCCTCCTCGATTGCCGCGAGCGCATCTACGTCGTTTTGCAGTCTCATGTCCGCCTCCGGCCAGTGTGCTCGGATAAGTGATAGCCGTATATTACGAACTATGCCAACCAACGCAGGGGACTGGAGATCCCAGGCCGCAGCATGGCACCCCCGATCGCAGCTGCAAGAAAATATCCTTCTACAAATTTCAGCTTGGCCGGGAAAACCGATAAATAGTCCTCGACTCGAGAAGCGGCTAACAACCGGGCACGACAAAACTAAAGAGCAGCACCGCTCAAGTTGTCAGACTACGAATGGGAGAAAGCCAGCGATTGCCGAAAGGAGGAGCCGGCCGAGGCGGTGGCTATGCGATGCTATCAGCGCGAGAAAGCCTAGCGTGAGAGCATCGCCGAAGGGTTTCGGCCGCATTAGAAAAAGAGGTATGCCAAGAAACTGGCCATAGGCAAGTTCAGCTATATATGTCAGGAGAGGCGGCCATCGCCGCCCGCTACCTAGAAAAGCAGTTACCGAAATCAACTCACCCAATACCCCCTAAGCATGCTTCCTTGAACCAAAAAGTTTGATCCAGAGCGCGAACCCCCGCTGCTGTAATCGATACTCCCCCATCTTCGATTCATTCTTCAAAATGATTTTTCGGGTAGTTAGAGCACGCAAAGCATCGGTAAGTGTTTGATCGTCGCCAGAAAAACTACTGCGAATTTCGCTTTTTTTGATCCACTCATTCATATTCTCAGCCATGATACTAAGTACTTGGCGATACTCATCAGATTTAATTTTCGAGTGATAATCGCTTGCGTAGTAACGCGTGCCAATAGAATCAATAGCTCCTCCTTCGCTAAAGGCACCATCAAGTACGTCTTCCATAGTTATCTCGCCATCCACGTTGCGATCAAACGCTGAATAGGCAAACTGCTGGATGAAATGCGGATACCCTTCCGAAAGCGTGGCAATATGGTCTTTCGCAAGCTCCCCAATGGTAGTTTTAACTTCGTTTACGTCATTTCCCGCAGCAATACCCCGATCGACAACATACTTAGTATCTGTAAAATTTAGCTCCTTAATCTTCAGATGAGTAAAAATTCGGATGGAGGACTCATGCGACTTAGCTAGCTTTTCAACTACTTCTGGCAGACCCGCAACGACGAACATCACATTGCTGCACCCGTGACTTTGAAGCATTTCGGTGACGGCCTTGAAAAAATACCCAATATGAAGAGATGGAGACGCATTGTCTGCCTCATCAATTAAAAAAACCACACCGTCACGGCCATGTTCCCCTTTTTCGGGGCTAGCTATTCGCTTGCAGGTTTCTGACAATGAATAGGCAAACTCGTCAATCAGCAAATCCGAATCGTCAGTAGGAGTCGCTTTATCTACACCCGAATCCAAAACCTTTATTCTTTGAACGAAGGACCAGGTCTCAGCTAAAAATTTACGAACTGTTTCTATCTTACCAAGCTCACGACTTATATTTTTCTCAATGAGTTTGATAAAGCTTACCAGACTCGTCCGATCAGAAATAACAACATTAACAGTAACGAAATTAAATGTCTTATAATCACCCGTAACCGGCCTTACTAGACCAGCCGCAAGACATTTAAGCAAATTCATTAACGAAGACTTTCCGATACCGCGCTCGCCCGTTAAGAGTAAGTTCGTGCCATGTCCGTTTTTGGTTTGGTGAAGGCCTTTTTCAAATGCCTGCATTTCTTTAACGCGGCCTGCGAACATCCCCGCAGATACGGGGCTATTGGGTTTGAATGGATTGATCTTGCTCAAAAACGCACCCACCTTATTAAATTAGGGGAAGCCGCAAAATCCGGCTCAGGGGAAGCTCTCCATCCTATCAGATTTTACTGTACCTCAATGCGCCGCGCCCTATGCGTGGGATCTGCTAATCCTCGTTCCTCTGACCTTCTGAGGGAGGACCGAAAATGACCTAAGACGCTCCTGAGCCAGCGGACATCTAGCAGACCTGCAGTGATGTCCGGCAGGCCATTATTTTGAAGCATCACCATCTACATCATTCAACATACACACCCATAAAAGGGACAGATAATGCCGCCACGCGCGGCATGGAGCATCATCATGGCAAAAATCATTGCCCAAATGACTGTAAAGCTCCCTCGCCTCATGGAGGTGAGCGAGTACAGAAAACTACGGTACGCAGGCGGCAAACCCAGCGTGCAGCAACTCAAAAAGTGGATTGAGGAAGGGGAAGTGATCGGAGAGATAAGGGGCGGGATGTATTTTGTTGATCTACAAGCAGCAGTCATGGGAGCGAACGACCCGCTACTGGCACAGATGACGGAGATTGGTTGATGGCTGCTCGGCCACGCATATTGAGAAACAGAAAGTTGCCGCCGAACCTCTACCCCAACGGAAAATATTGGCGGTACCGCAATCCCATCACCGGATTGGTGACAAGCATCAACCGTCCTTTGGAAGAAGCAATAAAGCTAGCGCGGGCGGCGAATCTGAAACTGTCGGCGCTGGTTGTCGACGACGGCGCGCTACTCACCGTGTTGACTGGGGGGCGTCTGCCGACGATCAACATTCTATTGCAGCGTTTCCAGGACGAGTGGCTTAAGGAAAAAGGGTATGCAGCTCGCACGCTGGAGGAGATCAAGTTCAAGCTTCAGCGGTACCAGCGAGACCTTGGCGAGCGCCTGATTGGGCAAATGGACGTGCTTGCCATGGCTGAATACCTGGACCAGTTCAGCAACAACGCCTACACGAAGCACCGCGGTCTCTGGGTTCAAATATTCGCTTTCGCTGTGGCTAAAGGCCTGGCAGAGCGAAATGTGGCAGAGCTGACCTTGGTGAAAAAGGAGGCGGAGAAGAAGCGTCAGCGTCACACCCTCGAAGGACTGAACTCAATCATCAACGCCGCGACGACTCCCCCCTGGCTAAAACGCGCAATCCGCCTAGCGCTAACAAGCCTCCAGCGGCGCGAGGACATCGTGACGTGGCAGAAATCAGCCGCCAACATGGATGAAAACACGCTGACCGTTTCGCCCGGAAAAACCCAGGGTTACAGCAATCCGGTTCACCTCAAAATCAAGATGGGGGCAGCCCTACGCGAGGTTGTAGGAGAGTGCCTACGCTCACCCGTAGCTTCCCCCTACCTGATCCATTACAAGCCCAAGGCGAGGCGCAGAGAGCAGATCAATGCGAAGGATCACTGGACCTCGGTGACGCCGGACTACCTGACCAAGGAATTTAGCAAGGCTAGAGACGAGGCGCACGCCTACGACTACATGCCAGCCGGAGAGCGCCCCACTTTCCACGAAATACGCGCATTAGGCGCGTGGCTCTACGAGCAGCAGAACTTCCCCCAGGAATACATCCAGGCGCTGCTTGGTCATGCGGACGAAAAGATGACGAAGCACTACCAGAAGGGACACGGCGAGCAGACGATTGAATACGTAGAGGTGGGCGCCGAATTGGCGTTGTGAGGTGGGGTTTTGCAAAAGTTTTGAAAAAGTTTTGAAAATCGCAGCCAACAAAAAAGGGCCCACCTTTCGGTGAGCCCTTCTAGACCGCCCAGCAGAGCGGATTTTGTTTGGTAGGCGCGATTGGACTCGAACCAACGACCCCCACCATGTCAAGGTGGTGCTCTAACCAACTGAGCTACGTGCCTGCTGTGAGGCGGCATTCTACGGAATTCCAAAGGGGTGTCAACACCTTTTTTTCACCTAAGCCTATGAATATGCAAAATATTTAATTGCGCCGAAGCGACAAGGATTTTGTGGTGGCTGGCGGCGGATTTTTATCTCGGGTAGGATCGCTGCATTCGTAAAAAATATAAAACAGAGGTTCCAGAATGGCGAACACATCCTACCCAGCGTCCTATTACGCCGCATCGGCCAATGCGACGCCGTCGCGCCCTGCCCTGCAGGA
The DNA here is from genome assembly GCF_051132175.1 of Pseudomonas sp. D3-10. NCBI lineage: Bacteria > Pseudomonadati > Pseudomonadota > Gammaproteobacteria > Pseudomonadales > Pseudomonadaceae > Pseudomonas > Pseudomonas sp. D3-10. The sequence goes on along the minus strand of NZ_CP071668.1, from coordinate 1,912,439 downwards.
TGATGTCGAAACCGATGTCTGCGTGATCGGTGCGGGATACACGGGGTTGTCTTCCGCGCTGTTTCTGCTGGAGCACGGTTTTAAAGTGACGATCGTCGAGGCGGCGAAGGTCGGCTTCGGCGCTTCGGGTCGCAACGGTGGGCAGATCGTCAACAGCTACAGCCGCGACATTGATGTGATCGAACGCAGCGTCGGTCCACAGCAAGCGCAGTTGCTCGGCAACATGGCGTTCGAGGGTGGGCGGATCATTCGTGAACGGGTGGCGAAATATCAGATCCAGTGCGATCTGAAGGATGGCGGTGTATTCGCGGCCCTCACCACTAAACAGATGGGGCACCTGGAGTCGCAGAAGCGTTTATGGGAGCGTTTCGGTCATACACAGCTGGAGTTGCTGGATCAGCGGCGTATTCACGAGGTGGTGGCTTGCGAGGAGTATGTCGGCGGCATGTTGGATATGAGCGGAGGGCATATCCACCCACTCAATCTGGCGCTGGGCGAAGCGGCGGCGGTGGAGTCACTGGGTGGTGTGATCTACGAGCAGTCGCCGGCGGTGCGCATCGAGCGCGGTGCCAGTCCGGTCGTGCATACGCCGCAGGGCAAGGTCAGGGCCAAATTCATTATCGTGGCGGGCAATGCTTACCTGGGCAATCTGGTGCCGGAGTTGGCGGCCAAGTCGATGCCTTGCGGTACGCAGGTGATCGCCACTGAGCCGCTGGGGGACGAGTTGGCCCATCGCCTGCTGCCTCAGGATCACTGCGTCGAAGATTGCAACTACCTGCTCGACTACTACCGGCTGACGGGTGACAAGCGCCTGATTTTCGGTGGTGGCGTGGTGTATGGCGCAAGGGATCCGGCCAACATTGAAGCGATCATTCGGCCGAAGATGCTCAAAGCGTTCCCGCAGCTCAAGGATGTGAAGATCGATTACGCCTGGACCGGAAATTTCCTACTGACTCTGTCGCGTCTTCCGCAAGTCGGGCGGCTGGGGGATAACATTTATTATTCCCAAGGCTGCAGTGGTCATGGCGTGACGTATACGCATTTGGCGGGCAAGGTACTGGCAGAGGCATTGCGAGGGCAAGCAGAGCGTTTTGACGCGTTTGCGGACCTGCCGCACTACCCCTTCCCCGGCGGTCAATTGCTGCGCACCCCGTTTGCAGCGATGGGGGCTTGGTATTACGGGTTGCGGGATCGGTTGGGGTTCTGAAGCGGCCGACACAAGGGCTGCTTTGCAGCCCAGGGGGAGCAAGCTCCCTCGCCACGGTTGTAGGCCCAATACTGTTCAGCCAGACACAAAAAACCCCGGTCTTTCGACCAGGGTCTTTGCTATCGATTGGAAGAAGCTCTTCAGCTTTCTTCTTAGCTTCAAGGCGTTCAGTGGGCCTCGAAGCAGATATGGCGCAGCGGACGGGACTCGAACCCGCGACCCCCGGCGTGACAGGCCGGTATTCTAACCGACTGAACTACCGCTGCGTATCGCTGTGGACTTGCGTCCATTTAACTCGTCTGATCCAAACCCGCGGGCTTGGATCTCGAACCAGGCGAACCTGCTTCGGAAAATATGGCGCAGCGGACGGGACTCGAACCCGCGACCCCCGGCGTGACAGGCCGGTATTCTAACCGACTGAACTACCGCTGCGCGTCGGTGGATGCTTTTGACAGCTTCCATCTTGCTTTCGCAAGACTCTCAAGAAACATGGTGGGTGATGACGGGATCGAACCGCCGACATTCTGCTTGTAAGGCAGACGCTCTCCCGGCTGAGCTAATCACCCTTTGCTGCGTTGAGGCCGCGAAATTTACGCAGGTACCGAAGCTAAGTCAATAGCAGGGTTGGATTTTTTTCAGAAACAGTTTCAAGCGACTAGCGCCAAGCTACAAGTAAAAAGCACCGGACCCGCACCACGCTGCTTGCAGCTTGAAACTTGCCGCTTGCAGCTGCTCCTTACTCATAAATCATTTTCTTGGTCATGCCGCCATCCACCACGAACTCCTGCCCCGTGACAAAACCGGCGTTGCGCGAAAGCAGCCATGCCACCATCGCCGCCACGTCCTCCACCGTACCCACCCTGCCCGCCGGATGCTGGGCGTGATCGGCATCGGTGAGCGGCTGCGCTCGACGTTGCGATGGGTCTCGCGCGTCGATCCAACCAGGGCTGACGGCGTTGACCCGAATCTCCGGCCCTAGACTGATCGCCAGGGCATGAGTCAGGGCCAGCAAGCCTCCTTTGCTGGCCGCATAGGCCTCGGTGTCCGGTTCCGACTGCGCGGCGCGGGTCGAGGCCAGGTTGACGATGGCCCCGTTGTGGGCACGCAGGTAAGGTGCGCAGTGCTTGGCCAGCAGCATCGGCCCACCCAGGTTCACCGCCAAGACCCGGTTCCAATGCGCCAGGTCCAGGCTTTCCAGGGTGATGTTGTGCGGGTCGGCGATGGCGGCGTTGCACACCAGCGCGTCGAGCCGCCCGAACTGGCCGAGCACTTCAGCGATAGCGGTGGCAACCTGGGCCTCGTCCGACACATCCATGGCGATGAACCAGGCATTGTCACCCAAAGTTTTCGCCACCTTGGAACCGCGCTCGCGGTCCAGGTCGGTGAGAACCACCTGCCAACCTTCACAGATCAGCCAAGCGGCAATCCCAAGGCCGATACCCCGCGCGGCGCCCGTCACCAGGGCTACCCGGCCATGAGTACCGCTCGGCGGCGTAGCCAGCTCGATCACAAGGCCGCCAACCCGCGGGCCAGGTCGGCTTGCAGGTCCGCCACGTCTTCCAGGCCGACCGCCACGCGGATCAGGCTGTCACGGATACCCGCCGATTCACGCTCCTGGGGCGACAGGCGACCGTGGGAGGTGGTGCTCGGGTGGGTAATGGTGGTTTTGCTGTCACCGAGGTTGGCAGTGATGGAGATCAACCGGGTCGCGTCGATGAAACGCCAGGCGCCCTCCTTGCCGCCCTTGACCTCGAAGCTCACCACCGCGCCGAAACCGCGCTGCTGACGCAAGGCCAGTTCGTGTTGCGGATGGCTCTTGAGGCCGGCGTAATGCACTTTCTCGATACCGTCCTGCTGCTCCAGCCACTCGGCCAGGGCCTGGGCATTGGCACAATGAGCCTTCATCCGTAGGCCGAGGGTTTCCAGGCCTTTGAGGAAGATCCAGGCATTGAACGGGCTGAGGGTCGGCCCAGCGGTGCGCAAGAAGCCCACGACCTCTTTCATTTGCTCGCCACGACCAGCAACGACACCGCCCATGCAACGACCTTGGCCGTCAATGAACTTGGTGGCCGAATGCACCACCACGTCCGCGCCCAGCTTGAGCGGCTGTTGCAGCGCCGGTGTGCAGAAGCAGTTGTCGACCACCAACATGGCGCCCTTGGCATGGGCGATTTCCGCCAGCGCGGCGATGTCCACCAGCTCAGCAAGCGGATTGGACGGCGACTCGACGAAAAGCAGCTTGGTATTGGCCTTGATCGCGGCATCCCAACCGGACAGGTCCGCCAGGGGCACGTAATCGACTTCCACGCCGAAACGCTTGAAGTACTTTTCGAACAGGCTGATGGTCGAGCCGAAAACGCTGCGCGACACCAGTACATGGTCGCCAGCGCTGCAGAAGCTCATCACCACCGCCATGATCGCGGCCATGCCGGTGGCGGTCGCCACGGCCTGCTCGGCGCCTTCCAGGGCGGCGATACGCTCCTCGAAAGCCCGCACGGTCGGGTTGGTGTAACGCGAGTAGACGTTGCCCGGCACTTCCCCGGCAAAGCGCGCCGCGGCATCGGCGGCCGTGCGGAACACGTAGCTGGAGGTGAAGAACATCGGATCGCCATGTTCGGCTTCCGGTGTACGGTGCTGGCCCGCGCGAACCGCCAGGGTATCGAACGCTACGCCTTCAAGGTCGCTGTCCAGCCGACCGGCATCCCAATCCTGACTCATGCTGCCACTCCTGTAATCGGTTAAACGCAAACCGGCCCCTCGGGGCCGGTTCGTGACTCAGTTGTTGTACAGATCGATGATCGCGCTGACCGCCTGCGTCTTGGCCTTGGACGCGTCGTTACGCGCGTTCTCGATCCGATTCAGGTAGGCCTCGTCGATGTCGCCGGTGACGTACTTGCCGTCGAATACCGCACAATCGAACTGCTCGATCTTGATCTTGCCGCCACCCACCGCTTCGATGAGGTCCGGCAAGTCCTGGTAGATCAGCCAGTCGGCGCCAATCAGGTCGGCCACTTCCTGGGTCGTGCGGTTATGAGCGATCAGCTCATGGGCACTCGGCATATCGATGCCGTAGACGTTCGGGTAGCGCACGGCCGGGGCCGCCGAGCAGAAGTAGACATTCTTGGCGCCGGCTTCGCGGGCCATCTGGATGATCTGCTTGCAGGTGGTACCGCGCACGATGGAATCGTCCACCAGCATCACGTTCTTGCCGCGGAATTCCAGTTCAATGGCGTTGAGCTTCTGGCGTACGGATTTTTTCCGTGCAGCCTGGCCCGGCATGATGAAGGTGCGGCCAATGTAGCGGTTCTTCACGAAGCCTTCGCGGAACTTCACGCCCAAATGGTTCGCCAGCTCCAGGGCCGCGGTGCGGCTGGTGTCCGGGATCGGGATGACCACGTCGATGTCATGGTCCGGACGCTCGCGCAGGATCTTGTCGGCGAGCTTCTCGCCCATGCGCAGGCGCGCCTTGTAGACCGAGATACCGTCAATGATCGAGTCCGGACGGGCCAGGTAGACGTGCTCGAAGATACACGGCGTCAGGCTCGGGTTGGTCGCGCACTGGCGGGTGAACAACTTGCCGTCTTCAGTGATGTAGACCGCTTCGCCCGGGGCCAGGTCGCGAATCAGGGTGAAACCAAGCACGTCCAGGGACACGCTCTCGGAGGCGATCATGTACTCGACGCCTTCGTCGGTGTGACGCTGGCCGAACACGATCGGACGAATACCGTGCGGGTCGCGGAAACCGACGATGCCGTAGCCGGTGATCATCGCCACCACCGAGTAGCCACCCACGCAACGGTTGTGCACGTCGGTCACGGCGGCGAACACGTCTTCTTCGGTCGGCTGCAGCTTGCCGCGCTGGGCCAGCTCGTGAGCGAAGACGTTGAGCATCACTTCCGAGTCGGAACTGGTGTTGACGTGGCGCAAGTCAGATTCGTAGATCTCCTTGGCCAGTTGCTCGACATTGGTCAGGTTGCCGTTGTGCGCCAACGTGATGCCGTACGGCGAGTTGACATAGAACGGCTGGGCTTCGGCCGAAGTCGAGCTACCCGCTGTCGGGTAACGCACATGTCCGATGCCCATATGCCCGACGAGGCGCTGCATGTGACGCTGATGGAACACGTCGCGCACCAGGCCATTGTCCTTGCGCAGGAATAACCGGCCGTCATGGCTGGTCACGATACCGGCAGCGTCCTGGCCGCGGTGCTGGAGCACGGTTAGCGCGTCATACAGCGCCTGATTGACGTTCGACTTACCGACGATACCGACGATGCCACACATGCGGCGCAACCCCTACTTAATGGATCTGAACTGAACAACACTCACTGCGGCGTTTTGGCCATCGGCAAGAGCTGTTCCTTGAACGGTATTTCAGCGGGTACGCTGATACCGCTGGCAAGCCACTGACTGCTCCAACCCAGGATCAGGTTCTTGGACCAGTCTGCGACCAATAGAAATTGTGGCACGAGCCGGGACTCCTGCCACCACGTATCCTGCTGTACCGGCCCCAGGCTCAACAGCCCGACGGCCACGACCACCAGCAAGGCGCCACGCGCCGCGCCGAAAGCCATGCCCAGGAACCGGTCCGTCCCGGAAAGCCCGGTGACGCGAATCAGTTCGCCGATCAGATAATTGATCATTGCGCCCACCAGCAAGGTGGCGATAAACAAGATGGCACAGCCCGCGATCACGCGGGCCGAGGGTGTTTCGATGTATCCGGCGAGGTACTGGGACAGCGAGCCACCAAACATCCAGGCCACGACTCCCGCGATGATCCAGGTCAGCAGCGAGAGCGCTTCCTTGACGAAGCCGCGACTCAGACTGATCAATGCGGAGATGGCGACGATCGCAACGATCGCCCAGTCAACCCAGGTAAATGGCACGGTGCAGCCTACAGACGGATAAGGCGGCGCATTTTAGCAGAGCGCAGGGCTGTCGGTAAGCTGCGTGATTCAAATCGGCTAAATGGCTGTCAACCGCGCTCTGGCTGGAAGCGAACCACAAAACCCTTGAGGTTCTGCTGGCGATTGAGCAAGTCGCGCAGACGGTCGGCCTCGGCACGCTCGATCAACGGACCGACAAAGACCCGATTCTTGCCATCGGCGGAACGGATATAGGCGTTGTAGCCCTGGCTGCGCAGGCTTTTCTGCAGTTTTTCCGCGCTTTCGCGACTGGTCAGGCTGGCCAGTTGCACCGACCAACTCACCGACAGGCCGTTGGCATCGACGCGGCTCTGGGTGGTGTCTGGCTTGGGGGCCGCGGTGATCGGCTGGCTTGGCGCCGGTTTGATCGCCGGCGTCGCCGGGATGGGCGTTGGCGCTACAGCAGGCTTGGCGGGTGCCGCCGGGGCAGGCGCGGCAGCGGCAGATGCGGGCGCTGTCGGCGTGGACCCGACCGGCGCGGTAGGCGCGGCGGATTGTTCAGCCAATTCCGCGTCGCTCGGCACCGGCTCCTGGGGCAGTGCCTGCGGCTCGGGCACTGGCACGGGCTCGACTTGCACGGGTGGCACCGCAGGCGCTTGGGGCGCGGCCGGCGCATCAACCGTGACCTGGCGCTGCTCGTCCTGCCGGGAAAACAGCATCGGCAGGAAGATCACCGCCAGGGCCACCAACACCAGGGCCCCGACCATGCGCTGCTTGTAAGCCTTATCCAGCAATGCCATCTGCAGCTTCCTCCGTGGAGCGCCGGGCCAACCATTGAAGGGCCTCGGCAACGCAATAAAATGATCCGAACAACAGAATCTCGTCGTCTGCCGTCGCCAGGGCGCACTGCCCTTCCAGCGCGTCGGCCACGCTGCCATAAGCTTCCACCGAAGCGCCACGATGCTGCAACACCGTCTGCAACTCGCTGGCCGGACGCGAACGCGGCGAATCCAGTGGCGTCACGGCCCAGTGCTGGACACTAGCATCCAACGCATCGACAACGCCATCCAGGTCCTTGTCCGACAGCAGGCCAAACACCGCCAGCCGCTTGCCCGCCACGGGTCGACGCGCCAGGCGTTCAGCCAGGTACTGCGCCGCGTGGGGGTTGTGACCGACATCCAAGAGCACGTTGAGGCGCTTGCCTTGCCAATCGATCGAGCGGCGATCAAGACGACCGACAACGCGAGTCGCCTGCAGTGCCTGGATAATCCGTCCGGTGTCCCACGGCAGCCCGAGCAGCAGGTAGGCCTGCAGTGCCAGCGCGGCGTTCTCCATTGGCAAGTCCAGCTGCGGCAGGTCACGCAGCTCCACCGGGTTGCCCCGAGCATCGCTGCCACGCCATTGCCAGTGCCGCTCCGTCATGGCCAGGTCGAAGTCCCGCCCACGCAGGAAGAACGGGCAGCCCAGCTCGCGCACTTTATCCAGCAACGGCTGCGGCGGATCGAGATCGCCGCAGAGTGCCGGCGCGCCCTGGCGAAAAATGCCGGCCTTCTCGAAAGCCACGGACTCGCGGGTATCGCCCAGGTAATCGGCGTGATCCACGCCAATACTGGTGACCAGCGCGATGTCCGCGTCCACGAGATTGACGGTATCCAGGCGACCACCCAGGCCGACTTCCAGCACGACCGCATCCAGGCCGGCACGGGCGAACAGCCAGAACGCCGCGAGCGTGCCCATCTCGAAATAGGTCAGGGAAGTCTCGCCCCGCCCGGCTTCCACCGCCGCGAAGGCTTCACACAGATCGGCGTCGGAAGCTTCGACACCGTTGACCTGCACCCGCTCGTTGTAGCGCAGCAGGTGCGGCGAACTGTAGACGCCGACACTTAATCCCTGGGCCCGCAGCAGCGAGGCCAGAAAGGCGCAGGTCGACCCCTTGCCGTTGGTGCCGGTAACCGTGATGACCCGAGGCGCCGGCTTGGCCAGTCCCATGCGGGACGCTACCGCTTGCGAGCGCTCCAGCCCCATGTCGATGGCCGATGGATGCAACTGCTCGAGGTAGGCAAGCCAGTCGCCCAGGGTACGTTCGGTCATAGGCCAGCAGGCGCCGGCGGAACCACGATCGGCTCGATTGGCGTGGCGACGAAGGTCGGCGTCGGCAGGCCCATCAGTTGCGCCAGCAGATTACCCAGGCGCGGACGCAGCTCCTGGCGGTGAATGATCATGTCGATCGCGCCATGTTCCAGCAGGAATTCGCTGCGCTGGAAACCTTCCGGCAGCTTTTCACGCACGGTCTGCTCGATCACACGCGGACCGGCGAAGCCGATCAGGGCTTTCGGCTCGCCGACGATGACGTCGCCCAGCATCGCCAGACTGGCGGAAACACCGCCGTAGACCGGATCGGTCAGCACCGAGATGAACGGAATGCCTTCTTCACGCAAGCGCGCCAGTACCGCGGAGGTCTTGGCCATTTGCATCAGCGAGATCAGGGCCTCCTGCATCCGCGCGCCACCGGAGGCGGCGAAGCAGATCATCGGGCACCGGTTTTCCAGGGCGTAGTTGGCGGCGCGAACGAAGCGCTCGCCGACGATGGCGCCCATGGAACCGCCCATGAACGAGAATTCAAAGGCCGACACCACCACCGGCATGCCCAACAGGGTGCCGCTCATGGAAACCAGGGCGTCTTTTTCACCGGTCTGCTTCTGGGCAGCGGTCAGGCGATCCTTGTATTTCTTGCCGTCGCGGAATTTAAGGCGGTCCACGGGCTCCAGGTCGGCACCCAGCTCAACACGGCCTTCGGCGTCCAGGAAGATATCGATACGGGCACGCGCGCCGATGCGCATGTGGTGGTTGCACTTGGGGCAAACGTCCAGGGTCTTTTCCAGCTCGGGACGGTACAGCACCGCTTCGCAGGATGGACATTTGTGCCACAGACCTTCAGGCACCGAGCTTTTCTTCACCTCGGAACGCATGATCGAAGGGATCAGTTTGTCTACCAACCAGTTGCTCATGCTTCTTTCTCCAGTACCGGCGGCCCGAACGCTCTGGTTCGCGGCCCCGCGTATGCCCTTGAGCTCAAATTCATTGTGCGGCGAGGAACGAGGATCGTCGCGGTCAGTGCGAAACATGACCTGCGCCCAGCCCAACCATCCCCCGCCATCCCGGCAAGCGCTGCACTGCGATTGCCACTACGCTATCGGCCCACCCGTAGGCGGCGCCTGCCTGCTTTGAACAGTGCAGGTATGGACGGCGGCAGTCTGCCAGCCGTCACATTGACGACTGGCCGCTGCGCACAGCCGCCATGAATGCCCGGATCTTCGCCGGGTCCTTGATGCCCCTGGCCTGCTCCACCCCGCCACTGACGTCCACCGCGTAGGGTCGAACCTGGGCGATGGCGTCAGCCACGTTGTCCGCCGTCAGGCCACCGGCGAGGATGATCGGCTTGTCCAGGCCCTGCGGCACCAACGTCCAGTCGAACGCTTCACCGGTCCCTCCCGGAACGCCCTCCACGTAGGTGTCCAGCAAGATACCGCTGGCCCCGGAAAAGGCTTTGCAACTGGCGGCGATGTCGTCGCCGGCCTTGACCCGCAACGCCTTGATGTACGGTCGATGCCAACCCTCGCAATCGGTGGGTGTCTCGTCGCCATGGAACTGCAGGAAGGCCAGCGGCACCGCATCGAGGATTTCGCCCAGCTCGCAACGACTCGCATTGACGAACAGGCCGACCGGCGTGACGAAGGGTGGCAACGCCTGAATGATCGCTCGTGCCTGCTGCACCGTCACCGCCCGTGGGCTCTTGGCGTAGAACACGAGGCCGATGGCGTCCGCACCGGTGTCGACCGCCGCCAAGGCGTCTTCGACTCGGGTGATTCCGCATATCTTGCTGCGAACGACCGACATGGTGGATAAAACCTCAGGCAAATCCGTGGAAGTCCCGGATGGTAACAAATGCAGCGGAGGGCGTCAGCCGTCGAGTTCCGAGAACCCCGTGAGGAAATGTGGCCCGATGTAACGCTCAGGCAACTCGAATTCGTCGTGATATTCAACCTGGACCAGGTACAGGCCAAACGGGTGCGCGGTCACGCCTCCCGAGCGGCGAATGCGGCTTTCGAGCACTTCCTTGACCCATTCCACCGGCCGCTCACCCGCGCCGATGGTCATCAGCACACCGGCGATGTTGCGCACCATGTGGTGCAGAAAGGCGCTGGCGCGGATATCAAGCACGATCATCTTGCCGTGACGGGTCACGCGCAGGTGATGCAGTTCCTTGATCGGCGACTTGGCCTGGCACTGCCCCGCGCGAAAAGCGCTGAAATCATGGACGCCGACCAGGTATTGCGCGGCCTCGGCCATACGCTCGACATCCAGCGGACGGTGGTTCCAGGTGATTTCTTCATTCAGGTGCGCTGGGCGGATCTGATCGTTGTAGATCACGTAGCGATAGCGCCGGGCGATGGCCTTGAAGCGCGCATGGAAATGCGCGGGCATCGCCTTTGCCCAACTGACGCTGACATCGTGCGGCAGGTTGATATTGGCCCCCATCACCCAAGCCTTCATCGAGCGCTCGACTTGGGTGTCAAAATGCACCACCTGGCCGCAGGCATGCACGCCGGCGTCGGTTCGTCCGGCGCAATGCAGCGACACGGGCGAATCGGCGACTTTGGACAGCGCGTCTTCAAGGGTTTCCTGCACCGTTAATACGCCGGAGGCCTGACGCTGCCAGCCGCGATAGCGCGAGCCTTTGTATTCAACGCCCAAGGCGATTCGGAAAAAGCCGTCGGCCGCCATTTCGGCGGCCGGGTTGTCTATGTTTGCCAAGGAATTACAGCCTGCTGAGGTACGCAAAGGCGGGCATTATAAAGCCGGCTGGGCGGGATGCTAGTGCAACAGGTGGGCACTGTGGGGAATGGACTGGCGCCATCGCGAGCAAGCTCGCTCCCACAGGGTTCTCGGGTGCTCATGGATTCTGCGCTCACCGCGAATCCTTGTGGGAGCGAGCTTGCTCGCGATGGCGCCAGCCCAGACGTTACAAAAGGCCTGCAAACAAAAACGGCAGCCCTCCCCGGCTGCCGTTTTTGTTTTATCGCTGACTCACGCCAGGCGCGACAACATCTCCTTCGCTTCGCTTTTCTGCGTGGCATCGCCTTCACTGAGCACTTCGCCGAGGATATCCCGGGCGCCGTCATTGTCGCCCATGTCGATGTAGGCCTGGGCCAGATCGAGCTTGGTTGCCACTTCGTCGGTGCCGCTGAGGAAATCGAAGTCCGGCTCGTCGTCGGCAGTCGCCAGGGCGTCTTCAGCAGTGAAGGTTGGCTGGCCTATGCTGTCGGACAGGCGATCCAGCTCGGCGTTGACATCGTCCAGCTCGGACTCGAAGGCATCCTTAGGCTGATCGTGGGCGTCCATCTCGTCGGCCAGGGACAGATCGAAATCCGCCGGCAGTTCAAGATCGTCGGCCGGCGTGTCATCCAACGCGGGCGTTTCGGCCGCTGGAATGTCCAACCCCTTGAGATCGTCGTCCAGGTCCAGCAGGCAGTCTTCATCCGCCAAGGCGGGTGCCGGAGCATCCGCGCCCAGGTCCAGATCGAACTCCGACAGATCGTCGAGGCTTTCGTTGGCCTCGGTCTGTTGCTTGAGCACCGATTCAAAACTCAGGTCATCGTCTTGCGGAAACGCATCCAGTTCGGCGAGCGGCTCGGGGGCTGGCGCGACCGGAGCGGTGTCCATGTCCTCCAGGCTCAGATCAAAAGCGCTGTCGAGCTCGTCGTCGGTCGGCGATTTGTCTTCCAACAGCTCCTTGACGTACTGGGCATCCAACTCAGCGGCGACGGCTGCCGCAGCCAGGCCTGCACCGGCGGCGACCGCCATGGCCGGGAAACGGCTCTTGAGCTGTTCGACCTGGGCGTAATTGTCGCCATTGGCGACCAACTGCCGCTCCTGGGCGACAAAGGCGTCGCGGTCGCCCTGCTGGCCGTAGACTTCCATCAGCTTCAAGCGCAGGTCGCTGCGCTGGGGCTCGGCCTTGATGCCTTGCTCAAGCAGGTCGGCGGCCTGATTCAAGCGACCACGATCGATGTGCGACTGAGCCTGGGGCAGCACGTCATCCGAACGCTCCGCGGCCGGCGCTACCAGCGGTGCGGCTATGGGGGGCGTGACGACCACGGGCGCAACCACCGGGGCAGGCCTAGGGGCTGGCGCGGGGGCTGGCTTGGGTTCGAGCTTTACGCTGGGTGGCGGTACTTCAATGCCCTCGAAGCTGCTCGGGGGCAGATCGAGCTCCGGGGAGAAGTCGGCCTCCTCCTCGAGGGCTCGGGCCATGCGCAGATGTTTCTCGGCTTCCTGCTGGGCCTTGCGGCGACGAGCGAGCAGCAGGAGCAGCAGCAAGAGGAGCAACGCACCGCCGCCAATCAGGCCCAGCAGGATCGGATTGGTCAGCAGGTCGTTGTATTTTTTCTCGTCGGCTGCGGCCGGCGCCGGTTCAACCGGCGGGGTCGCTTCTGGGGTGGCCTGGGGTGCCGGGGCGGCGGACGGTGCTTGTGCCGCTGGCGCGGGGGTCAGTTCCGCCGACATCGCCGGGGTGGCTTCGCCAGTGGGCGGGACCGCGACGCCTTCGGCCTGCATTTTCGCCAATTGGTTGTTCTTCAGCTCGATCAGGCGCTGCAGTTTGTCCAGCTGGCTCTGAAGATCGGCCATGCGGCTCTTCAGTTCTTCATTGTCGCGACGAGCCGATTCGAGGCTTTCCTGAGTCACGGCAAGTTGGTTACTCAGGGCCTGGGCATCACCGGCTGCGCCTTTGCCTTTGGCACCCGCTTTCGCCGACTCGGCGGAAACCAGGCTCAGGTTATCGCGAGCCGCGCCCTGGGCCGGTGCGTTATCGCCACCGCCACGCCGGGTGGCGTCCACCTGCTGGCGTCCGTTACCCGCCCCGCTCCGACGCCCCTGGCGCCAGGCGGCGTTTTGAGCGGCCACTTCGGCAATGGCCTGGGGCTGCGGCAATGCCGTGCTTTGCACCGGATCGGGCAGGCGCAACACCTGGCCGGTCTTGAGCAGGTTGATGTTGCCGTCGATGAATGCGTTCGGGTTCAACGCCTGGATCGCCAGCATCGTTTGCTGCACCGAACCACCGTTGCGCACCTTGGCGGCGATTTCCCATAGGGTATCGCGCGGCGTCGTGGTGTATTGGGACGGCTTGGTAGCCCCGGTGACCGGCGAAGACACCACCTGGGACGGCTTCGCCCGAGCGGCGTCGGCGGCCTGCGGCGAGAACTTAGACGGATCGAGCAGTACGCTGTAGTCGCGCAGCAAGCGGCCGTTGGGCCACATCACCTGCACGAGGAACTTGACCATCGGTTCGGTCAGCGGCCGGCTGGAAGTCACCCGCAGGACACTCTTGCCGTTGGCGTTGATCACCGGTGTGAAGCTCAATTCATTGAGAAAGGCTTGGCGGTCAATGCCCGCCTTGGCGAATTCTTCAGGTGGGGCCAGGCTCGGCACCACCTCGGCGGCGGTCAGTTGCTGGACATCGAGCAGTTCGATCTCGGCCACCAGAGGCTGGTTCGGCGGCGACTTGAGGGTCAATTCCCCCAGCCCGAGCGCTTGCGCCATACCGGAGGACAGCGCCGAGGCGGCCGCTATTGCTAACACCAGTTTGCGAACTTGAACCATAGCCTCTTCCTTTGTTTGAACATTCCTCGGCCAGCGAGAAGGTGTTGATGCCGCTGCCGTAAGGCATTGCGCGCAGCCCCAAGCGACGGTGCGCGCGATCGTTTCACTCATGCCCGAGGCAGTCCCCGGGAGGGAGGTTCGCCTTCAGCACTCTGGCCAAGCATAGCGCCCAGCTAGAACCATTCGACAAATTGTTGCCAAGTATCTTTTACAGCAGGTCTTTTATCAACAACTCAGCCACCTGCACCGCGTTGAGCGCCGCGCCCTTGCGCACGTTATCCGACGTCAGCCACATATTCAGCTCCGACGGATCATCGATGCCGCCGCGCACACGACCGATATAGACCACATCCTGCCCCACCGCATCACCCACCGGCGTCGGATAATCACCCGCCTCCACCAGCTCGATGCCGGGGGCCGCTTCCAGGGCGGCGTTGACCTTCGCCAGGTCGACGGGACCGGCAGACTCCACGGTCACGCTAAAGCTATCGCCAAAAAACACCGGGGCTTGAATGCAAGTCGCGGAAATCTTTAACAAAGGTTGCTCCAGCACTTGGCGCAGCTCACTCACCAGTCGCTTTTCCAGTGGGGTATGGCCCTGCGCATCGGGACTACCCACCTGGGCCAACAGGTTGAACGCCATCTGCCGGTCGAAGAACGTCGGTTCGAGCGGACGGGCGTTGAGCAATTCCGCCGTCTGGCGCGCCAATTCAGTGACCGCAACGCGGCCTTGGGCCGATACGGCGAGGCTGGCAGTCAGGCTCACGCGCTGGATATCCAGGCATTGGCGCAACGGTGCCAAGGCAACGGCCAGGACCGTCGCCGAGGGGCTGGGGCTGCTGACCTGCACGGGCCTGGACAGGTTCGCCAGCACGTGCGGGTTGGCCTCCGGTACGATCTGCGGCGCCTGTTCGGCCGGCAGCGCACCGGACAGGTCGATCAGCGCGCAGCCGGCCGCCGTGGCGCGCGGAGCGAAGCTCAGGGTGACCGCCGGCCCGGCCGCGAAAAACGCCAGTTGGACTTTGCTGAAATCGAACTCATCGACCTCGCGCACCCGCACGTTTTTACTCCGGAACATCACCGAGCTGCCCGCCGACTCGCTGCTGGCCAACAGGTGCAGGTTGCCGATCGGGAAGTCGCGCTCTTCAAGAATCTGGACGAGGGTTTCGCCGACAGTACCGGTGGCGCCGATCACGGCAATATCAAAGGACTGGCTCATGGGTCTACCTCAGGTAAAACGTGGGGAGCGGCACTTTACCGGGTGGTGGGTGGGCAGGCAATTGGCGGGAAGTTTGTGGTGACTGTGCTGGCCCCTTCGCGAGCAGGCTCGCTCCCACATTGGATCTTCAGTGAACACAAAATCTGTGGAAGCGAGCCTGCTCGTGAAGGGGCCGGTCCAGACACCCAAAAACTGCCCCAATAAAAAACCCGCACCTCTTACAAGGCGCGGGTTCTTTCACAGCGACAATCGATCAACGCTCGAGCAAAATCCGCAGCATGCGGCGCAGCGGTTCGGCCGCGCCCCACAACAGTTGGTCGCCAACGGTGAAGGCACCGACGAACTGCGAGCCCATGTTCAGTTTGCGCAAGCGGCCCACTGGCACGTTCAGGGTGCCGTTGACCTTGGTCGGGCTCAGCTCCTGCATGCTGGTTTCACGGTTGTTTGGCACCAGCTTGACCCACGGGTTGTGCTGGCTGATCAAGCCTTCGATGTCGGCGATCGGCACGTCTTTGTTCAGCTTGATGGTCAGCGCCTGGCTGTGGCAACGCATGGCGCCGATGCGCACGCAGATGCCGTCCACCGGGATCGGGCTCTTGAAGCGGCCCAGGATCTTGTTGGTCTCGGCCTGGGCCTTCCATTCTTCACGGCTCTGGCCGTTCGGCAGTTCCTTGTCGATCCAAGGGATCAGGCTGCCGGCCAGCGGCACGCCGAAATTCTCGGTCGGGTAGGCATCGCTGCGCATCGCTTCGGCGACCTTGCGGTCGATGTCCAGGATGGCACTGGCCGGGTTCGCCAGCTCGTCAGCCACGGCGCCGTGGGTCACGCCCATTTGCTTGATCAGCTCGCGCATGTGCTGCGCGCCGCCACCGGAGGCTGCCTGATAGGTCATGGCGCTCATCCACTCCACCAGGCCCGCTTCGAACAGGCCGCCCAGACCCATCAGCATCAGGCTGACGGTGCAGTTGCCGCCGATGTAGTTCTTGGTGCCCGCATCCAGCTGCTGGTCGATGACCTTGCGGTTGACCGGGTCGAGGATGATCACCGCGTCGTCCTGCATGCGCAGGCTGGAAGCGGCATCGATCCAGTAACCCTGCCAGCCGGCTTCACGCAGTTTCGGGAAGACTTCGCTGGTGTAGTCGCCGCCCTGGCAGGTCAAAATCACGTCGAGGGTCTTGAGCTCGTCGATGCTGTAGGCATCCTTGAGCGCACCGGTGTCCTTGCCCACGGACGGGCCCTGGCCACCCACGTTGGAAGTGGTGAAGAACACCGGCTCAATGAGATCGAAATCCTGCTCTTCCAGCATTCGCTGCATGAGCACGGAACCGACCATGCCGCGCCAACCGATCAGACCTACACGTTTCATCGCAACTACACCTATACAAAAGTGGGCCACCGTCGAGGCGGTGGGCCCGAAAGATTACAGATTCCGCAGCGCGGCGACTACTGCATCGCCCATTTGCTGCGTACCGACTTTGGTACAGCCTTGCGACCAGATATCACCGGTGCGCAAGCCTTGGTCCAGGACCACGCTGACGGCTTTTTCGATCGCGTCGGCGGCATCGTTCAAGTTGAAGCTGTAGCGCAGCATCATCGACACCGACAGGATGGTCGCCAACGGGTTGGCAATGCCCTGCCCGGCGATGTCCGGCGCCGAACCGTGGCACGGCTCGTACATGCCCTTGTTGTTGGCGTCCAGGGAGGCCGACGGCAGCATGCCGATGGAACCGGTGAGCATTGACGCTTCGTCGGACAGGATGTCGCCGAACATGTTGTCGGTGACGATCACGTCGAACTGCTTCGGCGCACGCACCAGTTGCATCGCCGCGTTGTCGACGTACATGTGGCTTAGTTCGATGTCCGGGTAATCCTTGGCCACCTGCTCGACCACTTCGCGCCACAGTTGGCTGGAAGCCAGGACGTTGGCCTTGTCCACCGAGCACAGTTTCTTGCCCCGCACGCGGGCCATGTCGAAGCCGACCCGGGCGATACGGCGGATTTCGCTTTCGCTGTATGGCAGGGTGTCGTAGGCCTGGCGCTCGCCATTCTCCAGCTCACGGGTGCCGCGCGGGGCGCCGAAGTAGATACCGCCGGTCAGTTCGCGGACGATGAGGATGTCCAGGCCCGAGACGATTTCCGGCTTCAGGCTCGACGCGTCGGCCAGTTGCGGATAAAGGATCGCCGGACGCAGGTTGCCAAACAGACCCAGTTGCGCACGAATCTTCAGAAGGCCGCGCTCCGGGCGGATGTCGCGTTCGATCTTGTCCCATTTCGGGCCGCCCACGGCGCCCAGCAGCACGGCATCGGCGGCACGGGCACGGTCCAGGGTTTCATCGGCCAGGGGTACGCCGTGCTTGTCGATGGCCGCGCCACCGATGACGTCGTGGCTGAGTTCGAAGCCCAGGCCGTACTTGTCGTTCGCCAACTCCAGGACCTTGACCGCCTCGGCCATGATTTCCGGGCCGATGCCGTCACCTGGGAGAATCAGAATCTGTTTGCTCATGCTTTCCTCGTTTGTTCGGTTTTCGGCACAACCCCTGGGGCCGACCGGTAAAAATCCTATCGCTCGGCCCACAGCACCAGCACATCTGTACTGAACGAACCATCGGCCTCAATCTGAAAATATTCACGCACTTCGTCGCCCATCGAACGCTGCAGCTCAAGAATCGCCGCACGCATCACCTCGGGGGTGCGCATGCGCTCGACCCAGGACTGGTACTCCAGGCGCAGGCGCTGGCGCGACGTGCTGCGAGTGTGCAGCCCCGCTTCGCTGATCTGGCGCAACCATTCGGCGGCCGAATAGTCGCGCACATGGCTGGTGTCGCGCAGCACTTCGATGCTTTGCAGGTAGGTGTCCAGTAACGGCGTGCCAGGCGACAGGATATCGATGAACGCTACCACCCCGCCCGGCTTGAGCACCCGGCGCACTTCCCGCAATGCCAGGCCGAGGTCGCTCCAATGATGCGCCGAATAGCGGCTGAACACGAAGTCGAACTCAGCGTCGGCGAACGGCAACCGCTCGGCGGCGCCACGGACCGTGCTGATATTGCCCAGGCCACGCTCGGCAGCCGCCGTCACCACGTCGAGCATCTGCTGGGACAGATCGTAGGCCACCACCTCACCGGCCAGCGGCGCCACGTGGAAACTCACATGGCCGGCGCCGCAACCCAGGTCCAGCACACGGGCATCGCCACGACCGGCCAGCTCGGCCTGTAGCAGGGCGAACTCGGCGCCCTGGGCGTGCACGGCACTGCTCAGGTAGGCCGAGGCCTGTTCACCGAATTGCTTTTGGACGACTTGGCTGTGGGCGGTGCTGGTCATGGGGACTTCCTTTTTGGGTATAGCCTTGTGGTGTCAGTGCCGCCGTCTTCGCGAGCAGGCTCGCTCCCACACTGGACTTGCAGCGTCCACAATCCCAGTGGGAGCGAGCCTGCTCGCGAAGGGGCCTGCACTGACTACATCTATCTCAGGTCAATCAAGCATCGCGAAACAACCAAGGCTGGCTCGCCCGATGCTTGGCCTCGAACGCGGCAATTGCCTCGCCGTCCTGCAAGGTCAGGCCGATGTCATCCAGGCCATTGAGCAGGCAATGCTTGCGAAACGCATCGATCTCGAAACCCAGCACCTTGCCGTCGGGGCGGGTCACCGTCTGCGCGGCCAGGTCGATCTGCAATTGATAACCAGGATTGGCCTCGACCTGCTGGAACAGCTCGTCCACTTCGGCATCGCTGAGGATGATCGGCAGCAGGCCGTTCTTGAAGCTGTTGTTGAAGAAAATGTCGGCGTAACTCGGCGCGATGATGCTGCGGAAACCGTACTCTTCCAGGGCCCACGGCGCGTGCTCGCGGCTCGAGCCGCAGCCGAAGTTCTCACGGGCCAGCAACACGCTGGCGCCTTGGTAGCGCTCGGCGTTGAGCACGAAGTCCTTGTTCAGCGGACGCTTGGAGTTGTCCTGGTACGGCTGGCCGACATCCAGGTAGCGCCATTCGTCGAACAGGTTCGGGCCGAAGCCGGTGCGCTTGATGGATTTCAAGAATTGCTTGGGGATGATCTGGTCGGTGTCGACATTGGCACGATCCAAAGGCGCGACAAGACCGGTGTGCTGGGTAAAAGCTTTCATGCTGCGCTCCTTCAGATCAATTCGCGGACGTCGACGAAACGGCCGTTGACAGCTGCCGCCGCGGCCATCGCCGGGCTAACCAGGTGCGTACGACCACCGGCACCCTGACGGCCTTCGAAATTTCGGTTGGACGTCGAGGCGCAATGCTCGCCCGACTCCAGGCGGTCCGGGTTCATTGCCAGGCACATCGAGCAACCCGGCTCACGCCATTCGAAACCGGCTTCGAGGAAAATCTTGTCCAGCCCTTCCGCTTCGGCCTGGGCCTTCACCAGGCCCGAGCCCGGCACCACGATGGCCTGTTTGATGGTCGAGGCGACCTTGCGGCCCTTGGCGATGACCGCCGCGGCACGCAGGTCCTCAATCCGCGAGTTGGTGCAGGAGCCGATGAAAACACGGTCGAGCTGAATGTCGGTGATCGCCTGGTTGGCGCTCAAGCCCATGTACTTCAAGGCACGGACAATGGAGTCGCGCTTGACCAGGTCCGTTTCCTTGGCCGGATCCGGCACGTTCTGGTCCACGGCCAGGACCATTTCCGGCGAAGTGCCCCAGCTGACTTGCGGCTTGATCTGCGTCGCATCGAGCTCGACCCCGGTGTCGAATTTGGCGTCCGGGTCAGAGACCAGGTCTTTCCAGGCTTCGACCGCCATGTCCCACTCCGCGCCTTTGGGCGAGAACGGACGGCCCTTGACGTATTCGACGGTTTTTTCATCGGCGGCCACCAACCCGACGCGCGCGCCGGCTTCGATGGACATGTTGCAGATGGTCATGCGGCCCTCGACGGACAAGTCGCGGATCGCGCTGCCGGCGAACTCGATGGCATGGCCGTTACCGCCGGCGGTACCGATCTTGCCGATCACGGCCAGGACGATGTCCTTGGCGGTCACGCCGAACGGCAACTTGCCCTCGACGCGCACCAGCATGTTTTTCATTTTCTTGGCGACCAGGCACTGGGTGGCGAGCACGTGCTCGACCTCGGAAGTGCCGATGCCGTGGGCCAAGGCGCCGAATGCGCCGTGGGTCGAGGTATGGGAGTCACCGCAGACCACGGTCATGCCGGGCAAGGTCGCGCCTTGCTCCGGGCCGATGACATGGACGATGCCCTGGCGCACGTCGTTCATCTTGAATTCAACGATGCCGTATTCATCACAGTTGTCGTCGAGGGTCTGGACTTGAAGGCGCGAGACCTGGTCGGCAATGGCTTCGATGCCGCCCTTGCGCTCCGGGGTGGTCGGTACGTTGTGGTCCGGGGTGGCGATGTTGGCATCGATGCGCCAAGGCTTGCGCCCAGCCAGGCGCAGGCCTTCGAAGGCTTGCGGCGAAGTCACTTCATGGATGATGTGACGGTCGATGTAGATCAGCGCCGAGCCATCGTCGCGCTGCTTGACCAAATGCGAATCCCAGAGCTTGTCGTAGAGCGTTTTGCCGGCCATCACACGGTTTCCTCATCAGCTTGTTTCTATGCCCTGGGTCTTGAGTGAGTAAATGACCCCTTGGCTTGTGAGGCTGATGTTATGAGGCTACATTAAATAACTCAAATTCATATTTTTCATGCTTTGCATAACCAACAGGAATTCGACCGGTACGGCCATGGACTTAGCCAACCTCAACGCCTTTATTGCCATCGCCGAGACCGGCAGTTTCTCCGGAGCCGGCGAGCGCCTGCACCTCACCCAGCCCGCTATCAGCAAGCGTATTGCCGGGCTGGAACAACAGCTCAATGTGCGCCTCTTCGACCGGCTGGGCCGTGAAATTGGCCTGACCGAAGCCGGCCGGGCGCTGCTGCCCCGGGCCTATCAGATTCTCAACGTGCTCGACGACACCCGCCGCGCCCTGACCAATCTGACCGGCGAAGTGACCGGGCGGCTGACCCTCGCCACCAGTCACCACATCGGCTTGCATCGCCTGCCCTCCTTATTAAGGGAATTCACCCGACGCTACCCACAGGTGGCATTGGATATTCAGTTCCTTGATTCGGAAGTGGCCTACGAGGAAATCCTTCACGGTCGCGCGGAACTCGCCGTCATCACCCTCGCCCCCGAGCCCCACGCACTGGTAAGGGCCAAGCCGGTGTGGGATGACCCGCTGGATTTCGTCGTAGCGCCGGAACATGTGCTGCTGGAAAACGGCGCAGTGAGCCTGGCGGACATCGCCTTGCATCCGGCGGTGTTCCCTGGCGGCAATACCTTCACCCATCACATCGTCCAGCGACTGTTCGAAGCCCAAGGCCTGACACCGAACATCGCCATGAGCACGAATTATCTGGAAACCATAAAGATGATGGTCTCCATCGGCCTGGCCTGGAGCGTCCTGCCGCGCACCATGCTCGACGAACAGGTGGCGCGCATTCCTTTGCCGGGCATACAGCTCAGTCGCCAGCTAGGCTATATCGTGCACACCGAACGGACGCTGTCGAATGCAGCACGGGCTTTCATGGCTCTACTGGACGCACAAATCGATCTGCCAGGGACAAGGGCATAAGTTGTGCTACTCCTATAGGGCCACTACGCCTGTGCATCACACCCACCCGCCCAAGGCCCGCTAGAGAATGCCCAAACCCGCCGACCATCTTCCGCCCCTGCCGCGTATCCAGGCGCTCGACCCGAAGCGGTCCGAGCAGAGCTGGGACAGCGCGCCACAGCTGCTGGCCGCCCTGAACGGAGCGCGGCTGGGGGCCTGGTCGTGGGACATCGATACCGGGCAGATCAGTTGGTCCCGAGGCACCCAGGCACTGTTCGGCTTCGATCCGCGCCAACCGTTACCCGCCGACGTGGACTACCTCGATCTGTTGCTGCCCGAGGACCGGGCCCGGGCCATGCGCGCGTTTCACGCGGCGGTGGCCGGCGCACCGCTCGAGCAGGCCATGCACCACCGAATCGTCTGGCCCGACGGCAGCCTGCATTGGCTGGAAATCAGCGGCAGCGTATTGCCCGACAAACATGGCCGTCCACGCATGATCGGGGTCATTCGCGAGATCACCCACCAGCGCGAACGGGAACAGGCGCTGCGCAGCTCGGAAAAACGCTTCGCCACGCTTTTTCATCTTTGCCCGAACATGGTCTTGCTGACCCGCCAGGAGGACGGCCTGATCAGCGAAGCCAACCAGTATTTCGAAAGCCTGTTCGGCTGGCCGGTTCACGATGTGATTGGCCGCACCACTCTGGAACTGGGCCTGTGGGTCGACCCCAGGCAACGGGCGAAGCTGGTGGAGGCGACCAAGGCCAAAGGCGAACTGGTGAGCATGGAAGTGGAGTTCCGGGCCAGTAACGGCCAGGTCCACAACGGCATCCTCAGCGCGCAGAAAGTCGAACTCGAAGGCCAACCGTACCTGCTGAGCACGTTCCTGGACACCACCGAGCGCAAACTCGCCGAACAGGCCCTCAAGGACAGCCAGGAACGCCTGGACCTGGCCCTCGACTCGGCGCAACTGGGCACCTGGGACTGGCACATTCCCAGCGGCATGCTCTACGGTTCGGCCCGGGCCGCGCAGCTCCATGGCCTGGAGCCCAAAGCCTTTCATGAATCGTTCGACGCGTTTTTCGAGGGCGTACCCACCGAAGAACGCAACAACATGCGCAACGCCTACCGCAGCCTGCGCGAAGGCCCGGCGGGCAACTATCAATTGACCTATCGCGTGCAGCTGCCGGACGGCAGCTCACGCTATCTTGAGAGCCGCGCCCGCCTCTACCGCGACGACGACGGCAGCCCCTTGCGCATGGCCGGCACTTTGCTCGACATCACCGATCAGGTGGAGCGCGAACAGAGCCTGGCGGCATCGGAAGAAAAATTCGCCACACTGTTCCAGGTCAGCCCCGACCCGATCTGCGTGACCCACCAGGACGATGGCAGATTCCTGGAAATCAACTCCAGCTTCACCCAGACCTTCGGCTGGGCGGCCAGCGACGTCATCGGCCGCAGCGCCGACGAGATTGGTCTGTGGGACGCGTCCGGCAGCAGCCTGCAACGCATCGAACGGGTGATCCGTGAGCAATCGCTGAGCAATGTCGCCATCGTCGTCCACCACAAGAACGGCCAGCCGCTGACCTGCGTGATTTCCAGCCGGCAGATCCACGTCGGCAACCAGCCCTGCATCGTCACCACCCTGCGGGACATCACCCAGCAGCAGCGTTCCGAGGCGGCGCTCAAGGCCAGCGAGGAAAAATTCGCCAAGGCTTTCCACTCCAGCCCTGACGCCATCACCATCACTGAATGCGAAAGCGGCCGCTACCTTGAGGTCAACGACGGTTTCTGCCGCCTCACCGGCTATCGCGCCGACGAAGTAGTCGGCCACACAGTGTACGAAGTCGGCATCTGGGCCGAGGAAAAACAACGCACGGCGCTGCTGGCAGAGCTACAGCTCAAGGGCCGGGTCGTTCATCAAGAAATGCTCGGGCGCAACAAGCGTGGGGAAATCCTCACGGTGGAAGTGTCGGTGGAACCCATCACGCTCAACGAGACCGCCTGTCTGCTGCTGACAGCCCGGGACGTCAGCCTGCTGCGCAACGCCGAAGCGCAGATCCGCCACCTGGCTTATCACGACCCACTCACCAACCTGCCCAACCGGGCGTTGTTGATGGACCGCTTGAGCCAGCAGATCGCCTTGCTCAAGCGCCACAGCCTTCGCGGTGCCCTGCTGTTCCTCGACCTGGACCACTTCAAGCACATCAATGACTCCCTCGGCCATCCGGTGGGCGATACGGTGCTGAAGATCATCACCGCACGCCTCGAAGCCAGCGTGCGCCTCGAAGACACCGTGGCGCGGCTGGGTGGCGACGAGTTCGTGGTACTGCTCAGCGGCCTCGAAGGCACACGGGCCGCGGTCAGCGAACAGGTACAGAACCTGGCCGACACCCTGCGTGACCTGCTCTCGGAACCGATGTTCCTGGACGGCCAACGGCTTCAAGTTACGCCCAGCATTGGCATGGCGCTGATTCCGGACCACGGCTCCACCCCGACCGACCTGCTCAAGCGCGCCGACATTGCCCTCTACCGCGCCAAGGACTCGGGGCGCAACACGTCGCAGATGTTCCACGCCACCATGCAAAAAGCCGCGAGCGAGCGACTGCGCATGGAAACCGACTTGCGCCAGGCCCTGGCTCGCAACGAGTTCAGTTTGCATTTCCAGCCCCAGATCGATGCCCGGGACAACCGCATCATCGGCGCCGAAGCCCTGGTCCGTTGGAATCATCCGGACCTGGGTGCGCAGTCGCCCAACGAGTTCATCAAGGTACTGGAAGACAGCGGCTTGATCCTGGAGGTCGGGACCTGGATCCTCGATGAAGCCTGCAACGGCTTCAAGCACTTGATCGCCAAGGGCAAGGTCGATCCGCAGCGCTTCAAATTGTGCGTCAACATCAGCCCACGGCAGTTTCGCCAGAGTGATTTCGTCGAACGCATCGAAAGCAGCCTCTCCCGTCACGGCCTGCCCTATTGCGTGCTCAAACTGGAAATCACCGAAGGCATCGTAATCCAGAACCTGGACGACACCATCGGCAAGATGCGTCGCCTCAAGAAACTGGGCGTGAGCTTCGCCATGGATGATTTCGGCACGGGATACTCGTCGCTGACGTACCTCAAACGCCTACCGGTCGACACGTTGAAAATCGATCAATCCTTCGTGCGGGACGCCACCAGCGACCCCAATGACGCCGAAATCATCCGCGCCATCGTGGCCATGGCCCGTAGCCTGAACTTGGAAATGATCGCCGAAGGGGTGGAGACGCTGGAACAATTGCAGTTCCTGCAGGGGCTCGATTGTCATTTGTACCAGGGTTACCTGCACAGCCGGCCGTTGCCGCTGGAGGCGTTTGAGCGGTTGTTGCCGTAGCGGTTTGCCAGCTCTTGTGGCGAGGGAGCTTGCTCTCGCGCCACGTTAGTTTTCTGTCTCAAACGAAGAAGGGCGCCATTCGGCGCCCTTCTTCAATTGCGATGGATCAATTCTCCAGCGCGGGTTTTTGCTGCGCACCGTTGATCGGGATGCGCTTGGCTTTCGCCTCTTCCGGTACCACGCGCAACAGGTCGATGCTCAACAGACCGTTGCTCAGGCCGGCGGCCTTGATCTCGATATGATCCGCCAACCGGAAGGACAGCTTGAACGCCCGCTGGGCGATGCCTTGGTGCAGGTAGGTCACGCTGTCGTTGCTGGCCTCGCGCTTGCCGCCGCTGATGGTCAGCACACCTTTTTCCACTTGCAGGTCCAGGTCTTCTTCCCGGAACCCGGCAGCGGCGACTACGATGCGGTATTCGTCATCGCCGTGTTTTTCCACGTTGTAAGGTGGATAACTGCTGCCCGGTTCGTTGCGCAGTGCGGTTTCGAACAGGTCGTTGAAACGGTCGAAGCCCACCGAGGAACGGAACAGAGGGGCCAGCGAAAATGCAGTACTCATGATTCAAATCTCCTGAAAGTTCAGCAAGGTTTTTTGTCTCCGCGACCCGAATTCGGCATCGCGTACCCCCTATCTAGGGTCCGCCAAAAACTTTTCAAGAGCTTTTCCTGAGATTTTTTTCAGGCCGCTTCGGTGCGCTGCACACCCAATAAATGGCCCACCGCATCCAGTTCCGTTTCCCGCCGTAGCGCGCCGAACAACTCCACGGCTTCGGGGTAATTGCGGGTCAGCATGGCCAGCCATTGCTTCAAGCGACCCGGCGCCTGGCGAGGGGTCAATTGCTCCACTACCTGTACCCAGAAATCCTGGAGCATCGGTTGCAGGTCGGCCCAAGACATCTCGATAACCTCTTCACCCGCCCGGGCGGCGGCGATCTGCCGCGCCAGGTCGGGACGGGAGACCAGTCCACGGCCGAGCATTATGTCTTCGACACCGCTGATTTCCCGGCACCGACGCCAGTCATCGACGCACCAGATATCGCCGTTGGCGAACACCGGCACCTTGACCACTTCCTGGACGCGGGGAATCCACTCCCAGTGGGCCGGTGGCTTATAGCCGTCGACCTTGGTCCGCGCATGCACGACGATGTGCGCCGCGCCGCCCTCGGCCAGCGCCGTGGCGCAGACCAGCGCGCCGTCCGGGCTGTCGAAACCCAGGCGCATCTTCGCCGTAACCGGAATGTGCTTGGGCACCGCACGACGGACATGTTCCACGATTTCGTTGAGCAGCTCTGGCTCCTTGAGCAACACCGCCCCGCCCCGTGACTTGTTCACTGTCTTGGCCGGGCACCCGAAATTCAAATCGATCACCTCGGAGCCCAGCTCGCAGGCCAGCGCCGCGTTTTCCGCCAGGCATACCGGGTCGGAACCGAGCAACTGCACACGCAGGGGCACACCCGCCGCTGTTTGGGCACCGGTCAACAGTTCAGGGGCAAGCTTATGGAAATAGGCCGGCGTGAGCAGACGGTCGTTGACGCGAATGAACTCGGTGACGCACCAATCGATGCCGCCAACACGGGTCAGGACGTCCCGCAGGATGTTGTCGACCAACCCCTCCATGGGCGCCAAGGCAATTTGCATGGGAAACACACCTCAACGAAAAAACGTGCAGCAGTTTAGCGGATTTCCTTCACAAAATCGGAATCCACCACGAATCACTGTGGGAGCGAGCCTGCTCGCGATGGCGGTGTATCAGCTTGGGAAGATGCTGGATGTGCCGCCGCCATCGCGAGCAAGCTCGCTCCCACACCGACTCCAAGGCGCCCACAAAACCGGAATCCACCACCAAACCCTGTGGGAGCGAGCCTGCTCGCGATGGCGGTGGGTCAGTCTATAAAGAGGTCAGATGAATTCAGCGCCACGCCATAACCTTCGATGAACTCCGGCGGCATGCGCTTGGGCCGGCCGGTAGACAGTTCGATGCAAACGAAAGTGGTCTGGGCCCGCAGCAATGTGGTGTTATCACTGGGACGGACCAGCTGGAAATGCCGGGTCATTTTCAGGCGCTGGTCCCAGTCGACGATCCAGGTCGCCAACTGCAATTCGTCGCCCTCGTAGGCGGCCGCCAGATAATCGATTTCATGCCGCACCACCGCCATGGCCCGATCCAGTCGCCGGTATTCCACCAGATCCAGGCCCAGGCGCTGGGAATGCCGCCACGCGCAACGCTCCAGCCAGGTGACGTACACCGCGTTGTTGGCGTGGCCTAGCCCATCGATATCTTCTGGATTGACCTGAAGATCAATAATGAACGGCGTTGCCCGATCCCAGCCCATGCCCCTCTCCCGGTCGAATTTGGATCGGGGCAGTGTAACGGAAGCTCAAGCCGATTGCCGCGCTTGCAAGCTGCGCCCCGCCAGCAGTGATAACACGCCATCAATGACACGGGGATCGGCCAGGACTCGCTGGTGTCCACCCTCGGACAACCGCAGCAAGCGACTGTCGAA
Organism: Pseudomonas sp. D3-10; assembly: GCF_051132175.1. Classification (NCBI taxonomy): domain Bacteria; kingdom Pseudomonadati; phylum Pseudomonadota; class Gammaproteobacteria; order Pseudomonadales; family Pseudomonadaceae; genus Pseudomonas; species Pseudomonas sp. D3-10. The sequence continues at coordinate 1,885,041 of NZ_CP071668.1, read as the reverse complement.
CCAGGCTTCATGGATCAGTTGCGATTCCCTGACCGAAACCGACGTATCGTCCTCGGCATGGATAATCAACCCTGGAATATCCAGCTGGTATTGCGCAACATCCATCTTCGAAGCCTGCATGCCCACATCCTGCTCCACCTGGCGAATGAAAGCCGAGCGGGCCCTGGCGGGCATTCCCATCATCCGTGCGAACCCACGCAGCACGCCGAGGATCCGCGCAGGCGCGGCGATGCTGACCAGCGTCTCGGTCCGCAAGCCCAACTGGACCGCCAGCATGGCACTGGCGCCACCCATGGAGTGACCGATCACCGCTTGCAGCGGTGGCAACTCAGCTGCGGCTTCGAGCATCGCCCGGGCAAACAACAGGACGTTGGCTTCGTGGCCCGGCGAGCGACCATGGGCCGGTCCGTCCAGCGCCACCACGGTATAACCAGCATCCACCAGCGCGGTTATCAAGGCCGCGAACTGCGTCGGCCGTCCTTCCCAGCCATGCATCAGCAGGACCGCCGGGCCTTTGCCCCAGCGCAAGGCAGACAGGCCGAAGCGCAAGGTAATGCGCTCGGACGAGGCAAGCAATGGCAACTCCCAGGCCCTCGGTGGCAGGTTGCGTGGACTCATGAAGACCCTGCGCATTTTCTTCGCCACCAGGCGCGGTGCTATCCAACCAAGGGTGCCATTGACGCCACGAATCCAGCTCAACCTGTCCATGCTCATCTCCAGGGCTTGCGCCTTAGCTCAGCGCACCGCCGACTTGGCGGCGCGCAGCAAACGATCCGATAACTCACCCGGGCCCAATGCCCGTGCCAGCGCCAGGCCGCCGACCATCAAGGCAATGTCAGCCAGGGCTTTGTCCGCGTCTTCGGGGCTGGCGGCCAATTGCGCGACCATCAGCTCGATATGCTCATTGAGCACCTCACGAAATGCATCCGGCAGCCGCCCGAGCTCCCCGACCGATGCCGGAATCGGACACGCCTGCTCGGTTGAGTCGCGGTGCTTGCGCGACAAGTAGAAGGCCGCGACCAAGGCGCGCCGTTCTTCACCCGTCAGCTCGGCATCCATGTCGGCGATCAAGCCACGGCGGCGGTTCAGCAACTGCTTGAACGCCTCCAGCATCAAGGCGTCCTTGCTTTCGAAATGAGCGTAGAAACCACCCACCGTCAGCCCGGCCGCCCCCATCACCTCGCCCACGCTCGGCTCGGCCGGCCCGCGCTGGATCAGCGCATCGCTGGCGGCCTTGAGAATGCGTTCGCGGGTCTGTGCTTTTTTATCGCTCATCGTTGCCTCCGAATATTACGATTGAAATATTATTCTCATAATAAATTTTCGCAAGCGAAATGTTGACCGCCGGTCAGAAGTATTTTCAGGAGAATAGGAAATTGGCTGAACGCCAGGCAAACAAAAGGGCCATTCAAGAATTGAATGACCCTTATAAAATCCCGCAGAGCGGGTAATCGTGGCGTCCCCTAGGGGACTCGAACCCCTGTTACCGCCGTGAAAGGGCGGTGTCCTAGGCCACTAGACGAAGGGGACACAAACCTTCTTACTTGATCAGCGCTGAGAACTGATCGATTCAAGGCCGGAGTGGCCAGACCTTGAACCTGAAATTGGTGGAGCTAGACGGGATCGAACCGTCGACCTCTTGCATGCCATGCAAGCGCTCTCCCAGCTGAGCTATAGCCCCGGATTTTTCGCCTCGCGGCGGAGCGACATCTTGCAACATCGCTTCTGTAAAACTGGCGTCCCCTAGGGGACTCGAACCCCTGTTACCGCCGTGAAAGGGCGGTGTCCTAGGCCACTAGACGAAGGGGACGCAAACCCTTCTATACAACTGATCAACGCTGAGAGTTGATCGCTTCAAGGCCGGTGTGGCCAGGCCTTGAAGTGTAAATTGGTGGAGCTAGACGGGATCGAACCGTCGACCTCTTGCATGCCATGCAAGCGCTCTCCCAGCTGAGCTATAGCCCCTCATCGCTGAGGACGGGGCGAATCTTAAGGGCGTATCGGAGGGCTGTCAAATTTATTTTCAAAGAATTTGAAAATTTTTTGCCGGGATAACAATCACTTACCGACAAACCCCGGAAAACCGGGGCATGCCCTCCTCCATCAGCCGCTTAAGCGATCGCGCCCAGCAGCTTTTCCCACTCCTTGTTCTCCTTCTTGGACACGCCACCGAGCAGATCGATGGCCTGGCGCAGGCGGAAACGGGTCAGGTCCGGCCCGAGGATTTCCATGGCATCGAGCACCGACACCGAGCTCGCCTGGCCAGTAATGGCGGCAAACATCAGCGGCATTGCGTCGCGCAGTTTCAACTCCAGGGATTCGACCACTGCCTGAATCGTCGCGGTGATGCTGTCCTTTTCCCACTGGCGCAGGCTTTCGAGCTTCCAGAGGATCAATTGCATCAACTGCCGCACCTGGTCGCCCGAAAGCTTCTTGGATTCGAACAGCTTCGCATCGGGGGTCACGCCACCGGCAAAGAAGAACCCGGCCAATGGCGCGATCTGGCTGAACGTCTCGACCCTGCCCTGCACGTGCGGGGCAATCTTCATCATGTATTCAGGGTTGAACGCCCACTTCTGCACGCGCGCGGCGAACTCTTCCACAGGCAGGTCACGCAGCCATTGGCCGTTGAGCCAGGACAATTTCTCGACGTCGAAGATCGGCCCGCCCAGGGAAACACGCGAAAGGTCGAAGTGTTCGACCATTTCCTGCAGCGAGAACTTCTCGCGCTCGTCGGGCATCGACCAGCCCATGCGCCCCAGGTAGTTGAGCATCGCCTCGGGCATGAAGCCCATGCGCTCGTAGAAAGTCACCGAGGTCGGGTTCTTGCGCTTGGACAGCTTGCTCTTGTCCGGATTGCGTAGCAGCGGCATGTAGCACAACTGCGGTTGCTCCCAGCCGAAGTACTCGTAAAGCAGGATCAGTTTCGGCGCCGACGGCAGCCACTCCTCACCGCGCAGGACGTGGGTGATGCCCATCAGGTGGTCGTCGACCACGTTGGCCAGGAAGTACGTCGGCAGGCCGTCGGTCTTCATCAGCACTTGCATGTCCATGCGGTCCCATGGGATCTCGACATCGCCACGCAGCATGTCCGGCACCACGCAGACGCCCTCGGTCGGCACCTTCATGCGGATCACATGGGGCTCGCCAGCGGCCAGGCGACGGGCGACTTCTTCCTTGGACAGCAGCAGCGCGCGACCGTCATAGCGCGGGGTTTCGCCACGGGCGATCTGCTCGGCGCGCATCTGGTCGAGCTCTTCGGCGGTGCAGAAACAAGGGAATGCGTGCCCCATGTCCACCAGTTGCTGACAGTACTGCTTGTAGATCTCGCCGCGCTCGCTCTGGCGATACGGGCCATGCGGGCCGCCAACATCCGGGCCTTCGCTCCAGTCGATGCCGAGCCAGCGAAGGGCGTCGAAAATCTGCTGTTCCGACTCGCGGGTCGAGCGCAACTGATCGGTGTCCTCGATCCGCAGGATGAACTCACCACCGTGCTGCTTGGCAAAGCAATAGTTGAACAAGGCGATGTAAGCGGTGCCGACATGGGGATCGCCAGTGGGCGAAGGCGCGATGCGGGTACGGACGGTGGTCATGGCATGTCTCGGAAAGAAGATAAAAGCGAAGATCAAACAGGGGGCGAATGGTAACAGGCGATGGTGGGCGGGCTCCAGTGAGAGGCCGATTTGAGTAAAGCCTGCCAGACCGAGTCGCCCTCATCGCGAGCAGGCTCGCTCCCACAGGAAACCGAGTTGTCTGGACTGGATGCGGTCCACTGTGGGAGCGAGCCTGCTCCGGGCGGCGTTCCGACGATGAGGCCTTCGAAGCCACTGCAAGAGTCAGACAGTCAGCAACCGCTCGCGCAACTTGCCTATCTCATCGCGCAACTGCGCCGCGGCCTCGAACTCCAGGTCACGGGCCAGTTGGTACATCTTCTCTTCCAATTGCCGGATACGCTTGGTGATTTCGCTCGGCGAGCGCAGTTCGGCTTCGTAGCGGGCGCTTTCCTCGGCGGCTTTGGCCATGCCCTTGCGTTTCTTGCTGCGCGAGCCAGGCACCGTGGCGCCTTCCATGATATCGGCGACGTCCTTGAACACGCCTTTAGGCGTAATGCCATTGGCCAGGTTGAAGGCGATCTGCTTGTCGCGGCGGCGCTCGGTCTCGCCGATAGCCCGCTCCATGGACCCGGTGATGCGATCGGCATACAAAATCGCGCGGCCGTTGAGGTTTCGCGCCGCGCGACCGATGGTCTGGATCAACGAGCGCTCGGAGCGCAGGAAACCTTCCTTGTCAGCGTCGAGGATCGCCACCAGCGACACCTCCGGCATGTCCAGACCCTCGCGCAGCAGGTTGATGCCCACCAACACGTCGAAAGTGCCCAGGCGCAGGTCGCGGATGATCTCGACCCGCTCCACCGTGTCGATGTCCGAGTGCAGGTAACGCACCCGCACGCCATGGTCGGCCAGGTAATCGGTGAGGTCTTCGGCCATGCGCTTGGTGAGCGTGGTGACCAGCACCCGCTCCTCTAGCGCCACGCGTTTCGTGATTTCCGACAGCAAATCATCGACCTGGGTCAGTGCCGGGCGCACCTCGACCTGCGGGTCCACCAGCCCCGTCGGCCGCACTACTTGCTCGACCACGCGACCGGCATGCTCGGCCTCGTAATTGCCAGGAGTGGCCGAGACGAAAATCGTCTGCGGGCTGACGCTTTCCCATTCGTCGAAACGCATCGGCCGGTTATCCAGTGCCGAGGGCAGGCGGAAACCATATTCCACCAGGGTTTCCTTGCGCGAACGGTCGCCTTTGTACATGGCGCCAACTTGCGGCACGCTGACGTGGGACTCGTCGATCACCAGCAGGGCGTCAGGCGGCAGGTAGTCGTACAAAGTGGGTGGCGGTGCGCCCGCCGGACGGCCCGAGAGGTAGCGCGAGTAGTTCTCGATGCCGTTGCAGTAACCCAATTCCAGGATCATTTCCAGGTCGAAGCGGGTCCGCTGCTCCAGGCGTTGGGCCTCCACCAGCTTGTTGTTCGAACGCAGGTATTCCAGGCGTTCTTGCAGCTCGGCCTTGATCCCCTCGATGGCGCCCAGCAAGGTTTCCCGTGGCGTTACGTAGTGGCTCTTGGGATAGAAGGTGAAGCGCGGCATCTTGCGGATCACTTCGCCGGTCAGCGGATCGAAGGCCGAGATGCTTTCCACTTCGTCGTCGAACAGCTCGATGCGGATCGCTTCCAGGTCCGACTCTGCCGGGTAGATGTCGATCACATCACCCCGCACGCGGAACGTCGCCCGGGCAAAATCCATGTCGTTGCGGGTGTACTGCAAATCCGCCAGGCGCCGGAGCAAGGCGCGCTGGTCGAGCTTATCGCCCCGATCCACGTGCAGCACCATCTTCAAGTACGTTTCCGGGCTGCCCAAGCCATAGATGCACGACACCGTGGTGACGATGATCGCGTCCTTGCGCTCGAGCAACGCCTTGGTCGCCGACAGCCGCATCTGCTCGATGTGGTCGTTGATCGAGGCGTCCTTTTCGATGAAGGTGTCCGACGACGGCACATACGCTTCGGGCTGGTAGTAGTCGTAGTAGGAAACGAAGTATTCCACCGCGTTGTTCGGAAAAAATGCCTTGAACTCGCCGTACAACTGCGCCGCCAGCGTCTTGTTCGGCGCCAGCACCAGCGTCGGGCGCTGCACCTGGGCGATCACGTTGGCGATGCTGAAAGTCTTGCCCGAGCCGGTCACACCCAGCAACGTCTGGTGCGCCAGCCCGGCCTCGATGCCTTCGACCATCAGGCGGATGGCTTCCGGCTGATCGCCGGCGGGCTGGAAGCGGGTGACTAGCTGGAATTCAGACATAACATAACCCCTGGGTTCACTCCTGTCGGCCAGCCGACGGGAACGAGGAAGACCGAATTGACTGACGTCGGCCGATGAAAAAGCTGGAATTCACACAATGTGGAGGTGAATGCCTTCGCTTTCAAGACGAGCGTCCTACACGCCTTGCAGACTTTGACGCGGCGAAGGGACTAACGATCGGAAAAAAAACGAAAATACTTACGGTAAAGACCGATTAGCCTGTCGCCCTGCCCGGTGATGGCCTCTATACTAGCTCCCCGTTTGTGCACCGCTCTAGTGCATCCGGCTGGAGCGCGACACGTCCCCTCACTCTCCATTCAGAGCCGCGCACTAATGAGCCTGTTTTCCGCTGTCGAATTGGCACCACGCGACCCCATCCTGGGCCTCAACGAAGCTTTCAACGCCGACACCCGTACCAACAAGGTCAACCTGGGCGTAGGTGTTTACTGCAACGAGGAAGGGCGCATTCCATTGCTGCGCGCCGTGGTTGAAGCCGAGACAATTCGCGTGGCTCAGCACGTGTCCCGTGGCTACCTGCCGATCGACGGCATCGCCGCCTATGACCAGGCGGTCCAGACCCTGCTGTTCGGCAAGGACTCCCCGCTGATCGCTTCGGGCCGCGTCATCACCACCCAGGCCGTGGGCGGCACTGGCGCACTGAAGATCGGCGCCGACTTCCTCAAGCAACTGCTGCCAGACGCGGTCGTGGCCATTAGCGACCCAAGCTGGGAAAACCACCGCGCCCTGTTCGAAACCGCCGGTTTCCCAGTACAGAACTATCGCTACTACGACGCCGCCACCCACGACGTGAACCGCAGCGGCCTGCTGGAAGACCTCAACGCCCTGCCCGACCGCTCGATCGTTGTGCTGCACGCCTGCTGCCACAACCCGACCGGCGTGGACCTGAGCCCCGAGGACTGGAAAAACGTGCTGGCCGTGGTCAAGGCCAAGAACCACGTGCCGTTCCTGGACATGGCCTACCAGGGCTTTGGCAAGGGTATTGATGAAGACGCCGCGGCGGTGCGCCTGTTCGCCGAGTCGGGCCTGACCTTCTTCGCCTCCAGTTCGTTCTCCAAGTCGTTCTCGCTGTATGGCGAGCGCGTCGGCGCCTTGTCGATCGTCAGCGAGTCGAAGGAAGAAAGTGCCCGCGTCCTGTCCCAGGTCAAGCGCGTGATCCGCACCAACTACTCCAACCCGCCAACCCACGGCGCCAGCATCGTCGCCGCCGTGCTCAACAGCCCTGAGTTGCGGGCCCAGTGGGAAGAAGAACTGGCCGAGATGCGCCTGCGCATCCGCGGCATGCGCGACCAGATGGTGGACATGCTGGCCAAGGCCGCGCCGCACCACGACTTCAGCTTCGTCGCACGCCAGAGCGGGATGTTCTCCTACTCCGGCCTGACCGTTGAACAAGTGACGCGCCTGCGCAACGAGTTCGGCATCTATGCCCTGGACACCGGCCGCATCTGCGTGGCCGCGCTGAACCAGAACAACATCGATGCGGTAACCAAGGCCATCGTCCAGGTGATCTGACACCCCGGCGCTGGATGAAAAGCGGGAAGCCATCGAGCTTCCCGTTTTTTTTGGGTGTCCCCTGTGGCCAGGGATTTATCCCCTCGCCACAGTGGTCAGCGTCCGGCCGGTAATGTGTGGAGCAGTAACATTTGCTACCTGAACACCTCAACCAGGAAAATCCCGCCCAATCATCAACCCAAGCTTGACTTCTCTTTTCCAATCAGTAACATACGCGTCATTCCGCGATAGCTCAGTTGGTAGAGCAAGTGACTGTTAATCACTGGGTCCCTGGTTCGAGTCCAGGTCGTGGAGCCAGACAGCAAAAATCAAAGCCCTTGAATCGAAAGATTCAGGGGCTTTTTTATGGGCGCCTTTCGGCGGTCAGAGCCCGCTGATGGCCGTAGAGCGCCTGTCTGAGGTCGCTACCAGAACAATAATTTGGCGCCAATGCGGCATCATGGTCTGAATCCTGCTTTGTTTTTCCCAATCCCAAGCTGTCACCTGAGCGTCATGGCCGTGCCGCAAACTGTCCCGGTCCGCCATTGCAGCTTCATAACAACAAGGACGAAGCCATGCCAACACAAAACCCTCACCGCATCGTGGGACTGTGCACCTCGAGCAAGGTGTACAACGCACTGACCGAGCTCAAGCACCTCGAAGGCCACCGCAGCGCCAAGTTCCTCTCGCTGCTCGCGGAGAGCCTGGTCCGCAAGGGCCTGCTCAACGAGCAGGAAGTGGTGCACATGCTGGACCTGGTGGTCGATTGAGCGGCATCGATTCCTACTATTGAAGCCGTTGATTTTTCCCCATCCTTCATGAGACGTAAGGTAGCCCCATCGATTGATGGAGGTTTCCCATGCCCAAGGTTCAAATCATGTCTGTCATTGGCAGCGCCGTCCCCGCCCCGCTCAGGGAACGAGGCCTGCTGGCTTGCTGGTATCTGGTGCAGGACGGCGTGACCATCAGCGGTCCGCTGACTTCACTGCCCGCTGCCCAGGCCATGTCGCAACGCATCGGTCCCTATCTGCTGCGCGCCTAAGGCAATTGCACCCGAGGCGTATTTTCGACGAACAACGCCCAGCACGACAGGAACAGTGCCGCGATCAACGGGCCGATGACGAAGCCGTTCAGGCCAAACACCGCCAGCCCGCCCAGTGTCGAGACCAGGACCATGTAGTCGGGCATCTTGGTGTCCTTGCCCACCAGGATCGGCCGCAGGAAGTTATCCACCAGGCCGATCACGAATACACCGAACAGGGTCAGCACGACGCCCTGCCAGATCGCCCCGGACAGCAGGAAATACACCGCCACCGGCGCCCAGACGATGCCCGCTCCCACGGCTGGCAGCAGCGACAGGAACGCCATCAGCACCGCCCAGGGCAGCACTGTCGGAATGCCAAGCACCCAAAAGATCAAGCCGCCCAGTGCGCCCTGGGTAATCGCTACCAACAGGTTGCCTTTCACCGTCGCCCGCACCACCCGGTTGAATTTCAACTGCAGGCGGCGCTTCTGGTGCTCCGCCAATGGCACGGCAAAGCGAACCTTGCGCACCAGTTCCGGACCGTCGCGCAGGAAAAAGAACAGCAGGTAGAGCATCACGAAAAAGCTCACCAGGAATTGGAACGTCCCCTGGCCGAAACTGAACGCCTGGGTGGCGAAGAATTCGCTGCCCTGCATCGCGCTCTTGACGATCTTGTCCCGCAACCCGCTCAGGTTGCCCAGGCCAAAACGGTCCAGCAGGTGCTGGAAGTACGGGGGCAATGCTTCCTTGAAGCGGGCCAGGTAATCGGCAACGTCCAGCTCGCCACTTTCCAGGCTCTTGTAGAGTGCCGCGCCTTCCTGGACCAGCAAGGTGCTGATGACGATGACCGGCAAGACAGCGATCAGCATGCAACTGGTCAGGGTCAGCAGCGTCGTGAGGTTGCGCGGCCAGTTGAGTTTCAATTGCAGCCGCCGCTGCAGCGGCGCGAAGACGATGCCCAGGATGACGGCCCAGAACACCGCTCCGTAGAACGGCAGTAGGATCCAGACGAAGGCGATGCTGACCAGGATCAGCAGCAACATCTGCGATTTGTTTTGGAGGTTCTTGCGGTTCATTTGCTTTCCATGTCCTTGGCAGATACACATTAGTCCGCCAGGACTCGCCGGAGTGCCGTCGCGTCTGCTGCGCGCCATGAACCCAAATCAACACCGCCTGGCCGGACGTGGCCTACCCCGCCGCTTTTCGACCCGACATTGCGGTGGATGTGCCGTTCGGCGTGTTGATACAGGGTGCGCGAGCCATAGCCCAGGCACTGATCCGGCAATGCAGGCGGCGAAGAACAACTGTGGGAGCGCGCTTGCTCGCTCCCACAGGATGACCGACAGAAACTGCCGAAGGCTGCGATCCTCCGCTTCCGATAGGGCCTGGCGAGCCAGGCGGCACATCTGGATCGAAAGCGAAAGATCGCAGCCTTCGGCAGCTCCTGCTGCCCGGATCAGATCCGGAACTGCCCCACCAGCTTGCCCAGGCGCTGGCCCAGGTCGGCCAGGCTGCGGGAGGTCTGGGCGCCGAGTTGGGTTTCGTCGGCAACGCTGTCCACGGCCACGGCGATCTGGTGAACGCTGCGGTTGATTTCTTCGGCTACCGCGGTCTGTTCTTCGGCGGCACTGGCGATCTGGGCGTTCATCGAGTTGATGGTGCCGATCAGCTGCGCCATGGTGTCCAGTGAAGCGCCGGCCTCATTGGCCCGTTCCGACGTGCCGTCGCCGGCCTCACTGGAACGGCGCATCGCTTCCACCGCCGCATGGGTGCCGGACTGCAACCGGTCGATCATCCCCTGAATTTCCTGGGTGCTTTGCTGGGTCCGGCTGGCCAGGGCACGGACTTCATCGGCGACCACCGCAAAACCGCGTCCCGCTTCGCCGGCCCGCGCGGCCTCGATGGCGGCGTTAAGGGCCAGCAGGTTTGTCTGCTCGGCGATCGAACGAATCACTCCCAGGACACTGACGATCGAGGCCACGTCCTGTTGCAGACTGTCCAAGGACACGCCGCTGCTGCGGATATCGTTCACCAACGCATGGATCTGCTGGATACTGCCGGCCACCACGCGCTTGGCCGACTGGCCTTCTTCGTCGGTCTGCTGGGCCGCGACGGCGGCGCCCTGGGCACTGCGGGCGACTTCCTGGGCGGCGGAGGACATCTCGTTGATCGCGGTGGCGACCTGGTCGGTTTCGTGGCGCTGGCGTTCCATGGCCTGCTCTGAACGCTGGGCTTGCTCGGAGACTTGCGTCACCAGCCCGGTCAGCTGCGAGGTCATGTCGGTGATCTGCCGCACCAGGCCGTGGATCTTGTCGACGAAACGGTTGAACGAACCGGCCAGTTGGCCCAGTTCATCCTGGCTGGTAATCGCCAGGCGCCGGGTCAGATCGCCCTCTCCCGCCGCGATGTCGTCGAGGTTGTCCTTCATCAGGTGCAACGGACGCAGGATGGTGTTGGCGAGCACCAGGCCCACCACCGCGATCACCAGCAACACCACGGCGGCAATCCCGACGATGCTGAGGATCACGCCTTGCAGCCGATCGTGGACCTTGGCTTCCACCAACGCCACCTGACCTTCGATGCCATCCAGATTCACCGAGCTGCCCACCGCCAGGTCCCACTTGGACAAGTATTCGGTGTAGCCGAGCTTCGGCACCAGGTCTTTGCTGCCCGGCAGCGGCGAGCTGTATTCGAGGTAATGCGTGCCGTCCTTGGCGACTTTCACCAGGTCACGGTTGACGTAGACACCGTTCGGATCGCGGTTGTCCTTGAAACTCTTGCCTACACCATCAGGGCTGTTGGCCTTGAACAGACGAATGGTCTCGGAGTCATAGCCGAAGAAATAGCCGTCCTTGCCGTAGCTGATATTGGACAGCAACTTGATCGCCTGGGCACGCGCCTCGTTATCGCCGGGCGCGGCGGCATCGTAGAGCGGCTTGATGGCCGTCAGCCCGACCGCGACATAATTCTGTAGGGTGGCCTTGGCCTCGCTGAGCAGGCGCTCGCGGGTTTGCTGGACTTCTTTGCTGGCCTGTTCCTTCAAGATGAACGCAGTGGTCAGGCTGATGATCACGGCGGACAGCAATACCGGCAGTATTGCCAGGGACAGGACTTTAGCCTTCAAGCTCAGGCGCATGCTGTTCACTCTTGTAGGTTTTATGGTGTGGTTAGCTGGGTTAACGGCAGCCCACGGCAAAACTGTAGGACAAGGTGAACAGTCAGTTGGCAGGGTCGCTGAATTCAAGGGCCCCATCGCGAGCAAGCTCGCTTCCACAGGAAAATGCGATCCAATGTGGGAGCGAGCCTGCTCGCGATGAACGCAACGCGGTCTTGGCCTACAACACCATCGCCGCCACCCAACCAAACACCAGCAACGGCAGGTTGTAATGGATGAAGGTCGGAACCACGGTGTCCCAGATGTGGTGATGCTGGCCGTCGATGTTCAGGCCGGAGGTCGGGCCCAGCGTCGAGTCCGAGGCAGGCGAGCCGGCATCGCCCAAGGCGCCGGCGGTGCCGACGATGCAGACGATCGCCAGCGGGCTGAAACCCAGTTGCAGGCACAGCGGCACAAAGATAGTCGCCAGGATCGGCACCGTGGAGAACGACGAGCCGATGCCCATGGTCACCAACAATCCCACCAGCAACATCAGCAATGCGCCGACGCCCTTGTTGTGGCCGATCCAGGCCGCCGAGGTTTCAACCAGGCTCTGGACTTCACCGGTGGCCTTCATCACCTCGGCGAACCCCGACGCGGCGATCATGATGAAGCCGATCATCGCCATCATCTTCATGCCTTCGGTGAACAGGTCATCGGTCTCGCGCCAACGCACCACACCCGAGACAGAAAAGATCAGGAAGCCGGCCAGGGCGCCGATGATCATCGAGTCGAGCAGCAGCTGGATGGCAAAGGCCGCCGCGATCGCCAACCCCGCCACCAACAGGCTGAGCGGGTTATAGCGCACCGCCACCTGCTCGGCGCGACCGATTTTCTTCAGGTCATAGACGCGTTTCTTGCGATAGGTGATAAACGACAGCGCCAGGCCAAACACCATGCCCAGCGCCGGGATGCCCATGGCGTGGGTGATGTTGATGCCGCTGACGTCCACGCCACTTCTCGCGACGTTGGCCAACAGGATTTCGTTAAGGAAAATATTGCCGAAGCCCACCGGCAGGAACATATAGGGCGTGATCAGGCCGAAGGTCATGACGCAGGCGATCAACCGGCGGTCCATCTGCAACTTGGTCAGTACATATAAAAGTGGCGGCACCAGCAGCGGGATGAAGGCGATGTGGATCGGCAGGATATTCTGTGAAGCGACCGCGACGGTACCCAGCAGGCCGATCAGCACCCACTTGACGCCCGTGCCGCCGGCGGCGTCCTGGCGGTCGACCATGGCCAGGGCTTTGTCGGCCAAGGCGTGAGCCATGCCGGACTTGGCGATCGCCACGGCGAAAGCACCCAGCAATGCGTAGGACAGCGCCACCGTAGCGCCGCCACCCAAGCCTGCATTGAACGCCTTGAGCGTCGCCTCGATCCCCAGGCCGCCCGTCAGGCCGCCCACCAATGCGCCGACGATCAGCGCGATCACCACATGCACGCGGGACAGGCTGAGCACCAGCATGACGCCAACCGCCGCAATTACTGCATTTATCATCGTTACCTCAAAGCACAGCGATGGAAAGCCACCGGACAAAAAGGTCGCGACTTTGCAGGAAGCGGCGGCAAGCTGCAAGGGTCATGCGGCGGGTTTCGCATTCACTGCCGATCCAGTGTGGGAACGAGCTTGCTCGCGATGGCGGTGGGTCAGTTGATATTCATTTGGCTGAACTGACGCTATTGCGAAAAAGCTCGCTCCCCCAGGGCTCAGCGGCACCATTAGCGTGTTTCAGCGCTTGGGCAAGTCGATCACGACCTTCAAGCCGCCCCACTCGCTGTCACCCAGCGCCAGCGTCCCGCCCCAGGTGTCGACGATGTCGCGCACGATGCCCAGCCCCAGGCCGTGGCCGTCGGTTTGCTCATCCAACCGCGTGCCTCGGCTGAATACCTGGTCGCGGCGCTCCGCGGGGATGCCCGGCCCATCGTCTTCCACCACCAGGCTGAAGCCCTCGACCGTCTCGCTCACGCTCAGGCGCACTTCGGCGTCGGCCCATTTGCACGCGTTGTCCAGCAGGTTGCCCAGCAGTTCCAGCAGGTCTTCACGATCCCAAGGCAGGTGCAAGCCGGGCGGCCCGACGTAGGCCAGATGCAGATGCTCGCCATGGATCATGTTCAGCGTCGCCAGCAATCCCGGCAGTTCGGCGTCGCAGTCCAGGTGCGCCCCGGGCAACGCATCACCGGACAACCGGGCGCGATTGAGTTCGCGGTTCAAGCGCTGGCGAACCTGCTCCAGTTGTTCGAGCAGCAACTTGCGCAGTTCCGGATAAGGGTCGAGCTTTTCGTTCGACGCCAGGCTTTGCAGCACCGCCAGCGGGGTCTTCAAGGCATGGCCCAGGTTGCCCAGGGCGTTGCGTGAGCGCTTGAGGCTGTCTTCGGTGTGGGCCAGCAGATGGTTGATCTGCGCCACCAGTGGCTCCAGCTCCCTGGGCACTTGCTCATCGAGCTGCGAGCGCTGCCCGCGCTGCAACTGGGCAATCTGCTCCCGAGCCTTTTCCAACGGACGCAACGCGCGATGTACCGTGAGGCGCTGGAGTAACAGGATCAGCAGCAACCCGGCCAGGCCGAGCCCCAAGCCGACCTGCTGCATCCTCAGGAAGCTGTCGCGCACGGGCGTGTAGTCCTGGGCCACGCTGATGGAAATCGCCTGGCCCAAGCGCCGATAGTCGGTGCGCAGTACCAGCAGCCTCTGGCCTTCGGGGCCCAGTTGCAGATTGCTGTGCAGGCCCGGATGGTCGAGCCGGGGCAGTTCCTGGTCCCACAGGGAGCGGGAGCGCCAATGCTCGTTGGCGAAATCGATGCGGAAATAGTGCCCGGAAAACGGCCGCAGATACGCCGGTGACAAGCGCCGCTCGTCCAACTGCAAACCTTGCGGGCCACGGACCAAAGCCACCAACAGGTTCTCGCTGTCGTTACGCAGCCCCGCTTCCAGATAACGCTGCAAGCCCAGTTCAAACAGCCACAGGCTAGTCTGCGCCAGGACGAGGCCGACCACGACCATCACACCGATCAGCCCAAGGCTCAGGCGCCGTTGGATGGATCTCACTGCGTTTGCCCGCCGAACAGGTATCCCTGGCCGCGACGGGTTTCGATCACGCTGCGCCCCAGCTTGCGCCGCAAGTGGTTGACGTGGACTTCCAGCACATTGGAATCGCGCTCGGTTTCTCCGTCATACAGGTGCTCGGCGAGATGACTCTTGGAGAGGATTTGCTCGGGGTGCAACATGAAATAGCGCAACAAGCGGAACTCGGCGGCGGTCAGCTGGATCTCCGCTCCGTCACGAATCACGCACTGGCGCCCTTCATCCAGGTGCAACCCGGCCGCCTGGAGCGTCGGTTGATTGGCCTGGCCGTGGGAACGACGCAGCAGCGCCTGGATGCGCAAGTGCAGTTCTTCGGGGTGAAAGGGCTTGGTCAGGTAATCATCGGCCCCGGCCTTGAGCCCTTCGATGCGCTCGGCCCAGGAGCCGCGGGCGGTGAGGATCAACACCGGCGTGGCCAGGCCACCGGCTCGCCATTGCGTCAGCACCTCAAGCCCAGGAACGCCCGGCAGGCCCAGGTCCAGAATGATCAGGTCGTAGGGCTCGCTGCTGCCCTGATAGATCGCATCACGACCATCGGCCAGCCAATCCACCGCATAACCCTGCCGCGCAAGCCCGGCCATCAGCTCATCGGCCAGGGGAACGTGGTCTTCCACCAGGAGCAGGCGCATCAGTCTTCCTTATCTTTGAGTAAACGGCCGGTAGCGGCCTCCAGGTCCAGTTCGCGCACTACGCCGTCGGTATCCAGCAGCTCGACCTCATAAATATAGACGCCGTGCTTTTCCTCCAGCTCGGCCTCCAGCAACTTGGCGCCAGGATGGCGGTCCAGCGCTTGTTGGAGCAATTGCTCCAGCGGCAGGATCACGCCCTGTTGGCGCAGTTGCAGGGCCTCGTCCTGGTCCAGGTCCCGGGCCATGGCGAGTGAACAGAACGCCAGCAGCGCCAGCGCCCAGCGGCTGCGGGCGCGTAAACTAAGCTTCATTACGTATCCTGATGATTCTTGAGCACCTTGCCGCTGACGGCGTCGAGTTCCAGTTCCCATTCGATGCCATCCGCATCGCGCAGGTCCACCTTGTAACGGTACTTGCCGTATTCATCTTCCAGCTCTGAATCAATCACGGTGCCGTCAGGGTGTTCGGCCAGGGCCGCTTCGTTGAGCTTGTCAAAAGGCAGGATGGTACCAGCGTCCACCAGCTTTTTGATCTCATGGCGATGGAGATCTCGTGCTTGAGCCAGGCCAGCGCCAAAGGCCATGAGCGTCACGAGAATAAAGGCAGTCAGGCGGTTCACGGATTATCTCCTTCTTATAATCTTCACCGGGAAACTTTATCGGGATGAACTTAACTGAAACTGAATTGCCATCATTGGACACACATCAATTGAGAGCGAGCCTGCTGGCAACAGCGGTTTTTGCGTTGCCATCGATGCAACTGGGCTGACGCTATCGTGAGCAAGCTCGTTCCTACGGGGTTTTGTGTCGTTATAATTCATCGCTTGCCAGTATCAGAGACCGGTATGACCGCCATCCATATCAAATTCCCAGCCCTCACCGTCAAGGCCGGCTCCCGCGCCTTCAAGCGTATCCGCGAGGCGGGCCTCAAGGCCGCCGATGTTGGCATCCTGCCGGGTGCCGCCGGTGGCCCGAAAGCCTTGGGCATCCAGGGATTGGACCTGGCCCTGTTCGGCGAATGGCTCCCCGCCGCGCCGCGAGAGCGGTCGCTGATCGGCGCTTCGGTTGGCTCCTGGCGCTTTGCCAGCGCCTGTCTGCCGAACGCCGCCGAGGGTATCCGGCGCCTGGGCACTTTGTATAACGAACAGAGCTTCGCCAAAGGCGTGACCATGGCCGGCGTCAGCCAAAGCTCCCAGCGCATGCTCGACGACCTGCTGGAAGGCCGGGACCTGACGATCCTCGACAACCCGCTCTACCGGCTCAATATCATGGTGGTCAAGAGCCACGGCTTGCTGGCACTGGACCACCGTGGCCGGCTGGGCCTGGGCTTGTCGTCGGTGATTGCCGACAACTTGCGGGGCCGCGCACGCTTGTCGCGGCATTTTGAGCGGCTGATCGTACACGATCCTCGGTTGGCGCCTCCGCTGAATCCGCTGACAGACTTCCCGTCGCGCTTCGTGCCGCTGGCCGCCGATAACCTGCGCCAGGCGTTGCTGGCGTCGGGCTCGATCCCGATGGTAATGGAAGGCGTGCGCGACCTCCCCGGCGCCGGCGCCGGCACCTACCGCGACGGCGGTCTGCTGGACTATCACCTCGACCTGCCCTACAGCGGCGACGACATAGTCCTCTATCCACACTTCACCGATCGGGTCATTCCCGGCTGGTTCGACAAGGGCCTGCCATGGCGCAGGGGCAACGCCGAACGCCTCCAGAACGTGCTGTTGCTCGCGCCATCGCGCGAATACCTGGCTCGCCTGCCCTACGGCAAACTGCCGGATCGCAACGACTTCAAGCGCTTCATGGGCGATGACCCGAGCCGCCGTAAATACTGGCGCACGGCGATGGACGAAAGCCGCCGGCTCGGCGATGAGTTCCTTGAACTGACGGCCAACGGTGGATGGGGCGAGCGTTTGCTGACCCTTTAGTCAGCATGCTCGCGCATCACACGGATCAACCTGATAAACTCCGCCGCCTGCCTCGCGACCGCTACCTTAAAGAGCCTGAACCTGTGGAAATCTTCAAAGAATTCACCTTCGAATCCGCCCACCGCCTGCCCCACGTACCCGAAGGCCACAAGTGCGGCCCGTCTTCACGGTCACTCGTTCAAGGTGGCTATCCACCTCAGCGGTGACATCGACCCGCACACGGGATGGATTCGCGACTTCTCGGAAATCAAGGCGATCTTCAAGCCGCTCTACGAGCGCCTGGACCACAACTACCTCAACGACATTCCTGGCCTGGAAAACCCGACCAGCGAAGTCCTGGCCAAGTGGATCTGGAATGAGTTGAAGCCGCTGCTGCCGGAACTCAGCGCCATTCGCATCCACGAGACCTGCACCAGCGGCTGCATCTATCACGGAGAGTAACCAAACCTGCTGTGGCGAGGGAGCTGCAGCTTTTGTGTCTATGCTCTCTGGCTTAAACATGCCAAGAGGATACGATCATGACCCATTGGCCGCTGGATCAGGTCTACCAGTTCAACGGACACCCCGTCCGCTACGCCATCCACGGCGACGGCCCGCCGCTGGTGTTTGTCCACGGCACGCCCTTTTCTTCCCATGTGTGGCACCGCATCGCCCCGCTCTTCTTCGCCACGCACAAAGTGCACTACTTCGACCTGCTGGGGTATGGCCAATCTGCGCAACCGGACGCCGACGTGTCCCTGGGCGTGCAGAACACACTGCTTGCCCAATTGCTGGAACACTGGAACCTGGAGCGTCCAGACGTAGTGGCCCATGACTTTGGCGGCGCCACCGCGCTGCGTACACATCTGCTCGATGGCAAGGATTACCGAAGCCTGACCCTGATCGACCCGGTGGCCCTGTCGCCCTGGGGTTCGCCTTTCGTCCAGCATGTGCGCCAGCATGAAGCGGCGTTCAGCGGCCTGCCCGATTACATCCAGCGCGCTATCGTGCCGACCTATGTCCGCGGCGCGATGAAACGAGACATCTGCGACGCAGAACTGGCGCCCTACGTGAAGCCGTGGCTTGGCGATCCGGGCCAGGCGGCCTTCTACCGGCAGATTGCGCAGATGGACGAGCGCTACACCCGTGAGGTCGAAGGGCTGTACCCCAGCGTACGCTGCCCGACCCAGATATTGTGGGGTGAAGATGACCAGTGGATCCCCATCGAGCGTGGCCGCGCGCTGCACAAAATGATTCCGGGGGCGCTGTTTCAGGCCGTGCCGAACGCTGGACATCTGGTTCAGGAGGATGCGCCGGAAGCCATCGTCGCGGCGGTGTTGCGGTTCTTAGGGCCGCTTTCCCCTACCTGAAATCTTTACGGTGTGGGAGCGAGCTTGCTCGCGATAGCGATTCGTCAGTTGATGGGAATGTGGCTGACCTGACGCTATCGCGAGCAAGCTCGCTCCCACACGGCCCCTCCGTGTTCCAACGTGAACCATCCCTGCACCACTTTTGTTCCTCGAAACCCACCCAACCCAACGGGATTGTCTATAAATAACCGGCGATCGCTCGCTTGGCACGGCCGCTGCACGCTTGCGCTTTTTCTCTCTCCGCAAGGACCCGCCACATGACCCAGAACGATCCCGGTAATGACTACCCCTTGAGTGAAGTCCCGATGAGCGCACGCAAGGGCCTGGCTTCCACGGCCATGGTGCTGCTGGGCTTTACGTTTTTCACCGCCACCATGTTTGCCGGTGGCAAGCTGGGCGTGGCGTTCGGTTTCGCGGACATGCTCGGCGTCATCGTCATCGGCAATCTGTTGCTGGGCCTTTATGCCGCGGGCCTGGGTTACATCGCGTTCAAGAGCGGGCTCAATTCAGTGTTGATGGGCCGCCTCTGTTTTGGCGAAGTAGGCAGCAAGCTCAGCGATCTGATCCTGGGCTTTACCCAGATCGGTTGGTACGCCTGGGGCACGGCCACCGCTGCGGTGGTGCTGGGCAAGTACTTCGAGTTGGGCCAGGGCACGGTGCTGGGGCTGATGGTGCTGTTCGGCCTGGGATTCTGCGCCACGGCTTATATCGGCTATCGCGGGCTGGAGATCCTGTCGTACATCGCCGTACCGGCCATGCTGTTGTTGCTGATGCTCTCGATGTGGGTCGCGACGCAGAAGGTCGGCGGCCTCGATGGCCTGCTGGCGGTTGTGCCAACGGGTAATCTGGATTGGTCTACGGCAATCACCCTGGTTTTCGGCACGTTCGTCAGCGGCGCCACGCAGGCGACCAACTGGACACGTTTTTCCCGCTCGGCGAAGGTCGCGGTGCTGGCGAGCCTGATCGGCTTTTTCCTGGGCAATGGCCTGATGGTGTTGATCGGCGCATACGGTGCCATCGTCTACCAGCAGCCCGACGTCGTCGAAGTCCTGTTGTTGCAGGGCTTCGCCATGGCCGCGATGGCAATGCTGCTGCTCAATATCTGGAGCACCCAGGACAACACCATCTACAACTTCGCCGTGGCCGGTTGCAACCTGCTGCGCACTCGCCGACGCAGGGCGGTCACGCTGGTCGGCGCCGCGATCGGCACCCTGTTGGCGTTGCTGGGCATGTACGATTTGCTGGTGCCTTACCTGATCCTGCTCGGCACCGTGATTCCACCGATTGGCGGGGTCATCATGGCCGACTTCTTCTTCCGCTGGCGTGGGCGCTATCCTCGCTTGGCGCAGGCGCAACTGCCTGCGTTCAATTGGCCTGGGCTGGGTGCCTATGCCGTCGGCACCGTTGCGGCGTTCAATTCGCCATGGATCGCACCGCTGGTAGGAATCGCCACCGGCGCGCTAACGTATGTGCTATTGATCGGCGTAACAGGCACTCGCACCGCTGACGCGCCCCTACAAGACCTCTAAAGGATTCGCCTGATGCACATCATCAACGCCCGCCTGCGCAACCGCGAAGGCTTGCATGAATTGCACCTGGAAAACGGCCTGATCGCCAGCATCGCCCGCCAGACCGAAGCCCCCAGCCTGGGCCCCGAAGACATTGATGCCGGAGGCAACCTGGTGGTGCCGCCTTTCGTCGAGCCGCACATACACCTGGACGCCACACTGACCGCCGGTGAACCGCGCTGGAACATGAGCGGCACGCTGTTCGAGGGCATCGAATGCTGGGGCGAACGCAAGGCCACCATCACCCAAGAAGACACCAAGACCCGCGCCAAGAAGACTCTCCAGGCCCTGGCCGCCCATGGCATCCAACACGTGCGCACCCACGTCGACGTGACCGATCCGGCGCTCACGGCGCTCAAGGCAATGCTCGAAGTGCGCGAGGAAAGCCGCCATCTGGTCGACATGCAAATCGTCGCGTTCCCCCAGGAGGGCATCGAGTCCTACCGCAACGGCCGCGAGCTGATGGAAGAAGCGATCCGCATGGGCGCCGACGTGGTGGGGGGCATTCCGCATTTCGAATACACCCGCGACCAGGGTGTCAGTTCGGTGAAGTTCCTGATGGACCTGGCCGAGCGCACCGGCTGCCTGGTGGACGTGCATTGTGATGAAACCGACGACCCACACTCGCGCTTCCTCGAAGTGCTCGCCGAAGAAGCGCGCAGTCGCGACATGGGCGCGCGGGTGACCGCCAGCCATACCACGGCGATGGGCTCCTACGACAACGCCTACTGCGCCAAGCTGTTCCGCCTGCTCGGCCACTCTGGAATCAGCTTCGTATCGTGCCCGACCGAAAGCATCCATTTGCAAGGACGCTTCGACAACTTCCCCAAGCGTCGCGGCGTCACCCGGGTCAATGAACTGCTCGAAGCCGGAATGAATGTGTGTTTCGGCCAGGATTCGATCGTCGATCCATGGTACCCGCTGGGCAATGGCAACATCTTGCGCGTGCTCGAAGCCGGGCTACACATCTGCCATATGCTCGGCTATCGCAACCTGCAAAGCGCCCTGGACCTGGTCACCGACAACAGTGCCAAGGCCATGGCCCTGGGCGAGCGCTACGGGCTGGAGCCTGGGCGTCCGGCGAACCTGCTGGTCCTTTCGGCCGACAGCGACTACGAAGTGATCCGCAGCCAGGGCCTGCCGCTTTACTCGATTCGCAAAGGCGAAGTGCTGATGAAGCGGCAGATGCCGGTGGTAGAGTTCGGGCCGCAGTAGACCTGAAATCCCCTATACCTGTGGAAGCGAGCCTGCTCGCGATAGGGGGCTGTCGGTTGATATCTATGCGGCTGAGCTGACGCCATCGCGAGCAGGCTCGCTCCCACAGGGGATTGGTGTGATACCTGAAATCTGCGCCCGCTGGAGATCTACTGTGGGAGCGAGCTTGCTCGCGAAGACGTCATCGGCCGCGCCGCGCCAAACAACCTGACCCGCACCAGCTCGCCTGCCTCTTCCTCCAGCAGGATCGGCGCCGTACCGCCGGGCATCACCACCCTCACCACCCCCGCCCTCACCCACCCCAACCGCCAGGCGGCACTGGCCACGGCGCTGGCGCTGGTGCCTGATGACGCGGTAGGGCCTTCGCCCCGCTCGAACACCCGCGCCGCGACTTGCCCTTCGCCCGCGCGCCACGCCCATTGCAGATTGATCCCCGCCGGACAAGGATCGCCCGCCCCGCCGGGGGTGGCATAGGCAATGGCGGTCAGGCTCTGCGACAGCATCGGCGCGCGCATCTGTGAAAGATTCGGCAATGCCTCCACGTCATCGACCAACGTCACGCAGTGGGGGTTGCCGATGCGCACGAACTGGCTATTGCCCCACGCCGGATCCAACGCATGAAGCGCAGGCACCCGGCTTGTTTCGCACCGGCCGGACGTTACTTTTTCCACCCCTTGGGCAGCGACGGCGCGGGGTCCGAACAGCGGTTTGCCCAGATCCAGCCAGAACCCTTGCACGCCTTCGAACTCGGCGGCGCGAACCGTCGTTTGCAGCGGTGAGACACCTTCGGGTTTGTCGTGATGGACCCTTAGCAAAAAGTCCATGTCCTCCGGCAGCAGACCTCGCTCTTGCAGGGCCAGGGAAAAAATCGTCAAGCCATTGCCACTGCGCTCGGCCAGCGTTCCATCGGTATTAACGATCAACACATCGAATGGCGGCTCGTCCTGGAACGGGCCAATCAGCAGGCCATCACTGCGATGGGCCTTGGCATCCGGCGGCGCTTCGCCCGGCGCCCATGCGCAAAAATCCTGCACCGCGGCACAACTCCAGGCTTGGCGCGTTCGCGCTGCCTGGACGGCAGACGGCGGAAGATCGATCCCCTCGGCACGGATTTGCTGCGGGGAAACGACTCCATAAACATTGCCGCGTGCGTCGTAGAACTGTGCCATGCGTCGGTCCGGAATAAGCCTGGGGAAGTCGCTACTCTAGGCCAATCCACCGACCGAGCACACACGGATATAGCATCAATAACCCTGTCATCGGTTCTGCACATCCTCCAGCGCCAATCGGATCTGCCGATGGAAATGCTGCAATGCCGGTTCGGTACACGCAAAACACCGGGGCGTCACCTGTAAGGTCCGACAGGTGCGACTTGGCTGGCTAGCTCGTAACGTAGGCAAGTCACGCCCGGACAAGGACTCATCATGAAAGACAAGCGCACCTCAACGCCCATGGCAGAGCTCTACAGCGAAGGCCGAAAACACTTCATCGAACTGGTACCCGACGGCGGCGCGCGCCTCGACGCGTTGTTCCACGCTGCTCCGGCGCTTGGCGAACTCGCCGTCGGTGTGGTGTACGGTCATTTGCAGAGTCGTCCCGGCCTCGACCCGCGCCTGCGAGAAGGCGCAACGCTGGCCGCCATCGTGGCGGCCGGAATGGTCGGTCCTCCCCTTAGCGTGCATTTGATAACCGGGCTCGCATCAGGGTTGGCGCCGGGAGAGATGATTGAGCTGGTGGTACAGGCCTCGGCGTTCGCGGGTTTTCCGCGAGCCGTCTCCGCGGCCGATCAGCTCAATCGGTTGTTCGCAGAAGCGGGCCTCGCCTCGCCACCGCCACCCACGCCCCGGGAAGCGACGCTGGACTTTTGGGAACGGGTGCGCAAGGGCCGTCCGCCCATCCCGGTCCAACCTCAGATCAAGCGGTTGCTGCGCAAAGCCCTACGCTTGTCGGTTCATGGAACGTCGGCCCGGAATGTGGTCGTCGAATGCTTCGATGCAGAATCCGACGTCCCCACCGCCCTGGTGTAATTCGAGGTGGAGGCTGACCATGTGATCAGCCTCAGGTTGTATCACGCGCGATGACTCGCGCGGGTTCCGACAGGACACGTCCAGTGCCTTGGCACGTTGGGGTCGCGGTGCGGTCAGTGGATATGCAAGCATAGGCGCCTCCCTGCCCGCTTGACCGCACCGCACGAACGCCAAGGACGATTCATGACCGCTATCACCCCTCCACCTACCTTTGTTCCAGGGCGCCTGGAGCAGATGTCCACCCGTGTCGCCTACCTCATCGCCGGAATCGGCATCGCCGCGTGGGCACCGCTGGTGCCTTATGCCAAGGTGCGGGCGAACCTCGATGAAGGCACCCTCGGTTTGCTGCTGCTATGCCTTGGAGTCGGATCGATCCTGGCGATGCCGATTTCCGGCGCGCTGGCGACACGGTTCGGTTGCCGTCGAGTACTCAGTGGCGGCACGCTTCTGGTCTGCCTGGCGCTGCCATTGCTGGCGACCATGAGTTCCTTGCCGTGGCTGGTGGCGGCGTTGTTCCTGTTTGGCGCCGGGCTCGGCACCGTGGACTCGACGGTGAACCTGCAAGCGGTCATCGTCGAGCGCGCCAGCGGCAAGACCATGATGTCGGGTTTCCACGGCATGTTCAGCCTCGGCGGGATCATTGGCGCCGCCGGTGTGAGCGCCCTGCTCGGCCTGGGACTTTCGCCGCTGGCGGCGACGCTTGTCGTCAATGGCGTGCTGTTGGTGGCGCTGTTCAAGGCAGCGCCGCACCTGCTGCCCTATGGCAGTGAAAGTGCTGGGCCGGCGTTTGCCATTCCCCACGGCGTGGTGCTGTTTATCGGCATCCTGTGCTTTATCGTGTTCCTGGCCGAAGGCGCGGTGCTGGATTGGAGCGCCGTGTTCCTGACCGCCGAACGCGCAGTGGATACCGCTTATGCCGGGCTGGGTTACGCCGCGTTTGCCTTGACCATGACCATTGGCCGGCTGACGGGCGATTCGGTGGTGCATCGACTGGGGGCCAAGCGGGTGATCATTTACGGCGCAACGATGGCCGCCGCGGGATTTCTGATGGCGACCGTCGCGCCCATGTGGCAAGCCGCGCTGCTGGGTTATGCATTGGTCGGTGCCGGGTGCTCCAACATCGTGCCGGTGCTGTACACCGCCGTTGGCAAACAGACGCTGATGCCCGAAGCCATCGCCGTGCCGGCTATTACCACCATCGGTTATGCCGGCATTCTCGCAGGGCCGGCATTGATCGGCTTCGTCGCCCATGGCAGCAGCCTGGGCATCGCGTTCTGCTTGATTGCGCTATCGCTGGTGGCGGTGGCGTTTAGCGGTAAGGTGTTGAAAGTCTGAAGCCTTGAGACGTCCCCGTGGCGAGGGAGCTTGCTCCCGCTCGGCTGCGAAGCAGTCGTAAACCGGTGAACGCGCTGTGCCAGGGGCTTCGCATTCGAACGAGCCTGCTCGCGATGGCGTCGGGTCAGTCGACATCGAGGGATGACTGACAATCTGCCATCGCGACCAAGCTCTCACAGGGCGCGGCTTACGTCACGTATCGGTCAGAACCGGCACACCGCGGCTGCCCCGGTGTCGGTCGGCATGACATGCTCGGGCGGCACCACGACCACTTCAGCGCCTTGACGCGTCACCGCGAGGATCAGTTCGTCCAGCACATCCGGAGCCTGTTCATCGCCCGTCTCGTCGATGATCAACCGGCCTTTGTCCGGGTCCAGCTGGCCGGGAACCTGGCGCTCCGCCTCCACCAGCAACATCGCGACACGGCCCTCCCAAGCGGCCTTGGCGATGTCGGCCAGCTTGTCCAGGGCGCGTCCCTGGCCGACCGCGACGCCATAGCGATTCAGGCTATCGACCACTTGGTCGGCGTGACTGTGGGCCATGAGCTTGGCGCATTGGACCCGCAACTCTTCGACGCTCAACCGCGAAGGATCGCCCTCGATACCCTGCGTCAGCAGGTGCTGGTTATGACTGACGGCACGGAACACTGCCTGGTTTTCCGGCAAGGCCACCAGGATCATCGGCAGGCCCGAAGGCTGCGAGTGATGTTGCAGGATGGCTTTGTCCACCGCGCGGAAAAACCGTTCGCGATCCAGGTTGATTTCGTCCTGCTTACCGCCACCGGCGGACTCATGCATCATCGCATCGCCACGCTCGCCGCTGCGGCTGAAACCATTGGGGAAGCCCTGCTGGTCACCAGACGTCAGCTCATCGCCCAACGCCTCGTTCTGGTTGCGCGGGACCGGTTCGGCCAGCTCGATTTTCTCCAACTGCTCGCTGGAACCTTCATACAACCAGATCTCATTGCGGGTCAGGCACAACGCCTGGTAACGCTCGGTGGACTGCACCAGACGCAACAACGGCTTGAGATAAGGATGGCTGTTGGCGAACGCGCATTCCGGCAAGCGCTGGCTCACCGAAACGACTTTGAAATAGTCACGGGCACCGAACACCGCGATGCCGTCGCGGTTGGAATTCCAGAAACCCTGGTCCTCCACCAAGGCCAGGAACGGAGCCAGCAACGGCGCGCAGTCCATGCCAGGGTGCTGTTGTTCAAGTTGGGTTTGCAGGTCACGCACCAGGTTCTTGTAGCGGATCGGGTCCTGGCTACGCTCGGGGAATGTGCGATGGGTGGGCATGTACAACGAAAGGCTCGGCTGTTCGTCGAACGCCAGGAGCTCGGCCAGCACCTGCCGGCTGAAGGGTTGATGAGCGGTCATGATCGTCTCCTTTATTCTTTACCACGAGCCTCTTGGTTTTCGAGGAAGTCCTCCTCCAGCATGGCGTCCACCATCTCCGGCGGCGCCTCATCGACGGGTGCGGTCACGCGGCCCATCGATTCGACGGCGGGGTTGAGCTTGCCGATCTGATGATCGAGCGCGTGCAGCATTTTCTCGGCAGCGCCCTCCACGGCCAGCTCCAGGCTCTCGGCCTTGTGACTGACCGACAATGATGAATGGCCCTGTACGCGTGCCTCGATCTGGCAACGCTTGTCAGCGGCACCGCCCTTCTGGGCATTTTCATCACTGACGTGAATCTCGACGCGGGCCAACTGATCTTCGAAACGCTGCAACGCGTCCACCACCGTACTGCCAACCCATTCCTGCAAACGGGCACTGCCTTCAATATGGTTGCTGTTGACTTGAACTTGCATGATCGACTCCTTTGCAAAAGACGGCTGACGCCGCCTGTTGTAGGTAGAAGAAGATCAAACGGGCGAAGTTCCCGGCGCGGGATGACTGGAGCCTGAGAGGCTGTTGATTACCCTTTGTGGGAGCCGGTATTACCTCGCTTTTCAGACCTCCGGCATTTTTCGGAAGCCCACCGCCAAGCGGTTCCAACCGTTGATGGCGTTGATCGCCACGGTCAGGTCGACCATTTCCTTGGGCGTAAAGTGCTCGTTCAGCAGCTCGTAGTCGGCGTCGGGCGCATGGGTCTCGCTCAGGCGCGTCAGGGCTTCGGTCCAAGCCAGCGCGGCGCGTTCACGGCCGGTGAAAAACGGCGCCTCGCGCCAGGCGGTCACGGCATACAGGCGCCGCTCGGTCTCGCCGTCCTTGCGCGCATCGGCGGTGTGCATATCGATGCAGAACGCGCAGCCATTGATTTGCGAAGCGCGCAGCTTCACCAGCTCGATCAGGGACTTTTCAAGGCCCAATCTGGAGACCGCGTTCTCCAGGGCCAGCATGGCTTTGTAGGCATCAGGGGAAGCGGCATAAAAATCGATACGCGGTTGCATGGGGGAACTCCTGAACAATTGGGTGTGGCGCTACGTTAGCCCTGCACTGGCGCAGGACAAATAGCCAATTGTGGGGAAGTTCGAGTGACCAATGAAGCGTCGTTGCCTGCCGGTGGAGATAGGTCAGGCCCGGCTGCGCAACCATTGCAGAAAGCGCTTCTTGGCGACCGGCTTGGGTATGTCACGGGTCAGGTTCTGAGCCAGGTGGATGCGTACGTCCAACAGGTTTTTCATGGCGTCGCCGATGTCGCGACGGGCCTCGAGACAGGGTTTGAGGTAACTGTTCTCGATGCGATACAGGGTGCAGAACGTCTTCGCGGTGAAACTCGCCAACGCCGCTTGCTCGGCGACGACCCCGGCTTCGCCGATGACTTCACCCGGCCCCATGCGCCCGCCCTCGATGGGCTGGCCATTACGCATGAGGCTCGCGCTGACCACGCCGGACTCAATGATGAACAGGTGGTCGCTGACCTCTCCGGCTGCCAGGATCACGTCGCCGGCGCGGAACGTCTGCAGGGTCATGTTCTGGCTGAACGTGTCTTTCTCGTCCGGGCGCAGCGTGGAAAAGATGCTGGAGCTTTCCAGCAATGCCCGAGGACGCGACACCGCCACGGCCGCCGCGCTTTCGCCAGTAGACAGCAGGCTCACGCCCGATGCATGCAGATGCCGGAACGCCAGATCGAACAGTTGGTTGCGGACTTCGCGTTTTTGCCCCATCGAGGCCACAAAACCGCTGATCTCGTATTCCGCTCCGGCGCTGCCGGCGCTCTTGAGCGTGACGCTGGGCGCCGGGCTGGCGAGCAGCGCCCGGCAGCCGATCATTGCCCGCTCCAGCGCTTCGATCACTTTTTGTGGGCGCGCATGCGGGCTGATCTGGAGGCTGATGGACAAGCCATGCATGTCGCTGGGACGGCTGAAGTTGACGATCTTGGCTTTCGCCGCCAAGGAGTTGGGAATCACCGCCATGCTGCCCTGGGAGGTCTGCAATCGCGTGGCCCGCCAGTCGATGTCGGTGACCCGGCCCTCGGTGCCGTCGATGGAAATCCAGTCATCGACTTGATAGGGCTTGGTGGTGTTGAGCACGATGCCGGAAAACACATCGCTGAGGGTGCTCTGCAAGGCCAGGCCGACGATGATCGCCATTGCGCCGGACGTCGCGAGCACGCCCTTGACCGGCAGATCCAACACATAAGCCAGCGCCGCGATGACAGCGACCAAGAAAATCACCGCCCCCAGTAGATCCTGCAACAGCCGTCCCGTATGGCCGACCCGTTGCATCATGACCGCGCCGATCATCACCGTCAGGGTTCGCGCGGCGAACAACCACCACGCAATCTGCAGGCCGGTCGCCGCCAGGTGCCGAGGTACGTCGTCGACCCACTGTGCGGTCTGCATGGGGTTGAGGCCTTCGTTGAACAGCAGCATGCTGAACAACATGAAAATCGCCAGCCGCACGCCGATTTTCCAGTACGTCCGTTCGGCACTGACCAGCCGCCACGCCAGCAAATCGAGCACGAGCAATGCCAGGGCACACAGCAGCGGATGGTCGGTGATCGGGGCGAGCATCGGGACAGCTCCAGGAAGGCGATTGGCGAAGATTGGCACAGATTCAAGCGGCTGTAGAGATCACCCCCACAATGGTTTCGCGTTGCTGCTTGACTAGCCATCCATCCGGCCGAAGCGCCCGGAATGGAAATCCTCGAAGGCCCGGTGGATTTCCTGCTCACTGTTCATCACGAACGGACCATGGCCGACGATGGGCTCATCGATCGGCTCGCCACTGAGCAACAGCAGTACCGCGTCGTTGTTGGCTTGCACCCTCAACTGGTCGCCTACCCGATCAAACAGTGCCAGTTGCCCGGCTTCGACCCGTTCGCGGCCGTTGGCCTGGATCGAACCTCGCAGCACGACCAACGCGCTGCTGTGGCCGTCATGCAGGTCCAGGGTCAGCTCTTTCCCGGCGTTCAGTCGGATATCCCAGACGTCGATGGGTGTAAAGGTTTTCGCCGGGCCTTGGTGCCCCTCGAAGCGCCCGGCGATTACCCGCACGCTGCCGGCCGCATCTTCTAGCGTGATGTTCGGAATGTCCTGCTTGAGAAGGGTCTGGTAGCCGGCCGGCGCCATCTTTTCCTTGGCTGGCAGGTTGACCCATAACTGGACCATCTCCATGAAGCCACCCTGCCGGGCGAACGCTTCGGAGTGAAATTCCTCATGGATGATTCCTGAGGCAGCGGTCATCCACTGCACGTCGCCGGGGCCGATCTTGCCGCCACTGCCGGTAGAGTCGCGGTGCTCCAGTTCGCCCTGGTAGACGATGGTCACGGTTTCGAAACCCCGATGAGGATGCTGGCCGACGCCACGGCGCTCGGTGGTGGGCGTGAATTCGCTGGGGCCGGCGTGGTCCAGCAGCAGGAACGGGCTGATGTGCTTGCCCAGGTTGTCGTAGGAAAACAGCGTACGGACCGGGAAGCCGTCGCCAACCCAATGCGGCCTTGGACTGGTATAGAGGCCTATGATTTTTTTCAAGCTGCGTCTCCAAATCAAAGGTTGAGATTCGATGGACACAGCTTAAAACCCATACCAATAACGCACCAGACTGCAAAAACCGGCCTTAGCGTTCTACCTATGGAACGACGATCGACACTGCGAGGGCGAACTCGGTTCTGACGCTCAAAGCTGATTGCGCTTGGCAAATTCCGACAGGCCCACCAGGGAACTCAAGCCGAGCTTTTCCAGCAAACGGGTCTTGTAGGTGCTGACTGTCTTTGGGCTCAGGAACAAAGTCTCGGCGATGTCCTTGCCACGCATGCCCATCGCCAGCATCCGCAGGATGGATAGCTCCCGGGTGGAAAGACTCTCGAGTGCTTTCTGCTCGGAACGTTGTTGAAAGTCCAGCCTGACGGACATCTGCGGAAAATAGGAATAGCCGGACTTCAAGGCGTGGATGGCCTTTATCAGCTCCTTCAGGTCACTTTTCTTGGTCACGAACCCCCTGGCCCCGGCAGAAATGCAGCGGTTGCAGAAATGCTGGGCATCCTGGGAGGTGAACACCAGCACAGCGCAACCGGGAAATTGGCCGGTGATCCAGACAAGCAGGTCCAAGCCATCGAAACCATTCATGACCAGGTCCAGGATCACCACGTCCGGGATATCCTGCTTGATACATGCCCGAGCATCGGCCACGCCGCTGACATCAGTGACCTGGCTGAATCCCTCGTTCTGGCATACAAGCCGCAGCGCCCCCCGGATGACGGGGTGATCGTCCACAATCAATACGTTTTTCAAGGCAACTCCCCGGGGACAATGCAAACGGCGCCGACGCCATGACCGCATCGACGGTGACACAAATGGCTGACCCAGCCACCTGTAAGATCTGACAGTGCGGACTAACGGTGCCGTCAGGTTCCGTGACGCTGTCCAACGGTGCGAGCCCAGGACGGAACCGGTTCGTTGGCCGCTGGATCGACGCTTTTCATCAAGCGCTGCACGGAAATCGCATCGGGCAGTCGGGCGTTGCTTACCTGGAGAAAAGGCTGGCGAGTCGCCGGGGTGCCCTGCTGGGCGTTGTAGATCAAAGCATGACGAACCAGAGGGTTGTCGAGGAAGAATCCGGGCAGGTCCAAGGCGTCATCCGCCACGCTGGCATTGACGATGACCAGGTCGAACGGCTCACAGCCGCAGTCCACCAACGTCAGGAGTTCATGCACGTCGCTCACCGGAGCGATGCGGAAATAGCCTTGGTGATTAAACAGGCGTTCTAGTTGCAGTCGATGATAATGCTCAGGATCGGCAATCATGATGCGTAGAGCTTTATTTGGCATGGCAGGCATTCCAATGGCAACGCGGCAGGTACGAACCGGCTCGGGAACGTTAAGTCGCGTCAGGCTAGAGGAAGGTCTTTAGGCACGCTGTAGGACAAATCTCAAAAACAGGAAGAAAAATCGCCTGTCGACCTGCGGCAGTGTGCGTTTTCTATCAATGCCGGTCGCGCGCAGGGTCGATGGCGCCGGCGTCGCCTTGCGCAATGGGCTTGCTTGTCATGTAAGCCTGGAGCCGCCCAGTCAGGTGCTCCATCACCTCGTGCAACTCATCCGCCGCAGCAGCGAGCGATGACGTTTCGCCCGCGCGGCAGGCGTTTTCCAGTATTTCGCAAGCGGCAATCAAGCGCTGTGCCTGGATCAACCTGGCCCCGCCCTTGATCCGATGCGCCAGATCGGACAGCCCGGACACGTCATGGCGCGAAAATAATGTCTGCAACCGCGCCTTGTCCTGTCCATTGCTGTCGATCAGTTCCAGCAACAGGCCCTGGGTGGAAACCCAGTCGCCGCCGGTCAGTTGTTCCAGGCTGGTCAGGTCGAAGTCTGCGTCAGCAACACGCGGTTCCACCGCACCGTTGGGCACGACCGATGCCAGACGCGCGTTCAATTGGTTCAAGCCGATGGGTTTGAACAGACAGTCGTCCATTCCCGCCGCAAGGCAACGGGCCTTTTCCTCGGGCTGGGCATTGGCCGTGAAGCCGAGAATCGTGGTCGGCGCCAGGCCTCGGTCCCGCTCGTCGTCGCGAATGGCGCGGGCCAATTCATAACCGCTCATCCGCGGCATGTTGCAATCGGTGATGACGGCGTCGAACTGCCCGGCGCGCCACGCCCGCAACCCCTCGGCACCGTCCTCGGCCTCCCGCAGCCGGTGGCCCAGGTAGTTTATTTGCTGGACCAGCAACAACCGGTTGGCCGGGTAATCATCGACCACCAGGATGTTCAACGGCCGTGCGGGCATCACCGGCTCGGTCTGCACCACCGGCGCTTCGCCCACCGTTTCAGGCAATGGCAACTCCAGGCGGATCTCGACCTGCGTACCCTGTCCCGGCACGCTATCGAGCAGCAATGTGCCGCCCATCATGCCGCATAAGGTTCGGCTGATGACCAGCCCCAACCCCGAACCGCTGCGCGCCGCCTGGGTGCTGTCGCCGACTTGAGCGAAGGGGCTGAACAAGCGTTGCTGGTCGTGGACTGAAATTCCGCGGCCGGTGTCTTCGACCCGCAGACGGATGGCCAGGCGCTGCCCTCCCTTTCCCGGTTCGGCTCGCAGCACCAGGCGCACGTGGCCCTGCTCGGTGAACTTGATGGCATTGCTCAGCAAGTTCGAGAGCACCTGCTTGAAGCGCATCGGGTCGATCAATACGTCCTGATTGCTCGCCGCGTCCACATCCAGTCGCAGGTTCAATTGTTTTTGCCGGGCCAGGCCCTCGAACATCCTCGCCACGGCCTCGACCATCGTGCGCAGGTTGGCGCGCTCAGGTGTCAGCGACAGCCGCCCCGACTCAATGCGGGCGATGTCGAGAATGTCGCCGATCAAATCCAACAAGCCTTGGGCGGCGCTCGACGCGACTTCAAGGGCGGCCCGGTCCATGACGCCTTGCTCGGCTTTTTTCAGCGCCATTTCCAGCATGCCGATCACGGCGTTCATCGGCGTGCGGATTTCGTGGCTCATGGTCGCCAGGAACGTGGTCTTGGCCCGGTTGGCATCATCGGCGCTGGCCTTGGCCACGCGCAATTGCTCGAGCAGGCGCCGCAGGTAGACAACCCAGCCCAATGCCAGCAGCAACAGCAGCGCGGCGATGGCGAAACCCTGGACAATCGCGGTGCGATGGCGCAGCCAGTAGCTGTCATCGATTACCACTTCACTGCGCCAACGGTTGGTCAGCTCATCCATTTCCTCGGGGGAAATACTCAGCAGCGCCTTGTCCAGGATCGAATAGAGCTGCGCTGCGTCATGACTGGTCGCCAGCGCGACGCGGGCGGGCACCGTGCCGACGGTGCTGGTGACTTGCAGCTTCTCGCGGTACTGGCGAGAAATCATGTAGCGAGCGCTGATCAGCGAACTGATCGCGCCGTCCGCCGCGCCTGTGGCGACCATGGACATGGCCTCGGCCAGGTTCTGCGCCGGCACCAACTGCACCGTGGGAAACTGCTCCAGCAGGTATTCGCGCAGCATGTTCCCGCGCACCAGCGCCAGCCGTTTGCCGGCCATCCGATCCATCGTCAGCGAGTCATTCGCCTTGACCGGCACCACCAGCACGAAGGGGTTCGTCAGGTACGGACGGGTAAAGCGCAACTCGTCTTCGAGTTCCGCGCTGGGAATCGCGGTTGCCAGAACGTCGGCCTTGCCGCTGGTGATCCTGCCGACCAGGTCATCCACCGAATCGCCATGCTGGACGTCGAATTTCAGGCCGGTGCGCAAGCTGATCCTGGCCAGCACATCGGCCCCGATGCCGCGGAGTTGGCCGTGCTCATCGAAAAACGTCAACGGCAGGAAATTTTCGCTGACAGCCACCTTGATTCGCGGATGGGCATCGAGCCAGCGCTGTTCATTCACACTGAAATGCAACGCCTGCTGGCCCGGCACGCTTGCCCCGCCGGCATTCCAACGCCGCAGGATGCCCATGCGTTCGCCGATGGGGATGGCCTGTAACGCGGCATTGACGATGCGCAACAGCTGCTTGTTGCCACGACTGACCGCGAAGGCGAACGGTTGCACTTCCATGCGGGAAAGATCCACCAGCTGGACATTGTTCAGGTAGTTCTTGCTGATCAGGTAGTGGGCGCTGATCGAATCCCCCAGGTAGACGTCGGCCTGGCCGAACGCCACGGCGCCGATGGCGCTCAAGGTCGAGGGAAACAACTGCAAAGTGGCGTCGGGATAAAAAGCCTCGACCTTGTCCGGGGGCAAGTAGTGATACAGCATCGCCACCCGTTTGCCCGCCAGGTCCGCGGGCAGTTCGTCGCCGGCATCGACCCTGGCCACCAGCGTAGGAATGTCATCGGCATAGGCCTGGGACATCGCCAGCCCCGGATCGCTGGCCTCGAAGCCATTGGCGGTGCCGAGCATATCGATTTCCCCGCTGCGCAGGGCCTGGAGCGATGCATCCCGCGAGGCGTACCGCTGCACCCGCACCTCGACGTGCAACAACTGCCCCATCAACCGGGCGTAGTCAGCGGTCAAGCCTTCGTAATCGTTGCCATTGCCGGTGATGCTGAACGGCGGATAATCCGGTGCCGAGGTGCCCAGCAGCAACGTGCCCTTGCGCCGCAGCCAGGCCCAGTCGGCTTCGTCCAGGCTCACCGAATAATCGCTCACAGTGGATCGTCCGAGCACCTGCAGCGACTCGGGTTTAGCGCCCACCTGTGGCGCCATACAGGATAGACCCAGCCATATCGCCGCCAGGCCCGTGCGCAGCAACAGCATCATTCGATCAGGTTTCGCTTGGCGAAATCGGCCCGGAACGCTACTTCAGCGACCGGCTGATCGGTTCGGACTGCCAATGCGAGGGAACAGCGAACCGTTTACGTTCCTCCCGGGGCTACCGAGAGGGACGTAAGATGAGTGTAGGAAGTTTCTCAAGAATTTCCTGAGGAATGTGCAAGCTCGGTGAGACTTAAGCCGTGGCCAGCTTCAGGTCTCGCACCGAATGCCCCTGGCCACGATGCCTTGCGTGCTCATAGAGCGAGCCGGCGATCTCATCGGCGCGCACCGGCAGGATCGAAAGCAATGTGTCGCTCAGGCCATGGCTGGCCTGGCAGAAGCCCTGCATATAGATCGCGGCCTTGCAGCGCTCATCGGTGATCAGCTTGTAGTTGCGATCCACCTCGAAATCCCCCAGGTATTGCGCCAGCGGCTCCAGCAAGGTGCGATGCATCTGGCGTTCGTAGCCGGTGGCGAGCACCACCGCGTCATAGCAGCGTACCGTCAGCTCGCCGGTGGCGTTGTTGCGCACCGCCAGCTCCACGCCCGCGTCGGTGGCCGTGGCTTTCTCAATGGTGGTGAGGGTGCGGAACGCATGACGGGCGATGCCAGAGACTTTCTGGCGGTAAAAAATCCCGTAGATGCGTTCGATCAAATCGATGTCCACCACCGAATAGTTGGTGTTGTGGTACTCGTTGACCAGGCGCTCGCGCTCGCTGTGGGGTTGCTGGAACACCAGGTCGGTGAACTCCGGCGAGAACACTTCGTTGACGAACGGGCTGTCATCCGCCGGCTTGAGGGCCGAGCCCCGCAGAATCATGTCGACCTGCACCGACGGGAAGCTGTCGTTGAGGTCGATGAAAGCCTCCGCCGCGCTCTGTCCGCCGCCGATGATGGCGACCTTCATCGGCTGACCGCTCACGCAGGCCTGGTTCGCCATGCGCGCCAGGTACTGCGAATGATGAAATACCCGGGCGTCGTTCTGGAACGACTTGAACGCATCGGGGATGCGCGGCGTGCCACCGGCACTGACCACCAAAGAGCGCGTGGCGCGCACCAGCTCTTCGCCCTGGGCACCGCGGGAAATCACCCGCAGTGCTTCGACCTGCTGGTCATGCAGCACCGGCTCGATGCGCAGCACTTCTTCGCCATAGCGGCTCTGCTCGGTGAAGTGCCCGGCCACCCAGCGCAGGTAGTCGTTGAACTCCATGCGGCACGGATAGAAGGTGCCAAGGTTGATGAAATCCACCAGGCGGCCGTGGTGCTTGAGGTAGTTGACGAACGAGTACGGGCTGGTGGGATTGCGCAGGGTCACCAGGTCCTTGAGGAAGGAAATCTGCAGTTCGCTCTGGGTCACCAGGGTGTTGCCGTGCCAACGATAATCGGCCTGTTTGTCGAGGAACAGCACGTCCAGTTCACCCTGGACCGGCCCTCGTTCCTGTAGCGCGATGGCCAGCGCCAGGTTCGAAGGGCCGAAGCCAATGCCGATCAAGTCGTGAACGATGGGCGATGCAATTGCCTGTGTCATGTCCAGTGTCCTCTGGAAAAGTCCCTCAACAGGGCGCGGAAAGCCTGGGGAACCGGCCGGCATTTCAAGCGCCGGCGAGTCGTCTGTTGAGTGGAACGAGGACAATGAAAAAAAATTTACCGCCTTGCGACCGGCGAGGGACGAATCAGGTCGCGTCCCACTGCCGCACACGAACGCGGCAATGCTTCATGGCGTTGACGATGTGTTTCTCCACCAACGCCCTGGAAATGCCCAGGCGCTCGGCGATTTGCGGGTGGGACAGGCCTTCGAGCTTGCGCAGCAGAAAGCTCTCGCGGCACATCGGTGGCAGCTCGGCCAGGGCGCGTTGCAGCATGTCCAGGCGCTGGCCATGGTCGAGGCTGGTGTGGGGCGATGGCGTGAAGAAGCGTTCTTCACTGTCCAGGACATCGAGGGACTCGACCTGGCGCAAGGTGTTGCGCCGATGCCCGTCGATCACCAGGTTCAACGCGGTGCGATAAAGGAACGCACGGGGTTGCTCGATGGGCGTATCGCTGACGCGCTCCAGCACCCGCACATAAGCGTCATGCACCACGTCTTCGGCCGCCTGGCGGTTGCCTAGCCTGGCGTTCAGGAAACACACCAGTTCGCGATAGTAGTTTTCCAACATGACTCCCGTGCGCAATGACTGCGCCAGCTATCCCTGTGCCACCCCGGCATGCCTGAAACGGACATGGCACGATGGTGGCAGATTCAATTGCGTAATTTATAGTAATTCTCATATAGATTTAAAGCTTTGGTTTGTATCGGGGCTCAATCGTTCAGGTCATCGGGCATCGGAACCCGCATTTGTGGCGAGGTAGCTTGCTCCCGCTGGCCTGAGCAGCAGGCCCAGGGCAGGCGACACATTTCAGGGGGAGAACTCAGGTTTTTGGCCGCTTCGCGGCCCAGCGGGAGCAAGCTCCCTCGCCACGGGGTGGGTGTCGTTCAAGCGCTACCAGGTGTTCCCCTCGTTAAATTCCCGCCCACAACGCTCGTTTACCAGAACAGCCACCCGTCCCGGCCTTCCGTGCGATGGGCCCGATATCACCGGCCGGAACCCTGCATGAAACGTCCCCGCCCTACCCGACGCGCCTGGCTTCTCACCTTCGCCCTGCTTCCGGCCGTGGCTTTCGCTGCGTGGCAAGTGGTTGTGCCGGACCGCGCGCCGCTCGACACCGTCCCGGTCACCCGTGGCGACATCGAAAACAGCGTAACGGCCCTGGGCACCTTGCAGCCCCGGCGCTACGTGGACGTCGGCGCCCAGGCGTCCGGGCAGATCCAGAAGATCCACGTCGAAGCCGGCGACGAAGTGACTGAAGGCCAGCTACTGGTGGAAATCGACCCCTCCACGCAAAAAGCCAGGCTCGACGCCGGGCGATTTTCCATCGAGAACCTCAAGGCCCAGCTTCAGGAACAGCGCGCCCAGCACGACCTGGCGCAGCAGAAATTCCGTCGCCAGCAACAGCTCAAGGCCGGCGGCGCCACCCGCGAAGAAGATGTGCAGACTGCCCAGGCCGAGGTGCGCGCGACCCAGGCGCGCATCGACATGTTTCAGGCCCAGATCCGCCAGGCCCAGGCCAGCCTGCGCAGCGACGAGGCGGAACTGGGCTATACGCGCATTTATGCGCCCATGGGCGGCACCGTGGTCGCGGTCGGCGCCCGGGAAGGTCAGACCCTCAACGCCCAGCAGCAGACGCCGTTGATCCTGCGCATCGCCCGGTTGTCGCCGATGACGGTCTGGGCCGAAGTCTCGGAAGCCGACATCGGCCACGTCAAGCCGGGCATGACCGCGTATTTCACCACCCTGGCCGGCGGCAGTCGCCGCTGGAGCAGCACCGTTCGCCAGATCCTTCCCGTGCCGCCGCGCCCATTGGAAGCCAGCCAGGGCGGCAGCCCCACTGGCGGCCGCAGCGGCAGCGAGCGGGTGGTGCTCTATACCGTGCTACTCGACGTGGACAACGCCGACCGCGCCTTGATGGCCGACATGACCGCACAAGTGTTTTTTGTCGCCGCCCAGGCCAAGGACGTGCTGACCGTGCCCATCGCCGCCTTGCAAGAGGCCGACCAGGTACGCGTGCTCGCCGACAATGGTGATGTCCAGCCGCGCACCGTCCGTACGGGCGTCAGCGATCGCCTGCGCACCCAGGTCCTCGACGGCTTGAGCGAAGGCGAGCGCGTGCTGATCGGCCCATCCAGCGCAAGCGGAGGCTGAGTGGACACGCCCCTGATCGAACTGCGGGACATTCGCAAGGCCTATGGCGGCGGCGACAGCCCCCGGGTGGAAGTGCTGCGCGGCATCGACCTGTCCATTCATGCCGGTGAGTTCCTGGCGATTGTCGGGGCGTCCGGCTCCGGCAAATCGACCTTGATGAACATCCTCGGCTGCCTCGACCGTCCTACCAGTGGCGAGTACCGCTTCGCCGGCGAAGACGTCGCCGGCCTGGGCAGCGACGAACTGGCCTGGCTGCGGCGCGAAGCATTTGGCTTCGTGTTCCAGGGCTACCATTTGATTGCTTCCGGCACCGCCCAGGAAAACGTCGAGATGCCCGCAATCTATGCCGGCACCTCCGCCGCCGAGCGCCACGCCCGGGCCAGCGCCCTGCTCGACCGCCTCGGCCTGGCCAGCCGCACCGGCAACCGCCCCCATCAACTCTCCGGCGGGCAGCAGCAACGAGTGTCGATTGCCCGGGCCTTGATGAACGGCGGCCACATCATCCTCGCCGACGAGCCCACCGGCGCCCTCGACAGCCAGAGCGGGATTGAGGTGATGGCGTTGCTCGACGAACTGGCGAGCCAGGGGCACGTGGTGATCCTGATCACCCACGATCGTGAAGTGGCGGCCCGGGCCAATCGCATCATCGAGATCCGCGACGGTTTGATCATCAGCGACACCGCTACGGCCGCACCGCAGGCCAATCCGAACGCCTTGCACGCCGTGGACCTGCGCCAACGCCTGAGTGCCGGCAGCGAACACAACGGCGCCTGGAAAGGCGAGCTGGTGGACGCGGTGCAGGCCGCGTGGCGGGTGATGTGGATCAATCGCTTTCGCACCGCCCTGACCCTACTCGGCATCGTCATCGGCGTGGCCTCGGTGGTGGTCATGCTGGCCGTGGGCGAAGGCAGCAAGCGCCAGGTCATGGCCCAGATGGGCGCCTTCGGCTCGAACATCATCTACCTCAACGGCACGGCCCCCAACCCGCGGGCCGCCAAGGGCATCATCAGCGAACAGGACATTGCCGCCCTCGCTGCCCTGCCCGAAGTGCAACGCATCATGCCGGTCAACGGCAAGAACGCCAGCGTGCGGTTCGGCAACCTCGACCACACCAGCTACGTGGGCGGCAACGACACCCACTTCCCGATCATCTTCAATTGGCCAGTGGCCGAGGGCGCCTACTTTAGCGACGCCGATGAACGAGGCGCCGCGGCAGTGGCGGTGATCGGCCACAAGGTCCGGCAAAAACTGCTCAAGGACGTCGCCGACCCCATCGGCCGTTACATCCTGATCGAGAACGTGCCGTTCCAGGTGGTCGGCGTACTCGCGGAAAAAGGCGCCAGCTCCGGGGATTCGGATGCCGACAATCGCATCGCCATCCCTTATTCCGCCGCCAGCGTTCGGCTGTTCGGCACCCGTCATCCCGAGTACGTGGTGATCGCCGCCCGGGATGCGGGCAAGGTCAAGGAGGCCGAGCAGGCGGTCTCCCGTACCCTGTCGCGCCTGCACGACGGCAAGCGGGATTTCGAGCTGACCAACAACGCCGCGATGATCCAGGCCGAAGCTCGCACCCAAGGCACGCTGTCTTTGATGCTTGGGGCCATTGCGGCGATTTCGCTGTTGGTGGGTGGCATTGGCGTGATGAACATCATGCTCATGACCGTGCGCGAACGGACCCGGGAGATCGGCATCCGCATGGCCACCGGCGCCCGCCAGCGGGACATCCTGCGCCAGTTTCTCACCGAAGCGGTGATGCTCTCGGTGGTCGGCGGGCTGGCCGGTATCGGCCTGGCCCTGCTGATGGGCGGCGGCCTGCTGCTGGGCAAGATCGCCGTGGCCTTCGAATGGCTGGCGGTGTTCGGCGCCTTCGGCTGCGCCCTGGTCACCGGCGTCGTCTTCGGTTTCATGCCCGCCCGCAAGGCCGCCCGCCTCGACCCGGTCGCGGCCCTCACCAGTGAATGAACCCCTCCTTATGAAAGCGCACCTGACTCTCCTGGCCGCCAGCCTGATGCTGGTGGCCTGCGCCACGCCGGTGTCGGCACCGGACAGCGGCATCCAACCGCCCGCAGCCTGGCAGAGCCTCGATACGCCCGGTGTCCGAGCGGATAACCAACAATGGTGGACGCAGTTCGCCAGCCCGTCATTGAACCGCTTGATCGAACAGGCGCGTCGGGACAGCCACGACCTGGCCGCCGCGATGGCTCGGGTTCGCCAGGCCCAGGCCAGCGCGGTGATCGCCGGGGCGCCGTTGCTGCCGGAAATCACCGCCGGGCTCAACGGCAATCGCCAGCAATTGCTGCGGGGCCAGGGCTATAGCCAGTTGGACGTGGATCGGGACAACCGCACCATCGATTACTACGACGCCAACCTCAGCGCCACTTATGAGCTGGATTTCTGGGGCGGTAAACGGGCGGCCCGGGACAGTGCGCTGAGCACGCTGTCGGCCAGCCAATCCGACCGCGCGACCGTGGAGCTGACCCTGCTCAGCGGCGTCGCCAACAGCTACACCCAGGCGTTGTCCCTGCGCGAGCAACAGCGCATCGCCGAATTGAACTTGGGCAACGCCCGCAGTGTGCTGGACCTGGTGCAGACTCGCTACGACGCGGGCAGCGCCACGGCCCTGGAACTGTCTCAACAAAAGAGCCTGGTGGCGGCCCAGGAACGCCGCCTGCCGCAAGTGCAGCAACAGGCCCGCGAGGCGTTGATCACCCTCGCGGCATTGTTGGGCGAACCGGTGCAATCGCTGCAACTCGACGATGAACCATTCGACGCATTGCGCTGGCCCGCCATCGATGCCGGCGTGCCCAGCGATCTGCTGCTGCGCCGCCCCGACATCGCCGCCGCCGAAGCGCGCCTTGCCGCCGCCCAGGCCGACATCACTGTCGCCCGCGCCGCCATGCTGCCCTCCGCCACCCTCGGCCTGAGCCTGGCCACCGGCGCCGACATCGCCGACCAGTTGCTGCGCAACAACGTCTACAACCTCGGCGCCGGGCTGGCCGCGCCAATCTTCAACAATGGTCGCCTGAAGGCTGAGCGAGCCCGGGCTACCGCGCGCCAGGAAGAACTGCTGGAGGCCTACCGCGCCGCCATCATCAACGGCTTCGCCGACGTCGAAAAAGCCCTGAACGGCATCCACGGCCTGGACCGCCAACGGCAATGGCAAAGCGAAGAACTGCACCAGGCCCAGACTGCCTTCGACATTGCCCAACGCCGCTACCAGGCCGGCGCTGAAGATTTACTCACGGTACTGGAAACCCAACGTACCCTCTTCGCCGCCCAGGACATGAACGTGCAGTTGCGACTGGCGCGGGTGCAGGCGAGCGTGGCGTTGTACAAGGCGTTGGGTGGGGGTTGGCGGGTGAAGCAGATCTGAAGAGGAGCACCATCGTGGCGAGGGAGCTTGCTCCCGCTGGGCTGCGCAGCAGCCCCAGAACCAGCCGCCTCAAAACACCTGACCCACAGAGGCGCTCGTCATTGGGGCGCTTCGCAGCCCAGCGGGAGCAAGCTCCCTCGCCACAAAAGCAGTCATTGCACACGGCCCCAGGTTCGGTCGGTTCGAGCCTGGGCTCACACCACCTTGGCCTTGAGATTGCGCGCATACCAAGGCCTCTGCGGTACGCGGCGAAACAGTTGAGCCAGCTTGTCGTCATCACTGCCAAACGTAATACGCAACGCCAACTTCATGGTTTCCGGGTCCATCTCCACCGAGCGCCCGACCTGCAAACCCGGCGTGGTGCTGCAGCCATGGGTGTCCGGGCCGAGCCAGGGGTCGGCGATTTCGACCCAGCGGCCCGGGGCGAACCAGGACACGCCGTTGACTTCGAGCCGGCTCACTTCTCCCGGATGAAAGCGTTCGTGGGTGCGAAACCAGTCTTCGAGGCGATCGTCGATCCAGCCGTGAAAAGCCCAGAACACCGGGTTTACATGGGAGGAAAACGGATCGCCTAAAAAGTCGTTTTCCGGTTCGAACCAGCGCTGGGCGAAGTCGGCCTGATCACGGGCGAATGGCACCGGATGGCCGTTTGACGGATCTCGCGGCACCGAGGCCCAGCGCATATGCAGCCAGTCATGCAGCCCCAATTCCACTTCCGAACCGAACTGGCCCAGGGTCAGTTTGGATAAATAGCGCGGGTCGCGGTAACGGGATTCCCAGACCTGGAAATTGCTGTGATAGGTCTCGGCGGTCTTGATGTCGCTGACCCATTGGGCGTATTGCTCGTCACCACGGGCGAGCCACGTTGGTGGCAGTGCCGTCCCGTCGACGTTGTCGAAATACCGGGCAAAGCCCAGGCGATCACGCTCCAACTCGGGTTGCGGCAATGGAAAACGTGGCCATGACGGCAACGGCTGGAAAGAACGCGCCGTGCCGAGCATATGCCGGTGCATGAAGAAGAAATCCACGCCCGAGCCGTTGCGATCTTTGCGCGGCCCGCGAGCATCACGTTCGTTGTCCCGCGGCCCGGGTTGCCAGCCGATGCCACGCAGGGCGTCGCGCTTGTCTTCGTCGAGGGTGTGCCATTTGTCTCGCGTGGCATGCCAGAGTTGATGGAACAGCCGGTGCTCGGGCGACACCAGCCAGTCCAGCAACTTCGGGCTCAGCGGCGTACGTTCCCGGGCTTCGGGGAACCGCTGTTTGACGGCGACGAACTGATTGTCGAGCTCCGGCAACGCCAAAGGGCGATCCAACCGCAACACCCGGCCGCTGAGGGTGGCCGTGCCGGCGTTGCCGAAACCGGCCCAGACTTCGTCCAGGGTCATGATGAATTCGTAGTCTGGCGTGCCATGCCCGGCACCGATCAATCGCCAGCTCAATTGCTTTGGGTCGCTGCCGGCCAGGTCGCCCAGCACCCGATAACGCGGTTCATCTCCACCGCGCAGGCGTTCGGCGATGTCGAGGTAACCCACCAGGCCACGGCCCTTGTGGGCGATGTCGAGAAACATCTCCAGATTGTCGCCCGGCAAGCCGTCGAGGCCGGCATCGCGCCCGCTGAAACGGATCGTCCAGATTCCCCGCAACGTGTTCGCCCGCCGCTGTCCGGCGACGTCCGCCACATCGAAGGAAGCTTCGCCGGGTGTGATGGTCGGGTCCGGCCGGGTCAGTTCGCGATGCCCGTAGTACACCGCAGGCACGGCGGCACCGGTCAGCGCCAGGCCTGCCATGAACCATCGTCGAGAAATCGTCATTGCCTTACCTGTATTCGCCCTGGGGTGGGCTTTATCCAAGCTAGAACGATGGCTGGGGCGACAAATTTATAGGCAGCCATGAGGCCGCCTTCGCGAGCAGGCTCGCTCCCACATGGGAACGCGATCCTCTGTGGGAGCGAGCCTGCTCGCGAAGAGGCCCTTGAGAACACCTAAATTTCCCGCCCGATCACTCGTTCCCCCCAGATAGCAAAGGCCCCCGCGCCTGTCCTTCCAAGGCGAACCAGACTGAGATCGGCAATGACAACACCACGTTCGAAAAAGGCTCTTTTCACCGGCGTGCCCCTGGCCCTGGCGCTGGTCGTCGGGGCTGGCGTCGCGGCCTGGGACCATTGGTGGCGGGACAACCCCGGCTACCCGGTCAAGGTGATGAAAGAAGCGCGCGAGCTGCACGAACGCCTGCTGTCCTTCGACAGCCACATCACCGTGCCGCTGGATTTCGGCACCGCCGGCAACGAAGCGGACAAGGACGGCGAGGGCCAGTTCGACCTGGTGAAAGCCAATCGCGGCCGCCTCTCCGGCGCCGCGCTGACGATCTTCGGCTGGCCCGAACTGTGGAACGGGCCCAACGCGCCACACAAGCCCACCGCCGGGTTCGTCGAGGAAGCGCGCAACCAGCAAGAGGTGCGCTACAGGATCATCACCGGCATGGTCCGGGACTTCCCCAACCAGGTCGCCATCGCCTACACCCCGGACGATTTCCGGCGCCTGCATGGCGAAGGCAAGTTCGCGATTTTCATCAGCATGCTCAACGCGTATCCCCTGGGCCATGACCTGAGCCTGCTGGACCTATGGACGGCGCGGGGCATGCGCATGTTCGGCTTCAGCTACATCGGCAACAACGACTGGGCCGACTCCTCGCGCCCGCTGCCGTTCTTCAACGACTCGCCCGACGCCCTTGGCGGCCTATCGGACATCGGCAAGCAAGCGGTGACGCGCTTGAACGACCTGGGCGTGATCATCGACGTGTCGCAGATGTCGACCCTGGCCCTGGAACAAGTCGCGCAACTGAGCCGCACGCCGCTGGTGGCGTCCCACTCCGCGCCACGGGCGATGGTGGACATCCCGCGTAACCTCAGCGACAAGGAAATGCAGCTGATCAAGGCCAGCGGCGGCGTCGTGCAGATCGTTGGTTTTTCCCAGTACCTGCGCCCGCTGACGCAAAAAACCCAGGACAAACTCAATGCCCTGCGCGAGCGCTTCGACCTGCCGCCACTGCCCAACCTGGCGATGGCCTTGATGCCCGGCGACCCGATCATCGCCGCATGGCCGGAACAGAAGTTCGGCGAATACGCCGGCCAGCTCTACGGCATTCTCGACGAGGAACCCAAGGCCAGCCTCAAGGACCTGGGCGATGCCATCGACTATGCCGTGCGCAAGATCGGCATCGACCACGTCGGCATCAGTTCGGACTTCAACGAAGGTGGCGGCGTGAAAGGCTGGCAG
Organism: Pseudomonas sp. D3-10; assembly: GCF_051132175.1. Classification (NCBI taxonomy): domain Bacteria; kingdom Pseudomonadati; phylum Pseudomonadota; class Gammaproteobacteria; order Pseudomonadales; family Pseudomonadaceae; genus Pseudomonas; species Pseudomonas sp. D3-10. The sequence continues at coordinate 1,840,348 of NZ_CP071668.1, read as the reverse complement.
AACGTCAGCGACATCCGCAACGTCACCGCCGAACTGCTGACCCGCGGTTACTCCGAAGCCGACATCGCCAAGCTGTGGGGCGGCAATTTCCTGCGGGTCTGGGATCAGGTGCAGAAGGCCGCCCGCCCTGCCATCGCCTCGGCGCAGAAGGCCGCTCAGCCATGATCGAGCGCCGCGCCTTCCTCAAGCACGCCGGGATTGTCGCCGCCGGCCTGCCATTGGCCGCAAACCTGCCTTCGAGTGCCGCGGCCGACTCTCCGCCGCCGCTGTCCCGGGACAAATGGGCACAGCTGCGCTCGCTGTTCAACCAGGACCCGAACTACCTGCACTTCTCCAATTTCCTGGTCACCACCCACCCGCGCCCGGTGCGCGAGGCCATCGAGCGGCACCGCGCCGCCCTGGATAAAAACCCCGGGCTGTTGATGGACTGGGACTTGGGCGTCACCGAAGCGTGCGAAGAAAACGTGCGGACCTGGGCCGGTCGCTACCTGCAAGCGAACCCGAAGCAGATCGCCCTCACCGGCAGCACCACCGAAGGCCTGGCGATGATTTACGGCGGGGTCCATGTCCGGCCCGACCAGGAAATCCTCACCACCGCCCACGAACACTACGCCACCCACACCATTCTCGATCTGCGCAAGCAACGGGACGGAACACGGGTGCGCAAGATCAAGCTGTTCGAGAACGCCCATGGCGTCAGCGAGGCGCAAATCCTCACGGCCATCGACCGCAACATCCGTCCCGAAACCCGCGTGCTGGGCATGACCTGGGTGCACTCAGGCAGCGGCGTCAAGCTGCCCATCGGCAAGATCGGCGCCCTGGTGGACAAGCACAACCAGGGCCGCAGCGATGAACAGCGCATCGTGTACGTGGTGGACGGCGTGCACGGTTTCGGCGTCGAGGATTTGAGTTTCCCGGCGATGAATTGCGACTTTTTCATCGCCGGCACCCACAAGTGGATGTTCGGCCCACGGGGCACCGGCGTGGTGTGCAGCCGCAGCGAAGAGGTCAGGTACGTCACGCCGATCATCCCGACCTTCTCCGAAGCCACGGCGTTTTCCACCACCATGACCCCGGGCGGCTACCACGCCTTCGAGCATCGCTGGGCGGCGGACGAAGCGTTCAAGCTGCACCTGCAACTGGGCAAGGCCGAGGTGCAGGCGCGTATCCACGCGCTCAACACTTACCTGAAAAAACACCTACTCGCGTTGCCGCAGGTCGAGCTGGTGACGCCGCTGAGCCCAGAACTGTCCGCTGGCTTCACTTTCTTCCGGGTCAAGGATCGCAAGAGCGACGAGATCGCCGCCTACCTGATGCAAAACCGCGTGGTCGCCGATGCCGTGCACCGCGATGCCGGACCGGTGATCCGCACCGCGCCGGGGCTGCTCAACACCGAAGCCGAGATTGATCGCTTCCTGGCGCTGTTGGGCAAAACACTCTGATGACTGATCGAGAGCAATCGATGAACCGCTTTTTATTGAAGACACTCCCGGCGTTGGCCCTCGCCGCCCTGCTGCCCTCCGATGCCCAGGCCTCGCAACCGGGCCAGGTGTTTCGCGACTGCAAGGACTGCCCGGAAATGGTCGTGCTGCCCACCGGCACCTTCCAGATGGGCACCCCGGAAGACGAAGTGGGCCGCGAGCCCGACGAAGGCCCGCTGCACCCGGTGACGTTCGCCAAGCCCGTTGCGATCAGCCGTTTCCAGGTGCTCAAGGGTGAATGGTTCGCCTACCTGCGCGATACCGGCTACGTGATGCCCGACGGCGACAAGCGCCCCGGCCGCGCGTGCCGGGCCGGCGTGCCGGACTACCAGGGCAGCGACCCGCGCAAGCAATACACCGACCGGCACCCGGCGGTGTGCATGAACTTCCAAGAGGCCACTGCCTACGTGGCGTGGCTTTCGAAGAAGACCGGTAAGCCGTACCGATTGGTCAGTGAATCCCTGCGCGAATACGCCGCACGTGGTGGCAGCAACGGCCCATTCCCCTTCCCATTCGACGAAGGCAAGGACTACAGCATCGCCCAGCACGCCAATACCTATGGCGCCGCCGACGGCTTCAACTTCACAGCGCCGGCCGGCAGCTTCGCGCCCAACGCCTTTGGCGTGTACGACATGCACGGTAACGTCTACGAATGGACCGCCGATTGTTTCAACGAAAACTACACCGATGCGCCGAGCGACGGCAGCGCCGCGCCGGTGGGCAACTGCAAGGTGCGACGCATCCGCGGCAACGACTGGGGCGAAGCGCCGGTTTTTTCCCGTTCGGGCAATCGCAATGCGGTGTTTTCCGATGCCCGCGGTGACTGGCTGGGGTTTCGGGTCGCCCGGGATATGTAGCTCAACCGGACCATCTGAAGATCCGCTTTTTGTGGCGAGGGAGCTTGCTCCCGCTGGGCTGCGAAGCGGCCCCTAGATTTTGCGGTCGCTGCGCAACCGAGCGGGAGCAAGCTCCCTCGCCACAATAATGTGTGTCAGGAGACTCTGGTTAAATCCCCTTCCCCTCCAATCGTTCCATAGGTGGGCGCGCCCCGACCGGCGTGCCGCTGTCCTCCAGCCCTTGCGGTGAAAGCCCGCGATGGCCTTTGCCTTTTTTCATCTAGCAGGGAAACCTCATGAGCCAACCAAAACGCGGGGTGATCACTGAGCTGTTCATTCTGCTCAAACCCTTCCGGCTGATTGTCGCAGGCTCCATTCTCCTGGGCATGCTGGGTGGCTTGAGCATCACGGCCCTGCTGGCAACCATCAACGGCGCCTTGAACGCCGATGCGGGGCCCACCCCCCAAGTGTTGGCGACCTTTGCCGGCCTGTGCGTGGCAGCGCTGCTGACCTCGATCCTGTCGGACATCGGCACCAACCACGTCGGCCAGAACATCATCGCCAGCCTGCGCAAATCCCTCGGCCAGAAAGTCCTGCTGGCGCCCATCGAGCAGATCGAGCGGTTCCGCAGTCATCGGCTGATCCCGATCCTGACCCACGACGTCAACATGGTCAGCAACTTCGCGTTTTCCTTCGCACCGCTGGCGATTGCCTTTACCGTCACCCTCGGTTGCCTGGGCTACCTGGCCTACCTGTCGTTGCCGATGTTTGCGCTGCTGTTGGTGGCGCTGGTGATCGGCACGGTCATCCAGTACGTGGCGCGCGCTCGTGGCATTCGTGGTTTCGAAGCCGCCCGCGAGGCCGAAGACGCCCTGCAAAAGCACTACAGCGCCATCGCCGCGGGCGCCAAGGAGCTGCGCATCCACCGCCCGCGCCGCCAGCGCATGTTCAGCCAGCGCATCGAAGCCACCGCCGAGCAGATCTGCGACACCAACATCCGCGCGGTCAATACCTTCGTGGTCGCCAAGACCTTCGGCTCGATGCTTTTTTTCGTGGTCATCGGCCTGGTCCTGGCCCTGCAATCACTGTGGCTGGGCACCGACAAAGCGGTGCTCAGCGGTTTCGTGCTGGTGTTGCTGTACATGAAGGGGCCGTTGGAATACCTGGTGATGACGTTGCCGGTGATCAGCCGCGCCAACATCGCCTTCAAGCGCATTGCCGAATTGGCCGAGCAGTTTTCCTCGCCGGAACCGCACCTGCTGCTCAACGACAAAAGCGTCCCCAAGCCGACAATTCAGCGGCTCGAATTGCGTGACGTGCATTACGCCTTCCCCGCGGTCGACGGCACCCAGCCCTTCGCCCTTGGACCGGTCAACCTGACCATCGCCCAGGGCGACATTGTGTTTATCGTCGGTGAGAACGGCGGCGGCAAGACCACGCTGATCAAATTGCTGCTGGGCCTTTATGCGCCCCAGGGCGGCGAAATTCTCCTGGATGGCGAGCCGGTATCGGCGGCGCGACGTGACGATTATCGCCAGCTTTTCACCACCATCTTCGCCGACTATTACTTGTTCGATGAACTGGTGCAGGGCGATCAAAACGTACCCGGGGATGCCAACCGCTACCTGGATCGCCTGGAGATCGCCCATAAAGTCAGCATTCGCGACGGCGCTTTCAGCACCACCGATCTTTCCACCGGGCAGCGCAAGCGCCTGGCCCTGCTCAATGCCTGGCTGGAAGAACGTCCCGTGCTGGTCTTCGACGAATGGGCCGCCGACCAGGACCCGGTGTTCCGGCGCGTGTTCTACACCGAACTGCTGCCGGAGCTGAAGGCCCTGGGCAAAACCATCATCGTCATTTCCCACGACGATCGTTACTTCGACATCGCCGATCAACTGGTGCGAATGCAGGCCGGCCGGGTGGTGAGTGAAAAGGTCCCGGCAGCCTTCGCCTGAGCCTGCCCGACGCCAATGCTGTTTTACCGCGAGAACACCATGAACGAACTGCTAGATGATGATCTGTTGGCGCTGTTGCTCGATGAGGTCGCCGATGACAGGCACGCCCTGGCCAGCCGCGGCAGGCCGGATCGCGCGCCCCTGTCTTTCGCCCAGCAACGCTTGTGGCTGGAGCAGCAGCGGGACCCGACCCGTTCGGCCTACAACCTGCCACGGGCCTTGCGCCTGAGCGGCGAACTGAACGCCGATGCCTTGGAAGACACCCTGAACCGCGTCATTGATCGACACGACATCCTGCGCACCGCGTTCATTGAAATCGACGGCGCCGCCACTCAGGTAATCGAGCGCAGCGCCTGCCTGACCCTGCATCGCGAAGACCTTGCCGGGCTCGACCAGCCGGCACTTTCGCAGCGCATCGAGCAACACGCCCGGCAACCGTTCGATCTCACCCAGGCGCCGCTAATACGGGCCACGTTGCTGAGATTGAGCCGTACCGAACATGTGCTGCTGCTCAACATGCATCACATCGTTTCCGATGCGTGGTCCAATACTATCCTCATGCAGGACATGACCCAGGCGTACCGCCGGGCGGTGCTGGGTGATTCGTCTGCGCTGCCACCGTTACCGATGCAATACGCCGATTACGCGATCCACCAGCGCGGCGACTATCTGCAAAGCGCTGCCCGCCTGCGCAGTGGCGAATACTGGAGCGAGTACCTGGGCCGCGACTTGCCCACCCTGGAGTTGCCCCAGGACTTTCCACGCAACACAAGCCAACAACACAGGGCCGGTCGCGTGCACGTATCGCTGGCGCCGTCGTTGGCGCGAGCGCTGGACGCTTTTTGCCAACGCCAGGGGCTCACGCCGTTCGTGGTGGCGCTGGGTGCGTGGCAATTGCTGCTGGCCCGCTACAGCCGCCAGGACGATTTTGCCGTCGGTGTCCCCAACGCCAATCGCAACAGCCATGAAAGCCAGGCGTTGGTTGGATTTTTCGTCAGCAGCCAGGTGTACCGGGCGCGGATCGACTCGAGCCGCAGCGCATTGGATTACCTACGAGCGCTGCGCGGCCAATCCCTCGCCGCGCTGGAGCATGCCGATTACCCGCTGGAACTGATCCAGGATCAATTGGGCGCCAACCCGTTGTTCAAGGTCCTGTTCAACTGGCGCACCGGGTCACGGACGGCATCGCTGCCAAGCCTGGATCTACTGACGCTGGAGTTCCTCGACACCGGTGAAGGCCAGGCCAAGTTCGATGTGTCACTGGATGTCGACTATTCACAGCAGCAGATACTCGCGACGTTCGAGTACAGCCGTGACCTGTACCGCGCGGACACCATCGAGCGCATGGCCGAGCATTGGCAGAACCTGTTGCGGGGGCTGATCGAGACGCCCGAACGCGCCCTCGGCGAATTGCAATTATTGAGCGCCGAAGAACGGCGGCTGACCCTGGACGACTGGAACCGCCAACCCACCCGGCTGCATAGCGAAGAATGCCTGCATCGCATGATCGAAACCCATGCCGCCAACACAGGTGAGGCGATAGCGCTAACGTTCGACGGGCAGCACATGAGCTATGCCGAGCTTAACCGCCACGCTAACCGATTGGCCCATCGATTGATCGAGCAAGGCGTCGGCCCCGATGTGCTGGTGGGCATCGCCGTGGAGCGGACGCCGCAAATGATCATCGGCCTGCTGGCGATTCTCAAGGCCGGTGGCGCCTACGTGCCGCTGGACCCGGCCTACCCGGCCGACCGACTGACCTACATGATCCAGGACAGCGGCGTCAGGCAGATCCTGACTCAGGCCCATCTGCTTGAATCGCTGGCGTTGCCGGCCGACATCGACTGCCTGCTGCTGGATACGAGCGATGCCGACAACGCCTGGCCTGAGCACAATCCCGATGTGCCAATGGATCCGGACAACCTGGCGTATGTGATCTACACCTCCGGTTCGACCGGCAAGCCCAAAGGCGCGCTGCTCGCGCACCACAACGTCAACCGCCTGTTCCAGGCCACTGAACAGTGGTTCGGTTTCGACCACCGGGACGTGTGGTGCCTGTTTCATTCCTATGCCTTCGATTTTTCCGTGTGGGAGATTTTTGGCGCGCTGCTGCACGGGGGGCGGCTGGTCATCGTGTCCCACGCCGTGAGCCGGTCGCCAGAGGATTTCTACGCCCTGCTCTGCCAGCAAAAAGTCACGGTGCTCAACCAGACGCCTTCGGCGTTCAAGTCGTTGCTGCGAGTTGCATGTAAGCCTGGACAGCCCCTCATCCATCGGTTGCGGCAGGTGATTTTCGGCGGCGAAGCAGTTGATGTGCACAGTCTGCGCCCCTGGTTCGAACGTTTCGGCGATCAGGCGCCACAATTGATCAACATGTATGGCATCACCGAAACCACCGTCCATGTCACCTGGCGACCACTGTCGATGGCGGACTTGCACGGCGAAGCCGCGAGCCCCATCGGCGAGCCCATCGTCGACCTGTCCTGGTATCTGCTCGATGCGCACCTGAACCCGGTGGCCAAGGGGTGCAGCGGTGAGCTGTATATTGGGCGCGCCGGCCTGGCCCGTGGTTATCACCAGCGTGCCGACCTCACCGCCAGCCGTTTCATTCCCGACCCGTTCGACCCATCGCCAGGTGGACGCCTGTACCGCACCGGGGACCTGGCCCGCTACCTCAGCGACGGCAGCATTGAATACATCGGGCGCCTGGATCACCAGGTCAAGATCCGCGGCTTCCGCATTGAACTGGGCGAGATCCAGGCGCGCCTGCAAGTACTGCCGGGCGTGCGCGAGGGCGTGGTGCTGACCCACGACGGCCCGGGCGGCCTGCAATTGATCGCTTACGTCATCCCGACACAACCGGCCACGGTCGAACTGCGGGATAACCTGCTGATCGCGCTCAAGGCGCATCTGCCGGATTACATGGTGCCCAGCCATCTGTTGTTCATCGATCACCTGCCGCTCAACGCCAACGGCAAGCTCGACCGCAAGGCCTTGCCCGAACCCGACCTCACGCTTCGGCATTCGAACCACGTGGCGCCCCGCACGCCGTTGGAGCAGGCGTTGGCGCAACTCTGGCGGCAGTCCCTCAAAGCCGAGCGCGTGGGTATCAGCGACAGTTTCTTTGAACTGGGCGGGCATTCGATCCTGGCGATCGAGCTGATCGCCAAGCTCAAGGCGAACCTGAACATCACCGTGCGTCTGCAAGAGTTGCTGGCCAACCCGACCATCGCCGAGTTGGCCCTGTTCATCTCACAGAAACACCGTGAACAGACGCAATGCCTCGTTGCCCTGAATAACGCGCCCGCCAGCGCACCGCAGCTGTTTTGCCTGCACCCCAGCGGCGGCATCGTGTTCTGCTACCAACCGCTGGCACGCAAGCTGCAAAACCGGGCGCGCACTGTCGGCATCATGCACCGCGGCTTCAGCGAACCCCATGCGGGCCCCGAGGCCTGGCAGGAGATGATTGCCGACTACAGCAAGGAAATCGTCAGGGCCCAACCTGAAGGTCCGTATTACTTGATGGGCTGGTCCCTCGGCGGCGCGATCGCGTTCGACATCGCGGCGATGCTGGAAAGCCAGGGGCACACGGTTGATTTCCTCGGGTTGGTGGACAGCACGATTCCAGAACACCTGTATCCCTCAGGACTGCCGCGCCATCGGCATCTGGCGGGTAACGAAAAAGACGATGCGGCCTCCCAGGATCTACTTGAAGCAATTGAATACTTCGACTTGCTGTTCCCTTCGCTGACGGAGCGCACGGCGGCTTATCGACGGGAGCGACCGGACAGTTCGCTCAAGGCGTTCCATGAGTGGGCAGCCGGACAGATCGAGCCTGAGCGAGGCGACCTGTTGTCGATCGTGCAGAGCGTCAAGGAAGAGGTCATGAATGCCCAGGCGTTCTCGGTGCATGATCGGTTGCTGGAGGCATTTGCGGGATTCACTTTCAAGCCTGTGAGGGTTCGACCGAGCTGCTGGTGGACACAGGCGGAGAAAACCCCGCAAGAGCTGGCTTTTTGCGAGGCACTGGTTCGAGAGCATAGCTTGACGGGGGCGTTGCGGTGTTCGGTGCATTCTCCGCTGGGTCATCGCAGCATGATTTTTGATGAGGGGTTGCTTGGGGAGTTGGTCGAGGTTTTTCTGGCCAGTACGGTAGAGAAGCTTTCTTGAGCAAAAAATGACCCTGTGGCGAGGGAGCTTGCTCCCGCTCGGCTGCGCAGCAGACGCCGTTTTTCAGTTCAGGAACTCTGGGGTCGCTTCGCGGCCCAGCGGGAGCAAGCTCCCTCGCCACGGGGGGCTGCGGTGCTGCGGCTAGCGTGGAGGCTGGGGCAGCTCGATGTCATCCAGTGCCCGATTGGCCAGTAGCGTTCCTAGCTCGATCAATTGCTGAAGCCCCAACGCTACATGCCGCCGCGAGCCTTCCAGGTCGAAGGCCAGGTCGTTGGCCATGGCATTAGCGCAAGCCAGGGTCTCGCTGAGGGTGGTCAGTATGGATTCGGTGTTGAGCCCTTTGACCACGGTAAAGATCTGGCCGTCCTGGGTGTCGGGCTTGGCTGGCTTGTTGGGCGATAAGTGGATGTCTAGTGCTCGATCGGCCGCTTCGCGACGCTCTGCTGAGTCGAGGCTGGTGTAGGCGGAGAGATCTTTGGCTTTTTTTGGAGGGTTGGGGGTGTTCTTGACCATCTTGAAACTCCTGACTTGATAGTGAGCTTAACCACCTCGTGACCAAACGAGGGTGGTGGGCTATACGCAGGTTGGTCAACCGGGAAGTCAGGCACCCGGCGCACTCGAGAGTGCCCCGCGCACAGCCCGCCGCAAAGCATAACGGCAAAAGCGCCGAGATGCTGAGTTGCGCATGTGCGCCTGACTTCGGACAGGTGACCAAACCCGGTCGCTGATTTTGCAGCGACGGACAAAGCCTATCCCCATCGCTTCCGAACCACCAACCGACACGACTCGTCAGAAATGTCCGGCTCGCCACATTTTTTGTAGGACACAGGTTCCTGTGGCGAGGGAGCTTGCTCCCGCTCGGCTGCGCAGCAGACGCCGTTTTTCAGTTCAGGAACTCTGGGGTCGCTTCGCAACCCAGCGGGAGCAAGCTCCCTCGCCACGGGGTTTGCGTTTTCAGCGAAATTAATCCCATAAAAAAACCGACCCGCGTAAGTGGGTCGGTTTTTTTTCTTTGCAGGCAATCAGAACTGCGGCGTGTACTTCACTGTGAACATCAAATTACGCGGATCGCCAAAGTTGTTGTTGCCATTGAGTTGGTTGTAAGCCGGCGTTATGTAGGTCTTGTCGAACAGGTTGTTGGCGTTGACCGCCAGATCGATCTCAGACGTCAACTTGTAGCCGACACGGGCGTTCCATACGGTGTAGCCCGGGATTTCACGGTCATAGTCGTAAACCAGCGTGTGGCTTTGGGTGGTGAAGCCCAGGCCGGTGCTGACACGGCTCCAATCGCCGGTGAACTGGTAGTTGCCCCACACGCGCAACATGTGTTTTGGCGTCCAGGTGCTGAAAACCTTGCCTTCCTTACTGTCGATACCGCCCGTGTCTTCCAGGTACTTGGTGGTGTTATAGGTGTAGCCCGCGAACAACTGCAAGTTTTCTACCACTTCACCGCTGATTTCGGCCTCGATGCCTTGGCTGCGCACTTTCCCGGAGGCAGAAGAGCAGTTCACCCCAGTGCAGCTAGGGATGTTGACGGCGCGGTTTTCGTGGTCGTAGCGGAACACAGCCAAGGAGGTATTGACCCGTCCATCCATCAACTCGCCCTTGAGGCCGACTTCGTAGTTTTTGCCAACAATGGGCTTGAGTACCGAACCACTGGGATCGACGTTGGTCTGCGGTTGGAACACGTCGGTATAGCTGGCGTAAACCGCCCACTCACGGCTCAGGTCATAGACGACACCGGCATAGGGCGTGACCACGCCGGTTTCGGTTGAGTAGCTTGGCGTGTTGCGTGTAATTCCGGCTGCGAGTTCATTTTTCGACTTGTAGCTGAAGTCGTACCAGCTGACCCGGGAACCCAGGATCAGTGTCAGGTCATCCACCGGCTTGACGCGCCAGGTGCCGTATATGCCTTTCTGGCGCACGTCGTACTTGCTGAGGACGCCCATGCCACCCGCAGCGATCAAACTGTCGTAGCTGATGTCCGGGCGGTCATTGTCAAGGTCGAAGATCGAGTCGCTGGTGCTGTTGAAGGTACGGGCATATTTATCATCCGTCTCCAATTGGGAGAAGTTGCCACCCAGCATGACCTCCTGTTCCATCGACAAGGCTTCGAACTTGCCGGTCAGGTTCATGTCGAGACCGGCCTTGGTAGACTGGAAGTCGGTCAGGAAGTCGGCATATTGCACGCCACTGCCATCGGGCAAGAGACCACCGACTCTTTGGACGCGCTGGTTCTTCGCCTGGTTATCCTCGGTCATATACACGCCCCCCACCTTGAACGCCCAATCCTCATTGAAGCGATGCTCCAGATCGGCATAGTAGGTGGTGACATCGATTTCCGAACGGTTCCAGCGCGCGCCGGTGTAGGTGGAGCGCGACACGTCCGGCATCGAGCCATCGGCGTAGCGCGGCAAACCACGGATGTTGCCGCGCGATTCGCCATTGGATTGGCTGACCGCCAAGCCCAGGGTGGTGTCTTCGCTCAGGTCGATGTCCAACGAGCCGTACAGCGAGTGGGTTTTGGTCCACGCGTGGTCGATGAATGAGTTGCTCTGGTCTTCGTCGGCAACGATACGGCCGCGGATGTTGCCAGCGTCGTTCAGCGGACCGCCAGCGTCCAGCTGCAAGCCGTAGTGGTCCCAGGAACCGGCCTTGCCCGTCAGGGTCACGGTCGGTGTGCTCTGGCCACGCTTGCGCACCAGGTTGACAGCGCCGCCGGGGCTGCCGGTGCCTTGCAGCAAGCCGGACGCGCCACGAAGGATCTCCAGGCGGTCGTAGAAAATCAGGTCTTGGGTCGCCCAGTTGCCCAGCGAGTAGGTATTACGCGGGATCGGCACACCGTCGTACTGCCAATCGTCGATCTGGAAACCGCGCGACGACAGGATCATGCCCTGCCCCACGCCCTGGAGGCCAACGATGCCGGTGGTCTGGTTGACAGCGTCCTTGAGGTTGACCAGGTTCTGGTCATCCATCTGCTTGCGCGTCATCACGGTAACCGACTGGGGAATTTCCTTGAGGGTGTGGGTGCCCTTGCCGATCGTTACGGCGTTGCTGGTGTACGAGTTGCTGCCTTCGGTCGTTGCAGCCAACTGTTCGGCGTTGATGGTCGTTGCGCCCAGTTCCAGGCCCGCGGGGGAGCCCTTCACCAATATCAGGGTGTTGCCCTCGAGGCTGTAGCGCACGCCGGTGCCCTTGAGCAACTCGGTGATGGCCGCCTGCGGGCTCATCTTGCCGCTGACCCGGTTGCTTTTCAGGCCGGCCAACTCGTCGACGTTGTAGATCATTTGTTGGTTGGTTTGCTGGCCGAACGCTTGCAGCGCCTGCGGCAGCGGTTGCGCTGGGATGTTGACACTGACGTCTTCGGCCATCACCTGGGTGCTCAACGGCAACACACAGACCAGACCCAAGCCCGTCAACACCCGCCGCGAACGCAGGCCGCGGGACATGACAAGTGCCTTGAACAGCGGTTTCAACTCATGAATTGCCGACATCGTGCTCTCTTATTGATAGAAGTGAAAAGTCCATGGGGCCGAAGGGCCTGCCGTTCGCCAGCGCGGATTACCTGCTGACCGACCCCTCCCCGGGCACGGTCATCCGGCTGAACGACAGCGACATGTTTTCTGGACACAACCGGCGCCTGGGCTGCCTTGCCCGAGCCGATTCGCCCGCATTCCTTAGTAAGACGAAGCACCTGGGAAAAACCGGAATGAGTTTATTTATCATTTGCACGAAAGTTACAAAAAAGGCCGACGCTTGCTGGCGTCGGCCTCTTGTTGGTTGAGTGATCGTTCCCAGGCCTTCGCGTGGAAACGCCGCCAGGGACCCTCTGCATTGCGTTTCTCTCAGATCAACGACCCTGCGCCGCTTTGGCCGCCTGCTGTTGCCGAGCCTGTTCGGTCAGTCGAGCCTTTTCTTCGGGACTCATCGCCTCCAAGCGCAGGCGGGCCTGGGCGATTTTCTCCAGTTGTCCCGGGCTGTTCTCCTCCGCCCGCAAGGCCGTCGCCAGCGACGCCACGGTCGGATGATCGAAGACCAGTCCCGGATGGATGTCGCACTGCAACAGCTTGCGAATGCCGGCCACCAACTTGATCACCAGCAGCGAGTGACCGCCGGCCGCGAAGAAGTCGCGATCGATGCCCAACCGTTCGAGCCCAAGCAATTGGGCCATGCGCGCAGCGAGCAATTGTTCGAGTCCATCACGGGGTGCGACGCCCTCTTCATCGCTCGTCGCGACGGCCAAGTGCTGCAACGCCTGGCGATCGATCTTACCGTTGGCCAGCCGTGGAAAGCGTTCGATCAGGTGCCAATGCTGCGGCACCATCACGCCGGGCAAGCGTGCGCTCAGCTCGGCGCGCACGGTGTCCAGCACATCCGTAGGCAAGCCTTGCGCTGCCACAATAAATGCCAGCAAACCTTGCTCGGCCGAGGTGGCTGGCACCACCAGCGCCTCGGTTACTTGTGGCAGGCGCAGCAGCTGGGCTTCGATTTCCGCCAGTTCGATACGGAAGCCCCGCACCTTGACCTGCTGATCGCGCCGCCCCTGCAGTTGAATGCCGCCGTCCGGGCGATAACGCGCCAGGTCACCCGTGCGGTAGAGGCGCTGCGCCGGATCGAACGGGCTCTGGATGAACGTCTGTCCATCGGCCCCGGCGTTCAAATAACCCCGGCACAGTTGCGCCCCGCCCAAGTACAACTCACCCGGCACGCCCACCGGTGCCAGGCGTAAATCAGCATCCAGGATATAAACCTGATTGTTGCCCAACACCTGGGTCAGCGCCGAACAATCCTCAGCGGCACCCTCCAGCGACACCGGATGGATCGACACCGGATGGATCATCACCCCGACCGTGGCTTCCGTCGGCCCGTAGTGGTTGAACACTCGGCAATCGCTACGCAACCGAGCGATGCGCTCGATCAATGTCGGCGCAATCGGCTCACCGCCGAGCACCAGGGTACGCGGCAATGTCGCCTGCTCGCTGTCGAGCAATGCCGCGAGGTGCGATGGCACGATTTTCAGGCAATCGATCTGTTGCCGCCGCATGAACGTGGCAAACAACGCGCCGTCCTGCATCTGCTCGTCATTGGCAACGTGCAGCGTCGCGCCATTGAACAGCGCGCCAAACAGCGCCGTGTTGCCCAGGTCCGCCGCCACGGTGGAGCTGAAGGCGACATGTGTGCACTGATCCAGCGCCAACGTCTGGCTGGCCTGGGCGGTGTAGTTGAGCAATTGCCGATGTTCGATCACCACGCCTTTGGGCACACCGGTGGAGCCGGACGTAAACAACACATAGGCGGTGTCGTTGCCCTTGGTCGCCAGCGCCGGCAAGGGCTCGCTCGACGGACTCAGCCCGGCCAACGTCAGCACGTTACATGGCGGGTCCTGCCACGCCGGCAGGTGCGCCGCATCGGTGACCACCACTGCGGCGCCCGCCTGCTCCAACATCAACGCCTGACGGGCCTGGGGCCATTGGATATCCAGCGGCAGATAGGCCGCACCGATGCGCCATGCCGCCAGCATCGCGATCACCAGATCCGCCGAGCGCGGCAAGGCCAGGGCGACGATCGAGCCCTTACTCAGGCCTTGCTCTTGGAGGCCGAGGGCCACGCGTTCGACCTGCTCATTCAACTGGCCGTAGCTCAAGGACTGGTGGGCGTCGGTCAGCGCGATGGCCTCCGGCGTCCGTAGCGCCAGGTCCGCGATGCGTTGCGGCAGATAGCGCTTATCGCCCAATACTTGCATCGGCGGGTTGATCGCGCGCAAGCGCTGTTCCTCGCTGTGGCCCAGCAGGTTGAGCTGCGCCAGCGGCGTTTGCGCATCCGCCAGGATAGAGGCCAGCAGCACGTCGTATTGTTCCAACACGGTGCTGGCGGTGGCTTTCGAATAACGAGCGTCGGCGTATTGCAGGTCGATCGCGGCGAGCTGCTGGGCATCCTCCAATCGAACCTGCAGCAGTAGCTCAAGCGGATCGGTCCGGACAGGCAAAGACTCCTTCCACTTCAAACCGGCGTCGCTGTGGACGAAACTTGCTCGACCGATCGCAAAGCCATAGGCCGGATACGCCGCGTAAGGTGCCAGTTCCGGCACCCAATATTCCTGCCAGGTGCGATGCGCCTCAAGGCCCGCCGCCAACTGCACCAGCCACTCACTGAACGGCGCGTTGGGGGGCAACGGCACGCAAAGCGGCAGGGTCTTCTCGAACACGCCAATGGCGCTGGCGAAGTAGTCATAATCGCTGCGGCTGTCGTGACGCACGCCCACCAGTGCCTGATCGGAACCGCTAAGGCGTCCCAGCAGCACCCACCATGCGCCCTGTAATAACGTCTCCAACGGTTGCCCGAGCTCATCGGCCAAGCGCTGCAAAGCATCGCGCCGGACCGGTTCCAGCTCCAATGAAACACGGGCATCGGCGGTCCCGCTGCTGGCGCGGCGTGCCGCCAGCCATGGCGTGTCGATCTGCGCCTGCAAACCTTGCAGATGTTGCTGCCAATAGGTTCGCGCGGTGGCGGCATCTTCATCCAGGACCACTTCGCTGCGCCATTCCAGATACTGGGCGAAATCTCCCGGCGCTTCGTCTTCCGAACACTGGCCCGCATACGCCTGCCCTACCTGTCCAAGCAGCAGGTTCATCGATGGCGCATCGGCACTGTAGCGGGCGATGCCCAGCAGCAGTTGCCATTGCCGTGGCGCCAAACGATAAAGCACCGCCTGGACGCCAGCCGATTCGCCGACCACGAACGCCCGGCCGAGGGTTTCGTTGAACTGTGCCTGGACCTCTTCAACGGGCTGTTCGCTTGCGTTTATCGTCAGCGGGAAGCGCCCGGCCTGGGCAACCTGACGCAAGCCGTGGAAACCTGCGACCTTAACCAACCGCGCCAGCAGCATCGGCTGCTGCGTCGCCAGCCTGTCGAAAGCGCCCTGCAATCGCTGCGGGTCAAGGTCGCCGTCGATAGCCACGCTTACCCAACGCAAGGCATCGCCAGTGGTCACCGTGCCCGACAATTGCTCAAGGACCCGTTGCTGCTCGGGCGCCAGGGCGAAACCCGCGTCCTGCACGTCCATCATCACCTCGTTCATGCTCCGGTTTCCTCGGTACTGAATACGCCCCGGGCGGATTGCCCGACGGTCGCGGGCCGTTGCAGGCTGGCGTGGTCGTACATATCACCCATGGCGACCACGATCTTGCGTGGCCCTTCGAACGGGTCGCGGGCATGGGCCACCAGCATGTTGTCCAGCAGGATCACATCGCCTTTGCGCCAGTCGAAACGCACCGCGCAGGCTTCGTACAACTCACCGATACGCGCCATCACCTCGTCTTCGATCGGTGTGCCGTCGCCGTAGTAGACATGCCGGGGCATGCGGTCCAGGCCGTACATCGACAACAGGTCCTGGCGCACGTCCGGCTCCAGCCAATGGATGTGATGCAACTGCACTTGGTTGAAGAAAGATTTTTCCCCGGTGATCGGGTGCGTGATGATTGCCGGCCCTGGCGTACGGGTTTGCAATTCATCGTTATCGAGCCAACGCCACTGGATGCCGCCGGCCCGGCAACGGGCCTCCACTTCGCGGCGATCCTCGGTCTTGAAGAAGTGCTGCCACGACACGTCGAGTTTGTCGGTGAAGGTGCGTACGTAGAGCAGCCCCTTGTCCTCGAATTTTTCGCGCAGGTCCGCCGGCAGTTTTTCGTACATCAGGCGGCAGTCCACCACCGGGGTCGCGCCGCCCACGGGCGCCGCTTGCTCGCAATAGAACATCTGCTTGCGCGGCCAGCGATCCTGGTGGGAGCTCTCGTTGTGGAACAGGATCATCTTGCGTTCCGGGTATGGCGTGGAACGGTAGGTGTTCTTGCCGCCTTCCTTTTTCGGCAAATCGCCGTACTGGCCGTACAACCCCGGTTGAATCGCTTCGGCGAACGCTTCGAAACCCTGGATGCCGTCCAGCTCGAAACCACGGAAGAGGATGCCAGCGTGTTCGGCCAGCTTCTGCTCGATCAATGGCCGGTTTTGCCGGATCCACTCGATAACGTCGAGGTGCGGGTCGCCGGGCTCCAGCATCAATGGGAACCGCTGTGGCGCTGCCACCAGGGATTCACGCACCAGCGCCGGACGCGGCCGCGCGGCCGGTGTCGCCGATCGCTTGAGGAACTTGCCCAGTTTGTCGGCCTTGGGCCCCGGGACGTTGGCAGGCGTGGCGGCTGTCGCCACGTTGTCGACTGGCATGCTGATAGCTCCCAATTGAATATCCTGATCAGCGACGATCTGTTCCAACAGGGTCGTCCAGGCCCCGATCAGGTACTGGACGCGCCCATGTCCGAACAAGCGTGTGGCGAACTGCCAATTACCGCGCAATTGCCCTTCTTCTTCGTCAACGAACAATGCCATGTCGAATTTAGAATGGTTCTGCAGCGCTGGCAGGAACTCCACGCTCAAGCCCGCCATGGAGCGCGTGCGCACCGGCACGTTGTTCATCACGAACAGCACCTGGAGCAACGGGTTCATGCCTTTGTGACGAGGCACGCCCGAGGCATCGACGATCTGGTCGAACGGCAAGTCCTGATGCTCCAACGCGCCGAGCAAGTCGTCCTGGGTCTGGGCCAGGAACCGCGTGAACGTCATGCCCGCATCGAAGCGCGAGCGCAGCGGCAATACGTTGACGAAGAAGCCGATCAAGCGCTCCAGCTCCGGTTGCTCGCGCCCCGCCACGTCAGCGCCCACCACCAGATCCTGCGCGGCGCAGAGGCGATGCAACAACACTTGGAACGAGGCCAGCAGCGTGCTGTACAGCGTGACGCCGGCTTCGCTCGATAACCGCCGCAATGCCGCGCTGAGTCCGGCAGACAGTTCGAACTGCAACGCATCGCCCTCATACGACGAGGTCTGCCCGCGAGGGTTGTCCAGCGGCAGGTCGAGACGCCCGTTGTAGCCATCGAGCCGTTGCTTCCAATAGTCGGCCTGGCGCGCCAGTACGCCTTGCTCTTCCAACGCCTGTTGCCAGAGGGCGAAGTCATGGTATTGGACCTCCAGCGGCGCCAGCGGCATCGGTTCATGGCGCGAAGCGGCTTCGTAGATCTGCACCAGTTCGTTGATCAACAGCCCCATCGACCAGCCATCGGAAATGATGTGGTGCATGGCGTACAACAACACGTGTTCGGTGGGGTTCAGGCGCAGGATTCGCCCACGCAGCAGCGGCGCCTGCTCCAAGTCGATCGGCGTGCGAGCATTGTCCAGCGTCGCCTGGGCCACCTGTTCCAACTGGGCACCGGGCGATAGATCGCAGAGATCGACCAGCGGGAAATCCAACCGGACTTCGTCGGCAATCAGCGCCAGCGGATCGCCTTCGTCGTCCTGGACGTACGCGGTGCGCAGTACGGCGTGACGGCGCGTCACTTCGGCAAAACTGCTCATCAGGCGTTCGACCGATAACTCGCCGCACAAGCGCAGGGCCATGGGCATGCCATACGCCGAAGTGCCACCGGACAGCTGCTCGGCGATCCACAACCGCCGTTGCACCAGCGACAGCGGAGCCGATTGCCTTGGCCCGTGGGCCTTGAGCCGGACCTTGCTGGAGTCGCCGGCGCGCACGCTTGCATCACCGGTCCCGCTCATCAGCGCCGCCAATGTGCTGAGGCGTGGATGATCGAACAGATCACGCAAGCTCAGCGGATAGCCCGTGAGTTTGCGCAGCCGAGAGATGGCCTGGGTCGCCAGCAATGAGTGACCGCCGCGCTCGAAGAAATGATCGTTGCGACCGACCTGTTCCACTTCCAGGACTTCGCGCCAGACGTCGGCGATCTGTTGCTCCAGTTCGCTTGCGGGTGGCGCGTAACCGTTTTGCGTCGCCCCGGTTTCCACAGCCGGCAACGCCTTGCGGTCGAGTTTGCCGTTGGGGGTCAACGGCAGGTGATCGAGGAACAGCCAGTGCGCCGGGATCATGTAGTCGGGCAGATGCTCCTTGAGGCGGGCCTTGAGTGGATCGCGCAGGGTGTCGGCGTCCAGCGAGGCCACCACGTAGGCGACGAGTTGCTGCCCGCCCGGCCCTTCCTGGGCCAGCACGGCGACTTCGTTGACCTCGGGCTGCTGCAACAGTCGCGCCTCGATTTCCCCCAGCTCGATACGGAAACCACGGATCTTCACCTGATGGTCGATGCGGCCCTGGTATTCGAGCGCACCGTCGTCGCGATAACGGCACAGGTCGCCGGTGCGGTAGAGGCGTTCGCCGGTGGTGGAGAACGGGTTGGGCACGTATTTTTCGGCGGTCATCGCCGCGCGGCCAAGGTAACCCCGGGTGATGCCCGCGCCGCTCAGGTACAGCTCAGCGGACACGCCTTGGGGGACCGGTTGCAGGTTGGCGTCCAACAGGTAGCTGGCGGTGTGCTTGAGTGGGCGGCCGATATTGGCCGTGCCGCCTTGGGTGCGGCGGGTCCAGGTTGAATAGGTGGTGTCTTCCGATGGGCCATAAAGGTCATAGACATGCTCAATCCCCTGTGGGAGCGAGCCTGCTCGCGAAGGCGTCCTGTCAGTTTGCATCGGATTGCCTGACCCACCGCTTTCGCGAGCAGGCTCGCTCCCACAGGTTAGGGGTGTTGGGTAGAGGGCATCCACCAGGCTTTGCTTCAGCGGCTCACCGGCCAGGTTGATGATGCGCACGCTCTGCGGGATATCCCCACTGCGCTGCAACGCCGCGATGGCCGAGGGCACGGTGTTGATCAGGCGCACCTGGTCGCGGGCCGGCAGGTGCGGCAGTTCCAGGGCATTGCGGGCGATGATCAGCGAACCGCCGTTGGCGAGGGTCACGAACAGCTCCCACACCGACAGGTCGAAACACACCGAGGTCGAGGCCAGCACGCCTTGGATGTCGTCGCGGCTGTAGACGGTTTTGGACCAGTCGATCAGCGCCAGAACGTTGCGGTGGGCGATGGCCACGCCTTTGGGTTTGCCGGTGGAGCCGGAGGTGTAGATGACGTAGGCGAGGTTGTCCGCTGAAACGTGAGTAACCGGTGCGCTCAATGGATAACGTGAAAGGTCGAGTTGATCGAGCATCAATACTCGGGTTCCGGCCGGCTCCGTCAAAGCCACAGCCTGCTCGGTCAACAGCACCTTCGCCCGGCTGTCGTCGAGCATGTAGGCCACGCGTTCGGCCGGGTAATCCGGGTCAAGCGGCACGTACGCGCCGCCAGCCTTGAGCACCGCCAGCAAGGCGATCAGCAGTTGCTCGGAGCGCGGCATCGCCACGCCCACGCGCACTTCCGGGCCGACGCCCAGCTCGATCAGTTTATGGGCCAGACGATTGGCGCGGCCGTCGAGTTCGCTGTAGCTCAGGCGAATATCATTGAACGTCACCGCCAAGGCGTCCGGGGTGTTTTCCGCTTGGCGGGCAATCAATTGATGGATGCATAGGTCTTGCTCGAACGGCGCATCCACCGAATTCCAGTCATGGGTCAGGCGCTGGTGTTCATCGAATTCCAGCATCGACAGTTCACCCAAGCACAGCTCGCCATTAGCCGTCATCTGTCCGAGCAACTGAGCCAGATGCGCCGCCAACCGCTCCACGGTAACCGCCGAGAAACTCGCCCGCTGATAACTCATATGCACCGACAACTGCCGCTCCAGCCCCACCAACAGCGTCAACGGATAGTTGGTCTGTTCCTGGGTGATCGGCGAACCAAAACGCAAACCGTCCGGTGCGCCCTGCTCCAGGGCCTCGGCGATCGGGTAGTTCTCGAACACCAACAAACTGTCGAACAACGCGTCGCCGCCCTGCCCGGCCCAGCGTTGGATGTCCAGCAACGCGGTGTGCTCGAACTCGCGCAAGGCGAGGTTCTGCGCTTGCACCGCTTGCAGCCAACTGTCCAAAGACTGCTCGGCCCGAGGGCTGGCGATCACAGGCAAGGTGTTGATGAACAAACCGATCTGCTGCTCGATGCCAGGCAGGTCCGCCGGACGACCGGCCATCGTCGCACCGAAGGCAACCGTTTCCCGACCGGTGTAGCGCTGCAACAGCAGCAACCAGGCGGCCTGCACCAGCGTGTTGACCGTGACCTTCGAAGATCTGGCAAAGGTTTCCAGGCGACGGGTCAGCACTTCGTCCAGCACCTGCACATGATCGCCATAACCAACACCAGCGTCCGTGGGTTTGGCCACCGCGTCGGCCAGCCGCGTTGGCACTTCCAGGCGTTTCAGCAAAGGTTTCCAGAACGCTTCGCTGACCGCCGCGTCCTGGCGTTGCAGCCAGGCGATGTAGTCCCGATAACGACCGCCCAATACGGCGACGGACTGCCCGCTGTAGCGTTGCAGCACTTCGCCGAGCAACTGCGAGTTGCTCCAGCCGTCCATGAGGATGTGATGGCAGGTGTAGATCAGGTGATAACGATCGTCCGCCACGCGCACGACCACCAACCGCAACAACGGCGCCGCGTCCAGGGCAAACCCTTGTTGGCGCTGGGCCGTTGCGAGGTTTTCCAGACAGTGAGCCAGGTCAGCATTTGCGCGCCCGTCCTCAAGCTGCAACGCAACGTCGACGCGCTTGTACACCACCTGCAATGCATGCTTGAAATCGCCGTCCCAGACAAACCCGCTGCGCAGCACGTCATGGGTATCCGTGGCCGCCTGCCAGGCCAGGCGGAAGCGTTCGACGTCCAGCCCTTGGACCTCCACGCGCATCTGGTTGATGTAGTGGCCGGCCTGTTGCTCGTACAGCGTGTGAAACAGCATGCCCTGCTGCATCGGCGACAGCGGATAAAGGTCCTCCACCTCTCGCGCCACCAGCGGCAACGCGTCCAATTGCGCCTGGTTCAGCCCGGCGAGGGGGAAGTCCGACGGCGTGAAGCCGTGGCGTTCGGTCTGGCAACAGTGGTCGATCAGCGCCCGCAATTCCCGAGCGTAATCCTCTGCCAGCGCCTGGATCGTCGCTTCGTCGAACATCTGCGTGCTGAAGCTCCAATCGATGCTCAACTCGCCGGCATAGACGCTGCCATTGAGTGTCAACCAGTTATCCAGCGGTGCCAACGGACTTTGCGCCGCGCCCGCCGATTCGCTGGCCGGGACAAACAGCCCATTGGCCGCTTCGTTGAAGCCGCTGTCGAACTGCCCCAAGTAATTGAAGGTGATGCGCGGCACCGGCAGTGCCGCGAGGGCACGACGCGTCGGTTCATCGCCCAGATAACGCAGCACGCCGAAGCCAAGCCCTTTGTCGGGGATCGCCCGCAGTTGCTCCTTGATCGCCTTGATCGAGCCTTCGGCGGTCGCCGTCGGGGTCAGACGCACCGGGAACAGGCTGGTGAGCCAACCCACGCTGCGGCTCAGGTCCACATCATCGAAGAGGGCCTCGCGGCCATGGCCTTCCAACTGGATCAAGGTCGACGCCTGGGAAGTCCAGCGGCCGATCACCCGGGCCAGCGCCGTCAATAGCAGGTCGTTGACCTGGGTGCGATAGGCCGCGGGGGCTTGCTGCAACAATCGTTGTGTCAGTGCTTTGTCCAGCCGCGTCTGGACTTGCGTCCCATGACACCGACTCAAATCACCTTGCGGGTAGTCGCAAGGCAGGTCGGGGCGAGCGCCGTCCAGTTGCGCCTGCCAGTAAGCGACTTGGCCTTGCAACGCCGCACTGCTGGCATGGGCCTGCAACCGTTGCGCCCAAGTCTGTGCAGACGTGGTCTTGGCCGGTAACGTCGGCATCTGGCCGGCCTGCAATTGGTCGTATGCCTGTTGCAAATCTTCCAGCAGCACCCGCCAGGACACGCCGTCCACCACCAGGTGATGAATCACCAACAACAACCGCTGGCTGCCATCAGCCAGGGTCGCCAGGACACCGCGCAGCAGCGCGCCACTGCCCAGTCCAAGACTGCGCTGGGCGTGTTCGACCAGGCGTTCGAGGGCCGGCGCATCGGGAACCTCGGCGGCCCACAACAGCGGCGAGCGTTGCGACAACGCACGTTGATCGGCCAGGGTGTTATGGCGAGCGATCCAGGCGCCATCCTCATGGGAGAAGGCCAAGCGCAACGCATCGTGATGTTCGACCACGGCCTGCAACGCCTGCTCCAGATGCCCGGCGTGCACCGGCCGCACGCCTTTGAGCAGTACCGACTGGTTCCAGTGATGGGGCTCGGCCATGGCCTGCTCGAAAAACAACTGCTGGAACGGCAGCAGCAGCGCCTCGCCTGTCACCGGGCCCTGGTCGATGACCGGCCCGCCGTCTCCCGTTGTCGCCACGCCGGCCAAACCCTGGATGGTCTGGTGCAGGAACAGGTCCTTGGGGCTGAAATGAAGGCCGGCCTGCCGGGCCCGGCTCACCACCTGAATGGAGATGATCGAATCGCCGCCCAGCTCGAAGAAATTGTCGGTCACACCCACGCGCTCGCGTCCAAGCACGCTTTGCCAGATATCCACCAGCGTCTGCTGCTGCGCCGTCATGGCTGCGATGTAGGCCTGGGGATGGGCGCTCGGCTCGGCCTTGGGCAGTGCCTTGCGCTCGAGCTTGCCGTTGGGGCTGACCGGCATTTTTTCCAGCCACACCCAGTGTTGCGGCACCATGTAGTCGGGCAAGGATTGGCTCAGATGTTCCCTGAGGCGTGCTTGCAGCGCCTGGCGAACGGCGCCATCGGCGGCGAGCAGCTCGGCGCGCGCCGGCACCAGATAAGCCACCAGCAGCGTGCCGTCCTGGGCCAGGACCACGGTTTCGCGCACGGCATCGTGTTCGGCCAGGCGCGCTTCGATTTCACCCAACTCGATGCGCAGGCCACGGATCTTCACTTGATGGTCGATCCGCCCGGCGTATTCGATCACGCCGTCGGGGCGATAGCGCGCCAGATCGCCGGTCCGATACAAGCGCTGACCATGGCCGAACGGCCCGGTGACGAAGCGCTCGGCGGTCAACGCCGCGCGTCGGTGGTAACCCCGCGCCAGCCCTTCGCCCGCCAGATACAACTCGCCGGTCACCCCCACCGGAACCGGCGACAATTCATCGTCGAGAATGTAGGTGCCGAGGTTGGCGATCGGTTGGCCGATGGGCACGCTGTCGCGGCCCTCCTCGACACAGGTCCAGTGAGTGACGTCGATGGCCGCCTCGGTCGGGCCGTAGAGGTTGTACAGGTTGGCGTTCGGCAATTTGGCGAACACCTGCTGCTGGGCATCCACCGGCAGCGCTTCGCCGCTGCAGACGATCCGCTTCAAACCGCTGCATTCGGCCACGCGCGGGTCCTGCATAAACGCCTGGAGCATTGACGGCACGAAGTGCAGCGTGGTGATGCCTTGGGCCGTGATCAAGTCGATCAACTGCGCCGGGTCACGGTGGGCGCCCGGCGCGGCCACCACCAGCGTCGAACCGGTCAGCAGCGGCCAGAAAAACTCCCACACCGACACGTCGAAACTGAACGGTGTCTTTTGCAGCACGCTGTCCGAGGCATCGAGGCCATACGCCTGTTGCATCCAGCACAGCCGGTTGACCAGGGCGCGATGGCGATTGCCCGCACCCTTGGGCTTGCCGGTGGAGCCGGAGGTGTAGATCACGTAAGCCAGGTTTTCGCCGTGGACTTCGACGCCTGGATTGCCGACGCGGTTGGCATACAAGCCGTCATCGGGCAGGTCCAGCACCAGGCTGCGCAGCCCTACCGGAATCGGTAAGGAATCGATTAAATGTCGCTGAGTCAGCAGCAAGCCGATGCCGCTGTCGTCGAACATGTAGGCCAGGCGATCGCGCGGATATTCGGGGTCCAGGGGCACGTAGGCGCCGCCGGCCTTGAGGATCGCCAACAGCCCCAGCACCATCTCCACGGAACGCTCCACGGCGATGCCCGCCAGCACGTCGGGGCCGACGCCCTGGTCGATCAACCGATGGGCCAAACGGTTGGCCCGGGCGTTGAGTTCACGGTAGCTCAGGCGCTGCTCGCCGAAGACCAGCGCAGGCGCGTCCGGGGTCCGGCGCACTTGCTCCTCGATCAGGCTTTGCACGCTGCGGTCGAGCGGGTAATGCTGCGCCGTGGCGTTCCAGTCGCTGAGCATGTGCCTGCGCTCGTCCTCATCCAACAGCGACCACTGCACCACCGGGCGATGCAGGTCGCGCACCAGCTCGTGCAACAGGTTGAGCCAATGCCGGGCCATGCGCTCGATGGTCGCCGGCTCGAACAGATCCGTCGCATAGGTCAGGGCCGCGTGCAAGCCCTGCGGGCCCTCGACCGTGTCCAGGCTCAGGTCGAACTGCGCGGTACGCTGCGTCCAGCCCAGGGGCTCGACGCAAAGGTCCGGCAAGGCATTGGCGAACGCCGAATCGGTTTCGTTGCGGTGGTTGAACATCGCCTGGAACAACGGGCTGTGGCTGAGGTTGCGCTGCGGCTGCAAAGCATCCACCAGTTGCTCGAAAGGCAGGTCCTGGTGCATCTGCGCGGCCAGGGCCGTCTGCTTGAGCTGCTGCAACAGAGCGGCGCCGGTCAGCCCATTGTGAAACTCGCTGCGCAGGACCTGAGTGTTGACGAAGAAACCAATCAGTCGCTCGGTTTCCAGTCGTTGACGGTTGGCGATCGGCACGCCGACGCGGATGTCGGCCTGGCCGCTGTAGCGGTGCAGCAGCGCCTGGAAAGAGCCGAGCAACAGCACGAACAGCGTGACGTTTTCCCGTCGCGCCAGGGCCTTGAGGTTCGCGCTCAAGGAAGCGTCCAGCCTGATCGGCAGGCGTGCGCCGCGCAGGCTTTGCTGCGCCGGGCGCGGACGGTCGGTGGGCAGTTCCAGCAGCGGTTGCTCACCGCCCAGTTGCCCGGACCAATAGGCCAATTGGCGATCCCGCTCACCGGCCGCCATCCACTGCCGCTGCCAGACGGCGTAGTCGGCGTATTGCATCGCCAATGGCGGCAGATGCGCTTGCTGGCCTTGGACGAACGCCGAATACAGGCTCATCAGGTCATCGACCATCACCTGCAAGGACCAGCCATCGGAGACGATGTGATGCAGCGTCAGCACCAGGATGTGATCCTGCTCATCCACCTGCAGCAGTGCCACGCGCAGCAATGAATCAGTCAACAGATCGAAGGGGCGCTGTGTCTGCTGTTCGACAAAGGCCTGGATCTCATCCTCTTCCAGGCGCTGCTCGACGAAGTCGACCTCACCCTGTTCGCGAATGACTTGGCAGGTGTGCCCATCCTCTTCGACGAATACGGTGCGCAAACTTTCGTGACGCGCCACCAGCGCGGCGAAACTCTCGCGCAGCGCATCCTTGTCCAGCGTGCCGCGCATCCGCAGGGCCGTGGGGATGTTGTAGGCGGCGCTGTCGGGGTCCATTTTCCACAGGAACCATTGGCGTTCCTGGGCAAACGACAGCGGCAGCGGCGCATCGCGGGGCACCGGTACCATCGCCGGGGCCTGTTCGCCTGGCGTGGCCTCGAAGGATGCGACAAACGCCTGCAAGGTGCTGTGTTCGAACAAGCTGCGCAGCGGCACCTCGATGCCCAGCACCCGACGGATTCGCGAGACCACTTGGGTCACCAGCAGCGAATGCCCGCCCAATTCGAAGAAGTTGTCCTCCAGGCCCGCGCGCTCAAGCTTGAGCACGTCCTGCCAGATCGCCGCGACTTGTTGCTCGACCTCACTGCGAGGCGCCACGTAGGCCTGTTGCAGATCGCTGGCGTCGGGCGCCGGCAAGGCCTTGCGATCGATCTTGCCATTGGGTGTCAGTGGCAATCGGGCCAGGAACAACAGGTGCGCCGGGACCATGTAGTCCGGCAACTGCGCCTTGAGGGCTGCCTTGAGCGCGACGCGCAACGGCGCATCGGGCTCCGGCACCGCGCCGCTGGCAGGCACGACGTAGCCCACCAGTTGCGCACCGGTCGGGCCCTCGTGGGCGACCACCACGGTTTCGCGCACGCTGTCCTGGGCCAGCAGCGCGGCTTCGATTTCCCCGAGTTCGATGCGCAGGCCGCGGATCTTCACCTGATGGTCGATGCGGCCGAGGTATTCGACCACGCCTTCGGGGCGATAGCGGGTCAGGTCGCCGGTGCGGTACAGCCGTTCGCCGGCGGTGGAAAACGGGTCCGGTACGAAGCGTTCGGCGGTCAGCCCCGGGCGCTGGAAATAACCACGGGCAAGGCCGGCGCCGCCGATCAGCAGCTCACCCGGCGCGCCGGGCGGATTGAGGGTCAGGTCGCCGCCGACGATGTACAGCGCGGTATTGTCCAGCGGCTGGCCAAGGAACGGCCGGTCGCGCTCGGGGCTCAATGGATGCGCGGCCGACCAGATGGTGGTTTCGGTAGGGCCATAGAGGTTCCAGAGCTTTGGCGAAAGCGCCAGCAGTCGCTGCGCCAGTTCCTGGGGCAAGGCTTCGCCGCCGCACAGGAATGTCCGGCCGGCGAGCACCGATGCCCGCTCATGGTCGAGCAGCATGCGCCAGCTCGACGGCGTGGCTTGCAGCACGCTGATGTCGTGATGCTCGACCAGCGCCAGCACCGCTTGCGGATCCTGATGCACGTTCTGCCCGGTCAGGACGATGCTGGCCCCGCCGCAGAGCGGCCCGTAGATTTCCAGGCCGAAAATATCGAAGGAGAAGGTCGTCAGCGACAACATGCGATCGCTGGCCGCGAGCCCCGGCTGGGCGATCATGCTGGTGATGAAATTGCTCAGCGCACCATGGCGCACCATCACGCCCTTGGGCTTGCCGGTGGAGCCGGAGGTGTAGATGACGTAGGCCAGGTGCTCGCCGGTCGGCGATACGGCCGGGCAGGTTTTCGGAGCCTCTTGCAGCGCGGCGTCCCGCTGATCGAGCAGCAGGGTCCGGAGCGTCGACGGGATCGGCAATCGCGCCTGCAAACGGGCCTGGGTCAGCAGCAACCCGATGCCGCTGTCTTCGATCATGTAGGCCAGGCGATCCTCGGGATACGCCGGGTCCAGCGGTACGTAGGCGCCGCCGGCCTTGAGGATCGCCAGCAGGCCGACAATCATCTCAATGCTGCGCTCCACCGCGATGCCCACCAGCTCGCCAGGGGACACGCCCAGATCAATCAAGCGGTGGGCCAGTTGATTGGCGCGGGCGTCCAATTGCCGGTAGCTCAGGGATTGTCCGTCCACGGTCAGTGCCAGTGCGTCGGGGTTCTGCTGCGCCTGTTCAGCGATGCGCTGGTGCACGCACACGGCTCCGGCGCCGTGGTCGGCGACGCGCAGCCATTGCTGTTGCGTGAATCGCTGTTGCGCCGGGTCGAGCAGCGGCAGTTCGCCGACCCGCTGGCGGGGTGCATCGACAATGCCTTGCAGCAGGTTTTGCCAATGCGCGGCCAGGCGCTCGATGGTCTGCGGTTCGAAGAGGTCGGTGGCGTAGGTCAGCTCCGCAACGATGCCCTGCTCGGTTTCGTAGGTACCGAGGGTCAAGTCGAACTGGGCGGTGCGCCCTTCCCACGTCAGGTCCTCGACGCGCAGTTGCGGCAGGTGCGTCTGCCGGCGACCCTTAGCATCGGCGTTCTGGTGGTTGAACATCACCTGGAAGATCGGGCTGTGGCTGAGGCTGCGCTCTGGTTGCAACGCCTCGATCAGTTGCTCGAAAGGCAAATCCTGATGGGCCTGGGCCGCCATGGCCGCTTGCTTGACCTGGGCGAGCAAGCCGTCGAATGGCTGCTGCCCATCGACGTGGGCGTTAAGCACCTGGGTATTGACGAAAAAGCCGATCAGCCCTTCGGTCTCGACCCGGTTGCGGTTCGCCGTCGGCACGCCGACGCGGATCTGCGGCTGGCCGCTGTAGCGGTGCAGCAACGCCTGGAACGAGGCGAGCAAAACCATGAACAGGCTGGCGCCTTCTCGCTGGGCCAGTTGTTTCAGCGAGGCAGCCAGCTCCGGCGCCAGTGTCAAATCCAGCCGCGCGCCACGAAGGCTTTGCACCGGGGGACGCGGATGATCGAACGGCAGCTCCAGCACCGGTTGCTCGTCGCCCAGGGTCTGCACCCAATAGGCCAACTGGCGCTCACGCTCGCCGGCTTCCAGCCAATGGCGCTGCCAGATGGCGTAGTCGGCGTATTGCACCGGCAGCTCCGGCAATACAAGCGGCTGGCCGTCTGTGTCGGCGGCGTAACAGCGCACCAGTTCGTCTACCAACACGCGCATCGACCAGCCATCGGCAATGATGTGATGCTGGATCAGCACCAGCACGTGGTCGTCCTCGGCGGCTTTCAACAGCGAAACCCGCAGCAACGGCCCCTGGCGCAAATCGAACGGACGCGCGGTTTCGCCTTCGACGTATGCCTTGATGCGCGCGTCCTCGCTGATCGGTGAACCAGCAGGCAGCGCCTCGACAGCGATGCTCAGGGGCATCTGCCGGTGGATAACCTGAACGGCTTGCTCGCCGTGCTCGCTGAACGTGGTGCGCAAGCTTTCGTGGCGCTCGACCAAAGCGTTGAAGCTGCGTTCCAGCGCCGGCACATCCAATCGACCTCTGAGGCGCAGGGCGCTGGGGATGTGGTAGGCCGAACTGTGCGGCTCCATTTGCCAGAGGAACCACTGACGCTCCTGGGCGTAGGACAGCGGGATATGCTCGAACCCGGAACGCACCTCGGGGATCGGCAGGTTGGCCGGCGAGACGCCCTCTTCCAGCATCTTCTCAAGGTACAGCCTGCGTTTGTCCAGCGGCAGAGTGATAAAGCGCTTGGCGACCCTCAAAGCAACACTCTTGTCCATCAGACTTCCTCCATTTCATCAAGCAGGGCGTCCAGCTTGTTCAGTTTCTCTTCATTGATTGGCCCGTCCGTGCTGTCGAGTCGGGCGATGAAATCCTGCAGGACGGGGTACTGGAACAGCAGTTGCGGGGTCAGGCTCAACCCCAGTTCGAGGGCCATGCGCGAGACGGCGGTGACCGCCAGCAGCGAGTGGCCGCCCAGCTCGAAGAAGTGATCGTTCAGGCCCACGCGCTCGACGGTGAGCACCTGAGCCCAGATCGCCGCGACTTGCTGTTCCAGTTCGCTGACCGGTGCTTGGTATGCGTTTTGCGATCGCCCGGCCTCGATGCCCGGCAACGCCTTGCGGTCAAGCTTGCCGTTGGGGGTCAACGGCAGGTGATCGAGGAACAGCCAGTGCGCCGGGATCATGTAGTCGGGCAGATGCTCCTTGAGGCGGGCTTTGAGTGGATCGCGCAGGGTGTCGGCATCCGCCGAAGCCACCACATAGGCCACCAACTGCTGCCCGCCCGGCCCTTCCTGGGCCAGCACGGCGACTTCGTTGACCTCGGGCTGCTGCAACAGCCGCGCCTCGATTTCCCCCAGCTCGATACGGAAACCACGGATCTTCACCTGATGGTCGATGCGGCCCTGGTATTCGAGCACGCCGTCGGCGCGGTAACGGCAGAGGTCGCCGGTGCGGTACAGGCGTTCGCCGGTGGTGGAGAACGGGTTGGGCACGTATTTTTCGGCGGTCATCGCCGCGCGGCCAAGGTAACCCCGGGTGATGCCCGCGCCGCTCAGGTACAGCTCAGCCGACACGCCCTGGGGGACCGGTTGCAGGTTGGCGTCCAACAGGTAGCTGGCGGTGTGCTTGAGTGGGCGACCGATATTGGCCGTGCCACCTTGGGTGCGGCGGGTCCAGGTTGAATAGGTGGTGTCTTCCGATGGGCCATAAAGGTCATAGACATGCTCAATCCCCTGTGGGAGCGAGCCTGCTCGCGAAGGCGTCCTGTCAGTTTGCATCGGATTGCCTGACCCACCGCTTTCGCGAGCAGGCTCGCTCCCACAGGTTAGGGGTGTTGGGTAGAGGGCATCCACCAGGCTCTGCTTCAGCGGCTCACCGGCCAGGTTGATGATGCCATGGACATGCTCCCCCCCTTGTGGGAGCGAGCCTGCTCGCGAAGGCGTCCTGTCAGTTTGCATCGGGTTGCCTGACCCACCGCTTTCGCGAGCAGGCTCGCTCCCACAGGTTAGGGGTGTGGGGTAGAGGGCATCCACCAGGCTTTGCTTCAGCGGCTCACCGGCCAGGTTGATGATGCGCACGCTCTGAGGAATTTCCCCACTGCGCTGCAACGCGGCGATGGCCGAGGGCACGGTGTTGATCAGGCGCACCTGGTCGCGGGCCGGCAGGTGCGGCAGTTCCAGGGCATTGCGGGCGATGATCAGCGAACCGCCGTTGGCCAGGGTCACGAACAGCTCCCACACCGACAGGTCGAAACACACCGAGGTCGAGGCGAGTACGCCTTGGATGTCGTCGCGGCAGTAGACGGTTTTCGACCAGTCGATCAGCGCCAGAACGTTGCGGTGGGCGATGGCCACGCCTTTAGGTTTGCCGGTGGAACCGGAGGTGTAGATGACGTAGGCGAGGTTGTCCGGTGTGACCGCTGTGTCCGGCGCTTTCAAGGGATATGAGGTCAACTCAACCCGATCCAGCATCAGCACTTCGGTTCCAGCCGGAACGGTCAACGTCTGCGCCACAGCCTGCTCGGTCAACAGCACCTTCGCCCGACTGTCGTCGAGCATGTAGGCCACGCGCTCGGCCGGGTAATCCGGGTCCAGAGGCACGTACGCGCCGCCAGCCTTGAGCACCGCCAGCAAGGCGATCAGCAGTTGCTCGGAGCGCGGCATCGCCACGCCCACGCGCACTTCCGGGCCGACGCCCAGCTCGATCAGTTTATGGGCCAGGCGATTGGCGCGGCCGTCGAGTTCGCTGTAGCTCAGGCGAATATCATTGAACGTCACCGCCAAGGCATCCGGCGAGGCTTCGGCTTGGCGGGCAATCAATTGATGGATGCATAGGTCTTGCTCGAACGGCGCATCCACCGGATTCCAGTCATGGATCAGGCGCTGGTGTTCATCGAATTCCAGCATCGACAGTTCACCCAAGCACCGCTCGCCATTAGCCGTCATCTGTCCGAGCAACTGAGCCAGATGCGCCGCCAACCGCTCCACGGTAACCGCCGAGAAACTCGCCCGCTGATAACTCATATGCACCGACAACTGCCGCTCCAACCCCACCAACAGCGTCAACGGATAGTTGGTCTGCTCCTGGGTGATCGGCGAACCGAAGCGCAAACCGTCCGGCGCCCCCTGCTCCAAGGCCTCGGCGATCGGGTAGTTCTCGAACACCAGCAAACTGTCGAACAACGCCTCGCCGCCCTGCCCGGCCCAGCGCTGGATGTCCAGCAACGCGGTGTGCTCGAACTCGCGCAAGGCGAGGTTCTGCGCTTGCACCGCTTGCAGCCAGCTGTCCAGGGACTGCTCGGCCCGAGGGCTGGCGATCACCGGCAAGGTGTTGATGAACAGGCCGATCTGCTGCTCGATGCCGGGCAGGTCCGCTGGACGACCGGCGACCGTCGCACCGAAGGCAACCGTTTCCCTACCGGTATAGCGCTGCAACAGCAGCAGCCACGCCGCCTGCACCAGCGTGTTCACCGTGACTTTCGAGGAGCGAGCGAAGGCTTCCAGGCGACGTGTCAGCGACTCGTCCAACACCTGAATATGATCGCCATAACCGACACCAGAGTCCGTCGGTTTGCCAACCGCATCGGCCAGCCGCGTGGGCGCCTCCAGGCGCTGCAAGACAGGCTTCCAGAACGCCTCGCTGGCCGCCGCATCCTGGCATTGCAGCCAGGCGATGTAGTCCCGATAACGACCGCCCGATACGGCAACGGATTGCCCGCTGTAGCGTTGCAGCACTTCGCCAAGCAGTTGCGAATTGCTCCAGCCGTCCATGAGGATGTGATGGTGGCTGTAGATCAGGTGATAACGCTGCTCGTCGAGACGCACGATCATCAGCCGCATCAGGGCCGGCGCACTCAAGTGAAGTTGCTGGCGTTCGGCATCGGCCAGGGCCCGCAGGGTCTGGTCAGGCGATAACTCACCGCGCAGATCCTGCACGTTGTAAGGCAGTTGTAGGTACTTGCTGACCACTTGCACCGGCGCCGGCAAATCACCCTGCCAGACAAACCGCGTGCGCAGGATGTCATGGGCATCCACCGCCGCTTGCCAGGCCTGGCGGAAGCGTTCCGGGTCCAGCCCTTCGACGTCCAGGCGCAGTTGGTTGATGTAGTCGCCGCTCGCGTCGCCATACACACCATGGAACAGCATGCCTTGTTGCATCGGTGACAACGGATACAGGTCGACGATCTGCGCTGGAGGCAGCGCCAGTCCGTCCAGTTGCTGCTGGTTCAGGCTCGCCAGCGGGAAGTCCGACGGCGTCACGCCGCTGTGCTCGCCCCGGCAGCAATGCTCGATCAGCCGCTGCAGTTCCATTCCATAATCGTCGGCCAGCGCCTGGATGGTGGACTCGTTGAACTGCTCGCGGCTGAAGGTCCAGCCCAGGTCCAGTTCGCCGCCGAACACCTGGCCGTTCAAGGCCAGCGCATTGGACAGCGGTGCTTCGGCGTCCAGCTCATCGCCGGCGGCTTCGTCGGCCGGCACGAACAAAGCGCCGTCGGCTTCGTTGAAGCTGGCGTCGAACTGGCCCAGGTAGTTGAAGGTCAGGCTGGGCGTCGGCAGCCCGGCCAGGATCGCCCGCGTCGCGTCATCCGCCAGATGGGCCAGGGCGCCGAAACCGAGGCCCTTGTCGGGCATCGCCCGCAGTTGTTCCTTGATCTGCTTGAGGCAATCGCCCAAGTCCGCCCGAGGCGTGAGCCGCGCCGGGTACAGGCTGGTGAACCAGCCGACGGTGCGAGTCAGATCGACGTCGTCGAACAAGGCTTCGCGGCCATGGCCTTCAAGCTGGATCAGCGCACTGTCGCTGCCGGTCCAGCGCACCATCACCCGCGCCAGCGCGGTGAGCAGCAGGTCGTTGACCTGGGTGCGATAAGCCTTGGGCGCGTCTTGCAGCAGTTGCCGGGTCAGCGTGGCGTCGAGTCGTGTGCGCACCGTCACGGCCAGGCGGTTCTGCTGGCCGCCCGCCGGGTTATCCATCGGCAACGAGGCATCGACGTCTTCGAGCTGGGCTTGCCAGAACGCCAGTTCCTGCGCCAGCCGGTTGCTGCCGGCATGCGCTTGCAGGCGCTCGGCCCAGGCCTGCGCGGAGGTGGTCTTCAGCGGCAGTCGCAGCGCCGCACCGCTGGACAACTGACGATAGGCGGTTTGCAGGTCCTCGAACAGGATTCGCCACGACACGCCGTCGATCACCAAGTGGTGCACCGCCAGCAACAACCGCTGGGTACCATCGCCCAGCGTCGCCAGGACTGCCCGCAGCAACGGCCCATCTTGCAGGTCCAGGCTGCGTTGGGCCTCATTGGCGATGCCTTGCAAGGCCTGCGCATCAGGTGCGTCCACAGTCCAGAGCAGGTCTTGGCATTGAATGTCGGCGAGACGGTAAACCGCCCTCCAGCCTTCGGCCTGCTCGGTGAAGCTCAAGCGCAGGCCATCATGATGCTCTAACAACGCATTCAAAGCCTGGTTCAAAACCGATGCATCCAGGCGTTCGGTCGCCTTGAGCATCACCGCCTGGTTCCAGTGATGACGCTGCGGTATCGCCTGTTCGAAGAACACCCGCTGCACCGGCAACAGCGCCAGTTCACCGGTCACCGGACCCTGATCGATGACTTGGGCGGCTTCACCCTGGCGAACCACGGTGGCGAGTGTTTCCAGGGTCTGGTGCTGGAACAGGTCCTTGGGCGTGAAGTGCATACCGGCCTGGCGGGCGCGGCTGACCAACTGGATCGAGACGATGGAATCGCCGCCCAGTTCGAAGAAATTATCCCGCAGGCCCACGCGTTCAAGCTTGAGCACGTCCTGCCAGATCGCCGCCAGTTGCTGTTCCAGCGCAGTGCGCGGCGCCAGGTAGGCGTGTTGCGATTGGCTGGCGTCGGGCTTGGGCAGGTTCTTGCGGTCGAGCTTGCCGTTGGGGGTCAGCGGCAGGCATTCGAGCAGCAGCAGATAGGCCGGAATCATGTGCGCCGGCAACGTCGCCTTGAGCTGCTCACGCAAGTGCTCGGCGAAGTCTTCACGGGCAGGTTCTGCCGCCACCACATAGGCGACCAGACGCTTGCCGCTGCCGGCGGTGCCTTCCTGGGCCACGACCACCGCTTCGCGCACGCCATCGAGGGCTTGCAGACTGGCTTCGATTTCACCGAGTTCGATGCGGAAACCACGGATCTTCACTTGGTTGTCGATGCGGTCCAGGTAATCGAAAGTGCCGTCGGCGCGCTGGCGCACCAGGTCTCCGGTGCGATACAGCAAGCCGCCGGCGCTGAACGGGTCGGCGACAAAACGCTCGGCGGTCAGCCCCGGTCGGTTCAGGTAACCGCGAGCCAATCCCGTGCCGCCCAGATACAGCTCACCGGCCATGCCTTGGGGCAACAGGTTAAGGTTGGCATCGAGCACGTAGGCACTGCGGTCGCCGATGCGGCTGCCGATGGGCGCGTAGGCAGCGCCACAACACGCCTCGCGACCGGCCTTCCAGATCAGTGGCGTGACCACCGTTTCGGTCGGACCGTAACCGTTGATGATGTACTCAGGACGCAAGGCGCGCTTGACCCGCTCGAAACTGGCGTTGGGCACCGCGTCGCCGCCGAAGCAATAGATGCGCACCTTCGGCGGGTTGCCTTCACGCTCGGCGTGCTCGGCCAGTTGTTGCAGGTACACCGGCGGGAACGCCACCACCGTCACACCGTGCTCGTGCATGGCGTTGTAGGTTTGCTCCGGGGTCCACAGGCTGTCGTCGCGAATCAGCAGCGACGCACCGTGGGTCAGGCTGGTGAGCCAGCGCTCGTGGGCGCCGTCGAACGCGAACGACATGAAATGGAATTCGCAATCGCTGTCGCGCATTTCATAACGCTCGCCAATGGCCTGGCAGTGCATCGCCAGCGGACCGTGGGCCACGCTGACACCCTTGGGGTTGCCAGTGGAACCGGAGGTGTAGATCACGTAGGCCAGGTTGTGCGGGTCGGGTTGGACGTCGGGCGCGCTGGTCGGCAGTTCGCGCAGATCGATACGGTCCAGTTCCAGCAACGGCAACGACTCATCCACGGGCAACTGGGCCGATACCGAGGAATCGCTGACCAGCAGCGCCAACCCGGCGTCCTTCATCAAATAAGCCAGGCGTTCGCGGGGATAGCTGACGTCCAACGGCACGTAGGCAGCGCCGGCCTTGAGCACCGCCAACAGCGTGACGATCACCTCTTCGCTGCGCGGCAGGGCCACGCCGACTCGGGTTTCCGGGCCGACGCCGCGGCTGATCAAGGTGTGGGCCAGTTGGTTCGCGCGCCGATCGATCTCGCCGTAGCTGACGTGTCGGTCGTTGAAAATCACCGCCGTGCGTTGCGGGCCCTCGGCGGCCAGCGCGGCGATGCGCTGGTGCACGGGGATGTTTACCGGGTACGGCTGCGGGTGGTTGTCGGCACGTTGGCGCGCATGTTCGGCACCGCTGGCCAGGGCGATTTCACCCAGATTGCGTCCGGCGTCCTGGCTGAATTGCTCAAGCAGATGCAGCAGATGAGTGCCGATGTGATCAATCATCTCGTCGGCGAACTGCCGACGCTCGTAACTGAAGTGCAGCGCCAATTGTTCGCCGAGGGTAACCGCCACGCTCAGGGCGTAATGCGTCTGCTCACGGTTGGCAACGTCGCCGAATGTGACATCGCTGGCAGTGCCTTGCTGCAAAGCCTGGGCAATCGGATAGTTTTCGAATACCAAGAGGTTGTCGAACAGCGCCTCGCCGCCCTGCCCGGCCCAACGCTGGATGTCCGCCAGCGGCGTGTGTTCGAACTCCCGCAGGCTCAGGTTCTGGTCCTGCACCGTTTGCAGCCACTGGCCGACCGTCTGGTCCGGACGCGGGCTGCCGATGACCGGCAAGGTGTTGATGAACAGGCCGACCTGCTGCTCGATCCCCGGCAGATCCGCCGGGCGACCGGCAACCGTCGCGCCAAACGTCACGGTCGGGTGCCCGGTATAGCGTTGCAGCAACAGCAGCCAAGCCGCTTGCACCAGCGTGTTTAGGGTGATTTTCTGCTGGCGGGCAAACGACTCCAGTGCCTGGGTGCGCGGCATGTCGAGGATCAGGAAATGATCGCCGTGACCGCTCTCGCCGCTGTCCGAGGCCGCGCGGGCGAGTCGGGTCGGCTCTTGCAACGGGGCCAGCTGTGCGCTCCAGAAATCCTGGCTGAGCTGGCCGTCCTGGCGTTGCAGCCAAGCGATGTAGTCGCGATAACGCCCAACAGTGCTGGCCGGGGCGCGGCCGTTGTAGCGCTGCATCACCTCGCCGAGCAACTGCGAGTTGCTCCAGCCATCCATCAGGATGTGGTGATGGGTGTAGATCAAATGCCATTGCGCCGCTCCGGTCTGCACCAGCACCAGGCGCAACAGCGGCGCCTGGCTCAAGTCGAAACCTTGGGCACGCTCGGCCTCGGCCAACGCGGCGAGGGCGTGGGCCGGGTCGGCATGCTCGCGCCAGTCCAGCACCGTGAACGGCAACTGCACCTGCTTGTGAACGATCTGCAGCGGTTGCGGCCATTCACCTACCCAGACGAAGCCGCTGCGCAAAATATCCTGCGCCGCGACAGTGGCCTGCCACGCCGCACGGAAGCGCTCGGCATCCAGGCCTTGCACGTCCACCCGCAATTGATTGACGTATTCGCCAGCCGCCTGCTCGTACAACGTGTGGAACAACAAGCCCTGCTGCATCGGCGACAGCGGATAGACATCATCCAACTGACCGGCCGCCACTGGCAGATGATCGAGTTGCGATTGGGTGATCCGCGCCAGCGGAAAGTCCGACGGCGTGGCTTGCGGTTCAGCCAGGTTGACGCAATGGTCGATCAGCGCCTTGAGCTCGACGGCGTATTGATCGGCCAGTTGCTGCACGGTCGTGCTGTCGAACATGTCACGGCTGAAGCCCCAGCTCATCGCCAGTTCGCCGCCATGCACCTGCCCTTCCACCGTCAGCCAGTTGGCCAGCGGTGCCGTCGGGTCCTGGGCGACGCCACTGCCTTCGCCGGACGGCAGGAACAGCGCCGCCTCATCGAACTGGCGGTCGAACTGGCCGAGGTAATTGAAAGTGATGCGCGCAGGCGCCAGATCCGTCCATTGAGCTTGCACCGACGTCGCTGCCAGATGACGCAGCACGCCGTAGCCCAGGCCCTTGTCCGGGACGCTGCGCAGTTGCTCCTTGATGGTCTTGATCGAGCCGCCGATGTCGTCGGTGGCGGTCAGCTTGACCGGGAACAGGCTGGTCAGCCAACCCACCGTGCGGGTCAGGTCGATGTCATCGAAAAGGTCTTCGCGGCCATGACCTTCGAGCTCGATCAATGTGCTTGGCTGCCCGCTCCAACGGCTGATGGTGCGGGTCAGCGCGGTGAGTAGCAGGTCGTTGACCTGGGTGCGATAGGCAGCGGGCGCCTGTTGCAGCAGTTGCCGGGTCAGTTCGGCCTCCAGGCGCCATTGGATTTTCTCGCCGTGGATGTTTTGCAAGCTGCCCTGCGGGCGTTCGCATGGCAGGTCCCACGCGGCCTCGTGCTGGTTTTTCCAATAGGCCGACTGGTCATCGAAGCGCGATGCTT
The DNA here is from genome assembly GCF_051132175.1 of Pseudomonas sp. D3-10. NCBI lineage: Bacteria > Pseudomonadati > Pseudomonadota > Gammaproteobacteria > Pseudomonadales > Pseudomonadaceae > Pseudomonas > Pseudomonas sp. D3-10. Next base: position 1,802,493 of record NZ_CP071668.1, on the reverse strand, counting down.
CGGCCCTCAGACGCGCCGTCCAACTCTGGAAGGCGCTGGTCTTGGCCGGCAACGTAACGCCGCCACCGGCCGCCAGTTGCTCGTAGGCCTGCTGCAAATCTTCCAGCAGCACGCGCCATGACACGCCGTCCACCACCAAGTGATGGATAACCAGCGCCAGGCGCTGGCTGCCGTCGGCCAGGTTCACCAGCATGGCGCGCACCAGTGGCCCGTCTTGCAGGTCCAGGCTGCGCTGCGCCTCGTCGCACAGCGCATTCAGGTGCTCGATGGATCGGGCATCGCGTTGCCACAGGTCGGCGCTTTGCAAAAACGCGGCATGGCTCTGCCGCCAACCGTCGGCGTCTTCGACGAAGCGCAGGCGCAAGGCGTCGTGGTGGTTGATGACGCAGGTCAGCGCCGCGTCGAGCCATTGTGCATTCATCGGTTCGCGTGGGGTCAGCAACAGCGATTGGTTCCAGTGTTCGCGGGCCTGCATCGCCTGGGCGAAAAACTGCTGCTGGATCGGCCCGAGCATGGCATCGCCAGTGACCGGACCTTGGTCCAGGGCGCTGTGGTTGTCGTGGCGGGCGACCAGCGCCAGGCTGCGCACGGTCTGGTACTGGAACAGGTCGCGGGGATGAATATGCACACCAACCTGTCGTGCGCGGCTCACCACTTGGATGGAAATGATCGAATCGCCGCCCAGTTCGAAGAAGTTGTCTTCGAGACCGACGCGCTCAACGCCAAGCACGCTCTGCCAGATTTCAGCCAAGACGGTTTGCAGTGCATCTTGCGGGGCGATGAATGTTTGCCGGGGCGCGGCGTCGGGTTGTGGCAAGGCCTTGCGATCGAGCTTACCGTTGGCGGTCACGGGCAGGCCGGCCAATGGCATCAGGTAGGTCGGCACCATGTATTCCGGCAGGCCGACGAGCAGCCAGGCCTTGAGGTCCTGTTGCCACTGCTCGTGCGGGTCGCCGTTTTCCAGCACCAGGTAGCCCACCAGATGCTTGCCGTCCTGCACCAGTACCACGGCCTCGCGCACCAGTGGATGTTGCACGAGACGGGCTTCGATTTCCCCCAGTTCGATGCGCAGGCCGCGCAGCTTGACCTGATGATCGAGACGGCCAAGGTATTCGATCACACCGTCGGCGCGCTGGCGCACGCGGTCGCCGGTGCGGTACAGGCGCGCGCCGTCATGGAACGGGCACGGCACGAAACGCTCGGCGGTCAGCGTCGGACGCTGGTGATAACTGCGCGCCAGCCCCGCCCCGCCCAGGTACAACTCGCCCGCCACGCCCCACGGTACCGGCGACAGATCGGCGTCGAGCACATGGGTACGCAGGTTGGCGATGGGCTGGCCGATCGGTACGCAATCGGTGCCCTCATCTACGCAAGTCCAATGAGTCACGTCGATGGCCGCTTCGGTCGGGCCGTACAGGTTGTAGAGCGCTGCGTCCGGTAGTTTGGCGAAGACCTGCTGCTGCGCATCCAGCGGCAAGGCTTCACCACTGCAGACGATACGCTTCAAGCTTTCGCAGGATTCCACGCCAGGTTCATGGATGAAGGCCTGCAGCATCGACGGCACGAAGTGCAGCGTGCTGATGCGATGACGGTTGATGCTATCGATCAGTTGCCGCGGATCACGATGGGCACCGGGCGCGGCAATCACCAAGCGTGCTCCGGTCATCAGCGGCCAGAAGAACTCCCACACCGACACGTCGAAACTGAACGGGGTTTTCTGCAACACCGCGTCGCTGCCATCCAGGCGATACGCCTGTTGCATCCAGCACAAGCGATTGACCAGTGCCGCGTGGCTGTTGCCCGCGCCCTTGGGTTTGCCGGTGGAACCAGAGGTGTAGATCACGTAAGCCAAGTTCAGCGGGTCGACCGCGACGTCGGGTCGACTGTCGCTGTAACCGTCGAGCCAACCGTCCGGTTGGTCGAGCGCGATGACCTCGATCCCCTCGGTCGGCAGCTCCGCCGACAGCGCGCGCTGGGTCAGCAGCAAGCCGATGCCGCTGTCCTCGATCATGTAGGCCAGGCGATCCTGCGGATATTCCGGATCCAGCGGCACGTAGGCGCCGCCGGCCTTGTGGATCGCCAGCAGGCCAAGCACCATCTCAACCGAACGCTCGATGCAGATGCCCACCAAGCTGTCCGCTCGTACACCGCGTCCGCGCAGCAGATGGGCCAGACGGTTGGTGCGGGCATCGAGCTGGGCATAGGTCAGGCTCTGGTCGCCAAACATCAGCGCCTGAGCGTGCGGAGTGCGCGCCACCTGGGCTTCGATCAACTGATGCATGCACAGTTCGGTCGGGTAGCGTTGGGCCGTGGCGTTCCAGTCATAAACCAGAGTGGCGTGCTCGTCGGCATCAAGCAGCGCCAGCTCCCCGACACGCCGGGACGGATCGGCAATCATCGCCGCGAGCAATCGCAGCCAATGCCGCGCCATGCGCGCGACGGTCGGCGCCTCGAACAGGTCCTCGGAATAAGTCAGCGCGGCGCGCAACGTGCCTGCTTTTTCGTAAGTGTCCAGGGTCAAGTCGAATTGGGTGGTGCGGGTCTGCCACTCGATCATGTCCAGTTCCAGCCCGGACGCCGTTCGGATCGTGGTGACATCCGCCACTTGGGGCTGATGGTTGTACATCACCTGGAACAGCGGCGTATGGCTGAGGCTGCGCTCCAATTTCAATGCCTCGACCAGGCGCTCGAAAGGCAGGTCCTGGTGGGCCTGGGCACCGAGCGCGGTCTCCTTGACCCGGCGCAGCAACTCGTCGACCCGGATCTGGCCATCCAATTCGGTGCGCAGCACCTGGGTGTTGACGAAGAAACCGATCAGGCCTTCGATTTCGTCGCGGTTGCGGTTGGCAATCGGCACGCCCACGCGGATGTCGGACTGGCCGCTGTAGCGATGCAACAGCACGTTGAACGCGCCGAGCAGCAGCATGAACAGCGTGACGCCCTGCTGCTGGGCCGTGCTGCGCAGTTGCTCCGCCAACCCCGGCTCGATGGCGAATTCATAACGGCTGCCGCGATAGCTTGGCATGGCCGGGCGCGAATGGTCGGTGGGCAATTCCAGCACCGGATGCTCATCACCCAACTGGGCCTGCCAGTACGCCAGTTGTCGGCCCTGCTCACCGGCCTCCAGCCAACGGCGCTGCCACAGCGCGTAGTCGCTGTACTGGATCGGCAAATCGGCCAGTTGCGGCGGCACGCCGGCTTCGTGGGCGTCGTAGCAGCGGATGAACTCTTCGATCAGCACGTTCATCGACCAGCCATCGGAGACGATGTGGTGCAGGGTCAACAGCAGTACGTGCTCCTGCGCATCGAGCTTGAGCAACTCGACCCGCAGCAAGGGGCCGCTGGACAGGTCGAAGGGCCGCATCGATTGTGCTTGCGCAGCCTGGCGCACCGCTTGCTCGCGATTGCATGCCGGCAAGCCGCTGAGGTCCTGATGCTCGATCAGCAGCGGCGCATCGGTCGCCACTTGCAAGAGGCTGTCGTCGGCCTGGCGCCGGAACACCGTGCGCAGGGTTTCATGACGCGCCACCAAACTGGCAAAAGCCTGCTCCAGCGACGACAGACTCAACGCGCCCTTGAGCCGCACCGCCCCGGGCAGGTTGTAGGCGCCGCTGTCGGGATCCAACTGCCAGAGAAACCACATGCGCTGCTGGGCATAGGACAGGGCCTGGCGATCCTCGGCTTCGACGCCCTGGGGAATGGGAAAGCTGCTGAAATCCACGCCCTCCTTGTCCAGCGCCGCCAGGAACATCTGGCGCTTGTCCAAAGGCAACCCGATAAACCGGCGAGCAAGTTTCAAGGCGTTTTCAGCATTCATTTCTGGGTATCCGGAATCAGTGGGCACAAGGCACAGAGGCATGTCGTCCCTATGAAACGAATGCAAACCGGAAAAATTAGCGATTGGGAACAAGTGTCAGGAAGGAAGAAAACCGTGGCGAGGGAGCTTGCTCCCGCTCGGCTGCGCAGCAGTCGTAAACCGGCTGATGCGGTCTGCCTGGGTTAATGCGCCATTCTTTTTGAGGCGGCCCGGCCGCCCAGCGGGAGCAAGCTCCCTAGGTCACGAAAGCGGGTCTTTAACGGGTTATGCGCTGATCGCCAACCCATGCCGCCGATGATGCACGCTCAACTGATCCTTGATCAGCCGCAGCACCTTGGCCTCGTGCTCGTGGATGAAGAAATGCCCGCCGGCCAGCATGTCCACCGAAAAGCTGCCCGTGGTTTCCTGGCGCCAGCCCATCAGTTGCGCCGTGGTGGCCTTGTCGGCGGTGCCGCCGAACACGTGCACCGGGCATTTGAGCAACGGTCGCTGCCGCGGCTGAAAACGTCCGCACAGCAAAAAATCGGCCCGCAGGATCGGCAGGGTCAGGGCCATCAGTTCTTCATTGGCCAGGATCTCCTCGCTCGTGCCGTTGAGGGTGCGCAGTTGCTCGATCAACTCAGCGTCGGTCTTTGCCGTGGCAAAATCGCGATCATAGTCGGCCCGCATCGTCGGCGCGGCGGTGCCGGATGCAAACAGCGCCACCGGTTCCGGGCTGCCGAGTTCACGCAGGGCATGGGCGATTTCACAGGCCAACAGCGCACCCAGGCTGTGACCGAACAAGGCGTACGGCGCCTGGAGCGTCGGGTAAAGCTCCCGCGCCAGCTGCATCGCCAACGGGCCCATCTCGGTGTGCAGCGGCTCGTCGAAGCGCGCCCCGCGTCCCGGCAACTCCACTGGTTGCACGTGCAGCCATTGCGGCAATTTGCGCCGCCACCGGCTGTACACCATTGCGCTGGCGCCGGAATAAGGCAGGCACAGCAGGGTCAGTTGGGTCACTGCGGTTTTCTCCGATCGTTCGAGTCAAAAGGATAACGAGGCCGGGCCGTAAAAAATTAGTCGCCGGCCTCTCCCCTGGATGCGTCTTATACTGCAAACCCCATGGTTCTGGTCCGCCCAAGGAGAACACAATGAGCTGGTCCGCCCAACAATATGTCGCTTTCGAACAGGAACGCACCCGCCCGTCCCGCGATCTGCTGGCGGCGATCCCGCCGGTACAGGCGCGCCAGGTGATCGATCTGGGCTGCGGCCCCGGAAACTCCACCGAACTGTTGGTGGACCACTTCCCCGGCGCGACGGTGCGTGGCCTGGACAGTTCCGCCGACATGGTCGAAGCCGCCCGCAAGCGCTTGCCCGGCGTGACATTCGACACGGCAGACATCGGCCACTGGAATGAAAGCGGCCCCTTCGAGGTGATCTTCGCCAACGCTGTGCTGCAATGGCTGCCGGACCACGCCACCCTACTGCCGTCACTGGTGGACAAGCTCGCGCCAGGTGGCAGCCTGGCGATCCAGATGCCCGACACGCTGCATCAGCCGTCCCACCGCTTGATGCGGGAGATTGCGGCCAACGGCCCCTGGGCCAGCCAACTGGCCGGGGCCGCTGATTCTCGGACCGAGGTGGAGGACGCCAGCACCTATTATTCGATCCTCAAGCCCCATTGCAGCCGGGTCGATGTGTGGCGCACCACCTATCATCATCCACTGGCCGGTGGCGCTTCGGGCATCGTGGAATGGTTCAAGGGCAGCGGCTTGCGCCCGTTTCTCGAACCGTTGGACGAGACGCAACGCGAGCAATACCTGACGCAATACCTCAAGGCTGTCGAACAGGCCTACCCGACCCTGGACGATGGTTCGGTCCTGCTACCGTTTCCACGGGTCTTCATCGTCGCGACACGCTAGGGCGGCGATTGGCGGCACAGGCTAAATTTTCGGTCACGGCCCTCGTTACCTGCTAGACCGAAAACCCGCAAGAGTGACCGCCGTGGACCTGCAAACCATCCTGGGCAAGCTGTTCGCCAATGCCGGCGCCGTTGGTATCGAAGGCGTCTTCCAGTTCGTGTTCGGCCCGCACCAGGCGTACTGGTCCGAGGTCAAGGCCACCAGCCGCACCCAGGCCGGGCGCCACGCCAGCCCCGACGTCACCATCGAAGTGGCGGAAAAGGACTTCCTCGGGATCATGGCCGGCCTGGCCAATGTCGAGGAACTGTTCGCCAGCGGTCGTTTGAAGATCGGCGGCAACATGGGCCTGGCGACGTTGCTGCCACAGATCATCGACCAGGCGCGCCATGGCAGCCGCCCGGTGGAAAAGGTCGACATGAACAAGCGCTACCCCACCCCGTCGCGCTTCAGCGAAAAGCTCACCGCCAGCCTGCCAACCCAACACAGCGTGGAACGTCGGCCGTGCAGCGGGTTGTCAGTCCAGGAATTCAAGGCGCGCTATCTGCCCCATGGCATCCCGGTGGTCATCAGCGATGCGCTGCAGGACTGGCCCTTGTTCAAGCTCAGCCGGGAAGAAACCCTGGTGCATTTTGCCGAGCTGCAAGGCATCACCCGCCACGGCGACTACGTCAAGAAAACCTTCTCAACGGAGCGGGATTTTCGCTCCACCTCCATGGCCGATTTCATCGCCTCCCTCGACAACCCGGTGACCACGGCCGCCAACGGCGAGCCGCCGGCGTACATGGGCAACAACATTCTGCCGGCGCAGTTGATGGAGTTGATCAAATACCCGCCCTACTTCGACGCTTCGCTGTTCATCCCGCCACGTATCTGGATCGGTCCCAAGGGCACCCTCACCCCACTGCACCGCGACGACACCGATAACCTGTTCGCCCAGGTCTGGGGCCAGAAAACCTTCACCCTCGCCGCGCCCCACCACCGCGAAGCCCTGGGCACCTGGTCGACCGCGCCCCAAGGCGGGCTGGACGGCTGCGACTTCAATCCCGACGCGCCGGACTATGCACGTTTCCCCAGCGCCCGGGACGTGACGTTCCTGCGGGTCACACTGGAGGCCGGTGACCTGCTGTTCTTGCCGGAAGGCTGGTTTCATCAAGTGGAATCGGTGTCCACATCGCTGTCAGTCAATTTCTGGGTGAATTCGGGACGGGGTTGGTAGCAGTCGAACTTGCACTCGTGGCGAGGGAATGTGTACGGCAAACCTGTCGCTTACCTCTGCTGGCGATAACTTTGCACCGCCGCCCCCAGCACCACCGCCCCGGCCGCAATCGCCAGCCAGAACCCACTGCGCGCGCCGAACGTATCCACCAGCCACCCCGAACCGGCCGCGCCGATCGCCACGCCGATGCTCAGGCCAGTCACCAGCCAGGTCAGGCCTTCGGTCAGCCGGGCTGGCGGCACGATGCGCTCCACCAAGGCCATGGCGACGATCAGCGTCGGCGCGAAAAATAAACCGGCAACGAACACCGCCAGGGACAATCCGAGGATATTGCTCGCCAACAACAGCGGCAGCGTGGTGACCGCGGTCGCCACGCCGCCATACAGGAACAACCGCGGCAGAGGCAGCTTGGAGCGCAGCGCGCCGAACGCCAGCCCGGCCAGGCACGAGCCGATGGCGTAGACCGACAGCACGATGCTCGCCGCCGCCGGTTGCCCCTGCTGCTGGGCGAACGCGACACTGACCACGTCCACCACGCCTACGATGACGCCCATGGCGACCATCAGTAGGAGCAACAAAAGCACGTCGACTGAACCAATGATCGAGCCCTGATGATGGGGCTGATGCGGATGAACCGGCGGCTCGGTCCCACGTTGCAGCACAAACGCGGTCACGCCGATCGCCAGCAGCAGCACCGAGGCCAGGGGCCCCGCTTCCGGGAACGCCACCACGCACAACCCCACCGACAGCGGCGGCCCAACAATAAAACAGACCTCGTCGAGCACCGACTCCAGCGCATAAGCGGTGCGCAGTTGCGGCTGGCCGCGATACACCTCGGTCCAGCGCGCTCGGACCATCGCCGACATACTGGGCATACAACCGGCCAGGGCAGCGAACAGGAACAGCGTCCAATGGGGCGCCTGCAATCGCGTACACAGCAGTAGCATCAACAGCGCCCCGCCCCCCAGCAACGCCGCCGCCGGCAAGACCCGTCCCTGGCCGAAACGGTCCACCAGCCGCGACACCTGAGGCGCGCAGAACGCGGTCGCCAAGGCAAACGTCGCCGCCACCGCGCCGGCCAGACCATAGCCGCCCTTGAGCTGCGAAAGCATGGTGATCACGCCGATGCCGGTCATGGATATCGGCATGCGCGCGATCATCCCCGCCAGCACGAAGCCGCGGCTGCCAGGGGCAGTGAATAATTCACGATAGGGGTTTGCCATGGGACACGGTCTCAACAAGGGCCTGCAACTTGCCATAAACGACCGGGACGGGGAAAGCGTAAAACTGTGGGTGAAATGTGAAGACTGTTTCCTGCAAATGAACTCTCGGCACCTGGCGCCAGTCAGCAAGTAAGGCCCTCAGTTCAAGGTGCTACCCATGCAGATTTCCCTCGCCCGACAAGTTGCCCTGGTCACTGGCGCCAGCTCTGGCATCGGCGCCGGCTCCGCCCGGGCATTGGCGGCGGCCGGTGCCGCCGTGGTGCTCAACTACCATTCCAGTGCAGGCCCGGCCGAAGACCTGGCCCGCGAGATCAACGACAGCGGCGGCCGCGCCATCGCCCTCGGCGCCGATGTATCGAAGGAGCAGGATGTCGAACGCTTGTTCGCCCAGACCCTCGACGCCTTCGGCACGCTGGACATCCTGGTCGCCAACTCCGGCCTGCAAAAGGACGCCGCCGCCGTGGACCTGACCCTGGACGACTGGAACACCGTCATCAACGTCAATCTCACCGGCCAATTCCTCTGCGCCCGCGCCGCCCTGCGAATCTTCAACCGCCAGGGCATTCGCCAGGGCGTGTCCCGGGCCGCCGGCAAGATTATCCACATGAGCTCGGTGCATCAGCGCATCCCCTGGGCCGGTCATGTCAACTATGCGGCATCCAAGGGCGGCATCGACCAGCTCATGCAGACCCTGGCCCAGGAAACCAGCCACCAGCGCATCCGTATCAACAGCATCGCCCCCGGCGCCATCCGCACGGCCATCAATCGGGAGGCCATGGCAGGCGACAATGAGGACAAAATCCTCGAGCTCATCCCCTACGGTCGGGTCGGCGATGTGGAGGATGTCGCCAATGCGGTGGTCTGGCTGGCATCGGACTTGTCCGATTATGTCGTGGGCACCACGCTGTTCATCGACGGTGGAATGAGCCTCTATCCGGGGTTCCGCGGCAATGGTTGATCATGACGAACCGCAAAGCCCCATCGAGAACCACGGCATCATTGGCGACATGCGCACCGCCGCGCTGGTCAACGATCGAGGCAGCGTGGATTTTTTCTGCTGGCCGGAATTCGACAGCCCGTCGATCTTCTGCTCGCTGTTGGACACTCCCGAGGCCGGCATCTTTCAACTCGCGCCGATCTTGCCGGACGCCCGTCGCCAGCAGATCTACCTGCCCGACACCAACGTCCTGCAGACCCGCTGGCTGAGCGACGGCGTGGTGGTGGAAATCACCGATTTGCTGCCCATCGGCGACAGCGAGGATGACCTGCCGGTGCTGATGCGTCGGGTGCGCATGACCGTCGGCAGCGCGACGTTTCGCATGCGTTGCGCGGTGCGCCATGATTATTCCCGCGCCGCGACAACGGCGCGCCAGGAGGGCGATCACGTCATTTTCGAGGCACCGCAACAACCGAGCCTGCGCCTGTGCGCCGACCAGCCCCTGACGCTGGACGGCCAGGCGGCAGTGACGGAGTTCACCCTGGAGCAAGGCCAGACCGCTGAGTTCCTGCTGGGCAGCATCGACGACCCTCGGCTGGTGGACGATACCAGTGCCCTTTGCCTGGAACGAACCCTGGCGTTCTGGCGCGGCTGGATCAGCCAATCGAACTACCGCGGCCGCTGGCGGGAAATGGTCAACCGTTCCGCCCTGGCGCTGAAACTCCTGACATCGCGCAAACAGGGCGCCATCCTCGCCGCCGCCACCTTCGGCCTGCCGGAATCACGTGGCGGCGAGCGCAACTGGGATTATCGCTACACCTGGATCCGCGACGCCTCGTTCACCGTCTACGCCTTCATGCGCCTGGGCTTTGTCGACGAAGCCAACGCTTACATGCGCTGGCTGCGTGGCCGAGTCAGCGATTGTCGCGACCAACCGACCAAACTCAACATCCTCTATGGCCTGGACGGTCGGCTTGAATTGCCCGAAACCGAACTGACGCACCTGAGCGGCTACGGCAACGCGCAGCCGGTGCGTATCGGCAACCTGGCCTACCAGCAGGTGCAGCTGGACATCTTCGGCGAGCTGATGGACGCGGTGTACCTGGTCAACAAATACGGCGAAGCCATCTCCCACCAGGGCTGGAAACACACCGTCGATGTGGTGGATCAGGTATGCACGATCTGGCGGGACGCGGATGTCGGCATCTGGGAAATGCGCGGTGACAAGCAACATTTCCTGCACTCGCGCTTGATGTGTTGGGTGGCCGTGGACCGCGCCATCCGCCTGGCGAGTAAACGCTCCCTGCCCGCCCCGTTCGCCCGTTGGGATGAGACCCGCCAGGCCATCTACGAAGACATCTGGACGAACTTCTGGAGCGACGAACATCAGCACTTCGTCCAGTGCCTGGGCAGCACCGCCCTGGACGGCTCGATGCTGCTGATGCCGCTGGTGCGCTTCGTCAGCGCCCGCGACCCGCGCTGGTTGTCGACGCTGGACGCCATCGAAAAAGACCTGGTGCGAGACGGCATGGTCTATCGCTACCGCACCGACGACAACCCCATCGATGGCCTCAGCGGCACCGAAGGTTCGTTCGTGGCCTGCTCATTCTGGTACGTCGAATGCCTGGCCCGCGCCGGCCGGGTGGAAAAAGCCCAACTGGAATTCGAACAGCTGCTGCGCTACGCCAATCCGCTGGGCCTGTATGCCGAGGAGTTCGACAGCCACGGTTATCATCTCGGCAACCTGCCCCAGGCCTTGAGCCATTTGGCGCTGATCAGCGCGGCGAGCTTTTTGGATCGCAAGTTGAGCGGGGAGAAAAATCATTGGCAGCCGTGAGCTGCGGTTATGACCAATGACGATTCCGTGGCGAGGGAGCTTGCTCCCGCTCGGCTGCGTAGCAGACGCCGCTTTTCAGTTCGGAAAATTTGGGGTCGCTTCGCCCGAAGCGTCGGACCGTCCCAGCGGGAGCAAGCTCCCTCGCCACGTTGGATTCCAACAAAGCTGAACGCATTTCGCTGGCTGCAGGTTGCCAGTCCTCCAACCCTCTCCTAAGATCGATGCACTCACGGGTGCAGCGGAGCTGCCCGATAAAACCCGATTCAAGGACCTGACATGACGCACATCAAACGCTCCATTACCACCGAGCCCCGAACAGGGCTGACCCGGGGAGAACTCTGGGACGACCACGACAAAGGCTTGATCAAATGCTGGGAAATCGGCCGCGACCGGGCGGCGAGGTTTCCGGAACTGGCTCAACGCTGCCGGGACGGTGAACTGCCGGTGCTGGGCTGGAAAGGCGGGGTCAGCCGCAGTCTGAAGAAAACCGCCAAATTCGGTTGTCTCAAGTACCTGGCCCAATGGCAGGGCCTGCGCGGGGAGGACCTGGACATCGACCTGGCCCAGGAACGAACCCTGACCTGCTCCAGCACGAACATGATCGTGACGTTCACACCGGAGCGGGCCAAATACGTGAACCAGGAGCCCGCCTGACAACAATCGAGCGATGCCGGAGGCAGATATGACAACTGCGCCCAAGGTCAATTTCGCGGTGACGCCACTGCTGCGCATCGCCTATGAAGAACATGGACCCGCCAGCGGCGAGCCAATCATCCTGCTCCACGGTTTCCCCTATGACCCGCGCGCCTTCGACGAGGTGGCCCCGGTCCTGGCCCAACGCGGCTATCGGGTCATCGTGCCCTACCTGCGCGGCTATGGCCCGACCCGGTTCAACAATCCCGCCATCGCCCGCTCCGGCCAACAGGCGGCACTGGCCCAGGACCTGCTGGACCTGATGGACGCGCTCGACATTCCCCGAGCCGCGCTGTGCGGTTATGACTGGGGTGGCCGCGCCGCGTGCATCGTCGCCGCCTTGTGGCCCGAGCGCGTCCGTTGCCTGGTAACGGGCGATGGCTACAATCTGCAGGACATTCCCCATTCAACCCAGCCGCTGAGCCCCGAAGATGAATACCGTCTGTGGTACCAGTATTACTTCCACACCGCCCGGGGCGTCGAAGGCCTGACGCAGAATCGGCGTGAATTGTGCCGATTGCTCTGGCGCCTCTGGTCGCCAACCTGGAAACGCGGCGCCGAGCTGTACCCTCTTAGCGCGCCGTCATTCGACAATCCGGACTTCGTCGAAGTGACGATCCACTCCTATCGCCATCGTTTCATGTACGCGCCGGGGGATCCGACGCTCGAGTGGATGGAGGAAAAACTGACAGAGCAACCTGTCATCAGCGTGCCAAGTATTTCCCTGTGCGGCGGCGATGACGGCGTGGGGCCTGCGACGGAGGACGATGAAGATACAGGCCACTTCAGCGGGTTCTATGAACGCCGCGTACTGCCCGGCGTCGGCCACAACATTCCTCAGGAAGCACCCGAGGCCACGGTCAAGGCGTTGCTTGATCTGCTTGGGCACTGAACCGCTCCCGATAAGCCTGGGGTGTCACGCCCACGGCTCGCAAAAAGCTGCGGCGCAGGGTTTCTTCGCTGCCGAAGCCACATTGCAGGGCGACGCGCTTGACCGGCACCGCACTGTCGGCAAGCAGACGGCGAGCGGTCTCCACGCGGATCAGTTCCACGGCGCGGGCCGGGGTCTGGCCGGTCTCGGCGCGGTAATGGCGGACAAAACTTCGCTCACTCATGCCCGCCTCGGCAGCCAGGCTCGACAGGCCCAGGTCCCGCGTCAGGTTCTCGGCGATCCAGGCGTGCAATTTGTCGAAGCGACCGCCCTGCTTTTGTAGCGCCAGGGTGGCGCTGAACTGCGATTGCCCGCCGGGGCGCTTGAGGAAAACCACCAGATGCCGAGCCACCTCCAAGGCCATCGCCCGGCCCAAGTCCTCTTCGACCAACGCCAATGCCAGGTCAATTCCGGCTGTGACCCCGGCCGACGTCCAGACAGGACCATCCTTGATGAAAATCGGATTGGGTTCGACCCGCAGTTGCGGATGTTGCTGGGCCAACTGTTCACAGCGGGTCCAGTGAGTCGCCACCCGTCGTCCGTCCAGCCAGCCACTGGCCGCCAACAGGAACGCTCCGGTACACACTGACGCGACCCGTCGCGAGCGCATCCCTTGATGTTTGACCCAGGCCACCAGGGCTGGATCCTCGGCGGCTTCGTACACGCCCCAACCGCCCGCGATCAACAAGGTGTCGCTGACGTCGTTGGGGAGCGGCTCGGCCATCAGCGCCAACCCCGCCGACGACATCACTGCCCCGCCACCGGCAGCGACCACGGTCGGCGCGTACGGCGCCGGCAGACCCTGCCCACGAACAAGATCGTTAGCCGATGCAAATACTTGCAGCGGGCCGGTGACATCGAGCACCTGCACATTGGCGAAGGCCAGCACATGAATGGATTTCGGTGTATTTGGCATATCGGCGTGATTCGTGGGCTTATTGGCGAATAAGCCAGATCCTACGAGCCTACAGTAAAACCGTCTACCCCTCGGCCATCATCCAAAGGAGCAAGCCACATGACGTTGCAGATCGGTTTTCTGTTGTTCCCTCAGGTCCAGCAACTGGACCTCACCGGCCCTTACGATGTACTGGCCTCGTTGCCGGATGTAAAAGTGCACCTGATCTGGAAAGACCTGGCGCCCGTCAATTCCAGCACCGGGCTGGTCTTGCTGCCGACCACCACATTTGAGGACTGCCCGAGGCTCGACGTGATCTGCGTCCCCGGCGGCAGTGGCGTCGGTCCACTGATGGAAGACGAGCAGACCCTGTCCTTCATCAAACGCCAGGCGGCCCATGCCAAATATGTCACCTCGGTGTGCACAGGTTCGCTGGTGCTTGGTGCGGCCGGATTGTTGCGTGGCAAGCGCGCCACCACCCACTGGGCCTTCCACAGTTTGTTGCAGCCCCTGGGCGCGACGCCGGTCAAGGACCGCGTAGTACGAGACGGTAACCTGCTCACCGGGGGCGGCATCACGGCAGGCATCGATTTTGCCCTGACCTTGGCGGCGGAGCTGTTCGATCGAGACACCGCGGAACTGGTCCAGCTGCAACTCGAATACGCTCCCGCACCGCCGTTCGCCTCAGGGTGTCCGGACACGGCGCCGACGAAAGTATTGGAAGAAGCCAACCGGCGTTCGGCGGAGTCTTTGCGGGTACGTTCGCAGATCACTCACCGGGCTGCGGCGCGGTTGGAGAAAGTGTAGCGGGAGGTTGAGCCAGGTAAGCGAGCGTTACCTGGCTGGAGCCGATGCTGGATCGATTCGCCTCAGTAAGGGCTTGCCGTCGGCCGCACCACCAGTTCGCTGACGTCGACGTCCGCCGGTTGTTCGATGGCGTAGGCAATCGCCCGGGCGATGGCCTCGGCGGGTATGGCGATCCGACGGAACTCACGCATCTCGGCGCGTCCGCCTTCATCGGAAATGCTTTCGGCCAACTCCGACTCGGTGACGCCGGGGGAAATCACGGTCACGCGAACATCCCCACCGACTTCCTGACGCAAGCCTTCGGAAATCGCCCGCACGGCATACTTCGTGGCGCAGTACACCGCGGCAGTCGGGCTGACTGCGTAGGCACCGATGGAAGCAATGTTGATGAATTGGCCGCTGCGCTGACGCTGCATCAGTGGCAGGCCGGCAGCGATACCGTGGAGCACCCCGCGGATGTTGACGTCGATCATGCGATCCCACTCATCGACTTTCAATGCCTCAAGTTTGGAGAGGGGCATGACCCCGGCGTTATTGACGATCACATCGAGTCGGCCGAATTTTTCGACGGCGAAATCGATTAGGCTCTGCACGTCATCGCGACGGCTCACATCCACGGCTTTGCAAGCAGCCCGTTGGCCGGCGGCCTCAAGCTCCTGCACGAGTGCCTGCAAACGCTCCTCGCGCCGGGCGCCCAATACGACGCAAGCCCCCCGGGCAGCCAGCAAGCGTGCCGCCGCCTCACCAATCCCGCTGCTGGCGCCAGTAATGACCACGACTTTGTTTTGAATATCGGACATGATGAATCCCTCGTCTGGATGTGTTGGCTCCCGGTGGAGCGTTTTGACAGGTCCAGATTAGGGATTCGTTCTGCGCTTCGGTTAGCCGGATTCTCCTGCGCATTTGCACGATCCTGTAACGATAGCGCCTCTGGTCGTCGCAGTTGCAATCGGCTTTACTAGCGCGATCCATTCAATTGGCCAGGGAGATTGATCGGCATGTCGGTATCCACGTCCATCACCATCACGCCTGATAACCGCATAGACGTGCGTCGCGCCGAACTGGCGAACCTGATGAAGCGCTTCGCACCGGAATTTGGTGTCCACGCCACGGCTATTGAAGCGTTGCACCTGATCCGCTGCGACCAACCCACAGAAGCCCTGCACGTCGTGCACAAGCCGGGGCTCTGTGTGATTGTGCAGGGTCGCAAAGAAGTCACGCTGGCCCACGAGCGCTATGTCTACGACCCTCTCAATTACCTGGTGGTCTCGGTGACGCTGCCGCTGGCCGGCCAAGTGATCGTGGCCAGTCCAGAGCAACCGTACCTGTGCATTCGCCTGGACATTGAGCCGGCCCAGATCTGTCGGCTGATTGCCGATGCCAACCCCATCGGTTTGCCGGCTGAAAGAACTGACCGCGGATTATTCCTGGACCGAATTGACGAACCCCTGCTCGACGCTATGCTGCGTTTGCTGCGGCTGCTCGACAGTCCGGACGACATCGCGACACTTGCGCCCTTGGCCCAGCAGGAGATTTTCTATCGACTGTTGCGCGGTGCCCAAGGCCGGCGCCTGCATGAAATCGCAATTCCTGACACCCAGACCCACCGCATCAGCCGGGCCATCGAGTGGCTCAATAGCCATTACGCCGAGCCATTGAGCATTGAGAGTCTGGCGCAAATGATCAATCTCAGCCCTTCGGCGCTGCATCACCGCTTCAAAGCCGTGACCGCCATGAGCCCGCTGCAATATCAGAAACAGCTGCGCCTGCAGGAAGCCCGACGATTGTTGTTGGCCGAGAACTGCGACGTTTCGTCAATTGGCTACAAGATGGGCTATGAAAGCCCTTCTCAATTCAGTCGGGAATACAGCCGCCTATTCGGCGCCTCGCCGAGCAAGGACATCGCTCGTCTGCGGGCGATGGCATTACAGGCCAGCAGCGCCTGATCCGGCATGCAAAACCCGACGCCAGGCCTTATGGAATATCTTTCTCGCAGACGAAAAAAAACCCGCCTAAGCGGGTTTTTCCAAGACCATTACGACTCCCTGTCGATAGCTATCCTTGCAAGGTCGATCATCCCTGATCCTGAGCACTCCCTGTGCTTCAGTGGATGAGCAAAGATTACGCGTCGGATCCAAAGTGAAATAGAGGATATAACTACCAAGCCGTGTAAGACATTCGCTATACCCTCCCCTCCGAATACCCTTAGTCAATCGGGCATCGGATCGATAAAGGCTTCGAAGCCATATCATGCCTTGCTCAGGAATTCCTCGATGTTGGCCATTTGCTCATCCCAACCCCGACTATCCATTCGAAAGGCCTTGAGTCGACGCGCTTCAGGAATACCGTTGAATCCCGACTCCACCACTCTCAACAACGTCCCCCCCTTAAAGTCTTCGAGTTCGAACTCCACCTGAGTCTCGGACTCTTGGGAGTAATCCGTCTGCGGCTCGATAGCGTAGGGATGCCAGCGAAACGAAAACACCCGCTCGGGTTCGACACGCTCCACCATCACATCCCAAACGAGGTGTTCGTAGCCCGGATAAGTAATCTGCCCTTGGGTGCGCTCTCCGGCGACAAACCGTTTCCCGTCGAGATTCACACCAAACCATTGGCCGAAGGTCTCAGCATCGGCCAGTGCGCGCCAAACCTGCGAACGGGGCGCCTTCAATAAGATCTTTCTTTCGATACGGTCAGGTAAATGCATGGGTCACCTCCTTGTTCAACACTAGGCTTGTAAGACCACGAGGCCAACCGGAAAGTTGTGTCAGCGCATTGTTTGGGTACACTCCCTCCGGCAGTTTTACCCGTCAAGGAGAGATTGATAATGTCCAAACGCTTGCTGCTGCCCCTTATTCCGCTGCTGTTCGTCAGCCCCGTCCAAGCTGATGATTGCGCAAACGCCACGACCCAGGGCGAGTTGAACCAGTGCGCAACCCAGGAAAACAGGGCCGCCGATAAAGAGTTGAACCGCTTGTACCAAAAAATCACAGCGCGCCTGAAGGATAACGCTGCGGCCAAACAATTGTTGGTCAAGGCACAGCGCGCCTGGATTGACTTCCGTGACGCTGAATGTAGCTTTTCGGCGTCCGGTGTCGAAGGCGGAAGCGTCCATCCCATGATCCACAATGAGTGCATCACGACGCTGACCAAGGCGCGGATTGACGCGTTCAACACCTATCTCAGCTGCAAAGAAGGGGACCTGAGCTGTCCGGTGCCTGAAGCTTGATTGAGGACAATGAGAGGGATGACAAGCCATCCGGTTTTAATCCAAGCGCAAAAACAAAACCCCTACCTGCATCAGCAGATAGGGGTTTCGGAATTTAATCTTGACGATGACCTACTCTCACATGGGGAAACCCCACACTACCATCGGCGATGCATCGTTTCACTTCTGAGTTCGGGATGGGATCAGGTGGTTCCAATGCTCTATGGTCGTCAAGAAATTCGGTAGCCAGCGCGTGCCTTGCGGTCACGTTCCAGCGAATGGGTATGTGATAGCGTGTTGCTTGTGAGTATCTCGAACTTTCGGTTCGTTTCGTCTTCACAACACCGCAATCTGGCCTCTTTCGAGTCTACAAATTGCTTGGGTGTTATATGGTCAAGCCTCACGGGCAATTAGTACAGGTTAGCTCAACGCCTCACAGCGCTTACACACCCTGCCTATCAACGTCGTAGTCTTCGACGGCCCTTCAGGGAGCTCAAGGCTCCAGTGAGATCTCATCTTGAGGCAAGTTTCCCGCTTAGATGCTTTCAGCGGTTATCTTTTCCGAACATAGCTACCCGGCAATGCCACTGGCGTGACAACCGGAACACCAGAGGTTCGTCCACTCCGGTCCTCTCGTACTAGGAGCAGCCCCTCTCAAATCTCAAACGTCCACGGCAGATAGGGACCGAACTGTCTCACGACGTTCTAAACCCAGCTCGCGTACCACTTTAAATGGCGAACAGCCATACCCTTGGGACCGGCTTCAGCCCCAGGATGTGATGAGCCGACATCGAGGTGCCAAACACCGCCGTCGATATGAACTCTTGGGCGGTATCAGCCTGTTATCCCCGGAGTACCTTTTATCCGTTGAGCGATGGCCCTTCCATACAGAACCACCGGATCACTAAGACCTACTTTCGTACCTGCTCGACGTGTCTGTCTCGCAGTCAAGCGCGCTTTTGCCTTTATACTCTACGACCGATTTCCGACCGGTCTGAGCGCACCTTCGTACTCCTCCGTTACTCTTTAGGAGGAGACCGCCCCAGTCAAACTACCCACCATACACTGTCCTCGATCCGGATAACGGACCTGAGTTAGAACCTCAAAGTTGCCAGGGTGGTATTTCAAGGATGGCTCCACGCAGACTGGCGTCCACGCTTCAAAGCCTCCCACCTATCCTACACAAGCAAATTCAAAGTCCAGTGCAAAGCTATAGTAAAGGTTCACGGGGTCTTTCCGTCTAGCCGCGGATACACTGCATCTTCACAGCGATTTCAATTTCACTGAGTCTCGGGTGGAGACAGCGCCGCCATCGTTACGCCATTCGTGCAGGTCGGAACTTACCCGACAAGGAATTTCGCTACCTTAGGACCGTTATAGTTACGGCCGCCGTTTACCGGGGCTTCGATCAAGAGCTTCGCGTTAGCTAACCCCATCAATTAACCTTCCGGCACCGGGCAGGCGTCACACCCTATACGTCCACTTTCGTGTTTGCAGAGTGCTGTGTTTTTAATAAACAGTCGCAGCGGCCTGGTATCTTCGACCGGCGTGGGCTTACGCAGCAAGTGCTTCACCCTCACCGGCGCACCTTCTCCCGAAGTTACGGTGCCATTTTGCCTAGTTCCTTCACCCGAGTTCTCTCAAGCGCCTTGGTATTCTCTACCCAACCACCTGTGTCGGTTTGGGGTACGGTTCCTGGTTACCTGAAGCTTAGAAGCTTTTCTTGGAAGCATGGCATCAACCACTTCGTCACCCAAAGGGCAACTCGTCATCAGCTCTCGGCCTTGAGATCCCGGATTTACCTAAGATCTCAGCCTACCACCTTAAACTTGGACAACCAACGCCAAGCTGGCCTAGCCTTCTCCGTCCCTCCATCGCAATAACCAGAAGTACAGGAATATTAACCTGTTTTCCATCGACTACGCTTTTCAGCCTCGCCTTAGGGACCGACTAACCCTGCGTCGATTAACGTTGCGCAGGAAACCTTGGTCTTTCGGCGTGGGTGTTTTTCACACCCATTGTCGTTACTCATGTCAGCATTCGCACTTCTGATACCTCCAGCAAGCTTCTCAACTCACCTTCACAGGCTTACAGAACGCTCCTCTACCGCATCACTTACGTGATACCCGTAGCTTCGGTGTATGGTTTGAGCCCCGTTACATCTTCCGCGCAGGCCGACTCGACTAGTGAGCTATTACGCTTTCTTTAAAGGGTGGCTGCTTCTAAGCCAACCTCCTAGCTGTCTAAGCCTTCCCACATCGTTTCCCACTTAACCATAACTTTGGGACCTTAGCTGACGGTCTGGGTTGTTTCCCTTTTCACGACGGACGTTAGCACCCGCCGTGTGTCTCCCATGCTCGGCACTTGTAGGTATTCGGAGTTTGCATCGGTTTGGTAAGTCGGGATGACCCCCTAGCCGAAACAGTGCTCTACCCCCTACAGTGATACATGAGGCGCTACCTAAATAGCTTTCGAGGAGAACCAGCTATCTCCGAGCTTGATTAGCCTTTCACTCCGATCCACAGGTCATCCGCTAACTTTTCAACGGTAGTCGGTTCGGTCCTCCAGTCAGTGTTACCTAACCTTCAACCTGCCCATGGATAGATCGCCCGGTTTCGGGTCTATTCCCAGCGACTAGACGCCCTATTAAGACTCGCTTTCGCTACGCCTCCCCTATTCGGTTAAGCTCGCCACTGAAAATAAGTCGCTGACCCATTATACAAAAGGTACGCAGTCACCCAACAAAGTGGGCTCCCACTGCTTGTACGCATACGGTTTCAGGATCTATTTCACTCCCCTCTCCGGGGTTCTTTTCGCCTTTCCCTCACGGTACTAGTTCACTATCGGTCAGTCAGTAGTATTTAGCCTTGGAGGATGGTCCCCCCATATTCAGACAAAGTTTCTCGTGCTCCGTCCTACTCGATTTCACTTCTAAGATCCTTTCGCGTACAGGGCTATCACCCACTATGGCCGCACTTTCCAGAGCGTTCCGCTAAAATCAAAGAAGCTTAAGGGCTAGTCCCCGTTCGCTCGCCACTACTAAGGGAATCTCGGTTGATTTCTTTTCCTCAGGGTACTTAGATGTTTCAGTTCCCCTGGTTCGCTTCTTGCACCTATGTATTCAGTACAAGATAACCATCTTATGATGGCTGGGTTCCCCCATTCAGACATCTCCGGATCACAGTCTGTTTGCCGACTCCCCGAAGCTTTTCGCAGGCTACCACGTCTTTCATCGCCTCTGACTGCCAAGGCATCCACCGTATGCGCTTCTTCACTTGACCATATAACCCCAAGCAATCTGGTTATACTGTGAAGACGACATTCGCCGAAAATTCGATCTGGCTCTAAGAGCCACTCACAAATTTTACCTTAGCCTGATCCGTTACCAGTGAAAGTAACGTTCAGTCTATCTTTCTATCACATACCCAAATTTTTAAAGAACGATCTAATCAAAAGACTAGAAATCAACATTCATCATCCAGCGGATGGAATGCTCATTTCTAAGCTTTCAGAAGCAGTTTATGGTGGAGCCAAGCGGGATCGAACCGCTGACCTCCTGCGTGCAAGGCAGGCGCTCTCCCAGCTGAGCTATGGCCCCATAACAAAATTGGTGGGTCTGGGCAGATTCGAACTGCCGACCTCACCCTTATCAGGGGTGCGCTCTAACCAACTGAGCTACAGACCCAATTTCGAGCTTGTAACTGTTAGCTGTGAGCTATCAGCTTGGAGCTTAAAGCTGCTTCTATCGTCTTCTTCAATGAATCAAGCAATTCGTGTGGGAGCTCATGGAGCCGCTGCTGTCGTCGATTAAGGAGGTGATCCAGCCGCAGGTTCCCCTACGGCTACCTTGTTACGACTTCACCCCAGTCATGAATCACACCGTGGTAACCGTCCTCCCGAAGGTTAGACTAGCTACTTCTGGTGCAACCCACTCCCATGGTGTGACGGGCGGTGTGTACAAGGCCCGGGAACGTATTCACCGCGACATTCTGATTCGCGATTACTAGCGATTCCGACTTCACGCAGTCGAGTTGCAGACTGCGATCCGGACTACGATCGGTTTTGTGGGATTAGCTCCACCTCGCGGCTTGGCAACCCTCTGTACCGACCATTGTAGCACGTGTGTAGCCCAGGCCGTAAGGGCCATGATGACTTGACGTCATCCCCACCTTCCTCCGGTTTGTCACCGGCAGTCTCCTTAGAGTGCCCACCATAACGTGCTGGTAACTAAGGACAAGGGTTGCGCTCGTTACGGGACTTAACCCAACATCTCACGACACGAGCTGACGACAGCCATGCAGCACCTGTCTCAATGCTCCCGAAGGCACCAATCCATCTCTGGAAAGTTCATTGGATGTCAAGGCCTGGTAAGGTTCTTCGCGTTGCTTCGAATTAAACCACATGCTCCACCGCTTGTGCGGGCCCCCGTCAATTCATTTGAGTTTTAACCTTGCGGCCGTACTCCCCAGGCGGTCAACTTAATGCGTTAGCTGCGCCACTAAGAGCTCAAGGCTCCCAACGGCTAGTTGACATCGTTTACGGCGTGGACTACCAGGGTATCTAATCCTGTTTGCTCCCCACGCTTTCGCACCTCAGTGTCAGTATCAGTCCAGGTGGTCGCCTTCGCCACTGGTGTTCCTTCCTATATCTACGCATTTCACCGCTACACAGGAAATTCCACCACCCTCTACCATACTCTAGCTCGACAGTTTTGAATGCAGTTCCCAGGTTGAGCCCGGGGATTTCACATCCAACTTAACGAACCACCTACGCGCGCTTTACGCCCAGTAATTCCGATTAACGCTTGCACCCTCTGTATTACCGCGGCTGCTGGCACAGAGTTAGCCGGTGCTTATTCTGTCGGTAACGTCAAAACACTAACGTATTAGGTTAATGCCCTTCCTCCCAACTTAAAGTGCTTTACAATCCGAAGACCTTCTTCACACACGCGGCATGGCTGGATCAGGCTTTCGCCCATTGTCCAATATTCCCCACTGCTGCCTCCCGTAGGAGTCTGGACCGTGTCTCAGTTCCAGTGTGACTGATCATCCTCTCAGACCAGTTACGGATCGTCGCCTTGGTGAGCCATTACCTCACCAACTAGCTAATCCGACCTAGGCTCATCTGATAGCGCAAGGCCCGAAGGTCCCCTGCTTTCTCCCGTAGGACGTATGCGGTATTAGCGTCCGTTTCCGAGCGTTATCCCCCACTACCAGGCAGATTCCTAGGCATTACTCACCCGTCCGCCGCTCGCCACCAGGTACAAGTACCCGTGCTGCCGCTCGACTTGCATGTGTTAGGCCTGCCGCCAGCGTTCAATCTGAGCCATGATCAAACTCTTCAGTTCAAACATCTTTGGGTTTTGAGAAAACCCTAAACTTGGCTCAGCAATCGTTGGTTACATCTTTGATTTCTCGCGGAGTAACTTGTGATGCTGATAATCTGTTGACTAGCAGTCTGACTCCACAAGCACCCACACGAATTGCTTGATTCAGTTGTTAAAGAGCGGCGGGTTGAGCCTTTCGTCTCAACCGAGGCGCGCATTCTACAGCGCCCCGTGTATCTGTCAAGCGGTTATTTTAAGAAGTTTTCAAAGTTTCGCTTGGAAATCCTTAACAACTTCAACCACTTGCGCTTTCGATCTCTCGTTAGCGGGAGGCGAATTCTACAGCGTTACTCGCTGCTGTCAACACCTCTTTTTTACCGCTTTCGACCGAGAAGATCGAACCGTCGATAGCGCCCAACAAACCGGCCTACCCACTCCTTCCGTGCTTCGATGAACTGAAGCGAAGCACTTACCGAAACTTGGTTAACTCATTGAAACTCAAGGAGTTTTCCGTTTCGACTGCGCCGGAAGTGGGGCGAATTATAGACATCCAGAATTTGCCGTCAACCGTTATTTTTTCCTTTCTTTATCTTTCCGGCTGAACGGGTCCAAACCCGCCTGATATATAGACTGCGCCGCTTGAAATGCGCACTATATTGCTCAAACCCGTTTCTCTTGCCCTTTTATTGGATGACACCCCGTAATGACTCCAGCCAATCGCAACCTGGTTTCTTCTTTATTCCCGGTTGCCTTGCTAATAATCGCGATGGCCTCGATCCAGTCTGGCGCGGCTCTTGCCAAAAGCATGTTCCCGGTAGTGGGCGCGCAAGGAACCACGACCCTGCGCCTTATCTTCGCCAGCATCATCATGTTGTTATTGCTACGCCCTTGGCGCGCCAAGCTCACCGCTCAATCCCTGCGCACGGTGATGGTCTACGGGATGGCGCTCGGCGGCATGAACTTCCTCTTCTATATGTCTCTTCGTAGCGTTCCGCTGGGCATTGCCGTGGCACTGGAATTCACCGGCCCGCTGGCGGTTGCAATCTACGCCTCGCGTCGGGCGATCGATTTCCTTTGGATCGCCTTGGCAGTGATCGGATTGCTGCTATTGATACCTACCGGGGCAGCCGACACCGGCATCGACTTGGTAGGTGCCGGTTACGCCCTGGGCGCAGGCGTGTGTTGGGCGCTATACATTCTGTTTGGCCAGAAGGCCGGCGCGGACAATGGCGTTCAGACCGCAGCATTGGGAGTCATGATAGCGGCTCTGTTTGTCGCCCCTATTGGTATTGTGCACGCCGGTGCCGCGCTGCTGACGCCGAGTCTGATTCCGGTCGCCATCGGGGTCGCCATCCTGTCCACAGCCCTGCCTTATACCTTGGAGATGATTTCCCTGACCCGGATTCCAGCCCGCACGTTCGGCACGCTAATGAGCGTCGAGCCCGCGATCGGCGCCTTGTCGGGATTTATCTTCCTTCAGGAATACCTGTCGCTGGCGCAGTGGGCCGCCATCACCTGCATCGTCCTTGCATCAGTCGGCGCGACACTGACGATGGGTGATACCGCAAAGCCCGCCATCGCAGCAGATTGAGCAGTTTTTATATAGCTCTGGTATTTACCGCACATTTAGGCCATGTTTAGCCCCGTAACCTAATGCCAGGCATGGATTTTTTTATACAGGACGTCATGAACGCTTCAAGCGAAAGCGAACACAGCCGTACGTAGACACAAGATCCACGACGGCATAAGGACGGGAATGAAACGAATCTTGATCTTGATCGCCGTGCTGGCAGTTGCGGGCTGCGCGGCGACATCGAAAACCGAAATGAAACGCGGTAAAAAGGGCCTTCACATCAATTGCTCCGGTCTGACTTCATCCTGGGACCAATGCGCCGCCACGGCGGCCAATTCATGCGCCCCCAAGAACTACAAGGTGATCGCCAAATCCGGTGATGCCGTCGAGGAACCGGGTGACTATCCCTTCGGGCTCAACCCCGCCGGGTATACCAGCCGCAGCATGATCGTCATCTGCAAATAATCAGCGGATCAGTCAAAGGGTCGCTCGGCGATTCGACGACTGATTTCCTCACGGCTGGATTTGAGGACATCGCGCTGAATCTCAGGCGATGCCAACATGCGTGCCACTACCAATGCCCCGACACATTGTGACAGGACCGCCCATGCCAGGCTGTCACTTCCCATTATCCGCGCCCAGCCTTCATGCAACCGGCAGATCCAAGTCTGTGCCGCCTCCCGTACCTGAATATCCGAGCGCGCGATCTCTGCCCCCAACACGGGCAAGGCACACCCCACCTCCGGTTGCTCCACATGGCTCATGCTCAAGTACTGCTTGAGGCAACGCTCCAGTTTCGTTGAGTCCATGATCCCATCGCCACTCAAGCGGTCCAGGCTGTGGGCCAGCTCTCGTTCGACAATCGCCCTGAAAAGCTCATCCTTGGATGAGAAATGGCTATAGAACGCGCCGCCGCTCAACCCGATCGCCTTCATCAGGCCATCAACGCCCACCGTTGCAAATCCGGATTTCTTAGCGGAGATAGCGCTGCTGGCGAGCAGTTTTTCGCGAGTTTCCATCTTGTGGTTGGCTGAATAACGCATCGTCCTGCCTCTGAATGCACACCTTGACGTTGGCCGGATCTTAACATAACGTCCGTTTAGTTAACGATCGTTTAGCAATGGGACGAACTATGAATAACAAGAAGGTCGTACTGGTTGTGGGTGCTGGCGATGCCACCGGCGGGGCAATAGCCAGGCGTTTCGCCCAGGAGGGTTTCGTTGCCTGCGTCACGCGTCGAAGCGCCGACAAGCTTGAGCCGTTAGTTAACAGCATTCGGGACGAGGGAGGTGATGCTCACGGTTTCGCCTGCGATGCGCGCAACGAAGATGAAGTCATCGGGCTGATCGAGCAAATTGAAGAACAGATCGGGCCAATCGAAGCTTTCATATTCAACATTGGCGCTAATGTGCCCTGCAGCATTCTGGAAGAGACGGCGCGCAAGTATTTCAAGATCTGGGAAATGGCTTGCTTCTCCGGCTTTCTCAATGCTCGGGAAGTGGCCAAGCGCATGGTCAAGCGCCAGCGCGGAACAATCCTGTTTACCGGAGCCACGGCCGGATTGCGCGGAGCGTCAGGGTTCGCCGCGTTTGCCGGGGCCAAGCATGGCGTGCGAGCTTTGGCGCAAAGCATGGCGCGCGAACTGGGCCCGATGAACGTCCATGTCGCTCACGTAATAGTGGACGGCGCCATCGACACGGCCTTCATTCGCGACAACTTCCCGGAAAAATATGCCACCAAGGACGAAGACGGCATTCTCGATCCGGAACACATTGCCGAAAATTACTGGTACTTGCATACCCAGCCCCGCGATGCCTGGACATTCGAGCTGGATCTGCGCCCCTGGAGCGAACGCTGGTAAGCCTCCCCCTCATAACAAAAAAGAGCAGCCCATGAGCAAATTCGTAGAGTTTTTCTTCGATCTCGGCAGCCCCACCACCTACTTGGCCTACACGCAGTTACCTGCGCTTTGCGCACAAGCGGACAGTGAGCTGATCTACCGCCCGATGTTGCTGGGGGGTGTCTTCAAGGCAACCGGCAACGCATCGCCTGTTACCGTACCGGCCAAAGGGCCTTATCTGTTCAAGGATCTGAATCGCTTTGCTACCCGTTATGGCGTTGAGTTCAAGCTCAACCCCTATTTCCCAATCAACACGTTGCTGTTGATGCGCGCCGTAACCGGGATGCAATTGCGCCACCCAGACCGATTCGAGACCTTTATCGATTGCCTGTTCCGCGCCCTTTGGATTGACGCCCGAAATCTCAACGATCCAGCGACAGTTGCGGCGGTTCTGGAAGACGGCGGTTTTGATCCTGGGTATGTACTGGCCTTGACCTCTGATCAACAGGTCAAGGACCAGCTCAAAAACTCCACCGAAGAAGCGATCCGCAGAGGCGTGTTTGGCGCGCCGAGCATGTTTGTAGGCAACGAGCTGTTCTTCGGCCAGGATCGGCTGGACTTCGTCCGTGAAGCCCTAGCCTGACCTTTTTGCATCAGATCGCCGCTGTCCGGGTGTTCAACCATTGCAGCGCATCGCCTTGCAGCAATGGGCTCAACCGACGCTGAACCTCGGCGTGGTAGGCGTTGAACCAGTCCCTTTCATCCTGGGTCAGCAACGCTGGCTCAAGGCAACGGGTATCGATCGGGCACAGCGTCAGGGTTTCGAAGGACAGGAACTCACCGAACTCGCTACTGCCTGCCTCGCGGTTGAGGACCAGGTTCTCGATGCGCACACCCCAGCGACCCGGGCGATAAGTGCCCGGTTCGATGGACGTGATCATACCCGGCTGCATCGCGGTTTGTGGCGCGGCAGCGGCTTGATAGGCAATGACTTGTGGCCCCTCGTGCACGTTCAGGAAATAACCGACGCCATGGCCAGTCCCATGACCGTAATCCACCTGCTCGGCCCAGATTGGCGCGCGGGCGATGGCATCGAGCAAAGGCGATAGAATGCCCCGGGGAAATTTGGCCCGCGATAACGCGATCACACCTTTGAGGACTCGGGTGCAATCACGCTTCTGCTCCGGCGTTGGCGTTCCGACCGGTACCATGCGTGTGATGTCCGTGGTACCGCCGAGATACTGGCCACCCGAATCGATCAACAACAGGCCATCGCCTTCGATAACGGCGTGCGCTTCTTCCGTGGCGTGGTAGTGGGGCATTGCGCCATTGGCATTGAAGGCCGCGATGGTATTGAAGCTCAGGGAGACGAAATCCGGCCGGCGTTTGCGTGCCGCGGTCAGATGTTCATCGATAGTCAGCTCGGTGATGCGCTCGCGGCCCCAGGCGCTTTCCAGCCAGGCGAAGAATTCGCAGAGCGCCGCACCGTCCTGTTCCATTGCCTGGCGGATATGCTCGGCATCCGCCGAGGTTTTGCGGGATTTGGCCAGGGTCGTGGGGTTGAGACCTTCGACCAGCTTGACGCCACTGTCCAGGTTATCCAGCAAGCCGACCGTGACCCGCGCCGGATCGATCTGCAGGCTCGCACCGCTTGGCACTTCACGCAGCGCGGCCGCGGCTTCGCTGTAATCGCGCAGCGTCACGCCATCCTGTTCAAGAGTGGCACGCAATGGCGCACCGACTTTGTCCAAGGCTACGAACAACGTCGCCTGTTGTTGGCCAATCAACGCGAAGGAGACAAACACCGGGTTGAACGACACATCCGCGCCACGCAAATTGAACAGCCAGGCAATGTCATCCAGGGTCGCAATGAAATGCCAATCGGCACCGCGTTCCTTGAGGGATTCGCGCAGTTTGGCAAGCTTCTCTACACGACTCACCGTGGCTTGGGGTGGCAGGTGGGCGTAGACGGGCTGATCCGGAAGGGCTGGACGATCGGTCCAGATCTTATGCAGCAGGTCGACGTCGGTACGCAACCGCGCGCCGCGCGATTCAAGCTTACTGCTCAGCGTGCGGGCCGACGCAACGGCCATGACTGCACCGTCGACCGCCACAACACCACCCTCGGGTGTTTGTTCACCCAGCCAGTCCAATGGGCCGGGCTGACCTGGCATGAGCTTGACCAACTCGATCCCACTGCCCTCCAGTTCCTTCGTGGCCTGTTCCCAGTATCGACTGTCGGCCCAGACCCCGGCGAATTCCCCCGTCACGATCAAGGTGCCGACCGATCCATGGAAACCGGACAACCACTGACGCCCTTGCCAATAGCCTGGCAGATATTCGGACAGATGCGGATCGGCCGACGGGACCAGCAGCGCATGAATGCCCTCCTCGCTCATCAACTGGCGAATTCGGGCCAGGCGCTGGGGCACCTCTCCTGGGGTCAAAGGCTCGGTACTCATTATTACTCCTGCTAATCGATTTTATTGTTCGTTGCAAAAGGTCGGTCGGTTCAAGGGGTCGTCGCCCAAAACGCCGGCGCAGCAGCGCAGGCTTCCTTGATAACCCGCACCGCCTCATCAATATCCTGTTCGCTGGTGAAACGCCCCAGGCTCAAGCGGATAGTCCGCCCGGCCGCACGTGCATCATGCCCCAGGGCCAGCAGGACATGGGAGGGGCTGTTCTGCGCTGAATTGCAGGCCGAAGTAGCCGAAAATGCAATCGACGCACCCAATGTCGCCGAGTTGAATTCACCTTCGTTGAACGTCAGGCTCAACGTGTGGGGAATACGGCAGCTCGCACTACCATTGATACATACGCCGGGTAATGCCAACAGCGGCTCGAGCAAACGATTGCGCAACCGGGCGATCTGGGCAAGCTCCTGATCGAACGACTGCGCCGCCAGCTCGAACGCAGCGCCCATGGCTGCAATCTGATGGGTCGCCAGGGTGCCGGAGCGCAAACCACCTTCGTGGCCTCCGCCATGAATCTGTGCCGATACCCGAGGCCGCGCACGGCCGCCAACATATAGCGCGCCGATACCCTTGGGTCCGTAGATCTTATGCGCGGAAAAGGACATCAGGTCCACCGGCCACCGGGCCAGGTCGATGCCCACCTTTCCCGCCCCTTGGGCGGCGTCCATGTGGAACAGCGCGCCGTGCTCGCGAACGATCTCACCGATGGCAACGGCGTCGTTGACGGTTCCCAACTCATTGTTCACCAGCATCAGCGACACGAGGAACGTGTCTTCGCGCAGGGCCTCGCGAACCGCGCGCGCAGTGATCAGGCCATCGGCGTCTGGCGCCAGCCAAGTCACCTCGACGCCACTTTGCTCTAGTTGCCTGACCGTATCGAGAACCGCCTTGTGTTCGATCAGGCTGGTAATGACATGCCCACCGCCGGCACCGCGCGCCTGCGCCACGCCCTTCAAGGCAAGGTTATTGGATTCGGTGGCACCGGAGGTCCAGATGATTTGATCGGCTCGAGCGCCAACCAACCGGGCCACCTGCTGGCGTGCCTGCTCCACGGTTTGTCGTGCCTCCTGGCCGAACGCATGGGAGCTGGAGGCTGGGTTGCCAAAGTTACCGTCGAAGCCCAGGCATTGGATCATGACCTGGATAACCCGCTCATCCACCGGCGTGGTGGCGGCGTAATCGAAATACAAAGGACGCTTATTCATAAGGAAACTCGCAGAGCCGGTTCCAAGACCAGGGTGCCCTCGTTGGATTCGAGACAAGCATTACCTGATCAAGACCTTTAAAGAAGTCGGACTTCATTTATAAGTGCGTAGGAACGCTCCTGGAACAGCGAGCTTAGCAGGCATCGCGCCGAAGCTCAGCCCTCACTCATGCTTTCGAGCAATAACGGATACAGCGACGCGACCAACAGCAGCGCCATGCCCCAGTTGAACAGGCGCAACCATCGACGATCACGCAACAGGTTTCGCAACAGGCTGCCACAAACGACCCAAAGGCTGACGCTTGGCAGATTGATCAAGGCAAACACCGCCGCGATCACTACCACATTGAAAAAGTAGCCTTGCAGCGGTGTATAGGTGCTGATTGCACCGATGGCCATGATCCAGGCCTTGGGGTTGACCCATTGGAACGCCGCCGCGCCCCAGTAACCGATCGGCTTGTTGTTGCCCGTTGAGCTGTCCGAGACCGGGCCGGAATGGGCGATTTTCCATGCCAGGTACATGAGATACGCCGCGCCTATGTAGCGCAACACGGTGTACAGCAATGGATAAGTCTGGAACACCGCGCCCAGGCCAAGGCCCACCGCCAGCACCAGGGAAAAAAAGCCGCAGGTGATGCCCAGCATGTGAGGGATCGTACGGCTGAAACCGAAATTGACACCCGAGGCCAGCAACATGGTGTTGTTGGGGCCTGGTGTGATCGAGGTCACCAGGGCAAACAGGGCGAAGCCCAGCAGCAGGTCAAGCGAGAGCGTCATGGCAGGTCAATCCGTTGGGGCAGTCAAATGATGACCCTACCCCACGTCCCGGCACGCGCCCATGGACAGTTAGGCAAAACTTCGAGCGGTACAGTCCTTCAGCTTGGTCGGCCAGGCAGTTGAACGGTCCGTTCGGCATTCATTTCGCCACGCTCGTCGAAACCGGTATTTTTCTGCGACGGTCCCAGCAATTCGGCTTTCTTCGCGTGATATTCCTCAAAAGAAAGGCCTCGGCGATTCAGCGCTTCGAGGGCCAGCTCACGAGTTTCCTCAGCTGTGTAAGGACGCAGCTCCGGAGACGACGAGGCGCAACCGCTCAATACGGTGACGGCCAACAGTAGCAAGACAGCAAGGATACGGTTCATGGCGGGCGTCCAATGTTCTGTAGTGGGGCGATGAACAAAGGCTACCCGCCAGCATGGAACGGCAAAAATCAACGGTTTCGATAGTGGGTATCGCCCTCTCGTATCTCTCGTTGCGCTTGGCTGACCCAGGGGCAATGCAGAGCGCCGTCCAGGCTGCGCTCGATAATGCGCAGTAGCTGAAATGAGCCGAACGTCACCGCTTTGGCCCGATGCTTGTGAACCAGCCACCAGAAATTCCCCTCGCCATCTGAAATGACGATTCCTATAAACCTCCACAAGGAGCCCACCGTTGGCCACGTCGCCGCCCGCAGCGGCGTAGCGGTCACGGCGCTGCACTTCTATGAGACCAAGGGGCTGATCAGAAGCACCCGCAACCAGGGCAATCAACGTCGCTACCCTCGGGAAGTGCTACGGCGGGTGGCGCTGATCAAAGTCGCCCAGCGCCTGGGCATTCCCTTGGCGGAGATTGGCGAGGCGCTGAAGAATCTGCCGGAGGATCGCGCTCCGACAGCAGCCGACTGGCAGACCTTGTCGGCGCAGTGGAGCCGGAATCTGGATGAGCGCATCAATCAACTGATCGCTCTGCGCGACCGACTGAACGGCTGCATCGGTTATGTGTGATCGTCCGGGAGCTTGATGGCTCGCCACCCAAACACCAAACCACGCTTATCGCTAACGCGAAACATTTTCTTTCAACTTACTCTTCAGGATTTGAGTGTCTCGTTCGTCTTAATTAGATGCAGCAGGCCGCGTCGGCAAAAGCCACGGCCTGCTTTTCCAGGGTTCAGGCCGTTGCGAAGCCCGCGACACGGAACCTTCCATCGAATCAAGACGTTCAATCATGTCGAAGAAGTCCCGCTCCAAACTCTGGTTTCTCGTTCATAGTTGGTTGGCGTTGCCCATCTGGTTTTTTGTCCTGATCGTCTGCGTCACCGGCACTCTGGCGGTGGTCAGCCAGGAGATCGTCTGGCTGGTCAATCCTGAGATGCGCGCCAGCAAGCCCAGCGATGACGCCCCGTTGCTCAGCTATGACCAGGTCATGGCCGCCATCAAGCAAGCCCAGCCGCTGACACAAGTGCAAAGTATCGTGCGTCCGGATGAGTCGCATTTTGCCCTTGAAGCCAAAGTCACCTACCCCGACGGCCGCCCGGACACCGTCTACGTCAATCCCTACAGCGGCGTCATCCAGGGATCGGCCCCGGCGTTCAATTTCAGGGCTTTTACCCGCGCCCTGCATGGATGGTGGCTGGTGCCGTTCACCAACGGCTACAGCTGGGGCTGGTACCTGGTGTCTCTCCTCGGCCTGCCGATGCTGGCATCACTGGTTACCGGGCTTGTCGTCTACAAACGCTTCTGGAAAGGTTTCCTGCGCCCGACCTTGCGTATCCGTCACGGCGCGCGGATTTTCTGGGGCGATTTCCATCGGCTCAGCGGTATCTGGTCGATCTGGTTCATCGCGGTCATTTCCGTGACCGGCACCTGGTTCCTGATCGAAGCCACACTGGCCGACAACGGCATCTCCATCTCCAGCGCGCCGGTCGTCCCGGTCGTGGCTCGTGAAAGCGTTCCACTGTCAGCCGATGGTATTGCTCCACCACGATTGAACCTGGACCGAGCCATCGAGATCGCCCGGCAGCAAATCCCGGGGTTGGACGCGAGTTTTGTCAGCCTACCCGGCAATGCCTACAGCCACGTCGAAATCGGCGGGCGCGGCTGGTATCCATTGATGTTCCAGACCGCGACCATCAATCCCTACAGCGGCGAGGTGGACGCCACGCGATTGTTGGCGGACCGCACGCCCCTGGAGTTCGTCACCGAATCCATGCGGCCATTGCACACCGGGGACTTCGGCGGCCTCTGGATCAAGCTCATCTGGTTTTTCTTCGGTCTGATCCTGAGCATGATGGTCCTCAGTGGGTTGCTGATCTGGACCAAACGCACCGCCCTGGCCACTGCCAACGCCGTCAAGCGCAGCCAGAAACCTGCCCGGCCCGCCCGGATCGCCCCCCCATTGCAACCCTCCCTCCACCGTGACTCGCCGGAGGGCAGCCTGTGAATCCGTCCACCACAACCCTGCCACCCTCTCGCCTGGGCCGGTTCTGGCATAAATGGCGTTTCCATCTCAATGTGCTGTTGCTGCTGATTCCCCTGGGCTTCATGCCCAAGTATTTCTCGGAAGCTGCGTTGTTCCGTGGCGACGGCGGGCTCGGAGAGCGGGAAGTCGGTGAGATCCAGGTCGGGCCGTGGAGCTTGCGCCTGGCGGAATTTCGCAACGAAGCCCCTCGTACCCAGGGTCCCGCCGGCCCCATGAAGCACTTCAATGCCGCGCTGTGCCAACGCTGCATCAGCCAGGTGAAAGCCACCTATCTGCGCATTGGCAAGCCCCGCAGCCTGCGGGCCGCCGGGGTGATTTTCTTTGGCTCGCCCTATCGCATGGGCGCGTTGTTGCCAGTCCCGCCGAAGACCCAGCCCGATGCCGAACTGTGGATAACCCTCGAGGGTTGGGACGGTTCGATGCACCAGGCCTCGATTCCACTGAACCAGGCCTCCCCGGCCACCGTTGCCTGGCTGAAAACCCAAGGAGCCCGACCATGACCCTCCGCGCCTTCCTCAACAGCATGGCATTGCTCCTTTGCGCAAGCTTGAGCACTAGCGCACTGGCCCATAACCCAATGTGCAAGTGCAAGGCCATCGACGCCGAGCAGATCCAATGCACCGGCGGTTTTTCCGACGGCAGCGGTGCACCCGGAGTGACGCTGGACGTGATTGGCTATGACGAAACCATCCTCGTACCCGGCAAGCTCGGCGCCGACTCAACGCTGACCTTCAAGAAACCGGACGCCGAGTTCTACGTACTCTTCGACGCCGGCCCCGGGCACGTCGTGGAAATCGACCAAGCCGACATCGAGGCCCCATGAGCACACCTACCCTCCACGTCGTTCGCCCCGCTGGCGCGGGCCACGAAACCCTTTATGTCTTGCTGCTGTGCCTGATCATCGTATTGGGAGCCGGGTCGGTGGTGGCCTGGCATGGCGAAACCCAGGACGTCACTCCCGTGCAAAGCAACCAGTTGGATGCCCGTCGCGACCTCAGCGCCGCCGAGCAAGGCATCTATGCCGACCTGCGGGTCACGCTGGACGAGATCCGCATTCTGCGCGAAAGCGAGCTAGCCCTTCCCGGCCCGCAAGCGTTGGCGGACGAAGGTTTTGCCCCGTTCGCCCAAGATGCCAGTTCTGTCACCCGCGGCGGCCACGCCTGGCAACTGCTGGGTGAAAAAGCCTACTTTGGCGCGAGTGCTACCCCGTCAATCGCAGGCTCCTTTCTGATGCGCATCAGCGAAACATCCGACGCGCCCCCGGACATCTGGCTCAACCGCAGCAATCCTGCGACCGCCCCTGCCGTGTTGGACGACGCTGCTTTGTCCGCATCCGGCTGGCAACAGATCGTCGCGCAATTCGATGCCGGCGTGACCCGCCAGCACCGGCATTGACCCCTCGCCCTCATCCAAGAGAAGACCGCTTGCCCATGTCTATCGCCTCTCCACGCCGCCCGTTCCTGTGCCTGCTGTTGCTTGGCCTGCTGGCCTGCCTGCTCGCCCCGATGGCCAGCGCCGAAACGTCCAAGCGCCTGCGCATCGGCATCACCTTGCACCCTTACTACAGTTACGTGGCGAACATCGTCGGTGACAAGGCCGAAGTGGTGCCGTTGATCCCGGCCGGATTCAATCCCCACGCCTATGAACCCAGGGCCGAAGACATCAAGCGCATCAGCGGTCTGGATGTGATCGTGCTCAACGGCGTCGGCCATGACGATTTTGCCGACCGCATGATCGCCGCCAGCGAAACACCAGACGTGAAGGTCATCGAAGCCAACGAAAACGTGCCCTTGCTGGCCGCCACCGGCACTGCCGCCAGGGGCGCGGGCAAAGTCGTCAACCCGCATACGTTCCTGTCCATCAGCGCGTCCATTGCCCAGGTCAACAACATCGCCCGAGAGCTGGGCAAGCTCGACCCCGATAACGCCAAGACCTACACGCAAAACGCTCGCGCCTACGGCAAGCGCCTGCGGCAGATGCGTGCCGACGCCCTGGCCAAGCTGACCCAGGCGCCGAACGCCGAGTTGCGGGTCGCGACTGTACATGCCGCCTACGATTACCTGCTGCGCGAGTTCGGCCTGGAAGTGACCGCCGTGGTCGAGCCGGCCCACGGTATCGAGCCGAGCCCCAGCCAGTTGAAAAAGACCATCGATCAGTTGCGCGAACTGGATGTGAAAGTGATCTTTTCGGAGATGGATTTTCCCTCCACCTACGTCGACACCATCCAACGTGAATCAGGCGTAAAGCTGTACCCGCTTTCGCACATTTCCTACGGTGAATACAGCGCCGGGAAATACGAAAAGGAGATGACCGGCAACCTCGACACCGTGGTCCGGGCGATCCAGGAGTCCGGCGCATGACCGTGCAGCAAACCCTTATCCAGCCAAAGGCCGGCCCGCTGATCGAGTTCATCGACATCAGCCTCGAGCTGGGGCGCACCACGATTCTCGACAACGTGGGCTTGCAGATACAACCTGGCAGCATCCATGCCCTGGTCGGCCCCAACGGCGGCGGCAAGAGTTCCCTGATCAAGACCCTGCTCGGACAAATGCCGCACAAGGGGCGCCTGAGCTTGCAGTGGCCAGGTGAGCCCGGCGTCATCGGCTATGTGCCCCAGGCCCTTGAGTTCGATCGTGGCCTGCCCATGACGGTGGACGATTTCATGGCCGCGATGTGTCAACGGCGCCCGGCCTTTCTCGGCTTGAGCAAGCATTACACCGGTGCCATCGGCCAGGCCCTGGAGCGGGTCGGCATGCAGGATAAGCGCAAGCGCCGGATGGGCGCGCTGTCCGGCGGTGAGCGCCAGCGGGTATTGCTCGCCCAGGGCTTGATCCCTTCGCCGCAACTGCTGGTGCTGGACGAACCGATGTCAGCCCTCGACGAGGCCGGCATCCAGGTGTTCGAGCGGTTGCTGCAGGACTGGCGCCAGGCCGGGATCACCGTGCTGTGGATCGAGCATGACCTGGAAGCCGTCGGGCGGCTGGCCGACCGGGTCACGGGCCTCAATCGCCGGGTACTGTTCGACGGCCCGCCACGCCAGACCCTGACCCCGGAGCGACTGCTCACGCTGTTTTCCACCCATCCACGCACTAACGGGAGCGCGGCCTGATGAGTTACGAAGCCTTTCGCTTGATGGTCCAGGGCTGGGCCTCGTCCGGCTATCTGCCGGAAGCGCTGGCCTATGGGTTTGTGGTCAACGCATTGTTGGCCGGGTTGTTGATCGGCCCGGTGCTTGGCGGCCTCGGTACGCTGGTGGTGGTCAAGCGCTTCGCGTTTTTTTCCGAAGCCGTGGGCCATGCGGCGCTGACTGGCGTGGCCGTCGGCATCCTGCTCGGCGAACCCTACACCGGGCCGTACGGAAGCCTGTTCGGCTATTGCCTGCTGTTCGGCATCCTGCTCAATTACCTGCGCAACCGAACCGGCCTGTCACCGGACACCCTGATTGGCGTCTTCCTTTCGGTGTCCCTGGCCCTGGGTGCAAGCCTGCTGTTGATCCTGGCGGGCAAGATCAACGTACACATCTTGGAGAACGTGCTGTTCGGTTCCGTGCTGACGGTCAACGGCAACGACCTGCTGGTGCTGGCGGTGGTCGGTTCACTGGTGATGGCGCTGGCGTTGCCACTGTACAACCGCATCATGCTCGCCAGCTTCAATCCGCAACTGGCGGCGGTGCGCGGGGTGGCGGTCAAGGCCCTGGACTACCTGTTCGTGATCTTGGTGACATTGATTACCGTGGCGGCGGTGAAAGTCATTGGCGCCATTCTGGTGGGGGCGCTGCTGGTAATCCCGGCGGCTGCCGCGCGCCTGCTCAGCCAATCGTTGAAAGGCTTCTTCTGGTGTTCGGTACTGATCGCCACCGTCAGCACGTTGTGCGGGATTCTCGCGCCGATCGTCTTCGACCTGCCGATCCCGTCCGGTGCCGCGATCATTCTGGTGGCCGGCATCGCCTTCGCCCTGAGCGCCATCGCCCGTGGCGTCGTCCCCAGCCTCAAAGGGAATCTTGGATAAATGGTTTTTTCATTGCGACAACTGACCCTGGCCGTCGCGTTGTGCGGCGTGGCCGTCACTTCATCATTCGCCGCCGAAAAGGTCCGTCTGCTGGCGTCGTTGCCGGTCACCTACGGGTTGGGCGAGGCCTTGCTCAAGGGCACCGAGGTCAGCCTGGAGCGGGCCGCGCCCGCCAATCTGCCTGGCACCCGTCAGAATGCCTATTTCAGCGGCCGTGGCGCGCCGGCCCTGGGCAAACTGGCCAGCGATGCCGATGCCGTGATCGGCCTGCGCTCGTTATGGCCGGACGATCCGCTGTACCCCATGGCCCGACGCAGCAACATCCGCATCGTCGAAGTCGACGCGGCCCGCCCGGTGGACGGCGCCCTGCCCGGTATCGCCGTGCAACCGGGGATGGCTGACGGTTTGGCGAGCCAGCCATGGATGGCCAGCCCCAACCTGGGGCGGATGGCCGACGTGATCGCCGCCGACCTGGTGCGCCTGGCCCCAAACGACAAAGCGAAAATCGACGCCAACCTGGCGGCCCTCAAGCAACGCCTGCTCAAGCTCAGCGCCGACAGCGAAAAACGTCTCGCCAGTGCCGATAACCTGAGCGTAGTCAGCCTGAGCGAGCATTTTGGTTACTTGATCAGCGGGTTGAATCTGGATGGCATCAGTACTGACGCCCGGCCCGACGCCGAGTGGACGCCCGAGGCCTTGAAGCAATTGATCACAACGTTGAAAGACAATGACGTGGCGCTGGTGCTGCATCATCGCCAGCCGTCGGAAGCTGTGAAAGCGGCCATTACCGAGGGCGGCAGTCAGTTGCTGGTACTGAGCACCGATGGCGCCGACCCGGTGGCGGAGTTGGAAACTAATGTGGGGGTGGTCGTCACGGCATTGATGGGAGGCTAACCACAGCCACGATGGGAGCGAGCCTGCTCGCGAGAAGCGGTGTGTCAACCAACATAGATGCTGGATGTGCCGGCCTCATCGCGAGCAGGCTCCCACAGGTCTTGGGTTATGTCTGAAGGAACCCGTTAAAAAACATCCCCGGGCACCCGCACGAACCCTTCCATCAATACCCGCGCGCTGCGGCTCATGATGGCTTTTTTCACAGTCCATTCGCCGTCGACCTGGCTGGCCTCGGCGCCGACACGCAAGGTGCCGGACGGGTGGCCGAAACGCACGGCGTTGCGCTCGATACCGCCGGCGGCCAGATTCACCAGGGTGCCGGAAATCGCGGCGGCGGTGCCGATGGCGACGGCGGCGGTGCCCATCATGGCGTGGTGCAGCTTGCCCATGGACAACGCCCGCACTAGCAAATCGACGTCGCCCGCCGCCACGGCTTTCCCGCTGGACGAAAGGTAATCCGCTGGCGGCGCGACAAACGCGACTTTGGGGGTGTGCTGGCGCTGAGCCGCTTCGTCCAGATGCTTGATCAACCCCATGCGCAAGGCACCGTGGGCGCGGATGGTTTCGAACATCGCCAGCGCCTTCGGATCGCCGTTGATGGCGCCCTGCAATTCAGTACCGGTGTACCCGATATCCCGGGCATTGATGAAAATCGTCGGGATGCCTGCGTTGATCAGCGTCGCCTTCAAGGTACCAACACCGGGCACTTCCAAGTCGTCCACCAAGTTCCCGGTTGGGAACATCGAGCCGCCACCGCCCTCCTCCTCGGCAGCCGGGTCCATGAACTCCAGCTGTACTTCAGCCGCCGGAAAGGTCACGCCATC
The DNA here is from genome assembly GCF_051132175.1 of Pseudomonas sp. D3-10. Taxonomy (NCBI): domain Bacteria; kingdom Pseudomonadati; phylum Pseudomonadota; class Gammaproteobacteria; order Pseudomonadales; family Pseudomonadaceae; genus Pseudomonas; species Pseudomonas sp. D3-10. Next base: position 1,763,648 of record NZ_CP071668.1, on the reverse strand, counting down.
GAGTTCGAAGTCGCCGGTTTCCTGCACCGCGCCGTTGGTGATCGGCACATGGGCGATGATGGTCTTGCCGATGTTGGCCTGCCAGATCCGCACCACGGCCACACCGTTTTGCGGAATCCGGGCCGGCTCCACCAAGCCACTGCTGATGGCAAACGACCCCACCGCCGCCGACAGGTTGCCGCAGTTGCCGCTCCAGTCCACGAAAGGCTTGTCGATGGACACCTGGCCGAACAGATAGTCGACATCGTGGTCGGCCCGGGTGCTCTTGGACAGGATTACCGTCTTGCTGGTACTGGACGTCGCGCCGCCCATGCCATCGATCTGTTTTTCGTACGGGTCGGGGCTGCCGATCACCCGCAGCAACAGGGCATCCCGGACCGGGCCAGGGACTCGGGCGGCTTCGGGCAGGTCTGGCAGGCTGAAGAACACGCCTTTGCTGGTGCCGCCACGCATGTAAGTCGCGGGGATCTTGATTTGAGGCGAGTGAGCCATGTGCTCCAACTCCTTAAAAACGGGCGGCCGGAAAAACCGGCCACCCAGGCGATTTAAACGGCCACCGCCGACTCGAGGAAGTCCTGGGCAAAGCGCTGCAACACGCCCCCGGCTTCGTAGATCGACACTTCCTCGGCGGTATCGAGGCGGCAGGTCACCGGCACTTCGACGCGCTCGCCGTTCTTGCGGGTGATGACCAACGTCAACGTCGCGCGCGGGGTGCGCTCGCCGATCACGTCGTATATTTCGCTGCCGTCGATGCCCAGGGTCTTGCGATCTGTACCGGGCTTGAACTCCAGCGGCAACACGCCCATGCCCACCAGATTGGTGCGATGGATGCGCTCGAAGCCTTCGGCAACGATCGCCTCGACACCGGCCAGACGCACCCCCTTGGCCGCCCAGTCCCGCGACGATCCCTGGCCGTAGTCGGCGCCAGCGACGATGATCAACGGCTGCTTGCGTTCCATGTAGGTCTCGATGGCTTCCCACATGCGCATGACCTTGCCTTCCGGCTCGACCCGGGCCAGGGAGCCCTGCTTGACCTTGCCGTTTTCAACGACCATTTCGTTGAACAGTTTCGGGTTGGCGAAGGTCGCGCGCTGCGCGGTCAGGTGGTCGCCGCGGTGGGTCGCGTAAGAGTTGAAGTCCTCTTCCGGCAGGCCCATTTTTGCCAGGTACTCACCGGCGGCGCTGTCCAACATGATGGCGTTGGATGGCGACAGGTGATCGGTGGTGATGTTGTCCGGCAGCACCGCCAGCGGGCGCATGCCCTGCAGCGGCCGCGCACCGGCCAATGCACCTTCCCAATAAGGCGGGCGGCGGATGTAGGTGCTTTGCGGGCGCCAGTCGTACAGCGGCGTGACTTTCGGGCCGGTGTCTTCCTGGATGGCGAACATCGGGATGTAGACCTGGCGGAACTGCTCCGGCTTCACCGCCGCCTTGACCACGGCTTCGATTTCTTCGTCGCTTGGCCAGATGTCCTTGAGGCGGATTTCGCGACCGTCCACCACGCCCAGCACATCCTTCTCGATGTCGAAGCGAATGGTCCCGGCGATGGCATAAGCAACCACCAGCGGCGGCGAGGCCAAAAACGCCTGCTTGGCGTACGGGTGGATACGCCCGTCGAAGTTGCGGTTGCCCGACAGCACGGCGGTGGCGTACAGGTCGCGGTCGATGATTTCCTGTTGGATCACCGGGTCCAACGCACCGGACATGCCGTTGCACGTGGTGCAGGCAAACGCCACCACACCGAAGCCCAGCTTCTCGAGCTCGGGCGTAAGGCCGGCTTCATCCAGGTACAGCGCCACGGTTTTAGAGCCCGGTGCCAGGGATGACTTGACCCACGGCTTGCGGGCCAGGCCCAGGCGGTTGGCGTTGCGCGCCAGCAGGCCTGCGGCGATCACGTTGCGCGGGTTGCTGGTGTTGGTGCAACTGGTGATCGCGGCGATGATCACCGCGCCGTCGGGCATTTGCCCAGGCACGTCGTCCCACTGGCCGGAGATGCCTTTGGCGGCCAGATCCGACACCGCGACACGGGCGTGGGGGTTGCTCGGGCCGGCCATGTTGCGCACGACCGAAGAAAGATCGAACGTCAGGCCACGCTCGTATTGCGCGCCCTTGAGACTGTCTGCCCACAGGCCAATGGTCTTGGCGTAGTGTTCAACCAGCTGCACTTGCTGGTCTTCGCGCCCAGTGAGCTTCAGGTAGTCGATCGTCTGCTGATCGATATGAAACATTGCCGCCGTGGCGCCGTACTCAGGGGCCATGTTGGAGATGGTCGCCCGGTCGCCCAAGGTCAGCGCGCTGGCGCCTTCGCCGTAAAACTCCAGCCATGCGCCCACGACTTTTTGTTTACGCAGGAATTCAGTCAGCGCCAGCACCATGTCGGTGGCGGTGATGCCCGGTTGCAGCTTGCCGGTCAGCTCGACGCCGACAATTTCCGGCAAGCGCATCCACGAGGCGCGGCCAAGCATGACGCTTTCCGCTTCCAAGCCACCAACGCCGATGGCAATCACGCCCAGTGCATCGACGTGGGGCGTGTGGCTGTCGGTGCCGACGCACGTGTCCGGGAAGGCCACGCCGTCCCGCTGCTGGATCACCGGCGACATTTTCTCCAGGTTGATCTGGTGCATGATCCCGTTGCCCGGCGGAATCACATCGACGTTCTTGAAAGCTTTCTTGGTCCAGTTGATGAAGTGAAAGCGGTCTTCGTTGCGGCGGTCTTCGATGGCGCGGTTCTTGGCGAAGGCCTGGGGATCGAAACCGGCGCTCTCGACCGCCAGGGAGTGGTCGACGATCAGTTGGGTCGGCACCACCGGGTTGACTTGCGCCGGGTCGCCGCCCTGCTGGGCAATGGCGTCGCGCAAACCGGCCAAGTCCACCAGGGCGGTCTGGCCGAGAATGTCATGGCACACCACCCGCGCCGGAAACCATGGGAAGTCCAGGTCGCGCTTGCGCTCGATCAGTTGCAGCAGCGATTCACGCAGCGTGGCCGGGTCGCAGCGGCGCACGAGGTTCTCCGCCAATACGCGAGAGGTGTACGGCAAGCCATCGTAGGCGCCGGGGCGGATGGCCTCCACGGCCGCGCGAACATCGAAATAATCCAGCGAAGTGCCAGGCAGCGGTTTGCGAAATTCTGTGTTCATCGTCAGGACTCGGGTCACGGTGGTTTCAGAAGGGTTGGCGCAGCTACTGAAGTGAACATGTTCCCTTGTGGGAGCGAGCCTGCTCGCGATTGCGGTGTGTCAGCCAACATTGATGCTGCTGACCCGACGCTATCGCGAGCAGGCTCGCTCCCACAGGGTTGTGGGTTTATCCAGTTCCCCAGTTCCTGCGGCTAGCCCTCCAGCTCAGCGTTGTTCGATTGGCACGAACTTGCGCTGTTCGACGCCGGTGTATTCGGCGCTCGGTCGGATGATGCGGTTGTTGGCGCGTTGTTCGAACACGTGGGCGGCCCAGCCGGTCAGGCGCGAGCAGACGAAGATCGGCGTGAACAGCTTGGTCGGGATGCCCATGAAGTGGTACGCCGAGGCATGGTAGAAATCGGCGTTGGGAAACAGTTTCTTCTGCTCCCACATGGTCTTGTCGATGGCTTCGGAAACCGGGAACAGCACCGTGTCGCCCACTTCATCGGCAAGTTTTTTCGACCAACCCTTGATTACCTCGTTGCGCGGGTCGTTGTCCTTATAGATCGCGTGGCCGAAGCCCATGATCTTGTCCTTGCGCGCCAGCATGCCGAGGGTGCCTTCGATGGCATCCTGGGGTGAGCTGAAGCGCTCGATCATTTCCATCGCCGCCTCGTTGGCGCCGCCATGCAACGGGCCGCGCAACGAGCCGATGGCGGCCGTGATGCAAGAGAACAGGTCCGACAGCGTGGAGGCGCAGACGCGGGCGGTGAACGTCGAGGCGTTGAATTCGTGCTCGGCGTAGAGAATCAGCGACACGTTCATCACTTTGACGTGCAGCTCGCTCGGCTTCTTACCGTGCAATAGATGCAGGAAGTGGCCGCCAATGGACACTTCGTCAGTCACGCATTCGATGCGCTGACCTTCGTGGCTGAAGCGATACCAGTAGCACATGATCGCCGGGAACGCCGCGAGCAGGCGGTCGGTCTTGTCGTGCTGTTGGGAGAAATCGTGCTCGGGCTCAAGGTTGCCGAGAAACGAGCAACCGGTGCGCATCACGTCCATCGGGTGGGCGTCGGCGGGAATGCGCTCCAGCACTTCTTTCAAGGCTTGGGGCAAGTCGCGCAATTGGCGCAATTTACCGGTGTAGGCGTCCAGCTGTGCCTGGGTCGGCAGCTCGCCGTACAGCAGCAGGTAGGCCACTTCTTCAAATTGCGCATCCGCCGCCAGGTCGCGGACGTCGTAGCCGCGATAGGTCAGCCCGGCGCCCGACTGGCCTACGGTGGATAGGGCAGTTTGCCCAGCTACCTGGCCACGGAGCCCGGCGCCACTGAGTACTTTTGCTTCGGCCATGTTCTGTCTCCATTTTCTTGAATTTGTAGGGAGTCGCGCCTTACTTCTTCGCCGCGAACAGCGCATCGAGCTTCTGCTCGAAGGTGTGGTAGTCGATGCGATCGTAAAGCTCCATGCGGGTCTGCATGGTGTCGATGACATTCTGTTGCGTGCCGTCGCGACGGATGGCGGTGTAGACGTTTTCGGCCGCCTTGTTCATGGCCCGGAAGGCCGACAGCGGGTAGAGCACCAGGGACACGTCGGCCCCGGCGAGTTGTTCGGTGGTGTAGAGCGGGGTCGCGCCGAATTCGGTGATGTTGGCCAGGATCGGCGCTTTCACGCGGCTGGCGAACAGCTTGTACATTTCAAGTTCGGTGATGGCTTCGGGGAAAATCATGTCGGCGCCGGCCTCGATGCATGCGGCGGCGCGGTCCAGGGCCGATTCCAAGCCTTCCACCGCCAGAGCGTCGGTACGGGCCATGATCACGAAGCTGTCATCGGTGCGGGCATCGACGGCGGCCTTGATGCGGTCGACCATTTCCTGCTGCGAGACGATTTCCTTGTTCGGGCGATGGCCGCAGCGCTTGGCGCCGACCTGGTCCTCGATATGAATCGCCGCCGCGCCAAACTTGATCATCGACTTGACCGTGCGCGCCACGTTGAACGCCGAGGAGCCGAAACCGGTGTCCACGTCCACCAGCAACGGCAGGTCGCACACGTCGGTGATGCGACGCACATCGGTCAGCACGTCATCCAGGCCGGTGATGCCCAGGTCCGGCACGCCGAGAGAGCCGGCTGCCACGCCGCCACCCGATAGGTAGATCGCCTTGAAACCGGCGCGCTTGGCCAGCAGCGCGTGGTTGGCGTTGATCGTGCCGACCACTTGCAGCGGATGCTCGCTGGCGACCGCATCGCGGAATCGCTGGCCTGGAGTGCTGTTGCTCATGACTCACCTCGTTCAGTGGCGGCGCTGTCCTGGAAATGACGCGCAATGTTGCGTTTGGACGCGCCGATGTGCCGGCGCATCAATAATTCAGCCAGTTCGCCGTCACGGTCGGCGATGGCATCGAGAATCCGATGGTGCTCGGCAAAAGCCTGGCGCGGACGGTTGGGCGTGGTGGAGAACTGGATGCGGTACATGCGCACCAGTTGGTACAACTCGCCGCAGAGCATCTGCGTGAGGGTGCGATTGCCGCTGCCCTGGATAATCCGATAGTGGAAGTCGAAGTCGCCTTCCTGCTGGTAATAGCCGACACCGGCCTGGAACGCCGCATCGCGCTCGTGGGTTTCCAAGACCCGGCGCAGTTCGTCGATTTCCTCCAGGGTCATGCGCTGCGCCGCGAGGCGACAGGCCATGCCCTCCAGGGACTCGCGAATTTCATAGAGCTCCAGCAGCTCGGCATGGCTCAGCGAGACCACTCGTGCCCCGACATGGGGGATGCGCACCAGCAGGCGCTGGCCTTCGAGGCGATGGATCGCCTCGCGCAGCGGCCCACGGCTGATGCCGTAGGTACGGGCCAGTTCGGGCTCGGAGATCTTGCTGCCCGGGGCGATCTCGCCCTTGACGATGGCAGCCTGGATGCGTCGAAAAACGTTCTCGGACAAGGTCTCGACATCGTCTTGGACGAGGACCGGCATTTCGAGCTGATCGAGCATATTGTCGACACCTTTAAAATCAATACGGCAAAAACTAAACGTATAACCCTCAAACGTCAAAGCAAAAAACCATATTGTCGACAATCGTCTAATAACGCGTGCTGACATAACTTGCCGCTTCGAAGTATCGTAGCCCCCGGCCAGCGGTGGCGTCAGAAAACCACCGTGCTAGAATGCCGCCGCATTTGCCACTCTTCTATATAGAGAAGGCACCTAGGGAGCTTGTGCAGTAATGCCAGGGCCTGAACCGAAAACGGAACGCTGCGCACCAGGATTTATGACACTCAAGCCCTTATCCGCTGCCTTTTGCTTCATGTGCCTGCCGGGGCTCGCCGCGGCGGGGGAAAAAACCGTGTACGGCCTCAACGAATATGCGGCGCTGCAGGGCATTGACCTGGAGGTTGCCGCCAAGCTGGACACCGGTGCCAAGACGGCCTCGCTCAGTGCCCGCGACATCAAGCGCTTCAAGCGCAACGGCGAATCCTGGGTGCGCTTTTACCTGGCGATCGACGCCGCCCATTCGCACCCCATCGAACGCCCGCTGGCCCGGGTCAGCAAGATCAAGCGCCGCGCCGGTGACTACGACCCCGAAGAAGGCAAGAAGTACACGGCCCGGCCGGTCATCGAACTGGACATCTGCATGGGCTCGGCCCTGCGCAGCATCGAAGTGAACCTGACCGACCGCAGCGCCTTTCAATACCCGTTGCTGATCGGCTCCGAGGCGCTTAAACGCTTCGACGCGCTGGTCGACCCCAGTCTCAAATACGCAGCCGGCAAACCCGCCTGCGCCAATGCCGCTCACACCGCAGAGTAATTCCAATGCGCTCCCTTACCCTCCATTTGAAAATGCTGATCGCCATCCTAGTGGTGCTGGGCCTGTCGGTAACGGCCTATCAGATTTTCGTGCTCGGCATCCCGGTGACCGAAGACGCCACCGATGACCTCTGGAATATCGATGCCAAGGTCGAGTTCGTGCCCAACGCCAAGGATCCGGTGAAGATCCAGATGTTCGTGCCCCCCTTGAGCCGCGACTATGTGAGCCTCAACGAGAGCTTCATTTCCAATAATTACGGCGTGGCGGTGAACCGGGTCGACGGCAACCGCAAGGTGACGTGGTCGGCCCGTCGCGCCAAGGGCAACCAGACCCTCTATTACCGCTTGGTGCTGACCAAGCGCTACAGCGCCGAGAAAACCAAGGTCAAGGGCCCGACCTTCCGCGACAGCATTGCCGTCGAAGGGCCGGAAAAACTCGCCGCCGAAGCACTGCTCGCGCCGATCCGCCAGCATTCGGCCGACGTCGAGACCTTCATCAGCGAAGCGATCAAGCGGGTCAACAACCTCAATGACGACAACGTCAAGCTGTTGCTGGCCGGTGATCCTTCGTCGGCCAACAAGGCACGCATCGTTGAATTGGTGCTGTCCATTGCCCACGTGCCGGTGGAAAAGGTCCACACCATCCGGCTGGTGGCTGACCAACCGCAGACACCCGAGCTGTGGCTGCGCAGTTTCAACGGCACCGATTGGCTGTATTTCAACCCGGATACCGGCGAGCAAGGCCTGCCCACCGACCGTTTGCTGTGGTGGACCGGCGATGAGAACCTGATCACCGTCGATGGCGGCAAGAAAGCGACCGTCACCTTCAGCATGAACAACAGCGAAATGAACGCCATTCGCCTGGCCAAGCTGACGGATGAGAACACCGACGCCAACTTCCTCGAATATTCCCTGTACGGCCTGCCGCTGCAGACCCAGCAAACCTTCATGATCATGGTGATGATCCCGATTGGCGTGCTGGTGATCCTGGTGCTGCGCAACCTGATCGGCCTGCAAACCCTGGGGACCTTCACCCCGGTGCTGATCGCCCTCGCCTTCCGCGAAACCCAACTGGGTTTCGGCATCATACTGTTCACGGTGATCACCACGCTGGGCCTGTCGCTGCGTTCGTACCTGGAGCACCTCAAGCTGCAAATGCTGCCGAGGCTCTCCGTGGTGCTGACGTTCGTGGTGGTGCTGATCGCCGCCATCAGCCTGTTCAGCCATAAGTTGGGCCTGGAACGCGGCTTGTCAGTGGCGCTGTTCCCGATGGTGATCCTGACCATGACCATCGAACGCCTGTCCATCACTTGGGAAGAACGCGGCGCCGGCCACGCGATGAAAGTCGCCATCGGCACCTTGTTCGCCGCGTCGCTGGCGCACCTGATCATGAGTGTTCCTGAGCTGGTGTACTTCGTGTTCACCTTCCCGGCGATCCTGCTGATCCTGGTGGGCTTCATGCTGGCCATGGGTCGCTATCGCGGCTATCGCCTGACCGAGCTGGTTCGGTTCAAGGCCTTCGTCAAGGCTGACTCCTGATGTTCGGCCTCTGGAAGACCTGGAAAGCCCTGGAAGCCCGGGGCATCATGGGCATCAACCGGCGTAACGCCGACTACGTGCTCAAGTACAACAAGCGCAGCCTGTACCCCATCGTCGATGACAAGATCATCACCAAGGAACGGGCTATCGCCGCCGGCATTCATGTGCCGGAGCTGTACGGGGTGATCTCCACCGAGAAGGAAATCGACAAGCTCGACGAGATCATCGGCGGGCGCACCGACTTCGTGATCAAGCCGGCCCAGGGCGCCGGCGGCGATGGCATCATCGTCATCGCCGATCGCTTCGAAGGCCGCTACCGCACCGTGTCCGGCAAGATCATCAGCCACGAGGAAATCGAGCACCACGTCTCGAGCATCCTCACCGGCCTGTATTCCTTGGGTGGGCACCGTGACCGGGCGCTGATCGAGTACCGCGTGACGCCGGACCAGATCTTCAAGAGCATCAGCTACGAAGGCGTGCCGGACATCCGCATCATCGTGTTGATGGGCTACCCGGTGATGGCCATGCTGCGCTTGCCGACCCGTCAGTCCGGCGGCAAGGCCAACCTGCACCAGGGCGCCATCGGCGTCGGCGTCGACCTCGCCACCGGCCTCACCCTGCGCGGCACCTGGCTGAACAACATCATCACCAAGCACCCCGACACCACCAACGCGGTGGATGGCGTGCAGTTGCCCTACTGGGACGGCTTCATGAAACTGGCCGCCGGTTGCTATGAACTGTGCGGGCTGGGCTACATCGGCGTAGACATGGTGCTGGACCAGGAAAAAGGGCCGTTGATCCTCGAACTGAACGCCCGCCCCGGGCTGAACATCCAGATTGCCAACGACTGCGGGCTGACCCTGCGCACCCATGCCGTGGAAGCACGCCTGGAAGAGCTCAAGGCCCGAGGCGTGATCGAAACCGTGGAAGAGCGCGTGGCGTTTGCCCAGGAATTGTTTGGGCACATTCCGCCGGTAGAGGGGTGAAGCTGAGGATGAAAACCGAAGCTGAAGGTTGAACCCTGTGGCGAGGGAGCTTGCTCCCGCTGGGTTGCGCAGCAACCCCAAAGCCCAGCACCTCGGTGTATCAGAATGATCGCGCTCAACTGCCCAGGGGGCCGCTTCGCAGCCCAGCGGGAGCAAGCTCCCTCGCCACGGGTCTCATTGAAGCTTCAGACCTGTTCAATACCGACATCCCTCTAGGAGCAATTCCTACAGGGGATTACAATCGCCACCCCGCCTGAACGGCCGACCCACCCCGCCCATGCCAACCTGCTTCGTACACCCGCTGCCCTACCACGCCAACCCCGCCGATTATTTCGCGGCGATCCGCCATGCCCCGGGAAGCGTGCTGCTCGACAGCGGCCGGCCGAGCGCCGAGCGAGGGCGTTATGACCTGCTCAGTGCCTGGCCGCTGGAACAACTGGCGGTGCTGCCGGATGAAAGCGGTGGCCATTTCCTACAGCGTCTTCGGATGCATCTAACGCAGCTGGGCCACGCAGAGCTACCTGGCACGGTGCAATTGCCCTTCGCTGGCGGCCTGATTGGCTACTTGAGCTACGACTTCGGCCGACACCTCGAAGCACTGCCGTCCCATGCACACGATGACCTGCAACTGCCCGACGCACGTTTCGGCCTGTACGACTGGGCATTGATTACCGATCACCAGGCCGCTACCAGCCAACTGGTTTTCCATCCCCATTGCGGCGAAAGTGAACGCCGACGTTTGATTGAACTGTTCAGCCAGCCGCTCGCGGCGCCTGCCAAGGCGTTCAGTCTTGAGGGCCCGATGGCGCCCGACCTCAGCGCTGAAGCCTATAAGCAGGCATTCGAACGTATCCAGGCGTATATCCAGGCCGGCGATTGTTATCAGGTCAACTTTGCCCAGCGCTTTCGCGCCCGGTGCCAGGGCGATGCGTGGCCCGCTTACCAGGCGCTGCGGGCGGCCTGCCCGACGCCTTTTTCCGGTTTCCAGAGCCTGCCGGAGGGCGGCGCGGTACTGAGCCTGTCGCCGGAGCGTTTCGTCAAGGTCAGCGAAGGCCACGTCGAAACCCGCCCGATCAAGGGCACCCGACCCCGCGGCACAACGCCCGAGGAAGACACGGCCCACGCCGCCGAACTGCTGGCCAGCCCCAAGGACCGAGCGGAAAACCTGATGATTGTCGACCTGCTGCGCAATGACCTGGGCCGCACGTGCCGCATCGGCTCGGTGCGAGTGCCGGAGCTGTTCAGCCTGGAAAGTTATCCGAACGTGCATCACCTGGTCAGCAGCGTGACCGGCGAACTGGCGGATGACAAGGACGCCTTGGACCTGATCGCTGGTAGCTTTCCCGGCGGCTCGATCACCGGCGCGCCGAAAATCCGCGCCATGCAGATCATCGACGAACTCGAACCGACCCGACGCGGGTTGTATTGCGGCTCGCTGCTGTATCTGGATGTGCGCGGGGAAATGGACAGCTCGATCGCCATCCGCAGTTTGTTGGTCAAGGATGGACAGGTGTGTTGCTGGGGCGGTGGTGGGATTGTCGCGGATTCAGATTGGCAGGCGGAATATCAGGAGTCGATGACCAAGGTGAAGGTCCTGCTGGAAACCTTGCAGAACCTGTAAACCCTGTGGGAGCGAGCCTGCTCGCGAAGGCGGTGGTTCAGCCAGCATTGATGTTGACTGACAAACCGCTTCGCGAACAGGCTCGCTCCCACACTGAGAAGTGTTACAGGCCGAGGGGGCGGTTCGAAGCCTTGATGAATTCCTGCTTCAACTCGGCAAACGTATGCACCGCCGGGAATTGCGGAAACTCGCGGATGACGTTTTCAGGCGCATGGAACAGTATCCCAGCGTCGGCTTCGCCCAGCATAGTGGTGTCATTGTAGGAATCTCCCGCCGCGATCACCCGATAGTAAAGGCTCTTGAAGGCAAGGACCGACTGACGCTTGGGATCTTTCTGACGCAGCTGATAGCCAGTCACTCGCCCGCCGTCGTCGGTGATCAAACGATGGCAGAGCAGCGTCGGGAAACCCAGCTGACGCATCAGCGGTTGGGAAAACTCGTAAAAGGTGTCGGAAAGAATCACCACCTGGAACCGCTCCCGCAGCCAGTCGACGAATTCGATGGCGCCGTCTAGCGGCTGGAGGGTGGCGATGACTTCCTGGATATCGGAGAGCTTGAGACCATGCTCGTCAAGGATGCGCAACCGTTGCTTCATCAGCACGTCGTAGTCGGGAATGTCCCGAGTGGTTGCCCTGAGGGATTCAATCCCGGTTTTTTCAGCGAAGGCGATCCAGATCTCCGGGACCAGCACACCTTCCAGGTCGAGACAGGCAATTTCCACAAGACACTCCCATTTTTTGATGTTTATCGGTTGAGCGAACAAAAGGCTTGCCGACTCTAGCCATTCGACGAAGCCCGCGCAACGCACAGGAGCGCGCCAGCCCCCGTTGCTTTTGTTACCATCAGCCCCATATAGAGCGCCCAGCGCCACCGACCTGTAGGAAACCGCCCTGATGAGCCCATCGTTTGACGTCGTGGAACTCGCCACGACCTATGCCAACAAGTCCCCCCAAGACATCCTCAAGCTGGCCTTCGCCGAATTCGGCGATGACCTGTGGATATCCTTCAGCGGCGCCGAAGACGTGGTGCTGGTGGACATGGCCTGGAAACTGAACAAGAACGTCAAGGTGTTCAGCCTCGACACCGGCCGCCTGCATCCGGAAACCTATCGTTTCATCGACCAGATCCGCGACCACTACAAGATCGACATCGAATTGATCTCGCCCGACCATACGAAACTGGACCCTTTCGTTAAGCAAAAAGGCCTGTTCAGTTTCTATAAGGACGGCCATGGCGAATGCTGCGGCATCCGCAAGATCGAGCCGTTGCGGCGTAAACTGACCGACGTGCGCGCCTGGGCCACCGGCCAGCGCCGCGATCAGAGCCCTGGCACCCGCAGCCAGGTGGCGGTGCTGGAAATCGACACGGCATTCTCTACGCCCGAGCGCACGCTGTATAAGTTCAACCCGCTGTCGCAGATGACCAGCGAGGAAGTCTGGGGTTATATCCGCATGCTCGAGCTGCCTTATAACAGCCTGCACGAACGCGGTTTTATCAGCATCGGCTGCGAGCCATGCACCCGCCCCGTCCTGCCGAACCAACATGAGCGCGAGGGCCGCTGGTGGTGGGAGGAAGCCACGCAGAAAGAATGCGGGCTGCACGCCGGCAATATCATCGCCAAATCCAAGACTGTTTAGCCCTTCCTCATTTTCTGTACACAAAAATGTCACTTCAGGTGCCATTTTTGTGTGCATGCCCCGCTTGAATGCCCCTAAAAGTTACACCGACTCTAAAACCCTACCTGCTGCCTCCCCCCGCTTGACGCTAGCGTTGAAAATAAATACCTGTTCGAACGGTCAAATTTTACCTTCGACATTTCAGGCGGTTACTTGCAATCCATAACAAACCGAAATCAACGACCTATTCGTTAGATCCTGAAGTGGCATATATCTGGCTTAAGACGACCAGTGTTTTGTATACAAATACAAAACAAAATACACACACTTTTCGATCCGCAAGCCTGAAGCGCCCTATCCCGTACAGGCTGCAGATGCCCCGTAACCAATGATGCTCGCCGCCGCGACGAAGATCTGCCGAGCCTCGCGCTCATGCACAGTCACCGTGGCCCGAGACTCTGGAGCCTGCCGGAATGCGTACAAGTCTTTCTAATAACATCGCGCTGGATCTGCCCTCCCCAACCACTGCGCTCGAAGAACGAGCAGCAGCTCCTCTCGCCTTGAGCCCCAGATTGCATAACAAGGATTTAGCACCAACCAAGGTCGAAGGCCGGCGCTGGGGTCGCTACAGCATCTTTGCCCTGTGGACCAACGACGTACACAACATCGCCAACTATTCATTCGCCATCGGCCTTTATGCCCTGGGCCTGGGCGGCTGGCAGATCCTAGTGTCCCTGGGGATCGGCGCGGCACTGGTGTATGGCTTCATGAACCTGTCCGGCTACATGGGGCAGAAAACTGGAGTACCTTTTCCCGTCATCAGCCGGATCAGTTTCGGTATCCACGGCGCGCAGATTCCTGCGCTGATCAGGGCCGTTATCGCCATCGCCTGGTTTGGTATTCAGACGTACCTGGCTTCAGTGGTATTTCGCGTGTTGTTGACCGCGGTCCACCCTGGCTTCGCCGAGTACGACCAGAACTCCATCCTCGGGCTGTCGAGCCTGGGTTGGGTGTGCTTCGTGGCCATCTGGTTCGTGCAACTGGTGATCCTGGCCTACGGCATGGAGATGGTCCGGCGCTACGAAGGCTTCGCCGGGCCGGTAATTCTGGTGACGGTCGCGGCACTTGCCGGTTGGATGTATCTGCAGGCCGACGCAACCATTGCCTGGTCGATCCGCGAGCCCCTGACCGGAGGCGAGATGTGGCGCAACATATTGGCGGGCGGAGCGCTGTGGCTGGCGATCTATGGCACGCTCATTTTGAATTTCTGCGATTTCGCCCGCTCGTCGCCGTGCCGCCGAACCATCGTCGTAGGAAACTTCTGGGGCTTGCCGGTGAACATTCTGGTGTTTGCCGCCATTACCATCCTGTTGTGCGGTGCGCAGTTCCAGATCAACGGCCAGATCATCGAAAGCCCGACCCAGGTCATCGCCTCGATTCCCAATACGTTCTTCCTGGTGCTTGGCTGCCTGGCCTTTTTGATCGTCACCGTGGCGGTGAACATCATGGCCAACTTCGTCGCCCCGGCGTTCGTGCTCAGCAACCTGGCGCCCAAGTACCTGACCTTCCGCCGCGCGGGGTTGATCAGCGCCGCCATTGCCGTGCTGATCCTGCCGTGGAATCTCTATAACAGCCCGCTGGTGATCGTGTATTTCCTGTCCGGCCTCGGCGCCCTGCTCGGGCCGCTGTATGGCGTGATCATGGTCGACTACTGGCTGCTGCGAAAAGGCCGCATCAACGTGCCGCAACTGTACAGCGAGGACCCAAATGGTGCGTATTTCTACAGCAACGGGGTCAACCTGCGGGCGGTGGCGGCGTTCATTCCAGCGGCACTGATCGCGATTGTCCTGGCGCTGGTGCCCGGCTTTGACAGCATTTCACCATTTTCCTGGCTGATTGGCGCTTCGATTGCAGGGTTGTTGTACCTGATCATCGCCAAGCGCGAGCCGCACTACGAGGACGTAAGCGGCGAATCCATCGCTGTGGATAACGTCAGCCATTAATCCATGGAAATGGCTCGTCAGGTACGGGCCTCCTGTTTTCGTTCAAAAGGAATAGCTCATGCGAATTCTAGTGGTCAACGTCAACACCACCGATTCCATCACCCAGGCCATTGCCCGACAAGCCCAGGCCGTCGCCGCGCCGGGTACCGAGATCATTGGACTCACGCCGCATTTCGGTGCCGATTCCATCGAAGGCAACTTCGAGAGCTACCTGGCGGCCATCGCCGTCATGGACCGGGTGATGTCCTATGACCAACCCTTCGATGCGGTAATCCAGGCCGGCTACGGCGAGCATGGTCGCGAGGGCTTGCAGGAGTTGCTCGACGTGCCGGTGGTGGACATCACCGACGCTGGCGCCAGCACCGCCATGTTCCTGGGCCACGCTTACTCGGTCGTCACGACGCTCGACCGCACAGTGCCGCTGATCGAAGATCGTCTCAAACTCTCCGGCCTGTTCGATCGCTGCGCCTCGGTGCGGGCCAGCGGCCTTGCGGTATTGGAGCTTGAAGAGGACCCGCAACGGGCGGTGGAAGCGATCGTGCAGCAGGCCGAACTGGCGGTCAGGCAGGACAAGGCGGAAGTGATCTGCCTGGGCTGCGGCGGCATGGCCGGGCTCGATGAGCAGATCCGCCAGCGCACCGGCGTGCCGGTGGTCGACGGGGTGACCGCGGCCGTGACGATTGCCGAATCGCTGGTGCGGCTGGGGTTGTCCACCTCTAAGGTGCGCACCTATGCGACACCTCGGCCGAAGAACATCATCGGCTGGCCGGGGCGGTTTGGGCGGTGAGTGTGCGGCTCTAGACCGTGGCGCGCTCCCAACTGGATTCCAGCGGCCACACAAACTGTGTTATTGCGAAATCCTGTGGGAGCGAACTTGCTCGCGATTAGAGCCAACTTCGGTCAACGTCCAAATCAGACCGCGCTAAACCGCCGAGCCAACCCCTGTTCGCCAAACTGCTCAATGATGAAGTCCACGAACGCCCGAGTCTTGCCTGGCAACAGTTTATGCTCAGCGTAATAGATGGAAATGTTGCCATCATCGACGTACCAGTCTGGCAGGACCCGTTGCACGGCGCCGCTGTCGAGGAAGGGAAGAGCTACTGGCATGCTGACCAGACCGATGCCCAACCCCTGAGCCGCGGCGGCGCAATCGGCCTCTGAATCACTCATTGTCATGCCGGGTTTAAGCATGAGCGGGCTATGTTGTTGGTCGCGGCTGGTCAATTGCCATGAACGGACACGCCCGGTTTGGGGCGAGCGAATAAGAATGCCTCGATGGTGCGCCAGATCCCCGGGCTCGATGATCCCTGGATATTTCTGCAAATAATCGCCTGACGCAACCAGCACCCGGTGGGCCACGGCCAATTTTCGAGCAACGACGCCTTGAGGCAACTCAAAACCGCCGCCGATAGCCGCGTCGAAGCCCTGGCCGATCAAGTCCACCTGCCGGTTATCGAAATGCCAATCCGGGCTGATCGCCGGGTACCTGCGCAGCAATTTCCCCAACAACGGCACGACATACAACCGCCCGAACGCCGTGCCCATGCTCACTTTCAGCGTTCCCGCCGGTTGTCCGCCGGCGCTGGCCAGGTTGGCGACGGCATTCTGGATGGTGTTGAAACTGCTGCCAACTTCTCCTAGAAACAACTGGCCGGCTTCGGTCAGCCTCAAGCTGCGGGTGCTGCGCTGGAACAGGCGCACCCCCATCCGCGCCTCCAACTTGGCGACGCTTTTACCCACCGCTGCCGGGGTCACGCCCAAACGTCGTGCCGCCTCGGCAAAGCTGCCGACTTCGGCGCTGCGAACAAAACATTCGATACTGCTGAAACTCTCCATGGCGCCCACTATCAACTTTGGGTTTACACAGACTATATCAACGAAGGTCTACCCAGCCGATAGCCTAGTCTTGATACTCGCCCCATCACCGCGGCACCTCGCCCCGGCACCTTATGGAGAACATCATGAATACCCAAGCACTGAACGGCAAAGTCGCATTGGTCCAAGGCGGTTCCCGTGGCATCGGCGCCGCCATCGTCAAGCGCCTGGCTGCGGAAGGCGCGGCAGTCGCCTTTACCTACGTCAGCTCTGGCGCAAAATCCGAAGAACTGCAGAACAGCATCACCGCAGCGGGCGGCAAGGCCCTGGCCATCAAGGCTGACAGCGCCGACGCCGACGCCGTGCGCAACGCCGTCGCCGCCACCGTCGAGGCTTTTGGCCGCCTGGATATCCTCGTCAACAATGCCGGCGTGCTGGCAATGGCGCCGCTGGATGAGTTCAAGCTGGAAGATTTCGACCAGACCCTGGCCGTCAACGTGCGCAGTGTATTCGTCGCCACCCAGGCCGCCGCGCGGCACATGGGCGAAGGTGGCCGGGTCATCAACATCGGCAGCACCAACGCCGATCGCATGCCCTTCGCTGGAGGCGCCACGTACGCCATGAGTAAATCCGCGCTGGTAGGCCTGACCAAAGGCCTGGCCCGTGACCTAGGCCCACGGGGCATCACCGTCAACAACGTGCAGCCCGGCCCGGTGGACACTGACATGAACCCGGCCGACAGCGACTTCGCCTCCAGCCTGATAGACCTCATGGCGGTTGGCCGTTACGGCACGTCGGAAGAAATCGCCAGCTTCGTTGCCTACCTCGCGGGCCCGGAAGCTGCCTATATCACCGGGGCCAGCCTGACCATCGACGGCGGTTTCGGCGCCTGATCCGAGGCAACCCGCAGGGCTGCACAGCAGCCCTTTCGCATCAAGCCCATTCCAGTTCCGGCAAACCGCACAGGCTTGGCTGGAACAGTTTGAGTGATCGGATGATCGCATCGGCGTGGGCGTACTTTTCGTCGGCCATGGCCGAATCCGGAATAGCGATGGCGGTCATGCCCGCCGCTTTCGCCGCCGTGACGCCGAACGGCGAATCCTCGAAGACCAGGCAATCGCGAGGATCGACGCCCAGGCGTCGGGCCGCGGTGAGGAAGATATCCGGAGCGGGCTTGGCCGCACCCACTTCCGGATCATCTGCGGTCACGATGCAGTCGAACAACGCGAACCAGTCCCGATGCAGGGTGGTTTTCAGCTCGAACGATGGGCGAGCCGAACTCGTCCCTACCGCAATCGGGATGTGGTGAGCCTTCAAATGCCGCACCAGCTCCTCAGCGCCAGGCATCCCCATGGCATGAGGAAAACGCTCGCGCATCAAGGGTTCGCGAATGGTCAGGAATTCTTGGGGGGTGATTGGCAACTCCAGCGCCTGGACAACGTAGTTGGCCAGGTCCGTGGCGCCACGCCCGATGATGTTCTGCTTGACGCTCCAGTCGAAGGTGCGCCCGTAGCGCTCGGCAATGATGGACGTGACTTCGGTATAGATGCCTTCGGTGTCCAGCAGCAAGCCATCCATGTCGAAAATCACGGCCTTGATCGGGCCAAACTTTTTCAGCGGTGCATTCATCGCATCTGATCCGTTATCAACTCAGCATTTCAGGGATGGCTCAGGTGCGCCCGGCGCAACGTATTCGCCTTAAAGGATTCAGCAGAATAACGAGGCGCGCTCGATACAGGCAACGGGAAATTTTATTAGGACGGTGATGGGGGATTGGCAACTGCAACCCCCCGTCACGAACAGTTGGAAGATCGACGGGAACGTGCGTCAGCTGCCGGAACCACCTGAGCCGGAGCCCGACCCGCCGCCGCTTGAGCTACCGCCGCTACCGCTGCTGCTGCCGGTCCCACTGCTTGAGCCGGAACCGCCGCCCATCGTGCTGCCGCCGCTGGTGGAACCGCTACCGGTCCCCGGGCTGGTGCTGCTGCCGCTGGCATCACCGCCGTTGCCTCCACCCACGGAGCCGGGTGGCAGGGCGTTGCCGGTGGTGTCGGTGGTGGATCCCGCATCCATCTGCGTCGAAGGCGGCATGCCTCCCTTGTCCACGGGCGCGTTGTCCGACGATTGGGCGAAAGCCGCCAGTGAACTGGCGCAGAGGACTCCGGCGAATGCCAGAGCCGTCAGGTTTGACTTCATCATGGTCAATCTCCTTTTCAGATGATTACTTCATGTCAGGCAACCCTGGCGCGCCGATGGTGCCGCGAAATCGACGGGCGGATGGGGATCAGCTGGGCGTGCCCGAAGCGTCGTCACCGGCAATGTCCGGATCGTCCGGCGTCGCCTCGACATCCTGATCATCGCTTGGCACCTGCTCGACTCCAGTGTCGTCGTCATCAGGGGGTCGCTGGTCGCGGCTTAGCGGGTCGGTGGGTGAACGCAGCGGATATTCCGGCGTCTCGTCGTCGGGTACGGGCGTATCAGCAGTCATGGCAACCTCCTGGTATTTTCAATAAGCGCAAGCAAGACGGACTTATTTGTAGGACTCATCCTCAACCTCGGCATCTTCATCGTCGATCAAGGGAACCTGAGCATCATCCATCAGGGAACCAGGGTCTTCGTTACCCGGATCGTTGACGCCCGGATCGTTGATGAAGGGAACACCCGACGGGCCCTTTTCTTCCTTGCCTTCAGTTTCCGGCGTCATGGCACACCTCCAATCACACGTGAATGTATGAATTCGAGGCGATAGAAAGCTAATCGTTCCGGGTAAATGCCCATAAGAAAAAACCGGCGCTGGGCCGGTATTTTCAATGCGTGGATTCGCTCAGCGATGCTTTTTCTTGTGCTTGTGCTTGTGCTTCTTGCCGCCCGAGTGTCCATCATTATCGTTGGACAGGTTGCTGCCCAGCGCACCGCCTGCCGCCCCACCAATGCCCGCGCCGATGGTGGATCCGGTCGATCCGCCCAAGCGGTTGCCAACGATCGAGCCACCAGCCGAACCCAGGCCACCACCGATGGCTGCTTCCGTACGGCTGCCCTTGCGCGCGCCCACCGCACTACCGGCCGCACCGCCGACACCCGCGC
Source organism: Pseudomonas sp. D3-10 (assembly GCF_051132175.1). Classification (NCBI taxonomy): domain Bacteria; kingdom Pseudomonadati; phylum Pseudomonadota; class Gammaproteobacteria; order Pseudomonadales; family Pseudomonadaceae; genus Pseudomonas; species Pseudomonas sp. D3-10. Next base: position 1,744,067 of record NZ_CP071668.1, on the reverse strand, counting down.
CAATCGCGGCGCCAGTGCTGCCGCCCATCTGTTGGCCAACCACATTACCCAACACACCGCCCAGACCACCGCCAACCGCAGCAGTACCGTCGCCAGCGGCCATCGCGCCCTGAGCGAGCACAAGCCCAAGCGCCAAGGTGGACAAAGTCAAACGCATGATAAAAACCTCAAGAATGCCGCATCGGGGGAAAAGGCCGGCGCGCGCGGGCGCGAGTGTACGCCAAACCGCGACAGCCATGGCGGTTGGACCACAAGCAAGGGGGTAGTTTTATGACAGGCAAAAAAAAGCCCGCTGGGGAAACGGGCAGGTACTGCTTTCTAACGGATGAGCTGAGACTACGCGACCGACTGTGAAAGAAACGTGAAAGCAAATCTCTGTAGGAAAAAAATGAAAAATTTCAGGAAACGTCCCGTTTTTACGAAACGAACGGGCGAAAAAAAGCCCCATTCGATGACGGGGCTGCGCTGACGATTATTTCCTGACGGGTATTCGGGGCAGGAATTTGGCTTTTTCCCCTCGCTGTACCTTGGATACTCTCGTCTTGATGGACTTGATCGGCTCGTCGCCGAAATCCGATCGATAGGCCGACTGACCACACTGTAGACCTTCGTTGACCGGATACGCGGCGCCATTTTCCTCGCTGTACTGTGCTCCCATCGCATTTCCCCTTTTGACGAAGCCGACACCGGCAACAACGATTGCCTATAAATATCGACCTTCACGTCAGTGAGACTAGCGGGTCATCAACAGACTGCCTGTCCGCAACCCGCCCTGACCGACGAACGGAACCCACTGTTTCAAAAAGGAAACACTCACTCCGCGCCCAGTATGGTGCGGCTCAGAACCCTGGAAACCTGATCAGCCGAATAAGGTTTGGACAGAAACTCGAAACCTTCATGCCCGCTTCGAGCCAGCTCCTCGCTGTAACCAGACGTCAACACCACCGGCAGCTCCGGGCGACGCTTGTGCAATTCCCTCGCCAGGGCGATTCCGCTGATGCCGGGCATGACGACATCGGAGAATACGGCGTCGAACCTCGTCGCATCCTGGCCAATCATCTCCAACGCCTGCTCGGCATTGGTCGCCCAGGCCGTTTCGTATCCCAGGTCTTGCAGGATCTGGTTGGCGAAACGCCCCACTTCCAAGTTGTCCTCCACGATCAATACCCGACGCCGGCCCTTCTCCAGCACCATAGGCGTGGTTTCCTCGCGTTTGGGCGCCTGGACTCCTTCTGGTTCGACTTCCGGGAGATACAGCGTGAAGACGGTGCCCTTACCGACGACGGTGGAAACATCGACGTTGCCTCCCGACTGCTTGGCGAAACCAAATACCTGGGACAACCCCAGCCCCGTGCCCTTGCCCACTTCCTTGGTGGTGAAGAACGGTTCGAAAATATGCTCGAGTATTTGCGGGTCGATTCCCGTCCCGGTGTCCTCCAGGGCGATGGCGGCGAAGGCCTGCCCTGCCCCGGCATGGCCTCGGATCGGCGGCATGCTGTGCCCACAATCGAGCCTCAACCACAACGTTCCCTGGCCGTTCATGGCATCCCGGGCATTCAAGGCCATGTTGATCAGCGCCGTCTCGAACTGGCTCAGATCCGCGCGGATGTAGCAAGGCTTTTCACACAATTGGACCTTGACGTGGATGCGCGCCCCCGTGACCGTTTCCAGCATGTCCCCCAGGCTTTGGACTTGCTTGCCCACGTCGATGATTTCCGGCTTCAACGGCTGTCGCCGTGCAAACGCGAGTAACTGGCTGGTCAGCTTCGAAGCCCGCTCCACCGTTTCGGAAACCGCGACCATGTAGCGCTGCCGGCGCTCGTCGGACAGGTTGGGCATGCGCAGGAAGTCGACCGAGGACCGGATGATGGTCAGCAGGTTGTTGAAGTCATGGGCCACGCCACCGGTGAGCTGGCCGATGGCTTCGAGCTTTTGCGACTGGCGAAGCGCCGCTTCGGTCTGTTGCAGCCGCGTCGTGCGCTCCTCGACCCGTTGTTCCAGGGTCGCGTTCAGTTCGGCCAGTGCCGCCAGGCCTTCACGCACCGCAGCGTCCGCACGGGCGCGTTCGATGTGGGCCCAGCAGCGCTCGGTGACCTCCATCAGCAACGTCAGGTCGTTCGACGTCCAGGTTCTCGGTGTTTTGTCATGGATCGCCATCAGCGCCGTCAAGCGACCATCCTTGATCAGCGGGACGCAAATGGTGGCCGCGATGCCTATCGACTGGAACGCAGCCGCTTCCTCAGGCGCCAGCTCCGTCAGGTTGTCGTTGATCACCAATGGTTTGCCGGCCCGCAGATTGGTGACCGCCAACCGGCCGAAATCCAGCAGACGGTAATGCCCGATGATGCTGGGCGAACCAGCCCTCGCCCAATCGCCACGAATCGTGAAGCCATCCTCGTCCTCATCCATATCGGCATAGGCGCAGTTGGACAAGTTGAGGTGCGCCGCGAGAATGCGCGCGGTGGTTGCCATGATCGCCTGCGGATCCGTTGCATTGGCCACGGCACTGCCAATGGCATCGAGCACCGCCAGGCGTTGGGTCATGAGCACCGTGGAAGTCGTCTCGGTGACCGTGTCCAGCATACCCACGACCTTGCCGAACTGATCCCGGATGGGGCTGTAGCAGAACGTGAAAAAAGCTTTCTCGGGGCCACCGCCACGTTCGATGACCAACGGAAAATTCTCGATATAGGTCGCTTGTCCCTCGAAGGCGGCGCCCACGATCGGCCCGATATCGCTCCAGGCTTCCTGCCAAACCTGATCGAACGGACGGCCCAATGCTTCGGGTTTGCTACCGAGGATGGGCAAGAACGCATCGTTGTACAGCATGACCAGCTCGGGGCCCCAAACGATTGCTTGGGGAAAATGGGACGCAAAGCTCAGCGCCACGGTGGTCTTGAGCACATCTGGCCATTTTTCGAAGGGTCCGAGGGAGGTGTCGTTCCAATCGTGACGGCGCACCCTTTCAGCCATTTCTCCATAGCTCTGGAGCCAATCTGTCATTGCGTTCGATCCTTCTGGCACGCCAATACCCAGCGAGGGGAAAAGCTTGTGACCCCAGGCAGGGCCGTATTATCCCGCGCGGGGTAGGAAAGTGCGATTGGATTGTGGGATGTGTCGGGCTGCAATTACCCAACAAATGACGATTCTCGACCGAAAGGCTACAGCAACGTCCTACAAACCAACGAAAGTGGCGGGCTTTCGCCTCCTCTGGCGACCAGTACGCATCGTCGGATCAAGGCGATGCAGCGACTCGAAAAGATGTGGATCATGGGGCTAAAGATCGGCTTGCAGGCGCCGATAAAACAGGCGCACTTGGTATTTGCCATACCCGCCCGAGACATGGAGACGAAGGCGCAAGCGGACGAGACTGCGATAACGCAGGTGTCCGACGAAACAGGCGAAGGACATATAGATAAGAAAAAAAATCAGGGGCGAAACGGTGAAGAACACCAAACCCGGAAGTGATGTATCTCCAGTATCACGCAACAGGTTTTTCGCCCTTGAACAACGAATGCTATTCGACGGCGCGGCGGCGGTCATCGCCGATACTGCGGTCGTGGCACGTAGCGGCGCCGAAGATGCTTCCGTCGCGATTAGCGGCATCAGCGTCAGCGACACCGATAGCGCAACACAACACGTCACCTTGAATGCCAGCCATGGCACGCTGAACCTGGCCAGTACCAATGGCCTCACCGGCTTGACCGGCAATGGCGGCGCCAGCATCAGTTTCAGCGGCTCGCTGGCAGACATCAACGCCGCCTTGAACGGCATGTCGTTCCGGGGCGACAGCAACTTCAATGGTGCTGCCTCGTTTACGTTGACCAGCAACGACGGCAGCAATACCACCAGCAAAACCATCGACATCAACCTGACCCCGGTCAATGACGCGCCGACGATTTCCGGCAGTGGCCCGGCGTTGCAGGTGGACGAAGGCGGGACGGCGAATTTCTCGCCGGCCACCAGCTCCCCCGACGGCAAGGGCTTCACCCAAAGCAACCTGGGCATGACCGACGTCGATAACGTGCAGCAACAGGTCATCATCAAGCTCACCTCCCTGGCGAGCAATGGCACCTTGTTGCTCAACGGTAAGGAGCTAGGGGTAGGGTCGAGTTTTTCCATCGACCAGATCGCCAACCTCAGCTATCGCCACAATGGCGACCAGGTCATCAATCCCGCGGGCCTCACCGACAGTTTCACCATTACCATCGATGACGGCGCCGGCGGCGTCGTTCACGACCACAACGTGCAGGTTCACGTCAATCCGGTGAACCAGGCGCCGACATCGAGCGGCACCATCACGATCATCGAGGGCGAGCAAAGCGTCAACCTGACCGACAACGGCAATCTGGTCAGCCCGATCGGCACGCCCCGTGGCACGATCCAGATCGGCGATCCCGATCAATCCCCGGGTGTCGACTTCACCTATACGCTCAACTCCCTGCCGACCCACGGTACGTTGCGCTATGACGGCGTGGTGATCACCGACAGCAGCTTCGTCATCCTGGACCTCTCCAAGCTCACCTACAGCCACGACGGCAGCGAAGCCAGCGGGGCCGGCGCCACCGATAGCTTCTTGCTCAATGTCACCGATGATGGCGGCGGCACCGGTGTGCCCAAGACGTCGACGTTGACCGTCGATCTCACCATCCTGCCCAACAACGACGATCCGGTCCTGAATCACAGCATCGACCAGAACCTGAATCCTGGGGAAACGATTCGCGTCGTCACCAACGCCATGCTGCAGGTCACCGACAACGACTCCTTTGATTCCAGCCTCAGGTATACGCTCACCGCCGTGCCCGACAGGAACGTCGGTTATTTCACGCTCAACGGTGGGTTGCTGGTGGTGGGATCGAGCTTTACCCAGGCCGACATCAACGCAGGCAACGTGGTCTATCACGTTCGGGCCTATACCGGCACGGCGCGAACCGACAGCATGAGTTTCACCGTCAAGGACGGCGGCGTACGCCTGTATCCGAGCGCGCGCGATGGCGGTATCTACGACACCGACGCGGCCAACAGCTCGTTGACGGTCAAGACGTTCAACGTCCACGTGCCGGCCGAGCCATCGACGTTGCCGGGGGCACTGCCGGCCGACCCCGCGCCTAACCAGGCGCCCGTCAGCGGCGGCGACAAAACCGCGACGATCGACGAAGCCGCCAGCTACACACTGACGACCGCCGACCTCAACGCCACCGATGACTTCACCCCCGCCGACGGCTTGACCTACCGGGTGCTGGTCACGCCGGGCAGCGGCACATTGCTGCTCAACGGTGTCGCCATCGGTGCTTTTGGCACCTTCACCCAGGCCGACGTGGACGCCGGACGCGTTACGTTCCAGCACAGCGGCGACGAACACTTTGTCGACAACTTCCAATTCTCGGTTTCCGACGGGACGCTGACCACCGCGACCGAAAATTTCAGCCTCAGTATCGTGCCGAAAAACGACACACCGACCGCCACCAATGACGATCGGGTATTCACGGCCGAAGGCGGCACCGTCACCATTACCAACGGCAACATCGTGGTCGCCGATACCGACAGACAAGCCGATGCCAGCGGCGGCACCCAATACGCCACGAGCAACGACGTCATCCTGCAGATCAGTGCGCTGCCACAATTCGGTCACCTGACGCTTGGCGGCGTGACCGTGACGTTGAATCAGACCGTGACCTCGGCGCAATTGGCCGCGGGCGACCTGAAGTACGTCCATGACGGCAGCGAAAACTTTACTGACAGTTTTTCCGTGGTGCCCGTTGACGACCAGGGCGTGGCCGTCGGAGCGGGTACCAACCAATCCAGCACCGGCTCGGCTTTGGTGGTGCCGATCACCATATCACCGGTCAACGATGCGCCCGCGTTCAATTCCAAATCCCAACTGGTCGCCGGTGAAGCGGGCGCCATCCACGAAGGGGAATCGGCAGTGATCGGCGGTGCATCGGGTTATGCCAATGCCGATGGATCCGGGACGATAAATGGCTCGGTGGGCGGCGCGCACCTTGTGTACGGCGATGACGATAACTCCAGCCTACAGCGCCAATACCGGCTCACCGCTATTCCGGAGCATGGCAGGTTGATGCTCAACGGCGTCGTCCTCGGGCTCGGCTCGGTCTTCACCCAAGCCGACCTGGACGCCAATCGCGTCACTTATCAACATGACGGCAGTGAAACCAGCAACGACTCATTTTCCTACATCGTCAGTGACGGTGATTTCAGCGCCAACGACAGTGGCTCATTCGCCCAGGGCGTCACCGCCACGGCATCGACCTACAACATCGAAATCCTGCCGACCAACGACAAGCCAACGGTCTCTGCCCCCAACAACCCGGTCAATATCGACAGCACCGTCGCTGGCAACAATCCGGTGGGCGGCTTCACGGTGGGCGATCTCGATGACTTGAGCGGCGTCGGCACGCAGGATTCGGTGCAAGTCATCGTGCGGCTGACCCAGACCGACGGCACCGCTTTCACGGCGGGCGAGTATGCGGGCGTCACCCTCTCCGTCGGCCTGGGCGGCGGCGCTACCCGAGACGCCGATAAAGACGGCAATGGCGATTACCTGGTCCTTCGCGGCACTCGGGCCGAAGTCAACGCGGCGCTGGCGACCCTGACCGCCAGCGTCAACGACCCCAGCAACGAGGACCATCAATACCGCATCCAGGTCGTGGTCGATGACCGGCTGCGTGACGCCGGCGGCAACCTGACGACGGGGGCCAATGGCGGCAGCGAAAACCAGGCGGCCACCCCCGGCGGCAACGGGCAGCCGATCTCCGCCGTTGAATTCGATGGATACACCGACAGCGTCACCGGCACCGACCTCAACCTGGCACAGGCCAGCGTGTTGGTCCGCGTGTCGACAATCAACAGCCTGCCCAGCGTGGGCATCCCGGCGTCCCAACTGATCAACGAAGATCGCTCGACCGCCGTCACCGGCATCTCGGTGGTCGATACCGAGTCCACGGCCCTCGACGTTCCGGTCTCCGTGACGGTCAGCGTGCCATCGGGCCAAGGCATACTGGGGATTGGCGGCGCGGGTACGCAGACCACCATCACCCTGCCGTCAGGACGGACGGTGAACATCAGTGGCGACAACAGCAACAGCGTGACCCTGATCGGGCGTGCCGACGATATCCAGTCGCTGCTCAACGCCGCCGGCACTGGCTTGACCTACACCAGCGCAGCCCACGCCAACCACGACTACAACGGTGCCGCTGCTGGCGACGTTACACTCAGCGTGCAATTGAACGAAGGCACCGCCGCCATCGGTGGTGACGTGGGCAGTGGCAGCGTTGCGTCGCCCGCCCAGACCAGCGAACTGGCAATCACCCTGCAAGCGACCAACGACGCCCCTACCGTAACGGCAGGCAGCGGTAGCCTGGCGATAGGCCAAAGCGGCGCAGCGGTGGCCGTGCCGGGGTTCTCGGTCTCGGATCGAGACTACAACGACGGTGGGGGCATCAGCGCACCGCCAGGCGAGAGCGCTTCGCCGGAACAGGACTTCACTCAGGTGACCGTGCGCCTGACCGATGCCAATGGCGTGCCGCTGAGCCAAGCGAGCTACACCGACATCATTCTCGGCTCCACCAGCTCGCCCACGGAAGATCACACCAGCTTCGAAATCGATGACACCCATTCCGGCACCGACAGTGCACTGGTCATCCGCGGCAGCCTGGCCAACGTCAATGCTTACCTCGCGGGTTTGCAGGTTACCCTCAGCGGCACCCTTGCCAACACCGACACCAGCTACAGGGTGCAGGTGATTGCCGACGACCGCATTCGCGACGTTGCCACCGGCGTGCTGGACGCCAGTGGTCTGGCCAACGGCGGCTTGAATCCGTCCGGTGCTTCGACCGCCGTGGTCCCCGCCACCGTTATCGATCCCTACGCGGCGTTGCCTGGCTCGCTCACGCTCAATATGGGCAGCAACACGCGGATGCTGTTTGTTTCCAGCCTCAACGACCCGACCCAGGTTACCGCCAGCGACGTCACCGTCAGGGAAGGCTCGGCGACCCTCAACCTGACCGGCAGCGTGGGTGGGTTCACCATCAGTGACCCGGACGCCAACGGTGCCAATACGTTCTCGGCCACCGTACACGTCAGCCAGGGGGTGATTTCCGGCGTGGGCGGCAGTGGTGGTTCGATCAGCGGTGTGGGCAGCGATACGGTGACGATCAGCGGGGCCACCCAAGCCGAAGTCAACGCTCGTCTGCAGGCCCTGACGATTACTTACCCGACGGCCACGGGCGCGCCGGCAGGCAGCGACTACACGGGCAACTTCACGGTGACGGTTTCCGTCAACGATGGCGGCAGCACCGGGCAGCGTCCTGGAGCGTTGACCGGCGACACCGACGATGCCAACCAGAACCCGGGCGATTTCGACTACGCCGACGGCACCACCGCCGCGCTGATCACCACCCGCACGATCAATGTAACCGTGCTGCCGGTCAACGATGCGCCTTTGGCCTCGGGCCTCGACAGCTCGCAAACCGTGACCAAGGGCGGCAACCCCGTTCGTCTGGATGGCGACGGCAATGTGACCGTCAGCGACCTCGAACTGGATGTGAGTGCTGACAAATGGCAGGGCGCGACGCTGACCATCAACCGTCAGGGCGGCGGCAATGCCGATGATGTCTTTGGCCTTTTCGACAGCGATGCGGGGAACGATGCGGTCGGTGTTCAGGTCAACGGCAGCGACCTGCTCGTCGACGGGGTGGTCGTGGGCAGCATCAGCAATGCCTCGGGCACGCTGCAAGTCACCTTCAACGCCGATGCCGACGGTTCAGTGGTCGGCAAAGTGATGGGCGCCGTCACCTACAGCAACACCAACGCCTCGACATCGGCCAGCGCCGACGTAGCCGTCGACTTCGTGCTCAACGACCAGAACCCGAACACCACCGACAGCGGCACTGCCGGCAGCGGCCAGGACCAAGGCGCCGAAGGGCGGAAAATCGCGACGCAAACCATCACCATCCACCTCAACACCGCGCCGGTGGCCGTGGACGATGGCCTGCAAACCGTCCAGCAAGGCGATCCGGCCAGCGGCAATGTCCTGCCCAATGACAGCGACCCGGACGGCAACCCTTTGAGTGTCACCGGGTTCACCGTCGCGGGGGTCGTCGGCACTTTCAATCCTGGCGATACCGCCACCATTGCCGGCGTCGGCACCCTGACGCTCAATGCCAACGGCAGCTACTTGTTTACACCAGCGCCATCCTTCCACGGCGATGTGCCGGTGGTGACCTACAGCATCACCGATGGCACGGGCGGCGCCGACACCGCCGACCTCACCATCCGGGTCAACGCGCCACCGGTTGCGGTGGACGATGGTCTGCAAACCGTCCAGCAAGGCGATCCGGCCAGCGGCAATGTCCTGCCCAATGACAGCGACCCGGACGGCAACCCCCTGAGTGTCGGCGGGTTCACCGTGGCGGGGGTAGTCGGCAGTTTCAATCCTGGCGATACCGCAACCATTGCCGGTGTCGGCACCCTGACGCTCAACGCCGACGGCAGCTACCTCTTCACGCCGATCCCCACCTACCACGGCGATGTACCGGTGGTGACCTACAGCATCACCGACGGCGTGGGCGGTACCGACAGCGCCGACCTGACGATTCGGGTCAACGCGCCGCCAGTGGCGGTAGACGATGGGCTGCAAACCGTCCAGCAGGGCACGTCGGCCAGCGGCAACGTCCTGCCCAACGACAGTGATCCGGAAGGTCATCCGCTGAGCGTCGCCGGGTTTACCGTCGCGGGGGTTGCGGGCACTTTCAATCCTGGCGATACCGCAACCATTACCGGTGTCGGCACCCTGACGCTCAACGCCGACGGCAGTTACCTCTTCACGCCGGTTGCGACCTTCCACGGCGATGTGCCGGTGGTGACCTACAGCATCACCGACGGCGCGGGCGGTACCGACAATGCCGACCTGACCATCCGGGTCAATTCCACGCCTGTCGCCAACGATGACGGGGTGTTGCTCACGGACCGCGACACGCCCATCCAATCCATACAGGTGTTGGCCAACGACACCGATCCGAGCGGCCATCCGCTCACCGTCACCCACGCCCAGAGCGCTGACGGCAGCGTTACGATCAACCCAGACGGAACCCTGGATTTCACCCCGGCACCCGGCGTCACGGGCGATGTCACGATCACCTACGTGATCAGCGATGGCGTGGGTGGCAGCGACACCGCCCAAGTGCGCATCCATATCAATGAGCCGCCCGTGGCCGTCAACGACGGCGTTCATAGCGCGCCCCAAGGAGACCCGATCAGGGGCAGCGTGCTCAGCAACGACAGCGACCCCGAGAACGATGCGATTCATGTGGTCGACTTCACCGTGGATGGCGTGACCGGCACCTTCGCGGCCGGCGACAGCGTGGCAATCCCAGGCGTCGGCACGATTAGGCTCGACCTCGATGGCCGCTTCGTATTTACACCGAACGCCAATTATCTCGGCGCGGTGCCGACCATCGATTACCGGATCACCGACGACCATGGCGGCTTCGCAACGGCGCAATTGAGGCTGCGCATGGACTCCTCGACATTGCCGCTGCCGCCCACGTCCGATGTCTCGACGGATCGGAACGCGCCCACCGGCGACGTTCTGCGTCATGAATACCCGGATTGGCAGCTTGATTCGTTGAGCGTACGGCGCGACATGGTGCCGGGCTTGTTCGTCACGCTTCCGGTGATGGATTCGCAAATCCAGGCCGATGAACGACTCGACCCGCTGCGCTCCGGCTATGCCGAAGCCTACAGCGGCGAAATACGTTCGGAGTCGATCGGGATCGGCCTCGGTTTCGTTCCTAATCTGCACGTCACGCTGGCGGTACAGGATTCGCAAAAAACCGTCGATTACCAGGAAGGTTCGCTCAAATTCAAGGACAGCCTGTATTTCACCGGTGGCCATAGCTTGTTCGGCGATTTCGATGCCTTGCAGCCTGGGGCTGAAGAGCCTTCAGCAAGAGAAGTCAAGCCCAGCCCGCCGTCTGATCAGCCCAAGGCGGCCGTTTCCTTCAGTGACCAAATCAGCCAGGCCGCCAAACAGCGCCAGCCTCATTCGTCCACTCAAGTCGAACGGCTACCGGCGCCCCAGCGCAAAGGTTGACCCAACGTCCTCTACTTTCCTTATAAAAACGGTAATCACATGTCTTTGATGGAACAAAATCGTTCAGTACTGGGCGCAGGCTGGGTCGCGGCCATGGTTATCGGCCTGGCGGGCTGCTCCGTTGCGCCGAAACCGTTGCAACAAGATGAAATTCACCAACGAGTGGCCGGGGACCAGCTCCAGCTTTACGCCGACCAGGAACCGATCAAGGGGCCATTGACCTTCGCCGACGCGCTGGCACGCTCGCTCAAATACAACCTCGACTATCGCCTGAAGTTGATGGAATCGGCTCTGGCGGCGGGCCTGCATGACGTTTCACGTTACGACATGCTTCCCAAGATGCTGGTCTCGGCTGGCTACACGTCGCGCAACAACGAGTCGGGTGGTACGAGCGTCGGCATTGAAACCAACACGGTTTCGTTGATCCCCTCCTCCTCCGTCGAGCGTAACCGGACACTGGCCAACGCTGAGTTTTCCTGGAACCTGCTGGACTTTGGCGTCAGCTACTACCGCGCCAAGCAGAGTGCCGACCAATACCTGATCGCCGAGGAGCGACGCCGACGCGTGATGCAAACGGTTCTGCAGGACTTGCGCACCTCCTACTGGCGCGCCCTGGGCGCCCAGCGTATTGAAAGCCAGGCCGACGAGCTGCTGAACCGTGTACGTCTGGCGCTGGGCAAATCACGGGAGGCCGAGGTACAGGGTCTGCTACCGCCGGCACAGGCGTTGGCTTACCAAAGCGCCCTGCTGGACGCGACCACTTTGCTCAACGCTCGCCGCCAGGATCTGGAATTCGCCAAACGCGAATTGGCCGCGCTGATGAGCATTCCACCGGGCACCCAATTCACGCTGGCTGAGGAAAGCGAGCCCTCGCTGCCTGGCGTCCCGGTCGACATGGCCAAACTTGAGGAAATCGCCTTACAGGCGCGTCCTGAGCTGCGTGAGGAAGACTATCGCAAGCGCATTTCGGCGGACGAAGCGCGACGCCAATTGCTGGCACTGCTGCCCAGCCTTGGAATCAACATCAACGATCAGTACGACTCCAACAAATATCTCTATAACAGCAACTGGGTCGACAGCGGCGTACAGGTCAGCGCCAACCTGTTCAAGCTGGCGGCCATCCCGGCCACGCAAAAAGCCAGCGCCTCCCAGGAAAAAACCGACAACGCGCGCCGCCTTGCGCTCTCGATGGCCGTGCTGACACAAGTGCGCATCTCGGTGGAGCGCTACAAGCTCGCCTTGGTCGATTACGACCTGGCCGACCAGTCGAGCCAGGTCGATCAACGCATGGCCAAGTTCGCCCGCGCTTCGGTGTCGTCCCGCACCGATTCCGAGCTTGAAGTCATTCGCACCGAAACCCGCGCCCTGCTCGCACAGTTCCAGCGATACTCGGCCTACGCCACGGCGCAGACCGCTTTCGGGCGCATCTACAACTCCCTGGGCCTGGACGTGCTACCCGAAGACGTGCGCGACGCCAGCGACTTGCAGCAACTCTCGCAACAACTGCAGGAAAGCCTGAGCCGTTCAGAACGCCAGGCGTTCACGACGGCGATCGGAGAGTTGCCTTCGCAGCAACCGCTGGCGGTACGCCTGGAATACTCAGGCGATGCTCGGGCAGCCAATGACATGCTCGAAGTGGCTCGCCAAGCATTGAAACGCAACCAGTTCGTGCTTGCCGAAAACAGCCAGCCCGGGCCTACGCTGATCATGCAACTGCGTATCGCCAACGTTCAGGACGGTATCCGTCGCGGTGAATGGAGCGTCAGCCTGCGCCGTGCCGACGGAAGCGTGGCAGGCACCAGTCACTACCAGAGCACGTTGCGCGCCCAGCCAGACAGAGATTCCTTGAACGCATTCTGCGAAGCCGCCACGGTCGCTGAAGTGCCGAATTTGCGCGCGTGGTTGAAATCGGGCCCAACACAGGTGGCCTCGAAATGAAGATCCGATCACGTTGTGCTTCTCTTTCTGTGATCGGCGGTTCGTTGCTCGGTCTGGTCGTGTCAGCGCAACCGGCATGGGCACAAAGCGAAACCGATGCCGGCGTACGCGTGCTGCTGGTGGCCGACCAGGAAACCACCCTGGCGAGCCAGCTGGTGGGGCGGGTACGCGCGGTCAACGCGTCGCTGGGATCGACGTTCAGCAAGGGTGACGTGCTCGTCAGTTTCGACTGCGACGAACAGGTCGCTCGCCTGAAGATGGCCCAGGCCGACCTGAGCTCCGCCCGTGAAACCCATGACGCCAAGTTGCGCTTGCAAGGGTTGCAGTCCGCCGGCGAGGTGGAAGTTTCGCTGGCCGCCAGTGCCGCAGAGAAAGCCGCTGCCCAGGTGGCCCAGTACCGGGCCCAGCAACAACAATGCAATGTGCTCGCACCGTTCGACGGGCGCGTGGTCAAGGTTCAGGTCAAAGCCTTTCAGGGCGTCAACCTGGGCCAACCACTGCTCGACATCATCAGCAAAGGGCCATTGAAGGTACGTGTGAATGTACCTTCCAAATGGTTGGTCTGGCTCAAGCCCGACCTGCCCTTCCAGGTTGATTTGGGTGAGACCGGCAAACGTTATCCCGCAAAAGTCAGCGCCATCAACGGCCAGGTCGACGCCGTCAGCCAGACCATCGAGCTTGAAGGGGTGATCGAAGGCCGGCCCGTCGATCTGCTCGCGGGCATGAGTGGCACTGCGCTGTTCGAAGCACCGCAATGAACGCCCAAACCAATACAGCGCCCAACCCGGTCGCGGTGCTGCTGCATCTTGAGCAGCGCGCACAAGAAGCGCGCAGTACCGCCGAGCTGGGTTTTGTGATGGTCAACGAAACGTGGCAACTTTTGCGTTATCGCCAAGGCTATGTATTTGTCAGCGATGTGCTGGGCAAGCCCTCGCTGAGCAACGTTTCCAGCTTGGCGGTGCTGCCCGAAGAGACACCGTTTACCGTCTGGCTCAAGAGGCTGGCCCAGCATCTCTGGACGCAGCCCGCGGTATCGGCCGAATCGACACCAGCCACCGTCTTGCATCTGTTGCGAGCCCGGGACCTTCCCGAAAGCTTCGCCGAGGGCTGGACCGAATGGATGCCGATGCATCTGCTGTGCGTACCGCTACCGCCTCGCGATCATTCACGTCGTGGCATGTTGCTGCTTGCCTGCGATACCGAGCCGGACGAACACACCCAGGCCCTGCTCGCCAGACTGGGGCAAACCTATGCCTACTGCCTCGCGGCGCTGACCAACAAACGCCCCACGCTCGGCGCCCGCTGGCAAGTCTGGCGACAGCGCCCGTGGCGTTTATTGGCGTTGGGGACGGCCATGGCCCTGGCGTGCCTGGTGCCGGTCCGACTGAGCGCCCTGGCACCGGCCGAAATCGAAGCCCATAACGCGATGGCCATCGCCTCCCCGCAAGATGGCGTGGTGCACGAGTTCCTGGTGCAGCCCAACCAGTTGGTGCAAAAGGATCAACCGCTGTTCAGCCTCGACGACACGACCCTGCGCAATCGCCGCGCCGTTGCCCGGCAAGCGCTGGAAGTCGCCCGGTCCGAAGCGCTGCTCGCTGCGCAAAAAGCCTTCGAAAGCGCACAGAGCAAGGGCGAGCTGGCCGCGCTCAATGGGCAAGTGCAGGAGAAACAGGCCGAGGTCGCTTGGCTCGACGAAATGCTTGAGCGCAATGTGGTCCGAGCGCCACGCGACGGCATCGCGATATTTGGCGACACCAATGATTGGATCGGCAAGCCGGTGGTCACTGGCGAGCGCATCATCCAGCTGGCCGACCCGCAAGATGCGGGGGTGCTGGTCTGGCTCCCGGTGGCCAATGCCATCAACCTCGATACCGGTTCTGAAATTCGTCTGTTCCTGCACGTTGCGCCGCTATCGCCCTTGACCGCCAGCCTGATCCAGACCAGCTACCAGGCCACGCTTTCGCCAGACAACATTCCCTCGTATCGCATTCGGGGGCAGTTCCAGGGTGATGCCAGCCAGTTGGCGCGGATCGGCCTCAAGGGCACCGCCAAGCTGTATGGCGAATCGGTACCGCTGATCTATTACGTCATGCGCCGTCCGTTGGCCGCCCTGCGTGAATGGAGCGGGCTGTGAGCGAACTGGACCTGGCGACTCTGCTGTCGGGCTCATCGGCCGGATCGACATTGCAAGACCCAGACGTACATCTTCCCGAACACCTGCCCGCGGTGCGCGAAGACTTGCGCCTGATTCCCGCGGCCACGCAACGTGATGGCTCCCCAGCCTGGATGATCCAGGACCCGGTCGGTAACCGGTTCTTCAACATCGGCTGGCTGGAGTTCGAGATCCTGTCACGTTGGTCCCTGGGTAGCCCGACCCGCTTGCTCGAGGCGCTCGCGGCCGAAACGCCCCTGAACGTCAGCCGAGCGGAACTGGCGGCCTTGTTGGCGTTTCTGAGCCGCCATCAGTTATTGCATGTCAGCGACGTCACCGGTACCCGACGCCTGGAAGAGATGGCCCGGCAAGGCAAGCACACCGGTTGGCAATGGTTGCTTCACAATTACCTGTTCATGCGCGTGCCGCTCTGGCGTCCGCAGCGCCTGTTAGAAAAAACCCTGCCCTGGGTCGCGCCACTGTTCAGCCGGACCTTTCTGGTGTGCATCGCCCTCGCCATCGTGCTGGGCCTGTTCTTCGTCGAACAGCAATGGGATGTGTTCGTTGCCAGCTTCCAGCAAAGCCTGTCACCGCAAGGCCTGGTCGGTTATCTGGTAGCCCTGGCGATTACCAAGTGCCTTCACGAGCTCGGCCATGCCTATACGGCTACGCGCTACGGCGTGCGCGTCGCGCACATGGGCGTGGCATTCCTGGTGCTATGGCCGGTGCTCTACACCGATACCAGCGAATCCTGGAAGCTCGCCGACCGCCGTCAACGCTTTCACATCGCCGGTGCCGGCATTCTCGTGGAGCTGTTGGTTGCCGGAATTTCGACGCTAGGTTGGGCCTTGTGCGAAAACCCAATGCTCAAGAGCGGGCTGTTCTTCCTGGCGACCACCAGTTGGATGATTTCATTGGCCCTCAACGCCAGCCCCTTCATGCGCTTTGATGGGTATTTTTTGCTGTCCGACTGGCTCGACCTGCCCAACCTCCACGAGCGCTCGGGTGCCTTGGCGCAAGCCTGGATGCGCCGTCGCCTGTTGTCCTGGGACGAACCCGATCCGGAAGTCGTAGCGCCGCGCCTGCGTGGTTTTCTCATTGCCTTTGCCATCGTCACCCGTATCTATCGCCTGGTAGTGTTTCTCGGCATCGCCGTCGCCGTGTATTACCTGTTTTTCAAGGCGCTGGGTATCTTGTTGTTCCTAGTCGAAATTGCATGGTTCGTCGTCATGCCTATCCAGCGTGAACTCAAGGTCTGGTGGGATCGTCGCAAGGAGATCCCCACGCGGCGAGGTCGTCTGCTTTTGCTCGGGCCAGGCGCGCTGATGCTATTGGCCGCCTTGCCGTGGAGCACCCAGGTTCAGGCGCCCGCCTGGCTGCATGCAGAGGTTCAATACACGCTCTATAGTCCCTTGCCGTCCCGGCTGGTGGAGATGCCTCTCGCCGGGCAACCGATCGAAGCCGGTTCAACCTTGGTCGTTCTGGATTCCCCGGTCATACGCGACAAGGCCGAACGGTCTCACAAAGCGACCCTCGCCTTGCGCGCGCAGCTTGCCGGGCTCCCCGGAACTGCCGATGGGGCCGAAAAATATGCCTCGATTGCCAGCCAGCTCAACCGTCAGCAAGCCGAGTCCGCCGCCCAGGCGGCCGAGTTGCAACGCCTGACATTGCGCGCCCCGATGGCCGGAGTGCTCATCGACATCGACCCCGCCGTGCAGCCCGGCGTCTGGGTCAAGCCCAATCAGCCGCTGGGCGTCTTGGTCAGCCCCGATAGCTGGACGGTGGAAGCATTCGTTCGCCAGCAAGACCTCGCGCGCGTGGCCGTTGGCGCTCGCGCGCGCTTTTATGCACAGGGAGGCAGCGGCACGACGCTTGAGGGAGAAGTGATCGGCATTGACGATTCACGCACCCAGAACGTCCCGCATCTGATGCTGAGCACGACCTACGGCGGTCCCATCGCCGTCTCCGCAAAACAGGACCGGAACCTGCAGATCCGTGATGCCCTTTACCGGGTGAGAATACGTTTGGACGCCCCTCCCGCCCAGATGATGATGCGCCTGGGCAACGTGTCCATCGAGGGGGCCCGCATCAGCCCGGTTGCAGAGCTGTTCACCGATGCGTTGTCGATTCTGATCAGAGAAAGCGGGTTCTGACGGGGGCTTTCGCCTGCTCCCCCGTGGCGAGGAAGCTTGCTCCCGCTGGGCCGCTCCGACGCCTCGGGAGCAGCGGCCCCTTTTCTGTGAGCGCTTCGCACTCAAGCGGGAGCGAGCTCCCTCGCCACGGGTGCATCGTCGGCTCAAGGCTTGAGCACCACCTTCACACAGCCGTCTTTTTTGTCCCGGAAGGTGTTGTACATTTGCGGGCCGTCTTGAAGGCTCACGGTATGAGTGATGACGAAGCTTGGATCGATCTGCCCCTCCTGGATGCGCCGGAGCAGGTCGTCGGTCCAGCGGTTCACGTGGGTCTGCCCCATCTTGAAAGTCAGGCCCTTGTTCATGGCCGCGCCGAACGGGATCTTGTCGATCAAGCCGCCATACACACCGGGGATGGACAACGTGCCGGCGGGGCGGCACACATACATCATCTCCCGCAGCACGTGGGGGCGGTCTGACTCCAGCATCACCGCTTGCTTGACCCGATCGTAGATGGAATCGAACGAACGGGTCGCGTGGGATTCCATGCCTACCGCGTCGATGCATTTCTCTGGGCCCTTGCCGCCCGTCAGCTCGGCCAAGCGGTCCAGCACACTTTCGTCATCGAAGTTGATGGTGATGGCGCCCCCGGCCTTGGCCATGGCCAGGCGCTCGGGCACGTTGTCGATGCACACCACCTGCTTGGCTCCCAGGATCACCGCGCTGCGCACCGTGAACTGTCCTACCGGACCGGCGCCCCAGATGGCCACGGTGTCGGTGGGCTGGATATCGCATTGCACGGCCGCCTGCCAACCGGTGGGGAATATATCCCCTAGAAACAGCACTTGCTCATCGGTCAGGCCGTCCGGAATCACCACCGGGGTAAAGTCCGCATAAGGCACCCGCACGTACTCGGCCTGGCCGCCAGGATAGCCGCCAGTCAGATGGGTATAACCGAACAGCCCGGCAGTGGTGTGGCCGAAGGCCTTGTCGGCCAGGTCCTTGTTGCGGTTGCTGCGCTCGCAGACCGAGAAGTTACCCCGACGGCATTGATCGCATTCACCACAGCAAATCGTAAAGGGCACCACCACGCGATCGCCAATTTTCAGTTTCTTGTTGGCCGAACCCACTTCCACTACTTCACCCATGAACTCATGGCCCATGATGTCGCCATGCTTCATGCCGGGCATGAAGCCATCGTACAAGTGCAGGTCCGAGCCGCAGATGGCGCACGAGGTGACCTTGATAATGGCGTCACGTGGGTCTTCTATGGTGGGGTCGGGCAGATGATCATCACAGCGGATATCTTTTTTTCCATGCCAGCGTAACGCTTTCATCTTGGTACACCTCCTGAACAGGGTCGGTGCGCCAGCCATGAACATTCTCGTTATGCGCACCTACTGATGTTTTCGGTCGGAGGAAAACGCGACAAGTTCAAAGCATGTCTGCACACATCGGTAAAACGCGATAGACGGTTGCGCCGTCGCTCGGGTTATCAAGCGGCTCTTCCCTCCGCTCACCCCAGACTCATTGCCCCCGAAAAACTTGCCTCCACCGGCCCGATAAGAAAGACCGCGCCCAAAAATCCGGGTTCATTCAGGTACGACTGGGTATCCTTGACACAGCTTTTCCCCAAACCACTCCTCACGCGTCATCTCCCAAACCTCCTTGAGCGACGCCCCAAAGACAAAGTCGCCCTGCTGCGTCCCGACCATCCGCATGCCTTCACGCTCCGAAATCCTGCGAGAAGCCAGGTTACCCACCGCCTTCGGCACTTGCATGACCGGACGCTCCAGCGTTTCGAACCAATAGATGTTGATCGCCGCGCAAGCCTCGCGCATGTAGCCTTTTCCCTGCCATTGCGGCGCCAACCAGAAACCGCGGTTGTTGCCGGGCTGGTCGTACAGGCTGATGCTGCCGATACGCTGAGTGGGATCTTCGGCCAAGCGAATCATCCAGTGCCACTCGCGTCCGGCGGCAACAGCGGGGAGCGCCTGATCGCGCACGTAGGTCAGCGCGCCGTCATCCGGGTAGGGCCAGGGCACACGACTGTCGAGGTAGCGGACCACTTCCCAATGCGGAAATAGCCGTTGAATTGCCGGTGCGTCCGACAGCGCCAGGGGGTAAGGATAAGGCGGCGGGTTTGGAGCGTGGGAATGGGGCTCATGATGAAAACTCCTTTTTCAGATGTTATGGCGTGCCCGCCCCCCGCTACAGGTTATCCGTAACCCTGCACAATTTGCTGTCCTTCAAGAATGAAGGGGGCAGTTGCGCCGTCGCCGCGGGCAGTTGCTTGAGCCTCACTTCACATTCAAAACGGCCCGCGGCGTCCAGTTGGTAATCCTCCCCTGCCTTAGGGACAAAGCTGAACATGTTGTAGCATCGATCGCCGATGTAATGAAAAGCGATGGGCTGCCCGGCCGGTATCAACAGCTCAGTCATGACCGTGGAAGATGAATGCTTGTCGTCGTCTGGCATGCCCAGGCTTTCGCCGTTGCTATTGGCATAGCCATCCCGGAACGCCACCATGACCCCGGCGCCTGGCTGGCGGAAGTCCACGCAGTCAGACTTGGGTACGGCCCTGACCATGCCGTCGCTGATCACCCGCAAACGCGCGGTCTCGCCACCGTCAGGCGTTGAGTAAGGGGTGGAGAAAGAACGGACATCCGACAGCGCTCCGCAACCGCTGAGCAGGGCCAGGAGGCTGATGCTCCAGGCCTGTCGCAGCACGCGGGACGTCTTGCGCGAGCAAATGTTGAGTCGGGGGTTGAGGGGGTGCGGTGATTCGCTCACGATGATGCTCCATGCAGGTCTGTTATCCAAGGCCAACGACGGTCGAGAGGGACGCGATGTCAGCGCGAGATTTTATAAGGGGTTCGCAGACACTCTGCAATGGCCGATGTATCGGGGCGCACGCCTGATGATCCAGGCTCAATCAAACCTCATCGCGGGCTTGGCCCTCGCAATCATCGCGACGCTGAGCTGGGCCTTGAACTTCATTGCGCCTTACGTCACCGGTGCCTACACGATCTACGACTTGTTGGTCGTACGGTTCCTGGTTGCCGGTGCCCTGGGCCTGGGTGTCGTGCTGCTCTACCGGGCCCAGCTTCGGCACCTGCGGTGTGATCAGATGCTTGTGGCCGCAAGCCTGGGCGTGATCGGCTACCTCGGCTATAGCGCGTGCATCGCCGCCGGCATCATCTTCGGCGGGCCGGTGCTGACACCGGCCTTCATTGGTATGGTGCCCGTGTTGCTGGCGCTGCTGGGCAACGCCACGGCCAAGACCCTCCCGTGGCGCAAACTGGCGATCCCCTTGGTTTTCTTGACGGTTGGGCTGCTGGTGTCGAATCTCGGGGCTCTCCATCATCCCGCTGCGGGCGCAGGATCGTGGCTGATGGGATTAATGTTCTCAATCGCAGCCGTGCTCTTATGGCTCGCATTCAGCGGGTTGAACCAACGCGCCTTGCTAGCGCTGCCACCCCACGCATCCGGTGCGTGGACTGGCCTCATGATGGTCGGTGCCGGACTGGGCACCTTGTGCTTGTTACCGGCGGTACAAGCGTTCGACCTGCTCAAACTGCCGAGCCTGGGGTTCAGCGTTTCCGTTGCGGGCCGTTTATATCTCTGGGGTTTCGTGATTGCGCTGATGTCGTCCTTAGTCGGTGCCTGGGCTTGGAACGCCGCGTCCCAGCGTTTGCCCATGGTGCTTTCCGGGCAATTGATCGCCTTGGAATCGGTGTTCGCCACGCTGCTTGGCCTATGGTTTCACCACCGACTTCCGACGCTTCTAGAGGCATCAGGACTTGCGGCTGTACTGGTTGGGGTGGTCATGGCGGTGCGGATCATCCTGACGACGCGGGACCATGTAAGCGTTATTGCGGCGTCACCCGACGCATGAGCTCATCCAATGCGTAAGTATCCAATAACGCCGTCACCTGTGTGATTTGCCCATCCTTGAGCGTCATGTGCCACAGGTAAGTGTTGTTATAGGGCTTGTGATCAAGTGCCGTGGCTGTCCCGTTCCAAAGAACAACCACGACGTCGTTCTCGGCAATGATGCTTTGCACCGTTGGCACAATCGGCGTAGCCAGCCGAGCAGTGATCGGGCGCACGGCTTGGGCCAACTCAGCCTTGCTGGTGTAGACGCCTGATACCGGGCTTGTGCCGGCCACGGTCCATTTGGCATCCGGCGCCAGCAGGTCGAAGACCGTGCCCTTGCCCTCCTGCCAATTCGCGAAAGCCTGGCGAACCAGATCCGTATTGGTACGTTGAACATTGTCCGAAGCCCAGCCGTTGCCCGCCGAGAATATAAAAGAAAGTGCAAGCACTTGGGCTTGCCAAGCCAAACTCATCCACCGGGTCATGATGTTCTCCCACAGCCATTAAATTTCAATAGAACCTTAACGGCATACGGGGAGAGGTCTTTGCTCGATACTGCAGTGGGGTTGCCTGATGCTGTTTGGCGCTGAGCTATCACGTGGATACCGCCATCAACGCCGTACAACGTCCTCGTAGAAACCCTGCGCTGCCAGATTCTTGTCCTTCGCCTCCAACATAATGTCGAACCGGTCCAGAAACCTGAGGGCGTACTGGTTCGTCCAGCGATTCCACATCTGCGCGCTGTGGCCGTACAGGTCACGCTTGGACACGACCCTCAACAAGGCATCCATCTCAAGCTTACCGTCGGCATCGAAACCCAACGCCTGAAGCCGCTCCGGGGGTTGGGAGTAATGCATGGTGGGCCGCACGCCGCGCCAACTGTCGATGACGCGATCGACTCGTGGGGAATCCGGCGCGATGTAATCGTTCTCGTTGATCCAACAGTGATGGATATCCAGCACGATGGGTGCGAGGTCGGCAAGTTCCAGACAATCATCCAGGCCGTAGGTCTTTTCCTCGTTTTCGAAGGTAATGCAATTGCGCGCCGCCTCCGACAACCGTGGCCAGACCGAACGTATCCCCTCGCCCCCCAGCCGCCCGGCAATGTGCACGTTGCATTTGAAATCCTGGAAATGCCGACCAAAGCCCATCATCCGGATCATGTCGGCGTGGTACTCGAACTCGGCGAGGCTGTTCTCCACCACCGGTGGTTTATCCGAACCGAGCACGCAGTATTGCCCAGGGTGAAAGGACAGGCGGATATCCGCTGAACGCGCCAGGTCCCCGATCGCGCCAAAGCGCTCTTCCAGTTGGGCTTGGATGGCAGGGTCCTGATAGAACGCGCTCACCTTCGGATGACTGTAGAACGGCAATAGATCGCTACTCAGCCGAAGCATGCGCAGGGTCGGGGGAAGCTCGGCGACGTAGGCGATAAGGCGTAACTGCGCGTCGAGATTATGCGTGATGATTTCCAACAGCTTGTCGCGGGCGACCTGTGGGGAGACGCTGTCCATCCAGCGCAACGTTGTGGTGCGCGGATTGAAGGGGGCTTCGATTGTCTTTAGCGCGGCCGCCGAGAGGCCGCGATCAGGGTGCCGGTATTGGCAGGCGAAGCCAATGCGGGGGTGGGTCATGGGGAGTCCTGGCCGTTGAGTCTGTGTTGGCGGTAGACATCCTGGCGGCCGAGTCGTCGTTTTTGATTGGTCGTTGAAACAGCTCTCCTCGGAAAGTATTCGAGATCAGGCAGTGCCGGCCAGAACAGAAGCGTGGGCTGGTCCCACATTGTTCCCATACCGCCCCTTTTCCAGACGCCAAAAACCACAAACCCCCGACTTTCTCTAGGAAAATCAGGGGTTTGTGTTTGTAGAATGTGGCGGTGAAGGAGAGATTCGAACTCTCGATACAGTTTCCTGTATACACACTTTCCAGGCGTGCTCCTTAAGCCACTCGGACACTTCACCGTGTCTCGGCAAACTGTTCAGTCTGTCGAGGCGCGCTAATGTAGTCGAAAGCCTTGGCGATGGCAAAGGTTTTTTTCAGAATTTTCATGTGCTTAAGGCAGGCCAGCATTTCAAACGGGTCGGGGCATGGCAAACCGGCCAAACTTCGGCTTTGTCCGCAGCCCCGCTTATAGAAGCAAGCGCGGCCCATCGGGCGGGCGAGGCCGTTTGAAAGGGGCGGGGCTGACCGGTGAGTCAGTCACGGCGCTTTACCTGGCCTGCGACGGTGGGTAACGTCTGCTGACTTCTCTTACAAGGAATAGCGTCATGAGCGACCTGATTGCCTACCATCTCGAAGACGGTATCGCGACCCTGACCTTGAACAACGGAAAGGTCAATGCCATTTCGCCTGATGTGATTGCCGCGTTCAACGCTGCGTTGGACCAGGCAGTGGCCGATCGCGCGGTGGTGATCATTACCGGGCAGCCGGGGATTCTGTCGGGCGGGTACGATTTGAAAGTGATGACCGCAGGTCCCAAGGAAGCGGTGAGCCTGGTGGCGTCCGGTTCGACCCTGGCTCGCCGCCTGTTGTCGCACCCCTTCCCTGTCATTGTCGCTTGCCCGGGGCATGCGGTCGCCAAGGGAGCGTTCCTGTTGTTGTCGGCGGATTACCGCATTGGTGTCGAAGGGCCGTTCACGATCGGCCTGAACGAGGTGCAGATCGGCATGACCATGCACCATGCCGGTATCGAGCTGGCCCGGGATCGGTTGCGCAAGTCGGCATTCCACCGCTCGGTCATCAATGGCGAGATGTTCAATCCCCAGAGCGCCGTGGATGCGGGCTTCCTCGATAAGGTGGTGTCGGCGGACGAATTGCAAGCTACGGCGTTGGAAGCGGCGCGTCAGTTGAAAAAGATCAATATGACCGCCCACAAAAACACCAAGCTTAAGGTTCGCAAGTCGCTGCTGGATGCGTTGGACAGCGCGATATTGCTGGACCAGGAATACATGGGCTGAACCCTGGCTGAAGTGAGGTTTCGACACGTGCGGCTTAAAACCCGGCGACCGCTCTAAGCCGCTTCTTACGCGCCATTTCGAAACATCAGCTTAAACATCGCCCATCTCCTACCTCTATAGGGGCAATTGCTGAAAACAGTGCACATCCGTACACTGCGCCACCTTTTGTCCCTGTGGGGCCTGTTGATGTTGTTTGCACTGCGTATGTCTTTGATGGGCCTGCACTTTATCCTGGCGGGTGTGTTGGGGGTGATTCTGGGTGTGTGTCGCCCGTTCAACCCTGACAACAGCCGTCTGTGCGCCAGGCTGTATGCGGTACCCGCGATGTGGATCCTGCGCCTGCGGGTCAAGGCCGAAGTCGACACACTGGCGAATAAAGCCCAGAGCAGCGTGATCATCGCCAATCATCAATCCAACTATGATCTGTTTGTCTTCGGCAATGTGGTACCGCGTCGTACCGTGTGCATCGGCAAGAAGAGCCTGAAATGGGTACCGCTGTTCGGTCAATTGTTCTGGCTGGCGGGCAACGTGTTGATTGATCGGGGCAATGCAATCAAGGCCCGCAAGTCGATGCTGACCACCACCCACACCCTCCAGCATGAAGACACCTCGATCTGGGTGTTTCCGGAAGGCACACGCAACTTGGGCGCTGAATTGCTGCCGTTCAAGAAAGGCGCGTTCCAGATGGCGATTGCTGCCGGAGTGCCGATCATCCCAGTCTGTGTGAGCACTTATATCAAGCATATGCAGCTCAATCGCTGGCGCAGTGGTGACATTCTCATGCGCTCCCTGCCGGCAATTCCCACGGCGGGCCTGAGCATGGACGACATGCCTCGCCTTATCGCTCAATGTCGTGAGCAGATGCGCGAGTGCATCGAGACGATGGACCGGCAGTTGCAGCCCATGTGAACAAGAAACCCGCCCCTACGGCGGGTTTTCTTTTACGCGAACTTCGCGAATTTCGCTGACTCTCAATCAGCGTGGCGCGCTAAGCTGGACGCTGCCCCCACTGCCAATTTCCAAGAAGAAGCGAACCACATCATGGGTAGAGTTGTTGCTGCTGCGGTTTACAGCGCCGGTAAGAAAGTCACCAATATCACCCTCGATGAAGGCAGCGCCTGGGCGGCGAAGCCCGGACACTTCGTGTGGATCGGCCTCGAAGAGCCCAGCACCCAGGAACTGACCAACCTGCAGCGCCAGTTCAACCTGCATGAGCTGGCGATTGAAGACGCGATGGAGAAGCACAGCCGGCCCAAGCTGGAAACGTTCGGCGATGCGCTGTTCATCGTCACGTATTCGCCGGTGCGCAAGGACGGCAAGCTGCAGTTCATCGAAACCCATATCTTCGCCGGCAAGGGCTACATCATTACCGCCCGCAACGGTCACTCGGCGTCTTACGCCCATGTCCGACAACGCTGTGAGGCACGTCCTATCCTGCTGGAGCACGGGGAGGATTTCGTCCTTTATGCAATCCTCGATTTCGTCATTGAAAATTACCTGCCGGTGGGCGAAGCCATTCATGCCGAGATCGATGAACTGGAGCGCAACGTGCTATGCAGCGCCCTGAATGAGCGGGACATCCAGAACCTGCACAGTTTGCGCCGCGACGTGCTGCGCCTGCGTCGCTATGCGGCGCCGATGGTGGAAATCAGCGAAGAACTGCAGCGCCTGGATTTCCCCTTCATCGACAAGAACATGAGCCCCTATTTCCGCGACGTGCAGATCCACGTCACACGGCAGATGGAAGACTTGGCGACCCTGGCGGACATTGCCAGCCAGACGATTGAAATCGGCGTGCTGCTCGAAGCCTCGCGCCAGAGCGTGGTGCAACGCAAGTTCGCCGCCTGGGCGGCAATCCTGGCGTTTCCGACGGCGGTGGCCGGCATCTACGGGATGAACTTCGAAAACATGCCGGAGCTGACCTGGCACTATGGATATTTCCTGGTGCTCGGGTTCATCGGGGTTGGATGTACCGCGTTGTGGGCAAGTTTCAAGCGGTCGGGGTGGTTGTAGGATTTTTCGACGGGATTTGCGTAGCCTTCTTCGCGAGCAGCTTCCCACCGTTGATCAGCAGTGAACCGCTGATCAACGGTGGCATGCCCGAGTAGTCAGCCCTGGGCGGCATCGGCTTGGGGTTTATGGGCGACGAAACGCATCATCCACTCCGCTACCGTCGTACCGTGATGTTCCTGTTCCAGGCTCGCCACGCCCTGGCTGTAGATCTTCTCACCGAGGTGTTGCTGGCGAATCTCCAACAAGGCCCGGGAATAATCGTGGATGAATTCCGGATGGCCCTGGAAGCACAGGACTTGATCATTGATGTGATAAGCCGCGTACGGGCAGAAATCGCTCGAGGCGATGACGGTGGCATTTTCCGGGAGCTCGGTGACTTGATCCTGATGGCTGATCAACAAGGTCAGCTCCTCCATCACCGGGCTCATCCAGGGGGCCTTGGCCGCGAGTTTGTAGCGATGGGTGCCCACCCCCCAACCCTGGCTGGCGCGCTCGGTCTTGCCGCCCAACAGCAGTGCCAGCAATTGATGGCCGAAGCAGACGCCTAGCAGCTTGTCGCCACGCTGGTAGCGGTCCAGGAGATAAGTCTTGAGCGTCTGTATCCACGGATCGGTCCCGAAGGAATCCGCCTTGCTACCGGTCACCAGATAAGCGTCGAATTGTTCATCGTCGCCTGGATACTGCCCTTCCACCACGTTGTACACGAGAAATTCGGCCGCAATGGGCTGCTGCGAAAACAGGCGCTGGAACATCTGCCCGTAACCCTGATACTGGTCGACCAGTTCTGGACGCAGGATATCGGTTTCCAGAATGCAGATGCGTAGCGACATAAAAAATACCTGACACGATGATGGGAATATTGCACACCCCAGAGCCTGCCCTGAAACACCGTCCCAAGGCAAGCCCCCCGCGCATAGTCAGAACAGTGCTTGAGCGGCGGCCTTTTCCAGCAACAGTGCCGGGGGAGAAAAACGTTCGCCGTATTGCTCGGCCAAGTACTGGCTGCGGGCGATAAACGCCTGCAAACCGTACTGGTTGATAAACTGCAACGCCCCGCCCGTCCAGACCGCGAATCCGATGCCGAAGACCGAGCCAATATTGGCGTCCGCCGTCGAGGTGACAACGCCTTCCTCGACGCAACGAACGGTTTCCAGGGCCTGGATGAACAGCAGGCGATCACGGATATCCTGGGCTGGAATCTGCCCCGCGGGTTTCTCGAAACGCGCCTTGAGCCCCGGCCAAAGATATTTCTGCCCTTGGGTTGGGTACTCATAAAAACCGGCGCCGGCCGCTTTACCTGGCCGTTTGTATTCTTCGAGCAGCAGATCGATCACAGCGAATGCGGGGTGTTCGGTCGGAGTTTTCCCCTCCGCTCGCAAGTCTTTGGCAGTCTGCGTGCGGATATGCCTCATCAGGCTGAGTGAAACTTCGTCGGAGACAGCCAGCGGCCCGACTGGCATCCCGGCCTTGCGTGCCTCGGTTTCGATCATCGGCGCGCTCACGCCTTCGCCGAGCATCGCGATGCCTTCGTGGGTAAAGGTGCCGAACACCCGCGAAGTGAAAAACCCACGACTGTCGTTGACGACAATCGGCGTCTTGTCGATTTGCCGGACGAAATCGAAGCCACGGGCAAGCGTTTCGTCAGAGGTGCGGGCACCCTTGATGATCTCGACCAAGGGCATTTTTTCCACTGGACTGAAGAAATGCAGCCCGATGAATTTGCCCTCGTCCGGCACCGCCATCGCGAGGCCGGTGATGGGCAAGGTCGAAGTATTGGACGCAATCACCGCGTCCGGCCCGGCCACCGCTTGGGCTGCGGCCGTCACGCTGGCTTTAAGGACGCGGTCTTCGAATACGGCCTCGATGACCAGGTCGCAGCCGGCCAGGTCCGCATCGCTGTCGGTCGGCTGGATCCTCGCCAGGATGGCGTCGCGCTGTTGCGCGGTGAGTAGGCCACGGACGACTTTCTTGTCCAGCAGCAACGCCGCGCGGGACTTACCCTTTTGCGCTGCGTCCAGGTCAATGTCCTTGAGTACCACGTCGATGCCGGCCGCAGCACTGACATAGGCGATACCCGCGCCCATCATCCCGGCGCCGAGCACAGCGACTTTTTTCGTCAGAAAAGGCACAAAACCCTGCGGGCGAGAACCTCCAGCCTTGATCTCGTTGAGTTGGAACCAGAACGTACCGATCAGGTTTTTCGCCACCTGGCCGGTCGTCAGCTCGGTGAAGTATCGGGTTTCGATCAACTGCGCCGCATCGAAGCCTACCTGCGCGCCTTCCACCGCCGCACAGAGGATTTTTTCCGGTGCGGGCAGGCAGCCCTGGGTCTTGCTGCGCAGAATCGAAGGCGCGATCGCCAGCATCTGGGCGACCGCCGGGGCGGACGGCGTGCCCCCAGGGATCCGATAGCCCTTCATGTCCCACGGCTGGGCCACGCTCGGGTTAGCGAGAATCCAGGCCCGGGCCTTGTCCAGCAGCTCGTCGCGATTCGTCGCCAGCTCATCGATCAAACCAGCCTGCAGCGCTTGTTGCGGACGAACCCTGGTGCCTTCGAGCAAATACGGCAATGCCTTCTCCAAGCCCAGCAAGCGCACCATCCGCACCACACCGCCGCCGCCCGGCAACAGGCCAAGGGTGACTTCCGGCAGGCCGATCAACACCGAGGGATGGTCCAGCGCCACCCGATGATGGCAGGCCAGGCAGATTTCCCAGCCGCCGCCCAGGGCCGCACCGTTGATAGCGGCGACCACCGGTTTGCCGAGGGTCTCCAATGCGCGCAGCTGCGCCTTGATCTCGGACACCGTTTCGTAAAAGGCCTGGGCCTGGGATTTGTCGACTTGGACCAACTCGTTCAGGTCGCCGCCTGCAAAAAACGTCTTTTTGGCCGAAGTGATGATCACGCCGGCGATCGAGTCTTTTTCGGCGGTCAGGCGAGCAACGCAGGCGCCCATGGCCTCGCGGTATATCGCGTTCATGGTGTTGGCCGCCTGCCCCGGCATGTCCAGGGTCAGCACGACGATCCGGTCCGGGCCGGTTTCGAAACGAATGGCATGGGTCATGAAAAGTGTTCCTTCAAAATCGGGGCTCAGAGGCGTTCGATAAGGGTGGCGATGCCCATGCCGCCGCCGACACACAGTGTCGCGAGGCCATAGCGCAGGTGACGCGCCTCCAACTCATCGAGCAGCGTGCCAAGGGTTGCGCAACCGGTGGCGCCCAACGGATGGCCCATGGCGATCGAGCCGCCGTTGACGTTGACCTTGGCGGGATCGATGGCCATGTCCTTGATGAACTTGAGCACTACCGAGGCAAAGGCTTCGTTGACTTCGAACAGGTCGATGTCCTCGACCCGCAGGCCAGCCTTGGCCAATACCTTGCGAGTGGCAGGGGCCGGACCGGTGAGCATGATGGTCGGCTCGCTGCTGGTGACGGCAGTGGCAACAATCCGCGCCCGGGGTTGCAAGCCCAGCTCGCGACCTTTGGCCGGGGAGCCAATGAGCATCAGCGCGGCGCCATCGACGATGCCCGAGCTATTGCCCGGCGTGTGCACATGATTGATCCGCTCCACATGGCTATAGACGCGCAATGCCGTGGCGTCGAAGCCCATCTGGCCCATCGCTTCGAAGCTTGGCCGCAGTTTGCCCAGGCCTTCGAGCGTCGAGTCAGCGCGGATGAATTCGTCATGGTCGAGCAGCACGATGCCATTCTGGTCCCGTACTGCCACCAGGGATTTATCGAACGAGCCGTTCTCCCGTGCTCGCGCGGCTTTTTGCTGGGATTGCAACGCAAAGGCATCGATGTCCTCGCGACTGAAACCTTCGAGGGTGGCAATCAAGTCGGCGCCGATGCCCTGGGGAACGAAATGGCCGTGCAGATTGGATTGCGGGTCCAGCGCCCATGCGCCGCCATCGCTGCCCATAGGCACACGGGACATGGACTCGACGCCCCCCGCCACTACGAGGTCTTCGAAACCGGAACGAACCTTCATCGCGGCCAGGTTCACCGCTTCCAAACCCGAAGCGCAAAAGCGGTTGAGCTGAACGCCGGGCACGCTGACATCCCAGTCAGCCACCAGGGCGGCGGTCTTCGCGATGTCGGCACCTTGATCGCCGATCGGCGTCACGCAGCCGAGCACAATGTCGTCCACCTGGCTGGTGTCCAGGCTCATGCGGTGGCGCAACGCCGTCAACAGGCCACCGACCAGGTTCACCGGCTTGACGGTGTGCAGGGCGCCGTCAGCTTTTCCCTTACCGCGAGGCGTGCGTAATGCGTCAAAAATCATAGCTTCGGTCATGACATCCTCAAACCGCGATCGGCTTTTACAAACACCTCTAACCTTAAGCCCAGCGGCGGCGGATTCAATGACCTCAGTGCTCAACGACATTGACAGGCACGCTCAGACGAACGGTAGCGAGCTATCGGATTAACCGTTTCAGGTAAGCAAGCTGTCTAGCAAAAGGGCCCGCAAGCAGCTGGCAATAGGCCTCATGCTGTTTTGATAACCTGGACCCATAAACTGATACTAATTGGGTCTAAGCGAAGCCAGCTGCGGCCCCTAATGTAAACCTTGTACAAGTAAGTCGTCGGGTTTTGCCGAGGCGCTTGTCAGACAGGAAGTGCAACGCCAGCCGTCACGGAGTAATGCAGGCTGGCCTCAGGAAATAACAAAAAGGCGGGTCAGCCATGTTCAAACATACGAAAGTTCGTCAAGCCGGACTCATTCTCTTCGCCACGACGCTGCTGTTGATCTTGCCGAACATCACTAAAGTGATCGGCTGACCCAGACGCGCGATGTCCGCTTTATTACAGTCGTTTCGCTAAATAAATGTGAGAGGGTTGATTGTTCCGGCAACGGTGGCTGTGCCAACCTTTGCGCCTCCCTCTCGACATGGACGGCGATTCACTTGAAAGCACTTATTGTCCTCGGGGCACTGCTGATCAGCGGCCCTCTGTACGCGGCGCAGCTCACGCTGGAGCTGGGCGCGGGTACCCGCACCTGGCAGACTGAAGAGCTACTCAAGCATCCCGACGTTCAAACGGTTCAGATCAACGAAGACGTTTCCTACAAGAAACCCATGAGCTATCGCGCCGTGCCGTTGACCTCGCTATTGACCGGGGTGCAACCGAACGATCATCTGCAAGCCGTAGCCCTGGACGGTTTCGCAGCTGAACTGCCAGCGGCGCCATTACTCAATGCACACGGCGCCCGCGCGTGGCTGGCGATCGAGGACCCGACCAAACCCTGGCCGGCGTTGGGGGAAGGCAAGCAAAGCGCCGGTCCTTTCTATCTGATCTGGACCGATCCTCAAGCGGGCCATATCAGCCCCGAGCAATGGCCGTATGCGCTGGCAAGCATCAAGCGCCTGTCACCAGTGGCCGACCGCTTCCCCGCCCTGCTGCCCTCGCCCAGCCTGGCCAAAAACGATCCGGTCAACAAAGGCTTCGAGTTGTTTCAGAAAAACTGTTTGGCTTGCCATCGACTCAACGGCGCGGGTGATGCACAGTTCGGACCGGACCTGAACATTCCCTTCAACCCTACGGAATACTTTTCGAAAGATTTCCTCAAACGTTACATCCGTGACCCTCAAAGCTTGCGCCACTGGCCACAGGGTAAAATGCCGGGATTCTCCGCAGCGGTGTTGCCGGATTCTGAGCTTGACCTGTTGGTGGGGTATTTGAAGCACATGGCAGGACGCAAGCAGCCGTTGAAGCCGTAGGCGCGTTCCTTCGCCGCAAAGCCCGTTACCACTGGGCGTTGTGGCGGATCGCAGACCGATTGTGGGAGCAAGCTTGCTCGCGATGACGACAGAAAATCGATCAGCACCCAACATGAAAACGGCCGACACAAAGGTCAGCCGTTGCTGGATGCATAAAACATTCAGGCCTGCAGGCGACGGATCTCCTGCTTGACGCCCCACCCTTCGATAACGCCACCCAAGGGCTCGACCACGGCCTCGAAGTTCAACTCGAAATCGCCGATGTCATCATAAGTGGCGTACATCACCCGGCTCAGTTCGAGCGACCAGGCTCCATCGTCCCGCGCGCTGATCTGCGCATTCAGCGATTCCCCCCTGAATTGGCCTGCCGCCCTGCGCGCCCGTTCCTCGTCGGGGAAAATGGCATAGAACTCGATGGGATGAAATTGGGAGAAATCGAAACCGCCTTCTTTCATGCGGCGCAGCACACTGGTGCTGATGTCTTCTTGATAGGCTGTGCTCATGAAACGTCCTCCTCAGACCGATGGATAGACTTTCCGTCTTCCCGTGCGTGCAACCGCTGGTTACAAGCAGTACGGCATCAACTGGCCGTCGGGACACAAGCATGTAGCTGACAAGACCGGACCTTGGCGATCCTTTCGCTGATCTCGGTTGCAGAGTAGCTTCAAGTCATCGCCACTGCCAAGCGGGACCGAACAATGAATTTCATGAAATCGGTTTAATACTGATGATTTCAATGCTGTTTTGGGTCTTGAGGCTTTTGAGCGTAGGGTCTTGCGTGCGACCTTCCAGATCGTTGAGATCAAGCTTGGCGGGTACGGGGAGCAGTCTCTGGCGGATCAATTGGGCGGCCTGTTCCATTGTGGGCTCCTGGTCGTAATCGAACTGCTCGGCGACGGCTTCGCCGTGATCATCAACGAAAGTGATTTCCCACTTCTGCATCGGTGTCTCCTCGATCAATACATGGCCGGGCTTACGTCTATCTCGACATTGATGGCGAAACAATCGTTCCGCTGAGTTCGCTGACGGCACCAATGAAAAAACCGCCTCGTGGGGCGGTTTCTTCATCGCGGCCTACCGATTATTTTTCGGCACGCTCTTTCAGCGCTTTCAGCGTATTGAACGGCGCGTCCACCACGAACTTGTTAGCCAGCCAGGACGGTACATCACCCCCCGGCTCGGTGTGGACTTGGTAAGTCACTTCGATCTGGTTCGCCGCCTTGGGGGTGAACTTCCAGAAGCCTTCGACCTGCGTCACGCGCACAAAGCCTTTCTCTTCCGGCAGATAGGTAGGCACGCCCTTGAGTTTGCGAGTGAGGCTGCCATCAGCTCCTTCAACGGTAGTGACTTCCAGCACGGAGTCGCGGGCCGTGACCGGCCACGGCGTATTGAATTGGGTGTACGTCCAGCTCTTGTCGCCCTCGTGCTTGAGCAACTTCTGGCTTTTGCATTCATGGATCCATCCACACGCATCCGCAACGTCTTCCTGCAGGGCCCGCAGTTTGGCCATGGTGGTTTTCATGACGGTCACGCCGCGATAGGCCTTGTACTTCGAGCCAGCGACCTCACTCAGCGACACCTGGATACCTTCCTTTTCTTTGGCGACTTGCCAGTCTTCTGCCTGGGCGGTAGCTGTTGCCAACAGGACGGTCAATCCACACAACACAGCCATACGATGCAGCGAACCCATAATTGTTTTCCTTATCGTCCAAGTTCGTTCATGTCGTTTCCGATCGTTGCCCCACTACGCTGCCGTGACCTGCTCCCACCAGCCAATCAATCGAATGGCTTCTTCGCTGCTATTGCCGCAGACCTCAAGGTCCGCCTCAAACGCCGAACACACCGCCGGGCGTTCAGGCTGGCCGAAGATCAGGCAGAGATTACCGGCCGACAACTGCACGCAACGTTCTCCCGCCGGCTTGCCTTGGGGCATGCCAGGGATGGGAGAGCTGATGGAAGGGGCGATGCAACAGGCGCCACAGCCTTCACGGCACTTCATGACGACAGGATCCTCACGACAGGTAATGATTGGTATCAGGACACAGGGTAACGGCTAAAACAGCCGTTTGAAATCGCCGTCCGGGGGTTTTTTTCGTAGTGGGTGGAGTGACCCGGCAGTCAGCGACGAACAGCAGCATTGCATGGCCTTATTGCTTGAATTCGAATTCCAGTGCCGCGCCTTCCACTTCGTTGCGCTCCTGATTGCGCAAGGGCAGCTGCATCTCGTTGCTCAACAGACGGCCGTTGAGCTGGAACGGGCCCGGCTTTTCCCCAAACATGGACGGCAAAAGTGGCTCACGCTTGGGCAGGGGCACCTTGCCGGGTGGCTGCAACTGATCGACCATATCGTGTGGCAGGCTCAGGTCCAGCCTGGCCGGTGGTAAAGGGGTTTTGGCGACTTCGCGGGCCGATTTGCTCTTGGAGGCAATGGGGGCGCGCTTTTTCTTTGCGGCGGCCGTTTTGGCGGGCGTCTTTTTGACAGTCTTTTTTATCTCGGCGGTTTTCTTCGCGGTGGGCTTGGCGGCGCTGGCGGCCGGTTTCTCTTGGGCCGAAGCTGCCATGGCACTCCCCATGTCGAGGACACTCAACAGGCCGATCAAAACCCACGCAGCAGGAACAATGGCTTTCATAGACACGACGACACCTACGGCAGAGATGTCCATGCTCGCCCGATATTGAGGCGCTGACAAGCACATCGGGCCAAGCCGCTGATTTCTATAAAAACCCGCTGGCGGTCTCCTGGCACAACTGGGTCGCCAGCAACCCCAGGGTCATCAACGCACGCTCTGCCTCGCGATTCCAGGGTATGCCGCAATTCAGGCGGATGCAGTGGTTGAATTGCTCGGTATTACTGAAAATCAGCCCGGGGGCGATGCTGATGCCCTGTTGCAGCGCGCGGACGTGCAGTTCCTGGGTGTTGACCCGCCCCGGCAGGCTGACCCAAAGAATGAACCCACCGGTGGGACGACTCATCTGCGTGCCTTCCGGAAAGTGCTGTTGCACCGCCAATTGAAAAGCGCTGAGGTTCTTGCGGTACTCCTGGCGAATATAGCGCAAGTGCCGGTCATAGCCGCCATTCTCCAGGTAAGCCGCGATCCCCATCTGAGTGACGCTGCACGCCGAATGGGTGCTGAACGTCTGGAGTCGCTGGATCTCCTGCTGGAACTTGCCGGCGATCATCCAGCCAATCCGAACGCCGGGCGAAAGGGTCTTGGAGAAACTCGAACAGTAGATCACCCGATCCAAGCGATCGTAGGCCTTCAATGCCTTGGTCCGGCCCTGTTCGAACATCAGTTCGCCATAGATATCGTCCTCGACGATCTGGATATCGAAATCCGATGCCAGGCGCAGCAGTTGTTTTTGCCGCTCTTCGGGCATCGTGCCACCCAGGGGATTGCTCAGGCGCGTGGTCAGGACCAGCGCCTTGATCGACCATTGGTTGGCCGCCAATTGCAAGGCTTCAAGGCTCATGCCAGTGACCGGGTCGCTGGGGATCTCGATGACCTTCAGGCCCAGCAGATCCGCCAGTTGCAGCAGCCCGTAGTAAGTGGGCGACTCGGCGGCGATCAAATCCCCGGGACGCGTCAGCACGCGCAAGGACATCTGCAGGGCGTCGACGCAGCCATGGGTGATGACGACCTCGGAAGGATCCACCACCACGCCGGCGTCACGCATGCGGATCGCGACTTGGCGGCGCAACGGCTCGAAGCCGGGACTGAACATGTAGCTGAACGCCCGCGGGCTGTGGAAACGCGTGACCTTGGCTAACTGCTGATGCAACGCCCGCACGGGCAGATAATCAACGCTCGGCACCGCCGCGCCCAGCGGAAACACCCCTTCGCGGCGCGACTCGACCAACACCTGTTGGATAATGCTGCTGCGCGTCACCAATCCGGGGCGCTCGACCCGGGCAATGTCCGGCGTCGGCGCGGTCAACGCCGGCGTCTGGTGCACGTAATAGCCCGATTGCGGCCGCGCGCGAATCAGCCCCTGGTCTTCAAGGTTCGCATAGGCCTGGAGGACGGTGGCATGGCTGACGTTGAGCTGCGAACTCATCTTGCGCACCGAAGGCACGCGTTCACCCGGCTGATACACCCCACGCCGGATGTCTTCCGCCAACTGTTGCGCAATACGTTGATAGAGCAGGAGGTTGGTCATGACGCAGTACTCGATTTCGCAGGCGTTTTATTCTTGTCGGAAATTCTACCGGCACAGTTTAGAAGTGTACTGGGACAGTTGCCAGATTACTCGACAGTACAGTGGGTTGACAGCCCCAACTGTACTCATCCCAAACATCAGGCGAAAAAAAACCCGGCGCCTCGAAGGGGCCGGGTTTTCCAGTGACGCCGTCCTCAACGGGCGGCGCCGAGCTGGCCCTTGTCATCGGAGAATACGATTTCAACGCGACGGTTCTGCGCCCGGCCACGCTCGGTTGCGTTGACGTCCACCGGGTATTGATCGCCGTAGCCTTCGACCTGGATGCGCTTTTCGTCAATGCCAAGGTCCACCAGCACGTCCGCCACGGCCTGAGCGCGGTCGCGGGACAGCTTGAGGTTTTCCTGCTTGCCGCCGGTGCTGTCCGTGTAGCCCTCGATGCGCACCACGCGCTTGGGATTGAGTTGCAGGAACTGCACGATCTTGAGCACCACGCGATTGGCCGAGTTTTTCAACTCGGCTTCGCCGGTATCGAACAGCACATCCCCGAGGGTCATCACCAGGCCGCGATCGGTCTGGGTGGTCGCCATCGCCATGATCTGCTCTTCAAGCCACTTGCCCTGCTGCTGGACACTCAGCAGCTTGGATTCGCGCAGGGCCAGCTGCAGGCGCTGGCGCTCCAGCTCGAGCTTCGTCGCGCGCTCTTCGTTGAGCACCTGGTTGCTGTGCTCACGGGCAATCTGACTGTAGCGCTGACTCAAGTAGGCGTAATGCTGCACGTCCTCACCGCTACCCCAGTAGCTGGACAAGCGATCGGCGCGGGCCAGGGATTCGCCGGCCCGGATCACGTCCCGGGGCGCCGCACGCAGCACGTTGGCATCTTCCTTGACCTTCTGAAAGTCATCGCTGGCCTTTTCCAGCGCCACCTCGCTGCGCTGTCCGGCGCAACCGTACAGACTGGCCAGCCCCGCGAGGACCAGGCCGCCCAATACTTGGGAGTGCTTCATTGGGCATCCTCCCTCAGCTGTTTGCGCAAGCGCTTGATGCGAGTGTCGAGCACGTTCAATTGCTCCTGGCTCTTGAGCGTCAGCACCTTCGCTTCGGCCAGGCGTGCATCCAACTCGGCCTGTTCAGCGCGCATGCGCGCCTTTTTAT
The DNA here is from genome assembly GCF_051132175.1 of Pseudomonas sp. D3-10. Taxonomy (NCBI): domain Bacteria; kingdom Pseudomonadati; phylum Pseudomonadota; class Gammaproteobacteria; order Pseudomonadales; family Pseudomonadaceae; genus Pseudomonas; species Pseudomonas sp. D3-10. The sequence goes on along the minus strand of NZ_CP071668.1, from coordinate 1,706,856 downwards.
AGGATTCATCGGCCATGTTGGATTTGGCCCGCGTGAATTTTTCTTCAGCCAGTTTCAATTCGGGTATTTCGTCGGTGGTGGCACCCACCGCACGCGCTTGCTCAATGGCCTGTTCAGTCAGGCGGATCTGTTCATTCGGCGCTGGATCGGCTGCGCAACCCGCCAGAGCCAGAACGGCCAGGGCAGCGAAAAGAGGTCGAATAGTCACTAATATTCCCTACTGTTTGGGGGCGCTGACGGGGGACTTCAACTGTGCTCTCCAACGCTCCAGATTGCGCTGCAACACAGCCTCCGCCAGGCCAGACGCGGCCAATTCTGTCATCTTTTGCGCCAGCTGTCCGCGTAACCATGGGTCATTGCAGGCGGAGTTATGGGAAAGCGCGAGGAACAAGCCCGGCTTGTCCACCGCTTGCGGCGCGGCTTGCAAGTCATTCGCCATCCCTAGCGTCTGCGCCATCGCCAGGCCCGAGTAGCGCCCCGCCAGTACATATTCCACTTCACCCAGGAGCAGTTTCTGAAAGGCCTGGGTCAGGTTGGGCGTACGGGTCACGGTTAGATTCTGCTCAGCGAAAAGGCCAAATCCCTGTGTCATGCGAGCCTTTTCCGACAAGGCGCCGTTATGCCCGTGAAGATCCTCCGGTCGCTCGACCACCAGCGTCGAATCCTTGCGTGTCCAGACCAGGTAATCGTTCTCCAGCAGTGGCGGGTGCACGTAATCCAAGGCTTGCAACCCAGTCGTGGTCAGCGGGGCATCGGTGAGCAGGTCCATGCGTCCGCTGCGCACTTCGTCCAACGCCTGGGCGCGTTTGCCGGCGTAGAGCAATTCGATCTTGATCCCCAGCGCCTGCGCCACCTGCGCCAGCAGGTCGGCCCCGGCACCGATCAAATGCTTGGGATCCTGGGGATCTTGCCAAAGATAAGGCGGCGCATCGGGGCTGCCAGTAGCGATCAGGCGCTCGCATTTGCCAGCGGCGGCAGACAGCCCTGGCGCGCACGCCAACGCCCAGAACAACGACGAGCAAGCCAAACGGCGAAGATCCATGGCACTAAGCGCTCCGGAAACAGAAATAAAAAACCCGGCCAAAAGGCCGGGCTCTTTATAAGTGAAGATGCCGGATTAGACCAGCTTCTCCAGCTCAGGGATGGCTTCGAACAGGTCCGCCACCAGGCCGTAGTCGGCCACTTGGAAGATTGGCGCTTCTTCGTCCTTGTTGATCGCAACGATCACCTTGGAGTCCTTCATGCCGGCCAAGTGTTGGATCGCGCCGGAGATACCGACCGCGATGTACAACTGTGGTGCAACGATCTTGCCGGTCTGGCCGACCTGCATGTCGTTGGGAACGAAACCGGCGTCGACCGCTGCGCGGGATGCGCCAACGGCAGCGCCCAGCTTGTCGGCCAAGGCGTACAAGTGCTTGAAGTTGTCACCGTTCTGCATGCCGCGGCCGCCGGAAACGACGATCTTGGCGGCGGTCAGCTCAGGACGATCGGACTTGGCCAGCTCTTCGTTGACGAAGCTGGAAATGCCCTTGTCGTGGGCAGCGCCCACGGCTTCAACGGCAGCCGAACCACCTTCGGCGGCAACCGGGTCGAAACCGGTGGCGCGAACGGTGATGACCTTAATCGCAGCGGTCGATTGCACGGTGGCGATGGCGTTGCCGGCGTAGATCGGACGCTTGAAGGTGTCGGCGCTTTCTACCGAAATGATTTCGGAGATCTGGTCGACGTCCAATGCAGCAGCTACGCGAGGCAGGATGTTCTTGCCGTTCGATGTCGCGGCCGCCAGGATGTGGCTGTAGCCACTGCCCAGCTCAGCTACCAATGGAGCAACGTTTTCCGGCAGTTGGTGCGCATAGGCAGCATTATCGGCGTTCAGGACTTTGCTCACGCCAGCGATCTTGGCGGCGGCTTCGGCAACGGCGCCAGCGCCCTGCCCGGCCACCAGGACGTGGACATCGCCACCGATTTTGGCGGCGGCAGCAACGGTGTTCAGCGTGGCCGGAGCCAGCGCCTTGTTATCGTGTTCGGCGATTACCAAGATAGTCATATCAGATTACCTTCGCTTCGTTTTTCAGTTTCTCGACCAGTTCAGCCACCGACTTGACCTTGATGCCGGCGCTGCGTGCAGCCGGCGCTTCGACTTTCAGGGTCTTGTTCGTGGAGGCGGTGGAAACGCCCAAAGCGTCAGGAGTCAGCACTTCAAGCGGCTTCTTCTTGGCTTTCATGATGTTTGGCAGGGACGCGTAACGCGGCTCGTTCAAACGCAGGTCGGTGGTGACGATGGCCGGCAGTTTCAGGGAAACTGTCTGCGCGCCGCCGTCGATTTCGCGAGTCACGGCAACGCTGTCGCCCGACACTTCGACTTTCGACGCGAAGGTGCCCTGGCCGTAGCCGCTCAACGCAGCGAGCATCTGGCCGGTCTGGTTGTTGTCGCTGTCGATGGCCTGCTTGCCGAGGATCACCAGCTGTGGCTGTTCCTTGTCAACTACGGCTTTCAACAGCTTGGCAACGGCCAGGGAAGTCAGGTCTTCGGCGGATTCGACGAGGATGGCGCGATCGGCACCCAGCGCGAGCGCGGTGCGCAGTTGTTCCTGGGCGGTGGTCGGGCCGATGGAAACGACGACGATCTCAGTCGCCACGCCTTTTTCTTTCAGGCGTACGGCTTCTTCTACGGCGATTTCGCAGAAAGGGTTCATCGACATCTTGACGTTGGCGAGGTCGACGCCGGAGTTGTCCGCCTTGACGCGAACCTTGACGTTATAGTCGACCACTCGTTTGACAGCTACAAGAACCTTCATGGATTCCTCGTTACTCTCCGGTGAAAAGAAAGTCGCCTGGGCGAACCTGGCGGTTGATGATCATGGGCGCAAGGGCACCTCTAAAAACGCCGGCATGAACCACACATGACCTTTGCTCACGGGAGTGAAGACCATTCGTCAGTGATGACCGATGAGTCATTCATTATCGCGGCGTGTAAACTGCGCGTCCGAACCGCGCAACTCGTCACTTTGTGCTGCCTTCGCCCTGTCTTTAGAGGTGCTCTTGGAACCAACAGTCAGCCTACGGCGAGCGCAAAACCGCCCGTATCTTGACCGGAACGTCTATTCCGGTCAATACGGCAAAATGGTCAGTCATAAGCCGTACGTCAGTGATTTATCTGGGCTGCGGCAATTTCAAACAAACGTTTGTATTGGACCCTGAGAGTGGTGTAGATATAATGCGCCGCTTAAGAGAGAAGCGCGGGTCATCCATTGTCGCTTTCGTCGCTTCGCGAAGGAAACAACGGATGCAACGCCAAACCTCCAATTAGAAAAAACTGTTGAGCCTTGAGTAGGAGATAGCCTGTGGAACGCGAATACATGGAATTCGACGTGGTCATCGTCGGTGCCGGCCCCGCTGGCCTGTCTGCCGCTTGCCGACTGAAACAGAAGGCCGCCGAAGCCGGTAAGGAAATCAGCGTCTGCGTGGTCGAAAAAGGCTCCGAAGTCGGCGCGCACATCCTCTCCGGCGCAGTGTTCGAACCGCGCGCCCTGAACGAACTGTTTCCGGATTGGAAAGAGCTCGGCGCTCCGTTGAACACGCCGGTCAAGCGCGATGACATTTATGTCCTGAGAAACGCCGAGACCGCGAGCAAAATCCCTGACTTCTTTGTGCCCAAGACCATGCACAACGAAGGCAACTATATTATTTCCCTTGGCAATCTTTGCCGTTGGCTGGCCCAGCAGGCCGAGAACCTGGGCGTGGAAATCTACCCGGGCTTCGCCGCCCAGGAAGCGTTGTTCGACGAAAACGGCGTCGTCCGCGGGATCATCACCGGCGACCTTGGTGTCGACCGCGAAGGCAATCCGAAAGAAGGCCTCTACACCCCTGGAATGGAGTTGCGCGGCAAGTACACCCTGTTCGCCGAAGGCTGCCGTGGCCACATTGGCAAGCAATTGATCAAGCGCTTCAACCTGGACAGCGAAGCCGACACCCAGCACTACGGCATCGGCCTGAAGGAAATCTGGGAAATCGACCCGGCCAAGCATCAACCAGGCTTGGTGGTGCACACCGCCGGCTGGCCGCTGGACATTATGGGCACCGAAAATACCGGCGGCTCTTTCCTTTATCACCTGGAAAACAACCAAGTGGTCGTCGGCTTGATCGTCGACCTGTCCTACAGCAACACCTTCCTGTCACCATTCGACGAGTTCCAGCGCCTCAAGCATCACCCTGTGCTCAAGCAGTATCTGGAAGGCGGCAAGCGCGTCAGTTACGGCGCTCGCGCCATCGCCAAGGGCGGCCTGAACTCGCTGCCCAAGATGGTCTTCAAGGGCGGCGCGCTGATCGGTTGCGACCTCGGCACCCTGAACTTCGCCAAGATCAAGGGCAGTCACACCGCCATGAAATCCGGCATGCTCGCTGCCGAAGCCGTGGCTGATCGCCTGTTCGCCGAGTCCGAAGGCGGCGATGAACTGACGGCCTATGTCGACAGTTTCAAGAACAGCTGGCTGTATGAAGAGCTGTTCGCCAGCCGCAACTTCGGCGCGGCGATCCACAAGTACGGTGCGATCATCGGCGGCGGTTTCAACTGGCTCGACCAGAACATTTTCGGCGGCAAGATTCCATTCACGCTGCGCGACACCAAGCCAGATTATGCTTGCCTGAAACCTGCGGCCGAATGCAAGAAGATCGACTACCCGAAGCCGGACGGCAAGATCAGCTTCGACAAGCTCAGCTCGGTGTTCATCTCCGGTACCAACCATGAAGAAGAGCAGCCTTGCCACCTGAAGCTGACCGACCCGAGCATCCCGATCAGCAAGAACCTGCCGCTGTACGACGAACCGGCCCAGCGCTACTGCCCGGCCGGCGTTTATGAAGTGGTCACCAAGGAGGATGGCGAGAAGCGCTTCCAGATCAACGCCCAGAACTGCGTTCACTGCAAGACCTGCGACATCAAGGACCCTGCACAGAACATCACCTGGGTCACGCCGGAAGGCGCCGGCGGACCGACTTACCCGAACATGTAAGCCGGAACGCTGAACATCGAGGCTCCCGCAATGGGGGCCTTTTTGTTGCCCGCGATTCCGGGAAGCACACCGAACCAAAGTGGGAGCGAGCCTGCTCGCGAAGTGGTGTCTCAGTCGACATGTGTGTTGAATGATAAACCGCTTTCGCGGGCAGGCTCGCTTCCACAGGGTTCCCTGAACAATTCAGGCGGCGCGTTCGTCCCCTGGGTTGCGCTCGAAGTAACGCTTGTACTCCCGGCTGAATTGCGACGGGCTCTGATACCCCACCTGGTGTGCGACCTGGGCCACGCTCATGCCCTCGCAGAGCAGCAGCCGCTGGGCCTTGAGTAGGCGCAATCGCTTGAGGTACTGCACCGGCGATAGCAACGTGCTGCGCTTGAAATGCTCGTGAAAGGTCGAAGCACTCATGTTCGCGCGACTGGCCAGGATCTCGACGTTCAACGGCTCGGTGAAGTGCGCATGCAAATGGCCCAGGGCAGCGGCAATCCGGGCGAACTGGCCCTGTTGCTCCACCAACGCCCGCAGCACATCGGCCTGGGGTCCGCGCAACGCGACGAACAGCAGCTCCCGCAGCCGCGCCTGGCCCATGACCTGGCATTCCAACGGGTCGTGCAAGCAGCGCAACAAGCGCTCGACACACCCACGCATGGCGTCATCGAGCACTGCGCAAGTCATGGACTCCGGCGTCTGAGGCGGCAGATTCCGCCCCGGCATCAACCCCATGGCCAGCACCAGGTCGCCCAGCATCGCCCGATCGATCGCAACGGAAACTCCATACAGCGGAGCATTGGGCATGGCGTAGGTTTCGCATTCGAACGGCACCGGCAGGGCCTGGATCAGATAATGCCCCGCGCCATATTCCATTGTGCGGGGCCCCAGGTACGCCAGTTTGCTGCCCTGGGCAATGATCACCAGGCTCGGTTCGTAGAGCTGCGGGCCACGAGCGACGTCCTGGCTGGCGCGAAGCGCGTGCACCCCTGGCAGTCGCGTAGGAACAAAACCGTCGTGGGTCGCCAAAGGTTCTATCAGCGAAACCAGCGTGGCGTTGGCATCGAGATGACGGGTCAGCAGCATGAGCGAAAACTTCACGAAGAAAGGGATGAAAACATCATCGCAGGTCTGGCGCCACATGGAATCGAATCCTGGCCAACGCCGTAGGATTAGGCATGACAGGCGTAGGAATCGCCATCGCCACCGGCCGCCCTGCCTCCCAGAATGAACCCCTCACCGTTCAATGATAGCGAGGTCCATCATGTACACAGCCATCGGCTATGCCGCCCAATCGGCCACCACGCCCCTCGCCCCCATGAAGTTCGAGCGCCGCAGCCCGCGCGCGGACGATGTGGCGATCGAAATTCTCTACTGCGGCGTCTGCCACTCCGACATCCATCAGGCCCGGAACGAATGGGGCATCGCCGTCTATCCGCTGATGCCCGGCCACGAAATCATCGGCAAAGTCACCGCCGTGGGGGCGAATGTCACCCATCACAAGGTCGGCGACCTGGTAGGCGTAGGCTGCATGGTCGACTCCTGCCGCGAATGCGAAGCTTGCCGTGCCGATCTGGAACAATACTGCCTGGAAGGCATGACCCAGACCTACGCCAGCCCGGACCACGTGAGCGGCGGCCACACCATGGGTGGCTATTCCGACAGCATCGTGGTCAGCCAGCATTTTGTACTGCGCGTCCCCCAGACACTCGACCCGGCCAGCGCCGCGCCGCTGCTCTGCGCAGGCATCACCACCTATTCTCCCCTCAAGCATTATGGCGTGAAGGCCGGAGACAAGGTCGGCGTGCTGGGGATGGGTGGCCTGGGCCATATGGGCATCAAGTTCGCCAAGGCCATGGGCGCGGAAGTGACGTTGTTCACTCGCTCGGCGAGCAAGGCAGAAGAAGCCCGTCGCCAAGGCGCGGACCATGTGATCGTGTCCACCGACGCCGAACAGATGGCGGCCGCCGCCGGACGTTTCAACTTCCTGCTGGACACCATTCCGGTGCAGCACGACCTCAATCCCTACCTCGATACGCTGCATTTCAACGGCGTGCACATCATCGTCGGCCTGGTCGAGCCGGTCGACCCACCCGTACACGCGGCAAAGCTGATCCTGGGTCGCCGAGTGTTGGCCGGCTCGCTGATTGGCGGCATCGCCGAAACCCAGGAAATGCTGGATTTCTGCGCAAAACACAACATCAGCTGCGACATTGAAATGCTCGACATCCGCCAGATCAACGAGGCCTACAGCCGCATGATCGCCGGGGATGTGAAGTACCGCTTCGTTATCGACATGGCGACGCTCAAGGCCTGACGCTCGTCAAACCTTGGCACCCAGTTCCGCCGACAGCCGGGCTGTGACCCCTTTGACCAGGGGAATCAGCTCGGCCATCTTTTCCAAAGGCATGTACGGCACCGTGCTGGCGATGCTGATACCGGCGACGATGCGCTTGCCGGCGTCACGGATCGGTGCCGCCACACAGCGGATCGACGGTTCGTTGTCCTCCAGGTCGAAGGCATAGCCCCCCGCCACATACTCCACCATCCGTTGCTGGAACTGTTCCCAGGATTGCTCCTGGTGCTGGGGCCAGAATTGATTCTTCCCACCCGCCGGCAGGCTGATTTCGTACAGCCGCTTCCATTGTTCCTGGGCATCATCGAGCATCAGCGCCTTGCCGATCCCTGTCCGCGCCAACGGCATGCGATGGCCCACGCGCGAACGCATTTCCGGCCCGTTACGCCCCGGATTCTTCAGCAGATACAAGACTTCATCGCCCTCGCGAATCGCCAGGTGAACGGTGTCCCCGGTGAGCGCCGACAACTCGTCCAGGTACGGCCCCGCCAGGCTCACCAGTGGCAACTCTTCCCGAGCCTGGAAACCCAGCTCGATCAACTTCGGCCCCAGCAGGTAACCCACTTGCGGCACCACGCGCAGGTAACGTTCGTCCACCAGGCAACTGGCCAGGCGGTGGGTGGTGCTGCGGGTGGTGCCGATCAGCCGGGCGATTTCCTTCAAGTCGCGAGCACCGCTGGCGACCGCCTGGACCACGCCCAGGCCGCGCAGCAAGGTCTGCGTGCCAGTAGGAGCGGCATCCTTGATGATTTTTGGATCGTCTTGCTGCATATCCGGCCTTCAACAGTGCGGGGAACGGGCGGCATTATGGTCGCCCGCCCCGTCGGACTACAACTCGATGCGCTCGACCTTCCCGACCAGCAGGATGTAGGACAGCGCCCCGGCCAATGCCAATACGGCGATATAGGTAATGGCCGGGGCAAACGAATCACCGCTGGCAAGGAAGCCGATGACAATCGGCGTGGCGATGGCCGCCAGATTACCGATGAGATTGAACACCCCGCCGGTCAAACCGAGCAACCGCGCCGGTGCCAAGGTGGAAACCAGTGACCACGTGATCGACGCCAGGCCATTGCCGAAGAACGCCAGGGCCAGGAAGGTGATCACCAGGGGCGTCGACTCCACGAAGTTGGCGCCGATGATCGAGGTGGAAATCAGCAGCCCGCCAATGATCGGCAGCTTGCGCGCAAAACCCACCGTGGCGCCTCGGCGGATCAGCCAGTCCGAGAAGAAGCCGGAACACAGCACGCCGACGAATGCCGCAAGGAACGGCAACGACGCCAGCAAGCCGGACTTGATGAAGTCCATGCCGCGATACTTCACCAGGTAGGTCGGGAACCACGTCAGGAAAAACCACAGCGTGGAGTTGAGGCAGAACTGCCCCAGGTAGATACCCCATAACTTGCGTTGGGTCAGGACGATGCCCAGGTCGCTCCAGCTGAATTTGGCCTTGGCCTTGGCGGTATCGGCCTGGATGTCCACCAGCCCTCCACCCTCACGGATCAACTCGATTTCCGCGGCATTGGCGCCCTTGAAATCCCGAGGCTCGCGATATACCGCATACCAGATCACCGCCCAGAGAATGCCCACCGCGCCCGTGGCGACAAACACCATGTGCCAACCAAACGCGTGTTGCAGCCACGCCAGCACCGGTGTCAAAAATGCGAGCCCAACGAACTGCCCGGAGGTATAGAAACCAATGGCCGTGGCCCGCTCGCGCTCGGGAAACCAGGTGGTGACCACGCGGCTGTTGATCGGATAAGCCGGCGCTTCCAGGGCACCGACGGCCATGCGCAGCACGAACAGCGCGATGAAACTGGCGGCAAAACCGAGCATCACCGTGGCCGCCGACCACAGCAACAATGCCACGCTATACAGGATGCGCGGCGGCACCCGGTCCACCAGCCAGCCGCCGGGGATCTGCATGGCGGCGTAGGTCCAGCCGAACGCCGAGAAAATCAGCCCGACGTGGATCGGGTCGATGCCCAGGTCGCTGGTCAATGCGGGGGCCGCGATCGAGAGATTGCTGCGGTCCAGGTAGTTGATCACCACCGTGATGAACAGCAACACCATGATGAAAAAACGCTTGCGGCTGGGCGTCACCGACGACGCCTGCGCGCTCAGGGTGTGCGCTTGCATGTGAGGTGCCTCTTTTTATGTTTATTGAGGAAACGGGCGCATCGAAGAAGATCTCCCTGCTTGCGAAGATCAAATTGTGGGAGCGAGCTTGCTCCCACAGGGTCAGGCGTGACTCACCATTCGGCAAAACTGCCATCGGCATGGCGCCAGATCGGGTTGCGCCAGCGATGGCCAATGGCCGCGCGCTCGATGACGTATTCCTCATTGATCTCGATACCCAGGCCAGGACCGTTCGGAATTTTTACGAAGCCTTGGTCATAGTCGAACACTCGCGGGTCCTTGATGTAGTCCAGCAAGTCATTGCTTTCGTTGTAATGGATGCCCAGGCTCTGCTCCTGGATAAACGCGTTGTAGCAAGCCGCGTCCAGTTGCAGGCACGCCGCCAGGGCGATTGGACCCAACGGGCAATGCAGTGCCAGCGCCACATCGTAGGCCTCGGCCATGTTGGCGATCTTGCGGGTTTCGGTGATGCCGCCGGCGTGGGACGCATCCGGCTGGATGATGTCCACATAGCCTTCGCTGAGCACCCGCTTGAAATCCCATCGCGAGAACAACCGCTCGCCCAGGGCAATCGGGGTGCTGGTCAGCGGCGCCAGTTCCTTGAGGGCTTCGTAGTTTTCGCTGAGCACCGGTTCTTCAATGAACATCAGCTTGAAGGGGTCGAGCTCCTTCATCAGAACCTTGGCCATTGGCTTGTGCACACGGCCGTGGAAATCCACGCCAATGCCGACGTTCGGCCCGACCGCGTCGCGCACAGCTGCCACGTTGGCCAGGGCCAGGTCGACTTTTTCGAAGGTATCGAGGAACTGCAGTTCTTCGGTGCCGTTCATCTTCACCGCCGTGAAGCCGCGTCCCACCGCCTCTTTCGCCGCTCGGGCGGTGTCCGCCGGCCGGTCGCCGCCGATCCATGAATAGACACGGATCTTGTCCCGCACCTGGCCGCCCAACAGATCGCTGACCGACACACCCAGGGCCTTGCCCTTGATGTCCCACAACGCTTGGTCGATACCGGCCAGGGCGCTCATGTGGACGGCCCCGCCGCGGTAGAAGCCACCGCGATAGAGCACGGTCCAGATGTCTTCGATGTTGCGTGGGTCTTTGCCGATCAGGTAGTCGGACAATTCTTCAACCGCAGCCGCCACTGTGTGGGCACGGCCTTCGACCACGGGTTCGCCCCAACCGGTCACGCCCTCATCGGTCTCGACCTTGAGGAAGCACCAGCGCGGCGGAACGATAAACGTGGTCAGCTTGGTGATTTTCATCTTGTTGTCTCTCTTGTCAGATGCAGCGCTCGGAGCGCTGGAAAAGTCTTCAGTTCAAGGCATTCCATGCGGCCACATAGGCCTTGGCGCGCACCGCCACTTGATCCGCTGTCAGGCCCGGCTTGAACAACCCGGAACCCAGGCCGAAACCCTTGACGCCGGCTTCGACGAACACCGCCATGTTGTCCGGCGTAATCCCGCCCACCGGCACCAGCACGGTCCCGGCCGGTAAAACCGCGAGCCAGGCCTTGACCACCGCCGGGCCCATTTGCTCGGCGGGGAACATCTTCAGCACATGAGCGCCCTCGGCCAGCGCGGCGAAAGCTTCGGTCGGCGTGGCGACGCCGGGCGACAGGTACAGCCCCGCCGCTTTTGCCGCCCGCAAGACCTTCGGGTCACTGTGAGGCATGACGATCACCTGGCCACCGGCCGCCTTGACCTGCTCCACCTGCTCCGGGGTCAGCACGGTACCCGCGCCGATCAGGCAATCGGCGGGCAAGGTACTGCGCAGGATGCGGATACTTTCGTACGGTTCGGGGGAATTGAGCGGCACTTCGATGACTCGAAATCCCTCGCTATACAGGACTTCGCCGATAGATGCCGCCTCCTCGGGGCGCAGGCCGCGAAGAATCGCGATCAGCCCGTTGTGCGCCAATGCTTGTTTGAGCATGTCAGGTCTCCAGTCAGGTTTAACGCGACGCGGTGGGTCCGAGCAGCCCGGCGGCCAAGGCCAGTTGCCACAAACCGCGCTCGGTGGCCTGTTCGGCCAGGATCACGCGGGCGAAACCGCAGGCGTCGAGGGCCCGCTGGTAACGGGCGCAGAGTTGAGAATTGCCAATCAGCACGACCGTCGGCAGGTGAACGCTGTTGCGCCGTTGACGTTGCACGGCGGCCAGGGCCGTCAACTCATGGCCGATCAGCACACCCGACAGGTAATCGGCCTGGGCGCTCGCGCCGAGCTCGCCGGTCAGGCCCAGGCTGCGGGCGCTGAACACGGTGGACAGCGGGCCAATCTGCCCATCCGACGACAGCGCCACCTGCACGCCGCGATCGAAAGCCACGCCATCGAACGCCGCGCCGCGCTGCTGGGTGCGGCCGAGAATGCTGTGGTCGCTGAGCACGGCGAAGATCTCGCCGGTCATGAAGGTGTCGAAATGGACGATGCAGCCCTCGGCCGCCTCCACCCATTTCGAATGGCTGCCCGGCAAGCCGATCAGCACCGCTTCGTTGGGCAAGCCAGGCAACGCACCGAGCACCTGGGTTTCTTCGCCGCGCATCACATTGGGCAGTCGGGAGCGTTGGATTACCCCTGGCACGATGTGAACATCAACACCGCGAAGGCTCCGGATAATTTGTAGGGAATGTCCGAGATTGGCGACGTTTGCCGGCGTGTCGCAGTAAGGCGCTTCCCGCCAACCTTGGGCGCTGCCCACCATGCCGCAGGCGATGACGGGCAAGCCTGGCTGCGCATCGAGCCAATCGCCGCAGGCTTCATCGAAGGCCAGCTCAAAACCGTCGATGCAGACCTGGCCCGCTATCGTCCGCGGCCCGGACGGCAACTGCATGATCCCCGACGACAGCGAACGCTGTTCGAGCACCTCGCCTCGCGAGGCTAGTTTGTAAGCCCGTAATGAGGTCGTTCCCCAATCGAGCGCGATCAATTGCGCCTGCATCCGCTTCACCTGTTTTGTTTATTGGGCAGTGAGTGACGCGGACTATAAACCCGGACGCAGGAAAATCTCAATATATAAATATCTCTCCCACATATTGGGATATCAATTCTATCGTGAAGGCATCGCCATCCACCCAAGACCCTGCTACGTTTCTGACCGGACGCCAAACAACTCAGGGAAAAAGTGATGGGAAAATTGCTGAAGATCCTCGGCCGCACTTCCTCGATTAACGTCAGAAAGGTCTTGTGGACTTGCCAGGAACTGGAAATCTCCTACGAACGCGAAGACTGGGGCATCGGCTTCGCGTCGACCCATGACCCGGCGTTCCTGGCATTGAATCCCAACGCCCAGGTGCCGGTGATTGTCGACGAGAGCGGCGTGCTCTGGGAGTCGAACACCATTTGCCGCTATCTGGTGGGCAAGCACGGGCGCAGCGACCTGCTGCCTGTCGAGCCTGCCGCACGGGCGCGTGTAGAGCAGTGGATGGATTGGCAAGCCACCGAGCTCAATCCGTCGTGGGGCGATGCGTTTTATGGACTGGTGCGCAAGCACCCGGATTTCCAGGACCCACAACTCATCGCCGCCGGCGTCAAAGGCTGGAATGAGAAGATGGGCTTGCTGGAACAACAGCTGGACCACACCGGCGCCTACGTAGCCGGTGCGGACTTTTCCCTTGCAGACGTACTCATTGGCCTATCCGTACACCGCTGGCGGCAGACGCCCATGGAACGTCCGGACTATCCAGCCGTAGCCGCTTATTGCACGCGACTCCAACAGCGACCCGGATTTACCCAGTGGGCGTCCGACGCGTACTCATGAACGTCAGTTGCCGTTAGCGAAGTCCCGGAGCACCTTGCCATCCATCCGGTAGCGCACCCACTCTTCCTGCGGTTGCGCGCCGAGGGATTTGTAGAAGTCGATGGCCGGGGTGTTCCAGTCCAGCACGCTCCACTCGAAGCGACCACAATCGTTGTCGCAGGCGATCTTCGCCAGATGTCGCAATAAGGTTTTGCCCGCCCCGCCACCGCGCTGTTCAGGCGTGATGTACAAGTCTTCCAAGTACAGGCAATTACTGCCCAACCAAGTGGAATAGCTGAAGAAAAACACCGCAAAACCGATCGGCACGCCATCGCGCAGGCAGATCAAGCCGTGGGCGGTGGCGCCTTCGCTGAACAGGCTGCGCTCGATGTCGGCCACGCTGGCGATGACTTCGTGGCGAGCTTTTTCGTAATCGGCCAGCTCAGTGATGAAAGCAAGGATTTGCGGCGCATCGCTGGGCTGCGCGGGACGGATCTCGATGGACATGAACAGGCCTTGTCGCCAATTGAAAGCATCATACTAAGCCGCTCTGCGGCGCTCGTCACATCTTCTAAAGACACCCCCAATAGCGCCGTTCGTCGCCCCTGCGGCACCAACCCCTATCCAGCGCGGCCAAAAATCTGGCAAGCACTTCAAAAAATGGAGGCGACACCATGATCAATTCAAGGCTGACTGCACTCACATTCGCCACGCTGCTGTCTTCGGCGGCTTTCGCGGCCACGACCAGTGGCACCGGACCGACCGACCCGGTTCAGGCACCCAACTCGCCGGCCACCCAAGGTTTGCCCAAACTGAACACCGATGGCACGGGCGGCACCTTGAACAATGGCCAGCCGCCTGCTACAGGCACCGATCCGAGGGTCCAAGGCAACGACACGGGCCGCCAAGGCGGGATGAACACACCTGACTCCACTGCGCCCGACAATGCCGATACTGGCGTGGGTTCGAAAACCACAACCGGAGGTTCAGGCTCTGAAGGTGGTGGGGCCTCCAGTCAATAACTTCTACCCAGCCATTGAGGAGGACCGTTCCCATGCCTCGTGGAAGCAAAAACAAGTACACCGATGAGCAGAAGCGCAAGGCCGATCACATCGAAGACAGCTATGAGCAAAAAGGTGTGTCGGAAGGCGAGGCCGAGGCTCGGGCCTGGGCCACGGTGAACAAGCAATCGGGAGGCGGCGAACGCTCTGGTGGATCCGGCAAGAAGAAACCCGCCGAAGCCAAGCAATCCGACCGCAAGGAGTCGGCCCGGCGCGCCGCCAAGAGCCGCGAAGGCCAGCCGCGCACCAGCAAAGCCTCCCATGAGGCCCAGACCGTGGACAGCTTGATGAAAGAAGCCCGGGCAAAAAATATTCCCGGACGCTCGAAAATGCGCAAGCAGGAACTGGTCGAGGCGTTGCGCAAGGCGGGGTAGAGCGAAAACTGTGGGAGCGGGCCTGCTCGCGAATGCGGTGGGTCAGCTAAGGAAGTGTCGGATGTGCCGACGCCTTCGCGAGCAGGCTCGCTCCCACAGGTTTTTCGCCTGGCTCAGGACTTCGGAACAGTGCAGAGCCAGTGTGGGAGCGAGCCTGCTCCGGGCGGCGATCCGACGATGGCGGCAGGTCAGCCTCCAATAATCTTCAACGCTGTTTCAACCTGTCAATCACCACCGCCAGCAGCAGGATCGAGCCGCGGATGACGTACTGGTAGAACGTATCGATGTTCTTCAGGTTCATCGCGTTCTCGATGATCGCCAGGATCAGCACGCCGGCGATGACATGGCGAATCATGCCGATGCCGCCGCTCAACGAAACGCCACCCAGAACACAAGCTGAGATCACGGTCAGTTCGAAACCCTGGCCGATCATCGGCTGGCCCGAGGTCATGCGCGACGCCAGGATGACGCCTGCCAGCGCACCAATCACACCGTGCACGGCGAAGATGATGATCTTGGTGCGATCAACGTTAACGCCTGCCAGCAATGCCGCTTCCTGGTTGCCGCCGATGGCCATGGTGTTGCGCCCATAAGTGGTGTAGTTCAGCAGCCAGCCGAAGAACAGAAAGCAGGCAATGGTGATCAGGATCGGCACCGGCACACCGAACATCTGGCCGTTACCAAAGACGAAAAACGATTCTTCCGACACCCCCACCGCCTTGCCGTTGGCAAAGATGTAGGCCAGGCCGCGTACGATCTGCATGGTCGCCAGCGTGGTAATCAGCGCATTGACCCGCAGTTTCGCGATGACGATGCCGTTGATCAGGCCGACAATCAGCCCCATCACCAACGCCGCGCTCACGCCGAGAAATACGCTATTGGTGTCACGCATCACGACGGCCGCGACGACGCCGGCGCAGGCAATCACCGAACCCACCGACAGGTCGAAATGCCCGGACGCCAGGCAATACAGCATGGTGCATGCCGCGATGCCGGTGGTGGAAATCGCCAGGCCCAGGCCGCGCATGTTCAGCGGCGACAGGAAGTTGTCGATCATCAGGGTGCAGAGCACGAAGATGCCGATGGCCGCCAGCAGCATGACCCAGTCGTCGAGGAAGCGGCGCAGGTCCAGGGGTTTGCGCGCCGTTGGCAGTGCATTGTTTTGGATGGTCATGATTTACCTCTCAGTTCGCCGCGTCGGCAACGCGTTGGCGCGGCAGCGCCAGTTGCAGCAGGTTGGATTCGTCGGCCTGTTCACGCGGCAACTCGCCGCGCATGGCCCCTTCGCACAGCACCAGGATCCGGTCGGAAATGCCCATCACTTCCATCAAGTCACTGGACACCACAATCACCGCGATGCCATCGGCCGCCAGGTTGTGGATAATCTGGTAGATCTCGGCCTTGGCGCCGATGTCGATGCCTCGCGTCGGCTCGTCAAGCAGCAGGACTTTCATCGGCATGGAAAGCCAGCGTCCCAGGATTGCTTTCTGCTGGTTACCGCCGGACAAGTACATGATTTTCTGGCTCGCCGCCGGGGTCTTCACTTTGAGCGACTTGATCTGCTTGTCGGCATTGCCCCGCTCCCACTCGCCACGCAACAGGCAGCCGAGCGCGGAATGAGCCGGACGGGCGCTGATGTTGATGTTCTCGGCCACGCTGCCCAACGGAATGATGCCCTCCTTCTTGCGATCTTCCGGACAGAGCAGCACACCAGCGGCGATGGCATCCCGGGGGGAACGCAGTTTCAATTCCTTGCCGTGCAGGACCAGGCTGCCCTCGCTCTGACGTTCCAGGCCACTGAGCAAACGCAGCAGCTCGGTACGACCGGCGCCGACCAGCCCGAACAAGCCGAGGATCTCGCCCTTGTGTACATGGAAACTCACCGGTTCGCGCAAGCCCGGCCCGAGCAGGCCTTTCACCTGCAACGCCACATCGCCGCGCTCCCGGGGGCGGTAGTCATAAATGTCTTGGATATCGCGACCGACCATGCACGTGACCAACTGATCGTGGGTCAGCTCGCTCATGTTCTCGAAGGTGCGGACATAACGACCGTCCTTGAAGACCGTCACCGCGTCACAGATGCGGAACACCTCCTCCATGCGGTGGCTGACGTACAGCACCACTTTGCCCTCGTCTCGAAGGCGGGCAATGATCGTCATCAAACGGTCGATTTCCCGGGCCGACAGGCTGCTGGTCGGTTCGTCGAAGGCAATGACGTGGGCGCCACGGGACAAGGCCTTGGCGATTTCCACCAACTGGCGCTGGCCAAGGGACAGACGACCGACTTTTTCCTGCGGGTCGATTTCGTCCGCCAGGCCTTTGAGCAATGTCAACGCCTGCTGACGCAGTACGCCGCGATTGACGAGGCCGAAACGCGCCGGCAAATGACCGAGGAACAGGTTCTCCGCGACGGTCATTTCCGGCACCAGATGCAATTCCTGGTGAATCACCGCCACACCGCTGGCGATGCTATCGGCGGTGCCTTTGAAGGCCATCGTCTGCTCGCCGATCTGCAAGTCGCCGCTGCTCGGGATGTAGGCGCCCCCGAGGATTTTCAGCAACGTGGACTTGCCCGCGCCGTTCTCGCCCATCAAGGCATGCACCTGCCCCGGATGAGCAACGAAACTGATATTGGCCAGCGCCTGCACGCCAGGAAAGGACTTGCCGATCCCGTTGAATCGCAAGCTGCCGCCGATGTTGTGTTGCCGTGTCGCTGTTTGCGCTTGCATAACCACCTCGAACTCACAGAGATCAAGCGACCCTGCCACTCATGTGGCCAGGGCCGCTTTTGAATCAACCGGCCGTCAGTTCCACAGGCCGATCTTTTCCAGCTCTTGCTTGAAGTTCTCCCGGGTGATCAGCGTCACCTCGTCCATGGCGGTGTACTTCGGCGGTTCCTTGCCGGTGGTGATCCACTCGTACATCATTTCGGCGGTCTTGTAGCCTTCGATGTGCGGGCTCGGCAACATCGAACCGAAGAAGCCGCTGTCCGGTTTCTTCAACTCGCCGATGGCGTCGGTGCCGTTGATGCCGATGCCGATCACGTTGGCCGCCTTGAAGCCGGCTGCTTCGGTGGCGCGCACGCCGCCCAGCACGGTGTTGTCGTTCATACCGCCGATGATCAGGTTTTTCGCAGCGCTTGGCAGCTTCACCAGCGCCGAGTTGGTGGAGTCCATGCTGCCGGGGACGTCGAGGGTCTTGAGCGCCGCAAACAGAATGTGGTCTTCCGGCATCCCGGCTTTCTTCAAGGCATCGACCGAACCGTCGGTGCGCTTCTTGCCGGTGTCCAGTTCGTTGAAGGTGTTGATCACCGCGTAGGTGTCTTTCCAGTCCCAGTTACGCTTTTTCGCCTCGGCGGCCATCGCGGCGCCCTGCTTCTGGCCCACCTCGAAGGCCGCCATGCCCAGGTATGGCACGTCCTCCATGAACTTGCCTTTGGCGTCGACGAAACGGTCGTCGACGGCGATCACCTTGAGATCGTTAAGCTTGGCCTTGGCCATGATGGCTGGGCCGAGAGACACGTCCGGCGGGCAGATCACGAAGCCCTTGGCACCGTTGGCGGCAAGGCTGTCGATGGCCGAAAGGGTTTTTTCGCCATCGGGCACGGCGATCTTGATCAACTCGAAGCCTTTGTCCTTGCTCGCCTTCTCGGCGAAAGCCCACTCGGTCTGGAACCAGGGCTCCTCCGCCTGCTTGACCAGAAAACCGATTTTTACCGGATCCGCTGCCAGCAGGCTGCTGCTAAGGCTGACCGCGGTCACCGCCAGGGCGGCACGACACAGGGAACGGATCCCACGACGATATTTCATAGCTGACTCCTTGTTTTTTTTATTGAAAGCCAAACGTCCAGGGATCTGCTCCACATGGGTGGAATTGCGCAGGCTGGCCGGTCAAATCGTGTTACTGCACAGCATAGGTGTAAATAGTCATATCGTATGATGATTGGATTACAGGCGAAGTTTCCCTCCGCAATCCAAGAATGTTCAGTCGTGGTACATGACCGAACGCCCACCATCGATGGTGATGCATGAGGCATTGATGAACGGTGCTTCGTCACTGGCCAGGAATACGGCCGTCATTGCCACTTCAATCGGCTGCCCGATGCGCCGTGGCGGGTGCAGGTCCAGCGCGCGCTGGCGTTCGGCCTGGGGATCGGCAAAGCCGTTCCAGTAGTCGACGTTCAATTGAGTCTCGATGTAGCCCGGCGCAATGGCGTTCACCCGCACGCCCTTGGGTGCATACTCGATGCCCAGGGCACGGGTCAGGCCCAGCAGGCCATGTTTGGCTACGGGGTATGGGAAACAACCGGGAATGATGTGGGACGAATGGGTCGACGCGATGTTGATGATGCTGCCCACGCCCTGTTCGATCATCTGTGGCAACACCGCCTTGCAACCGTACCAAGCGCCATCCAGGTCGATGGCGAAGCAACGGCGCCAGTCCTCTTCGGTCATTTCCAGCGGATCGCGGAACACGTTGATGCCTGCGCAGTTCACCAGCACGTCGATGCGACCATGCAACTCGACCGCCCGGCGGGCCATGACGTGCAAATCCTGTTGGTTCGAGACATCAACCTTCAGCGCTTGGACATCCGCACCCTGTCGACGCCAATGGGCGGCGACGGTTTCGACCTTTTCCCCCTGGATATCGCTGATGACCAGCCGGGCCTGTTGCGAAGCGAACGCGGCGACAATGGCTTCGCCGATGCCCTGGGCAGCGCCGGTCAACAGCACGACCTTGTCTTTCAGGCGTTCGCCCTTCACGGGCTCAGGCACCGGCGGCAAGCAAAGCGCTTCAGCCATGGACGGGGCCTCCAGTGCAAACACACGACAAAAACCGGACACCCAACGATGGCCGGTTCAAAAGCTGTGGGCTCAACACTGATTCGCGAACACCGCCGAGGCGTTCCGGGAAAAAACGATGCATCACTTCACCTGTTTTGTTTTTTTAAGTGTGAGTGCGTATTGCTGATGGAGCCGACTATAAACCCGACCGCCGAATAATCTCAATATATATATTTACATCCCATATTTTGGGATTTACCCCGCGAACCGCGTACAAGCCACGCCCGGCACATCGACGCGCATCGATAGCACCGCCCCGTCCAATGGGTAATTGAGGGGACTTTGCGCACTGGTGATATACAAAGTCCGTAGGTCTTCACCACCGAATACACAACTGGTAGGGCGACTGACCGGCAATTCGATCACCTGATCGACGTGACCCTCCGGATGCAACCGCAGCAGGCAACTGCCGTCCCAACGGGCGTTCCAGATATAGCCCCGCGCATCCATCGCCGAACCATCCGGCCCGCCACGGGAATGGGGTCCGAACCAGACTTCGGCGGGCGCGAGTTTTCCATCGGGATAAATAAAGTGCCGATAAAGGGTCCCGTCCAGGCTCTCGCCGAAATAGACGGTCGTGCCATCAGGGCTCCACAACAATGTGTTGGGGATGCCCAAGCCACGCAACAGCGGCATCACGCGGCCATCGCCGCCGACACGAAACAGCCCACCGGAGCGCTGCTCGATGGGCAAGTCTTCGCCATCTTCCCCGATGTTGTTCTGCATGGTGCCCAGCCAGAGCTGGCCCAACGCATCGCAGCGGGCTTCGTTGGCGCGATTGCCCGGCTGGGGATCGGCCATGCACAGCAACTTCAGGCGCGGTTCCAGGCCTGGGGAGTCCAGGTCCAACCGGTAAACGCCACTGCTCAACGTCACCAAGGCATCGCCGCTCTGGGTCGGGATGAATGCAGAGACGTGCTCAGGCATCTGCCAGATCTGCACGTTCTTGCCAATCAGCCGCAACGCCTGCTTGCCGGCAATATCGACCCAATACAGCGCCTGGGTCGGCTCGTCCCAAAAAGGCCCCTCGCCCAGCTTCGCCCGATGCTCCGTCACAGCCGTCCACTTCATTTAAAACCTCCTGTTCCCGAGTTTCCCGGCGTTGTCTGTTCGACCGGCCATGACATTGGGGTAAAAACGCTTGATGGCCAGGTCTGCGTTATCGATCAGCGTCATGCAGGCCCAGACGCCTCGCGTCGCGTCCCGAGCGGCGATGGCTTCGGCGATGTCCTTGTGGATCGGCAGCGTGCGGCGCAGTTCGTCCGGGTCGGCGGCCGACACCTCGAACGAAACCGCCAACAACGCTCCGAGGGCTGGGACCATTTGTTCGATGAATTGATTGTGGCTGGCCGCGAGGATGCATTCGTGGAAGAACTGGTCGGCGCGGTTGTAATCCGCACCGCTGTCCACCGCCCGCTCAAGCGCATGATAGGCCAGGCGGATCGCCTGCACCTGGTCGGCCGTCGCCCGTTCACAGGCCCAACGCACGGCCATCGGTTCGATGGTGCGGCGCAGGTCCAGCAGATCGTCGACAAAATTCTCCGGCAAGCCGCTGCGCGACAGCCAGCCCACCACTTGTGGATCAAAGAGGTTCCAGCGGCGCACCGGCAACACCCGCGTGCCGACCTTCGGCCCGACTTCCAGCATGCCTTTGGCCACCAAGGTTTTGATGGCTTCGCGAATCACCGTGCGGCTGACGCCCAGTTGCTCGCCCAGATCCGCCTCGACCTTGATGGTTTGCCCAGGCTTGACCTGGCCGGCGGCGATCCAGCCCCCCAGCCAATCGACGGTCGACGCGTGAAAACTGCTGGACATGAGCACCCCGTGGGCATTTCTTGTTAGGTGCCCACGCTAATCATCATACGATTGGGTGTCAATTTGAATTTTTGCCGCCTTGTGAAAGCGAACAAGCTCGCTCCTACAGAAAAATCAGGGCTCCAGGCCGATGGGGAAAAACTCGCCACCACTCCAGACGCCCAACCAGCGCTGCCCATCTATCTCACGGCTGACCGCAAGCTCCACCAATTGATAGAACACATTGCGATGAATCAGCGCTTCAAGATTGCTGCGCACATGAATGTAAGGCGCCGGTTCCTGGGTCTGGGGATCGATCATCACCCGCATCGGATGTTCCGGGCCGGCTTCGGTGACTTCCTCGACATTGGTGGTAAAGCGCAACAACTGCCCTTCCCCCTCTCCTTCGACCTCCAGGGTCACGGCCACGAACGGCGCGTCATCGACCTTGATGCCGACTTTTTCCACAGGGGTAATCAGAAAGTAATCATCGCCGTCGCGGCGAATGATGGTGGAGAACAGCTTGACCATCGGCTTGCGTCCGATGGGGGTGCCCAGGTAGTACCAAGTGCCATCCCGGGCGATTCGCATGTCGATGTCGCCGCAGAAGTCAGGGTTCCACAAGTGGACCGGCGGCAGGCCTTTGGTCTTGGGGATCTGCCCCAGCAGGTCATTGGCTTTTTGCGGTCCGCTCATGGTGCCCCCTTCTGTTTATTCGTTGCTCATCCCCAACAAGCTGCGGGCGTACTCACGCAACGGCGCGGCGATGAGGTCTTGTGGCTGCTTGTCGTGCAACGTCAGCAAACCGCCACGACTCTTGATGCGTGCAGTATCAATCAAATACTGGGTGCTGGTCTCGATCAACATGATTTGAATCACACTGGTGTCGACACCCAGGCGATCCACCGCCTCTTCATCCAGCCATTCGTCGGTGTTGCCGATGCGGTTGTCCGCCTTGGCAAATCGGGTGTAGAGCAAATAGTGGGCACCGGCGGCACGCGCTTCACCCATCGCCTGATCGAGGCCTTCCGGGACCCGGGCGCGACGAACCATCGGGAAATATTCGATGAATCCATTGAAGGCTTCTTCAGCCACGACGTTGGGTCGCGGATAGGCGCTACCTGGCGGAGCAAAAGCGCCCTGAGCGATGTAGATGAAGGAATCCGGCTGGATGCGCAGGTTGTTTACACGGCGGCTGTCGCTATGGTCCAGCAGGCCGGCATCGCTCATGTGATAACGAACGCCCTCCCCCATATCGCTGACATTCATGCAGCCACCAAGCGTCAAAACGGTCAGCAGCAAAAACAGGCTACGCATCCTATCCTCCAAAAACCGGTGACGGAAAACCGGCGAATGGCCGTGGGATGCAGCTTTTGCGCCAGCTTGCAGGGTATGCGCCTTGGAATACCTGTGGCGAGGGAGCTTGCTCCCGCTGGGCCGGTCCGACGCTTCGGCGTAGCGGCCCCTTTGCACGTTGCGACTGCTTCGCAGCCGAGCGGGAGCAAGCTACCTCGCCAGGAGAAGCCAGTCAGCCGCCAATGATTTTCATGATGGTCGCGCCACCCGAGAACGCTACTTCCTGCTTGTCTCCCAACGCCTTGACCAGCAAGCGCTGGAGCGCCGGCAACGCCTGGTGTCGGGGCTTGTCCAGCAGATCGCCGACGTAATGACGGTTGCTCGACGACAGGCAGCCGTGCAGCCAGCCAGTGGAAGACAACCGCAGTCGCGAACAGGTTCGGCAGAACGGCACGCTTTCGTTGGCGATCACGCCAAAGTGCCCGAGCCCGGGAATTTCATAGCGCACAGCCGTGGCATCGACGGGAGCGTCGGCTTGCAGATATTCGTATTGGTCGCCAATCAGGCCCAGCAGTTGCTGAAGGCTGACGAATTGCTGAAGGAACGCATTGGAATCCTTGGCCAGGTGCCCCATGCGCATCAACTCGATGAAGCGCAACTCATAGCCACGTTCCAGGCAGTATTCAAGCAACGGCATCACCTGATCGAGGTTCTGCCCGCGCAGCGGCACCATGTTGACCTTGATCTTCAGGCCCGCCGCCCGGGCCTGCTCCATGCCATCGAGCACAGTCGCCAGGTCTCCTCCGCGGGCTATGCTGCGAAACGCAGCGGCGTCCAGGGTGTCGAGGGAAACGTTGATCCGGCGGATACCGGCATTCATTAGCAGGGGCAGCTTCCTGGCCAGCAACTGGCCGTTGGTGGTCAGGCTGATGTCCTCAAGGCCCATCTGCCCCACCGCTGTCATGAAGCTCTCAAGCTTGGGGCTGACCAGCGGCTCGCCACCCGTGATGCGCAACCGCTCGATTCCGGCCGCTTCGATCAGATACGCCACGCCTCGCGCCATGGCCTCGGCCGACAGTTCATCCTGCGCAGCCACCAGCCGCTTGCCGTCAGGCACGCAGTAGGTACAGGCGTAATTGCAGGCTGAAGTCAGGCTGATCCGCAAATTGCGAAAACGCCTGCCTTGACGGTCAACGATCATGGATCACTCCGGCGAAAGAAGAATCGAGCCCGTGAAAATTGACCTAGAAATCAAGTTTTCGCAAGACCCAAGCCCGAGTATATTCCTGGGGCACTGCGCCATGTAAGCGGACATGGCGCAATTAAGCAGCTGAATGCCTCAACTGCTCGGCGTATCCGTGTCGCGCTTGCGCTTGTTTCCCATGCGCACACCGATATCCATCAGGAATTGGAAGAAGCCTTCCTGGTCTTCCAGCACATTGCTCCAGAACGGCGAGTGGTACAGCGCCACCGCGCCGTGCACCAGCGCCCAGGCAGCGCAGTAGTGGAAATACGGCGGGACGTCTTCAAGCTTGCCTTCGCTGATCCGGCCCTTGATCAGCAAGGTCAGGCGATCGAAATTCGAGGCGCGGATCTTGTGCAGCTCCTCGACCATTTCCGGCACCTGGTTGCCCTTGACCACCTTTTCTTCCAGGCGATCGAACAAGCGGTAACGCTGCGGGTCGCGCATGCGGAACTCGAAGTACGCTCGGGACAGCGCTTCCTTGTCCTTGTCGACATCGGCCGAATGCAACAGCTTGTTCAAATCCCGCTCGTAATCGAGCATCAGCCGCAGATAGATCTCTGCCTTGGACTTGAAGTGTTTGTAAATCGTGCCTTTGCCGATACCCACGGCATCCGCAATCATCTCGACGGTGACGCTGTCTTCACCCTGATCGAGGAACAACTTGAGCGCGGTGTCGAGAATTTCCTGCTCGCGGCGACGAAACTCACGGACCTTACGAGGTTCTTTGTGCATAAGAAAAAGGTCTGAAGGGTCAAAATTCGAAGCCGGGTATTATGCCTAACTTACGCAAAAATGCACGGATCATCCGCGCACGGCCACAGTTCTTCACAAAACGGTGCGACCCCAGCTCCTCAGTTGGTAAGCGCGGACCCGCCTGGGCAGGCTTTGCCGGCAATGAGAACTTATCCGAAGCGAACGTATTCCAAATTTGTTTAAAAACGACCTCGGTCAAACTGGACTCATCGCCAGACTGATCAATACTTGAACTGTCGGCACGACATCTCCCCCAAGTGACGCGCCGATAAAGGTACCAACGGACCGCGTGCCTTTGTTTTACTCCTAATGGTCTTAACCCGGATTCACCCCCCAGAACCCGGGTTTTTTTTGCCTCGATTTCAGGCTCTTGCCGTACGGACCCGAGCCAACGGGAACAGCCGCTTGAAATTTTCGGTGGTTTGCTCCGCGAACCGGTCGTACGGTTCCCCCCGCAGCATCGCCAGGTATTCGGCAACCTCCCGGACATACTGCGGAAGGTTGGGCTTGCCACGATAAGGGATGGGCGCCAGATAAGGCGAGTCGGTTTCCACCAACAAACGATCGGCTGGCACTTTGCTTGCGACGTCGCGCAGGGCGTCGGCATTACGGAACGTGACGATGCCGGACAAGGAAATGTAATAACCCATGTCCAGGGCAGCCTTGGCCATATCCCAATCCTCGGTAAAGCAATGAAGCACACCGGCGTGGGGCAGCGCCGCGTCCCGCAGCAATGCCAAGGTATCGGCCCGCGCGCCACGGGTATGGATGATCACCGGCTTACCGGTCTGCCTGGCGGCCTCCAAGTGCAACCGGAACGACGCCTGCTGGACTTCGGCGGCCTCCGGCTCGTAGTGATAGTCGAGCCCGGTCTCGCCGATAGCCACGACTCGCGGATGATCGAGTTCGTGCAACAGCCAATCCAGGGCCGGCGTGGCATCGGGCTGCACATCCAGTGGGTGGATGCCCACCGAACAATCGACGTCTTCGTATCGTTCAGCCAGGCGCTTGACGTCGGCGGCGTTGTCGGCGCTGACACCGATGCAGAGGAAATGCCCCACCCCTCGCTGGCGCGCCGCATCCAACGCGGCGTCGAGGGATCCGCCATGGGCGGCGAGGTCAAGGCGATCGAGGTGGCAATGAGAGTCTACGAGCATAAGGGCCAGGCTACATCGTATGGGTGGGACGGTCGGACTTGAGCGTTCCGGCCAGGTGGGTTTCGATCTGGTTGCGAGCCGAGTTGTCGCCTTCGTTGAACTGCACGCCAACGCCGGCGGCCCGGTTGCCCTGGGCGCCTTTGGGAGTCATCCAGATCACCTTGCCGGCGACCGGGATTTTTTCCGGTTCGTCCATCAGGCTCAACAGCATGAACACCTCGTCGCCCAGGCGATAATTCTTGTTGGTGGGAATGAACAGGCCGCCATTTTTGATAAACGGCATGTAGGCCGCGTAGAGCACCGATTTGTCCTTGATAGTCAGGGACAGGATGCCGTTGCGTGGTCCGGGACTGACAGGTTCGTTCATGCTGGTCTCCGCTGCGATTGAGCTGAGTCTAGTGCCTCTGTCAGGTACGACCAGGCAAACTCGCCCATTGCACCAACAGCGCCTCCAACAGCAATACGCGATTGAGGTTGGCCTTGCTCAACACCTTCTGACGTTGGGCAAGAATCCAGTCCTGGATGTTCAAGATTTTGTCCTGGCTGCTTTTTTGCGCCAGGTATTGGATGACTTTACGCATGTCGGTCAATCCGAGGCCGGCTTCGTCCTCGGTAAGCTGATAACGCAGGATCAGGCTCGACCAATCGCAGAACCAGTCAAACAACAGCAACAGGGGAATGGCGTTCCAGCCTTCGGCCAGTTGCGTTGGAGATTGTTGCTGCTTGAGCAGCTTCTTCACGCCGTCCACCACCAACGCCCGCTGCTCGCGCACGCCTTGGGCCTGCAGGCTGACGGCCGCCAGCGGCGAACCGGCGGCCAGGGTCAGCAGTTCGCCACGTTCCTCATCGGTGCTGTCAGGCATGGCCTGGGCGAGCCATTGCAAACTCATCGCCTGGCTGGGCAGCGGGCAGGCCTGCTGCACGCAGCGGCTCTTGATGGTCGGCAGCAAACGGCTCGGCTGATGACTGACCAGCAACAGGACGGTATCGCCGGAAGGCTCTTCGAGGCTCTTGAGCAAAGCGTTGGCGGCGTTGATGTTCATTGACTCAACCGGCTCGACCAGCACGACTTTGCGCCCGCCCATTTGCGAGGTCTGGACCACGAAGCTGACCAAGTCACGGACCTGGTCGACCTTGATCGCTTTGTCCGCTTCTTCAGGTTCCAGCACGTAATTGTCCGGATGACTGCCAGCCTTGAGCAGCAGGCACGATTTGCATTCCCCGCAGGCATTCGTGGCCGTCGGGGCCTGGCACAAAAGGCTCGCCATCAGGCGCTCGGCCAACGCCCGCTTGCCGATACCGGCCGGGCCATGCAACAGGTACGCGTGGGCATGCTGCGTGCGGCCGGCCAGTTGCTGCCAGAGACCGTCCTGCCAGGGATAGGCTTCAGCCACGGGCACGCTCCAGCAACCCGGGCAACACCGCATCCAGCGATTGCTGGACCTGGGTCAACGGCTGCGCGGCATCGATCAACAGGTAACGCGTCGGATCGGCCTTGGCGCGCTCGATGAAGGCGTTGCGCACGGCATTGAAGAACGTTGCCCCTTCAAGCTCGAACCGATCCAGCATGCCACGAGCGCTGGCCCGCGCCAGGCCGATTTCCACCGGCAGGTCGAAAACCAGGGTCAGGTCCGGCCGCAGGTCGCCCTGGACAAACGTTTCCAGCGCAGCGATACGCTCGACGGACAAGCCTCGGCCACCGCCCTGGTAGGCGTAAGTCGAATCGGTGAAGCGGTCACAAAGCACCACGGCTCCTCGGGCCAGCGCCGGTCGAATCACTTCGGCCAGGTGCTGCGCCCTGGCAGCGAACACCAACAACAACTCAGCATCAGGGTTCATGACTTCTTCAAGGGGCGCCAGCAACACCTCGCGAATCCGCTCGGCCAGCGGCGTACCGCCCGGCTCGCGGGTCAAGACCACCTCGATGCCGGCGGCCTGGAGGCGTCCGGCGAGGTATTCGCGGTTGGTGCTCTTGCCGGCGCCTTCCGGGCCTTCCAGCGTGATAAACAAACCAGTCACGGGGCGATCCTTAGTCAAAGTCATTGCGGGTTCGGTGGCTCACTGGCATCCGGTTCGGGGGCCGGATCCTGAGGCGGCACCTGGGGCCCGTCTTGCGGCGCGGTATCAGGTGACGCGGCGGGAATCGGCGCCGAATCTTCAGGTGTGGCCGGGGCCGGGCTGGAGCGGTAGTCGGCGCGACGTTTGAGCTGGTATTCACGCACCGCATTGTTGTGCGACTCCAGATCATCGGAAAACACATGGCTGCCGTCGCCCCGCGCAACAAAGTAAAGGCTGTTGCCGTCGGCCGGGTTCAATGCTGCGTGAATCGCCTCGCGCCCGACCATCGCGATAGGCGTAGGCGGCAGGCCCGGCACCAGGTAGGTGTTGTAGGGATTGGGTTCTTTCAGATGGGAACGGGTGAGCTTGCCGGTGTAGCGCTCCCCCAGGCCGTAGATCACAGTGGGATCGGTCTGCAGCAGCATGCCCAGGCGCAGGCGCCGCACGAATACCCCGGCAATCTGACCCCGTTCCTGGGGCACACCGGTTTCCTTTTCTATCAGCGAAGCCATGATCAATGCTTGATAGGGTTGGGTGTAGGGCACGTCGGCAGCCCGTTGCGCCCATTCCTTGGCAAGCACATCATCGAGCCGCTCGTAGGCTTTCTTCAGCAGGTCGGCATCCGATGTACCGCGCACGAATCGGTAGGTGTCCGGAAAGAACCGACCCTCCGGAAATACGCCGGAATGGCCAAGGCGATCCATGACCTGGCTATCACTCAGGCCGGCGAGCGTCTGCTCGAGCTTTTCATCCTTGGCCAACGCCGCGCGCACCTGGCGAAAGTTCCAGCCCTCCACCAGCGTCACGCTGTACTGCACCACTTCACCGCGCTTCCAGACGCCGATCAGGCCTTCCATCGTCATGCCCGGCACCATCCGGTATTCACCAGTGTGCAACGGCTGGCCGGCAAGATTGAAACGCCAATAGACGCGCAGCCAGAACGCATCCTTGATCAGGCCATCGGCTTCGAGACGATTGAGGGTTCCGGTCGGCGTGGTCCCATTGGGCACATCCAGCAACTCTTCCTGGGTGATGTTCAACGGCTGCTGCAGCGCCGAATGAATTTTCCAGGCCGAAGCGCCCAACAACAGCCCTGCCAGAACCAGTCCGGTCTCCAGCAACAACAAGAATTTACGTCTCACGAATCAAGCATCCAATAGCGCACGGGCAAGGGCCTGCAGTTTACGGGTGAGCGGGCCAACGGGCCAGCGCGCCGAACCGCATCCGCGTACCGGCCACACGCCATAAACGCTGTTGCAGACCATGACTTCATCGGCCTGGTGCAGCTGTTCGAGGCTGATGTCGGTGATTTGCGTGGCGATGCCTTGGGACTTGGCTTGAAACAATAATTCGGCGCGCATCACACCGGCCACGCCACAACGGCTCAGGTCCGCTGTGAACAGAACGCCATCGCGCACCAGGAACAGGTTGCTGAAGACGCCTTCGATCACCCGTCCGGACGTATCAAGCATCAATCCCTCGGCATGCTCGATGTCGCGCCACTCGGCGCGGGCCAGCACTTGCTCCAGGCGATTGAGGTGCTTGAGGCCGGCGAGCAAGGGCTGTTCGGACAAACGCACGGTGCAGGGGAACATTTGGATGCCTTGTTCGGCATGGGTGGCGGGATAAGCAGCCGGCGGGCTTCCTTGCAGAATACGCCTGGCCGGACTCGACGGATCGGCCGCATAACCACGCAGGCTGTTGCCCCGGGTCACGATGAGTTTCATCACGCCATTGCCCAGGCGCTGGGCATAGGCGCTCAGCTCAGCACCCAGCACACTCAAGTCGACGTTGAACGCCAGACGCTGGCAACCGGCCTCCAGACGCTGCAGGTGGCGTTCCAGCAGTACAGGTACGCCATTGCGCACGGCGATGGTCTCGAACAGCCCATCGCCATAAGCCAGGCCGCGATCTTTCAGCGACAGGACGTCTGCCGGCTGACCGTCGACCCAGCTTTCCATCAACCGGCGAACCGGCGGAACACCAGCGATCCGTTGGTTCCGCCAAAGCCGAAGGAGTTGGACAACACCACATCGATGTCCATGCTGCGGGCCGTATGCGGCACGAAGTCAAGGTCGCAACCTTCGTCCGGCTCATCGAGGTTGATGGTCGGCGGCGCGGTCTGGCTATTGATCGCCAGTACGCTGAAGATGGCTTCCACCGCCCCCGCCGCACCCAACAAGTGACCGGTCATGGACTTGGTGGAACTGACGGCCAGCTTGTAGGCGTGCTCGCCAAACACCGTCTTGATCGCCTGGGCTTCAGCCAGGTCACCCGCCGGGGTCGAAGTGCCGTGGGCGTTGATGTACTGGACCTGCTCGCCATTGATCTTCGCATCACGCAAGGCATTGGCAATGCAGCGGGCAGCACCAGCGCCATCGGCCGGTGGCGACGTCATGTGGTACGCATCGCCGCTGGTACCGAAGCCGATCAGCTCGGCATAAATGGTCGCACCGCGAGCCTTGGCGTGCTCCAATTCTTCGAGCACCAGCGCACCGGCGCCATCGGACAGCACGAAGCCGTCGCGGCCCTTGTCCCAAGGCCGGCTGGCCCGTGCAGGCTCATCGTTGCGGGTCGACAGCGCGCGGGAGGCGCCGAAACCGCCCATGCCCAGACCGCAGGCCGCCATTTCGGCGCCGCCGGCGATCATCACGTCGGCTTCGTCGTACATGATGTTGCGCGCGGCCATGCCGATGCAGTGGGTGCCGGTGGTGCACGCCGTGGCGATGGCATAGTTAGGCCCCTGTGCACCGAGGTGGATGGACAGGAAACCGGAAATCATATTGATGATCGAGCCCGGCACGAAGAACGGAGAAATCCGTCGCGGCCCCGAATCATGCAGCGTGCGGCTGGTTTCTTCGATATTGGTCAAGCCACCAATACCTGAACCCATTGCCACGCCGATGCGCTCGCGGTTGGCGTCGGTGACTTCCAGGCCGGCGTTACGCACTGCCTGAAAACCGGCAGCCAAACCGTATTGAATGAACAGGTCAAGCTTGCGAGCTTCCTTGACCGACAGGTATTCCTCGACATTGAAGCCCTTTACCGAGCCGCCAAAACGGGTGGAATAGGCAGAAAGGTCGGTGTGTTCGATCAGACCAATGCCACTACGGCCAGCCAGAATGCCCTGCCAGCTGCTCGGCACATCCGTGCCCAGTGGCGACAACATACCCATACCGGTGACTACGACGCGTCTACGCGACACAGCACTCTCCTTTTTCAAATGACGACTTTGCATCAGGCCTAAAGAAAAAACCGCACGCCGTGATGGCAGTGCGGTTTTTCCATGACAGCTAGCGACGACTGAATACGATTACGCCTGGTGGCTGGTAACGTAGTCGATAGCAGCTTGTACAGTAGTGATCTTTTCAGCTTCTTCGTCAGGAATCTCGGTCTCGAATTCCTCTTCCAGAGCCATCACCAGCTCAACGGTGTCAAGGGAGTCGGCACCCAGGTCTTCAACGAAGGAAGCGGTGTTCACAACTTCTTCTTCTTTAACGCCCAGTTGCTCGGCAACGATTTTCTTGACGCGCTCTTCGATGGTGCTCATACCTTGTTTTCACTCCTAATGGACAAATTCAGGCAGCTGGCCGGTGGGTAAGTGTATAGAAAGACTTTTCGGTTTTTCAACCGAAAGCTTCACTCCTCGAACCTGGGGCCCGCCGCCTATAAATAGATTGCAGCTTTATAACGGATTTTAGACAGCTCGTATGACATTTTTTTGAAGCAATCCGTCACATTTAACTCATGTACATCCCGCCGTTCACCGGGATTGTAGCCCCAGTCACGTATGCCGCACCGTCCGAAGCAAGAAAAGCGACCACGGACGCGATTTCTTGAGCTTGCCCCAGACGACCCAGCGGAATCTGTGTCAACAAGGCTTCACGCTGCGCTTCCGGCAGTTCACGGGTCATGTCGGTGTCGATGAAACCCGGTGCGACCGAGTTTACCGTAATCGAGCGCGAACCGACTTCTCGTGCCAGCGCACGGCTGAAACCTTCCAGACCGGCCTTCGCTGCAGCATAGTTTACTTGGCCTGCGTTGCCCATGGCACCCACAACCGAGCCGATACTGATAATTCGGCCCCAACGAGCCTTGGTCATGCCACGCAGGACGCCCTTGGACAGCCGGTACAGGCTGTTCAAGTTGGTATCGACCACGTCGAACCACTCGTCATCTTTCATGCGCATCATCAGGTTATCGCGGGTGATACCGGCATTGTTGACCAGGATCGCCGGCGCGCCGAACTGCTCCTGAATGCTGGACAATACCGCCGCAACAGACTCATCGCTGGTCACGTTGAGCTCAAGACCGGTGCCCTGGATGCCGTTTTCCTTCAAGGTGGCGGCGATACGCTCGGCGCCCGAAGCGGACGTCGCGGTGCCGACAACGATGGCGCCTTGGCGACCCAGTTCCAGGGCGATGGCCTGGCCGATGCCGCGGCTTGCACCGGTCACCAGTGCAACTTTACCTTGCAGACTCATGCAAGCTTCTCCTGTTCAGGCTTGCGCTGCGCGAGCGGCAGCGAAAGCGTCTGGGGTGTTGAGGTTGGAAGTGGACACGCCTTCGGCGCAGCGCTTGTTCAGGCCTGCCAGCACTTTGCCAGGACCGCACTCGACCAGTTCGGTCGCACCCTTGGCTGCCAGCATCTGGACCGATTCAACCCAACGAACCGGCTTGTAGAGCTGCTCCAGCAGGTCGCGCTTGAGGGTTTCCAGGTCTGCTGCGACGTTGGCGCTGACGTTCTGCACCACGGGGATCTGCGGAGCCTGCCAGTCGATGGCGGCGATCGACTCGGCAAAACGCTCGGCGGCTGGACGCATCAGCTCGCAATGCGACGGCACACTGACCGGTAACGGCATGGCGCGCTTGGCACCACGGGCGTTGCAACCCTCGATGGCGCGCTCGACGGCGGCCTTGGCCCCCGCGATGACCACCTGGCCCGGGGAGTTGAAGTTGACCGCACTGACCACGTCACCCTGAGCCGCTTCGGCACACGCTGCCAACACGTCGGCGTCTTCCAGGCCGAGGATCGCGGCCATGCCGCCCTGCCCGGCCGGAACGGCTTCCTGCATCAATTGGCCACGACGTTCCACCAGCTTCACCGCGTCGCCGAGACTCAGGCTACCCGCAGCCACCAGGGCGCTGTATTCGCCCAGGCTGTGACCGGCGACAAACGCCGGGCGCGCGCCGCCCTCGGCCAACCATAGGCGCCACAGCGCAACGGAGGCCGTCAGGATTGCCGGCTGGGTTTTATCGGTTTGATTGAGTTGCTCTTCCGGCCCTTGCTGGGTCAGTGCCCACAAGTCGTAGCCGAGTGCATCGGATGCTTCTTTGAATGTTTCGAGGATCAGCGGGTATTGCGCGCCCAGCTCGGCCAGCATGCCGAGGGACTGCGAGCCCTGTCCTGGAAAGACGAATGCGAGGGAAGCAGACATGAAAACAAAGCCCCTAATGATCTTGTCGTCAAAAATTGACGCCCCTGGGGGCGCTAGGAAACTGACAGTTGGATGACGGCTTGAACCGACCGGTCACATTTAAGCATTGTCGGACGAAAACGCCTAAGTTAACAAATCCTCGAGGCGCCCATGAAGGCGTTCCGGCAGGTTTTCCTGGATCTCGATCACCGCCCGGTTGATGGCGCTTTGGAACCCCTGCACCCCGGCCGAACCATGGCTCTTGATCACGATACCTTGCAGCCCCAGGAAACTTGCACCGTTGTGCCGCGCCGGCGCCAGGTCCGCCTGCAACCGGCGCATCAACGGCAGCGCGAGCGCACCCACCACCCGCGAGGCCAAACTCTGCTTGAACAACGCCTCGATGCGCTGCCCGATCATGGCGGCCAATCCCTCGCTGGACTTGAGCAGAATATTGCCAACAAAGCCGTCACACACCACCACATCGGCCTCGCCGCGATACAAGCCATCGCCTTCGACGAATCCGATGTAATTGATGCCCGGTGCATTTTGTAACAAAGTCGCCGCCAGCTTGACCTGCTGGTTGCCCTTGATCTCTTCGGTGCCAATGTTCAGCAGCGCCACGCGAGGACGCGCAATGCCAAGGGTCTGCGCCGCAACCGAACCCATCACGGCGAATTGCAGCAGGTGCTCGGCGCTGCAATCGACGTTCGCGCCCAGATCAAGCAATTGGCAGAACCCGCGCTGGGTCGGGATCGCCGCCACCATTGCCGGACGATCGATGCCCGGCAACGTTTTGAGCACGTAGCGCGACAGCGCCATCAGCGCCCCGGTATTGCCTGCACTGACGCACGCCTGGACCTTGCCATCGCGCAACAACTCCAGGGCCACCCGCATCGACGCGTCAGGCTTGCCGCGCAGGGCCTGGGCTGGCTTTTCGTCCATGGCGATGACTTCGGACGCGGGCATGATCGACAGGCGCGCGCGATCCGCAGCCGATTGGCCGCCGAGCAGTTCTTCTAGAAGGGAGGGTTGACCGACGAGGGTCAGGTGCAGCGAGGGCGTGGCACGCAGGCAAGCAAGGCTGGCCTGGACAATGCTGCGGGGACCGAAGTCCCCGCCCATTGCGTCAATCGCGATGACTTGAGCGGACAAGTGATTACTCGTCAGCGCCCTTGTCGATCACTTTACGGCCACGGTATACGCCTTCTGGCGATACGTGGTGACGCAGGTGAACTTCACCAGTGGTTTTTTCTACAGACAGGGTGCTAGCCTCGAGAGCGTCGTGCGAACGGCGCATGTCACGGGCAGAGCGGGATTTTTTGTTCTGCTGAACAGCCATAATTGATTAACTCCTAAACGTTTGGGTCACGCTTTAACTGCGCCAATACACTGAACGGGTTGGACCGCGTTACCTCGTCCTCGCTCGGTTCGGGCTCATCTGCTCCCGCCGGCTGCTGGCATTCTTCCGGATGATGAGCAGGCACAATGGGCAAGGCGAGCAAAAGCTCCTCCTCGATCAGTGACTGCAGATCCAAAGGATCTTCGCCCAGTTCCAGCACGTCATAACCTTTCGGCAACGACTGGGTATTCGCACCCTCCTTCACCACCGCGTAACTGCATTCGCTGTGGATCGGCAGGGTGACCAGCTCAAGACAACGCTGGCAAACCATTTTGACTTCAGTGTCGATAAAGCTGTGGATTACCACAGATTTACGTTCATCTCGTTCAAAAACGAATTTGGCCTGGACCGTACCGACATCGTCGGAAAGCGGGTCGCAGAGTCTCTTCAAATCGGCCAGCAGCAGTTCACCTTGGAGGGTGGTGCCACGATCAGCCAATTTGCGCGGGTCAACGTGAGGTGGAATCGGGTCATTCAACATAGGCGCAGCATTATAGGGATGCACCGGGCCATGTCAAAGGAAATTCAGCCCTGTCCGTCACTTGCGTGCCTGGCTAGAATCCTTCCCTGCCCATCGGAGATAGCCATGCTGCCCTTATTACTCGCTTCAAGCTCGGTTTACCGCCGGGAACTGCTGGCCCGCCTGGGGCTGCCATTCGTCTGCAGTTCGCCGGACATCGACGAAAACCGTCACGCCGACGAACCTGCGGCCCAACTGGTAAAGCGCCTGGCCCGGGAGAAAGCCCTGGCACTCGCCGATAGCCACCCAGGCCACCTGATCATCGGCTCGGATCAGGTCGCCGTGCTCGGCGACCGCATTCTGGGCAAGCCTCATACATTCGAAAATGCCCGCGAGCAACTGATGGCCGCCAGCGGCGCCAGAGTGACATTCCTGACCGGCCTGGCCCTGCTTAACAGCCAGACCGGCAGATGCCAGGTCGACTGCGTACCCTTCACCGTGAATATGCGGGCATTGGATCAAGCTCGCGTAGAGCGCTATCTGCGCGCCGAGCAGCCGTACGACTGCGCCGGCAGCTTCAAGGCCGAGGGCCTGGGCGTGAGCCTGTTCCAGAGCACCGAAGGCCCGGACGCCACAAGCCTGATCGGCCTACCGCTGATTCGCCTTGTGGATATGTTGCTGGCTGAGGGCGTGCAGGTTCCCTGAAACCCTAGACAACCCATTTGTTGCGAGGGGCCCCGCCAGAGCCTAGCGCAACGCCGGCCCCTGGAAGCCCATCCACATCGCCAAGTACTCAGCGATGCTCGCCCCCAACTTCTTGGAGAAGCGATCGAACGGCGATTCTTCGATAGTGAAATCCACCAGGTCTTTCTGACCGATTACATCCCGAGCCACGGAGCTGGCACTGCCCAGGCCATCGATCAAGCCCAGCGGCAGGGCCTGCTCGCCAGACCAGACCAGCCCGGAAAAAAGCTCCGGATGCTCCTTGTCTTTCAAACGCTCGCCCCGACCCTTCTTGACGCTGGCGATGAATTGCTTGTGAGTGGTGTCCAGCACGCCTTGCCAGAATGCGGTTTCCTCCGGCTTTTGCGGCTGGAACGGATCAAGAAACGATTTATGCTCGCCTGAGGTGTAGACCCGCCGCTCCACGCCCAGCTTCTCCATGGTGCCGACAAACCCGTAGCCGGCCGCCGTTACACCAATGGAGCCTACCAGGCTGGCCTTGTCGGCGTAGATCTGGTCCGCCGCACTGGCGATGTAGTAGGCCCCGGACGCACCGAGATCGGCGATCACCGCGTAGACCTTGATGTCTGGATGCAACCCGCGCAACCGAACGATTTCGTCATAGACGTAACCCGACTGAACCGGGCTACCGCCCGGGCTGTTGATGCGCAACACCACACCCTTGACCTTTGGATCCTCGAACGCCGCCCGCAGGCTGCCGACAATATTGTCCGCGCTTGCAGGTTCCTTGTCGGCGATCATGCCTTCGATGTCGATCAGCGCCGTATAAGCCGAGCCGCTTACGGCCCCCTTCTCTATGCTCATCAGCGGCGTAAACAGCATTAGCGCGACAAAGAGATAGATGAACGTCAGCAGCTTGAAGAAAATCCCCCAGCGACGGGACCGGCGCTGCTCCTGGACGCTAGCCAGCAACGTCTTCTCCAGCAGCTTCCAGCTTTTATCGTCACCGCTCTCGGCGCTCGCCTTGGCCGGTGCCTTCCATTCATCCGTCATGCATGCATCTCCATCAGAACTTAATCGGCACGCTGGCTCAACCAAGCGTGCAATTGCGCAAAATGGTCGATCGCCAGGCACGGCTCGAAGGCCTTGAGCGCCTCGATCGTCTGCGCGCCATAGCTGACAGCCACCGACCCCATGCCTGCGTTACGGGCCATTTGCAGGTCGAACGATGAGTCGCCGACCATCAGCGCCTGGCCAGCGGACACATTGCAATGAGCCAGGATCTGCTCAAGCATCAGAGGATGTGGCTTGCTCGCCGTTTCATCCGCGGCACGAGTGATATCGAAATAATCTTCCCAACCATGCGCCTTCAATACCCGATCCAGCCCACGCCTGGCCTTGCCGGTCGCAACCGCCAGCCGATACCCCTCCTCCCGCAAGGCCCCGAGGGTTTGCACCACGCCGTCAAACAGCGGCGAAGGCTCGGCTTCCAGGGCAATGTAGTGATCGGCGTAGTGCTGGCGAAAAACGATCAGCTCTTGATCATCGATTTCCGGGTACAGGCTTCGAATCGCCTCCGGCAAGCCGAGACCGATGATGCCTTTTACCGCGAAATCATCCCGCCGGGGAAACCCCGTGCGATCCGACGCAACGTGCATCGCATCCACGATCCGACCGATGGAGTTCGCCAGAGTGCCATCCCAATCGAATATGAGCAGCTTGTAGTCAGGATGCACTCAACCGCTCCACGGTCTTGGCCCACATGTCATCCACGGGAGCCTGCAGCTTCAGCTCGCCGCCGTCAGGCAACGGCACCGTCAACATATAGGCATGGAGAAACAGGCGCTTGCCGCCCAAGTCACGGATTTCCTTGGTGAAATCGTCATCGCCGTATTTGCTGTCGCCGGCGATGCAGTGCCCGGCATGCAGGGTGTGCACGCGGATCTGGTGGGTACGCCCGGTGACCGGCTTGGCCTCGACCATGGTGGCAAAGTCGCCGAAGCGTCGAAGCACCTTGAATACGGTCAGCGCTTCCTTGCCTTCCTCGTTGACCTCCACCATGCGCTCGCCTGAACGCAGGTTACTCTTGAGCAACGGGGCGCGGACCTGCTTGACAGAGGTCTCCCAGCGGCCACGCACCAACGCCATGTAGCGCTTGTCGACGCCATCGCCGCGCAATTGCTCGTGCAGGTGGCGCAGCATGCTGCGCTTCTTTGCGATCATCAGCAGGCCGGAGGTGTCGCGGTCGAGACGATGGACCAACTCCAATTCCTTG
This sequence comes from Pseudomonas sp. D3-10, assembly GCF_051132175.1. Classification (NCBI taxonomy): domain Bacteria; kingdom Pseudomonadati; phylum Pseudomonadota; class Gammaproteobacteria; order Pseudomonadales; family Pseudomonadaceae; genus Pseudomonas; species Pseudomonas sp. D3-10. The sequence continues at coordinate 1,668,810 of NZ_CP071668.1, read as the reverse complement.
GCGTCCGGACGCAACTGACGAAAGGCTTCGATCACACCGAAATTAAGGCCGCTGCCGCCATGGACCGCAATACCCGCAGGCTTGTTGACCACGATCAGGGTCTTGTCTTCGAAGACGATGGCAGCCTCCAGGCGTTGCAACAGGCCCTGGGCCAAAGGCACCGGCTCGTCACGTTCCGGCACGCGAACCGGTGGTACACGCACGACATCACCGGCCTGCAGCTTGTATTCGGGCTTGATCCGACCTTTGTTCACCCGCACTTCGCCTTTGCGCAAAATGCGATAGATCAAGGTCTTGGGCACACCTTTGAGCCGGGCAAGGAGAAAATTATCGATTCGTTGGCCGGCATATTCCGGCGAGACCTCGAGCAGTTGAACGCCAGGGGTCGAAGGGGCAGTAGTCGTCATGGCGGCGATCATAACAATTTTTTATGGAATTGAAGCACTTAATCATTGCTGCTATAGTCGCGAACGCCGCCAAAAGTGGCTGGACAGCGGACTAACGGTCAAAAACCGGCCCTGACCAACGCAATTCACGAGGACGAGAGGCCGTCCTACGGGGTTCTTGCTACGTAACGGCAGAGTTTGCAGGTGCAACGAGCGCAGGTGACATGAGGCCTGAAATACGCCGCAAAGCAGAGTTCTGACTCGCCTTGCGCGCCACATTCACGGCCAGTTCACAAAGTGCAGTCACCCGGGAACGACCCCGAGCGAGAGCTTCGGAAACAACGCCTAAATTAGCCATGATGCGTGACTTCCCCTTTCGGAGCTCACGGTAAATGCCAACCCGCTGCGGATTCTGCGCGCGGCAGCACCCGAACTATCAGGGATACGTGTAGGGTGGAGATGTACAACCGTCGGACTGTGTAGCACTAGGCTTATATTTAGACGCTTCATCTCGTCCACAGGCGCCGGTTGATTCCTCCTCCTGACTGAGTGCTTGAGTACCAGCAAGCAGGACGCGTCCGTCGCGACTTCGCCATCATTGGGTCGAACTCGCTGGACACTGGAATGGCCCCGCCATTTCCAGGACGCACCTGACACCGACCGTGAGAAGTCGTGTGTGCCGAACGCCGTTTCCGGCAGCCCGGAAACCGACGGTACTACATGAAAAGAATGCTGATTAACGCAACTCAACCCGAAGAGTTGCGTGTTGCACTGGTAGACGGCCAGCGCCTCTACGACCTGGATATCGAATCCGGTGCACGCGAGCAAAAGAAGGCCAATATCTATAAAGGCCGGATTACTCGCATCGAACCAAGCCTTGAGGCTGCCTTTGTCGATTTCGGCTCCGAGCGCCATGGCTTCCTGCCCCTCAAAGAAATCTCCCGCGAATACTTCAAGAAAGCCCCTGAAGGCCGCGTCAACATCAAGGACGTGCTGAGCGAAGGCCAGGAAGTCATCGTCCAGGTTGAAAAAGAAGAACGTGGCAACAAGGGCGCCGCCCTGACCACCTTCATCAGCCTCGCCGGCCGTTACCTGGTCCTGATGCCGAACAACCCACGCGCCGGCGGCATCTCCCGCCGCATCGAGGGCGAAGAGCGCAACGAACTGCGTGAAGCCCTCAACGGGCTGGTCGCCCCCGCCGACATGGGTCTGATCGTGCGCACTGCCGGCCTGGGCCGCAGCAGCGAAGAAATGCAGTGGGACCTCGACTACCTGCTGCAACTGTGGACCGCCATCAAAGAAGCATCGCTGGATCGCTCCGCGCCGTTCCTGATCTACCAGGAAAGCAACGTGATCATCCGCGCCATCCGCGATTACCTGCGCCAGGACATCGGCGAAGTATTGATCGACAGCGTCGAAGCCCAGGACGAAGCCCTGACCTTCATTCGCCAGGTGATGCCGCAGTACGCCAGCAAGATCAAGCTCTACGAAGACAGCGTTCCGCTGTTCAACCGCTTCCAGATCGAAAGCCAGATCGAGACCGCCTTCCAGCGCGTCGTCGAGCTGCCGTCCGGCGGTTCCATCGTCATCGATCCGACCGAAGCCCTGGTGTCCATCGACATCAACTCGGCGCGCGCCACCAAAGGCAGCGACATCGAAGAGACAGCCCTGCAGACCAACCTTGAAGCCGCCGAGGAAATCGCCCGTCAGTTGCGCCTGCGCGACATCGGCGGCCTGATCGTCATCGACTTCATCGACATGACCCCGGCCAAGAACCAGCGCGCCGTGGAAGAAAAAGTCCGTGAATGCCTGGAAGCCGATCGCGCCCGCGTACAGGTCGGCCGTATCTCGCGCTTCGGCCTGCTGGAAATGTCCCGTCAGCGCCTGCGTCCATCCCTGGGCGAAAGCAGCGGCATCGTTTGCCCACGCTGCAGCGGCACCGGCATCATTCGTGACGTTGAATCGCTGTCCCTGGCGATCCTGCGCCTGATCGAAGAAGAAGCCCTGAAGGACCGCACCGCCGAAGTTCGCGCCCAGGTGCCGATCCCGGTCGCTGCGTTCCTGCTCAACGAAAAACGCAACTCGATCACCAAGATCGAACTGCGCACCCGCGCCCGCATCGTGATCCTGCCGAACGATCATCTCGAGACGCCGCACTTCGAAGTGCAGCGCCTGCGTGATGACAGCCCGGAAGCCCACACCAACCAGTCCAGCTACGAAATCGCCGCTGCCGCTGCCGAAGTGGAAGACATCCAGCCGGCCGCCGCCACTCGCACCCTGGTTCGCCAGGAGGCAGCGGTCAAGACCGCTCCGGCCCGCGCCAACGCTCCGGTTCCGACCGAAGTGACCGCTCCGGTTGCCGCCCCGGCCGCCGCCCCGGAACCGAGCCTGTTCAAAGGCCTGGTGAAGTCGCTGGTCAGCCTGTTCGCCACCAAGGAAGAGCCGGCTGCCCCAACCGTCGTCGCCAAGCCCGCCGCTTCCGAGCGTCCGGCCCGCAACGAAGAACGCCGCAACGGTCGCCAGCAGACCCGCAACCGCAACGGTCGTCGCGACGAAGAGCGCAAGCCGCGCGAAGAACGTGCCCCGCGTGAAGAGCGTGCGCCACGTGAGCCGCGTGAAGAGCGCCAACCTCGCGAAGCCCGTGAGGAAGCGCCGGCCGTAGCCCGCGAAGAGCGCGCACCGCGTCCGCCGCGTGAAGAACGCCAACCGCGTGCGCCGCGTGAAGACCGCAAGCCTCGCGGCGAGCGTGAAGAACGCGTTCGCGAACTGCGAGAGCCATTGGATGCGGCCCCGGCCGTTGCCGCCGCCGTCGCTGAAGAGCGTCCGGCTCGCCAGCCTCGTGAAGAGCGCGCACCGCGTCCTCCACGCGAGGAACGCCAGCCACGCGCCGAGCAGGCAGCCGCCGCTGCCAGCGAAGAAGAAGTGCTGAACACCGAAGAGCAGTTGCAGGAAGACGGCCAGGACACCGCCGAAGGCGATCGTCCACGCCGCCGCTCCCGTGGCCAGCGTCGTCGCAGCAACCGTCGTGAGCGTCAGCGCGACGCCAATGGCAACGTGATCGAAGGTTCGGAAGAATCCGAATCCACCGAGAACGCCGAAACGCCAAGCGCTGCTGACCTGGCCGCTGGCCTGGCGGTCACTGCGGCAGTTGCCAGCAGCGCGATCAGCGCCCCGGCCGAAGCCCAGGCAAACGAGCAGGCTGAACGTGCCACCGCTGCGGTGGAAAACGCGCCGGTTGAAGCGCCTGTGGTCGAATCCTCTGCCCCGGTGGAAGCTACCGCTTCACCTGAAGTGGAACTCGCACCGGCATCCGAAGCCCAGCCTGAAGTTGAAGTCGCCGCCGAGCCTGCGCCGATCGTCGAAGCACCCGTTGTTGCTGCCGAGCCGGTTGTCGAAGCACCGATCGAGGAAAAGGCGCCAGAGCCTGCCCGCGAAGAGCAGACTGCGTTCAACTGGACCGCGGAGCCAGCCGCAACGGCCGCCGTTGTCGAGCCTGAGCCGACGCCAGAGCCCGTGAAAGCGGCCGAGCCAGAAGTGGTCGAACCTGCTCCAGTGGTCGAAGCGCCCGTGGTTGTCGAAGCACCTGCCCCGGTTGAAGAGCCTGCCCCTGTCAGCGCCTTGACTCCGAACGGTCGCGCTCCAAACGATCCGCGCGAAGTGCGTCGCCGCAAGCGTGAAGCCGAGCGTCTGCAGAAGGAAGCCGAACAAGCTGCCGCTGCCGCCGCCCAAGCCCCTGCTGCCGAGCCCGCTCCGGCCGTGGAAGAAGTCGCCGAGGCAGCTCCTGCCCCGGTCGCCGAAACCCCGGTTGAACCGGCTCCGACGTTTGACGAACCTCAGCACACCGCTGAAGAAGTCGCACCGCGTCACACTGAAGCGCTGGAAAAAGAGCACGAGCCTAAACCTCACGCTTAATCCCACCGCCCAGTAAAAAAGCCCCGCCTGGTGATGCCAGGCGGGGCTTTTTCATGCACGCAGATATACAAACACATCCTTGCTCGCGATGGCGCCGGCTCAGCTTGCAACCATGGTGAATGCTAGACCGCTATCGCGAGCAGGCTCGCTCCCACAGGGGATTCGGGCCGGCCTCAGGATTCATATCCACTGAAGATCCAATGTGGGAGCGGGCTTGCTCGCGATGGCGCCGGCTCAGCTTGCAACCATGGTGAATGCCAGACCGCTATCGCGAGCAGGCTCGCTCCCACAGGAGATTCGGGCCGGCCTCAGGATTCATATCCACTGAAGATCCAATGTGGGAGCGAGCCTGCTCGCGATGGCGCCGGCTCAGCTTGCAGCCATGGTGAATGCCAGACCGCTATCGCGAGCAGGCTCGCTCCCACAGGGGATTCGGGCCGGCCTCAGGATTCATATCCACTGAAGATCCAATGTGGGAGCGAGCCTGCTCGCGATGGCGCCGGCTCAGCTTGCAACCATGGTGGATGCCAGACCGCTATCGCGAGCAGGCTCGCTCCCACAGGGGATTCGGGCCGGCTTTAGGATTTATATCCACTGAAGATCCAATGTGGGAGCGGGCTTGCTCGCGATGGCGCCGGCTCAGCTTGCACCCATGGTGGATGCCAGACGGCTATCGCGAGCAGGCTCGCTCCCACAGGGGATTCGGGCCGGTTTCAGGATTTATATCCACTGAAGATCCAATGTGGGAGCGAGCCTGCTCGCGATGGCGCCGGCTCAGCTTGCAACCATGGTGGATGCCAGACCGCTATCGCGAGCAGGCTCGCTCCCACAGGGGATTCGGGCCGGCCTCAGGATTTCTATCCACTTAAGACCCAATGTGGGAGCGAGCCTGCTCGCGATGGCGGCGGCTCAGCTTGCAACCAGGGTGAATGCCAGACCGCTATCGCGAGCAGGCTCGCTCCCACAGGGGATTCGGGCCGGCCTCAGGATTTCTATCCACTTAAGACCCAATGTGGGAGCGAGCCTGCTCGCGATGGCGCCGCCTCAGCCTGCAACCATGGTGAATGCTAGACCGCTATCGCGAGCAGGCTCGCTCCCACAGGAGATTCGGGCCAGGCGCAGGATTTATATCCACTGAAGATCCAATGTGGGAGCGAGCTTGCTCGCGATGGCGGCGGCTCAGCTTGCAACCAGGGTGGATGCCAGACCGCTATCGCGAGCAGGCTCGCTCCCACAGGGGATTCGGGCCGGCCTCAGGATTTCTATCCACTTAAGACCCAATGTGGGAGCGAGCCTGCTCGCGATGGCGCCGGCTCAGCCTGCAACCATGGTGAATGCCAGACCGCTATCGCGAGCAGGCTCGCTCCCACAGGGGATTCGGGCCGGCCTCAGGATTTCTATCCACTTAAGACCCAATGTGGGAGCGAGCCTGCTCGCGATGGCGCCAGCTCAGCTTGCAACCATGGCGAATGCCAGACCGCTATCGCGAGCAGGCTCGCTCCCACAGGGGATTCGGGCCAGGCGCAGGACTTATATCCACTGAAGATCCAATGTGGGAGCGAGCTTGCTCGCGATGGCGCCGGCTCAGCTTGCATCCATGGTGGATGCCAGACGGCTATCGCGAGCAGGCTCGCTTCCACAGGGGATTCGGGCCGGCTTCAGGATTTATACCCACTGAAGATCCAATGTGGGAGCGAGCTTGCTCGCGATGGCGCCGGCTCAGCTTGCAACCAGGGTGAATGCCAGACCGCTAGCGCGAGCAGGCTCGCTCCCACAGGGGATTCGGGCCAGGCGCAGGATTTCTATCCCCTAAAGCTCTCACACGGGATGTGCAGCCGATACCGGTCATGGTCCATCGTCGATGGTTTATTTGAAGGCCAGCGCATCTGGCACATCGACATCCCAGGTTACGCCAGGGTCGTCCACCGGAACCTCAAGCACTTGCGCTCCGGTAAACAGCGCCTTGGCACCAAAATCCCCGGTCAGTGCCATCAGTTTCGGCCCGAGCCCACGACCAAATCCCACCGGGTGTCCGTACTCGCCGGTGAGGACCGGCACGCTGATGCCCTCCTCGCTAATTACCGCGGCCACTTGCTCGATGCTCGACGACAGGATGAAAGGCATATCGCCCAGCATAATCAGCCAGCCATCGGCATCCGGGCAGGCCTGGACACCCGCGGCAATGCTATCCCCCAGGCCGGGGGAGTTCAGTTCCACAATATCGCAGCCATAGGCCTGGGCCATGCGAATGGCTTGCGGCCGGTCGTTGTTCACCACCAGAACGCGCCGTTCCAAGGATGCCGGCAGGTTGACCAACACATGCTCGATTACCGATCTGACGGCGCCGTCACGCCCCGTGCAGTCGGCCAGCAACTTATCCTTGTCCGCGCCGGCTACCTGACGAAAGCGACTGCCCGATCCCGCCGCCAGGATGATCACGCCAATCGACTTTTCCATACGCCCTCCTCGTCCACGGCCTACAACGTTTTTTTCTGCCGCAGTTCCACGCCATTTTTGATGGCCACGATTTCAGCCAACAGCGACAAAGCGATCTCCGCCGGCGTGTGGCTGCCAATGTGCAGGCCGATTGGTCCATGCAAGCGTCCGATCGCCTCTGCGGACAAGCCTAGCTGAGCCAGGTTATCTCGGCGCTTCTGGCTGTTGACCCGCGAGCCCAGAGCGCCGACGTAAAAGGCCTTGGAATCCAGGGCGGTGAGCAGTGCCATGTCGTCCAGGCGCGGATCATGGGTCAGGGCCACGATCGCCGTGCGTTCGTCGGTCTGGATGTCCAGAACCGCTTCGTCGGGCATGCCGGTAACGAAGCGGCCATGCTGTTCTTCCCAACCGTAGACAAACTCCTTGCGCGGATCGCAGATCAGCACCTCGAAATCCAGCAATCGGGCCATTTCCGCCACGTAACGGGACAGTTGCCCAGCACCGATCAGCAGCAACCGCCAACGCGGGCCATAAATGGCTCGCAGCAGCTGCCCGTCGAACACCAGGGCGTCGGTTTTGCTCGCCGGCGCCAGAGTCACATTGCCACTGGCGATCGTCAGCTCCCGGGCGACGATTTCATGGGCCTCGCATCGCTCAAGCAATTCGGCGACCCAGGCAGGATCGCCGACCCGCTCTTCGGTCAGGCGCAACGTACCGCCACACGGCAGGCCGAAGCGCGCTGCCTCTTCGCGGGTGACGCCGTAGGTGATGAGTTGCACCGGCGGACCGTCCTCGGGAATACGGCCGTCGTGCAGCCGGGCGATCAGGTCATCCTCGACACAACCGCCCGATACCGAACCGATCACCACGCCGTCCTCGCGCAGGGCCAACATGGCCCCCGGAGGTCTGGGCGCGGTGCCCCAGGTCTGAACCACGGTGAACAACACCACCCGCTGCCCAGCGCGGCGCCATTCCAGGACGCTGCGCAATACGTTCAGGTCAACGCTGTCCATCAGGCTTTGGCCTGTTGCCAGCCTTGCAGCTGATAACGCACGGGCAGATTGCGGATACGCTTGCCAGTGGCAGCGAAGATCGCGTTGCACAAGGCCGGCGCAATGGGCGGCACGCCCGGTTCGCCAACACCGCCCAACGGTACCTCGCCCGGCGGAGTGATCAGATGCACCGCCACTTCCTTGGGCGCCAGGGACATTCGCGCCACTTCGTACATATGGAAATTGTCCTGCTGCACCTTGCCATCCTTGAAGCTGATCTCGCCGACCATCGCATTGCCCAGACCCATGACGCAGGCACCTTCGAACTGCGAGCGGATGCGCTCAGGGTTGATCTGCGGACCGCAGTCCACGGCGATGTCCGCCTTGTGCACGATCACCGTGCCGTCGTCCTTGACCTCGACTTCGATCGCCGCTGCCACATAAGTGACGAAGCTGTAGTGCACCGCCAATCCCAATCCCCGCCCCTTGGGTAGCTCACGTCCCCAACCGGCGGCCTTCGCGGCGGTTTCCAGCACGGTACGGATCCGCGCCGTGTCGATGGGATAACGCTCGGGGGATTCGCCGTAGTTCCAACCGTCATTCAGGGAATTCGGATCGATCTTGCGGTCCGGACCCAGCAACTTGAGGTGGTATTTCAGCGGATCCTGGCCGGCCTTGTGGGCCAGTTCGTCAATGAAACTCTGGATCGCGAAGCCATGGGGAATGTTCGAGACCGAGCGATACCAGCCAACCCGGGTATGGGCCACCGCCTCGGGGTTTTCCAGGCGCATGTTGGGAATGGCGTAGGCCATGTTCGTCACGCCCATGCCCACTTCGAATGGTGCTTCATGGGTCATGCCGGGCGCGAACAGCGCGGTGATGGTCGGGGCCACGGTGCGGTGCAGCCAAGCGGAGGGCATGCCGTTCTTGTCCAGGCCGGCCTTCAGGTATTCAGCCGATACCGTATGGAAATACGAGTGATGGATATCGTCCTCGCGGGTCCATTGCACCCGTACGGCCTGGCCGGGAAATTCCTTGGCGAGGACAGCCGCTTCGACGACGAAGTCGGGTTTCGACTTGCGTCCGAAACCGCCGCCCAGCAGCGTGATGTTCACCGTGACCTTTTCGAAAGGAATGCCCAGGCGCTCGGCCACGCGTTCACGGGTCACCTGCGGTGCCTGGCTGGGTGCCCAGGCCTCGCATTGACCGTCCTTGAACCGGGCGACGGCCACCATCGGTTCCATGGGCGACTGGGACAGGTGCGGCAGGTAATACGACGCGTCAAGAGTTGAATCAGCCTGGGTCAGCGCACCGTCGAGATCGCCGGTGCTGCGCAGGACTTTTCCGGGCTTGAGGGCGGCCGCTTCCAGTTCCTTGCGGTAGGCAATGGAGTCATAACCAGCGTTCGGGCCATCGTCCCACTGGATCTTCAGTGCATCGCGGCCCTTGATCGCCGCCCAAGTGTTCTTCGCCACCACGGCGACGCCGCCCAGGGGTTGGAACTCGGAAGGCAACGGGCGCCCTTCGATCTGCAGCACTTTGACCACACCAGGTACTTTCAGCGCTGCGCTGCTATCCACGGACTTGACCTTGCCGCCATAGACCGGCGGACGGGCCACGACGGCGTAGAGCATTCCGTCGAAATGCACATCGGCGCCAAAGACCGCACGACCGTTGACGATGTCTGCGCCATCGATGGCGCGGCTCGCTTGCTTGCCGATGTAGCGGAACTCCGAGGGCTGCTTGAGGCGTAGGCTGTCGCGAGCCGGTACCGGCAAGGCACTGGCGGCGGCAGCCAGCTCGCCATAACCCAACTCGCGCCCTGAAGGTTCATGCACCACTTTGTGCAGCTGTGCACGGCATTCTTGCGCCGGCACCTTCCACTGCGCAGCGGCGGCGAGTTCGAGCATGGTCCGGGCCGCGGCACCGCAACGACGCATCGGCTCGTACCAGTGACGCATGCTGCGTGAACCGTCGGTGTCCTGGTTGCCGAAACGCGCCTCGTCCGCCGGCGCCTGCTGGACCTTGACGAGTGCCCAGTCGGCATCCAGTTCGTCGGCCACTACCATGCTCAGGCTGGTACGCACGCCCTGGCCCATTTCCGAACGGTTGCAGATCACTGTCACGCTGCCGTCGGCGGCGATACTGACGTACACCTTCGGATCATCGACCGCGCCATGGGGCATGCCCTCGGCGCCGAACTTCTTCTCTTCGGCAAAGGCATCCGGCAGGCCCCAAGTGGCGGCCAGGACCAGCGCGCCGGTGGCGCTGGCGCCCTTGAGAAATCCACGACGGCTGAGGTTGCTCAGCGCGAAATCAGCGGGCAAGCGGCTCATGCCTTGGCCTCCTTCAAGTGAGTGGAAGCCTGGCGGATCGCGGTCTTGATCCGGTTATACGTACCGCAGCGGCAGATGTTGCCAGCCATGGCTTCTTCGATCTGCTCGTCGCTGGGGTTGGGGTTGGTCTTGAGCAACGCCGTGGCGGACATGATTTGCCCGCCCTGGCAATAGCCGCATTGGGCGACGGCGGTATCCAGCCAGGCCTTCTGCACGACCTGCCCGACCGGATCGACGTGAAGCGCGTCGATGGTGCTGATGTTCTGGCCTTTCACTGAGCCGATCGGCGTGATGCAACTGCGCGCCGGGGCGCCGTCGATGTGGATGGTGCAGGCGCCGCACAGGCCCATGCCGCAGCCGAACTTGGTGCCGTTATAGCCGGCCACGTCTCGGATCGCCCATAGCAGAGGCATGTCCTCGGTCACATCCAGTGAGTGATCTTTTCCATTGAGTTTCAGGGTAATCATGGGCACGCCCGCATCGTTATCGAGTTATGAGGGTCGAGCCATCTGCCGTTGGGTTATCGGTTCGGTATCGCAGATTGGCTCAGGCTAATCGGGCTCTTCGTTGCGCATACGCAAGCAAGCGTCTGCACCGGGCCTTGGGACGCGAATGCTCGCATCATCAGCCAGTTAAATTAACCCAGGAACACGCAAAACGCCCTGCACAATCCTGCACAAATCACATTGTGCGGGCGGTGCAGGGCGTTTTTCCTGACGCGATTGCGAGGGCTATCAATACCGATTAGGTTCCATTTCCAGCTCGACCTGGAAACGCTCGGCGATGTCTTTCTGAATCCGTCGAGCCAGATCCAGCAGCTCCAGCCCCGTGGCATTGCCATAGTTGACCAACACCAGCGCCTGCAACTTATGCACTCCGGCGTCGCCTTCGCGGAACCCTTTCCAACCGGCCCGCTCGATCAGCCAGCCGGCGGCGATTTTCATCTGCCCACCAGCCTGTGGATAAGCCACCAGGTCGGGGTATTGCGCCTTGAGATGCGCCATGTGAGCGGCCGGCACCAATGGATTCTTGAAAAAACTCCCGGCGTTGCCGAGTACGGCGGGGTCTGGGAGTTTCTCGCTGCGGATGCTGCAGATCGCCCGGCTGACATCGGCAGGCGTCGCCTGGTCGATGCCTTGTTCGGTCAAGCGCTGGCGCACCGGGCCGTATTCCAGGTGCAAATGCGCGATACGGCTGAGGGCAAAGCGCACCCGCAGGATCAACCAGCGGTCCGGCTGCTGCTTGAACAGGCTGTCGCGGTAGGCGAAGGCGCATTCGTCGACGGTGAAATCGCGCAGCTCGCCGGTGTAGCGATCCAACGCGGTGAGGCCGGCGAAAACATCCTTTATTTCCACACCGTAGGCACCGATGTTCTGCATCGGCGCCGCCCCCACCGTACCGGGAATCAGGCTGAGGTTCTCCAGGCCCGACCAACCTTGCGCCAGCGTGTGCTGGACAAACGGATGCCACGGCTCCCCGGCCTCGGCCTCGATCACCACCCGCTCGCCGTCATCGACGAGCAAGCGAATCCCCCGGCTGGCCATGCGTAACACGAGCGCGTTGATGTCGCCGGTCAGCAACAGGTTGCTGCCGCCGCCAATGACCAGCAGCGGCACGTCGTGGCCGGCGGCATAGGCCAAGGCTTCCCGAACATCCGTATCGCTGTGGGCTTCGGCGAACAGCCGGGCGCCGACATCCACGCCGAAGCTGTTGTACGGCTTGAGGCTGACGCCCGTCTGGACTTGCAAGGTCATAACCGCCCCTTCAATTCGATCACCAGACGATCCGTGGCGCGCTCGATCAGATCCAGCACCTGCTCGAAACCTTGCTCACCGTCGTAGTAAGGGTCAGGCACTTCATCGAGTTCGGCTTCGTAGCGACGCAGGAAAAGGTCCAGCTCTGCTCGGGCATTGGCCGGTTGCAAGACCTTGAGGTTGCGCAGGTTGCTGCTGTCCATCGCCAGGATCAGGTCATAGGTGGCGAAATCGGCGCGGGTCACCTGCCGGGCTCGCTGGGCCGATAAATCGTAGCCGCGACGCAGGGCCGCGGCCATGCTGCGTTTGTCCGGCGCTTTACCGACATGCCAGTCGCCGGTGCCGGCGGAAGCGACTTCCACCTGCTCTTGCAGCCCGGCTTCGCGCAATTTGTGGCGCAAGATACCTTCGGCTGTGGGCGACCGGCAGATATTGCCAAGACAGACGAACAGAACCCGCATCAAGCCTCCAGCAGGCGACGAACGCGCTCAAGGTCTTCGGGGGTATCCACCCCGGTCGGAGGCGCGATCAAGGCATCGGCGACGTGGATCCGCACGCCATGCCACAATGCGCGCAGTTGCTCCAGGGCCTCAGTATTTTCCAGCCAGCACGGCCCCCACGCGACGAAGTCCTGGAGGAAACCGGCGCGGTAGGCATAGATGCCGATATGGCGGCGGTACGGCACACCGTCGGGCAGCACGTCGCGGCTCTGCGCGAAGGCCTCCCGGGCCCAGGGCAAGGTGGCGCGACTGAAAGTGAGCGCGAGGCCGTTGAGGTCGCTGACCACCTTGACCACATTGGGGTTGAACAGCGTCGGCACGTCCTCGATCGGCTCGGCCAGGGTGGCCATGCGCGCCTCGGGATGGGCCGCCAGGTTCGCGGCCACCTGGTCGATGACACTTGGCGGTATCAATGGCTCGTCGCCCTGCACGTTGACGACGATGGCATCGGGCGCCAGCCCGAGCTTCGCGGCCACTTCCGCCAGGCGATCAGTACCAGAGTTGTGGTCCTCGCGCGTCATCACCACCTCGGCGCCAAAGCCCTCGCACGCCTCAACGATGCGCGCATCGTCCGTCGCGACCACTACGCGTTGGGCGCTGCTCTTGCTGGCCTGTTCCCAGACATGCTGGATCATCGGCTTGCCGGCGATCAACAACAACGGCTTGCCAGGCAGGCGCGTCGAGGCGAAGCGCGACGGAATGACGACGGTAAAGGCTGTGGTCATTTATCCAGGCGCTCATCGGTGGTCAGGGTGCGGGCTTCGCTCTCGAGCATCACCGGGATGCCGTCGCGAATCGGATAGGCCAGGCCGGCGCCCTTGCTGATCAGCTCGGTCTTGTCGGCGCTGAGCTTGAGCGGGCCTTTGCAGACCGGGCAAGCCAGGATATCGAGCAGTTTGGTGTCCATGAAAAATCCCCTGGAAAAACGTTTAAGGCAAGAGCCGATCCGGCAACAGGCGCATCAGCTGCGTATCGAACCAGGCCGCGAAGGCCGGCGAAGGTGCTGCGTCCACCGCCAGGTACCACCAGTCGGGCGCGGCGAAGGCACGGCACTTGACCGCGTCCTTTTCCGTCATGACCACCGGCAGGGACGGCGTAAAATTCAACGCCTGGGCACTGTATTCGGCATGATCGGCAAACCCGTGCGGTATTGGCCGCCAGTGTAGCGTTTCAAGGGTCGTGAAGAAACGCTGCGGATTGCCGATGCCGGCCACGGCGTGCAGGGCCTGGCCGGGTGGAAAATGATCGAGGGAGCGCCGTTCGCCGCTGGCCAGGTTGACCAGCAGGGTGGGTTGGAGCTGGAAGGCGAAGCCGTCCTCGCGATCAGCGCTGGCGCCGTTGAACAGTACGGCGTCGACCGATTGCAGGCGCTCGACCGGCTCGCGCAGCGGACCGGCAGGCAGGCAACGCCGGTTGCCCAGGCCCCGGGCATTGTCGATCAATACCAGTTCAAGGTCCCGCGCCAGGCGATAATGCTGCATGCCATCGTCGGACAGGATCAGATCCAGCGGCTCGCTTTCCAACAAAGCCCGGACAGCGCGGCTGCGATCGGGATCGATCATCAATGGCACGCCGGTGCGCTGGACGATCAGCAGCGGCTCGTCGCCCGCGATGTCGGCGCCCTGGTCCGCCGCGACCCGCCAGGGCAATTGCGGCGGCTTGGCGCCGTAGCCCCGGCTGACTACGCCGACCCGCAGGCCACTGCGCCGGCAATGTTCGATCATCCACAGAATCAGCGGCGTCTTGCCAGTGCCGCCAACGGTGATATTACCAACCACGATCAGCGGCACGGGCGGCTGGTAAACCTCACCCTCGCCTGCCAGGAAACGCTCGCGTTTGCCGACCACGACGCGTCGGTACAGCCATTCAAGTGGCCGCAGTAGCGCGAGGGCGGGATGCCCTTCATACCAGGCGGCAAGCAATCGATCGGACATGGCCATCAGGGTGCGGGCGCCGCCTCGACGGTGGTCATGCGCAGATGGCTGAAGCCGAGCTTGCCGGCGGCGTCCATGGCGGTGATGACCGATTGATGAGGCGTCTTTCCGTCGGCGCTGATGGAGAGCGGCAGGCTGGTATCGCCGCCGGACTCCCTCTGCAGGGCCTCGATCAGGCTCGCCAGGTCACTTTTGGGCAACAGATTGTTGTTGACCGAGAACGTCCCTTCGACGCTGATGGTGACCTCCAGGTTCTTCAGTTGCTGGTCTTCGGCCGGCGAGCCACTGACGGCCTGCGGCAATTCGACCTTGAGCTGGGTCTCCCGGGTAAACGTGGTGGTCACGACGAAAAACAGCAGCAGGATGAATACCACGTCGATCAGCGACGCGAGATTGATCTCGATGGTTTCCCGTGGTTTGCGGCGGAATTTCACTTCTTGCCCCCGGCCAGGTCCACATCCCGGTCGCCCTGCACCACCTCGACCAACTTAATGGCTTCCTGCTCCATGCCCACCACCAACTCATCGACGCGACGTTGCAGGAAACGATGGAAAAATACCGAGGGGATTCCCACCATCAAACCGGCTGCGGTGGTGATCAACGCCTTGGAAATGCCACCGGCCAGCACCGATGCATTGGTTGTCATGCCGGTCCCGGTAAATGCACTGAAAATATCGATCATGCCCAGCACCGTGCCCAGCAATCCCAGCAACGGGGCCATGGCGGCAATGGTTCCCAAGGCATTGAGGTAGCGCTCCAGCTCATGGATGACCCGGGCAGCCGCCTCTTCGATGCACTCCTTCATGATCTCGCGGCCATGCTTGGAGTTCGCCAGGCCCGCCGCAAGGATTTCGCCCAGCGGCGAACTGGCACGCAACTCCTTGAGCTTGTCCTTGTTCAGCTGCTTGTCCTTGATCCAGACCCAGACCTGCCCGAGCAGATGCTCCGGGGTCACGCGGCTGACCCGCAGGGTCCACAGGCGTTCGGCAACGATTCCCAATGCCGCGATGGAACTCAGAATGATCGGCAACATCATCCAGCCGCCGGATTTGACCAATTCCCACACAGTGACTGCCCCCTCGAAAAAGTGCGCCACTTTATCATACAGACGCGCGGTGCAGACCCGTGCCGCCGACAACACGACCATGACTGACGAGCTGGGTCAATGTTCTGTCCAAGCCCCCGCGGCCAGCCGGTCACGCCAGTAACGCCGAACACCTGCCTGGGTGCGCGCCGGCGCGAAGGCGCCCAGTTGCAGACGAATGGCGCCCTGCTCGGCGCTGTCGAAAATCGACAGGCCCAACCTCCTGTATCGCTCGATCACCCAGGGGTGCGGATGGCCGAACGCGTTGCTCCGCCCCCTGGATATCAACACCGAATGAGGTTTGAGCCGCGCCAGCAGCGCCATCGACGATGAGCTGCGGCTGCCATGGTGCGGTGCCGCCAGCCATTGGATCGGTCCCGCCAAGGGACCTTCGAGCAAGGCGCGCTCGGCGTGGGTATCGATGTCGCCGGTCAACAGCAGTCGCTCCTCGCCCGCCATGACCACTAAGACACAGGATTTCTGATTGCTTTCGACAGCTGAATCCCAGCGCCAGAGCTCGAACCTGACCCCGTCCCATGCCCAGCTCTCGCCGCTATCGCATGAACCCGCCTGCAAATCCCCGGGCAGCGCTTGCGGATCACCGCTGATGACCCGAGTCGTTGGCAATCGGTTGCGCACGGCCTGGGCTCCGCCGGCGTGATCGGCATCGGCGTGGCTAAGCAACAGAAGGTCGATCTTTTCCACACCAAGCTTGTGCAAGGTCGGCACGACCACGCGCTCGCCTGAATCCGCCTCGCCAAAGCGCGGCCCTGCGTCGTAGAGCAAGGTATGCCGATGGGTGCGCACCAGGATCGCCAACCCCTGGCCGACGTCCAATTGCCAGACTTCCGCTTGGCCCGGAGGCACTTCTTCCCTG
Source organism: Pseudomonas sp. D3-10 (assembly GCF_051132175.1). NCBI lineage: Bacteria > Pseudomonadati > Pseudomonadota > Gammaproteobacteria > Pseudomonadales > Pseudomonadaceae > Pseudomonas > Pseudomonas sp. D3-10. The sequence goes on along the minus strand of NZ_CP071668.1, from coordinate 1,652,599 downwards.
GGAGGAAAAACCATCAGCAACAACATCGGCCATCCGAGGAGGCGTAGGGGCACGCCCTCGGGCAGCAACAACAGCAGAGCACCGGTCGCTGCAATGCACCACGCCCACAGCGGTATGGCGAGAGGCACCCAGGCCGGCACCTGCCCGGCAGCCAAGCCGAGCCCATTGAACAGCAGATCGAGCAGCCCGCCGGCGATCCAGAGCAGGCTTTCACCGACGAAGGGGATCGGCAGCAACGCCGTGCCAAGCAGTGCCGAGGGCAACACCAACAGGCTGATCCAGGGCACCGCCAGCAGGTTGATCAAAGGACCGCTGAGGCTGACCGGCAGTCCCAGGATCAATAACAGCGGGCACAGCCCCAGGGCAATGAACCACTGGGCGCGGGTCCACGTCTGCCACCAGCGCCACGGCCCCAGGCGACCGCCTACAGTGAACATCAATATCGCCACCGCAGCGAACGACAACCAGAAGCCTGGCCGCAGGCTGGCCAGCGGATCTAGCACCAGCACCCCGACGAACGCCGCCATCCAGGCCCACCAGGGTTGAGCCTGGCGGAAACGCAAGCGCCACAACAGCACCAGGCCAATCATTGCGCAGGCCCGTCGCACCGGCACATCGAACCCGGCGAGCAGGCCGTACCCCAGGGCCGCGGCAAATGCCAGGGCGCACGCCCAGGGCAACCACGGCAAACGCGCCGGCCAGACGCCATAACGCGCCGCCCCCGCCACCAGCAGATAGACCAGGCCGGCAAGCAGGCCAATATGCTGCCCGGAAATCACCAGCAGATGGACGGTGCCGGTGTCTTGCAGCACCCGCCATTCTTCGCGGCTCAACCCGGCGCCGTCGCCGAGGATCAACGCCAGCAGCGCACCGGAACGGCCCTGGGCATCGACCTTTGCCAGTGCCTGGCGCACCCCATCGCGCCAGGCGCCCTTGGCCGGTTGTAGCAGCGAACCATCCTTGACGGTGCCGGTCGCACCGATCCCCCTGCTCAACAGCCAGGCCTCATAGTCGAAGCCATGGGGATTGAGCAACCCCGCGGGTCGCTTGAGTTTCACCGCCAGGCGCCACGTCTCTCCACTACTGACCAGCGGCCCGCCATACCAGGCCAGGCGCATCGACGCCGGCAAACGCGTACGCCGGGAATGCGCATCGGCGAGCTCGAAACGCACGACGCCATCACCCTGTTGCGGCAAACCGACGACCCGCCCCTCGACCCAGCGAGTCTCACCCTCCAGCGCGACGGACAACCGATCGTCCAATGCGAGCTGTGCGCAAAAACAGGCCCAGGCCAGCCCGATGAAGAACAAGCCTGCCCAGTACGTACGCGTCGGCAACACCAACAATGCCGCCACAGTCATGGCTGCAATCAACCAGGACGGCGGCAAGGCCGGTAGAAAAATCGGGGCCAGCAGCCCCAGTGCAAGCGCGACCATTGCCGTGCGCATAAGCCCATCCTTGAGAGTTCCCTCTCCAGGCTTAGACGCTCAATGGCACCCTGCGCGTTATCAATTGTCACAAAGTCTGAATCTGTCAGTCGTAGAATCCGGACATACTTGCGGCCTGACTGCTGTGATCCGACCGAGAAGCCTTATGCCCCGGCGCCTATTCAAACGTTACATGCCTGACCCAGCGAGCATTCGGGAACACAAATCCTTACGCTTTCTCGGTACGCTGCTGCACGACCCCAACCTTTGGCACCTCAATCGCCATTCGGTCGCCCGGGCGATGGCCGTCGGCCTGTTCGCCGCTTTCTTGCCCATTCCCCTGCAAATGCTGCTGGCCGCGGCGCTGGCCATCACGGTTCGCGGCAACATTCCGATTGCCGTGAGCCTGGTCTGGCTGACCAACCCCATCACCATGCCGGCGGTGTTCTTCTGCACTTATCAAACCGGCGCCTGGCTGATGGATGTGCCAGCCCGGACGTTGCCGGACGAATTGACCTGGGAGTGGATCACCCACCAGCTGGCGACGTTGTGGCAGCCGTTTCTGTTGGGTTCGGTGGTGACTGGGTTGGTACTTGGGGCGCTGGCATACTTCGTGACGATGGCGTACTGGCGCTGGTGGGTTACCAGACAATGGAGGCGGCGCAAGCGGAGTCGGATGTGATGATTTTGGGGTGCATGTATTCACGCACCCCAAAAAAAACGAAGAACCCAAGACAATCTCAGGTACGCATTCCCCGCCCACTCACCAGCAACCGCGCGCACCCCACGTAAAGCACCACGGTCGCAACCAGCATGAAGGTGATCGCGATACTGATGCGAATGTCCGACACCCCAAGGATCCCGTAGCGAAACGCGTTGACCATATGCAACACCGGGTTGGCCAGCGATACGGTCTGCCAGAACGGGGGCAGCAAGGAGATCGAATAGAACACTCCACCCAGGTAGGTCAGCGGCGTCAGTACGAAGGTCGGGATGATGGAGATGTCGTCGAAGTTGCGCGCAAACACGGCATTGATGAAACCCAGCAGCGAAAAGATCGTAGCCGTCAGCACCACCACCAGGATCGTCACGCCCAGGTGATGCACCTGCAGGTCGGTGAAGAACAGCGACAGCAGGGTCACGATCAGGCCCACCGCCAATCCTCGCAACACACCGCCCAAGGCAAACCCGATCAGGATCGTATGGGGCGAAACCGGTGAGACCATCAGTTCTTCGATCGAACGCTGGAATTTGCTGCCGAAGAAACTCGACACGACGTTGCCGTAGGAGTTGGTGATCACCGACATCATGATCAGCCCCGGCACGATGTAGTCCATGTACGTAAAGCCGCCCATGTCGCCGATCTGCCGGCCGATCAGGTTACCGAAGATCACAAAGTACAAAACCATCGTGATGGCCGGGGGCAGCAAGGTCTGCGGCCAGATCCGCATGAAGCGTCGGACTTCGCGATAAACGATCGTATTGAGGGCGATCAGGTTGGGGCGCAGTTCCGAACTCATACCGCCACCTTCGCCAGGTTTTTTTCCACCAGGGACACGAACAACTCCTCAAGGCGATTGGTCTTGTTGCGCAGGCTCAGCACTTCGATGTTTTGCAGGGCCAGCTGGGTGAACAGCCCGGTAATGCCGACGGATTTGTCGACCTGGACTTCCAGGGTGTGGCCGTCCAGCAGCCGGGCCGGATAGCCTACGAGCTGAGGGGTGACGCTCAAGTCATGCTTGAGATCCAGCAAAAAGGTTTCCACGTGCAATTGGCTCAGCAACTGCCGCATGCTGGTGTTCTCGACGATAGTGCCGTGGTCGATGATGCCGATATTGCGGCACAGCTGCTCGGCTTCTTCCAGATAATGCGTCGTGAGGATAATGGTGATGCCTTTCTGGTTCAGCTCGGTCAGGAAGGTCCACATCGAACGGCGCAGTTCGATGTCCACGCCCGCGGTCGGTTCATCGAGGATCAGCAGGCGCGGTTCATGCACCAGCGCGCGCGCAATCATCAAACGTCGCTTCATGCCACCGGACAACGAACGGGACGGCACGTCGCGCTTGTCCCACAAGCCCAGTTGGGTCAGGTACTGTTCGGCGCGCTCGTTGGCAATCTTCGGTGGGATGCCGTAGTAGCCGGCCTGGGTCACGACGATGTCGAAGGTCTTTTCGAACTGGTTGAAATTGAATTCCTGAGGCACCACGCCGATGCAGCGCTTGAGCGCGGCGGGCGCGCGGTCCAGGTCGTGGCCGAAGACATTGACCGTGCCGCTGGTCTTGTTCACCAGAGTGGAAAGAATGCCGATGGTCGTGGATTTGCCTGCCCCGTTCGGGCCAAGCAAGGCGAAGAAATCACCTTCGGCGACGTCCAGATCGATACCACTCAGGGCCTGGAAACCGTTGCCGTAGGTTTTGGTTAACTGCCGTATGGACAGAGCGGAACTCATATCGGATTACGCACCAAGAAGGGGGAAGAAGAACACTAGATAAGGGCGCACGGCGAGCAATGCAACCATGGCGCACGAAGGCAATGGTGCGTGGCGTCGCCGCACAAGTACAGTGAAGTGTGTCGATAGTAACTATTAAGTCAACGCGGTCATGACAGCTTTCTGATAGGCCGGACGCTGCCTGAGCCGTGCATACCAGGCTTGGAGGTTCGGCAGCGCGGCGCGCTCGATGGGCATCTCGAACCAGGCATAAATGAAACTGCCGAGGGGAATGTCGCCCATGCCGATTTCATCACCGCCAAGGTAAGGCTGTTCGGCCAGGGCCTGGTCGACCATCGCCAGCAGGTCGTCGCACTCCTTGATCGCCGCCTTGATGGCAACCCAGTCCTGCTGCTCGGGCGGGGTGCGCAGGACGCCCCAGAATACCGTGCGAAACGGGGCCGCGAAGCTGGACGTGGTCCAGTCCATCCACTTCTCTGCCTTGGCCCGGGCCTGGACATCGTCGGGGTACCAAGCCGAACCCGATGCATGACGAGCGGCCAGGTAGCGAACGATGGTATTCGACTCCCAGAGCACGAAGCCTTCGTCTTCCAGCATCGGAACCCGACCGTTGGGGTTCTTGGCGCGGTACTGCGGCGTATCCACCACACCGAAGGCCCCGCCGGCATCGATGGCCTCGTAGGCCAGTCCCAGTTCCTCGGCACACCACAACGCCTTTCGAACATTCGATGAGTTCTTCCGGCCCCAAATCTTCAGCATCTCGGCTTCCTCAAAGGATAAATGCCGCAGCAGCATACGCCGGATGAGGAACGGCTCAAATCATTACCCGCCACGGAGCCGACCCGCGCTGTCGACCCATCCGGGGCCGACACGGCATTTGTGCCAAACAATGGCGTTTTCTCACGCTGGCAACGAACGATTTCCCACGGTTGTTGCCAACCAGACTGGCGCGATACGTCGAGGGTTTCCCACGAAATCAATCACATCGCGCCGACTGCCGGTTTTGCAGGGGCCGTCTAAGCTCTGAAGGTCGGTTTTGCCTTGGTTCACGGAGGATCACTTATGCTGTTGTTGTGGATACTGGTTCTGGTCGTCGGGGTAGCCTGGCTGGCGCATCGTCGCACCGCCCCGCTACCGGCGCTAGGCATCGTCGCCGTCTACCTGCTGGTGATGGGCATCGCCAGCCATGCACCCGGCTGGCTGATGCTCGTTCTCTGGCTGGTGCTCGCCGCCATCGCGGCACCGCTGCTGCTACCGGACCTGCGCCGCAAATACTTCAGCGCGCCGATGTTCGACTGGTTCCAGAAAACCCTGCCGCCCATGTCCCAGACCGAGCGCGACGCCATCGACGCTGGCACGGTATGGTGGGATGGCGAGCTTTTCAGTGGACGGCCAGACTGGGACACGCTGCTGGCTTACCCCAAGGTTCGTCTGACCGACGAGGAGCAGGCGTTCCTCGACGGCCCTACCGAAGCGCTTTGTGCGATGGTCAGCGACTGGCAGATCGGCCAGGCGATGGACCTGCCGCCCGAAGCGTGGGCACACATCAAGGAGCATGGTTTTTTCGCCCTGATCATTCCCAAGGAATACGGTGGCAAGGGGTTCTCCGCCTATGCCCACTCCCAGGTGGCAATGAAGCTCGCCACCCGCAGCGGCGACCTGGCTTCCACCGTCATGGTCCCCAATTCCCTCGGCCCCGCGGAACTGTTGCTGCATTACGGCACCGACGAACAACGCAACCATTACCTGCCGCGACTGGCCCGTGGCGACGACATCCCCTGCTTCGCGCTGACCGGCCCACTGGCCGGGTCCGACGCCGGGGCGATGCCCGACACCGGGATCATCTGCAAAGGCGAGTGGCAAGGCGAGGAAACCCTTGGCCTGCGCCTGAACTGGGAAAAGCGCTACATCACCCTAGGCCCGGTCGCCACCCTCCTCGGCCTGGCCTTCAAGGCCTATGACCCGGACCGCTTGCTGGGCGACGAAGAAGACCTGGGAATCAGCCTGGCGCTGATCCCCACCGACACGCCCGGCGTTCAGATCGGCCGTCGCCATCTGCCCCTCGGCGCCGCCTTCATGAACGGGCCGAACTGGGGCAAGGATGTCTTCATCCCGCTGGACTTTCTGATCGGCGGCCAGGCCATGCTCGGCAAGGGCTGGATGATGCTGATGAACTGCCTGTCGGTCGGGCGCTCGATTTCATTGCCCGCGGTCGGTACCGGCGCGGCGAAGTTCACCAGCCTGGTCACCGGCCAGTACACCCAGGTGCGTGAACAATTCAACGTGCCGTTGTCGGCCTTCGAAGGCATCCAGGAAGCCATGGCGCGCATCGGTGGCAATGCCTGGCTGATGGACGCCGCGCGCATGCTGACGGCCAACGCGGTGGACCTCGGCGAAAAACCTTCGGTGCTGTCGGCGATCCTCAAGTACCACCTGACCGAACGTGGCCGCGAATGCATCAGCCACGCCATGGACGTTCACGGCGGCAAAGGCATCATCATGGGTCCTAACAACTACCTGGGACGCAGTTGGCAAGGCGCGCCGATTTTCATCACGGTCGAAGGCGCGAATATCCTGTCGCGCAACCTGATGATCTTCGGCCAGGGTGCCATCCGCTGCCATCCGTTCGTGCTCAAGGAAATGGCCCTGGCCACCCGCGAGGACAAAGACCAGGCATTGCTCGAATTCGACGCACTGCTGCTCAAGCACATCGGTTTCGCGGTCAGCAATGCCGCCAGTACCTTGGTGCTGAATCTCGGCCTGCGGCATTTCGATAACGTGCCAGGCAACGCCTTGAGCCAAGGCTATTTCCGCGCCCTCAACCGGCAAGCGGCGGCATTTGCCTTGCTGGCGGACCTGAGCATGATGTTGCTGGGTGGTGAGCTCAAGCGCCGCGAGCGCTTGTCTGCCCGATTGGGTGATGTGTTGAGCAACCTTTACCTGGCCTCGGCTGCACTCAAGCGCTACCACGATCTCGATTCGCCGGACCATATGGCGCCACTGTTCCAGTGGGCCATGGAAGAAAGCCTGGGTCAGTCGGAGCGGGCGTTGGACGAGCTGCTGGCCAACTTCCCAAGCCGGCTGCTGGGCTGCCTGTTGCGTGTGGTGGTGTTTCCTTTCGGCCGGCGTCATAAAGGTCCGAGCGACCGGCTCGATGCCGAGGTGGCAGCGGTTATCGGTCGCGCCAAGGGCGATCCGACTTTGGAGGAGTTGCTTCAAGGCTGCTATCGCCCACAGTCACAGTATGATCCTGTCGGTGCGCTGCAATACGCCGCCGACCTGCTGGCCACCGCCCATCCACTGCACAAGAAGTTGCACTCGGCACTGAAGCAGGGTCAGCTCGACCCGGCACCTGGAGAGCCCCTTATCGATGCAGCGCTCGAAGCGGGCGTGCTGAATGCAACTGAAGCGCAGACCCTGCGAGCCGCTGAAACGGCACGCCGCAAGGTCATCGACGTGGACGACTTCGACCCGCAAGCGCTGACGCTCACTGAGGACAAAGTCCGTTGATCCGGACGACCAGCATGTAAAAGCGGGCGCAGGCGCTTTATACTCCTGCGCCCGTTTTGCTCTTGAGGACTTATCTCGTGTCCAACGTCGTTGCCGATCACCTCGTCTTGCTTGACCACTTGCGCAGCATCCTGGTCGCCGTGGGTGAGGCCGAACAGGTGCCCGAAGAAAGCCATGCGCTGTTTCTGGAACGCTTTGATGATTTGCGCGCGCAGTTGCCGGTCGATCCGATCGAAAGCCAATACCTGGGCCAGGACCTCTTGTGCCAAGTGATCGTCCGATATCCGCAGATTGCCCACTTGGTGCCTCGCGACCTGCTGTGGTACTTCGGCGGCGATTGCCTTCACTACATGCCCGACGAAGAAATCAACCTGTACCAGGCCTTGGAGGAACGTCGGTTCGAAGCTGAGCAGAACGACGAGCCCTTCGATTGGAACCAGGAAAAACAATTGCTGGCGATGTCGGACCAGGACAGCAAACACTGATCGCAGCCAGTAAAAAACAGGCCCGCACGGCTTACACCTTGCGGGCTTTTTCTTTGCTGTGGAGCAGCGCAACCCAGCCCGATCGCTGAGTCATCGCGGCTCGCGACCGCCTGGAGGGCTAGGAGACTTTTTATAGGCGCATAAAAAAACGCCGCTCGAATGAGCGGCGTTTTCTTGAATTTGGAGCGGGAAACGAGACTCGAACTCGCGACCCCGACCTTGGCAAGGTCGTGCTCTACCAACTGAGCTATTCCCGCAAATGGCGTCCCCTAGGGGACTCGAACCCCTGTTACCGCCGTGAAAGGGCGGTGTCCTAGGCCACTAGACGAAGGGGACACACTAACTGGAACACATGGTGTGTATTCCAGTGCCCAAATCCGCATCCGAAGATGTCGGCTCTGGCTTCACTCAGCCCCGCCCGAAAGCAACGCTGTTTAAAATTGGAGCGGGAAACGAGACTCGAACTCGCGACCCCGACCTTGGCAAGGTCGTGCTCTACCAACTGAGCTATTCCCGCATTGGCGTCCCCTAGGGGACTCGAACCCCTGTTACCGCCGTGAAAGGGCGGTGTCCTAGGCCACTAGACGAAGGGGACACACGTACAACATTCACTGCTTATCGCGTTTGGCTAGGTGCTTTACGCTGTAAGTGGCGCGCATTCTATGGATGGATTGGAGGGTCGTCAACCCCCAGATATAAATTTATTTAAATCAATGACTTCCCCCGCTTTGAAGCGGCTTCGCGAATTTTGTCCGCCCGGTCTCTGACGCCTATATTCTGTCACCCGCCAAGGCGCTATAGTCGCACCAGGCAAATAGTGGCAATGTGCATCTACTCCGCTGTAAGCCCTATAAACAGCACGACGCCCGTCTAATCGCGTCGCTCGGGCCTATGCGCTTAAAAGCCAAGCCACTACACTCATGACATGCGTTCCCCATTAAAGAGGTCTTACCGGTGACACCACTCATGATCACCCTGCTCGTCGTAGCCGGGATCGCACTGTTGATCGCCATTGGCTACATGAACCATGTGGTGGAAAACAACAAGCTGGAAAAGGCCCGCACCAAGGTCGAGCTCAACGACCGCCTGCGTCGTTGTGGCGAGCTCACCGAAACCTTCCCCGGCCAGTTGATGACCCCTGCCCTGAAGCTGTTGATCACGCGTCTTGAGCTGAACGTCTGCCAGCGCCTGCTGAATCTCGACAAGTCCAACGCTCAGGTCAAGGCACGCCTGGACGAACTGACTGCACTGGCCGCCCAGGGTGAATCGATTCCGGTCAACAACCCGCCGGCGCCGATCCAGACCGAAGCGAAGGCCAAGGATGTTCGGTTCCTGCTCGAGGCCTTGCACGGCCAGATCACCCGCGCGGCCCAGGACGGTTTCCTGCCGCCCAACGAGGCCAAGCGCTGGGTTCGCGAGGTCCGGCACATTCTGGTGCTGCTGCACATCGAATTCTTCAACAACCTCGGCCAGCAGGCGCTGCAGCAGGAACAGCCCGGGCAGGCTCGCCTGGCGTTCGAGCGTGGTGTCCAGTATTTGCGCAAGCAGCAGGAACCGCAGGTCTATGCTGAACAGCTGGCTTATCTGGAAAAGCTTCTGGCTCGGGCCAATGCCCAGGTCCTGGCGAGCACTCAGCCTGTGGAGGGTGAGGTGAACCAGTTGACCGAGGGGTTGAAGGAAGACGAAGCGAACGACGAGTGGAAGAAAAAGAAGGTCTACGACTGAGGTTGGGGTGCGGAGCGGGATGGGGTGAGAAGGTTGGAACGTGCTGGCCTCTTCGCGGACAAGCCCGCTCCTACAGGATTTGCGGCGACATGAACCTTGTGTTCACCGGACATCCCACGTGGGGGCCAGCTTGCTGGCGATAGTGGCAGCAACAGCTCCCCAACTCACAACTTGAAATGCCCCACCATTCCTTTCAACTCAACGCCCAACTGCGCCAGTTCAACGCTGGAGGCAGCATTACCCTGCATGGCCACGGATGATTGATCGGCGCTGGCGCGGATGCTGGTGACGCTGCGGTTGATTTCTTCGGCCACGGAGCTTTGTTGTTCGGCGGCCGCTGCGATCTGCTGGTTCATTTGCTGGATCAACGACACCGCCGCCGCGATGCTGCCTAGCGCGCTTTCGGTCTGCAATGCATCGCTGACCGCCATTTTTACCAGCTCGCCACTGCTCTGGATTTGCTGTACGGACGCTTGAGCAGCAGAGCGTAGCGCGCTGACCAGGCGCTCGATTTCCTCGGTGGACTGTTGCGTGCGCCTGGCCAGGGCCCGCACTTCATCGGCCACCACCGCAAACCCCCTGCCCTGTTCGCCAGCCCGCGCCGCCTCGATAGCTGCGTTGAGCGCCAACAGATTGGTTTGCTCGGCGACACTCTTGATCACGCTCAGCACGGTGCCGATGTTTTGTATCTCGGCGCTCAGGCTTTCGATGCTGGTGCTCGCCATGGTCGCCGAGTCAGCCAGTTGCTCGATACGGACCATGCTCTGGCGCACGACCTGCTGGCCGCTTTCGACTTTATCATCAGCCGTTTGGGCCGCTTGCGCCGCCTCCTCCGCATTGCGGGCTACATCGTGAACCGTGGCAGTCATCTGGTTCATCGCCGTGGCCACTTGCTCGGTTTCTTCCTTCTGGCTGCTGACTTCCAGGTTGGTCTGTTCAGTGACGGACGACAGCGACTGGGCGGAGCTGGCCAGTTGGTCGATGCCAGCCTGCAAACCGCTGACGATACTGCTCAAGCCGGCACCCATCTGTTGCATCGCCAACATCAGCTGGCCAATCTCATCCCGGCGCATCACTTCGACCTTGGCGCTCAGGTCCCCGGCGGCGATCCGCTGGGCGACACGGATCACACTGCGCAGCGGGGCGACGATCAACCGGGTAATCACCCAGGCCGCGATCAATCCAACCAGCAGCGCCAAAGCCGACGAGCCGATGATCATCAACGAATTTTTTTTAAGTTCCGCCTGCATGGCACTGTCTTCGGCGCTGTAGGCCTGGTCGACCCGCGCCATCACCTGATCGGCGCGCTCATGCAATTGCTGGTAGACGATCTTTTCCTTGGCCAGCAGCGCGGTGTATTCCGCCAGTTGCTGGTTGAACCCGCCGATGTGCCCGGCGACCTCGTTGAGTACGGTCTGGTAACCCGGGTCCTTGACCGCGCCCTTGAGCGCTTCCGCCAACTTCATGGCCTGCTCGGCCTGTTCGATATTGCCCTGCCCGGCAGCCTCATCACTGCCTTTACGGCTTTGGTCCAACCGAACGCGCGCTTCGTTCATCGACTGCAGCATAAGTCGCGACACTTCGCTGACCTGGTTGGCCTGCTCGATGAACTCTGCACCCTCCTTGCCCTCGGAATCCTTCAAGGTATAGGCGCCATCATCGGCGAGTCCGGCCTGCAATACATCCAGGTTGTTGGCGACACTGGACACCGACCAGCTGGCCATTTCCAGCGCCAGGTCCTTGCTCTGGCTCAGCCCGACGAACTCATCGAAGGCCTTGCGATACGCCGTCAGCGCCTGCTCCACCTCATTCATCACCGCCGCATTGCCGTCTGACCGTGTCCTGAGGTCGTTCGCCAGGGCCAGCAAGCCATCGACCCCCTGTCGCAGGGCATCGGCGGACTTGGGGTCTGAACGCAAGGCAAATTCCTGCTCCAGCAGCCGGACCTTGAGCAACCGGCTGTTGAGGGATGACATCTGCTTCAAGCCGTCGAAGCGATGACTGATGGTTTGCAGGGACCAGACGCCAATGGCCGCCACTACTGCGGTAAGCAGCAGCACCAGGACAAAGCCGATACCCAATTTCTTTGCCATACCCAGGTTGGCAAAACGTCCTTGCACGGCCGAAATCATTGCGCCCAGTCCTCTGCCGGTGTGTGTTGATTGCAGATTCGCAACGAGACGCCCCGCAACACAAGATGCTGGCGTCGGAATAATGGCAAAAAGCTACAGCCGCGTCGTTTTCAGGACATTTGAGGTCGATCCAGAGCCGTGGCCCGGAAGAAAGCCAAGGCCCTGGGATCCCGGGCATAGGCGACGTTGACCCGCAGCCAATCCGTCTCGGCACCCGATGGGCTGAACGCCGTGCGGGATGACAACTGAATGCCGCACCGCCTGGCCAGACGCTGTACCTCAGCATAGTCACACAGCGGCGGACGCGCCCAGATGAACAGGCCTCCCGCCGGTTTGCCGAATACTTTCCAGTCGGCATCCTCCAAAAGCTGCAACGCCACCGCCATGTCGGCATTGAGGCGCTGGCGCTGGCGCTGGACCAGCTTGCGATAGGCGCCATTGGCCAGGAGGCTGGCCAGCACGGACTCGGCGAATCGGGAACCGCCCCGGCAAGTGATCTCCTTGATCTCGCCCAGACGCGCGATGACGGAGGGCGCCGCCACCATGAACCCAACGCGTAAAGAGCTGCTCAAGGTCTTGGAGAAGCTGCCCAGGTAGACCACGTCGGTATCCAGCGCCGCCAATCGGGCCCGCGTTGGCCCCTGGAAATCGGCGTAGACATCATCTTCGATGACCAGCATCGCGTGCTCTTGCGCCAGTTGCAGCAGACGCTGGGCCACCGCCGGCGCCAGGCTGCTGCCGGTTGGGTTGTGGCAGGCGCTGTTGACGAAAATAGCGCTGGGTCGATGAATCGCCAGCAGGCGTTGAAGGGCGTCGACGTCCGGGCCACGGGGTGTCCTGGGCAGCTCGATCATGTCTATCTTGTGCAGCCTGAGCAGGTCGAACAGCTTCGAGTAACCGGGGCTCTCCACCACCACGCAGCAGCCCGGTCGCAGAAGCGTGCGCACGATCAGGTCGAGCCCGTGGGTAGCGCCCAGGGTGGTCAGGATGCGTTTTTCATCGGCATCGATATCGAACTGTTTCAATCTCCTGGACAGCTGCTCACGCAGGGCTGGCAGTCCCAGTGGCGTGCTGTAGTTGAACAACCCCGCCATGTCGGTGCGAGTCACCTGACGTATCGCATACCCCAGGTCATCACTTTCGCGCCAGCTTTCAGGCAGCCCGCCGCCGCCCAGCTTCAGCGCTTGATACATAACGCCTGCCGGGGCGTCATGATCGGCCAATACACCTTGCAGCCAGCCATGGGCCAAGGCTTCTTCCGTTGCGCAAGCGGCCGGAGCCACGACAAAACTCGAACCATGGCGCGACGCCAGCAAGCCCTGGGCGACCAAACGCTGGCAGGCTTCATGGACGCTCGCCTGACTCAGCAGGTTCTCCCGTGCCAGCTGGCGGATCGATGGCAGGCGAGTCCCCGGCTCCACCGCGCCCTGTCGAATCCAGCAGGCCAACGCATCGACAATTTGCTGCACGACGGGCACCAGGGCCTGCCGGTCAATTCTCAACTCCATGAGTAACCAAGCTCCTAAGCGTTTGTTTTATTTCCACAAACAGTTAAGCACAGGGCGATGCTGGACGATGTAAGAGAACACGCAAAAACGGCTGATTCTCATTTCTTGAAATACAATGGCAAACCCGTCAGGGGAACCTTTGCCCTCCAAAGAAAAACCCGCAACCAGTGCGGGCTTTGTCCTGCAGCGAGAAAAGCGCTTGTCGGTATCAGATTGCCGTAGCCCCCCCATCCACCGCCAACGCCTGGCCCGTGGTGAATGCCGCGCCGTCGCAGCATAAATACAACACGGCGCTGGCGATTTCCTCGACCTTGCCGATTCTGCCCACCGGATGCATCGAGTTGGCGTATTCGCCTTTTCTCGGGTCCGCCTCATAGGCCCGACGGAACATGTCTGTATCGATCACCGCCGGGCACACCGCATTCACGCGGATTTTCTTCTTGGCATATTCAATCGCCGCAGACTTGGTCAAGCCGATCACCGCATGCTTGGACGCCGCGTAGATGCTCATCTTTGGCGCCGCCCCAAGCCCTGCCACCGAGGCCGTATTGACGATCGCGCCGCCGCCCTGGGCAAGCAGCAAGGGCAGTTGGTATTTCATGCACAACCAGACGCCTTTAACGTTGACGCCCATGATCGCGTCGAACTCATCCAGCGTCCCGTCAGCCAGTTTGCCCTTCTCGATTTCGATGCCCGCGTTATTGAATGCGTAATCGAGGCGACCGTAGGCGCCGATGACTTCATTCATGAGATTTTGCACGTCGCTGTCCAGTGTCACGTCGCAGCGCACGAACACAGCCTCGCCACCCGCATCGCGAATCAACTGCACCGTGCCTTCGCCACCCGCGACGTCCAGGTCGGCGACGACTACCTTCAGGTGCTGTGCTGCGAACGCCTGGGCCGTGGCGCGACCAATGCCCGCCGCGCCGCCCGTCACCACGGCAACCTGTCCGGAAAACGTCATGCTCATCGTCAATGCCTCGAAGAATTACCGTTGTCGCTGCAATATAGCCATCCATCGCTTCGGTGCGGCAGCACTATCCAACCGCCGGTTGGCGTCGCATGAACGCCAGTGATAACGATACCCGGCGGATTATCACTGGGTTGGATCGATGTGCATTCGCTGTATCGGCAAACCTTGCAGCGAAGGCTCCAAGCGTCTATCAACAAGACTTCATTCATCTTGAGTGCCTGTCATGACCGCCCTGACCAACCGCCAGTTCCTGCTCGCCAAACGCCCGGTGGGCGCCGCTACCCGTGAGACGTTCACTTATCAACAAGTCCCGGTCGGCGAGCCGGCACCCGGCCAGATCCTGGTTAAGAACGAGTACCTGTCCCTGGACCCGGCCATGCGTGGCTGGATGAATGAGGGAAAATCGTACATCCCGCCGGTCGGCATTGGTGAGGTCATGCGCGCCTTGGGCGTAGGCCAGGTCGTCGCCTCGAATAACCCCGGATACGCGGTAGGCGACTACGTGAACGGTGCCTTGGGTGTGCAGGATTATTTCCTCGGCGAGCCGCGAGGCTTCTACAAAGTCGATCCGAAACTGGCGCCGCTGCCACGTTATCTGTCAGCGCTGGGCATGACGGGCATGACCGCCTATTTCGCTCTGTTGGATGTCGGCGCACCGAAGGCCGGCGAAACCGTGGTCCTGTCCGGTGCCGCCGGGGCGGTAGGCAGCATTGCCGGGCAAATTGCCAAGATCAAAGGCTGTCGGGTGGTCGGCATCGCTGGCGGCGCCGACAAATGCAAATTCCTGATCGATGAGCTGGGCTTCGACGGTGCCATCGATTACAAGAGTGAAGACGTTCACGCCGGCCTGAAGCGCGAATGCCCCAAAGGCGTGGATGTGTACTTCGATAACGTTGGCGGCGACATTCTCGATGCGGTGCTCAGCCGTTTGAACCTCAAGGCCCGCGTGGTGATCTGCGGCGCCATCAGCCAATACAACAACAAAGAAGCGGTCAAGGGCCCGGCCAACTACCTGTCGCTGTTGGTCAACCGCGCGCGGATGGAAGGGTTCGTGGTCATGGACTATGCCTCGCAGTTCGCCGCCGCCGGGCAGGAAATGGCCGGCTGGATGGCCAAGGGGCAGCTCAAGAGCAAGGAAGACATCGTCGAAGGGCTGGAGACATTCCCCGAGACGCTGACCAAATTGTTCAGTGGTGAGAATTTTGGGAAGTTGGTGTTGAAGGTCTGAGGCACATCACTGTGAGTGGCCGACGCAAAACAACTGTGGGAGCAAGCTCGCTCCCACAGGGGCCCGCGTAGTTGGGTCAGGCCAGCTCCGCCACTACCGCCGCCAGCGCCTTGGCCGGATCGGCTGCCTGGCTGATCGGCCGGCCGATCACCAGGTAGTCGGAGCCAGCGTCCAGTGCCTGGCGCGGGGTCAGGATGCGGCGCTGGTCGTCCTGGGCACTGCCCGCCGGGCGAATGCCCGGGGTCACCAGCTGCAACGAGGGGTGGGCCGTTTTCAGGGCGTTGGCCTCCAGGGCCGAGCAAACCAGGCCGTCCATTCCCGCCTTTTGCGCCAGCGCCGCCAGGCGCAGCACTTGCTCCTGGGGCTCGATGTCCAGGCCGATGCCCGCCAGGTCTTCACGCTCCATGCTGGTCAGCACGGTCACGCCGATCAGCAACGGCTTGGGGCCGTTGCGCTGGTCCAGCACTTCACGACAGGCAGCCATCATGCGCAGGCCACCGGAGCAATGCACATTGACCATCCACACGCCCATTTCCGCAGCGGCCTTGACGGCCATGGCGGTGGTATTGGGGATATCGTGGAACTTGAGGTCCAGGAACACTTCGAAACCCTTGTCCCGCAAGGTTCCGACGATTTCCGACGCGCAGCTGGTGAACAGCTCCTTGCCGACCTTGACCCGGCAGAGCTTGGGGTCCAACTGGTCGGCCAGCTTCAGGGCGGCGTCACGGGTAGGAAAATCCAGGGCGACGATGATAGGCGTCTGGCAGGCGGACATGGATGAGCTCTCAGGCAAGTCGAAATCGGCGCGCATTGTAGCGGAACCAGCGCCCTAACGGGACCCAATGATCGGCAAATCATTGATCGGCCCTGCCGTCATGTGTGTCAACGCCGATACATTCATGACATGCGCACAACACGACGGGACGCTACCCTCAGCCGCCGAACGCCGCTCTTTCAACGCTTCACGGCCCACCGCCGCGAAGCTTATGCTCACCCCACCCCCCCGCCGCCTTCTTTCGGTTGGCAGCCCCAATGGCAGATGATGCATCTCATGCAGTACACCCCTGTTGCAAATTCTGGCGATCAGAAAGTGTCCGACGACGACAGGCGCTGGAGCACCCGCGCGCTGATCGTCGATGACGACGTACCGATCCGCGAGCTGCTGATCGACTACCTGGGCCGCTTCGGCATTCGCGCCAGTGGCGTAACCGATGGCGCGGCCATGCGCCAGGCGATGCAGGCAGAACACTTCGACGTGATCGTGCTAGACCTGATGCTGCCGGGCGAAGACGGCTTGCAACTGTGCCGCTGGCTGCGCGCCGAGTCGAATATTCCAATCCTGATGCTGACGGCCCGCTGCGAACCCACCGACCGCATCATCGGCCTGGAGTTGGGCGCGGATGATTACATGGCCAAACCTTTTGAACCCCGGGAGCTGGTGGCGCGAATCCAGACCATCCTGCGCCGGGTGCGCGACGATCGCAGCGAGCAGCGCGCCAACATTCGCTTCGATAGCTGGCGGCTCAACAGCGTGCTGCGCCAACTGGTTTCCGCCAACGGGCTGGTAGTGCCCCTCTCCAACGCAGAATTCCGCCTGTTGTGGGTGTTCATCGAGCGACCACGCCGAGTGCTCAGCCGTGAACAATTGCTGGACGCCGCGCGCGGTCGCTCGATCGAGGCCTTCGACCGCAGTATCGATCTGCTGGTCTCGCGCTTGCGCCAGAAACTGGGGGACGATCCGAAGGCTCCGCAGTTGATCAAGACCGTGCGCGGTGAAGGCTACCTGTTCGATGCGCGGGATATCGGTTGATGCGCCTGCGCTTCGATTCCCTGTTTGGCCGCCTGTTCGGCGTGCTGCTGGTGGCGATCGTGCTGGCGCACCTGCTGGCCTTTGCCTGGTTTTTTCATTACGACAAGCCACCTCCCGGGCCGCCCCCGGAATTTTCCCATCAAACCGCAGGTCCCTCGCACTCCGGCCCGCCACCCGGCCCACGCCCCCGGTTTGGCGGGCCCGTGGTGCCCCTGACGTTTCAATTTGTGTTCCTGATCGTTGCGGCCTGGTACGGCGCCAAGCTGTTGACTCGGCCCATCCAGCGACTGAGCGACGCCGCCCAACGGCTGAGCGAGGACCTCCATAGCCCGCCATTGGAAGAGAACGGTCCGCGGGAGGCCCGCCAAGCCGCCCATACGTTCAACCTGATGCAACAACGGATCCGCGAGCAGGTACAGCAACGCTCGCGCATGCTTGGCGCGGTATCCCATGATCTGCGCACCCCACTTGCGCGACTCAAGCTGCGCCTGGAGCAGATCAACGACCCCCGGCTGCAGGATCAGATGCGTCAAGACCTGGACGATATGATCGGCATGCTCGACGCGACCCTGACCTATCTCCACGAACAACGCACCAGCGAAGCGTTGCAATGGATGGACGTGCAGGCGCTGGTTGAATCATTAAGCGAAAACGCCCAGGACCACGGCGCCAATGTGCATGCCAGCGGTACCTGCGCGCCCTTGCGGGTGCAACCGATGGCACTGCGTTCATGCATCAACAACCTCATCGACAATGCCGTGCGTTACGCTGGCGACGCATCGATCGTGCTGGACGATCAGCAGCACCAGTTGCTGATCCGGGTGATTGACCACGGCCCCGGCATCGCGGCGGACAAGCGCGAAGCGGTATTCGAGCCATTTTTTCGCCTAGAGGGTTCGCGCAACCGCAACTCGGGAGGCGTCGGCCTGGGCATGACCATCGCCCGGGAGGCCGCCGAACGCCTGGGCGGGCACTTGAGCCTGGAAGAAACACCCGGCGGCGGGTTGACGGCGGTGATTCGCGTGCCCCGTGTGGCCTGAACCGCTGCGTTACCGCGCCTGGCTCTTGCTCCAATCCGTCAGCAAGCTGTACGCCACCGCCAGCAGGGTCGGACCGATGAACAACCCGATGAAACCGAACGCGATCAAGCCACCGAACACCCCGAGCAACACGATCACCAGCGGCAGGTTTCCACCACGACTGATCAGGTAGGGCTTGAGCACGTTGTCCACGCCACTGATGATGAACGTGCCCCAGATACCCAGGAACACCGCCATCCCATACTCGCCCTTCCACGCCAGCCAGGCCGTGGCAGGTATCCAGACCAGCGGCGGCCCCATGGGAATCAGGCTGAGCAGGAAGGTGACGATACCCAGTACCAGCGCACCCGGCACCCCGGCGATCAAAAAGCCGATCAGCGCCAGTACCGCCTGAGCCGCGGCGGTACCGATCACCCCGTTGACCACTCGCTGCACCGTGCCGGCCACCAATTCGACATAGTACCCGGCACGATCACCGATCAGCCGCTCCAGCAGCCCCTGGACAAACGCCGCCAATCGCGGGCCGTCCCGGTAGAAAAAGAACACGAACACGATGCTCAGGGTCAGTTCGAGGATTCCGCCGCCGATCTGCGCGCTACGGGCCAGCAACCAGTTGCCGACACGTCCCAGGTAGGGCTTGATGGACACCATCATCGCCGCGCCCTGCTGGTCGATGCTGTTCCAGAGCGTTACCAGGCGCCCGCCCACCAGCGGTACGCCGGCGAGCCAGTCGGGGGCTTCGGGCAGGCCATCGACCTGCACATCCCTGACAAAGGCCGTGGCATCGCGCACATGATCGGCGAGATTGAAGCCTAGCCACACCAGCGGCACCGCCACCAGCAACATCCAGCCGACCGTCAGCAAGGCCGCCGCCAAGGATTCGCGACCGTTGACCCAACGGGTCAGCAGGCGCATCAGTGGCCAACTGGCAAAAGCGAGCACAGCCCCCCAGAACAGCGCCGACCAGAACGGAGCCATCACCCAGAGGCTGGCCCCGAACAACACCAGGAGCAGTATTTGCACCAACAGCCGATCGTTATTGAGCATGTAAGGTCTCGAGAAATGAACAAGGCCGGGCTAGGACGACACGCGCGTTTGCCACGTCAGCTTATCGCAACAGCTCCAGGTGCAAGCCCGCCGTGTTACCGCCGGCCGCTTCCATTCTTGCCGCCCGGACGCCCTGCTCGACCAGCGCCTGGCGCCACGCCTCGGCGTGTGGGCCGGCGACGCTGACCCGAAGGCCGGTGTCCAGGTTCAAGGCCCGAGACAACAGGCGTAGCCAGGCTTCCTCCGGTTCGCCGGCAAGACGCGGCAAGTCCAGCACGCCGGTGTCCTTGAGCTGGCGCAACAACGTGGCAGAAGTCGGCAGCACATCCCCCAGGGGCGCGCTCGCTTCGAACTGCTCGACATGCAGGTAGGCCTTGCGGTTGCCACGGGTGATGGCATACAGCGCGATCAGCGTGTTGTCCGCCGGCGGCGCCAGGCGCAGCAACAGGTAGGCCTGGCCATTGTCGGCGCCATAGAGCTTGGCATTGCCGAACACTTCGTTGGCCCACAGGCTGCTTTCGCCACAATCGCGGGCCTGGCACCAGAACAGCAGCTCGGCGCCCTGTTTCTGCAAGGCTTCGCGGGCGGCGGTGAACGCTTGTGTGGCGGTATGTTCCGGCGGCAGTTCGTAGGTCACCGAGGTGGCGTTGCCACGGGCATCGACCTGCCCGTCGAAACGCAGTTGGCCGCTGATCTTGCGAATCGACCCCATGGGGTAGATACGCTCAAGGTCGCTGGTTTGCCGATAATCGACGATTTGCGCGTCGGGCATGCGCGGCACGCGTTCCAGATCCTGGCTGCCGGGTACATCGGCAGCCAGGGATAGCGGGCTGAAACCGGCCAGTGCCAGCAGGACGAATGAACGAATGGATAGTTTCATTGGATCGGCTTGGCCTGGGTCCGCGCGACGCAAAGGCGTTCATCAATGCACAGCAAGGCAAGTGAATGGATATCTGTCATGGTTGGCTCCCTTTCAACCCGCCCAGCCTCGACACTTGCCCGGCGCAAGTCAAGAAACGCTGAAGAACCGATTGAAACAGTCTGCTACAAGAGCGGCACCGACCTCGTCGTTCAGGTGCAAATGATGGCCGCCAGGTAACTGTTCATGACTGAAGGGTAGACGTTCCAGCAATTCGGGGTGCTGGGCAAGCATGCCGTCGGCCGCGACTACCAAGTGCGCGGGGCAAGCGACCCGCGCGACGAAGGCCATGGCCTGTTCGTCGGTCAGGCGCAGCGGCGAGGGCAAGGTCAGGCGATTGTCGGTGCGCCAGGTGAACCCTCCCGGCACCGGCATCAAGCCGCGCTGGGCCAGTAGCTCGGCGGCTTCGCGACTGACTGCCACCAGTCCCTTCATACGCGCTTCGATGGCCCGGTCGAGGGTTTTGTAGACGGGTTTGCGTTTTTGCTGCAAATCCAGTTGCGCTTGCAGGGCCATGCCCATGCGCTCGGCCGCATTGTCGCCTTTCGCTGTAGGAGGAATCACCCCATCGATCAATGCCAAGTGACTGATCCGCTCCGGCAAGGCACCGGCCAGGACCAGCGAGACAATGGCCCCCATGGAATGCCCCAGCAGCCCGAAACGCTTCAAGCCCAGTTGCTCGGCGACTTGCAGCACATCGTGGGCATAATCCCACAGGGCATAGCCGGCGCCAGGCGGACGGTGCCCGGAATGTCCGTGACCGGCCATGTCCAAGGCAATCACCCGTACGCCCTGGAGCATAGGCGCCAGCCGGGCGAAGCTGTTAGCGTTGTCCAGCCAGCCATGCAGGGCAATCACCGGCCGGCCATCTTCCGGCCCGAACAAATGGGCCGCCAACTCGATATGGGGCAGGCTCAGGCGAATTTCTTCGACGACGCTCATGGGCTACGACCCTGCCAGCGCTGCAGCAGGCCCTTGAGCAAGTTGGCCGTGTCCTGGGGATATTCGAGTGGAAACATGTGACCACCCGGCATGGTCAAGGATTCGCCCAAGGGCATGCGGCTCACGGATCGGGCGTGATGACGCATCACCACCCGACTCTGTCGGCCCCGCACTACCGCCAACGGCATGTCGAGCTTTCGAGCCCTCCCGGGGCTGGTGTGCGGCACGCCTCGGTAGATGCTGATTTCCGTGGCCGGGTCGAAGCGCAGCCGCAACCGATCACCAACAGGCTGCAAACCATGTTGCAGGTACGCTTCGAAGCACTCCGGGTCGAAACCGCGAAACAACGTCTTGCCGGCAAAATATTCCCGCGCCGACGCCAGGTCGTTGAATTCTTCCCGCCGCCCCAGGGTTCGCCCGGCCGGCGTCAAGCGATCGATGAAGCCCAGGCGCTTGGCGGCAAGAATCAGCCAGCGGTCGGCGCGGGTCAGGACCGGGGAATCGAGCATGACCACACCACGATACAACTGCGGGCAGCGCAACGCCGCATGCAAATGCAGTACGCCGCCCAGAGAATGCCCGACGCCCCACACCGGCTGCGATTGCCGCTCAAGGTGGTGAATCAGTTCGTCCACCAGATTGTTCCAATTGTCGTCGACCGGGAATCGCGGGTCATGGCCGTGCAGTTCGAGGTGGGAAACCTCGTACTGCGGCGCCAGCGCGGCAAACAACTTACCGTAGGTGGCGGAGGGGAAACCATTGGCGTGGGCGAAAAACACCTGTTGCGACATATTGGCCGATCCATTGCGAGAACTGCGACCGATTTTGCGCAGAACCTGATGGTGCGGCAATGACCGGAACTGACAGGAATGATGACAGCAACATTGACCCTCGAGCTGCAAGCTACAAGTAAAAGCGGGACTGCTTAGCTTGTAACGTCTCTTAGCGCGCCGGCGGCTGCTCACCCAATGGAACCACCGCCATGGTCAGGCGCGATACGCAGTTGACCTTGCCGTCATCATTGACCAGGCGGATGTCCCAGACCTGGGTGGTGCGGCCCAGGTGAACCATCCGGGCCGTCGCGGTTACTCGCCCGCTGCGCACGCCACGCAAGTGGTTGGCGTTGATTTCCAGGCCGACGCAGTAGAACTTGCTCGTGTCGACGCACAGATAGGCCGCCATGGAGCCGACTGTCTCGGCCAGCACCACGGACGCGCCGCCGTGCAACAGGCCGAACGGTTGATGGGTACGATGATCGACCACCATGCTCGCGGTCAGGGATTCGTCGTCGAAAGATTCGAAACGGATGTCCAGCACTTCGCTGATGGTGTTCTTACCGGCCGCGTTCAGTTGTTCAATATTGGGGGTGGTGCGCCACAGACTCATCGCTGCCCTTCCTTTATGTTTTTGTTTTGTCTTGGGACGGTTGTTCTCAGGGGTGCCTGAGGCTCTTGAGTTTCATCGAACCGGCCAGCGGCAGGTCGCCCTCCAGCTCGGCCAGGCCTGCCGTCGATACTTGTTCCGGTTGCTGCAGATGACCGTGCTGCAAAAGCCCCAGCAAGCTGCCCACCAGTGGGTTATGGCTGACCAGCAGCACGTTGTCTTGATCATCCAGGTGTTTCAATACCTCGGCCGGACGGGTTTCCGGCGTGAGCCAATCAACCGTGACCAACTCCGGCTCGAACCCCAGCGCCTCGCGAACCAATTGCGCGGTCTGTTGGGCACGTACATAGGGGCTGGCAAAAATGGCCCGCAGGGGCTCGCCCATCAACCGACCGGCGCTGAGCAAGACTTCCTCGCGGCCATGGATGGTCAGCACCCGTTCAGGGTCGGGACGAACACCGTGGGGCTCGGCCTCGCCATGACGCAACACCCACAATTTCATAGCTTCGGCTCCTCGTCCCGGGCGGGATGTGGTGCCGGTGCAACGGTGTGGGGGGTTTCACCTTCCGGTGTGCGTGGGGTTGGCCAGTCGGCGAATGGCCAAGGCTTCTGGTCGCTATGGAAAGTGCCGAAGCGACCGATCTGCGCCAGGAACTGGCTCAGGCTGTCGCCAAAATTCATCAGGCTGGCACTCGGTGCGCCGTAGATCAGCCGGTAGATCAATTGCACCAGCACCACGGCGCCGAGGATCAATTGCGCCACCTGCCAGACCAGCAGGTAAATCACCATCCACAGCACTCGCAGCAGGATGGATTCGTATTGCGGCTGCCCTTTCGGATCGTTCATGGTTCGCTCCTGCTTGCGGTCAACGGAATCAGTTGAAACCGCTGGTGGAAATGAAATCGACGTCGGTCTTGGGTTCGCCACGCATCAACAGTTCGATCACCTGCTCCAGCGTGCGCCCTTCGAACAGAATCGCATGCAGACCGGCGACCAGCGGCATGTACACGCCGGCTTCCTGGGACTTGGCCTTGAGCACCTTGAGGGTGTTGACCCCTTCGGCCACTTCGCCCAGGCGCGAGACGGCCTCGTCCAGGCTCAGGCCTTGGCCGAGTGCGAAACCGACCTGATAGTTGCGGCTCTTGGGCGAGGAACAGGTGACGATCAGATCGCCCACGCCGGCCAGGCCGAGGAAGGTCATCGGGTTGGCGCCCTGGCTCACGGCGAAACGGGTCATTTCCGCCAGCGCCCGAGTGATCAGCATGCTCTTGGTGTTCTCGCCCATGCCCAGGGCGACCGCCATGCCGGCGATGATCGCATAGACGTTCTTCAGCGCACCGCCCAGCTCCACGCCGAAACGATCCGCGCTGGCATAGACCCGGAAGGTGCGACCATGCAGCGCGGCCTGGACCTGCTGGCACAGCTCTTCATCTTCGCTGGCGACGACGGTGGCGGTCAGGGCGTGTTCGGCAATCTCCCGCGCCAGGTTAGGCCCGGATATCACGCCGATTCGCGCCTTGGGGGCGATGTCCGCAAGAATCTCGCTCATCAGCTTGAACGTTTGCGCCTCGATGCCTTTGGTCAGGCTCACCAGCAATTTGCCGCTCAAGCGCTCGGCGTGCGGTGCCAGCACCGAACGCAGGGCGCTAGAGGGCAAGGCGACAAAAAACAGATCGCTATTTTGGAGCGTGGCCTGCAAATCGGTCACCGGCTCGACTTCAGGGCGGACCTTGATGCCTTTGAGATAACGCGGATTTTCCCGGTTGACCCGGATGGCCTCGGCCTGCTCCGGGTCACGCATCCACTGGCGCACCGCGTGGCCATTCTCCGCCAGCAGGTTAGCCACGGCGGTGCCGAAACTCCCGCCTCCCAGGACCGCAATCGGGCGCTGTTCAGTCATATGCAATCCGCTCTTCCATACCAAGTGGCAATGCCGGGCATTATACGGAGCAGCCAGAGCGCGACCAGCCCCGTCCGCAATTACCCATCGCTGTAGGAAGCTGACCACCAATTCCTAGGAAAATGCTGTCAACGTGAATGGAAAAGTCGTTCGGCTCGGTTAACATGCCCGCCATCCTTCTTCTATCCAAAGGCTGTGCCGTGTTCGTTGGCCCCACCCGTCCAGGCTCATCACTGCTATTGGCGCTGATCATCAGCCCGCCAGCGGTGGCCGACGACTTGTTCGTGGACAACCAGCCCCTCCCCCAGGTATTGACCGCCACGCGCCTGAAGCAGTCGCCGGCGGCGGTACCCGGCAGCATGACCGTGCTGGACCGTGAATTGATCAAGGCCAGCGGCGCTCGGGACATCAGCGAATTGTTGCGCCTGGTGCCAGGCATGATGGTCGGCAACATCAGCGGCAACCAGCCCACCGCCAACTACCACGGCACCAGTGCCAGTGAAGCGCGGCGCATGCAAGTGCTGATCGATGGTCGCTCGGTGTACCGGGCCGGCCTGGCGACAGTGGACTGGAGCGATATACCGGTCGCCATGGAAGACATCGAGCGGATCGAAGTCTTTCGCGGCCCCAACACCGTCAGCTATGGCGCCAATGCACTGATGGCCGTCGTCAACATCATCACCCGCGCCCCGGCCGACAGCCACGGCACCCGTTTCAAGGTTACCCGAGGCCAGAACGGCATCAGCGACTGGTACGCCAGCCAGGGCACAGGCTGGGAAGACGGTGACATGCGATTGTCGCTGTCCGGCCAGCAAGACGACGGTTTTGACAGCAACCGCAACGGGGCCGACTACCGCGACAGCCGTCGCCTGAACCGCTTCAACCTGTCCGTCAGCCAAACCCTGGATGAATACCAGAGCATTGACTGGCAGTTGAATGCCAAGGAAGGGACCAACCAGCGGCCCTACACCTACCGTCCGGTGTTTGCCGGGATTACCGAAGCTGGGGATAACTCCGACGTCAGCGCCAAGGATTACGCCGCTTCGCTGCGTTGGAACCTGGACCTGAATCCTAACCACAGCCTTTATATCCAGGGTTCGATGCAGCATTGGGATCGCCAGCAGACTTGGCGCGCCTGCGATGCGGAGGTGTCGTTCAGCCCGCAATTGACCGATCTGTGGCAGCTCAACCCCAACTATGCCGAGAAGCTGGCGCGCAATATTCCCAGTTTCCTGAATACCGGGGTCCCCGCCGGCACGGCCCAGGAACAGGCACTGGCCAATCAAGTGCTCGACCAATGGCGAAACGGTGCTTCCCGGACACTGTGTGGCGATATCGACCAGAGCGCCCGGGAGTCGCGCTACGACCTTGAGGTTCAGGACACCCTCAGTCTTTCCGACAGCCTGCGGCTAGTCACCGGCGTGAATTATCGTTACGACCGGGCCGATTCGCAGACGTACTTCAACGGCACCCTGGACGACACCACCTACCGTTTGTTCGGCCAGCTCGAATGGCGGGCCAGCGAACACTGGTTGTTGCAGGGCGGCGCGATGTTCGAGGACGCACGCCTGACGGGCAGCTCGCTGACCCCTCGGATGGCAATCAACTACCTGATCACCCCGCGACACGGCCTCCGGGCGGTCTATTCCGAGGCGGTGCGCTCGCCGGACATGTTCGAGAACAACGTCAACTGGAGTTATCAAGTCACCAATCTACGGCCGGCCGCCTTTGGTCAGGACAGCGCCCGTTATTTCGTTCGAACGCGCGGCCCTGGCAACCTGGATCAGGAGCACATGCGCTCGCGTGAGCTTGGCTACAACGGTTATTTCATGGATTTGGGCCTGGCGGTGGACGTGAAGCTGTTCCACGACCAAATCACCGGAATGATCAGCGAACCATTGCGCAACAACCAGTACATCGCCAGCAACAGCAACGAATCGCAGTTCACCGGCGCCGAAACCCAATTCGATTGGCGGATGACAGCGGCCGACCGGCTGCGCCTGACCTACGCCTATGTCGATGCGCTGGCCAGCAACCCCCTCGACGAACAGCTGACCGCCCGCAACAGCGGTTCGGCCGGCTGGCTGCGCGATTGGGGCCGGGGCTGGAACAGCGCGGTTTTCTATTACGCCGCCGACGCCCTCAACGGTTACCGCTACGAACGGATCGACAGCCGCCTCGCCCGGCGCATTCCCCTGGGCAAAGCCAGCCTGGAAGTCGCGGGGACCCTGCAGCAACGCCTCGATGACCAGCCGACCACGTTCGTCGACAACCGCTACGATTCCCGCCATGTGGTGTATTTCAGCGCGGAGTTGTCCTTCTAGATGTCCCGGTGCCAACCCCGCACGACGCCCTTTCGTGGCCGCCTGTGGTGGTTACTGTGCCTGGCATTTGCCGGCCTGCTGGTCACGCTCGAGGCTCGGGCCGCCGAGGTCCTGTTGACAGGCGCCCAGGACAGCCCCGGCGTGCAGTCATTCACCCAGGCCTTGCAGGCCCGGCGTCCCCAGGACCGCGTGCGATTCACCCCATTGGCCAACCTGCCGGCGCCGGATCGGTTGCCGGATGACGTGCGCCTGATCCTGCTCGACCCGCCGAGCCTCGACTGGCGCCTGCAAACGCCTCGCGGGCCGGCCACTCTGGTGCTGCGGATCAGCCGTCAGCAAGCCCGGGAACGCCTGGGTGACGGGACGCCCGGACACCTGAGCCTGCTCTGGAGCGATCCACCGATGGGCCGGCAGTTGCGCCTGATTCGTCAGGTCCTGCCACAAGTACGGCGGGTCGGCGTGCTGTACGACAGGCACAGCGAGTTCCTGCTCAAGGACCTTCAGCAGGCAGCGTTGCCGCTGGGCCTGCAAATCGTCAGCGAACGCTGGGACGACATCAACGACAGCCGCCCTTTGCAAAACCTGCTGGGCCAAAGCGACGTCTTGCTGGGCCTCGACGACCCCGACCTTTATAACCCCAAGACCGTGAAGAACCTGCTGCTGAGCAGTTACGCCCGGCAACGCGCGCTGATCGGGCCAAGCGCCGCCTTCGTCAAGGCCGGCAGCCTGGCCAGCACCTACAGCGGCCAGGAAGACTGGCTGGCGATTCTCGACGAATTGCTGGACCGCCCCGCCGCCACGTGGCCGCGCAGCCTGTATCCGCCCCGCTTCAAAGTCTTGAGCAATCAACAGGTCGCTCGCTCGTTGGGGATCGAACCGATTGACGTCGAATCCGTCGCTACGCAGCTGGCAGAAGGAGAACACCGTCCATGACCTTGCGTCGCCGCTGGGATATCAATACCCGTACCCAGCTCATCGCCCTGGGGCCGGCACTGCTGCTGACGGTGCTGTTGATCAGCTTCTTCACCTTCGTGCGAATCCAGGACCTACGCCAGGAACTCAACCACACCGGGCAGCTGATCGCCAACCAACTCGCTCCAGCCGCGGAGTATGGCGTCATATCCGGTAACAATGATGTGCTGGAAAGCCTGCTGACGGCCACGCTCGCCACGCCTCACGTGCGCTTTTTGGAAGTCCAGGACCGCACCGAGCGGGTTCTCGTGTACGTGGAACAACCGTCGCAAACCCGCAACCATTCCCAGCAGGTCGAAGTATTCCAGGCCCCCGTTCGCCTGCAGCGCATTGCCCTCAACAATGATTTCCTGCAAGGCAACAGTCCGCCCATCGAGGCGGCCGGCGAGGATTACCTGGGCCGCGTCATTGTCGGCATGTCCAGCGACGCCTTCAGCCAGCGGCAGCAGGAGATCCTGCTCAAGGCAGCGGTCCTGGCCCTGTTTGCGCTGCTGTTCACGTTCCTGGTGGCGCGCCGCCTGGCAGCGAGCCTGTCGCAGCCGATTCGCGACATCGGCCATGCGGTCAAGGCCATCCAGCAGGGTGATTACAGCAGGCCCTTGCCTATTGTCGACGACGGGGAATTGGGCGCCCTGTCGCGGCACATCAACAACCTGGCCGCGGGCCTCGAACAAGCAAGCCGCGAGCAGCACCAGGCCATGGCTCAATTGATCAAGACCCGGGAGGAAGCAGAAAAGGCCAACAGCGCCAAGTCGGAATTCCTGGCGATGATGAGCCACGAACTGCGCACGCCCATGAATGGCGTATTGGGCATGCTGCAATTGCTGGAAACCACCCATATGACTGATGAGCAGCATGAATACACCGCGCTGGCATCGGAATCCACCGAGCACCTGTTGAAGGTCATCAACGACATTCTCGACTTCTCGCGCATCGAGCGTTCGGCGCTGGAGCTGGAGCACATCCCGTTCAACCTGGCCGAGCTGGTGGGCAGTTGCGCGCAGTCGTTCCAGCACAGCGCCGCGCAGCGCAAGCTGGGCCTGGACCTGCTGGTCCCCGACGACATGAAGCCGCTGCAGGTACAAGGCGACCCGACGCGGATCCGGCAAATCCTGGTGAACCTGATCGGCAACGCGTTGAAATTCACCGACCAGGGCCGCGTTACGGTGCAGTGCCAGTGGCAGGCCCTTGATCACGAATTGCTGTGGTTCACCTGCACCGTGCGCGACAGCGGCATTGGCATCCCGGCCGAAAGCCTGGAGCGCATGTTCGACGCCTTCCAGCAGGCCGACAGTTCCATTTCAAGACGCTACGGCGGCACGGGCCTCGGCCTGCCGATCGCCCGCACCCTGGCCGAACGCATGGGCGGCACGCTGCGGGCCCAGAGCCAGGAAGGCCAGGGCTCGGTGTTTACCCTGGAAATCCCGCTGGCCCTGTCGCGCCTGGCGCCACCGACCCTGCCCCCGCGCCTGCCCGGCGGCGGTAGCAACGGAGAAGGCCGCAATGTCTTGTTGGTGGAAGACAATCCGGTTAACCAGACGGTGATCGAAGCGATGCTGCGCAGCCTCGGCTTCAAGGTCAGCGTCGCCACCGATGGCGCCCAGGCCGTACGTAGCGCCGAGAGCCTGATTTTCGAAGCGATCCTGATGGACTGCCGGTTGCCGGTCATCGACGGTTACGAAGCCACGCGGCAGATCCGCCAGTTGCCCGGCTGCACCGACGTGCCCATCATCGCCCTGACCGCCAATGCACTGCAGGGTGATCGCGAAGCGTGCCTGGCAGCGGGCATGAACGATTACCTGGCCAAACCCTTCAAACGAATCGACTTGCAGCAGATTCTGCAACGCTGGGTCGGGTAAATGCAGGGCCTAGGACTATCTGCGACTGGCGTGAAAGGCGAAAGTGCGGCAGTCTTAAGCACCCGGCCACGCCTCGATCGGGGAAGGAATAACTATTTCAGTGCACAGGTGTACATTGATTTTCCCGTGTGCTGTGACTTTCACTACAACGCAATAGTCTATGAGTAGGCTGCCGACTCGAGGCATGAACGCTTCGATCGGTCGGGAAGATTTGCCCCACCCTGCCGCATGGGACTATTGAGGAGCTCGCATGACCAAACAAAACGCCTTTACTCGGGAAGATCTGCTGCGCTGCAGTCGCGGTGAGCTGTTCGGCCCAGGTAACGCGCAACTGCCCGCCCCGAACATGCTGATGGTGGATCGCATCACCCATATCAGCGATGAGGGTGGCAAGTACGGCAAAGGTGAATTGGTCGCCGAGCTGGATATCACTCCGGACCTGTGGTTCTTCGCCTGCCATTTCGAAGGCGATCCGGTGATGCCCGGCTGCCTGGGCCTGGATGCCATGTGGCAACTGGTCGGCTTCTTCCTCGGCTGGCAAGGCCTGCCGGGTCGCGGCCGCGCCCTGGGTTCGGGCGAAGTGAAGTTCTTCGGTCAGGTACTGCCGACTGCGAAGAAGATCACCTATAACATCCATATCAAACGCGTCCTCAAGGGCAAGCTGAACATGGCCATCGCCGATGGTTCGGTGGCTGTCGACGGTCGCGAGATCTACACCGCCGAAGGCCTCCGGGTTGGCGTTTTCACTTCCACTGACAACTTCTAAGGGTTATCCGCATGCGCCGCGTCGTTATCACTGGTCTGGGCATCGTTTCGTGCCTGGGCAATGACAAAGAGACCGTCTCCGCTAACCTGCGTGCAAGTCGCCCTGGCATCCGGTTCAATCCGGAATATGCCGAAATGGGTCTGCGTAGCCAGGTTTCCGGCTCCATTGACCTGAACCTCGAAGAGCTGATCGATCGCAAGATCTACCGTTTCGTCGGCCACGCGGCGGCTTATGCCTACCTGGCCATGAAAGACGCCATCGCTGACTCCGGCCTGACCGAAGAGCAGGTCTCCAACGTACGGACCGGCCTCGTAGCAGGTTCCGGCGGCGCCTCCACCTTGAACCAGATGGAAGCGCTGGACATCCTGCGCGAAAAAGGCGTCAAGCGTGTCGGCCCGTACCGCGTCACGCGGACCATGAGCAGCACCGTTTCGGCCTGCCTGGCCACGCCGTTCAAGATCAAGGGCCTGAACTACTCCATCGCTTCCGCCTGCGCCACCAGT
Organism: Pseudomonas sp. D3-10; assembly: GCF_051132175.1. Lineage (NCBI taxonomy): Bacteria > Pseudomonadati > Pseudomonadota > Gammaproteobacteria > Pseudomonadales > Pseudomonadaceae > Pseudomonas > Pseudomonas sp. D3-10. Next base: position 1,621,697 of record NZ_CP071668.1, on the reverse strand, counting down.
GCCCATTGCATCGGTACCGCCATGGAACAGATCCAGATGGGCAAGCAGGACATCGTGTTCGCCGGTGGCGGTGAAGAAGAACATTGGAGCCAGTCGTTCCTGTTCGACGCCATGGGCGCCCTGTCCAGCAAGCGCAACGACGCGCCGGAAAAAGCCTCCCGTGCCTACGACGCCGACCGTGACGGTTTCGTCATCGCCGGCGGTGGTGGCATGGTCGTGGTCGAGGAGCTGGAGCACGCCCTCGCCCGTGGCGCGAAGATCTACGCGGAAATCGTCGGCTACGGCGCCACCTCCGACGGCTATGACATGGTCGCACCGAGCGGTGAAGGTGCCGTGCGCTGCATGCAGATGGCCATGTCCACCGTCGATGCACCGATCGACTACCTGAACACCCACGGCACCTCGACCCCGGTCGGCGACGTCGCGGAAATGAAGGGTGTGCGCGAAGTGTTCGGCGACAAGGCCCCGGCCATCAGCTCCACCAAGAGCCTGTCGGGTCACTCCCTGGGCGCCGCCGGCGTTCACGAAGCGATCTACTGCATGCTGATGATGGAAGGCAACTTCATGGCCGGTTCCGCCAACATCGACGAACTGGATCCGGAAGTGGCCGACCTGCCTATCCTGACCCAAACTCGCGAGAACGCCACCATCAACACCGTGATGAGCAACAGCTTCGGCTTCGGTGGCACCAACGCTACCCTGGTGATGAAGCGCTGGCAGGGCAAGTAATTCCCGCTGGTACGCCACACACAAAAACGCCCCGACTGGTTCGGGGCGTTTTTTTGTCTGACGGATATGCCTGAATTCCTTGTGGGAGCGAGCCTGCTCGCGAAAGCGGAGTATCAAGCAACAACGCTCTGACTGTCATACCGCCTTCGCGAGCAGGCTCGCTCCCACACTTTGATCTGTGCAAATGAAGTTTCAGCGCACGACAAACCGTTGCTGCGTCAACAGCCGATCCCCCTGGAACACCATGAACCGCCACTCCCCCGGCACCACTTCGTGGCTTTCGGTAAATTCATAGGCCATGACGTCCTGGGGCGCGCCGGCCACCAGTTTCTGGATGACTTCGAATTTGTCGTGGCGTACGCCATCGGGTGTGCGGATACCGGGGGTGAAGTACAACAGGGTCAACGGCTGGTCGTCAGCGACCTTGCCCGCCAACTGATAGCGCATGCCGAACTTCGTACCCAGCTTGGCCGGAACACTTTCGGTCTGGCGGATCTGCTCATTGCTGCGACGCAAGACCCGCTCGCCCGATTGCAACTCGGCCTTCGGCCCTTCGAATACCCCATATTCCACCGGGCCTTCGACACGAACTTCCGCCTGGGCCAGGCCGCAGGTCAACAACAGCGCGAGCAGTGCGCTTGAACGGGTGAGGTGCATGGTGCGCTCCTTGATTGAGATGAGCGCGAGGGTATGACGCGGGGGTGACAGGCTGATGACAAAGCGGTGTTCAACAGGCCAGCTAAAGCCCGGATACAGGGTTGACCTGTGGCGAGGGAGCTTGCTCCCTCGCGACAAGAGCGGGCTCAGCGGGCGACTGAGCGCGGCAACACCGCCAGAAAGTTATCCCGCGCCACCTTCCGCGCCACATCCTCAGGCAAGGCATCCAGGAACGGATCGAAGCTGTGCAACTCCTTACCCAATTTATTGAATCGTCCTACCACGTCCGATCCCACCATGAACCGCTCCGGGAAGCGCTCCACCAGTTTCAACCATTCATCCCGGGGCTTGCCCGCCTCATCCAGTAGATACGGCGTGAGCATGCTCCAGGACAGGTCGATGAAAAGATTGGGATAAGACTCCAGCATCCGCGTCAGGGTCGGCAGCAGAAAATCCAGCCGGGTCTGGTGCCGGTGAATCTCCATGCTCGTGCCGGCATGGGCCCAGATGAACCGTGTGTGTGGATGGTTGCGCAGCGGTTCTTCGATTTCTGCCAGGTACAGCGGATTTCTCTCACGCTTGGACGTGATGTTGGAATGCAGCATCACGGGCAGATCATTCTCCGCCGCCAGGTGATAGATGCGGGTCATGGCTTCGTTGTTGGCGCGCGGCGTGTCGCCGGAGGTCAGCGCCGTCAGGTCGTCATGACGGGTGAACACTTCGCCGATGCCTTGCCACAGCCCCGGATAGAGATCGAGCATGCGCTGGATATGCGCATCGGAGTTCTTGTCATTGGGGTTGAAGCCCGACAAGAATGGATGGAAATGCTGGCGTTGCTCAGCGGGGAGCTTGGACACCGCGGCAGCGACAATCACATCGGTGGCGCTGTACCAATAGGCGTCCGCATCGTCACCGGCGTAGTAACGCGGTCGCTTGGGTTCGTCTTCGTGCCATTTCTTCGCCACGGGAACGCCGGAAATCATCACATGCTCGATGCGATTGTCCGCCATGGCCTTGAGGAGCTTGGCCATGCCGGCGGTTTCCTGGAAGAAATCGACGTAATGCAGGTGCGCATCACTGTAGGCATATTCGCGAGCCGAGGCGGTGCTGCACGTAACGGCCAGCAGGCAGGCGAACATCAAACGGATCGAGGGCACGGGGATTCTCCATAGGCCATGAGCAGCATAGACCCCAGCCGTCCCGCCTGGGTTCAAGCCGGCGCTGCCGTCCGTTGCAACCTCGGGTTATGCTCTGCCCATCCGTCGTTCAACCTGGAAGACACCATGACCGCTCCCCTCATCGTTCGTCCCCGCGCAGAAGACGTGGAAGGCCAGCCGATTCTTCGGCCCTTGCCGTCCGCTAAATGCCGCAGCGTCGGACCTTTCGTGTTTTTCGACCATATGCTGCAAACGTCCTACCCGGCCGGTCGAGGCATGAACATTCGCCAACATCCACACATCGGTCTGTCCACCCTCACCTACTTGTTCGAGGGCCAGATCCAGCATAAGGACAGCCTCGGTTCCGATCAGGTGGTAAACGCCGGGGATGTCAGTTGGATGACCGCCGGCAGCGCCATTGCCCATGTCGAGAGGACACCGAAAGCGTTGTTGGAAAGCGGCTTCGTGCTGCATGGGCTGCAAATCTGGCTGGCCTCGCCCAAGTCTCACGAGGAAGGTCCCGGGCACTACAGCCATCATCCGGCACAGAGCCTGCCGGTCAGTGAGAACCTGGGGGTGAGCATCCGCATGATCGCCGGGTCAGGCTTTTGCCTGGAATCGCCGGTGCCGGTGCTGTCTCCTACGCTTTATGCCGAACTGAACCTGCAGACCGCAACGACGCTGCTGATTCCCACGGAACATGAAGAACGCGCACTGTACATCCTGGGCGGCGAGGCGCAGTTGGACGGTGAACCGCTTGAGCCCCATTCGCTGGCGATATTGCCTGCAGGGGAAGAAATGACGCTGTCTGCCGACACCGAGTGCCATGCCGTGCTGTTCGGCGGTGCGCCCTTGGATGGGCCACGGCGGATGAATTGGAATTTCGTCTCCAGCGACCCGGCCCGCATAGACGAAGCCCGCCGACGCTGGGCGGCCGGGGACTGGCCAACCGTACCAGGGGAAAGCGAGCGGATCGAGTTGCCCTGATTCAAGGGTTGCCTATCAGGCAGACATCGCGAGCAAGCTCGCGCCCTCACTGAATCGGTGCGGTTCGCAAATGCCGAGAACAACTTGATCCAATGTGGGAGCGAGCTTGCTCGCGATGGCTTTGTACCAGACAAAAGAGATCCGGGCCCGACGTCAGCCCTTGAACACTTCATCCAGCAGGTTATGCATCGAGCGGAACGCCCGTCCGGCGACCTTGGCGGCGTACATCATCTTGCCAGGCACATTGGCCTGCGGGTCGGTGAACGAGTGCACCGCACCGCCGTAGCTCAGCAATTGCCAATCCACCCCAGCCGCGTTCATTTCATCTTCGAAGGCCGGCAGCTGTTCCTTTGGCACCAGCGGGTCGGAGGCGCCGTGCAGGACCAATACCGCGCCCTCGATGTTCTGGGCATCAGCCGGGTTCGGCGTATCCAGGGTGCCGTGGAATGAGATCGTCGCTTTCAGGGGTGCGCCAGTGCGAGCCAACTCCAAGGCGCAGCATCCCCCAAAGCAAAAACCAAAAGCGGCCAGCTTCGCCGTGTCGACCTTCGCTTGGTCCTGGCTCTGCAGTTGCTCGAACGCTGCCTGCATGCGCTTGCGCAACAACGCCCGGTCGTTCTTGAGCGGCATCATCGCCGCTCCCGCCTCATCGGCATTGCTCGGGCGCACTGTTTGCCCGTAAAGGTCGGCAATCAGCACCACATATCCGTTTGCCGCCACAGACCTGGCGATTTCCTCGGCCCCCGCCCCAACACCCATCCAGTTCGGCGCCATCAGCAAACCCGGACGTGGGCCCTGTTGATTGACGTCGAAGGCCAGGCGCCCCTCATAACTTTGACCATCGACCTGATAGACCAGCGAACGAACCGTAACCTGACTCATGACGGACTCCTCTTTGACTGAACACCAGAAATGACAAAACCCGCCGAAGCGGGTTTTGTCTCACTTGATCAAGCTGACAGTTCAACCAACAGCTTGTTCAGGCGACGTACATACGCAGCCGGGTCTTTCAAGCTGTCGCCAGCCGCCAGGGCCGCCTGGTCGAAGAGAATGTGCGACAGGTCGCCGAAACGCTCTTCGTTCTGCTCGTTGTCGAGCTTCTCCACCAGCGGGTGGGCCGGGTTGAATTCAAAGATCGGCTTGGAGTCCGGGACTTTCTGTCCGCTGGCTTCGAGGATCTGGCGCATCTGCAAACCGAGGTCTTGCTCACCGATGGCCAGGATCGCCGGGGAATCGGTCAAGCGGTGGGAAACCCGCACTTCGCTGACGGCTTCGCCCAAGGCAGTCTTGATCCGCTCGACCAGGCCTTCCTTGCTCTTGGCGACTTCTTCGGCAGCTTTCTTGTCTTCTTCCGAATCCAGGTTGCCAAGGTCGAGATCGCCACGGGCCACATCGACGAAGCTCTTGCCGTCGAACTCGTTGAGGTAGCTCATCAGCCACTCGTCGATGCGATCGGTCAGCAGCAGCACTTCGATGCCTTTCTTGCGGAAGACTTCCAGGTGCGGGCTGTTCTTGACCTGTGCATAAGTCTCGCCGGTCAGGTAGTAGATCTTGTCCTGTCCTTCCTTGGCGCGAGCCAGATAGTCGGCCAGGCCAACGATCTGTTCGCCATCCTCACCCTGGGTCGAGGCAAAGCGCAGCAGGCCAGCGATCTTCTCTTTATTGGCGAAGTCTTCGGCCGGACCTTCTTTCATGACCTGGCCGAAGTTTTTCCAGAAGTTCTTGTACTGCTCGGGCTCGTTCTTCGCCAGTTTCTCCAGCATGTCCAGCACGCGCTTGGTCAGCGCCGACTTCATGGAGTCGATGATCGGATCTTTCTGCAGGATTTCCCGCGAAACGTTCAGCGACAGGTCATTGGAATCCACCACACCCTTGATGAAGCGCAGGTAAAGCGGCAGGAACGATTCGGCCTGGTCCATTACGAACACGCGCTGCACGTAAAGCTTCAGGCCACGTGGCGCTTCGCGCTGGTACAGGTCGAACGGCGCGCGGGCCGGCACGTACAGCAGCGAGTTGTATTCCAGCTTGCCTTCGACCTTGTTATGGCTCCAGCTCAGCGGATTTTCGTAATCGTGGGCGATGTGCTTGTAGAACTCCTGGTATTCCTCGTCCTTTACTTCGGTGCGCGGACGGGTCCACAAGGCACTGGCGCGGTTGACGGTTTCCCATTCCACTTCGGGCTTTTCTTCGCCTTCGGCAGCGGTGGCTTCCTTCGGCAGCTCGATCGGCAGCGCGATGTGGTCGGAGTACTTCTTGATGATGTTGCGCAGGCGCCAGCCATCGGCGAACTCGTCTTCGCCAGACTTGAGGTGCAGGACGATGCGGGTGCCGCGATCGGCCTTGTCGATGGTCGCGACCTCAAACTCGCCCTCGCCCTTGGAGGACCAGTGCACGCCTTCGCTCGGGGCGAGGCCGGCACGGCGGCTGAACACTTCAACGTGATCGGCAACGATGAACGCGGAATAGAATCCGACGCCGAACTGACCGATCAGGTGGGAATCCTTCTTCTGGTCGCCAGACAGGTTTTTCATGAAATCGGCGGTGCCGGACTTGGCGATGGTGCCCAAGTGCGTGATCACCTCGTCGCGGCTCATGCCGATACCGTTGTCTTCGAGGGTGACGGTCTTGGCGTCCTTGTCGAAGCTCACACGGATTTTCAGCTCGGCGCCGCCCTCCAGCAGTTCTGGCTTGGACAGCGCTTCGAAACGTAATTTGTCGACAGCGTCGGAGGCGTTCGAAATCAGCTCGCGGAGGAAAATTTCCTTATTCGAATACAGCGAGTGAATCATCAGGTGCAGCAGTTGCTTCACCTCGGTCTGGAAGCCCAGGGTTTCCTTTTGAGTTTCCACGCTCATGGTCATCAAACTCCAAGTGGATGGTGGTGTCCGCCTCGCAGAGAATGGCGGCGGGATGTCCACAAGGTGGGGGCAACGTTGATGATTTCAAGGGCCGCTCGGCCTGGAGGGCCCCGGGATCTTGAAATGGGCACGGGCGGTGGCAATGGGTTCGGCTTCGGACTCTTGCCAGGCCGTGACCGCCACGTTGGCCACGCGCCGCCCTTGGCGCCAGACCTGGCACCGGGCAAAGGTGTCGCGGAACTGCCCGGCACGCAGGTAATCCAGGGAAAAATCGATGATCTTCGGCACACCGGTCGCACGGGTGGCAATCAGCAGATGAACGGCGGCCGACAGCTCCATGAATCCGGCGATGACCCCGCCGTGGATAGCGGGCAGTAAAGGGTTACCGATGTTGTCTTTATTGGCCGGCAGGCGAAACAGCAGATCATCACCCTGGCGGGTGCATTCGACGCCGATGAGCCGCGCATAGGGAATCGAAGCCAGCAGCATCGCGACGTCACCCTGCTCGCAAGCCTGGCGCAGTTGCACCTCGGTAAGATCGGTCATGGTGTCAGCGCGGCAGCCGTGGGGCCGCCTCCCTTGAGTCCTCGGGCGTTATCGCCCAGGCGCATGAAAGTACCCACGACGTGGGCAATGGGCTGCTCGGGATCATCCTGATAGGCAAATCCCCGGCTGAAAATCACATCCGGCGTCACCCGATAGCATTGGGCGAAGCCATAGATGGCCTTGTTGGGCCTGGCAGCGTGCATGTAGTCGATGCGCAGGTCCAATGTCGGGCAGACTTCGAATTGCGGCAGTACACATAAGGTCGACATGCCGCAGGCGGTGTCCATCAGTGAAGTCAGCGCTCCGCCATGGACAATGCCCGTCAGGGGATTGCCGACAAGATGCGCGCTGTAGGGCAACTCCAGCGTCAACCCATCGCGACTGGCGCTGTGCAGTTTGATGCCTAGCACGTGGCAATGCCTGAGCGCCGATAAAAAACGGGTCGCGCGCTCAAAAACGGGATCTTCAGCCATTGACCGATAACTCCTTCAGGGACTTTCAGGTGCACCCGGCAAAGTTCCATCGGTGTGCAAAGTTATATATCTAACGAGCGAGAGGAACTTAACCCTGAGGGCACGGTTCAAAAGGCCAGTAGTTATATCCATAAGGAGAAACACCCCATGCGTAAGACTTTAGCTATTGCCTTGATGTTGGCCGCCTCTCTCGGTCTCGCTGCCTGCGATAAAAAATCCGAGGACAAGGCTCAAGATGCCCAACAACACGCTGAACAAGCTCAGCAAGACATGAACAAAGCACAGGATAAAGTGAACGACGCGGCGAAAGAAAACGCCGAAGCCGCCAAAGATCAGGCTGAATCGAACAATGCCGCGCAACAGGAACAAGCCCCTGCCGACGCGCCTAAAACCAACTGATACGGTTTTAGCAGTAAAAGAAAACCCGCCTGGTGCGGGTTTTCTTTTGCCTGCGATTCAACCAGTCACGCCGTCAGGCAGTTTCCTTGCCGGTTTCGGGCGCTGGTGCCTCGGTGGGCGTATAGACCATGACGTCCAGCACGTCCGAATGGAACTCGCGCTGATACAACACAAAGACCACGCCGGCGCTCATCAACATGAACAACCACGGGCTGACGAACCAGGCCAACATGGTCATGCCGAAATAATAGGAACGCAAACCGAAGTTGAACTGGTTGGCCGCCATGGAAATAACCCGCGCCGCCCTCGAAGCAAAGGCCTTGCGCTCAAGCTCGGACACGTGCCGCTCACCGATCATCGGCGCCGACCCCACCAGGACGGCGGCGAAATTGTATTGGCGCATGCACCAGCTGAACGTGAAGAACGCATAGACGAACACCAACGCCAGACACAGCAGCTTCACTTCCGCCATGCCTTGGGAGGCCTGCTGCACCAGCGGCAGGTCAGCCAGCAACGAAACCGCTCGATCAGACGCTCCGAGCACCGTCAGGATACCCGCCAGGATAATCAACGTACTGGAGGCAAAAAACGAGGCGTTGCGCTCCAGGTTGCCGATCACGCTGGCGTCGGCGATGCGGTTGTCGCGCAGCAACATGCGTCGCATCCAGTCTTCACGGTACAAATGCATAACGCTGGCCAAGCATGCCGTGTCGCGAGCCTTCCAAGAGGCATACCGGGTATAACCGGCCCAGCAGATGACGAACCATACCGCGGCCAGGAGATGGATCAGGTTGGCTTGGATGAATGACATGCAATTCCCTGTGGCAGAAACAAAATCGGTGGCAATAGTATCAGCGAACCCCGTGGGAGACACCGCGGGCAAAAAAATGCCCCGTATCGACTGATACGGGGCATTTCGGTCTTATCGGTGAGCTGCAGCGAGACGCTTAAGCCAAGGCTTCGCTGCGCTTGCCCAGCAACCGATCGCACACCACAGCGACCGCCAGGGTCATGACCGAAGGCACCAGCCACGCCAGGCCTTGCTCGCTCAACGGCAGATGGGCCAGTTGCGCCGGCATCCAATCCGCCAGCCCTGCCCCCTTGAGCGCATCGATCAAGCCGAACAGGAACGACACCAGCATGACCGGGCCGACAATCCGACCTTGCTCGTGCCAGAAATCCTTGCAGAAGCTCAGGGCCACCAGCGCGATACAAGGTGGATAGATCGCAGTCAGGACCGGGATCGAGAAGGCAATCAGCTTGGTCAGGCCCAGGTTGGACACCAGCAGCGAAAATGCCGCGAGGATGATCACCAAGGTCTTGTAGGACAGCGGCAGTACACGGCTGAAGTACTCGGCGCAGGCGCAGGTCAGGCCGACGGCGGTCACCAGGCATGCCAGGGAGATCAACACCGCAAGGAAGCCGCTGCCCAGGCTGCCGAAGGTGTGCTGTACGTAGGCGTGCAACACAGCGGCGCCGTTGGTCGCGCCCGCCGCCACTTCGTGGCTACCGGAGCCCAGGCGGAACAGGCTGACATAAACCAGCGCCAGCCCCACACCGGCAATCAGCCCGGCGATGATGGCGTAACGGGTGATCAAGGCCGGCGACTCGACGCCCCGAGAACGGATGGCGTTGACGATAACAATTCCGAACACCAGAGCGCCAAGGGTATCCATGGTCAGGTAACCATTGATGAAGCCTTGGGAAAACGGAGCCGCCACGTACTCGGGTGTCGCCACGCCGATATCGCCTGCGGGCAGGGCAAACGCAGCGATGCCGAGCACGGCCAGGGCGATGATTTTCAGCGGGGCGAGAAAGCGCCCGACGGTATCGAGCAGGCGTCCTGGATAGAGCGAAATGAAGAACACCAGCAGGAAGTACACCGCGCTATAGAGAAACAGCGCCAACGGACTTTCGCCGGTCAGCGGCGCCAGGCCTACTTCAAACGATACGGTGGCGGTTCGGGGCGTGGCGAACAGCGGGCCGACCGCCAGGTAACAGACTGCCGCCAGCAAGCCACCGGCAATCTTGCCGATTGGGCTGCTCAACGCGTCCATCGCGCCACCGACTTTCGCCAGCGCAACGACGGTGATCACCGGCAACCCAACCGCAGTGATCAGGAAGCCCAACGCCGCCATCCAGACATGAGGCCCGGACTGCAAACCAACGATAGGCGGGAAGATGATATTGCCGGCCCCGACGAACAGGGCAAATGTCATGAAACCAAGCGCCAGGATGTCCTGACCTTTCAACACTTTCATTAAGGAAACCACACTACTGAATCGGAATTTAGAGAGGGATTTCCCTGAAGGGTGAGGGAAATGCTGCCGATCCGTATGGGATCGACCCGTTGAGCGCATCGCCGCCTTGTGGGCCGCGGTCGCAAAATTGGCCGCCAGACTAACGAATTTGGCGGAAAAACGCACTGTTACAGGGCGAACTATCCGATACACGACGTTTCTGTGTCGCGTTTACGTATCTATTTTTCCGGCTAACCGGGTTCGCACAAGGGCAAACGCGATCCAATGCCAGAAACGACAAAGGCCACCCGAAGGTGGCCTTTGTTGCTGAAACAAAAAAGTCAGCCGAAGCTTACTTCTTCATTTCCCAGCCAGTCAGCTCGGCCAGGGCCTTGCCGATGTCTGCCAGCGAACGCACGGTTTTCACGCCTGCGTCTTGCAGCGCAGCGAACTTCTCGTCAGCAGTGCCTTTGCCGCCAGAGATGATTGCGCCAGCATGGCCCATGCGCTTGCCCGGAGGAGCAGTCACACCAGCAATGTAGGAAACAACCGGCTTGGTCACGTTGGCCTTGATGTAGGCTGCGGCTTCTTCTTCAGCGGAACCGCCGATCTCACCGATCATGACGATCGCTTCGGTCTTCGGGTCTTCCTGGAACAGCTTCAGGATGTCGATGAAGTTGGAGCCTGGGATCGGGTCACCGCCGATGCCGACGCAAGTCGACTGACCGAAACCGGCGTCAGTGGTCTGCTTCACGGCTTCGTAAGTCAGGGTACCGGAACGGGAAACGATACCGACCTTGCCTGGCAAGTGAATGTGACCTGGCATGATGCCGATCTTGCATTCGCCTGGAGTGATCACGCCTGGGCAGTTAGGGCCGATCAGGGTGATACCCAGTTCGTCGCACTTGACCTTGGCTTCCAGCATGTCGATGGTCGGGATGCCTTCGGTGATGCAAACGATCAGCTTGATGCCGCCGAACGCTGCTTCAAGGATGGAGTCCTTGCAGAAAGGAGCTGGAACGTAGATCACGCTGGCGGTGGCGCCAGTGGCCGCTACGGCGTCTTTCACGGTGTTGAAGACAGGCAGGCCCAGGTGTTCGGTGCCGCCCTTGCCCGGAGTTACGCCGCCAACCATCTGGGTGCCGTACTCGATGGCTTGCTGGGTGTGGAAACTACCTTGCGAACCGGTAATGCCCTGGCAGATAACCTTGGTGTCTTTGTTGATCAGGACGCTCATTATTTGCCCTCCGCAGCTTTAACGACTTGTTGAGCAGCGTCGGTCAGGCTGGTAGCAGCGATGATGTTCAAACCGCTTTCTGCCAGTACTTTAGCGCCCAGCTCAGCGTTGTTGCCTTCGAGGCGAACAACAACCGGGATTTTCACGCCGACTTCTTTCACGGCGCCGATGATGCCTTCGGCAATCATGTCGCAACGAACGATGCCGCCGAAGATGTTGACCAGTACTGCAGCGACGTTGGTGTCGGACAGGATGATCTTGAACGCTTCGGTAACGCGTTCCTTGGTAGCACCGCCGCCCACGTCGAGGAAGTTGGCTGGCTTGCCGCCGTGCAGGTTGACGATGTCCATGGTACCCATGGCCAGGCCGGCACCGTTGACCATGCAGCCGATGTTGCCTTCCAGGGCTACGTAGTTCAGTTCGAACTTGGCAGCGTGCGCTTCGCGCGGATCGTCTTGCGACGGATCGTGGAAAGTCTTCAGCTTAGGCTGACGGTACATGGCGTTGGCGTCGATGTTGATCTTGGCATCGAGGCAGTGCAGATCGCCGTCGGCCTTGATCACCAGCGGGTTCACTTCCAGCAGTGCCAGGTCGTGGTCCTGGAACAGCTTGGCCAGGCCTACGAAGATCTTGGCGAACTGAGTGACCTGCTTACCTTCCAAGCCCAGCTGGAATGCCAGCTCGCGACCCTGGAACGGCTGTGCGCCAACCAGTGGATCGATGGTGGCCTTGAGGATTTTCTCAGGGGTGTCGTGAGCGATTTTCTCGATGTCCACGCCACCTTCGGTGGAAGCCATGAACACGATGCGGCGGCTCGAACGGTCAACGACAGCGCCCAGGTACAGCTCTTTAGCGATATCAGTGCACGATTCAACCAGGATCTTGGTGACTGGCTGACCGTTGGCGTCGGTCTGGTAGGTCACCAGACGCTTGCCCAGCCACTGCTGTGCGAAGGCTTTGGCGTCTTCTTTGCTGCGAACCAGCTTGACGCCGCCCGCTTTACCGCGACCACCGGCGTGAACCTGGGCTTTGACGACCCATTCGCTGCCGCCGATTTTGTCGCAAGCTTCTGCTGCCGCTTCCGGGGTGTCTACAGCGTAGCCGGTGGATACTGGCAGGCCGTACTCAGCGAACAGCTGCTTACCCTGATACTCGTGAAGATTCATGCTTATTACCGTCTTCGTTAGGTACTGCGCATTCGGTGCTGCACCGTTGTGGTGCCGCACCACCTGTGACTGCTGCTTGCGTAGCGTTCCGGTCAACCGGTGCTGCTACGCAAGACTGCGTCCAGCGGACATTCCGCGGTGAGTCTTGCACGCAAGGCTCACGACGGGCCGATACCGCCGTGGTTTCTTATTATCTATTAACGCTTCTTGCGGTTGGCCACGTGGATGGCGCCGCCATTCACAGCTAGGGCCGCTTCGTGCAACGCTTCGGACAGGGTCGGATGGGAGAAGACCATCATGCCCAGGTCCTCGGCGCTGGTGCCGAATTCCATACCGATCGCGCCTTGCTGGACCAGCTCGGCAGCGCTTGGGCCGATGACGTGAACGCCCAATACGCGATCCGTCTTGGCATCGGCGATGACTTTCACGAAACCACCGGTATCGTTGGCTGCCATGGCACGGCCACTGGCGGCGAACGGGAAGGTGCCGACGTTAACTTCAACGCCTTCGGCTTTCAAGGCCTGCTCGGTTTTACCAACCCATGCGATTTCCGGGTGGGTGTAGATAACCGATGGGATCAGGTCGTAGTTCATCTGGGCCTTGTGGCCTTTGATGCGCTCGACGACCATGATGCCTTCTTCGGAAGCCTTGTGGGCCAGCATCATGCCGCGAACCACGTCGCCGATGGCGAAGACGCCCGGTACGGCGGTTGCGCAATGGTCATCGACCGCGATGAAACCGCGCTCGTCGATTTCCACGCCGCAATCGGCGGACAGCAGGTCGGTGGTCACTGGACGACGGCCGACGGCCACGATCAGCTTGTCAAAGGTGATGGTCTGTTCGCCGTTGGCGTCGGTGTAGTTCACCACGACTTCGTCGCCGTTGACCTTGGAGCCGGTCACGCGGGCGCCCAGTTTGATGTCCAGGCCTTGCTTGGTCAGGGTCTTCAGCGCTTCCTTGGAAACCGCGGCGTCGGCGGCCATCAGGAAGGTGTCGAGGGCTTCGAGCACGGTCACTTCAGCGCCCAGGCGCGACCATACCGAACCCAGCTCGAGGCCGATCACGCCAGCGCCGATCACGCCCAGGCGTTTTGGCACGGTCTGGAATTCCAGGGCGCCGGTGGAATCGACGATCACGTTCTGGTCGACTGGAGCAGGCGGGATATCGATCGGACGCGAGCCCGGCGCCAGGATGACGTTTTCGGCTTCGATCACTTCAACCGAGCCGTCCGGCTTGGTCACTTCGACTTTCTTGCCCATCAGCAGCTTGCCGTGGCCTTCGATGGAGGTCACGCCGTTGGCCTTGAACAGGGTGGCGACACCGCTGGTCAGGTTCTTGACGATGCCAGCCTTTCGGCCAACCATCGCGGCGACGTCCATTTTCACTTCACCGGTAGAGATACCGTGAACGTTGAAGCTTTCTTTCGCTTCCTTGTATTTCCAGGAGCTGTCCAGCAGCGCCTTGGAAGGAATGCAACCGACGTTCAGGCAAGTACCGCCCAAGGCCTGTTTGCCTTCCTTGTCGGTGTATTTCTCGATGCAGGCAGTGGTAAGGCCCAGTTGCGCAGCCTTGATGGCCGCTACGTAGCCACCAGGGCCCGCACCAATCACTACCACGTCGAATTTCTGAGTCATGAGTCATTCCTTTTCGAATCAAACCGGACGATCACTTGTGATGACCGTCGAGGGACGAAACCGGTTGTTTCAGCAAGAGGCCGGTCGACAGACCGGCCCTCGCGGCGAAAATCAGATATCCAGCAGCAGACGAGCCGGGTCTTCAAGCAGGTTCTTGATGGTTACCAGGAACGTCACGGCTTCTTTGCCGTCGATCAGGCGGTGATCGTAGGACAGTGCCAGGTACATCATCGGACGAATCACGACCTGACCGTTGATCGCCATCGGACGCTGCAGGATGTTGTGCATGCCCAGGATAGCCGCTTGCGGCGGGTTGACGATCGGGGTCGACATCATCGAACCGAATGTACCACCGTTGGTGATGGTGAACGTACCGCCGGTCATCTCTTCGATGGACAGCTTGCCGTCACGGGCCTTCTTGCCGAAGGTAGCGATGCCGCCTTCGATTTCGGCCAGGCTCATCAGCTCGGCGTTGCGCAGGACCGGAACCACCAGGCCACGGTCGCTGGAGACCGCAACACCGATGTCGGCGTAGCCGTGGTACACGATGTCGGAACCGTCGATCGACGCGTTGACGGCCGGGAAGCGTTTCAGAGCTTCGGTGGCAGCCTTGACGAAGAACGACATGAAGCCCAGGCGTACGCCGTTGTGGGACTTCTCGAACAGGTCCTTGTACTTCGAACGCAGGGCCATGACTTCGGTCATGTCGACTTCGTTGAACGTGGTCAGCATCGCCATGTTCGACTGGGCTTCAACCAGGCGCTCGGCGACCTTGGCACGCAGGCGGGTCATCGGAACGCGTTTTTCAACGCGGTCACCGGCAGCGAACACTGGCGCGGAAGCGGCAGGCGCGGCTGGCTTGGCCGGGGCAGCGGCTGGAGCGGCTTTCTTGGCGGCAACGGCTGCAACCACATCTTCCTTGGTCACGCGACCGCCTTTGCCGGTACCGGCAACGGAAGCGATGTTGATGCCGTTTTCTTCAGCCAGCTTGCGAGCGGCCGGAGCGGCGACTGGATCGTCTTCGCCCGAGGCAGCAGGCGCGTCGGCTTGAGCAGCAGCCGGTGCGGCAGCGGCGGCTGGAGCGGCGGCGGCAGCACCGCCCTCTTCGATGGAGCCCAGGACTTCAGCGGACAGCACGGTGTCGCCTTCGTTCTTGACGATAGCGCCCAGGACGCCGTCAGCTTCGGCCAGTACTTCCAACACGACCTTGTCGGTTTCGATGTCGACGATCAGTTCGTCGCGCTTGACCGCGTCGCCCGGTTTTTTGTGCCAGGTGGCAATGGTGCCATCGGCAACCGATTCCGGGAAAGTGGGGGCTTTGATCTCGATAGCCATTATCTGTGGTTCCTTAAATTCGGTTTCAGGTGCGCGAAGGCATTAAACGGTAAAGGCATCTTGCAGCAGTTTTTCCTGCTGCTCGGCGTGCATCGATGCATAACCACAAGCAGGTGCCGCAGACGCATCACGGCCGGCATATTCAAGGCCCAGGGCCTTGTTATGGTTGCCGATGCTGCGACGCAGGTGATGCTGGCTGCTGTACCACGCGCCTTGGTTCATCGGTTCTTCCTGACACCACACCACATGGGTGAGGTTGGTGTAAGGCGCGATGGCCTCCATCAGGTCCTCTTCCGGGAACGGGTAAAGCTGCTCGATACGCACGATGGCGATGTCTTCGCGGCCTTCGGCACGACGTTTTTCCAGCAGGTCGTAGTAGACCTTGCCGCTGCACAGGATCAGGCGAGTCACCTTCGCTGCGTCCAGGGTATCGATTTCCGAAATGACGGTCTGGAACGAGCCTTCGGCCAGGTCTTCGAGCGTGGAAATCGCCAGTTTGTGACGCAGCAACGACTTCGGTGTCAGCACGATCAGCGGCTTGCGCAGCGGACGGATGACCTGACGACGCAGCAGGTGGTAGATCTGCGCCGGGGTCGTTGGTACGCAAACCTGGACGTTGTGCTCGGCGCACAGCTGCAGGTAACGCTCCAGACGTGCCGAAGAGTGCTCCGGCCCCTGCCCTTCATAACCGTGTGGCAACAGCATGGTCAGGCCGCAGAGACGACCCCACTTGTGCTCGCCGCTGGTGATGAACTGGTCGACAACCACCTGGGCACCGTTGGCGAAGTCGCCGAACTGGGCTTCCCAGATCACCAGCGCATTCGGCTCGGTGGTGGAATAGCCATATTCGAACGCCAGGACGGCTTCTTCGGACAGCAGCGAATCGTACAGGTCGAAACGTGGCTGGCCCTTGTACAGGTGTTGCAGCGGGATGTAGGTGCTGGCGTCTTTCTGGTTGTGCAGCGCCGCGTGACGGTGCGAGAAAGTGCCGCGGCCTACGTCCTGGCCGGTGATGCGAATCGGGTGACCTTCGAACGCCAGGGTCGCGTACGCCATGGTTTCGGCGTAACCCCAGTTGATCGGCAGGCCGCCGGCTTGCATCTTCTGCCGGTCTTCGTAGATCTTCGCGACCTGACGCTGGACCACAAAGCCTTCCGGGATTTCCAGCAGCTTGGCGGACAGTTCCTGCAAGGTCTTGAGATCGAAGCGCGTGTCGTGACGAGCGGTCCAGGCGTGGCCCAGGTAAGGACGCCAGTCCACGAACAGTTCCTTGTTCGGTTCCTTGACCAGGCTCTTCACAACGTGCAGGCCGTTATCCAGGGCGTTGCGATATTCATCGACTTTTTCCTGGACGCGCTCGGCATCCAGAACACCGCTCTGGGTCAGGCGCTCGGCGTACAGCTCACGAGTGGTGCGCTGCTTGGCGATCTGCTGGTACATCAGCGGCTGGGTGCCGCTTGGCTCGTCGGCCTCGTTGTGGCCGCGACGACGGTAGCAGACCAGGTCGATCACCACGTCGCGCTTGTACTGCATGCGGTAGTCGATGGCCAGCTGGGTCACGAACAGCACGGCTTCCGGGTCATCGCCATTCACATGGAGAATCGGCGCCTGGATCATTTTCGCGACGTCGGTTGCGTACTCGGTGGAACGCGAGTCCAGCGGGTTGCTGATGGTGAAACCGACCTGGTTGTTGATGACGATGTGAACCGTACCACCGGTCTTGAAACCGCGGGTCTGGGACATCTGGAAGGTTTCCATGACCACGCCTTGACCGGCGAATGCCGCGTCACCGTGGATGGAAATTGGCAATACCTTCTCACCGGTCGGATCGTTGCGACGATCCTGACGCGCACGGACGGAACCCTCGACCACCGGGGAAACGATTTCCAGGTGGGACGGGTTGAACGCCATGGCCAGGTGGACTTCGCCACCTGTGGTCATCACGTTGGACGAGAAGCCCTGGTGATACTTCACGTCACCGGAACCCAGCTCGACCTTCTTCTTGCCTTCGAACTCGTCGAACAGCTCGCGTGGGTTCTTGCCGAAGGTGTTGACCAGTACGTTCAGGCGGCCACGGTGGGCCATGCCGATGACGACTTCCTTGGTGCCGTAGGAACCGGAGCGCTGGATCAGCTCGTCCAGCATCGGAATCAGGCTTTCGCCGCCTTCCAGGCCGAAACGCTTGGTGCCTGGGTATTTGGTGCCCAGGTATTTTTCCAAGCCTTCACCGGCGGTGACGCGCTCGAGCAAGTGGCTCTTGATGTCGGCGGAGTACGTCGGACGGCCACGAACGCTTTCCAGACGCTGCTGGAACCACTGGCGCTGCTCGGAATCGGTGATGTGCGTGAATTCAGCGCCGATGGTGCGGCAATATGTCTGCTGCAACGCTTCGTGAATTTCGCGTAGGCTCGCTTCCTCTTTGCCGATGAACAGGTCGCCGGCACGGAAGGTCGTATCAAGATCGGCATTGGTCAAGCCGTAATGAGTGATCGACAGGTCTGCAGGAGCAGGACGCTGCCACAGCCCCAGCGGGTCCAGCTGGGCTGCCTGGTGGCCACGCATCCGGTAGGCCTGGATCAGTCGCAGCACTTCAACTTGCTTCTTCTCATGCTCGGAGCTCACGCTGCCGGCGGAAACCGGTTGAGCGCGGCGCTGGTTCTTTGCCAGCAGCACGAAATGATCGCGAATCGTCGAGTGCGAAACATCGGTGGCAGAGTTACCGTCAGCCGGCAACTTCTGAAAGTAGGTGCGCCATTCTTCTGGCACAGCGTTAGGGTCGTGCAGGTAGAGCTCGTAGAGCTCTTCCACATAGGCAGCGTTACCACCGGAGAGGTGGGCACTGTTCCACATGCGCTGCATCACGCTTTCTTGCATGCTTGGTCACCCTCGATTAGGGGAACACCACCGGCGAAAACACCGAGCAAACTTGCAGAAGTCCGAGTGCAGCGACTAAAACAAGCCACTTAGGATCACGCTGATAGTCCGGGTACCAGCCCGGATGCCCCTGCTTGTCTCATTTCTTCAAAATAAGAACGACCGCTTTGTGAGCGGCTGTTCTGGTTATAGCCAGGACGTGGGTTGAAGCCCACGCCCTCGCCTCTACGGGTACAGCGGTTCTACGGGTACAGCAGCTGAATCACACGCCGTTTTGCAGCAGCATGTTACGTACGTGACCGATGGCCTTAGTCGGGTTCAGGCCTTTCGGGCAGACGTTGACGCAGTTCATGATCCCGCGGCAGCGGAATACGCTGAACGGGTCATCCAGTGCGGCCAGACGCTCGGACGTCTTGGTGTCACGGCTGTCTGCCAGGAAGCGGTACGCTTGCAGCAGGGCGGCCGGGCCCAGGAATTTGTCCGGGTTCCACCAGAAGGATGGGCACGAGGTCGAGCAGCAAGCGCACAGGATGCACTCGTACAGACCGTCGAGCTTTTCACGCTCTTCAGGGGACTGCAGACGCTCGATGGCCGGAGCCGGCGTGTCGTTCTGCAGGAATGGCTTCACCTTCTCGTATTGCTTGTAGAAGATGCTCATATCGACGACCAGGTCACGGATGACCGGCAAACCTGGCAGCGGACGAACGATCAGCTTGTTGCCCTTGACCACAGCCGACAGCGGCGTGATGCAGGCCAGGCCGTTCTTGCCGTTGATGTTCATGCCATCGGAGCCACAAACGCCCTCGCGGCACGAGCGACGATAGGAAAAACCTTCGTCCTGCTCTTTGATCAAGGCCAGCACGTCCAGCACCATCAGGTCTTTACCACCGGTATCGACCTGGAAGTCCTGCATGAACGGCGCGGCGTCCTGATCAGGGTTGTAGCGATAAACACTGACTTGCAACATAGCGGTCACCCTTAATAAGTCCGGACTTTTGGTTCGAAAGTCGGAACAGTCTTCGGCGAGAAGTTCACGGCACGCTTGGCGACGCGTTTTTCACCTGGGAAGTACAAGGTGTGGCACAGCCAGTTTTCGTCGTCACGGTCTTCGAAGTCTTCGCGGGCGTGGGCACCACGGGACTCTTTGCGCACTTCTGCGGCGATGGCGGTGGCTTCGGCCACTTCCAGCAGGTTCTGCAGCTCCAGCGCTTCGATACGCGCAGTGTTGAACGCCTGCGACTTATCGTTGATCTTCACGTTGGCGATTCGTTCACGCAATTGTGCGAGCTGGGCAATACCCTTCTGCATGTACTCGCCGGTACGGAACACACCGAAGTAGTTCTGCATGCAGCTTTGCAGCTCGCGGCGCAGGGTGGCGACGTCTTCGCCTTCGGTGCGCTCGTTGAGGCCAGCCAGACGCTTGAGGGCCACGTCGATGTCGGTGTCGCTGGCGTCGCGGTATTCGATACCGTCGGTCAGCGCTTTTTCCAAGTGCAGGCCGGCAGCGCGGCCGAACACCACCAGGTCGAGCAGCGAGTTGCCGCCCAGGCGGTTGGCACCGTGTACCGATACGCAAGCCACTTCACCCACGGCGAACAAGCCAGGGATGATTTCGTCCACGCCTTCGGCGTTCTGAGTGATTGCCTGGCCATGAATGTTGGTGGCAACGCCGCCCATCATATAGTGGCACGTTGGAACCACTGGAACCGGCGCAACGACTGGGTCGACGTGAGCGAAGGTCTTCGACAGCTCGCAGATACCTGGCAGGCGGCTGTGCAGCACTTCCTCGCCAAGGTGGTCGAGCTTGAGCATCACGTGGTCGCCATTCGGGCCACAGCCGTTGCCGGCGATGATCTCTTTAACCATCGAACGAGCCACGACGTCGCGACCGGCAAGGTCCTTGGCGTTCGGAGCATAACGCTCCATGAAACGCTCGCCGTGCTTGTTGATCAGGTAACCGCCTTCACCACGGCAGCCTTCGGTGACCAGTACACCAGCGCCGGCGATGCCGGTCGGGTGGAACTGCCACATTTCGATGTCTTGCACCGGCACGCCAGCACGCAGGGCCATGCCAACGCCGTCACCGGTGTTGATCAGGGCGTTGGTGGTGGAGGCGTAGATACGGCCTGCACCGCCGGTCGCCAATACGGTGGCTTTCGAGCGGATGTAGGTGGTTTCGCCGGTTTCGATGCAGATCGCGATCACACCGACGAACGCGCCGTCCTGGTTTTTCACCAGGTCAACGGCGTAGTACTCGTTCAGGAACGTGGTGCCGGCTTTCAGGTTGCCCTGATAAAGGGTGTGCAGCAGAGCGTGACCGGTACGGTCGGACGCCGCGCAAGTACGCGCAGCCTGGCCGCCCTTGCCGTAGTCCTTGGACTGGCCACCGAACGGACGCTGGTAGATGCGGCCGGTTTCGGTACGCGAGAACGGCAGGCCCATGTGGTCCAGCTCGAACACAGCGGCCGGGCCTTCTTGACACATATATTCGATAGCGTCCTGGTCACCGATGTAGTCGGAACCCTTGACGGTATCGTACATGTGCCAGCGCCAGTCATCGTTCGGGTCGGCCGAAGCGATGGCGCAGGTGATGCCACCCTGGGCGGACACGGTATGCGAACGGGTCGGGAAAACCTTGGTGATCACGGCAGTCTTGTGACCGCCCTGTGCCAGTTGCAGCGCAGCGCGCATGCCAGCACCGCCACCACCAATGATGATGGCGTCGAAAGAAATCGTTGGAATGTTAGCCATGAATCAGATACCCCAAAGAATCTGCACACCCCAGACGAAGTAAGCGAACATCGCAACGCCGCATACTGCCTGGAAGAGGAAACGTACGGCAGTCGCCGACTTGCCGAACGCCATCTGCGTCAGGTAGTCGGTCGCGATGGTCCACATGCCGACCCAGGCGTGGGCGCCCAGTGCGACAAGTGCCAACAGACTGAAGATACGCATCCAGTTGTTTGCAAACAGTTCATGCCATTGGGCGTAGCCCAGGCCGGGGTTGGCGACTACATATCCAATCAGAAAGATGAAATAAGCCGCGAGAACGACCGCAGACACACGCTGCGCCATCCAGTCATACAGGCCAGAACGCGAGAGGTTCGTGACGTTGGTTACCATATCCAGACTCCTGCCAGAACGATTACCACCACCGAAACGGCGATAACGATTTTCGAGCCCAGCTTGCCGCCTTCCAGCGTCTCACCGATGCCCATGTCCATGATCAAGTGGCGCACACCGGCGACCAAGTGATACAGCAAGGCGGACAGGATGCCCCAAATCACTAGCTTGGCTAGCGGACTGGTCAGACACGCTTTCACCTGACCGAAGCCTTCTTCCGAATCGAGCGACTTGTCCAATGCATAAAGCATGATGGCCAGGCTGACGAAGAGGATGACACCGGAAATACGGTGAAGAATGGACGTGTAAGCAGTGACTGGGAGTTTGATGGTCCTTAGGTCTAGGTTTACAGGTCGTTGGCTTTTCACGGCTTTTTTTTCACACTGAAGAGCCCCTAACAATCAGGGCAAAGTTGTTGGGGCGCGCACTGGTCAGGTACTCACCACCCAGGGAGTGACGACCCCCAAGAAAGCAGGCCCAAAAGCCCCTGGCGGTCGGTGGCCGAGTATAGACAGTTAGGCTACTAATGACAACGCGTTCACCTTCCCCTAATAGCGCATTGCACATATGAGGCAAAAGGCGTAAACGGCAGGCAATTTCGCGGAAAAAGTCCGGTTAAAGCCTTCTGGAGCAAGACTTTAGGCAAATTGACATTCGGATTTATCTCACTATAGTGGTGCGGGCCCTGCGTGGGGGGTCTGTCTGATGATTCCAAGCATTAATAGGAGGCCACATGGCTGACAAAAAAGCGCAGTTGATCATCGAGGGCGCAGCCCCCGTCGAGCTGCCCATTTTAACCGGCACCGTTGGTCCCGATGTAATCGACGTACGGGGCCTGACGGCCACGGGCCGTTTCACCTTTGACCCAGGTTTCATGTCGACCGCCTCGTGCGAATCGAAAATCACCTATATCGACGGCGACAACGGCATCCTGCTGCACCGCGGCTACCCGATCGAGCAACTGGCTGAAAAATCGGACTACCTGGAAACCTGCTACCTGCTGCTCAACGGCGAATTGCCGACCGCAGAGCAAAAGGCCCAGTTCGTCAGCACCGTGAAGAACCACACCATGGTTCATGAACAGTTGAAGACCTTCTTCAACGGCTTCCGTCGCGATGCCCACCCGATGGCCGTCATGTGCGGCGTTGTCGGTGCCCTCTCGGCCTTCTACCACGACTCCCTGGACATCAATAACCCCCAGCATCGCGAAATCTCCGCGATCCGCCTGGTGGCGAAGATGCCGACCCTGGCAGCCATGGTCTACAAGTACTCCATGGGCCAGCCCATGATGTACCCGCGCAACGACCTGACCTATGCAGAGAACTTCCTGCATATGATGTTCAACACCCCGTGCGAGATCAAACCGATCAGCCCGGTGCTCGCCAAGGCCATGGACCGGATCTTCATCCTCCACGCCGACCACGAGCAGAACGCCTCCACGTCCACCGTGCGCCTGGCCGGTTCGTCGGGTGCCAACCCGTTCGCCTGTATCGCCGCCGGTATCGCCGCGCTCTGGGGCCCTGCCCACGGCGGTGCGAACGAAGCGGTACTGACCATGCTCGATGAAATCGGCGATGTCTCCAACATCGACAAGTTCATCGCCAAGGCCAAGGACAAGAACGATCCGTTCAAGCTGATGGGCTTCGGTCACCGGGTCTACAAGAACCGCGACCCACGCGCCACCGTCATGAAGCAGACCTGCGACGAAGTGCTCAAGGAACTGGGGATCAAGAACGATCCGCAACTCGAACTGGCCATGCGCCTGGAAGAGATCGCCCTGACCGACCCGTACTTCATCGAGCGCTCGCTCTACCCGAACGTCGACTTCTACTCGGGGATCATCCTCAAGGCGATCGGCATTCCAACCAGCATGTTCACCGTGATCTTCGCCCTGGCGCGGACCGTGGGCTGGATCTCCCACTGGAAGGAAATGCTCTCCAGCCCGTACAAGATCGGCCGCCCACGCCAGCTGTACACCGGCTACGAGTCGCGTGACATCACCAAGCTGGAAGACCGCAAGTAAGACCTGCCTTGCGATAGGTCCCAAGCTGCACTGAAACAGCCCCCGCTTCTTATATAAGAGCGGGGGCTGTTTTGTTTATGCCTCTTTTAATCTGATCCGGTAGCTGCATTGACAGACCCGGCGCCATCGCGAGCAAGCTCGCTCCCACAGGATGAACGTGCTCCAGTGTGCGAGCGAGCTTGCTCGCGATGGGGGCAGGCCTGCCTTCCATAAACCTTACACAAAAAAATACCCCAGCCTCTCGACCGGGGTATTTCTTCAAGCACTTACCTCTGCATCAGTGGTTCACCGCCCCACTCGCCCCCAGGCCAGTCTGCGAACGCACGAACTGCGGGAAGAACAGCGCCCGCTCGTTGACGCCTTCGGCCGACTTGTCGGTAACGGAGAAGAACCAGATGCCAACGAACGCGATGATCATCGAGAACAGCGCAGGGTATTCGTACGGGAAGATCGCCTTCTCGTGACCCATGATCTGTACCCAGATGGTCGGGCCGAGCACCATCAGGCCCACGGCACTGATCAGGCCCAGCCAGCCACCGACCATGGCGCCACGGGTGGTCAGCTTCTTCCAGTACATCGAAAGCAGCAGCACCGGGAAGTTGCAGCTTGCCGCGATGGAGAACGCCAGGCCCACCATGAACGCGATGTTCTGCTTCTCGAACAGGATGCCCAGGCCGATCGCCAGCACTGCCAGGGCAATGGTGGTGATCTTCGAGACGCGAATCTCGTCCTTCTCGTTGGCCTTGCCCTTCTTGATCACGCTGGCATACAGGTCATGGGACACCGCCGAAGCACCGGCCAGGGTCAGGCCCGCTACCACCGCCAGGATGGTCGCGAACGCCACCGCCGAAATGAAGCCCAGGAAGATGCTGCCGCCAACCGCGTTGGACAGGTGCACCGCCGCCATGTTGTTGCCGCCCAGCAAGGCACCTGCCGCGTCCTTGAAGGCCGGGTTGGTGCTGACCAGCAGGATCGCGCCGAAGCCGATGATGAAGGTCAGGATGTAGAAGTAGCCGATGAAGCCAGTGGCATACAGCACGCTCTTGCGAGCTTCCTTGGCGTCGCTCACGGTGAAGAAGCGCATCAGGATGTGTGGCAGGCCAGCGGTACCGAACATCAGCGCCAGGCCAAGGGAGAAGGCCGAGATCGGATCCTTCACCAAGCCGCCGGGGCTCATGATCGCCTCGCCTTTAGGGTGAACCTTGACCGCTTCGGCGAAGAGCATGTTGAAATCGAAGTTGACGTGCTTCATCACCATCAGGGCCATGAACGACGCACCCGACAGCAACAGCACCGCCTTGATGATCTGCACCCAGGTCGTCGCCAGCATGCCGCCGAACAGTACATAGAGGCACATCAGGATGCCGACCAGGATCACCGCAACGTGGTAGTCCAGGCCGAACAGCAGCTGGATCAGCTTGCCGGCACCGACCATTTGCGCGATCAGGTAGAACGCCACCACCACCAGCGAGCCGCTGGCGGACAAGGTGCGGATCTGGGTTTGCCCGAGGCGATAGGACGCCACGTCGGCAAAGGTGTATTTACCCAGGTTACGCAGGCGCTCGGCGATCAGGAACAGGATGATTGGCCAGCCCACCAGGAAGCCGATGGAGTAGATCAGGCCATCGTAGCCGGAGGTGAATACCAGCGCGGAAATCCCAAGGAAGGACGCCGCCGACATGTAGTCGCCCGCAATCGCCAGGCCGTTCTGAAAGCCGGTGATCTTGCCGCCGGCCGCATAGTAGTCGGCCGCCGAGTTGTTTTTCTTGGAAGCCCAGTAGGTGATGTACAGGGTCGCGCCCACGAAGGCCACGAACATCAAGATAGCCGGGACGTTGAGGGGTTGTCTCTGCACGGCGCCGGTCAGGGCGTCAGCCGCCCAGGCACCCGGTGCAAATGCTGCAATGCTCAAAAGAGCCAGTAGACGCCGGATCATTGCTGAGCCTCCTTGAGAATCGCATTGTTCAGGTCGTCGAATTCGCCGTTGGCGCGTCGCACGTAGATGCCGGTCAGGACGAAGGCCGACAGAATCAAGCCAATCCCGATAGGGATACCCCAGGTGATGGTCGACTCGGGCGACATCTTGGCCCCGAGAATATGCGGCCCATAGGCGATCAGAAGAATGAAGCCGGAATACAGCCCTAGCATGATCGCCGAGAGAATCCAGGCGAACTTCTCTCGCTTTTTCACCAGCTCCTTGAAGCGCGGGCTGTTTTGAATCGAGAGGTAAATGCTGTCGTTCATTGTTTTTATCCTCGCAGCACAGATTTATTTGGTACCGCTCTACTCTATGCGGCTGAAGGCCAGGTTCCAGACGACCTTAGTATTAGAACGACATGACGGTTGCGCCAGTTTTCCGCACATTTCCATACTCACCCTCCTGTGGGAGCGAGCTTGCTCGCGATAGCGGTGTGTCTGCTTGCATCTCTGTTGAATGTTGCGTCGTCATCGCGAGCAAGCTCGCTCCCACAGTGTTTTGAGGAGAAGCCAGGAATCGCGGGCACAAAAAAGCCGCATGACACAACGTCATGCGGCTTTTGGAACAGTCAAACCAGGCCGATTACTTGCCGGTCCACTCCTTCACGCGGTCCGGGTGCTTGGCGACCCAATCCTTGGCGGCGGCGTCCGGCTTGGCGCCTTCCTGGATTGCCAGCATGACTTCGCCGATTTCGTCTTTCGAGGCCCACTGGAACTTCTTCAGGAATTCGGCCACTTCTGGCGCCTTGGTGCCCAATTCCTTGCTGCCGATGCTGTTCACGGTTTCAGCCGCGCCGTAGACGCCTTTCGGGTCATCCAGGAAGCGCAGTTTCCACTTGGCGAACATCCAGTGCGGCACCCAACCGGTGACGGCGATGGACTCGTTCTTTTTCTCGGCACGGGTCAGCTCGGCGATCATGCCGGCGCCGGAACTGGCCTTGAGTTGATAGCCGGTCAGGTCGTAGTCCTTGATGGCCTGGTCGGTCTTGAGCATTACGCCTGAACCGGCGTCGATGCCAACGATGCGCTTCTTGAAGGAGTCATCGGTCTTCAGGTCTTCGAGCGACTTGGCCTTGACATACTCCGGTACGATCAGGCCGATCTTCGCGTCCTTGAAGTTGGGACCGTAGTCGACGACCTGGTCTTTGTTCTTCGTCCAGTAATCGCCGTGGGTCACCGGCAGCCAGGCCGACAGCATCGCATCGAGCTTGCCGGTGGCAACGCCCTGCCACATGATCCCGGTCGCGACAGCCTGCAACTTCACATCGTAGCCAAGTTTTTGCTTGATCACTTCGGCGGCCACGTGAGTGGTCGCAACGCTGTCGGACCAACCGTCAACGTAGCCAATGCTCAGGGTTTTGGTTTCGGCGCTGGCCAAGGTGGAGCTGATCGCCAGTACCAGTGCGGCACCTGCGCCCAAGAGTCGTCGCATCTTCATCGTTACTTCCCCGAAAGTGCTGCGCCCGGCGGATGCCGAGCGGCTTCAACGTATTGTTATGGTGCCCAGCGCCCCCATCACGCTCGCCTGCAAACCGCTCCGAACGCCAGTGGAGTACTGACCGACTGATCATCAACCTGCGCCGATCTGGAACCTGCTCTGTCTGCGACGCCGAAGCAGCGAGAAACGACATCAGAAAGCCAGCAACCCATCTAACCGGTTTAGCAGGGTCATTTTCGCCCAAACTTTGCATGCCAGTACCAGGAAGCTGGCGGCTCCACTAGCCGCCTCCACGCTCCAACGTGTATTGTCCCGCTACTGTCGCGCCTCGCACGCGCTTGTTTTGCAGCCGTCATGGCACTTGGCTTCACTTCGATGGTCATAGGCTGCGAACCTCATTCGGCACCTTCCTCTAAGGGATCCAGTCATGCTCCGTTCCTTGCGCTTCGCTGCCCTCCTCGGCGGCCTTATCCTGAGTGCGTCCGCGCTGGCGGTGGATGTCGACGCCGCCAGCTATGGCTACCCCCTGACCAACCCGTTCGAGGCGACGATCGCGACAACGCCGCCAGACCTTAGACCGGAACTGCCGCTGAACGAAGACATCGACCAGGCGGACTACAACGTCACCCTGCGCCCCGAACGGGAGTTCATCCTGCCGGACAATTTCTGGCCGGTGAAAAGCCTCACCTACCGCATGGCCACCCAGGACAAACCGGCGCCGCTGATCTTCCTGATCGCCGGCACCGGCGCGCGGTATGACAGCACGCTCAACGAATACCTCAAGCGCCTCTATTACAAGGCCGGTTACCACGTGGTGCAGCTGTCTTCGCCCACCAGCTTCGACTTCATGAGCGCCGCTTCGCGCTTCGCCACACCGGGCATCACCAAGGAAGATGCCGAAGACATGTATCGAGTGATGCAGGCCGTGCGCGCGCAAAATCCAAAAGTGCCCGTGACCGAGTACTACCTGACCGGCTACAGCCTCGGCGCACTGGACGCAGCGTTCGTCGCGCACCTGGACGAAACCCGACGCAGCTTCAACTTCAAGAAAGTGCTGCTGCTCAACCCACCGGTGAACCTCTATACCTCGATCACCAACCTGGACAAGCTGGTCCAGACCGAGGTCAAGGGCATCAACAGCACCACCACGTTCTATGAACTGGTCCTGAACAAGCTGACCCGCTACTTCCAGCAAAAAGGCTACATCGACCTCAACGATGCGCTGCTCTACGATTTTCAGCAGTCCAAGCAGCACTTGAGCAACGAGCAGATGGCGATGCTGATCGGCACGTCGTTCCGTTTCTCGGCGGCCGACATCGCCTTCACTTCGGATTTGATCAATCGTCGCGGCCTCATCACCCCGCCCAAGTTTCCGATCACCGAGAGCACCAGCCTGACGCCCTTCCTCAAGCGCGCGCTGCAATGCGACTTCGATTGTTATCTCACCGAGCAGGTGATCCCGATGTGGCGAGCACGCACTGACGGCGGCAGCCTGCTGCAACTGGTTGACCAGGTCAGTCTCTATGCACTGAAGGATTACTTGCAGGCCAGCCCGAAGATCGCGGTCATGCACAACGCCGACGATGTGATCCTCGGCCCGGGTGACCTGGGCTTCCTGCGCAAGACCTTTGGTGATCGCCTGACGGTCTACCCGCTGGGCGGCCATTGCGGCAACCTTAACTATCGCGTCAACAGCGACGCCATGCTGGAGTTCTTCCGTGGCTAAATACCTCCTG
This sequence comes from Pseudomonas sp. D3-10, assembly GCF_051132175.1. NCBI lineage: Bacteria > Pseudomonadati > Pseudomonadota > Gammaproteobacteria > Pseudomonadales > Pseudomonadaceae > Pseudomonas > Pseudomonas sp. D3-10. The sequence continues at coordinate 1,593,108 of NZ_CP071668.1, read as the reverse complement.
CTGATCGCCGCGTTAATGAGCGCGGGCATGGTCCACGCCGATAACAGCAAGGCCGACGCGCCTGTGGTGGTGGACTCGGACGGCTTCAAGGAGCCGCTGACCAAACTCAAGTTCAACCCGGGCCTGGATCAACGGGAATTCGAACGCTCGACGCTCAACGCGCTGAACGTCTACGACCCGTTGGAATCCTGGAACCGACGCGTCTACCACTTCAATTACCGCTTCGACCAGTGGGTGTTCCTGCCCGTGGTCGACGGCTATCGCTACATCACCCCAACCTTTGTGCGCACCGGGGTCAGCAACTTCTTCAATAACCTGGGGGACGTGCCGAACCTGATGAACAGCCTGCTGCAATTCAAGGGCAAGCGTTCGATGGAAACCACGGCGCGGCTGCTACTCAACACCACCGTCGGCATCGCCGGCCTGTGGGACCCGGCCACCGCCATGGGCCTGCCGCGCCAGAGCGAAGACTTCGGCCAGACCCTTGGCTTCTACGGCGTACCGGGCGGCGCGTATTTCGTGCTGCCGATTTTCGGCCCTTCGAACCTGCGCGACACGTCGGGCTTGTTGGTGGACTACACGGCGGAATCGGCGATCAACTTCCTCAACGTGTCGGAGGTCAGCTCCAACCACCCGGAACTGTTGTTGCTGCGCGGCGTGGACAGGCGCTACCAGACGAGCTTCCGCTACGGCCAGCTGAATTCGCCGTTCGAGTATGAAAAGGTGCGGTACGTGTATACCGAGTCGCGGAAGTTGCAGATCGCCGAGTAACGTTCGCCCCCAAAAAACACTGTGGGAGCGAGCCTGCTCGCGAAGGCGTCGTGTCAGTTTACGAATAGTCGTCTGACACGCCGCCTTCGCGAGCAGGCTCGCTCCCACAGTTGCTTAGTGTTGGCGGCCCTAGCCTTTCAGCGCTTTCCAGATTTTGCCCACGACGAGCACACCCGCCAACACCATCGCCCCCGCGACAATTCCCGCCACCGCATTGAGCAGCATTGGCACGATGAACCCGGCGCCACCGGCACTCGCGGCAACGCCTTCGATCCAGTGATGCACCGCCGGCACGCCATGGGTGAGGATGCCGCCGCCCACCAGGAACATCGCTGCCGTGCCGATCACCGACAGGCTTTTCATCATGTAAGGCGCTGCGCGCAGGATCGCCCCGCCAATGCTCTTGGCGGCCTGCCCTGGCTTCTGGGTCAGCCACAAGCCCAGGTCATCGAGCTTGACGATTCCCGCCACCAGGCCGTAGACGCCGACGGTCATGACAATGGCGATGCCCGACAGCACGATCACCTGCTGGGTCAACGGCGCATCGGCAACAGTGCCGAGAGTAATGGCGATGATCTCCGCCGAGAGGATGAAGTCGGTACGCACCGCGCCCTTGATCTTGTCCTTTTCGAAGGCGACCAGATCGACCGCTGGATCCGCCACCGCCTCGACCAGTTGCGCGTGTTCGGCCTGGTCCTCGGACTTGCTGTGAAGGAATTTGTGGGCGAGTTTTTCGAACCCTTCGAAACACAGGTAGGCGCCGCCGACCATCAACAGCGGCGTCACCAGCCAAGGGACGAAGGCACTGATGGCCAGCGCCGACGGCACCAGGATCAGCTTGTTGATAAAGGATCCCTTCGCCACCGCCCAGACCACTGGCAGCTCCCGCTCGGCACGCACGCCTGACACCTGCTGGGCATTGAGCGCCAGGTCATCGCCCAGCACGCCGGCGGTTTTCTTGGCGGCCATCTTGGTCATCAATGCCACATCGTCGAGCACGGTAGCGATGTCGTCGATCAAAACCAGCAAACTGCTTCCAGCCATGGGGGGCTCCTTGAACAAATAATGCTGCGAAGCATAGCGCGAACCACGCATCCTAGGGGCATTCTTGAGCGTCGCGCGAGGCCGGTGCTACCATGCGCAACCGCCAGAACCGGCAAGGAAACCCAGGGTTTATGAGCACTATCCGCGAGCGCAACAAAGAACTGATCCTGCGTGCCGCCAGCGAAGAATTTGCCGACAAGGGCTTCGCCGCGACCAAAACCAGCGACATCGCGGCCAAGGCGGGCCTGCCCAAACCCAACGTCTACTACTATTTCAAGTCCAAGGAAAACCTCTATCGCGAGGTCCTGGAAAGCATCATCGAACCCATCCTCCAAGCCTCGACACCGTTCAACGCCGATGGCGAGCCGGGCGAAGTGCTGAGCCACTACATCCGCTCCAAGATCCGTATCTCACGCGACCTGCCCTTCGCCTCGAAAGTCTTCGCCAGCGAAATCATGCACGGCGCCCCGCACCTGAGCGCGGACCTGGTGGAACAGCTCAACGCCCAGGCCCGGCACAACATCGACTGCATCCAGACCTGGATCGACCGCGGCCAGATCGCCCCCCTCGACCCCAACCACCTGATGTTCAGCATCTGGGCCGCCACCCAGACCTACGCCGATTTCGACTGGCAGATCAGCGCCGTGACCGGCAAGGCCAAGCTGGATGAAGCGGATTACGAAGCGGCGGCGCAGACGATTATCCGGTTGGTTTTGAAGGGGTGTGAGCTGGATCGCTAGCTAGGCTGGGGACCGAGTCGCCATTATCGCGAGCAGGCTCGCTCCCACACGAGACTCAGGTTGCTTGCAGATTCTTTTTTCACCACAAAACCCCTGTGGGAGCGAGCCTGCTCGCGATGAAGGCAACTCGATATCCAGTCAAAGCCAAATGGCATCCCAGAGCGGATAGTCACCAAGCCTTTTCACCAACCCTGCCCGCAAGGGGTTGCAGATGACATAGCGAGCCATGAACACCAAATCTTCATCTCGCCGCAATGCCCGGTCATGAAACCCCTGCTGCCAAAGGCTGATTTTATTGTCCAAGCGTAGGTTTACCGCTTTGGTGCTCAATGATTTGGTCCGTTGCATCAACTCACTCAAAGATCCCTTGCGCAACTCGATCAGCCAATGGAAGTGGTCAGGCATGACCACCCAAGCCAATGAATCGGCCCAGCCTTGCTCCTGAGCTTTTCGAAATTGATCAACCACCAACCTCCCCAAAATAACGTCTTTGAAAATGGGGGCACGGCCAAGTGTGTTGGTGGTCAGTAAATAGATCCGGCTGGATTCAGCGTAGCGGCCGAGGCGCAGTCGATGTGAAGCAGGTAAACCAGGCATTCCTTGCCCCTTCAATGATCTGACTCACCGGGAAGGCTAGACCTGCGGATGCCTGGGTGGGAGGCAGACTTTTAGCTGGATGTGTCTGCAGGATCGCCATCGCGAGCAGGCTCGCTCCCACACACGGGGTTTGCGGTGTTCAGACATCGCGTGTCCCAACATCAACCCTGCTCGCGATGGCGCCAGTCCATTCACCCCATCATCAAGCAACCATCCCGGCATCCGCTTTCAACGCCGAAGCCTCCACCGCCTTCATCGCCACCTGCTCGTCCACATCCGAAACATCCCCGCTGATTCCCATCGCCCCCAGCACCTTCCCGGCCTGATCCCTGATCAACACCCCGCCCGGGGCCGGCACGATGTTGCTTTGGCCCAAGCCATTCAAAGCGGCAAAGAACGCTGGGCGTTGCTGGGCGTCCTGGGCGAGAAGCCGCGAGCCTTTGCCCAGGGCGATGGCCCCCCAGGCCTTGCCGATGGCGATCTGCGGGCGAAGCAGGCTGGCGCCGTCTTCGCGTTGCAAGGCAACCAGGTGCCCGCCGCTGTCCAGGACCGCGACGGTCAGGGGTGCGGCGCTTATTTCACGACCGATGGCAAGGGCTTGCCCAGCCAGGTCGAGGGCGATTTTCAAAGTCAGAGCGCTCATGGGTGCTGTCCTTCTTTTGTCATGGGAAAGCCTCGGGCTTCACTTTGCAGCAAAACCGAACCCCACAAATAGAACACAACACATTATATTTTTGTATACAATAATTTTCGCAAACCCACCTTATTCAGCGAATAGCCGTTATAAACCAGCTCGGCCGACGAATGAAACAGCTGCTTGAGGAAAGGGATTGACCTGCGCCATCCGCCGTGAATAAACTCTTCGCACAGCCACTTGTATACAATTACAAAACGTAAGAGGCACAAATAATGAGCAAAATGAGAGCAATCGAAGCCGCCGTTCTGGTGATGCGCCGTGAAGGCGTGGACACCGCCTTCGGCATCCCGGGTGCTGCGATCAACCCGCTGTACTCCGCCCTGCAGAAGGTGGGTGGCATCGATCACGTCCTTGCTCGCCACGTTGAAGGTGCCTCGCACATGGCCGAGGGCTACACCCGGACTAAGGCCGGCAACATCGGCGTGTGCATCGGCACCTCGGGCCCGGCTGGTACGGACATGGTGACCGGCCTCTACAGCGCGTCGGCCGACTCGATTCCGATCCTGTGCATCACCGGACAAGCGCCCCGCGCCCGGATGCACAAGGAAGACTTCCAGGCTGTGGATATCACCAGCATCGTCAAGCCAGTGACCAAGTGGGCCACCACTGTCCTGGAACCCGGCCAGGTGCCCTATGCCTTCCAGAAGGCTTTTTATGAAATGCGCTCCGGCCGTCCCGGCCCGGTGCTGATCGACCTGCCGTTCGACGTACAGATGGCCGAGATCGAATTCGACATCGACGCCTACCAGCCGCTGCCCCTGGCCAAACCCGCGGCCAACCGCGTGCAGATCGAGAAAGCCCTGGCAATGCTCAATCAGGCCGAGCGCCCCTTGCTGGTGGCCGGTGGCGGCATCATCAACGCCGATGCCAGCGACCTCCTGGTGGAATTCGCTGAGCTGACCGGCATCCCGGTCATTCCTACGTTGATGGGCTGGGGCACCATCCCCGACGATCACCCGTTGATGGTCGGCATGGTCGGACTGCAGACCTCGCATCGCTATGGCAACGCTACGTTGCTCAAGTCTGACGTCGTGCTGGGCGTCGGCAACCGCTGGGCCAACCGTCACACCGGTTCGGTGGATGTCTACACCGAAGGCCGCACGTTCATTCACGTCGACATCGAACCCACCCAGATCGGCCGTGTATTTACCCCCGACCTGGGCATCGTCTCCGACGCCGCTTCGGCCCTGACCGTGTTTATCGAGGTGGCCCGTGAATGGCAAGCGGCCGGCAAGCTGAAGAACCGCACCGCCTGGCTGCAGGACTGCCAGCAACGCAAGGCCAGCCTGCAGCGCAAGACCCACTTCGACAACGTGCCGGTCAAGCCGCAGCGTGTCTACGAGGAAATGAACCAGGTGTTCGGCAAGGACACCTGCTACGTCAGCACCATCGGCCTGTCGCAGATCGCCGGGGCGCAGTTTCTTCACGTCTACAAGCCACGCCATTGGATCAACTGCGGCCAGGCCGGTCCCTTGGGCTGGACCATCCCAGCCGCCCTGGGAGTGGTCAAGGCCGATCCGAACCGCAAAGTCGTAGCGCTGTCGGGCGACTATGATTTCCAGTTCATGATCGAAGAATTGGCGGTGGGCGCGCAGTTCAAGCTGCCGTACATCCATGTCGTGGTGAACAATTCCTACCTGGGCTTGATCCGCCAGGCCCAGCGCGGTTTCGACATGGACTACTGCGTGCAGCTGTCGTTCGACAACCTCAATGCCCCGGAACTCAACGGCTATGGCGTTGACCACATCGCCGTCGCTGAAGGCCTGGGCTGCAAGGCTCTGCGAGTGTTCGAACCGTCTGGCATCCAGCCGGCACTGCGCAAGGCTCAGGAAATGATCAAGGAATTCAAGGTGCCGGTGATCGTCGAGATCATTCTGGAACGCGTGACCAACATTTCCATGGGCACCGAGATCAACGCCGTCAATGAATTTGAAGACCTGGCGCTGGTAGGCAACGATGCACCTACGGCCATCTCATTGCTCGACTGACCGAGTGCCAACTATCCACAGGAGACAACCATGCCGCGTTTCGCCGCCAACCTGTCCATGCTGTTCACCGAACAGGATTTTCTCGCCCGTTTCGAAGCGGCCGCCAAGGCCGGTTTCAGTGGAGTCGAATACCTGTTCCCCTACGATTACAGCTCTGCAGAACTCAAGGCCCTGCTCGACGCCAACGGCCTGACCCAGGTGCTGTTCAACCTGCCGGCCGGCAATTGGGCCGACGGTGAGCGCGGCATTGCTTGCCTGCCGGACCGAGTCGAAGAGTTCCGCGCCGGGGTCGATCTGGCGATCGCCTACGCAAAAGTGTTGGGCAATACCCAGGTCAATTGCCTGGCCGGGATTCGTCCACAGAAGTGCGACGAGGCACTGGCGGAAAAAACCTTCGTCGCCAATCTCAAATACGCCGCCGAAAAGCTGCAAGGCGAAGGCATCAAGTTGGTCATGGAAGCCATCAATACCCGCGACATCCCGGGCTTCTACCTGAACAACACGGCCCAGGCCCTGTCGATCCGCGAGCAGGTGGGCAGCGCCAATCTGTTCCTGCAATACGACATCTACCACATGCAAATCATGGAAGGCGACCTGGCCAGGACCCTGTCGGCGCACCTGGGCGAGATCAACCATGTGCAATTGGCGGACAACCCGGGCCGCAACGAGCCGGGCACCGGCGAGATCAACTACCGCTTCCTGTTCGAACACCTGGATCGCATCGGCTACCAGGGTTGGATCGGCTGCGAATACAAGCCGCTCACTACGACCGAAGCAGGTTTGGGCTGGTTGAAAACCCATAACGCAATCTGACTGGCGAGAGCTCGTGTGGCGAGGGAGCTTGCTCCCGCTCGGCTGCGAAGCAGACGCATGTTTTTTCACCGATGGATTTCTGGGGCCGCTTCGCGGCCCAGCGGGAGCAAGCTCCCTCGCCACAGAGTCCGTGGGCACTTTAATAAGAGAGGATTTTTCTCATGGCTAAAATCGGATTCATCGGCACCGGCATCATGGGCCACCCAATGGCTCTCAACCTGCAAAAAGCCGGTCACAGCCTGTTCCTGACCCAGCACCACGACGCCGCCCCGGCCGATCTCGTGGCCGGTGGCGCGGTGGCATTGGCCAATCCTCGGGAAGTCGCCCAGGAAGCCGAATTCATCATCGTCATGGTCCCGGACACGCCACAGGTCGAGGACGTGCTGTTTCGCGCCGATGGCGTCGCGGCCGGCGTGGGTGCGGGCAAGGTAGTGATCGACATGAGCTCGATCTCGCCGACCGCCACCAAGACCTTCGCGGCGAAAATCAATGAAAGGGGCGCGCAGTACCTTGACGCCCCGGTGTCTGGCGGCGAAGTCGGCGCCAAGGCCGCGACCCTCAGCATCATGGTCGGTGGCGACAACGCTGCCTTCGAACGAGCCTTGCCGCTGTTCCAGGCCATGGGCAAGAACATCACCCTGGTCGGTGGCAACGGCGACGGCCAGACCGCCAAAGTGGCGAATCAGATCATCGTTGCCCTGAACATCCAGGCCGTGGCCGAAGCCCTGTTGTTCGCCTCGAAAAACGGTGCCGACCCCGCCAAGGTCCGTGAAGCGCTGATGGGTGGTTTCGCTTCGTCGAAGATCCTCGAAGTCCACGGCGAGCGCATGATCAAGGGCACCTTCGACCCGGGCTTCCGCATCAGCCTGCACCAGAAGGACCTGAACCTGGCCCTGCAAGGCGCCAAGGAACTGAACATCAACCTGCCCAACACCGCCAACGCCCAGCAAGTGTTCAGCACCTGCGCGGCCATCGGCGGCAGCAACTGGGACCACTCGGCGTTGATCAAAGGGCTGGAGCATATGGCGAATTTCTCGATTCGCGACAACTGACACTCAAATAACCCTGTGGGAGCGAGCTTGCTCGCGATAGCGGTCGTTCAGTCAGCATCATTGTTGGTTCTGAAATAGCCATCGCGAGCAAGCTCGCTCCCACAGGAGTCTGCGTTGCCCTCAAATAACAAGAATCTCGGGAGCCCGCCATGTCGGTCGATCCGCAACAACTGCTGCGCAAGCTGTTTGCCACAGCCATCGACGCGGCTCATCCGCAGCAAGTCCTCGAACAATACCTGCCCAGCGACCGCAGCGGCCGAGTGATCGTCATCGGGGCCGGTAAGGCGGCGGCGGCCATGGCGCAAGTGGTCGAGCGTTGCTGGCAAGGCGAGGTCAGCGGCCTGGTGGTGACCCGCTACGGCCATGGCGCGCCCTGCCAGAAAATCGAAGTGGTCGAAGCCGCTCACCCGGTGCCGGACGCCGCGGGCCTGGAAGTGGCCGGACGGGTGCTCGAACTCGTCAGCAACCTCAATGAAGACGACCGGGTGATTTTCCTGCTGTCCGGCGGGGGCTCGGCGTTGCTGGCCTTGCCAGCGGCCGGCATCACCCTGGCCGACAAACAATCGATCAACAAAGCCTTGCTCAAATCCGGCGCCACCATTGGTGAGATGAACTGCGTGCGCAAACACCTCTCGGCCATCAAAGGCGGACGCCTGGGCAAGGCCTGCTGGCCGGCGACGGTGTACACCTATGCGATTTCCGATGTGCCCGGCGATCTCGCCACGGTCATCGCGTCCGGCCCCACCGTGGCCGACCCCAGCACCTCGGCCGAGGCCCTGGCGATTCTCAAGCGCTACAACATTGAAGTGCCGGCCTCGGTACGCACCTGGCTGCAAAGCCCGGAATCGGAAACCGTCAAACCCGGAGACCCAAGCCTGGCCCGCAGTCATTTCCAACTGATCGCTCGCCCCCAGCAATCCTTGGAAGCCGCAGCCGTGAAGGCGCGCCAGGCTGGTTTCAGCCCATTGATCCTCGGTGACCTGGAAGGCGAGTCCCGGGAGGTGGCAAAGGTCCATGCCGGCATCGCCCGGCAAATCGCCCTGCACGGCCAACCGTTGGCGGCGCCGTGCGTGATCCTTTCCGGCGGCGAAACCACCGTCACCGTGCGCGGCAACGGCCGTGGCGGGCGCAACGCCGAATTCCTGCTGAGCCTGACCGACAGCCTCAAGGGCCATCCCGGCATCTATGCGCTGGCCGGCGACACCGATGGCATCGACGGCTCCGAGGACAATGCCGGCGCCCTCATGACGCCTGACAGTTATCGCCGCGCCGCCGAGCTGGGCCTCAACGCCAGCGACGAGTTGGACAACAATAACGGCTACGGCTACTTCGCCGCGTTGGACGCGCTGATCGTCACCGAACCGACCCGCACCAACGTGAACGACTTTCGCGCCATCCTGATCCTCGAGACCCCAAAAAATGACGCCTGATAAAAAGGTCAAGATCCTCGCGACCCTCGGCCCTGCCACCCGTGGCATCGATGACATCCGCGAACTGGTGCAGGCCGGTGTGAACATCTTTCGCCTGAACTTCAGCCACGGTGATCACGCCGACCACGCCCAGCGCTATGAGTGGATTCGCGAAGTCGAGCAGCAGCTCAATTATCCGCTGGGCATCCTGATGGACTTGCAGGGCCCGAAACTGCGGGTCGGCAAATTCGCCGACGGCAAGGTGCTGCTGCAACGGGGCCAGGCCCTTCGACTGGACCTGGACCCGACGCCGGGCGATCAACGCCGGGTGAACCTGCCCCACCCAGAGATTATCGCGGCGTTGAAGCCTGGCATGGACTTGTTGCTGGACGACGGCAAGCTGCGCCTGCGGGTAACCACCCAGCATGCCGACGCCATCGACACCGAGGTGCTCAACGGCGGCGAACTCTCGGACCGCAAGGGCGTGAACGTGCCCCAGGCGGTGCTTGACCTGAGCCCGCTGACCGCCAAGGACCGCCGCGACTTGAGCTTCGGCCTGGAGCTGGGCGTGGACTGGGTGGCGCTGTCGTTCGTGCAGCGCCCCGAGGACATCCGCGAAGCCCGCGCGCTGATCGGCGACAAGGCGTTCCTGATGGCCAAGATCGAGAAACCCTCGGCCGTCGCCCAGTTGCGCGAGATTGCCGAACTGAGCGACGCGATCATGGTGGCCCGTGGTGATCTCGGCGTCGAGGTGCCGGCCGAGAGCGTGCCGCAGATCCAGAAAAACATCATCGGCACCTGCCGTGCACTCGGCAAACCGGTGGTGGTGGCGACACAGATGCTGGAGTCGATGCGGTTCTCCCCGGCGCCGACCCGCGCCGAAGTCACCGACGTTGCCAACGCCGTGGCCGAAGGTGCCGATGCGGTGATGCTGTCGGCGGAAACCGCCTCTGGCGATTACCCCCTCGAAGCCGTGCAGATGATGAGCAAGATCATCCGCCAGGTGGAAAACGGCCCCGACTACCAGGCGCAACTGGACGTCAGCCGGCCGAAAGCCGAGGCGACAGTGTCGGACGCCATCAGTTGCGCGATTCGCCGGGTCAGCAACGTCCTGCCGGTGGCGGTGCTGGTGAATTACAGCGAGTCGGGCAGCTCCAGCCTGCGGGCCGCACGGGAACGGCCGACAGTGCCGATCCTCAACCTCACGCCGAACCTGCAGGCCGCTCGCCGCCTGACCGTGGCCTGGGGCGTGCATTCGGTGGTCAACGATCGGCTGCGGCAGGTGGATGAAGTGTGTTCCACGGCGCTGGAAATCGCCCAGGCCCAAGGCATGGCCCAGCGTGGCGACACCTTGCTGATCACGGCGGGCGTGCCGTTCGGGCAGCCGGGGTCCACCAACTCACTGCGCATTGAGACGCTGCTCTAGCGTCTGTACTGGCCCTATCGCGAGCAAGCTCGCTACCACACTGGATTTGCGGCGATCACAAGCCCCCTGTGGGAGCGAGCTTGCTCGCGATGAAGGCGACTCGGTCCCTCTGACATCACCTATCATGCCCAACCCCCACTGCCCCGACTGGGCCACCGCCCTGCTCAACGGCTTCAGCCAGATTTTCCTCCAGCGCCATCCGCTGTGCGGCTTGCTGTGCCTGTTGGCCATCCTGCTCACCGCACCCACCTTGCTCGGCGGTGCGCTGCTGGGCGGCGTGGCTGGATTGCTGACGGCGCAACGACGCGGCTATACCAAGGAAGATCGACAAGCTGGCCTCTTCAGCTACAACGGCATCCTGCTGGGATTGCTGTTGAGCCTGGCCCTGCCGTGGTCGGTGTTGCTGCCACCGTTGATCATCGCCGGTGGCGGCCTCGGTGCGATGCTGACCCAACAATGGCTCAAGCGAACCACCGGCCCTCGCTGCTTGCCCGCCTACACCGCGCCCTTCGTGGGGATGGGCTGGTTGTTGCTGGGTTTCCCCCCGCCATCGCCCTCACCCGCGGCGCTGGACATGACGTTACCCGATCTGTTGACGGCCCCTTTGATCGGGCTGGGCCAGGTCATGTTTCTCGACCACCCGTTGGCCGGAGCGCTGGTCGCGATCGGCCTGTTGATCGCCAATCGCCGCGCCGCTGGCTGGGCGCTGTTCGGCTCCGTCGTCGGCCTTGGGTTCGCCTGGCTACAACACGACAGTAGCCTCGCCCTGTCCGGATTGGGCGGCTATAACCCGGCGCTGGTGGCCGTGGCCCTGGGTCAACGGGCCCGTGGACCATGGAAGCCGCTGACGGGCATTTTACTGGCGGTCTTTCTCACGCCGGGCTTCGCCGCCCTGGGCCTGGCCCCACTGACAGCGCCATTCATCCTCGCCTGCTGGCTGGTTCACTCAACAGAGCGGCTCTGGCACCAGGCCATCCTTGATAACGAGCCTTGCGCTTTGCGGGGCAATCGCCCTAGGCTTCGCTGATCATCGATTCAGGCGAAGGTTATGGACAGCAGCAACAACTGGCGTGAACGCCTCTATGTGATCATTTTCCAGACCGACACCGTGGCCGGCCGGCGCTTCGACAGTACGCTGCTGCTGATCATCCTTGCCAGCCTGGTGATCGTGATGCTCGACAGCATCGACAGCGTGCACAAGAACTACGCGGCCCTGCTGGCCTACATCGAATGGGGCTTTACCTTCATCTTTCTCGTCGAGTACGTCCTGCGCCTGTACTGCTCGCCGAAACCGCTGCGCTATGCGTTCAGTTTCTATGGATTGGTGGACCTGCTGGCAATCGTGCCGGGGATCCTGGCGCTGTACTACAGCGATGCCCAATACCTGTTGATCGTGCGGATCATCCGCATGCTGCGGATCTTCCGGGTGCTCAAGCTCAGCCCGTACCTCAAGCAAGCCAACTACCTGATGGCGGCGCTACGGGGCAGCAAGCAGAAGATCATCGTGTTCCTCGTCAGCGTCTCGACCCTAGTGACCGTATTCGGCACGCTGATGTACGTCATCGAGGGCCCCGAGCACGGTTTCACCAGCATTCCCAAGGGCATCTATTGGGCTATCGTGACATTGACCACCGTAGGATTTGGCGACATCGTGCCCAAGACACCCCTGGGCCAAGTGGTGTCGTCACTGGTGATGATCACCGGTTACTCGATCATCGCCGTGCCCACGGGTATTTTCACGGCTGAACTCGCCACGGCCATGCGGGGCGACCAGCTCAAGCACGATTGCCCGGTGTGCAGCAAAAACAACCATGAACATGGCGCTGCTTTCTGCTCTCGTTGCGGTAATGCACTTTTCAAAAGAACGGAATAAGCAAAGCACTTTTAAATTCTTGAAGGCCTATAGACTTGCCATTAGTGTGCTGGCTACTCGCCCGCCTCCCCCTATAAAAAGGAATTCGCAGTGAAGAACTTCTTTGGCGCCTCCCTTCTCGCCGCCGGCCTGACCTTCGGCAGCCTGGCCAACGCCGCCCCAACCCTGCTGAACGTTTCCTACGACGTAATGCGCGATTTCTACAAGGACTACAACGCTGCGTTCCAGAAGCACTGGCAAGCCGAGCACAAAGAGAACATCACCGTGCAGATGTCCTTCGGCGGCTCCAGCAAGCAGGCGCGTTCGGTGATCGATGGGCTGCCTGCGGATGTCATCACCATGAACATGGCCACCGACATCAATGCCTTGGCGGACAACGGCAAGCTGGTTCCGGAAAACTGGGTCACTCGTTTGCCGAACAACAGCGCGCCGTTCACCTCGGCCACGGTCTTCATCGTGCGCAAGGGCAACCCGAAAGCGCTCAAGGACTGGCCTGATCTGCTCAAGGACGGCGTGCAGGTGATCGTGCCCAACCCGAAAACCTCCGGCAATGGTCGCTACACCTACCTGTCGGCGTGGGGTTACGTGCTCAAGAACGGCGGCGACGAGAACAAGGCCAAGGATTTCGTCGGCAAGCTGTTCAAACAAGCCCCCGTGCTGGACACCGGCGGCCGCGCCGCGACGACGACCTTCATGACCAACCAGATTGGCGACGTGTTGGTGACCTTTGAAAACGAAGCGGAAATGATCGCCCGCGAGTTTGGCCGCGACCAGTTCGAAGTGGTCTACCCAAGCGTGTCCGCCGAAGCCGAGCCGCCAGTGAGCGTCGTGGATAAAGTGGTCGAGAAAAAAGGCTCCCGCGAAGCCGCCGAGGCGTACCTCAAATACCTGTGGTCACCCGAAGGCCAGGAAATTGCCGCCGCCAACTACCTGCGTCCGCGGGATCCGGCCGTGCTGGCCAAATACACGGACCGCTTCCCGAAAGTTGATTTCCTGTCGGTGGAAAAAACCTTCGGTGACTGGCGCTCCGTGCAGAAAACTCACTTCAATGACGGTGGGGTTTTCGATCAGATCTATAGCGGACAGTAAGACTCGACTCACATAAACACCGCCTGTCAGCCAAGCCCCACCCTGTGGGAGCGAGCTTGCTCGCGATACGGTCTGTCTGCATCAACGATGCTGAATAAGCAGCCGCTATCGCGAGCAAGCTCGCTCCCACAGGAATTTGATGGCCATCATTAATCCCGGGCATGACTGATATCAGCCGCAAAGCCTGTTCCAGAGCCCTGCAAGTCTTTAGCCTCACGCCATCCTTTCAATCGATCGACGAGATTGCCATGAGTGCTCATCCCTCCTCGCCCGGCGTCACCCTGACCCGCGGCATGGTCCTGCTGTTCGCCTTCTGCTGCGGCGCCATCGTCGCCAACATCTACTACGCCCAACCCATCATCGAACTGATCGCTCCCGACGTCGGCCTGTCCAGCACCATGGCCAGCCTGATCGTCTCGCTGACCCAGATCGGTTATGCCCTGGGCCTGTTTTTCCTGGTGCCATTGGGCGATCTGCTGGAAAACCGGCGCTTGATGATCCTCACCACCGTGGTCGCGATAGCCAGCCTACTGGGTGCGGCCTTCACCGATCAGCCGAATGTGTTCCTGCTGGTCTCGCTACTGGTGGGCTTCAGTTCTGTCTCGGTGCAAGTGCTGATTCCACTGGCAGCGCACCTGGCACCCGAGGAATCCCGGGGACGGGTTGTCGGTGGGATCATGGGCGGCCTGTTGCTTGGAATTCTGCTGGCGCGGCCGATCTCCAGCGTCGTCGCCGATCATTTCGGCTGGCGGGCGATGTTCATGATCGCCGCCGTGCTGATGGCGGCCATCAGCATCGTCCTGGCGCTGACCGTGCCCAAGCGCCAGCCCGATCACAGCGCTTCCTACGGCCAGCTGCTGGGATCGCTCGGCACCTTGTTGCGCCAACAACCGCAGTTGCGTCAACGGGCGTTCTACCAGGCTTGCATGTTCGCCACGTTCAGCCTGTTCTGGACCGCCGCGCCCTTGGAGCTGGCGCGCAACCATGGTCTCACCCAGACGGAGATCGCCTTGTTCGCCCTGGTCGGCGCCATCGGTGCCATCGCCGCACCCATAGCCGGGCGCCTGGCGGATGCCGGTCACACCCGCGTCGCTTCGCTGCTGGCGATGCTGTTCGCCAGCTTGAGTTTCCTGCCCGCCTTCATTCACCCGGCCTACAGCGTGATTGGCCTGGCGGTGACCGGCGTGGTCCTGGATTTCTGCGTACAGATGAACATGGTCCTGGGCCAACGCACCATCTACGCCCTCGACGCCAAAAGTCGCAGCCGACTGAACGCGCTGTACATGACCAGCATCTTCGTCGGCGGTGCGTTCGGTTCGTCCATCGCCAGTGCGGTCTACGAACACGGCGGCTGGCTGTGGGTGGTGATCGTCGGCAGCGCCTTCCCGCTGCTGGCTTTGCTGCGTTTCTTGAGCGCTTCGCAGAAGGCCTCGTTGGCGACAGCCTGATAACGGCGCGCAAATAAAAATGCCCGACAGGTCATGACCTGTCGGGCATTTTTTTTATCGGGCGGTCAGACCCGCACGTTGCCACGCGGCCCGGCAATCGCCCAGATGATCAGGCCCAACACCGGCAGCAGCAGGATCAGCAGTACCCAAAGGACTTTCGCCCCGGTGCCCGCGCCACTCTTGAGTACGTTGATGATCGCCCAGATATCGAGCGCCAGGATAATCAGGCCAATCAGGCCGTTGAAAGTGGAACCCATGGTGTCGCTCCCGAATGGTGATATGCCCATTTAGGATAGCGGCCCCTGGGCAAGGGTTCCGTTTTATTGCTTCAGACGTGAACCGCGACCTTGAGCGCTTCCAAGGACGGTGCCGCGGCGATGCCCACCTCGGCGCACAACTCCAGCACGCGCGGCACGTCGTTGCCGTACACCAGCACCATCTGCAATTCATCGTCGAGCAACTGGCTGAAATTCATCAGCACGTAGCCACCGTTTTCCTTGTTCAGGCTGCTCATCTGGATCTGGATGCGGTTGAGTGCGGTCAGGGCTTCAGTCTTGGCCAGTTGCTTGGGCTTGAGGTTGAACGCGACGCCGGGGCCGAACGAGGCGACGATCTGCTCGAACAACTCGACGTAGGTATCCGCCTGGAACAACACGGTATCGGGCAAGCTGCCCACCACCACCCACTCGCCCAGCGCGATGGGGAAAGTGTCGTCGTAATTGATGTCCGGGTTGGCCGCCAGGAACGCCACCGGGTCGGCGTAGGCCTGGGCCGCCTCATCGGCAATCTTCTCGATGTCCGCCTCGCCCAGGCAGCCGGAGCTGATTTTGCTGATGAGTTCGATGAGTACGGCTTTCATGGGCGGATCCTGTGGCGATGTGTTTTTTTCGGGCGCGAAGGATAGCGCATCCCTCACTCCCTTTGGCGAGGTCAGCCCAACAACTTCTCCAATTGCGCCGTGGTGTCCACCGCGCCCATGGTCCTGGCCGCGTCAAGTGCCGAGACGCCGTTGGCATCCTTGGCCTTCGGGTCGGCGCCTTTGCCGATCAGGTAATCGACGATTTCGACTCGGTTGAACATCGCCGCCATCATCAATGCCGTGCGACCGTCGAACGAGGAGCCTTCCACTTGCGCGCCACCGTCCACCAGGGCTGAAACCACCGCAAGGTCACCCTTGAACGCTGCACCGGCAATGGGACTCTGACCGTTGTCGTTGCGGATTTCCGGATCGGCCTTGTGTTCCAGCAAGACTTTTACCGTCTCGACATGCCCGTGGTACGCGGCCAGCATCAGCAAGGTATCGCCCTTGTGATTGCGCAAGTTCGGCGGCAAGCCCTTGCTCAGCAGCGCGGCCATCATCGCGGCGTCGCCCTGGCGGGCAACGTTGAAGACCTGCTCGGCAAATTCCGCTGCTTCTTCCGGGGTCATCTGGCGGCTTGTATCAGACATGGGAAAACTCCATCAGGCTCATCACAAAGCCGCTAGTTTCCCGAGGGACTCCGGGGCTGTCATCCCTTTTTTCTCTGCGATGCTCATAGCCAGAATCAATAGCGGTACTGTCCCCCTTGGATGCGCATCGCCAATTGCCGGTCCACGGGCACATAGGTCGAGGTCTCGGGCAGCCAGGCGTAGATCGGCTCATCGCCTGTCTGGCACGGGTCGAAAGCCTCGGTCTTGAGACGGGTTTTGCGGTATTTGAAGGTGCCGGTGGTGTCCATCTTCACCTTGATGCGCAAGAACAGCGGTACCGCGTAGGCGGGCAGTTTGCACTGGAGAAACCGCAGCAGTTCATTGAAGTCCAGGGTCGCCAGGGATTCGGCCGGTGTGATCGCGGCCATGCCGGCGCGACCATTGGTGCCGTTGATCTCGACGCCATAGGCCACCGCCTCGGCAATCTGCGGATGCTGCAGCAGCACGTTCTCGACTTCCGTGGTGGAGACGTTTTCGCCTTTCCAGCGGTAGGTGTCGCCGAGACGATCGACGAACTGCCCGTGGCCGAAACCGATGTTGCGCAGCAAATCACCGGTGTTGAAATAACGGTCGCCCGGGACGAAAACGTCCCGGTGGATGGTTTTCTCGGTCTTCGCCGGATCGGTATAGCCATCCAGCGGCGCCTTTTCGTCGATGCGCGCCAATAGCAGGCCCGGTTCGCCCTTGGGGACTTTTTGCATGCGGCCTTGCAGGTTGCGCAAGGGCGCGCCGCTGTCGTGATCGTATTGCACGAGCTCCCAGGCCATCAGTGAAAACCCGACCGTATTGTCGAAGTTCAGGATGTTGGTAAACCCGATGTTGCCGTCGCTGGCCGCGTAAAGCTCACAGATGTGGTCAACGCCGAAACGTGTCTTGAACGCCGCCCAGGCGCCAGGGCGCAGGCCATTGCCGATCATTTTCGTCACGCGGTGCTGCCGGTCCGTGATGCTGGCAGGCTGATCGACCAGGTAACGGCACAGCTCACCGACGTAACCCAGGGTCGTCGCTCGATACTTTCTCACGTCGCTCCAGAACTGGCTGGCGCTGAACTTACGGCGGATCGCAAATCCCGAGGCACCGCAGATCGCCGCGCCCCAGCACACACATAACCCGGTGGCGTGATACAGCGGCAGCGTGCAATAGACGATGTCGTCGGGCTGCATGTCCAAGGCGATCAGGCCGAAACTGGTGGACGTGCGCATCCAGCGGCCGTGGCGGAACACCCCCGCCTTCGGTAGCCCCGTGGTGCCGGAGGTGTAGAGATAGAAACAGGGATCGTTGAAAAACACCTGCTGGCTGCTGGCCGGGTTGGCGCCGGGGAATTGCTGGCTTGTGCCCATCAGGTCGACAAATCCGGACGGCGCCGAGGAGGCATCCTGGTCCGCCACCCACCAGGTTCGAGCATCCGGTAGCGCGGTTCGACCGCGCACATCGTTGAACACCGCGACCCGCTCATCCCCGACCACCACCGCAACAGGCGCGACCAATGCGAGGCTGTGGACCAGTGCATCCCCCGTTTGCGAGGTGTTGATCATCGCGCTGACCGCGCCGACTTTCGCCACCGCCAGCACCGTGATCAGCAATTGTGGACGGTTCTCGATGAAAATCGCTACGCAGTCGCCCTTCGCGACGCCTCGCGCCAACAAGCAATGGGCGATGCGATTGGCCTGCTCGTTGACCTGTGCATAACTCAGCACCGTATCGCCACACAGTAGCGCCGGGCCTCGGGGGTTGCGTAGCGTGGCTTGTTCGAAGCACCAACCCAGGCCGCAGGGCTGCGCGGGGTCCTGGACGTTGGCGAGTTTCATGCCTTTGACAATGCGGGGAACAGCTCTGGCGATGGCGGGCAACTTGCGCAACATCATGCCCCAGGTAATAGCGTCGCTGGGTGTACGACTCATGGGTGATCCTTCCCCGGCCGACCTTATGGGTCGCGGTTCTTGTGTGGGGTTATGCGAAATCTGGATCGAAAGTACGCCAGCGATTCCAAGGCTGTACACGCGGTTTTTGCAATGTTTTGTATCCGCTGCATGGAACAGGCGAAGCGTGAGCGCGGGGACACGGTTTGGTTCCAAAAATAATTGTCGGACCACGCAAAATGCAGGATGCACGATGGCCGTTCATGCAAGTTGCACGAAAGCAAAAATATAGGTATTTATTAAGCTATTGTTTTAAAAGGATTTTTTAACAAATCAAATACTGGCACAGACACTGCAACTACCCCTCCACGGTTTGCCATACCATGGAGCAATGAACGATGAACATGATTCAAGAGAAGTTTGCATCGCTGTTTTCCAACTACGAAGTCACTACCCAGGCACGCCCGGATGGCGGGATCCTGCTGACCTTGCGCAACAGCGACGGCAAACTGTTCAAACGCACGATTTCCTATGCGCAATTGCACGCCGGGGACCAGTTGTCCTGGGCCATCAGTGCCATTCGCCGCGATCTGGCTGAACAAGCCAGCGAATTGCCGCCTGTGGCGATGCTGCAAAGCCAGCATCGC
This sequence comes from Pseudomonas sp. D3-10, assembly GCF_051132175.1. NCBI lineage: Bacteria > Pseudomonadati > Pseudomonadota > Gammaproteobacteria > Pseudomonadales > Pseudomonadaceae > Pseudomonas > Pseudomonas sp. D3-10. Next base: position 1,574,185 of record NZ_CP071668.1, on the reverse strand, counting down.
TTCGCGCTACCGACCTATCACAGCGCCTGACACGCTGTGCCGGGATCAGGCCTGGAGCTTATGGCTCCATGGCCTGATTTTTTTTGTCCGCCGTTCAAGCGCCGAACCGGGACGGATCGATTCGAGCAAAACTTTCCACGGTTTCGTGTCCGGACAGGTCTCCCCCGTCACGCGCCAGGCCACACGTGGCCATCCCGGCGCCACGGGCCTCGTCCAGTTCCTGGACGATATCCGACAGAAACAGGATTTCCCCCGGCGCGACACCCACCGCCTCGCTGATCCGCTGGTAGGACTGCACGTCCCGCTTGGGCCCCGAGGTCGTGTCGAAATAACCGCTGAACAGCGACGACAAGTCACCGGCTTCGGAGCAACCGAAAATCAACTTTTGCGCCTGGATCGAGCCAGAGGAATACACAAACAACCGGTAGCCTTGCTGATGCCAATGTTTCAGCGCATCCACCGCATCCGGATAAACGTGGCCTTTCAATTGCCCGGCCTCGTAGCCCTGCTCCCAGACCATGCCTTGCAACGCCTTGAGCGGTGTAGCCTTGCGGTCCTCGGCGATCCAGCCCAAGAGGATCGCGATAACCCGTTCGATATCAGCGTCCGGCTCGCCACTGTCCCGACGCACAGCGTCCAACTGTTGAGCAACGTCGGCGCGCCCGGCGTTGTGGCGGATAAAGTCCGGCAGGTGCTCGGCGGCATAGGGAAACAGCACGTCGAAGACAAAACTCACCGCGCTGGTGGTGCCCTCGATATCGGTGAGGATGGCTTTGATCGTCACGACGTCAGTCCTCCAGGCGCGGGAAGCGGCTGGCGATGTCATCGCCGGTGAATTTCGCGACCCAGCCTTCCGGGTTGTTGAACAGGCGAATGGCGACAAAATGCGGGTGCTCGCCCATGTCGAACCAGTGCGGGGTACCGGCGGGCACCGAGATCAGGTCGTTCTTCTCGCACAGGACCGCGTAGACGTAATCGTCGATGTGCAAGGTAAACAGGCCCCGACCGGCGACGAAAAATCGCACCTCGTCCTCGCCATGCCGGTGTTCATCAAGAAACTTGGCCCGCAGTTCGGCTTTCTGCGGATGGTCGCTGTTGAGGCTGATGACGTCGACCGTGACGTAGCCGCGCTCGGTCATCAATTGGTCGATCTGGGACTTGTAGGCGGCGATCACTTCTTCCGGGCTGGCGCCGGGCTGGATTTTCGTCGCGGCTTCCCAACGGTCGAACCGCACGCCCTTTTCGGCCAGGGTCGAGGCGATGTCCTCGAAGTGGGTCAGTACCTTGTTCGGAATCTCTGGACTTGAGACGTGGTAGACGGACAGGCTGCTCATGGCAATGGCTCCAGCAATTATCGGTTCAGGAGTGCGCGGGTCTTGAGTTCGCACTCGAACAGGAATTCGAACGCTTCGATCTGGCGCAGCGCATCGTTCATGCCCGCCCCCCAGGTGTACAGGCCGTGGCCACGGATCAGGTAGCCGGCGCAATCGGGATGCGCGTCCAGCCAGGGTTGGACCTTGGCGGCCAGGCGCGCGATGTCCTGGTCGTTGTCGAAAATCGGCACGCGGACCCGGGACTCATGGGTCGTGACGCCGCTGAAGGCTTTTTGCAGTTCATAGTCTTCAAAGTCAAGGAACGCTTCGCCGGTCAGGCGCGACAGCACCGTGGCGTTTACCGAGTGGGTGTGCAGCACCGCGCCGATCTGTGGGCGCCAGCGATACAGCTGGGTGTGCAGCAAGGTTTCAGCCGACGGTTTCTTGCCCGGCTCCAGGCTGTTGCCATCCAGGTCGGTGGCGAGCACATCGTCGATGCCCAACTGCCCTTTGTGCTTGCCCGACACGGTGAGCAAGGCTTGGTCGGGCGCTAAACGGGTCGAATAATTGCTGCTGGTGGCCGGGGACCAACCGCGACCGTACAAAAAACGCCCGGCGTCGATGATCTGCTGGGCGAGCTGTTCACGGGTAAGGCTCATGGCCTGTCCTCTTGCATGCGTGTGGCAATGATAACGGCTGCAGCGAAGGCTGCGAGGCTGGCGATGTTGAATGTCCAACCGGCGCCCATGGCATTCCAGCTATAGCCGGAGTACAACGCCCCCAGCGCTCCACCGGTGCCGGCCAGCGCGGCGTACAGCGCCTGGCCCTGACCTTGTTGGCGCGGGCCGAAACTACGTTGCACGAAGTGGATGGCAGCGGCGTGAAAGCTGCCGAACGTCGCGGCGTGGAGCACCTGGGCAAACAACAATACCCAGAGGAATTCGGCCAGCGAGCCGAGCAGCAACCAGCGCAGCGCCGCCAACAGGAAACTGACCATCAGCACCCGACGCACGGAATACCGCGCCAGGATCCGGCTCATGAACAGGAACACCAACACTTCGGCCACGACGCCGACGGCCCAGAGCACGCCGATCAATCCACGGCTGTAGCCCAGGCGCTCCAGGTGCAGCGTCAGGAAGGTGTAATACGGCCCGTGGCTCATTTGCATCAGGCCGACGCAGGCATAAAACGCCAGCACCCCCGGGTTGCGCAACTGCCGCAGGAATCCGTCCCCGGCCACCCGCGGCCCCTGCACCGGCTGAGCGTTGGGCACCCAGAAGCTGCTCAGCACGATGCCACCCATGATCAAGGCCAGGGCCACCGGATAAATGTCCAGGCTCAGCCATTGGAACAGGCGGCCGAGCACAACGACCGTGATGATGAACCCGATGGAGCCCCACAGGCGGATCTGGCTGTAGCGCGAGGCTTGTCCGCTCAAGTGAGCCAGGGTGATGACTTCGAACTGCGGCAGCACCGCGTGCCAGAAGAATGCATGCAGCGCCATGACCATCGCCAGCCAGGCGTAGCTTTTGTCGATGAAGATCAGGGAGAAGCTCAGCAGCGTGCAGATCGCGCCGAACCGCACGATCGCCAGGCGCCGGCCCGTGTAGTCCCCCAGCCACCCCCAGAGATTCGGCGCCACGCAGCGCATCAGCATGGGGATCGCCACCAGCTCGCCGATGCGTGCCGCGTTGAACCCCAGGTGATCGAAGTACAGCGCCAGGAACGGCGCAGTGGAACCGAGCAACGCGAAATAGAACAGGTAGAAACTGGAAAGCCGCCAGTACGGCAACGCCGCCATGGTCGTCAGGCCACGGCGGTCGGCAGGCCAGCCATCAAAGCTGACCCAGCACCGGGGTGCCGACGTGAACGTCGGCATTCTGGCCGCGATGGCGCAACAGATGATCCATCAGCACGATGGCCATCATCGCTTCGGCGATCGGCGTGGCGCGGATGCCCACGCACGGATCATGGCGGCCCTTGGTGATGACGTCCACCGGGTTGCCATGGATATCGATGGAGCGCCCCGGCGTGGTGATGCTGGACGTCGGCTTCAAGGCCAGGTGCGCGACGATCGGCTGGCCCGACGAGATGCCGCCGAGAATCCCACCGGCGTTATTGCTCAGGAAACCTTGTGGCGTCAGTTCGTCACGATGTTCGGTGCCGCGCTGGGCGACGCAGGCGAAACCGGCGCCGATTTCCACGCCCTTCACCGCGTTGATGCTCATCAGCGCGTGGGCCAGCTCGGCGTCGAGACGGTCAAAGATCGGCTCGCCAAGGCCAGGCATCACGCCTTCGGCGACCACGGTGATCTTCGCGCCAACCGAATCCTGGTCCCGGCGCAGTTGGTCCATGTAGGCCTCCAGCTCCGGCACCTTGTCCGGGTCGGGGCTGAAGAAGGCATTCTGTTCGACCGAGTCCCAGGTCTTGAACGGAATTTCGATCGGGCCCAGTTGGCTCATGTAGCCGCGGATGACGATGCCCTGGCTGGCCAGGTATTTCTTGGCGATCGCCCCGGCCGCCACGCGCATCGCGGTTTCCCGGGCCGAGCTGCGCCCGCCGCCGCGGTAGTCGCGCTCGCCGTATTTGTGGTGGTAGGTGTAGTCGGCGTGAGCCGGGCGGAACAGGTCCTTGATGGCCGAGTAGTCCTTGGACTTCTGGTCGGTGTTACGGATCAGCAGGCCAATGGCACAGCCGGTGGTGCGCCCCTCGAAGACGCCGGAAAGGATTTCGACCTCATCGGCTTCCTGGCGCTGGGTGGTGTGGCGGCTGGTGCCGGGCTTGCGGCGGTCCAGGTCACGCTGAAGGTCGTCCAGGGAAATCTCCAGGCCCGGCGGGCAGCCGTCGACAATGGCGACCAACGCCGGGCCATGGCTTTCGCCCGCGGTGGTGACGGTGAACAGCTTGCCGTAGGTATTGCCGGACATGCAGGGTGCTCCGAGAAATCGCTGAGAAATCGAGATGGGCGCCAGTATACGCAGGCTCCCCGAGTAGTTCATCCTCGAACCTTATCAATGCCCGCCAGTCCAACCGGCACCTTCGCAACTCATGGCGTCATGATGTTAAAACTGTTTGTGTTGAGCCTTACCCTCTTCACGGGCCTGGTCTGCGGCGTCGCCCAGGCCACCGTCCTGCAACGTCCCATCAGCCTCGACACCGGCAATGGTGAACTTTTCGGCTCCCTGCTGCTGCCAAAGTCCGACACGCCGGTGCCCGTCGTCCTGATCATTTCTGGCTCTGGCCCTACGGATCGTGACGGAAACAACCCCGAAGGCGGGCGCAATGACAGCCTCAAGCGCCTGGCCTGGGTGTTGGCCCGGCAGAACATCGCCAGCGTGCGCTACGACAAGCGCGGGGTGGCCGCCAGCCTCGCCGCCACACCGGACGAACGCAACCTGAGCGTCGAAGCCTACGTAGCCGACGCCGTGGCCTGGAGCCACAAGCTGGCCGCCGATCCTCGCCTGGGCCCATTGATCCTGCTGGGCCACAGCGAAGGGGCGCTGATCGCCAGCCTCGCCGCGCCCCAGGCCAACGCGGCGGCGGTCATCTCGGTGGCCGGCAGCGCGCGCCCCATCGACGAGGTCTTGCGCCAGCAACTCAGCGCCCGCCTACCACCGCCGCTGATGCTGCGCAGCAACGAGTCACTCGACAGCCTCAAGGCCGGCCATCCCGACCCGAATGTTCCTGCGCAACTGCAGGTCATCTTTCGCCCCAGCGTGCAGCCTTACTTGATCTCGCTGTTCCGCCAGGATCCGGCCCAGGCCTTCGCAGCCCTGAAAATGCCGGCGCTGATCATCCAGGGCAGCCACGATATCCAGGTCAGCGTCAACGATGCCCGGCAATTGAAAGTGGCCAAGCCCGACGCCGAACTGGCGCAGATCAAGGGCATGAACCATGTGATGCGCATCGTGCCCAACGACGTCAAGCGGCAACTGGCCTCCTACAAGGATCCGAACCTGCCCCTGGCGGCGGAGCTCAGTGCCCACATCCTGGGTTTTATTGGCACGTTGGCCGCCCGTTAAGCGCGTTTGGTGGCCTATAGCCCTCTAGTCTTGGCAAACCCGGCCGATAAACCGGTGTCGGACAGCGCAATGGCTGCCGACAAGCCGGCCTGGACAGGATTTTTGCCGTTATGACTGAGACTCAGACTTCTCCCGACATCGCCGCCGAAGCGGCCGCGCCAGCAGGCCCATCGGCGCCCGAGCTGCCTTGGACGGACGTTGAGGCCGAACATCACAAGATGCTTCGGCTGGCCCCGCTCAAGACCGATCGCGCCACCGGTGCGCGGCCGCTGCGGTTTGTCGAGTTCAGCTATGCCGAGCGCCATAGCAAGGAACGCAGCTTGCTGCGCATGAGCATTCAGTTGCCCGGCCAGCGAGTGCGCAAGGAACAGAATCACCTCGACGTGTGGGCCGACCACGTCGAGAAACGCCTGTTCTTCTCGCCCGACAGCTTGCAAGTCGAGCCCCTGAACCGGGGCATAGGTCGCTTCCTCGCCGCCCAGGGCATCACTTGGGCCAAGAAGCGTTGGTCGACCTATCGGGTTGACGGTACTGACCTGAACAATAAGGACGCGCTGAACGAAGACACCCGCTTGCGTCGTGATCACTTCCTCAAAGCCCACGGCTTCGAAGTGGTCTACGCCGATGCCCAACACCTCAAGGGCAGCGTCAAGCAAGCCCAGGTTGGCGAGCTGCTGGGCGACTGGAACACCGAGAAGCTGCAGTTCGTCGAGATTCTCGAAGCCGCGCAGATGTTGCAACAGGCCGAGCAGAATCTGGCGGAGCAGGAAGTCAAGCTGCAGAAGCAGGAAGAGAAGGTCAATAAGTTCAAGCGTGAAGACACGGGCCTGCGCTTCACCATCACCTGCCTGGTGGCGTTTGCGATGTTCCAGGCCGGATTGCTGATCTGGATTGCTACGCGGCATTGATGGCTGCTCAGAAGTGTCTGACGCAACTCCCGTGGCGAGGGGATTTATCCCCTCGCCACGAACGCGGTCGCCAACACAGCCAGCGTCAAACCCGCGAAGCGAACAACGCCTGGTGCTCACGGCACTGCTCGGCGCTGAGCATGAACACGCCGTGCCCACCGCGCTCGAACTCCAGCCAGGCGAAGTCGACTTCTGGATAAAGCGCCTCGACATGAACCTGGCTGTTGCCCACTTCGACGATCAACAATCCTTTGTCCGTCAGATGATCGGCCGCCTCGGCGAGCATCCGGCGTACCAGGTTCAAACCGTCGTCGCCACAGGCCAGGCCCAGCTCAGGCTCGTGCTGGTATTCCTGGGGCATGTCGGCGAAATCTTCCGCGTCGACGTAGGGCGGGTTCGACACGATCAGGTCGAAACGTTGCCCAGGAAGCCCATCGAAACCATCGCCCTGGACGGTAAACACCCGTTCGTCCACACCGTGGCGCTCGATGTTCTGGTTGGCGACTTCCAGCGCTTCGAACGACAGGTCGGCCAACACCACCTCGGCCTCGGGGAACTCGTAGGCGCAGGCAATCCCGATGCAACCGGAGCCGGTACACAAGTCGAGGATTCGCGCGGGCTCCTGGCCCAGCCAAGGCTCGAAGCGTTTTTCGATCAACTCGCCAATGGGCGAACGAGGAATCAGCACGCGTTCGTCGACGATGAACGACATGCCGCAGAACCAGGCCTCGCCCAACAGGTAAGCGGCCGGAATGCGCTCAGCGATACGTCGGCGCAGCAGACGCTGCACATGCACCAACTCCTCGTCTTCTAGACGGCAGTCCAGATAGCTGTCGGCAATTTCCCAGGGCAGGTGCAACGCGCCCAGGACTAGCTGGCGCGCTTCGTCCCAGGCGTTGTCGGTGCCATGGCCAAAGAACAGATCCTCCCCATGGAAACGGCTGACGGCCCAACGGATATGGTCGCGCAGGGTACGAAGGCGGGAAGTGATCACGGCGGCAAACTCCAGGAAAATCGACGGGCGAGTCTACCAGCCAAACGCATGCCTACCCAAACGCGCTCCAAGGACGACAGTAAATATCGCTGCAATCGTAGGATCCTTCCGTTTTCCGTCAACCCTATTGAACAAGATGTCTATCTTGACAAGGCTGTAGGCCAGCAACGACGGTGCTTGTGATGGAAGCGATTCACAGAACCGCTCCGCCAGAGGACAATGTCGCAAAAGCCCCACTCGAAGGAGCCCCAGAATGTCCGTTCCAAAAACGATGTTTCAACTCAGCGGCCGCGGTTACGCAGCGGCCAACCTGAGTCAAGCGACCCTGATCATCATCGATGCCCAGAAAGAATACCTCGCCGGCCCCCTCGCCCTGAGCGGCATGGATGCGGCGGTCGCGAACATCAAGCAATTGCTCGGCGCTGCCCGCGCCGCCGGCCGGCCGATCGTACATGTGCGCCACCTGGGCACCCATGGCGGGCTGTTCGATCCACAGGGTGAGCGCGGCGAATTCATTCCGGGCCTTGAACCCCAGGGCGACGAAACCGTGATCGAAAAACTGCTGCCGAGCGCTTTCCACGGCACTGACCTGAAGAAGCGCCTGGAGGACCTCGGTCCCCTGGACCTGATCGTCTGTGGTTTCATGAGCCACTCCAGCGTCAGCACCACGGTGCGGGCAGCCAAGAACCTGGGCTTTCGTTGCACCCTGGTCGAGGACGCCTGCGCCACTCGTGATCTGCCGCACAAGGGCGGCGTACTCAGCGCCGATCACGTACACCAGACCGAAATGGCGATCATGGCAGACAACTTCGCCACGCTGGCCTTGACCCACGATTTCACCTGATAGCGCTCGATGAGCGGCCTGCTGCGCCGCTCATCCGCAAAAGCCTCTCATTTGCTTCAATTACTGGAGTATCAGGAACAACCCGAACATCTTCCGGTCGAAGGGCCGATACCCATTGAGGAAGGTCGGAATGAAGATATCCGATGGTTTTGACGCACGTCGCTTGCGGCCCAAGGGCCCGAGCAACTGGCGATTTCGTATCGGCGCGGGGATCGCGGCCCTGCTGGCGACGCTCGGCGTGCTACTGGCGATGGCTGGCGCCGCAAGCCTGCTTGGCCGCCCGCCCGCACTGGGCGAGCTGAACGCCACACCGCTGGGTTCGGCGGTCATCCTGGCAATCGGACTGCTGGTACTGCTGTTGGGCATCTGGCTCTGGCGGCGCTGCCGCCGTCGCGCCCGCCAATCCCTGGAGCTGGCCATGGCTCCGCATCTGATGAAAAAACACGACTGATCCGCCATCCGACGTTTTGTCGCGCCCTAATCCCCGGGAGTTGGGTAAACTGGCCGGCCTTCGCGGAGGCTGACATGCAAGACGACGACTTTTCCCTGTTCAAAAGTGCGATCCAGGGCGTAAAACCAATCAAACACGATCGCGCCGAAACGGGCAAACCCAAGGCCGATCGCGCACAAATCGCCAAGCTGCGCCAAGCCGCCACCGTGCGCACCGACGCGACGACCGTGGATGGCTTGTCCGATCAGTTCGTCATCGACGTCGGCCCCGAAGATGAATTGATGTGGGCGCGCGACGGCGTTCAGGAAAGCCAGATGCGCAAGCTGAAGGTAGGCCAGATCCCCTTCGAAGGCAGCCTCGACCTGCACGGCATGACCGTCGAAAAAGCCCGAGAGACCCTCTGGGCCTTCCTGGCCGAAGCCACCAGATTCGAAATCCGCTGCGTACGCGTCACCCACGGCAAAGCCGTGCGGCTGGACGGCAAGCGCCCCATGATCAAGAGCCACGTCAACACCTGGCTGCGCCAGCACCCGCAAGTGCTCGGCTTCACCTCCTGCCAGGCGAAGCACGGCGGCGCCGGTGCGGTCTACGTGATGCTCAAGCGCACCATGATGGAAGGCCGCGACGAGTAACCGCTCGATTGCCGAGCTTGCAGCGCCGTGTCCGCCACCGTACCCTTGCCCTTTGCGTAAAATCCCACAGGTAGTTTCATGTCTCTGGAACAGAATTACACCGCGATTCTCGGCCAATTGGGCGAGGACGTTTCCCGCGAGGGCCTGCTCGACACGCCCAAGCGCGCTGCCAAGGCCATGCAGTACCTTTGCCGCGGTTATGAACAGACCCTGGAAGAAGTCACCAACGGTGCCTTGTTCAGCTCCGACAACAGCGAGATGGTGCTGGTCAAGGACATCGAGTTGTACTCGCTGTGCGAACACCATTTGCTTCCGTTTATCGGCAAGGCCCATGTGGCCTACATCCCGAGCGGCAAGGTATTGGGCCTGTCGAAGGTCGCGCGCATCGTCGATATGTACGCCCGTCGCCTGCAGATCCAGGAAAACCTCAGTCGCCAGATCGCCGATGCGGTCCAGCAGGTGACCGGTGCCCTGGGCGTGGCGGTGGTGATCGAGGCCAAGCACATGTGCATGATGATGCGCGGTGTGGAAAAGCAGAACTCGTCGATGATCACTTCAGTGATGCTGGGCGAATTCCGCGAAAATGCGGCGACCCGCATGGAATTCCTAAGCCTGATCAAATAAAAACGTCGCTCGAAGAAAACCGGCATTGATCGCCGGTTTTTTTTCGCCTGCGAAAAATCAGGTAAGCTGCGCGCCCTCTTCTTCCCTGCCGTGAGGCTATAACGTGATCGTCAAAGCGCTTCGAGTTGGCCTGGGCCAGCTCATCATCCTTATCGATTTCATCACCCGCCCCGGCAAGAAACAGCGCCCGGCCGACGCCCAGGCGCAAGTCGACCAGGCCGCTCGCAGCCTGACCCTGTATCAATTTCATGCCTGCCCCTTCTGCGTGAAGACTCGCCGGACCCTGCGTCGCCTGAACGTACCGGTGGCCTTGCGCGATGCCAAGAACAACGAGCAGGATCGCCAGACGCTGCTGGAACAGGGCGGCAGGATCAAGGTGCCGTGCCTGCGCATTGAAGAAAATGGCGAGACCACCTGGATGTATGAATCCAAGGTGATCATTGATTATCTGGATAAGCGGTTTTCGGCGGTCTGATTGTTTTGTGGTGAGCTTCAAGGCCTCATCGCGAGCAAGCTCGCTCCCACAGGAGGCTGGTGCTGATTACAAATCTGCAATCATGCACGGTCCCCTGTGGGAGCTTGCTCGCGATGGGGTCGGCCCATCCACTGGATATTTCAAGCTGCCCTGGCCGCCAACGCCCCCCGTACCACCCCCGCCAACCGCTTCAACCCTTCATCCAGTCGCGCCGGATCGATGTGGCTGAAGTTCAAGCGCAAGTGGCCAGGATGCTTGTCTGGCTCAGGGAAAAACGGTTCCCCTGGCATGAACGCCACGTCAGCCGCCAGCGCTGCGGCGAGCAAGGTGCGGGTGTCCAGCGGTTGCTTGAGCGTCAGCCAGAAAAAAAGCCCACCCTGGGGCGTGTTCCAATCGGCGATGTCGGCAAAGTGCCTTTGCAATGCAGCCTCGAAGCGGTCGCGCCGATCCCGATAGAAATCCCTCAACTCCTGCATATGGCGGCGATATTGCTCGGTGCCAATCCACTGCAGCGCCTGCCATTGGCCGATGCGATTGGTGTGCAGGTCCGCCGACTGCTTGAGCCGCAGCAGGTGCGGGAACAGGTCCGGACTGGCGATCAGGTAACCCACGCGCAGCCCCGGCAGCAGGGTTTTCGACACGGTGCCGGTGTAGATCCAGCTGGCCGTTTTCAAGCGGCTGGCGATTGGCGTGGCGCTGCCACCGTCGAAGGTCAGTTCGCGATAGGGTTCGTCTTCGACCAGGGTCACGCCGAATTCATCCAGCAGCGCCGCCACGGCATCGCGCTTGGCCTCGCTGTAGCGTACCGCCGATGGATTCTGGAACGTCGGGATCAGGTAGATGAACGCCGGGCGATGCCGCTCCAGGCGCGCCCGCAGTTGTTCCAGGTCCGGGCCATCCGCCTCAAGGGGGACGGTGATGCAGTCGGCGCCGAACAGTTGGAAGATCTGCAAGGCCGCCAGGTAGGTAGGTGCCTCGAGCATCACCTCGGTGCCGACGTCGATGTACAACTTCGCCGTCAGGTCGAGGGTTTGCTGGGAACCGCTGACCACCAAAACCTGGCTCGCCTCACAAGCCAGCCCTAACGACCGCGCCTGCGCCGCCAACGCTTCGCGCAGGGCCGGCTCACCTTCGCTCATGCCGTATTGCCCCATGGACAACGGCATCGCCGCCCACTCCACTTTTGGCAACATGGCTTCGGCCGGCAGGCCACCGGCGAACGACATCACTTCCGGGCGCTGCGCCGCGGCGAGGATTTCGCGGATAAGAGAACTTTTGAGGCGCGAGACACGTTCGGAAAAAGCCATGGGGTCACCTGTAGCGAAGCGTTGGAAATATAAGTCAAACTGCTTGACTGAAATTACCCCGCTCTTTCTGGAAACGTCAATATGCTTGACCTTAAAAACCCCACCTCCCAGCAAATGGCCATGGAAGCATTCTTCTTTGGTTACCAGGCTTTCACCGCCAAGGCCGATGAAATGCTCGAACGCCGGGGCTTGAGCCGAGTGCATCAGCGCATCGTCTTTTTCATCGCCCGTTACCCATCCTTGAGCGTCAAGGAGTTGCTGGCGCTGCTGGGCGTGACCAAACAGGCATTGAACATGCCATTGCGGCAATTGATGGAAATGCATCTGGTCAACAGCGTCGCGTCCGAGGCCGACAAGCGCAAACGATTGTTGGAGCTGACCGCCGAGGGCCAGCGATTCGAACAGGCGCTACGCCGCGAACAAGTGAAATTGCTGGAGCGGGTGTTTGCCGAGGCCGGGGAAGCGGCGGTGGATGGCTGGCTGGCGGTGAACCTGGCCTTGGGTAAATCTGGCGAGTGAAAGCGTCTGACCCAACGCTATCGCGAGCAAACTCGCTCCCACAGCGTTCAGCGGTGACCACAAATCTTGCATTCATCACAGTCCACTGTGGGAGCGAGCTCAATCGCGATAGCGTCCGCAGAAGGGATATATCCCTATCGCTTGAAATTTCGTCAACAAAACAGAAAACATTATTTGCTTTATTTGTATACAAAAGCATAATTCGCTTCGTGCGAGTTCCTGACCAACAAGTCAACTACTACGCCAGCCTTACCTGCCTCAATGCCTCGCCGCCACCCTCAGGGGGCGTGCGGTGCCGGAAATAACAATAAAACTCTTGAGGAGTACTCGCTGTGGAAAGCCGCAAACCCGAAGCCCAGACCTTGGATCTTTCGCCGCCATCACGCAGTGGCTGGCTGGAGCGCATCTTCAAACTCAGCTTGCATGGCACCACGGTGAAGACCGAGTTGATTGCCGGTGTGACGACTTTCATCACCATGGCCTACATCATTTTCGTCAACCCCAACATCATGGCCGACGCGGGCATCGATCATGGCGCCGCGTTCGTCGCCACCTGCATTGCCGCCGCCCTGGGTTGCCTGCTGATGGGCCTCTACGCGAACTGGCCGGTGGGCCTCGCGCCGGGCATGGGATTAAACGCCTTTTTCACTTACACCGTGGTCGGCACCATGGGCTACAACTGGGAAACTGCCTTGGGCGCGGTGTTTATTTCCGGCGTGCTGTTCATGTTCCTGACCTTGTCACGGGTGCGTGAATGGCTGCTCAACAGCATCCCGGTGAGCCTGCGCTACGCGATGGGCGCGGGGGTCGGGCTGTTTCTCGGGCTGATCGGCCTGAAGACCGCCGGCATCATCGTCGACAGCCCCGCCACGCTGATCAAGCTGGGCTCGCTGCATGAACCGGGACCGCTGCTGGCTGCCGTATGCTTCCTGATGATTGCCGTGCTGAGCTACCACCGCGTGTTCGGCGCGATCCTCATCAGCATCATCGCCGTGACCCTGGCCGGTTGGGGCCTGGGGCTGGTGCAATACAACGGCGTGATGTCCACGCCGCCCAGCCTGGCACCGACCTGGATGGCCATGGACGTGGTCGGTGTGTTCAACGTCAGCATGATCAGCGTGGTGCTGGCTTTCCTGTTCGTACATATGTTCGATACCGCCGGGACGCTGATGGGCGTGGCCCAGCGCGCCGGTCTGGTGAAACCGGATGGCAAGATCGAAAACCTGTCCAAGGCGTTGAAGGCGGACAGCGCCTCCAGCGTGTTCGGCGCCATGGTCGGCGTGCCGCCCGTGACCAGCTACGTGGAAAGCGCCGCCGGAGTCGCGGCCGGTGGCCGCACGGGGCTTACCGCAGTCACGGTCGGTGTGCTGTTCATCGCCGCCATGTTCTTCGCGCCGCTGGCCGGGATGATCCCTGCTTATGCGACAGCCGGCGCCCTGATCTATGTCGCCATGCTGATGATGGGTGGCATGGCCCATATCGAATGGGACGAAGCGACCGACAGCATTCCAGCGATCGTCACCGCCATCATGATGCCTCTGACGTTCTCGGTCGCCGATGGCATCGCGCTCGGCTTCATCACTTACGTCGTGCTCAAGGCTGGCACCGGTAAACACAAGGAAATATCCGTCAGTCTCTGGGTGCTTTGTGCGATCTTTATCGCCAAGTTCATCTTCTTGTAAGCGGCACGAGCCTTACCCGCCTCACCCTGTCGGGTGGGGCTTTTGTACGTCAGGAGCAAAGCAATGAATCTGGAAACCTGGTTGTTGTTCAGTGGTGCCGCGTTGGTGGTAATCCTTATCCCCGGCCCGTTATCGTTACTGATGATCAGCAACAGCCTGAACTACGGCTTGCGCCGATCCTACCCGGCTTTCCTTGGTGGAGTGGTGGCATCGATCTGCTTGTTGAGTGCGTCGGCGCTGGGGCTCGGTGCCCTGTTGCTGGCGTCGGAGCAGTTGTTCAGCGCCTTGAAAATCGTCGGCGCGCTGTACCTGTTCTACCTCGCCTGGCAGAGCTGGCAGCAATCGCGCCAGCCTTCCCAGGGTGCCGAGGTACCTCAAGCCGCCCCCATTCCGCGTTTCCGCGCGCTGTTCGGCCGTGCGTTCGTACTCGGCGCGAGCAACCCGAAGGACATCCTTTTCTTCGCGGCATTCCTGCCGCAATTCCTGAGTGCCGAGCAGCCGTTCTTGCCGCAACTGCTGGTGATGATCGCCACTTGGACCGTGCTCGACCTGCTCTGCAAGCTGGCGTATGGCCTCGGTGCCCATGGCGCTGCCCGCTATCTGCGCACGGGCAAGGGCCAGAGCTGGTTCAACCGGGTCAGCGCCGGGTTGTTCAGCGGGGCCGGGGCGGCTTCCTTGCTGAGCCGCTGAGAAAAAATCTTCACGAGCAGGCTCGCTCCCACAGTTGAAACGCATTCGATTGTGGAAGCGAGCTTGCTCGCGATAAGGCCCTCGCCTATTTGATAGGCGAAAAAAAGCCCGCAGTGTGAGCGGGCTAAAAACCAAAGAAGCTCTATGCGCAGTCGCTTCCAGGGCAAGGCAGCTGCTTGGGGCTCAGCTGCCTCGATAGGTTGAATAGGCGTAGGGCGAAATCAGCAACGGCACATGGTAATGCTCCTGCTCTTGCGAAATGCCAAAGCGCAGCACCACCACATCCAGGAACGCCGGCTCGGACAGTTGCACGCCACGGGCGCGGTAGTAATCGCCGGCGTGGAATTGGATCTGGTAAACGCCGCTGCGGTAGTCGTCTCCTTGCAGCAGTGGTGCGTCACAACGGCCATCGCTGTTGGTCACTGCACTGGCAACCCGTTGCAGTTCTGAACCTTCGACGCGATACAGTTCGATCTTGATCGCGCTGCCTGGACAGCCGTGTGCGGCATCTAAAACGTGTGTAGTCAGACGTCCCATCGATTGTGCGTGCCCGGATGCGGAACAGCCAGGCACGGCGCCTCCTGAGTCAGTTGAAAGACAAGCCGCACCATTTCGAAGCACGAAAGATCACGGCAGTGAGCGAATTAAGACACTTTAAATCTGAATTGTACACAATAAAAAACAGATATCTGCTTCACTTCGCCAACCACGGCAATCGTCATTTGTTTTTACCCCAACCCCGGGCATATAAGGGCTAATGCAACATTAGCTGACTGGGTAGGCAAGTTTCTTGCAGCGCCGATACGGCAACGGTGGCGGTAAAAAATGCAAAAAACAGGCTTACAAGTCGAAGACAAAGTTGTATACAATCAGTCCATCGTCGTGACGCCAGCCCGATACCCATCGCCAGGGCGCCACCTACATGGTTCGAACAAGAAGGAAGACTGCAGTGAGCGCTGACTACCCACGCGACCTGATCGGTTACGGCAGTAACCCTCCCCATCCCCAATGGCCGGGCAATGCCCGCATCGCCCTCTCCTTCGTACTCAACTATGAGGAAGGTGGCGAGCGCAACGTGTTGCATGGCGACAAGGAGTCCGAAGCGTTCCTTTCGGAGATGGTCGCGGCGCAACCGCTGCAGGGCGAGCGCAACATGAGCATGGAGTCGCTGTACGAGTATGGCAGCCGCGCAGGGGTCTGGCGGATCCTCAAGCTGTTCAAGGAGTTCGATATACCACTGACCATCTTCGCCGTGGCCATGGCTGCCCAGCGCCATCCGGACGTGATTCGCGCGATGGTCGCCGCCGGCCACGAAATCTGCAGTCATGGCTATCGCTGGATTGATTACCAATATATGGACGAGGCCCAGGAACGCGAGCACATGCTCGAAGCGATCCGCATCCTCACCGAAATCACTGGCGAGCGTCCGCTGGGCTGGTACACCGGCCGCACCGGCCCGAACACCCGCCGGCTAGTGATGGAAGAAGGCGGCTTCCTCTACGACAGCGACACCTACGACGACGACCTGCCCTACTGGGAGCCAAACAACCCCACCGGCAAGGCGCACCTGGTCATCCCTTACACCCTGGACACCAATGACATGCGCTTCACCCAAGTGCAGGGTTTCAACAAGGGCGACGATTTCTTCCAGTACCTCAAGGACGCTTTCGACGTGTTGTATGCCGAAGGCGCCGAAGCGCCGAAGATGCTTTCCATCGGCCTGCATTGCCGCCTGATCGGCCGCCCCGCGCGCCTGGCCTCCCTCAAGCGTTTCCTCGAATACGTCAAGGGTCATGAGCAGGTGTGGTTCAGTCGCCGCGTCGACATCGCTCGCCATTGGCAGCAGACCCATCCGTATCAGGGAGCGTGCAAATGACCGCTTTCCAAACCCTCAAGCCTTCCACCTTGAGCCGCGAAGCGTTCGTCAAAGCCTTCGCTGACATTTACGAACATTCGCCATGGGTGGCCGAAAAGGCCTTCGACCTGGGGCAGGACCCTTCGATCGACGAGATCGAGACCCTGCACCAGCGCATGAGCGACATCCTGTTGAGTGCCGATCACGCCAGCCAACTGGCCCTGATCAACGCTCACCCGGACCTGGCCGGCAAAGCCGCCGTCCAGGGACAACTGACCGAAGCCAGCACCAACGAACAGGCTGGCGCCGGTATCCACCAATGCACGGCCGAAGAGTTCCAGCGCTTCACCGAGCTGAACGAGGCCTATAAAGCCAAGTTCAAGTTTCCCTTCATCATGGCGGTAAAAGGCAGCAACCGGCACCAGATCCTCGCCGCGTTCGAGACGCGCATCCACCACTCGGCAGACGCCGAATTCAAATGCGCGCTGGCAGAGATCAACAAGATCGCGTTGTTCCGATTACTGACCCTTTAGCGAGCGGCTCCTGAAGACAGGTCCTGCAAGCATCCCCAGCCAACTTATCAAAGGCAGACAAGAAGAATGAAAGCTTACGCCGTACCGTTCGAAAAGTTCGTCAACCTGGCCGACGCCCGCCTGGGCACCAAGATCATCTCGGTCACCGACGACTGGTTCGCCGACGCCAACCGCCTGTTCCAGCCGACTCCGGCCGTGTGGAAGGAGGGCGTGTTCGATGACAACGGCAAGTGGATGGATGGCTGGGAGTCGCGCCGCAAGCGCTTCGAAGGCTACGACAGCGCGGTGATCCGCCTGGGCGTGCCGGGCTCGATCAAGGGCGTGGACATCGACACTTCATTCTTCACCGGCAACTACCCGCCATCGGCTTCCCTGGAAGCCTGCTTCCTGGCCGAAGGCGAGCCGGACGAAAACACCCAATGGACTGAAGTGCTGTCGGCCGTCGAGCTGCAAGGCAACAGCCACCACTACCACGAAATCAGCAACGAGCAAGCATTCAGCCATCTGCGCTTCAACATTTATCCGGATGGCGGCGTGGCTCGCCTGCGGGTCTATGGTGTTCCGTATCGCGACTGGTCCGCCGTGGGCGACAACGAACAGATCGACCTGGCCGCCGCCCTCAATGGCGGGCGCGCCCTGGCCTGCTCCGACGAGCACTTCGGCCGCATGAGCAACATTCTCAACCCGGGCCGCGGCATCAACATGGGCGATGGCTGGGAAACCGCCCGTCGTCGCACGCCTGGCAATGACTGGGTAATCGTCGCCCTGGGCCATGCCGGTATCGTTGAACAAGTCGTCGTCGACACCCTGCACTTCAAGGGCAATTACCCGGACAGCTGCTCGATTCAGGGCGCGTTCGTCAAAGGTGGCACCGACAGCCAGATCGAAACCCAATCGCTGTTCTGGCGCGAGCTGCTGCCGAGCCAGAAGCTGGAAATGCACGCCGAACACACCTTCGCCGAACAGATCAAGGCGCTGGGGCCAATCACCCATATCCGCCTGAACGTGTTCCCGGATGGTGGCGTGAGTCGCCTGCGGGTGCTTGGCAAGGTCGCTAAATAGCGGTGAAGCCAATCGCGAGCAGGGCTCGCTCCCACAGGGTAGGCGGTCAAATGTGGGAGCGAGCCTGCTCGCGATAGCAATAGAACAGACAACAATGAATTCAAGGTAAAGAAGACCAGCATGCGCACTCTCAAGATCGAACCATTGACCAAAGAAGCCTTCGCCCCGTTCGGTGACGTGATCGAAACCGACGGCAGCGATCACTTCATGATCAACGACGGTTCGACCATGCGCTTTCATCGCCTGGCGACGGTGGAAACCGCCACGCCGGACGACAAGGCGATCATCAGCATCTTCCGCGCCGACGCGCTGGAGATGCCACTGACCGTGCGCATGCTGGAGCGCCATCCGCTGGGCAGCCAGGCCTTCATTCCGCTGCTCGGCAACCCCTTTCTGATCGTGGTCGCGCCACTTGGCGATGCACCTGTATCAGGCTTGGTCCGCGCCTTCGTCACCAACGGCAGGCAGGGCATCAATTACCATCGCGGCGTCTGGCACCACCCGGTGCTGACGATCGAAAAGCGGGATGACTTCCTGGTGGTTGATCGCAGTGGCACAGGCAACAACTGCGATGAGCATTTTTTCAAAGAGGATGAGTTTTTGATCCTCGCCCCCCACCAATAAGAGAAGGTCCGATCACGCGAAAACAAGCGTGACGGGCGAGAGGTAAAGACTGTGGAAGCACATATGCTGGAATGGCTGAACCTGAGCATTCGCTGGGTTCATATGATCACTGGCGTAGCCTGGATCGGCGCGTCGTTCTACTTCGTCTGGCTGGAAAACAACCTCAATCGCGTCAACCCCAAGAGCGGCCTGGCCGGCGACTTGTGGGCCATCCACGGTGGCGGTATCTATCACCTGGAAAAATACAAACTCGCACCACCGGCCATGCCGGACAACCTGCACTGGTTCAAGTGGGAAGCCTACTTCACCTGGATGTCGGGCATCGCGCTGTTGTGCGTGGTGTTCTATTGGAACCCGACCGTCTACCTGCTGGCCCCCGGCAGCAGCCTGAGCGGCCCTGAAGGCGTCGCCCTGGGCCTCGGCTCGTTGTTGGTCGGCTGGTTCATCTATTCCTTTCTCTGCGATTCGGCCCTGGGCAAGCGCCCCGCCCTGCTCGGCCTGATTCTGTTCGTGCTGTTGATCGCCGCGGCCTATGGCTTCAGCAAGGTGTTCAGCGGTCGCGGCGCCTACCTGCATGTCGGTGCCGTCATCGGTACGATCATGGTCGGCAACGTGTTCCGCATCATCATGCCGGCCCAGCGTGCGCTGGTAGCGGCTATCGCCGAGAACCGCACCCCCGACCCGGCGCTGCCGGCCAAAGGCTTGTTGCGTTCGCGCCACAACAACTACTTCACCCTGCCGGTGCTGTTCATCATGATCAGCAACCACTTCCCAAGCACCTACGGCAGCCAATACAACTGGCTGATCCTGGCGGGTATCGCAGTGGCGGCGGTGTTGGTGCGGCATTACTTCAACACGCGTCATGACAGCAATCGGTTTGCCTGGACGTTGCCGGTGGGCGCCTTGGCGATGATCTGCCTGGCTTATGTCACCGGTCCCAAGCCGATGCCTGGCGCGCCGGAAGTCGCGAAGGTGCCCGGCGTGATCGAGTATCAGCCACTGCCGGAGACGGCGGTGGGCGGCGGCGCCAAACCCGCAGTACCAGCGCAGGCGCCCGCGCCTGCCCAGGCTTCCAATGCCCAGGGCCCGTCATTCGATAAAGTCCACAGCGTGATCCAGGAACGCTGCTCGGTCTGCCATTCGGCCAAGCCCACCAGCCCGCTGTTCAGCGCGGCGCCGGGCGGGGTGATGTTCGATACGCCACAGCAGATCCAGCAGGAAGCCGCGCGCATCCAGGCCCAGGCCGTGACCACCCAGATCATGCCACTGGGCAATATCACCCAGATGACCCAGCAGGAGCGCGATTTGATTGGCGCCTGGATCACCCAAGGTGCACGGACCAACTAGTCCACCCGAGCAAGCCTCGATCCACAGCAATACCGCAGACAGGCAGACCGGCACACGCCGGTCGCCCGTCAGCGGCCGCCTGCGCCTCAACAATAACAACAAGAGGAAAGCACCCCATGCACACGTTCCACACTCACGCCCCGCATCCGTTGCCCATGCGCTGTCGCAACGCACTTGAGCCCCTCCATGCAAGCCCGTATCCTGCGCGGCCGTTCGAATCCGGACGTCTCCAAATAACAATCGGATCCTGACCGACGCCGCTGTTTTCAGCTCTTGTCACAAACAAAAAGCTGACCGAACGGATGTTTATCCGTAGAAAAAGCGCCACACCAGAGCGCTGACGACAAGAAACGCGATACCACTTACCTTTGGGAGCAAACCGAATGAAACGCACGTGCACCAATCTGATCGTTGCGGGATCTTTGTTGGCAGGGGGACAGGCCGTGGCAGGCGACCTGCTCCAATGGCAGAGCAACAGCCTGAGCTACCTGTATGGCAAGGATTTCCAGATCAACCCACGCATCCAGCAGACCGTGACGTTCGAGCATGCCGATGCGTGGAAATACGGCGACAACTTTTTCTTCCTCGACCGGATCTTCTACAACGGCCAGGACGACAGCCAGTCCGGCCCGAATACCTATTACGGCGAGTTCAGCCCACGCTTGTCGTTCGGCAAGATTTTTGACCAGAAGCTCGAACTGGGTCCGATCAAGGACGTGCTGCTGGCGATGACCTATGAGTTTGGCGAAGGCGACAACGAGTCTTACCTGATCGGCCCGGGTTTCGACCTGGCCATTCCCGGTTTCGATTATTTCCAGCTGAACTTCTACAACCGCCAGACCGAAGGCTCGCGTGCCGGCGACAACGTCTGGCAGATCACACCGGCCTGGGCCTACACCGTGCCCGTGGGGTCGTCCGATATCCTGATCGATGGTTTCATCGACTGGGTCGTGGACAACGACACCAACTCAAAGGGCACCTACCACGCCAACCTGCACATCGTCCCGCAGATCAAATATGACTTGGGCAAGGCCTTGAAACTGGGCGCCAAGCAACTGTATGTCGGTGTGGAATACGACTACTGGAAAAACAAATACGCGATCGAAGACAGCGGTAGTTTCAAGACCAACCAGAGCAATACCAGTTTCTTGCTGAAGTACCATTTCTGATCGACCAAGGCTCGCTGCCACAGTGATTCCCGGAGCGGACACCCGCTCAGCATCCACAGGGAATTCCTTGTGGGAGCGAGCCTGCTCGCGATGGCGTCAGACCCGCTACCCCTGAGCCAAGCCCAGGAACCGGCTCAACGCCTCACGCTGCGCCAACGCATCCTGGCGCCCCAGCTCGATCAGCTCGCCGCAGTACCCCGCCTCGAACAGCAGATAGCTCAACACCCCAGCCCCGCTGGTCTTGGTCGCGCCCGGCCCGCGCAGGAACACCCGCAACGCACGGGGCAGTTCCTGGCGATGACGGGCGGCGATCTCGTCGATCGGTTGGCTTGGCGAAATCACCAACACCTCCACCGGTGCCGCACCGAGGGTATGGGCAGGCACGCCCTCGGGCAGGAGGTGACTGAACTGGTTGAGGCGCCCAAGCAACTCGATGTCGCTTTCCAGGCTGTCGATGAACGTGCTGTTGAGCATGTGTCCGCCGATCTGCGCCAGGGTGGGTTGCTGGCCGGTGTAGCTGCGCTCCTGGGGCGTTTGCCCACCCGCGCCGCGGGGGTTGCCACTGACGCCGATGACCAACACACGATTGGCTCCCAGGTGCAGGGCTGGACTGATCGGCGCCGATTGGCGCACCGCGCCGTCGCCGAAGTACTGGGGGCCGATCTTGACCGGTGCGAACAGCAAGGGGATCGCGGAACTGGCCAGCAGATGCTCCACCGACAACTGCGTCGGGACACCGATGCGCCGGTGCCGCAACCAGGCATCTATAGTGCCGCGACCTTGATAGAACGTCACCGCCTGTCCGGACTCGTAGCCGAACGCGGTCACCGCCACCGCTCGCAGCTGGTGCTCGGCGATCGCCTGCTCGATACCCGACGCATGGAATTGTGCCCGGAGCAATTCGCGCAACGGTGAACTGTCGACCAGCGCCACCGGCAACTTGGCCCCCAGGCCCAACAGGCTGTGCGTGATGAAACGCGTCGCCTGGACGAGCACGCCACGCCAATCGCTGCGCATCACCTGGTGGCTGCGCACCGCTTGCCAGAACGCCGTCAGCCGCTCGATGGCGCTCTTGAAATCCATCGCACCGCTTGCCAGGCTGACCGCGTTGATCGCGCCAGCCGACGTGCCGACGATCACCGGGAACGGGTTGTCTGCGCCGTCTGGCAATAACTCGGCGATGGCCGCCAATACGCCCACCTGATATGCCGCTCGAGCCCCGCCGCCGGAAAGAATCAAACCTGTTACCGGTTCAGCTGGGGTCATCGCGATGCTCCGTGCTCAGTCAATTAGGCTACATTTCAACCGCGTTTTTCGTACAACTTCGGCTCACCCGGCGGACGGGTCTTGAAGCGCCGATGGGCCCAGAGATATTGCCCGGGGCATTGGCTGACCGATTTTTCTACCCACTGGTTGATGCGAATGCAATCGGCTTCCTCGGTCTGACCCGGAAAATCCTCCAGCGGCGCCTGGATCACCAGACGATAGCCGCTGCCATCAGCCAGGCGCTCCTGGACGAACGGCACGACCAGTGCCTTGCCCAAGCGCGCAAATTTGCTGGTGGCGGTGACCGTCGCCGCCTGGATGCCGAACAATGGCACGAATACACTTTGCTTGGCGCCGTAGTCCTGGTCCGGTGCATACCAGATCGCCCGGCCCGCGCGCAGCAACTTGAGCATGCCGCGCACATCATCGCGTTCCACCGCGAGGGAATCGAGGTTGTGCCGTTCGCGACCGCGGCGCTGGATATAGTCGAACAACGGGTTCTTGTGCTCGCGGTACATGCCATCGATGGTGTGCTGTTGGCCCAACAACGCCGCGCCGATTTCCAGCGTGGTGAAATGCAGCGCCATCAGGATCACACCCCGGCCCTCGCGCTGGGCCTGCTTGAGATGCTCCAGCCCTTCGACATGGGCCAGCTTCGCCAGGCGCGAACGCGACCACCACCAGCTCATGGCCATTTCGAAGAACGCGATGCCGGTGGAGGCGAAGTTTTCCTTGAGCAAGCGCTTGCGCTCAGCGGCGGACTTCTCGGGAAAACACAGTTCCAGGTTGCGACTGGCGATGCGCCGCCGGTCACCGGCCACCCGGTACATCAGCGCGCCCAGCGCCCGGCCGATCCGCAGCAGCAACGGATACGGCAACTGAACGATCAGCCACAACAGCCCCAGGCCGCACCACAGCAGCCAGAAACGCGGATGAAAAAATGCAGCTCGAAGACGCGGGCGATCCATTACAGCTTCCACAAAGACTTGGGCCGCGCATTCTACATTGTTCGACCCGGGTTGCGGCTGACGGGCGATCTCGTTATAAGTCTCGGCACTTTTAGTGACAAGTCGTTGTACGCCGACCATGAGCCAAACCGAACCGCTAGACCAAGATCCCGTGTTCCAGCTGAAGGGCAGCATGCTCGCCATTACGGTGCTGGAACTGGCCCGTAACGACCTGGAAGGTCTTGACCGGCAGTTGGCGGCGAAAGTCGCCCAGGCCCCGAATTTTTTCAGCAATGCCCCCCTGGTACTGGCACTGGACAAGCTGCCTGCCGGTGAAGGTTCAGTGGACTTGCCTGGCCTGATGCGCGTCTGCCGCCAACATGGCCTGCGCACGCTGGCGATCCGCGCCAGCCGCATCGAAGACATCGCCGCCGCCATCGCCATTGACATCCCGGTGCTACCGCCTTCCGGTGCTCGTGAGCGGGTGCTGGAACTGAGCCCGGCCGAACCGAAGAAACCCGAGAAACCAGCAGAGCCCACCGTCAAGCCAACCCGTGTGATCACCACGCCGGTACGCGGCGGACAGCAGATTTATGCCCAGGGTGGCGATCTGGTCGTCGTGTCCTCGGTCAGTCCGGGCGCGGAACTTCTGGCCGATGGCAACATCCATGTATACGGCCCGATGCGCGGCCGTGCGCTGGCCGGTGTCAAGGGCGACACCAAGGCAAGGATCTTCTGTCAGCAGTTGAGCGCCGAACTGGTCTCCATCGCCGGGCATTACAAGGTTTCCGAGGATTTGCGTCGCGACCCGTTGTGGGGGGCTGGCGTCCAGGTCAGCCTGTCGGGCGACGTGTTGAACATCATTCGGCTTTAACGGATACTGCCGCATTTTCCAAGCATCTCTAAAACGTAGCGAAAACAGCTTAACGACGTAGGAAAAAGGATCAGGCAGTGTTTACCAGAAGTAGACCCGGCCCAATGTCCTATTCCAGCCAAGCCTGTGCAGTTGCAGCAGTTTTCCAGAGATGTTTTTCAGGGGCTGACAAAGTCCTTTTTCCTTAGGGGTGAAACACCTTGGCCAAGATTCTCGTGGTTACATCCGGCAAGGGTGGTGTGGGTAAGACCACCACCAGCGCCGCTATCGGTACCGGCCTCGCCTTGCGCGGCCACAAAACAGTCATCGTCGACTTCGACGTCGGCCTGCGTAACCTCGACCTGATCATGGGTTGCGAGCGTCGCGTGGTCTATGACTTCGTCAACGTGGTCAATGGCGAAGCGAACCTGCAACAAGCCCTGATCAAGGACAAGCGCCTTGAGAACCTGTACGTGCTGGCCGCCAGCCAGACCCGCGACAAAGACGCGCTGACCCAGGAAGGCGTGGAAAAGGTGCTGATGCAGCTCAAGGAAGACTTCGAATTCGTGGTCTGCGACTCCCCGGCCGGTATCGAAAAAGGTGCCCACCTGGCCATGTACTTCGCTGACGAAGCGATCGTCGTGACCAACCCGGAAGTGTCGTCGGTGCGTGACTCCGACCGCATGCTGGGCCTTCTGGCGAGCAAGTCCCGTCGCGCCGAGCAGGGCGAAGAGCCGATCAAGGAACACTTGCTTCTGACCCGCTACAACCCTCAGCGCGTCAGCGACGGCGAAATGCTCGGCGTCGAGGACGTCAAGGAAATCCTGGCGGTCACCCTGCTGGGCGTGATTCCAGAATCCCAAGCGGTACTCAAGGCCTCGAACTCCGGCGTGCCGGTCATTCTTGACGACCAGAGCGACGCTGGCCAGGCGTACAGCGATGCAGTCGATCGTCTACTGGGCAAAACCGTCGAACATCGATTCCTCGACGTCACGAAGAAAGGTTTCTTCGAGCGCCTGTTTGGAGGTAGGTAATGAACCTTTTTGACTTCTTTCGTGCCAACAAAAAGCCAAGTACCGCCTCGGTCGCGAAAGAGCGTCTACAGATCATCGTGGCGCACGAACGCGGCCAACGCAGCACCCCTGATTACCTGCCGGCCTTGCAGAAGGAACTGGTGGAAGTGATCCGCAAGTACGTCAACATCGGCAACGATGACGTGCATGTGGCGCTCGAAAGCCAGGGCAGCTGCTCGATTCTGGAACTCAATATCACCCTGCCGGATCGCTGATCGACCCTGCGGGAGCCACGGCGGCTCGGGCCCTCTCCTCTCCCCCTGGGATTGGAGAAGGGCCCGAGCCGCCGTTGCCGTTTGTTACGAGACTGTTT
This sequence comes from Pseudomonas sp. D3-10, assembly GCF_051132175.1. Classification (NCBI taxonomy): domain Bacteria; kingdom Pseudomonadati; phylum Pseudomonadota; class Gammaproteobacteria; order Pseudomonadales; family Pseudomonadaceae; genus Pseudomonas; species Pseudomonas sp. D3-10. The sequence goes on along the minus strand of NZ_CP071668.1, from coordinate 1,548,682 downwards.
AATGCCCCTGTCCAACATCCGCATCCTCCACCAGGACGCCGCCGTACTCGTGGTCGACAAGCCGACCCTGCTCCTGTCCGTGCCTGGCCGGGCGGACGACAATAAAGATTGCCTGATCACTCGCCTGCAGGAAAACGGCTATCCGGAAGCGCGAATCGTGCACCGGCTCGACTGGGAAACCTCCGGCATCATCCTGCTGGCCCGCGATCCGGATACCCATCGCGAACTGTCCCGCCAGTTTCATGACCGCGAAACCGAAAAAGCCTACACCGCGTTGTGCTGGGGCCAGCCCGAGCTGGACAGTGGCAGCATCGATCTGCCCTTGCGCTACGACCCACCGACCAAGCCCCGTCACGTCGTGGACCATGAGCATGGCAAGCATGCCCTGACGTTCTGGCGTGTACTCGAACGTTGCGGCGACTGGTGTCGGGTCGAACTGACGCCCATCACCGGACGCTCACATCAGTTGCGCGTGCACATGCTGTCCATCGGTCATCCGTTGCTGGGCGACGGACTCTATGCCCATCCGCAGGCATTGGCGGCCTGGCCGCGCCTGTGCCTGCACGCCAGCATGCTCAGCTTTACCCATCCGCAAAGCGGCGAGCGCTTGCGCTTCGAGTGCCCGGCACCGTTCTGAACAAGGGATCAAACGAAGTCGAGCCTTCTGGCGATACGCGCCAGAGGCCTCGACCGGGACACCGCGTGTAGGAAAAGTCTTCACATTCAAGGGAATATGCTTAAGATGGTGGCATTTAGCCAAGGCCAGGACGCCCGTGCCAGATTCTCCACCGCTTCAGCAGGACTATCGTTATACCTTCCGCTTCTTGAATACGGATTTACATCTACGGGACGAACCTTGTCATCGCACCGAGCAAGCGCTGCGCCAGCTCATCATCAATCGCCGCAAGCGCGCGGTGACCAGGGCGACGGCAATCATTGCGGGCAGCAAACAGGCTTTGTTTGCCAAGGTCCAGCGCCTGGGCAGTTGGCGAAGCAAAGTACGCGTCACATTGGGCACCCCCCAGCGCAACGGGCGCTTTGACTGGCCACTGGAAGAGCTGCAGAACACGCTGCTGGCCCAGCATCGCGGCGTCCGGATGCCGACGCTCCAGGGGTTTGGCTACACCAGGAGTGGATTAGGCCTGGCCCAGGATTACTTCCTGATCACCGAGTTGCTGGAGGATTACACCGACGGCGCAAAATGGCTGGCGGAACATCCCGGACAAATTGAAACATTCACCCACAAAGCCTTCGAACTGCTGGATTCCCTGACAAGCAGGAACATAAGCCACATGGATTTCTGGGCTGGCAATCTCATGCACCCGGCTGATCCACAACGTCCGCTGATGGCGATCGATTTCGAGAACTGTTTTTCCCGGCCGACGCCGTTTCACAGCGAAACACTCGGCTTCCAGCTCGGGTTCCTGTACCACCGTGAAATCTACCGGTACATCACCGAAGCACGGTACGACAGCCTGGTCGAAAAATACCTCGATCGCAAGCCAACGGTCTCGATGGAAAACTTCAACAAGGTGTATCAGGTCAGCAAGCACTGCCACCTGGGCCGCAAGGAGCGCCGAGAAGTGTTCCTGCAAGGCCGGCTCCTGCTTGACTGAGCCATTCGGGGCGCGGCATTGGCCCTGCTATGTCGCTGCCCGATGGGGTAAACTTGCGCCCATTGCTGTCTGGAGTTATTTATGCGCGCAGAGTTGAACCAGGGCCTGATCGACTTCCTCAAGGCCTCCCCCACCCCGTTCCATGCTACCGCCAGCCTTGCCCAGCGCCTGGAGGCGGCGGGTTACCAGCGTCTCGATGAGCGCGAAACCTGGGCCACCGAGGCCAACGGCCGCTATTACGTCACGCGCAACGATTCCTCGATCATCGCTTTCAAACTGGGCCGCAACTCTGCGCTACACGACGGCATCCGCCTGGTCGGCGCCCACACCGACAGCCCTTGCCTGCGGGTCAAGCCCCAGCCGGAACTGCAACGCCAGGGATTCTGGCAACTGGGCGTGGAAGTTTACGGCGGCGCACTGCTGGCGCCGTGGTTCGACCGCGACTTGTCGCTGGCCGGCCGCGTGACCTTCCGCCGTGACGGCAAGGTCGAGAGTCAGCTGATCGATTTCAAGGCGCCGATCGCCACGATTCCAAACCTGGCCATTCATCTCAACCGTGAAGCCAACCAAGGCTGGGCGATCAATCCGCAGAACGAGCTGCCGCCGATCCTCGCCCAGTTTGCTGGCGACGAACGCGTCGACTTCCGCGCCGTGCTCACTGACCAGTTGGCCCGGGAACACGGCTTGAACGCCGACGTGGTGCTCGATTACGAGCTGAGCTTCTATGACACCCAAAGCGCAGCGGTCATCGGTTTGCATGGTGATTTCATCACCGGCGCGCGACTGGACAACCTGCTCTCCTGCTATGCCGGCCTGCAAGCCTTGCTGACCGCCGACACCGAAGAAACCTGCGTGCTGGTGTGCAACGACCACGAAGAGGTCGGTTCTACTTCGGCGTGTGGCGCGGACGGCCCGATGCTCGAACAGACCCTGCGCCGTCTGCTGCCCGACGGGGAAGATTTCGTACGCACCATTCAGAAATCCCTGCTGGTCTCCGCAGACAACGCCCACGGCGTACACCCCAACTATGCCGACAAGCACGACGCCAATCATGGCCCCAAGCTCAACGCCGGCCCGGTGATCAAGGTCAACACCAACCAGCGCTACGCCACCAACAGCGAAACCGCCGGCTTCTTCCGCCACCTGTGCATGGCCGAAGAAGTACCGGTGCAGAGTTTCGTGGTGCGCAGCGACATGGGTTGCGGCTCGACCATCGGCCCGATCACCGCCAGTCAACTGGGTGTGCGCACCGTGGACATTGGCCTGCCGACCTTTGCCATGCATTCGATCCGCGAACTGTGCGGTAGCCAAGACCTGGCGCACCTGGTGAAAGTGCTGAGCGCGTTCTACGCTTCTCGCGAGTTGCCATAAAGCCTTCGTGGCGAGGGAGCTTGCTCCCGCTGGGTGGCGCAGCCACCCCAAACCGGTTTTGCCAGTGCTGCGCACTGGAGCGGGAGCAAGCTCCCTCGCCACAAGGGTATCCAGCGAAAGGTCTGGATAACTCATGACACACCTCACCACACCCCAAGCAAACCCGAACTAGACTGACCTTATCCCTCCCGACAAGGCCGTCGCAATGATCTCCATGTCCTCGTTCAACGCCATGCTCGTGCCCATCATCGCCGGCATGATCCTGCTGGCCATTGGCTTCAACTTCCGAGACAAAAATGTCGGGGTGTTCGCCATGTGGATCGGCATGTTGCTGATCCTTATCACAGTGCTGTTCAGGATTATGGCGAAGCTCAACGAGTCCTCCTGAATACGCCTCAGGCGGGTTGTTCCGGCACGTCCACGCCAACGTGGATCGCGTCGTGCCGCCAGAATTCCAAGTCACAATCGATCAGCCGTTGGTGCTGGTCATAGTTGACCCGAGCAATCCGCAGCCCGGGGCTGCCGACCGACACTTTCAGCGCCGCCGCGGCCTCGGGTTGCAGCGAGGTAGGCACGATGTCGAATTTCACCCGTCCGTAATGCAAGTCGTAATGGCGGGCGTACAGCTCGGTCATGGACTGGTTGAGATCGAACGCGAGAATGTCCGGAAAGTACGACGGGTTCAGATAATGCTCCACATAAAGCACCAGTCTTTCATCGATACGCCGGGTGCGACAGATCTGGATGACGCTGGACAGCGCCGGCAGTTGAAGCCAGGCGCAGATTGCCGCCGAGGCGGGTTGCAAGCGGGCCGATATGACTTCGGTGCGCGGCACCCGGCCTTGAGCGGCAACCATCGCGTGGAAATGGCTGCGCTGCATCAGGTTGTAGGCCAGCCGCGGTGGCGAAACGAACCAGCCCCGACGTTCCTCGCGGTAAATCTGCCCTTGGGCTTCCAACTGCAACAATGCCTCGCGCACGGTAATCCGAGTGGTGCCGAACAGTTCGCTGAGTTTGCGCTCGGCTGGCAATTTGTTGCCGGCCGCCAGCAAGCCGTGGTCGATCTGCTCTTGCAGGACTTGTCCGATGGATGTCACCGCTTTGGTTGCCTCAACGCGCATCAACGTTACCTATCTGGACTAGACCAGCACTGTTTCGGGGCGGGATCTTTGCCGCTTCGATCCGTATCGCATGCCTGCAAGCCTAGGCGCTGAGCATGACTGAGAGATGACACAACCGCTGAACGGTCTATTTGCTGGCTTGCAATTAAACGGCCAAGTCCTTGCAGATCAGTTGTTTACTCATGGTCTACGCTTATGACGCAGCGACCCTCCGTGAGCCCGACGATTGCTGGCGCGCTTGCAGTCGACATCAAAATGTCATGGGAGACACCTACATTGGCTCAGGTATTGCTGACCTAGACCAACACAACCGCAATCGCAGCGTTGAAAACGCCCATAGGAGCTTCGGATGAAACAGCTTTTCCTGGCATCACTGTTAGGCTCGACCATTGCCATGTGCACCGCCGCCATGGCCGCTGATACCGATCTGAAAACACTGGAAGCCGCTGCGAAAGCGGAAGGCGCCGTAAACAGCGTCGGCATGCCCGATGACTGGGCGAACTGGAAAGGCACCTGGGACGACCTGGCCAAGCTCTATGGCTTGAAGCACATCGACACCGACATGAGCTCCGCCCAGGAAATCGCCAAATTCGCGGCCGAGAAAGACAACGCCAGCGCCGACATCGGCGACGTCGGTGCCGCTTTCGGCCCGATTGCGGTCAAGCAGGGCGTGGTCCAGCCCTACAAGCCAAGCACCTGGGAGCAAGTGCCGGACTGGGCCAAGGATAAGGACGGCAACTGGGCCCTGGCCTACACCGGCACCATTGCCTTCATCGTCAACAAGAAGCTGCTGCATGGCTCCGACGTCCCGACCAAATGGGCCGACCTGAAAACCGGTAAATACAAAGTCTCGATTGGTGACGTGAGCACCGCTGCCCAGGCGGCGAACGGTGTGCTGGCCGCGGCCCTGGCAAACGGTGGCGACGAGAAGAACATCAAGCCCGCGCTGTTGATGTTCGCCGAGATTGCCAAGCAAGGGCGCCTGTCCATGGCCAACCCGACCATCGCCACGATGGAAAAAGGTGAGGTCGAAGTCGGGGTGGTCTGGGATTTCAACGGCCTGAGCTACAAGGCCAAGATGGCCAACCCGGATGACTACGTCGTGTTGATCCCGTCCGACGGCTCGGTGATCTCCGGCTACACCACCATCATCAACAAATACGCAAAGCACCCGAACGCCGCCAAGCTGACCCGCGAATACATCTTCAGCGACGCCGGCCAGATCAACCTCGCCAAGGGCAACGCCCGCCCGATTCGCGCCGAGCACCTGAAACTGCCGGAAGAGGTCCAGGCCAAGCTGCTGCCGAACGAGCAGTACAAAGGCGTGACCCCGATCAAGGATGCGGATGCGTGGGAGAAGACCTCCAAGGCACTGCCGCAGCAGTGGAACGAAGAAGTCATCGTCGAGATGAAGTGAGGCGCTAGCTTCCACTCCCGGATCACCGCTGATCCATTGTGGGAGCGAGCTTGCTCGCGATGAGGGAGTGTCAGTCGACATGAATATTGGCTGACACACCGCAATCGCGAGCAGGCTCGCTCCCACATTGGACGCTTGGTGAACCCGGTTTTTTGGTTCTTGCCCGGAGTCCCGGTCCCATGAAGCACAACGTCATCCTGGTGGTGCTCGACGGTCTCAACTACGAGGTCGCCCGGCATGCCATGGGACATTTGCAGGCGTATGTCGGCGCAGGACGCGCGGCGCTCTACAAACTGGAATGTGAATTGCCCGCACTGTCCCGCCCGCTCTATGAATGCATACTCACCGGCGTCGTGCCTATCGACAGCGGGATCGTGCACAACAACGTCTCGCGCCTGTCGAACCAGCGCAGCATTTTCCATTACGCCACCGAGGCCGGCCTGAGCACGGCCGCCGCTGCCTACCATTGGGTCAGCGAGCTCTATAACGTTTCGCCCTTCGTCGCCGGTCGCGACCGCCATACACATAACCCCGACCTGCCGATCCAATACGGCCATTTCTACTGGAACGACCACTACCCCGATTCCCACCTGTTCGCTGATGCCGAACACCTGCGGCAGCGCTACTTGCCGAATTTTCTGTTGGTGCATCCGATGAACATCGACGATGCCGGCCACAAGCACGGCCTCGACACTGCGCAATACCGCAACAGTGCCCGCTCGGCCGACATCAACATGGCCGTCTACCTGCAAGCCTGGCTCGACGCCGGTTACCAAGTGCTGGTGACGTCCGACCATGGCATGAACAACGATCGCTCCCACAACGGGCTGCTGGCGGAAGAACGGGAAGTGCCGCTCTTTGTCCTCGGGGATGGTTTCAGCCTGAACGCCGACGCGGCTCCCCTGCAAACCGAACTGTGCGGCACGATTTGCCAATTGCTTGGCATCGCCCACGACAAACCCTTTTGCCAGGAGTTGCTCAAGTGAACGCCATGACGCGCGGCAAATGGCTGGCAGCGTTGTGCCTGGTGCCCTTCGCGATATTCTTCATCGTCTTCCAGATCGCCCCGCTGCTCTGGGTGCTGGTCAACAGCCTGGAATCGGAAGAGTTCGGCTGGGGCCTGGCCAACTTCAGCAAGATCTTCAGTTCGAAGTTTTATCGGCAAGCGATCCAGCACAGCCTGGAAATCAGCTTCTGGTCCAGCGTGTTCGGCATCGTCATCGCCGTGCTCGGCAGCTACTCCCTGCGTCGGGTGGATTCGCGGCTGCGCAACTTCGTCAACGCATTCGCCAACATGACCAGCAACTTCGCCGGCGTGCCCCTGGCATTCGCCTTCATCATCTTGCTGGGGTTCAACGGCAGTATCACGATCATGCTCAAGCAGGCGGGCATCATCGAGGATTTCAACCTGTACTCGAAAACCGGGTTGATCATTCTCTATACCTATTTCCAGATTCCCCTGGGCGTACTGCTGCTTTACCCGGCGTTCGACGCGCTGCGTGAAGACTGGCGTGAGTCCGCCGCCCTGTTGGGCGCCAGCGGCTGGCAGTTCTGGCGGCACATCGGCTTGCCGGTGCTGACCCCGGCGCTGCTGGGCACGTTCGTGATCCTGCTGGCGAACGCTCTCGGCGCCTACGCGACGGTCTATGCATTGACCACCGGCAACTTCAACGTCCTGCCGATTCGCATCGCCGCCATGGTCTCCGGCGACATTTCCCTTGACCCGAACATGGCCAGTGCATTGGCCGTGGTGCTGGTGGCGCTGATGACTCTGGTAACCATCGTCCATCAATTGCTGCTCAAGAGGAGCTACCATGTCTCGCGCTGAATCGGGCTCCGTCGGGCTCTATCATCGAGCGGTGGTGTACCTGCTGTTCGCCATTCTGTTGCTGCCCCTGGTCGGGACACTGGTCTACTCCATCGCTAGCAGCTGGTCGGCCACCGTGTTACCCAGCGGCTTTACCTTCAAATGGTACGTGCAGTTGTGGAGCGATCCGCGCTTTCTCCATGCTTTCGGCCAATCGCTGGTCGTCTGTGTGGGGGCGCTGGTGCTCTCGGTGGTGCTGATCCTGCCGCTGCTGTTCGTGGTGCATTACCACTTTCCCAAGCTCGATGCGCTGATGAACATCCTCATCCTGCTCCCCTTCGCGGTGCCGCCGGTGGTGTCGTCGGTGGGGCTGTTGCAACTCTATGGTTCCGGGCCTCTGGCGATGGTTGGCACGCCGTGGATCCTGATCGGCTGCTATTTCACCGTCGCCCTGCCGTTCATGTACCGAGCAATCACCAACAACCTGCAAGCCATCAACCTGCGTGACCTGATGGACGCTGCCCAACTGCTCGGCGCCAGTACTTTCCAGGCCGCACTGCTGGTGGTGCTGCCGAACCTGCGCAAGGGCCTGATGGTGGCGTTGTTGCTGTCCTTCTCGTTCCTGTTCGGCGAGTTCGTGTTCGCCAACATCCTCGTCGGCACCCGCTATGAAACCCTGCAGGTGTACCTGAACAACATGCGCAACAGCAGCGGCCACTTCACCAGTGCGCTGGTGATTTCCTACTTTTTCTTCGTACTGGTCCTGACCTGGGCGGCCAACATCTTGAACAAGGACAAAAGCCAATGAGCTACGTCAGCGTCCAACACCTGCAAAAAAGCTACGCCGGCACGCCGGTGTTCAGCGACATCAACTGCGAAATCCAGAAGGGCGAATTCGTCACCCTTCTCGGCCCCTCGGGCTGCGGCAAGTCCACATTGTTGCGCTGCATTGCCGGCCTGACGGCGGTGGATGACGGCAAGATCCTGCTGGACGGCCAGGACATCGTCCCGTTGAGCCCGCAGAAGCGTGGGATCGGCATGGTCTTCCAGAGCTACGCCTTGTTCCCGAACATGACCGTGGAACAGAACGTCGCCTTCGGCCTGCGCATGCAAAAGGTGGATGCCTCGGACAGCCGTCAGCGTGTACTGGAGATCCTGCGTCTGGTGGAGTTGCATGATTTTGCAGCGCGCTATCCCCACCAGCTTTCAGGAGGCCAATGCCAGCGTGTCGCCCTTGCCCGCTCCCTGGTGACCCGGCCGCGCCTGTTGCTGCTGGACGAACCCCTCTCGGCCCTCGACGCACGGATTCGCAAACACCTGCGTGAACAGATCCGACAGATCCAGCGCGAACTGGGCTTGACCACGATCTTCGTCACACACGATCAGGAAGAAGCCCTGACCATGTCTGACCGGATTTTCCTAATGAACCAGGGAAAGATCGTACAGAGCGGCGATGCCGAGACCCTTTACACTGCGCCAGTCGATGTCTTCGCCGCCGGCTTCATCGGCAACTACAACCTGCTGGACGCCGACAGCGCCACGAAGCTGCTGCAACGCCCAGTGAACGGTCGCATCGCCATTCGCCCGGAAGCCATCGAACTGAGTCGCAATGGGGAGCCCGATGCACTGATCCGCAGCCACAGCCTGCTGGGCAACGTCATCCGCTACCGGGTCGAGGCCCGTGGCGTGGAGCTGGTGGTCGATGTGCTCAACCGTTCGGCCGCCGACCTGCATCCTGACGGTGCGCGGTTGGCACTTTCCATCGATCCGTCGGCGCTGTGTGAGGTAGCCTGACGGCCTTGTTGATTTTTGAAGCTGATCTTGAAAAGGAAAACGCGCTGATGGCCCTGGCAATTTTTGATCTGGACGAAACCCTGATCCACGGCGACTGCGCCACCCTCTGGAGCGAACAGATGGGGCGCCTGGGTTGGGTCGATCCCGAGTCGTTCATGCGTCGCAACAACGAGCTGATGGATGCCTACAGCCACGGCAAATTGCGCATGGAAGAGTACATGGACTTCAGCCTGGAACCGATGATCGGCCGCACGCCCGAAGAGATCGAGCACCTGGTGACACCGTGGGTGGAAGATTTCATCGAGCCGATCATCTTCAGCGACGCCACCAAGGCCATCGCCGAACACCGCAAGGCCGGCGACCGGATCCTGGTGATCTCGGCTTCGGGCACGCACCTGGTCAAGCCGATTGCCGACCGCCTGGGCATCGATGAGATCCTGGCGATCGACCTCGAAGTGGCCCATGGGGTGTACAGCGGCAAGACCGTGGGCACCCTGACCTACCGTGAGGGCAAGATTTCCCGCTTGCTGGATTGGCTGGATGCCGAGGAAGAGAACCTCGAAGGCGCCAGTTTTTACTCCGATTCGCGCAATGACCTGCCGTTGCTGTTGCGGGTGGATTACCCGCATGTGGTGAATCCGGACCCGGTATTGAAAGCTCACGCTGAGTTGGCTGGCTGGCCGATTCATACCTGGAAGTGAAGCGGATCAACTCCAGAACACCTGAAGCGTTTGTGGCTTTGTGGCTTTGTGGCGAGGGAGCTTGCTCCCTCGCCACAGGGGACCGATCAGCTCAAGCTCTCGTCGATCACCAACACCAACTTCCCGGACACCTGATTGGTCGCCAGCTCCGCAAACGCCGCCTCGGCATCGGTGATTGCAAACGTCCTGGCCAGCTGCGGACTCAGGCGTTTATCGGTAAACAGCGGCCATACGTTCTGCCCCAATTCGCTGATCAAGTCAGCCTTGAACTGATCGTTGCGACTGCGCAGGGTCGAACCCAGCAGTTGGATGCGCTTGCCCAGCACCTGGGCCAGGTCGAGTTCGGTCGTGCGGCCGCCCATGAGGCCGATCAGCACCCAGCGGCCGTCAACTGACAAAAGTTTCACGTTGAGGCCGGCGTAGTTCGCGCCGACCGGATCGAGAATGACGTCGAAGGGCGCGAAGTCGTTCAGGCTGTTGATATCGTCGGTGCGAACCACGCCGCCCTGGGCCCCCAATGCTTCGCAATAGGCCAGGCGATCCGCCGAACCGACGCTGACCCAGCACGGGTTGCCAAACGCCTTGCAGAGCTGGATCGCCGCCGAACCGACGCCACTGGCGCCGGCATGCAGCAACAGTTTTTCGCCTGGCCGCAGGCCGGCAAGCTGGAACAGATTCAGCCACGCGGTGCCGTAGACCTCAGGCAGCGCGGCCGCTTCAGCCATCGACAGGCCTTCCGGCACGGGCAAGACATGGCGGCCATCGACCACTACCTCTTCGGCCATTCCCCCGCCAGCCAGCAACGCGCAGACCCGGTCACCGACCTGCCAGGAGGAGCCCGGCCCGACTTCACTGATCACTCCCGAACATTCCAGCCCCAACACCTGGCTCGCGCCGGGTGGCGGTGGATAATGCCCGGCTTTTTGCAGCAAATCGGCCCGATTCAGGCCGGCGGCAGCCACGCGGATGCGAACTTGGCCCGCATCGCAGGCCGGACTTGGCTCATCTGCCCATACCACTTGGCCTTCAACGCCTTGCAATGCTTTCACGGTGCCTCCATAGTGAGTCTCGACTGGGCCCGCTGCTATAACGCCGGGCTTTCTTGCATTATGCGCCCGGGCCACATGGAACCGGCGACTTCAAAGACGGCCTAATATGCGTTATCAATTGTCCCTGCGTCGAATCAGCATGAAGCACTTGTTCCCCAGTACTGCACTTGCCCTCTTCATTGGCCTCGGCGTTTCGACGCTTTCGAGCACTGCGCTCGCGGCCAACAGCTGGGACAAGCTTCAGCCCGATCGCGACGAGGTGATCGCCAGCCTTAACGTCGTTGAGTTGCTCAAGCGTCATCACTACAGCAAGCCGCCGCTCGATGACGCGCGCTCTGTCATCATCTATGACAGCTACCTGAAGCTGCTTGATCCGTCGCGCAGCTATTTCCTGGCCAGTGACATTGCCGAATTCGACAAGTGGAAGACTCAATTCGACGACTTCCTCAAAAGCGGCGACCTGAACGCCGGGTTCATTATCTACAAGCGCTACCTGGACCGCGTCAAGGCGCGCCTGGATTACGCCCTTGCCGAATTGAACAAGGGTGTCGACAAAATCGATTTCAATGCCAAGGAAACCTTGCTGGTCGACCGCAAGGACGCGCCTTGGCTCAAAAGTACGGCCGAACTCGACGACCTGTGGCGCAAACGCGTCAAGGACGAAGTGCTGCGCATGAAGATCGCCGGAAAGGATCCCAAGCAGATCCAGGAAACCCTGACCAAGCGCTACAAGAACCAATTGGCGCGTCTGGACCAGACCCGGGCCGAGGATATCTTCCAGGCCTACATCAATACCTTTGCAATGTCCTACGACCCGCACACCAATTATCTGTCGCCGGATAACGCGGAGAACTTCGACATCAACATGAGCTTGTCCCTGGAAGGCATCGGCGCGGTCCTGCAAAGCGACAACGACCAGGTCAAAATCGTGCGCCTGGTGCCCGCGGGCCCGGCGGACAAGACCAAGCAGGTCGGTCCGGCGGACAAGATCATTGGTGTCGCCCAAGGCAACAAGGAAATGGTCGACGTGGTCGGCTGGCGCCTGGATGAAGTGGTCAAGCTGATCCGTGGCCCGAAAGGCTCGGTCGTCCGCCTGGAGGTCATTCCGGCCAGCAATGCGCCAAATGACCAGACCAGCAAAGTCGTGTCCATCACCCGTGAAGCAGTGAAGCTGGAAGAACAGGCCGCGAAGAAATCGGTCCTGAAACTCAAGCAGGACGGCAAGGACTACAAGCTCGGCATCATCGAGATCCCGGCGTTCTACCTGGACTTCAAGGCTTTCCGCGCCGGAGATCCGGACTACAAGAGCACCACGCGCGACGTCAAGAAGCTGCTGACCGAACTGCAAAAGGAGAAGGTCGACGGCGTCGTCATCGATTTGCGCAACAACGGCGGCGGCTCGCTGCAGGAAGCCACCGAATTGACCAGCCTGTTCATCGACAAAGGCCCGACCGTGCTTGTGCGAAATGCCGATGGCAGGGTCGATGTGCTGGAAGATGAGAACCCGGGCGCATTCTACAAAGGCCCGATGGCCTTGCTGGTCAATCGACTGTCCGCTTCGGCCTCGGAGATTTTCGCCGGTGCCATGCAGGACTACCACCGCGCCTTGATCATCGGCGGCCAGACTTTCGGCAAGGGCACCGTGCAGACCATCCAGCCGTTGAACCACGGCGAACTGAAACTGACCCTGGCGAAGTTCTACCGTGTTTCCGGCCAGAGCACTCAGCATCAGGGCGTGCTGCCTGATATCGATTACCCGTCGATCATCGACACCAAGGAAATCGGTGAAAGCGCCCTGCCCGAAGCCATGCCGTGGGACACCATCCGTCCCGCGATCAAGCCGGCCGTGGACCCATTCAAGCCATTCCTGGCCCAGCTCAAGTCCGAACATGACACCCGCACCGCCCAGGACGCTGAATTCGTGTTCATTCGCGACAAGCTGGCCTTGGCGCAAAAATTGATGACCGAAAAAACCGTCACGCTCAATGAAGCCGACCGCCGCGCACAGCATGCCGACATCGAGGCCAAGCAACTGGCGATGGAAAACCTGCGTCGCAAGGCCAAGGGCGAAGAGCCGCTCAAAGAGCTGAAGAAAGAAGACGAAGACCTGATCACCGAGCCGGAAAAGACCAAGCCGGAAGATGATGCCTACCTGAGTGAAACCGGGCGAATCCTTTTGGATTACCTGAAACTCAACACGGCGGTCGCCAAGCACTGAGATGATGGCCATTTAATGGTGATGCTCGTCGGAGTGTCATCAAACTGACATCAGTCTGTCGTGAAATACAGGACCGGGCGCGCCCCAGCAGGGGTTGCGCCCCGTCCTTTTTTTATCGCCAGAGACTGCCATGACCACGATAGAACAGCTGGGTGCCTTGAGCTCGATCCTGAGTCAAAGCGGTTTGCACAGTCTGTTCCAACCCATCGTATGCCTCTCCGAACGACGCATCCTGGGTTACGAAGCGTTGACTCGCGGCCCATCCAACAGCCCCTTGCACTCCCCTGTCGCATTGCTGTCGGTGGCTCGCCAGGCCGGGCGGCTCAGCGAACTGGAGCTGGCCTGCCGTCGCAGCGCCTGCCAGCGCTTCAATGAGCAAAAACTGCCGGGCAAGCTGTTTCTCAACGTCTCGCCCGAATCCCTGCTTGAATCGGCACACCAGACCGGTCGTACGTTGCAGTTGTTGCAGGACTTCGGCATCCCGCCCAGCCAAGTCGTCATCGAACTGACCGAACAAACCCCGATCGATGATTTCCAGCTCCTGCAAACCGCTCTGCATCATTATCGGGCGATGGGTTTTTCCATTGCGCTGGACGACCTTGGCGCCGGTTATTCAAGCCTGCGGCTCTGGTCGGAACTGCGCCCCGATTACGTGAAGATCGACCGGCACTTCATCGATGGCATTCACCAGGACGCGCTCAAGCGAGAATTCGTGGGTTCCATCCTGAAAATCGCCCAGGCATCACGGGCCCAAGTGATCGCCGAAGGAATAGAACTGCCGGAAGAACTGGCCGTGCTGATCGAGATGGGCGTTGATCTGGTCCAGGGTTATCTGCTTGCCCGGCCCCAGGAACACCCGTGCCAGGATGCCAAAGCGCTGATGCCCCGGCAGGACAGCGGGGTGGTGCCCCTGGGCGATGAAGTGAGCGACCTCGGCGCCCTGCTCAACGAACAACCGGCGGTGGCCCACGATACCCCGACGGCGGCAGTCCTGGATGCGTTCCGCCGCCAGGCCAACCTCAACTCCCTGGCAGTGTTGGATGACCGTGGCCAGCCGTGCGGCATCGTCCATCGCCATTCGCTCTCGGACGCGCTGCTCAAACCCTTCGCCACCGACCTCTTCGCGCGCAAGCCCATCAGCCGCCTGATGAGCGACGACTTCCTCGCGGTGGAACTCAACCAATCCTTGCAACAAGTCAGCCGCCTGATCACCAGCCGCGCCCGACAACGCATCGAAGAAGATTTCATCATCACCCTCAATGGCAGCTACATGGGATTGGGGCGCGTGATCGACGTGCTCAAGCTCATCACCGAACTGAAGATCCAACAGGCCCGCTACGCCAACCCGCTGACCTTGCTGCCCGGCAACGTGCCGATCCAACAATGCCTTACCCGCTTGCTGCAGCAGCGTCAGGAGTCGGTAATCTGCTACGTCGACATCGACAGCTTCAAACCCTTCAACGACATCTACGGCTACGGTCGCGGGGACGAAGTCCTACTGTGCCTGGCGCAATGCCTGAACGAACGCATCGACCCCAGCCGCGACTTCGTCGGCCACATCGGCGGCGACGACTTCCTACTGGTCCTCGGCCCGGATGATTGGCGCAAACGCCTGACCCAATTATTGAAAGACTTCCAGAACCACTGTCGCCGCTTCTACCGGCCCGAGCACTTGGAGGCTGGTTGTTTTACTGCGCTGAACCGACAGGGGGTGCGGCAGGAATTTGCGTTGCTGTCGCTGTCGATTGGGGTGGTGCACCTGCGCTCGGAGGCTTGTGCGGGGCTGGATGCCAGTCAGCTGGCCGAACTCGCTTCCCAGGCTAAGCACCATGCCAAGGAAATTGTTGGGGGGAGTTTGTACTTGATTAATGGTGCGATCGAGCAGGTACCGGTCCTGGAGTTGGGGCTGTCGGTGTGAAAATGGGTGCCTTCACCCCAACGGCATGGCAGCTACAAATCCTGTGGCGAGGGAGCTTGCTCCCGCTGGGCTGCGTAGCAGCCCCTCTTATGGAAAACGTTGTGTGTCTGGTTAATTGCGTAGGCTGTTTCTAGATTTATAACCAACCCTAACTTAATCAGATTGCCTCGGCTCTATACTTCATTAAAGAAGCCAGTAGAACCCTCATAAATCTGCGCTGATCTTCAACCTTCTGATCGAAGTATGTATCCAAATTTAAAAAAACTCTATCAAAACTGTCATCGCACCCTAAGAAATAGGCAAGAGTATCAATTAGTAAAATCTGCTCTTTTGAAGTGTGACATAAAAAATCCGGACGAATCAACAAGTCAAATAGCTGGCTCAATTCCTCGTCATCATTTACATTTTTTGAAGTTATTATTTCCTCACGCGCCACATCATTAGTATTCTCAATACTAAAAACAAAAAGCAACCCCCAAATACAGTGCAAATCAAACGGTTTTTTCATGTGCTCGGTCCTGTATAAGCTGTCTTAGGTAGGCCACTTGTATCAAGAATAACAATCGCCTTAGTTTGCTGTATATACTCCAAACCATCTCTTTTATAACCCTCACCAATTACCCGCCCCATTTCAATTGGTTCTTTAGACTCGGCGATTCCTGCTCGCCTGAAAATCAATTGAGCTCGATAAATAGCATTGAGCTGATCACGATGATTAAGGAAACGAGTTGCGGCAGACGGAATAGCAGGTAGCCCTGCATTACTTCCACTGTGATATACATCGATTTGCCCAGTGCCAGGATTTCGCCCTGTCGTAACGCGCTCCAACTGAGCCTCCGTAGTAGTCTGAGCACCATGTTTCTGTAGGAAATGCGCGCCTGGTATCGATCGCTCCATCTCATCCAAACGCCGATAAGCATTCGCTTCCGCCAACGCATCAATCCGAGCCCTCCGCTGCTCCGCCGTCATCGGCAGCGCAGGCTCACCCTCATCCACCCCAACCTTAGTCGCCGGGTCTTGTTTACCAATGGCAGGTTTTTTACATCCGTCGCCAGGGCAACCTTCCAACCCCAACGGATCCACCCACCCCGTCGGGTTCAGGGTGTACCGATACCCATTGAGCCCACCCTTGAGCTTGCTCGGATCCAGCGTCAAATACCGCCCCGTCTCCGGATTGTAGTACCGGTGCCGGTTGTAATGCAGGCCGCTTTCCCGGTCGTGGTATTGCCCCTGAAAGCGCAGCGGTTGTTCCAGTCGTTTGCCGTCGCCGTGGCGCAGTTCGGTGAGTTTGCCGTAGCCGTTGTAGCGCGCGGCCCAGACGACTTCGCCTTGGTGGCTGGTCAGTTCCTGAGGGGTGCCGAGGTGGTCGAGGTGGTAGTAGAACGGCGTGGCTTTTTCCGGGCCTGCGCCTTCCAGCAGGGCCAGGGGGCGGAAGGTGCCGGGTTCATAGACGTAGCTCTGGTAGTGACGGTCGCTGCTTTCAGCGATGACCTGGTCGCCCTGCCAGATGAATTCCGTGGTGAGGCCGTCCACGGTCTTTTCGATGCGTCGGCCGAAGGCGTCGTAGCGGTAGGAGGTTTCGCTCCCGTCGGGGGTGGTGACGCCGATGAGCCGATGTTGGCTGTCGTAGCGGTATTGCGTGACGAGGCACTGGGCATGGCCGCGGCGTTCGCGGACCAGGTTGCCGTAGGCGTCGTAGTCATAGTGACGATCGCCCTCCATCAGTAGGCGGTTGCCCTTGAGGGTGGTCGGGCCGGGACGGTCGTTGAACAACACATTGCCGGCCGGGTCGTGGGAAAAGTGTTCCGGGGGTTGGCTGTGGGCGTAGTCGATGCGCACCAGGCGATCCAGCGCGTCGTACTGGTAGCCGCGTCGGTTTCGCGTGTCGGAAAGCGCGGCGAGGTTGCCGTTGGCGCTGTAGGAATAGTCGCGCCAGAACAGTTGTTTTTGCTGGCTTTGCCACACGGTCTGGGCCTTGAGGCGACCCTGTTCGTCGTAGCTGTAGTCGCTGAGCAGCTGGCCCTGCTGGCGCTGGCGTTCGCGGCCGCCCTTGAAGCGGTGTTCGGTCAGGCACGTGCCGTTGAGGTCGATGGCGATCAGCGCCCCGCCTCGCAGGTGGCGATAATCCAGGGTGCTGCGATCGGGCAGGCGACAATGGACCAACCGGCCGACATTGTCGTAGCGATAATGCAGGCTCGCCCAACCCTGATGTTCAGCGACGAGGCGGTCCTGGTTGTCGTATTCGTAGGCCAGCGGCCAATGGCCGTCTTCAACGCTGATCAGTCGCCCGAGGGCGTCGTAGCCGTACTCGACCGTGGCACCGTCGGGCAAGGTCTTGCGCAGCAGGCGGCCGGCGGTGTCGCGTTGGTAGGCGGTGATCCGCTGGCTGCCGTCGGCGCCGAATTCGGTCTTTTCCAGCAGGTGGCCGTTGAGGTCGTAGGCGTAGCCGGTGCGCTGGCCGTCGAAGCCGGTTTCCTGTCGGATCAGTCCGTTGGGCGTGTAGTCCAGCTGATACTTTTCGCCGGATTCGTTCTCGATTTCGGTCAGCAACAGCCGCGCCGAGTCGTAGCGGTACTTCAGTTCGCTGCCGTCGGGGTTGAGGCGGCGGCTGACCAGGTGCAGATCGTCGGCGTATTCGTAGCGGGTGATGCGCCCCAGTTCGTCCCGCTCCGCGGTGACCTTGCCGTAGGCGTTGTAGCTCCATGCACGGGTCGCGCCGGTGGGCAGGGTGGTCTGTAGCAAGCGGCCCACGGCGTCCCATTGGTAATGGGTGACGGCGCCGCGTTCGTCTTGACGGGTCAGCAGACGGCCCAGGGCGTCGTAGGAAAAAACTCGCTGGCCGTCGTCCGGCAGGATTTCTTCCGTCAGTTGGCCCAACGGGTTTCGCACAAAATGATGGGCACCGCCGTCCGGGTAGCTGATGGTATTCAGTTGCCCCTGGTCGTCGTAGTGATACCAGGTGCTTTGGCGAGCCGGGTCGACGACTTCGATGATGTCGCCCTGGGCATTGCGCCAGTAGGTCCACACGGCCTTGCCGCGAGTCCGGGCGTGTAGGAAACCGTTTCGGTATTCGTAGGACGTGGGCTCGCCTTCCGGCGGAATCAGCGCCACCAGCCGTCCGACTTCGTCGTAGCGGTATTCGGTGACGGCGCCCAGCGGGTCTTGCTCGGCGATCAGCCGGCCCTGTTCGTCATAAGCCTTGAGGTGTTCGCCGCCGGCGGGATCGACCTGGCGCACCAGCCGCGCGTGGTCGTCGTGGACATACACGTCCTGGCTGCCATCGATATGCCGGACCGTGACGCTGCCGTCGTCGCCCCAGGTGTAGCGGCTGTCCATCTGCGCGAACGAGGCCCAATGCCGGACACAGCGCGCCGCCGGGCCGAGGCCTTGCCACTCCCAGTAGAAACTCGCGCCCCCGGCCAGTTGCCGCTGGAGGATGACGTGCTGGTCGTCGTAGTCGTAGCGCTCGCTCTCGCCGGCGGCGTTGGTCGCTTCGATGAGGCGCGAACGCGCATCGTAGCGGTAGGTCACCAGGGTCTGTTCAGTGCGCCAGGCTTCGTCAAGGGTCAGCGCCGGGTGGAAGCTCTGATAGTCGATGGCGACCAGGTGCCGATGTTCGTAGCGCAAACGCAAACAGCGGCCGGCACCGTTGTCCAGACGGCTGATGTCGCCGTAGATGTTGCGTTGGACGGTCAGGCGGTTGTCGTACCGATCGCTCAGGGCCGTCAGATGACCGTCGCGAAAATGTAGGAAAGGAGCGTCTTCGCCGGGCTGGGCGACGATCAATTCGTCCGGCTCGTTGCTCAGATAAATCGCCGCGCGGGCCAGGCTGTTGTGGATGGCTGGGCGTTGCAGGCTGGGCCGGGGAAACGTGGTGCGGCGGTTTTCCTGGTCGACCCAGGTCACCTGCTCGCCGTCGATCAACAGGCGATGGGCCAGGGCATGGGTCCATCCGCGGCCGAGCCCGATGTCCAGGTCGGCGGCGCTGGTGCGGTAGAGGCGGGTGAAGACGAAGGGCAAGCGTCCGTCGAGGGTGCCGTCTTCGAGGGTGAGCAGCTCTTCGCCGGTGACCATGGACACCGGGCAACCGTCGGTGCGGGTCTGGGCGGCGCTGTCGGCGGGGTCGCCGTTGGGGTTTTTCGACTGCGTGGGGGCGTCGTCGTGGTGTTCTTGCTTTTTCAGCGTGGTGTTGCGCTGCGCATCCCAGCGCAACTGCATGCGTCCCTTCTTTACGCCGGCGGCAATGCCCCGCGCGGCCACAGCCTTGTAGCGGTCAACGTAGCCCATGAAGCCGTTCACCAGCTCGAAAATGGCACTGATAAAACGCTTCACGGCATCCAGCAGACGAGCACCGTGCCGGCCCAGGCGCATCGAGAGATAAGCAATGCCCGCGCCTGCCCCGACGAAGGTCAGCACCACGCCGATCAACAGGTCGATGACCAACTGCACGACCACTGTGGATAACACCGTCGCCGTGTCGCCCGCCAGTTCACTGGGGGGCAGCATGTCCAGCCAGAGACTGGCGGTGCGCACCAACAAGCACAGCGCCGCTTCGTCGCTGGCGAGCAATTGCAGCTTCGCCATGACCAGCGGCGCCGACTCGGCAAGCTGGGCCAGCTCGGCTGCGCTGCTGCCCAACCGTCCGCCGAACCGGGAGGGATCCTTGAGGATGTCCGACAGCAAACTGATGCTGTCCCACACGCCTTCGATCGCCACCCAACCGCCGGCGAGCAAGCCATTGCCCACCGCTGCCGCCGAAGTCGCCAATGACTGCTGGGCCCACTGCGGCTTGAAGCCCTGCCACTCGCCGCGAAGCCAGTCCGTCAGATCATTCGTCAGGCCGTCGTAGGAAGAAAACAGCTCATCGATTCGCTTGGGGGACACTTCGCCCTGGACACGCACCCGGTAAGACCGCCCCGCCTCGCCCTTGAAGCGACCCACGCCCTGAGCATCCAGCGTGACCGGCGTGGCCTCGCCCGTGTCCACCGCCACCACATCCACCACGATATCGCCCAGCGGGATGTCGTACACGGACTCGAGCTTGCTCTCGATCGTCATGATCCCGCCTTGCGGGCACTGGGCGACGACGGATAGAAAGTCCCTGTCCCGGACGTCGACTGCCGTAGTGCTTTGGCCGAAACGAATCAGTCGTTCCATGCCCATCAGCGAAGGCAGGTCGGCCGCTTGGCTGACGCGATCCGCAGCCCGGCTATACCAACGATCAAGCTGCTCGCGATAAAGCGAAAGGGTGTCCTGGAAGCTGTCGAGTTCAGCCTCGATGCGGCGCGCCTGATCCATCAGCGCATGGCTCGATCAAGAACCGGCAGGAGAAAACGATCGGGCATGGGCAAGCGTCTCGCAAGAAATCGGAGCGCGAGACTTTGCCGGGGACGGCTTGGGAAATAAGTCAGATAAGGAGGCGGAGCGCGTAGGACAATTCTTTGATTAGCCCCGCAGGGCAATCCCCCTCAGAACGGGGGAATAAGACTGAGAAAACTAAGGTTCCTGGCCCTTGAGCGACTTGAGCTTTATTTCAGCCAGTGGGTGCCCAGCCTTTGCGGCCAAGGTCCACCAGCGAGCCGCTTCCACCGGATCCGGCGCGCCAGTGGTGCTGCCGGCAAGGCTGATGACACCGAGCTGGTATGCGGCTTTGCCATCGCCGGCAAGTGCGGCGAGGCGCAGCAAGCGAATGCCCTCTTCCCGGGCGCCCAGCCCTTGGCCACGAAATGTCAGGATGTGCCCGTAGAAACTCTGGGCGCCAACGTCGCCCAGGTTCGCCATGCGTGCGAACTGACCTTCGAGCCAGGCCCAGCCACGCGGCTGTCGAACGAACCATGGCCAATGAAACAACCGGCGCGCGAGCCAATAACCAGCCCGGGCCTTGATACGCCAGAGCACTAGGCTTCCGCCGATTCGGGATATTCGTACTCGAACACCCGGACCACTTCCGAAGCATGCCAGGACGCGGCGGCTACGCCGTCGGAAGGACCGGAAAAGCGCCCAAGACGCTCGACGCATTCGAAAAATCCAGTACGCGGCAGCCGGCTGGCGCCTTGGCTGATGACCAGCGAACTGCGCAGCGGTTGTTCGGCGCGGGCGTCCAGCGCGGCCAGGTGTTCAAGCGCTGCGGTCAAGGTCTGCATGGCCGGGCTGGGGAGTTGCAAGCGTTCCAGCAAGGCGCGATAGGTCAACAAATGGCGCTGGCGCCGCGCCTGGTCCAACTCACCCAACAACCCGTCCCAATGTTGCCGACTGATGCGTACACTCACGATTCATCCCTCCAACCCGGCACCGTCAGTTCCCAGGCCAGACTGCGCTTGATAGCGGCGTCGGGCTGACGCTCACCACTCTCGATCATGGCCAGATAAGACGGGCTGATGCCTACCGTGCGGGCCAACGCCTCGATGGCGATGCCCTTCCCTTCGCGCAGACTGCGCAATTGATCCAGACCAGGGAGAACCTGGCCGGGTGCCGCCGCAGGCTGGACGTCTGCCTCGCGCGGCGGAGCTTGTTTAATGCCTGCTGCCTTCAATAACGACTGGTACTGATCCCACGGTAAAACCGCGTACTCGGGCTCTCCGTCGCGTGTGATTACTTGAATATCCATGACTACCCCGTAGGACAACAACACTTAGCGAGTCAGCTTTTTTCCTAGGAAGTGTAATCCTAAATAGCGGCTAAGGTCGCGGGGGCGATGATCTTCTGAAGGGATAGGGCTGGATCAGATCTTTTTCGGGCGTTGGAGCTGAAGTTGTTCCGGGGTATCGGGAAGTCTTTCCACCAACGCGAGCTTCTCGGGTGACTGCCGGTCTCGCCAGGCACGGAAGGCGCTCAGTTCGTCGTCGAGCGTCTTCATGATCCACGCCAGCACGGCGATGTCGTCGAACATGCCGAGCATGGGCAGCAAGTCCGGAATCGCGTCCAAGGGACTCAGGAAATACATGAGCCCGGCCACTATCGAAAGCAACGACTTGGCGCTGACTGCCCGGTATTCACCACGCCAGTAAGCCAGGCACAACGCCTGAAGCAAGCGCAGGTCGTCCTTGAGCTTGCCTAGCCGCCCTCCTTCACGCGCGCCCTTGCTGGCGACGGCAAACAGTAATGTCGGCAATCGGCCGCGGGCCAAAAGCCGTCCCGCCAGGGGCAGAAATCTCGTGAAATTCCACGGCGCCTTCATTTCTTCTCCCACTGAAATGTTATCCACACAAATTGTGGATAACCTTGTGAACAGAGCTGCATTTCACCGCTGAAGCCCACGGTTCATAAGGGCTCGGCT
Organism: Pseudomonas sp. D3-10; assembly: GCF_051132175.1. Taxonomy (NCBI): domain Bacteria; kingdom Pseudomonadati; phylum Pseudomonadota; class Gammaproteobacteria; order Pseudomonadales; family Pseudomonadaceae; genus Pseudomonas; species Pseudomonas sp. D3-10. The sequence goes on along the minus strand of NZ_CP071668.1, from coordinate 1,526,394 downwards.
TAGATCGGGCGTTTTTTACTCACATAAAAAAACCCAATATTTCATTGACTTGATTGGCCGACTGGGTCTAGCACGACGCCTGTATTGCCTATGACTGTGGTCGCTGCCGGGCGTTCGGTTTTTTTGCTCATTTACCGAAAGCCGAATGCAACAACGCCCCGCATGAGCGAGGCGTTGTCTTTATAGCAGACGCGATTACTTGGCTGCGTCTTCTTTTGCCGGGTCCTTGATGGCCAGCAGCTCCAGGTCGAACACCAGGACCGAGTTGGCAGGGATCGCCGGGCTCGGGCTCTGGGCGCCGTACGCCAGGTCACTTGGGATGTACAGCTTGTACTTCTCACCGACGTGCATCAATTGCAGGCCTTCGACCCAACCTGGGATCACACCGCTGACCGGCAGGTCAATCGGGCTACCACGCTCCACGGAACTGTCGAAGACAGTACCGTTGGTCAGCTTGCCGGTGTAGTGAACGGTCACTACGTCGGTCGGCTTGGGCTGCGCGCCGTCGGCTTTCTTGACGACTTCATACTGCAGGCCCGAAGCGGTGGTGGTCACGCCGGCCTTCTTGCCATTTTCTTCGAGGAATTTCTTGCCAGCCGCAGCCGACTCTTCGCTCATCTTGGCCATGCGCTCTTCGGCACGTTTTTGCAGTGCGGCAAAGGCCTCGACCAACTCTTCGTCTTTCAGCTTCTGTTCTTTCTTGCCGACGGCATCTTCGATGCCCTGGGCCACTGCTTTGGAGTCCAGGTCATCCATACCTTCCTGAGCCAGGCTCTTGCCCATGTTCAGGCCGATACCGTAGGAAGCTTTCTGCGCCGGGGTTTTCAGCTCTACGCTGGTCTGCGAGTCGCAACCCGCCAGTACCAGGCCAACCAGGGCAACCGCCGCCGCCAACCGATGCTGTTTCATGCTATTTCCTTGTTCATGCGCCTAAAGGGCAATCGAGTAAAGCCGCGAGCTTATCAGGCGGCCACGACCAATGGCTACCGGCATGTGAGCCGCAAAGTGATGATAAGTTCAGGCCGGCAAACGCTTTTTAATCCTGGGCAGATGAAGCATCTGTCATCTATTACGAACCGGGACAAATAGCCGCCCCGCCGCCAGCCCACGGTAATGGCCACTTGCCGGCCAAGCGGCACTGAGGCATAAGGGCATATCAAAAAAAACAAGGACGTTACCGTGCGCCTCCTCTCTCGCATTCTTTTGCTGATCCTCACACTGCTTGTCGTCGCCGCGGCCGTGGTGCTTTATTACGTCGCCAACCCGCGCCTGCCCGCCTATACACCTGTCGAACAGGTGCATTACCTGGAGCAATGGAGCCCCGCCGAGCGCCAAACCTACTACTTCACGCCCCAGGGCACCCAGGTCAAAGGCCTGCGCTATGACTGGTTCACCGCCTTGGAACTTCCTTTTTCGCAACAGCGCTTCGCTTCGCCGGAGTACCTGGCGCGCTTCGGTTTCCTCGTCGATCCGGCGCAGAAGGCCACGCCGGAAAACCCCGGCAACCTGCCGGTAGGCTTCACGCGGCACCAAAATGCCAGCAGCAGCGAGCAATATCTGGACATCAGCTGCGCGGCCTGCCACACCGGCGAATTGCGCTTCAAGGGCCAAGCGATACGGATCGACGGCGGTTCAGCCCAGCACGTGTTGCCATCGACTGTTCCGACGCTGCGCGGAGGTAGTTTCGGACAGGCATTGGTCGGGAGTCTCGCCTCGACTTACTACAACCCATGGAAATTCGAACGCTTCGCCCGCCAGGTATTGGGCAACGACTACGACGCCCGCCATGAAGAGTTGCGCAAGGCGTTCAAGGTGTCCCTGAACACTTTCCTGCGCACGGCCTGGAACGACACCCACCGCGGCCTCTACCCTACCGAGGAAGGCCCTGGCCGTACCGACGCCTTCGGCCGTATCGCCAATGCAAGCTTTGGCGATGCCATCTCGGCAGAAAACTACCGGGTCGCCAACGCGCCGGTGGATTACCCGCAATTATGGGAAATGTGGACATTCGACTGGGTGCAATGGAACGGCTCGGCCCAGCAACCGATGGCCCGAAATGTCGGCGAAGCGTTGGGCGTCGGTGCCACGTTGAGCTTCTTCGACGCCCAGGGCAAACCGCTACAGGGCGACGCACGCTATCCATCCAGCGTACGCGTGCGCGACCTGAACAAGATCGAAGAAACCCTGCAACTGCTCAAGCCCCCAGCGTGGCCGGAAGCATTGCTGGGCTCGATCGACAAGCCGTTGGCCGCAAAAGGCCGGGAGCTGTTTACCGAAAACTGTGCCGGCTGCCATGTGCCCAAGGTTATCCAGGGCCCCGACAGACCGGTCCAGCAATTGCACATGCTGCCGGTGAAAGTGATCGGCACCGACCCCGGCACTGCGAACAATATCGCCGACCACCGTTTCAATCTGACCAGTCTGCAATGGGATCCGGCCGAACTGGCGAAGCTGGATGTACAACTGCACCCGACCCCGACAGAGCCACTGGACCTTAGCCGGGTCTCGGTCGCCAAGGGCCTGGCCTATGTCACGGCATTCGTCGAAAACCGCGCCTATCGCGACGCCGGCGTCACGCCAGCCGAGCGCCCGGCCCTGGATGGTTTTGGCCTGCCCATCGGCGTGCGTGAACTGCGCGCCTACAAAGCGCGACCGCTGGCGGGCGTCTGGGCCACCCCGCCCTTCCTGCACAACGGCTCCGTGCCAACCCTCTATCAATTGTTGTCGCCCCAGGCTGAGCGGGCCACCACCTTCTACAAAGGCAGCTTCGAGTACGATCCGCGACACCTGGGCTATCGCACGGAGGCCTTTGCCAATGGATTTCTCTTCGATACGCGGGTCACTGGCAATCACAACAGCGGCCATGAGTTCCGCGCGGGCGAGCGAGGCAATGGCGTTATCGGTCGCTTGCTGCAACCGCAAGAGCGCTGGGCCTTGCTGGAATATTTAAAGGTGCTCGGCGGGCCACTGGAGTCGCAACTGTAATGACGAACCCCACAGGTAAAAGGATGTTTGCATGCTGATCACGCTCTGGCTGCGCCTCGGCGCCTTTTTGGGCAAGACGCTTCTATGGCTGCTGGGCATCGGGCTGCTCGGCTGGGCCCTGGCTGCCGCTTGGTTCGCCTGGCAACACAGCGGACCGGTCCCGGACAAGGAACAGATACCGCCCGACGAAAGCGCCATGACCCAGGACATCATCCAGACCGCCATCCGCATCGTCGACCAGCACCGCGAAGGTACCCGCTACCTGCGCGATGCCCATGCCAAAGCCCACGGTTGCGTCATGGCCGAAGTCCAGGTGCCCAGTGACCTGCCTGCGCCATTGCGCCAGGGTGTGTTCGCTGAACCGGGCAAGACCTGGCAGGCAACGATCCGCCTCTCCAATGGCAACGCTTATCCCCAGTTCGACAGCCTGCGCGATGCGCGGGGGATGGCGATCAAACTGCGGGACGTGCCCGGCAAGCAACTGCTGGCTGATCGGCAAACACAGGGCGAGCAGGACTTCGTGATGTTCAATCATCCGAATTTCTTCGTCAGTGATGTCGCCGAGTACCGTCAGAATGTGGCCGCGCAAGCCGATGGAAAAAAGGCAATGGCGTTCTTTCCAAGCCTGGACCCACGCACTTGGCAGATCCGCCATCTGTTTATCGCCCTGGCGACACTTTCGCCGCCTCCGGCAAGCCCGACCCAGACCACCTACTTTTCGGTTTCGCCTTACAAATTCGGCGAAGCCAATGCCAAGTTTCGCGTCACGCCGGATCCAGACAGTTGCCCAGGCTACACCTTGCCGCCTCAAAACCAGGATCTGCCGAATTTCTTGCGTAGCGCGCTGAATCAGCAGTTATCCACCGATCGCGTGCCGGCCTGTTTTGTCTTGCAGATCCAGCGCCAGGACCCGAGCAAATACATGCCGATCGAAGACACCAGTATTGAATGGAAGGAAAGCGATGCGCCGTTCGAAACAGTGGCGCGGATCAAGGTTCCGGCACAGGATTTCGATACGCCCAAGCTGAACCTGGCGTGTGACAACCAGTCTTTCAACCCGTGGTTTGGCATCGAGGCCCATCGACCCATTGGTGGGATCAACCGTTTGCGCAAGGCAGTGTACGAGGCGGTCAGCGATTACCGCCACAGCCGGAACGCTGAGCAGTAGCAAGGGACCAAATGACAGGCAACAAAAAGCCCGCTCAATGAGCGGGCTTTTTGGTTAGCACTTGGCGTTCAGTGTTCCAAGTGCCGAATATGGCGCAGCGGACGGGACTCGAACCCGCGACCCCCGGCGTGACAGGCCGGTATTCTAACCGACTGAACTACCGCTGCGCGTAACATTGAAAGTTTGGTGGGTGATGACGGGATCGAACCGCCGACATTCTGCTTGTAAGGCAGACGCTCTCCCAGCTGAGCTAATCACCCTTCACTTTCGATGCGGGGCGCATTCTCTCACAGTTTTTTATAACGTGCTGATTTAATTGATAAATTCAGCAAAAAAATGTGATTCACACGCACCGCGGTAACTGCAAACAGCAAAAAGCCCGCGTTAGCGGGCTTTCTGTGGTGACCTGGCGTTCAGTGTTCCAGGTAACCGAATATGGCGCAGCGGACGGGACTCGAACCCGCGACCCCCGGCGTGACAGGCCGGTATTCTAACCGACTGAACTACCGCTGCGCGTAACACTGGAAGCGAATGGTGGGTGATGACGGGATCGAACCGCCGACATTCTGCTTGTAAGGCAGACGCTCTCCCGGCTGAGCTAATCACCCTTCACTTTCGGTGTGGCGCGCATTCTACGGAGCACTCCCCGACCTGGCAAGCACTTTTTAAATTAATTTTTTCAGGTCTTCCAAAGGCTTAGCGAAGGGTTGGCCTATGACGCCGCGAAGAGAATAATGCCCCCCTTTGTATAAAGGAGAGACTCACCCCATGTGGTTCAAGAACCTGCTTATCTATCGCCTGACCCAAGATCTGCCTTTTGATGCCGAGGCGTTGGAAACTGCACTGGCGAGCAAACTGGCGCGCCCCTGTGCAAGCCAGGAGTTGACCACTTACGGTTTCGTCGCGCCATTTGGCAAAGGCGAAGACGCACCCCTGGTCCACGTCAGCCAGGACTTCCTGTTGATCGCCGCACGCAAGGAAGAACGCATCCTGCCGGGCAGCGTCGTGCGCGACGCGGTCAAGGAAAAGGTCGAAGAGATCGAAGCCGAGCAAATGCGCAAGGTCTATAAAAAGGAACGGGACCAGATCAAGGATGAAATCATCCAGGCGTTCCTGCCTCGTGCGTTTATCCGACGCTCGTCTACCTTTGCCGCCATCGCGCCAAAACAGGGCCTGATTCTGGTCAACTCCGCCAGCCCGAAACGTGCCGAAGACCTGCTCTCCACCCTGCGCGAAGTCATCGGCTCACTGCCGGTACGCCCACTCACAGTGAAGACAGCGCCTACCGCGATCATGACCGACTGGGTCAAGACGCAGAAAGCCGCGGATGATTTCTACGTGCTGGACGAATGTGAGCTGCGCGATACCCATGAAGACGGTGGCATCGTCCGTTGCAAGCGCCAGGACCTGACCAGTGACGAGATCCAACTGCACTTGAACACCGGCAAGGTGGTGACGCAGCTGTCGCTGGCCTGGCAGGACAAGCTGTCCTTCGTGCTCGACGACAAGATGGTGGTCAAGCGCCTCAAGTTCGAAGACCTGTTGCAGGACCAGGCGGAGCAGGATGGCGGCGATGAAGCCCTCGGCCAACTGGATGCCAGCTTTACCCTCATGATGCTGACGTTCGGCGAATTCCTGCCGGCGTTGGTTGAAGCGCTGGGTGGGGAAGAGATTCCGCAGGGGATCTAAGAAGTAACGATTGCCCTGTGGGAGCGAGCCTGCTCGCGATAGCGGTATGACAGCCACCGAGGTGTTGACTGACACGCCGCTATCGCGAGCAAGCTCGCCCCCACATTAGTATTTGGTGTTCTTAATAATAAGGATCAGGTCATGCGTGCGTTGGCTGCGTTAAGCCGCTTTGTCGGCAATACATTCGCTTATTGGGTGCTGTTCTTTGCGGTGTTGGCGTTCATGCAACCGCAATGGTTCGTCGATTTGAAAGTCGCCATCGTGCCACTGCTGGGACTGGTGATGTTCGGCATGGGCCTGGCACTCAAGCTCGAAGACTTCGCCGAAGTGGCTCGTCGTCCAGGACGCGTGGCCCTGGGCGTGATTGCCCAGTTCGTGATCATGCCGGGCACCGCCTGGCTGCTCTGCCAAGCGTTCAGCCTGCCGCCGGAAATCGCCGTCGGGGTCATTCTGGTGGGTTGCTGCCCGAGTGGAACCTCGTCCAACGTCATGACCTGGCTCGCACGCGGTGACCTGGCGCTGGCCGTGGCGATTTCCGCCATCACCACCCTGCTTGCCCCTTTGCTGACCCCGGCGCTGATCTGGCTGCTGGCGTCGGCCTGGTTGCCGGTGTCGTTCTCCGCCTTGTTCTGGTCGATCCTGCAAATCGTGTTGCTACCCATTGCCTTGGGCATCGTTGCCCAGCGCTTGTTGGGTGCGCGGGTACGTCACGCCGTAGAAGTCCTGCCGCTGGTATCGGTGGTCAGTATCGTGATCATCGTCGCCGCCGTGGTGGCGGCCAGCCAGGCGAAAATCGCCGAATCCGGCCTGTTGATCATGGCTATCGTCATCCTGCATAACAGCTTCGGTTATCTGCTGGGGTATTTCACCGGTCGGCTGTTTGGATTGCCACTGGCCCAGCGCAAAACCTTGTCCCTGGAAGTAGGCATGCAGAACTCCGGCCTAGGCGCGGCATTGGCCAGTGCGCACTTCTCGCCGCTGGCGGCGGTGCCCAGCGCTTTGTTCAGCGTCTGGCACAACATCTCCGGCGCCCTGCTCTCGACCTGGTTCCGTCGCATGAGCGAAAAGCAGGACAGAGAAGAGCTCTCCCGGCAGACGGCGGACTGATAGGCGGACTTGACCGAACAGTCAGCATTGGGCATTCTGGCGCCCGATGCGGGGACGACCCTGCGCGCCATAGCGTTTTTGTCCGGGGACGACCCCATCCATCGATGAGGTGTGTGATGTCCTGGATCATTCTGTTTTTTGCCGGCCTGTTCGAAGTCGGCTGGGCTGTCGGCCTTAAATACACCGACGGCTTCAGCCGCCCGCTTCCTACCGCATTGACCATCGCGGCCATGGCGATCAGCCTTGGCCTGCTGGGCCTTGCCATGAAGGAACTGCCGCTGGGCACGGCCTACGCAATCTGGACCGGGGTCGGTGCCGTAGGCACGGTGATCGCCGGGATCATTCTGTTTGGTGAATCGATGGCACTGATCCGATTGGCCAGCGTCGCGTTGATCATTGCCGGGCTGATCGGGCTCAAGGCCAGCGCTTAAGCCTCCACCGCCTTCGCGAGCACGCTCGCTCCCACAGTCGACCGAGTGAATGCGGTCCATTGTGGGAGCGAGCCTGCTCGCGAAGAGGCCCGCAAAATAACAGCTATTACCTGACAGCCCCACGCAACTCGCCCACCAACGCCTGCAACTTCGCAGGCTCAGCCGACTCGACCGCTACCGCCGTCCCCGCCACCAAGGTCACGCGGGACCAGAACCGACGGAACATCCCTTTACCTGGGTCGCGACTGAAGAAACTCCCCCACAACCCCTGCAACGCCAGCGGAATCACCGGCACCGGCGTTTCCTGAAGGATGCGCGTCAAGCCGCTCCTGAATTCATTGATCTCACCGTCGGCGGTCAACTTTCCTTCAGGGAAGATGCACACCAACTCGCCGTTTTCCAAATATTGGGCGATGCGGCTGAAGGCCTTTTCGTAGATATGAATATCTTCCTGGCGTCCGGCAATCGGAATCGTCCCAGCGGTTCGAAAGATAAAGTTCAGGATCGGCAGGTTGTAGATCTTGTAGTACATCACGAAGCGAATCGGCCGACGCACCGCACCGCCAATCAACAAGGCATCGACAAACGACACGTGATTGCACACCAGCAGCGCGGCACCCTCATCGGGAATCGCCTCCAGGTTGCGATGCTCCACACGGTACATGGAATGGCTGAGCAGCCAAATCATGAAGCGCATGCTGAACTCGGGGACGATCTTGAAGATGTAGGCGTTGACGCCAATGTTCAGCAGCGACACCACCAAAAACAGCTGGGGGATCGACAGCTTGGCCAGGCTCAGCAGGACGATGGAAACGATCGCCGAGACCACCATGAACAAGGCGTTGAGAATATTGTTGGCGGCGATCACCCGCGCCCGCTCGTTCTCAACGGTACGCGACTGGATCAGCGCATACAGCGGCACGATGTAGAAGCCGCCAAAGATACCCAGGCCGAGGATATCGATCAGGACCAGCCAGGCGTGGCCAAACCCGAGAATCTGCAGCCAGCCATGGCCGTCGGCGCTGTCGGGGATTCCACCGGAGTGCCACCACAGCAGCAGGCCGAACACCGTCAGCCCGAACGAACCGAACGGCACCAGGCCGATTTCCACTTTGCGCCCTGACAGTCTTTCGCAGAGCATCGAACCCAGGGCAATCCCTACTGAAAAAACCGTGAGAATCAGGGTCACCACGGTTTCGTCGCCGTGCATCCATTCCTTGGCGTACGCGGGAATCTGCGTCAGGTAGATCGCCCCGACGAACCAGAACCAAGAGTTGCCGACAATGGAGCGGGACACCGCCGGAGTCTGCCCGAGGCCCAGCTTCAAGGTCGCCCACGATTGGCTGAAAATATTCCAGTTCAAGCGCATCTGCGGCGAGGCCGCCGCCGCCCGTGGGATGCCGCGGCTGGCGAGGTAACCGGCCACGGCAATGCCGACAATGGCCACCGACACCACCGGCGCGTAGTGCGCCGAAGACATCATGATCCCCGCACCGATGGTCCCCGCCAGGATGGCCAGGAATGTACCCATTTCCACCAGGCCATTGCCACCGACCAGTTCGTCTTCGCGCAGGGCTTGCGGCAGGATCGAATATTTCACCGGCCCGAACAACGCCGAGTGGGTGCCCATGGCGAACAGCGCCACCAGCATCAGCCACAGGTGATCGAACAGGAAACCCACCGCGCCGACCGCCATGATCGCGATTTCGCCCAGCTTGATCAGGCGGATCAAGGCGTCCTTGGCGAACTTCTCCCCAAACTGCCCCGCCAGCGCCGAGAACAGGAAGAACGGCAGAATGAACAGCAGCGCGCAAAGGTTGACCCAGATCGAGCGGTCGCCCTCGATGGCCAGTTTGTAGAGAATGGCGAGGATCAATGATTGCTTGAAGACGTTGTCGTTGAACGCGCCAAGGGACTGCGTAACGAAGAACGGCAGAAAGCGCCGCGTGCGAAGCAAGGTGAACTGTGAAGGGTGACTCATCTTCCATGTTCCTGAGTGGCGTGGACGCTTATTGGAATGACGCTTTTTCGATCCAGGCCACACATTACCTGTCTTTGGCGATTATTTCCCCAGCACTTCCTGTGTCCTGTTTCGCAAATACGTTTCTTTTTGGCGAGTGGCTGTTGTCGTCAGGCAAGGCGCAGCAACGAGTCATAGCCGGTTATGGCGAGGAGCGGCAACGCTGCATGACGACAACAGACGCAGTCAAGAAGGAGCAGTATTTGAGGTACAGGACACTAGGCACGGCGACACAAACAACTCGCCATGCCAGGCGCCGACCAGCGTGCGCCAGCTGACGATCAGCCACATCACCACCAGCAGCGCCACCAGCCCGCAGCCGAACACGCTGAAGAAATCCAGGTCCAGAAGGCTTGCCAGCTTCAGCGTCGTCAGCGCATACACGCCCAAGGGAAAGGTGAATCCCCACCAGCCGAGGTTGAACGGGATGCCTTCACGCAAATAGCGCGCGGTGATCAATAGCGCCATCAACATCCACCAGAATCCGAAGCCCCACAGGGTGATACCGGCGACCAACCCCAGGCCCGATGCAACCTCGCCCACGCCCGGCAGGCCATTGGCGGCAAGAATCACCGGCGCATCGCCGCCCAGCACCAACATGCCCAGTGCGCCGGTGCCGATGGGGCCGAGGGCCAGCCAGCTCGAAGCGGCCATGTTCTCGTGGGGCAGTTTGTGCAAGGCCATGCGCAACAGCAGGATGGTCAGAATGCTGAACGCCACCGGTAGGGAAAATGCCCAGAGTATGTAGCTGGTGACCAATATGATCAGTTGCGAATGCACGTCAGCCAGGTGCGGCGCCAGCAGGCCACCGCTGACGGCGGCGACTTCGGCGGCCACCACGGGCAACAGCCACACGGCGGTCATCTGGTCGATGCGGTGTTCCTGGCGGGTGGACATCAGGAACGGGATCAGCACACCGCAGGCCAGCGACATCGCCACGTCAGTCCACCACAACGCCTCGACCAGCGACAACACGCCCTCGCCCCAGCGCGGTACGCCGAACACCAGGAAACCGTTGATGATCGTTGCCAGCCCCATCGGGATCGTGCCGAAGAACATCGACACGGTTGAATGCCCGAAAATCCGCCGGGCCTCGTCGAAGAACAACACCCAGCGAGCAGTGTAGAGCCCGGTGAACAGGGCAAACAGGACGATATTGAACAGCCACAATCCTTGCGCAATCGCATATACGCCAGGGTTGGCCCCAGGCAGTTGTGCCAGGGCCAACGCCAGCACACCGGTGCCCATGGTCGCGGCAAACCAGTTCGGCGTGAATTGGCGGACGACTTCCAATGGCCCCGGCAAATGGCTCAGCGGTCGAAAACGGTTTTCAGCAAAGCAGGTCATGATCACTCCTCTCCTCGGATGAGGTGGAGCTATGCTAGAACCGGATCGAATATCTATATAACGGGTAATTTCTCTATATCTATTCTGTTCTATAGATAAGCAATCAGGGCCGAAGCCCGTCCGCCAGCGGCCGTGCGGGTTCACGCAACAAGCCCACCAGCGCGCCGGCGGCCATGACAATCAACACCGCGCCGTAGCCGTCCGTGGTCGGAATCAGGCCGAAAATACGGGTCAGATTCCCCGCCAGCAACGATGGCAGGCTGAAGGCCAGATAGCTGAGCACATAGAACGCCGACATCAAGCCAGCCCGCTCGTGGGGCAAGGCCAAGGGCATGATGCTGCGCAGCGCGCCGATGAATCCCGCGCCGAAACCGCTGCCGGTCACCAGCGTGCCGATGAAAAACAACGGCAGGCTGGCCGCGTGTACGGCCATCAACACCAGGGCCAGGCCAAGCACCAGCAGCGTCGCGCCAAGACGCAGCATCATTTGCGCGGCGCGGTTACGCAACATGTAGATCGACAATGCGCCGCTGAGTGTCAGCACGGCCACCAGCGAGCCGCCGATCAGGTTCGATGTCGAACCGGTGGCGGCGCGAACCAGGGACGGCGCCAGGGACAGATAGAAACCACCGACCGCCCAGGCCGCCAGGTCCAGCGGCAGGATCAGCCACAACGCGCGCCGCGCCTGGACCGGCACATGCAAGGTGGGGCGCAACGACCGCCAGGCCCCGGGCTGCGGGCTAACGCTTTCGGCCAGGCGCCAGAGATAAACCGCCTGGACCAGAAACAACGCCAGCAGCAGCCAATAAGTCAGTTGCAACGGCATCGGCGCAAATTCTGCCAGCAGGCCACACCCCATCGCGCCACACGCCATGCCCAGCAGGGGCGCAACGCTGGTGACTAGGGGGCCTTGCTGGCGATCGAAGTCGAGCAACGCGGCGCCCAGCACACTGGTGGCCATGCCGGTGGCGAAGCCTTGTATCAGTCGCGCGCCCATCAACCAGCCCACACTGTCGGCATTGATGAATAGCAGCATCGCTAGCATGTTGAGCAATAATGCCGCGAAGATCACCGGTCTGCGACCGAGGTAATCGGACAACGAGCCGACGACCAGCAAGGCCGCCAACAGACTGAACGCATACACACCGAAGATCAGCGTGAGGATCGCCGGAGAGAACTGCAGATGTTCCTGGTAGAGGTGATACAACGGCGTCGGCGCGCTGGAGGCCGCCAGAAAACCGAGCAAGGTGATCGCCAGGAAGATGAGACTGGCGCGGGTCGAAGCTGGACGAGACATGGGCACGCTCCACGAGGAGATTCATAAAAGCTAATTTTTTGCTTTTGCGGAGTGTGCTACCGGCATGCGCTTAAAGCAAATTCTTTGTGTTAAGGTCCGATGCATGGCTATTAAAGAAGGTTTACGCCCCGGCGGCAGAAGTGCCCGGGTTCAGGAGTCGATTCACTCGGCGGTACGCGCCCTGCTCCAGGAGCAGGACCGCGCCACCTTGACCGTGCCGCAAATCGCCGCGCGCGCCGGGGTCACGCCGTCCACCATCTACCGGCGCTGGGGCGATCTGCCGGCGCTGTTGGCCGATGTTGCCATCGCGCGCATGCGCCCGGACAGCGAGCCAGCCAACACTGGCAGCCTGCGCGGCGACCTGCGCGCCTGGGCCGAGCAATACCTCGACGAGATGAGTTCAGAACCTGGCCGCAATATGATGCGTGACATCCAGGCTTGCGCCACGCCGGGGTATTGCGTGGGCATTATCAGCGGCCAGTTGCAGATCATCCTGGATCGTTATCCCGACGAGCCGAATCCCGGGATCGAGCGGTTGGTGAACGTGATCGTGGCGCCGACGGTGTTTCGCATCCTCTTCGCCACCGCGCCGCTGGAGGTCGAGGAGCTGTATCGGTTGGTGGATATGGCGTTGGATCAGTGAAAATGCCATCGCGAGCAAGCTCGCTCCCACATTGGATTTCGGTGTGCCACAAATCTTGTATTCGATAAATAGCCATTGTGGGAGCGAGCTTGCTCGCGATGAGGCCGGCAACATCGCTGCATAAAAAAATCCCACCCGCGACACCCCGCCACGCCTCGACCTTGGTCGACACTGACGAACCCGAGCGGGCGTGCGAGACTGTCTTGCCGGGCCCAAGCCCGGGCGTATTTGTCTGGGAGTTTCCATGTCGCTGTCCAGCGGGCTGATCGCCGTTGTCGCCCTGGCCTATATGGCCATCATGTTTGCCATCGCCTTTTACGGCGACCGACGCAGCACACCGCTGCCACCACGTGTGCGCGCGTGGGTCTACAGCCTGTCGCTCGCGGTGTATTGCACCAGCTGGACGTTTTTCGGCGCCGTGGGCCAGGCCGCCGAACAGCTCTGGTCATTCCTGCCGATCTACCTCGGGCCGATCCTGCTGCTGGTACTGGCGCCGTGGGTCTTGCAGAAGATGGTGATGATCAGCAAGCAGGAGAACATCACCTCCATCGCCGACTTCATCGCCGCCCGCTACGGCAAATCCCAATCACTGGCAGTGGTGGTCGCCCTGATCTGCCTGGTCGGCGTGCTGCCTTACATTGCCTTGCAGCTCAAGGGTATCGTGCTCGGCGTGAACCTGTTGATCGGCGCCGGTGCCGACGCCATGGGCACCCGAGCGCAGAATACTGCGTTGATCGTCTCGCTGATCCTGGCGCTGTTCACCATCGTCTTCGGCACTCGCAACCTCGACGCCACCGAGCACCACCGCGGCATGGTGTTGGCGATTGCCTTTGAATCGCTGGTCAAGCTGTTCGCCTTCCTGGCGGTTGGCGCGTTCGTCACGTTTGGCCTTTATGACGGCTTCGACGACCTGTTCAACCAGGCGATGCTCGCGCCACGGTTGGAGCAGTATTGGAAGGAGACCATCAACTGGCCGTCCATGGTGGTGCAAACCGGCGTGGCGATGATGGCGATCATCTGCCTGCCACGGCAGTTCCACGTCACCGTGGTGGAGAACATCGAACCCCAGGACCTGCGCCTGGCCAAATGGGTGTTCCCCGCCTACCTGGCCCTGGCCGCCCTGTTCGTGGTGCCGATCGCCCTCGCCGGGCAAATGATGTTGCCCAGCTCGGTACTGCCGGATTCGTTCGTCATCAGCCTGCCACTCGCCCAGGCCCATCCGGCGCTGGCGGTGCTGGCCTTCATCGGCGGCGCCTCGGCCGCCACCGGCATGGTCATCGTGGCGAGTGTCGCCCTGTCGACCATGGTCTCCAACGACATGCTGCTGCCATGGCTATTGCGCCGCAACAACGCCGAGCGGCCTTTCGAAGTGTTCCGCCAATGGATGCTGTCGGTACGCCGGGTGAGCATCGTTGCGATTCTCCTATTGGCTTATGTCAGCTACCGGCTGCTGGGTTCGACCGCGAGCCTGGCCACCATCGGCCAGATCGCCTTCGCCGCCGTGACGCAACTGGCACCCGCCATGATCGGCGCGCTGTACTGGAAACAGGCGAATCGACGCGGCGTGTTCGCCGGCCTCGCCATGGGCATATTCCTGTGGTTCTACACGCTGGTGCTGCCGATCGCCGCCCATAGCCTGGGCTGGTCACTGAGCAGCTTCCCCGGCCTGGCCTGGCTGCATGGCAATCCGCTGGATTTGCCGATCACGCCGCTGACCCAAGGTGTCGTCCTGTCCCTGGCGGGCAATTTCATATTGTTCGCCTGGGTTTCGGTCCTGTCGCGCACACGTGTGTCGGAGCATTGGCAGGCTGGACGCTTCATCGGTCAGGAAATCAGCGCCCGACCCAATCCTCGCTCGATGCTGGCGGTCCAGATCGAGGATCTGTTGCAGCTGGCGGCCCGCTTCGTCGGCGAAGAACGGGCGCGCCAGAGCTTCATTCGCTTTGCCTATCGCCAAGGCAAAGGCTTCAACCCGAGCCAGAACGCCGACAGCGAATGGATCGCCCATACCGAGCGGCTGCTGGCCGGTGTACTCGGCGCGTCGTCGACGCGAGCCGTGGTGAAAGCGGCCATCGAAGGCCGCGAGATGCAACTGGAAGACGTCGTGCGGATCGCCGACGAAGCGTCCGAAGTGCTGCAATTCAACCGAGCGCTGCTGCAAGGCGCCATCGAAAACATCACCCAGGGCATCAGCGTGGTCGACCAGTCCCTCAGGCTCGTGGCCTGGAACCGTCGATACCTGGAACTGTTCAACTACCCCGACGGCTTGATCAGCGTCGGTCGGCCGATCGCCGACATCATCCGCTACAACGCCGAGCGCGGCCTTTGTGGCCCGGGCGAGGCCGAAGTCCATGTCGCCCGGCGCCTGCATTGGATGCGCCAGGGCCGCGCGCACACCTCGGAACGCCTGTTCCCCAACGGCCGTGTGATCGAGCTGATCGGCAACCCGATGCCCGGCGGCGGTTTCGTCATGAGTTTCACGGACATCACTGCTTACCGCGAAGCCGAACAGGCCTTGACCGAAGCCAACGAAGGGCTGGAACAGCGGGTGGCCGAACGCACCCGCGAACTGTCGCAACTCAACCTCGCGCTGACCGAAGCCAAGAGCACGGCCGAAGCCGCGTACCAGTCCAAGACCCGCTTTCTGGCCGCTGTCAGCCATGACTTGATGCAGCCTCTCAACGCCGCGCGCCTGTTCTCCGCCGCGCTTTCCCATCAGCACGACGGCTTGCCGAGCGAAGCCCGGCAGTTGGTGCAACATCTGGACAGCTCGTTGCGCTCGGCCGAGGACTTGATCACGGACCTGCTGGACATCTCCCGATTGGAAAACGGCAAGATCAACCCCGACCGCAAGCCGTTTGTCCTCAATGATCTATTCGATACCCTCGGCGCCGAGTTCACCGTGCTGGCTCGAGAGCAAGGCTTGAAATTCCGGGTTCGCGGCTCGCGGCTGCGGATCGACAGCGACATCAAGCTGCTGCGCCGCGTGCTGCAGAACTTCCTCACCAATGCCTTCCGCTACGCCAAGGGCCCGGTGCTGCTAGGCGTGCGCCGGGGCAACGGCGAGCTGTGTCTGGAGGTCTGGGACCGCGGGCCGGGGATCGCCGAAGACAAGCTGCAGGTCATCTTCGAAGAATTCAAACGCCTGGACAGCCATCAGACCCGGGCCGAAAAAGGGCTCGGCCTCGGCCTGGCAATTGCCGATGGACTGTGTCGCGTGCTCGGCCATACCTTGCGCGTGCGTTCCTGGCCAGGGCGCGGCAGCGTGTTCAGCGTCAGCGTGCCATTGGCCAGTAGCCAAGCCGTCGAGCCCACTGTCGTGATCGAAGCCAACGGCCATTTGCCCAGCGGCGCACAGGTGCTGTGTGTCGATAACGAAGACAGCATCCTGATCGGCATGAACAGCCTGCTGACCCGCTGGGGGTGCCGCGTATGGACGGCGCGTAATCGTGAAGAATGCGAGCGCTGGCTCGCCCAGGGCGGGCGGCCGCAACTGGCGCTGGTGGATTTTCACCTGGACGACGGCGAAACCGGGACCGAACTGATGGCCTGGTTGCGCACGCGCATGGGCGAGCCGGTGCCCGGAGTGGTGATCAGTGCCGATGGCCGGCCCGAGACCGTGGCCCAGGTGCATGCGGCGGGATTGGATTACTTGGCCAAGCCGGTGAAGCCGGCGGCGTTGAGGGCGTTGTTGAGCCGGCACTTGCCGTTGTAATAGGGGGAAAAGTAAACCCCTGTGGCGAGGGAGCAAGCTCCCTCGCCACAGGGGCCCGTGCAAACCTTGGAGGTTACTGACCCTGGCTTTCTTCGCCGGTCTCCTCTGGCAACCCATCCACGTCCGCCATCGCCCGTTCAAGCAACTCCGTAGGCAAGCTCTTGCTCGCCCTGGCGCCGAGCAGTTTCAACTGCTCGCTGCGGCTGACCAGGTTGCCGCGCCCTTCCGTCAGCTTATTGCGTGCGGCGCTGTAGGCTTTGTCCAACTGCTGCAAGCGACTGCCGATTTCGTCCAGGTCCTGGATAAACAGGACGAACTTGTCATACAGCCACCCCGCCCGTTCGGCGATTTCCCGGGCGTTCTGGCTCTGGCGCTCTTGCTTCCACAAGCTGTCGATCACCCGCAGCGTCGCCAGCAGCGTGGTCGGGCTGACGATCACGATGTTGCGGTCGAAAGCTTCCTGGAACAGGTTCGGCTCGGCTTGCAAGGCTGCGGAAAATGCCGCTTCGATCGGCACGAACAGCAAGACGAAATCGAGGCTGTGCAGACCGTCCAGACGCTTGTAGTCCTTGCCGGCCAAGCCTTTGACGTGGGCTCGCAATGACACGACGTGCTGCTTGAGAGCCAACTGGCCGATGGCATTGTCTTCGGCCGCCACATATTGCTGGTAGGCCGTGAGGCTGACCTTCGAATCGACCACCACCTGCTTGTCGCCGGGCAGATAAATCAATACGTCCGGCTGGAACCGTTCGCCATCCGGCCCCTTGAGACTGACCTGGGTCTGGTATTCGCGGCCCTTCTCCAAGCCGGCATGTTCCAGGACCCGCTCGAGAATCAACTCGCCCCAGTTGCCCTGGGTCTTCTGACCCTTGAGCGCACGAGTCAGGTTGGTGGCTTCATCGCTCAGGCGCAGGTTCAGCTGTTGCAGGCGCTCCAGTTCCTTGCCCAGGGAAAATCGCTCCCGGGCCTCGGCCTGGTAGCTTTCCTCGACGCGTTTTTCAAAGGACTGGATGCGTTCCTTCAGTGGGTCGAGCAACTGACCCAAGCGCTGCTGGCTGGTTTCGGCGAAACGCTGTTCACGCTCGTCGAAGATTTTTCCCGCCAGCTCGGCGAACTGGGCCCGCAATGCGTCCCGCGAGCCTTGAAGATCGTCCAGGCGCTGCTGATGGCTTTCCTGCTGTTCGCGCAATTCGGCCTGCAACGAAGCAGCCTGGGCATCCAGGCGTCGCAATTCAGCTTCCTTATTGGCACGCTCCAGGTTCCAGGCATGCGCCGCGTCCCTTGCGTTGTCACGCTCGATCTGCAGCAGTTCGACCTCGCGACACGCAGCCGCAAGCTCGGCTTGCCTGGCGGCATTGGCCTGGCCCAAGTCACTGATTTCGTCGCGGCAGGCATCGAGCTGGGCATTCAACCCATCGTGTGCCATGTGGGCGGTCGCCAGGCGTTCTTCCATCAACGCCAGCTCGGTCTGTGCCGCGCTTGCCTGGCGTTGCAGGTGCCAGGCCAATGCCAACAGCGGCACCGCAGCGCCTGCCAGGCCAAGCAACAGGCTGGTCAAATCCATCGCCATGACAATTCCCGCGCAAGAGATAAAGCCCGAAGGTTAACCAAGCAACCCGGCGTTGCCCAGCTCAGTCTTCGATCTCGCCCAATGCCTGGCGGGCACGATGATCGCCGGCCCGCGCGGCCTGGCGCAGCAGGTCCTGGCCAATACGCCGGTCCCGTGCATTGCCGCATTCGCGGCACATCAGCTGACCGAGGCGACTCTGTGCGGCCACCACGCCTTCGCGCGCCGGTTGTTTGAGCAGGCGTCCAGCCAGGTGCTTGACGCTGGGACGCTCTCCCAGGCTCGGGCTGTCCAGCAGCCACTCGGCAACTCGCATCGATATGCGCTTGGGAGGGGTAACACCTGAGGGTACGGAGGTAACAGGATTTGATACTGAGCGAAACTTCATAACGCACTACGGGACAGATCGGAAGGCGCGCCACTCTACTCCTTTTTTCGTACGGGTAAAGTCGAAAAAAACCGGCACGCCCGTTCTAGAGCAAGCGCTTGGGACAATCCACAGAAGCTGTGGATAACTCAGTGGACAACCTACCCTGAACTCGCCGCAAGCCCTATGGAACGGGGCCTGCGCTCAAACTGTCGATTTTTTCACCAGTAAAAAAAAGCGATGTTTTTCATTGACTTAAATTTTGGATACAGGCACCCGCCCCGGATTGTTCAAAGATGAAAATACGGTGACAGCGGCCCATAGGAGTGTGTACAAGTAACAGCTGAAGTGGTTATATCGCTGCGCTTTTTTGACGCATCTGGCGCTCAAGACCCTGTGGAAAAGCCCCGATCCCAGACTTTTACACGCTGCGCGCTTTCGCGCCCCAGCGGCAGCACCGGCATTTTTCTGACCAACGGCCTTCCCTAAAGCGGCTTGATTCGATAGTATCCGCGGCGTTAGTACCAAGCTGAAAGTCAATTCCGGGTCGGAAACATCTCAGCGGTCAGCTATCCCCACGGGAAGCCTGCCGAAAAAGAGACCGCCCCCCTCGATGGTTTCCAGGTAATGCTCGCGCTGCGCACTTCGAACGAATCCGAAGCTGCCGACAGGCTCATTATTCTGACCGAACCAACCTGCAAATTGATCAGGATCTTCACCCCGGGCCCAGAACCTTTGCCCTCGATGTGTTGCCTGCCCTCCTAAGTACCTACCTGCCAGCCCAAGCGCGCTCTTTTATAGCGCTCAAACTGGCTGCTTTGTTCCAGTCGGGTTCTTCGTTCGACCAATGGTGGTCGACGTTACTGGAACGTTTTAACGTTGCACGGTTCTTAATCGTGTCATTTGTAGGAACACCCCATAACATGTCTAATCAAATCCAGACACAGGATGCCATCCGCACCCTAACCAACGCCTTTGCTCCAATGAACTGCCTGATCATGGCCGCTCGCAAAGGCTGCTTCAGCTTCACGCTGGTCAACGAACACGGCATCGCCCGTCACAGCGAACGCTTGTATCCAGACCAGTACTCCAGCGCAGAACCGCTGCAGGCGGTCATCGAGCGTACCCGTCAGGCGCTCGTTGCCTGACACGCCAGGACACTGAAGCATCCAAGGCCCCGCCCAAAACGCGGGGCTTTTTATTGCCCGGCATTTCTCGATAAAGCGCAACGGCTTAAGTACAAACAGCTATAACGGTCATAACCGTTCGATGAACATGGTTTAAAAACAGGCCTTTACAGCGCAGATATGACACTACACTTCAACTCGAGCGGCATGATCCGCTTCGGCGGAGCCTGATCCGATCCACCCGCTGCCAAGCCCACACCGTCAGGCTCCGCCCATTTCCCGTTTCGAGGATTTTATGGGTATCGCTGCCAGCGAACTGTGTCGTTATGTGATCCGCCCGACGCTCCTTTACCTGGGGAGCCACAGCACAACGGCGGAAAACCTGTTGCTGGGGATCGCCGCCAGTCAATCAGGCCTGGGCGCCGCGTTGCACGATCGTCGTGGGCACGGCTTGTACCGCATCACTGAACCGCGCCATCAAGCCCTGTGGGACGATTACCTGGCGTTGGATCCGGAACGAGCCAGCCTGGTGCGAGGCCTGGCGAGCCAGCATGCTTTCCTGAGCGGCCCTCATCAGGAATTGACCGTCAATTTGCGCTACGCCACGGCCATCGCTTGGTTGCTGGTGGAGGAACACGCCACCCCGCTTTCCGATTCAAACGATTTGCTGGCCATGGCCCGCATCTGGCGCCAGGTTTTTCATCCCACTGGTCGCCTGCGGGACTTCACCTGCGCGTGGCAAAACTGTGTTTCACCCTTGAACCAGGTCGCTTGCTGAATGGAAAAAAGGAAACTTCCTACAACTGCGACGATTTTGGTCGGATTGTCCTACAAAACCCTTCTAAATCAAGCCATACAAGCTATAGCGCTTGGGCAAAAATGTTGGTAATTTTCGCCCCGGTGATCACCTGGAGTTCTAACAATGAAAAAAATGATGCTCAAAACCACCCTTGGCCTTGCCGTTACCTTGGCATCCACCCAAATTTTCGCCAGTGGCTTTGCCTTGAACGAACAAAGCATCAGTGGCATGGGCACTGGCTTCGCGGGTCGTTCTTCTTCTGCCGATGATGCAAGCACCGTGTTTGCCAACCCTGCTGGCATGTCCCGCCTCAAGCGCCAACAAGTCACCGGCGGCTTCGCCGTCATCGACGCATCCACCGACATCAACGATGCCAGCGGCACCCAGTCCGGTACGAACGATGGCGACATGGTCCCGTTCACCGGCGTTCCGATGGGCTACTACGTCAAGCCAATCGACGATCAATGGGCATTCGGCCTGGGCGTCTACGCCCCCTTCGGCCTGATCACCGACTACGAAAGCAGCTTCCAGGGCCGCAATTTCGGCAGCAAGAGCGAAGTGAAGGTCGTGACCTTCCAGCCAACCATCAGCTACGCCTTCAATGACAAGGTGTCGATCGGTTTTGGCCCGACTATCAACCGGATTTCGGGTTCATTAGAGTCGTCTCTGGACGTCACTGGGTTCTCTTCCAACGGCGACGTGAAGATCAAGGGCGATGACATCGGCTATGGCTATAACATCGGTTTGCTGGTCCAGGCCACCGATACCACCCGCGTCGGCCTCACCTACCACTCCAAGGTTAAATACAAGCTGGATGGTCATACAGAAGTGAGCCCAGGCGGCACCCCCGCGTTTCCTGGTGTTCTCATCGGTGCTCGTTATGACGCCTCCCTCGACATCACTACCCCAGAATCGGTCGATTTCTCGGTAACCCAGGAAATCAACGATGCCTGGACTGTCTATGCCGGTAGTACCTGGACTCGCTGGAGCCGCCTGAAAGACATCACCGTGAACAACGACATCACCGGCGGCGGCGCATTGAACCCAACCCTCTTCGGCACCATCACCGAAGAACAGAACTGGCACGACACCTGGGCCTACGCCATCGGTACCTCCTACCAGTTGAACAAGCAATGGGTACTGCGCACCGGACTTTCCTTCGACCAGGCGCCGACCAACAACGCCGACCGTTCGCCTCGCATTCCTACCGGCGACCGGACCATCTTCAGCCTGGGTGCCGGCTGGAGCCCAACCGACGACCTGACCATCGACGTGGCCTATTCCTATCTCAAGGAAGAAAAAGTCAACGTCAACAGAGCCAACGCCCTGGGCCAGGCCTACAACGCTGAATACGAAAACAGCGCCAACGGCTTCGGCGTCGGCGCAACCTACCGCTTCTGATGATCCACGGCGAGCAGGCATAAACAGCCGGTCGCCACCTGAAGCGAAAAAAAAGCCCCGCTCTCTGTAAAGAAAGCGGGGCTTTTTCGTGGTTGAGGATCAAGGTTTGGAAGCAATAGCCGTCTCCACCGCCTTGATGAAATCAGGATCGTCGGGTTTTATCCGACTGGAAAAACTGCCAACCACCTGGCCCTGGCGATCCACGACGTATTTGTAGAAATTCCATTTCGGCGCGCTGGACTGTTCGGCCAGGTGCTTGAACAAGGGAATGGCATCCGCGCCCCGTACCGGTTGCGGTTCGGTCATGGTAAAGGTCACGCCATAGTTGACGTAGCAAACCTTGGCGGTCTCCGCGCCGTCCTTGGATTCCTGCTTGAAGTCGTTGGACGGCACGCCCAGCACTTCCAACCCTTCACTTTTATAGCGCTGATTAAGCGCCTCGAGCCCTTTGAATTGTGGAGCGAACCCACAGAAGCTGGCCGTGTTGACCACCACCAAGGGTTTGCCAGCGAAACGCTGGCACAAATCGACGGTTTCCTTGGCCCGCAGCTTGGGCAGCGAACCCTCCAAGAGTGACGGGCATTCAGCCGCCCATACATGCCCGGTCATAGCCAGCAACAGGGTGGGAACAGCAAACCAACGCATCATGTCGGATTTTCCTTGTAAGCCTGTCAGACCACGACGTTACTCCGCGCGCCCGATGCCGTCCACACGTCAGCAGCTGCCCATGCCCAGCTGCATCAAAGCCAACCCGCCCTGGCGCCAGCCCCACCAGGCGACCGCCAGCAGCGCGGCGGCGCCGGCTGCGATCAACCATGGGCCGACGCGGCTCATGCCGCACCCGCCTGGGCTTGCAGGCGGGCAACCGGGCGCTCACGCACCGGCCAGTTCAACGCAGCCGCGAGCAGGCTGAGCAAAATCGACACCTGCCAGATCAAGTCGTAGCTGCCCGTGCGGTCGTACACGACGCCGCCCAGCCAACCACCGAGGAACGAGCCCAACTGGTGGAACAGGAACACGATCCCACCCAGCATCGAGAGATTTCGTACACCGAACAACGTGGCGACCGTCCCGTTGGTCAATGGCACCGTCGATAACCAGAGAAAACCCATCGCCATGCCGAACAGATAAGCCGTGGTCGTCGTCACTGGCAACCACAGGAACAGGCCGATCACCACCGCCCGCACCAGGTACAGGCCAGTCAGCAGGCGCGGCTTGGACATGCGCCCGCCCAGCCAGCCGGCGGTGTAGGTGCCGAAGATATTGAACAGACCGACCAGTGCCAACACGGTGGTGCCGAGGCTGGCCGGCAGGTGCTGGTCCACCAGATAGGCCGGCAGATGCACGCCGATGAACACCACCTGGAAACCGCAGACAAAAAAACCGACCGCCAACAGCCAGAAACCGGAATGACTGCACGCCTCGCGCAACGCTTCGGACAAGGTCTGCTCGTTGCCGCTCAGGGGTGCCGGTGCATCCTTGAGCATACTGACCAAGGGCACGATCAACGCCACCAGCAGGCCCAGCGCCAACAGCGCCGCGGACCAGCCGAGCCAACCAATCAGCCCCAGCGTGCCCGGCAACATCGCGAACTGGCCAAACGAGCCGGCCGCGCTGGCGATGCCCATGCCCAGGCTGCGTTTCTCTGGCGGCACGGCCCGCCCGACCACACCAAGAATCACCGAGAACGAAGTGCCGGACAGGCCGATGCCGATCAACAGGCCGGCGCTCAACGACAATGACCAGGGCGAGTCGGCCATGCCCATGAAGACCAGGCCGACCGCATACAGGACACCACCGATCAACACCACTTTTGCCGCACCGAAGCGATCCGCCAGGGCGCCCGTGAAAGGCTGCGCCAGGCCCCAGATCAGGTTCTGCAAAGCGATGGCGAAGGCAAACACCTCCCGGCCCCAGCCGAATTCGGCGCTCATCGGCGCCAGGAACAACCCGAAGCCATGCCGCACGCCCAGGGACAACGCCAGGATCAACGCACTGCCCACCAGGACCCAACCACAGGTACGCCACATCGATGTCATTCTTATTCTCCGGTCGCGGGTATATACCCACTTATCATCGGACGAACCGGCGTCACGCCAACTCATCCAGCAAGGCCAGCAAGGTCGCGCGCTTTTCGGCACCGAGCTTGTCGATCAATTTCTGTTGTGCCGCTTCCCAGGCCGGCAATGCCGCCGCCAACCGGGCATTTCCCGCCTCGGTGAGCACAACGATGCGGTTGCGCAAATCGTCGCCCTCAGCCAACTTCACCAACCCCTCGCCTTCCAGCACCCGTAGGTTGCGCCCTAGGGTGCTGCGGTCCAGGCCCATGGCCTCGGCCAGGGACGAAATGCTCGGCTGGTCCAGGCGCGCCAGGTTATTGAGCAAAGAATACTGGGCAACGTTGATCCCGAAGCCATCGAGAGCGCCGTCGTAGTACCTGCTGACGCCACGCGCGGCGCGACGCAGGTTGATGCACAGACATTGGGAAGGAAGCATGATGCGTGTATATACCCGCGACTAAATGAATGCAAATTTAAATGAGGCCCTGACCGCTGACAAGCCGGGATTCAGCTCAACGCCAACGCCACCAGAACCGCCATTTCCAGCAATTCCAGCAAGGCGCCCGCGGTGTCGCCGGTGCATCCCTGCAGCCTGCGCAGCATGATGTGGCGCAAACCGATAAATACCAGCACGGCGACCGCCAACGTCCACAGCCCCGCCCATCCCATCACCAGCACGCACCCCAGCGCTCCGGCCCACAACACCTGCCAGCCCGAGCGGCGCGGCAAATGATCGGCCAACGCTTGGCCCAGCCCACCGGCACGCACATACGGCGTGGTGAGGAACAACCCCAGCAAGGCGCTACGCCCCAGCACCGGCACAACGAGCAAGGCCAACGCATCCTCCTGCTCGATCAGCGCCACCAGCGCGGTCCATTTGAGCAGCAACACCAGCACCAGCGTGACCACGGCGATCGGCCCGCTGCGTGGATCCTTCATTATCAGCAACGTACGCTCACGATCGCCGAAACCGCCGAGCCAGGCATCGGCGCTGTCGGCCAGGCCGTCCAGGTGCAGCCCGCCGCTGAGCAGCACCCACGCCATCAGTAGCAGCGCGGCATGCAGCATCACCGGCGCGCCCGCCAACAGCGCATCGAGCAACCACAGCAAACCGCCGAACAACAGCCCCACCACGGGATAGAACAACAGCGAACGCCCCAGCTCGCGGGGCTCAGGCATGCCCGGCAAGCGAATCGGCAAGCTGCTGAGAAATTGCAGGGCGATCCAGAAGGGCAACATGCTCAGCCAGCCTCTCTAAGCACGGGGCCGGAGGACACCGCCAGGGAAAACAGCGCACCATGGCCGACTTCGACATTCAGTAATTGCTCGCGTGGCAACCCCCGGGCCTGGGCCAGTAGCAAGCGCATCACGCCGCCATGACTGACCAGCAACACGCGCTGACCGGCATATGCGAGGTGCAAGCGCTCGACCGCCGCCAGCACCCGCGCCGAAAACGCCAATACCGGCTCACCTCCGGGAGGTGTGAAGGCGTAAGGATCGGCCCAAAAGCGACCGAGGGCCTCGGCGTCGGTCTCCATCAATGCCGCCGCGCTGCGACCTTCCCAGGCGCCGAAATGCAACTCTTGCAAGTCTTTGTCCGCCTGCACCGGAACGCCAAGCCGGGCGCCAAGTTGTTCGGCGAAACGAGCGCATCGCTGCAATGGCGAGCACACCAGGCGATCCCACGGCCCGCCTTGGGCGACCGCCTCGTGCATCTGCTCCCAGCCCCTGGCCGTCAGGGCGTCGTCGAGGCTGCCGCGCAAGCCGCCGCCCAGCTCGGTTTCACCGTGACGCAGCAGGTCCAGGCGCAAGGTCATGCCGGGCGATCCGCCACGGCCGCTTCGGCAAACGTCGCCATCTGCCCGTGAAGGTCACAGGCCAGGCGCAACAACGGCACCGCCAGCGCCGCGCCACTGCCCTCGCCCAGGCGCAAGCCCAAGTCCAGCAGCGGTTCGGCGCCGAGAGTTTCCAGCACGTGCCGGTGACCCGGCTCGGCACCGCGATGACCGAACAGCAGCCATGGGCGGCATCCGGGATTGAGCCGCACCGCCACCAGCGCCGCTACGCTGCAGATAAACCCATCCACCAGCACGGCGACGCCCTGCTGAGCGCAGGCCAGGTACGCACCGACCAACGCCGCGATTTCGAAACCGCCGAGGTTGAACAATGTCTGCAACGGGTCGCCGCTCGCACCACCGTGCAACGCCAGGGCCCGCTCGATCACCTGGGCCTTGCGGCTGACACCTGCCGCGTCCAAGCCCGTGCCCGGCCCGACCAAGTGCGTCACCGGGCAATCGAGCAAGGCACAGGCCAGGGCACTGGCGGCAGTGGTATTACCGATGCCCATCTCGCCGCCGATGAACAATTGCGTTCCAGCCGCGACCGCGCGCGCCACGCTGTCGCGTCCGGCTTGCAGGGCCTGTTCGCCTTGCGCCAGGGTCATCGCCGGCCCCCGGACGAAATTCGCCGTGCCAGGACCCAGGTTCAAATGGCGCACGCCGTGCAAATTCAGCGAAGGCGTTACAGTGCCCAGGTCGATCACTTCCAGGGACGCGCCCAATTGCCGCGTCAGAACGCTGATGGCCGCGCCGCCGTTGACGAAGTTGAGCAACATCTGCCCGGTGACTTCCTGGGGATACGCCGAGACACCTTCGGCCACGACGCCATGATCACCGGCGAAAATCGCAACCCACAACCGGTCAAGGTTCGGTTTGACCTGCCCTTGCAGGCCCGCCAGTTGCACCGCCATCGATTCCAGTCGCCCCAGGGAGCCGGCCGGTTTGGTCAGCTGTTGCTGACGGGCCGCGGCCTGTTCCAGCGCTTGGGTATCGACGGGCTTGCACGGGTCCAGCCACCAGCGGTGATTCATAACGCAGTTCCTTTAAGGGTCAGGGGCAAGCCGGCGACGGTCAACACGACGCGCTGACAACGTTCGGCCAGGGCTTGATGCAGCCAACCGGCTTCATCGACATAACGACGGGTCAACTCCCCCAGCGGCACGACGCCCATGCCGGTCTCGTTGCTGACGAATATGACCTCGCCAGGAAGCGCACTGATGCAATCCAGCAGCGCTTCACGCTCGGCGACCAGCCGGTCGGCGTCATCAAGCATCAGCAGGTTGGTGAGCCAGAGCGTCAGGCAATCCACCAACAGGCATTGATCATGTGCGGCGTTTTCTTCCAGCACCCGCGCCAGCGCCAACGGTTCCTCCACCAGCGCCCATTCGGCGGGGCGCCGGGCGCGGTGCTGGGCGACACGCTCGTTCATTTCGCCGTCCAGGGGTTGACTGGTGGCGATGTAAGTCACCGGCAAGCCTGTGCTCGCGGCGAGTTTTTCGGCCAGGCGACTCTTGCCCGAGCGGGCGCCGCCGAGGATCAGTTGGAGCATGTTCATACCCTTTCAAAATAGGCGGTGTGGGTGCCGACCCCTTCGCGAGCAGGCTCGCTCCCACAGGATCTCTGTGCGCCGCAAGACCAATGTGGGAGCGAGCCTGCTCGCGATGACGCCAGCCCAGCCACCCTAGATCCCACAGAGCTCACGCAGCAGCCCGGTGTCCAGATGCCGCTCCACCAAATCCGCCAACCGCTCGATATCTCGCTCGCGCAAGCCGTGGTAATCCACCGTCTGTACGTCCTCCAGTCCCGACCAACGCAGCAATGCACTGCTGGCTGCCGGCGACTCAAAGAGCCCATGCAGATAAGTACCAAAAATCTGCCCATCGCGGCTCTGGGCGCCATCGCAACGGCCATCGTCCAAGCGCACCGCCGCATGTTCCAGGGCCGCGCCGACGGTGACGCCCGCGTGGATTTCATAGCCGCTGACCTCGGCGTCTTCCACGTTCAGTCGCCCGCGGACGTTGCGCAGTTGCTTTTCGCGCTCCAGGGTCGTTTCGAAATCCAACAAGCCCAACCCGGCGCTGGAACCCGCCACGCCTTCCAGCCCGAGCGGATCGTGGACCTGCTGGCCGAGCATCTGCAAACCGCCGCAGATACCCAATAACTTGCCGCCGTAGCGCAAGTGGCGCTGGATGGCCGTTTCCCAGCCATTAGCCCGCAGGTAGGCCAAATCGCTGCGCACGCTTTTGGACCCGGGCAGGATAATCAGGTCGGCAGGCGGGATGGCCTGGCCAGGGCCGATGAATTGCAGGTCGACCTGCGGATGCAGGCGCAGCGGGTCGAAATCGGTGTGGTTGCTGATGCGCGGCAGCACCGGCACCACCACCTTGAGCACCTGTTCAGCCTTGTCGGCCTGGCGCTGGTCGAGGCCATCCTCTGCCTCCAGGTGCAGGTCCATTACATACGGCAACACGCCGATCACCGGTTTGCCAGTGCGCGTTTCCAACCAATCCAGCCCCGGCTGCAGCAAGGCGATATCGCCGCGAAAACGATTGATGATGAAACCCTTTACCCGCGCCTGCTCGCTGGGCGAAAGCAACTCCAGTGTGCCGACCAGATGGGCGAATACCCCGCCACGATTGATGTCGGCGATCAGCAGCACCGGGCAGTCCACCGCCTCGGCAAAGCCCATATTGGCGATGTCCCCGGCCCGCAGGTTGATCTCCGCCGGCGATCCCGCGCCTTCCACCATGACGACCGGGTATGTCGCGCTCAAGCGGGCGTGGGAGGCCAGTACCGCTTGCATCGCGACGGCTTTGTAATCGTGATAGGCCACCGCGTTCATGGTGGTCACGGCACGGCCATGGATGATGACCTGGGCGCCCGTATCGCTGTTGGGCTTGAGCAGCACCGGATTCATGTCGGTATGGGGCTCGAGGCCACAGGCCTGTGCCTGGACAGCCTGGGCCCGGCCGATTTCGCCACCGTCGGCGGTCACCGCGCTGTTGAGCGCCATGTTCTGCGGCTTGAACGGCACCACCCTCACACCCTGGCGCGTAACCCAACGGCAGAGCGCCGTGACCAAGGTACTTTTGCCGGCATCGGAGGTGGTGCCCTGCACCATCAAGGTTGTCATCGAATGTCCTTGGCGTAGGCCTCGAAAGCCTGCTCGAGGCGCAGGAACCCGGCATCATCGGCGGGCAACCCGAAACGCAGGCTGCTGGTGTGGGTGAACAGGCGCAGCAGAATGCCGCGATGGGCCATGAATTCATACAGGGCCTGGGCGTGCGGGGTGACCAGCCACTGGAACAATGCGCAGCCGCCCTGGGGCTTGAAGCCGAAGCGTTGCAGCGTCGATGCCAGGCGTTGGCTGGTTTCTTCGCAGCGCTGTCGTTGACGAACCTGGGCCTCGGTATCCAGAAGACACGCCTCGCCCAGGACCCGGGTCGGCCCGCTCACCGCCCAGGGTCCGACTTGCTCGGCGAGCAGCTTGAGCAAACGCCGCTCCGCCAGGACAAACCCCAGGCGAACCCCGGCCAGGCCAAAGAACTTGCCAAACGATCGCAATACAATCAGCCCGACCTGATGGGCGTGGGCGCTGAGGCTCAGATGCGGTGTCATGTCCATGAACGCTTCATCCACCACCAGCCAGCCACCGCGCTGGGCCAACCGTGCGTGCCAATTCAGCAAGCGTTCGGGGCTCAGGCTCAGGCCCGTGGGGTTGTTCGGATTGACCACCACCAGCACGTCGAGGCTGTCGAGGAAAAAATCGACTTCCGTCTCCAGCACTTCGCGCACGATGTACCCGCTGCGGCGCCAGGCTTCGGCGTGCTCGGCGTAACAGGGCGACAAAACACCCACCTTGCCGGCCCGGCGCAGGCGCGGCAACAGCTGGATGGCCATCTGCGAACCGGCCACCGGCAACACGTGCGTCGCTTCGTAATAATCGCAGGCGGCCTGCTCCAATCCATCTTCGGCCTCGGGCAGGCGCGCCCAGGCCCGCAGCGGGATCGGCGGAACGTCGAACGGCCAGGGCGCCAGGCCGCTGGACAGGTCGAGCCAGTCGGCCTCGGCAATGCCATATTGCCGGGAAGCCTTGCGCAGTCGTCCACCATGCTCAAGCATAAAACTCGGCTCCGAGGCAGAGAATCAGCAGCCACAACCATACGCCGCGTTGCACCAATTGCCAGCCGCGATCAATGGAATCGGCACTGGCCGGCACGCCTTCGCCCAAGGACGGACGTTGGTGCAGCTCGCCGTGGTAGATCGCCGCGCCGCCCAGCTCCACGCCCAGCGCTCCGGCGCCGGCGGCCATCACCGGCCCGGCATTGGGGCTGTCCCAGGTTGGCCCCTGGGTGCGCCAGCATCTGAATGCCAGTCGGGTCTTGCCGAGCAACGCGTAGGTCAGGGCCACCAGGCGCGCGGGAATATAGTTGAGCATGTCGTCGATCTTTGCCGCCGCCCAGCCAAAACGTTCGAAGCGCTCGTTGCGATAACCCCACATGGCGTCGAGGGTATTGCTCAACCGATACAACACCACGCCAGGCGCGCCAGCCACCGCGAACCAGAACAAGGCGGCGAACACCGCGTCGCTGCCGTTTTCCAACACCGACTCGGTGGCGGCGCGGGCCACGGCGTTTTCATCCAACTCGGCGGTTTCGCGGCTGACCAGATAACTCACCCGCTGGCGTGCCTCGTCCAGATCGCCACTGCGCAACGCCCGGGCCACTGGCTCGACATGTTCACCAAGGCTGCGCAAGCCGAGGGCGCAATACAACGCGAGAATGTCCACCAGCCACCCTACCAGGGGCGCCCAGGACAAGGCTGTGGCCAGCAACGTCAAGGGCAGCACGGCGATGATCCACGCCGTGACACCGTGACTGCGCCAGCCCCGTCCACCGGAGTTGAAACGCTGTTCGATACGATTGGCAAGACGGCCGAACGCGACCAGAGGATGCCAGCGCCGGGGCTCGCCCAGCAATGCATCCAGCGCCACCGCGGCGGCACTGAGCAACGCTACGCTCATGGACGCACTCCCCAGCGATTTTCATAAATCAGTTCCTCGAGCGGCCGCGGTTTCGCCCAGCCTTCCAAGGCGAGCATGGGCGCTGGGTAAAAGCCCTCGACCGGCCCCAGGCACAGGATCGCCAGGGGTTTTGCGCCTTCCGGCAGGCCCAACAGATCGGCCAGGGCCTGGGGCTCGAACAACGACACCCAGCCCATCCCCAGCCCTTCGACGCGGGCCGCCAGCCACAGATTCTGGATCGCGCAGGACAGCGAGGCCAAGTCCATTTCCGGCAAGGTCCGGCGACCGAAAATGTGCCGCTCGCGGTCGTCCATCAACGCGGCCACCAGCACTTCGGCGCAGTCGTGGATACCTTCCACCTTGAGCTTCATGAATTCATCACTACGCTCGCCCAGGGCTTCGGCGGTGCGAATGCGCTCTTCTTCCACCAGGTTCTGGATTTCGCCGCGCAAGGCGCGATCGCTGATGCGCAGAAACCGCCACGGCTGCATCAGCCCGACGCTAGGCGCCTGGTGCGCGGCTTCGAGCAGGCGGCGCAGCAATTGCGGCTCGACGCTGCCGCCGATGAAATGACGCATGTCTCGGCGTTCGGCGATGGCGCGGTAGACAGCCTCGCGTTCGGCTTGGGAAAAAGTGCTGTCTGTCATGGCCGATTCGCGAGCAGGCTCGCTCCCACACTGGCAGGCATCGTACTGGAGATCACACCATCCCCTGTGGGAGCGAGCCTGTTCGCGAAGGCTGCTTCTCGGTCCGGCGCAAACAAAGCGGCAATCGCCCTCGGATTGGACGGAAAATAAAAATGCACGTACGAAGCCGTCATCCGCCCTTGTCGGAAAACCGCCTCCGCCCCTCGCCCGCCATTGGGGCTATGCCCACGGGCAATCGGCTCAAGCGTGGTGCTGGTCAAGGAATGATGATAGGTATGCCCGCGCAGGTTGCCTTCCGGCAGATCCACCGATTGCAGCGCGAGGGCCGCCAAGCGTTTTTGCATCTGCGCATCGCCGCTCAGCATACCCAGCAGTTCGGCGCGCGTGCCTTCGACGTCGGTGAGTGAATCGAGCAGGTACAGCATGCCGCCGCATTCGGCGAGCAAGGGCTTATCGGATGCATGGTGGGCGCGGATCGCCGCCAGCATGGGCGCGTTTTGCGCCAGGGCAACGTGGTGCAGCTCGGGATATCCACCGGGTAGATAGAGGCTGTCCGCCTCGGGCAATTGGGTGTCGTGGATCGGCGAAAAGAAACTCAACTGCGCGCCCATGGCTTGCAGCAGATCGAGGCTGGCGCCATAAGTAAAGGCAAATGCCTCATCACGGGCCACGGCGATGCGGACGCCGTCGAGCCACCGCTCAACGGCCGTCAGTTCCGGCGCCGCGAACTCGACCGAAGGCGGCAATGCCACTTCACAACTGCCCGCCAGCGCCTCGGCGGCGGCATCGAGACGCACGTCCAGGTCATTCAATTCGCTGGCCTGCACCAGGCCAAGATGGCGGCTCGGCAGCTCGATGCCGGTTTCCCGCGAAAGCGCGCCGTACCAGCGCAAGCCTTCGGTCAGGCTCCCTTCGAGCAATTGCGCATGGCGCAAGGTGCCGACCCGATTGGCCAAGACCCCGGCGAAGGGCAAATCCGGCTGATACCGTGCCAGGCCCAAGGCCAAGGCACCGAATGTCTGGGCCATGGCGGTGCCATCGATAACCGCCAGCACCGGCACGCCGAAACGCCGGGCCAGGTCGGCGCTGGACGGTGTGCCGTCGAACAGCCCCATCACGCCTTCAATCAAAATCAGGTCCGCTTCTGCGGCGGCTTCCCACAACAACCGGCGACTTTCCTGCTCTCCGACCATCCACATGTCCAACTGATAGACCGGCGCGCCACTGGCTCGCTCAAGGATCATTGGATCGAGGAAGTCGGGACCACACTTGAACACGCGCACCTTGCGCCCCTGGTTGCGGTGCAACCGGGCCAGAGCCGCGGTGACGGTGGTCTTGCCCTGGCCTGAAGCCGGGGCGGCAATCAAGACCGCCGGGCAATGGCGGCTGGCGGTCGACACTCGGCTCACAGTTCGACGCCTTTCTGCGCCTTTATCCCGGCCTGGAAAGCGTGCTTGATCATGCCCATTTCGGTCACGGTGTCGGCCAGCTCGATCATCTCGGGCTTGGCGCCGCGGCCTGTCACGATCACATGTTGCATGGGCGGACGAGCCTGCAGGTCACTCAAGACCTGATCCAGGTCGAGGTAACCGTGCTTGAGGGCGATGTTCAGTTCGTCGAGCACCACCAGCCCAATGGACGGGTCGCTGAGCAACTCACGGGACACCGCCCACGCGGCTTCGGCGGCGGCAATGTCGCGCTGGCGATCCTGGGTTTCCCAGGTAAAGCCCTCTCCCATGACATGGAAGCGCACCTGCTCCGGGAAGCGGCGGAAAAACAGCTCCTCGCCGGTGCTGTTGCGACCCTTGATGAATTGCACCACGCCACATTGCATGCCGTGCCCCATGGCCCGGGCCAGCATGCCGAACGCAGAACTGCTCTTGCCCTTGCCGTTGCCGGTCAGCACCAGCAGAAGGCCGCACTCGTTGGGCGAATTGGCGATGCGCTCGTCAATCACGGCTTTCTTGCGCAGCATGCGCGCCAGGTGGCGTTCGTCGCGATCGGGCGTGTCGGTCATGGGGGAGCTCTCCGTTGGGACTGGATAACGGCGGGCGGGCATAAAAAAGGACGGCAACGAGCCTGGCATCGCCCACCGTGATGCCGTTGGATGAATCAGGCCGGTCTCCGGGCTCATGAGCGGCGTAACGCCTGGCTGTGCGCCTTCCCATGTCATGCGACACAGTGGCCTATACGCAGCCTTGACTCATTTACCGTTGCGGGGGCAGCGCCGGGTTTGTGTGCACGCACCGGCTTCCCTGTTTCACCCTATCGGCCATTGCCATAGAGCACCTGAAACAAGCCGCGAAGGTTAGAGGGTTGGGGGTTGAGCGTCAATTAAAGCCGCGATGGGCAGCGCAATGGATATTGGCCGGGATCAATAAGCTGACGTCAATCTTGTGTGATCCTGCGGCAAGTGATATCAAAGAGACACTACGACCCGATATCACAAGAACAAGAGGGCAAATGCGATGCAAGGCATGATCATCAGCAATCCGAAACTGGAATTCCTGCGCCCGGTGCTGGAACGCTGGTTCGATTGTATCGACCGCTACAACGCCGTGCGCGGCGATAACGACACACCCTATTGGCACAATGAAAAAGCCAATCTCGGTCTGCTGTCGGCCGCAGCCTGGATGGCGGAGATGGTCACGCTGCAGGACGCAGCGACTCGCAAGCAGAATGAAGAAGGCGAACGTAATGTCAGCGCCGATCTGTTGATTGCCAGCAGCGATGAACGCGCCTACATCCAGAGCACGCAGCGCTGGCCGAAGGTCAACAACCTGAACCTGACCCAACCGTTGCTGGAAGCCACCAGCGACGCCAAGCGGATCAGCTACGCCAGCGACCTGAAACTGGGTTGCCTGTTCATCGCCCCGCAAAAAGCCCAGCAAAGCGCGACGCCAGAAGAGTTGCAGGACATGATCGATGACCTGCAAAAGGAAAACACCTGCGCCGTGGCCTGGTACTTCCCTTATGCCTACCGCAAGTTGCGCAACGAGGCCGGACACTATCACCCAGGGGTCGCGGTGCTGTTCAAGCAGGCTCATGGTTGATTGTGGCAGCGAGCCTGCTCGCTAGACGGGGGAGCAATCCGCATCTCACTGCCAGGTTGACCTGCTTTCGCGAGCAGGCTCGCTCCCCACAGGAAAATCGTTTGCCAGGCGGGCGGCCCCACCGTTGAACCATCCCACGTCTACGCTTCTCTATGAGTAATCACATGCACTCATAGGGAAGTCCGCATGCTCAAGCCAAATCACCTGTTGATCGCCGCCCTTGCTACAGGGCTTGTCGCTTGCGGCGAGTCGTCGACATTGCAGGTTTCCGACGGCATCGGCCCGTCACCGAAACTGCCCGAGCCGAACAAGACCCTGATGCCCACGGTGAACATCGCTGAAGCCATCGGATGGCCGGACGGCGCCAAGCCAACCCCGGCCCCAGGCCTGAAGGTGGTTGCCTTTGCCGAAGGCCTGGATCATCCGCGCTGGCTTTACGTGCTACCCAACGGCGATGTGCTGGTGGCCGAAACCAACGCTCCCCCCAAGCCCGACGATACCCAAGGCATTCGTGGCTGGGTCATGAAGAAAGTCATGGACCGCGCCGGCGCTGGCGTCCCCAGCCCCAATCGCATCACCCTGCTGCGGGACGCCAATCACGACGGCGTCGCCGAAACCCGGACGATTTTCCTGGAAAACCTCAACTCCCCGTTCGGCATGACGCTGGTGGGCAATGACCTCTATGTGGCCGACACCGACCGGTTGATCCGTTTCCCTTACAAGGAAGGCGATACGCAAATAAAGGCGCAACCCACCAAGGTTGTCGATTTGCCCGGCGGCCCCCTCAACCACCACTGGACCAAGAACGTCATTGCCAGCCGGGACGGTAGCAAGTTGTACGTCACGACCGGCTCCAACAGCAACGTCGCGGAAAATGGCATGGACGCGGAAGAAGGCCGCGCGGCCATCTGGGAGGTGGATCGGGCCACCGGCAGTCACCGCATCTTCGCCTCAGGGCTGCGCAACCCCAACGGCCTGGCCTGGGAGCCTCGCAGCGGCGCCCTGTGGACGGCGGTCAACGAACGGGATGAGATCGGCAGCGACTTGGTGCCGGACTACATCACCTCGGTGAAGGACGGCGGCTTTTATGGCTGGCCGTACAGCTACTACGGGCAGAACATCGACGTGCGCGTCGAGCCGCAAAATCCCGAACTTGTGGCCAAGGCCATTGCTCCCGACTATGCCGTCGGCCCTCATACGGCTTCATTGGGCCTGACCTTCGCCGAAGGCGGCACATTGCCCGCGCCGTTTACAGAAGGCGCCTTCATCGGGCAACACGGCTCCTGGAACCGCAAGCCCCACAGTGGCTACAAAGTAATCTTCGTCCCGTTCAATGCCGGCAAACCCGTGGGCCAGCCCGTGGACGTGCTGACCGGTTTCCTCAACGCAGACGAAAAAGCCCAGGGGCGGCCGGTGGGCGTGGTGATCGATAAACAAGGTGGGTTGTTGGTGGCTGATGACGTAGGGAACAAGATCTGGCGGGTATCGAAAAATTAACGCTCAAACCGATCCCCGTGGCGAGGGAGCAAGCTCCTCGCCACAAGAGCGATCCAGCGTCGCAAAAAATCAATCGTCAGGGTCAGGGATTACGCGCCAGATGTTCCGGTTGCAACACCCGCTTGGCACCGAGGTAGGCCTTCTGCCAATAGGCCTTGGACAGACTGTCGAGCTTTACCGTGCCGCCAGTGGCCGGTGCGTGGACGAAACGTTCCTCCCCTACATAAATCCCGGCATGGCTGACCTGGGATCCACCATTGGTGGCGAAGAACACCAGGTCGCCCGTCTGCAACGCATCTTTGCCGACCTCTGGCGCACGCATGCTGATCATTTCGCGAGTGGAACGCGGCAAAGAGATCCCGGCAGCGTCGCGGTACACATAGCCGATCAAACCGCTGCAATCGAAACCTGAGTCCGGCGTGTTGCCACCCCAACGATAGGGCGTCCCCACCAAGCCCAGCGCACGGAAAAGCACGTCTTCAGCGGCGGGAGAAAAAGTCTGGGAGGGCGCGAATACCACTGGAGCCCGCACCGGCGCGGGCGGTGGGGTGCGACTGGCGCAGGCGCTGAGCAGCGCGGCAAGAACAATCAGAACGAGGCGGGCCGACGTCGACATATGCGGAACAATCCTGATCTGGATGCGGCTTTTCTGCCGTGGAGATGGAAACAAATCCGCCCGCGTAGTACGCAGGCGGATTGCCATCAATCAATGATCTAGGATTCTAGCGGCTATGGGACAAACTTCAAGTAAGACTTTAAGTTTGCCCTACAAACTGTGCGCTTACTTGCGAGCCGTGACCACGGTCGGTGCCATGGCAAGGGCACGCTTGGCTTCGATGAAGGTCTTGCTCCAGTAGCTGTCGCCCAGGCTGTCGATTCGCACCCCACCGCTGCGGCGGCTGCTGGAGTGGATGAACTGGTTGTCGCCCAGGTAGATACCGGCGTGACTGACCCGACCGCGACGACCATTGGTGCTGAAAAACAGCAGGTCGCCGGGCTCAAGCTGGTTGCGAGCAACCAGCGGCGCATTCACGTTGATCATTTCGCGGGTGGAACGGGGCAGGTTCATGCCCGCCTCTTCACGAAACAGGTAACCGATGAAGCCACTGCAATCGAAGCCGGCCTCGGAGGTACCGCCAAAACGGTAACGAGTGCCGATCAAGGACATGCCGCGTTCCAGGATGCTGTCTGCCAGCACCGGAAGCTGATAAGGCTTGCTGCCGGCGAAGTCTGCCAGCTCTTTATCGGAGGCCACTTCTTCCTGGAACGCAACGGAGGAAGATTGGGCAGTTACAGAACTCTTGACTTGGGGTTGCTGCGCTTGCTGGGACACTGGAGAGTGGGCAGCGCAACCGAACAACAGGGTAACGAGTGCGAGAGGCACGAGGGGTGCGAAGCGACTGAGCATGGGCACGACCGTGGCTGAAGTAGTAAAGATGGCGAGACTATGCCTTCTATCAACCTCATTTGCAAATTCAATCGATGCAAATGTGACTTCTCGGTTTTGCGTTTACATCTAAGCGCTTAAGCCCATTTTGAACATCACGTGGCCTGCCGTTCAGCAGGACCGCGGGTTTTGTCGCATTCAGAGCAGGCCATCAGCCACTACGAATAGTGGTTCTACCATCCCAAGGTTTCTTTCAAAAAAGGAATAGTCAGCTTGCGCTGGGCCTGGAGCGATGCCTGGTCGAGGCGTTCGAGCAACTCGAACAACGCGCTCATGCTGCGCGTGCCGCGGGTGAGGATGAAATGACCAACCTCGTCGGTCAGGTGCAGGCCACGTCGCGAAGCACGCAGTTGCAATGCCCGTAGCTTGTCCTCATCGGAAAGCGCACGCATCTGGAAAATCAGCGCCAGGGTCAGGCGCGATTTCAGGTCCGCCAGCTTCACCGGCAATTCCCGTGGCGAGGTCGATGCGGCGATCAACAGGCGTCGGCCGCTGTCGCGCAGTCGGTTGAACAAATGAAACAGCGCCTCTTCCCAGTCCGCCTTGCCGGCAACGGCCTGCAGGTCATCCAGGCAGACCAGTTCGTACTGCTCGAGGTTGTCGAGGATTTCAACGCCGCGATCCATCAGCTCCGCCAACGGCAGGTAGACGGCCGGCTCGCCCAGCTGCTCGAACCGCAAGCAGGCGGCCTGCAAAAGGTGCGTGCGCCCTACTCCGTCCTTGCCCCACAGGTATATCAGGCTTTCGGTCCAGCCAGCGTCGGCTTCGCAAAGCCGCTCGACATAGCCGAGTGCAGCGGCATTGGCGCCTGGGTAGTAGTTGATAAAGGTGGCGTCATCACGCAGACGCACACCAAGGGGCAGCTGAATCGGTTTCATGCTGACTGAACGGCTCCAAAGGAACCATTAGTGGCCTCTGTGTAAAGTTTGCAAAGTTTATACCCGTGACGCAGACCGCACAATGCGCCGGACCACGAGCAAAATCAAAGGTTTGCAGCGACAAGGGAGCGAAGCGTCAGTTTCCCTGACGCCCTGCCCTGGATTTAACCTATAGTTCAGGGTCTTCAACGCCGCTGTAGATGTCCGAATCCTTGTACAGATCGTGCATATGCCGCACCAGCACCATGATCACCGCCGCCACCGGCAGCGCCAGCAGGATCCCGGTAAAGCCGAACAGCTCGCCCCCCGCCAGGATCGCAAAGATCACCGCCACCGGATGCAGGCCAATACGATCACCCACCAGCAACGGCGTCAGCACCATGCCTTCCAGGGCCTGCCCGACCATGAACACCGCCACGATACCAACCATGGGATACAGGTCCCCGCCAAACTGGAAGAGTCCGGCGATCAACGCCGCGCCAATTCCAATGACGAAGCCCATGTAGGGCACGATGGCCGCCAATCCGGCGATCATGCCAATCAGCAACCCCAGCTCCAGCCCTACCAGCATCAACCCCGCCGCATAAATAAAGCCCAGCGCGACCATGACCAGCAGTTGCCCGCGCACGAACGCCCCCAACACTTCATGGCATTCGCCGGTGAGCGTCATGATGCGTTCTTCACGGTGACGCGGCAGCAGGCTGCGGATCTTGGCCATCATCAGGTCCCAGTCGCGCAGCAGATAGAACGCTACCACCGGAATGAGCACCAGGTTCGCCAGCCAGCCGATCAACGCCAGGCTCGAAGCCGTGGCCTGGCTCAACACCACGCCGACGATATCGGTGGTCTGTCCCATATGTTCGCTGATGGCCGCCTTGACCTTGTCGAACTTCCAGAAGCCATCGGCCAGCCCCAGTTTCGACTGCACCCAAGGCACCGCGGTGTGTTGCAGCCAATCAAGCATCTGCGGCGCCAGCTCATACAGGCGCAACAGTTGCTTGGCGAGCATGGGGATCAATACCAGCAACAGGGCACTGACGATCAAGGTGAACAGCGCGAACACCGCCACCACGCCCCACGTCCTGGACAAGCCGAGTTTTTCCAGGCGATCCACCACCGGATCGAATAGATAGGCCAACAGCAGCGCAACCAGGAACGGCGTGAGAATCGGGTGCAGCAAGTAGATAAACGCAATCAGCAGGGCGACCCCACCCAACCAGAACCAACGCCGCGTATCGCCCATGAACCACTCCTGACTCTATAAAGGAAGAAATCCTACCAGCGAAACCGCAGGTTCGGGGTCGGCGCCGGTGTTGGCTGCGCGGGCGAGATTGTTCCATCGGCAGCAGGCTGAGCCACGGGCGGCGGCGCGACAACCTCACCGGCGGGTACTTCCTGGAGTTTCGCCAAGGCCAGTTGTGCCTTCAACTGCTCGGCGCTGCCATTGACCTTGTAGACGATCACGTCGCCTTCGACCCGCTGCAACTGCCCACCGAACGGTTCGAGCAACCGCCCTAGCGCCGCGTAACGTTCGAGGTTCATGCCCTGCACTTCGAGCAATTGTTCCGTCGCCACCCCCGGCTTGGCCACGAAGCGCGGCGCCAGGCGCTGGCTCACCGCCAACATCACGGCGTCGGCCAGTGCGGCAGGATCGCCGCCCTGGGCACTGCCCTGCTCGCGCTGGTCGCCCAGCCACAGGCGCCACGTCGCTTGCCACTGCCCACCCTCTTCCTTGGCGTGGACCGCCAGCAACGCGTCGGAACCATAACGCTCCGACACCTCGCGCAACGGCGCCGGGTCGTTGCCTTCAAGGTTCGGCGCAGTGGCGACAATCTGCTCGCTCAAGTCCGCCAGCGGCAGGTGCAGCGGCAAGCCCCGGTGCTGGGCAGCGCGGCGCAACGGCGTGGCGCTGGCCTGTCCATCCCCCACCAGGCTGGAACCTTCTACCGAGTCGTTGAGCCACCAGCCCAGGATCGAGGGGCGATTCGCGCCCCACAGCGACAACCCCGCCGAACGCAACGCCCGGTCGGTGCTGGCGGGATCGAAATCCACCTGCAGACTTTCCGGCGGGCCGGCGTCGTAGCCGTAT
The DNA here is from genome assembly GCF_051132175.1 of Pseudomonas sp. D3-10. Lineage (NCBI taxonomy): Bacteria > Pseudomonadati > Pseudomonadota > Gammaproteobacteria > Pseudomonadales > Pseudomonadaceae > Pseudomonas > Pseudomonas sp. D3-10. The sequence goes on along the minus strand of NZ_CP071668.1, from coordinate 1,486,199 downwards.
TGAAGAATGATTTGTTGCGGGTCCTTGCGGATCGCCGCCAGGCCAGGGTTCTGCGCGGCCTTGGCGTCGCCGGTCAGGCGCAGCACCAGGGTGTCCAGCGCTCGCAAGGTTGCCTGGTTACGCTCGTCCGGTGCCTGGCTGCTGACCGGTTCACGTACCTGATAAAGGTTGTTGAGGGTTTCGGCATGGCTCGCCAGGCTGATCAGCGACAGGCAGCCAACAGACAAGAGTTTGAACAAACGCATGGAAAATTCCCGGACAAAACGGCTGGCACCGGCCGTGTGGAGAAGACTGAGCATGGCTGTGACACGGCGCCCGGCAAAACATTCAGCCGCCCGAGGCAAGTTTCGACACTGTCACAACCACAGTCGCTTACCGCTACACCTTATACAGACGCGCCGTGCAGTACCAACAGAAGAAATATCGGTTTTTTTGGCGGATATGACCCTGCCCGTCGGCGCGAGGATGGCCGCTGCCCCACAAGCCTGATAAAATCGCGCGCCTTCGCAGACCGGCAATGGCTGGGCATCCGGAATAATCGTACATCGGTTATCCAAGGGCCCCGGCGATCGGTCGTTACCCAGAATTCCCCCCTTTAAAGGCCTGGATCATGAGCAAGCAACCTTCCCTGAGCTACAAGGACGCCGGTGTGGACATCGACGCCGGTGAAGCATTGGTCGAACGCATCAAGAGCGTCGCCAAGCGCACTGCGCGCCCGGAAGTCATGGGCGGCCTGGGCGGTTTCGGCGCCCTCTGCGAGATCCCGGCCGGCTACAAGCAACCGGTACTGGTCTCGGGCACCGACGGCGTCGGCACCAAGCTGCGCCTGGCCCTGAACCTGAACAAGCACGACAGCATCGGCATCGACCTGGTGGCCATGTGCGTGAACGACCTGGTGGTCTGCGGCGCCGAGCCGCTGTTTTTCCTCGATTACTACGCCACCGGCAAACTGAACGTCGACACCGCTGCCCAGGTCGTGACCGGCATCGGCGCCGGCTGTGAGCTGTCCGGCTGCTCCCTGGTGGGCGGCGAAACCGCTGAAATGCCTGGCATGTATGAAGGCGAAGACTACGACCTGGCCGGTTTCTGCGTAGGCGTCGTGGAAAAAGCCGAAATCATCGACGGCTCGAAAGTTGCCGCCGGCGATGCCCTGCTTGCCTTGCCTTCTTCCGGCCCGCACTCCAACGGCTACTCGCTGATCCGCAAGATCATCGAAGTCTCGGGCGCGGACATCGAGAACACCCAGCTCGACGGCAAGCCGCTGGCCGACCTGCTGATGGCCCCCACCCGCATCTACGTCAAGCCGCTGCTCAAGCTGATCAAGGACACCGGCGCCGTCAAGGCCATGGCCCACATCACCGGTGGTGGCCTGTTGGACAACATCCCGCGCGTGCTGCCAAAAGGCGCCCAGGCCGTGGTCGACGTGGCGAGCTGGACCCGCCCGGCCGTATTCGACTGGCTGCAGGAAAAAGGCAACGTCGACGAAACCGAAATGCACCGCGTGTTGAACTGCGGCGTGGGCATGGTCATCTGCGTGGCCCAGGAGCACGTCGAGACTGCCCTGAACGTGCTGCGTGACGCAGGCGAACAGCCTTGGGTCATCGGCCAGATCGCCACCGCGGCCGAAGGCGCTGCGCAAGTCGAGCTGCAAAACCTTAAGGCACACTGATGTCCGCAACCTGTGACGTGGTGGTGCTGCTGTCCGGCACCGGCAGTAACTTGCAGGCCCTGATCGACAGCACGCGGACCGGCGACAGCCCGGTCCGTATTCGCGCGGTGATTTCCAACCGCGCAGATGCCTACGGCCTGCAACGTGCCACGGACGCAGGGATCGACACCCGCGTCCTGGATCACAAGGCATACGAAGGCCGCGAAGCCTTCGATGCCGCGTTAATCGAACAGATCGACGCCTTCAATCCGCAACTGGTGGTATTGGCCGGTTTCATGCGCATCCTCAGCGCCGGCTTCGTGCGTCATTACCAAGGCCGCCTGTTCAATATCCATCCTTCGCTGCTGCCCAAATACAAAGGGTTACACACTCACCAGCGGGCGCTGGAGGCCGGAGACACGGAGCATGGCTGCTCGGTGCACTTCGTCACCGAGGAACTCGATGGCGGACCACTGGTCGTACAGGCAGTAATACCGGTAGAGTTGCACGACACGCCGCAAAGCCTGGCGCAACGGGTCCATGCCCGCGAGCACCAGATCTACCCGATGGCCGTGCGTTGGTTTGCCGAAGGCCGGCTGGCCCTCGACGATCGGGGAGCCTCATTGGACGGCCAGTTGCTCGCCGCCAGCGGCCATTTGATTCGATACTAGGAGATTTTATGCGTCGCGCCCTGCTCTTCGCTTGCGCTCTGCTTGCCCTGCCCCTGGCACAAGCGGCAGACCTTCAACCGTTCTCCGCCAGCTACACCGCCGACTGGAAGCAGTTGCCCATGAGCGGCACCGCCGAACGCAGCCTGACCAAAGAGGCCAACGGCATCTGGAAGCTGAGCTTCAAGGCTTCGATGATGATCGCCAGCCTGACCGAAGAAAGCACCCTGACCCTGGACAAGGACACTCTCCTGCCACAGTCCTACCACTTCGAGCGCGGTGGTCTGGGCAAGGCAAAGAAGGCTGATCTGGACTTCGACTGGAACACCAAGATGGTCACCGGCACCGATCGCGGTGACGCGGTCAAGATCCCGCTGAACCGGGGCATGGTCGACAAATCCACTTATCAGCTCGCCCTTCAGCATGACGTCGCGGCCGGCAAGAAAAGCATGAGCTACCAGGTCGTTGATGATGGCGAAGTCGATACCTATGACTTCCGCGTGCTGGGCTCGGAGAAAGTCGACACCAAGGCCGGCCAGATCGACGCGATCAAGGTCGAGCGCGTGCGCGACCCGACACAGAGCAAGCGCATCACCGTGCTTTGGTTCGCCAAGGACTGGGACTACCTGCTGGTACGCCTGCAACAGGTCGAGACTGACGGCAAGGAGTACAACATCATGCTCCAGGACGGCACGGTCAACGGCAAGGCTGTGAAAGGCAGCTGATCCACATCAACAACACGAAGCCCCGCATATGCGGGGCTTTTTTTTGTTCGCTATTCCAAGCCCACCACCTACCCCTGTGGGAGCGAGCCTGCTTGACGACATGAAAACTTCTTCATGAAAAACCACCTGCGACCGAATGCCGCGCACCGCCTGGTCTCCAGGATCGTTGGACTTTCATGAAAACTTCTTAACGAACCGAGGGATTTACCTAGCACGCTATCAAAATCTATAACAAAACCCTGCACACGCCTTGCTGCAGATAACAGAGATTGGAGCTTGCAAGATGACTGTGAAAGTAACTGAACGCGACGACGCCCACATGTCCCACGAAGGCATTGCCGCCGGCATCCGGATCTGGGATGTGCATCAACAGGATTTGCTGGTGGGGATGTTCCACTCCGAAACAGATGCCCGCAGCTATAAGGCCGAGCTGGAGCGAGAGGAACTGCAGCGCTTGCGTGAGACCGCGCAATCCTGAAAAACAACATATACCCTAATGTGGGAGCGAGCCTGCTCGCGAAAGCGGTACATCAGTCAAACAGTATTGGCTGACACACTGCTTTCGCGAGCAGGCTCGCTCCCACAGGTCGTCCACAGGTCTTGCGATCAGTTCATCCTCACCACATCAAATCATCAGGAATCTGATAAGCCGCGTACGGATCATCGGCATCGACTTCTTCAGTCTGGGTGTTGAGCTGGACGATGCGCTTGGGATCGCGCTCCTGGATTTTAAGCGCCGCTTCACGCGGAATCACTTCATAGCCGCCGGCGTGGTGGACGATCGCCAGGGAGCCGCTGCTCAGCTTGTTGCGCATCAGCGCGTTGACCGAGATGCGCTTGACCTTCTTGTCATCGACAAAGTTGTAGTAGTCGTCAGTGGTCAGCTTTGGCAGGCGCGAGACTTCAATCAATTGTTTGATCTGCGCCGCACGGGCTTTCTGCTCGGCCTTTTCCTGCTGCTGACGGTTGAGCTCCTGGTCGCGCTTGACCTTTTCGGCCATGGCTTCCTGAGCCGCCCGCTGCTGGGAATCATCCAGTTCGACCTGGCCTTTGTGGGCCAGGCGCTGCTGTTTCTGTTTCTCTTTGCCGACCTGCTTGGCCTGCTTTTGGTTGACCAGCCCTGCTTTGAGCAACTGGTCGCGAAGGGAAAGGCTCATGGTGCTTACTCACTTAGGCAACGGCCTCAGCCACAGCTGGGCAAATTCTTTTCCTGACGTTTGGCTTCGCCCCACAAGGCGTCCAACTCTTCGAGGGTGCAATCTTCCATGGGACGACGGGTGTCGCGCAATGCCTGTTCGATAAATCGGAACCGTCGCTCGAACTTTGCGTTGGCGCCACGCAGGGCAGTCTCGGGATCGACCTTGAGGTGTCGCGCCAGGTTGACCACGCTGAACAACAGGTCACCCACCTCGTCATTGATGGCAGCCGGATCATTGTCCGCCATGGCTTCGAGCACTTCGTCCAGCTCCTCGCGAACCTTGTCCAGTACCGGCAACGGTCCCGGCCAGTCGAACCCCACCTGTGCGGCACGCTTCTGCAACTTTGCCGAACGGGACAAGGCCGGCAGCGCCGCTGGCACATCGTCGAGCAGCGACAATTGCTCGGGCGCCGACGTCTTTTCAGCTCGCTCCTGTGCCTTGATTTCCTCCCAGCGCTGCTTCACCTGCTCTTCGCTCAGGCGCGGAATATCCACGGGCGCATACAACTCGCCGGTGGGAAACACGTGGGGATGGCGACGGATCAGCTTGCGGGTGATGCTGTCGACCACGCCGGCGAACTCGAAACGGTTCTCCTCCCGGGCCAACTGGCTGTAATACACCACTTGGAACAGCAGGTCGCCCAACTCACCCTGCAAATGATCAAGATCGCCACGCTCGATCGCGTCAGCCACTTCATACGCTTCTTCCAAGGTATGGGGAACGATGGTGGCGTATGTTTGCTTGATGTCCCAGGGGCAACCGTACTGCGGGTCCCGCAGCCGGTTCATCAGGTGGAGCAGGTCTTCGAGGCTGTACATCAATCCGTCCCGTCACAAAAAAACATGTGGGAGCGAGCTCCCACATCAACCAAGACAACCAGCGATCAGCCCGGCGTCCGATTACGCCGGGTCTCGATGATGTTCGGCAACTGGGAAATCCGCCCCAGCAACCGCCCCAACGCGTCCAACCCCGGAATCTCGATGGTCAGGGACATCAGCGCGGTGTTGTCTTCCTTGTTCGAGCGGGTATTCACCGCGAGCACGTTGATGCGTTCGTTGAGCAATACCTGGGACACGTCACGCAGCAAGCCGGAACGGTCGTAGGCGCGGATGACGATGTCCACTGGATAAGTGAGCACCGGCACCGGGCCCCAGCTGACCTGGATGATCCGTTCCGGTTCGCGACCCGCCAATTGCAGCACTGACGCACAGTCCTGGCGGTGGATACTCACGCCGCGACCCTGGGTGATGTAGCCGACGATCGCATCCCCCGGCAGCGGCTGGCAGCAACCGGCCATCTGGGTCATCAGGTTGCCCACGCCCTGGATCTGGATGTCGCCGCGTTTGCCCGGCTTGTAGCCGGTGGCCTTGCGCGGAATCAGCTCCAGTTGCTCGTTGCCCCGCTCCGGCTCCACCAGCTGCTGGGCTAGGTTGACCAGTTGCGCAAGGCGCAGGTCGCCGGCACCAAGGGCGGCGAACATGTCCTCGGCGGTCTTCATGTTGGCCTTTTCGGCCAGCTTGTCGAAGTCCACCTGCGGCAGGCCCAGGCGACTCAGCTCGCGTTCGAGCAAGGTCTTGCCGGCGGCGACGTTCTGGTCGCGGGCTTGCAACTTGAACCAATGGACGATTTTCGCCCGTGCCCGCGAGGTGGTGATGTAGCCCAGGTTCGGGTTCAACCAGTCGCGGCTCGGCGTGCCGTGCTTGCTGGTAATGATCTCGACCTGCTCACCGGTTTGCAGGCTGTAGTTGAGCGGCACGATCCGCCCGTTGATCTTGGCGCCACGGCAGTTGTGGCCGATCTCGGTGTGCACCCGGTAGGCGAAATCCAGCGGCGTCGCGCCTTTGGGCAAGTCGATGGCATGGCCGTCAGGCGTGAAGATGTAGACCCGGTCCGGTTCGATATCGACCCGCAATTGCTCGGCGAGGCCGCCGATGTCGCCCAGTTCCTCGTGCCATTCCAGCACTTGGCGCAGCCAGGAGATTTTTTCTTCGTAATGGTTGGAGCCGGACTTGACGTCGGTACCCTTGTATTTCCAGTGGGCACAGACCCCCAGCTCTGCTTCCTCGTGCATGGCGTGGGTGCGGATCTGCACTTCCAGCACCTTGCCCTCCGGGCCGATCACGGCGGTGTGCAACGAGCGGTAGCCGTTTTCCTTGGGGTTGGCGATGTAGTCGTCGAATTCCTTCGGAATGTGCCGCCACAACGTGTGGACGATACCCAGCGCGGTGTAGCAGTCACGCATTTCAGGGACCAGCACGCGAACGGCGCGGACGTCGTAGATCTGGCTGAATTCCAGGCCCTTGCGCTGCATTTTTCGCCAGATGGAATAGATATGCTTGGCCCGGCCGCTGATATCGGCTTCCACGCCGGTGGCCTGCAGCTCTTCGCGCAACTGGGTCATGACGTCGGTGATGAAGCGTTCGCGATCCAGGCGTCGCTCGTGCAGCAACTTGGCGATCTGCTTGTACTGGTCGGGCTCCAGGTAGCGGAAGGACAAATCCTCCAGCTCCCATTTGATGTGACCGATACCCAGGCGATGAGCCAGCGGCGCGTAGATGTCGAATACTTCCCGCGCAACGCGATTGCGCTTCTCGTCGTCGGCGGATTTCACGGCGCGGATCGCGCAGGTACGCTCGGCGAGCTTGATCAACGCGACACGCACGTCGTCGACCATGGCAACGAGCATCTTGCGCAGGTTTTCTACCTGGCCCTGGGTGCCCAGCACCATGGATTGCCGCGGACTGAGGCTGGCGCTGATTGCCGCCATGCGCAGCACACCGTCGATCAGCTTGGCGACCACGGTGCCGAAGCGCTGGCTGACGACCGGCAGTTGGATCTGCCCTTCGCGCACGCCGCGGTACAGCACCGCGGCGACCAGCGAATCCTGGTCCAGCTTGAGGTCGGCGAGGATCTCGGCGATCTCCAGGCCCGTCTGGAAACTCGAGGTGCCTTCGGACCACAGGTTCTTCGCCGCATTGTGTTGCTGCTCCGCCTCGCGAGCGAACTCGCAAGCGGCCTTCAAGGCTTCGCGATCCAGTGCCGTGTCGATACTGACCGCGTGATCGAGCCAAGCCTCGAGATTGATACTGCCGTCAGTGTTGATCGGCTGGTGTGCTCTCACCTGTACCATCTTTACTTACCTTCCCTACGACGCAGATTCAATGCGTCAACATCGCTGACCTTCGTTGCCCGTGTTTCCGCCCAGGGCCGTGGCGGAGTGCACGAACGGGTCAGTCGGACAAGCCATCCTGGCTCGCTTCAAATAACGCCATGGCCTCGACATGCGCCGTCTGAGGAAACATATCGAGAATCCCGGCACGTTTTAACCGGTAGCCCTGCTTGATCAATTCGACCGTGTCCCGCGCCAAAGTTGCCGGGTTGCACGATACATAAACCAACCGCCTGGCACCCAGGGATGCCAGCTTGCGCACCACCTCGAAAGCACCGTCACGGGGTGGGTCCAAGAGTACCGCAGAAAAGCCTTCGCCGATCCATTCGGCCCCCGCCAATGGCTGGGATAAATCGGCCTGAAAAAAAGCAGTGTTATGCAAATTGTTGCTGACGGCGTTGGCCGCGGCACGGTCGACCATGGCTTGCACGCCTTCCACCGCCACCACCTCGCGCACGCTTTTGGCCAGTGGCAAGGCAAAGTTGCCCAGGCCGCAGAACAGGTCCAGCACCCGCTCTTCGGAGCGAGGCGCTAGCCATTGCAAGGCCTGGGCGACCATCGCTTCGTTGACGGCGGCGTTTACCTGGATGAAATCCCCTGGCCGGTAAGCCAGGTCCAGGTCCCAGGTTTCCAGGCGATAGCCCAGGGAGCGTCCCGGATCGACCGGTTGCGGCTCGCCTTCGCCATGCAGCCACAGTTGGGCTTCGTGGAACGCACAAAAATCCTTGAGGATCGTCAGGTCGGCTTCCGACAGTGGCGCCATATGCCGCAACAGCAGCGCGAGGGACGAGCCGGCGAACAATTCCACATGGCCCAACGCCTGGGGCTTGCCCAGGCGACGAAGCATCTGGGGCAAGCGGCTCATGATCGGCTGCAAGGGCTGTACCAGCACCGGACATTGGTCGATGGCGACAATGTCCTGGCTGCCGACGGCACGCAAACCCACTTCGAGCTTCTTCGCTTTCTGATCCCAACGCACTGCCACCCGGGCTCGACGCCGGTAGCCAAACTCCGGCCCGCTCAAGGGCTCGGCCCATTCTTGCGGCTCTACGCCCGCCACCCGTGACAGCTGCTCGGCGAGCATGCGCTGTTTAAGGGCGAGTTGTTCGTTGTGGGGCAGATGCTGCACGCTGCATCCACCGCAGCGACCGGCATGGACACACGGCGCGGCACGACGCAGCTCGCTGGGCGAAAACACCCGTTCAGTGCGGGCCTCGACCACCTTGCCGTGGGCACCGAGCACCCGCGCCTCGACTTCTTCACCGGCCAGGGCGCCGATGACAAACCAGGTGCGCCCGTCGACAAACGCAATGCCCCGGCCATCGTTGGCCAGGCGTTCGATGGTCAAGCGCTGCTTTTTACCGGTGGGCACTTGCGGGGCCCGGCTTCCGCCGCTGGGCTGGAAGCGCAAGCCTCTTTCTTGCTTGGCCATCAGTTGGGCGCGTCGAAAATGCCGGTCGACAGGTAACGGTCGCCACGGTCGCAGATGATCGCGACGATCACCGCATTCTCAACTTCCCGGGACAGGCGCAGCATGCCCGCCACGGCACCGCCCGAAGACACGCCGCAGAAGATGCCTTCTTCCCGCGCCAGGCGCCGGGTCACGTCCTCGGCTTCGCTCTGGGCCATGTCGATGATGCGGTCCACGCGGTCGGCCTGGTAGATCTTCGGCAGATACTCTTCGGGCCAGCGGCGGATGCCGGGGATGGCCGAGCCTTCCATTGGTTGCAGGCCAACGATCTGTACGTTCGGGTTCTGTTCTTTCAAATAGCGCGACGTGCCCATGATGGTGCCGGTGGTGCCCATCGAGCTGACGAAATGGGTGATCGTGCCGTCGGTCTGGCGCCAGATCTCAGGGCCGGTGGTGGTGTAGTGGGCTTCTGGATTGTCGCCGTTGGCGAACTGATCCAACACTTTGCCACGCCCCTCGGCCTGCATGCGTTCGGCCAAGTCCCGGGCGCCCTCCATGCCTTCTTCCTGGGTTACCAGGATCAATTCGGCGCCATAGGCTGTCATCGCGGCCTTACGCTCGGCGCTGGAATTGTCGGGCATGATCAGGATCATCTTGTAGCCCTTGATCGCCGCCGCCATCGCCAGGGCGATGCCGGTATTGCCGGACGTCGCCTCGATCAGCGTATCGCCGGGCTGGATCTGGCCCCGCAACTCGCCGCGGGTGATCATCGACAGCGCCGGTCGGTCCTTGACCGAACCCGCCGGGTTATTCCCTTCGAGCTTGAGCAAAAGCGTATTGCTGGTCGCGCCAGGCAGGCGCTGCAGGCGAACCAGCGGAGTGTTGCCGACGCAATCGGCGATGGTTGGGTACTGCAAAGTCATGGCGTATTCGCAATCCGGGCTGCGGGGGCGCCTATCATACCGGCAAACCGGGCGAGGCCATATCACGCAAAGTGAGGGGGTTATGGCTTATGGGAATAAGCCTTTAGGAATCGGTGCAGTCCCGTGGCGAGGGAGCTTGCTCCCGCTGAGTGGCAAAGCCGCCCCAATCGGGACTTCGCGGTATTTCAGGCCGTTTGTAAGGGGCCACTTCGCGCCCCAGCGGGAACAAGCTCTCTCGCCACGTCGGCGGTGTGCGGCTCAACGGCCAGCAGCCGCAGATTCAAGCGCAACCCTTTCACGCCATTGTGCGCCCACACCCGCCCGCCTTGGCGCTCCACCGCGTTGCGAGCGATGCTCAACCCCAATCCAAACCCGCCGTTCCCTGGCCGGGAGCCATCCAGGCGGATGAACGGATCGAAGATGCGGTTGAGATCCTGCTCGGCCACGCCGCCGCCTTCATCTTCCAGCCACAGCAGCCAGAACCCATCCTCACGCCGACCATCCAGGCGCACAATGCCGCCGGGCGGTGAATGGCGAATAGCGTTACGCAGGATGTTTTCCAAGGCCTGAGCCAAAGTATTGAGGTTGCCTTGCACCCAGCAGCTGGCGTCGACGGCGCATTGCAACTGGCTCGCCGGCCAGCCGGTTTCGTAGCAGGCGTTTTCGGTGAGCATTTCCCACAGCGCCTGGACCTGGATCGCTTCGGCGGGCAACGGCGCCCGGTCGGTATCGAGCCAGGCCAGTTGCAAGGTGTCTTCGACCAGCCCCTGCATGCAGTCGACTTCCCGGGCGACGCGCTCGCGCAGGCGAATCAGGTCCTGCTCACTGTCGCCCGCCACCTGCAAGCGACTCAAGGGCGTGCGCAATTCATGGGACAGGTCTCGCAGCAGTTGCTGTTGCAGGGCGACGGTGGATTGCAGGCGTTCGGACATTTGATCGAAAGCGCGGCCCAGTTCGCCCAGTTCGTCGGCGCGATCGGTGGTACGGGCAGGCAGGCGCACGTTCAACTGATCGGCGCGCCAGGCATTGGCCTGTTCGCGCAGCTGATTGAGCGGCACCACCAGCAAGCGATACAGCCCGACACACAGCAGCAGGGTAAACAGCCCAGGAATGACACCGTTGGTGATCACGCGCCAGAACACTCGATAACGTCCCGGCAGGAAACGCTCGGGCAGTTCGATCACCAAGCTGCCGATGGACGGATTCTCTGGGAAAGGCACCCGCAACCACGGCCGTCCCTTTTTGTGGATGGGCCAATCGAGGCCGCGCAGAAAGGTGAGGCGCTCGATTTCCCTGTCCGTGAGCGGGTGTTCGCTCAGTGACTGCAAGTCACCGCCAATCACCCCTACCCAGCTCGCTTCACGATATTGCATAGCGTAGACCCATTGATCGACGCCCGCGCTTCCATCGGTCAGCCACGCCTGCTCAGCTTCGGCGGCGTATCGCGTGAGGGTGCCGCGGGCTTCGTCCGACAGGAACTGATTGCGCACTTCCATGTAGCGCCCCCAGGACCAGCTCAGCCAGATCATCAGCAAGCAGAACGCTACCAGCAGGCATGCCAGCTTCCAGAACAGCGAGTGCCTGCCGGGCAGGTCAGACCATTTCATCGACAACACTCAAGACATAGCCTTTGCCCCACACCGTGCGCAATTCGCGCTGGGTATAGCCGATGGCCTTGAGCTTGCGGCGTATCTGGCTGACATGCATGTCCAGGCTGCGATCGTGGGGGACGTAACCGCGCTGTAACACGTGCTGGTACAGGAAGGCCTTGCTCAACACTTCTTCGCCGCTGCGGTGCAGCACGTCCAGCAAGCGATATTCGCTGCGCGTCAACCCCGCCCATTGTCCCTGGACCTGCACATCGCTGCGCTCTTCGTCGAAACCCAGATCCTGGCTCTGGCGCAGGATCGCCACCTGGGCCGGACGTCGGTCCAGCGCGACTCGCCGCAGGATGGCCTCGATGCGCACCCGTAGCTCCACCATGCTGAAGGGCTTGGGCAGGTAGTCGTCAGCACCAAGGCGAAAGCCACTGATGCGATCCGCTTCGGCGCCCAGCGCGGACATCAGCAACACCGGCGTCGCCTGGCGCTTGCGCAAATGCGTCAACACCGCGAGACCGTCCAGGCCGGGCAGCAGGATGTCCATCAACACGACGTCAAAAGCCTGCCGGCAGGCGATATCCAGGCCTTCCTGGCCGTTCTGGCACCAAGTGACGTCGAACCCGCTGCGGCCCAGATGCTCATGAACATAAGCACCCAGTACGGGGTCGTCTTCTATGGAAAGGATACGGGGCGGCACGGCGGCGTGGGGGATCATCAGTTTCTGCAAATAATTCTCAGTTGAGCAATTATTCAAGATCGCCTCCCTACAGGCAACCGCCGCGTATCGCCCCGCTCAATCCTGGCAGCGACGCGGATGCACGGCGACATGAATTTTACGGAGAAGGCTCGCCTGCAAATCGCTACACTGCGCAGGTGTTGCGTGCCGGATGCGCGCAAAGCTCAATCAGACCGCTGGATGCAGGAGACAAGGTGTGCTCAAGAAACTGGGAATCAAAGGCCGTGTGCTGTTGCTGACCCTGTTGCCAACCAGCCTGATGGCGCTGGTTCTGGGCGGCTATTTCACCTGGATGCAGCAATCGGACCTGCATGCCCAACTGCTGCAAAGGGGCGAAATGATCGCCGAACAGCTGGCGCCGCTGGTCGCCCCCGCCCTTAGCCGCCAAGACACCGAACTGCTGGAGCGCATCGCCACCCAGTCCCTCGAGCAAGCCGATGTCCGGGCCGTGACCTTCCTGGCCCCCGACCGCGCTCCGCTGGCCCACGCCGGCCCGACCATGCTCAACCGGGCACCGGAAGGCAACAGCAGTCAACTGCTGCAACGCACCGGCAACGACGCCACCCGCTACCTGCTGCCGGTGTTCGGCAAGCACCGCAACCTGGCCGGCGAACTGATCCCCGAAGAGGCCGACCGCCTGCTGGGCTGGGTCGAGCTGGAGTTGTCCCACAGCGGCATGTTGCTGCGCGGTTACCGCAGCCTGTTCGCCAGCCTGCTTCTGATCGCCGCCGGGCTGGGATGCACCGGGCTATTGGCCTTGCGCATGGGCCGCACCATCAACCGTCCGCTGAGCCAGATCAAGCAGGCCGTGGCGCAGCTCAAGGATGGGCACCTGGAAACCCGCCTGCCACCGCTGGGCAGTCAAGAGCTGGATGAATTGGCGTCGGGCATCAATCGCATGGCCGGGACCTTGCAGAACGCCCAGGAGGAATTGCAACACAGCATCGACCAGGCCACCGAAGACGTGCGCCAGAACCTGGAAACCATCGAGATCCAGAACATCGAGCTGGACCTGGCCCGCAAGGAAGCCCTGGAAGCGAGCCGGATCAAATCCGAGTTCCTGGCGAACATGAGCCATGAGATCCGCACGCCGCTCAACGGCATCCTGGGTTTCACCCATCTATTGCAAAAAAGCGAACTGACCCCGCGCCAGCTCGACTACCTGGGCACCATCGAAAAATCCGCCGACAGCCTGCTGGGCATCATCAACGAAATCCTCGACTTCTCGAAGATCGAGGCCGGCAAGCTGGTGCTCGACAGCATCCCGTTCAACTTGCGGGACCTGTTGCAGGACACCCTGACCATCCTCGCCCCCGCCGCCCATGCCAAGCAATTGGAATTGGTGAGCCTGGTCTACCGGGACACGCCGCTGTCGCTGGTGGGCGACCCGCTGCGTCTCAAGCAGATCCTCACCAACCTGGTGAGCAACGCCATCAAGTTCACCCGGGAAGGCACCATCGTCGCCCGCGCGATGCTCGAAGACGAGCACGAAGACAGCGTGCAGCTGCGCATCAGCATCCAGGACACCGGTATCGGCCTGTCCAGCCAGGACGTTCGCGCGTTGTTCCAGGCGTTCAGCCAGGCCGACAACTCCTTGTCCCGGCAACCCGGCGGCACCGGGCTGGGCCTGGTGATTTCCAAGCGGCTGGTGGAACAGATGGGCGGCGAGATCGGCGTGGACAGCACGCCAGGCGAAGGCTCGGAGTTCTGGATCAGCCTGCGCCTGCCCAAGACCCGCGACGACGCCGAGGATCTCCCCGGCCCGCCGTTGCTGGGCCGGCGGGTGGCCGTCCTGGAAAATCACGAGTTGGCGCGCCAGGCTTTGCAGCACCAGCTCGAAGACTGTGGCTTGCAGGTCACGCCGTTCAACACGCTGGAGAACCTGACCAACGGGGTCACGGTTGCTCACCAGACCGAACAGGCCATCGACCTGGCGGTGCTCGGCATCACCAGCAACGACATGCCACCCGAGCGCTTGAACCAGCACATCTGGGACTTGGAACACCTGGGCTGCAAAGTCCTCGTGCTGTGCCCTACCACCGAACAAACGCTGTACCACCTCTCCGTCCCGAACCCCCACAGCCAATTGCAGGCCAAGCCGGCCTGCACGCGCAAGTTGCGGCGGTCGCTTTCCGACCTGGTCAACCCGCGCCCAACGCGCAACGAACCCAATGAACCGGTGGCCAGCCGAGCGCCAAAGGTGCTGTGCGTGGACGACAACCCGGCGAACCTGCTGTTGGTGCAAACCCTGCTCGAGGACCTGGGCGCCCGGGTGCTGGCGGTGGAAAGCGGGTACGCCGCGGTCGAGGCGGTGCAACAGGAAACCTTCGACCTGGTCCTGATGGATGTGCAGATGCCCGGCATGGACGGTCGCCAGAGCACCGAGGCGATCCGCCAATGGGAAAGTGAGCGGCATTGCACACCGCTGCCGATCGTTGCCCTCACTGCCCACGCCATGGCCAACGAAAAACGCGCCCTGCTGCAAAGCGGTATGGATGACTACCTGACCAAGCCCATCAGCGAGCGGCAGCTGGCCCAGGTCGTGCTCAAATGGACCGGCCTGGCCTTGCGCAACCAGGTGCCGGACCGGGGCGCGGACGCCCATCGCAGCGGTGAGCTGCTGGTGCTCGATCATGAAGAAGGCCTGCGCCTGGCCGCCGGCAAGGCCGACTTGGCGGCGGATATGCTGGCGATGCTGCTGGCATCCCTCGAAGCCGACCGGGAGGCGATTCGCCAGGCCAGCGAAGCCAACGATCACAACGCCCTGATCGAGCGGGTCCACCGCCTGCACGGTGCCACGCGCTACTGCGGCGTACCGCAACTGCGCGCGGCCTGCCAGCGCAGCGAAACCCTGCTCAAGCAGAAGGATCCGAAGGCCGCGGCGGCCCTGGAAGACCTGGAGCTGGCCATCAATCGCCTGGCCAGCGAGGCTCGCATCAGTGCCTGACCCACGAAGCGTTGGCCGCCATCGCCACGACCACACTGGATAACATCGCAGCCTGGGCCGCCGGCGCGCCG
The DNA here is from genome assembly GCF_051132175.1 of Pseudomonas sp. D3-10. Lineage (NCBI taxonomy): Bacteria > Pseudomonadati > Pseudomonadota > Gammaproteobacteria > Pseudomonadales > Pseudomonadaceae > Pseudomonas > Pseudomonas sp. D3-10. The sequence goes on along the minus strand of NZ_CP071668.1, from coordinate 1,471,101 downwards.
CAGAACCTGATAGATAGCTGACTCGCCTTTCTTTGAAGCGAGCTTGCTCGCGATAGCAATGGATCAGCCAGCTTTGAAGTGACTGACACACCGCTATCGCGAGCAAGCTGGCTCCCACAGTGAATGGAGTTTCGTCGGCCAACCTTTCATCGAGTCCATGCCCCAGCCATGCCCCGTGCTAGCATGTCGCGCCTATTTGGAGGACCCATGGCCGAACATGATTTTCGCTACACCCTGATGAACCCGCAGCACACCTTGACCGAGGTCCGCGCCCTGGCGCCAGGCCGTTACCAGGTCACTGGCAATGGCGGTTCGATCCAGGCCAACGACGTATTGCTCGTGACCCTCAAGGGCAGCAAGGACCTGTCCATGCGCCTGACCGTGGACACCGTTCGCCATCTGCTCAAGCCAATGGGCCAGTGGACCGCCATGACTACCGGCCCGGTATTCGGCGAACTGGCGATCCACACCTGGCAGGTCAATTGCGACCGCTGCACCAAGGAACTGAGCTTCGAATTCGCCGTCGATGCCAAGCTCGGCACCAAGGCCCAGAAACCGGCCGCCACCGCGCGCATTGCCGAGCTGGGCTGGCAGACGGTCGGCGAGAGGCATCTGTGCCCCCAATGCCAGGAAGCCGCTTGATGAAACGCCTGTTCCTGGCCACGCTGGTCGGCGCTGGCCTGATGGGTTGCGCCGCCGATCCGGTGCAGCTGCAGCAAAACCGCAGCTATATTCTTGAATGGATCGGTGAGCGGCCATTGATGGACTACAGCCACCTGACCATCACCCTCGGCGATGATGGCCGGGCCTATGGCAATGCCGGCTGCAACCATTGGTTTGCGCCCTACACCCTGGAAGGCGACCGGCTGAGTTTCGGCAAGATCGGCAGCACCCGCAAACTCTGCCCCCCGGCAGTGATGGAGCAGGAGACGCGATTCTTGCAGGCGCTACAGAAAGTCGAACGCTGGGATGTTTCCCCCATCGAACAGATGCGTTTCTGGCCCGCCCAGGGCAAGCCGCTGCGCTGGTGGTTGGAGGAAGGCTGAAGCCTTGCCTGACCAGGCACTGGCGAGGGAGTTGCTCCCTCGCCACTGAACCCGCTATTTCAGCGCCTGCAACGCCTCCAGCTTCGCCATCACCGCCGCCGCCGTCTGCTCCCCAAGCAATTGCTCACGCACCTTGCCCTGGTTATCGATGATGTAGGTCACCGGCAATCCTTCGCTGCGAGGGATATCGAAGAATTCGGCCGGGTCCTGGGCCAATACGCTGAAGCGAATCCCCATTTTTTCGCTGGCGCTCCTGAGCTCTTCACCCTGTACCTGATCGAAGTTGACACCGAACACGCCCACGTTTCGACCCTTGAGCTGCTCGGCGAGCGCGTTGAATTCCGGAATTTCAGTGCGGCAGGGTGCGCACCATTCGGCCCAGTAATTGAGCACCACCCATTGTTTGTCCAACCGCTTCGAAGCGATCGGCTGGCCGTTCTGGTCCACCCCATAATCGTTTCCACAGCCGGCGAGCAATAGAATGCCGAAAAAAGCCAGTGCCGCCGCCAATCGCCTTGTCATGTGCCAATCCTTGTCTGAAATGTGAACGCTGGCCGCCCATCACGTGCTAGGCGCCGCGCTGCACAGTAGAATAGCCGCCACCTTACGCAAGATGCGACCTGCTCATGACTGATCTGACGCTTTATCACAACCCGCGCTGCTCCAAATCCCGCGGTGCGCTGGAACTGTTGGAGGCCCGCGGCCTGACGCCCACTGTCATTCGTTATCTGGAAACCCCGCTCGACGCCGAGCAGCTCAAGGCCTTGCTGGGCAAGCTTGGCATCAGCGCGCGGCAATTGCTGCGCACCGGCGAGGACGAGTACAAGGCGCTGGACCTGGCCAACGAGAACCTGGGCGAGAACGATCTGATCGCTGCCATCGTCGCCCATCCAAAGCTCATGGAACGGCCGATCCTCGAAGCCGGCGACAGAGCCGTGATCGGCCGTCCGCCGGAAAAGATTCTGGAGATCCTGCCGTGAGCACGCCGTACATCCTGGTGTTGTATTACAGCCGCAGCGGCTCTACCAACGAAATGGCCCGGCAGATTGCCCGGGGCGTCGAGCAGGCCGGCCTGGAAGCGAGGTTGCGTACGGTGCCGGCGATCTCCGCCGAGTGCGAGGCGGTGTCGCCGGACATTCCGGAACAAGGCCCGCTGTACGCCACGCTCGATGACCTGAAAAATTGCGCCGGCCTGGCCCTCGGCAGCCCGACCCGTTTCGGCAACATGGCCGCGCCGCTGAAATACTTCCTCGACGGCACCAGCAACCTTTGGCTCACCGGAGCCCTCGTCGGCAAGCCGGCCGGCGTGTTTACCTCCACCGCGAGCCTGCATGGCGGCCAGGAAACCACCTTGTTATCGATGATGCTGCCACTGCTGCATCACGGCATGCTGATCACCGGCCTGCCTTACAGCGAGTCGGCCTTGATCGACACCCAGGGCGGCGGTACGCCCTACGGGCCGAGCCACCATGCTGGCGCCGATGGCAAAAGCGGCTTGAACGAACACGAAGTTGCCTTGTGCCGCGCCTTGGGATTGCGCCTGGCGAAAACCGCCCTGTTGCTGGAGAACGGCCGTGGCTAAGAAGCCGAAAATCCTGCCGCCCATCCAATGGCTGGAGCCACGCGTACGCATCGCCCGCGCCGTCAGCCTGCTGTGCTTTTTCGGCTTGGTGGGGTTGCTCAGCGCGTATTACTTGCTCATCGCCGACCTGCACGGCGCGCGCCCGTGGGTGATATTGCTGATCGAATTGGTGCCCCTGCTGATCCTCGCGCCGGGCATGCTCAGCGGCAGCGCCCGCGGGCATTCCTGGATGTGTTTCGTGGTCAATCTGTATTTCATCAAGGGCGCCCTGGCCGCCTACGATCCGAACCGGCATGTGTTCGGCTTGCTGGAAATGGCAGCGAGCGTGGCGGTGTTCTGCTCGGCGTTGCTGTACGTACGCTGGCGGTTTCAGTTGAATCGGCGGTTGGCTGGCGAAGGCGATATCGCCGTTGCCTGATACGCCGCCTTCGCGAGCAGGGCTCGCTCCCACAGTGGACTTGTAAACGCTGAAAATCCCCTGTGAAAGCGGGCTTGCTCCGGGCGGCGTTCCGACGATGGCCGCAACTTGGCCTCAATGATTCACTGTGTAAGCCAGCATCATCGAGATCTGCGACATCGGCCGCCCGCCACTCTCTTCATGCCACTGGTTGAAAGCTGCCTGCACCGTCGCAAGATCCCGCAGGCTCGTGGGGGCTTTGTCGATGATGTCTTGGGCATTGAGCGCCGCTACCACGTCATAACTGGGCACGAATGTGTCCTTGCCCATCATCCGCAGGAAACGCGGTGCCGACAGGCCGCCCAGTTGATGGCCGTGTTTCTTCAGATAAGTCCACAGGCCCACGATGTCAGTCACAGGCCAGTCGGCGACCAGCGCCCCAAAGCTGCCCTTTTCGTGGGCCACGTCCAGGATCAACTGCGCGTTGCGCGGTACGCTCTTGAGCTTGCCCAGGTGGCGAATGATCCGCGCGTCCTGCATCAGCCGCTCCAGGTGCTCGGCGCCCATCAGCACGACTTTCTCCGGATCAAATTTGAAGAACACCTCTTCAAACGCCGGCCACTTGGCGTCCACCAGGCTGTGCTTGAGCCCGGCGCGAAACACCCGCAGGGCCATGGTCGAGAGGTAGCGGTCGTCGCTGATCTTGCGCAGTTGCGCCGGGGTCTTGGGTACAGGCAGGTGGGCTTCCAGTTCAGCCGCCGAACCGAAGCGGTTCAGACAATACTCGTGCAGCCACTTGTAATCGCGCATGCCCTCTCCTGGTATTGAAAAAGAAACGGCGCTCGCAAGCGCCGTGGATAAAACCGGTTGGCAACCTTACAGGTTCACCACATTGACGAACCGCGGCGTGGCGTTTTCGTCGATGCGCAGGTTGGTGAAGTCGAACAGGTTGCGGTCCGCCAGTTGCGACGGGATGACGTTCTGCAAGCCGCGGAAAATGCTCTCGGTACGGCCCGGAGTCTTGCGCTCCCATTCCTGGAGCATTTCCTTGACCACCTGGCGCTGCAGGTTTTCCTGGGAGCCGCACAGGTTGCACGGGATGATCGGGAATTGCTTGAAATCCGAATAGGCCTGGATGTCCTTCTCGTTGCAATACGCCAACGGGCGAATCACCACGTTGCGCCCATCGTCGGCCCGCAGCTTGGGTGGCATGGCCTTGAGCGAGCCGTTGTAGAACATGTTGAGGAAAAAGGTCTCGACGATGTCGTCGCGGTGGTGACCCAGGGCCATTTTGGTCGCGCCAATCTCGTCGGCGAACGTGTAGAGCGTTCCGCGGCGCAAGCGTGAGCACAGCGAACAAGTGGTCTTGCCTTCGGGAATCAGTTCCTTGACCACCGAATAGGTGTCTTTCTCGACGATGTGGTACTCGACGCCCAGCGACTCGAGGTAGGCCGGCAGCACATGTTCCGGGAACCCAGGCTGCTTCTGGTCCATGTTGACCGCGACGATGTCGAACTTGATCGGTGCAACCTTCTGTAAATGCATCAGCACGTCGAGCAAGGTGTAGCTGTCCTTGCCGCCGGACAGGCAGACCATGACCTTGTCGCCGTCCTCGATCATGTTGTAGTCGGCGACCGCCTCACCGGCCAGGCGGCGCAGGCGCTTTTGCAGTTTGTTCTGGTTGACCGTAAGAGTGCCCATGACGCGAAATCCGTGAGGTGTGACGAAAGGCCGGCATTTTACGCAAAAAACTGGCTGTCGGCGAAGGCTGACGACAGGTGCCTTTATGGCGAGGGGATTTATCCCCGTCGGGTTGCGCAACCCTGCGCACAGACCTAACGGCGATTAGCGTTCCCCGCTACAGCGCGATTTGCTCTAAGCGCCCCATCCCCTTGAGGGCCACTCCTTCTTATACTGCGGCATAAGGTCGCACACACTTACAGACCTTTACTTACCTGGCCAATTGGCCCGTAGGCGCTCCGTTGGGGGGCGATGGCAATAACAAAGGAGTGACTGACTATGATCCATCATGTCGTGGGGCTCTTTACCCACCCTGATCAAGAATGGAAGGAAATCCGTGGCGATCAGGAGGAAAGCATCAGCCACATGTACCTCACCCACACGCTGATCCTGGCGGCCATCCCGGCGGTATCGGCGTTCATCGGTACCACGCAGGTAGGATGGGTCATCGGCAATCGTCCACCGGTCATGCTCACCCAGGAAAGCGCCCTGTGGATGACCATCATGTCTTACCTGGCCATGTTGGGCGGCGTGGCGGTGATGGGAGCGTTCATCCACTGGATGGCTCGCACCTATGACGCCAACCCGAGCCTGGCTCGCTGCGTCGCGTTCGCCACGTACACCGCGACACCGCTGTTCATCGGCGGCCTGGCGGCGCTCTATCCCCACATGTGGCTGGGGATGATCGTCGGGACCGCGGCGATCTGCTACACGGTCTACCTGTTGTACGTAGGGCTGCCGACCTTCATGAACATCCCTCAGGACGAAGGTTTCCTGTTTTCCAGTTCGGTGCTGGCCGTGGGTTTGGTGGTGCTGGTGGCGATCATGGCGTTCACGGTGATTGTCTGGGGGCTGGGCGTGGGCCCGGTCTATACCAATTGAAGGATTATTGAAGGATTAAGGCTCTCCAACCAAAATCGATCTGCCACCACAGGCCGCCGCAAGGCGGCCTTCCTCTGTGCGTGGTTCTGCCTGGGACGACCGCTGGGCGCCTCAACGATTCGCAACGGCCAACGCTTGCGGCATACTCGGCTTTCTGGAGACCCGTAAAGCATGCTCGAGCAACTCAATACCCGCGTCGAAGAGTGTTATCAACAAGCTGAATCCTTTTTCAAACGTCCTTTCAAACGTCCGGTGGTCAGCCTCAAGTTGCGCGGCCAAAAGGCCGGTGTCGCGCACCTTCATGAAAATCTGCTGCGCTTCAATCCACAGCTGTACCAGGAGAACGCCGAGGATTTCCTCAAGCAGACGGTGGCCCATGAGGTCGCGCACCTGATCGCCCACCAACTGTTTGGCGACCGTATCCAGGCCCATGGAGAGGAATGGCAACTGATCATGCGTGGGGTCTACGAACTGCCACCCAACCGTTGCCACACCTACGAGATCAAACGCCGTACCGCAACCCGGTACATCTACAAATGCCCTTGCGACGGCAGCGACTTCCCATTCACGGCGCAACGCCACCGCCTGGTGCGCCAGGGGCGGCGGTACTTGTGCCGTAGCTGCCGCAATACTTTGGTGTTCAGTGGGGAGACGCGGGTCGAGTAGCTGTTTTTTGTAGTGTCCAGGCTGACGCTTTCGCGAGCAGGCTCGCTCCCACGCTGGATTTTCGGCGTCCACAAATCACCTGTGGGAGCGAGCCTGCTCGCGATGAGGCCAGAAAGGACGCTACACAACGACCCTGTCATCACGCAGCCCGGCAATCCGCTCCTCACTGAACCCCAACTCACCCAACACCTGGTCCGTGTGCGCTCCCAGCCTCGCGCCGATATGCCGAGGCTCGGGCAGTCCTTCGGAAAACTTCAACGGACAGGCCATCTGCGCCTGAGTCGAACCATCCCCTCGGGGCACCTGCTTGACCAATTCCCGAGCCTGCAATTGCGCATGCCCCACGGCCTCCTCCAGGCTCAGCACCGGCTCGACGCAGGCGTCGACCCTCGCGAACAAGCGGCACAGCTCGTCGAAGTCGTGTTTCTCGAACTCGGCTTGCAGTGCCAGTTTGAGGGCCTGTTGCTGTTCAAGCTTGGGCGATAGCCCCTGGACCGCCAGTTCCGGCCGCCCCAGCGTCTCGCAAAGGGCCTGCATGAAGACCGGCTCCAGGCTGCCCACCGACATCCATCGCCCGTCGCGTGTACGGTAATAGTCATAGAAGCTGCCGCCGTTGAGCACATGATTCTCCCACCCAGGCGTCACATCGCAGGCCAGGTAACCGGCGCCAGCCAGTGCGTTCAGGCTGAAGACGCAATCGGTCATGCTCACGTCCAAGTGCTGCCCCTGCCCGGTCTGCTGACGTGCAATCACCGCGGCCAACAGCCCGATCACCCCGTGCAAAGAGCCGCCGGCGATGTCGGCCACTTGCATCCCCAGCGGCAACGGCCCGCTGCCGACACGCCCGGTGTGGCTCGCCAGACCCGCCAATGCCAGGTAGTTGATGTCATGACCGGCACGCGCCTGATAGGGGCCGGTCTGGCCGTAGCCGGTAATCGACACATAGATCAGCCGCGGATTGATCGCCTTCAGGGCTTCATACCCCAACCCCAATCGCTCCATCACGCCGGGACGGAACTGCTCGAGCAGGATGTCATGGTCGTCCAACAGTCGCTTGATGATTTCCAGCGCCGCCGGTTGCTTGAGGTCCAGGGCCAGGCTGCGCTTGTTGCGGTTGAGGTAGGCATGGCTGGCCGAGACGTCCTGGTCATGGGGCGGCAGAATCCGCAACAGATCCGGACGGTCCGGCGACTCGATCCGCAGCACCTCGGCGCCCATGTCTGCCAGCAACAGCGAGGCGAACGGCCCCGGCAGCAGGGTCGAGAAATCCAGTACCTTGAGCGATGCCAATGGGCCTTGCATGGAAAATCTCCGCTTCGGATGTGCATCCAAGACTAGGCAGGGGCTTGCGTTGAGGCAATTACCAAGCGTGTCGTTTAGGCTGACAAATCCGCTCAATCCAGAGGGCCGTCGTGGCGAGGGAGCTTGCTCCCGCTGGGCTGCGCAGCAGCCCCTTGCGTATTACACGAAGCCCCTCAGTGGCAGGTACATCCTGGGGTCGCTCCGCAACCCAGCGGGAGCAAGCTCCCTCGCCACAAAAAGCACTTCACCCGGAAAGCACGGCCCAACAAAAAACCCGCCGAAGCGGGTTTCTTGTTACGGGCTGAAGCTTACTTGGTTGGCAGCGCGGTTTCGGCCGTTGCAACCGCGTCGTCGTCTTCACGCACGTCGGAGATACCGCGACCACCGGAGGCCAGTTCGGTCTGCAACTGGTCTTCGTCCAGCTCCTTGACCCACTTGGCGACCACGATCGTGGCAACGGCGTTGCCCACCAGGTTGGTCAGGGCACGGGCTTCGGACATGAAGCGGTCGATACCCAGGATCAGCGCCAGGCCCGCCACAGGCAGATGGCCCACGGCCGACAGGGTCGCCGCCAGCACGATGAAACCACTACCGGTCACGCCGGCAGCGCCTTTGGACGACAGCAGCAGGACCAGCAACAGGGTGATCTGATGCGTGATGTCCATTGGAGTGTCGGTGGCCTGGGCGATGAACACCGCGGCCATGGTCAGGTAGATCGAAGTACCGTCGAGGTTGAACGAGTAGCCAGTCGGGATCACCAGACCCACCACGGATTTCTTGGCACCCAGGCGCTCCATCTTGATCAGCATGCGCGGCAGGGCCGATTCCGAGGAGGAGGTACCCAGCACGATCAGCAGTTCTTCACGGATGTAGCGGATCAGCTTGACCACGCTGAAGCCGTGGGCGCGGCAGATGGCGCCCAGCACCACCAGCACGAAGACCACGCAGGTGATGTAGAAGCAGATCATCAGCTGGCCCAGTTGCACCAGCGAACCGACACCGTAGGCGCCGATGGTGAAGGCCATGGCGCCGAACGCACCGATCGGGGCCAGCTTCATGATCATGTTGATGATGATGAACATCACGTGGGCGAAACGGTCGATGAAGTCCAGCACCGGCTTGCCATAAGAACCCAGGCGATGCAGGGCGAAACCGAAGAGCACCGAGAACATCAGCACTTGCAGGATGTCACCGTTGGCGAACGCGCCGACGATGGTGTTAGGGATCACGTTGAGAATGAAGGCAACGATGCTCTGGTCTTTACCGGCATTGATGAAGCCGGCGATCTTGCTGGTGTCCAGGGTCGTTACGTCGATGTGCATGCCGTTGCCCGGTTGCACGACGTTGACCACGACCAGGCCGATCAGCAGGGCAATGGTAGAGACAATTTCGAAATACAGCAGCGCGTAGCCGCCGGTCTTGCCGACCGACTTCATGTTTTGCATGCCGCCGATACCACTGACGACGGTACAGAAGATGATCGGGGCGATGACCATCTTGATCAACTTGATGAACCCGTCACCGAACGGCTTGAGGGCAACGCCGGTCTGCGGGTAGAAGTGGCCGAGCAAAATGCCGATGGCAATGGCTACGATTACCTGGAAATACAGGGATTTGTACAAGGGCTGACGAGTCGTCATGGCAAACCTTCCTCAAGAGTCCCGTATGACAACATCCACCTGTTGTCCACGACACCTCAATTGCGAACCCTCCTGCACTGGAGGGATTTGTTTTGTCGGCTGCACGGGGCAGACCTGCACAGGACATCGCAAGGCCCGTGCCATTTTTAAGAAATGCCCTACAACCCGCGTCCCATAACGTTTTTGTTTATTCATCGTCGATTAAACAGGTGGCGAAGGATGGCGGATTCCCGCCAAGACTCCATTTCTCACTCCTGGATTTGGCGGATATCCGCCTTGTCCAGCGCAGACGCCCTGCTACCATCGCTCGCCTAACGGACGGATCTATGCCTCATGCGCCAACGCACAATTGCCAGCCATTTCGCCCGCGCAGCCCTGGGTGGCGCGCGCCGGCAAGGCTTTGACTATTCGTCGCTGCTGCAACAGCTGGGCATCAGCCCGGAGTTGCTCGACGAGCCGCGGGCACGCATCGCGCCCGAGCAGTTCGCCCGCCTGTTGCAGGCGCTGTGGGTGGCGTTGGGGGACGAATACCTGGGATTCGGCAGCGCCCCGAGTAAACCGGGGACGTTTGCCATGATGTGTCACACGTTGATCCACTGTCGGACCCTGGGCAAAGCCCTGCAACGCGGCCTGTTGTTCTACAGCCTGTTTCCCGATGCGCCGAGCCTGATCCTGGAGAGCGAAGGCGACCGGGTACGGTTGACCCTGGACGAGTCGACGCTACGCGACCCTGATCACTTCCTGGCGGAAAGCCTGCTGGTCATCTGGCATCGCCTCGGCAGTTGGCTGATCGGCCAACGGATCGGCCTGGAACAGGCCACCTTCAGCTACGCCAAGCCCAGCCACGGCGCAGAATACGACCTGCTGTTCCCTTGCCCGCTGGTCTTCGAGGCCCGACGCAGCAGCTTGTTGTTCCATGGTCGCTACCTGGAAATGCCCTTGCTGCAGGACGAGCGAACCCTCAAGCATTTTCTCGAACGCTCCCCCGCCGACCTGCTGTCGCGCCCAGACGACGGCCACAGCCTGACCAGCCAACTGCGCCGCCTCCTCAGCCGCGACACGGCGCGCTGGCCCGACCTGGACACCGTCGCCGCACACCTGCACATCAGCGCCCAGACGCTGCGCCGGCACCTTCGCGAAGAAGGCACCAGCTTTCAGGAGCTCAAGGATCAGTTGCGGCGGGATATCGCCATCTACCATTTGGGCCGGGCGGATCTGTCGTTGCAGCAGATTGCCGAACAGTTGGGATTCTCCGAGCCGTCGGCGTTTCATCGGGCGTTCAAGAAGTGGACCGGGGTGACGCCGGGGGCTTATCGGGAGTTGGAAAACTGATGGGGGATATCCCACTTCTGTGGTGTGCTGCCCTGTGGCGAGGGGATTTATCCCCGCTGGGCTGCGAAGCGGCCCCCTGCATTCTGTCTGACACACCACCGCCACCCATTTGGGGCTACTGCGTAGCCCAGCGGGGATAAATCCCCTCGCCACAGGGGCTCGCGACACACTGAAACGCCACTCAAACCACCGGAAAAAGAATCCGAAACGCCGCGCCGCCCAACTCCGAATCCCCCAGGGTCAATCGCGCGCCGTAGCTTTCGATGATGTCCTTGACCACCGCCAACCCGATTCCCTGCCCCGGATGCTGGCGATCCAATCGCTCGCCCCGTTGGAGAATCCGCGCACGCTGGTCCGGTGGCACACCCGGGCCGTCGTCCTCGACGCTCAACTCCGTACCGCCGAGGGTCTGGTGCATGCTGACCCGAACCTCCCCCAGGCATAGCCGATAAGCGTTCTCCAAAAGGTTGCCGAGCATCTCCAGGAGGGCGCCCTGTTCGATCGGCACCTGGCCCTGCTCAGGCAGATCGAAATCGACCCGAACGCGCTTGTCGCGATAGACCTTGTCGAGGGTGTCGCACAGGCTTTGCAGCACTGGACGCAAGGGCACCTGGTGCCGCACCAGACCGCTTTTACGCAGGCTGGCGCGCTGCAACTGATAGCCGATCTGCTGGCTCATGCGTTCGATCTGGGTTTGCAGCACCCACGCCTGTCCACGGTCCTGGGGGCGCCGGGCCATGTCTTCGCTGACACCTTGCAACACCGCCAGCGGGGTCTTCAGGCTGTGAGCCAGGTCATCGAGGGAGTCCCGATAACGGCTGCGCTGCTCGCGCTCGCTGTGCAACAGGCGGTTGAGGGAGCCGGTCAGGCGCAACAGTTCGCGGGGGTGGGCGGAGCTGAGGCTTTCGCGGGTGCCTGCTTCGATTTCATCCAGCTCCTGGCTCAGGCGCCGCAAGGCGCGCAACCCCCAGGTCAGGCCGATCCACAACAGCGCCAGCAATACCGCCAGGGCAGCGCCAAACCCCAGGTAAAGATTGTCCCGCAGTCCTTGCAAGGTGACCTCATAGTCGCGCACCGGCTGCAGGGTAACGATACTGAACGCCGCGCTCTGGCCGCCCAACAACTTGACCTCGACGTCATAGACGAAGAACTCCTGGCCGTTATCCTCGCGGATCCGCGCGAACTGGTTGCCCTGCCCGTCGTAGCGCGGCACGTAGTTGATGCGCTCTTCCTGGGTCGCCTTCGAACGCCAGACCAGGCGTCCGTCGCGATCATAGATGTAGCCCAACAGCCGGGCATCGGCGAGGTTGTAGCGTTCGTCGGGCAGTTGCGCCGGCATCTTCAGTCGATTGTTTTCCACCCGGGCGGCGGAAATCAGCGTGGTCACATCCGACGCCAGGCGTTGCTCGATGGATTCCTGCAACGCCAGACTGAACGCGCCTTGCATCGCCGGCAGCAACGCCAGCATGAACAACACCGCCAGGGTCATGGCGGCCAGCATCAAGCGCAGCCGCAGGGAACGAATCACTGGCAGCGCTCGTTGAACAGGTAACCCAGGCCCCGCACGGTGTCGATCGGCTTGAAGCCGGCCGGGGCTTCCAGTTTGCGGCGCAAGCGGCCCACCAACACTTCGATGACATTGGGATCGCGCTCGTCGTCATCCGGATACAGCTGCTCCATCAAGCGGTCCTTGGCGACGACCTGCTGGTGATGGCGCATCAGGTATTCGAGGATGCGGTATTCGTAGGCCGTCAGCGCCAGCGGTTCTTCATCGAGGGACGCCTGCTTGCGGTTGAGGTCGAGCAGCAATGGCCCGGCGACGATGGTCGACTGGGTGAAACCGCTGGAGCGGCGCAGCAGGGCGTTGAGCCGGGCCTCCAGCTCTTCGAACTGGAACGGCTTGACCACATAGTCGTCGGCCCCGGCGGCGAGGCCTTCGACCTTGTCCTGCCAGTTGCCGCGGGCGGTCAGGATCAGGATCGGGAAGGACTTGTCCTGGGAACGCAGGCGGCGAATCAGTTCCAGGCCGCTGATACCCGGCAGGCCCAGGTCGATCACCGCCAGGTCATGATTGAACTCGCGGACCTGATACAAGGCCTCTTCGGCATTGGCCACGGCCTGCACCACATGGCCGCTGTCGGTGAGACGGGTTTGCAGGTGATGACGCAACAGCGCTTCGTCTTCGACAACCAATAGTTTCATGGGCCTCTCCCAGGCGATTCAAGACAGCAGGTATCGAACAAGGCGCCGGGTCGTCTTGGGCCGACCCGGCTGCACGTCTCCATTGCCTGCCGCCTAGAACGTGTAGTTCGCGGACAGGTAAGTCTGGGCGCTGCTGGTCAGGTCCAGGGAGCCGACCTTCGCGCCCCCGTGCGGGCTCATCTCAGTGCTGGCATTGCTGCGCAGGTAACGGTACCCCAGTTCCACCGAGGTGTTTCGCGAAATTTGTTGCAGGACGCCGCCCTGCAAGCCAACGGCGTAGCCGATGTCGGTGTCGCGGCTGAAGCCCGGGGAGTCCTGGGTCAACTTGGTCAGCCCCGCCGTGCCACCGCCGAACAATTTGGTGCTGCTGGTCACTGGATAAAACACATCGTAGCTACCCAGCAGGTTTTCCTGGCGCAACTTGATGCCGTTGTGGCTCCCCGACACGTTGTCATAGGTAGCGTAGTAGCGGCCTTGATCGTTCTGCCGGCCCAGGCGCAGGCCGTAGGTGGTGTCCTTGCCAATGACGCCATCGGCGTTCGGATTGCCCAGGTTCCGGTCCAGCGCATTGGATTTCTTGACCTTGTCACTGGTCTGGCCGAGGGTCAGGCTGGCGAAATTGTCATCGGCATGGGCCATGGCAGTGGCACCCAATACAGTGAATGCAAGCAGCAGTTTTTTCATATGAGTCATGATCAGTTCCTTTTGAAGCAAGGGTTGTGTGAAGTCGCCGCCACGATAGCCATTGCTCCCTGAACCCTCCTTGAACGTTCTCTGAACCTGGGCTGAATGAATCGGCTAGTCTGTGTGCACCCACTTTTTTAAGGAGATCGATCATGCGCAGATTGCTTGCCGTTGTACTTCTGGCCTTGAGCAGCGCCAGCCACGCCGCCATCCAGACCCAGGAGATTCCTTACACCAGTGCCGACGGCACGAAGCTGATCGGCTATTACGCCTACGACGACGCGGTCAAGGGCCCGCGCCCGGGCGTGGTGGTGGTGCATGAATGGTGGGGACTGAATGATTACGCCAAGCGCCGCGCCCGCGACCTTGCCGGCCTGGGCTACAGCGCCCTGGCGATCGACATGTACGGTGACGGCAAGAATACCGAGCACCCCAAGGACGCCCTGGCCTTCATGCAGGCCGCGCTCAAGGACGGCAAGGCGGCCAGCGCGCGCTTTCAGGCCGGGCTCGACCTGCTGAAGAAACAACCGCAGACCGATCCGGACAAACTTGCCGCCATCGGCTATTGCTTCGGTGGCAAGGTGGTGCTGGACGCCGCTCGCCAGGGCGTCCCATTGGCTGGCGTGGTGAGTTTCCATGGCGCCCTCGTCACCAAAACCCCGGCCACCCCAGGCAGTGTCAAAGCCAAGATCCTGGTGGAGCACGGCGCGCTGGACAGCATGGTCACCGAAGACAACGTGACCGCGTTCAAGAGCGAGATGGACAAGGCCGGCGCCGACTATAAGTTCGTCAGCCTCGACGGCGCCAAGCACGGCTTCAGCAACCCCGACGCCGACCGTCTGAGCCACGGCGAACATGGCGGGCCGGACATCGGCTACAACAAGGAAGCCGATGAGAAGTCATGGGCGGACATGCAGAAGTTCTTCAAGAAGATTTTCTGACACATACCGTTCTTGTGGCGAGGGAGCTTGCTCCCGCTCGACTGCGTAGCGGTCGCCTACAATCTTGGGGCCGCTTCGCAGCCCAGCGGGAGCAAGCTCCCTCGCCACAAAAGCATCCGGCTCTCAGCCTCTCCCACTACCCAGCCTCAAGCCAACCCGGCAAAATGCCGGGCATGAACCCACTCCCCGCCCTGCCCGCCTGCTGCTCGCCACTGGATGAACAGTGGCTGCTGCCCGATGCCCTGGCCGATACGGTGCTGCTCAGTACTCGTTTCGATCCGCTGCTGCTCGTCGCCGCCGATTTCCCCAACAGCGCCATCGAACCGCCAGCGAGCATCCAGCGCTCGGTGGCCAAGCGCCAGGCGGAGTTCCTCGCCGGGCGAGTCTGCGCCCGGGCGGCCTTGCATCGGCTTGATGGAATCGCCTGTATTCCCGCCATCGGCGAAGACCGCGCGCCGGTGTGGCCCGCTCATGTCAGCGGTTCGATCACCCACAGTACCGGCCGGGCGGCCGCCATTGTCGCGCAGAAGCAGCGTTGGCAAGGGCTGGGCATGGACCTGGAAAACCTGCTCGACCCCGAACGCGCCGAGCGCCTGGCGGGTGAGATCCTCACGCCTGCGGAACTGCTGCGCATGGCGACCGTCTCGCGCGATGATCGTGCGCTGCTGGTTACGCTGACCTTCTCGGTCAAGGAAAGCCTGTTCAAGGCGCTGTACCCGATCGTTGGGCAACGTTTCTATTTCGAACATGCCGAGGTGCTGGAGTGGTCCCATGATGGGCAGGTGCGGCTGCGACTACTGACCGATCTTTCGCCCGAGTGGCGCCATGGCAGTGAGTTGCAAGGGCAGTTCGGGGTGAGGGATGGGCAGTTGTTGAGCCTGGTGGGGATCGAGGCCTGAGACCTCCAGTGCCTGCTCTCGAAGGGGCGGCATAGGCGCCGCACCTTTCAGGACCGATCCTGATGCCTCGGCCAACTCAAGCTGAAACACGCCCCGCCCAGGCTTTTGCTCTTGTTGATCAAGGCCCGGCCGTCATGCCAATGAATGATCCGGCGCACGATCGACAGCCCCAATCCATGGCCACCCGAGGCGCGGGCCCGGCTGTCGTCCAGGCGCAGGAACGGCTTGAATACCCGTTCCCACGCGGCCTCCGGCACCCCCGGCCCGTCATCCTCGACGTCGACCCGGCAGCGCAACTGGCCCACCTGGTAACTCACTGTCACCCGTGATCGGGCATGGCGCATGGCGTTGCCCACCAGATTCTGCAGGGCGCGATGCAGGAAACGCGGCTCAGCCTCGACCCAGGCGTCGTCGCAATCGGCGGCCGACAGGCACAGGCCACGCTCCACCGTGATCCCGGCGCGTAAAGGTCCCAGTTCTTCTATGACCTGATTGACCAGCGCATCCAGATCCACCCGCTGGAAGTTCAACGCCGGCGACCCCTGCTCCAGGCGCGCATACGTCAGCATTTCATCCACCAACCGATCCAGGTCTTCGATGTCGTGGTCCATGCCCGCCAGGTATTTGTCCCGGGCCTCGGGCGTGCTGGCGCTGCCGAGCATTTCCAGGCCGAAACGCAGGCGCGCCACCGGTGTGCGCAATTCGTGGGACACCGCGCGCACCAGCTCCCGCTGGATCGCCAACAACTGCTGCAAGTGCTCGGCCATGGCGTTGAACGCAGCGGCCAGACGCCCCACCGAATCGGCGCCCCGGGCCGGCACGCGGGTCTCCAGGCTGCCCTGGGCAATCTGGGTGGCGGCCGATTCCAGGCCGCGCAGCCGTCGCTCCAACTGGCGTACCAGCAGGTAGACGATCAAACCGATCAGGCTCAAGCCCAGCGCCGCGATCAGCACCAGCCATTCGGGCGGGTACGGATTCATCTGGTACAAGGGGCCGATTTCCAGGACCCACGGCGTGCCAACCATCCCGGCGAATACCCGGATCGAGTCGCCGCCCTTGCCCAGGGCCATCACCGTATCGCCCTCGGACACCCGACGACGCTGGTCTTCGTCCATGTCCGCCTGGTCGACGGTCATCAGGCGCAGATCGAAACCGAAGCCCTTTTCCTGTTTGAGTTGTGCAAGCCGCTCGGGCTGCTCGGCCACCGGGTAACGCACCAGTTCGTCGGCCAGTAAATAGATTGTCGCCCGGGCCAATTGCTCACTGATCTGGCGAACCTCCCCTACCAATGTCAACTGCTCGCCGTCGCTGACCAGCCGATAGACCTTCGCCGCGTGGGGGCCGGTCTGTTCCACCAGGACCTGCCCGCGCAGCACGCGGGTGCGCTGGCCCAGGTCGAGGTCGGCCTGGCTGAGCGCCTGCAGTTCCAGCGGGATGCCCAGCAGGCGCGCCCACACCGCCAGGGCACGACGGCGCTCCGTGCCGTTCATCGGCCGCAGATTATCGGCCATCAAGGAAAACGTGCCATGGGCCAGGCGCTCGCGGTACTGCTCGGCACGCGTCTGGTTGAGCTGATGCAGCGCCAGTACGCCCAGTACCGCGACCAACACCAAGGCCGCGCACATGCCGCCATAGATGCGCAGGAAGATCGAGTTCACGGAGCGGCGTCTACGCAAGCTTCGGGAACGAACAGGTAGCCTTTGCTGCGAATGGTCTTGATCAACCGTGGATGGTCGGGGTCGTCACCGATCTTGGGGCGGATGCGCGAGATGCGCACGTCGATGGAGCGGTCCTGGCCGTCGTAGCCGATCCCGCGCAGGGCAGTGAAGATTTCCTCGCGAGACAGGATGCGTCCGGCATTGGACACCAGCAGCCACAGCAGGTCGAATTCGGCGCTGGTCAGCTCGATCCCCTTGTCCTGCAACCAGGCTTCGCGCAAGGCGTCGTCGACCACCAGCGGCCCGAACTCCAGGCGGCGCGGTTTCTGCGGCACGGACGGCTCCGGCTCGCTGCGCCGCAACAGGGCTTGGATGCGCGCCAGCAACAGACGTGGCCGCACCGGCTTGCAGACGTAGTCATCAGCCCCAAGGTCCAGGCCCTGGATCTGGTCGGTGTCGTCGGTACGCGCCGTCAGCATGAGGATCGGGCCGTCGTAGTGCTCGCGCACTTTGCGGCAGATGCTCAGGCCATCTTCGCCGGGCAGCATCAGGTCGAGGATCACCAGGTCCGGCTGCTCGTCGATGATCCGCTGCGCCGCGACCGCGCCGTTGCCCTCGATGGCGACGCGAAGGCCATTGCTTTCCAGGTATTCGCGGGTCAGCTCGGCCAGACGCTGGTCATCCTCGACAATCAATATCTGCCAGGCTTCTTGTTCCACTGGGGGCCTCTTATTGTTGTGGGGCACATGGAACTCTGTGGGAGCGAGCTTGCTCGCGATGGCGGTGGGTCAGCCAGCATCACCGTTACCGGTCCGACGCTATCGCGAGCAAGCTCGCTCCCACAATGCCCACCGCCCCTCCATCGTTTGTCATGTTAAAGGAGGATAAACACGCCCATGCACCGGCCGATTGTATAAACGCGGCTTGCGCAGAAAACAAGCGGACAAATGCGTTCGGTCGGGCTGGATTTGTGTGGTAACGTCCGCGCCCGCAAAAAACTCCGGCCGGTTTTCGAGTCGTCAGAATCGTTGAAAAAAGGCTCGCTCCAGCTAGGTCGCGGCCTACAGAGGAGTTCCTCGTTTCGCACACAAATTACGCACAGGCTTATCCACAGGCAGCACGTTGATTCATGTCCGAAAACGCATTATCTTGTAGCCCGCCGCGTAAAAAACCCTACATGTAGGGTTTTCGGCCAAAAACCAAACACAAGTCGGATAGAGAATTCAAGCGCTTTTCTCGCCTCTGTCCTTCTGCAACACCGCTGTTTCACAAGTCCAGACCGCCCCTGCGGATGGCAACCGTTTCCAAAGTCGAAAACGACCGGAACGGTACGGGTGTTGCAGTCCTTTGCTGCCACCTTGATAAACCAGGTTCCGAGCCCAGGCTCGCGATCCAAGAACTTCGGATGGACGCGACGCCGCAGGCCCGCGCCCTACTGTCCCGAAGTTGTTATACCCGGCGCCAGTCGGTTGTAGTGCTTCAGGACGGAACGGTGGGCACCGTGATGGTGCCCAAATAAACATAGAGAACGTGGAGACACCCATGCACACCGACACAACTCGCGAGAACCCGCAGGGCACCGCGCCGCTGGCCGCCGATTCGAGCCCGGATCTGTCCGCCACCGCGCCGGGCCAACTGCGCGTGATCAAGCGTAACGGCACTGTCGTTCCCTACACCGATGACAAGATCACCGTCGCCATCACCAAAGCGTTCCTCGCAGTTGAGGGCGGCACCGCTGCCGCCTCGTCGCGAATCCACGACACCGTCGCCCGCCTGACCGAACAGGTCACCGCGACCTTCAAGCGTCGCATGCCTTCGGGCGGCACCATCCACATCGAAGAAATCCAGGACCAGGTCGAACTGGCCCTGATGCGTGCTGGCGAGCAGAAAGTGGCTCGCGACTACGTGATCTACCGTGACTCCCGCGCCAAGGAGCGCGCCACCCGCGCGCCGGCCGACGCGCCGGTCCAGGCTCACCCTTCGATCCGCATCGCACGCGCCGACGGCAGCCTCGCGCCGCTGGACATGGGCCGGCTGAACACCATCGTCACCGAGGCCTGCGAAGGTCTGGAAGAAGTCGATGGCGACCTGATCCAGCGCGAAACCCTGAAGAACCTCTATGACGGCGTCGCCCTCAAGGACGTCAACACCGCCCTGGTGATGACCGCGCGGACCCTGGTGGAACGCGAGCCGAACTACTCGTTCGTGACCGCGCGCCTGCTGATGGACACCCTGCGCGCCGAAGGCCTGAGCTTCCTGGAAGTCGCCGAGAGCGCGACCCACCACGAAATGGCCGACCTGTACGCCAAGGCCCTGCCGGCCTATGTCGCCAAGGGGATCGAGTACGAATTGCTGAACCCTGTCCTGGCCGAATTCGACCTGGAAAAACTCGGCAAGGCGATCAACCACGAGCGTGACCAGCAATTCACCTACCTGGGCCTGCAAACCCTGTACGACCGTTACTTCATCCACAAGGATGGCGTGCGCTTCGAACTGCCGCAGGTCTTCTTCATGCGCGTGGCCATGGGCCTGGCGATCGAAGAGAAGCAGCGTGAAGACCGTGCGATCGAGTTCTACAACCTGTTGTCGTCCTTCGACTACATGGCCTCGACCCCGACCCTGTTCAACGCCGGCACCCTGCGTCCACAGCTGTCGAGCTGCTACCTGACCACCGTGCCGGACGACCTGTCGGGCATCTACGGCGCAATCCACGACAACGCCATGCTGTCCAAATTCGCCGGTGGCCTGGGCAACGACTGGACCCCGGTCCGCGCATTGGGCTCGTACATCAAGGGCACCAACGGCAAATCCCAGGGCGTCGTGCCGTTCCTCAAAGTGGTCAACGACACCGCCGTTGCGGTCAACCAGGGCGGCAAGCGCAAGGGCGCGGTCTGTGCCTACCTGGAAACCTGGCACATGGACATCGAAGAGTTCATCGAGCTGCGCAAGAACACCGGTGATGATCGTCGTCGTACCCACGACATGAACACCGCCAACTGGATCCCTGACCTGTTCATGAAGCGCGTCTTCGATGACGGCAAGTGGACCCTGTTCTCGCCGTCCGAAGTGCCGGACCTGCATGACCTGACCGGCAAGGCCTTCGAAGAGCGCTACGAGTACTACGAAGCCCTGACCGAGTACAACAAGATCAAGCTGTTCAAAGTCGTCCAGGCCAAAGACCTGTGGCGCAAGATGCTGTCGATGCTGTTCGAGACCGGCCACCCATGGCTGACCTTCAAGGACCCGTGCAACCTGCGCAGCCCGCAGCAGCACGTGGGCGTGGTCCACAGCTCGAACCTGTGCACCGAGATCACCTTGAACACCAACAAGGACGAGATTGCGGTCTGCAACCTGGGCTCGATCAACCTGCCGAACCACATCGTCGACGGCAAGCTGGACACCGCCAAGCTGCAACGCACCGTGAACACCGCCGTGCGCATGCTCGACAACGTGATCGACATCAACTACTACTCGGTGCCGCAAGCGAAGAACTCCAACTTCAAGCACCGTCCGGTCGGCCTGGGCATCATGGGCTTCCAGGACGCGCTGTACCTGCAGCACATCCCGTACGGTTCGGACGCTGCGGTCGAGTTCGCCGACAAGTCCATGGAAGCGGTCAGCTACTACGCGATCCAGGCTTCCTGCGACCTGGCCGACGAGCGCGGTTCGTACGAGACGTTCCAGGGTTCGCTGTGGTCCCAGGGCATCCTGCCGCTGGACTCGCAACAGATCCTGATCGCCCAGCGCGGCGAGAAGTACATCGACGTGGATCTGAAGGAAACCCTGGACTGGGCACCGGTTCGCGCCCGTGTGCAGAAAGGCATCCGTAACTCCAACATCATGGCCATCGCACCGACCGCCACCATCGCCAACATCACTGGCGTGTCGCAGTCGATCGAACCGACCTACCAGAACCTGTACGTGAAATCGAACCTGTCGGGCGAATTCACCGTGATCAACCCGTACCTGGTTCGCGACCTCAAGGCCCGCGGCCTGTGGGACTCGGTCATGATCAACGACTTGAAGTACTACGACGGTTCGGTGCAGCAGATCGAGCGCATCCCGCAAGAGCTCAAAGCGCTCTATGCGACCGCGTTCGAAGTGGACACCAAGTGGATCGTAGACGCCGCCAGCCGTCGCCAGAAGTGGATCGACCAGGCTCAGTCGCTGAACCTGTACATCGCCGGCGCCTCGGGCAAGAAGCTGGACGTGACCTACCGCATGGCTTGGTACCGTGGCCTGAAAACGACTTACTACCTCCGTGCCTTGGCCGCCACCAGCACCGAGAAGTCGACCATCAACACCGGCAAGCTGAACGCGGTTTCCGCTGGCGGCAACCACGGTGATGACTCAGTCCTGGCTGCTCCAGCAGGACCTGCGCCAGTGCCAAAAGCCTGCGCGATCGATGAGCCGGATTGCGAAGCTTGCCAATAAGCTGAGCGGGTGGGCGCGTAAAGGCGCCCGCTGAAAGAAGCCCCCCGATAGACCGCTGGTTTATCGGGGGTTTTCTTTTGCCTGGCGAAAAGTAGGCGCCTGGGCCTGCCTCTTCGCGAGCCTGCTCGCGAAGAGGCAGGCCCAAACAATACAAAACTGAAGCTCATGAAAAAGCCCCTCTTTCGAGGGGCTCCTTGTGCAGCTTTCAAGCGACCTTCGGCATCAAGCCATCTGAATGATGGTCTGCATGATGGTGCTCTGGGTAGAGATGGTCTTGGCGTTCGCCTGGTAGTTGCTCTGCGCCTTGATCAGCTCGACCAGTTCGTTGGTCAGGTTGACGTTGGACTCCTCCAGGGAGTTGGAGACGATCGACCCCAGGGTGCCGGTCTGTGGAGCATCGTAGCCCGGGATACCCGAGGCGAACGTTTCCTTCCAGCTGGTGCCGCCTACTGGCTGCAGGCCTTGCTCGTTGGTGAAGCTGGCAAGGGCGATCTGGCCGATCGGCTTGGTCTGGTTGTTGCTGAAGTTGGCGAGCATCACACCGCTGCCATCGATGGTCAGGTTGGTGATCTGGCCGGTGGCGTAGCCGTTCTGGGCAGGAATCGAACGAGCGGTGTCGGCGTTGAACTGAGTGGTGTTGCCCATCGAAATCGTGATGGTCGGTGCGCTGGCGGCGCCGTTGGCGGTCCAGGTTCCGTTGGTCACGGTGCCCGGAACCCAGCCGGTCAACACCAGATCGCTATTGACGGTCGCTGGCGGAGTGGTGACCGTGGTCAACTTGCCGCTCGAATCGAAGTTCATGGTCGAAGGAACAGGCGCGGTCGCACCGGTCGTGGTCGGCAAGCTGCCATTGAGGTTACGACCATCGATCAAGGTATAGACGTTCCAGGTATTGGAGCCTGTCTTGACCATGTATTGGTCCATCGAGTGCTGGTTACCCTGGGTGTCGTAGATCGGGGTGGTGAACTGCTTGGTAAAGGTCGCCGTGTCAGCCGGGTTGAACGCGGCAGTGATCGGCGTCGCCGTCGAGTTCAGGTTGATGGTCGACGAAACCAGGCTGGTGGCTTGCGGCGGCAGGTTCGAGGTGTCGATGCGCAGGTCGGTCAGGATACCGTTGAGGATCTTGCCGTTGGCATCCACGCCATAGCCCTGCAAACGAGCCGTGCCATCGCTGTTGGTGACGTAGCCTTCCTTGTCGGTCTTGAAAGTACCGGCACGGGTGTAGCTCAGGGAGCCGTCGTTGCTCAGGACAAAGAAGCCCTGGCCCTGGATCCCCATGTCCAGCACGTTGCCGGTGTTGTTCACGTCACCCTGGCCGAACTGCTGGGAAACGTTGGCCAGGCGCACGCCGTTGCCGACGGTCTTGCTGCCCGAACCCAGCTTGGTGGCCGAGTAGACGTCTTCGAATTCCGCGCGGGACGATTTGAAACCGGTGGTCGCCACGTTGGCGATGTTGTTGCCGGTCACGTCCAGCTGTTTGTTGGCTGCATAGAGACCGCTAAGGCCGATGTTGAAAGACATGTTGACTCCTTTTGCCGGTTAGTCGGCTCTACATACCAATAGTTTGTACTTTGGACAGGGCGATGCTGCCCAGCCCGGCCAGGTTGAGCATCAGCTCACCGCCCGTCTGGCTGATCGTCACGCTGCTGACCGTGGCCGGCAGGTTGGTGATCAGCGACGTGGCCTTGCCATCGATGGTGGTCGAGGCCGCGAAGGTGTACGTGCCCGACTCTACCGTCGTGCCCGCGTCGTTCTTGCCGTCCCAGATGAAGGCAGAGTTGCCCGACTTCTGGCTGCCCAGGTCGATGGTGCGGACGGTCTTGCCATCCTTGTCCATGATCTTGACGGTGAGGGAGGACACCGCCGCCGGAACCACCACGGTGCCGTTGAGGCTCTTGGAGGTGTCGACCACGGCCTTGTCACCCGGAGCGATCACCGAGCGGCCGACCAGGGACGAAGCCTGCAACGCTTGTGACGAGTTGTAGTTGCCGGCAATGCCGCTCACGGTTTCGTTGAGCGTGGTGATGCCTTCCAGGCTGCTGAATTGCGCCAGTTGGGCCACGAACTCACCGTTGTCCTGGGGTTCCAGCGGGTTCTGGTTTTTCAGCTGGGTCACGAGCAGTTGCAGGAACGCATCCTTGCCCAATTCCTGGTTGCCACTCGCCGCATTGGTCGCCGCACCCAGGCCATCGGCCTTGGTATTGGTCTTGACCGAGGAGTTGGCCAGAATCTCGTTGAGGCTCAAACCGCCTGTTGTATTGGTGACGCTCATATGAATCGCCCCTTATCACTGACCGAGGGTCAGGACCTTCTGCATCATGGTTTTGGCGGTGTTCATCATTTCGACGTTGGTCTGGAACGAACGACTGGCGGAAATCATGTCGGCCATTTCTTCGACGACGTTGACGTTCGGGTAATAGACATAACCCTTGGCGTCCGCGGCCGGATGGTTTGGCTCGTAACGTGCTTCGAGGTTGCTCTGGTCTTCAACGACGCCGAGCACCTGTACGCCCTGCCCCGCCGCGTCCTGGTCCTGGAACAGCGAATCGCTGCCGCCGGATTGGCCACCCTGGAACATGGTGGCGAACACCGGGTGACGGGCGCGGTAGGTCTGGTCGATGCTTGACGAAACGGTCTCGGCGTTGGCGATGTTACTGGCGACGGTGTTCAGGCGAGTGGTCTGGGCACTCATGGCACTGCCGGCGATGTTGAAAACGCTCGCGATCGACATGACTTACTCTCCACGCAGGGCCGATACCAGCCCTTTGAATTTACTGTTGAGCAGGGTGAAGCTGGCTTGGAAGTTCACGGAGTTTTCCGCGTAGTTGGACTGTTCCAGTTGAGCGTCCACGGTGTTCTGGTCGACCGAGGGCTGCATCGGCGTGCGATACATCAACGATTCGTCGCCGCTGCCTACGCCTTCGGCTTCGATATGACGGCTGTTGGTCATGTTCAAGGCGAAGTGGCCGTTCTTGGTCTTCTCGTTCTGCTCGGCGAGTACCTTGGAAAAGTCCAGGTCACGGGCCTTGTAGTTCGGCGTGTCGGCGTTGGCGATGTTGTTGGCCAGGACTTCGGCACGCTGGGCGCGGAAGCTCAGGGCCTGTTCGTGGATACCGAGCGCTTTATCGAAGCTGATGCTCATGTCGGAAACCTTTGGGTGACCAGAATGTACGTACGAAGGCTTTAGCAAGCGCCGTGCCACTTTCCGAAAGCCCGTAAACCGGGGCTTTGCGGGCAACGGCAAAGCGGCAATGCCAGAAAAGCGGCAATCGGTTTCCGCCGGATGCCGCTTTTCTGCCGCTTTCGCAAGATGAATGCATTCCATTGTGGGAGCGAGCCTGCTCGCGAAAGCGGTGTGTCAGTCCGCATCGACATCGCCTGGAATATTGCTTTCGCGAGCAGGCTCGCTCCCACAGGGGCAGCAGCGACCGATAAAAAAAGGGAGCCCCGTGGGGCTCCCTTTTTTTTAACCCAAGCCAATCACTTCGCCTGGTAAATGATCCCCGGGCTGCACTGGACCATCTGGTAATGGTCCGGCAAACCGTTCAACGCCTCGGACGCACCCAGGAACAGATAACCACCCGGCTTCAGGGTGCTGTGGATGCGCATCAGGATGTCCTTCTTCACCTCAGCGGAGAAGTAGATCAACACGTTGCGGCAGAACACGATGTCGAACTTGCCCAGGCTGGCGTAACTGTCCAGCAAGTTGAACGAGCGAAACTCCACGCGGCTCTTGATGGGCGCCTTGACCACCCATTTGCCCGGTCCCTTGGCGTCGAAATAACGTTGCAGGCGATCGGGCGACAGGCCGCGGCCGATGGCCAGGCTGTCGTACTCGCCGGTCTTGCAGTTGTTGAGCATGGTCCCGGACAGGTCGGTGGCGACGATCTGCACGCCGCCTTTCAACTGGCCAATGTTGGTGCGCTCGAACTCATCAATGGACATCGACAAGGAATAAGGTTCCTGCCCCGACGAACAGGCCGCCGACCAGATCCGCAGGCGCTGGCCCGGGCTGGCCTTGATGGCCGCCGGCAATACCTTGTTCTTCAATACCTCAAAGGGATAGGTGTCACGAAACCACAGGGTTTCGTTGGTGGTCATGGCGTCCACGACCATCTCGCGCAAGCCACTGCGCGGCTGGGTCTGGATACGCTGAACCAACTCGCCCAATGACTTGATGCCCTGTTGTTCCATCAACTTATTGAGACGGCTCGACACCAGGTACTGCTTGTTTTCACCAAGCAAGATGCCACAGGCTTTTTCCAGGAAGACCCGGAACTGTTCGAAATCCAAATTACCCGTAGACAAAATACCGCCTCTTTTCACTGTATTGACTTGCCGGGCGCACAACGCGCCCGACCTTTAGCCTGCTGACTTGATTCGCTCGACGACTCGGGAAGCGAGGTCATCGGGCCGGAACTTGGCCAGGAAGTCATCGGCGCCGACCTTCTTGACCATTGCCTGGTTGAACACCCCAGACAACGAAGTATGCAAGATGATGTGCAGCTTTTGCATGCGCGGGTCGCCGCGGATTTCCGATGTCAGCGTGTAGCCGTCCATCTCCGGCATCTCGATGTCGGAGATCATCATCAGGAACTCCTCTTCCGGCTTCTTGCCTTCGTCGACCAGGTTGCGCAGGTAATCCAGCGCTTGCCGCCCATCGTTCAGCGCAATCACTTCGACGCCGACCGTTTGCAGGCAACGCGTGACCTGCTTACGGGCCACCGAGGAGTCGTCGACGGTCAGCACCCGCAGGGAAACCGCCTTGTGCTGGGTCTCGGCATCTATCACGCCAACGGAAATCGTTTCCGGGGTCGGCGCCACTTCGGCGAGGATTTTCTCCACGTCGATGATTTCCACCAACTGGTTATCGACCCGGGTCACCGCCGTGAGGTAGTGGTCGCGGCCGGTCCCTTTGGGTGGTGGATGGATCTCTTCCCAGTTCATGTTGACGATGCGCTCCACCGATCGCACCAGGAACCCTTGGGTCTTGGTGTTGTACTCGGTGATGATCACAAACGGATTGCTCTGGTCCAGCAGTCGGCCGGAACCGGTCGCCATCGCCAGGTCGAGAATCGGGATGGTCGCTCCCCGGATATTCGCCACACCGCACACGACGGGACTGGATTTCGGCATCAGGGTCAGCTTGGGGCATTGCAGCACCTCGCGAACCTTGAACACGTTGATCCCATACAATTGTCGGCCGTCGAGACGGAACAACAACAGCTCCAGGCGATTCTGACCCACCAGCTGTGTGCGCTGGTTTACCGAATCCATCACTCCCGCCATGCCCTGACTCCTACCTAACGCTAATGTGTCCGACGCGCATTCATCACTAAACGGCACGGGGCTTGCTATTGAACCGGCATGAACGCACAAACGACATTTTCTCGACGCCTGACCACTCACTGCCGCCACTGGCTCGGTGCACTGCTGGCTGCCTGCCTGCTCGCTTCGGGCGGTCCTGCCCTTGGTGCCGCTGCGGTAACCTTGCCTGATCTCCTTATCGGCGTCACTCAGGGCTTTCTTGAGTTCACCGTAGAAGACTATCTGGCAACCAGTCAAACCGAAGGTCGCTACGAGATTGAAGTCAACCAGCTCGACCCGCGCCTGCGGATGCCGATGTGCGACAAGGAATTGACTGCCTCGCTGGAGAGCCCGGCCAGGCCCCTGGGCCGCGTCACGGTGAAGGTTCGTTGCGATAGCGCCGCGCCCTGGACGGTGTTCGTGCCCGCTCAAGTGCGCCTGTACCGGGAAATTGTCACCACCACTCGCCCACTCAAGCGGGCCGGGATCGTCGAGCCGCAGGACGTGGTGCTGCGTGAGCGCGACGTCAGCCAGATCAGCCAGGGTTTCCTGACGTCCGTCGATGAGGCCATTGGGCAGAAACTTGTCCGACCAATGGTCGCCGACCAGGTGGTGACCCAGGTGCATCTGGAACAGGCCGAGGTGGTTCGCAAGGGCGACCAGGTGGTCATCACCGCTCGCAGCGGCACCCTGGCCGTGCGGATGCCCGGCGAGGCCCTGGCCAACGGTGGCATGCGCGAACAGATTCGGGTGAAAAACCTCAATTCCCAACGGGTCATCAAGGCACAGGTGATAGCGCCTGGCCAGGTGGAAGTGGCTATGTAAGAGGCTGTAAGGAGGGTAGACAGGCTGGCGCTTGACCTCGGTGTTCCCTAGACTGTGCCTTGTACGAAGGCAAGCGCGGACGTGCGCTCGTTCATTTGAAAAATGAGCCTAAAGTTTTTTTGGGGATGGCCGAAAACATGGCAAGCGTCCAAATACCCAGAGGTTTTTTACCATGGTCATCGATTTCAATCGTTTAAACAGCTCCTCGCCCCTGACAGGCACTGCGCGCACCAGCGCCAGCAAGGAAACCGTCGAAACCGACAAATCCAAGCCAGCCGACCAGGCCGCCACTGTCAGCAACGGGGAATCGGTACACCTCAGCAATGAGGCTCAACAGTTGCAGAAGGTCACTGACAAGCTGCGCGATCAACCTGTCGTCGACAACGCCCGCGTGGCCGCGTTGAAAGCAGCAATCGCCGATGGCAGCTATCAAGTCGACAGCAACCGTGTAGCCAGCAAGCTGCTCAACTTCGAAGCCCAGCGCTAGGCCCCCGCCTGCGCCAGGCTTTTGGACGCTTAAGACCCAAGGCCAGCCATGCACGACACTCATTTATTGCAACTGATCATCGACGACTTCGCTCCAGCGCAACAATTGTTGGAGCTGTTGCAGACCGAAGCCCTGGCATTGCACGGGCGGGACATGCCCCTGCTGGAAAATATTCTGGCGCAAAAGCAGGCATTGATCATTTTGCTCGACCAGCATGGCCGCAAGCGCAGCGAAATCCTCGCCAGCCTCAACCTGCCCGCCGATAACAGTGGCCTTGAGCAATTGGCCAGCCAATCGTCGATCGGCGATCAGCTGTTGTCGCAAAGCGCCGTGCTCAACGACCTGCTCAACCAGTGCCAGGCCGCCAATGCTCGAAACGGCCAGTCTATCCAGATGCAACAGGCCGCTACCGCCAATCAGTTGCGTATTCTCAATGGCGGCGAAATCCCGACGCTCTATGACGCTCGCGGCTCGACCGCGAAAATGGTCAAGCACCGCCCGCTCAGCCAGGCCTGAAGCGAACGATGCCGGAGCACTATCAACGCGCGATACATGCTGGCAAAATGCTGGCTCTTTGTAGTCGTATTTTGCCTGGAGATTGACCCACCGTGTTCAATGCCTCAAACGCGGATGATGCTCCGCAGCCGCCCAAGGTCCTCGCCACCCCTCTGGAAATCTCCGGCAATCTGCGGATGCTGCAAGACAGTCACGACCCGCTGATCATCACCTTCCACGAGCGCAGCCAGCGGTTCCAAAGTTACCTGGTGGATGTCGATCGCGAAACCAACACCATCGCCCTGGACGAAATGATTCCTCGGGACGGTGAACGTTTCCTACTGGCCGGCGAGCCGTTTCGCGTCGAGGGTTTCCATGACGGCGTGCGCATCGCGTGGGAGGGCAACGGCCCATTAACCATTCAGGAATCGAGCGATGGCCGCTGCTATCGCGGCGCCTTGCCTGAAGAAGTGGTTTATCACCAGCGCCGCAACGCCTTCCGGGCCGCATTGAAACTGGCGCAACTGGTGAACGTGGAGTTGGGTGGCGACAAGCTCAAATCACCGGTGAATGGCAAGCTGCTGGATATTTCCGCAACCGGCTGCAAGCTGCGCTTCGATGGCGATATCACTGAACGGCTGCAGCTGGGCCAGGTTTACGAGCGCTTCATCGCCGCCCTACCGTTTGGCAGCATGACCGCGCCGGTGGAGCTGCGCTACCTGCATTTCGAAGAGCGGATCAACACCACGTTCGCAGGCGTGCGCTTCCATAACATCAGCGGCCTGGTACAACGCCAGGTGGAACGCTTCGTGTATCAATTGCAGCGTGAAGCCCGTCGGTTCGATAAAGACGATTTCTGATTTCCGGCGCGCTATAAAAACGGGCAATCCCTTTGCAAGGATTGCCCTTTTTTATGCCGGTCTCAGGGCCTGGCCTGGGTGAAATCGGACGGTGGCAGTTCGTCGTCGGCGCCTTCGGTGACCGGCTCCAATTCAGGTTGAGGCTCGGGCTCGACGTCCGGATTGGGCGAGGCCTGCATCTGCTCCTGCACCACTTGCTCGTCGACCCGCGGATCGAGGCACGCCACCAAGGGTGAACTGGTCATGTTGTCCGGCATGGCCACGTGATGCAGCGGCGCGTCGTCGACCTGGTGCAGGTTGGTGACCGCTTTCGGTCGGATCCGCCATACCAGCAGCAAGGCAAACAGGGCAAAAAAGCCATAGAGCATCTGGCTGCCGTACAGCTTCATCAGCACCCCGGCCACCAACGGGCCGATGCTGGCGCCCACGCCGTAGGTCACTAGCAGCATCGCGGTGAGCGACACCCGGCGATCACCCTCGACGTGGTCATTGGAAAACGCGACCGCCAGCGGGTACAGGCAAAACTGCACCAACGAACAGCAGAAACCGGCGATGAACAATACTTCCAGCGGCGCCTTCGACAGGATGGCCAGCGGTAAGGCACACACCACCAGGGCCAGTGCGAAGCAGCGGATCAACAGGGCCCGATCGTAACGATCCGACAGCCAACCCAGCGGCCATTGCACCAGCAGGCCGGCAAAGATGCAGCAGCCCATGAACAAGCCGACCTGCTCGGTACTCAGGCCCTGCTGGGAGGCGTACAGCGGTGCCAGGCCGTAGAAGGAGCCGACGATCAGCCCGGAGCCCAACACCGTGGTCAACGATTGCGGTACGCGCTTGATAAAGAAGCGCGGCTCCATCGGCGCCGGATGCAACGGCGCCGGGTGAATCCGCCGGGTCAATGCCACCGGCACCAGGCACAGGGCGAAACACAACGCCACCAACATCAGCAATTCAAGGCCCAGGGCCGGATGCATGACCAGGATCAGTTGGCCCAGCACCAGCCCCAGGTAGGAAGCAATCATATAGCCGCTGAACACTACCCCGCGTTGCTTGGCATCGGCCTGCTCGTTGAGCCAGCTTTCGATAACCATGTACTGGCACATCATGCCCAGGCCGACAATCATCCGCAGCACGATCCAGGCCGGCAGCCAGTTCACCAGGCCATGGCCCAATACCGCCGCACCGACGATCCCGGCGCAAGCCGAATAGGCGCGAATATGCCCAACGCGGCCAATCAGCCGGTGGCCGATCTTGCCGCCCAGCACCAGGCCAAAATAGTTCGCCGCCATCAGCGCACCGACCCATAGGCTGTCCACGTTGTCGGCGGCCAGGCGCAGGGCCAGGTAAGTACTCAGAAGGCCTGAGCCGATGAGCATCATCAGCGAGGCGAAATAAAGCGCTCGAAAAGGTTTCCAGATTTGGCGCATCGGCGTTCCGAGCGGCTCCTTGAGGTAAGTAAGGGCTATCTTTGGAAGATAGCCCGAATGCGACGGTTCGTTATGCCTGGGCCGCCAAAACGCGCCGCTCCCAGGGCGTGATTTCGTCAAAGAAACTGGTCAGTTCCAGGGTTTTCGAGGCAACGTAACCTTCGATGAACTCGCTACCGAACAGTTCCTTCGCCAAGTGGCTACGCTTGAGACGTTCAAGCGCTGCATGCAAGGTACATGGCAAAGACAGATTCTCCGGCACCTCGAACTCGCCCTGGATCGCGGCACCCGGTTCCAGGCGATTCTCGATGCCATGGAGCCCCGCCGCCAGACTGGCGGCAATCGCCAGGTAAGGGTTGGCATCGGCTCCCGGCAAGCGGTTCTCGACCCGCCGGGCTACCGGCGCACTCGCAGGAATGCGCAGCCCGGCCGAACGATTGTCATGGGACCAACAGGCATTGTTTGGCGACGCGAATGGATGGCAGAGGCGGTGGTAGGAATTCACGTTTGGCGCGAACAGCGCGGTGAAATCCGCCATGCCGGCCTGCTGCCCGCCAATGAAGTGCCGGAACGTCGCGGTCGGCTCGCCCGCATCGTCGCTGAATACATTGCGACCGCTGCCCAGCTCGACGACGCTCTGGTGAATGTGCATCGAACTGCCCGGCGTTCGCGCCAGCGGCTTGGCCATGCAGACCACCGTCAGGCCATGCTTGAGGGCCACCTCCTTGAGCAAATGCTTGAACAGGAACGTCTGGTCGGCCAACAGCAGAGCATCGCCATGGAGCAGATTGATTTCAAACTGGCTGACGCCCATTTCATGCATGAACGTGTCGCGCGGCAGGCCTAGCGCTGCCATGCACTCATAGACTTCGGTGAAGAACGGTCGCAGGCCGTTGTTGGAACTGATGCTGAACGCCGATTGGCCATCTTCGCGACGACCATCCAGGCCCATCGGCGGCAGGAATGGCTGGGAAGGATCCGGGTTGGGCGCGAACACAAAAAACTCCAGCTCCGTCGCCACCACCGGCGCTAGCCCGAGCGCCGCATATCGAGCGATCACGGCCTTGAGCTGACCGCGCGTCGACAGAGGTGAGCTTTCGCCGCTGAGCTCATCGGCGTCGCAGATCGCCAAGGCGCGTGGCGGATGGCTCCACGGCAGCCGGTGGATCTGCTGTGGATCGGCCACCAACGCCAGGTCGCCGTCGTCACTGCCGTAAAAGCGCGCTGGCGGATATCCGCCCATGATGCATTGCAGCAGCACACCGCGCGCCATCTGCAACCGCCGGCCTTCAAGGAAGCCCTCGGCGCTCATTACCTTGCCCCTGGGTACGCCATTCAAATCCGGCGTGACACATTCAATCTCATCAATGCCCGTCAATCGCTGTGCGAGTGAACACTGGCCATCGGTCGTCATGACGCAATCCTTGTTATGTGCGAGCCGCGAACGGCAACCCGTACAAAATAGGCTCCGGCTGTTCGGAATATCAAGCATCCCGAGACAATAAACATCTGACGGGGATATGGACAGCTCAGGGCAGGTAAAGCCTGAACACCCCACCGCCCAGCACACCGCCATTGGCAATCTCGGTATGCCCGCTCAAGCCGCCACGCTGATGCAACCCGGCGATCCTGGCGGCGAAATACAGGCCAAGGCCGGTGCTGCCGCTGCTGTGGTTGATGCCCTGCACATACTCGGCCTGGCGCTCGATCATTTCGGCCGGGTAGCCTTCGCCGTCGTCATTGATCGTCAGCACCAATTGCCCAGCCTCGTCGCTCACGCTGATCAACAACGCCTGTCGCGCGTGGCGAATGGCATTGTTGATCATGTTGTCGAGCACCGACGCGATCAGCTCACGGTCGAAGAAACCCAGCGGGCTCAGCGGATCGACCTCATAGGTGGCCATGATCCCGCGACTGCGGAACACGTCCTGATGGCCGGCCAACTGCGCTTCGATGAAGTCATCCAGTTCGTGGTAGGCCGGATGCAGCGGCAATTGATTCACGCCCAGCTTGTATAACCCGAGCAACTGCACCAGCAGCCCATTGAGATGGGCAAACTCGAACTCCATCACGCCCTGCTCCGAGGTCTGCCGCGAAGGTTCCGGCAGGCGCTCGAGCCATTGCGTATGAGCCTGCATGAGCAGGGTCAGGGAGTTTTTCATGTCATGCACGGTAGACGCGATCACCGTGGAGAAATCGAGAGCTTGTTCGCTGTCATTCATCGCCAAATGCCTTGCTTCGCAGTTTCTGATAACGCGCAAAACGCGCATCGGTGTCGGGCATCATGCCCACCAGTTTCAGGCAGGCACGGCATTCCTGCAGCAGCTGCGATTCAACACTGGTATCGGTGCCGTGCAGCAGGGATTGCGCCATGTTCAGGGCAATACTGATGTTCTTCGGCTGCAGCTTCAGTGCACGCCGGAACAATTCCCGCGCCTCGGGTAACGCGCCGGTCTTGTAGACACGCACGCCTTCGCGGTTCAGCTCGGCGGCGGCGTTGCCCTGGTTAAGGATATTCGGGTCGTCGGTGAGCTTGGCAATGCCCTGCATCACGGTCGGATCATCGCCATAGATCTCCGCGCAGTTCTTGAGCATCGATTCGCCGGCGCTGGTCTGGCCGAGCATCTGTAGCTGCTTGGCCACCAGCAGCGCGGCTTCGGCACTCATGAACTGTTCCATGCCGTCGAGACGCTGCAAGGCTTGCTCGGTGAGCTTTTCGGCGGTTTCGGCATCATTGAGCAACAGGCTCGTTGCTTTCATCAGCCGCGCCCGGACCTGCAGGCCCGGATCGCTGGGGTTATCTTTCGCCACCGCGCTAAGCGTGGTGTTGATTTCCAGCCTCGTCCGGGTGTCCAGGCCCTTCTCGCTGCCCTTGCTGATCAAGGCATGGGCCAGGCCAAGGTTGCTCTCCGGATCCTTGAATCGCGATTGCGCGCCCTGCCCGACCGCCTGGCGATAGGCTTTCGACGCGGTCTCGTAATCCTCGTTGGTCATCGCCAGCTTGCCCAGCAGCGACTGCCGACGCACCGCCAACGGCGATAACCGCACCGCTTCCTCCAATACGTTCTGGGCCTGCTTCGTGTCGCCTTCAGCCACCAACACGTCGGCCATGCCGTCGTACAGGGCCGGCATCATCGGAAAGACTTTCAGGGCTTTTTCATAGACAGCCTTGGCTTCGCCTATCTGCCCGCGCTTGAACAACAACTTTCCCAACCCCGCGTACGCCCACGGCAACGGGCGATCCGCGATGATGGAGTTGTACAACCGCTCAAGGGCCTCGTTCTGATTCAGGTCGCGCAGCGCATCGGCCCGATAACGCAGGCACAGTGGGCCGTAGCGCGGGTCCTGCTTGCACAGGGCGATGCAAGCATTGAGCACTTCCATCGGCTTGCCACGATCGAGCGCCTGCAGGATCGGTTTGAGCAACGTTTTGCGCTGCTCCAGGCGCTCCAACCGCTGGGCCAGGCCGGAGCGATTGAATGGTTTGGTCAGGTACGCATCCGGCTCATGTTCCAGGGCACTGAGCACCATGGCCTGGCTGGTCTCGGCGGTCACCATGAGAAATACGCTCTCATGGCTGATCAACTTCTCGACCATCAGGTCTTCCAGCACCTGCTGGCCGTTCTTGCGCCCGTCGCCCAGGTGATAATCCTGCAAGATGAAGTCATAACGCTTCTGCGAACACATGCGCAGCGCCACTTCACCGGTATCGGCGGTGTCCACGTCCTTGACGCCCAACTCCCGCAACATCGACCGGACGGAGCTGCGGAAATCCGAGAAATCATCGACGATCAGAAAACTTTTTTGGTGGTACGCCAGCATCGAGGATGTCCAGGCAAATAAGAAAATGAACTCAATGGCAAAACAAACGAAACACCGCCTCACGGCCGGCAAAGCGCGCAGATGATAGACAGCCGCGACGCATACCGCGAGCCGTTCCAGGACGCCGGGACGTCAGGAAAGGAGACTCATCGGGTTATCGGCCGCAAACGGGGTTCCGTTAGAAGATCGTGGGGACTTGCAGGGCTGCGGGATAATAATGGTGTCCCAGGGCAGGTTCGAACTGCCAACCTTCCCCTTAGGAGGGGGATGCTCTATCCAATTGAGCTACTGAGACACGGGTCGACCACGAGAAACGCGGTGCGTTGGACGGCGAGCATGTTAACGGTCACTCTCGCGTTTGTCATGTCGTCGCTGCCTATTAAGTGTAGGCAAATAGTACGACCCTTACGCCACGCCAAGGGAAGGCCGCCCAAATATGGCGCCATTCATCTATCCACAGCCTCCGGGCCTAGGAAATCGGCCTTTTGCCACTATCCTATACGTAACTAGAAAGGCAGACGTTTAGTTGCGTATCGGTTATCCGCCCAACGGTATGGCACAACGACACGATGCAGTGGTCACAAAATGCGGAACCTGTGTGTTTTTCAAACCAGTCCGCATTTTTTGAGAAGAGTACTGGCATAACGCCTTTACCCGGATCAGAATTTGTCACAGAATTGGCGCCAATGATCTGGCAATTTTGAGGCATGATGCGGCCTCTTAACATTCAGGTTGAACATTTGGCAACGGGCCTTGTCCTATCGACATCCTGCGGCCAATCCCCAGAACCGCTCCCCTGAACTAACCGGTTAAATAAATATGCGCCCATTGAAACAGGCAATTTATTCCAGCCGTACGGCTGACAAGTTCGTCGTGCGTCTGCCAGACGGAATGCGGGAACGCATTGCCGAGGTGGCTCGTAATCATCACCGCAGCATGAACTCTGAAATCATCGCGCGCCTTGAGCAAAGCCTGATTCAGGAAGGTGCGTTGGGTGAAGAATTGAGCATGCGCCTGGACAGCCCGGAGCTGTCGCTGCATGAGCGCGAGTTGCTTCAACGCTTCCGACAACTCTCCCATCGCCAGCAGAACGCCCTCGTTTCGCTGATTGCTCATGATGCCGAAATGGCCGCTGACGCGTCCTGATCGTGTCCAGGGTAATAAAGCCAGCTTAACGCTGGCTTTTTTTTCGCCCGGCGTTTGGCGACCTGGGGGGCGGGGAAACCATCACCCAGAAAAAAACCCGCCAGTCAGGCGGGCTTCTTGATAAGCCACTCAGAGCAGGAAAATCGTCGCCAAGCCCAGGAAGATGAAAAACCCGCCGCTGTCCGTCATGGCGGTGATCATCACGCTCGCACCCATTGCTGGGTCGCGCCCCAGGCGCGCCAGGGTCATGGGGATCAAGACGCCCATCAGCGCGGCCAACAGCAGATTGAGCGTCATCGCCGCAGTCATGACCACGCCCAGCGACCAGCTGCCATACAGCAAGTACGCCACGACCCCGATCACCCCTCCCCAGATGACGCCATTGATCAACGCAACGGCCAGTTCCTTGCGCATCAAACGCGATGTATTGCCGGTACTGACCTGGTCCAATGCCATGGCGCGGACAATCATGGTGATGGTCTGGTTGCCGGAGTTACCACCGATACCGGCAACGATGGGCATCAACGCCGCCAGTGCGACCAGCTTTTCGATGGAGCCTTCGAACAGGCCGATGACGCGGGACGCGACAAAAGCCGTGATCAGATTGATCGCCAGCCAGGCCCAACGGTTACGCAGGGACTTCCAGACCGAGGCGAAAATGTCCTCTTCTTCCCGCAGACCCGCCATGCTGAGGACTTCGCTTTCGCTTTCCTCACGGATCAAGTCCACCATTTCGTCGATGGTGAGACGGCCGATCAGCTTGCCGTTCTTGTCCACCACCGGCGCAGAAATCAGGTCGTAACGTTCGAATGCCTGGGCCGCATCGTAGGCGTTTTCGTCAGGATGGAAGCTCACAGGGTCGCTGGCCATCACCTCGGCCACTTGCTTCTCCGGATCGTTGACCAAAAGACGCTTGATAGGCAGAACGCCTTTGAGCACGCCGTCATAATCGACCACGAAGAGTTTGTCGGTATGACCCGGCAATTCCTTGAGTCGCCGCAGATAACGCAAAACCACTTCAAGGCTGACGTCCTCGCGGATCGTCACCATCTCGAAGTCCATCAGCGCACCGACCTGCTCCTCGTCATAGGACAATGCCGAACGCACACGCTCGCGCTGTTGACCATCAAGAGCTTCCATCAGCTCATGGACAACGTCGCGTGGCAATTCGGGGGCAAGGTCGGCGAGCTCGTCGGCGTCCATCTCCTTGGCCGCTGCGAGAAGCTCATGGTCATCCATGTCTGCGATCAGGGTTTCACGAACCGAGTCGGACACTTCGAGCAGGATGTCGCCGTCGCGATCGGCCTGGACCAATTGCCAGACGGTCAGACGCTCTTCCAGCGGCAAGGCTTCAAGGATGTAGGCAACGTCGGCCGAGTGCAGATCATCGAGCTTACGTTGCAACTCGACGAGATTCTGCCGATGTACCAGGTTCTCGACCCGATCGGAATGCGGACCTTCCTGGCGATGCGTGAGGTCTTCCACGACGCGCTGGCGATGCAACAGCTCAACGACTTGAGCGAGGCGATCCTGAAGGCTTTCCTGCGTTTTTTTTACTTCTATTTCAGTCATAGGCGAACTCCACTCCCAGCAGTGGAGCACGCCGGAAGGATCAATCAGTTAATTCATGATTGGCAAAAAGA
The DNA here is from genome assembly GCF_051132175.1 of Pseudomonas sp. D3-10. Lineage (NCBI taxonomy): Bacteria > Pseudomonadati > Pseudomonadota > Gammaproteobacteria > Pseudomonadales > Pseudomonadaceae > Pseudomonas > Pseudomonas sp. D3-10. The sequence goes on along the minus strand of NZ_CP071668.1, from coordinate 1,433,681 downwards.
GATATTGAGTAACTACTGGGTAAGTCCATGAAGATATTCCAAAGCCCCGGCGGGGCTGACGGGCGCAATCATACACCGCTTGGCGCCGTAACACGTTAAAAAATCATGGCAAGAACAAGTGCTTGCGAGACAAACCTGAACACAGGCTGAACGTCTGTTTCTACGACGACTTATCCTGAAAAGAAAACACAGCCCCAGGGAGAAATGTCACAGCTATCCTTTTTTATTTACCGTCAAGGAGGACGGCAGCATGCCCGTAAGCCGCTATCTGTTTCTGCTCGCCACCCTGCCCTGCCTGCCTCTCTGGGCTGCCGATCACGTTGTGCACCGCTGCGAAAACAGTGCTGGGAAAATCACGTTCACAACCCACAGTTGCGAGCCGGGAGAAACCCTGACAATGCAGCAGGTTCATACATACAGCCCGCCCCCTATCGAGCCGATGCTGCCCGAAGCCGAAGGTCGGCAAACATCCAGCAACAAAACCAGACGCAAGGAACCGACCATTGTTGGCCAACTCAAGGACAGCTGTGGAAACCAGATCAACATCAACCAGCGCCGCGAAGCCATCCTGAAGCGACGAATCGTTGTCGGCATGAGCGAACAAGACGTCGTCAGCGCGCTTGGCAAACCGGATACGATCAAGGTTCGAAATTCGAGCACTCGGTACACCTACAAGACACAGAAAGGTCGGAGCGCAGAGGTCGTGTTCGACGAGAAGGGATGCGTGAAAGGCAAATCGTAGACAGCAAAAAGCCCGCGTTAAACGCGGGCTTCTTGGTGTATGGTGCACTCGACAGGATTCGAACCTGTGACCGCTCGGTTCGTAGCCGAGTACTCTATCCAGCTGAGCTACGAGTGCAAGTTGTGGTTTTATACCAGATCACAACTGGTTGAAGCCAAGTTATTTGCATTGCTGCAAGCAACTCTTAAATGGTGCACTCGACAGGATTCGAACCTGTGACCGCTCGGTTCGTAGCCGAGTACTCTATCCAGCTGAGCTACGAGTGCATTTGTTGCCGCGCATTATAGGTCGCCGAATCTTTTTGTAAAGCGCTTTTTTCAGTAATTTCAATCACTTACCGATCAAGCAAGATAACAGCGCACTAAACGAATAATGGCGGAGAACGGGGGATTCGAACCCCCGACACCCTTTTGAGGTGTACTCCCTTAGCAGGGGAGCGCCTTCGGCCACTCGGCCAGCTCTCCGCAACACGGGGCGTATATTAACCACCTTCATCCCCGTTTGCAAACATAAAAATCGATAAAAATTAATGGCTTGGTTCGTCGTCCTTCTCTTTCTTGATACGCAGGTAGATTTCCTCCCGGTGCACAGCGACCTCCTTCGGCGCATTGACGCCGATACGCACTTGGTTTCCTTTGACGCCGAGCACGGTCACGGTGATTTCGCCATCGCCAATAATCAGGCTCTCTGCGCACCGACGGGTCAGAATCAGCATACGTTTCTCCTCACGCGATTCAGTTCAGGAACAACAGTCTGCAAAAAAAGGGCATGGGTCCTACAACCGAAACGCTCGCGGCCCACAGGCCTAGTATTGACCAGCGGGTGCAAAAGAACAGTTTTGGAACATGCCATTCAGAAAAACAAAGGGCGCGGTCGAAGCCGCGCCCTCAGGCAACGCCTTACTCGCCCTGTCGGGCTGCGGCGTCGAGTTCAAAAGCCGTGTGCAGGGCGCGCACGGCGAGTTCCAGGTACTTCTCCTCGATCACCACGGAAACCTTGATTTCCGAGGTGGAGATCATCTGGATATTGATGCTTTCCTTGGCTAGGGACTCGAACATGCGGCTCGCCACGCCCGCGTGGGAGCGCATGCCAACACCAACGATCGAGACCTTGGCAATCTTGGTATCGCCCACCACTTCCCGGGCGCCAATCTCGTCGGCCGTCTTCTTCAGCACGGCTTCGGCGGACTGGTAGTCGTTGCGGTGCACGGTAAAGGTGAAGTCGGTGGTGTTATCGTGCGCAACGTTCTGCACGATCATGTCGACTTCAATGTTGGCGGCACTGATCGGCCCCAGAATCTTGAAGGCCACGCCGGGAGTGTCTGGCACGCCACGGATGGTCAGCTTGGCTTCATCGCGGTTGAAAGCGATGCCGGAAATGATCGGCTGTTCCATGGATTCCTCTTCATCAATAGTAATGAGGGTGCCCGGACCCTCCTTGAAGCTGTGCAGGACGCGCAGCGGAACGTTGTACTTGCCGGCGAATTCAACCGCGCGGATCTGCAATACCTTGGAACCGAGGCTGGCCATTTCCAGCATCTCTTCGAAGGTAATCTTGTCCAGGCGCTGAGCCACGGGCACAACCCGTGGGTCGGTGGTATAGACGCCATCCACATCGGTGTAGATCTGGCACTCGTCAGCCTTGAGGGCTGCTGCCAGCGCGACACCAGTGGTATCGGAACCGCCACGACCAAGGGTGGTGATGTTGCCGTGCTCATCCACACCCTGGAAACCGGCGACAACCACGACACGACCGGCCTTCAGGTCACCACGAATTTTCTGATCGTCGATCTGCAGGATACGCGCTTTGTTATGCGCGCTGTCCGTCAGGATACGGACTTGGTTACCGGTGTAGGACACCGCCGGCACGCCACGCTTGATCAGCGCCATGGCCAGCAAGGCGATGGTCACCTGCTCACCAGTGGAAACGATCACATCCAGCTCGCGGGGGACCGGTTGCTGGTCGCCGCTGATTTGCTTGGCCAGATCGATCAGACGGTTGGTCTCGCCGCTCATTGCCGACAGCACGACCACCAGGTCATCGCCAGCGTCACGGAATTTCTTAACCTTGTCGGCGACTTGTTCGATTCTCTCGACGGTGCCGACCGAGGTGCCTCCAAATTTCTGTACGATCAAAGCCATTTCAAAGCCGCCTCTGCCCGTGAAGGGCGCCCAAATAATCACTCAACAGCGGCCGGGTCCGCCTTGGCGAACCCGGGGCGCCGCCTTAAATACCCTGCTCTACAAATGCAACGGTCTGGGTCAATGCCGCGTCCAGGGCGCCGGCATCGGTACCGCCGCCTTGCGCCATGTCTGGACGACCACCGCCCTTCCCGCCCACTGCCGCAGCGGCCTGCTTCATCAAATCACCGGCTTTGAGTTGGCCAGTCAGGTCTTTGGTCACGCCTGCGACGAGAACGACCTTTTCCTCATGGACACCGCCGAGCAGGATCACTGCGCGGCCGAGTTTGTTTTTCAGTTGATCGACCAGCGCCAACAAGGCCTTGCCGTCTTGGCCGTCGAGACGCGCGGCCAGCACTTTCACGCCCTTGACGTCCACGGCCTGGGCTGACAGATCGTCGCCCGCGGCGCTGGCGGCCTTGGCCTGCAACTGCTCGAGTTGCTTTTCCAGCGCGCGGTTGCGCTCCAGCACAGCCGACAGCTTGTCGATCAGGTTGTCGCGACTGCCCTTGATCAGGCTGGCCGCTTCCTTGAGTTGTTCTTCCGCCGCGTTGAGGTACGCCAGCGCCGCTGCGCCAGTGACGGCCTCGATACGTCGCACGCCGGAGGCCACGCCGCCTTCGCTGATGATCTTCAGCAGGCCGATGTCGCCGGTGCGATTGGCATGGATGCCACCGCACAGCTCAACGGAGAAGTCGCCCATGCTCAGTACACGGACACTGTCCCCATACTTCTCGCCGAACAGCGCCATCGCGCCCTTGCGCTTGGCGGTCTCGATATCGGTTTCTTCGGTTTCTACCGGTGAGTTCTTGCGGATCTGCGCGTTGACAATGTCTTCCAGCGCCTTGATCTGCTCAGGCTTGATGGCTTCGAAGTGGCTGAAGTCGAAGCGCAGGCGCTGGCTGTCCACCAAGGAGCCTTTCTGCTGGACATGCTCGCCCAGCACCTGGCGCAACGCTGCGTGCAGCAAATGCGTGGCGGAGTGGTTCAGGGAAGTCGCGTGGCGAACCTCGGCATCGACATGAGCGGCCACTGGGGCGGCGATCATCAGGCTGCCGGAAGCCAGCACGCCGTGGTGCAGGAAGGCACCGCCGGTCTTGGTGGTATCGCGTACATCGAAGCGCGAGTTGCCCGCCTGCAGGTAACCGCTGTCGCCGATCTGGCCGCCGGATTCGGCGTAGAACGGTGTCTTGTCCAGCACGATCACGCCTTCCTGGCCTTCGCTCAGGATGTCGACCGACTGCCCATCCTTATAGATGGCGACGATCTTGGCCGAACCGGTGGTCGCGGCGTAGCCGGTGAACTCGGTCGCCACGTCAACCTTGACCACGCTGTTGTAGTCCATGCCGAAGGAGCTCGCGGAGCGCGCACGCACACGCTGGGCTTCCATCTCGCGCTCGAAACCTTCCTCGTCGAGGGTCAGGTTGCGCTCGCGGGCGATGTCGCCAGTCAGGTCCATCGGGAAGCCGTAGGTGTCGTACAGTTTGAACACCACATCGCCCGGGACCACGTTACCCTTGAGTTCGGCCAGGTCCTGCTCGAGGATCTTCAGGCCTTGCTCCAGGGTCTTGGCGAACTGCTCTTCTTCGCCCTTGAGCACGCGCTCGATATGCGCCTGTTGGGTCTTGAGTTCCGGGAAGGCTTCGCCCATCTCGGCCACCAGCGCCCCGACGATCTGATAGAAAAAACTACCCTTGGCGCCCAGCTTGTTGCCGTGGCGGCAGGCGCGGCGGATGATCCGGCGCAGCACATAACCGCGGCCTTCGTTGGAAGGCAGTACACCGTCGGCAATCAGGAAGCCGCAGGAACGGATGTGGTCAGCGACTACTTTCAGCGAAGCCTGGTTGTCGTTGGTGCAGCCGATGGCCTTGGCCGACGCGCTCAGCAGGCTCTGGAACAGGTCGATTTCGTAGTTGGAGTGAACGTGCTGCAGCACCGCGCTGATCCGCTCCAGGCCCATGCCGGTGTCCACCGACGGTGCTGGCAGCGGATGCAACACGCCATCGGCGGTGCGGTTGAACTGCATGAAGACGTTGTTCCAGATTTCGATATAGCGGTCACCGTCTTCTTCCGGCGAGCCCGGTGGGCCACCCCAGATGTCGGCGCCGTGATCGTAGAAGATCTCGGTGCAAGGGCCGCATGGGCCGGTGTCACCCATGGTCCAGAAGTTATCCGACGCGTAGGGCGCACCCTTGTTGTCGCCGATGCGCACCATGCGCTCAGCCGGGACACCGACGTCCTTGGTCCAGATGTCATAGGCTTCGTCGTCGGTGGCATAGACCGTTACCCAAAGTTTTTCCTTGGGCAGGTTCAGCCATTTGTCAGACGTGAGGAACGTCCAGGCAAAGGTAATGGCGTCACGCTTGAAATAATCACCGAAGCTGAAGTTGCCCAGCATCTCGAAGAACGTGTGGTGACGAGCGGTATAGCCGACGTTTTCCAGGTCGTTGTGCTTGCCGCCGGCGCGCACGCACTTCTGGCTGCTCACCGCACGGGTGTAGGCACGTTTTTCCTGGCCCAGGAAGCAGTCCTTGAACTGGTTCATCCCCGCGTTGGTGAACAGCAGGGTCGGGTCGTTGCCCGGAATCAAAGAGCTGGAGGCTACTCGGGTGTGGCCTTGCTCTTCGAAGAAGCGAAGGAAGGCTTCACGGATTTCTGCGCTTTTCATTAGGTTCTTCCACGGAGGCTGCGGCCAAAGGCCTGTGCAAAACGTCAACAGACGGAGCAACGGCAAAGGGCCGCATTATATCGGCCCTTCGCGTGGGGTACAGCGTGTTTATGCGATAGAAACTATCAATTACCCCGGTTCCCGGGTCATTGGCGGGAAAATTCGACGAAAGTGGTGATCACGTGATCGATTTGCGCCGCGCTCACGTCCATGTGCGTCACCATTCGCAGCCGTGAAGCCGCGCTGAGCTTGACGCCCCGCTCATCGGCAAACGCCTTGATCGCCTCGGCCCGCTCACCCATTTGCACGTAGACCATGTTGGTATGCACCGGCTCGACCTCGTAGCCCGCCGCGCGCAAGCCTTCGGCGAGCCTCTGAGCATTGGCGTGGTCATCAGCCAGGCGCTGGACGTTATGGTCCAGGGCATACAGCCCCGCCGCAGCGAGGATCCCGGCCTGGCGCATCCCCCCGCCAACCATTTTGCGCAGCCGGCGGGCCTTGCCGATCAGCTCGACCGTGCCGCACAGCACCGAGCCCACCGGAGCCCCCAGCCCCTTGGACAGGCACACCGACACCGAATCGAAATGTTGGGTGATTTCCCGGGCATCGACATTCAGCTTGACGGCGGCGTTGTACAACCGTGCCCCGTCCAGATGAAGGGCAAGCCCATGCTCCTGGGTAAAGCGCCGGGCTCGGGCCAGGTAATCCAGCGACAGCACCTTGCCCTGCATGGTGTTTTCCAGGGCTAGCAGTCGTGTGCGGGCAAAGTGGAAATCGTCGGGCTTGATCGCCGCCGCGACGTGCGCCAGGTCTAACGAGCCATCCCCCTGCACTTCGAGAGGTTGCGGCTGGATCGAACCAAGCACCGCCGCGCCGCCGCCCTCGTATTTGTAGGTGTGGGCTTGCTGGCCGACGATATATTCGTCGCCGCGCTCGCAATGGGCCATCAACCCCAGCAGGTTGCTCATGGTGCCTGAGGGCACGAACAGTGCCGCGGCAAAACCCAGGCGCTCGGCGAGCTCGGCTTCGAGACGGTTGACAGTCGGGTCTTCGCCATACACATCGTCGCCGGTCGGCGCGCTGGCCATGGCATCCAGCATGCCGGCGGAGGGTTGGGTGACCGTGTCGCTGCGAAGATCGATAACACTCATGAATCTGGCCTCGGGTTCTGGTGGGGAAAATTCCCTTTCTAAGGGCAATTACTGCGGGCATGGCGCGGAATAATCAAGCCCAGGACCACACGAACCATCCAAATCACCTGTGGTAGCGAGCTTGCTCGCGATGGCGGCAGTACGTCCACATCGATGCAAGCTGAACCACCGCTATCGCGAGCAAGCTCGCTCCCACAGGGGCTTATGTGTTAAAAATCCTCCGCCGTCACAAAATGTGCCGGCAAAACGTTCTCAGGGCGGGGTGCGATTCCCCACCGGCGGTAATTGCGCGCAATGCGCATAGCCCGCGAGCGCTTGGCACTACACGGCTTTCGCGGTGCAGCGGCAAGGTCAGCAGACCCGGTTTGATCCCGGGGCCGACGGTCATAGTCCGGATGAAGAGAGAACGGGATCGACACCCAAGGGCCGACTGCGACTCTGTGCGCGGCGTACCCTCGAATCCCCTTCGATTCATGACGCCCTGTTTTTTACACAAACAGGAACCAGAACATGCAACCCACCGCAATCGACAGCAAGACCAAAACCCATCCGGGCGAGCGCGTCGCGTTCATCCAGGCCTGCTGGCACAAGGAAATCGTCGACCAGAGCCGCAAAGGCTTCGTCGCCGAAATGATCAGCCAGGGCTACCAGGAAAGCGACATCGACTTCTTCGAAGTCGGCGGTGCCTTTGAAATCCCGCTTCACGCCAAGTTGCTGGCCAAATCCGGCCGTTACGCCGGTATCGTCGCTGCCGGCCTGGTGGTGGATGGCGGGATCTACCGCCACGAGTTTGTCGCCCAATCGGTCATCACCGGCCTGATGCAGGTCCAGTTGGAAACCGAGGTACCGGTGTTCTCGGTCGTGCTGACGCCGCATCACTTCCATGCAGGCGAAGAACACCAGAAGTTTTTCTTCGAGCACTTCGTACACAAGGGTCAGGAAGCGGCGAAGACGTGTGCCGATACGCTGCATAAGACTCGGGCGTTGCGTCGCAGTGAGCAGCGGGCGGTAGCGGTTTAAAAGCCGCTAAAAAACCTGTGGGAGCGAGCTTGCTCGCGATAGCGGTGCTCCAGCCGACATCCTTGTCGCTGACACTCAGCTATCGCGAGCAAGCTCGCTCCCACAGGGGTTCAGCGGCGTGCGTGAGATTCGGGTCAGGCCAAGTTTTCGTCAGTCGCTGGCACGATCAGGATGCCGGCCCGCAAACCATTCTTCACCTTGGGGTTCGGGAAGATGATCCGGGCGCCCTCTTCTTCGATCACCCAGCGGGTCTGGGCGATGTCTTCGGCCAGCACATAGCCTTTATCCAGCTCCGAGAAATTCTCGATGTCCGCGGGCAGATTCAGGCGGAAGCTGTCGCTGTGCTTGATGATTTCCCGCGCCACGCTGAACAGTTGCAGGCCGTCCAGGCTGTCCTCCAGCTCGGGCTCATTGCCTTCGATGATCTGCTGCAGACGGGTTTCCAGCATGTTGACGTTGACGCCGTCGTTTTGCCCGAACGGCCGGGCCTTGCCCAGTTCCAGGGTGAAGGACTCGGCACCGAGCTGGTCGTAGGTGTAGGCGCTGAATACGATGGAGGGCTTGTTCTGCAGCAACACTGCTTCCATGGCCGCCGCGCGCAGGCGCGCCAGTTCACGGCGTGAGTGCTGGCGGCCTTCTTTCCAGGGGTACAGGGCGAACTGCTCGATCTTCGAGCCGCGAATGGCGGTGTGCAGGTCGTAGTGCAGACGGCTGCGGTCCGGCACGCTGAAAAAACTTGCGGCCAGGCGCTCCAGCTCACAGGCGCGCAACGCCTCGGGCCCGCCACTCAACTCATGACGACCATTGAACAGCCGGTTGACGTCCTGCTCGACAAAGCGCTCGCCGCGACGGATTGCCTCGGGATTCCCGAACAGGAACAGAATGCGCGCCCGGGGCTTCAGGTCGCCACGGGCAATGTCATGCAACAGCCGGTCAAGCAATTCGATCGGCGCGGTTTCGTTGCCGTGGATACCCGCCGACAGCAGCAGGTCCAGGCCATTATCCCGGGCTTCGGGCGGCTTGACCTCCAGCGCGCCCTCGCTCAGCCAGCGCATCCGTACGCCTTCGACAGTCAGTTGAGTCTTCTCCGCCGGTTCACGGCCGGCGAGGGTCAGTTCAAGCAGTTTGCCGAGGGCGAGCATAATGCGGTTTCCTTAATGGTCGTGGCCGCAATCCGGGCCATGGACATGGTCATCGTCGCCGACGTCCGCCGGTTCCATTTCCAGTTGCAGGCTGACCAGGTTGGTCGCCAACGGACGCAACAGCAGGTTGGCGTATTCCTCGTCTCCTTCCTCCACGTCGACGCCGATCAGCAACTGACCACGGCCGTCCTGCTGGATCCACAGTTCCTTGCCCTGCCACATCACCGCGACGCGGGTGCAGGAGGTTTCCAGTTGCGTGCCGTCGGTGTCTTCAAGAATCAGCTGCAGGGTATCGCTCATGTTTTTACATTCTCGTCTGGGGGTAAGGCAACGCGCCCTGCTTTGACTGTAGTCAGGTCGCGCGCGCTTTCAATTGATCTGGAAAGGATAGACCGAGCCAAGTTTAAGGATTTGTGTCAGCTCATCCAGGGCCGACCGGCATTCAAGCAGCAACTGCGGGTCCGCCAGGTCGTTTTCGGCCATGCGGTCGCGGTAGTGGCGCTCGACCCACTGGGTCAGCGAATCGTACAGCGGCGCGGTCATGATAACCCCTGGGTTGACGGCGGCCAGCTCGGTTTCGTTCAACGCCACGCGCAACCGCAGGCACGCCGGGCCGCCACCGTTCTGCATGCTTTGCTTGAGGTCGAAGACCTTCACTTCCCGGATGACCCCGCCAGAACCCGTCAGGCCTTGCAGGTACTGCCAGACGCGTTCGTTGCTGCGGCACTCTTCCGGCACGATCAACAGCATCGAGCCATCGGGACGCGAAAGCAATTGGCTGTTGAACAAGTAGGAACGCACCGCGTCATCCACGGTGACCGCCGAACGCGGTACACACACCGACTGAAATTTCCCACCAACCTTGGCGAGTTTGCAGCTCAGCTCGGCCAGCATCGTGTCGGTCTCGAGAAACGCATCCTCGTGATAGAACAACACCTCGCCATTGCCCACTGCGATCACGTCGTTGTGGAAAACCCCCTGGTCGATCACCGCCGGGTTCTGCTGGGCGTAGACCACGCCCTCTTCGCTCAAGCCGTGCAGGCGGGCGACGGCGCGGGACGCTTCGAGGGTCTGGCGCGCCGGGTATTTCTGTGGCGAAGGGAAACGGCTGTCGAATGCACTGCGACCGAACACGAAGAACTCGACACCGGCTTCGCCATAGGCGCGACAGAAACGCGTGTGGTTGGCCGCGCCTTCGTCGCCGAACTGTGCCACCGCCGGCAATGCGGCGTGGTGGGCGAAGTGTTGCGCGTTGGCAAACATCGCCCCCAGCACGCGACTGGTGGTCGGGTGTTCTATGCTGCGGTGGTATTTGCAGTTGAGGTTGGCGGCGGTGAAATGCACGCGACCGTCAGCCGTGTCGGCGCTCGGGCTGACGGTGGCGGCGTTGGCTACCCACATGCTCGAGGCCGAGCAACTGGCAACGAGCAACGGCATGGCTTCTTTGGCGGCCTGCTGGATGACCTGGGCATCGCTGCCGGCAAAGCCCAGCCGGCGCAAAGCCGCTACGTCCGGGCGCTCCTGCGGCGCCAGCACCCCTTGCTGGAACCCCATGTCCATCAGCGCTTTCATTTTCGCCAGGCCTTGCAATGCCGCTTCCTTGGGGTTGGAAGATTGCTGGCTGTTGCTCTGGGAGGCGACGTTGCCGTAGGAAAGCCCGCCGTAGTTATGGGTCGGCCCCACCAGACCGTCAAAGTTGACTTCATAGGATTTCATCAGCGAGGCTCCACGAGAATCTGTTTTTATAGGCATCAGTAAAGACCGCAGTGCGGGCTTCGTCGGATCGCCGCCCGGAGCAGGCTCGCTCCCACAATGGATTGTGCAAATCCCTGTGAGAGCGAGCCTGCTCGCGAAACGGACTACACCATTTTTACGCCAGGCGTCAGGCTCGCCGGCATGACCAGGCTCGGCGTTTCCAGGGAAGCCACCGGATACGAGCAATAATCCGCCGCGTAATAAGCGCTGGCGCGGTGGTTGCCCGAGGCACCGACACCGCCGAACGGCGCGCTGCTGGCGGCGCCGGTCAGTTGTTTGTTCCAGTTGACGATACCGGCGCGGCTTTGCAGCCAGAACTGCTCGTAGCGTTCCTGGGAATCCGAAAGCAAGCCGGCGGCCAGGCCATATTGAGTATTGTTGGCTTCGCTGATCGCGCCCGCGAAATCCTTGTAGCGAATGACCTGCAGCAACGGCCCGAACAATTCCTCGTCGGGGCGCTCGGCCACGGCAGTGACATCGAGGATCCCTGGCGTCAACAACGCAGCCTGGGGTTGCGGCTGGGTCATGGCCAACAGCGGCACGGCGCCCTTGCCCAGTAAATGGTTTTGCGCATCCATCAGAGCCTTCGCGGCGGCAAGGGAAACCACCGAGCCCATGAACGGCGCCGGTTGCTGGTCGAAGGCCCCGACGTCGAGGGTCGAGCTGACCTGCACCAGGCGCGCCAGCAAGGCATCGCCCCAGGCGCCTTCCGGCACCAGCAAGCGGCGCGCGCAGGTGCAGCGCTGGCCGGCGGAAATGAATGCGGACTGGATGATGGTGTACACCGCCGCATCGACGTCGGCCACCTCATCGACCACCAACGGATTGTTGCCACCCATTTCCAGGGCGAGGATCTTGTCCGGGCGACCGGAGAACTGTTGGTGCAGAAGATTGCCGGTACGGCTGGACCCGGTGAAGAACAGCCCGTCGATCCCTGGTTCCGCCGCCAGGGCAATACCGGTTTCCCGCGCGCCTTGCAGCAGGTTCAACACGCCTGCCGGCAGGCCCGCCTCCTCCCAGCACTTGACCGTCAACTCGGCGACTTTCGGCGTCAGCTCACTGGGCTTGAACAACACGCAATTGCCCGCCAGCAGCGCAGGCACAATGTGCCCGTTGGGCAAGTGACCAGGGAAGTTGTAAGGACCGAACACCGCCACCACACCGTGGGGCTTGTGGCGCAGCACGGCGGTAGCGTCGCCCAGAGGGCCGCTTTTCTCGCCGGTGCGCTCGCGGTAGCTCTGCACTGAGATGGCGACTTTGTTGATCATGCTGGTGACTTCGGTGGCGGCTTCCCACAAGGGCTTGCCGGTTTCCTCACCAATGCAACGGGCCAATTCGTCAGCGTGCGTCTTCAGGGTGTCGGCGAACGCTTCCAACACCTGGATGCGCTCATCCAGCGAGCGTCGCGCCCAGTCCGGGAATGCCTGGCGCGCCGCCTGCACGGCGGACTCCACCTGCGCCGCCGTCGCGCCTTTTCCAGACCACAGCACTTGCTGGGTCACCGGGTTCAACGACTCAAAGACGTCGCCCTGGCCTTCCAGCCAACTTCCAGCGATGTACAACGATTTCATTATTTCGACTCCCGAGCGGCAGACAACGCCACGGCACGCACCTGGTCGCCAGCGTTGAGTTGAAGACGTTTGGCGGTCAGTGGATCGACCACCAGGGTGCCCGCGGCGAAACGCGCCGGCGCCGCCGTGATGCGGCAGTCCTGGCATTTGCGGTTATGAATGAGAAATGGCGTGGCGTCATCGCCGGGCGTGCCAACGGCCAGAACCAGCGCCTGGCTGTCGCGGATCGCGCGGATCTTGCCGGTCTCGCACTCGATGGCCGGGCCAGCGTCGAAGATGTCGACGTAGCCCTGGTAACTGAATCCTTCGCTCTTGAGCATCGACAGCGCCGGCTCGGTGTCGGGATGGACCTGGCCGATCACGGCCCGGGCGTCCTCGGACAAGAAGCAGGTGTACAGCGGGAACTTGGGCATCAGCTCGGCGATGAACGCTTTGTTACCGACCCCGGTCAGGTAGTCGGCCTGGCTGAACTCCATCTTGAAGAAGTGCCGGCCCAGGCTTTCCCAGAACGGCGAGCGCCCGTTGTCGTCGGACATGCCGCGCATCTCGGCGATGATCTTGTTGCCGAACAGCTGTGGGAATTCGGCGATGAACAGCAGCCTCGCCTTCGCCAGCATCCGGCCATTGAGGCCATTGCGGTAGTCCGCGTGAAGGAACAGCGAGCACAGCTCGGAATTGCCCGTCAGGTCGTTGGCCAGGAACAACGTCGGGATCTCCCGATAGATGTTCAGCTCTTGGGAAGCACTGACTGTCAGGCCAACCCGGAAGTTGTACCAAGGCTCACGCAACCCCACGGCGCCTGCGATGGCGGAAATACCTACCACGCGACCGTCATCGTCTTCGAGCACGAACAGGTAGTCCGCGTCGCCACGCCCAGCTTCGCCGCGAAAGGTCTTTTCGGCCCAGCCAACCCGATGGGCCAGACGCTCTTCATTGGCCGGCAAGGTGGTCAGGCCGGTGCCGGTGCTGCGGGCCAGGGCGATCAGAGCGGGTAAATCGCTGCTGCGTACGGGACGAACGATCATGCTATCTCCTCGAACGGGCCGCTCATGCCACCCGCGAAAACTGCTGTTTAAACCGCTACCAGGCGCACGCTGGCGCCTTCGCCAACACCCAGGGCTTCGGCTGCTTCCATGTCCAGCGTCACAGGTTTGCCTGGCGCGTAGTCGAGGTCGAGCAATACGGCGCGGTAATCCTGGAGTTGGGCATTGGCCACCAGGTACTGCCGGCCGGCGCCCTTGACGGTTTCGCCGATCTTCACCGGCACCACGCGGCTCTGGGCGATCGAGCGGATCCCCGAGACGCGAGCGTGCAGGGTCGGGCCGCCGTCAAAGATGTCGATGTAGTGATCGGTCTCGAAACCCTCGCGCATCAGGATGTCGAAGGTGATCTGCGCGCGCGGGTGGACCTGGCCCATGGCTTCCTGGGCGGCATCCGGTAACAGCGGTACGTAGATCGGGTAATGCGGCATCAGCTCGGCGAGGAAGGTCCGGCTTTTCAACCCGCACAGGCGCTCGGCTGCGGCATAGTTGAGGTCGAAGAAGTTGCGACCGATGGCGTCCCAGAATGGCGAGTCGCCGTTTTCGTCGCTATAGCCGACGATCTCGGTCACCACCGAATCGGCGAAACGCTCCGGGTGGCTGGCGACAAACAGCAGACGCCCGCGCGAGTTCAGCTCCGACCACGGCGAACCCACCAGTTCCGGGACCACGTAGAAGCTGGTCAGCAAGCTATTGCCGGTCAGGTCGTGGCACTGGGAGAGTACGTGGATCTTGTTGTGGATCTTCAGCTCACGGGAAGCGTGGACGAAGGTCTCGTTGCGGAAGCTGTAGAACGGTTCGGAATAACCCGCCGAAGCGACAATGGCCGAACAGCCGGCCAATCTGCCGGTGGCGGTGTCTTCGAGAACGAAGAAATAACTTTCTTCACCATTGAAGCTGACTTCGGCGGCAAACGAGGCCTCGCTTGCGGCGATCTTGTCGCTCAAGCGTTCCACGTCATCCGGCAAGGAAGTGACACCGATCGGACTGTCCGCAGCCAGACGCTGTACCTCGCCCAGATCAGCCATTTGCGCGGGGCGCATCACCAGCATGGTGTCACTCCTTAACTTGAAATAAAGGGTTCGACCGTAAGATCGATACACAGAAAATAAAACCGGACATTAACCCAGACATTGCAGTGGATCTCCTGTGGGAGCGAGCCTGCTCGCGATGCCGACGGCTCGATCTGCCTGGCGGACCGAGGCGGCCGCAATCGCGAGCAGGCTCGCTCCCACAAAAGCCGGCCCCAATGGAGCCGGACTAGTCTGAACTCAGCCTTGGGTCAACTTCACCGCGGCCCGCTCGAAGCGGTCCAGGCCGGCGTCGATGTCGGCGTCTTCCACCACCAGGCTCGGAGCGAAGCGGATCACGTCCGGGCCGGCTTGCAGGATCATCAGGCCTTCCTGTTCGGCGGCGTTGAAGATGTCCTTGGCCTTGCCCTTCCAGGCGTCGTTCAGCACGCAACCGATCAGCAGACCCAGGCCACGCACTTGGGTGAACAGGCCGTACTTCTCGCCGATCTGCAACAGCCGGGTCTTGAATTTGTCGTGCTTGGCCTTGACGCCATTGAGCACTTCAGGGGTATTGACCACATCGATTACCGCTTCGGCCACCGCGCAGGCCAGCGGGTTGCCGCCGTAGGTGGTGCCGTGGGTGCCGACGACAAGGTGCTTGGCCAGCGCTTCGGTGGTGAGCATCGCCGCGATCGGGAAACCGCCGCCCAGGCTCTTGGCGCTGGTGAGGATGTCCGGGACCACGCCGTAATGCATGTAGGCGAACAGCTCGCCGCTACGGCCCATGCCGGTCTGCACTTCGTCGAAAACCAGCAGTGCGTTGTGTGCATCGCACAGTTCACGGGCGCCCTGCAGGTAGGCCAACTCGGCCGGCAACACACCGCCCTCGCCTTGGATGGGTTCCAGCACCACGGCGCAGGTCTTGTCCGAGACCGCCGCTTTCAGAGCCGCCAGGTCGTTGTAAGGAACGTGGGTGATGCCAGTGATTTTAGGGCCGAAACCATCGGAGTACTTCGACTGTCCGCCTACGTTGACGGTGAACAGCGTCCGGCCGTGGAAACTGTTGAGCGCGGCGATGATTTCATATTTTTCGCTGCCGAACCGATCGAACCCGACCCGGCGGGCCAGCTTGAAAGCGGCCTCGTTGGCTTCGGCGCCGGAGTTGCAGAAGAATGCGCGCTCGGCGAAGGTCGCATCGACCAGTTTATGCGCCAGGCGCAGGGCTGGCTCGTTGGTGAACACGTTTGATACGTGCCACAGCTTATTGGCCTGCTCGGTCAGTGCACCGACCAGCGCCGGGTGGGCATGGCCCAGTACGTTGACCGCGATACCGCCCGCAAAGTCGATCAGCTCGCGACCGGACTGGTCCCACACGCGCGAACCGGCACCACGCACAGGAATGAAGGCTGCAGGTGCATAGTTGGGAACCATCACCTGGTCGAAATCGGCGCGTTGTACCGCGGCTTGCTCAACGGACATCGGAGTCTCCTGAAGAGGAACACCCGCCTGGAACTGGCGAGCTTGGTAAGGATTGTAAGGACAGTTTTCAGCCCGGCCTTGCCGCCAAGCGACAACTTCTTATAGCGCCAACCCACGTTTTGCGCGGGTTTACGGCAATGCGACAAATAGCGTCGCAATGGCGCAGTTTAAACGTTGCGGTTGTATTTGAGGCACCTGCATCCACGTTTCCGCTGCCAGGCACAAAACACCTGTGGGAGCGAGCTTGCTCGCGATGGCGCAGTGTCAGTCACCTTCAGCATTGACTGACACTCCGTCATCGCGAGCAAGCTCGCTCCCACAGTTTTTGTGTTGACCGCTCTATCCGCAGTCTTACCATTTAGCCGCGCTCGGACGGCACTGAAGACAATTCGAACGGGCTGCTGCTACGCCGCTGGTTGCGATCTTCCCGCGGCGTCGCGCCGAAGAAGTTGCGGTAGGCGCTGGAGAAGTGTGGCCCCGAGGAGAAACCACAGGACAGGCCGATCTGGATGATGGATTTGCTGGTCTGCATCAACATCTGCCGGGCCTTGTTCAGGCGCAGCTCCAGGTAATACTGGCTCGGCACGCGATTGAGGTACTGCTTGAAGATCCGCTCCAGCTGCCGGCGGGACACGCACACATGTTGGGCGATCTCGTCGGTGGTCAACGGCTCTTCGATGTTGGCTTCCATCAACAGCACGGCCTGGGTGAGCTTCGGATGACTGGAACCCAAGCGGTTCTGCAACGGAATACGCTGGCGTTCGCCGCCTTCACGGATGCGCTCGACCACCAGTTCTTCCGACACCGCGCCAGCCAGTTCGGCGCCGTGGTCCCGGGCCAGCACCGCCAACAGCAGATCAAGCACCGACATGCCGCCGCAAGCGCTCAGGCGATCGCGGTCCCAATCAAACAAATGGCTGGTGGCGATGACCTTGGGGAAGCGCTCGGAGAAGTCATCTTGCCAGCGCCAGTGAACGGCAGCTCGATAGCCATCGAGCAAACCCAACTGCGCCAGCGGATAGACGCCAGCGGACAAACCGCCGATGACGCAACCCGCGCGCACCAATTGCTTGAGGGCGCTGCTCAGCGGCGAGGCCAGCGTCGTTGGTGGCTCGTCGGCCACCAGAAACAGTTTCTGAAGACCTTCGAGCTTGCCGACCCAGGATTCACCGGGTAACTGCCAAGCGCCCTCGGCCGGTGGCTCGGCTTGCAGGAACGACAATTCGTAGACCACGTCCGGATGCACGCGCTGGGCGACACGCAAGGCCTCCTCGGCCAGCGCCAGCGTCAAGGCTTTAGTGCTGGGCCAAATCAGGAAACCTATTCGATGGGCAGTCATGGCGGGCAATCCGAAGCGAAAACAGTGTTAAAGCCGAAAGCGGCTGCAACCAAACTAGACCATCTGGCGCATGGCGCGCAGCATGATCCAATCCGGTGCGTAACGGGAGCGATTACTTGAGGCTGCCCGACAGAAATTGTTGCAGGCGCTCCGATTGCGGGTTGACCAGCACTTCCCGTGGGTTGCCGCTTTCTTCAACGATGCCTTTGTGCAGGAATACCAACTGGTTCGACACTTCGCGGGCAAAGCCCATTTCATGAGTCACCACCACCATGGTCCGGCCTTCCTGCGCCAACGCCTGCATCACTTTGAGCACGTCGCCCACCAATTCAGGGTCGAGGGCCGAAGTCGGCTCATCGAACAGCATCACCTCCGGCTCCATCGCCAGCGCCCGGGCGATCGCCACGCGCTGCTGCTCGCCGCCGGACATGTGGCCTGGGTAGGCGTCCTTGCGATGGGCCACGCCGACCTTGTTCAGGTAGTGCTCGGCCTTCTCCCGCGCTTCGGCCTTGGCCACGCCCAATACATGCACCGGCGCTTCCATGATGTTTTCCAGGGCGGTCATGTGGGACCACAAGTTGAAGTGCTGGAACACCATCGACAACCGCGAACGCATGCGCTGCAGTTGCTTTGGGTCCGCGGCCTTCATGGCGCCGTCCTTGCCTGCTACGAGCTTCAACTCTTCGTTGTTGAGCAAGATCTTGCCGGCATGGGGTTGCTCAAGCAGGTTGATGCAACGCAGGAAGGTACTCTTGCCGGAGCCACTGGAGCCGATGATGCTGATCACATCGCCGGCGGCGGCTTTCAAGGACACGCCCTTGAGCACTTCGTGACTGCCATAGCGTTTATGCAGGTCTTGGACTTCAAGCTTGTACATGCGGTCGGTTCTCACAAAACGTCAATCGTTGAGCAGTCGATCGGATCGATGCGTTATCAGTGCTTGCGCGGGGCCAGGTAACCCAGCCAGCGGCGCTCGGCCAGCTTGAACAGGCGCACCAGGATGAAGGTCAGGCACAGGTAGAACACGCCGGCCGTGATGTAGGCCTCGAACGGCAAGTAGTACTGCGCATTCACCGTGCGCGCGGCACCAGTGATGTCGATCAAGGTGACGATGGACGCGAGACTGGTGGTCTGCAGCATCATGATCACTTCGTTGCTGTATTGCGGCAGCGCCCGGCGCAGGGCCGAGGGCAGCAGGATCCGGCGATACAGCTTGTAGCGCGACATACCCATCGCCTTGGCCGCCTCGATCTCACCGTTGGGCGTGGCCCGCAGGCTGCCGGCGATGATTTCGGCGGTGTAGGCGCTGGTATTGATGGCGAACGCCAGGCACGCACAGAACGTCGCGCTGGACAGCCACGGCCAGAGGAAGCTTTCGCGCACGACGGCGAACTGCGCCAGCCCGTAATAGATCAGGAACAACTGCACCAGCATCGGCGTGCCGCGAATCACATAGGTGTAGAGCCACGCCGTCATGTTGACGACCGGCTGCTTGGACACCCGCATCAGCCCCAGGGGCAGCGCCGCCAACAGGCCGAAGAACAGCGACAAGGCCAACAGCTTCAGGGTGGTCAGCAAGCCGTTGAAGTACAGCGGCAAGGCTTCAATGATGACGTTGTAGTCGAAGATCATAGATCAGCCGCCCTTACGCCTACCGAGTAGCGCTTCTCAAGGTGACGCAATGCCAGCAACGAAACGCTGGTGATCACCAGGTACATCGCCGCCACTGCGAGGAAGAAGGTGAAAGGCTCGCGGGTGGCATCCGCCGCCTGCTTGGCCTTGAACATCATGTCTTGCAGGCCCACCACGGAAATCAGCGCGGTGGCCTTGGTCAGTACCAACCAGTTGTTGGTGAAGCCCGGGATCGCCAGTCGGATCATCTGCGGCACCATCACCCGGAAAAACACCTGGAACCCACTCATGCCGTACGCCATGCCCGCCTCCGCCTGGCCCTTGGGGATGGCCATGAACGCGCCGCGGAAGGTTTCCGACAGGTAGGCGCCGAAGATGAAACCCAGGGTGCCGATACCGGCCGCCAGCGGATTCAGGTCGATGTAGTCGTCATAGCCAAGCATCGGCGCCACACGGTTGAGCAAGTCCTGGCCGCCGTAGAAAATCAGCAGGATCAACACCAGGTCCGGAATGCCGCGGATTACCGTCGAATACAGGTCGCCCAGCCACGCCAGCCAACGCACCGGCGAGAGGCGCAGCGCGACACCAATCAACCCCAGGACGATGGCCAGGGCCATGGACGACAAGGCGAGCTGAAGCGTCAACCATGCGCCATCGAGGATGACAGCCCCGTAGCCTTTCAACATGATTCAGGTCCTCGAAAGTGGGATGAAAAAATGGCGCAAACCGCAGAAATCCTGTTGCTTGCGCCATTTCGCCGCAGTGGCGGGACGTGTTACTTGCCGTAGATGTCGAAGGCGAAGTATTTATCCTGGATCTGCTTGTACTTGCCGTTCTCGCGAATGGCAGCGATTGCAGTGTTGATCTTGTCTTTCAACGCGTCACCCTTGCGAACCGCGATACCCACGCCGTCACCGAAGTATTTGACATCGGTGAAGGCCGGGCCAACAAACGCAAAGCCTTTGCCCGCGTCAGTCTTCAGGAAACCGTCATCCAACAGCGTGGCGTCGGCCACGGTGCCGTCGAGGCGACCGGCGGAGACGTCCAGGTAGATCTCGTTCTGCGAACCGTACGGCTTGATCTCGGCACCCAGCGGGGCCAGGACTTCACGTGCGAAACGCTCGTGGATCGAACCGCGCTGCACGCCAATGTTCTTGCCCTTGAGCTCGGCCAGGCCGTCGCTGACCTGGGTGCCGGCCTTCATCACCAGACGGGCCGGGGTGTTGTAGTACTTGTTGGTGAAATCAACGGATTTCTTGCGATCTTCAGTGATCGACATCGACGACAGGATCGCGTCGATCTTGCGTACCTTGAGCGCCGGAATCAGGCCGTCGAACTCTTGCTCGACCCACACGCACTTGACCTTCATCTCTTCACACAGCGCATTGCCGATGTCGTAGTCGAAGCCGACGATGCTGCCGTCCGGAGCCTTGGAGGCAAACGGAGGGTAAGCGGCTTCGATACCGATTTTCAGGGGCTTCTCATCAGCGAAGGTCGGCAGGGACAGCACGGACAGTGCCAGGGCGCCAAGCAGCACAAGTTTCTTCATCTTGGGACTCCATCGGTAAAGGGCGAAAACGGCAGAGTGAGCAACAGCCCAATATGCGAATGGGTGGAACGAACTTTGGTGCTGCGTCCGACAAGCGCGCATTTTATTCAACGCAGGCCACGACGAGCGAGTGATCGGCATTCTAACGACAGGCCCGAAGCCGATATTTCTTCAATGCGACAACAAATTACAGAAGCACCGAGAAAGCTGTTCGAGCACATTGACAGCCCCGCAAATACATGCAAGAGCAAAGGAAAGGGAACCGATCCATGCTGCAAATAGCGGGCCCATTATTGGCAAACCCTTCTAATCCGGCAAGCACAGCGTGTCGGCTTGTTTTTCGAGATGCGTGAAAACGCCCTGCGACGGGGCTTGGCGTTTCACATCGCCCCGTTGTGGCGCCTTTGGTTACACATTTCGAAACGTCGGTAACGTTCAGACGCTTCTTACATTGAACGCCGATCTTTATTCATCCATCAAACCCGTGGCGAGGGAGCTTGCTCCCGCTGGGCTGCGCAGCAGCCCCAAAAGCCAGGCACCGCGTTTGTTCAGGCATACCGCATTGACCGGTTTACGACTGCTGCGCAGCCGAGCGGGAGCAAGCTCCCTCGCCACAAAGGCACCACACTTCAAGCCCTCCCAGCGCGCCCATAAAAAAACCCCGCCCGGCAAATACCGGGCGGGGCTCTTGGGTACTACATGCGACCGTCAGGCGACGTTCATGGTCTTGTGCGTCTCGATCAGGTGCGCCACCACACCCGGATCGGCCAGGGTGGAAATATCACCCAAACCGTCGTATTCCGCCGTGGCAATCTTGCGCAGGATGCGGCGCATGATCTTGCCGGAACGGGTCTTCGGCAGGCCCGGCGCCCACTGAATGACATCCGGCGAGGCAATCGGACCGATCTCCTTGCGCACCCAGTTCTTCAGTTCCAGGCGCAGGGCCTCGCTGGTCTCTTCGCCGGCATTGAGGGTGACGTAGACATAAATGCCCTGCCCCTTGATGTCATGCGGCACACCCACGACCGCCGCTTCGGCGACTTTCGGGTGAGCGACCATTGCGCTCTCGATCTCGGCGGTGCCCATGCGGTGACCCGACACGTTGAGTACGTCATCCACCCGGCCGGTGATCCAGTAGTAGCCGTCCTCGTCGCGACGCGCACCGTCGCCGGTGAAATACATGCCGCTGAAGGT
Organism: Pseudomonas sp. D3-10; assembly: GCF_051132175.1. NCBI lineage: Bacteria > Pseudomonadati > Pseudomonadota > Gammaproteobacteria > Pseudomonadales > Pseudomonadaceae > Pseudomonas > Pseudomonas sp. D3-10. Next base: position 1,412,206 of record NZ_CP071668.1, on the reverse strand, counting down.
CTTGAAATAGGTATCGACAAAACGGTCATGGTCGCCGTACAGGGTACGCGCCTGGCCTGGCCACGAATCGAGGATCACCAGGTTGCCTTCGGCAGCGCCTTCGACCAGGTTGCCGAGGTTGTCCACCAGTGCCGGCACCACACCGAAGAACGGCCGAGTAGCGGAACCTGGCTTCAGCGCCGTAGCGCCTGGCAACGGGCTGATCAGCACACCGCCCGTTTCGGTCTGCCACCATGTATCGACGATCGGGCAACGCTCCTTGCCGACATTCTTGTGGTACCAATCCCACGCTTCCGGGTTGATTGGCTCACCCACCGAACCCAGCAGGCGCAGGCTGCTGCCATCGGCGCCTTCGACGGCGGCGGTGCCAGAGGCCATCATCGCGCGAATAGCGGTAGGCGCGGTGTAGAGAATATTGACCTTGTGCTTGTCGATCACCTTGGCCACCCGGGTGATGTCCGGGTAGTTCGGCACGCCCTCGAACAGCACCGTGGTCGCGCCGTTGGCCAGCGGGCCATAGACGATGTAGCTGTGGCCGGTGACCCAGCCCACGTCGGCGGTGCACCAGTAGATCTCGCCTGGCTTGTAGTCGAACACCCGCTCATGGGTCAGCGCGGCGTACAACAAGTAGCCAGCCGTGGTGTGCTGCACGCCCTTGGGCTTGCCGGTGGAACCGGAGGTGTAGAGGATGAACAGGGCCTCTTCGGCGCCCATTTCCTTCGGCGCGCATACGGTGCCGGCGACCTTCATCAGGTCCTCGTACCAGATGTCGCGGTGCTGGTTCCACTTGATGTTGCCCGCCGTGCGCTTGCACACGATGACTTTCTGGATGCTGCTGGTTTCCGGGTTGGTCAGCGCATCGTCAACGTTCGCCTTGAGCGGGATTTTCTTGCCAGCACGAATGCCTTCGTCGGCGGTGATCACCACTTTGGATTTGCAGTCGATGATCCGGCCGGCCAGTGCTTCAGGGGAGAAACCGCCGAACACCACCGAGTGAATCGCGCCGATGCGGGTACAGGCCAGCATCGCTACCACGGCCTCGGGGATCATCGGCATGTAGATGGTCACCACGTCGCCACGATGCACGTCCTGCCCGCGCAAGGCGTTGGCGAACTTGCAGACTTCTTCGTGCAGCTCGCGATAGGTGATATTGCGGCTCTCGGAAGGATCGTCGCCTTCCCAGATGATCGCGACTTGATCGCCGCGCTCGGCCAGGTGTCGGTCGAGGCAGTTATAGGAAACGTTCAAGGTGCCATCGGCAAACCACTTGATGTCGACATGGTGGTCGTCGAAAGAAGTCTGCTTCACCGTGGTGAAAGGCTTGATCCAATCGAGGCGCTTGGCCTGCTCGCGCCAGAAGCCGTCCGGGTTGACGACCGACTGCTGGTACATGGCCTTGTAGGTCGCCTCGTCAGTCAGCGTATTGGCCGCTACCTCGGGACGAACGGGATACACAGAAGCCGCACTCATCTTTCTTACCTCGGTGACAATAGTTGTTTTTGTATGATCCCGTTGTAGCCCGGGGCGGGCCTATAGAACCATTCGACGATGGTAGTAACAAGTCCCTACAAAATGTCGGTACTAACTGGCAAACGCACTTGAAGATATCTTCATGTGGCGAGCAAGCCTGCTCGCGAAGGCGCTGGGTCAGCCATCATCGATCCAACGAAAAGTCAGCCGATTGTTACCAGATCAACCAACAGTGTTTATCAAAACCGAGTCTGTTTGCCCCCGCCCCCAACTTCTAAAATCCACCTCGCCAACCGGCAAACACGATTGACGCAACACAGCCCCCACGAAGGCCGTTGATCCAACTTCCAAAACTCGCTCCACACGCAGCCCCAAAAAGGCTGCGTGCCCCCACTCGACCTCAACAAAGGTGAAATACAGATGAAAGCTTTATGGGTTCTGGTCCTCGGCAGCCTCTGCACCACCGCGATGGCTGACGAAACCCCGACCGATCTCGCGCAGCAAAAACCGGCTATCGAGGAGTACACCTACTCCAGCCACTTGGACATTGCCAAGGTCCTTTCCATGAGCACGATCCCGAACGTTTGCGAAGTGGTCCCGGCAACAATGGAATACGAAGACTCCAAGGGCCAACGCCACATCCTGCGCTACCGCGTCCTGGGCAACGGTTGTTCCGACAGCTGATCACAACCAGCAATCCCACGGCCCGATACCGATCGGGCCTGGTTGTGTCTGGAGCCACCAAAAAGCGCCAGAAAACACAACATGTAGTGCAAAACGGCAAAAATCGATCATTTTGTGATCAAAAAAAGTCGTCACCCTATCCATGCGAAAAAAAACTTCAGCGGTCAAAGCCTTGTAAACCCGCGCTCCCATGCGGATACGCCCCTCACCACCCCTCCCGTGAGCTATTTCGCCGCACCACGTAGGCAAAAAAGTCCTTATAATGCCGCCTTAAACGGGCCTGCAATATTCCCTTACAGGGATCACGCCAGCCTGGAGCCAACGCAGGGGGCAATCGCCTTCCCGCTCTACCGCCGCTCCGGAATGACCCGTACATTTTTCTGTTTATTGCCTGCGTCAGCTGCTGCAACAAACGATTTTTCAAGATCCACCGCGGCCAGTAGGCCTTATCGGGCATCTGGCCCTCACGCAGGAGACGACACGTCATGCTGAGCTGGGACGAATTCGACAAAGAAGACGGCGAAGTTGCCGTAAAAGGCGCCAACGCCGGCCACGCTTCTGAAGCCAACATGGACCGCCTCGACAGCGCCGGCGGTGCCGCCGCCCTCGAAGCCCGCGCCGTGACGGCCAGCGACTCGGCCGCGATCATTCGCGCCAAGGCGGCCCTCGACAAACTCGACGTCGCCGAAGGCCTCGCCGAACTCGAAGGCGCCTCCGCCCGTGTCGCCGTCGATGAAAAGCGCATGATCAACTGCCGCGCCGACCTCAACCAGCTCGTGCCATTCAAATACGACTGGGCCTGGCAGAAGTACCTGGACGGCTGCGCAAACCACTGGATGCCGCAAGAAGTCAACATGACCGCCGACATCGCCCTCTGGAAAAACCCGGAAGGCCTGACCGACGACGAACGCCGCATCGTAATGCGCAACCTGGGCTTCTTCTCTACCGCCGACTCCCTGGTTGCCAACAACCTGGTCCTGGCCGTGTACCGCCTGATCACCAACCCGGAATGCCGCCAGTACATCCTGCGCCAGGCGTTCGAAGAGGCGATCCACACCCACGCCTACCAGTACTGCATCGAATCGCTGGCCATGGATGAAGGCGAAATCTTCAACATGTACCACGAGATCCCATCGGTCGCGAAGAAAGCCGCCTGGGGCCTGAAATACACCCGTTCGATCTCCGATCCGAAGTTCGAAACCGGCACCCCGGAAACCGACAAAGAGCTGCTGCGCAACCTGATCGCCTACTACTGCGTTCTGGAAGGCATCTTCTTCTACTGCGGCTTCACCCAGATCCTGTCCATGGGCCGCCGCAACAAAATGACCGGCGTCGCCGAGCAGTTCCAGTACATCCTGCGCGACGAATCCATGCACCTGAACTTCGGCATCGACGTGATCAACCAGATCAAAATCGAAAACCCACACCTGTGGGACGCCGAGATGAAGGAAGAAGCGACCCAGATGATCCTGCAAGGGACCCAACTGGAAATCGAATACGCCCGCGACACCATGCCTCGCGGCGTGCTGGGCATGAACGCGGCGATGATGGAGGACTACCTCAAGTTCATCGCTAACCGTCGTCTGTCGCAGATTGGCTTGAAGGAAGAGTATCCAGGAACGACCAACCCGTTCCCTTGGATGAGCGAGATCATGGACTTGAAGAAAGAGAAGAACTTCTTTGAGACGCGCGTGATTGAGTATCAAACGGGTGGGGCTTTGAGCTGGGATTGATTCGAAAGGAAAATCCTAGGCTGCATGCGTCACTGAAAACCCCGTGAAAGCGGGGTTTTTTACATTCAAAACCAGGCTTGGTTCAGCGCCTCCGATTTGGGGCGTTTGATGAGCAAGCACCTCGATGAGCGCATGACCCGAAAGCTTGATCCTGTCCAGCGCCGGATCATGCTCGTGCATGTCCACGGCTTGACCGAAGAACGTCTGATGCTGAGCGAGTCAGGCGTCTATGCATTGCTGGTTTATCACTACTGCCCTGAAGATCGATTGCTGCGTGAGTGAATCACGCATCAGGTGGTGCCAACCCTGCGGGATGAGCGCTACTCCCATAAGGTGGAACGGCCTACGTTGAGCGTGTTGGATTGGCCGAAGATGTCGCTCTGCATGCTGCACTGGCAGGATGAACCATGGATTCGCTTGCGGGACATGCCGGCGGTGCTGGTGGATGATCCGTTTAGTCAACATGAGTCTTGGTGGCGGAAAGCTTCTCGGATTTCGCGAGGGTTTTGAGTATTCAATCATTAGCTGCCGTCCGTGTTCGGGCGGCGGTTTTTTTGTTGGGAATATTGAATTGGGGCTGCTGCGCAGCCCAGCGGGAGCAAGCTCCCTCGCCACGGGTGTAGGCTCTGAGAGCTTCAGCGTCTGTTGATAGAAAAGAATTGATGGGGATATGTAATGACGAAAAAGATAAGAAGTGAGGCCTTCGAGTCGATTCACAGCTCGGCCGAAGCGCTGCTGAAAATCGGCGCTATCAACGAGGTCACCATGCGAGAGTTCGACGAGGCGTGCATGGCTGAGGTATCTGCTGAAATCTCAGATCAAGAGGATTTACCTACAGTCAGAGCATCCAGATAAGGCTTGCCGGCCTTGGTGATCACCACTCTGTCGCCCTGCCATGCACGCGCACCCAGTTGTAAGAGCTGGGACCTCGCTTCGTGCAGGGTTACTTGAACCTGTTCGCTCATACACCGTCTTCGCTCATTCGCCTGGGCCATTCTCGCCACCCTTTACCTTTTTAGTGGCTCTGAGAGTAGCAACTCTACCGGGCTGCTCTGTGGACTTTCGTTTAGGGTTGGCGCCGCGAGCGGGCGCTTTGGGGTCCGGTTTTTGCGGTCGGGGTGGCGGCGTGTAAAGAGGTACAGCAGCCATCAACCCCAAGCGCAGTCCAAACTTTCTCAGGATCGCGTCGAGGGTGCTGATGCTCGGATTACCCTTGTCCTTTTCGATCTGGTAGAGAGCCTTTGTCGACATCTTGCACATAACTGCGAACGTCTCTTGGTCGAGACCAGTAACCTCAAGTCTCAGCCGGCGAATAGAGGTTCCCAGGGTTTGGGTCCCTGTCACATCGTTCACCCGTGTTCTCTTTCATCGCAATTCTATTTGTTGTTTCGGCAATATAATGCCGGTTATCCGGAAGGTCAGGCCATAACCGGTATTATGATACCGATTACGTCAATCTGGGACCGGAAAAGGGGCTGCTGCGCAGCCCAGCGGGAGCAAGCTCCCTCGCCACTGGCTAATGTCAGGGCACAGGTGGGCGGCAGGCTTGATGGTTGGGTTGGGTTTGGGAATCGCGAGCAGGCTCGCTCCCACAGGAGTTCTTTGGTGGGTTGAAACTTTGGGTGCAGCCCGCCACGTCCTTCGGTATTAATACACTTCCTCTCACGGACCCGAGCCCCGATGAAATTCGACACTGCCTATTGCCTCAGCCTCGATGCCAAGCTTTCGATCTATGACGTTCGGGATCTGAATTTCGACGAGACCATGGCATTCGACTCGGCCAAGGAGCGCTTTCAGTGCCCCAACGATGCCTGTCGGGCGGAGTTTGAAGAGGGGAATCGGCTGACGACGTTCAATGCCAAGAACGTCAATTACATCCGCACGCCGCATTTCAAGAACCAGCCCACTACCCGGCATATCGAGGGCTGTCCTTATGTCAGTCCGAAAATGCCAGGGCAGGAGGCGGAAAGCGTTGAGGCAGATGACGACCGCGAGGAGTATTTTCCGTCGGAGCTGTTGCTGACTCGGCGTCAGTACGTGCGCAAGCTGTCCGACCCGTCGGATAACGTTGAAGCGAATCGGCCTACGCTCTCATCCGTATCTTCCCACGGTGATAACGATCATTCCGCGCAGGATTCAACACCGGACAAAACCAGTGTCTTCGCCCACCCGGTGGAATGTTTCGTTTCGAATTTCGATAACAAGGACCTGCTCAAGCGCATGCCGTTGAAGATTGGCGAGCACACGGCGCCCTACGGCTCGTTCTTCAAGAAGATCGAGTATTTGCAGGACAATAAGGGCTTGATTTACTGGGGCAAGATCAAGGAGATAAAGGATTACACCCTGAGCTTTCGCATCGACTTCGAAGCAAAGGTCTGGTTCAAGCAGCCGGACGAGGCGAAGAAAAAACCTTACTCGGTCAACGTTTACCTGAGCAAGAAGCTGATCGATAACTACCGAAAGCGCAAGGCGTTCCTGGCAGAGATCAAGCACGCCATCGACAGTGATGCGCCGTTGTATTGCTTCTTTTATGGCGTCACGCCGGAGTTGAAGCAGGTGCCGAGCAAGAAGAACCCCGAAGAAACGTTCGGGGTGTTCAGTGCCAATATCGAGAACCTGGATCACTTCATTATTCGGGAGGCGCCGGGGTTGGCTGAAGACTGATCCGGCTGAAGGCCCGTACGAGCCTGCGTAAACCCATTGCCCTGGACCTGGGCTATGACAGCCCAGCGGCGTTTTCCACCATGTTTCGCCGGACGCTCGGCCATGCTCCAAGCACCTGGCTGGAGATGACCGCCGGTCATTGATCAAAAAAATGAGATTGATCGGGACTCAAAACAACTGTACAAAAACACAGTATTTTTGAAACCCCCAGCTTTGGAGCACCCCATGGCCTCTCTCGCAATCAAAACCACCCTGGAACGCATCGCTGTCTATCAATTTACCCCCGCCCACAGTGCGCAGGCCCGAGCCATGCTGGGCTGGAGTGTTGAGGAGCTGTCCCGGCAATCCGGTGTATCGGTCCAGGCTATCCGCCGCTTCGAGGCTGGTGGCGAGTTGCTCGATGTGACCCGCTTGGCCCTGGCCTTTCGCCTGGAGGCCGAGGGCCTGGTGTTCTTCCCCGGCTTCGCACCGGGGCGCGGCATGAACATCAAGGGTGCGACGCCGGACCCGATGGGGCGGCCTGATTACGCGATGATCGAATAACACCGTTTGTGCAAGTGCTAGGCGATACCCGCTTGGTCCTGGTACGCCGAGGGTTCCACATCCAGCCACCAGGCGCGGCCACGTTGCGGTTGCGTCAGGGTGAAGGCTTCGCCCATTTGCGGCGTGGTGATACAAACGTTGCGTTCCGCGGCCAGGGCCAGGATGCGATTGAAAGGCTCATACCAGGCATGCATCGCCAGGTCGAATGTGCCGTTGTGGATTGGCAGTAGCCAACGACCCTTGAGATCGATATGGGCCTGCAAGGTCTGCTCCGGCTGCATATGGACATGGGGCCAATCCACGTTATAGGCGCCGGTTTCCATCAGCGTCAGGTCAAAGGGGCCGTATTGCTCGCCGATGCGCTTGAAACCTTCGAAGTAACCGGTGTCGCCGCTGAAGAAGATTCGCGTGTCGCCATCGATCATTACCCATGAGGCCCACAAGGTGCTGTTGCTGTCGAACAGGCCTCGACCGGAAAAATGTTGGGAAGGCGTGGCGATGAAATCGATACCGTCCACCTCGGTGCCCTGCCACCAGTCCAACTGGCGCACCTTGCCGGCGTCGACGCCCCATTTGACCAGAGTGTCGCCCACGCCCAGGGGCGCCAGGAAGTGACGGGTCTTGGCCGCCAGCTTGAGAATGGCTTGATGGTCGAGGTGGTCGTAATGATCGTGGGACAGGATCACCGCTTCGATCGGCGGCAATTCCTCCAGGCTGATGGGTGGTTGATGAAAACGCTTCGGGCCTGCCCATTGCACGGGTGAAGCACGCTTGGAGAACACCGGGTCGGTCAGCCAGAACTTGTCCCGCAGCTTGAGCAGCACCGTGGAATGACCGAGGCGGAAGGCGCTGTGGTTCGGCGCGGCCAGCAGCGCGGCTCGACTCAACAGTTGTACATCGATGGCGCCCGCAGGACGGGTGGAGCGGGGCTTGTGGAAAATCATGTTCCAGATGATGCGCAGGGTCGTGCCAAATCCTTCACGCGGCGTGAAGGCATGGTTGCGATATTTGCCCTGGTCTTGCCGCGAGGACTCATGGGCAGGAGGATGGTTGGTCGAACAAGAGGGATGGGTCATGGTGCGATAACTCCAAGGGCGTCCGCACGTATGCGCTTCGCCGTTGCGGGACGCTGAATGGCCGTTGCATGTACCCTCAGCCGCCTTATTCAAAACTACACCACTCGGTGTAGTTTCCAGATTGCATGAATCGAAAGAGCAAGTAAACTACCGAGTGTAATTTTCCTTTGCCGACGAACTGCCCATGACCGCACCGCAGCGCCTTACCGAGCGAAAACGCGAAGCCATTCTCCAGGCCGCGATTGCAGAATTCCGCAACAGCGGTTTCGAAATCACCAGCATGGACAAGATCGCGGCGACGGCAGGCGTGTCGAAGCGCACGGTGTACAACCACTTCCCAAGCAAGGAAGAACTGTTTGCCGAAATCCTGAATCGGTTATGGAACAGCATCACCGCAGAACAGGACATGCCCTACAGCCCGCAAACGCCGCTACGGGAGCAGCTTCAAACGTTGCTGCAAGCCAAACTGCAATTGCTGGCGAACGAGAATTTTCTCGACCTGGCGCGCATCGCCATCGCCGCAACCATTCATTCCCCGGAGCGAGCCCAGGACATGGTGTCGCGCATGGGGCAGCGCGAGGAAGGCCTGACTGCCTGGATTCGCCAAGCCCAGGCCGATGGCCGCTTGAAACCCGTGGAGCCGGCATTTGCCGCCCAACAGATGCACGGGTTGCTCAAGACGTTTGCGTTCTGGCCACAGGTGTCGATGGGGCAACCGAGCCTGACCAAGGAGGAACAAACCCACGTGATCGAATCGGCCCTCGACATGTTCCTGAATCGGTACCAAGCCTGAACCTCAGCCCCACCGCAAATTGCGCCCCAATTCATCGAACAAGGTCACCACCGAGCGCAGGGCCCGGCAGTCCGGTCGGGTCAGAAGCCACAAAGCCGTGTCATAGCCCTTCAACGGTTCGCCAAGTGGGATCAGTCCTTTATCTTCATTGATCAGAAAGTCAGGCAGTGCCGCAATCCCCAGACCTGCCCTCACCAGTTCGGTGACCGACAGCATGCTGTTGCAGCGATAGGCAGGCACTACGCCGGGTAGATGCTGGCGACGCCAGGCCACCGTGGGGTGGTCGGGGAGGAAATCGTCCGGTGCGATCCAGGTCATGGCGGCCAGGTCATCCGCATACGCCGCGCGAAGATACGTAGCGCCGGCGCATACCCGGTAAGCCACATGGCCCAGGTTGCGACCGACCAGGTGTTCCGGCGGTGTACGGGTCAGTCGCAACGCAATGTCGGCATCGCGGCGGCTGAGGTTGGCGAAGTCGTTCGAAGTGCTCAACTCAAGACTCAACGCCGGATAAGCGGGCATGAAACGCGCCAGCGCCGGCAGCAACAACGTTTGCAGGACTGAGTCGCTGCAGGTCAGGCGTACCGTCCCGCTAATCACCTCACCGCCCTGCTCCACGCCCACTCGCGCCGCCTCCAACGCCTGCTCGGCGCGCTCGGCTTGTTCGGCCAACGCCTGGGCCAGGCTCGTGGGCAAATATCCAGAGCGGCTTTTTTCAAACAAGGGCAGGCCCAAGGCCGCCTCCAGCCGACGTACCGAACGAAACACCGTGGACACGTCCACCTGCAGGAGGCGAGCGGCCCGGGACAGCGAGCCGCCACGGACCAGCGCGAGGATCAGGGATAGATCGGGGTAGTCCAGACGATAGTGCGTCGCTGCATTGATCACTTGGGTGAACGCCAATATTGATTGCGTGAACGCCAATCTATAGTGGCCACCAGGAATCAACAAGCGGCGAGCCTCCCATGGATAAACAACGTCCTTTAAACATCGCCCTGATCGGCGATCACGACCCTCAAATCACCGCTCACCGGGCGATCCCCCTCGCACTCGAGCTCGCGGGCAAGCAAACCAGCCTTGAAATCCGCTTCCAATGGCTGGGAACGTCGCACATCACCAACACCGCCGTGCTGGAGGATTTCGACGGTGTCTGGTGCGTGCCCGGCAGCCCGTACCAACATGAAGAAGGGGCCTTACGGGCCATTCGTTTTGCCCGCGAACAGCGTCGGCCTTTCCTCGGCACCTGCGGCGGTTTTCAGCATGCGGTGCTGGAATACGCCCGCAACGTGATGGGCTGGGCCGACGCCGTCCACGGCGAAACTTCCCCCGAAGCTGAACGGGCACTGTTGACGCCGCTGAGCTGTGCGCTAGTGGAAACCATCGACAGCCTTCAACTCGATGCGGAGTCGTTGATTGCCAAGGCTTACGGCCGCCGGACGGTATCGGAGGGCTACCATTGCCGTTTCGGCGTCAACCCGGATTTGGAAAAGGATTTGTTGAATCAGCGGCTGCACGCCGTTGCCCGGGATTCGGACGGCGGCCTGCGAGCGGTTGAACTTCAAGGCCATCCGTTTTTTGTCGCGACGCTGTTCCAGCCTGAACGCGCAGCATTGGAAGGCCGCGTGCCGCCGCTGGTCAGCGCGTTTGTCGAAGCCTGCGCGGAGGAAAGGACATGAGCGCCCATTATTACGCCGTGATTTTCACTTCCCTGCGTACCGACGGGGACCAAGGCTACGCCGAAGCCGCCGAGCACATGTTGACCCTTGTCCAGGAGCAACCCGGATTTCTCGGCATCGAATCAGCCCGTGGCGACGACGGCCTGGGAATCACCGTGTCCTATTGGCGAGATGAAGCTGCAATCCTGGCGTGGAAGCAGCATCCCGAACACAGCGCGATCCGTGAGCGAGGCCGCGCGACCTGGTATGCCCATTGCCAGACGAGGGTGTGCAAAGTCGAACGGGACTATGCCTTCCAACGCCAGACTTGATATCGGCCACAAAACCAGTGGGGGCGAGCTTGCGATGGCGGTGTGTCAGTCACGATGATGCTGGCTGATCCACCGCTATCGCGAGCAAGCTCGCTCCCACACTATTCCCCGGTGGTCACACCTTCGTTGTTGAGCACCAATTCCTTGTGGGAGCGAGCCTGCTCGCGATGGCGGTGGACCGGGTCACGATGATGCTGGCTGGTCCACCGCTATCGCGAGCAGGCTCGCTCCCACACTATTCCCCGGGGTGCACGCAGTCATTGGTCAGTACCAATTCCTAGTGGGAGCGAGCTTGCTCGCGATGGCGGCGTGCCGGGTCACGATGATGCTGGCTGGTCCACCGCTATCGCGAGCAAGCTCGCTCCCAAACTATTCCCCGGTGGTCACACCTTCGTTGTTGAGCACCAATTCCTTGTGGGAGCGAGCCTGCTCGCGATGGCGGTGTGTCAGTCACGATGATGCTGGCTGATCGACCGCTATTGTGAGCTAGTGGCGTGGGAAAAATCTGCTTTACGCAGATCAATGTCGGTATGGCGATAGCGTCCGCAGCGTTCAGTTGTTAAAAGAGAGGTTTACAGAAACCTGCGAAAGGATCTCGAGCATGCCCCGCACCTTTACTCGTAGCGCCCTGATGTTGAGCCTGTTGCTCGGACTCGGTCCGACACATGCCGCCGAGGCGCCGCAACCCAAAGCCCTGGCGAACCGTCAGGGCATTCCACATCCAGCGGTCATCGCCCATCGCGGCGCATCGTTCGACGCACCGGAATCCACCGCCGCCGCCTACAAGTTGGCCCGCGACCTGGGTGCCGACTACCTTGAGCTCGACCTGCAACGCAGCAAGGACGGCGTTCTGTTCGTCTTGCACGACGACAGCCTGCTGCGCACCACCGATGTCGCGACCAAGTTTCCAGAACGCAAGGACAACACCGCCAACACCTTCACCATGGCCGAACTCAAGACGCTGGACGCCGGCAGCTGGTTCAACGCGGCCTACCCGGACCGTGCGCGGCCTTCCTTCGTGGGCTTGAAAATCCTTACGCTGGACGAAGTCATCAACATCGCCGAGGGCAACCCTCAGCAAAAGCCAGGGCTGTACATCGAGACCAAGGAGCCCAAGCTGTTTCCCGGCATCGAGCGCGACCTGAAGGATAAATTGCAAGACCGAGGCTGGCTGAGCCCATCCGGCTCCAAGCTGGCCAAGCGCGCCCTCGGCGTGGGCCAGGGCAAAGGCAAAGTGGTCTTGCAGACCTTCGAGAAAAGCAGCCTGGAACTGCTGCACAAGGAAATGCCGAAGGTTCCGAAAATCCTGCTGCTGTGGGTGGGCGAAGGCAACATCGAGCCTAAATCCAAAGTGACGTTCGGCGAGTCCGGTGAAACCGACAAAGCCGTGTACTACGCCAAGCAAGAGCCCAAGGACAAGGGCGAGTTCGAGCAATGGGTCCAGTACGCCAAGGCCAACGGCGCCATCGGCACCGGCCCTTCGGCGGCGTTGACCCATGGCGGGAGCCAGAGCTATGCGGACCTGGTGAAACCGTGGATGAACCAGTACACCCACGACCAGGGTTTGCTGGTACATGTCTACACCGTGGATGAGCCGGTGGACTTCAAGAAAGTGATGGATGCCGGCGTGGATGGCATTTTCACCAATCGGGCCAGTGAGTTGCTCAAGTACTTCAAGCGTCCCGAAACAGGAACCGTGGCGCAACTACTGAAGAAGAACGGTTACTGAGCGAGTGCAGGATCAGGGTATTTAACAAAGTTTTTCGAATTAAGGATGAATTAAGTTGCCAGAGATAATCTGAACCCACTTAAACGACTCACCCTTTGACGACACCAAGGAAATACAACATGAAAACTTTGACTGCCCTGTTCACCGCTACTGCCCTGACCCTCACCGCTGGCCTTGCCCAGGCTGATGTTCGCGTCGACCAGATTCCTCAATTGGTAAAGGAAGGCAAGATCAAATCCCTGGAATCGATGAATGCCGAAGCCCTGAAGTTGCACCCGGGCGCGACCATCACCGATACCGATTTGGATAATCACTTCAACGGCTACGAATATGAAGTGGAACTGCGCGACGCCAAAGGTCAAGAATGGGATGTAGACTTTGACGCCACCACTGGTAAAGTTCTGAGCAACAAGCAAGATAATTAATCAGTCGCGAAAAGAGCCGCCCAACTTTCAAGTTGCGCGGCTTTTTCACGTACGTATGTAAAGCTGTGCCAGGCCGGGACGCCACAGCCCAACCGTCACAAAACCTTCAAAAATCCCTGCAATGATGCCGCTCAAGTGAACCTGTCGCCGCGACGGGCACTCCCCGCCAGCGAGCCTCAATGAACCACAGCATCGACCAAAGCCATCGCGACCCGGATCTGTTCGGCCTGCTCTACGGATTCAGCTTCCGCCCCGGCGAGCGCGGGCGAGAGATCGGTTCGGCCCAGGCCCTGCAAAGCCTGCAGCAACCCCAGGATCCTGATGAATTCCTATGGTTGCACTTGAACCTTGCCCACGCCGCGTGCGAGCGCTGGATGAAAAATCACCTGGCCTTGCCCCAAGAGTTCTTCGAAGCCTTGCACGAAGGCTCGCGCTCGACCCGCATCGAGCACGTGGACTCGGCCTTGCTCGCGGTGGTGAACGACGTCGTATTCAACCTCAGCAACATGGTGTCTTCGGATGTGTCCACGTTATGGGTTTGCGTGAGCAGTCGGCTGATCGTCAGCGCGCGGTTGCAGCCCTTGCACTCGGTCGACAAGCTGCGCTCATCGGTCAAGGCCGGGGAAAGCTTTCGCTCGCCGCTGGAATTACTCGTGCATTTGCTGCGCGACCAGGGCGAGGTACTGACCCAGATCGTGCGCAAGACCAGCCTCAGCGTCGACCAGATCGAGGACCAGTTGCTGTCTTCGCGGGTCTCGACCAACCGCGCCGAACTGGGCAGCCAACGCCGGGTGCTGGTGCGCCTGCAACGCCTGTTGGCGCTGGAACCGGGGTCGTTGCTGCGGCTGCTCAATCGCCCGCCGCAATGGTTGCAGAAAGAAGACGTCAAGGAGCTGCGCAAATCCACCGAGGAGTTCGCCCTGATCATCAACGACCTCACCGCGTTGGGCGAGCGGATCAAGCTGTTGCAGGAAGAAATCGCCGCCAACCTCAACGAACAAAGCAACCGCACACTGTTCACCCTGACGGTGGTCACGGTGCTGGCACTGCCGATCAACATCATCGCCGGTTTCTTCGGCATGAATGTCGGTGGCGTGCCGCTGGCGAGCGATCCCGAGGGTTTCTGGATCCTGGTGGCGCTGGTCGCCACCTTCACACTATTCGCCGGCCGCTGGGCGTTTCGCAAGCGGCGCGATTATTGAACTGGTTCACTTCAAGTTTGCATGGAACCTTGTGGCGAGGGAGCTTGCTCCCGCTCGGCTGCGCAGCAGTCGTAAAAGCTGTCGCACCGCGCTGAATGGCTTTGGGGCAGCTGCGCAGCCCAGCGGGAGCAAGCTCCCTCGCCACGGGTGTTACCAAGCCCTATTCAAAACAGATCAATGCCATCAGGCACTCAGCCGCGCCGTCACTTCGTTCAGTTGGCCCGACAACCCTTGCAAATCCCGACTGGCCGCTTCGGTACGCTGGACGTTATCCAGGTTGGTGCTGGCGATACAGGTGATTTCAGTCAGGTTGCGCGAGATGTCCTCAGCCACGGAGGTCTGCTCTTCGGCCGCCGTGGCAATCTGGCGGTTCATGTCGCGAATCGCTTCGACGGCCTGGGTAATGCGTTCGAGCATTTCGCCGGCCTGGGTCACTTGCTCGACACTTTCCTCGCTGCGCGACTGCCCGCTTTCAATGGCCTGGGCCGCGTCCACCGCACCGGTTTGTACCGTCTGGATGATCTGGTTGATCTCGATGATGGACGCCGCCGTACGCTGGGCCAGGCTGCGCACCTCATCGGCCACCACCGCAAAACCGCGCCCGGCTTCACCGGCCCGGGCCGCTTCGATGGCGGCGTTGAGGGCCAGCAGGTTGGTCTGTTCGGCGATCCCGCGAATCACTTCCAGCACCTTGCCGATGCGCCCGCTGTCGGTTTCCAGGCGACGGATCACCGTGGCGGTGTTCGCAATCTCGCCGCGCATCTGGGTGATGGTGTGGATGGTGCCGTGCATGACCTTCTCGCCCAACTGTGCCGAGTGATCGGCATCATCGGCCGCCCGCGCCGCGTCGGCGGCATGGCGGGCGACTTCCTGGGCGGTAGCGGACATTTCATTCATCGCGGTCGCCACTTGATCGGTGCGTTCGAATTGCTCGCTGGTGCCCTGGCTCATCAGGCTGGCGATGGCGTTGAGCTCGCCGCTGGCGCTGTCCAGCTCCGTGGCGCTGCGTTGCAGGCGGTTGAAGGTTTCAGCGAGGAAGTCACGCAGCGTATTTGCCGCGAGGGCCAGGTCGCCCAGTTCATCTTGACGCGTGCTCGATACACGCTCGGCGAAACGCCCACGGCTCAGTTGAGTCACGTATTCGATGAGGTTACGGATTGGCTGCACCAGGTTGCGGTTGACCAGCCAGAGACTCAGCATGCCGACCAGCAAAGCCGAGACCAGCATGATCACGGTGCCCAGCAGGATCGTGCGATCAGCACCGGCACTGATCAGCGCCGATTGCTCATTGCCCAATTTATGCAGCTCCACCACCAACTCGCTCATCTGGTCACTGGCGGCACGGTCGAAGCCCTTGACCGCCGCATCCCCCGCCGCGGCGTCTGCGCCAGAGGCGACAAACGCATCACGGCCTTTTTGATAGGCGGCGCCCAGTTGTGCGTGCTCGCTTTGCAGACGTTCGATGCGTGTCCTGATCGGTGCCGGAACACCGTCATGCTTGATCAACTCACCCAAAAGGTTCTGGACATCGCGCTGGCGATCGTCGAACTCCTTCCAGTATTTTTCCAACTCTGCCGGCTGCTTGCCGCGCAACAGAACGTTTTTCCACTCCTGGACCTGCACCTTGAATTGCAGGTTGGCCTCGTCGATCAACTGCGAGGCGCGCAAAGGGCCATCGATGAGGTTTCGATAATTGTGGATGCCATCGGAAAGAAAGTGAAAGGACGCCAGGGCGATCAACAGCATCGCCAGCAGGCTGCCGCTCAGGAGAGCCAGAATCTGGGCTCTCAGGGATTTTTGTACAAACATGGAATCGATCTCTTCGAATAAAAGGACGTCCATGTCCTGGGGCTGCTCTCGCAACTGCATGTGCAGAATTCCTAGACGAGATCGGCTTGAATGCCTTGTTCTTGAGCCTCGCCGACCACCGGTAGCAAGCTTGCTTTCGCTGGCTGGACATGACCTGTCCAGACAAGCCCATCGGTCGCTCCATCTGAATTTAAAAGTCTTTTTGTCATTTCTACTGGGGTATCCTGCCCAGGCTTTTTAAAAGCGCGGATCTACCAGATCTATCCAACAGACTTTGCGAGGAGCGCGATATGCACGAGATTCCTAATCTCCCCTTCCCTAGCCTGCACGAACCTGAGCAGACGACCCCGCTACAAGCCGGAGGGCAACCCGCCTCCCAGCAAACCGAGCCGCAGCAAGCCACTGAATGCCGTCAGGCCGACAGCGAAGACTGATCCACCCGCACCACCAGACTGTGTGGAAAGCGCTAAGATGCGCTTTCCACACCGCCTGAATCCGAGCCCCACCATGACCGACGAAACTTCCTCCTTCAGCCCGGCCCAGGCCAGCGTGTTGATCGGCACAGCCGAAAAAATGGTCGAGATCTGGACCCGCCTCTCTCCCGAGAAACAGGCCGCCCTGCTGGCGCGGTTCGGCACGCAGGAAAATGCCTTGGCCGCACTGGTCACCACGCACCTGGTCGCTGGCAAGACCACACCTGAATCTCCGTCCGGCAAATAGTTTTACTTTTCCACGCTCCATCCTGTCGGTCGCCGTTATCATAAGCAGCCTATCTATCCTGCTGCCCCGTGGACCTTCCCCCATGCCAGATTCCCAGCGCCCCATGGCGGTCACGCTGCAAGTCGTTTCCATTGTCCTGTTTACCTTCATCGGCTATCTGAACATCGGCATTCCGTTGGCCGTGTTGCCCGGATTCGTCCACGGTGAGCTGGGATTCGGCGCGGTGATCGCCGGGCTGGTGATCAGCGTCCAGTATTTGGCTACTCTGCTCAGCCGTCCTTATGCGGGACGCATCATCGATAACCTCGGCAGCAAGCGCGCGGTCATGTTCGGCCTGGCCGGGTGTGGTTTGAGCGGCGTGTTCATGCTGGTTTCTGCCTGGACCGCCGGCATGCCGGTCCTGAGCCTGACCAGCCTGTTGATCGGTCGCCTGGTGCTGGGCAGCGCGGAGAGCCTGGTGGGCTCGGGCTCGATTGGCTGGGGCATCGGCCGGGTCGGCGCGGCGAATACCGCCAAGGTCATCTCGTGGAACGGCATCGCCAGCTACGGCGCGCTGGCGATCGGCGCGCCGTTGGGGGTATGGCTGGTGAAATCCCTGGGGCTTTGGAGCATGGGCGTCAGCATCCTCCTGCTGGCCGTGCTCGGGCTGGCGTTGGCCTGGCCAAAAACCGCGGCCCCCATCGTCGTCGGCGAACGCCTTCCGTTCATGCATGTGCTGGGGCGAGTATTGCCCCACGGCTGCGGCCTGGCCCTGGGCTCCATCGGTTTCGGCACCATCGCCACCTTCATCACCCTGTATTACGCCACGCAGCATTGGGACAACGCGGTGCTGTGCCTGAGCCTGTTCGGTGCCTGCTTCATCGGTGCGCGCCTGCTGTTCGGCAATTTGATCAACCGCCTCGGCGGGTTCAGGGTCGCGATCGCCTGCCTGTCGGTGGAAACCCTGGGCTTGTTGCTGTTGTGGCTGGCGCCGGATGCGCAGTGGGCCCTGGCAGGCGCGGCGTTGAGCGGTTTCGGCTTTTCCCTGGTGTTCCCGGCGTTGGGCGTGGAAGCGGTCAATCTGGTGCCGGCCTCCAGCCGTGGAGCCGCGGTGGGGGCTTATTCGCTGTTCATCGATTTGTCGCTGGGCATCACCGGACCACTGGCCGGGGCAATCGCCGCCGGTTTCGGCTTTGCCTCGATTTTCCTGTTCGCTGCGCTGGCGGCCCTGGGTGGGCTGGGCCTGAGCGTCTACCTGTACCGGCAGGCCCCTCGCTACCGCGAAGAGCGGGAGAAGAACTAGAAATCCACCTTGCCGCGTCCGGCCTTGATCGAGCCGCGTTTGGTCTTGGATTCGAGGCGACGCTTTTTCGAGCCCAGGGTCGGTTTGGTCGGACGGCGTTTCTTTTCGATCTTAGTAGCGCTGAGGATCAGTTCGACAAGGCGCTCCAGTGCGTCCGCCCGGTTCTGTTCCTGCGTGCGGTACTGCTGGGCCTTGATGATCAACACCCCGTCGCTGGTAATGCGACTGTCGCGCAGGGCCAGCAGCCGTTCCTTGTAGAACTCGGGCAACGACGAGGCCGGAATATCGAACCGCAGGTGCACGGCGCTGGAAACCTTGTTGACGTTCTGCCCACCGGCGCCCTGGGCGCGAATGGCCGTCAGCTCGATCTCGGCGTCCGGGATGTGCACGGTATTTGAGATGACAAGCATGGAAAGTGTCCGGTGTCAGGGCCCACAGGATACCGCGAATTCCCAAGGCAACACCTGATCCCTGCCAGATACAACAAACCCGGCACTCGGCCGGGTTTGTCTTCTTTCAGCAGTGCTTACTTGGCGGCAGCCGCCACAGCGAGCTCATGCCGAGCCTCGCGCTTGTTCTTGATCACATAGCACACCCACATGAACACCACCCACACCGGAATCGCGTAGACCGAGATCTGAATGCCGGGGATAAGCAACATCACGCCGAGGATGAACACCACGAAAGCCAGGCAGACGTAGTTGCCATACGGATACCACAACGCCTTGAACAAAGGCGCCTGGCCAGTCTGGTTCATGTGCTGACGGAACTTGAAGTGCGAGTAGCTGATCATTGCCCAGTTGATCACCAGCGTGGCGACCACCAACGACATCAACAACTCCAGCGCATGCTGCGGGATCAGGTAGTTCAGCAGAACCGCCACCAGCGTGATCGCCGCCGAAGCCAGGATCGAACGCACCGGCACGCCCCGCTTGTCGATTTTCGCCAGCGCCTTGGGCGCATCGCCCTGCTCGGCCATGCCCAGCAACATGCGGCTGTTGCAGTAGGTGCCGCTGTTGTACACCGACAGTGCAGCGGTCAGCACCACGAAGTTGAGGATGTGCGCCGCGGTGTCGCTGCCCAGCATCGAGAACACCTGCACGAACGGGCTGCCGCTGTAGGCGTCGCCCGAGGCGTTGAGCGTGGTCAGCAGGCTGTCCCATGGCGTCAGGGACAACAGCACCACCAAGGCACCGATGTAGAAGATCAGGATCCTGTAGATCACCTGGTTGATGGCCTTGGGGATCACGGTTCTCGGCTTGTCGGCTTCAGCCGCGGTGAACCCGAGCATCTCCAGGCCGCCGAAGGAGAACATGATGATCGCCATCGCCATGACCAGCCCGCTCACGCCATTGGGGAAGAACCCTCCGTGGGACCAGAGGTTGGTCACCGACGCTTGCGGGCCGCCGTCACCGCTCACCAGCAGATAGCTACCCAGGGCAATCATGCCGACAATCGCCACGACCTTGATGATCGCGAACCAGAACTCGGCCTCGCCGAAGACCTTGACGTTGGCCAGGTTGATCGCATTGATCAGGATGAAAAACGCCGCCGCCGACGCCCAGGTCGGGATATCGGGGGCCCAATAATGGATGTACTTGCCGACCGCGGTCAGCTCGGACATGCCCACCAGGATATACAGAATCCAGCAATTCCAACCCGACAGGAACCCGGCGAAACCGCCCCAGTACTTGTGGGCGAAATGGCTGAAGGAGCCGGCCACCGGCTCTTCGACGATCATTTCGCCCAACTGGCGCATGATCATGAAGGCGATGAAGCCGCAAATGGCATAACCGAGGATCATCGACGGGCCGGCTGATTTCAGCACCCCCGCCGAGCCGAGGAACAAGCCGGTGCCGATCGCGCCACCAAGGGCGATCAGTTGAATGTGGCGATTTTTCAGGCCGCGTTTCAGCTCGCCCGAATGCGAGTTTTGTCCACTCATGAAAAGGGTCTCACGCAAGGTTTGATGATGTTCGTTAGACGTTGCCGCTCGAATCGGATCTCAAGCAGCGCCGATCAAACCCCAGCGCAGGCACCAGGAATTCAGCGTTTTTACAACGGTCATGCGTCACCTGTTTGTTTTTATCTGTGACGAAATCGAACCCGACACGCTTGTGGCGTGGCGGAATGAACAAGGCGGATAACCTTGAAAATGCGTGGGTACGCGAAGGGTCACAGTAAAACGCGGCGCATTGTACACCGCTGACCCCCTGCTGCCAGACATCACCGGATCAGCGTGTCGTTTGCCGGGATCGCACGGGGCCGCCTCGAACGTGTCGGGCGGCTGCGAAAAGATGTCCGGGCTCTTGCGAGCCGTTGATGTGAGCGATGCAAAAAGCGTCACCACAGAAGAATGGAAACGGAGCTACGGCGTTCATTGCGCCTCCTTGTTGTTATTCGCCTGCACGACAGGCATGGGACGCATCTCACCCTTGAAGCGCCCGTGAAACAAGCGGCCCGGCGCCTTTCGAAATAGGAACGCCAAGCCGGCGCGGAAGTTTTTTCTTACAGCTGGGAGAAGCGCCGGGCATTGCCAGCGAGACGGGCAATCTCCGTAAGCATTTCTTTACAAGCCGTAACGCAAACTTTCCGTTCGGGAGGTTTTCGGAAGCTGACTGCAAATTGACGGTAGATAGCTGCCTAACCAAAAAGGAATGCCAGTCGGCTGTTTTGAAAGGGGTAAACCGGGTCGCAGAAAATGGAACAAAAAGTTCAAACGAAAAAAATAAAATAATTTTTTGCATTCCAAAAAACCGTCGACTAGGTTTTCAGCCACTTGCCAAGGCATCTTGCCGGCGAGTTTTTGCGGTGCCGATTCCGCCGGGCATGGCTCGCCGGATCGGCCCGCGTTTTCCGCAAAAGTCATCTAGGAGATTCACTATGCAAGCACTGGACAAAGACTTGGAAACCGAACTGCAACTGGACGAATGGTTCGAGGCACCGACCCATGAAGCCGCCGTTGAAATGATGCAAGCCGATGCCGTCGTTCCGTTCGGCACGGCGATGTGGCCTCTGTAAGCGATACCCGGCGGAGCTGATCCGGCCGGTCGGCTCCGCCACTTGCTGTCAGGACGCCAAATCAATCGTCAGGGAAGAATAAGCATGGACACACAACGAGCCATCTCACATTTCCTTTACTACCTCGAACATCATCCCGCCCTGGCCGGTATCCAGTCCGCCAAGGTCTTGCTCGGCCACACCGCAGACTACGAAGCGCTGGTCGCCAGCATCTCCGAACAGGCCGGCGCCTCGCCGTTCCGGTTCAGCACCATGCGCCTGGATCTTGAAACCACCGAGCGGCTGTCCCAAGCCATTGCCGACAGCGATCTGTACATTTTCTTCTACGACTCATCCACCCTTCCCAACCCGCGCCCCGATGGCCCGGACTTCGTCCGCGCATTGCAGGGAGTGATGGCGGACAACTGGAAGAAATCGCTGCTGTTCAAGGACTACGGCGAGTACTTCCATGACACCTTCAGCGTTATTCCCCAGCGCATCGCCGGGCTCAACAGCCACCTGATCCGCCGCATGTCCCAGGCCACCACGTTGAGCTTCGAGGACCACCACGGATCGTATTTCGACACCCCACTGAACAGTGTCAAGAAGTGGACGGACATCAACGGCGTCGGCAACTACGACCTTGCGCCTGGTGAAATCGCCACCCACAGCGACACCATCAATGGCCGTGTGAAGTTCGTCGGGACCTTCCTCAGCACGATCCCATTCGCCCGCAAATACGGCGTGCTGCAATCGCCATTGGAGCTGTGGATCGAAGATTCCACGATCCAGAAAATCGCCACCGATGTCCCAGGCCTGGAACACGATTTCAACCGGTACCTGGACGCCAATCCTTCCAACCGGCGCATCGAGGAACTGGGGATCGGCACCAACGAAGGGGTCAAGAGCCTGTATGCCCGCAATGCCGGTTTCGAGGAGCGCCATTGCGGCTTGCACCTGGGCCTCGGTGGCGGGGCCAAGGGCAGCCATCATCTGGATCTGATTTTCGAAGGCGGTGTGCTGGCGCTGGATAACGAGCCGATGTTCGACGGGCGGTTTGTGCTTTAGGCTGAAATTGATCGTGGGGGCTGCTGGCGCCATCGCGAGCAAGCTTGCTCCCACAGTTGATCATCAGTGAACCATGGGGCTGTGCTCGACGCGGTCCTTGTGGGAGCGAGCCTGCTCGCGAAGGCTGACTCAAAGGCATCACATCACTAAAAGCCAGGCAAAAAAACGCCAACCCAACGGTTGGCGTTTTTCCTTGCAGCTAAAAGCCAGAAGCCCGCAGCTGTTTTACTCTGGCTTACGACGCCCAAACCCCGGACGCTGTCCCGAACCCGCCGGCGCACCACGACGCTTGCCCGACGGTGCATCGCGATCGGCCAGGATGATGCCCGGACGCTTTTTCGGCGCAGGCTTGGCCGGACGCTTGGTGTCGGCCGGGCGATCCGCGACGGGCGTACCACGGCCAGCCGGGGCGCGGCCTTCGCCACGCTCGGTACGACCGTTGGCCGGACGCGGTGCGCGAGGACCACGCTCGCCGTCCTGGCGAGGTGCTGGCTTGCGCGCCGGGCGCTCGCCTTCGATCTGCGGCTCGCGGGAAGGACGCGGGCCGGTCGCTACGCCGTCGGCCGCCGGGCGCAGCGTACGCACGCGCTCGGTCTTGCCCATCGGACGCGAGGATTTGCGCTGCATCCGCTCCAGCTTATCCTTGCTCTTGGCGGTCATCTGCGGCATCGCCACAGGCTTGAGCCCCACTTCGGCCGCCAGGATGTCGACTTCCTGTTGGGTCATTTCACGCCAGCGACCCATCGGCAGGTCGGAGTTGAGGAACACCGGGCCGAAACGCACGCGCTTCAGGCGGCTGACCACCAGTCCCTGGGATTCCCACAGCCGCCGCACCTCACGGTTGCGACCTTCCATCACCACGCAGTGGTACCAATGGTTGAAACCTTCACCGCCCGGCGCCTGCTTGATGTCGGTGAAACGCGCGGGACCGTCTTCCAGCACGACGCCGGCCTTGAGGCGCTCGATCATCTCGTCGTCGACTTCGCCACGCACACGCACGGCGTATTCGCGGTCCATTTCGTAGGAAGGGTGCATCAGACGGTTCGCCAGCTCACCGTCAGTAGTGAACATCAGCAAACCGGTGGTGTTGATGTCCAGGCGGCCGATGTTGATCCAGCGGCCTTCTTTGGGGCGCGGCATCTTGTCGAACACGGTCGGACGGCCTTCCGGGTCGTCACGGGTGCAGATTTCGCCGTCGGGTTTGTTGTACATGATCACGCGGCGCACCGTTTCGGCGGCCTCTTCACGCTTGATCACCTTGCCATCGATGGTGATGGCGTCGTGCATGTCGACGCGCAGGCCCAAGGTGGCGTCTTTGCCATTGACCTTGATGCGGCCCTGGGTGATCCACGCTTCCACGTCACGGCGCGAACCGACGCCGATGCGGGCAAGGACCTTCTGCAGCTTTTCGCCTGCTGGGCCGATTTCCTGGCTGTCGTTCTGGTCTTGGTCGTTCATTTCTGGGCACCTCCCGGTGTGGTCGAGCCAGGCTTGGCCTGGCACTTGAAAACAGGTCGTTCGGCGAAGGGATCGCCAAAGGGTCGCGAATCATACGCTCGTTGAGGTGATTGCGCATCAGAGACTAGCTGATCTGAATGCACGCAGCGTTTTTTCCGCTGATCGGTGGTGTGCAGGTCGGTGGAGTCTCATCGCTCCCACAGGGTGACAGCGGTGTGTCAGTCGATAGATTCAATCCTCAAACTGACGCCGTTCGTTTTCGATCGCTTCAGCCAGGGCGCGGGCTTCGGCCTCCTCCTCGCTCAGTTCGGGTTCCGGCGGCGCAAGGGCGGCGACGGCGGCCAGCAGTTTTTCCCGGGCCTCGGCAACGCCGAGAATGTCCCCTTGGGGCTCTGGCTGCGGCGCGTGCTCGGTTTCACTCAACAGCGGCGTCGGTTCATCCGTCTCCTCCTCAGGGGCCGGACCTTCACGCAGCAGGTCGTCGAAGTCGGTCTTAAGGCCCTCCTCCATGCTGTCCAGTTCCAGGAGCAACGAATGGAAACTGGTCTCTTCCTTCGGTTCCTCCGGCTCGGCACTGGCATCGGCCAATTCCTGCAGGCCCTGGGGCACTGGAGCATCGTCGAATTCCAGCATCGGCTCGGGTTCCAGCTCACGCAATTCGGCCAGCGGCGGCAAGTCGTCGAGGTTCTTCAAGTTGAAATGATCGAGAAAAGCCTTGGTGGTGGCGAACATTGCCGGCTTGCCCGGCACGTCGCGATAGCCGACGACGCGGATCCACTCGCGCTCCAGCAACGTCTTGACGATGTTGCTGTTGACCGCCACGCCGCGCACGTCCTCGATCTCGCCGCGCGTGATCGGTTGGCGATAGGCGATCAGCGCCATGGTTTCTAGCAGCGCCCGGGAATAACGCTGAGGCCGCTCTTCCCACAGGCGCCCTACCCACGGGGCAAATTTCTCACGGATTTGCAGGCGGTACCCGGACGCCACCTCCTTAAGCTCGAAAGCCCGACCCTCGCAGGATTTGCCCAACAGCGTCAGGGCTTTTTTGAACACGGCGGGCTCGGGCCGCTCGCCTTCTTCGAAGAGTTCGAACAGCCGCTCCATCGATTGCGGCTTTCCAGAGGCCAACAGGAAAGCTTCAAGCAACGGCGCCAGCTCGCGGGGTTCAGTCAGGTTCATTGATTTGCTCGTTATTCGGCTCGGGCTCGCACATGGATCGCTGCGAACGGCTCATTCTGCACCAGCTCGACCAAGGATTCCTTGACCAATTCCAGGACTGCCATAAACGTTACCACCACGCCCAGCCGCCCCTCTTCGGCGGTGAACAGCTCGACGAAGGGCACAAAACCGCCGCCCTTGAGCCGCTCCAGCACATCGCTCATGCGCTCGCGGGTGGACAGCGCCTCGCGGCTGACCTGGTGACTTTCAAACATATCGCCCCGGCGCAGAACCTCGGCCATGGACATCAACAACTCTTCGAGGCTGACGTCGGGCAACAACTTGCGCGCCCGCGCCTCGGGGGCATCGAGCTTGGGCACCACCACATCGCGCCCCACCCGGCTCAAGCCGTCGATGCCTTCGGCGGCCGCCTTGAAGCGTTCGTATTCCTGCAAGCGGCGGATCAGCTCGGCCCGGGGATCGTCTTCTTCCTCTTCGACCTCGGCCGAGCGCGGCAGCAGCATGCGTGACTTGATCTCGGCCAGCATCGCCGCCATCACCAGGTATTCCGCCGCCAGCTCCAGACGCACCGATTGCATCAACTCGACGTAACCCATGTACTGGCGGGTGATTTCCGCCACGGGAATGTCGAGGATATTGATGTTCTGTTTGCGGATCAGGTACAGCAGCAGGTCGAGCGGGCCTTCGAAGGCTTCAAGGAAAACCTCCAGCGCATCCGGCGGAATGTACAGGTCCAACGGCATTTCCATGACCGCCTGGCCGTAGACCATGGCGAACGGCAACTCCTGCTGCGCGCCGGCCTGGCTGTCTACGCTGTCGACAACCGTTTCCACCACCGACATTCAGGCCTCGACCATGAACGGCGTCGGATCACCGCAACCGACGCGCACCACTTGCGGCTCGCCGTCAGCCAGATTGATCACGGTGGACGCTTTCATGCCACCGGAACCGCCGTCGATGATCAGGTCGACCTGGTGTTCGAGCAACTGGCGAATCTCGTAGGGGTCGGTCAACGGATCGGTCTCGCCGGGCATGATCAGTGTCACGCTCATCAAGGGCTCACCCAGCTCCGCCAACAGCGCCAGCGCAATGGGATGGCTTGGCACCCGAAGGCCGATGGTGCGCTTTTTCGGGTGCAGCAGCAGCCGCGGGACTTCCCGCGTGGCATTGAGAATGAAGGTGTACGGTCCCGGTAAATGGGCCTTGAGCAAGCGGAAGGTGCCGGTATCGATCTTGGCGAACAACCCCAACTGTGAAAGATCGCTGCAGATGAGCGCGAAGTTGTGCTTGTCATCCAACTGACGCAGGCGTCTTACCCGCTCGACGGCGTTTTTATCGCCGATCTGGCAACCAATGGCGTAGGACGAGTCGGTGGGATAAACCACTACGCCACCGCTACGGATGATTTCCACCGCCTGTTTGATCAGGCGCGCTTGCGGGTTTTCCGGATGAATCTGGAAAAATTGACTCACGTGTTCTACCTGTTCAGACGTCAGCGATAACGGGATCATGTTTGAATCTACACCATAGTGGTGGCAGATCTTCCGGCAAGGGGCGGTATTCGCCAATCTCGGACCAGCCCCCCGGGCCATGGAAATCGCTGCCGGCGCTCACCAGCAGTCCAAACTCCCGGGCGAGGATCGCCAGGCTGCCGACCTGTTCGGCCGGCTGATGGCCATTGACCACTTCGATGGCATGGCCCCCTGCTTGAATATAGTCGGCTATCAGGCGCCGGCGTTTGCTGCGGGTGAAATCGTAGTGCCAGGGATGCGCCAGGCTGATCCAGGCTCCGGCGGCCCGCAGCGTCCCGACCGTTTCCTCGAGCGTCGGCCAATGCTGCTTGACGTCCCCCAGCTTGCCGGCCCCCAGCCATTTGCGAAAGGCTTCGGCGCGGTCCTTGACGAAACCTTCGCGCACCATCCAGTCGGCAAAATGTGGCCGGGCCGGCGCGTTGCCGCTATCGCCCAGCTCTTGCTGGATCTGCCGGGCGCCTTCCAGCGCACCGGGCATGCCCTTGAGGGCGAGCTTGCGGCTGATTTCTTCGGAACGCAGCCAACGACCGTCGCGCAGCTCGACAATGGCCTGGACCAGGGACGGTGCGTTGACATCAAAACCGTAGCCCAGCACGTGGATGGTCGCTCCGCCCCAGGTACAGGACAATTCGACCCCGTTGACCAACTGCATGCCCAAGGCGGTCGCGGCGCTACGCGCCTCATCGAGGCCTTCCAGGGTATCGTGGTCGGTCAGGGCCAGGACTCGCACGCCGTGCTCGTACGCCCGCGCCACCAGAACCGCAGGCGCCAGGGCGCCATCGGAGGCCGTGCTATGGCAGTGCAAATCAACATTCACGAGACTTTGTTACCTCAAATCAGCTGGCCCTATCGCGGCCAAGGATGTTTGTTATTATGCCGCCACATCCTGCTCCTGGCTGCCACTGTGAAACAATTCATCGATTTCATCCCGCTCCTGCTGTTTTTCATCGTCTACAAGCTTGATCCTCGAACCGTCGACATTGCCGGTCACTCCTTGACTGTAGGTGGTATCTACAGCGCCACCGCGGTGTTGATCATCAGCTCCCTGGTGGTCTACGGCGCGCTGTTCATCTCCCAGCGCAAGCTGGAGAAAAGCCAGTGGCTGACCCTGATTGCCTGCCTTGTATTCGGCAGCCTGACCTTGGCCTTTCACAGTGAGACCTTCCTTAAATGGAAAGCCCCGGTGGTCAACTGGCTGTTTGCCCTGGCCTTCATCGGCAGTCACTTCATCGGTGATCGCCTGTTGATCAAGCGCATCATGGGGCACGCCATCAACCTGCCAGAAGTGATCTGGACCCGCTTGAACATCGCCTGGATCGCATTCTTCCTGTTCTGCGGCGCCGCCAATCTGTTCGTTGCGTTCACGTTCCAGGCGTACTGGGTCGACTTCAAGGTCTTCGGCAGCCTGGGCATGACGTTGCTGTTCCTGATCGGCCAGGGGATCTACCTGTCCCGCCATCTGCACGATGCCGACCCCACCACGCCAAAAACCGAGGACTGACATGCTCTACGCAATCATTGCTACCGATGTTGCCGATTCCCTGGAAAAACGCCTGGCCGCCCGCCCCGAGCACCTGGAGCGCCTGCAAAAGCTCAAGGCCGAAGGTCGCGTCGTGCTGGCCGGGCCGCACCCTGCGGTGGACAGCAACGACCCAGGCGCCGCCGGTTTCACTGGCAGCCTGATCGTGGCGGAGTTCGACTCGCTGGCCGCCGCGCAAGCCTGGGCCGAGGCCGACCCGTTCGTGACGGCCGGCGTCTATGCCAATGTCATGGTCAAGCCGTTCAAGCAAGTCCTGCCGTAACCCTCCGGGCGCGATGAGCCGTCCTGGCTCATTGCGCTCATTTGCTCATTTGCTCATTTGCTCATTTGCTCATTGTTCTCGTCGGCCTGCCGACAACCTGTCTAATCAGCCTAATCTCGATTGGAATTCAGGAGTTGCAATGCGCAAAGGTCCGTTGTGCCTGTTGTTGGTCACGTTAGCGATCGGGGCGCCCGCCCACGGCGAGGAAAGCATGGAGGCCGCTCATTCGGCGCCCTTGTCCTTGAGCGCGGGTGGCCATATCACCGAACTGCAGCAACGCTTGAAAGACAGCGAGCGCATGCGTGAAGAACTGACTCAACAACTGCAGAACGCCAACGGCGAGCGCGAAACCGCGCTGGTGGGACGGCTGCGTCAGGAAAACCAGCGCCTGAGGCTGCAACTCAAGGAAGCCCAGGCCAACCCCCTGCCACGCCTGCTGACTGACCAACAGCAATGGTTCGTCATTGGCGCCGGGGTAGCGCTATTGGCCCTGCTCTGCGGTATCTTTGCCAGCGGTGGACGTAGACAACGTCGGCAATGGCTAAATTGAGTGAGTCATGAGCGAGCTGTTACTGATAGATGATGACCAGGAGCTGTGTGAGCTCCTTGGCAGTTGGCTGGGCCAGGAAGGTTTCCAGGTCCGTGCTTGCCACGATGGCCTGAGCGCCCGCAAGGCCCTGGCCGAAACCGCCCCCTCGGCGGTGGTGCTGGATGTGATGCTGCCCGACGGCAGCGGCCTGGAACTGCTCAAGCAACTGCGCAACGATCACCCGGAGCTGCCGGTGCTGATGCTCTCGGCCCGTGGCGAGCCGCTGGACCGCATCCTTGGCCTGGAGCTGGGCGCTGACGATTACCTGGCCAAGCCCTGCGACCCACGGGAACTGACCGCCCGCCTGCGGGCCGTGTTGCGTCGCAGCCATCCGGCGGCGGTTTCCAGCCAGATCGAACTGGGTGACCTGACCTTCAGCCCTGTGCGGGGGGTGGTCAACATCGATGAACAGGAACAAACCCTCACCGTATCTGAAAGCCGCCTGCTCGAAGCGTTGCTCAAGCAGCCGGGCGAGCCCCTGGACAAGCAGGAGCTGGCGCAGATCGCCCTGGGCCGCAAGCTGACCCTGTACGACCGCAGCCTCGACATGCACGTAAGCAACCTGCGCAAGAAAATCGGCCCCCACCCCGACGGCAGGCCGCGCATCGTGGCCCTGCGTAGCCGGGGGTATTACTACAGCCTTTGAACACGGCTTGAACCAAGAGACATGGCTAACCCTGTGGCGAGGAAGCTTGCTCCCGCTCGGTTGCGCAGCAACCGCAAGATCTTTGGAGCCGCTTCGCCCGAAGCGTCGGACCGGCCCAGCGGGAGCAAGCTCCCTCGCCACGGGGATTGTGTTCAGACTCCGAGATTTGTCAGGTCTGCACAAAAACGTCTTTACCCAAGCTTTACCCACCCCTGACCGCCGCTGACCTTGATCTCCGTAATCTGCACACATCCGGAACTGACCGGGAATGAGACAAGGAGAGACACCATGCGCAAGACCTTTACCGCCCTGCTGTTCGCCGCTGCCCTGCCGACCGTCGCCATGGCCATGCCCGAAGGTCCAGGCCCGATGGGCCCGATGGATGGCCCGCGCCACGGCGGCCAGATGCACGATAAAGGCCCGTACAGCCAACTGGACCTGAGCCGTGAACAACGCCAGCAGATCCGCCAGATCATGGGCGAGCAACGCCACGAACAACGGGAACTGGTGGACAAATACCTGGCCAAGCTCTCGCCAGCCGACCAGAAAGCCATGAAAGATGAAATGGACGCTCGGCATCAGAAAGTCGATGCGCAGATCCGCGGTCTGTTGAAACCCGAGCAGCAAAAGGCGTTTGATGCGATCCAGAAAAAACGCGCCGAACGTCGGGCCGAATGGGCCGAATTCAAGGCCTGGAAAGCGCAACAGCCGCAAAAAGCGCAATAATGCACTGAAGCACCATCAGCCCAACGGCACATCGCCGTTGGGCTTTCTTTGTTTTCGAGGATAACTCCGTGCGTTCATTGTTCTGGCGCGTCCTGGCCAGCTTCTGGTTGGCCATCGCTCTGGTGGCGGGACTTTCGATTCTCTTGGGCCATATGTTGAACCAGGACGCCTGGATCCTCAGCCGCCATCCGGGCCTCAACACCCTGGCCGAAGAGTGGACGCAGACTTACGAAAGCCAGGGCGAAGATGCCGCCCAGGACATCCTCAAACAACGCAAGCGCGAGTATCACGTCGATGTCCAGGTGCTCAACGAAAGCGGCGACCCGGTGGTGCGCGGCACGTTCCCACATCGGGCCGCTGCCTTCGAGGCGCGACAGAACAACGACGAACGCCGCCTGCCCTGGCGGCGCCTGACCGACGAATTCACCAGCGCCAAGACCGGCGACACCTATCTGTTCATCTATCGCATTCCCCACCCCGAATTGGACGCCTGGCATCGCGACAGCCTGCTCTGGCCCCTCAGCGCCTTGGCGATTGCGCTGGTGGTGCTGACCCTGTTCAGCCTGCTGGTGACGCTTTCCATCACCCGGCCGTTGAGCCGGCTGCGCGGCGCGGTGCACGATCTGGGACAAGCGACCTACCAGCAGAACAGCCTCGCCAAGCTGGCCAACCGACGGGACGAGTTTGGCGTGTTGGCCACCGATTTCAACCGCATGGGTGCGCGCCTGCAGAGCCTGATCGCCAGCCAGCGCCAATTGCTGCGCGACGTGTCCCATGAACTGCGCTCGCCCTTGGCCCGACTGCGCATCGCCCTGGCGCTGGCGGAGCGGGCCAGCCCCGAAGAGCGCGAAAAACTCTGGCCGCGCCTGACCCGCGAATGTGATCGCCTGGAAGCGCTGATCAGTGAAATCCTGGTTCTGGCGCGGGTCGATGCCGACAACGCCAGCGCCGAAGAAGTTGATCTCAACGGTCTGCTGATCAACCTGCAAAAAGACGCCCAGATGGCTTCACCGGAGCAGATCGTGCAGTTGGAAACGGAACCGGGCCTGACCCTCAAGGGCTGGCCGACCATGATCGAGCGGGCCGTGGACAACCTGTTGCGCAATGCACAGCGCTTCAGTCCCAACGGGCAGCCCGTTGAAATGCGCGCGGTGCGCCAGGGGGAACGAATTCTTATCAGCGTGCGCGATCACGGGCCTGGCGTGGAGGCGGAGCATCTGGGCCAGTTGGGCGAACCGTTCTACCGCGCCCCCGGCCAGACCGCCGCTGGCCACGGCCTGGGCCTGGCGATCGCCCGCCGCGCCGCCGAGCGCCATGGCGGCACGCTGGGACTGGCCAACCATCCCGAGGGCGGATTCATTGCGACGCTGGAATTGCCGTTGGTGCCAGGGGCGGTGGTCTCCCCTACAGAACAACAGTGAACCCGTGGCGAGGGAGCTTGCTCCCGCTCGGCTGCGCAGCAGTCGCAAACCGGTTGGCTGGATTTACCTGTTGCACCGCGGCGCCTGGTTTTGGGGCTGCTTCGCACCCCAGCGGGAGCAAGCTCCCTCGCCACAGGAATCAAGTGCACCCCGATCAAACCAAACGATAATTCCTCTTATTCAAACTGCCCCGCCCTGTTAGACTTTGCGCCCGCGTTTCACTCGTCCCGCAGGATTTCCAATGTTGTCGTTGCCTCTTCGCTTATGCGCTCTGTTCCTGGCCCTGGGCCTGAGTGCCTGCGATGACGCCCCGCGTTTCACCCAGGCCGAACCCGGCGAAGCCAAGTCCGGCGGCGGCGCGACGGTGCGCAAGGCTGATCAGAACGCGTTCTCCCTGCCTTCGGCCAACCTGCCCCCCTCGCGACGCGTGGATTTCAGCGTCGGTAACAGTTTCTTCCGCAGCCCGTGGGTGATTGCGCCCTCGACCACGACCGCCCGCGACGGCCTCGGACCGCTATTCAATACCAACGCCTGCCAGAATTGCCATATCAAGGATGGACGCGGCCATCCACCGGCACCCGATGCGAGCAGCGCGGTATCGATGCTGGTGCGCCTGTCGATTCCTGACGCGCCCCCCTACGCCAAGGTCATCGAGCAGCTCGGCGTCGTGCCGGAGCCGGTCTATGGCGCGCAATTGCAAGACATGTCGGTTCCTGGCGTCGCGCCGGAGGGCAAGGTACGAGTCGACTACACCCCGGTGCCGGTGCGTTTTGCCGACGGCACCGTCGTGGAGCTGCGCAAGCCGGCCTTGCAGATCACTCGATTGGGTTATGGCCCGATGCACCCCGACACGCGTTTTTCGGCCCGCGTCGCCCCGCCCATGATCGGCCTGGGTTTGCTCGAGGCCATCCCTGAAGACGCCATCCTGGCGAATGCCCAGGCTCAGGCGCGGGCGAAAAACGGTATCGCCGGCCGTCCGAACATGGTCTGGGACGATGTCCAGCAAAAGGCCGTGCCGGGGAGGTTCGGCTGGAAGGCCGGCCAGCCGAACCTCAATCAACAGAACGTTCATGCGTTTTCCGGGGACATGGGCCTGACAACCAGTCTGCGGCCGTTCGACGATTGCACCGAGGCCCAGGCCGATTGCAAACGCGCGCCCAACGGCAACGGCCCACAGGGCGAGCCGGAAGTCAGCGATAACATCCTGCGCCTGGTGTTGTTCTACAGTCGCAACCTCGCGGTGCCGGCCCGCCGCGATGTGGATTCGCCCCAGGTGCTGGCGGGCAAGAATCTGTTTTTCCAGGCGGGCTGCCAATCCTGCCACACCCCCAAATACACTACGTCCGCCAATGCTGCCGAACCGGAGCTGGCGAACCAGGTCATCCGCCCCTACACCGACCTGCTGCTGCACGACATGGGCGAAGGCCTGGCTGACAACCGCAGCGAGTTCAAGGCCAGCGGTCGTGACTGGCGGACCCCGCCGCTCTGGGGCATCGGCCTGACCGAGACCGTCAACGGCCATACCCAATTCCTGCATGATGGTCGCGCCCGCAACCTGCTCGAAGCCGTGCTGTGGCATGGCGGCGAAGCCCAGGCGGCGCAGCGACAGGTTCTAGCATTCAATGCCGAGCAGCGCGCTGCGTTGTTGGCTTTCCTGAATTCTCTTTAAACTTGATTTCCGAAACGGGAGCCCGACATGTTCCGTCCCAAGCTGTTATTCACCAGTCTCGCCGCCATCGCCCTCGGCGCTTGCTCGCCCCAGGACCCGCAGGCGGTCACGTCGGCCGCCATTGCCAAGCAGGTGATCCTGCCGACCTACAGCCGCTGGGTCGAAGCTGACCGGCAGTTGGCGACCAGCGCCCTGGCGTTCTGCCAAGGCAAGGAAAACCTGGAAACCGCGCGCGCCGATTTCCTCAAGGCGCAAAAAGCCTGGGCAGAGCTGCAACCGCTGCTGATCGGTCCGCTGGCCGAGGGCAACCGCGCCTGGCAGGTGCAATTCTGGCCCGACAAGAAGAACCTGGTCGGTCGCCAGGTCGAGCAATTGGTCAACAGCCAGCCGCAGATCGACGCCGCCGGCCTGGCCGAGTCCAGCGTGGTCGTGCAAGGGCTCTCGGCCTATGAATACCTGTTGTTCGACGCGAAAATCGACATGGCCGACAGCGCTCAGAAAGCCAAGTACTGCCCGCTGCTTACCGCCATCGGCGAACGTCAGAAGCAACTGGCCGAAGAAATCCTGTCGGGCTGGAACAGCAACGACGGCATGCTCGCCCAGATGAGCAAGTTTCCCAACCAACGCTACGCCGATTCCCACGAAGCGATCGCCGATCTGCTACGGGTCCAGGTCACTGCGCTGGACACCCTGAAGAAAAAACTCGGTACGCCGATGGGCCGCCAGAGCAAGGGCGTGCCGCAACCATTCCAGGCCGACGCCTGGCGCAGCCAGTCTTCGCTGCAAGGGCTGGAAGCCAGCCTGAAAGCCGCCAGGACCGTGTGGGCCGGCGTCGACAACAAAGGCCTGCGCGGCCTGCTGCCAAGCGACCAGAAACCGCTGGCCGACAAAATCGACGCTGCCTACGACGCGTCGCTGAAGCTTTTTGCCAGCAGCCAACGCTCGCTTACCGAAATGCTCGGCGACGACGCCGGGCGCCAGCAACTCAACGAGTTGTACGACAGCCTCAACGTCGTCCACCGCCTGCATGAAGGCGAATTGGCCAAGGCGCTGGGCATTCAACTGGGCTTCAACGCCAACGACGGTGACTGATCATGTTTCGACGTCAGGCTCTGGCGCTCGGCAGCTTGCTGCTGGGCGCGGTTACCCTGGGCGGCTGGACGCTGTTCAAGCAAAAGGACAAGAGTCCGCTGCTGCTTTCGGCACGGGACGATGGTGAAGGCAATCACTTCGCCGTCGGCTATCGATTGGACGGCACCCGGGTGTTCGCCACCCAGGTCGGCCAGCGCTGCCATGACATCATCAATCACCCGACGCTGCCGATCGCGTTTTTCGTTGCCCGCCGTCCAGGCACCGAAAGCTATCTGATCGACCTGCGCGACGGCAGGCTGCTACAAACCATCGCCTCGCGGCCGAACCGGCATTTCTACGGCCATGCGGTGATCCACAAGGGTGGCGAATGGTTGTACACCACGGAGAACGACACTCGCGATCCGGGCCGCGGCCTGCTGGGCATGTACCGCTTCGAAGGCGAGCGGCTGGTGCACAGCGGCGAAATTCCAACCCATGGCATCGGTCCTCATCAGGTGTCGTGGATGCCCGACGGCGAGACGCTGGTGGTGGCCAACGGCGGCATCCGCACCGAGGCCGAGAGCCGGGTCGAGATGAATCTCGATGCCATGGAACCCAGCCTGGTGCTGATGCAGCGCGACGGCACGTTGTTGAGCAAGGAAACCCTCCCTCAGCAAATGAACAGCGTGCGCCATTTGGGCATTGCCAGCGACGGGACCATCGTCTCCGGCCAGCAATTCATGGGGGCGGCCCACGAGCCGTCGGAACTGCTGGCGATCAAGCGCCCGGGCCAACCCTTCAAGGCGTTCCCGGTGCCCGAATACCAATTGCAAGCCATGGGGCACTACACCGCCAGCGTCGCCGTGCACAGCGAACTGCGCCTGGTGGCCCTGACGGCTCCACGGGGCAACCGCTTTTTCATTTGGGACCTGGATAGCGGCGAGGTTCGCCTGGACGCGCCTTTGCCGGATTGCGCCGGAGTCGGCGCGGTGGCCGACGGCTTCGTCGTGACGTCGGGCCAAGGGCGCTGCCGCTACTACGATTGCCGTCAATCACAATTGGTTGCAAAACCGCTGGACCTGCCGGCAGGGCTCTGGGACAACCATTTGCACCTGGCCTGAGCGAGGGAGCGAAGGGCGTCGGTGCAAGGCGCCCTGATTTTTCGGAACAATCCTACACCCCAC
Source organism: Pseudomonas sp. D3-10 (assembly GCF_051132175.1). NCBI lineage: Bacteria > Pseudomonadati > Pseudomonadota > Gammaproteobacteria > Pseudomonadales > Pseudomonadaceae > Pseudomonas > Pseudomonas sp. D3-10. Next base: position 1,376,744 of record NZ_CP071668.1, on the reverse strand, counting down.
CGACCCTAGAGCATCTGGAATACCCCGCGCACTCAGGGTAATGTGCCCGCCTATCTGTATTTTCTCTCAGCTCTTTTCCAAGGAAGTGGAACATGCTGCGACGCCGCATGCTGATCATGTTGGGTGTTGTCCTGCTGGTGGTGCTGTTGCTGGCAGGCTACAAGGCCTTCTCCATCTACCAGCAGATCCAGATGTTTTCTGCCCCGAAACCACCAGTCAGCGTTGCCGTGGCCAAGGCCACCGAGCAGCCCTGGCAGTCTCGCCTGCCCACCGTCGGCAGCCTCAAGGCCTCGCAAGGCGTTGACCTGAGCCTGGAAATTGCCGGGACGGTACAAAAGCTTCAGTTCGAATCGGGGCAGAAGGTCAAGGCCGGCCAACCGCTCCTGCAACTGGACACCGAAGTCGAAAGCGCCCTGCTGGAAACCGCCCAGGCGGACCTTGGCCTGTCGCAGCTGGATTTCGGCCGGGGCCGGCAACTGGTAGGCAGCCAGGCGATTTCCAAGGGTGAGTTCGACCGGCTCTCAGCCCAGTTGAAGAAAAACCAGGCCACGGTCAACCAGCTCAAGGCCTCGCTGGCAAAGAAACACATCGTCGCGCCGTTCAGCGGCACCATCGGCATTCGCCAGGTGGACATCGGCGATTACCTGGCCAGCGGCACGGTGATCGCCACCCTGCAGGACCTCAGCAGCCTGTATGTGGATTTCTATGTCCCGGAACAGTCGGTGCCTCGACTCGCCGTGGCCCAACCCGTCAATGTCAATGTCTCGGCCTACCCAGGCCAGACGTTCGTCGGCACCATCAGCGCCATCAATCCCAAGGTCGAGGACAGCACCCGCAACGTGCTGGTGCGCGCGACCCTCGCCAACCCCGACGGCAAGCTGCTGCCCGGCATGTTCGCCGACCTGCAGGTGATCCTGCCGGACGTGGCTGCCGGGATCGTCGTACCGGAAAGCGCCGTGACCTACACCCTCTACGGCAACTCCATGTACGTAGTGACCCAGAAGAAAGCCGCCGACGGCAATGTCGAGAAAGATGACAAGGGCCAGCCGGTCCTGATTGCCGAGCGCCGCTTCGTCGAAACGGGAGAGCGCCGGGACGGGCAAGTCCTGGTGACCAAGGGCCTGCAAAGTGGCGAGGAAGTGGTCATCGGCGGCCAGATCAAGCTGGACAACGGTACGCCCGTCGCCATCAGTGACGACAAGACCCTGACCGAACAGAACAGCTCGCCGCGCGCGGACTGATCAAGGAACCCCCATGGCTTTTACCGATCCGTTCATCCGCCGCCCGGTGCTCGCCACCGTGGTCAGCCTGTTGATCGTGCTGCTGGGCTTCCAGGCCTGGAGCAAACTGCCCCTGCGTCAGTATCCACAAATGGAAAACGCGCTGATCACGGTGACCACCGCCTATCCCGGGGCCAACGCCGAGACCATCCAGGGCTACATCACCCAGCCGATGCAACAGAGCCTGGCCAGTGCCGAGGGCATCGACTACATGACCTCGGTCAGTCGGCAGAATTTCTCGGTGATCTCGGTCTATGCCCGCATTGGCTCCAACAGCGACCGGCTCTTCACCGAACTGCTGGCCAAGGCCAACGAAGTCAAGAACCAGTTGCCCCAGGATGCCGAGGACCCGGTGCTCAGCCGTGAGGCTGCCGATGCCTCGGCGCTGATGTACATCAGTTTCTTCAGCAAGGAACTGAACAACCCGCAGATTACCGACTACCTGTCGCGGGTGATCCAGCCGAAGCTGGCGACACTGCCCGGCATGGCCGAAGCGGAGATCCTCGGCAACCAGGTCTTTGCCATGCGCTTGTGGCTGGACCCGGTCAAGCTCGCGGGCTTTGGCCTGACCGCCGCCGACGTGACCAACGCCGTGCGCCAGCACAACTTCGTCTCCGCCGCCGGCGAGGTGAAAGGCGAATACGTCGTCACCAGCATCAACGCCAACACCGAACTCAAGTCCGCCGAAGCCTTCGCAGGCATACCCCTCAAGACCGACGGCGACAGCCGCGTCTTGCTACAGGACGTGGCGCGGGTGGAGATGGGCGCCGAAAACTACGACACCATCAGTTCCTTTGGCGGCACGCCCTCGGTGTACATCGGCATCAAGGCCACGCCCGGCGCCAACCCGCTGGATGTGATCAAGGAAGTTCGCAAGATCATGCCGGAGATGGAAGCCCAGCTTCCGACCAACCTCAAGGCCGAGATCGCCTACGACGCCACGCTCTTCATCCAGGCCTCCATCGACGAGGTGGTAAAAACCCTGTTTGAGGCGGTCCTGATCGTCATTGTCGTGGTGTTCCTGTTCCTCGGCGCCTTGCGTTCGGTGCTCATCCCGGTGGTGACCATTCCCCTGTCGATGATCGGGGTCATGTTCTTCATGCAGTTGATGGGCTATTCCATGAACCTGCTGACACTGCTGGCCATGGTGTTGGCGATCGGCCTGGTGGTGGATGATGCCATCGTGGTGGTGGAGAACATCCATCGACATATGGAGGAAGGCAAGACCCCGTTCGACGCTGCCATAGAAGGCGCCCGGGAAATCGCCATGCCGGTGGTTTCGATGACCATCACGCTGGCGGCGGTTTACGCGCCTATCGGCCTGCTCGAAGGCCTGACGGGCGCGCTGTTCAAGGAGTTCGCCCTGACCTTGGCCGGGGCGGTGGTGATATCCGGCATCGTCGCCCTGACCCTGTCGCCGATGATGTGCGCGATGCTGCTGCGCCATGACCAGAATTCCTCGGGGCTGGCCCATCGGCTGGACGTAATCTTCGAACGCCTGAAGAACCGTTACCAGCGCATGCTTCATGCCACGCTCGAAACCAGGCCCGTGGTGCTGGTGTTTGCGGTGATCGTGCTGCTGTTGATACCGGTATTGATCATGTTCACCAAGTCCGAGCTGGCGCCAGACGAAGACCAGGGCATCATATTCATGATGGCCAATGCACCAAAGACGACCAACCTCGATTACCTGAACGCCTATACCGATCACTTCATCACGATCTTCAAGGAATTCCCTGAGTACTATTCTTCCTTTCAGATCAACGGCTATAACGGCGTGCAGTCGGGCATCGGCGGGTTCCTGCTCAAGCCCTGGAACGAACGCAACCGCACCCAGATGGAGATCCTGCCGGAGGTCCAGGCCAAGCTGGAAAGCATCCCGGGCCTGCAGATCTTTGGCTTCAACCTGCCCTCGCTGCCGGGCACGGGCGAAGGGTTGCCCTTCGAGTTCGTCATCAATTCGCCGAAGGACTACACGACGCTTCTGCAAATTGCCGAGCGAGTCAAGAAACGGGCGCTAGAGTCCGGCAAGTTCGCCTTCATGGACATTGACCTGGCTTTCGACAAGCCCGAGGTCGTGGTGGATATCGATCGGGCCAAGGCTGCCCAGATGGGTGTTTCCATGCAGGACCTGGGCGGAACCCTGGCGACGTTGCTGGGCGAGTCGGAGATCAACCGCTTTACCTTGGAAGGACGCAGCTACAAGGTAATAGCCCAGGTCGAACGACCGTTCCGGGACAATCCGGACTGGCTGAACAACTACTACGTCAAGAATGCTCAGGGTGAATCGCTCCCGCTCTCGACGCTGATCAAGGTCAGCGACCAGGCACGACCGCGGCAACTGAACCAGTTCCAGCAGCTCAACGCCGTGACGATCTCGGGTTTCCCCACGGTGAGCATGGGCGAGGCCATCGAGACGGTCCGCCAGATCGCTCGCGAGGAAGCACCGGTGGGGTTCGCCTTCGACTACGCAGGGGCTTCACGCCAATTCGTACAAGAAGGCAGCGCGTTGTGGGGAACCTTCGCCCTGGCCCTGGCGATCATTTTCCTGGTGCTGGCGGCGCAGTTCGAGAGCTTCCGGGATCCGCTGGTAATCCTGGTGACGGTGCCCTTGTCAATCTGCGGCGCATTGATCCCGCTGTTCCTCGGCTGGTCGAGCATGAACATCTATACCCAGGTAGGCCTGGTTACGTTGATCGGGCTTATCAGCAAGCACGGCATCCTGATCGTCGAGTTCGCTAACCAGCTACGCAAGGAACAAGGGCTGAGCCCGCGCGAGGCCGTGGAACAAGCCGCATCGATTCGTCTGCGGCCAGTGTTGATGACCACTGCGGCGATGGTATTCGGCATGGTGCCGTTGATCCTGGCCACCGGTGCCGGGGCGGTGAGCCGCTTCGACATCGGCACAGTGATCGCCACGGGAATGTCGGTGGGTACCTTGTTCACACTGTTCGTATTGCCTTGCGTCTACACCTTGCTGGCAAAACCGCAGAAGCGGTAACACAGGCTGCCGGAACAATGCTGACCTAAAAAAACAAAGGCCTCGCAAATGCGAGGCCTTTGTTTTAAGTCATGAAACTCAACTTTGCGGCTTCATGCCTTGAGACAGGCCAAACATGAACAACAGCAGATCGTTGTCCGGTTGGATCGCCTCGCTGGCCTTGGCAATCCGAGGCACAGGGCAATGGGCGCCCACCGTGGAGGCACTGAGAATCTGCGAGCGCGGCTGTTCCCATACCGCCACCGCCATTGACGTAACTGCCAGGGCTCCGATCAAGAACAAACCTCTAGCAATTTCTACTTTCATCGCTATAAACCTTTGATAGCGCTGCCAAACGCCGTTGTATAAAAGTAGACGAGTTTTTTCCAGTCGCCATCGTGGAACGACGAATGGCGCCGCAGCTGCCTCATGTCGTGGGCGGCCGCGCTGCGGGCAGTCAGGCGTTGACGGCATTTTTCCAGGTCCAGCAGTGCGATTTCAGCCTTGGCCGACTCGCCCTCCCCTGTTACACGCACGAATACGTGCTTGATATAAAGACAGCCATGCTGCCAGCGCCCTTTGTGCATGCGAGCCAGGTTTTCGGCCAACGCCTGGAGGATACGGTCATGCACCGCCTCGCCATGACGTTCGCGCCCACCCGCGGCGTACCATTGTTCGATTTCCTCGAAACCGTCCAACGCTTGGGTAACCAACAGCGCGCGCCATTTATGTACCGGGTCCCTCTGCGCACCGCAGAAAACCACCTGGGGCACCGTGACATTGAGTTCTGTCAGGGCCACCAAGGCTCGCTCTTCGCGCAAGACAGTCGGACGGCCGAAGGGGTGCAACAAGCTGCGGTAGATATGGCCGGTCTGGCGCTTGGAATAGAGCAATCCGTCGCCGTCGTTGATCCGTTGCACACCGCTTTCACCGCCCCGCCGCGTGTTGGGTTCCTCTACCCAGTCACCCCTTTGATTCCAAAAATGATCAAAGCAACTGCGAGAAGCCGCCGGGGCTTCTACTGCTTGTACAACCATGCCCATTACCCCTTGCGTAATACATAAACTCGCCACATGGCATAGAGCGGTAGGAAATCCAGTTGTTCCTGGATGCGGAAGCCAGCTTGTCGAAATTCGGCCTCCACTGTAGCAACCGGTAACACAAATCGGTTCTGGTAGTCTTTCTGCCCACGGGTTCGCTCAAGACGCTTGCGTTTCCAAGCCTTGAAATTGCCATCGACCCACAATGAAACGATGACGCTGTCGCGGCTGACACGCCCGAATTCACGCAGGATTGCCAGGCGATGCGCGGGTTCACCGATGTGGTGCAACAAACGCATGCAGAAAATGCTGTCAACGGCGTTATCAGGCAAGGCGATGTCGAACGCAGAAGTGTGCAAAGGTTGTACCCGTTTTACGACATCGGCGGGTTGGACGCTCATTGCTGTTTGCAGCATGGCTGCGGAATTGTCCGCGCCGATGATGACCCGGTTCGATTTCTCGGCCAACAAGGGCCAGAAACGTCCGGCGCCACAGGGAAGGTCCAGTACCAGGCCAGGGTCACCGGCCAGGGCCAAGGCGCGGCGCGCCAGTTGCTGGTCGCGCCGATTGGAGAGGCGGCGGCTGAACCCGCTGCGGTGTTTGTGGAAATATTGCCTGGCGTGTTGCTCGTCGTACTTTTCGGAAAAATCCAGCTTGATGGCTTTGGACATGGGGGGCCCTCCGTTGTTGATGGGCCCAGCCTATGAACAGATGTGTCATCGCCTCGTGAAAAAACCGTCATGGATCTGAACCAATCATTTCAAGGCTTTTCCGGGACGCACTTCAACCCTTTGGATTCAGCTCCACCTCGAAACGGCAACCGTTGGGCTCCATCGTACTGAGGCTCACTGTCCAGCCCTGGTCCTCGCAGATTCGCTGTACCAGCGAAAGGCCCAGCCCCAAGCCCTCGCCACGCTTTTCATTACCTCGCACGAATGGCTCGAACATCGCCTCGCGCTTCTCTTCGGGGATGCCCACGCCGCTGTCCTCGACCATGAACCCAGTGACCGTCAGGGAGACGCGGATAAACCCCTGGTCGGTGTAATGCAAGGCATTACGCAGCAAGTTGCCCATGACGGCGGTCAGGAATGTGGCGTTGTACAGCGTATCGGCCGTTTGCCCGGGCTCGAAGATCAACGTCAAACCTTTGGACTCGATCGGCGCGCGCCAGACACCGAGCAGGTTGTCCGCTACCTGTCCAAGGGTCGAGCGAGGGGAGATTCCATTGTCTTCGCGCTGGGCCCGGGCAAGCATGAGGAAGGTCTGCACCAACTCACGCATCTCCTCACTGGCCCGGTTGATGCGTTCAACCTGGGTACGCCCCCGCTGGTCAAGCGCCGGGTTTTCCAACAGCAATTCGCAAGACGTGGCCAGGACCATCAACGGCGTGCGCAATTCATGGCTGACGTCGCTGGTGAACAAACGTTCACGGGTCAAGGCTTGGCGCAATCGGCCCAACGTAGCGTCGAACGCCACGGCCAGCTCGCCCACTTCGTCGGCGGCATAGTCCGGCGCGAGCGGCGGGGCAAGTCCAAGGAGCTGGTCGCGATGCCGCACTTGGCGAGCCAGACGCACCACAGGTGCCATCACTCGACGTGCCAGCACCCATCCGAGGAATACCGCCAGCGCCAGGCTGAGCACGAAGCCCACCAACACCACGGCGAACAGTACCCGTTCGCGTTCCTCGAAATCGCTCTGGTCTTGCAACAATACGTAATGGCGACCGTCAACGATTTCCACCATCGCGTGGTAGGACAGTTGCTCACGAAACACTTCATGAAAACCCCGATCCAGGTGACGCAGGTCCTTGGGCAACTCGAAGTCACCCGGACCGCCGCTGAAATAGAACAACTGATCGGGTTCAGGCCGATGACTCCAGTCGGAGACGCTGTCCATCAGCAGCAGACGTTGCAGGTCACCGCCAAGGCCGGCGGAAATCAGTTTTTCCTCCACCAGGTGAACGGTTGCCACGATGCCCAGGGCAAATGCGCCCGCCACCAACGCGCTCATCAAGGCGAACGCGATGATGATCCGTTGGGCAAGGCTCTGCTTAAACTCCATCCCGGCCCTCGGCCAAGCGGTAACCGACGCCATGCACCGTGTGCAGCAGTGGTTTCTCGAACGGTTTGTCGATCACCTGGCGCAGTTGGTGGACGTGGCTGCGCAGGCTGTCGCTGTCCGGGCAATCATCGCCCCACAGGGCTTCTTCGAGGATTTCCCGGCGCAGCACGTGGGGGCTTTTCTGCATCAGTACCGCGAGCAACTTGAGGCCAACGGGGTTGAGCTTGAGCAACCGGCCCTCACGGGTCACTTCCAACGTGTCGAGGTCGTAGCTCAGGTCGCCGACCTGCAACGCGCGACGCCCGCCACCCTGGGCCCGACGCATCACCGCTTCGATCCGCGCGGCCAGCTCCGACAACGCAAAAGGCTTGACCAGGTAATCGTCAGCCCCGGACTTGAATCCCTGCAGGCGGTCGTCCAGCTGGTCCCGCGCGGTGAGCATGATCACCGGCGTATCACGCCGGGCGTCTTCACGCAGGCGCTTGCACAAGGTGTAGCCATCGATGCCTGGCAGCATGATGTCGAGCACGATCAGGTCGTAGTGCTCGGTCGCGGCCAGGTGCAAACCCGACAAACCATCCTGGGCACAATCGACGGTATAACCCTTGAGTCCCAGGTAATCGGCCAGGTTGGCCAGGATGTCGCGGTTGTCTTCGACCAATAGAATTCGCATGGGCATCTCTCCTGCACACGTAGGCAATCGTCGTGGCCCGCGCAGCTTAAGGCCAAGCGTGTTCCGCGGCTAGGGTTGTCTCGGCTGGGGTTGGGGCATTGACGAGTTTTTCACCCCGCATTCACGCCTGCCCAACGCGACGCGGACGAGACTGGGCGCAACCTGCTGCTCAAGAACATCCACAAAAGGTACTGTCCATGGTTTGCGCTAGCCTTCGCCCTGTTTCAAGGCCATTGAATTTCGGAATCGCGCTGGGGGTGCCTGTAGTTGTTGCGCTGATCCTGGTGGTGCTGGAACTGACTACGCTTGACATGGACCTTGCCAGGCTTTTCTACAGTGCGGCCGAGGGCGGATTCATCGGACGGCATAGTTTTTTTCTCGAAGACATCCTGCACGACCGGGCCAAGCAGATGGTCATCGTCTTCTGCATCCTGGCGGTCGCGGGGTTCATCGCTTCGTTTTTTGTCGATCGCCTCACACCGTTCAAGCGTGAACTCGGTTGCCTGGTCTTATCGCTAGCGCTGGCAACGGCGTTTGTCACGCCGCTGAAGGCCGTGACGGCGGTGCAATGCCCTTGGAGCCTGAAGGAGTTTGGCGGCAAGGAAACCTACAGTGAATTGCTGAGCCCGCGCCCGGCCACTGACAAGCCCGGCCGTTGCTGGCCCGGCGGACATGCCGCAACGGGGTTCACGCTGTTTGCGCTGTTCTTCGTATTACGCGACCGCCGTCCCCGCCTGGCCCGTCAATCACTGGTATTTGCCTTCGCACTGGGCACCGTTTTCTCCGTGGGTCGGATGATGCAAGGGGCGCATTTTTTCTCCCATAACGTGTGGACAGCGGTGTTCTGTTGGCTGATCTGCCTGGGGTGTTACTACTTCGTGCTGTATCGACCGGCTGCCATGGCTGATCGCGCAGCGCTGAACCAACCCGCTAACGCCTGAGCATGGGAATAACCCTGTGGGAGCGAGCTCGCTCGCGATTGCGGTGTGTCAGTTTCCATATCTGGCACTGATGTACCGTCATCGCGAGCAAGCTCGCTCCCACAGGTCCCCCCAGGAAAAATGCGCCCCCGCGCCAAAATCCAAGGCAATAAAAAACCCCGCTTGCTTTCGCAGGCGGGGTTTTTCGCTACAGGTGTAAGGCTGGCTTACATCATGCCGCCCATGCCACCCATGCCGCCCATGTCTGGCATGCCGCCGCCAGCTGGAGCGTCTTCCTTGATTTCAGCGATCATCGCCTCGGTGGTGATCATCAGGCTGGCAATCGACGAAGCCGCTTGCAGAGCCGAACGAGTCACTTTGGCTGGGTCCAGGATACCCATTTCGATCATGTCGCCGTATTCGCCGGTAGCAGCGTTGTAACCGTAGTTACCCGAACCCTGCTTGACCTTGTCGACCACTACGCTTGGCTCGTCGCCGGAGTTGGCAACGATCTGACGCAGAGGTGCTTCGACAGCGCGACGCAGCAGTTGGATACCGACGTTCTGGTCGTCGTTGTCGCCTTTCAGCTCGCTGATGGCTTGCAGAGCACGAACCAGTGCCACGCCGCCGCCAGGTACCACGCCTTCTTCAACGGCTGCGCGGGTTGCGTGCAGGGCGTCTTCAACGCGGGCTTTCTTCTCTTTCATTTCAACTTCGGAACCGGCGCCAACCTTGATCACCGCAACGCCGCCGGACAGTTTGGCCAGACGCTCTTGCAGTTTTTCACGGTCGTAGTCGGACGAGGTCTCGGCCACTTGTGCACGGATCTGGGTCACACGAGCCTGGATATCGGCATCGTTGCCAGCACCGTCGATCACGGTGGTGTTTTCCTTGGACAGGATCACGCGCTTGGCGTTACCCAGATGCTCCAGGGTGGTGCTTTCCAGGCTCAGGCCGATCTCTTCGGAGATAACGGTACCGCCGGTCAGAACGGCGATGTCCTGCAGCATGGCCTTGCGACGGTCGCCGAAGCCTGGAGCCTTGACGGCTGCAACCTTAACGATGCCACGCATGTTGTTCACAACCAGAGTCGCCAGGGCTTCGCCTTCGACGTCTTCAGCCACGATCAGCAGTGGGCGGCCGGCTTTGGCAACGGCTTCCAGCACTGGCAGCATTTCGCGGATGTTGGAGATCTTCTTGTCGACCAGCAGGATCAGCGGGCTGTCCAGCTCGGCAACCATGGTATCTGGCTTGTTGACGAAGTACGGGGACAGGTAGCCACGGTCGAACTGCATGCCTTCAACAACCGACAGTTCGTTTTCCAGGCCCGAGCCTTCTTCAACGGTGATCACGCCTTCCTTGCCGACTTTTTCCATGGCTTCGGCAATGATGTCGCCGATGGAGTTGTCGGAGTTGGCGGAAATGGTACCAACCTGGGCGATCGCCTTGGAGTCAGCGCAAGGCTTGGCCAGACCCTTCAGTTCCTTGACGATGGCGATGGTCGCCTTGTCGATGCCGCGCTTGAGGTCCATCGGGTTCATGCCGGCAGCGACGGCTTTCAGGCCTTCGTTGACGATCGACTGGGCCAGTACGGTCGCGGTGGTGGTACCGTCACCAGCGTCATCGTTGGCACGGGAGGCAACGTCTTTGACCAGTTGCGCGCCCATGTTTTCGAAGCGGTCCTTGAGCTCGATTTCCTTGGCTACGGAAACGCCGTCCTTGGTGATGGTCGGAGCGCCGAAGCTCTTCTCGATGATCACGTTACGGCCTTTCGGGCCCAGGGTCGCTTTTACTGCGTCAGCCAGGACGTTGACACCGGCGAGCATTTTCTTGCGGGCGGAATCGCCGAATTTAACTTCTTTAGCAGCCATGATCGATATTCCTTAAATACTTTGTAGTAGCGGGAAAATGAGCGGGGAAATCAGCCTTCGAGAACAGCGAGGATTTCGTTCTCGCTCATGACCAACAGGTCTTCGCCGTCGACTTTCACAGTGTTGCTGCCGGAGTAAGGGCCAAACACAACCTTGTCACCCACTTTCACGGCCGGCGCACGTACTTCACCGTTCTCCAGTGCCTTGCCTGGACCTACAGCGAGAACTTCACCGTGGTTGGCTTTTTCAGCAGCCGAACCTGGCAGGACGATACCGCCAGCGGTTTTCTTCTCTTCTTCGCTGCGACGGATGACGACGCGGTCATGCAGAGGACGAAGCTTCATTGTCGATCTCTCCTAATTTTGGTTTTCATCGGCCGGTGTAGTCCCGGCGGGTTTAACAAAAGCCGGCGGAGCCGGGGTGCGGTTCGTCAAGCGAACCGCGGAAGTCTGTCCAGTGTCGCCACCGGAAACCTTGCGGTGACCCATACATAAGGGCGTGCAAGTCGATTACAAGGGGCGGCGATGAAAATTTTTGCTTTACGAAGGCTCAAACGGACACGGCACCCGAAGGTGCCGTGCTGCTCGATAGTTGCTTGGGAAAGTTGATTGAAGGGTCACTTGGGATCGCGATGTTCGAATTCGCCTTCGATCACGTTCGGCTCGCGACCTACGGGCTCCCTGGGGGCCGGGCCGCCCCGGGACTGAAGATCATCGGCGAACGCTCGCTGGCGCATCGCCTGCTCTTCGGCACGCTGGCGCATCTTGTTGGCGAGCAAGCGGCGGGTGAACGGCAACAACATGACCAGGCCCAGCACGTCGCTGATAAAACCAGGCAGGATCAACAGGCCGCCACCCAAGGCCAGCATCAGTCCTTCCAGCATGGTCTGCGCAGGCAGCTCGCCACGGTTCAGGCTTTCACGGGCACGCAACGCCGTGGCGAGGCCGGCGATGCGCAACACGAAGACGCCGAGCATCGAGCCGAGAATGACCAGCAACAGCGCCGGGAAGAACCCGATCGCACCGCTGACCTTGACGAATACGAACAGCTCCAACACCGGGAACAGCAGAAAGAGCAATAAAAATGGGCGCATCAAAGGGTTCCTCAACGCAAGAAGACCTTGCTATGAAAACCTAAATGACGTCGCCCTTTCGTGAATTCAAGCATCGACCTCGGCATTTTTTGGCCATTGCTCGGCGTGAGCCAGATAAACCAAGGCTTCGCGCACTTGTGTCGGCGTGTTGCAAGGGTTCGGAAACGCCAGCCAATACAGCCCTTGTCCGATGCGCAAGTGCATACCTTCGCTGTCGATGCCGACCAAACGCGCCGGTTCGTTTTTCGGCAGGCCGCTCAACTCCACGTAATGGGCGATGGCCTTGGCGTGATCAGCGTTCATATGGTCGATCATGCTGGTTTCAGCCTTGCCGGCGAACGGGTTGGAGAGGATTACCTGATCGATCCAGTGAATGGCGCCGAAACCCCCGATGTAGCGATGGCGCACCGGGTCGAGCACCCAGAAGTCGAAGTCGTGGGCCTTGTGATAGTTCTGCGACTCGGGAAAGTAGCGGTAATAACGCTCGGCGGCGGCATCGATGGCAACGCTATCTGCGAGTTTACGGGCCTCGGCCAGGTAGGTCAGGCGCCCCACGGCCTGTACATCCTCAGCGCCCCGCTCGCCCACCAGCATGGAACACTTGGGGTCTTTTTGCAGGTTGTGAGTGTGCTGGGCGATACGGCTGATCAAGACCAGCGGCCGGCCCTGGTCGTCCAGGCAATAGGGGACCACGGAGCCGAACGGAAAGCCGGGCATGGATTTGGAATGGGTGGAGAGCACTCCACGGTACTCCTTGAGCAACAGTTCCCGGGCATGCTTGGCTGCTTCGACGCTCAATTTATGACTCCTTTAATGAAATCCGTCTAGAAAACGATCAGGCGAGTGGAGTAATGTTCCGACACCTCTGGACTGTCTCGCTTGCAGCCGGGCCAAACCCGCAAATCGAGCGCTACCTAAACAGTCCCTCCACCGCTGCGCCATCTGGACATGAGAATGCAACTCACTGACAAAATAATCATTATCACTGGCGGTTGCCAGGGCCTGGGGCGTTCCATGGCCGAGTATTTCGCCGGCAAGGGCGCGAAGCTGGCGCTGGTCGACCTCAATCAGGAGAAACTCGACCAAGCGGTCGCCGCCTGCGCCTCCAAGGGCGTCGAGGCTCGCGCCTACTTGTGCAACGTCGCCAATGAAGACCAGGTGATCGACATGGTGGCCCGCGTTGCGCAGGACTTCGGCGCGATCCATGGGCTGATCAATAACGCTGGCATCCTGCGCGATGGCCTGTTGCTCAAGGTCAAGGACGGCGAAATGACCAAGATGAGCCTGGCCCAGTGGCAGGCCGTGATCGACGTGAACCTTACAGGTGTGTTCCTGTGCACCCGTGAAGTGGCGGCCAAGATGGTCGAGCTGAAGAACAGCGGCGCGATCATCAATATCTCGTCGATCTCCCGCGCCGGCAACATCGGCCAGACCAACTACTCGGCCGCCAAGGCCGGCGTGGCCGCTGCCACCGTGACCTGGGCCAAGGAACTGGCGCGCTACGGCATCCGTGTGGCGGGCATCGCGCCGGGGTTCATCGAAACCGAAATGACCCTGGGCATGAAACCAGAGGCCTTGGAACGAATGACTTCGGTGATCCCGCTCAAGCGCATGGGCAAGCCTGAGGAGATCGCGCATTCGGCGGCCTACATCTTCGAAAACGACTACTACACCGGTCGGATCCTGGAGATGGATGGTGGAATGCGGATCTAAACCCACCGCCTAGCAAAATGTGGGAGCGAGCTTGCTCGCGATGGCGCCGGGTCAGCTTGCATCAATGTTGAAATGTCAGACCGCTATCGCGAGCAGGCTCGCTCCCACAGTGGATAGGGTTTCACTCTATCAATCGTCGCTGACGGTGATGTTCGGCATCACAGGCGACGCGGCTTCCTGCAATACGATCCGCGCGCCGACGTGGCGAGCCAGCTCTTGGTAGACCATGGCGATCTGGCTGTCCGGCTCGGCGATGACGGTTGGCTTGCCACCGTCTGCCTGCTCGCGGATCACCATCGACAACGGCAGCGAGGCCAGCAGTTCGACGCCGTACTGGGTTGCCAGTTTTTCCCCACCGCCTTCACCGAACAGATGCTCGGCGTGCCCGCAGTTCGAGCAAATGTGCACGGCCATGTTCTCCACCACGCCCAGCACTGGGATGTTCACCTTGCGGAACATCTCCACGCCTTTGCGCGCATCCAGCAAGGCCAAGTCCTGGGGCGTGGTGACGATCACCGCGCCGGCCACCGGGACTTTCTGTGCCAGGGTCAGCTGAATATCGCCGGTGCCTGGCGGCATGTCGATGACCAGGTAATCCAGGTCGCCCCAGGCGGTTTGCGTGACCAACTGCAACAAGGCGCCGGACACCATCGGCCCGCGCCAGACCATGGGGGTGTTGTCATCGGTCAGGAACGCCATGGACATGACTTCTACGCCGTGTGACTGGATCGGCACGAACCATTTCTGATCCTTTATCTGTGGGCGAGTACCCTCGGCGATGCCAAACATGATGCCCTGGCTCGGACCATAGATATCCGCATCGAGAATCCCGACCTTCGCACCTTCACGGGCAAGCGCCAGCGCCAGGTTGGCGGCAGTGGTGGACTTGCCCACGCCGCCCTTGCCCGAGGCGACCGCGATGACATTCTTGACGTTCGCAAGCCCAGGCACCTGGGCCTGGGCCTTGTGAGCGGCAATGACGCTGGTCACTTCGACCTTGGCGGCCGTGACACCGTCCAGGCCCTCGATGGCCATTTGCAGCATTTGCGCCCAACCCTTCTTGAACAGATCGGCGGCGTAGCCGATTTCCAGATGGACAGTGACGCGATCGCCCTGGATATCGAGGGCCCGCACGCATCCGGCGCTGACCGGGTCCTGGTTCAGGTAAGGGTCGGTGTACTGGCGAAGGACGGCTTCCACCGCTGCGCGATTGACGGCGCTCATGGGCAACTCCGATAGCAAGACTTGAAAACAGGCCGCTATCCTACGCCGCACATGCTTTTGTGGCGACCCGATTACCATTCGAACGCTGACCTTCTTTGGCGAGGGGATTTATCCCCTCGCCAAAGGTTGGGCCTGTGCTCTCCAGCAATGCATCTGGAAACAGGCCCGTGGGGTGAAATATATTTCCCGGCGCTTTATAGTGGCCGACCTCCGTTTCATCAAGTAGCCGAGCCCCATGTCCGAGCCACGCAAGATCCTCGTCACCAGCGCCCTGCCCTACGCCAATGGTTCGATCCACCTTGGCCACATGCTGGAATACATCCAGACCGATATGTGGACGCGCTTCCAGAAACATCGCGGCAACCAATGCATTTATGTCTGCGCCGACGACGCCCACGGCTCGGCCATCATGTTGCGCGCGGAAAAAGAAGGCATCACCCCGGAACAACTGATCGCCAACGTCCAGGCTGAACACAGCGCCGACTTTGCCGAGTTCCTGGTGGACTTCGACAACTTCCACTCCACCCACGCCGAAGAAAACCGTGAGCTGTCGAGCCAGATCTACCTGAAGCTGCGTGACGCCGGGCATATTTCCACCCGGTCGGTGACCCAATATTTCGACCCGGAAAAGAAAATGTTCCTGGCCGACCGCTTCATCAAGGGCACCTGCCCGAAATGCGGCACCGAGGACCAGTACGGCGACAACTGCGAAAAATGCGGCGCCACCTACGCCCCGACCGACCTGAAAGACCCGAAATCGGCGATTTCCGGTGCAACCCCGGTGCTCAGGGACTCCCAGCATTTCTTCTTCAAGCTGCCGGATTTCCAGCAGATGCTGCAGACCTGGACCCGCAGCGGCACGCTGCAGGACGCGGTTGCCAACAAGCTCGCCGAGTGGCTCGACTCGGGCCTGCAGGAGTGGGACATTTCCCGCGATGCGCCGTACTTCGGCTTCGAGATCCCTGGCGAGCCAGGCAAGTATTTCTATGTGTGGCTGGACGCGCCCATTGGCTACATGGCCAGTTTCAAGAACCTCTGCGACCGCACCCCAGGGCTGGACTTCGACGCCTTCTGGGCCAAGGATTCCACCGCCGAGGTGTATCACTTCATCGGCAAGGACATCGTCAACTTCCACGCGCTGTTCTGGCCCGCCATGCTCGAAGGCGCCGGTTTCCGCAAACCGACCGGCATCAACGTCCACGGCTACCTGACCGTCAACGGCCAGAAGATGTCCAAGTCCCGCGGCACGTTCATCAAGGCGCGGACCTACCTGGACCACCTGTCGCCGGAATACCTGCGTTACTACTACGCCGCCAAGCTCGGCCGTGGCGTCGACGACCTGGACCTGAATCTCGAAGACTTCGTGCAGAAGGTCAACTCCGACCTGGTGGGCAAGGTCGTCAACATTGCCAGCCGTTGCGCCGGTTTCATCCACAAAGGCAACGCTGGCGTGCTGGTTGCCGGTAACGCCGCGCCGGAACTGACCGACGCCTTCCTCGCCGCCGCGCCAAGCATCGCCGATGCCTATGAGAGCCGCGACTTTGCACGCGCCATGCGCGAGATCATGGCCCTGGCCGACCGCGCCAACGCGTGGATCGCCGACAAGGCACCCTGGTCGTTGGCCAAGCAGGACGGCAAGCAGGATGAAGTCCAGGCGATCTGCGCCCTGGGCATTAACCTGTTCCGCCAACTGGTGATTTTCCTCAAGCCGGTGCTGCCGCTGCTGGCCGCCGATGCCGAAGCGTTCCTCAACGTCGCGCCCCTGTCCTGGAACGATCACCAGACCCTGCTGAGCGATCATCAGTTGAACGAGTTCAAGCCGCTGATGACCCGCATCGACGCGACCAAGGTGCAAGCGATGATCGACGCCTCCAAGGAAGACCTGGCCGCCAGCCAGACCGACACCGGCGGCCCGAGCGGCAACGGCGAACTGGCCAAGGACCCGCTGTCGCCTGAAATCGACTTCGACGCCTTCGCGGCGATCGACCTGCGCGTGGCGCTGATCGTCAAGGCTGAAGCGGTCGAAGGGGCCGACAAGCTGTTGCGCCTGACCTTGGACATCGGTGACGAGCAGCGCAACGTGTTCTCCGGCATCAAGAGCGCCTACCCTGACCCAGCCAAGCTTGAAGGCCGGCTGACGATGATGATCGCCAACCTCAAGCCACGCAAAATGCGTTTCGGTATTTCCGAGGGCATGGTGATGGCGGCGGGCCCCGGCGGCGAAGAGATCTACCTGCTAAGCCCCGATAGCGGCGCCAAGCCGGGCCAGCGGATCAAGTAACGCAACTGCACGCGGCACCGATCCCACAGTCGCTAACGAGTGACTGTGGGATTTTCATATCTGGCTCGCCGTCACGGTGTGCCGGATAATGCCCATCCTGTCACAGGCCCTATCGCCCCATAGCCATGACCGAAATCCTCTTATCCCTGTTGAGCGCGGCCCTGATCAACAACCTGGTGTTGCATTGGCCGCTGGGCGTCGATCCGTTGCTGGCAGCCAAGGGTCGAAGCCAGGTGCATGCCCTGGGCCTGGCGACGGCGTGCCTGATGCTCTGTGTCGGGAGCGTGGGCTATCTGATCGACCAATGGTTGCTGGTCCCGGCCGGCCTGGCGTCAATGCGGCTCTTGCTATGGCTGCCCCTGAGTGTCTTGCTGATCAGGCCGGTGCTGGGGCTGCTGAGGCACTGGCTGCCCATGCTGCCGCTTGCTGGCTTGTGGCCGCTGCTACTCGGCAATGTCGGTATATTGGGCGTCACGCTGCTCAATAGCCGGGAGGCCACCGGCCTGGGCCACGCCATGTCCTTGAGCCTGGGTGGTGGACTGGGTTTCTGGCTGGTGTTGAGCCTGTTCGAAGACTTGCGACAGCGAATCCACGACAACGATATTCCCATGCCCTTGCGGGGGCTGCCGATCCAACTGATCAGCGCCGGCCTGATGGCAGTGGCGTTTCTCGGATTGCGCGGGCTGGTCAAGACATGAACCTGATTCAACACATCGATGCCCTGCTTCCGCAAACTCAATGCGGCAAGTGCGGTCACCCCGGGTGCAAGCCCTATGCCGAAGGGATCGCCCAGGGTGAGCCGATCAACAAATGTCCGCCTGGCGGACGGGAAACCATCGCAGCCTTGGCCGAACTGATGCGGGTGCCGGCCTTGGAGCTGGACGCCAGTCGCGGCGCGGCACCGGCGCAAATCGCGTTTATCCGGGAAGCCGAATGCATCGGCTGCACCAAGTGCATCCAGGCCTGCCCGGTGGATGCGATTGTCGGCGCGGCAAAGCTGATGCACACCGTTCTCATCGACGAATGCACCGGCTGTGATCTTTGCGTGGCGCCTTGCCCGGTGGATTGCATCGAGATGCGGCCATTGCCGGTGGCGACGGTAACGCCGATCGTGGGAGGACTCGCCTCCAGCGACGAGGAGCGGCAAGCGCGAGCCGCCAAGCGCAATCACGCTCGTCAGCGTTTCGAGCAACGCAACGCGCGCTTGCGTCGTGAAGATGAGGCGCGCCAAGCCGAGCGCCTGGCCAGAATCCAGCGGAACGCCCAACCGGCCCGGGCGCAGCCACTCGATCCCGTGCAGGCAGCATTGGAGCGAGTGCGCGCGCAGAAAGCCGCCACCGCGGATGCCGCCCTGAAGAAAGCCAAGGTCGATTTGGCCATGAGTCGGGCACAGTTGCACAAGTCCTTGAGAGCGTTCGGCCATCCGCCGACCTACGAGCAACAGTCACGGCTGATCGTGCTGCAACGCCAGTTCGAAGCGGCAGAACAGGCATTGGCCCAACTGGAAAGCGCTGCGTCGCCCGCCACGCCGGCACCGGCACCGGTACCGGCAAATGACGCCGAACTGAAGCGGGCCAAGATTCAGCTGGCGATGCGTCGCGCCGAACTCAGCAAGGCCCGGGCGGCCGCTGCCTCTGCGGAGCAGCTTCAAGCATTGGAGCAAGCCGTCAAGGACGCCGAGCGGCAGGTGGATGTCCATGCCGCTCGCTGATCCGCTGGACGAACGGCTGCGCCAGGCGATGCGGCGTGTACTGCTGGCGACGTTGCCCGGCGTACTGGCCTCGATGTGGTTCTTTGGTTGGGGTGTGTTGCTGAACCTGTTGTTGTCCGGGCTGACCGCGCTGGCGGTCGAGGCGCTGATATTGCGTTTGCGGCGACGACCCATCAAGCCAGACCTGGGCGACGGCAGCGCATTGGTCAGTGCCACCTTGCTGGCCCTGGCCTTGCCAGCGTATTGCCCTTGGTGGCTGACCGTCACGGCGGTCGCCTGCGCCTTGTTGTTTGGCAAGCACCTTTGGGGTGGGGTCGGCAGCAATCCGTTCAATCCAGCAATGCTCGGGTATGCCCTGGTATTGATGGCGTTCCCCCAATACATGAGCCAATGGCCAACGACCCATGGCCTGGGCCCGATGGACGGTTTGCGCCTGGTCGCCGACATGGGCCAGCCCCCCGATGGCTGGGCCGGCGCCACCGCGTTGGACAGTTTGCGGGTCAACACCAGCCTGACCATCGACGAGCTGTTTGCCAGCGACCCGGCGTTCGGCCGCTGGGGCGGACACGGTGTGGAGTGGATCAACCTGGGGTTCCTTGCCGGCGGCCTGTTCCTGCTGCAACAACGGATTTTCACGTGGCACGCCCCAGTGGGCATGCTGGCCAGTCTGTTCACCGTCAGCCTGTTGTTCTGGAACGGTTCGGGCTCGGATTCCCACGGTTCGCCACTGTTTCATCTGCTGACCGGCGCAACCATGCTCGGCGCGTTTTTCATCGTGACCGAACCCGTGTCGGGCGCCAAAGCCCCGTTTGCCCGACTGTTGTTCGGCGTAGGCGCGGGGGTGCTGGTCTACGTGATCCGCACCTGGGGTGGGTTGCCGGACGGCATAGCGTTTGCGGTGTTGTTGATGAATCTCGGCGTGCCGGCCCTGGAGCGCTTCGTCGAGGCACGACAAAGGCGCCCGCTGACATGAAAAAAATCGCCGGCGTTGCGATCCTTGTGTCGCTTGGCGGCCTTGCCATCGGCGCCACGTACCTGGTGCAAACCGGTACCGCGGGGCGCATCGAGGCGCAGCGCCAAGCCATCGCCAACCGGACCTTGCTCGACATACTGCCGCCCGACCGTTACGACAATCAGCCGATGGCGCAACCGCTCATCGCGGCTCCGGTGGCGCTGCCCCGCAGCACATTGCTGGGCGCTTACCTGGCAACTCGCGACGCAGTGCCCAGCGCCGTGTTGCTAAGCAGCCAGGTACAGGGCTACGAGGGCAGCATCGAGCTACTGATCGCCGTGGATACGACAGGACGCGTGTTGGGCGTAAAAACCCTGCGCCAGTCGGAAACTCCCGGCCTCGGCGCGGCGATAGCCGGCTGGCCGAATGCCTGGCTGCAAACCTTCGAGGGCAAGTCGAGCCAGGTGCCCGCCGATGAGAGTTGGGCGTTGAAAAAGGATCACGGCCAGTTCGACCAGTTGGCTGGCGCGACGGTCACATCCAGGGCGGTGCTCCAGGCTGTCCACGATGCGTTGCGTTACTTCGACGGGCATAAGACGCAGCTGACGGGAGCGATCAGTCATGAATAACTCCGTACCCTGGTCCCGCGGCCTCGTGCTCGTTCCTCTGGTGGGAGCCAGCGACTCGCTGGTGAATGCGCTGGTCCTGTGGCTCGCCTGGGTCTTGATCAGCCTCGCCCACGGCTCGACACTGGCATTGCTGGGGCCGCGCCTCACGGACCGCCAGCGACTCATCGCATCCTGCGTCGTGGCCGCCGCCATGACCGCCTGCGCCGACCTCCTCGTCCAGGCCTGGATGTTGGAGCGCCATGGCGCGCTGAGCATGTACACCGCATGGATCGCACTGAGCTGCGTGACCCTGGAACAATCCGCTGTCGTCGAGCGCCGCTGGATTGCTCACCTCAGGTTGGCGGCGCAGTTCGGCCTCTTGATCGTCAGCCTGGGCGCTTTGCGCGAGCTGATCGGCAGAGGCGTGCCAATGGCCCTGCTCGCTCCCGGCGGATTCATTCTGCTCGGTCTGCTGCTCGCCGCCTATCAAGCCTGGACAGGCACCAAACCCCGTTCGACCCAAGAGGAAACGCCGCGCCCATGAACGCCGCAAAACGTCTGGAAATCTTTCGTCGTTTTCATGAAGACAACCCCGAGCCAAAGACCGAACTGGCCTACTCTTCCCCTTTCGAGTTGCTGATCGCGGTGATTCTATCGGCCCAATCCACCGACGTCGGTGTCAACAAAGCCACGGCCAAGCTTTTTCCCGTAGCCAATACACCGCAGGCGATCCTTGCCTTGGGCGTCGAAGGGCTGTCCGAGTACATCAAGACGATCGGGCTTTTCAACAGCAAGGCGAAAAACGTGATCGAGACCTGTCGCCTGCTGATCGAGCGTCACGGCGGTGAGATTCCCCAGTCCCGCGAAGCGCTGGAAGCTCTTCCAGGTGTCGGTCGCAAGACCGCCAATGTGGTTCTCAATACCGCATTCCGTCAGTTGACGATGGCCGTCGACACCCACATTTTCCGCGTCAGTAACCGGACTGGGCTGGCGCCGGGCAAGAACGTGGTGGAAGTGGAAAAGAAGCTCATGAAATTCGTCCCCAAGGATTACCTTCTGGATTCACACCACTGGCTGATCCTGCATGGGCGTTACGTCTGCCTGGCCCGCAAGCCCCGTTGCGGGAGCTGCCGGATCGAAGACCTATGTGAATATAAGCACAAGACATCGGACGATTGATGCGCTATTGCTTTTACGCATCCGCCGATTGAAAAAATCTTTTTTACCCGCCGGTTGTTTATCGATATAAGGAGCGCCAATGGCAGTCTTAGCCTGGAGTCGACCCCATGAGTACTGGCAAAGAACAACTGGATGTAGTGGAAGACGATTTCGTCGCCGTTGAAGGTGACGATGCGGAACCTGTTGTCGTGGAAGTGGCAAAAACCAACCTGAGTAAACGCCGCACCATCGACAACCTGTTGGAAGAGCGTCGTCTCCAAAAGCAACTCGCCGATTACGATTTTGATCTCTGACACGTAAAAGCCTCCCAGATGGAGGCTTTTTACTGTACGCGTGCCCGATTCAGACCAGTCCATTTCGTTGTGCCAGTTCAATCAGGTCCACCAGCGAACGGGCATTGAGCTTCAACAACAAGCGGGTTTTGTAGGTGCTGACGGTCTTGTTGCTCAGGAACATCCCATCCGCGATCTCTTTGTTGGTCTTACCGCGAGCCAGTTGCTGCAGCACCATCATCTCTCGCCCGGACAAACGTTCCACCATATCCGACTCGCTGGCATTGCCAAGGCTTGAACGCACCGTGTGCAATGCCTGGTTGGGAAAATAGCTATAGCCCGACAGCACCGCTTTTATCGCACTCAACAGTTCGGTCAGGTCCTGCTGTTTGCATACATAGCCGGCGGCCCCCGTTTGCATGCAGCGCATCGAAAAATGTCCAGGGGCCTGGGAAGTCAGCACCAGCACTTTCAATGGCGAAGGATTGATGGTCAGGCGAGCGATAACCTCCAATCCATCCAACTTCGGAATTCCAATATCCAGAATAACGATGTCGGGCATTTGTTCCCGGGCAATCTGCAATGCATCGACGCCGTTATCCGTTTCGGCAATAACTTCATATCCATGACGCTCCATCAGCAAACGTACAGCAAGACGAATGACGGGATGATCATCCACGATCAGCACTTTATTCATGGGCAAATCCAACTTCGCTGTTCGAATTTTTAGAGCACGCACAATAGCCTAGTCATTTCTTCCTTGGCATGTCGTCCCCCCCTTACCGCTCGCAGCGAAAGACGCAACCTACAAGCAACGCAGAAAAATCCTACAAATAACCTTCGAAATAATGTGCCATGAATTTTCCCGAGGGGTGCGAACGGCAATTCTCACGCGTCGAACACCCTATGAATAATGCGCCTTCTCGTCAAAAACCTGATTACCTGCCACCCAGGGAAAAGCATTTCCCTCATAAAAAGTTAACGATTTATTTATAGACAAACCGCAAAAGTTTAGCTCGGAAGATTCAGTTTTCTGTATAAAAAAGACTCCACTTACCAGCACACGAAAGAGAACGCTGCCTGATCGCAGGGTTATTCTAGCGGCCCGGCAATTTCATTTATTCGATCAACTCAAACAATCGAGCACACTATTACTTATGAGCACCCACCATGAAAAGATCATTAAGAACCATCGCCAACCCCCTGACACTGATCGCTGTATTCGCAACGATCTCCGAAACTTCCGCAGCTATTTCCTTGCCGTTTCTGGATGATGAAGAGCGAGAGTACTATGTATGGTTCCTCATCAGCTTCCCGTTTTACCTGTTATTTCTTTTCTTTATCACACTCAACTTCAACTACCGTTCCTTGTACTCGCCCTCGGATTTCCACAAGACCAAGCACTTCATAAGGGGTGCGGCTGAGTCATCCTGTCGGCGTAGACGTAGATCACTTCAAGGACGCAAGGCTGATTTCCTGTCGCAGTCTTATCGATGGAATAAGTGCACGGCTCTGGACGATGCGTTCAAGCACACTTCATCCCACCCGTCGGTCGACATGTATTGGGCTAAGGACTCGGGACGGCGTCTTGAGGGCAAAACCATCATCGTCTTCGTTGTTTACAACGGGAACGGCGCAGGGACACTGCCGGATAAACAGGCGGGGTGAGCCATAAGGGAAACGGCTGCAGCGACACACGGGATGGGGAAATAACAGAAAACGGCCTGCCATGCGGCAGGCCGTTTTCGGATTGCATCAGAACAGCTTGCGACCCTTGTTCGCCGCGATGCGCATGCGCAGGGCGTTGAGCTTGATGAAGCCGGCCGCGTCGGCCTGGTTGTAGGCACCACCGTCTTCTTCAAAAGTGGCGATGTTGGCATCGAACAGCGAGTCGTCGGACTTGCGCCCGGTCACGATCACGTTGCCCTTGTACAGCTTCAGGCGCACGACACCGTTCACATTGACCTGGGAGGCATCGATCATCTGTTGCAGCATCAGACGCTCAGGGCTCCACCAGTAGCCGGTGTAGATGAGGCTGGCGTACTTGGGCATCAACTCATCCTTCAAGTGAGCCACTTCGCGATCCAGGGTGATCGATTCGATCGCCCGGTGGGCGCGCAGCATGATGGTGCCGCCTGGGGTTTCGTAGCAACCACGGGACTTCATACCGACATAGCGGTTCTCGACGATGTCGAGGCGACCGATGCCGTGTTCGCCACCGATGCGGTTCAGGGTCGCCAGCACAGTGGCCGGGCTCATTTCCACGCCATCGAGCGCAACGATGTCGCCATTGCGATAGGTCAGTTCCAGGTATTGCGGGGTATCGGGAGCCTTCTCGGGGGAGACGGTCCAACGCCACATGTCTTCTTCGTGCTCGGTCCAGGTGTCTTCCAGCACGCCGCCTTCATAGGAGATGTGCAACAGGTTGGCATCCATCGAGTACGGAGATTTTTTCTTGCCATGACGCTCGATCGGGATCGCGTGCTTCTCGGCGTAGTCCATCAGCTTTTCACGGGACAGCAAGTCCCACTCGCGCCATGGAGCAATGACCTTCACGCCCGGCTTGAGGGCATAGGCACCCAGCTCGAAACGTACCTGGTCGTTGCCCTTGCCGGTCGCCCCATGGGAAATGGCATCGGCACCGGTTTCGTTGGCGATTTCGATCAAGCGCTTGGCAATCAGCGGACGGGCGATGGACGTGCCCAGCAGGTATTCGCCTTCGTAAACAGTGTTGGCGCGGAACATCGGGAAGACGAAGTCGCGGACGAATTCTTCGCGCAGGTCATCGATATAGATCTCTTTGACGCCCATGGCCTGGGCCTTGGCGCGTGCAGGCTCGACTTCCTCGCCCTGTCCCAGGTCAGCGGTGAAGGTCACCACTTCGCAGTTATATGTGTCCTGCAGCCACTTGAGGATCACCGAAGTGTCCAGGCCGCCGGAATACGCCAGAACGACCTTGTTTACGTCCGCCATGCCATCACTCCACGGGTTGTACGGAAAGCCGGCAAGTCTAACGTCCACCGCGGATAATTTACAGAGGCGCGACAGCTTATGACGACGAAGCGACAGATTATGTCAGCTGCGCGACGATCAAGGCGCGATCAGGAAGTGCGCGCAGTAGCCGCAGCAGGCGTAGCCGCCTTGGCCGGGGCCACCGGCGTCGCCGGCTTGCCCGGCGCGGCAGCGGGCGCCATGGCAGGCACCGCAGGCGTTGTCGCAGGGGTTGGCGGCTGTGGGGCCGAGGCCGGTGCGGCGCCCCGCTCCAGTTTTACCAGCACACGACGGTTCTTGGCCCGATTGGCGGCGTTGGTATTGGGCACCAGCGGATAACGCTCGCCATGGAAGCGAACGGTGAACTGAGACTCCTGGAAGCCGTTGGCCTTGAAGAAGTCCTGGACGGCCAGGGCCCGGCGGCGCGACAGCTCGCGGTTGGTCAGGCGGTTGCCACTGTTGTCGGAGTGGCCGTCGAGTTCGACATGATTGACGCTCGGGTCAGCCTTGATGAAGTCGAGCATGACCTGCAACTGAGCCTTGGCCTGGGCGTCGAGCTCGATGCCTTCGCCGGGAAAACCGATCTGGGTTTGCTTGATCTGTTCGAAGTTCTTCGGCAACAGCTTCGCGACACAGCCCTGGTAATCGTTGAACGCCTTGTTGAAGCGCACGGGCAACAACCGGACTTCCGACACCCGCCCATCGTCGGTGTTACGCCGCACCACGGGGCTGCGACCTTCCATCAGCCCGCTGATCAAGCGGCCCGCCTGCACCTGGGAGCTGTTGAACAGCACATCGCCGCTACCGATCCTGACCGAGCCCAGGTTGATATCGCCTCGTCCTGGCTGCCAGGGCGCCGCCGCCGCCAGCAACGTCGCGGAGCCGCCACCGAGCATCGGGTTATAGGCCTTGAGCCGGAACGTGGCCTGCTCGCCCGCCTTGCGCACGAATTCGCCGCTGCCAAAATCGGTGATCGGCTGACTCAGCCGACACTCGAACTTATCGCCTTCGACCGTCCACTCAATGCTCTCCAGACGGGTCTGGAAAGTGAGCGCCATCGCAGGAAGGCTGGCAAACACACTGAGCAAGGCTAGATAACGCTGGCGCACGGGAGGCTCCACTGGCTTTTATACGGAAATCGAAAAACGCTGGGCATGCCGCTTGGCCTAGACACTGCACGCAATCGTGGCACACCTGAAGGGGCTATCGGTAACTTGCGGCAAAACTTGATAGCGGGTGCCCGGATCGGTCTTTTCCGGTAGCATTCGCCAGAGATTTACCCGCCTGGAAGCCCCCCATGTCCGACCGCCTGACCCTGCTGCGTCCCGACGACTGGCATATTCATCTTCGCGATGGTGCTGTGTTGAC
The DNA here is from genome assembly GCF_051132175.1 of Pseudomonas sp. D3-10. Lineage (NCBI taxonomy): Bacteria > Pseudomonadati > Pseudomonadota > Gammaproteobacteria > Pseudomonadales > Pseudomonadaceae > Pseudomonas > Pseudomonas sp. D3-10. Next base: position 1,350,527 of record NZ_CP071668.1, on the reverse strand, counting down.
CCATACCGTCGCCGATGTCGCGCGCACTTTTGGCCGCGCCATCATCATGCCTAACCTGGTTCCGCCCGTGCGTAACGCTGCCGAGGCCGATGGCTATCGCCAGCGCATCCTGGCTGCACGCCCGGCTGGCAGCCGCTTCGAACCGCTGATGGTGCTTTACCTCACCGACCGCACCCAGCCCGAAGAAATACGCGAGGCCAAGGCCAGTGGTTTCGTCCACGCGGCCAAGTTGTACCCCGCTGGCGCCACCACCAACTCGGATTCCGGTGTCACCAGCATCGACAAGATCTTCCCTGCGCTGGAGGTCATGGCCGAAGTCGGCATGCCATTGTTGATCCATGGCGAGGTCACCCGGGGCGACGTCGATGTGTTCGACCGCGAGAAGATCTTCATCGACGAGCACATGCGTCGCGTCGTCGAACGCTTCCCGACGCTAAAGGTGGTGTTCGAGCACATTACCACCGGCGATGCCGTGCAATTCGTCAACGAGGCCTCGGCCAACGTCGGCGCGACCATTACCGCACACCACCTGCTGTACAACCGCAACCACATGCTGGTGGGCGGGATCCGGCCGCATTTCTACTGCCTGCCGATCCTCAAGCGCAACACCCATCAGGAAGCCTTGCTGGACGCCGCCACCAGCGGCAGCGCCAAGTTCTTCCTGGGCACCGACTCGGCGCCCCACGCCCGTCACGCCAAGGAAGCCGCCTGCGGTTGCGCCGGCTGTTACACCGCCTACGCCGCCATCGAGATGTATGCCGAGGCATTCGAGCAGCGCAACGCCCTGGACAAGCTCGAAGGTTTCGCCAGCCTGCATGGCCCACGCTTCTATGGCCTGCCGGTGAACACCGATCGTATTACCCTGGTTCGCGATGAGTGGACCGCCCCTGCCAGCCTGCCGTTTGGCGAGCAGACTGTCATCCCGCTGCGCGCCGGTGAAAAACTGCGCTGGCGCCTGCTGGAGGAAAACGCGTGAGTGAAGATCATTTCGATGACGAACTGGACGGCAACGGCGGCTCAGGCGGCCCGCGCCATCCAATGGCGGCTCGCTTCCGGGGTTATCTGCCGGTCGTGGTCGATGTAGAAACCGGCGGTTTCAACTCGGCCACCGATGCGCTGCTGGAAATCGCCGCGACGACCATCGGCATGGACGAGAAAGGCTTCGTCTTCCCCGACCACACCTATTTCTTCCGGGTCGAACCGTTCGAAGGCGCCAACATCGAAGCGGCTGCCCTGGAGTTCACCGGGATCAAGCTCGATCATCCGCTGCGCATGGCCGTCAGCGAAGAAACCGCGCTGACCGACATCTTCCGTGGTGTGCGCAAGGCGCTGAAGGCCAACGGTTGCAAGCGAGCGATCCTGGTTGGCCACAACAGCAGCTTCGACCTGGGCTTCCTCAATGCCGCCGTGGCGCGCCTGGACATGAAGCGCAACCCTTTCCATCCGTTCTCCAGCTTCGACACGGCCACCCTTGCAGGCCTGGCGTATGGCCAGACCGTGTTGGCCAAGGCGTGCCAGGCAGCCGACATCGATTTCGATGGCCGTGAAGCCCATTCGGCCCGCTACGACACCGAGAAAACCGCCGAGCTGTTTTGCGGCATCGTCAACCGGTGGAAGGAAATGGGTGGCTGGCAGGATTTCGACGACTGACATCAGCCTGGCTCTTTGTGGCGAGGGATCTGTGCTGCGCCAAGAAACGTCCATAAAAAAACCGGCCCATCGAGGGCCGGTTTTTTTATGCATGGGTGCGCTTACAGCTTGTCGCTGTGCTCGCCCAGGTAGGCAGCTACACCTTCAGGCGATGCGGTCATGCCCTTGTCGCCTTTTTTCCAGTTGGCCGGGCAGACTTCGCCATGCTCTTCGTGGAACTGCAGGGCGTCAACCAGACGGATCAGCTCTTCCATGTTACGTCCCAGCGGCAGGTCGTTGATGATCTGCGAACGGACCACGCCTTTGTCGTCGATCAGGAACGCGCCACGGAAGGCCACGCCGCCTTCGGACTCAACGTCGTAGGCCTTGGCGATTTCGTGCTTCATGTCGGCAGCCATGGTGTATTTCACCGGGCCAATGCCACCGGCATTGATGGCGGTGTTGCGCCAGGCGTTGTGGGTGAAGTGCGAGTCGATCGAAACGGCGACCACTTCAACGTTGCGCGCCTTGAAGTCGTCCATGCGGTGATCCAGTGCGATCAGCTCGGACGGGCAAACGAAAGTGAAGTCCAGCGGGTAGAAGAACACCAGGCCGTATTTGCCTTTGATGGCCGAGGACAGGGTGAAGCTGTCGACGATTTCGCCATTGCCGAGGACGGCGGGAACGGTGAAGTCAGGGGCTTGTTTGCCTACGAGTACGCTCATTGGATATCTCCTGGTGTAGTAACGTGAAAACAAGGTCCGCGCCAGCCTGCCACCCTCAGGCGACAGCCCTGTGACACGAACCCGCTTTGCAAGGACCGACCATCATACACCGCACGTTTGGCCTGTCCTCAACGGTTTTTTGGCGGCCCTGGAAATCCGATGCCCGCTTGATGGCAGGCGCTCGACGCCGTTCGTCAACCAGCGCAGGAAACCACTTTGACAATCATTCTCGTTCACATTAAGATCCGTCTCAATTGAGTCACAACCAGCGACGGTTCTCACTTATGTATGTATGCCTCTGCACTGGCGTCACCGACGGACAAATCCGCGAAGCGATCTATGAGGGTTGCTGCAGCTACCGGGAAGTCCGCCAGGCCACCGGCGTAGCCAGCCAATGCGGCAAATGCGCCTGCCTCGCCAAGGAAGTGGTGCGTGAAACCCTCGCCAAAGTTCAGACCGCGCAAGCCTCGATCCCTTATCCGGCAGAATTTACGGCCGCATAAATCCAGATATTCAAAGAACCGGACTCAATGTCCGGTTTTTTTATGCCCGAAAATCAAATGCTTAGCTTCCAGACGCGGAACACAAACATTCTTATTCCGATTAATTTTCATTTATTATTCAATAACTTAGGTTTGACACTCGTAATAGCTCGGCTCAAACTCCGCCTTAATACACAGTTATCAGGGCAGGCCCTCATCATGAAAGGCGACATTACAGTCATCCAGCATCTCAACAAGATCCTTGCCAATGAGCTGGTCGCGATCAATCAGTACTTCTTGCATGCACGCATGTACGAGGATTGGGGCCTGAACAAGCTGGGCAAGCACGAGTACCACGAATCCATCGATGAAATGAAACATGCGGACAAGCTGATCAAGCGAATCCTGTTTCTCGAAGGCCTGCCGAACGTCCAGGACCTGGGCAAGCTGCACATCGGCGAACATACCCGTGAAATGCTCGAATGCGACCTGCGCATCGAGCGCACCGGCCACGCCGACCTGAAAGCCGCCATTGCCCATTGCGAAAGCGTTGGCGACTTCGGTAGCCGCGAACTGCTGGAAGACATTCTCGAATCCGAGGAAGAGCACATCGACTGGCTCGAAACCCAGCTGGGCCTGATCGACAAGATCGGTCTGGAAAATTACCTGCAATCGCAGATGGGCGAAGAATAAGCGCCCTCGAAAGCAAGCCATTAAAAAGCCCCGCCCTCTTTCGAGGTGCGGGGCTTTTTATTGCCTGGATGGCCAGGCTCCTACAGTACTGCGGTCGATCAGGCTTCGGACTTGTTAGCCGCCGCTGCTTCCACAGCTGCCTTGATCGTGGACTGCAACGAACCGTCGGCGGCCATCTCGGTCATGATGTCACTGCCGCCGATCAGCTCACCGCCAACCCACAACTGTGGGAAGGTTGGCCAGTTGGCATACTTGGGCAGGTTGGCGCGGATTTCCGGGTTCTGCAGGATGTCCACGTAGGCGAACTTCTCGCCACACGCCATCACCGCCTGAGCAGCCTTGGCCGAGAAGCCGCACTGTGGGGCGTTCGGCGAGCCTTTCATGTAGAGCAGGATGGTGTTGTTGGCAATCTGTTCTTTGATCGTTTCGATGATATCCACGGAGCACCTCGGCTTGAACTTTTGCGACTACAGATGTCGACACGGTGGCGCATTGTAACGGAAAGCCGAGCACCTTGCTCGGTCCGCCCCGGGGACAATTTTACGCAGCCGCCACCTTCACCGGAACACCGTTCAGCGCCGCGTTGCCGGATAACTCATCGAGCTGGCGCTCATCGGTCAGGTCGTTGGCGCTGGACCCAGGCTGTCCGCTGGCGATGGTCATCTGCACGCCAGGACGAGCATGCCCCCAACCGTGAGGAAGGCTGACCACGCCTTTCATCATGTCCGGGCTGCTCTGGACCTCCACTTCAATCACGCCGACCCGGGAGCTGACCTTCACGCGCTGCCCATCGACCAGCCCCCGGCTGGCAAGGTCTTGCGGATGCATCAGCAATTGATGACGCGGCTTGCCTTTCACCAGCCGGTGGAAATTATGCATCCATGAGTTATTGCTGCGCACATGGCGCCGGCCAATCATCAACAACTCGTCCGCTGCCGGCGCTCGCAACGCGGCAAAGCGCGCCAGGTCGGCGAGGATGACGGCGGGCGCAGCCTGCACGCGGCCATTTTCGGTTTTCAACCGGGCCGTCAGATTGGGCTTGAGCGCTCCGAGTTCGATACCGTGGGGATGATCGAACAGCGTTGCCAAGGACAACCTGTAGGGCGAAGCATCGCCATACATCCCGGCTCGCAGGCCGAAATCGATCATCTGCGCCGGCGGCATCGTCGGCTTGAGCTCCTTGCCGGTCCGGGCGGCAAAAGCCTTGGCCAGGCCGACAAAAATTTCCCAATCGTGCAGCGCTCCCTCGGGCTTGGGCAGGATGGCCCGGTTGAAGCGGCTGACGTTACGCACGGCGAACAGGTTGAACGTGGTGTCGTAATGATCATTTTCCAGGGCCGAGGTCGACGGCAGGATCAAGTCGGCGTAGCGCGTGGTTTCGTTGATGTACAAGTCGATGCTGACCATGAACTCAAGCCCATCCAGCGCTTGCTCGAGCTGCCGTCCGTTAGGCGTGGACAGCACGGGGTTGCCGGCCACGGTGACCAGCGCACGGATCTGCCCTTCGCCCTCGGTGAGCATTTCTTCAGCGAGGGTCGATACAGGCAACTCGCCCGCATATTCGGGACGCCCGGATACACGGCTTTGCCAGCGATTGAAATGCCCGCCCGAAGTGGTCGCCACCAAATCCACCGCTGGCTCGGTGCACAGTGCCCCGCCCACTCGATCGAGATTGCCGGTCACCAGGTTGATCACTTGGATCAGCCAGTGGCACAGCGTGCCGAAAGCCTGGGTCGAAACACCCATCCTGCCATAGCACACGGCCGACGGCGCGGCAGCGAAATCACGGGCCAATTGGCGGATCTGCGGGGCAGGCACCCCACAAAGCGGGCTCATGGCCTCTGCGGTGAAAGGTGCAACGGCCTGGCGCACCTCTTCGAGGCCGTCCACCGGCAAATGACTGCCACGCGTCAGTCCTTCGCTGAACAAGGTGCCAAGCAAGCCAAACAGCAGCGCGGCATCGCCGCCGGGGCGTACGAATACATGCTGGTCGGCGATGGCCGCCGTCTCGCTGCGCCGCGGATCGACCACCACCACCCGGCCGCCCCGGGACTGGATTGCCTTCAGCCGTTTCTCCACATCCGGCACGGTCATGATGCTGCCATTGGAAGCCAGCGGATTACCCCCCAGGATCAGCATGAAATCGGTGTGATCGATGTCCGGTATCGGCAGCAGCAAGCCGTGACCGTACATCAAGTGACTGGTCAGGTGATGGGGCAATTGATCAACCGAAGTCGCCGAAAAGCGGCTGCGGGTTTTCAACAAGCCGAGGAAATAGTTGCTGTGGGTCATCAATCCATAGTTGTGCACGCTGGGGTTGCCCTGATAGACCCCCACCGCGTTCTGGCCGTGGCGCTCCTGGATCGCCGCAAGGCGTTCGGCCACCAAGGCAAAGGCGTCGTCCCAGGCGATGGGCAGCCACTCGCCGCCGACTCGTTGCATGGGCTGGCGCAGGCGGTCCGGATCGTTCTGGATATCCTGCAACGCCACGGCCTTGGGGCAGATGTGCCCACGACTGAAACTGTCCAGCGGATCACCCTTGATCGAGGTGATCGCCAGGCCTTGGCCTTCGGTTTCGGTGGTTTCGAGAGTCAGGCCACAGATGGCCTCGCACAGATGGCACGCACGGTGATGGAGGGTCTTGGTCATGGCCAGCCTCTGTTTTATTCGTAGCGGGCACTTTGGGCCGCGGGAACAAAACTATGGCGCGGGATGCCCGGTAGCGCCAGCGACGTTCGTCCTGTGAATCGCCAGGCATCATGCCCGCCGATGCGTCGCTGTCAAGGCTGCTCGGGAGGAGGCGCCAGCAGTTGGATTTCCTCGATGGTCTGCACTTCCTCCTGGGCCATGGGCACCCCGGTCAACTCGCCAATCAAGCGCCAGTGCTCATCGAGACCACCGCTGATCGTGGCCATCCGATCGATCATGCGGCGCCCCGCCGCCTTGGTCACTTCGTCATCGCTGCGCAGCAATTCGAATGACATGGACGTCACCGAAGCGGTCAGGTGGGTCAGGGTGCGTGCCGTCAGCCCCAACAGTTCCATCAGTCGTTGCTCTTTCGAATCCATTTCGGGGCTCCTGCGGCTAGGGGTTCATTTATAACCCAGGGTCCTGCATTAGGAAATATTTCACATTGGGCAACAGACCGACGACCCGGGCCAGCGGGTCAAAAACCGACCGCCAACCACCCGATGCCCGCCCAGCTCGATTGCCAAGCGACGCAACGCCAGTGTACAAATGAACCCGCTGCTGTCAGGAAACCGGCCTCAACCACGCCAATGCAACTCTGCATTGGCCTCGCTGAAATCCCTCATAACCGTAGCCTATTGGTAAGACGCGACATTTAATGTCAATATCGCGCCTTTCCCCTATTTCGTCGCCCCGTGCGGCTTTTGCCGCAGGTCTCGCCCGTTTTTCCATGAAACAAGGCTCTGAGCATCTGCGGTCCGTTACAAAAAGGTAGTCAATCATGAGCGCAAGGCACTTTCTCTCCCTGATGGATTTCACGCCCGATGAGTTGCTCGCCGTGATCCGTCGAGGCGTTGAGCTCAAGGACCTGCGTAAACGCGGCGTACTGTTCGAGCCCTTGAAAAACCGTGTGCTGGGGATGATTTTCGAGAAGTCATCCACGCGCACGCGCATCTCTTTCGAAGCCGGCATGATCCAGCTTGGCGGCCAGGCGATTTTCCTGTCGCCCCGCGACACTCAACTGGGACGTGGCGAGCCGATCAGCGATTGCGCCATCGTCATGTCGAGCATGCTCGACGCCGTGATGATCCGTACCTTTGCCCACAGTACCCTGACCGAATTCGCCGCCTATTCCCGCGTGCCGGTGATCAACGGCCTATCCGACGATCTGCACCCTTGCCAGCTGTTGGCCGACATGCAGACCTTCCTCGAGCACCGCGGCTCGATCCAGGGCAAAACCGTTGCCTGGGTCGGCGATGGCAACAACATGTGCAACAGCTATATAGAAGCGTCGATGCAATTCGACTTCCAGCTACGGATCGCTTGCCCTGAAGGCTATGACCCGGATGCAGAACTGCTCGTCAAGGCCGGGGACCGGGTGTCGCTGGTCCGTGATCCGAAGCTGGCCGTGGCCGGCGCGCACCTGGTGAGCACCGACGTCTGGACCTCCATGGGCCAGGAAGAGGAAGCCGCCAAGCGCGTCAAGCTGTTCGCGCCGTTGCAGGTCACACGGGCCCTGCTCGACCTGGCGGACGCCGAGGTGCTGTTCATGCATTGCCTACCCGCCCATCGCGGCGAGGAAATCAGCCTCGACCTGCTGGAAGACCCGCGATCCGTCGCTTGGGACCAGGCAGAAAACCGTCTCCACGCACAGAAGGCCCTGCTCGAATTCCTCGTCGAGCCGGCGTATCACCACGCATGAGTCACTCCTTGTTACTGAATCTGCATAACCTGGCCTGCGGGTACCAGGACCAGCGAGTCGTCCAGAACCTCAACCTGCACCTCAATGCGGGCGACATCGGCTGCTTGCTGGGCTCGTCCGGGTGCGGCAAGACCACGACCCTGCGGGCCATCGCCGGTTTCGAACCGGTACACGAAGGCGAGATCCAGTTGGCCGGGGAAATCATTTCCCGCGCGGGTTTCACCTTGGCCCCGGAAAAACGTCGCATCGGCATGGTATTCCAGGACTACGCACTGTTCCCGCACCTCAGTGTCGCCGAGAACATGGCATTCGGCATTCGTAAACACCCTGGCAAGAACCGTGTGGTCGAAGAGCTGCTGGAACTGGTCAACCTGAAGAACCTCGGTAAACGTTTTCCCCATGAGCTCTCCGGAGGCCAGCAACAACGCGTGGCGCTCGCCAGGGCATTGGCGCCCGAGCCGCAATTGCTGCTGCTCGACGAGCCCTTCTCCAACCTCGATGGCGAGCTGCGACGCAAGCTCAGCCATGAGGTGCGGGACATCCTCAAGGCTCGCGGCACCAGCGCGATTCTGGTGACCCATGACCAGGAAGAAGCCTTCGCCGTGAGTGATCATGTCGGCGTATTCCGGGAGGGTCGGCTGGAACAGTGGGATACGCCCTACAACCTTTACCACGAACCCCTGACGCCTTATGTCGCCAGCTTTATCGGCCAGGGCTATTTCATCCGAGGCCGGCTCGACAGCCCGGAATCAGTGCAGACCGAATTGGGGACGCTACGGGGAAACCGGGCCTATACCTGGCCCATCGGCAGTGCCGTGGATGTGCTGCTGCGCCCGGACGATATCGTCTACGCGCCTGACAGCCCGCTCACGGCTACCATCGTCGGTAAGACTTTTCTGGGCGCTTCGACCTTGTATCGCCTGCAATTGCCGACGGGTGCGCAACTGGAATCGATTTTCCCAAGCCACGCCGACCATCAGGTCGGGGCGACTGTCGGTATTCGCGTGGCCGCCGAACACCTGGTGCTGTTCCAGGCCTCGGGCAGTACGGCAGCGCATTTGCCGTCGATCGACAGCGGCGTGCGACGGCATAGCGTCGCCAATTGACGCTACACCCTGTGGGAGCGAGCAAGCGCGCCCCCACAGAACCTCATTGACCTCAACCGACTGATAGAGTCCCGCTGGCCACCAACGTGGCATGCCCACCGATCTTCACCCGGTCACCTTCCAGCCGGCAGAACAATGCCCCTCCCCTTGCCGAGCATTGATACGCCGTCAGCCCGAGCTTGTTCAGCCGCTTGGACCAGTAGGGAATAAGGCTGCAATGAGTCGACCCGGTGACCGGATCCTCATTGATACCAATCGCCGGAGCAAAATAGCGCGAGACGAAATCGTGCTTGCTTCCCGGCGCGGTCACGATCGCGCCAGGCCATGGCAGTTTCGCCAGGGCCGCCATGTCCGGCTTGCATTCGAGCACCGCCTGCTCCGACTCCAATACCACGAACAATTCGTTGGAACTCAGCACATCCACCGCCTCGACACCCAAGGCACTCTGGACCGCCAGGGACGCGCCCAATTCGGCCGGCACGATGGCAGGGAAATCCAACCACAGCCGTTCGCCCTCGCGCGTGACGCTCAGCGCTCCGGATTTGCAGATGAAGTCCAGCCGCTCCACGGTTTCGTGATAGACCTCGAACAACACATAAGCGCTGGCCAACGTGGCATGACCACACAAGGGCACCTCGGTGGTCGGGGTGAACCAGCGGATATGCCAGTGCTGGTTTTCGCGCACCAAAAACGCGGTTTCAGCCAGGTTATGTTCGGCGGCAATCTTTTGCATCAGGTCATCGGCAAGCCAGGCATCGAGCCGATAGACCATCGCCGGGTTACCGCCAAAGGGCCGGTCACTGAACGCATCGACCTGATGAAACGCAAGCTGCATGGCACATCTCCTTTTTTATGATGCGTGAGCATGAGCTGCGCAGGCACCGTTTATCCAGTGACAGATCGACACAATTTTCGCCTTACACATTGAAAGGTTGGACGCCTGGACGGTTGGAAAGATTCATCCTGGCAGAGGCGCTTGCTCCTCACCCGCGGCCAATATCCGCAAACGCCGCTCCGGTATGCTCCGCCAGCAACGCGGGCGCCAACTCCACCTCCAGGCCTCGTCTTCCCGCGCTGACGAACACAGTGGGGAACGGCTGTGCGGATGAGTCGATAAACGTGCGCAGGCGCTTCTTCTGTCCCAGCGGACTGATGCCCCCCAGCAAATAACCTGTCGAACGCTGCGCGGCGGCTGGATCGGCCATCTCGACTTTCTTTACCCCGGCCGCATGGGCCAGCGCTTTGAGGTCCAGACTCCCGGCGACCGGCACCACCGCCACCAGCAATTCACCTTTCTCACTCGCGGCCAACAGCGTCTTGAACACTCGCGCCGGTTCCAGAGCCAGTTTCTCTGCGGCTTCCAGACCATAGGACGCGGCCTTGGGGTCATGTTCGTAACTGTGAATACGATGTTCGGCACGCACTTTTTTCAGCAGATCCAATGCGGGGGTCATGACCGCTCCTGACAGGGAAACAACAAAAAGAGTGGCGAGAATTCTAAGCGATCCCCAGGCAAAAGGCTGCGCAGACCGCCGATGTCGACGCCGCGCCACGCCGGAAAAATTCATTATGGAACGAATAATCCCAATATGACCGACGGTTCACTTTCGACCTTTGACAGCGGCGTTTCTTGTCTATATTTTTTCGAAACTGAAAGCAGAAACGCGTGTCTCAAGCAACACCCCGAGCGCAGGATGGGGATCCGGCACTCGGCGAAAAGGCGACGACGGGTTGTTTTCCGCCGCGCAGGACAACAAAAAGAACCGAGGTTTGAATGACGACTGCTTTACAACAACCTTCGCTCTCCAGCCAATGCCTGGCGGAGTTCCTGGGTACGGCCCTGTTGATTTTTTTCGGCACCGGTTGCGTTGCAGCGCTCAAGGTCGCGGGCGCCAGTTTCGGCTTGTGGGAAATCAGCATCATCTGGGGCGTCGGTGTCAGCATGGCGATTTATTTCAGCGCGGGCATTTCCGGCGCACATCTGAACCCCGCCGTCAGCATCGCCCTGTGCATTTTCACTGACTTCGAAAAACGCAAACTGCCTTTCTATATCGTTTGCCAAGTGACCGGCGCGTTCTGCGGCGCACTGCTGGTCTACACGCTGTACAGCAATTTGTTCTTCGATTTCGAACAGTCCCGCCACATGATCCGGGGCACCGTGGCCAGCCTCGAACTGGCGTCGGTGTTCTCCACCTACCCCCACCCGGCACTGTCCACCGGCCAAGCTTTCCTGGTCGAGATGATCATCACCGCCATCCTGATGGGCGTGATCATGTCCTTGACCGATGATAACAACGGCCTGCCGCGCGGCCCGCTGGCGCCGCTGCTGATCGGCTTGCTGATCGCCGTGATCGGCAGTTCGATGGGGCCACTGACAGGTTTCGCGATGAACCCGGCGCGGGATTTCGGTCCGAAATTGATGACTTTCTTCGCTGGCTGGGGTGAAATTTCACTCACCGGGGCGCGTGACATTCCATACTTCCTCGTACCGATTTTTGCGCCGATCCTTGGCGCATGCCTGGGTGCTGCTGCTTATCGCGGGCTCATCGCTCGCCACCTGCCCAGCGCCGTGGTTGCTGCAAAGGAGCCAGAGCCGGCCATTGATGGCAAGCCCAGAACGTCCTGAAACAGTCGGCGCGGGCGCCTGTCATTCGAGCTCCCGCCCTGGCCTCTTCCTTAATTACGTTACCTAAGTCCCAAGGCAATCGACATGACCGACATTGAGAATAAGAACTACATCATTGCCCTCGACCAGGGCACGACCAGCTCACGTGCCATTATTTTCGACCGTGACGCCAACGTGGTCTGCACGGCCCAACGAGAATTCGTCCAGCATTACCCACAGCCAGGCTGGGTCGAACACGATCCGATGGAGATCTTCGCCACCCAGAGCGCGGTCATGGTCGAAGCGCTTGCCCAGGCCGGGCTGCATCACGACCAGGTCGCCGCCATCGGCATCACCAACCAGCGCGAAACCACGGTGGTCTGGGACAAGTCGACCGGCAGGCCGATCTACAACGCCATTGTCTGGCAATGTCGGCGCAGCACTGAAATCTGCCAGCAGCTCAAGCGTGACGGCCATGAGCAGTACATCAGCGAAGCCACCGGCCTGGTCACCGATCCGTATTTTTCCGGCACCAAGCTCAAGTGGATCCTGGATAACGTCGAAGGCAGCCGCGAGCGCGCACGCAACGGCGAGTTGCTGTTCGGCACCGTGGACAGCTGGCTGATCTGGAAATTTACCGGCGGCAAGGTCCATGTCACCGACTACACCAACGCCTCGCGCACCATGCTTTTCAACATCCATACGCTGGAGTGGGACGCGAAGATGCTCGACATCCTCAACATCCCTCGGGAAATGCTGCCGGAGGTCAAATCGTCCTCACAAATCTACGGCCGCACCAAGAGCGGCATCGCCATCGGCGGTATCGCCGGTGACCAGCAGGCCGCCCTGTTCGGCCAGATGTGCGTGGAACCGGGCCAGGCGAAAAACACCTACGGCACCGGCTGTTTCCTGCTGATGAATACCGGTGACAAAGCGGTCAAATCCAATCACGGCATGCTCACCACCATCGCCTGCGGCCCTCGCGGTGAAGTGGCCTATGCCCTGGAAGGCGCAGTGTTCAATGGCGGGTCTACCGTTCAGTGGCTGCGCGATGAACTGAAGATCATCAACGATGCGCTCGACACCGAGTACTTCGCCAACAAGGTCAAGGACAGCAATGGGGTGTATCTGGTCCCGGCGTTCACTGGCCTGGGCGCGCCTTACTGGGACCCTTATGCCCGTGGCGCGCTGTTCGGCCTGACCCGTGGCGTGCGGGTCGACCATATTATCCGGGCCACGCTGGAATCCATCGCCTACCAGACCCGCGATCTGCTCGACGCCATGCAGCAAGACTCCGGCGAGCGCCTCAAGTCCTTGCGCGTAGACGGCGGCGCGGTGGCCAACAACTTCCTCATGCAATTCCAGGCGGATATCCTTGGCACCCAGGTCGAACGCCCAAAAATGCGCGAAACCACTGCCCTCGGTGCAGCGTACCTGGCCGGCCTGGCGTGCGGTTTCTGGAGCAGCCTGGAAGAACTGCGCGGCAAAGCGGTAATCGAGCGTGAGTTCGAACCGCAACTGGACGAGCAAGCCAAGGAAAAACTCTACGCTGGCTGGAAAAAAGCCGTCAGCCGCACCCGCGATTGGGAGCCCCACGAAGACGCCGAATAAGGCCCGTTAAAGTTCTGAAACTGGTCGGGAGGGGATTCCTGCGGCATCATGGGCAAATTTTGAATGGCAGCCCAAAGGAAGCCCCATGAATCTGCCTCCCCGCCAGCAACAAATCCTCGAACTGGTCCGCGAACGCGGCTATGTCAGCATCGAGGAAATGGCGCAATTATTCGTCGTCACCCCACAGACCATCCGCCGCGACATCAATCAATTGGCGGAAGCGAATCTGTTGCGCCGCTATCACGGCGGCGCGGCTTACGATTCAAGCGTGGAAAACACCGCCTACGCCATGCGCGCGGACCAGATGCGCGATGAGAAGCAACGCATCGCCGAAGCCATCGCCGCCCAGATTCCCGATCACGCGTCGCTGTTCATCAACATCGGCACCACCACCGAATCCATCGCCCGGGCGCTGCTCAATCACAACCACCTCAAAGTCATCACCAACAACCTGCACGTGGCGTCGATCCTCAGCGCAAAGGATGATTTCGAAGTCCTGATCGCCGGCGGCAATGTGCGACGCGACGGCGGCGTGGTTGGCCAGGCCAGTGTCGACTTCATCAGCCAGTTCAAGGTCGACTTCGCCCTGGTGGGCATCAGCGGCATCGATGAGGACGGAAGCCTGCTGGACTTCGATTACCAGGAAGTGCGGGTGTCCCAAGCCATCATCGCCAACGCTCGGCAGGTGCTGTTGGCAGCAGATTCCAGCAAATTCGGGCGCAACGCCATGGTCCGCCTGGGCCCGATCAGCCTGATCGATTGCCTGGTAACCGACCAGCAGCCCGTGCCAGCCCTGGCGCATCTGCTGACCCAGCACAAGATTCGATTGGAAGTGGTCTAGCTCCGCGCCCCGTGCCCAGAACCCTGGTGGCGAGGGGGTTTATCCCCTCGCCACAGAAGCATTCCGCAATTCTCTTTTTGTTCGAAAATTTTCCTTTCGGCGGCATTCGATCAGTATTTTCAATCGAATCCAACTGGCCGTTGCCGTTTTTATGGGCTAGTATTTTTCGCAAATGAACATTAATGTTCGAATTCAAATATTTCGAAAAGAGCCCGAGGCCAGCCGATGCCCACTACCACCTTGCCTACGCCCCCTCTCGCAGAGATCTATGACATCGCCGTTATAGGCGGCGGCATCAATGGCGTGGGGATCGCTGCGGACGCGGCCGGTCGCGGCCTTTCGGTGTTCCTTTGCGAAAAGGACGACCTCGCCAGCCATACTTCTTCAGCCAGCAGCAAGCTGATACATGGCGGCCTGCGCTATCTCGAACATTATGAATTCCGCCTGGTGCGCGAAGCGCTGGCCGAGCGCGAAGTCCTCCTGGCCAAAGCCCCACACATCGTCAAGCAGATGCGCTTCGTGCTGCCCCATCGGCCGCATCTTCGCCCCGCCTGGATGATCCGCGCCGGCCTGTTCCTTTACGATCATCTGGGCAAGCGCGAGCAGCTCGCCGGCTCCAGGAGTTTGAAATTTGGCGCTGACAGCGTACTGAAAAGCGAAATCACCAAGGGCTTCGAATACTCGGACTGCTGGGTTGACGACGCCCGGCTGGTGGTACTCAACGCCATGGCGGCGCGGGAAAAAGGCGCCCACGTACATACCCGCACCCGCTGCGTCAGCGCCCGTCGCAGCAAGGGCCTTTGGCAGTTGCATCTGGAGCGTGCCGACGGCAGCCTGTTTTCGATCCAGGCCAAGGCCCTGGTCAACGCCGCCGGCCCGTGGGTGGCCAAGTTCATTCGTGACGACCTGAAGATGGAATCGCCTTACGGTATCCGCCTGATTCAGGGCAGCCACTTGATCGTTCCGAAACTCTACGAAGGCGAGCATGCGCATATTCTCCAGAACGAGGACCAGCGCATTGTCTTCACTATCCCCTACCTGAACCAGTTCACCCTGATCGGCACGACAGATCGCGAATACACCGGCGATCCGGCGAAGGTCGCGATTACCGAAGGCGAAACCGATTACCTACTGAAAGTGGTCAACGCCCACTTCAAGAAACAGGTCAGCCGCGACGACATCCTGCACAGTTATTCCGGCGTCCGGCCGTTGTGCAACGACGAGTCCGACAACCCTTCCGCCGTAACCCGGGATTACACCCTGGCGCTTTCTGCCGCAGGTCAAGAGGCGCCACTGCTTTCGGTATTCGGTGGCAAGCTGACCACTTACCGCAAGCTGGCCGAATCGGCGATGGCGCAACTGGCGCCATACTTTACGCAGATGCGTCCAAGCTGGACCGCCCTGGCAACCTTGCCGGGGGGCGAAAACATGACGACCCCGCAGGCGCTGTGCTCGGCGATTCGCGACAAGTTCGACTGGCTGCCGACCGACATCGCCCGCCGCTGGGCCACCACGTACGGCAGCCGCACCTGGCGCATGCTCGAAGGCGTACACAACCTCGTCGACCTGGGCGAGCACATTGGCGCAGGCCTCTACACCCGCGAAGTCGATTACCTGTGCAGCGACGAGTGGGCCATCGATGCCCAGGACATCCTCTGGCGCCGCAGCAAGCTGGGCTTGTTTACCACCGCCGCAGAGCAGGACAAGCTCCAGCAGTATCTGCAAAAGGTCGAGCACAATCGGCGCAAAATTGAAGCGGCGTGACAGTACCCGCAAGACCAAAAGCCCCTGAATCTACGATCCAGGGGCTTTTTGCATTTTGGAACACACCGCCTATCCCACGGATTGGTGGGGCTCAAGCCATTCGGTTTTCCGAACACGACCCAGCGGTCAGTTCGGCAAACCGGATAAACAAAAGACCAAAAAGCTGAAACAAAACATTAATTTCCTTTAAAAACAACATGATAGTGATAGGCCACTGGCCTGGCACGAGTCATGCTCTACACTCGTGGAGACGAACGCCTGTTACGCCAACACAACAGGAGCTTTCAGGCATTCGAAGCACTCAGGGCCGGTGAACCGGCCGAATACAAAAAAAACAATGTCGAGGAAACATCGATGCGCATCGTTCCCCATCTCCTGGGCGCAGCCGTTGCTGCCGCTCTGATCAGCACTCCGGTATTCGCAGCCGAACTGACCGGCACGCTGAAAAAGATCAAAGAGTCCGGCGTCATCACGCTCGGCCACCGCGACGCCTCCATTCCGTTTTCCTATATCGCGGACGCTTCCGGCAAGCCCGTCGGCTACTCCCATGACATCCAGCTGCAAGTCGTCGAAGCCCTGAAAAAAGAGCTGGACGTGCCGAACCTGCAGGTCAAGTACAACCTGGTCACCTCGCAGACCCGTATCCCACTGGTGCAGAACGGCACCGTGGACCTGGAGTGCGGCTCCACCACCAACAACGTCGAGCGTCAGCAACAAGTCGCCTTCTCGGTTGGCATCTTCGAGATCGGCACCCGGCTGCTCTCCAAGAAAGATTCCAAATACAAGGATTTCGACGATCTCAAGGGCAAGAACGTCGTGACCACCGCCGGCACCACGTCCGAGCGCATCCTCAAGGCGATGAATGCCGACAAGCAAATGGGCATGAACGTCATCTCCGCCAAGGACCACGGCGAATCCTTCCAGATGCTGGAATCGGGCCGTGCCGTCGCGTTCATGATGGATGACGCCCTGCTGGCCGGCGAAGCCGCCAAGGCCAAGAGGGCGACCGACTGGGAAGTAACCGGTACTCCCCAATCCTACGAAATCTATGGCTGCATGATGCGTAAGGGCGACGAGCCGTTCAAAAAGGTTGTCGATGACGCCATTGTCGCCAGCTACAAGTCTGGCGAGATCAACAAGATCTACGACAAATGGTTCACCCAACCTATCCCGCCTAAAAATCTGAACCTGAACTTCCCGATGAGCGACGAGCTCAAGGCTTTGATCGCCAACCCGACCGATAAAGCGGCTGACGATAAGAAATCCTGATTTCTGACTAACCTTACCTCCTGGAAGGGCGCGGCCCTTTCCAGGAGTGTGTCATTCCCTGCTGGAACCAAAGGAAACACTCGCAACGGTAAGTCGAGCCGTGAGTGTGTGCCCGATCCTCAAGATTGGGCGGGAAAGGATTTCCCCCTGCAGATACTTGTACATCGAACGATCTGAGGGGAGACCCTAATGAATTACAACTGGGACTGGGGCGTGTTCTTCAAGTCCACCGGCGTGGGCAGCGAGATTTATCTCGACTGGTACGTGGCCGGCCTGGGCTGGACCATCGCCATCGCCGTCGTCGCCTGGATCATTGCCCTGCTGCTGGGCTCGATCCTGGGTGTGATGCGTACCGTGCCGAACCGGCTGGTATCGGGCATCGCGACTTGCTACGTGGAACTCTTTCGTAACGTGCCACTGCTGGTTCAACTGTTCATCTGGTACTTCCTGGTGCCGGACCTGCTGCCCGCCGACATGCAGGAGTGGTACAAGCAGGACCTGAACCCGACCACCTCGGCCTACCTGAGCGTCGTCGTGTGCCTGGGCCTGTTCACCGCCGCGCGGGTCTGCGAACAGGTGCGCACCGGCATCCAGGCGCTGCCGCGCGGCCAGGAATCCGCTGCCCGGGCCATGGGCTTCAAACTGCCGCAGATCTATTGGAACGTGCTGCTGCCCCAGGCCTACCGGATCATCATTCCGCCGCTCACCTCGGAATTCCTCAACGTCTTCAAGAACTCCTCCGTGGCGTCGCTGATCGGCCTGATGGAGCTGCTCGCGCAGACCAAGCAGACCGCCGAATTCTCGGCCAACCTGTTCGAAGCCTTTACCCTGGCGACGCTGATCTACTTCACGTTGAACATGAGCCTGATGCTGCTCATGCGCATGGTCGAGAAGAAAGTCGCGGTGCCCGGCCTGATCTCCGTGGGGGGTAAATAATGGAATTCGACTTCACAGGCATCATCCCGGCCATTCCCGGCTTGTGGAACGGCATGGTGATGACTCTCAAACTGATGGCCCTGGGTGTCGTCGGTGGGATTATCCTGGGGACGATCCTGGCGCTGATGCGCCTGTCCCACAACAAGCTGATCTCCAACATCGCTGGCGCCTACGTCAACTATTTCCGCTCGATCCCGCTGCTGCTGGTCATCACCTGGTTCTACCTGGCGGTCCCGTTCGTGCTGCGCTGGATCACTGGCGAAGACACGCCGATCGGCGCGTTCGGCTCCTGCGTCGTGGCGTTCATGATGTTCGAGGCGGCGTACTTCTGCGAAATCGTCCGGGCCGGCGTGCAGTCGATCCCCAAGGGCCAGATGGGCGCGGCACAGGCACTGGGCATGAATTATGGCCAGGTCATGCGCCTGATCATCCTGCCCCAGGCGTTCCGCAAGATGACCCCGCTGTTGCTGCAACAGAGCATCATCCTGTTTCAGGACACCTCGCTGGTCTACACGGTCGGTCTGGTGGACTTCCTCAATGCTTCGCGAGCCAATGGCGACATCATCGGCCGCTCCAATGAGTTCCTGATCATCGCAGGTCTCGTGTACTTCACAATCAGCTTTGCCGCCTCGCTGCTGGTCAAGCGTCTGCAAAAAAGGTTCGCCGTATGATCTCTATCAAAAACATCAACAAGTGGTATGGGGACTTCCAGGTACTGACCAATTGCAGCACCGAGGTCAGCAAAGGCGAGGTTGTGGTGGTGTGCGGGCCGTCGGGTTCGGGCAAGTCCACGCTGATCAAGTGCGTGAACGCCCTTGAGCCCTTCCAGAAAGGCGACATCGTGGTCGATGGCACGTCCATCGCCGACCCGAAGACCAACCTGCCAAAACTGCGTTCGCGGGTGGGCATGGTGTTCCAGCACTTCGAACTGTTCCCGCACCTGACCATCACCGAAAACCTGACCATCGCGCAGATCAAGGTGCTGGGCCGCAGCAAGGAAGAAGCCACCAAGAAAGGCCTGCAACTGCTAGAGCGCGTCGGTCTGTCGGCCCACGCCCACAAGCACCCGGGCCAGCTCTCCGGCGGCCAGCAGCAGCGCGTGGCGATCGCCCGTGCGCTGGCGATGGACCCGGTGGTAATGCTGTTCGACGAACCGACCTCGGCGCTTGACCCGGAAATGGTCAACGAAGTGCTCGATGTGATGGTGCAACTGGCCCACGAAGGCATGACCATGATGTGCGTGACCCACGAAATGGGCTTCGCCCGCAAAGTGGCGAACCGGGTGATCTTCATGGATCAGGGCCAGATCATCGAAGACTGCCCGAAAGAAGAGTTCTTCGGCGACATCAGCGCCCGCTCCGAACGTGCACAGCATTTCCTTGAGAAGATTCTGCAGCACTAAGCATCGCCTTTTCTAGGCGCGCTTGTCCTTGTGGCGAGGGAGCTTGCTCCCGCTGGGTCGCGCAGCGGCCCTAAACCGGAAATGCAATGTCTC
The DNA here is from genome assembly GCF_051132175.1 of Pseudomonas sp. D3-10. Classification (NCBI taxonomy): domain Bacteria; kingdom Pseudomonadati; phylum Pseudomonadota; class Gammaproteobacteria; order Pseudomonadales; family Pseudomonadaceae; genus Pseudomonas; species Pseudomonas sp. D3-10. The sequence continues at coordinate 1,330,981 of NZ_CP071668.1, read as the reverse complement.
TGGCATACCGCATGAACCGTTTTGCGGCTGCTTTGCAGCCGAGCGGGAGCAAGCTCCCTCGCCACAGGACCGCGTTCGAAGGACGACCGCCGCCACACTGGTTGACCCAAGGCTTCTGTGATGAAATGCGACCCCACTCTTTATCGCGCCGCGCCGCCATCACTCGCCGTGAAACCCCGCCTGATCCGCCATCTGTTCCTGCCGCCGCTGGTCATTGCGTTGATGATCGGCCTGGGTTACCTCGGCTTCTGGATCAGCGAGCACTATGGCATTCGCGGCCTCGCCGAGAATGGCGAGCGTCAGTTGGAGCTGCACGCCCGCGCGGTGGAGAGCGAAATCAGCAAATACACCTATTTGCCCAGCCTGCTGGAACTTGAATCCAGCGTCTCGAAATTGCTCGACGACCCGACGCCCGAGCATCGCAAGACCGTCAACGAATACCTTGAGGGCCTGAACCGGCGCAGTCGCAGCCGGGCCATCTACGTCATGGACACCACCGGCCGCGTCATGGCCACCAGCAACTGGCGCGACGTCGACAGCTACCTGGGGGAAGACTTGTCTTTCCGCGCCTATTTCCAGAACGCCGTGCGCGGCCAGCCGGGGCGCTTCTATGGCATCGGCAGCACCAGCGGCGAACCCGGTTATTACCTGGCCCATGGCCTGGAGCAACAAGGCAAGATCATCGGCGTGGCCGTGGTCAAGGTCCGCCTCGAAGCCATGGAGGAGCGCTGGCAGCGGGCCCGCCTGGAAGCCTTCGTCAGCGATGAGAACGGCATCATCATCCTCTCCAGTGATCCGGCGCGGCGGCTCAAATCGGTGCGTCCGCTGAGCGACGAAACCAAGGAGCGCCTGGCCCGCAGCCTGCAATATTACTGGTTCCCGCTCAACGAGCTGATCCCTCTGGCGCGGGAACGGCTGGCCGAGGGCATGGAGAAGCTGACTTTCCCCGCCAACACCGAAATCGCGGCTGACCAGCGCGCCACCAGCTACCTTTCCCAGACCCGGCCGCTGAGCGACACACCGTGGAATTTCACGTTACTGACCCCGCTCGAAGACCTGCGCCGCCAAGCGATCAACCAAGGCATTCTGGTGGCCGTGGCGTTTGCCCTGGTGGCTTTCCTGCTGATCGCCTGGAACGAACGTCGCAAAGTCATCGCCACCCGCCTCGCCGCTCGCGAAGCGTTGCAAGAGGCCAACAATCAGCTCGAACGTCGGATTACCGAACGCACCACCGACCTGCGGGCCAGCAACGAACGGCTCAAGGGCCAGATCCGCGAACGACGGCAGGCCGAAGAGACCTTGCGGCGCGCCCAGGACGAACTGGTGCAAGCCGGCAAGCTGGCGGCCATCGGCCAGATGTCCACCAGCATCGCCCATGAACTCAACCAGCCTTTGGCCGCCCTGCGCACCCTGTCGGGCAATACCGTGCGCTTTTTGGAAAGGGGCCAGCTGGATATCGCCAGCGCCAATCTCAGGACCATCAACGACCTGATCGATCGCATGGGTCGGATCACCGCCAGCCTGCGCGCCTTCGCCCGGCGCGGCGACGACAAGGGCCGGGCGAGCCTGGGCAAGGCTGTCGGGGCCGCGCTGCAATTGCTGGGCGCGCGCCTTGAAAAACTCGACATCCAGATCCACACGGCATTCGAAGACGTTCAGGTCCAGATCGACCAGACGCGCCTGGAACAGATCCTGGTGAACCTGATCGGCAATGCCCTTGACGCCATGCAGCTGCAACCCGCGCCGAAGCTGTGGCTCGAAGGCCAAGGCAGCGATGGCAAGTATCGTCTGCGGGTGCGGGATAATGGCCACGGCATCGACCCGGAGGCTCGCAAGCATCTGTTCGAACCGTTCTTCACCACCAAACCCGGCGAACAAGGCCTGGGCCTTGGCTTGACGCTTTCGGCAAGCCTGTGTGCCGCCGCCGGCGGACATTTGGGAGTCGAGCATCCGGAGGATGGTGGCACCACGTTTATCCTCAGTTTACCGTTGGTAAGCCTTTTACCTGCCGAGCCGCTATGAACAACGACCTGAGCGTATTGATCGTCGAAGACGACCCCCACGTCCTGCTGGGCTGCCAGCAGGCCTTGAGCCTGGAAGATATTCCCTGCATTGGCGTGGGCAGCGCCGAAGAGGCCCTTGAGCGGGTCGGCGATGATTTTGCCGGCATCGTCATCAGCGACATCCGCCTGCCGGGCATCGACGGCCTGGAACTGCTGACCCGCCTCAAGGCCCGGGACCGCAGCCTGCCGGTGGTGTTGATCACCGGCCACGGCGATATTTCCATGGCCGTAGGCGCGATGCAGAAAGGCGCCTACGATTTCATGGAAAAACCGTTCTCCCCCGAGCGCCTGGTGGACGTTGCACGCCGCGCCCTGGAACAGCGCAGCCTGGCCCGGGAAGTTTCTTCGCTGCGCAGGCAACTGGCCGAGCGTGATTCCCTGGAAGGCCGCATCATCGGCCGCTCGCCGGCCATGCAACACCTGCGCGAGCTGATCGCCAACGTCGCCGACACCTCGGCCAACGTGTTGATCGAAGGCGAAACCGGCACCGGCAAGGAATTGGTCGCCCGTTGCCTGCATGATTTCAGCCGGCGCCACGACAAGCAGTTCGTCGCGCTGAACTGCGGTGGCCTGCCGGAGAACCTGTTTGAAAGCGAGATTTTCGGCCACGAGGCCAACGCTTTCACTGGCGCGGGTAAGCGCCGGATCGGCAAGATCGAGCACGCCGATGGCGGTACGCTGTTTCTCGATGAAGTAGAGAGCATGCCCCTGCCCTTGCAGATCAAGCTATTGCGCGTGTTGCAGGAACGCACCCTCGAACGCCTGGGGTCGAACCAGAGCGTGGCCGTGGATTGTCGAGTGATTGCCGCCACCAAGTCCGACCTGGACGAAATGGGTCGGACCGGGCAGTTCCGCAGCGACCTGTATTACCGCCTCAATGTGGTGACGCTGGAGCTGCCGCCCCTGCGGGAGCGGCGCGAAGACATCCTGCAACTGTTCGAACATTTTCTCCAGCAATCGTCCCTGCGCTTCGACCGTACCGTGCCGGAGCTGGACAACCACACTCTGTCGAACCTGATGAGCCACGATTGGCCGGGCAACGTGCGCGAGCTGCGCAACGTCGCCGAACGTTACGCCCTGGGCTTGCCGGCGTTCAAGAAAGCCGGCACCAGCACCGGCAGCCAAGGCCTGGCCTTCGCCGAAGCGGTTGAAGCCTTCGAGCGCAACCTGCTGGTGGATGCGTTGCAACGCAGCGGCGGCAACCTGACCCAGGCCAGCCAGGAACTGGGCATGGCCAAGACCACGCTCTTCGACAAAGTCAAAAAATATGGCCTGAGCCACTGACCTGGGACATGAACCTGTGGATCTTATTTTCAAGGCCGCGCTCGGCGCAGCCGTTGTCGTCATCCTGGCGATGCTCGCCAAGACCAAGAACTATTACATCGCCGGGCTGGTGCCGCTGTTTCCGACCTTTGCGCTGATTGCCCACTACATCGTCGGCAAGGGCCGCTCGGTGGATGACCTGAAGACCACCATCGTGTTCGGCATGTGGTCGATCATTCCGTATTTCGTCTATCTCGCGACGCTGTACGTGATGGTCGACCGGATGCGCCTCGAAGCGTCATTGGCCGTGGCTGCCGTCGCCTGGTTGATGGCGGCGACGGTGCTGGTCAGTGTCTGGGTGAGGATCCACGGGTGATTCGCTGCACGGATCGATGGCTCAATAGCCGACAGTGAACCGCGTCCGCGAAAACTGCGGCGCCTGGACCTCATCGATCATCGCAATGGCGTAGTCGGCGAAGCCGATCCAACTGCGCCCGGCGTTATCGAACAGCAAGTGATCCTTGCCGACGCGGAACTGGCCGGTGCGTTCGGTTTCGACGAACTCCGCCGAGGGCGAAAGGAAGGTCCAATCGAGGTCCTGCTCCTTGCCCAACACGTCCAGGAACAACGCTCCGGCCGTGGCTTCGGCCAGGTATTCCTCCGGGAAGCCCTTGCTGTCGATCACGCGGCTGTTATCCGGCAACAACAACGAACCGGCACCGCCCACAACCAGCAGGCGCTTGACTCCGGCGGCCTTCACCGGTGCGACAACCTTGTCGGCTGGCACCGTGGCGAAATGCGCAGCACTGATGACCACGTCGTGGCCTGCTACCGCTGCGGTCAGTGCCTCGCTGTCCAGTACGTCCAACTGCTTGCTGACCACTCCCGCCCGTGTGCCGATTTTTCCGGTGTTGCGGGCAATGGCCGTCACGCTGTGACCACGGCGCAAGGCTTCTTCCAGCAATTGGCTGCCGGCCCGGCCTGTAGCGCCGATGATTGCGATGGTGCTCATGGGATTCTCCTATGGTTATTCGTAGTGATTACTTCAACGCGTTCTAGAACCATGAACACGTTCGTGGCGAGGGAGCTTGCTCCCGCTGGGCTGCGCAGCAGACCCAGTATTTTTGCGACTGCTTCGCAGCCGAGCGGGAGCAAGCTCCCTCGCCACAAAAGCGTCCAGATCAAAGTTCGGGTTTCACCACCTCATTTCGCCCTTCGCCACCTTGGCGCTCAGCTCCAGGGAACTGTCCTCCCCCAGCTGTGGATAGCGTAGTTTCATGGCGGCGATCAGTGCGGCGGAATTCTTGGCCTTGGCGGTTTCTTCGTCGAAGGCCTTGATGTAATCGGCGGTGAAGCGCACTGGCGCCAGGGAACGAGCGCTTTCGCCCAGGTAATGGCCGGGGATCACGGTGGTCGGTTGCAGCTTTTGGATGTTATCCAGCGTCGCCAGCCAATCCTGGTGGGATTGCGGCGTCTGGGTATCGGCCATCCAGACGTGAATGTTCTCCGCCACCACCACACCTCCCACCACCGCCTTGATCGACGGAATCCACACGAAACTGCGGTCCGGCTGAGGGCCGTCAAGGCCGATGACCTGCAAGCGCTTGCCTTCCAGCGTCAAACTGTCGCCCTTGAGCACTTGGGGCACCAGCGTCTTTGACGGCGCGTCGGTCTTCAGGATCGGCCCCCAATATTTCAACTTGCCATCGGCAGTGGCCTTGATGTGCTCCACGGTTGGCGCGGATGCGAGGACTTTGGCTTCCGGGAAAGCGGCTACCAGGGTTTGCAGGCCAAAATAGTAGTCGGGGTCGCCGTGGCTGATGTAGATCGTGGTCAACCGCTTGCCACTGGCGCGGATTTTTTCCACGACCTGCTCGGCCTGGGTTTTGCCAAATTGGGCGTCCACCAGGATCGCCTCTTTTTCACCGCTGACCAATACCGAAGTCACCGGGAAAATCGCCGCCGCGCCGGGGTTGTAGACGTCGAGCGTCAAGTCGGCGGCCCAGGCCTGGGCCGTGATGGCCAGCGCTGCGGTCGCCAGCGACAAGCGTTTTAGAAGAGTGAAACCGGTCATGAGGTGCTCCGTTGTGCAATGGCCCGCAAGGGAATGAACGGAGCTTAGTTGCCAGACTCAGTACAAAAAATGCGATGCTGGGACATAGTTTGTTTCTAAAATCGGGCAGATCATGGATCGTCTACAAGCAATGCGAGTGTTCGTCACCGTGGTGGACCTGGGCAGCCAGTCGGCGGCGGCCGAGCACTTGGACCTGTCGCGGCCGGTGGTATCGCGCTATCTGGCGGAGCTGGAAGATTGGGTCGGTGCCCGGCTGATGCACCGCACCACGCGCAAGCTGAGCCTGACGGCCGCAGGCACGGAGACCCTGCCCCGCTGCCGGCAGATGCTGGAGCTGTGCGGCGACATGCAAGCGGCCGTCAGCACGCCCGAAGACGCGCCACGGGGCATGCTGCGCATCAGCGCCAGCCCCTCGTTCGGCCAGTCGCAATTGGCGAGTGCGATGGCCGAATACGTCCAGCGCTACCCGGGCGTGAGCGTTGACCTGCAAATGCTCGATCGCACCGTCAACCTGGTGGACGAACGCATCGACCTGGCGATCCGCATGAGCAACGATCTCGATCCGAACCTGATCGCCCGGCGTCTCACGGTATGCCGTTCGGTCATCTGCGCCTCCCCCCGCTACCTGCGCGAACATTCGACACCGCAACGGGTGGAAGACCTGAGCCAGCACAACTGCCTGACCCATTCCTACGTAGGCAAAAGCCTCTGGCATTTCGAGCAGGACGGCGAACAGCTGTCGGTGCCGGTGCAGGGCAACATCAGCGCCAACGAAGCCAGCACCTTGCTCCAGGCAACGATAGCCGGCGCCGGTGTGGCGATGCTGCCCAGCTACCAGGTCGGCCCTCATATCCAGAACGGCGAACTGGTGCGCCTGCTGCCCCACGCCGAACCGCGCCGGATGAACATGTATGCGGTGTATGCCTCACGCAAGCACATGCCCTCGGCGTTGCGCAGCCTGCTGGATTTTCTGGTGCTCAGGTTTCCCGAAACACCTGAATGGGATGTGGGGTTGTAGCTACCTCTGCGGGAACCTTTGTGGGAGCGAGCTTGCTCGCGATAGCGGTGTATCAGTCAATAAAAGGGTGGCTGACACTCAGCCATCGCGAGCAAGCTCGCTCCCACAAGGGATCTCTGTACAGCCTTAAGCCTTGCGCCAGTATTTCACCATTAGCCCGCCCCAAGGCATACTTGCCACCCTCCGCATTCCAGAACCCAAAGCCGCCCCATGCGTATCCACGTCAGTTTCATCGACCGCGTCGGCATCACCCAGGAAGTCCTGGCCTTGCTTGGTGGGCGCAATCTCAACCTGGATGCGGTGGAAATGGTCCCGCCCAACGTCTACATCGACGCCCCGACTCTCAGCCCACAGGTGCTGGATGAGTTGCGCGAGGCGCTGTTCAGCGTGCGCGGCGTGCAGGCGGTCACGGTGGTGGACATCCTGCCGGGCCAGCGCCGGCACTTGCAGCTCGATGCCTTGCTCGCCGCCATGACCGACCCGGTGCTCGCCCTGGACAGCGCCGGCAAGGTGTTGCTCGCCAACCCGGCGCTGATCGCCCTGTACGGTCGCGAACCGGCCGGGGAAAGCGTCGCGGAGCTGTTCGATGACGCGGCGCTGCTGGATGCGCTGTTGGAAAACGGTTTTCGCTTGCCGCTGCGGGAAATCACCGTCAACGGCCAGACGCTGCTCCTCGACGCCACGCCCATCACCGATGCCGGGGCGCTGCTGACGCTTTATCAGCCCAACCGTATCGGCGAACGCCTGTCGGCGTTGCACCACGATCACGCCGAAGGCTTCGACGCGCTGCTGGGAGAATCCCCGGCGATCCGCACCCTCAAGGCCCGCGCCCAACGGGTCGCGGCCCTGGATGCACCGCTGCTGATCCAAGGCGAGACGGGCACCGGCAAGGAACTGGTGGCCCGCGCCTGCCACGCCATCAGTGCCCGACACAGCGCACCGTTCCTGGCCCTCAACTGTGCGGCACTGCCAGAAAACCTGGCCGAAAGTGAACTGTTCGGCTACGCCCCAGGCGCCTTCACTGGCGCGCAACGGGGCGGCAAGCCCGGGCTGATGGAGCTGGCGAACCAGGGCACGGTATTCCTCGATGAAATCGGCGAAATGTCGCCGTACTTGCAAGCCAAGCTGCTGCGTTTCCTGAACGATGGCAGCTTCCGGCGGGTCGGCGGCGACCGGGAAATCAAGGTCAACGTGCGGATTCTCAGCGCGACCCACCGTAACCTGGAGAAAATGGTCAACGAAGGCTCGTTCCGCGAAGACTTGTTCTATCGCTTGAACGTGCTCAATGTCGAAGTCCCGCCGCTGCGTGAACGCGGCCAGGACATCCTGCTGCTGGCGCGGTATTTCATGCAGCAGGCCTGCGCGCAGATCCAGCGCCCGGTCTGCCGCCTGGCCCCTGGCACTTACCCGGCCTTGCTGGGCAACCGCTGGCCGGGCAACGTGCGGCAATTGCAGAACGTGATCTTCCGCGCCGCCGCCATCTGCGAAAGCAGCCTCGTGGATATCGGCGACCTGGACATCGCCGGCACCTCCGTGGCGCGTCAGGGCGACGTCGAAGTCGAAAGCCTGGAGCAGGCGGTGGAAAGCTTCGAGAAGCACCTGCTCGAAAGCCTCTACGCCAATTACCCTTCTACTCGCCAGCTCGCCAGCCGACTGCAGACCTCCCATACCGCAATTGCCCATCGGTTGCGCAAGTACGGGATTTCCGGGAAGCCGTAGCTTTACTCGGCTACCTGTGGGAGCGAGCCTGCTCGCGAAAGCGGTATATCAGCCAACATCATTATTGACTGAAAAACTGCTTTCGCGAGCAGGCTCGCTCCCACATTGGTCTGAGGCGTATTTGAAAGTTAGTCAAAAACGACCTCCATCTGTACTGAAAGCGCTACAGCGGAACGATATCGCTACACCCCGCGCTGACCTGCTCTGCGCAACGCTTTGATCCCGCAACGATTTTTTCCAGGCGCCTAGCTGTAGCGTTTTCGCTACATCTTGTAATAGCGAGCGCGCTGGAAAACCATCCAATACATTGATAAACAAAGACTTTTAAACATTGGCCACGTTCTTGCTAAGGGTTTAACCATTCGGCCGGGCCAAGCCCCGCGCCTTTCTTCGCGTCCACCAGACGAGTCTGGCCCCAGGAGTTTCCATGAGCGAGTTGCGTTTCACTGAAGATCACGAATGGCTGCGCGCCGAAGCCGACGGCAGCGTCACCGTAGGCATTACCGCTTTCGCGCAGAACGCGTTGGGCGACGTGGTTTTTGTGCAACTGCCTGAATTGCAGGCCTACGCCAAAGGCGACGAGGCCTCCACCGTTGAGTCCGTCAAGGCCGCCAGCGGTGTGTACATGCCACTGGACGGTGAAGTGCTGGAAGTGAATGAAAAACTCGGCGACAGCCCGGAGCTGGTCAACGAAGATCCGATGGGCGAAGGCTGGTTCTTCCGTTTTAAACCGACCGACGCCGATGCAGTGGCTAAGCTGTTGGATCAAGACGCCTACGACCGCCTGATCAAAGCCAACGCCGAAGCCTGAGGAGCGCACCATGACCGTTAATCTCGGCACCGCCAACGAATTCATCGCCCGCCACATCGGCCCGCGTGCAGGCGACGAGCAAGCCATGCTCGAACGCCTGGGCTACGACTCCCTGGAAGCCCTGAGCGCCAGCGTGATCCCGGAAAGCATCAAAGGCACCAGCGTCCTGGACATGGGCGACGGCCAGAGCGAAGCCGATGCACTGGCCTCGATCAAGGCCATCGCCGGCAAGAACCAACTGTTCAAGACCTACATCGGCCAGGGCTACTACAACTGCCATACGCCGGCACCGATCCTGCGCAACCTGCTGGAAAATCCGGCCTGGTACACCGCCTACACCCCTTACCAGCCGGAAATCTCCCAGGGCCGTCTCGAAGCACTGCTGAACTTCCAGACCTTGATCAGCGACCTCACCGGCCTGCCGATCGCCAACGCCTCCCTGCTGGACGAAGCCACCGCCGCCGCCGAAGCCATGACCTTCTGCAAGCGCTTGAGCAAGAACAAGGGCAGCAATGCGTTCTTCGCCTCCGTGCACAGCCACCCGCAGACCCTCGATGTGCTGCGCACCCGTGCCGAGCCCCTGGGCATCGACGTGGTCGTGGGCGACGAGCGCGAACTGAGCGACGTCAGCAGCTTCTTCGGCGCACTCTTGCAGTACCCGGCCAGCAATGGCGACCTGTTCGACTACCGCGAGCTGACCGAACGCTTCCACGCGGCCAATGCCCTGGTGGCCGTGGCCGCCGACCTGCTGGCCCTGGCCCTGCTGACCCCTCCGGGCGAGTTCGGTGCCGACGTTGCCATCGGCAGCGCCCAGCGCTTCGGCGTTCCCCTGGGTTTCGGCGGTCCGCACGCGGCCTTTTTCTCCACCAAGGATGCGTTCAAGCGCGACATGCCGGGCCGGCTGGTCGGCGTTTCCGTGGACCGTTTCGGCAAGCCGGCCCTGCGCCTGGCGATGCAGACCCGCGAGCAACACATCCGCCGCGAGAAAGCCACCAGCAACATCTGCACCGCCCAAGTTCTGCTCGCCAACATCGCCAGCATGTACGCTGTGTACCACGGTCCCAAGGGCCTGGTGCAAATTGCCAACCGCATCCATCACCTGACCGCGATCCTTGCCAAGGGGCTGGGCGCGCTGGGTCTGAAAGTCGAGCAAGAAAGCTTCTTCGACACCCTGACGCTGCACACTGGCGCGCAAACCGCCGCGCTGCACGACAAGGCCCGCGCCCAGCGCATCAACCTGCGTGCAGTGGACGCCGAACGCCTGGGCCTGTCCCTGGACGAAACCACCAACCAGGCTGACATCGAAGCACTGTGGAGCCTGTTGGCCGACGGCAAGCCTCTGCCGGACTTCACCGCACTGGCTACCAGCATGCAAAGCCGCATCCCGGCCGAGCTGGTGCGCCAATCGGCGATCCTCAGCCACCCGGTGTTCAACCGCTACCACTCCGAAACCGAGCTGATGCGCTACCTGCGCAAGCTCGCCGACAAGGACCTGGCGCTGGATCGCACCATGATCCCGCTGGGTTCCTGCACCATGAAACTCAACGCCGCCAGCGAAATGATCCCGGTGACCTGGGCAGAGTTCGGCGCCCTGCATCCGTTCGCCCCGGCCGAGCAAAGCGCCGGCTATCAGCAACTGACCGACGAGCTCGAAGCCATGCTCTGCGCCGCCACCGGCTATGACGCGGTTTCGCTGCAACCCAACGCCGGTTCCCAGGGCGAATACGCCGGCCTGCTGGCGATCCGCGCCTATCACCAGAGCCGTGGCGAAGACCGTCGCGACATCTGCCTGATCCCGTCTTCGGCCCACGGCACCAACCCGGCCACCGCCAACATGGCCGGCATGCGCGTGGTCGTGACCGCCTGCGATGCCCGTGGCAACGTCGACATCGAAGACCTGCGGGCCAAGGCCATCGAGCACCGCGAGCACCTCGCCGCGCTGATGATCACCTACCCGTCCACCCACGGCGTGTTCGAGGAAGGCATCCGCGAGATTTGCGGCATCATTCATGACAACGGCGGCCAGGTGTACATCGACGGCGCCAACATGAACGCGATGGTCGGCCTCTGCGCCCCAGGCAAATTCGGCGGCGACGTCTCGCACCTGAACCTGCACAAGACCTTCTGCATTCCCCACGGCGGTGGCGGCCCGGGCGTCGGCCCGATTGGCGTCAAGTCGCACCTGGCGCCGTTCCTGCCGGGCCACGCCAACATGGAACGCAAGGAAGGCGCGGTGTGCGCGGCGCCGTTCGGCAGTGCGAGCATCCTGCCGATCACCTGGATGTACATCCGCATGATGGGCGGCGCGGGCCTCAAGCGCGCTTCACAGCTGGCGATTCTCAACGCCAACTACATCGCCCGTCGCCTGGAAGAGCATTATCCGGTGCTCTACTCCGGCAGCAACGGCCTGGTGGCCCACGAATGCATCCTCGACCTGCGCCCGCTCAAGGACAGCAGCGGCATCAGTGTCGATGACGTGGCCAAGCGCCTGATCGACTTCGGTTTCCACGCCCCGACCATGTCGTTCCCGGTGGCCGGCACGTTGATGATCGAGCCGACCGAAAGCGAATCCAAGGAAGAGCTGGACCGCTTCTGCGACGCCATGATCTGCATCCGCGAAGAAATCCGCGCGGTGGAAAACGGCAGCCTCGACAAAGACGACAACCCGCTGAAGAACGCCCCGCACACCGCGGCGGAACTCGTCGGCGACTGGACTCACCCCTACAGCCGCGAGCAGGCGGTGTACCCGGTGGCGTCGTTGATCGAAGGCAAATACTGGCCGCCAGTCGGTCGGGTCGACAACGTGTTCGGCGACCGCAACCTGGTCTGCGCCTGCCCGTCGATCGAAAGCTACGCTTAAGGTAAGTGGAGGGCGGTCCATCCGCCCTCCGAATCTTCCCCTGTGGGAGCGAGCTTGCTCGCGATAGCGTACTGTCAGTCGTCACTTGAGTGACTGTCACACCGCTATCGCGAGCAAGCTCGCTCCCACTAGGGCCTGAGTCACATCTTCAAAGTCGATCCCATAAAAAGAAACCGGAGAAACACCATGTCGTTAAGCGTGTTCGACCTGTTCAAGATCGGCATCGGTCCTTCCAGCTCCCACACGGTCGGTCCGATGCGTGCCGCGGCCCGTTTCGTCGAAGGGTTGCGTCGTGATGAGTTGCTCAATACCACTGCCAGCGTCAAAGTCGAGCTGTACGGCTCGCTCGGTGCCACCGGCAAGGGCCACGGCAGTGACAAGGCCGTGCTGCTGGGCCTGGAAGGCGAGCATCCGGACACCGTGGACACCGAAACAGTGACCGCCCGGCTCCAGGAGATCCGCAGCAGCGGTCGCCTGAACCTGCTCGGCGAGCACACCATCGAATTCAACGAAAAACTGCACCTGGCGATGATCCGCAAACCGTTGGCCTACCACCCCAACGGCATGATCTTCCGCGCCTTCGACGCCGCCGGCCTGCAAGTGCGCAGCCGCGAGTACTACTCGGTAGGCGGCGGCTTCGTCGTGGATGAAGACGCCGCCGGCGCCGACCGTATCGTCGAAGATGCCACGCCCCTGACCTTCCCGTTCAAGAGCGCAAAAGATCTGCTGGCCCACTGCAGCACCTACGGTCTGTCCATCAGCCAGGTCATGCTGACCAACGAAAGCGCCTGGCGCCCCGAAGCCGAGACCCGCGCCGGCCTGCTGAAGATCTGGCAGGTCATGCAGGATTGCGTGGCGGCGGGCTGTCGCAACGAGGGGATCTTGCCGGGCGGCCTCAAGGTCAAGCGCCGGGCTGCGGCGTTGCATCGCCAGTTGTGCAAGAACCCTGAAGCGGCCTTGCGCGATCCGCTGTCCGTGCTGGACTGGGTCAACCTGTATGCCTTGGCCGTCAACGAAGAAAACGCCTTCGGCGGCCGTGTCGTCACCGCGCCCACCAACGGTGCGGCGGGCATCATTCCGGCCGTGCTCCACTACTACATGCGCTTCATTCCCGGGGCCAACGAAGATGGCGTGGTGCGATTCCTGCTGACCGCCGCCGCCATCGGCATCCTCTACAAGGAAAACGCCTCCATCTCCGGTGCTGAAGTTGGCTGCCAGGGTGAAGTTGGCGTGGCCTGCTCCATGGCCGCCGGTGCGCTTTGCGAAGTGCTGGGCGGTACCGTGCAACAAGTGGAAAACGCCGCCGAAATCGGCATGGAACACAACCTCGGGCTCACCTGCGACCCCATCGGTGGCCTCGTCCAGGTGCCCTGCATCGAACGCAATGCCATGGGCTCGGTAAAGGCCATCAATGCGGTGCGCATGGCCATGCGCGGCGATGGTCATCACTTCGTCTCCCTCGACAAAGTCATCCGCACCATGCGCCAGACCGGCGCCGACATGAAAAGCAAATACAAGGAGACCGCCCGCGGCGGTCTGGCGGTCAACATCATCGAATGCTGATGCGTGCCCCTTTCATTTTCCAGGAGCTGATATGTCCACCGAACAACTGTTGAAAACCCCGCTGCACGCGCTGCACCTCGAACTCGGCGCCCGCATGGTGCCATTCGCCGGCTACGACATGCCGGTGCAATACCCCTTGGGCGTGATGAAAGAACACCAGCACACCCGGGATCAGGCCGGGCTGTTCGATGTGTCCCACATGGGCCAGATCCGCCTGACCGGCGCGGGTGCGGCCAAGGCACTGGAGACGCTGGTGCCGGTGGACATCATCGACTTGCCCGTGGGCATGCAGCGCTACGCCATGTTCACCAACGACAACGGCGGCATCCTCGACGATTTGATGGTCGCCAACCTGGGCAATGATGAGCTGTTTTTGGTGGTCAACGCGGCGTGCAAGGATCAGGACCTGGCCCACCTGCAAGCGAACATCGGCGGTCAGTGCAGCATCGAGCCGCTGTTCGAAGCCCGCGCCCTGCTCGCGCTGCAAGGCCCAGCGGCCGTGACCGTGCTCGCGCGTCTGGCGCCGGACGTGGCGAAGATGACCTTCATGCAATTCCAGCGCGTCACTCTGCTGGGCGTGGATTGCTTTGTCAGCCGTTCGGGCTACACCGGTGAAGACGGTTTCGAGATTTCCGTGCCGGCCGCCGATGCGGAGAAACTCGCCCGCGCCCTGCTGGCCGAACCGGAAGTCGCCGCCATCGGCCTTGGCGCCCGTGATTCCCTGCGCCTGGAAGCGGGCCTGTGCCTCTACGGCCACGATATGAACACCGAGACCACACCCATTGAAGCCAGCCTACTGTGGGCGATTTCCAAGGTCCGCCGCGCCGATGGCGCACGCGCCGGGGGCTTCCCCGGGGCGGAAACTGTTTTTGCCCAGCAACAGCAAGGCGTGAAGCGCAAACGTGTCGGCCTGCTGCCCCAAGAACGCACACCGGTGCGTGAAGGCGCGGAGATCGTCAACGAAGCCGGCGAGATCATCGGCACGGTTTGCAGCGGCGGGTTCGGGCCGACATTGGGCGGTCCATTGGCGATGGGTTATCTGGACAGCGCCTTCGTCGCCTTGGACACACCGGTCTGGGCCATTGTGCGTGGGAAAAAAGTGCCTTTGCTTGTAAGCAAAATGCCATTCGTTCCGCAGCGCTACTACCGTGGTTGATTGGTTGTTTCTATAAGTAACGCGGTTTCGTTATACGTGCACTAATGTGTAACGCAACCGCCATAAAAAGGTGCATGTAGTGATATTCAACCGGGCTTATAACGCTACGGAACTATCGGACTAGCCTTTTGAATAAGCCCCCTCCCGCAAAACATCTAAAACGCCAGCAAGCTGAGCAAATCCGGGGCCTTCAGGGGGGTTGTTTTTTCCTTGGAAGTTGGCGTAGAGTTTCGTCACTGTGTTTGCATGGGTCGCTTGGATCGTGACCTGGGCAGTAGCCTAAGAAGTTAGCTACAACCCGTTCGACGTCATCTTACTTTCCTGCAACCCAGCCCCAGTACTCTTTCGTCTGGAAAGAGGCTGTCATTAATTTAGCGTCAAGGAAATAAGAAAATGGCTGAACGTCAGAGCGGTACCGTCAAGTGGTTCAACGACGAAAAAGGTTTTGGTTTCATCACTCCTGAAAGCGGTCCGGATCTGTTCGTGCACTTCCGCGCCATCCAGGGCAACGGCTTCAAGAGCCTGAAAGAAGGCCAGAAAGTCACTTTCGTTGCCGTGCAAGGCCAGAAAGGCATGCAGGCTGACGAGGTTCAAGCCGAAGGCTAAGCTTTCGCAAACTAAAAAGCCCCTGATTGATATCAGGGGCTTTTTTATGGGCGTAAATCCGTAAAATGGCTTCTTTTTGGTTCGAGGCCGTCATGTCGAAACACGTGCTCACCCCACAGGGTGACTTCCCTCCCGCCGGCCTGGGCCGTCGCCTGGCCGCGATGTTCTATGATTTTTTGCTGTGCACGGCGCTGCTGATCGTCACCGGTGGCGTGTACAAGATGATCCAGATGATGATCATCGGCGAAGAAAAGATGCGTGCCCTTACCGACGCCGGCGCGCTGGATGGCGATCCGCTGCTGTCCACGGTGTTGCTGTTCGTGCTGTTCGGCTTCTTCGCCAAGTTCTGGACCCACAACGGCCAGACCCTGGGCATGCAGGTCTGGTGCATCCGCGTGCAGAACGCCGATGGCACGGCCATTAGCTTGTGGCAGGCGTTGTTGCGATTCGTGGTGTCGATTGCGTCATTGCTGCTGGTGGGCGCCGGATTCATCTGGGCGCTGTTCGACAAGCGCAAGCGGGGCTGGCATGACATCTATTCGGATACGCAGTTGGTGCGGATCCCGAAGAAGAGCAAATAGGAACGCACACAAACCCCGTGGCGAGGGAGCTTGCTCCCGCTCGGCTGCGCAGCAGTCGTAATCCAGCCAATGCGGTATGACTGAATAACCCCGCAGTGTCTCGTTTGGGGCTGCTTCGCAGCCCAGCGGGAGCAAGCTCCCTCGCCACAAAAAGCCTGGCAGGCCTCAAATCTGTTCAGCGTCAGGCATTACCCGCCAACTTCATCCGCGCCGCCTGGGTGAAGTCCAGCATGCGCTTGAGCGGGCGAATCGCCTGGGGGATCAATGCCGGGTCGACGAATATTTCGTTGCTGCCTTCCTTGAGCGCCTGGAGCGTGCGTTCCAGCGTGTTCATCGCCATCCATGGGCAGTGCGCGCAACTGCGGCATGCCGCGCCGTTGCCGGCGGTAGGGGCTTCGATGAAGACCTTGTCCGGGCACAGCTGCTGCATTTTGTAAAAAATGCCGCGGTCGGTGGCGACGATCAGCGTCTTGTTCGGCAAGCTCTGGGCGGCGGCAATCAACTGGCTGGTGGAACCCACGGCATCCGCCAGTTCGATCACCGACGTCGGTGACTCCGGGTGCACCAGGATGGCGGCGTCCGGGTACAGCGCCTTCATATCTTCCAACTGCTTGGACTTGAACTCTTCGTGGACGATGCAGGCGCCGTCCCAGAGCAACATGTCGGCGCCGGTCTTGCGCTGGATGTAAGTGCCCAAGTGCTTGTCCGGACCCCAGATGATCGTCTCGCCGTTGTCCATCAGGCTCTCGACGATTTCCAGGGCACAGCTGGACGTCACCACCCAGTCCGCACGGGCCTTCACGGCCGCCGAAGTGTTGGCATACACCACCACGGTGCGCTCCGGATGCTGGTCGCAGAACGCCGAGAATTCATCCACCGGGCAACCCAGATCGAGGGAGCAAGTGGCTTCCAGAGTCGGCATCAGCACGCGTTTTTCTGGGTTGAGGATCTTGGCGGTCTCGCCCATGAACTTGACCCCGGCCACCACCACGGTCTTGGCCGGATGGGCGTTGCCAAAGCGGGCCATTTCCAGGGAGTCGGAGACACAGCCCCCCGTCTCCTCGGCCAGGGCCTGAATGACGGGGTCACAGTAGAAATGCGCAACCAGCACCGCGTCCTGAGCCTTGAGCTCGGCGGCAATGGCGGCGCGGTACCAGGCCTCTTGCTCGGCGGACAGCGGCTTGGGCTGCTTGGCATCGAGGTGAGCCTGGACCAGAAGGCGTTCGGAAATCTGCGTCATGTTCGCAAGACCTATAGGCGCGTTTAGCGCGAAAGTCGAGTATACACCCGGCTCCGGACCACTCGGGTACCGCCGGGAAAGTGAGTGTCATCAGGCACGGGACAGCGTGAAGCCGGCAAGGCTACAGAATATCCCGCCGTTGCAAAAGATCATTCTGACCTGTGCCCCGGCAGACGACTTTGCGCCTGCACCTGTGGTTCTGAGCGTGACGTATTTAATTTATTCAATTCCCCCAGCCAGTTTTCAGTTTGCCGAGCCCAACGCGGCCGGGCCTAAATGGCGCTTTCTTCCCCGCCAAGGCCTTGTCATGGAAAACGTTCAAGCCTCAAGTACCCGCGTATTCTGGCTGATGACCAGCATCGTATGCGTGGCGCTGAATCTGCGCCCTTCGATGGCGGCGGTCGGGCCTTTGCTATCCGCCATTCGGGGCGAAGTGCCCCTGACGTTCAGCATGGCATCGTTGCTGACGATGTTGCCGGTCATGGCCATGGGCTTGGCAATGTTCCTGGGCCTGCGAGTCGCCCTGCGCATTGGCGAACACCGCACCATTGTCCTGTCGCTGGTAGTCATCGGCCTTGCCACGGTCTCGCGCCTGTACCTGGATAGCGCCGAAGCGTTGATCATCAGCGCCGTTTTGGCCGGCATCGGCATCGCCCTGATCCAGGCGGTGCTGCCAGCCCTGATCAAGTCGCGGCTTGGCGATAACGTCTCGTTGTTCATGGGGCTGTACGTCACGTCGATCATGGGTGGCGCGGCCATCGCGGCGTCATTTTCCCCGTTCGTCCTGGCGCAGACGGGCAGCTGGCGTATCGGCCTGGCGATCTGGGCATTGCTGGTGCTGGTCGCGCTGGGCTGCTGGCACGCTCAACGCTCGGTCGTCATGCCATTACCCAGAGCACCGGGACGACAACAGGGCTCGTTCTTTGCCAACCGCCGGGCTTGGCTGCTGGCCCTGTTCTTCGGTCTGGGCACCGCGTCCTATACGTGCGTACTGGCCTGGCTGGCGCCGTATTACCTGGAAAAAGGCTGGAGCGAACAGCAGGCCGGCCTGGTCTTGGGGTTCCTCACTGCGATGGAAGTATTGTCCGGCCTGGTCACCCCGGCAATCGCCAACCGCAGCCAAGACAAACGCCCGATACTGACGGTACTGCTGACATTGATCATGGCTGGCTTCTGCGGCTTGATCCTCAGCCCGGATCGCTTCAGCCTGCTATGGCCATGCTTGCTGGGGCTCGGTATCGGCGGTCTGTTCCCGATGAGCCTGATCGTCTCCCTCGACCACCTGGACGACCCGCGCCGGGCCGGCGCGTTGACGGCATTCGTGCAAGGCATCGGTTACCTGATCGCCGGCCTGTCGCCATTGATTGCCGGAGTGATCCGTGACCAATCGGGCAGTTTCGAATGGGCGTGGTGGTCGCTTGCGGTGGTGATGGGGCTGATGATCCTGATGGTGTTGCGCTTCAACCCCAGGCAATACGCGCGGCATATTGGCTAGTCGTCGCTGTCGTAGCAAAACATCTACCCTGCCGAAAGATAAACGGCCAAGGCTCCTGTATAAAGGAGACCTTCGTGGGAACAGGATGTTACGCAAGGATGGCGCCGAGATTAGCTGATGCTCATTAGTAACCTGCTTCGAAAGCTGGATATGCAAGACCTGATGGTGTTCGTCGCCGTGTTCGAACAGCGCAGCGTCACCCAGGTTTCCGAAGCCCTGTGTGTCAGCCAGTCGACCGTCAGCTATTGCCTGAAAAAACTGCGCACCAGCTTCGAAGACGAACTGTTCACCGTGACACGCGCAGGCATGAGCCCCACTCAGAAGGCCATCGTCATGTATGGCCAGGTGCTGGGGGTGCTCAACACGATCAACCAATGCCACTCCGGCATCCAGCCATTCGATCCACATCAGGAAGAGATCACATTCAATCTCTGCGCGCCTGAATACTTCGAACTCCTGATCCTTCCGAAGCTGGTCAAGCGCTTCATCGGCAACCGTGTTCCGGTGGTGATCAACACCACGAAGTTCCGGCGCGATATTCCGGTCGACGCGCTGAGGGACGATCGCTTCGATCTTGCAGTGGGTTTCGGCCCGCATTTCCATGGCGATGCCAAGGGTCTGCAATCACGGGTACTGCTGACGGATGAGCTGGTGTGCGTGGTGGATAAACATTTCCCGGGCCCAGGGCAAGCGTTCAGCCTCGACGCATTTGTCGCGGGGCAGCATGTATTTCCGACCCCTTGGACATCCGACACCAACATGATCGATGGCTGGCTCGCTCGCCAGGGCTCCAGGCGACAGATCGTCGCGCGCGCCAACAGCTACGTGACAGCCTTGGCCCTGGTCACTGGAACCGACTATATCCTGACCCTGCCCAAACGCATCCAGGCATTGCTTTGCGACGACCAACGATTCGGCGAGCGCCAGCCGCCACCGGGGCTGCCGGGCTTTACGCTTGAGATGATGTGGAGCGAAAAAGCGAGCCAGGACAACCGGAACACCTGGTTGCGCCAGCAGGTCATGGACGTTTGCGCCGAGGTCGGCCAGCGCTGACCACGGCATCGATCCGACTTTTTCGCGGGCAAAAAAAAATCCGGAAATCCTCACTTTCGTGGGCCTTCCAGACTTTTAAAACTACAGAAAATGGTGGGTCGTGTGGGATTCGAACCTACGACCAATTGGTTAAAAGCCAACTGCTCTACCAACTGAGCTAACGACCCTCTGTGTGGTGGCGCGTATAATACTGATTTTTAAGGACTATTCAACACCTAATTTCAAAAAAATCAAAAATAAGGTGTTGGATCGCTCACACCCGCCGCAGCGAAGCCTTCGGCACGCAGCCGGCAGCTGTCGCACTTGCCGCAAGCGCGCCCTTGATCGTCGGCCTGATAGCACGAAACGGTAAGCCCATAGTCGACGCCAAGGCTCACGCCCGCCTTGACGATTTCGGCCTTGCTGAGGTTTTGCAGCGGCGCTAGGATGCGGAAACCCTGTCCCTCTACACCGGCCTTCGTCGCCAGGTTGGCCATGCGCTCGAACGCCTCGACGAACTCCGGTCGACAATCCGGATAACCGGAATAGTCCACCGCATTGACGCCGATGAAAATATCCCGCGCCTCCAGCACCTCGGCCCAGCCCAGCGCGAGGGACAGAAACACGGTGTTGCGCGCCGGCACGTACGTCACCGGGATACCTTCGCTCGGCGCTTCGGGAACATCGATGGCGCTGTCGGTCAGGGCCGAACCGCCAATGCCGTTGAGGTTCAGGCCGATGACTTTGTGCTCGACCACGCCCAGATCCCGGGCGACCCGTTCAGCGGCCTGCAATTCTGCACGGTGGCGCTGGCCGTAATCGAAACTCATGGTGTAGCAGCGATAACCTTCGGCACGAGCCATGGCCACGACGGTTGCCGAGTCCAGGCCGCCCGACAGCAGGATGACCGCGCGTTTTTCAGCAGTGGTTGAATGTTCAGTCATGTCAGCGCCCCGGCTCGTCGTTCCAAAGATATTTATGCAACTGCAATTGCAGGCGCACCGGCAAATTGTCCGCCACCACCCAATCCGCCAGATCCCGCGCATTGAGGTCGTGATGACTTGGCGAAAACAACACCTCGCCGGCTCGCTGGTCGAGTCCATGCTGGATCAGCTTGGACACCGCCCAGTCATAGTCTTCCCGGGAGCAGATGACAAACTTGACCTGGTCGTTGCGGGTCAACAGTTCAATGTTCTCGTAGCGGTTGCGATGTGCTTCCTTGGAACCAGGCGTCTTGAGGTCCACGACGCGACTGACGCGGGGATCGACCGCCGAGATATCCAGCGCACCGCTCGTTTCCAGCGAGACCTCATAGCCAGCGTCGCACAACTGCTTGAGCAAAAGGATGGCATTGGGCTGCGCCAATGGCTCGCCCCCAGTGACGCAAACATAGCGCGGACGGAAGCCGGCCACTTGTTCGAGAAGATCGTCGAGGGTTCGCATTGTGCCGCCGCTGAAGGCATAGGCGCTGTCGCAGTACTGGCAACGCAACGGGCAGCCGGTGAGGCGCACAAAAACAGTGGGCAGCCCGGCCGTTCGCGTTTCACCCTGCAAAGAGTAAAAAACTTCGGTAATTCTCAATGTGTCTTGCATAGTCGCCACGGGCGTAACAGCTAAACAGGCTGTCCGCCTCCGTCAGGCACTTCGAGGAACCCCGCCAACGCGTAGATCCCAGGAAGCGTGTTTCATAAAAAGGGCGTGAATTCTAACGAAAAAACCCGCGACAGGCGCGGGTTTCTTCAAAGCAGGTCAAACAGCCTTACATGCGTTGCAGATCACGCTGGGCCAACTGGGCGGCGGAAGTCCCCGGATACTGGGCCACCACCTGCTGCAGAATGCCCTTGACCTTGTCGGTGTGACCGAGGCGGCGTTCTACGTCAGCGAGCTTGTACAGCGAATCCGGCACCTTGGCGTGCTTGGGATACAGCTGCGAAACCTTGGCGAACGCCTGGCCGGCGCCTTGCAGGTCGCCCTTGGCCAGGTTCACTTCGCCCAGCCAGTATTGAGCGTTACCCGAATATTGACTGTTGGGGTATTTGCGCAGGAAAGCGGTAAAGGCCTGGCTGGCCTTGTCGAAATCCTTGGCCTTGATCAGGTCGAAGGCAGCATCGTAATAGAGCTTTTCCTTCGCCGGATCCGCCGGTTCGCCACCGGCTGCAGGTGCTGCTGGAGCGCTAGCCCCAGCGCCTGCGGCTGCACCGGGGGCGTTCAAGTCGCCACCGGCTGGAGAATTCTCAGGAGTCGCGGCAGGTGCAACGCCGGTTCCTATGCGCCGATCAAGATCCTGGTATCGCTCCAGGCTTTCCTGCTTCATGCGCGACACTTCATTTTGCAGAACTTCAATCGCGCCTTGTTGGCGTGACAGTTGATCCTGCATTTGCTGCAGTTGGTTGAACAGCTCGCCCTGTGCCGAGACAGGGGCCGAAACCCCTCCCCCGGCATAGGCGCCGTTCGTACCGTAACCCGCAGGCGGATAGCTGCTCCCGCTATTGTTATAGCCGGAGTCGTTATCGACCACAGGAACCGCAGCCCACGCCGCAAGCGGCGCGAGGCTGAGAGCCAGGACAGTTACAGCACGACGGCACGTTCGCATGACGAATTACTTACGCAGTTCGACGCGACGGTTTTGAGCCCAGGACTGCTCGTCGTTGCCGGTAGCAACTGGACGCTCTTCGCCGTAGGAAACCAGTTCCAGCTGAGCTGGGGAAACACCTTGCAGAACCAGGTAGCGTTGAACGGCTTTCGCACGACGCTCGCCCAGTGCCATGTTGTACTCACGAGTACCACGTTCGTCGGTGTTGCCTTCCAGAACAACGCGAGCGCCGTTACCTTTCAGGTCTTTGGCGTGAACGTCCAGAGCGCGCATGGCTTCTGGCTTCAGGTCCGAGCTGTCGTATTCGAAGTAGAAGGTGGTGATTGCGCGCAGAGCAGCTTCTTCGCTCAGGGAGCCGTCAACTGCACCAGTGTTAGCGCCGTAACCAGCGTTTGGATCAACAGCGCCTTCACCGGCGTTGTCGCCGCCTTTGGACGAGCAACCTACAGCTACAGCCATGGCCAGAGCCAGCGCAGCAAATTTACCAAACTTCAGCATTTCCATCGTGAAACTCCTAATGAACCCCAGTGTGTTAAGTAAAACGTATTGCGCCGCGTCAGTTCAGGTAAGGGGACCAGGACGGTTCTCTGACTTCGCCTTGAGCGGTAGGAAGCGGGAGCCTCACGCGTCCATTAATGGACACGAGCATCAAGACTCCCCGGCCCTGCTGGCGGGTGGCGTAGATTACCATGGTGCCGTTGGGCGCAACAGTAGGTGACTCGTCCAGAGTGCTATCAGTTAGGATTTTTACGCTACCGCGCTGCAAATCCTGGGCCGCCACCTTGAAATTGGTGAAACCGTCCTGGCGATGGATCATCACCAGAGTCTTTTCGTCCGCCGACAATTTAGGGTTGGCGTTGTAGTTGCCGACGAAAGTCACTCGCTCGGCACCACCGCCACCGGCGCTGGTCTTGTAGATCTGTGGCTTGCCACCGCGGTCGGAGGTGAAGTAGATGGTCGAACCATCCTTGCCCCAGAACGGTTCGGTGTTGATGCCAGGGCCATTGGTCACGCGCGAGATCGAGCGCGAAGCCAGGTTCATCACGTAGACGTCCGGGTTGCCGTCCTTGGACAGTACGAATGCCAGGCGCGAACCGTCCGGCGACCAGGCTGGCGCGCCGTTCAGGCCTTCGAAGTTGGTGATCTGCTCACGGCGACCGGTGTCGATGTGTTGCACGAAGATACGCGGACGCTTCTGCTCGAACGATACGTAGGCGATGCGCTTGCCATCGGGGGCAAAACGCGGCGACAGGATCGGCTCGCGCGATTGCAGCAAGGTCACCGCGCGCGCGCCGTCATAGTCGGAGCGTTGCAGGGTGTAGCGGGTGTTGTTCTCGGAGAAGCGCTCGGCCGTCACGTAAAGCATGCGGGTAGAGAACGCGCCCTTGATGCCGGTGAGTTTTTCGAACGACTGGTCGGAGATGTAGTGGGCCATGTCGCGCAGTTGGTCGACACTGCCCGATACGCTGCCGGTCAGCACTTGCTGCTCGGTGGCGACGTTGAACAAGGCGTACTGCACCTGCAGGCGACCGCCCGCCGGAACGATGCTGCCGACCATGATGTACTGGGCGCCCAGCGCCTTCCAGTCACGGTAGATCACTTCGCTGGCCTGGGTCGGCAGGCTGATCATGTTCTGCTTCGGAATCGGCGCGTAGTAACCGGAGTTACGCAGGTCGTTGCCGATGATCTCAGCCATGTCATCCGGCAAGACACTGCCGCCCTGCCAACCGAACGGAACGACGGCGATCGGCGTCGCCCGGTCGCTGCCGCTGGTGACCAGGATGTTCTTTTCCTCTGCTACCGCTATCCCTGCCAAGCAGCAGATAACGACGAGCATTGATCGAAGAAGGTTTCTCACAAGGCTAGATCCTCAGGTGTGAATGTCATCTTGAACGAACGATACGGAGCAAAATCGCTCGGCTTCATCCCTTGCATTTCCGTCAACCGCCCAATGTTCTTGACCGCCGCGACCGCCGAAGCGTCGAACGGACCATCGCCACTGGACTTGGCTACGCTGACCGAGGTAACCGTACCGTCGGGCAACATGCCGATTTGCAATACAACTGTCATGCCTTTGCGCGCCGAAGGTGGACGAGCCCAGCCTTCCGCCGCCCGGGCGCGAATCAGATCGTCGAAACTACCGGCGACTTCATCGCCCTGCTCGTCGGCCAATGCCTGCTCGCGTTCCGGCGTGTCGGAAAGCAAATCTGCCAGGGCCTGGGCCTTTTTCTCTTCGGCGGATTTACGCGCTGCGTCCTGGGCCTTTTTCTTGGCGGCGTCGGCGGCGGCTTTCTTCTTCGCGTCTTCGGCGACTTTCTTCTTCGCCTCTTCAGCTTCAGCTTTCTTCTTGGCGTCCTCGGCCGCTTTTTTCTTCGCGTCCTCGACAATCTTTTTCTTCGCTTCTTCAGCGGCCGCTTTCTTGGCCTCTTCTTCAGCGGCTTTCTTGGCTTCTTCTTCGGCTTTCTTCTTGGCTATATCAGCCAATTGTTTCTCTTCTGCCTTCTTGGCCTCGGCGGCTTTCTTCGCGTCATCGGCTTTCTTGGCTTCGTCTGCCTTTTTAGCCTCGTCCGCTTTTTTTGCCTCATCGGCCTTTTTCGCTTCTTCGGCCTTTTGAGCAGCTTCCTCTTTCTTTTGTTCCGCTGCCCTTACGGCTTCCTGCTCGACCTTTTTCTGCTCCATCTGCTCGACTTCGGTCTGGCGCGCAGCGGATTTCTTCGCCTCGCCGGCAAGCTTCTGGTTGGTCTGCGTGGTGGCCTGGCTTTTGGACTTGAGCTGGTACAGGGTCGCCTGCACGATCGGCTTGGCCGGCGGCAGCTCCGGGGTCATGGCAAAGCTGACAAACAGCATGCCGAACACCAGCACATGCAGGCCGATTGCCAGAACACTGGGCCAGAAGTAGCTTTCCGAGGCGGACGGCTCTCGCTGTTGCTGCATCAGGGGGCCTCGGTGATCAAGCCAACATTACCGACCCCGGCTTTCTGCAGGCCGCCCATGGCGCCCATCACGGCGCCGTAGTCGACGGTCTTGTCGCCACGAATGAACACCTGCGTACGCTTGCCATTGCTGTTGCCGGCATTGATGATCTTGGTCACCGCGTCGGTCATCTGCGGCAAGGTCATGGCCCGGTCCTGCTGCTTCTCGGTGTCCACTTCACTGCCAAGATTCCAGTAGTAGGTCTTGTCAGCCTTGATCGAAATGGTCAGTACCTGGGTGTTGTTGTCCTGCGGCAAGGCTTCGCTGGAAACCTTGGGCAGATCGACCTTCACGCCCTGATTGAGCATGGGCGCGGTCACCATGAAGATGACCAGCAGCACCAGCATCACGTCGATGTAGGGCACCACGTTCATCTCGGCAACCGGCTTGCGCTTGTTTCGGGCTCGAGCGATTAAAGCCATCGGGAAATACCTGCTTATTCTTCGCTGGTGTGCACTTTGCGGTGCAGGATCGCCTGGAATTCATCGGCGAAGGTGTAGTAGCGGCTGGTCAGCGTTTCGCTGCGGGCAGCGAAACGGTTGTAGGCGATAACGGCCGGGATCGCCGCGAACAGGCCGATGGCGGTGGCGATCAGTGCCTCGGCGATGCCCGGGGCCACGGTGGCCAGGGTCGCTTGCTGGGCGGATGCCAGGCCACGGAAGGAGTTCATGATCCCCCAGACGGTACCGAACAGGCCGATGTACGGGCTGACCGAACCGACGGTCGCCAGGAACGGCAAACCTTGTTCGAGCTTTTCTTCTTCGCGGGAGATGGCCACGCGCATCGCACGGGCCACGCCTTCCATCACCGCTTCAGGGTCGACGCCCGGTTGCTGGCGCAGACGGGAGAACTCCTTGAAGCCGGCGCGGAAGATCTGCTCGACGCCCGAATCCGGGTCCGGGTTGCTGCCGGCCTGGCGGTACAGCTTGGACAGGTCGATACCGGACCAGAAGCGCTCTTCGAAGCTCTCCAAGGCACGGCGACCGGCGCGCAGCATGTTGCTGCGCTGAAAAATCATGATCCATGAGGTCACCGATGCGGCTACCAGGGTCAGCATTACCAGTTGCACCACGACGCTGGCATTGCTGACCAGGCTCCACATGGAGGAATGGTCGACGACGTTAGCTTCCACGCTTTATCTCCTGCTCTGAGTGTGTACCCGCGCCGCTCACGCCGGCAAAGGCCGCGCGTAGAGCTTCGGGAATGGCCCGGGGTTTCAAACTATGGGTGCGCACACAGGCCACCAAAAACTGCCCTTCGCAGAGCAGCGCATTATCCGCAGCGCGCCTGACCTGCTGCTTGAAGCGCAGGCTGACGCGGTTCAATTCGATGACATCGGCAGTCACCACAAGCTCGTCGTCCAGTCGCGCCGGCGCGTGGTAGCGCGCTTCGCTGGAATGCACGACGAATAACAGGTCCTCCCCTGCCAGCGCGGATTGGGCGAAACCCAGTTCCCGCAGCCGTTCGGTTCGAGCCCGTTCCATAAACTTGAGGTAATTGACGTAGTAAACGATGCCGCCGGCATCGGTGTCCTCGTAATAAACGCGACAGCGATGTGCGAACGACTCCAGCCCGTTTTGCGCGCGCATACTCTAGTGCTTACTCCTCAGGTTGCCAATCCGGCCAGGCAACTGTTTTTTCATTCTCGAACGCATTGACGCTCCAGGCGTGGTCTGGGACAGCACGAACTGAAAAAAAGTCGTCGTACAGCGCGCGCTCAATCGTCTACCGCATCGAGGAACTCGTCTACCACCGGCATCTCCCCCATTCGTGTCGGGATGTTTAAGCCGAAGTGCAGATAAGCATGACGCGTCACCACGCGCCCGCGTGGGGTGCGCATGATATAGCCTTGTTGGATCAGGTAGGGTTCCAGCACGTCTTCAATGGTGTGACGCTCTTCGCTGATGGCGGCCGCCAGGCTGTCCACGCCCACTGGGCCACCGTCGAATTTCTCGATCATGGTCAACAGCAGGCGCCGGTCCTGATGATCGAAACCGCGCTCGTCGATGTCCAGCAGGTTCAAGGCCAGGTCCGCGATCGGCTTGGTGATGTGGCCCTTGGCCCGGACTTCGGCAAAGTCCCGGACCCGACGCAGCAGGCGGTTGGCGATACGCGGTGTACCCCGGGCGCGCCGGGCGACTTCGTACGCACCGTCCGGGTCCAGCGGTAACCCGAGGATGCCAGCCGAGCGGCTGACAATCGTTGCCAGGTCGGCGTTGCTGTAGAACTCCAGGCGCTGGACGATGCCGAAACGGTCCCGCAACGGATTGGTCAGCATGCCGGCGCGGGTGGTGGCGCCCACCAGGGTAAAAGGTGGCAAGTCGAGCTTGATGGAGCGCGCCGCAGGCCCCTCGCCGATCATGATGTCGAGCTGAAAATCTTCCATGGCCGGGTACAGCACTTCCTCGACGATCGGCGACAGCCGGTGGATTTCGTCGATGAACAGCACGTCATGGGGCTCCAGATTGGTCAGCAGCGCCGCAAGGTCGCCTGGCCGCTCGAGCACCGGCCCGGACGTGCTCTTGATCGACACGCCCATCTCCTGGGCAATGATATTGGCCAGGGTGGTCTTGCCCAAGCCCGGCGGGCCGAAGATCAGGGTGTGGTCCAGCGATTCGCTGCGCCCACGGGCTGCCTGGATGAACAGCTCCATCTGCTCGCGCACGGTCGGTTGGCCGATATAGTCGGCCAGGCTGACGGGGCGAATCGCGCGGTCCTGGACTTCCTCGCGGTCTCGGGGCGCGCCCGTGGCGGCAATCAGACGATCGGCTTCAATCACTTAAATCATTCCCTTCAGGGCGCGGCGAATCATGTCTTCGGTACTCAAGCCTTTTTCCTTAATCGCGGAAATCGCCTTGCTGGCTTCTTGAGGCTTGTAGCCCAGGGATATCAGCGCGGTGACCGCATCGTTTTCAGCACTGGCTGCCGGTGCGGGCGCATCCGGCTGGTTCGGAACGAGCGCGAACATTGCCGGCACCGCCTCCCAGGCCTTGAAGCGGTCCTTGAGCTCCACCAACAGGCGCTCGGCGGTTTTCTTGCCGACCCCCGGCACCTTGGTCAAGGCCGAGGTGTCCTGGGACTGCACGCAACGAATCAGCTCGTCGACTTCCAGGCTCGACATCAAGGCCAGGGCCAGTTTCGGGCCAACACCATTGAGACGGATCAATTCGCGGAAGAAATCGCGCTCGCGCTTGCCGACGAAGCCATAGAGTAACTGCGCATCCTCGCGCACGACCAGATGAGTGTGCAGCGTCAGCGGCTCACCGACCGACGGCAAGCGATACAGCGTGGTCATCGGCACCTCGAGCTCATAGCCCAGGCCGTTTACATCCAGAATCAGGTGCGGCGGCTGTTTTTCAGCCAGGGTGCCGCGCAAGCGTCCAATCACGTTTCAGATCCTTGGGCGTTGGCCAGCCACTGGCTGGCGAATAACAACACGAGCAGAAGGCCGACGACACAGGCGCAATTCGCTCGGGCTCATGAATGAAGCGCTGATGCTATCAGAGACGCAGGCGCCCGCCACGACTGCGTGCGGTTCCCAGGCCATGGGGCAACAGGCTGGAACGGGTGTGGGCATGGCAAATGGCGATGGCCAGGGCGTCAGAGGCGTCTATCTGCGGCTTGCTGACCAGTTTCAACAAGTGCATCACCATCATCTGCACCTGCTCCTTGTTCGCCGCGCCAGTGCCGACGACCGCCTGCTTGACCTGGGTCGCCGTGTATTCGGCAATCTCCAGGCTTTCCTCGGCGCCCGCCACAATGGCCGCCCCCCGGGCCTGCCCCAACTTCAGGGCGGAGTCGGCATTGCGGGCCATGAAAACCTTTTCGATGCCCATCGTCACCGGACCGTAGGTCTGGATGACTTCGCGCACGCCGCGATAAACAATCTGCAAGCGCTCGTGCAGCTCGCCCGCGCCGGTGCGGATGCAACCAGAGGCGACGTACACGCAGCCGCGACCGGTGTCGCGAACCACGCCATAGCCGGTGATGCGCGAACCAGGGTCGATACCAAGGATTAAAGTCATAACGCCTGCGAAAGGTAATGCGGTTGCAAAAGGATACAGCTCATCAAAGGCTTTCAGTGAATCCGTGGCGAGGGAGCTTGCTCCCGCTTGAGTGCGAAGCGCTCACAAAAAAGGTCTGCTGCGCAGCCCAGCGGGAGCAAGCTCCCTCGCCACGATGATTTCAAACAAACCTCATGCAGCATTACGCCTATCAGCCGAGTTGTTCAGCCACCGACTCAGGAATATCAGCGTTGGAATAAACGTTCTGCACGTCATCCAGGTCTTCCAGCATGTCGATCAGCTTGAGCACTTTCTCGGCGCCTTCCAGGTCGAGTTCGGCGCTGGTGGTCGGTTGCATCACGATTTCCGCGTCGGCAGGCTTGAAACCGGCCGCCTCAAGGGCGTTGCGCACGGCATAGAAGCTGGCGAACGACGTGAACACGTCGAACGAACCGTCCTCGTGACCGACCACATCATCGGCATCGGCCTCCAGGGCCGCTTCGGTCAGGGCATCCTCATCAATACCCGGCGCGAAGCTGATCTGCCCCTTGCGCTCGAACAGATAAGCCACCGAACCGTCAGTGCCCAGGTTGCCGCCGCATTTGCTGAATGCGTGGCGCACGGCCGCGGCGGTGCGGTTGCGGTTGTCGGTCATGCATTCGACCATCACCGCCACGCCGCCCGGGCCGTAGCCTTCATAAGTCAGCTCCTCGACATTGTCGGCCTCGGTCGCACCGGCGCCACGGGCGATCGCTCGGTCGATGATGTCGCGACTCATGTTCGCGCCCAAGGCCTTGTCCAATGCCAGGCGCAAGCGCGGGTTGGAGCCCGGATCGCCGCCACCCTGGCGGGCCGCGACTGTCAGTTCACGGATCCACTTGGTGAAGATCTTGCCTCTCTTGGCATCCTGACGTTCTTTGCGGTGCTTGATGTTCGCCCACTTGGAATGACCTGCCATAACTCGCTCCGGTTTTTCTCTGGAACATTGCCCGCCCCCGCGCATGCGCGGTAGCCGACAAGCAAAAATATCGACCCCAATGAAAAGGCGCATCCGAAGATGCGCCCTCTCAAGAGCCAGCCTTACTCAGCCTTTGGCTGTTCACGCAGACGAATGTGCAACTCGCGCAATGCCTTGGCATCCACGACGCCAGGCGCCTGGGTCATGACATCCGCCGCGCTCTGGGTTTTCGGGAACGCGATGACTTCGCGGATCGACTGGGCGCCGGTCATCAGCATCACCAGGCGATCCAGACCGAAGGCCAGGCCACCATGAGGCGGCGCGCCGTACTTCAAGGCGTCCAGCAGGAAGCCGAACTTCTCTTCCTGTTCCGCTTCATCGATACCCAACAGGCGGAACACGGCCTGCTGCATTTCCTTGCGGTGGATACGGATCGAACCGCCACCCAGCTCGGTGCCGTTAAGGACCATGTCGTACGCACGCGACAGGGCGGTGGCCGGGTTGGCCTCCAGCTCTTGTGGCGAGCACTTCGGCGCGGTGAACGGGTGGTGCAGCGCGGAGAAGCTGCCGTCGTCGTTTTCTTCGAACATCGGGAAATCAACGACCCACAGCGGAGCCCACTCGCAGGTCAGCAGCTTCAGGTCGTGACCCAGCTTGATGCGCAATGCGCCCAAGGCTTCGCTGACGATCTTGGCCTTGTCGGCACCGAAGAACACGATGTCGCCATCGACCGCGCCCACGCGATCGAGGATCACGTTGAGGTTGTCCTGCGGGATGTTTTTCACGATCGGCGATTGCAGGCCATCGACACCCGCCGCGCGCTCGTTGACCTTGATGTAGGCCAGGCCCTTGGCACCGTAGATGCCGACGAACTTGGTGTAGTCGTCGATCTGCTTGCGCGGCATGCTCGCGCCACCGGGAACGCGCAGGGCAGCGATACGGCATTTCGGATCGTTGGCCGGGCCGCTGAATACCTTGAACTCCACTTCCTTGAGCTGATCGGCCACGTCCACCAGCTCCAGCGGAATACGCAGGTCTGGCTTGTCGGAACCGTAGCGGCGCATGGCTTCTTCGAAGGTCATGTGCGGGAAATCGCCGAATTCCAGGTCCAGCACTTCCTTGAACAGGTTGCGGATCATGCCTTCGGTCAGGCCCATGATGTCTTTTTCATCGAGGAAGCTGGTCTCGATGTCGATCTGGGTGAACTCAGGCTGACGGTCGGCACGCAGGTCTTCGTCGCGGAAGCATTTGGCGATCTGGTAGTAGCGATCGAACCCGGCCACCATCAGCAGTTGCTTGAACAGCTGTGGCGATTGCGGCAAGGCGAAGAAGCTGCCGGGGTGGGTACGGCTCGGCACCAGGTAATCGCGGGCGCCTTCCGGCGTGGCGCGGGTCAGGATCGGCGTCTCGACGTCGAGGAAGCCGTTCTCGTCCAGGTAACGACGGATGCTGGTGGTCATGCGCGAACGCAGACGCAGCTTCTCGGCCATTTCCGGACGACGCAGGTCGATGAAACGATAGCGCAGGCGGGTTTCCTCGCCTACGTCGGAATATTCGTTGAGCGGGAACGGCGGGGTTTCCGCCTCGTTGAGCACTTCCAGCTCGTAGCCCAGCACTTCGATCATGCCGGACGCCATATTGGCGTTGCCAGCGCCAGCCGGGCGCAGGCGCACCTTGCCGGTGATCTTGACGACGTATTCGCTGCGCACGCGGTCGGCGGTGGCGAAGGTTTCGGCGCGGTCAGGATCGAACACTACCTGGGCCAGGCCTTCACGATCACGGATATCGAGGAAAATCACCCCGCCATGGTCACGGCGACGATGGACCCATCCGCAAAGAGTAACTTCCTGACCTTCCAGGCTTTCGTTCAGTTGGCCGCAATAATGGCTGCGCATCATGGTAGTGGTTTCACTTCTCGTAATTCGAAATTCGGTTGGAGGCCCTGCCCGTGCAAGAACCCGCGCGTGTTCAACTCAGTCAGCCTTGTCGCCACCGGCCAGGTTCTTCTTGGCGCCGGTCTTGAAGTCGGTTTCATACCAGCCCGTGCCGCCGAGGCGGAAACCAGGCATGGACAGCATCTTTTTCAGCTCCGGCGCTTGGCAGGCGGGGCAATCGACCAGCGGTGCCGCGCTGATTTTTTGAATGGCTTCCATCTGATGACCACAGGAAGCACATTGATAGTCGTACATCGGCATGGGGGTTGTCTCGGCGATCAGGTTATTCACGCAAAGCCCGGCTTTGCGGCAAAGAGCGGGATTATATCCATTAAATGCGGCCTGTGCAGCCGTAAGACCGCACAGTCATTGCCGATAATATCGTTCAGCCAAGACCCGGATCACTCCCGTGCATTTCCTTCAGGCTGTGAACCACGCAGACAACGCGCACCAGCCCGCTGAAATTACGCACGCCGCCATGACGCAGGTGGACCTCCCTGTCCACATGGGACAGCAAGGTGCTGACGGAGCAGCTGTTGAGCTGCGCCAGGTCACCGAGAATATCCCAATAGACCTGCTCCAGCCGCAGGCAGGTGGCGAATCCGTTGAGCCGGATGGAGCGGGCCAGCGGCCGCGCCAGTTGCATGTCAAAACCACTGACGAACGGGTCGATCTTCACGGACTGCGGTCGTCCGCGCACACTTTCCCTGGGGTCTTTTCCTTGGATCATACCGTTGACACTCCTTTGCCATACGAACCTCAGTCGGAACAACCGATCTGTGGTGCTATGGAAGCTCAACTGGATCGCCAGTTCCAGATGACTTTTTGACCATCAACGTAGGACAAGCCAACAGGGCGCTGGCGATGAATCATGCGTTCCTACACGCAGTGGCGGGCGATGACGCCAACGGCAGCACCATCGCCGGCCCGGGGCTTAGCGATCTTCCAGCAACGAACGCAACATCCACGCGGTTTTTTCGTGAACCTGCATACGCTGCGTCAACAGGTCGGCGGTGGGCTCGTCGCTGACCTTGTCCAATAAAGGAAAGATACCGCGAGCGGTGCGCGTCACCGCTTCCTGCCCCTCGACCAATTGCCGGATCATATCCTCTGCCGCCGGTACGCCCTCTTCCTCCTTGATGGAAGACAAACGCGCATACACCGAATAAGCGCCAGGCGCCGGGAAGCCGAGCGCACGGATTCGCTCGGCGATCGAATCCACCGCCAGCGCCAGCTCGTTGTATTGTTCTTCGAACATCAGGTGCAAGGTGCGGAACATCGGCCCGGTAACGTTCCAGTGGAAGTTGTGGGTCTTGAGGTACAGCACATAGGTGTCCGACAGCAGCCGCGAAAGTCCGTCGACGATGGACTTGCGATCTTCTTCGCTGATACCGATATCAATTGCCATGGTTGATCTCCTGACGATGGTGAATTCACTCTAGCGGGTGTCGCCGTCGATAGCCTGCGACAAATCGCCAGCCATCCTGAACCGACAAGCTGGGACGTCGGACGGTTCCGGCAAGACGGTGAAAATTCAACATCCATTGCCCGTCGCCGGCAAGCGTCCCTCCCATGCCCCTGGCCGACGAACAGCGTGCCGCGCCTCTGTAACACGTTTGAGAAGGCCCCGGCTTTGCTGTTAAATAGGCAGTGTGTCGCTACGCCTATTTTTCCGGGCGTCGCGCATAGGCTGATCCGGGTGCGTGTTCCTACGCCTCTCATTTCTGGAGCGAACCGCCCCCGACCAGCTCTTCCTTGTGATCTGTCTTAACCGTGAGCCAATCAAAATGTTGAAAATCGTCCACTTGCTAATGGGCGCAGCTGCCCTGCTGCTGTCCTTCATCCCTAGCCTGGGTTCCGAAGCCACACCTTACCTGCAACATCCCGACGCGCTGTACCTGGCCTTTTTCGGCCTGCTCAACCTGACCCTGGCACCCGTCATCCCTTACTGGAACAAAGGTCCACGTCATCAACTGCAAAACCTTGTCAGCGGCTTGCTGGTACTGGCTGTTGCCTTGCAAACCCTGTCCCTGCTGGCGCCCATGCCGGAAATCGGCGGCCAACCCGCCATCCTGTCCAGCCTGGCCGCGGCATTGCTCGCTGTCTTGCTGCACCTGGCCGTCAGCTTCTACAAGAAGTCGTCGCCAGCGGCCGCCTCCCAGAACTACGACATGTCCAACCGCGATACCGGCACCGTGAAGTGGTTCAACACTTCCAAGGGGTTCGGCTTCATTTCCCGCGACTCCGGCGATGACATTTTTGTGCATTTCCGGGCCATTCGTGGCGAAGGCCACCGCGTTCTGGTCGAAGGCCAGCGCGTGGAGTTCTCGGTGATGCATCGCGACAAGGGCCTACAGGCCGAAGACGTGATCGCCGCGCTACCGCGCCGCTGATCCGGGCGAAAAAAAACCGCGACGCAGCCTGGCTGCTCGCGGTTTTTTATCGACTGCCGTTCGGACCGGTCAGTAATGCGGCGGTGGCGCGTCTTCCTCGAAGGATTCGAACTGCCCGGCCATTTCCTCCTGGCGCTTGAGTAGCGCCGCCATCTGCAGCTGCAAACGCTCAACGACTCGTTGCTGCTCCACCAGCACGTCATTCAATGCCTGGATAGTGTCATCCTGAAACGCCAGGCGGCTTTCCAGGTCTGTTACGCGCTCTTCAAGATTCATGGTCTCAGCCCTCCAGAAACTTGAAATCATCGGTCAACACCGCTCGCAACCGTTCGCGGATGGCCGCTACCTGCCCGGCATCATAAGGCTGGGCCGGGTGCTTGCCCCAGACCGGCGCCGGCCAGGCGGCATCCTCTCGCTTGCGTACGATCACATGCATGTGCAATTGACTGACGACGTTACCCAAGGTTGCAACATTCAGCTTGTCGGCATCGAACGAGTCCTTGAGCGTTTCAGCCAGTGCCGTGGTTTCTTTCCACAACTGCGATTGATCAGCGTCATCCAATTGAAACAATTCACTGATATTTTCCCGTCGCGGCACGAGGATGAACCACGGGTAGTTCGAGTCATTGGACAAGAGCAAGCGGCACAGCGGGAAATCGCCGATGGGCAATGTGTCTTGTTGCAATCGTGGATCTAAGGCAAACACCGGCGTACTCCTCGCTCGTTGATCGATGGCCCGATGCGACGCCCTTCGGGCTGCCACCGGACGCAGGCCGCCAGCATACCTGTGAACGGCGCAACGTTCACTGCGCACCAATACCGGGCGCCCGGAATCGTAAAAGCGCATTTTGCAGGTAGCTGGCACAAGCGCTGTTCTCTTTTCGTCCAGCGTTGAGAATTTTTGCACCAAAACGGCACAATGCGTCTACGCTTTGTGTTCGTGGCATCCGTGTTTTACCCACTGACGGGGTGAACCGGTAACGTTTTTGGTTGTCCCGCGAGGTTTATCGGCTTCAAACATGTCAGCTGCCCAGCAGTCAACCCCATTTAAAACAAGGCCTTTGGAGCCCGGTTTCATGAGGTTTCGCCGCAACCGCAGCTAAAATGTGAAAAAAATGTGAACGAAAACCGGGTTTGTGCATGCTTGTTGCATTCATGCCCATATCGCCTACAGGGCATCGCCGGACGCGAAACCTGCAGGCATGAGAATTAAAGTGGCAAGGCTGCCCTCAGGAGCTTCAAGCGTTGTACTTATGGACTCTTTACGCCGATGGTGGAAAAAAGAGCAACTTGAAGTTGTCTTCCACCTACCTCGGAGCAGCTGAATTACGACATGGATCGAGCCATTGGCGACATGGTCGTAAAGAAGCTGAAAGGTTGAATGGGCAAGTATCGCCAAAGAATGTCGGCGTGATATAAGTTTGCGCCGACACAAAAAGAAAGAGCCGCCCAGATAATAAAACAGGTGGGACGGCAGTACTCTTAAAACCAAAGGAGCAAATCACGATGCGCGTGATGAAGTGGAGCATGATCGCACTGGCCGTTGCTGCAGCAGCCAGTACTCAAATGGCTACGGCCGCACCTTTCGTAAGTGACCAGTCTGAAGCCAAAGGCTTTGTCGAAGACGCAAAGTTCGACTTGCTGCTGCGCAACTATTACTTCAACCGTGATAGCAAGAACGGTGGCGACGACCAGAAAGACTGGACCCAGGGTATCTGGGGCAACTTCAGCTCCGGCTACACCCAAGGTACTGTTGGCGTCGGCGTCGATGCATTCGGTTACCTGGCATTGAAACTGGACGGTGGCGACGGCACCGGCGGCACCGGCAACATGAGCCGCGACGCCGATGGCGATGTAAACGACAGCCAGGGCAAGGCCGGCGCAGCGATCAAATTCCGCGTCTCCAAGACCGAGCTGAAAGTCGGTGACATGCAGCCAAGCACTGCTCCAGTGTTTGCCGTTGGCGGTTCCCGTATCCTTCCTCAAACTGCCAGCGGTTTCCAACTGCAGAGCAGCGAAGTCAAAGACCTTGACCTCGAAGCCGGTCACTTCTACTCGGGTACCAGCCAGGATCGTAACTCCCGCAATGGCGGCCTGTACGCAACCTACGCTGGTGTCGAAGCCAACACCATCGACTACCTGGGCGGCAAATACGCGATCAGCGACAACCTGAGCGCATCGCTGTACGGCGCCAAGCTGGAAGACATCTGGAACCAGTACTACGCCAACCTGAACTACACCATCCCAATGGGTGGCGATCAGTCGTTGAACCTGGACGGTAACATCTACCGCACCACCGATGCCGGCAGCGCCGAAGCCGGTGACATCAGCAACACGACGTTCTCCCTGGCAGCTGCTTTCTCGTTCCTGAAAGCACACACCGTCACCGTGGCCTTCCAGAAGGTCAACGGCGACACGCCGTTCGACTACATTGGCGTGGGCAAGAACAACCGCGGCGGCGACTCGATCTTCCTCGCCAACTCCATCCAGTACTCCGACTTCAACGCACCTAACGAGAAGTCTGCCCAGGTCCGTTATGACCTGAAGATGGCTGAGTACGGCGTTCCAGGTCTGAGCTTCATGACTCGCTACGTCAAAGGTTGGGACATCGACGGCACCAACACCCCAACAGGCAGCGCTTACGCCGGCATCTACGGCGACAACGGCAAGCACAACGAAACCAACTTCGAAGCCAAGTACGTTGTCCAGTCTGGCCCAGCGAAAGACCTCTCCTTCCGCATTCGTCAAGCTTGGCACTACGCTAACGAAGACGAAGGCGAAGGCGACGTGAAAGAGTTCCGCCTGATCGTCGACTACCCGATTTCGGTTCTGTAATTGCCGAAAGTCAGTTTGCGGTAATCAAAAAAAGGCCCATCTTCGGATGGGCCTTTTTTATGCTCGCTACTTTTGGATGCCTGATCGGATCCGACAAGCGAAGCGGTTACGCCGACGTGGATTCATGAACCATCCGAATCACCCGCTGCGGAAACGGAATATCAATGCCCGCCTCCTTCAAGCGGTCCCGCGCCTGTTCGTTAAGCATGAACATCACGTTCCAGTAATCCGCGGTCTTGACCCAGATACGCAGGGAAACCGTGATCGAGCTATCGCCCAAGGTCGAAATCACCGCTTCTGGCGCAGGATCAGCCAATACGCGCTCGTCCTTGGCCAACTCCAGCAATACTTCCCGAGCCTTTTGCAGATCGGCCTGGTAATCCACTCCCACGTCGAACACGACTTTGCGGGTGGGCTGGCGATTGGTGTTGGTGATGATGCCGTTGGACAGATTGCCGTTCGGCACGATAACTGTCTTGTTGTCACCGGTACGCAGCACCGTGTGGAAGATCTGGATACTGTCGACCGTGCCGGCCACGCCTTGGGCTTCAATCCAATCGCCAATGCGGAACGGACGGAACAGCAAAATCAGCACGCCGCCGGCGAAGTTCGCCAGGCTGCCCTGCAAGGCCAGGCCAATCGCCAGGCCTGCCGCACCGATGGCCGCTACGAACGACGTGGTTTCCACGCCGATCATCGACGCGACGCTGACGATCAGCAATATCTTGAGGATGATGTTTGCCAGGGTACCGATGAACCCTTGCAAGGCGAGGTCGGCGTTGCGCAAAGCCAAAAGCGCCCCGAGTTTCTGCGTAACCTTGTTGATCAGCCACCAACCGATGGCCAGGGTAACGATTGCCAGCAGTACACGACTGCCGTACTCCATGATCATCGGTATCCAAGCCTGGGAAGCCTTGACCAGGTGGTCCACTTCAGCGTTCAAGTCCATCGTGTTCTCCTTTTTTCCCGTTGCACGCAACACCCGTGCAAACACTGTGTGGCCAAACATCGCCTCCGCTGGTGACCCAGCAGCGCCTTTTTGATGGGTCGCTGCCTTACCGGCGGGAGCAGCATCGAGCCACTGTCATTGCGAACAGCCTGGTGTCAGTCGCGGAAGTTATTGAACTGTAGCGGCATGCCGAACTCCTTGCCGCGCAGCGCGGCGATGGCTTCCTGCAAGTCGTCACGCTTCTTGCCGGTCACCCGCACCTGCTCGCCCTGGATGGCGGCCTGGACCTTGAGCTTGGCGTCCTTGATGTGGGCAACGATCTTCTTTGCCAGTTCCTTGTCGATGCCTTCCTTGAGCACGGCGTCCTGCTTCATCAGCTTGCCCGACGCATAGGCGTCCTTGACTTCAAGGCACTGCACATCGATCTTGCGCTTGACCAGCGCCAGCTTGAGGATTTCGATCATCGCCTCGAGCTGGAAGTCGGCCTCGGCGGTCAGGTTGACAGTCAGATCCTTTTCCTTGAACTCGAAGCTGCCCTTGCCCTTGAGGTCATACCGACGGTCGAGTTCCTTGACGGCGTTTTCAACGGCGTTGGTGACTTCGTGCTTGTCCAGTTCGGATACCACGTCGAATGACGGCATGTAGTGTTCTCCAAATAAAAAGGCGCGCTCATGACAAAGGCGCGCACTTGGCTTGTGGTTAAAATCGGGCTCATTATAACGGGTCTTTTCCCGCCTTTACCGCGAGCCCTTCAGATGCCTGCGCCAAACCGAGTAAAAAACTGATGTCCACCACCTGGCATGTCCTGGGAGCCGGCAGCCTCGGCACGTTATGGGCGACGCGCCTGGCCCGGGCCGGCCTGCCGGTGCGGCTGGTGCTGCGCAATGAAAAGCGGTTGCAGGCTTACCGCGAGGCCGGCGGCCTGACCTTGGTGGAACAAGGCCAGGCGCAGTGTTACCCGGTGCCCGGCGAAACCGCGCAAGGCACCGAGCCTATTCAGCGGCTGCTCCTGGCGTGCAAGGCCTACGACGCGGAAGCAGCCGTGGCTTCGATTGCCCATCGACTGGGCGCCGAGGCGGAACTGATCCTGTTGCAGAACGGCCTCGGCAGCCAGGACGCCGTGGCGAACCGCGTGCCCCAGGCCCGCTGCATCAGCGCTTCCAGCACCGAAGGCGCGTTTCGCGATGGCGATTGGCGCGTGGTGTTCGCCGGCCACGGCTTCACCTGGCTGGGCGATCCGGCCCAGCCGGTGGCACCGGTCTGGCTGGATGACTTGGCCGCCGCCGGCATCCCCCATGAATGGAGCGCCGATATCCTCACCCGCCTTTGGCGCAAACTGGCCCTCAACTGTGCGATCAACCCACTCACGGTACTGCACCATTGTAAGAACGGTGGCCTACAGGACCACCGCTGCGAAGTGGCGACCCTTTGCGCCGAACTCACCGACCTGCTTGAACGCTGCGGCCAGCCTGCGGCGGCCGAAGACTTGCAGACGGAAGTCGAACGGGTGATCCAGGCCACCGCCGCCA
This sequence comes from Pseudomonas sp. D3-10, assembly GCF_051132175.1. Taxonomy (NCBI): domain Bacteria; kingdom Pseudomonadati; phylum Pseudomonadota; class Gammaproteobacteria; order Pseudomonadales; family Pseudomonadaceae; genus Pseudomonas; species Pseudomonas sp. D3-10. Next base: position 1,291,332 of record NZ_CP071668.1, on the reverse strand, counting down.
ATTATTCCTCGATGTACCAGGACGTCGCCAACCAGCGGCGCACCGAAATCAGCTACCTGCTCGGCCATGCCTGCGCGGTCGCCCAGCGGCATGGCGTGGCGGTGCCGCATCTCGGACAAATGCGCGAGCGACTGATCGCCCACCTGCACAACCTTGGATTGCCCAGCGACTGAGCAGCGGCTACGCTGGCCCTCGTGTTCCTTGTTAGCGACGAGTCCGATGCCATTGCGCCAGCGCCTTGAAAATCTACCGGTCGGCCAGAAACTGCTGGCGGCCCTGTTGGTGTTGTTGACCACCGTTTTACTGGTGGCCAACCTGACCTTCATCAGCGCGGCCTATTACATTTCCCAGGAAAGCATGGCCCCCCAGGCGTTGCAGACCATTGGCCGGCTGGTGGCCAACCCGAGCCTGATCGCCGACGCGCTGCAATCGCCGCAAAGCGCCCAACGCCTGCTCGATGAGCTCAACAGCTACGCCCCGCTGCGAGCAGCGGCACTCTACGATGGACAAGGCGAACGGCTGGCCCAGCTGCAACAGGGCGAAAAACTCAGGCTGCCGGAACATTTCCGCCACATGCAAACCTGGCAGGCCGGCGAGTTCCGCAGCAACCAGGTCATTACCCTGCCCCGTCCCGGCACCTCGCCGGGCCATCTCTTGCTGGTCGCCAGCAGCGAATTGCCCACCGCGTTCTACACCGGCACGTTGACCGCCAGCCTCGGCATCCTCATCTTCAGCGTGCTGCTGTGGCTGGTCATTGCCCAGCAGATCAAGCGGCTGATCACCCAACCGATCCACCAGCTCGAAGAGTTGTCGCGCCAGGTGACCCGCGAGGAAAACTATTCCCTGCGCGCCGCCCGGGGCAACCACGACGAAATCGGCAGCCTGGCCGAGGCGTTCAACACCATGCTGTCGCGCATCGAAGCCCGCGAACAGCAACTCAAGCGAGCCCGTGACGATTCCCAGGCCGCCTATGACCAGGCCCAGGGGCTGGCGGAGGAAACCCGCCACACCAACCGCAAGCTGGAACTGGAAGTCCAGGTGCGCAGCAAGATCGAGAAAAAACTCACCGGCTTCCAGAACTACCTCAACAGCATCATCGACTCCATGCCGTCGGCCCTGATCGCCCTCGACGAACAGCTCTACGTCACCCAATGGAACCAGGAAGCCAGCGCGCTCTCCGGCACACGATTGGACGAAGCGCTGAACCAGCCGATCTTCCTCGCCTTCGAACCGCTCAAGCCCTATCTGCCACAGCTCAAGCAGACGGTCGAGCAGCACACCGTGGCCAAGATCGAGCGTGTCACCTGGACCAAGGACGACGAAGCCCGGCATTACGCCCTCACGTTCTATCCGTTGATGGGCGGTGCCGGGCGGGGCGTGGTAATCCGTATCGATGACATTACCCAGCGCTTGTCGCTGGAAGAAATGATGGTGCAATCGGAGAAGATGCTCTCGGTCGGTGGCCTCGCGGCGGGCATGGCCCATGAGATCAATAATCCGCTCGGAGCGATCCTGCACAACGTGCAGAACATCCGCCGACGCCTGTCGGCGGAACTGCCGAAGAACCTCGAACAGGCCGAGCAGTTGGGCATCGAGTTGCCGGTGATCTACCGTTACCTGGAGAGCCGGGAAATCCCGCAACTGCTCGACGGCATCCAGCAGGCCGGTGCCCGGGCCGCGAAGATCGTCACCCACATGCTCAGCTTCAGTCGACGCAGCACCCGGCAGATGGCCCCCTGCGACTTGCCCGCTTTGATCGACCAGGCCGTCGAGATTGCCGGCAACGATTTCGACCTGGCGATCGGTTTCGACTTCAAAGGCCAGGCCATCATCCGTCAGTTCGACCCGAACCTGGGGCCGGTGCCCGGCACCGCCAACGAACTGGAGCAGGTGTTGCTCAACCTGCTGAAAAACGCTGCCCAGGCCATCCATCAGCGCCAGGACGACGGCGAGCCCGGCCGTATTATCCTGCGCACCCGGCTGAATCCACCGTGGGCGGAAATCCAGGTCGAGGACAACGGCATCGGCATGAGCGAGAACGTGCGCAAACGCACCTTCGAACCGTTCTTTACCACCAAGGAAATCGGCCAGGGCACGGGCCTCGGGCTGTCGGTCTCGTATTTCATCATCACCAACAACCACAAGGGCCAGATGGAAGTGCAATCCGCGCCAGGCCAGGGCACTTGCTTCACCCTGCGCCTGCCGCTGGCGGGCACTTCGATCGTGGCCCAGGAACACAAGCAAGTGGAGCGCTGAACAATGGGTTTTCGCCTGTCGAAGATTTACACCCGCACCGGTGACAAAGGTGAAACCGGGCTGGGGGATGGTCGCCGCGTGGCGAAGGACCACCCGCGGGTCGAGGCGATCGGCGAAGTGGATACGTTGAACAGCCAGTTGGGCCTGTTGCTGGCCGGTCTGGCCGAGGAAACGGCCCGGCATCCCGCGCTGGAAGACGTCATCACGGTGTTGGCGCCATGTCAGCACCGCTTGTTCGACCTGGGCGGTGAATTGGCGATGCCGGCTTACCAGGCTTTGGACAACGCGGAAGTCGAACGGCTGGAAGCGGCTATCGACGTATGGAATGAAGAGCTCGGGCCGCTGGAAAATTTCATCCTGCCCGGCGGCTCTTCCCTGATCGCCCAAGCCCATGTCTGCCGAAGCATGGCCCGCAGCGCCGAGCGTCGTTGCCAGCAATTGAACGCAGTGGAGCCGCTGGCCGGGCCGGGGCTGGCCTACATCAATCGATTGTCGGATCTGTTGTTCGTGGCCGCGCGGGTCATTGCCCGGCGCCAAGGGGTGGCTGAGGTACTTTGGGAGGCGGCGGCCAAGCCTGGAAGCTGATCTGTCAGTCTGCCATCGCGAGCAAGCTCGCTCCCACAGGGGTTTTGTGACCGCCAAAAATCCAATGTGGCAGCGAGCTTGCTCGCGATGGCGTCAGTTGTTGCACACTCTCACGCCTCAGGCCAAAACGCCCGAATTCCCGCCACGCCCTGGGCCCCGGCGTCCCATGCCTTTTGCCGCTCATCCGGCCCTACTCCGCCCAACAGGTAGACCGGCCTGTCGAAGCCCTCGATCAACCGCGCCGCTTCGTCCCATCCCAGCGGCTTGGCATCGGGATGGGTCTGGGTCGGCTGCACCGGCGAGAGCGTCACGAAATCCACGTCCATCTGCTGCGCCAGGGACAGCTCTTCTGCGTTATGGCACGAGGCTGCCAGCCAGCGATCCTTGCCGAACGGTCGACCGGCCGCCGCATGCTTGCGCAGTTGTGCGGCGGTGATGTGCCAGCCGGCCGACGGGAAATCCCCCAGCCATTCGAACGGCCCCTTGAGCATCAGCTGGGCCTTGCCGGCACACAGCCCCACCGCGTCCACCGCCAGATCACGGTATTGCGGATCGTAGCCGTTGGGCGCGCGCAGTTGGACCAGCTTGATCCCACCCCCTATCGCCTTCTGCAAGCCGCGCAGCAAGGCCGGCGTTTCGAGGCCTTCGGGCGTAATCAGGTACTCGCCGGGCAAACGGGCCGCCGCGACGATCGGCTGATTGGCCGCCGGAAATTCATAATTCGTCAACTCACGGGCCGTCACCCAGGCCAACGGCTGGCCTTCGGCACCGTGGGGCTCGCCACTGAACGCCGAGACTTCCCAGACGTCCAGCAATACTTGCTTGTCCGGGTAGTCATGACGCACCTTGATCAGCGGCCGAGCGGCGCCGACAACGATGCCCAATTCTTCATGAAGCTCCCGGGCCAGGGCGGTCTCGACGGATTCATCCGCCTCGACCTTGCCGCCAGGAAACTCCCACAGGCCACCTTGGTGCTGGGTATCGGCCCGCCGGGCGATCAGGATTCTGCTGGCGGCATCGCGAATGACCGCCGCCGCTACGTGGATTCGTTTCACCGCGCTATTCCTCAGCGTTGATGGAGTCGGTTCCGGCCCATCGCGAGCAAGCTCGCTCCCACACGAACGACACTGTTGCCCTGTGGGAGCGAGCTTGCTCGCGATAGGAGCGCCTCGGTCTTAAGTCCGATACTCAGCGTTGATCTTTACGTACTCGTGGGACAGGTCAGTGGTCCAGATGGTTTCGCTGCAATCACCCCGTCCCAGCTCGATGCGGATAGTGATCTCTTCCTGCTGCATCACGGCCGCGCCCTGGGCTTCGGTGTAGGTTGCGGCGCGGGCGCCCTGGCTGGCGATGCACACTTCGCCAAGGAACACGTCGATCTTGCTCACGTCCAGCTCAGGCACGCCGGCACGGCCGACAGCGGCGAGGATACGGCCCCAGTTCGGGTCGGAGGCGAACAATGCGGTCTTGATCAGTGGCGAGTGCGCCACGGTGTAGCCGACGTCCAGACATTCCTGGTGATTGCCCCCACCATTGACCTGCACGGTCACGAACTTGGTCGCGCCTTCGCCGTCACGGACGATGGCCTGGGCCACTTCCATGCACACTTCGAACACCGCCTGCTTGAGGGCCATGAACAGCGGGCCGCTGGCCTCGGTGATCTGCGGCAGGTTGGCCTTGCCAGTGGCGATCAGCATGCAGCAGTCATTGGTAGACGTGTCGCCGTCGATGGTGATGCGGTTGAACGACTTGTTGGCGCCGTCGAGCATCAGGTCTTGCAGCACCTGGCGCGAAACCTTGGCGTCTGTGGCGATGTAGCCGAGCATGGTCGCCATGTTCGGGCGGATCATGCCGGCGCCTTTGCTGATGCCGGTGACCGTGACGGTGACGCCGTCGTGCTGGAACTGGCGGCTCGCGCCCTTGGGCAGGGTGTCAGTGGTCATGATGCCGGTGGCGGCGGCGGCCCAGTTGTTTTCCGAGAGGTCATCAAGGGCGGCTTGCAAGGCGCCTTCGATTTTCTCGACCGGCAGTGGTTCGCCGATTACACCGGTGGAGTAAGGCAGTACCTGGTTGGCGTCGACGCCCGTCAGTTCAGCCAGCTTGGCGCAGGTGCGCTCGGCGGCGGCCAGGCCTGGCGCGCCGGTGCCGGCATTGGCGTTACCGGTGTTGGTCAGCAGGTAACGCACCGGTCCCTGCACGCGTTGCTTGGCCAGGATCACCGGCGCGGCGCAGAACGCATTGAGGGTAAACACGCCCGCGACCGTCGAACCCTCGGCGCAACGCATCACCACCACATCCTTGCGCCCGGGGCGCTTGATGCCCGCCGAGGCGATACCGAGTTCAAAACCGGCAACCGGGTGCAACGTTGGCAACGGACCAAGACCAACAGCCATGAATGCGCTCCTTAATAGATAAATCGACGCCGTCTTCATCGAAACGGCGAATCAAATGGCAAAACGCCGCGACAGGGGTTACCTGTCGCGGCGCGGGTCGTTCAGCGTTGAAACGGGATTATTGAATCTGCCCGTGGCAATGCTTGTATTTCTTGCCCGAGCCGCAATAGCACAGCTCGTTACGGCCTAGCTTCTGCTCGTTGCGCACCGGCGCGGTGGCCAGTGCAACATCCACGTCGACACCTTCTTCCATCGCCTGGGCCACTTCCAGCCCTGGCGCTTCGGCGTGTTCGAACTGCATGCGGGCAGCCAAGGCTTCGGCTTCCTGGCGCAGGCGAGCTTCTTCTTCAACCGGGTCTTCGCGGCGAACCTGAACGTGGGACAGCACACGAATCGAGTCGCGCTTGATGGAATCCAGCAGCTCGGAGAACAGCGTGAAGGACTCGCGCTTGTATTCCTGCTTCGGGTTCTTCTGGGCGTAGCCGCGCAAGTGAATACCGTGGCGCAGGTGATCCATGGTCGACAAGTGGTCTTTCCACAGGTCGTCCAGCACGCGCAGCACGATCTGCTTCTCGAAGGAACGCAGCGCCTCGGCGCCGGCCTGGTCTTCTTTTTCGTTGTACGCGGCGATCAGTTCGGCCAGCAGCTTCTCGCGCAGGGTTTCCTCGTACAAGTGGTCGTCTTCGTCGAGCCACTGCTGGATCGGCAACGACACGCCAAAATCGCTGCGCAGGGAGGCTTCCAACCCAGCGACGTCCCACTGTTCCGGCAACGATTGCGGCGGGATGTGGGCGCTGATGGTCGCGTCGAGTACTTCACGACGGAAATCGGCGATGGTTTCGCCAATGTCGTCGGCGGCCAACAAGCTGTTGCGCATGTGATAGATCACTTTACGCTGCTCGTTGTTGACGTCGTCGAACTCCAGCAATTGCTTGCGGATATCGAAGTTGCGGCCTTCGACCTTGCGCTGGGCCTTTTCGATGGCGTTGGTCACCATGCGGTGCTCGATCGCCTCGCCTGGCTGCATGCCCAGGGCCTTCATGAAGTTCTTCACCCGGTCAGAGGCGAAGATGCGCATCAGGCTGTCTTCCAACGACAGGTAGAAGCGGCTGGAGCCTGCGTCACCCTGGCGACCGGCACGGCCACGCAGCTGGTTGTCGATACGGCGGGATTCGTGACGCTCGGAAGCGATCACCTGCAAGCCGCCGGATTCGAGCACTTGCTGGTGACGCTTCTGCCAGTCGGCCTTGATCTGCGCGATCTGCTCGGGGGTCGGGTTTTCCAGGGAAGCGACTTCCACTTCCCAGTTGCCGCCCAGCAGGATGTCGGTACCACGGCCGGCCATGTTAGTGGCGATGGTCAACGCACCCGGGCGACCGGCCTGGGCGATGATCTCGGCTTCTTTCTCGTGGAACTTGGCGTTCAGGACCTTGTGCTCGATGCCTTCCTTGGTGAGCAGGTTGGACATGTGCTCGGAGGTCTCGATGGTGGCGGTGCCCACCAGGATAGGACGGCCCTGGGCCATGCCTTCCTTGATGTCATTGATGATCGCCGCGTATTTCTCTTCGGCGGTCAGGAACACCAGGTCGTTGTAGTCTTTGCGCGCCAGCGGCTTGTTCGGCGGAATCACCACCACTTGCAGGCCGTAGATCTGGTGGAATTCGAACGCTTCGGTGTCAGCGGTACCGGTCATGCCGGACAGCTTGTTGTACAGGCGGAAGTAGTTCTGGAAGGTGGTGGAGGCCAGGGTCTGGCTCTCGGCCTGGATGTTCAGACCTTCCTTGGCCTCGATGGCCTGGTGCAGACCTTCGGACAGGCGACGGCCCGGCATGGTGCGGCCGGTGTGCTCGTCCACCAGCACGACCTGGCCGTCCTGCACGATGTATTCGACATTGCGGTGGAAAAGCTTGTGGGCACGCAAGCCGGCATAGACGTGGGTCAGCAGGCCCAGGTTATGGGCCGAGTACAGGCTTTCGCCTTCTGCCAGCAGGCCGACGCGGGTCAGCATCTCTTCGATGAACTGGTGGCCGGATTCGTTGAGCTCGACCTGGCGGGTCTTCTCGTCGACGGTGTAGTGACCGGCCTGAGTGACTTCGCCTTCGACTTCTTCCACGTGCAGCTTGAGCTGCGGGATCAACTTGTTGATCTCGATGTACAGCTTGGAGCTGTCCTCGGCCTGACCGGAAATGATCAGCGGGGTACGGGCTTCGTCGATGAGGATGGAGTCGACTTCGTCGATGACGGCAAAGTTGAGTTCACGCTGGAATTTTTCTTCCATGCTGAACGCCATATTGTCGCGCAGGTAATCGAAGCCGAATTCGTTGTTGGTGCCGTAGGTGATGTCCGAGGCGTAGGCGGCGCGTTTCTCTTCCGGCGGCTGGAACGGCGTGACGACGCCGACGGTCAGGCCGAGGAACTCGTAGAGCGGGCGCATCCAGTTGGCGTCGCGGCGGGCCAGGTAATCGTTGACCGTGACCACGTGTACGCCCTTGCCGGACAATGCATTGAGATACACCGCCAGGGTCGCCACGAGGGTCTTGCCCTCACCGGTACGCATTTCGGCGATCTTGCCTTCGTGCAAGGTCATGCCGCCGATCAACTGGACGTCGAAGTGACGCATGCCCATGACCCGCTTGCCGGCTTCGCGGCAGACCGCAAAGGCTTCGGGCAGGATCTGGTCAAGGGTCTCACCCTTGGCGATGCGGTCCTTGAATTCGGCGGTCTTGGCGCGTAACTGATCGTCCGAAAGGGCCACCATTTGCTCTTCGAAGGCATTGACGATCTGTACCGTCTTGAGCATGCGCTTGACTTCACGCTCATTCTTGCTTCCAAAAAGTTTCTTTAACAAAGGCGCAAACATATCGGCAGGATCTTCCACACTAAAGGGATGGAGGGCGGCCCCGTGAGTCGCCCGTGCAGCCCTCATGGCCGCATGCGAACGAGCATTCTACCCGGAAACGATGGTGAGGAAAGTGGCGTTATTCCACGATGCTGGCACAGCGCTGTGACGGGGCCTCCCTAAAATAAGGGCTTTTGCGCGAACTTCAACCCACAAAGCGCATAAGTTACTTATTGATTGTGTGGGATAAAAGCCGCTGGGCGACAGGGCGGCGGGGCGACCGGTGCTTCTGCTACCATGGCGCCTCTGTCATTTTGCGGTATTCAACCATGGCCTTCCGCCCTCTTCCAGCCAAGGCGCCCGCCGTTCTGCTGCGCGAAGCCAAGCCGCTGAAAGCCATTTTCGGCCACGCCAGGCGCCTCGGTCATCTGCAACGGCTGGTGGACAGCCAGTTGCAGCCCGCCGCGCGTGAGCATTGCCACGTAGCGTCCTGGCGCGAAGGCAGCTTGTTGCTGATCGTCACTGACGGCCATTGGGCCACGCGCCTGCGCTACCAACAGAAGCGCCTGCTGCGTCAATTGCAGGCATTCGATGAATTCGCCAACCTGACGCGGATCCTGTTCAAGGTCCAGCCGCCGACCGTACAGGCCGGCGCCAAGGGACATACCCTGGACCTGTCCACCGACGCGGCCGCGACCATCCAGGCCACCGCCGAGGGCATCAGCGACCCTAACCTGAAGGCGGCGCTGGAGCGGTTGGCGGCACATGCGCGGCCCAAGGATTGAGATTTCTGGCGCCTGTTAGATAGCTATCGCGAGCAAGCTCGCTCCCACAGGGGATCTAGGCGAACACAAATTTTGTATCTGGCAGAAACCTACTGTGGGAGCGAGCCTGCTCGCGATGGGCGCGACTCGTTCTTCGATCTACCGCCGCTTACTGCCACCCAACAACGACCCCATCAACCCCCGCACCAACTGCCGGCCCAGTTGATTGGCCGCTTGGCGCATCGCTGATTTCAAGGCCTGGCCCGCCGCGGTGCCAAGGAACTCCCCGGCCTTTTCGGTAAAGCTTGGCTCTTCAGCGGTGGGCTTGCCCGGTGTCGCTTCGGCTTGTGGTTCCAGCCCCTTGCGGCCCATCAGCACTTCATAGGCCGACTCGCGATCAATAGGCTTGTCGTAACGTCCCTGCAACGGTGAACTGGCAATCAACCCGGCCCGCTCGGCCTCGCTCAGCGGCCCGATACGCGACTGCGGCGGCGCCACCAGCACGCGCTGGACGATTTCCGGCGTGCCTTTTTCTTGCAGGGTGCCGACCAGGGCTTCACCGATGCCCAGTTCGGTGAGTACCGCCAAGGCATCGAATTGCGGGTTCGGTCGGAAACCCTCCGCCACCGCCCGCAAGGACTTCTGTTCCTTGGCGGTAAAAGCCCTCAGGCCGTGCTGGATGCGCAATCCCAACTGTGCCAGCACATCGTCCGGCAGATCCCCCGGCGACTGGGTCACGAAATACACCCCGACGCCCTTGGAGCGGATCAGTCGCACCACTTGTTCCAGGCGATCCTGCAGCGCCTTGGGCGTGCCGGCAAACAACAGGTGCGCCTCGTCGAAGAACAGCGCGAGCAAGGGTTTGTCCGCGTCGCCGCGCTCGGGCAGTTGCTCGAACAGCTCGGCCAGCAGCCACAGCAGGAATGTCGCGTAGACCTTCGGCGCTTCATGGACCAGGCGGCTGGCGTCCAGCAGATGAATACGGCCGCGACCATCGCTGGCCGGTTGCAGAATGTCCTCCAACTGCAACGCCGGCTCACCGAACAAGGCGTCGGCCCCTTGCTGTTCCAGCGTGGACAAGCGTCGCATCAGCGCCTGGCTGGAACCCGTGGTCATCAGGGCGGCATCGTCCCCTAGCAATTCGGGGTTGTCCTTGAGGTGGTTGAGCAGCGCCTTCAAGTCCTTGAGGTCCAGCAGCAACAGGCCTTCCCGATCAGCGACCTTGAACGCCGCGTACAACGCCGATTGCTGGCTGTCCGTCAGTTCCAAAAGGCTGCCGAGCAACAACGGGCCCATTTCACTCAAGGTAGTGCGCAGCGGATGACCCGATTGGCCGTGAATGTCCCACAGCGTCACCGGATAAGCCTGGGGCTTGTGGCCAAGCCAAGGCATGCCGGCGATACGCTCGGCGATCTTGCCCTGGGGAGCGCCGGCAGCACCGAGGCCGCACAAGTCGCCCTTGATGTCTGCCGCGAAGACGGCCACGCCGGCATCGCTGAACATCTCGGCCAGGCGCTGCAGAGTAACGGTCTTGCCCGTGCCGGTGGCACCCGCCACCAGTCCATGGCGGTTCGCCAGGCGCATGGCCTGGGCGACAGGTTGGCCGGCAAGGTCGGCCCCGATGATCAGTTGCGATGAGTCAGGCATTTCGTCACCCGTGGTGTTTGCGATATGACGCCATTTTGCGCGCTTATATAAAAGCATGCCTGGGCATTAGGGCGTTGGCAGCAGGAATAATAGCTGCGAATCAGGGCGGGCCCTATCGCGAGCAAGCTCGCACAGGGTTGTGGTACGCACAGGTCCCATGTGGCAGCGAGCTTGCTCGCGATGAGGCCCTGTCAAACCCAGCAATACTCCACTGACAACCCGCCCTCACAACCCCAACCGAACATCTATTCTTACTAAAGGTCAACACAGGAGAACACAGACCGGAGGGACGTTCATCGTGCATATAGCGGACATAACCATGTTCTACGCCCCCGCCAGCGGTGGCGTGCGCACTTATCTGGATGCCAAGCACCGGCGCCTGGGCAATCGGCCCGGTATCCGCCATAGCCTCTTGATTCCTGGCGCTCACCTGAGTGAGCAAGACGGAATCTATAAAGTTCCAGCCCCTCCGCTCCCCTTTGGCAAGGGTTATCGCTTCCCGCTTCGCCTGGCGCCCTGGCGTAATGTCCTGCGCGACTTGCAGCCTGATCTCATTGAAGTAGGCGATCCCTATCTCACCGCCTGGGCGGCCCTCGATGCCCGGCGCCAGCTCGATGTGCCTGTCATCGGTTTTTATCATTCAGACTTGCCGCTGCTGGTCAGCAACCGCATGGGAAGCTGGTTCACGCCCAACATCGAGGCCTACGTCAGCAAGTTGTACGGCAACTTCGACCGAGTCCTGGCCCCCAGCCAGGTCATGGCCGACAAACTGACCGGGCTGGGCGTCAAGAACGTCTATGTACAGCCCTTGGGCGTAGACCTCCAGACCTTCAACCCCGCCGCCCGCGACCCCGAATTGCGGGCGGAGCTGGGCATCGCCGAAGACGCGCGATTGCTGATCTTCGCCGGTCGCGGCTCCAAGGAAAAAAACCTGCCGGTGCTGCTCAAGTGCATGAAACGCCTGGGCGAGCGCTACCACTTGTTGTTGGTCGGTTCTTCGATGCCCGCCCTGGTGCCGGACAATGTCACCGTCATCGACGAATTCTGCCCGGCGCCCCAGGTCGCCCGGCTGATGGCCAGCGCCGACGCGTTGCTACATGCTGGCGACCAGGAAACCTTTGGCCTGGTGATCCTCGAAGCGATGGCCAGCGGCATCCCGGTGGTAGCGGTCGCCGCAGGCGCGTTCAGCGAAATCGTCCAGGAGGACTGCGGTCTGCTGTGCACACCTGACAATCCGCAGGCCATGGCTAATGCCGTTCGACAGCTGTTCGCCGAAGGTTGCGAGCAACGTGGCGCCAGGGCTCGGCGACACGTAGAGCGTCATTACGCCTGGGACACGGTGGTCAATAGCCTGTTGGGCCATTACTACAGTGTGCTCGGCGCAGAGATGCCGCTGCTGGCCAATGGTTGAGGCGACGTCGATGGCAATGAATCCCACCCCCAGCCTGCTGTTGGTGCTCCATGACGTCGCGCCCCAGACCTGGCCCGACTACCAGCCCTTCGTTGAAGCCGTCGACGCCCTTGGCCAGGTGCCGATGACCTGGCTGGTGGTGCCGGATTTCCATCATGCCAATGCGCTGGACGATCACCCCGGCTTCAGGCGCTTGCTGGACGGCCGGGTCGAGCGCGGCAATGAATTGGTCTTGCACGGTTACTACCATTGCGACGACGGCCCGCCCGCCCTTCATCCCAAGGACTTTTTCATGCGGCGGGTCTACACCCACGAAGGCGAGTTCTATGGATTGTCCGAAGAGGCCGCCCTCGCTCGCCTACGAGCCGGTATCGAAATCTTCCAGCGGTACCAATGGCCGCTCCAAGGTTTCGTCGCGCCCGCCTGGCTGATGAGCGAAGGCACCCGGCAAGCCTTGCGCCAGCTGCCTCTGAGCTACACCAGCGATACCCAACACCTTTACCGTTTGCCCGAGTTCACCCAGATCGATGCGCCGGGCCTGGTCTGGAGCGCGCGCAGCGCCTGGCGCCGGGGCCTGTCGAAAATCATCAGCGACCAGCGCGAACAGCGCTGGCGCCAGGCACCTGTGATTCGCCTGGGGCTGCACCCGGTGGACATGCGCCACGGTTTTTCCCGGGATTATTGGCTACGCACCCTGCAGCGCCTGCTTGAGGACGGACGTGTGCCGATGACCAAGGCCGGCTGGCTGGCAACCCAGAGCCTGCGGGTCAGTAACGCCGCATGAAGCGATTGATCTGGCTGGTCGCCGCCCTGCTCATCGCGCTTGTGGTGCCGATGCTGGTGGGCGGTGGGGAAATGTGGTCGCGGGTGCAGCGCTTTCCGTTGTCGCTGCTGTTGGTCATGCTCGGCATGATTGTGCTGTGCTGGGCGCTGAACTCGATGCGCCTGCGTTTGCTGCTGGGCGAGCACCGTGGGCGCATCGGCGCGGTCAAAAGCATGGGCGTGGTGATGTCCACCGAGTTCGCCATGTGCGCGACGCCCGGCGGCAGCGGCGGCCCCTTGACGCTGATGGCCCTGCTGGCGCGCAACGGCGTGCGCCCGGCCCATGGCAGCGCCGTATTCGCGATGGATCAGTTGAGCGATCTGCTGTTTTTCCTGTGTGCCTTGCTGGGCATCCTGTTCTACGCGCTGTTCCAGAACCTCAGCCAGCGCATGGAATGGATGCTGGCGTTGAGCGCGATTTCGATGTTCGGCGGCCTGGCCTGCTGCGCCCTGGTCGCGCGCTACCATCGCCGGCTGATTCTGCTGGGTGCCCGAGTGCTGCGCCACCTACGGGTGAAAACCAGCACTCGCCGGCGTTGGGGACGCAAGATCCTCAATTTCCTGGCGGCGTTCACCGATACGTTGAAGTTGCCCCGAATGACACTTTTCCAAGTGTTCGGCCTGACCTGCCTGCACTGGGCGCTGCGCTACAGCGTGCTTTATCTGGCATTAAAAGGGCTGGGGGCGGATTTGCAATGGGCGTGGAGTTTCCTGATCCAGATGCTCTCTCTGAGCGCGGGGCAGTTCAGCCTGCTGCCGGGCGGCGCCGGAGCGGCGGAGTTGACCTCGGCGGCGCTACTGGCGCCCATGGTAGGAAAATCCACCGCGGCGGCGGCGATTCTGATCTGGCGAGCGGTGACCTATTACTTCTATCTGCTGGCCGGAGGGCCAGTGTTTTTCCTGATGGTCGGGCGACCATTGATCAAGAAGCTGATCAGGCTCAGGCAGGCCTGACCCATTATTGATTGGGTTCGGACTCGCCCTGAGGCTTGTCGTTCAGCTCGTCCCAGAGCTTCGCGGCGTCGGGAAACTCAGTGCCGTCCTCGGGGCTCAAAGCGTCGGGATCGTAGCGGCTCAGGCAGCCCTCGCCCACGGTTGGCGGAGCTTTGGCGGTGGCTTTGTCCAAGGGATCGGTCATGGTCCACGCCCTCTCAAGGCTAATCGTGGCGAGGGAGCTTGCTCCCTCACCGGGTTCTGCGTTGGATCAGAATACGACGGTCTTGTTGCCGTGTACCAACACGCGGTCTTCCAGGTGATAACGCAAGCCGCGCGCCAGCACCATCTTCTCCACGTCGCGACCGAATCGCACCATGTCTTCAATGCTGTCGCTGTGGCTGACACGCACCACGTCCTGCTCGATGATCGGGCCGGCGTCCAGCTCTTCGGTCACGTAGTGGCACGTTGCGCCGATCAGTTTCACGCCGCGCATCGATGCCTGGTGGTACGGCTTCGCGCCGACGAAAGACGGCAGGAAGCTGTGGTGGATATTGATGACCTTGTGCGCGTATTCGCTGCACAGCGATGGCGGCAGGATTTGCATGTAGCGGGCCAGCACCACCACTTCAGCGTCATGCTGCTTGACCAGCCGCGAGACTTCAGCGAACGCCGGCTGCTTGTCCTGCGGATTGACGGGGACGTGGTAATAAGGAATGCCGTGCCACTCCACCATGCTGCGCAAGTCGTCATGGTTGGAAATGACGCACGCGATGTCGCAATCCAGCTCATCGCTGTGCCAGCGGTGCAGCAAGTCAGCCAGGCAATGAGACTCGCGGCTGGCCATCAGCACCACGCGCTTTTTCTGCGCGGTATCGGTGATACGCCAATCCATCGAGAACTCTTCAGCAATCGGGGCGAATGCCTCGCGAAAGGCTTCGAGGCCAAAGGGCAGCGAGTCGGCGCGGATCTCGTGGCGCATGAAGAACCAGCCACTTTGGTTGTCCGAGTGATGGCTCGCTTCAGTGATCCAGCCATTATGGGACGCCAGAAAGTTACTGACTTTAGCAACGATACCGACGCGGTCCGGGCAAGCGATCACCAGCCGAAAAGTGCGCATGAGGGGAACTCCAGAACTTCGCAAAAAGGCGGCCATTCTAGCCATTGCGTAGCAAAACTGCAGTATCGATCGCACACCCTGCCCGCCCGGGACCACCGAGGCTGCGCGCGACGTGGCCTGTGGCTGCGCCGCAATTGTGTGAACGGATATGAAGACAGCATCGAGTATTTATTTGCGATGCCCATTTCCATGGCACCCGCACTATTTAACTAAATAAACACGGCTTAAATGTTTACTTGATGAAACTGTCTGATTACTATTGCTTCACTGTCTCCTTGTCACCAGCGTCCTACATAAGGTAGTCCCCATGTCTCTGATCACCGAATACAACGCCACAAAACAAGCTATTGAAGAATTGCAACAACGTCTGGCCGACCTCTCCAAAGACGACAAACTGCAAAAAGAATTGGAATTCGAAGGCAAACTGCGCACGCTGATGGGCGAATACTCCAAGTCCCTGCGCGATATCATTGCCCTGCTGGATCCAGAAGCCAAGTCGGGTAAAGCACCCCGCGGCGCGGTAAAAACGACCGGCACCAAACGTGCTCGTAAAGTTAAGCAATACAAAAACCCGCACAATGGCGAAGTCATCGAAACAAAAGGTGGCAACCACAAGACGTTGAAAGAGTGGAAAGCCAAGTGGGGCGGTGACGTGGTAGAAGGCTGGGCAACCCTGCTGGGCTAAGCCTCGCCAGCGGCGCCGCGCGTTAAGAGGTGGAGCCTGCAAGCAGAAACGCCAGCGATTTGCTGGCGTTTTTTTATGCCTGGTTTTTTACCCTGGCTTTCAATAGCTACGTGGCAGTTTAGAGGCTAAAACGTTTGCGCAATTGTTGGCTGTAGCCCTGCCATTGCATCAGCACATCGCGCTGCAACGGCGAAGATAGGTCCATCCATTCTGTCATCGCCTCATCAAAATTGCTCAGCGTATTCGGCGCGCCCCATTCAGGCAAAGACAGGCGTTGCTGGCAAAAAAGTGTCCAACGCTGTTGTTCCGCTGGATCCAAGGTCTCCGGAAAGTTGCGCGCACGATATCGAAACAATAATTCCGGCAGGCGTTCATCATCGAATGGCCACTGCTGTTGGGCCAAATCAGACGGATCCGCCATGCGAACTTGTTCACATAAACGGCGATCACGATCACCGAGAAACCCTGCATATAATTGCTGCTCGGGATCTTCGCTGGCAGTGAAGTCTTCTTGCCCGTAAATAGCCTGGAGTTTGTCTTGCCAGACGTGTTGTGCGTCACTTAGCCGCAGCGCCCGCTGATGCACGCCCTCCATGTCCAGCTGCAGCCGTAGTTGGTCCTCGGCGCGCAAGACAGCCAGCGGCGCAACCACCGGGCATTTGTTGATGTGGATGAGTTTAAGGGGGACCGGCAGCTCACCGTCGAGCAAGTCTTCGCGGCGGGTATACAACCGCTGGCGCAAAAGCTGCGCGTCATGGTCAAGCAAGCCCTGGGGGTCCAGGTGTAAGTCACAGACGATCAAGGCGTTGCGGTTCTTCGGGTGCCAGGCCAGCGGCAGCACCACGCCAATGTAGTTTCGCGCCGCCGAGAAGCGCCCGGATATATGCACCATCGGCTGCAACAGGCGGATCTGGTCCATCACCTTCTGCTTGCCGCGCAACTGGAACAACCAGTCGTAGAGCCGGGGTTGTTTTTCGCGGATCAACCGGGCCAGGGCGATGGTCGCGCGCACGTCCGACAGCGCGTCATGGGCCTGGCCATGGTCGATGCCGTTGGCGGCCGTCAGGCGTTCGAGCTTGAGGGTGACGCGGCCATCCTCCTGCGGCCAGACGATGCCCTCGGGGCGCAGCGCATAGGCGGCGCGCACCAGGTCGATGAGGTCCCAGCGGCTATTGCCGCCCTGCCATTCCCGAGCGTATGGATCGAAGAAATTGCGATACAGGCTGTAGCGAGTCATTTCGTCGTCGAAGCGCAAGGTGTTGTAGCCGGCACCACAGGTCCCAGGCGCAGCCAATTGCGCATGGACGCGTGTCATGAAGTCGGCTTCGCTCAAGCCCTTTTCCGCCAGGCACGCGGGCGTAATGCCGGTGATGGCGCAGGCCGCCGGGTGGGGCAGGATGTCATCGCTGGGCCGGCAATACAGGTTCACCGGCTCGGCGATTTCGTTGAGATCGAAATCGGTACGTATTCCCGCCACCTGCAAGGGGCGGTCGCACCGTGGGTTGATGCCGGTGGTTTCGTAGTCGTACCAGAAGATGGAAGTCACGGGGTGTTCCTGGGCTGAGGACTGGCGAAGTCTAGGCGTTCGTACCCTGCGCCCGCCAGCCTTCGCGCCTTTAATCCTGTTGCAGGCCATGAAATGACATACACGGCCATATCGTGCGCCCGCCCGAAGACTGATAGGCTCTGTACGAAATGTATCCGCACTCGCCCATACTGCGTTGAAACGGGGCTCGGAATGCTTATGTACTCCAGTACATTCCACTTCCTCGCCCCGTTTCGCCTTGTCTGGCCTTCGCGCGAACACATTCATACAGACCCTAGCATCTGCGCCGAGATCGAACGTTCGAACGGCCATCACAGGTTGCCCATGCTCGAGACACCAGCACTGCAAAGGAACGCGCCGCTGCCGCCGCCACTGGACACGCGTTACCAGGTCGAAACGCCCGAAGGCATCGACCTGCCACTGCGCCCGGCGGGGCTGATGCCTCGTGCGCTGGCCTTCGCCATCGACCTGGTGATACGCGGGCTGGTGCTCGGCCTGTTCTTTGTCGTCCTGGCGTTCTTCGGCGAACTGGGGATCGGCCTGGGCTCGATCCTGCTGTTCATCGTCAGCTGGTGGTACATGGTGTTGTTCGAGGTGCTGAACCAGGGCCGCTCCCCCGGCAAGCAGATCATGGGGTTGCGCGTGGTGCAGGATGATGGTCGGCCGATCGGCTGGTCTGCCTCGTTGATCCGCAACCTGCTGCGCTTCGTCGACATGCTGCCGTTCGGCTACACCTTTGGAGCGCTCTGCTGCCTGCAACACCCGACCTTCAAGCGCTTGGGCGACCTGGCCGCTGGCACGCTGGTGGTTTATCGCGAGCAACCGGTCAAGCGTCCCGAATTGCCAATGGCCCGGCCGCTACGCCCGCCCTTTGCCCTGGCCCTGGTGGAACAACGCGCCGTGCTGGGTTTTGCCGAGCGCCAGGCACAATTGTCTGACGCCAGGGTCACCGAACTGGCGGCAATCCTGGCCGCGCCATTGAAGGTGCACCCCACCGGGGCCGTGGCTGAACTCAATGGCATCGCCCGCGGCCTGTTGGGGCCGACATGAAGCAAAGCCTGTTCGAAAGCCGCCACCAAGGGGAATGGGAACACCTGTCCCGCCTGCTCGACCAACTGGAGCGCCGCCGCAACGTCCCCCAGAGCAGCGACTTTCCCCACGCCTATCGACAGCTCTGCCAACACCTGGCGCTGGCCCAGGCCCGGGGCTACAGCAGCTTGCTGGTGGACACCTTGCAGCAACTGGCGCTGCGCGGACACCAGCAACTCTACCGGGACCGCAGCCGCCCCTCGACCGGCCTGTCGACTTTTATCCTGGCCGGCTTCCCCCGCCTGGTGCGCGAACAATGGCGATTCGTCCTGGCGGCGGGCCTGATGTTCATCGGCAGCCTCGTCGGCGTCAGCTTGCTGGTGTACCTGTTCCCCGAGCTGGTCTACAGCCTGCTGAGCGTCGAGGAAGTCAGCCAGATCCGCGGCATGTACGACCCGGCGGCGGGGCACCTGGGGCGCTCGATCGAGCGGGCCGCCAGCGAGGATTGGGTGATGTTCGGCTACTACATCATGCACAACATCGGGATTGCCTTTCAGACATTCGCCAGTGGTTTGCTGTTCGGCCTGGGCAGCGCGTTCTTCCTGTTCTTCAATGGCCTGACCATCGGCGCGGTGGCCGGGCACCTGACCCAGATCGGCTCGGGCGGGACGTTCTGGTCGTTCGTCATTGGCCATGGCGCTTTCGAGTTGACTGCCATCACCCTGGCCGGTGCCGCGGGCCTGCAACTGGGCTGGGCGCTGATTGCGCCGGGACGCCTCACGCGGGGCGAAGCCTTGCGACTGGCCGCCGGCAAAAGCGTGCTTATCATCGCCGGGGTGATCCTCTTCCTGCTCATTGCAGCGTTCGTCGAGGCCTATTGGTCCTCCAGCGCCGCGACACCCTCCACCAAATACACCATCGGCGCGCTACTGTGGCTGCTGGTGATCGGTTACCTGCTGTTCGCCGGGCGAGGCCAGCATGCGCCTGAGTGACGTCACGGTAGCGATCCGCCCACGCACCACCTGGGAAGCCATGGACCTCGGCGTACTGATGACCCAGCAGCACCGGCGGTTGCTGATGGCCAGCTGGGCCATCGTCACACTGCCGGTGTATGCGCTACTGACCTTGTTGCTGTGGGACTCGCCCTCCTTGGTGGTGTTTATATTCTGGTGGCTGAAACCGGCCTTCGAACGCCTGCCCCTGTACATCTTGTCCAAGGCGCTGTTTGGCGAGACGCCGACCTTGAAACAGGCCTTGCGCCAATGGCCGACGCTGCTCAAGCCACAATTGCTGGCCAGCCTGACCTGGCGCCGGCTGAGCCTGAGCCGCAGCTTCCTGATGCCCGTCGTGCAACTCGAAGGGCTCGCCGGCGAGGCACGAGAGCAGCGCTTGCGCGTGCTGCTGCAACGCAACGGCGGCGCCGCGCAATGGTTGACCATCCTCGGCGTGCACCTGGAGACCGTCTTGTGGTTCGGCCTGATGGCCCTGTTCTATCTATTCGTGCCGCAACAAGTCGAACTGGAATGGGACTGGCAAACCCTGATCGCCGTCGCCGAACACGATTGGCTGTGGCTCGAACACCTGCTCAATGTCCTCTATCCGCTGCTGCTGATTGTCTGGGAGCCGATCTACGTCGCCTGCGGCTTCAGCCTCTACCTGAATCGACGCACCCTGCTGGAAGCCTGGGACATCGAGCTGGTGTTCCGCCGCCTGCGCCAACGCCTGGGCACCGTAGCGCCTGCCCTGGCGCTGCTCGCCCTGACCCTCCTGCCGCTGGCGCCACCCGCATGGGCCGATGACAACAGCAACGCACCCCAGAGCCCTCGCCTGCTCAACCAACCCGTCACCAGCCAAGCCTCTCGCGAGCGCATCAAGGCGATCCTCGACGCACCCCCTTTCAAGAATCCGGAAACCGTGACGCGCTATCGATTCGGCAAAGAAGCCACCGAATCGGCCGAAACCGATGAAGCCCCCGGCTGGCTGAAATCGATGTTCAACTGGAGCGCCAAACGCTTCGAAACGATCGCTGCGCTGATCCAGGCGCTGCTCTGGGCCACGCTGGTGGGCGCGATCGTCTGGCTGGCCTGGCACTATCGTGAACGGCTCAAGGCGCTCGCCAACTACCGGCCAACGAAACGCCTGCCGGCGGAGCGCCCCGCGCCGGCACGCATGTTTGGCCTGGATATCCGCGAAGAGAGCTTGCCGAACGATGTCGCGGCCAGCGCCGAGCAGTTGTGGTCCGACGCGCCACGCGAGGCGTTGGGCCTGTTGTACCGAGCGCTGCTCAGCCGTTTGCACCATGAGTTCAACATGCCCCTCAAGCCGGCCGACACCGAAGGCCAGGTGTTGCAACGGGTTGAACAGCTCCAGCACGAACCGCTGATGGCCTTCAGCAGGCACCTGACCCTGCATTGGCAGAACATTGCCTATGGACACCGCCCTCCGCCCGCCCATCTGCAACAGCAGTTGTGCAATGGCTGGCGCGAATTGTTCGGCCCCGGAGCGTCCCGATGAGCCAGCGCACGGGGTGGGTGATCGGCGCAGTCGGTGCCGCGTTGACCTGTGCGTTGGCGGTGTACCTGTACCTCAAGGCCGTGCCCTATCAGGAAACCATCGAGCACGGCCCCTCCCCCGAAGCCCAGGCCAACCCGTACCTGGCCGCCGAACGATTCTTGCGCCAGCAAGGCATCAATGTTGAACACGCCAACAGCCTGGACATGCTGCCCACGCTCGAACCGCACCAACGCAGCCTGTTGCTGTTGGGCGAACGCAGCAACATGACGCCACGGGAAGTCGACCAGTTGATGAACTGGACCCGCGCCGGCGGGCGCCTGCTGTTCGTCGCCGAGGCCTTGTGGGACGACAGCACGAACAGCAGCGGCGACCTGCTGCTGGACCGCGTGCGCCTGCGCCAACTTTTGAGCAAGGACCTCAAGGCACCGGAGCCGGAGCTGATCAAGGATCCCTACCCCGAATTGACCAAACTGTACCTGGAAGACGAAGAGGCGCCGGCCTACATCGGCTTCGACACCGACTTTCACCTCGAAGACCCGCTGAACCTCGCCCAGGCCTGGGCCAACAGCGCGGCGGCGACTCACCTGATGCAACTGAGTCACGGTCTGGGCACGATCACCGTGCTGACCGACGCCGAGCTGTGGAAGAACGACCAGATCGACCAGTACGACAACGCCTGGCTGCTCTGGTACCTGAGCGCCGATAACGACGTCACGCTGCTGTTCAATACCGACCACGACAACCTGCTGACCCTGCTGCTGCGCTACTTCCCTCAGGCCATCGTGGCGCTGCTGGCCTTGATCACCCTTTGGCTGTGGCGGTCGGCGGTGCGCCATGGCCCGCTGCAACAACCGGCGCCCAAGGCGCGACGCCAACTGCAAGAACACCTGCAAGCCAGCGCCGCCTTCCAGTTGCGCCACAACGGCCAGCAACACCTGCTGCACAGCCTGCAACAGGACGTGCTGCGCCGGGCGCGCCAGCTTCATCCGGGTTTCGAACAACTGGTGGTCGCCGAACAATGGCAAGTGCTAGCTCGTCTGACGCGCCAACCCACGCGAACCATCAGCCAGGCCCTCAGCCCTCGGCCGAAACAACGCCTGTCCAGCGCCGACTTCTGCCGTCAGGTCGGCCTTTTGCAAACCCTCAGGAATGCCTTATAAACCGTTAGGAGAACGCCAGAATTGACGACTGAACAGAACGAGCCCTCAGACAACCAGGCCCACGCCGCCCAGCAACGCCAGCGCGCCAGTCAACTGGCCCAGGCGATCCGCACCGAGCTGCACAAGGCCGTGGTCGGCCAGGCAGCCGTGATCGATGATGTGCTCACGGCGCTGATCGCCGGCGGTCATGTCCTGCTCGAAGGCGTTCCCGGGCTGGGCAAGACGTTGCTGGTGCGCGCCCTGGCCCGCTGTTTTGGCGGGGAGTTCGCGCGTATCCAGTTCACCCCGGACTTGATGCCCAGCGACGTCACCGGCCATGCGGTGTACGACCTGCAGAGCGAGCAGTTCAAGTTGCGCAAGGGGCCGGTGTTCACCCACCTGCTGCTCGCCGACGAGATCAACCGCGCGCCGGCCAAGACCCAGGCGGCGTTGCTCGAAGCCATGCAGGAGCGCCAGGTCACCCTCGAAGGCCGCGCGCTGCCGATCGCCCAGCCATTCATGGTGCTCGCGACCCAGAACCCGATCGAACAGGAAGGCACCTACCCGTTGCCGGAGGCCGAGCTCGACCGTTTCATGCTCAAGGTGCGCATGGACTACCCCGACGCCGATCAGGAATTGAACATGGTGCGCCAGGTCAGCCGCTCGGCCCGCGCCGACATGCTCGACGTTCAGCCGTTGCGCACGGTGTTGCAAGCCAAGGACGTGCAAGCGCTGCAACGCATCGCCAGCGAGCTGCCGATGGACGACCAGGTGCTCGACTACGCCGTGCGCCTGGCCCGCGCCACCCGCACTTGGCCGGGCCTGACCCTGGGGGCCGGGCCTCGGGCTTCGATTGCCCTGGTGCGTTGCGCCCGCGCGCGCGCGATGTTGCGCGGCGGCGAATTCGTGGTGCCGGACGACATCAAGGGCTGCGCCCTGGCCGTGCTGCGCCACCGCGTACGGCTGGCGCCGGAGCTGGACATCGAAGGGCTTTCGGTGGACCAGGTGCTGGGGCAGTTGCTCGATCAAGTCTCGGCCCCACGGTTGTGAATTTTTCTCGGACCGAAGTGCTCTGCGTGGCGAGGGAGCTTGCTCCCGCTGGAGGCGCAGCCTCCCCTTGCGGTGTGTCAGTCAAATCCAGGGGGCCGCTTCGCAGCCCAGCGGGAGCAAGCTCCCTCGCCACGGGAAAGTCGCGACCATGAAACCCTCCCGCCTTTTGCTCGCCTGGCTCGCGATCCTGCTGACCGTCGGCATTGTGCTGGGTGCATTGCGCGCGCTGGGCATCGCGGTGCCCTCGACTTTGCTGTCGATCCACTGGGGCTTGCTGTTGGCGCTGCTGGCCCTGTCGATACTCGACGCGGTGCGCGTCCGCCGCCTGCCCTCGCCCGGAGTCCAACGCCATTTGCCCGGCAGCCTGGCCCTGGGCCGATGGAGCGAAGTGCGCCTGGGCATCCGCCACGACCTGCCCCAGCCATTGGAAATCGAGATTTTCGATCACGTGCCCAATAGCCTGGACTTCGAACAACTGCCTGTTTCAGCACAACTACAACCCGGCCAGCTCACCCAGCTCGGCTACCGCGTCCGCCCGCTCAAGCGCGGGCACTTCACCTTCGAACATTGCGAAATCAACCTGCCCAGCCCAATGGGCCTGTGGAGCGACAAACGCCTGATCGACGCGCTCGACAGCACCCGCGTCTACCCGGACTTCGCCCGTCTGTACGACGGCGAACTGCTGGCGGTGGACAACTGGCTCAGCCAGCTCGGCATCCGCCAGCGGCAACGCCGCGGCCAAGGCCAGGAATTTCATCAATTGCGCGAATTCCGCGAAGGCGACAGCCTGCGCCAGATCGACTGGAAAGCCACCGCCCGCCACCGCACGCCCATCGCCCGGGAATACGAAGACGAACGCGATCAGCAAATCATCTTCATGCTCGACTGCGGCCGGCGCATGCGCAGCCAGGACGGCGAGCTGTCGCATTTCGACCACGCCCTCAACGCCTGCCTGCTGCTCAGCTACACCGCCCTGCGCCAGGGCGATGCGGTGGGCCTGAGCACTTTTGCCAGCGAACAGCCGCGCTACCTCGCCCCGGTCAAGGGCACCGATCAACTCAACGTGTTGCTCAACAGCGTCTACGACCTGGACAGCAGCCAACACCCCGCCGACTACCAGGCCGCCGTCACCCAACTGCTCGCCCGGCAGAAACGCCGGGCTCTGGTAGTGCTGGTGACCAACCTGCGGGACGAGGACGACGAAGAACTGCTGGCCGCCGTCAAACGCCTGGGCCAACGCCATCGCGTGCTGGTGGCAAGCCTGCGCGAAGAAGCCCTCGACCGCCTGCGCCAAGCGCCGGTGCACACCGTGTCTGACGCGCTGGCTTATTGCGGGACGGTGGAATATTTGAGTGCGCGGGCGACGTTGCATGAACGGTTGAGTGCCCATGGGATGGCGGTGTTGCAAGCTCGGCCCGGGGAGTTGGGGGCCGAGCTGGTGACGTTGTATCTGGGGTGGAAGAAGGGTGGGAATTTATAGGCAACAGACGGTTCAGTCGCCATAAAAAACAAAGCACTGTCCCGGTAGCAGTTGCCCAAAGCCAATGGAAGTGATCGAACATAACGTCAGATCTTACTCAAGACACTGCCAGAAATTGGGGGAGACGGGGAAATCTCTCTGAATAAGGGCATCAAGAATTGCAACGCAAACGAATAGTCTCGCACCGTGTTGGTTGAAACAGTCCACCTCAACGGACTGCTCCCCCGCTCCATTACCAAAAGTTCTCCCAACGGCGGATCAAACACCAGGTTCTCGGACTCACTCCCCCGCACGTATTTAAGACAGACCTGGGCATCCGGAGCACCCGCTAAAAAACTGTCGCCGTATTCCAGCTCTATCGTGATCTCGACGGGAGCGGATAGTCGCTCGGCTATGAAAAACGGTGTGCACAAGCGTCATCCAGTCGGGCCAAAGTCCCGCACTTGATGGTGGCTGTTCGCAGGGCGCCCTTGGGCGCGCCGGGCTTCGTTTTTCCACCGGTCGACTAACCTGCGTCCAGCCGCCACCCCTCGTTTAGTCGCGAAACGGGTGGCAGCCTTAATTACGGAAAAACGTTCATGATCAAACCAACCCCCAATCCCCCAAAACCCGCTCCCCGTAAAACCGTCGACGAGCAAAAACTCGACAAAGCCGCGAAAAAAGCCCTCGATCACTACCTCAAGCCCGCTCCCACCCAACCAGCCAAAAATCAACGACAACTGGACTGTTTCATCGTCGCCCCCGACGCCGACCCGGAAGGCTTGCTGGTACATAGCTACGAAACCTTCTGCTCGGTGAGCACGCTGATTCTGGATTTATCGGAAGAACTGGAAGGCGCCCCGCGCAACCTGGCGTTGGCGATTCATCAGATGGGCGAGATGGGGGTGTTGTTGCTGGAGAAGTTGTTGGATGGCGAGGCGAAGGTGCTGCGCTAAAGGCTACGCAGGCACAGGCGACTGAATAAGTATCTAGAAGTTAATGCAGAACCTGTGGGAGCACTGCTCGCGATGGCGATTTCAAGACCGCCATCGCGAGCAGGCTCGCTCCCACAGGATTGATGACAAACGGGAAAACCGGGCTCACGCCGACTCTGGTAGCTGATAGAAGCTGAAGTACTGCCGCAGTGCGCTCACCAGTTGTCCGTATTCAGGCGGTGCCCACTGCAGGCTGAAGCCCGCGTCGAAATGTTGCGGTGTCACGTCCTCGCGGCACCACAGGCAATGGGCTTTTAAACGGATCTGCTGCTGCGGTCCTTCCTCGGCGGGCAGTTTCAGGCGCAGGTCGAAATCCGCACCGATCATCAAGGGCAAATGGCTGATGAGCATCAGGCCGTTTTCCGAAACGTTGCCCAAAAAACCAATGGGTTTGCCGTTTATGCCGTTGAACACCTCAAGGAAATACGCCAGCTGATGTCGTGCAATCTGCCGCTCTTTGTACATGTCTTGTATCACTTTTGAGTAGCCGATAACCCGGCCAATCCAGTGCTTCGGAACGGGCTCATCCCTGCCCGCTCTCCCCGACTCCGATGCCAGACACCCTCTGGCTGGCCAAATGCTACCGGTGACAGGTGACGCTTCGAAATTAGAGTTCTGGCTCTAGCCACGTTTTGTACAACTATAGTCCAAGCGGGAGCATCGGCCAGCCGGATTCGATACCAGTCATCGGTCGACAACTGGCTCGCGGAAGGGTTTCGAATACATCAAATTCAGAACGACGTGGGACGGATCGCCGAGGCGCTGCGGGTGGGGTAATGACCCAGGCTCTGTAGGGTTTCGAGCCGTGCGCGGGCGCGGTAGGCGTACTCGCTGTTGGGGTACTGGGTGAGGATGAACTGGTAGGTTTGCGCCGCGTCGACGTAGAGCTTCTGCCGCTCCAGGCACTGGCCGCGCATCATCGAGACTTCCGGCTGCATGTAGCGACGGGCACGGCTGGCGCGGTCGACTTTGGACAGCTCGAGCATCACCTGCTCGCAGTTGCCCCGCTCATAGGCCTTGTAGGCCAGGTTCATGTGGTGGTTCATCGACCAACGGGTGCAGCCCGTGATACTCAGGGCGAGGGCAATAAAAAGCACGAATCGCATGGGGAGGTTCTCCTGTCTTGAGCTCTGTATCGACCTGGCGGGGAAAATCTTCAGCACGAAAAACCTCCACGGTGAACACGTGTGTGGCGAGGGAGCTTGCTCCCGCTGGGCTGCAGAGCAGCCCCGGATTTTTGCGGTCGCTACGCAACCGAGCGGGAGCAAGCTCCCTCGCCACAAGAGCGATGTTCGGCTTAAGCAGTTAAAGGCGCAAAAATTTTCAGGAATGTTCATTTCGAAAAAGAAACGAATAAGTAGTGCATATGAACAATGACTACACCCAAAGACCATAGTAGCCTTCGCTGGCGCTTGAACTTGAGGAGTCTTGCATGTCCGTCCGTCGCACCAAAATCGTCGCTACCCTTGGCCCGGCCAGTAACTCGCCGGAAGTTCTCGAACAGCTGATTCTGGCTGGCCTGGACGTTGCCCGTCTGAACTTCTCCCACGGCACCCCCGACGAGCACAAGGCTCGCGCCAAGCTGGTGCGTGACCTGGCCGCCAAGCACGGCCGTTTCGTTGCCCTGCTGGGCGACTTGCAAGGCCCGAAGATCCGTATCGCCAAATTCGCCAACAAGCGCATCGAGCTGAAAATCGGTGACAAATTCACCTTCTCCACCAGCCACCCGCTGACCGAAGGCAACCAGCAGGTAGTCGGCATCGACTACCCGGACCTGGTCAAGGATTGCGGCGTGGGCGACGAACTGCTGCTCGACGACGGTCGCGTGGTGATGCGCGTCGAAACCGCCACCGCCACTGAACTGAACTGCGTCGTGACCATCGGTGGCCCGCTGTCGGACCACAAAGGCATCAACCGTCGCGGCGGCGGCCTGACGGCACCGGCCCTGACCGATAAAGACAAGGCCGACATCAAGCTGGCCGCGGAAATGGAAGTCGACTACCTCGCCGTGTCCTTCCCCCGTGACGCAGCAGACATGGAATACGCCCGTCAACTGCGCGACGAAGCCGGCGGCACCGCCTGGCTGGTGGCCAAGATCGAACGCGCCGAAGCCGTGGCCGACGACGAGACGCTTGACGGCCTGATCAAGGCGTCCGACGCCGTGATGGTGGCCCGTGGCGACCTGGGCGTGGAGATCGGCGACGCCGAGCTGGTGGGCATCCAGAAGAAGATCATCCTGCACGCACGCCGCCACAACAAAGCGGTGATCGTCGCGACCCAGATGATGGAGTCGATGATCCAGAACCCGATGCCGACCCGCGCCGAAGTGTCCGACGTAGCCAACGCCGTGCTGGACTACACCGACGCGGTGATGCTGTCGGCCGAAAGCGCCGCCGGCCTCTACCCGCTCGAAGCGGTGCAGGCCATGGCGCGTATCTGCATCGGCGCAGAGAAGCACCCGACCGGCAAGACCTCCAGCCACCGCATCGGCAAGGAATTCACCCGCTGCGACGAAAGCATCGCCCTGGCGACCATGTACACGGCCAACCACTTTCCGGGCGTCAAGGCGATCATCGCCCTCACCGAGAGTGGCTACACGCCGCTGATCATGTCGCGTATCCGCTCCTCGGTGCCGATCTACGCCTTCACCCCGCACCGCGAAGCCCAGGCGCGCGCCGCGATGTTCCGTGGTGTGTACACCATTCCGTTCGACCCGGCTTCGCTTGAGCCGCACGAAGTCAGCCAGAAAGCCATCGATGAACTGACCAAACGCGGCGTCGTGGAAAAAGGCGACTGGGTCATCCTGACCAAGGGCGACAGCTACCACACCACCGGCGGCACCAACGGGATGAAGATCCTGCACGTTGGCGACCCGATGGTTTGATGATCGGTTGCTGAACACAAAAAGCCCCGCCATGTGAATGGCGGGGCTTTTTTGGTTTTTGCTTTTGGACATTGGGTGTCTGGACGGGCGCTATCGCGAGCAGGCTCGCTTCCACAGGGGTTCTGTGCGCGCCGCGAATCCTATGTGGGAGCGAGCTTGCTCGCGATGGCGATCGGTCAGACGCCGCCATTGCCGCGGGTAAGAAACACATCCGCCAACAACTGATTCCTCGGCAAACCCGCCAGGTACAAGCGCTTGGCAAACGCCTCGACCCAGCCAGGATGGCCGCAAACCAGCGCCTGGGTCTGGCGCGACGCCAGGCGCATCTGCGCGAGCGCCGCTGGCGCCTCGGCTGCGGTCAACAGCTCGATGCTCAGGTTTGAGTGCTTGGCCGCCAATGCCGCCAGGGGTTTGTCCAGATAATGCCCGGCGGCATCACGGGCCACATGAATAAGCCGAATCGCACCCTGATGCTGCTGGCGCAACGCTTCGCGCAAGATGCCGAACAGCGGCCCCAGACCGGTGCCGGACGCCAGCAGCCACAGCGGTTTTTCATGCCAGTCGGGATCGTAATGCAACGCGCCGCCACGCAGTTCACCGAGGCGGATCGGGTCGCCGCTGGTCAGGCGTCGAGCGGCGCCGATGAATTGACCGGGGACGTGGCAATCGAGGTGAAATTCCAGGAAGCGATCCTCTTCGGGCAGGCTCGCCAATGAGTACGGCCGGGCGATGTCGCCAGCCCACAGCACCAGATGTTGTCCGGCGCGATAGCGCAGCGGTCGCTCCGGGGTAATGCGCAGGCGCAGCACGTCGGAGCCCAGCCAATCCACCGCCGCCACTTTGGCGGCTTGGCCGTCGCGTTGTGGGTCGAAGGTGTGGATTTGCACGTCCTCCACCACCTGGCATTGGCACGCCAGTCGCCAGCCTTGATCACGCTGCGCCGGGGCCAGGGCATCGGGGCGACTGTCGCGCACGTCGCCGCTCAGGCATTGCACCAGGCACGCGTGGCAACTGCCGGCGCGGCAACTGTAGGGCACGGCCACGCCTGCCTGGTTCAACGCATCCAGCAGGTTACTGCCCGCCGCCACCGACCATTGCCGGCCGGCGACTTTCAACTCAGGCATCGACGTTCTCCCAGGCGGCGGCACAACGGTTGCGGCCGTCTCGCTTGGCACGGTACAAGGCCTGGTCGGCGCGCTGCAAGGCGCTGTCCAGGTCATCGCCCATTTCCAGCATCGTCATGCCCACAGACAGGCTGAGAGTGCCCACCCGCAGGTCGGTCAATTCCACTTGGGTGAACGCCAGCCGCAAGCGCTCGCAACAGGCCGTCAGGCGCGCGGGGTCGCAGGCGGGCAGCAACATTACGAATTCTTCGCCACCGTAGCGGGCCAATACGTCGCCTTCACGCAGGCACGCCGTGGCGACACCGGCAAACGCCTGGAGCACCTGGTCGCCCGCCGCATGGCCGTGCAAATCGTTGATGCGCTTGAAATGGTCCAGGTCGATCAAGGCCAGGCCATGGGCGACGCCGGGCCTGAGGGTATTGAGTTCGCGGCTCGCCAGGCGCAGGAAATGCCGGCGATTGAACAGGCCGGTCAGTTCGTCGGTGGCGACCAGGTCTTCGAGCTGGCGCATCATGCCGCGCAGGGTGTCCTGGTGCGCCTGCAAGGCAAACCGGCGCTGGCGCATGCGTTGGCGCGAGGTCTGGACATAGCGGGCATACAACACCAGCCACACCAGCACGATGAACAGCACGGACACTTGCAGACCGGCCAGCGTCGGATCGGGCAGCCGAAAGAAGTAACCGTCCCACAGCGTGATGCCGGTAAAGCTGATGAACACCAGCGTGGCGCAGCGCACAAAGGCCCGCCGCGTCAGGTGGAACAGCCCGAACAAGAGGATCAGCACATAGAACACCAGGAACACGCCGCGGGCCTGGTCCAGGTGCGCCATCATCCAGGTCTGCCAGCCCAGGCCGATCCAGACCTGTATTTCCGTCAGGCTGGGGTCGGCGAAGCGCAGGTTGCGATCGGTGATGAACAGCGCGAACAAACCAGCCTGGCACAGCACCACCAACAGCGTGCCGATGATGGCGCCACGCAACGAGTCGAGGTAATGGCCACTGAAAAACGCCAACCACAGCAACACCAGTGCCAGCGCATAAGTCGTGGCGGCCAGGGCGAAGCGTTTGAGCAAAAGACGTTGAATGGCGTTATGGGTCAATCGGTGACTCACCATGGAAAAGAGGAACTGATAGAGCTGTCCTACGCTACAGGCCAGACGCCACTTTAGTGGCGTGTTCGACAAATGACCATTCAATTCTGGCTCAGAAAAATGGCGTCAAAGCAATGGCCCAGATTGACGCATCGCCAGGCTTCGCCGATGCCCCCGTGGCGAGGGAGCTTGCTCCCGCTCGGTTGCGCAGCGACCGCAAAATTCGGGGCCGCTTCGCAGCCCTGCGGGAGCAAGCTCCCTCGCACCGGTTTTCACTTTCCAACGGTTCAATCCGTCGTGATCACGAGCAACCTCGCCCCCACAGGCTTCCCTGCCTGCGATATACTGCCGCGCCTTTTTAGCGTCGCGCCAGCATGCCCGGCGTGCCTTAAGAGGTGCCGTCCGTCGACCGATGCACCCAAGCGGGCGGCACCTTATTGAATGTTCCCGTCTTAGAGAGGAGCGCGACTCATGACCGTGATCAAGCAAGACGACCTGATTCAGAGCGTTGCCGACGCCCTGCAGTTCATTTCCTATTACCACCCCGTGGATTTCATCCAGGCGATGCACGAGGCCTACCTGCGCGAAGAATCGCCGGCGGCCCGTGACTCCATGGCGCAGATCCTGATCAACTCGCGCATGTGCGCCACCGGCCATCGGCCGATCTGCCAGGACACCGGCATCGTGACCGTGTTCGTGCGCGTGGGCATGGACGTGCGTTGGGATGGCGCGACCATGAGCCTGGACGACATGATCAACGAGGGCGTGCGTCGCGCCTACAACCTGCCGGAAAACGTCCTGCGCGCATCGATCCTCGCCGACCCGGCAGGCGCGCGCAAAAACACCAAGGACAACACCCCGGCGGTCATTCACTACTCCATCGTCCCGGGCAACACCGTGGAAGTGGACGTGGCGGCCAAAGGCGGCGGTTCCGAGAACAAGTCGAAGATGGCCATGCTCAACCCGTCCGACTCCATCGTCGACTGGGTCCTGAAGACCGTTCCGACCATGGGGGCCGGCTGGTGCCCACCGGGCATGCTCGGCATCGGCATCGGCGGCACCGCCGAGAAAGCCGCGGTGATGGCCAAGGAAGTGTTGATGGAATCCATCGACATCCACGAGCTCAAGGCCCGCGGCCCGCAAAACCGCATCGAAGAGATGCGCCTGGAGCTGTTCGAGAAGGTCAACCAGTTGGGCATCGGCGCCCAGGGCCTCGGCGGCCTGACCACCGTGCTTGACGTGAAGATCATGGACTACCCGACCCACGCCGCCTCCCTGCCGGTGTGCATGATCCCCAACTGCGCCGCCACCCGTCACGCCCACTTCGTGCTGGACGGCACTGGCCCGGCCTCGCTGGAAGCGCCACCGTTGGACGCCTACCCGGAAATCGTCTGGGAAGCCGGCCCGTCGGCACGTCGCGTGAACCTCGACACCCTGACCCCGGAAGACGTGCAAAGCTGGAAACCGGGCGAAACCGTGCTGCTCAACGGCAAGATGCTCACCGGTCGCGACGCGGCGCACAAGCGCATGGTCGAGATGCTGAACAAGGGTGAAACCCTGCCGGTGGACCTCAAGGGTCGCTTCATCTACTACGTCGGCCCGGTTGATCCGGTGGGCGACGAAGTGGTTGGCCCGGCCGGCCCGACCACGGCCACGCGGATGGACAAGTTCACCCGCCAGATCCTCGAACAAACCGGCCTGCTGGGCATGATCGGCAAATCCGAGCGCGGCCCGACCGCCATCGAAGCGATCAAGGACAACAAGGCCGTCTACCTGATGGCCGTTGGCGGTGCCGCTTACCTGGTGGCCCAGGCGATCAAGAAATCCAAAGTCCTGGCCTTCGCCGAACTGGGGATGGAAGCGATCTACGAGTTCGAGGTCAAGGACATGCCGGTGACTGTCGCCGTGGACAGCAAAGGCGAGTCGGTACACATCACAGGCCCGGCGATCTGGCAGCAGAAGATCAGCGAAAGCCTGGCGGTGGAAGTGCAGTAACACGCATTTTCTCGCGCTGAAGAAGGCCGGTGAGCGACACGCTCATCGGCCTTTTTTATAGCGCACAACAACCCCCTGTGGGAGCGAACCTGCTCGCGATGGCGGTGGGTCAGTTGGTGAAGATGTTGGCTGTGCCGCCGCTTTCGCGAGCAGGCTCGCTTCCACAAAGTCATTGAGCACACCATTCATCGGGTAAACCCACCGACCTGTCAGATCTGACAGGTTACACCCCTGCTCTCCCTTGGCATCCTCACCCTGGCCGGAAACAACCCCGGCCAGGGTCCAAGGGAATAACGACAAATGGCCGAACAAGCCCCCCTTCAAATCATCACGCCCACGATCGCCGGCAGTGCGTCAATCGCCACCTTCGGCAACAGCCTCGGCCCGGTCGGCACGCGGGGCGCCGCCTCCATCGAGTTGCCCCTGCCGATATCGAGCGCCCGTCACCTGACGCCGACGTTGGCCCTGCAGTACAACAGCCAGGGCGGCAACGGTGTATTCGGCATCGGCATGCAGCTGTCGATCCCCAACATCTGGCGCAAGACCAGCAAAGGCGTCCCCCGTTACGGTGACGAGGATGTCATGGTCGGCCCCGACGGCGTGGACCGTTGGCCTGATCTCGAAAGTCAGACCAGCCGCAGAATCGGCGACGAGACCTTCGCGGTGACGCGGTATTTTCCGAGGATCGAGGGCACGTTCGATATCTACGAACTCTGGACATCCATCGAAAGCCAGCCGTTCTGGCGGGTGCAAGGCAGCAACGGCCACGTGTATTGCTATGGGAAAAGCCCGAACTCGCGCATTGCCGACCCGCAAGTCCCCTCGCGTATCGCCGAGTGGCTGCTGCTGGAAGAGGTCAGCCCCCTAGGCGAACACATCTATTACGAGTACCAGGCCGACCCCTGCCCCTCGCAAGGCCCTCACGACTACCGTGCCCAGCGTTACCTGCGGCGGGTGTGCTACGGCAACGCCACGGCCAGCGAAACCTTGTATTGCTTCGAAGATGAAGACCCGGCGAACCTCCCCTGGCACTTCCACTTGCTGTTCGATTATGGCCAACGCGCCCTCGGTCTGGATGAAAAACCCGCTTGGTCGGCCCTGGACGAAAACGCCTGGCAACTGCGCAGCGACCCGTTGCACGTGTATCGATATGGTTTCGAGGTGGGCACGCGGCGCCTCTGCCAGCAGGTGTTGATGTTCCATCAGTTCCCCGCCGAAACCCACAACGAACCCGCGCTGGTGCGCCGGCTGTTGTTGCAATACACCAGCACCCCCCTGTGCTACAGCCTGTTGACCGCCGCTCATTACCAGCATTGGGACGCCAGGGATCGGGTGGAATACATGCCCCCCGTAGAACTCCAATACAACGCGTTCGAGCCGAACCTGATACCCAAGGTTTTTTTTGCCCTGGAGAACATGCCCGCCCTGGAGGACAGCCGACGCTACCAGTGCGTCGATCTCTACGGCGAAGGCATTCCCGGCTTTTTATGCCGCTACAGCAACGGTTGGTACTACCGCGAGCCCGAGCGCGCCCCCGGTGAGGATCCAGACGAAGTCGGTTACACCCCGTGGACACTTCTGCCAAACATTCCAATCGCCGCCGACAACACGCCGGTGATGCAACTGCTGACCGATCTATGCGGCGATGGCCGCCTCAATTGGGTCATCGCCCAACCCGGCATGAATGGTTTCTACACGCTCAACCCGGACCGCAGTTGGTCGACGTTCAACGACTTCAAGCGCTTCCCCACGGAGTTCCTGCACCCTGCCGCGCAATTGGGCGACCTGACGGGCGACGGCCTGCGCTCCCTGGCGATGGTCGGCCCCAAAAGCGTGCGGCTGTACGCCAACCTCCGTCACCTCGGGTTCGCCTCCGGCGTGGACGTTCCCCACGAACCGGACAGCACCCTGCCATTGTTCAGCGATGATCGCAGCGAACTGGTGCTGTTCGCCAATATGCTGGGGAGCGACAGCACCGAGCTGTGCCGTATCCGCTGCAACGAAATCAAGTGCTGGCCAAACCTGGGCCATGGGCGTTTCGGCAAGGGCTTTGTGATGAGCGCGCTGCCCTTCACCTACACCGAGTTCAACGCCGAACGGGTGCGGATCGCCGATCTGGACGGTTCCGGCGCGCCGGCGCTGATCTACCTGCGCAGCGACTGTTTCGAAATCTACTTGAACCATGGCGGCAATTGCCTTGAACAGACACCCGTGCGGGTGCCCTGGCCGGAAGGCATGCGCTACGACAACCTCTGCCAGGTCACCCTGGCCGATCTGCAAGGTTTGGGCTGTGCCAGCCTGCTCCTGAGTATTCCCCATCACAGCGCGGACATGAAACCGCACCATTGGCGCTACGATTTCGTCGCGGCACGGCCCTACTTGCTCAACGCCACGAACAACAACATGGGCATGAGCAGCACCGTCGCCCACCGCAGCAGCGCGCAGTTCTGGCTGGACGAAAAAGCCCAGCGCGCGACGCGGGGCGAAGCGCTGGACTGCTATTTGCCCATGGCCTTGCCGCTGGTGGCCCGGCAACAACAGCTGGATGAAATAACTGGAAACTGCCTGACCCAGGGATTTACTTACTACGAAGGCGACTACGACAGCTATCACCGCGAATTCAGAGGGTTCGGCCGGTTGTATCAGCTCGACAGCGAGGTGCCTTCGGGTAATCGGGAAAGGGATTTCACCGCACCGGTACTGGTCAAGACCTGGTTCCACACCGGGCGTACCGTCGACCAGCTCCTCAGGGATTGTTTCGATGCCGACACCGACGCGCCGCCCCTGGGCCCCACGCTGCTGACCCGGCTTCATGAACAGGACAAAGCCGACGAAATCATCGTCCCCGACCCGGACACCGCTAGGGAAATGGCCTACGCCCTGGGCGGTCATGTACTGCGCAGCGAGACCCACCACGGCGAGTCGTCCGACTCCACCAAGCCCTACACCGTGTCCCGGCACCGCTATTTGTTGCGCCACCCCCATGACCACCATAAAAGTCTGCTGATACTGGCGCTGGAAACGGTCCTCCATCATTACGACGGTTTCATCAACGACCCCCAAGCCCTGCATACCGTCAACCTCGGATGGGACCTCTACGGCCAACTGGAACACGGTTTCGTTGTCCATTACGCCCGGCGCCTGAGCGCAGCGGACGAGCCGCCCTTCGAGGACGAAGACGAGAACAATTGGTGGCGTGACGCCCACGACGATCAGCAGCAGGTGTATCACCTGACCGAAAGCCTGGCCGCCTATAAACACCTTTTCGATGAAAATGGACCCCGACAACGGCTCGGCCTACCCTGGCGCGCACGGACCAACGGGCTTCAGCTACCAAAAGGCCCGCTTCCAAACGGACTGAACCCGCAGCAGGTCAGCTACGAATGCTTGCTTGAACATTGCGATTCCGAGGAATGGAAAAGCGCCCGCGTGCTGATCGCCCTGGAAGAACAAAGCTACCTGAGTGACGCACCGTTCCAAGCCTTGCGCGGTCCGTTGGAAGTGGCCGAATTCGACAAGCAGGCGCTGGAGGCCTACGACGTCGTGCCCGAACCGTTCGATATCCGCGAGCAACTGGAACTGGTCGGCTACGAGCCGATGAAACTGTTCCTGCCTGAAGACCCGGAGGAGGACGCAGCGCGGAACCTGTGGTCGAAAAAAGTCGGTTTCGCCACCTACCTGCCACTCGAAGGCTTTTTCCATATCAGCGCGTTACAGGAAACCCTGAGCCACGGCATCACGACGAGCGAATACGACGCCTATCAGTTGATGCCCATCGCCGTCACCCTCCCGGACGGCTGCGCGACCCATATCGGGTACGACTACCACTCGCTGTTGCCCTGCCGGATCATCGACGCCAACGACAACGTTCACGAGGCGCTTTACGGTCCCGCCGGCCTGCCCTTGGGCGTCAGTTTCCATGGGACCGAGAACGGCATTCCCGCAGGTTTTTATCCCATCGACGACTATGAACCACCCGATGATTTGTCGCCCCGCCACGCCATCGAGGACCCCGAAGCCACCCTGGGTGATATCGCCAGCGCAGCGCGCATCGACAACCTGAGCTGGATGGGCGAGCTCGATTTGTCGCTGGTCCTGCCGGCGCAGCGCGACGAATGGATCAATGCCCGATATGTGCTGCCCAGCGGCCATATCCGCGCTTCGGCGCGGGTGCGCCTGGCCCGGTTGAAAACCCGCACCGCCGGCGAAGCGCTGCTATGGGCGCTCATGCAGGCCACCGCCCGGGAGCCGGCCCACCGTGTCGTACTGAGTGCCGATCGCTACCCGGACGACCCCTTGCAGCAGATCCGCATCGCCCTGGGCGCCGTCGATGGATTCGGACGCGCTTTGCAAACCAAGCAACTGGTGGAGCCCGGCGTCGCCTACGCCGTCGCCGAGAACGGCTCGCTGCTGTTGGGCCCCGATGACAAACCGATACAGTACGAGGCCGACCCGCGCTGGCGCGTCAGCGAACGGGTCGAGTACAACAACAAGGGGCTGGTGACCCGTGTCTATCGCCCCTATTTCGCCGATGCCTGGCGCTACATCAACGACGCCTCGCTGCGCGAGCATGGCTATCATGACCAGCAGTTCTATGACCCACCCGGACGCCTGGTCAAGGTCATCAATGCCAAGGGGCACGAGGCCTGGCACGTTCATCATCCGTGGTACCAGTGTGCTCACGATTACAACGACACGGAGCCGGGGGCCTGAGCAATGGGCCCAGTTCATCAAGACCCCCATCGTGGCGGTGTTCGACGGGCGAGATGGGCCTGTCTGCAGAGAAGTCATGTATTGCAGTCATCCGTGACAAGTGAACCGCGAAACCAGACGACGTCCTCCATCCGAACCAGCCGAAACCAGTTTCCTGGCACGACGCCCGGGCCTGTTTGGCGCACGCAAGCAACATGGTATGGTTCGGCCCCGACTTCTACCGGTTCGCGCCTGCATGCTGCCGACTCCCCGTACCCTGCGCCTGTTCCTTGCCATTGCCCTGATCCTCGTCGGCGCCGCCCTGGCCGCCACTCTGGCCGTGCGCCACGCTGAACGTGAGGCCCTGGAAGAAGACGCCAGCCGCGCGAGCCAGCAATTGGCGCTGTACGCCAACTCATTGCACACCTTGATCGAACGCTACCGCGCCCTGCCCGCCGTGCTGGCGCTGGACCCGCAGTTGCGTGACGCCCTCAAGGGGCCGGTCAGCGCGGCGCAACAGGATGCCTTGAACCGCAAGCTGGAAAAAATCAACGGTGCCGCGCAGTCCTCGACCCTGGAGCTGCTGGACCACACCGGCCTGGCGATCGCCGCCAGCAACTGGCAGTTGCCCAGCAGCTACGTCGGCCACAACTATGGCTTTCGTCCCTATTTCCTCCAGACCCGCACCCAAGGCACCGGGCGCTTCTATGCGGTGGGCGTGACCAGCGGCATCCCCGGCTATTTTCTGTCCAGCGCGGTCACTGGCGATAGCGGCGAGTTCCTCGGCGCGATGGTGGTGAAGCTCGAGTTTCCCGAGCTTGAGCGCGAATGGCGCCAGGGCAGCGACACCCTGTTGGTCAGTGATGCGCGCGGGGTCATTTTCATCGCCAATCGCCCCGGTTGGCGTTATCGCCATTTGCAACCCTTGACCGACAGCGACCGCGCCGAGCTCAAGGCCACGCGCCAGTACGACAAGCAACCGTTGCAACCCCTGGCCTTCGATCCGCTGCGACGCTTCGACGACAACAGCCACCTGACCCGCGTCGAGGCGCCCGAGGGTACGGCGCAGTACCTCTGGGAATTCCTGCCGTTGGCCGGCGAAGGCTGGACCCTGCATTTGCTGCGTCGACCACAGATCGCCTTCGAAGACCTGCGCAACGCCGGGCTCGCCGCCGCCGGGTTGTGGCTGGCGCTGGTGTTTCTGTTGCTGTTTCTGAACCAGCGTTGGCGCCTGGCGAAACTGCGCCAGCGCAGCCGCCAGGAACTCGAACGACTGGTGGACGAACGCACCCGAGAATTGCGCACCGCCCAGGACGGCCTGGTGCAATCGGCCAAGCTGGCGGCACTGGGGCAGATGTCGGCGGCGCTGGCCCACGAGATCAACCAGCCGTTGACCGCCCAGCGCATGCAACTGGCAACCCTGCGCCTGCTGCTGGAGCACGGCCGCGTCGACGATGCCTATAAAGCCCTCAAGCCGGTGGACGACATGCTGACCCGCATGGCGGCCCTGACCGGCCACCTGAAGACCTTCGCCCGTAAGAGCCCCAGCGGCCTTCGGGAACGCCTTGACCTGGCGGCGGTAGTCGACCAGGCCCTGCAATTGCTCGACACGCGCCTGCGGGACGAAAACGTCAGTACCGTCTTGCACCTGACGCGTCCGGCGTGGGTGCGCGGCGATGCCATCCGTCTCGAACAGGTGTTGATCAACCTGCTGCGCAACGCCGTCGACGCCATGGTCGAACAGCCCCTCAAGCGCCTTGAAGTGCGCCTGCAAGCCGATGAACAACTGTGGCGCCTGACCGTCAGCGACAGCGGCACCGGGATCGCCGAAGAACATCTGGCCCAGGTGTTCGACCCGTTCTTCACCACCAAGGCGGTGGGCGATGGCCTCGGGCTGGGGCTCGCTGTTTCATTTGCGATCATCCACGAATCCGGCGGGCGGCTGACAGCGGACAATCATGACAACGGCGCGGTATTCTGCGTGACCTTGCCCATCGATCAGGAGGCGCAGCTGCATGCTTGATTCGGTCATAGTCGTCGATGACGAAAACAGCATCCGCACGGCCGTGGAGCAATGGCTGAGCCTGTCGGGGTTCCAGGTGCAGTTGTTCAGCCGTGCCGAAGACTGCCTGGCGCGGTTGCCGGACAACTTCGCTGGCGTGATCCTCAGCGACGTACGCATGCCCGGTCTCAGTGGTCTCCAACTGCTTGCGCAAGTGCGCAAGCGCGACGCGGACCTGCCGGTGATCCTGTTGACCGGCCACGGCGACGTGCCGATGGCCGTGGAAGCCATGCGCGACGGCGCCTATGACTTTCTCGAAAAACCGTTCAGCCCCGAAGCGCTGCTCAGCAGCCTGCGTCGGGCCTTGGACAAGCGCTTCCTGGTATTGGAAAACCGTCGCCTGCACGAGCAGGCCGACGCTCGGGCCAGGCTCGACACCACGCTGCTGGGCGTCTCCCGCGCCTTGCAGAACCTGCGGCGCCAGGTGCTGGACCTGGCGACATTGCCGGTCAACGTGTTGATCCGTGGCGAAACCGGCAGTGGCAAGGAATTGGTCGCCCGCTGCCTGCACGACTTCGGCCCGAGAGCGAGCAAACCCTTCGTTGCGCTGAACTGCGCGGCGATCCCCGAACCGCTGTTCGAGGCTGAACTGTTCGGTCATGAAAGCGGCGCCTTTACCGGCGCCCAGGGCAAACGCATCGGCAAGCTCGAATACGCCGACGGCGGCACGCTGTTTCTCGATGAAATCGAAAGCATGCCGCTGGCCCAGCAGGCCAAGTTGCTGAGAGTCCTGCAAGAGAAGAAACTCGAACGCCTGGGTTCCAACCAGAGCATCCACGTGGACTTGCGCATCATCGCCGCGACCAAGCCGGACTTGCTGGACGAAGCCCGGGCCGGACGATTTCGTGAGGACCTTGCCTACCGCTTGAACATCGCCGAGCTGCGCCTGCCGCCCTTGCGTGAACGGCGCGAAGACATTCCATTGCTGTTCGAGCATTTCACCCACGGCGCCGCCGAACGCCTCGGCCGCCCCGCCGTGCCCTTGAATGGCCCGCAACTGAGCCATCTGCTCAGTCACGATTGGCTGGGCAACGTGCGCGAACTGGCCAACGTCGCCGAACGCCAAGTGCTGGGACTCGACCAGCCGCCTGCCCTGGACACCGAACCGGGCCAGTCCCTCGCGGCCCAGCAGGAAGCGTTCGAAGCCCAATGCCTGCGCGCCGCGCTGACGCGGCATAAAGGCGACGTAAAAGCCGTGCTCGAGGAACTGCAACTGCCGCGCCGCACCTTCAATGAAAAAATGCAGCGGCATGGGTTGAGTCGGGAAATGTTCGTGCGGGACATCTAAGGAGGCGTGGCGGCTGGCCGCGAAGCCATCGCCAAGCCTTGCACGAACCTCCAGCGCCGTCGGCTAACCCGAGATCAGACGGGCGATCATGCGCTTGCGCCCCGCCACATCCAGCGCGCGATAGCTTTCCAACAACAGCTCTTCATCAGGCGCCAGTACCGGCGCGGCCTGGACGCGCTCGCCCGTCAGGACGTATTGGACATCCACTCCGATAGCCGCCAGTTTTGCCACCAGATCGGCTGGACATTTCTGCCGCCCGGAGACGACTTCCTTCAAGCGCTGCGGGCTCGCTTCGCCCGCCCCACGGGAGGCGGCAGCCAGCGAAACACCACAGCGATCAATCTCTTCGCGCAGCCGAACGTGGATATATTCCACCAAAACTATTGACATGGTGTATATATCCCACCAAAATCGCCGAGATAAACAACGGCCATCATTGCCTCACAGAGAATCGGCACCATGGCCGTGCTGAGACTGCGCACACTCGGAATCCTGTCCATTTCGCAGTAACACGCACGCTGGGTGCATTGAGCATGAATCTACTCCGGAAATTTCCTACAGAAAATAGCGGAGAGTGAAAGTGACAAAAAAAACGAAAAAAAGGGGCCCGAGGGTCGTTGTCCAGATGCTGGCTTTGCTTGCCTGGCGCCGGTCCGGTCGAAGCAGGCCACCCGCACTCGGTGCATAAAAACAGTGACCGTCCATCTTCCTTGTTTGAGGTTTGAAATGCATTCGAATCAAACGTTTATCCATCGCTGGGCTGTCATGGACAAGCTGGCGCTCATGGCGCTCGCCGTCACCCTGTCGTTTCCGGCAGCCGCGAACATGGTGGTCTACCCGATGAACAGCACCATCGGCGCCGAGCAGGACGGCATTGGCCAGATCCAGCTGCACTCCAAGTCCGACAAAGTGCAATACATCAAGGTCAGCGTCACCCAGATCCAACGTCCCGGCACGCCGGACGAACATGAAAGCCCGCTGTCGCCGGCCGATGCGCTGGGTATCGTCGTATCGCCGCAACGCACGGTACTGGCCCCCGGCGCCAGCCGCACGGTGCGGATCATCGCCCAGTCGATGCCCACCGAGGAAACCGTCTACCGGGTCTATTTCGAACCGGTGGGAGCACCCGACCTGATAGATGAAGACGTCCTCGAACAATCCGGTGTGCAGCCCAGAGTCGGCGTAAACCTGGTCTGGGGCGCCTTGGTGCGCCTGCTGCCCGATGAGCGCCGTACCAGCATCAAACTGCAACCCAAAGGCAACGAATTGCGCAACGACGGCACCCTGCGCGTCGGCGTATTGCAAGTGGGTCGGTGTACCGACGCAGCGGGCGAGAAGGACTGCATCTGGAATGACGTCAACCGCAGCCTGTATCCCGGCAGCACCCTGCCCGTCTCCGCCCCCGGCGCGAACGGTAACGTAATCGTACGTTTCGTGACCAGCGACGACAGGCGTCCGCGCACCCTCGCCATTCAGCCGTAACCCCAATTTTATTGACCCAAGCTACGTGCAGCGCACGTGGTCGGGCCCCCGTTCACCCACAGCAAAAGAGGAACACCCATGAAACTGTTGAAATTCGCCCCATTGGCACTGGTCGCCCTGACCTCGCTGCCCGCCATGGCGGTGGAAAAAAACATCACCATCTACGCCAATGTCGACCCGACCCTGGAAATCCTCCAGTCGGACGGCCGCCCGCTCCCGGGCTCCATGGAGATGGCCTACCTGCCAGGTTCCGGCCTCCAGCCGACTCGGTTGGGTACGCGGATCTACAGCAATGACACCGACAAGGACATGACCCTGCGACTGATCGCCAGTCCGGTCCTGGCCAACACGACCAACCCCGCCGCCACCGGCGTGCCCCTGAGTGTCAGGTACGGCGGACGCCCACTGAACACCACCGGTGTCACGCTGCCCGCCGTCGAACTGTTCCCTGGCGGTGACTCCTCTGGCGGTTCGGTCGAGCAACTCCTGGAAATCCAGCAGACCAACGCGGGTGCAATCACCAACGCGGGTCGCTACGAAGGCGTCGTCGCCCTGCTGTTGACCCAGCAACCTTAAGCACCGCCGGTTTTTCCTCCAAAGGGAGGTACGGCGTCGTCGTACTTCCCTTTTCCTTCGTCAAGGCCCTGTATGAAACGCCACTTCACCGCACTTTCCATCTCCCTGACCTGGGCGCTGGCCGATGCCGTATCGGTCGCGTCCACCGATCTGCCCCAGGTGCCGGCCGGTTTCGAGGCCCTGGTTGAAGGTCAGGTGGAACAACTTGAACTTCAATTGCTCAACCGTAATCTCGGCCTGCACCCTGTCGTGGTGCGACCTGGCCGTATCGAATTCCAACAGCCCGAACGAATCGCGGCCCTGCTGATCGAGGCAGGGGCTTCGGCGTCATCCGAAGAGTTGCTGCCGCTGCTGTCCGAACCGTTGCCCAGCAACAGCCAGTTGGCGTGCTCCTACGGCCTGGCCAGCGAAGCGAGCTGCGGTTACCTGGACACCGACGCGGTGGCAGTGATTCTCGACGAGGCCGGCGCGCGCCTGCAGATACTCATGCGCAAGGATTGGCTGCCGGCCAGCGATACGGCGGCGCTGCGCCTGCACACTCCGACCGAGGCCGCGAACGCCTTGGTCCATCGACAGAACATCAATATCGCCCAGGCCGACAGTTACCGCGCTCTGGGCGCCAGCGGCCTGGGCGCGGTAGGCCTGGGTGAAAGTAGCCATTTTGGCTTTACCTGGAACTACCAGGCCTATCAGAACAAGCGCGGCAGCGACAGCAGCCTGGAATTCAACAACGCCTATTACCGCCAGGATTTCGAGCGCGAACACTACGCCCAGGCCGGACGCATGGACATGAGCAACCTGTCCAGCGCCGAGGGCGGCAACTTCAGCTTCAGCCTGTTGCCCCTGGGGCGAATCGACGGTGCCCGAGTCGGCACCACCCTGGCCTACCTCAACCGCGAGGTGGTCGGCCAAGGCACGCCAATTTCGCTGATCCTGACCCAGCGCTCGCGCGTCGATGCGTTCCGTGGCGAAGAGCTGTTGTCGACGTCCTACCTGGATGCCGGCGTGCAGAATGTC
This sequence comes from Pseudomonas sp. D3-10, assembly GCF_051132175.1. NCBI lineage: Bacteria > Pseudomonadati > Pseudomonadota > Gammaproteobacteria > Pseudomonadales > Pseudomonadaceae > Pseudomonas > Pseudomonas sp. D3-10. The sequence continues at coordinate 1,247,935 of NZ_CP071668.1, read as the reverse complement.
GACACCCGGACCTTCCCCAACGGCAGCTATCCGGTGACCTTGCGGGTGATCGAAAACGGCCAGGTGACCCGCACCGAAACCGTGCCTTTCAGCCGTACCGACGGCAATGGCCTGGGTGACGACACCGTGCAATGGTTCCTGCAGGGCGGGCGCACGGCGGAAGATTCGCTTTATGAGCAGGATCCCTCCGCGGTGGCCCAGACCGGCCTGCGCATTCCGTTGCGCGATGACCTGGCGCTCACCAGCGCGATTACCTGGCTGGACACGACGTTCTACAACGAAAGCCGCCTGGATTGGGCCGGCACGCTGGGCGCCAGCAGCTGGTCGTTGTCAGGCGCCGTGCTGCGCGGCAACAACGGCGCGACCGGCAACAGCCAGCAGATGACCTTCACCCACGGAATCTCCTGGAGCGTGTACCGCTACTCGCTGAAGAGCCCGTCGTGCGAACACGATACCCGTGCCTACCAGCAGAGCGGCTGCAACGAATCATTGACCGCCAACGCCTCGTTGCCGCTGGCCGGTGGCACCCTCAGTGCCGGCTACAACTACAACCGCTACGCCCAGGTGAATCCGTTTTCCTACTGGAACGACTTTCCCGAAGAAGACGACCCCACCCGCGACCTGACCACCTCCACCTGGGCCAGGACTTTCCAGGTGGGCTTTTCCCGTGGACATGCCCTGGGCCCGTTCCAGCTCATCCATCGCGTCGGCGCGTTCCGCAATGCCAGCGGCAACCGCGAGAACGATCATGGCCTGTACCTGAGCCTGAGCCTGTCACATAACGAGCGCTCGCCCACCAGCGGCTATCGCCAGAGCAACGTCGGCCTGGATGCGCGCCGCGAGCAGAATGCCCCGGATAGCCTGCGCACCAGCCTGGGCCATACCCGTGCTTGGGACGGCGAACAGGGCAGGAACGAAGTGAGCACAGGGGTTGGTTACGACGACCTGGGCCGCTGGGACGCTGAACTGGCCGGACGGATCGAGCGCAACTGGGGCGAAAGCAGCCTGGCGGTGGCCCAGCGTGGCGGCGACCGACAAGACTCGCGACCTGGGTTCAGCGGCAACCACTCTTCGTCCCTGGCCCTGGGCCGCGAGGGCTTTTTCTGGGGCCAGGGCCAGGGCGGCACAGGCCCTGGCGCAGCGGTGGGAATCATCGCGGCGCCGGTGGAAAACGCCACGGGCGCGGCGGCCAAGGTCAGCGGCGGCTACGGTGCCCAGACCAGCATCGGCTTTGGTGAGAAGCGGCTGATCCCGGTCAACGGTTTCGAGGCCACGCACACCCGGATCAGCGACGCCGACGCCTCGCGCCAGAACCTCAGTTCGGTGAACGTCGGCAACGGCAACCGCGAGTGGTTCCTGCAACCGGGCAAGCTGGCGGTGCAACGGATCGAGTCCACTGTGAGCTACACCTACGTCGGCCGCTTGGTGGATGCACAGGGAGAGCCACTGGTGCAGGCCGCCATTCTCAATGCATCGATGATGGAAACCGGCGAGGACGGCAGCTTCGTCGTCGACCTCAACCATCACCCCGACCCCTTGTTCGCCCTGGACCTCAACGGCGTACACGCCTGCACGGTACAAAGCCGCACCGCCCACAGCAGCCTGCGCCGGGTCGGCACTCTCACCTGTGAAAGCACCACCCTGGACGCCTTGCCCAAGGATCTGAACGATCCCGATCGCCTGGGTCGCTGGACCGCGCGCCGCAGCGCCGCGCTCTCGCCAGACAAGAGGAACCAGCCATGAGCGAAACCTTCATCCGTTGGAGCCGTCGCCTGTTAGCGCTGGTTTGCTCGGTTGCAACGCCACCGGTGCTTGCCGATGTTCATCCCAGCGATCATTACCAGATGGTGGCGCTCAATTACGACCGGGCGGCGCCACCTGGGGATCATTACCTCTGGAATAAGATGCTGCATGGCTGGCACGAGCAACCAGTCTCAGGAGTTGGTTATAAGACTATGCATTTGGTCTGCTTGTCCAATTCCGACCCTGCGACGGGTCAATGCCGCACAAGCAGTTACGGACAAACCGGTATTACCAACGTAGCGCTACGGTTTACCGAGCGCCGCAGTCGCTTGTCCACGGTACTGCATGTCAGAGGCTACCTCTCGCGCAGGACGAAACTTAACAACACCTGTGGCGGAGACTGGTTACCTTTCGATTACCTGATCACTTCAACGACAACATCGGACTGTCATGGCGTCAACGTCTCCAGCGGCACCGCCTCAACGCTTTGGATCCCCCAAACAGAGCTTGCCAAATTGCCCTCTGGAGGCATCTGGACCGCTCAGTTGGTCATGAAGCTCAAAACGTTCCACTCGCAACCCATCGGTAACGCCAAGACGTTTACGGTGGACTTCAAGCTCGACGTCACCGACCAGAACAACATGCAGATCTACCTGCCCGCCTACGGCGTCAGCACGCCGCAGGTGGACCTCAACCTGCGCACCCGCCCGTTGAGCACCGCCCCGGGCGGTATCGTCTCAGGTCAATCCGTGGTCGATGCCTGCCTCTACGACGGCTACAACGCCAACAGCCAGAGTTATGAAATCCGTGTCACCGGCACCAACCCCGTGCCCGGCATGGAGGGCCGCTTCTTCGTCCGCCACGCGTCCGGCGGCAGCGGCGAGCGTGACCGCATCGAATACAAGGTGCGCACCCGCACCGCCAACCTCGGCGAGACGCAGCATGTGTCCGGGCAACCAGTGAGTTTCAACGGCATCAACAATGCGGAAATCCGCGCCGTGAAGCTACCCAATGTGCCGTATCCAGTGGTGTGTACGCCCTGGCCCATCACCTTGGACACGCCGCCGTTCAATCAGATCGACAAGAATTCCGGGCAGTACCGGGGGGAGCTGAAGTTGGAATTTACGCCCTCAACCTCTTCGCCCTGAGGCATCAGTGGTGTCTGGACTGGCCTCATCGCGAGCAGGCTCGCTCCCACACTGGATTCATGGATACCGGGCGAATGTGGGAGCGAGCTTGCTCGCGATGGGGCGGTGGAGCCGCCGATTTTTTCCCATTCAAAAATGCAGTCATAAGAACCCGCAATGAACACATTCTTAACCCGTTGGGCCCGCCGGCTGAGCGTGCTCATCGTGGCAGCCACCGCATTGCCGACGCTTGGGGACATCATCCCCAGCGACCATCATCAGTCCGTGATACTCAACTTTGACCGTTCGGCGCCACCGGCCGATCACTACCTTTGGACTCGAATGGTCCATGGCTGGAAAGAGCAAGATTTGCCAGGCGCAGGCTATACGACCATGCACTTCGTTTGTTTGTCCGATACCAACCCAGCCAACGGCCAATGCCAGACCAGAGGCGATACAGGGAGGTATGGCATCACAGACATTCCGCTGCGGTTTACCGAGAGACGTAGCGGCCTGTCGACTGTCTTGTCGGTCAAGGGTTACGTCACCCGCATGCATGCGCTGAACAGCAGTTGCGGAATCTGGGAGAAGGACTACGTACTGAACGCAACCGGGTCAGGCTGGTGTGACGAGGTCAGAACCACGGGCACCGCGTCGACTGTCTGGATCCCTCAATCAGAACTCGCCAAGCTACCTTCAGGTGGTATCTGGTCGGCGAAGTTGATCATCAAGCTCAAGCGCTATTACTCGGAGCCGATTGGCGCCGCCAGAACCTTCACCGTCGACTTCAAGCTGGACGTCACCGACCGCGACAACATTCAGATCTACCTGCCCGCCTACGGCATCAGCACGCCGCAGGTGGACCTCAACCTGCGCACTCGCCCGTTGAGCACCGCCCCGGGCGGTATCGTCTCCGGTCGGTCCGTGGTCGATGCATGCCTCTACGACGGCTACAACGCCAACAGCCAAAGCTATGAAATCCGTGTCACCGGCACCAACCCCGTGCCCGGCATGGAGGGCCGCTTCTTCGTCCGCCATACGTCCGGCGGCAGCGGCGAGCGTGACCGCATCGAATACAAGGTGCGCACCCGCACCGCCAACCTCGGCGAGACGCAGCATGTGTCCGGGCAACCAGTGAGTTTCAACGGCATCAACAATGCGGAAATCCGCGCCGTGAAGCTGCCCAATGTGCCGTATCCAGTGGTGTGTACGCCCTGGCCCATCACCTTGGACACGCCGCCGTTCAATCAGATCGACAAGAACACCGGGCAGTACCGGGGGGAGCTGAAGTTGGAGTTTACGCCCTCAACCTCTTCGCCCTGAGGCATCAGTGGTGTCTGGACTGGCCTCATCGCGAGCAGGCTCGCTCCCACACTGGATTTGTGGATACCGGGCAAATGTGGGAGCGAGCTTGCTCGCGATGGGGCCGGTGGAGCCGCCGATTATTTCCATTCAACAATGCAGCCATAAGAGCCCGCAATGAACACATTTTTTACCCGTTGGGCCCGCCGGCTGAGCGCGCTCATCGTCGCAGTCACTCCGTTACCCGCCTTAGCGGGCGTGGTACCCAGCGACCACTACCAATCCGTTGTGCTCAACTTCGACCGTTCGGCGCCACCCGCCGATCACTACCTCTGGAATCGGATGGTCCACGGCTGGAGCGAACAGCACATACCGGGCGCCGGTTATACGAACATGCATTTTGTCTGCCTCTCCAGCACGGACCCGGCAACGGGCCAATGCCATACGTCGTCCTTTGGCAGGCTGGGCACCACCGAGATCCCGTTACGCTTCACCGAGCGGCGCAGCCGTCTTACCCATGTCCTTGTGGTCAAAGGCTATCTCCAGCGCAGGTATCCGCTCAATCTCTGCGGTGGGGTATGGGATGGCCGTCAATTCGTCCTGACCACCACATCACCCGTCTACTGCAATGAAGACGAAGATGACCTTACCCAGCGATCGGAGGGGACGGCCACGACGATGTGGGTGCCCCAGTCAGAATTCGCCAAACTGCCCACCGGAGGCATCTGGACCGCCAAGATGATCCTGAAACTCAAGCGGTACAATTCGCAACCGATCAGCGCGGCCAATACCTTTACGGTGGACTTCAAGCTTGACGTCACCGACCAGAACAACATGCAGATCTACCTGCCCGCCTACGGCATCAGCACGCCGCAGGTGGACCTCAACTTGCGTACTCGCCCGTTGAGCACCGCCCCGGGCGGCATCGTCTCCGGTCGGTCCGTGGTCGATGCCTGCCTCTACGACGGCTACAACGCCAACAGTCAGAGTTATGAAATCCGTGTCACCGGCACCAACCCCGTGCCCGGCATGGAGGGCCGCTTCTTCGTCCGCCACGCGTCCGGCGGCAGCGGCGAGCGTGACCGCATCGAATACAAGGTGCGCACCCGCACCGCCAACCTCGGCGAGACGCAGCATGTGTCCGGGCAACCAGTGAGTTTCAACGGCATCAACAATGCGGAAATCCGCGCCGTGAAGCTGCCCAATGTGCCGTATCCAGTGGTGTGTACGCCCTGGCCCATCACCTTGGACACGCCGCCGTTCAATCAGATCGACAAGAACACCGGGCAGTACCGGGGGGAGCTGAAGTTGGAATTTACGCCTTCGACTTCGTCGCCCTGATTTTTTGGTGCCAGGACTGGCCTCATCGCGAGCAGGCTCGCTCCCACACTGGATTTGTGGATACCGGGCGAATGTGGGAGCGAGCCTGCTCGCGATGAGGCCAACCCATTTCTTGTTGATAAGCGGATCCCCGCGCACACCCCTGGCTGCAATAAGCGGATTTCCGCTCACTAAACAGCCACATCCCCTCTAGACCGGCCTTCTTCCACCTGGCACAGCTCCTGCTATAGCCCTGGCAGGCTGCGTTCCTACGCGCTCCACAAAAACAATTAAACGAAGGATCCTTCAATGGATAACTCAAACGCCCTTCCCATTGGGTCGGCTGCCGCGCCCGCCCGTGAAAGAACCACCGCCAGCCGGATCAAGTCGATCTTCAGTGGCTCGGTCGGCAACATGGTCGAGTGGTACGACTGGTACGTCTACGCCGCGTTCTCCTTGTACTTCGCCAAAGCCTTCTTCCCCAAGGGCGACACCACCGCCCAATTGCTCAACACCGCCGCGATCTTCGCCGTCGGCTTCCTGATGCGTCCCATCGGTGGCTGGCTGATGGGCCTGTACGCTGACCGCGCCGGTCGCAAACGCGCGTTGATGGCCTCGGTGTACTTGATGTGCTTTGGCTCGCTGATCATCGCCCTGAGCCCCGGTTACGAAACCATCGGCGTCGGCGCGCCGATCCTGCTGGTGTTCGCCCGCTTGCTCCAGGGCCTGTCGGTGGGTGGCGAGTACGGCACCTCGGCAACGTACCTGAGCGAGATGGCGACCAAGGAACGTCGCGGTTTCTTCTCCAGCTTCCAATACGTGACGCTGATTTCCGGCCAGCTCATCGCCCTCGGCGTGCTGATCGTGCTGCAACAATTGCTGACCACCGAGCAGCTGTACGCCTGGGGCTGGCGCATCCCGTTCGCCATCGGCGCGCTGTGTGCAATCGTTGCGCTGTACCTGCGTCGCGGCATGGAAGAAACCGAGTCGTTCACCAAGAAGGAAAAGGCCAAGGAAAGCGCCATGCGCACCCTGATGCGCCACCCCAAGGAATTGTTGACCGTGGTCGGCCTGACCATGGGCGGCACCCTGGCCTTCTACACCTACACCACTTACATGCAGAAATACCTGGTGAACACGGTGGGCATGAGCATCTCCGACTCCACCACCATTTCCGCCGCCACGCTGTTCCTGTTCATGTGCCTGCAACCCGTCATCGGCGGGCTCTCGGACAAGATCGGTCGTCGGCCGATCCTGATTGCCTTCGGCATCCTCGGCACGCTGTTCACCGTGCCGATCCTCACCACCCTGCACACCATCGAGACCTGGTGGGGCGCGTTCTTCCTGATCATGGCCGCGCTGATCATCGTCAGCGGCTACACCTCGATCAACGCGGTGGTGAAAGCCGAGCTGTTCCCTACCGAAATCCGCGCCCTGGGCGTCGGCCTGCCCTACGCACTGACCGTGTCGATCTTCGGCGGCACCGCTGAATACATCGCGCTGTGGTTCAAGAGCATCGGCATGGAGACCGGCTACTACTGGTACGTGACGGCGTGCATCGCGGTTTCGCTGCTGGTGTACATCACCATGAAGGACACCCGCAAACACTCGCGGATCGTGACTGACTGACAGGCCAGTCGTGTCTAGTCCTGAAATAGGTTTACACCTATTTCACCCCAACGCCCGATGCATCGCATCGGGCGTTTTGTATTTCAGAGACAGGTGTGGACGCTCGCGGTTGTAGATCGATACCGACTCACTGACCATCTTCTTCGCCTGCGTTAAATCCTGTGGCCGCTGGAGCAAAAGCTCTGTCTTCAATATCCCGTTGACCCGCTCTGCCAAGGCGTTTTGGTAGCAGTCATAGCCATCAGTCATCGAGCACCTGATGCCGTGCTTCGCATGCAACTCCTGATACATTCCCGAGCAATACTGGCTGCCTCTATCTGAGTGATGCACCAGCGGCTGCTCCGTTCGACGGTATTTCACCGCTCGGCGCAGCGCCTGCGCGACCGACTTGGTGTGTAGGCTTTCATGGACGTGATAGCCCACGATCTTTCGTGAAAAAGCATCCGTCACAAGGCTCAAGTAGGCCACACCTTCCTGAGTGGGCAGATAGGTGATGTCAGCCACCCAGACTTGTTCCGGGCCGCTGGGAATAACTTGATTAGGGCCGGGTTTGAGCAGGTTTGGATGACGCCGAAAGCGGTGATGGCTGTCGGTTGTCTTGTGATACGCCCGCTTGCGGGCTACCAATAAACGCCGTTCACGCAGAATCGAAAACAGGCGATCTCGACCCACTTGCAGCTCAAGCTGAGGTTGGCACTGCAGCAAGTAATGCAGCTTTCGGGCGCCCAAACGTGGCTGCCGCTGACGTTTTTGCTGAACGAAATCGGCAACTTTCTGATCCAGAGCGAGACGCGCCGCATCGGCGCGATTGCGTTTGTAGTAAGCCTGGCGGCTTATCCCCATGAACTGGCAAGCCCTGCTGATGCTCAGGTTTTGGATTCGTTTTTGGGCGAGGACTTGCCGGGACGCTTTTTTACGACAGAGAGACCGTAGTCATTTTTCAAGACATCCACGACCGCCTCGAAAAACTGCGCTTTCTGATTGGACAGCGCCAACTGCTCTTCAAGCTCTTTGATGCGTTGCTCTGGCGTTAATGGTCGGTTTTTGTCGGGCATAGACCCCATCCTCGGCGAGCCAATGTATGCGCCTGGGCTCCAATCCTGCCGACCGTGCTTGCGTAACCACGTCAGAACGGTCGTTTTGCCTTGAATCCCGTAGCGCTCCTGAGCCTCTTTATAACTCAGCTCGCCTTTTTCGACCTGATCGACGACCGACAATTTAAAGGTCAGCGTGTAGTCTCGCTGACTACGCCTTTTTACTGACTCCATTACGTCCTCCTGAAAAAGCAGATCAGAGGTGTAAACCTTATTCAGGACGGGACATCGTACAAAAAAAGGGGCGAACCTGCACGGGTTCGCCCCTTTCGTCGTTCCGGGACGGCGTCATTTCCTACATTAATTTCCACTTAATGGCTGCACTCCACCCTCGCGCTCATCACTATCGATGCTTGGAGTATGACCATGAAAACCAAACTGATCTTCGCCCTGACCCTCACCGCACTGGCCAGTAGCGCGTTCGCCGACGACGGCTTCGAGCGGACCGGCACGGCCGCTTTCATCGCCAGCAGCCATGAGCGCGCCGGTTCCGCCGTCGTTGCCAAGAAGGACGAGAACCACGCCATCGAGCCCACCGTGGCTGCCGACGGCTCCGACCCTAGCGATGCGGCGTCGACCAACTGATCCCAACCGGCAACACCAAGACCTGTGGGAGCGAGCAACCTCCCACAGGTTTTTTGTGGTGCTGACAAAAGGGTCAGGGCGCTGCACTATCGTCGGATCCTTCTGACACGCACCGGACCTATATCCTTCATGCCCGACGACATTCACTACTACGAACCCGCCCAAGGCCATGGCCTGCCCCACGACCCGTTCAATGCCATTGTCGGCCCCCGGCCGATTGGCTGGATCTCTTCACAAGATGGCGAAGGCCGCCTGAACCTGGCGCCCTACAGTTTTTTCAACGCTTTCAACTACGTTCCGCCGATCATCGGCTTCTCCAGCGTCGGTCGCAAAGACAGCCTCAACAACATCGAACAGACCGGTGAATTTGCCTGGAACCTGGCCACGCGCCCACTGGCCGAGCAGATGAACCAGAGCTGCGCGATGGTCGCGCCGCAGGTCAACGAATTCGAGCTGGCGGGCCTGACGCCGGCGGCATCGCGGATCATCCAGGTGCCGCGCGTCGCCGAGAGTCCAGTGTCCTTCGAATGCAAGGTCACGCAGATCATCCAGTTGCAGCGAGCGGACAAGGCGCCTGTGCCGAGCTGGTTGATTCTGGGCGAAGTGGTCGCCGTTCACATCGCCAAGTGGCTGTTGAAAGACGGGGTCTACGACACCGCCGCCGCCGAGCCGATATTGCGCGGCGGCGGGCCGGCCGATTACTTCCAGCTGGGGCCGGAGGCGTTGTTCAAGATGCATCGCCCGCGATAAGGATGGGCGGTGAGATCACTTGTGGCAATCCTTGAAATGCTGCTTACCAGACCAATCCGCCTTCGTCGTCGACACCCTTGAGGTGAGTCAACTGCTGGGCAGCCGCTTCATCGGCTTTGAAAGCGGTCTCGAAGGTCTGCTCTTCGAGCACTTTATTGAAACGCGGCTTCTCGGCACTGCCGATGGCCTTGGTGGCGATGGCTGCGTAGTAGCCGCCACCTTCCTTGGGAACAACAGCGGAAACAGCTTCAAAAGTTTCAAAGGCTTTGCGTGCCATACTTCGCATCCTGGCGGTGGGAAATGCCTGTCATTAAACCTTCAACCGGCCAGTTTGTGTACCTTCGCCATGCACCCTTCGGTCGCCTGGGCGGCGGACACTTCCCGAAAGGTGTGGAAGTCCAGGCTGCTGACCACCAGGTCTTGCACCAATTGGGCGAAGATCGCCATGGCCGGTGAGTTGAAATAAGCGTCCATCGCCTGTTGGTTGACCCACAGCCCGGACACCAGCCACAAATCCGCGTCGCATTGCGATTGTTGCAAGGCAAAGTGCAGGCAACCGGGCGCCTGGCGCGAAGGTACGATCAAGCTGCTGAGGCGTGCGCCCAATGGCTTGGAGCAACCGGCGCGGGCCCGGACAAAAGCCATGTGACTGACGGGGATCTGCGTAGTCATGTTCAACCCTCCCAGGTCATCCGTTGGCAGCCGGGGACAGGCTGCGACAGGATCAAAGGTTAAGCGCGCTGCCGCCAGCTTCGTTAGTCGATTCCTGCCGACTCATTGCACGATTCTGCGCCTGGGAATTCACCCATCCGTGTCTGATGGGTGGGAATTGCCGGGAGTTGAAACAAAAGGTTTCAAGCAAGTTTCGGCCAGGCTGCACAGCCCTTCACGCCGCCGCCTTGCAGGATCAGGCAAGCTTTCAACAGGATGTGACTACCGCCATGCCTTGCACAAACATAAGCTTTGTCCTATCGCTCCCTTCGCCATGAGGATCCCGGCATGTCGCCACTCGATCACGCCCACGCCCCGCTGGACACGTACCTGGAACAGCAGCGCGCCGAGCTGGCGTCGATCATCGACCGCAACACCAGCGAGGACGGCAGCTACGCCACGGCCATCGGCTCGCTGAACCTGTCGCGCCACAGCCAGCCACACAAGTTTGCCCCGGTGCTGGCGCAACCGGCGCTGTGCATCATGGCCCAGGGCAGCAAGCAGGTGCGCCTGGCGGACGAATTTTTCAACTATGACCCGCTGCATTACCTGGTGGTCTCGGTCTCGATGCCATTGAGCGGTTGCATCGCCGACGTCTCGCCCGAGCAGCCGATCCTGGCGCTGCGCCTGGACATCGACCCGGCGGAAATCACCGCGCTGATCGCCGATGCCGGCCCCCTGGGCGTGCCGACTCGCCCGGCCGGCCGTGGCCTGTATGTGGAACGCCTGGACACGCCGATGCTCGACGCTGTGCTACGCCTGACGCGCCTGCTCGATACGCCAAAAGACATCGCCATGCTCGCGCCCCTGGTGCGCCGGGAAATCCTTTACCGCCTGCTGCGCAGCCCGCAAGGCTATCGGTTGTATGAAATCGCCATTGCCAATAGCCAGAGCCATCGCATCAGCCAGGCGATCAAATGGCTCAACGGCCATTTCGAACAACCGTTGCGCATCGATGACCTCGCTCGGGAGGTCAACCTCAGCGTTTCGACCTTGCATCATCGGTTCAAGGCCATGACGGCCATGAGCCCGTTGCAATACCAAAAGCAATTGCGCTTGCAGGAGGCTCGACGGTTGATGCTGGCCGAAGGGCTGGAAGCGTCGGCGGCGGGGTATCGAGTGGGGTATGAAAGCCCGTCGCAGTTCAGCCGGGAGTACAGCCGTTTGTTTGGCGCGCCGCCGTTGCGGGATCTGGCGCGGTTGCGGATGACCGTCTGATCTTGGACTTGCACAGCATTCGCCGCCTCGTCTTCGCAGCCTTCAGACCGCCCGGATCACGTGTTTGATTTCCTGGAACGCGGCCAGTCCCCAAGGTCCCAATTCACGACCCAGGCTGCTCTGCTTGTAGCCGCCCCAAGCGGCCTGGGGGAAAATCACTTGCGGTGCGTTGATCCACACCAGCCCTGCCTGCAAGGCGTCGGCGACCTTCCCGGCCGCCTCGGCATCGCGGCTGACCACGCTCGCCACCAGGCCGAAACGGCTGTCGTTGGCCAGGGCAATCGCCTCTTCCGGGTGGCCGAAACGACGCACGCACAACACCGGCCCGAAGATCTCCTCGCACCACAGCGCACTGTCGAGGGGCACGTCGGTGAAGATCGTTGGCTGTAAAAAAAAGCCGCGTTGCAGATGCGCCGGTCGTTGACCGCCGCACACCAACGTTGCGCCGTCGCTCACGCCTCGATCGATGTGCCCGAGCACCCGTTGGTATTGCGCCTGGTTGACCAGCGCACCCATCTCCACGTCCGGGTCGAATGGATCGGCCACGCGGATCGCCTCGGCCCGCGCCTTGAGCCGTCGCATGAATTCATCGGCCAGCTCATCGGCGACCAACACCCGAGTGGTGGCCGAACACATCTGCCCCGCGTTGAAGAAACCGCCGCCACAGGCCAGCTCCACCGCCAGGTCCAGGTCTGCGTCGGCCAGCACCAGCAAGGACGATTTGCCGCCCAGCTCCAGGCTCACGCCCTTCACGGTTTCCGCCGCCCGTTGCATCACTTGCACCCCCACCGCGTTGCTGCCGGTAAAGGAAATCTTCGCCACGCGCGGGTCGGACGCCAGCGGCGCCCCGACCGCCAACCCCGTGCCGCAGACCAGGTTGAACACGCCATCGGGCAAGCCGCATTCGGCGATGACCGAGGCCAGCGCCAGCTCCGGCAGCGGCGTGACTTCCGAAGGCTTGAGCACCACGCAGCAGCCGGCGGCCAAGGCCGGGGCAAGTTTCCAGGCGGTGGTGACCATCGGGAAATTCCACGGCACGATCAAGCCGACCACCCCACAAGGTTCGCGGCGTAGACGTGCGCAGAAATCATCGCTGGGCAACGCCAGCGGACCGTCCTGACGAACGTCCAGTTCTTCGGCCAAACCGGCGTAGTACTCGAAGGTCGCGACCACATCGTCGACGTCGATGGCCGCTTCGAACAACGGTTTGCCGTTGTTGCTCGATTGCAAATGCATCAGCCGCTCACGAGCATCCCGCACGCCGGCAGCAATACGCCGAAGCACCGCGCCGCGCTCGGCACCCGAGGTGTTTGACCATGGGCCAAAAGCCTGGGTAGCGGCCTCCAAGGCTTGATCGACGGCGGGTTTCTCGCCGCCGTAAACAGTGGTCAGCAGCGCCTCGGTCGCGGGGTTGATCACCCGCAGCGGTTGATCGCCCGCCAACCACTCGCCGTTGATGTACAGGCCGTCTTGCGTCGTCGGGAAATTCATTCAGCCACCTCCGCCATCCAGCGCGCCTGGTCAATCTCGAGCAACGTCGGCCCCTGGCGGTGACTGGCGGCCAGCAATGCGCTGCGCAGGGAATGCACGCCGTCGATCGTCTCGGCGCCGCACCCCAGGGCTTTGGCAACGCCGATGAAATCCGGCGTGTAGATGTCCACGCCCACCGGTTCGATGGCGCGGTTGACCATGTATTTCTTGATCTCTTCGTAGCCCTGGTTATTCCACAGCAGCACGATCACCGGCGTGCGCGCTTCCACCGCGCTGGCCAGTTCCGGGAGGGTGAACTGCAACCCACCGTCGCCGATCAGGCACACCACGGGCGGGCGGCCATGGCCGTTGTCGACACCACCCAGCCAGGCACCAATGGCCGCCGGCAACGCGTAGCCGAGGGTGCCGTAGCCGGTGGACGAATTGAACCAGCGGCGCGGGCGTTCGGGATTGAAGGTGAGGTTGCCGGTGTAGACCGGCTGGGTGGAATCGCCAACGAAAACCGCGTCGGGCAAGGCCTGCAATACCGTATCGAGGAACACCGTCTGGGCGCGGGTCGGGACGTCCCATTGCTGATCAAGTTCGGTCCGCAGCCGTTCGACACGAATCGCTCCCCAACTGTCGTCTCTCGCGCCGGGCACGCCGCGATTCAACGCATCGAGCAATGCCCGCGCGGCACTTTGTGCGTCGGCCACCAGCGCCAGTCTTGGCGCGTAGTTGCGCACGGTCTGGTCGGGGTCGATGTCGATGCGCAACAACGCACCGGGAATCTCGAAGCCACCGGCAAAGGTGACGTCGTAATCGGTCTCGGCCAGCTCGGTGCCGATCGCCAGTACTACATCCGCTTCGGCCACCAGGGCACGGGTGGCCACCAGGCTCTGGGTGGAACCGATCAGCAACGGATGACGGGACGGCAGCAGGCCCTTGGCATTGATGGTCAGCGCCACGGGGGCGCCGAGGCGTTCGGCCAGTTCGGTCAATTCAGTCCCGGCGTCCAGCGCCCCCCCTCCGGCAAGCACCAACGGCCGCCGGGCCGTCGCCAGCAAGGCTGCCATTTGCTCCACGGCACTTGGCGCGGCCCCGGCGCGATTGATGCTCACTGGCGTGCTGGCGAGCAGGTCATCGGCTTGTTCAACGAGCACATCCAACGGAATCTCGATGTGCACCGGCCGCGGACGCCCGGCCTGGAACAAGGCAAAGGCCCGGGCCAGCACACCCGGCAATTCGGCGGCCGACATCAGCGTGTGGGAAAACGCCGCGACCCCGCCCACCAGCGCGCTCTGGTTCGGCAGCTCATGCAGCTTGCCGCGCCCACCGCCCAGCTGGCTGCGTGACTGTACGCTGGAGATCACCAGCATCGGAATCGAATCGGCATAGGCCTGGCCCATGGCAGTGGTGATGTTGGTCATGCCCGGGCCGGTGATGATGAAGCACACGCCCGGCTTGCCGCTGACACGGGCGTAGCCGTCGGCCATGAAACCGGCGCCCTGTTCATGGCGCGGCGTCACATGGCGGATGCTTGAACGGGCCAGCCCGCGATACAACTCCACGGTGTGTACGCCAGGAATGCCGAACACCTGCTCCACGCCATAGCCTTCCAGTAACTTGACCAATACTTCGCCGCACGTCGCCATTGCCATTGCCATTGCCTTTTTGTTGTCTTGAAAAGGACCCCGCACGACACCTGCGGGCCGCTTTTGCTCTGAGGGAATGGCGTTATTGGACGGCCAGCCCGTAGCGGCAACAATGGATAAAAAGTCATACTAGCCATGTCCTCACGTCATGGCTTGGATCCAGATGAAACGACTCCCACCGCTGCCGACGTTGCACACTTTCTTGATCACGGCCCAGTGCTGCAACTTCACTCGCGCCGCCGAACAGCTGCACATCACCCAGGGCGCGGTGAGCCGGCAGATCGCAGGGCTGGAGGATCATCTGGGTTATGCGTTGTTCCAGCGCCAGGCACGCGGGTTGAGCCTGACCGCCGAGGGCCAGGCGTGGCTGCCCCGGGTGCAGCAGGTGTTCGGCCTGATCGGCGAGGCGGTCGAGCAGATCGGCGAGAAGCGCCAGACCCTGAAGCTCAAGGCCCCGACCTGTGTGATGCGCTGGCTGCTGCCGCGCCTGTTGCAATGGCAGAAAGAGCGCCCGGACGTGCCGGTGGAGCTGACCACCACGGTCCGGCACGGCGTGGATTTCCAGCGTGAGGCATTCGACGCGGCGGTGGTTTACGGCCCGCCGCCCGACGCCTCGCTTGACTGCCTGCACTTGTTCGACGAGCAGCTTACACCGGTGTGCTCGCGCCCCTTGCTGGAAGGTCCGGTCCCGTTGAATTCACCCCTCGATCTGCAACAACACCTGCTGCTGCATCCCACCACCGACGAGCGCGACTGGAACGCCTGGCTGGCCGCGGCCGACGTGCGTTTGAGCAACGTCAGCAAAGGCCAGCATTTCGAAACCCTGGACCTGGCGATGTCCATGGCCTCCCAAGGCACCGGCGTGGCGATTGGCGACTGGTCGCTGATCGGCGAAGACCTCAGCGCCGGCCGGCTGGTGATGCCGTTCGAACTGAAGGTCAGGACCGGGCTGGGTTATCACTTGGTCTATCCGCGCCGGCCGCAGGTGTCGGGCCAGTTGCAGGAGCTAATGGACTGGTTGGTGGAGCAGGCCCAAGCACGGTAGTAGCGCCACAAAAGCCCCCCCCGGTGTCAGTTAGAGCACATTCGGCGCCTGCGCCGGCTCGATCTGCGCCCAGTGCGAGGTGTCTTCGCGGTGTTGCTGCAAATAGGGCAGCACCGCCCCCAGCAATGGTTCCTTGAAGGCCTCTTGAAAGCGATGGGCGAGGCCCGGGATCAGCTTCAACCGGCTGCCGCGAATATGCGCCGCGAGATGCACCCCATGCATCACCGGCAACAAGGGATCAGCGGTGCCGTGGACCACCAAGGTCGGCACCTGCAGCTGATTGAGCAGCGCCACCCGGCTTGGCTCGGCCATGATCGCCATGATCTGGCGCTTCACACCCTCGGGGTTGAAGGCCCGGTCGTAGGCCACCGCAGCCTGGTGCAGCAGAGCCTGTCGATCGTCGACCACCATCGGGCTGCCCAGCGCGGCCAGCAGGTCGGCCTGCTGTTCGAGCGCCACTTCACGATTCGGCGCACTGCGCCGCGACAACAGTTGCACCAGCGTTTCACTGGGCGCCGGCAAGCCCGCGGCGCCGGAGCTGGTCATGAGCAATGTCAGGCTCTCGACCCGCTGAGGCGCCATGGCGGCCATGTGCTGGGCGATCATCCCACCCATGCTGACGCCCAACACATGGAAGCTTTGCACCTGCAAGGCGTCCATCAAGCCCAGGCCATCGGCGGCCATGTCCGTCAACGAATAAGGCGCCGCCACGGGCAGGCCGAGCTTGTAGCGCAACGCCTCGAATGTCAGGTTGGCGCTGCCGGGCGCCTGGCGCCAGGTGGATAAACCGACGTCCCGGTTGTCGTAGCGGATCACCCGAAAACCCTGTTCGCACAGCGCCACCACCACTTCATCCGGCCAGTGAATCAACTGCCCACCCAAGCCCATCACCAGCAGCAACGCAGGGTCGGACGCCCGCCCGATGCTCTGGTACGCCAGGCTTACCTGATCCAAGTCGACCCGCTGGGTCGCGACATTGACATCACAACGAGAAGCCGCCAACGACGGCAAGCCGCACAACAAGGCGGCCAGGAAAATGAATACACGCATGAACAAACACCAAAACGCAGAACCCCAGTAGAGCGCGAGTCTGATGAAGTTCGTTCAAGCGCGCTGCCACAGTTGCGTGACAGTTTGATGAAGATTGCCGAGTGGTTGTGTGAAGCCATAGGCCGGCGATGGTTCAAGCTCATTGGCGACGCTGACCCAAAGGTTGTCGCCGAACCGTTCCTGGGCCGGGCGCAACTGCGCCAGCGCCTGCTCGAATTCGCAACGCCAGGCATCGCGGTCATTGACCAGGCCCACCGAGAGGATCTTGTAGGTCGGCAGGCGATCCAGCACCCGGCCCAGTTGGTCTGGGGCGGGCACGGCGTCGATGTGCAGGCCATCCACCGGCAGGCTAACCGCCAGGCCGAGGTTGTCGTCCAGGCCATTGAAGCAGGTCGCCACCAACTTTTTCAGCGGCGAGTACTGAAGGATGTGATAGGCCCGCTCGAAGGCGCTTCGCCAGGCCAGGGGCAGGTCGAGCGTGAGGATCGGTTCATCGATCTGCACCCACTCCACACCTTGGGCCTTGAGACGATTGAGGACGTCACCGTAGACCGGCAGCAGGCGCTCCAGCAGGTCGAGCTTGTCAATGTCGCCGTCATTGGCCTTGCCCTGCCAGAGGTACGTCAGCGGGCCGATGACTGCAGGCTTGACCCGATGGCCCTGGGCGTGGGCTTCGTCGATTTCGTCGAACAGCCGCTCCCAGCCCAGCGTACCTTTCCAATCAGCTTCCAGGTCGTTCAATTCGCGGTCGGCGCCGATGCGGGGAAAACCGAGGGTATGGGCCAGGGCCATGGGAATGTCCTCCTTGTAAAAGATGACGCCATTGTCGACAGCCAGTCCCACATGAGACAAACTCAATCTTTTCGTGCTGATCACAAGTTTTACTCATGGAGCAAATCCGGTGCTTGAACTCCGTCACCTCAAGACGCTGCACGCCCTGCGCGAAGCCGACAGCCTGGTCGAAGCCGCTGAACGCCTGCACCTGACCCAGTCCGCCCTCTCCCACCAGTTCAAGGAATTGGAAGAACGCCTGGGTATGCAGTTGTTCGTGCGCAAGACCAAACCGGTCCGTTTCACCAGCGCCGGCCTGCGCTTGCTGCAACTGGCCGACGCCACCCTGCCGTTGCTGCGCAGCGCCGAACGGGACATCGCGCGGCTCGCGGGCGGCACCGCCGGGCGTTTGCACATGGCCATCGAGTGTCACAGCTGCTTCCAGTGGTTGATGCCCACCATCGACCAGTTCCGCGATGCCTGGCCGGAAGTCGAGCTGGACCTGGCCTCGGGCTTCGCCTTCGCCCCACTGCCGGCCCTGGCCCGTGGCGACCTGGACCTGGTCGTCACCTCCGATCCCCTTGAACTGGCGGGCATCACCTACGTGCCGCTGTTCACCTACGAGGCGATGCTGGCGGTGGCCAACCAGCATCGGCTGGCGGGCAAGGCCTACATCGTGCCCGAAGACCTCATCAGCGAAACCCTGATCACGTATCCGGTGGAACGCGATCGCCTGGACATCTTCACCCGCTTCCTCGAACCGGCCGACATCGAACCGGCCCAGGTGCGCACGTCCGAGCTGACGGTGATGATGATGCAACTGGTCGCCAGTGGCCGTGGCGTCTGCGGCATGCCCCATTGGGCGCTGCATGAATACAGCTCACGGGGCTACGTGAAGGCCAAGCGGCTGGGGGAAAAAGGTTTGTTCGCCACGCTCTACGCGGCGGTGCGCACCGACATGCTCGACGCGCCGTATATGCGCGACTTTCTGCTGACGGCAAAAGACACGTCGTTTTCCACACTCGACGGTGTCAGCGCGGTGCGGTAATTGCCACAAAGCTCCATCACTCAAACTTGCGGTGAGATCAGAGTTCAAGCCACATATGGATCTTGTCGAGGTACTCGTCCCCCACGCGAATCGCCATCGGCTCTAGGCCATACAACAGAAAGCCGCAGCGCTGGTAAAGCTCAATGGCCGGGTCGTTGCCGGCGGTGACGGTCAATTGCACAAGGCGCAGGAAGGGATGGCGACGGGCTTCGTCGAGGGCGGCCCGCATCAACTGTTCGCCGAGCCCGGCGTGACGATGGGCCTCGACGACGTACATGCCGAACAGCGTCGCCTTGTGCCGCGCCTTCAGCCGAGGCTCCAGGGCCAGGCCGACGATACCCACCAGCTCGTGCGCGATGAACGCGCCGAGGATCACTTCGAGCCGGCTGGTCAGGCGCGACTCCCACCAATTGATGGGCAGCGTCGCCCGTTCGCTGGCGCTGGAAGTGAAGGCCTGTGGATGGAATTCATAGGCCTGGAGCATCAGCTCCCGATAGCTCTGGGCGTCACCCGCCTTCAGCCGTCGGATGCTCACGCCGAACGCCGTTGCTCAAGCATCAACCGCAGGGCCAGCGCACCGAGCACGAAGCCCATGAAATACCGTTGCGCCGCCAGCCAGGTCGGGTTGTGGACGAACCATGAGGCGATGCCGGCGGCGAACAGTGCGATCAGCAGATTGACACTGAAACTGACGCTGATCTGGGTCAGCCCGAGGATGATGCTCTGGGTGAACAGTGAACCGTGCTCCGGGCTGATGAACTGCGGGAACACCGAGAGGTAGAACACCGCGATCTTCGGGTTCAGGGCGCTGGTGAGAAAGCCCATGGTGATCAGCTTGCGGGTCGAATCCGCTGGCAATTGCTGGGCCTGGAACGGCGAGCGGGCGCCGGGTTTCACCGCTTGCCAGGCCAGCCACAGCAGGTACAGCGCACCGGCCCACTTGAGGACTTCATAGGCCATGGGCACCGCGAGGAACACCGCCGTCAGCCCCGCCGCCGCCGCGAACATGTGCACGAAGAACCCCGCCACCACGCCTAATAAAGAAGTGACGCCGGCCTTGCGCCCCTGACAGATCGAGCGGGAAATCAGGTAGATCATGTTCGGGCCGGGCGTGAGCACCATCAGCAACGCGGCGGCGGCGAAAATCAGCAGGTCCGGCAAGGGGATCATGAAGGCGTCGCTCCTTGAATCAGCAGGTCGAGAGGCAGTGGGTTCGATAAAACGGCAGGATCACTTCGCCTGTCAACGGCGCCAGCAGTAATTCGCTGTCGCGGCAAGGGTCGATCCAATGCACTTCTTCAATTTCGGCAGCCGGGGAAACCGCTGCATCGGTCTCCAGCAAAAACACCTCGGCCTGCACGATAAATCCCGGCTCATTGGCGGCCGGCGCGCTGAATTGCCCCAGATGACGGGCCTGGGCCGGATCGATCCTGAGCCCGAGTTCCTCGTCCAATTCCCGAGCCAGGGCCTGGATCGGTTGCTCATGGGCTTCGATCTTGCCGCCGGGTTGCATGAAGGCCTGGGTGCCGCGCTTGCGCACCAGCAGGGTCCGGCCGTCCGGGCCGATGAGCAGGGCGGCGGCGATGCGGATCAGAGGGGTGGTCATGTACAAGGGCCTCGGGCGGAAAATGCCGGGCAGGTTACAGATCCAAGCGGCGGGAGCAAAGCCTGGCGCCGGACTGAAAATCGACGCAGTCCCTCTGTGGGAGCGAGCTTGCTCGCGATTGCGGTATGTCGGTCGAGAAATATCCGACTGATACTCAGCTATCGCGAGCAAGCTCGCTCCCACAAGGGATAGCGGGTCTGTCAGACCCCGGTCACCCCAAAATAGGCTTCGGCGCCGAAGGATCCGCCTCCTCCTCTGGGATCTTGACGAACACGCTGTACCGCGCCCCTTCCATTGCTTCGAAGGCGATGAGCTTTTCGATCAGCGGGCCGCTCATGACCTTTCCGGCGTTGAGCAGCAGCATGCCATTGTCGGCATTGAGGTTGCGCGCCAGAACCATGCCTGCCTCCAGTTCACGAGTGCTGGTGACTTTCACGGTCGGGTCGGACAGCGTCACGTCTTCCAGGTATTCGCCACAGGCCTTGATGAAGTCTTCGACCATGTTCGGGTCGTACAGCTTGCCGGCGTATTTGCGGATGTAGACCAGCGCTTCGTCGCTGTTCATCTGCCGCTCCAGGATCAACCCGCGCTGCAACTCGATGAAATCCACCGCCAGTTTCAACAGGCGCGAGCCGAACGGAATCGCCTCGCCCTTCAAGTGATCGGGGAATCCGCTGCCGTCCCAACGTTCCTGGTGATGAAGGATGATCCGCGCCGCGTCCTTCATCGGGTCCAGGGTCATCAGCAGCGATTCGCTCTGCTTCGGATAGGCGCGGTACAGCTCCAGTTCGCTGTGATGCAGCATGTCCGCCGGCGTGACCATCATGTTATCGGTCCAGCTCAGCTTGCCGATGTTGTAGAGCGCGGCGGCCATGGTCAGGTCGCGGTCGGTGGACTCGTCGAGGAAATTGAGCCGGCTATAGACCCGGATCAGTTCGATGATCTGCCGGTTGGTCTGCTTGGCCTTGGGCAGGCGCAGGTTGGCGATCAGCGAGAACACCTCGGTGCCGGTCACGTAGCTGCGCTTGAGCTCTTCATAGGCCAGGTCGAGCATGTCGGCGGTCTGCTGCAGCTCGGCGGTCCGCGACGCCACGCGTTTTTCCAGCGTGGCGTTGAGGGTCTTGAGTTGCTGGTTCTGCTCACGATTCAGGGCTTCGAGGCGCTGACGCTCGCTCTCCGAATGCTGGTGGGCCAGGGCTTGGCGCAGGGCCTGCACCAACTCCTCGTCATTCCAGGGCTTGCTGAGGTAGCGGTAGAGCTGCCCCTCATTGATAGCCTTGGTCATCATGTCCACGTCGGCATAACCGGTGAGCAGGATGCGCAATGTCGAAGGATAAAGCTTGCGAATTTCCGCCAGCAGCGTGGCGCCGTCCATGTTGGGCATGCGCGCATCGGTCATCACCAGATCGACCGGCCGCTCCTTGAGAATTTCCAGGGCCTTGGCGCCACTGTCGGCCACCAGGATTTCGTACGGCTGGCTGCGCAACAGCCGACGCAGGCTGTTGAGGATCGATTCTTCGTCATCTACCAACAACACCGTCGGCTTTGTTGCCGGAACGCCCGGCGCTTGATCTTCCATTGGAACCCCCTCCTGTCATCGACAACCGTTCTACCTTAGCCCCAAAAAACAGGCTAGTAGATTGCGAAAATTTAGACACAATTCGCCATCACTCACCTCGCGCTTCCGACGAGCCGACTATGCTGTACCCCATGAAGGGCCAAGTACAGGCCGAATACTCATGCCAGCGAAAGGGATATCAGATGTACCCACGGTTCCGTAGTCAGCATCTCGACGGTGCACGGCCATGAGCCTGCCGATGGAAAGATCCAATCGGCGGATACTGATCGTTGATGACACGCCGACGATCCATGAGGATTTTCGAAAGATTCTCAGCCCCCACGCAGCGCCCGAAGACAGCCTGAGCAATGCTGAAGAAGCCTTGTTCGGCGCCCCCGTGGTGGTTTGCGCCCAGAGCTTCGAGCTCGAATCGGCGTTCCAGGGCATGGAAGCCCTGAACAAGGTCGAAACCGCCCTTGCCCAGGGCAAACCGTTCGCCATGGCTTTCATCGACATGCGCATGCCGCCGGGTTGGGACGGCCTGGAAACCATCGAGCGGCTGTGGCGCGCCGACCCCAAGTTGCAGGTGGCGTTGTGCACGGCCTACTCGGATTATTCCTGGGAGGACATCGCCGACCGTCTCGAACTGGGCGACCGCCTGCTGATCCTGAAGAAACCTTTCGATGCGATCGAGATTCGCCAGATGGCGAGCACCTTGACCGTCAAATGGCAGATGACCGAAGACGCCGCGTTGAAAATGGACATGCTCGAACGGGCAGTGGAAGAACGCACCCGGGAGCTGGCCGACGCCAACATCATCGTGCAGAACAGCCCGACCATCCTTTATCGCCTGCGCGGCGAGCCGCCGTTCCCATTGATGTACATCTCCCACAACATCACCAAGTTCGGCCATGTCGCGGCGCGCCTGATCAGCTCGCCGGACTGGGCGCAAACCTTGATCCACCCCGACGACCAGGCCAAGGTCGACGAAGCCATGGTGCGCGTCCTGGACCGCGACACCGCGGGCGCCTCCATCGAATTTCGCATGCGCACTGGCGACGACACGTTCCGCTGGGTAGAGAACCGCTACATCCCGGTGCGCAACGAGCAAGGCCTGCTGCTGGAAGTCGAAGGCATCATCCTCGACATCACCGAGCGCAAGCTGGCCGAGGAAAAGATCGCCTTGCTGGCCCGCACCGATGGCCTGACCGGGCTCGCCAACCGCGCCACCATGATCGAGCGCCTGCACCAGGCCTTTGCGGCCGCCCGTCGGGGGGCGGCGCCCTTCGCAATGTTTTACCTGGACCTGGACCACTTCAAGCGGATCAACGACACCCTCGGGCACCCCATCGGTGACCTGCTGTTGCAACAAGTCGCAGCGCGGCTCAAGGGCTGCACCCGGGAAAACGACGTGGTGGCGCGCCTGGGTGGCGACGAATTCGCCATCCTGCAACTGGACGTCCACGAAGCGACCCACTGCGCCGCGCTGGCGGCCAAGATTCGCGACACGCTGGTGGCGCCCTATTCCCTGGATGGCAACGACGTACGCATTTCCGTGAGCATCGGCATCAGCCTCTATTCCCCGCAGAGCCCAAGCGCCGACAGCCTGATGGCCCAATCCGACATGGCCCTGTACCGCTCCAAGGAAAAGGGCCGCAACCAGTATCACTTCCACAACGAGGAAATTAACCAGGAGGTCACGGATCGGGTCACCCTCGCCAATGACCTGCGCCTGGCCATCGAAAACAACGAGTTGCACTTGCACTACCTGCCGGAAGTCGACCTTGGCACCGGCCGGATTCTCGGCATGGGCGTGCAGGTGCGCTGGAACCATCCCGCGCGCGGCTGGCTGGAACCGGCAGCCTTCATGCCGGCCGCGGAAAAAACCGGAATCATCATCGGCCTGGGCCATTGGGTCCTGGACCAGGCCTGCCAGCAGATGCGCCAATGGCGAGACCAGGGCATGTCGCCACCGGTGATCGCCATCGACCTGTCCCTGACCCAGCTCAAGACCGGCCCGGAACTGATCTACGACGTTCTGCGTACCACCGCGCGCTGGGAGCTGGCGCCCTGGGACCTGCGTTTCGACGTCACCGAAGCGACCCTGGCCCAGACCAAATGGACCCATAACGACGTGCTGCCGCGCCTGTGCGAATTGGGCGTGCAGGTCGCCATCGACGATTTCGGCACCGAGTACTCATCCTTCGATTACCTCAAGACTTACCGCGTGAACCACCTCAAGCTCGCCCAACGCTTCCTCGACAGCGCCAACGCCGATCCGGAGAACGCCACGACCCTGCGGGCCATCATCAACTTCGCCCGGGACGTGGGCATCGGCATCATCGCCGAAGGGGTCGAGACCCAGGAGCAACGCACGACGCTGATGTCCAGCGGCGGGTCGATACAAGCCCAGGGGCACTATTTCAGCACTGTGGTAGACAGTGAGCAGGCCGCCGCCCTGCTCAAGGCGGGCGCCATCGTTCCGGTGGCGGACCACTGGACCCGGCCGGCGAGCCAGCTATCGGAGAGCAGCCCATGAACCCCATGTCCGTACCGGCAAACAGGCGCATCCTGGTGGTGGACGACACGCCCGCCATTCACCACGACTTTCGAAAGATCCTCAGCCCCAGCGCAGGCAACGATGACTCGCTGGACGACACCGAGAGCCTGTTGTTCGGCACGCCGCAGGTGAACCGGGTGCAATTCCAGATCGACTCGGCCTACCAGGGCGAGGAAGCGCTGGAACTGGTCAAGCGCGCCCAGGCCGAAGGCCAGCCCTATGCCCTGGTGTTCGCCGACATGCGCATGCCGCCCGGCTGGGACGGCCTGCAGACCATCGAACAACTGTGGAAAGCCGACCCGCGCCTGCAGATCGCCCTGTGCACCGCGCATTCGGATTACTCCTGGGAGACCATGTCGGAACGCATCGAATTCGACGATCAGTTGTTGATCCTCAAGAAGCCGTTCGACACCCTGGAAATCCGCCAGATGGCCAGCGCCATGACCTGGAAATGGCAATTGGCCCAGGACGCCGCACGCAAGATGCGCAGCCTGGAACGCACCATCGAAGAGCGGGTCCAGGAGCTGCTCAAGGTCTCCCACCTGCTGCAATATGACGTGCTCACCGAGCTGCCCAACAGCATGCTGCTCGGCGACCGCCTGACCCAGGCCTTGGCGCAGTGCCGCCGGCATGACCGACAGTTGGCGGTGATGTTCATCGGCCTGGACCGCTTCAAGCGCATCAACAATGCGCTGGGGCACCCGGTGGGCGACGAGATGCTCAAGCGCGTGGCGCGGGCGTTGGCGGCCGTGGTGCGCGAGTCCGACTCGGTGTTTCGCTACGGCTCCGATGAGTTCGTGGTGATCCTCGGCGACATCGCCGACCCACAATTGACCAAGGGTGTGGCGGAAAAGCTGCTGGGGGCTATCAACTCCCCGCACCCCATCGACGGTCACGACCTGACGGTGACAGCGAGCCTGGGCATCAGCGTGTATCCGGCCGATGGTTTCGATGCCGTGGCGCTGATCAAAAAGGCCGAGACGGCAATGCGCAACGTCAAGGAAAACGGCCCCAACGATTTCCGTTTTTTCACCGAGGACATGAATCGCCGCGCCCGTCAGCAGCAGACCATCGAATCTGGCTTGCGCCTGGCCTTGCAGCGTAAGGAGTTCGTGCTGCATTACCAGCCCAAGCTCGACCTGACGAGCGGTAAAGTGGTCGGTGCCGAGGCGTTGGTGCGCTGGAATCGCCCCGATCAGGGGCTCGTCTATCCGTCGGATTTCATCCCCGTGGCCGAGGACAGCGGCCTGATCGTCCCGCTGAGCCAGTGGGTGCTCCAAGAGGCCTGCCAGCAGGCCTGTCGCTGGCAGGCCGAGGGCATGCGGCCGCTGTACCTGTCGGTCAACGTCTCGGCGATCGATTTCCGCCAGCGCGGTTTCGTCGATGGCATCGCGCGCACCCTAAAGGAAACCGGTCTGGACCCGACACAGTTAGAACTGGAGATCACTGAAAGCGTGCTCATGCAGAACATCGACACCACCGTCGCCACGCTCAATGCCATCAAGCATCTGGGCATACGGCTGGCCATCGATGACTTCGGCACCGGCTATTCGAGCCTGAGCTACCTGCAGAAATTTCCGGTGGATGTGTTGAAGATCGACCAGTCGTTCGTCGGTGACCTGAGCATCGACAGCAACGACGCGAAACTGGTGAGCACCATCATCAGCCTGGGCAAGAGTTTGAACCTGCACATCATTGCCGAAGGCGTGGAAACCCGGGAGCAGCTGGAATTCCTCAAGATCCACCAGTGCGAGGAAGCCCAGGGCTACTACTTCAGCAAGGCCGTGGCACCGCAAGCCTTCAGCCAATGGATGGCTGAATGGGAACAACGCCCGAACCCGTTTTCGTGAGCGCCAGCGTCATAACCCCCTTGTTTCAAGGGACAGCATTTCAAAGGAAAGCACCCCATGGCGTCACACGGACTGATTCTGGCTCTCGGCTTGCTGGTGGGACTGAGCGTGACCGCTCGCGCCGAGCCATTGGACGAACCGCTCAAACCCCTGCCTCCCGCTCCCGCCCTGGACCCCAAGCGAGTCCAGTTGGGCCAGCGGCTGTTCAATGACCCACGGCTGTCGGTCAACAACACCCTGTCCTGCGCCAGTTGCCATCGCCTGGACAAGGGCGGCGCCGACGACAAAGCCTTATCCCTGGGTTTCGACGGCAAGCCGGTGGAGGTCAATACGCCCACGGTGTTCAATGCCAGCCTGAATTTCCACCAGTTCTGGGACGGTCGCGTCGACACCCTGGAAGAACAGGTGCATATCGTCGTCACCAGCCCCGGTGAAATGGGCAGCAACTGGGAAACGGTGGTCAAGCGCATCGCGGGCGATACGGGCTATGCCAGGGATTTTGCCGACGCGTACCCAGACGGCGTGACCCAACCCAATATCCAGGGGGCGCTTGCCGACTACGAGCGCACCCTGCGGACACCCAACTCGCGCTTCGATAAATACCTGCTGGGCGATACCGACATCCTCACGCCTCGGGAAAAGTTCGGCTACCAGCGCTTCAAGGAGTACGGCTGCATCGCTTGCCATCAAGGCGTGAACATCGGCGGCAATATGTTCCAGAAATTCGGCGTGATGGGCGACTACATCCAGGACCGGGGCAATCCGACCCGAGCCGACGAAGGACGCTTCAACGTCACCGGCGACGAAGCCGACCGCCAGGTCTTCAAGGTGCCGAGCCTGCGCAACGTGGCCGTCACCGCGCCGTATTTCCATGGAGGATCGGCACAGACCCTGGAGCAGGCAGTGAAAGTGATGTTCAAGTATCAACTGGGCCGCGAACCCCAGAAGAACGATACCGAACTGATCGTCGAATTCCTCAAGACCCTCACCGGCGAATGGGAGGGCAAGCCGCTATGACTCTCGCACGCCGCCTCGGCCTGGTTTTCATCGGCGTATTGCTGGCTTCGATGCTGTTGATCATGTACATCCAATCGAGTGCCCACCAAGCCGCTTCATACATTGAATCGCGCGACCTGATCCGCCAGCTCAAGCAGCAGGACGGCATCTGGGACAACGAAGTGCTCAAGTCCCGGATCGCCCTGAGCCACAATTACGACCCACTGGTTTCGCCATTGCATGAAATGACGCGCCTGTGGCAGCGCCTCGACGTCATCGAGTCGGAGTCCGGCCGCCACGCGCCTGCGCTTTGGTCAACCCAGCGCGACGAATACCTGAAGGCGATCAAGGAAAAAACTCGCCTGGTGGAGCAGTTCAAGTCCCATAACGCGGTACTGCGCAATTCCCTGGCATTCCTGCCCACCGCCGAGGACGACATCCAGCGTCAGTTCGCCCAACTGTCCGACGGTGAAAAACTGGAACTGCAGAACGTTGCCATCGACACCTACGACCTGCTGCTCAGCACGATGGAGTTCGCGCAGGTCACCACTCGCGAGCAGGCCGCCGAAGTCTTGCTGGGCCTCAACCAACTGGACGTCAACAAGGACCGGCTGCCGGCGGGGCTTGTCGGCTCCGTCGATATTCTGCGCAGGCACATCGCGCTGATCCTGCGCGAGCAGCCGCTGGTCAACCAGCTGCTGCGTGACTTCGAAGCGGTCCCCCTGGCTGACCGGCTGGACACCATCACCGGCCTGCTGGAAAAGGATCAGGAGCACGCCGCCGCCGAACATCAGCGCAACCATACCCTGCTGCTGGTGTTCGCCACCTTCCTGGTGCTGATATTGATTTGGCTGGCGGTTCGGCTGGTGCGCAGTTTCGGCGAGATCAAGCGGGTCAACAGCGCCCTGCAAACCGCCAACGACGAGCTCGAACAACGGGTCGAGGAACGCACCCGCCAGCTCAAGGACACCCAGAGTGAACTGATGGACACTGCCCGCCAGGCCGGCATGGCGGAGATCGCCACCAACGTGCTGCACAACGTCGGGAACGTGCTCAACAGCGTGAACATTTCCGCCGACCTGGTCAGCCGAAAACTGCGCAGCAGCAAGGCCCTGGGCCTGGGCAAGGCGATGAACCTCATCAACGAGCACAGCCACGACCTGGGGCACTTCCTCACCGAGGACGAAAAAGGCAAGCTGCTACCCGGTTATCTCAACCAATTGGTGGAAGCCATCGCGACGGAACAACAAAGCCTGACCGACGAGCTTGCGCAACTGAGCAAGAGCGTCGACCACATCAAGGACATCGTTTCCACGCAGCAGTCCTACGCCGGCGCCAATAGCCTGATGGAACCGCTGGTGGTCAGCGAACTGCTCGAGGACGCCCTGCGCATGAACTCAGGGGCCCTGACCCGCCACCATGTGACGGTGATCAAAGAGTACGGCGAAGTGCCACGGATCATGGGCGACAAACACCGCATGCTGCTGATCCTGATCAACCTGATCAGCAATGCCAAATACGCCATGGCGGGGGTTTCCAACCATGCGCGGAACATGACGCTCAAAGCCAGGGTCGTAGATCAAGAGCTGCAAATCAGCGTGAAGGACGAAGGCGAAGGAATCCCGGAGGAAAACATGACGCGCATCTTCGCCCACGGTTTTACCACCCGTAAGGACGGTCACGGGTTTGGCCTGCACAGTTGCGCACTGGCGTCGATTGAAATGAACGGCCACCTCACCGCGCACAGCGAGGGGCCAGGGACCGGGGCGACATTCGTATTGCAACTGCCCTTGAAACTCGCAGAAGGTGAGCCATGAATAGCCTGAGCAACCGGCGCATCCTCTTGATCGACGATACGCCAGCCATCCATGACGACTTCCGAAAGATCCTGACGCCTGAGGACGAGAGCAACGCTGATCTACAGGACATGGAAAGCGCGCTGTTCGGCGAAGCGCCGAAAGTGGCCGCCACCGTTTTCGAACTTGACTCCGCCTACGGTGGCCAGGAAGGCCTGGCGAAATTGCAGCAGGCGCTGGCCAAGGAGCAACCCTATGCCCTGGCGTTCGTCGACATGCGCATGCCCGAAGGCTGGGACGGCGCCAAGACCATCGAGGAACTGTGGAAAGTCGATCCGCAACTGCAAGTGGTGGTCTGCACCGCGTACTCGGATTATTCCTGGGATGAGCTGCTCGACCGTCTCAACGGCCACGACCGTCTGCTGATCCTAAAAAAGCCCTTCGACAACATCGAAGTTCAGCAGATGGCCAACACCTTGACCACCAAATGGGAAATGACCTCCCGCGCCCGTTTGAAAATGAACAAGCTCGAAGACCTGGTGGAACAACGCACCCTGGCGTTCAAACAGGCCAGCGAGTTGCTACAGATGGAAATCGACGAACGCAAGATGCTCGAGAGCCAGCTGGTGCAATCGGAAAAACTCGCCTCCCTGGGCCAACTGGCCGCCGGCGTGGCCCACGAGATCAACAACCCGATCGGCTTCATTTCCTCCAACCTCGGCGCCCTCGGCGGCTACTTCAGCAAACTGGAGGAAATGCTCCAGGCCTACGGCAGTGCCGAGCAAGCCATCGCCTCGCCGGAGTTGGTGCTGAATTTGAAAAGCCTGCGCGAGCAGGTGGAACTGGACTTCCTGGTGGAAGACATCCCGGTGCTGATCAAGGAATCCAAGGACGGCATCGCCCGCGTCGGGCAGATCGTCAAGGACCTCAAGGACTTTTCCCGCGTCGACTCCAGCCAGGAATGGCAGATGGCCAATTTGCAGCAAGGCATGGACTCGACCTTGAACATCGTCGCCAACGAGATCAAGTACAAGGCCGACGTGGTCAAGCAATACAGCCCGTTGCCGGAGGTCGAGTGCCTGCCGTCGCAAATCAACCAGGTGATCATGAACCTGATCGTCAACGCCGCCCAGGCCATCGGCCCGGAACGCGGCACCATCACCCTGCGCAACGGGGTGGAAGGCGACAACGTCTGGATCGAAGTCGCCGACAACGGCTCCGGCATCCCCCCGGAAACCCTGCAGAAAATCTTCGACCCGTTTTTCACCACCAAGCCCATCGGCCAAGGCACGGGACTTGGATTGTCGCTGTCCTACGGCATCGTGAAAAAACACAACGGCGACATCACGGTGAGCAGTGAAGTGGGGGTGGGAACGACCTTTCGGGTGGAGTTGCCGGTGCGGCAGATGAAATTGGCGGGGTGAGCGACCGCAGTTTCCAATTTCAGCGAGAGGGCTCTGTGGCGAGGGGATTTAGCGAAACGTCGCACCGCCCCGCTGGGCTGCGCAGCGGCCCCAAGAATTTCAGGGCCGCTTCGCGCCCCAGCGGAGATAAATCCCCTCGCCACAGGGTTCTTGTTGCCTGCCGTTTCACAGCAAGCGCAGAATCTCTGCTTCGCCCCACCCATCGCTCGCCCCCAAGGAACCCGCATGAGCCTGTCTTTGCTGAGCCGCTACGCCTTCTTCGCTGGCTGCGTGATCTTCACCCTCGCCAGCTTGCCGTTCCTGCAACATGACTGGCTCTGGCCGATTGCGCTGGTGACGGGGCTGCTGAGCCTGCTGGGGTTGTTCGACCTGCTGCAAACCCGCCATGCCGTGCGCCGCAACTATCCGATCCTGGGCAATATCCGTTACCTGGTCGAAGGCATCCGCCCGGAGATCCGCCAGTACCTGCTCGAATCCGACAGCGATGCCCTGCCCTTCTCCCGTGCCCAGCGCTCGCTGGTGTATTCACGGGCCAAGAACGAAAGCGCCGACAAACCGTTCGGCACCTTGATCGACGTCTACCAGGCCGGCTTCGAATTCATCGGCCACTCCATGCGCCCGGCGCCGTTGAGCGACCCCAGCGGCTTTCGCGTCACGGTCGGCGGCCCGCAATGCACCCAGCCCTATTCGGCCTCGGTGTTCAACATCTCGGCCATGAGCTTCGGCTCCTTGAGCGCGAATGCGATCCGGGCGTTGAACCAGGGCGCCAAGCTCGGCAACTTCGCCCATGACACCGGCGAAGGCAGCATCAGCCCCTACCACCGCGAACACGGCGGCGACCTGACCTGGGAATTGGGCAGCGGCTATTTCGGTTGCCGCACCAGCGACGGGCGCTTCGACCCGGAACGCTTCGCTGCCCAGGCCCGGAACCCGCAGGTGCGGATGATCGAAATCAAGATGAGCCAAGGCGCCAAGCCCGGCCACGGCGGGATCCTGCCCAAGCACAAGGTCACCCGGGAAATCGCCGAGACCCGTGGCATCCTCATGGGCGAGGACTGTGTTTCGCCGTCCCGCCACAGCGCGTTCTCCACGCCAATCGAGCTGATGCAGTTCGTCCAGCAATTGCGCGAGCTGTCTGGCGGCAAGCCGGTGGGCTTCAAGTTCTGCCTGGGGCATCCGTGGGAATTCATGGGCATCGCCAAGGCCATGCTGGAAACCGGCATCCTGCCCGACTTCATCGTAGTGGACGGCAAGGAAGGCGGCACCGGCGCGGCACCGGTTGAGTTCACCGACCACATCGGCGTGCCGCTGCGCGAAGGCCTGTTGTTCGTGCACAACACCCTGGTGGGGCTGAACCTGCGGGACAAGATCAAGCTCGGCGCCAGCGGCAAGATCGTCAGCGCCTTCGACATCGCCAGCGTCCTGGCCATCGGCGCCGACTGGGCCAACGCCGCTCGCGGCTTCATGTTCGCCATCGGTTGCATTCAGTCCCAAAGCTGCCACACCAACAAATGCCCCACCGGCGTCGCCACCCAGGACACCCTGCGCCAACGCGCCCTGGTCGTCCCGGACAAGGCCCAGCGGGTCTACAACTTCCACCGCAACACCCTCAAGGCCCTCGCCGAAATGCTCGCCGCCGCCGGCCTCGACCACCCCTCGCAATTGCAGCCCAAGCATCTGGTGCGGCGCATGTCGGCGACCGAGATCAAACTGTTTTCACAGCTGCATGTGTTCTTGAAACCGGGGGAATTGCTGACCGGTGAAGTGAACGGACAGTTCTATTCGCGGATGTGGCAACTGGCGCGGGCGGACAGTTTTGAGCCGCAGGAAATCGTCGCCGCATAGCTTGTGAACACAGTGCTCTCGTGGCGAGGGAGCTTGCTCCCGCTGGGTTGTGCGCAGGAGCTGCCGAAGGCTGCGATCGCTTGATCTTTCGCCTAGGACTCAATAGTTTGGGGAAAGATCGCAGCCTCGTTTAACGCGGATCCACGCGGCTGCGAACAACCTACCCAGCTCGATGAATGTTATCACCGCGGATCCTCTATGTACTTTTCAGGACCCGTTATGTCTTTCATGACAATAAAATTACCTGCTTCAGTGACATATAAAGAATAGAACTTCTTGTCCACTATTCGCATATATGTTTTGCCAACGGATGTAGCAGCATCAAACATTGCCCTCTTTCCGTCGACTACATTATTGATGCCCTGCCGAGCTAAAAAATGAGAGTGCAGTAAATCATTATCACGGCTCAAGATAAACCGCAAGGTCGGCATATAACTCATTGCAGGATAGCCCTTCGGCAGCCAATTCCTATTCGTAAGAGAAGGAATATAGTAAACCACATCGGTCTTCCAGAAATCTTTTGTTGAGATGACGTCATAAGCAACAAAAGTAGCCATTGCAGTTTCAAGCTCTTTTTTTGCGATAATGACTTGCCCATACGCGTAGCAAAAAGAAAACATACATAACACAGGAACGATAAGAAACAGCCTCAACACACTCCAAACACGTCCAAAAAAATCGTAATTCAAAATAAACAAGAAAAACAACACAATGGAAAAACCCAGATAGTTTCGGGCGTTTTGATGCTGATCCACTAAAAACAACATAACACCAGGAATACAAGCAATCATTGCTGGTATCACACATACGAACAACACCAGGACTGAGATGCGTTTCTTCCAGCTACCTTCTAGCGAAAAAACATCCTTAATCACAAACATCAATCCGGCACCTGCCCCCAACAACAACAACAACAGCACTAGATAAAAATTCCCTACCGTTACAAGCTCGGAAACTCTCTCCAGCGAATATCTCAATCTGGAAATTACAATTTCCGGCCATGCTTGATCAGAAAAAAATTAGCCCACCTCGGGAATTATCAATCATCTGAAAGGTCGTCAAATAATACACACTTGCACCTAGCATCAGTTGTAGTCCGCGTTGTGTTAGAGCGCATAAAATTTCGTTCGCTGTTCTCCTGCTTCGTATATTCCATACAAATTCAATCAAACATAGGCCTGTGTACACGCTGATAGCCAACTGATAAAGACTTAACGTAGCGGTCACAAGCAAAGCCGCTAATAGCCGTCGAAATGTACCTCCACCAAAGCTATAGGTCACTGCATAGATCGCAGCTACCACGGCAAGCATCATTCCCGGACCATCGTATTGGTAAGTTATATTGCCAATAAAAAATGGGCTGCACAGAATGGGGAGTACAACCAGACAGGCCGTAAAATCTGGCCGAGAAAAGAAAAGAAATGTCAAGCGGCTCATCGCCAAAGCCAAAGCGAACGTGGCAACCAACAGAGGAAAAGGAAATATGTTCACCGTAGCGTTGTTGAACGTAAGAAATTTTACGAAAACCTCAATAAGCACCCTACCCGTATTACACCAATCATCGTCTGCCAACAAGAACAACCGCCAATTATCATCCACATAAGCATAATCAGCATGAACGAAAGGAAAAACATACACAAAGGATGCAATAG
This sequence comes from Pseudomonas sp. D3-10, assembly GCF_051132175.1. Taxonomy (NCBI): domain Bacteria; kingdom Pseudomonadati; phylum Pseudomonadota; class Gammaproteobacteria; order Pseudomonadales; family Pseudomonadaceae; genus Pseudomonas; species Pseudomonas sp. D3-10. The sequence goes on along the minus strand of NZ_CP071668.1, from coordinate 1,214,130 downwards.
TAAAAAAGACCAGCACTTCTTTTTTACTCATTGTCTTTTCGGCCCATTGCACTTTGTACCGAAACATCGAAGACAAATAACTTAGCACCCGCCCTCTAGCGTCATCCTTAGGATGTACTCTGTTCATCACGGACCACCTCCCTAATGACATACCTCGGCCGACGCTTCGTCTCCAGATAGATTCGCCCGACATATTCACCCAGCACACCAATGCCGATCAGCTGCACCCCGCCCAAAAACAAAATCGCCGTCATCAAAGATGGATAACCGGGCAGATCATTCCCAAAGAACAGCTTGTCCAGCACCATGTACCCGGCATACGCCAGCGAAACCAATGAGATGCAGCTGCCGAGGTAAGTCCACAATCGCAAGGGCACGGTACTGAACGAAGTGATCCCCTCTAGCGCTAGGTTCCATAACTTCCAGCCGTTGAACTTGCTGTTGCCCGCCGCGCGACCGGCTCGGTCGTATTCGATAATGACGGTGGTAAATCCCGCCCACGACAACACGCCTTTCATGAAGAGCTGGTATTCGGGAAGGGTCTTGATCACCTCCACCACCTTGCGATCCATCAATCGAAAATCTCCTACATTCCGCTCGATATGAGGAGAGGCAATCCTATCTAGCAGTCGATAAAACAGCGCAGCGCATCCACGCTTGAGGTAACTATCGGACGAGCGATCACGACGCTTTGCGAGCACTACCTCTGCGCCCTTTTCCCATTCGGCAACAAGCTTGGGAATCACCTCGATGGGGTCTTGCAGGTCTACGTCGATGGGAATGACCACGTCCCCGCCGGCGTGTTCGATCCCGGCAAACAAGGCGGGCTCCTTGCCGAAGTTTCGGGAAAAATTGATCAACACGACCAGGTTATCGACCAGCGCGATGTCACGTGCAAGCGCATCCGTCTGGTCAGCGCTGCCATCGTTGATGAAGATGATCTCTACGCTGTAACCGGCCAACGCCGGGTGCTGACGGACACTCTTGTAGAACAGTCCCAGGGTCTGCTCTTCATTGAACACCGGAACAATCAGCGAGATCTTCATGGACGTTGCCCACGAAACACCACGAACCGGGAGAGGAGAAATCCGAACACCAGACTCAGCAGCGAAAATACCGCCACCGTCAGCAATCCATGGAGCCGCCAGCGGTCTCCCAGATAACCCACGGCATAACTGAGCGCTCCAATAACGCACAGGAAAGTGACATACCCCGTTACCGAGAGTTTGGCCTCGAAGGTATAGAGCGCATTGAGGTAATAGGAGAACGAAGCCGCCACGCAAAACGCAGCCAAATTACTGATCGACTGATCGAGACCGACCGCCACGCGCAGCACAAAGAATATTTGCCAATGAAGCAATGTATTGGCGAGGCCGACCAGTGAATAAGTAAAAAAAGTGCTCCATCTTGCTTTTCGGAATTCGCTCATGGCTGCTGAGAGGCACGAAGCGATTTGAACCGGAACAAGCTGTACCCCATCGCCAGGTTCAACAGGCAATAGAAAGCCACCGTCACCCATCCAGGTGAACCCAGGACATCTCCCATCGAGCCGACCGCGTAACTCAATGTCCCCATCAAACCATTGCACAGCAGATAGCTGCGCCACGACTCCCCGGGCCGGAAGATGTAAAGCCCACTCACATAAAACGAAAACACCGCAGCCACGCCGAACGCAGCCAAGTTGCTAGTCGCCTGGACCAGTCCAACGGCGTCATGCAACAGAAAAAAAACCTGGCCATGGATCAGTCCATTGACCAGTGCGATAACCATCAACGCAGAAGACCCGTTCATCTTGGTACCTTGCCACTCCCCTATTGGCGTGCGTCCAAGCTAGGCGACGGTTCTGCGGCGGTCTACTGTCAGATCTTACAGGTCGAGCACCGATTCCGACGGACGGTCAGGCTCACGCACAAAAAAACCCCGGTCGTCTGACCGGGGCTCTCGTTTATACCGTGCCTTATCTTACGACACCGAACGCACCGAACCCGGTGCCTCTGCTGTCGGCTGCAACTTGAAGGTGTAGAACAGCACCGTCAGCAGCACCAGGAACGCCGGGCCGATATACAGCGCCACGCGCGTATCGGGGAAGTACGCCATCAGGCCCACCACCAGCACCAGGAATGCCAGCGCAAGATAGGAGCTGACCGGGTAGAGCCACATGCGATATTTCAGCGTGGCACGCTCGGAAGCGCTCAGGCCTTTGCGGAACTTGAGCTGGGCCAGCAGGATCATGACCCAGGTCCAGATCGCGCCGAAAGTGGCGATGGAGGTCACCCAGACGAAGACTTTTTCCGGCACCAGGTAGTTGAGCAGCACCCCCAGCAGCAAGGCGGCGATGGACAGCAGCAGTGCGCGGCGTGGTACGCCGTTGCTGGAGGTCTTGGCGAAACCGCCCGGGGCCTGGCCGTTTTGCGCCAGGCTGTAGAGCATGCGACCCGTGCTGAAGATTCCACCGTTGCAGGACGACAGCGCGGCGGTGATCACCACGAAGTTGATGATGCCGGCGGCGGTCTTGATGCCCAGGCGCTCGAAGGTCATCACGAACGGGCTGCCCTGGGTGCCGATTTCGTTCCACGGGTAGATCGACAGGATCACGAACAACGCGCCGACGTAGAACAGCAGGATCCGCCAGAACACCGAGCCGATGGCGTTGGGGATGGTTTTCTGTGGGTTGCGTGCTTCACCGGCGGTCAGGCCGATCATTTCCACGCCCAGGTAGGCGAACATGACCATTTGCAGGGACATCAACACGCCGGACACGCCGTTGGGCATGAAACCGCCGTGGGTCCACAGATTGGAAATGCCCAGTGCCACGCCGTCGTTGCCGAAACCGAAGGCGATGATGCCGACGCCGCCGATGACCATGGCGATGATGGTCACGATCTTGATCAGGGCGAACCAGAATTCGAATTCACCGAAGGCCTTGACCGCGATCAGGTTGATCGAGCCCATGCTGACCAGTGCGGCCAGGGCCCAGATCCAGCGGGGCACGTCGGGGAACCAGATGCCCATGTACACCGCCACCGCGGTGATCTCGGCCACGCAGGTCACCAGCCACAGGAACCAGTAGTTCCAACCGGTCAGGAAACCGGCGAGCGGGCCGAGGTAATCCTGGGCGTAGCGGCTGAACGAACCGGCCACCGGGTTGTGCACGGCCATTTCGCCGAGGGCGCGCATGATGACCAGGATCGCCAGGCCACCGATGATGTAGGACAGCATGATCGCCGGCCCGGCCATCTCGATCGCCTTGGCCGAACCTAGGAACAGCCCGACACCGATGCAGGCGCCAAGCGCCATCAAGCGGATATGCCGCTCGCCGAGCTCACGTTTGAGCGGACCACCCTGCGCGGTCTCGCCATGGGGCAGAGGATTGCCGACTGGCATAGGGATACAACCTCGTCTTGTTATTGGATTGACCACCAAGTCTCCAAAGCCGCGGGCGGATGGGCCTGCGGGCATTGCCGAAACCGGGCCTGCCTTATGGGCAGACCGTCCTGTAGGAAAATTCCTCAAGATCAGCGGGTCGTGCAGTATAAAAAGCTCGGATCAGAAAGTTTCACTATAAAAGCAGGTTAATTCAGGTAGTTCCTCAGTCAAAAATGACTTTCTGGAGAGGCATTATCTGAGCTGACGATCTTTGAGAAGCTGCGCCGAGTATTGCACAGTGATGGTGCAGCGTCATGCGCTGGCATGGGTCGATGGCTCTGGTTCAAGGCTTTCAGACCCAACCAGCCCGTGGCGAGGGAGCTTGCTCCCGCTGGGGGGCGAAGCCGCCCTCGCTTTTCAGCTTTCAACTGCAGGCGGCCGCTGCGCGACCGAGCGGGAGCAAGCTCCCTCGCCACGATGACTACGTTGTTTTCGGAAAAGTCGTTCAACCATCAACGCGCCGGGTCGGAACAAGCACGGCTACCGTTATGGTTAACTCAGCCAAAGGAAGCACGGAATGCATCCTCTACGTCCAAACTCTCATCGGCTACGTCATGGACGTTCATCAGAACCGGGGCGAGGTTATCTTGTCACCACGGTAATCCACCGACGCGTACCTATCTTCAAAGATTTTCAGCTAGGCCGTTTGCTAGTTGCAGAAATGCGTCTGGCTCATGAGCGATATCAGGTCAATTCGCTTGCCTGGGTTGTGATGCCGGACCACCTTCATTGGTTGGTGCAGCTGGAACAACCTCGACTGTCTGAAGTGATGCAAGGGGTCAAGTCTCGCAGCACCCTTGCGATCAATCGAGCCATGGGCCGGACGGGCGCCATCTGGCAAAACGGGTTCCACGACAGGGCAATCCGCGACAATCAGGATTTGCAGCCCTGCGCTCGCTACATTATCACCAACCCCCTTCGCGCTGGCCTGGTAGATCGCATTGGCGATTACCCGCTCTGGGATGTCATTTGGCTCTGAGTGCTTTTGTGGCGAGGGAGCAAGCTCCCTCGCCACAGGAACCTCAGCGCTCATGATTTCGGTGTCCACAATTTCCCCTCCCCCCACGCCAACCACCGTCTAAGCTTCAAGCAAGTCCGATCAATCTGCGTGAATGGATCAGTCGACTATGGGCGCTTTGTGGCAAACCGATTCGAATAAACCTGTGGTCCCGACTGAACGTATGGAAGAAGCGCCTTTACCTAAAAAAACTCGCCGCGCCCGGCATGGCTGGCGGGCGTTCTGGTTGTTGTTGCTGATTATCGTGGTGGTGGTCGGCCTGGCCGTGGCCAAGGAGATGCGCACGTCCCGGTTCCAGGCCCAGGAGCTCAGCAAATACGCGGCGTCCCTGACCTATGCGGTGCAACCCGGCCCCAGCGACGCCATCGTCTACCCCGGTGCGGGCCCGTTCGATCAGCGATTGGGCTACAGCTCCCTGGGGGAATTCCTGCCTCGTTTGCTCAAGCGTGACTACGTGATCGAGGCCCAGGCGCGTTTTTCTCCGGCCTTGATGGACTATGTCGACAAGGGCCTGTTCGTGCCCTACGCGGAAAAGATCCAGGCTGGCTTGACCATTACCGATTGCCGCGCCGCGCCGGTCTATCAGTTCAAGTATCCGCAACAGCTTTACGCCAGTTTCGATGACATTCCTCCGGTCGTGGTGCAAAGCCTTTTGTTCATCGAGAACCGCTTCCTGCTCGACCCCAAGCAACCATTGGCCAACCCCGCGGTGGACTGGCCACGCTTCGGCATGGCGGCGTGGTCCCAGGTCGCCAAATTGTTGAGCCTGCCAGGGCAATCCGCCGGCGGCAGCACGCTCGCGACGCAGTTGGAGAAATACCGGCATTCCCCCGAGGGCCTGACCGTGTCGGGCGCGGAGAAGATCCGTCAGATGATTTCCGCTAGCGTGCGCGCCTATCAGGCCGGCCCGCAAACCCTCGAGGCCCGCCAACGGGTCATTCGTGACTACCTCAATAGCGTGCCGCTTTCCGCCGTGCCGGGGCATGGCGAGGTCCACGGCATGGCGGAAGGGCTGAGGGTCTGGTATGGCGCGGATTTCAGACGGGCCAACGAACGATTGTCCAGCACCGCCACCGACCCCAAGAGCCTTGCGGAAAAAGGCCTGGCCCTGCGGGAAATGTTGTCGTTGATGATCGCCCAGCGACGCCCGTCGCACTATCTCTCGAAGGGGCACGACGAACTCGCCCGTCTCACCGACAGCCACATCCGGCTGCTGGCCCAGAACGGCGTGATCGATGCCGCGCTGGCAGATGCCGCACTGGCCAGTAAGGTCAGCTACCGCGATTGGGTCCAGGACCCGACGGTCCAGCCTATCGAAACCAACAAGGGCATCAGTGCCGCCCGCAGTCGCATCGCCGCGCTGCTCAATCGTCCGCTGTACGACCTCGATCGCCTCGACCTCTCCGCCACCAGCACGTTGCAAAGCGATTTGCAGGCCCAGGCCACCGAGTACCTCAAGCGATTGGCCGACCCGGCATTCGCCGCCGAGATCGGCCTGATGGGAGAACGCCTGTTGACCCCCACCAGCACCACGCAGGTGCGCTACAGCTTCACCTTGCTGGAACTGACCCCGGACGGCTCGCGAGTGCGCATCCAGACCGACAGCACCGACCAACCCTTCGACATCAATGAGGGCAGCAAACTGGAACTGGGCTCCACCGCCAAGTTGCGGGTGCTGACCACGTACTTGCAGATCATCGCCGAACTCCACGAGCGTTATGCGCAACAGGCCCCGGCTGCCCTGAAAAAAACCGAGATCGCCGACCAGGACCGCCTGTCCCGCTGGGCCGTGGACTACCTGATCGAAAACACCGACCGCAGCCTGCCGAAAATGCTCGAAGCGGCGCTGGATCGCACGTATTCAGCCAGCCCCGGCGAGGCGTTTTTCACCGGCGGCGGGCTGCACACTTTTCATAACTTTCGCAAGGAGGACGACGGTCGCAACCCCACGCTGCGCGACGCCTTGCGTGAATCCATCAACCTGCCTTTCATTCGCCTGATGCGCGACCTGGTGCGCTACGCCACCTACGCCGGCCCGAATAACAGTTCCGAACTGCTCAAGGACGACAAAGACCCGCGTCGCCAGGAATACCTGGCCCAGTTCGCCGATCGCGAAGGCACCTCTTTCCTGCTCAGGTTCTGGAAGAAGTACCAGAAAAAGGACACCGGCCAGCGCCTCGAGACCTTCCTCGACGGCATGCGCCCCACCGCCATCCGCCTGGCCGCCGTGCACCGCTATTTCTTTCCCAGCGACAGCCAGGAAAGCTTCAACCGCTTCGTGCGCGCTCATCTGAAGTCGGCCAAGAGTGCTGAAAAACTCACCGATGAACGCCTGGAACGGCTCTACCAGAGCTACGGCCCCGGCGCCTATGACCTGCCGGACCAAGGCTTCATCGCCAAGGTCCATCCGTTGGACCTGTGGCTGATGGGCTATCTGTTGAACAACCCCGACGCTAAGTTCAGCCAGATCGTCAAGGCCAGCCGGTTCGAGCGCCAGGAAGTCTATAGCTGGTTATTCAAAAGCCGGCACAAGAGCGCTCGGGACAGCCGTATCCGCACCATGCTCGAAATCGAAGCGTTCCTGGATATTCACCAACGCTGGCAGAAGGTCGGCTACCCGTTCGACCATCTCGTGCCGTCCCTTGCCACCGCGATCGGCAGCTCTGGGGATCGCCCCGCCGCGCTTGCGGAGCTGGTGGGGACGATTCTCAACGACGGTGTCCGCCAGCCTGCGCTGCGGGTCGACAGCCTGCAGTTCGCCGTCGACACGCCCTATGAAACGCGAGTGGTCAGCGATCCGGACAACGGCAAGCGCGTAATGCCGGTCGAAGTGGCCCGTGCGTTGCGCGGTGCATTGTCCCAAGTGGTGGATGCCGGCACCGCGAAACGGGTGGCCGGCAGCTTCAAACTGGCCGATGGCACGCCACTGGCCATGGGTGGCAAGACGGGTACCGGCGACAACCGTATCGAAGCCGTCGGCTCCGGTGGACGGGTCATCAGCTCCAAGTCCATCAACCGCACCGCGACGTTCGTGTTTTACATCGGTGACAGCCATTTCGGCACGCTCACCGCTTACGTACCCGGCGTGTCGGCGCAGAACTTCAAGTTCACCTCCGCCTTGCCGGTCCAGGTGCTCAAGGGCATGGCGCCGTTTCTCTCGCCGTACCTGCAACCGGGCACGCATACCCAGTGCCAGCCGTTGGTGACGAGCCGTTAAGGGACGAGCGATACGCGACGTCCCGATCCCACACATTCCCGTCTCCATTCCCACACTCAACGCGTACTCGTCACGCCGTTGGACAATCGGCTGCTCGTCGGATTTATCGAAAACAGGCGTGCACAAAAGAAAGATATATCTTAAGTTCTATCTTAAGAACCTTGGAGGACACACAAATGAGAGACCCGCATTTCCATTTCCACCGCGAACATGCCGCCCACGACGGCTTCGACAAACGCCCGCCAGGCCGCGAACGCGGCGGCCGTGGCCCCAGGGTATTCGCTCCTGGGGACTTGAAGTTGCTGTTATTGGCGCTGATTGCCGAACAACCCTGCCATGGCTATGACCTGATCCGCCGGATCGAAAGCATGTTCGACGGCGCCTACAGCCCCAGCCCCGGTGTGATCTACCCAACGCTGACGTTCCTTGAAGAGAGCGAAATGATCAGCGGCGACGCCGATGGTGGGAAAAAACGCTACAGCGTGACCGATGCCGGACGTCTATCCCTTGAAGAGCAAGCCGTGGCGCTCGACGGCGTAAGGATGCGCATCGAAGTGAGCAAGCGTTCGCTGCGCGGCCAGGATCGGCCCGCTGAAATTCACGAAGCGGTCCATAACCTGCGCCACGCCCTGCAAATGCACCATGGCCGCTGGAGCCCGGATGAAATCCTGCGGGTACGCGACCTGCTCAACGACACCGCCAAAGCCATTGTCGACGGCCCTGGCCGTCCAACCGTTTCGGAGTAAAAGCATGACTGGAGTCGATCCAAACACCATCCACCGCGTCAGCCACGAGATCAAACGCCGCCGCCTGCAAGTGCTGCGGGTGGTCGACCTGACACCGCGCATGCGCCGCATTACCGTCGGCGGGCCGGAACTGGCCGGGTTCGTCAGCCTGGGCACCGACGATCACATAAAACTGTTGTTCCCCCAGAACGCCGAGGAACACGCAGCCCTGGAGAACTTCGCGCCCGGTGCGGGCAAGGCGCAGGGTCCGATGCCAGAAATGCGCGACTACACCCCGCGCCGCTATGACCTGGACGCCCTGGAGCTGGACATCGATTTCGTGCTCCATGGCGACGGCCCCGCTTCGACCTGGGCGGCCCAGGCCGCGCCCGGCCAATACCTCAACATCGCCGGGCCACGGGGGTCGATGATTGTGCCGGACGTCTTCGACAGCTACCTGTTGATCGGCGACGAAACCGCCTTGCCCGCCATCGCTCGCCGTCTCGAAGGCCTTGCCCCCAACCGGAAAGCCTTGGTGGTAGTGGAAGTGGAAAATGGCGCCGAACAGCAGGTGCTCCACAGCCCCGCGCAGGTGCATGTGATCTGGGTATTGCGTGAGGGGCGCCAGGACAGCCTGCTACGTACCGTGCAGCAGTTGGAAATGCCCGGCGGCAAGCTGTACGCCTGGGTCGCGACCGAGAGCAAAGTGTCCCGGCAGATTCGTAAGGTATTGCTGGAAGAGAAAGGCCTGGACCAGGATTTTGTGAAGGCCGTGGGGTATTGGAAGCTGGATGACAGTGAGGAAGATTGAGGGATGGCTTGCTGCTGAAGTAACCTTCTGACACTAATGGCCCTTGTGGCGAGGGAGCTTGCTCCCGCTGGCTGCGCAGCAGCCCCCCAAAAAACAGTCACCTCGATCTATCTGATCCACCGAGTTGTCAGGTTTTGGGTCTGCTTCGCAGCCCAGCGGGAGCAAGCTCCCTCGCCACAGGGGGCTTCGTTGTCCTTGAGGGTTCACCCGACATTCCATCCCCACCAGGTACCCGGTCCCATGCTTTTCCTGATCGCCTACATCGGCAGCGTCGTGCTGATCAACTTCGCATTTTCAGCCGCGCCGCACCTGGACATCATCTGGTCGGCCTGGGGGGGCCTGGTGTTTATCTTGCGGGACATGGTGCAGACCCGCTTCGGCCATGGCGCCATCGTGGCGATGCTGGTGGCGCTGGTGCTGTCCTACGTCACCTCCGACCCAACCATCGCCCTGGCCAGCGCCACGGCGTTTGCCGTCTCCGAGTGCATCGACTGGCTGGTGTTCACGGTCACCAAGCGTCCGCTGCATGACCGGTTGTGGATCAGTTCGGCACTGAGCATCCCTCTCGACACATTCATTTTCTTCGGCCTGATCGACGCCCTGACGCCCGCCGTGATAATCACCGCCCTGCTCTCGAAATTCGCCGGGGTCACGGCCGTCTGGCTGATCATGGCCTGGCGTTTGCGCAAACAGGCCGTCGCCGGCTGACGCGGTTCATGTAAAATGCCGCGCTTTCTCCCCATGGGAAGCTCGCCCGGCGCGCGCCCCCGATGATCCGCTCCTGTTTTGAGGACCTTCAGATGACCCGTATCGGAACTCCATTGTCGCCCACCGCGACCCGCGTTTTGTTGTGTGGCAGCGGTGAGCTGGGCAAGGAAGTGGTAATCGAACTGCAGCGACTGGGCGTTGAAGTGATTGCCGTGGATCGCTACGCCAACGCGCCGGCGATGCAAGTGGCCCATCGCAGCCACGTGATCAACATGCTCGACGGCGCCGCCCTGCGTGCGGTGATCGAGGCCGAGAAGCCGCACTACATCGTGCCGGAGATCGAAGCCATCGCCACCGCCACCCTGGTGGAGCTGGAAGCCGAAGGTTTCACGGTGATTCCTACGGCCCGCGCCGCGCAACTGACCATGAACCGTGAAGGCATCCGTCGCCTGGCCGCCGAAGAGCTGGGCCTGCCGACTTCCCCGTATTTCTTCGCCGACACCGTGGAAGACTACCGCAAGGCCGTCGAGACCCTGGGTTTCCCCTGCGTGGTCAAGCCGGTGATGAGTTCCTCGGGCAAGGGCCAGAGCCTTCTGCGCGGCGTTGAAGACGTGCAGAAAGCCTGGGACTACGCTCAGGAAGGCGGCCGCGCTGGCAAGGGCCGGGTGATCATCGAAGGCTTCATCGATTTCGATTACGAAATCACCCTGCTCACCGTGCGCCATGTCGGCGGTACCACGTTCTGCGCACCGGTCGGCCACCGTCAGGAAAAGGGCGACTACCAGGAATCCTGGCAGCCACAGGCCATGAGCCCAGCGGCGCTGGCCGAATCCGAGCGCGTCGCCAAGGCAGTGACCGAGGCCCTGGGTGGCCGCGGCCTGTTTGGCGTCGAGCTGTTCATCAAGGGCGATCAAGTGTGGTTCAGCGAAGTCTCCCCGCGCCCCCACGATACCGGCCTGGTCACGCTGATCTCCCAGGACCTGTCTCAGTTCGCCCTGCACGCCCGGGCCATCCTCGGCCTGCCGATACCGTTGATCCGCCAGTTCGGCCCATCGGCTTCGGCGGTGATCCTCGTGGAAGGCCAATCGACCCAGACCGCGTTTGCCAACCTCGGCGCCGCCCTGAGCGAGCCGGACACGGCGCTGCGTCTGTTCGGCAAGCCGGAAGTCAACGGTCAGCGCCGCCTGGGCGTGGCCCTGGCCCGCGACGAATCCATCGAAGCCGCCCGCGCCAAGGCGACCCGGGCTTCCCAGGCCGTCAAGATCGAGTTGTAAAGGTCATACACAATACCCCTGTGGCGAGGGAGCTTGCTCCCGCTGGGACGGTCCGACGCCTCGGGCGAAGCGGCCCCCTGCTTTGCCGGCCATCACACGTAGGGGGATGCTGACGCATCCAGCGTGAGCAAGCTCCCTCGCCACAAAGCCGCTTATGTTCAGATTCCGGCACAAAAAAAGGCGACACCCGCAAGGGTGTCGCCTTTTTCATGAGCGCCGGTAGGGCTTAATCCGGCAGTTTGTAGGCAATCACATAGTCACCCTGCTTGGTGCCCAGGGAACCGTGCCCTCCTGCAACGACCAGCACGTATTGCTTACCGTCCTTGCCGGTGTAGGTCATCGGCGTGGTCTGAGCGCCAGCAGGGAGGCGGCCTTCCCACAGTTGCTTGCCGTTCTTCACGTCATAAGCGCGCAGGTACTGGTCAAGCGTGCCGCTGAGGAATGCCAGGCCACTGGCGGTGGTGAATGTGCCGCCCAGGCTTGGAACACCCATGCTCAGTGGGATCGGAACCGGCGAGCTGTCGCGTACCGTGCCGTTCTTGTGCATCCACAGGGTCTTGTTGTTGGTCAGGTCCACGGCCGCGACATAACCCCACGCAGGCGCCTGGCACGGCAGCCCCATGGGCGAGAGCAGCGCTTCGAGGATCACGCCATATGGCGCGCCTTTGTTTGGCTGCACACCTTCGGTCTCGCTCTTGCGACCCGGGCCACCGGCCACTTCCGCCGCCGGTACCAACTTCGATTTGAACGCCATGTAGCTCGGGTTGACGAAGGCGATCTGGCGCACCGGATCGACAGAAATGCCGCCCCAGTCGAACACACCGAAGTTGCCGGGATAAACAATCGAGCCCTGCAACGAAGGCGGTGTGAACATACCGTCATAGCGCAGCGACTTGAAGTCGATCCGGCACAGCATCTGGTCGAACGGCGTGACGCCCCACATGTCCCGCTCCTTGAGGACCGGCGGCACGAAGTTCAGGTCGGACATCGGCTGGGTCGGCGAGGTGAAGTCGCCTTCCACCGCGCCTTGGGGCACCGGGACCTCCTTGATCGGCACGATCGGCTGGCCGTTGCTGCGGTCCAGCACGTAGATGCTGCCCTGCTTGGTCGATGCCAGCACAGCCGGCTTCACGCCATCGGCGGTTTTCATGTCCATCAGGGTCGGTTGACCACCAACGTCCATGTCCCACAGATCGTGGTGAGTGAACTGGAAGTACCAGCGCACCTTGCCGGTGGCGATGTCCAGGGCGGTCAGACCAGCGGCGTATTTTTCCGATTCAGGGGTACGGAAACCACCAAACTGGTCGGGGGTCTGGTTGCCCATCGGCAGGTAAAGCATGCCGAGTTTTTCATCGACGCTGAACATGGACCACATGTTCGGCGAGTTGCGGGTGTAGGTCTGGCCTTCGGCAATCGGCGTGGTGTCGTCCGGGTTGCCGCTGTCCCAGTTCCACACCAGCTTGCCGGTGTGCACGTCATAGGCGCGGATCACGCCGCTTGGCTCGTCGGTGGAGACGTTATCGGTGACATGGCCGCCGATAACGACCAAATTCTGGGTGACCGCCGGTGGCGAAGTGGAGTAGTAACCGCCGGCCGTGAAACTCCCGATGTTGGCGCTCAAGTCGACCTGGCCTTTGTCGCCGAAGTCTTCGCACATCTTGCCGGTGTCGGCGTTGAGGGCGATCAGGCGGGTGTCGGCCGTCGGCAGGAAGATCCGCCGTGGGCAAACGGTGCTGGCTGGCGTAGTGCTGGCGGCGCCGGTCGGGCTCTGCTCGGCCGAGGCGTAGACGGCGTCATCGTGATAGCTCACGCCACGGCAGGTCATGTGGGCCCAGCCCTTGAAGTTTTCCGCGTTCTGCGTAGAAAGCTTCGGATCGAAGCGCCAGATTTCCTTGCCGGTTTCTGGCTCCAGAGCGATGACCTGGCTGTGGGGCGTGCACACATAAAGCATGCCGTTGACCTTCAGCGGGGTATTTTCCGCGGTGGTCTCGCCTGGGTCATTCGGCCCTGGCAGGTCACCGGTGCGGAACGTCCAGGCTTCCTTCAGCTTGCTGACGTTTTCAGGGGTGATCTGCGCCAGTGGCGAATAACGGTCGCCATGGGCGCTGCGGCCGTAGGAGTTCCAATCCCCGTCCGGCATGGCCGGTGCGGTGTTGGTCACGCCCGGCACGCTGTCGCGGTCCAGTTGGCCCTTGATCTCACCAGGGTTGGTGAATTGGCTGGCGAGGGCGGCGATACCCGCGATGACAACGGCCGCACCCAGCGCTCGGGTGCCCATCGGCGATGCATCGGCGGTCAGCAACGGGCGCCGGAACCACGGCAGCAGCATGACGATGCCCAAGGCGAACAGCATGGCCAGGCGCGGCACCAATTGCCACCAATCCAGGCCCACTTCCCATAACGCCCACACCGTACTGGCGAATAAAACCAGCGCGTACATCCCCAGCGCTGCACGGCGCGCCAGAATCAGCAGTACACCAGTAATCGCCAGGCCGATGCCCGCCAGCAGATAATACAGCGAGCCGCCGAGCGTGCTCAGTTTGATCCCACCAGCCAACAAGGCCAGCCCCATCAATAGAAGCAGAATGCCGAGCAAGCTCGGTAGCAGACGGCTTCGACTCAAAGCACCCTCAGCGCTCATAGTGTGTATCTCCGTGACGTTTTAAAGAGTCCCGCGCAAGTAGTCACTTTAGATGACGATCTTGAGGGGGCATGGTTCAGTTGGAAAAAGGCAAATTCGATGACGCGGTCGCTGTGGGAACGGACTTGCTCGCGATCAAGGCGTGTCAGTCGACTCGAATGTTGAATGTGCAATCGCTATGGTGAGTAAGCTCGTTCCCACAGGAATTTACCAAGACAGCGCTGTCTCTCAGGATCGCGACATTCGGCATTCTTTAGACCTTTCAACAGGAGTAGCTGGACGCAGAGGCTCTGGTACGCCAGAAGAAGCGTTTCAGCAAGCGGCGCAAGGATAATGTCCTGTTACAAATAGCGAAAGCGCTTTTGTTGACATGGATCATCTCGAATTCGGTAACAGTGTGCCGGGGATACAAGCCCTGATAACGGCGGCACTTCCCCCCGCAGAGCGCCTCGGCTAAGGTGCGCGGCTTCACAGCTCATCATGCAAGGCTTGCCATGACCGAACCGAACAACAACCCACTGCACGGCGTGACCCTGGAGCAGATCCTCAATGCCCTGGTGCAGCACTACGAATGGTCAGGCCTGGCGGAACGCATCGACATCCGTTGCTTCAAGAGCGACCCGAGCATCAAGTCGAGCCTGACCTTCCTGCGCAAGACGCCATGGGCACGGGAGAAGGTCGAGCGCTTGTACGTCAAGTTGATGCGCACCAAGCGGCCTATCTGAACCATGAACGTGCGAACCGGTTTCGTGTCGATGCTGGCATTGCTCGGCTGGGTGGGATTGAGCATTCAGCTCTACCTGATCCTGCTGGGCCGATGGGAACTGGGCGCGAGCCTGTTGGGCGGCCTGGTCAACTTCTTCAGTTTCTTCACCGTATTGACCAATACCTTGGCCGCCGTGGTATTGACTTGGGAAGTGACCCGCCGTGAATCAGCGGTGAGGCGTTGGTTCCTGCGTCCAGCGGTACGCAGCGGCATCGCGGTGAGCATCGCCTTGGTCGCCCTGGCCTATAACGTATTGCTGCGCCATCTCTGGCAACCGGAAGGCTGGCAATTTATCGCCGACGAACTGCTGCACGACATCATGCCGGTGCTGTTCATCATCTATTGGGGGCTCTGGGTGCCCAAAGGCACGTTGCGCCTGGGCCACGTCGGGCTGTGGATGATTTACCCGCTGGTGTACTTCGCCTACATCCTGCTACGGGGTGATCTGCTGGCGGCCTATCCCTACCCTTTCATCGACGTGACGAGCCTGGGTTATCCACAGGTGTTCATCAATGCCGGGGGCGTGTTGGCCGGGTTTGTCGGGATTGCGCTGGGGGTGGTGGGGTTGGATCGGTGGTTGGGACGACGATCGATTAAAGCCTTGTGAGACGCCCCTGCGGAGAGGGAGCTTGCTCCCTCTCCGCAGGGATTTTGTATTCACAAGTGGACATCAACGCCTTGCCGGCAGCATCCACACCAATCTATTGGCCTTGGCCCGTTCATGACACAACGCCAGGACGCTGCGCCGTTCATCGTTGCTCATCTTGCGCCATTGAGTGATCTCGGAGACGGTGCGCTGGCAACCGGTGCAGACGTCGTCATCGTCCAGCGAGCAGATGTTTACGCAGGGCGACGGAATCGGGCGTTCAGGTGTGTTCATTGTTCCTGCTCGATCAGGTCGCGTGCGTAGCGCTGCGAGTTGTGAACGTAGTGCGCCGCACTGGCTTCGAGCATTTTTTTCTGGGCCTCGGTCAGTTCTCGCACGACCTTGCCCGGCGAGCCCATGACCAGCGAACCATCGGGTATTTCCTTGCCTTCGCCGATCAGCGAGTTGGCGCCAATGATGCAGTTCTTGCCGATTTTCGCGCCGTTGAGGATTACCGCGTTGATGCCGATCAGGCTGTAGTCCCCGACTGTGCAGCCGTGAAGCATGGCGTTGTGGCCGATGGTCACGCCAGTGCCGATGGTCAGCGGATAACCCATGTCGGTGTGCATCACCGTGCCGTCCTGCACGTTGCTATCCTTGCCAATCAGGATCAATTCGTTGTCGCCACGCAACACCGCGTTGAACCAGACGTTGGCGCCCTCTTCGAGGCGGACCTTGCCCACCAGTGTGGCGTTGGGCGCGACCCAGCTCTGTGGGTGGGTTTCGACACGGGCATCGCCCAAGCGGTATTTCATGGGAATCCTCGGGGCATCAGGTGTTGATGAAAGTCTTGGGCGGCGTGTGCAGGTCGATGCCGGCGTCGTACAGCAGGTTGACCAACTCCACGATCATGATCGCCGTCAGCCCCCAGATCTTGTACCCCTCGAAACGGTAGCTGGGCACGTACCAACTGCGGCCCTGGTAGTCGATGCGGTGGGTGTGCTCGCGCGGATCCTTGCGGAAAAATTCCAACGGCACGCTGAACACGGCGGCGATCTCGGCGTCGTTGGCCTGGTATTCGACGTAATCCGGAATCACGCCGACGTAAGGCGTGACCTTGATACCGTGCAACGAGATCAGTGGACTGAGGGGACCAATCACCTCCACCAGGCCGGGGGGCAGGCCAATTTCCTCTTCGGCTTCGCGCAGGGCGGTGAAGATCAGGTCGGGGTCTTCCGGGTCTCGACGTCCACCGGGGAACGCCACTTCGCCGCCGTGGGTCGAGAGACCGCTGGCGCGCAGGGTCAGCACCAGCTCCGGTTCATCACTGCGCGTGATCGGCACCAGCACCGCCGCTTCAGGAAAACGCCGATCGGTCTCCAGATCGCGCGGCGTATGGTTGCTTACTCGATGCAGTAGCTCGTCCAGCATGAGACTTCTCGATTTATTCGCTGCCTAGCATCATGCACCAATCAGGCAAGCGGCCCAAGCCCCGGACCGCGTCATGTCGCGAAACGACAACTTGCCGATACCGGCCCGCACACGCCAAGATAGGCGCAGCCTTCAGGAATCCAAGCATGAAATTCTGCAGCCAGTGCGGTAACCCGGTGACCCAGCGCATACCCGAGGGCGACTCGCGCCTGCGTTTTGTCTGCGACACCTGCCACACCATTCATTACCAGAACCCCAATATCGTTGCCGGATGTGTACCGACCTGGGGCAGTAAAGTCCTGTTGTGCCGGCGCGCCATCGAGCCACGGCGTGGTTACTGGACCTTGCCGGCGGGCTTCATGGAAAACGGCGAAACCGTCGAGCAAGCCGCCGTGCGCGAAACCGCCGAGGAAGCCTGCGCCCGGGTGCGAAACCTGAGCATCTATACGCTGATCGACGTTCCGCACATCAGCCAGGTGCATGTGTTCTTCCGCGCCGAGCTGGTGGACGAGGATTTCGCCGCGGGCCCCGAAAGCCTGGAAGTGAAACTGTTCGAAGAAGCTGACATCCCGTGGGACGAGCTGGCTTTCCGCACCGTGGGCCGTACCCTAGAATACTTCTACGCTGACCGGCGGGCCGAGCAATACCCGGTGCGATCCGAGTCGATTCCGCCGCTGACTCAGCCTGCCAATACGTAGGCTCTGTACGAAATGTGTTCGCGCGAAGGCCAGACAAGGCGAAACGGGGCGAGGAAGCGCAGTGTACTGGAGTACATGAGCATTCCGAGCCTCGTTTCAACGCAGTATGGGCGAGTGCGGATACATTTCGTACAGAGCCTAGAAAATCCAATATAGCCGCGACACCTCTAGGGATATCGTTTCAATGCGCTGGTTGCTTGTGCTGTTCTGCTTGTCGTTCACCGCCCTGTCCCAGGCCGCCGCCGTGGGAACCTACAACGGCAAAGTCATCGAAAAAGTGCTGGTGCTCAAGTCCGCCCATCAATTGCAATTGATCAACGACGGCAAGCCCCTCAAGACCTATCGCATCTCCTTGGGCAAGGGCGCCAAGAAAGGCCCCAAGCTGATCGAGGGCGACAAGCGCACCCCCGAAGGCTTTTACTGGATCGACTGGCGCAAGGTCAGCGACCGGTTCTACCTGTCGATGCACATCTCCTACCCCAACATCAGCGACGCCGCCCGCGCCCGCCGCGAAGGCGTGGAGCCGGGGGGCATGATCATGATTCATGGCACGCCGGACTCGGAGGAGAACCCTGAGCAGTTGTTCCACACCCTGGACTGGACCGACGGCTGCATCGCCATGCGCAATGTGGACATGCGTGAGGTGTGGAACCTTGTGCCGGATGGGACGATGATCGAGATTCGGCCGTAGCCCATTTTCTTGCGGCAAGAAGTTCCTGTGGATAAGAGCTCTTGTGGCGAGGGAGCTTGCTCCCGCTGGGACGGTCCGACGCCTCGGGCGCAGCAACCCCAAAGTAGTCAACTCGATCTGCCTGACACACCGCGCTGTCAGGTTTCAGGGCCGCTTCGCAGCCCAGCGGGAGCAAGCTCCCTCGCCACAGGGTTCGATGTCGATTGGCATATTTGTCAACGACACGAAACCACTGTGGGAGCTTGCTCGCGATGAAGATCAAGGCTCGTCCCGAGGCGGCCTGGTTCTGGGTGTTCGCGTTTCCCCTGTGGGAGCGAGCCTGCTCGCGATAGCGGTGGCTCAGTCAATGAGAATGTTGGATGTGCCGGCGGATATACACACAAAACGCACTACCACCGGTCGCCATAAAAATAAATATCAAACTCCACAACCCGCCCTCCGTGCATACCACTGACCTTCAAAAACCCCATCCCAACGCTGTAATTCCACGCCCCACAAAAACCACCCTAATACCACTTAAATAACACCCGAATGAATACCCAGGAAACACAGGCCAACCCTAGAAAAAGCAGCGTTGACATGGTATTCAAGTGGTATTAGCTTCCACCCCACCCACCGAGCGACAACGCCCACAAAAAACCGCATCGGACACCCAAATGAACATCCAGACCCTGCGCCCCGACGACACCCAACCCACCCCGCTCTACCTGCAACTGGCCCGCAATCTGGAAGCCGCCATCCACGCTGGCCAGTGGAAAGCCGAACAAGCGATGCCGTCCGAGCGCAGCTTGAGCGAGCAATTGGGGATATCCCGGGTCACCGCGCGCAAGGCGCTGGAAGTGCTGTTCGAACAAGGCCTGATCCGCCGCAATCAAGGCTCGGGTACATTCATCACCCCACGCCTGGAACAACCGCTCTCACGCCTTAGCGGTTTCAGCGAGATGCTCCGGCTCAAAGGCTTTGTGCCCGGCTCCCAATGGCTGGAGCGGGAGATCACCCCGCCAACCCATGAGGAATTGATACGCCTGGGCCTCTCGCCCACCGACAAAGTCGCCCGGCTCAAACGGCTGCGCAAGGCCGACGACACGGTCATGGCCATCGAGATGAGCACCCTGCCCGCATCGATCATTGCCAAGCCGCAGGCGGTGGGCGATTCGCTTTATGAATTCCTCGACAGCATCGGCAAACCGGTAGTGCGCGCCCTGCAACACATCCAGGCCATCAACGCCTCGGACGAATTCGCCGCCCTGGTGGGCATCGCCCCCGGCACCGCGATGCTGTTGATGACGCGGGTCGGCTACCTGGAAGACAACACGCCCATCGAAGTCACCGACACCTATTGCCGCAACGACTATTACGACTTCGTCGCAGAGTTGCGGCGCTAGACGACCCGAGAATCCCATGTCCGAAAACAACATCCTCACCGCCGACGGCTGGATACGCGGCCGCCTGATCCATGAACGCGGCAGGGTCGTGTCCATCGAAGGCCAGCCCTGCGACCCGACGAGCAACGACCTGCCCTACCTGCTGCCCGGCTTCATCGACCTGCATGTGCACGGCGGTGGCGGCAAGGACATCATGGAAGGCGCGGCGGCGTTCGAAACCATTGCCCGCACCCATGTGCGATTCGGCACAACGGCGTTGCTCGCCACGACGATGACGGCGCCGAGCGAAGAAATCATCCGCGTACTCAAGGCCCTCGGTGAATTTTGCGAACAGCGGCCCAGCGGCAGCGCACGGGTGCTCGGTGTTCACCTGGAAGGCCCTTACATCAACCCCGGCAAACTCGGCGCCCAACCGAATTTCGCCCACACCGCCTTGATGGCCGAGGTGGAAACGTACCTGGCCCTGGCGCCGATCCGCGTGATCACCATTGCCCCGGAAATCGCCGGTCACGATGCCTTGATTGGCGCCCTCAGCGCTCGCGGCGTGCGCATGCAGATCGGCCATACCCTCGGCAGCTATGAAGAAGGCGTCGCGGCACTCGCGGCCGGGGCCAGCAGTTTTACCCATTTGTATAACGCCATGAGCCCACTGCATCACCGCGAGCCCGGCATCGTAGGTGCGGCGCTGGCCCATGCGCAATACGCCGAACTGATCCCGGATTTGCTTCACGTGCACCCCGGTGCGATGCGCGTGGCGTTGCGTTCGATCCCGTGCCTGTATTGCGTCACCGATTCCACCGCCGCCGCTGGCATGCCCGACGGCGAATACAAGCTGGGCAGCCACACCGTGACCAAATGCCTGGGCGGCGTGCGCCTGGCCGATGGCACCCTGGCCGGCAGCACCCTGACCATGGACCAGGCCCTGCGCAACCTGGTGAAAATCGGCCTGCCGATCGACGAAGCTTCCCGACGCCTGTCGCAATTTCCCGCCGACTACCTCGGCCTGCCCGAGCGCGGACGCCTGCAACCCGGCGCCTGGGCCGACTGTGTGCGTCTCGACCGAAACTTGAACCTGATCGACGTGATGGTCGAAGGAGAAGCCATTGACTTGCAAAATGCTTGAAGAGGCCCAGGCCTCAGCCGAAGCCGTCGAGCGCCAACTGCAGCGGCTGGACCCAACGCTGGAGGAAATCGCCGGACGCCTGCGTCGTCAACCGCCGCAAGTGGCGATGACCATCGCTCGGGGCAGTTCCGACCACGCCGCCAGTTATTTCGCCTACCTGACCATGCAGCAATTGGGCTTGCCGGTGGCGTCGCTGCCGATGTCGGTGGTGACCCTGCAACAGGCGCCTTTGAAGGTCAGTGGCCAGGTGGCGTTCGCGTTCTCCCAGTCGGGGCAGAGCCCGGACCTGGTCAACAGCCTGCGCCTGTTGCGCAAACGCGGCGCATTGAGCGTTGCGATGGTCAACGCAGAGGATTCTCCGCTGGAGGCGGCCTGTGAATTCAGCGTGCCGTTGTGCGCCGGCGTCGAAAGCAGCGTTGCCGCCACCAAGAGTTTCATCGCTACCCTCAGCGCCAGCGCGCGTTTGGTGGCGCACTGGAAGGATGACGCCGAGTTGCTCGACGCCGGCGCTGCGCTGCCTGAGGGTTTGCGCGAGGCCGCAGGCCAGGACTGGGGCGCCGCCGTCGAAACGCTCCGTGATTGCCAGCGGCTCATGGTGATCGGCCGTGGCGCCGGGTTCGCCATCGCCCAGGAAGCGGCGCTCAAATTCAAGGAAACGTCGGCGATCCAGGCCGAGGCCTTCAGCAGCGCCGAGGTCCGCCACGGCCCGATGGCGCTGATCGATGAAAACTACCCGCTGTTGGTGTTCGCCCCGCGCGGTGCCGAGCAGGCCGGCGTGTTGGGTCTGGCCGCCGATATGCGCCAGCGCGGCGCCCGGGTGCTGCTGGCGGCTCCCGATGACATCGTCGAGCGCGACTTGACCTTGTCCCGCGCCGATCACCCGGCCCTGGACCCGATCCTGGCGATCCAGAGCTTTTATGGCATGGCTGCCCGGCTGGCCCTCGCCCGGGGCCTGGATCCGGACAAACCACGGCATTTGAGCAAGGTCACCCGGACCCACTGACCCGACGGCGTTCATGCAAGGCCCATGAAATTACACAGAGAGCGAGCCCATGCCCAACAACAATAAAGAGCTGACCCTCAGCGCCCCGCTCAGCGGCCCGGTGCTCACCCTCGCCAACGTTCCGGACGCCGTATTCGCCAGCGGCGCCATGGGCGACGGGATCGCCATCGACCCGCTGAACGACACCCTCTACGCCCCCTGCGACGGCGAGGTGATCCACGTCGCTCGCACCGGCCACGCCGTGACCCTGCGGGCCGACAACGGCGCCGAATTGCTGCTGCACCTGGGGCTGGACACCGTCGAGTTGCAGGGCGACGGCTTTTTCATGCTGGTCAAGGAAGGCACGCGCGTCAGCAACGGGCAAGCGCTGCTGCGCTACGACCTGGACAAAGTGGCCCAGCGCTGCAAAAGCCTGGTCAGCCTGTTGGTCATCACCAATGGCGAACATTTCCAGGCACGGCCTATCACCCTGAAAGGGGTCAAGGTCGGCGAACCTCTGTTGCACGTCGTCGCCAGGGCGCCCGGTGCAGGACAGCTTGACGACCTGGAAGTCGGCATCGAAGTGTCCGGCCAGATTCGCATCGCCCATCGAGGCGGCTTGCATGCGCGGCCGGCGGCCTTGGTTCGCCAGACCGCACGGGGATTCAAAAGCCGCTCGCAGTTACACTTTGGGGGGCGGTCGGCGTCCTGTGACAGCGTCATGGGCATGATGGGCCTGGCGATCACCGAACAGGCCGAAGTGCATGTCAGCTGTCGCGGCAGCGATGCCGAAGCGGCGCTGCAAGCGCTGCTGGCGAGCTTGTCCACCGCTCTGGCCGAAGAGGCTCACGGCAGGGCGCCGCAGGTCCAGACAACCCGGCACGCCGCCGAAGAAGGCGTATTGCATGGCGTCTGCGCCGCGCCCGGCCTGGCGAGCGGACCGCTGGTTCGATTGGATGGCATTCAATTACCCAAAGATCCCGGCGGCCACAATGTCGAAGAACAACGCCAACGACTGCTCGATGCCCTGGCTCAAGTCAGTCAGGATATCCAGCTGACACTCGAAAACGCCAAGGCCCGGCGCCACGTCGATGAGCAAGCGATCTTCAGCGCTCATTTGGCGTTGCTGGAAGATCCGGCCCTGTTGGATGCCGCGTACCTGTCTATCGAGCAAGGGAGCGCGGCGGCCCACGCCTGGAGCCGGTCGATCGACGTACAGTGCCAAGTGCTGCGGCAATTGCAAAGCACGCTGCTGGCCGAGCGCGCCAATGATTTGCATGACCTGCGCCAGCGGGTCCTGCGGGCACTGCTGGGCGAAGCCTGGCAATTCGACGTGCCGGCGGGCGCCATTGTCGTCGCGCAGGAACTGACCCCGTCGGACCTGTTGCAACTCTGCGCCCAGGGCGTGGCAGGCGTATGCATGGCCGAGGGCGGCGCGACGTCCCACGTGGCGATCCTGGCTCGCGGCAAAGGCCTGCCCTGCCTGGTTGCGTTGGGCGATCCGCTGCTTGAGCAGTTGCCAGGTCAACCGGTGGTGCTGGACGCCGACGGTGGCCGCCTCGAACTCACACCAAGCGCCGAGCGCCTGGCCCAGGTGCGGCAAGCACAAAGCCAACGCGCAGCGCTGCGGGCCCAGCAGCAAACCCTCGCCCACGCCCCGGCGCGAACCCTCGATGGCGTAGATGTCGAAGTCGCTGCCAACGTGGCCTCCAGCGCCGAAGCCGGCCAGGCCTTTGCCAACGGCGCCGATGGCGTTGGCCTGCTGCGCACTGAATTCCTTTTTGTCGACCGTCACACCGCCCCCGACGAACAAGAGCAGCGCCAGGCTTATCAAGCCGTGCTCGATGCCATGGGCGACAGGCCGGTGATCATCCGCACCATCGACGTCGGCGGCGACAAGCAATTGGACTACCTGCCGCTTCCGGCCGAAGCCAATCCGGTGCTCGGCCTGCGAGGCATTCGCCTGGGCCAGGTGCGCCCGGAACTGCTGGATCAACAATTGCGCGCGCTGCTGCAAATCCGTCCGTTGCATCGCTGCCGGATCCTGTTGCCGATGGTCACCGAGGTCGCCGAGCTGCTGCACATTCGCCAGCGCATTGACGTCCTGGGTGCGCAAATGGGCCTGGAGGAACGTCCGCAGGTGGGCGTGATGATCGAAGTGCCAGCCGCCGCATTGCTCGCCGAGCAACTGGCCGAGCATGCGGACTTCCTGTCCATCGGCACCAACGACCTTTCCCAGTACACCCTCGCCATGGACCGCGACCACGCCGGTCTCGCCGCCCGCGTCGACGCCTTGCACCCCGCGCTGTTGCGGCTGATCGCCCAGACCTGTGCCGGCGCCGCCCGCCATGGGCGTTGGGCTGGCGTGTGCGGAGCCCTGGCCTCCGATCCCCTGGCGACACCTGTGCTGATCGGGCTGGGTGTACGGGAGCTGTCGGTCAGCCCGCCGCAGGTAGGCGAAATCAAGGACCGCGTGCGCCGCCTCGACACAGCGCAGTGCCGCCGCGTCAGTACCGATTTGCTGAACCTGCCCAGCGCCGCCGCCGTGCGCCAGGCCTGTCATCAACATTGGCCCCTGGGCTGAGACCGTCGCAGAACAATAAAAGGAGAGACGCCATGTACCAGCATTTCATCGAAGGGCTGCAACGCCTCGGCAGGGCGCTGATGCTGCCGATCGCGATTTTGCCGATTGCCGGCCTGCTGCTGCGCCTGGGTGACACGGACCTGTTGAACATCGCGATCATCCACGATGCCGGCCAGGCGATCTTCGCCAACCTGGCGCTGATCTTCGCCATCGGCATCGCCGTGGGCTTCGCCCGGGACAATAACGGTACGGCCGGACTGGCCGGGGCCATCGGCTACCTGGTAATGGTCGCGACATTGAAGGTGCTCGACGCGACGATCAACATGGGCATGCTCGCCGGGATCGTCAGTGGGTTGTTGGCCGGCGGGCTGTACAACCGCTTCAAGGACATCAAGCTGCCGGAGTACCTGGCGTTTTTTGGGGGCCGGCGCTTCGTGCCGATTGTGACCGGTTTCAGCGCGGTGGGCCTTGGCGTGATGTTCGGCCTGATCTGGCCGCCGATCCAGCACGGCATCAACAGCTTCGGCGAGCTGTTGATGGCCAGCGGCAGCTTCGGCGCGTTCGTCTTCGGTGTGTTCAATCGACTGCTGATCGTCACTGGCCTGCACCACATCCTCAACAACATGGCATGGTTCATTTTCGGCAGCTTCACTGACCCCGCCACCGGCGCCGTGGTCACCGGTGACCTGACCCGTTATTTCGCCGGCGACCCCAAGGGCGGCCAGTTCATGACCGGCATGTTCCCGGTGATGCTTTTCGGCCTACCCGCTGCGTGCCTGGCGATGTACCGCAATGCCCTGCCCCAGCGGCGCAAGGTCATGGGCGGGATTCTGTTGTCCATGGCGTTGACCTCGTTCCTGACCGGCGTCACCGAGCCGATCGAATTCGCCTTCATGTTCCTCGCGCCGCTGCTGTATCTGGTCCATGCGTTGCTCACCGGCCTGTCGATGGCGGTGACCAATCTGTTGGATATTCACCTGGGCTTTACCTTCTCGGGCGGTTTCATCGACATGGTCCTGGGCTGGGGCAAATCCACCAACGGGTGGCTGGTCGTACCGGTGGGCCTGGTCTATGGGGCGATCTATTTCCTGGTGTTCGACTTCTGCATCCGCCGCTTTGACCTGAAGACGCCGGGACGTGAAGACGTGGCGATGGGCGAAAAGCCGATCATCGCCGAAAACCAACGTGCCGCCGCCTACATCCAGGCCCTGGGTGGCGCCGACAACTTGATTACCGTCGGCGCCTGCACCACGCGCTTGCGCCTGGACATGGTGGATCGCAACAAGGCCTGCGACGCCCAGCTCAAGGCCCTTGGCGCCATGGCGGTGGTCCGCCCCGGCAATGGCGGCAGCTTGCAGGTGGTGGTGGGGCCGATGGCCGATAGCATTGCCGATGAGATTCGCTTGGCGTTGCCCTCTTCCGATCAGGCCGTCAGTACGCCCGCGAACGCGGTGGTCGAGCCGGCCTTAACGACAATTGTCCCGGAGACCGAAGCACAGCAATGGCTCGATGCCCTGGGCGGTGGCAGGAATGTGTTGCAGCTCGATTGCGTGGCGATGAGCCGTTTGCGCGTGCGGTTGGCCGATGGCAAGAGGATGTCGGAAAGCCAGCTCAAGACGTTGGGTTGCCAGGGGGTCAGTTCGCTGGAGGATGGCGTGTGGCATTTGCTGCTGGGGGAGAAAGCGCCGGGGTTGTGGCGGGCGTTGGAGGCGGTGGTGCCGAGTCGTCAGGCGGGTGTCAAAGCCTAGGCCTTCGCCGACTGTCTGGCCCCTGTGGCGAGGGGATTTATCCCCGTTGGGCTGCGCAGCAGCCCCCTAAGCAGCAACCCCATCTGCCTGACACACCGGGGAATCAGTATTTGGGGCTGCTGCGCAGCCCAGCGGGGATAAATCCCCTCGCCACAATAAAAAACCCGCTGATCCAATCAGCGGGTTTTTCATTTAAACGGGGAGGATCAGAAATCCTCCAACCGCCACACCTCATACGCCGGTGTCTCGTAGGGATGGCTCTGTCTCAATGCCTCCACCACGGGGCGAATCAGATCGTCAGCGACAACAAGCTCAACCTTCCATTCCTCGACCTGCTCGACCTGCCCCGCCTCGCCAATGAACGGCTGGCTGCCGTCCAACGGGCGAAACTGGCCCAGGCCCAGCACTTGCCAGGCGCAGTGGTCATAGTCGCCGATTCGCCCACCACCGGCAGCGAATACGGCGCTTTTGACCTCGTCCACGTGGCTGGCCGGGACGAAGAAGCAGAGCTTGTACACCGCCTCAGTTCACCCAGACGCGCGCGTTGCGGAACATGCGCATCCATGGCGCGTCTTCGTTCCAGTCGTCCGAACGCCACGAGTTCTGCACCGCGCGGAACACCCGCTCCGGGTGCGGCATCATGATCGTGACGCGGCCGTCGCGGCTGGTCAGGCCGGTGATCCCGCGCGGCGAGCCGTTCGGGTTGGCCGGGTAGGTTTCGGTGACCTTGCCGTGGTTGTCGACAAAACGCAGCGACACACAACCGGACAGGTCGGCTTCAAGCAACGCTTCCTCGCTCTGGAACTCCGCATGGCCTTCACCGTGGGCGATGGCGATCGGCATGCGCGAACCGGCCATGCCCTGCAGGAAGATCGAGTTCGACTCCTGCACCTGGACCATCGCGACGCGGGCTTCGAACTGCTCGGAACGGTTACGCACGAAGTGCGGCCAGAACTCGCTGCCCGGGATCAGCTCGTGCAGGTTGGACATCATCTGGCAACCGTTGCACACACCGAGGGTGAAGCTGTCGTTGCGCTCGAAGAAGCCCTGGAACGCATCGCGGGCGCGGCTGTTGAACAGCGCCGACTTGGCCCAGCCTTCACCGGCGCCCAGCACGTCGCCGTAGGAGAAGCCGCCGCAGGCAACCATGCCTTTGAAATCGTTCAGGTCGACACGTCCGGCGAGGATGTCACTCATGTGCACGTCGATCGCGCTGAAACCGGCGCGGTCGAACGCCGCCGCCATCTCCACCTGGCCGTTGACGCCCTGCTCGCGCAGGACCGCTACTTGCGGGCGAATGCCTTTCTTGATGTAAGGCGCGGCCACGTTTTCGTTGACGTCGAAGCTGAGCTTGGCGCTGAGGCCCGGGTTGTCTTCTTCCAGCAGCGCGTCGAATTCCTGCTCGGCGCATTCGGCGTTATCGCGCAGGCGCTGGATCTGGTAGCTGGTCTCGGCCCACTGGCGCTGCAACAAGCGACGCTGGCCTTCGAAGACGGTGTCGCCGTTGAAGGTGATATTGATGTGGGCGTTGTTGATCGGCTGGCCGATGACCGAGACGCACTCGGCCAGGCCGGCGGCGCTGAACTGGGCGAGGATGTCCGGGGTGGCGTCCTGGCGAACCTGGATCACCGCACCCAACTCTTCGTTGAACAGGATCGCCGGGATCTCACTGGCCGACTCGGCCACGCTGTCCAGGGTCAGGTTCAAGCCGCAGTGACCGGCGAAAGCCATTTCCATCACGGTGGTCAGCAAGCCGCCATCGGAACGGTCGTGGTAGGCCAACAGGTGACCGTCGGCGTTCAGGCCCTGGATCACGGCGAAGAACGCCTTCAGGTCTTCGGCATCGTCGACGTCCGGTGCTTGCGAGCCGAGCTTGCCGTGCACCTGGGCCAGGATCGAGGCGCCCATGCGGTTCTGGCCACGGCCCAGGTCGATCAGGATCAGATCGGTGGTGCCCTTGTCCATGCGCAGTTGCGGGGTCAGGGTCTGGCGGATGTCGGTGACCGGGGCGAAACCGGTCACGATCAGCGACAGTGGCGAGGTCACGCTCTTGTCCACGCCTTCGTCGTTCCAGCGCGTGGCCATGGACATGGAGTCCTTGCCCACCGGAATGGTGATGCCCAGTTCAGGGCACAGTTCCATGCCGACGGCCTTGACGGTGTCGTACAAGCGCGCGTCTTCGCCGGGGTGACCGGCGGCGGACATCCAGTTGGCCGACAGCTTGATGTCGGAAATCTTGCCGATGCGCGAGGCCGCGATGTTGGTCAGGGTCTCACCGATCGCCATGCGGCCCGAAGCCGGGGCGTCCAGCAGCGCCAGCGGCGTGCGCTCGCCCATGGCCATGGCTTCGCCAGTGTAGACGTCGAAGCTGGTGGCGGTCACGGCCACGTCGGCCACCGGCACCTGCCATGGGCCGACCATCTGATCACGTGCCACGAGGCCGGTGATGGTGCGGTCGCCGATGGTGATCAGGAAGCTCTTGCTCGCCACGGCCGGGTGATGCAGCACGCGCTCGATGGAATCGGCGATGTCGAGGGTGGACGGATCGAAATCGTCGCCCAGCTCGGTTTCGCGAACCGCCGAACGGTGCATGCGCGGGGCTTTGCCCAGCAGCACTTCCAGCGGCATGTCCACCGGGCTGTTGCCAAAGTGACTGTCGGTCACGGTCAGTTGCGGCTCGGCGGTGGCTTCACCCACCACGGCAAACGGGCAACGCTCGCGTTCGCAAATGGCCTGGAAGCGCTCGAAGTCAGCCGGGCCGACCGCCAGGACGTAACGCTCCTGGGATTCGTTGCTCCAGATTTCGTGCGGGGCCATGCCCGGCTCGTCGTTCGGAATGTTGCGCAATTCGAAGCGGCCACCACGGCCACCGTCGTTGACCAGTTCCGGGAAGGCGTTGGACAGGCCGCCCGCCCCGACGTCGTGGATGAAGCTGATGGGGTTGTTCTCACCCAACTGCCAGCAACGGTCGATGACTTCCTGGCAACGGCGTTCCATTTCCGGGTTTTCCCGCTGGACCGACGCGAAATCCAGGTCGGCCGAGCTGGTGCCGGTGGCCATGGACGAAGCCGCGCCGCCGCCCAGGCCGATCAGCATGGCCGGGCCGCCGAGGACGATCAGCTTGGAGCCGACCACGATCTCGCCTTTCTGCACGTGTTCGGCGCGGATGTTGCCCATGCCGCCCGCGAGCATGATCGGCTTGTGGTAGCCGCGAACCTCTTCACCACGTGGGGTGGTGATGGATTGTTCGAAGGTCCGGAAGTAGCCGGTCAGGGCCGGACGGCCGAATTCGTTGTTGAACGCCGCGCCGCCCAGTGGGCCTTCGATCATGATGTCGAGGGCGTTGACGATGCGCTCAGGCTTGCCGTACGGCTTTTCCCACGGC
The DNA here is from genome assembly GCF_051132175.1 of Pseudomonas sp. D3-10. Classification (NCBI taxonomy): domain Bacteria; kingdom Pseudomonadati; phylum Pseudomonadota; class Gammaproteobacteria; order Pseudomonadales; family Pseudomonadaceae; genus Pseudomonas; species Pseudomonas sp. D3-10. Next base: position 1,184,931 of record NZ_CP071668.1, on the reverse strand, counting down.
TGTTCGAAGCCAGGAATCTGCAGGTTCGACACGGTGAAGCCGGTCAGGCCGGCCTTGGGCTTGGCCCCGCGACCGGTGGCGCCTTCGTCGCGGATCTCGCCACCGGAACCGGTGGACGCGCCCGGGAACGGGGCAATGGCGGTCGGGTGGTTGTGGGTCTCGACTTTCATCAGGATGTGCACCGGCTCCTGGACCGCACCGTACTGGCGGGTCTCGGGGTTCGGGTAGAAGCGACCGGCAACATTGCCAACGATCACCGCGGCGTTGTCCTTGTAGGCCGACAGCACACCTTCGTTGTGCATCTGGTAGGTGTTCTTGATCATGCCGAACAGGCTCTTTTCCTGGCTCTGGCCGTCAATGTCCCAACTGGCGTTGAAGATCTTGTGGCGGCAATGCTCGGAGTTGGCCTGGGCGAACATCATCAGTTCGATGTCGTGGGGGTTGCGCTTCAAGCCCTGGAAGGCGTTGACCAGGTAATCGATCTCGTCTTCGGCCAGGGCCAGGCCCAGCTCGGCGTTGGCTTTTTCCAGCGCGGCGCGGCCACCGCCCAATACGTCGATGGCGGTCAGCGGCTTGGGTTCGGCGTGGCTGAACAGGCCGGCGGCCTGCTCCAGGTTGCCCAGTACGACCTGGGTCATGCGGTCATGCAGGCCTTCGGCGATCAGTTGGGCCTCGGCCTCGCTGAACTCACCGGCGACATAAAAGGCAATGCCGCGCTCCAGGCGCTGGATCTTCGACAGGCCGCAGTTGCGGGCAATGTCACTGGCCTTGCTCGACCACGGCGAAATGGTGCCGAAACGCGGCAACACCAGGAACAGGCGGCCGGTTGGCTCCTGGACTGGAACACTTGGGCCGTACTTCAGGAGGCGCGCGAGCACCTGCTGTTCGTCGCCAGTCAAACCGCCGGTAACTTCGGCGAAGTGAGCGAATTCAGCATACAAGCCACTGACAGCCGGTACTTTCTGGCTCAGTTGCTCAAGAAGTTTGCTGTGGCGAAAGGCAGAAAGGGCAGGAGCGCCGCGCAGGATCAACATCTTCGGGACAGCCTCGGGAAGGGGTGTGCTTTGAGGCCGTGCATTCTAGCCTAAACCGCTGCCAACGGCACCCGAAACGCTACGTCAGGTGCGAGCCGAACGTCGGTCGTGGCGCGGATAGCTTGATTACCCGGCCATCCGGCCCGCGCCACAGAGATATTTTTTATCCCTGCGGGGCCCTGCCGCGCGCCGGCCCGCTTGGCTTGCGGACACGTTTTGCAACCTCTATCAGACTGGCCTTTTGCTGTCGATATATGGCGGTCGAGGCCGTTTGCGTATACTGCGCAGATGTTTTCCCCAACGGCTTTGCGTCCGCGGTACGCCAGATGGCTGATCGCAACCGGACTCTTCCTGGTGCTCAGTGGCTGTGTTGAGAAACCCAACACACTGGAGCGCGTAAAGGAGGATGGCGTGCTGCGGGTCGTTACCCGGAACAGCCCCGCCACCTACTTCCAGGATCGCAGTGGTGAAACCGGCTTCGAATACGAGCTGGTGAAGCGTTTCGCCGAGGATTTGGGGGTCGAGCTGAAAATCGAGACCGCCGACAACCTCGACGACCTATTCAGCCAGATCGGCAAGCCCAACGGCCCGGTGCTGGCCGCGGCAGGCCTGGTCAGCAGCGAACAGCGCAAAAAACAGGTTCGCTTTTCCAGCCCTTACCTGGAAGTCACCCCACAGATCATCTATCGCAACGGTCAGTCGCGCCCCACCGACGCGGCGGCCCTGGCCGGCAAGAAGATCATGGTGCTCAAGGGCAGCTCCCATGCCGAACAATTGGCACAGCTGAAGCAGCAATATCCTGGGATCGAATACGAAGAATCCGACGCCGTTGAAGTCGTCGACCTGCTGCGCATGGTCGACGAGGGCCAGATCGACCTGACGCTGGTGGACTCCAACGAAGTGGCGATGAACCAGGTCTACTTCCCCAACGTGCGCGTGGCGTTCGACCTGGGCGACACCCGCAGCCAGAGCTGGGCAGTGGGCCCCGGCGAAGACAACAGCCTGCTCAATGAAATCAACGCCTACCTGAACAAGGTGCAGAAGAATGGCACGTTGCAGCGATTGAAGGATCGCTACTACGGCCACGTTGACGTCCTCGGCTATATGGGCGCAACGACGTTTGCCCAGCACCTGCAGCAGCGGCTGCCCAAATACGAACAGCATTTCAAGACCTACGCCAAGAAGGAAAAAGTCGATTGGCGGTTGCTGGCTGCCATCGGCTATCAGGAATCGCTCTGGCAACCGACGGTGACCTCCAAGACCGGTGTGCGCGGCCTGATGATGCTGACCCAGAACACCGCCCAGGCCATGGGTGTATCCAACCGCCTCGATCCGAAGCAGAGCATCATGGGCGGCGCCAAGTACCTGGCCTATATGAAGGAACAACTGGATGAAAGCATCGAGGAACCGGACCGCACCTGGTTCGCCCTCGCCGCCTATAACGTGGGCAGTGGTCATCTGGACGACGCGCGCAAGCTCGCCGCCAAGGAAGGGCTGAATCCGAACAAGTGGCTGGATGTGAAAAAAATTCTGCCGCGCCTGTCCCAGAAGCAGTGGTACAGCAAGACCCGCTACGGCTACGCCCGGGGCGGGGAGCCGGTGCATTTCGTGGCGAACATCCGTCGCTACTACGACATCTTGACCTGGGTGACGCAGCCACAGCTCGAAGGCAACCAGGTGGCCGAGGGCAACCTGCACGTGCCGGGTGTCGACAAGAGCAAGCCGAACCAGGAATCACCGCAACTCTGACAGCCATACACATCTAAATGTGGGAGCGAGCCTGCTCGCGAAAGCAGTGCATCAGTCGGCATGATTGTTAACTGACACTCCGCTTTCGCGAGCAGGCTCGCTCCCACAGGGTGTGGTGATGGGTCAGGATCTGGCGGCCGCCAGGATCAGCGCCTTCATTTCCGACACAGCTGACTTGAACCCGACAAACAACGCATGGGCCACCAGCGCATGGCCGATGTTCAGCTCGTTGATGCCCTTGATGGCGGCGACAGCTTCGACGTTGTGATAATGCAGGCCGTGGCCGGCGTTGACGATCAGGCCCTGGGCCAGGCCAAAGGTGACGCCGTCTGCCACCCGTTGCAGCTCATCGGCCACGTCCGTGGGGGTCTGGGCATCGGCGTAGCGCCCGGTGTGCAGCTCGATGGCCGGCGCGCCGACCCGCTTGGAGGCTTCGATCTGCCGCTCGTCGGCGTCGATGAACAGCGACACCTCGGCGCCCATCTTCGACAGCCGCTCCACCGCGGCCTTGATCCGCGCCTCCTGCCCCGCCACGTCCAGGCCGCCTTCGGTGGTCAGCTCCTGACGGGTTTCCGGGACCAGGCAGATGTGCGCAGGGCGGATGCGCTCGGCAAAGGCCATCATTTCTTCGGTCACGCCCATTTCGAAGTTCATGCGGGTTTGCAGCACATCCTTGAGCAGCAGCACATCGCGCTCCTGGATGTGGCGACGGTCCTCGCGCAGGTGCACGGTAATGCCATCGGCGCCCGCCTCTTCGGCATCCAGTGCGGCCTTGACCGGATCCGGGTAGCGAGTACCTCGGGCCTGGCGCAGGGTGGCGACATGGTCGATGTTCACGCCGAGAAGAATGCGATTGCTGGTGCTCACGAAAAGCGCTCCTGAATGGACAGAGATTCGGCCCACAGCATACGGGTAGATCAGGGCTTGCGAAACAGCTCGCGACTGACCAGCGGCCGGCCGCCCAAATGAACCGCCAGGGCTTGGCGCATCAAACGCTTGGCCGCCGCCAATGCACCGGGCGCGGTCCAGTCGGCCTCGGCCATGGCAAGAAGCTCAACGCCATTGAACAACCCGGGTTGCAACTGGTAGACCTGCTCCAGGCCCGCGTCCACCTGTAAGCGGTAGAGGCCGTCCGCCGCGATGGGTTGTCCGTGCAGGTCGGTGTCGAGGGAAAAACCGTAGCCCAGATCGTCCAGCAGGCGCCATTCGAAAGAGCGCAGCAATGGCTCCAGAGGGCGACCTTCGGCCAGGGCCAGCAGCGTGGCGGCATAGTGGTCGAAGACTTCAGGATGAGGATCCTCGGCGGGGAGCAGGCGGATCAGCAATTCATTGAGGTACAAACCACTGAACAGCGCTTCGCCGTTGAGCCAGGCCGCGACGCCGTTGCTTTCCATGCGCCCGACATTCTTCAATTCGCCCCTGCCGCGAAACTCGACGTCCAATGGGACGAACGGCCGCGCCAGCGTCCCGGCCTTGCCCCGAGCCCCACGCAACACCGCTCTCAGCCGCCCTTGGGGCGTGAGGAAGTCCACCAGGGCGCTGCTTTCGCGGTAGGCGCGGCTGTGCAGGACATAGGCGGGTTGGGCGGTGGGTGGGTTGGGGGACATCGGGGGCCTGAATATCAACAAGACATCAATGGTTGAAGAAATCCTGTGGCGAGGGAGCTTGCTCCCGCTCGGCTGCGAAGCAGCCGTGAAACCAGGCCATACGATGGGTTTGGCTAGATGAGATCGCAGATCCGGGGGCTGCTTCGCGGCCCAGCGGGAGCAAGCTCCCTCGCCACAGAGGCTCGCTCCCACAGTGGCATTCATGTACTCACATTAACGATTACAGGTCGCCGTAACCCAGCGAACGCAACGCGCGCTCGTCATCGGACCAGCCGCCTTTCACCTTGACCCACAGGTTGAGCATGATCTTGGAGTCGAACAGCAGCTCCATGTCCTTGCGCGCCTCGGTGCCGATGCGCTTGATGCGCTCGCCCTTGTCGCCAATGATGATCTTCTTCTGGCCATCACGTTCGACGAGAATCAAGGCATGGATGTGCAGGGTCTTGCCCTGTTGCTTGAATTCCTCGATCTCCACCGTGATCTGGTACGGCAGCTCGGCGCCCATCTGGCGCATGATTTTCTCGCGCACCAGCTCGGCGGCGAGGAAACGGCTGCTGCGGTCGGTGATCTGGTCTTCGGGAAAGAAATGATCGTTTTCCGGCAGGTGCTCGGCGATCACCCGCTCCAGCGCGTCGAGGTTGTGACCGTGTTGGGCGGAAATCGGGATGATTTGCGCGTTCGGCAACTGTTCCTGCAACCAGGTCAGGTGCGGCATCAGCTCTGCCTTGTCTTCGATGCGGTCGGTCTTGTTCAGCGCCACGATCAAGGGACCGGTCACGTATTGGACGCGCTCGAGGACCATCTGGTCTTCTTCGGTCCACTTGGTGCGGTCGACCACGAAGATCACCACGTCAACGTCTTTCAACGCTGCCGAGGCAGTCTTGTTCATGTAGCGGTTCAGGGCCTTCTCACCGCCCTTGTGCATTCCCGGAGTATCGACGTAGATCGCCTGCACATCGCCTTCGGTCTTGATGCCCAGCATGTTGTGGCGCGTGGTCTGAGGCTTGCGCGAGGTGATCGCCAGCTTCTGGCCCAGGATGTGGTTCAGCAACGTGGACTTGCCCACGTTCGGCCGACCGACAATGGCGACATAGCCGCATCGGGTGACGGTTGTATCAGTCATTGCCATTCTCCACGCCCAAGGCGATCAGTGCTGCGGCGGCCGCTACCTGTTCGGCGATACGACGGCTCACGCCCTGGCCACGGCTTTTTTCATTCAATAAGACCACTTCGCATTCGACGAAAAAGGTTCGGCAATGCGGTTCCCCCTGGATATCCACCACTTCGTAGCGTGGCAGTTCGCAACTGCGCGATTGCAAAAATTCCTGCAAGCGGGTCTTGGGGTCCTTGTTGGTGTCCACCAGCGTCAGGCTGTCGATCTCGGAAGTCAGCCAGGCCAGCACGCGCTCGCGCGCCATTTCCATGCCCGAGTCCAGGTAGATCGCGCCAATCAATGCCTCCAGGGCGTCGGCGAGGATCGATTCGCGGCGGAAACCACCGCTTTTCAGTTCGCCGGAACCCAGGCGCAGGTACTCGCCCAAGTCGAAACCCCGCGCCAATACGGCCAGGGTCTCACCTTTCACGAGCCTTGCGCGCAAACGCGACAACTGGCCTTCGCGAGCCAGGGGAAAGCGTTCGAACAACGCCTCGCCGGCGACGAAATTGAGGATGGCATCGCCGAGGAATTCCAGGCGCTCGTTGTTGCGCCCGGCAAAACTGCGGTGAGTGAGGGCCAGGAGCATCAGCTCCTGATCCTTGAAGGTGTAGCCGAGCTGACGCTCGAGGCGGCTTAGAGAAACGCTCACGGTTTACCCACGCTGAGTTCGTGGCTGGATTCCACCGCCACGGCGGCAAGGCGCCGTTGGCTTGGGACAATTAACGCTGTGTTCAAAAATGACGTCCTGACTATCGTTGGCTTCATGCCTTCGGGCAGCCTTGTGCAGGCTCCAGAAATGCATTCGGCGCTGTGTTCAACAGCGCCGTGTGTGATTACTTGATCAACCCTACCCGCGAGAAGTTCGGCAGGTGGCTGAGTTTGGGTTCCGGCCAGCTCATCCAGACCGCAAAGGCCTTGCCGACGATATTGCGGTCGGGGACCATGCCCAACATGTCCTTGGGTATGTTCGGATCATCCCAGTAACGGCTGTCGTTGGAGTTGTCGCGGTTGTCGCCCATCATGAAATAGTGCCCGGCCGGCACGGTCCATGAATGGTCCGGCGTGGCGCGGTAGCGGCTCATTTCCTTGCGGATCTGGTGTTCTGCCTCGCCGAGTTTTTCCTTGTAGAGCTCGGCACTGCCCAGCGTGCCCGGTTCGGAACCGATCAACTGCTCGGCAACCAGTTCGCCATTGACGAACAAGCGTTTGTCGGCCGTATAGCGGATCTTGTCGCCCGGCAGGCCCACCACACGCTTGATGTAGTTGACGTTCGGGTCGCTTGGGAAGCGGAACACCATCACGTCGCCGCGTTGCGGGTCGCCGATCTCGATGACCTTCTTGTCGATCACTGGCAGCCGGATCCCATAGGAAAACTTGTTCACCAGGATGAAGTCGCCCACATCCAGGGTGGGCTTCATCGAACCGGACGGAATCTGGAACGGCTCCACCAGGAACGAGCGCAGCACCAGCACGATGAACAGCACCGGGAAGAACGACTTGCCGTACTCGACAAGCAGCGGTTCCTTGTTGAGCTTTTCAATGACCACGCCGTCAGGCTGGCTGACACTGCCCTGATAAGAGGCAATGGCGGCCCGGCGCCGAGGCGCCAGGAACAACAGATCAAGCAACGCCAACAGGCCGCAGACAAACACGGCGATAACCAGCAACAGCGGGAAATTTAGCGACATAGGACCTAACTATCCAACCTGAGCACCGCGAGGAAGGCTTCCTGTGGAATTTCCACGTTGCCGACCTGCTTCATGCGTTTTTTACCGGCCTTCTGCTTTTCCAACAGCTTGCGCTTACGGCTGACGTCGCCGCCGTAGCATTTGGCCAATACGTTCTTTCTGAGTGCCTTGACGGTTGTACGCGCCACAATCTGCCCGCCAATGGCGGCCTGGATTGCCACATCGAACATCTGCCGCGGAATCAGTTCCTTCATCTTCTCGGTCAACGCACGACCTTTGTAGTGCGCGTTGTCGCGGTGCACGATCAATGCCAGGGCATCGACTTTTTCGCCGTTGATCAGCACATCCAGTTTCACCAGATTAGCCGATTGGTAACGATCGAAATGATAGTCCAGCGAAGCATAGCCGCGGCTGGTGGATTTCAGGCGATCGAAGAAGTCCAGCACCACTTCGTTCATCGGCAGGTCGTAGGTCACCTGGACCTGCGAGCCGAGGAACAGCATGTCGTGCTGCACGCCGCGCTTCTCGATGCACAGGGTAATGACGTTGCCCAGGTGCTCCTGAGGCACAAGGATGTTGGCCCTCACGATCGGCTCGCGCATGTCTTCGATGGCCGACAGGTCCGGCAGCTTGGACGGGTTGTCGACGTAGATAGTCTCGCCGTTCTTGAGCAGCAGCTCGAAGATTACCGTCGGCGCCGTGGTGATCAGGTCCAGGTCGTACTCGCGCTCCAGGCGCTCCTGGATGATTTCCATGTGCAGCATGCCGAGGAACCCGCAACGGAAGCCGAAGCCCAGGGCGTCGGAACTTTCTGGGGTGTACTGCAGGGACGAGTCGTTCAGGGTCAGCTTTTGCAGGGCTTCGCGGAAGTCTTCGAAGTCGTCGGAACTGACCGGGAACAGGCCGGCGTAGACCTGTGGCTGGATGCGTTTGAAGCCTGGCAGCACATCGACGTCGGGGGTGGAGCTCAAGGTCAGGGTATCGCCCACCGGCGCCCCATGAATGTCCTTGATGCCCGCGATGATGAAGCCCACTTCACCGGCCTTCAGGTCGGTGGTAGCGGTGTGTTTCGGGTTGAAGACACCGACGCTGTCCACCAGGTGGATCTTGCCGGTGGACTTGACCAGGATCTTGTCGCCCTTCTTCACGCGGCCATGGCGCACGCGAACCAGGGAAACCACGCCCAGGTAGTTGTCGAACCAGGAGTCGATGATCAACGCTTGCAGCGGATCTTCGATATTGCCGGTCGGCGCGGGAATGGTGGTGACGAGGCGCTCGAGCACTTCATCCACGCCCAGGCCGGTCTTGGCGCTGCACGTGACCGCGTCGGTGGCATCGATGCCGATGATTTTTTCGATTTCTTCCTTCACGCGGTCCGGATCGGCCTGGGGCAGGTCGATCTTGTTCAGCACCGGCATGACTTCCAGGCCCTGCTCGATGGCCGTGTAGCAGTTGGCGACCGACTGGGCCTCGACGCCCTGGCCGGCATCGACCACCAGCAACGCACCTTCACAGGCCGCCAGCGACCGGCTGACTTCATAGGTGAAGTCGACGTGGCCCGGGGTATCGATGAAGTTGAGCTGGTAGGTAATGCCGTCGCGAGCCTTGTAGTAAAGGGTAACGCTGTGGGCCTTGATGGTGATCCCGCGTTCACGCTCGAGGTCCATGGAGTCCAGGACCTGGGCTTCCATTTCACGCTCGGCCAGGCCGCCGCACATCTGGATGAAGCGATCAGCCAGCGTCGACTTGCCATGGTCAATGTGGGCGATGATGGAGAAATTGCGGATATGACTCAAATCACTCACGGATCAACACTCAAAAAGGCTGCAGGCATGGCCCGCCGAAAAATAGCCGGGAATTGTACCCGATACACCGCGCAAGCGTCACGCTCGCCTGTCGATGAGCATGTGTGGCGAGGATGCTTGCTCGCCACATCGAGCGTTGAATCAACCTGCCCGGCGCAACAGCCAGAGCCCGGCCAACGCGCAGACGCCGGCCGGCACCAGCACCGCGAACAATGGCGAGAAGCCGAACACCAGGCTCGATGGCCCGAGCAGATCCTGGGCAATGCGGAAAGTAAAGCCCACTAGCACACCGGTGAATACCCGTTGGCCAAGGGTCACGGAGCGCAGCGGACCGAAGATGAAGGAGATGGCCATCAACACCAGCGCAGCGGTCACCAGGGGTTGCAACACCTTGACCCAAAAAGCCAGCCAGTAGCGACCGTTGTTCAGGCCCTGGTCCGCCAGGTAATGGATGTACCCCCACAACCCGGTGATAGACAACGAGTCCGGCGCCATGACCACGGTGCTGAGCAGCTGCGGGCTGAGCGCCACGTCCCAACGCTCCTGCGGTGCGGTGACGACTTCGGTGCGCTTGTCATGGAACAGCGTGGTGGTGACATCGCTCAGTTGCCAGTGATCGTCGGCGAATTGGGCCCGCTTGGCGAAGCTGGAGGACAACATATGCCGCTGATCGTCGAAACGGTAGCGGGTCACGCCATACAAGGTTCCGTTGGGTTGGACCGAGTTGATATGGATGAACTCTTCGCCCTGGCGGTGCCACAGACCGTGCTTGGCGCTTTGCGCGTCACCGCCGCCCTGGGCCAGGGAGCGGTTGGCCTGGGCGGTATTCTCGGTGGCCGGGGCGACGTACTCGCCGATCAGCACACCTACCAGCATCAGCACCAGCATGGGTTTCATCACCGCCCAGACGATCCGACCGATGGACACGCCAGCGGCGCGCATGATGGTCAGTTCGCTGTTGCTCGCCAGGCTGCCCAGGCCGATCAGGCAGCCGATCAATGCGGCCATCGGCAGCATGTCGTACAAGCGGCGCGGCGCGGTCAGCAATACGTAGCTCGCCACGTCCAGCAGCGTATAGGTATCGCTGACATCGCCCATTTCATCAATGAACGCGAACAAGGTCGCCAGGCCAAGAATGATCCCCAATACGGCGAGGATCGCCATGAATACGCTGCTGCCGATGTAGCGATCGAGCTTAACCACGGGCCACCTCCAGCGCGCTGCGACGACTTGCGAGCTTCAGGCGCAGGGGCTCCCAGTAGAGCAGCCCCAGGCCAATGGCCAGGAATATCGAATGCACCCACCACAGGCCCAGCGTCGGCGGGATCTTGCCTTTCTCCAGGGCGCTGCGGGCGGAAATCAGGATGGTCAGGTAAGCCATATACAAAAGAATCGCCGGCAACAACTTGAGGAAACGGCCCTGGCGCGGATTGACCCGCGACAGCGGAACCGCCATGAGCGTCACGATAAATACCAGCAGCGGCAGCGACAGGCGCCATTGCAGCTCGGTGCGGGCGCGGATGTCGTCGTTGCCCAGCAGGCTGGCCGTGGACATGGCGTCACGATCGGTGACTTCGTCGCTGGCCTCCGGCTTGGGTAGCAATACGCCGTAGGTGTCGTACTTGATCGCCCGGTAGTTGGCCTGGCCTGGCGTGCCATCGTAGCGATAGCCATTTTCAAGGATCAGGTAGCGGTTGCCGTCGGGGTTGATTTCCTGGCGACCTTTTTCAGCCACCAGCACGGAAATGCCCCGATCCTTCTTGGTGTCCGAAGACACATTCTTCTGGGTAATGAAGACGCCGCCCAGGTCGATGCGATCGTCCGAGAGCTGTTCGGTATAAGTGACCCGCGTCCCGTCCCGCAGGGCCTGGAAGCGCCCCGGTACCAAGGTGTCGAATTCGGTCATGGCGTCCTGCTGGTTGATCAACAGCTGGAACTGGTTGGCCCCTTGCGGCGACAGGCTCAGGCTCAGCCACGCGACCACCAGCGCCACGAGCGTTGCCGGGAACAAGGTGATGCGGAACAGCCGTTGCTGGCTCATGCCGGTGGCCGACAGCACGGTCATTTCGCTGTCCAGATACAAGCGCCCATAGGCCAGCAGGATGCCGAGGAACAGCCCCAGCGGCAGAATCAATTGCAGGAAGCCCGGCAGGCGGAACCCCATGATCAGGAACAGGGAGCCCGGGTCCAAGGCACCGGAGGCCGCCTGGGCGAGGTATTTGATGAAGCGCCCGCTCATGATGATGACCAGCAGCACGGCGCTGACGGCGCTCAGGGTCAACAGGACTTCGCGGGATAGGTAACGGAAGACGATCAAACCAGACACTCCAGGATTGTCAGGCTGGGCCTTGTACGAGAAGCGCCTGCGCGACTTTTCATACAAACCCTAAGGCGGCCAAACTAGCAAACGTATCGAGCCGGCCCACAATGCGAGCCGCCGAAAAAAGAGCCGCATTATCCTGTGATTGGAGGCGCCTGTCACTGCGCACGCTTTAAGCAGACGCTTCATGGCCAAAAAGTTAACGATTGCCAGGGTTGTCAGGCTCGGGCGCCGAGGTTCAAACTGCCGCCTTTGTCGCCGGCAAGCCCGGCGCTTCTTTTTATAGAAGACAGCTGTTCAGCGCGCCAATGTCGTCGTGGCGCCTGGCCTCTTGACCATTGACTCAAGGATCCGGACATGGAACTGGTTGTAAAAAGCGTCAGCCCAGAAACGTTGAAGACCGCCACCCTGGTGGTTGCCGTGGGTGAAAACCGCAAGCTCGGCGTCGTTGCCAGCCAGCTCGACGCCCTGAGCGGCGGTGCAATCAGCGCCGTGCTCAAGCGCGGCGACCTGGCCGGCAAGGTCGGCCAGAGCCTGTTGCTGCACAACCTGCCCAACCTCAAGGCCGACCGTGTGCTGCTGGTGGGCGTGGGCAAGGACGCCGAACTGGGCGACCGTCCGTTGCGCAAGATCATCGCCGGCGTGCTGGCCACCCTGAAAAACCTCGGTGGCGGCGACGCTGCACTGGCGCTGGACGAACTGATAGTCAAAGGCCGCGACAGCTACGGCAAGAATCGCCTGCTGGCCGAAACCCTGATTGACGGCGAGTACCAGTTCGACCGCTTCAAGAGCCAGAAAGCCGAACCGCGCGCCCTGAAGAAAATCACCCTGCTGACCATCAAGGCCGCCCAGGCCGAAGTCCAGCGCGCCGTGACCCATGCCACCGCCATTGCCAACGGCATGGCTTTCACCCGTGACCTGGGAAACCTGCCGCCGAACATCTGCCACCCGACTTTCATGGGCGAACAGGCCAAGGCGCTTGGCAAGGAATTCAAGGGTCTCAAGGTCGAGGTCTTCGACGAGAAGAAGATCAAGGACCTGGGCATGGGCTCGTTCTATGCCGTCGGCCAGGGCAGCGCCCAGCCGCCGCGCCTGATCGTCATGCAATACAACGGTGGCAAGAAATCCGAGAAGCCGTACGCGCTGGTCGGCAAGGGCATCACCTTTGACACCGGCGGCATCAGCCTCAAGCCCGGCGCCGGCATGGACGAAATGAAATATGACATGGGCGGCGCCGCCAGCGTGTTCGGCACCCTGCGCGCCGTGCTCGAACTGCAATTGCCGATCAACCTGGTGTGCATCCTCGCCTGCGCCGAGAACATGCCCAGCGGCACGGCGTCGCGCCCTGGCGACATCGTCACCACCATGAGCGGCCAGACTGTCGAAATCCTCAACACCGACGCCGAAGGCCGCTTGGTGCTGTGCGACGCCCTCACCTACTCCGAACGCTTCAAGCCGCAAGCGGTGATCGACATCGCCACTTTGACCGGCGCCTGCGTGGTTGCCTTGGGCGCCCATACCTCGGGCCTGCTGGGCAACAATGACGAGCTGATCGCCCAATTGCTGAGCGCCGGCCAGCAAGCCGACGACCGCGCCTGGCAACTGCCGTTGTTCGACGAGTACCAGGAACAGCTGGACAGCCCATTCGCCGACATCGCCAACATCGGCGGCCCGAAAGCCGGGACCATCACGGCGGCGTGCTTCCTGTCGCGCTTCACCAAGAACTTGAATTGGGCGCACCTGGACATCGCCGGCACGGCCTGGACCAGCGGCGGCAAGGACAAGGGCGCCACCGGCCGTCCGGTCCCCCTGTTGACCCAGTACCTCCTGGACCGCGCCAAAGCCTGACACTGATGATCGCCGGTACGTCGCCTTCGGGCGGCGCATCGGCGATCCAGGAACCGCAATGACCAAAGTCGATTTCTATATCCTGCCCAGCGCCGATCCCTCGGCGCGGCTGGATTTCGCCTGCAAACTCACCGAAAAGGCCTGGCGCATGGGCCATCGCATCTACGTGCATTGCAGCGATGCCGCCCAGCGTGACGACCTCGATGCGCGCTTGTGGGCGTTCAAGGGCGAGAGCTTCGTGCCCCATGGCCCTGCCGAAAACGAACCCGAGGGCTTGATCGTGCTCGGGCTTGGGAATGACTGCGGGCAACACCACGACCTGCTGGTCAACCTCGACCTGAAAGCGCCGGCCTTCGCCCAGCGCTTCGCCCGCGTGGCGGAAGTGGTGGTGGAAGACCCGGCCATCCGGCAAGCCGCTCGGGAGAGTTTCCGTTTCTACCGTGAACAGGGCTATCCTCTGCAAGACCACCGTTTACAGCGACTCTGAGCCTACGATGGATACTCCAAAACCTTCGCAAAAACCCGCGCAACTGCTGGATGACCTCGAGTCGATCCGCCAACTGCTCGGCGATGACAACCTGCAACCGCCGCTGCTGACCGATACGGTGGAGCACGAGCCGGTGCATGACGAACAGATCCCGCTGCTGTTCGACCCGATCAACGGCCAGCCTGAACCCCAGCCAGCCACCAAGGCAGAACCGAAAGGCCCCGACGCCCTGCTACACCTGGACCGGGAACTTCGTGCCGCCGCGCAGTTGATCATGCAAGACGTCATCGACGACTTCGCACCGCATATCGAGACCGAGATCAAGCGCCGGTTGGATGCGCGGATGGAGCGGTTGTTGAGCCAGTACCAATAGCGTCCTCCGCCTCATTGTGAACATCCTGTGGGAGCGAGCCTGCTCGCGATAGCGGGCTGTCAGTCACCATCCATGTTGAATGTGATGGCCTTATCGCGAGCAAGCTCGCGCCCACAGGGGTCAACTGTCTCCGCATTCATCGCAGCTTGTGGCTTGCACCAGCCCTGCCCGCTATACTTCCCGGCTTTTCCTGAATAAATGCCTATAGGGTCCCGCCGCGCATGGATAAGACCTACCAGCCGCACGCCATTGAAACTTCCTGGTACAACACCTGGGAGTCCGAGAATTATTTCGCTCCGCAAGGCGCGGGCGATTCCTACACCATCATGATCCCGCCGCCGAATGTCACCGGCAGCCTGCACATGGGCCACGGTTTCAACAACGCGATCATGGACGCCCTGATCCGTTTCCGTCGCATGCAAGGTCGTAATACGTTGTGGCAACCTGGCACCGACCACGCCGGTATCGCCACCCAGATGTTGGTGGAGCGCCGCCTCGAAGCCCAGGGCCAGAATCGTCATGACCTGGGTCGCGAAAAATTCCTGGAGAAAGTCTGGGAATGGAAAGAGGAGTCCGGCGGCAACATCACCCGCCAGATCCGCCGCCTCGGTTCGTCCGTGGACTGGAGCCGCGAGCGCTTCACCATGGACGACGGCCTCTCGGAAGCGGTGAAGGAAGCCTTCGTGCGCCTGCATGAAGACGGTCTGATTTACCGCGGCAAGCGCTTGGTCAACTGGGACACCAAGCTGCACACGGCGATTTCCGACCTCGAAGTGGAGAACCACGACGAGAAGGGTTTCCTGTGGAACCTGAAGTACCCGCTGGCCGACGGCGCGAAAACCGCCGAAGGCAAGGATTACCTGATCGTTGCCACTACCCGTCCGGAAACCATGCTCGGCGACGCCGCCGTGGCGGTGAACCCGAACGACGAGCGCTATCAGGCATTGATCGGCAAGTTTGTCGAGCTGCCGTTGGTGGGCCGTCGTATTCCGATCATCGGCGACGATTATTGCGACCCTGAATTCGGCACCGGTTGCGTGAAAATCACCCCGGCCCACGATTTCAACGACTACGAAGTCGGCAAGCGCCACAACCTGCCGCTGCTGAACATCTTCGACAAGAACGCCAATGTCTTGCCAGCAGCCCAGGTATTCAACCTCGATGGCACGCTGAACGAGAACGTCGACGGCCAGATTCCGGCCGAATTCGCCGGCCTGGAGCGCTTCGAGGCACGCAAGCAGATCGTCGCGGCCTTCGAAGCCGCCGGCCTGCTGGTGAGCGTCGATGATCACGCCCTGAAAGTCCCGAAAGGCGACCGTTCCGGCACCATCATCGAGCCGTGGCTGACCGATCAATGGTACGTGTCCACCAAGCCGTTGGCCGAGCCGGCGATTGCCGCCGTGGAAGACGGCCGCATCCAGTTCGTGCCCAAGCAATACGAAAACATGTACTTCTCGTGGATGCGCGACATTCAGGATTGGTGCATCAGCCGTCAGCTGTGGTGGGGGCATCGCATCCCGGCCTGGTACGACGAGTCGGGCAAGGTCTACGTTGGCCGTGATGAAGCCGAAGTCCGCGCCAAGCACAACCTCGGCCCGGACGTTGCCCTGCAACAGGACAACGACGTTCTCGATACCTGGTTCAGCTCCGGCCTGTGGACCTTCTCCACCCTAGGCTGGCCGCAGCAGACCGAATTCCTGAAGAAATTCCACTCCACCGACGTGCTGGTCACCGGCTTCGACATCATTTTCTTCTGGGTCGCCCGGATGATCATGATGACCATGCACTTGATGAAAAACGAAGACGGTACCCCGCAGGTGCCGTTCAAGACCGTTTATGTCCATGGCCTGGTGCGCGACGGCCAGGGCCAGAAGATGTCCAAGTCCAAGGGCAACGTCCTGGATCCGCTGGACATCATCGACGGCATCGACCTGGAAACCCTGGTGCAGAAACGCACCTCCGGCCTGATGCAGCCAAAACTGGCGAAGAAGATCGAGAAAGCCACCCGCGAAGAGTTCGCGGACGGCATCGCCAGCTACGGCACCGATGCCCTGCGTTTCACTTTCTGTTCGCTGGCATCCACCGGTCGCGACATCAAGTTCGACATGGGCCGCGTCGAAGGCTATCGCAACTTCTGCAACAAGATCTGGAACGCCGCGCGTTACGTGTTGGATAAAGGCGAAGATTGCGGCCAGAACGGCGAAGCCTACGAGCTGACCCTGGCGGATCGCTGGATCATTTCCCAGCTGCAACGCACCGAAGCCGAAGTAACCCGCCAGCTCGACCAGTTCCGTTTCGACCTGGCGGCGCAAGCGCTGTACGAGTTCATCTGGAACCAGTATTGCGACTGGTACCTGGAACTGTCCAAGCCGGTTTTGTGGGACGAAAACGCTCCGGTCGAGCGCCAGCGCGGCACCCGTCGCACCTTGGTTCGGGTATTGGAAGTGGCCTTGCGCCTGGCGCATCCGTTCATGCCGTTCATCACCGAGGAAATCTGGCAGCGCGTCGCGCCGCTGGCTGGTGCGCAGGGCAAGACGATCATGCTGCAACCGTGGCCGGTGGCCAACGAGAGCCGCATCGATCCGGCGGCCGAAGACGACATCGAGTGGCTGAAGACCTTCATGCTCGGCCTGCGCAACATCCGCGCCGAAATGAACATCGGCCCGGGCAAGCCGCTGACCCTGTTCCTCAAAAACGCCAGCGCCGAAGACCTGCGCCGCCTCAATGAGAACGAAGCGCTGCTCAAGAAGCTGGCGAAGCTTGAATCGGTGACCGTGCTGGCTGCCGGCGAAGAGGCGCCGCTGTCGGCCACCGCATTGGTCGGCGAGATGGAAGTGCTGGTGCCGATGGCAGGCCTGATCGACAAGGCGGCCGAACTGGCGCGCCTGGACAAGGAAATCCTGCGCCTGAAGGGTGAAGTCCAGCGCGTTGGCGGCAAGCTGTCGAACGCCGGCTTTGTCGACAAGGCGCCGGCCGAAGTCATCGAGAAGGAACGGGCCAAGTTGGCCGAGGCTGAGCTGGCCCTGGGCAAGCTGGCTGAGCAGCATGCGCGGATTGCCAGTCTGTAACGGCAGATCGCAGTTAGAAAGGGAGGCCGCGAGGGCCTCCTTTTTTATTTCTCCTTTACCTCATCACAGGTTTGACCGGAACTATTGAGCAAATTAACTTCAACTTTGGCCATCACTTCAATCGTGTAAGAGGCTTTTCCCCAACCGTATCGAATCGGTTTGATGTGTTTAAAATACTCTCCGATTTTTCCCTCCAAAAATCGTTTATCGATATCACTTTGTTCAACAACATATTCGCCTACGGTCCGCGTTCCTCGTATAGGATCCGTTAGCGCTTGATCACGGAATCCTTGCCATGAAAATAGGACGACCGCACCGACTTGTACTCCCGTCAGGTCGATCCTGAAACTGATGCCCTCCATCGGATTCGATCTGCATGAAATAATCCCGGTAGGGTCGGTACCGGGAAAGGTAATAGAGCGAGATTGGTCCATAAGTGTTCTCCCTGAATCTGCAAAATAACGATCGGTTTTTGATAAGCCGAGTTCTTGCAGTCGAGACGACGTGCCCCTTGAACCCAGCCCCTTCAGTACACTCGGAGGCCGCGGGGTCCACCACTGTAATAACTAACAGTTTTTTAGATCCATTACGTATAAAAATCACGGAGAAGGAACATTGCAAGTTGGACCGAGGGTAGATGTGGGACAATAGTCGCCATTTTCAGCCATACCCGAATCGGCCACGCCCATGAACGCCCCCCGCACTTCCAAACCTGCGCGCAAGAAGCCTGACGCCGCGTCCTCAAGCAAAGCCGTCGAGCCGCGCGAGAAGGCCGGCCTGCACCCACGCAATCGTCATCAGGGTCGTTACGACTTCCCGGCGCTGATCAAGACCTCGCCCGAACTGGCGAAGTACGTGATCACCAACCCGTACGGCAAGGAAAGCATCGACTTCGCCAACCCCGACGCCGTGCGGGTGTTCAACCGGGCGCTGCTCAAGGCGTTCTATGGGATCCAGCATTGGGACATCCCGGCGGATTACCTCTGCCCTCCGGTTCCAGGCCGCGCCGATTACGTACACTTTCTCGCTGACCTGCTGGCGAGCATGAACGACGGCAAGGTGCCGCGTGGCGCAATCGTCAATGTGCTGGACATCGGCATGGGCGCCAATTGCGTTTATCCGCTGATCGGCAACAGCGAATACCGTTGGCACTTCCTCGGCTCGGAAATCGACCCGACAGCCGTGGCGGCCGCCCGGGCCATCGTGCTGTCCAACGATCTGAACAAGGCCATCCAGTTGCGCCAGCAAACCAACCGCAAGCAGATTCTGCTGGGCCTTCTGGAAAGCTCTGAACGCTTCGACCTGACGATGTGCAACCCACCGTTCCACGCCTCCCTGGAAGAAGCGACCAAGGGCAGCCAGCGCAAATGGCGCGCGCTGGGCAAAGCGGATCCGAAGCGCAAGTTACCGGTGCTGAACTTCGGCGGCCAGGCGGCGGAGTTGTGGTGCGAGGGCGGCGAGGCGCGGTTTGTCACGCAACTGATCAGCGAAAGCGCACAGGTGGCGGGCCAAGTGTTGTGGTTCAGCACCCTGGTATCGAAGGCGTCGAACCTGCCGGCCATCGAGACAGCGCTGAAAAAGGCGGGGGCCTTGCATAGTCAGGTGGTGGAAATGTCCCAGGGACAAAAACAGAGCCGCTTCGTGGCCTGGACCTTCCAGACCGAGGCACAGCAACAGGCTTGGCGCCAGTCGCGTTGGGTTCGCAAGGGCTGAGTGAAGCCACCCAATACAAAGTACTCGCAGTTGGGGCTGCTGCGCAGCCCAGCGGGAGCAAGCTCCCTCGCCACGGGTTTACTATGACAGCATTGCCGTCTCACTGGTTTTTCCAAGGCAATAAAAAACCGTGCCCGGATCGCTCCGCGGCACGGCTTTTATCGGGCGGTCTTACTTGTTGACCGCGTCGGTCAGGCCTTTGGCCACAACCAGCTTGATCACTTTCTTGGCCGGGATTTCGATGGCTGCGCCAGTCGAAGG
This sequence comes from Pseudomonas sp. D3-10, assembly GCF_051132175.1. Lineage (NCBI taxonomy): Bacteria > Pseudomonadati > Pseudomonadota > Gammaproteobacteria > Pseudomonadales > Pseudomonadaceae > Pseudomonas > Pseudomonas sp. D3-10. The sequence continues at coordinate 1,165,822 of NZ_CP071668.1, read as the reverse complement.
GTTGCGACCGGTACGGGCAGGACGCTCGGTGACTTTCAGCTTGCCAACGCCTGGCAAGGTCAGTTCGCCGCCGTTTTCCAGCTGATCGGCAACGACTTGGCCCAGTTGGTCCAGCAGAGCACGCACGGTAGCTTTAGGTGCGTCTACAGATTCAGCCAAATCAGCGATCAGTTGGTCTTTAGTAAGAGCCATGTAGTGTTCCTTCCCTATCAAATTCATATGGATTGCAGAGTGCAGTGTCAGCCATCGAGCCCGATCTGTCTGATCAGCCGCCCTCGGTCATCACCACGACGGATCGGGGTAATAGATGCCGAAATCCGGGTTTGGTTCGACCTGACAAATGCTGAATGCACGCTTAACGCAGTGACATCGCGTAAGACCGGGCAAAACTAGCACAACGCCTGTGAAATATCCGCCTCTACCTACCCATTTGGTCAGCTTTATTGCGCTAAATCGGTAAAAAAATGCTCGCAGGGTGTCGGAAGGGTCTGAAAGGGCCTTCGACGCGTTGCAAAACCAGTGATTGCGGTACACTGAGCCCTTTTTCGGGGAGCGCGCCCTCCTCTCTTTCACCAGCCGAGAAATCCATGCCGATCCGTCATTGCATCGTCCACCTGATCGACAAAAAACCCGACGGCACGCCTGCTGTGCTTCATGCCCGCGACTCTGAACTCGCCGAATCCACGGCCATCGAGAACATGCTCGCCGATCTCAACGAGAGCTATAACGCCAAGCAAGGCAAGGCCTGGGGATTTTTCCATGCCGAGTCCGGCGCGCATCCGTTCAGCGGCTGGCTGAAGGAGTACCTGGACGGCGGTAAGGACTTCACCGCCTTCAGTCGTGTGGCGGTGGAACACCTGCAAAAACTGATGGAAGAGTCCAACCTGTCGGTAGGCGGCCACGTGCTGTTTGCCCACTACCAACAGGGCATGACCGATTACCTGGCCATCGCCCTGCTGCACCACAGCGAAGGCGTGGCAGTCACCGACGAGCTGGACGTGACCCCGTCCCGCCACCTGGACCTGGGCCAGTTGCACCTGGCGGCGCGGATCAACGTGTCGGAATGGCAGAACAACAAGCAATCCAAACAGTACATCTCGTTCATCAAGGGCAAGAATGGCAAGAAAGTCTCGGAGTACTTCCGCGACTTCATCGGCTGCCAGGAGGGCGTCGACGGCCCCGGCGAGACCCGTACCCTGCTCAAGGCCTTCAGTGACTTCGTCGAAAGCGAAGACCTGCCGGAAGACGATGCCCGGGAAAAGACCAAGACCCTGGTGGACTATGCCAGCAGCCAGGCCAAGCTCGGCGAGCCGATGGGGCTGGAAGAACTGTCCGAACTGATCGATGAAGAGCGCCCGAAAGCCTTCTACGACCACATCCGCAACAAAGACTACGGCCTGTCGCCGGAGATCCCGGCGGATAAACGCACCCTCAACCAGTTCCGCCGCTTCACCGGCCGCGCCGAAGGCTTGTCCATCAGCTTCGAAGCGCACTTGCTGGGCTCGAAGATTGAGTATGACGAAGAGGCTGGGACGTTGATCATCAAGGGGCTGCCGACTTCGTTGACTGATCAGCTCAAGCGTCGTAATTGATGCAGACAGGGTGCTGAAGAAGTGCCCGCGATATAGGCTTAAGGGCCTCATCGCGAGCAAGCTCGCTCCTACACAGTGATTAGCGGCAAACGCAGATCCTCTGCCCCCCCTGTGGGAGCGAGCTTGCTCGCGATAGCGGACTGACATTCAACATCAATATTGATTGCCCTGGCCCATCGCGAGCAAGCTCGCTCCCACAAGATCATTCGTTGTTCATCGGGTCTCGACCCGAAATCCAAACCGCGGAAAGTGCACATGCACCACCCCGCCACGCTCATCTTCGCGACGCAAAATCAATTCCTCGCGACCGGCAAACAGCAACTCCCCAGCCACCGGATCGACACCATAGTCCGTCGCGGCGATGGTTACCTGCTGCCCTGCCGTGAACCCGTCAGGCTCTTCGAACGACTCATCCGGCAGCGCAGCCGGTGTCGCGTTGCGGGCAACCCCCAAGGCTTCTTCGGCACTCATCTGGCTCGACGCGCCGTGGCCGAAACCCAGCACTCGAGCGAGCCATGCCGAAACAGCCGGATATACGTCCACCAGCGGCGAGGTCACCGGAGTGCCCTTGAGGAACCACAGCGGATGAGCCATGGCAAAGTCGGCAATCGAAGGATCACCCAGCAGGAAATCCCCCTCTTCGCGCTGCAACTGCTGCTCAAGCCGCGCCATGATCGTCGGCCATTGGTGCTTGGCCTGCTCGGCGGACAAGCGCGTGGCCGTGCCGCCACTGAACAGGCCAGCGCGGTCGCTGATGAACGCCTTGATCGCTTCAGGCGGCAACTTGGCAAAACGCACCGCCACCGACTCCGGCTGAAACACCAGACTCACCGCATGCTGGAACACCACCGAATCGGCCCACGCCGCAAAGGACGCCGCGATCATTTCACGACCTTCAGGGAACAGCGCCGGCGAGGCTTTTTCCTGCTCCAACCGACGGGCCATCAAGGCGGTGTCGCAATAGATATCCGCGCCGATTTGCAGGACCGGTGTTTTGCGGTAGCCGCCGGTGAGCGCGGTCAGGTCGGGCTTGGGCATCATCGGCGGGATGTTCACCGAGCGCCAGGCCAAGCCTTTATAACCCAGCAGCAGGCGGGCTTTTTCCGCGAAAGGAGATGTCGGGTAATGGTGAAGAATCAGCTCTGACATGAGATTCGCCAATGCAGGTAGGAAGTCCCGCACTTTAGCGCGCCAAGGAACAACAGCCTACCGGCGTGATGAAGGACTATCAGCGCGGTTGATCAAGAGCCGTTGCGCTGGCTACCAGGCATTCCTTGGCGCTCTTCCTGAGCTTCTTGATCAGCCGTTCCTGGCGCAGGGCCTCGCCCTTGTCGCGGCAGGCTTCGGTGTACACCAGCGCCACGGCCGGGCTGGAAAGAAAAAAGCGCGCGCCTTTGCCGCTTTGATGCTTGGCGAAGCGCCGCACCGGGTCATCGCTGATGCCGCAGTACAACGAGCCATTGGCGGCCCGCACCAGGTAGACGAACCAGGGCTTGCCCGGCTCGGTCGCCTCGGGCACGCACAGCTCGGAAGATTCGTTGGCGGTCGTCACGGATGTTCAACAAGCAGGTAGGAAACAAGCCGCGATCTTATCAGCGACTGGCCTGGAACGCCCGCAGCCCCTTGAGGGCCTGCGCCCTGACAGCGTTGCGCACCAGCGGCGTCCAGCCCAGCAAGAGACCCTTGGCGCCCAAAGCCTGGCGAGACCAGCGCCACAGATCGAAATTGTCGTGGTGCTCGCAGATCTTGTCATCGCGAAACACAAAGCGCGCCTGGATATCGTTGACCACGATATTGCCGGTCTGGCTGAACAGGTACGTTGCCACCCAATGGGCGCCGCCGCTGCGCTCGTCGCTGCGCACGTTGTCGAACGTCAGGGAAAAATCCTTGGCCCGAGTGGTCAACATGCGCCACATGTCACCGGCATCGCGCCCGCGCAGTTCGCCGAACGCCGGATCGCTGAACACCACGTCATCGGTATAACAAGTGCTCATGGCCTCGGCATCCAAGCGTTGGAAGGCCTGGTAGAAACGGGTGATCAGGGCGTTATGGGCATCACTCATGGACAGGCTCCGGGAAACGGTTCGACAGGCCTGCACGATAATCCCCCGCCGCCGGGAAGACCATCGTCATTCGCCATGAAAATGATATCAATGAGGCTCGGTGACTCTTTCGCTGACCACGCCGACGTACAGAGCCCGACCGGCACCAATTCCCGCGATGATCGCCCCCAGGCCAATCACGCCGAAGATCCAGCCCAGAGCACTCCAGCCGCCAGTCCAGTCATGTACCACGCCCACCGCGAACGGCCCCAGGGACGCCAGCGTGTAACCAAAGCCCTGGGCCATGCTCGAAAGGTTCGCGGCCACGTGGGCGTCGCGCGAGCGCAATACGATCAGGGTAAGGGCCAGGCTGAACGTCGCGCCCTGCCCCAACCCCAACAAGATCGCCCAGCCCCACAGGCCCTCGATAGGGGCATAGAGGCAACCGAACAGACCGCCGAGGGCCATGACCATCACAATCACGATGGCGAGCCGTTGGTCCTTGCCGCGCGTTGCCAGCCATGGCGCCGCCAGCGAGCTGATCAATTGCACGATCACCGAACCGGACAGCACCAGCCCGGCCTGGGTAGGCGTCAGGCCCCGGCCGATGAGAATCGACGGCAGCCAACCGAATACGATGTAGGCCAGGGAAGACTGCAACCCCATGTACAACGTCACCTGCCAGGCCAATGGATCACGCAGCAGACCGCGGACACGATAGGCCACGTTGTGAGCGCCGTGCTTGTACCCCACTTGCGGTAACCAGAACACCGCGGCCAATAGTGCAGGCAGCATCCAGAAACCCAGGCCAAGCGACCAGCTATCGCCCATTCGTTCGCTCAAAGGCACCGTAGCCCCGGCCGCCATCGCGGCGCCCAGGCACAGCGCCATGGTGTAGACACCGGTCATGGCCCCAGCCTGTTTGGCGAAGTCGCGCTTGACGATGCCCGGCAGCAGCACGCCGATCACGCCAATGCTGGCACCTGCCAGGATGCTACCGGCGAACAGCCCGAACTGGCCGAACGAACTGCGCAGAATGATCCCGCCAGCCAACGTGAGCAAAATCCCCAACACGACGCGCTCTGCGCCAAAACGCCGAGCCAGAACCGGAGCCAGCGGTGCAAACAACCCCAGGCAAAGCACGGGCAGCGTAGTCAGCAGGCCCGCTTGGGCAGCCGACAGTCCAAGGCTTTTTGATACATCACTGAGCAGCGGCGCCATGCTCGACAGAGCCGGACGCAGGTTCAGCGCCACCAGAATCAGCCCGAGCAACAACAGCCAGGGCCGGCGCACCAATGGATGGTTCTGCTGGGCTTGCTCATCGTCGGCTTCGGCGTCGATCAGCAGTTCTTCGAGTTCGGCGGCACGTTTGTGCGTCGTCGCGGTGGCGTGGTCAAGCGGGTCGCGGGACATGGAAAGCTCTGGTTCAGGGTTCATTGATCAACTGCCGGCAAAGGGCCTTGGCCCGCTCCGGCTCCTGTCGTTCGACGGCGTCGAGGATTTCGACATGCAGGTCAAACACGTGTTGATGGCGAGGAATGACGTTGAGGCTCTGGCGCAACTGCGCGCCGATCACGCTGGAAAAATAACGATAGAGCTCGCTGAGGGCCGGGTTATGCGCGGCATCCACCAGAAGCCGATGGAAAATCAGGTCGCAGGCGATGTAGTGCTCCAGGTCGCCGTGGTAATGCTCTCCGCTGGTTTTCAACGCTTGGCGCAAAGCAGCCAAATCCGCCTCGGTGCGCCGCAGCGCCGCCAGGCCAATGGCCTCCACTTCCAGGATGTGCCGGGTTTCTCGCGCCTGCTCCAGTGAGCAGCGCGACAACGCCTTGAGCGTGTCCAGCGGATCGACCACCGCCCGCACATAGCTGCCGTCGCCCTGACGGATTTCGATCAACCCGGAAAACGCCAGCACGCGCATGGCTTCGCGCACGGTGTTGCGGCTGATGCCCAACTCGGCAACCAGCTCCGGCTCGGTGGGCAGGCGCTGGCCGACGGCCCACACGCCGTCGCTGATGCGTTGGCGCAATTGCTCCAGGGCCTGATCGACCAACGAGCGCTTTATCAATGGAGAAATGTCGGACATGGGCTTCGCCTTTTCATCCAATCATGGGATGAATTTTCTGACATGTTAGTCAGCTTCGTGTAGGACAGCAACCGCCTACGTTTTATTGGAGGTAAAAGATCCTGAAATTTCGATTGGACATAATTACCCAATATGGGTAATTTCAGAAACAGGGCAAATGACTTCTTATGGAAAAGAGCACACCCCATTACGACCTGGCGGTGGTCAAGGTCGAGACTCGCAGGTTGGGAAGCAAGGCCTTCACGCTAAGTGCGCGGGAGGGCGGCAGAAGGATGTCGCTGAGTCTTCCCCAAATGCTGCGAATCGTTCAATTGCTCGAATACAGAATGTTGCACAAATCAATGACGACCTACGCCGATCACCGAATCTGGCAAGACGTCTATCACACAACATTTCAGGATCGGGAGATCTACATCAAAGTGTCCTATCGCCCCGGCGGTGGGCATCCGGTGATCTCCTTCAAGGAGAAAAACCAATGAAAACCCAGCAATGCGTCAGCTGCGGCACTCTCGAAGCGATGCATCACTTCCAAGGCCGCACATTTGCGGTCGACTATAAGCAGGTTACCCGGCAAGTATCCGACATCGCCGGATGGGAATGCCGGATCTGCGGGGAAATCGAATTCGATCACGACACTGACAGTGCCGAGCGTTACTCCAAGGCCAGCGACCTGTTGCTCGAAGATTATGCGCTGGCCATAGGTGCGGAAATCAAACGCATCCGGCGCAAACTGCACCTCACGCAAAAAGACGCAGTGAAGCTGTTGTCGGGAGGCGGACACAACGCCTTCTCCCGCTATGAGCGCGGCGAAGTCGCCCCGGCTCAATCGCTGTTCGTGCTGATGCGGCTGCTTGATCGCCATCCGCATCTGATGGCTGAGGTCGTTGCGCTGAGTGACGGAGCCGATTTGCAGCGACTGCTGTCGAGTCGCCATGGGGAACGCGACACGGCGGATCTCTGACCTGCGGACAAAAATAAACCCGGACAAGTCCGGGTCTATTTCGCCGCCTAATCAGATCAATGCAGGATCTGGCTCAGGAACAGCTTGGTGCGGTCGTTCTGCGGGTTGTCGAAGAAGTCGTTCGGCGCGGCCTGTTCGACGATTTCACCCTTGTCCATGAAGATCACACGGTTCGCCACGGTACGGGCGAAGCCCATTTCGTGGGTTACGCAGAGCATGGTCATGCCGTCTTCGGCCAGGCCGATCATGGTGTCCAGAACCTCTTTCACCATTTCCGGGTCGAGGGCCGAAGTCGGCTCGTCGAACAACATGATCTTCGGCTTCATGCATAGGGCGCGGGCGATCGCCACGCGCTGTTGCTGACCACCGGAGAGCTGACCCGGGTATTTGTGCGCCTGCTCTGGAATGCGAACGCGTTCCAGGTAATGCATGGCGATTTCCTCGGCCTTGCGCTTGGGCATCTTGCGCACCCACATCGGCGCCAGGGTGCAGTTCTGCAGGATGGTCAGGTGCGGGAACAGGTTGAAGTGCTGGAACACCATGCCGACTTCACGGCGGATCGCTTCGATCTGCTTGAGGTCGTTGGTCAGCTCGACGCCGTCGACCACGATGCGACCCTGCTGGTGCTCTTCCAGGCGGTTGAGGCAGCGGATAGTCGTGGACTTGCCGGAACCCGACGGGCCGCACAGCACGATGCGCTCGCCCTGCTTGACGTTCAGGTTGATATCTTTCAACACGTGGAACTGGCCGTACCACTTGTTCACGCCCTGCATCTGAATAATGCCTTCAGGGCTCACAGGCTGTTTGATCGCTTCACTCATGAGTCAACTCCTAACGCTTGTGGCCAGTGTCCAGCTTGCGTTCCAAATGCATGGAATAGCGGGACATACCAAAACAGAAAATCCAGAACACCAGGGCGGCGAACACATAGCCTTCAGTGGCCATGCCCAGCCATTTCGGGTCGGCGGCAGCTTGTTTCACGCTGTTGAGCAGGTCGAACAGGCCGATGATGATCACCAGGCTCGTGTCCTTGAACAACGCGATAAACGTGTTGACGATCCCCGGGATCACCATTTTCAGGGCTTGCGGCAGAATCACCAGGCCCATGCTGCGCCAGTACCCCAGGCCCATCGCCGCAGCCGCTTCGTACTGACCCTTGGGAATCGCTTGCAGGCCACCGCGAACCACTTCGGCCACGTAGGCCGACTGGAACAGGATCACGCCGATCAGCGCCCGCAGCAGCTTGTCGAAGTTCATGCCTTCAGGCAGGAACAACGGCAGCATGACCGAGGACATGAACAGCACTGTGATCAACGGCACGCCGCGCCAGAACTCGATGAACGTCACGCAGACCACGCGGATCGCCGGCAGGTTGGAGCGACGGCCAAGCGCAAGGACGATACCCAGCGGCAAGGCTCCGGCGATGCCGACGGTGGCAATCACCAGAGTCAGCATCAGGCCGCCCCACTGGCTGGTCGCCACGGTATCCAGGCCCAGCACGCCGCCGTGCAACAGGCACCAGGCGATGATCGGGTACAGCACGAGGAAGCTCAGGCCGTAGATCGCCTTGCGCGGGAAGCGCGAGATGAACAGTGGCGCCACGCCGATCACGGCCAGCCACACGGTCAGGTCCACGCGCCAGCGCAGGCCCGTCGGGTAATAGCCGTACATGAACTGGCCGAAACGCTGCTGGATGAACACCCAGCAAGCGCCTTCCTTGGTGCAGTCGGCCTGGGTGGTGCCGACCCAGTTGGCATCCAGGATCGCCCATTGCAGGATCGGCGGAATGATCAGGTAGATCAGGTAGAACGCAAACAACGTCAACAGCGTGTTGAGCCAGCTGGAGAACATGTTGGCGCGCATCCATGCCACCACGCCGATACTGCTGCTCGGCGGTGGCATGTCGGGTTTGAAAGTATGAGATGTCATGCGCGTTTCCTCACCGCTCGATCAGCGCAATGCGCTTGTTGTACCAGTTCATCAGCAAGGAAATGCTGATACTGATCGCCAGGTACACGCTCATGGTGATCGCAATCACCTCGATGGCCTGGCCGGTCTGGTTCAACACCGTGCCGGCAAACAGCGAAACCATTTCCGGGTAACCGATACCAGCCGCCAGGGAAGAGTTCTTCGCCAGGTTCAGGTATTGGCTGGTCAACGGCGGAATGATCACACGCAGGGCTTGCGGGATGATGACTTTGCGCAAGGTCGGACCGTTGCGCAGCCCCAGGGAACGGGCCGCCTCGGTCTGGCCATGGCTGACCGACTTGATGCCCGAGCGCACGATCTCGGCGATGAACGCCGCGGTGTACACGGTCAAGGCCAGGGTCAACGCAAGCAGCTCCGGGATCAACACCCAGCCGCCGACGAAGTTGAAGCCCTTGAGCTGTGGCATTTCCCAATGCACAGGCGCCCCGAAGACCAAAGCGCAGATTGCCGGGATCACCAGGAACAGCGCCAGGCCGACCCAGAATTTGTGAAACGGCTCGCCCGTCGCTTCGAAGCGCTTGTTGGCCCAGCGCGTCATCAGCACGATCGCGACAATCGCCAGCACGATGCTGATCACGAACGGCCAGAACCCATCGGCCACCAGCGCCGCCGGCATGTTCAGGCCCCGGCTGCTGACGAAGAACGTGTCACCGAAATTGTGGGCAGCCCGTGGTCCCGGCATGGTCAGGAATACGGCGAAGTACCAGAACAGGATTTGCAACAGCGGTGGGATGTTACGGAAAACCTCCACATAGACGGTCGCCAGCTTGGAGATGATCCAGTTCTGCGACAAGCGTGCGACGCCGATGATGAACCCCAGGATGGTCGCCAGGATCACGCCAATGAAGGTCACCAGGAGGGTGTTGAGCAGACCGATGACAAAGACGCGGGCATAACTGTCCGCTTCGGTGTAGTCGATCAGATGTTGGGCGATGCCGAACCCGGCACTGCGCTCCAGAAAACCGAAACCGGACGTGATGCCCCGGTGTTCCAGGTTGGTTTGTGTGTTATCGAACAGAAACCAGCCCAGCGAGATGACCGCCACGATGGTGACGATCTGAAATACCCACGCACGCACTCGTGGATCGCTGAGGCTGAACCTCTGCTTAGGTGCGCCGATTGAATTTTGCATGAAGTGCCCCGCAAAGAATGGAACAGAACATCACCCGGTGGTTGGCCCACCGGGTGATAGAACCATCAGCGCACTGGTGGTGCGTATTGGATGCCGCCTGCGTTCCACAGAGCGTTCAGACCGCGATCGATTTGCAGCGGGGTGTCTTTGCCGAGGTTGCGCTCGAACATTTCGCCGTAGTTGCCGACTTGCTTGACGATCTGCACGACCCAGTCCTTAGGCAGCTTCAGGTCTTTACCGTATTCACCGTCAGCGCCCAGCATACGAGCGACGTCAGGGTTCTTGGTGGACTTGGCTTCGGCTTCGACGTTTTTCGAAGTCACGCCTGCTTCTTCGGCATTGAGCATGGCGAAGCCAGTCCAACGCACGATAGCCAGCCACTCGTCGTCGCCGTTACGCACGACCGGGCCCAGAGGCTCCTTGGAAATGGTTTCCGGCAGAACCACGTAGTCCTTTGGCGAGGCCAGCTTGCTGCGCTGGGCGAACAGCTGGGACTTGTCGGAGGTCAGCACGTCGCAACGACCGGATTCCAGCGACTTGGCGCTTTCATCGGAGGTGTCGAAGGTGATCGGGGTGTACTTCAGGCCGTTGGCGCGGAAGTAGTCGGATACGTTCAGTTCGGTGGTGGTACCGGCCTGGATGCAGATGGTTGCACCGTCCAGTTCTTTGGCGCTCTTGACGCCCAGTTTGCTGTTGGCCAGGAAACCGATGCCGTCATAGTAGGTGATGAAGCCAGGAAACTTCAGGCCCATGCCCGCATCACGGGAGCTGGTCATGGTGGAGTTGCGCGACAGCACGTCGATTTCGCCCGATTGCAGCGCGGTGAAGCGCTCCTTGGCGTTCAACTGGCTGAACTTGACCTTGGTCGCATCGCCAAATACCGCAGCGGCAACGGCACGGCAGAAGTCAGCGTCAATACCGACGATCTTGCCGGTGGAATCTGGCACCGAGAAGCCCGGCAAGCCATCACTTACACCACATTGCACAAAACCTTTCTTCTGCACGGCATCCAGGGTTGCACCCGCCTGAGCGAACCCGCTGACGCCGAGGACTGCTGCTGCAGTCACGACTGCCAGGGTGGATTTCAGTAACTTCATTCAAACCTCCAGTTTTGCTCTTGTTGTGTCGGAGCTTGAGCCCTGTCGCACCCTTTTGAGGCATTGCCGACCCCTGTTGGCTTTTTTTAGGGTCGACCGACGTCTGGGCCTTCGCTATGAGTCTATTAATGAGAGCGCCCATCAACAGCGGCCTGCTCACTTCTCACCAATCGGCCGAACGGGCTGTAGCCCTTCACGTTCGCGAAGCCCGTAGCGGCTATTGGCGAACATCCATCACCGGATTTCTGATATCCCATGCGTCGCGTCTAGCTGATAGTGTTACCGCGCAGCGTAAGAATCATCACTCAGCTACCCCATAGCAAAGCCCGTACCATACCGCTGCGCTTACCCCATACCGGGTACGTCAAGACAAAAAGTTGTAGCATTGCGACATGTAATTAACTGAGGCACCAAGCGCGCACCGTAACCATGCACTGATCGAGCGCGCCCGCACATTTTTGGAGCACACCATGACCGACCCCTTGATTCTCGAGCCTTCTGGCACCGCCGATGCCTGCATTATCTGGCTCCACGGCCTGGGCGCCGATCGCTACGACTTCATGCCCGTAGCCGAAATGTTGCAGCAAAGCCTGCTCACCACACGTTTCGTCCTGCCTCAAGCACCCACTCAGCCCGTCACCATCAATGGTGGCTATGCCATGCCAAGCTGGTACGACATCCGTGCCCTGAGCCCGGCTCGAGCCATTGACGAAGATCAACTCGAAACCTCGGCCCAGCGGGTCATCGACCTGATGGAAACCCAGCGATCCAGCGGAATAGACGCTTCGCGAATCTTCCTCGCGGGTTTTTCCCAAGGTGGCGCGGTGGTCTATCACACCGCATTCGTCAAATGGCAGGGGCCCCTGGGGGGCGTTATCGCGCTGTCCACATATGCGCCAACTTTCAGCGAGCAATTGCAACTCTCTGCCAGCCAGCAGCGCATCCCGGTACTGGCGTTGCACGGACAATACGACGAGGTGGTGCTCAACCCGATGGGCCGGACGGCGAAAGAGTATCTGAAGCAGCATGGTGTCACCGTGACATGGCAGGAATACCCAATGGGCCACGAAGTGTTACCCGAGGAGATCCGCGACATCGGCGCCTGGCTGGATAAGCAGTTGCGCTAAGAGGCCTATCGCACGCCAGCGCTTTGATGAACACACTACGCCGCGCCCGTTTCTTGCATTACACTGGCCGGCGTACATTCCTTAACCAATCGATGAGATGACCGTGCTCAAAGCACTCAAGAAGATGTTCGGTAAAAGCGAGGCCGAGCAGCTCGCGCCTGTCGCCAGCGCGCCCCAGGCCCCGAACCGCGCCGATGCGCAGCAGTCGCGCCGGACCGCACCGCCGGTTGCGGAGGCGAAAACAACGCCGCCAACCGCCACCGCAGCCCAGCCTGTCGCGGCCCCTGCCCAGGAAAAGCCACGCAGCGAAGCGCCAAGGCCGCGCCGCGAACGCGCACCAAAACCGCCCGTCGTCGCCTGGAAGCTCGAGGACTTTGTCGTAGAGCCCCAGGAAGGCAAGACCCGCTTCCACGATTTCAAGCTCGCCCCTGAATTGATGCATGCCATCCAGGACCTGGGCTTTCCCTATTGCACGCCGATCCAGGCGCAGGTGCTCGGTTACACCCTCGCTGGCAAAGACGCCATCGGCCGTGCCCAGACCGGTACCGGCAAGACCGCCGCATTCCTGATTTCCATCATTACCCAATTGCTTCAGACCCCACCGCCCAAGGAACGCTATATGGGCGAACCGCGCGCGCTGATCATTGCGCCGACCCGCGAACTGGTGGTGCAAATCGCCAAGGACGCCGCCGACCTGACCAAGTACACCGGTCTGAACGTGATGACGTTCGTGGGCGGCATGGATTTCGACAAGCAGCTCAAGCACCTCGAAGCCCGCCACTGCGACATCCTCGTGGCCACGCCGGGCCGCCTGCTGGATTTCAACCAGCGCGGCGACGTGCACCTGGACATGGTCGAAGTGATGGTGCTGGACGAAGCCGACCGCATGCTCGACATGGGCTTCATTCCCCAGGTCCGCCAGATCATTCGCCAGACCCCGCCGAAAAGCGAACGCCAGACCCTGCTGTTCTCCGCCACCTTCACCGACGATGTGATGAACCTCGCTAAACAGTGGACGACTGACCCGGCCATCGTCGAAATCGAAGCCGAGAATGTCGCCAGTGAGAACGTCGAGCAACATATCTACGCCGTTGCCGGTGCCGACAAGTACAAGCTGCTCTACAACCTGGTCAACGACAATGGCTGGGAGCGGGTGATGGTATTTGCCAACCGCAAGGACGAAGTGCGCCGCATCGAGGAACGCCTGGTGCGCGACGGCGTCAACGCCGCCCAGCTCTCGGGCGACGTGCCGCAGCACAAGCGGATCAAGACACTGGAAGGTTTCCGCGAAGGCAAGATCCGCGTGCTGGTCGCCACCGATGTGGCGGGTCGGGGCATTCACATCGACGGCATCAGCCATGTGATCAACTTCACCTTGCCTGAAGTACCGGACGACTATGTGCATCGCATTGGTCGCACGGGTCGTGCCGGGGCAGCAGGTGTATCGATCAGCTTTGCCGGCGAAGACGACTCTTACCAGTTGCCGTCGATCGAAGCGCTGCTGGGTCGCAAGATCAGTTGCGAGATGCCACCGACTCATCTGTTGCGGCCGGTTGAGCGCAAGCGGCCCTAACGTCGAGACGGACGCAACGCGTCCACTGAGGCATTCCCACGCAGCGCGTGGGAACGATCAGCGCAGCCAACACAGGCTGCGTTTTTTTTTGCCCGGGGATATTGCTCGGATAAACTAAAAGTCCATAATGGACAAATTAGTTTACTCGAGACACCCGGAGTCTACGATGACCAATACGCCTCATGTCATGACCCAAGCCCAGGCCCGAGAACTGCTCGGGCACGTCGATGTGCTGGCAGTCCTGCGCAAGCTGTTCCGCGATCTTGCGGCCGGGCAAGCGGTGCAGCCGCCCCAGCAAAGGGTGGTGTTTCCCGAGGGCGCCGGGGACTTCATCAACTTCCTCGGTGTGCTGGCTCAAGACCAGGTCTATGGGGTCAAGACCTCGCCCTACATCGTGCGCGAGCAAGGGCCACTCATCACCGCCTGGACTTTGCTGATGTCGATGCAGACCGGCCAGCCGTTGATGCTGTGCGATGCCGCCGAGCTGACGACCGTCCGCACCGCCGCCACCACCGCCGTCGCCATCGATGCCCTCGCCCCGCACAACGCCAGGCGCCTGGCGGTGATCGGCAGTGGCGCGCTGGCGCGCGCCCATGTGCAGTACGTCAAGGGACTGCGGGATTGGCAAGGCATCAGTCTCTATTCGCCAAGCCTCAAAGAGCGCTCAACCCAGGATCTCGCGCAAATCACCGGGCTCGACCCGCGCCTGCACATCGCCGATACACTTGAAGCCGCGTTGCACGACGTCGATGTGGTGATGCTCTGCACCTCGTCCGCCGTAGCGGTGCTAGACCCGCAGACCCTCGGCAAACCGACGTTGATCACATCCATCAGCACCAATGCCCCGCGCGCGCATGAAGTACCGCCCCAGAGCCTCAACGACATGGATGTGTTCTGCGACTATCGTCAGACCACTCCGGGCTCGGCTGGCGAGATGTTGATCGCCGCTGAACAGCATGGCTGGGAGCCTTCAAGCATTGTGGGTGACTTGCCCGATCTGCTGAGCGAACGTGCGGCGCGACCAAACTATGAGCGCCATGTGTTTTTCCGTTCCATTGGGTTGGGGCTGGAGGATGTTGCGCTGGCGAATGCGCTTTACCAACTTCTCGACTGACACACCCATTTTCCCTTGTGGGAGCGAGCCTGCTCGCGAAAGCGGTTTATCAGATAAATACGCGTGACTGACACACCGCTTTCGCGAGCAGGCTCGCTCCCACGGGTTCTCGGAAACTCCCGGCAATGTGCTCGACAGGAGAACTTTATGATCTCAGCAGACTTCATCATCATCGGCGGCGGCATCGCCGGTGCTTCCACCGGCTACTGGCTCGCACCCCACGGCCGGGTCATTGTGCTTGAACGCGAATCCCATCCGGCCTATCACTCCACCGGACGCTCGGCGGCGTTGTACACCGCAGCCTACGGCACCCCTCAGGTACGGGCATTGACCCAGGCCAGCCGGGATTTCTTCGACGCACCACCAGCCGGGTTCTGCGTACACCCGTTGCTCACCCCGCGCGGCGAAATGACGGTGGACTTCATCGGCGACCCGGCCGAGCTTGGTAACCAATACCTCAGCGCCAAGGCCACGGTGCCGCAAATGCAATTGCTCAGCGCCGAAGAGGCCTGCCTGCGCCTGCCGATCCTGCGACGGGAAAAAGTCCACGGCGCGATCTACGACCCCACGGCTTGCGATATCGATACCGATGCGCTGCACCAAGGCTATCTGCGCGGTATCCGTCGCAGCGGCGGTGAGGTACACACCGACAGCGAAGTGCTGGACTTGATCCGCGACGACCAAGGGCGATGGCAGGTCAGGACCGCCAGCCAGACGTTCTACGCGCCGGTGCTGATCAACGCGGCCGGCGCCTGGGCCGATCAAGTGGCCGAAATGGCCGGCGCGCGCAAGCTGGGCCTGCAACCCAAGCGGCGGGCGGCGTTCATTTTCGCTGGCCCCGAGGGTGTGGATATCCACGACTGGCCGATGCTGGTGAGCCTCGACGAATCTTTCTATATGAAGCCCGACGCTGGCATGTTTCTCGGCTCTCCGGCCAATGCCGACCCGGTCGAACCACACGACGTACAGCCCGAAGAGCTGGACATCGCCATGGGCATCTACCAGATCGAAGAGGCGACCACCCTGACCATTCGCCGTCCGACCCGCACCTGGGCCGGATTGCGTAGCTTCGTGCCTGACGGTGATCTGCTGGCCGGCTTCGACCCACAAGTGCCCGGCCTTTTCTGGGTCGCGGCCCAGGGGGGCTATGGCATCCAGACCTCCCCTGCCATGGGCCAGGCAAGCGCGGCACTGGCGCGCGGTGAACCACTGCCTGAGCCTTTGACCCGTTTCGGCCTGAACGCCGCGATGCTATCGCCCACTCGCCTGGGTTGACCTTCGGTGAGGTGACGCATCGCCACGATTGCGGCACACTCCCCCGCGCCCCTGTTCCACGGGGCGCTGACCGTCTGGAGTCCTGTCATGAATGCCCCGCAAGCCAATCCGACACTCGATAACTTCCGCACTATCGCCGATGCCATCGCCACACTGTTCTACCCCCACGCGGAAGTGGTGTTGCATGACCTGCGCACCCAGAAGGTCGACTACATCGCCAATAACCTGTCCAAGCGCGAAATCGGCGATGACTCGTCCCTGGAAGACATGCTCAGTGAGGACGTCAGCGAACGTAACATCGGGCCGTACGAAAAACTGAACTGGGACGGACAGAAGATTCGCAGCCTCAGCAGCGTCCTGCGCGATGCAAACGGTCATCCGCTGGCGGTGCTGTGCATCAACCTGAATATTTCGCTGTTCGAGAATGCCAAGGCCGCGCTGGATCTGTTCCTGTCGCCAGGCAAATTGATTCCCCAGCCGGATTCACTGTTTCGTGATGACTGGCAGGAGCGGATCAACACTTTCCTGCACGCCTGGATGCGCGAGCGTCAACTGAGCCTGAACCTGCTGACCCGCGACCACAAACGCGAGCTGGTGTTGGCGCTGCATGCCGAAGGCGCGTTCAAGGGCAAGAGCGCGTCCAACTATGTGGCCAATGTGCTGAACATGGGGCGGGCAACGGTGTACAAGCATCTGAAGGAATTGAAGGGCTGAGGTTTTGGGTTGCCTGGCCTGACGCCATCGCGAGCAAGCTCGCTCCCCCATTGAATCGCATTGCACACATATCTCGTGCACGACACAAATCCTCTGTGGGAGCGAGCCTGCTCGCGAAGGCTATCGATCAATCGCCGTAGATATCCGACTTGAAATACTTGGCCTGGATTTTCTGATACTCGCCACTGGCCCGAATCCCGTCGATGGCCTTGTTCAAATCCGCCACCAATTGGGTGTTGCCCTTGCGCACCGCAATCCCGGCGCCCTCGCCGACGTATTTCGGGTCCTTGAGCTCCGGCCCGACGAAGGCATAGCCCTTGCCACGAGGCATCGACAGGAAGTCTTCCAAAGGAATGGTGTCGGCAAAAATCGCATCCAGGCGACCCGACGCCAGGTCCATGTAGATTTCTTCGTTATTGCTGTAGCGCTTGACCGTAACGCCCTTGGGCTCAAAGACCTCCGTGGCGAAACGGTCCGTGGTGGTGGCGCGCTGCACGCCGACGGTCTTGCCCTTGAGGCTGGCGTACTGGTCATCGACCGACGCCCCTTCCTTCATGACCAGGCGCGATGAGGTGAAGTAATACTTGTTGGTAAAATCCACCGACTTCTTGCGCTCTTCGGTGATGGTCATGGACGACAGGGCCAAGTCGATCTTCTTCACTTTGAGCGACGGGATCAGCCCATCGAACTCACCCTCGACCCACTCGCACTTCACCTGCATCTGTGCGCACAAGGCATTGCCGATGTCGTAGTCAAACCCCTCGATTTTCCCCTCCGAGGTTTTCGAAGCAAACGGCGGATAAGCCGCCTCGATACCGATGCGCAAGGTTTTATCGGCGGCGAACAGGCTACTGGAGGCCAACAGACTCAAGGCCAGACCAGTGATGAGGGGGAGTTTCTTCATAATCGTTCTCTCGCGGGTTGTTGTTGGTTTGGCAGAGAAAGGCAGGTGCGACTGATTTTGTACTGATAAATCCATACTGGACTTTAATGTACACATCGTCAATTGGGGAAACAGGCGAAAGTGATGGGAGGCTACCGGCCTCGTCGCGAACAGGCTCGCTCCCACAGGGGGATCTGTGTCAGACACAAACATTGTGTGCAACGAAGCGCCACTGTGGGAGCGAGCTTGCTCGCGATGCGGGCATAAGTATTGCGAAGAAACGACGTGGACTACTGCTTCCAGCGATCCGCCGCCGCATGATCACTGTCCCGCCCTTCGACCCAGCGCGGGCCATCGACGGTGTTTTCTTTTTTCCAGAACGGCGCGCGGGTCTTGAGGTAGTCCATGACAAAGGCGCAGGCGTCGAACGCCGCCTGGCGGTGGGCGCTGGCGGCGCCGACAAAAACGATCGGCTCACCCGGCTCCAAGGCGCCGATGCGGTGCAGCACTTCAAGCTTGAGCAATGGCCAGCGCTGCTCGGCCTCGATGGCGATCTTGCCCAGCGCTTTCTCGGTCATGCCCGGATAATGCTCCAGGAACATCCCGGACACATCGAGGCCGTCATTGAAGTCGCGCACGTAGCCGACAAAACTGACCACAGCACCCACGCCGACATTGGCCGCGTGCATCGCGTTGACTTCGCTGCCCGGGTCGAACGGTTCCACCTGTACCCGAATCGCCATGGCTCAGCCTCCGGTCACGGTGGGAAAGAACGCCACCTCATCGCCGTCCGCCACTGGCTCGTCGAGTTGACAGAGATCTTCGTTGCGGGCACACATCAGGTTTTGCTCTTTCAGCACTTCGGCGCCGTCACGCTGCGCGAGCAAGGCGCGCACATCGTCAATCGTGGCGAAACCGCCTTCCACCTTAACCGAGTCCACGCCGAGCGCTTCGCGGTAGCGAGCAAAAAACTTCACAGTGATTTTCATGATGCATCCGCCTGGAAATGACCACTCTTGCCGCCAAGCTTTTCCAGCACCCGCACGCCTTCGATGGTCATGCCCCGGTCCACGGCTTTGCACATGTCATAAATAGTCAGCGCGGCGACGCTGGCGGCGGTGAGCGCTTCCATTTCCACTCCGGTCTGCCCCGACAGTTTGCAACGGGCAACGATACGTACCCGGTCCTCGCCTTCGGCATTGAGCTCGACCTTGACGCCGGTGAGCATCAGCGGGTGGCAGAGCGGAATCAGGTCGCTGGTTTTCTTCGCAGCCTGGATGCCGGCGATGCGGGCAACGGCAAACACGTCGCCCTTGGGATGGCCGCCACTGACGATCATCCGCAGGGTATCGGGCAGCATTCGCACAAAGGCTTCAGCCGTGGCTTCACGGAACGTCACGGCCTTGTCGGTCACGTCGACCATATTGGCGCGACCTTGGGAATCGAGATGAGTCAGCACAGGGTTACTCCTGATCAGGAGCGTCGATTGTAAACCCGTGGGTCAGATTCTGGCAGGGCTGATTGTCGTGCCCGTAATTTGCAGACACTGAGGATCCTTGGTGAGAGCGAGCCTGCTCGCGAAAGCGGTGCTTCAGATAAAAATATTTGGCTGGCACACCGCATTCGCGAGCAGGCTCGCTCCCACAGGGTTATGTGGTGCATGGAAGAACCGGGCGACGGTGGGGTCGCCCGGTTCGGCTGGTGTTACAGATGAGACTCAGCGTATTCGGCCAGGATCGAGCGCGGTACGCCTTGCAGGGTGATGTGGACCCCGTTGGGGAAGTCCTTGAAGCGTTCGGTCAGGTAGGTCAGCCCGGAGCTGGTCGCGGACAGGTATGGGGTGTCGATCTGTGCCAGGTTACCCAGGCACACCACTTTGGAACCGGCGCCGGCACGGGTGATGATGGTTTTCATCTGGTGCGGCGTCAGGTTCTGGCATTCGTCGATCAAGATCAGGCTTTGCTGGAAGCTGCGGCCTCGGATGTAGTTGAGGGATTTGAACTGCAACGGCACTTTGCTGAGGATGTAGTCGACGCTGCCATGGGTGCTTTCGTCATCCATGTGCAAGGCTTCGAGGTTGTCGGTAATCGCGCCCAGCCACGGCTCCATTTTTTCCGCTTCGGTGCCGGGCAAAAAGCCAATCTCCTGGTCCAGGCCCTGCACGCTGCGGGTGGCGATGATGCGCCGGTAACGCTTGCTGACCATGGTCTGCTCGATAGCAGCGGCCAGGGCCAGGATGGTCTTGCCGGAACCAGCCGCACCGGACAGGTTGACCAGGTGGATATCCGGATCGAGCAAGGCGAACAGCGCCAGGCTCTGGTAGATGTCACGAGGCTTGAGGCCCCACGCCTCCTGATGCAACAAGGGTTCCTGATGCAAGTCGAGGATCAGCAGTTTGTCGACCTGGATTTCCTTGATCCAGCCGACGAAGCCTTGTTCGTCGATGATGAATTCGTTGATATGCACCGCCGGCAGATTGTCGATCAATTGCACCTGGTGCCACGTGCGGCCATGGTCCTGGCGGGTCTCGACCTTGCTCACGCGGTCCCAGAAGGAGCCGGTCATCGTGTGGTAGCCGTTGGGCAGCAGCGACACGTCGTCGACCAGCTGGTCGGTGCTGTAGTCCTCGGCCGCGATCCCGCAGGCGCGGGCCTTGAGGCGCATGTTGATGTCTTTGGTCACCAGCACCACGGCCTGATCCTTGTTGCGCGCGTGCAGGTCGATCAATTGGTTGATGATGATGTTGTCGTTAAGGTGTTCAGGCAGCACCAGGTTGGGTTCGGTGCGCTTGCTCATCAGGATCGAGAGCAGGCCCTTGGGGCCGCTTTTGCCACGTTGGATCGGTACGCCGAGTTCGACGTCCTCGGGAGAGGCGTCCCCCAGGGTCTTGTCGATCAGGCGAATCGCCTGGCGACATTCGGCCGCCACGCTGTGATGCCCACTCTTGAGCTTGTCCAGCTCTTCAAGGACGGTCATCGGGAGGGCTACGTGGTGTTCTTCGAAGTTCAGGAGCGCGTTTGGATCGTGGATCAATACGTTGGTATCGAGTACATAGAGGATTGGCTGGTTGGAGGAAGGGCTACGTCCGTGGTCATCCATACTCGGTCACCTATGTGGGGGCCATTCGACGCAATACCGTGACAGTGCTGCGCCTCGAGGTAGCCACCGAATTCACCCGCGAGGATTCAGGTGAACTGCACACAATCTGGGTCTTGGAAGACGCCACCTGTGTTGCAGGTTTCGGCGGTCTGACTTCTTGATACTCCAAAACACATGACAGGAAAAAGCACTTTGACGCTTTTTTGAAGTTTATTTTTCAGAGTGACGAATAACCCTTGGCGTACCGCTGTCGCACCGTTAAAGTCGGAAGTCGGGTCGCACCGAATGCATGCCAAAAAACCCGCCCCGCCCAATGTTTCCGGGCCTTTCCCATCTTTCAGCGAAACGCGTCCTGACATTCCTCCCAGCCGATCCCGCTCTGCGCCGTTTGCGCTACGAGCCAGGGCAGTGCGATTTTCACCGCATCCTGCTTGGCGTTGAAGTTGATCACGCCATGGCGCCACAACAGCATCAAGGTCAGCGCCCGCTGGGCACTCTGTTCGGGCTTGAGGCGGTTGGTGCTGTCCTGAGGATCGATATCCCACAGCGCCACTTGCAGGCCCTGTGCCTGGAAGAATGATTGCGCATCGCCCCGGCGTTGGCCTTGGGGCGGGCGGAACAGCGGCACGAAATTCTCCGGCAGCTTGCCCTTGACCAGGTCGACACTGCGCCGCACCGAGTCTTGCCAATCCTGCCAATAGCTGTGAGAGCGAAACTCCCAGCCCTGCACACCGACGCATTGTCTGGAATAGAGGCTCTGCAGATCATTGACCGAGCGATCCGCCAGCCGCGCCTGGATATCCTTGCCGAGTACGAAGAACGTACCGTTCATGTTCGATTTTCGCAGGTATTCGGTCAGCCACGGGGTGTTATCCGGCGCGATATTGGCCCCGCTGTCGAAGGTCAGCAAGAACAGCCGGTCGTTCATCTGTTCGCCGTTGCGCTCGTAATCGCCGAAACGCTCGATTTCACTGCTGACCTGGGGAAACAGCGCCGCCTTGCGCAACAACTCGTCCCGATAGTGGGTGTGGAAGGTCCGGCTCGGCTCGGCCCACTTGATGTAGTAGGAATTATCATCGAGTTGGAACCTGCCCGCTTCTTCTCGCAGGGTCGCCATGTTTTCCACCAGATAGCAGAAGGAGGCATCCAATTCACAGCTTCGCTGGGCAAAGTTGTAACTCGATAGCAGACGCTGCCACAGCCGTGTGCGCAGCGCGTCGACCGCCGCCATATTGACCGAGCGCAGCCCAAGGTACTGCTTGAGCGCCACTTCATCCATGGCATCGACGTCCAGCAATACCCGGGCGAACATCAGGATCTCGGCGCGCGAGGCAACATCGAACAGCGTCGGATTGGTGAGTTGCTCAGGCCAGGTGCTGCGGTCCAAGGTGGCGACGTCGTTGGGTGCGGCGATCGCAGCGAAACTCAACAACCAGGCCGACAATAGAAGGGCGATACGCAAAGGGGATGTCTCCATAACGAAACCCGCGCGGCATGATAGCTGATCCTTCTTGGAGAACCTGCCTTTGTGGCGAGGGAGCTTGCTTGCTCGCCACAAAGGCACCACCACCATCCATCCCCTATCACCCCAATAGCTGGAGTCCACCCGGACAACCCCCTAGAATCGCCGCACCCTCAAAGGAGACGTCTGCATGCTGATGGTGATTTCCCCCGCCAAGACCCTCGATTTCGAAACACCGCCGGCCATCGAGCGCTTCACCCTGCCGCAATACCTTGACCACTCCCAGGAGCTGGTCGAGCAACTACGCGAACTTTCGCCGGCCCAGATCAGCGAACTGATGCACGTTTCCGATAAGATCGGCGGCCTCAACGCAGCACGGTTCGGCAGTTGGAACCCGGCGTTCACCCCCGCCAACGCCAAACAGGCATTGCTGGCCTTCAAAGGCGACGTCTATACCGGCCTCGATGCGCAAAGCCTCGGTGACGCCGATTTCGATTTCGCCCAACAGCACCTGCGCATGCTGTCCGGTTTATATGGCCTGCTGCGCCCCCTGGACCTGATGCAACCTTATCGCTTGGAGATGGGCACGAAACTGGCCAATGCCCGGGGCAAGGATCTTTACGCCTTCTGGGGCACCCGCATCAGCGAATGGTTGAACGAAGCCTTGGCCGAACAGGGTGACGACGTGTTGTTGAACCTGGCCTCCAATGAATACTTCTCGGCGGTTAAACGCAGTGCCCTGAAGGCACGGGTGATCGATACCGAATTCAAGGACCTCAAGAACGGCCAGTACAAGATCATCAGCTTCTACGCGAAAAAAGCCCGGGGCCTGATGAGCCGATTTGTCATCGAACAACGCATTAATAATCCCACTGCACTAAGGGAGTTTGATGTGCAGGGTTATCGCTACAACCCCGAACAATCCACCCCGGAAAAACTGGTCTTCTTGCGCGACCACGCCCCGCAATAACGCAATACCTCTTTCAGGCCCCGATAAGGGGCCTCGATCACTTCGCTAGATGTCATCCCGATTCCCCTCCCTACTTGCCACTATCTTGGCGCCAATAAAACAAACACACACCGCGCTAACTTTTCTTTCACTCGACAAATGTCAGATTTTTCCGTAGTGGCACGGAAATTTTTCATCAGTAGTGGCACAAAACTATCTACCCCCCTCAACTCCCCGAAACTAAAGGCTAAAAACGCGAGTGCTATCACTATGAGGGCAGTGCCATCTAGGCAGATATTTCGAAAAATTTCGAAAATGGCGATGAGCGGATCGGAACTATGTCAAAACGCACGGCTCATACCACCCGTAACGATTCTCGCCGAGGATGTACGAGATAACTTACGTGGCACGTCGTCCGGAGTAACAGAGTTGTAACGACAACTTAGCGAAACGGTCGTCTAATTGGATCCACCCTGAAGGACGGGAGATAATGCACCATTAGTATCCCCTACAAGGCCAAGGCCGCGCCCCTATTAACGTGCTCCCCCGAGCACACAAGCTTCTGATTTTGTGGGCTTTTTGCCAGGAGTCTGAAGTGAAGGATCTTTTGCACCGACGTCCCGCCAACGAGGACTGGCTGCATAACAGGGCAGGTCATAACAACTAGGCCGCTTTGCGCACAACTTGAGTGCAATTATTTAGACACTCGGAACTTTGTATGCCTGCACACGGCACTGTGGCGCCTGCATTCCACACTTCCGAGTGCACGATGACCGCTGAACACTATTAACTCCGGCCATTTAATGGCGTGAAAACAGAGGTAAATGCGATGCGCATTAGCATATTTGGTTTGGGTTACGTCGGTGCAGTATGTGCCGGTTGCCTGTCTGCACGGGGCCATGACGTAGTTGGCGTAGATGTCGCCAAAGACAAAATCGACATGATCAACGCGGGTAAATCCCCGATCGTTGAACCGGGTCTTGGCGAGCTGTTGGCGCAAGGCATTCAAACAGGTCGGTTGCGTGGTACTACCAACTTCGCCGAAGCAATTCGTGATACCGATCTGTCGATGATTTGCGTCGGCACGCCAAGTAAGAAGAATGGCGACCTGGAACTGAACTACATCGAAGCAGTGTGCCGTGAAATCGGTTTTGTACTGCGCGAGAAAACCACCCGCCATACCATCGTGGTCCGCAGTACCGTACTGCCAGGCACCGTGGCCAACGTCGTTATCCCGATCCTCGAAGATTGCTCCGGCAAGAAAGCCGGCGTTGATTTCGGCGTTGCGGTCAACCCTGAGTTCCTGCGCGAAAGCACCGCGATCAAGGATTACGACCAGCCGCCAATGACCGTCATCGGCGAGTTCGACAAAGCCTCGGGCGACGTCCTGCAATCGCTGTACGAAGAACTCGATGCGCCGATCATCCGCAAGGACATCGCCGTCGCCGAGATGATCAAGTACACCTGCAACGTGTGGCACGCCACCAAGGTCACCTTCGCCAACGAGATCGGCAACATCGCCAAGGCTGTCGGCGTCGATGGCCGTGAAGTAATGGACGTGGTCTGCCAGGACAAGGCCCTGAACCTGTCCCAGTACTACATGCGCCCAGGCTTCGCCTTCGGCGGCTCGTGCCTGCCCAAGGACGTGCGCGCCCTGACCTACCGTGCAGGCTCCCTGGACGTGGAAGCACCGCTGCTGAACTCGCTGATGCGCAGCAACGAATCCCAGGTTCAGAACGCATTCAACATCGTATCCAGCCATGACAAGCGCAAAGTCGCCCTGCTGGGCCTGAGCTTCAAGGCCGGCACCGATGACCTGCGTGAGAGCCCGCTGGTAGAGCTGGCGGAAATGCTGATCGGCAAGGGCTACGACCTGCGCATCTACGACAGCAACGTCGAATACGCCCGTGTCCACGGTGCGAACAAGGATTACATCGAGTCGAAGATCCCTCACGTCTCGTCCTTGCTCAACTCCGACTTCGACGCGGTGATCGACAGCTCCGACATCATCATCCTCGGCAACCGCGACGAGAAGTTCCGCGCGCTGACCGAGAACGTACCGGAAGGCAAGCAGGTCATCGACCTGGTTGGGTTCATGTCCAAGGCCACCTCTGCGAATGGCCGGACCGAAGGCATCTGCTGGTAAGTCTGTTAGCCGGCCGGGGCTCGCCCCGGCCGGCCTTTCGCCTGCCTTAACCCATCGGGCCGCCCCCAGGGCCCGCCCGAGATAGAGACGGATGCAGATTATGCACAGGCTAAAGCACGGCCTGCTTCAGGCCGCCGGTTGGCTGTTTTACTTGAGTTTACTGATGGGCATCGCCACGGCGTTGCCCACGTCCACGTTCGACGCCGAATCCAAGGACTTCATCTTCCTGATCGGCGCCGTGGGCATTTGGCGTTACTCCATGGGAGCAACGCATTTCGTGCGCGGCATGATCTTCCTGTACATCGTCTACCCACACCTGCGCCGCAAGGTTCGCAAGTTGGGCAAGGCGGCGGACCCGTCCCATGTGTACCTGATGGTGACCAGCTTTCGCATCGATGCGCTGACCACCGCCCAGGTCTATGGCTCGGTAATTCGCGAAGCCATCGAGTGCGGGCTGCCCACCACCGTGGTCTGCTCCATCGTGGAAATGTCCGACGAGTTGCTGGTCAAGAGCCTCTGGGCCCGCATGAACCCGCCCGAGCACGTCAAGCTAGACTTCGTGCGCATCCCTGGCACCGGCAAGCGTGACGGTCTGGCCTACGGCTTTCGCGCCATCTCCCGCCACCTGCCGGACGATCGCGCGGTGGTCGCGGTGATCGATGGCGACACCGTCCTCGCCGAGGGCGTGGTGCGCAAGACCGTGCCGTGGTTCCAACTGTTCGGCAATGTCGGCGGCCTGACCACCAACGAATATTGCGAAGTACGCGGCGGCTACATCATGAGCGAGTGGCACAAGCTGCGTTTCGCCCAGCGTCACATCAACATGTGCTCCATGGCCCTGTCCAAGCGCGTGTTGACCATGACCGGACGCATGTCCGTATTCCGCGCGACCGTGGTCACCAACCCGGACTTCATCGCCGACGTGGAAAGCGACTCGCTGCAACACTGGCGCCTGGGCCGCTTCAAGTTCCTCACCGGCGATGACAAATCGAGTTGGTTCAGCCTGATGCGCCTGGGCTACGACACGTTCTACGTGCCAGACGCGGCCATCAACACGGTTGAGCATCCGCCGGAAAAAAGCTTCATCAAGGCGAGTCGCAAGTTGATGTTCCGTTGGTACGGCAACAACCTGCGGCAGAACTCCCGGGCCCTGGGCCTGGGTCTGCGGCGTCTGGGCCTGTTCACGTCGGTGGTGCTGTTCGACCAGCGCGTCTCGATGTGGACTTCGCTGCTGGGCTTGACCGTGGCGATCATCGCCAGCATCAAGTACGGCACCGCGTTCATCCTGGTGTACCTGCTGTGGATCGGCATCACGCGGCTGCTACTGACCCTGTTGCTGTCGTGCTCCGGACACCGGATCGGCCCGGCCTACCCGGCGATTCTCTATTACAACCAGATCGTCGGCGCGATGGTGAAGATCTATGTGTTCTTCCGCCTCGATCAACAGTCCTGGACCCGCCAGCCCACCCACCTGACCCGTGATCTCGCCAGCTTTCAACGTTGGTTCAACACCTGGTCGTCTCGGACCATGACCTTCTCCGCCGGCAGCATCTTTGTCGCCGTGCTGCTGACGATGGTCTGACCGAACTTGCCTGAATTAACTAGGAAATCGCCCCTATGAACACCGCCGTGAATGTCAACGTAGTGCATGAATCCGAAGCCCAACGCCAACACGCCCGGGTCAAAATCCCGGCCAAGTTGCGCTTCTTCGGCCCAGACCGTACGCCCATGGAAGTCAAGGTCCTGGACCTGTCGGCCGGTGGGCTGTGCTTCAACGCCGGCCAGATGCCGCTCAAGGTTGGCGAGACGTACAAGGCCCGCCTGCAGTTCGTGATCGACAACCTTGGCCTGGCCATGGATGTGGAGCTGCAAATCCGTTCCCACGACCGCCAGACCGGCCGCACCGGTTGCCAGTTCCAGAACCTGGAGCCGCGTGACATCTCGACACTGCGCCATATCATCACCTCGCACCTGGCCGGCGACATCGTGGGCGTCGGCGACGTGCTGGCGACGTTGCAACGCGACAACTTCACCAAGGCCCGCAAACAGAAAGATGACAACGGTGGCATGAGCGCCTTCGGCCGCCTGCGCGCCGTGACCTTCAGCCTGGGCATCTTCATTGTCGGCCTGGCGGCGTTCGGTTTCATCTTCAAGTCGGTATACGGCATGTACTTCGTCAGCCACGCCCAGGCCGGCATCGTCAACGTACCGGGCATGGCCATCACCATGCCGCGCGACGGCACCGTGCAGAGCCTGGTCAAGGCCGACGGCCTGGCCGCCAAAGGCGCTCCGCTGGCGACTTTCAGCACCAGCATGCTGGACGTACTCAAGGGTCACCTGGACGACAACCAGCTGCAGCCGGCCAAGGTTGAAGAGCTGTTCGGCAAGCAAATGACCGGCACCCTCACCTCGCCATGCGACTGCATCGTGGCCCAGCAACTGGTTTCCAACGGCCAGTACGCCAGCAAGGGCGACGTGATCTTCCAACTGGTTCCACGTGGCGCCGAAGCCAACGTTGAAGCGCGTTTCTCCTATCGCCAGTTCGGCGACGTGCGCCCAGGTACACCGGTCAGCTTCCAGGTGGCCGGCGAAGACACCACCCGTACCGGCAAGATCGTCAGCAGCACCAGCCTGAAAAGCGCCGACCTGTCTTCCGATATCCGCGTGCTGATCCAGCCCGACGAAGCCCTCGACAGCGCGCTGGCCGGCCGTCCCGTGGAAGTCGTCAGCGATCGTGGCCCAAGCCTGAACTGGCTGATCGACAAAGCCATGGCCGTTGGTCTTTAAGTCGAGGATATGCCCGTGATCACTCCACAAAACAACAATGCGCCGCGTTCCCTGTGGGAGCGAGCTTGCTCGCGATGGGATCGACGCGGTCTGTCTGAGACTCCGAGCAGCCTGCATCGCGAGCAGGCTCGCTCCCACACAGGCTATGCGTTGTGTGCCCTGGCACTGGCCGTCAGCCTGGCCGGTTGCGCCGGCCTGCCCGACCAGCGTCTGGCCAACGAAGCCCTCAAGCGCGGCGACACGGCGTTGGCGCAGCAGAACTATCAGCAACTGGCAGACCTGGGCTACAGCGAGGCCCAGGTGGGCCTGGCCGATATCCAGGTGGACAGCCGCGACCCCGAGCAGATGAGAAAAGCCGAGGCGACCTACCGCGCCGCCGCCGATATCTCGCCGCGCGCCCAGGCTCGCCTGGGTCGCCTGCTGGTGGCCAAGCCCGGATCCACCGAGGCTGAAAGACACGAAGCCGAAGGCCTGTTGAAAAAAGCCTTCGCCAACGGTGAAGGCAATACCTTGATCCCGCTGGCGATGCTGTACCTGCAATACCCCCACAGCTTCCCGAACGTCAACGCCCAGCAGCAGATCAGCCAATGGCGCAGCGCCGGCTACCCGGAAGCCGGCCTGGCGCAGATCCTGCTCTACCGCACCCAGGGCACGTACGACCAGCACCTGGACGAAGTGGAAAAGGTCTGCAAGGCCGCCCTGGCGACCACCGATATCTGCTACGTCGAATTGGCCACGGTCTACCAGAAACGCGGCCAGCCGGAACAACAGGCCGAGCTGATCAAGCAGATGCAAGCCGGTCACGCCCGCGGTGTGGTCTCGGCCCAGCGTGTAGACAGCGTCGCCCGCGTCCTGGCCGATCAGAGCCTGGGCAAGACCGACGAGAAAACCGCCCAGTCGTTGCTCGAAGGCATCGCCCCCGGCTACCCCGCTTCCTGGGTCAGCCTGGCGCAGCTGCTTTACGATTTCCCCGAGCTGGGTGACGTCGACAAGATGATGCAGTACCTGGAAAACGGCCGCGCCGCCGACCAGCCGCGCGCCGAGCTGTTGCTGGGCAAGCTGTATTACGAAGGCAAGTGGGTGCCCGCCGACGCCAAGGTCGCCGAGGCGCACTTCCAGAAAGCCGTGGGCCGTGAAGTGGCGGCCGATTATTACCTCGGCCAGATCTATCGCCGTGGTTATCTGGGCCAGGTGTACTCGCAAAAGGCTCTGGACCACCTGCTCAAGGCCGCCCGCAACGGCCAGAACAGCGCCGACTACGCCATTGCCCAGCTGTTCTCCCAAGGCAAGGGCACCAAGCCCAACCCGGTCAACGCTTACGTGTTCAGCCAGTTGGCCAAGGCACAAAACACCCCGCAGGCCACCGAGCTTGCCCAGACCCTCGAAGCACAATTACCGCCGGAACAACTTGCACAAGCGCAACGCCTGCTACAACAAGAGCAGGCCATTCGCGGCGCCATGAGCCCCGATACGCTTGAACTGCAAGCCCTAAAAGAAGATGACGGCGAGGAACCTCTATGAAGCTTTTGAAGCTCAACCCTTTTGTACAGGCTGGTATTGGCCTGTCGTTTGCCCTGCTGTGGTCCTGCCCGACCCTGGCGGCGCTGACCGAAAGCAAGAATTTCGGCCTGGAAGTGAAGATCACCGGCCAGTCCGAAGATGACCGCGACCTCGGCACCCAGAGCGGTGGCGACGTCAACGGTATCGGCCTGGACCTGCGCCCTTGGATCTATGGCGAAAGCGGTAACTGGAGCGGCTACGCCATGGCCCAGGCCGTGACATCCACCGACATCATCGAGACCGACACGCTGCAGCAGTCGGATGACGCGACCCAGCAAACCGACAGCGGTGATCGCGAAGCCGAAAAAAGCTACCTGGCAATGCGCGAATTCTGGATTGGCTACAGCGGCCTCACGCCTTATCCGGGCGAACTGTTGAAGTTCGGTCGCCAGCGCCTGCGCAACGACGACGGGCAATGGCGCGACACCAACATCGAAGCCCTGAACTGGACCTTCGACACCACCCTGCTGCGCGCCAACCTGGGCGTGGCCGAGCGTTTCAGCGAATACCGCACCGACCTCAAGGAACTGTCGCCCCAGGACGAGGATCGCCTGCACGTCTACGGTGACGTGGCGTACCAATGGATGCCAGGCCAATGGGCCGGGATCCGCGCGCACCACACCCATGACAACGGCAGCCTGGACTACCCGACCCCGGGCGAAGCCACCGACACCCTGGACAAGACCCAGAACGGTGACCTGACCTGGCTCGGCCTGGAAGCCAACAGCGATGCCTACAACTGGCGCAACACCAACACCGTCAATTACTGGGCAAGCATCACCGGCATGACCGGCGACCGCGACACCGTCAACCCGCTCGACGCCGACGGCACCCGCCCCGCGCAGCTCAAGCGCAGCGACGACGTTGACGGCTGGGCCACCGACCTGGGTATCCGCCTGCGTCTGGATCCGCAATGGCAAGTCGGTGCGGCCTACGCCCGCGCCAGCGAGGACTACGAGCAGAACGGCCTGCAGAGTAACCGCTCGAACTTCACCGGCACCCGCTCGCGCGTCCACCGTTTCGGCGAGGCCTTCCGTGGCGAAATGGCCAACACCCAGAGCGCCAGCCTGTTCGGCTCCTGGCAACTGCGCGACGAATACGACGCCAGCCTCGTGTACCACAAGTTCTGGCGCGTGGACGGCAACAAGGCGGTGGGCAGCAACGGCATCAATGCCGTGCAAAACAACACTGACGACGTGACCGGCGCCATCTTGTCCACCTCGACCCTGCCGCTGCGCGACGGCGAGAAGGACCTGGGCCAGGAAGTCGATCTGGTGGTCACCAAGTACTTCAAGCAAGGCCTGTTGCCGGCTGCGCTGAGTCAATCCATAGATGAGCCGTCGGCGCTGGTGCGCTTGCGTGGCGGCGTGTTCAAGCCAGGCGACGCCTACGGCAAAGAGGTCGATTCGTACATGCATCGTGCCTTTGTCGACGTGATCTGGCGCTTCTGATGCGAACGGCCATGGGAGTGCCCGATATGAACCGCTACCTCAGGAACAGCCAGGCGATGAAAGGTTCGATCAGCCTGTTGGCCGCAGCGATGCTGCTGGCCGGCTCATCGGCGTTCGCCAACGTTGAACCGGCGGTCAAGCCGGGCAACGTGGTCAAGGAGCTGCAACGAGCCAAGACCTA
Organism: Pseudomonas sp. D3-10; assembly: GCF_051132175.1. Lineage (NCBI taxonomy): Bacteria > Pseudomonadati > Pseudomonadota > Gammaproteobacteria > Pseudomonadales > Pseudomonadaceae > Pseudomonas > Pseudomonas sp. D3-10. Next base: position 1,134,602 of record NZ_CP071668.1, on the reverse strand, counting down.
CACCGTCAGCAGCGCGCCGACCGCGCCGCTGGAACTGGCCGCGCCAACCCTGCCCGACCTCAAGGGTTATACCGCCGAAGCGGTCGCGGCGAAGATCGTGCGCAGCAAGCCCGGCAAAGTCAGCGTGCGCCGGATGATGCAGGAAAACGCCTTGAAGGACTTCATCGGCGGCGACAACAAGATGGCCGAGTGGGTGGTGCGTCAGCACGGCATCCCGCAGGCCATCTTCATCGACGACGGTTACATGAACCTCAAGGACCTGGTCAAGAAAGTGCCTAAGCAGTACCTCAAGGAAACGTCGCCAGGGGTGTTCCTGGCGCGAATTCCGATTGTCGTGGGCGAAAAAGGCATCCTGGAAATCGACAAGCAGACCCAGGAACTGCGCCTGTCCCAGGAGGGCGGCTCGTTCCTGGTCAACGATGGGCACATGTTCATCCGCGACACCAAGGTCACCGGCTGGCGCGAAAAGGACAACGGCCCCGCCACGTTCCGTTCGCCCAACGAGTTCCGTCCGTTCCTGCTGTCCTGGGGTGGTACCGAGACCTACATCGTCAATACCAAGATGGCCAGCTTCGGCTACGCCAACAGTAAGTCGTACGGCGTGAGTATTTCCCAGTACACGCCGAACATGGCCAAGGTCCTCAAGCGCCCGGAACCGACCGGCTGGATCATCGGTTCCGAGTTCTCGGACATGTGGTACGGCTTCTACTGCTACGAAACGGAAGACTTTGTGATCAAGGGCAACACCTACAAAGACAACATCGTCTACGGCATCGACCCCCACGACCGTTCCCATCGGCTGATCATTGCCGACAACACCGTTTACGGAACCAAGAAGAAGCACGGGATCATTATTTCCCGTGAGGTCAATGACAGCTTCATCTTCAACAACCGCAGCTACGACAACAAGCTCTCGGGCGTGGTGATCGACCGCAACAGTGTGAACAACGTGATCGCCTACAACGAGATCTACAAGAACCACACCGACGGCATCACGCTTTATGAGAGTGGTGACAACCTGTTGTGGGGCAACAAGGTGATCAGCAACCAGCGCCACGGCATCCGGATTCGTAACAGCGTAAACATCCGACTGTACGAAAACCTGTCCATGGCCAATGGCCTGACCGGTCTGTATGGCCACATCAAAGACCTGTCCGACACCGACCGGGACATCAAGCTCGACCCGTTCGACACCGAGGTGTCGCTGATCGTGGTCGGCGGCGAACTGGCCGGCAACGGCAGCGGCCCGCTGTCCATCGACTCGCCTTTGAGCGTCGAGCTGTACCGCGTGTCCATGCTCGCGCCGACCAAATCCAGCGGCATCAGCTTCACGGGGATCCTGGGCGAACGCCAGGACGAAATCCTCGACCTGCTGGTGCGCCAGCAAAAAGCCGTGCTGATCGACCCTGTTGAAAGCCAGACCGAATTGCGGGACTGAGGAATGACCTTTATGAACCCACACATGATCAAACTTCTGGGCCTGTCCGCCCTGACCGCCGGCATTCTCGCCGCCGCAAGCGGCGCGCGCGCCGATGAAGTCAAAGCACCGACCTTTACCGCCGAACCTTGCTGCAACCTGTGCCCGGCTGCCCATGACGCGAAAAACTACACCACGCGCTACCAGCAGAACTTCACCACGCTGGTCCAGGCCCAGGGCGATTGGCTGTTCCGTACCCAGGAAGACCTGCGCACGGAGTTCAACACCACGCCGGCCGGCTACAAGCGCATGCAGCAGTTGCACGATGCGTTCAAGAAAAAAGGCGTAGAACTGGTGCTTGTCTACCAGCCGACCCGGGGCCTGGTGAACCGCAACAAGCTCAACCCGCAGGAAAAGGCCGCCTTCGACTACGAGAAGGCGCTGACCAACTACAAAACCATGCTCGGCCGTTTCGCCCAGATGGGTTACGTGGTGCCGGACCTGTCGCCGCTGACCAACGAAAACCTGCCCGAAACCCTGCCGGCCCATGATTTCTACTTCCGTGGCGACCAGCACTGGACCCCGTACGGCGCCCAGCGCACGGCGAAGATCGTGGCCGAGAAGGTCAAGCAGATCCCGGCATTCGCCGACATTCCCAAGCGTGAATTCGAGACCAAGAAGTCCGGCCGCATGGGCAAGACCGGCACCCTGCACAACATGGCCGGGCAACTGTGTGGCACCAGCTATGCGATCCAGTACATGGACCAGTTCACCACCGAGCCCAAGGGCGAGGCGGGCGATGGCGACCTGTTCGGCGATGCGGGCGACCCGCAAATCACGCTGGTGGGCACCAGTCACAGCGGCAAGAACTACAACTTCGCCGGGTTCCTGCAAGAAGCCATCGGCGCCGACATCCTCAACGTAGCCTTCCCGGGCGGCGGTTTCGAGGGTGCGATGATCCAGTACCTGGGCAGCGAAGAGTTCCAGAAGAACCCACCGAAGATCCTCATCTGGGAATTCTCGCCGCTGTATCGCCTGGACCAGGAAACCATCTACCGCCAGATGATGGCGCTGCTGGACAACAACGGTTGCGAAGGCAAGCCGGCATTGATGAGCAGCAAAGCCAAGCTCAAGCCGGGCAAGAACGAATTGATGGTCAACAGCAAGAATATGGACCTGCGTAACGGCAGTCACCAGATCGACATCCGCTTCGCCGACACCTCGGTGAAAACCTTGCAAGCCACCCTCTGGTACATGAATGGGCGCCACGAGGACATCAAGATCGAAAAACCGAACACCTCCGAAACCGACGGACGTTTCGCCTTCCAATTGCGCACCGACGAAGACTGGGCCTCGCAGAACCTGCTGGCTGTCGAAGTCCAGGGACCCGAAGCCGGTAAAGAACCACTGCAAATCGAAGCGAAAGTCTGCAAACGCAATGCATCTCCGCAAGCCGAGCAACAAACGGCTCAAATCGGACAATGAGGTCTCGTCTCATGACCAGAACCATGCGCACCCGAACGTTGAAAACGCTGCTGGCTCCGTCCCTGCTGACCCTGGCGATGTTCGCCGGGGCCACGCAGGCCGCGGCGCCACTGCGCCCGCCACAGGGCTACTTCGCACCGATTGAAAAGGTCAAGGAAGGCGACGGCGGCAAGGGCTGCGAGGCAGTGCCGACGCCATACACGGGCTCGCTGCAGTTTCGCAGCAAATACGAGGGCTCCGACAAAGCTCGCGCAACGCTGAACCTGCAATCGGAAAAAGCCTTCCGCGACAGCACCGCCGACATCACCAGGATCGAGCGCGGCGTGAGCAAACAAGTCATGCAGTTCATGCGCGACGGTCGTCCCGAGCAGCTTGAATGCACGCTGAACTGGCTGACCGCCTGGGCCAAGGCCGATGCGCTGATGTCCAAGGACTTCAACCACACCGGCAAGTCCATGCGCAAATGGGCCTTGGGCAGCATGGCTTCGGCCTATGTGCGCCTGAAGTTCTCCGAGTCGCGCCCGCTGGCGAACCATCAAGAACAGGCGCAACTGATCGAAGCCTGGTTCAGCAAGATGGCCGACCAGGTGGTCAGCGATTGGGACAACCTGCCGCTGGAGAAAATCAACAACCATTCGTACTGGGCCGCCTGGTCGGTCATGGCCACGTCCGTGGCGACCAACCGTCGCGACCTGTTCGACTGGGCCGTCAAAGAATACAAGGTCGGCGCCAACCAGGTTGATGCCGAGGGCTATCTGCCCAACGAACTCAAGCGCAAGCAACGCGCCCTGTCCTACCACAACTACGCCCTGCCACCGCTGGCGATGATCGCCAGCTTCGCCCAGGTCAACGGCGTGGACCTGCGCCAGGAAAACAACGGTGCCCTCAAGCGACTGGGTGAACGAGTGCTCGCCGGGGTGAAAGACCCGGACATCTTCGAAGAGAAAAACGGCGAAGAACAGGACATGAAGGATCTGAAGATCGATTCGAAATTCGCCTGGCTCGAACCGTTCTGCAGCCTCTACACCTGCTCCGAGGACGTGCTGGAACGCAAGCACGAAATGCAACCGTTCAAGACCTTCCGCCTCGGCGGGGACTTGACCCGGGTGTATGACCCTTCGCGGGAGAAAGGCGAGAAAGGTAGTTAAGACTCAACACATTTGCTGTGGCGAGGGAGCTTGCTCCCGCTGGGGTGCATAGCGCCCCCAAGCCTGACGATGCGACTGCTTCGCAGCCGAGCGGGAGCAAGCTCCCTCGCCACAGGTAAGCAAGCGTTCGAAATGCAATAACCCCCCGGTTTTCATGGGGGGGTTTGGGGGGGCTCTGGCCCTTGACTGTTGATTCAACAAGGAGAGATCGGGATGGTATTTTCATCCAATGTGTTCCTGTTCCTGTTCCTGCCGATCTTTCTCGGCTTGTACTACCTGAGCGGGCAACGCTATCGCAACCTGCTGCTGCTCATCGCCAGCTATGTGTTCTATGCCTGGTGGCGCGTGGACTTCCTGGCCCTTTTCGCCGGTGTCACCCTGTGGAACTACTGGATCGGCCTGAAAGTCGGTGCCGCCGGCGTGCGCACCAAGCCGGCCCAGCGCTGGCTGCTGCTCGGCGTGGGCGTGGACTTGGCCATCCTGGGCTACTTCAAGTACGCCAACTTCGGCGTGGACAGCCTCAACGCGATCATCACCAGCTTCGGGCTCAACCCGTTCATCCTGACCCACGTGCTGCTGCCGATCGGCATCTCGTTCTACATTTTCGAGTCCATCAGCTACATCATCGACGTGTATCGCGGTGATACGCCGGCCACGCGCAACCTGATCGACTTCGCGGCATTCGTGGCGATCTTCCCGCACTTGATCGCAGGCCCCGTGCTGCGTTTCCGTGACCTGGCCGATCAGTTCAACAACCGCACCCATACGCTGGACAAATTCTCCGAAGGCTGCACGCGCTTCATGCAGGGCTTCATCAAGAAAGTCTTCATCGCCGATACCCTGGCGGTGGTGGCGGACCACTGCTTCGCTCTGCAGAACCCGACCACGGGCGATGCCTGGCTTGGCGCCCTGGCGTACACGGCGCAGCTGTACTTCGACTTCTCCGGCTACAGCGACATGGCCATCGGCCTGGGCCTGATGATGGGTTTCCGCTTCATGGAAAACTTCAAGCAGCCCTACATCAGCCAATCGATCACCGAGTTCTGGCGTCGCTGGCACATCAGCCTGTCGACCTGGCTGCGCGATTACCTCTACATCACCCTGGGCGGTAACCGCAAAGGCACGCTGATGACCTATCGCAACCTGTTCCTGACCATGCTGCTCGGTGGTCTGTGGCACGGCGCGAACATCACCTACGTGATCTGGGGCGCGTGGCACGGGATCTGGCTGGCGATCGAAAAAGCCGTGGGCATCGACACCAACCCGCGCAGCATCAACCCGATCCGCTGGGCACTGACGTTCCTGCTAGTGGTGATGGGCTGGGTGATCTTCCGCGCCGAGAACCTGCACGTCGCCGGCCGCATGTACGGCGCGATGTTCAGCTTCAACGACTGGTCGCTGTCGGAACTGACCCGCGCCAACCTCACCGGTTTGCAGATCGCCACGCTGGCGGTGGCCTACATCACCCTCGCCTTCTTCGGCCTGCGGGACTTCTACACCAACCGTCCGCCGGTCAAGGCCAAGCCTGAGGTGAGCGCCGAAGCCAATGGCCCGGCCACCGCGCAACCGGGGCTGATCAAAGCCGTACCGGGCGACAACCCGTCGACCATCCATGAACCTGGCTACACCGTGGGCCTCGAAGCCCAGGTGCAACCGGCCTACTGGACCGTGGACTGGTCACGCTATGTGATGCGCGCCCTGGTACTGCTGTTGTTCATCGCCTCGATTCTCAAACTGTCGGCGCAAAGCTTCTCGCCGTTCCTTTACTTCCAGTTCTGAGGGATCCGGACATGACCCGCTCATTACGCATCTTCTACGTCGCGCTGTTTATGTTGATCCTGACGGCGCTGGGTATCTGGTCGATGCGCAGCTTCCTAGGCTTTAGCACCAACCCCGATGCGACCGTGCTCAACGGTCGCTGGGCCAAGGCCGTGGAAACGCACTACGACGATGAATTCCCGATCAAGCGCCTGGGCACCAACATCTGGGCCGCGCTGGACTACAAACTGTTCAACGAAGGCCGCAAGGGCGTGGTCCTGGGCCGCGACCAGTGGCTGTTCAGCGACGAAGAGTTCAACCCGATCGTCAACGAAGAGCAGAACCTGCAAGGCAACTACGCGCTGATCGAAGGCGTGCGCCAGAAGCTCAAGGAACAAGGCATCACCCTGGTCATGGCGATCGTGCCCGCCAAGGCGCGGCTGTATCCCGAGCACCTGGGTGAAGTGAAGCCGTCGAGCATCCACGCCAACCTGTACCAGGACTTCCACGCCCGCGTGGCGACGGACAAGATCCTCGCTCCTGATCTGCTCGGCCCGCTGCAACAGGCCAAGCAGAGCGGCCAGCAGGTGTTCCTGCGCACCGACACTCACTGGACGCCGGAAGGCGCGCAAATTGCCGCGGAACATCTGGCCAAAGCCATTGCCGAACGCACACCACTGAATGGCGAACCACAGCGTTTTGTCACCGAGCCTGCGGAGAAGATCATCCACAAGGGCGACCTGCGTCAGTTCCTGCCGCTCGATCCCCTGTTCGAAAACCTGATGCCGGCCCAGGAGCCGCTAGTCAAGCGCAACACCCGCGAAGCCGACGACCAGCCGGCCAGCGATGACGCGTTGTTCGCCGATGCCCAGGTGCCCGTGGCCCTGATCGGCACCAGCTACAGCGCCAACCCCAACTGGAACTTCGTCGGTGCTCTCAAGCAAGCGCTGCACAGCGACGTCGTCAACTACGCCGAAGACGGCCATGGCCCGATTCTGCCGATGCTCAGCTACCTCAAGAGCGACGCCTTCAAGAACAGCCCGCCACAGGTGCTGATCTGGGAGTTTCCTGAACGTTATCTGCCCGTGAACAACGAGATCGGCGACGCCGATCCGCAATGGGTCGCCGAACTCAAGCAAGCCGGCACCCGCCAACAGAACGTAGCTGCTAACACACAATCCGAGACGCCCGACCGGGCGCAAAACTGAAAGAGAGGTCCATCATGACTTTCAACACTACTCCTCGTCGTCTCGCTGCTCGCTCCTTCAAGGCCGTTGCCCTGGTCGCCAGCATGAGCGCCCTTTCCTTCTCAGCCTTCGCCGGTGACTCGGCCCTGTATGGCCCTGTCGCGCCGAAAGGCTCGAGCTTCGTGCGGGTCTACAACGCCAGCAACGCCGAAGTCAGCGCCACCGTCGGCAGCACCAACATCAGCGACGTGGCCCCCTTGGCCAGCAGCGACTTCAGCTTCATGCCTGGCGGCGACTACAGCGCCAAGGTAGGCAGCCAGACCGTACCGGTTAAACTGGCCTCCGATCACTATTACACCCTGGTCAACAACGCCAGCGGCCAGCCACAACTGATCGAAGAACCACCGTTCAAGAACAAGCAGAAATCCCTGGTCCGCGTACAGAACCTCAGCGACAAGAAGCTGACCCTCAAGACCGCCGACGGCAAGACCGACGTGGTTAAGGAGGTAGCGGCCAAGGGCCGTGGCGAACGTGAAATCAACCCGGTGAAGGTGTCCCTGGCTCTGTACGAAGGCGACAAGAAAGTCGGCGATGTGAAGCCAGTAGCCCTTGAGCGCGGCGAAGCGGCCGTACTGTACGTGACTGGTTCTGGCAGCAGCCTGTCGCCTGTCTGGGTCAAGCGCCCGGTGTCCACCCGCTGATGAGTTTTTCTGACTGACGCTTCACCTGTGGGAACGAGCAAGCTCGCTCCCACAGGACACAGGTGTCATTCGGATACGGAACAAAAACAAGAGAGTGAAACGACAGAACGCAGTAGCTCTAAAACCATTTTTGCTTCAAAGGAGTAACAAACATGATTCCGGTGATCTTGTCAGGTGGTAGTGGCTCACGTCTTTGGCCGCTTTCGCGCAAGCAATTCCCTAAACAGTTCCTGGCCCTGACCGGCGAACACACCCTGTTCCAACAGACCCTCGAGCGCCTGGTGTTCGAAGGCATGGACACGCCGATCGTGGTCTGCAACAAAGAGCACCGTTTCATCGTCAACGAGCAGCTGTCCGCCCAGAATCTGGAAGCCCAGCGCATCCTGATGGAACCGTTCGGTCGCAACACCGCGCCGGCCGTGGCTCTGACCGCGATGATGCTGGTCAACGAAGGCCGCGACGAACTGATGCTGGTACTGCCGGCGGACCACGTCATCGAGGATCAGAAAGCCCTGCAACGCGCATTGGCCCTGGCCACCGTGGCGGCCGAGCGTGGCGAAATGGTGCTGTTCGGCGTCCCGGCCACCAAGCCGGAAACCGGCTACGGCTACATCAAGTCGACCAACGACGCCTTGCTGCCTGAAGGCGTGAGCCGCGTGTCCCACTTCGTCGAAAAACCCGACGTCAAGCGCGCTACCGAGTTCGTCCAAGCCGGCGGTTACTTCTGGAACAGCGGCATGTTCCTGTTCCGCGCCAGTCGCTTCCTCGAAGAGCTGAAGAAACACGATCCGGACATCTACGACACCTGCCTGCTGACCCTTGAGCGCAGCGAGCAGACCGCCGACACCATCACCTTCGACGACGCCACCTTCGCCTGCTGCCCGGACAACTCCATCGACTACGCGGTAATGGAAAAAACCCAGCGCGCCTGCGTGGTGCCGCTGTCGGCGGGCTGGAGCGACGTCGGTTGCTGGGCATCGCTGTGGGAAGTCAATGCCAAAGACACCAACGGCAACGTCACCAAGGGCGACGTCGTGGTCCAGGACAGCCGCAACTGCATGATCCACGGCAACGGCAAGCTGGTGTCGGTGATCGGCCTGGACAACATCGTCGTGGTCGAGACCAAGGACGCCATGATGATCGCCCACAAGGACAAGGTCCAAGGCGTCAAGCAGCTGGTCAACACCCTCAATGCCCAGGGCCGCACCGAAACCCAGAACCACTGCGAGGTCTATCGTCCGTGGGGTTCCTATGACTCGGTGGACATGGGCGGTCGCTTCCAGGTCAAGCACATCTCGGTCAAGCCGGGCGCGTGCCTGTCGCTGCAGATGCACCACCATCGCGCCGAACACTGGATCGTGGTCAGCGGCACCGCTGAAGTGACCTGCGACGAGAACGTGTTCCTGCTGACCGAAAACCAGTCGACCTACATCCCGATCGCGTCGGTTCACCGCCTGCGCAACCCGGGCAAGATCCCGCTGGAAATCATTGAAGTGCAGTCTGGTAGCTACCTGGGCGAAGACGACATCGAGCGCTTCGAAGATATCTACGGTCGTTCCACCCCACTGGAGCGCGGCGTGTCGGTGAAGACTATCGCCCAATAAGATCAGCAACGATCAGCCAGACAAGAAGCCCTCATCCAGCCCACTGCGTCCCCTATCCGCAGTGGGTTGGGTGGGGGCTTTTTTTGCCTGGTCACATTCTCAGAGGTCTTCGATTCTGCTTGGCAAAGTCTTGCCATTTTGACATTGATGAAGCTGACAATTTTTTCAGCTTCCCTGTTCGAAAGTACCCATTTTCCAAGTCGGCACGCGTTAGATGGCCAGAGTCAATCATATATTTAGCCATGTTACCGCCCCAATGCAGGTATCCATTATTCCCACTTGTAAAGTAGCCGGTCTTGTAGACTCTACCGGGAAACATTTCAGTAAAAATCTCATTGGCGAAATAGTCCGTTACGTATTCATCATAATTACCGTGCGCCACAGTCATATCAGTTACCGCCTGAAGACCTACATGTTCAAAGGAGGAAAAATGCAGACTTTCGTGAATGATGGTCGATATGATTTTATCCGCATCAATCTGACCGTTATTCGAATAATCCGGTGCGGCCGCCACCATATAAATCCGCCCGTCGGGTGCCGTCCATGCGGGAGCTCCAAACTCATTAAACTCTCCGTCTGGACTCATTCGCCTATCCGCACTCATCAATGTATTAAGTCTATGCTGTGAAACTTGCTCTAAGGCAATTACCTGTCTTGGCAGCTTGAACCTATCGCTTATCTTCCTGGAAAGCTCAGCAAGATCCACATAATTTTCTACGTTCCACGAAGCTGTGGGCTCATAATCCCGCACCTCAGGAGGCGCTAAGTTAATGGGCGAAAATATTTCGCCCTGCTCCGGTGGACGAGCCACTGATAAAGCGGATGACGCGCCTGCCGCAGGTGGGGGCGGAGGGCCCGGCGCTAAAGGCGGTGGCGGAGGAGGCCCCGGCGCAGAAGGCGGTTGGGGAATAACTGATAGCGGCATGAACGGGGGAGCACTGGGTATAAACGGTGTTGTGCCTCCTTTATCACTCGCCGCCTCTTCCTTTATGCGCCCATCCGTATCCACAAATGTCAGCGGATTGTTTCCCACCATCGCGTATAGATTCAAACCGTCCACCGCCCCCGCCGGATCCGGATTAACCCAACGCTGCAACCACGGGACGTAATAACGAAAGCCATAGTAATAAAGCCCCGTTGCATCCCGCTCCTTGCCTGAATAACGAACGGTCTTATAGCCCACCTCAATCGCATTTTCCCCAGCCGAATAGGCCGTCTCGCCAAAAGGATAAAAATGCTCACGGCTGATAATCCGCCCATCAAGGGCGACCTCCAGGCCGACCGAGCCCAGATGATCGGCAACGCTGAACCGGTAAGCGTCGTTCTCTCCGGTCGGCGGCGTACTTTCCCAATGCAGGACCCGAACCTCGCTGAGCCCGCCCTGGGCGACGATCACTTGCAATGCCTCGCCCGTGCCGCTGTCGGCACGCAACTCCAGCCCCGGCAGATATCGCACCTCGGCAGCCAGCGTGCGGGTGCCGGTCTGCAAGGTGCGAAGTTTGCGCGCCCGTTGTCCGCCGCCGTCGTAGACATACGCTTCGCTGTCGTTGAGCCCCGAGTCGCGCTCGATGGGCGTGACCGACCTCAACTGGTTGCGCAGATCCCAGGCCAGGAACCGACCGGCGTCCAGCTCCAGGCAATTGCCCTGTGCATCGAACGCGGCGGCGATTTCATCCTCGGTGGGCGGCACGCCGTTGCGGTAAGGCAGGCAGCGATTGCTGTGGCGAGCCGCTTTGATTTCCCGGCCATGGCTTTGGGCGCCGACGTGAGTCAGCTCCAACAGGTTGCCAGCCTCGTCGTAGCGGTAGGCCTGTCGGTAATTGCTGACCGCCGCCGGGTCGTTGCGTCCCACCGAATCCGGGCCCTGGTTGACCGTTCCCGCCTCCCAACCCGTGGCTTCGATCAGTTGGTAAAGACTGTCGTACGTGAAGCGGCTGATCGGATCGATGCGCTGGTTGGCGAAGTAGCGGATCGGCAGGATTTGGTCTTCGATGCCCAGCACATTGCCCACTGGGTCGTAGTCGTAGCGCAAATGTTGCAGCACATGGTCGGCACGCATGGCTTGGCGTTCCGACAAGCGTCCGTCCTCTGGGTCATACGTGAGTGAAGTCAGCACGCCGTTGCCGGCTGTTTCCTGCTCGATTTGTCCTTGGGCGTCGTAGCGAATGTCGCTCACCAACGCCTGCCAATCGTCTTGCCCCTCCAACAGCAATTGGCTGCCTGACAGCCGGCCATCGAGCGTAAGGCCTTGCCGTTGTCGATTGCCCCTGGCGTCGACCCGCTCCAGCACATCGCCCAACGGCCCAACGCGCCACGTCGAAACGGCGCCGTCTCCCGGCTCCAGCAGGTGCTCGCGATCGCCCTCGGCTTCCGGCCAATCGGGCAGAGCCGCATCGAGGATGAAGCGGCGCTCCTGCAGGAGGTTATGCCCGGTCAAGGCAAAGGATGCCAGTGACAAGGTGCCCGCCGTGTCGTCGTGGCGGATCAATTGCCCGTACTGATTGTGGTCCTGATCGCCCTGGCCCGGAGAGCCATACGTCAGGCGTTCGGTACACCGGCGCGGCTGCCCGCTGCCTTGTTCGAACACCGCCACGGGGCGAAGCAGTTCGTCATGGAGCAGGTCGCGCTGCGTCCCTCGGCTGTCCCAACCCAGTAGAACTTCACCGGCGAGACCCGACAGATCGGTTTGCCGGCCGGCATCGACGCTGTCTGCCTGCAGCGTAGTGCCGGACAGCGAATAAACCGCTGAAAGATTGGCGGGCGTCGATTCGCCCGTTTCCTGCAAGGCCCACAAGCGTGGATCCCACTGTTTCAACGTGTGCCCAGCCACGTCAAAGAGGCTGCGGTTGATGCGCCGCTGCGCGGGGCTATCCGCACGGCTGCGGCAATAGCCAATCGAACGAACCGGCAAGCTACGCGAGTCGACAGCGATTAACGTCGGCGTTCGATAATCCATGCCCATCAGCAGCAGCTCCGTAAAGTGCCAGGTAACCCGGCACATCTAACCAACGGTCGCGCAAGGCTGCCTACTGTCATGTATGACAGTGACGACGGACGGTGCAGGGCAGATGAATATCCATCCCCCGCGCCCTTCGGTAGGATGTGGCGATAGGAACGGAGGCTTCAACATGCTTATCGGCGTCGCGCTGGTCATCACCTGGCTCATCCTGCTATTGCGCTACCCGGCCAAGGCCTTGCCGGTTTCCCTGGCGGCGTTCGTCGGGCTGGGGCTGGTCGCGGCGTGGGTGCTTTGGCAGGAAAACCGCGAAACCCGGCAACTGGATCGCCTGGATGTGCGCATTGCCTATGCGCCTGAGCGCTGCCCTGCTGATCGTCCGCTGTCGTTGAGCCTGAAAAATGGCAACGACGTGCCGTTGACCGAGCTGCACTGGCGTATAGCGGCCTACGCGCCCGGCGACACCATCAACCTGGCCGAAAACGTCTACAGCTCACCCCGCTATCGCGGCCCTGGCGAACTGCAACCAGGCGCCGACTGGCAAGACTGCCTGCCGTTGCCGCCGTTGCGCCCCGGCTATCGCCCGCAAACCTTGGAGTTTCGTGCCGAGCGGTTGCAGGGTAGTTTTTCCAACTGATTCCATCACAACGTTACCCAAGGAAAGCGCCATGCCCGTTGCGTTGATCACCGGATGTTCCAGCGGCATCGGCCGCGCCCTCGCCGACGCGTTCAAGGCCGGCGGTTACCAGGTCTGGGCCAGCGCGCGCAAGACCGAAGACGTGGCGCAGCTAAGCGCTGCCGGCTTCACAGCGGTGCAACTGGACGTCAACGACGGCCAGGCATTGGAGCAGTTGAGCGAGCGGATCAACCAGCAACACGGCGGCCTCGACGTGCTGGTGAACAATGCCGGCTATGGCGCCATGGGCCCGCTGCTGGACGGCGGCGTGCCGGCCATGCAGCGCCAGTTCGAAACCAACGTGTTCGCCATCGTCGGCGTGACCCGCGCATTGTTCCCCGTGCTGCGCCAGGCCAAGGGGTTGGTGGTCAACATCGGCAGCGTGTCCGGTGTGCTGGTCACTCCATTCGCCGGCGCCTACTGCGCCTCCAAGGCAGCGGTACACGCCCTGAGCGATGCGTTGCGCATGGAACTGGCGCCGTTCGGCATCCGCGTGATGGAAGTCCAGCCCGGCGCCATCGCATCCAGCTTCGCCAAGAACGCCGGGCACGAGGCCGAACAGTTGATCAGTGAGCAATCGCCCTGGTGGCCGCTGCGCGACGGCATTCGTGCCCGCGCCAAGGCATCCCAGGACAACCCGACCCCGGCCAGCGAATTCGCCGCCGCGCTGCTCAAGGCTATCCAACAGCCCAAGCCACCCCGCCTGCTGCGCCTGGGCAATGGCAGTCGTGCGTTACCGCTGATGGCCGGCCTGCTGCCCAAGGGGTTGCTGGAGAAAGGCTTGATGAAGCGGTTCGGTTTGGGTCGGTTACTGTAATCGTTCCGGTCTTATTTGCCGTTGTGGCGAGGGAATTAGCGGTGACTGTATGGCTCCACCACCACGGTGCAGGTCATCCCCGCCGCCAGCAGCACGTCATCCGGCACTTCGTCCAGATGAATGCGCACCGGCACCCGTTGGGCCAGGCGTACCCAGTTGAACGTGGGGTTCACGTCGGCGATCAATTCACGGCTCTGGGGATTGTCACGGTCGTAGATCCCCCGGGAAATACTTTCCACGTGGCCCTTGAGCACCTCGCCACTCATCAACTGCAATTGCGCGGAATCCCCGACCCGCACCTTGGGCAGCTTGGTCTCTTCGAAGAAGCCATAGACCCAGAACGAATTCATATCCACCACGGCCATTTTTGCCTCGCCGATGCGCGCGTAGTCGCCACGGTGCACGTTGAGGTTGGTGACGTATCCGTCGACCGCCGCGCGAACCTCGGTGCGGGCCAGGTTCAGCTCGGCCGCCTCCAGCTGCGCCTGGGCGTGCTGGTAGTCAGCCTGGGCTGAATCGGCGATGTTGCTGGCGTCGTCACGGTTCTCCCTTGAGATCACCAGGCTGTCCAGATCGGCGCGCCGATGGGCATTGACCTTGCGCATCTCCCAGGTGGCCTTGCGTGACGCCACCAGGGAGCGCGCCTGCTTCACCGCGATGCGGTAGTGCTCGGGGTCGATGCGCATCAACAGGTCGCCTTTTTTCACCAACTGATTGTCGCGCACCGGCACCTCGACCACCTCCCCGCTGACATCGGCAGCGACATTGATGATGTCGGCCCGTACCCGGCCGTCGCGGGTCCAGGGCGTGTTCATGTAATGCACCCACAATGTCCGGCCGATCCACAGCGCCAGGGCCACGATCAACAACGTCGCCAGCAGGCTGAAAAACTTTTTCATCGCATCGATCTCAACGGTAGACCGTCAGCGCCAGCGCGCCGAACAGACAAGTAAACAGACTCAGGCGCAGCAGCGCCGGGTGCCAGAAAAAACGGTACAGGTCCAACCCCGACAGGAACCGATCCAACGCCCAGGCCAGGCCGGCGGCGATAAAGAACATCAAGGTCATGGTGGGCATGTAGACGCCGTGGAAGGCGATTTCACGGGGCATGTTCAGGTTCCTGGGAAAGCGGCATGGCATGGCCGGCCAATGGCGATTGCGGGTCGAGCAAAGAGGTACGGATGAAGTGCAGGTAGCTTTTCACCCGGCGCAGGGCCGAGGTGTCGAAATGCGGGGCGAAAGGTTCGTCGGTGGCCTGCACGCGGCTGATGGCGTGGTCCACCGCCACCAGCGCGCGCTCCAGATTGTTCTGGCCGGGCTGGCGGAACAGCCGCACCAGCGCACGCCCCATCCCCCGAATCGCCTGGCGCCATGGCTGGCTCTCGGCGTAGGCCGGATGCACCGGTAGCGTCGCCTGCTCCTTGCGCAACTCGATGATTGCGTGGCCGATTTCCAGCACTACGAACATCCAGCGCAGCAAATCCCGTTGCACCCGGGGTTGCCCCGCCGCCAGTCCGTAGGCTTGGTGCAGCAAGTCCCGGCTGCGGCTCTCGAAACCCGAGGCCAAGCCCTTGAGCTTGCCGCTGATGGCGAACACCACCTGTTCGCGCAGGTCCTGTTCAAGCCGACGCCACAGCCAGCGGCTGTTGGGCGGCAGGATAATCGCGCCGGCGGCGGCACATACGAGCATGCCGAGGATCATCGCAATGTAATCGTTGATGAAGGTGTACGGGTTGTAGACCGTCAGGTTGTCCGGCACCGAGCCGGTGCAGAAAAAGATCAGCAACCCCAGCCCGACTCCGGCGTATTGCGGGCGGGAACTGAGGAATGAGCCCACGACAATCACCGGCGTCAGCATCACGCAGAGCAAGGGGAAACCGTCGATCAATGGAAAGACGAAAAACATTTCGACGAAGCCGATCAGCGCCCCTAACAACGTGCCGCAGGCCATCTGGAACGCCATGCGCTTGGGGTTCGGCGTGGCGGCGGACAGCCCGACGGTGGCAGCGGCAATCATCGTCATGGTCGCGCCGCTCGGCCAGGCGGTGGCGACCCAATAGCTGCCCAGCACCAAGAGGATGAACGCAGCGCGAAAACCGGAAGCGGCTGCCGCCAACCCGTTGGTCTGCGACACGAAGGGCTCGTCCCAGCGTTCGCGTTCGTGGCGGTGGTCGGCCAGGGATGCGTGGGTCTGGGCGTAGCCGTGCAGGTCTTCGACAAACCGATATAACAGCTCGTAGGCGGTATGAAAATCCAACTGCTGCGCGTCACTGGGATCCGTCTCCAAAAACTGCGCGCGCAATCGACGGACCTGGGCCGGCAAGTCGGCCTTGTAGTCTGCCAACGCGGCCGCCAAGCGCGCCGCATCAGCATCAATCAAGGGCCGTGCGCTGAAACCGTCGAGCAGTTCGGCGAGGGTTTGCAATCCAGGCTCGATGGCGCTCGCCACCGAGTCCGCCGTGCCAGTGCGCAATCTTTCGAGCAATTGGTGCAAGGCGTTGAATCGGGTAGTGATGCCCATGAATTCGCTGTTCAAGCGACTGAGCCGGCCGTTGCGCCGGCGCATGTGCGGGTCTTCGAACACCGTCACGCTGCGCAGGCCCTCCAGGCCCACCGCTTCGGCGATGAAACCGACGTTACGCGCCTCGAATGCCTCGGGTTGGCTGCGCCCGCGCAAGCCGTCGGTGACGAACAGGGCGAACACACCAAAGCGCTGGTAAAGCGCGTTGCGCATGGCGGCACTGGCGGTTTGCGGCAGGATCGCGGCGCTGACCGCGGTGGAACAGAGGATCCCCAGGGAAATTTCCAACACCCGCCAGACCGCCGCCATGAAGGCACCCTCGGGATGGGCCAGGGCCGGCAGGCCGATCATCGCCGCGGTGTAGCCGGCCAGCACGAAACCATAGGCGCGAAAGTTGCGATAACGCGCCGCCCCCGCCGAACAGATGCCCACCCAGATCGCCAGGCACCCGAGGAACAGCTCGGTGTGCTGGGCGAACAAGGCGATTAACGCAACCATCACCGCCGAGCCGGCCAACGTGCCGAGCAAGCGATAGAAACTTTTGGCGAACACCTGCCCGCTCTGCGGTTGCATGACGATGAACACCGTGATCATCGCCGTGCGCGGCTGCGGCAGCTCCAGGCGCATCGCCAGCCACAACGTGAGGACCGCGGCCAGCAAGACCTTGAAGATATAAACCCAGGTCACACCGTCGCTGCGAGCCCAATCGAAGAAACCACGGCGCCATTCGAGGCGAGACAGCATGAGTAGATACGTCACGGGAGGGACACTCGCCACGGGCCATCACTTGCCACAGGCATGTCGCTGCCAGCCTCCAGCCCGCCGCCCAACGCGGTGACCAGATCGGCATGGGCACTCAGGCGCGCCGCCTCCACCCGTTGTTGCACCTGTTGTCGCTTGAACAACAGGCTTTGGGCATTGAGCACGTTGAGGTAATCGGTGAGCCCACGCTGGAACGCGACCAGCGCAATGTCATAGGTGCGCTGTGCCGCGGCAACGGACTCGGCGGCGAAAGCCTGTTGTTTGTCCATCGACTCGCGGCGGATCAACTGGTCGGAAATGCTCTTGAGTGCGTTCACCAACGTCTGGTTGTAGTGCGCCACGGCAATATCGTAGCCGGCGGTCGCCTCGCCCAATTGCGAACGCAGGCGACCGCCGTCGAAGATTGGCAACGAGATCGCCGGGCCGACGTTGTAGGTGAGTTTCTTGCCGGTCAGGAACTCCAGCGCCCCGCCGCCGGTGGCCATGTAGCCCAGGCTGCCTACCAGATCGACGTTGGGGTAAAAGCCGGCCCGGGCCACATCGATACCCCGTGCCTGGGCTGCCACTTGCCAGCGTCCGGCAACCACATCCGGGCGTTGGCCGAGCAGTTCGGCGGGCAACGTGGACGGCAGCTTCAAGGCAGCACCCAAGGCCAGGGTCGGACGGTGCAAGCGAGCACCGTCTCCCGGTCCCTTTCCCGCCAGCGCGGCCAGTTGATTGCGGCTCAAGGCGATGGCTTCGTCGAGGGCGTCGAGTTGACGATGGGTTTCGGGCAATGGCCCTTGGGCTTGGCTGACTTCGAAGTGCGTGCCGATGCCACCATCCAGGCGTTTCTGTGCGAGTTCGAGGATCTGCTCTTGCTGACCTAGGGTCGCAGCGACGATGTCGCGCTGGGCATAGTGCAGCGATAACTGGATATAGGCGCGCACGATGTTGTTCTGCAATTCCAACTGCGCCTGGCGCGCCTCGGCGACGCTGACATGGGCCAGGTCGACGGCCCGCTCGCTGGCATTGCGCTCGCGACCCCACAAGTCCAGGGCGTAGCTCAACCCCAGGGCGGCGTTATTGTCCCAAGTAGTGGTATCGGCCAGCCCGCCAGGGCCGTAGAACTGGTCGGTGGGCCAGTTGTGGCGCTTGAGTGTGGACTCGCCATTGATCTGCAGTGACTCGGCGGCCTCGGCGATTCCGGCCATGGCCCTGGCCTGGCGGACCCGCGCGGCGGCCATGGCCAGGCTCGGGTTGTCTGGCACGGCCAAATCGATCCAACGGTCGAGTTGCGGGTCGCCATAGGCTTTCCACCACTGGCGGTTGGGCCAATGAGCGTCGTGGGCAGCCTCGCGAATCGCCTCGTCGGTCGCCAATTGGTCGGGCGACAACGCCTTGCCTTGCGGCGCAATTGCTCCCGTGCCGATGCAACCACTGATGGTTAACGTCAAAACCCAAACACTGAGAGTCTTCAGCTCTCTGCTGATGCAACGCGGCACAGGCGCAATATTCCTAAAAGAAGGGGCTGACGACGGTCTGCGGATGACTGCAAGGCCTGTGGGAGCGAGCTTGCTCGCGATGGGGTCCTCGCATACAACACTGAAGTGAATGCACAGACGCCATCGCGAGCAAGCTCGCTCCCACAGGTCCTTGACACCAGATCGCTCCGCATTGGCAGCAATTCTAGGGACCGCCCCCAATAGCGATAAGCCGACCTTTCTGTGAATCTTTGTTACCGTAAACGCGATAATCAATAAGTCGGGTCCCGTCACGCTGTAACTTCATGTCACAATTTGACACCTCCCAAGAGAGCCCTCCATGGACACCTTGCAAAACATGCGTGCGTTCAGCTGTGTTGCCGAAGCCGGCAGCTTCACCGCCGCCGCCGCGCAGCTCGACACCACCACGGCCAATGTCTCGCGTGCGGTTTCCAACCTGGAAGCCCATCTGCAAACCCGCCTGCTCAATCGCACCACCCGACGCATCGCCCTGACCGAGGCCGGCAAGCGCTACTTGCTGCGTTGCGAGCAGATCCTGGCGTACGTCGAAGAAGCGGAAGCGGAGGCCAGCGACGCCCATGCGCGTCCGGCCGGGCAATTGAAAGTGCACACCATGACCGGCATCGGCCAGCATTTCGTGATCGACGCCATCGCCCGGTATCGCAAGACCCATCCGGATGTCACCTTCGACCTGACCCTGGCCAACCGCGTGCCGGACATCCTCGACGAGGGTTACGACGTCTCGATCGTGCTCGCCAGCGAACTGCCCGATTCAGGCTTCGTCTCCCAGCGCCTGGGAATCACCTACAGCATCGTCTGCGCATCGCCCGCCTACGTGAAGGCCAGCGGCTGCCCGCAGAAACCCGCCGACCTGCTCAACCATGCCTGCCTGCGCCTGGTCAGTCCGGTCATTCCGCTGGAGAAATGGGTGTTCGACGGCCCGGAAGGCCAGGAAATGGTCACCGTCAACAATTCACCGTTCCTGGTGAATTCCGCCGATGCCATGAAAACCGCCATCACCAGCGGCATGGGCGTGGGTGTGCTGCCGGTGTACGCCGCCATCGAGGGTCTGCGCAACGGCACGCTGGTGCGGGTCATGCCCAACTACCGTTCCCAGGAACTGAACCTCTACGCCATCTACCCATCGCGCCAGTACCTGGATGCGAAGATCAAGACGTGGGTCGAGTACCTGAGGGGATCGTTGCCGGAGATTCTGGCGGCGCACCAGGCCGAATTGACGGCTTATGAATTGAGTGGAAGCCTGACGGGGCCACGGGTCGCGAACTGAATCCGCGACCGGCGCCGGGGACAATATCAGCGTTTGCCCATCGAGCGACGCGTACCGGGAGGCGCGGCGCCGGGGGTCTTGGTATGGCCGTTCTTTGCGCCATTCTTGTACCAAGGCTGTTGCCCGGCCCCCTTGGCGGCCGCCAGTTCGCCGGGCTTGAAGGGAAACTTGAACGCCGGGATCGCCGGTTTTTCTTCAGCGCTGGAAACATCGCTGTCCGTCTGGGCAGACGGCTCGCCTTGCAAGCGTTCGTCCGCGGACGATGGTGTCGGGGAAGTCATGTAAGGCTCCGGGCGGGTATGCCGGGCTCGCTAGGTGAGCCGCGAAACGCAGCAGTATACCCGCCCGGATCGCGGTGCCACGAAGCAGATTCCATGGCGGCGCTCCGTCCGACGGAAAACCGGGACGAAACTGACAGCCCTGACAGCTAGCCGTCACCTTCCTGACCGCCTCGCAACGCTATATAAGACAGATAGAAATCCCACCGTCCCGAACCGGCTCTTCGCATCCATGCACATTCAGAAAAAAACCGTCCTGCTCGTCGCGCTGTTGGTCGCCTTGGGCGCACTGGTCCTGTGGTTCTCGATGAAACCCGCCGCCACCAGACCTAGTGCTGCCAGCGCCGTACCGGTAAAGGTCGTAAGCGTGGTGGAAAAGGACGTGCCGCGCTTTGCCAGTGGGATCGGCACGGTGTTGTCGCTGCACAGCGTGGTGATCCGTCCGCAGGTCGACGGCATCCTTACCAAGCTGCTGGTCAAGGAAGGACAATTGGTCAAGAAAGGCGATCTGCTGGCAACCATCGACGACCGCTCCATCCGCGCCAGCCTCGACCAGGCCCGCGCCCAACTCGGCGAAAGCCAGGCACAACTGGCGGTGGCCCAGGTCAACCTCAATCGCTACAAAGTGCTGAGTGTCGATGATGGCGTATCCAGGCAGACCTACGACCAGCAACAGGCGCTGGTCAACCAACTCAAGGCCACCGCCCAGGGTAACCAGGCGGCCATCGACTCGGCGCAGGTGCAACTGTCCTACACCCAAATCCGCTCGCCGGTGACTGGCCGTGTCGGCATTCGCAATGTGGATGAAGGCAATTTCCTGCGCACCAGCGACACCGAAGGGTTGTTCACCGTGACCCAGATCGACCCGATCGCCGTGGAGTTTTCCCTCCCGCAACAGATGCTTCCGACGCTGCAGCGACTGATCGCTGCCCCGGACCAGGCACTGGTCAAGGCCTACATCGGCGCCGACGGGGCCACCGGGCAATTGCTCGGCGAAGGCCGACTCAGCCTCATCGACAACCAGGTCAATACCAGCACCGGAACCCTGCGGGCCAAGGCCGAATTCAATAACGCCGCACAACGGTTGTGGCCGGGGCAGTTGGTCACGCTGAAAATCCAGACCGCCGTCGACAAGGGTGCGCTGGTGGTGCCGCCGACCGTCGTCCAACGTGGGCTGGAGCAACCTTTCGTCTACCGGGTCAACGGCGACAAGGTGGAGAGCGTGCCGGTTGAAATGGTTTACCAGGACAGCGACATGCACATCATCAACGGCGTGAACGCGGGTGACCAATTGGTGAGCGACGGCCAGTCACGGCTCAAGCCAGGCGCCAGCGTCCAGGTGATCGGCGACCCGCCCGCCGTGGCGAAGACCGGGCAGGCGCAACCATGAAGGGGCGTGGTTCGGTATCGGCGTGGTGCATCGACCATCCCATCGCCACGGTGCTGTTGACGTTCGCCCTGGTGCTGCTGGGGCTCATCGCCTTTCCTCGCTTGCCTGTCGCGCCCTTGCCCGAAGCGGAATTCCCGACCATCCAGGTCAATGCGCAACTGCCCGGTGCCAGCCCCGAGACCATGGCTTCGTCGGTGGCGACCCCGCTGGAGGTGCAATTCAGCGCCATCCCCGGCATTACCCAAATGACCTCCAGCAGCGCGTTGGGCTCGACCAACCTGACCCTGCAATTCAGTCTCGACAAGAGCATCGACACCGCCGCCCAGGAAGTCCAGGCCGCCATCAACACCGCCGCTGGCAAGCTGCCCAACGACATGCCGAACCTGCCGACCTGGCGCAAGGTCAACCCGGCGGACAGCCCGGTGCTGATTTACAGCATCAGCTCCAACCTGATGCCCGGCACCGAACTGAGTGACTACGTCGAGACCCTGCTCGCCCGCCAGATCAGCCAGATCGATGGCGTCGGGCAAATCTACATCACCGGCCAGCAGCGCCCGGCGATCCGGGTCCAGGCCTCGGCCGACCGACTCGCGGCCATTGGCCTGACCTTGGCCGACGTTCGCCTATCCCTCCAGCAGGCCAGCCTCAACCTGGCCAAGGGTGCGCTGTACGGCGAGTCGAGCATCTCTACGCTGTCCACGAACGATCAGTTGTTCAAGCCCGAGGAATACGGTGAGCTGATCGTGGCCTACCGGGACGGGGCGCCGGTTCATCTCAACGACATCGCCAAAGTCGTCAACGGTTCGGAAAATGCCTACGTCCAGGCCTGGTCCGAGGATCAGCCCGGGGTCAACCTGGTCATCTTCCGCCAACCGGGGGCGAACATCGTCGAGACCGTCGACCGCATCCAGGCGGCGCTACCCACCCTGGAGGCCATGCTCCCCGCCGCAGTGCAGGTCAAGGTCATGATCGATCGCACCCAGACCATCCGCGCCTCGTTGCATGAAGTGGAAATCACCCTGCTGATCGCGGTGCTGCTGGTGGTGGCGGTGATGGCGCTGTTCCTGCGCCAGCTCTCGGCGACCCTGATCGTCTCGGCGGTGCTCGGGGTGTCGTTGATCGCCAGTTTCGCCCTGATGTACGTGATGGGCTTCAGCCTGAACAACCTGACCCTGGTGGCGATTGTCATCTCGGTGGGATTCGTGGTGGACGATGCCATCGTGGTGGTGGAGAACATCCACCGGCACCTGGAAGCCGGCGAGGGCATGCGCGAGGCGGCCATCAAGGGCGCCGGGGAAATCGGCTTCACCGTGGTGTCCATCAGCTTCTCCCTGGTGGCGGCATTCATTCCGCTCTTGTTCATGGGCGGCGTGGTCGGGCGCCTGTTCAAAGAGTTTGCCTTGACGGCTACCTCGACCATCCTGATTTCGGTGGTGGTGTCCTTGACCCTGGCGCCGACCCTGGCCGCCTTGTTCATGCGCGCGCCAAAGCGCCCCGCTCACGCCCAACCGGGCTTCGGCGAACGCCTGCTGGGCTGGTATGAACGAGGCCTGCGCCGGGCCCTGGCTCACCAGAAGCTGATGATCGGTGTGTTCGGCCTGACCCTGGCGCTGGCGGTGGTGGGCTACGTGTTCATCCCCAAGGGCTTCTTTCCGGTACAGGACACGGGCCTGGTGCTCGGCACCAGCGAAGCCGCCGCCGACATCTCATTCCCGGACATGGTGGCCAAGCACAAGGCCCTGGCCGAGATCGTTGCCGCCGACCCGGCGGTGCAGACCTTCTCTCACTCCGTCGGTGTCTCGGGCAACAACCAGACCATCGCCAACGGCCGTTTCTGGATCGCCCTGAAGCCTCGGGGCGAGCGCGATGTATCAGCCAGCGGCTTCATCGATCGTATCCGACCCAAGTTGCTGAAGATTCCCGGCGTGGTGCTGTACCTGCGGGCCGGGCAGGACATCAACCTCAGTTCCGGCCCCAGTCGCGCCCAGTATCAGTACGTGCTCAAGAGCAACGACGGGCCGACCCTCAACGCCTGGACGCAGAAACTCACCGACAAGCTACGCAGCATTCCGGCGTTCCGCGACATCTCCAATGACCTGCAACTGGGCGGCAGCATCACCCACATCAACATCGACCGCAGTGCAGCGGCGCGCTTCGGCCTCACCGCCACGGATGTCGACCAGGCGCTGTATGACGCGTTCGGCCAGCGGCAGATCAACGAGTTCCAGACCGAGACCAACCAGTACAACGTGATTCTCGAACTCGACACACAACAGCGTGGCAAGGCCGAAAGCCTGGCGTATTTCTACCTGCGCTCGCCCCTGACCGGGGAGATGGTGCCGCTCTCCGCCCTCGCCCGCTTCGACGCTCCCACCAACGGCCCGTTGTCGATTGCCCACGATGGCATGTTCCCGGCCGCCAACCTGTCGTTCAACCTGGCACCAGGCGTGGCATTGGGGGATGCGGTGCGGCTGCTCGACCAGGCCAAGAACGAAATCGGCATGCCTGCGGCCATCACCGGCAATTTCCAGGGGGCGGCCCAAGCCTTCCAGAGTTCGCTGAAAAGCCAGCCATGGCTGATCCTCGCCGCCCTGGTGGCCGTCTATATCATCCTCGGCGTGCTCTACGAGAGTTTCGTGCATCCGTTGACCATTATCTCCACGCTGCCCTCGGCCGGCCTTGGCGCGCTGATCATGCTGTGGCTGCTGGGTCAGGATTTCTCGATCATGGCGTTGATTGGGCTGGTGCTGCTGATCGGGATCGTCAAGAAGAACGGGATCCTGATGATCGACTTCGCCATCGACGCCCAGCGAAACGGCGGGATGACGGCCCAGGATGCGATCTTCCAGGCCTGTATGACACGGTTCCGCCCCATCATCATGACCACCCTCGCCGCGCTGCTCGGTGCGCTGCCGCTGATGCTCGGCTATGGCGCCGGCGCAGAGCTGCGCCAGCCGTTGGGCATTGCCGTGGTCGGTGGCTTGCTGGTGAGCCAGGCGCTGACGTTGTTCACCACACCGGTCATATACTTGTGGCTTGAACGACTGTTACATCGACCCGCCCCTCGAAACGGCCCTGCGCCGACGGCGGCGCTGGCGAATACAGACTGAGGCCGGGCCATGCGCGTTCTGATCATCGAAGACGAAGAAAAAACCGCCGACTACCTGCACCGCGGCCTGACCGAACAAGGCTACATCGTGGACGTGGCGCGCGATGGCGTCGAAGGGCTGCACCTGGCCCTGGAAAGCGATTACGCAGTGATCGTGCTCGACGTCATGCTGCCAGGCCTGGACGGTTTTGGCGTGCTGCGTGCGCTGCGCGCCCGCAAGCAGACACCGGTCATCATGCTCACCGCCCGCGAACGGGTCGAGGACCGTATCAAGGGCCTGCGCGACGGGGCCGACGATTACTTGGGCAAACCGTTTTCCTTCCTCGAACTGGTGGCGCGCCTGCAAGCGCTGACCCGCCGCAGCAGCGCCCACGAGCCGGTGCAGGTGAGCATCGCCGATTTGTGGATCGACCTGATCAGCCGCAAGGCTACCCGGGCCGGGCAGCGCCTGGACCTCACCGCCAAGGAGTTTTCGCTGCTCAGCGTCCTCGCCCGTCGCCAGGGCGAAATCCTTTCGAAGACCGCCATTGCCGAGATGGTCTGGGACATCAACTTCGACAGCGACGCCAACGTCGTGGAAGTTGCGATCAAGCGCCTGCGGGCCAAGCTGGACGGTCCTTTCGAGCACAAGCTTCTGCACACCATCCGTGGGATGGGGTATGTGCTGGAGAATCGAGGTGAGTAACAGCATCGCGCTGCGCCTGAGCGGGCTCTTCACGCTGGTGGCGGCGCTGGTGTTCCTGTTGATTGGCGGTGCACTGTACCAGCAGGTCGACAAAGGCCTGGGCCTGCTGCCGGAAGCGGAGCTCGACGCCCGCTACAGCGTGCTTGAATCCACCGTGGGTCGTTATGGCACGCCCGAGCATTGGGTGAAGATCAACAACAAGCTGCGGTTACTGGGGGAGGAAGACAAGCGCATCCATTTCTGGATCGTCAGCGGCGACCCGCGCTTTGAATATGGCAGCCCCGATCCTCGGATTCGCGCCGTCGCCCAGGGCCCCTTGGGCAAGCATGACCTGATGTTGCCCGACCGGCACTATCCAATGAAAGTCCTCGTGAGCCAGTTCCCCGCCAAGGACCAGCGCCCTCCCCTGCGATTCATGATCGGCATCGATACCGAGACGTTCTACCAGACCCAACACCACCTGCTGGTGGCCCTGGTGAGCCTGGCCTGTATCGGTGTGCTGCTGGCCTCGTTGCTGGGTTATTGGGTGGCGCGCATCGGGCTCAAGCCGCTCATCAAGTTATCGGACGAAGCCCAACGCCTGGCGCCACCGCGCCTTTGCGGGAGGCTGCGATTGTCTCCATTGCCACCGGAGCTCGGCCAGTTCGTCAGCTCGTTCAACGCCACTCTCGACCGGGTCGAGCAGGCTTACTCCCGGCTGGAATCATTCAACGCCGACGTTGCCCATGAACTGCGTTCGCCGTTGACCAACCTGATCGGCCAGACGCAAGTGGCGCTGACCCGGGGGCGCTCGGCGGAGCATTACTTCGAAGTGCTGCAATCGAACCTCGAAGAGCTGGAACGCTTGCGCTCCATCATCAACGACATGCTGTTCCTGGCCAGTGCTGACCAGGGCAGCAAGGCCACCAAGCTGATCACGACCTCCCTGGCCGACGAAGTGGCAACCACCCTCGACTACCTGGACTTCATCCTGGAAGACGCCCAGGTCGAGGTTCACGTCAGTGGCGACGCCCAGGCCACCATCGAAATCGCCCACCTGCGAAGGGCCTTGATCAACCTGCTCAGCAACGCCGTCCAGCACACCGCGCCCGGCCAGGTGATCGCCGTGCGCATCGAAGCCATCGGCGATCAGATCACCCTCGCCGTCACCAACCCCGGCGCGCCCATCGATGGAGAGCACTTGCCGCGCTTGTTCGAGCGCTTCTATCGCGTCGACGCCTCCCGCAGCAACAGCGGCGCCAACCATGGATTGGGCCTGGCCATCGTCAAGGCCATTGCGCTGATGCATGGCGGCGACGTTTTCGTACACAGCGAGCGGGGCGCAAACACCTTCGGGATCCGTTTGCCGGCTTGAAATAAGCCACGATGTGGATTGCTCAATTCCGGTGTCACAAGCACAATCTTGCAAAAGGCCAGCATTGTTTGATGCCAGTCATCCGCGGCTGTGGATGAGCAGCCTATGGGAAGGATCCCAGCCATATGACAATGCAGATCGGAATCATGAGCGCGAGCACTGCAACACCCGCCAATATCCCACTTCCAATACGTTCGGAACGGGTACTCGTCTTGGCCAGCTCGCTGGCTGTGATTGCCATCCTGAGTATCGTGACGTTCTTGCTGATCCGTGAACACGCCAGCGCCCAGCAGGCCGCGATCCGTGCGGCGAGCAACATCGTGCAACTGATCGACGCCGACGTGCTGCGCAATGTCGAACTCTATGACTTGTCATTGCAAGGTCTTGTCGCTGCCGCAAAGCGCGACGACCTGAATGATGTATCACCCACGATCCGTCATCTCGCTCTCTTCGACCGCGCCACCGCCGCGCCTTATAAAGGCGACATATTGCTGCTCGACAAGCGTGGTGATGTGATCGCCGATTCCGCCTCGATCCAGCCACGCAAAGGTAATTACGCCGACCGGGAGTATTTCCAGTCTCATCTCCAGGATCCACGCCCGGGCATGATGATCAGCCGGCCCTTCCGCGCCCGTAGCGAACCCCACGACTGGCGGATCAGCTTCAGTTATCGCTTGAACGACGAACGTGGCGAGTTCATGGGCGTGGCCGAAGCCGCGATGCGCTTGAATTACTTCAACCAACTGTTCAAGAGCCTGAACATCGGTCACGGCGGGACGGTCAACCTGGTCAGCCGCGACGGTATCCTGCTGGCGCAAGAACCGCAGTTGGCCGAAGACGTGATCGGCAAGGATTTCAGCAAACGGCCAAACTTCGTACGCATCCTGCGCGAAGGCGACGGCAGCTTCACAGGCCTATCCAGCGTTGACCAGACCCAGCGTCTGTATACCTTTTCCCAGGTGGGTGACTTGCCGTTGATCGTGGTGGTCGCGCTCTCTTCCCAAGAAGTCTTCGCCTCGTGGCAACGCACGGCGCTTCTGGTCAGTGGCGCCACTGGCGCGCTGTGCATCAGCCTGCTCTGGCTCACCTGGCTGCTGCGCCGGGAATTGAAACGCCGCCGCAACGCCGAATGGGAGTTGGCCCAGTTGGCGTCTGTCGATCCTCTGACCGGCCTGGCCAACCGTCGAACCCTGGACCACATGCTGCAACTGGAATGGCTGCGCGCCCAACGCTCCGGCCAGCCGTTGTCAGTCCTGATGATCGACGCGGACCACTTCAAGACATTCAACGATCGCCTCGGCCATCAACGCGGTGACGAGGCGTTGCGAAGCCTGGCTCAGTTGATTGGCGAGCATGTCCGTCGCCCCGCCGACCTGGCGGCGCGTTACGGTGGCGAGGAATTCTCGGTGGTACTGCCGGAAACCACGACGGCCGGGGCATTCACGACGGCGCAGAACATTCGCGAGGCCGTGGAACAGATGCCTGGCGAGATGCCCATGACCGTCAGTATCGGCATCGCCACCTGGGTCCAGGGGCCTTACAGCGAGTTGGAAGAATTGCTGTTCGCCGCCGACAAGGCGCTTTACCAGGCCAAGGCCAGCGGACGCAATCGGGTCGTCTGCGCGATGTAGATCTATCCTTCCGCCGCCCCGCGCCCATCCAAAAATATCCGCCCCGGCAACGTAAACCCTCGCAACTTCAAAAGCGCCATCGGCCCGGCATCCAGTTCGGTGCGCAGGTGCCACGTCAGGCCCAGGCCATCGGGCGCCTTGAGCACCATGCGGTAGCGGCTGTCGCCATCGTCCAGCGCGGTGAACGTGGCCTGTTCCAGCAAGCGGATCAGCCCCCAGGCGCCGGCGTAGTCGGCGAACAACCGTTCGCCGGTGTGGACGCTGGTCCACGTCAGGCTGACGCCGGGGTAGTCGCTGCGTCCTGGCCAGCCGAAGCGCTGCCAGCGCTCCTTCTGGTTGAAGTAGTGGTGTTTCTCTCCGTTGAGGATGAAGGTGGTTTGCACCACATCGCGCACGCCTTTGCCGCTCAGTTCAAAACTCAAGCCCAGGCCGCCGTCGGTGTAGAGCACGTCGGCCAGATCGCTCAGTTGATTGACCGCCTCCAGGAATTGGGGATTGACGCGCAAACCGCGACCGTGGTGGGGATCGGCCACCCAGCGGTTGCCTTCCTTGCGCAACACGCCGCTCAACTGGCTGTGG
Source organism: Pseudomonas sp. D3-10 (assembly GCF_051132175.1). Classification (NCBI taxonomy): domain Bacteria; kingdom Pseudomonadati; phylum Pseudomonadota; class Gammaproteobacteria; order Pseudomonadales; family Pseudomonadaceae; genus Pseudomonas; species Pseudomonas sp. D3-10. The sequence continues at coordinate 1,105,772 of NZ_CP071668.1, read as the reverse complement.
AGAAAACGCTCGATGCGCCCCGTGTCGGCGCGGATCATTTGCCCCAGCATCGGCAACGAAGCATCGCTGGCCGTCGCGGCGAAGGGATAACGCCCGGTAAAGGCCGCATTCCAATGCTCGACGATCGAGCGCCGCCATTGGCTGTTGAGGCCCGCCGCCGACGGTTGCAGCACTCGCTGCCAGGCCTGTTCCAGCGGTTGCACGAACAGCGTTTCGCCCACGCCGGCCCATTGCGCACCGAGGCTGGCGGCCATCAGACGGCCATAGGACTGGGTATCGGTGAGGTCGATGCCCCGGCCCTGGAACACCGTCTGCGCCAGGGCCTGGGTCATTTCCATGGGGTCGCTGGCCGTGTTGATCTGTTGCAGTTTCAGGCGCACGCGGGTCACTTGGGTGAGGTAGGCCTGGAGGCTCAAATGGTCAGCGCCACCCTTGCCCAGCAAGGCCAACAACGGGCCGAACGTCGGAACCAGCGGGCCGCTCGGCAGGTCGGCCAGCGGGTCTATGGGCGGGGCCTTGTCCGGGCCGATGAGCTTGTGCGCGGACCTCATCAGCGAGTCGCCCAGGGCCGGGGCGCGGGTGCCCGCTTGCCCTTGATAGGCCAGGGTATTGATCAACGCGAGCAGCGGCGATTGGCGCACGTCGCTCATCAGCGTCAACTGGTCGATGACCTGTTCCAGGCTTTTGGGTTGATTGCCCCGCAGGCTGTTGAGAAATACCAGCCAGGCGCCCGCGTAGTCCTTGAAATAACGTTCGGTCAGGCGCGCCTTGAGCTCGCCGGGCGTCAAGCGCACATCGATGTCACCGGGGCGATCACTGAGCACCCAATCGATTTCTTCGCGGCGCGCCTGGGTGATGTCATCGATGGCCTGGCGCACCTGGCCCTCCCAGGCCTGGCGCGTGAACACTCCCGGCACGCTGGCCTTGCTGGAAAACAACCCAGCGGCTTCGGTGTCGCCCACCATCTGTTGCAGGCCCAGGGCTGGATAGTGCTGGGTGGCCTCGTCCAGCACCCGTTGATACAGGCTGGCCTCGGCGTTGCGTTGGCCCAATTGGTCGAGCAGCACCTGGCGCACCTGCGCCACCAACCGCGGGTCGGCCTCGATGCGCCAGTCCGGGTGCGCGGCCAGTTGCTCGGCGTAGAACTGCCACAGGTTCGGTGCGAGGGTCTGCCAGAGCCCTGACGAAATTCCGTCACGCGTGGGTTCGGCGTGGCCCAGGGTCTTGACCAACAGGGGCGCCTCGGCTTTGTCCGGGCGCGCCATCATCAGGTAAGCCTTGAGCTGATCGTAGGCCATACGCGTACGCTCAACGCGCTCGGGGCTGCCCGGCGCCAGCTTGACCAGCGCCTCCAGTTGCCCGCGCAACCTCGCCGCCGCCGGGTCGCGCACCAGGCGGTTATTGGCCTCGACATACCGGGGCCACAACAGTTCGAGCAAGGTTTCATTGCGGTTCAAGCCAAAGCGCTGGTACCACGGCGCACCGGACACGACACGGTGATCCAGGCGAGCCAGCACGTGGACGAGCGCTTCGAGCGCCAACAGTTGCTCCTCTTGGGTGGATGACTGTTGTAACGCCGTCGACAAGGCCTGCGCCTCGACGATCTGCGCCCGATTGCTCACAAAGGACAGCGCCATCCCCGCGCCCCACACCAGCGCCAGGCCCATGAACAGCCCATAGACGACTCGCGGCGCGCCCCACCCCAACCGCGCGCCGACGGCCTTGTCGCGCTGCACGCCGTGCCACGCCGGGTCCGGCCACCAGAAATGCTCGCCGTCAGCGCTTTGCGTCACGCGCAGTGGCAGGCTGAACCACAACCCTCGCAGCATCACCCCCGGGTTGAACCCACTCAACGACGGCGCCAGCGCCTGCCGCCAACGGGCAATGCCCTCGGCCTGCAAATCTCGGGACAGGCGCAGCAGGAAATCGTGGTGCATCCGCTTCTTGATCTTCATCTGGGCAAAGCCCTGGCAACGCAACGGCTCGACCAGATCCTCCAGGCACGCCTCCAGCAGCGACGGCGTCACCTTGGCCGGCAACAGACAACCCACCGGCTGGCTCTCGCGCCCGTCCTGGGACCAGCCGCTCTCGCACACCTGCCACAAGTGCAACGGCAACCGTCGGCGTAGCCGCCGAGCCAGCCCCTGCAACTGCCGCATGCCCTTGGCCAGCGCCACCGCATCGGTGCTTTGCGGTTTGTCCAGCGCCCAGACCACCCCGTCCAGCGCCCGCCAACGGCGTAGGGTGAGCCATGGATTCAACAGTGGGGTTTGCAATTCTTCCTGGACGCTGCCGCCCCATAGCAGCACGGTGCGTTCGCCTTCGAGCCATTTCTTTTTCGCCAGCTCCGGGGCGATGGCGGCGATCTGGGTGGGCTCGCCGACGATGAGCAGCAGACGGACCTTGTGGCGCCAGAGGGGGCCGTATTGGAAGTGGAGGTTTTCGCGTAGCCTGGCCAGCTTCTCTTCGTCGTCTTTCAAATCCGGCTGTGGATTCAATCGGGACGCAGCGACGCTGCCAATGCCTCCCGGCGTGGACCGCTGCGCCTGGCGTACCGTCAAACGATCCCAGGCCAATAAAATCATCGGGCAGAACCAAAAGAGCGCAACCCATGTCCCCAGCCCCCACAACATCAATTGCAGGAACGCGACTGGCGGCAATTCCAGGTGATGGCCCGCCAAGCGATACAGCAGGCAACCGAGCAGCACCATGAATGTCATGACCAGCAGGTAGCCTGACCCCAACCCTATCAATGAGCCCTTGGGCTCGCCGTTATCCCTTGCCATGAGGTTTTGCCACTCCAATTGCCAATCGTTTGTCCGCATCCTGGCTCAGCCAGCCACAGGGCTGTCCGGCCTCCTTTGCATGCAACAACGCCAACGACATGCCGATAAACGGCGCCAGATGCGCCAATTCACCCCAGTGCGCTTCCAATTGATGCTCGATCGCCGACCAGCCGCCGGCCATGAAGGCTTGCTGGCTGGCCTGGTCCATGGCCAGACAGGTCGGCGGGGCTTGCAGCCCGGCATAACGCTGCATCTGTGCGCTGAGCTCAGCGGGGGGGTCGTCAGTCTCGCCCGACAGGTATTCACCACGATGCAACAGCTGCCGCCCTTGACGACTCACCACCCACAAAAAACCACCTTCGCCAGGTGGCGTTGCCGCTTCGGCGCCCTGCACCGAAACCACCCCGGCGCACAGCAGCCAGTCCTCGGCGTGACGGCATTCTTGATTGAATATGTCGATCAGTTCGTCCAGATCCGCCAGGTCTTGCAACGGCAAGCACACCTTTGGCAGCTCGGTGCCGTGGCTGCCCAGCACCTTCTCGAAGGCAGCCAGTTCGATTTCGTCGCCCGCCCAGACAATCGCCCGCAACCTCGGCCACCGCTCCAATATTCCGGTTTGCTCAAAAACCAACCGAGCCAGGTGTTGCGCCAGCGCCGGAGCACGCTCGGCGGACTGGCTGAGTATCACCGGGCAATTCAATGACGGCACCGCAGCCTTGGATCGCGCCATGGGCGTCGGCAGCGGCGTGTCGTTCATCAAGCCCCGATAGTGGATTTGATCATCACCGGCCGGCCCCAACACCAGCACCTCTTCCACCGGCAACCCCAGGCTTCGCCAGCGCCACCAGCGCTGTGTGTCGTCGTCCTGGGTGCGGCGAAACACGTCGTGCCTGAACAAGCCGATCTGCCATGGCAACACCCGCAACGACAACGCCAGCGCCCAGCTCAAGGGCAACACAGCGCTCCACAACCACAATGCCAGGCGTGGCTGATCTTCGGGCCAGAACGGCACCAGGATTGCCAGCTGGGCAACCCACAGTAGCGGCAACGCCAGCCACCAGCGGCCCCAGCGCGGTTCCCTTGGCTGGGCGAACGGCGGGTAACGCGGCGGGCGATTCATGGCTTCACCGATATAAACGACAGCGCCAAGGAGCTGACCAACGTACAACCGCAATCGCAGCGGTACCCGTCCAAGGCCAACAACTGCCCGTTGAAGCTGAACCCTCCCGCGCCTTGGGCGATGCGATTCTCGCCGTGCTTTTCGCAGCGGACCTTGTCCCCCACGCAGGACAGCGGCCGGCCGATCGCCAGGAAACGACCTTCGAGCACTTTGCCGCCGAAGGGGTGTAGAGAGTCGCCTAGGCGGATCACGGGCATCATGGCGCCACCTCCCCATCAAACTCCACCAGCACGCCGGCGAGCCGCAGCATCTCGTCGGTCCGATCGAGGCGCTGCAGATAGTCGTCCTGGGCGATCTGTTTCTTCTGCTCGATAACCACTTCGCCGATATGGCGCGTCGGCTGCAAAATCTTTTCCGCCCCCGGCAGAAACGGCACCACCGCCCCGCTGACCTGGTCGATCACCTGATAACCAATGGTCGCCGCGCCCATACCGGCCGCCACGCCACCCACCCCGCCCAGCGTGCCGCTGCGCTTGATGCCATACACCGTGGCGCCCGCCAGCACCGCCACCCCCAGCATCCGCCCGGCCACCACCACCGGAGACAGGTCACGACTGTTCTCATTGCCGAAATAGGTCATGCGATAAAAGAAGTAGCCGGCCCATAGCTCACGGGATGCCAACTTGTCGTGCATGAACCAGGCCCGTGAATCGTGGATGTGGTCATCGAACAACGCCACCAGCAGCGCCAGGCCAGGGTCCCGGCTGGGCCTGCCGAACCTGTCATCGAACAGTTGCTCGTAACGCAGCTCGCCCGCCGCCTTGATGCTGGCGTGGTCGCGCACCTCATCGTTCTCGTTGAGCAAATAGATCGTGTCGCGCATGACCACGTCCAGGACCGTACCGTACTTGCTGGTTTGTTTGCGTTCGATATCCAGATAGTCGTGCTTGAACTCAGTGGCGGCCTGGCTCAGTTGGGTCTGGTCGATCTGCGGTTCGTAGATCGGCGGGCCGGGATGATTCATCGCCGCCACGGGTTCTTTCTGGCGGTTCTTCAGCACGGTCCGTTTCTTGTCTTCATACTCGCTACGCTGTTGGTCCGTATCGTAGGCCGTGGCTTCCTGGGCCTCGGTGAAGAAAGGTTGATGCTTGTAGCTGTCGTCGTATCGATAGTGATCTTCAACCTGCTCGCGGTCATTGGCATAGCGGCCGATGCGCCAGCCGGTGATCCAGCCCAGTTGCTCGGCCAGGGTGTCTTCGACGGTGGTCGTGAGCAGCAAGGGGTGGTAGCCGTCAGTGGAAATGCTGCCCTGGTCCTCGGGCGAGGTCGTTTGCAGGGTCTGGTGGTGCCAGGCGTTGAAGCGTTCGATGACTTGAGGGCTTATATCGAATTCCTCTGCCACATCCAGCCCCAGCGCTCGCCAATGTTTCTGACTCCTCAGGCTGTCCGGCAGCACTGTTCCCGGTACCTGCAATGGCGCCCCGGCGGCGAAGGCCGCGGCATACAAATCGTGCAGGACGATCTGCGACACCAACTCATCCGTACCGCCACGCGCCTTGCCCTGGTCGTTTTTCGGGTACCCACCGCCCACATCGGAGTGCACGCCGGGGTACACCACTTCATAGGTATTGGATGGGTAGTTGCCGTCCTCGTTACGAACCGAGTCCAGTGGGAAACAGGCACGTTGTTCGAAGGCCGCCACAAAGTGCCGGCAGCATTTGACGAAATCGGGAAATGTCTTCGCGTCCGGCAAGAGCTGGGTGTCATCGGCCCAGTCCATGTGCCCGGCAAAAAAAGGCGTGACATGGGCGATACCCACCGACGCCACGGTATCCAGCAGGCCGAGGAACTCGATGCTCACCGGCAGGCCCAGTAAAGTCTGTTCCGGTTTCTCGGCCTCATCCGGCGTGTCGAACAGCTGGCTCAGCCAGCTCACGAAAGTGCGCGCTTGCGCCGCGCCGCGGGAAAATCCATAGACGAAGAGCTTGACGCCCAGGACTTCAGGCCTGGCTTGACGGACATGGGTTTTCAGGGGTTCCAGCAGGCCCTGCATGACTTGGCGCCGCCGACCAGCGCCGAAGATGCTCATCATAGGAGCTATGTACGTGTCCATGGACTCGACGGCTTTTGCTCGACGATCTTGGGACAATGGCTTTTTGATCAGGGCTGTATGCAAGGCATCAGCCAAAGAAACAAGGGCCCAATTGATACGGTTTTCGCCACCTGTGGCGAACTTCAACCCCTCCTCGCTGTAATCCAGCTCGCCGATTTCTGGAAAAGGGGTTCCGACTCCGGGCATGTAGTAGGAAAAATAGCCACGTTCTTTTGCCGGCGTACCTCTGAGCGACGCATGGAACAGCTTCGCAATATTACTGGGATGCCCTTTCTTCGTATCGTTGTCCTCGTTATTGTTGGTCCCATCAAAAAACAAACTGATGTGCAAACTGTAGCAGCACGCGGAGTGCCGCTTTTGCCCTCGGGCATTGGTCGTTCGACGAAAAGCATTTTTCTCTGCAGTTTGTTTATTGTAGTTCTCGGTCACCTTTCGCATCTCTACGGGCAGACGTCCCCCGACGGGAAAAATCGGCGGCGCCCAAGCCTTAGCCTTCGAGTTATTGACTTTTACTTCGGGCATGTGGAGGGCTCCTTTATTTCCAACAGTTCTTTAATAGGGTAATTGGGTTGACCGTATACCGCACACGCGGTAGTAACCTTGAGTCGATTACAAGTCAGGAAATGCACTTTCAGATCACAGGACTCCGTCCCCAGCCATTCCGGAATTTCTACCGTAGCGCTATGCCGCCGGTAGTTAGCCGAATGCTTGGCATATGCTTCGCGAAACTCAATTGAGGTGACCGAAGGTAATTTTGCGTGTCGATTAGGATCCACCTCCCATTCAATATAAGCCTTCAACCCTGGACGCCATTTGGTCGGCATAATGATGCAACATGAACTGCCTCCTCCCCCGTCCGCCCTATATCCGTTAACCGACAACCAATTGATCGCATTCAACGTATGGTTAACGGCTTCTATATTCCCACCCGCCATCTCGTTGTCCGGTGAAGAACACCCATGCAGCATCAATCCCAGCGAGGCATAGAGCCCCTGCGACGCCCACCTTCTGAGCACCAACAACGGCCGCACTCTGTATGCCTTCGAATTAGTTTTTATTTCGGGCATACGGCTGGCTCCTTCATCTGTTTTTTTTCTTTGATGGGATAGTTTGGCTGGCCGTACACCGCACACGCGGTAGTAACCTTGATTTGATTGCAAGTCAGGAAATGGACTTTCAGATCGCAAGACTCCGTTCCTGGCCATTCCGGCATCTCCACCATGGCGCTATGGCGCTGAAATTTTGCCTCGTGGGCAGCCCAAGCTTCTTCATCGAAACCGAAACCAGCGGTCTTTCGCTTAATTCTTGCAAAACGATTAGGATCTACTTCCCACTCGATATAAGCCTTCAACCCTGGACGCCATTTGGTCGGCATAACGATGCAGCACGAGCTGCCCCCACCGCCGTGAGCCCTATAACCATTAACTGAAAACCAATTAATTGCGCCCAAGGTGTGGTTGACGGCAGCCAAGTTCCCTCCCGCCATCTCGTTATCCGCAGAAGAACACCCCAGCAGCATCAATCCCAGCGAGGCATAGAGCCCCTGCGACGCCCACCTTATGAGCACCGACAACGGCAGCACTTTGTAAGCCCTCGAATTAGTTTTTATTTCGGGCATACGGCAGGCTCCTTCATTTCAAGCGGTTCTTTAATAGGATAATTGGGTTGACCGTATACCGCACACACGGTAGTAACCTTGATTTGATTACAAGTCAGGAAATGGACTTTCAGATCGCAAGACTCCGTTCCTGGCCATTCCGGGATTTCTAACGTTGCGCTATGCCGTTGATAATTAATCTTGTGCCTTACCATAAAAACTCGAAATTCATCGGTTCCTAAAGGCGGTGCATCCGCAAAAGGATCAGGATCCACCTCCCATTCAATATAAGCCTTCAACCCTGGACGCCATTTGGTCGGCATAATGATGCAACACGAACTGCCTCCTCCCCCGTCCGCCCTATATCCGTTAACCGACAACCAATTGATCGCATTCAACGTATGGTTAACGGCTTCTATATTCCCTCCCGCCATCTCATTATCCGCAGAAGAACACCCATGCAACATCAACCCCAGCAAGGCACAAGAACCTCGCACTATCGATTTGCGGAACATCAACTGCCTCATGGAAAAGTCCTTTTTATCAACTTCCTAAATCACGCAAAAAACCGCTTCGTCCGGAATCTTTTTTTTGCATGCGATCCGTTATGCAGCAATAGCCACCGCGACCATTGCCGGTCCTCCTTGGAACTAAAAAGCGCGGTTGCGCACATACTCGCTGAGATCGTTGAAGTAATTCTCTTTGGCTGCCTTTACGACCAGCCGATATAACAACGCGAAACGCTGCTCCTGACTTTCCTCAAGCTGATCAAATTGGCCGCTATCAAAAAGCTGCTGCGCATCGGAGATGCATCCGATCAGGTCGCATTGCTCATCACTCAGTTCGACGGTGGGCGGTATGTCGATGCGCCCCCGTGTCTGGCTGGCGCCCCGTCGCCATTGCGGCTGGCCGTCCCGATCCAGCCAGCTCCAGTAACTGACAGGGAGCAGGAATTGGAGGCGCTGTTGGTCGCTCAAGATGGAGGAAATCAACAGAGGGAAGATTCGCGGGTCGTAGTACCGCAACAAGCCTGGCTGCCCACCCCAGTTCATTTGGGACAAGGTTTGCAGGGCCAAGCTGAGCGCGTCGAAGGGCAACGGGGAGATCGCGACCAACAGCCGGGCATCGGCTGCACAGTGAGTCATGAGTTCTTCCAGCCAGGCTCGATGTTGCCAATGCGCCAGATCCAGCCGCATCAACAGCGGCGCTTGCTCCAGCAGGTTTTCCTCCGGTGTACCGGTAAACAACGAATGCCATGCTATCTCTGGCATTATTTGTTTCAGGGCCGGGATAGCGCAGCTGTCCCAGTCGGACTGGTCCAGCAAAAGGTCCACTCGCTGTATGTCCGCAGTCACGCAGACGTGTTCTATCTGCTGTTGCCATTCGCTTGGCGCTGCCATGTATGTATTCCTTATTTCAGCTTTCACGCGGAAGAATTCCCACGGCGTTTTCGCGGGCCATCTCCAGGCATTCCTTGCACACCGATTGCGGCAAATCCGCCAGTGCAAAAGATTGCCCGGCAGGCAGTTCCCAGACGTGCTGCCCCTTGAGGTTCAGCTTGCCGGGGCTATGGATATCGATTGCGCCGGTCGGGGTAATCCGAATGAACCCACCCCCACACGCCAGGGTGAGGCCATTCTTCGCCGTCACCTGCACATGCCCCTGCACCGACTGCACGGTGATGTCCTGCTGGGCTTTCATGCCCATCCCATCGCCGTGGGATTCGATGTCCAGGGGTCCTTTGCCGGAGACCAGGCGCAGGCCTTCCTGTTGGGCCAGCAGCGAGATGCCCTGGTTGGCGTGGGCCGACAGCCGCTTGGCGGCGGCGAGGTTGATTTCGTTGTGGCTTTGCAGGTACAGCGCGTCGCCGCTCTTGAGCAGCAGGCTGGCCGGGGTGACGGCGCCGATGCCCTGGGGGGCGCTGAGCAGGATGGCGGCGGCCGAAAGGTCTTTTGCGTCGGCCTGGAGTTGTTCCAAGCCGCGCAGGTCGGGTTTGCGGCTGTGGTGGGCCTGGGCGATGTCCTGCCATTCGGCCATCTGCTGTCTGGCACCTTCGACCTGGGCGGTGGCCGGGTCCATGCTGAGGACGTCGCCCTTGGCCTGGGTTTGCTCATCAGCACTGATAAACACCCCCTTGCCCGCACGAAGGGCGCCATGTCCATCGGTGCGCAACTCAAACCCTTCCCCCCGCTTCGTCTGCTCGGCATCCACCAGATGCCCCAGGTTCAACTGGCTCTTGCCGCTGTGCTCGGTGCTGAGCTTGATGTGCTCCTGCCCGCGGGTGTCGTCCATGCGTAGTTTGTTGTTGGTCGGAGTGCGCAGCACGTTGCGGCGCTCGTTGCGGGCGGTGACGGGGTTCGGGTGCCGGTCGTCGTGCAGGGCGTGGGCGATGTAGGGGCGGTCGGGGTCGCCGTGCTCGAAAGCCACCGCCACTTCGGTGCCGGCCTGCAGCGGGAAATGCAGGCCGTGGGTGTCGCCGCCGTAGGGTCGGGCCAGGCGCAGCCAGGCGCTTTCGCGGCCGGCTTGCCAGGTGTCGCGGTCGAACAGGAAGCGCACCTTGTAGCGGCCCTCGAAGTCGAGGTCAGCGTACGGCGGGTTGACTTCCGGGTGACTGACGCGGGCGGGAATGGTGCCGCTGATGCGCGGCTTGGGCGGCAGCGGTGGGCGAAAGCACACGGTTTCCGAGTAAGGAATCGCTTGGAAGGTGGCGATGAAGCTGCGGTCCCGGGCCGCTTCGGTGCGCAGGCTGACGATCACCGCGCCGAACTCGAAGGCCTGGGGCGCGCCGCCGGTGATTTCGAGCATCTGGGCCAGGGCCAGGGTGGCGCTGCTGGTGGTGCCGCTGAGGCGGGTCTGGTCATTGAGGTAGAGTTCATGGCGCAGGCGCGCGTAGAAAAAACCACTTTCGCTTTGCAGGTCCTCGTCCAGGGCGTAGCGCTCGCCCAGCACCGTGTAAGGTTCGCCGTAGTGATAGGCCTCGCCGTAGGTGCCCTTGGCGCGGCGGGTATGGTCGACCTCGCCGTCGAGGAACGCGTAGGCCTCGCGATGGTGGTAGGCGCGAAAGTTGATGTTTTTTTCCACCACCTGGTGGGCGGTTTGCAGGTGCCAGACCGCGTCCTGCTCGTTGGCGCACAAGCCGGACGGCGGGCGACACGGCAACTTGACGCCGCGCTGGTAGTGCCGCTGATCGTCGTGAAACTCCACCACGTCGATGCTCAGGCGGTCATCGCTGACCACCCGGTACCAGATGCCGACATCAGCCAGCAGGCGCTCGATGAAGGCCAGGTCGCTTTCGTCGTATTGCATGACCTGTTCACGCCGGGGGTAGTCGCGCACCACATTGAAATAGAAATGCTGGCCCCGGAAATCATGGCGCGTGCGCAGGATGTGTTCGACGATCTGCGGCACCGACTGGTGCTGGTAGATCCGAAACTGCTTGCCCCGCGCCAGCAGCGCGAAACGCGGTTGCAACGTGATTTCGTAGCGGGCTTCGTCGTTGGAGCCGGACAGGCGCTTGAACGCCGTGATCGCGCCATTGAACGTGCGCAGCGGCTTGATCTCCGGCGGCGCGAAGCCCTTGGGCGTCGGCGGTGGCGGCAGCGGGTAAAGACTGAAGTAGGCATCCCGGTTGAGCAGGTCGGTGACCACCAGGTCGCGCTCGGTGCAGGTGAATTCGATGCGGTAGTGGTAGGGCCGGCTCAGGTGCTCCTCGCCGGTGAAGGCCAGGACGTCGAGATGGGCTGTGAGGTCGCAGACGCTCAGGGTGTGGCGGCTGTGGTCGAAGAAGGTGGGCCGTTGATCAAGCATGTTGCCGATCCCCCCAGGCGTTTGCAGCCGCTTGTTCCAAGAGGGAACGTGACGGGGCAAAAACCGTGTCGGCGTCGCTTTGATTGAAATCGAGTTGGTGCTGTTCAGATCGGTCTGCTGGCATGACTTCCCTTGGTGCCCGCGTCTTACGCGGGATTGGTTTTCAAGGGCATTCAGCGTGACTTACTTCAGAGGGTTGTTCCATCGAGTAACAACGGGTTCGGCGACGTTTGGGAAGCGTCCTATAGGGGAATATCGCAATCCCTTAGGAAATGACCCACACGGGGTTCATTGCCGCCATAAAAAAGGGCCACCCGAAGGCAGCCCTTAAAAAACTAGAGAGGTTTTTTGCTTACACGGCCGCGACAGGACGCATGTAAGAGATGGGTGCGGTGCTGGCGTCTTCGAACGTCACGACTTCCCAAGCATCTTTCTGCTCAATCAACTTGCGCAGCAGCTGGTTGTTCAGTGCGTGGCCGGACTTGAAGCCCTTGAACTCACCAATCAGGCTATTGCCCAGCAGGTAGAGGTCGCCGATTGCATCGAGGATCTTGTGCTTGACGAATTCGTCTTCATAACGAAGGCCGTCTTCGTTCAACACGCCATCGGAGTCGACCACGATCGCATTTTCAACGCTGCCGCCGAGTGCGAGGTTGTGCTTGCGCAGGTACTCGATGTCACTCATGAAACCGAAGGTACGGGCGCGGCTGACTTCTTTTACGAACGAAGTGCTGGAAAAATCCACGCTTGCACTCTGGGTGCGGTCACGGAAAACCGGGTGATCGAAATCGATCTCGAAGCTCACCTTGAACCCTTCGAAAGGGACGAAAGTGGCGCGCTTGTCGCCGTCTTCCACTGTCACTTCCCGCAGGATGCGGATGAATTTCTTGGCCGCGTCCTGCTCTTCCAGGCCAGCCGATTGAATCAGGAATACGAAGGGTCCGGCACTGCCATCCATGATCGGGACTTCGGACGCGGAGAGCTCGACGTAGGCGTTATCGATGCCCAGGCCAGCCATGGCCGAGAGCAAATGCTCCACCGTGTCCACTTTGACGTCACCGTTGACCAGTGTGGTCGACATAGTGGTTTCACCGACGTTTTCCGCGCGAGCAGGAATCTGCACCACAGGGTCGAGGTCGGCACGACAAAACACGATGCCGGTGTCGACAGGCGCGGGCTTGAGGGTCAGGTAGACCTTCTCGCCGGAGTGCAGGCCGACACCTGTGGCACGGATAATATTCTTCAGGGTGCGTTGTTTAATCATGGCATGGGCCGCTTCAGCGCAAATTGCGAACTGGTATCAACAAAGGCTGGCGATGATAGCAGACCAGACCTTTGCTGAACACCAATCACCCGTATACCCCTGATACATTCCATCAATCGGCCTGACGACGCAGGAAAGCCGGGATGTCCAGGTAATCCAGATCATCTTGCGGATTCATCTTCGCGGCAGTCGCAGCACCCGCCTGGGCCTGGTTGCGCATGACGGTCGGACGGTCCAGGTCACGGTAGTTCACCGCAGGCGTTTCCTGACGAGCGGCAGCTGGCTGCTGTGGCTGCGAAGCCATGGCAGTCTGCACGGTGTTGTCGATCACCTTCATCGGCTTCTCGATTTTCGCGCCCAGGCCAGTGGCAACCACGGTCACGTGCAGCTCGTCACGCATGTCCGGATCGATCACGGTGCCGACCTTGACCATCGCGTGGTCGGAAGCGAATGCCTCGATGATGCTACCCACGTCGGAGTACTCGCCCAAAGACAAGTCCGGACCGGCGGTGATATTCACCAGGATGCCGCGGGCGCCCTGCAGGTTTACATCTTCCAGCAGCGGGTTGCGGATGGCCGCTTCGGTGGCTTCGCGAGCACGGTTCGGACCGCTGGCGCAGCCAGTGCCCATCATTGCCATGCCCATTTCGGACATCACGGTGCGCACGTCGGCAAAGTCGACGTTGATCATGCCTGGACGCTTGATGATGTCGGAGATACCGCGAACGGCACCGGCCAGTACATCGTCAGCCTTGGCGAAAGCCGACAGCAGGCTTGCGTCTTTACCCAGGATGGTCAGCAGCTTCTCGTTGGGGATGGTGATCAACGAGTCGACGCTTTCGCTCAGCGCGCGGATGCCTTCATCGGCGATCTGCATGCGCTTGCGGCCTTCGAACGGGAACGGACGGGTCACCACCGCAACGGTGAGGATGCCCATTTCCTTGGCCACTTCGGCAATGATCGGCGCTGCACCGGTACCGGTACCACCGCCCATGCCCGTGGTGATGAACACCATGTTGGTGCCGGCCAGGACTTCAGCGATGCGCTCGCGGTCTTCCAGGGCAGCCTGACGGCCAACCTCGGGATTCGCGCCGGCACCCAGGCCCTTGGTCACGCCGGTGCCCAGTTGAAGGATGGTCCGCGCGCCGATGTTTTTCAGCGCTTGAGCATCGGTGTTGGCGCAGATGAATTCGACGCCTTCGATGTTGCTCTTGACCATGTGGTTGACAGCGTTGCCGCCGCCACCGCCGACACCGATTACTTTGATAACCGGGCTAGCGGGGATGTTGTCTACGAGTTCGAACATGTTCCCTCTCCTTTCATTCTCTAGTTTTTTCGCCTACTGCGTTTTATTGCCGTCTTGCAACGCCGAGCCTGAAACCCGGCGCCTGAAGCTTGAATCTTTAGAAATTGCCTTTCACCCAGGCCTGGAGCCGCTCGAACAACGGAGCCTTGGGCTCGTCGCTGCTGTAGCTATCGCGGCTGCCAATCCCTGAGAACGAGATCCCGTCGGATTGCTTCTGCAGGCCGTACATCAACAGGCCCACGCCGGTGGAATAGATCGGGTTGCGGACCACGTCGTCCAGCCCCTTGACGCCATGCGGCACGCCCAGGCGCACCGGCATGTGGAAAATCTCTTCGGCCAGCTCGACCGCGCCTTCCATCTTCGACGTACCGCCGGTCAGCACGATGCCGGCCGGGATCAGGTCTTCGTAGCCACTGCGACGCAGTTCGGCCTGGATCAGCGTGAACAACTCGTCGTAACGCGGCTCGACCACTTCGGCCAGCGCCTGGCGCGACAGTTCGCGCGGCGGACGGTCGCCGACGCTCGGCACCTTGATGGTTTCACCGGCACCGGCCAGTTTCGCCAGGGCGCAGGCGTAGCGGATTTTGATTTCCTCGGCGTACTGGGTCGGGGTGCGCAGCGCCATCGCGATGTCGTTGGTCACCTGATCGCCTGCGATCGGGATCACGGCCGTGTGGCGAATCGCGCCTTCGGTGAAGATCGCGATGTCGGTGGTACCGCCGCCGATGTCCACCAGGCATACGCCCAGCTCTTTCTCGTCGTCGGTCAGCACCGAGTACGCCGAGGCCAGCTGCTCGAGGATGATGTCGTCGATTTCCAGGCCGCAGCGGCGCACGCATTTCTCGATGTTCTGCGCGGCGTTCACCGCACAGGTCACCACGTGGACCTTGGCTTCCAGGCGCACGCCCGACATGCCCAGGGGCTCGCGCACGCCTTCCTGGTTATCGATCACGTAGTCCTGCGGCAGGGTGTGCAGCACGCGCTGGTCGGCCGGAATCGCTACGGCCTGGGCCGCGTCGAGTACGCGCTCGAGGTCGGCGGAGCTGACTTCGCGATCACGAATCGCCACGATGCCGTGGGAGTTCAGGCTGCGGATGTGATTGCCCGCCACGCCGACGAACGCCGAGTGGATCCGGCAACCGGCCATCAGCTGCGCTTCTTCGATGGCGCGCTGGATCGATTGCACGGTGGACTCGATGTTCACCACCACGCCTTTTTTCAAGCCGCGGGACGGGTGTGTACCGATTCCGACGATGACCAGCGTGCCGTCGTCCGCGACCTCGCCTACCAGCGCAACCACCTTGGAAGTGCCGATATCCAGACCGACGATCATTTTCCCGCTTTGCACGTTTGCCATGGGTCCTGCCTCTTCTTAATTCTTCGCGACGGCGGGTTCGGCCGTCGTCGGCGCTACAGGTTCCCGCCAGCCAACAGCGAGGCCGTTGGCGTAGCGCAGATCGATGCGCGCAATGTTCGTAATCTGTTCTTTGAGCGTCTTGTCATAGATGGCGATGAAGCGGCGCATCTTTTCCACCAGGTTGCCGCGCCCGAGCAGCAGCTCGATGCCCGGCCCCGAGCTGCCCGCGCCAGTGGTCAGGAACCAGCTGCCGCGTTCACGCAATTCCAGGCGCGCGATGGAGAAGCCCAATGGCCGCAACATCTGGCTCAACACCTGGTATTGCTGCATCACTTGTTGCTGGGCCCGCTGTGGACCGAACAGTTGGGGCAAATGTTCATAATTGGCCAGTTCCCGTGGCGTAAACGCCTGGCCCTGGTTGTTCAACAGCGACTCGTCGCCCCAACGGGCCACCGGCAATTGCTCTTCCAGGCGGATCGACACCTGGTCCGGCCACACTCGCCGGACTTCGGCGTGGGCGATCCAGGGCATCTGCTCCAGTTCCGTGCGCATGCCCGCCAGGTCGATGGTGAAGAAGCTCGACGCGACGAACGGGGCAATCCGCTGCTGCACCGCCTGCTGGCTGATGTAGCTCAGGTCGCCCTGGACATTGATCCGGGCAATCGGCCGGTCGGCATAAGGCAGCAACCGTTGCGCGCCTTCATACGTGCCGAACCCCAACGCCACCAGCAGCACCGGCCAGAACAGGCTCTTGAGAAAACCAAAATTGGCTTTCGGCAAGCGCGCCGACATCGGCTCTTTGGCCACCATTCGGCTGGCACCCCGCGGCACCGGCTTGCGACCGGGTGCGGATGGCTGATGACGAAGCGATGCGCCTTGCATGGCTTAACCTCTTGGCTCTTGATGGCCGACACTGGCAGCCAGGATCGCCAGCACCAGTTGCTGGAAATCCAGGCCGGCGGCACGCGCCGCCATCGGCACCAGGCTGTGATCGGTCATGCCGGGGGCGGTGTTGACTTCCAGGAACCAGAACTGCCCATCGGCGTCCTGCATCACGTCCGCCCGGCCCCAACCGGCGATGCCCAGCGCCTCACAGGCCTTGGCCGTGAGGTCCATCAGTTCTTTTTCCTTGGCGGCATCCAGCCCGCAGGGGATGCGGTACTGGGTGTCATTGGCGATGTATTTGGCGTCGTAGTCGTAGAACGTGTGGGGCGTGCCCAGGGCAATCGGGGGCAACACCTGATCACGCAGGGTGGCGATGGTGAACTCCGGACCGGTGATCCATTGCTCGACCAACACTTGCGAATCGTAGGAACTGGCGTCCTTCCAGGCTGCGGTCAACTCAGGCAGCGAATTCACTTTCGCCATGCCAATACTGGAACCTTCATGGGCCGGTTTGACGATCAAAGGAAAGCCCAGTTCCGTGGCCGCCGAAATACAATCGGCCTCGCTGGCGAGCACGGCGTGACGCGGCGTCGGAATGCCGAGGCTGTGCCAGACCTGCTTGGTGCGCAGCTTGTCCATCGCCAGGGCCGACGCGAGGATGCCGCTGCCGGTGTAGGGAATGCCCAGGCATTCGAGCAGCCCTTGCATGCTGCCGTCTTCGCCGCCGCGACCGTGGAGAATGATGAACGCACGGTCGATTTTTTCGCTCAGCAGGCGCTGCAGGAAATCGTCGCCCACGTCGATGCCGAAGGCGTCGACGCCAGCGCTCTGCAAGGCTTGCAGCACGGCGTTACCGGACTTGAGGGACACCTCGCGCTCGGCACTCTTGCCGCCGAACAGCACGGCGACGCGGCCAAAGGCTTTCGGGTCAAGGGTCGAGGCCAGGTTGGCGTATGCAGCAGTCATTTCAGTTTCCCCTCGCTGGAGGCCACGATGGCTCCGGCGAATAACGGACTATTCAACAATTTCGGGGCCAGGCCACCGATGTCACCCGCGCCCTGGCACAGCAGGATGTCCCCAGCGCGCAGCAATGGCTTGACCAGCGGCGCGAGGTCCACGCCACGGTCGATGTAGATCGGGTCCAACTGGCCACGCTGGCGGATGCTGTGGCACAGCTGGCGGCTGTCGGCGCCGGGGATCGGCTCTTCGCCGGCCGGATAGACTTCCATCAACAGCAGCACGTTGGCATCGGCCAGGACCTGGACAAAATCGTCGTACAGGTCGCGGGTGCGGCTGTACCGGTGCGGTTGATAGACCATCACCAGGCGCCGCTCCGGCCAGCCACCGCGCACGGCCTTGATCACCGCCGCGACTTCGGTCGGGTGGTGACCGTAATCGTCCACCAGCATCACGTTACCGCCGTCCACCGGCAGCTCGCCGTAGACCTGAAAACGTCGGCCCACGCCCTGGAAGCCCGACAAGCCCTGGACGATGGCTACGTCGCTGACGCCTTCGTCGGTGGCTATGCAGATGGTGGCCAAGGCATTGAGCACGTTGTGGTTGCCGGGCATGTTCACCGAGACGTCCAACGGCTCGCGGTCAGGACGCAACACGGTGAAGAAGGTCTGCATGCCCTTCTGGCGCACATTGATGGCGCGCACATCGGCTTCTTCCCCAAAGCCGTAGGTCACGGTTGGGCGCTTGATCAGTGGCAGGATTTCACGAACCACCGGGTCGTCCAGGCACACCACGGCCAAACCATAGAACGGCAGGTTGTGGAGGAACTCGACGAAGGTTTTCTTCAGTTTGTTGAAGTCGCCGTCGTAGGTCGCCATGTGGTCGGCGTCGATGTTGGTCACCACGGCCACCAGCGGTTGCAGGTGCAGGAAGCTCGCGTCGCTCTCGTCGGCTTCGGCGATCAGGTAGCGGCTGGTGCCCAGCTGGGCATTGGTGCCCGCGGCATTCAGACGACCACCGATCACAAAGGTCGGGTCCAGACCACCGGCGGCGAACACCGAGGCGATCAGGCTGGTGGTGGTGGTCTTGCCGTGGGTGCCGGCGACGGCGATGCCGTGGCGATAACGCATCAGCTCGGCCAGCATCTCGGCCCGTGGCACCACGGGAATACGACGTTCCAGGGCGGTGGCAACCTCCGGGTTGGAGGTGTTCACGGCGCTGGACACCACCAGCACGTCGGCATTGGCGGCGTTCTCGGCACGGTGGCCGATAAAGATCTGCGCACCGAACGATTCCAGGCGTTCGGTGACCGGGGAAGCCTTCAGGTCGGAACCCGAGACCTGGTAACCCAGGTTCAGCAACACCTCGGCGATCCCGCACATGCCCACGCCGCCGATACCGACGAAGTGGATGCGACGGATGCGGCGCATTTCCGGTTGTGGCATGGCTTTGCGATTCTCAACCATGGGCCACCTCCAGGCAGGTGTCGACCACTTGGGCCGTGGCATCGGGTTTGGCCAGGCGGCGCGCGGCGCGAGCCATGTCTTCGAGTGTTTGCGGCTGCATCAAGACCTCTGTCAGGCGCGCGGCAAGATCCGCGGCGCCAGTCGTTCTTTGCGGCATCAGGAAGGCAGCGCCTTCACGGGCCAAATAATCGGCGTTGCGAGTCTGGTGATCGTCGATGGCATGGGGCAAAGGCACCAGCATCGAGGGCAGACCGGCGGCAGCCAGTTCACTGATGGTCAGCGCGCCTGCGCGACAGACCACCAGGTCGGCCCAGCCATAGGCCTGGGCCATGTCTTTGATGAAGGGCTGCACTTGCGCCTCGACGCCAGCGGCGCGATAGCGTTCGGCAGTCACTTCATCGTGGTTTTTGCCGGCCTGGTGAAACACTTCCGGCCGCAGTTCGGGGGCAACCTGCGACAGGGCTTCGGGCAGCAGCTTGTTCAACGGTTCGGCCCCCAGGCTTCCGCCCAGGACCAGCAAACGCGCCTTGCGTCCGGCCAGGGCCGGGCGCGGTGCAGCGAGGAACAGCTCCGTACGCACGGGATTACCCGTGGTGCGACGGCTGCCCGACAGGGTAAAGGTGTCCGGGAAGGCTTCACATACCCGGGCGGCCAACGGCACCAATAACCGATTGGCGGTACCGGCCACGGCATTCTGCTCGTGGACGATCACCGGCACACCGGCCAGTTTTGCCGCAACACCGCCGGGGCCGGTCACATAGCCACCAAAACCGACCACGCACACCGGCCGCAGCCGACGAATGATCGCCCGCGCCTGCCAGACCGACTTGAGCAGCATCAGCGGCGCCTTGAGCAGCGACAGCTTGCCTTTGCCCCGCAGGCCGCTGGCATTGATCCGGTGCAGCTCCAGGCCAGCGGCGGGCACCAACTCATTCTCGATGCCCCGTGGCGTACCCAGCCAATGCACGGTGTAGCCGCGCGCCTGGAACTCCCGGGCACAGGCCAGCGCCGGGAACACATGCCCGCCGGTACCGCCCGCCATGATCAGCACGTTAGCGCCCATGAGTCGGCTCCTCGGCGAAGTCGCTCTCCTGGAATTCCATCTCTTCGCTGCCCAAGTGGGTTCGGCTCTCCCATTCGATGCGCAGCAACAGGCCGAGACAGGCACAGCAGATCACCAGGGAGCTGCCGCCATAACTGAGGAACGGTAGCGTCAGGCCCTTGGTCGGCAACAGGCCGACGTTCACGCCGATGTTGATCAGGAACTGGCCGATCCACAGGAACGACAGGCCATACGCCACATACGCGGCGAAGAACTGCTTGGCCTTCTCGGCCCACAAGCCGATGTACATGCCACGCACGCAGACGAACACGAACAGTGCAACGGTGCACAAGGAGCCCACGACGCCGAGTTCTTCGGCCAGTACCGAAAACACGAAGTCGGTATGCGCTTCCGGCAGATAGAACTGCTTCTGCACACTGTTGCCCAAGCCCACGCCCAGCCACTCGCCACGGCCGAAGGCGATCAAGGCCTGGGTCAATTGATAGCCGGAACCGAACTGGTCGGCCCACGGATCGGTAAACGTGATCAGACGCGCCATTCGATACGGTTGTGCCTGCACCAGCACGGTCACCGCCGCCACGGCCAGCGCCACCATCAGGATGAAGCGGAACAGCCCGACCCCACCGAGAAACAGCATCGCCGCAGCCGCGCCCATCATCACTACCGTGGCGCCGAAGTCCGGCTCCATCAGCAACAGGCCTGCCATGGGCAGCAACACGATGAATGGCTTGAAGAAGCCCATCCAGCTTTCGCGCACTTCCTTCTGGCGACGCACCAGGTAACCGGCAAGGAAAATCACCACGAAGACCTTGGCGATTTCCGAAGGCTGGACGTTGAAAAAACTGAAGCCGATCCAGCGCATCGAGCCGTTGACCTCGCGGCCGATGCCCGGCACCAATACCATGACCAGCAGGCCGAAGGCCCCCAACAGCATCATCCAGCCCAGGCGTTGCCAAGTGGCGATCGGCACCATCATGGTCACGATGCAGGCACCCAGGCCGATCACCAGGTAAATCAGATGGCGGATCATGTGGTAAAGCGTGTTGCCCGACTGAACGGCAGCCACTTCCGACGACGCAGAGGTTATCATCACCAGGCCCAGGCCGAGCAATGCCAGGCAACCGGCGAGCATCGGGAAATCGAGGTCGATGCCACGGCCGGTGATCAGCGGCGACGGGTACGGCTTGATGATGTTCAGCAAGCTCATGCCAAGTCCTCCACGGCCTGGGCGAACTGGCGCCCGCGCTCTTCGTAGTTCTTGAACATGTCGAAACTGGCGCAGGCCGGCGACAACAGGACGGCATCGCCCGCTTGCGCGAGGGCGCGGCATTGCTGCACTGCCTCATCCAGCGAAGCGACACGAACCAGCGGCACCGCATCGCCCAACGCCTGGGCGATCAGTTCGCGGTCGCGGCCCATCAGCACCACGGCACGGCAATTGGCGGTCACGGGGCCGCGCAGGTCCTTGAAGTCGGCGCCCTTGCCGTCACCACCGGCGATCAGCACGAGCTTGCCGTCGATGTCCGCGCCCAGGCCTTCGATGGCCGCCAGCGCGGCACCGACATTGGTGGCCTTGGAATCGTTGTACCAGGCCACGCCATCCAGATCGCGCACCCATTGGCAGCGGTGTTCCAGCCCTGCGAACTGGCGCAAGGCCGAGAGCATGGCGTCGAACGGCAGACCGACCGCGTGGCCCAGGGCCAGCGCCGCAAGGGCATTGGCCTGGTTGTGGGCGCCGCGGATTTTCAACTCACGCACTGGCATCAGGTTCTGGAATTGGAAAGCGAGGTATTTTTCGCCGTTCTCTTCACGCAAGCCGAAGCCTTTGAAATCCGGAACACCCAAGCCGAAGGTCCAGCACGGCAGCCCTTCGCCCATCAGCGGACGGGTCAACGCGTCCTGGCGGTTGAACACGACCTGGCGGGCGCCACGGAAAACCCGGTGCTTGGCCAGGTGATACGCCGGCAGGCCGCTGTAGCGGTCCATGTGGTCTTCGCTGATGTTGAGCACCGTCGCCACTTCGGCGCCGAGATGGTCGGTGGTCTCAAGCTGGAAGCTCGACAGTTCCATGACATACAGCTCGATGTCATCGCCGAGCAGGTCCAGGGCCGGGGTCCCCAGGTTGCCGCCCACGGCGACGCGCTTGCCGGCCGCCGCGGCCATTTCACCGACCAGAGTGGTGACGGTGCTTTTCGCGTTGGAGCCGGTGATGGCGACAATCGGCGCCTTCGCGTTGCGGGCGAACAGCTCGATGTCGCCGGACAGTTTCACGCCTCGGGCAGCCGCAGCCTGCAGCGCCGGAGTCGCCAGGGCCAGGCCGGGGCTCACGTAGAGCTCATCGGCGCGGCACAGGAACTCGACGTCCAGCTCGCCACAACGCACGTCCACCTGCGGATAGTCACGGCGCAGCGTGGCCAGCTCAGGGGGATTTTCCCGCGTATCGGCCACGGCAAACGACACGCCCCGGTTCGCCAGGAAGCGAACCAGGGACATGCCGCTCTTGCCGAGGCCGACAACGATGCGGAAGTGGTCAGAAGCGATCAGGGACACTCGTTCTACCTCAGCTTCAGGGTGGCAAGGCCGATCAGCACCAGAATCACGGTGATGATCCAGAAACGGACGATCACGCGCGGCTCGGGCCAGCCCTTGAGTTCGAAGTGGTGGTGGATCGGCGCCATGCGGAATACCCGGCGGCCGGTCAATTTAAAGGAAGCAACCTGAATGACGACTGACAGGGTCTCCATCACGAACACACCGCCCATGATGAACAGGACGATTTCCTGGCGAACGATGACGGCAATGGTGCCCAGGGCCGCGCCCAGCGCCAACGCGCCGACGTCACCCATGAAGACTTGCGCCGGGTAGGTGTTGAACCAAAGGAAACCGAGGCCGGCACCGATCAGCGCGCCGCAGAACACGATCAGCTCGCCCGCGCCCGGTACATAAGGGATCAGCAGGTATTCGGCGAATTTCACGTTGCCCGACAGGTAGCAGAAGATCCCCAGCGCGCCGCCAACCATGACCGTCGGCATGATCGCCAGGCCGTCGAGGCCATCGGTGAGGTTGACCGCGTTGCTCGATCCAACGATGACCAGGTAGGTCAGCACGATGAAGCCAGCGCCCAGCGGGATGCTGTAGTCCTTGAGCATTGGCAGGATCAGGGTGGTTTCCACCGGCGAAGCGGCAGTCATATAAAGGAAGATCGCCGCGCCGAGGCCGAACACCGACTGCCAGAAATATTTCCAGCGGCTTGGCAGCCCACGGGAATTCTTCTCGATGACCTTGCGGTAGTCGTCTACCCAGCCGATGGCGCCGAAGAACAGGGTCACCAGCAACACGACCCAGACATAGCGGTTCGCCAGGTCGGCCCAGAGCAAGGTGCTGATGCCGATGGACGAGAGAATCAACGCGCCGCCCATGGTCGGGGTACCGGACTTGGACAGGTGCGATTGCGGACCGTCGTTGCGGACCGACTGGCCGATCTGCAGGTTCTGCAAGGTGCGGATCATCCACGGGCCCAGGAACAGCGACAACGACAGCGCGGTCAGCACACCCAGGATCCCGCGCAGGGTCAGGTACTGGAAGACCGCGAAGCCTTTGTGGAACTGTTGCAGGTACTCCGCTAGCAGCAGCAGCATTAATGTTTCTCCATACGGGTGCCGCACAAAGCCGCAACGATGTTTTCCATCGCTGCACTGCGTGAGCCCTTGATCAATAAGGTGGTGTTCGGGTCTTGCTCGGCACCCAGGGCCTGGATCAACTCGGCCTGGGTGGTGAAATGCTGTGCATGCTCGCCAAACGCCGATACCGCATGGGCCATCATCGGGCCAACGGCGTACAACGCATCGACCTTGCCGCGGGCATACGCGCCGACATCATGGTGGCCTTGCTGCGCCCACTCACCCAATTCGCCGATATCGCCGAGCACCAGCACGGTGCGGCCGGAGAAACCGGCAAGGATGTCCACGGCCGCGCACATCGACGTCGGGTTAGCGTTGTAGGTGTCATCGATGACGCGCATGCCGTTGCTCGCCAGTTGGGCGACGGTGCGTCCCTTGACCGGTTGCACCGCGTTCAATCCCGCGGCGATGCCTGGCAACGAAACACCCAGGGCATGGGCGGCGGCGGCGGCGGCCAGGGCGTTGGCAACGTTATGGGTGCCGAGCAGGTTCAACTGCACGCGCTCGGCCCCGTCGGGGCTGTGGAGGTTGAAGGCCGGGCATCCGCGAGCATAGCGGTCCAGGTCGCTGGCGTAGAAGTTCGCGGCAAGGTTGCTCAAGGCAAAGGTCAGCACCTTGCGCTCGCCCGCCCGGGTTTTCCAGATTTCGAAGGCCTTGTCGTCGAGATTCAGCACGGCGACGCCATCGGCAGCCAACCCCTCGATGATCTCGCCCTTGGCCTCGACGATCTTTTCCGGGCCGCCGAACTCACCCACGTGGGCGGTCCCGGCGTTGTTGAGCACCGCCACGTGGGGCTTGGTCATGCCGACGGTGTAGGCAATCTCGCCGAGCCGCGAAGCACCAAGTTCAATGACGGCGGCGCTGTGCTCAGGCGCCAGCTCAAGCAGCGTCAGCGGTACACCGAGGTCGTTGTTCAGGTTGCCACGGGTCGCCAATACCGGGCCGCGCGTGCGCAGGATGCTGGCGAGCATTTCCTTGACCGTGGTCTTGCCGCTGGAGCCGGTGATGGCTGCGACCGGGTTGGTGAACGCCGCGCGATTCAACGCGCCGAGCTGGCCCAGGGCCTGGCGGGTGTCGCTGACCAGCAGTTGCGGCAGCGTGCTGTTGGTGACTTCGCGCTCGACCAACGCCGCGACCGCGCCTTTGCCAGCCACTTCGTTCAGATAATCGTGGCCGTCGAAACGCGGCCCGGCCAGGGCGACGAACAATTGGCCCGGCGCAA
Source organism: Pseudomonas sp. D3-10 (assembly GCF_051132175.1). NCBI lineage: Bacteria > Pseudomonadati > Pseudomonadota > Gammaproteobacteria > Pseudomonadales > Pseudomonadaceae > Pseudomonas > Pseudomonas sp. D3-10. Next base: position 1,081,149 of record NZ_CP071668.1, on the reverse strand, counting down.
TCGCCCGGCTGTCGATGCTGACGCCGTTGAACGTGGCGTCCGCCGCGATCAGGCGCGCATTCAGGGCGTTGGTCAGCTCGCTGAGTTTCAGGGCCTTAAGCATGGGCCACCTCCCATGCGGTCAGGGCGTGATCGGCTTCCACCAGGTCGGAGAACGCATGGCGTTCGCCGTTGATTTCCTGATAGTCCTCGTGGCCCTTGCCGGCCAGAACGATGACGTCATCCGCCGAAGCACTGGCAATCAATTGCGCAATGGCCTGGCCGCGTCCGGCCACGAAAGTGACGTTATCCTGCCCCGAGAAACCGGCGCGAATATCGTCGAAGATCCGCGAGGGGTCTTCGCTGCGCGGGTTATCGTCAGTGACGAGTACTCCATCGGCCAGCCGCTCCACGACTTGCGCCATCAGCGGACGTTTGCCACGGTCACGGTCGCCGCCACAGCCGAACAGGCACAGCAGCCGACCCTTGGCGTGAGGACGCAGCGCCGTGAGGACTTTCTCCAGCGCGTCTGGCGTATGGGCGTAATCGACCACCACCAGTGGCTGGGTGCCTCCGCCCAAGCGCTGCATGCGCCCGGCCGGGCCCTCGAGCTTTGGCAATACCTTGAGAATTTCATCCAGCGCGTAGTCCAGCCCGAGCAAGGCCCCGATGGCGGCCAATACATTGCTCAGGTTGAAGCGGCCCAGCAACGTGCTGCGCAGATGGTGTTCGCCCTGGGGCGTGACCAACGTGGCACGAACGCCTTCGTCGTCGAACTGTGCCTGGCGTACATAAAGGTAGGCGCCTGCATCTTCGAGGCTGTAGGTGATCAACCGCGACTCGCGACTCTCGGCGGCCAGCTGGCGGCCGAATTCGTCATCGACATTGATAACCCGGCATTTCAGGTTGTTCCAGGCAAACAGCTTGGCCTTGGCCTCGCCGTAGGCCTGCATCGTGCCGTGGTAGTCCAGGTGATCGCGGGACAGGTTGGTGAGCACGGCAACGTCGAAGGCCAACGCGGTGACGCGACCTTGATCGAGGCCATGGGAGGAAACCTCCATCGCGACGGCCTTGGCGCCAGCCTTCTTCAGGTCGGCCAGGGTCGCCTGCACGGCGATCGGGTTTGGCGTGGTGTGCAGCCCGCTCTTCAGCGCCCCGTGGAAACCGTTGCCCAGCGTCCCCACGATGCCACAATGCTGCCCGAGCAAGTCGAGCGCCTGTGCCACCAGTTGCGTCACGCTGGTCTTGCCGTTGGTACCGGTCACGCCGATCAGGTTCAGGTGACGGCTCGGCTCGCCATAAAAACGCCCGGCGATATCCGACAACTGCGCCACCAGGCCCTTGACCGGAATCAGCGGGACATCGGTGATTGGCAGCACGGTCGCGCCGTTCACTTCATAGGCCACGGCAGCCGCACCGCGTTTCAAGGCATCAGCGATATGGTCGCGGCCATCAACACGGGCGCCCGGCACCGCCAGGAACAGGTCCCCGGCACGCACGTCGCGACTGTCCAGCGCCAGCTCGCGAATCAGCAGGTCATGACCGGCATGGGCAAAAATCTTGTTCAGGCTCAGGGACATCAGCCACGCCCTCCGTCGGCTTTCAAGGGAACGACCGGGGCGGTACTCGCCTGCTGGGTCGGCGGCAGATTATCCGGAGTAATGTTCATCAGGCGCAGGGTGCCGGACATCACTTTGCTGAACACCGGCGCAGAGACCAGGCCACCGAAGTAGCCTGCCTTGCTCGGTTCGTCGATAACCACCACGATGGCGTAGCGCGGGTCGCTCATCGGACCGAAGCCGGCGAACAGCGAACGGTAGGAATTCTCGGCATAGCCCTTGGTACCCACGGACGTCTTGCGCGCCGTACCCGACTTGCCGGCAACATGGTAGGCGGGCACTTGGGCACGATAGACACCACGCGGCGCCTCGATCACCTGTTGCAGCATGCCTTGCATCGTCTTGGCGACGTCTTCCGGAATCACTTGGGTGGTTTGCGGCGCCTTGTCGGTCTTGACCAGGGTCAGCGGTGCGATCCGCCCATTGTTGGCCAGCGCCGAGAAGGCGTGGACAAGCTGGATCGCCGTCACCGAAACACCATAGCCATAGGACAACGTGGCGGTTTCGGCCTTGCGCCATTCACGGTAGTTGGGCAGGTTGCCGACGCGCTCGCCCGGGAAGCCCAGGCCGGTGTCCTGGCCGAGGCCGATTTTCTGGGCCAGGCGATAGATCGCTTCGCCACCGATATCGAAGGCGATCTTGCTCATGCCCACGTTACTGGAATTGATCAGGATGCCGGTCAGGTCGAGCACCGGGCCTTCAGTCTTGGACACGTCGCGAATGGTGTATTTGCCGATCTGCAACGTCCCCGGATACACCTCGACGGTGTCACCCGGTTTCCAGCGCCCGGTTTCCAGGGCGGCGGCCATGGACACGGCCTTCATGGTCGAACCCGGCTCGAAGACGTCGATCATTGCGCGGTTACGCATCATCGCCGGTTGCAGGTTACGGCGGTTGTTCGGGTTGTAGGTCGGCTGGTTGACCATGGCGAGGATCTCGCCGGTCTTGACGTCCATGATCACCAGGCTGCCGGCCTTGGCGCCGTTCTCGACGATGGCATTGCGCAGCTCGCGGTTGGCCAGGTATTGCAGGCGCAGGTCAATGGACAACGCCAAGGGCTTACCGGCCTTGGCGTTTTTAGTGACTTGGACATCCTTGATCAGCCTGCCGCGCCGATCCTTGATGACCTGGCGCTTGCCGGCAACCCCGGCCAGCCATTCGTCATAGGCCAGTTCGACACCTTCTCGGCCCCGGTCATCGATGTCGGTAAACCCGACCATGTGGGCGGTGACTTCTCCGGCCGGGTAGAAACGCCGGAACTCTTCGATGCCATAGACACCAGGTACTTTCAGGTCGAGCACACTCTGGCCTTGCTCGGGCGTCAACCCGCGCACCAGGTAGATGAATTCTTTATTGGCCTGGGCTTCAAGGCGCTCGGCCAAAGCCTTGGGATCCTGGCCGAGGGCGGCGGCCAACGCCGGCCACTTTTCCTTGGCCTGCTGCATTTCCTTGGCGTTGGCCCACAGGGTGGTCACCGGGGTGCTCACGGCCAGGGGTTCACCGTTGCGGTCAGTGATCAGGCCACGGTGGGCCGGGATCGGAATATGACGCACGCTGCGGGCATCGCCCTGCTCCTTGAGGAAGTCGCGGTCGACGACTTGCAGGTCGATGATGCGCCACGCGATCGCTGCGACCATGATCCCGAGCAAGCCCAGGACCAGACGGAACCGCCACGGGAACAGTGCCCCTTCGAGCTTCATCATGGCGCCACCATCTGCACTTCGGCGGCGCCGGGGATGCGCATCTTCAATTGTTCGGTGGCCAATACCTCGATACGGCTATGGGCGGTCCAGGTGCTCTGCTCCAGGATCAGCCGGCCCCACTCAGCCTGCGCCTTGTCGCGCACGCTCAGTTCGTTATAAAGGGTGTTGAGCAACTGGCGGTTCCAGTGCGCGCTGTAAGACACGGCGATGGCCGAGACGAGCACGCCGATGAACAGCAGCAGCATGAAAAAGCTGCCGCCCGGCAGGGGCTTGGCGAAGAGCTTGCTCACCGCAGCTTCTCCGCGACACGCATGACAGCACTACGGGCACGCGGGTTGGCCTTGAGTTCGGCCTCGGAGGCGAACTGCGCTTTGCCATGGATCTTGATTTTCGGTACGAAAGCCTCGAAACGCACCGGCAGGTTGCGCGGCAGGTTGTCGGCTTCGCCTTTGGTGAGTTTGCGCATGAACAGCTTGACGATGCGGTCTTCCAGGGAGTGGAAGCTGATCACCACCAACCGGCCACCGATCTCCAGCGCCTCAAGGGCGGCCTCGAGGCCAGCCTCAAGATCACCCAACTCATTATTGACATGGATACGCAGGCCCTGGAAGGCGCGAGTCGCTGGATTCTTGCCCTTCTCCCACGCAGGGTTGGCAACCTTCAGCACTTCGGCCAGGTCACCGGTGCGCTCGAATGGCTTGGTCTCGCGACGCTCGACCACGGCTCGCGCCATGCGGCCGGAAAAGCGTTCCTCGCCGTATTCCTTGAAGACACGGGCGATTTCTTCGACGGGCGCGGTGTTGACGAACTCAGCGGCACTGATGCCGCGGGACGGATCCATGCGCATGTCCAGCGGGCCGTCATTGAGGAAACTGAAGCCACGTTCCGGGTCGTCCAGTTGCGGCGAGGACACGCCGAGGTCCAACAGCACGCCGCTGATCTTGCCAGCCAAACCACGCTGGGCAACTTCCGAACCCAACTCGGCAAAGCTGCGCTGCACAACGACAAAGCGGCCGTCTTCGGCCGCCAGCGCTTGCCCGGTGGCAATCGCTTGAGGATCCTTGTCGAACCCCAGCAACCGGCCATCAGGCCCCAACTGGCTGAGGATCAATCGGCTGTGCCCGCCACGCCCGAACGTGCCATCCAGATAGCACCCATCAGGACGTACGGCGAGAGCCTCGACGGCTTCGTCAAGCAGTACGGTGATGTGGTTAAAGCCGCTATCAATAGTCACAGGATCAAATCACGCAGTTCATCAGGCATGGCGCCCGGTTGTTGAATAGCAGCAAGGTCGGCGGCAGAAACCGCATTCCAGGCATCTTCGTCCCACAGTTGGAACTTGTTCAGCTGGCCCACCAGCATCGCGCGCTTGTCCAGCTTGGCGTATTCGCGCAGGCGCGGCGGGACCAGGAAACGACCACTGCCGTCGAGCTCAAGATCAACGGCATTACCGATCAACAAGCGCTGCAAACGACGGTTTTCTTCACGTAGCGAAGGCAGTGCGCGCAGTTTGGTTTCGATGATTTCCCACTCATCCAGCGGGTAGACGCACAAACATGGGTCAACGGCGTCGATCGTGACGATCAACTGCCCCGAACTTCGCGAAACGAGCTCGTCACGATACCGGCTGGGCATGGCGAGCCGGCCTTTTGCATCGAGACTGATTGCGTTAGCTCCGCGAAACACGTCAGCGTTTCTCCACTTTTTGGCGTTTTACCTTCAAAAAAACCCACTTCATGCCACTTTCCGCCACTTGCGCACACTATAGGAATGCGCCCACCGCACCGTCAAGGCGCGGAATGAAGGAAAAGCCTTATAGATCGGAGATTTAGGAGCGTTTCAGGAGGGGCAACAAGAATCTGACGTAGGAAATTTCGCTCCAACCTGAGGCAGTACAGGGGGCTGCGCGCACAAGTTAAAGTGATTTGTTAAGAGTAAGATTTTTTTGGTATTAGGAACTGCGTCTGCCAGCGATTCCGGCAGGGAGGGAAAAAGGTGGAGAGTCGATCTGTAAGCCGGGTTCTGTCTTGAACAGTCATTCGTCTACGATGGCCATCACTGGACATCTTTAGCAACCTACCCGGTCCCAGCGCGGGCCACGCCTTGGGACCCTATTTGGTCTTGCTCCAAGTGGGGTTTACCTAGCCACGAACTGTTGCCAGCCGTGCGGTGCGCTCTTACCGCACCTTTTCACCCTTACCGGCGCCGAAACGCTTAGGCGGTTATTTTCTGTGGCACTTTCCGTAGGCTCACGCCTCCCAGGCATTACCTGGCACTTCGCCCTATGGAGCCCGGACTTTCCTCCCCCCCCTAATTTTCATAGAGGGCAGCGACTGTCCGATCGACTCTCCGCCGCGAAGGTTAACGGTACAGCGCCTCAAGAACAAGCGCTAAAAGCCCGCAGCCAGCCGGGCATGGCGGTTTCATTGGTCCTTCTGCTTTTGCAGCGCGACCTGATACAGCACATTCTTGCGCTCGCCGGTGATCTGCGCGGCGAGGGCCGCCGCACGTTTCAATGGCATTTCCTCTAACAACAGATCCAGGACGCGCATCGCTTCGCCACTTACGGCGTCTTCGCTTTCCGGCGGCGTCCACCCGGCCACCAGTACAACGCATTCACCGCGCTGTTGGTTGCTGTCGCTTTCGACGAAACCTCGCAATTGCGCCAAGGGCAGCCCCTTGAGCGTCTCGAAGGTTTTCGTCAGCTCCCGCGCCAGCAACGCCTGGCGCTCGGGACCAAACACCAGCTCCATATCCTGGAGGCATTCAAGGATACGGTGCGGCGCTTCATAAAAGATCAATGTGCGCGGCTCTTCCTTTATAGCTTCCAGGCGCGCTCGTCGCCCCACCGCCTTGGCTGGCAGAAAGCCCTCGAAGATAAATCGATCCGACGGCAAGCCGGCCGCCGACAGCGCCGCGATCAACGCACACGCCCCGGGTACTGGCACCACATTGATGCCAGCAGCACGAGCCTGGCGCACCAGGTGATAACCCGGATCGGAAATCAGCGGCGTGCCGGCATCGGAAATCAGCGCCACGTTATCGCCCGCCAGCAGCCGGGTGATAAAACGACTGCCCTCGTCCCGCTCGTTATGTTCATGACACGCCGCCAGCGGCGTGGAAATGCCGAAATGCTGCAGCAAGCGCTGGGAGTGACGGGTATCTTCAGCGGCGATAAGGGCGACGTCCTTCAGGATCTTCAGCGCACGGGCGCTGATATCGTCCAGGTTGCCAATAGGCGTCGCCACCACGAAAAGCGAGCCAGCAGCGGAATTCGAAGCACCTGGAGCAGTCAAAACGCACACCTCATGAGGGTAAAAACCGCCATTGTAGCGTGTGCCGCCATTCTCGGCCGGTCACATTAGCAGTTGTGGCGAGGGAGCTTGCTCCCGCTCGGCTGCGCAGCAGCCGTAAAAATCTGACAGCCACATTCTGATGTACCGTGTTGAATGGTTTTGGGGCCGCTGCGCGGCCCAGCGGGAGCAAGCTCCCTCGCCACGGGGAATCGACACCCTCGGATTTATGCTGCGCCGCACTCTTTGAAATACCTAAATTGATCGATTCACACCACTAACATCGCGCCCCAGCCGCTGCTTGGGTACAATTCGACGCTAATTTGATCTCGTATCAGGAACACTTACATGATCGCTTGCCTGCGGCTGCTCTCCGCCCTCTGCCTCGCTGCCCTCCTGGCGGCTTGCGCCAGTTCGCCTTCGTCCAGCCTTGGCGAACTCCCACGCACCCCGGATGCCAGTATCGAGCAATTGCTCGAACAGGCCACCCAAAGCAAAAACCCGGAAAAAGCCGCCCTGCTGCGCCTGAGCGCCGCGGACCTGGCCTACCGCCAGGGCAATGCCGGCCAGTCCGCACAGATCCTGCAACAAGTGCCGCTGGAGCAACTCAAGCCCGGCCAGCAGATTTTCGCCAGCACGCTGTCAGCCGAACTGGCGATGACCCGCAACCAGCCCAAGGCAGCGCTGACGTCCCTGGGCCATCCAAGCCTGCAGCACCTGGGCGAAATGCCGGTGGAACAGCAAGTGCGCACCGGCACCGTGCGTGCTCGCGCCCTAGAAGCCGATGGCCAGACCCTGGCGGCCGCCAAGGAGCGGATCTTTATCGCGCCGTTGCTGGAAGGCGAAGCCGCGGCGAAAAACCACGAGGCGATCTGGTCGCTGATCGCTTCGCTGCCTACCGATCAACTGCAACCGACCACCACCGACGACCTCGGTGGCTGGTTGAGCCTGGCCAAGGCGGTGAAAACCGCCGGCACCCTGGAGCAACAACAGGCCGCCATCGACAGCTGGCGCGAACAAAACTCGAAACACCCAGCCGCGCTTCAACTGCCGACGCCACTGGTCAAGCTCAAGGAGCTGGCAAGCCAGCCGCTGAGCAAGATCGCCTTGCTGCTGCCGCAGAACGGCCCGCTGGCCTCGGTTGCCAAAGCCCTGCGCGAAGGGTTCATGGCTGCGCACTACCAGGCCCAACAGGCTGGACAGAAGCCGCCAAGCATTCAGGTCTATGACAGCGCCAGCCTGACTTCCATGGACGAGTTCTACCGCAAGGCCCAGGCCGACGGCGTACAACTGGTGGTCGGCCCGCTGGAAAAACCACTGGTCAAGCAGATCAGCCTTCGCCCGCAATTGCCGATTACCACCCTGGCATTGAACTACAGCGAGGGCGAACAGGGCCCACCCCAACTCTTCCAGTTCGGCTTGGCCCCGGAAGATGAAGCCCGCGAAGTATCCCGTCGTGCTCGCGCCGACGGCCTGCATCGCGCCGCCGCCATGGTGCCGAAAGGCGAATGGGGCGATCGGGTATTGAAAGCCTTCAGCCAGGACTGGCAGGCCAATGGCGGCACCATCGTTGCGATCGAGCGTGTCGACCAGCCTGTGCAACTGGCCCAGCAGATCGCCGACATGTTCCAGTTGCGCCAGAGCGAAGGTCGCGCCAAGAGCCTGCAAAGCACGGTGGGCACCGCAGTAGCGGCCCAGCCTTCGCGTCGCCAGGACATCGAGTTCATTTTCCTGGCATCGACTCCGCAGCAGGCCCAGCAGATCAAGCCGACCCTGAACTTCCAGTACGCCGGCGACGTGCCGGTCTATGCGACGTCTTCGGTATTCAGCGTCAGCGGCGACCAGAACCAGTACAACGACATGAATGGCGTGCGTTTCTGTGAAACGCCATGGCTGCTCGACGCTAACGACCCACTGCGTCAGCAGGTCACTGCACAATGGCCGCAGGCCGGTGGCAGCCTGGGCCGACTGTATGCGATGGGTGCCGACGCCTATCGCCTCGCTCCACGCCTGGGCCAGCTCAAGGCACTTCCGGACAGCCGCATCGAAGGCCTGTCAGGCAGCCTGGCGATCTCGCCAACCCAACGCGTGCAACGTCAATTGCCGTGGGCCCAGTTCATCAATGGCCAGGTGCAGCGCCTGCCGGACACCCAGCGCTGATGCTTGACCGATCACACTTGCAAAGCGGAAAGAATGCCGAGGGCCAAGCCCTCGCGCATCTGCAACAACAAGGTCTGCGCCTGCTGGCACAGAACTGGTTGTGTAAACGCGGCGAGCTGGATCTGGTCATGCTTGACGGCGATACAGTAGTATTCGTCGAAGTCCGCTACAGAAAAAATACCCAATGGGGCGGCGCGATCGAGAGCATCGACGAGCGCAAGCGCCAGAAGCTGATTTTCGCCGCGCAGTACTTTCTGCAACGCGAGTCTCGCTGGGCCGATTACCCCTGCCGCTTCGACGTGGTCGCCATCGACAGCAACGCCGACCAGTTGAACTGGCTGCAGAACGCCTTCGACAGTTGAACGCCCAGCCTGGCCGGACACCTTCATTCAACTTTTTTGCTCTTTGCTTTGCGCGCCGCACATGCTTGTGCCGATAAGTCGCGCTACTTAAGGTCACACAGATGGACATGCAATCGCGAATCCGCCAGCTTTTTCAGGCCAGTATCGACACCAAGCAACAGGCGATGGACGTACTTGCACCGCACATCGAGCAAGCCAGCCAAGTGATGGTCAACGCCTTGCTCAACGAAGGCAAGATGCTCTCGTGTGGCAACGGCGGTTCGGCCGGCGATGCCCAGCACTTCTCATCGGAGCTGCTCAACCGCTTCGAACGCGAACGCCCGAGCCTGCCGGCCATCGCATTGACGACCGACAGCTCGACGATCACCTCGATCGCCAATGATTACAGCTACAACGAAGTGTTCTCCAAGCAGATCCGCGCCCTCGGCCAACCCGGCGATGTGCTTCTGGCGATCTCCACCAGCGGTAACTCGGCCAATATTATTCAAGCGATCCAGGCCGCACATGATCGCGAAATGATTGTCGTAGCATTGACCGGTCGCGACGGCGGCGGCATGGCATCCTTGCTCTTGCCCGAAGACGTCGAGATTCGCGTACCGGCCAATGTCACCGCACGTATTCAGGAAGTCCACCTGCTGGCGATCCATTGCCTTTGCGACTTGATCGACAGCCAACTGTTCGGGAGTGAAGAATGACCCCTAATCGCCTAGGCCTTCTGGCCCTGACCCTGTGCCTCGGCATCAGCGGCTGCACATCGGTGGTTAACGCCAGCCGGGAAAAGCCGATCGAAGATGACCGCGGCACCCGCACCTTCGGCAGCAAGATCGATGACTCCCTGATCGAAACCAAAGTCGGCGTGAACATCGCCAAGGCCGACCCGGACCTGGACAACAATTCGCACATCGTCGTCACCAGCTTCAACGGTGTCGTGCTGCTGGCCGGCCAGACGCCACGGGCCGACCTCAAGGCCAAGGCCGAGCAGGAGGCCAGCGCCGTGCAGCGGGTCAAGACCGTGCATAACGAATTGCAGGTCTTGCAGCCCTCTTCCCTGCTGGCGCGCCAGAACGATGCCTGGCTGACGACCAAGATCAAGACGCAGATGCTGACCGACGCCAGCATTCCAGGGTCGCGCATCAAGGTCGTGACCGAGAACGGGATTGTCTATCTGCTGGGGCTGCTGACCAAGCAGGAGGCTGCGCAGGCGACCAACCTTGTACAGGGTGTGTCTGGGGTGCAGAAGATCGTTAAGTTGTTCGAGTACATCGACTGAACAAGTAAGTTACAAGAGCGGCGCTTTTCCTTGGAGGGAAAGCGCCGTTTTTTTGTGCATCGTTCGAGGACAATCTTCAGCGTGGATGACCTCAACGCAAAAACGGATAGGCACCAAAACCAAAAAAAATGCCCGTATCCAGCGATACAGGCATTCGTTCAAACAGCCGGCAGACAGCTTCCGCCAGTTATTTCACCACCTTCAAGCTCGGCCGCCCGCTAGGCCGCGGCGGTTCGTCATCCGGTGGAGGCATATCATCGTCCGCCTCGAATTCTTCTTCGCCCTCCAGCGGCACTTCCAGCTCGAATACCATGCCCTGGCCATTTTCCCGGGCATAAATCCCCAGGATCGAAGCAATCGGCACGTACAGCGTGTGCGGCACGCCGCCAAAACGCCCTTCGAAGCTGACCGCATCATTATCCATGTGCAGATGACGCACAGCGGCCGGCGATACGTTCAATACAATCTGCCCGTCGTTGGCAAAACCCTGCGGCACCTGGACCGAGGGATACTCGGCATTGACCAGCATGTGCGGGGTGCAATCGTTGTCCACAATCCACTCATAGAGCGCGCGGACCAAATAAGGTCGACTGGAGTTCATAGCGGCTCCCTAAGCCTTAGCGCATGTCACGTTCGGCAGCAGACAGACTCGCCTGGAAAGCCTCACGCGCAAATTGGCGCTCCATATAATCAAGCAGCGGCTTGGCGGGCCGCGGCAGTTCGATACCCAGGATCGGCAAACGCCAGAGTATGGGCAATAGGCAGCAATCCACCAGACTTTGTTCCTCGCTGAGGAAAAACGGCTTGTCGACAAACAGCGGCGACACGCCCGTCAGGCTTTCGCGCAGTTCTTTACGCGCCACGACCCGCGCCGGTTCCTTGGTTCGCTGATCCAGGATCAGATCCACCAACCCGCACCAGTCACGCTGGATGCGATGGATGAGCAAGCGACTGTTGGCACGCGCGACGGGGTATACCGGCAGCAAAGGCGGATGCGGATAACGCTCATCCAGGTACTCCATCACCACGGTCGACTCCCACAAGGCCAGGTCACGATCGACCAGCGTTGGCAGGCTGCCGTAAGGGTTTACCTCGATCAGCTTCGGCGGCTGACGGCCCGCTTCAACGTAAATGATCTCGGCGCTGACACCCTTCTCGGCCAGTACGATGCGTACCCGGTGGGAATAGTGGTCGGCGGGGTCGGAGTAACAGGCCAACCGATTGGTCACGCCCATGGCGATCCTCCTCGCTTGTTGAAATTATCGAAAAACGGAAAAACGAGCGCGCCCAGAGGACGTCTCCCGTAACCACCTGGCCGACCAGGCTCGTTACACCTTCAGAGACGCCCTTGGGCGCGCACGATTAACAGCAACGGCTTACAGCTTTATCAATGCACGTCTTTCCAGTATTCACGCTTGAGCAGATAAGCGAATACGAAGAAGAACGCCAGGTACAGCAATACATACGTACCGATGCGCTGATGCTCCAGCTTCACCGGGTTGGCCGAGTAGGCCAGGAAGGTCACCAGGTTCTTGACCTTCTCATCAAACTGCTCAGGCGTCAGAGTGCCAGAGTTTGGCACGATGGTCAGCTGGTCGCAGGCCTCATGAGTCAAAGCCGTGCCGGTCAGCGGATCATATTGCTTCTTGCCGTCCTCGACGATCTGGACCTGCTTGCAGCCTACCACTTGGCGACCTTGCAAGCCGACCAGTACGTTCGGCATCCCGACGTTCGGGAAGACCTTGTTGTTCCAACCCAATGGGCGCGCAGGATCTTCGTAGAACGAGCGCAGGTAGCCGTAGAGCCAATCGGTACCCCGCACGCGGGCCACCAGGGTCAAGTCCGGCGGCGCGGCGCCAAACCATGACTTGGCGTCCGCAGGCTGCATGCCGATATTCATGTGATCGCCCAGCTTGGCGCCAGTGAACACAAGCTTTTCGAGCATCAGCTCGTGGGGGATGCCCAAGTCATCGGCCACGCGCTCGTAACGCTGGAATTTGGCGCTGTGGCAGCCCATGCAATAGTTGGCGAACGTACGAGCGCCGTCCTGCATGGCCGCCTTGTCGGAAACGTCGATGTCGACTTTTTCCAGTTCCGGACCACCGTGTTCAGCCGCAAAGGACAGTGCTGGCATGGCAGCAAGAATCAGTACAGCAAATAGTTTTTTCATCAGCCAGTCACCCTTTCCGGAACCGGTTTGGTCTTCTCGAGCCTGGTGTAGAAAGGCATCAGAATGAAGTAGGCGAAGTACAGGAATGTGCAGACCTGCGACAGCAGCGTCCGGCCCGGTGTCGGCGCCAGTACGCCCAGCACGCCCAGGATCACGAACGAAATGCAGAACACCCAGAGCCAGATCTTGCTCAGCCAGCCTTTGTAACGCATCGACTTGACGGGGCTGCGGTCCAGCCACGGCAGGACGAACAGCACGGCAATGGCGGCGCCCATGGCGATGACGCCCAGCAGCTTGTCAGGAACAGCCCGCAAAATTGCGTAGAACGGCGTGAAGTACCAGACCGGAGCAATGTGCTCGGGGGTCTTGAAGGCGTTGGCCTGTTCGAAGTTCGGCTTCTCGAGGAAGTAACCGCCCATTTCCGGGAAGAAGAACACGATGGAGCAGAAGATGAACAGGAAGACCACCACGCCGACGATGTCTTTCACGGTGTAGTACGGGTGGAAGGCGATGCCATCCAGCGGTACGCCGTTTTCGTCCTTGTGCTTCTTGATGTCCACGCCGTCCGGGTTGTTCGAGCCCACTTCGTGCAGCGCCAGGATGTGCAGCACTACCAGGCCGAGGATCACGATCGGCAGGGCAACCACATGCAAAGCGAAGAAGCGGTTCAAGGTGATGCCCGAGATCAGGTAGTCACCGCGGATCCACTGGGTCAGGTCATCGCCGATGACCGGGATCGCACCGAACAGCGAGATGATCACCTGGGCACCCCAGTAGGACATCTGGCCCCACGGCAGCAGGTAGCCCATGAAGGCTTCAGCCATCAGCGCCAGGTAGATCAGCATGCCGAAGACCCACACCAGTTCGCGCGGCTTCTGGTATGAACCGTAAAGCAGGCCACGGAACATATGCAGGTAGACGACGATAAAGAACGCCGAAGCGCCGGTGGAGTGCAGCAGGCGCAGGATCGAGCCGTACTCGACGTCGCGCATGATGTATTCAACGGAGGCGAACGCCTCTTCTGCCGAGGGGGTGTAGCTCATCGTCAGCCAGACGCCGGTGACGATCTGGTTGACCAGGACGAGCAACGCCAAGGAGCCAAAGAAGTAGAAGAAGTTGAAGTTCTTCGGAGCGTAATACTTGCTGAGATGGTCTTCCCACATTTTGGTCGCGGGAAAGCGCGCATCAAACCAGTCCATTAATTTGCTCATCACGCTTTCTCCGTATCGACGCCAACGACAATGATGTCGTCCGACTCATAGGAATGCGGGGGAACTGGCAGGTTTAGGGGTGCGGGCTGCGATTTGTAGACGCGACCGGCCAGGTCATAGTGGGAGCCGTGGCATGGGCAGAAATAACCACCGACCCAGTCTTTACCCAGGTCGGCAGGGGCCACTTCGGGACGGAACGTTGGCGAGCAACCCAGGTGCGTGCAGATCCCGATCAGCAGCAGGACTTCCGGCTTGATCGAGCGCGTTTCAGGGTTGACGTATTCCGGTTGGACCGAGTTCTTGGAGGAGGGATCGGAGAGCTGGCCCTCGATCTTTTTCAGATTCCCCAGGATTTCCTCTGTACGGCGGACGATAAACACCGGCTGACCGCGCCATTCAGCAATCATCTGCTGGCCTGGCTCGATCTTGCTGACATTCACTTTCACCGGTGCACCTGCGGCTTTCGCCTTGGCGCTGGGAAACCATGACCCCACGAACGGGACCGCAGCCCCCACCGCTCCTGCAGCACCCACCACGGATGTGGCTGCTACCAGGAAGCGACGCCGGCCTGCATTCACGCCGTCATTGCTCATTCAGTCCTCTCCCATCAGCTTTGTGGCCTGTTAAATCAGGCGTCTACTAAGTAAAAATCTGAACTTATAAAAATTTTGCCGAATGGTAATGAAAACCCCCAATTCTGACAAGGTAATTACCAAGCGGCTAAACCGCCAAGCCTTGTAGTATAGGGGCTCTACGAATGTGGCAAGTTGTCACAGAGCATTTATTTCGCACATAAAAAAACGCCCAGCTCCGTGAGGAACTGGGCGCCTTTTGAACGCGGAAGCGAAATTAACGCTTCGAGTACTGCGGACGCTTACGCGCTTTACGCAGACCGACTTTCTTACGTTCAACTTCGCGAGCATCGCGAGTTACGAAGCCAGCTTTACGCAGGGCGCTGCGCAGAGTTTCGTCGTAATCCATCAGGGCGCGAGTGATGCCGTGGCGGATTGCGCCAGCCTGGCCACTTACACCACCACCGATAACGGTGACGTAGATGTCGAATTTTTCGACGGTCTCGGTCAGTTCCAGCGGCTGACGAACTACCATGCGGGCAGTTTCGCGGCCGAAGAAGTTATCCAGGGAGCGGTTGTTGATGGAGATGTTACCAGTGCCCGGACGCAGGAAAACGCGTGCGGTTGCAGTCTTGCGACGGCCAGTGCCGTAATTTTGAGTCGCCGACATAATGAACTATTCCGTTAAAACTTCAGTTCTTGGGGCTGCTGAGCAGTATGAGGGTGAGCAGCGCCCGCATAAACCTTCAGCTTACGATACATGTCGCGACCCAGCGGGTTCTTAGGCAGCATGCCTTTAACCGCGGTCTCGATCACGCGCTCAGGGGCTTTGGCGATCAGCTTTTCAAAGTTGATCGACTTGATGCCGCCAGGAAAACCGGAGTGGGAGTAGTACATTTTGTCAGTGGTTTTAGCGCCAGTAACACGTACTTGCTCGGCGTTGATTACGACGATGTAGTCGCCGGTGTCAACGTGAGGGGTGTACTCAGGCTTGTGCTTGCCACGCAGACGGCTCGCGATTTCGGTGGCCAGACGACCCAGGGTCTGACCAGCAGCGTCGACGACAAACCAGTCGCGCTTTACTGTTTCCGGTTTAGCAGTAAAAGTTTTCATTCTTTATAGCCTCAGGGGCCGCCCTGTAAATTAGACGGCGGATCTTACTGAATAGTGCGTACTTTGACAAGTCAAAGGCAGCCGGATACAGACGCTTTCGGGGGCTCGGGTCGGCGCGTCCGTTCAACGGCAAGATTCTTCGGCGGCGGCGCATCACTTCCACTGCAGAAAGAGGTGCGCAATTATGCAGATTGCGAAAAATATTTCAACCTGCTTTTATGATTGTTTTGCCCAAGGAGTCCCCGATGGACTATCGCAAGCTAGGCCGTACCGATCTGAATGTCAGCGCCCTGTGCCTCGGCACCATGACCTGGGGTGAGCAGAACAGCGAGGCCGAGGCATTCGCCCAAATCGAACGCGCCAAGGGTGCCGGCATCAACTTCATCGACACTGCCGAAATGTACCCCGTGCCGCCCAAGGCCGACACCTACGCGACTACCGAGCGCTACATCGGCAACTACTTCAAGAGCCGTGGCGACCGCGCCGACTGGATCCTGGCGAGCAAGATCGCCGGCCCAGGCAACACCATCGACTACATTCGCGACAAGAACCTCAAGCACAACCGCCGCCACATCGTCGAAGCACTGGACGCCAGCCTCAAGCGCCTGCAGACCGACTGGATCGACCTTTACCAACTCCACTGGCCGGAACGCAGCACCAATTTCTTTGGCCAACTGGGCTACACCCACAAGGCCGACGAAGACTTCACGCCCCTGGAGGAAACCCTCGAAGCCCTCGACGAGCAGGTCCGGGCCGGCAAGATCCGCCACATCGGCCTGTCCAACGAGACGCCGTGGGGCACCATGAAATTCCTCGCTTTGGCCGAGGCCCGTGGCTGGCCGCGCGCCGTGTCGATCCAGAACCCGTACAACCTGCTCAACCGCAGCTTTGAAATCGGCCTGGCCGAGGTTGCCATCCGCGAACAGTGCGGCCTGCTCGCTTATTCACCGCTGGCGTTCGGCTTCCTGTCGGGGAAATATGAAAACGGCGCGCGCCCCGCCAAAGGCCGCCTGACGCTGTACAGCCGCTTCATGCGCTACTTCAATCCGCAGTCGGAAGCCGCGTGCAGCCGCTATGTGGCCCTGGCCCGTGAGCACGGCCTGGACCCGGCGCAGATGGCGCTGGCGTTCGTCACCCAACAGCCATTCGTCACCAGCAACATCATCGGCGCCACCACGCTGGAGCAACTGGACAGCAACATCGCCAGCTTCGACTTGAAGCTGTCGGATGAAGTGCTGGCGGGGATCGAGGCGATTCACAAGGATCAGCCGAACCCGGCGCCTTGATTGACTCATAGGCCCAATCGCGAGCAGGCTCGCTCCCACACTGGCTTTATGTTCGACCGCTAGATCGCGAGCGACACAAACACCTGTGGGAGCGAGCCTGCTCGCGATAGCGGACTCAAGGCCACCCCCTTATCAAAGCGACCGCGCAATGATCTCCTTCATGATTTCATTGGTCCCGGCATAGATCCGCTGCACTCGCGCATCCGCCCATGCCCGGGCAACCGGGTATTCCCACATGAAACCGTAACCGCCATGCAGCTGTACGCATTCGTCCAGCACTTTGCATTGCAGATCGGTGCCCCAGTACTTGACCATCGCCGCCGTCGGCACGTCGAGCTTGCCTTGCAGGTGAAGCTCCAGGCAACGGTCGACAAAGACCCGGCCAATCTGGATTTCGGTGGCCATTTCGGCGAGTTTGAAGCGGGTGTTCTGAAACTCGGCAATGGACTTGCCGAATGCCTTGCGGTCGCGGGTGTAGTCCAGTGTCCATTGCAGCGCCGCTTCGGCCGAGGCGAGGCCACCAATGGCGACGGTCAGGCGCTCCTGCGGCAGTTCCTGCATCAGGTAGGCGAACCCCATACCCGCCTGCCCCAACAGGTTCTCCTTCGGCACCCGCACGTCCTGGAAGAATAATTCGGACGTGTCCTGGGCTTTCATTCCCACTTTTTCCAGGCGCTTGCCTTTCTCGAAGCCGGGCGTCCCCGCTTCCACCAGGAACAGGCTGGTGCCCTTGGCGCCAGCCTTCGGGTCGGTCTTGGCGACGACGATGACCAGGTCCGCAAGGAAGCCGTTGGTGATGAATGTCTTGGAGCCGTTGATGACGTATTCATCGCCGTCCAACACCGCGGTGGTCTTCACCCCTTGCAAGTCGGAGCCCGCGCCCGGCTCGGTCATGGCAATGGCGGTCACCATTTCGCCGGATACCAGTTTCGGCAGATATTTATGTTTCAACGCCTCGCTGCCGTAATGAAGGATGTACGGCGCAACGATATCGGAGTGCAACGAGAAACCGATCCCGGTCAGCCCCAGGCGACCGATTTCCTCGATCACCACCGCGCTGTAGAGAAAATCCGCTTCCAGCCCACCGTAGGCCTCCGGAAGGTGCGAGCACAACATCCCCGCCTCCCCTGCCTTGTTCCAGAGTTCACGATCGATGTGCCCCTGTTTTTCCCACTGGCTGTGGTACGGCACGGCTTCTTTTTCTAGGAAAGTTCGTACGCTGTCGCGAAACAATTCGTGCTCGGGACTGAACAGGGTTCTGGGGATCATGGCGCACCTTTGGTTATTGTTGGATGGCTTATCCGACAGAGCCTAAGCCTGCCGCGCACAACGGGACACTGGACACTTGCGCCAAAAAATAAGACGATCCAGCCGTTTGATGACCACTATCCCCTATAAAAATAAAGATGAATTATGTCCATGCACGTCTCCACGCCCTTGCGGCGCGTCAGCATCCTGGCCATCGACCGGGTTTTCGCTTCCACCCTCATGCAAGCCAAGGATTTTTTCCACCTGGCCAGCCTGCGCTATGGCAAACAATTGGGCCACGGCCTGACGCCGGCGTTTGAAACCCGCCTGGTCAGCCCCGATGGCCAACCGGTGAACAGCTTCAGCGATGTGATCATGCCGGTGGACGGCGGCCTGGAAAACACCGACGTCATCATCCTGCCGGCCTTCTGGGATGATTTCGCAACCCTCAGCCAACGTTACCCACAAGTCCTGCCGTGGCTGCGCGAACAACACGCGCGCGGCGCGGTGCTCTGCGGCGAAGCCACCGGGGTCTTCTGGCTGGCCGAGGCTGGGCTTCTCGACGGTAAGGAGGCCACCACTTATTGGCGCTTTTTCAATGCCTTCAAGGAACGTTTCCCCCAGGTCCACTTGAACCAGGACAAGCATTTGACCGACGCGGACAACTTGTTCTGCGCAGGTGGCACCACGTCGGCATGTGATCTGTATATCTATTTGATTGAGCGCTTCTGCGGCGCCAACGTCGCCCAAGCCGTGGCGCGGGACATTCTCTATGAAGTGCAACGTAGCTATTCACCAGGACGGATCGGCTTCGGCGGGCAGAAGCTGCATCAGGATGTGATCATCCTGCAGATCCAGCAGTGGCTCGAAGAGCACTTCGCCGACAAGTTCCGCTTCGAGGACGTCGCCCGCGAGCACGGCATGAGCATCCGCAATTTCATGCGTCGCTTCCAGACCGCCACGGGCGACAAGCCCCTGCATTACCTGCAACGGTTGCGGATCGAAACCGCCAAGGGCCTGCTGTCCGGCAGTCGAAAGAGCATCAAGACCATCAGTTATGAAGTGGGTTACGACGACGCGAGCTTTTTTGCGCGACTGTTCCGGCAACACACCGACCTGTCGCCGAACCAGTATCGGCAGCAGTTTCAGCAGGCGGCGTAGGCCAAGTACCGGGCAAAAATCCATTGTGGGAGCGAGCTTGCTCGCGATGGCGGTGGATCAGCAGCATGGATGTTGACTCACACATCGCCATCGCGAGCAAGCTCGCTCCCACAGGGGTTAAGTGGGGAACCAGCAAATAAAAAGGCCTGCAATCGCAGGCCTTTTTTGATTTTCCGATCTCTTAAGGCTTATGCGCCCGCGACAGGAATTCGTGGGACTGCATCTCCAGCAAGCGACTCAGGGTCCGCTGGAACTCGAACGTCAGGCGCCCGCCCGTGTACAGGTCCTTGAGTTCGACTTCGGCCGAGATGATCAGCTTCACGTTGCGGTCGTAGAACTCGTCAACCATGTTGATGAAACGCCGAGCGATGTCATCAGTGGTGACGCTCATCTGCTCGACGCCGCTGAGCAACACAGCGTGGAAGATCTTGCCCAGCTCGATGTAATCGTTCTGGCTGCGAGGGCCGTCGCACAATTCGCGGAAGTCGAACCAGGCCACGTCGTCACAGGTGCGGATGGCGCGGATTTCGCGATTCTCGATGATCAGCACATCGTTCTCGACCGCCTGGGTGCATTCCGGCGTGAGGGCGCGGAAGCTCTTGCGCAGGCTCTCTTCGGCGGCGGCATCCAGCGGGAAATGGAACAGCTCCGCTTGCTCGAGGTGACGCAGGCGATAGTCCACGCCGCTGTCGACGTTGACGACTTCGGTGTGTTCTTTGATCAGCTTGATGGCCGGCAGGAAACGCGCCCGTTGCAGGCCGTCCTTGTAGAGGCCATCGGGCACGATGTTCGAGGTGGCGACCAGGGTTACGCCGTTCTTGAACAGCTCCTCCATCAGCGTGCCCAGGATCATGGCATCGGTGATGTCGGAGACGAAGAATTCATCGAAGCAGATCACCCGGGTTTCGGCGGCGAAGCGCTTGGCGATGATGGTCAGCGGGTTCTTTTCGCCGCCCAGGGTTTTCATTTCTTCGTGCACGCGCTTCATGAAGCGGTGGAAGTGCGTCCGCGTCTTTTCCTTGAACGGCAGCGCTTCGAAGAAGGTGTCCACCAGGTAAGTCTTGCCACGGCCGACGCCGCCCCAGAAATACAGGCCCTTGACCGGCGCCTGGTCTTTCTTGCCGAACAGTTTGCCCAACAAGCCCGGCTTGTTGTTCGACGCGGCGATCAGGTCGTCGTACAGGCGCTGCAAGTGCCGCACGGCCGTTTCCTGGGCTGCGTCGTGAAAGAATTCCGGGCGTTTCAGATCAGCTTGATATCGTTCTAGGGGCGTCATATTCGTTAGCAAGGCAACAAAAACGGGCCGTCACTGTAGCGATGGCCCAGAAGAATGGCAATCGGCCCTTATTCGGGCCGATGGTCGGGTGACGTCTTCGCTTAGTCCTGGGCAGGCGTCAGGGCCACGCGCAACGCGTCGATGGCCGCATCCCGAGCGGCGCTGTCAGCAAACGCCGGGCTCTGGGCCACGCATGCACCGTCGAGCCAGACACCGAAACCCAAGTCGTCACTGCGTACGTCCAAGGGTTGGCCGGACTGCAACTGCTTGGTCACCTGCCCCGCTGTCTTGCCGTCGGCAAAGTTGTTGGAGAGCAACAGTTGCTCGCCATCGGCGGAAAGCAGGCGGAATCGGAAACTCCCGTCCTCGTCGCGGAAGCTGACGAAGCGCGCTGCCTTGGCTGCTTTCTTTTTGGTCTGGGTCGCCACTTGGACCTGGCTGACGAAGGAGCGCAGGCCGACGGCCTCCCGCAGCTCGTTGAGGAACGGTGTCGCCACGGCCCGGGCCTTGCTCGCGCCCAGTTGCAGGATGTCTTCGAGGTCCGATGGGCGCTCGATGAACTGGTGATAACGCTCGCGCGCTTCGCCCAGCTCGCTGTCGAGCAACTGGAACAGACGATTCTTGGCTTCGCCCCAACCCAGGCCCTGCAGCAGTTCGCTACGGAACTCGGCGGACTGTTCGGCAGTGGCGAACGCTTGGAACAAGGTGAACAAATGCGAGTTGTCCGGATCCTTGGCTTCGCCTGGTGCGCGGGAGTCAGTGACGATCCGCGAGATCGCATCCTTCATGTCCTTGGCGCTGCTGAACAACGGGATGGTGTTGTCATAGCTCTTGGACATCTTGCGGCCATCGAGCCCCGGCAACGTGGCGACGCTTTCCTCGATCAGTGCCTCGGGCATGGTGAAGAACTCCTTGCCCTTGCCGAACAGGTGGTTGAAGCGCTGGCCGATGTCGCGGGCCATTTCCACGTGCTGGATCTGGTCGCGACCGACCGGCACCTTGTGAGCGTTGAACATCAGGATGTCAGCCGCCATCAACACCGGGTAGCTGTACAGCCCCATGGTGATGCCGGCGTCCGGGTCTTCGCCGGCCTCGACGTTCTTGTCCACCGACGCCTTATAGGCGTGGGCACGGTTGAGCAGGCCCTTGGCGGCGACGCAGGTCAGCAGCCAGGTCAGCTCCGGAATTTCGGGAATGTCAGACTGGCGATAAAACGTCACACGGTCCACATCCAGGCCGCCGGCCAGCCAGGTGGCGGCGATTTCCAGGCGCGAGCGCTGGATGCGCATCGGGTCATCGCACTTGATCAGGGCGTGATAGTCAGCCAGGAAGTAGAACGAATCGGCATTGCTGTCGCGGCTGGCGAGGATCGCCGGACGGATGGCGCCAGCATAGTTGCCCAGGTGCGGGGTGCCAGTAGTGGTGATGCCAGTCAGGATACGGGTACGCGTCGTCATGGATTATCGCTTGTCAGACTGCTGTCAATTCGAGAGGCGCGGCAAGAGCAGATCCTTGAGATCGGTCAGCTTGCCATGGAAAAAGTGTCCGCATTCTGCCACTTTCAGCAGCTCATGGGGGCGTTCGAGCGCCTCGGACCAGGTGTAAACCAGTTGCGGATCCACCACTTCGTCGGTTTCCGGCTGGATCACGGTCAACTCTCCCCCCTTCGGCAAAGGCGATTGCTCGTTCAGGCGCATCACCGCGGGGGCAACCATGAACAGGTGCTTGAGGGATTGACCCTGGGCTTCCAGGCGCCCGCCGAGGGTCGCGGCAACGAAGCCGCCGAAAGAGAAACCGAACAGGGTCAGCGGCAGGCCGGGGTGTTTTTCCAGCAGCCAGGCGGCTGCGGCCTGGGCGTCATCCACTTCGCCGGTACCCATGTCATGACTGCCGGCACTGGCGCCGACGCCACGATAATTGAAACGCAACGTAACCAGGCCGGCATCCCGAGCGGTGCGTTGCAGGGTCGACACCACTTTGTTGAGCATGGTCCCACCCTGTACCGGGTTCGGGTGGCAGATCAGCGCCAGGCCGCGGGGAGCCTCGCTGTCCAGGTACAAGGCTTCCAGTTGGCCCACCGGGCCATCGATGACTACAGGGGTTTCGCGCATAAGCAAGGAAAGAACTCCGTGACCCCGAATAGGGTCGACTCGTCTAGCTAAAAGTCTGTGCCTGGCATGATTGCGATGTTCTTCGCGGTATACAGCGCAGGTCCGAGCCGTTAACGTAAAGCAAAGCCGTTTATAGAGGAAGGACTCGTGGAACACTCGCTCTTAGTTTGGCTGTTGCCGACTCTTGCCCTGGTTGCCGGTGTCGCCATTGGTTTCCTGATTGCCCGCCTGCTGCCCAACGCGGTGCCCAACAGCACCCAACGTCAGCTGGACGACATCCAGGAACGTTTCGACAGTTATCAGAATGAAGTGGTCACTCACTTCAACAGCACCGCCTCCCTGGTGAAAAAACTCACCCAGAGCTACCAGGAAGTCCAGGATCATCTGTCCGAGGGCGCCAACCGCCTGGCCCTTGACGAACAGACCCGCCAGCGCCTGCTCGCCGCCCTGCAAGCCGATGCGACGCAGAGCCCACGGGAACGCCTGACCCCACCGAAAGGGATCCAGGAACCGCCACGGGACTACGCCCCAAAGGCCCCGAATTCGCCCGGGATGCTCGATGAGCATTACGGTTTGAAGAAGTAATTTCCAAGCGACACCAAAAAGCCCGCCCGATCACAGATCGGGCGGGCTTTTTTTGGGTTCTATCTCCTCACTGCCATTTGATCCCCCTGTGGCGAGGGAGCTTGCTCCCGCTGGGTCGCGAAGCGGCCCCAAACCAGGCAACTCGGTGTGCCAGGAAAATCGAGTTCGCTGCTAAAGGGCTGCCGCGCAGCCCAGCGGGAGCAAGCTCCCTCGCCACAGGGATTGGTGCCCTGAGGCATCTCAGTTAAGGCAACACTTCTTCCGCCACCTGGTTGATGGCCGCTTTGGTGATGTCGACGATCAGGTCCGCATCCTCGCGAGTCAGGATCAATGGCGGGGCGAAACCCAGGATGTCGCCGTGGGGCATGGCGCGGGCGATCATGCCGCGCTCCAGGCAGGCCGCCGAGACCTTCGGGCCAACCTTGAGGGCCGGGTCGAACGCCGTGCGTTGTTCACGGTCGGCCATGAACTCCACTGCGGCCAGCATGCCGTCGCCGCGAACCTCCCCCACCAGCGGATGACCTTCCAGCGTTTCACGCAACCGACGGTTCAAGTAGCCACCAACATTCTCGGCGTTGGCCGTGAGGTTTTCCCGTTCGAGGATGTCGAGGTTGGCCAACGCCGCCGCCGCGCAGATCGGATGCCCGGAGTACGTCCAGCCATGGCCCATGGCGCCTTCGGCCTGGGAGGCTTTTTCAATCACGCTCCAGACCTTATCGCCGATGATCACCGCCGACAACGGTGCATAAGCACTGGTCAGCCCTTTGGCGGTGGTGATCAGGTCCGGCTTCATGCCGTAGCGCTGGCTGCCCATCTTCGAACCCAGGCGACCGAACGCGCAAACCACCTCGTCGGCAATCAACAGCACGTCGTATTTTTTCAGTACGGCCTGGATCGCCTCCCAGTAACCGGCGGGCGGGACAATGATGCCGCCAGTGCCCATCAGCGGTTCGCCGATGAGTGCCGCCACGGTGTCCGGGCCTTCGGCGAGGATCATTTTTTCCAGTTCATCGGCGCAATAACGCACGAACGTCGCTTCGTCCATCCCCGCCGGTGCCTTGCGATACCAATGCGGGCAAACTGTGTGCTTGATCCCCTCTGCCGGCAGGTCGAAATGTTGGTGAAAGGCGGGCAACCCGGTCAGGCTGCCGGTCATGATGCCCGAGCCATGGTAGCCACGGTCGCGGGAAATGATTTTCTTCTTTTGGGGCCGGCCCAGCACGTTGTTGTAGTAACGCACCAGTTTGATCTGGGTTTCATTGGCATCGGAGCCGGACAAGCCGTAATAAACCTTCTTCATCCCCTCCGGCGCCCAGTCCATGATGCGGCTGGACAGCTCGATGATCGCCTCGCTCGAATGGCCGACATAGGTGTGGTAATAGGCCAGTTCCTTGGCCTGCTTGTAGATGGCATCGGCCACTTCGGTACGCCCGTAGCCGATATTCACGCAGTAGAGGCCGGCAAAGGCATCGATGAACTCGCGGCCTTCATGATCGCGAATGCGGATGCCCGACGCGCTCTTGATGATCCGCCCCTTGAGCGCGCCGCTGGCATGGTCATGGGCGTGGGTTGACGGGTGCATGAAATGCGCACGGTCTTGTTCGAACAGCGTGTTGAGTTCTTGGCTCATGCGGACTCTCCTGGGAACTGGCCTTGATGGTGCAGGCAAAAGTATTTGGTTTCGACAAAGGGCTCGAAGCCCTCGCTGCCACCCTCGCGACCGAGGCCCGAGGCTTTCATGCCACCGAAGGGGATCGGGTGGCCGGTGAACTTGACGCCGTTGACCGCAACCATGGCGTGGTCGAGACGGCGGATCAGTGGGTAAATGACATCCAGGCGGTTGGAGCAAATATAGGCGGCCAGTCCGTACTCGGTGTCGTTGGCCATTTCGATGGCTTCGTCCAAGGTGTCGAACGGCAGCACCCCGGCGATCGGCGCGAAGTTTTCTTCACGGTAGATGCGCATCTGCGGCGTGACATCGGCCAGCACGGTGGGTTGGTAGAACAACCCGCCCAAGGCATGGGCCTCGCCACCCACCAGGCGTTGAGCGCCCAACGCCAGGGCGTCGGCCACACGATCGGAGGTCGCATCGAACGCGGCCTGATGCATCAGCGGACCGACGTCCAGTTCCTGTTCCTGCTGATCGACCATGGCCGGCCCGACCCGCAAGGCGCGCACCGCTGCGGCGAAGCGAGTGAGAAATGCCTGGTAGACCGGGCGCTGCACCATGATCCGGTTGGCCGCGCAACAATCCTGGCCCGACGTCTGGAATTTCGCCTCGACGGCAACTTTCACCGCCAGCGTCAGGTCGGCATCGGCGCAGACAATGAACGGCGCGTTGCCGCCCAGCTCCAACGCGACTTTCTTCACATCATGGGCCGCCGCTTGCAGCACCAGTTTGCCGACCCGGGTCGAGCCGGTAAAACTCACCGAGCGTACGCGGCGGTCCTTGACCAAGGTCTCCATGACCATTTGCGGCTCGCCCAACACCACGTTGAAAACTCCGGCGGGAAAGCCGGCCTCTTCGGCCAGTTGGGCCAGGGCCAGGGCTGAATACGGGGTTTCGTGGGCCGGTTTGATCACCACGGTGCAACCGGCAGCCAGCGCGGCGGCGGCCTTGCGGGTGATCATTGCCGAGGGGAAGTTCCACGGCGTGAGCAGCGCGCAGACGCCCACCGGTTCCTTGATCGTGCCCAGGTGCGCGTTGGGGATATGGCTGGGGATGTTCTGGCCGTAGAGGCGTCGGGCTTCTTCGGCGAACCAAGGGATAAAGCTGGCGGCATAGGCGATTTCGCCACGGGACTCGGCCAACGGCTTGCCCTGCTCCAGGCTCAGGATGCGCGCCAGATCCTCGCGGTGCTCGGTGATCAACTGCGCCCAGCGCCGCAGCAACGCGCCACGGCTATCCAGGCCCAGTTCGCGCCACGCTGGGAATGCGCGATGCGCCGCGTCCACCGCCGCGACGATCTGCGGCGGGTCGAGCATCGGCACATGGCCGACGACCGTGCGGTTGGCCGGGTTGTGGACGGCGACGCTGTGGCCGCTGTCGCTGTGGACCCAATGGCCGTCGACGTAGCAAAGCGCTTTGAACAACAGCGGATGTTGGTAAGGCATGGCGTTCACTCCAGAGCGTGTGCGTGAACCCATGCTAGGGCAGCGACGCTTGGGTTTTCGGGCGTTTGAGCAGCCTCAGACCTTGGTTTTTTTCTGGAAAGAACAGGGCGTAAAGTGGTTTCTGCGGTGCTCAGGAGGGCGATGCCAGCTCCGCCGGCAACGCACCGGCGGTCTTGATGGTCTTGGTGACGATGTAGGTGAAGTAGCGTTCGATGCCAAGGTGTTCGAGCAGCAATTGGTCGACGAAACGTTGATAGGCATCGACGTCGGGCGCCTGGATCATTGCCAGGTAATCCACCCCGCCGCCGGTGGCATAACAGAACGCCACTTCGGGCGCGGCGACCATGCGCTGTTCGAAACGACGCATGTCCTGGGCGGTGTGCCGGGCCAGGGAAATCTCCACCAACACTTGTTGACGCTTGAACACCGCGCCCCAATCGATCTGCGCCCGATAGCCAACGATCAGGCCCGCCGCTTCCAACTTGCGCACCCGCTCCCAGGCCGGCGTCACCGACAGGTTGATGGCTTCGGCCAGGCTCGACTTGGTGATCCGTCCGTCGTCGGCGAGGATTTGCAGGATCTTCAAGTCGTAGCGATCGAGCTTGTGCATGGGGCAGGGCTCTCCAGACAATTCAAATTTCACACCGTCCCTGTGGCGAGGGAGCTTGCTCCCGCTGGGCCGCGCAGCGGCCCCAATAGCAGCTTCGTAATCGCTCAGATCAAAAAGCGACGACTGCTTCGCAGCCGAGCGGGAGCAAGCTCCCTCGCCACAGTGTGTGTGTGTCAGTTGAGGTGCATTACGCCAATACATCCGCAATCACCACCAACGTATCGCCACACTGCACCAGCCCGGGAAAATGCCGGGCCGCGAGCAGGCCGCTGCGGGCGGCGCGGTACTCGACCGGGGCGACGCCGCTGCGGGTGGTGTCATGGATGCGCGCCACCACCTCGCCTCTGCTCACGTTTTCACCGAGGTCGCGGCACATCTCCAGCAAACCGTTGTGCTCGCTGGCGATGAAACAACTGGCGTCCGGCATGTCGAGCACCAACGACGGCTGTAACTCGATAGAGCCCCGCAGGATGCCGGCGTGGATCAGCACGTTGCGCACCCCACGCTCGGCAATCGCCACGCTGCGGGCGGTGGACGAACCGCCGCCGCCCAGCTCGGTGGTGACGAACACCTTGCCCTGGGACTCGGCGGCGGTGTCGTACATCGACCCTGCGTCCAGCTCCAGCATGCGCATGCAATACGGCGCGTTGAAGGCCAGCATCCCGGCCTCGCAGCGGGCCTGTTGCTGTTTGTCCGGCAAGACGTGGCAGGCGGCGAATGGCAGGAAATCCAGGGTCCGGCCACCGGAATGAATGTCCAGGACAATGTCGGCCAGGGGCAGCAAGGTGCGGTTGAAGTAGTCGGCGATTTTTTCCGTGACGGTGCCGTCTGGCCTCCCGGGAAAGCTGCGGTTGAGGTTGCCCTTGTCGATGGGCGAAGTCCGGCGCCCGGCATGGAACGCCGGGGTGTTCATGAACGGCACGATGATCACGCGTCCGCTGATTTCATCGGCGGTCAATTGCTGGGCCAGTTTGCTCAGGGCCACCGGGCCTTCGTATTCATCGCCGTGGTTGCCACCACTGAGCAGCGCGGTCGGGCCGCTGCCGCGCTGGATCACGGTGATGGGAATCATCACCGCGCCCCAGGCCGAATCGTCCCGGGAATACGGCAGCTTGAGGAAGCCGTGTTGCACGCCTTCGCGGGTGAAATCCACCGTGGCGCTAATGGGGTTGATCGGCAATTCAGTCATGGGTCAATCCTTCACGAACAATTGACGAGGCACATTGCACAGCGTCTCGACGCCAGTCTCGGTGATCAGGATGCTCTCGGTGATCTCCAGGCCCCAATCATCCATCCACAGCCCGGGCATGAAGTGAAACGTCATGCCCGGTTGCAACACGCTGTTGTCGCCGGGACGCAGGCTCATGGTGCGCTCGCCCCAATCCGGCGGATAACTGATGCCGATGGGGTAGCCGCAACGGCTGTCCTTGTGGATGCCAAACTTCTCCAGCACCTTGAAAAACGCCACGGCGATGTCGCCCGTGGTATTGCCAGGCTTGGCCGCGTCCAGGCCGGCGGCGATGCCCTCGACCACGGCTTTTTCACCGTCGAGGAAATGTTGCGGCGGCTTGCCCAGGTAAATGGTGCGCGACAGCGGGCAGTGGTAACGCTTGTAGCAACCGGCGATTTCAAAGAAGGTGCCGGCGCCCTTTTCGAACGGCGAATCGTCCCAGGTCAGGTGCGGCGCGCTGGCGTCGGCGCCGGTGGGCAGCAGCGGCACGATGGCCGGGTAGTCGCCGCCATGGCCGTCGGCACCGAGGATGCCGCTGCTGTAGATCTCGGCCACCAGTTCGTTCTTGCGCATGCCCGGCTCTATCCGTTCCAGGATCCGCCCATGCATGTTCTCGACGATGCGCGCGGCGATGCGCATGTAGGCGATTTCCTGGGGCGACTTGACGGCGCGCTGCCAGTTCACCAACCCCGCCGCATCCACCAGCGTCGCGTCGGGCAGATGTTTTTGCAGGGACAGGTAGGCGGCGGCGCTGAAGTAGTAGTTGTCCATCTCCACGCCGATGCTCAGGGCGCCCCAGCCACGGGCGATGATCACCTCGCGGGACAAATAGTCCATGGGGTGGCGCTCGCGGGACTGCACGTAGATGTCCGGGTAGCCGACGATGTTGTCGGCCTGCATGAACACCGTGCGCCTGGCACCGTTGGCATCCTGGCCGCGACCGAACCACACGGGCTCGCCGTCCAGCGCCAGCAGCACGCACTGATGCACATAGAACGACCAACCGTCATAGCCGGTGAGCCAGGCCATGTTCGACGGATCGGTGACCAGCAACAGCTCCAGACCTTGGGCCTGCATGGCCGCGCGAACCTTTGCCAGGCGCTGGGCGTATTCCTCCCGCTGGAACGGAAGATTGACGACTATCTCTGACATCCACCTGCCCTCTGTTGAATGACTCATGAACAAAATGATCTAGCGACCGAACGCAAAGCCCTTGCCCGCCACCCGCGCCCGCTCGGACGCCAGGTTGGCGATGGCGGTGTCCTGGGCGCCGGTGCCGGTGAGATCGCACAGCGTCACTTGCGCGGCATCGGAGCGCCCCAGCCGTTGCCCCGCCAGGACTTGTCCCAGCTCCGTCAACGCCAGCTCATCGCGAACGGTGCCGGCGGCCAAGGCGTGGTGCAGCTCGCCGAGCACGCGGGTCTGGCTCAGGCGATCGGCGACATAGCAATCGACGGCCGCCAACGCTTGCGGGGAGATTTCGTTTTTGTGTTCGGCGTCCGAGCCCATCGCTGTGATGTGCAGGCCCGGATGCAAATGACGGGCTTCGATCAACGGCTCGCGACTGGGGGTGCAGGTGATGGCGATGTCCACGCCTTCCAGGGCGGCGTCAATGGCGTCGCACGGCGTGACGGCAAGCCCCGTGTCCCGCGCCAGCGCAAGGCCGAATGCCTGGGCTTTTTGTGCATCACGCGCCCAGATCCGCACCTCGTCGATGGGCCTTACCAGCCGCAACGCCTGAAGCTGCAACGCCGCCTGTTCACCCGCACCGATCAGCGCCACGCTGCGGCTGTCCTCGCGGGACAGACAACGCGCCGCCACCGCCCCAGCCGCCGCCGTACGGACGGCGGTGAGGTAACCGTTGTCCAACAGCAGCGCTTCCAGCAGGCCGGTGCGCGCCGAAAGCAGCATCATCATGCCGTTCAGGCTGGGCAGGCCGAGCTTGGGGTTGTCGAAAAAGCCCGGGCTGACCTTGATGGCGAAGCGTTCAAGGCCTGGCAGGTAAGCGGTCTTCACATCCACCTCGCCGTTGTGCTCGGGAATGTCCAGCCGCAGGATCGGCGGCATCGCCACGGCGGCGGTGGCCAGCAGCACAAAAGCCTGCTCGACGGCGTCGACGCTGGCCAGGTCGAGGGCCACGCAGCTGCGCAGGTCAGCTTCGCTCAATAGGGTGACTTCACTCATGGCAGGCTCCGTTAAAGGGGATCAGGCGTTGGCGCCAGCGATGACGCGGGCATGTTGTTCGGTGTCGACGTTGCGCCCGCTGACCACCAGGACAATGGGTCCACGCGGCTCGACCAGGCCGTCGAGCAGCGCCGCGATGCCCACCACCGCGGCGCCTTCGAGCACCAGGCGTTCATGGTGATAGGCGTGGCGGATGGCATGGGCGATGGACGCTTCCGAGAGCAGGTGCAGGTCATCGATCAACTGCCGGGTCATGGCGAAGGTGTAGCGGTTGTCCAGCCCGATACCGCCGCCGAGGGAATCGGCCAGGGTCGGCAGTTCTTCGACATCCACGGGCTGCCCAGCGGCAAGGCTGGCGTGCATCGCCGCGCCTCGGGCCATGCTGATGCCGTGGACCTGGATCGCTGGATTGGCGCTTTTGAGGGCCAGGGCAACGCCGGCGAACAGACCGCCGCCGGACAACGGAACGAGGGCCTGGGCCACGTCCGGTTGCTGTTCCAGGATTTCCAGGCCGAGGGTGCCTTGGCCGGCGATGATCGCCGGGTGATCGAAGGGCGGCAGGAAGGTCGCGCCCTGCTCGTTCGCGATGCGCTCGGCTTCGCGCTGGGCATCGTCCTGGGACTGGCCGACGATGCAGACCTCGGCGCCGAGGTCACGAATCGCTTGCACCTTGTTGGATGGCACCAGGTGAGACAGGCAGACAATCGCCCGCACGCCTTGTTGCGACGCGGCGTGCGCCAGCGCCCGGCCGTGATTGCCAGTCGACGCCGTGACCACGCCGCGCGCCTTCTGCTCGACGCTGAGCTGCGCCACCGCATTGCTCGCGCCACGCAGCTTGAAGCTGCCGGTGATCTGCAGGGCTTCCAGCTTGAGGAATACGGGCACGCCCATCCGTCGCGACAGGCTAGGGGAATGCTCCATGGGCGTGCGCCTGACCTGCGACTCGATGCGCTGGCGAGCGAGGTAGATGTCCTGAAGCTGCAACCCTGTCATGACCGCGTCCCGAGCAGATGTGTTGGGCGCAGTCTAAGAGGGCCGGATTGTGGTGATGAATGTACTAGGGCAATTTAGTTTGCATTCACTATCGACCAAAAGAGATGACCACAATCCTCAAAGAACACCTCGCTCCCTGTGGCGAGGGAGCTTGCTCCCGCTGGTCTGCGCAGCAGACCCAACTCCTTTCAACCAGACGCACCTGCAGACGTTTAACTGTTTCTACGACTGCTTCGCAGCCGAGCGGGAGCAAGCTCCCTCGCCACAAAAGCACCTGCAACTTTGGAGTAAGCCCACCGCTTACCCATCAAAAATCATGAATCTGCGGATATTGATTGAAGATCTCCCGCATGCCGATCAACGCATGGCGCATTTCTTCATCGCTGCATTCGGCGCCGACGCACACCCGCACCGCGCGCGGCCTGGGGGTGCCGCGTACAGTGAACGGATCGGGGGACGTGACGGCGATATGCTTGTGGCGCAACGCCCGCACCAGGCTGTCCACTTCCCAGTGCGGCGGGATGCCGATCCAGGCATTCAAGGCATGAGGATGCTGGGCCAATACATGCTCACCCATGTATTCGGTGACCATCGCCTGGCGTCCGGCCAACAGGCGCCGTTGAAGATGCAGCAGCGAATCGGCGCGGCCGTCGCGGATCCAGCGGGCGGCGATTTCCGAGACCATCGGCGTGGCCATCCAACTGTTGACGCGCAGAATGCTTTCGGTGCGCAGCGCCAGGCGCTTGGGCACCACCAGATAACCGATCCGCAACCCCGTGAGCACGGACTTGGTCATGCTCGTGCAATAGAACGACAGCTCCGGCAGGTAGTGGCTGATGGGCGGCGCGCGGCGTTCGTCCAGCAGCGGACCGTACACATCGTCTTCGATGATATGCACGCCAAACCGTCGGGCGATCTCGGCGATTTCCCGGCGACGGGCGTCGGGCATCAGGCTGGTGGTGGGGTTGTTCAAGTTTGGCGTGCACACCAGGGCGGTGATGCGCTCGTTGCTGCACATGTCCTCGAAGTGTTCGGGATCGATGCCATGGCGGTCAGTGTCCAGACCCTTGAGGGTAAAGCCCAGCACCTGGGAGTTGCCGATCACGCCGTGGTCGGTCAGCCCTTCGCAGAGCACCACATCGTCGGGCCCGGCGAGGGATGCCAGGGCGAGAAAAATGCCATGGGCGGCGCCATTGGTGATCAGCACATCGTTGCGATCGACCTTC
This sequence comes from Pseudomonas sp. D3-10, assembly GCF_051132175.1. NCBI lineage: Bacteria > Pseudomonadati > Pseudomonadota > Gammaproteobacteria > Pseudomonadales > Pseudomonadaceae > Pseudomonas > Pseudomonas sp. D3-10. The sequence continues at coordinate 1,048,672 of NZ_CP071668.1, read as the reverse complement.
AGGCCTTGGCGCCCGATCCATTGCACCGCCGCTTCGCGATGGGATTCAAAACCGGCTATCGGACGAAACGCATGGATCCAGGGCTGGTCTTCTTCGGTGCTCAGCTCGGCGCAGGTGTCGCGCCAGAACTGGTCGTGCTCGCGGGTGTGGAGAATGCGCGTGATGGAAAAATCCACCAGCGCCCGCTCGGGGCTGTCGAGTATGTAAGTGGCGACCCGGTCGCTCATGCGCCGCGAGACGAAACTGCCGCGCCCTACTTCGCAACGTACCAGCCCTTGGCGCTCCAATTCTTTGTAGGCATTGGTGACGGTCTGCACGCTGATGCCCATGGCGTCGGCTACCTGCCGTTGCGGCGGCAGGCGCTGGTCGTTGGCCAAGGCGCCCTGTTCGATGTCATCGGCGATCGCCTGCACCAGGATCTTGTATTTGGATTCACCACTGCGGGCGAGGTCCAGGGCTGACTTCCATTTATCCATAACGGCTGCAACCAGCGTGAGAACGGGTGCGCACAGCATTGCGCGGCCATCGCGCCAAAGCAATTGTCCTAGTGCAATACAATCCGCGCCGGGGCTTTTGTATGCTCGGTCCAAGGTCATCGTCCAGGCGGGTTCATTACCCCGACAAAAAGCCGGATCGACCTGTACCGGCGCCGCTACCGATTCCAGGCCTCGCCCGGATCCGCCGCCGTACGCTTTGCTCTTGTCACACTGCCTCCTAACACAGAACCGTCCGCTGACGGATCCACAAGAAACAGGAGATTTTATCGATGAGCAATTTTCTTCCCGGCACCTGCGCACCCTTGCGTCGGATCTTGTTGACCTGTGCCGCACTGGGCCTGGCCGGCAGCGTCCAGGCCGCCACGCTGGACACCATCAAAAGCGACAGCAGCATCCGCATCGGCTACGCCAACGAAACCCCGTTTGCCTTCACCGAAACCGACGGCACCGTCACGGGTGAATCGCCGGAGATTGCCAAGATCATCTTCGCCAAAATGGGCATCAAACAGGTCAACGGCGTGCTCACCGAATGGGGCTCGCTGATCCCTGGGCTGCGCGCGGGTCGCTTCGATGTGATTGCCGCCGGCATGTACATCACCCCGGCACGCTGCAAGCAAGTGTTGTTCACCGATCCGCAATACCAGCTGCCCGATGCCTTGCTGGTGGCCAAGGGCAACCCGAAAAAACTTCACAGTTATGAAGACATCGCCAAGCAACCGGATGTGAAGCTGGCAATCATGGCCGGCACGGTGAACCTGGCGTACGCTCGTGATTCCGGGGTCAAGGATGAACAGATTCTCCAGGTGCCCGACACCACCGCGCAATTGCAAGCCGTACGCGCCGGTCGCGCCGACGCCGCTGTCGGCACCCAACTGACCATGAAAGGCCTGGCCGCCAAGGGCGGTGACAAGGTCGAGGCGATGACTGAATTCAAGGACGACCCGTCCCACATCGGCTATGGCGCCCTGGCCTTCCGTCCCGAAGACAAGGACCTGCGCGACGCGGTCAACGCCGAGCTGAAAAAATGGCTCGGGTCGGAAGAACACCTCAAGGCCGTCGCGCCGTTCGGTTTCGACAAATCCAACGTCACCAGCAAGACCGCGGCCGAGCTCTGCGCTCAGCCCTAATGGCACGCCGAAACGGGCATGACGCGCGGTGCGTGATGCCCGTTCCCTGCTTCATCGGACATCGGGTTGAACCATGGGCGAATTACTTCCGTTATTGATTCAAGGGGCCTGGGTCACACTCCAGGTGACTTTCTTCGGCTCGCTGCTGGCGATTGTCGCGGCGGTACTCGCAGCCCTCGGACGGCTGTCGCCGTGGCGCGCGTTGCGCTGGTTTTCCATCACCTACATCGAAGTGTTCCGAGGCACGTCGCTGCTGGTGCAATTGTTCTGGCTGTTCTTCGTGCTGCCGCTGCCGCCGTTCAACATCGAGCTGAGCCCCTACGCCGTGGCGATTGTCGGCCTGGGCCTGCACATTGGCGCGTACGGGGCCGAGGTGATGCGCGGCGCCATCAGCTCAGTCGCCAAGGGCCAATACGAGGCCTGCACGGCGCTGAACTTCAGCGGTTTCACGCGCTTCAAGCGAATCATCCTGCCCCAGGCGTTGCTGGCGGCCATTCCACCCGGCACCAATTTGTTGATCGAGTTGCTGAAGAACACGTCGCTGGTATCGCTGATCACCTTGTCGGACCTGAGTTTCCGGGCGCGCCAGTTGGATCAGGCAACGTTCCAGACCCTGGAGATCTTCAGCCTGGCGCTGGTGATGTATTTCATCCTCGCCCAGGCCATCAACTTCGGCATGCGCAACATCGAGCGGCGGCTGAGCCGGGGCCGGATGCGTGGAGGTCTGTCATGACACTGTTCGACTGGTCTTACGCCGCGCAAATTCTCCCGGACCTGCTGCGCGCCTCCCTCAACACCGTGGGCATCACCTTGATCGGCTTTGTGATTGCAATCGTGCTGGGGCTGTTCCTTGCGATTGGCCGGCGCAGCCGCCGATTCTGGCTGTCGTGGCCGGCCACGGCGGTGATCGAATTCATCCGCAGCACGCCGTTGCTGATCCAGGTGTACTTCCTCTACTACGTGCTGCCCAACTACGGCCTGAGCCTGACGGCCATGCAGGTTGGCATCGTGGGCATCGGCCTGCACTACGCCTGCTACATTGCCGAGGTCTATCGCAGCGGCCTCGACGCGGTGCCTCGGGCGCAGTGGGAAGCGGTGACAGCATTGAACATCGCGCCATACGACGCGTACCGCAACATCATCCTGCCCCAGGCATTGCGCCCCATCGTGCCGCCGCTGGGCAACTACCTGGTGGCAATGCTCAAGGACACGCCGGTGCTGTCGGCGATCACCGTGGTGGAAATCATGCAGCAGGCCAAGAATATCGGCTCCGAGCACTTCCGCTACCTGGAACCGATCACCCTGGTCGGCCTGTTCTTCCTCGCCCTGAGCCTCGCCTTGGCTTATCTGGTACGGCGCCTTGAAACGCGCATGGAGCTACGCTAATGACTTTACCTCTGTCCACGCCCACCGATCTGTCCCGGCGCAGCACGCTGGCATCGCAGCAGGAGGCCCCGGCCATGAACGTCCCGACACCGTCCCGGCCAATTGTGAGTTTCCAGGACGTGACCAAAAGCTACGGCAGCTTCACAGTGCTCGACCATTTGAACCTGGATGTCGCGCCCGGTGAAAAAGTCGCGATCATCGGCCCCAGTGGTTCCGGCAAATCGACGCTGTTGCGGGTGTTGATGACCCTGGAGGGTATCGACCAGGGCCAGATCCGCATCGAGGATGATTCGCTGACCCACATGCCCAACCGCAACGGCGTGCTGGTGCCCGCGAACGACCGACACATCCGCCGGGTGCGCGGCAAGATCGGCATGGTATTCCAGAGCTTCAACCTGTTTCCCCACATGACCGCGCTGCAGAACGTCATCGAGGCGCCCGTGCAAGTGCTGGGCATGAACCCGAAAGAAGCCCGCGAGCGTGCCGCCGACCTGCTGGAGCTGGTGGGCCTGGGCAACAAGCTAGACCATTACCCGTCGCAGCTGTCTGGCGGCCAGCAACAGCGGGTAGCGATTGCCCGGGCGCTGGCGATGCGGCCCAAGGTGATGCTGTTTGACGAAGTGACCTCTGCGCTGGATCCGGAGCTGTGCGGCGAAGTCTTGAACGTTATCCGCAAACTCGGCGCCGAATACAACCTGACGATGCTGATGGTGACTCACCAGATGGGCTTTGCCCGGGAGTTCGCAGACCGGGTGTGCTTTTTCTACAAGGGCCAGATTCACGAACAGGGCACCCCGGCGCAGATTTTCGAAAACCCGCAGCAGGAGCGTACGTGTGCGTTCTTGAGTGCGGTGAAAGAGGCGAATTGACCCCTAATTACTCAAGTGAACACCTCCGTGGCGAGGGAGCTTGCTCCCGCTGGACTGCGCAGCAGGCCCAAATCAGCGAACACGGTGTGTCAGGAGAATCAAGGCGAATGATCTCAGGACTGCTTCGCAGCCCAGCGGGAGCAAGCTCCCTCGCCACAAAAGCCCAAACGCCAGTCGCAAAAAAAGAGGGACCCCATTTTCGGGGGCCCCCTTTCGTTTACAGCCCAGCGATCAAGGATACTGCTGGTAAGTCTGCCCCTGCTGCTCCGGCGCCTGGTACTGCTGCCCCGGAATAGCCTTGAGGTTGACCTCGACGCGACGGTTCTGCGCACGGCCGTTGACGTCGCTGTTGCTCGCCACCGGGTTGTCCGGGCCGGCGCCACGGGCCGAGAGGTTGGCACCGCTCACGCCCTGGGACGTCAGGTAGGTCGCCACGCTCTGGGCACGGCGCTGGGACAGGTCCATGTTGTGCTGACGGCTGCCAGTACTGTCGGTGTAGCCGACGATTTCGATCTGGTTCTGGTTGAATTCCTTGAGGGAGTTGGCCAGGTTGTTCAGCGGCTGGTAGAAACTGGAGGCGATGTTCGCCGAGTCGGTGGCGAAGGTGATGTTGCCCGGCATGATCAGCTTGATCTGGTCGCCCTGGCGCTGCACCTCAACGCCGGTATTGGCCATGCTCGCACGCAGCTTCTTTTCCTGCTGGTCGGCGTAGTAGCCGTAGCCGGCCGCCGAGGCGCCAACCACCGCAGCGCCGATCAACGCACCCTTGCCCCGGTTATCGTGACCGATGGCCGCACCGGCCAGTGCCCCGGCCAGCGCACCGAGGCCACCGTACTTGGCGGTTTTGCTCATGCCCGACGAGTCGGTAGAGGCCTGGCCCTGATTGTCATAGGGGTTGGGCGACGCACAGCCGGACAACAGGGCCACGGCGGTAGCGACAACGATCAAGCGACGCGAGGTGAACATGAAGATGCTCCTGGGATTTTCAGTCTGGTTGCCAAAGTGTAGGCAATCGACTCTGGCGGGCGTTGGAACGCGGCAATCGTTAAAAATTCCGTCCCGTTGCGCTGCGTTTCGCCCTGACTGAACAACACCCGCCATCGCCCGACCTTGAGCATTCACACCTGCGCAAGGCTGCGGCTCACGCCCCTGGCGATCATCTCCACTTCCCGCCCGTCAATCGTCAGCGGCGGCAACAGGCGGATGGTCTTGCCCCGGGTGACGTTGATCAGCAGGCCATGGTCCCGGGCAGCACGAAGGGTCAGGTCACGGACCGGTTGCTTGAGTTCGATGCCAATCATCAACCCTTGGCCTCGGACCTCCAACACGTTCGGGTTATCCGCCAACTCAGCCCGCAGCCGGCTGAGCAACTGTGCGCCCTGACGCCCGGCGTTCGCCACCAGGCCTTGCTCCTCAATGATGTCCAGCACCGTGCAACCCACACGGCAGGCCAGGGGATTGCCGCCAAACGTACTCCCATGACTGCCGGGCGTGAACAGCTCGGCGGCTTTGCCCCGGGCCAGGCAGGCACCGATGGGGACGCCATTGCCCAAGCCTTTGGCAAGAGTCATGACGTCCGGCACGATGCCTTCGTGCTGGAACGCAAACCATTGGCCGGTGCGGCCGATGCCGGTCTGGATCTCGTCGAGCATCAGCAACCAGGCGCGCCGGCTGCACAGGTCCCGCAGCGCCCGCAGGTAACCCGGCGGCGCGACTTGCACGCCACTTTCCCCTTGGATCGGCTCCACCAGAATCGCGACGATACGCTCGCCATGGGTTTGCTGGATTTTTTCCAACGCCGCGAGATCGCCAAACGGCACCTTGATGAAATCCCCCGGCAACCGATTGAATCCCAGCCGCACCGATGGGCCGTCGCTGGCGGACATCGTGCCCAGCGTGCGCCCATGGAAGGCGTTGTCCATGACCACCACCAGCGGCTGCTCGACGCCTTTGTGCCAGCCGTGCAGACGCGCCAGTTTCAGTGCGGTTTCGTTAGCCTCGGCTCCGGAGTTGTTGAAAAATGCCCGGTCCATTCCCGACAACTGCGTGAGTTTGCCGGCCAACCGTTGTTGCCAGTCGATGCTGTACAGGTTGGAGGTGTGCAGCAACAGGCCGGCCTGCTCACTGATGGCCGCCACCAGCCGGGGATGGGAGTGCCCGACGTTGGTCACCGCCACACCCGCCACCGCATCGAGGTACTCGCGGCCGTCCTGGTCCCACAGGCGAGTCCCCAGGCCATGGGTGAAACTCAGTGCCAGAGGTTGGTAAGTGCTCATCAGGCAAGCGGCGGTCATGACATCTAGCTCCATCGGGTGGTTTTTTCCAGTATGGTTAGCCACCCTCGATGGATAAACGCTGCTTCACTTCAATCATTTATAAGCCGAGCTTGATAATGGACTTGTTCCAGGCAATGACTGTTTACGTAAAAGTCGTGGAGACGGGCAGCCTGACAGCGGCAGCCCTGGCGTGCGAAATGTCCACACCATGGTAGGCAATCATCTTCGTGCGCTGGAACAACGCCTCGGCGTGCGCCTGATCAATCGTACGACTCGTCGTCAACGCTTGACGGAATTCGGCTCAGCCTATTACCAACGTTGCCTGGAGGTGCTCGGGCTGGTCGCCGACTCAGAGCGCCTGGCGGAACAGACCCAAGGCGACCCCACCGGCACCTTGCGCATCACCGCGCCGCTGACCTTCGGCACGGAGCGCCTGGCGCCAGCACTGGCCGAGTTCAGCCAGCGCTACCCACAGGTCAAGCTCGATGTGGTACTGACCAACCAGCGCCTCGACCTGCTCGACCATGGCTTCGATGTCGCCATCCGACTGGGGCTCCCCGATCCGAAGCTGATCGCCCGCCCCTTGGTGGACTACACCCTGACCATCTGCGCGTCTCCCGTTTACCTCGCTCGGCGAGGCACACCGTGCAAGCCCGACGATTTGCGACTCCATGATTGCCTGTCGTTTGCCTATTCCGCCGGCGATGAATGGCGCTTCGCCCAGGAGCACTGGCCAATCAACGGCCCGGAAGGCGAAGTCAAAATCCCGGTGACCGGCCCGATGCTGATCAATAGCTCTTCGGGTTTGCACCGTGCCGCGCTGGCCGGCATGGGCGTGGTAATGCTGCCCGACGCGCTGGTGGCAAAGGATCTGCAGGAAGGGCATCTGGTGGCGCTGCTCCAGGACTATCAACTGCCTCATCGCCCGATGAGCCTGATGTACGCCCAGGATCGCTACCGTTTGCCGAAGCTGCGCAGTTTTGTCGAGTTTGCCCTGGAGTACTGGGCGAGGCCCGTCGGATAGAGAAATTTGCCTTTTAAGGCTACTATTGTAGAAGTAGCTTTTAAAGGCTACTTTTTAGATTCTAACGACTGAGCACATTCAATCAATGAAGCCAGAAGCGGTATTGACCGGTGACCTGATTCACTCGCAGAGCGCAGGGAATACCCTTGCGTACATCGCACGCCTGGAAAAGGTGTTGGGACAGCAGGAAAAACGCTACCAAGCGAAAGCGGACATTTTTAGAGGTGACGGTTTTCAACTTTTGATGAGCCAGCCCGAACAAGCTTTCCACTGTGCCATCGCCTTGCGAGCCGCCTTGATCGAGGCCAGCCCCGAAGGCGAGCGTTGGGATGCGCGCATCGCCGTGGGCATTGGCTCGGCACGCAAATCGCAAACCTATGGTGAAGCTTTCGTCCTTTCCGGCCAAGGGCTCGATAGCATGAAAAAAAATACGCTGGCCGTGTTCTGCAATCACCAGGAATTCCAAGAGCGCGCAGGATTGGTAACAGAGTTCGTTGCAGCCGTACTGGAGGAATGGACAGTGGTCGAAGCCCAGACCTATGCGCTGCACCTGATAGAGGAAACCAACCAACAAACCATCGCCCACAGCCTAGGCAAGTCCCGGGTCACCATCAACAAAGCTCTGCAGCGCGCCCAAGCGCGTTTACTGGACAAATACCTGGCAAGCACCAGCCGGTGGATCAAGGAGCTGGGCAGTGATTGAATCGTCAAGATTGCTCGTAATCCTGTTATTCGCGCATGTGCTTCTGGACTTCTGGATATCCGGTTATTTCACATCAAAAACCTCCGCCAGCCGTACCCGACAAATCGCCTGCAACCTGATCATGCTAGGTATCTATTTCGCAGTTTTTTCCCTGCTGCTGATACTGGCGGGGCAAACCGGTGCTTTAGCCACTAAAGCCGGATTGTTGATGGCAACCGCCAAACTGATTACCCTCATCTTTATTCATGACCCTACCAAATCACCGCTATGGGCTCTGCTTGCCCGACAAACTGTTCTAGTTGCCAGCCTGGCCACGATCTGCCTGCTCTCTGACAGCAGTGCTGCGAGTGTTCAAGGCGCTCTGGCAAAACTAATGACCACGACAAATCTTACGGTTGGCCTCGCCTATCTCGCGATGCTACGACCCGCTTCAGCATTGATTGGCACAGTACTCAGTCCATGGATTAAAGAAATCGACACTGTAGGCTCCTTGACCAACGCAGGGACATTGATCGGCTATCTGGAGCGATTACTCATATTGACATTTGTCTTGCTGGAGCAATGGGAGGCCGTCGGTTTTCTTCTCACCGCAAAAAGCATCCTTCGCTTCAATGAAATCCAGAATGCCAAAGTACGGTCCATCAGCGAATACGTATTATTAGGCACCCTACTCAGCTTTACCTTGAGCATAGGAACAGGGCTGCTCGTCATGAATGCATTAAAGTTGATCGCCGACCAGTAGCCTGAAAAGGCTACTTCTTGATTTGTAGCCTTAAGGCGCTACTTCAGATGCACCATGTCACCCCTAGTGACCCCTAAGCCCATCGGCTACTCTTCACCCTCGGAGAGCATTTTGATATCAGGGCTGATTGAGGGAACAATGATGGACGACGCCTCGAAGATCGATTTGCTGCGGTTCGATTTGTCCGATCTGGACGAAAGCGTGCTGCACACCATCATGGAACTGGTCAGCGATGGCATCTGGGACTGGAACGCCAATACCGGGTTCGTTTATCGCAACCCCGGTTGGTACACCATGCTCGGCTACTCGCCTCATTCGCTGAGCAACACCGTGTTGACTTGGGAGAGCGTGATCCATCCGCAGGATTACCCCCAGGTGATGTCACTGTTCGATGACTACCTTCAACAACGCTCGGCAAAATACCAAGCCGAATACCGCTGTCGCACGCATGACGGCTCGTATATCTGGATCGAAGACCGCGGCTACGTCATCGCTCGCAACCCCGACGGCAGCGTGGCCCGAATGATCGGCGCCCATCGCAGCATCGACGACAAGAAGCGTCTGTTCGAGCAACTTGAACGGCGCAACAAATCCCTGGAAGCGGTCATCGAAGAGCGCACCCGTGAGTTGTCGCGGGTCAACCATCAATTGCAGATCCAACTCGACGAAAACCGCAGGCTCGCCGAAACCGACGCATTGACCCTGGTCGCTAATCGGTATCGCCTGGAGCAGACGCTGCCTCAGGCTTGCGAACGCGCCCAGCGCTTTCGCGAACCGTTGTCGCTGATCGCCATGGACATCGACGATTTCAAGGACATCAACGATCGATACGGCCATGCATTCGGTGATGCGGCGCTGGTGCAAGTGGTGCAGGCGGTCAAGCGTTGTGAGCGCGACAGCGACCTGTTGGTGCGTTGGGGGGGCGATGAATTCATCATGATTTTGCCAAATACATCCTTGGCCGATGCGGTCTTGATGGCCGAAACCATACGCCGCGGCCTGTCCGACCTGCTCCCGGTAGGGGATTTCCAGATCACCATGAGTTTTGGTGTGGTGCAGCGGATCGAAGACGAAACCCAAGAGGTATTGATGGATCGGGCGGACCAGGCGCTGTATCGCTCGAAGATGGCCGGCAAGAACGTGATATGCGACTGACCTCTGCTTGCGAAGAATGAATCCATGAGGCGTTTGTTGCGGTCATAGCTTTGTCCCCGCAATCAGGCCTCCCACATTGGCAACTCGACTCTCACGCTCTTCAATCCATTTCCTGGGCTGCGCGGGCTGGTCATTGCCCAAGGCGCAATGGCCGTCCTTTCCCGATGAAGGCACCCATCTGCAGCGCTACAGCGCACGCTTTCCAGCCGTGGAGATCAACAGTTCGTTCTATCGCCCGCACCGCCCCGCCACGTATGCAAAATGGGCGGACAGCGTGGCCGCAGAATTTCGCTTCTCGGTGAAAATGCCAAAGCAGATCACTCACGAACGACGCTTGGTCGATTGCGAGGGGCTTGTGGAAGAATTCCTCGGGCAGTGCTCGCAACTGGGGGAAAAACTCGGTTGCCTGCTGATTCAACTGCCACCATCGCTGGCCTTTGACGACGCCCAGGCCGAGACCTTCTTCAAGGTTTTGCGTGATCGTTACCAAGGCGATGCGGTGCTTGAACCTCGACACCCGAGCTGGCTCGCACCACCCGCCATGGCGATGCTGCAGACCCAGCGAATCGGTCGCGTGGCCGCCGATCCCTCGCCGCTGCCGGGGGGCGACCAACCGGCGGGGTGGCCCGGCATTCGTTATTACCGTATGCACGGCTCGCCGAAGATTTATTACACCCCTTACGATGATGTCCGGCTCAAGCAAATCGCCCAAGCCTTGAAAGCCGCCCCGGACACACCGACCTGGTGCATATTCGATAACACGGCCAGCGGCGCAGCGACCCCGGACGCGTTGCGGTTGATGGCGCTGTTGCGCGGATGAAATGCGTACCGGCGACCGGTCCGACCGTGACAACGCCGCCCGCGTCCAATAGATTAGGCGGCCGGAAAAAAGCTCAACCCCTTTCTCGCCATATCCCGCTAACAGAAGTAGTGAAATTTCAATGTCCGATTCCAATACCGCTGAATCCGTAATCACCCTGTCGTCCAAAGCGGAATACGAAAACTCCATCAATCTTTCACAGCATCTGCCCCAGGCCAAGACCATCAGCGAGATGGTCCTGGATGCGTTCCAGTCGAACCGCGAAAGCGACCAGATCCGCGAACTGCGCACCGCCATCCGCCAGGCTCACGACGCGTTCGATGACGACAAGGCCTACGAACTGATGGGCCAGCTCAAGCAACTCAAGGACGCCGAAGCTGCGGATTTTGCTGCTTTGGAAGACCTGAGCAGCCGCTTCCCCATCAGCCGCATTCTCTCCAGCTACAAGGATGATGCGGATTTCCAGGAACTGGTCTACGGCCTGGCCTTGAAAGTGCTGAACCAGACCCACCAGGCGATCAGCAACCCAAGCGGTAGCAAAGGCAAGGCCTCGCGGCCCAAAAAGGAAGCCGAGGTGTTCGTCATCAGCAAGGACGGCATCAGCGTCACCCTGCCCCTGCGCACCCCGCGCTCCAAGCCGAACGTCGACCGCGAGGCCTTCGAGTTCCTGGGTTTCAACTTTGTTGGTGAAGGCGACGAAGCCGAACTGGAAAGCGAGACCTTCCTGGACAATGACGGCACCGAACAACCAGTTACCCGTAAAAGCATCGTCACTGCCCTGCAACAGCAGAAAGCGTTCGACGGCTACAGCATCGCCCAGCAATAAAATAAGCCCGCGTCGAGTCGAGTCCCTTGTGGGAGCGAGCCTGCTCGCGAATGCGGTGGATCATTTGAGGTGATGTTGGCTGAACGGGCGCATTCGCGAGCAGGCTCGCTCCCACAGAAGTCCCAAGTAACACCCAAGAAAAAGCCCCGCACTTCTCTCGAAGGCGGGGCTTTTTTTACTGCCTCTGTCGCTTAAGGCGCGTAAGTCAGCAACAACTCACTCGACACCTTGAAATCCAGGGACATCATCACGCTCAGGGCAGTGATGGTGAAGATCGAGAACACGAACAGCTTGCGTGCCCAGACCGTGTCATCCACCGCCTTGTAGCCGGTCCAGGCCATGTACAGCCAGTACATGCCCATGGCAGCGGCGACGGCGAGGTAGCTCATGCCGGCGTAGCCGCTGAAGGTCAGCATCAAGGTCGCCACGAGGAAGGCCAGGATGTAGAGCAGGATGTGTTTCTTGGCCACCTGGATACCGCGCTTGACGGGCAATACCGGAATCGAGGCCGCCAGGTAATCATTGAAGCGGAAGATCGCGATGGCATAGGAATGCGGCATCTGCCACAGGCTGAACATCACCAGCAGCGTCACCGCCGCCATGTCGAAGCTGTTGCTGACCGCGACATAACCGATCACCGGCGGCATCGCCCCCGACAGACTGCCCACCAGCGTGCCGTGAACCGACTTGCGCTTGAGGTACAGGCTGTAGAGGCCGACGTAGATGACAAAGCCGATCACCGCGAACAACGCCGCCAGCGGGTTGGCGACCCAGTACAGCAGCGCCACGCCGGCCACACCCAGCACCGTGGCAAACGCCAGGGCCAGTTGCACCGGAATCAGGCCTTGGACCAGCGCCCGGTTCTTGGTGCGTTCCATCTTGATGTCGATATCACGGTCGATGCAGTTGTTGAACACGCAACCGGACGCCACCACCAGGGAAGTGCCGATCATCGCCGCCAGGAAGATGGCCAGATCGACATGCCCCTTCGAGGCCAGGAAAAACCCGCCCGCCACAGAAAGCACGTTACCGAAAATGATCCCCGGCTTGGTGATTTGGATAAAGTGCTTCAGTGACATCCGGACTTTCCTCAGTGCGCCATCATGTTGGTGTGGATGCTGAACATGATCCACAGCGACAAGCCGACCAGCAGTACGATCACCAGCGCAGCGAAGACAAACGCAATCACGTTGTTACGCTGGGCGGCCGAACGGTCCAGGTGCAGGAAGTACACCAGGTGGACCAATACTTGGACCACGGCGAAGATCAGAATGATCCAAAGCGTCAGGCTCTTGGGCAGCGATGGGTACATCACCAGGCCGAACGGAATGACGGTCAGGATCACCGACAGGATGAAACCGATGGCGTAGGACTTGACGCTGCCGTGGCCGGCGTCGTGGCCATCATGGGAATGAGCGTTAGCCATTTACAGGGTCCCCATCAGATAAACAACGGTGAATACGCAGATCCACACCACGTCCAGGAAGTGCCAGAACAGGCTCAGGCAGCTCAGGCGCGTCTTGTTGGTGGCGGTCAGGCCGTTTTTCTGGACTTGGTACATCATGATCGCCATCCAGATCAGACCGCTGGTCACGTGCAGACCGTGGGTGCCGACCAGGGTGAAGAACCCGGACAGGAAACCGCTGCGGCTCGGGCCGTAGCCTTCGGCGATCAGGATATGGAACTCATTGATCTCCATGGCGATAAAGCCGGCGCCCAGCAGGAAGGTCATCGCCAACCAGCCCAGGACCTGGGTCTTCTTGCCCTTGTACAACGCCAGCATGGCGAAGCCGTAGGTGATCGAACTGAACAGCAGCAGCGCGGTTTCGCCCAGTACATAAGGCAGTTCGAAGATGTCGTGGCCCGACGGGCCACCGGCGACGTTGTTAACCAGCACCGCGTACACCGCGAAGATCGACGCAAACAGAATGCAGTCGGTCATCAGGTAGAGCCAGAAACCGAATACGGTCATCTCGCCCGAGTCGTGGTGATGGTCATCGTGCCCATGGTCATGACCATGGGCGTGTCCAACATTGGTCACTAAGTTCGACATGGTTTAAGCCTGTTCCAACGAGGTTTCAACACGGGTGGCGGTGGCAGGGACTTTCCCGGCCGCGACCAGACGCTTGTGCTGCTCGGCTTCGATGCGTTCGATGACATCCACCGGCACCATGTAGCCCTGATCGTCACGGGCGGCATGGATGGCGAAATACACCACGGTGCCGACCAGGCTGGCGATGGCCAGCCACCAGATGTGCCAGATCATCGCGAAACCGAACACGGTCAACAGCCCGCCCATGACCACACCGGTGGCGGTGTTGTTGGGCATGTGGATCGGCGAGTACTTGGCCGGAGCCTGGTACGCGGTGCCGTTTTCCTTGGCTTCGGTGAACGGGTCGATGACGTCCGCTTTCGGCAGCACGGCAAAGTTGTAGAACGGTGGTGGCGAAGAAGTCGACCATTCCAGGGTATGGGCATTCCACGGGTCACCGTGTTCGCACATGTTTTCCGGCTTCTTGCGGTCACGCACGCTGACGTACAACTGGATCAGCTGGCAGGCGATACCCACGGCAATCATCACCGCGCCGAACATGGCGACGTACAGGTACGGCACCCACTCAGGGTTGGTGGTGGCGTTCAGGCGACGGGTCATGCCCATGAAGCCCAGTGCATAGAGCGGCATGAACGCGACGAAGAAGCCCGAGATCCAGAACCAGAACGCTGCCTTGCCCCAGCCTTCGTGCAGCTTGAAGCCGAACGCTTTCGGGAAATAGAACGCAAAGCCCGCGATGTAGCCGAACACGGCGCCGCCGATGATCACGTTATGGAAGTGCGCGATCACGAACAGGCTGTTGTGCAGCACAAAGTCAGCACCCGGAATGGCCAGCAGTACGCCGGTCATACCGCCGATGGCGAAGGTCACCATGAAGCCCAGAGTCCACAGCACATGGCTGGTGAAACGCAGGCGGCCCTGGTAGATGGTGAACAGCCAGTTGAACAGCTTCACACCCGTCGGGATCGAGATCAGCATGGTCGCCAGGCCGAAGAAGGCGTTGACGCTTGCACCCGAACCCATGGTGAAGAAGTGGTGCAGCCAGACCATGAAGCCCAGTACCGAGATCGCGCCCGAAGCGTAGATCATCGAGTGGTGGCCAAACAGTTTCTTGCCGGAGAAGGTCGAAATGACTTCGGAGAAGATACCGAACGCCGGCAGGATCAGGATGTACACCTCAGGGTGACCCCAAGCCCAGAACAGGTTGACGTACATCATCGGATTTCCACCTAGTTCATTGGTGAAAATGTGGAAATCCATGTAGCGGTCAAGCGTCAGCAGAGCCAGTGTAGCGGTGAGGATCGGGAACGAAGCGACGATCAGCACGTTGGCCCAGGTGCAGGTCCAGGTGAAGATCGGCATGTCCATCAGCTTCATGCCAGGGGTACGCATCTTCAGCACGGTGGCCAGGAAGTTGACCCCTGTCAGCGTTGTCCCCAACCCGGATAGCTGTAGCGCCCAGATGTAGTAGTCCACCCCCACGCCCGGACTGTATTGCAGCCCCGACAACGGCGGATAGGCAACCCAACCGGTCTTGGCGAATTCGCCGACACCCAGGGAAACGTTGATCAGCACGACGCCGGAAACCAGCAGCCAGAAGCTCAAGGAGTTCAGGAACGGATAGGCAACGTCACGGGCGCCGATCTGCAGCGGCACTGCGAGGTTCATCAGGCCGGTGAAGAATGGCATCGCCATGAAAATGATCATGATCACACCGTGGGCGGTGAAGATCTGGTCATAGTGTTCAGGCG
Source organism: Pseudomonas sp. D3-10 (assembly GCF_051132175.1). Taxonomy (NCBI): domain Bacteria; kingdom Pseudomonadati; phylum Pseudomonadota; class Gammaproteobacteria; order Pseudomonadales; family Pseudomonadaceae; genus Pseudomonas; species Pseudomonas sp. D3-10. The sequence goes on along the minus strand of NZ_CP071668.1, from coordinate 1,033,443 downwards.
GCAGGTAGCCGGGCGAGCCCTCGGTGGCCATGGCCAACTGGGTACGCATCATGATCGCGTCGGCAAAACCGCGCAGCAACATGACCATGGCGACGATGATGTACATCACGCCGATCTTCTTGTGGTCGACCGAGGTCAACCATTCAGTCCACAGGTACGTCCACTTCTTGAAATAAGTGATACCCGCAAACAGCGCCAGGCCACCGAGCCCGATGATGGCGAGGGTCACCATGACAATCGGCTCGTGGAACGGGATCGCTTCCCAACTTAATTTACCAAACATCGTTTACTCCTCTGCCCCGGCAGCTGAATGCGAGCTCATGTCCATCCCTTCCATGTTGTGGGCCACTTCCTTCTCTTTCTTCTCGTGATGCATCGGCTTGCCCGGATTCATCCCTTCATACTTATCGATGATGGTCTGGAACAGGTTCGGCGTGACCGACGAGTAGAGTTCGACTGGGTTGTTCTGGCTCGGCTTGGAAAGGGCTTCGTATTCAGCTTTTTCAAGCTGTTTAGGTGCCTTCTTCACTTCGTTTACCCAGGCGTCGAATTCTTCCTGGGTGGTGGCGGTCGCCTTGAACTTCATGCCGGTGAAACCCGCGCCGCTGTAGTTGGCGGAGATACCTTCAAGTTCGGTGTTCTGGTTGGCGATCAGGTGCAGCTTGGTCTGCATGCCGGCCATCGCGTAGATCTGGCCGCCCAGGCCCGGGATGAAGAACGAGTTCATCACGGTGTCGGAGGTGACCTTGAAGTTGATCGGCGTGTGGGCCGGGAACACGATCTTGTTGACCGTGGCGATACCTTGTTCCGGATAGATGAACAGCCACTTCCAGTCCATCGAGACCACTTCAATGGTGATTGGCTTGACGTCGGAATCCAGCGGACGGTACGGGTCCAGTGCGTGGGTCGACTTGTAGGTGATGTAACCCAGGGCAATGATGATCAATACCGGAATGGTCCACACCGCGACTTCGATCTTGGTCGAGTGGGACCATTTCGGGGTGTAGGTGGCACTGGTGTTGGACGCGCGGTATTTCCAGGCGAACAAGAACGTCATGACGATAACCGGCACAACGACCAGCAACATCAGCAGCGTGGCGGTGATGATCAGGTTTCGTTCATCCAGGCCGACCTGGCCCTTGGGATCGAGCAGGGTCATGTTGCAGCCTCCCAGCAGCAACGTGCCGAGCAGCGGCAACAAGCCTAGTAATCGGGGGTACCTGTTTTTACTCATCTCACGACCTCTAAAGCAGCTTGCGCAATGCAGTTGGGTTTTGATCGCCAACACTTCACCCTGCCAAGGGTTGGCATTTTCTTGGATTGAATAAGGGCTGCCCGTCGAACGTCAGCGGCTGTTCGACACATCCCGGGCCAGCAGTGAGTTCTTATTCGTTGGTCAAAGGCCTAGTTCTCAAGCCCAATTCCATTTGGTGCGGGTAGTTGGAGGCACCGACACCTGGGGTCGCATGGGGCGCTGGCGCCCTTCGACCACTCTCGTGCTCAAGCCTGAGCCGGGTCGGAAAATCGGTGCGGGCGATTGTAGTGAGCTGCGGCGTTGGAGACCATGTCTTAACCCGAAATAATTTTTATCCGATCCGGCAACAATCTATCGCCGATATTGCAACGGGCCAGCATGTTATCGAAATACATTCTCAACAAGAACCCCAAAAAACGTAAGGCTACTACGCCCGATTTAGACAGCTGCGTACGTTTTCGCCGGGCTTGCATGACCCGTCAGCGCCCGTTTTACGGGGCCTAGGCGTCACGGCGCTTCGCTGTTAAAAATGCCTGCTTGGAAGATGACAATATTGCGGTCTGGGAGGATAACAGGCCGTTTTTTTGTTACAGGTTGCAGCGTCAATTCACCGCTTGAAAGGAACGCAGAGGCACGATGTGTGACAACGTGTCGCACATCGTCGCAGGGCATTCTTGCTTCGGATCAAGGCGGGTCCCAGACGGCGCCGAAATGAAAAACGCCCCGGGTCTTGGTGAAAAAACCGGGGCGTCTGTGCAGATCGACTCTAGCGTAGGGCTTTGCGATTACGGGACACCAGCAAGGGCACCAGCACGGCGGTCAACACGAATGCCACCAACGCCCACTGCGCCAGCGACAATCCCAGGACAGGGGGATACGGCGTGGAGCAGAAACCATCAACCTGAAAACCCAGCGGGAAGATCTTCGCCAGTGGCAGGTCATCGACAATCGGCTGCAAGACGTCGACGCCACAACTGACCGCCGGAAAGAACTGCGTGTAGACGTGATGCCCCGCCACGCCCGCGCCGGCCAACGCACACAGCACGACCAACCCTTCGAAAATCGTCAGGCTGCGGCGGGTGCGCATGGCCGCACCGATGAAGGCAAAGAGGGCGATCAGCAACAACGCATAGCGTTGCAGGATGCACAGTGGGCATGGCGCCTCACCCAGCACGACCTGCATATACAGCGCGCCGCCGATCAGTGCGAGGCAGATCACCCCCAGCAACACCAGGTAGCGCCGCTCACGGCCCAGGCGCATCATTTGTTCACTCATTGCGTTTCCCTTCATCTGCATGGATCGACGCGCCGCATGACTGTGCTCGGCGCGTTGTCGGATGGCCGAAGTCTACACGCAGATAGTGAACGAGCGGCAGCCGGCAGCATCGAGGGAATAAACAGGAAGGGGGTTAAGCGCGGATTAATTCCAATGGCGCGTCGGCAGAGCTACCGCTATCGCGAGCAGGCTCGCTCCCACAATGTTCATCGCAGCGACACAGTTTTGTGCGCGCCACAATTCCCTGTGGGAGCGAGCTTGCTCGCGATAAAGGCTATTCCAAAGCCGCCGCCGGCCCGAAGAACTCGTAGCGGCTTTGCTCCGCCGGCACGCCCAAGGCCTTGAGATGGCGCTTGATCGCCGCCATGAAACCTTTCGGTCCAAGGAAATAGACGTCCAGGTCACGCTGTTCCGGCAGCCATTGCGCCAGTTGATCCTGGCTCAACAGCCCCACCTTGTCAGCCGCAGGGCTCGTGCCGTCATGCTCGTCGTAGCAATAGAAGCGCTTGAGTTGCGGATGCCGCCCGGCCAGGTCGTCGATCCAGTCGCGGAAGGCATGTACACGGCCGTTGCGCGCGCAGTGGATGAAATGCACCGGGCGTTCGGTTTGCAATGCCGCCTGCAACATCGCCAGGGTCGGAGTGATGCCAACGCCCCCGCTGATCAGCACCAAAGGCTTGTCGCTGTCGGTGAGGTAGAAGTCTCCGGACGGCGGAAACAGCTGGATGCCGCTGCCGATCGGGAAATGGTCGTGCAGGTAGTTGGACACCCGGCCACCCGCCTCGCGCTTGACGCTGATGCGGTACCGACCATTGTCAGCAAGCGCCGACAAGGAATAGTTGCGGCGTACTTCCTCGCCATCCAGGAGCAGCTTCATGCCGATGTACTGGCCTGGCTCCGCTTGCAGGATGGGCCCCTTGTCTGCCGGCTCGAAGTAGAACGAAGTGATTTCCGCGCTCTCCTGTACCTTGTCGACCAGGATAAACGCCCGCTCACCGCGCCAGCCACCCGGTGCCGCGGCCTTCTGGTCATACAGGCCAGCTTCGGAACCGATCAGGATATCGGCCAATTGGTTATAGGCGGCGCCCCATGCCGAAATCACTTCAGGCGTGGCGATTTCTTCGCCCAGCACCTCGGCAATCGCCCGCAGCAGGCAGGCGCCGACAATCGGGTAATGCTCGGGTTGAATCTGCAAGGCGACATGCTTATTGACGATTTTCGCCACCAGGTCGCCCAGTTGGTCGAGCTGATCGATATGCCGGGCGTACATCAGCACGCCATTGGCCAGCGCCCGAGGCTGGTCGCCGCTGGCTTGGTGAGCCTGATTGAACAGTGGGCGCACTTGTGGATATTCGGACAACATCATGCGGTAGAAATGAGTGATGAGCGCTTCCCCGCCGCTCTCGAGCAACGGAACGGTGGAACGAATGATGGCGCGCTGTTCTTGACTCAGCATGGGTAAACCCCTCACGTGACATAGATAACTGATATCTTGTTTATCACATTCCATGCCAGAAAATTTATGCTTGTTTTTCAGTAAGTTGAAAACAACATAGTCATAAAGACACGGCAGCGTTTATAGTCATTACGACCAGATGGAGTCATTATGACCGCGACCTCCCTGCTAACGTCACTGCTGCCACTGGTGGCAGACCTCTCCCGCGAGCTGCCGGAGGGCGAGCGCTACCGCCGCTTGCTCGGCGCCCTGCGCGCCCTGCTGCCGTGCGATGCCGCCGCGCTGTTGCGCCTGGATGGGGATTGCCTCGTGCCGCTGGCGGTGGATGGCTTGAGTACCGATACGCTGGGGCGCCGGTTCCGCATCAGCGAACACCCCCGCTTCGAGGCATTGCTAGGCAATCCGCTACCCACTCGCTTTGCAACCGACAGCGACCTGCCCGACCCTTACGATGGGCTGGTCGAAGGCTTGGACGAGCATCTGGAAGTGCATGACTGCATGGGTTGCCCGCTGTTCGTCGATGAGCAGCCGTGGGGCTTGCTGACGCTGGACTCGCTGGACCCGGAACGCTTTGAGCCTATCGACCTGAGCGCCTTGCAAGCCTTCGCCAGCCTCGCCGCGGCCACGGTCAGCGCTGCCGAACGTATCGAGCGGCTGGCCTTGAAGGCTGAAGACGAGCATCACCGCGCCGAGGTCTATCGTCAGGCGAGCGGCCAGCAGCATCGCGACATGGTCGGCCAAAGCAAGGCCCACAAACGCCTGGTGGAGGAAATCAAGCTCGTGGGTGGCAGCGACCTGACGGTGCTGATCACCGGCGAAACCGGGGTCGGCAAGGAATTGGTCGCCCAAGCCATTCACGCCGCCTCCAACCGTGCCGACCAGCCGATGATCAGCCTCAATTGTGCCGCCCTTCCGGATACCCTGGTGGAGAGCGAGCTGTTTGGCCATGTACGCGGTGCTTTCACCGGTGCCACCAACGACCGTCGGGGCAAGTTCGAACTGGCCGATGGCGGCACGTTGTTCCTCGATGAGGTGGGCGAGCTGTCCTTGACTGTCCAGGCCAAATTATTGCGCGTCCTGCAAAGTGGGCAGTTGCAACGCCTGGGCTCGGACAAGGAACACCGCGTCGACGTGCGTCTGATCGCGGCCACCAATCGCGACCTCGCCAAAGAAGTGCGCAACGGCCGTTACCGGGCCGATTTCTATCATCGACTGAGTGTGTACCCGCTACAGGTGCCCGCGCTGCGCGACCGCGGACGCGACGTGCTGCTTCTTGCCGGTTTTTTCCTCGAGCAGAACCGTTCACGCATGGGCCTGGGCAGCCTGCGCTTGACCAGCGACGCCCAAGCCGCACTCCTGGCCTACGATTGGCCTGGCAACGTGCGCGAGCTGGAACACCTGATCGGTCGCAGCGCGTTGAAAGCTTTGGGCAACCATCCGGTACGACCGAAAATCCTCAGCTTGAGCGCCAATGACCTTGACTTGCCCCATGCCGCGCCGAAAGACCTTCCTACCGCCGGCCCAGCATCCACTTGCACGGTGCCGGTGACAGGGGATTTACGCCAGGCCACGGAGAACTACCAGCGGCAGATGATCAACGCCTGCCTGGAACGCCATCAGCATAACTGGGCCAGCGCGGCCCGTGAGCTGGGCCTGGACCGGGCCAATCTGGGACGAATGGCGAAGCGGCTGGGCTTGAAGTAGCGACACGCCCGCCCTGGTAATCGGCCATCTATGGCTTTCGCCCTAAAGCCTGCCCTCAACACGTCGATAACCCGTTATCAAAAGCTGTCTTGGCGATGTTCGCGCTCGCCCCACCTTTTCAACAGAAGGTTTTTATGTCCTCCAACAAAGCCCGCGCAGATTCTCTTTCGCTTCTGCTCTTTACCTTGCGCAGCGGCAAGCTGATGGCGATCAACCTGCTCAAGGTCAGTGAAATCATTCCCTGTCCGCCCCTGACCAAGCTGCCGGAGTCGCATCCGCACGTCAAAGGCATCGCCACGCTGCGCGGGGCATCGTTGTCGGTGATCGACCTGAGCCGTGCCATCGGCGAGCGGCCGCTCGAAGACCCGGACGGCGGCTGCCTGATCGTGACGGACGTCAGCCGCTCCAAACAAGGGCTGCACGTACAGGCGGTGAGCAAGATCGTCCATTGCCTGACGACAGACATCAAGCCACCGCCCTACGGCTCTGGCGGCGTACGGGCGTTCATTACCGGCGTGACCTCGGTGGATGGCACCTTGGTGCAGGTGTTGGATATCGAAAAAGTCATCCACGGCATCGCCCCGGCGCAAATCGAGACAGCGCCGACCGAGCTGAGCATGGAAGACGCCGAAGTGCTCGGCGATGCTCGAATTCTGGTGGTCGACGACAGCCAGGTCGCGTTGCAACAATCGGTGCATACCCTGCGCAACCTGGGCCTGCAATGCCACACCGCACGCAGCGCCAAGGAAGCCATTGACTGCCTGCTGGAACTGCAAGGCACCGCACAGGAGATCAACCTGATCGTTTCGGACATCGAGATGTCGGAGATGGATGGCTACGCCCTCACTCGGACCCTGCGCGAAACGCCCGATTTCGCGCATATCTACGTGCTGCTGCACACGTCGCTCGACAGCGCGATGAACAGCGAAAAAGCCCGGCTGGCCGGCGCCAACGGCGTACTCACCAAGTTCTCTTCGCCCGAACTGACCAAATGCCTGATCACGGCGGCCAAGGCCGTTGCCGAACAAGGTCGTTGATTTCACCGGCGCCGATCGCAGGTTTCGTTGTCGCTTTTAGGCACAACGAGACCGCGATCAGCCTCGATAACAGCCCTCTCTTGCAACCTCAGGCATACTCTTGTTTTGGCATCCCAGTACAAGGATTTTCCTGATGAAAGCCCCTACCCTGATTCTTTTCGCCCTGGCCGCGGTGTCTTCGCAGGTTCATGCATCGAGCTCCGATGCCTGGGCCGCCTACGACAAAAAAGTGCTCGCCAGCTGCGTCAAGGCCAGTGGATTGAAGAACGCCGAACCGGTCGGCACCGCCGCTCAATTCGACGACCGGGTCGGCTACACCGCGCTGTTGCTGCAAGGCCAGTACCCTCAGAAACACATGAACGGCGCCACCGGCACCGAGCTGTGCCTTTACCGCAAGAAAACCAAGACCGCGGTCGTGACCGAATGGGACTCGATCCGTCCGGCCGGTCCTGCCCGGTGACTGGCGCATAATTTGCTACGCAGGGCTCAGCCGGCGTTTTTCCGACGCCTTCCAGCCTTTCCCATTCGGTCAGTCAATGAACACAACGTTTTCCTGTGTAGGGTGTGGTAAATGCTGCACCGGTCACCACGTCCCCCTGACCCTCGACGAGGCGCGGATGTGGGCCAATGATGGCGGCCAGGTGATCGTCCTGGCCGAGGCCTTCCTGCCCAATGGCCTCGGCTTGCCGGTGGCTCAACGCGAACATGCCGAACGCCGTTCCACCGTCGTGCGCAGTGGCACGAGCGAAGCCCTGGTGGCGATCACCTTCGCCGCTTATAACGCCGGCCCCTGCCATAACCTGGACGCCGACAATCTTTGCCGTATCTACGAACGCCGCCCCCTGGTGTGTCGTATCTATCCCATGGAAATCAACCCGCATATCCCGCTCAATCCCGCCGCCAAGGATTGCCCGCCGGAGTCGTGGGAAACGGGCCCGAAGTTAATCATCGGTGGGGAGCTGGTTGACCCGGAACTGGCCGGGCTGATCGCTCGTTCACGCCAGGCCGATCGTGACGAAATCGGCACCAAGGCGCGCATATGCGCGTCCCTGGGCATCCACACCACTGCGCTGAAAGGCGACGGGTTTACCGCGTATCTGCCGGACATGGCGGCCTTTGCCGTGGCTATCGACCAGGCCCGTTTGCAGCCACTGGAGCAGCAAGCCGAGTGGCAGTTCCACTTGTCGGGAGATGATATCGCCAGCCAGGTCACGGCCAGTGGCGCAAGCGTGGTCACCGAGGCACCGGCCAATTACGCCTTCATTTCCCTGCGGGCCGCCTGATTTCGTAGAGACTACCAGTGGGAGCGAGCTTGCTCGCGATGGCGATATCTTTGCCAAGCTCCCGGTGCCTGATGCACCGCTATCGCGAGCAAGCTCGCCCCCATAAAGGACTTGCGCTGCTGCGATTACTCCCCGCCTCTCGCCTAACCCGCGCCAAGAATGTTAGCGTGCTTGGTATCCCATGCAGAGAGCCTTGCACGATGAAAAAAACCGTACTTGCCTTCAGCCGTATCACGCCTCCCATGATCGAGCGCCTGCGACAGGACTTCGACGTGATCGTGCCCAACCCAGCGAACGGCGACATCAACGCGCAGTTCAACGAAGCCCTGCCCCACGTCCACGGACTGATCGGTGTCGGTCGCAAGCTTGGCCGCGAGCAACTGCAGAACGCGACGAAACTGGAAGTGGTTTCCAGCGTGTCGGTGGGTTACGACAATTATGACCTGGCGTATTTCAACGAACGCGGGATCATGCTCACCAATACCCCCGACGTGCTCACTGAAAGCACGGCCGACCTGGCCTTCGCCCTGCTGATGAGCAGCGCCCGCCGCGTCGCTGAACTGGACGCCTGGACCAAGGCCGGACAGTGGCAGGCGTCAGTCGGGCCGCAGCTGTTCGGCAGCGATGTGCACGGCAAGACTCTGGGCATCGTCGGCATGGGCAACATTGGCGCGGCCATCGCCCGGCGTGGTCGACTGGGCTTCAACATGCCAATCCTGTACAGCGGGAACAGCCGCAAGGTTGATCTGGAAAATCAGCTGGGCGCGCAATTCCGCTCCCTGGACCAGTTGCTGGCCGAAGCGGACTTCGTCTGCCTCGTGGTGCCCTTGAGCGAGAAGACCCGCCACCTGATAGGCCAACGCGAGCTGGCCCTGATGAAACCGAGCGCTATCCTGGTCAACATCTCCCGGGGCCCCGTGGTGGACGAGCCGGCGTTGATCGAAGCCTTGCAGAACAACCGCATTCGCGGCGCCGGGCTGGATGTCTATGAAAAAGAGCCACTGGCCGCTTCGCCGCTGTTCCAGTTGAAGAATGCGGTGACTTTGCCCCATATCGGCTCGGCTACTCACGAAACCCGTGAGGCCATGGCCAATCTCGCTGTGGAAAACTTGCGCAGCGCCTTGATGGGCGATCGACCGGCGAACCTGGTCAACCCGCAAGTCTGGAAATAAACACACTCCAGGCCCGCCCCAGCGGGCCTGCATCCTTGCCCGCTCAGCGGGCACCCAAGGCAACCTTCATAGCGACCGGGCGCACTTTGCGAAACACCAGCACATTGCCCAGCATCACGAACAGCAGCCCAACCAGCGCTGGCGCCGTCCATTGATAGCCTTCGGCGAATGCCGAGACGTTCAGCGCCACCACCGGGAACAGGACCGTGCAATACGCTGCTCGCTCTGGCCCCATGCGGCCGACCAAGGTCAGGTAGGCGGTAAAACCGATGACCGAGCCCGGGATCACCAAGTACAGCAGCGAGCCGACATATCGCACGTTCCATTCCATGTCGAATGGTATGCCGTTGAACAGGCACCATACCGCCAGCATCGTCGCCCCATATGCCATGCCCCATGCATTGGTGGTCAACGGCTTGAGGCCGGCCTTCTGTTGCAAGCTCGAAAGCATGTTGCCCGCCGAGAAACACAAGGTGCCCAGCAGCGCCAACCCCAACCCTAGCAACGTCTGCGGGCTTGCGCTGTGGCCAGCCAGTTCCGGCCAGAACAGCAGCCCCAATCCCAACAATCCCAAGGCTCCGCCCAGCAAGACATTACGGGCGATCCGCTGGCCGAAGAACACCCGGGCATTCAGAGCGTTCCAGAGGGTTGCGGTGGAGAACACCACGGCGATCAGCCCACTGGGAATCCACTGGCTCGCGGTGAGGAAACACATGAAGTTGACGCAGAACAGGCACAGCCCCTGCGCAACGCAAATCAGGTGGCCGCGCCGGTTCATCACTTGCAGGCGCCGGCTGAGCAACAGCATTACAAACAGGATCAGCGCTGCAAGACCGAAGCGGTAGACAATCGACACAGGGATGGCAACGACGCCTAGCTGCAACTTCAGGGCGATCCAGGTAGTGCCCCATATGAGCACGGTGAGCAGATACAACGAAAGGTTCATGACGGTAACTCCTGGCATTGGCCTCCAGTGTCATGCCGACACCTGCCCCGCGCTTGCGCAAACTTGCGGTTTTTACCGGTGACGGGCTGGCACCGGGCTTTCGACAGAGTAGGATGCAAGCGTTGGAGAACCGATCATGGCCACGCTGCAAACCCTACAAGTCTTCCAAGCCCTCAACAGCTCGCCCAATGCTCGCCTCGAGCACAGCGCCGAGCTCGGTGACGGCATGGCGGCTGCCTTGTGGAGCAATCATCACGACGCCCGGGATTACGAGGCGCCGACTCACCATACCCTGTCATGCTACATCGCCGGTGGCACCGGTACGTTTCGTCGCGAGCGGCCCGATACCACCGGGGCGCCGGGCAAGCTCTGCGTCTTGCCGGCCGGGCATGAGTCGGCGTGGGTCATCAATGGCGATATCCGTCTTGCCCATCTGTATTTCAGTTCCGAACAATTTGCCGTCGGTTGCGTCACTTTGCTCGACCGCGAACCCCGGCAGGTGCAGTTGCACGAGGCGACCTTCCTTGACGACCCACAGCAAGCGCGGCGCTTTCATCAGTTGATCAGCCTGAACTGGGAAGAGCCCGCCGAACGCCTGCTCTGCACCAGCCTGGCCCACGACCTGCTCGGTCATCTGCTGCTCAGCCAGGTCAGCCCGCGCCAGGGGCTGCGCTTGAAGGGAGGGTTGGCGCCTCATCAACGGCGTCTGCTGGTGGACTACATCGACAGTCATCTGGGCGAGGCCGTCAGCCTTGGGCAACTGGCAGCCCTGTGTGCCTTGTCCGAATACCATTTCGCCAGGATGTTTCGCGAGAGCTTTGGGCTCCCGCCCCATCAGTATCTGCTGGCGCGGCGCCTTTCACGGGCGCGACACCTGCTGCGCACCACCCCACAGCCGTTGGGCGACGTGGCGCTGGCCTGCGGATTCGCCAGCGCCAGTCATTTCGCCAATCGCTTTCGCCAGTCCCTGGGCGCGACGCCCGGAGAATATCGACAGGCATTTTTGCGCTGAACGTAAACGGGCCTGCGATTGCAGGCCCGTTTTCAGTCAGACGTCTCGATAGACGGAAGGATCAGCCGTTGAGCGCGGCTCGTTCGTTTTCCAGGAATTCTTCCTCCAGCATTGCATCGGCCAGGGCAATCGATTCTGTCTGGCCATTGCCGGCGCCACGCTTGCCGCGTAATTTTCCGAACAGATGCTCCAGCTTATGTTCCAGCTTGGTGGCAGCACCTTCGATGGCAAGTTCCAGCGATTCAGCCTTGTGTGTCACCGAAATTGGCTGATGGCCTTTTGGCCGGGCTTCAAGCTGGCATCGCAAATCGTGGGGACCAGGCTTGTCGCCGTTCTCATCCCCCAAATGAACCTCGACCCGTGTCAGGTCTTCTTCGTAACGTTCGAGCGTGCTTTCAATGGTAGTACGTACCCACTCCTCCAGTCGGATGCTGCTTTGAATATGGTTATCGCTGTTGACTTGGATTTGCATAGTTCATCCCTTATTTCGGCTAGCTCGCCAGGGGCCCATCGACGTTAGCGCAACGGCCCCTTGAATACAGAGTCGGGCTGGCAGCGGAACAATTCAAGCCCCAAAAAAAGATAAATATTCATTTGCAAATAAAGCCGGACAATCGCCAGAAGCGCTGTTAATGTCGGGAGTTGCCTCGCCACGCATCCCTCCCGACAATCCTCTCTTTAGCCTGCACCGCAAGGGAACATCCGCCCCTCGTTGCCCTGAAAAGGGCTACGCCCAGACCTGCATCGCAGAGCATTCGCCAGCCCGCCCCCCGGCTCATTGGTCCGAAGTTATTCCGGCATGCGCCTTGCAAACTTCATGGCGGAGCTGCCGCAGGCAGGGATCTACCGATCCATCGCCTGCCCGGCCCCTCGATTGCTGGATGAACACGAACATGGAATGGCCGACGGTCCGGTGTTGCGAACTAATCCCGATCAAGGCCGGTCAACAACTGCACGTTCAATCAGGCGGTGACGCATCATGGACAATCCTTTTCAGATCATTACGGACGCCTTCGCGCCGCAATACCAAATCAACTTGAGCATCCAGGGCCTGGATGGCAGCATCATGCTGACCCTGTCCAAGGGCGGGCGCATCGTCGCCAAGCGCATGATCAGCGCCCAGCAACGCAACGATCCGGAACGGCTTCGACGCCTGGTGCAAAGCATCCAGTTCGGCATTGCCATCGAACAGGGCCATAGCGCCGTAGCGATTCTCGAGGCCATGACCGGCGGCGACAACATCAAGGTGCCACCACCGCAATCACAAGGCCCGGCACCCTCCGCTGTCGGCGTTTAGATCTCGCCTTTCTCAACCTCCGAATGCTCGCTGGAACCCGCACCGATCTTGCGGTGCGGATGTTCGATCTTTACCGACGGAAACTGCGACGAGGCGTAGCGCACCACCAGAATCGCAAACGCCAGCAACAAAATGCCGCCGCACAGGTAGATGATTCCCAGGTCCGGCGGGCTGTGGTGGGAGACGTTGGAAATCAACAGCCGCGTCAGCGCGGTGATTGCCACGTAGATAAGGAAACGCACCGGCATGTGGTTGGTCTTGAAGTAAATCCCGACCATTGCCCCCAGTTCCAGATAGATGAACAACAGCAAGATATCGTCGATCTTGATGTGCCCCACCTCGATCATCTGCATAAACTCCATCACCGCCGCCCAGGCGGTCACCGCACCGATGGCGAACAACGCCAGGTAATGGAACGTCTCGACGAACAGGTTGCCCAGGGATTCGGCCAGTTGATGCACGTTCTGGCGCAGGTTCTCGGCCCAGTTGATTTTCACGATGTAGTTTCCTTAGGTCGACTCGACCGGATGATGCGGGATGGACGTGACGGTTTTCTGCATGCAGAAAAAAGGCCATTGTCAGAGATGAGATGGCGATGGGCTGGTATTCGACACGTGCCGACCTGAATCGGCCACGCCGAGCACCAACATGGCGTGCGCGACAAGTCTGGAAACCGGTCTACATTAAAAAGCCACTACCCAAAGGGAAAGGATTCGCTTATTCTTTGCCCTGTATATAAATACAGTAGTCACACAGACAAACCAATGTGAAGGCATGTGAGGTGGTGAATGGCCGTCGAAGTGGTATACCGCAGCAGCCGAGATCTGGAGCGCTTGTTCATGGATAAAGCCGAAGCTGACCGTCATGACAAAATGCTGGAGCTCGCCGAATTGCTGGCCGAGGTGTTGCAAAAAGCCGTTCCATCGCTGAGCGAGCAACAGGTGGAGGAAGCAGGAATCTACATGGCGAAGAATCGCGATGTATTCGCCAAGGCATTCAAGAGCCAGCCGGACGCCCTGTCCGAATTGCTCAATCCGTCGGACGAATGAACCAACAGATCGCAGCCTTCGGCAGCGCGTGCATTAGATATTCCATGCACACGCTGTCGAAGGCTGCGATCTTTTTTTATCGGTACAACAAACGCTCCGCCAATTCGTCGGCCACTCGGGCCGGCGAGCGTTTTTCCGCCTGGGCGTGGGCGTAGACTTCCGTGAGCCGCGCACCGATCTTCGACAGGTGCGCGGTGATGGTTGGCAATTCTTCACCGCGGTGCTTCAGGGCGACGTAGATCAGGCCGCCTGAGTTGATGACGTAGTCCGGGGCATAAAGGATCCCGCGCCTTTCCAGCTGATCAGCGACTTGCAGATTGCTCAATTGATTATGAGCCGAGCCCGCCACCGCCGAGCAGCGCAGTTGCGCCACGCTGTGGCTGTTCAACACGCCGCCGAGACCGCACGGCGCCAGGATGTCGCAAGGGGTACTGAGCAAGGCATCGTTGGCAATGGGATGGGCGCCCAATTGTTCCATTGCCAATTGGACCTTGCCGGGATCGATGTCGCTGACCAGCAATTCCGCGCCCGCTGCGTGCAGTTGTTCGGCCAGGGCATAACCGACATTGCCCAGGCCCTGGATGGCAACCCGCAGGCTCTCCAGGTTATCGCTGCCCAGGCGGGCCATGGCCGTGGCACGGATGCCGGCGAAAACGCCCATCGCCGCGTGGGGCGCCGGGTCTCCCGCGGCGGTGGTGCTAGTGACATGACGGGTCTGCTGGGCAATACAATCCATGTCGGCCACGGACGTGCCGCTGTCGATGGCGGTGATGTAGCGTCCGTCCAACTGCTCGATGCAGCGCCCGAAGGCTTCGAACAGTGCGGCCCGGCTGTCGACATGCGCCGGACGCATGATGACCGCCACTCCCCCACCCACCGGCAAACCAGCCAAGGCGGCTTTATAGCTCATGCCTTGGGCCAGGCGCACCGCATCCGCCACGGCACTTTCGTCGTCGGGGTAGGAAAGATAACGACAGCCACCCAGGGCAGGCCCCGGACGGCTGCAATGAATGGCAATCACCGCCTTCAACCCGGTTGCCGGGTCTACGCTCAAGTGCAGCGATTCAAGGCGGGAGCTTTGCATGAGAGCAAACATCGACAGGCTCCCGAATCACTTTTGTCTGTTTCGCCAGTATAGGCGCGCGGTCGAAATTTGCTGGAGCACGCCGGAATAAGCCCAAGTGTCGCGCAGCTTTTTAGGCATAACCTGTTACTGCGTATTTGCGAGACTGGACGAAAAGCCACGGCAGAGCTAAAACGAGGCATAGTCCGGAGACTGTGATGAAGCCGCGCCAAGCCTTTTTTGACTGTCTGCACCGTTCCCCACCGGCGTTGTTCGAAGCCGCGCTATGGATTGCCGCCGAACACGATCGAGAGGTGGACGTACCGGCGTTGCTGCAGGTGTTTCAGGAGCTGCAACGGCACGTCAGCCATGGCCTGCCCATGCTGCCGCCCAGCGAACTGGGCCAACCGTTGCTTCGACGCCTCAATGACCTGGGTTTCGCACAGGACGACTCCGCCCCGCTACGCCCTCGCGCGGCGTTGCTGGACAAGGTCCTGGCGCGCAAGCACGGCCAGCCGCTAGCCCTGGGCCTGATAGCCTTGGAACTGGCTCGCGGCTTGGAAATCCCGCTGGCGGGCGTCAACTTTCCCGGCCACTTCCTGTTGCGGGTGCCCGGCGCCGATCATCTGCTCGACCCATGCGGTGGACGTCGGTTGTACCCCAACGACTGCCGGGAATTACTGCAACGCCAATATGGCCCGAACCTGCAGCTCAAGGCTGAACATCTGGTCAATGCCCAGCCGATGCAAATGCTGCAACGGTTGTCGCGCAACCTGCGGCAATTGCATCTGGCCAATGATGATTACATTGCGGCACTGATCGACGCCGAACGCGTCTTGGAAATGGGCAACGCCAACGCCGCCGACTACCTGGCGCGCGCCAGCCTCTATCAACGGCTCGACTGCCCCAACGCCGAACGTTTTGACCTTGAGCATGCCTTGATGCTCAGTGAAGATCCAATTCAACGGCTGCGCTTGACCGAGCGACTGGGGCATCTGCCGCCCAATTCGATTGTGCATTGAACGGGCTTTTTGAATCTTGATGATTGTTGTATCGCCATCGCCATCGCCAGCTCCAACGAAGGGCTTGGGTCTGGCGCACCCTGTGTGGCAGCGAGCTTGCTCGCGACGGCGATAGGCCGCCTTATGCCAAATCAGGCAGGGGTATCGGGCTGGTTCGCCGGATGCGCCCGCTTAAAGGCCTCATGCCCAGCCGCCAACGCCGCGATACGGCGGATCCGCGGGTAGGCTTGCAATGAAACATTGAACCGCTCGGCGGCGTACAGCTGCGGGATCAGGTACACATCCGCCACGCCAGGCAATTCGCCGAAACAGTAGCCGTTGTCACCAATCAATTGCTCCACCGCCGTCAGCCCCTGGCTGATCCAGTCCGCGATCCACTCAGTCACCTGCGTTTCATCGTGTCCCCATTTGCGCAGCTTGTTGAGCACGCTGACGTTGTGCAGGGGATGGATATCGCAACCGATCAGCGCCGCGACGCCACGTTCATGGGCGCGGGTCGCAAGGTCGCCGCTGAACAGCGGCACCTGTGGATAACGTTCCTCCAGATATTCGATGATGGCCGGCGATTGCACCAGCAGCGCCCCCTCATCGGTGCGCAGCGCCGGTACCCGCCCCTGTGGATTGATTGCCAGGTACGCCGGCTGGCGATGCTCGCCCCCCGGCGCGGCGATCAGGTTGACGGGCAGGGCCTGGTAATCCAGGCCCTTGAGCGCCAAGGCAATACGCACCCGGTAGGACGAAGTGGAACGGTAATACGTATAGAGCTCCATTCCCATGCCTCACCGTGCCGACAGGATCTTGCCGCGGCACTCGCCGAAGCCGATGGACGCGACGCCCTCGCGGCTGCAACGGGCGCGCAGGATGATTTCATCGCCATCTTCCAGGAACTTGCGGACTTCGCCAGATGCCAGTTCGATCGGCTTCTTCCCGCCCTCGGTGATTTCCAGCAGGCTGCCAAACTGACCGCTTTGCGGTCCCGACAGCGTACCCGAGCCAAACAGATCGCCCGCTTGCAACTGGCAGCCGTTGACGCTGTGGTGCGCAACCATTTGCGCCACCGTCCAGTACATGTATTGGGTGTTGCTCAGGGTCAGTCGATGAGCCGGCAGGTTCTGCTCACGCATGGCTTCGGTCAGCAGCAGCACTTCCAACTCGATGTCAAATGCCCCTTCAGCCTGGTCACGTTTGTCCAGCAAGTACGGCAACGGTTGCGGATCGCCCTCGGGACGCGTTGGCTGCGGACGGCGGAACGGTTCGAGGGCTTCGGCGGTCACGACCCATGGCGAGACACTGGTCAGGAAGCTCTTCGACAGGAACGGCCCCAGTGGCTGGTATTCCCAGGCCTGGATATCCCGGGCCGACCAATCGTTGAGCAGGCAGAAACCGGCAATGTGCTCGGCCGCGTCGCCGATGGCGATCGGCTCGCCAAGGGCGTTGCCTTTGCCGATCCAGATCCCCAGTTCCAGCTCGTAGTCCAACCGCGCGCAGGGGCCGAACGTTGGCTCGGCCTGCCCAGCCGGCAAGGTCTGGCCCTTCGGGCGGCGTACATCGGTGCCCGACGGCCGGACCGTCGAGGCACGTCCGTGGTAACCGATGGGAACGTATTTGTAGTTAGGCAGCAGCGGATTGTCCGGGCGGAATAGCTTGCCGACATTTTGCGCGTGCTCAATGCCGACGTAGAAATCCGTGTAGTCGTTGATTTTCGCCGGCAGGTGCATCTGGCAGTTCGCTGCCAGTGGCAGCAGCTTTTCACCCTGGGCCACGATCTCGTCCCGCCGAGGGCTGCCCTCGCGCAGCAACTCCAGCAACTGTTCACGCAAGGCAACGCGGGCGCCACGGCCGAGGTCGAAGAACGCATTCAACTGGCCGTCTTCCATCGCCCGGATGGCTTCGCCCGCAGCGCCGTCGAACAGGCCTGCTTGCAGCGCCGCCTGCAAGTCGAAAATCCGATCGCCGATGGCAACGCCGCTGCGCGGGGATTTGCCAGCCGGACTGAAAATACCCAGCGGCAGGTTCTGCAAGGGAAAGTCGGCATGGCCGTTGGCGGAGTCGACCCAGCTACGGGTGGATGAAACTTGAGTCATGGATTATCTCCGGGTCGGGTCAAAGGTGACCGGCAACGAGGCCCAGCAGGCATCGTAGTCCGTTTGCAATTGTGGGCAGTCCAAGGCGAAACGGCTCGGGCGCAGCACTTGGCTGGTCTCGAACATGAACGCCATGGTGTTGTCGATTTTTGCCGGTTTGAGTTCGGCATTGATGGCCTTGGTGCAAGTTTCGCCGTCGGGACCATGGGCGCTCATGCAGCTGTGCAGCGACGCGCCTCCCGGCAGGAAACCTTCAGCCTTGGCATCGTAGGCGCCCTGGATCAGCCCCATGAATTCATTCATCAGATTGCGGTGGAACCAAGGTGGACGGAAGGTATTCTCGGCCACCATCCAGCGCGGCGGGAAAATCACGAAATCGAGATTTGCCAAGCCATGGACGCTGGTGGGCGACGTCAGCACGGTAAAAATCGACGGGTCCGGATGGTCGAAGCTGACCGTGCCGATAGTGTTGAAACGGCGTAGATCATATTTATATGGCACGTTGTTGCCATGCCAGGCCACCACGTCCAACGGCGAATGGTCCAGTTCGCAGGTCCACAGCTCCCCGAGAAATTTCTGGATCAACGTAGTGGGTTGGGCGAGATTTTCGTATTGAGCGACCGGCGACAGGAAATCCCTCGGGTTAGCCAGGCCATTGCTGCCGATGGGCCCCAGGTCCGGCAGGCGCAACGGCGCACCATGGTTTTCGGCGATATAACCGCGAGCCTGGGCGTCGAGCAATTCGATGCGGAATTTCAAGCCACGGGGCAATACGGCGATTTCCAAGGGCGCCAGTTCCAGCACGCCCAACTCGGTGGCAATCCGCAACCGCCCTGATTGCGGCACGACCAGCCATTCGCCGTCGGCATTGAAGAAAACCCGCTCCATGGAACGGTTGGCCCGGTAGTGATAAATACTGATGCCAGCCGGTTTGTCCGCGCCAGCGTTGGCGGCCATGCGCACCAGGCCGTCGATGAAATCGGTCGGTTCGCCGGGAATTTCGAGGGGGCTCCAGCGCAGGCGATTCGGCGTGACCTCGCCCAGCGGGCCGCCGGCCATCTGATGTTCCAACCTGGTAAAGGCCGGATGGTTGGCCGATGGCCGGATGCGGTACATCCAGGTTCGCCGCGCTTCGCTGCGGGCCATGGTGAAGGCGGTACCGGAAAACAATTCGGCATACAGCCCGTACGGCGCTTTTTGCGGCGAGTTCTGGCCAACCGGCAAGGCGCCAGGCAGCGCTTCGCTGGAAAATTCGTTACCGAAGCCAGACTGATAAAGCACGTCCGACGGCGTGGAATCGAGGTTCATGGAGCCTCCTGAGATGCGGCCCGTCACTCAATGAAAAACTTGAGGCGTACCGGGTTGTTTTTATCGTAATCAAATTACGCACAACGTAATTTGCTCGGCGACGACCGTCAAGCTATAAAGACGCCCATTCGCCCTACGGACCCGAACCTCCATGGAAAACCCGCCCGGCAACGGTAAACAGAAAGTCCGCTCCGCTGAGGTCGGCACCGATATCCTCAAGGCCTTGGCCGAGCTGTCGCCGTCCACGTCGCTGTCGCGCCTGGCCGAACACGTGCAAATGCCCGCCAGCAAGGTCCATCGTTATCTTCAGGCGTTGATCGCCAGCGGATTTGCCGAACAGAACACAGCCACCAATCACTACGGCCTGGGTCGCGAGGCCTTGCGCGTGGGCTTGGCGGCGTTGAATGGCATGGATGTATTGCAGGTGGCAGCCCTGCCCTTGGCCGAGTTGCGCGATGACTTGAACGAAACCTGTTTCCTGGCGGTATGGGGTAACCACGGTGCAACGGTGGTGCGGATCGAGCCCGCCGTGCGGGCCGTGACCGTGGTGACGCAACTGGGCTCGGTACTCCCTTTGCTCAGCTCATCCACCGGGCTGGTTTTCAGCGCCTATCTGCCGGAGCGCGAGACCATCGAGTTGCGCGACCAGGAAGTACGCGCCACCCACGGCCATGTCCTGGCCGACGAGCAGGCCTATGCAACGCTGTGCGAACACATCCGCAATCGTGGCCTGCATCATGTGCATGGTTTGCTGATGCCCGGAGTGGATGCGTTGTCCGCACCCGTGTTCAACGCCATGGGCGACGTCGCGGCGGTGATCACGATTGTCGGCCCGACATCGCTGTTCCACGCCGATGAGAACGGCCCGGCGGCGCAGCGCCTGTTGGCGGCGACCCGGGCCGTGAGCTGGCGCATGGGCTACGAGGGCGCCCCGGGATCAGCCCAGCAAGTGCGGCACGATCCGGATCAGTAGGTCGTTGAGGTGGCCAGTGGTCAGCTGCGGATGAGCGTGCCTGGCTTCCCCGCTGAAGGCCACCGTGTACACGGCCTGATGGTCGCCCTTGGCATGAAAGGGAATATTGTCATCATCGAAGTGAGCCAAGAGATAGTCCGCCAACTTCTGCGATGAGGTTATCACCCGGCCGCCAAGACCGTCGGGCGCAAAACCGGTGACATAGGTTTCATTCAGGTCGATGCCTGGCAGGTGGTCCTTCAGGATCGACTCAAGGTCCGCAACGGCGAGTGACTTCAGGCCAGGCCGGGATAGATCCATCGAGGGACCGTCAGTCAGGCTGGAGACGATATCGATGACGATCCTCTCAAAACCGATCACGTCCAATCCCTTGATCCGATCCTCAGCGGCGAAAGAATAACGCTTGCTGAAGACTTCACTAACACCTTGGGTGTAGTGAGGGGCAAGTTGTTTTTCAACGCAAGCCAGCGCTTCATCAAACAAGGTGACGGAAGAAACCACCTCGGCGCCAGAAACATCAGTCAGCGTGTTCAAATAATTGTTGTGGGGATTGACTTCCAGCCCTTCCAGGGCCTCTCCCAATAACACCTGCACAGCGAAGTCCACTCGCGTTTTCTTGAGGGCGACGAGCCTTTGCGAATGTGAAGCAAACAATGGAGCGTACATAAAACTTCCTTGTTCTGTATCGAATCAAACTTCCCGTTCGATTCTTGAATTGACGACACTCGTTACGGTGCCGGGGCAGCTGAACTTCAGTCGAACCAACTTCAGCCCGGAACTTATGCACCAACACGCTTCGACCTTTCCCCGATGATATGTAAGCGGGCGTAAGTTGTTTATTTAACTCATCATGCCCAAGACCTTGGCTTTGGCGACAGCTTGTGTACGTCGTTGCACGCCCAACTTGCTGTGGATGCGACGCGAATGGGTTTTTACTGTGTGCAATGAGATGAACAGTTGTTCGGCGATCTGTTGGTTAGAATAACCCTGTGCAATCAACTCGAGCACTTCCAACTCACGGTGGCTGAGCACGGTTTCCTCGGGCACCGTGGGTGGCGGTTCGAGTTGTTCACCGGATTGGGCGGCGCGCACCAGATCCGGTTGACGCAGGCACAGCTCGCGCAAGGCTTGTTGCGCCCGCCAGCAGGCAACCCGCTCAAGCCCTTCTTGCATGAGAGCACGCGCCTGGGAGTGATCGGCCGACAGCCAGACGACTTCCGCCAATACCAGTACCAGTTCGGTCTCCAACCCATGCATTTCGCAACGTTGCGCCTGGGCGATCATTTCCCGGAGCCGAGCCTGCGGATCCTGCGCCCGGTGCAGATAGACTTCGGTCAGCACCAGCAAGTATTCGAGGCGCGGAATCAACTCCAGGGTCGCTGGCGGCGCGTGCTTGGCCTGCGGTCCGCGAAAATGCCGCAACACTCGGGTCAAGACTTCATGGGCCAGTTCCGGGCGCCCCTGCTGCAGCCAGAATTGACAGCTGACTTGCAGCAGTACACCACGGTATACCGTCTCGGGGATGTGCCGCTGTTGCATGATCCGTTCGGCGTCGCGAAGCTGCATGAAGGCTTCGCCATAGTTGCCCTGGTTGGCGGCCAGGCTTGCCTTGCCGAGAAAGCCATAGAGCACTTGCTTGTCCTGGCTGCGCAAGCCGGCTTCGAGCCCTGCCTGAAAATGCTCGCCAGCCTGCTCCTCAAGCCCCATGCGCAACGCCAGGCGTCCCCGCCGCAAGGCGATACGTCCCAGCAACGCAGAGAAATCCTGCCCTGGTTTATCGAGCAACGCCTGAACAGCGCCCAACAAGTGGTCGGCCCGGTGAGGCGCGCCGCGCTGCTCCAGGATTTGCGCGTGGTCCAACTCCAATAGCCCTTCGAACACCAGCGAGCCCCCGGCGCGCGCGACACATAGCGCCTGGCGATTGATCGCCTGCGCCAGCGCCAATTCACCTTGAAGCAGCGCCTGTTGTGTCTGGCCAATCAGGCACAGCACCTTGAGGGCCCAAGCCTCCGGGTCCAGGCCGGCCTGGGCCTGGAAAAAATGTTCGCGCGCCTGTTCGCCGTCTCCGCGCAAGTGCAACAACCAACCACGCAAGACCTGCCAGCGGGCAATCAGCTCTCGCTGCTGACAAGCCAGCGGTTGGGGCAGGAACCTGGTCAGCTGTTCGATACAGCCTTCAGCCTGGTCGAAGCGTCCGGCGAAGAGCAAGGCGGTCGTGATCACCCCGACCGATTGCGCGGTTCCGAGCGACAGCGCTTCGCCCTGCTGATCATGCAGGGCTAGCAGCAATTGGGCATTGCTGCCTTGCAGGACATGTTCGAAATGCAAGTGTTGCAGGAGACTGACGGCGGTCTCGAATTCCCCGGCTTGCATGGCCTGTTCGAATGCCATCGGCCAGTCCTGCTCGGCCGCAAACCACTGGCAGGCTCGTCGATGCCAGGAGCGGCCTTGTGGCCAGGGCTCCTCACGCACCAATCGCGCCAGGGGCGGGAAAATCCGCAGCCAATCCGATGACTGCTCCCAGGGTTCGATAAAGCATCCCAGGTCCAGCAGCAACGGAAGGCATTCGGCGCCCACCGTATCGCCGAAAAGATGGGCGCAAAGCTGCCCGTTGAAGCGCGGCAGGTGCGCCAGCACGCGCCAGGCCTGGGCCAACTCCGGGGTCAACGTACCGAACAGTTCGTATTCAAGGTAATCCAGCAAAGTGCCGGGCCGCCCCGGCGTTGCGTGCCGGCGTGCCCATTCACAGCGTTCGAGCAAAGTGATGCGCACGCCGGCACACCAGCCGCCGCTACGCTGTATCACTTCCCGGGCCGTGCGCGCTGCCAGCGGGCCGGGCAGATGCGCCAGCAGTTGCTGGATATCGTCGCAAGAAAACGCAAGGGCCGGGGCGTCGACTTCATACAATTCGTCATCGAGCAACAAGCGTGGCCAGTTGCAATGGGGACGACGGCGTCCATTCAACCACAGGTGCAATGCCGGGCTGCTGGTGCTCAACAAACGGTCAAGCAACAGGTCCAGCTCAGGATTGGGCGTGCGGCAATAATCGTCCAGGAACAGCCACGTCGGGATTTGTAAACGCGCCAGATGAGCCAACAGGCTCGCCTCATCCGTCACCGGCAGCCCGAGGGCTTGCGCCAGGCATTCGCACAGTTGCGCGGCGTCCATCACCGCGCCCGCCAAGGGTAGCCAATGCAAGCGGCACCCCGTGGGCGCTTGCAGGAAACACTCGGCGAACAATGCGCTCTTGCCACTTCCCGCCGGTGCGCAAAGCAGTTTTACCCGCGCCTCGGAAGCCAACAGGGGCTCGCTCAACGACCTGCGCGGCACGTGTGTCGAAGACAGGCGAGGCAGCAGCCCTGGACGGTCCGGACACGGGGTCATGGCGGTCATTGCGAGGTCCCTTTTATTGTTGTTCCTTCACCCTAGACCGGTGTCGACCACCTTAGGAGAAGTATTCAGCGCGCTGATTGGCGGCCATAAAAAAAAGACCGGCAACTCGGTTGCCGGTCTTCCTTTCGCTGTCCCGCCAGTAGGCTTACCGGACCCCACTCGAACGCAACGCCGCCGGGGTATAGTCAGCCGCCCGGGCCTCGAACCCATATACGTAGGCGTGTTTCTCTTCGTTCTTCATGCCCAGCGCGATGTAGCGGCCGGCGATGATGTCGTAGAGCGCCTCGAGGGTGTAACCCGGGTTCTGATGGTCGTAGTAGAACTGGGCATGCCCCTCTGCCACGCGCCACAACTGGCCGCGACCGTCGTAATGGTCCACCAGCGCCGCTTGCCAGCTGTCCTCGTCGATGTACATGTGACGCTTGGCGTAGATATGCCGCTCGCTGGGCTTGACCGTCCCGACCACTTCCCACACCCGGTGCAATTCGTAGCGGGTCAGGTCCTGGTTGATGTGGCCGGCCTTGATCACGTCATCGTATTTGAGGCTTGGCGAATCGAGCTTGTAGCTGTTGTACGGGATGTACATTTCCTTCTTGCCGATCAGCTTCCAGTCGTAGCGGTCCGGCGCGCCGGAGAACAGGTCGAAGTTGTCGGAGGTACGCAAGCCGTCGGCGGCCGTCCCCGGGCCGTCATAGGCCACCTGCGGGGCACGTCGCACCCGGCGCTGGCCGGCGTTGTAGATCCACGCCAGGCGCGGTTCCTTCACCTGGTCGAGCGTCTCGTGTACCAGCAGCACGTTACCGGCCAGGCGCGCCGGCGCCGTGACCTCCTGCTTGAAGTAGGTCAACACGTTGCTGGCTTTTTCCGGGTCGGCGTCCTTGATCAGGAACGGCACGGCGATCTCTTCTTCGAAGCGGATCGGCGTGAAGCTGCCATTGGTCTGTGGCGT
The DNA here is from genome assembly GCF_051132175.1 of Pseudomonas sp. D3-10. Lineage (NCBI taxonomy): Bacteria > Pseudomonadati > Pseudomonadota > Gammaproteobacteria > Pseudomonadales > Pseudomonadaceae > Pseudomonas > Pseudomonas sp. D3-10. The sequence goes on along the minus strand of NZ_CP071668.1, from coordinate 1,009,164 downwards.
GGCCTGGGTGATGACGCGCCGCAGGTTACCGCCGTGGTACCGGGTGATGTGGTTCCACAGCACTTCCACGCCGTTTTTCGGGATCGGAAACGCGTAATACCGGTTGCCGGTGAAGTTGGCCAGGCCGTTGCCGTCGTTGATGGCGTTCACATTGAGCGCGCTGCGCTTGGCCGCCTCATAGATCTCCGGCGGCAGGCCGACACTGCGATGTGTCGGGTAGACCGGGATCTTGTAGGTTTCCGGGTAGCGCTTGAACAGCGCGACCTGGCCGTCGGACAGCTTGTCCTTGTATTTGTCCACGGTCGCGGCGGTGATGGTGAACAGTGGTTTTTCATTGCCGAACGGATCGGCCAGGAAGCCTTTGCTGTCCACGGCGCCAGCGTTTTTCGGAATGCCGCCGGTCCAGGCCGGGATCGAGCCGTCAGCGTTGCCGGCCTTTTCCGCGCCCAGAGGCGTAAGGCTGGTGCCCAGCTTGTTCGCTTCCTCCGGCGAGACCGCCGCCATCACGTTCACGGCCAGCAGGCTCAGGGCCAGGGCACCGCATTGCAGGATCGTCTTGCGCATTGGGTTTTCCTTGTCAGCCAGATCAGAAGTTCACGCCGAAGCTCAGCGCGAGGAAGTCGCGGTCTTCGAGAACGTTGTAATCGCCGCCGAAGAAGTCGGTGTAGCTCAGACTGGCGGTGTAGGTATTGCGGTAATCGGCATCGACGCCGACGCTGACGGCCTTGGCGCCTTCGTTGAACAGGCCGTTGGGCCCATAGCCGGCCACATCGTGGGACCAGGACACGTTGGGCTTGAAGTTGACCCCGCCGATGACGTTGGAGTAGTCGAGAATCGCCCGAGCGCGGTAGCCCCAGGACGTCGACGTGACGAATCCATCGGTGTCACCGTTGAAGCCGTACTGGCCATAGACCGAGTCGCGGCCGTAACGCAGCTCGTCTTTCGACTCGAGACCACCGACATGCACGACCGCCGCCTCGCCTACCACGGTCAGGCGATCGGCGCCCAATACCTGGTCGAAGAAGTGGGTCAGGGTGCTCTGGAGCTGGGTGACTTCCTTGCGGCGGTAGCCGGTGTTGTCGGCGCCCGGCGAGGTGGCGATGGGGGACGCGGCGCCACCGGCGATCGGGTTCACCAAGGCGAGCGTCAGGTCATTGGTGTTGACCTGCACCGGTGCATTGGGGCGATAGCTGATCTCGCCGGTCCACGCAGTGCCTGTCGGCAGCGTGGTGGAGAAGCTCGCGCCGTACAGGCGGATGTCTTCAGGGTATTCAAGATAATACCCACCGCGACCCAGCATTACGCTTTGTGCCAGTCCCGCGCCGCTGCCCGGAGCAATCCCCTCGGCTATCGCAATCATGCCGGGCAGCGCGGACAACGTGGACAGTCCGGCCGTAGTGGTGCCCACGGTAGGCGTACGACTGTGGTAATTCATGAAATACAGGCCGTACTCGGTGTCATCGCCGAGCCAGCGCAACGCCGTCCCCCACTGGCCGGAATCCCGCGCATCGCGGTCACCGCCGCGGGGAATCACAACCCCTTCGCTGGTCACGCGGATGCCCTGGCCAAATGCCTCGGTCAGCGGTACGAACGGCGCAATCGCCGGGCTGCCTACGGTGTAACCAGTGGTGCATCCATCCGCCACCACATCGTTGCCGAAGAACGTACCGCAGTTATCGACGACCGTCTGGTCCCACTCTATCTGGTAGAAACCTTCGACAGTGAGCTTGTCCGTCAAGCCCTGGGAAGCAAACAGCATGTTCACCGGGATCAAGCCTTCCTTGATCTCCGCGCCCGGACGACGGAACGCAGACACGTCCACCGGGTTGATGCTGTTGATGGAGTTACCGATGAAGGTACTTTCACCCCAACTGACCACCTGCCTGCCGGCGCGCACGGTGCCGGGCAAATCGGCGATGGAATAGTTGTGATAGACAAAGGCATCGAGAATCTGCGCGCCCGATGACTTGGCGCCTTCTTTGCGATTGCTGTCGCTGATGTCCTTGAACTCCCGGTTTTCGTCCTTGAGTTCGAAGTCGTACCAGTACTTGCCGCGCACGAACACACCGGTGTCGCCGTACTTGAGTTCCAGGTCGTGCAAGCCCTTGAAGATTTTCGAGAAGGTCTCGCCTTTCTTGAAGTTAAGTCGCCCATCGTCACCGGTGGAGGATTGCCCCCTCCCCCCGTTGACCGTACCGACCAGATCCTTGTCGGCATCGCGCATGCCCCAGCTCGCGCCGACGGACAGAGAGGAGTCGAACTGCCCCTCGATCTCGCCAATGTTGAAAGAAACGGCCTGCGCCTGGGCACAGCAACCCAAGGCCACCGCGACGGCCAGCGCCTGCGGCTTGAAGATGGCGCGCATTGTTATTGTTGTCATGCGTCTTCCCCGGTGAGTGACAGAGCCTTCACCCTACTGCCGCCGGCATTGGGCGATAAGCGCACCAAGGGGGTATTCGCGCTGTACCCCAAAAGGATTACTGCCCGTGCGGGAACGGCTTATGCGGCAAGCATGAACGGACTGGATGATGGGTCATCAATGCCGCGCATGACCAACATGGTGCTCGCAACTGTTGCGCCCACTGCAACAGTGCATGTCCGTAACCGGACTGTTTCCTACAGCCTGCGCCTACTATGCTGGCCGGGCTTGCAGGACAACGGGCCCGCAAGCACAAGTCGCCTGGCGTCCCCCGCGCCTGACGCACCGTCATTCGGATGGATTGCGCATCAATCCATCGTCCCCGTGTACAACTGACGTTGATTTGTAGCTCCTTTCCAACGTCATGCTTAGGCCGCTGCTTTTGCAGCGGCCTTTTTTATTTGTAGGTTATTTTTCTCGATAAAAACTTCTCGATTCCTACAACACCTAGGTAATCCCTCAGCTGCCGAGTTTATTTAATTAGCCATTATCAATTTCGCGACGGGACCGCCAGGAATAGCTATTTTCGGCCATTCAAATTCTTCCTACCTATCTAACTCTCACTGCCATTAAAAAATCCTCAACCACCTAGCGCCAGTTCCTACAACAAACCGAGAACCCAACTACGCGCACATAAAAATTTCACTGTTACGCTGAAGTCAATCGCAGCACTTCGCTTCGATTTTCATCAGTGGATTATTGATATGCAGATAAACAATACAAGTTATCGCTCTAGAAAAGGTTTTAATAGCCGCATTCGCTTTCTGGTCTTCCATTACACAGCCGGCAACTTCGCCTCTTCCATCACCGCACTGACCGGTCCTTCGGTCAGTGCTCATTACCTTATCCCCGACTTTGCCGACCCCACTTACTTGAAGGCTGGCTTTAAAGAGCCACAGATCTTCAACCTTGTAGACGAAAACCAGCGGGCCTGGCATGCCGGTGTGAGCAGTTGGGGCAACCGCAGCAATTTGAATGACACTTCGATTGGCGTTGAAATTGTCAACCTGGCCACCGACAACCAAGGCCAATTTACCTTTCCGCCCTATAAGGCCCAGCAAATCGAGGCCATCGAGTATTTGGCATCCGACATTCTCAAGCGATATCCGGACATCAGCCCGGTCAACGTGGTGGCGCATTCGGACATCGCTGCGGGGCGAAAAAGCGACCCGGGCCCGATGTTTCCTTGGCGCGCGCTGTATCTCAAGGGAATTGGGGCTTGGTTTGACGATTGCACCCAGAAAACTTACATGCAGGCATACCAAACCCAGGGAATCCCGCTTCGCGAACAATTGCTGGGATTATTCAGGAGGTATGGCTATGACACGTCGGCGGCCACCACAACCGTAGGCTTTCAACGACTCGTACGCGCCTTCCAACTGCACTTCCGCCCGGCCAAGTATGACGGTGTGATGGACATCGAGACCGCCGCGAATCTGGCTGCCCTGGTGAAGAAATACTTCCCCTGAATCGGTCACCGCTGCTGACGGCAACCGGTCCGGGCGATGGGTTTAAACGGCGTAACGCTGCAGGTTAGCCATCATCTCTTTCAAGGCTTCGAGGTTGTCATTCGGGTGAACAGCATCCTGGAAGTCACAGATCTGCTGCCAGTGGGCGGCGACGTCTTGCGGCGAGAAACCTTCGCGCGGGTCGAACCCCGCGCCGAGGCTGCGCTCCCAGCGCACCTTGCCCATCCAGCCGCCGCCCACTTCGAACAATCCGGAGGTTTCCTGGCAGGCTTCACTGGCCAGGTACACCACCAGTGGGCTGACCAGTTCAGGCTTGAGTTGCTCGAACACTTGCGGCGGGATCAGGCCTTCGGTCATGCGGGTGCCGCCGGTGGGAGCGATGGCATTGACCAGGATATTGTTCTTGCGACCTTCGATGGCCAGGGTGCGAGTCAGGCCATAGAGACCAAGCTTGGCCATGCCGTAATTGGACTGGCCAAAGTTGCCGTAGATGCCGGACGTGGAAGCCGTGAAGATTACCCGGCCATAATTCTGCTCGCGCAAATGCGGCCAGGCCGCACGAGTAACTTTGTAAGCGCCTTCGACATGAACGCGATACACCAGGTCCCAATCGGCATCGTCCATTTTGTGAAAAGTCTTGTCTCGCAGGATACCGGCGTTGTTGACGACAACATCAACCCTGCCGAACACGTCGAGGGCATTCTGTACTAGCTTGTCGCCATCGGTAACCGAATCGTGATTGGCTTCGGCAACGCCGCCGGCTTCGCGAATTTCACTGACCACCCGATCCGCCGCCGAAGCGTTGGCTCCCTCCCCCTGCGCCGAACCGCCAAGATCGTTGACCAGCACTTTTGCGCCATGCCTGGCGAACAACAGCGCATGGGCGCGACCCAGGCCGCCACCGGCTCCGGTGACGATCACGACTTTATCTTCGAAGCGCACAGAATCATTCATGGGCAGAACTCCAACAGGCCGATAGGACATTGCCACGAGTCTCCTGTACAAGCCGACCAGTCACAATCAACAAGGGAGAAAGTGAATAGCAGCCGATAAGGTGCAGGGATGATGCCCCGGTTGCGCTACGTCGCCCTGAGGCAAGCGTCAGGAACACGCCAGTTGCCGGGAAGGCGCAGCGATGGCTTCACGAAACGCGAGGTAATGCTTGAGCACCTGTACAGGCGCCTCGGTGTGGGGGTAGTGACCAATATCGGGCAACAACACTGTGTCGGGGTTGGGAACCAGGGCTTGGTAGCGCGCCACCATATGCGCGCCGGAAATGGGATCGAACGCCCCATCGATCACCCGCATGGGCACCTCGCCGCGCTGCATCGCCTTGACCCAGCGATCACGCTGCACGCGCCGCTCCGGGATATAGGCAATGAGTTTGTGCATGATCCGTGGCCCGCGATGGGTTTCGACCAGGCTCCAGTAATCATCCAGTTCACTCTCGGTGGGAGCAGTCCAAGGGCCGAAGATCCGTCGGAAACTCTTGACCAGGCCATCCCTGGAAAACGCCCGGCCGATCAGCCAACCCAGAGGGCTGAGCAACAGTTTTTGCATCAGCACCGGACGATGGGTTTCCGGAAATAAACCGCCATTGAGAAAGGTGCAACTGGCGACATTGGCGCGTGCCTCGCCATGCCGGGCGATGAGCTCCTGCGCCACACTGTCGCCGTAGTCATGGGCCAGTATATGGATCGCTTGCGTCACATTCAGGTGGGCCAGCAGTGCCTGTTGCAGATCGGCCTGTTCGAGCAGGCTGTAGACATGGTCCACTGGCTTGGCGGAGTCACCAAAACCGAGCATGTCGCAGGCAATCACCCGATAACGTTGTGCCAGCGGCTGCCAAAGGTAGTGCCAATCCCAGCTTGCGGTAGGGAACCCGTGGATTAGCAGCAATGGCTCGCCGTGCCCCGCAGTCCAGTAACGGATAGCGTGGCCACGAAACATGAACGTCTGGCCGCGCTGGCGCCAGATACGCAAGGGGATCTGGACCATGGGCATCAGCTCTTATAACTCGGATCTTGCAGGTCGAGTTTGCGCAGGAGCGCCGGCCAGGCCAACGCGCCTCCCATGCCCTGGGCGCTCTTGGTCACGCCGGCCACCATCGCACGGGCACCGGCCAGCACCTGCGGCTCGATGGCAATCAGCTCGGCGCCGCCGGTCTGGGCAAGGACCTGGATTTCGCAGGCTCGCTGGAAAATGAACATCATCAGGAACGTATCGGCAATCGTCCCGCCGCAGGTCAGCAGGCCATGGTTGTGCAACATCAGGAAATTGTTCTCACCGAGGTCAGCTTGCAGGCGGACTTTTTCCTCAGGATTCAAAGCCACCCCTTCATAAGGGTGGTACGCCAGGCTCGACAGTACGAACAACGACTGCTGGCTGATCGGGAGCACTCCTTGCTTCTGCGCCGACACCGCGACGCCGGCGGCGGTGTGGGTGTGCAGCACACACGCCACGTCGTGCCGCACCTCGTGAATCGCGCTGTGGATGGTATAGCCCGCGGGGTTGATCTCGTAGGGGCTGTCCATTAGCTTGTTGCCAGCCTGATCGATCTTGACCAGGTTCGAGGCGGTGATTTCCTGGAACATCAAGCCGTACGGATTGATCAGAAACTCTTCCGTGCCAGGCACCTTCGCAGAGACATGGGTGAAGATCAGGTCGTCCCAGCCATGCAGCGCGATCAGCCGATAACAGGCCGCAAGATCGACTCGGGTTTGCCATTCGGCTGCACTGACCTGATCCTTGATGCTGGCTGCCGATTGAAGGGACGCTACGCTCACGGCTATGACCTCTCTCTGGCTTCTTGTTATAAGAAAACGTCCACTTCTTCGTGAACAAGAAAACCAGTCTAGTCAGCTCCAGCGAGGGCGGTAGTTGCATTGGCAGCCAGCTTACTGGCCGAGCGGGTCACATCAGGCCGGCTTCAATTTGCCGATCAACTCCTTCAGCCAGGGTTCGGCATCCGACTCAGGCGTAACGCTTTCACTGGCATCCAAGCGCAACATAGGCAGTACTTGCTGCACGTCCAGCTCGGCGAACAATTCACACATCTGCTCGCCGCCGCCGCAGAACGTGTCGCCATAACTGGCATCACCCAGGCCGATGACAGCGCCAGGCAAGCCGCGGAACGATGCGGGCAGCTGGTCGCGAATCATTGAGTACAGCGGCATCAGGTTGTCCGGCAGCTCACCCATGCCCGTTGTCGACGTTACGGCTAGCAACGCTTGTGGTCCGAAGGACAGGATATCCGCCAAGGTTGCCCGCGGATTAAGGAAGGTTTCGAAATCGGCATCACGCAACATTGTTTCGGCGTGGCGGGCAACTTCTTCGGCCGTGCCGTATACGGAGCCGGAAAGAATCGCGACTTTCATCAATCTGATCCTGAAGCTGAATAGAAGACCGGAATAGTAACAGGCTGCGGGTAAAAGCTGCGATTGACTCTCAACACCAGATAATGGCAAATAGACATCGCTCGACGTTCTTTTTTATAAAGCGTTTATTCGGCTGCTCAACAGGGAAGGTTTCATGATCAACGCTCATCTGATGCAATTGGTGATCAACGCTTCGAACGACGGGATCGTCATCGCCGAGAAGGAAGGCGAAGACAACATACTGATCTACGTGAACCCTGCATTCGAGCGGCTGACTGGCTATAGCAGTGACGAAATCCTCTACCAGGACTGCCGTTTTTTGCAGTCGGGTGATCGCGACCAGCCTTCCCTCGAATTCATTCGCACGACGTTGAAGCAAGGCGGCTCCTGCCGGCAGATCCTGCGCAACTACCGTAAGGACGGCACACCGTTCTGGAACGAGTTGTCGCTGTCCACGGTGAAAAACGAGGCTGACGGCCACACCTATTTCGTCGGTGTGCAAAAAGACGTAACGGCCCAAGTGAAGGCTCAACAGCGCATTACCCAACTGGAAGCGGAGTTGGCTGAAGCCCGGGAAACCGTCGCGCGCCTCCATGCGACGAATGGCGAAAACAAAACCGCGAATTAGCGGTCAGTCACTACAATCACCGGTGAAAGTAATTTTTTTCGAGCACCTTATGCAGCGCGACGCCCTTCTCACCCAGGATGAGCTGGATTTCATCCGGACCATGCAGCACAACCCGCAGTTGAACGAGCGGGATGTCACGTCGAGCTTGCTGGTAAACGGTGGGTCGCAGATCCGTGATCTGCTGACACGCCTGGCGGCGAATGAACAGGTCACGCTGCAGGCCAATTTCGAAAATCAACAGATGACCTTTCCGTTACAACTGGTCGAAGATGAATTCCACGCGATGCACCTTCGCCTGGGTGTGCCGAGCATCTATGAAGAGGGGCCGAAGGTGCGCCCGTGGCGCTTGACGCTCGATGAACCGGTCGCCCTGGAGAACGCCAAGGGCCAGCCAGGGCCCTTATGGGTGCACGAGGTCTCTTGCAAAGGCGTATTGCTGGAAATACGCAATCGCACCAAGCCGCCCAAGCAATTCGCCCTGTGGTTCAGCCCGTCTGGCTATGAAAGGATTTCTCTTCGCGGGACTTTCGAACGGGAAACAGAGCAAGGCATGTATGCCTATCACCTGGCCCAGCATGACCAGGACGAAACCGAGCGCCTGCGCCAATACATCCTGCAACAGCACCGCCTGACCCATCCGGCGATGCACTTCTAAACGCGGTTCACGTATCCAGGTTACCCGCCAGGAACTGATGCAAGCGCTGCCCCATCACCGAACCCTCATTTCCCAGACAAGCGATCGGCGATCCCGCCAGGCTTTCCTGCGCCAGGTCGGACGCATCGCCGGCCAGCAACAGGGGACAATCCAGGCCCATCGCCAATTTGGTCAGCCGCCTGGGCAATTCGGCGGCCGGTGCATGATTGGAGACCAGCACCAACGCCAACGGCCGGATCTTCTGGCAAACCAGCGTCAGTTCATCAAAGGGCTGCCCGACGGGCATGACCCGCACGCCCACCTCTGCCTTGGAAACGAACAGCGCTGTTACCAGCAACTCCAACTCCCGGCATTGACCAGCAACGGCACTGACCAGCACTCGCCGCGAGGTTGCCTCACGCTTGAGCAAGAGACGGTGCATGACCCGCGAACGCAAGAAACCGTCGAAGAACAGCCATTCGCTGGTATGCCCGAACTCATGCTGGCGATGCAGCAGGTCTCGCCAGAGCGGCATCAGAATGTCCTGGAATACCACGGGCTCGGCGTAACTCGAGAAAATCTTTCCGTAGACACGATCCAGTTCGATGTCGTCAAAATTGCCGACCGCATCCGACACCTGCTGCTGCCAATCGCTGTAATCGGCACGAACCAGATCGGGTGAAATAAACTTGGAGACTGGCCGTACCGATTCGGTTTTCGCAAGGATCTTACCCACCTTGCTCACGGCGACCCCGCGCTCGATCCAGGCGAGAATGCTCCGCACCTTTTCGATATCGATCAAAGAATACAAGCGATGCCCGCTTTCGGTGCGTGTGGGCTGGATCAGGCCGTAGCGACGCTCCCATGCACGCAAGGTCACCGGGTTGACCCCCGTCAACCGGGCGACTTCCCGAATCGGAAGCAAATCCTCGCGGGTCGAAGCGACAGATGCCTGAGAAGGGTGGTTTTCCTCGACTATCGCGCTCATTTGCCTGGATTTCCCAGCTGGAAAATTGGATCCCAGTTTACCCCTTTCCTGCCATAGGCTGACAAGGACAAACACGTCCGCCCTGCGGATTCGTTGTTTATTGCTCGAAAGGAACAATGCTCGCGCACCCTGCTACCAGGCGCAGCCCAACGCCCACGGGGCGTTTTTCCCATAGCCGGTCTCGAAATCGTTAACCCCCTGACAGCGCCCCAGCGCTGGATTCGTCTTTACGCATAGGAGGCGCCGGCCGTCGCTGTTATAGTTTTTGCTTGTGCCGCGAACCGAGCCGAACCGTCCCATGTCCACCGCCCCGATCCTGATCACCGGCGCAGCCCAACGCGTCGGCCTGCACTGCGCCCGACGTTTATTGGAGGACGGGCAGCCGGTCATAGCCACTTACCGCACCGAACGCCTGGGCGTGCAGACGCTGCGGGACCTGGGGGCCACGGTGCTGTTTGCCGATCTTGCCAGCGAACCGGGAATCCTGGCGTTCATCGATCTGCTCAAGCAGCACACCGACCAGTTGCGAGCCATCGTGCACAACGCCTCGGCCTGGCTGGCAGAGACGCCGGATAGCGAAGCCACCGCGTTCAACGCCATGTTTGGCGTCCATATGCTCGCGCCTTACTTGATCAACCTGCATTGCGCCGAGCTTCTGCGTCGTTCGGTCCCAGCGGATATCGTGCACATCAGCGATGACGTGACACGCAAAGGCAGCAGCAAGCACATCGCCTATTGCGCCACCAAGGCCGGCCTCGAAAGTCTGACACTGTCATTTGCGGCGAAGTATGCACCGGCCATCAAAGTCAACGGTATCGCCCCGGCCCTGCTACTGTTCAATCCCGGCGACGACCCAACCTATCGTGCCAAGGCCCTGGCCAAGTCCGCGCTGGGTATCGAGCCCGGCAGCGAAGTCATGTACCAGAGTTTGCGTTATCTGCTGGATAACTCATATGTCACCGGCACGACCCTGACGGTAAATGGCGGGCGGCACATCAAATAGTCACGGTTCGAGGAAGTATCCATGGCGCTTTCGCCCCAGCATTACCGTGAGATCCTGATCGGCCTGGGCGAAGACCCGGAGCGCGAAGGCCTGCTGGATACTCCGGTGCGCGCGGCCAAGGCCATGCAGTACCTGTGTCATGGCTACGAGCAAAGCGTCGAGCAGATCGTCAACGGCGCTCTGTTTGCTTCCGACAGCGATGAAATGGTGATCGTCGCCGACATCGAGCTTTATTCACTGTGCGAACATCACCTGCTGCCCTTCATCGGCAAGGCCCATGTGGCTTATATTCCAACGGGCAAGGTCCTGGGGCTGTCGAAGGTCGCCCGGCTGGTGGACATGTTCGCCCGCCGCCTGCAAATCCAGGAGAATCTCACCCGGCAAATTGCCGACGCCGTGCAGGAGGTCACCCAGGCTGCCGGCGTTGCGGTGGTGATCGAAGCCCAACACATGTGCATGATGATGCGCGGTGTGGAAAAACAGAACTCGACCATGAACACCTCGGTGATGCTCGGTGCCTTTCGCGAATCCAGCACCACGCGTCAGGAGTTTCTGCAATTGATTCGACGGAGCCAATAAATGCCTCAACTTCAACCCGCCATGGCGCGTATCAAGGTCAAGGACCTGCGCCTGCGTACGTTCATCGGCATCAATGAGGATGAAATCCTCAACAAGCAGGATGTGCTGATCAACCTGACCATCCTCTACGCGGCTCAAGAGGCCGTGCGCGACAACGACATCGACCACGCCCTGAACTACCGCACCATTACCAAGGCAGTCATTGCCCATGTGGAAGGCAATCGCTTCGCCCTGCTCGAACGCCTCACCCAGGAGTTGCTGGACCTGGTCATGGCGAACGAGTCGGTGCTGTACGCCGAGGTCGAAGTCGACAAGCCACACGCGCTGCGCTTCGCCGAGTCCGTATCGATCACGCTCGCAGCAAGCAGGGCTACTCCGTAGCCGCCAACAGTCTCAAGCTGTAACCTTCAAGCCTGAACACCGCAAACCAACTTGCAGCTTGAAGCTCGCCGCTTGAAGCTGTCTCGCAGAGACCCTCATGAACGACCAACAACGCCTCGAACTTGAAGCCGCCGCTTTCCGCCGGCTGGTTGCCCACCTCGACAGCCGCAAGGATGTGCAGAACATCGACCTGATGAACCTCGCCGGTTTCTGCCGCAACTGCCTGTCCAAGTGGTACAAGGCCGCCGCCGATGAGCGTCAGGTCGAGGTCAGCCTCGATGATGCGCGCGAAGTTGTCTACGGCATGCCCTATGCCGAATGGAAAGCCCAATACCAGAAAGAAGCCAATGCCGAGCAGCAAGCGGCGTTTGCCAAAGGAAACCCCGATGCTTGACCTGAACACTTTCCGCGCCAGCCTCGAGAGCGGTGAGCATGTCTTTGCCGACACCCTGGCGTTCATTGCCGAAGGCTACGACTACCAGCCCCAGGCCTTCGACAACGGTGGCGTGAAGAACGCGGCCGGGCAGAACGAAGGCTCCTGCAAGACGTTGGGCCTGGCACTGCTTGAAGGCTTGAGCGACAAAGAGGCGCTCCTGGCATTCGGCGAGCACTACCGTTCGGTACTGAACACGCCCGAAGGCAGCGACCACGGCAATATCCGCGCGCTGATAGCCCACGGGTTGGCGGGGGTGAAGTTCGAAGCCCAGCCATTGCAACGCCGCTGATTCACCCGCTGTCGTAGCGAGGGAGCTTGTTCCCTCGCTACGGGGAATACGTCTCAAGTTAAATGGCACCTCACCACATCCCGACTTTTATGATTGACCCGGCGACTTTATTTCGTTTGCCGGGCACTGCTTCTCGCGGCTTAGATAAGGCAAATCCTTTCTTCTTCCGAGCCGTCATCCATGAGCCGCGACAGCATCAGCCAATCGATTTCCTTCGTTCACCCCGTCAGTCTCAGCCACGGGAAAAATGCCGAGGTCTGGGATTGCGACGCCAAGCGCTATATTGATTTCGTGGGTGGCATTGGCGTGTTGAATCTGGGCCATTGTCATCCTCGCATCGTCGAGGCGATCCGCGAGCAAGCCACCCGCCTGACGCACTACGCCTTCAATGCCGCGCCCCACGCGCCTTACCTCCAATTGATGGAGCGCCTGGCCGCATTCATCCCGGTCGGTTATCCGGTGAGCGGCATGCTGACCAACAGCGGCGCCGAAGCGGCTGAAAATGCCTTGAAGATCGTGCGCGGCGCCACGGGACGCACTGCCGTGATTGCTTTCGACGGCGGCTTCCATGGGCGAACCCTCGCCACCCTCAATCTCAACGGCAAGGTCGCGCCGTACAAACAGAAAGTCGGCGTACTGCCCGGACCGGTCTATCACCTGCCCTACCCCAGCCACGACAATGGCGTGACGTGCGCCGAAGCGCTGAAAGCCATGGACAGGCTGTTCAGCGTCGAGATCGATGTAAACGACGTGGCCTGTTTCATCGTCGAGCCGGTGCAGGGCGAAGCCGGTTTCCTGGCGATGGACGTGGCATTCGCCCAGGCGTTGCGGCAGTTCTGCGACGACAAGGGCATCGTGCTGATCGTTGATGAGATCCAGTCCGGTTTCGGCCGCACCGGCCAGCGCTTCGCGTTCTCGCGACTGGGGATCGACCCGGACCTGATCCTGCTGGGCAAAAGCATCGCTGGCGGTGTCCCTCTGGGGGCGGTGGTAGGGCGCAAGTCGCTGATGGATAACCTGCCAAAGGGCGGGCTCGGTGGCACCTATTCCGGCAACCCCATCGCCTGCGCCGCCGCGCTGGCAACGCTGGATGAAATGACTGACGCCAATCTCCACGCGTGGGGCGCACAACAGGAAGAAGCGATCGTCAGCCGCTACGAGTCGTGGCGCCGCCGTGGGCTGTCGCCGTACCTGGGCCGCCTGACCGGCGTCGGCGCCATGCGCGGGATCGAACTGGCCCACGCCGATGGCACCCCGGCCCCGGCACAACTGACACAACTGCTGGCCCTGGCACGTGAGTCGGGCCTGCTGCTGATGCCCAGTGGTAAATCGCGGCACATCATCCGGCTGCTGGCGCCGTTGACGACCGAAGCGGCGGTGCTGGAAGAGGGCTTGGACATCCTGGAGGCGTGCCTGGCGGAACTGGCCTGATCAAGGTTTTCCTGACCACACATAACCTTGTGGGAGCGAGCCTGCTCGCGATCGCGGTATATCAGCCAACACCGACATTGACTGGTTGACGCCATCGCGAGCAAGCTCGCTCCCACAGAAACCGCCTATGAAGTTGCGTTAAATACCAAGCACAAAAAACCGGCCGAAGCCGGTTTTTTTAATGCCCGATGAATCAGAACGAAACGTTCTGCAGGCCGTCCAGGTAACGTTCGGTGTCCAGAGCCGCCATGCAACCAGCGCCAGCCGAGGTGATGGCCTGGCGGTAGACGTGGTCGGCCACGTCGCCGGCGGCGAAGATACCTTCGACGCTGGTGGCGGTAGCGTTGCCGTCGCGGCCACCCTTGACGACCAGGTAGCCGTCCTTGAGCTCCAGCTGGCCTTCGAACAACGAAGTATTCGGCGTGTGGCCGATGGCGATGAATACGCCGTCAACCTTGATTTCTTCGAAGCTGCCATCGTTGTTCTTCAAGCGCGCGCCGGTCACGCCCATGTTGTCACCCAACACTTCGTCCAGGGTCGCGTTGAGCTTGAGGATGATCTTGCCTTCGGCGACGCGGGCGTTGAGCTTGTCGATCAAAATCTTCTCGGCGCGGAATGTTTCGCGACGGTGAACCAGGGTGACCGTGCTGGCGATGTTGGCCAGGTACAGCGCTTCCTCGACCGCGGTGTTGCCGCCGCCGACCACCGCCACGGGTTTGTTGCGGTAGAAGAAACCGTCGCAGGTAGCGCAGGCCGAAACGCCTTTGCCCATGAACGTTTCTTCCGATGGCAGGCCCAGGTAACGAGCGCTGGCGCCGGTGGCGATGATCAGGGCATCGCAGGTGTAGGTCGCGCTGTCGCCGGTCAAGGTGTATGGCTTGGCGGCGAAATCCACGGCATTGATGTGGTCGAAGACGATCTCGGTCTCGAAGCGCTCGGCGTGTTCTTTCATGCGCTCCATCAAGGCCGGGCCGGTCAGGCCGTGGACGTCGCCTGGCCAGTTGTCGACTTCGGTGGTGGTGGTCAATTGACCGCCGGCTTGCATGCCGGTGATCAACAACGGCTTGAGGTTGGCACGTGCCGCATAAACCGCGGCGCTGTAACCGGCAGGGCCGGAACCGAGAATAATCACACGCGAATGACGGACTTCAGACATGACCTGCTCCTGTTGACCGGACCCTGCGGCCCGGAACGCCGGCTGAGCGGCGGGAATAAAAAAAGACTGTTGATGCACTTGGGGAAGGCTTGGGTTCGACAGTCCTGTAAAAAGAATGGGTGCAGCGTATCGAGGGACCGAAGATTAAGGAAATACGGTTTAACAATCCAGCTCATAGGTGAGCTCTATCCGCCGCGACGCCGCCGATAGCGACAAACCTGCGCTAAACCTTTGTTACACGCCGTGTCGCGACTTTCCCGCACAAGGCAAAGTCGGTAAGGTCGGGCGCGTCCACTACCCTTGGAGCCACCTATGCCCGCCCCCGTCCTGTCCGGCCCGCAATATTTGCGCGAAGGGCTCAAATTGGTCCTGAGCCCCAGCCTGCGCCTCTTTGTTCTGCTGCCGCTGGCTGTCAACCTGGTGTTGTTCGTCGGGCTGATCTACCTCGCCGGCCACCAGTTCAGCTTGTGGGTCGACACGCTGATGCCGTCGCTGCCGGATTGGCTGAGTTTCCTGAGCTATGTCCTGTGGCCTCTGTTCGTCGTCCTTGTGGTGCTGATGGTATTTTTCACTTTCACGATGCTTGCCAACATCATCGCGGCGCCTTTCAACGGTTTTCTCGCCGAGAAGGTCGAAGTGGTAGTACGCGGCACGGATGATTTCCCAGCGTTCAGTTGGGGCGAGTTGGTCGCCATGGTCCCGCGCACCCTGGCTCGAGAGGCGCGCAAGCTCGGTTATTTTCTGCCCCGAGCCCTGGGGCTGTTCGTGCTGTCGTTCATCCCGGTGGTCAATCTGGTGGCCGCGCCACTGTGGTTGCTGTTCGGGATCTGGATGATGGCGATCCAGTACATCGACTACCCGGCGGACAACCACAAGCTGGGCTGGAACGAAATGCTCGCCTGGCTGCGGGAAAAGCGCTGGCAGAGCCTGGGTTTTGGCGGCAGCGTGTACCTGGTGCTGCTGATTCCCTTCGTGAACATTCTGATGATGCCGGCGGCGGTGGCCGGGGCGACGTTGTTCTGGGTGCGGGAGCAAGGCGCCGAGACGGCGCTGGCGCGACAGGGCTGACCCGGTCACAAATCCGTCATCCTGACGTCACACTGGCGAAATGGCCCCGGTCGACACTGGGGCCATGACCACACTCCTGCACGTTACGCTCGTCACCGAAACCTTTGCGCCGGAAATCAATGGCGTAGCCAATACCCTGGGTCGTCTTCATGACGGTTTGCGCGCCCGCGGGCATCGGGTAGAACTGATTCGCCCTCGCCAGGCGGGAGACCAGGGTCTGACCAGTGATGACCAATTGCTGCTGTGCCGGGGCTGGCCATTGCCGGGGTATCCGGGTTTGCAGTGGGGACAGGCTTCGATGCACAAGCTGTTGCGGCGCTGGAAGCGTCATCGCCCGGACGTGTTGTATATCGCCACCGAAGGGCCGCTGGGCTTGTCTGCGTTGCGTGCCGCGCGGCGCCTGGGTATTTCGGTGGTCAGTGGCTTCCATACCAACTTCCAGCAATACACCCAGCAATACGGCCTCGGCCTGCTGAGCCGTGGGCTCACGCATTACTTGCGCTGGTTCCATAACCGCTCAAGCCTGACGCTGGTGCCCAGCGTCAGCCAGCGCCTGGAACTGGAACGCCGGCATTTCGAACGCGTGGCATTGTTGTCCCGTGGCGTGGATAGCCATTTATTTCATCCGGCCAAACGCTCAGCCGCCTTGCGCAAGAGCTGGGGCCTGGATGATGACGCTATCGCGGTGCTTCATGTGGGACGCCTGGCGCCGGAGAAAAACCTGGCGCTGCTCAAACGCAGTTTCGACACCCTGCGCAGTGCTTTTGCGACACGGCAAATCAAACTGGTGATCGTTGGAGACGGCCCACAGCGGCTCGCTCTCGAGCAACAACTGCCCGAGGCGATATTCTGCGGGGCGCAACGAGGCGAAGCGCTGGCCGCCCATTACGCGTCCGGGGATGTGTTTGTCTTTCCGAGCCTGACCGAAACCTTCGGCAACGTTGTGCTGGAAGCACTGGCATCCGGGCTGGGCGTGGTGTCCTACGACCAGGCCGCGGCGGCGCAGCACATCCGTCATGGCTATAACGGCGTATTGGCGATGCCTGGGGATGAAGAGGCATTTTGCGACGCGGCCCGTTGGCTGTTGGAAGAGCCAGAGGCCTTGCGTTGCGTGAGGCTCAACGCGCGCCAGCATGCCAGCCGCCAGGGCTGGGGGGCGGTGATCGAGCAGTTCGAGGCGTTATTGCGAAGCGCTTGTGTCGGCGAGCAGGTGCTGCCTGCTGCGCCGACTGTGCGTTGATTATCCGATGATGCCGAGGCAGCCATCGCGAGCCTGCTCGCGAAGGCAGACGCCGCTTACACCAAGGTCATCAACGCCTCGCGACTGAACGGCAGGATGTCCTGCTCACGCCCGTCACGCACTTTCTGCGCCCAGTCGGGATCCACCAGCAGAGCACGGCCCACCGCCACCAGGTCGAACTCTTCCTTGTTCAGGCGCTCCAGCAGGTTTTCCAGGCTGGCCGGTTGGGCAACCTTGTCGGTATTGACCATGAACTGCAGGAACTCGCCGTCCAGGCCGACGCTGCCGACGGTAATCGTTGGCTTGCCGGTGAGCTTGCGGGTCCAGCCGGCCAGGTTCAGGTCCGAACCGTCGAACTCAGGCTCCCAGAACCGACGCGTGGAGCAATGGAAAATATCCACGCCGGCATCGGCCAACGGCTTGAGGAACGCTTCCAGCGCCTCAGGCGTCTGCACCAGGCGCGCGGTGTAGTCCTGCTGCTTCCATTGAGAAAATCGGAAAATGATCGGAAAATCTTCGCCCACCGCAGCGCGCACGGCGCGGATCAGCTCGATGGCGAAGCGCGAACGGTTGGCCAGGTCGCCGCCGTAACCGTCCGTGCGCTGGTTGCTGCCTTCCCAGAAAAACTGATCCACCAGATAGCCGTGGGCGCCGTGGATCTCGACGCCGTCCATGCCGATACCCTTGGCATCTTTTGCCGCTTGGGCGAAGGCGGCGATGACTTCGTCGATGTCTGCCTGGGTCATGCCGTGAACCACGACCTGGCCATCCTTGAGCTTTTCAGTCGGGCCATAGCCTGGTACGGCGCCGTCCGGCTCGGTACCGAGGCGTCGGACATTGCCTACGTGCCACAGTTGCGGAACGATCTTGCCGCCTTCGGCGTGCACCGCATCGACTACTTTCTTCCAACCCGCCAGCGCGGCGTCACCGTAGAAATGCGGTACGTTCGGGTAGCCATTGGACGCCTTGTGACCGACCGTCGTGCCCTCGGTGATGATCAGGCCAACCCCGGCCGCCGCGCGACGACGGTAGTACTCGATCACCTTGCTGTTCGGTACGCCGCCCGGCGAAAAGGAACGGGTCATCGGCGCCATCACGACCCGGGTCGGCAGCTGGAACGTGCCGAGCTGAAAGGGTTTGAACAGGGCTTGTACAGGCATGGGGCACTCCACGGGATCGGTCACGGTTCATATATGACGACGATAATATGAAGCTGAAGCAGAGCTGGGTAGCACTATTGATTGGAGTGATTAAGGATCAGAAGGGAGCCGAGAGAACGCTTTTGTTTTGAGGCCCGCAATACGTGGCGAGGGAATGTATCCTCTCGCCACAAAGGTTCGCCTGACGGTTTAGCTCAGGGCTTTTTCGATCGCCTGGATCACCGCAGGATCATCGGGCGGCGTGCGCGGCGAGAAACGCGCCAGCACCCGGCCGTCCTTGCCGAGCAGGAATTTTTCGAAGTTCCAGGTAATGTCTCCAGGGAACTCGGCGCCCTCGCCCGCCAGCAGACGATAGAGCTGATGACGTTCGTGACCGTTCACTTCCAGCTTGCTGGACAGCGGGAACGTCACGCCATAGTTGAGGCTGCAGAATTCCTGGATTTGCTGCTCGGTTCCAGGCTCTTGTCCGGCGAACTGGTTGCAGGGCAGGCCCAGCACACTGAAGCCCTTGTCCTTGTACTGCTGGTAGAGATTTTCCAGCGCCGCGTATTGAGGCGTCAGGCCACATTTGGAGGCAACGTTGACCACCAGCACGACTTGCCCTTTGAACGGTGCCAGAGGAAGCTCCTGACCATCCAGGGTTGTCAGTTTAAGGTCGTGGAAAGCACTCATGACGAAACTCCAGGTTTGCAGATCTTTTCGATACAGCCATGGGTGATGCTAACAGCAAGCGACTAAAAAGGCGCCGTATGGCGCCTTTCCAGTTCACTGTTTCCTTGAACGTAGCGCAGGAATCAGTGGTGATGGCCGCCTTCGCCATGGACGTGGCCATGGGCAACTTCTTCCTGGCTGGCGTCACGGATATCGACGATCTTGACTTGGAAGTTCAAGCGCTGGCCGGCCAACGGGTGGTTGCCGTCAACGGTGACGTCATCGCCGTCCAGGTCGCGAATGGTGACGATCTGCATCTGGCCATCCGGCGCCGAAGCGTGGAACTGCATGCCGACTTCCAGCTCATCCACACCTTCGAACATGCTGCGGCTCAGGGTGCTGACCAGTTCGGCGGAGTACTCGCCGTAGGCGTCTTCCGGCTCGACGGTCACGTTCAGCTCGTCGCCGGTGGTTTTGCCTTCGAGGGCTTTTTCCAGGCCCTGGATGATGTTGCCTGCACCATGCAGGTAGACCAGCGGAGCGCCGCCGGCAGAGCTGTCGATGACCTCACCAGCGTCGTTGGTCAGGGTATAGTCGATGGAGACAGCCTTATTGGCGGCGATCAGCATGGGGCGAGACCTTTTGCATAAGAATGAAGAACGGACAAGTCTAAACAAGGATTTGCCCGAAAGCGAACGGAACCCGGACAAACGGGCTAGCTCGAACAGACCAACGGTCACGGGTTTCCGCCAGGATGAGGACGGACACTGGGTCGTCGAGCTGTCATGCGGCCACACCCAGCACCTGCGCCACCAGCCACCGTGGCAATCCCGGGCCTGGGTACTGGACCCGGCGCAACGTATTGAAAAAATCGGCCAGCCCTTTGCTTGCGGCTGGTGCGCTCAAGGCCCGGTTAGCGATAACCTTGGCGACTGAATTGTGGGTAGATGACCAGTCATAGGTCGCGCCCTGGTGCCCTGTTTCGCAAATACAGGGCACTGGCCATGCACCCTTAGAGAATCCGCATGCAAACTTTTTTTATCGCACCCACCGATTTTGGCGTGGGCCTGACCTCCATCAGCCTCGGGCTGGTGCGTACCCTGGAACGGGCCGGGCTCAAAGTCGGCTTTTTCAAACCCATTGCCCAGCCTCATCCTGGCGATACCGGCCCGGAACGCTCCACCGAACTGGTGGCCCGCACCCACGGCCTCAAGCCACCGCAACCGCTGGGCCTGGCTCACGTGGAGCGCATGCTCGGCGATGGCCAGCTCGATGAGCTGCTGGAAGAAATCATCACACTCTACCAGCAGGCCGCCGTCGGCAAGGACGTACTGGTCGTCGAGGGCATGGTCCCGACCCGCAGCGCGAGCTACGCCGCCCGGGTCAACCTGCACCTGGCCAAGAGCCTGGACGCCGAAGTGATTCTGGTGTCGGCGCCGGAAAACGAAGTGCTGACGGAGCTTTCCGGTCGCGTCGAGTTGCAGGCACAACTGTTTGGCGGCCCCAAGGACCCGAAAGTCCTCGGCGTGATCTTGAACAAGGTTCGCACCGACGAAAGCATGGAGGCGTTCACCGCGCGCCTGAAGGAACATTCTCCGTTGCTGCGCAGCGGCGACTTCCGCCTGCTCGGCTGCATCCCGTTTCGCCCCGAGCTCAACGCCCCGCGTACCCGCGACGTGGCCGACCTGATGGGCGCGCAGGTGCTCAATGCCGGCGACTACGAAACGCGGCGCATGAGCAACATCATCATTTGCGCCCGCACCATGCGCAACACCGTGGAACTGCTCAAGCCCGGCGTACTGGTGGTGACCCCTGGTGATCGCGACGACATCATCCTCGCCGTAAGCCTGGCGGCGATCAACGGCGTACCGCTGGCCGGCCTGCTGCTGACCAGCGACACCCTGCCCGATCCACGCATCATGGACCTTTGCCGCGGTGCGTTGCAGGCCGGGTTGCCAGTGCTGTCGGTGAGCACCGGCTCGTACGACACCGCCAATCTGCTCAACGGCTTGAACAAGGAAATCCCCATCGATGACCGCGAACGCGCGGAAATAATCACCGATTTTGTCGCCAGCCACCTGGACGCCCGATGGCTGCACCAGCGCTGCGGCACGCCACGGGAGATGCGCCTGTCACCGGCGGTGTTCCGCTATCAACTGATCCAGCGCGCCCAGGCTGCCAACAAACGCATTGTATTGCCGGAAGGCAGCGAACCGCTGACAGTGCAAGCCGCCGCCATTTGCCAGGCGCGGGGCATCGCCCGCTGCGTGTTGCTGGCAAAACCGGCCGACGTCGAGGCCGTGGCCCGTGCCCAGGGTATCGAACTGCCGCCGGGGCTGGAGATTCTCGACCCGGATGTGATTCGCGAGCGTTACGTCGAGCCCATGGTGCGGCTGCGCAAGAGCAAAAGCCTGAACGCTCCCATGGCCGAGCAGCAACTGGAAGACACCGTGGTGATCGGCACCATGATGCTGGCGCTGGATGAAGTGGACGGGCTCGTCTCCGGCGTCATCCACTCCACCGCCAACACCATCCGCCCGGCGTTGCAATTGATCAAGACCGCGCCGGGCTGTTCGCTCGTGTCGTCGGTATTCTTCATGCTGTTTCCCGAGGAAGTGCTGGTGTATGGCGATTGCGTGATGAACCCGCACCCAAGCGCTGCGGAACTGGCCGAGATCGCCTTGCAAAGCGCCGACTCCGCCGCGGCGTTCGGTATCACGCCACGGGTCGCGATGCTCAGCTATTCCAGCGGTGAGTCGGCCAGCGGCGAAGAAGTGGAAAAGGTCCGCGAAGCAACGCTGCTGGCCCATGAGGCGCAACAGGGGCTGTTGATCGACGGCCCGCTGCAATACGATGCCGCCGCCAACGAAGCCGTGGCACGGCAACTGGCGCCCAACAGCCAGGTCGCAGGTCGGGCCACCGTGTTCATTTTCCCGGACCTCAATACCGGCAATACCACCCACAAGGCCGTGCAGCGCAGCGCCGATTGCGTCAGCCTCGGGCCAATGCTGCAAGGTCTGCGCAAGCCCGTGAATGACTTGCCGCGTGGTGCCCAGGTCGATGACATCGTCTACACCATCGCCTTGACCGCGATTCAAGCCGCCAACCGACCTCTGGATATTTAAATGCTGGATTTCCTGCCTCCCCCTGTACGGGGCGTGATCGCCTCGCTGCTGTTGGCGTTGAACACCATCGCCTGCTGCACGCCGCTGTTCATCGTGGCGATCTTCAAACTGTTGCTGCCCTTCCCCGCTGCCCAGCGTATTACCGACTGGCTGATGAGCCATATCCACGAAGCCTGGATCAGCAACAACAAGGCCTGGATGAACCTGTTGCGCCGTACCCGCTGGCATATCAGCGGGCTGGAAGGCCTGGACTACCAACACTCATATCTGGTCACCAGCAATCATCAAAGCTGGGTCGACATCATGGTGTTGCAGTACGTGCTGAACCGACGCATCCGACCGTTGAAGTTTTTCCTCAAGCAAGAGCTGATCTGGGTGCCGGTGATTGGCCTGGCCTGGTGGGCACTGGGCTTCCCGTTCATGAAGCGTTACTCCAAGGCTTACCTGGAAAAACATCCGGAAAAGAAAGGCAAGGACCTGGAAACCACCCGCAGCACCTGTGCGAAATTCCGCAACAACCCGGTGGGTATTTTCAATTTCGTTGAGGGCACGCGCTTCACCGAAAGCAAGCATGCCCAGCAGCAATCACCGTTTCGCTACCTGCTCAAGCCCAAGGCCGGCGGCATCGCGTTTGTGCTCGATGCGATGGGCGAACAATTGGAGTCGATCATCAACGTGACGATTCATTATCCGGGCGGCCGCCCGGGGTATCGGGATTTGCTCTGCGGCAACGTTGGCGAGGTGGTGGTGCACTTCCAGGAGCTGAAGATACCGCCGCAGTTCATTGGCAAAAGCTACGACCAGGACGGGGAGTATCGCCTGGAGTTCCAGGGTTGGATCAACCAGCTGTGGCAGGACAAGGATGCGCTGCTTGAGCAGATGCATCGGGAATATCCAGACCGCCACTGAACTCCTTGTAGGAGCGAGCCTGCTCGCGATTGCGGTTTCAGCCGGCATAGATGGAGACTGAACCACCGCCATCGCGAGCAGGCTCGCTCCCACAGTTGATCGAGTCGAACTCCAGATAAACGAAAAAGCCCGCAGATGATCACTCATCCGCGGGCTTTTCATTTACAGCGGCGTTGCTTAGATCGCGCCACGCTTGCGCAGCAGATCCAGCACTTGCTTGACGCTTTCTTCCAACGTCAGCGACTGGGTGTCGATCACCAGGTCGGCATCCAGCGGCACGTCGTATGGGAACGACTCGCCCGGAATGTTATCGCCGGCAGCCGCGTACAGCCCTTGTGGATCACGCTGGGCACATACCGTTGGCGAGGCCTGGACGTAGACGGTCACCAGGCGCTCGCGACCGATCAAGTCCTTGGCCTGTTCACGGCCTTCGGCACTCGGCGCGACGAACGCAGCCAGGGTCAGCAGGCCGGCTTCGTTGAACTGACGGGCGACGTGAGCCGCGCGACGCCAGTTCTCGGTACGTCCGGCACGGTCTTGCGGCAGCCCCTTGTTGAGGTCGTGGCGCAGGTTCTGGCCATCGAGTACAAACACCGCACGGCCCATGTCGAACAGCTTGCGCTCCACCGCATAGGCCAACGTGCTCTTGCCCGCGCCCGACAGGCCGCTGAACAGCACCGTGGCCGGCTGCTGGCCGAAGCGCTGGGTACGTTCTTCCACCGACACATGGGCCAGTTTGCCGTGGTGCGTGCTGCTGCCGTGGGCCAGCGGCTGGGCCACGATCATGCCCGCGCCCACGGTGCCGTTGGTCAGACGGTCGATGACGATGAACGCGCCAGTGGTGCGGTTGCTCTCGTAACCGTCCAAGGCGATCGGCGCATCCAGGGCGATCTTCACCTTGCCGATTTCGTTGAGTTGCAACGCGCTGGCCGGACCTTCCTCGAGGGTGTTCACATCGACTTTGTTGACGATGCTGGCAATCGAACCGGGCACGTAGCTCGTGGCGCGCTTGATGTCATATTTCTTGCCCGGGAGCATCGGCTCCTCGGCCATCCACACCAGCATCGCTTCGAAGCTGTCGGTGACCGGCGGGACATTGTCGGCATGCACCAGCAGGTCGCCACGGGAGATATCAATCTCGTCTTCCATGGTCAGCGTGACAGCCTGACCCGGGCCGGCGTGCTCCAGCTCGCCTTCGAAGGTGACGATGGATTTCACGCGGCTGCTCTTGCCGGAAGGCAGCACCACCACTTCGTCGCCCTTGTGCACGATGCCGCTGGCGAGGGTGCCGGCGAAACCGCGGAAGTTCAGGTTCGGACGGTTGACGTACTGCACCGGGAAACGCAGGTCGGTGAAGTTGCGATCGCCCGCCACTTCCACGGTCTCGAGGATTTCCATCAGCGACTGGCCGGTGTACCACGGCGAGCGCTCGGACTTGTTCACCACGTTGTCGCCCTTGAGGGCCGACATCGGCACGAAGTGCATGCTGGTGGGCTTCATCTTCAAGCCTTCGGCGAACTTGAGGTAGTCGGCCTTGATCGACTCGAACACGCCCTGGTCGAAGTCCTTGAGGTCCATCTTGTTGATGGCCACGACGATGTGCTTGATGCCTAGCAACGAGGCGATGAAGCTGTGGCGACGGGTCTGGGTCTGCACGCCGTAGCGGGCATCCACCAGGATGATCGCCAGGTCACAGGTGGAAGCACCGGTGGCCATGTTGCGGGTGTACTGCTCATGGCCGGGGGTGTCGGCGATGATGAATTTGCGCTTGGCGGTGGAGAAATAGCGGTAGGCGACATCAATGGTGATGCCTTGCTCGCGCTCGGCCTGCAGACCATCGACCAGCAACGCCAGGTCGATATCGTCACCGGTGGTGCCGACTTTCTTCGAATCACGGGTAATGGCTTCCAGGTGATCTTCATAGATCATCTTGGAGTCGTGCAGCAGGCGCCCGATCAGGGTGCTCTTGCCGTCATCGACGTTACCGCAGGTCAAAAAGCGCAGCAGCTCTTTACGCTCGTGCTGGCCCAGGTAGGCGAGGATGTCCTCGCTGATCAAATCAGATGCGTGCGACATGACAACCCCTTAGAAATAACCCTGACGTTTTTTATCTTCCATCGAGCCTGCGCCATCGTGGTCGATGACCCGGCCCTGGCGCTCGGAAGTTCGCGTCAGGAGCATTTCCTGGATGATGTCCGTCAGGCTCTCGGCCTGGGACTCCACCGCGCCCGTCAACGGGTAGCAGCCAAGGGTACGGAAACGTACTTTCTTCTTGACGATTCGGGCTTTGTCTTCGTCGGACAGGTGCTCGAGGATGCGCTCGTCATCGATCATGATCAGCGTGCCGTTCTTCTCGATCACTTCACGCTCGGCGGCGAAGTACAGCGGCACGATCGGGATGCCTTCGAGGTAGATGTACTGCCAGATGTCCAGCTCGGTCCAGTTCGACAATGGGAAGACGCGGATCGACTCGCCTTTGTTGACCTTGCCGTTGTAGACGTTCCACAGCTCCGGGCGCTGGTTCTTCGGGTCCCAGCGGTGCTTGCTGTCGCGGAACGAGTAGACGCGCTCCTTGGCGCGGGACTTCTCTTCATCACGACGGGCGCCACCGAAGGCTGCGTCGAAACCATGCTTGTCGAGCGCCTGTTTCAGGCCCTCGGTCTTCATGATGTCGGTGTGCTTGGCGCTACCGTGGGTAAACGGGTTGATGTTCTGCGCCACGCCGTCCGGGTTGATATGGGTGATCAGGTCCAAGCCGAGTTCTTCGACCATGCGGTCGCGGAACTTGTACATTTCCTGGAATTTCCACCGGGTGTCGACGTGCATCACCGGAAACGGCAGCTTGCCGGGGAAGAACGCCTTGCGTGCCAGGTGCAGCATCACGGCGGAGTCTTTACCGATGGAGTACAGCATCACCGGGTTATCGAACTCGGCGGCCACCTCGCGGATGATGTGGATGCTTTCCGCCTCCAGCTGTTTCAGATGCGTCAGTTTGTCGACCATGGCTACTCACGAAAGCTTTCTTATGAACGGCCAGCGGGCCGTGTTCGAGCGGGGAATCCTAGCACAGCGACCTCTTCTAATCAGGGCGCCAACTAGATCGAAACAGCATATGGATATGCCTGCCGGTTCGGGTGCCGCATTGGTCTTTTGTGGGACCGAGCCTGCTCGCGAAGGCGGTGTCTAAGTCAATATCAATGTGTCTGGTATAACGCTTTCGCGAGCAGGCTCGCTCCCACAGGGGGCAATCAGTGGCTCAGATCGGATTCGGGCAGTCGATGAAGATGTGTTCCAGCGCAAAACGCCGCGCCAGGTAGTCGCCCAGCGCCTGGACGCCGTAGCGCTCGGTCGCATGATGCCCGGCGGCGATGAAGCTGATGCCGTTTTCCCGCGCGCTGTGGAAGGTCTGCTCGGACGCCTCGCCACTGAGGTACAGATCGACGCCGGCCAGTACCGCCTGGTCGATGTAACCCTGGCCGCCACCGGTACACCAGCCGACTCGGCGGATCATCTGCTCCCCTTCTATCAGCAACGGCTCGCGGCCCATGACTTCCTGGACCTTGCGGGCGAAATCCCGAGGCGTCATCGGTTCGGACAGAGAACCCACGAGGCCGACGATCTTTGGATTATCCGGATCCAGCGGCCCTTCGACGGTGATGTCCAGTTGTCGGGCAAGTTGTACGTTGTTGCCGACTTCGGCATGCAAGTCCAGGGGCAAGTGATAGGCCAGCAGGCTGATATCGTGCTTGAGCAAGGTTCTCAGGCGCCGCTGCTTCATCCCGGTGATGCAGGGATTCTCGCCCTTCCAGAAATAGCCGTGATGCACCAGGACCAGGTCGGCCTCGGCCTCCACGGCAGCATCGAGCAACGCCTGGCTGGCCGTCACGCCGCTGACGATACGCATCACCTGCGGGGCGCCTTCGACCTGCAAGCCGTTGGGGCAATAATCGGCGATCCGGCTGCTTGCCAGGTAACGGTCCGCTTCTTCTACCAGGGTGTTCAGGGCGACGGCCATGAAAAGACTCCTAAATATCCCGTCCAGAGGCGCGCGCGGCCTCGTATAATGCGCGACATTATGGGCGGTCCCATCCCGCCTGCAACCTTTGTAGGACGTGCTTAATGTTCAAGGCGCTGCGTTTTTCCGGCTGGCCGCTGTTGGCCGGCGTGCTTGTCGCTTTATTGATTATCCAGCGCTACCCGGAATGGGTCGGGCTGCCAAGCCTCGACGTCAACCTGCAACAAGCGCCCCAAGCCAAGGCGCCGCAGCAGGGGCCGGTGTCCTATGCCGACGCGGTCACCCTGGCGGCGCCGGCGGTCGTGAACCTGTACACCACCAAAGTCATCAACAAGCCCAACCACCCGCTGTTTGAAGACCCGCAATTCCGGCGTTTTTTCGGCGACAACTCGCCCAAGCAGAAGCGCATGGAGTCGAGCCTGGGCTCGGGTGTGATCATGAGCCCGGAAGGTTATATCCTGACCAACAACCACGTCACCAGCGGTGCCGACCAGATCGTGGTAGCACTCAAGGACGGCCGTGAAACCCTGGCCCGGGTGATCGGCAGCGATCCGGAAACCGACCTCGCGGTACTGAAGATCGATCTGAAGAACCTCCCCGCGATCACCATTGGCCGTTCCGACAGCATCCGAATCGGCGACGTGACCCTGGCAATCGGCAACCCGTTCGGCGTTGGCCAGACCGTGACCATGGGCATCATCAGCGCCACCGGCCGAAACCAACTGGGCCTGAACAACTACGAAGATTTCATCCAGACAGACGCTGCCATCAACCCTGGCAACTCCGGTGGCGCCCTGGTGGATGCCAACGGCAATCTCACCGGGATCAACACGGCGATCTTTTCCAAATCCGGTGGCAGCCAGGGCATCGGTTTTGCCATTCCGGTGAAGCTGGCCATGGAGGTAATGAAGTCCATCATCGAACACGGCCAGGTGATTCGTGGCTGGCTGGGCATCGAGGTCCAACCGCTGACCCAGGAACTGGCGGAGTCGTTCGGCTTGTCCGGGCGACCCGGCATCGTGGTGGCGGGCATCTTCCGCGACGGTCCGGCGCAGAAGGCAGGCCTGCAATTGGGTGATGTCATCCTGAGCATCGACGGCGAACCGGCCGGCGATGGCCGGCGCTCGATGAACCAGGTAGCGCGGATCAAACCCACCGACAAGGTCACGATTCAGGTCATGCGCAACGGCAAGGAACTCAAGCTCACGGCTGAGATTGGCCTGCGCCCGCCACCCGCGCCGGTGGTGCTTAAAGAAGAACAGTAAGCACGCCACTTTGGCGAGATTACTTGGCGAGGGGATTTATCCCCTCGCCACATCTTCTCGATATCCAGCGACCACAACCACACCTGAAATTACAGATAGCATAAATTCTCATTAGTAGTGTTATATTGTTTCAATGCTAAAAATTGGAACAACATAACATGTCATCTCTGAAACGGATTTCCATTGCCAGCCTCACCCTGGGGTTGCTCGGCGATCCGGCTTTTGCCGAAGAAATCCAGCCCCTGGAACTGGACGCCATCAATGTGCATCTGGCCAGCCATTACAAGCAGGGTGAACTCTGGGGATTCGCTTCCGAAGCGCGCCCGTTGAATGCCGACGGCCACACGGTGAACCGTCGTTACCGTGAGCGAGACAACAATTGGCACGACAGCATTACTCAACTTGAAGTACGGGGGATGGTCGACCTCGGGGCCTGAACCTGAACAACATTTTCGACGAAAAATACTACGAACGCTCCTACAGCAATTACTGGGTCACGCCCGGTGATCCACGCAACTTCACTGTCAGCCTCACCCCCAATCTATAAGGAAGTCAGCATGAAATACCCCAAGACCTTCACCCTGCTCGCCCTGCTCCTGGCCACCCAGGCTTCGGCCCATGGCCTGTGGACAGAACAGCGACGCGGCAACATCGAAGTGATCTACGGTCACGGCGCCGAGGACAACGCCTTCAAGGCGAAGAAAATCAGTGGCGCCTGGGCCTACGACCTGGGCGGCAACATGATCCCCGTCACCGTGGAGCGTCTGCCGGACCACGCTCGCCTGCAACCCCTCAAGCCGCCGGCCGTGCTGGCCGTCGCCCTGGACAACGGCATGTGGTCACAGACCGCCGACAAGAAGTGGATCAACGAAGGCCGCAGCAAGGTACCCGGGGCGATCGAATCGACCCAGACCTTCAAGTACAGCCTGGCGATCTATGAGCCGGGAGCGAAGCTGCCGAAACTGGATCAGATCAAGTTCGTCATCGTACCGGAAGTCGACCCACTGACCGTCGGCCCCGGCCAGCCTTTGCCGGTGCGAGTGCTGATCGATGGCAAACCTGCCGCTGGCGTGAAACTGGTGGGCGACTATCGCAGCGCGCCAGGTACTGTCACCACGCAAACCGACGCCGAGGGACGGGCCAAGGTACCGGTACGTAATGAAGGGTTGAATGTCATTGCCGCGCAGATGGAAATCCCGCTCAAGGACAATAAGGATGTCGCGACGCGCGGGGTGTTTACGTCGCTGACGTTCCTTGGCGAGCCGCATCACGAGTAAGCGCTGAAATTGTGGGAGCTGATCTGGCCACTATCGCGAGCAAGCTCGCTCCCACAAAGGATTTCAGTGTCGCTGATCGTTAGGACGCCCTGAAATCAATGTGGGAGCGAGCTTGCCCGCGATGGCGTTGGGTCAGTCATCCAGGCGTTAACTGACACACAGCCTTCGCGAGCAAGCCCGCTCCCACAGGATCCATGCAGCGCTTTAGAGCTCGCCTAGGCCGTCGATCAGCGCCTGGTTCTGCTCCGGCGTACCGATGCTGATCCGCAGGAACTGCGCGATGCGCTCCTGCTTGAAGTGCCGCACGATCACGCCCTGCTCACGCAGTTTCGCCGCCAACCCCGCTGCGTCGTACCGGGGGTGACGAGCGAAAATGAAGTTGGCCGCCGATGGCAGCACTTCAAAGCCCCTGGCCTCCAGTTTGGCCACCACCCACTCGCGGTGCTCGATCACCAACCGGCAGGTTCGGTCGAAATACTCGCGATCGTCGAACGCCGCCGCGCCACCGACATTTGCCAGACGATCCAACGGATAGGAGTTGAAGCTGTTCTTGATCCGCTCCAACGCTTCGATCAGATCCGGATGCCCCACCGCCAGGCCCACTCGCAATCCCGCCAACGAGCGAGACTTGGACAGCGTCTGCGTGACCAGCAGGTTCGGATACCGATCCACCAGGCTGATGGCCGTTTCGCCACCAAAGTCGATGTAAGCCTCGTCGACGACCACCACCGAATCCGGGCTGCCCTTGAGGATCTGCTCGACCGCGTCAAGCGCCAGCAGGCAGCCGGTCGGCGCGTTCGGGTTGGGGAAGATGATCCCGCCGTTCGGCTTGGCGTAATCCGTCGGGTCGATCCGGAACTGTTCATCCAGCGGCACCGCGTCGAACTCGATGCCGTACAGCCCGCAATAGACCGGGTAGAAGCTGTAGCTGATGTCCGGGAACAACACCGGTTGGTTGTGCTGAAGCAGACCGTGGAAGATGTGCGCCAGCACCTCATCCGAACCGTTGCCCAGGAACACTTGGTTGGTTTGCACACCGTAATACCGGGCGACGGCGCTTTTCAGCAAATCGCTATTGGGGTCCGGATACAGGCGCAGGTTGTCATTGAGTTCGGTCTGCATCGCCGCGAGGGCCTTGGGCGATGGGCCATAGGGATTCTCGTTGGTGTTGAGCTTGACCAGGCGGGTCAGCTTCGGCTGTTCGCCTGGCACATACGGCACCAGGTCCTTGACGAACGGGCTCCAGAATCTACTCATTTCAGTTCCCCTTCCGTTCGTCTTTGATGCGGTATTCGGCGCTGCGGGCGTGGGCGCTCAGCGATTCGCCACGGGCCAGCACCGACGCGGTCTTGCCCAGTTCGGACGCGCCCTGCTCCGAGCAGAAAATGATCGAGGAGCGTTTCTGGAAGTCATAAACCCCCAGCGGCGACGAGAAGCGCGCGGTGCCGGAGGTCGGCAGTACATGGTTCGGTCCGGCGCAATAGTCGCCCAGCGCCTCGGAGGTGTGACGGCCCATGAAGATCGCGCCGGCATGGCGGATCTTCGGCAACCAAGCCTGGGGATCGGCAACCGACAGTTCCAAGTGCTCCGGCGCGATGCGGTTGGCGACTTCGATGGCCTGCTCCATGTCATCGACCTTGATCAGGGCACCACGGCCATTGATGGAGGTGTTGATGATCTCGGCGCGGTCCATGGTCGGCAGCAACTTGTCGATGCTGGCGGCCACTTTGTCGAGAAATTCGGCGTCCGGGCTGACCAGGATGGCCTGGGCATCTTCATCATGCTCGGCCTGGGAAAACAGGTCCATGGCGATCCAGTCCGGATCGGTCTGACCGTCGCACACCACGAGGATTTCCGAAGGGCCAGCAATCATGTCGATGCCGACCTGACCAAACACGTGGCGCTTGGCAGTGGCGACATAGATGTTGCCCGGACCGACTACCTTGTCGACCCGCGGCACGCTTTGCGTGCCATAGGCCAACGCGGCCACGGCCTGGGCACCGCCAATGGTGAACACCCGGTCCACGCCGGCAATGCAGGCGGCAGCCAGCACCAGTTCGTTGATTTCGCCGCGCGGGGTCGGGACAACCATGACCACTTCAGTCACGCCGGCGACCTTGGCCGGGATCGCGTTCATCAGCACCGAGGACGGATAGGACGCTTTGCCACCCGGCACGTACAAGCCGGCGCGGTCCAGCGGCGTGACCTTCTGGCCCAGCACCGTGCCGTCGGCCTCGGTGTAGCTCCACGAATCCTGTTTCTGCCGCTCGTGATAACTGCGTACCCGGGACGCGGCTTTTTCCAAGGCTTCGCGCTGGGCCACGGTGATTCGGGTCAAGGCCAGTTCCAGACGCTCGCGCGGCAGGATCAGGTCGGCCATCGACGCCACGTGCAGGCCGTCGAACTTCTGTGTGAATTCCACCAAGGCATCGTCGCCACGCTCGCGCACGGCCTTGATGATGTCCAGCACCCGCTGGTTGACCGAGTCGTCGGACACACTCTCCCAGCTCAGCAGATGATCCAGATGATGTGCGAAATCCGGGTCGGCAGCATTGAGTCGGCGAATCGAGGTGGGAGCGGTCATAGCGAGGGCCTCATTAATGGCAAATGCTCAGGCGCCCTAAGCTACCAGTCCATTCGCGGGGGCACCTGAGAAAATTGGCTATGACGCGGATAGACGGGCGCGACTCAAGGTCGCGCAGGTGAATCAGCCGCGGTGTCGCGATTCCACTGCCTTGCGCAGGGTATCGATCAAAGCCTGGATACGGGCGTGCTGCATTTTCATCGAAGCCTTGTTGACGATCAGCCGGGAGGTGATGTCGGCGATGAAATCCTGGGGTTCCAGGCCGTTGGCGCGCAGGGTGTTGCCCGTGTCGACCACGTCGATGATCTTGTCCGCCAGGCCGATCAACGGCGCCAGCTCCATCGAGCCGTAGAGCTTGATGATGTCGACCTGGCGGCCTTGTTCGGCGTAGTAGCGCTTGGCAACGTTGACGAACTTGGTCGCGACCCGCAGGCGCCCTTTGGGCTCGGGCGCGCCGACCTTGCCAGCGGTCATCAGCTTGCAGCGAGCGATGCGCAGGTCCAGCGGCTCGTACAAACCCTGGCCGCCGTATTCCATCAGTACGTCCTTGCCGGCAACGCCCAGGTCGGCGGCGCCATGCTCCACGTACGTCGGCACATCGGTGGCGCGCACGATCAACAAGCGCACGTCGGCCTGGGTCGTGGGGATGATCAGCTTGCGGCTCTTGTCCGGATTCTCGGTCGGCACAATGCCCGCTTCAGCCAGAAGCGGCAGGGTGTCGTCAAGGATGCGGCCCTTGGACAGTGCGATGGTCAACATGGGAAACGTCAGTCCTAATCAAGGTACTCATGCCCGGTCGCAAGCGGCGCCGGACATACATCGAGGGCGCAACCACCCTCGATTTGAAACGAAATCCTGGCACATCCTTGTGCCATGCAGCCGGAACTAGCCCGGCACGCGGCGGATCTTGGCGCCGAGCATCTGCAGTTTTTCTTCGATGCACTCGTAGCCGCGGTCGATGTGGTAGATGCGGTCGATCAAGGTATCGCCCTCGGCGATCAGGGCCGAGATCACCAGGCTGGCCGAGGCCCGCAGGTCGGTTGCCATGACCGGCGCGCCCTTGAGTTTCTCGGCGCCGGTGACGATGGCGGTGTTGCCTTCGACCTGGATCTTGGCGCCCATGCGGTGCAGCTCATAGACGTGCATGAAGCGGTTTTCGAAGATCGTCTCGATCACCGCGCCCGTGCCTTCGGCAATGGCGTTGAGGGAGATGAACTGCGCCTGCATGTCGGTCGGGAACGCTGGGTAGGGAGCGGTCCGCACGTTGACGGCTTTCGGCCGCTTGCCGTGCATGTTCACTTCGATCCAGTCTTCGCCGCAGGTGACTTCGGCGCCAGCTTCCTTGAGTTTTTCCAGCACAGCTTCAAGGATGGTCGGATCGGTGTCCTTGACCTTGACGCGGCCACCGGTGACGGCGGCGGCAACCAGGTAGGTGCCCGTTTCAATACGGTCCGGCATCACTTTGTAAGTGGCCGAGTGCAGGCGCTCGACGCCATCGATGGTGATGGTGTCGGTGCCAGCGCCGCTGATCTTGGCGCCCATGGCGATCAGGAAGTTCGCCAGGTCCACCACCTCGGGCTCGCGAGCGGCGTTTTGCAGCACGCTGCGGCCCTTGGCCAATGCGGCGGCCATCATGATGTTCTCGGTCCCGGTCACGCTGACGGTATCGAAGAAGAAATGCGCGCCACGCAGGCCGCCTTCAGGGGCCTTGGCCTTGATGTAGCCGCCCTCGACATCGATCACCGCGCCCATGGCCTCCAGGCCACGGATGTGCAGGTCCACTGGACGCGAACCGATGGCGCAACCGCCAGGGAGCGCCACTTCGGCTTCACCGAAACGGGCGACCATCGGGCCGAGCACCAGGATCGAGGCACGCATGGTCTTGACCAGTTCGTACGGCGCGACCAGGGTCTTGATGGTACGTGGGTCGATTTCGACGGCGAGTTTCTCGTCGATCACAGGTTCGATGCCCATGCGACCGAACAGCTCGATCATCGTGGTGATGTCGTGCAGGTGCGGCAGGTTGGCCACGGTCACAGGGCCATCGCACAGCAGCGTCGCGGCCAGGATCGGCAGCGCGGAGTTCTTTGCTCCGGAAATACGGATTTCGCCATCGAGGCGAACGCCGCCGGTAATAATCAATTTATCCATAAGAATCTCGACGCCCTTGGGCTCAGGTGCGCTCGGCCCAGGCCGCGCGGCTGAAAAATTTCATAGTGACCGCGTGGATGCTGCCATCGGCGATCCATGGGTTCAAATGGGCATAGATGCTCTGCTGACGCTTCACCGGGCTCAACGCCGCCAGTTCATCGCTGATCACGTTCAGCTGGAAATTGCAGCCTTCGCCTTCAACTTCCACCTGCGTACCAGGCAGCTTTCCTTCAAGGAAGCTCTTCACTTCTACAGCCTGCATGCTCAACCTCAATCGGCGCCCTGTGCGCACGGGTCGCACATCATACAAAAAAGCCCCGCGCCTGCGAACCCCGCGAAGCAGGACTCTGACGGGGGGCTTTTACGAAGTTGTGAATCAGGGGTGCTCCAACAGCTCGGTCAATTCGCTGACCTGGGCTATTTCGCGCATGTCCTCAGGCATCCCACGGATGCTCCACGTCTTGCCGGCGGCCTTGGCGTCGCGCATGAAGCACAGCAGGAGGGACAGGCCGACGCTGCTGGACTTTTCCACCGCCGAGCAGTCAATGACCAACTCGGCGGCCTTGGCGGATTGGATCAACGCCTGGCCCTGCTTGCGCAAACCCGGGCCGGTGCGGTAATCCAGCACGCCACTGAGCAGCAACTCGCCAGACTCGCCCAGGCGAACGGCCGACTCACTCACCGACGCATTCATTGTTGCTGCTTCTCTTGGGCATCTTCGGCAACTTCCTTCGCCTTGGCGACTTCACCCGCCCAACCGTCGATGGTCTTGTTCAGGTCGTTGCCGTTGCGCTGCATCGCATCGGCGAATTGATCGCGGAACAACTTGCCGATGTTGATGCCGTTGATGATCACGTTGCGTACTTTCCACTCGCCGCTGATTTTCTCGAGCGTGTAGGACACCGGATATACGGCGCCGTTATTGCCCTTGACCGTCATGCCGACGCTGGTGCGATCACCTGACTCATCCTTGGCCGGATCGACCGTGATGCCCTGGTTGTTGTACTCGAGCAAGGCGTTGCCATAGAACTGGAACAGGCTGCGCTTGAAGTTTTCCTGAAAGCGGGTCATCTGCTCGGGCGTAGCCTTGCGCGAGTATTTGACGGTCATGATGCTCTTGGAAATGCCATCGGCATCCACGACCGGCCCGACGATACGGTTCAGGGATTCATAGAACGCACCCGGGTCCTGCTTGTACTTTTCCTTATTGGCAGAGAGATCCGCCAGAAGTTGATCCGTGGTGGTCTTGATGATGTCGTGCGCCGAAGGCGCCGCCACGGCATTGCCCATCAGCGGCAGGGCCGCCAGCAAGACCAGCAGGCTGCGTCGCAGGATAGAGATCATTCAATAGCTCCTCATTTGGCGTCTTTGTTCACGGTATTGAGCAGGAATTTACCGATCAGGTCCTCGAGCACCAGGGACGACTGTGTATCGTGGATGGTCCCACCGTCCTTGAGCAAGGCATCTTCCCCACCCACGCTGATACCGATGTATTTCTCGCCCAACAGCCCAGCCGTGAGAATCGATGCAGTGGAGTCAGTCGGCAGGTTATCCACCCGCTTTTCCAGTTGCAGCGTTACCCGACCGGTGAAACTGTCGCGGTCCAGATCGATTGCCGTGACCTTGCCGATGGTGACACCGGCCATGGTTACCTTGGCTCTGACCGTCAAACCGGCGATATTGTCAAAATAAGCATAAAGTTTATAAGTATCGGTGCTCGCGGTCGGCGCCAGTCCACTGACTCGCAGGGCCAGCAGCAGCA
Source organism: Pseudomonas sp. D3-10 (assembly GCF_051132175.1). Taxonomy (NCBI): domain Bacteria; kingdom Pseudomonadati; phylum Pseudomonadota; class Gammaproteobacteria; order Pseudomonadales; family Pseudomonadaceae; genus Pseudomonas; species Pseudomonas sp. D3-10. The sequence continues at coordinate 973,167 of NZ_CP071668.1, read as the reverse complement.
AAGCCAGGATGCCAGCCAGCAAGAAAAGGCCGACACCGATTTCCAGGGTGCGGTTTTGCATCAGAAATCTCCAAACATCAAGGCGGTCAGAATAAAGTCAAGGCCCAGGACGGCCAACGAGGCATAGACCACGGTCTTGGTTGTGGCACGGCTGATCCCCTCTGACGTGGGCTCACAGTCATAACCTTGGAACACGGCGATCCAGGTGACCACGAAAGCGAATACGGCACTCTTGATCACACCGTTGAGCACATCGTCGAGAAAGTCGACGCTGTTCTGCATGTTGGACCAGTAGGAACCTTCATAGACCCCCAGCCAATCGACGGCCACCCAGGAGCCTCCCCAGATCCCCACGACACTGAAGATCATCGCCAGCACCGGCAGCGAGATGAAGCCGGCCCACAGGCGCGGGGCAATGATGTACTTGAGCGGATCGACACCAATCATTTCCAGGCTGGACAACTGCTCGGTGGACTTCATGTTGCCGATTTCAGCGGTCAACGCCGACCCGGCACGCCCAGCGAACAGCAGCGCCGTCACCACGGGCCCGAGCTCGCGCAACAAGGTCAGCGCGACCATTTGCCCGACCGCTTGCTCCGATCCATAGCTGGACAGGATGCTGAAGCCCTGGAGAGCCAGTACCATGCCAATGAAGATGCCCGAGACGACGATGATCACCAGGGACATCACCCCCACCGAATGCAATTGCTTGACCAGCAGGCCAAAACCGCCTCCGGTCGAATTGCGTCCGAGCAGTGCGTGCATCAGGAACAGCGTGGAACGCCCCAGCACGGCCAGCACGTCGATGCCGGAACGGCCGAACAGGCGAATTCTTTCTATTAATGATTTCTTGCGCATCAGCGCTTCCCCAGCAGATCGGTACGGTAATCCGTGGCCGGAAAATGAAACGCCACCGGACCGTCCGGGTCACCTTTCATGAATTGGCGAATGCGTGGGTTGTCCGAATCCTTCAATTCCTTGGGCGTACCCTGCCCCAGCACCTGGCCATCGCCAACGACATAGATGTAGTCGGCGATGCTCGCGGTTTCGGCCAGGTCGTGGGACACCACGATGCTGGTGATGCCCAGGGCGTCATTGAGCAGGCGGATCAACCGCACGAGCACGCCCATGGCAATGGGGTCCTGGCCAACAAAGGGCTCGTCGTACATGAGGATTTTTGGATCGAGGGCGATGGCCCGCGCCAACGCCACGCGACGCTTCATGCCACCGGACAGTTCATCCGGCATCAAATCCAGGGCCCCGCGCAGCCCGACGGCCTGCAGCTTGAGCAAAACGATGTCGCGGATCATTTCGTCCGGCAGTTCGGTATGGACCCGCAGGGGAAACGCCACGTTCTCGAACACATCGAGGTCGGTAAACAGCGCGCCGCTCTGGAACAGCACCCCCATATGCTTGCGCGCATCGAACAAATCGCTGCGCGACAACTTTGGAAGGTTCTGGCCATTGACCCAGACTTCGCCGGCGCTAGGGCGCAGTTGTGCCCCCATCAGCCGCAGCAGCGTGGTCTTTCCGCACCCGGAAGGCCCCATGATGCCGGTCACCTTGCCGCGCGGGATGCGAATATCGATGTCATTGAAAATGCTGCGCGTCCCTCGCTTGAAGGACAGTCCCTTCAGCTCGACCGCGTAGGCGTTGTCGGCACTCATCTAAACTCCTTGCGATGCAGCCTCATATCCGAATGCCCAGGCCAGCCGACAAATGCCGGTACCGCCGGGCACACGAACCGGCGGCGAACTATATCACTGCAAGCGTCAGGCGCCCAAGGCCAACCCCCCGCCCGTTAAGCCTGGCTTAAGGTAAAACACCACATTTTATGTCCAGCCTTGCAACCGTTCGAACAAAGCGTGACGAACTAACGTGAGGGAATCGTTCATTACCGCTATAATCGCCGCCTTTTCATCGGGCTATACGATCTGACATGAGCCAATCCAGCGACCTGATTCAATCGGCACAACGTACCATCCGCCTCGAGCTCGAAGCCGTACAAGGCTTACTGGCCCACATCGACGCTGATTTCGTACGTGCCTGCGAGATGATTCTGGCCAGCAAGGGCCGCGTGGTCGTGGTCGGCATGGGTAAGTCCGGCCACATCGGCAACAAGATCGCCGCCACGCTGGCGAGCACGGGCACGACGGCATTTTTTGTCCACCCGGCCGAAGCCAGCCACGGCGACATGGGCATGATTACCCGGGACGATGTCATCCTGGCCCTGTCCAACTCCGGCTCGACCAATGAAATCCTCACGTTGCTGCCGCTGATCAAGCGCCTGGGCATCCAGATGATCAGCATCACCGGCAACCCGGACTCCCCGTTGGCCAAGGCCGCCGAGGTGAACCTCAATGTCCATGTCGAGCACGAAGCCTGCCCGCTGAACCTGGCCCCGACCTCCTCCACCACCGCGGCACTGGTCATGGGCGATGCCCTGGCCGTGGCCCTGCTGGAAGCCCGGGGCTTCACGGCGGAGGATTTCGCCTTTTCCCATCCCGGTGGCGCGCTGGGCCGTCGCCTGTTGCTGAAAGTCGAAAACGTGATGCACGCCGGAGAAGAGCTGCCGCAGGTGCAACGCGGCACGCTGCTCAAAGATGCGCTGATGGAAATGACCCGCAAGGGCCTGGGCATGACCGTGATCCTCGAAGCCGACGGCAAGCTCGCCGGGATTTTCACAGACGGCGACCTGCGCCGCACCCTCGACCGCGCGATCGACATTCGCAACGCAACCATCGACGAAGTCATGACGCTGCACGGCAAGACCGCCCGCGCCGACATGCTTGCCGCCGAAGCCCTTAAAATCATGGAAGACCACAGGATAAACGCACTGGTGGTAGTGGATGACGAAGACCGCCCGATCGGCGCCTTCAACCTGTCCGACCTGCTGCGTGCTGGAGTAATGTAATGACGACCGACCTGCTGCAACGGGGCAAGACCATCAAGCTCGCCGTATTCGACGTCGACGGTGTACTCACCGACGGCCGCCTTTATTTCCTCGAAGACGGCAGCGAATTCAAGACCTTCAACACACTCGACGGCCAAGGCATCAAGATGCTGATGGCCTCGGGCGTGCAAACGGCCATTATCAGCGGCCGCAAGACCCCGGTGGTCGAACGGCGGGCGAAGAACCTGGGCATCCCCCACCTTTACCAGGGCCGCGAAGACAAACTGGTGGTTCTGGACGAGCTCCTTGGCCAACTCAATCTAAGCTATGAACAGGTCGCCTACCTGGGCGACGATCTGCCGGACCTGCCGGTCATCCGTCGGGTCGGCCTGGGCATGGCAGTGGCCAACGCAGCGGCGTTCGTGCGCGAGCACGCCCATGGCGTCACCACGGCAAGGGGCGGCGAAGGTGCAGCCCGTGAATTCTGTGAACTGATCCTGCGTGCCCAGGGCCACCTCGAAGCGGCCAACGCCGCATACTTGTGAGCCATTTATGCTAAGCAAGAAGATTCGCACCATTCTGGTGTTCAGCTGCATCGCCGCGATTTTCGCTGCGGTGGGCTATTGGAACATCAGCCCGGAACGCTTCCTTGACCAACCCGCGGCCAAGGTCGAGGAAAATGACATCGACTGGTATGCGACCAATACGCATACCCTGAAATACCTGCCGGACGGAAAGGTGCAGTACGAAATGACGGCCGACAAGGTCGATCATGTAAAGGCCAGCGACGTCACGCTGGTGACCAAACCGGACCTGAACATGTTCCGGGGTACCGAATTTCCATGGCACGTGCAGAGCGAACGGGCCGAGGTCAATCCCGGCGGCACCGAAGTCGAACTGATCGACTCGGTGCGCATCGCACGGACCGATGAAAAGAACCGTACGACCATCATCACCAGCAGTCGCATGACGGTCTTCCCGCAGCGAGAATATGCGCAGACCGAGCAACCCGTTAGAATCGACGGCGCTGGCGGCGTGTCGACCGGCGTGGGAATGAAGGCGTATTTGAAGGAAAGCAGGATACACCTGCTATCGAAAGTAAGAGGACAGTATGAAGCTCGCTAAAACCCTCCCTATTTTGCTCAGTCTGGGCGCTGCACTGGGAAGCGCGAGCGCCTGGGCCCTTCCCAACGACCGCGACCAGCCTATCCGCATCCAGGCCGACGACGCGCAACTGGACGACAAGAACGGTGTCGCCACCTATAAGGGTGACGTGATCATTACCCAGGGCTCGATGAAGGTGACCGGCAATACCGTCACCATCACCCGCACCCAGTCCGGCGATATCGACGTAGTGACATCCGTGGGCAACCTGGCGTACTTCGAACAGTTGCAGACCGCAGGCGACACCAAGCCTGTGCAGGGTTACGGGGTCACCATCCAGTATCACGCCGCCCAGGACCGCGTTGTATTGATCGACCGCGCCAAGGTCGTCGACAAGGACAACAACGTGACCCAAGGCGAGAAGATCGTCTACGACACGGTCAAGAAGCTGGCCAGCGCCGGCCGTGCCACTGGCAGCAAGGTGACCGAACAGCGTCCGCGGATCGACATGGTGATCCAGCCGAAAAAGAAAACCGACGAGCAGAAGGCGCAGTAATGGCAACTCTGAAAGCCCAGCACCTGGCCAAGAGCTACAAGAGCCGCCAGGTTGTGCGCGATGTCAGCCTGTCCATCGACAGCGGCCAGATCGTTGGCTTGCTCGGCCCCAACGGCGCGGGCAAGACAACCTGTTTCTACATGATCGTCGGGCTGGTTCAGGCCGACCAGGGCCGCGTACTGATCGACGACCTGGATGTCAGCCACCAGCCGATGCACGGCCGGGCGAAGGCCGGTATCGGTTATCTGCCGCAAGAAGCGTCGATCTTCCGCAAACTGTCGGTGGCCGACAACATCATGGCCATCCTCGAGACCCGCAAGGAGCTCGACAAGGCCGGCCGCCGTCAGGAATTGGAGAGCCTGCTGCAGGAATTCCATATCAGCCACATTCGCGACAACCTGGGCATGAGCCTGTCCGGCGGCGAACGTCGTCGCGTGGAAATTGCCCGCGCCCTGGCTACCGCGCCGAAATTCATTCTGCTCGACGAACCCTTCGCCGGCGTAGACCCGATTTCGGTGGGCGACATCAAGCAGATCATCCATCATCTCAAGGCCAAGGGGATCGGCGTGCTGATCACCGACCACAACGTGCGCGAGACACTGGACATCTGCGAGACCGCCTATATCGTCAACGACGGCCAGTTGATCGCCGAGGGCGACTCGGCCACCATCCTGGCCAACGAGCTGGTCAAGGAAGTGTATCTGGGCCACGAGTTCCGCCTTTAAGCCACGAAGCCTCAGGCGAAGGCCTGGGTGGCGCCGAATGTCCGATGACGACCCGTGGGGCACTCTCAATTAATTGAAGACGCCCCCTAGGCAAACACTTCAGTTTCAGGCATATAATTTGCTTAAGTTTGGCGCTCCGGCGCCCTGTAGTGGATGGCGCATGTGCGCCGGCAAATAAGGTGTTAAGCCCCTGCCATGAAACCATCGCTAGTCTTGAGAATGGGCCAGCAGCTGACGATGACACCGCAGCTGCAACAGGCCATCCGCCTGCTCCAATTGTCGACCCTGGACCTGCAACAGGAAATCCAAGAGGCCCTGGAATCCAATCCGATGCTCGAACGCCAGGAAGAGGGCGACGACTTCGACAACACCGATCCACTGGCCGACAATGTCGAGCAGAAAACCACCCCGGAAATCCAGGAACCAACCTACCAACAGGAAGCCGCCCCCACGGTGGACAACCTTGAGGATGGCGAATGGAACGAGCGCATTCCCAACGACCTGCCCGTGGACACGGCTTGGGAAGACGTCTATCAGACCAGCGCCAGCAGCCTGCCGAGCGGCGATGACGACGAATGGGATTTCACTACCCGCACGTCCGCCGGCGAGAGCTTGCAGAGTCATCTGCTCTGGCAATTGAACCTGGCGCCGATGTCCGATACCGATCGCCTGATCGCCGTGACCCTGATCGATTGCATCAACAACCAGGGTTACCTGGACGAGACGCTGGAAGAAATCCTCGAAGCCTTCGACCCCGAGCTCGACATCGAGCTGGACGAGATCGAAGCCGTCTTGCATCGCATCCAGCAGTTCGAACCCGCCGGCATCGGTGCTCGCAACCTGGGCGAATGCCTGTTGCTGCAGCTGCGCCAATTGCCCGCCAAAACCCCGTGGCTGGCCGAAGCCAAGCGCCTGGTGACCGATTACATCGACCTTTTGGGCGGACGCGACTACAGCCAACTGATGCGTCGCATGAAGCTCAAGGAAGATGAACTGCGCCAGGTCATCGAGCTGGTGCAAAGCCTCAACCCGCGTCCTGGCTCACAGATCGAATCCACCGAGCCCGAATACGTCGTCCCCGACGTAATCGTGCGCAAGCACAACGATCGCTGGCTGGTGGAGCTCAACCAGGAGTCGATGCCCAAGCTGCGCGTCAACGCCCAGTACGCAGGTTTCGTCAAACGCGCCGATACCAGCGCCGACAACACCTTCATGCGCAACCAGTTGCAGGAAGCGCGCTGGTTCATCAAGAGCCTGCAGAGCCGCAACGAAACCCTGATGAAAGTCGCCACCCAGATCGTCGAGCATCAGCGCGGCTTCCTGGAATATGGCGACGAAGCGATGAAGCCGTTGGTCCTGCATGACATTGCCGAGGCGGTGGGCATGCACGAATCGACGATTTCACGGGTGACCACCCAGAAATTCATGCATACCCCTCGGGGCATCTATGAATTGAAATACTTTTTCTCCAGCCACGTCAGCACCTCCGAAGGCGGCGAATGCTCGTCCACGGCCATCCGCGCGATCATCAAAAAACTGGTCGCGGCGGAAAATCAGAAAAAGCCGTTGAGTGACAGCAAGATCGCTGGTTTACTGGAGGCACAAGGCATTCAGGTGGCCCGCCGTACCGTCGCCAAATACCGCGAATCCCTGGGGATCGCACCTTCGAGCGAACGCAAGCGGTTGATGTAACAGGCCACGCCACAGCGTTCCAGTGGCAGGCACCCAGCCTGCCGCTTTATGCACTGGCAACGAAGGAGAAGCTGTATGCAAGTCAACATCAGTGGACACCAACTGGAAGTGACCGAACCCCTGCGCACCTACATCGGCGAAAAACTCGACCGATTGGAGAGGCATTTCGACAAGATCACCAACGTGCAAGTCATTCTGAACGTCGAAAAGCTGAAGCAGAAGATCGAAGCCACACTGCATATTCCCGGCGGAGAAGTGGTTGCCAATGCGGAGCATGATGACATGTATGCCGCGATTGACCTGCTGACCGACAAGCTGGATCGCCAACTCAAAAAGCATAAGGAAAAGACCCAGAGCCTCCTCCAGGGCGCAACCGGTCGTTAACCCCCCCAATCCATGATCCGACTAGAAACCATCCTGACCCCCGGCCGTTCCCAGGTGAACGCGCCGGGTGGCAGTAAGAAGAAAGCCCTCGAACAAATTGCCAACCTGATCCACCGCGAAGTGCCGGATCTGGAAATGCAGGACGTCTTCGAGGCCCTTATCGCCCGTGAAAAACTAGGCTCCACCGGTTTTGGCAACGGCATCGCCATTCCACATTGCCGCCTCAAAGGCTGTACGTCGCCCATCAGCGCGCTACTGCACCTTGAAGCACCCATAGATTTCGACGCCATCGACGGCGCCCCGGTCGACCTGCTGTTCGTATTGCTGGTTCCGGAAGCGGCGACCGATGCGCACCTTGAGCTGCTGCGCCAGATCGCCAGCATGCTGGACCGCAAGGAAGTGCGCGAAAGACTGCGCAGCGCAACGAGTAACGACGCTTTGTATCAGGTTGTCCTGGACGAGCAGAACGGTCATTAAACATGCGCATGATCATCGTCAGTGGCCGCTCCGGCTCCGGTAAAAGTACCGCCCTCAATGTGCTCGAGGACAGCGGCTACTACTGCATCGACAACTTGCCGGCAGGCCTGCTTCCGGAGTTGGCCGAGCGCGCCCTGATCCACACCGAACTGGCGCAACCGCTGGTCGCCGTGTCGGTCGATGCCCGTAACCTGCCCAGCCACTTGTCGCGCTTCCCCGAACTGCTCGAGGAAGTGCGCAGCCGCCATATCCAATGCGATGTGCTCTACCTGGATGCCGACGAAGAAACCTTGCTCAAGCGTTTCTCCGAAACTCGCCGGCGCCATCCACTGAGCAATGCGAGCCGCTCCCTGGCCGAAGCGATCCATGACGAAAGCCAACTGCTCGGGCCCATCGCGGACCTGGCGGACCTCAAGCTCAACACCACGAACCTGAACCTGTATCAACTGCGCGACACCCTCAAGTTGCGCCTGCTGAACCAGCCAGAACCGGGTACGGCCTTTCTCGTCGAATCGTTCGGTTTCAAACGCGGAATGCCGGTAGATGCCGACCTGGTGTTCGATGTCCGCTGTTTACCCAACCCTTATTGGAAACCGGAACTGCGCGAGCAGTCCGGGCTGGACCAACCGGTAATCGACTACTTGGCCGCCCAGCCGGATGTCGAAGAGATGTACCAGGACATTTCCAGCTACCTGCTCAAATGGCTGCCCCGCTTTGCCGCTAGCAACCGCGCCTACGTCACGATCGCCATTGGCTGTACGGGTGGCCATCACCGCTCCGTCTACCTGACCGAACGCCTGGGTCAGCTCCTGCAACAATCCCTGAAGAACGTCCAGGTTCGCCACCGCGACCTCAGCTAAAGGATTCACACCGCGATGCCTGCTCGTGAAATTGAAATCATCAACAAGCTGGGTTTGCATGCCCGAGCGTCGGCGAAATTCGTAGGTGTGGCGGGTCAGTTTCCTGAGACCACGATCCGGGTCGGGCGCACGCCTGAGAGTACCGTCGATGGTAAAAGCATCATGGCGATGATGATGCTCGCCGCTGGCAAGGGCACCAAGATCCACTTGAGCACCGAGGGCGAACAGGCCCAGGAGGCGATGGATGCCTTGGTGGCGCTGATCAACAACTATTTCGACGAGGGGGAATAACTCCTCCGGACCCAAGGCCATTTCGTCGCGAGGGAGCTTGCTCCCGCTCGGCCGGGCTGGCGCTCCAGTGCGCAGCGGCCGCAAGATGTTGGGGCCGCTTCGCGGCTCAGCGGAACAAGCTCCCTCGCCACAAAAACGGACTTGCCATGAGCTCTAATCGACACAAAAAAGGCGCGTCATCCACATGAATGACGCGCCTTTTTTTGTGGCCTTGAGTATCAGCTACCCGCCACGGTCATCCGCTCGATCAACACCGAGCCCGTGCGGATGTTGCTGCGCAGCTCCAAATCATTCCCCACCGCCACGATCTGCTTGAACATGTCACGCATGTTTCCGGCGATGGTGACTTCCTGAACCGGGAACTGGATCTCGCCATTCTCGACCCAGAAACCCGCCGCGCCACGGGAATAATCCCCGGTCACCATGTTCAGCCCATGGCCCATCAACTCCGTTACCAACAGCCCCCGGCCCATGCGCCGAAGCAATGCCGCCTGGTCTTCTTCGCCATGGGTAACGAAAAGGTTATGCACACCGCCAGCGTTGGCGGTGCTCGGCATGCCGAGTTTGCGGCCCGAATAGGTACCAAGGATGTAGGACACCAGCTCGCCGTTTTCCACGAACGGCTTGGCGTAAGTGGCCAGGCCATCGCCGTCGAATGCCGAGCTGCCCATGGCCTGCATCAGGTGCGGACGCTCGTCAATGGTCATCCACTCCGGGAACAGCTTCTGCCCCAGCGCGCCTTCCAGGAACGACGACTTGCGGTACAAGTTGCCGCCAGACACCGCCGACAGGAAGCTGCCAAACAGACCACCGGCCAGCTCGGCAGAAAACAACACCGGCACCTCACAGGTCGGCACCGGCCGCGCGCCCAAGCGGCTGGCTGCCCGTTGTGCGGCTTTCTGGCCGATGCTCACCGGGTCCGCCAGCAACGTGCCCTGGCGACTGACGTCATACCAGTAGTCGCGCTGCATCTGCCCGTCCGCCTCGGCGATCATCACACAACTGAGGCTGTGACGGGTCGAAGCGTAACCGCCGATAAAGCCATGGCTGTTGCCATAAACCCGGCAACCCTGGTGCGTATTGAGCGTCGTACCGTCGGCATTCTTGATCCGGCGGTCGGCATCGAATGCCGCCGCCTCACAGCGCAGCGCCTGTTCGATGGCTTGCTCGGGCGTGATGTCCCAGGCGTGGAACAGATCGAAATCCTTCAGTTCCTTGCACATAAGGGCGGCATCGGCCAACCCCGAGGCGTCATCCTCGGACGTGTGCTTGGCGATCGCCAGCGCCGCGGCCACCGTTTCACGAATGGCGTCGGGCCCGCTGGCCGAAGTGCTGGCCGATCCCTTGCGCTGGCCTACGTACAAGGTAATGCCGAAACCCTGATCCCGATTGAACTCAACGGTTTCCACTTCGCGCTGGCGCACCGAAGTCGACAATCCCTGCTCCAGCGATACCGCCACCTCACAGGCGCTGGCACCTTGTCGCTTGGCCTCGGCGAGAATCTGCTCGACTTGCTCCTGCAGTGCCGGCAATGCCTGCGGACCGACGCTCTGAACTGCACTCATGGTGTTCTCCACTCAAATTCTGCTTTCGGTATCGGGTTTGCACGCAAACTGCCTGCGCTGTTTTTCGTACAAACCCTTGGCCTTCTAGCGACCGGGCCGGACAAGCGGCCCCCGACTGGTTATCATGGCGGCGTTTCTTTGCGGACTGCCACCATGGTTGATTCTTACGACGACTCCCTCTACGAGGGTGAAAAAAGCAAATCCCAGGTCAAACGCGAGCTGCATGCTCTGGTTGACCTCGGCGAGCGCCTGACAACACTCAAGCCTGACTTGCTGGCCAAACTGCCGTTGACCGACGCCTTGCGCCGGGCCCTGGCCGATGCGCCCAAGCACACCGCGAATATCGCGCGTAAACGGCACCTGCAGTTCATCGGCAAACTGATGCGCGACCAGGACACTGACGCGATCCTGGTTTTGCTAGACCAGCTCGATGCCTCCACCCGGCAGTACAACGAGCGCTTCCACAACCTGGAACGCTGGCGTGATCGCTTGATCGCTGGCGATGACGGCACCTTGGAAAAATTCGTCATCGACTACCCGGAGGCCGATCGCCAGCAATTGCGCTCCCTGATCCGTCAGGCCCAGCACGAACTGGCGCACAACAAGCCGCCGGCCTCGAGCCGTAAAATCTTCAAATACATCCGTGAGCTGGACGAGACTCAACGCGGCCTGCGCTGAGTCTCGTCCTTGGGTGGAGGCCTTGCACTCCACCCAAGGCTCCGTCATGCGCCCGTGCCACCCACGGTGATCGCATCGATCTTCAAGGTCGGCTGGCCGACACCCACCGGCACCGACTGGCCGTCTTTGCCACACGTGCCCACGCCACTGTCCAGCGACAGGTCATTACCGACCATCGACACTTTGCTCATCGCCTCCGGCCCGTTGCCGATCAGGGTCGCGCCCTTGACCGGCGCGGTGATCTTGCCGTCTTCAATGAGGTAGGCCTCGCTGGTGGAAAACACGAACTTGCCGCTGGTGATGTCCACCTGGCCGCCGCCGAGGTTGGCGCAATAGATGCCTTTTTTCACCGAGGCGATGATTTCCGCCGGATCGCTCTGGCCGCCCAGCATGTAGGTATTGGTCATGCGCGGCATCGGAAGGTGCGCGTAGGATTCGCGACGACCGTTGCCGGTGCGAGCGACGCCCATCAGGCGAGCATTGAGCTTGTCCTGCATGTAGCCCTTGAGCACGCCGTTTTCGATCAAGGTGGTGCACTCGGTCGGGGTGCCTTCGTCATCAACGCTCAGGGAGCCCCGACGCCCGGCCAATGTACCGTCGTCGACGATCGTGCAGAGTTTCGAGGCGACCATTTCACCCATGCGACCACTGTAGGCAGAGCTGCCCTTGCGGTTGAAATCGCCTTCCAGGCCGTGGCCGACCGCTTCATGCAGCAGCACGCCGGACCAGCCGGAGCCCAGCACCACCGGCAACGTGCCGGCCGGGGCCGGAATCGCTTCCAGATTGACCAGCGCCTGGCGCAGGGCTTCGCGGGCGTAGCCCATGGCGCGGTCTTCGCTGAGGAAATAACGATAGTCGGTGCGCCCGCCGCCGCCATGACCGCCGCGCTCACGCCGGCCGTTCTGCTCGACGATCACGCTGACATTGAACCGCACCAGGGGCCGGACGTCCGCCGCCAGGCCACCATCGGTGGACGCCACCAGGATTCGCTCCCAGACGCCCGCCATGCTCACCGACACCTGCTGGATCCGCGGATCGAGGGCGCGAGTGGCAACGTCGATGCGTTTGAGCAGCTCGACTTTCTCGGCGCGACTCATGACCTCCAATGGATTATCCGGCGCATACAGCTGCGCCACGTCCTGGCTGCTGAACGCCTGGACCGTGCCGTTTTGCCCGGCGCGCGAGATCGAACGAGCGGCACGGGCCGCGGCGCCGAGGGCTTCGAGGGTGATGGCGTTGCTGTAGGCAAAACCGGTCTTTTCACCGGACTGGGCCCGTACGCCGACGCCCTGGTCAAGGTTGAAACTGCCTTCCTTGACGATGCCGTCTTCCAACGACCAGGACTCGGAAATCTGCCCCTGGAAATACAGGTCGGCGGCATCGATGCCCGGGCCGGCCAGGTCACCCAGCACGCCTTGCAGGCTTTCGAGGGTCACGCCACCGGGGGCTAAAAGGTGTTCACTGACTGAGGACAACAACCCGCTCATATGTTTTACGCCTTGAATTCGTCGTCTTGGGCAGGTCGCTGTCGGGCGCCCTGCGAGAAAAAGCGCCGATGGCTCGCCACCGGCATGCGCGCCCGGATGGACGCCTGTTCGCTGCTGTCGCGCTCGGCCAGCAGCACCGCCTCGCCTTGATCCTGTTGCGCCAGCACCCGCCCCCATGGGTCGATAATTGCAGCGTGGCCGAAGGTTTCCCTTGGCCCCGGATGCGTCCCGCCTTGGGCTGCCGCCAGCAGGTAGCACTGGGTCTCGATGGCTCGGGCGCGAATCAATACGTCCCAATGGGCGGCGCCGGTTACTGCTGTAAAGGCCGAAGGCGCGGTGATCAACTCAGCCCCGGCCGCTCGCAACTCGCTGTAGAGCTCCGGGAAACGCAAGTCGTAACAGACCGTCAGGCCCACCCGGCCCACGGGAGTATCGGCGACCACCACGTTGCGACCATAAGCATAGTCATCGGATTCGCGGTAGCGCCCACGATTGTCCGCCACGTCCACGTCAAACAGGTGCAGCTTGTCGTAACGCGCCACGATCTGGCCCTGGTCGTCCACCAGCAACGAACAGGCATGAGCCCTGGCTTCGGGCTCGTCCTCCGGCGGTAATGGCAGCGTGCCGGCGACAATCCATAACCTGAGGTCGCGAGCGACCTGTTTCAACCAAGGCAGGATCGGTCCCTGACCAAAGGCTTCGGCGCGACCGATGTCGGCAACGTCCCGCCGCCCCATGGCGGCGAAGTTTTCCGGCAGCACCGCCAGCCTCGCACCGCCAGCCGCTGCCTGTTCCAACAGCACACGGGCGCGGGCCAGGTTGGCGAGGACATCGCTTTGGCTGACCATTTGAATCACGGCGACTGGCATGCTGCCTCCCTCATTTTGTGCATCATCCTCTTGTGGGAGCGAGCTTGCTCGCTCCCACAAGGGCTAGCGTTACTCGTCAGAACGGCTTGTCGAAGCTGATCTTTGGCTCTTTCCACGGCCCCTTGACGTCGTATCTTACGCTGGCAAAACGCGCTACGCGGTCACCGATCAGTTTGTCGATCAAAAACAATGCCCCACCCACCGCCGGGGCGCCGACAATCAGCGCGGCGATGGGCAGGTTGTTGGTCACCGGCAACGTCACCAGCAGCTTGGCGTCGACCCGGTCAGTGACCATGTCCAGCGTTCCGTTCAGTTCCAGGTTGCTCGAAGGTCCCGTCAAGGCGATGGGCTCACGCGTTACATAGACGCCATTGCTCGCCACCAGCAAGCCCTTGACCCGGTCATAGCTCAGCCCCTTGCCAAACAGGTCGGAGAAATCCAGGCGCAGGCGGCGGCCGATGGAGTTGAAGTTCAACAGGCCGAATACCCGCAACGCCTGCGCGCTGCCTTCGACCTCGACGAACTGCCCCTTGGTAAGCGACGCATCGAGACTCCCGGAAAAGCGCTTGGTGGCCACCCAGGCGGGCGAACCAGGCCAACGGCCGTCAACGTCCAGGCGAAACTCCTGGCTGGTCACGCTGGGGGCGAATCCCCAGCCTTTCAGCACATCGGCCAGGTTCTTACCCTTGATCCGCCCCTTGTACCAACTGCTGGTCGAGCCCGGCGCACCTTCCCAAGCGCCATTGCCATTGAGGACCATGCCCTTGAGGCCCATGTCCAGATCGTTCAACGCAATACCTTTACCGGTTGGACGCACCTTCAACGACCAGGCGCCGATCAGATCAGGCCCTTGGAACAACTGGTCGATGGCGATATCCAGGGCCGGTATCTTGCTCGGATCAACCGAAGCCAGCGGATCCGGGGCGTTTTCGTCGGCCTGCACCGTCGGGTCGGCAGCGGGCAGGCGCACGTAGTCCAGCTTGATACCGATGGGGGCGGCCTTTGCGTCCGGCACGTTGACGCTGCCCTTGGCCTGCTGGCTGTCGAGCCGCATGGCCCAGGCGTCCGGCTTGCGGTCCAGTTGCACCGATGCCTGGTCCAGCGTCGTGCCCATCGCCGTGAGTTTGCCCACTTTCAGGTCGACACCGCTGAGCACTTGCCGGGCGCTGCCGCCCGGGTCCTGGCCGGCGTATTTGCCCAACAGATCCTGCCAGGGACCCACGTCCAGCTCCGATAGCGTGCCTCGCAGGCGCAGCCCCTTGGCTCCCGGCAGCACTGCATCGCCCCCGCCCAGGAGCAATTCGCCACGGCCATCGGCCGTTTTTTCCGCTCGGGGCGGCATAAGTGAAGCTGGCCAGGTCGCCATAATTGGCCCAGTAACGCCGCTCCGGCCCCTGCAATGTCATACGGAACACGGTGTCGCGCCCGGCATCAGCCGCCATGCCGAAGGGCGCCGGCAGATCCACCGCGACGCCTTTGAGATTGGAATTGATCGACAGCTGGCTGTCGGCGCCGTCGAGGATCACTTGCAACTGGTAAGGAATCACGCCGGAGACGGGCAACGGCTGGGTCACGCTCAGCCAGTCGGTGAGTTTCTTCACCTCAACCCGTCCGGACGCCGTGACACGCGTATTGAGCGCGCCGGTGCGGCCCTCGGCGAATATCTGCGCGGTCACGGGTCGGTCGAATGCCCGGGCCGCAATGTTCTTGCCGCTCAGCCCCTTGCTGCTGTCGAAGCGGAAATCCCCCTTGAGTTGAGTCAATTCCAAGGCCGGCTCGCTGAGTTTGAGCCGAGCCTTGTCCGTTGAGAAATCCACGAGGATCTTCGGTTGCTCGCCTTTCACGAGCGGGATATCGAGCTTTACGCTGCCGCGCAGGTCGCCCTCGCCTTCCCAGCCGGCGAATGTTTCGGCCGTGCCGATGGGCGCGGTCTGGAGGATCTTCAACCCGTCGCCGAGCCCTCCGGCAAACCCACCGTCGAGCAGCAAATGAGAGTTTTGCCCGGTCGGCACGTGGGGAATGTTCACCGAAACGTCTTTTACCTGGGTACCCAGCAGTTGCCCCTGGCTGGCGAAGATGCGTACGCCGCTGTCCTCGACAAACACATCGCCGCTGACCTTACTGACCGAAGGCCAGCCGGGCTGGAACGCCAGCTCAGCGTCATGCACCTTGAAAAACAGGCTGATGCTGCGAGCCGCATCCTCGGCGCCTTTGTTCAGCGAGCCTTGATACTGAAAGAAGCCCTCATCCACCGCGCCTTTGACAATTGCGGTGCGCAGCCACTCGTCCAGCGCAGGACTGAGAACGGCCGGCAGGTACTTGCCGGTGTAGCGCCCATCACCGTCCACCAGGCCGACCCGCAGGTCCATGTAATCTTCCTGGCTGTGATCGAAATGCAGGCGAATCAGGAAATCCCCGGCAATCCGGCCCTCCTCACCCAGCACCTTCAGGTAAGGCGCGATCAAGGTGAACCCTTGCTTGTCCAACTTCCAGGTCAGCCGTGCGTTGGCCTGCAAGTACTGCCAGGGTTTGGCGAAGATCGGGTCCAGGTGCAGGGAGAAATCCTTGCTGTCCATGCGCAGTTCGCCGCCGCCGAGGTCGCCGCTCAGGCTGCCCGAAACATTACGTGCCGCCGGGGCCCCGTGATAGGCGTTGAAACCCACCGTGTCGAGGTTGGTGGCGAAGCTGACTTTTTGATCACCGGTATTGTGTGGCCGGTAGTCGAGCAAGACGTTGCGCAAGCCACCGGTCACCTTGAGTCGGTCGATGGCGGTGGCGACGCCTTCCGGCAATGGCGCCAGGGCATTGATTAGCGGCGTGAGCGGCGTCAAGTCGAGACGATCGGCCTGCACGTGCCAGCGTTCCTCGGCCTTGTCGGTGGCGTCGGTCTGCTGCAGCTGCAGGCGCGACTCCCAGCGGGTGTCACCCAGGCTCATCGCCAGAGTGTCGAAGGTTGCGATAAATCCTTGGCTGCTGCGCTGGAAATAGCCGTTGAGGGCCAGGTTATGGATCTGCACGGGCTTGCGGTCGGCATAGGCGCCCTGGAGCTGCGGCGCGTTCAAGCGCACGGCCGCGCTTTGCACCGTGCCCGCGCCCCAGCTGAGCCAGAACTCGCCCCCCGCCTTGATTTCGGAAAAATTCCATTGCCGGGTCAGGCGTTTAGGCAGCCATTGGGACCAATCGCTTTGCGGCAGGCTCAGGTAGGCATCGGCCACGCCATTTTTCCAATCGCTGGCGCGGATGCGGGTACGCAGGTTGATCGCCACGGGCTGGCCGTCGGGCAGGGTCAGCCGAGCGTCCAGGCGCTGGCGGGAGGCACCGGTGCGCAGGCTCAAGCCAACGTAGGTGAGGCTCAGGGGCGGATGGTCCAGTGGCTGCAACGTCACTTGGCTGTCGAGCACCGACAGCTTCGAGACCATTTGCATGCGGTTCAACAGTTGCTGCGGATCGAGTGGCTGGTCGTCCCGTACTGGCAGGCCTTCCAGGGCCCATTTCCCGTCGGCGCCTTCCTTGAGGCTGATCTTCAGGCCGCTGATTTCCAGATGGGCGATGCGCACCTGGCGGGCCACCAGGCTGTCCCACACCG
Organism: Pseudomonas sp. D3-10; assembly: GCF_051132175.1. Classification (NCBI taxonomy): domain Bacteria; kingdom Pseudomonadati; phylum Pseudomonadota; class Gammaproteobacteria; order Pseudomonadales; family Pseudomonadaceae; genus Pseudomonas; species Pseudomonas sp. D3-10. The sequence continues at coordinate 956,000 of NZ_CP071668.1, read as the reverse complement.
CGGGCACGGCGCGCACATGATCCAGGTGCAGGGCATTGGGGCCGTCGCCGACCACTACATCGCGCGCGGCGAAGATGGGGGCCAGGGCGTTCCAGCCGCCTTCGAGGCTACCGACGTGCACCGGCATGCCGAGCGCTTCGCCGGCACGGGCCTCGACCTCGCTACGGTATTCAGCCACCAGCGGGACCAACTCCCGGCCGAGGCTCACGTACAAGGCCAGCACGACCAGCAGCAGCGCACACAGGCCAAGCCCCCAGCGTGTCAATGTGCCCAACAGGCGTGTCAGACGCTCCATGTCAGCAGCCCCCCTTGGCAAAGGCATTCTCGCCGCGGCCTCGCCACTGCGCATGCCACGTCAGAGCAACACCACGTCGTATTGTTCCTGCGAATACATGGTCTCCACCTGGAAACGGATCGTGCGGCCGATAAAGGTTTCCAGCTCCGCGACGTTGCCCGACTCTTCATCGAGCAACCGGTCCACCACTTTCTGGTTCGCCAACACTCTATAGCCAGTGGCCTGGTAGGCGCGCGCTTCCCGGAGGATTTCCCGGAAGATTTCGTAACACACGGTTTCCGGGGTCTTGAGCTTGCCCCGGCCCTGGCAACTGCTGCATGGTTCGCACAGCACTTGTTCAAGACTTTCGCGGGTGCGCTTGCGGGTCATCTGCACCAGGCCCAGTTCGGTGATGCCGATGATGTTGGTCTTGGCGTGATCGCGCTCCAGCTGTTTTTCCAGGGTGCGCAGCACCTGGCGCTGGTGCTCTTCGTCTTCCATGTCGATGAAATCGATGATGATGATCCCGCCGAGGTTGCGCAGGCGCAATTGCCGGGCAATGGCCGTGGCCGCTTCAAGATTGGTCTTGAAGATGGTTTCCTCGAGATTACGATGGCCGACAAAGGCACCGGTGTTGACGTCGATGGTGCTCATCGCCTCGGCCGGATCGACCACCAGATAACCGCCGGACTTGAGCGGCACCTTGCGTTCAAGGGCGCGCTGGATCTCATCTTCGACGCCGTACAGGTCGAAAATCGGCCGCTCGCCAGGGTAGTGCTCCAGGCGGTCGGCGATTTCCGGCATCAGCTCGGCGACGAACTGGGTGGTTTTCTGGAAGGTTTCCCGGGAATCGATGCGGATCTTCTCGATCTTCGGGCTGACCAGGTCACGCAGGGTTCGCAACGCCAGGCCCAGATCTTCGTAGATCACGCTGGGAGTGGCGATGGTCTTGATCTGCGCGGCGATCTGATCCCAGAGCCTGCGCAGGTAGCGGATATCCATGAGGATCTCATCGGCCCCGGCGCCTTCGGCGGCCGTACGCAGGATGAAGCCGCCGGCTTCCTTGATGCCTTCTTTTTCCACGCAGTCACTGACCACTTTTTTGAGGCGCTCACGCTCGGCTTCGTCTTCGATCTTCAGGGATATGCCGACGTGGGCGGTGCGCGGCATGTACACCAGGTAGCGCGACGGAATCGACAGCTGGGTGGTCAGGCGCGCGCCCTTGGAGCCGATGGGGTCCTTGGTGACCTGCACCACCAGGCTCTGGCCCTCATGGACCAGCGCACTGATGCTTTCTACCGCCGGCCCTTCGCGCATGGAAATTTCCGAGGCGTGGATGAACGCCGCGCGGTCCAGGCCGATGTCAACGAAGGCTGCCTGCATGCCCGGCAAAACCCGCACCACCTTGCCCTTGTAAATATTGCCGACGATGCCACGCTTTTGCGTGCGCTCGACGTGAACTTCTTGCAGGACACCGTTTTCAACCACCGCCACGCGCGACTCCATCGGCGTGATGTTGATCAGAATCTCTTCACTCATGGCAGGGTCTCGTTCAGGCATATTCACGATTATGGCCGCATCTAGTCAGACGGCGCTCAACGCGCGCTCAAGGTTTGCCAACAGGGTATGCCGAAATGGCCGAGCAATTCTGCGGTTTCGCAGAGCGGCAGGCCGACCACGGCCGAATAACTGCCTTCAAGCCCGGCGACGAACACCGCGCCCAGCCCTTGGATACCATAGCTGCCGGCCTTGTCTCGCGGTTCGCCGCTGGCCCAATAGGCGAGCGCTTCCTGTTCCGTGATCAGGCGAAAGCGCACGCGGCTGCGAACCACCCGGGATTCGCAGCGTTCGGCATCCAGCACGGCAATGGCGGTCAGTACCTCATGATCGCGCCCGGACAGGCCCAGGAGCATCGACACGGCGTCGGCCTGATCCTGAGGCTTGCCGAGAATTCGTCCATCCAGCACCACGGCGGTGTCCGCGCCGAGCACGCAGCCATCGATGTCATTTGATAGGGCACGTCGTCCGGCATCGGCCTTGCCACGCGCCAAGCGCTCTACATAGGCCGATGGGGTTTCGTGATCGTGGGGAGTTTCGTCGATGTCCGCACCGATGGCGGTAAATGGCACCCCGATCTGCGTGAGCAATTCACGCCGGCGCGGCGACCCTGAGGCGAGGTAAAGCGGTTTCATCAAGACATCTCCCTTATAGGCGACCGGCTTTTGTGGCGAGGGAGCTCCCTCGCCACAGGGATGTAAGTCATCAAAAAAGTGTAGATATCCTGACCGAATCAGTTGATTTTGAAACGCAGCCGCAAGCCGCGCAAACCGAAACTTATCCACGGCCAGAGCAATGCGCTGACCAGGGCCGGCAAGACCAGCGCCAGGGTCGGCTGGCGATTACCGGTCAAGGCGCTGAGCCATAATTGCACCAGTTGCGCCAAGCCGAAGATCACCAGGATCACCAAGCACTGTTGCCACATCGGGAACATGCGCAGGCGTTGTTGCAACGACAGCACCAGGAATGTGATCAAGGTCAGGATCAGCGCGTTCTGACCCAGCAACGTGCCATAGAGCACGTCTTCGGCCAGCCCCAGGCACCAGGCCGTGACCATGCCGACCTTGTGCGGCAAGGCCAGGGCCCAGAAGGCCAGCAGCAAGGCCAGCCACAGCGGGCGCAGGATTTCCATGAACTGCGGCAGCGGGGAAACGCTGAGCAACAGGCCGATGGCAAAGGTCAGCCAGACCATCCAGCCATTACCGGATCGAGTACTGCTCATTCTTCACGTGCTCCCCTGGTGGCGGGCGTAGCGGCAGGCGCTGGGGCCGGTGGCTTGGTCGCGGGCCGGGCGGGTTGGACCGCCGGCTGCTGGGCTGCGGCCGGTCGGGCGGGAGCCGCGGCGTGTGCGGCCGGAGCTGTTGTTGCCGGGGCCGTCGCAGCCTGGGGCTTGGGCACAGTGGCTGGTACAGGTGCGGGCGCGGGCGCAGGTGTGGCCGGAGCAGGCGATTCGCCGCTCTGCTGGTCCTGGGCCTCCTGGGCCACGGCGGCATCGTTGGCGCGCTCTTCAGGCGTGCGGTTGTCGCTGAATACCAGCAGCAGGTAGCGGCTGCGGTTCAACGCAGCCGTCGGCACCGCCCGCACGATCGCGAACGGCTGGCCAGAGTCATGAATCACTTCCTTGACCGTCGCCACGGGATAACCAGCCGGAAACCGCTGGCCGAGGCCGGAACTGACCAGCAGGTCGCCTTCCTTGATGTCGGCGGTATCGGCCACATGGCGAAGTTCGAGGCGCTCGGGGTTGCCGGTGCCGCTTGCGATTGCCCGCAAGCCGTTGCGATTGACCTGCACCGGAATGCTGTGGGTGGTATCGGTCAGCAACAGCACACGAGACGTATAAGGCATCAATTCCACCACCTGCCCCATCAGGCCACGGGCATCGAGCACCGGCTGGCCGAGGACCACACCGTCGCGCTCGCCCTTGTTGATAATGATGCGGTGGGTGAACGGGTTCGGGTCCATGCCGATCAGCTCGGCCACTTCGACTTTCTCATTGACCAGCGCCGAGGAGTTGAGCAACTCGCGCAGCCGCACGTTCTGTTCGGTGAGGGCCGCCAGCTTCTGCATGCGCCCCTGCAGCAGCAGGTTTTCAGTCTTGAGTTTTTCGTTCTCGGCGACCAGTTCGGTCCGGCTGCCAAACTGGCTGGCCACACCCTGCCACAACCGTTGCGGCAGGTCGGTGATCCAGTAGGACTCCATCAACACCAGCGACATCTGGCTGCGCACTGGCTTGAGCAGCGTGAAGCGGGCATCCACCACCATCAGCGCAACCGACAGCACGGTCAACACCAGCAGGCGTACACCCAATGAGGGGCCTTTGGCAAAAAGCGGTTTAATAAGCCGCTCCTCCCAGGCAAACGTTGTCTTTATTCATACGGTATCGAACCGGCCTGGATACGAATGACAGAAGATAAACGCCAACGGGCAGCACTGCAAAGTGCCGCCCGAGCGCAAACAACATAGACCACTGCGCCAGATTTATTCGCTGGAGAGCAGGTCCATGGTGTGCTTGTCCATCATTTCCAGCGCACGGCCACCACCGCGGGCAACGCACGTCAGCGGGTCTTCGGCAACGATCACCGGCAGGCCGGTTTCCTGGGCCAGCAGTTTGTCGAGGTCACGCAACAGCGCGCCACCACCGGTCAGCACCAGGCCGCGCTCGGCGATGTCCGAGGCCAGCTCCGGCGGCGATTGCTCCAGGGCGCTCTTGACGGCCTGGACGATGGTTGCCAGCGACTCTTGCAGCGCTTCGAGCACTTCGTTGGAGTTGAGCGTGAACGCGCGTGGAACGCCTTCGGCCAGGTTGCGACCGCGAACATCGACTTCGCGCACTTCACCGCCCGGGTAGGCCGTGCCGATTTCCTGCTTGATGCGCTCGGCGGTGGATTCGCCGATCAGGCTGCCGTAGTTGCGACGTACGTAGGTGATGATCGCTTCGTCGAAACGGTCGCCGCCCACACGCACGGATTCGGCGTAGACCACACCGTTGAGGGAGATCAAGGCGATTTCAGTGGTACCACCACCGATATCGACGACCATCGAACCACGGGCTTCTTCCACCGGCAGGCCGGCACCGATGGCTGCGGCCATTGGCTCTTCAATCAGGAATACTTCGCGAGCACCGGCACCCAGGGCCGATTCACGGATGGCGCGACGCTCCACCTGGGTGGACTTGCAGGGCACGCAGATCAGCACACGAGGGCTGGGCTGCAGAAAACTGTTTTCGTGAACCTTGTTGATGAAGTACTGCAGCATCTTTTCGCAGACGCTGAAGTCGGCGATCACGCCGTCCTTCATGGGGCGAATGGCTGCAATGTTGCCCGGTGTACGGCCCAGCATGCGCTTGGCTTCCGTACCGACAGCCACCACACTTTTCTGGTTACCGTGGGTGCGGATGGCCACGACCGAGGGTTCATTCAGGACGATACCGCGCTCGCGCACGTAAATAAGGGTGTTGGCAGTGCCCAGGTCGATGGAGAGATCGCTGGAAAACATGCCACGCAGTTTCTTGAACATGGGAAAGGGACCCTAGGCAACGCGTGGGTAAAAAAGTGCGGCAAACTCTAACAACGACAGGGATTTTGGGCAAGGCGCCAATATGTTAAATTGGCCGCTTTTCTGTGCACCAAACCCTACAATCGCGGCCGTAGCGCCGTAGAAATGCGGTAGTGTTCCGACAATCTAACACACGGACAGACTGCGTCCGTTTTGTTTTCCACTGGAGAATCCCATGGCGCTTGAACGCTCCGACGTGGAAAAAATCGCTCATCTGGCCTGCCTGGGCCTCAATGAAGCCGATCTTCCACATATTACTTCTGCCCTGAACAGCATCCTCGGGCTGGTCGACGAAATGCAGGCGGTCGATACCGACGGTATCGAGCCGCTGGCCCACCCACTGGAAGCCAGCCAGCGCCTGCGCGCCGACGTCGTCACCGAGTCCAATAACCGCGAGGCCTACCAGTCCATCGCGCCAGCGGTCGAAAACGGCCTGTACCTGGTTCCGAAAGTCATCGACTAAAGGGAAAGAGCCTCTCATGCATCAGATGACCCTGGCCGAGATCGCCCGCGGACTCGCCGACAAAAAGTTTTCCTCCGAAGAGCTGACCAAGGCCCTGCTGGCGCGCATCGCCCAGCTCGATCCGCAGCTCAACAGCTTCATCAGCCTCACCGAAGAACTGGCCCTGAGCCAGGCCAAGGCCGCCGACGCCCGTCGCGCCAAGGGTGAGAACGGCGCCCTGCTTGGCGCGCCGATTGCCCACAAGGACCTGTTTTGCACACAGGGCATCCGCACCAGCTGCGGCTCGAAGATGCTCGACAATTTCAAGGCCCCGTACGATGCCACCGTGGTCGCCAAGCTGGCCGCCGCCGGCACTGTGACCCTGGGCAAGACCAACATGGACGAGTTCGCCATGGGCTCGGCCAACGAGTCGAGCCATTACGGCGCGGTGAAAAACCCGTGGAACCTTGAACACGTACCGGGCGGCTCGTCCGGTGGTTCCGCCGCCGCCGTGGCCGCGCGCCTGTTGCCGGCCGCCACCGCCACCGACACCGGTGGCTCGATTCGCCAGCCAGCTGCGTTCACCAACCTCACCGGCCTGAAACCGACCTACGGCCGCGTCTCGCGCTGGGGCATGATTGCCTACGCCTCCAGCCTCGACCAGGGTGGCCCGCTGGCCCGCACCGCCGAAGACTGCGCGATCCTGCTCCAAGGCATGGCCGGCTTCGACCCGAACGATTCCACCAGCATCGATGAACCGGTGCCGGACTACAGCGCCAGCCTCAACGGTTCGCTTCAAGGCCTGCGCATCGGCGTGCCGAAGGAATATTTCGGCGCCGGCCTCGACCCGCGCATCGCCGATCTGATTCAAAACAGCATCAAGGAGCTGGAAAAGCTCGGCGCGGTCATCAAGCAAATCAGCCTGCCGAACATGCAGCACGCCATTCCGGCGTACTACGTGATCGCCCCGGCGGAAGCGTCCTCGAACCTGTCGCGCTTCGACGGCGTGCGCTTCGGCTATCGCTGCGAGAACCCGCAAAACCTGGTCGACCTGTACAAGCGCTCCCGTGGCGAAGGCTTCGGCGCCGAAGTGCAGCGCCGGATCATGGTTGGCGCCTACGCGCTGTCCGCCGGCTACTACGATGCCTACTACCTAAAGGCGCAGAAAATCCGCCGCCTGGTAAAGAACGACTTCATGGCCGCCTTCAACGAGGTCGATATCATCCTCGGCCCAACCACGCCGAACCCGGCCTGGAAGCTCGGCGCCAAGAACAGCGACCCGGTCGCCGAGTACCTGGAAGACGTCTACACCATCACCGCCAACCTCGCCGGCTTGCCGGGCCTGTCCATGCCGGCCGGCTTCGTCGATGGCCTGCCGGTGGGCGTGCAGTTGCTCGCGCCGTATTTCCAGGAAGGCCGCCTACTCAACGTGGCGCACCAGTACCAGTTAAACACTGACTGGCACACCCGCACCCCTCAGGGGTTTTGAAACTGCTGCGCTCGGTAATGCTGCGTTGAAAACTGGCTCGAAATGCTCATTGACTAAAGTCAACTCCGCTTTCTCGCCAGTTTTCGCCTTGCCTTACCTTCGCTCGCGACGTTTCAAAATCCCCTGATAAGACTTCTGAGGAGAAACACATGCAATGGGAAGTCGTGATCGGGCTGGAGATTCATACCCAGCTCACCACCCGGTCGAAAATCTTTTCCGGTAGCTCGACCACTTTCGGTTCCGAGCCCAACACCCAGGCCAGCCTGGTGGACCTGGGCATGCCCGGCGTGCTGCCGGTGCTCAACGCCGAAGCGGTGCGCATGGCGGTGATGTTCGGCCTGGCGATTGACGCCGAGATCGGCCAGCACAACGTGTTCGCCCGCAAGAACTACTTCTACCCGGACCTGCCCAAGGGCTACCAGATCAGCCAGATGGAACTGCCGATCGTCGGCAAGGGCCACCTGGACATCGCCCTGGAAGACGGCACGGTCAAGCGCGTCGGCATCACCCGCGCGCACCTGGAAGAAGACGCCGGCAAGAGCCTGCACGAAGAATTCAACGGTGCTACCGGCATCGACCTGAACCGTGCCGGCACGCCCCTGCTGGAAATCGTCTCCGAGCCGGACATGCGCAGCGCCAAGGAAGCCGTGGCCTACGTCAAGGCGATCCACGCACTGGTGCGCTACCTGGGCATCTGCGACGGCAACATGGCCGAAGGCTCGCTGCGCTGCGACTGCAACGTGTCGATCCGTCCGAAAGGCCAGGCCGAGTTCGGCACCCGCTGCGAGATCAAGAACGTCAACTCGTTCCGCTTCATCGAAAAGGCGATCAACAGCGAGATCCAACGCCAGATCGAACTGATCGAGGACGGCGGCAAGGTCATCCAGCAGACCCGCCTGTACGACCCGAACAAGGACGAGACCCGTCCGATGCGCAGCAAGGAAGAAGCCAACGACTACCGTTACTTCCCCGACCCGGACCTGCTGCCGGTGGTCATCGAGCATTCGTTCCTCGATGAAGTACGCGCCACCCTGCCGGAACTGCCGCCACAGAAACGCGAGCGCTTCCAGGCGCAGTTCGGGCTGTCGAGCTATGACGCCAACGTCCTGGCCACCAGCCGCGAACAGGCCGATTACTTCGAGAAAGTCGTGAGCATCGGCGGCGACGCCAAGCTGGCGGCCAACTGGGTGATGGTCGAGTTGGGCAGCCTGTTGAACAAGCAGGGCCTGGAAATCGACGAGTCGCCGGTGTCGGCCGAGCAACTGGGCGGCATGCTGTTGCGGATCAAGGACAACACCATTTCCGGCAAGATTGCCAAAATGGTATTCGAAGCCATGGCCAATGGTGAGGGCAGCGCCGACGAGATCATCGACAAGCGCGGCTTGAAGCAGGTCACCGACACCGGTGCGATCAGCGCCGTGCTCGATGAAGTGCTCGCGGCCAACGCCGAGCAGGTCGAGCAATACCGTGCGGCGGACGAAGCCAAGCGCGGCAAGATGTTCGGCTTCTTCGTCGGCCAGGCCATGAAAGCTTCCAAGGGCAAGGCCAACCCTCAGCAAGTCAACGAACTGCTGAAAAGCAAGCTCGAGGGCTGATTGCCATGGAGCCAGTCTTTGAATCTGGCTCAACCCCCTGTGGGAGCGGGCTTGCTCGCGATAGCGGTATGACAGTCAACCTAGATGTTGAATGTCATGGCCCCATCGCGAGCAAGCTCGCTCCCACATTTGTATTTGGAACCTCTCAGATGAAGCGTCTCCTCGGCGCCTGCGCCCTGCTGTCCCTGCTGGCCGGTTGCGCCAGCCAGAGCGGGACGGTCGATCCACACGGCTACGACCAGACCGGCGTCGCCTCCTATTACGGCTCCAGGCACCATGGCAAGCGTACCGCCAGCGGCGAGCGCTTCGACCAGCACGGCCTGACCGCCGCGCATCGCCAGTTGCCATTCGGCACCCGGGTGAAAGTCACCAACCTGAAAAACAACGACAGCGTCGTGGTCCGTATCAACGATCGTGGCCCGTATACCCGTGGGCGCCTGATCGATGTGTCCCGCGCCGCGGCCGAACAATTGGGCATGCTGCGCAGCGGTACCGCGCGTGTGCGTGTGCAAGCCCTCGACGACTGATAGACGGAGCCCGGCCATTTCCCTGATCAATGCTTTACCGCTGCTCAGCCTGATCGAACTGTGTGGCGCCCTGCTGTTGCTGATCGCCGGCGCCGAGTTGCTGGTGCGTGCCGCCGTGGGGCTGGCGGCACGCTTGCAGGTGCGGCCGCTGATTATCGGCCTGACCGTCGTCGCATTCGGCAGCAGCGCACCGCAAATGGCTGTCAGCCTGCAAGCGACCCTGGCACAGAACGCTGACATCGCCGTGGGGAGTGTGATCGGCAGCAGTACCTTCAACATCCTCGTCACCCTCGGGCTGTCGGCGCTGATCATTCCGCTGCGCGTCTCGCGTCAATTGGTGCGCTTGGATATCCCGCTGATGATCGGCGCCAGCCTGCTGGTGTTCGTGCTGGCCTGGAACGAAGAACTGACCCGACTCGACGGCGTCCTGCTGCTGGTAGCCCTGGCGGTGTACCTGGGCCTGTTGCTGCGCCAGTCCCGGCACTCCGCGCGACCACATCCGCTGGGAGGCGCAGTTGCCCATGGTTCGTGGCCCAAGGGCCTGGTGATGATCGTTTCGGGCCTGGCGATGCTGGTCTTCGCCGGGCACCTGTTATTGGGCGCGGCGGTGGAAGTGGCGACCGACCTGGGGTTGTCCGAGCGCATCATCGGCCTGACCATCGTTGCCGTGAGCACCTCGCTGCCGGAGCTCGCCACTTCGTTGATCGCCGCCCTTCGGGGTCAACGGGACATCGCAGTAGGCAACGTAATCGGCAGCAACCTGTTCAACCTTCTGGGTGTATTGGGCGTGACCGCCCTCGCCGCGCCCTCTCCGCTCTCGGTCTCGCCCAATGCCCTGGCCTTCGACCTGCCGGTGATGCTTGGCGTCGCGGTGCTGTGCCTGCCGGTGTTCTATTCCGGCTATCGCGTCACCCGTGCCGAAGGGCTGCTGTTCCTGGGCTTGTACACGGCGTACGGGCTGCATGTGGTGTCGTTCACCACCGGCATGCCATTGGCCGGCCAGCTTGAACGATTGATGTTGTTCTACGTGCTGCCGGCCCTGCTCGCGTTTCTGCTGTTCACTTCCTTGCGCGCCTGGCGCCGCCAACACCACAAGAGGGATTTGCCATGACCGACAATCCAAAGACCGGCCTCGATATGCGTCGCAAAGTGATGGGCGATGCGTTCGTCGACCGCGCCCTGGGCAGCGCCACCGAATTCACCCAGCCGCTGCAGGATTTCGTGAACGAACATGCCTGGGGCAGCGTCTGGAGCCGCGAAGGCCTGCCGCTGAAGACCCGCAGCCTGATCACCCTCGCCGCCCTCACCGCCCTCAAGTGCCCGCAGGAACTCAAGGGCCACGTGCGTGGCGCGCTGAACAATGGCTGCACGGTAGAAGAAATTCGCGAAGCGTTGCTGCATTGCGCGGTGTACGCGGGCGTGCCAGCGGCGATCGATGCGTTTCGGGCGGCGCAGGAAGTGATCGATAGTTACCAGAAACCTGAGTGAATTGGGCGATCGCCTTCGCGAGCAGGCTCGCTCCCACATTTGGCCGGTGGTGAACACAAGATTTGTGCCCACCGAAAATCCCCTGTGGGAGCGAGCCTGCTCGCGAAAGGATCGATAGAACGCTGCAAACCTGAAGCTAGATCCACCCACCCCACTGCAACACAAAGATCCCCAGGTTGGTGGTAATCGCCGCCATCAAGGTGGTGATGACGATGATCGCCGCCGCCAGCTCGTGGTTGCCATTCGCGGCGCGGGCCATGACGTAGCTGGCGGCGGCGGTGGGGCTGCCGAAGTACAGGAACAGGATCCCCAGTTCCGCCCCGCGAAAACCCCACAACCATGCGCCCAGAGTAGTCACCAACGGCAAGCCGACCATCTTCACCAGGCTCGAACTCAGGGCCATCTTGCCGCTCTTGCGCAAGGCCGCAAGGGACAGCGTGCCGCCGATGCAGATCAGCGCCAGGGGCAAGGTCATTTGGGACAGATACTTGGCCGACGTCTCGAACCAGTTCGGCAGGCCGATCCGCCAATAGGCGAACGGCGCGGCGGCAAGCACGCTGATGATCAGCGGGTTGCTGATCACGCTCTTGCAGATGCTCCAGGGGTCGGACTTGATCACCGGGCTGTAGACCGCCAGCACGATGGTCGACAGGGTGTTGTAGAACAGGATCACCAGCGCCGCCAGAATCGCCCCCAGGGAAATCCCATAGTCGCCATACATGCTCGCGGCCAATGCCAGGCCGATCACGCCGTTGTTGCCACGAAACGCGCCCTGGGTGTAGATCCCGCGATCCTCCCGCGGGCAACGCCAGATCGCCCAGCCCCAGGCCATGGCGAAACTCACCAGGGTGGCAATCGAGAAATAGATCAGCAGGTCTGGCTGCAAAGCCGCGTGCAAATCAGCGTGCAGAATGCCAAGGAACAACAGCGCCGGCATGGTGACGTTGAACACCAGCGACGAGGCGATGTGGATGAAGTTGTCGTTGATCCAGCCGATGCGCTTGAGCAGCGTCCCCAGAAACAGCATGGCGAACACCGGCGCGGTGACGTTCAGGGTTTCGAGGAAAATTGCCAGCATGCCGAGGACCTTGAGAAGGAGGTGTCGTTAGGTGGCTAATGATAAGCCACTCACGACGTTGGCGTCTGGTGAAGCGCTTTCGCGAGCAGGCTCGCTCCCACATTGGATCTCCAGCGATAACAGAATCCACATTCACCCCCACATCCCTGTGGGAGCGAGCCTGCTCGCGATCAGCGCCGGATCAGGTAATCGGCGCCGGGTTGAACAAGGTAATGTCGTTGAACAACTTGTGCTGCTCGGCCCAGGTCTGTTTCTTGCCGCTGGCCACGTCCAGGTAGTAGTGGAACAGCTCCCAGCCCAACTCTTCGATGGTCGCGCGCCCGGTGGCGATGCGGCCGGCGTCGATGTCGATCAGGTCCGGCCAGCGCTGGGCCAGTTCGGTACGGGTCGAGACCTTCACCACCGGCGCCATGGCCAAGCCGTACGGGGTGCCCCGACCGGTAGTGAACACGTGCAGGTTCATCCCCGCCGCCAGTTGCAGCGTGCCGCAGACAAAGTCGCTGGCCGGCGTGGCGCAGAAGATCAGGCCCTTTTGCTTGAAGCGCTCACCCGGGCCAAGCACGCCGCTGATTGCGCTGCTGCCGGATTTGACGATCGAGCCCAAGGACTTCTCGACGATGTTCGACAACCCACCCTTCTTGTTGCCCGGCGTGGTGTTGGCGCTGCGATCGGCCTCGCCCTTGGCCAGGTAACGGTCGTACCAGTCCATTTCGCGCACCAGTTCCTGGGCGACTTCCTGGGTTTGCGCCCGGGAGGTCAGCAGGTAGATCGCATCGCGCACTTCGGTGACTTCAGAGAACATCACCGTCGCACCGGCCCGCAGCAACAGGTCCGAGGCGTAGCCCAGGGCCGGGTTGGCGGTGATGCCGGAGAACGCATCGCTGCCGCCGCACTGCATGCCCAGGATCAGCTCCGAGGCGGGCACGGTTTCGCGCCGACGCTGGTCGAGTTTCTTCAGGCGCGTCTCGGCCAACTCCATGATCTGCTCGATCATCTCGGTAAAGCCGTGGCTGGAATCCTGCAAGCGATACAACCATGGCTCGCTGAGGTCCACCGAGCTATCGCCTTCGTGCATCACCTGCCCGGCCTGCAATTTCTCGCAGCCCAGGCTGATCACCAGCGCCTCGCCACCCAGGTTCGGGTTGCGCGCCAGGTTGCGCACGGTGCGGATCGGGATGTAGGCGTCGGTGGCGGTGATCGCCACACCGCAGCCATAGCTGTGGGTCAGCGCCACCACGTCATCAACGTTCGGGTACTTGGACAGCAGCTCTTCTTTGATGCGCTTGACCGCATGGTCCAGCACCCCGGTGACGCACTGCACCGTGGTGGTGATGCCCAGGATGTTGCGCGTGCCGACGGTGCCGTCGGCGTTGCGGTAGCCCTCGAAGGTGTAGCCTTCCAGTGGCGCATCCGCCGCCGGCACATCGGTGGACAGCGGCAGGCTGTCCAAGGGTGGCGCGGTGGGCATGCGCAATTGGTCTTCCTTGACCCAGCTGCCACGAGGGATCGGTTGCAGCGCGTAGCCAATGACCTGGCCGTAGCGAATCACCTCGCCACCCTCGGGAATGTCCACCAGGGTGACCTTGTGGCTCTGTGGCACGAAGTCCACGGTGACCAGGCCGTCCGGGAACTCGGTCCCGGCGGGTACGCCCTGGTCGTTGACAACAATCACCACGTTGTCCCGCTCGTGCAGGCGGATGTAACGGGGCGAATCGGCATGTTCAATCAGATTCATGGACGCCATTCCTCAGGATTTGGCTTCAGACAGGCTGGATAGGTCGGCTTCCCTGGCCGTGGGCTCCTTGAGCACCACACGCTTGATCGGGCCCACGATGACCAGATAGCTGAACACCGCCACCAACGCATTGCAACCGACGAACACCAGGGCCCACTTGAACGAACCGGTGGCGCTGATGATGTAGCCGATGACGATTGGCGTGGTAATCGACGCCAGGTTGCCGAAGGTGTTGAACAGGCCACCGCTCAAGCCGGCGATCTGTTTTGGCGACGTGTCGGACACCACGGCCCAACCCAATGCGCCCACGCCCTTGCCGAAGAATGCCAGGGCCATGAAGCCCACCACCATCCATTCGATATCGACGTAGTTGCACGCCACGATGCTGCTGGACACCAGCAGCCCGGCGATGATTGGCGCCTTGCGGGCGAAGGTCAGCGAATGGCCCTTGCGCAGCAGGTAGTCGGAAATCACCCCGCCGAGGACGCCACCAATGAAACCGCAAATGGCCGGCAAGGACGCGATGAAACCGGCCTTGAGGATGGTCATGCCGCGCTCCTGCACCAGGTACACCGGGAACCAGGTCAGGAAGAAATAGGTGATGCCGTTGATGCAGTACTGGCCCAGGTACACGCCGAGCATCATGCGGTTGGTCAGCAGTTGGCGGATGTAATCCCACTTCGGACCGTCGGCTTTCTTTTCCTTGCCCTTGTCCTGGTCCATGTCGACCATCGCGCCATTGGAAGCGATGTGGTTGAACTCGGCCTCGTTGATCATCGGGTGCTGGCGCGGGCTGTAGATGACCTTCAGCCAGACGAGCGAGAACACGATGCCGATCACGCCCATGACGATGAACACGTGCTGCCAGCCGAAGCGGTAGACGATCCAGCCCATCAGCGGCGCGAACAATACGGTGGCGAAATACTGCGCCGAGTTGAAGATCGCCGAGGCGGTGCCACGTTCGGCGGTGGGAAACCAGGCCGCGACGATACGGGCGTTGCCGGGGAAAGAAGGCGCTTCGGCCAGCCCGACCAGAAAGCGCAGCATGAACAGCGCAACCACCGCCGTGGACATGCCGAACTCACCGACGTAGCCCTGCAGCACGGTGAACAGCGACCAAGTGAAAATGCTCAGTGCATAGATTTTCTTCGACCCGAAACGGTCGAGCAGCCAGCCGCCAGGAATCTGCCCGGCCACGTAGGCCCAGCCGAAAGCGGAGAAGATGTAACCGAGGGTGACGGCGTCGATGCCGAGGTCTTTTTGCAGGCTGGAACCAGCGATGGCGATGGTGGCGCGGTCGGCATAGTTGATCGTCGTCACCAAAAACAGCATGAGCAGGATCAAATAGCGGACGTGCGTCGGCTTGGTCTCTTGCATGTAATCTACTTCCACTATTTATTTTTATGCGGGAAATCAAATTGTACGGTCGGCGCCAGAGCCCGGCGCCGGCCGGTCTTGCGTATTACGAGCCGATGTAGGAGGTCTTCACCACGGTGTAGAACTCTTGCGCGTAGCGACCTTGCTCGCGCGAACCGTAGGACGAACCTTTGCGCCCACCGAACGGAACATGGTAATCCACGCCGGCGGTCGGCAGGTTGACCATCACCATGCCTGCTTGGGAGTGGCGCTTGAAGTGGTTGGCATACTTCAACGACGTGGTGGCGATACCGGCCGACAAGCCGAACTCGGTGTCGTTGGCCATCGCCAGCGCCGCCTCGTAGTCAGCCACGCGCACGACGTTGGCCACCGGGCCGAAGATCTCTTCGCGGCTGATGCGCATCGAAGCCTCGCTGTCGGCGAACAGGGTCGGCGCCAGGAAGTAACCTTCGGTGTCGCAAGTCACTACACCACCACCGCTGACCAGCCGCGCACCTTCGTTCTGGCCGATGTCGATGTACTTCAAGTCCTGGTTGAGCTGGGCTTCGGAAACGACCGGGCCGATGTCGGTGCCAGCCTTCAGCGCGTGACCGACCTTGATCGATTGCATGCGCTCGGCCATGGCGGCAACGAACTTGTCGTGGATACCGGCAGTGACGATCAGTCGGCTCGATGCCGTGCAACGCTGGCCGGTGGAGTAGAACGCGCTCTGCACCGCCAATTCGACCGCCTGCTTGAGGTCGGCGTCGTCGAGGATGATCTGCGGATTCTTGCCGCCCATTTCCAGCTGGACCTTGGCTTGGCGCGCCACGCAGTTGACCGCGATCTGCCGGCCGACGCCCACGGAACCGGTGAAGCTGATGCCATCGACTTTCGGGCTGTTGACCAGAATGTCACCGACCACACGGCCGCTGCCCATCACCAGGTTGAACGCACCGGCCGGGAAACCGGCACGGGAAATGATCTCGGCCAGGGCCCAGGCGCAGCCCGGCACCAGCTCGGCGGGCTTGATCACCACGCAGTTGCCGTAGGCCAGGGCCGGGGCAATTTTCCACGCAGGGATGGCGATCGGGAAGTTCCACGGAGTGATCAGACCAACCACGCCGAGGGCTTCGCGGGTCACTTCGACGTTGACGCCCGGGCGCACCGACGGCACGTAGTCGCCCGACAGGCGCAGGCATTCACCGGCGAAGAATTTGAAAATGTTGCCGGCGCGGGTTACTTCGCCGATGGCTTCGGGCAGGGTCTTACCCTCTTCCCGGGCCAGCAGTTGGCCAAGCTCTTCGCGACGGGCGAGAATTTCGCTGCCGACTTTGTCCAGCGCATCGTGACGGGCCTGGATGCCCGAGGTCGACCAGGCCGGGAACGCGGCACGGGCGGCTTCGATGGCGGCGTTGACTTGCGCTGCGTCAGCCTTGGCGTATTCACCGATGACGTCGGACAAGTCAGACGGGTTGATGTTGGTGCAATAGTCAGCACCGGCCACCCACTCACCGTTGATGTAGTTATCGAAACGCTTTGCATCTGCCACGGAGCTTCTCCTCTCACAAAAGCTGTCTAGGAACGCAGGGCGTCCCTGGCTGCGTTTCCACGCGCACGTGGAAACGATCAAGCCTTACGCAAAAAGCCGCTGATTGCTCAGCGGCCTTGTCGGGTCTGTTACTGCTTGCCTTGCTTGTCGATCAGCGCGGCCAGGGCTTCGTACTCTTCTGGCAGCAGGTCGGTCAGCGGCGTGCGCACTGGGCCCGCGTCATAACCAACGATCTTCGCGCCGGCCTTGACGATGCTCACCGCGTAACCCGCCTTGCGGTTGCGGATGTCCAGGTATGGCAGGAAGAAGTCGTCGATGATCTTGCCGACAGTCTCGTGATCTTCGCGGGCAATGGCGTGGTAGAAGTCCATCGCGGTTTTCGGGATGAAGTTGAACACCGCCGAGGAGTAGACCGGCACGCCCAGGGCCTTGTAGGCCGCGGCGTAGACTTCAGCGGTCGGCAGGCCGCCCAGGTAGCTGAAACGGTCGCCGAGGCGACGACGGATCGACACCATCAGTTCGATGTCGCCCAGGCCGTCCTTGTAGCCGATCAGGTTCGGGCAGCGCTCGGCCAGTTGTTCCAGCTGGGTCGCGTTCAGGCGGCAGACGTTGCGGTTGTACACCACCACGCCGATCTTCACCGATTTGCACACGGCTTCAACGTGGGCGGCAACGCCGTCCTGGCTGGCTTCGGTCAGGTAGTGCGGCAGCAGCAACAGACCCTTGGCGCCCAGGCGCTCGGCTTCCTGAGCGTATTCGATAGCCTGGCGGGTGGCACCGCCGACGCCGGCGAGGATTGGCACGCTGGTGGCGCAGGTATCGACGGCAGTCTTGATGACTTGCGAATACTCACTGGCGGCCAGGGAGAAGAATTCACCGGTGCCGCCCGCCGCGAACAACGCAGAGGCGCCGTACGGGGCCAGCCACTCGAGGCGCTTGATGTAGCTGTCGCGATTGAAATCGCCATTGGCAGTGAAATCGGTAACCGGGAACGACAGCAGGCCCGACGAGAGGATGGACTTCAGTTCTTGTGGATTCATTATTCGAACACCCTGGACGCAAATGTTGTGTTGTGGAAATGGTTCAGCTTCATGTGAAGTTGTAGGTCATCGTACAACTTAAAATGTGGGCGTCAACTGTATTTCGTCTTTTGTCGGGTGTCGGGGTTGGGGTGTTCCGCGCGAGGCCTTGTAAACCGGGGCTTTGGGCGTGATTGGGAGACGGATGAAACTTGCTGGCCGGGCCTCCACGACCGCTCGTCGCCACTGTCAACTCTGTCAGTAGGCGTCGTTACTGCATGGGGGCATAACCAGACATGGCTGTGCTGGACACGGCCGTAGTCCCTTTTCACAATCTTTTAAGTGAGTCGCCCGTACGCGACGATCAGGGCTGCCTCACAAGGAGTGACATCATGGAAATATATGCGAAGCCAACCGTTCAGAACTATTCAGAAAACCCATCCACAGGGACGGTCAACATCAGCCTGTCAGCGATGCAAGAAAGTGGACTCACCGTTGTGATTGCGGGAAAGCAAAAAGTACCTCTATACGACGATGCCTTTTTGATACTCGCTCCCGATGGGGAAAAACCTGGGTGGACGGGAGAACGTGGATCATTGGTGGACTTCACGGACCCTGAAAATCCCCAGCAAAAAACCGAGAACACTGTGATGACTCTGCCCAAGGAGGCACTGAAAAAGTACTTAGGCGAAGAGGTCCAACTGCGCTATCAGACATATGGTGAGTCGGAGGAATACAGGTACTCCAAGCCGATAAGGCTGAAGATCGAGCCGTAAGTTATTGTCCACATACCTGCACGTAAGGTCGACACAAAGATCCGAAGTCAAACAAAGCACCGTTGTGGCGAGGGAGCTTGCTCCCGCTCGGTTGCGCAGCAACCGCCATCAACCTGGGGCCGCTTCGCAGCCCAGCGGGAGCAAGCTCCCTCGCCACAACAGCATCCTCGGCGCCCTAGCAGTGAGCGACTTTCAGCCCTGCGCCTGCGCCTCTTCATGGGCCTGGCGCAACCGCTCGCGGCTGTTGGTCAGGTGCAAACGCATGGCCGCACGGGCCGCATCGGAATCCTGGCGAGCGATGGCCTCGTAGATTTCCTCGTGCTCGCGACTCAGTCGATCCATGTAGTGCTGTTGGTCGTCATGGGCCAGGCGCGCCGAGTTCAGCCGGGTGCGCGGGATGATGCTGGTGCCCAAGTGGGTCATGATGTCGGTGAAGTAACGGTTGCCGGTGGACAGGGCGATTTCCAGATGGAAGGCGAAGTCCGAGGCCACCGCGTCGCTGGCGTGGGCCGCGCTTTCGTTCAAGGCATCGAGCGCCGCCCGCATCGCCGACAGTTGCTCATCGCTGCGGCGCTGCGCCGCGAGCCCGGCGGATTCCACTTCCAGGCTGATGCGCAACTCCAGGATCGCCAGCACATCGCGCAGCGTGACCACCGTCGCCGGGTCGATGCGAAAGCCGCTCGGGCTGGGCGTGTCCAGCACGAAGGTGCCGATGCCATGGCGGGTTTCAACCTGGCCGGCCGCCTGCAAACGGGAAATTGCCTCGCGCACCACCGTGCGGCTGACGCCATGGGCCTCCATGATCGCCGACTCGGTGGGCAACTTATCGCCACGCTTGAGCAGGCCGTCGCGAATCTGCTCGGTCAGCACCGTCACCAGCTCCTGCGCCAGGCTGCGGCGCTTGCGGGGAAGGCGTGGGACGTTGATCGGGTTTTCCATGGTGTGTCTCTATCTGACAGGCGGCTAAGTATGCATCATAGCGCAACGTGGTTGTACGATCACCGTGCTCACTGGTGGGCCTTTTCAAAGGTTACTGCCATGCATCGCTGTGGCGAGGGGATTTATCCCCGCTGGGCTGCGTAGCAGCCCCTTGGTCTATTGGCAGACTCAATATCGAGACCGTTGATTTGAAAGGGGCGCTTCGCGCCCAGCGGGGATAAATCCCCTCGCCACAACAGCGTTCGACAATGACGATCAAGCGGTCACGGCCTGCTCCACCAGTTGGCCATTTTCGATACGCACATGTCGCGGATGGAAACGTTTCAAGCTGCTTCGGTGCCCGACACTGACAATGCTCAGGCCTGGCAACTGGTCGATCAGCGCCTGGTACAACGTCGCCTCGTCTTCTTCATCCATCGCCGAAGTCGCTTCGTCCATGTACAACCACAGTGGCGCGTAAAGCAACGCACGGGCAAAGGCCAGGCGTTGTTGCTCGCCGGGCGAGAGCATGCGCTGCCAGTGGTTGCTTTCATCCAACCGCGCCACCAGGTGCGGCAGGCGACAGGTTTCGAGCACCTGTGCATAACGTTCGTTGGGGTAGACATCGCCGGCCTGTGGGTAACTCAGCACTTCCCGCAGGCTGCCAATCGGCAAGTAGGGCTTTTGCGGCAGGAACAGATAACGCGCCGAGGGCAGGAGAATGCTGCCATGCCCCGCAGGCCACAGATGCCCCATCGCCCGCAGCAACGTTGACTTGCCGCTGCCGGAGCGACCACTGAGCATCACCCGCTCGCCCGGCTCCACGCTCAGTTCGCCATGGGTCAGCAGATGCCGACCATCGTTCAGGTCCAGCCCGAGATCGTGGACCTTCAGCTCGTTGCCCTGGCTCTGTACATCAATGGCCGGCACGCGCTCTTCGTTGTCGCTCATCGCCTGGCGGAAACTCAGCAGACGGTCACAGGTGGCGCGCCACGCGGCGAGGTTGGCGTAGGCGGTAATGAACCAACTGAAATTCTCCTGCACATTACCGAACGCCGAGTTGATCTGCATGAGCTCGCCCAGTTGGATCTTGCCCGCGAAATAACGCGGCGCGGCGACGATGAATGGGAAAATGATTGCGATCTGGCCGTAGCCGGACGTAAAGAATGTCAGGCGCTTGGACACCCGCATGATGTCCCAGAAGTTGTGCCAGACCAGGCCGAAACGACCACTCAAGCGACGATTCTCATTAGGCTCGCCGCCATAGAGCGCGATGCTCTCGGCGTTCTCGCGCACCCGCACCATGGAGAAACGCAGGTCGGCTTCGAAGCGCTGCTGGTTGTTGTTCAGACCGATCAGGCGACGGCCGATCAGGTGCGTCAGCCAACTGCCCACCGCCGCATAGACCAACGCGCACCAGAACATATAGCCAGGGATGGTGTAGCCGAACACCTCGATGCTGCCAGACACGCCCCACAGGATAATCGAGAACGACACCAGGCTGACCACCGTGCGAAGCAGCCCCAGGCCCAGCTCCAGCGTGTTGCTGGTAAAACTGTTGAGGTCTTCGGAGATCCGCTGGTCGGGGTTGTCCGTGTAGCCACCCTGCTCCAGCCGGTAGTAGTTCTTGTTGTTGAGCCAGCGGGCGAAATGCTGCTCGGTGAGCCAGGCCCGCCAGCGGATGGTGAGCATTTGCGTGAGGTACAAGCGGTACACCGCGCCCAGGATCGCTACCGCCGCGATGCCGCAGAAGTACAGGATCAACCGCCAGAATGCCACGGTGTCCTTTTCTTGCAGGGCGTTGTAGAAATCCCTGTACCAACTGTTGACCCACACCGAAATCGCCACGCTGAACAACGACAGCGCGATCACGGCGATCAATAGCGTCCAGGCCTTGCCCTTCTCCTCACTGCGCCAGTATGGCGTGGTCATCTGCCAGACACGGCGCAAAAAATGGCCGCGCACCGCGTCATTGACCGCGGAATATTCAGCGTTCTGATTCATGGTTAAGGCTCAATAAAGGAATAACTCGGGCCGATGATAGAGCAACGGCCCGATCTGTCGCGAGAGGGACAGCATTCGTTCAGCGCAGGTTCAGCGACGCACCGGACGCTTCTGCAATTTGCGCTGCAAGGTCCGCCGGTGCATGCCCAAGGCACGAGCCGTGGCGGAAATATTGCCTTCGTGCTCAGTCAGCACCCGCTGGATGTGTTCCCATTGCAGGCGATCCACCGACATGGGGTTTTCCGGCACCAGGGTATCGAGGTCGGCGTGCTCGGACAGCAGCGCCGCCAGCACATCGTCGGCATCCGCCGGTTTGCACAGGTAGTTGCACGCGCCGCGCTTGATGGCCTCGACCGCGGTGGCAATGCTCGAATAACCGGTGAGGATCACCACGCGCATCTCCGGGTCCAGCTCCAGCAGCTTGGGCAGCAGCACCAGGCCGGAGTCGCCGTCCATTTTCAGGTCGAGGGCGGCGTAGTCCGGCAGGTCGGCCTGGGCGATGGTCAGGCCCTCTTCGGCGGAACCGGCGGTGCTGACCCGAAAACCGCGACGGGACATGGCCCGGGCCATGACGCGGGTAAAGGTGGCGTCGTCATCCACCAGCAGCAGGTGCGGCAGTTCTTCGCCGTCGACTTGGATCTCGTCACTCATATTCGTCTCCTCGGTCGGCATGGGGCAGGCGCAGCTCGGTGAGCGTACCGCCTTCCTCATGGGGGTAGAGTTTCACCGAGCCGCCGGCGCGTGTCACGCTGGCCTTGCTCAAAAACAGGCCCAGGCCGAAACCCTTGCCCTTGGTCGTGAAAAACGGTTTGCCGATCTGCTCGGCAATCGCCAGCGGCACACCGGCGCCGTGATCGCGAATACAGATCGTCAGTTCATAGGCGTCCCAGTCCAGCACCACTTCCAAGTTTTCCGGGCAGGCGTCGGCGGCATTGTTCAGCAGGTTCAGCAAGGCCTGGGTCAAGTCCGGCGGCGGCGCCATGCGCGGCACCGTGCCCTTGCCCAGGCACTGGAAGCGATAACTGGCTTCGGGGCGCATCAGGTGCCAACGGTTCAGGGCATCGTCGAGCCAGAAGGTGACTGCCTGCATGTCGATGTCCAGCCGGCGGTTGGCCTCGGCGGCGCGCACCAGGTATTGCAGGGTTTCCTTGCAGAGCTTGACCTGGTCTTGCAGCACACTGAGGTCTTCTTGCAACGCCGGGTCTTTATGGTCCTGGCGCATTTCCTTGAGCAGCACGCTCATGGTCGCCAGCGGCGTGCCCAGTTCATGGGCAGCGCCGGCGGCCTGGGTCGCCACGGCCAGCAGTTGCTCGTCCCGCAGGCCTTCTTCACGACGGATCGCGCGCAACTCTTCCTGGCGACGCAATTCTTCGGCCATGCGCGCGGCAAAAAAGGTGATGACCGCAGCCGCCAGGGCGAAGCTCAGCCACATGCCGTAGATCTGCAGGTTTTCCCGGGCGATGGGGAAGGTTTCCAGCGGATAGAAGCGCGCCAGCAACAAGGTGTACAGCGCCAGGGCGATGCCGGACAGGATCAGCGAAAAACGCCACGGCAGTGTCACGGCGGCGATGGTCAGCGGCACCAGGTAATAAGAGACGAAAGGATTGGTGGAGCCGCCGGAGAAATACAGCAGCGCGCTGTGGATAAACAGGTCGCAGGCCAGTTGCACAGCGTATTCAAGTTCGGTCACTGGCCATGAGGTGCGCAGGCGAATCGCAGTCAACGCGCAAAGTACGCTGGAAAAGACCAGCGTGATTGCCAGTTGCAGCCAAGGCAGCGGCAGCAGGTCGAACCAATAGGCAAGCCCCACCGAGCCGGCCTGGGCTGCGAGGACCAGAATGCGGATAAACGTCAGGCGCCATAGGTTCTGGCGCGAAGCGGAAGTCATTTGCAAAGGGGCGAGCATGAGCTCTCCTGATGAGCGCTCCAGGCGGATCGCATGGAGTATAACCAAGGCAGGGCTTGCAGCGGCGGATATGCGGCAAAGCGCCACAGCTTTGGACGCTACATAGCCCCCTGTGGCGAGGGAGCTTGCTCCCGCTGGACCGGTCCGACGCTTCGGGCGCAGCAGGCCCAAAAGATTACGACTGCTGCGCAGCCGAGCGGGAGCAAGCTCCCTCGCCACGAAAAGCCACTGGGCCGCAATCTGTATAGAAGTTGTAACTGTGCGAACCGCACCATAAACGCTAGAGTCTTATCGTTCACGCAGGCCCGGAACCTACCCCTGCGCATCATCCCAAGGAGCTTTCATGCACACGTTCAGTCGCCCCGCCGCCCTGCTCGCCCTCAGCCTCGGCACCGTCGCCAGCCTGCCGGCCGTGGCCGCCGATGAGCTTCATTACAACCAGATTTCCCTGCGCGCCGAAGCCAGCCAGGAAGTGGCCCGCGACCTGATGATCGTCACCCTCTACACCGAGGAACAGAACACCGACCCGGCCAAACTCGCGGCCACCGTCAGCACCACACTGAACAAAGCCATTGGCCAGGCCAAGCAGGTCAAGGACATCAACTTGCGCCAAGGCAGCCGCAACAGCTACCCAGTCTACGATAACAAGGGTCAGAAGATCACCGGCTGGCGCGAACGCGCCGAGCTGCGCCTGGAAAGCGCCGACTTCGCCGCCCTGTCCAAACTCACCGGTGAATTGCTCACCGACATGAAAATGGCCGGCATGGACTTCGCCATCGCCACCGCCACCCGCCAGACCAGCGAAGACGCCCTGCTCAAGGACGCCGTCAACGCCTTCAAGGCCCGCGCCCAACTCGCCACCGAAGCCTTGGGCGGCAAGGGTTACAAGATCGTCAACCTGAACTTCAACACCAACGGTTATCCACAACCGTACATGCGCCCGCAGATGATGATGAAAGCGGCGTCCATGGATGCCGAGTCGGTCACGCCGGAAGTGGAAGCAGGCACCAGCAAAGTGACGATGACGGCGGATGGGGTTGTTGAGGTGTTGATGCAGTGATGATCGGCGGTGGTTCAGTTAATCTTACTGACTGAACCACCGAAGCCGAGCGACAAAAACTCCGTGGCGAGGGAGCTTGCTCCCGCTGGGCTGCGCAGCGGCCCCAAACCAGACACCTAGGTGTATCAGATGGATGCAGTCGCTGCTATTGGGGCCGCTTCGCGCCCCAGCGGGAGCAAGCTCCCTCGCCACTGGTTTGGTGGTCGGCGGGACATAGGCATATTGCTTCGACCTCTGCTGGGGTCTTCTCAGAACGGGGTCGCACAATAGTTTTGACATTTCCAAAAGCAGCACGAGAGAACTGTCCACGTTTTATGGAACGTGGACAGCGAAAGATTAGGCCTCCTTGAAAAGTCAAAATGTTTTTCCCAGGCATGAAATGTACAGCCTTCACACCTGGGCATTCAGGTGACCTTCGCGAACAAACCCACCCACAACTGATCGGGTACATCCGTGAAAAGATAGGCAGGCTACAAGGCCGCCTTCGCGAGCAGGCTCGCTCCCGCAAATGGATTGGGTATGACCGGGAGAGCCAGGTCGACTACCAGTTCAGCTTTGCCCCCACAGACCTGACAGGTGTACGACCCGGGAGAAACGCTATACCCAAACCCCACGGTCCCCCTCACTTTTCGATATTTCCACCACCCCCACCCGCAACGCTACTCTCCTGAAAACCTCACTGCCCCCAAGGGATTTCATGGACAGAACCACCTTCAAGCCCCTCCTGCTCGCGCTGGCCCTGATCAGCAGCGCCCCAATGGCCCAAGCCGCCACCACCCTGGTCTACTGCTCCGAAGCCAGCCCCGCCGGCTTCGACCCAAGCCAATACACCAGCGGCACCGACTTCGATGCCTCGGCCGAAACCGTCTTCAACCGCCTCACCCAGTTCAAGCGCGGCGGCACCGAGGTCGAGCCCGGGTTGGCTTCAAGCTGGGACGTGTCCCCCGATGGCCTGGCCTACACCTTCCACCTACGCGAGGGTGTGAAATTTCATACCACCGAGTTCTTCACCCCGAGCCGCGACTTCAACGCCGACGACGTGCTGTTCACTTTCCAGCGCCTGCTCGACCCTCAGCACCCGTTCCGCCAGGCCTACCCCACCGAATCGCCGTACTTCACCGACATGGGCCTGAACACCACGATCAAGAGCGTCGAGAAGGTCGACGAGCACACCGTCCGCTTCAACCTCAATAACGTCGACGCCGCGTTCGTGCAAAATTTGGCGATGAGTTTTGCCTCGGTGCAATCGGCCGAATACGCCGCGCAATTGTTGAAAGAAGGCAAGGCCGGCGACCTCAACCAGAAACCCGTCGGCACCGGGCCGTTCGTGTTCAAGCGCTACCAGAAGGATTCGCAGATCCGCTACGTCGCCAACACCGCGTACTGGAAACCCGAGGACGTGAAGCTCGACAACCTGATTTTTTCCATCACCCCGGACGCCGCCGTACGCCTGCAAAAGCTCAAGCGTGGCGAATGCCAGGTCAGCGGTTATCCGCGCCCGGCCGATATCGAAGTGATGGAGCAAGACCCGAACCTGCAGGTGCTCAAGCAGCCCGGCTTCAACCTGGGCTTCCTGGCCTACAACGTGACGCACCCGCCGCTGGACCAGCTCAAGGTCCGTCAGGCGCTGGACATGGCCATCGACAAGCCAGCGATCATCAAAGCGGTGTACCAGAGCGCTGGGCAACTGGCGCAAAACGCCTTGCCACCGGCCCAATGGTCGTTCGACCCTGCGATCCAGGACGCGCCCCATGACGTGACCAAGGCCAAGGCGCTCCTCAAGGAAGCCGGGGTTGCGCCCGGTACAACCATTGATTTATGGGCGATGACGGTGCAGCGCGCCTCCAACCCCAACGCGCGGATGTCTGCGCAAATGATCCAGCAGGATTGGGCCAAGATTGGTATCAAGGCGAACATCGTCAGCTACGAATGGGGCGAATACATCAAGCGCGCCAAGAACGGCGAGCATGACGCAATGATCTATGGCTGGACCGGCGACAACGGTGATCCGGACAACTGGCTCGGCGTGCTTTATAGCTGCGCGGCGGTCAAGGGCAGCAACTACGCCAAGTGGTGCGACCCGGCCTATGACCGGATGATCCAGCAGGCCAAGGTCGCGACCGACCGGCAAAAACGGATCGAGCTGTACCAGCAGGCGCAGAAAATCCTCAAGCAGCAGGTGCCCATCACACCCATTGCCAACTCAACGGTGTTCCAGCCGATACGCAAGGAAGTGGTGGATTTCAAACTCAGCCCGTTTGGCCTGACACCTTTCTACGGCGTGGGTTTGAACAAGTAAAACCCGCCCCATGGCGGTGCGCAGCAGCCCTGCGCCGCACCGCCAGCGGGCGCCTTTTGCCCCAAAAAAACCTGCGCAAACGATCAAATGCGTCAAAAGTTACAAAGATGCGACATTAAGGTACGTTCGTGCCACTGTTTCAGAGTTGAAACCGCTCTAGATCTTGCATTGGGTATGGGGCCTGCATAAGTATCCGCAGGACGACTCACGAGGTCGCCCTCAAATCCAAAAATGACAACAAATCATGAGGCCAACATGCTTAAACACGCGGTCATTCCGTTTTTAGTCGGTGCAGGCTTGTTAGCCAGCGCTCCTTTCGCTTCCGCCGCGACTAACCTGGTGTTCTGCTCCGAAGGCAGCCCGGCCGGTTTCGACCCCGGTCAGTACACCACCGGAACCGACTTCGATGCCTCTGCAGAAACCATGTTCAACCGCCTGACCCAGTTTGAGCGCGGCGGCACCGCCGTGATTCCTGGCCTGGCCACCAAGTGGGACATCTCCGAAGACGGCCTCACCTATACGTTCCACCTGCGTGAAGGCGTCAAGTTCCACACCACCCCGTATTTCAAGCCGACCCGTGAATTCAATGCCGACGACGTGCTGTTCACGTTCAATCGCATGATCAACAAGGACGACCCGTTCCGTAAGGCGTACCCAACCGAATTCCCGTACTTCACCGACATGGGGATGGACACCAACATCACCAAGATCGATAAAGTCGACGACCACACCGTCAAGTTCACCCTCAAAGATGTCGACGCCGCGTTCATCCAGAACATGGCCATGAGCTTCGCCTCGATCCAGTCCGCCGAATATAGCGCCCAACTGCTCAAGGAAGGCAAGGCCCCGGACATCAACCAGAAGCCGGTCGGCACCGGCCCGTTCGTGTTCAAGAGCTACCAGAAAGATTCCAACATCCGCTACACCGGCAACAAGGAATACTGGAAGCCTGAAGACGTGAAGATCGACAACCTGATCTTCGCCATCACCACCGACCCGTCGGTGCGTATCCAGAAGTTGAAGAAGAACGAGTGCCAGATCACTCTCTTCCCACGCCCGGCCGACCTCCAGGCCCTGAAGGACGACAAAGCGCTGAAGATGCCTGATCAGGCGGGTTTCAACCTGGGCTATGTAGCTTACAACGTGATGGACAAAGTCAAAGGCGACGACAAGCCCAACCCACTGGCTGACCTGCGAGTTCGTCAAGCCTTGGACATGGCCGTGAACAAGCAACAGATCATCGACTCTGTGTACCAAGGAGCGGGCCAGCTGGCGGTCAACGCCATGCCACCGACCCAGTGGTCCTACGACACCACCATCAAAGATGCCAAATACGACCCAGAGAAAGCCAAGGCGCTGCTCAAGGAAGCCGGCGTCAAGGAAGGCACAGAGATCGTTCTGTGGGCCATGCCGGTTCAGCGTCCGTACAACCCGAACGCCAAACTGATGGCGGAAATGCTGCAGAATGACTGGTCCAAGATCGGCCTGAAGGTCAAGATCACCAGCTACGAATGGGGCGAGTACATCAAGCGTTCCAAAGGTGGCGAGAACCAGGCCATGATCATTGGCTGGAGCGGTGACAACGGTGACCCGGACAACTGGCTCAACGTGCTGTTTGGCTGCGACTCGCTGCAAGGCAACAACTTTTCCAAATGGTGTGACAAGAAGTTCGACGGCCTCGTGAAAGAAGCCAAGCGCACCACCGACCAGGCCAAGCGCACCGACCTCTACAAACAGGCACAACACGTCCTCAAGGATGCTGTGCCGATGACACCTATCGCTCACTCGACGGTGTATCAACCCATGCGCGCCAACGTGCAGGACTTCAAGATCAGCCCATTTGGCTTGAACTCCTTCTACGGCGTCAGCGTCAGCAAATAACGATAGGCAACGGCGGCGCTTTCAACGTCGCCGTTGTGCTATCCGCCAAGACCCAAGGAAACCGCCTGCCTTTGGAAGCACCGCACACAGCGGTAGCCGAGAGGGCATCGCCTTTTCCCACATGTCTTTCAGGCGTTACGCATTTACCGCCTCGCCCACGACTCATACCGTCGGGCTACCGGTTTGCTAATGCTGTGGCATCGCTGTTTTACGCAATGGAATGAGCCCAGTGCCCCGGACCTGTCCCCGAAGAAGGACGCCGGTTCGCTGACAAACACCCCGAACGAGAGAGGGAGCGTCATGCGCCATACCTTGGTTTTATCCGCATTGCTGGGCACCGGCCTGCTGGCCGCCACATCCGCAGCCCAGGCCGCCGGCGGCAGCCTGGTGTTCTGTTCCGAAGGCAGCCCCGCCGGTTTCGACACCGCGCAATACACCACCGCCACTGATAACGACGCCGCCGAGCCGCTGTACAACCGCCTGGCCGAGTTTGAAAAAGGCGCGACCAATGTCGTCCCGGGCCTGGCAACAAGCTGGGACATTTCCGAAGACGGCTTGAAGTACACCTTCCACCTGCGCGAAGGGGTGAAGTTTCATACCACCGATTACTTCAAGCCGACCCGGGATTTCAACGCCGACGACGTGCTGTTCACCTTCAACCGCATGCTTGACCCGCAGCATCCGTTCCGCAAGGCCTACCCCACTGAGTTCCCGTACTTCAACGGCATGAGCCTGAACAAGAACATCGCCAAGGTAGAAAAGACCGGGCCGCTGACGGTAGTCATGACGCTGAACAGCGTCGACGCCGCGTTCATCCAGAACATCGCTATGAGCTTCGCCTCGATCCTGTCGGCTGAATATGCCGACCAGTTGCTCAAGGGCGGCAAGCCGAGCGATATCAACCAAAAGCCGATCGGCACCGGGCCGTTCGAGTTCAAGAGCTACCAGAAAGACTCCAACATTCGCTACGTCGCCAACGACAAGTACTGGGCACCGGAGCGGGTGAAGCTGAAAAACCTGATCTTCTCCATCAACACCGATGCGTCGGTGCGGGTGCAGAAACTCAAGGCCAACGAATGCCAGGTCACGCTGCATCCGCGTCCTGCCGACGTGCCCGCCTTGAAGAACGATCCCAAGCTGCAGTTGATCGAGAAGCCCGGCTTCAACCTCGGCTACATCGCTTATAACACTCGCCACAAACCCTTCGACCAGGTCGAAGTGCGCCGTGCGCTGGACATGGCGGTGAACAAGCAAGGGATTCTCAACGCGGTGTACCAGGGCGCGGGGCAACTGGCGCAGAACGCCATGCCACCGACCCAATGGTCCTACGACGAGACCATCAAGGACACGCCTTACAACCCGGAAAAAGCCAAAGAGCTGCTCAAGGCCGCCGGAGTCAAGGAAGGCACCGAAATCACCCTCTGGGCCATGCCCGTGCAACGCCCATACAACCCCAACGCCAAGCTGATGGCCGAGATGCTCCAGGCCGACTGGGCGAAGATCGGCCTGAAAGTGAAGATCGTCAGCTATGAATGGGGCGAGTACATCAAGCGCACCAAGAACGGCGAGCACGACATCAGCCTGATCGGCTGGACCGGCGACAACGGTGACCCGGACAACTGGCTGGGCACGCTATATAGCTGTGACGCCATCGGTGGCAACAACTACTCCATGTGGTGTGACCAGGATTACGACAAGCTGATCAAGCAGGCCAAGATCGTCACCGACCGCGAAAAGCGCACCGTGCTCTACAAACAGGCCCAGCAGTTGCTCAAGCAGCAAGTGCCGATCACCCCTGTTGCCCACTCGACGGTCAACCAGCCGCTGAGCGCCAAAGTCGAAGGGTTCAAAGTCAGCCCCTTCGGTCGCAACGTCTTCTCGGGCGTCAGCCTGAACCCATAACCGTATCGCCGCACAGCGAGGGCTTCCCTGGAAGCCCTCACGCAGACGTTTTGCCGTAATTCGCCGATCCGGCGCCAGGCAAACGTTTGCACGCTGCAAATGAGCTGTAAACCAAATAGCCGTATCACCAAAAAAGAACGGCATAAAAAAGAAAGAAAGGAGCGTTACCGATGAAACTGAGCAGCACCGCGATACTGGCCTTGGCCATCAGCAGCATCACCGCGACGGCCTATGCAGAGTCCCAGAGCCAGGCGGTTACGCCGGTGACGGTCAAGACCAGCAGCGCTCAATCCGAAGCCAAGGGCTTTATTGAAGGGCAAAAGCTTGAGGGCAGTACCCGTAACTGGTACTCCAACGAACAACTCAAGCGTGGCGCAAAATTCTCGTATCAGAAGAACGGCGCCCTGGCTCCAACTGATCGCCGCATCAACTGGATGCAAGGCACCATCATCAAGTACAACTCGGGCTTCACCGAGGGCACTGTTGGCTTCAGTACCGAAGTGGCTGCCTACAACGCTATCGCGCTGGAGCGCGACCGCAAGAATCTGGCATCGGCCAATGGTGGCGCTCCAGAGCCAGGACGAGGCGGCCGCGGAAACAACCGTACCCTGACTGAGAGTGGCGGCGATGCTGTCGACCAGTGGAGCAAGCTGGGCCTGGCCAACGTCAAGGCCCGTGTCTCGAACACTACCCTGACTGCAGGTCGCCAGAATTTCAGCAGCCCGATGGTCGATGTGATCGGCAACCGTGCCCTGCCTTCGAGCTTCGAAGGTGTGAGCCTGCACAGCGAAGAGCTGGAGAACCTGTCTTTCGATATCGGCACCTTCGATCGCAACTCGCCTCGTACCGAACAGAGCCAGCGCAAGTTCCGCTCCGAATACGGTAACTCCTCGGCTGAAGCCGACCATGTAAATACCGCCGGTATCACTTACCAGCCGCTCGCCAGCCTGACCACCAGCCTGTGGGGCACCCAGGCCGAAGACCTGTGGAACCAGTACTACTTCGGCGCCAGCCACGTGCTTGGCGACAGCTCGGTACTGAGCCTGACCACTGGCCTGAACTACTATAAGACCGTCGATTCGGGTTCTGCCCTGCTGGGCGATATCGACAACGATACTTACTCGCTGTCGTTCGGCCTGACTCACCAGGCTCATACCGTGACCTTCTCGTACCAGGAAATCAATGGCGACGAGTACTTCGACTACCTGCACGAAACCAACGGCATCTACCTGGCCAACTCCCTGCTGTCGGACTTCAACGGCCCGAACGAGAAATCCTTCCAGATCGCCTATGGCCTGAACATGGCCGAGTACGGCGTGCCGGGCCTGAAGTTCAACGTCTACCAAGCCCGCGGCTGGGGTATCGATGGCACTCACTACACCGGTAACAAAGGCGTAGTTGGCAAGGGTTACGACGGCGTCCAGGCCATGGACGGTGAACATCACTACGAGTACGGCATCGGTGCTTCCTACGCCGTGCAGAGCGGTCCGTTGAAGGCCACCGCGATTCGTGCGACCTACACCGCTCACCGCGCCAGCGAGAACCAGGCCGACGGCAGCATCAATGAATTCCGTCTGGTCACCACCATCCCGTTCAACATTCTCTAAACTGCCACCGGGCGGTCGACTCATAAGGTCGCCCGCCCGGTCTTTTGCCAATTACCCGATTGCAGAGGATTGACGATGAACATGAACCCCCTACGCGCCGCCATCGCCGCCGCGCTGCTGAGTGTCGCCGTTGGCGCCACGGCCAAACCCCTTGTGGTTTGCACAGAAGCCAGTCCGGAAGGCTTCGACATGGTCCAGTACACGACTGCAGTCACCGCCGATGCCGTGGCGGAAACCATTTTCAATCGCCTGGCTGATTTCAAGCCCGGCACCACCGAAGTGATTCCGGCTTTGGCCGAATCCTGGGACATCAGCGACGATGGCCTGACGTACACCTTCCACCTGCGCAAGGGCGTCAAGTTCCACACCACCGATTACTTCAAGCCGACCCGCGACATGAACGCCGACGACGTGGTCTGGAGCTTTCAGCGCCAGCTGGACCCGAATCATCCGTGGCATAAACTGTCGAGCGTGGGCTTCCCCTACTTTGAAAGCATGGGCTTCAAGGAGCTGCTGAAAAACGTCGAGAAAGTCGACGAGCACACGGTCAAGTTCACCTTGACCCGCCGCGAAGCGCCGTTCCTGGCCGACATCGCCATGGCGTTCTCTTCGATCTACCCGGCTGAATACGCCGACCAGTTGCTCAAGGCCAACAAGGCCGGCGACCTCAACAGCAAGCCGATCGGCACCGGCCCATTCGTCTTCCAGCGCTACAACAAGGACGCCCAGGTTCGCTTCAAGGCCAACCCGGACTACTTCCGTGGCAAGCCACCGGCCGATGCGCTGGTATTGGCCATCGCCACCGACAACAACGTGCGCATGCAGAAACTCAAGACCAACGAATGTCAGATCGCGCTGTACCCAAAACCCGATGACATCCCCAGCATCAAGAAAGACCCGAACCTGAAGGTCACCGAGCTGGACGCGATGACCGTTTCCTACACCGCGCTGAACACCAGCAAGAAGTACATGAGCGACGTGCGTGTACGCAAGGCCATCGACCTGGCCTTCGACAAGGAAGCCTACGTCAACGCCCTGTTCGGCAAGGGCAACGCCACCGTGGCGGTTAACCCGTACCCGCCGACACTGCTGGGCTTCAATCACGAACTGAAGAACCCGACCCGCGACCTCGACAAGGCCCGCCAGTTGCTCAAGGAAGCCGGCGTGCCGGAAGGCACCGTGTTTACCTTGTTCACCCGCAACGGCGGCGGCCCGACCAACCCCAACCCGATGCTCGGCGCGCAAATGATGCAGGCCGACCTGGCGAAAGTCGGGATCAAGGTCGACATCCGCGTGATGGAGTGGGGCGAAATGCTCAAGCGCGCGAAAAACGGCGAGCACGACATGGTGTCCGCCGGATGGGCGGGCGACAACGGCGACCCGGATAACTTCCTGACGCCTATGCTCAGTTGCGAAGCCGCCAAGAACGGCGAAAACTACGCGCGCTGGTGCAACGAGAAATTCCAGGCGCTGCTCGACCAGGCACGCGCCACAGTGAACCCCGAGGAGCGCGCCAGGCTCTATGAACAGGCCCAGGTGATCTTCAACCAGGACCAGCCATGGATCAGCATGGCCCACACCCGCATGTTCACGGCAATGCGCAAGAACGTAGAGGGCTACGTGATTAGCCCGCTCACCACCAACAACTTCGCCACCACCCAGGTGAAGTAGATAAGAAAACGCCCTTCGACGCTTGACCCCAAGCCTCGAAGGGCACGCCTAACCGGCTGATGAGGTACACCTGAAGATGTTTAGTTTTATTGCCCGCCGACTGGGATTATTGATCCCCACGTTCTTCGGCATCACCTTGCTGACCTTCGCGTTGATTCGCATGATCCCCGGCGACCCCGTGGAAGTGATGATGGGCGAACGTCGGGTCGATCCCGAAATGCATGCACAGGCAATGGAACGCCTTGGCCTCAACAAACCGCTGTATGCCCAATACCTGGACTACATCGGCAAACTGGCCCAGGGCGATCTCGGCGAATCGCTGCGTACCCGTGAAAGCGTATGGACCGAGTTCAGCTCCCTGTTCCCCGCGACCCTGGAACTGTCCATGGCCGCCCTGTTGTTCGCCGGTATCCTGGGCCTGCTGGCTGGGGTGATCGCGGCACTCAAGCGAGGATCCCTGTTCGACCATGGGGTGATGGGCGTCTCCCTCGCGGGATACTCGATGCCGATTTTCTGGTGGGGCCTGATCCTGATCATGTTCTTCTCGGTGTCCCTGGGCTGGACGCCGGTGTCGGGGCGGATCGACCTGCTCTACGACATCGAGCCGAAAACCGGCTTCATGCTGATCGACACGCTGCTGGCCGACGAGCCGGGCGCGTTCCTCGATGCGCTGCATCACCTGATCCTGCCGGCGATCGTGCTGGGCACCATTCCGCTGGCGGTGATCGCCCGCATGACCCGCTCTTCGATGCTCGAAGTGCTGCGCGAAGACTACATCCGCACCGCCAAGGCCAAGGGCCTGTCGCCGTCGCGCGTGGTGTTCGTGCATGGCCTGCGCAACGCGCTGATCCCGGTGCTGACGGTGGTCGGCCTGCAAGTGGGCACGCTGCTGGCCGGTGCGGTCCTGACCGAAACGATCTTCTCCTGGCCGGGCATCGGCAAGTGGTTGATCGAAGCCATCGGCGCCCGGGACTATCCCGTGGTGCAGAACGGCATCCTGTTAATCGCCTGCCTGGTGATTCTGGTCAACTTCGTCGTGGACATCCTCTACGGCTTTGCCAACCCACGTATCCGTCACCAGCGCTGAGATCAAGACCATGAGTACTCCAACTACCGCGGTAGCAGTCGATCAAAGCCTGCTGTACCCGTCCCCTTACAAAGAATTCTGGCAAGCGTTTTCCCGCAACAAGGGCGCCGTCGCCGGGCTGATGTTCATGATCCTGATCGTGTTCTGCGCGATCTTCGCTCCGTGGGTCGCGCCTCATGACCCGAGCGAGCAATACCGTGACTTCCTGCTGACGCCACCGGCCTGGCTGGAAGGTGGGCAGATGCAATTCCTGCTGGGCACCGACGAACTGGGCCGCGACCTGCTGTCGCGCCTGATCCAGGGCTCGCGCCTGTCGCTGCTGATCGGCTTGTCGTCGGTGGTGATGTCGTTGATCCCGGGCATCCTGCTGGGGCTGTTCGCCGGGTTCTTCCCGCGCATCCTCGGCCCGACCATCATGCGTCTGATGGACATCATGCTCGCCCTGCCGTCCTTGCTGCTGGCCGTGGCGATCGTCGCCATCCTCGGCCCAGGCCTGATCAACACCGTGATCGCCATCGCCATCGTCTCGCTGCCATCCTACGTGCGCCTGACTCGCGCCGCCGTGATGGGCGAACTGAACCGCGACTACGTGACCGCCGCCCGCCTGGCCGGTGCCGGCCTGCCGCGCCTGATGTTCATCACCGTGCTGCCCAACTGCATGGCACCGCTGATCGTCCAGGCGACGCTGAGCTTTTCCTCGGCGATCCTCGACGCCGCCGCCCTGGGCTTCCTCGGCCTCGGCGTGCAGCCGCCAACCCCTGAATGGGGCACCATGCTGGCCTCGGCCCGCGACTACATCGAACGCGCCTGGTGGGTCGTGAGCCTGCCTGGCTTGACCATTTTGCTCAGCGTGCTGGCAATCAACCTGATGGGCGACGGGCTGCGCGATGCGCTGGACCCGAAACTCAAGAATGCCGCCTGAGGAGATTCCCATGTCACTGCTAGAAATCAAGAATCTCAACGTCCGCTTCGGCGACGCCACCGCCGTGCCGGTGGTCGACGGCCTGGACCTGAGCGTGGACAAAGGCGAAGTCCTGGCGATCGTCGGCGAATCGGGTTCGGGTAAATCCGTGACCATGATGGCGCTGATGGGCCTGATCGAGCACCCAGGCATCGTCACCGCCGACGCGCTGAACTTCGACGGCAAGAACATGCTCAAGCTGAGCAACCGCCAGCGTCGGCAGATCGTCGGCAAGGACCTGGCGATGGTGTTCCAGGACCCGATGACCGCGCTCAATCCCAGCTACACCGTCGGTTTCCAGATCGAAGAAGTGCTGCGCCTGCACCTGAAGATGTCCGGCAAAGCCGCCCGCAAGCGCGCCATCGAACTGCTGGAAAAAGTCGAAATTCCCGGCGCCGCGAGCCGCATGGACGCGTACCCGCACCAACTGTCCGGCGGCATGAGCCAGCGCGTGGCAATTGCCATGGCGATTGCCGGCGAGCCGAAGTTGTTGATTGCCGATGAACCGACCACCGCCCTGGACGTGACCATCCAGGCGCAGATCATGGACCTGCTGCTGGCCCTGCAAAAAGAGCAGAACATGGGCCTGGTGCTGATCACCCACGACCTCGCCGTCGTGGCTGAAACCGCCCAGCGCGTGTGCGTGATGTACGCCGGCCAGGCCGTGGAAGTGGGCAAGGTGCCTCAGTTGTTCGACATTCCCGCCCACCCATACAGCGAAGCGCTGCTGGCGGCGATTCCGGAACACAGCATGGGCGCCGAGCGCCTGGCGACCTTGCCGGGTATCGTTCCCGGTCGCTATGACCGTCCGCAAGGCTGCCTGCTGTCGCCGCGCTGCCCGTATGTGCGCGACAACTGTCGCCAGGAGCGCCCTGCTCTCGATCCGAAAACCAACAGCCTCGCCCGCTGCTTCTACCCGTTGAACCAGGAGGTGGCGTGATGGCCGTCGTACTTACCGCCCGTGACCTGACCCGTCATTACGAAGTGTCCCGTGGCATGTTCAAGGGCCATGCGACTGTGCGCGCCCTCAACGGGGTGTCGTTCGAACTGGAGGCCGGCAAGACCCTGGCCGTGGTGGGCGAATCCGGTTGCGGCAAATCCACCCTCGCCCGGGCTCTGACGCTGATCGAAGAGCCGTCCGCGGGCTCCTTGAAAATCGCCGGTCAGGAAGTGGCTGGCGCCAACAAGGCCGAACGCAAGCAACTGCGTAAAGACGTGCAGATGGTGTTCCAGAGCCCGTATGCGTCCCTCAACCCGCGGCAGAAAATCGGTGATCAACTGGCCGAGCCGTTGCTGATCAACACCAACCTGTCGGCCACCGAGCGGCGTGAGAAAGTCCAGGCAATGATGAAGCAGGTGGGCTTGCGTCCCGAGCATTACCAGCGCTACCCGCACATGTTCTCCGGCGGCCAGCGCCAGCGCATCGCCCTGGCCCGCGCCATGATGCTGCAACCCAAGGTGCTGGTGGCGGACGAACCGACCTCGGCGCTGGACGTATCGATCCAGGCCCAGGTACTGAACCTGTTCATGGACCTGCAACAGGAATTCAACACCGCCTACGTGTTCATTTCCCACAACCTGGCGGTGGTCCAGCACGTCGCTGACGACGTGATGGTGATGTACCTCGGCCGCCCAGTGGAAATGGGCCCCAACGAGTCGATCTACAGCCGCCCGCTGCACCCATACACCCAGGCGCTGCTGTCGGCCACCCCGACCATCCACCCGGACCCGAACAAGCCGAAGATCAAGATCGTCGGCGAACTGCCCAACCCGTTGAACCCGCCGTCCGGCTGCGCCTTCCACAAGCGCTGCCCGTACGCGACCGAGCGCTGCAAGACTGAAGAACCGGCGTTGCGGCCGTTGGATAACCGGTTGGTGGCGTGTCACTACGCCGAGCGGTTCCTCGACGGTGCTGCATAAACGCAGAAGGTAGATAAAGCTCTTGTGGCGAGGGAGCTTGCTCCCGCTGGGCCGCGCAGCGGCCCCCCTTTCTTGGGCCCGCTGCGCAGGCCAGCGGGAGCAAGCTCCCTCGCCACAGGGGTGAATCTTCGCCTTGGGGGCAGTACATCTGGCATAAAAAACCCCTCCAGCCCCGACTGACTCTCAGTTGGGGCTGAAGGGGTTTTCTTTAGGTCAGAAATCTACGTCTGGCTATCGCCCTCTGCATCTTCATCGCTATCCGGTGTATCGATTGGCGAACCATCATCATCCTCGCCATCGTCCGGATCGCCTGCGTCCGCATCGGTCGCGGCCAGCATCATCTCGCCTTGCACCACCGAACCGCTCGAGGCGTGTTTCTCATGCTCATCGCACTCGGCCCACGCAGCCGTTGAGCCGAGGGAAAGCACCACCAAAACTTTCAGCAAAAACATCATGCGCAGCAGCTTATTCATAGCCCAATTCCTTCTTTATCCGGATACAGCAGAGCCCGATGGCGCTTAAGGGAAGCTAATTTTGAACAAAGTAGCACACAAGATAGGACGCCCCGAAACAGCTAGAAATGCCGCCATCGTAAAGACAAGTTTTGAATAAACCTTATTACAAAAGGTGCTGATCGCCGTTTCCCATTGCCTGGGTTTGGGTGATCAAGAATGGAGAAGTGGCACAAAAACCCACCAGAATCAGACCCCACCTCGTCCTATTCAAGCCTCGCCCCGGAAAAATTCCACGAAGCCACTGAGCGGGCGCTCGATTATTATTTGAAGCCGGAACAGGCCAAAGCCAAGAAAGCCCCGTCAGCAGCGCAGCTCTTCACTGTCGTCGAGAGCATCGATACTGA
This sequence comes from Pseudomonas sp. D3-10, assembly GCF_051132175.1. NCBI lineage: Bacteria > Pseudomonadati > Pseudomonadota > Gammaproteobacteria > Pseudomonadales > Pseudomonadaceae > Pseudomonas > Pseudomonas sp. D3-10. The sequence continues at coordinate 917,482 of NZ_CP071668.1, read as the reverse complement.
AAGCCTGCTCGCCAACCTCAGCGAAAACCTGGCCTCCGCCAACGCCATGATCAGCGACTTGGCGTTCGATCTTGAGGGTTCTCGCCGGCATGTTGCGATGGGGATCCTGCAAGTGACAGAGGTGAGTGAGCTACTGGCGAATCGGGCGCTGGATATCGCCGATCCACGCTAGCAACTCGCCGCACATCAAAAGGGCTGGCCGGCATTTGTAGGCGCCTCGACTACAAGGCCGGCAGCCCGTCCATGCAAGCTGAACCACTACCTTGAAAAACGCCGCCATCGCGAGCAAGCTCGCCCCCACAAGCCGCGCGTCAACTTAGCGCCAAGCGCTAGATCCTCACACCTCGCTATCAGTCACCTTGGCTAATTCCAGTCGCTCCTGATCCAATGCGCTCTCACTAACGATTGCCATGACTAGCGTACAGAAGAACGATCCGCCTTGAATAAAAAACCAGATGGACACCAACGCCACGAGGTCAAACTCTACGAAATGTGCAAAAGGCACGAGAAACAGAGCACACAGGAGATAAATGAGCCCTATCAAAATTTCGACCGAAGACGACTTAACCCCTCGCAGAAAATTTCCGGATTGTTTGAACTTATTCGTTCTAACCCACGAAATCTGGAGTTTAAATAAAGGTAAAATGAACGCCTTCACACCCACCCATCTCAGGGCACCTTTGAGCATCAATGTCATGAAATAATCACGCACTTCGTTGCTCCCCAGTTCTCTGACGCCGATCCATATTTCAAGAAATTTTACAACCACTGCCGCCCCAATCAAACCCAAGAAACCATGGGGTATTTGCAATACCTGCGAACTCGACACCAGAAAGACGCAAACGAGAAAAAAAGATATATCCACCAAAAATGCGCACGCACCGATACAATCTTTAAAGGTCGTATACAATCTCAAGCTTCTTTGAGCCACCGTCATTTTTTCGTTAGTCAGCCCAAGGTATCGACGCCAATTCACCCTGAATTCCTGGGTGGCTCCCGCCCACCAACGAAACTGTTGTTTTTTTATCCCGTCCAGAGTTTCTGGTATAAGCCCTTTGCCCCATGTGTCGCTGAATACATGCCCTGTATATCCCTTAGCCATAATTCTCATGGCCAGCTCCAGATCCTCGGTAAGCGCCCATTCTGCCCACCCGCCGAGTTCTTCAATCAAATGACGCCTAACCATACACACCGTACCCACCAAATAACCGGCACCGTATTCGTTCAAGGCAGGATGTACTGTTTTATGGCCAATTAAATAGTGATGATAAACGCCAGATAAAAACGGATTACCCCGCCACTCCCGATAGTCATGACTGGTCTGCACGAACCCCGTTTTTTCATCTTCAAAAAGTGCGATATATCGCCTTATGAACGCAGGGTCCACTATATAATCCGCATCGATAATCAAAACAATTTCTGCGTCGACGTTCGAGTGACGTAGCGCAAAATTTATGGCGCCCGCCTTTGCACCAGCGAGAGGATCGACATGAAAAAAACAAAATCGTTGCCCTAGTTTTGTACAGAATTTTTCAACCGGCTTCCAAAGCTCAGGATCTTTTGTGTTATTGTCAACAACCAACACCTCAAAATTATTATACTCAAGGTTCGCCACTGCACTTAGGGTGGCCATAACCAAAGCCGGAGGTTCCGCATAACAAGGAACATGTATGGAAATCAACGGATTCCACCGCCCATCGGCCATACTTATTTTTTGCAGCGCAGCATCACGCTTCGGAAAATTGATGGTAAATCTCGGCAAGTCTTCAAGCACTCTGCAAAGCATATAAAATACCGCGATGAGCAGACAAATAAGCTGAATAACATAGATACAACCCCAAAGTAAAATCCCCAACTCCACTTGCTGAATTTTTTGATTTACAAAAATCAGGATAGCCACAGGCACAGTAAACCTAGCCACCAGCAGCCCGACACCAAACAGACTGATAATTGGAATATAAAAACGAACTAAAAACCCTAAAGCTACTCCGCCTAGCAAAGAAAACAACGCCCCCTCCATCTCTCCTGTAACGACGGCGACTGAGATGAGACTCGATATGAAACTCGTTATCCAGAGACCACTCCAAAAATATGCCGACGGCTTGGCATAGGAATATCTGGCCCAAAGAATAAGCGCACTTAAGACGTTAAGTGTGGCAGCAAAATATAACGACTCCACGATCGTCTCCCTGTATTGACATTACATGTGAAGCGTTTGTCGAGCCGAATCTATGCGCGTCGGGATAGGGCTGTCTACTGTCAAAGATGACAGTAGACAGCCTAAGTTATTAGCAAGTAGTAAACAAAAAACCCCTCCACCCCCAACTAAGTCTCAGTTGGGGCTGGAGGGGTTTTCTTCAGGTCAAAAATCTACGTCTGGCTATCGCCTTCCGGATCCTCATCATCCGGCGTATCGATTGGCGAACCATCATCATCCTCGCCATCGTCCGGATCGCCTGCGTCCGCATCGGTCGCGGCAAGCATCAACTCACCCTGCGCCACCGATCCGCTTGATGCATGTTTTTCATGCTCATCGCACTCAGCCCAGGCAACCGTTGAACCGAGAGACAGCATCACCAACACCTTCAGCAAAAACATCATGCGTAGCAGCTTATTCATGACCAATTCCTTCTTTTTCCGGATAAAGCCGGGGCCCGACGGCGCTCAAGAAAATCTTGTTCTGAACTGCCCGGTTCACCAGATAAGACGCCACCGAACCGCCAGAAATGCCCCCGCACGACAGAATGGTTTCGAATAAGCCTTATTTCAAAACCAACTAACACCCAAAACCCAGTGTGGGAGCGAGCCTGCTCGCGAAGAGGTCGGCACATCCAGCATCCAGGCAGCCTGACCCACCGCTTTCGCGAGCAGGCTCGCTCCCACAGGGGCTATGGATGACCGGGAGATCGAGGATCTGACACAAGACCATTGTGGGAGCGGGCTTGCCCGCGAAGAGGCCGGCACAACCAACATCTAGGCAAGCTGACCTATCGCTTTCGCGAGCAGGCTCGCTCCCACAGCTTTTGGCTTTAAACGCTTACTGCTTAGTGATGCTCCCGCGTCGCGCGGAATTTCACATCCGGCCAGCGCTCTTCCATCAGCGCCAGGTTCACCCGGGTAGGCGCCAGGTAGGTCAAATGCCCACCACCATCCAGCGCAAGGTTTTCCACGGCCTTGTTGGAGAATTCCTCAAGCTTTTTCTTATCGCCACATTCGACCCAACGGGCGGAGTAAACGGTGATCGGCTCGTAGGAGCACTCAACCTTGTATTCCTCTTTCAGGCGGCTGGCGACGACGTCGAACTGCAGCACACCGACGGCGCCGAGGATGATGTCATTGCTGCGCTCCGGGAAGAACACCTGGGTGGCGCCTTCTTCGGCCAATTGCTGCAAACCTTGGCGCAACTGCTTGGATTTGAGCGGGTCCTTCAGGCGTACGCGGCGGAACAGTTCCGGGGCGAAGTGCGGGATGCCGGTGAAGCCCAGGGCTTCGCCTTCGGTGAAGGTGTCGCCGATCTGGATGGTGCCGTGGTTGTGCAGGCCGATGATGTCACCGGCGAAGGCTTCTTCCAGTTGCTCGCGTTCCGAGGAGAAGAAGGTCAAGGCATCGCCGATACGCACGTCCTTGCCGGTGCGCACGTGGCGCATCTTCATGCCTTTTTCGTATTTGCCGGAGCAGATACGCATGAAGGCAATGCGGTCGCGGTGCTTGGGGTCCATGTTCGCCTGGATCTTGAACACGAAGCCTGCGAACTTCTCTTCCACCGGCTCCACGGTGCGCTCGTTGGCAACGCGCGGCAGCGGGCGCGGGGCCCAGTCGACCACGGCGTCGAGCACATGGTCGACGCCGAAGTTGCCCAGGGCGGTCCCGAAGAACACCGGGGTCAGTTGCCCATCGATGAATTCCTGTTGGTTGAACTCATGGCAGGCGCCCTGCACCAGCTCCAGTTGCTCGACGAAACGCTCGTACTCATCGCCCAGGTGCGCGCGGGCTTCGTCGGAGTCGAGCTTCTGGATGATCTTGGTTTCGGTGCGTTCATGGCCGTGGCCTGGGGTGTAGACGATGATGTAGTCGTCGGCCAGGTGGTACACGCCCTTGAAGTCGCGATAGCAACCGATCGGCCAGGTGATCGGCGCGGCCTTGATCTTGAGGACGGCTTCGATCTCGTCGAGCAATTCGATCGGGTCGCGGATGTCGCGGTCGAGCTTGTTGATGAAGCTCACGATCGGCGTGTCACGCAGACGGCAGACGTCCATCAGCGCGATGGTCCGTGGCTCGACGCCCTTACCGCCGTCGAGAACCATCAAGGCCGAGTCCACCGCGGTCAGGGTGCGGTAGGTGTCTTCCGAGAAGTCTTCGTGGCCCGGGGTGTCGAGCAGGTTGATCATGTGATCGCGATACGGGAACTGCATGACCGACGTGGTAATGGAGATACCCCGCTGCTTTTCCATCTCCATCCAGTCAGAGGTGGCATGGCGGTCGGACTTGCGGGATTTCACCGTGCCGGCCACCGCAATCGCCTTGCCCATCAGCAAGAGCTTTTCGGTGATGGTGGTCTTACCGGCATCGGGGTGGGAAATAATGGCGAAAGTGCGGCGTTTCGCGACTTCGGCGGCCTGTTTGGTCATGGGAAATCGCCTGGCAGGTGATTCAAAAAAGGGCGGCGATTATAGCTCAACTTGGGCCAGGAACCGAACCGTTGAGCACATCGAGGGTGGCCAAATGCTGCCCAGCATGGGAACCTTTTGCCGCGTGGAGCCGTCCACAACCCTGATATGAGCAACCGTCGGGGCCTGCAAAATCAGCAAGTTAGCCTGACGAGGCTGCGCCCATGGCTCGCTTCGACGGTCCTTTGACCCGCCTCGAAAAGAGCTGCTTCTCGCGAACGTTTTCCCGGCATCCCATGATGGTTTGCCGCCCGAGCAAAGCGTGCGCCGACTAAAAGAAAAAGGAGTCCGCCTGTGGCTATCCGCTATGGCAAAGGGCTGACAGGGGCTGCGTTCGTCGTCGCACTCCTGGCCCTGTTGGTCCACTGGATTGGCATCGATACGATCCAACGCTACCGCGACGATCTGCTGTTTTACCTGCAAGCGCACCTGATGCTTGTATTGGCATCCATGTTGGCGGCCCTGATAGTCGGCATCCCAGCCGGCATACTCCTCAGCCGCCCCGGCATGGTCGGGCGTGCCGAACGCTTCATGCAAGTGTTCAACATCGGCAACACCGTGCCCCCCCTGGCCGTATTGGCCATCGCCCTAGGCGTCCTGGGCATCGGCAACGGGCCCGCCATCTTCGCCCTCTTCCTCGCCTCACTATTGCCCATCGTGCGCAACACCTATGAAGGCCTGAAAAACGTTCAGGGTTCCCTCAAGGAAGCCGCTATCGGCATCGGCATGACTGCGCGCCAGGTGTTGTGGAAAGTCGAATTGCCCAACGCCGTGCCAATCATAGTCGGCGGGGTGCGCGTGGCCCTGGCGATCAACGTCGGCACCGCGCCCCTGGCGTTCCTGATCGGCGCCAACAGCCTTGGCAGCCTGATCTTCCCCGGCATCGCCTTGAACAACCAGCCGCAATTGCTGCTCGGCGCAGCCTGCACCGCCCTGCTCGCTTTGCTGCTCGACGGGCTGGTGACACTGGCCAGCCGCCTCTGGCTGGAACGCGGTCTACGACCGTCCTGAGCCTGGCTGGATAAAGGAAACGTTATGAAGAAGATGAGCTTGATTCTGGGCTGCCTGCTGCTGTTCGCAGGGTTTGCCCAAGCCGCTGAAAAACCGCTGATCCGCCTCGGCGCCCGGGTATTCACCGAGCAGACATTGCTGGCGGAAATCACCGCGCAATACCTGCGTGACAAAGGTTACGACGCGCAAGTCACCGGCGGCCTGGGAAGCAACCTGGCCCGTAGCGCCCAGGAATCCGGGCAATTGGATGTGCTTTGGGAGTACACCGGCGTGTCGTTGGTGGCCTACAACCATGTCACCGAAAAACTCGACAGCGCCCAATCCTACGCCCGAGTGAAAGAACTCGACGCGAAAAAAGGCCTGGTCTGGCTTGCTCCGTCGAAATTCAGCAACACCTACGCCTTGGCCCTTCCTGAAAAAGTCGCGAAGAAGTACCCGCAGATCAACTCCATCAGCCAGTTGAACACGGTGTTGCAGGCCGAGGCCGACGAGAACCATCTGGTTGCCCTGGACACCGAGTTCGCCAACCGTTCCGACGGCCTGGCCGGCATGGTCAAGCAGTACGGTATGAACCTGACCCGCAGAAACATCCGCCAGATGGACGCGGGCCTGGTCTACACGGCGCTGCGCAACAGCCAGGTTTTCGCCGGTTTGGTGTACACCACCGACGGGCGCCTGAATGCCTTCAAACTGAAGCTGCTGGAAGACGACAAGCATTACTTCCCCGACTACACCGCCGCGCCGGTGGTACGCCAGGCATTCCTTGACGCGCACCCTCAACTGGCCGCGCAACTCAAGCCCCTGGCCGAACTGTTCGACGACGAAACCATGCGCCAGCTCAACGCCCGCGTGGACGTGGATCATGAAAGCCCTTCCGCCGTTGCCGCCGATTTCCTGCGTCAGCATTCGCTGCTCTCAACCCAATGACCTGGAGGAAAAGCCATGGATTTTCTTGACGCCTTTTCCCATCTGGACTGGCCGCTGGTGCTGCACCTGACCTGGCAGCACATCACCCTGGTGGGCATCGCCGTGACCCTGGCAATCGTGATCGGCGTGCCGCTGGGCATTTTCATGACCCGCTTCCCGGCGCTCGCCGGCCCGTTGCAGGCCAGCGCCACGGTGCTGCTGACGATTCCGTCGATTGCCCTGTTCGGGCTGCTGCTGCCGTTCTATTCCAAGTTCGGCCAAGGCCTGGGGCCGATGCCGGCGATCACCGCGGTGTTTCTTTATTCACTGTTACCGATCATGCGCAACACCTACCTGGCCCTGACCGGGGTCGAACCCGGTATTCGCGAAGCCGCCCGCGGCATCGGCATGACCTTCGGCCAGCGCCTGCGCATGGTCGAACTGCCCATCGCCGTGCCGGTGATCCTGGCTGGCGTGCGCACCGCCGTGGTCATGAACATCGGCGTCATGACCATCGCCGCCACCATCGGCGCCGGTGGCCTGGGCGTGCTCATCCTCGCTTCCATCAGCCGCAGCGATATGTCGATGCTGATCGTCGGCGCCTTGCTGGTCAGCCTCCTGGCCATCTTCGCCGACCTCCTTCTGCAATGGCTGCAACGCTCGCTGACCCCGAAAGGACTATTAAAATGATCGAACTTCAAAACCTCAGCAAAACCTTCAAGAGCAACGGCAAGGATGTCAAAGCCGTGGACTCGGTGAACCTGACCGTCAATGAAGGCGAGATCTGCGTGTTCCTCGGGCCGTCGGGCTGTGGCAAGAGCACCACGCTGAAAATGATCAACCGACTGATCCCGCCGACCTCGGGCAAGGTCTTGATCAATGGCGAAGACACCACCGGCCTGGACGAGGTGACCCTGCGCCGCAATATTGGCTATGTGATCCAGCAGATCGGTCTGTTCCCGAACATGACCATCGAGGAAAACATCACTGTGGTCCCACGCCTGCTGGGCTGGGACAAGCAGAAATGCCACGACCGCGCCCGCGAATTGATGAGCATGATCAAGCTTGAACCCAAGCAATACCTGCACCGATACCCGCGCGAATTGTCCGGCGGCCAGCAACAACGGATCGGTGTCATCCGCGCCCTGGCGGCCGATGCGCCGCTGTTGCTGATGGACGAGCCCTTCGGCGCGGTCGACCCGATCAACCGCGAGATGATCCAGAACGAGTTCTTCGAGATGCAGCGGGCGCTGAACAAGACCGTGATCATGGTCAGCCACGACATCGACGAGGCCATCAAGCTGGGGGACAAGATCGCGATCTTCCGCGCCGGTAAATTGATCCAGTGCGATCACCCGGACACGCTGCTGGCACATCCCGCCGATGAGTTCGTCAGCAATTTCGTCGGCCAGGACAGCACGCTCAAGCGCCTGCTATTGGTCAAGGCCGAAGACGCGGCGGACAACGCCCCCTCGGTCAGCCCCGAAACCCCGGTGGCCGAGGCGCTGGAACTGATGGACGAACATGACCGGCGCTACGTGGTGGTCACCTGTGCCGAGAATAAGGCCCTGGGGTATGTAAGACGCCGCGACCTGTACCGTCAGACCGGAACCTGCGGCCAATACCTGCGGGAATTCAATGCCACCGCCGCCTACGACGAACATCTGCGGATCCTGTTGTCACGCATGTACGAGTTCAATCGCTCGTGGCTGCCGGTGATGGACGCCGAGCGGGTGTTCCTCGGCGAAGTGACGCAGGAATCGATTGCCGAGTACCTGAGCTCCGGCAAGTCCCGTGGGGGCAAGACCAGTATTGTCTCGCCGGCGGAGGCTGCCTCAGTCTGACCAAGCACGACTGCTTTTGTGACGAGGGAGCTTGCTCCCGCTTGACCGGGCTGGCGCTCCAGTGCGAAGCGCTCGTCGCTTTTTTGGGGCCGCTGCGCGCCCCAGCGGGAGCAAGCTCCCTCGCCACAAAGGCAAAAGCCATATTGAGCAAGCTCGGAAACCTATCGAGGGGAACGTCAATCTGTCACGCAGGTCGGTTACATCATGAGCTGTCGCGGACCGCACGACGGATGCGCGCAAAAACGCGACATTTTTAGTTGATCTCAGGTCCCTCACGCCCTAAAGTTCGCGCCGAACGTCCATGCTGGAAACGATCCATCCGGCTCAAGTACTGACGACGAGACAGCAAGGCCAAGGGAATCAAGCGTCCCATGGCCTTTTTGCTTTCGGCGACATGCCTTGGGAAGTAGGCGAACCAAAGTGGGGATACGGAGGACGTTCGCGGGGGCAGCTTGCCCTCAAACCCATTGATTCTGATGTTTGCCAGTAGGAGTCCCAAGTATGTCGATCCAGGTCGAAGATTATTTCGCGCGCGAAACCTTTCAGAAAATGAAGGCGTTCGCCGACAAGCAGGAAACCCCGTTCGTGGTAATCGACACCGCGATGATCGCCCAGGCCTATGACGACCTGCGCGCCGGTTTCGAATTCGCCAAGGTCTACTATGCCGTCAAGGCCAACCCGGCGGTGGAAATCATCGACCTGCTCAAGGAAAAAGGCTCGAACTTCGACATCGCCTCGATCTACGAGCTGGACAAGGTCCTGAGCCGTGGCGTCGGCCCGGAGCAGATCAGCTACGGCAACACCATCAAGAAATCCCGAGACATCCGCTACTTCTATGACAAGGGCGTGCGCCTGTACGCCACTGACTCCGAAGCCGACCTGCGCAACATCGCCAAGGCCGCGCCGGGCTCCAAGGTGTATGTGCGGATCCTCACTGAAGGCTCGACCACCGCTGACTGGCCATTGTCGCGCAAGTTCGGCTGCCAGACCGACATGGCCATGGACCTGCTGATCCTCGCCCGAGACCTGGGCCTGGTGCCGTACGGCATCTCGTTCCACGTTGGCTCGCAACAGCGCGACATCAGCGTCTGGGACGCGGCTATCGCCAAGGTCAAGGTGATCTTCGAGCGCCTGAAGGAAGAAGACGGCATCGTCTTGAAGCTGATCAACATGGGCGGCGGCTTCCCGGCCAACTACATCACTCGTACCAACAGCCTGGAAACCTACGCCGAGGAAATCATCCGTTTCCTCAAGGAAGACTTCGGTGACGACCTGCCGGAAATCATCCTGGAGCCGGGCCGTTCGTTGATTGCAAACGCCGGTATCCTGGTCAGCGAAGTGGTGCTGGTGGCGCGCAAGTCCCGTACCGCCGTCGAGCGCTGGGTGTACACGGACGTGGGCAAGTTCTCCGGCCTGATCGAAACCATGGACGAAGCCATCAAGTTCCCGATCTGGACCGAGAAAAAAGGCGAGATGGAAGAAGTAGTGATCGCCGGCCCGACCTGCGACAGCGCCGACATCATGTACGAGAACTACAAGTACGGCTTGCCGTTGAACCTGGCAATCGGTGATCGCCTGTATTGGTTGTCGACCGGGGCCTATACCACCAGCTACAGCGCGGTGGAGTTCAATGGGTTTCCGCCGTTGAAGTCGTTTTACGTTTAATACGGCTGAATGAGAAGGTCCATGGGAAACCATGGACCTTTTTTATCTGCATAGCCACCTGTGAAAGTCATCCAGCATCGTCGTGCATTGCTCGAGTGTCTCAATGGCTGCGCCCAATCCAAAATTCAATTCTTTGAGATTGCCGGCATAACTTGCTCGCTCGACCTCTAGCATCGCAGCGTCCATGGACAGGTATAACGCTCGGGCAAGCAACCCCATCTGGGAATTAAGGTTACTGAAAATATTGAACAGGGCGGCAATATCAGCCTTGTACTCCGTAGCCCTGATTGACGCATCCGTGGAGGAATAACCCAGGTCCCATGACGGTGAAGTGCTGGCCTGCTGGAACAGTGCCTGCGCCAGCGTCGGTCGATCATGGCAATAGCAGCTTCGGTGATCCATGGCCCTCGTGAATATCGAGTACACCCCAAACGAGTCCTGGTTTATCCCGGCGAACTTGAAGTCGAGTTGCCTGATGGCACTTCTGACGTCAACAAGACGAAGGTAAAGCTCATGGACCAGATCCCCAACATTCTTCGGTGACGATAGTTTCCAACGTTCGGAACGAGAAAGACTGAAACGTCTGTAGTCAATTTCAGAAAGTGGCGTTTGCCTGGGGGTTTTCTCTGCCAGACCCAACGCTTCTCCCGCGAACAGCCTCAGTTCAGCCACATGAGTATCGACGAGCGCCTTGGTATCACTGACATCCCCCCCTAATGCCGAAAGGGCCCGCCCGTTGAAGTACGCGTTGTCTAATCGCGAATCCCTAGGAAGCGACGCTGCCTGATGACCGCTGACGCGGCTCCTTTCAAGAACTGCCGATATCCTGTCAAAGACCGAGCGCAAGCCGCCAAGGAAAGAAATATAACGGTCCAATGCCCTGCGCTGCCCCTCAGTAAAATCATGTCCATATCGATTCATGAGATGTTCCTGGCGATGGCCGCCTCTCGGACCGCCATCGCCTATAGCATTAATTCAATCGGCGCATGCCGACGCGGTGCCAGACTTTTTCATGGCTGGAGAATGGGTCGTAAGTATTGCGTGAATCCAGGAATGAGCGCGCGCGCGTTACGGACATTCTCTTCGACGGGCCGCGACCTTTCCCACGCGAATGCCTTTGAAAACTTCTCATAGGCAGCCACGACATTTCCAAACTCCTTGAGGTAGTCCCAGCGAACACTGTCCAACCTATCCAGACTCTCAACCAAGTCGATTTTCCCTTGGACCTCAGAAAGTTCCTTGTGCCGGTCTCCCGCCTCCATCATCAGTTGATGAGCCCTGTCACGAAGCCTGTCGCGCCCGGCAACCATATTGAGGTAGGAAAGGGTTTCTCCAATACCTGCGATCGTTTTTTTCAAAGTGTCCATCGCCAACAATGCCACCTGCATCTGAGGAGGTGCCATACCCATTGCCATCAGACTCTCCACTGTCAGCTGAGCTTCCTGGCCAATTTTTTCGACGCCGTTTCTTCCAATCAACTCGATAGCATTGGACACCGAAGCGACCTGTTCAAGCAGCTCGACACGCTTGGCTTCGGCCTTATCTTTTTGCTCTTCTACAAATGTCCGGTCTTGCAGCAATGCAAGCGTCCATTGTTTCGATGCTTCCCTGTCGTATCGGGCGCTCAGGTTAAGTTCGATCTGCTTGAGGTTGTCGACCTGCTGGCTAATTTCTCCGGATGTGGCTCGAAGCGCTTTCTCCATATCGTAGCGTACCTCTTGCTTATCCGACTCACTGCCAGGCTCTTCAAGTTCGTCCTGATATCTTTCAAGCCGTCCGTTTGTTCTATTCAGGATATGAAGCGCACTCTGTGCGGTGTTGCGAAGGTTGAACGTCTGGCTGTCAATAGCGGTGGCCAAACCCGTCATTCTGCCCACCACGGCCGGTAGGTAATCATGCCGTTCAGCGAGAAACTGCGTTTGCGTCTTTGCAGTCTGGACATTCGAGTTGTAGCCATACAACGCCCTGATATTGATTTGCGGATAATCCACACCACTTGATAACGAATACATTTGTACGCTCCTTGTCCTGATCAAATTACCGGCATCAATTTCCCGTTGAGCCTCTTCAAAAATCGCGTTCAGCGCCCGCGCGGTAGGGCCTATATCTTCGCCCCAAGGTTCAACCACCAGTTTGAGACTATTATGGAACGATCTCAGAGACACCGCATCGTGTACCTCATCGACTGTCTTCAGAGAGTCCTCAATGAACTGGCTGAGCGAATTCCAGACCAACATAAGGTTCTGCGTAGCGACTTCCGCTTCAATCGTGACCGCACTGAGATTTTGAAGATCACCCCGCACCCGGTTCAATGAAGAAAGTGTTTGATGTTTGCTACCCAATTTCGCGATAGCGGTATCTTGGGTGCTTTTCAGTTCGTTACGCTTTTTGCGTATGTTCTCGGCCTGAACGCCCTGGTAAATACCCATGATCAGACCGCCGACATTCAATGTCGCTGCGGCAACAATCGCTTCCTTGACCATGGCATCGTATTGGTTGTTGAGTTCATCAATCTCAGCGGCACGTTGATCGATGTCCTCCTGAATGCTCCGAATTTCGTCTTCATAGGGGTTTTCAGTCACAGCTTTCAAGCGCAACTTAATTCTCGGCAATACCTTTTCTCGCATGTCGGTCCCGAAACTATCCAGCTCCCGTCGGACCGCTTCAGCGGAGACATGACGGCTCTTGACCCCATCCAGTATGCTGTTGAGATAGAACTTTATTTCCCGGATATCCCCCGATGGGAGCGCCAGATCAGGAAGGTGCGGAATTTCAACCTTCAGCTTCAGGTATTCTTCAATGGTAGTTATGTTGTGTTCTTCCAGATACCTGGACGATCTAAGATCACCATAAACTTCGGAGATCGCAGCTCCCCGCCCGACGATAATACGGGCAAAGCCTTGCAGGTCAGCGCCGGTCAGTTGAATTTTTTCACGTAACGGTGACCAACGCCTAGCATGATCATACGTCGTGGTAAATGTTCCCAAAAAATCCATGGGCGTCAGCCCTGGGCGACCCGCATCACCGGCGCCATAGTTCAAATAGCTAATCACGTCAGTTAGCCGCTGAGGAAGCGACAATCCCAACATTTCATACCGTCTCAAGCTGATGACCTGTTCCTTGGTTAATTGTATCCCAGGCGCTCTGTTATATTGACCATCCCCCCCAAGCGACGCCTCGACGAAAACTTTGGGCGCTTTAGCGGCCGCCTCGACCACCTCTTTCCTCAACTTGAATTCCATAAAAGACTTCCTGTCTTCAATTGATAGATTACCGCCATCGACCGCACACAAATACCTACTTTATTAATAGCCGATCGCGAAAAGACTCTAGAGCAGATCCATGACCACCGACAACGATTCAAGTATTAACAAAAAAAACAGCCGAGCGCGCCAAAGCGCAAAACTGTCGACCCGACAAATCCTGAAAGTTAAAAAGATCCAAATATGTTTATGGAAAGCGACACTGTTGAAAGACATAGGGTTGGCGGCAGGCCTAGTTATGAGTTGTTGCTGCCCGTTATTTGAAAAAGCCGCTGCCGATAAGCACAAGCCATGGCACGAACTTCCGGATGCAGAGCATCCCGCAACGCCTCACTGCTCACGCGAAGGAAACTCACATTTCCACCCGCCAGCGCCTCGCGCAGCCAAGTCAAGGACTCGTCGATGCGACCTTCTTGCGCCAGCACCGCCGCATGGCTGAACTGGCCTCGGAAATCTCCAGCTTCGGCCGAACGCCGATACCACTCGGCCGCCGCAACTGGATCCGCCGGGCAACAGCGCCCGTCCTCCAGATAACGCCCCAGCAGGTTCATTGACTTGGCGTGGCCCAATTCTGCGGCGCGGCGGTACAGGGCCAACGCCTGCGGCTGATCTTCAGTAACCCCACGCCCGGTCGCCAACAGGTTGGCGTAGTTGTACATCGCCCAATCCAGCCCTGCCTCGGCGACCTGTCGATAATGGGCGGCAGCGACTGCAGGATCGGCAACACAGCCCCAACCATGCTCATGGCAACGGCCCAGCATGTTGCGCGCCATCAAGTGCCCACGTTGGGCGGCGATGTCGAACCAGCGCAGGGCCAGGGGTTTGTCCTGTTCGATGCCCTGCCCATCCAGCAGTATTTGCCCAAGCAGCGCCTGGGCCTCCAGCACGCCAGCGCCAGCAGCGATGAGAATCGCCTGCGCCGCGCGCGCCGGGCTGTCCTTGAGCATGGCTTTGAGGCTTTCGCCGTCGAGCACCTCTTCTCGGCGCAGACGAAAATCCGCCACTTACACCTCGACCCAGCGGCGCAACAGGTTGTGATAGGTGCCGGTCAGGCGGATCAACGAAGGGTGGTCGGGTACGTCCCGGGTCAATTGCTGGATCGCGCCGTCCATCTCGAACAGCAGTGCCCGCTGGCTGTCTTCGCGCACCAGGCTTTGTGTCCAGAAAAACGAGGCGTAGCGCGCGCCCCGGGTGACGGCGTTGACCTTGTGCAGGCTGGTCCCCGGATACAACACCATGTCGCCGGCCGGCAGCTTGACCCGCTGGGTGCCGTAGGTGTCCTGGATTTCCAGCTCACCGCCGTCGTAGTCCTGCGGGTCGCTGAAGAATAGCGTCGCCGATAGGTCGGTGCGCACCCGCTCGGCACTGCCCTTGGGCTGGCGCACGGCATTGTCGATGTGGAAATCGAAGCTGCCGCCAGCGCTGTAACAGTTCACCAATGGCGGGAACACCTTGTGCGGCAGGGCCGCCGACATGAACAGCGGGTTTTTCCACAGCCGTTCAAGCATGGCCGCGCCGATCTCCTTGGCCAGGGGATGGCCCTCGGGCAGTTGCAGGTTGTGCTTGGCCTTGGCCGATTGATAACCGGCGGTGACCTTGCCGTCCTCCCATTCGGCCTGCTCCAGCGCTTCACGAATACGCTGCGCTTCTTCGGCGCTAAACACACCGGGGATGTGCAACAACATGGCATTCGGACCTGTGGATAGAGGGGCGCCAATGGTAGTGATTCTTATTGGCTGTGCACAACCCCGCACAACGCACCACTCGACGGAAACCGTAAGGGCAAATTGTAAAGAATGTAAATTCCTCTCAAATAGCAATATTTCGCAATTGATACAAATACCTGTTTCCCCTATATTCCGCGGCCTCAAACCTTGGGGAAGGCACTGTTCATGTCGCGTCAACAACTACAATCACCGGCCCATTCACCTCGTTTACTGGCTTCCGCCATCGGCGTCGCGCTCAGTGCAACCTCCGTGGCGCAGATGGCCCAGGCGGCAGAAAATACCGAAGAAAAAGCCCCGCGCAATGCCATTTCCCTGGATGCCACCAGTATCACCGGCGAAGCCCAGGACACGACGTCCTATCAGGTCGAGAAAGCCTCGTCCTCGAAATACACCGCGCCGCTGGTCGACACGCCACGCTCGGTGACGGTCATCCCCCAGCAAGTGCTCAAGGACACCGGCGCGCTCAACATGCAAGACGCGCTGCGCACCGTGCCCGGCATTACTTTCGGCGCGGGTGAAGGCGGCAACCCCCAGGGCGACCGCCCCTTCATCCGTGGCTTCGATGCCCAGGGCGACACTTACCTGGATAACGTGCGTGACACCGGTTCCCAGAGCCGGGAGATCTTCGCGGTCGAGTCCATCGAGGTCAGCAAGGGCCCCAACTCCGCCATCGGTGGCCGTGGCGCCGCCGGCGGCACCATCAACCTGGTGAGCAAGAAAGCGCATCTGGGCGACTCCTTCGACGGCGGTTTCACCTGGGGTTCGGACCAGACCCAGCGCTACACACTGGACGGCAATTACCAGTTCAGCGACAGCGCCGCCGGCCGTCTCAACCTGATGAGCCATGAAAGCAACGTCGCCGGTCGTGACAAGGTCAACTACGACCGCTGGGGCGTCGCGCCATCGCTGGCGTTCGGCCTGGGCACCGATACCCGGGTCAACCTCGATTACTACCACCTGGAAAGCAACGACCTGCCGGATTCGGGCATTCCCTACACCGTGCCCGCCTCGGGTCGTACGGCCGATCGCACCAAGGCCAACCCCGACAAGCCCTACGCCGGCGGCGACAGCAGTAACTTCTACGGCCTCACCGACCGCGACTTCCGCAAGACTCGCGTCGACACGGCGACCATCGCCATCGAGCACGACCTGAGCGATGCACTGACGGTCAAGAACACCCTGCGCCACGGCTCCAGCATGCAGGACTACATCCTGACCCAGCCCGACGACAGCAAGGGCAACGTCAACAATGGTACGGTCTGGCGCCGGGCCAACACCCGCGTCAGCAATGTCGACACCACCACCAACCAGACCGATCTGTTTGGCGATTTTTACGTCGCAGGATTCAAGAACAGCTTCTCCACAGGCATCGAACTGAGCCGCGAAACCGGCGAGAAATCCTCTTACAACGTCAACACCGACACCGTGCCGGGCACCGCCGCCGCGAACACCAACTGCACCCCGGCGACAGTCGGCTCGCCAAGCGGGAACAACTGCACGTCGCTGTCCAATCCAAACCCGAACGATCCCTGGAACGGCGCGATTTCCCGCAACTACGCCGGCACCGACACCACCAGCGTCACCCGTGCGCTTTACGTGTTCGACACTTTGGAGCTGTCACCGCAATGGCTGGTGAACATGGGCTTGCGTTACGACCACTTCGACACGAAATACAAAACCTACAATGCCGCCGGCACCACCACTTCCAAGGGTGATGACACCAGCGAGTTCGTTACCGGCCAGTTCGGCCTGGTCTGGAAACCGGCGGACAACGGCAGCATCTATGCGTCCTACGCCACCTCGGCCACGCCGCCGGGCAACACGGTCGGTGAAGGTCAGGAAGGCAACCCGCTGGGTGGCACGCCGGACCGCAGCGGCAACCTGCTCGCCAGCGACATGGAGCCGGAAACCACCAAGAACTACGAAATCGGCACCAAGTGGGACTTGCTCGACAGTCGCCTGTCACTGACGGCCGCGATCTTCCGCACCGAGAAGGAAAACGCCCGGGTCCAGGTCGACACCACCACCTATGAAAACGCCGGCAAGACCCGCGTCGACGGCCTCGAACTGTCAGCCAGCGGCAAGCTCACGGAAAAGTGGCAAGTATTCGCCGGCTATAGCTACCTGGACAGCGAACAGGTCGATGGCGGGCCGTTGAGTGTTACCGATGGCAATCAATTGCCCAACACACCGAAGAACAGCGCCAGCGTCTGGACCACCTATGCCCTCACGCCAAAGCTGACCATCGGTGGCGGTGCCTTTTATGTGGACGATGTATTTGGCAGCGTGGCGAATACTACGATGGTCGATTCCTACGTGCGTTACGACGCCATGGCCAGCTACAAGGTCAGCAAAAACCTGGACCTGCAACTCAACGTGCAGAACCTGACGGACGAGACTTACTACGACAAGGCTTTCTCGACCCACTTCGCCAACCAGGCGGCCGGGCGCACCGCGTTGTTGAGTACCAATTTCCACTTCTAAAGGCGAAAACCCGATGCCGATGGTCAGGCAATGTACTTGTGGGCTAGCTCGCTCCCACGGGACTGAGCCCCCGGCCATCACGGACCGGCACCGGGCAAAAAGCCCCGCTCATGCAAATGATCGGGGCTTTCAGGTGTGTTTATGAATGGTTCTCGATAACACACGGCATAATGCACGCCGTGACAAACAGTATTGAACGAACAAGGCGGGCGACGTGTTGAAGAAAACCCTGTTCCAGTTGCACTGGTTCTTTGGCATCAGTGCCGGGCTGGTCCTGGCATTGATGGGCATTACCGGTGCGTTGGTGTCGTTTCAGGACGAGATCCTGCGCGCGCTGAACCCACAGGTGCTGACGGTTGAAAAGCAACCGGCCGGCATATTGCCGCCTGCCGAACTGGTGGAACAGATCGAAGCCGCGTCCGGCAAGACCGTCAGCATGCTCTGGGTAGAGACCGACAGCGGCAACGCCGCACGGGCGGTTTTCACCGCCTCGCCCGGGGAAAAGCGTGGCCCGATGCGCTACTTCAATCCCTACAACGCGCAATTCATGGGGGATGTGGTGGGGCAGGACTTCTTTGGTCTGATGCTCCGTCTGCACCGCGTCCTCACCCTGGACGACGTAGGCCGGCAGATCACCGGCGCGTGCACGCTGATCCTGGTGTTTTTCTGCCTGTCCGGGCTTTACCTGCGCTGGCCGCGCCAATGGAAAAACTGGCGCGCCTGGCTGACCCTCGATTGGGCGAAAAAAGGCCGCAGTTTCAATTGGGACCTGCACTCCGTCGCGGGCACCTGGTGCCTGGTGTTCTACCTGCTGGCCGCCTTGACCGGGCTGACCTGGTCCTACGAGTGGTACAACAAAGGCGTAACCCGCCTGCTTTCCGATTCGCCCAAGGATGAGCGCGTGCGCAAGCGCGGCCCCGCACCCGGTGGCCCGGCGCCGATCGCCGACTACCGCGCCATGTGGAGCAGCATCTACAGCGCCGCCGGCCCCGACCTGTCCGCCTATAACGTGCGCATGCCGCCGGTAGCGGGACAACCGGCGACCGTGTTCTACCTGCTGAAAAACTCCCCCCATGACCGGGCGCTGAACCAGCTTATCCTCGACCCGGCCACCGGCGTCGTCAGCCGTCACAGCCGCTACAGCGACAAAAGCTTCAAGGCGCAATTGCTGACCAGCATCTACGCCCTCCATGTCGGCAGCTACTTCGGCCTGGTCGGCCGGATCCTGGTGACCGTCGCCGCGCTGGCCATGCCGCTGTTTTTCATCACTGGCTGGCTGTTGTATCTCGATCGTCGACGCAAGAAGCGCCAGGTCCAAAAGGCCCGCCAGGCGCTGACCCAAACCCCTGGTGACGCCCCGGCGTGGCTGATCGGTTTCGCCAGCCAGAGCGGTTTCGCCGAGCAACTGGCCTGGCAGACCGCCGGCCAGCTCCAGGCCGCCGGCCTGCCGGTGAAGGTCCGGCCATTGGCCGGCGTCAGCGAGCAGGATTTGAACAGCTCCACTCGCGCCTTGTTCGTGGTCAGTACCTTTGGCGATGGCGAAGGCCCCGACAGTGTCCGGGGTTTCGAGCGCAAGGTGTTGGGCCAGCCGCTGAGCCTGGAGCGCTTGCAGTATTCGGTGCTGGGCCTGGGCGACCGCCAATATGAAAACTTCTGCGGCTTCGCCCGCCGCCTGCATGCCTGGCTGGCGGAACACGGCGGCAAGACACTGTTCGCGCCGGTGGAAGTGGACAGCGGCGATCCTTACGCCTTGCGCCACTGGCAACAACAGCTGGCGGAACTCACCGGCCAGGCCCCGGCGGACGCCTGGCAGGCGCCGAGTTTCGAGCATTGGACGTTGAACCAACGCACCCTGCTCAACCCCGACAGCTGCGGGTCTGGCGTATACCTGCTGGGCCTCACCGCACCGGGGCCGAGCAGTTGGCTGGCCGGTGACCTGGTGGAAATCCTGCCGCGCAATGATCCATGGGCCATTGAACATTTCCTCGATGGGCTGGGCATCGCCGGTATTGCTCGGGTACACGTCGACGGCTTGCAGCAGACACTCGAACAAGCCCTGGCGACACGCCAGTTGCCGGAAAACCGCGCCCATCTGGTCGGCCTGCACGCCCAGGCACTGGTGGAGGCGTTGGCACCGCTGGGCATGCGCGAATACTCCATCGCATCGATCCCCGCCGATGGCGTGCTGGAACTGATCGTGCGCCAGGAGCGCCGCGCCGATGGCAGCCTGGGCGTCGGCTCCGGCTGGCTGACCGAACATGCGCCGCTGGGCAGCCCAATCAGCTTGCGGGTAAGACGCAACAGCAGCTTTCATCTGCCACCCCAAGGCGTACCGATGATCCTGCTGGGCAACGGAACCGGCCTGGCCGGCCTGCGCAGTTTGCTCAAGGCCCGTGTTGCCGAGGGCATGCAACGCAACTGGCTGCTGTTTGGCGAACGCAACCGCGAACACGATTTCCATTGTCGCGATGAGCTTCAGGAATGGGTCACCTCCGGCGACCTGGAGCGACTGGACCTGGCCTTCTCCCGAGACCAGGGCAAGAAAATCTACGTCCAGGATCGCCTGCTGGAATCGGCGGCATTGCTCAAGCAATGGCTGGCCGACGGCGCGGTGATCTATGTCTGCGGCAGCCTGCAAGGCATGGCGTCAGGGGTGGATCACGTGCTCAACCTGGTGCTGGGGCGTGAGGAAGTGGAGAAGCTGATCGAGCAAGGGCGGTATCGGCGGGATGTGTACTGACGGAACGCTTATCCAGAATTGAATCGAATCCCCAGTGGGAGCGAGCTTGCTCGCGAAGGCGGTGTGCCAGGCAACACTTGTGCAAACTGACACACCGCTTTCGCGAGCAGGCTCGCTCCCACATGGGTCTGTGTTGAGCTTCAGGGCTCACACCGGCTGCAACTTCTTCTCGAACACCGCCAGCCCTTCCAGGTCCCGCAGCACCACGCTCATCTCCCCGCTCTGCCCGTCGATGTTCACCTCGCCAAAGAACTGATAGCCGGCAAACGGCGAGGTGTTCTGGGCCGGAGGGGCTTTCTGGAACACCACTTCAGGGCCGAAGGTCTTGTCCAAGGGATTGGGCCCGAAGCTGCCGGCGTTCAATGGGCCGGCGACGAACTCCCAGAAGGGTTCGAAATCCTGAAACGCGGCGTGTTCGGGGTGGTAGTGGTGGGCGGCGCAATAGTGGACATCGGCGGTGAGCCAGACGTAGTTGCGCACCTGATGCTTGCGCAGATAACCGAGCAATTCGGCGATCTCGACTTCGCGCCCCTGGGCCTCGCCCGGGTCACCGTTGGCGACCGCTTCCCAACGCGCAACGCCGGGGCTGACCTCGCCATCCGGCACGCCCAGGCCGATGGGCATGTCAGCAGCGATGACTTTCCACTGGGCACCGGATTGCTTCAATTCGCGCTTGAGCCAGTCCAACTGCTCCCGCCCGAGGAACGGTTTGGCCGCACCGAGGTTCGCGTCATTGGCTTGTCGATAGCTGCGCATGTCCAGCACAAACACATCCAGCATCGGCCCGTAACCAAGCTTGCGGTAGATGCGCCCTCCCCCATCGGCCTTCTGCAGGCGCATCGGCGCGTATTCCAACCAGGCCTGTCGCGCACGACCGACCAGGCTGTGGATATCCTTGGTCTGGTAGCGCTCGTCCAGTTGCTTGCCCGGCGACCAGTTGTTGACCACTTCGTGATCGTCCCACTGCCAGATCTGCGGCACTTCGGCGTTGAAACGGCGGACGTTTTCATCCATCAGGTTGTAGCGGTAGTTACCGCGATATTCATCCAGGGTCTCGGCGACCTTGCTCTTGGCTTCGGTGGTCAGGTTGCGCCAGATGCGCCCGCCCTCTGTGGTGATCTGCGCCGGCACCGGGCCGTCGGCATAGATGGTGTCGCCGCTGTGGATGAAGAAATCCGGCAGGCGCAGGCGCATGGCCTCATAGATGCGAATGCCGCCGATGTCCGGATTGATACCAAAACCCTGGCCGACGGTGTCGCCGCTCCAGACAAAACGGATGTTGCGCTTGAACTGCGGCGCGCTGCGCAGGTGGCCGAGCCACGGCTCGCTGGCCACACCGCTCTGGGCGTCTTGGAAATGCACGCGGTAGAAAATCGCCTGGTCGGGTGGCAAGCCGGTGAGCTCGACCCGAGCGGTGAAATCGCTGCGGCTATCGGCCAGCGCCGAGACGAAGCGCCGGGGGTTGGGGAACTGACTGCGGGTGTCCCACTCCACCACCATCCTCGCCGGGCGGTCGCTGCGGCTCCAGATCATCGCGCGATCACCTTGCAAGTCGCCCGACTGCACACCTTCGGTCAACACGGGCCGGTCCTTGACCGAAGCGATCACGGCCGGGGCCAGCCCGGGCAGCAACAAGCCCGCGCCAACGACTTGCATCACACGGCGGCGGCCCAGGTCGAATTCGCTCATGGTGTTCTCCCCAAATGGGAAAACTTAAGCATGGCTGTGTGAAGTGGGTGTGACAGGGATTTTACGGACATCAATGACCTTTGTGGGAGCGAGCCTGCTCGCGAAGCGGTGTGTCAGACAACAAACTCATCGACTGACACACCGCATTCGCGAGCAGGCTCGCTCCCACAAGGGGAAAGTTACTGTCTCAAAAGCGATCAGGCCTTCGCCGGCTCCAACGCCATTTCCACCACTTCCGGTCGCTTGAGCAGCGCATACGCCACTGCCGTCACCAAACTCCCCGCCACGATCGCCAGCAGGTACAAAAGCGCGTGGTTGATGGCATTGGGGATCAGCATCACGAACAGCCCGCCGTGAGGTGCCATGAGTTTGCAGCCGAAGTACATCGACAGCGCACCGGTCAGCGCGCCGCCGGCAATGCTGGCCGGGATCACCCGCAGTGGATCCTTGGCCGCGAACGGGATCGCGCCTTCGGAGATGAAGCACAGCCCCAGCACCAGCGCTGCCTTACCGGCCTCACGCTCGGTCTTGGCGAACTTGCGGCGGGCTATGAACGTGGCGATGCCCAGCCCAATCGGCGGCACCATGCCGGCGGCCATGGTCGCGGCCATGGGTGCATAACTTTGCGAAGCCAGCAGTCCCACGGAAAACGCGTAGGCGGCTTTGTTGATCGGCCCACCGAGGTCCACGCACATCATCGCCCCCAGCAGCACGCCCAGCAAAAGCGCGTTGGTGGTGCCCATGCTGTCGAGGAAATGGGTCAGACCCTCAAGCATGCCCGCCACCGGTTTGCCTACGATGTAGATCATCACCAGGCCGGTGAACAGGCTCGCCAGCAACGGAATGATCAGGATCGGCTTGAGCGCTTCAAGGCTCTGGGGCAGGCGCGCGTAACGGTTGATCGCCTTGGCCGCATACCCGGCGAGGAAACCGGCGATGATCCCGCCGATGAATCCAGCGCCCAGGGTGCTGGCCAGCATCCCGCCGATCATCCCTGGCGCCAGGCCAGGTCGGTCAGCAATCGAATAGGCGATGTAGCCCGCCAGCAGCGGCACCATCAATTTGAATGCGGTGTCGCCGCCAATCTGCATCAGCGCTGCTGCGAGAGTGCCAGGTTCCTTGAAGGCCTCGATGCCGAATACGAACGACAAAGCGATCATCAAGCCACCCGCTACCACCATCGGCAGCATGAACGAAACACCCGTCAGCAAGTGTTTATAGACACCGCTTTTTTCCGCCTTCGCCGGGCCCGTGGAAGCACCACTCGCTGCGCTTTCCTGGACGCCTTCGGCCAAGGCTTTTTTCAGCGTGGCTTCGGCTTGTTTCAACGCAATGCCGGTGCCGCAGCGATAGATTTTCTTACCGGCGAAACGCTCGGTGGCGACCTCGATATCGGTCGCCAGCAACACCACATCGGCCTCGGCAATCGCCTCGGGGCTGAGCGGGTTGCGGGCACCCACCGAGCCCTGGGTTTCGATCTTCAGGTCATAACCCAAGCGTGCCGCTGCCTGTTGCAAGGCTTCAGCGGCCATGAAGGTATGGGCGACGCCGGTCGGGCACGCGGTGATGGCCACCAGGCGCGGGGCGCGTGCGGTCGATGGCGCAGGTTCTTCGGCGAGCACCTCGGCCTCGCCCAGCACTTGGGCCTCTTCGGCGCCGCGACGTAGCACCGCGTCAACGTCCTGCAGGGCGAGGGCCGGGGTGCTGCGAAACACCCGCTTGCCAACGAATCGCGACAGGTCCACCGGGCCGCTGGCAACCAGCAATACCCATTCGGCCGCTTCGAGGGTCGCCGCCGACAACTGGCGTTCCGGGTGGGCCGCGTCATGGACTTCGACACTGGTGCTCCAACCTTGGCGCTGGGCCGCCGCATCCAGCAGGCGGGCGCACAACACGCTGGTGACCATGCCGTTCGGGCAAGCCGTCACAATGGCTAATTTCATCTTGCGAACCCTCTTATTGTTCTGTCAGGGGGCGCACGCGCACGCCCTGTTCAAGCGACGCCAGCAAGGCGGTGTCGTGGATGCCGAACCCGATCTGGGTGACCGCCATGGCGGCGATGGCCGTGGCGGTGCGCAGGGTCTGCTCCGGTGCGTGGGCAGCGAGCAATCCATGCAGCATGCCGGCCAGCAGCGAATCGCCGGCGCCCACGGTGCTGGCGACAGTGACCTTGGGCGGCGAGGCATGCAGGGCCGAACCAACGCTGAACCAATTCACACCGTCGGCGCCGTGGGAAATCACCACATGTTCCACGCCTTGGGCATGCAACCGCTGAGCCGCTTGTGCCTGGGCGACCTCGGTCACCACGTCGCAACCTAGCGCATCGGCCAGCTCCTCGGTATTGGGCTTGATCAGCCATGGCCCCGCCGCCAGGGCGACGCGCAACGCTTCGCCGCTGGTGTCGAGGGCGACGTTCAGGCCGAGCTGTTTGAGCCGCATGATCAGCGCCTGCAACCATTGCGCACTGACGCCTCGGGGCATGCTGCCGGCAACCACTACGGCATCGTGGCCTGGGGCTATCTGCTCGAGACGTTCCAGCAACGCTTGTTGCGCGGCTTCATCGACCATCGGGCCAGGACCGTTGAGGTCAGTGATGCGTCCGTCCTGTTCGGCCAGCTTGATGTTGCTGCGGGTTTCGCCGGGGACGCGAATAAAAGCGTCGACGAAGCCACGCTGGATAAACAGCGTCTCGAACACTTGGGCGTTGTCTTCACCCAGGAAACCACTGACGGTCAGGGTGTGGCCGAGGTCCGCCAGCACCTGCGCCACGTTCACGCCCTTGCCGGCGGCGTGGGCGTGCATGGCGTCGCTGCGGTTGACCTGGCCCGGTTCCAGGCGCGCCAACTCAACCGTGAGGTCGAGCGCCGGGTTAAGGGTCAGGGTAAGAATCTTCGCCATTACAGCGCCTCCACTAATGCGCGCACGTCATCGGCGCTGCCCACGGCCAATGCCGCTTGGGCCAGGGTTTGTACTTGTGCCAGGCTCAATTCGCGGACTCGTGCCTTGACCTCCGCGATGCTGCGGGCCGAGACACTCAACTCGTCCACGCCCAGGCCCACCAACACCGGCACCGCCAGCGGATCGGCCGCCAGTTCGCCGCACACACCGACCCATTTGCCATGGGCATGGGCGGCGCGCACGGTGATGTCGATCAGTTGCAATACCGCCGGGTGCAAGCCATCGGCCTGGGCCGACAGGGTCGGGTGACCACGGTCGATCGCCAGGGTGTATTGCGTCAGGTCGTTGGTGCCGACGCTGAAGAAATCGACTTCCTTGGCGAGTACCGGCGCCAGCAGCGCGGCGGACGGCACTTCGATCATGATGCCCAATTGCAAATCCGCCACGGGGATCTCCCGACGCAGACGCTCGGTCATGTCCCGGGCCTGGCGCCACTCGTCGATGCTGCCGACCATGGGGAACATGATCCGCAGCGGACGGTTGTCCGCCGAGCGCAACAGGGCGCGCAGTTGCGCTTCCATGACGTGGGGGCGCTGCAAGGTCAGGCGGATGCCGCGCACGCCGAGGAAGGGGTTTTCTTCCTTCGCGATCGGCCAATAAGGCAACGGCTTGTCGCCGCCGACGTCGAGGGTGCGCACCACCAGCGGCCGACCGGCCAGGCCATCGAGCACCTTGCGGTATTCGGCTTCCTGGGTCGCTTCGTCCGGGGCCTCGGTGTGAGCCATGAAGATAAGCTCGGTGCGCAACAGGCCGATGCCTTCGGCGCCCTGCTCCACCGCGCTGGTGACGCCGGCGCTTTCGCCGATGTTGGCGAATACTTCAACGGCATGACCGTCGCGGGTCAGCGCCGGTTGGTGGCGCTGTTCGGCGGCGATTTTCAGACGCTGCTCACGGGTGTCGCGCTCTTCAGCGGCCCGTTGCAGGGTCGCAGCGTCCGGGTCGACATGCAGCCGACCACGCTGCCCATCCAGCAGCAAGGACGTGCCCGGCGCCAACAGCAACACCGCCGCGCCTGCGCCCACCAAGGCCGGAATGCCCAGGGCGCGGGCGACAATGGCACTGTGGGCGGTGGCGCCGCCGCGTGCGGTGAGGATCCCCGCCACGCGGGCCGGGTCCAGGCGCGCGACGTCGGAGGGGCCGACTTCGTCCATCACCAGGATGTAGGGTTGATCCGGTTCAGCCGGGGTCTCGATGCCGCACAACTGCGCCAGCACCCGACGGCCAACATCCCGCAGATCGGCGGCGCGCTCGGCAAGCAAGGCATCCTGCAGGGCTTCCTGTTCCTTCGCGGCGGCTTCGATCACGCCCATCCACGCCGCTTGCGCGCTCTCGCCCAGCTTCAGGCGGGTGTCGACTTCGTCGGTCAGTTCCGGGTCGTCGAGCATTTCCTGGTGGGTGATGAAAATCTCGCGGATGGCCTTGGCCTTGGCGCGCTCGATCAAGCCCTCGATGTCCCGACGTACCTGGCCTAGGGCGTTTTGTAGACGCTCGCGCTCGATCGCCGGAGACTCGCCACGCAGTGGATAATCGATGTCTTGCTGCACTTGGATATGCGCCGGGCCGATGGCAATGCCCGGCGCGGCGGCGACGGCCTGGATCAGGCTGCCGGATTCCGGCGCGAGCAGCACGGTGGCAACTTCGGCAATGGTGGTTTCTCGCGGCGCGCTCGGTGGCGGCAGCGGTTCGACCTCTTCGCCGAGACCTTCTTCGACGGCTGCGAGCAACGCCGGCAACGCGTCGGCGGCAATGCTGGGTTCGGCAATGAACTCCAGGACCTGACCGCGACGGGCGCCCAGACTCAGCAGTTTGCTCAGACTCTTCACCGATACGGCGCTGTCCTGGCCGTCGACGATGCGCACGCGGATCTCGCCTTCGAAACTTTTCGCCAGCTGGGCAAGGATTTTCGCTGGGCGCGCGTGCAGGCCGTGGGCATTCGCCAGTCCGATGCGCGCGCTGGGCCAGTCGGCGGGCAGTTCGCCCCCCAGCACTTCCAGGACCTTGCGGCTGCTGGTAGCGCGGCCCAATTCGTGGCCGCGACCTTCGATCAGCAATGCGCAAAGCCTTTCCAGCAACGCCTGGTGGGCCTCGCCGAGGCTGGCCAGGCAGAACAACCCGCTCAGGGGTTGGCCCAGATAACGAATGGGTTTGTCGGGCGTGACGAAGGCCAGGCCCGGGCGCTTGACGGTCTGTTCGCTGTGCAGCCACCAGAGCCCATCGCCGAGAGGCAACGCTTCGA
Organism: Pseudomonas sp. D3-10; assembly: GCF_051132175.1. NCBI lineage: Bacteria > Pseudomonadati > Pseudomonadota > Gammaproteobacteria > Pseudomonadales > Pseudomonadaceae > Pseudomonas > Pseudomonas sp. D3-10. The sequence continues at coordinate 890,292 of NZ_CP071668.1, read as the reverse complement.
CCTGCTGCAGCACGCCGGCGAAGCCGTTGCTCACGCAATCGGCCTGGCGTAACAAACGGGCGCCGCGCCACACCAGTTCTTCGAAATCGTCGGCCGACACGCCGAGGCCGATCATCTGCGCATCCAGCGCCAGTTCCTGCGGCGCGCCTTGCAGCAGTTTCAGCAAGGCTTCGGCGCTGCCGGCGCGACGCAATGCCTGGCCCAGATCGGTCTCGCCGAGGGCGCGGGTCAGCAGTTGCAGCAGGCGCAGGTGTTCGTCGGACTTGGCGGCGATGCCGATCGCCAGGTAAACAATCTGGCCGTCGCCCCAGTCCACGCCTTCGGGAAATTGAAGCAAGCGCACGCCGGTGGAATACACCAGGTCGCGGGTCTGCGGAGTACCGTGGGGGATGGCAATACCTTGGCCAAGAAAGGTCGAGCCCTGGGCCTCGCGGGCCTGCAATCCGGCAAGATAACCCTCGGCTACCAGGCCATCGGCCACCAGTTTGTCAGCGAGCAGTTGCAGCGCGGCGTCTTTATCCACAGCCACCTGGGCCATGGATATCTGCTCTAGAGTGAGCTCGAGCATGCTTTCTCCTTTTTGGCGTCCGGTTGGCGCCAGGTATTGTTTTGAATGAATCAGCTTAGCGTTGCAAACGGCTTGCGGCGGTGTCGCGGCAGTGCGACCGAAAACCCTGAAGCCCTGAAAATACGCTTGCTGAAACGTTTAATCTAGAAAGATTGGCACGTTACTCGATAATCTCCCATCCTTGAAGTGCAACTTGTCGAAAGCGTCCGGGGGTGACCATCGATCCGAATCGGGTAGGATGAGCCTTCATTGTCGGGGCAAACTCGAAAAAACAAGGAAAACCGGGTTGAAACTCAGTGATATCGCCCAGCTCGCCGGTGTGTCCGTGACCACCGCCAGCTACGTCATCAACGGCAAGGCCGAACAGCAACGCATCAGCAACGCGACCGTCGAACGGGTGCGGGCGGTGGTCCAAGAGCATGGCTTCACGCCCAACCCACAGGCCGCCGGACTGCGCAGCCGGCATACCCGCACGTTGGGGTTCATCCTGCCCGACCTGGAGAACCCCAGTTACGCGCGTATCGCCAAGCTGCTGGAACAAGGTGCCCGCGCCCGAGGTTATCAGTTGCTGATCGCCAGCTCCGATGATGCGCCTGATAGCGAGCGCCAGTTGCTGCAACTGTTCCGCGCCCGACGCTGCGATGCGCTGATCGTTGCCAGTTGCCTGCCCGCCGAAGACGATAGCTACCGCCAATTGCAGGCCAAGGGCATCCCGATCATCGCCATCGACCGGGTGATGGAACCGGCGCAGTTCTGCTCGGTAATCAGCGACGACCGCCAGGCCAGCCTGCAACTGACTCGAAGCCTGCTGGAAACGAATCCACGGCAGATCGCGCTGATCAGCGCCCGCCCCGAACTGAGCATCAGCCAGGAGCGGACCGCCGGTTTCCGCGAGGCGCTGGCCGGGTTCGAAGGCCAGGTGCTGATCGAGCACGGCGAGTCGTTCAGCCGTGAATGCGGTCGTCAGTTGATGGACGACATGCTCGCGCGCCTGGGCCATCTCCCCGATGCGCTGGTCACCACCTCTTATGTGCTGCTGCAAGGGGTGTTCGATGCCCTGCATGATTTTCCGCTCAAGGCGCGTCCCCTGCGCCTGGGCACCTTTGGCGATACGCAACTGTTGGATTTCCTGCCGCTGCCGGTCAACGCCATGTCCCAGCAGCATCAACTGATCGCCGACAGAGCCTTGGAACTGGCGCTGGCGGCCATCGAAAACGATGTCTATCAACCCGGTGTCCAGGCGATTGCGCGCACGTTCAAGCAGCGCATTCACCAGGGCTGAGGTTCAGGGTGCGGATATGCAGTTGATCGACACGCACACTCATCTGGACTTCCCGGATTTCGACGCGGATCGCCCGGCGCTGCTGGCCGAAAGCCGCGCCTTGGGTGTCCGGGAAATAGTGGTGCTGGGCGTATATCGGGACAATTGGCAGCGCGTCTGGGACCTGGTCCAAAGCGACCCGCACCTGCATGCCGCGCTGGGCCTGCACCCGGTGTTTCTCGACGAGCATCGCGGCGAAGACCTGACGCAGTTGCGCGAATGGCTGGAGCGCCTGGCCGGGCATCGGCAGTTGTGCGCGGTGGGGGAAATCGGCCTGGACTATTACGTCCAGACCCTGGACCGCGATCGCCAGCAAACGCTGTTCGAGGCGCAGCTGGAACTGGCCCGGGATTTCGAACTGCCGGCGCTGATCCATGTACGTCGCAGCCACGCCGCCGTGATCGCGACGCTCAAACGCATCTGCCCGGCCCGTGCGGGCATCATCCATGCCTTTGCCGGCAGCTTCGAAGAGGCTCGCGAATACATCAAGCTCGGTTTCAAGCTCGGCCTCGGCGGCGCGGCCACGTGGCCCCAGGCCCTGCGCATGCACCGGGTGCTGCCGAAACTGCCGCTGGATGCGCTGGTGCTGGAGACCGACTCACCGGACATGGCGCCGTCGATGTTTCCCGGGCAACGCAACAGCCCGGCGCATTTGCCGGCGATTTGCGAGGCGTTGGCGGGCATCATGGCGGTGACGCCTGAACGACTGGCCGAGGCCAGCACGGCAAACGCCCGGCAGCTATTCCAGTGGTGATCCTTCTGGGAGCGAGCTTGCTCGCGATAGCGGTGATCCAGGCAACCTTTCATTGGCTGACACTCCGCCATCGCGAGCAAGCTCGCTCCCACACAGGCTCGCTCCCACATTGGGCCTGTGGTGAGGCAGGAGATCACACCCGAAACGCATTGATCAGTTGCTTGAGCCGCACCACCTGGGAGGACAGTTCGCGGCTGGCGTCTTCGGTCTGGTGAGCCCCTTCGGCGGTGCGTTCGCCGGCGCGGTTGATCTCGACGATGTTCTGGTCGATGTCATGGGCGACGGCGGTCTGCTGCTCCACCGCAGCGGCGATCTGCTGGTTCTGGTCGACGATCATGCCAACGGCGCCAAGAATGTTTTCCAGCGCCTGCTGGACCTTCTCCGACTGGCCAACCGTGCCGCTGGCCATCTCATGGCTGGTGCCCATCGCCTTGACGGCGGCACCGACGCCGCCGTGCAGGCGGCTGATCATCGCTTCGATTTCTTCGGTCGACTGCTGGGTCCGCTTGGCCAGGGTTCGCACCTCGTCGGCCACCACCGCGAATCCGCGCCCTTGCTCGCCAGCCCGGGCGGCTTCGATAGCGGCGTTGAGGGCCAGCAGGTTGGTTTGCTCGGCAATGCTCTTGATCACATCGAGGACGCGGCTGATGGCCTGGCTGTCGGTCGCCAGTTGATTGATCACCTGCACCGACTGGTCGATTTCGCTGGCGAGCCGGGCGATGCTGCCCTGCTGGGATTCCACCAAGCCTCGTCCACTGAGGGTTTCATCATTCACGCTATGGGCGCTGCTGACCGCCGCCGCAGCGCTGCGGGCGACTTCCTGGGCAGTGGCGGACATCTGGTTCATCGCCGTGGCGACCAGTTCGATCTGGCTGCGCTGGCCGGCCACGGCCTGGTTGCTCTGGGCCGATACCGTTTCCACCTGCCCGGCCTGGCGCTCGACCTCGGCGACGGTGTGGCCGACCTGTTCGATCAAATCATGGATCTTCGCCACGGTGCCATTGAACACCTCGCCCAACTCGCCCAGCTCATCCTTGCTGCGGGCGACGAAACTGACTGTCATATCCCCCGCCGCGACTTTGTCCATCATCGCCCCCAGGTGCTTGAGCGTCGTGCGTGTCGAGGCGTAGAAACCGGCGTACAGATAGAAAATCAACAGGAACACCGCTGCGAGCGCCACCGCCTGTAGCACCATGTGGCTGCGGTTCTGCTCCAGGCGGTGCCGCAATTGCACACCGAGAAAGCCCAACGTCGCCTCGTTCAACCGATAGGTCTGCTCCATCAGGCCGCTGACCTGATCGAAGAATGCCGGCCATGGCGCATCGAGGGTGTCCGCCATGACAACCTGGTTTTCAATCAGCTCGGCCGCTTGCTTGAGGGTGCTCTTGCTGCCACCGGCCTGATCGGCGAGTGCTTGTCCGACCGCCTTGCTCGAGCCCAGCGCGTCCTGCAGTTTCAGCTCATATTCGCCCTGGAGCTTCTCGATTTGCACCAGCAACTCATCGAACCGGGTACTCGACGCGGAATTGAGGAAACCCAACCCCAACGAAGAAGCGCCCAAGGCACGGCCCTCGCCCAAAATTTGAGTGACCCTGGGCGTCAGGCCGACGATCAGCTCGCTGAGCTGGCGGATGTCGGCCTGGTTGTCACGGCTCAGGCCGGCCTGACTGGCGATGATCTGACCGAATATTTGTGCATTGTTGAGCAGATTGCCGATCAACGCGCTTTTGCTCTGCAGCGAGCTTTCGGCTTGTTGGGCCTTGAAAGCGGCGATCATTTCGTCGCGCTTGGTATCGAAGGCACTGACGTGCTCGGGCTCCATCGCCATGGCCGTCATGCCTTGCAACCGGGCGAGCACCTTGTGCTCGAGCGCGGCGATCTTCGCGTCCACGTCGCCGGCCTTGCCAGACTGGCCCAGGCTGGCATTGATCTGCACCAGGTCGTTCAGCGTCTCCAGGTCACGCCGCAGCGCCAGGCTGCTGCCCAGCAAATCCAGGCTTTGCAGCTCCACTTGCGTGCCCTGGAACTCGCGGTAGGAATCACGCACCAGAAAGAAATTGGTCACCAGCATCGGCAGCAGGAACAGGACACTGATCAGGCTGAACTTCATGCCGAAGCTAAGGCGATTCATCAGGGCGACGGCGGGCCAGAGCAAACTCTTCACAAGGGAAGTCTCCCGGTAGTTTTTATTGTTATGAGCTGCGCACGCAGACAGCACAAAGCCACTATTCGGACGCTGTTCCTGTATAGCCTAATTCGGCAGGGAGATTTGTAACTTAAGGTTAACGAGGGCACACGATCCAGTGGCGAGGGAGCTCGCTCCCGCTGGCCTGTGCGGTAGGCCCCGTGGGGTTTGCGCAGAGGGGATCGTTTTTATCCTGGTTTACGACTGCTGCGCAGCCGACCGGGAGCAAGCTCCCTCGCCACGACAGCTTAGCGTTACGAACTTGCTGGGTTCGATCAGGCCAACACCGTCCACAACGCGAACCCGGCATACCAGAGCAACGCAGCGCGCAGCAGCAATTCCCAAAGTCGATCCAGGCTGTTGATGCCGTCCGGCCCGGCGACCGGCGTGGGAATTTCGCCGGCGACCAAGCCGACTTTGTCGATGAGGTCGGCGGCGCTGATGTTCCAGTTCAACAGTTCATGCAGCATGACCCGACTGACCGCGACGAAGTTGCCCACCAGGGCGAAGCTCGCCGCCAGCAATCGCACCGGTACCCAGTCGAAGGCGTGGCGCAGTTGCGCTGCACGCTCGGCCACACCCGGGTTCTGGCTGTGCTCGGCGGCCAACGCCAACAATCGATAACTCAGGGCGGCCACGGGTCCCAGCAGGAAGTACCAGAAGATCACCGCGAAAAAACTCTGGTAAGCCTGCCATAGCAAATGCCCCTGGACCCGTTCGAGCAACTGCTCACCGTCATCGGCATCGATGTTCAGGTCACGCTTGGCCACGTGGGTGGCCGCTTGCAGGTCTTCACGACGCCAGGCATCGCGAAACGGCCCGAGATCAGCCAACAGATCGCCGCGCCCCAGGCTGTATATCACCACCAACAGGTGGATCGGCAGCGCCAGCAAACCATAGGCCACCGGCTCCAACACCCAGAGTAGCAACGCCAGCAGCGAAACCGGCAGCAGAACCATCACCACCAGCACCAGCCAAGGCCGGTTGCCCCAGCGCGGACTCGCTTCAAGCTTGTTCAGCTCGCCCAGCCAGCCGCCGTCACGCTGGACCCGCTGGCGCAAGGCCGAGAACTTCTCGATCCAGACCGCCAGCAGCAACACCAGAAAACTCATTGTCCTTCCCCTTCTGTCAGGGCCGCGCGGTAACGCGCCCAGTCGAATGCCGGCCCCGGATCGGTCTTGCGACCCGGCGCGATGTCGCTGTGCCCGCAGATGCGCTGCACCGTGATCGCCGAAAACGCTTTTTGCAGCTGCCGGGTCAAGTCCACCAAGGCGACATATTGCCCGTCGGTGAACGGCAGGTCATCGGTGCCTTCAAGCTCGATGCCTATGGAAAAATCGTTACACGTCTCCCGCCCTTCGAAACACGAAACACCAGCGTGCCAGGCACGATCAAGACAAGAGACAAACTGGGTCACGGTGCCGTCACGTTCGATCAGAAAATGCGCGGACACGCGCAGGTCCGCGATACCCGCAAAATAGGGATGTTCCGTGACATCCAGGCGATTCTGGAAAAATTCCTGCACTTTGCCCGTGGCGAACTGTGCCGGTGGCAAGCTGATGTTGTGGATGACCAGCAGGGAGATCTCGCCCTCGGGGCGCGCATTGAAGTTGGGCGAAGGGCAATGACGCACGCCATCGCACCAACCGCTCGCGGAGTCCAGCTGCATACAGGTTCCTTCGATGAGACGGTGAAGGCCGTCAGTATGCCGCGATCGGGCCCGGCTGCGCGATCACTTGCCGCGATTGAGCTGGCGCAGGTTGCCCAGCACGGATTCCAGCGCCCTGTCGAACAACAGGGTATCGTCCAGCAACCGCGCCGCCCCACGGCGGAACTCCAAGGCCAGGCTGGTGCGGCTGTGCTCAAGGACCTTGAGGCCGGTACGGTTGACGAAGACATACTTGCCAGTGGCCTGGATAATCGCCGCGAGTTTGCAACGAAGGTTGTTGTCTTCGTCTTCCTGGAACTCGACCCAACTTCCCAGGCGCAATTGATCGACCTGGAGTAGGCCCACGTCATCGGCAGGCAAGCGTACGGTCGGTTCGTCCGTCGCGGTTACCGGCGCAGCCCGCAGGACGATGGGCTCCACCACCTCGACCAGCACCGGCGAATCCGCCGGCTGTGCCTGCTCCGTTGCCTGGCCCAGCCGTTGGAGAGCCTGGACATGCAGCACTTCCAGTTCGCTGAAGAATTCGCTGGTGGCGAACGGATCGAACGCCGAACGGCTCAAGCCGTCGCGCAGGGCCTTGAGCAGCTCCGGCACCATCGCCAGCAAGCGCAGGCCGGCGTCGGGTTCTTCGTGATGCTGGACGCTCCACACCAACTGCTCGAGGGTCAGCACGTCGGCCTGCCATTCAGCTGATTGCTCGCCATGTTTGAAGCCGGTCAGCAACAACACCTGGCTCCACGCCTGCTGGACGAAATCCACCACAGCCTGGGGCAAGACCTTGCCCAGCATGATGTGGTTCAGCGCCCCTTCGACCCGCTGTCGGGCCAGTTCGGCCTTGGCCCGCCCTTCTTCAGCGTCGCGAATGCGTTGCTCCAGCAGTTCGCTGCGACGACGTTCATCGCTGGTGAACGCCAGGAAGTCCGCCAGCACTTCGGAAAATATCGCCGGGTCGTCGACAAAGTCGTTCAACAAACGCTGCACGACTTGCTCGATGCGCAGGTAAAGACTGTCGCGCTGATGATCATCGCAATCGCCCCAACCCATCGCAGCGGCAGCAATTTCGTTGAGCAGCCGGCGGGCCGGATGATTGCCTCGGCTGAAGAAACTCTTGTCCTGTACCGCGACCTTGAGCATCGGAATCTGCAGTCGACCGATCAGCGCCTTGAGGGAGTCCGGCAGGTTCTGGTCGTCGAGAATGAACTCGAACATCATCGCGATCAGGTTGATCACGTCTTCGTCGGCGCCGTCGACGACCCGGGACTTGCCACTCTTGACGCTGACACGCGTCAGCAACTGTTCGAGCTGGCTGCGCAGGTCGAACTCGTCCTGCACCGTGGGCGAGGGAACGTACTGCTGCAAATGAGACAACAATCGCAGCAGGTCCCGTTTCGAAATCGGCTGGGCTGGGGCGCTGGCTTCCAAGGTTGGCGCGACGCTGCCGCGGACCTGCACCAGCAATTTCTGCAACGCGGCGAAGACCTCCTGGACGCTGTCGTCGACGTCATCGGCCCTTGGCCTGGCGGCGCCATCGACGTTGGGTTGGGCGACTTCCTCGACACGATCCGATGCCCGTCGCGACGGTGAGATCTTGAGGTCCGGCAAGACGCCCGTCGCGGCGAGCAATTGATTGGCCTGCGCATAGAACTGGTCGCATTCGCTGAGCACATAACGCTCGAACAGCTTGAGCAGGATCAGCTTGACCTTGATCCCCACGCCCAGGTTGCGTCCAGCCTGAAGGAAATGCCCGCACAATAAACCTGGGCTTAACGGGTTCAACTGGTTCGTCAATGGCCGGTCCAGCAACACACTGAGCCGCGCCGTGAGTTGGTCGAGCGACACGCCGTCGCGGCTGATCACTCGGGCGACCATGGTTTCCACCGCCAGGCGGCGCTCCAGTTCGTCATGGTTTGGCTGGGCCGGTATGGCGCCCACCACGGGTGCCAGGGTCGCCTGGGTAAGGTCGTACTGGGCGAGACTGACAAAAGCCTCGAAAAACTGTTCGATGAATTCACGCTCGATGCTTTTGCGTTTCAAACGCAAGTCGCGCATGGCTTCGAAGTAGAGGTTCTGCTCGAGATCATTGCGCGCCCGGTCGGCCATTTCGAACAGCGTGTCATCGGCGTTATCGAACAAGCCCTGCAGACCCACGCGCAACTGCTGCGCGGCCTTGTCGCGAACCTGGAGCAGAATGACCGGCAGCCGGGCGAGCGGCGAACGATTCGCCTGGTCGGTAGGCACTTTATGCAAAGGCACTACATTCCCGTCGTTATGCATCCTGGACTCCTGAAACGGCATTCTTCGGCTCGCTACGTCAAACTCATGACGTCAAACGAAAGGCGGATTATCCGGTAAAAAGAGCCCGCCATACCAGAGGACTCTGTGAACAGGCTCAAAGAGATCGCAATAAATGACCGGCATTTCGGGTAAATGTTGCGTGGACGCGACCAAATGCAAGCCAACAGGTGCCAAGCGGATATAATCCGGCCACTTTGTTCGTGGAGCCTGTTATGCCGAATCTACATCTCGCCGACCTGACCGCCGAAATCGAAGCCAATGTGCGCCGCGCGCTGTTGGAAGACATCGGCAGCGGCGACATCACCGCGCAACTGATCCCCGCCGAACGCCTGGCCAAGGCCACCATCATCACCCGTGAAGCAGCGATCATCAGCGGCACGGCTTGGGTGGATGCGGTGTTCCGGCAGTTGGACCAACGTGTCGCGGTGCATTGGCAAGTACATGACGGCGACCGCGTGAGCCCTGACCAAGCCCTGTTCCACCTCGAAGGCCCGGCCCGCTCACTGCTGACGGGCGAACGCAGCGCGCTGAATTTCCTGCAGTTGCTATCGGGCGTTGCCACCCGGGCTCGCTACCTGGCCGACTTCGTCGCCGATACCCAGGTCAAGCTGCTGGACACTCGCAAAACGTTGCCTGGGCTACGTCTGGCCCAGAAGTACGCCGTGACCTGCGGTGGCTGTCACAACCACCGCATCGGCCTGTACGACGCGTTCCTGATCAAGGAAAACCACATTGCCGCTTGCGGCGGGATTGCCCAGGCCATCAGCGCCGCCCAGCAGATCGCACCGGGTAAACCGGTGGAAGTCGAAGTCGAAAGCCTGGCGGAATTGAAAGAAGCGCTGGCGGCAGGTGCCGACATCATCATGCTCGACGAACTGAGCCTGGACGACATGCGCGAAGCGGTACGTCTGAACGGCGGCAAGGCCAAGCTGGAAGCCAGCGGCGGCATCAACGAGAGCACGTTGCGCCCGATTGCCGAGACCGGAGTGGATTACATCTCTATCGGTGCGATGACCAAGGATGTGAAGGCCGTGGATTTGTCGATGCGCTTGAGCCTCTGATAACGAAAAACGCCAGCCTCAAAAGGCTGGCGTTTTCTTCAGACCACCAGATTGTTCATCTCGCAATATTCATCCCATTCCACACCCAACACCTCGGCAGCCTCCTTGTGCAAGGCAAGGCGCTGCGCCTCGAACTCTTCAGGCGTGCTGGTGTATTTGAGCGTCAACTCCCAAGGCTGCAGCCCCTGGGCTTCGGCCTCGTCTTCGAACGCCCATTGGATCTGGTCTTTCTGATCATCGGCGGGTAGGTCCTTGATCTCATCCCGCAGCTGCGGCGTTTCGTTCAAGTACTTTTCCAGGGCTTCTTGGTGTCTGGCTTCTTGACTCAGTTCTTTGACGGTCATGGCGTTCTCGCTGATCTGGGAATGGAAGATGGATCTGGATCATCAAGGATCTCTCTGACGCAGGAAGCCGTTGGAAGCCCGGTTTACCTGGCCTTCAGAACCATTCGGGGGATCATCTGAAAACAAGTGTGACTTTGCCCGAGACAGGAATCGAACCTGCGACCTTCGCGTTACGAGTGCGCTGCTCTACCGACTGAGCTACACGGGCGTGGGGCTAAACCTAGCATTGAGCCAGAGGGCAGGCAACCCGCGGCAAAAATGATTTTTGCGCGCACAGCAAAACGCCCCGAACCAGTCGGGGCGTTTGCTTGTTCAGCGGCTAAGCGAGGGAGTGATTAAACGCCCGATGCCTTGGCTGCCGCGACGTCCTTGATGGACAGCTTGATACGGCCGCGGTTGTCCACGTCCAGTACCAGCACTTCCACTTCCTGGCCTTCTTTCAGGATGTCGGTCACTTTCTCGACACGAGCATCGCTCAGCATGGAGATGTGGACCAGGCCGTCCTTGCCCGGCAGGATGTTGACGAACGCGCCGAAGTCGACGATGCGCTCAACCTTGCCGACGTAGATCTTGCCGATCTCGGCTTCGGCGGTGATGCCCAGGACGCGCTGGCGTGCTGCTTCCGCCGCTTCCTTGGTTTCGCCGAAGATCTTGATCGAACCGTCGTCTTCGATGTCGATCGAGGCCTTGGTTTCTTCACAGATCGCACGGATGGTCGCGCCGCCTTTACCGATGACATCACGGATTTTGTCGGTGTCGATTTTCATCGCGATCATGGTCGGAGCGTTTTCCGACAGCTCGGTGCGGGACTGACCGATGATCTGGTTCATCTGGCCGAGGATGTTCAGGCGCGCTTCCAGGGCTTGGCCCAGGGCGATTTCCATGATCTCTTCGGTGATGCCTTTGATCTTGATGTCCATCTGCAGTGCGGTGACGCCTTTGGCGGTACCGGCCACTTTGAAGTCCATGTCGCCCAGGTGGTCTTCGTCACCCAGGATGTCGGTCAGGACAGCGAACTTCTCGCCTTCTTTAACCAGACCCATGGCGATGCCGGCAACCGGAGCCTTCATCGGCACACCAGCGTCCATCAGGGCCAGGGAAGCGCCGCAGACCGAAGCCATCGAGCTCGAGCCGTTGGATTCGGTGATTTCCGATACCACGCGGATGGTGTACGGGAACACGTCAGCGGCTGGCAGCATGGCCTGGACCGAACGACGGGCCAGACGGCCGTGGCCGATTTCGCGACGACCGGCGCCACCCATGCGACCACACTCGCCCACCGAGAACGGAGGGAAGTTGTAGTGCAGCATGAACGGGTCTTTCTTTTCGCCTTCCAGGGTGTCCAGCAGTTGCGCGTCACGGGCGGTGCCCAGTGTTGCAACGACCAGTGCCTGGGTCTCGCCACGGGTGAACAGTGCCGAACCGTGGGTCTTCGGCAGAACGCCGACTTCGATGTTCAGCGGACGTACGGTGCGGGTGTCGCGACCATCGATACGCGGCTTGCCGTTGACGATATTTTCGCGAACGGTGCGGTATTCGATTTCACCGAACGCAGCCTTCACGTCGCTGGCCGATGGCTGGCCTTCTTCGCCAGAGAACTTGGCGACGACCTGGTCACGCAGCTCGCCCAGACGCGCATAACGGTCGGCCTTGATGGTGATGGTGTAGGCCTGGGAAATCGCGTCGCCGAACTCGGCACGGATCGCGCCCAGCAGCTCGGTGGCTTCTGGCTGTGGCGCCCAGGTCCAGGTTGGCTTGGCGGCTTCGGCGGCCAGTTCCTTGACGGCGTTGATCACCACTTGGAACTCGTCGTGGGCGAACAGCACGGCGCCCAGCATCTGGTCTTCAGTCAGCTCTTTGGCTTCGGATTCAACCATCAGCACGGCTTCGGAAGTACCGGCCACGACCATGTCCAGGCTCGATGCCTTCAACTGCTCGTAGGTCGGGTTCAGCAGGTAGCCGGTGCTTTCGTGGAAGGCGACGCGGGCAGCGCCGATCGGGCCATCGAAAGGAATGCCGGAGATGGCCAGGGCAGCCGAGGTACCGATCATCGCAGCGATGTCCGGATCGGTCTTCTTGCTGGTGGACACGACGGTGCAGACGACCTGCACTTCGTTCATGAAGCCTTCTGGGAAAAGCGGACGGATCGGACGGTCGATCAGTCGGGAAGTCAGGGTTTCTTTCTCGGAAGGACGGCCTTCGCGCTTGAAGAAACCGCCAGGGATCTTACCGGCTGCGTAAGTCTTTTCCTGGTAGTGGACAGACAGAGGGAAGAAGCCCTTGCCTGGATCGGCTTGCTTGGCGCCGACAACGGTCACCAATACGCTGACGTCGTCGTCAACGGTGACCAGCACTGCGCCGGAGGCCTGACGGGCGATACGGCCGGTCTCGAGGGTAACGGTCGACTGACCGAACTGGAATTTTTTGATTACCGGGTTCACGGTGTCCTACCTTCTTTGTGGCTCTTGGGGGAACTTGTCTTCTTGCGAAATTCTTGGGCAATGACGGGAATCGGCCCGGCAACTGTCCAGGGTAAAACGTGCATCCAGATAAAACTTGAGGCTGGGAGCCTGCCATGCGCCAACGGGAAACCCCTGACGTACGACAGACCACCAACCTCTAGCGCAATCGCTTATTAGCGACGCAGACCCAGGCGAGCGATCAGAGCGCTGTAACGGCTCACGTCCTTGCCTTTCAGGTAGTCCAGCAGTTTACGGCGCTGGTTTACCATGCGGATCAGACCACGACGGGAGTGGTGATCTTTACCGTTGGCCTTGAAGTGACCTTGCAGTTTGTTGATGTTGGCGGTCAGCAGTGCAACTTGCACTTCTGGCGAACCAGTGTCACCAACAGCTTGCTGGTAGTCAGCTACGATTTGAGCTTTTTCTTGAACGTCGAGAGCCATGAGGCAATCCTTTTAGTCAGGAAACTGTTTCAATGAAACAGCTTCAACAGGCCAGGGACAAATCCCTGTATCTATAAATGAGTAGTGACCGTGCCTGTTAACAGCCACACTCGCCAGCCTGTTGTTACGCAGGCTGGTTCCGGTCATTCCGACCGAATCAATCGACGTGGCGCAATGCGCCCGTCTTCGCTCACTTCACCGATACCGATGAAGCGACCATTGTGATCCTGTACCCGAACCATGCCGAACTTCGGCGCATCCGGGGCACGTACCGGCTGGCCGTTGAGCCAGTAGAACGCACTGTGTTCAGAGAACTGCAGCAGCGGCCAGTCGAGCAAACCGCTGTCCGACGGCATCAGGAAGCGGTCGACCGCTTCATTCCCGCCTTCGGCATGCACGGCTTCGAGCTCTTCCAACGTGACCGTCTGGGCTAACGTGAAAGGCCCGGCCTGGGTCCGCCGCAATTCTGCCACGTACGCGCCACAGCCGAGTTGCTCGCCGATATCCTCCACCAGGGTACGGATATAGGTGCCTTTGCTGCAATCCACGGCTAGCCGTGCAGTATTACCGTCAAAGGCCAGCAATTCCAAGCGCGCAATAGTAACAGAACGCGGTTCACGCTCCACTACTTCACCTGCACGGGCCAGTTTGTACAACGGCTGTCCATCGCGCTTGAGGGCAGAGTACATCGGCGGTATCTGACTGATTTGCCCGCGAAACTTCGGCAAGACCGCCTCGATATCCGTCTGACCAACGGTCACCGGGCGTTCCAGCAAAACCTCACCTTCGGCGTCCGCCGTGGTGGTGGTCTTGCCTAACTGCGCCAGGGTTTCATAACCCTTGTCGGAATCGAGCAGGTACTGGGAGAACTTGGTCGCCTCGCCGAAACACAGGGGCAGCACGCCAGTAGCCAGCGGATCGAGACTACCGGTGTGGCCAGCCTTCTCGGCGTTGAGCAACCAGCGAACCTTCTGCAGGGCTGCGTTGGAGGTGAATCCCAACGGTTTGTCGAGCAGGATGATACCGCTGACGTTACGACGGATACGTTTGACCTGAGCCACCGGTTACTCCTTGGTGTCTTCGGGTTCAGCCGCAGCCGGGTGCTGGCTGTCTTCAGCCACGGCGCGCTCGATCAGCGCTGACAGATGCGCGCCTCGCACGACGCTTTCGTCGTAGTGGAAGTGCAACTGCGGAACGCTGCGCAGCTTCATCTCCCGGGCCAACTGCATGCGCAGGAAGCCGGCGGCCGAGTTGAGCACCTTGATGCTCTGGGCGATTTCTTCGGCGCTGTCCTGGCCCATCACGGTGATGAAAATCTTGGCATGACCGACGTCACGGCTGACTTCCACTGCGGTAATGGTGACCAGGCCAACGCGCGGGTCCTTGACTTCGCGACGGATCAGTTGGGCCAGCTCGCGCTGCATCTGATCGCCGATTCGTTGGGTACGGCTGTATTCTTTTGCCATGTCTTGTTACCTGTTACTGCCCCACGGTGAAACCCGCGAGGTCTGAAAGCGGCAAACGCCCGGCCTGGCAAAAGCCAGACCGGGCGTTGCGTTTAGAGTCCGCCTGCACGGCAGCGCATGTTCATGCGGCTGCCCGATGCGGCTCTTGAAGTGCGCGAGTCAGAGGCTGCGAGCAACCTGGACCTTCTCGAAGACTTCGATCTTGTCGCCAACCTTGACGTCGTTGTAGCTCTTGACGCCAATACCGCACTCCATGCCGGCACGCACTTCGGAAGCGTCATCCTTGAAGCGGCGCAGGGATTCCAGCTCGCCTTCGAAGATAACGATGTCTTCACGCAATACACGGATAGGACGGTTACGGTGAACGACACCTTCGATCACCATGCAACCGGCGATCGCACCGAACTTCGGCGAACGGAACACATCGCGAACTTCGGCCACGCCCAGGATGTTCTCCCGCACGTCGCTGCCCAACATACCGGTCAACGCTTTCTTGACGTCTTCGATGATGTCGTAGATCACGTTGTAGTAACGCATGTCCAGGCCTTCCTGCTCGACGATCTTGCGAGCACCGGCATCGGCACGCACGTTGAAGCCAAACAGTACAGCGTTGGAGGCGAGTGCCAGGTTGGCGTCGGATTCGGTGATACCACCGACACCGCCACCGACCACGCGCACTTGCACTTCGTCGTTACCCAGGCCGTTCAGAGCGCCCTGCAAAGCTTCCAGCGAGCCACGGACGTCGGATTTGAGGACGATGTTGAGCGTCTTCTTCTCTTCCTGGCCCATGTTCTCGAAGATGTTCTCCAGCTTGCCGGCGTGAGCACGGGCCAGCTTGACTTCGCGGAACTTGCCTTGACGGAACAGCGCGACTTCACGGGCTTTCTTCTCGTCAGCCACAACGCTCATTTCGTCGCCAGCGTCCGGAGTACCGTCCAGGCCGAGGATCTCGACCGGGATAGCCGGACCGGCTTCCTTGATTGGCTTGCCGTTCTCGTCGAGCATGGCGCGCACGCGGCCATAGTTCGAACCGACCAGCACCATGTCGCCTTGGCGCAGGGTACCGTCCTGGACGAGCACGGTCGCCACCGGGCCGCGGCCCTTGTCGAGGCGCGATTCAACCACCACGCCACGGCCTGGAGCCGAAGGCGTAGCGGTCAATTCCAGAACCTCGGCCTGCAACAGGACGGCTTCGAGCAGTTCGTCGACGCCAGTACCCATCTTCGCGGAAACCGGGACGAATGGAGTGTCGCCACCCCACTCTTCAGAGGTCACGCCGTGAACCGACAGTTCGCTGCGGATGCGATCGAGATCAGCGCCCGGCTTGTCGATCTTGTTCACTGCAACCACCAGCGGCACGCCAGCTGCCTGGGCATGCTGAACAGCTTCGATGGTTTGCGGCATGACGCCGTCGTCCGCCGCGACCACCAGGATCACGATGTCGGTGGCCTTGGCACCACGGGCACGCATCGCGGTAAACGCGGCGTGACCCGGGGTGTCGAGGAACGTCACCATGCCGCGGTCGGTTTCAACGTGGTAGGCGCCGATGTGCTGGGTAATACCGCCAGCCTCGCCCGCCGCAACCTTGGCGCGACGAATGTAGTCGAGCAGCGACGTCTTACCATGGTCAACGTGACCCATGACGGTCACGACCGGCGCACGGGCGACCGCTTCACCTTCGAACTTCAGCGACTCGGCCAGGGAATCTTCCAGGGCGGTGTCGCTGACCAGGGTCACTTTGTGGCCCAGTTCTTCGGCGACCAGCTGGGCAGTTTCCTGATCCAGTACCTGGTTGATGGTGGCCGGGGTACCCAGCTTGAACATGAACTTGATGATTTCAGCAGCCTTGACCGACATCTGCTGGGCCAGGTCGCCCACAGTGATGGTCTCGCCGATCTTCACTTCGCGCACGACAGGGCCGGTAGGGCTCTGGAAACCGTGGGCGTTGCGTTTCTTCAGCTTGGCCTTGCCGCGACCGCCGCGACGGAAGCCATCGCTTTCTTCGTCGGTAGTACGAGGCGCAACGCGTGGAGCCGGCGCCTTTTCCTTGACCGAAGCACGATGAGGAGCATTCTTGCGCTCGCCATCGTTACCGCCACGACGGTTGTCGTCGGCACGTGGCTTGTCGGGACGACGCTGCTCATCGCGCTTACGAGTGTCGGCCGGAGCCGGCGCTGGTGCCGCGACCGGTGCGGCTTCACGCACAGGCTCGGCTACCGGGGCCGCAGCCTCGACAGCTTCGACTGGAGCGGGTTGCGCAGCAGCAGGCTGGCGACGCGCTTCTTCTTCAGCGCGACGCTTGGCTTCTTCTTCAGCCTTCTGGCGAGCAGCATTTTCCACTGCACGACGTTCTTCCAGTTCGCGTTTGCGCTCGGCTTCGATTTCTTCCGGGCTGCGCTGTACGAAGACTTTCTTCTTGCGTACTTCAACGCTGATGCTTTTGCTACCGGCAACACGCAGGGTGCTGGTGGTTTTACGCTGCAGTGTGATCTTGCGCGGTTCTTCCACTTTCGCCTTGTGACTGCTCTTCAAGTGAGTCAGCAGGGACTGCTTCTCACTGTCGGTCACATGTTCCTCGGCGGCGGTGTGCGGCAGACCTGCCTCACGCATCTGCTGCAACAGGCGCTCTACCGGTGTTTTGACCTCATCGGCCAGTTGTTTCACCGTGACTTGCGTCATGCACTTCTCTCCTCAGGCCGCGCCTAATTACTCGAACCAGTGGGCTCGGGCGGCCATGATCAACTTGCCGGCACGATCATCGTCAATGCCGTCGATGTCGAGCAGGTCGTCAATAGACTGCTCGGCCAGGTCTTCGCGGGTAATTACGCCGCGCACCGCCAGTTCCATCGCCAAATCCTTGTCCATGCCCTCAAGCGAGAGCAGGTCTTCGGCCGGATGGGCGTCTGCCAGCTTTTCCTCAGTAGCGATGGCTTTGGTCAACAAACGATCCTTGGCCCGAGCGCGAAGCTCGTTGACGATTTCCTCGTCAAAGCCGTCGATGTTGAGCATTTCTTCCACCGGTACGTAGGCAATCTCTTCCAGGCTGGTAAAGCCCTCATCCACCAGCACCTGCGCCAGCTCTTCATCGACTTCAAGCTCTTCGATGAAGTTGCGCAGGATGTCGCCGGTTTCAGCTTGCTGCTTAGCCTGGATGTCCGATTCGGTCATCACGTTCAGGGTCCAGCCAGTCAATTGGCTGGCCAGACGCACGTTCTGACCACCGCGACCGATGGCCTGAGCGAGATTGTCTGCGCCAACGGCGATGTCCATGGCGTGGGCATCTTCGTCGACGATAATTGCCGCCACTTCAGCAGGCGACATGGCATTGATCACGAACTGAGCCGGGTTGTCGTCCCAGAGGACGATGTCCACACGCTCGCCGCCCAACTCGCCGGATACGGCCTGGACACGCGAACCACGCATGCCGATGCAGGCACCTTGCGGGTCGATGCGCTTGTCCTTGGAGCGGACCGCGATCTTGGCGCGCGAACCCGGATCACGGGACGCGGCCATGACTTCGATCAGACCTTCAGCAATTTCCGGCACTTCGATGCGGAACAGCTCGATCAGCATTTCCGGCGCGGTACGCGACAGGATCAGCTGCGGGCCCCGGTTCTCGGTGCGGATTTCCTTGAGCAGCGCGCGCAAACGCACGCCGACCCGGAAGGTTTCGCGAGAAATGATGTCTTCACGGGCCAGCAACGCTTCGGCGTTGTTGCCCAGGTCGACGATCACATTGTCGCGTGTCACTTTTTTCACGGTGCCGGAGATGATTTCTCCCAGGCGCTCGCGATAAGCGTCAACAACTTGTGCGCGCTCGGCTTCGCGAACTTTCTGCACAATGACCTGCTTGGCAGTCTGTGCAGCGATGCGACCGAACTCGATGGATTCGATTTTTTCTTCGACGACATCGCCGACCTTGGCGCCCGGGTGCGTTTCCGCGACCTTGCTCGGCCAGGTTTCGATAGCCGGATCGTCCAGGTCCTCTTCCTCGACTACCGTCCAGCGACGGAAAGTCTCGTAGGCACCGGTGTGGCGATTGATTTCCACACGCAGATCAACTTCGTCTTCGAACCGCTTCTTGGTAGCAGTGGCCAGGGCCAGCTCCAGCGCTTCAAAAATAACGTTAGCCGGTACGCCCTTTTCATTGGATACCGACTCAACAACCAGCAGTACTTCTTTGCTCATCGTACGCCTCGCCTTTCGCAAGCCATTGGATCCGCGGGATCCGCAGTATCTGGCACGTATCAGTCAAAACTGGGAATAATGTTGGCCTTGTCGATCATATCGATCGGCAACAGGAATTCATGTTCGTCTACTTGAACCACGACGTCCTGCTCTTCTACACCGCGTAGAAGGCCTTGGAAGTTGCGTCGACCTTCGAAAGGCGAGCGCAGCCTGATTTTCACTTGTTCACCGGCAAACAAAGCGAACTGCTCAAGGGTGAACAGAGGGCGCTCCATGCCAGGCGAGGAAACTTCAAGGGTGTATTCGGATGTGATTGGATCTTCAACATCCAGCACACCGCTGATCTGACGGCTGACAATGGCGCAATCGTCCACCAGCACACCGCCTTCTTTATCAATATAAACGCGCAACATTGAGTGGCGACCTTGAGCCGAAAACTCAATACCCCAGCATTCATAGCCTAGGGCCACGACCACCGGGGCCAACAAGGCCTGCAACTCTTCTAGCTTGCTCGACACCTGAACCCCCTCGTGCATGTAGTGCATGCTGTGCAAAATAAAAAATGGGCGAAACGCCCATCCTTGAAACGCCGTTGAACAGCGGCGTTGTAAAGTGTCCAGCTAACAAAAAGCCCCTTGGAAGGGGCCCTGAAACTGGTTGCGGGAGCCGGATTTGAACCGACGACCTTCGGGTTATGAGCCCGACGAGCTACCAGGCTGCTCCATCCCGCGACAAAGCTGGGGCGGAAGTATACGACCGATCCCTTATAGGGTCAATGTAACCCTTCCACCTACAAGAAAGCCCGCAATAGCGGGCTCTCCTGATAATTGGTACCGAGAAGGGGACTCGAACCCCTACACCCTATGGGCACAACCACCTCAAGGTTGCGTGTCTACCAATTCCACCACCTCGGCAATACAGCGTTTGAAACTTTCCTACTTCTGCTCTTGAGCTGGAGGCACGTCAGTCGCCGAGTTGGCCGACTTTTGCTCTTGAAGCACCGGGACATCATCAGAAACCGGTTGCTGCTTTGGCGCTTCCAACACCGCTGGGTTTGGCAAACCTACCTGAGTCAGCTCATGAGCCTTCTCTTTAGCAAAGTAACCTAACCCTAAGCTGGTTATGAAGAAACCGGCGGCGAGTATAGCAGTAAACTTACTAAGAAAGGTAGAGGAACCTTGGCTTCCGAATACAGTATTTGAAGCACCTGCACCAAAAGACGCACCAGCATCCGCACCTTTACCCTGCTGCAGCAATACGAGAGCGACAACACCCAGCGCGCCCAGCAGATGAAAAACGACTACGACTGTTTCCAGCATTTTTTCAGTTTCCCGCGGCGCGACAGATCGCACCGAACTCATCTGCATTCAGGGACGCCCCACCAATGAGCCCCCCATCGATATCCGGCATGCCGAACAGTTCGACCGCATTGGCCGCCTTCACGCTGCCGCCGTATAGAAGCCGCACACCTCGTGCCACTTCAGAATTTTCTGCCGCCAGCTGCGCGCGGATGGCGGCGTGCACATCCTGCGCCTGCTGCGGCGAAGCCGTCAGTCCGGTACCAATGGCCCAGACAGGCTCGTAAGCGATGACCGCCTTGGCAAAGGCTCCGACACCCAGGTCCTCGATAATGCTACCCAGTTGGCGCCCTACCACTTCAAGCGTCTGCCCGGATTCACGCTGTTCCAGGGTCTCCCCTACGCACAGCACCGGAACAAGGCCACAGGCCTGGGCCGCAGCAAACTTGCGGATCAGGGCTTTATCCTGCTCGCCCATGATCATGCGGCGCTCGGAGTGCCCTACCAGAACCAGCGAACAACCTGCATCAACGAGCTGGCTCGGTGCAATCTCACCGGTCAACGCGCCTTGCATGGATTCCACCGCAGAGTTCTGCGCACCGATCGAAATCGACTTGCCTTTCAAGCCATCAACCACTTGGTTGATATACAGGCAAGGCGGGAATACCGCGACATCAACACCGCTTGGCAAGGCCAGACTACGAAGGCCTTTGATCAGCTCAGCGACGCTGGCGCGGGTACCGTGCATCTTCCAGTTACCAGCTACCATAGGGCGACGCATGCTGTACCTCGTCGGTCAAAGTGGGCGCAGATGTTACCCAACCGTTTCATGACTGGCAAGCCGAATTCAGGCAGAAACTTCAGTAACGAGTTTTGCCAACTCTTCGGCATAACCACGGACCTGTGCTTCATCCTCGCCTTCGACCATTACACGCACCAAAGGCTCTGTCCCTGACTTGCGCAACAATACCCTTCCGCGCCCAGCCATCGCCTGGGTCACTCGCTCGCTGGCCTGCTTGACCATCGTGTGTTCGAGTGGATTCACACCGCCACCGAAACGTACGTTGATCAATACCTGCGGACACTTGCGCAACGCCTGGCGCGACTGGGCGAGCCCTTCGTTGCGCGCCTTGAGCGCCATCAGCACCTGCAACGCGGCAATGATCGCATCACCGGTGGTGGTATGGTCGAAGCAAACGATGTGCCCCGAGTTCTCACCACCAATCACCCAACTGCGCTCCAGCAGCTCGGAAATCACGTAGCGGTCGCCCACATTGGCGCGCACGAAGGGGATATCCAGGTCAGCCAGGGCCAGCTCAAGTCCGAGGTTGCTCATCAATGTCCCGACAACACCACCTTGCAGCTTGCCCCGACCGTGCAAATCACGAGCAATAATGAACAGCAGCTCATCACCGTCGACAACCGTACCGGTGTGATCGACCATCAGCACTCGGTCGCCATCACCGTCAAAGGCGATACCGAGATCCGCATGCTCAGCCAGTACAGCCGCCTGCAATGCCTCGGTGTGGGTCGAACCGCAGTTATGGTTGATGTTCAGCCCGTTAGGCTGGGCAGAAAGCACCACCACCTCGGCGCCCAGCTCTCGAAAAACGCTCGGTGCAACTTTGTAGGTTGCTCCATGGGCACAATCGACAACGATCTTCAGCCCCGAAAAACTGGTACCGGTTGGAACACTGCCTTTGCAGAATTCGATGTAGCGACCCGATGCGTCGTTGATCCGGGATACCTTGCCGATCTTGCTCGACTCGACGACCGTCATGGGCGCGTCCAGCAACTCTTCAATCATCAGTTCGATTTCGTCCGGCAGCTTGGTGCCCTTGCCGGAGAAGAACTTGATGCCGTTGTCGTCATGAGGGTTATGCGACGCACTGATCACAATGCCAGCCTGCGCCTGGAATGTACGCGTCAGGTAGGCAATGGCAGGTGTGGGCATCGGTCCGAGCAGCATGACATCGGCACCTGCGGAGGTCAGGCCGGCCTCAAGGGCCGATTCGAACATGTAGCCGGATATGCGCGTGTCCTTTCCGACCAGGACCTTGCAGGCCCCCATCTTTCGGAACGCCATGCCGGCAGCCCAGCCAAGCTTGAGCATGAAATCGGGGGTAATGGGGTATTCGCCGACCCGACCACGGATACCGTCGGTGCCAAAGTATTTTTTGCTCATAAGTGCTCCATCATTCTTATTCGGCTGAATCCACCGCGGCGATCATCCGCACGACATCCATTGTTTCGATCACATCATGCACCCGTAATATACGCGCGCCTTTCGTAATGGCCAGGGCCGCCAGGGCGAGACCTCCATAGAGGCGCTCTCCTACCGGACGCCCCAGGGCGTTGCCTATCATGCTCTTTCGCGAAACCCCAACCAACAAGGGTCGCCCAAGGGCATGCAAGGCTTCCATATGTTTGAACAGGCTTAGATTGTGGGCCACTGTCTTCGCAAAACCGAATCCAGGGTCAAGGATAATGCGCTCGGCGGGAATGCCCACGGCAGCGCACTGGTTCATGCGCTCCGCCAGGAACTCGCCCACCTCCTTGGTCACGTCGTCATAATGCGGGTCGTCCTGCATGGTTCCAGGCTCGCCCAGCATATGCATCAGGCAAACCGGCAGGCCCGTAGCGGCGGCCGCATCCAGAGCGCCATCTCGACGCAAGGAGCGAACATCATTGATAAGCCCCGCCCCCAAGCGCGCCGCCTCCCGCATGACTGCCGGCGTGGACGTATCGACTGAGATGACGACATCGAGCTCGCGATGGATGCGCTCGACAATCGGCGCCACTCGCTCCAGCTCTTCCGTAGGCGAAACCGCCCGCGCACCGGGACGAGTGGACTCTCCGCCAACATCGATCAACGTCGCGCCAGCGCAGACCATGGCTTGCGCATGTCGCAACGCAGCGTCGAGCTGACTGAAGCGCCCACCATCGGAAAAGGAATCTGGAGTGACATTGAGGATGCCCATGACATGCACACGGGCCAAATCAAGAACCCGGTTGCCGCAAGGCAACCGGGTCGAGGACTGAACAGAAGTCATTTCAAGCCTTAAACGTCGGCAGCCGGGCCGCCGATGGGTGTTTCCGGGCGCTCGCCCTGCACCGCCGGAGGCGTACCTGAGGCACCCGTGCCACCGGACCAATCCCGAGGCTCACGTGGCGTGCGGCCTGCCATGATGTCGTCGATCTGCTCGGCATCGATGGTTTCATATTTCATCAAGGCATCAGCCATCGCATCCAGCTTGTCGCGATTGTCCGTGAGGATCTGCTTCGCCGTGCCGTAGCAGTGGTCGATGATGCTGCGAACTTCAGTGTCAATCAGCTTGGCAGTCTCACCGGAGAAGCTTGCATGTTGACCACCGCCACCGCGGCCAAGGAACACTTCGCCTTCTTCCTCGGCATACATCAGCGGCCCGAGCTTCTCGGACAAGCCCCACTTGGTCACCATGTTTCGCGCAATCTGGCTGGCACGCATGATGTCGTTTGACGCACCAGTCGTCACGCCATCGAAACCCAACGTCATCTCTTCAGCGATACGACCGCCGTACAGCGAACAGATCTGGCTGATCAAGGCACGCTTGGAGAGACTGTAGCGGTCTTCTTCCGGTAGGAACATCGTCACACCCAGCGCGCGACCGCGCGGGATGATCGAAACCTTGTAAACCGGATCATGCTCAGGCACCACTCGACCGACGATAGCGTGACCCGCCTCGTGGTAAGCCGTGTTCTGCTTTTCCTTTTCCGACATGACCATCGATTTGCGCTCGGCGCCCATCATGATCTTGTCCTTGGCCAATTCGAACTCTTTCATTTCAACGACGCGCTTGCCGGAACGGGCCGCGAACAACGACGCTTCGTTTACCAGGTTCGCCAGATCCGCACCGGAGAAACCCGGCGTACCGCGGGCGATGACCGCTGGAGCGACATCGTCACCCATTGGCACCTTGCGCATGTGGACCTTCAGGATCTGCTCGCGACCGCGGATGTCTGGCAGCCCCACCACGACTTGGCGGTCGAAACGACCTGGACGCAACAGCGCGGGGTCAAGCACGTCAGGACGGTTGGTGGCGGCAATCACGATGATGCCGTCGTTCATTTCAAAACCGTCCATCTCCACCAGCAACTGGTTCAGGGTTTGCTCACGTTCGTCGTGACCACCACCCATACCAGCACCACGGTGACGACCGACCGCGTCGATTTCGTCGATGAAGATGATGCACGGCGCGTGTTTCTTGGCTTGCTCGAACATGTCACGAACACGGCTGGCGCCCACGCCGACGAACATTTCGACAAAGTCGGAGCCGGAAATCGTGAAGAACGGCACTTTCGCTTCGCCGGCAATCGCCTTGGCCAACAGCGTTTTACCTGTACCCGGCGGGCCAACCATCAGCACACCACGTGGGATGCGGCCACCCAGGCGTTGGAACTTGCCCGGATCGCGCAGGAACTCGACCAGCTCACCCACTTCTTCCTTCGCCTCATCGCAACCCGCGACGTCGGCAAGGGTGGTCTTGACCTGATCTTCGGACAACAGCCGAGCCTTGCTCTTGCCGAAGCTCATCGGCCCGCCCTTGCCTCCGGCTCCACCCTGCATCTGGCGCATGAAGAACATGAACACCGCAATGATCACAAGGATAGGGAAGCTGGCGACCAGAAGCTGGGTCCAGATGCTTTGCTGCTCGGGCTGCTTGCCTTCGATCACGACATGATTGTCCACCAGGTCGCCGATCAGGCCGTTGTCCTGGATAGCCGGACGAATGGTCTTGAAAGTGTCGCCATCGGCGCGCTTGCCGGTAATCACATAGCCATCAACGGCTACGCGCTCGACCTTGCCTTCCTTGACCTGCTGGAGGAAGTCGGAATAGTTGAGGGTCTGCGGCTCGTTAGGGCTGGAGAAGTTGTTCATCACGGTCACAAGGACAGCAGCGATGATCAACCACAGGATCAGATTCTTTGCCATATCGTTCAATTAACTACCCTCTGAAGCAAGCTCCGCTACTGGCGCGCGCTTCGCATGATATTCACCGGCCTAACTTACTACATTACCTGCGACTTGGCAGGCGCCGTCTGTAACCCTTTGTGAAACTTTGACTCGCGTAATTTTCGTTACCTGCCATTTTCAAGGCGAGACAAAAAAAACTATCGCCCCTGATTAAAGACGCTCATCACTGGCAGCGCCTTCAATCCCGCGGAACCCACGCGCCAGCAGGTACTGCTCGCGAGAACGGTCACGGGACGACAACGGCTTGCGCATCTGCACTTTGTCGAACAGCTTGCGGATACCCTTATGGTACTCATCGAAGCCCTCGCCCTGGAAAACCTTGATCAGGAAATCACCACCCGGACGCAGAACCCGCCCAGCCAGATCCAGGGCCAGCTCGCTCAAAAACATCGCACGAGGCATGTCGACAGCCGCTAATCCACTCATATTGGGGGCCATATCGGAAATCACAAGGTCGACTTCGGTATTTCCGACGGCCTCCAGGATTTTCGCCAACACCGCGTCTTCCGTGAAGTCGCCTTGGATGAAGGTGACATCGGGGATACCGTCCATTTCCAGGATATCGGACGCGATCAGCCGCCCCTGGCCGCCAATCAGACGACTGGTTACTTGCGACCAGCCTCCCGGCGCTGCGCCGAGATCGATCACGGTCATGCCAGGACGAATCAGGCGATCTTTTTCCTGGATCTCCAGCAATTTATAGCTGGCGCGCGAACGATAGCCGTCTTTTTGCGCCATTTTGACGTACGGGTCGTTGAAATGTTCTTTGAGCCAGTTCTGGCTAGTCTTGGAACGGGCCACGGGCCACCTCTAAAAAATAAATCGCGTCGTGATTAACTGGGCGGTCCCGGACTCGCTCGGGTAAACTGGCCGCCGCTTTTTACAAGATCAGACGCAGGGGTCAGATTATGCCGCTCACTCAAGAGCAGAAGAAACAATACAAATCCATTGGCCACCATCTGAAACCGGTTTTGACTGTGGCTGACAACGGTTTGACTGAGGGTGTGCTCGCCGAACTGGAACGCGCCTTGGGCGATCACGAGCTGATCAAGATCAAGCTCAACATCCTCGACCGCGAAGCCCGCCTGGCTGCCGTTGCCGAACTGTGTAAAGTCGGAAAGGCAGACCTCGTGCAGGTCATCGGCAAGATGGCGCTGATTTACCGCAAGAACTTCAGCGTCAACAAGCAATTGTCGAACGTTCACCGCTTCAAGTGATACCAAAGGGTCAAGGGTGTGCTTCGCACACCCTGCCGCTCCAGCCGGGAACCGGTTGCAACACTAGCACCAATCCGGAAAAGCCCAGTATCAGGTAACTGAATACCTGCCACTGCGTTGCACTTGGCCAACCGAGACGCACCGCCAGGAACATTCCGCATGCGTACAACGACATGAGCAGCAATTGCCCACGAATGTCGCGCCATAGACTGACAAAGCCCTCAGCCTGAACCAACACCAGCGCCTGAAACAGCACGCACGCTGCGGAAAATCCCACCAGCAGCGCCGTCAGCATGCTCGCGATTTCATCGATAAGCAGCGGCGCCAGGCCAATTTTGCCCAGTACCGGCAGCAGACCGATGTGCAGCAACCAGACGCCGCCCACCCACAACATCTGGGCGAGCTGCCAGATCATGGCGCCCGCTCGCAGCGGGCGGCTTCGTTCAGATATGACGGACTTCGACAATCTCATACTCGATGACACCGCCAGGCGTCTTCACGGCAACCACGTCACCCTCTTCCTTGGCAATCAAGGCACGGGCGATAGGGGAACCGACTGAAATCTTGCCGAGCTTGATGTCCGCCTCGTCCTCGCCAACGATCTGGTAAGTGACGCTTTCATCAGTCTCGACGTTGGCGATTTCCACGGTGGTGCCGAAAATCACTTTGCCAGTGTGCGGGATCGTGGTGACATCGATAATCACCGCGTTCTGCATACGGCCTTCGATGTCACGGATACGCGCCTCGACCATGCCCTGCTCTTCACGCGCAGCGTGGTATTCGGCGTTTTCCTTCAGGTCGCCCAGCTCACGAGCCTCACCGATGGCCTGGCTCAAGCGAGGACGCTCGACCTTGGTCAGGTGAGCGTGCTCTTCTTCCAGGGCGCGAGCGCCCTGAACGGTCATGGGGTACTTGGTTATGCTCATGCCTTCAATCCTGCATGTAGATCCTGCAAGCGACGTACGGTCTTCTCAGGGCCGAACTTGAGCGCTTCGCAGATCGCTTCGCCGGCAGCAATGGTCGTGGTGCAGTAGATCTTATGCTGCAGCGCATTGCGACGAATGGAATAGGAATCAGCGATCGACTGGCGACCTTCGGTGGTATTGATGATCAGCGTGACTTCGTCATTTTTGATCATGTCGACCACGTGCGGACGGCCCTCGGTCACCTTGTTCACGCGGCGCACTTTCAGGCCTGCTGCTTCGATCAGCTTGGCAGTACCGGCAGTGGCGACCACTTCGAAGCCCAAGTTGATCAGATCACGGGCCACGCCTGCAACCAGTGGCTTGTCGTCATCACGCACACTGATGAACGCCGTGCCACCCGTCGGCAACACTTCGCTGGCGCCCATCTGGGCCTTGGCGAAAGCCTCACCGAAAGTATCGCCCACGCCCATGACTTCACCGGTGGATTTCATTTCCGGGCCGAGGATCGGGTCAACACCCGGGAACTTGGCGAACGGGAACACCGCTTCTTTCACACTGTAGAAGTTCGGGATGATTTCCTTGGTAAAGCCCAGCTCTTGCAGGGTTTTGCCAGCCATGACCCGTGCAGCGATCATTGCCAGGGAAACACCGATGCACTTGGAAACGAACGGCACGGTGCGGGAAGCGCGCGGGTTGACTTCGATGACATAGATGTCTTCGCCCTGCAGGGCCAGTTGCACGTTCATCAGGCCGATGACGCCCAGCTCCAAGGCCATTTTCTTGACCTGTTCGCGCATCTCGTCCTGGATGTGCGCCGGCAGCGAGTAAGGTGGCAACGAGCAAGCGGAGTCACCGGAGTGAACACCGGCCTGTTCGATGTGCTGCATGATCGCGCCGATCACCACATCCTTGCCGTCGCTGACCGCATCCACGTCCATCTCGATGGCGCAGTTGAGGAAGTGGTCAAGCAATACCGGGCTATCGTTGGACACCTGGACCGCTTCGCGCAGGTAACGCTTGAGTTCGTCTTCCTGGTAGACGATTTCCATCGCGCGACCGCCCAGTACATAGGACGGACGAACAACCAACGGGTAGCCGATCTTCGCGGCGGCGCGAATGGCTTCGTCTTCGCTGCGCACGGTGGCGTTTGGCGGCTGGCGCAGGTTCAGGCGCTCGACCATCTGCTGGAAGCGCTCGCGGTCTTCCGCGCGGTCGATGGCATCCGGGCTGGTACCGATGATCGGCACGCCAGCGGCTTCAAGGGCGCGAGCCAGTTTCAGCGGGGTCTGGCCGCCGTATTGGACGATCACGCCCTTTGGCTTCTCGACGCGGACGATTTCCAGCACGTCTTCCAGGGTGACAGGCTCGAAGTACAGACGATCGGACGTGTCGTAATCAGTGGATACGGTTTCCGGGTTGCAGTTGACCATGATGGTCTCGTAACCGTCGTCGCGCAGGGCCAGTGCCGCGTGTACACAGCAGTAGTCGAATTCGATGCCCTGGCCGATCCGGTTGGGGCCGCCACCCAGGATCATGATCTTGTCACGACTCGACGGCGCGGCTTCGCACTCTTCTTCGTACGTGGAGTACAGGTAGGCGGTATCGGTGGCGAACTCAGCGGCGCAGGTGTCGACGCGCTTGTAGACCGGGAAAACCTCCAGCTTGTGACGATGGGCGCGAAGGCTCTTGTCGGTCACGCCCAGCAACTTGGCGAGGCGCTGGTCGGAGAAGCCTTTGCGCTTGAGGCGCAGCATCGTGTCGCGGTCAATGCTGGACATGCCCAGGGTCTTGACCTTCTCTTCTTCCTTGATCAGATCTTCGATCTGCACCAGGAACCAAGGATCGATCATGTTCATGCCGAAAATCTGTTCGACGGTCATGCCGGCGCGGAAGGCATCGGCCACGTACCAGATACGCTCGGCGCCCGGCACGGTTAGCTCGCGCTTGAGCTCGCTCATGCTTTCCGGGTTGCTCAGGTCCAGCTTCGGATCGAGGCCGCAAACACCCACTTCCAGGCCGCGAAGGGCTTTCTGCAGGGATTCCTGGAAGGTCCGGCCGATGGCCATGACTTCACCGACCGACTTCATCTGGGTGGTCAGGCGAGCGTCAGCCTTGGCGAACTTCTCGAAGGCGAAGCGTGGCAGCTTGGTCACGACGTAGTCGATGGACGGCTCGAAGGACGCCGGTGTCTTGCCGCCGGTGATGTCGTTCGACAGCTCGTCCAGGGTGTAGCCCACGGCTAGCTTGGCGGCGACCTTGGCGATCGGGAAACCGGTGGCCTTGGAGGCCAACGCCGAGGAACGGGACACCCGCGGGTTCATCTCGATGACCACCATGCGACCGGTGTTCGGGCAGATGCCGAACTGGACGTTGGAGCCGCCGGTTTCCACGCCGATCTCGCGCAATACCGCCAGGGAGGCGTTACGCAGGATCTGGTATTCCTTGTCCGTCAGGGTCTGGGCCGGCGCAACGGTGATCGAATCACCGGTGTGCACACCCATCGGGTCGAAGTTCTCGATGGAGCAGACGATGATGCAGTTGTCCTTTTTGTCGCGGACAACTTCCATTTCATATTCTTTCCAACCGATCAGGGATTCGTCGATCAGCAATTCCTTGGTCGGCGACAAATCGAGACCACGGGCGCAGATTTCTTCGAATTCTTCACGGTTGTAGGCGATGCCACCACCGGTGCCGCCCATGGTGAAGGACGGACGGATGATGCATGGGAAACCAAGGCGCTCCAGGACCGCGTTGGCTTCTTCCATGCTGTGGGCGATACCCGAGCGCGGACAGTCCAGGCCGATGGATTTCATCGCCTTGTCGAAACGCGAACGGTCCTCGGCCTTGTCGATGGTGTCGGCGTTGGCGCCGATCATTTCCACACCGAATTTCTCCAGGACGCCTTCGCGCTCCAGCTCAAGGGCGCAGTTCAGCGCGGTCTGGCCGCCCATGGTAGGCAGCAGAGCGTCCGGGCGCTCCTTCTCGATGATCTTGGCAACGGTTTGCCACTTGATCGGTTCGATGTAGGTGGCGTCGGCCATGGCCGGGTCGGTCATGATGGTGGCCGGGTTGGAGTTCACCAGGATGACGCGATAGCCCTCTTCGCGCAGGGCTTTGCAGGCCTGGGCGCCGGAGTAGTCGAATTCGCAGGCCTGGCCGATCACGATCGGGCCAGCGCCGAGAATCAGGATGCTTTTTATGTCTGTACGTTTTGGCATGGGTTTGTCACTCAAATCCGCAGGTCAGTCGGCTAGGCCGTCGAACAATCTTTGAAGCGCCCGAGGGGGCCGCCGTTTTCGGGGCCGCCCTCGGGCTTCACGCGGTCAGCGTCGCTTGGCCATCTCGTTGATGAAGCGATCGAACAGCGGCGCCACGTCGTTCGGGCCCGGGCTCGCTTCTGGGTGGCCCTGGAAGCTGAACGCGCTCTTGTCGGTACGCTCGATACCTTGCAGCGTGCCATCGAACAGCGACTTGTGAATCGCGCGCACGTTGGCCGGCAGGGTCGCTTCGTCGACTGCAAAACCGTGGTTCTGGCTGGTGATCATGACGACACCGGTGTCCAGGTCCTGGACCGGGTGGTTTGCACCATGATGGCCATGACCCATTTTGACGGTCTTGGCACCCGATGCCAGGGCAAGCAATTGGTGACCGAGGCAGATACCGAATACCGGAATCTCGGTTTCCAGCACATCCTTGATCGCCTGGATGGCGTAGTCGCAAGGCTCCGGGTCACCCGGGCCGTTGGACAGGAACACGCCATCAGGCTTGAGCGCCAGGACGTCAGCCGCCGGGGTTTGTGCTGGCACTACCGTCACGCGGCAGCCACGTGCGACCAGCATGCGCAGGATGTTCAACTTGACGCCGTAGTCGTACGCGACCACGTGGTACGGCAGCTCGGAGGCTTCGATCGTCGCGTGGTTGTCGGTTTTCAGATCCCAGACCGAGGAGCGCCACTCATATTGCTTCTGGGTGCTGACGACCTTCGCCAGGTCCATGCCCTTGAGGCCTGGAAACCCCTGGGCGGCGGCGATGGCCGCCTCTTCGGAAATGTTGTCGCCGGCCATGATGCAGCCGTTCTGCGCGCCTTTTTCCCGAAGGATGCGGGTCAGGCGGCGGGTATCGATACCGGCAATCGCCACGACATTGTTGGCTTTCAGGTAGTCGGAGAGGGACATCGTGTTACGCCAGTTGCTCGCTACCAGCGGCAAGTCGCGGATCACCAGGCCAGCGGACCAGACACGATCGGACTCAGCGTCTTCCGGCGTGGTGCCAGTGTTGCCGATGTGCGGATAGGTCAAGGTAACGATTTGTTGGGCGTAGGAAGGATCGGTAAGAATTTCCTGATAGCCGGTCATTGCGGTGTTGAACACCACCTCACCAACGGTCTGACCGTCGGCTCCAATGGCTTCGCCGCGAAAAATGCTGCCATCAGCAAGGGCGAGTATGGCTGGCTTAGTCAAGAAGACCTCCCGTAAATAAAGCCTGAAAGGGCGATCGCAGGTTGTAAAAAAGCGGAGTGACGTATGGACACGTCACCCCGCTTGTTCACTGAATTATTCTGCGCGCTTTTAGTGGACACACTAAAGCTGTAGCTTACAGAAAAAGGCTTTTTTGGTCCACCGCTAATGAGCCTGAAAGGCAGGGGAATGCGACAGGTCGTCGCGAAGCGGCGTAAAACGGGGCTCAGTATAACCTGAATCCCGTCTTCAGAGACATCAACGCAGGTCGAGAACATCCTGCATGTCGTACAAACCAGGCTCACGACCATCCAACCAAAGCGCGGCACGCACAGCGCCCTTGGCGAAGGTCATCCGGCTCGATGCCTTGTGGGTAATTTCCAAACGCTCGCCCTCAGTCGCGAACAGCACGGTGTGATCACCCACCACATCGCCGCCACGCACGGTCGCGAAACCGATGGTGTCTCTGTCCCGAGCACCGGTATGCCCCTGGCGCCCGTACACGGCCACTTCCTGCAAATCGCGACCCAGCGCATCGGCAATCACTTCACCCATGCGCAACGCGGTGCCCGAAGGCGCATCGATCTTGTGCCGGTGATGTGCCTCGATGATTTCGATATCCGCATCGTCGCCCAACACTCGAGCAGTCAAGTCCAGCAACTTCAGCGACAGGTTCACGCCGACGCTAAAGTTCGCCGCAAATACAATCGGGATGTCCTTGCCTGCGTCGGCCAGCAATTGCTTTTGCGCGGCATCCAGGCCGGTCGTGCCGATCACCATGGCCTTGCCAGCCTTGCGGCAGATGGCAAGGTTCTTGAGCATCACTTCCGGAAGGGTGAAATCGATCAGGACGTCAAACTCGTCGAGCACCTTTTCCAGCCCACCGGACATTGGCACGCCGATACGCCCAAGCGAGGCCAACTCGCCAGCATCGGCGCCTACCAGCGTACTGTCGGGCCTCACGATGGCAGCGGTCAGGCCCGAAAGCGGCGAGCGTTGCTGCACCGCTTCGACCAGCGCCTTGCCCATGCGCCCCGCGGCGCCCATCACAGCAATACGTCGCATGCCCACTCCTTACAGGTCGCCGAAGAAGCGCTTCACGCCTTCGAACCAGCCAGTGGTTTTAGGGGAGTGGCTATTGTCATCCGCCAACGAGCTGCGGAACTCTTCCAACAGTTCTCGCTGACGCCGGCTCAGGTTGACCGGTGTCTCTACCGCAACGCGGCACATCAGGTCACCCGCACCACCGCCACGCACCGGCGCCACGCCCTTGCCGCGAATCCGGAATTGCTTGCCTGTTTGCGTCCCCTCAGGGATCTTCAGCTTGACGCGACCATCGAGGGTCGGGATTTCCAGCTCGCCACCCAGCGCCGCATCGACGAAGCTGATAGGCACTTCGCAGAACAAGTGCTTGCCGTCACGCTGGAAGATCGCGTGTTCGCGCACGTTGATGACCACATACAAGTCGCCAGTCGGACCACCCTGGGCACCTGCCTCGCCTTCGCCGGACAGGCGGATACGGTCGCCCGTGTCGACACCGGCCGGCACTTTCACCGACAGCGTCTTGTACTCTTCGACACGCCCTTCGCCATGGCAGGCATCGCACGGATCGGAAATGATCTTGCCTTGGCCATGGCAGCGCGGACAGGTCTGCTGGACCGAGAAGAAGCCTTGCTGCATGCGAACCTGGCCGATACCGCCACAGGTAGGGCAAGTGACTGGCGAGGAACCCTTCTTGGCACCCGAGCCGTCGCATGGTTTGCAATTGACCAGCGTCGGAACACGGATATTGACCGTGGTCCCCCGCACCGCCTCCTCGAGGCTCAGCTCCAGCGTGTAGCGCAGGTCACTGCCTCGCTGGGCGCCACCACGGGCACCGCCACGGCCGCCACCGAAGAAATCACTGAACACATCGCCGAAAATATCGGAGAAGTTCTGTCCGCCGAAACCGGCACCGCCGCCACCCATGCTAGGGTCGACACCGGCATGGCCGTACTGGTCGTAAGCCGCGCGTTTGCTGGAATCGGACAGGACTTCATAGGCCTCGTTGGCCTCCTTGAACATCTCTTCCGAAGCCTTGTCGCCGGGATTACGGTCCGGGTGGTGTTTCATCGCCAGGCGACGATAGGCCTTCTTCAGCTCTGCTTCGCTGGCCCCCCGCTCAACACCCAATACTTCGTAAAAATCACGTTTTGCCATTAGTCTTTGCACTCTTATAGGACGTTCGGCAAACCTCTCCTGAACCTCGCCAAACTCGTTGGGCCTCCATACAGGCCCGAACCCAACTCACGTCGATTCAACGATCCTGGTCTCGGTGCATATCGCCCGGAAAGCAGGAGCATTCCCGAACCCACCGTCAGCACCCGAGCTTTGTCGCATGCTGCAAAAATTCGCTGCCTCCAGACACGCCAACGCGGGAGCAAGCTCCCGCGCGGCGACATCCTACCAGCCACCGCACAAAAGCAGTCAACCGGCCGACCAACAAGCGATTACTTGTTGTCTTTCACTTCTTCGAACTCAGCGTCGACGACATCGTCGGTTTTCTCGGCCGACTCGCCTTGCGGCGCTGCGCCTTCAGCGGGCTGGGCCTGCTCGGCATACATCTTCTGAGCCACTGGCGCGGAGACTTTCGACAACTCTTCGATCTTCGCTTCGATGGCCGCCTTGTCGTCGCCTTTGACGGCAGCTTCAAGAGCAACTACAGCCGCTTCGATCGCCGTTTTTTCTTCGGCGGTCACTTTGTCACCGGCGTCAGCGATCATCTTGCGAGTCGAGTGCACCAAGGCATCGCCCTGGTTACGCGCGCTTGCCAGCTCTTCGAACTTGCGGTCTTCCTCGGCGTTGACTTCAGCGTCGCGAACCATCTGCTGAATTTCTTCTTCGGACAGGCCGGAGTTGGCCTTGATCACGATCGACTGGGTCTTGCCGGTGGCCTTGTCTTTCGCGCCGACATGCAGGATGCCGTTGGCGTCGATGTCGAAGGTCACTTCGATCTGTGGCACGCCACGTGGAGCCGGTGGAATCTCGGCCAGGTCGAACTTGCCCAACGACTTGTTCTGGGCGGCTTGCTTACGCTCGCCTTGCAGCACGTGGATGGTCACGGCGCTCTGGTTGTCATCGGCAGTCGAGAACACCTGGGATTTCTTGGTAGGAATCGTGGTGTTTTTCTCGATCAGCGCAGTCATCACGCCGCCCATGGTTTCGATACCCAGGGTCAGCGGGCTGACGTCGAGCAGCAGAACGTCCTTCACGTCACCAGCCAGAACGGCGCCCTGGATGGCGGCACCCATGGCAACGGCTTCGTCAGGGTTCACATCCTTACGAGCTTCTTTACCGAAGAAATCGGTTACCAGCTTCTGCACCAGCGGCATACGGGTCTGGCCGCCGACCAGGATCACGTCGTTGATCGAACCCACGTCGATACCGGCGTCTTTCATCGCAATGCGGCAAGGCTCGATGGTGCGCTGAACCAGGTCTTCAACCAGCGCTTCGAGCTTGGCGCGGGAAATCTTCACGTTCAGGTGCTTCGGACCGGTGGCGTCTGCGGTGATGTACGGCAGGTTGACGTCGGTCGACTGGCTCGAGGACAGTTCGATCTTGGCTTTTTCAGCGGCTTCTTTGAGGCGCTGCATTGCCAGCGGGTCACCCTTGAGGTTCATGCCGCTTTCTTTCTTGAACTCATCGACGAGGTAGTCGATCAGGCGGATGTCGAAGTCCTCACCACCGAGGAACGTGTCGCCGTTGGTCGCCAGCACTTCGAACTGGTGCTCGCCGTCGACTTCAGCGATCTCGATCACGGAAACGTCGAAGGTACCGCCACCCAGGTCGTAAACGATCACGGTGTGATCGCCCTTGGCCTTGTCCATGCCGTAGGCCAGAGCGGCCGCGGTTGGTTCGTTGATGATGCGTTTTACGTCCAGGCCCGCGATGCGGCCGGCGTCTTTGGTCGCCTGACGCTGGCTGTCGTTGAAGTAAGCAGGGACAGTGATAACAGCCTCGGTCACTGCCTCGCCGAGGTAATCTTCGGCGGTTTTCTTCATTTTCTTCAGGATTTCAGCCGAGATCTGTGGCGGCGCCATTTTCTGGCCGTTCACTTCAACCCAGGCGTCGCCGTTGTCAGCCTTGGCGATCTTGTAAGGCACCATCTTGATGTCTTTCTGAACGACTTCTTCGTCGAACTTGCGACCGATCAGACGCTTCACCGCGTACAGGGTGTTATGCGGATTGGTCACAGCCTGGCGCTTGGCGGACTGACCCACCAGGATTTCGCCATCGTTGGCGTACGCGATGATCGACGGCGTGGTGCGCGCGCCTTCAGCGTTTTCAATAACCTTGGCCTTGCCGTTTTCCAGCACGGAGACGCACGAGTTGGTGGTCCCCAGGTCGATACCGATAATTTTGCCCATCTTGACTCTCCCGGAACTTGGATTTTGTTGCCGCAGCATTGGTGGTTAACTGCGGTAGCACTTAAACGCTTGACTTCTTAATGGGGCCGTTTCGCCCGATTTCAAGCCTGCTCATCAAT
This sequence comes from Pseudomonas sp. D3-10, assembly GCF_051132175.1. NCBI lineage: Bacteria > Pseudomonadati > Pseudomonadota > Gammaproteobacteria > Pseudomonadales > Pseudomonadaceae > Pseudomonas > Pseudomonas sp. D3-10. Next base: position 854,099 of record NZ_CP071668.1, on the reverse strand, counting down.
AGAAGGCGAAACCGGCGCTGGCGCCTTGCTGACCACAACCATGGCCGGGCGCAGCAGGCGACCGTTGAGCAGATAGCCCTTCTGGAACACTTTCAGCACGCTGTTTGGCTCGACGTCTGCACTTTCCTGCATCGCCATGGCCTGATGGTGCTCGGCGTTGAAGGGTTCACCGTGAGGATCGATCGCTTCTAGCTGGTAACGCTTGAGCGTGTCCTGGAACATTTTCAGGGTCAGCTCGATGCCTTCACGCATTGGACGGATGTTCTCGTCGTCCGGGTTGGACAGCTCCAGACCCCGCTCCAGGCTGTCGATGATCGGCAGCAGGTCGCCAGCAAAACGTTCCAGGGCGAACTTATGAGCCTTTTCCACATCCTGCTCGGCACGACGGCGGACGTTCTGCAGATCGGCTGCTACACGCAACGCCTGATCCTGCGCACCGGCCAGTTGCTCTTCGAGCACTTGTACACGTGCCGCCAGGTCTTCACCCGAATCCTGGGGAGCCTGATTGGCGTCTAGATTTTGGGTGTCCTGCGTCTGTTCGTCAGCCATAGATTTCTCCTTTCAATTTCGTCCGCGAGCTCGACTCGCGCTTCTGCCCCGGTATATGGGGCCGGGTTTTCCAGCTTCAAGGGCCATCTGACGAATTAACCCTACAAAAGGCAGCAGCATAATCATTCCACGCAGCACTAAGGAATCTGTTGGTCCAAGCAAATCGAGCTAAGCGCAGGCATTGTCAGTGCGAAACAAAACACTGTATAAATAACCAGACCTAATGCCTGGGAGCGGCCTTATGCTGGTGCACCTGTCCGTACACAACTACGCCATCGTCGAACATCTCGACCTCGAACTCGATCGAGGCATGAGCGTGATTACCGGTGAAACCGGTGCCGGCAAATCGATCATGCTCGACGCCCTGGGACTGACACTTGGCGACCGCGCTGACAGCGGCGTGGTACGTCCCGGTGCGGAAAAGGCCGACATCCTGGCGACATTCGACCTCGTCGACATCCCCGAAGCCAGCGCCTGGCTGGCCGAGCGCGACCTGGACACCGATGGGCTGTGCATCCTGCGCCGGGTCATCACCGCCGAAGGCCGCTCCCGAGGCTATATCAACGGCACCCCTTGCCCCCTCGGCGACCTCAAGGCACTCGGCGAACTGCTGATCGATATTCACAGCCAGCATGAACACCAATCGCTGCTCAAGACCGACACCCATCGTCGCTTGCTCGACGAGTACGCGGGTGCCACCGACCTGGCCCGCCAGGTTCAATTGGCCGCCCAACGCTGGCGACAGACCCGGCAGGAACTGGATCGACTTTCCAACTCAGGCGATGAACAACGGGCCCGCCACCAACTGTTGAGCTACCAGCTTGAAGAGCTGGAAAACCTGGCCCTGGGCGAAAACGAGCTGGAGGAACTTGAGCAGGAGCACAAGAACCTGACCAATGCCGAGGCACTCCTCGGTGTCTGTCGGCAAGTGGTCGAGCAATGCAGCGAAAGTGATTCCGGCAATGTGCTCAGTGCGCTGACCGCAAGCATCAACCGACTTTCCAGCGTCAGCAATGCCGTGGGAGCCCTGGGCGAAGCGAGCAACCTGCTGACCAGCGCCCAGATCCAGGTCGAAGAAGCCGTCGGGGAGTTGAACCGTTTCCTTGATCATTTCGATGCCGACCCGGCACGCCTCCAGTTTCTGGAAGAGCGCCTGGACACTATCTATACGCTGGCCCGCAAGCATCGCGTCCAGCCAACCGATGTCGTCGAACTGCAGCAACGGCTGCTGGAGGAACTGGAAAGCCTGAACGCCAATGATGAATCCATCGAGCGGCTCGGGGATGAACTGGCGTCCTTTGCGCGCCATTACCAGGAAAAGGCCAAGGAGCTCAGCGAATTGCGCCGACAAGCCGCAACGGGCTTGGCGAGCGCGGTAGAACAGGAGATCCAGCGCCTGGGCATGCCAGGGGGCCGATTCACCATCGAACTGCACCCTAACGGCGGTGATGATCTTCAGCCTAACGGGCTGGAGCAAGTGGAACTGCTGGTCAGCGCCAACCCCGGGCAACCCCTTAAGGCATTGGCAAAAGTGGCTTCCGGCGGCGAGCTGTCGCGTATCAGTCTGGCCATCCAGGTGATCACAGCGCAGACATCGCGGGTGCCAACGCTGGTGTTCGACGAGGTGGATGTCGGCATTGGCGGCCCTACGGCGGAAATTGTCGGCCAGTTGCTGCGCAGATTGGGCGAGCGTGGACAGGTCCTGACGGTCACTCACCTGCCCCAGGTTGCCGCCCAGGGACACCAACATCTATTTGTCCACAAGGTGCGCGGCGAAGACGCCACTCGTACCGCAGTGTCCAAACTCAACAAAAATGAACGCGTGGAAGAAGTCGCTCGGATGCTCGGAGGAATAGACCTGACCAAGGAATCCTTGGCCCACGCTAAAAAAATGGTGGTTGCGGCGAAAACCTGACATAGGCCGTTGAAAAAAAGAAGGCGACCCGAGGGTCGCCTTCTTTTGTTCTGAGGGCCTGAGCCCACGTCACAAGCTTATTTGCGCTTGCGCACATGCAGGACGAGATGGTGATCGATCAGCTCGAAGCCATACTCCTCAGCAATAGCCTTTTGCAGTTGCTCGATTTCAGGGCTGATGAATTCGATGACTTCACGGGTCTCAACATCCACCATATGGTCATGGTGCTCCCCGTCAGCCAATTCAAAGACAGCATGACCGCCATCGAAGTTATGACGAGCGACCAGCCCGGCAGCTTCGAATTGAGTCAAGACACGGTAGACCGTGGCCAGACCGACATCCTCGCCAGCTTCCATGAGCGCCTTATAGACGTCTTCGGCACTCATGTGGCGCTGCTCGGCAGAGTCGAGCATTTGCAGAATCTTGACCCTTGGCAGGGTCACTTTGAGGCCGGCTTTGCGTAGTTCGCTATTTTCAACCATGGTCAGCTTTCTCGCGATGCTGCTTCGCAGCTTCTCTTAATGCGGGTATGATCGGTGTTTACGTTGTCCCAGCCAAGATAGTGGAAGTCGCCCACCGATGCAAAACACCAAGCTCTTGCTAACCAGTTTCACCTTCGTGGGACTGCTCGCACTCGCCGGTTGTTCATTCCCCGGGGTTTACAAAATCGACATCCAGCAGGGCAATGTCGTCACGCAGGACATGATAGACCAGTTACGCCCGGGAATGACCCGCCGGCAAGTACGGTTTATCATGGGCAACCCTCTGTTGACCGACACGTTTCATGCCGATCGCTGGGATTACCTGTACAGCTTGCAGCCAGGCGGCGGCGAGCGGCAGCAGGAACGCATCAGCGTTATTTTCAATGCCAATGATCAACTCGTCAGCTTGTCGGGAGATTTCATGCCCGGCGTGAGCCGCGACGAGGCCATCATGGGCAAGGATAGCGGCACCACGGTCACCGACCCGACCCAGAACACCGAACAGCCGAAACCGGAAAAACCGGCCAAGCCAGGTTCGCTGCTGGATCAGATCCAGAAGGACGTGGACAACGTCGAGACCGTACCTGTCCCGACGCCAGAACCTCTGGACACCTCGCCGCAATAAATCGCGACAATAAAAAACCCGGCATGCCGGGTTTTTTATTGCCTGCAATACAAGCCAGTTTTTTACTCAGTTCGACGAGCCTGGGCTGCCTTGGCCGCCCGCAGGCGACGAATTTCCTTGGGATCAGCCAACAATGGCCGGTAAATCTCAAGCCGGTCGGCTGGCTGCACCAGCTGCCGGTCCGGATCAGCAACCACCCGACCAAAAATCCCGATCGGACTCGTCGTCAAATCCAGCTCCGGAAAATCCGCAGCGATACCCGACGCCATCAGGGCAGCACGAACGGACGTCCCTTCCTTGACGGCGAATCGTCGCAATACCTGACGATCGACACCGGCATACACCACTTCTATCTCAATCAACGCTTGAGCTCGGCATTCTGCTTGGCACGCTGGCAAAAAGCGTCGACCAGGGTGTTGGCCGCCTGATTGAACAACGGGCCTAACGTCGCCCGCACCAGCGGCCCGGCGTAATCGAACGACAGGTCCAGGCTGATCTTGCAGGCTTTCTCACCCAGCGCCTTGAACACCCAGACGCCATGGAGCTGATTGAAAGGCCCTTCCTCAAGGTTCATCTCGATGGACTGGCCCGGCACCAAGGTGTTACGAGTGACAAAGTGCTGGCTCAACCCGCCCTTGGCGACATTGAGGCTCGCGCGCATATGGGTTTCGGAGCTTTCGAGCACCTCGGCGGACGAGCACCAGGGCAGGAATTGCGGGTAACTCGCCACGTCGTTGACCAAGTCGTACAGCGCCTGGGCCGGATAGGGCAGGAGGGCCGAGCGTTGAATATGTGTCGTCATGTAAGCGTCACTTCCACAGCTGGGTGGCAAACACTACAAGAATGCCAATGGGCGCCACATAGCGCATCAAGAACAGACTCAAGGCGAACAATACAGGACTGCGTAGCGACAGCTCATCGCGCACGGCTTCACGCCCCATGATCCACCCTGCAAACACCACGAAACACAAACCGCCCAAGGGCAACATGATCCGCGACGTGAAAAAATCAATCACACCGAAGAAATCCAACCCTCCGGTTGCTCCCCACTGATAGAGGTGGAACAGGTCGCCTTCGTTCACGAAAAACTTTGCCTGCTTCCATATATTGAAGGAAAAAACCGTACCCAGCCCCACGAACCAGCAAGTGAAAGCCAGCCAGAAAGTCACCCAGGCACGACTGAGGCGAGTCCGCTCAACCAGATAAGCCACCATCGGCTCTAGCAAGGAAATGGCCGAACTCCAGGCGGCAATCGCCACCAGGACAAAAAACACCACGCCCATCACTTGGCCGAACGCCATGCTGCCGAAGGCAAATGGCAGGCTGACGAACATCAGCCCCGGCCCCTCGCTAGGGTTCAGGCCAGCAGCGAACACAATGGGAAACAATGCCACCCCAGCCAACAACGACACGAAGGTGTCCAGCAGCGCAACGCCGACGACTGTCTTGGTGAGAGAGGCGCTCTTGGGCATGTAGGCGCCGTAGATCATGATCGAACCGACCCCCACGCTCAGAGAGAAAAAAGCGTGCCCCATGGCCGGCAACAGTCCATCCATGACTTTTTCTGGCTGGAAATCGAACATGAAATGCACGCCCTCCATGAAGTGCCCCGTGGTCATGCTGTAGCCCAGCAGCACCAGGATCATCACGAACAGCAGCGGCATCATGATTCGCAGGCTGCGCTCAAGGCCCGCGACGACACCACGGGCAATCACGACGGCGGAAAGCACCATGAACAGCGTGTGCCAGAGCGTCAGCCTCCAGGGATCGGCAATCACGCTCCCAAAGTAGGCGCCAACCTGATCGGGCGTTGCGTTCTGGAAGTCGCCGCGCCCCATGTCGATGATGTAGTCCAGCGACCAGCCACCGACCACGCTATAGAACGACAGGATCAGCAGCGCCGTGATCATCCCGGCGAATGCGCCCCAGGACCACTTCGACGAATGCCCCGCCTCCACCGCCAGCACTTTCAGGGCATTGGCCGGACTTTGCCGGGCGCGACGACCGATAAGCGTCTCAGCCAACATCACCGGCGCACCGATCAGCGCGATGCACGCCAGGAACATCAGCACGAAGGCGCCGCCGCCATAGACACCGACCATGTACGGAAACTTCCAGATACTACCCAGCCCGACGGCCGAACCGGTCGCGGCGAATATGAAGACCCAGCGGCTAGCCCAACTGCCGTGGACAGAAACCTTGTCTGTCGACATCGTGATCACGCCCAAGCGTTCAAAAAAGAGGCCGCATTGTCCGGGATTCATGCAACCTGCTCAAGCACACAGGTTCACCGTAGCCGACACGCACGCAACTGCCTATAATGCCGCCCCTATGGCTAAACAGAAGAAACACCCCACAGGGACCATCGCGCAAAACAAAAAGGCGCGACACGATTACTTCATCGAACAACGTTTCGAGGCTGGCATGGTCCTGGCCGGTTGGGAAGTAAAGAGCTTGCGTGCCGGCAAGGCGCAACTGGTCGACAGTTATGTCTTGCTCAAGGACGGCGAAGCATGGCTGCTGGGCAGTCATATCACGCCGCTGACCACCGCCAGCACCCACGTCATCGCCGACCCTGTGCGCTCGCGCAAGCTGCTGCTCAACAAGCGCGAGCTGGAGAAGCTCTTCGCTTCCGTGCAGCAGAAGGGTTATGCCTGCGTCTGTACATCGCTGTACTGGAGCAAGCACTTGATCAAGTGCGAGATCGCGCTGGGCAAGGGCAAGAAGGAATACGACAAGCGTGATACCGAACGCGAGCGCGATGCCGGTCGCGAATTGCAACGTGCGGTGCGCAACAAGGGCAAGGAAGAGTAGCCAGCCCGGAGCGACCGTGGGTGCGTGCTTGATTGCGATAGCGTCGTCACATCGACTGTAGATGTGTCGAATAGGCCGCCATCGCGAGCAAGCTCGCTCCCAAAAGGTTCGCAAGCTCGATCAGATGCCCTTGCGCCGCTCCGCTCGCGCCACCCGCTGCACTTCCTGACGCACCTCTTCCAAGACTTCCTGCACGTACAAGATGTGTCGGCTGGACACTTCCCGCGCCAACTCGGCGTGCCCGTCCATGATGGCTTGATAAAGCTCCCGATGCTGGCTGATCAGCATGTCGCGCGTCTCGCTGCGCTGCTTGTACATGCCGCCGATATTGGTCACCACATTGCGCTTGAGCAGGTCGAACAATCCTCGGATCGTATGCAGTAAGACAGCGTTATGGCTGGCCTCGGCGATCGCCAGGTGAAAACGCGCATCTGCCGCGCCCTCCTCTGCCCGGCTCACGTCCTCGTGGCGCGAATAACAATCCTGCAACGCTTCAAAGGCTGTCGTCAGCCGCTCCCGATCGACCTCCGTGGCCCGAAGTGCTGCGTAATAAGCGCAGGACGCTTCCAGGGTATGCCGGAACTCAAGGAGGTCGCGCTGCGCTTCGGGGTTGCTTTCCAAGAGGTGCAGCAGCGGATCACTGAACGTCGAGCCCAGCGACTCCACAACATAGTTGCCGCCGCCCTGGCGACTGATCAGCAAGCCCTTGGCCGTCAGTTTCTGGATCGCTTCACGCAACGAAGGACGTGACACGCCGAACTGCTCGGCCAGGGTCCGCTCGGCCGGCAACCGCTCGCCGGATTTCAACGTGCCCTCAAGGATCATGCCTTCAAGCCGCTCGACAATATCGTCAGACAAACGGCGCTGACGAATCTGATCAAACCCCATAACTCGACTCTCCACGGACCCGACAGCTCGCCGGGCTCTCTATTCTGGCCCATCCGAGCCCCTTCCACACCTATCAAAAACCACGGATGCCGACGGGGCGGATGCCATCGGCTGGGTGTTATGCGACGAAAGTTTCCGGGCGACAAATTGACACATGACAACCAAGGCTTTTACCCTAGCCGACAGCGCTTGTAAATTGGTATTACCAATTATCCAAAGCCGCTGACCAGTGCCTGACCAAAAACAATTAGGGGCTCACCCAATATGCAAACCTGGCAACAGCTTTACAGTCCGCTCGGCAGCCTAGGCCTGTCCGCACTCGCGGCCGTCATTCCAATCGTATTTTTCTTCCTTGCCCTGGCGGTGTTTCGCCTCAAGGGGCACGTGGCCGGCAGCATCACCCTGGCGCTGGCGATCGCGGTCGCGATTTTTGCATTCCAGATGCCGGCGGACATGGCGTTCGCGGCGGCGGGTTATGGTTTTGCGTATGGGTTGTGGCCTATCGCCTGGATCATCGTTGCCGCGGTATTTCTCTACAAGCTGACCGTCAAGAGCGGCCAGTTCGAAGTGATCCGCAGCTCGGTGCTGTCGATCACCGACGACCAGCGCCTTCAGGTGCTGCTGATCGGCTTCTGCTTTGGCGCCTTCCTGGAAGGTGCCGCCGGCTTCGGCGCGCCCGTCGCGATTACCGCCGCATTGCTGGTGGGCCTGGGCTTCAATCCCCTCTATGCCGCGGGCCTGTGCCTGATCGCCAATACCGCCCCGGTGGCATTCGGCGCGCTGGGCATCCCGATAATCGTGGCAGGCCAAGTCACCGGCATCGATGCGTTCAAGATCGGCGCCATGACCGGCCGACAGCTGCCATTGCTGTCGCTGTTCGTGCCGTTCTGGCTGGTATTCATGATGGATGGCCTGCGCGGCGTGCGAGAAACCTGGCCGGCGGCACTGGTGGCAGGCTTGAGTTTCGCCATCACTCAGTACCTCACCTCGAACTTCATCGGGCCGGAACTGCCAGACATCACCTCGGCCCTGGCCAGCCTGGTCTCGCTGACGTTGTTCCTGAAAATCTGGCAGCCCAAGCGCACCGCAGGCGCCCAGATCGCCGGCGCAACGTCCAGCGCAGCCATCACCGCCAGCGCCGGTGGTTTCGGCCAGCCTCGCAGCACCGTGGCGTCGCCCTACAGCCTGGGAGAAATCATCAAGGCGTGGTCGCCTTTTCTGATCCTCACCGTGCTGGTGACGATCTGGACGCTGAAGCCATTCAAGGCAATGTTCGCCCCTGGCGGCTCGATGTACGGTTGGGTGTTCAACTTCGCGATCCCGCACCTGGACCAGTTGGTGATTAAGTCCGCGCCAATCGTGGTCAACCCGACCGCCATCCCGGCGGTATTCAAGCTCGATCCGATTTCGGCGACCGGCACAGCGATTTTCTTTTCCGCGTTGATCTCGATGCTGGTGTTGAAAATCGATTTCAGAACTGGTCTTACCACTTTTAAAGAGACGCTTTTTGAGTTGCGCTGGCCGATCCTGTCCATCGGCATGGTGCTGGCCTTCGCCTTCGTCACCAATTTCTCGGGGATGTCGTCGACCATGGCCCTGGTATTGGCTGGCACTGGCGCAGCGTTCCCGTTCTTCTCGCCGTTCCTCGGTTGGCTGGGCGTGTTCCTGACCGGCTCCGATACCTCGTCCAACGCGCTGTTCGGTTCGCTGCAAGCGACCACCGCGCACCAGATCGGCGTCAACGACACCTTGCTGGTGGCGGCCAATACCAGCGGCGGCGTGACCGGCAAGATGATTTCGCCACAATCGATCGCCGTGGCGTGCGCAGCGACCGGGCTGGTTGGCAAAGAATCCGATCTGTTCCGTTTCACCCTGAAACACAGCCTATTCTTTGCAACGATCGTTGGCCTGATCACGCTGGCTCAGGCCTACTGGTTCACCGGCATGCTGGTTCACTGAGTACTACACGAAGCACTGAAAAAACCGACGCCGAACCGTAATCGTCGTCCGCTATTCACAACCGGGTCTGCAAGGCTGCTGAAAGATTTCCCCTCTATATTCAGCAGCCTCAGCAGACGGATAACCGGGACCACCCGGAGACACGCCTGATGAGCGAGCTTTTTTATAACGCCGTGCCGAACGCGACCCGTGTCGCCCCGCCATTGCCCGAGCCCCGGCAGTACCCCAGCGAGAAACCTGCTCGGGTCTTCCTCTTCGGGACATGCGTGGTCGACCTGTTCTACCCCGAAGCCGGGATGGATGCGATTCATCTCCTCGAGCGCGAAGGAATCCGGGTGGACTACCCACAGGGCCAGACCTGTTGTGGGCAACCGGCCTACACGTCGGGTTACACGGAACAGGCGCGGACAGTGGCGCGGGCGCAATTGGCGTCATTCGCCGAGGATTACCCGGTGGTCGTGCCGTCGGGCTCATGTGCCGGCATGCTGCGCGAGCATTATGCCGACCTGTTCAAGGACGAGCCGCAAATGCTCAAGCAGGTCCAGGCGCTGGCCGCCAGGACCTATGAATTGGCGGAGTTTCTGCTGTTCGTTTGCAAGGTGCAATTGAACGACAGTGGCACGCCAGTGAAGGTCGCGCTGCATACGTCCTGCTCGGCACGACGGGAAATGAACACCCACCTGCACGGCCGTGCGTTGTTGGCCCAGCTGCGCAATGTGGAGCGAGTCGACCACAGCCATGAGAGTGAATGCTGTGGTTTTGGTGGGACGTTCAGCGTTCGCATGCCGGATATTTCCGGCGCGATGGTGGCCGACAAGACCCGAGCGCTGAAGGAATCCGGCGCGCACCAGGTCGTCAGCGCCGACTGCGGGTGCTTGATGAACATCAACGGCGCCTTGGAAAAACAGCAGGAAGCGTTGCGCGGCCAACACTTGGCAAGCTTCCTCTGGCAGCGAACCGGAGGTGCCGCATGAGCACGCCGACGCTGATTCCGACCGTTGAGGTGCAGGAAGATTTTCGCGCCCGCGCCCACAAGGCTCTGGACGACACGCAACTGCGAAACAACTTTCGCAGCGCGATGGATTCACTGATGACAAAACGGGCAACGTCTTTCAGCGATGCCCACGAAAGAGAACATTTGCGAGTGCTCGGCAACGCTGTCCGGGCCCGCGCGTTATCCAAGCTGCCCGACCTGCTCGAGCAACTTGAAAGCAACCTGACCCGCAACGGTGTGAAAGTGCACTGGGCGGAAACGGTGGACGAAGCCAACGGCATCGTTCTTTCGATCATCCGCGCTCACGAGGCGCGGCAAGTGATCAAGGGCAAATCGATGGTCAGCGAAGAGATGGAGATGAACCATTTCCTCGAGGCTCGGGACATTGAGTGTCTCGAATCCGACATGGGGGAATACATCGTCCAGCTCGACCATGAGAAGCCTTCCCACATCATTATGCCGGCGATCCACAAGAATGCCGGTCAGGTCGCGTCCTTGTTCCACGACAAACTTGGCGTGGAGTACACCAAGGACGTTGACCAACTCATTCAGATCGGTCGCAAGGTCTTGCGGCAGAAATTTTTCGAAGCCGACATCGGCGTTTCGGGCGTCAATTTTGCCGTCGCCGAAACCGGCACGCTGCTGCTGGTGGAAAACGAAGGCAACGGGCGGATGTCCACTACGGTGCCGCCGGTGCACATTGCCGTGACCGGCATCGAAAAAGTCGTGGAAAACCTGCGGGACGTCGTTCCGCTGCTTTCGCTGCTGACCCGCTCGGCCCTGGGTCAGCCGATCACCACCTACGTCAACATGATCTCCGGGCCACGCAAGGCCGATGAGTTGGACGGGCCTCAGGAAGTCCACCTGGTCCTGCTGGATAACGGTCGCAGCCAGGCGTTTGCCGACAGCGAACTGCGCCAGACCCTGAATTGCATCCGCTGCGGCGCCTGTATGAATCATTGCCCGGTCTACACCCGAATTGGCGGGCATGCCTACGGTGAGGTCTACCCGGGGCCTATCGGAAAAATCATCACGCCGCACATGGTCGGATTGGCGAAGGTGCCGGATCACCCAAGCGCCTCCTCGTTGTGCGGCGCCTGTGGCGAAGTGTGTCCGGTGAAGATTCCGATCCCGGCCCTGTTGCGGCGGCTGCGAGAGGAAAACGTCAAGGCACCGGATAGCCCTAACCCGGTGATGCGCGGCCAGGGCAGCAAATACTCGGCCAAGGAACGGTTCATCTGGAATGCCTGGGCCCGGCTCAACAGCTCGCCACGGTTGTACCGGTTGTTCGCGTTCTTCGCCACGCGCCTGCGCGCCCTGACACCGCAGAACGTCGGGCCTTGGACCCAGAACCACAGCGCCCCGAAACCCGCCGCCCGCTCGCTGCATGACCTGGCCCGCGACCACCTGAACCCGCAGGAAGACCGCCGATGAGCGCCAAGGAAAATATCCTCGCCAAACTGCGTAAAAGCCTCACAGGCACAACTCCGGTTGCCGACAACTATGACGTCGAATTGGTGACGCAGACCTACCGCTACGCACCCGAAGAACGCATCCCGCAATTGCGCAAGCTGATGGAGGCGGTACACACCGAGATCCACCTGACCTCCGGTGAGAACTGGCCGGCGCTGCTGGCGCAACTGCTGCGGGACCGCCAACTGCCGAGCCTGCTGATCGCCCCGACGACGCCTCACGGGCAAAAAATCGCACAGTTCTGGGCGAACAATCCGGACCTGCCTGCTCTCAAGTTCTACGATCGGCCTGTGGAAGAATGGAAAGCCGAACTGTTCAACGAAACCCCCGCCAGCCTGACCGGCACCCTGGGTGCCATCGCCGCGACCGGCAGCCTGATTTTGTGGCCGACGCGGGAAGAACCGCGACTGATGAGCCTCGTCCCACCGGTGCATTTCGCCTTGCTCAAGGCCAGCGAGATCCGCGACAACTTCTATGAAGTGCAACAGGAATTCGAGTGGGCCCAGGGCATGCCCACCAACGCCCTGCTGGTATCGGGTCCGTCGAAAACCGCCGACATCGAGCAAGTCCTGGCCTATGGCGCCCATGGCCCGAAGGATCTGGTGGTGCTGATTCTGGAGGACCAATGACACTTCCGGCCCCTTTCCTGCGCGATGTCCTACAGCTGATCCCGCAGCAGCGACGTTTCGACGACCCGCTATCGACCTTGGCGTTCGGCACCGACGCCAGTTTCTATCGGCTGGTTCCGAAACTGGTGGTACGCGTCGAATCCGAAGACGAGGTGATTGCTATGCTGAAACTGGCCCAGCGTGATCGCGTTCCCGTCACGTTCCGCGCGGCCGGCACCAGCCTGTCCGGCCAGGCCATCAGCGACTCGGTGCTGATTGTGTTGGGGGATAACTGGAACGGTCGCGAGATTCGCCAGCAGGGCACGCAGATTCGTTTGCAACCCGGCGTGATCGGCGCCCAGGCCAACGCCTGGCTCGCCCCGTTCGGGCGCAAGATCGGCCCGGACCCAGCGTCGATCAATGCCTGCAAGATTGGTGGTATCGTCGCCAACAACGCCAGCGGCATGTGCTGCGGCACCGCACAGAATACCTATCACACCCTGGCCGGCATCCGCCTGGTCCTGGCCGACGGCACGCGCCTGGACACCGAAGACGCCGCCAGCGTGGCGGCCTTCCGGACGAGCCACGGTGAACTGTTGGAACGACTGGCGACCCTCGGCCGCGAGACCCGCGCCAACACGGAACTAGCCGCCCGAATTCGCCACAAATACCGTCTGAAAAATACCACCGGCCTGTCGCTCAACGCCTTGGTGGATTTCGACGAGCCTGTGGATATCTTGAGCCACCTGCTGGTGGGCTCCGAAGGCACCCTCGGCTTCATCAGCGCGGTGACCTACAACACCGTCATCGATCACCCGAACAAAGCGTCAGCGCTGATCGTATTCCCGGACGTGGAAACCTGCTGCAACGCCGTCACCGTGTTGAAAAGCCAGCCGGTTTCCGCCGTCGAGCTCCTGGACCGCCGCAGCCTGCGCTCGGTACAGGACAAACCCGGCATGCCGGATTTCGTACAGCATTTGTCGAACAATGCCTGCGCCCTGCTGATCGAATCCCGCGCGGCTTCGTCATCATTGCTGCAAGAACAGCTGGCACGGATCATGGCCTCATTGGCCGGCTTCCCGGTGGAAAAGCAGGTCGACTTCACCGAAGACCCACGGGAAAACGCTCGCCTCTGGGCGATCCGCAAGGACACCTTCCCCGCCGTGGGCGCGGTTCGCAAGACCGGGACCACTGTGATCATTGAAGACGTGACCTTCCCGGTCGAACAACTGGCTATCGGCGTGAATCGCCTGATCGCGCTGTTCGACAAACATCACTACGACGAAGCGATCCTTTTCGGACACGCGCTGGAGGGCAATCTGCACTTCGTCTTCACCCAGGGCTTCAACAATACCGAAGAAGTCGCACGGTACCAGGCGTTCATGGATGACGTGGCGCACCTGGTGGCGGTGGAGTTTGGCGGCTCACTGAAAGCCGAGCACGGCACCGGCCGCAACATGGCGCCGTTCGTCGAGCTGGAATGGGGCAGCGACGCCTATCAACTGATGTGGCAACTCAAACGCCTGCTCGACCCCAACGGCATTCTCAACCCGGATGTGGTGCTCAGCGAAGACCCACAGATTCATCTCAAGCACCTCAAACCCTTGCCAGCCGCCGATGAGATTGTGGACAAGTGCATCGAATGCGGCTTCTGCGAGCCGGTGTGTCCGTCCAAGGACCTGACCCTGAGCCCGCGCCAGCGCATCGTGATCTGGCGGGACATACAGGCGAAAAAACGCGATGGCATGGACACTTCGCAGCTCGAAGCGGCCTATCAATACCAGGGCATCGACACCTGCGCCGCCACCGGGCTGTGCGCCCAACGCTGCCCTGTAGGCATCAATACCGGCGAACTGGTTAAAAAGCTCCGCGGACGCGACGCGACGCGTACGAAAACCGCCGACTGGCTTGCGAGTAATTTCACAACCGCATTGCAAGGGGCGCGCTTTACCCTGCATGTTGCCAATGGTGCGCGGATGCTCTTGGGGGCGCCGAGGCTGGCGCGTTTGTCCGCAGGACTGACACGCTTGTCCAAAGGCCAGGTCCCACAGTGGACCCACGCCATGCCGCAGCCGGAAAGGGCCATTCGATTCAGTCCCGCCGTGTCGGACGAACGACCCAGAGTGGTTTATCTGGCGGCCTGCGTGTCGCGAGTCATGGGGCCTGCGGCAGGGGACAAGGAACAAATGTCGCTGCATGACAAGACTCGTGGCCTGTTGGAAAAGGCCGGCTATCAAGTTGTCATCCCGGACAATGTGGACAGCCTTTGCTGCGGCCAGCCCTTTGCGTCCAAAGGTTACGCCGACCAAGCCGAGCAGAAACGCCAGGAACTGATCGGCGCGTTGCTGCAGGCCAGCCGGGGCGGGCTCGACCCGATCTACTGCGACACCAGCCCCTGCACCCTGCGCCTGGTCCAGGACTTGGGCGACGTACGTCTGGATCTCTACGACCCGGTGCGCTTCATTCGCACGCACTTGATGGATCGCCTCGACTTCATGCCACAGGAGGCGCCTATCGCAGTGCATGTCACGTGTAGCACCCAACACCTCGGTGAAAGCCAGGCGTTGATTGACTTGGCGCGCAGGTGCAGCAAAAACGTGGTCATACCTGAAGGCATCCATTGCTGCGGTTTTGCCGGTGACAAAGGTTTCACCACGCCGGAACTGAACGCCCACTCATTACGCACCTTGAAGGATGCGGTACAACATTGCAGCGAGGGAATTTCCACCAGCCGGACCTGTGAGATCGGTCTTACGCAGCATGGCGCAATCGACTACCACGGCCTCGTCTACCTGGTTGATCGAGTGACCCGTGCCAGGGTGACGTGAAGAAAAATAGAACCCTTGAGCGAGACGGTAGTCCACAGAACAAGCCCCGAAGATCGGGGCTTTCCCTCCATTCGGTCATCCGTCCTGACGGCCAGCCAAGTCTGGATCCTCAGTTCAAGGAGATAGATATGAAGCGTTCTGCACTGTTAGGTCTGTTCGTTACCGCCTCAATGTTGGCAACCGGTTCGTTCGCAGCAAGTAAGCCGGACAGCCAGTGTGACACCAATATCCAAACCATCGAGAACGCCAAGACGCAGTATCAGTCTTCACCCGACTTACAGGGCCGTGTGGAAACCAGCGTGGCGAAGGCAAAGGCGCTCAAGGCTGAAGGGAAAGTTGACGATTGTGTCGCCGAAACCGATCGGACCATCCTGGAAATCAGAAAAACCTCTGACGGCACCAACAAGTGATCGATGAGCAGGCCAACCTTCGGGTTGGCCTGCTCGCTCGATTGGCGTACACTACGCAGGCCTGTCGCTCCAGAGATTCACGGAGTGCCAGGTTCGGGGCCGTTTAGGATTCGACGCCGGTTGCGAAACTTTAGGTGCATGCCGAGTTGGTAACAGAACTCGTAAATCCACTGTTGCAACTTCCTATAGTTGCCAATGACGAAACCTACGGGGAATACGCTCTCGCTGCGTAAGCAGCCTTAGCCCTTCCCTTCTGGTACCTTCGGGTCCAGCAATCACCAGGGGATGTCCGTAAACCCAAAGTGATTGTCATATAGAACGGAATCGCCGTGCAGTACGTTGTGGACGAAGCGGCTAAAACTTACACAACTCGCCCAAAGCACCCTGCCCGTCGGGTCGCTGCGGGTTAACTCAATAGACACGGCTAAGCATGTAGTACCGACAGCGGAGTACTGGCGGACGGGGGTTCAAATCCCCCCGGCTCCACCATTTTGTCTTCCCAGGAAGACCCAGAAAAGCCGTAAAGCCTATAGAAATCAAAGCTTTACGGCTTTCTTCTTGCCCGCGTTTTCCCACCTGGTCCCAGGACATCCCACGGTTGACGGGGCATCTATGGGGCATAAAACGCTCATCAGCTCGCTCGGAGAGGATGTGCCCCCAATGCCCCTGAAAGACACCAACTGCCGCAACGCAAAGCCTCAGGACAAGCCCTATCGCCTGTACGACGAACAAGGTTTGATACAGAGCGAGGACGGTTCTGTTGCGCGAGCGTTCTTAGGCCGCGAAACACGTGCAAAGACGGCGCAAAACCATGAAGTAGCAGAGTGGTTGGTTTATGAGGAACGCCGGCCCTCCCGATAAAACATTCCTTGCCAGCGACAGTGATGAATCGATAGTAAATATCAGCTGACGTAACATGGCCGCCCCGGACGTTCTCGCGACACCAGCCCACAGGAAAATTCGGGGGAATCGACGTTCCAATATTAGAGGTTCGGGTCCAGCACAATGACGCCTTGAACTTCCCTTCGCTCCAATAACGCGTGCGCCAGCCCCGTTTCGCTCAAGGGTAACGTCGCGCCAATGACTGGTCTGATCAATCCATCTGTAACGCCATCAGCGAGGAACTGCAAAGCCTCGCGAATCAATGTTGGGCGCTGGAAGAATGCCGGCAGGTACATGCCGGCCAAGGTTTGCGCTTTGGCCATCAACCGACGAGGCGGCAACGCCTTGCCTGGCCCCCGCGTGGAGCCCACCACCACACAACGTCCCAGCATGGCGAGACACTCAAAGTTCTGATCGAATACCTCGCTGCCGATGGTTTCGAGGATCACATCAACTCCACGCCCCTCGGTCAGCTCAAGCACGCGTTCCAGCCACTGAGGAGTGTCGTAGCTAATGGCATAGTCGGCCCCAAGACCGCGCACGAATGCGCGTCGGCTTTCAGTGCTGGCCGTACCGAAAACCGTCTTTGCGCCCATGGCTTTAGCAATCTGCACAGCCAGACTGCCAACCCCCCCGGCGGCGCCCTGAATCAAAACGCTTTCACCAGACTGTAAATGCGCGCATGTGCGTAGAGCTAGAAACGCAGTCACTCCCTGACAAGGTAAACCCGCCATGGCGACGTCGTTTGCTGACTCATCCAGCGTTACCAGCATGTCAGCACGAGCAATAGCCTGTTGTGCGTATGCGCCTTTAGGCATCAAGGCCATGACCTTGCGCCCGACAATGCCAGGGTCAACGCCCTCCCCTCTTTGCGAAACGCGTCCGACGACCTGAAGTCCGGCGACATGCGGCAGCGTGACACCTCCAACGCGTGTTTCGGGCCGGTTATACATGCCCAACCGCTCACGAATATCTGGAAAATTCACCCCGATCGCAGAGGTGTCTATCAACACCTCTCCGGCCCCCGGCGTGGGCGTTGGCAAGTCGACGTAGTCGAGTACTTCGGGCCCGCCGAAGCTACGGAACTGAATCGCTTTCATCATCTGAGGTCCTGGATTCTTAGCACGTCAGATCTGTGAACGCAGGCCTGACTTGGAGGCTGATCGGAGGCGCGGTATGTGCTGCCGAGCAAATCGCCACAGCATTGTTTCGGCTATTTCACCCCATTGAGAAACAGCGTGGCGTGTCTCAAAAACAGATCCGGGTATTGATAGATCGCGCCATGGTTTGAATCCGGGTAGATCACCAGTTGGGCGTTGGGCAAAGTCTGCTGCAAGGTCACGTCATTGGCCGTATAGAAGATAATGTCATGGCTACCGGCGACTATTAACGTCGGTTGCTTGATGCCTTTCAGATAATCATCGGCGTTGTCGGCCGGTACTCCCCAGGCCGCGATGGCGGCTGCTTGTGCGGGTGCAGTCTTGCTATCGACATCGACATCGCGATTGACCTTACGTGAGCGCAGACGGGTAAGGAACTCATGTCCGGCGGCCTGGCTTTCAGCGGTCTGGGTAAAGAAAACGTCCAGCAGCAGTTCATCCGGTACGGCTCGTTTTTTTGCCAGATAGCCCTGGAATTCCGGCGTCAGCGATTCCATACCAACTCCACCGCGAGGTGATGAGCCAACCAGAATCAGGCGACGTACGAGGTTCGGATGATCAAGCGTCACTTGCTGTGCGATCAGACTGCCCATGGAAAAGCCCAGCAAGTCAGCCTTTTTCACGTTCAGTGCCTGGAGCAGGCCGGCGGCATATTTGGCCATGCCTTCGATAGTGTTCGGCACTTCACCGCCGGAACTGGCGACGCCGGCATTGTCGAAGAGGATAATTTCCCGATCACGGGCAAAACCGTCGATGACTTTAGGATCCCAGCTGTCCAGGTTGCCAACGAAATGCTGGAGAAATACCAGTGGCACGCCACTGGGTTTGCCGAAGCGACGATATGCCAGGCGCACGCCGTCGACTTCGATGAACCGCGTAGGAGCGGTTTGATGGGTGTAGCTTTGAGCAGCTTTGTCTGCGGGGGTGGTGCTTGCCTGAACGGTCAGTGTCGAGCACGTAGCCGTCAGCGCGACGATGGCCAGGGTATGGCGCAACGCCCATCGGGTGTTGAGAACGGTCATGTAGAAATACCTGACAAAGACGAGTTGGTTTAGGGTCCGTCCTGACTGATTGCCGGTCGGGACGGAGCAGGATCAGGCCGGATTTTTTACACTTGGACGTTGCTGCACGTTTGTCTGCCATGCCAACAGCGCGCTGCATTGATCGGGAATGGCAATACTCGCGAAACCGGCGAAAATCAGCCCGGCAAATACCGTGATGTCGGCCATGGAAAAATGCTCGCCAGCGATATAGGGCTGGCTACGCAACACCTGATCGAAGTAGTGCATCCCAGCCACCGCTTTGTTGCGTTGACGGTTACCCCATTCGATACGACCTTCCCATTCAGGACTCTTGTATGGCTGAAGTGCGGCACCGAGCCCCGGCGTGGCGTGGTGGAAGTAATAGCCGACCGGATCCGCCAGCTCGGACTCCGCGCGCTTTTGCATCATGTGGATAATGGCCTTTTCCTTCGGCGTCTTGCCGGTGAGAATCGGGTTGCCGTCCAGATTGTCCAGATACTCGGTGATTGCGGTACATTCGGAAATGTTGGTGCCGTCATCCAATTGCAGAACTGGGACGGTCCCCAGAGGGTTGATCGCCAGGAACGCGGGTTGCTTGTGTTCCGCTGCGGGCAGGTCGATCTTGATGAACTCTATTTGCGAGCCCAGGCCTTTTTCGGCCAGAACGATACGAATGCGCAGCGGGTTAGGAAAACCAGGAATATCAAAAATCTTCATACGAGCTCCATACTATCTATCTACCTATCGATAGGTATAAGCTACGGCAAGAGTATTTTCACTGTCAACGTCTATCTATCGATAGAAAGGTAAAGTTGTGACGACGGATACGCGAGAAATGATCATGGCGGCTGCCCGAAAAATGGTGCAGACCCGAGGCTACAACGGCTTGAGCTTTCGTGAACTGGCCAAAGAGGTCGGCATCAAGAGCGCGAGCATTCACTACCACTTCCCTACCAAAGGTGACTTGGGTGCGGCTTTGGCCAAACGTTACACCGAGGATGGTCTTGAGTACCTTGATGGTCTACGCGCCCATTCCGAAGATCTGAATGCGTGGATGAAGGGTTACACCGACGTATTTCGCATGGCACTGGTCAATGACAATCGCATGTGCCTGTGCGGGATCATGGCTGCCGAATACGATGACTTACCACCAGAGGTGAGGACAGAGGTCGACGGCTTTACCGAACTGAATGTGCGCTGGTTGACGGAAGTCTTGTCTGTTTGCCGGCCACAGTTGAGCCTCGAGGAACGACAACATCAGGCACTGGCGATCTATGCGGCGGTGGAAGGAGCTCAGTTGATCGCTCGGGGGCGTGATGACATTAGCGTTTTTGACAAGACAATCGAGACGTATCGCTCGGCAGGTCTATTGCCTTAAGGTTCGCTGTTTTGTCGACACGCCTTGATTGAGGCGCCATCCCTGCAGCGACGCGAGCAATCGCTGCAGGTACCGCAATGAAAATCGATCAGGTGACTAACGACGCCGGCATCATCTCCAGTTCGACGATGATTGTTACGCTTGCTTTAGCTGAGGCATATACGCGGCAAGTTCAGCAGGATCAGTTGTCGGTGGGTTGAGCTCTGTGTTGATGGTTGAACCGCCTATGAATCGTTCGAAGATTTTCCAGCCGTGTTCAGTTCGACGCAAGCGATCCATCATGGGCGAGTACAGCCAGATGCCTGGCAAATCACCGGGACTATCGATGGCCTGCCCATCTCCCAGCATCGCTGCCAACGCTGGCGTGGCGTAGCGCACAAGCAAATTCTGATATCGCACCACTACTCCATCCTCATCGACATCAACGATGTGATTGGTAGCGTGTCGGCTGACCCCTGGGATCAGGTATGGGTAGTCCTTCTCGAAAAACTGTCGGATCTCATCGTGCCCACGAATGGTGCCATGGAAGTGGTAGGCGACGGCGTCCGGTAGAAATGCATCGACCATGGCCTCAACATCCCAAGTCTCAAACCACCAATTGACCCTGTTCACGAAGTCGATCGCGCTGATTCGCTCCGCTGTATCGACGCCACTCTGGGACGAAATTCTCGGAAAAGCTTTCATGAGTACTTCCTCATTTCAGGTAGGAAACTATATGTGCAATTGCACATATGACGAGCAAAAAAAATTTCATTTGCCACCGGTTTGCTCAAGAAGCGAGTTACGAATCTGCACAGCTGCGGCCTCACCGATTTGATCCTCACGCTCAAGCTGCGCAGCTTTCCAATGAGGTTCAGCCTCCTTGAACTTCGCTCGTCCTTGCGCTGACAGCGAGAGTCTGATGGCAGATCGCGGCCCTTCGGCATGGCTAGCGACATAACCTTCGCTCTGCAGCGGCTTCAATGCCCGAACCAACGTCGTTCGTTCCATGACCATCACCTCCGCCAGTTCGGCGATCATGATCCCGGGATGTTCATTGATCAGTGCAAGAACGGAAAATTGCGAGACAGTGAGGCTCGCAGCAGCCAGATGCCGGTCGTAGAGGCGGGTGAGCAGACGCGCATGGCGTCTTGCGGCGAGACAATGACAAAGGTCGGCGTCATGGGGGCTTTTCATGACGCCCATAATATGTGCATATACACACCAGTCAAGTACAAATATTGAGACACCGAGACTTGCGCGGTGCCAACGAAACTCATAAAGGTCGGTAAAACTGTCGCAACGGCCCCAGATCGCCCGTGTTCGCGGCATTCGCAAACCTAATTTACGAGGCTGGAAATTTATGTCCGAAACACGAGAACTCTACGGCGCGTCAACGGGAAACAGCATTCGAGCTGCGATCGCCCTTGCTGAAGCGGGCATAGAATTTACCCCGAGGTGCCTTGATCTGCGCTCGGGCGATCAGCGTGCCCCGGAATATCTGGCGCTTAACCCGTTAGGTAAGGTTCCGACGTTTGCCGATCACAGCGTTTCCCCCACCCTAGTCATCAATCAATCGAACGCAATTATTCAATACGCTGACGAGCAGGCGCCTGGTCGGCTGTCGCCCGAAAGACCGAGCGCTCAACGATATAGGGTTTATGACCGGTTTTATTTCTTCGTTACGGATGTTATCGCTCCTAGCCACAGCGCTTTTTTCCTGCGCCAGACAGGGCAACAAGACGCCTCTGCGCCACTGGATCGAAGAGCGCTGGAGCACCTGCTGATGGCGGAAGCTTTCCTTGAAGGCGAGTACATGGCGGGCGACTTCTTCTCAATGGCCGATATTTCGGCGTTTACGTTTGCAAGATCGGTGCACGGCCAAGTTGACTGGGAAAAACTGCCCCGTATGACACGCTGGCTGGCGTTGATAGAAACCCGGCCCGCAGTGAGGCTGGGTTTGCAGGCGTTTGAATCTGCGCCGTCGTTGCGAAAATAATCGTTCAGCGCCATGTCTTGATTTTCGCCTCCTGCAACAACGCCACCTCCCCCCTAAGGTACCGCTGATTTCCCCGAGCTGAATTATTCGTTGACAATGATTATTGTCATAATCTAATTATATTACAGCAATAATAATTTCCAGCGACATATTCGGTTGGAACCTAAGAGAGAGAAAACGATGACGAGCCCCACTATCCTCATTACCGGCGCCAGCGGTTTTACCGGCCGGAGAACCGTTGAGATATTGCGTGAGAAAAAATACGCGGTACGTGCGCTGGTCCGCACGAACGATGAACGAGCGGACAGATTGCGCCAACTGGGTGCCGATGTTGGGGTCGCAGACCTGCTGGACTTGAACGCAGTTCGAGCAGCGCTTGAAGGCATCAAGCGAGCTTATTTCGTTTACCCAATCGCACCTGGCTTGATCGAAGCGACTGCCCACTTCGCTCTCGCTGCTAGAGAAGCCGGGGTAGAGTCAGTTGTAAACATGTCTCAAATTTCGGCACGTCGCGTGGCCAAGAGTCACGCAGCCCTCAACCACTACACAGCCGAGCGAGTGTTTGACTGGTCGGGCCTGGATATGACCCACTTGCGGCCCACTTACTTTGCACAATGGCTGATCTACCCGCACTGGCGAAAACACATTGTTGAACACAGCGAGATTCGCCTGCCGTTTGGTTCAGGTCGTCACGCGCCGATCGCAGCAGAGGATCAGGCTCGGCTGATCGCTGCCATCCTGGAAAACCCGCAGCCCCACAAGGGCAGGACGTACCCGTTGTACGGTCCGGTGGAACTGAACCAACAGGCCGTAGCTGACGAAGTCGGCAGAGTATTAGGTCGTGACATCAAATACGTGGCGATAACACTGGATCAGTACCGCCAGGAGTTGCAGAGCGACGGCTTACAGCCTTTCCTCATTCAGCATCTGCTGGAAGTTGCCAAGGACTACCAGCAGGGTGTGTTCGCCGGTGAGGATTCCATTATTGGCGAAATCACGGGACAGCCACCGATGACTGTTCAAGCGTTCGTGACCTTACACAAGGATCTGTTCAGCAGATAAAACCCTTGTCGAGTTGCGATAAGCGATGCTGCAGCCAGACACCCGGAAGCCAACCTGCCTCCGGGTGTCACATTTCCCAAGGCAAGTATCCCCAGATGTGCATTCACCAACTATCCGCCTCAGGTGACGAGTCACTGAGCTCCGTCCGGACGTTTGAGCCGGGCCTGGTTTGCACAGGCCAGGAACGTCTCGATGACCTGGCTGCGGCGTTCGGCGAGGCAGTAAAGGTACGTCTCTGTATGCACCGGATCCCCTTCGATACGAATGGCTTTGAGGTTTGCACCTGGGATGTACTCGGCCTCGGATACAACACCCAGGCCGATGCCCCTGGCGACTGCTTCCCGTAGTGCCTCTCGACTACCGATCTCCATGACCATACGCGGCGTCACGTCCCGTTCGGCCAGCGCCCGCTCAAATGCCAGGCGTGTCGTCGAGCCTTGCTCGCGGCGTAACATCGGCTGCCCCTGTAGTTCTTCCAGGCGTACGACATCGCGCTGTGCCAGCGGGTGCTGGTGATGAGCAAACACGATTACCCGGTGCCGGGCATAGAGCGTGGAGTGGAACGACGGATCTTCATGCAGGCCTGCGAGGACTCCGATGTCTGTCACGTAGTTTTCCAAGTCCGCCAACACCGAGGCCGAGTTGCCCACCCGGATCGACAGCTCTACCTGGGGGAACTCGCGACGATAAGCATCGACCATTTCGATGACGTGAAACGGGCCAACCGCCCCCAGTCGCAACTGTCCCCTGACCATTGTCCCGGAGTCACGCAATAAGCCATGCGCTTCGGCTTCAAGGGCCATCAACTGCTGGGCGATAGGCAGCAGTTGGCGGCCAACCGTCGACAGCTCGGCGCGGCGCCCACGGCGGTGGAACAACTCCAGGTTATGCAAGCGCTCCAACGCCTGTATCTGCGTGGTCACCGTCGGTTGGCTAAGCCCAAGTGATCGTGCCCCCGCGCTGAAGCTTCGCGCCCGCACTACTTGATCGACACCATCGCCGAGTTGCCGGCAGTGATCGATGACATCAATGCACGCCTGTCGAGAGGCGAAATGCCTCAAAACACCTGAGTTCCCGGGTACCGGGCAGCTGGCATCGTCAATTGCCCTATCAGGCGCGCCGACCCTGGCGCAGCCCAACAAAAAAGACGCCCAAAAGGCGTCTTTTTTGTGCCTGCCATTTCATAACCCACGAAGCAGCGGCATTCATCTCCTACTAGTAGACCGATCGACTAGAAACGATTAGCATCGCCCCCATGAATACTCTAAAGATCCGCGAAACATCCGACGTCCGCCAAGGCATCCTTGATGCGGGCCAAAGAATCATGGCCGCCAAAGGTTATACCGCGGTGGGTCTGAACGAGATCCTGGCGACTGCCGGTGTGCCGAAGGGCTCGTTCTATCACTACTTTGGCTCCAAGGACGCGTTTGGCGAGGCCCTGCTCGAGAATTATTTCGAGACTTATCTCGACGATATCGACCGGACCCTCGCCCAGCCGGGCCTGACGATGGCGCAGCGTCTGCTGGACTATTTCCGCATCTGGCAGGACACCCAGTCCTTTCATGATTGCCAGGGCAAGTGCCTGGCGGTGAAGCTGGGCGTGGAAGTCGCTGACCTTTCCGAGGCCATGCGTGCAGTGCTTAACCGCGGTACGTCAGGAATCATCGATCGCCTGGCGAGTGGGATCGAGTCCGGCTTGGCCGAGGGCTCATTGACCATCAGCGGTACTCCCCACGAGGTTGCGCAGAGCCTCTATCAACTTTGGGTCGGCGCTAGCGTCATGGTGAAGATCACCAAGAGCGTCCAACCCTTCGAGACGGCGATGTCCACGACTCGCCAGCTTCTCAACCTGTCCTGATACACCGGCATGAGCGATGTAGCGCCCGTCACGGCGTCGCACTGCTCGCGTCATCCCTCGCCGCTTTTTCCCCGACATTTCTGCGATGCTTCCTACGCTCACTTGCAGCCCCTGAACAGCACCCGTAAAAAATTTCAAAAAGTTACTAGACGACCGGTCTAATTTGAAATACCGTAGCAGCACGTTCACCTCTGGGAACAAAGAACTACAGCCTTAGCCAGTCAACCAATGATCGTTCGCCGTCAACCAACTAGACGACCGGTCTAATTTAACGATTTGTCGTGACCTCACGACCCAACTGAAAAAAGGAAGCACAAAATGAAAATTCTCATGGTTCTGACCTCACACGACACCCTTGGCGATACCGGCCGCAAAACCGGTTTTTGGCTCGAAGAGCTGGCAGCGCCTTATTACACCTTCCTGGGCGCCAACGCCGAGATCGTCCTGGCGTCCCCAGCGGGTGGCCAGCCACCGCTCGATCCGAAGAGCAACGAGCCGTCCTTCCAGACAGACCTGACCCGCCGCTTCGAAACCGATGCCGTAGCCACAGCGCTGCTCGCCAACACCGTGCGCCTGGACAGCGTATCGCCTGCCGATTTCGATGCGGTTTTCTACCCAGGCGGCCACGGCCCGCTGTGGGATCTGGCAGAAGACCCGGTCTCGATCCAGTTGATCGAGTCCTTCATCGCCGCCGGCAAGCCCGCTGCCTTGGTGTGCCATGCCCCGGGCGTCCTGCGCCATGTAAAGAAGGCTGACGGCACACCCTTGGTCGAAGGCAAGCAAGTTGCCGGTTTCACCAATTCCGAAGAAGAGGCAGTCGGCCTGACCCACGTCGTGCCGTTCCTGGTCGAGGACATGCTCAAGGCCAACGGCGGCCTGTACTCGAAAGGCCCGGACTGGGCCTCCTACGTGGTTCGCGACGGCCTGCTGATCACCGGCCAGAACCCCGGCTCGTCCAGCGAAGCCGCGAAGGTCCTGACAGAGCTGCTGAACAACGCCTAATCAAGCCTTGGGCGGGAGACGCCGCAGGTCTCCCGCATTCTACGACATCCCCCGACGCCATCGGCAAAAGCCCTCACATTCCTGGAGACACCCATGACTGCGTTCAACTTGCAGCAGATCAAAGACGCTGGCTGGCTGAAAGAAGCCAACTATATCGACGGCCTGTGGGTGGCAGCGGATGACGCCAGCCACTTCGCGGTAAACGACCCAGCCACCGAGAGCCAGATCGGCCAGATCCCTTGGAGCGGCGCTGTTGAAACACGTCGCGCCATCGACGCCGCACAGGCAGCGTTCGCATCCTGGTCACTGACCACCGCGGCAGAGCGCGCCATTCTGCTCAATCGCATGGCGCAGTTGGTACGCGACAACCTCGACATCCTCGCCAGCATGCTGACGCTCGAACAAGGCAAGCCGCTGGCCGAAGCGCGCAACGAAATGAAACTGGGCGCCGACTACATTCAGTGGTTTGCCGAAGAGGCGCGGCGCATCAATGGCGAGATCATTCCCTCGCCTTGGAAAGACCGGCAGATCCTGGTCACCCGCGAGCCCGTCGGCGTGGTGGGAGCGATCTCGCCGTGGAACTTCCCCTTCTCCATGCTCTCGCGCAAAGTCGCTCCGGCGCTGGCGGCCGGCTGCACCATCGTCATCAAACCATCCGAATTCACGCCGTTCTCCGGCCTGCTCTATGGTGTGTTGGCGCAGCAAGCGGGCATCCCCGCCGGTGTGGTCAATGTCGTCACAGGCGACGGTGCCGCGGTGGGCGGCGAACTGTCCGCCAACCCGTTGGTGCGCAAGATCACCTTCACCGGTTCCACCCGCGTCGGCAAGCTGCTGTACAAGCAATCCGCCGACAGCATGAAGAAATTGTCGATGGAGTTGGGCGGCAACGCACCGACCATCATTTTCGACGACGCCGACCTCGACCTGGCCGTCGAAAATGCCATCGCCGGAAAATTTCGCAACAGTGGCCAGACGTGCGTATGCACCAACCGCTTCTATGTCCAGGACGGTATCTATGACGAGTTCGCTAAGCGCCTGACGGCACGGGTCCGGCAGCTGAAAATCGGCAACGGCTTCGATGAGGGCGTCGAGCAAGGCCCGCTGATCAACCAGGCCGCCGTCAGCAAGGTCGATGCGCACGTGCGAGACGCCCAAGCCAAAGGCGGTCGCGTATTGCTGGGTGGCAAACGCCATGCGCTCGGCGCGACGTTTTATGAGCCCACCGTGATCGCTGACGCCACAGCCGACATGCTCATCGCCCAGGAAGAGACCTTCGGCCCCGTGGCAGCGCTGTTCCGCTTCAGCACCGAACAAGAAGGCATCGACGCCGCCAACGCCTCCGAGTTCGGCCTGGCCGCGTACTTCTTCACCCGCGACCTGGCGCGCACCTTCCGCGTCTCCCGCGCCTTGCAGAGCGGCATGATCGGCATCAACGCCGGGGTCATCACCACCGTCGAAGCGCCCTTCGGCGGGGTCAAGGATAGCGGTATCGGCCGCGAGGGCTCGACTCATGGCCTGGATGAATACCTCAACCTCAAATACCTCAGCCTCGGTGGTTTGTAAGCCCACCCGACATTGACGCGACAAGGAATCGAATCATGGAACATCGCTCGTTGTCCGAGCCCACCTCGTTGGGCTCCATCACGCTGAAGAACCGCATCGTCATGCCGCCACTCACCCGCCAACGCAGCGGACAGCCCGGCGACATTCCCACGGCCCTGATGGCGCGCTACTACCAACAACGGGCCAGCGCCGGCCTGATCATCAGCGAAGGCACCCAGATCGAGCCTCGGGGCAAAGGTTATGCCTGGACGCCAGGCATCTACAGCCAGGCGCAGATCGATGGCTGGCGCACCGTGACCGACGCCGTGCATGCCAAGGGCGGGGTGATTTTCGCCCAGCTTTGGCACGTTGGCCGGGTGTCCCACAACGCACTGCAGCCCGACAACGCCGCCCCCATCGCGCCGTCGCCGATCCAGGCGCAAAAGGCCAAGGCCTTCATCGAAACCGGCCCTGGCACCGGTACTCTGGTGGAGCCGTCCATGCCTCGGGAATTGAGCGTCGCTGAGATCAAGACGCTGGTCGAACTCTATGCCCAGGCCGCACGCAATGCCCTGAGCGCCGGCTTCGATGGCATTGAAATCCACTCGGCCAATGGCTATCTGGTCAATCAGTTCATCTCGACCCATGCCAACCAGCGCACCGATGAATACGGCGGCTCGCTGCACAACCGCCTGCGCTTCTTGCGCGAAGTGGTGCAAGCCGTCAGCGCCGTGGTCGGGCCCGAACGCGTCGGGGTGCGCTTCACGCCGCTGTTCACCAGCACCGACGAAGACCGGGTGTACATCGGCTTTGTCGAAGAAGATCCGCACCAGACCTACATCGAGGCCATCAAGGTGCTTGAGCAAGCAGGCGTAGGCTACCTCTCGATCGCCGAAGCCGACTGGCCGAATGCGCCGGACCTGCCCGACGCGTTTCGTCGCGAGGTCAGACGCACGTTCAGCGGTCGCATCATCTATGCCGGTTTGTACACTGCGGATCGCGCGGCACGCCTGGTCGAAGCGGGCCTGGCCGACCTGGTTGCGTTCGGTCGTCCCTTCATTGCCAACCCCGACTTGCCTGAGCGCATCGCCAACGGCTGGCCGCTGAACACTCTGGACGCCGCTGGGCTGTATGGCGGCAACGAGCAAGGGTTCACCGACTACCCGCGGTACAGCCCCTCCACATCTGACGTAAAAGAAGAGGTATTGGCATGAACGAAGGAATCGCAGGCAAAGTCGTCCTGATTACCGGCGGCAGTACCGGCATCGGCGCCGAAGTCGCTCGCCTGCTGGCCGCACGCGGCGCCAAGGTGGCAGTGGCCGCACGGCGGACTGACAAACTGGAGGCCGTGGTGGCCGGGATCGCTCGCCAGGGTGGCGCGGCCAAAGCCTACACCCTCGACGTCACCGACAAACGCCAGGTCGAGGCCGTGGTCGCCGCGGTCGTGACCGACTTCGGCAAGCTCGACGTGCTGATCAACAACGCCGGACTGATGCCGATTCGCCCCATGGCAGAGGTCAACACCGATGAATGGGACGCCATGATCGACGTCAATCTCAAGGGCACGCTTTACGGTATTGCAGCGGCGCTGCCACGTTTCCTCGCGCAGGAAAGCGGACACATCATCAACCTGAGCTCCGTGGCTGGAGTGAAAGTCTTTGCACCCGGTGGAACGGTGTACTCGGGAACGAAGTTCGCCGTCAGCGCCATTTCCGAAGGCTTGCGCCAGGAAGTAGGCGACAAGGTTCGCGTGACGTCCATCGCACCCGGCGCGGTGGACAGCGACCTCAAGCACAGCACCTTCGGCACAGCCAAAGACACCGTGCTGGACTTCTACAAGAAAGCAATCCCGGCTGCCTCGGTGGCTCGTGCCATCGCTTTCGCGATCGAGCAGCCGAACGATGTGGACATCAACGAAATCGTGCTCCGTCCGACTCAACAGGAGTTTTGACAAAAGGGAAAGACAAAAGGGGACTTGACGGTAGAGGACTTCAGGTGCGGATCGTCCACCGGTACTCGGGACATACGTAGCCGCATCGAATGAATTTTTCTTCACCCCGGGTCTTCATGTGATCCGTTACAGTCCCCTCGCTCATTCAAGAAACTAAGGTTTTAGCCCGCTCTCCCGCGGGCTTTTTTTTGCCTGTCATTCCTCATCCCGACAAAAAAACTTTCAGATTCAGGACCAGCCGCCGATACAGCTCCGTTAAACGTTTTTGCTGGCTCTTAACAACAACAATCTTCCAGCCAACCGACGATCAAGCAGCGCAACGTTCCTGGAGGAATTTGATGAATAGCTGGTTTGGCAACATTAGCGTCAACATGAAACTGGGCCTGGGCTTCGGCCTGGTGCTGGTACTGACTTGTCTCCTGGCCCTGACCAGTTGGACCAGCCTGGGCGGCTTGATTGACCGCAGCAACTGGATGAGCGACATCACCCAGCTCAACGCTGGCCTGACCAAGCTGCGCGTCACGCGCCTGCAATACATGCTGACCAACGGCGACGAGACCGCCGCGCAAAATGTACAGACCACCCTTGATGGTTTCCTGGCGCAGCAGAACGCGCTGCTCAACAGTTTCAAAAGCCCTGCAAACGTCAAACTGCTCAAAGAGCAGAATGCGACCATCAACGCCTATCAAGTGTCGCTGAACAAAATGCGCAGCGCCTACCGTACCGGCAACACCGCCCGTGAGGTCATGGGCGCAAACGCCGAGACGGCCTACAAGCTGATCGAAGCAATCGATTCGGACGTCAAGCAGATGGCCCTCAGCGATGAACGCTTTGAGCAGTTCCAGGCCATTACCCAGACCAAGCAGGCGTTCATGCTGGCTCGTTATGAAGTGCGCGGTTATACCGCCAACCCCAACGCCGATACCGAACGCAAGGCCTTCGCCCAACTGGATGCCGCCATCGCGTCGCTCAAGCCGCTCGATGAATACTTCGCCAGTACCCGCCAAGGTGAGCTGCGCCAGCTTGAGTCGACCCTGGTCCAATACCGCAGCGCCGTACAGGCTTTCAAATTGGCCACGGCCGATGTTGTACAGGCACGCAAGGAAATGACTGACCAAGGCGCGGCCATCGTCTCCCTGAGCGAGCAGCTGTACCAGATCCAACTTGATCGTCGCGACGCCGAAAGCGCCCAAGCCCGCACGCTGCAACTGGTCAGCACCTTGCTGGCCTTGTTGGTGGGCGTCATTGCCGCCGTGGTCATCACTCGCCAGATCACTCGCCCGCTGCGTGAAACGCTCGCCGTGGTAGAGCGCATCGCCGGCGGCGACCTGTCGCAGAACGTTATCGTTACCCGTCGCGATGAACTCGGCGTCTTGCAACAAGGCATCGCCCGCATGGGCGTGACCTTGCGCGACCTCATCAGCGGCATCCGCGATGGCGTGACGCAGATCGCCAGCGCCGCCGAAGAGCTGTCGGCCGTCACCGAGCAGACCAGCGCCGGGGTCAACAGCCAGAAAGTCGAGACCGACCAGGTCGCGACCGCCATGCATGAGATGACCGCCACGGTCCAGGAAGTCGCCCGCAACGCCGAAGAAGCGTCCCAAGCCGCGGCCGCCGCCGACGGCGAAGCCCGTGATGGCGACCAGGTGGTCAACGAAGCCATCGCTCAGATCGAACGCCTGGCCAGTGAAGTGGTGCGCTCTACCGATGCGATGACCGTTCTGCAGCAGGAAAGCGACAAGATCGGCGCGGTGATGGACGTCATCAAGGCCGTCGCCGAGCAGACCAACTTGCTGGCGCTCAACGCCGCCATCGAAGCGGCCCGCGCCGGTGAAGCCGGTCGTGGCTTCGCAGTCGTCGCCGACGAAGTCCGTGGCCTGGCCCAACGCACGCAGAAATCCACCGAGGAAATCGAAGGCCTGGTGGCCGGCCTGCAGAACGGCACCCAGCAAGTGGCCGCGGTGATGAACAACAGCCGCAACCTCACCGACAGCAGCGTGGCACTGACCCGCAAGGCCGGCGTGTCACTGGAGAACATCACCCGCACGGTGTCGAACATCCAGTCGATGAACCAGCAGATCGCGGCCGCCGCCGAGCAACAGAGCGCCGTGGCCGAAGAGATCAGCCGCAGCATCCTCAACGTGCGCGATGTCTCCGAACAAACCGCCGCCGCCAGCGAAGAGACCGCAGCGTCCAGTGTTGAACTGGCGCGGTTGGGCGGTCAGTTGCAGCAGATGGTCAGTCATTTCAGGGTTTGATTACGCAAACGCCCGCTTCCAATGGAAACGGGCGTCTTGCCTACCGATGCAGCTCAAGCATTCCAGGGGTTGATCACCTCAATCCCCGGAAACTCGAAGTCTCTTATGTTGCGTGTGGCAATCGGCGCGCCGTGAGACCGGCAAATAGCCGCAATTTGCGCATCGGCCATACCCGCCGCCTTACCCTTGGCCTCACACGACGCAACAAGCGTTGCGTACTCAACAGCCGCATGGGCATCAAAAGATAAAATCCTGCCTGCAAAATCCTCTTCAAAAATTGCCATCGCATGGGATTCGAGCTTCTGCTTTCGCTTGCCGAAGGGCAGCCTGGCTATACCATGAAGAATTTCCGCTACCGTGATAGCGCAGATGACCAGATCCATCGCTGGCTGTGAATCGACCCAAGTCAGAACTTTTGTATCCGGCTCAACGCGCATGAATTCGGAAATCACATTGGTATCGAGGATTATCATTCAGAGAAATCCAACGCCTTTGCTTTTTCGTCACGGGACGGTAGGTCAAGCTCAACGCCCCCCAGGGCCCGGAACCTGTTTCGAATACGACTTCCCAATCCTCCCGCAGAATTAACCGTGGCCAGTGCGCGCCCCAGGATAAGACGAGCCTCTTCCTCCATTGAATGACCATTGTGAGCCGCAGCGATACGCAGTTGCTCTTTTATTTGATCATCTAGATTTCGAATCGTGATACTAGCCATAACGCCACCGCAATCAATGAAATCATTGACTGCAAGATTAGTCGACGAGTCGTCGAATTGTCCAGCCGCCGTTACACACTGATCGCGTTCGTAAAGACCAACCGATTCCCAAACGGATCCATCACGGTCATGTCCTGGCTACCCCACGGCATGGCCTGGATCTGTGGATGGGCGTAGCGATATTGCTTGGCGATCAATTGCTGCTGGAAGACTTCCAGTTCATCAGTCTCGATTCGCAACGCCGAGCCCGGCGTGCAATCGCCATGGTGCTCGGACAGGTGCAGCACGCAGTCACCACGGGAGACTTGCAGGTACAACGGAAAGTCGTCACCGAAGCGGTGTTGCCAGTCGACGGTAAAGCCCAGGAAGTCGACATAGAACGCCAACGCCTTGGTTTCATCGAAGATCCGCAGGATCGGAGTGGTTTTACCGAAGCTCATGGGTTGCTCCCTGGCTGAAAAGACCCAGTTTAGATGGGTTGACCCCAATGCTTCGGCCTGTGATTGGGCTTCTTTAGTGTCGTAGTGCCATTATTGTGACGTCAACTAATGCAACTGCTTGTCTTTGAATGCTATCGGGAGCAGTGAAATCCGTGGCGCAGGTCGCCTTCACGCGCCAGGAAACGTCCTTCTCTTTTGCCATTCGCTTGCCCTTTGCAATAACTCAGGATGCCGTTGACCCACACGCCGTCAATGCCTTCCGCCGCCCGTTGCGGTTCGTTGAAGTCCGCGACGTCGCGGATGGTCTGTGGATTGAACAACACCAGGTCCGCCCAATGTCCTTCACGTATTTCGCCCCGCTCCTTCAGGCCGAAGCGCGCGGCTGAAAGCCCTGTCATCTTGTGGACGGCGGTATGCAGCGGAAAAAGCCCGATGTCTCGACTGAAATGTCCCAAGACTCGAGGGAAAGCGCCCCACAGCCGTGGGTGCGGAAAGGGGTCTTCGGGCAGGCCATCAGAGCCGACCATGGACAAAGGGTGCGCGAGGATTCGTCTTACATCGCTTTCATCCATGCCGTAATACACCGCACCTGCCGGCTGTAGGCGACTCGCCGCTTCCAGGAGCGACACGTCCCATTCGGCGGCGATGTCTGCCAGGTCTCGACCGCCCATGGGCGGATGCGGTGTCGACCAGGTGATGGTGATGCGGTGGGCATCGGTCACCTGTTTGAGGTCCAGTGTCGAAGAGCTCGCCGCATAGGGATAGCAGTCACAACCAACTGGGTGGGTTTTCGCCGCGTTTTCCAACGCCGCGAGCACCTGTGGACTACGTCCCCAGTTACCGGCGCCGGCACATTTGAGGTGGGAAATAATGACCGGGCTCTGGGCATGACGACCTATCTGAAACGCCTCGTCCATGGCTTCCAGCACCGGCTCGAATTCGCTGCGCAGATGGGTGGTGTAGACCGCGCCGAATGCCGCCAACTCTTCGGTCAATTGCATGACCTCGTCAGTGGATGCGCAGAACGCGTTGGCATAGGCCAGGCCGGTGGACAGGCCCAGCGCACCGTCCTCCAGGCTTTCACGCAGTTGCTGACGCATGGCGGCGATTTCTCCTGCGCTGGCGGTGCGCAACAAGTCGTCCAGATGATTGCTGCGCAGCGCCGTGTGCCCGACCAAGGCGGCTACGTTGACCGCTGGTGTCGCCGCCTCCACCGCCGAACGATAATCAGCGAAGCGTGGGTAGGCAAACGCCTGGGCGGTGCCGAGCAGGTTCATCGGGTCCGGCGGATCGCCCTGAAGGCGAACCGGCGACGCGCTGATGCCGCAGTTGCCGACGATCACCGTGGTCACGCCCTGGCTGAGCTTGGGCAGCATTTGCGGTTGGCGGATGACCACCGTGTCGTCGTGGGTGTGCACGTCGATGAATCCTGGCGCCAGCACGCGGCCAGCGGCGTCGATTTCGTCAACCGCCCGGGTGTCGCCCAGATCGCCGATGCGCTCGATGCGACCCGCGCGAATCGCCACGTCGGCGTTATAGCCAGGCTTGTCGTGACCATCGATCACCAAGGCGTTGCGGATGAGTGTGTCGTACAGCATTTCAGTCTCCCAGCGGCAGGCGATCGTCGCCGCCACGGTAATCGTCCAGGGCAAGCTTGACCCGCCGCAGGCGCTCTTGATTGTCTTGCGGATGAGCCAGCGCCAGTTCAGTGGCGAGCACATCGATGGCCAGCAGCATGCCGTAGCGCGCCGCCGTGGGTTTGTAGATGAACGAGGTTTCGGCGCCTTGCAGCGGCAGCACCACGTCGGCCAGGCGGGCCAGTGGCGAGTCGGCACGGGTGATGGCCAAGATCGGAGCACCGTAGCCGCGGGCCAGTTCAACCGCGCTCAACAACTCTGGCGTGATACCAGTCAGTGAACAGGCAATCACCAAGTGTTGATCGCTCAGCGAAGTGGCCGTGATGCGCATCATCACCGGGTCGCGGCAGGCGGCGATCGAGTAGCCGAAACGCACCAGGCGCACCTGTAATTCTTCGCCACACAGCGCCGACCAGCCACCGAGGCCGAACGCATGGACCATTCGTGCCTTGCCGATCATCCGTACCGCATCGCCGAACTGCGGCTCTTCGAACGCTGCCAAGTGCTGACGCAACGTCGATTCGATGTCCCCAACGATCTGTCCATAAAACGCCGATTGCTCGGGCGCGCCGGCGGGGTCGAGGAAGCGGCTGCCGACGCCACTGGCCTGGGCCAGTTGCAGGCGTAGGTCTCGCAGATCGCGGCAACCGACGGTACGGGCAAAGCGCGACAGCGTGGCGCTGCTGACTTCCGCGCGCTGGGCCAACTCTTCCAGGCTGGCGGAGGCGGCAAATCCTACGTCGTCGAGCATCAGCCGGGCGATTCTTCCTTCGCCGGCGCTGAAAGAATCCTGACGGGAGCGGATCTGGTAGAGGATGTCCATGACGGTTCCTTGCAATGGCGGTCAGAGCACGCGGGCAAGCCCAAGGGTCAAGGCGAACGCGACCAGGGATATCAATGTCTCGAGCACGGTCCAGGTCTTGAACGTTTGCGTGACGGTCATATTGAAGTATTCCTTGATCAGCCAGAAGCCGCCGTCATTGACGTGGGAAAAGATAACCGACCCAGCTCCGGTCGCCAGCACCAGTAACTCGGGATGGGGATAACCCAGGCCAATCGCCACGGGCGCGACAATACCCGACGCCGTCGTCATCGCCACCGTGGCCGACCCCGTTGCAACACGCATCAATGCGGCGAACAGCCACCCCAT
Source organism: Pseudomonas sp. D3-10 (assembly GCF_051132175.1). Taxonomy (NCBI): domain Bacteria; kingdom Pseudomonadati; phylum Pseudomonadota; class Gammaproteobacteria; order Pseudomonadales; family Pseudomonadaceae; genus Pseudomonas; species Pseudomonas sp. D3-10. The sequence goes on along the minus strand of NZ_CP071668.1, from coordinate 818,519 downwards.
CACCAAGGGCGACAATTGAAACTCCTGGGCCAGGCCGACGATTTGCTGAGTGACCCCGGCATCCACCAAAATCCTGTTCAAACCACCGCCCGCCCCCACCAGCAAGGTGATGCTGGCCGTCGGCGCCAGGCATTCGTTGGTGAACCTGAGGATCGACTCGCGGCTGAAGCCTTGGGCGAGGCCGAGGGTCCAGAAGCTGAGGATGGTCGCCAGCAGCAGGGCGATCACCGAGTTGCCGATAAACAACAAGAACTGATTGAAACCGCTCCCCGGCGTGGAGATCAGGTTGGCCCAGCCGCCAATCAGCATCAGGATCACCGGCAACAGAATCGTCCCCAGCGTTATGCCGAAGCCAGGCAGATTGGCCCGTGGCTCCCGATCGAGAAATTGGCGCTCCAGCGGGTTTTCAGCGGGCAGTTGGATGCGCGGTACGATGAACTTGGCGTACAGAGGTCCGGCGATGATCGCAGTGGGAATGCCGACCAGGATCGCGTACAGCAAGGTCTGCCCCACCGACGCCTGGAACGCCTGCACCGCCAGCATCGCCGCCGGGTGCGGCGGTACCAGCGCATGGACCACCGAAAGCCCGGCGACCATGGGCAGCCCCACCATCAAAATCGACACGCCCACGCGTCGGGCGATGGTAAAGGCGATAGGCACCAACAGCACAAAACCGACTTCGAAAAACAGCGGCAAACCGACCAGGAATGCGATGCAGACCATTGCCCAATGGGCATTGCGCTCGCCGAATCGTTCGATCAACGTCTGCGCCATCCGCTCCGCGCCGCCGGACTCGGCCATCATCTTGCCGAGCATCGTGCCAAGGGCCACCACCAGCGCGATGTGCCCCAGCGTCTTGCCGACACCCGCCTCGTACGCCCCCACCACACCCGAGGGCGGCATCCCGGCCAGCAACGCCAGGCCGATGGAAACCAGGGTAATCACGATGAACGGATTGAGCCGGTAGCGCGCAATCAGGACGATCAATGCAATGATGGCAATGGCCGCGTAGACCAATAGCCAATAACCGAAAGCAGGTGCCATGCGTTACTCCTCGAATGGGGTCACGTCGATGTGTTGTGAAAGTCATAAATCATTTCGACGGGAAATCTTCAAACCCACTGAAAGTAATTTTCGCGCACAGACAAAAAATGTCGCTGATGGACATCGCGACAGGGCGACGATGAAAATTCAGCGCAAGATTTTCATCGCCCACAGACGACTGGCCGCCCTGCACTCAATTCCGTACCATCCGCACCTGTCTTCACACCGCTTCCCCGGCAGCCGACCGTCCACCGGCGCCCAGTCAGGTAAACCATGAAACCAGCACGCCTTCGCGCCGACGCCCTCGCCGGCCTCACGACTTCTTTCGCCTTGCTCCCCGAATGCATCGCCTTCGCCCTGGTGGCCCACCTCAACCCACTGATGGGGCTGTACGGCGCGTTCATCATTTGCACGCTGACCGCGTTGTTCGGTGGTCGGCCCGGGATGGTGTCGGGCGCGGCGGGGTCCATGGCGGTGGTGATCGTCGCGCTGGTGGTACAGCACGGCGTGCAATACCTGTTGGCGACCGTGCTGCTGGGCGGGTTGATCATGACGGCGTTTGGGCTGCTGCGACTGGGCAAGCTGGTGCGCATGGTGCCGCATCCGGTGATGCTGGGGTTCGTCAATGGCCTGGCAATTGTCATCGCTTTGGCGCAACTGGAGCATTTCAAGCGCGACGGCGCCTGGCTCAGTGGCCCCACGCTCTACCTGATGGTCGGCCTGGTGGCGCTGACGATGGCCATCGTCTACCTGCTGCCGCGCCTGACCCGCAGCGTGCCGCCCGCCCTGGTGGCGATCCTCGGCGTTGGCCTGGCGGTCTATCTGCTTGGCTTGCCTACCCGGACGCTGGGCGACATGGCGCACATTGCAGGCGGCTTGCCGGTTTTCGCCCTGCCGGACATTCCCTGGAATCTCGAAACCCTGCTGATCGTCGCGCCTTACGCCGTCATCATGGCGATGGTCGGTTTGTTGGAAACCCTGCTGACCCTGAACCTGACCGACGAGATCACCGAGAGCCGCGGTTATCCTGACCGTGAATGCGTGGCGCTGGGCGCGGCCAACATGGCCTCCGGGTTGTTCGGCGGCATGGGCGGTTGCGCCATGATCGGCCAGACGATGATCAACCTCAGCTCGGGCGGGCGCGGGCGGATATCGGGCGTCGTGGCCGGGGTGATGGTGTTGCTGTTCGTGTTGTTCTTGTCGCCGCTGATCGAGCGCATTCCGCTGGCGGCGCTGGTGGGCGTGATGTTCGTGGTGTCGCAGCAGACATTCGCCTGGGCCTCGTTGCGAGTGGTCAACAAGGTACCGGCGAACGATGTGCTGGTGATCATCGCGGTGACCGTCATCACGGTATTCACCGACCTGGCCGTCGCCGTGCTCTGCGGGATTATCATCGCGGCGCTCAACTTCGCCTGGCAACAAGCCCGGGAGCTGTATGCCGACGCGCAACTGGAAGCGGACGGCAGCAAGCTCTATCGCGTGCACGGCACCTTGTTCTTCGCCTCGACGACGCCGTTTCTCAACCAGTTCGACCCGGCCAACGACCCTGATCTCGTTACCCTTGACTGTCGTCACCTGAGCTTCGTCGACTACTCGGCCATCGCCGCGCTGATGACCCTGCGCGAGCGCTACAGCAAGGCCGGCAAGCACCTGCGGGTGTTTCATCTGTCCGAGCGTTGCAAGCGAATGCTCAAGCGCGCGGATGTGCACCACGATTGACAGGACCCCGGCACAAAACTTGTGGGAGCGAGCTTGCTCGCGACAGCGTTGGGCCAGCCATATCAATGCTGACTGACCCGGGGCCATCGCGAGCAAGCTCGCTCCCACAGGTTCCACGCTTTAATTAACGATCTGGTCGGCTCTCTTGGGACTCGAAGCGTACCCGGCGAGCTTGCCCTGGATGAAGTCCAGGAAGCACTGGATGCGCAGGGCCAGTTGGGAGTTGCGGTAGTACACCGCATTGATCGGCTGGCGATAACCGCTGTTGGCATCGGCGAGCAACACCTTGAGCCGACCGGCGCGGATGTCGTCCCGGGTCATGAAGTCCGAGAGGCAGGCAATGCCCTGCCCTTGCAGCGCCAGGTGACGCACCGTTTCGCCGCTGGACGCACTGATGGCCGGCTGGATCGGCCAGCGATCGCCGTGGATGTGACGCAGTGGCCACTGGTTGAGCCCGTCGTTCTGGGCAAACCCCAAAAGCGAATGTTCCGCCAGTTCGGCAACGCTTGAGGGCGTCCCCCGCCGCTTCAAGTAAGCCGGACTGGCAAGAATGTGCAACGGGCTGCAACCCAGTGAGCGGGCATGGAGGGTCGAGTCCGTGAGCGTACCGATACGAATGGCGACGTCCGTGCTTTGTTCGAGCAAATCGATGATCAAGTCGTTGCTGTTGAGCTCCAGCTGGATATCCGGATACAGCGTGCGGAACTCTTCGATGTGGGGGACGATGGCGTGGAGCATGAACGGCGATGCCGCGTTGATCCGCAAGCGCCCGGCGGGGGTCTTATGGCGAGACGACAACCGCTCTTCCAGCTCATCCATCTGGTCGAGAATGCCCTTGGCCTGCTCGAAGAAGTACTTGCCCTCCTCAGTCAGGTCCATGCGCCGCGTGGTGCGGTTGATCAACGTGGTGTCGAGCTTGGCTTCCAGGCGCGACAAGGTGCGACTGACCGCCGAGGGCGTCTGCCCGACTTGCTCGGCGGCGGCGGAGATCGACCCGCATTCGATCACGCAGACGAAGATCTGCAACTCGTCGGATCTGGCTTTCACAGGTGTCCTCTCGCTTTCAGGCAAGTCCCGATAGTAGCCCGATTACCGCGAAAGGCCGAACACCTCGATCAGATGCCGCTCATACCGCGCCACATCTTCTTCGATGTTCGGGCGCTTCATCACGTCCACGCACAGGAAGGTCGGCAGAGCGGTCATGCCCAGGAATTGATTGGCCTTGTGGAACGGGAAATACACCGCGTCCACGCCCTTGGCTTCGAAGAAGTCCGTCGGGTCGTCGAAGGCTTGCTGCGGGGCGTTCCAGGTGAGCGACAACATGTATTGCTTGCCCTGTACCAAACCACCGCTGCCGTATTTTTGCGACGCATCGGAACGAGTCCGGCCGTCACTGGCATAGAGGCTACCGTGGCCTTCGGTAAAGACTTCGTCGATGTATTTCTTCACGATCCACGGAGCGCCCATCCACCAGCCGGGCATCTGATAAATGATTACGTCGGCCCAGAGAAACTTGGCGACTTCTTCCTTGATGTCGTAGCCACCGTCGATGAAGGTGGTTTTCACATCAAGGCCGCCTCGGTCCAGGGCGCTGAGCGCGGTGTCGTGAAGGGTGGCGTTGTAGCGACCGTCGGAATGGGCGAATTGCTTACCGCCGTTGAGCAACAGGACTTTTTTCATTGCAAGCCTCATCGATTCCAGGCGTGGCCGCTGGGCCGTCGCTCACTGGAAGATTAAAAAGATGGCGGCAGAGTACCGATGAGACTCGCGTGGAATAAGCACCCGAACGGCAAAACTGTTTTGATCCATACGCACGAATCGCCGCCCGATTGTTGTCTTAAACTCTTACAGTCCTTTAATCCTGGAGCCCGAGCCCTGATGAGTGAATTGCACGGTTTCATCCTGCATGCCAAGACCCGACCGGAAAAAGCCGAAGCCTTCGAAGCCTTGTTCCGCGCTTACGTCGAACCGAGTCGGGCCGAGCCCGGCTGCATCGAGTACCACATGTTGCGGGACCAGCAGGACCCGACGTTGTTCATCTTCTATGAAATCTGGGCATCCCAGGCCGATCTGGATGTGCACTCGAACCTGCCGCATATGAAGCAATTTTTCGAACAACGTATGGATTACCTGGAACGAGACTTCGAGATTCGTCGCGTCGACATGCTCAGCCCCTCTTCGGCTAACCGCTGATCAAAAGATGGCCGCCGAGCACGCCGAGGCCGATGAAAAACACCCGCTTGAACAGCACGGCGCTGAGCCGCTGGCGCAACCATTGCCCCAACCACATCCCCAGCAACGCCGGTATTAGCGCCAGCAGCGACGCGCTCAACTCGCCGCCGCCCAAGGCGCCTCGCCACAACAGCCCGGCCGCCAAGGCCAATGTTGAAACGGTAAATGACAAGCCCAGGGCCTGGACCAGCTCATCTCGGTTCAAGCCCAACGCCTGGAGATAAGGCACCGCTGGAATCACGAACACGCCAGTGGCCGAAGTGATCACACCGGTGAGCAAGCCGCAAAGCGGAGCAAGCCAGCCTTCTTGCCCGACACCGACCCGCAACGTTGGTAGAAACAAGCCGCTCAACGCGTAAACCATCAGCGCGGCGCCCAGTCCCTTTATTGCCCATGCCCCGCCCACCATGCCGATCCACAACGTACCGAATCCGGTGCCGATGAAAATCGCCAGCAGCAGCGGCCACAGCCGCCGTATGAGCGCGCGCAAATGCCCGCCAAACGTCAACTGCCAGACATTGGTCAGTGTCGCCGGAATAATCAACAGCGCTGCAGCCTGCATCGGGGCCATAGCCAGCCCGAGCAAGCCCATGGCGATGGTCGGCAGGCCGAGACCGATCACCCCCTTGACGGTACCGGCCAGCAGGAAGGTGCCAATGACCAGCAACGAAAGGGCCAGACCGAGGTCCTGGTAGAAAGCGAAGAGTGTGTCCATAGGGCTATCGTGCGCCCCGGGCCTTGGTTTTGAAATGTGCCATATACTGAGGGTGCCTCTCTTCCTGCAAGAGGCTGGTAACTTTGGCGATGCTACTGGCGCCATCGCGAGCAAGCTCGCTCCCACAATGGATTGCATTCAAAACTGTGGGAGCGAGCTTGCTCGCGATGACGATAAACCCGGCGCCGCAACACTGAGACAGGAACCCCGGCCATGCACCTCGACTTCACCGACCTGCGCCTCTACCTGAACGTCCTCGACGCTGGCAACATCACCGCCGGCGCGGCCCGCAGCCATTTGTCCCTGGCTGCGGCCAGTGCGCGAATCCGTGCCATGGAGGCGTCCCTGGGCATCGACCTGCTTGAACGCGGGCGACGCGGCGTCACCCCGACGCCGGCCGGCAAGGCGCTGGCCGAACATGCGCGGATCCTGCTGCAACATGCCGAACGCCTCCAGCAGGATCTGGCCGAATACGCCCGAGGCGCGAAAGGCCGGGTGCGGCTGCTCTGCAACACCAGCGCCATGACCGAGTACCTGCCCGAATTGCTCGCCGGTTTTCTCAAGGCCCATCCCAATCTCGACATCGACCTGCAGGAGTTGCCCAGTTCCCGGATCACCCATGCGCTGCGCCAGGGCACAGCGGACCTGGGTATCGTTTCCGACGCGGTGAACACCGATGACCTTCAGGCCTGGCCATTTCGCGACGACCCGCTGGTATTGATCCTACCGACCGGACATTCGCTGGCTGACGGCCGAGCCGTGCGTTTCAGCGAGACCCTCAATCACGACTATATCGGCCTGAACGCCTCCAGCGCCTTGGCGATCCACTTGGAAGAACAGGCCCTGCACATCGGCTCACGCATGCAGATCCGCATTCGCGCCGACAGTTTCGATGGGGTGATTCGCATGGTGGCCCACGGCGCTGGCATCGCTATCGTGCCAAAGGCTGCCATCGACCGGCGACCGTCCGAGCCCGCGTATCGGTGCGTCCCGTTGCAAGAGACCTGGACCCGACGAGCGCTGCTGCTCTGCGCCCGTAACTTCGAAGGTTTGCCGCCCTATGCCAAAGCCCTGGCTCAGCATTTGGCCGAATAATGCGCGCTTCTGGACAGCCCGGTGTCGAGCACAGGCATCTGCCCAGTCCTGCTCCGCGCTAGGGTGCAGCTTCTTTTTTGCCCCTTTTCGGAGCTCACATGACCGCCCCCATCACCGTCCTGCGCGACACCCATCCGCTGCCCGTACTCGATGCCTGCAAATGGGAAAAACTCGAAGGCGATCCGCACACCGTCAACCTCAATGCTTACACCAGCGAAGACGGCAGCAAGATCGTGGGCACCTGGATTTGCACGCCCGGCAAATGGCGTGTGGACTATGTGAAGTGGGAGTACTGCCATTTCCAGGAAGGCTATTGCGTGATCACCCCGGACGGCATGGCGCCGATCCATCTGCGCGCCGGTGACATTTTTGTCGTCGAGCCGGGCATGAAAGGCACTTGGGAAGTGGTCGAGACCGTGCGCAAGTATTTCGTGTTTGCCTGACGTAAAAAAGCCGAGAGACCACCCGACGCGGTCGCTCGGCAAATAACTTCCAGAATGCATCACCCTGTGGCGAGGTGATTTATCCCCTCGCCACAAAAACTTCAGAGCGCCTCAAGTTTTACTGCGGCTTGCGATAGCTGTTAACAATCGCCGAGAAATCCTGGCCGCCCTCGCCCCGCTGGCTCATCGCCTGATATAGCTGCTGCGCCACCGCGCCTAATATCACCGGCTGACGGGCTTGGCGCGCGGCTTCGGTGGCCAGGCCCAAGTCCTTGAGCATCAAGTCCGCGCCGAAACCGCCGGTATAACCGCGCGCCGCTGGTGCCGTTTCGATCACGCCCGGCCATGGGTTGTAGGTATCCGAACTCCAGCACCGCCCGGTCGAGCTGTTGATAATGCCGGCCAGCACCTGGGTGTCGATCCCCAAGGCATCGCCCAGCGCCATGGCCTCGCTGACACCCACCATGGAAATCCCCAGCAGCAGGTTGTTGCAGATCTTGGCGATCTGCCCGGTGCCGACTTCGCCGCAGTGCACGATGTTGCGGCCCATTTGCGCCAGCACCGGTTGCAGGGTGGCGAACAGCTCGTCCGTAGCCCCAACCATGAAGGTCAACGTGCCCGCCGCCGCGCCGCCAGTACCGCCCGAGACGGGCGCATCAGCCATCGCCACTCCTTGCTTCGCAGCGGCGGCCGCCACGTCACGAGCGGTCTGCGGATCGATGGTGCTGCAATCAACGGCCGGCGTATCAGCGGCGATGCCGGCGAGGACGCCGTCCTCACCCAGCCAGACACTGCGTACATGGGCGGCGGCCGGCAGCATGGTAATCACCAGCGCCGCACCCTGGGCCGCATCGCGGGGCGAGGCGCTGATCGTGCCGCCCAACGCCGCCAGTTCGGCCAGCACCGTCTGGTTCAGGTCGAACAGGTTCAGCGAATGGCCGGCCTTGAGCAGGTTGCGCGCCATAGGAGCGCCCATATTACCCAGGCCGATAAATGCGATGTTCATGTCCGGCTCCTTAACGCAGATTGATGGTGGTGTTCACACCGTCATTGACGCTGTCGTCATCGAACCAACGCGCGGTAACGGTCTTGGTCTGAGTGTAGAACTGCACCACCTGTTTGCCGTAAGGGCCAAGGTCGCCAAGCTTCGAACCACGGGAACCGGTGAAGCTGAAGAACGGTACCGGCACCGGGATCGGAATGTTGATGCCCACTTGGCCGACGTCGATTTCGCTCTGGAACTTACGCGCCGCCGCTCCGCTCTGGGTGAACAGGCCGGTGCCGTTGCCGAATGGGTTGGCGTTGACCAGGGCAATGGCCTGATCCAGGGTGTCGACTTCCAGCACCACCAGCACCGGGCCGAAGATTTCTTCGGTGTAGATGCGCATGTCGGTGGTCACGCCGGAAAACAGGGTCGGGCCGACAAAGTTACCTTCCTCGAAACCCGGTACGCTGATTTCCCGTCCGTCGAGCTCCAGCTTCGCGCCTTCCTTCACGCCGCTTTCGATCAATTCAAGGATCCGCGCCTTGGCTCGCTTGGAAATCACCGGGCCGACATCAGTGCCCGGCTCGCTGCCTGCATTGACCTTGAGCTTCTGCGTCAGCGCCTTCAGCTCCGGCAACCATTGCTTGGCCGCGCCCACCATCACCACGACGGAGGTGGCCATGCAACGCTGGCCCGCCGCGCCGAAACCGGCGCCGACCAGAGCGTTGAGGGTTTGCTCGCGATTGGCATCGGGCAACACCACCGCATGGTTCTTCGCGCCCATCATCGATTGCACGCGCTTGCCATGGCGGCCCGCCAAGTCATAGACGTGGGTGCCTACCGCTGTGGAGCCGACGAAGGAAACGGCCTTGATGTCCTTGTGGGTACAAAGCGCATCCACCACGTCCTTGCCGCCGTGCACCACATTGAGAACGCCTGCCGGTACGCCGGCCTCGATGGCCAGTTCCACCAGCAGCATGGTCGACAACGGATCCTGTTCGGACGGCTTGAGCACGAATGTATTGCCGCAGGCGATGGCCATCGGAAACATCCACAACGGGATCATCGCCGGAAAGTTGAACGGCGTGATTCCCGCGCATACCCCGATCGGCTGGCGCAGTGTGTAGGTGTCCACGCCCCCGGCGACGTTCTCGGCGAACTCGCCCATCTGCAGGGTGCCGATGGAACAAGCGTGCTCGACCACTTCAAGGCCACGGAAAATATCGCCTTCGGCATCCGCGATGGTCTTGCCTTGTTCGGCGCTCAGCACCGCGGCGATGCGCTTGGAATGCTCGCGAATCAGGGCCTGGAGCTTGAGCATGATGCGCATCCGCGCACCGATGGGCGTCAGTTTCCAGGTCTGGAAGGCACGCTGGGCAGCGGCGATGGCTGCATCGACTTCCGAGGCCGTGGCAAACGGGACCTTCGCCAGCACCTGTTGGGTAGCCGGGTTGACGATGTCGTGCCATTCGTTGGATCGGGATTCAACCCACTCGCCATCGATCAACAGTTTGACGGTATGCAGGGCAGTGTCGCTGGGCGTGAGGGAAACGTTCATGCTGGCCTCCGGGATTGTTCTTATATAGAGAGCGCTGGTTCAGCTAAGACCAAGACGCACGAGCACGCTTGGTGATGAGACGGTTTATGGAGTATAGATGTGCAAACTTCTAATAAGAACGCACATAAAAACCGGTCCATCATGCAAAAAAACATCACCTCCCTCGGTTCGCTGAACTGGGACGACCTCAAGTTTTTCCTCGAAGTGGCCCGTACCCGCAAGGCCAGCACAGCCGCCAAGCGCCTGGCGGTCGATTACACCACCGTGTCGCGACGCATCAGCTCGCTGGAAGCTTCATTGGGTACGCTGCTGTTCGAAAAATCCCGGACCAACGGTTTTGTCCTGACGGCCGAAGGCCAGCGGTTGCTGGGCTACGCCGAATCGATCGAAAGCACGCTGCACATGGCTTGCGAACAGGTGTCTGGCTCCGGCGTCGCGCTGTCCGGCCATGTGCGCATGGGTTGCACCGAAGGCTTCGGCAGCTTTTTCATCACGCCGCAATTGAGCCACTTCGTCGATGCGTACCCGGCGATTTCAGTGGACATCCTGCCGCTGCCGCACTTCATCAGCCTCTCCAAGCGCGAAGCCGACATTGTCATCGCCCTCGAGCGCCCTGAACATGGCCCGTATGTCTGCTGCAAGCTGTGTGATTACCGGCTGCAGCTCTACGCAACCCAGCACTACCTGGACAACCATCCGCCCATCCACCATCCGGCGGATCTGGGCAAGCATTCGTTCATCAGTTATGTCGACGACCTGGCATTCAGCTCCGAGCTGCTGTACCTGGCCAATGTCTTGCCCGGCGCGCACGCACATCTGCGCAGCACCAGCGTGATCGCGCAGTTCGTCGCTGCGCAGCAAGGTCGGTCGCTGGCAATCCTGCCGTGCTTCCTCGCGGCCCAGGACTCACGCCTGTTGCCGGTGCTGCCAGACGAAATCACCGTTACGCGGCAGTTCTGGATGTACTGCCGGGAGGACTTGAGGAAGCTCAAGCGGATTACGTTGTTGTGGGACTACATCAGGGATGTGACTGAGCAGAACCGGCCATTGCTGATGGGCAACAGCCGGGAGATGGTTTTTGCCGACTAATCGGCGATGACCACGATGGCAACGCGGCGGTTTTCGGTGCGGCCGCTGGCGGTGTCATTGGACGCGACGGGCTGGCTGCTGCCGAGGCCGCGCGACTGGACGTTCTCTTCGCGCATGCCCACGCCGATCAATACTTTACCGACGCTGTCGGCCCGACGTATCGACAGTTGTTCGTTATAGGCTTGGGAGCCTGATGCGTCGGTGTGACCATCGATGCGAACTCGCTCGATACCCGCGCCCAGCAGCGCCTTGCCAATGCGCTCGACAATTTCGGTGCTGGCTGGATTGAGAGTTTCCACATCGCTGCCAAACAGCACTTTGCCTGAGAGGCCGAAGGCCCAGCCCTCCTCCGTCAACTTGAAACCCTGCTCCTTGAGGACGGCGATTTGCGCTGGGGTCAGGCCCTTTTGCGGGGCGGTCTGACACCCAGCGAGGGTAAATACGGTGATCAATAAAAATGCTGCGAACCGCAGCAGAGAAAAACGAGCATTCGAAAGCATGCATTCAGCTCCTGGTTTGAAGTTCCGCGACCGGGTGCTCCGCACCCGCCGTGTGTTGACCGCCTCGGGCGAGGCGTTTGGCCTGGTACATCGCCGCATCGGCGGCGCTGAGCAGCGCACCGGGCGTTGCCCCATGCTCGGGGTAAACGGCAATGCCGATACTGAGGGAGGTCAACACCGAGGCGTTACCTGGCAACTGGATCGGCATTTCCATGCTGGCGATGATTTTTTCGGCGATTCGCTCGGCATCCTCGATCTTGTGCAACGGCGTCAGCAGCACCGCGAATTCGTCGCCGCCCAGGCGTGCCACAAGGTCATCTTCTCGTAACTGAGCCCGCACCCGGGTCGCGACGGCAGTCAACACCGCGTCGCCGGCGGCGTGGCCGAAGTTGTCATTGATGCCTTTGAAGCGATCGCTGTCCAGATACAGGACGGCCACTTGCTCGTCGAGCTTGCTGGCATTGCGCAAGGCGCGGATCAATCGACCTTCGAAAAATGCCCGGTTCGGCAACCCGGTCAGGCTGTCGTGGCTGGCCTGGTGAGCCAAGGTCTCGTTTTCACTTTGCAGGTGGGTCTGCCAGGACTCGAGCTCAGCGAGCAATCCATTGAAGTCATTTCCCAGGTTATCCAGCTCGGCGATGTCGGCCGGGGGAACCCTTCGGTCCAAGGCTCGCTCGCAGCGCGCGGCGTGGGCGACCTCAGCCAAGCTGCGCAACGGTCCAGTGATCGCCCGCAACTGACGTCGCGCCAGATACAGCGCGACCCAGGCACTGACCGCCGTACACACAATGATTCCCGCCAGGCCGCTGAGCAGAAAACGCAACAGACTGCCGCCATGCCCCGCCAGCAGGATCCTGCCGATATTTTGCCCTTGGTGGACGATGGGAAGGCTGATGGGTTTTTCCAGGAACGCCTTGGCGATGTGCATTTCCAGCTCTGAAAGAAGTCCGGTCTCCGGCCGCTGCCAGCGCGCTAACAAGCGGCCCTGCTCGTTGAATACCTGCGCATCGGCCACCTCTTCGGTGGTGGCGATCAAGGCCAGCGCTTCGGTGGCGGCGGCCTCGTCATCGAACACCACTGCCGCTTCCACGGTGTAGTTGATCGAACGGGCGATGAGGTGCAGGTTGTGATCGGCGTAGACACGCAAGGCAAGCACGCCCAGCAATGTAAGGGAAACACTGGCCATGGCGATCGCCACCAGCGCGACGATCAAATGACCGCGACCGATGACCGACCCCAACGTGGGACGAATTCGTGGTTTTGACGAACTCATGGGGCGGCAGGCCTGCGGCGTGATAGTTGGAGGACACTGGGATGGATGCGCACGCCACTACGGGCGACCGAGTCGAGATTGACCTCGAACGACACTTGCTCATCACCGACCCGCAGGCAAAACAGACTGCCCACGGTGCATTCATCCCCGCCCTCGCTGATGCTCAACACAGGTTGGCCAATCAGCGAAGCAAACAGACGGGAGCGTTCAGCAGTGCTCAGATTGCCGATATAGACGGCGTTGCAGTCAGCGGTGATGCTCGGATAATCAGCCAGCACACGCTGCACGGTCACGGGGCGACCGGTCGCCTGGGTGGTGCCTTTGACGAGGTCATCGGTATATTGGGTGGGGCCGACGATACACAGTTGCAGTTGCGTTGGCTCGACCGGCCACCGCGCATAACTGAGAATGCCTAATACAACCTGGGTGACCGCCTCGGCTCGCTGGTCGGCTCGAGTAACAGCCGGCGGGTCCTGGGCAATGACCGCAGGCGACAGCAGCCACAAAAGAAAGGCAAGCAAATAATGCCTGCAATCCTTGCTGCGCACCGCCTCCCGTCCCACCGCCGTCATGAATGATCTCTTGTTGTAGATAAGAGCCGGAACGATAGCACAGTGTCAAAAAGCCAGCGAGACAGTGTCCTACAAAGAGTTCCGACAAAAAACAGGCATTAGCGCAAGCAACGCACTGGCACACCAAAACCGATCATTGCGTCACCTTACTCCCATTCCAACATCAAGCCGCTCAAGCGCTTGACCTTGCGTTGCACCGCCTCTTCGAAAATTCCCGCGCGTGGCTCTATCAGACTGAACCATTGTTTGGCCCGGGTGATAGCGGTGTACACCAATTCCTTGGTCAGTACAGGATTCAGTGCATCCGGAAGGATCAACGCCGTGTGAGTGAACTCCGAGCCTTGGGATTTATGCACGGTCATGGCGTATACGGTTTCCACATCGTTCAATCGGCTGGGCAGCACAAAACGCACGCCACCTCGGCCGTCGTTACGAGGAAATGCAACCCGCAGCACCTGTTTTCCGGCGTCCGGTCCGTCACGCTCAGGCAACCTGAGGGCAATGCCGATATCGCCATTCATCAATCCCAACCCGTAATCATTGCGCGTCATCAATACCGGACGCCCCTCATACCAAAGCTGGTCATTGTCGATCAGCCGCGCCTTGAGCAGCGCGGCAGTGATCCGTTGGTTCAACCCTTCGACACCCCACGGGCCTCTGCGCACCGCGCAAAGCAACTGGAATTCGTCAAACGCCGACAAGACCTCCCGAGCCCAATCATTCCAGCAATCGTCTTCCAGCGGGCGGGAGGCCGCCGGACGCCGTTGCCGCAAGACGCTCAGATAATGCCGATATCCCTGCGGCCCGGAGGCTTGGCCATCCAGCAGCAAACGTTCCAGCGCAGTATCGTGTTCGCCTTTCAACGCCAACGTGGACAGATCGGGGTATTGGCCCTTGCGCAATAGGTTCCGCGCCTGCTCCGGCTGTTGTCCATTGACCAGGCGGGCCAACTGGCCAATCCCACTGCCCTCGCCGAAACGCCGGGAATGCCTGAGCATGACCACTTGCTGGGCGAGGGGGTGAGTACCTTCGAGGTCCTGCTTCAGGTCACTTGTCATCAGGTTTTCGCCGCTGACGGATTCGAGCCACGCCAGAGTCTGTGGGCTATACCAACCCTCTTCGGCATCGCGGCACAAATCGCCAAGCACCGCGCCGGCTTCGACCGAAGCCAACTGGTCCTTGTCCCCCAGCAATACCAAACGCGCATGGGACGGCAACGCATCCAACAGATTGGCCATCATCTCCAGATCAATCATCGAAGCCTCATCGATGACCAGCACATCCAGTGGCAGGCGATTGCCTGCATGATGACGAAAATGACGGGTACCGGGACGACTGCCCAGCAGGCGATGGACCGTGGTGACTTCGCAGGGAATGCGTTCACGCACGGCATCGGTGACGTCCAGCGTGCGAACCTGTTGGCTGATGGACTCGGTCAGGCGTGCCGCCGCCTTGCCGGTGGGCGCGGCCAGACGAATGCGCAGCGGCTTACCTGCTTCGACAGCGGGTGCCTGCAACAAGGCGAGCAGACGCACGACCGTGGTGGTCTTGCCGGTGCCGGGGCCGCCCGTGACGATACTGAACGCGCTTCGGGTCGCGAGCGCGCAGGCCAGTTTCTGCCAGTCGACCGGCCCCGTCGCGCTGGCCGGACCAAACAGCCCGGCCAGGCGCTCATCCAAGTCATCAGGCACCGCTCCGTGGTCGGCCAGCCGTTGACGCAACGCATCGTCGATTCGTCGCTCGTAGCCCCAGTAGCGACGCAGATAAAGACGTTTACCGGCGAGTACCAGCGGCCGTTGTCGTGCCTGCTCACGCTCGTCGCCTGCCAGGGCGACCAGCGGGCTGGAAGCCAGTACTTTGCACCAGTCGGCACCATCGAGTGTCTGCAAAACCTGCGACGGCAATAGCATCACGCCGGGCTGCAGGTCTCCCTCCGGTGGCAAGGACAACGCAAAATCCGGCTCCTTGAGTGTTTCGAACAGATCCAGGCAGACATGCCCGTGCCCCAATTGATGGCTGGCAAGGGCCGCGGCAAGCAACACCAGCGGGTCGTCTTCTGGGCACAGTTCATGGAGGAACGCCACGAATGCCCTGTCCAAGGCTCGCAGCCAACCGCGCTCCACCCAGCGAGTCAGCAGCAGCAACAGGTCGTCCACGTCGCTCAAGGGCGCCAAATCCACCAGGCTCTCGTCGTCGGAATTCTTGGGAAGCAGGTCCGCAAAAGAACGACTCATAACAGTTCTCCCTGCACCCAAGCCGGCTCCGCCTTGGGCTCGGGCATTCCTTGGAACAGGCGATCCAGTTGCTCTATCAAGGCGCGCGCAGGCTTGGTGAAGTAGACACCCTGGCTGGCAGCGCGTGTGCCACGAAGGAATATATACAGCGCGCCGCCAACATGCTTGTCGTAGTCATAGTGGGGCAAGCGCGCCTTGAGCTGGCGGTGCAAGGCCAACAGGTACAGCACGTATTGCAAGTCGTAGCGGTTATCCAGGATCGATTGCTCCATGGCCTGCATGGTGTAGGCGGCGTCGTCCAATCCCAGCCAGTTGGACTTGTAATCGGCCACATAATATCGACCGTCGTGCTCGAAGGTCAGGTCTATGAAACCCTTGAACATGCCATTGAGCAATACCGGTTCCGCAGCGACACGAGCCACGCCGTCATGGGTGAATCGGCAAACCAGATCATCGAGCTTGAGCACATCGACCTTGTGGCTGGCGAACCAGAATTCCATTTCCACTTGGAACCGGGTCAAGTCTTCCAGCACCACCGGCGCTTGGCCGCCGCCAATACACAGAGGCGTTTTGATCAGGTGCAACAACCAGTCGCCAAGGGTTTTGATCCAGCCATTCCAACCCCGGCGGTTGCAGCGTCGGGCAATGGCATCCTCAATGATGGCTGGCGCCGTCGGGAATCCTTCGCCGGCAGCCCACTCCAGGAGCCCATGCAGGAAGGTACCGGGGTTGGGGCCACGGGGAAAACGGTGGATGTCACCACCCGCAGCCGCAACTTCCCGCGGGGCGTCTGGGTCGAGTCGCTCATCATCGAACAGTTTCTGGGCTTGGGGATTTTCCGGTGCGGTGTCACCGCCCACGTTGAGGCTGTCGCCGAAACGCAACGCACTGTAGGAA
This sequence comes from Pseudomonas sp. D3-10, assembly GCF_051132175.1. NCBI lineage: Bacteria > Pseudomonadati > Pseudomonadota > Gammaproteobacteria > Pseudomonadales > Pseudomonadaceae > Pseudomonas > Pseudomonas sp. D3-10. The sequence goes on along the minus strand of NZ_CP071668.1, from coordinate 802,163 downwards.
GCAATCCACCAGTTCTCGCTGGCTTTGCGCAACGGAATCAAGGGTTCAAGCAATACCGCGTCGTTGCGTGCGGGTCGGTAGTGCTCGTCGCTGGGCTGGGGCATATCCAGGCAGCTCACCGCCTGGCTGCCTTGCCGCAGGTCTTCCAACCAACGTCTGAGCTCTACCGACTCGTTCAACGGAGCACCACCACCCAACAGATAGCCCAGGGCAGACAAATGTAGAATCGAGCGGTTATTACTGCCGCGCTTGAGATCGGCGACACCCAGCCAGCAGGCGTGCTGGGCACGGGTAAGTGCCACGTACAAAAGACGCAGATCCTCTGCCAGACGCTCGTCATCGGCCTTGGCGATCAATTCCGGGGTCGGGGCGAGACTGATCTGCGCCTGGCCGCGCTCATCGTGGTAATGCAGCGGAAGTCGACTGCCATCCACCGGCTTCGTCGAGCATATGAACGGGAGGAACACCAGGGGGTATTCAAGTCCCTTGGACTTATGGATCGTCACTACCTTGACCAACTGCTCGTCGCTTTCGAGGCGAAGGATCTGCTCTTCTCCCGCCTGCCCGGTCATGGCCAGATGCTCGGCCAGGTAACGAATCATGGCTTGCTCGCCATCCAGCTCGACGGCGGCCTGCTGCAACAACTCACAAAGGTGCAGCAGGTTGGTCAGCACCCGCTCGCCGTCATCACGTGCCATCAGGGACTGAGGCAATTTGAAGTCGTGCAACAAGCGCCTCAGCATCGGCAGCACACCTTGCGCGCGCCAGACCATCCGATAGCCCCGGAATTGCATCACACGGCTTTCCCACGCCAACTCATCCTGGTTCAGGCGCTCAAGCTCTGTGAGCGGCAGGTTCAACGTAGTGCTGGCCAGGGCTGTGCGCAGCAGTCGCTCCACATCCGGCTCGGCACATGCCTTGAGCCAGGTCAGCAAATCCCTTGCTTCCTGGGAAGCAAATACCGAGTCCTTGTCTGATAGATAGACACTGCGCACGCCTCGTGCGGACAACTCGCCGCGCACGGCCTGCGCTTCCTTGCCATCGCGCACGAGAATGGCGATGTCGGCCGGCAGAAGACCACGAAGCATTTCCCCATCATGGAAAAAGCCATCGCGCCCCGACTGTCCGCCGTTGAGCAGCGCAGTGATTTCGCTGGCGCAGGCTGCAGCCATCTGCTGCCGATACACCGCTCCGGAAACTGGCTGGTCAGAGACCAGGTGCCAAACATTAAGGGCAGCGACAGTCTGCCCCGAAACCCGCAAGCTCTCTTTGCGCCCTTGGGACTCGACGGGCAGGAACGGCACGGGATTCCCACCCGATGGCTCGCGGAACAGGAAAGCCCCTCGCCCCTGCTGACGCGCCTCGGCATGTTGGAAAACCTGATTCACCGCGCCGACCATGGCATGGCTGGAGCGGAAGTTTGTCCCCAGCGTATGCAACCGGCCAGCGGTGGCTTCCCTGGCGCGCAGGTAGGTATAGATATCGGCGCCGCGAAACGCATAAATGGCCTGCTTCGGATCACCGATCAGGAACAGCCCGCTTTGCGGATTGTTGTCTTCAATGCGATAGATGCTTTCGAAGATTCGGTACTGGATCGGATCGGTGTCCTGGAATTCATCGATCAGCGCCACTGGGAACTGCTCGCGAATCAGGCTAGCCAGCCGCTCCCCGCCTTCAGCCTGCAACGCCGCGTCCAGGCGCAGCAGCATGTCGTCGAAACCCATTTCAGCCCGGCGCCGTTTCTCCGCTTCGAAGCGTGTCCCGACCCATTGCGCGGCATGCTGCAACACCGCCGCGTCCGGGGTGGGCAGGGCGTCCAGGCTGGCCTTGAGGCCCGACATCGCATCCAGCCCGGGATGACTGGGCACATCGCCTTTCCAGGCCTCGGCCATGCCCTCGGGCGTCAGCCGTGTGAAGCCGGTGCCAATGTCCAGCAGCTCGAGACTTTCGTCCTCGACCCAGGCCGTGATCTTCTGGAACCAGGGTTCGAAATAGCGAGCCTGCATCTTGCGTCCGTCGACGCTTTTATTGGCAACGCCCTGCTGGCAGATTTCCAACAACTCCACGGCCCATTGTCGCCAAGGAGCCTTGAGGTCGAGCAATGCCGCGCTGCGTTCCTGAAGGGATGCGACGATCAGCTCGGCCGGCTCGATCCCCTGCGCCTCACCTCGAGAACTGGAAAACAAACCCCTTACCCGGGGCAGCAGGGCGGCAGGCCCGCCCCAGTGAGCCCGCACCCAGTGCAGCGCTTCACCTTGCATCGAATAGCAGAACAGGCGCCAGTAGTCGCGCAGCACCTCTGCGAGCAACTCGCTGTGATCGGTTTCCAGGGTTTGCGTAAACAGGCTGCCACTGTCGAAGGCATGCTCGCGAAGCATTCGCTGACACCAGCTATGGATAGTCGAAACGGCCGCTTCGTCCATCCATTGCGCGGCTATATCGAGCCGGTTCGCGCAGGCTCCCCATTGCCCTTCCCCGAACTCATCACGCAACGAGGCAATCAACGAGTCCGGGGCGGGAATCTCATCGCGAAAAAAACGCGCCGCTTCCGCCAGGCGCGTACGGATACGCTCCCGCAGTTCCTTGGTCGCGGCATCGGTGAAGGTCACTACCAGAATCTGCGGAGGAAGCAGCTCGCGGTCAAACCGCGTCTGCGGGTCGCCATGCCCTAACACCAGGCGCAAATACAACGCCGAAATGGTAAAGGTTTTCCCGGTACCGGCACTGGCCTCGATCAATTGACTGCCACGTAGCGGGAAGGCCAGGGCCAAGGGAGTTTTCCGGCTCATGGATGTACGTCCTCGCTCACCAGTGAGCGCCAAGGCGCTTCGAGTAGCGGCCGATAAACCGCATCACACCAGTCGGGAAATGTTTCGTCAGCGACCAGCGCATTGAAGTCGGGGTATTGCCGTGCCAGGGCAGGGCTTTCCCGGCGCTCCCCCTCAAACGTCAGCCCGTCACCTTCGTAGGCTTTGCGAGCCGCCGCCAGGGCTTTCTCCGGGTCGCTTTGGTCGAGCCAGGCGAACGCGGTCTTCACCGCGATTGGCAAGGGTTGGCGCATACCAGCCCGCCAGGCTTGCAGCAGGTCGCCAAGGACCTGGCGCGCTACGGTTTCGTCAAAAGGGGCGAGCAGCAAGCTGTCATCACTGGCGACCAACGCCGTAGTCATCGAAAGCCCACTGGCGCAGGCTACAAGATGGTTGACCCAGACCCGTATCAGTCGATGCCATTTGCGGGTCTTGGTAGATCCGATGCTGTTGGGGATAGCGGTAATGGCGAGGACCGAGCCATCGCCTCGCTGATGCAGGCCGCTAAGCCATCCTTCTACGCTGACATCGTGTATACGAAGGCTGACGGGGACGGCGCTGGTCAGTGGAGTGGGCCATGAAGACAGGAGCTGCTGGTAGCGCTGCAGCAGGTCAGGCAACGGCTCGATCAACTCGCGCTGCAGGCTTTCACCGAAACCCGCCATGGGCAGCAGGCCACTGTTCTGTAACCGCTTGGCGTGCGCCGCCAACGCCAGGTCCGATTGGTCGAGGCGAACAAGGGCGGCCTCGAGCAGGCTGTCGCTCAAGCTGTAGCGCTGCAGGGCATCAAGAACGAAAGGTTCGTCATCGGCCAGGGGGGCTTCGAAAGTCTCGAAGAACACCTTGAGTCGCTGGCTGAAGAAATGACGAACAGGATTGCGCAGAAAATCCTGCAACTGAGCGATCCCCAATGGCTCTTCCTGGGCATAGGGCTCCAACATTGCAGGCAGCGCGCTGTGTTCTTGGGCCTCGTGAAGCGAACGCCATTCACCGGCATAGCTGAACAGCCCGTCACCCTGATAAAAGTACCGGGCGCTGAACGGCTGCAAAGGATGCTCCTGAGTCAACGCCTCGAGTAGACCCTCATCACCATTTGCCAACCGCCACCCACTGGCAAGATGATCACGCAACTGGCCGATCAAGACCGATGCCGGCCGATCGCTGTTGTCACGAATACTGCGACCGACCCAACTGATGTAGAGCTTTTCCCGGGCAGAAAGCAGCGCTTCCAACAGTAGGTACCGATCGTCCTCGCGCCGGGAACGATCGCCTGGGCGGTAATCGCTGCCCATGAGGTCGAAATCCAGCGGTGGCTGAGCTCGTGGATAGTCGCCGTCATTCATTCCCAGCAAACAAACCAGCTTGAAGGGTATCGCTCGCATCGGCATCAACGTACAAAAATTGACCGCTCCGGCGAGGAAACGTTGGGACAACTTCCCCTGATCCAGTCCGGTCAGCCAGGCTTCCCTGACAACCGTCAAAGGAAGCTCATCCTCCAGCCCGACCGAATCGCAGGTTTCCAGCCAGGTTTCACGCAGGTCCTCGAGTTGGGCCAGCAGATAATCGTCGTGCTCGTTGCTTGCCAGGAAGAACAATTGCATCAAGTCATGCAGACGCGCCCCCCATTCCTTGGGAGAGGTTGGCTGGCTCAGCTCCCGGTAAGCGACTTCCAGCGCATCCAGCAAAGCCACCAGCGGACCGATCAAAGCCGCATCGAGGCCACCGATTTCGTCATAGGGCTCGATGCCCTCGTAAGCCTCTGAATCGCCAACCGCATACCCCAGCAACATGCGACGCAGGCCGAAACGCCAGCTGTTCTGCTCAAGCTCTGCGGGCAAACCCAAACTGGCGCGATGTCGGGCATTCATCCCCCAGCGAATGCCTGCTCCCTCAATCCAGCGGTGCAGTGTCGGCAAGTCGGCCTCATTGATGCCAAACCGCTCGCGCAACGCTGGCACGTCCAGCAGATCGAGAATCTCGCTGACCGGAAACCGACTATCCGGGAGCCTGAGCAAATGCTCGACGGCGATGAGCAAAGGGTCACGGCCACGCTGGCCCTGATCTGTCAGGGTGAAGGGGATGAAACGAGGGTCACCCCGATCAAGCTGGCCAAACACGGCGCGGATATGCGGCGTATAACTGTCGATATCAGGGACCATGACGATGATATCCCGGGGACGCAGGGACGAATCCTTGCTGAAGTGCGCAAGCAATTGATCATGAAGGATCTCAACTTCACGCTGGGCACTGTGGGCCACATGGAAACGGATCGACTCGTCTTGTTGCGTATCGACTGAAGGCCAGTGTTGCCGGGTTTCATCCAAGGGGCGCAATTCCAGGATATCGTCCTGCAACTGACTAAGAAGGGTCGTGGGATTACCGTCGCTGAACAGATCGATACGCCCTTCGCGAAATACCGAGCGATAGGTGTTTGGATCATCATAGCTGTCGAGAAGGTTGATGTAGTCGCGCCCTTGCTTTCCCCAGGCAGCCAACAGCGGATGTGCATGCTGATGCAAAGTCTGCGAATCCAGGACATTTGGCATGCCGCTTTTTCGTGCCTGCCGTTTGTATTGGTGACGAAGCAGGTCCTTGTCGGCGACGATGTCCGCCCAATGGTAACGACAGGGGTTGTGAACACACAGTAAAACCTGGCTGAACCGTGAAAGACCGGCCAGGGCCTCAAGCGCTTGGGCTGGCAGTGAAGAAATACCGAACACGATTACGCGAGCCGGTAGGCCTTCGGGAGCGGCTTCAAGGTGATTGATGCGCTCAAGATAGCGCTGGTGAACGCCGGCACGGCTTTGAGCCATGCCCTCTTCACCCACATCCAACAGCAGCGCTCGCCACAGCTCCGCTTGCCAGCAATTTGCCGGCGCGAGCGGCTTTGTTTCACCACGCACGCTCCTTGTCTGGTGCCGTCCCTGCGCCCAATCTTCAAGCCAGTCGGCTCGGTACACCTGATACTGGTCGAAAAGATCAGCCAGACGCTCGGACAATTGGTAGCGCTTACGTAAATCAGTGTCGTCAGACAGGAAACGTCGCAACGGTTCGAAATGAGGCTGTTCAATTAGCTGCGGCAGGAGACGCATCAGCCTCCATGTGAGCGGCGCCTTATCCAGTAAGGATTTAGCCGGAATTTCATCACGGCCAAGCACCATTCGATAGAGCTGCCACATGAAACTGCCGGGCAGCTGCACCTCGATGGCAGCCGCAATTCCGCAGCCGCCACTGTCATCGTCTTCAGGATCTTCAGCCAGTGCCAGCTTCAGCCATTGGGCGATGCCGTTGCTTTGAACGAGGGCGATTTCATTTTCAAGAGGGCCTAGCGGATAGCGTCGCATCAGGCTGATAACCAGGCTGCGCAACTCATCAAGGCGATTCCCATGAACCACCATGAAAGCAGGGCTGAGGGACGTCGCGTCCGGCATAAAGGCATCCTTGAAAAGTGCAAAAGCTAGGGCAGAACCTTAGCACTGTCGGTGGGCTGTGGCAGCCGGGAGCTGTCCGCGCTTATCGTAAGAACTTTCCTGCGGGCAAAACAAAACCCCTACCTGCATCAGCAGATAGGGGTTTCGGAATTTAATCTTGACGATGACCTACTCTCACATGGGGAAACCCCACACTACCATCGGCGATGCATCGTTTCACTTCTGAGTTCGGGATGGGATCAGGTGGTTCCAATGCTCTATGGTCGTCAAGAAATTCGGTAGCCAGCGCGTGCCTTGCGGTCACGTTCCAGCGAATGGGTATGTGATAGCGTGTTGCTTGTGAGTATCTCGAACTTTCGGTTCGTTTCGTCTTCACAACACCGCAATCTGGCCTCTTTCGAGTCTACAAATTGCTTGGGTGTTATATGGTCAAGCCTCACGGGCAATTAGTACAGGTTAGCTCAACGCCTCACAGCGCTTACACACCCTGCCTATCAACGTCGTAGTCTTCGACGGCCCTTCAGGGAGCTCAAGGCTCCAGTGAGATCTCATCTTGAGGCAAGTTTCCCGCTTAGATGCTTTCAGCGGTTATCTTTTCCGAACATAGCTACCCGGCAATGCCACTGGCGTGACAACCGGAACACCAGAGGTTCGTCCACTCCGGTCCTCTCGTACTAGGAGCAGCCCCTCTCAAATCTCAAACGTCCACGGCAGATAGGGACCGAACTGTCTCACGACGTTCTAAACCCAGCTCGCGTACCACTTTAAATGGCGAACAGCCATACCCTTGGGACCGGCTTCAGCCCCAGGATGTGATGAGCCGACATCGAGGTGCCAAACACCGCCGTCGATATGAACTCTTGGGCGGTATCAGCCTGTTATCCCCGGAGTACCTTTTATCCGTTGAGCGATGGCCCTTCCATAC
>NZ_CP071668.1:0-790000 GCF_051132175.1 Pseudomonas sp. D3-10 | reverse complement strand
AGTCAGAAACCCCGGAAATACAGAGGCCGACGCCCACGGGCGCCGGCCTCTTCACTTACAGGTTACAAACTGGGAAATGCAAACTGCGAAGCCTCATGGCTGGCACGCTGCGGCCAGCGTTGGGTAATGGCCTTGCGACGGGTATAAAAACGCACCCCGTCCGGACCATAGGCATGCAAGTCACCAAAAAGTGAACGCTTCCAACCACCGAAGCTGTGATAGGCGACAGGCACTGGCAATGGAACATTGACGCCAACCATGCCGACTTCAATCTCATCGCAAAACAACCGCGCCGCTTCGCCGTCACGGGTAAAGATGCAGGTGCCGTTGCCATATTCGTGATCGTTGATCAGTTGCATCGCCTCTTCCAAGCTATTGACCCGGACGATACACAGCACCGGCCCGAAGATTTCTTCCTTGTAGATGCGCATCTCAGGCGTCACGCGGTCAAACAGGCAGCCACCCAGGAAAAAGCCTTCCTCGTGCCCAGCAACGCTCAAGCCACGACCATCGACAATCAATGATGCCCCCGCCGACACGCCCTCCTCTATATACCCACTGACCTTGTCGCGGTGCTGCCCGGTAACAAGCGGCCCCATGTCCAGTCCGCAAGAAGTCCCCGCACCGATCTTCAGTGCCTTGACCTGCGGCACCAACTTGGCCACCAGGGCATCCGCTACTTGATCGCCGACACATACCGCTACCGAAATCGCCATGCAGCGCTCACCGCACGAACCGTACGCCGCGCCCATCAAGGCGCTGACTGCGTTGTCCAGATCTGCATCCGGCATCAGCACCGCATGGTTCTTCGCCCCACCCAGCGCCTGGACGCGCTTACCTCGACGAGTACCTTCGGCATAGATGTATTCAGCGATTGGTGTCGACCCGACAAAACTCAGCGCTTTTACCTCCGGCGCCTCGATCAAAGCATCCACCGCCGCCTTGTCGCCATGGACTACGCTCAATACACCTTTGGGCAAACCGGCTTCCAGCAAAAGCTGGGCGATCAGCAGTGTCGAACTCGGATCGCGCTCCGACGGCTTGAGAATGAAACAATTCCCACAGACGATAGCCAGCGGGTACATCCACAACGGCACCATTGCCGGGAAATTGAACGGCGTGATACCCGCCACGACACCTAAAGGCTGGAAATCTGACCAAGCATCGATATTCGGCCCTACATTGCGACTGTATTCGCCCTTCAGGATTTCCGGCGCCGCACAGGCAAACTCAACGTTTTCGATACCCCGTTTGAGTTCCCCCGCCGCGTCTTCCAGGGTCTTGCCGTGTTCTTCGCTGATCAACTGGGCGATGCGCGACTCGTTCTGCTCCAGCAGTTGCTTGAAACGGAACATTACTTGGGCGCGCTTCGCCGCCGGCGTGTTGCGCCAGGCCGGGAAAGCGGCCTTGGCGCCATCGATCGCCTGCTGGACAGTTGCGCGATCCGCCAGCGGTACTTGATGGATTGCCTGGCCGGTGGACGGGTTGAACACATCGGCTGTACGGGCGTTATCGCTCAACAGTTCGCCATTGATCAAATGCGGGATGAGGCTCATGGGGACTCCAGGAAATTGATCACCAGACGCCCATTAACGAGCGTCTCTCTATATAGAAGAAATCAGTCGATCTTGTTCAGCACTTCACCAACTGCGTCGAACAGGCGATCCAGGTCCTGCGGCTTGCTGTTGAACGTCGGCCCGAACTGCAAGGTATCGCCGCCAAAGCGCACATAGAACCCAGCCTTCCACAGTGCCATTCCCGCCTCGAAAGGACGCACGATAGCGTCACCGTCACGGGGGGCGATCTGGATCGCCCCGGCCAAGCCAAAGTTGCGAATATCGATAACGTTTTTCGAGCCTTTCAAGCCATGCAATGCGGTCTCGAAATGCGGCGCCACCTCGGCCACACCCTGCACCAGATTCTCTTTTTGCAGCAGGTCCAACGCCGCCAGTCCCGCCGCGCACGCCACTGGGTGCGCCGAGTACGTATAGCCATGGGGGAATTCCACGGCATATTCAGGCGTCGGCTGGCTCATGAACGTCTGGTAGATTTCGCTGCTAGCAATGACCGCCCCCATCGGAATTGCACCGTTGGTGACTTGCTTGGCGATGCACATCACGTCCGGCGTCACGCCAAAGCTGTCGGCACCAAACATCGCGCCGGTACGACCGAACCCGGTGATCACTTCGTCAAACACCAGCAAAATGTTGTGCTGGTCGCAGATTTTCCGCAGACGCTTCAGGTATCCCTCTGGCGGCACCAGCACACCGGCGGACCCAGCCATCGGCTCGACAAACACGGCGGCGATATTGGAAGCGTCGTGCAGCTCGATCAACTTCAACAGCTCATCGGCCAAGGCGATCCCGCCCTCCTTGGGCATGCCGCGGGAATAGGCGTTACTGGCCAGCAAGGTATGGGGCAAATGATCAACATCCATCATGGCTTGGCCGAACAATTTGCGGTTGCCGCTGACGCCGCCCAGGCTGGTGCCGGCAATATTCACACCGTGATAACCGCGGGCACGACCGATCATCTTGGTCTTGGTGGCCTGCCCCTTGAGGCGCCAATAAGCGCGAACCATCTTCACTGCGGTATCGGCGCACTCGGAACCTGAATCGGTGAAGAACACATGGTTGAGGTTGCCCGGGGTCAGGTTGGTGATCTTTTCCGCCAATTGGAACGACAACGGATGTCCATACTGGAATCCCGGCGAGTAATCGAGCGTGCCCAGTTGCTTGGCGACCGCTTCCTGGATCTCCTTGCGGGTGTGCCCGGCGCCGCACGTCCACAATCCCGACAGCGAATCGTAGACCTTGCGTCCCTTGTCATCGGTCAGCCAGCTACCTTCGGCGGCGACGATCAGGCGAGGGTCGCGTTGGAAATTGCGATTGGCCGTATAAGGCATCCAATGAGCGTCCAGCTTGAGCTGGCTGGCCAGGGAACCGACAGCGTGTTCGGGCATGTTCATCGACAAAACCTCGCAAGACATAAACGGTATGAAATCAGGAGCGTTCTTGCGACTACGTTGCCACGGCGATAAAGTCGGTGAAACCCAGCTTTTCTAACCTTCAGTCAGCGGATTACTAAACTATGAGCATGCGTCGTTCCGATCCGCTGGCCCAGGTCAGCGACTTCGATATCCGCTTGCTGCGCATTTTCCGCAGCGTGGTGGAATGCGGTGGTTTTTCTGCCGCCGAAACGGTCCTCGGGATCGGCCGCTCGGCTATCAGCCAGCAGATGAATGATCTTGAACAACGCCTAGGGCTGCGCTTGTGCCAGCGTGGCCGCGCGGGCTTTTCCCTGACTGAAGAAGGTCGCGAGGTCTATCAGTCGGCGCTGCAACTATTGAGTGCGCTGGAAAGTTTCCGTACCGAGGTCAACGGCCTCCATCAACATTTACGCGGCGAATTGATCATTGGCCTGACGGACAACCTTGTCACCCTGCCGCATATGCGTATCACCCACGCCTTGGCCCAGTTGAAAGAACGCGGGCCAGACGTGCAAATCCAGATTCGCATGATCGCACCCAACGAAGTCGAGCAAGGCGTACTCGACGGTCGCCTTCACGTCGGCGTGGTCCCCCAGGCCAGCGCCCTTTCGGGTCTTGAATACCAACCGCTCTACAGCGAACGCTCGCTGCTGTATTGCGCGGTCGGTCATCCACTGTTTTACGTGGACGACCAGCAACTCGAAGACGCTCGCCTCAATACCCAGGACGCCATCGCGCCAACCTTTCGCTTGCCGGCCGACATCCAGGCCCATTACCAGGCACTGAACTGCACGGCCAGCGCATCGGACCGCGAAGGCATGGCGTTTCTGATTCTCACGGGTCGTTATATCGGTTATCTACCGGATCACTACGCCAATCTCTGGGTACAACAAGGTCGCCTACGCGCGCTCAAACCCTTCGCGCGTTTCTACGACCTGAGCCTGGCATCGGTCACGCGCAAGGGGCGTCGCCCTCATTTGGTGCTGGAAAACTTCCTCGAAAATCTCGCGGCAACACGCTGAATTTCTTCAACGTGCCGCTTTTATAGCCGCAGCACTTGTCTGATCCGCGCCGGTGCGCTATGAACGCATTTGCCCGCACCCACAGACCCAGCCCGGAAACGTCCATGACTTTTGAAGTTCCCGCCCATGGCGGCAAGCCTACCGGCCGCATTCGTCAACAGAACGAAGAGACCATCCTCAGGGCCGCCGAGGATGAGTTCGCCCGTCACGGTTTCAAGGGCACCAGCATGAATACGATTGCCTTGAAGGCTGGATTGCCCAAGGCCAACCTGCACTACTATTTCACCAATAAGCTCGGGCTCTACGTGGCGGTATTGAGCAACATCATCGAGTTATGGGACAGCACGTTCAATTCCCTGACGGCCGAAGACGATCCGGCGCAGGCATTGACCCGCTACATTCGCGCCAAGATGGAGTTCTCGCGGCGCCAACCTCAGGCATCGCGGATCTTCGCCATGGAAGTGATCAGCGGCGGCGAGTGCCTGAGCGAATATTTCAACCAGGACTATCAGGCCTGGTTCAAGGGCCGAGCGGCTGTTTTCCAGGCTTGGATCGATGCAGGAAAAATGGACCCGGTCGATCCGGTGCATCTCATCTTCCTGCTATGGGGCAGCACCCAGCATTATGCCGACTTTGCTACCCAGATCTGCCGCGTGACCGGTCGCAGCAAGCTGACCAAGCAAGACATGATCGACGCTGGCGACAACTTGATCCGTATCATTCTAAAAGGCTGCGGCCTGACACCTGACCTCTCATACAGATCCTAGGACTACATGCCTTATACCCTCGCCGGCTTTTGTGAGTACCGTGAAGAAATCCGCAAAAGCCGTTTCATTACCCTTGCCGCCGCCATCAACAGCCCTGCCGAGGCCCAGGCCTTTATCGAACAGCACAGCGACCTGGCCGCCACGCACAATTGTTGGGCCTGGAAATTCGGCAACCAGTACCGCAGCAGCGACGATGGCGAACCAGGCGGTACCGCCGGACGTCCGATCCTGGCAGCCATCCAGGCCCAAGCCTGCGATCAGGTGGTGGTGCTGGTGATCCGCTGGTACGGCGGAATCCAGCTGGGGACCGGTGGGTTGGCGCGGGCGTACGGCGGCGGTGCAAACAAATGCCTGCAAAACGCCGAGAAGATTGAATTGATCAGCCGCGTGGGGCTGCGCTGCGTTTGCGGGTTCGCGGAACTGGCCCTGGTGAAACTGCGCACAACCGAATGCGGGGGGTTGGTGAACGCCGAGCATTTCACCGCCGATGGTGTAGAGCTTCAATTGGCGGTGGGCGAAGAACACATCGAAACGCTGCAGGCACGGCTGGCCGACCTGAGTCGCGGGCACATACGCCTGGAGCGTGAGACCGCCGTGTGACGGCAAAACGCGGATTTGCCCACACGCGCTGTGCACCCGCTTGTGGATAACCTGGGCGTACCACGCTGTAACCCTTCTGTCATGCGGCTTTCGGGGATTTGTACATTTTTCGTACAGGGACATCCAGACTTCAGAGATCCGTCAGCAAAACAATCACTTGCGGCGCTTTATCACCTTTAGAAGAAAGCCGCCCGGGGCTTATTCCCGACCTTGGAGCTTGCGCACAATTACTGTGGAACAAGCTGTGGATAACCCGTTCATGGGTCCAGCAGCCTCAGTAACGGCATGGACCGCAGCCGCTTGATCAATTTTTAATCAATCGATACGGTGATACAAACCCGACGCGTTGCGTCACGAGTTGAAACAACGGCTCGGGCAATGTTGTCCATTAAATCCATGGCCTTTTCTTTCAAGGATGCCTTCATGAATTCGGCGAAAAATGCATTGATCATCGGTGCTTCCAGGGGCTTGGGCCTGGGTTTGGTAAAGACGTTGCTCAGCGACGGCTGGAACGTCACTGCTACCGTGCGCAACCCGCAGCACGCGGACGCCTTGAAAGCGCTGGGTCCGGTGCGAATCGAAAGGCTCGACATGGACGACCAGCAAGCCGTCATCGCCTTGAGCCAGCAACTCAAGGGCGAAATCTTCGACCTGCTGTTCGTCAACGCCGGCGTAAAGGGCCCGGCCAATCAGAACCCTGGCGGCGCAACGCTGGCGGAGGTGGGCCAATTGTTCTTCACCAACGCAGTGGCACCGATCAATCTGGCCCAGCGCTTCGTCGGGCAGATTCGCGAACGTAGCGGCGTGCTGGCTTTCATGAGCTCCGTACTGGGCAGCGTGACCATGCCCGACGCGCCGGAACTGGCGTTGTACAAGGCAAGCAAAGCCGCCCTCAACTCAATGACCAACAGTTTCGTCAGTCAATTGGGCGAGCAGTCGCTGACCGTACTGTCCCTGCATCCGGGCTGGGTGAAGACCGACATGGGCGGTGAAGGTGCCGAGATAGACGTCCCGACCAGTACCCGTGGGCTGATCGACCAGGTCAATGCCTTCACCGGCAAGGGCGGGCATCACTTCGTCAATTACAGGGGCGAGACGATTCCCTGGTAAACGCCACCCATTACGTCGCCGGGTACTGGATATGTGCCGAACAACCTGAGTAAACTCCGACCCGCGCCCTCCCATGGCGCCCCTGGATCAGCAGACAGGGCATCACTGAGCTGGCTAACCTGAACCCACTTTCAGAGGAGCCGGCCATCATGCCTGCGACCCGTACCTGGTTAAAAAATCCCCTCGCCGTCTTCACGGCCAACGGCCTCGATGCCCGTGGCGGTCTCGTCCTGCAGGACGGTGCGATCGTCGAACTGCTGGGCCTCGGCCAGCAACCTCGCCAGCCCTGCGACCTAGTCTTTGACGCCCGCGATCATGTAATCCTGCCTGGGCTGATCAACACTCATCACCACTTCTATCAGACCCTCACCCGCGCCTGGGCACCGGTGGTCAACCAGCCGTTATTCCCTTGGTTGAAAACCCTCTATCCCGTATGGGCACGACTGACGCCAGAAAAACTCGCGCTGGCAAGCAAAGTGGCGCTGGCTGAACTGCTGCTGTCAGGCTGCACGACGGCGGCCGATCATCATTATCTGTTCCCGCAAGGCCTGGAAAATGCGATCGATGTGCAGGTTCAAAGCGTTCGCGAGCTGGGCATGCGCGCAATGCTGACTCGCGGCTCCATGAGCCTGGGCGAAGCCGACGGTGGCTTGCCGCCGCAACAGACCGTCCAGCAGGGCCAGGTGATTCTCGACGACAGCCAGCGATTGATTGCCCGCTATCACCAACGAGGCGATGGCGCGCAGATCCAGATTGCCTTGGCGCCGTGCTCGCCGTTTTCAGTCACGCCCGAGATCATGAGCGCCAGCGCCGAACTCGCGGAAAAACTCGACGTACGCCTGCACACGCACCTGGCCGAAACCCTCGACGAAGAAGATTTCTGCCTGCAACGCTTCGGCCTGCGCACCGTCGATTACCTGGACAGCGTCGGCTGGCTGGGCCCGCGCACCTGGCTGGCCCATGGCATTCATTTCAATCCGGACGAAATCGTCCGTCTCGGCGCCGCCGGCACCGGTATCTGTCATTGCCCCAGCTCGAACATGCGCCTGGCCTCGGGGATCTGTCCGACGCTTGAACTCACCGCCGCCGGCGCCCCGCTGGGCCTGGGGGTTGATGGCTCAGCCTCCAACGATGCCTCAAACATGATCCTGGAAGCCCGCCAAGCGCTCTACATCCAGCGCCTGCGCTACGGCGCACAAGCGATCACACCGGAACGGGTACTGGGCTGGGCGACCCGGGGTTCGGCGCAATTGCTGGGGCGCAGCGACATCGGTGAATTGGCGGTGGGCAAGCAGGCTGACCTGGCGCTATTCAAACTTGATGAGTTGCGCTTTTCCGGCAGCCACGACCCGATCTCGGCACTGCTGCTGTGCGGTGCCGATCGGGCGGATCGAGTGATGGTTGCAGGCGAGTGGCGTGTGATCGACGGACAGATCGAAGGCCTCGACCTGAAAGGGTTGATTGCCGATCACAGCCAGGCCGCGCGGGAGCTGATTGCTGCATCGTGACCCAATCAAAGGACGAATGTGGGAGCGAGTCTGCTCGCTCCCACAAGGACTCTGACAAGCTAAAGGCCCAGCAAAGACAACATCACAAACGTCGCAAACAACACAAAATGGGTCATCCCCTCGATGGCGTTGGTTTCGCCATCGTTGAGGTTGATGGCGCTGACGATCAGGGTGATGAAAATCATCACCGTCTGCACCGGCGTCATCGCCATCTGGAAAGGTTGCCCGGTGTAGAGCGCCATCGCTTCCATCACCGGCACGGTCAGGATCACGGTGGACAACGACGCCCCCAGCGCGATGTTGACCACCGACTGCATGCGATTGGCCAGGGCTGCGCGCAGGGCCGTGAGGATCTCCGGCGCAGCGGAGATGGCCGCCACCAGGATTGCCGTGACCACTGGCGGCGCGCCGGAGCCCTCCAGCCCCAGGTCGATGGCTTTGGACATGACTTCTGCCAGCGCACCGATTACCACTACGCCAAACACTAATGCGCCGATTGAAAATGCCAGGCTGATGGGTTTCGGCTCGGTTTCCACGGGCTCTTTCCTGCGGCGCTTTTGCGGGTAGCTGTAGCTGAAAAAATAGCTGTGGGGTCCCACCTGCATCCGTAGGAACAAGGTATACAACACGACCATCGCGCCGATGGTGAACGCCGAATAATGTTTCCAGTTTTCCTGTGGAATGAACTCCGGCACCACCATCGACACGCCCATGGCGGTGAGAATCATCACGCTGTAGGTGCGCGCCGAGTCATCGTTATAGACCTGCTCGCCATGCTTGAGCCCCCCCATCAAAGCCGCGAGCCCGAGAATGCCATTGATGTCGAGCATGACCGCAGAATAAATCGTGTCTCGTACCAGGGTGGGTGATGCTTCGTTACTCATCATGATCGCCAGGATCACGACTTCCACCAGCACCGCCGACAAGGTCAGGATCATGGTGCCGTAGGGATCGCCAACCTTTTCCGCCAACAGTTCCGCGTGATGAGCAACGCGCATGGACGCAGAAACAATAAAACCGATCAGCACCAACCCACTCGCCAGCGCCACGGCCTGCCCGCTGCCCAGAAACCAATGTTCCAGCGGGTAGGCGACGAAGGCGGCGAGCAGGGCCAACAACAGCAGTTTTTCTTGCTTGATCAACGAGAACATCGTGGGCCTGGCAATGGACGGGTCATGAGCTACTAGACTGTGACGGGCCGGGAACGTTTCGTGCGGATGCGGCCTGCGTAGTGGATCAGCCGGTCAGGTTTTACCAGACATCGGCGCCTACCCCTGTAGAATGCCCGCCATCGATTCGCTGATGAGAAAAAGACATGTACGACTGGCTGAACGCCTTGCCCAAGGCTGAACTGCACCTGCACCTGGAAGGCTCGCTGGAGCCCGAGTTGCTGTTTGCCCTGGCCGAACGCAACAAGATCGCCCTGCCATGGAACGACGTTGACACCCTGCGCCAGGCCTACGCCTTCAACAACCTGCAGGAATTTCTCGACCTGTACTACCAGGGCGCCGACGTGCTGCGCACCTCCCAGGATTTCTATGACCTGACCTGGGCCTACCTGCTGCGTTGCAAGGCGCAGAACGTGATCCACACCGAACCGTTCTTCGATCCCCAGACCCACACCGATCGCGGCATTCCATTCGAAGTGGTGCTCAACGGCATCGCCGCCGCCCTCAAGGACGGCGAACAGCAACTGGGCATCACCAGCGGCCTGATCCTGAGTTTCCTGCGCCACCTGAGCGAAGAACAGGCCGAGCAGACCCTCGACCAGGCGCTGCCTTTCCGTGACGCGTTCGTGGCCGTCGGCCTCGACAGCTCGGAGATGGGCCATCCACCAAGCAAATTCCAGCGGGTGTTCGACCGCGCGCGAAACGAAGGTTTCCTGACCGTCGCCCACGCTGGCGAGGAAGGTCCGCCCGAGTACATCTGGGAAGCCTTGGACCTGCTGAAGATCCAGCGCATCGACCACGGCGTTCGGGCAATCGAAGATGAACGGCTGATGCAGCGAATCATCGACGAGCAAATCCCGCTGACGGTGTGCCCGTTGTCCAACACCAAGCTCTGCGTGTTCGACGACATGTCGCAGCACAACATCCTCGATATGCTCGAACGCGGCGTGAAGGTAACGGTGAACTCCGATGACCCGGCGTATTTCGGCGGCTACGTCACCGAAAACTTCCATGCGCTGCATACGCATTTGGGCATGACTCAAGACCAGGCCAAGCGCTTGGCGCAAAACAGCCTGGATGCGCGACTTGTAAAACCTTAAGCCCGTCTCAACGCCTGTGGAAGCGAGTTTGCTCGCGATGGCGGTCGATCATTCAACATTGATGTTGGCTGACCCGGCGCTATCGCGAGCAAGCTCGCTCCCACAGGAGACTGTGTTCAGTCAGCGACATTCGCTTCGCTCAACTCCTCCAGCGTCTTGCCCCGCGTCTCCATTCCGTACAACCAGACCACACCCGCCGCCACCGCAAAGCACAGCGCGCCCAGGGCAAACACACCGCCTTGCCCGGTGATCGGAAATACCAACCCTGTTACCAAGGGGCCAAGCAGCGAACCGATGCGTCCGACCGCCGAGGCAAAGCCCGATCCCGTGGCTCTCGCCGAGGTGGGGTAAAGCTCCGGTGTATAGGTGTAAAGCACCGCCCACATGCCGAACAGGAAGAACTGCATCAACAGTCCGGTGCTTATCAGCAGGCCGACGTTGCCGCCGAACACCGCGCTCTGGCCATACAGAAATGCCATGACCCCGCCGCCCAGCAGCGTGATGATGCACACCGGCTTGCGCCCCCAACGTTCCACCAGCCAGGCCGCCATCAGGAAACCGGGGATCCCGCCGAGAGAAATCAGAACCGTGTAGTAGACCGACTGCGTCACCGCAAAACCCGATTGCTGCAACAAGGCGCTGAGCCAGGACGTCAGCCCGTAGAACCCGAGCAGGGCGAAGAACCAGACGCTCCAGATCATCACCGTGCGTTGGCGGTACAACGGTGACCAAATCTGCGCCAGGGCCGAGAAAAAGTTGCCAGGCACGGTCGCCAGCCTCGGCAGGCGAATGGGCTCGGGCAAATCGTGCGTGCCCAGCGAGGCGCGGACTTTGTCTTCGATCCGCTTGAGCACGGCATCCGCTTCATCGCCCCGGCCAGCCTGCTCCAGCCAACGCGGCGATTCGGGAATGAAAAAACGAATCACCAGGACGAAGACCGCCGGCACCGCCAATACCAGGAAAATGTCACGCCAGCCGATCACCGGCAGGAGGAAATACGACAACACGCCCGCCGCCACAAAGCCCAGCGGCCAGAAGCCGTCCATCAAGGCGATGTAGCGTCCACGGCGCTTCGCTGGAATAAGCTCCGAAAGCATCGACTGGGCGATTGGAAACTCCATGCCCATGCCGACGCCCAACAGGACACGAAACAACGTCAATGTCTCGATGTCCTGGGCGGTGGAACACAGGTAACTGGCCACCCCCCACAGTACGATGCTCCACTGGAACACCGGCTTTCGTCCAAATCGATCGGCCAACATGCCCGACAGCGAGGCGCCCACCACCATGCCAAAAAAGCTCGAGCTGGCCAGCAGCCCTGCCTGGGCCGAACTCAGGCCGAACTCGGTTTTGATCGACCCCAGCAAGAACGTCATCATGGCCAGGTCCATGGAGTCGAAGAAAAACGCCAAGGCGATGATGATGAATATGACCCGGTGATAGCCGCTGATCGGCAATCGCTCCAGTCGTTCCGCGGCACTGTAAACGTGAGTGTCCATTGCATTCCCCAATCCGAAAGAACCCCAGACCGAGTGTGCGCGAACCTCACAGGCGACTATTGCTGATAGCGACCTGCCGACAGCCCTAGAGCGCCATTTCCAAGGTGTCCTGCCTGGCGAACCGATGGATTTCCTGCTGGCCGAGGGTGGTCACCTGCAGGGCCCTCGAGTCATTTGGAAGGCTCAGCCAACCCGATTGCATGAACAACTGCAGCAACGCAGCCCCCAGCGCGCCACCCAAGTGTGGGCGCCGCTCACTCCAATCAGGGCAGGGGCAAGCAATGCGCGCGTTGCGATGAGCCAGTGCCTGGATGAACAGGCCACGCCCGGCCAACTGGTTCGCGCCCTTGTGCGTGACGATTACCCGCTGCTCAACCTGTTCAAGCCATCCGGCATCCAACAATCGCTGATACAGATCCGCCGCCAGGGTACCGCCCAGATGATCATCGCAAAGCCTGGCGCGCATCAGCGAAGCCGGTGCCGTCGGCGCCTTGGTTGGCATGAGGCCGCGTTTGAAAACTTCTGGAACCTGTCGCGGCGTGCTGGCAAGGGTCGCACTCGCCAACGCCTCGACGGCGGCACCGATCTCGGGGGCCGCCAGGCGAAAAAAACGCTTGCGGCCGCGGACTTCGACTTTCAACAGACCGCCCGTGGATAACCGCCCCAGATGGGCGTTGGCCGAAGAGGGCGAAAGCCCGGCCAGCAAAGCCAATTCATCGGCCTGTCGGGCCGTACCATCCATCAACGCCCACATCATCGCGCTACGCTTTGGGTCGGCCAGCAGCGTGGCAATCTGGCTGATGCAAGGTGCATGTTCCATGTATTCACTCCCTGTTGAATCGTCTGTCTACTGCTTTGGGGCATATTGACCCGTAAGAAGGTGCCGCCCAAAGCGGCTGACCGCCTGGAAGACCGGCATGCCCGTGCGGACTTCGCTTGCCGTCGTGCCCGTTTCAACGCTGACACAGGCGGCCGCTAGTATAAGCGTGCGGATCAAGGTTTCCTGTCCTCCAGAAACCTTTGGAGGCGATTGTGCGTGAGGGAAAAATCTCTATTTGCCCGCGACTAATGGTCATTATCAAAAAAACACTGAAAGAGCCTGTTGGTTTAGCCGCTTTTACCCCGCCCCCAAATCGCCAAACATGGGCGCCATCGTCCCTGCTCACGGAGCCGCTTCATGAAAGCCATCGCCTATTACCAATCACTGCCCATCAGCGATCCTCGCGCGCTGCAAGACGTCGAGCTGCCGGAGCCGGTTGCCGGCCCGAGAGACTTGCTGGTGGAGGTCAAGGCCATCTCGGTCAACCCCGTCGATACCAAGGTTCGCCAGAACGTGCAGCCAGAAGGCGGTGCCGGCAAGGTATTGGGCTGGGACGTGGCTGGAGTCGTCAAGGCCGTGGGCAGCGAGGTCACGCTGTTCAAGGCTGGCGACAAGGTGTTCTACGCCGGATCCATCGCCAGGGCCGGTGGCAACAGCGAAATGCATGTGGTGGATGAGCGTATCGTCGGCCACATGCCCAAGACCCTCGGTTTCGCCGAAGCCGCCGCGCTGCCGCTCACGGCGATCACCGCCTGGGAACTACTGTTCGACCGGCTGCAGATAAAAGAAGGCCAGGTTGACCACGGCCAGACCCTGCTGATCGTCGGCGCCGCCGGGGGCGTGGGTTCGATCCTGACGCAACTGGCCAGCCAGCTCACCGGCCTCAAGGTCATCGGTACCGCGTCCCGACCGCAGACAGTGGATTGGGTGCGTGACCTGGGTGCCGACCTGGTGGTCGATCACAGCCAGCCGCTGAGCGAAGTCCTCAAGCAGGCAGGCCAGGCTCAAGTGACCCACGTGGCCAGCCTGACCCAGACCGACCAGCACCTGGATCAATTGGTCGAAGCCTTGGCGCCCCAAGGCAAGCTGGCCCTCATCGACGACCCGAAATCCCTGGACGTGACCAAGCTCAAGCGCAAGAGCCTGTCCTTGCATTGGGAGTTCATGTACACCCGTTCCCTGTTCGAGACAGCCGACATGCTTGAACAGCACAAGCTGCTCAATCGCGTGGCGGGATTGATCGACGCCGGCACCTTGAAAACAACGGTGGGCGAACATTTCGGCGTGATCAATGCAGAGAACCTGCGCCGAGCCCACGCATTGCTTGAAAGTGGGAAGGCCAAGGGTAAGATCGTGCTTGAAGGATTCTGATGCCGGGCAGTCGCCCGTGGCGAGGGAGCTTGCTCCCTCGCCACAAAAGCCTGCACCGTCAGTCCGACAATTGACCGTTGTCACAACTGCGCTCGCAATCGGGTCTACACTCGAGGCCTTTGCAACGCAATCTTTTACACGAGGAGGTCAGCAATGAAGATCCTGATAAAAGAGGTGGCAAAATCTCAATGGCAAGTGCGCCTTGACCAGCATGTCGTGACCTTTCGCTCCGAAGCCGAAGCCCAGGCTTTCGCGAACACCCTGCAAGCGCGCATTCGAGCGCCCCATCACTTTCCCGAACATCAGCAGCGCGCGGCCGGTTGAATCAGCTTCGCTGACTCGCCTGGGCAAGCGCCAAAGCGTTTTGCAGACGACGGGTCAGCATTGCCGCGCCGACCACCAACAATCCGCAAAGGCTGATGACGATCGCCATCGGCACCGCCGTGCCGTCATGTAGCGCTGCCACCAACGCGGCGGCACCCGCAGCGACGGAAAACTGAAGGCATCCCAACATGGCCGAGGCGCTCCCCGCCCGGGCACCCTGCCCGTTCATGGCGCAAGCCGACGCATTGGGGATGATGCAACCCAGACTGGCGATGCAGATAAAGAGCGGGATCAACAACGGCCACAACCGCTCCGGCTGGAAGGCGCTGATGGCCAACAAACTCAGCCCGGCAATCCAATAGACCCAGACCGCGCGGGCCAGCAGGAAGGCCGGACCGCGTTTGGACAACAGCCTGGCATTGACTTGCGCCACCAGGATGAAGCCCGCCGCGTTGGTACCAAACAGCCAGCCAAAGTGCTCAGCGGGCACGCCATAGAGCTTGATGAAAACGAACGGCGAACCGGCGATGTAGGCAAACATCCCGGCAATCGCGATGCCGCCTGTCAAGGCATGACCAAGGAAAACAGAGTCCTTGAGAAGGCGACCGTATTGGCGCAATGCCCCGGACAACGGTTGCCGTGGCACATGCTCAGGCAGGCTTTCCGGCAACCACAAGGCAACCGCCGTCACCGCAAGCGCACTGAACAACGTCAACCCAATGAAAATGGATTGCCAACCGTAAACGTTCACCAGCAGGCCGCCGAGCATCGGCGCGAGGATCGGCGCCAGGCCCATTACCAGCATCAACTGCGAAAACACCTTGGCCGAGCCCACTGCGTCGCATTTGTCGCTGACCACCGCCCGGGAAATCACCATTCCCGCGCATCCGCCCAAAGCCTGCACGAAGCGGGCGCCGATCAGCCATTCGAGGCTTGGCGCGTAGGCGCAGGCCAGGGATGCCACGGTGAACAAGCCGACCCCCGCCAGCAGCGGGATACGCCGTCCGAAGCGATCCGCCACCGGCCCGTAGGCCAGTTGGCCGAGGGACAGCCCGAGGAAATAAGCCGCCAGGGTCAGTTGGATATGTTTTTCATCGGTGCCAAAAGCGATTGCCATCGCCGGGAACGCCGGCAGATAAAAATCGATCGCCAAGGGACCGAAAGCGCTCAAGGCGCCAAGAATCAGAATGGTACGGAGGTTCATCAGGCGTCCAGATCAGCGTCAGTCGGCAGCCCGACAGTTTAGCCGGGCTGAGCGCTCTTGAACATTCCGATAGGTCGCTAACGATTAAGAATCTCAGGCGGGACTGGCTTCGTAGCCCTCCTCCCTTATCGCATCGATCACCGTCTTCTGCGGCAACGTGCTTTGGACCTGGACGGTCCCAGCCCCCAGATCCACTTGCACCTGCGCGGTTGGATCCTGAGCCTGCACAGCCTGGGTAACGGCCTTTACGCAATGACCGCAAGACATTCCTCGAACATTGAAGATTTGCATGAAATGACTCCTTGGGATTGGAATTGACCACAGTTTCAAGCTTGCCATCATGGCAAGGTCAAGTTTTGGCAAAAACTGCCGGGCTGGCAATCGGCGTCCTGCTCGGCCAAGCTGCACCTATCAGGATTTCATACCGGAGGTTCAGCCATGCGCTGGTCAGCGTTCAGCCTGTTTTGCATGCTCGGTCTTTCAGCAGTGCCCCCCCAGGCATCGGCTGTTGGCGAAGACTATGGTGTGCTGATCATTTCTCGTGAGCGCCTGGAAGTGCCGACCAGTTGCGAAATCGGCATCTACATCGAGGATCAGCTCTCGGCCAGGCTATTCCAAGAGCAAAGCACCTCCTTCAATCTGCCGCCCGGTCGGTTTTCCTTGCGCCTGAAACTACTGCCTGGCCAGGCCGCGGGTTGCGCCCCGGGCATGCTCGCTCCGGGATCGCAGGACATCACGCTCAAGGCCGGCGACATTCTGAAATACCGAATCGCAGCGAATGGGGAAGGCATGTACCTCAAGCAGGCTGACCTCGGATACTGACGTTGCCCCTAACATGGGGGAGCGAACTTGCTCCCACGGTGCAACGTGCAAGCTTTTGCATTGGCGCTTGACCTTGCCAACATGGCAAGGTTGATCCTGTGGTCGTCCACTACAGGGAGCCTGCCCCATGCCTGAACCCACTATTTTTGATCTGCCGATCTGCGGCATGACCTGCGCCAGCTGCGCCGGGCGAGTCGAGCGAGCGTTGCGCAAGGTGACCGGCGCCAGTGCCGTCAGCGTCAACCTGGCGACGGAACAGGCGCGGGTCCAGGCGCCAGAAGGAAGCCTGCCCGCCTTGATGGAGGCAGTCGAACAAGCAGGTTACGGCGTTCCCGTGCAGACCCTGGAATTGAGCATCGAAGGCATGACCTGCGCCTCTTGCGTTGCACGGGTCGAGCGAGCATTGAGCAAAGTCGCCGGCGTGCATCGCGCCAGCGTGAACTTGGCCAATGAGCGGGCTCACCTCGAATTGCTGGGCCAGATCGACCCGCAAACGCTCCTCGAAGCGGTCAAGCGCGCCGGCTATGACGCCAGTGTCTGGGAGGTGGAACAACCGCGAAAAAACCAGGGCGATCGACTGAACCGCGAGCGGCTGGCACTGATACTGGCAATTTTGCTGTCCCTGCCCTTGGTATTGCCGATGATGTTGCAGCCCTTCGGCGTGAGCTGGATGCTGCCAGCCTGGCTGCAGTTCGCGTTGGCGACGCCCGTCCAATTCATCTTCGGTGCACGTTTCTACGTCGCGGCTTTTAAAGCTGTCCGCGCCGGGGCCGGGAATATGGACCTATTGGTCGCCCTGGGCACCAGCGCCGGTTATGGCCTGAGCCTCTACGAATGGGCGATTGCCCAGCCCGGGAGCATGCCGCACTTGTACTTCGAGGCCTCGGCCGTGGTGATTGCCCTGGTATTGCTCGGCAAATATTTGGAAAGCCGTGCCAAACGACAAACCGCCAGCGCCATCCGCGCCCTCGAAGCCCTGCGACCGGAGCGGGCTGTCCAGGTGATCGACGGCGAGGAACGGGACGTTGCCATCAACGCGCTGCGCTTGAATGACTGGGTGTTGGTCAAGCCTGGCGAGCGATTCCCGGTGGACGGCGAAGTGATCGAAGGCCAGAGCCATGCCGACGAGGCACTGATCAGTGGCGAAAGCCTGCCCGTGCCCAAGCAACCCGGTGACAAGGTCACCGGTGGCGCGATCAATGGCGAAGGTCGTTTGCTGGTGCGCACCCAGGCCCTTGGCGCAGAGACGGTCCTGGCGCGCATCATTCGCCTGGTGGAAGACGCCCAGGCGGCCAAGGCCCCCATCCAGAAGCTGGTGGACAGAGTCAGCCAGGTATTCGTGCCGGTTGTGTTGCTTTTGGCCCTTGCGACATTGGCGGGCTGGTGGCTCTACGGAGCGCCGCTGGAGACAGCACTGATCAACGCCGTCGCCGTGCTGGTGATCGCCTGCCCCTGTGCCCTGGGCCTGGCGACGCCGACAGCGATCATGGCCGGCACCGGCGTCGCCGCGCGCCACGGCATCTTGATCAAGGACGCCGAGGCGCTGGAGCGCGCCCATGACGTGGACACAGTGGTGTTCGACAAAACCGGAACCTTGACATCCGGCGCGCCGCGCATTGCTCACTTGGCGGCGCTCGAAGGTGAAGAAAATGCGCTGCTGAGAATGGCCGGCGCCCTGCAACGGGGCAGCGAGCATCCGCTGGCCAAAGCAGTGCTGGACGCCTGCGCCGAGCGCGGCTTGAACGTACCGGACATCAGCGATAGCCAGTCGCTTACCGGGCGCGGCATTGCCGGCAGCCTCGACGGGCACCGCCTGGCGCTGGGCAATCGGCGCTTGCTGGAAGAGCTCGGGCCAGACCCCGAGTCGCTGGCCGAGGCGGCGCAGGCCTGGGAAACCGAAGGTCGGACGTTGTCCTGGCTGATCGATCAAGGCTCGACACCTCGCGTCCTCGGCCTGTTTGCCTTCGGCGACACACTCAAGCCGGGCGCCTTGGCGGCGGTGGAGGCCTTGAACCAGCGTCATATCACCATCCATCTGCTCACCGGCGATAACCGAGGCAGCGCTCGGGTTGTGGCCCAGGCGCTGGGAATCAACAACGTCCACGCCGAAGTATTGCCGGCCGACAAATCCGCCATCGTCGAGCGACTGAGGGGCCATTCGGTGGTGGCGATGGTTGGCGACGGCATCAATGACGCCCCGGCCCTGGCCGCAGCCGACATTGGCATCGCCATGGGCGGCGGCACCGACGTGGCGATGCACGCCGCCGGCATCACGCTGATGCGCGGCGACCCTCGCCTGGTGCCGGCGGCGCTGGATATCAGCCGCAAGACCTACGCAAAGATCCGCCAGAACCTGTTCTGGGCCTTCGTCTATAACCTGGTCGGGATTCCCCTGGCCGCGTTCGGCTTGCTCAACCCGGTGCTGGCCGGCGCGGCCATGGCGCTGTCGAGCGTCAGCGTGGTCAGCAATGCATTACTGTTGAAGTTCTGGACACCCGCAGATCTGGAGGACAAGCGATGAACATCGGCCAAGCGGCCCGCCAGAGTGGCCTTAGCGCGAAGATGATCCGGTATTACGAGTCCATCGGCTTGCTCAAGGCGGCCCATCGCACGGACAGCGGCTACCGGATCTACGGCACCGATGATTTGCACACGCTGGCGTTCATCAAGCGCTCCCGAGACCTGGGGTTTTCCCTGGAGGAAGTCGGCAAACTGTTGACGCTTTGGCAGGACCGCCAACGTGCCAGTGCCGACGTGAAGACCCTGGCCAAGCAACACATCGATGAACTGAACCAGAAAATCCGTGAACTCGCGGAGCTGCGCGATACCCTCCAGGACTTGGTGGAGCACTGCCAGGGCGATCACCGGCCCGACTGCCCGATCCTCAAGGAGCTGGAATCGGGGTGTTGCAAGAAGTGATGCCCTATACCGAACACAAATAAAAAACCCGGCCTGGGCCGGGTTTCTGGGACAACCGATCACTGCATCCAAGGCGGAGGCGGCTCCTCGGTCTTGCCTGGCGGCGCATCGTCGGCGGCGCGCACAGCCTGGCGTCGTTCTTCGTCCAGGCGCGCGGCCTCGATCTCGCGCATGATCCCGCCAACATCCGCCAGCTCTTCGGGCTCGTCGAACTCACCGGTCAACACACTGCCCGGGTGCAACGTGCCGGCTTCATAAAGCGCCCACATTTCCTTGGCGTACCGGGTGCGTTTCAGCTCCGGAGCGAAACGGCCGAAGTAAGACGCCATGTTGCCGACATCCCGCTCCAACATGCTGAAGGCGTGGTTGTTGCCAGCGGCGTCCACCGCTTGCGGCAGATCGATGATGACCGGGCCTGTCGGCGTGAGCAGCACGTTGAACTCCGACAGGTCGCCGTGCACCAGGCCGGTACACAGCATCAGTACGATCTGAGAAATCAGATAGGCGTGATATTCGCGTGCCTGGTCCGGCTCCAGCACGACATCGTTCAGGCGTGGCGCGGCATCGCCATACTCGTCGGCCACCAGTTCCATCAGCAGCACGCCTTCAAGGAAGTCGTACGGCTTGGGCACTCGCACACCGGCGTTGGCCAACCGGAACAACGCAGCCACTTCGGCGTTCTGCCAAGCGTCTTCAGTTTCCTTGCGCCCGAACTTCGAACCTTTTGCCATGGCGCGGGCCTGACGACTGTTACGGACCTTGCGACCTTCCTGGTATTCGGCCGCCTGGCGAAAACTTCGCTTGTTCGCCTCCTTGTAGACCTTGGCGCAACGCAGCTCATTGCCGCAGCGCACCACGTAAACAGCTGCTTCTTTGCCACTCATGAGTGGGCGCAGCACCTCGTCGACCAGACCGTCCTCGATCAGGGGTTCAATGCGTTTTGGAGTCTTCATCAGCTTTTATTCTGGGTCCTTTATTACCAAACACGCGAATGACAGGTCGTTATACGGCAATCCTCCCTTCACGGGGAGGGGTTCCGACCTATGAACCCTGAATGCACACACTGTGCCGGATCAGATCAACCGCGCAAGATCATAGCCGAGACCCGGCCCGTCGCAGGTCATTGGATAAGCAAGTATTTGCGACAAGAACTGACAAGGGCTCAATGCGTGAACAGTTCGCCCGGGGTGAAACCGAACAATCCCTTGAATGCCGCGATGAAAGCGGACGTCGACTCATACCCGCAAGACAGCGCCGCGCTGGTCACACTGTCGCCTTTCTCCAGCGATCCCAAGGAGGACAACAGCCGCATGCGTTGGCGCCACGCGCGAAAGTTGAGGCCGGTTTCACGTAGAAACAAACGGGTCAGGGTCTTTTCCGATGTGCCCAGTCGCTCGGCCCAGGCTTGCAGGGTGACGCAGGATTCGG
This sequence comes from Pseudomonas sp. D3-10, assembly GCF_051132175.1. NCBI lineage: Bacteria > Pseudomonadati > Pseudomonadota > Gammaproteobacteria > Pseudomonadales > Pseudomonadaceae > Pseudomonas > Pseudomonas sp. D3-10. Next base: position 769,348 of record NZ_CP071668.1, on the reverse strand, counting down.
GCTGTTCGATCAACTCGTTGCACAGCTCCAGCAGGCGGGCATGCCGTGGCAGCGGCAGGGAAAAACCCACTTCCGGCAATGCCGCCAACTGGTCCAGCAGCACTTGCACCAGCCGCGCCTCCTGGGTATCGCCTTGCGGGTAGGCGGCGGGAAATTGGCAGAAGACCTTGATCAGCTCTCGCGCCAAGGGCGTGACCTCCAGCACCCGGCAACGCCCATCGCCCCACGGGCAAGCCTGGCGATGCACATAAAGGCTGCGCATTTCCGCACGGGTGGATGTCACGACGTGATGTTCGAGGTCGGCCGGGATCCAGATGCCCCGTTGCGGCGGCGCGAAGAAACTGCCCTCGGCGGTATGAACGCCGAGCACACCGCTGATGGCATAGGAAAACTGCACCCAATCGTGTCGATGCACCTGGGTCCATGAACCCGCATCCAGGCTTTCGACCCGAGCATAAAGTGGCCGAGGCAGTTCCGTCAGGTCGGGAATGCGCCGTTCAAGCTGCTGCTGTCCGTTAGTCGGCATTGATTGGCCTTATATCGCAAGACGACTGTTCAGGCCGACGTTAGGCTAAGTCGACTTCTCATACAACTTGCGGTGCCCTATGCACATCCTCAGACACCTCAAACGCCTGGTGACCGACTGGTTCCTGTGCGGCATGTTGTTTGCCACGTTGTTGGCGTATTTCTTTCCCGGATTCGGCGCCACGGGCGGCGCGATGCATGCGGAGTGGGTGGTCAACATCGGCATCTTCGTGGTGTTTTTCCTCCATGGGATCAACTTGTCCGGGGAGCAGGTCCGCCACGGCTTGAAGAACGTCCGGCTGCATTTGATGGTGCAGGGTTTTACCTTCGTCGTGTTTCCCTTGATCTGGCTGATCGGTGATTGGTCATTGGGCAGCCATGTGCCGTCGCTATTGATGCTGGGGTTCTTTTACCTGTGCGCCCTGCCCTCGACCATCTCCTCGTCGGTGGCCCTCACAGGCAGCGCGGGCGGCAACGTGCCGGCGGCGATTCTCAACGCCAGCCTGTCCAGCGTGCTCGGGATTTTCCTGACGCCACTGCTGGTCAGCCTGGTGGTCGGCAGCGGTGCCGGTGGCATCGACCTGGGCTCGACCCTTCTCGATCTGTGCCTGATGTTGCTGCTGCCATTGGTGCTTGGGCAATTCCTGCGGCGCTGGCTGGCCGGTTTCTTCGCCCGATACAAGCGCTATACCAGCATCATCGACAAATTGGTCATCCTGCTGCTGGTGTACGCCGCGTTCTGCAATTCGATGGTTTCCGGGATCTGGCGACAACAAGGCAATGGCGCGCTGGTTAGCGCGGTGCTCGGCAGCGCCGTACTGCTGGCCATTATCCTGTGGATGACCACCCGCACCGCCCGCGCTCTGCGGTTCAGCAACGCCGATGAAATCGCTGCAGTGTTCTGCGCGAGCAAAAAATCCCTGGCCGCCGGGGTGCCGATGGCGGCGTTGATCTTCGGCACCGATCCCGGCCTGGGGCTGATCCTGCTGCCGATCATGATCTATCACCCCATGCAACTGATCGTCTGTTCGATCCTCGCCGAACGCTACGCCAGCCGCCAGCGAGCCCAGGCTGCGCCCACGCGCGAGGCGATGGTCAGCGCTCGATGATCGCCGTCACACCTTGGCCGGCCGCCGCGCAGATGGAAATCAGGCCCCGGCCCTTCCCGGCCGCGTCCAGCAGTTTGGCCAGGTTGGCGACGATACGGCCGCCCGTCGCGGCGAATGGATGCCCGGCGGCCAATGAGCTGCCTTTCACATTCAATCGGCTGCGGTCGAGGGCGCCCAGCGGCGTGTCGAGGCCCAGCCGGGATCTGCAGTAATCCGGGTCCTCCCAGGCCTTCAATGTACACAAGACCTGGGCCGCGAACGCCTCGTGGATTTCGTAGTAGTCGAAATCCTGCAACGTCAGGCCGTTGCGTGCCAACAAGCGCGGCACCGCATAGACCGGCGCCATCAGCAGGCCTTCAGCGCCGTTGACGAAATCCACCGCTGCCGTTTCACCGTCACGCAGGTAGGCCAGGATTGGCAGTCCGCGGGCGTTCGCCCACTCTTCGCTGCCCAACAATACCAGGGAGGCACCATCGGTCAGCGGCGTGGAATTGCCTGCGGTCAGCGTGCCCTTGGCGCTTTTTTCAAAGGCCGGCTTGAGGGACGCGAGCTTGTCCAGGGTCAGGTCCGGGCGCAGGTTGTTGTCGCGGGTCAGGCCCAGGAACGGCGTCATCAAATCGTTATGCCAGCCTTCGGCATAGGAAGCGGCCATTTTCTGATGACTTTCCAGGGCCAGACGGTCCTGCTCGTCTCGGGGAATCTGCCAGGTCTGCGCCATCAACTCGCAATGCTCGCCCATGCTCAGGCCCGTGCGCGGTTCGTTGATGCGCGGCAGGTCGGGAACCAAGTGTTGGGGACGCAGTTGCAGAAAAGCCTTGATCTTATCGGCGGTGGTCTTGGAGCGATTGGCTTGCAGCAGGATCCTGCGCAGCCCCTCATTGACGCCGATGGGCGCGTCGGAGGTAGTGTCCACGCCGCCGGCGATGGCGCTGTCGATCTGGCCCAGGGCGATTTTGTTCGCCACCAGCAGCACGGTCTCAAGCCCCGTGCCGCACGCCTGTTGCACGTCATAGGCCGGGGTGCTGGGTGCCAGCCGTGAGCCGAGCACGCATTCGCGAGTCAGGTTCATGTCCCGGGAAAACTTGAGCACCGCCCCCGCGGCCATTTCCCCGATGTGAGCACCGTGCAGGTTGTAGCGCTCGATCAAACCTTCGAGCGCAGCCGTCAGCATCGCCTGGTTGCTGGCGGTGGCATAGGGCCCGTTGGAGCGGGCGAACGGAATGCGGTTACCACCGATGATCGCGACGCGGCGTAGCTGTGCCATGAAGAACTCCCCTGTATGCGCGAATGTGTGAAATTGGCCTGCGGTAACGTGCCCAGCCACAAGCTTAGGCTTTATCCGGGCGATCGAACGACCAATTGCCAAACATGGTCCACACTTGGAACCTCATCAGCCGGAGTGTGTTCCATGTCAGACCGTTACATAGACTTCGCCAACTCGCCCATTGGCCTGCGTCTGGTTGGCGCTCTGGGCTTGCCCTCCCCGGTGCGCCTGGAACGCTGGCAGGCCGGGCGGCTGCGGCCTATCGAGGGCGCCTTGCTGTTGGGCGGTGGCCCCCTGACCGAACAGGTCGCCACGTTCGCCAAGCGCTTGACCGACGCGATTTTCATCTACGGTGGCGAACCGACGCTGGCGACCGAATGGATCCCCGGCCACGGCCCGAAAATCAAGGCGGTGGTGTACGACGCCAGCCATCTGGTGCAGGTCGAGCAGCTCAAGCAGTTGCGCGAATTCTTCCAGCCCCTCATGAAAAACCTCGACCACAGCGCCCATGTCGTCATCCTCGGTCGCGCCCCGGAAAGCCTCGATGACCCGTTTGCCGCCAGTGCGCAACGGGCGCTGGAAGGCTTCAGCCGCTCCCTGGCCAAGGAATTGCGCCATGGCGGGACGCTGCAGTTGCTTTATGTCGGTGACGGCGCCGAAGCGCAGCTGGAGGGGGCCCTGCGGTTTTTCCTGTCGCCCAAGAGTGCCTACGTTTCCGGGCAGGTTATCCGCCTCAAGGCCTGCCAGACCCAGGTCCAGGATTGGACGCGACCGCTCACCGGGCTCAAGGCGCTGGTAACCGGCGCCGCCCGTGGCATCGGCGCGTCCATCGCCGAAACCCTGGCCCGTGACGGCGCCGATGTGATCCTGCTCGATGTCCCGCAAGCCAAGGCCGACCTGGACGCCTTGGCCGCGCGCCTGAGTGGGCGCAGCGTGACGCTGGACATCTGCGCCGAAGATGCCGCCGCGCAGCTGATCGAACACCTGCCCGACGGCGTCGACATCGTGGTGCACAACGCCGGCATCACCCGGGACAAGACCCTCGCCAACATGACGCCCGAGTTCTGGGACGCGGTGCTGGCGGTCAACCTCAACGCGCCGCAGGTGCTGACCAAGGCCCTGCTCGACAGCGGCACCCTGCGGGACAATGGCCGGATCGTGTTGCTTGCCTCCATCAGCGGCATCGCCGGCAATCGCGGCCAGACCAACTATGCCGCGAGCAAGGCCGGGCTGATCGGCCTCGCCCAAGCCTGGGCGCCTGGCCTGGAGGCGCGGGGAATCAGCATCAACGCGGTGGCACCGGGCTTTATCGAGACACGCATGACCGCCGACATTCCCTTCGCCCTGCGTGAAGCCGGGCGCCGCATGAGTTCGCTGGGCCAGGGCGGCTTGCCCCAGGACGTCGCCGAAGCCGTGGCCTGGCTGGCACAACCAGGCACCGGCGCCGTAACCGGGCAGGCGCTGCGCGTGTGCGGGCAAAGCTTGTTGGGGGCGTGACCATGACGATCCAATGGCAGGAAATAAACACCGCCCCTTCGATGTCAGGGCTGTACGCCAAGGCCGCGACTCGCCGCAAGATCACCGGCACGGTCCTGCCTGACGTCGGGCTGCGCCAAGTGATCCAGGTCGACCAAAAGAACCTGGCGGCCTATCGCAAAGTGTGTGGTTTCAGCGAAAGCGGACTATTGCCGCCGACCTATCCACACGTGCTGGCGTTCGCCTTACAGATGCAATTGCTGACCGCCCGGGATTTCCCGTTCCCATTGCTGGGCTTGATCCACCTGAACAACCGCATCCGCGTGCTGCGGCCCATGGGCGGTGTCAGCCAGGTGCGGGCGAGCGTCAACGTCGAGAACCTGCAGCCTCATGCCAAGGGGGCGGTATTCGATCTGGTGACCCGTATCGAAGATCAGTTGGGCCCCTTGTGGCAGGCCCAAAGCCAGATGCTCTGCAAAGGCGTCCAGCTTGACGGCGCATTGGCCGAGGACTCATCCGAGGACAGCCTCGAGTTGACGCAAGTGACACGCTGGACCGCACCCGCGGATATTGGCCGGCAATACGCCAAGGTGTCAGGCGACTACAACCCGATCCACCTGAGCGGCGCCAGCGCCCGGTTGTTCGGCTTCCCCACTGCCATCGCCCATGGTCTGTGGAACAAGGCAAGGACGTTGGCGGCGCTCGATGATCATTTGCCCGAAGCCAATATCGAAATCGACGTAACGTTCAAGAAGCCGGTGCGCCTGCCCAGCGAGGTGACATTGTTGGCGAGCGCGGCCGGTTCCAGCGGGCAATTGCGATTGGTGGGGGCTGGTGAGCTGGAGCATATGCTGGGAAGTTGGCAGCCGGTTGCTTGAAAGTATTTCCACCCAGCCTATGGGTCAACCAATCAACGCGGTGGGTAGTTGGACAGGATCCGCCCCACCGTCTCGCGCACCTTCGCGCTGCGATCCATCGGGTTGGGTGAATCACTGAGCAATTGCTCGTCGCTGCCACGCCAGACGAGCTTGCCATCCTTGCCGTCGAGCAGGTCGATCTGCACGGTGGCGACCTTGTAGCTGAGGTTACGGGTTTCGTTGTACATCGGCCCGCCCCAATAACCATTCCATGGGCCGCCCCAACCGCCGCCATAGTTGGTCGTCACCTGTTGCTGGCGATCCTCGACGATCAGGTAGGCCTGGACCTGCACATCGCCCCGCGCGCCGCCCGAAGCCGGACGCAGGCCACGCTGGTCGAGTTGATCGGCGACCGCCTGGCGGATGCGCTGTTCGGTCAGGTCGCTCTTGATGCGCGGATCGTCCGGGCGATATTGCAACGCCGGCTCCTTCCAGCTCCAGCTGCGGTAGGCCGCGAAGTCGCGGCTGGTGTCGAAATCATGATTGACCTGGTTGGAAGCGCAGGCGCTGAGCAACAGGGCAAGGGCAAGCGGGACAAGACGGCGAAACATGGTTTTTTCTCCGTTGTTTGAATCAACTGGGAGGATAGGCCGACATGGCCTTTTCCACCGCGTCACGAATGGCATCGGTGCGCTCGCTCTGATTGCCGCGCTGGCTGGTCTCGGCGCTGGCGCTCCACACGGGCTGGCCATTGCGGGCGTCGAACAGATCGACCCGAACCACCACGACCTGCTCCTGATAGGTGCGCACCACGGGAATGGTGTTGTACATGCCATAACCCGGCCCGTAGCGGTTGTAGCCGCCGTAATAGCCCGCGTCATAGTCGTCCCGGACCTGCCGCAGCCGGGTTTCCAGGCGCAGGTCGGCACTGACGAAGAGGTCCGCCGGGCGATTGTCATGCAGCGGACGCAGCCCGCGTTGGTCCAACGCTGCGCTTACCGCTTCGGCCACCTGGGCCGAATCCGCCCAGGCAGTACCCGGCGGCAACCGACCGTTGAGCCAGGCCCAACTGCGATAGCGGCCATAGTCACGGGGCGGCGCCGGATAGGCGGTGCGATCGAACACTTTGGCGGCCTCGGGCGGCGCCGGCGGCAACGGATTGGAAGCCGCGACATACGGATTGTCGCTCTGGCAGGCTGCCAGCCCGAGGCATAACACCAATAATCCTGAACGACCTTTCATTTCGCTCTCCGACTGTTCTTTCGGATCAGAGGGGACGACAGACCCAATGCAGGTAGCGTCCCAACCCGGCAAACGCTGGGTGGCGCCGGTGGGCCAGTTCCATTTCCAGCAATTGCGCGAGCTCTACGCGGCCCTGGAATTGCACCGGCATGTAGTCATGAAAAACCCGCACGCCACTTTGAATTTCGACCTGCCACAGGTCTTCAAGTTGCGCCGCCAATTGGCGAGGATCAAGGGGTTGTTGCGGGGTCAGGCTCTGTTTTTCACCGGCCAGGTCGTTTTTGCGCAACTTGCGGAAATGCCCTTTGAGCAAGTTTCGATAAACCAGCGCGTCGCGGTTGTAGAACGCCAACGACAACCAGCCGCCAGACGCCGTCAGTTGATGCAGAACCGGCAGGATCGCGTGGGGCTCGGCCAGCCACTCCAGCACCGCGTGACACAGCACCAGATCGTACGGTTCGGTGAGCTGGCCGAGCAGGTCCTGCCACGGCGCCTGAATGAACGTTGCGTCCTGGCCGGCCTCGGCAAACCGCTGACGGGCACCCTCAAGCATGGGCTCGGCCGGTTCAGCCAAGGTCACCTGGTGACCACGCTCGGCCAGCCACAGTGACATGTGCCCCAGGCCCGCGCCAACATCCAGAATACGCAACGGGCGGTCAGGCAAGGCTTCAAGCAAATCGGCCTGGAGCACCGCCAGGCGGATCGCCCCCTTGGCCCCGCCGTAGATTTTTTCCGCGAAACGCGTGGCGAGCTGGTCGAAATGACGGTCACTCATGGGGCGAACCGCCGCTCGCTGTCGGCCAATTTGCCGCGCACCACGGCGTCCATATCCAAGCCCAACTCGCTGCACAGCAGCAACAGGTACAACACAATGTCACCGACTTCCTGCCCGGCGTGGGCCAGTTTTTCCGCGGGCAGCTGGCGCGACTGGTCCTCGGTCAGCCATTGGAAAATCTCGACCAGCTCGGCCATCTCGACGCTGGCGGCCATGGCGAGGTTCTTCGGGCTGTGGAATTGCCGCCAATCGTTACGGTCACGAATGGCATGCAGGCGTTCGGTCAGTTCAACAAGGTTCATCGGGTTCTCCTGAATGCGCATAGCTTCGGGGCGATGACGAGGGAAGGCAAGCGTCTCGGTACGAAGCGGTGAATTGCTCCATAATCGAACGATCGCAGCCGCCACAACTCCTACAGTCAGGAGCCGACGGCTCGATTCCGATTCCTCTCCATCAGGATGCAAACATGCAGGTAGAAAGTTTCTTCGAATGGCTCGGCCAGGCGCTCGGTTCGGTGATCCGTTTCATCGTCGACCTGCTCAGCGGGCTGTTCAACACCTTGGCCAATGCCGGTGGCAATTTTGTCGATGGCCTGTCCCGCACGCTTGGCATGGACACCTCGATCATCAGCATCGTCGCACTGATCCTCGGGCTGATGCTGCTGTATTCGGCGATCCGCGCCTTTATGCGGGCCTCGATTGTCATGGGTATTATCTGGCTGGTATTGGGGTTGTGGTTGCTGAGCTGGATCATCCACTGAAGACAAACAGGGCGACATCAGGAACGAACGCTGCGATAACGCTACAATCGCGCTCCATCAAGGAGCCACCATGTCCAACCTGATCGCCGACTGGCGCGACCGCCTCACCCACCGTCGGGTATGGGCGCTGGCCGCGCCAATGATTCTCTCGAATATATCCGTACCGCTGGTAGCACTGGTGGACAGTACCGTCATCGGCCACTTGCCCCATGCCCATCAGTTGGGCGCGGTGGCGGTCGGGGCGAGTCTGTACACGGTGCTGGCCTGGGCCATGGGGTTCCTGCGCATGGGCTCGACCGGTTTCGCCGCCCAGGCAGCCGGGCGTGGCGATGGCGCTGCGCTGCGGCAGGTCTTGCTGCAAGGACTCTTGCTGGCGTTGGGGCTGTCGGTGGTGCTTGGGGCGGTCGGGGTTCCGTTGAGCGACGTGGCATTGCACTTCATGCAGCCCTCGGCCGAGCTCGACCAATTGACCCGGGATTTCTTTCATACACGGCTTTTCGGCTTGCCGGCGGCGCTGGCCAGTTACGCGCTGGTGGGCTGGTTCCTTGGCGCCCAGAACGCCCGCGCACCGTTGACGATCCTGTTGGTCACCAACCTGGTGAACATCGCCTTGAACCTGTGGTTCGTCATCGGCCTGGATTGGGGCGTGACGGGTTCGGCACGCGCCTCGGTCATCGCCGAGTGGGCGGGCGCGCTGGTGGGCCTGGCCCTGGCCCGAAGGACGCTGCGCGCCTGGCCAGGGCGGATCGCCTGGGCCGCCCTGAGCCTGTGGCAGAGCTGGCGACCGCTGCTGGCGGTAAACCGGGACATTTTCATCCGCAGCCTGGTGCTGCAATCGGTGTTTTTCCTGATCACCGTGCAAGGCGCGCGGCTGGGGGACGCGACGGTGGCGGCCAATGCGCTGCTGCTCAATGGCCTGCTGCTTACCGCCCATGCCCTGGATGGCCTGGCCCATGCGGTGGAAGCGCTGTGCGGCCACGCCATTGGCGCTCGCGACCGCCTGGCCCTGCGCCGTTCGCTGGTGGTCGCCTGCGGTTGGTCCTTGATCGCGAGCGTCGGGTTCGCACTGCTGTTTCTGCTGGCCGGACATTTGTTCATCGACATGCAGACCGACATTGCCGACGTGCGCGACACCGCTTACCGCTACCTGCCTTACCTGGCAACGCTGCCATTGATTGCCGTGTGGAGCTATCTGCTCGATGGCCTGTTCATCGGCGCCACCCGCGCCCGGGAAATGCGCAACGGCATGCTCCTGACCCTGTTGCTGGTGTTGCCGCTGGCCTGGGCGCTGCAAGGACTCGGCAACCACGGACTGTGGATCACTTTCCTGTTGTTCATGACGGTGCGCAGCCTGACGCTCGGGACGGTCGCCTGGCTCTTGCACCGTCGTGGCGGCTGGGTCGATGCCGAAACTCGATGATGTTCAGCCCTGTTTGCCTTGCCAGAGGCGTCGCAAATGATCGAGACGTTCTCGCTGGGAACCACCAGGCAGCCCCGGCACGGGCTCGGCATCGGGGTATTGCAAGCGCAGCCATAACCAGCCGTCGAGAACGGCCTGCTCGCTGAACCCCAGCTTGCGCCCCTGTTGCACGTAGTCCCAGAGCACCCAATAGTCATGGCCAGTGGAGCGAGACCATCGCCAGACGTGACGTTCCAGGAAGCACTCCTGCAATTTGACCTGTTGCCTGTCGCTGAGGCCATGCTCGTTTTCCAGCGCAGGCACCGCAAGCCTGGGATTGGAGAGCTGTTGCCACCCCTGGCACCCCATCGTCCGATCGGCCCAGGTGCCACCGAACCAGCGCAACAGGCTGATCGGTCCCAGCCAGCAACTGAGCTCCCGGGGATCGCAGGCATCGAAGAAATAGCTGGCGGTGTGCGGGTTGTAATAACTCAGGAAGGCCTTGTAATGCAGGCCCAGCGTCACCGTCAGCATGCGCCGCAAATGTACCAGCAAGGACTCGGCTGGCGTCGAGGTCACCAACAGCAACCCGGGCCAGGATCGAGCGTCCAGATGGCACAGGCTGGCCAGCGCAGGCGATTGCCTAAGATCCACCAACAACGGGCCGTGTGATCTCGCTCCGTCGAACTCGGTTCCCTCGAACAGGGCAAAACGCGGCACCTCGGCAAACTGTTCCTTCAGGCGCTGTGCGGCCTCGGGCGCGTCCGGAACGTCTAACAGCAGCCATTGGGGAGCGGGACCCGGCAAGGTGGCCACATTCATGGCGCCGCGCCCGCGCCCTGTCCCATCACCATGCGACAGGTACACACCGGCTGCGCACAAGGGCTGAAACGCCCCCCGCCTGGCAAAAGGCACAGCAAGACCAGTGGCTCACCATCCTTGATTGCGGACAACAAGGATGAATCGACTCCAGAAGCCCCGGGAATTTCCTCGGCAGGCGCGGTGGGAGAAGGCGCCTGCGTTGACTGCGCGCCGGGGGCGCCACCCAGGAATGCGCTGACCAGGGGACGGTCCGGGTCGCCCTCGATAAAACTCACCAGAACCTCGGTGCCCTCGGCAATCGTCCCCACGCCACGCGCCGCAAGCTCGGGTGCCAAGGGCAGCCAGCAATGGCTGGGGATGGCGCCCTCTCCCTGATAGGCCCAGTCGAACTGCACCGCCACTCGCCCGGCCACTCGCGGCTCATCCACTTCCACGACCCAGCCGCGTTGCCTGCTCACCATGACAGGCTTGTCCGGCGCCCTGTCCACCAGGAAGGGCATCCCCCAGGGAATGGCCTGGAAAAGATTGCCATAACCGCCCGCATGACCGTGGTGTTCAACCTGCGTCAATAACCAGCCCTGGTTCCACTTCCCATGAGGATGGCCCTTCAGCGATAGGATCTGGCCGGCGTGCAAGTGCGTCAGATCGCTACGGCCCTGGGCGACCAAAGCTCCGTGGATATCCGCCTTCACCGTGAACGCACGCACTGCTTGGGCCCGCCCTTCAACACTGTACAAAGCCTTGTCCATCGTCGGAACGTTGCCCGCCGTATCCGCAAAAACCAGGCATTGCCCGTCCCGGGTGTGATCGAAATGAAAGTGGATACCCGCCTGGGCGCACATTCGTTGTAGGAAATGCAGGTCGGATTCGCGGTACTGGGTATACAGATCCAACGAAGGATAAGCGTTGCTCAGATCCAGGCACAGGCTGCGGCCGTTGATACCATGCCCGCCCAGGACCTGGCGGATGATCTGTGGCACCGAGCAGGCATTGAAGACCCGTTGACTGAAACGCTGCGCAAGGCTCGCCAGCTTCGGCCCGATGCGTACCCGGCAGCTCTCGCCATGGCGGTGGACGATTTCGTGAAGTCGCCCGTGGATGCCTTGATCCTTGGTTCCGAAGCTCAGCCAGACGTTGCGGTACAGCAACCCGGCCATGTCCAGGGCCATGTCGCTGACCGACAGCTCCACTTCGAAAACGAAGGGTTCGCTGATGGCTTCATTGCCTGTTAAGGCTACGACGACGAAAGGTTCGGACAGACCGGGTATCTCCAGACGAAAAGGTAGCTCGCAGGCTGGATCGGACATCGGCGTTTTCTCTACAGGAGGGGCGACCGGGCATTCTCGCCGACAGCAGAGGACGAGTAGAGGGCTCAAGGACTATTTAGGAAAGGGACTACATGAAATTAGGACGCCGTCAGCTAAACGGCATCAATAGGCCGATAAACGCGGCGCACGGGTTTGCAATGCAGAAACAACGTGGCGAGGAAGCTCGCCACGATGGATCGCTCTAGCCTGCAACAGCGGCCCCGCAAGGGGCCACCGTCAGGAAGAAAGGTAGGACGAACGCGTCAGCCCCAGTCGCAGCGCATCCAGGAACTGAGTGCGCTCGGCCGCCGTGATCCGGGCGCTGGCGCACTTGTCACGGTAGTGAGTCATCAACTCCTCCGGCGACAGGTGCACATAGCGCAACATGTCTTCGATGGTGTCGTGGGTTTCGATACCGGCGTGGTACACGCTGCCATCGGCGTTCTGGTAGATGTTCACCGAGTCGGTGTCACCAAACAGGTTGTGCATGTCACCCAGGATTTCCTGGTAGGCACCCACCAGGAAAATACCCAACAGATAATCCTCGCCTGGATTGAGCGAGTGGACCGGCAGGCTGGTCTCGATGCTCTGCTCGTCGACGTACTGCTTGATCTTGCCATCGGAGTCGCAGGTCAGGTCTTGCAGCACGGCACGGCGCAGTGGCTCTTCGTCGAGGCGATGCAGCGGCAGGATCGGCAATACCTGGCCGATCGCCCAAGTGTCCGGCAGGCTCTGGAAGACAGAGAAGTTGCAGATGTACTTGTCGGCCAGCTTGTCGTTGAGCTCGTCCAACACCTGGCGGTGCGAACGCTGGCGGGCCTTCAGCGAATTGTGCAGGCGACGGCACACCGCGAAGTAGCACTGCTCGGCCAAAGCTTTTTCCGCCAGGGTCAGCTTGCCATCGGCGTATTGGGCTGCCACGTCACTCATGTAATGGGTGGCTCGCCAGTAAGTCTCGGTGACCATCTCGATATCGGTCGGGCCCAGCAGGTCCACCAGCCACTGCACGGTTTCCGGCAGGCTTTCCTTGTTCTCGATGACCGGGACGTCATCGTGATGTTTCTCGACGTCGGTCACTTGCACCACCAACATGGCGTGGTGCGCGGTCAGCGAACGACCGCTTTCGGAAAAGATGTGCGGATGCGGCAGGCTCTGGGCATCGCAGAACTCCTTGAGCATGCCCACCACGACACCGGCGTAATCGTCCATGTCGTAGTTGATGGAGCTGGCGTTGCGCGAGTGCGTGCCGTCGTAGTCCACGCCCAGGCCGCCGCCGACGTCGATGTGATCCACCGGCAGCCCAAGGTTGCGCAGCTCGCCGTAATAACGGATCGCTTCCTTGAAGCCATGCTGGTAGTCCGCCAGGTTGGCGATCTGCGAACCCATGTGGAAGTGCAGCAGGCGGATGCCCTGGTCCAGGCCCGCGCCACGGAAGCGCTCGACCACCGACAACAGCTGCGCGGCCGACAAGCCGAACTTGGATTTTTCGCCACCGGTGTCGGCCCACTTGCTCGACGCCAGGGACGACAGGCGAACCCGCAGGCCGACCTGTGGCTTGACCTTGAGCGACGCGGCTTCTTCAATCACCAGGCCGACTTCGGATTCTTTCTCGATCACGATGAAAACGTTATGGCCCAGCTTCTGGCCCATCAGCGCCAGGCGGATGAACTCGCGGTCTTTGTAGCCGTTGCAGACGATGGTCCCGCCCTTCGGCGCCAGGGCCAGCACCGCCAGCAGCTCGGGCTTGGAGCCGGCTTCCAGGCCGATCGACACGTTCTGTGTCGCGATAATGTTTTCGATCACCGCTTCCTGCTGGTTCACCTTGATGGGGTAAAGCGCGGTGTACTGGCTCTGGTATTCCAGGCGCGCGATGTTGCTGTCGAACGCGCCGGTGAGCTGACGCACCCGGTCTTGCAGGATGTCGGGGAAGCGCACCAGCAAGGGCAGCGAAAGGCCGCTCTGGCGCAACTGGTCGACTTGCTCGTACAAATCGATGGGCGAACTGTCGGGGCCGTTCGGACGGACTTCGACGCGACCGGCTTCATTGATCGCGAAATACCCGGCCCCCCAATGGCGAATCCCGTAAACACTGCGGCTGTCCGCAACTGTCCATTGGCTGCCATCGTCTTTGCGTGTGCGTCGTACGGACATCGAAGTCCCCTATAAAGAAGTCAAAATGCACCCACCCGGTCGCAGGCTGGCGCAGTGTAGAGAATGGAAATGACGATTTGCCTGTAAGCACGGTAGACCCTGCCCGCAGCGCTGAGTTTAGAACCCGTTCAGAACAGGCTCTGTGAAAACCATGTGTGCGACCCCGAACCGGGGTTCGGATCAAGCCGGGGTGGTTTTCACAGAGGCTGCTAGCCGCCGGATTTCTTTGCCTTGAAACCGTGTTTGGTGAGTTCCGCCAACAGCAGCTCGACGTGATCGCCCTGGATCTCGATGACGCCGTCCTTCAACGCGCCACCCGTGCCACAGCGCTTTTTCAACGTCGTCGCCAGTTCTTTGAGGGCGTCTTCGGCCAGCGGCACACCGGTAATGGTCGTCACCGTCTTGCCGCCGCGACCTTTGCTTTCGCGGCGCACGCGAGCGATACCGTCCCCTTCGGGGATGATTGTCTGTTTGCAGATGCAGGCATCCACCGGTTGGCGGCAATCGGGGCAATGACGACCGGCGTCGGTAGAAAATACCAGGCCACCCAGGGCGGCGAAGGATGCGGCTTTTTTGGCCACCGGCAATCCTCTTCGGAGGACAAAGACTGGTCAAGGGGCGAAAGCCTCGACCGCGAAGCCCCACTCAGGCAGGGGCAGCGCAACTGGGCCGAACGATGTCGGCCAAGCTTGAAAAGTCGCGCAGTGTAACGGCAAAAAGGCGACTTGCTAAGGGCCAATCGGCGCCAATTTAGAGCTTCTTTGCGACACCGGCTTCGCAGGCGCGCAAATAGCGCCCAAGAGCCGCCAGGGAGTCCGGGCAATAAGGCTTGTGGCGGATTTCATCGAGCACCTGCTCGACGGGCAGAAAACGCGCCTCCAGCACTTCTTCGGGCTGCAGCACCAACGGACCATCCCACACGGCCGAGAACGCCGAGCACCACAGGCGGCTGCCGGTGTCTTCGAAATAGAAATGGTCGTGGGCGACCAGCTCCACGCCGCTGACACCGAGCTCTTCGGCAAGCTCGCGGGCCGCCGACTCGGCGTAGCTCTCGTGCGCCTGCACCATGCCGCCGGCCGCGACATCCCAGTAACCGGGATAGATGGCTTTGCTCAGCGTCCGCCGATGGACACACAACTCCCCGGCCGAATTGAACAACATGATATAGGTGCCCCGCCCGATCAGGCCGCGCTCGCGCAGATCCGAGCGCACCAGGCTGCCGAGCAGGTTGTCATGCTCGTCGACCCAGGCGATGAGCTCGGCATCCGAAGCCGCTCGGTGAGCCGCCTCCCGGGTGCTTTCGTCCATCGATCAGCCCTGGTTCAGCAACTGACGCAGGTCGATGACCGCCGCATTGGCGCGGGAAATATAGTTGGCCATGACCAGCGAGTGGTTCGCCAATACACCGAAACCGCTGCCATTGAGGATCATCGGGCTCCAGACCGGCTCTTGCGAGGCTTCCAGCTCACGAATGATCTGCCGCACGCTGACCGTGGCGTTCTTCTTGGCCAACACGTCGGCGAAGTCCACCTCGATGGCGCGCAGCAAATGAGACAGCGCCCAGGCCTGACCACGGGCTTCGTAGAACACGTTGTCGATTTGCAGCCATGGGGTTTCAACCACTTCTTCGTCGACCTGCGGCACTTGGCCGGGCGCGGGGATTTCGGTTTTCAGCGACGTGTTGAGCTTGACCCGGCCGACGCTGGCGGACAGCCGCTGGGACAACGACCCCAGGCGAGTGCCGACATCGCCCAGCCAGTTGTTCAGGTTGTCGGCGCGGGCATAGAACAATGCGCTCTTCTGGCCTGGATCGGAGAGGCGCGCCTGGTAACGACTCAAGGAATTGATGCCTTCCTGGTACTCCGACTCACTGGAGGGCAGCACCCAGCTGCGGTTGTCGAAGTTGAAGCGCGGCTCGGCCTTGGCGAGGTCCGCATCTTCGGCGGACTGTGACTGCGAGCGGGCGAAATCCTTGCGCAAGGCGCGGCTCAGGTCGCGCACCTGCACCAGCACGCCGTATTCCCAACTCGGCATGTTGTCCATCCACAGGCCCGGCGGGAAGCGGTCATTGGAAATGTAGCCACCCTGCTTGGTCAGCAAGGTTCCGGCCACGGTCTTGAGGGTTTCGACGGTGGTGTAGCCGACCACCATTTGCCTGCCGTCCTTCTCGGCCGCCGCCTGGGCGTTCTGCTGCACGGGAAACAGCGCCGGCTCCTGGCTCCAATACCAACCCACCGCAATGGTCACCAGCAGATACAAACCAATGAGCGTGGCCAGTGCCCGGCTGAAAAACAGCCCGCCCAGGTAGCTGCGGGTGTCCGATTTCGGCTCGGCGGCGCGTTCAGGCGCGCTGCCCGCGCGGTTTTTCCAGTCCAGCATGGCGATGTTCCTTCAATCACTTGAGTTCACGGTTCGACCACAACCTTACATCAACGTGCCTTGGCCGGCATCCGTCGTTGGGCTTATAGGACAATTACCGCCACCAGACCAGGAGCCACCTAAGGGTTTCCCTTAACCCTGCCAGTCATGATTTGGTAGCGAGCTGACTCGATATCAGCGAATCGAATCGTGCTTGCGCACCCAACGAAGCAACTGGACAAACAGTCCAAAAAACCCCCGAAAGCCTCTATTCTCGGCCCCCGGTGCATGACAGGCCGCCAATCGAAGACCGTGCGGTCGAAAACTGAATCGCATCTCTTGGCAGTTTATTGACGTACGACACTCATGTAAGGGAAAAGAGGTGCTAGCATAGAGCCACCAGTCGACCTCAGCATGCCCCCTAACTAGTAGTCAGGATATGACCGAGTCAGAAGACCCCAGCCGTGAGCGCCTCAAGCACCACTTTGCCCAGCGGGTAATTCATCAGGCTCGCCAGATCCTTGAGATATGGCAGCGCCTGCAACGCAGCGAGTGGTCGAGTAACGACCTGTCTGAGCTCAGCGAAGCCAATCTGCGCCTGCTGCGCTTTGCCGAGCGTTTCGAACAGCCCGAGCATTGCCAGCTTGCCCACGGCATCAGCCAGTCGCTGCAAGCGGTGGATGCCAATCGCGGCCGCCTGAGCAGCCAGTTGATCAGCGACATCAACCGTTTGATGCAACGCCTGTCCCGCACCGGCCTGCGCCACGGCGATCAACTCGAGCAGACCTTTCTGCCACCGCTGCGCAAGCCCATCTACGTGATGCTGCAAGACCATGACCGCGCGGAACGGCTGGCCAAGCAGTTGGTATTCTTTGGCCTCAGCGCCCATGCGTTGAACAGTATCGCCGCGTTCCGCTCCGCGATGGTCGAGCGCCTGCCCGCGGCGATCGTCATGGACGTGGATTTCAGCGGCCCTGGCGTGGGCCTGACGTTGGCGGCCCAAGCCCAGGAAGGCCTCGACCAGGCCATCCCGCTGCTCTTTTTCAGCCTGCTTGAAACCGATACGCCCACCCGCCTGGCGGCGGTGCGCGCCGGCGGCCAGGAATTTCTAACCGGCACGCTCGAGGCGTCGAGCCTGCTGGAAAAAATCGAAGTGCTGACCTGCGTCGCCCAGTACGAGCCCTATAAAGTGCTGATCATCGATGACTCCCGCGCCCAGGCCTTGCACACCGAACGGCTGCTGAACAGCGCCGGCATCATCACCCGGACGTTGATCGAGCCGATCCAGGCAATGGCCGAACTGGCGGACTTCCAGCCCGACCTGATCATTCTCGATATGTACATGCCCGCTTGCACCGGCACGGAACTGGCCAAGGTAATTCGCCACAACGACCGTTATGTCAGCGTGCCGATCATTTACCTGTCCGCCGAAGACGACCTGGATAAGCAGCTCGACGCCATGAGCGAAGGCGGCGACGACTTCCTGACCAAGCCGATCAAACCCCGGCACCTGATCACCACCGTGCGCAACCGCGCGGCCCGGGCGCGCAATCTCAAGGCGCGAATGGTGCGCGACAGCCTCACCGGCCTCTACAACCACACCCATATCCTGCAATTGCTCGAGGACTGCAGTTTTCGCGCCCGCCGCGAAGGCAAGCCCTTGAGTTTCGCCATGCTGGACATCGATCATTTCAAGCGGGTCAATGACAGTCACGGCCACCCCATGGGGGACCGAGTGATCAAGAGCCTGGCGCTGTTTCTCAAGCAGCGCCTGCGCAAGACCGATTTCATCGGGCGCTATGGCGGCGAAGAGTTCGCGATCGTCATGCCCGACACCGATATTGATGCAGCCTGCCAGGTGCTGGACGAAATCCGCCAACGCTTCGCCGAAATCCATTACCCGGCCCAACCCCAGGACCTGTGGTGCACCTTCAGCGCCGGCGTGGTGGAAATGAGCGAAGCGTCCGACAGCCTGATGATGGCCAGCCAGGCGGACGAAGCGCTGTACCGCGCCAAGCATGCCGGACGCAACCGGGTACAGAGCGCCAGACAATCAAAGCAAAGTGCCACCTTTTCATCGGATTCCACTGATTCAGTCATAAACGTGTAACGCAAACGCAATAACTTCAGGCACTTCGATTCTGCCCCCGGTAGACCCTTGATGCGCCTGAAGCTGCTGACCAATCTCAACACCCTTCTCTTAGTTGCCGTATGCCTTGGCCTTGGCGCGACCCTTTGGTGGTCGCAGATTGCCCTGGAGCGACCCTACCTGTTGATGGAACGCTACCTCGGCCTGTCGCGGCAGTTCCAGAGCGAAGTGGCGCGCAACATCGAGGACTACCTGGCCAGCGGCGACGCCCTGCGCCTCAGCGCGGCCACCCAAGCACTGGAAGGCCTGCAAAAGGAGCTGGACCAGTTCCCACCGGACCTGGCCAAGACCTTGCGCCCAAGCCTGTCCAACCTCGACAACTTCAGCAAGACCGACCTGCTGGCCGCCGGCAAGCTGGCCGGCGACCCACAGGCCCTGTTGTTGCAGGCCGAACGGGAACTGAGCGCCAGTCTCGATCGACTCGCCCAGTACGCCAGTGGCGCCCCGGCCTACTCACCTCCATTGTTCGCCGCTTCACAGCACCTGGGTCGGTTGTCCCTTACCCGTGACAAATTGGTCAGCAGCGGTCGCAGCGAACTGGCCGCCGATGTCGAGCGGGAACTGGCAGGCATCCGTGTGCAAGCAGAACGCCTCGAGAGCCTGCCTCTGCTGGGCGTAACCGCCAGCAGCGAATCGGGTAGCGATGACTTTGCCGCGCTGATGGGCCTGCAAACCCAGGAAAAAACTGTCAGCGAGGACGCCGGCATCGGTCTCAAGCGTGAGCTCAACAGCCTGCTCGGCCGCTACCCCGCGGAATTGACCCGCACTCGGGAGCTGATCCAAAAGCGCACCGAACTGAGCCGCGCCACCCACCTGAAAATCGCTGATGCACAGACGGCCATCGACACCCTGGAACCGGCGGTACGTGCCCAGCATGGGCAGATTCAGAGGGAGGTTCGCTTGATCCAGGGCGTGATGATCGGCTTGATCCTGCTGATCGCGCTGCTCATCGACACCTTGCAACGGCGCCTGGCCCGCACCTTGACGCACCTGGCGCCGGCCCTGTCCACCTGGGCCGAAGGCGACTTCAGCCGGGGCATCCACATGGGCGCCGGCAACCGTGAAATGCAAGACATCGAGGCGTCCCTCAATCGCCTGCGCGCTTATCTGGTGGACCTGGTGGGCACCATTCGGGTGAACGCCGAACAGGTCGCTGGCAGTAGCCGCGCCCTGGCCGAGTTGAGCGGCGAACTGCACAGTGGCGCCGAGGACCAGGCCGGCGACACCGCATTGATCCGTGACTCGCTCGGCGAACTGGAAGCGACCATCCAGCAAGTGGCTGGCGATGCCAGCCAGGCCGCGCAGGCCAGTCGCAGCGCCGGTAACGCCGTGGAACATGGCCAGCAAGTCATCGGTTTGAGTCTCGCCGGCCTCCATGCGTTGGTGGGCGAAGTGCAAGGCAACGCGCAAATGATCGAACAACTGGCCGAGGAGTCGGCAACCATTGGTGGCGTATTGACGGTCATTCGCTCGATTGCCGACCAGACCAACCTGCTTGCCCTCAACGCCGCCATCGAAGCCGCCCGCGCCGGGGAAATGGGCCGGGGCTTTGCGGTGGTGGCTGAAGAAGTCCGTTCCCTGGCCCAACGCACCGCTGGCGCCACCTCGGAAATCCAGGCGCTGATCGCCCGCTTGCAACTGGCCGCGCGCCAATCAGTGGACGGCATGCGCGCCCAGGTTGAACACGCCGAGGCCACCGCCAGCCAGGCCCAGGCGGCTGACGGCGCCTTGGATGAAATCGTCGCAGCCATCCAGACCATCGCCGATACCGCCGTGCGAATCGCCGATGTCACGGCTCAGCAAAGCGGCGCTGTCAGCGAAATCCGCGACCACAGCGAGCGCATTCACCAACTGGGCGGGGATAACCTGCTGCGCATCGGCCAGGGTCGCGAGCAAGGCGACAACCTCCTGGTGCTCGGCGGGCGGTTGCACACCGCAGTCCAGGCATTTCGGGTATGACCTCAGCAAACACCACAAACCCATTGTGGGAGCGAGCCTGCTCGCAATAGCGGTGGCTCAGTTTGCATGGGTAATGAATGTGCCGGCGTCATCGCGAGCAGGCTCGCTCCCTCATTTATTGGGTATGGTCCAAGGAAGATGCTCACCGCACATCCCCCTGTGGGAGCGAGCCTGCTCGCGATAGCGGTGGGTCAGTTCAACCGAATGACCGGATGATAAAGCTCAGTCACAAACTTCGCGTAAACATCGGTCAACGTGCTGGCTATTGCCGAGAACTGGACAGTCATAAAGGCTTTGCGGCATAGTCTCCGGGTTCTGACACCTGCTCACAGATAACAAGGAACAGCAGATGGCGACCCTATTGGTCCTGCACGGCCCCAACCTGAACCTGCTTGGCACCCGTGAACCGGGCGTTTATGGCGCCGTGACGCTGGCCCAGATCAACCAGGACCTGGAACAGCGGGCCCGGGACGCCGGCCATCATTTGCTTTATCTGCAAAGCAATGCCGAATACGAGTTGATCGACCGCATCCATGCCGCGCGTGGCGAAGGCGTGGACTTCATTTTGATCAATCCAGCAGCTTTTACACATACAAGCGTCGCATTACGTGACGCGCTGCTGGCGGTGAGCATCCCATTCATCGAAGTGCATTTGTCCAACGTGCACAAACGCGAACCTTTCCGCCATCACTCCTACTTCTCCGATGTAGCGGTGGGAGTGATCTGCGGCCTTGGCGCCAGCGGTTACCGACTGGCCCTGGAGGCCGCCCTAGAGCAGCTTGAAAAACAGGCAACAGCTTGAACAACAAGCGTTAAACGCCCCTGACCGACCCTTGGGAGTTGATGATTCATGGATATCCGTAAAGTTAAGAAACTGATCGAGTTGCTGGAAGAGTCCGGCATCGACGAGCTCGAGATCAAGGAAGGCGAAGAGTCCGTACGCATCAGCCGTCACAGCAAGACCCCGGCCCAGCAGTTCTATGCACCTGCACCGATGCAGGCTCCAGCCGCTGCGCCTGCTCCCGCTGCAGCTCCGGCCGCCGCCGCAGCGCCAGCCGCACCTGCCGCGCCAGCGCTGAACGGCACCGTTGCCCGCTCGCCAATGGTGGGTACGTTCTATCGCAAGTCTTCCCCAACCTCGCCTTCCTTCGTTGAAGTTGGCCAGACCGTGAAGAAAGGCGACACCCTGTGCATCGTCGAAGCCATGAAGATGATGAACCACATCGAAGCTGAAACCAGCGGTGTGATCGAAGCCATCCTCGTTGAAGACGGCCAGCCGGTTGAGTACGACCAACCGCTGTTCACCATCGTTTGAACCGCGGAGAGCCTTTGATGACTGCGAAGTTGGAAAAAGTTCTGATCGCTAACCGCGGTGAGATCGCCCTGCGGATTCTGCGTGCCTGCAAAGAGATGGGCATCAAGACCGTCGCCGTTTACTCCAAGGCCGACAAAGAACTGATGCACCTGGGCCTGGCGGACGAATCCGTCTGCATCGGTCCCGCGTCGGCTGCGCACTCTTACCTGCACATCCCGGCGATTATCGCCGCCGCCGAAGTGACCGGCGCCACCGCCATTCACCCTGGCTACGGCTTCCTGGCGGAAAACGCCGACTTCGCCGAACAGGTCGAAAACTCCGGTTTTGCCTTCATCGGCCCGAAAGCCGAGACCATCCGCCTGATGGGCGACAAGGTTTCCGCCAAGCACGCCATGATCGCCGCAGGCGTACCCACCGTTCCGGGTTCCGACGGCCCGCTGCCTGAAGACGAAGAAACCGCTTTGCGCATCGGCCGCGAAGTCGGCTACCCGGTGATCATCAAAGCCGCCGGCGGCGGCGGTGGTCGCGGCATGCGCGTGGTTCACAAGGAAGAAGACCTGATTTCCTCGGCAAAACTGACCCGCTCCGAAGCAGGCGCGGCGTTCGGCAACCCGATGGTCTATCTGGAAAAATTCCTGACCAACCCACGCCACGTCGAAGTGCAAGTTCTGTCCGACGGCCAGGGCCAGGCCATCCATCTGGGCGACCGCGATTGCTCGCTGCAGCGTCGTCACCAGAAGGTCCTCGAAGAGGCACCGGCACCGGGCATCGACGAGCAAGCTCGCCAGGAAGTCCTGGCTCGCTGCGTCAAGGCTTGCATCGACATCGGCTACCGTGGCGCCGGCACCTTCGAGTTCCTGTACGAAAACGGTCGTTTCTACTTCATCGAAATGAACACCCGTGTTCAGGTGGAGCACCCGGTTTCGGAGATGGTCACCGGTATCGACATCGTCAAGGAGATGCTCAGCATCGCCGCCGGCAACAAGCTGTCGTTCACTCAAGATGACGTCGTTATTCGCGGCCACTCGCTGGAGTGCCGGATCAACGCTGAAGATCCGAAGACCTTCATGCCGAGCCCAGGCACGGTCAAGCATTTCCACGCGCCAGGTGGCAACGGCGTTCGCGTCGATTCGCACCTGTACAGCGGTTATGCGGTTCCGCCGAACTACGACTCGCTGATCGGCAAGCTGATCACCTACGGGGCGACCCGTGAAGAAGCCATGGCGCGCATGCGCAATGCGCTGGATGAAATCGTGGTGGACGGGATCAAGACCAACATCCCGCTGCACCGCGATCTCGTCCGCGACGAGGGTTTCTGTGAGGGTGGCGTCAACATTCATTACCTGGAACACAAGCTGGGCAACCAGCACTGATGCTCCAAGGGATGTGAAAAGACCCCGGTCCGTTTGGCCCGGGGTCTTTTTTTGCCCATCGTCGGGCTAGAAGACCCACTCAGTTCAGGCTCACCATCGAGAACCTGTTCATCGCAAGTTGCGCCGTTGTCGCTGGCCTGCCCTGGCGGGTGCGGACGGCACCGTTGGCGTTTGTCATCAAAGGTTCGCTGCGCGTGCGCGTCATGAATCTACGCGCACGTATCGATACCGGATCGGTACTGTACTTGGCCCGAGACAGCACTGGGGCGTAATAACGCTCGACTTGGGTCTGCGACATCTTGAAGACCGAAGTGATGCCGCTCTTGAGGTTCAGCGATACACCATAGGTATTACCGAAGCAGGAAGAATACGACCAGAAGTCCCAGGTTGGCTCAAGGCCTTTGCGCCGCATCACGGTCCTGACCGGCTCGCCAATGTCCAGACCCGTCAACCAGTCCCCACCTACAAGCGTGACGCGGATATCCTTTGCGGATCCGCCAAGGCGCCGCAACAGAGCCTCGACACCTTCCTCTATGAGCCTGCCAATATTGTGATCGAAATGAATGACCGCCCCCACTCGGGTAACGGGGTTATATAACGAAGCGATCACGCATGTCTGGGCGTTGAGCGAGAACAGATACCCGTCAGCCGTCGCCTCATTGAAGCGTGCTACTACGGCCTCGCCCTGCAACGCGCCTCTTGTCACGTCAGGATCGACGCGCCCCGGGAACGCCTCCCGTAGATCGTCGACTCGCCCCAGGTTACGCACGCCATCATTACCCCCTCTCAAGCCAACGCTGTTATGCGTCCACTTGCCATTCGTCATCCTGCGTATGGGCATGTTGTATAGCGCGCCGGGACGACTGGCATCCACCAGGCATAGACCGCCAAAGTAAGCGTCCTCCTTTACCTGGAAGTACCGGCCCCGGCTGCGTATGTAATAGGTACTTCGTGGCTGCGATGCGCTGGGCGGACTGCGGTAGGTGCCGTAGAAAATCCCCTCCTCGCTCACCCATTGCAGATTTTCAGGCGTTGCGTCGACCGCCTGCCTTGGCTCCAAACGGATGGGCTGGACCAGCGGCCCGGTATCCTTGTTCACAGCGGATACCGCAGCGCCTTTCAGACGTTGCGCCGACAACGACAACGGCTTGGCCGCACGCTTGAGACTCATCACCGAACGGCGCAGCAATGCAGCCATGCCGGTCACCCCTGGCACCGCCAGCAGCGCGCCCCAGGAAACCTCCAGCCAATGCTCGAGAGCCTCCTGGGTATCGCCCTGCCTATGCGCCTCGATTGCCTGCTTGGAGCTGAGGCCGATAAATACGATATCCAACAGCAGGGCAAACGGCGGGAAGACCATGCACACCGGCGCAGCCGCAAAGAGCAGCCCTTTCTGAATCTGCTGCGTGATGGCCTCTGCACGACGGGTGGTGACATCTTCCACGTCCGCGATAGCCCGCTCGATACAGGCATCGAACTCAGCGTCGATATCGACCACACGGCTGAATTCACGCAGGGTATCGACGCGCGTGGTACCTGCCCCAATGCCCGCAACGATTGTTCGACGGAACCACGCGCGATCAATGCCACCCGCTCCACGACATAATCGTGCAGTTGCGCCGCGGTGCGCCCGGTGAAGGCCAGGTAGTTGCGAAAACGGATGCCGTCCGGGGCATCGGGCGTGTACAGCCAGTAGGAGCCCTTCGGTTCGAAGTAGGCGAAAACGTAGACGCCCAACACGACATGACCGTTGACCGTAAACTTGAACACACCTTCACGCGTGACCGCCGTCGCTGGATAGATGGGGCCGCCAGCCGGTCTCCTGTCGCTCAGCAACGTGACTTGCCGCGTGAGCCAGTTGAACGCGTCGGTGCTCAACACTGACCGGCCATACGCGATACGTAGGTCGCGATCCATCTTCGCCAGCAGCATGTAGCGACAGGCATCGCGACGCTTCTGGTATTGCGGGTCATTGGCATCGAGAAACCTGGCACGGATTTCCTTGGCGTATTTTTCGCCCAGGTAGGCCCCACGAACATAAAGCGCCAGGTCGGCGCTGCGGACCTGGCCCAAATCCTGTCCAACGGACGAGCGCACACCTTGTTTCGGGTTGTCTATCCCAGCGTTGTCGTCGTACCCATAAATCGCGAGTTCCAGCAGGCTGGTTACCCTCCTGTCACTTCCCAGCCCCGGGAAGTAGTCGATAAGAACCGTCTCCGGATCCACCGGTTCTCGTACGCCCTTGCTGCGCATATACGGAGCAATCGCTTGCGTGACGGTACGCTTGGCAAAGTCGACAAAAAGTTCATAACCCGCCAACTGCTCATCGAAGACCTGCTGATGGACCAGGGACTCTTGCTTCAAGCCACTGATGCTTCGCCGCGATTCAAGTGGCAAGGCCGAGTACCAGCGAGGCGAGTCGTGCCATTCCACCTGCTGCAGATTGTGGTTCAGCCCTGTCAGGACAGCCTGCTCAAGACAATGCCTGAGCCCTTTTTGCGTCCCTCTGGGGTCCCTGCTCAGATCCCATGTGGTCGGCTTTTGCCTCACGCCGACAAAATATTCCCGAGCGCTGTCACGTTCAACCGGGGATATCTGCTGCACCAGGTATTCACGACCCGTTTCGCTCGCAATCCAGCTACCGATCTCGGCGCTCACGGCCCGAAGCGAAGGCAGGGCGATCCACTCCTGCCCATCGGGCTTACCAGGGGCATACAGCAGGGGGGCGCTGGCTTGTCCCTGTGCATCGTCGTGGTAGAACAGCAGCAGATCGGCGCATCGGAACGAATTGGGCAGTTCGACATTGGTAACCTGCAATCCACCCACGCCTTGTCCAGCAAATGAGCTGTTCAGCAAGGTGTAGAGCTCGTCGTGGCTGGACACCGTGACTAGGCCCGCGCACCGCGCGACAAATGCGCTGTGTCGCAATCGCGCCATGAACCAATCGAGCAGGGCGTCCTTGAGGTCCGCGCGGTTGTACCGACTCGACAATGCAGAAAAGTAACCGGCAGGTGCGTCCAGGCTCGACAACATCTGCCCCACGAATGCCGAGGCAAGGGGCTCGTTGCGCAGCATGCCGCCATTCTCCACCAGGCGCACCGTCACCGCATCGGGCCTGACCGGCCCCGCCGCCACCAGTTCACTCAGGTTATAGGTTCGCACAGGCTGGCCAATGACCGCTCGCCACTGCAGCTGCACGCGAACCCTGTCAGGTTCGACTTCCATGTCCAGCTCGCGCCTGATGTAGCCTTGGGCCTGGCGCCGAGCGAACGCTTCCAGGGAGCCCAAGCCGTCGAGCAATTCATCGACCATTGCCTGGGTTTGCCCAGCATGTTCGCTCAACGCCTCCAACCGTTTACGGTCGGCTGCACCCAACCCCCGTAGCCAATCAGGCAATTGCGCACGCATTATCGCTTCCAATGCCCGTCGCTCCCGAGGGGTCGCCAGCGCATTCGCTTTCCCCATGTGGCGCCAGGATTGTTGCAGCTCCTCTATCCTTGCGCGCAGTTGCTCGACATCCAACCCAACCAACCTTTGCGGTTGAAGGATGGCGTCGATTGCCGCCACATGCTCGTTGAGTTTTTCCTGGACGATGCTTTCGAGCGCAGCATCGTGTCCGGCCATTTTCCAATGGCGCCGAAGATAGTCCTCGTAATGGTTGAGGATGGTCGAAGCGGTCCCTTCGAGGACCTGCTCGAGGATATCCCGACGTTCAGCCGAGAACCCCAGGTCAGCCCCCCCTTCCCAGCGATAAGGCGCATCCTGATGCTCGTCATAAACCGCGGGCGACGGGTCGATCTTGCGTTGCAACACCGCGTCGAGCAGCGTGCCAATGAAGTCTGAATCGATGTTGCCATGACGATAATGGGTACGCAGCCCGACCAGCAGATAAACTTCCAGCTCCTCCAGAAAAGTATTCTGGGCCTGCATCTTTGCCTCGATAACAGTCTGCCAGCCCGTCAGCTTTTCCAGAATCGCCTGGGCAGATGCCTCTTTCCGGTCAGATAACGACGTCGCGCCATCCCTGTCTTGTTGCCACTCGGCCATGTCGTCCATGCACATCCTTCCCTGTTGTGTGGATGCGCACCTTATCCGCCCTGCGGCAGGCCAATGTCATACATATATATATCGAAACACCAACCGGGCCAGTCCAGGCCTCGCTTATCCACTTTGGGAGCGACCTGGCGTACACTGCGCGCCTTTGCAGCCTCCTGCTGCCCCCTATCGATTTTTCAAAGGTGCCCGCCATGCCTTGGCTGCAAGTACGCCTGGCCATCAGCCCGGAACAAGCCGAAACCTACGAAGACGCCTTTCTTGAAGTAGGTGCCGTATCGGTGACTTTCATGGACGCCGAAGACCAGCCGATCTTCGAGCCTGAGCTCAACACCACCCCGCTGTGGTCCCACACCCACCTGCTGGCGCTGTTCGAAGGCGGCACCGAGGCGGCCAGCGTGCTCGCCCATTTGGAGCTGCTCACCGGCGGCCCGTTGCCCGAACATCACAGCGAAGTGATTGAAGACCAGGATTGGGAACGCAGTTGGATGGACAACTTCCAACCCATGCGTTTCGGCCAGCGCCTGTGGATCGTGCCGAGCTGGCATGCAGCGCCGGAACCGGACGCGGTGAACCTGCTGCTGGACCCGGGCCTGGCCTTCGGTACTGGCACTCATCCCACCACCGCGCTGTGCCTGGAATGGCTCGACGGCCAGGACCTGGACGGCTGCAATGTGCTTGACTTCGGCTGCGGCTCGGGGATCCTGGCCATCGCCGCCCTGCTGCTGGGTGCCAAGGAAGCGGTCGGCACCGACATCGATGTCCAGGCCCTGGAAGCCTCCCGCGACAACGCCGGGCGCAACAACATCGACGAAGCGCTGTTCCCGCTGTACTTGCCCGAGGATCTGCCGAAGGTACAGGCCGACGTGCTGGTGGCGAACATTCTTGCCGGCCCGCTGGTGTCCCTGGCGCCGCAATTGTCGAGCCTGGTCAAACCGGGCGGACGCCTGGCATTGTCGGGCATCCTCGCCGAACAGGGTGAAGAAGTCGCTGCCGCTTATGCCGCGGATTTCAACCTGGACCCGATCGCCAATCGCGATGGCTGGGTGCGCATCACTGGACGTCGGCGCTAGAATGACCGCCTGTATCGACCGGATTGCCGCATGACCGACAGCTTCGTCACTCAGTGCCCGCATTGCCACACCAGTTTTCGCGTCAGCCATGCTCAATTGAGCGTCGCACGCGGGGTGGTTCGTTGCGGCTCGTGCCTGCAAGTGTTCAATGCCGCGAAGCAATTGCTGGAGCAACGCGCCACCAAGGACGTCGCTACTGCTCCAGCTTCCCCGGCAAAACCCGTGGTCGAAGCGCCACGGGCGATCAGCCAGAAACAATGGACTGCCGCCGAACTGGATCTCGATGACCTGGACAAGGAACTGGCTCGTCTGGAACGGCGCGACAAACGCGCACCCGACACCTTCGGACGGCGCCGCGAAGACAACCTGAGCGCACTGCGCGAGCATCCTTCGAGCGACCAGGAGCCCTGGGCTGACAGCCTGTACAGCGAATCCACCGCCGAGCGCGCCGAGACCGCCATCCAGCCCCCTCTCGAACCGTTCGAGCCCCATGAACCGGCCCGCCCGCCGCGAACCGAGCCATCCTTGTCCCTGGCCCTCGAGCCGCTGGAACCGGACGATGAGCCCGTCGCCCCGCTGAGCCTGGCGCCGGACGAGGAGACCGACGAGCACCTGGAGCGACTGTCCGCCACGGACGACCTGGACGACGAGCCGGAGCCGCTGGCGACACCGCGCAAGAAACGTGATCGCCAGGAGCCCGGCATACGCGCCGAAGCCCTCCAGGACCTGGACGACGACCCGCTGCAACTGGATTGGCGCAAACGCCGCTCGCCCTGGGGCCGGCGCTTGCTTTGGGGTTTGCTGGTGCTGCTCGCCGCCGCCGCCCTGGGCGGTCAGTACATCGCCTATCACTTCGAGGAATTGGCTCGCCAGGACCAGTACCGCCCGTGGTTCCTGCAAATCTGCCCGGCCATCGGCTGCGACGTCCCCTCCAAGGTCGACATCGCCAAGATCAAGAGCAGCAACCTGGTGGTGCGCAGCCATCCAGAGTTCAGCGCAGCCCTGGTGGTGGATGCGATCATCTACAACCGCGCGCCCTTCTCCCAGCCCTTCCCACTGCTGGAGCTGCGCTTTGCCGACCTCAACGGCCACCTGATCGCCAGTCGCCGTTTCAAGCCGGGTGAGTATTTGGGCGGCGATCTCGAAGGCCGGGGGGAAATGCCGCCGCAGACGCCGATCCATATCGCCCTGGACATCCTCGATCCGGGACCGAAGGCGGTGAACTACAGCCTGAGCTTCCATTCGCCCGAATGAAGGCTGCAGGGTCGATCGATTGACGACGGCATTCTGACTCGCCCGACCCAAACCAAACCGCTGGCGATAACGGAATAGCTGTTCAGATTTTATCCAATTCGACCTTTATCCAGTCATCGAGAGCGGGTATCATGCCAACCCTTTTTCGAAGTCTCATGATCCGGCCCCACTTCAGGGAACTCCTATGTCGGCGGTACGCATCGGCCCATATACATTGCAGAACGGTCTGGTCCTGGCCCCTATGGCGGGCGTCACCGACCAGCCCTTCCGTCAGTTGTGCAAACGATTGGGCGCAGGACTCGTGGTTTCGGAAATGGTCACCAGCGACATGAGTTTGTGGAACACCCGCAAATCGCGCCTGCGCATGATCCACGAAGGTGATCCCGAGCCGCGCTCGGTACAGATCGCCGGTGGTGATGCACAGATGTTGGCGGAAGCGGCCCGAGCCAACGTAGAGCTGGGGGCGCAGATTATCGATATCAACATGGGCTGCCCGGCGAAGAAGGTCTGCAACAAGGCCGCAGGCTCGGCACTGTTGAAAGACGAAGCGCTGGTCACCGAGATCCTGCAGGCGGTTGTCGCCGCGGTCGATGTGCCGGTGACCCTGAAGATCCGCACCGGATGGGACCGGGAGAACAAGAACGGCCTGACGGTGGCGAAGATCGCCGAACAGGCAGGTATCACGGCGCTTGCGGTCCATGGCCGCACCCGTGCCGACCTGTACACCGGCGAAGCCGAGTACGACACCATAGCCGCGATCAAGCAGGCGGTGTCCATTCCGGTCTTCGCCAATGGCGATGTCGACTCGCCCGAGAAGGCCCGGTACGTGCTGGACGCGACCGGTGCCGACGGCCTGTTGATCGGCCGGGCCGCCCAGGGGCGGCCATGGATTTTTCGTGAAATCGAACATTACCTGCGCACGGGAGAAAAGCTCGCTGCGCCGCAGTTGTCCGAGGTGGAACGTATTCTGCTAGAGCATCTGGCCGCGCTGCATGCCTTCTACGGAGAAGTCATGGGCGTACGCATCGCTCGCAAGCATGTGGGCTGGTATCTCGCAACCCTGCCGGGCGCCAGGGAGTTTCGCGCCCGTTTCAATCGTTTGGATGGTACGCAAGCACAATGCGCCGACGTTCAGGCGTTTTTCGCCGAACGTTACAAGAGCCTGACAGGGGACGAAGGGGTGGCCGCATGACGATGATGACCGAGACTTTAGTGAGTGGAACAGCACCCGTGAGCGACAACGTGAATTTGAAACAGCACCTCAATACGCCCAGCGAAGAAGGCCAGACCCTTCGCGGGAGCGTCGAGAAGGCGCTGCACAATTATTTCGCCCACCTTGAGGGCGCTGCCGTCACGGATGTGTACAACCTGGTGCTCTCCGAAGTCGAGGCGCCTCTGCTCGAAAGCGTGATGAACTACGTCAAGGGCAACCAGACCAAGGCCAGCGAGCTGCTGGGCTTGAATCGCGGAACCCTGCGCAAGAAACTCAAGCAGTACGATCTACTTTAAGCATTCAATCAAACCAGAAAGGCGCCCGCGTAAAAAACGGTCGCCTTTTTTGCTGACTTCCCTTGCTTTTGATGGAACCTGAAATGACCGACCAGACCACCCGCCTGCCGATCCGCCGCGCCTTGATCAGCGTCTCCGACAAGACCGGGATCCTTGAATTCGCCCGCGAGCTGCAACAGTTGGGCGTCGAGATCCTCTCCACCGGCGGGACCTTCAAGTTGCTGCAGGACAACGGCGTCGCCGCGGTGGAAGTCGCTGACTACACCGGTTTCGCGGAAATGATGGACGGTCGCGTCAAGACCCTGCACCCGAAAATCCACGGCGGGATACTGGGCCGTCGCGGCATCGACGACACCATCATGAACGAACATGGCATCAAGCCGATCGACCTGGTAGCGGTCAACCTCTACCCGTTCGAAGCCACCATCAACAAGCCCGGCTGCGACCTGCCGACCGCCATCGAGAACATCGACATCGGCGGCCCGACCATGGTCCGCTCGGCGGCCAAGAACCATAAAGACGTGGCGATCGTGGTCAACGCCAGCGACTACGCCAGCGTGCTGGAAAATCTCAAGGCCGGTGGCCTGACCTACGCCCAGCGTTTCGACCTGATGCTCAAGGCCTTCGAACACACCGCGGCCTACGACGGCATGATCGCCAACTACATGGGCACCGTGAACCAGGCGGCCGAAACCCTGGGCACCGAAGGCCGCAGCGAATTCCCGCGCACCTTCAACACCCAATTCGTCAAGGCCCAGGAAATGCGCTACGGCGAGAACCCGCACCAGAGCGCGGCGTTCTACGTGGAAGCCAAGCCTGCCGAAGTCGGCATCGCCACCGCCACCCAGTTGCAAGGCAAGGAACTTTCCTTCAACAACGTAGCCGATACCGACGCCGCGCTGGAATGCGTGAAGAGCTTCGTCAAGCCAGCCTGCGTAATCGTCAAGCACGCCAACCCGTGCGGCGTGGCGGTGAGCCCGGACGCCGAGGGCGGCATCCGCCAGGCCTACGAGCTGGCCTACGCCACCGACACCGAGTCGGCCTTCGGCGGCATCATCGCCTTCAACCGTGAACTGGACGCCGAGACCGCCAAGGCCATCGTCGAGCGCCAGTTCGTCGAGGTGATCATTGCCCCCTCCGTCAGCGAAGAAGCCCGCGCTATTGTTGCCGCCAAGGCCAACGTGCGCCTGCTGGCCTGCGGCCAATGGTCGGCCGACCGGGCGCCAGCCTGGGACTACAAGCGCGTCAACGGCGGCCTGCTGGTCCAGAGCCGCGATATCGGCATGATCGGCAGTGAAGACCTGAAGGTCGTTACCCAGCGCGCCCCGAGCGAGCAGGAAATCAACGACCTGATCTTCGCCTGGAAAGTCGCCAAGTACGTCAAATCCAACGCCATCGTCTACGCCAAGAACCGCCAGACCATCGGCGTCGGCGCCGGTCAGATGAGCCGCGTGAACTCGGCTCGCATCGCCGCCATCAAGGCTGAACACGCTGGTTTGCAGGTCCAGGGCGCGGTCATGGCCTCCGATGCGTTCTTCCCGTTCCGTGATGGCATCGACAATGCGGCCAAGGTCGGCATCACCGCGGTGATCCAGCCGGGTGGTTCGATGCGTGATGCAGAAGTGATTGCGGCGGCAGATGAAGCCGGCATCGCGATGGTATTCACAGGCATGCGCCACTTCCGCCACTGATACACCGACCCACTGTGGGAGCGAGCTTGCTCGCGATAGCGCCGGTTCAGTCAGCATTGGCGTCCGCTGACGCACCGCCATCGCGAGCAAGCTCGCTCCCACAGAAAGGCAGCTTTAACGCTGCATCCAGAATCAGCGTCATCGAGGTTTTTTGAAATGAATGTTTTGATCATTGGCAGCGGTGGCCGTGAACACGCCCTGGCCTGGAAAGTGGCTCAGGATCCGCGCGTGCAGAAGGTCTTTGTCGCTCCGGGCAATGCCGGCACCGCCATCGAAGCCAAGTGCGAGAACGTCGCCATCGACGTGCTGGCCCTGGAGCAACTGGCCGATTTCGCCGAGAAAAATGTCTCGCTGACCATCGTCGGTCCGGAAGTACCACTGGTTGCCGGTGTAGTCGATCTGTTCCGCTCCCGTGGCCTGGACTGCTTCGGCCCGACTGCCGGCGCCGCGCAGCTGGAAGGTTCGAAAGCGTTCACCAAGGATTTCCTGGCGCGCCACAAGATCCCAACTGCCGACTACCAGAACTTCACCGAAATCGAACCGGCATTGGCTTACCTGCGCGAAAAAGGCGCACCGATCGTGATCAAGGCCGATGGCCTGGCCGCTGGTAAAGGCGTGATCGTGGCCATGACCCTGAGCGAGGCCGAAGAAGCCGTACGCGACATGCTCGCTGGCAACGCCTTCGGTGACGCCGGTTCCCGTGTGGTAATCGAAGAATTCCTCGACGGCGAGGAAGCCAGCTTCATCGTCATGGTCGATGGCAAGAACGTCCTGCCCATGGCCACCAGCCAGGACCACAAGCGCGTCGGCGATGGCGACAGCGGCCCGAACACCGGCGGCATGGGTGCCTACTCCCCCGCGCCAGTGGTCACCGCCGACGTTCACCAGCGCGTGATGGACCAGGTCATCTGGCCAACCGTGCGTGGCATGGCCGAGGAAGGCAACGTCTACACCGGTTTCCTCTATGCTGGCCTGATGATCGACAAGGCTGGTAACCCAAAAGTCATCGAATTCAACTGCCGTTTCGGCGATCCTGAGACCCAGCCGGTCATGCTGCGCCTGCAATCGAGCCTGGTGCTGCTGGTCGAGGCCGCTCTGGCCCAAGCGCTGGACAAGGTTGAAGCCCAATGGGATCCACGTCCGAGCGTTGGCATCGTGCTGGCGGCCGGTGGTTACCCGGGCGACTACGCCAAGGGCAGCGCCATCAAGGGCCTGGAAGCCGCCGCCCAGTTGGAAGGTAAGGTTTTCCACGCAGGTACGGCATTGAAGGACGGCCAGGTCGTGACGGCTGGTGGTCGAGTGTTATGCGCCACTGCCATGGGTGCCAGCGTCGACGCCGCTCAGCAGCAAGCCTACAAGCTTGCCGCGCAGATTGATTGGGAAGGCTGTTTCTACCGCAAGGACATTGGCTACCGTGCCATTGCACGCGAGCGTGGCGAAAACCTGGAATAATCCGGTCATTCAGACAGGCAAGGGTCCAGAGCTCTT
Source organism: Pseudomonas sp. D3-10 (assembly GCF_051132175.1). NCBI lineage: Bacteria > Pseudomonadati > Pseudomonadota > Gammaproteobacteria > Pseudomonadales > Pseudomonadaceae > Pseudomonas > Pseudomonas sp. D3-10. The sequence continues at coordinate 735,439 of NZ_CP071668.1, read as the reverse complement.
GCCTGTCTGCTCGGGCGCCGCGCATAGTTATCATCTGGCATCAACCTACGAAGGGATTTCGCCGTGCGCTGGCTCAGGATTGCCATAAGCTTGACCGTTACCCTGCTGACGCTGCTCTGCGTGTTCCCGGCACAGGCTGCGCCCGGCAGCGGCTGGGCGGTATTGCTCGACGAACAGGGCGACCTGAAGCTGAGCGACATCCGCTCTGCCCGCTATACCAACCAGTTCAGCCCCATTGACCTGGATCACCTCAAGGCAGCCGAGCCGGGGGGAGCCCTGTGGCTGCGCTTCCGGCTTTCCCCCGACAGGCATGAACAGATCCTGCGGGTCTTCGCGCCCGATCTGTCGCGCCTGAATCTTTATGTGCTGGATGGCGACACTCTGGTCAGCCAACAAGTCACCGGCAACGCCATGCCGCATACCGAACCTACGGTGCCCAGCAGCGATTTCATGCTGCCCTTGCCGCGCAGCGATAAATCGCTGGACGTCTACCTGAGACTGGCATCGCGCTACGAACTGCGCCCCTATGTCACGTTGCAGCCGGCGGTCCTGGCGGCGGCCAACCAGAACCAGACGCTGGTCTATGGGCTGTTGTTCGGCTGTATCGCCATGCTGATCCTGCACAACCTCACCCGCTACGCTTATACCCGGTCGCGCAGTTGCCTGTGGCTGGCCGCCTGCGAAGGGCTGCTGATGCTCAGCCTGGTACTGCTGCTGAACCTCGCTGGGGCCTGGCTGCCTGACTGGCCGGCGATCCAGACGCCGGGTGCCTATCTGGCCTTGTTGCTGACCGCGCCCTGCGGCTTGATGTTCGCCTATCGTTATTTCGCCCCACTGGGACCGCATCCATTGGACCGGCTGCTGCTGGGCGAAATTGTCTTCATTATGCTCTGCAGCCTGTTGCTGTTATTCGTCAACACGCTGCCCCTCAATATCATGACTTATGCGCTGGTGGCCCTGGCCGGCCTGAGCATGCTGTTCGTCAGCGCCTGGCACTGGCAGAAGGGCTACCGCCCGGCGCGGCTTTTCGTCGCCGCCATGGTGGTGTTCAACCTGGGTACGCTGATCATTCTTCCAGCCCTGCAAGGGCTGACCGAAGTCGCGCCCCAAGGGCTGATCGTCACCTTGCTGGTCATTATCTGCGTCAGCGGCCTGCTGATGAGCGTCGCGTTGGGCGAACGCCAGCGATCGATCAATGAAAACCGTTTCAGCCTGAGCCGCGACCTGGCGGCGAGCAATGCCGAGATCAACGCCAAGGCCGAGTTCCTGGCCAAGATCAGCCACGAGATCCGCACACCGATGAATGGCGTGCTGGGCATGACCGAGCTGTTGCTGGGCACGCCGCTCTCCGTCAAACAGCGCGACTACGTGCAGACGATCCACAGCGCCGGCAATGAACTGCTTACCCTGATCAACGAGATTCTCGACATTTCCCGTCTCGAATCCGGGCAAATCGAGCTGGATGACGTGCAGTTCGATCTCAATGCACTGATCGAGGACTGCCTGAGCATCTTCCGCGCCAAGGCCGAACAGCAGAATGTCGAGCTGATCAGCTTCATCCAGCCCCAAGTGCCTCGGGTCATCAGCGGCGATCCGACGCGGCTGCGTCAGGCGCTGTTGAGCCTGCTGGAAAATGCCTTGAAGAAAACCGATGAAGGCGAGGTCCTGATCGTTGTCGCCCTCGACGAGCGCAGCAGTCAACCGCGCCTGCGAATCGCGGTACAGGACAGCGGCTCGCCCATGGATGCCGAAGAACGCGAAACGTTGATGCATGCCGAGCTGCACAGCAAGAACGTCCTATCGGCCACGCGCCTGGGCGGCAACCTGGGGCTGGTCATCGCTCGCCAGTTGATCATGCTGATGAATGGCGAATTCGGCATCAAGAGTGGCAGCAGCCAAGGCAGCACCTTGTGGCTGACCTTGCCGCTGGACCCAGACCGCCTGGAACATCCGACCGCCGACCTCGATGGCCCGCTACAAGGCGCGCGGGTTTTGGTGGTCGATGACAACGACACCTGCCGCAAGGTGCTCGTGCAGCAATGCAGCGCTTGGGGCCTGAACGTCAGCGCCGTACCGTCGGGCAAGGAAGCCCTCGCGCTGCTGCGCACCAAGGCGCACCTGCGCGACTACTTCGACGTGGTGCTGCTGGACCAGAACATGCCTGGCATGACCGGCATGCAACTGGCCGCCAAGATCAAGGAAGACCCAAGCCTCAACCACGATATCCTGCTGATCATGCTGACCGGCATCAGCAACGCGCCCAGCAAGATCGTGGCGCGCAACAGCGGCGTCAAGCGCATCCTCGCCAAACCCGTGGCAGGTTACACGCTCAAGACCACCCTGGCGGACGAACTGAACCAGCGTAATAAAGGCCAGGCGCCGAATGTCCCGGTCAACGCCGGTCTGCCACTCCCAGTGAAGGTCCCCAGCGATTTCCGCATCCTGGTGGCAGAAGACAACACCATCTCCACCAAGGTCATTCGCGGCATGCTCGGCAAGCTCAATCTGCAACCCGACACCGCCAGCAACGGCGAAGAAGCGCTCAAGGCGATGAAAGAGCAACGCTACGACCTGGTCCTGATGGACTGTGAGATGCCCATTCTCGATGGGTTCTCCGCCACCCAACAGCTACGCGCCTGGGAAGTCGGAAACCAGCGCACCCGCACGCCAGTGGTGGCGCTCACCGCGCATATCCTCGCCGAACACAAGGAGCGCGCTCGCCAGGCGGGCATGGACGGGCACATGGCCAAGCCGGTGGAACTGTCGCAGTTGCGTGAGCTGATCGAACACTGGGTGGCCCAGCGCGATCAGCAAAACAATACAGCGCATACGTCCTGAGCCGACAGGCGCCAAATCGCCTGATAGACTCCCGTCGTCTTCCTCTGTCACGAGCCTTGACCATGCTCCATGTGCTGTTCAGCGTTTACCTGAAAATGTTGGTGCTCTACAGCCCCTTTTTCGTGCTGTCGTGTTTTATCAGCCTGACACGCGGCTATTCCCGCAAGGAACAGCGTCGCCTGGCCTGGAAAGTCGCGACCGCAACGCTGGTTTCCAGCGTGTTGCTGTATTTGTTTGGCAGGGTGATCTTCAGCGTGTTCGGCATCACGGTGGATGCGTTCCGTATCGGCGCCGGCAGCGTCTTGTTCATTTCGGCCTTGGGCATGGCCCAGGGCAAGTCGGCGGTACAAACCGATAATGTTCAGCAGGACGTGACCATCGTCCCGCTGACCATTCCGTTGACCGTCGGCCCCGGCACCATCGGCGCCCTGCTGGTGATGGGCGTAAGCCAGCCGCACTGGGACGACAAGCTCATGGCGATCATCAGCATCGCCCTGGCCAGCTTCACCGTCGGCGTGGTGCTCTACCTGTCCAGCCGCATCGAGCGAATCCTCGGCGACCAGGGCTTGCAGATTGTCAGCCGGCTGATGGGGTTGTTTGTCTGTGCGCTGGCGGCCCAGATCATTTTTACCGGGGTGAGAGGCTATCTGGTGCCGTGACCTTGGCCGAGAAAGGAATTAGCTGCTCTTGCGGCGGCTGAAGCGTTTACTAAGAACTTCCCTGCGATGCTTGCCCAAATACCCTTCAATATCGTTCCTGAGTGCCTCGTAACGTTCCGGGTTGAAGGTCACGAACGATTTGCCCCGGAAGATATCCCGTGCCGACGCACGCCAGTTCACGAAAAGAACGCCACCGTTACTTGAGGAGCCGGTCTGTTTTATCGAACTGGAGGATGCGATGAGAATACCGTTGGGTAACTGCTCACAAGGAAGGACAGACAGGCGCGCACCATCGGCGGACTTGACTTGGGTATTGAATAGGTCAATGGTCTCCTTGTCCTGCTTCAAACCATCAATTGTCGTACTGACCACCGCACCAAGTACCGTTGCCGCCGGTAGGCTGGCTTTCACGCCATCGATAACTCCTTTGACGATGTCGCTGATGACATTGTCCATATCCACCTGTAGCGAATTTTCGGAATAGCGCGAGTAGCCGTCATCGGCCACAAAGCAGCCAAGATCCTGCAAGCATCGAATGAAAGCCTCATACCAGCCATGAGTATTCTTGCCGCCAGGCACCTCATAGTTGGCCTCCATGATTGACATGGTGATCAGGTTCTCCATGATCGCCATGTTATTGAGCGACATATTATTGCCATAACCCAAAAGTGCATCCCCGAGCATCAAGGCATCCATTTCCTTGTTGGGATTATCCTGCACTGTCTGCATAACGGACCTGCGCGTACGCCGCCCGGTATCAACCAACGCCTTCCGCCTATTGATGCGAGCACTCACCAACTCCAAACTTTGCGCAACGCTAACGACACTATCAAACTTTTCCATACTACTTTCCTTTTTTAATGACTGACCGCTCCTGCGGACAAAAAACAATCTAAACCACGCACAACCAAACTCACAATCAAAAAGCAAATACGATATATGTCGCACCACCCCTACCACCGCCAAAAACATATTTAGACGACAACTATCATTCCTACCTTTATAAACACTCTGCGATAGTAGCCCTTCAACTAACCCACCCTCTCTAATGAAGGAAATTTTTGTCATGGCCGACAAACCATTAACCGGACTCGTAACGGGCCCGAATCTGTTCTCATATATCGGGGCACTTTCCCTACAAGACCACGACGACATTGCAGACTGCACCAATATAGCCACCCTATCGGCCGACCTCGGCTATCTCCGTCACGCCAACCCCCGCGATTGGTTTGGCGAATATGTCAACACACTGAATTTTCTCGGCTGGGGGCTTTATGACGGGTCTATCTTCGAAAGCACACAACACTCTTTATCCGGTTCCGTGGCAGAGTTCCTGGTACGAAGCGCCGACGCCATGCGTGATTCACGGCAAGCGAATGCGATGATCGATACATTGGACACCTTCAAGGCCAACAGTCCTGCCCTGTTATCGTTCGATACGGAAACGCTCCAGGGCGAGTCATTTCAAATCGTCCCGGCCCGGTACGACTCACAAGGCAACCTGCATATCGCTCTGTTTAAGCTCGAACTGAGCGTAAATGTAAAAAGAAGCAGTTTTTTGTTCTGGAACTGGGAAAACCGCACTGCCCGAGTGATCCAACGCAAAGCGTACTTGAGACTTGACAGAAGCACGCTGGACACACGAAGGGAATTAATCCGGAAGAAACTTGACGAGCAAGTCATGAGACGATTTTCCCTACGAAGCAATCGCCGCATAAGCGGCCAGTAACGGAACTCAAGGGGGCGCTATCCGTTTAGCGCCCATTAAAAAGGGCTGCTAATGGATCACATGCGCAGCCCTTCTTCTTACCGCTCGATTTAGCCAGGGATCAACCCGCCAAATCGACTTCCCTCGCCGCCGATGTTTCCAGTAACTCCTTTAGCGTGATGCTCTGGCTACCCGACAAAGCGACCACCTGCGTCACCCATGTCGAAACGGAATAGTAACGAGCCCCGCCGAAACTGAACCGCACATTGCCACGCAAGCTGACATCGGTGGCAAACACCTCACGACAAATCACACTGCGTCCGCTGTTCGGATCAAAAATCACCAGGTGTTCATCGACAATGCTCAACTGTAGTTGCTCAGGCTCCTTGAGGTCCCAGACCAACGTGCCGGGAACGGTAGCCTTGTCGGGCAATGAAGGCCGGCAGTCAAGGATGACCGACTGGACTTGCCACCAGATGGACGGTGGAAGTCGGTAAGTCACCGCACCTTCGCCCATGCGCAGGACCAACGTTGTCACATCGTCTGGAAGCAGCGCGGGCAGATCATCAATCTTCGTTTCGGCGCTCTGGACAACCAGCACCTCGCCCTCACGCTGAACATAGCTGAGCGGTCCCGCATCCCCTTCGCGGGGGTATGTCAGCAGTTTCCCATCCTTGTTTTCGCGAAGTAACACGTTGGTCTGGTGCTGGGTTCCAAGCACCTCGAATCCTTGCGCGAAGGCAACCCTGGGCACCCGGATCATGCGCCCGGTATCGGCGACGAACCACGCCAGGCCATCAGGCACTTCCACCGTCAACAGGGCGCTATGGGCGACGGACCTCGCCAATCGCTCAAGCGCTTCTTGCTCTCGCCCGCCCTGGGTGACCACCCACTCACGGGTGACTCCGGTGAGCAAAGCGTGTCCAGGATCTCGCAGCATGATCACCAGGCCCTCCTCGGTGACACCACGCAATCCCGGTCCGTCGACCGTCAGGTTGACGAACTTCCAGGGCGCCCACTCACGTTTCGCAGGAGCCAACACGTCAGCCTGGAGCAACTGCGAACCTTGACCGAACGCGCGCTCCACCTGTTCATGATCGATCAGGGCCTGGCGAAGGACCTCGCCATTGGACATATCGAACAACCAGGCCGCCTCGCCATCCGGGGTGACGTTCAAAAGACGAAGGACGGTCGCGTGCTCCGGTTTAGCCAGCAGCAGCCTGTTGTCGATGTACCAGGCGTACAACCTCGTCTTGCCGTCGGGAGCGACCAGCCCCAGAAGATCGAAACGATCGGTGTTTTGCTTGCGGGCGAGTGACTCCAGGGCAGGCCACCAATGCTGTTGTTTCTGCGGCGGCGCCTTGAACCAATGTTCGTTTATGCCCCCAAACCGAAGGTCTCCCTGGCGGGTCAGGTTGAAGAACAAGCCGTCGGTCCTCATGGCCGCGTATCCGTTGTCCATGGCAACGAAATCCTCGACGAACCCTCTCTGCCGCCATTTATCGGACCAAACTGCCTTGCCATCGACAAGGGTGCGCTGCCGACGACACACCGTCCGGTATTTGCGGTCGAAAATCATGAATGCATCGATTTCGTCTGCCAGGCTCAACAGGGTCAGCTCGGTCCCGTCCTTGATCGTGTCAGGCCAGCTGCGGTAATGCTTGGGTGGCGGCACGGGACGAATGATCAGGTTATCGCCCCAGCGCACCCACGCCATATCCCTGTCTGCATCGTTCAGCTTCCAGCAGATCGATACAAAGGGCGCCGGTTGCCAGGTGACAGTTTCGAAAGTGTGCATCCCTCCAAACGTTGACGAATATTCAAAACCATCCGCAAGCACTAGCGACCAGTCGCGAAGGGTTTCGCTGCTCCCTAGAAGTGCTTCCAGATGGGGGTCCAAACCTCGTGTGATCGAAGTCAGCAGCAGTCTCTCATCCTGGATGACGTAAGCCAGAACATCGATGCTGCGATCCTTGCGGGTAATCTGCTGCACGATATGGATGATCCCCTGTGCGTCTGCCTCGACACTCTTGATCACCGCCTTTACGCTTATTGAACCCCACAACCAATAGTGTCGGCTCAACAGCCCTGTCTTAGCGTCGACTTGCCAGATCCTCACATCCTTCGTGTCATAGAACCAGGCATAACCATTTACCACCGCCCCAAGCGATGTCGGTTCGTCACCTATGATTTCATCGCGGATGTAGAGGAAACGGTCCTCTTTCGAGTCGTACCAAGCCGTAACGTGTCGCGGGGGTTTCGGGTCTTCGAACGGAATCAGGTATTGACGAACCGGCGTGTACGGTGCCGTCAGCCGGTGCTGTTGGTTCAAGGCCTTGAAATATTCCTGCAGTGCCTGCTGGCCCTGGCACTCCGGCACCACCTCCAGGACAACATTGAGCTGGCGAGAGCCTCGGTCTACCTGGAACACTTTTCCTTGGGCGGTCCGCAACAAAACCTCATGGCTTCCAGTTGCAGTGAATGTCACCTCAACGTCACCAATGGACAGACGTTCCGTGGATGGAAACTTGATATCGCTTTCCTCGGCCCAGGGAGCGTCCAGTATCCAGGTCGAATGACCTGATTGCGTTGTACCGAGAGCCAGCTTCACACCGGGGTTGATCAGCACCGCACACCGCTTGCCGGCGCCCTGGATGCGATAAGTGATCAATTTGTGCCAGATCGGCGGAAGCTCGGGGATCACCAGCGAACGATCGGTATCATCCAGCACTACATCGATCGTGGTTGAACTATAGTCCGGCTCGAAAAGACGATGGAGGATGTAGTCACTGGGAAACGAATAGAAGGAAAAAAGGAACAGCCATTCGCCGTTCGCCTTTCTTTTCTCCAGGCGTCGCGCCGTGTCGAAACCGGTGTCATGGCGCCAGTTCGCAAAGGGCAGAGCCTTGTATTCGTAGCGGTAACAGGTCTGCGGAATGCACGGCAAGACGATGGCTTGGCCGGCGGGCGGCGTGAAGCTGACTCGAGACGGCAAGTCCAGTTCCCCGCGGATATCGATCGGCTGGCCGCGGTCGGTCGAAAACGATGGCACGCCAAAATGATCGTACAAGGGATACAGCTTGGGACTGCCCAGGTTCAGGGTTCCATCGGCCAGATTCACGGCGTCGATGATCAGCGACGGGCGTGGCTTCCAGGCGCCATGAGCCGCGTCGAGCCGATAGGCGTTCAAGTGGGCTTTTGCCACCTCATCGAAAAACAACCCGACCTGCTTGGCTTCCTCGGCAATGTTGGCAAACCCCTGGGCCAGTGCGGCGACTCCAACGCCCAGCCCCGCCAGCAACACGGAAGCGCTGCCGAGGAACGCCCCGGTCGTGGCGCCCGCCATCAGGGCACCCGCCGACAATGCAAGGCCGCCCGAATCGAAAGCCAGTTGGGTACCGAACTGCGCGCGTTCAACATCGTTATGCGCGGTCGCTAATTGGTAGATGTCGAACCCGACATTCGCCAGTTGCAGCAACCCCCCCGTCGCTTCGCTCATAGTGGCGCCCACGGAGGCCTTGACCACCGGCGCGACGGTGCTAGCGATCAGTTTCTCCTCATCCAACGCTTTGCGAACCAGGCCGACCAGCCCGGCGACGTCGGCCACAGTGCCATGGGCCATTTGCGCGTAATTGACATAGGCATGCAATCGCACCGCCAGGGTGAGGGGACGGTCGGCCCCTTCCCGTCCCCTCAGCGCGTTCATCAACGCCTGGATGGCGAAACCGGCGTTCAACGTATGAACGCCGCCCACCGCATGGGCATCGTCCGTGGCGGTGGGCTGGTTGGCCAACGTCGAGAAACGTTCCGAAAGGTGGTTTTTTATGCGCAGGAGACGATGGTCATCGGTCTTGATCTGTACCGGATGCCCTGGATCGGCCGGATCGACCATGGTTATCCGGTACGTCCCGTCCGGATCACCCTCCAGAGTGTCGAACAGCGGTACGAGGCTTGAGGCAGACTCACTCGTCTGTTGCAAACGCGTTGTCGCGTCAGCGATCTGTTGCGCCCACCAATGGCCATCCAAGGCCAGCAAGCAACTGCCAAGTCGCGGATTGTCCTGGAGCGATTGTCCCCGGGCGCTGGCGATCCGCGTCCTGACAGAGCGTTGCGACTGGCCTCGTAAGGCGTCGGGTAGCAACAACTGCGAAACCCGTACCGTATTGGGTAATACCTCCTTTGCCACCCGGCTACCATCCAGCTCGATCAAGTCAAACGAAGGATGAGTCTCTTCGCCATATGCGCCGTACTGGGCGGCCATCCCCTGGGTGATAAAAAACTCTTCCAGCGCCTTCGTAAAACCCGTGGCGTCCTCATAACCGAACACGCCAAAATTCGGATCGTAGAAGTGGTAGGTTTCGTGTCCGCCTTCGATAGTCTTTGCGGCAAGCATGACGTGATTATCTGAATTGAGCATCAATGTACTGGCCGTCTTGTTCTGCAGAATATGCACGACCTCACCCAGATCAGCGCGTTCGAGGGCATTACCCACGTTGTCCACTTTCATCTCACGCAACGATTCCAGGCTGCTCATGAAATCAGGCGAGTCCCCCTCGTCAGATGCCGCGATCGCCAGCTCGAATCGATTACACAGGGTTCGAATGGCATCCGCCCCCTGAGAAAAAGCAGCCGCCATGGCCAGGGACAATGGGTAGCAACGCCCAGCTACGCGATCACCCGGGCCCTGGAACAGTAGGTCCTGTGGTACGGACCTGAAAGCGTTCGGGTCAACGGCAAACAGAACAGTGTTCAACCGCCTGACTATCTGGCTCCGGTATTCATGCATCGCCGCCTGCTGGACGCGCTCTACGTATTGACCCCACTGACGTAACGTCAACGGCTTTTCGAGCAGGGACCTCCTCAGCCCCAACGCGGTTTCGTCATGCCGGGGACCACCGTTCACCGCACTTTCAATCCCTGCCAGGAACGCCGGGGCCTGATGCGCATATAACGCGCGCTCGATTGCTGTGTAACGGTTCAGGGTCCCGGGTTTCTTGAAATCATTGAGCAGGTTTTCCAACTGCGGGCGAGCCGCGTCGAAACTGGCATTGTCCAGCCTCTTCAAACCGATCAATGCCCCAATCTGAAGGCGTTGCAGCGGTCCCAACTGGAGAACGTCAAGATGCCCGCCAGCCATCTCGTTCAAGAGTTGCCCAATGGATAACGGTTGCACCCGCTGTTCGCGCGGTGGCGCTGGCATGAGTTTTCCGTTGCTTTGGGCACGAATGGATTGGCGGTCATCGAACCCCAGGGGAATGACCTCATCGAATACCACCTCACCGGTGTGGCCCTGACTCATCGCGGCAATGAAGGGCTCGCCCAACTCATCGGCGAGTGGCTGTAGCACGTCGGTGGAGAGTACATGGCGCCCCTCGATCACCGGCCAGCCTTCCTCGAACTCGATACTGTACGGCTTGAGCAGTTCCGCCAGGTTCGCGGTGTAGCGGGCTTGCATTCGGCCCTCGGTCCAGCGAGCTTTTTCGGCCGCGAACCAGGCGTCCATGTCTGCGGCATTTTCCTTCCATGAATGGTCCTGCTCTTCCTCCGTCATGTTGTTGAAGCCCGTGTTCAACCGAACGGATTTGCGCAGCGCTTCAGCCCCCTGTGGCGTGAGGAACCTGCTCCCATACTCCATCAGGCCCGCCCGCACGGCGCCCGGCCCCGTCAGGAATATCGATCCCTCGGCCTGGGGACGTAAACCGTCACTGAAATAGTCCATTATTGCCACGCGAAGCCTCATGGCACGGCGATCTTCAATGCCGGTCTTTTCGTCGACGATATCGAATTCAACCTTGAGAACTCCCTCCGCAAGATTCGAGATGCGGTCGGCCTCATGGAAATTGATATTATCTTTTCCGGCTTCGCGCTCAACGGCGAGCAATGCCTGATGATGAATCTCGAAGCGCTCGATAATGGCATTGACCGCAGCCGACCCCGGATGGCTGACAATCAAGGCATTGGATTCCCCATCGTCGATCTGGGCCAGGCGCAAACTGTCGGCACGCGCACGGCCATCCGTAAACGGCGCAAACACCTCCTTCGACGACGGGGCAGTTTCTGCAAATTGTTCCAACGCCCCGCGATGCTCTTCAGGGATGTCAGCGGTGTAGTCCGTGTATCGATCGACCAGCGCCTGGCGACCCGGCATCCAACCGGGATTCTTGTTCAGCAGTAACTGCAACACACCCAGTCGTTCGGCACGCTTGAGACGGCTGACATCAATGCCCGCCATGCTCTGGACAAAGGGTGGCAAGAAGTCCACATCGCTGTAGATACCACCTTCGTCATGCACCACCAGCATCCGCACAATGTCCGAGGCTGCCGCGAGGTTGCCGCGCAAGGACATTTCACGATGATAAAAATCCCCCAGACGAGGGAAAGCCTGAAGCTCACGGACACTGCGCAGTTGCACGCCTTCGTCGCTCAAACCGTGCATGACTTTAGCGTTCTTATTCTTCAGTGCGCGCAGAACACTTTCATCGCGTTCATATCCGCGAACCAATAAATCGATGCGCGCCTCATCTGCATTTTTACCCTGCTGAACTGCCCGATCGATGTGCCTGGACATCTGGCGCTTTAGGGCCGTTACTCGCACTTCATAGCGATCCGCCAGTTCATGACCCGAGGTCGCGACCTGCTCTTCGCCACCCCATGTATCAGCCTTCGCCGCCTCAACGATAATTCGCGTAGTTTCGTGTACCAATAGCCCATCCGGGTCATGCCAGACATTCACGGTGAAATCTTTGGGCATTACCTGTTTCCACAGGCGAAGGTAATCCAGCTGAATATCGCCCAAGCCTCCGCCAAGCCAAACAAAATGCAGTTTTCGTGGCACTTCGCTGACAGGTTGTTTCATTAACTCAATACGGTTGGACAGGCGCGTTTCGTAACTTTCTACCCTGCGATGACTACGCCTCAGGCCCCTATCCTCGCTGGCCGGGTCCGAAGACGATTCTGACGCACGCCTACGCCTGCTTTGCCCCTGAAGCGACTCCAAGGTTCTTTTCAGGAACGCCAAAGGCGTCAGCATTTCAGGCGTATCTCGCGTTTTGACACAGCTGTCATAGTATCTAAGCGCTGCGTCGTATCCTTCGGTACCTGTATAAGGCGTCAATATTCGCTCTAGCGCATCGCGCGCCACCAACTTGTCGAAAGTGGCGTAATCCCTCACGGGTGAATCTTTGAATCGTTTCATAAAACGGCAATTCCATTTGATATAACAGCCCGACGGGGCGGGCATTGTTTTAATCGAGCACTTCCCTGCACTCGCGCATACTTTTAAAAAACAATAGAACAGTTCACATTTGACGACACAAACATAACCGTCACCCGGGCGAACCTCAACCAGTCGCTCCGTCAATCATCATTCAAGATAAAACCATTAAAAAGTTACACTTCACCGCGAGGCAGCCGAATACCGTCAAACAAGACCTGACAACTAACCTGAACTAACTCGCCTCAACGAATCGGTCCAGACTCATAAAAAGGAGGGTAACTTAAAGACAGCGACCCGAACGGGCCGCCAGATTTTTTCAGAGCGGTTTATCGCCGTACCACCGTGGGGTGTAGACCCAGTTCCCACCCTCGGCACGAGGGAAGACACAGGTCGTGGAAGAACCCACAAGCACCATCGTGCGCATGTCGACCTGCTCCGGGGTCAGCTGCCCCAGTGTCGTAACACGCAATGTCTGGCCGGGACGGCCTATGTCGCGCCCCAAGACCACCGGAGTATCCGGAGCACGGTGTTCTGCCACGATCTCAAGCGCACGGCCCAGTTGCCATGGGCGAGAACGGGAAATCGGATTGTAGAACGCCAGGGCCAGGTCGGCTTCCGCCGCCAGGGCCAGGCGCTTCTCGATAATCGACCAGGGCTTGAGATTGTCCGACAGCGACATCACGCAGAAATCGTGCCCCAGCGGCGCGCCGGCCTGGGCGGCAGTGGCCAGGGAGGCCGACACGCCCGGCAGGATTTGCAAGTCGACGTTATGCCAGCCCGGGTCACTGGATTCATGCAACGCTTCGAGCACCGCCGCCGCCATGGCGAATACGCCAGGGTCACCCGAAGACACCACCACCACCGATCGCCCCTGGGCAGCCAGTTCAAAGGCGTGCCGGGCGCGCTGCATCTCTTCACGATTGTCGGTGCAATGCTGCATCTGGTCGGCACGGAAAGGGCCGGCCATGCGCACATAGGTTTCATACCCCAGCACGTCGGTGGCGCGGTCAAGTTCGGCGCGCACGGCCGGCACCATCAGCTCGGCCGCGCCAGGGCCAAGACCGATCACCGCCAGACGTCCGCGCGCGCGTCCGATCCGTTGCGGATCGACGGGTTGTGCGGCCACGGCAATGGCGATATTGCCCGTGGTCTGAATCGATACCGGCTGCCCCAAGGCACCGGCCAGCCACTGCGCGACGCTGCCGTCGGGCGCGGCGAATCGCAGCGGTACGCCCAAGGCCGAAGCGGCTTGTTGCAATTGCGGGCGCGCCATGTCGCTGTCCGCCGCCAACAGGCAGGCCAGTGACTGCACTGCAAGCCCCGCCTGGGCCAGCGCTTGGACAATGGCGGTGGAATCGTCTGACGCGCCGGCGCTCACCGCGACCACGACGTTGCGCGGATAGATGCGCAACTCATCCGCCGCCGGCACGCCCGCGGCACTGTCGACACGAATCGCCAGCCGCGCCTGTGCATCCTGTGGCAACTGCGCCTGGTCCAGCCACGGCGCCGAGCCCTCGATCCGCACCGGCTCACCGGCCAACAGGTCGGACACGAAGCGCTTGCCTTGCTCCAGGTCGCCAAGGCTGTAGCCGCCTGGCGGATTAAGCAGGCATGTGCCGAAACGCAATTCGCCGCTGGTGGTGATGGCCGGCGCGACTTGGAGCGCCCCGGCAATCTCGCGGGCCATGACGTTCACGCCCCCCAGGCCGCCCAGTAACGGCACCACGGCGCTGCCATCCTCGGCCACGGCGAGCACCGGCGGCTCGACGCCCTTCTCCAGCAACAGCGGCGCCAGCGTGCGGATGACAATGCCAGCCGCGCATAGCGCGATGATCGGCGAATCCTCCTGATAGAGCTGGCGCAACGTTGCGCCAAACTCGGCGTATGGCCGATCGCTGCCCTCGACCCGGCCCGCCAGCCCATGGATCAAAGCCTCGGGATAACGCTGCTGGATTCGCCGGGCCGTTGCCAGGCTGCCGGTGCCGAGAATGACAATGGCAGGAGCTTTTGCCGTCATCCCTGCCACCGTTCGCCAGGGACGATGATCAGCGAGAAATACGGCGAGGACATCGGCTCGACTTCATCCAGCGGGACGATTTTCTGATTGGCCATGGTAGCTCGCTCCACATACAACGCCCGCCCATCCAGACCCAGCTCCTGCAACACCTGTCGAACCTTGGGGAAGTTGCGTCCCAGCTTCATGATGACCGCCGCGTCGGCGTCGGCCAGCCGGCGCTTGAGTTCCCCGTGGGGCAATACCCCCGAAAGCACCGACAAGCTCTGGTTGCGATAGACCAGCGGCGCGCCGAGCACCGAGGCACCACCGAGCATCGAGCACACGCCCGGGATGACTTCGGCGACATAACGCTCGGCCAGCCGATCGTGCAGGTACATGTAGGAGCCGTAGAAGAACGGGTCGCCCTCGCAGATGACCGCCACGTCGCGACCGGCGTCCAGGTGTACCGCCAACTGTTCGGCGGCGGTGTCGTAGAAGTCGGCGATCACCTCTTCATAGGACAGCGGCGCTGGCAGCACCTCGGTGGTGACTGGATAGACCAGCGGCAGCAACGTTTGCGCGACCTGCAAATGCGCCTCGATGATGCCGAAAGCGTTGCCCTTCTTGCCCTTCGCGACGAAGTACGCCACCACGGGCGATTCGCGCAGCAGGCGCAAGGCTTTGACTGTGATCAGTTCGGGGTCACCGGGCCCTACGCCGAGGCCGATCAGGCGTCCTGGCTGCTGCATCATTCCACCTCCGTGGCGAGGGCGTTGACGGCGGCGGCGGCCATGGCGCTGCCGCCGAGCCGCCCTTGCATGATCACGAACGGCACGCCCCGGCTGTTGGCCGCCAGCGCCGCCTTGGATTCGGCGGCGCCGACAAACCCCACCGGAAAACCGAGGATCAGGGCCGGTTTTGGCGCCCCGGCGTCGAGCATTTCCAGCAGGTAGAAGAGTGCCGTTGGAGCATTGCCGATGACCACGACGCTGCCTTCCAGGTGTGGGCGCCACAGCTCAAGGGCCGCCGCCGAGCGGGTGTTGCCCAGGTCCAGGGCCAACGCCGGCACGCGCTCGTCACGCAAGGTGCAGATCACCGGATTGTTGGCCGGCAGGCGAGCCCGCGTCACGCCCTCGGAAACCATCCGCGCGTCGCACAGGATCGGCGCGCCGGCCGCCAGCGCCTGGCGACCGGCCGTGCCCGCGCCCTCGGAAAACTGCAGGCCATCGACCGCCTCGACCATGCCGCAAGCGTGGATCACCCGCACCGCGAGTTTTTCCAGATCGGCCGGTATGCGCGCCAGGTTGGCCTCGGCGCGGATGATCGCGAAGGAGTTGCGATAGATCTCCTGACCGTCGCGGATGTAATCAAGCATCAAGGGGGCTCCGGGGATGAGCG
This sequence comes from Pseudomonas sp. D3-10, assembly GCF_051132175.1. Taxonomy (NCBI): domain Bacteria; kingdom Pseudomonadati; phylum Pseudomonadota; class Gammaproteobacteria; order Pseudomonadales; family Pseudomonadaceae; genus Pseudomonas; species Pseudomonas sp. D3-10. The sequence continues at coordinate 719,624 of NZ_CP071668.1, read as the reverse complement.
TCGAGCCAGTGGTCGAGCGCTTCGATAGTCAGATTGTGCGCCTGCAACGCGCCGAAACCCGGCAGCGTCGCATCGCGAAAATACAGGTCATAACGACCGGGGGCGACCGCCAACAAGGTGACGGGCGCGATATGGGCCGCCGCGCAGGAACGCGGGCAACCGGACAAATGAATGCTCAGCGCCTGGCCACGGCGGTGCAGCCGCTCCGCCAATTGGTGAGCGTCGGCCTTGGTGTCGGCCATGGCCTTGGCGCAGCCACTGGACCCGGTGCACGCGATGAGCTGCGCCAGGGGCTGATCGACCGAAACCAACAGGCCCAGCGCCTGAAGCCGCGCCAGTACACCGGCGGCGTTATCGGCGCGAACGTTAGGCAGCAACAGGCTTTGCCAAGGGGTGAAACGAAGGCTGCCGTCGCCCTTCTCCCGCGCCAGCCGCGCCGCGCCGCGCAGCATGGCGGCATCGAGCCGGCCCAGGGGAACCGCGGCGCCAACGAAAACGCCCTCGTCATGCTGGGGATGAATACCGATGTGCAAGCCATCAGTCGAAGCAACCCGCCGCCAATCCGGGCAGGGTTGCAGCGGTACCCGGCGGGCCAAAAGCGTGACGAATTCATCCGCGGAGAGTTCAGCCAGCAACTCACGCATGCGGTTCTGGTCGGGGCGGGCCAGGTCGAGGAACAGCTCAAGTACCGCCACCACCAAGGCGTGCCCTTCGGCCAGGGGTACCCGTCCCGCCGGCTCGTCCAGCGGGACGCCAGCGAAGCCGAAGGCCAGCCAGGGCTCACCATCGCGTACCAACGCCGACAACCACAGGTCGTGGTGATGTTCCAGCATCGCCAGTGCTTCTGCACCGTCCAGTTGCACGGCGAACTTGGCCGACAGTTCATGGAAACGTTCGTGGGTTTGCAACGTAGTGAGGATCTGTTCGGCCAATGGGCGAGTGTCGATGAGCATCCGCCGATCGATGCCGGCCGAGGGGCTGAGCATGAGATTGCGCACGTCATCGCCGGCCGGATTGCGAGGGCCAAGCCCAGCAGCCAGCAAAGACTCGATCAGCGCGTCGCGCTCGGGGCCGATCCCACGAACTTGCAGGTTGGCTCGGTTGGTCGCCTCGATCACACCGCCGGCGAACCGCTCGGCCACCAATGCCACGGCCTCGGCCTGGTCCGCCTGGATCGAACCGCCATCGAGCTTGATCCGACAGATCCCACCGTCCAGCGCCTGGACGACACGCAGCAACCCGGGGCAACCCGAGGGGCGTATGACGTGGCGGGACGGACGTTCGTTCAAGTTATAACCGGCAAGTAGGAGCGCCGCATCGGCGAAAGGCCGCCATTATGCCTGCTTTGCCTGGGGTCATGAAAAGCTTGCTGGTCGGATTGCCGATCGTGCATACACAAATCCTGTATCCATCACACATCCCACTGTGGGAGCAATGCTGTTCAGCAAAGGCGAACACTTGGGAGCGAGCTTGCTCGCGATAGCGGTGTGCCTGAAAAAATGAGTGTTGAATGTGACGCCGGCATCGCGAGCAGGCTCGCTCCCACGAGGGATGGTCCACGCCTGATCCGCCAGGGCGCGGTATGATGGCGGCCCGGTTCGCGGACGCAACCAGTGCGCCGAACAACCCCATTTATTCGAGGAACAGAGATGACCCCCTGGCTGACTGTAGTGGGCATCGGTGAAGATGGCTTCAAGGGCCTGGGCCGAACGGCTCGCCATGCATTGCTGCGGGCGCCGCGGATTCTGGGCAGCGCTCGTCAGTTGGAACTGTTGCCACTGTGTATTCGCGGCGAAAGGGAGCTATGGCCCAGCCCGTTCTCCCTGGAGCCGCTGCTGGCTCGAAAGGGCGAAGCAGTGTGCGTGCTGGCCAGCGGCGATCCGATGTTCTATGGCGTGGGCGCCAGCCTGGCGAAACAAGTGCCGGGTGATCAGATGCTGGTCATCCCCGCGCCGTCCTCTTGTTCGCTGGCGGCGGCGCGCATGGGCTGGCCGCTGCAGGACGTGGTCCCGCTGTCGCTGGTGGCGCGCCCCCTGGCGGTGCTCAATGGGTATTTATCCACAGGCGTGAGGCTGTTGCTGCTGAGCAATGATCGCCACAGCCCCGGCGCGGTGGCGACGTTGCTGCGCGAGCGCGGCTTCGGCCCGAGCGCCATGACTGTGCTGGAGCATCTCGGCGGTGCGGCAGAACGCCGGATCGACGGTTGCGCCGCGCAATGGTCCGATGAAACCGTCGCCGACCTGAACCTGATCGCCATCGAATGCCGGGCCGAACCATCGACACAGCGCCTGTCACGCCTGGCCGGTCTGCCGGACACCGCGTTCGAACATGACGGCCAATTGACCAAGCGCGACGTGCGCGCCATCACCCTCGCCCGCCTCGCCCCCACGCCTGGTGAATTGCTGTGGGATGTCGGTGCCGGGAGCGGCTCCATCGGCATCGAATGGATGCGCACCCACCCCAGTTGCCGGGCCCTGGCCATCGAAGTCGACGAGGGCCGCCAAGGCTTGATCGAACGCAACCGCGACACACTCGGCGTGCCGGGCCTGCAATTGATTCGCGGCAGCGCCCCGCAAGCGTTGGAAAACCTGGAGCGGCCGGACGCGGTGTTCATCGGCGGCGGCGTCACCCGCGAAGGCGTACTCGACACCTGCTGGGCCCACCTCAAGCCCGGCGGGCGGCTCGTCGCCAACGCCGTGACCCTGCAGAGCGAAATGACCCTCATGGGCTGGCGCGAACGCCATGGCGGTGAGCTGACCCGCATCCACATTGCCCAGGCGCAGCCGTTGGGTGAGTTCGACACCTGGCGCCAGGCGCTACCGATTACCTTGCTGGACCTGACGAAGCCCCTCGATGCGTGACGAAACCGCCGAACAACCCGCCCCCCTGCGTAGCGGCCTGACCACCGGCAGTTGCGCCACCGCCACCAGCCTGGCGGCGGCCCGCTTGTTGTTGCGCGGCACCGAGGCCGACGCCGTGGAAATCGTCTTGCCCAAGGGCAAGCAGGTGCAGATGCGGCTGGAGTTCTGTCGATTGACCGAGCAAGGCGCCGAGGCCGGGACGATCAAGGACGCTGGCGATGACCCGGACGTGACCCACGGCGCCCTGCTGTTTTCCCAAGTGCGCTTGGTAGCCGAACCCGGCGTGCGCTTCGTCGCCGGTCGCGGCGTGGGCACGGTGACGCGACCGGGGCTGGTGCTGGGCGTCGGTGAGCCGGCAATCAACCCGGTGCCACGCCAGATGATCAACGATCACCTGGGCCGGCTGGCCGAGGAAAGCGGCTACGCCGGTGGCTTCGAAGTCACGGTCAATGTCGAGGGTGGCGAAGCCTTGGCGCTGAAAACCATGAACCCGCGACTGGGCATTCTCGGCGGCCTGTCGATCCTTGGCACCAGCGGCATCGTCCGGCCCTTTTCCTGCGCGGCCTACATCGCCTCGATCCACCAGGGCATCGATGTGGCGAAAACCAACGGCTACCTGCACATCGCCGCCTGCACCGGCAACGCCAGCGAAGACACCATGCGCCGGGTCTATAACCTGCCGGAAATCGCCCTGATCGAAATGGGCGATTTCGTCGGCGCCGTGCTCAAGCATGTGCGCAAGGTACCGGTGGAAAAACTCAGCCTCTGCGGCGGCTTTGGCAAGATCAGCAAACTTGCCGCCGGCCACATGGACCTGCACAGCCGCCATTCGAGCATCGACCTGCCACAACTGGCCGAATGGGCCGCCGCCCTCGGCGCCGATGAGGTTTTGCAACAGGGCATCCGGCAAGCCAATACCAGCCAGCAAGCCCTGGCAATGGCCAGCGCCGCCGGCATCGCCCTCGGCGATGCAGTGTGCGAGCACGCGCTGGCGTTCGCCCGCAGCGTGGTGCCGGCCCAGGTCCAAGTCGAAGTCTTCGCCATCGACCGCCAGGGTGGGATTGTCGGTCACGCCGGAGCCTTGTCATGAAGAGCCTTGAAATGAAACGTATCCTGCTCCTCGGTGGCGTCACCGAAGCCCTGGCCATCGCCCGCACGCTTGGCCCCCAGCACATCTACAGCTTGGCCGGCATCGGCCGCATCCCCACCGACCTGACCTGCCAGGTGCGCGTCGGCGGCTATGGCGGCGCCGCAGGATTGGCGCAATTCATCCGCGCCGAGGGCATCGACCTGCTGTTGGATGCAACTCACCCCTACGCCGCCCAAATCAGCCACAACGCCGCCCATGCGGCCCACGCCTGTGCCATCCCCTGCTGGGCCCTGCGCCGTCCGGCCTGGCAGCCCCGGGCCGGCGATGACTGGCGCGAAGTCGCCGACTGGGCCGAACTGATCCAAGCCCTGCGCCCCTTCCACCGGCCTCTGTTCACCCTTGGCCGAGAGCCGCTGCAACACATGCATGAAATCCCGCCAGAGCAATTCTGGACCTTGAGGGCGTTGGACGTTTACCCCGGCAATGAGCGCTGCGAAGTGATTGGAGCCCGGGGGCCGTTTCATATCGAGGGCGAGCGTGAGCTGTTCGAACGGCGGCGGATCGATGTGCTGGTGAGCAAGAACAGCGGCAGCACCGCGACTGAACCGAAGCTGGACGTGGCGCGGGAGCGAGGAGTGCCGGTATTGGTACTGAAGCGGCCAGTGTTGCCGGAGGTGGATCGGGAGTTTGGGACGGCGGATGAGGTGTTGCAGGGGCTGCGGCAGTAGGCCTGACAGAAACCTGCACAGTCCTACAAGCCTGTCCTGTCAGCACCACTCATCTGAAAATATTTTGCTACTGTTACTCACAAGCCCTGCGACCCTACACCGCACGTGGCTTTTTTACTTCTGCCTCCCGATCAGGCTAAATACCGGCCACCTGATCGCCCAACCGAGCGGATTGCCCCATGTCCCGACAACGGCTTGCATTTGCCTGGATCGCCTGCTTCGCAGTGCTGTTCAACATGCTCGCCATGCCGCTTTCCAATGGCAGCGGTGCGACCGCCGACACGCCAACCGAACAATTGCTCTGGGGCAGTTTCTGCTCTTCCGGCGGAACAAAAATGGTAGCGATTTCCCTGGGTAAGTTCGAACAGGGAACGCCGCGACAGGATCCTCACTCGACCATGCAGCATTGCTGGTGCTGCTCAGGCCCGGCGCCGTTGGTGGCGATTGCCGGGCACGCCCCGCAGTTGTATCTGGATGCGCAACTGGCCCATCGCAATGTCGTCCATTCGAAGCTCGACAGCCCCACGCCACGCCAACAATGGCCCAGTCTAAATCCCCGCGCCTCGCCTCTGGCCTGATTCTTCCGCACCCACCTGCGCCCTGAATCGTTCCGGAGAATTGCCATGTTGAACAGACTCATCCTGCTGGTCGCCCTGCTGCTTCCCGTTGGCTTCGCCCAAGCTCACCAGTACAAGGCCGGGGAGCTTGAGATCGCCCACCCGTGGTCCCAGGAATTGCCGCCCAATGCGCCGACCGTCGCCGGCTACTTCATTATCCACAACAGCGGCAGGTCCGAGGATAAACTGCTCAGTGTCGACTCACCCATCGCCGGCAAGGCCGAGCTCCATGAACATGTGATGCAAAACGACTTGATGAAAATGCAACCGGTGGACGGCATAGTTATCGCTCCAGGCGCAACGGTGACCTTCGCACCGATGGCGTACCACGTGATGCTGCTGGACCTGAAGGACCGTAGCCTGCTCAGCGACGGCAAACGTTTCCCCATGACCTTGCATTTCGAAAAGGCCGGGGATGTCACGGTGAACGTCACGGTGCAGAAAAAAGCCCCCGACGGCACCCAAACGCACATGCACGCCCAATAGACATAGCCGCCCATGCAACTTCGTCGCGCCAGCCTTTCCATGCACCGCCGTCAGCCATTGAGCCTGACCCGCGGTAGCTGGATCAGCCTGTTCGCCATGCTGATGATATTTATCGGCCCGCTGGTTTCCCAGTCGATGCCGATGGATCAGCGCATGTCCATGTCCACGCCTGTATCCATAGGCATGGACATGGAGATGGGCATGGACATGTCGGCGCACGAAGCGCCAGCAGATGACGATTGCCCGCCCCAGAGCGACCATCATGCGCTGTGGGAGAAATGCGGTTATTGCAGCCTGCTGTTCAACTGCCCCGCGTTGCCTGGCGGCCACACGTTCACCGTCTTCGCCACACCGTTTACCCGCACCTACACGAGCCCTTTCCCGCGCCTGGGCCATGCCCGACCGGCGCTCTTCCCTGGCGCCCGCACCCGCGCACCGCCCCTCGACGCGTAAGCCTGACGCTTGCTCACCCGCATGCGGGACAGCCCAAGGCTGTCCTGCATGCGGGTATGAGCGCCTGACAGCTTGGCCGAAGCAAACATAAAAAACTGTGGGAGCGAGCCTGCTCGCGAAAGTGATGTGTCATTCACATCATTGTTGGCTGGTCCGCTTTCGCGAGCAGGCTCGCTCCCACATCGATTGCATCGTTCAGCCCCCATTTGAAGAACCGAATTTGCCCTGCGGAGCGCTTTGCAATGAGCCTACCGAAACCGAACTTCTACAACCTGGCCTGGCGCTGGCATTTTTATGCCGGGCTGTTCGTGGCGCCGTTCATGGTCATGCTGGCCCTGACCGGCATCATTTACCTGTTCAAGCCGCAACTCGACCCATTGATGTACGGCAACCTGTTGAACGTACCGGCCGGGCATCACACCCTGGCAGCCGACGATCTGCTCAAGCAGGTCCGCCAGGCCTACCCCGAAGGCCAGGTCACGCAGTACCTGCCACCGGTCAGCGCCGAACGCAGCGCGCAATTCGTGGTGATCGACAAGGGCCACGAGCTGAACGTCTTCATCGACCCCTTCCGTGGCAACGTACTCGGCGAGCAGGATGCAAAAAACAATCTGCAAGCCATGGCCCGGGCGATCCATGGCGAGTTGCTGATCGGCACGGTGGGTGACCGCTTGGTGGAAATGGCCGCCGGCTGGGGCGTGGTGCTGGTGGTTTCCGGCCTGTACCTGTGGTGGCCGCGCGGGCAGTCGTCGGCCGGCGTCCTCTGGCCGCGCTGGAGCGCGCGCGGGCGGGTGTTCTGGCGTGACCTGCACGTCGTCGTCGGCTTCTGGGGCGCCGCGTTCCTGCTGGTGATGTTGCTCAGCGGCATGACCTGGACCGGCTTTTGGGGCAAGCAATACGCGGACCTCTGGAACCGCTTCCCGGCGGCGATGTGGAATGACGTGCCCAAGTCCGACGTCGAAGCCGGCAGCCTCAACAACGCTCACCGCCAGACCGTGCCATGGGCCATGGAGAACACGCCGATGCCGATGTCCGGCGACCATGCCGAACACATGGCCCACGGCGGCATGCACGAAGGCCCCGCCGCGCCAACCGTCAGCCTGCAGGCGGTGCAGGACATCGCCGCCGAACGCCAGGTCGAGCCCGGCTACAGCATCACCTTCCCAACGACCGCCTCGGGCGTGTTCACCATCGCCGTGTTCGCCGATGACCCGCGCAACGACGCGACTCTGCACGTGGACCAATACACCGGCAAGGTCCTGGCCGATGTGCGCTGGGAACATTACAGCGTCGTGGCCCGCGCCACCGAAACCGGCGTGATGCTGCACGAAGGCAAGATGTTCGGCCCGCTGAACCAGATCCTTGTGCTGCTGGTTTGCCTGATGATCCTGCTCAGCGCCGTGAGCGGCGTGGTGATCTGGTGGAAGCGCCGGCCCCTGGGCAAGTTCGGCGTCCCGCCGCTGCGCCACGACCTGCCGACGTGGAAGACCGGGGTGTTCATCATGCTGGCCCTGGCGGTGGTGTTCCCGCTGGTGGGGGTTTCGCTGGTGGTGGTGTGGTTGCTGGACCGGCTCGTCACACGCTTGAATCGTCAACCTGAGATCGTCTCATCTTCAAGCTGAAGACCGCGCGTTAACGAAAAGCGGCGCGAAACCTCTACAATCGCGCCCGCTTCCCAAAGGATGAATACCTTCCCCTGTAGGAGCGAGCCTGCTCGTGATCGCAATCGGTCAGTCGCATCTTAATCGGCTGACCCACCGCGATCGCGAGCAGGCTCGCTCCCACAATGGACTGGGGTTGCGAGCCAATAACTTGAGTGAACGCATGACCTCCCTGACCCTTTCCAATCTCGCCTGGACGCCCCTGGGCCATGGCCATTGCCATCACCAGTTCCAGCTGCGTGACGCCACGTTGCAGGTGGCGGCCGGGGAGTTTGTCGGATTGATCGGCCCCAATGGCAGCGGCAAGACCAGCCTGTTGCGCTGCGCCTATCGCTTCAGCCGGCCGGAACAGGGGGAGGTCAGACTCGAGCATCACAACCTCTGGCAACAATCCTCGCGCTGGTGCGCACAGCGCATCGCCGTGGTGCTGCAAGAGTTTCCCGACGCCTTCGGCCTGACGGTGAAAGAAGTGGTCGCCATGGGTCGCACGCCTCATAAGGGCTTGTTTGATGGCGACAACGAAGAAGACCGCAGATGGGTGCTCCAGGCGTTGGAATCGGCGGGGCTCGAAGGCTTTGGCGATCATGCCTTCGCCACGTTGTCGGGCGGGGAAAAACAGCGGGTGATCCTTGCTCGCGCCCTGGCCCAACAACCGCAGTTGTTGATCCTCGACGAACCGACCAACCACCTCGACCCCCACTATCAGTTGCAATTGCTCCAACTGATCAAGGGCCTGGGCATCGGCACCCTCGCCAGCCTCCACGACCTCAACCTGGCGGCCGCCTTCTGCGATCGCCTGTACGTGATCGAACATGGGCGCATCGTCGCCAGCGGCACGCCCAGGGATGTCCTCACCGCCGAGCTGTTGCGCGAGGTGTTCGGCGTCGAAGCCCTGGTGGACGAACATCCCCTGTCCGGCTACCCACGAATCACTTGGATAACCCAACCATGACCTTGCGCTTGCTGCTGTTGCTACCCCTGCTGCTGGGCAGTGCCCATGCCCTGGCCGAAGCCACCCGCTACCCCTTGACGATCCAGAGCTGCAATCGCCAGGTGGTGTTCAACGAGGCCCCTCGCCACGCCGTCAGCCATGACATCAACATGACGCAGATGATGCTCGCTTTGGGCCTCAAGCCGCGCATGGTCGGCTACAGCGGCATCAGCGGTTGGAAATCGGTGACACCCGAGATGGCGAAGATCCTCGAAGGCCTGCCGGAACTGGCCGCCAAATACCCCTCGGTGGAAACCCTGCTCGATGCCAACGTCGATTTCTTCTTCGCCGGCTGGGACTACGGCATGCGCGTGGGCGGCGACCTGACCCCGCAAACCCTGCAACCACTGGGCATCAACGTGTACGAGTTGACCGAATCCTGCGCCTTCGTGATGAAACGTCCGCCGGCTTCCCTGGAAGACACCTACAACGACCTGCGCAACCTGGGGAAAATTTTCGACGTGCAGGACCGCTCCGATGCGCTGATCGAGACGATGCAGGCCCAGGTGGCCGAGGTGCGCAAGCATCTTCCAACCCAAAGACCGCGCGTGTTCCTGTATGACAGCGGCGAAGATCGCGCCATGACCTCTGGGCGCCTGGGCATGCCCCAGGCCCTGATCGACGCTGCCGGCGGACGCAACATCCTCGATGACGTGGAAACCAGTTGGACCCGGGTGAACTGGGAGAACGTGGTGGAGCGCAACCCCCAGGTCATCGTGATCGTCGACTATGGCGAAGTCAGTGCCGAGCAGAAGCAGCAGTTCTTGCTGGCGAACCCGGCCCTGCAATCGGTGGATGCGATCAAGCACCGGCGCTTCATCGTGATCCCCTACGTGCAGGCCACCCCGGGCATCGATAACGTGCTGGCGGTGCAAACCCTGGCGCGGGGTTTCCACGGCCAATGAACGATCGTCGCTACGCCGCCCTGCTGATGATTCTCGGCGCGCTGTTGCTGGTGTCGTGCGTGGTGTCCCTGGGCTTCGGGCCGGCGCGCGTGCCGGTGGCCGTGGTCTGGGACCTGTTGCTGCACAAGGCCTTCGGTGTCGGCGAGGTGTATTGGACGCCCGGCCAGGAACATATCGTCTGGCTGATACGCGTCCCGCGCCTGCTGCTCGGAGCCCTGGTGGGCGCGGGGCTGGCGTTGATCGGCGCGGTGCTGCAAGCGGTCACGCGCAACCCACTGGCCGATCCGCATCTGCTGGGCGTCACCTCCGGCGCGACCCTGGGTGCGGTGATCGTGGTGTTGCATGTCGGTGAAATCATCGGCCTGCTGACCCTGCCCCTCGCCGCGTTCATCGGTGCATTGCTGAGCATGTTGCTGGTGCTGGCCATCGCTGCCCGCCACGGTCGCCTGGAGAGCGATCGCCTATTGCTGTGTGGCGTGGCGGTGTCCTTCGTGATGATGGCGGCGGCCAACCTGCTGTTATTCCTCGGTGATCATCGCGCCAGTTCGGCGGTGATGTTCTGGATGCTCGGTGGCCTGGGCCTGGCGCGCTGGGAACTGCTGGCCGTGCCAGCCGCCAGCGTGCTGTTGGGGCTGGTGTTGCTGCTGGGCATGGCCCGGCCCTTGAACGCGCTGATGGCCGGCGAGCAGACCGCCGTGACCCTGGGCCTGAACGCGGCGAAGGTGCGGCTGTGGATTTTCCTGATCGCGTCCTTGATGACCGGCGTGCTGGTGTCCATCAGCGGCTCGATCGGCTTTGTCGGGTTGATGGTGCCGCACATCGCCAGGCGCCTGGTGGGCGCCGAGCACCGTCGGTTGTTGCCTGCCTGCGTGCTGCTCGGCAGCCTGTTCCTGGTGTGGGTGGACGTGGCGGCCCGCACGCTGATCGCGCCGGAGGATTTGCCGATTGGGGTCGCTACCGCGGCCATCGGCGGGCTTTTCTTCATTGGCTTGATGCGCCGTCGTTGAAAAGATGCTTCTTTTTGTACACGCCGAACAGCTCGGTCCCCAGCCCTCCATGACGAAAATGCTCAAGCTCCGCTCGGACCATATCAATGACCAGCGCCCGATCTTGCGCTTGTTCAAGATTGAAATTTCCACTGTAGGCCAGATTGACCATTCGCCAGAGGAAGCAGTTGGTACGGTAAACATCCACAGGCTTGAGCCAGCGTTCAAGCAGCGCGGTAATGTCCTCGCTTCGAATCCCCTCGAAACACCCAATCGAGTGGTCCTTGTCTGGAATGACTGAATCGACGACCTGGGTATCGGCATTTAACCGATAACGCGCCGGCAAGGCTGAGAACGCCGCATCAGCAGCGACTATCGCGTCGGGCCACAAGCGATTGCCATTACGTCCCACCGCCTCCCCGACACTCCAGAACTCGCCGTCATTTTTCAAACTGCGGGAGATAAAGAACATGACCTTTTCCAGCTCTACCAAATGATGCAATGCCGAAACACAAATAATGACATCCCACTGCTCACCGGTAGGCACCAGGTTGTTCGCATCCGCCACGATCAAGTCGAGGCTGATGCCTGGCGGAAACTGCGTTGCAGCGATCTGCAGCAGGTCCTCATTGATATCCAACAGCGACCACTGCACCCCTTCGGGAATAGCCGCCGACAGGCCCGCCTCTATCCGCGCGGCGCCACTGCAGATCGACAAGACTTTTATTTCCCCATGATCCCTGACTTTCTGGCGCAGCCTCGCTTGGAAATCAGGCGGAGTTTGCGGGACATTCGCCCTCAGGAGACGAGTCGCATAGGAGTAGGCTGCCTCACCTTCGAACGGTTCGAGGATCACAACATCAGCCTGCGCACCACGCTCTGGCGCAGGAGCCATTCCATCCAATCGGCGCACGTTGCGAGCAACGCCCATTGCATTAGCACGCTGTTGTTCCTGCACTTTGGAGTAGAACTCGTTCCGGTAGACGCTACTGAAATGCGCTATCTCGTTTTTCATGCGCATTGAATGATGTGTCTTCGCCAGAAGGGCCTTCATCTCCCCCTCCCTGGCGATGCACAAGTCAGATATCGCTAGCCAGTCGGCGGTAGGATCGTTCTGCGCACCTGGCCCGCACTCTATCAAGAGACGGCCACGTTTGCCGGCCAACCAAGCCAGATCCAGCGTTACCGTCCTGCATTCCGACGGTGTAGGCCCTCCTTCAAAATGAAACATGCCAAGTGGACATTCGGCTTGGGCCCCATCATCCAAAAAAACAAAGGCACAGGTGAGCCCATCCAAACTGATGCTGGGCAGGGCAGCCGAAAAGCGAACGTATAACCTTGAATCAGAAGACACCGTCAGCGTGCTACTTCGAAGGCGTTCACCAGCGGTGAGAATCAGCGAATACCGTCCTTCCCTCAAATGCGTCACATGCATCCATCGGGGATGCTCGGCCCGTCTGACTTCAGGCAGCACGTCAAAAACAGCCGTCTCGTCCAAAAGAAAATGGTTCGCAACGCCAGCGTCATTCAAACGGATTCCCCTACTTCACAATGGCAGAAGCGTCAGCATAGTCGGGCAGTTGAAAATTTCACCTTGAGTCAACCCCGATCCACGCCCCAATGCGGAGCGGCACATTGCACCAACACCCGCGATACGGTCACTGATGGTGCATTGTCATTTTCCTGCCTCGCCGCCATCCCCGCGTTTCAACGCCTTTCTCCAACTGGGCACACCCCTTGCAAAAGCGCTTCCAGCGTTTGCATCTGCCCTTAAAAATCATAAGTCCACGGAGATCGCACAATGAAGCGTCGTAGCTTGATCAAGGCTTTTACACTCTCGGCAAGCATTGCCGCGATGGGCATGACCTGGACCGTCCAGGCCGCCGAGACCATCAAGGTTGGCATCCTGCATTCGCTGTCCGGGACCATGGCGATCTCCGAGACGTCCCTCAAGGACATGGCGTTGATGACCATCGACGAGATCAACGCCAAGGGTGGGGTCAACGGCAAGAAGCTCGAAGCGGTGGTCGTGGACCCGGCGTCGAACTGGCCGCTGTTCGCCGAAAAGGGCCGGCAATTGCTGACCCAGGACAAGGTCGCCGTGGTGTTCGGCTGCTGGACCTCGGTGTCGCGTAAATCCGTGTTGCCGGTGTTCGAAGAGCTCAATGGCCTGCTGTTCTACCCTGTGCAATACGAAGGCGAAGAAATGTCGCCGAACGTCTTCTACACCGGCGCGGCGCCGAACCAGCAGGCGATTCCGGCGGTGGAATACCTGATGAGCGAAGAAGGCGGCAGCGCCAAGCGCTACTTCCTGCTGGGCACCGACTACGTCTACCCGCGCACCACCAACAAGATCCTGCGCTCGTTCCTGCACTCCAAAGGCGTGGCGGACAAGGACATCGAAGAGGTCTACACCCCATTCGGCCACAGCGATTACCAGACCATCGTGGCCAACATCAAAAAATTCTCGGCCGGCGGCAAGACTGCCGTGATTTCCACCGTCAACGGCGACTCCAACGTGCCGTTCTACAAGGAGCTGGCGAACCAGGGCCTGAAGGCCACCGACGTACCGGTCGTGGCGTTCTCGGTGGGCGAGGAAGAACTGCGCGGCATCGACACCAAACCCTTGATCGGCAACCTGGCGGCGTGGAACTACTTCGAGTCCGTGGATAACCCGGCGAACAAGAAGTTCGTCGACTCCTGGAAAGCCTACGCCAAGGCCAAGAACTTGCCGGGTGCCGACAAAGCCGTGACCAACGACCCGATGGAAGCCACCTACGTCGGCATCCACATGTGGGCCCAAGCGGTGGAAAAAGCCAAGTCCACCGACGTCGACAAAGTCCGCGAAGCCCTGGCCGGCCAGACCTTTGCCGCACCGTCGGGCTACACCCTGACCATGGACAAGACCAACCATCACCTGCACAAGCCCGTGATGATCGGCGAGATCCAGGCCGACGGTCAGTTCAACGTGGTCTGGCAGACCGAAGGGCCGATCCGCGCGCAACCGTGGAGCCCGTTCATCGCCGGCAACGACAAGAAGCCTGACTACGCGGTGAAGAGCAACTGAGCCCATGGGAGTCGGCCCTGATCCCCGGGCCGACACACACCCCTTGTGGGAGCGAGCCTGCTCGCGATAGCAGCGGATCAGCCAGAAGACATGTGACTGACACACCGCTATCGCGAGCAAGCTGGCTCCCACAAAGAAAGAAGTTTGCGCAAGGCCTAGCATATGCCCACCGCCCTTTACCGCCTCATCCTCGCCCTGGCCCTGCTGTTGCCACTGGGCGCCCATGCCGGCGACGCCGAAGACTTCGTCGCCGCCAACCCGACCCAGCAGGCCAAGCTCCTGGAAACCTGGGCCGCGCAGCCGGAGCCTGAGCGTGTCGAACTGATCAACGCCTTGCAGCAAGGCCAGTTGACCGTCGATGGCCAACCCAAGACCCTGCGCCTGAACAACCGCTTGCGAGGGCTGATCGAAACCGCCCTGGCCAGCCATCAACTGCTCGCCGTCGATGCCGGCGTGCGCCTGGCTGCCGCGCAACAGCTGCAAAAAAGCGCCCGCCCGGCGCAACTGGCGTTCCTTGATCGGCAACTGGCCGGCGAGCAGGACGAAGATGTCCACGCCGCCCTGAGCCTGGCCCTGGCGAATTTGCAACTGGTGGACACCAACCCCGCCGTGCGCCTGGCGGCCGTGCGACTGCTGGGGGAAACCGGCGACCCGCTGGCCCGCACTCGCCTCGAAAACCTGCTCGAACCCGGTGTCGAAACCGATGCCGCCGTGCGCACCGCCGCCGAAACCAGCCTCGGCCAGGTCAAGCGCAAACTCCTGATCGGCGAGCTGCTGGGCCAGGCGTTCAGCGGCATGTCCCTGGGCTCGATCCTGCTGCTGGCCGCCCTTGGCCTGGCGATCACCTTTGGCTTGCTGGGGGTGATCAACATGGCCCACGGCGAGATGCTCATGCTCGGCGCCTATTCCACTTATGTGGTGCAGATGCTGTTCCAGCGCTTCGCCCCGAACGCCATCGAGTTCTATCCGCTGATCGCCTTGCCGGTGGCGTTTTTCATCACCGCCGCCATCGGCATGGCCCTGGAACGCACGGTAATCCGCCACCTCTACGGACGGCCCCTGGAAACCCTGCTCGCCACTTGGGGCATCAGCCTGATGCTGATCCAGCTGGTGCGCCTGGTGTTCGGCGCGCAGAACGTGGAAGTCGCCAACCCGGCCTGGCTGTCGGGCGGGATCCAGGTGCTGCCGAACCTGGTGCTGCCGTACAACCGCATCGTGATTATTGCTTTCGCGCTGTTCGTGGTGGTGCTGACCTGGTTGCTGCTGAACAAGACGCGCCTGGGCCTGAACGTGCGCGCCGTGACCCAGAACCGCAACATGGCCGCCTGCTGCGGCGTGCCCACCGGGCGGGTGGACATGCTCGCCTTCGGCCTCGGCTCGGGCATCGCCGGGCTCGGTGGCGTTGCCCTGAGCCAGATCGGCAACGTCGGCCCGGACCTGGGCCAGAGCTACATCATCGACTCGTTCCTGGTGGTAGTGCTCGGCGGCGTCGGCCAGTTGGCCGGCAGTGTGTTCGCCGCATTCGGCCTGGGCATCGCCAACAAGATCCTCGAACCGCAGATCGGCGCCGTGCTCGGCAAGATCCTGATCCTCGCGCTGATCATTCTGTTTATCCAGAAGCGTCCGCAAGGCCTCTTCGCGCTTAAAGGACGGGTAATCGACTGATGAACCAGCCCCTGATGCTTACGGCCACGCAAAAGGCCGGACCCAAAGTCACCCTCGCCGTCGGCGCGGTGATCCTCGCCGTGCTGCTGAGCCTGCCAGTGTTGTCGCTGTTGGCGGTGGATAACCCGCTGCATGTCTCGGCATATACCCTGACCTTGGTGGGCAAGATCCTCTGCTACGCCATTGTCGCCCTGGCGCTGGACCTGGTCTGGGGCTACGCCGGCTTGCTCTCCCTGGGCCACGGCCTGTTCTTCGCGCTGGGCGGCTACGCCATGGGCATGTACCTGATGCGCCAGGCCGCCGGCGATGGCGTGCCGGCGTTCATGACGTTCCTGTCGTGGACCGAGCTGCCCTGGTACTGGGCCGGCACCGACAGCTTCCTCTGGGCGATGTGCCTGGTGGTGCTGGCGCCGGGCTTGCTGGCGCTGGTGTTCGGTTTCTTCGCCTTCCGCTCGCGGATCAAGGGCGTGTACTTCTCGATCATGACCCAGGCCCTGACCTTCGCCGGGATGTTGCTGTTTTTCCGCAACGAGACCGGCTTTGGCGGCAACAACGGCTTCACCAATTTCCGTTCGATCCTGGGCTTTGGCATCACCGAGCCGGGCACCCGCGCGGTGCTGTTTTTTGCCACAGTGCTGCTGTTGGTGGCGAGCCTGTTCATCGGCTGGCGCCTGGCTCGCAGCAAGTTCGGCCGGGTGCTGACCGCCCTGCGCGACGCGGAAAACCGCCTGATGTTCTGCGGCTACGATCCCCGAGGCTTCAAGCTGTTCGTCTGGGTGTTGAGCGCGGTGTTGTGTGGCCTGGCCGGGGCGCTGTACGTGCCGCAGGTGGGGATCATCAACCCCAGCGAAATGTCGCCGACCAACTCCATCGAGGCCGCCGTGTGGGTGGCCCTCGGCGGGCGCGGCACGCTGATCGGGCCGTTGCTGGGCGCCGGCGTGGTCAACGGCATGAAGAGCTGGTTCACCGTGGCGTTTCCGGAATATTGGCTGTTCTTCCTCGGTGCCCTGTTCATCGTCGTGACCCTGTATCTACCCAAAGGCGTTATCGGGCTGTTGAAGAAAAGGGGCGAACAATGAAAATCACACCGACAGCGGATTTCATGCTCGAACCGATTATTGAACCCCCTCTCGATGCCAATCGGGACCAAGGCAGCAGCCGCGACGCCATTGGCCTCGGCCGGGCCGCCGGCGTAGGCCTGAACACCCGCCACGGCACCATCCTGACCCTGGAAGACATCAGCGTCAGCTTCGACGGTTTCAAGGCGCTGAACGACCTGAACCTGTACATCGGCGTCGGCGAACTGCGCTGCATCATCGGCCCCAACGGCGCCGGCAAGACCACGCTGATGGATGTCATCACCGGCAAGACCCGTCCCAGCCACGGCAAGGCCTGGTTCGGCGAAACCCTCGACCTGACGACCATGAGCGAAGTCGAGATTGCCCAGGCCGGCATCGGGCGCAAGTTCCAGAAGCCGACTGTGTTCGAAGCCCTGAGCGTGTTCGAGAACCTGGAACTGGCGCTCAAGACCGACAAATCGGTGTGGGCCAGCCTGCGGGCGAAGCTGACCGGCGAGCAACGCGACCGCATCAGCGAAGTGCTCGAGACGATCCGCCTCGCCCCTTCGGCCAACCGCGCCGCCGGGCTGCTGTCCCACGGCCAGAAGCAGTTCCTGGAGATCGGCATGCTGCTGGTGCAGGACCCGCAACTGCTGCTGCTTGACGAGCCGGTGGCGGGCATGACCGACGCCGAAACCGACTTCACCGCCGAGCTGTTCAAATCCCTGGCGGGCAAGCATTCACTGATGGTGGTGGAGCACGACATGGGCTTCGTCGGCGCGATTGCCGACCACGTCACCGTGCTGCACCAGGGCAGCGTGCTGGCCGAAGGGTCGCTGGAACAGGTGCAGGCCGATGAGCGGGTGATCGAGGTGTACCTCGGTCGCTAGATCGAAACATGCTGTTCCCTGTGGGAGCGAGCCTGCTCGCGAATGCGGGGTATCAGTCGGGATAACTGTGACTGACACACCGCATTCGCGAGCAGGCTCGCTCCCACAAGGGACACAAGGGGATTCAAGACATGCTGCAAGTCGACAAGCTGCACCAATACTATGGCGGAAGCCACATCCTGCGCGGCCTGTCGTTCGACGTGAAGGTCGGCGAGGTGACGTGCCTTCTCGGTCGCAACGGCGTGGGCAAGACCACCCTGCTCAAATGCTTGATGGGCCTGCTGCCGGCCAAGGAAGGCGTGGTGAATTGGGAAGGCAAGGCCATCACCACGTTCAAGCCGCATCAGCGGGTCCACGCCGGCATCGCCTATGTGCCGCAGGGCCGGGAAATTTTCGGGCGGCTGACGGTGGAAGAAAACCTGCTGATGGGCCTGTCGCGCTTTCCGGGCTCAGAAGCCAAGGAAGTACCGGCCTTCATCTACGAATTGTTCCCGGTGCTGCTGCAGATGAAACAACGCCGTGGCGGTGATCTGTCCGGCGGCCAGCAACAGCAGCTCGCCATTGGCCGGGCCCTGGCCAGCCGGCCGCGACTGCTGATTCTCGACGAGCCCACCGAAGGCATCCAGCCGTCGGTGATCAAGGAAATCGGCGCGGTGATCAAGAAACTCGCGGCCCGGGGCGACATGGCGATTTTGCTGGTGGAGCAGTTCTACGACTTCGCCGCCGAGCTGGCTGATCAGTACCTGGTGATGTCCCGGGGCGAGATCGTGCAGCAGGGCCGTGGAGAAAATATGGAAGCCGAGGGTGTGCGCGGATTGGTTACGATCTAGTCTGTAGCGTCCCGACGACAATCAGAAAATCATGAATCTACCTGTATCGCCATCCGCCCTGTTCACCCCCAGCTGGCACGCCGAGCTGGACTTGGGCTATGCCCGATTCGGTGATTGCACGCGCCCGGTCCAGCGCCGGCACAAAGGCCCGTTGCGGGTGCAGAAGCACTTGTACGCCGAAGGTCCCGAGGTGTGCCAGCACATCATCGTCCACCCGCCCGGCGGCATTGCCGGTGGGGATCGGTTGGACATTTCGGCCCAGGTCGGCCAGGGCGCCTGGGCGCAATTGACCAGCCCCGGCGCGGCCAAGTGGTACCGCGCCGCCGGCCCGGCGTACCAGCAACTGAGCCTGAGCGTGGCCCCTGGCGCGACCCTGGAATGGCTCCCTCAGGAAACCATCGTCTTCAGCGCGGCCCAGGCCGAACTCAGCACGAACATCGATCTGCAAGGCGACGCCCGCTTGTTCTACTGGGACATCGTTGCCCTCGGTCGGCCGGCCAGCGGCGAGCGGTTCGACGTGGGACACTTTCAGTCGTGGCTGGACATCCGCCGCGACGGCCAGTTGCTCTGGCACGAGCGTCAGCGCATCGCCGGTGGCGATGGGTTGCTCGACTCCCCCATCGGCCTGGGCGGCGACCCGGTGTTTGCCACCTTGCTGGTGACCGGCGAGATCGACAGCGAGCTGCTGGAGCGCTGCCGCTCCCTGGACCATGCCGTGCGTGGCGACCTGACCCAACTGCCCGGCCTGGTCGTGGCACGCTGCCTGGCGAGCGAGGCATTGTTGGCGCGGGGGTGGTTGATTGAGTTGTGGCGCTTGCTCAGGCCTGCATTGCTTGGAAAAGAAGCCGTGCCACCAAGAATCTGGAGTACTTAGTTATTTCCTCTGTGGGAGCGAGCCTGCTCGCGAAAGCAATAGAACATCCAACATGATTGTTGACTGACACACCGCTTTCGCGAGCAGGCTCGCTCCCACAGTGGAATGTGTCTACTGCAAAATTTTTATCTGCCCTTATGGATTGCACATGGACCTGACCCCACGCGAAAAAGACAAGCTGCTGATCTTCACCGCCGGCCTCGTCGCCGAGCGGCGACTGGCCCGGGGCTTGAAGCTCAATTACCCAGAGGCCATGGCCTACATTTCCGCCGCGTTGCTCGAAGGCGCCCGCGACGGCCAGACCGTGGCCGAGCTCATGCACTACGGCACCACCTTGCTGAGCCGCGAGCAGGTGATGGAAGGCATCCCGCAAATGATCCCGGAAATCCAGGTAGAGGCGACGTTTCCCGACGGCACCAAACTGGTCACCGTCCACCAACCCATCGTCTGAGGCAACGGCATGACTTATCAGATCCGAGACGCCCAGCACCGCGACCTGCCGGCGATCCGCGACATCTACAACGATGCCGTGCTCAACACCACGGCGATCTGGAACGAGCAGCCCGTGGACCTGGGCAATCGCCAGGCCTGGTTCAGTGCCCGGCGCTCCCAGGGCTACCCGGTACGGGTGGTCATCGATGCCGGGGACAACGTGCTTGGGTATGCCTCGTTCGGCGACTGGCGGCCGTTCGACGGCTTCCGCCACACCGTCGAGCATTCGGTGTACGTCTGCCGGGACCAGCGCGGCAAGGGCCTTGGCCCTGTGCTGATGAGTGACCTGATCGAGCGCGCCCGGGCCTGCGGCAAGCACGTCATGGTCGCCGCTATCGAGAGCGGCAACGCGGCGTCGATTCGCCTCCATGAGCGGGCGGGTTTCGTCACCACCGGGCAGATGCCCCAGGTGGGCACCAAGTTCGGCCGTTGGCTGGACCTGACCTTCATGCAGTTGGTCCTCGACCCCGGGGCGCCACCGCCCGCCATGGACAAGGAGTAATACCGAATGAACGCCGCCCAGTTGCGTCGAATCCACGCTGAAAGCTTTGCGCATTATCGCCAGGGCCTGGTCGACCTGTTGCTCGACGCTGTGGGTCATGGCGCCAGCGTGGGGTTCATGGCCGACCTGGATGCCGTACAGGCCAGGGCTTATTTCGACGAAGTCCAGGCCAGCCTCAATCAGGGTCACCTGCTGTTGTGGGTGGTGGTCAAGGATGAACAGGTACAGGCCAGCGTCCAGCTCGCCCTGTGCCAGAAGCCCAACGGCCTCAACCGTGCCGAAGTACAAAAACTGCTGGTGCGCGGCGACGCTCGTCGCAGGGGCCTGGGCCAGCAATTGATGAGCGCCCTGGAGCTCGGCGCCCGTCAGCACAAGCGTGGGCTGCTGTACCTCGACACCGAGGCCGGTTCCGAAGCCGAGGCGTTCTACCGAGCCATGGGCTACACCCGCGTCGGAGAACTGCCCGACTACTGCCAGAGCCCGGACGGGACCTACACCCCGACCGCCATCTACTACAAGACTTTGGGACAACCGCAATGATTCCAGGCCAATACCAGGTTCAGCCCGGCGATATCGAGCTCAACGCCGGCCGCCGCACCGTGACGCTGAAGGTCGCCAACAGCGGCGACCGGCCGATCCAGGTCGGGTCGCATTTTCATTTTTTCGAGACCAACGACGCCCTGGCCTTCGACCGCGCCGCCAGCCGTGGCATGCGCCTGAACATACCGGCCGGCACCGCCGTGCGCTTCGAGCCGGGTCAGAGCCGAGAGGTGGAACTGGTGGACCTGGCCGGGCATCGCCGGGTGTTCGGGTTTGCCGGGCGGATCATGGGCGACCTTTAGGTCACGGCATTTGCGTTGGCCCCTTCGCGAGCAGGCTCGCTCCCACAAGGGAATGCGATCAATTGTGGGAGCGAGCCTGCTCGCGAAAAGTGAGCGCAGCGAACGGCCTTACTATTAATTGAGTCTCAAGGCGAGCACATGAAGATTTCGAGACAAGCCTACGCCGACATGTTCGGCCCCACCGTCGGCGACAAGGTCCGCCTGGCCGACACCGAGCTGTGGATCGAGGTGGAAAAGGATTTCACCACCTACGGCGAAGAGGTGAAATTCGGCGGCGGCAAGGTGATTCGCGATGGCATGGGCCAGAGCCAGCTGTTGGCTGCCGAGGTCGTCGACACGCTGATCACCAACGCGCTGATCATCGACCACTGGGGCATCGTCAAGGCCGATGTCGGCCTCAAGGAGGGACGCATCGCGGCGATCGGCAAGGCCGGCAACCCGGACATCCAGCCCGACGTCACCATCGCCATCGGCGCCAGCACCGAAGTGATTGCCGGCGAAGGCATGATCCTCACCGCTGGTGGCATCGACACCCACATCCACTTCATCTGCCCGCAGCAGATCGAAGAAGCCTTGATGAGCGGCGTCACTACCATGATCGGCGGCGGCACGGGCCCGGCCACCGGAACCAACGCCACCACCTGCACCTCCGGGCCGTGGCACCTGGCGCGCATGCTGCAGGCCGCCGATGCCTTCCCGATGAACATGGGTTTCACCGGCAAGGGCAACGCCAGCCTGCCGGAGCCGCTGGTCGAACAGGTCAAGGCCGGGGCCATCGGTCTGAAGCTGCACGAAGACTGGGGCACCACCCCGGCGGCCATCGACAACTGCCTCAGCGTGGCCGACCAGTACGACGTGCAGGTCGCGATCCACACCGACACCCTCAACGAGTCCGGTTTCGTCGAGACCACCCTGGCCGCGTTCAAGGGCCGCACCATCCACACCTACCACACCGAAGGCGCCGGTGGCGGTCACGCGCCGGACATCATCAAGGCCTGCGGTTTCCCCAACGTGCTGCCCAGCTCCACCAACCCGACCCGGCCGTTCACCCGCAACACCATCGACGAACACTTGGACATGCTGATGGTCTGCCACCACCTGGACCCGAGCATTGCCGAGGACGTGGCGTTCGCCGAAAGCCGTATCCGACGCGAGACCATCGCCGCCGAAGACATCCTCCACGACCTCGGCGCTTTCTCCATGATCAGCTCCGACAGCCAGGCCATGGGCCGCGTTGGCGAAGTGATCACGCGCACCTGGCAGACCGCGGACAAGATGAAAAAGCAACGCGGCGCCCTGCCCGGCGACGGCGAAGGCAACGACAACTTCCGCATCAAGCGCTACATCGCCAAGTACACCATCAACCCGGCGATTACCCACGGCATCAGCCATGAAGTGGGCTCCATCGAAGTGGGCAAGTGGGCCGACCTGGTGCTGTGGCGCCCGGCATTCTTCGGCGTCAAGCCGACGCTCATTCTCAAGGGCGGAGCGATTGCCGCCAGCCTGATGGGGGACGCCAACGCCTCGATCCCGACGCCGCAGCCGGTGCATTACCGGCCGATGTTCGCCAGCTACGGCGGCTCGCGACACGCCACCAGCCTGACGTTCATCAGCCAGGCCGCCGCCGAGGCCGGGCTGCCGGAACAGCTTGGGCTCAAGAAAAGAATCGCCGTGGTCAAAGGCTGCCGCGACGTGCAGAAGACAGACCTGATCCACAACGACTACCTGCCTAGTATCAACGTCGACCCGCAGACCTATCAGGTCAAGGCCGACGGCGTGCTGCTGTGGTGTGAACCGGCCGACGTGTTGCCGATGGCGCAGCGCTATTTCCTGTTCTGAACAGAGCCGGCGGCGAGAAGGCAAGTGCCCTCGCCGCCGGTTCGCCTTACAGGTCTGTACTCTCCTGGGGCGAATCCAGTTCATCCTGGGTCAACGACTGGATCAGCTCCGCTTCCTTGAACCTTTGCTGCAAGTCCAGCGCCTCGGTTCGACTGTTGTAGTCCGCTTCCTCCAGGGTTCCGTCCGCTTTCTGCTCATCCAGCGCCAGCAGATCCTCAGTGAGGGCGTCGGTCAATGCCTGGAAGTCTGCCGCGTGTTGCTGCTTCAAATAGTCGATCCAGAAATCACGGCCCACCAGTGACTGCATTTGTTCGGGCGAGTCGTCCAGGGACAACACCTCGGCGGCCGCGGCATCAAGCATGGCGCTGGAGACGTTGCCCAGGCTGGTGAAGCGTCCACCTTTCGGTTGCCCCGGCAATTCCAGCCGGTCCCGGAGCCCCGCACGATAGGCCAACCGGACCTCGACTTCCTCGATCTGCCTGATCAACTCGGTCTTTTGCGCGGCGGTGAGTTCTTCACGAGCATTGATGGCAGCACGACGCCCCTGGATGTCCCGCAGCGCTATACGCTCCACTTCATCCAGCCGGAACAATCCCTTGGCCAGGCGAATCAGCGTGGCAGCCTCATCCCCTTCCACCGGCAACGCCTTGGCGTTGTGGATCATCAATTTGATTTCCAGATTGCTGAACGACAACGAAGCACGATCTTCACAGGCCGGCTCTCCAGCCAATTCAAAAAGCTCACGACGCAAGTCAGTGGAATCCCGGGCAGCCTCCAGCATTTGCCAGACGCGGGCCTGCAGGTCCGAATAGTTCTCGGTGTCCTGGTAGGACCCGATCAATCGACTCAATAGCTGAAAGAACTCCCCGGATTGCGGCTCCGCCTGGAGGCTTCGCCACAGGTCTTTTCTATCCTGCTGTTGTTCAGGCGGCAGATCACGCAACCATGGCCGCACACCTGTGCGCCCACCCACCGGAGCGTTGGCCGCCAGCTGGAGTGTTCCTTGCATTCGCGGGGCGGTCCATTCGGGATGGGCCTGATGAAGATTCGCCCAATACTCACGCAGGCGCTGCCTGGTCGCCTCGCCCATCGGATTGCCCTGGATAAAGGTCACGCCATTGAGCCGGGCCATGGCGTGGGCCTGGTCGGCGGGCGGATCGATCACGTGTGCCGGCACTTCGGTCAGTTGGTTGGCGCGCAAGTCCAGTTCCTCCAGCGGCTGTTCCAGCAGGCCCGTGGGCCAAGTGTCGATCCTGGTGTTTCGAAGCGACAGCTCCGTCAGGGCCGGCATGGCGCTGAAGTCCGGCAAACGACCCAGTGGATTGTCGTTGAGGGTAAGGAATTCCATGGCGGGCAGGCCGGCCAGGATCTCAACGCCACGCGGCGTCAGGCCGATCTGGTTCGATGCCAGCGTGAGGTTGTTCAGACGGGGCATTGCCGCCAACGCCTCCGGCACTTCGGTCAGGTTGTTAAAGCTCATGTCCAGCCAACGAACGGCAGGAAAACGCGTGAGGAAACCGTTGCAGGCTTGTTGCGACAAACCCATGTTATTAAGTTTCAGGAAGGTCACGTGGCTGAAATCAGCCGACAGTTGCGGCAACGACCTCATATGCATCCAGCTCAAATCAAGCTCATACCCGACACGCCGGCCGTCGACCACGATGATGGCCCGGGACTGGCGCCTCCAACATTTACGGATACGATCGGCGGTGTTTTGCTTGACTCGTCGCCATGACGCCGCTAAGTCGTCGTTCCCTTCATCCGTCTCGGTGGAAGCGACCCAACGGTCCAGCTCGTCGCGCAACGTACGGTACTCGGTTTCAAGGCGACCGATCTCCACGGTCGCTCTGTCGCCCAGTTCCCGCACGAAGGCCCGGGCTTCCTGGGACGAATAATCGGGAAACAACTCTCGCACCCGTCTTTCAGGCGACCGGCCCAGGCGCAGCCATTCCAGCGGCCCGCCCAATGGATAGCCGTATCTGCCCGAGGCCAGGCGCATTGGCGACACGAGCAACGGTTTGACTGCCGGCATCTTCAAGACCTTTGCCAATGAACCCCGGCTCACCGGCGCCGCGCCGATAGCCGTCTTCAGCAACGCGCCATGATGAATCGAGGGGCGGCCCATGGCCTGGCGTTCGGCATCCGGCAGCGCATGCTGCAAGGCCGCATAGAGGCTGCCCTCGCTGCTCAGGTCGTTGCCGCTGTCGTCATGGGCTTGATAGAGATCGTCACGCTTGACCACGATCTTGACCTGCGTCGAGTCCGACGGCCCGACACTGTCGATCAATCTGCCCGAGGTGAAATCCTCCCTCAGTTCGATGCGTACCGTATCGCTCCAACCCGCCAGGGTCTTGAGGGTCGCCAGCGCCAGGCGGGGTGTATCCGCCGTGGCCAGGCTCTCTTGGTATAACCCTTCGTAGGCCCGGTTCAAGCGGATCGCCCGCTGGAAGTGACGCAGCTCTTCGGCGATGCGCAGCGGGAGGGGTTTGGTCTGGGTCGCATCGGTGTAATCCCATCCGGCCATTTGCCGGGTTTCGCCGGGACTGGCGTGGACCATTATCTGCTCTATGGCGGCCGCCGGAACCGAAGGAAAACGGGATTGGATCAGCTTGACCCGCGGGTCTTTCGACACATCGCCCTTGGCGTAGTGATCATGGATCAGTTGGTTTTTCTCACGCACCGCCACTTCAAGGAGATTCTTGCGAAACTGTTGGATCCGGGCGTTCATGTCGGTTTTCGCGATGGCCGGCCGCGTGCCGGCCAACAGATCATTGCCCGTCGCATCCACGGCCTCGATCAGGTTCCTGGGGAATGAAGATGAATCCACTTCCGTATCGCTGACGATGACTTCACGGACCATGGACGTTCCATCCGTTGGGTGAGCGTATTCCCACAGAGACTTGCCCGCGCTGTCGATCACCTTCAGCTTCAAGTTTTCTGGCCATGGGCCGTAACCCGTGAGCAAGTGCAGCTGCGTCATCGAATCGGCTTTCTCATAGATCAGCGGATCTTCGCTTTGCATGTGCAGCAGGAAAGCATCGACCTTGCGAGCGATGTCGAAGCGCTTGATCGTGTCGTCGAGCAACACCGGCACCGGCTCGCCCTCGGCGTGCATGCGCCGCAGCGTGTCCTCGCTGGTGCCACTGGCGGTACGAATGTGCTCGAGCTCGGCATCGCTGAAATCCTTGACCCGATGGCCGAGCCGGCGCATCAGGGTCGTACCGTCCCAGCTTCGCGGCTGTTCCAGCTCATGGTTCCAGGCACCGCTGCCGTTGTTTGTCAGCTCGGGCTGATAGGCATCCGGCCGGGAAGGATGGCGAATGCGATAACGTTGGGTGGCCGGGTCTTGCTGGACTTCGTAGTGACTGTCGTCCAATGGCAAGACGTCGCGGCCATTGACGCGGTGCAAGCCCAGGGCATCGGGTTGCGAATTCGCGGGCGGCTCCAGATCGCTCCGGTAAGGCGCCAGGTCGGGTCGCCAGAGCCGTCTTTCGCCAGTCGGCGAAGTGACGGGCGCCAATTGATCCACCGTAGCCGACGGCATGATGCGCGGGAGCACTTTGGCGCCTGCCACCATGAACGCGGCGTTAAGCGCCAGGCTGGAAACGTGCGCCCATATTTCCTTGGTTTCTCCCTGCTCGAACGCCTCGATGCCTTCGAACGCCTCGTACAGCATCTGCAACGCCCACACCGCCATCATCACCTGACCGAGCCCGGGAACAACGAACGCCGCCATGTTGAGCACATCGATGACCGTGCTTTCCCAACTTTCCAGGCGCGCCTGACGCGCCTTCTTGTCTTCATCCCCTGTAGGAACTGCCGCGACCCGTGCGTCTTGGTAAATCTTGCGGACCTGATTTACCCGTAGCGTCTCCCACAAGAAACCCTTGAGGTCGGACGCGCTCATCGGCAGCCTGGGCAGGTTCGACTTGAGGGGGAAGTCGCCTTTGGCATCGGTTTGCGAAGAGGGTTTGAAGAGACGGTTGAAACGCTCGAAGAAATGCCCTTGCTCATGCAACGGCACGAAGCGGCTGAAGAAGCGCCGGTAGTCGAGGTTGTGGAGGCGGCGACGCAGTTCGACCATGAATTCGTAGCTGGAGGCGTATTCCTTCACCGGGTGCTCGGGGTCGTCCGGGATATACGCCACGACCCGCTCCAACCGGGTACTGCGGTCGCGCTCTGGCCCGATCAGCAAAGGCCCGACAAGCTCGACGTCAAGGACCGTCAACGTCGCGAAGGTCACCGCGCGGCCGTCCAGCTCGGCCGAGGGCTGCCCACCCACTACCCGCTGCAACATTCGGTAGGTGTCCTGCCGGATGTCCGCCTTGGCGTGGGCGATCTCGGTACTGATCGTGAGGAGTTGCTTGTGATGCTCGCGCAACTGTTCATCCAACCGTTCGCGGGCCTGGCGGTCGTTCGGTTCCAGGATGGTCGTGAGGTGTTCCCGATACTTGCGTCCCAGGTCGAGCTTGCGGCATAGCTTGATGAACGCCTCGGGGGCTATGGGCAATGCTCCCGCGCGCACGGATTCCAGGGTATGACTCAAGGTGCCATCGGCGGACACCGGCGTGGTGGTAATGAGGTGGCAATCATCGCAGTCGAGCTTGTGCTCTTCATCGGGTTCGAAATTGGCCAGCGCGACGTCCAATAACGAACCGCCCCGGTATTGGTAAGTGTCGTAGCCCTCGCCCGTCAGTCGATGGAGCAAGTTGATACCCATGTCGGTACGCGTCTTGACCGCGAACTTGCGGGCAAAATAAACCTCCCGAACATTGAGCGTACGCCTGAAGGTTGTCTGGATGGCCTGGCTGAGCAAGGGTTCGGCGAAGGTCCGTATGTCCTGGACCTTGCCCAGCGCGTAGTCGACCTGGTTGAAAATTGCGCAGTAGCGCTCGTGAATGCTTTTTAGGTTGGCCCTGGTCTGGTGGGTCGTCTTCACGTACCAGTCTGGAAGCTCCAGGTCATGATCGCTCAGCGCCTTCTGGCGCTGCGCGGTGGCTTTCATGTAGCAGGAGGAAATGCGACTTCTGAGCAGATCGTCGTGCTCGCCGTGTTTCGAAGCGGGTGAAGTCGTGGCGCTTTTTGCAACGGTAGGCTCTGGCATATCGGGTCATCCTTGAGGTTGGAAAACCCGAGCCTATCCATTGCTCGCTCCGTGAATGCGGTAACTATTTATCGCTTCCATCACAGGACATGACAAACAACCCACCGCGGCCTCACCCCCGCTCCGGACCCAAGAATCCGCGTTACAGATCAGTACTTTGCACCTGCGCGTCCAGCTCTTCCTCGGTCAATGACTGGATCAGCTCCGCTTCCTTGACGCTGTGCTGCAGGCCCAGTGCCTCGGACTTGGTCCCATAGTCAGCCTCCTCCAGGGTTCCGGCCGCCTTGGCCTCATCCAATGCAAGCTGGTCGGTGATAAGGGTGTCGGTCAGCGCCTGGAACGCGGCTTCATGCTGCTGTTTCAAAAAGTCGATCCAGAATTCACGCTCCAGCAGCGATTGCACCTGCCGAGGTGAATCGTCCAGGGCCAGGACCTGGGTAGCGGCTGCATCCAGCATGTCCTGGGTGACGTTGCCCAGGTGGACAAAACGCCCGCCTTTCGGCTGCCCCGGTAACGCCAGCCGATCCCTCAGCCCCACCCGGTAGGCGAGGCGCACTTCGACTTCCTCTATCTCTGCCAGGTGCCGGGCCTTCTGCTCGGCCGACAGGTCCCGGCGGGCCGTGATGGCGTCACGCCGTCGCTGAATGTCCTCCAGAGCGATGCGCTCCACTTCATCGATGCGAAACAATCCCTTGGCCAATTTGATCAACGTCCCGGCCTCAGCCTCGCCATTGGCCGTGGCCTTGGCGTCGTGAATCATCAATCTGATTTCCAGGTAGCTGAACGATAACGCTGCGCGGTCCTCACACGCCGGAGCCCCCGCCAGTTCGAACAACTCACGACGCAGGTCGGTGGAAGCCTCGGCCGCTTCCAGCATTTGCCAGACACGCAACTGCAGGTCCGAGTAGCTTTCTTCGCCTTGATAGGAGGTGGCCAGGCGATTCAACAGCTCGAAGAACTCACCCGATTGCGGTTCACTCGCCAGGCTTTGCCACAACGCGCGTTTGTTGGGTAATTGGCTGTCGGGCAAATTCTGCACCCACTGCTGCACATTGGCCGCCGTTCCCACCGCGACATGACCAAACGCCCCGTGTTGACGCAACGTTATCCACTCGGGATGCTCACGCCACAGGTCCGCCCAGTAATCATGCAGGCGCTGCTGGGTCGCTGCGTTCAATGGATTGCCTTGGAGGAAAGTCACGCCGTTGACGCGGGCCGTGGCAAGGACGTCAGCCGCCGCCGGGTTGAGCAGCGCCTCCGGAACGTCGGTCAACTGGTTGTCGCGCAAATCGACGAACTCCAGCGGCAAGCCGTGCAGGCCGGCGGGCCAGGTGTCGATTCCGGTGCCCTTGAGGCCCAGGCCGCGCAAATCGGACATTCGACTGAAATCCGGCAGCTGCCCCACGGGGTTGTTTTCCAGATTGAGGACCTTCAGTCGGGTAAGACCCTGCAGGACTTCAACACAACGAGGGGTCAGAGTAATGGTGTTGTCCTTGAGCAGCAGCTTGGTCAGGCCATCCATTGCCCCCAAGGCCGCGGGAATTTGGGCCAGGCGGTTGTCAGTCATGTCCAGCCAGCGAAGAGAGGAAAAACCGGAGAGAAAACCTTCGCAGGCCTGTTGTGACAGGTCCATGCCTGCCATTTTCAGCGAGGCCACGTGGCTGAAATCCGCCGACAGCTCCGGCAGGTAACCGACTGTCAGCCGGCCCAGATCGAGCTGATAGCCCGCCGCGCGGCCATCCGCGGCTGTCTCCACGGCGGTCTGGCGCCTCCAGCAACGCTTGATCTGATCGGCCACCCCGCGCTTGCGCACGGGTGGCACCTGCTCCATGCGGTCGCCCGAATAAATCCAACTGGTCGTATTGGCCCAACGGTCGAGGTCCCGATCCAGCATGTCCAGCTCGATCTTGCGTCGCTTGAGCTCCGCCACGGCGCCGTCGCCCAATGAAGCCAGCAACGCCCGGACCTGTTCGTTCGTATGGTTGGGGTACAACTCCAGAACGCGACTTTCCACCGAACGCCCCAGCCCCAACAAGGCTCGCAGCCCGCTCAGCGGGTATCCCACCGCGCCCGACGCCAGGCGCATCGGTGAGCGGAACGATGGCTTGATGGCGGGCAAGTTCAAGATTCGCGCCAACGAATTGCGCGGCACTGGCGCTTTCCCGAGGGCCTTTTCCAGCAGGCCGCCCTGGTGGATCGAAGGGCGCCCCATGGCCTGGCGCTCGGCGTCCGGCAGGGCGTGTTGCAACGCGTCGAAGACGCTGCCCCAATGGCTCAATTCATTGCCCCGGTCATCAAGGGCCTGGTAGCGAGCACCGTCCCTGACCACGATCTTGGTCTGCGCCGCCTCCAGCGGCCCGATGCTGTCGACCAAGGCGCCGGAGGCATGATCGTCTCGCAGTTCGATACGCACCGTGTCGCTCCAGCCGGGCAGGGTCTTGAGCGTTGCCAGCGCCAATCGGGGCGTGTCCGCGGTCGCCAACGCAGGCTGGTACAGGCCTTCATAGGCCCGGTTCAAACGCACCGTTCGCTGACAATGACGCAGTTCCTCGGCGATGCGCAGCGGAATCGGCTTGGTCTGGGTGGGATCGGCGTCATTCCACGCGGCCATCTGCTGAAGCTCCCCACGGTTGGCATCGGTGATCATCTGCTCGATGGCCGCGGCCGGCACCGATGGGAAGCGGGATTTGATCAACGCCACCCGAGGGTCGACTGGCTCTTGGCTCCTGGCGTAGTAATCATTGAGCAACTGGACTTTTTCACGCCGCGCCACTTCCGCGAGGTTGTTCCTGAGCTGGCGAATCCGAGCATCCATGTTCGTTTTCGCTATCGCCGGACGGGTGTCGGCCAGCAGATCCTTCCCGGTCGCGTCCACCGCCTCGATCAGATTCTTCAGCACCGAAGAGGTACGCACCTTTGCCTCGGGAATGATCACATCACTCACCGGAGCCGAGCCCTGGGATGGACGAACATACCGCCAGAGCGTCTTGCCCGCCCCGTCCACCACCTTCAATCTCAGCCCGCTTGGCCAGGGGCCATAACCGGCAAGCAAGTGCAACTGCGTCACTGGATCGGCTTCGTCCTGTCGCAGCGAATCGTCGCTTTGCAGTTGCCCGATAAAATTGTCGACTTGTCGCGCCAAGTCAAAGCGCTTGACCGTATCGGCCAGCAATGCGGGCATCGGCTCGCCTTCCACATGCATGCGTCGCAACACGTCCTCGCTGGTGCCACTGGCGATGCGGATCTGCTCCAGTTCGCTGTCGCTGAAATCCTCGACCCGATGGCCCAGCCTGCGCATCAGGGTTGTGCCTTTCCAACCCTGTGGTCTTTCGAGTTCATGGTTCCAGGCGCCGCTGCCGTTGTGCGTCAGCTTGGGCTGGTAGGCATCCGGCCGGGAAGGGTGACGGATGCGATAGCGGTGGGTAATCGGGTCCTGTTGTACTTCGTAGTGGTGCCCGTCCAATGGCAGGACCTTGCGGCCACTGACCTCGTACAGCCCTAGACTGTCCGGGACGGCGCCGGCGAGTGGGCGCAAAGGACTGCGGTACGGCGTGAGATCAGGGCTCCAGAGTCGCGACTCCCCGCTGGCCCGTTCAACCGCTTCCAACCGATCCACCCTGGCCGATGCCTGGATCTTCGGCAACACTTTGGCGCCTGCGACGATAAACGCGATATTGAGCGCCACGCTGGAAAAGTGCGCCCACATCTCCTGGGTCTCCCCCTGCTCGAACGCCTCGATACCTTCGAACGCTTCTTCGAACATCTGCACGGCCGCCACGGTCAGCATCAGTGGCCCCAACGCAGGCACCACGAATGCCAATTGGTTAAGCACGTCGATCACCGTGTTCGTCCAACTCTCCAGGCGCGCCAGGCGGGCGGCTTTGTCTTCATCGGCGGTGGGCACCGCCACCGTTCGCGCGTCCATCTCGATTTTCTGCAGTTGCTCGCGGCGCAAGGCTTCCCACAGCGAGCCGGTGATGGGCGATGCGGCCATGCGCAAATTTTTCAACGAGGGCTTGAGCGGATAGTCCGATTGGGTATCGGCCTCGGGAGAGGGTTGGTACAACTGGTCGAACTGCTTGAAAAAATGCCCTTGCTGGCTCAGCGGTACGAAACGGCTGAAAAACTGTCGGTAGGCGATGCCATGGAGGCGCCGACGCAGTTCCACCATGAACTCGGTGCTGGACGGATACTCCTTGAGAGGATGCTCGGGATCGCCCGGTAGATACGCCACCACACGCTCCAGGCGCCGGGTATTTTCCCGGTCGGGCCCCATCAGTACCGGGCCGACCAGTTCGGTGTCGAAGATTTTCAGCGAAGTGAACGTCACCGGTCGCCCGTCGAGCATGGCGCCGTCCTGATCGCCGACCACTTGCCGCAGCATCAGGTACGTGTCACGGCTGATGTCGGCCTTGGCCCAGGCGACTTCGACACTCAGCGCCAACGACTGACGGTGGTGGTCGCGCATTTGCTGGTCCAGACGGCGGCGGGCGTCTTCGTCAGCGGGTCGAGCGATGGCGCGAATGTGCTGCTGGTAGCGGCGCCCCAGGTCCAGCTTGCGGCATAGTCTGGCAAAGGCGTGCGGAGCGATTGGCAACGCCCCCGCCCGAACGGCCTCCAGCGTAGGCGCAGGCGTACCGCTGACGGTCAGCGCCGTGGTGGTGATGACATGGCAGCCATCGCAATCGAGCTTTTGCTCTTCGTCGGGTTCGAAGTTCGCCAGTGCCGTTTCCAGCAGCGAAGCACCTCGGTACTCGTAGGTATCCCAGGCCTCGCCCGTCAGGCGGTGAAGCAGCGTGCTGCCCAGGTCCTTGCGTGTCTTGCTTGCGTACTGGCGGGCGTAATAAACCTTCTCCACATTCAGGGTTCGCTTGAATTCCTGCTGGATGGCCTGGGTCAGCAACGGCTTGGCAAAGGCGCGGATATCCTCGATGCGGCCCAAGCTGTTGTCGATCAGGTTCAGGCTGGCGCGGTAGCGCGCATGCTGGTCCTTGAGGCGGGTCCGGGTTTCGTGGGAGGTCTTGGGGTACCAGGCCGGGAGTTTCAGGTCGTGGTCGCTCAACGCCTGCTGGCGCCGCATGACGGCCCCGATGTACCAATCGGGAACGCGCTGCCTGAGCAGGTCGACATGGACGCCGCGATTTTCAGGCAGCGGCGTCATGCCGGGGTCGCTAACGGCAGAAATAGGTAATGGCATTTCGGATCATCCTTGATGGTGGAAAAC
Organism: Pseudomonas sp. D3-10; assembly: GCF_051132175.1. Classification (NCBI taxonomy): domain Bacteria; kingdom Pseudomonadati; phylum Pseudomonadota; class Gammaproteobacteria; order Pseudomonadales; family Pseudomonadaceae; genus Pseudomonas; species Pseudomonas sp. D3-10. Next base: position 686,459 of record NZ_CP071668.1, on the reverse strand, counting down.
CCGAGCCTACCCAGCGCGTCACTGACGAGTGCGGTAACTATTTATCGTTTTTTTCCGCCAGGGACCCCGCGCGTGCCTACTCCACCCAACGGCCCAGTTGCTGGCGCAGCCGACGGTTCTCGGATCGCAACTGCTGGACCTCCTCCAACAGATCCAGCGCCAGCGCGACACCTTCCCATTCCAGTTCCAACTCACGGCGCAGCTTGGCGGCCCGGCGGGCCAGGACCAGTTCGTAATCGGTGAAACGCCAATCGGTCGGGGCCGCGCCGTGGGGCTCGAGGATGCCGTGCTCGACGATTTCAATCACGTGGACATCCGCCAACGCAGCGGCTTCACAGAATTCCATCAGGTTCAGTTCGATGATCGGGTCGTTCATGGTCTGCTTCTCCCAATGCTTCAACTGTCGAGTCTAGCCAGGATTGTGAAAACCCGGTTTTGTGGCGAGGGAGCTTGCTCCCGCTCGGCTGCGCAGCAGTCGTAAAACCTGCCTACCGGTTTTTCCTGGCGCACCGTGTCGAATGGTTTTGGGGCTGCTTCGCAGCCCAGCGGGAGCAAGCTCCCTCGCCACGGCGTGCGTTGCCAGGCCTGTGATTACCGGTCAGAAGTGCTCCCGAGGATCGAACGCAGCTTTCTTCGCCAACTCGGCCCACAACGCCTTGACCGATTCATCGCTGGCCTTGGGCATCACGGCCTTGAGCTGTACGAACAGGTAGCCGCGCTCGCCGGCCTTGTTGCGCAGGCCGTGGCCCTTGGCGCGCATGCGCTGGCCGTTCTGGCTGCCTGCCGGCACCTTGAGGTTGATCTTGCCGGTGAGGGTCGGCACCGCCACCTCGGTCCCCAGGGCCAATTCCCACGGCGCCAGGGGCAAGGTGATGATCAGGTCCCGGCCTTCGACGTCGAACTTGGGGTGCGGGGCGAAACGAATGGTCAGGTACAAGTCGCCATTGGCGCCACCGCCGATGCCGGGCGCGCCCTGGCCCTTGAGGCGGATGCGCTCGCCATCGGTCACGCCCAGCGGGATTTTCACGTTCAGGCTCTTGCTGGTATTGCTCACGTGCTGGCCCGCCGCGTTGTATTGCGGCACCTGGAAACTGACCTTCTTCGACTCGTTCGACAGGGTTTCTTCCAGGAAGATCGGTAATTCCATTTCCACGTCTTGCCCCCGACGGCCGGCGCTGCGACCCGATTGACGGCCACCGAAACCCGGCCCGCGATTGCCAAAGATCGAACTGAAGAAGTCCGAGAAGTCACCCGTATCCTGGCCACCAAAACCGCCACGGCTCTGCCAACCCGGCGGTCCCTGGAATGGCTGTCCGTGCTGACCATAACGGCGCAGGTCGTCGTACTCGGCACGCTTGTCGGCGCTTTTCAACGCCTCATAGGCTTCGGAGACGTCCTTGAACTTGGTTTCGGCGTCCTTCTCTTTGCTCACGTCCGGGTGGTACTTGCGCGCCAACTTTCGATAGGCAGCCTTGATCGTGGCATCGTCGGCCGTCGGCTCGACACCCAGGATCTTGTAATAGTCTTTGAAGTCCATCTTAAGCATCACCATCCGTTATCGATGTCGCACCGCCACGCACGGCATGCCCGGATGACCGGACAGCGGGTTGACCAGCCTCAAGATTGGGACCGGGCGGCGCATCAGAAGTTTATCGGCAGCGGGTGGCGGTTCTTGTGTCCGCCCGATGGCTGCCAGGCTCATGCCAGCAAGTTTGGGGGTGTGACGTCGTCTTTCAAGGCCCGTGTTTGGGAATTAGCGGATAACCGGCCTTCGAATCCGCGCCGCACTGGCATACACTGCGCGGCCGTTTTTTCGACCGGAATCTGAAAGACATGAAAAACGCATCCCCGGCCCGTGCCTGCGGCATCGACTTCGGCACGTCCAACTCCACTGTCGGCTGGCTGCGCCCCGGCATGGAAACGTTGATCGCGCTGGAGGACGACAAGATCACCTTGCCCTCGGTGGTCTTTTTCAATCAGGAAGAGCGCCGCCCGGTGTACGGTCGCCTGGCGCTGCACGAATACCTGGAAGGCTACGAAGGCCGGCTGATGCGTTCGCTCAAGAGCCTGCTGGGCTCCAAGCTGATCAAGCACGACACGAGCGTGTTGGGCACGGCGATGCCGTTCAAGGATCTGCTGGGGTTGTTCATCGGCCAATTGAAGAAACGCGCCGAAGCCACCGCCGGTCGAGAATTCGAAGAAGTGGTGCTGGGCCGCCCGGTGTTTTTTGTCGATGACGACGAAATGGCCGACCAGGAAGCCGAGAACACCCTGGTAGACGTCGCCCGCGCCATTGGCTTCAAGGAAGTGTCGTTCCAGTACGAGCCCATCGCGGCGGCTTTCGACTATGAATCGACCATCGAGAAAGAAGAGCTGGTGCTGATCGTCGACATCGGCGGGGGTACGTCGGACTTCTCCCTGGTGCGCCTGTCGCCCGAGCGTCGTACCCACGATAACCGTCACGCCGACATCCTGGCGACCGGCGGCGTGCACATCGGCGGCACCGACTTCGACAAGCAACTCAGCCTGCAAGGCCTGATGCCGCTGTTCGGCTACGGCAGCCGCATGAAAAGCGGCGCCTACATGCCCACCAGCCATCACATGAACCTGGCGACCTGGCACACCATCAACGCGGTGTATTCGCAGAAATCCACCCTCGCCCTGGGCAGCATGCGCTACGACATCGAAGACACCGGCGGCATCGACCGGCTGTTCAAGCTGATCGAACAGCGCGCCGGGCATTGGCTGGCGATGGAAGTGGAAGAAACCAAGATCCAGCTGACCCACGCCGACCAGCGCCACGTGGCCCTGGACCGGATCGAGCCGGGCCTGAGCGTGGACTTGAGCCGCGCCCTGTTCGAGTCGGCCATCGACAGCTTGCTGGAGCGGGTGCGCGGCAGCGTCACGCAACTGCTCAACGATGCCGGTATCGGTGTGGACCAGGTTGACACCGTGTTCTTCACCGGCGGCTCCAGCGGCATCCCGGCGCTGCGCAACAGCGTCTCGGCGATGCTTCCCCAGGCGCGGCATGTGGAAGGCAATATCTTTGGCAGTATCGGCAGTGGATTGGCGATCGAGGCGATGAAGCGGTATGGGAGTCAGGCCTGATTCAGGACCGAGGCGCACCCTTCGCGAGCAGGCTCGCTCCCACAGTTTGACCGAATGCGATCGAACTGTGGGAGCGAGCCTGCTCGCGAAAGCGGTAGATCAATCGATACAACGGTCGGATCAAACCATCCCTACCTGCTTCAACTCACTCTTGAGATACGCATAGTAGATAGGCCCCGCCACCACCCCCGGCAGGCCGAACGCGGCTTCGAACACCAGCATCGCCATGAGCAATTCCCACGACTTGGCGCTGATCTGTCCGCCGACGATACGGGCGTTGAGGAAGTATTCGAGCTTGTGGATCACGATCAGGTAACCCAGCGCGGCCACCGCCACCCAGATCGACAATGACAGGGCGACCACAGTGATCAGGGTGTTGGACATCAGGTTGCCGATCACCGGCAACAGCCCCAGCAGGAACGTCATCACGATCAGGGTCTTGGTCAGGGGTAGCTGGATGCCGAACAGCGGCAGCACCACCGCCAGGAAAATCCCGGTGAAGAACGTATTGAGCAGGGAAATCTTGATCTGGGCGAAGACGATGTTGCGAAAGGCCTTGACCAGCAGGTTCAGGCGATCGAACAGCGCAGCGGCCAGGGGCTTGCGCTTGGTCAGGTCGGGGATGCGCTGCAGGGCGACGATGGCGCCGAGCACCATGCCGATCAACAGCGTCACGAACATGTGGGCCGCGTCCTTGCCCACCAGCTGCAGGTCGCTCAAGTGCTTGCTCACCCAATCACCGATCGCCACCCGGAACTCGGCGGCGCTGGCCGGCAGGTAGGCATCGATGAACGGCGGCAGTTGCCCACGGGCGCGATCGACCACGGTCATGAACTTGTCCAGGGAGGCCCCGGGATTTTCCGCTTCGTGCAGCAGGAAACTGAAGGCGCCGGCAAAGATCAGGGTCAGCACACTGACCACCAACGTGCCGAGCAATGCCACCGCCAACCAGCGGGCACGCCGGCCTTCGATCAATCGTTGCAACTGCGGAGTGAGCATGTTGACCAGCTCGAACACCAGCAACCCGGCCAACAGGCTCGGCAACAGGCGCAGCGGCAACACCAGCAACAGCCCACCAAAAATGATCACCCAACTGATCACCAACAACACATGACGCTGAGAAAACGTTGGCATACAGCCCCAGGACAAAACGGCATGAAAGGATCGGCAGTCTGCCAGCGATCCGCTGGCAGCACTAGGGATTGTATCGGCCGATTTGGCCCAGGGCTCAGAAGATCCGGCGCTTATTTTTTCTTCAGGCACTCACTCATGAACGCCTTGCGAGCGTCACCCTTCAACGCCTGCTCGGTGGCAGTGGCATTGCAGCTTTTCATGCGGTCCTGTGGGGTCGCCTTGAGGCAGTTGCTCATGAAGGCCTTGCGTTCGTCACCCTTGAGGGCCTTGGTGGTGGCGTCGGCGTTGCAGGTGGTCATCTTGGTTTGTTGGGCCGTGGCGGCGAACCCCTGGGAACACAGCAGCAAACCCATCATCAACAAAGGGACACGGAGCATCTTCATGATGTTTCTCCTGGTTGCCGCACGAGGGTGTGGCGATGGGGTGCAGTGTAGACAAAGCCTGTTACACCTTCATCTGTTCGATTTCCCGAGCATGAACTACCAGTGTCTGGAGCATGTCGGCAACGAACGATAACGCGCGACGCCCTGCGTCCTACAAGCCTGCCGCCTTCAACCGCTCGGCATGCTCGACAAACAACCGGATCGGCTCCGCCCCCCTGCCCACCAGCCCCAGCGACTGATTGACGATGTCGAAATGGTCCAGCGGGTAGTCATCCCGGATCACCGTGCCCAGGTGCGAACTGTAGCGCCCGACCATACCATCGCACTGCCCGGCTTCGCGCACGAAGGTGCGGGCGAACAACCGGCAGCTTCGATTGGTGCCATCGAAGAGGTTGCGACCCTTGTCGGTCTTGCCCGGCTGCAACGTCCCCGACCAGGAGTAGTAACGCACGCCATTGACCTCTTCCGGCCCGTGTCCGCCCCAGGTTTGGGGCAGCCCCTGTGGATAACGTTCGTTGAACAGCGCCACCCCGGCAGTGGTGAGCGAAGCATGGGATGCCTTCAGGTCGGCTGGCAGCCGTGGCCCGTGATAACCGGTGTCCAGCAGGCTCATGATCGCGTTGATCAGCCGCAGCAAAGCACTGAGCACCCGGCCTTTGGCGCTGTCGGCCGGGTAATGGGTTTGCAGGTAATCGGCTAGCTCGGAACCGTGGTTCGTACCGGCCACCGAAGAGACCGACGCCACCAGGTCCGGGCGTTTGGCCGCGGCGTAGCGGGCAGTGAGGGCGCCCTGGCTGTGGCCGATCAGGTTGACCTTTTGCGCGCCGGTTTGCCGCAGCACTTCCTCAATCCGGGCCAACAGCTGCTCGCCGCGAACCTCGGATGAATGCAAGGGCGAGACCTTCACAGGAATCACCACGGCCCCGCCCCGGCGCAATGCCTCTGCGATGCCATACCAGTACGGATACAACACCAGGCGAATGAAACCGAGCATGCCCGGGACCAGCACCAAGGGGTAGCGAGTGGCACAGCGTTGCGACATGGCGACATCCTTGCGATCAAGAGGTGGTCAGCATCAGTACCGATGATGACCAGTCTATGACACCCGAGGCACTTCAGCCCGATCGCGGCAAGACCCAGGTCCTCAAAAGGTTCGGGCGAGCGCCAGCAAGCGCTGCTCGGCCTCGGCATAGGAACGCGCGAAGCTGTGCTCGGCCGACTCTTCGCCTTCGGCCGCCACCACCGTCACGTCGTTGATACCGATGAAGCCCAGCACCGCCCGCAGCCAGGTGTCGGCGTGGTTCATGGCCTCCAATTGGCCACCGGGGCCGAAGCCGAAATCACCTCGGCTGGTCACGATCAGCGCCTTTTTGCCCGACACCAGCGGCTCGTACTGGGAAACACCGTTGTCGAGGCTGTGGTTGAATGTCACGCCGATGCGTACGATCTGGTCGACCCAGGCTTTCACGCCGCTGGGCACGCCAAAATTGTGCATGGGTGCCGAGATTACCAAGCGATCGTGGGCTTGCAGTTCGGCAACCAGCGCATCGCTCAGCGCCAGGTCGGCCTGCATGGTCAATGGCCGCGCCTGGGGCTCGGAGTAAAACGCCGCCGCAATAAAGGCTTCGTTGACCGCAGGGATGACGGTGCGGCCCACCTCGCGGCGAGTCGGTTGGCAAAGTGGATTGGCGGCCTGCCACGCCGCTATGAATGCCTCCGTCAGACGTCGGGAATGGGAACGCTCACCGCGTGGGCTACCCTGTACGACAAGAATGCTGCTCATCTGTAACTCCTTCTAATGCGACTACAATCGGAACGGCCTGTGGCTTTAAGATTGGAGCCCGGTCGCCCTCGATCGCAAATGAGCGTTAGTTCATCCGGATGAGTTGTTTTCATCCATACGGAGATTTCCAATGTTTGCCACCCTGCCCCTCAATGCCTTGCGAGCCTTCGAGGCGGCTGCACGCCTGCTCAGTTTCAAGGCGGCGGCCGAAGAGCTGGCGGTCACCCCGACAGCGATTTCCCACCAGATCCGCTCCCTGGAAACCTGGTTGGGGGCGCAGTTGTTCGAACGCTTGCCGCGCCGGGTACGCCTCACCGACGCGGGACAGCGGCTGTTCCACAGCTTGCACGGGGCATTGCTGGAAGTTGCACAAAGCGTTGACAGCCTGCGCCCGCAACGCAGCACCACGCACCTGACGATATCCACCACGGCGGCGTTTGCCGCCCTGTGGCTGGTGCCGCGCCTGGGGCGGTTTTACGCGCGCCATCCGAACATCAACGTACGCCTGGACACCCATTGCGAAGTCATCGACTTGCTTCAGGACGCCAGCGTCGATCTGGTGGTGCGCTACAGCCTGGACGGCTACTCGAACCTCTATGGCATGTGCCTGTTCGAAGAGAGCTTCGGCGTGTATGGCTCGCCGGAACAAGTCGCGCTGGCCACCCGGCAGCCGCCGACACTGATCAGCGTGCGCTGGCATAACGCCAAGCTGTACGCCCACGGTTGGGACGCCTGGTGCACCCAGGCGGGGGAAAGCTGGATGACCCGGCAACCTTGCATACGTGAATACGATGAAGAGCACTACGCCCTGCAAGCGGCCATCGCCGGCCAGGGCCTGGTATTGGCGAGCAATATCCTCGCTTCGCAAAGCGTCGCCAGCGGGTTGCTGGTGGGTTATCGCCCCAAGGTCCAAGTCAGCGGTGCCGGCTACAGTGCGCTTTGCGTGCCGGGACGAGAGCGGCACCCGCCCGTGCGGGCTTTTTTCCAATGGGTGGAGGAGGAAGCACGCTTGTCCGGGCACGCCTTGAAAAATCCGGTAAAACTTTTCCAGGATCGCATCACTCAGAACTAGAGCGATCGCGCCAGCAGAGCGTGACGCCTAACCGGATCAGCCTCCAGGAGAACGAGATGAGCGACATGCACTTATCCGACGTCACGACCCTGCGCGAACGTGCGCGCCAGAACGTCCAAAACGGCGCGGTCACCGAAGGCTACAACGCCGATCGACAGGAAATCATCCGCCTGCTCAACGAAGCATTGGCCACCGAACTGGTCTGCACACTGCGCTACAAGCGTCACTATTTCATGGCCACCGGCCTGAAGGCCGGTGTCGCGGCGAGTGAGTTTCTGGAACACGCCAACCAGGAATCCGAGCACGCCGACAGGCTCGCCGAACGCATCGTGCAACTGGGTGGCGAACCGGAATTCAACCCCGACCTGTTGACCCGGCACTCCCACGCCCAGTACGTGGCAGGCAATACGCTCAAGGAAATGGTGTTCGAAGACTTGGTCGCCGAACGTATCGCCATCGACAGCTATCGGGAAATCGTCCAATACATCGGCGAAAAAGACCCAACCACTCGGCGCATCTTCGAAGACATCCTGGCCCAGGAAGAAGAGCACGCTGATGACATGGCCGATATCCTGGCCGATCTCTGATCCGCCTTTCGAGAGCAGGCTCGCACCCACAGGGGATCGCGTTCTTCTTTTGAAGAAACTCGATCGAAGGCGGGAGCGAGCCTGCTCGCGGTGAGGCCGGTAGCATCACTACTCGGCTACCGAGTAGGCTTGACCGTGACCGGCGCCTTGCCCCCCTTCATCTGTTCAAGCAACGGCGCGCACTGGTTCGGCTCGCCACCGCTGGGCGCGACCAGGGCCAACAGCCCCGCCGCCGGTGCGGCGATGACACCCAGGGCAACCATCCCGGCACCGCGCAACATCAGTGGCACGGCCTTGACGCCGGCGGCAGGGTTGGCAAACGTGCCCCGCACGTACAGCGGCGAGCGTAGAGAAATCAACCGCCAGCCCTTGGACTCGGGCGTGACGGTCAGGTCCAGTTGTTCGGTGGCCATGTTCGCCGTACCGTCGATATAGATAATCGCGTTCTCGGTGTCGAACACGAACAGGCGCGTGGTCGCCAAGCCGGTCTTGATATCGAAGTCAGCCGCTGCGCAGTTGATCTTCACTTCCTTGTCGCCAAAGATTTTTCCCACCACGTAATTGCCGACGTTGAGCCCCGCCAGTTCCATCAGCTCGCGGCTGATGGCGCCGTCGTTGATGAGCATCTTCAGGGTGCCATTGGAGGTGCCCAGCAACGCCGCCACCGAATTGCCGCGTCCGGAAATATCCGCGTCGCCATTGAGTTCACCAAAACTGGTCTTCATTGGCTCGAATCCCGGGAACAACTGCTTGAGCTTGAAGCCCCGCGCAGTCAATTTCGCCTGGCCTTCGAGGGGCTGGGTGTGGCCGTTGAGGCGGATCTGCGCATCGAGCCGGCCACCGGCGACGCCAAAGCGCAGGGGCTCCAGGCTCAGTTGGCCGTCGTTGAGCACCAGGTGCGTGTAGAGATCGGTGAACGGCAACTGCTCGCTGTGAACGATACGCTTGCCGGTGAACTCCACGTCGGCGTCCATCGCACTCCAGCGTTCGGTGCGGAACTCCTCCACCGGCAACACCTTGTCGGACGGTTGTTTGCTGGCGCCGCCACGGGCTTTTTGTTCGGCATTGGAGTCCGCGCCGATCAGCGGCGCCAAATCACTGAACAACAACTGGTCGGACACCAGCGCACCGCTGAGTTTCGGCCGGGGCTGGCTGGCGACATAGGCCAGGTTACCGTGGATGTCACTGTCGCCAATCTTGCCGTTGAACGCCTCGTAGCGAAACTGTGCGCCGTCCGGCTCGTGGAGCTTGGCGATCAATCGGCCGTCCGTGGAATACGGTGGCGAATCCGGCAGGGTCACGCCCGTCAGCGGGTAAAGATTGGCCAGGCTGTTGCCGGACAGCTTCAAACGCAGGTCAAGGGCGCCGAGGTTCTTTGGGTCGGTCAGGGTGCCGGCCAGTTCGACGCGGGTGTCGGCGATCTTCGCCTGGGCCTGCAATGGAAAAGGTTGTGCCGCATCCTGCAACGCCAGCAGGCCGCCGACCTTGCCGGATCCGCTGAGACCCTGCCCGTGATATTGCCCGTCGACCTTGAAGGCAAAGGCATAGTCTTGTGGTGACGAGCCCTGTTCCCGGGTTCTTTTCGCGGTTTTTTCCCCGACGATATCACTGAAGGGAATGGGCTTGCCCAACGGGTCGACCAGCACGTCGAGCCGGGTCTTGAGCGTCTGGTCGTCGAGCGTGACATGCCCCTTGTCAAAACCGATGGCGCCGATGTCCACCACCCAACTGGACGGTTCGGCGTCCGGGTCCTTTGGATCGAACTGGAAAGTCCAATTGGCCCGTCCATCGGCCAGGCGCTGCAGGCTGGCGTCGGGGCCGGTCAGGTCGATACGCGGGATGGCCACCCGCCGCGCCAGCAACGCCAGGGGCGAGATATGCAACTCGACGCGCTTGAGCGTGACCATCTGCGGGAGCTTCGACCAATCCGGGTTGCCCAGGGTCAGGTCTTCGGCGACCACATGCGGCCATGGCAGCCATGCCCGCCAGCCGCCCTCGCGGGGTTCGCGCCGCCAGATCACCGCCAGGTTGCCATTGATTGCGAATGGGCGATGCAGCTCTTCGGAAACCTTGGCATTGAGCGCAGGCTTGATGCGGTTCCAATCGAAGAACGCGATGAACAGCACCAGCACGGTCAGCAGGACAACGAGGCAGGCAAAGCCCCAGGCGAAGATTTTTGAGGTGCGCGTCATGCACAAGGCTCCTGAGGCAGATGGACGTCCGGACCGCGACGTCTGGGGCAGCACGAACCTGTAGCCGGCTCGTTGCGATGATCGTTGGACAGGCAAAACGGCCAACAGGTTTACCACCAAGGGTGACGAACGGCACTAAAAAAACACGCACGAACCTGACCGACTCGACAGCTACCTGTTACCGCCCCCGCACATCTGCGGGGCGCGAGTGAGTACAAACTACCCACTTCAGGGCAAAACTGCTGCCCTGAAACCCCCGTTCTAGAGCCTTTGCGCGGAACAATCAATTCTGTTGATTATTACCATTGTCTTTATGAACTTTTATATCGACTTATCGAGAGTAGCATTGCCCTCGTACCCACTTTTCAGCCCTCCCGAGGAGCAACGATCATGAAACGCCAAATACTGATGAGCCTTTCCCTTTCACTGCTGGCCTCTACCGCTTTCGCCCTGCCAGCTTCCGAACAAGCCACTCCACAGGTCAAGGACAGCCACTCTGTCTACAGCCAAACCGTCGCCGAAGGTGGCCGTGACCGCCTGGAAGAAAAAGGCCTGGTTGAAGGTGGCTCCGACCGTACTCCACAAGGCCAGACCTTGGCTGCCGATGGCTCCGACCGTACTCCACAAGGCCAGACCTTGGCTGCCGATGGCTCCGACCGTACTCCACAAGGCCAGACCTTGGCTGCCGATGGTTCCGACCGTACTCCACTGGGCGAATCCCTGGCCGCTGACGGTTCCGACCGCACCCCACTGGGCGAATCCCTGGCCGCTGACGGTTCCGACCGCACCCCACTGGGCGAATCCCTGGCCGCTGACGGTTCCGACCGCACTCCACAAGGCCAGACCTTGGCTGCCGATGGTTCCGGTCGCACTCCACAAGGCCAACTGCTTGCTGCGGACGGCGGCGATCGCGTCATCAAACGCCGCGGCGAAGTGAGCTGAGCCCATGGTGGTTATGAAAAAAGCCCGATTCCTTGAATCGGGCTTTTGATTTTCCAGCACCTCGTTTTACCCGATTACCTCCTACCGTTCGACGACGGCAAAGCCGATTTGCTAGAGTGCGTCGCTCCCATGACTCGGAAGTCAGTCCTGCGATGCTGCCCCGCGCCGAACAGAAACAACAGACCCGAAACGCCCTGATGGACGCAGCCCGCCACTTGATGGAATGTGGCAGGGGGTTCGGCAGCCTGAGCCTGCGTGAAGTGGCCAAGACGGCAGGCATCGTACCGACCGGGTTCTACCGACACTTCCAGGACATGGACCAATTGGGCCTGGCACTCGTCAGCGAAGTCGGCCAGACCTTTCGCGAAACCATACGACTGGTACGTCACAACGAGTTCGTCATGGGCGGCATCATCGACGCGTCAGTGCGGATTTTTCTCGACGTGGTTCATGCCAACCGATCCCAGTTCCTGTTCCTGGCTCGCGAGCAATACGGTGGATCGCAGCCGGTCCGACAAGCCATCGCGAGGCTGCGTGAAGACATCAGCTCGGACCTGGCCGCCGACCTGGCGCTGATGCCGAAACTCCAGCATCTGGACCTCGCCGGGCTCAACGTAATGGCCGATCTCATCGTCAAGAGTGTCTTCGCCACCTTGCCGGACATCATTGACCCGCCCGCCGAAGCCCTGCCCGAGCACCTCACGCCCCAGGCGAAGATTACCCAGCAACTGCGGTTCATCTTCATTGGCCTCAAGCATTGGCGTGGATTGGGCAGTACCGAATAGCGCCTGATGTTTCCTTAGTGGGAAGGCGCTTGCTCGCGATGGCGGAGTCTCAGTCCCCTGATTGCTTACCTGACACACCGCCTCCCGAAAAACCACGGGACAGATGTTCCGTGATGTAGGAAAAGGCGCATCCGAGCCTGCGAACTTTCCTATTCGCTGCAAATGCCACCCGCGCCGGAATTGCGCTCAATCAGCGGCTCATCGTCTTATTCATCGCTTCCGAGAACTGTCAACGCGCCCTTGCGTAAGACGGACTGGTATAGGAGCCATGAAAATGAACGCAGAAGATTTTTTGCCCACGGTAGAGCCAGCCGTGGGCCGCCGTGCGCGCCGGAATGAAATGAAGGAGAACACCCAATGAACAGAGGCTATTTCATTGGCCGGGGCGACAAGACCACGTGTGGTGGTGAAGTGCTGGATGGCGATGGCAGGGTCAATATGTTCGGCCTGCTGCACGCCCGCGAAGGGGACCGGGTTTCGTGTGGAAAGGACGGAAAAATCTATCAGATCAGGGGCGGCATAGCGCACATGGTCAGCCATGGCAAGCGAATGGCCGGCACGTTGGATAGTCACAGTACCTGCCCCTGCAAAGCGCAACTGATCCCCTCGGTATCCTGGGCCACTTATGAAGGTGCGAATTCTGCACCGCAAGCCAACCGAGCCGCTCAGCCGGCTCCACAGCCCGCGACCGCGACCCACGCACCAAGTGCTTCACGCCAATCGTTTCTCGCCCCGTCAATCAGCCCGCCGCCCCGCACATCCACCCGCGTAGAACCCCTGGAACCGGGCTTCTACGTTGTGCCCAGAAGCGTGACCCGCGAAGCGCTGGAGGCGACGCTGTTCCAATCACCTGACCCGGCGGTGATGCGCAAATTCCGCGCGCTCAATCCTTATGGCGATGTGGTCAAGGCCGGTTCGATGATCGTGCTGAGCGATCCGAACAATCATCAATGCACCCGCGAAGAGGCGCTGTTGATGGAAACAGCAATATGGATCAACGATGCCCTTGAGCCGCTAAGCGCGGACGAGGCCGACTTCATGGCCCGGCATCGAGATGAAATCGAGACTTTCTTCGCCCAAGGCTCGACTGCCATCGGTGTTGGTGAAGCCATCTTCGCCAAAAATCTGGAGGACGTTAAAACTGTTCTGCGGGATATCGAGGCGTTGCATCAACGTACTTTCCGGCGCGATGGGCACTTACGGTCGTCGGATTTTTTTGCAGAGCGCAAACAACTGCTCTCTAGGCTCGACACTCATCTGACCACCCTGACGCGAAAGGGCACTGGGCTTCCAGATCATCCAAACTTGAAAAGCGCCTTGGGCATCTCCAGTCGCAGTTTGGTCCACCGTTGGACCAAGGCTGGTGGCGCAGGTCAGATTCCAGGTTATGCGACACATATTGAGGGTGTCTCCAAAGCGGCCAAAATCATCAAGTACGGGGGGTGGGTTGGCCCGATTATTGGTGGTGGCGCTTCGTATATGAAGGTCCAGGATGTTTGCACGGCAGATAGTGCGCAGGCTTGTAAGAAAGTTAAGTTCGCTGAGACTGGCAGCTTCGCGGGTGGCGTGGCAGGTGGTGTAGCAGCAGGCGCCGCCCTGACTGGGCCTGTGGTTGGAGCGATCTGTATCGGGTTAAGTGTGCCGACAGGAGGGTTGGCAATGGTGGGGTGCGGTCTTCTGGTGGTCGGAACGGGGTCGCTTGCGGGGGGTGTCCTTGGAGGAATACTGGGTGAAAAAACAGGCGAACTTATCTATGAGGCTGCCCAATGACTGTGAGCGTCTCTGAAAAATTATTTATGGTCGTTGGGATAATTGATTTGGGAGGAATTTTCATTTGGATTGGAATGTGTCTGTACTTGGCTTACAAAAAAATGGACCTAATATTGGATCACTTGAAAAATTGTTCAGCTGTCATGACGATCGCATCACTGCGCCATGGTGGTCCTTGGGGAAAATTGATGCTGGTAGGCGGTATTTCCGGACTCATCACCTTTCCCAATTTCTACCTCAAAAGAGGCGGACTTAATGTCGAAGACATAAATAGTTTTCCCGCGAGCCTTAAGCGCAAGCTAGTAGCACTGCAGTGGTGTGTCATCGCACTTCTATCGGTAATGATTGCTCTTGCCATGCTCGTTAAGTTTGGTCTCGCTTAGTCTTCCTGTCCCATAGCTCGACCTGTGTCTTGTGATTCAACTCTGATCGCGATGGTCAGCACATCATATGGCCAGAAAGGCACTGTCAGGCTTGAACTAGGCAGCGCTTTCGTTTGGGAGCGAGCTTGCTCGCGATGGGGGCAGGTCAGGCAACTCTGATGTCGGCTGGTCTACCACTATCGCGAGCAAGCTCGCTTCCACAGTGCGCCGTGCAAGCTACAAGATGGTGCGCAACACCACCAAGCGCACCATAACGGCACGCAATCCGCCCCATCCTGAAACGCCATCCCCAGGTATTTCCTACACCATCTTCGATTGGCAAGCCCCTTGCTCTAAACACAGCAATGTTCATTGCTGGAAGCACTCCGATGCTGGTGATTCACCGCAGAATCGACACACAACCAGGCTGGGACGCCGAGTTGCACCTGACCTTCGACGCACGCAGCAAAAGCCGCCTGCGCTGTTTCAGTGCCGAAGGCGAGGACGTGGGGCTGTTCCTCGAACGAGGCCAGCCACCGCTGTACGATGGCGAATGCCTGCAGGCCGAGGACGGGCGCATCGTGCGTGTCTGCGCGCGTCCCGAGCAGTTGCTGCATGTCACCTGCGCCAATGCGTTCGAGTTGACCCGCGCGGCCTACCACTTAGGTAATCGCCACGTGGCCCTGCAAGTAGGCGATGGCTGGCTGCGCTTGCTGGACGACTACGTGCTCAAGGCGATGCTCGAACAGTTGGGCGCCACCGCCGAATCCATCGAAGCCCCATTCCAGCCAGAACACGGCGCCTACGGCGGCGGCCACCATCATTCCCGGCACGGCGATGAAGATTTCAACTACGCGCCGCGCCTGCACCAGTTTGGTGTGCGCACATGAACCCGGCCTGGGCGCTGCTGCGCCTGGCCAGTCCGCAACTGCCGATTGGCGGCTACAGCTATTCCCAGGGATTGGAAATGGCGGTGGATAACGGCCAGGTTCGGACGCCCGACGACGCACGCCAATGGCTCAGCGACCAAATGCTGCTGAACCTGGCGCGCTTCGAAGCGCCTCTACTGCTGGCCCATTGCACAGCCGCCGCGGCTGACGATTGGGACGGGCTGCGGCAACTTTGCGAGCAACACCGCGCCAGCCGGGAAACCCGCGAGCTGTTTCAGGAAAGCCGGCAGATGGGTTACTCGTTGCAGCAGCTGCTCGCCGGCCTGCCGGAACTCGACAGTGCGGCCCGGAACTTTCTGCAGCAGCGCGGCGAACCCCACCTAGCGCTGGGCTGGGCCTTGGCGGCGCGCGCCTGGAACATCGGCCCGCAGGACGCCCTCGCCGCGTGGTTGTGGAGCTGGCTGGAAAACCAATTGGCGGTGCTGATGAAAACCCTGCCCCTGGGTCAACAAGCCGCCCAGCGTCTGACGAGCGAGTTGCTGCCGGTGCTTCAACAAGCCCAGCACATCGCCTCGAACATCGATCCCGATCATTACGGCAGCGCCGCGTTTGGCCTGTCCCTGGCGTGCATGGCTCATGAGCGCCAGTACAGCCGCCTGTTTCGTTCCTAGGAGACACATATGAACACACAACCTCTGCGCGTGGGTATCGGCGGCCCGGTGGGCTCCGGCAAGACCGCGCTCACGCTTGCCCTGTGCCTGGCCCTGCGCGAGCGCTACAACCTCGCGGTGGTCACCAACGACATCTATACCCGCGAGGACGCCGACTTCCTGGTGCGCAACGAAGCCCTGGCGCCGGAACGGATCATTGGCGTCGAAACCGGCGGCTGCCCACACACGGCGATCCGTGAAGACGCGTCGATCAATCTGGAAGCAGTGGACCAGTTGAACCGGCGTTTCCCAGGCCTGGACCTGATCCTGGTGGAGTCCGGCGGTGACAACCTGTCGGCTACCTTCAGCCCCGAACTGTCAGACCTGACCATCTACGTCATCGACGTTTCGGCGGGCGACAAGCTGCCGCGCAAAGGCGGGCCGGGTATCTGCAAGTCCGATTTGCTGGTGATCAACAAAATCGACCTGGCGCCACTGGTCGGCGCGTCCCTGGAAATGATGAACAGCGATACCCAGCGGATGCGCAACGGCAAGCCGTTCGTCTTCAGCAACCAGAAGACCGGCCAGGGCCTGGACGACATCATCGCCTTCATCGAGCGCCAAGGCCTGTTGACGGCCGCGTGATCTTTCCCATTCCAACAAGGAAGCTTCTCCATGACATGCAAACGTATCTGCGGCGCCCTCGCCCTGCTATTGACCCCGGCGCTGGCCTTCGCCCACCCCGGCCACGGCGATAATGGCCTGATCGCCGGGCTGGGCCACCCGATCGGCGGGCTCGATCATTTGCTGGCGATGCTCGCGGTCGGTTTGTGGGCCGCCCAACAACAAGGCGCTGCGCGCTGGGCACTGCCGTGTACCTTCGTCGGCGCAATGCTGCTTGGCGGCGTGCTGGGTTTTGAAGGCCTGCACCTTCCGGCGTTGGAAAGCGGGATCGCCGCCTCGGTACTCGCCCTGGGCCTGGCGGTGGCACTGGCCGTGCGTCCACCGCTGGGCCTGGCTGTCGCTGCGACTGCGGTGTTTGCGCTGTTCCATGGCGTGGCCCATGGCTTGGAGCTGCCGGACATGTCCAGCCCCTGGGCTTACGCCGTAGGCTTTGTCGCAGCGACAGCGGCGTTGCACGGCGCAGGTTTTGCGCTGGTGCGGGTGTTGCCGCGAGCGGCGGCGCCATTGGTGCGGTTGGCTGGGGCGGCTTCGGCGGCGGCTGGGGTTTGGCTGTTGGCGGGTTGATTCTCTAGCGCCCAGCCGGCCCTCATCGCGAGCAAGCTCGTACCCACACTTTGATCGGTGTACGCCCCGCCCTGTGGGAGCGAGCTTGCTCGCGATGACGGACTTACAGGCGTCATCTCTCTGGAGTCGGTCACTCTGCTACCATGTCGCGCATTCGCCCCCGCCGTGACGACGTCCGCCAATGCCTGATGCTTCCCGCCCCGCTCCCCAGCCTGAATTGACCGCCCTGTTCGCCACGGTGCGCCAGCATTTTCACGACGTGATCGTGCCGATGTGGCAGGGCCCGGGCTGGAATGCCGAACTGGCGTTGCCCTATGAATCCCTCGACAGCCAGCACCAGCCGCTGCCGCCCCAGCGTTACCGGGCCATGGCCTGTGCGCGGCAGCTGTATGTGTTCGCCAGCCTGATCGGTGAGGTGCCGCAGGCCGAGGAGCGCGCCGCCGCGTTGTTCCGCTCATTGCAGCGGCATTTCCACGACGCCGAACATGGCGGCTGGTTCTACAGCATCGACCC
Source organism: Pseudomonas sp. D3-10 (assembly GCF_051132175.1). Lineage (NCBI taxonomy): Bacteria > Pseudomonadati > Pseudomonadota > Gammaproteobacteria > Pseudomonadales > Pseudomonadaceae > Pseudomonas > Pseudomonas sp. D3-10. The sequence continues at coordinate 669,040 of NZ_CP071668.1, read as the reverse complement.
GCAGGGCGCGCCGCTGGACACGGGCAAAGACCTTTATACCCACGCGTTTATCCTGTTCGCCTGCGCCCATTACTGGGGCAAGGTTCGCGAGCCGTTGGTGGAATCGACGTTGAACGCCGCGCTGGAAGTGATCAGCCGGCGCTTCGCCACCGGAGACGGTCTCTACGAAGCCAGCCTGGGGCGTGACTGGTCGACCTGCCAATCCGGCCCGTTGCAGAATCCGCTGATGCACCTGGCCGAAGCGTTCCTGGCAACCCTCTCGGTTCGCGACGATGCCACCGTGCGCCAGGCGTTGCTGAGCCTTTGCGATGGGATGTACCGGCACTTCGTGGACCCGGAACAGAAGGTCATGATGGAGAAACCACTCAAGGCTGTGGATAACTGGTTCGAGCCAGGCCATCAATTCGAATGGTATTTCCTGCTGGCCTCATCGCCCTTGTTGCGTGGTGGCAAGCTGCACGCGGCGCTGGAGCACAGCTTTGGTTTTACCGAGCGACAAGGTGTCGATCCGGACTCCAGCGCGGTACGCGCGATGCTGAGCCTGGCGCCGCAATCGACCCCACGCGACGCCACTCAACGCATCTGGGCCCAAGCGGAATACCTGCGGGCATTGACGTTGCGCCCGGGAAGCGACAATGCCTTGCTGCGTCAACTGCAAGCGCTGCAGCAGCATTTCCTGCATCCCCGGGGCTGGAATGAATGTCTTGACGCCGACGGCATCGTCAGCCGCCGGGACATGCCTTCGACCACCCCTTATCATCTTCTGACCTGCTACCGCGGTCTGGCCGACTACCTGGCGTAACACTTTTCGTGGCGAGGGAGCTTGCACCCTCGCCACAAGAGCTCATCAATTCCAGCTCAATAAGGCCAGCGGTCAGGCCTTGTTGCGTTCGATGGCGAACCCGGCCCAGGTCTGGCTCACCGGCATCAGTTCGAGGCTGTTGATGTTGATGTGCGCCGGGGTGTTGAGCACCCAGAAAATGGTGTCGGCGATGTCCTGCGGTTGGATCGGCTCGGCGCCGGCGTAGGTCGCGTCGTAGCGCGCCTGGTCGCCACCAAAACGCACCAGCGAGAACTCGCTCTCGCACAGCCCCGGCTCGATGTTGCTCACCCGCACACCCGTGCCTTGCAAGTCGCAACGCAGGTTCAGGGAGAACTGTTTGACGAACGCCTTGCTCGCGCCATAAACATGGCTGCCTGGATACGGGTAATTACCGGCAATGGAACCCAGGTTGATGATCCCGGCGCCACGACCATGGGCGATCAGGCGCGGCAGCAGCAGGCGCGTGCTGTAGATCAGACCTTTCACATTGGTGTCGACCATGGTGTCCCAATCATCAAGGTCGCACTTGGGCGCCGGATCGACGCCCAAGGCCAGGCCGGCATTGTTGATCAGCCCGCGCAGCGTGGCAAAGGATGGCGGAAGGTTGCCGATGGCCTCTTCCATGGCCTTGCGATCACGCACATCCAGCACCAGGCCATGGACCTCGGTCTGCTTCGACAGCTCGGCACAAAGGGCATCGAGGCGTTCTTCACGACGGCCGGTCAGCACCAGCTTCCAACCGGCCTCGGCGAAACGACGGGCACAGGCTTCACCAAAACCGGACGTCGCGCCAGTGATAAACAGGGTGTCAGACATCGTGTTCTCCTTGCTTGGGCTTCAAACAGCCATTGAATGGAAATCGGCCCACAGCATGCCCGGGCTGGCCCGCCAGGGGCAAGGCTTGATCAACGCTTTAATCCTGCGATTGCTCAAAAAACAAACAATAAGCGTCAGGCCTTGTCCAGTAAGGGCCGCAGCGGGTTGCCCGCACCTTATCCACAGGTAGGTCCACAATAAACGGGGGCAAGTGGAAAACCGGTAACCCTTTGTGCACAAGGCTTTGCGCGGGTTTTGGAATATTTTTTCGCTTGACCTGGCAAGTCAGGTTGTGCAGATCAGGTTATCTGCTATAAGGCGGCGCTTGATGCCGCGATGGCTCCAAGCCAGCAATCACGCCGCTGAGCGCCGTCTTTCCAGAGTTTAGTCACAGACTTATCCACAGGCTTGCCCCCAGACTTTCGAGCCCATTTCCACCCACATAAAACTGTTGACAACAGCCGCTCCCCTTTAACCAAAAATGCCTGATCAAAAAACGATCACAGGCCTGAAAGGCACGTATTCAAAGGCTTACAGCCAGCTACTCCCACGTTACCCACAGCCAGTTCCACAGCAAACGGGGACAAGTCAAAACCGTGACAAAACAACTGTTTGCGGCGACTTTATGTCGCGGTTTCACAGAGGGTCAGGATTGTTGTCCACAATTCTGAAAAACGTACAAAGCCCCTGTGGGAGCGAGCCTGCTCGCGAAGGCGAAGTGTCAGATACATGGATGTCGACTGATCCACCGCTTTCGCGAGCAGGCTCGCTCCCACAGAGGCCGAAGGTGAATTGGGGAAATAAAAAAACCGGCGATCCCTCGCCGGTTCCTCATTGCAGCCGCCGCCTCAATGGCCGCCAAGATACGCGTTACGCACCTCTTCGTTGGCGAGCAGTTCCTTGCCGGTACCGGTCAGGCGGATTTCGCCGTTGACCATGACATAGGCCCGGTCCGACAACTTGAGCGCGTGGTTGGCGTTCTGTTCCACCAGGAAAATAGTCATCCCGGTGGAAGCCAATTCACGCAGGGTGGCGAAGATCTGTTTCACCACGATCGGCGCCAGCCCCAGGCTCGGCTCATCGAGCAGCAACAACTTCGGCCGGCTCATCAGTGCCCGGGCAATGGCGAGCATTTGTTGCTCGCCGCCGGACATGGTCATGGCCCGCTGGTTGCGCCGCTCCTTGAGCCGGGGAAACAACTCGAACATGCGCTGCATGTCTTCGCTGGCATATTTGTCGCCAATGGGGATGGTGCCCATCAGCAGGTTTTCCTCGACGGTCATGTCCGGGAATACCCGCCGTCCTTCCGGCGATTGGGCGATACCGTTGGAGGCGATGTAGTGCGACGACTTGTGGGTGATGTCCACGCCTTGGTAGATGATCTGCCCGCCCGCAGCGCGGGGCTGGCCGAAGATCGACATCAGCAGCGTGGATTTGCCCGCGCCGTTGGAGCCGATCAGGCTCACCGTTTCGCCTTCGCCAATGTGCATCGAGACTTTCTTCAGGGCCTGGATCGGCCCGTAAAATACGTCCAGTTCCTTGAGTTCGAGGATAGGTCCACTCATACCAGCTCCTCTTCGTCGGCGCCCAGGTAGGCCGCGATCACCTTCGGATCGTTGCGAATCGCCTCGGGACCACCCTCGGCGATCACGTTGCCGTGGTCCAGCACCACGATGTGGTCGGAAATACTCATCACCATGCCCATGTCGTGTTCGATCAGCACCACGGTCAAATCATGCTCGTCGCGCAGCAGCCGAATCATTGCGCTCAGCGCTTCGGTTTCCTGGGGGTTGAGGCCGGCGGCCGGTTCGTCGAGGCAGATGATCTGCGGACGCGTGCACATGGCCCGGGCGATTTCCAGGCGGCGCTGCTGGCCGTAGGAAAGCTCGCCGGCCAGGCGGTTGGCGCAATCCACCAAGTCCACCACTTCCAGCCAATAGAAGGCATGGTCCAGGGCGTCGCTTTCAGCTTTGCGATAGCCCTTGGTGTTGAGGATGCCCGCGATCAGGCTGCGGTTGACCCACATGTGCTGGGCCACCAGCAGGTTTTCCAGTACCGACATTTCCTTGAACAGACGAATGTTCTGGAAGGTGCGCGCCAGGCCGGCGCGGTTCACCAGGTGGGTGCCGCCGAACATCTTGTAGTACAGCCGGCTGGCGAAGGATTTCGGCGAGACAAAATCAGTAGGACGAAACGCTTCGCCCAACAGCTTGATCACGTTGGTCTGTTCGCCGCGTACGTTGAGTTCGATCTTGCCGCCCGAGGCCTTGTAGAAGCCGGTCAGGCAGTTGAACACGGTGGTCTTGCCCGCGCCGTTGGGGCCGATCAGGGCGAAGATCGAGTTGCGCTCGACCTGCAGGCTCACGTCGCTGAGGGCTTTGATGCCACCAAACTGCATCATCAGGTTTTCGACTTTGAGTACGACTTCGCTCATGGCGCTACCCCCTTGCGCGGCGTCACGCCGGTACGGCTGATACGAATCAGGCCGCGCGGGCGCCAGATCATCATCAACACCATCAACACGCCGAACAGCAGCACCCGGTATTCAGAGAAACTGCGCAGAAGCTCCGGTGCCACGGTGAGCACGAATGCCGCGATCACTACACCCACCGTCGACCCCATGCCGCCCAGCACGACGATGGCCAGAATCAGCGCCGACTCGAAGAAGGTGAACGAGGATGGGTTGACGAAGCCCTGATAGCTGGCGAAAAACACACCCGCCAGGCCCGCGGTGGAGGCACCGATGGTGAAGGCCGAGAGCTTGACCAGCACATGGTTCAGGCCCATGGAGCGGCAGGCAATTTCATCTTCGCGCAAGGCTTCCCAGGCGCGACCGACCGGCATGCGGGTCAGGCGATGCTTGATATACAGCACCAACAGGACGGTGATGAACAGCACGATGTAAATGAACAGGAATTTGACGTTGGGGTTGTAGTCGATGCCGAAGAACTCATGGAACGGCACCCCACCGTCCTTCGCTCGCCTGCCAAATTCCAGGCCCATGAAGGTCGGGGAAGGCACCGGCATGCCATTCGGTCCGCCAGTGAACGACAGCCAGTTATTGAGCACCAACCGGATGATTTCGCCAAACCCCAGGGTCACGATGGCCAGGTAGTCACCGTGCATTCGCAACACCGGGAAGCCCAATATGCACCCGGCCATCGCCGCTGCGATGGCGGCCAGCGGCAACACGGTCCAGAAACCCAGCCCCAGGTATTGGTAGCCCAGCGCCAGCCCATAGGCACCGATGGCGTAGAACGCCACATAACCCAGGTCGAGCAGCCCGGCCAGGCCGACCACGATGTTCAGGCCCAGGCCCAACAGCACGTAAATCAGCCCGAGGATGACCACCGTCAGCACGTACTTGTTGGCGAAGAATGGAAACACGATGGCGATCACGATCAGCGCCGGGATGATCCAGCGCAGGCGCGACTTGTAGTCCGGAGGCAGCACATGCACGCCGGAGCCGGTGCTCTCGAAACCCTGGAGAATCTTGAGTCCCTTGGGGGTTTGCAGGAACAGGCTCAGGGCAAAGCGCCCGACCATCACGATCGCCACCAGCCAGCCGACGCGGGCCGGCTGCAGGTTGAAACTGTAGCCATCGAGCACCACGCCGACGATCGGCCCGAACACAATCAGCGAGATCAGGCCGGCCAGGATCGCGTCGATGACGCTCTGTTTGATATCAAGCGGTTTATTGGCAGCAGACATACTTACACCTTCGCCACGAGTGGGCGACCCAACAGGCCTTGGGGACGGAAGATCAGAATCAGCACCAGCAGCGAGAAACTGAACACGTCTTTGTAGTCGGAGTTGATCAGACCGGAGAACAGCGACTCGGAAATCCCGAGGATGATCCCGCCGAGCATCGCCCCAGGCAGGGAGCCGATGCCGCCGAGTACCGCCGCGGTGAACGCCTTGATGCCGATGATGAAGCCGGCATAGAAGTCGAAGGTGCCGTAGTTCATGGTGATCAGCACACCGGCCAGGGCCGCCATGGCTGCACCGATGATGAACACGTAGGAAATCACCCGGTCGGTGTTGATCCCCAGGATCGAGGCCATCTTGCGGTCTTGCTGGGTGGCGCGGCACATGCGTCCGAGCTTGGTGTACTTGATGATGTAGGTCAGCAGCGCCATGCCGGCGAACGCGGCGATCAGAATGAAGATCTTGGTGTAGGTGAGCTGCACGAAACCGGTACCGATGTCGACGCGCATGGCGCCTTCAAGCAGTGTCGGAACACCCTGTTGGCGGGCGCCCTGGCTGATCTGTGCGTAGTTTTGCAGGATCAGCGAAATGCCGATGGCACTGATCAGCGGTGCCAGCCGGGTTGAGTTGCGCAGGGGTTTGTAGGCGACGCGTTCGATGACCCAGCCGTAGACCCCGGTGACCACGACCGTGAACACGAGGGTGCCAAGGATCATCAGCGGAAAGGATTCGATACCGAAGTAAGCCAGCAGAGCCAGACTGATTGCCGCGAGGTAAGCGGAAATCATGTAAACCTCGCCGTGGGCGAAGTTGATCATGCCGATGATGCCGTAGACCATTGTGTAGCCGATGGCGATCAGACCATAGACCGACCCGAGGGTCAGGCCATTGATCAGTTGCTGCAGGAAAATACCATCCATAACGCAATCTCACGCAGTGAGACAGCACATCCCGGGGACGCGACGACGGGTTCGAAGCCCAGCGCCCAAAAATGTGCGGCTCGTAGAAAAAAACAGACGGGCCGTTGGCTAATGCCAATCAGGACAGGGTGAGCACAGTCTCTGTGGCGAGGGAGCTTGCTCCCTCGCCACAGGCTAGTCATCCCTTCAAATTACTTCTGTTTTTCCAACTGGTGGTATTTGCCATCCTTGTCCCACTGGTAGACCACGTAGTCGGAGACTTTCAGGTCACCCTTGGAATCCCAGGTTTTTTCGCCCATGACGGTTTTCACCGGGTTGGCTTTCAGCCACTTGGCAGCGTCTTCGCCCTTGTTGGACTTGGCGCCGTTGAAGCCGGCGGCCAAGGCCTGGACCGACGCATAGGCGTACAACGTGTAGCCTTCAGGCTCGACGCCCTGGGCACGGAAAGCGTCCACTACGGCCTTGCTGTCGGGCAGCAGGCGTGGGTCGGCGCCAAAGGTCATGTACACGCCATCGACGTATTGCGCGCCGCCAGCGGTGGTGACCAGTTCGTCGGTGACGATGCCGTCATCGGACATGAATTTCACGTCCTTGAGGCCTTGTTCGCGCAGCTGGCGAACCAACGGGCCGGCTTCCGGATGCAGGCCGCCGAAGTAGACCACGTCGGCACCGGCCGAACGGATCTTGGTGACCACGGCGCTGAAGTCTTTTTCACCACGGGTCAGGCCTTCGTACAACACCGGGGTCACACCACGCTTGGCCAGTTGTGCCTTGGTGGCATCCGCCAGGCCTTGGCCGTAGGTGTCCTTGTCGTGCAGCACGACGACTTTCTTGCCCTTGAGAACATCGACGATGTAGTCGCCGGCCACGATGCCTTGCTGGTCGTCACGACCGCACATACGGAACATCGCGCTCAGGCCACGCTCGGTCACGGCAGGGTTGGTGGAGCCAGGGGTCATGGCGATGACGCCGGCTTCGTCATAGACCTCGGAAGCCGGGATGGTGTTGGACGAGCAGAAGTGCCCGACCACACCGATGACCTTGTCCTGGTCAACCAGACGGTTGGCCACGGCCACGGCTTGCTTGGGTTCGCAGGCGTCGTCGCCGGCTACCAGTACGATTTTTTCGCCGTTGACGCCACCCGCTTTGTTGATGACATCGGCCGCTGCCTGCGCACCTTTCATGTATTGCTCGCCAAACGCAGCGTTGGCACCGGTCATCGGCCCCGCCACACCGAATTTCACATCAGCTTGAGCAAACGCAGAAACACCCAGCGCAGTTGCCACTGCGAGGGCCAGAAAGCCTTTCTTGTAAAACGTCTGGGACATGAGGTGGTGCTCCAAGGTTTTTTTTAGTTGGCACTGCGACTTCACTTCACTGAAAAGCTCAGAGCAAGGGCCGTGCCATCGGTTTTTTATTCTTAAAAAAGTCGCTGCTTTATTGTTATTTCGACTGTTTCGGGCCCTTTTTCACAGGGCGTGCAACCGTCTAAACCGCAAGAGGTGCAACCTGATTTAAAAGTAGGTAAAACCCTCCCTGAGCCATCATTGCAACCGCCGCATGAAACGGCGTGCAACCACTGTGTAACAACCTACGTCACCGAACTGCACACTGTCGGTGCGCGGCTGCTACAACCCGCACCATAACAGGCTAGACGTTGAACTAAAAAACGCCGCCATCCGAAACACTTTTCAACAATCAGATGACGATGCGCAAGCACTGGCCCGCGTGGTACAGCGAAAAGCCCGCTTCATACAGGCAACTGCGCAGGCCGACACCCGCCAAAGGCTGCATCGGCGCGAAGGGGATCGGCAGCGCCTTGGCATCGCCGTGGCACAGGTAATCGGCAAATGCCTTGCCCACGACAGTGCCGGTGGTCACGCCCCGCCCGTTGTAACCGGTCACTGCCACCAGGCCGGGGGCCGGTTCGAACAGACGCATCAAATGATCAGGCGTGAAAGCGATGCAACCGGTCCAGGTGCATTCCCATTCCACCGGCTTCAGGTAAGGGAAATAGTGCTGCTGCACCCGGTCAGCCCAGGCCTTGAGGAACCAGGCTGGCTTGCGGTTACCGTTGCCCAGGCTGCCCAGCAGCAGGCGACCGTCCTTGTCCCGGCGAATGCTGCTCAACACCTGGCGGGTATCCCAAGAGCCCTGCCCGCCCGGCAGGATGCGTCGGGCCGCCTCGTCGTCCAGCGTGACCGAGGCCACCTGGTAGTAATAACCGGGGAAAAAATTGCGCCGCAATTCGGTCCAGTCGCCCTCGGTATAGGCGTTGGAGGCGATCACGACTTGCTCGGCCAGCACCGAGCCCTGGGCGGTCTGAACCGACCAACGCTGGCCTTGGCGCTCCAACCGCGTCACCGGCGAATGGTCGAACATCTGGGCGCCAAGATCCTTGGCGGCTTTGGCCAGTCCACTGGCATAGGCCATCGGATTGAGCGTGCCGGCCCGACGATCGAGCAACGCCGCGGCGATCTTGTCGGTGCCGGTGGCATCGACACAGGCTTGGCCGGTGAGCAGCTCAACCGGCGCGCCACGGCGCTTCCATTGTTCTTCGCGGCTGCGCAGGTCCGCCTCGCCCCGGGCGTTATGGGCCATGTGCAAGGTACCTTCGCGGCGCAGCTGGCAATCGATGGCGTACTTGTCGACAAGGCTGAACACCAACGCCGGCGCGGCGCCCAGCATACGGTTGAGCTGGCTGCCCACTGCCGCGCCAAACCCAGCCTCGATCTCGTCCGGCGGGATCCACAGGCCGGCATTCACCAGCCCAACGTTACGCCCCGATCCGCCATGCCCGGCCCGATGAGCTTCAAGCACCGCGACACGCTTGCCTTGCTCCAGCAAATGCACCGCCGCCGACAGGCCGGTAAAACCTGCGCCGATGACGCAGACGTCCACCTTGATCTCGCCAGTGAGCGCAGTATTTTCAGGCCTTTGCGGCGTCAGTTTTTCCCACAGACATTCTTCGCGTAACGGCATTGCCAGACTCCAACAGAAACCCAACAAACACACAATTCAATGTAGGAGCGAGCCTGCTCGCGATGGCGGCGAATCAGTCACATCAGAAGTGATTGGCACACCGCTATCGCGAGCAGACTCGCTCCCACAAGGACACTTGACCGGTTCTCAGTCAAACGTAATCCCCTGCGCCAACGGCAACTCCAGCGAGTAATTCACGGTGTTTGTCTGACGGCGCATGTAGGCGCGCCATGCATCGGAGCCGGATTCGCGACCGCCGCCGGTTTCCTTTTCGCCACCGAAGGCGCCGCCGATTTCCGCGCCGCTCGGGCCGATGTTGACGTTGGCGATGCCGCAGTCGCTGCCCACCGCCGACATGAATTGCTCGGCTTCACGCACGTCGGTGGTGAAAATGCAGGAGGACAGGCCCTGGGGCACGGAGTTGTTCAAGTCCAGCGCTTCAGCGAAATCCTTGTAGCCGACCACATAAAGAATCGGTGCGAACGTTTCATGGCGCACCACGTCGCTTTGCTCCGGCATCTCGACGATGGCGGGCGAAACGTAATAGGCATTCGGGAACTGATCTTCGAGCTGGCGCTTGCCGCCAAACACCCGCCCGCCTTCGCTCAGGGCCTGCTCCAGTGCGTCCTGCATGTTCTCGAAGCTTTGCTTGTCGATCAGCGGGCCCACCAGATTGCCTTCCAACGGATGACCGATGCGCACTTTCGAGTAAGCAGCCTTGAGCCGGGTGACGATTTCTTCCTTCACCGACTCATGGGCGATCAGCCGGCGCAAGGTGGTGCAGCGCTGGCCGGCGGTGCCGACGGCGCTGAACAGGATCGCGCGCACCGCCATGTCCAGGTCGGCGCTCGGGGCCAGAATCATGGCGTTGTTACCGCCCAATTCGAGAATGCTGCGGGCGAAGCGCGCCGCGACTTTCGGCGCCACTTCACGCCCCATGCGGGTGCTGCCTGTGGCGCTGATCAACGCCACGCGCGGGTCGTCCACCAAGGCTTCGCCGGCATCGCGACCGCCGATGATCACCTGGCTCAGGTACGGTGGCGCGTCGCTGAAGTTCTTCAGTACGCGCTCGAACAAGGCCTGGCACGCCAGGGCGGTCAGCGGAGTCTTTTCCGAAGGCTTCCAGATCACCGGGTTGCCGCAGACCAGGGCCAACGTGGTGTTCCAGGCCCAGACTGCAACAGGAAAGTTGAAGGCGCTGATTACGCCGACCACGCCCAGCGGGTGCCAGGTCTCACGCATGTGATGGCCGGGGCGCTCCGACGCGATGGTCAGGCCGTAAAGCTGGCGGGACAGGCCGACGGCGAAATCGCAGATGTCGATCATCTCTTGCACTTCGCCCAGGCCTTCCTGGGTGATTTTGCCGGCTTCCCAGGACACCAGTTCACCGAGGTCGGCCTTGTATTCACGCAACAGATCGCCGAACTGGCGCACCAGCTCGCCACGACGGGGGGCCGGCACCTTGCGCCACAGGTCAAAGGCATGCTCGGCCCGGCTGACCTGCTGCTCGACCTCGGCGGCGCCTTCCCAGTTCACCGCGCCGATGCGACTGCCATCGATGGGCGAATGCACTGGCTGTGTGCCGTTCTGGTACAAGGCCGGGTCGACACCCAGACGATCAAGCAATGCAGCAACCATGGGTAAATTCCTCAAGCGAAAGACAATGGGTTGGCAGCCGGACGAACACGGCTGATCAGACCTGTAGTTGTAGCTGGCCCGAGACTTGCCAACAAACGACCTTTAAGCGAGATATCATTCCGTTTATTCATGCTGCCACTGAAGCAGACTCTTCAGCACAAAAGCAGAGCGACAAAAAATAAGGCTCCATCATGCTCAATAAACGCTATTTGCCGTCGATCACCGCGCTGCAGTGCTTCGAAGCGGTGACCCGTCACCTGAGCTTCACCCGCGCCGCCGAAGAATTGAACCTGACCCAGAGCGCCGTCAGCAAACAGGTCGCGCAGTTGGAAGAGTTGCTCCAGCATTTGCTGTTCCGTCGCGTGCGTCGACGCCTGCAATTGACTCCCGCAGGGGATTTGTACCTGGGGGAAGTACGAAAAATCCTCACCCAAGTTGAGATGTCCACTCATTACCTGCGTTCCTACGGTGGTGACACCGAAGTCCTGCGCGTGTCTACGCCACCAACGTTCGGTGCGCGCTGGCTGGTCCCACGGCTCAAGGGCTGGCGCCTGCGCCATCCCAGCATTCATCTGGACCTGTGCAGCGAGCAAGAGGCCGATGACTTACAGCAAGGTCGCAGTGACCTGGCGTTCTATTTTGGCCAAGCCTCACGACCCGGAACTGAATCCTTGAAACTGTTCGGCGAAGAACTGGTGCCAGTCTGCGCTCCGGGCAGCCTGCCGGACCAGCCTTTCACCGACCCGACGCAACTGACCGATCTGGTCCTGCTGCAAAACGCCTCGCGCCCACAGGCTTGGCACGACTGGTTCGAAGACCTGGGTTATCACACCGAACACAGCTACCACGGGCCGCGCTTCGAAACCTTCTATATGTGCATCCGCGCAGCCCAGGTCGGCTGCGGCGTGGCCCTGCTGCCCAGGTTCCTGGTGGAAGAAGAACTGGCCGACGGCAAGCTGGTCATTCCCTGGCAGCATGCGATGCCCAGCACCAATGCCTATTATCTGGCTTATCCGGAACATTCGGCGGAAGTGCCCAAGGTGCGGATGTTCGTGGAGTGGATGTTGGAGCAGATCGACGGTGCTGATATTGCGCAACAATAAGAGGGCTCCTCGCCACAAAGGCGTGTGAGGCAAAAAACACTGGCAAAACCCACCACGGTTATGCGCCACTAGCCCTTTCACTACGAACTGCCGTACGCCGCTGCCCGCCGCAGCCACCTGTCTGGAGATTCACGTTATGAGCGAGAGTGTATTTGCCGATCGCATCGTGCAGAACCTGCTCGACACCGACTTCTACAAGCTGACGATGATGCAGGCGGTGCTGCATAACTACCCCAACGTCGAAGTGGAGTGGGAGTTCCGCTGCCGAAACAGCGAAGACCTGCGGCCCTACCTGGCGGAGATCCGCTTCCAGATCGAACGCTTGGCCGAGCTGAGCCTGAGCGCCGACCAGTTGGGTTTTCTCGAACGCATCTGCTTCTTGAAACCGGACTTCCTGCGCTTTCTGGGCCTGTTCCGTTTCAACCTGCGCTATGTGCACACGGGCATCGAAAACGGCGAGCTGTTTATCCGCCTGCGCGGGCCATGGCTGCACGTCATCCTGTTCGAAGTGCCTTTGCTGGCCATTGTCAGCGAAGTGCGCAACCGCTATCGCTACCGTGAAATCGTTCTGGAACAGGCGCGGGAACAGCTTTATCGCAAGTTCGACTGGCTGAACGCCAATGCCAGTGCCGAGGAATTGTCCGAACTGCAAGTGGCCGATTTCGGCACCCGCCGTCGGTTCTCCTACCGAACCCAGGAAGAAGTGGTCAACGTGCTCAAGCACGACTTCCCGGGACGCTTCGTCGGCACCAGCAACGTGCATCTGTCCCGTGAACTGGACATGAAACCCTTGGGCACCATGGCCCATGAGTGGATCATGGCTCACCAGCAACTGGGCCCAAGGCTGATCGACAGTCAGATCGCCGCGCTCGACTGCTGGGTGCGCGAATACCGAGGGCTGCTGGGCATCGCGCTGACCGATTGCATCACCATGGACGCCTTCCTCAAGGATTTCGATCTGTTCTTCGCCAAGCTGTTTGACGGCTTGCGCCATGATTCGGGTGACCCGGTCATCTGGGCCGAGAAAGCCATTGCCCACTATCACAAGCTGGGTATCGACCCGATGAGCAAGACCCTGGTGTTCTCCGACAGCCTGACATTGCCAAAATGCCTGGAGATTTTCCGCGCCTTGCGTGGTCGCATTAATGTGAGCTTTGGTATCGGGACCAACCTGACCTGTGACATTCCAGGCGTGGAGCCCATGAGCATCGTGCTTAAAATGATCAGTTGTGACGGGCAACCCGTGGCCAAGATTTCAGACGAGCCCGGTAAGACCCACTGCAAGGACCCGAATTTCGTCGCCTATATGCGACATGTTTTCCAAGTACCTGCCGCCCTTTCTGGCACATCAAGCAAGGAGTGAATTCATGCAAGCCGTACAGCGTGAGATTGCTGAACAGCTCAAGGTCCAACCGCCATTTGCCGATGACGCCGCCCTCAAGGCCGAAATCGCTCGTCGGGTGAGCTTCATCCAGGACTGCCTCGTCAACTCCGGGCTCAAGAGCCTGGTACTGGGCATCAGCGGCGGGGTCGACTCGTTGACCGCCGGCCTGTTGGCCCAGCGTGCCGTGCGCGAGTTGCGGGAAAAAACCGGCAATGCGGCGTACAAGTTCGTTGCCGTGCGCTTACCGTACGAGACCCAGTTCGACGAACACGAAGCCCAGGCCTGTGTCGATTTCATCGAGCCAGACGAGCGCCATACCGTCAATATCGGCCCGGCGGTCAAGGCATTGGCCAAGGAAGTCCTCGCGTTCGAGGGCAAGGCGCCGGGCTCGCGGGATTTCGTGTTGGGCAATACCAAGGCGCGGATGCGCATGGTGGCGCAATACACCATCGCCGGCGCCGAACAGGGCATGGTGATCGGCACCGATCATGCGGCCGAAGCGGTGATGGGGTTCTTCACCAAGTTCGGTGACGGCGCCTGCGACCTGGCGCCGCTGAGTGGGCTGGTGAAAAACCAGGTCCGGGCCATCGCCCGCGACTTTGGCGCGCCGGAATCGCTGGTGGAAAAAGTCCCCACCGCCGACCTGGAAGACCTGTCGCCTGGCAAGCCGGACGAAGCGGCCCACGGCGTGACCTATGCCGAGATCGACGCGTTCCTGCATGGCCAACCGATTCGCGAAGAAGCGGCGAAGATTATCTGCGACACCTACCGCAAGACCGAGCACAAGCGAGTGATGCCGTACGCTCCTTGACCACCATTTGGTGGACAGGCCCATGTAGGAGCAAGCTTGCTCCCACAAAGGTTATTGCCTGGTATAAAAAAAGCGCCCTGCACGGGGGCGCTTTTTTCTGCCTGAAATTTGTTACTTCAGGGTAACCGTGCCTTTCATCATCGAGATGTGGCCCGGGAACGAGCAGAAGAAACCGTACTTCTCGGCAGCGTCCAGCTTAGAGACATCGAAAGTCACCGAGTCGGTTTCCTTGGCGCCGATAACCTTGGTGTGTGCGATAACGCGGGCGTCACCCTCCTTGAGATAGTTCTTGTCGATACCGGCGCCCAGGCCATCGGTGGCGATCGGCTGCATGTCGGCCTCTTTGCTCAGCACCCAGTTATGACCCATCACGTTTTTCGGCAGGTTACCCGAGTGAGTCAGCTCAACGGTGAACGTCTTGCAGCTCTTATCGATTTCGATGGCCTTGGTGCTGAAGGTCATCTGGTCGGTGGAATCGATGGTGGTTTTGCACTCCGCTGCCATCAGTTGGCTGCTGGCCAGCGTCAACAGGGATACTGCTACAAGTTTGGCGAACATCATGAATCTCCAAAGCATGGTTAACGAAATCCGTCAGAGGGGAAGACTGCCTGATTTTCTGGCAAGTTCCTATGACCTGAGTCAAAGATTGTATACAACTTAAGACTATCAGCCTGATGGACAGAATCAACCGGCCAGAAGTATGACGCACCTCTAAGATCTGTCCCATCAACCCTGGAGTGCTGGTCATGAACCTCAACAGCCTGTTATGCAGCTTGCTCGCCGCCTACGCCTGCGGTGCCAGTGGCACCTATGAAAAACCTCGCCGCGAGGTTTAATTCTTTGCGCAACAAAGGGCAGGCTTTACTCTGGTCCGGTCATCGAATCGCGGAGTGAAGCATGTCCATAGCGTCTGTTTGTGTATTTTGCGGCGCCAGCACCGGCAGCCACCCGGCCTATCTGGAAGCGGCCCAGGCCCTGGGCCGTGCTTTGGCCGAACGAAAACTCACCTTGGTCTACGGCGGTGGCGCGGTCGGTCTTATGGGTGTCGTTGCCGATGCAGCCCTCGCCGCTGGCGGCGAAGTGATTGGCATCATCCCGCAAAGTTTGAAAGACAAGGAAATCGGTCACAGCGGCCTGACGCGCCTTGAAGTGGTAGACGGCATGCATGCGCGCAAGGCCCGCATGGCTGAGCTCAGCGACGCCTTCATCGCCTTGCCCGGCGGGCTCGGCACCCTGGAGGAACTGTTCGAAGTCTGGACCTGGGGTCAGCTCGGTTATCACGGCAAGCCGCTGGGGCTGCTGGAAGTGAACGGTTTCTACAGCAAGCTCACCGGCTTCCTCGATCATATCGTCGGCGAAGGCTTCGTCCGCGCGCCGCATCGTGACATGCTGCAGGTGAGCGAATCTGCGCACACACTGCTCGATGCGCTGGACGAATGGCAACCGTCCGTGCAGCCAAAGTGGGCCGAACAAAAACCAAGCTAACGGCTCGGTCCCGATACAGGGCAGAATACGCGCCGCTCAACCTCACCTTCGACCCCAGAGGATCGCCCATGGCTAAACCCAATTATTCCTTCGCCAAACGTCAAAGAGACCTGGCCAAGGAGCAGAAGAAAGAGGAAAAGCTCCAGCGCAAGAAGGCTTCGGCTGAAGAAGCGGCCCTGAACCCGGACAGCGACGGCGACGGCGCGGCAGAAAACGATGTGGATGTGCCGAAAGACCAGGCACCCGACGCCTGAATTCAGCGTTCCGTCGATGCCCTGTGGAAGCGAGCTTGCTCGCGATGACGGTTTGCCTGGCCCTTCCATGCTGGCTGAACCGCCGCTTTGGCGAGAAGGCTCGCTCCCACGATGGATCTTCTTATGACTCCAGCGGCATCACCGTCACCCGAACATCCGGATCATGGGTACCGCCCCCCAGGATCACCCCGCGCAGCGGCGACACATCGGAAAAATCCCGCCCCCAGGCCAAGGTGATGTGTTCCAGCGCCGGCTGCACGTTGTTGGTCGGGTCGAAGTCCACCCAGCCCAGCACCGGGCAGAACACCGAGACCCAGGCGTGTGACGCATCGGCCCCGATCAGCCGGGCCTGGCCGGGCGGTGGCTGGGTCAGCAGGTAGCCACTGACATACCGCGCCGCCAACCCGCGGGAACGCACGCAGGCCAACATCAGATGGGCGAAATCCTGACAGACACCCCGGCGTCGCTCCAGCACTTCTACCAGCGGTGTCGCGACCTGGGTGGCCTCGGCATCGAAGGTGAACTCCTCGAAGATTTTTTCCATCAGCGCCCGCACACCGACCATCAACGGTCGGCCGGCCGGGAAACAGCTCTCGGAAAATTCGACGAAGCTGCGCTTGAGATGCACGTAGGGTGATTCGAAACGGTAGCGGCACGCGTCCATCCATTGTGCCGTCAGGGGCCGGCCGCTGTAGGTCAAGGCGTTACCGGTCGACTCCCAGGCCGGCGACAGGTTGAAATCCAGCGCGGGCCGCGCGAGCACCTCGACGCTCAGCCGGGCGTTGACCAGCAGCTCATCGTGAGGCCGCTCGAAAGCCAGGCGGGTCAGCGGGTTGCCGAATACATCGTGTTCGTCACGGCGGGTCGTCGGCTCCGGGCTGATGGACAGCTGTTGCTCGGTACAACGCTGCCATTCGCAGTGTCTCGGCCATAGATGAGCCAGTTGCTGCGCGAGGGACACCGGGCTGTCGTAGTGATAATGGGTGTCGTGGAGGATCTGGTAACGGGCACTCATCAGACGGATACCGTGCGTTGGCTGACATCGTCAACGTGGGCGAAGTGTCGCAAGGCCAGGCGATCGGAGACCTGGGCGCTGACGTCGGCGACTTCCTGTAACAGATCGGCCAGGCCATCGACCGCCGCGCGCAAGCTGGCCTCACCGAACAGCGGATTCTCCAGGCACCGCAAGTCGAACCGCGAAAGGCGCGCCACCAACTCCGGCAGGGCGGTTTCCCTCGGCGCGGCAAAATCATCGTTCAAGCGCTTGAGGGTGCGTGCCACCAGTTTCAATTGGAAGAGCACCGCATGGGGGTTCTGTTCGTCCAGCAACAACAGGTCGAGCACCGGAATCAACTGCGCCACCGCCAGGTAGCGCGAGCGGTACGTGATACTGCTGTTGCCCAATTCCAACAACCATTCCAGCCCGGCCTGATCGAATACCGCCTCGCCCCGCAGGAACGCCGCCAGGCTGCTGCTGAGAAATTGCAAGCGCTCCAGGCGTCGGCCGATCATGAGAAAACGCCAACCCTCGTCGCGCGTCATGTCGTCCAGGGCGAACCCCGACAATGCGGCCAGGGACATCACCAGGCGGTTGAGGAAATCCAACAGCTCGCCGAAATCCGGCTCGCTGGTTTCCAGCTCCATGGCTTCCCGCTGCAACTCCACCAGTGCCTGCCAGTTCTCCCGCGACAGCTTGCCGCGCACCTGCGAGGCCGCCCACTGCAAGCGCTGCAGGTTGGAGCGCAGGCTGAACGACCAGTCATCCCCCAGGACCGCAGCCAGCAAGCGCTCGGGCAATGCCCCCTCCTCAGGCAACAACATCAGGCTTTCGCCCAGAGACACCGCCGATTGCAAGGCCTGGGGGTCATCGCCATCGACGTACCGCGCCAACATGATCCGCAAAAGACGCGCACTGTCATCGCAACGCTCGCAGTAGCGACCGAACCAGAACAGGTTTTCCACCACCCGGGAGGGCAGGTACGGATCACGCCGCACCAGATCGTGAACACCCACGGTACGCTGGGCCTTCCATTGCTCGCCGCCGGGTGCCTGCTCTCCAAGCACCCAGGTGTCCTTGCTGGCACCGCCGCGCTGCATCGATACCACTTCGGCATCGGCCTCGGCGGCCACTCGGGCCAGGCCGCCGGACAAGACCCGATAATCGTCTTTTCCCGCTACGGCATACACGCGCATGCCGATCGCCCGGGGCTGGAGCTGGCCGTGTTCGGCCTGCCACACCGGAGCCTGGGACAGTTGCGCCAACTCTTGCGCGACATACGCATAGGGCCGCGCCTGCATGCGCGCCGCCAGCTGGCCGCGCTGCTCCTCGTTCAGATCGCGGCCGAACACCGGTGCGAAACTCTGGGAAGGAAACGCCGGCTTGATCAACAACTGGGGCAATTTCTCCAGCGCCTGGGCCAGCACCGGCGGCTCGCCGCACCACCAGGTGGCGATGGAGGGCAGCAGCAGTTCTTCGCCGAACAGATACTGGTTGATCCGCGGCAGGAAGCCCAGCAGACCTGGCGACTCCAGCACGCCACTGCCCAGGGCATTGGCCACCAATACCCGGCCCTGGCGCACCGCGTCCAACAATCCGGGTACGCCAAGGGCCGAATCGGTGCGTAACTCCAGGGGGTCGCAGAAATCGTCGTCGAGCCGACGCATGATCGCGTGAACCCGGCGCAGGCCGCTGAGGGTCTTGAGGTACACCGTGGCGTCCCGAACGGTCAGGTCACCGCCCTCCACAAGGGGATAGCCGAGTTGGCGCGCCAGGTAGAGATGTTCGAAATAGCTTTCGTTGAATCGTCCCGGCGTGAGCAATACCACCAGCGGCGGCTCGCCATCGCTGGGGGCCTGTCGCGCCAGGGTTTCCTGCAAGGTGCGGAAGAAACCGGACAGATGCCGCACCTTCAGGTCGCGATAGAGATCGGGAAAGGCACGAGAGACGATCATGCGGTTTTCCAGCGCATAACCCGCCCCTGAGGGCGCCTGGGTCCGATCGGCGGTGACCCACCAGCGGCCGTCGGGCGCACGCGCCAGATCCACGGCATACAACTGCAGGAAATCACCGTCCGGCGGAGCGATGCCCTGGCAAGGCCAGAGGAAATTGTTGTGTCCGAAGACCAGCTCCGCTGGCAGCAGCCCTTCACTGATCAGCCGCTGCGGTCCGTACAGGTCGGCCAGTACCGCATTGAGCAAACGCGCGCGCTGGGCAATGCCGGCCGACAACAGCTTCCATTCCTGGGCGTCGATGACGTGGGGCAGAAGGTCCAGCTCCCACGGCCGGTCGGCGCCCTTAGGGTCGGCATAGACGTTATAGGTGACACCGTTTTCCTGGATCTGCCTTGCCAGCAGTGCCTGGCGCTGGACCAATTGGCCCGGCGTGCTGCGCTGCAACTGGTCGAACAGCCGTTGCCAGTGCGCACGCACCGCGCCGCTGCCGTCCAGCAGTTCGTGATAGGTGCCCGTCGTCAGCGGGTAACGGTCAAGCAGGTCAGGCATGGAAAGCTCGGCAGGACAGCGATGATAGGTGAGACTAGCGCAAGCGCATGACGCCCGGATAGGTGTGTTTGTGTTGGATCCGACCTGGGTTTTCAGAGTGCAATCGTGGCGAGGGGATTTATCCCCCGCCACAAGGTCCAGCTAGCTTTTTGAGGTCCGGTGAAAGCGTCGCAGATCGAGCGTGAAGGGAAACTCGTCATCCACCGCCAGGCTGGGTATCGGCAATTTTCCGGGCGTATGTCCGATACGGAAGAATCGCGCCATCCGCCGGCTCTCCGCTTCGTTGGCGTTGACAGGCAGGCTGTCATAGTTGCGCCCGCCCGGATGCGCCACGTGGTATTGGCAGCCGCCCAGGGAGCGCTGCATCCAGGTGTCGAGCACATCGAAGACCAACGGCGCATGGACCGGGATGGTCGGCTGCAAGCAATTGAACGGTTGCCACGCACGGAAACGTACCCCGGCGACAAACTCCCCCACCCGGCCGGTGGGCTGCAACGGCACCGGCACGCCATTGCAGGTCAGCAGGTAACGTTGTGGCGCCAGCCCCGTAAGCTTGATCTGCAACCGCTCCAGGGACGAGTCCACATAACGCACCGTGCCGCCCGCCGAGCCCTCTTCCCCCAGCACATGCCAAGGCTCCAGCGCCTGGCGCAACTGCAGCTCGACACCGTTGACTGCGTAGTCGCCCACTTTGGGAAAGCGAAACTCCAGGTGCGCGGCGAACCACTCGGCACGCAGCGGGTAGCCGGCGCCATTCAACTCTTCGATGACCTCGGCAAAATCCTGCTCGATGAAGTGCGGCAACAGGAAACGATCATGCAGCTCGGTGCCCCAGCGCGCCAGTTTGGCCGGTGCATAGGGCTCGCGCCAGAACCGCGCCACCAGCGCCCGCAACAGCAATTGCTGGGTCAGGCTCATGCGCGCGTGGGGCGGCATTTCGAAAGCGCGCAGCTCCAGCAAGCCGAGCCGTCCGGTGGCGCCGTCCGGCGAATAGAGCTTGTCGATGCAAAACTCGGCGCGATGGGTGTTGCCGGTGACGTCGATCAGCAGGTTGCGCAGCAGCCGATCCACCAACCACGGCGGGCATTCGTCGCCAGGCTGTGGCATTTGCGCAAAGGCTATTTCCAACTCATACAACGCATCGTTGCGCGCCTCGTCCACGCGCGGTGCCTGGGATGTCGGGCCGATGAACAATCCGGAAAACAGGTAGGACAATGACGGGTGGTTGTGCCAGTAGCTGATCAGGCTACGCAGCAAGTCCGGGCGCCGCAGGAACGGTGAATCTGCCGGTGTCGCGCCGCCCAGTACGAAATGGTTACCGCCACCGGTACCGGTGTGCCGGCCATCGATCAGGAATTTCTCGGTGGTCAGCCGGTTCAGTCGCGCTTGCTCGTAAAGAAACTCGGTGCGCTCGACCAATTCTTCCCAAGTTGCCGAAGGCTGCACGTTGACCTCGATGACACCTGGGTCTGGCGTGATACGAAAATTGCTCAGGCGCGGATCGCTCGGTGGCTCGTAGCCCTCCAACAAAACAGGGCAACCCAGTTCCTGCGCCGTCGCTTCGATGGCGCTGACCAACTCCAGGTAATCCTCGACCCGCTCCAGCGGTGGCATGAACAGGTACAGCCGCCCTTCCCTGGCCTCTGCGCAGAAGGCGGTGCGGGTCAGCCAATCGGCCGATTCGTCGACCTTTGGCACGCGCTCCTGTTCCAGCGCCGGCTCGCCGTGATGCTTCAACTGCTCGGTGTCGGGTAGCTCGGGCAAATCCTGGTTCGGGTCGGTGGGGTGGATGAACGGATATTCGGCCGCCGTCACCCACGGCTGAGACGCCAGCGGCAGGCGGTAGCCCAGTGGCGAATCCCCCGGCACCAGCCGGCAATGATCGTCGCGCAGGTACCAGCGCCCGCTTTGCCATTGGTCGCCCTTGGCGGTGCGTGCCAGCGGCAGGACCTGACCGACCACCTTGCCCAGCCCCTGGCTGAAGACCTTGCGCAATCGCGCCCGCTCCAACGGGTCTTCCAGACGGGAATCCTCAGCCGTCACGTTCGAAGGCAACGAGCCTTCGCGCCAGAGATAATGGAAATTATCCTCGTAGGCGGGAAACACGAATTGCGTGGGAATTTTCAAGCGTTCAGCGACACTCGCCAGAAAACGCCCAGCCAATTCGCCATCGGCGCCGTAGTCTTTTTTCTCATTGGCAATCAACGCGCTGTTGTGCCAGATCGGCACCCCGTCACGCCGCCAATAGCAGTTGAGCGACCAACGCGGCAATTGCTCGCCGGGGTACCACTTGCCCTGGCCGAAATGCACCAGCCCCTGCGGCGCGTAATGTTCGCGCATGCGCTGGAACAATTCTGCGCTGAGGCGGCGCTTGTCCGGTCCAAGCGCCGCGGTGTTCCACTCGGCGCCGTCCGGGTCATCGATGGAAACGAAGGTCGGCTCACCGCCCATGGTCAGGCGCACGTCACCTTCCTGCAGGTCCGCATCGATCTGCCGACCCAACGCCTGGATCGCCAGCCATTGTTCTTCGGTGTAGGGTTTGGTGACCCGTGGCGCTTCCCAGATTCGCTCGACGGACATCTCGTGGCTGAACTCACACTCGCACGGTTCCACCAGGCCACTGATGGGCGCCGCCGAGGACGGATCAGGACTACACGCCAATGGGATATGCCCTTCGCCGGCGAACAACCCGGACGTGGCATCGAGGCCGATCCATCCGGCGCCGGGCAGGTACACTTCGCACCAGGCATGCAGGTCGGTGAAATCCACTTCCGTACCGGACGGGCCGTCGAGGCTTTTCACATCGGCGGTCAGCTGGATCAAGTAACCGGAGACAAAACGCGCCGCCAGGCCCAAGTGACGCAACAGCTGCACCAGCAGCCAGGCCGAGTCGCGACAGGAGCCGGACGCGTGCTCCAACGTATGCTCCGGCGTCTGCACGCCCGGCTCCATGCGGATCAGGTAGTTGATGTCTTCGCTCAAGCGCTGGTTGAGCGCCACCAGAAAGTCCACCGCTGGCAACGGCGTGCGGTCGACGCTGTCCAGATACGCCTTGAATTTCGGCGTCAGCGGAAGCTTTTCCAGGTAGGGCATCAGCTCGTGTTTTTCGTCAGCCGCATAGGTGAACGGGATTTTCTCGGCGTAAGGCTCGAGGAAAAAATCGAACGGATTGAACACCGCCATCTCGGCGACCAGATCGACCTCCACCCGCAGCTCATCTGTCTTTTCCGGGAACACCAGCCGCGCGAGGTAATTGCCCTGGGGATCCTGCTGCCAATTGATGAAATGCTGATCGGGGGAAACCTTCAGCGCGTACGAAAGAATGCGCGTGCGGCTATGGGCCGCCGGACGCAGGCGAACGATCTGTGGACCGAGTTCGACAGCGCGCTCGTAGCGATAGTGTGTGACATGGTGCAAAGCGACATGGATCGACACGGCGTGCCTCCTGCGGAGCCTGGGCGTTATCGAAAGCGGCGCAAGACTTATGCCATGCAGGCAGGCCGGACACTTTCAACCTCTACTCAGGGCAGTAGAGCACTAAAACCGCGCGATGCCTGTATTGATCTGCGAAGGCCGCACATAAATGCGGCGCAGAGGGTAGCGAATCGACTCAGCGGCGCGGGCGCGAGGCCTTGGCGGACTGGATGATGCGTTCGCGTTGGTGACGGATTTCGATGAGTTCGCTGCGCATTTCCCGGTGGCGTTTGCTATTGAGCAGCAATAGCCCCAGTAGCGGCAACAGCACTGCAAACACGTAAACACCTTGGTGCGGTCCATAAGCGAACGTCGGCAGCACCGCCGCCAGGCAAGCGAGGAAATAACCCGCCACGCACCAGATCGCCCAGGCGCGCCCGCGTGCGATCATGAGATTGCCCAAGACCAGGACACTTACTAGAGCCAAAGTGCCGAGACCAACGTAGTTGCTCCTGACGGAAGGCTCCAAGGCACGCCAATAAGTACCTGCGCACAAAACGAGCAGCGTAGACCCGGAAAAGCAGCCCAGAAAGATCGCCCCCATGAACACCGGAAAATAACGGGCGAGGAACTGCCTCAGTGATCCGCCGCCGATCATTCCGTGAACTCCTCATACAGCCCGACGGCAACAGTCTTCACGGCGCCATCACCGGTATAACTGCCGATGATCCCCAAAGCGCCGCCGAGAGAATCCTTTATCTGAGTCAGCGTGGCATGCCTGATTTCAGCGGAGGAATAACGCTTGGGCAAGGCGCCCGCTCGTTGCTGCAGTTTAAGCAGCTTGGCGGTAAGACTCGGATCTTTCAGGGTCAACAATTCCTTTGTCAGTTTGCTGCGCTCCTGACGACTCAGGCCTTTGAGCAACTGATACCAGCTCTTCCCGGTGCCCGCTGCTTTGCTGGCCTTTAGCAGCCGAACAGTCGTGAGAGCCGAGCCACCGACGCCGACAAGGGAAACACCGTCAAGAATGGGGCTTACGATGTTGTACCAATCGGCGTCGTTCATCTCATCGTTGCCAGTAGGATTGGTCAACTCATTCGCCACCCGCATCCCGCCTATGACGCATTGCGCGGTACTGGCCGTCGCGGCAGCGGCGCCCAGCGCAACGACAAAGGCACTGGCCCCCGCCGTAAACGGCACAGCGACGCTCCCACTGAACACCACCACCCAACCGATGACAGCGGCGACACAGGAAAAACCGGCATTCATCGACTCAGTCCCGAGCTTTGACTCACGCGGGCTGCTTTTTACCTGATCGATGAATTGCTGCGGGGCGATGTACTTCTTGGCCTCGCGCAAGATGATTCGCTTGGGCGCGATGCTGCAAATCGGCTTGAATTCGCGCAGCGTCACTACGTTGTACTCGGAATCGATGTACACCACGCCCGCCCCGGCAATGTTGGGGTCGGCATCGATGGCGGCGAACAGACGTGGCAGGTTGACTTGGCTTTCAATGCGTTTGCGGGCCATGAACTGGGAGAAGTTCAGGTCCATGCCGATGCCCGTTGTAGCGCTGCTCATATGAATCGTCCTTGAAAATCGATGGATTTAATTCTTTCCACACAGAACCCCTGTGGCGAGGGAGCTTGCTCCCGCTCGGCGGCGAAGCCGTCGTAAACCGGCCGGCACGGTCTGCCTGGGAACATTGCATGGGATTGTTGGGGCCGCTTCGCAGCCCAGCGGGAGCAAGCTCCTTCGCCACAAAAAGCTATGCATCCGCCGTCACGCCGTTGGCGGTCGCCACGATAACAAACAGCCAGCACGCCCGCTAGAAAGCAAAACGCCAGCATTTAAGCTGGCGTTTTAGGTGGCGGATGATCAGCGCGGCACGACAGGCTTGCGCGCCGGCTTGGGCCCCTTGCCCTTGGCCGCGTCCTTGCGCTCCTTGGCGGCCTTCTGGTTGCGGGCGAACGCGGCGGCCTTGGCCTGCTCGCGCTTGTCCCAGGCATTGCCGCCATCACTGGCGCGCGGAGGCAGGCCGGTGTGCTGGGTCAGGATCTTCGTGGTTTCCTTGCCCACTTTGTGGCTGCCAGCCGGCGTCGAGTTCTTGCGACGAGCGCTCTGGTAGCTGTCGGTCGAAGGCTGATGCAGCGGGATCAACTGATGCTTGCCCGGCCCGATCAGGTCGGCGCGGCCCATGCGGGTCAGCGCCTCGCGCAGCATCGGCCAGCCTTTCGGGTCGTGATAGCGCAGGAAGGCCTTGTGCAGACGGCGCTGGTCCTCGCTCTTGACGATGGTCACCGCGTCGCTCTTGTAGGTCACCTTGCGCAACGGGTTCTTGCCCGAGTGATACATGGCGGTGGCCGTGGCCATCGGCGACGGATAGAACGCCTGCACCTGGTCGGCGCGGAAGCCGTTGCCCTTGAGCCACAGCGCCAGGTTCATCATGTCTTCGTCGGTGGTGCCTGGGTGGGCGGCAATGAAGTACGGAATCAGGTACTGCTCTTTCCCCGCTTCCTTGGTGTACTTCTCGAACATCCGCTTGAACTTGTCATAGCTGCCAATGCCCGGCTTCATCATCTGGTTGAGCGGGCCTTCCTCGGTATGCTCCGGGGCGATCTTCAGGTAACCGCCGACGTGGTGCGTCACCAGCTCCTTGACGTATTCCGGCGACTCGACCGCCAGGTCGTAACGCAGGCCGGAGGCAATCAGGATCTTCTTCACCCCAGGCAAGGCCCGGGCGCTGCGGTACAGCTGGATCAGCGAAGAATGGTCGGTGTTCAGGTTCGGGCAGATGCCGGGGAACACGCATGACGGCTTGCGGCACGCCGATTCGATTTCCGGGCTCTTGCAGGCGATGCGGTACATGTTCGCGGTCGGGCCGCCGAGGTCGGAGATGACACCGGTGAAGCCTGGAACCTTGTCGCGGATCTCTTCGATCTCGCGAATGATCGACTCTTCGGAACGGTTCTGGATAATCCGCCCTTCGTGCTCGGTGATCGAGCAGAAGGTGCAGCCACCAAAGCAGCCGCGCATGATGTTCACCGAGAAACGGATCATCTCGTAGGCCGGGATTTTCTCCTTGCCGTACGCTGGATGAGGAACACGTGCGTAAGGCATGCCAAACACGTAATCCATTTCTTCGGTGGTCATCGGAATGGGCGGCGGGTTGAACCAGACGTCGACTTCGCCGTGCTTCTGCACCAGCGCACGGGCGTTCCCCGGGTTGGTTTCCAGGTGCAACACACGGTTGGCGTGGGCGTAGAGCACCGCGTCGCCACGGACCTTTTCCACCGACGGCAGGCGGATCACGGTCTTGTCGCGGGTCATCTTCGGGCTCGCCAGGATCTGCACGACCTTGGCTTCGCTCGGGTCCTCAACCGGCCCCTTCTCTTGCTCGATGGCGCAAGCAGCGGTGTCCTGGGTATTCACGTACGGGTTGATGATCTTGTCGATCTTGCCCGGACGGTCGATGCGCGTGGAATCGACTTCATACCAGCCTTGCGGCGTGTCACGGCGGATGAAGGCGGTGCCGCGCACATCGGTGATGTCTTCGATCTTGTGGCCGTAGGACAGGCGCTGGGCGACTTCGACGATCGCTCGCTCGGCGTTGCCGTAGAGCAGGATGTCGGCGCAGGCGTCGATCAGGATCGAGTTGCGCACCCGGTCCTGCCAATAATCGTAGTGAGCAATGCGGCGCAGGGACGCTTCGATACCGCCCAGCACGATGGGCACATGCTTGTAGGCTTCCTTGCAGCGCTGGCTATAGACCAGACTCGCACGGTCCGGCCGCTTGCCCGCCAGGCCACCTGGGGTGTAGGCGTCATCGGAACGGATTTTCTTGTCGGCGGTGTAACGGTTGATCATCGAGTCCATGTTGCCGGCCGCGACACCGAAAAACAGATTGGGCTCGCCGAGCTTCATGAAATCGTCTTTGGACTGCCAGTTTGGCTGCGCAATGATACCGACACGAAAGCCCTGTGCTTCCAGCAAACGACCAATGATCGCCATGCCAAACGACGGGTGATCGACGTAGGCATCACCGGTCACGATGATGATGTCGCACGAATCCCAGCCGAGCTGATCCATCTCCTCCCTGCTCATGGGCAGGAACGGCGCCGGGCCGAAACATTCGGCCCAGTACTTGGGATAGTCAAATAACGGCTTGGCTGCTTGCATGTCGATGACCGGTATAAAGGATGAAAAATCGCGGGCGCGGAATATAGCACAAAAAATAACCAATTGTGGCGAGGGAGCTTGCTCCCGTCCGGCTGCGCAGCAGCCGGATATCCCACACAGCTCGATTACAAGTACAACTGGGTCTGCTTCGCAGCCCAGCGGGAGCAAGCTCCCTCGCCACAAAGGCTGATCAAGAGAACAGGTTATTCGTCATCATCAAAATTGTAGCTACCCGGCGCCAGGTTCTCGAAGCGTGTGTATTTGCCGATGAAGGCCAGGCGAACAAAGCCGATCGGGCCGTTCCGCTGCTTGCCGATGATGATTTCGGCGATACCCTTGTGCTCGGTCTCGGGGTGATACACCTCGTCACGGTAGACGAACATGATCACGTCGGCGTCCTGCTCGATCGCTCCGGATTCCCGCAAGTCGGAGTTCACCGGGCGTTTGTTCGGACGCTGTTCCAGCGAGCGGTTCAACTGGGACAGGGCCACCACCGGGCAGTTGAATTCCTTGGCCAGGGCCTTGAGGGAACGGGAGATCTCGGAAATCTCGTTGGTCCGGTTGTCACCGCTGGACCCGGGGATCTGCATCAATTGCAGGTAGTCGATCATGATCAGCGCGATGTCGCCGTGCTCACGCACCAGGCGGCGGGTCCGGGCGCGCATTTCCGATGGGCTGATCCCCGCCGTGTCGTCGATGAACAGCTTGCGGTCGTTGAGCAGGTTGACCGCCGAGGTCAGGCGCGGCCAATCGTCGTCTTCCAGTTGGCCGGAACGGACCTTGGTCTGGTCGATACGCCCCAGGGACGAGAGCATACGCATGATCAGCGATTCGCCTGGCATCTCGAGGGAGTACACCAGCACCGCTTTGTCGCTGCGCAGCACGGCGTTTTCCACCAGGTTCATCGCAAAGGTCGTCTTACCCATGGACGGACGGCCGGCGACGATGATCAGGTCGGACGGCTGCAGGCCGCTGGTCTTCTCGTCGAGGTCGGTGTAGCCAGTGGACAAACCGGTAATGGCGTTGTCGGTGTTGAACAAGGTGTCGATGCGGTCGATGGCCTTGGTCAACAGGTCGTTGACGCTCACCGGGCCGCCGGTTTTCGGTCGTGCCTCGGCGATCTGGAAGATCTGCCGCTCGGCTTCGTCGAGGATCTCGGCGGCGGTGCGTCCTTCCGGGTTGAACGCGCTGTCAGCGATCTCGGTGCTGATGCCGATCAGCTGACGCAAGGTTGCCCGCTCGCGCACGATCTGTGCGTACGCCTTGATATTGGCGACCGACGGTGTGTTTTTCGCCAGTTCGCCCAGGTAACCGAGGCCGCCGACTTGGGACGTCTGCCCTTCCTTGTCCAATTGCTCGGCCAGGGTCACGACGTCGATCGGCATGTTCTGGTCGGCCAGCCTGGCGATCGCGCGGAAAATCAGGCGGTGGTCATGCCGGTAGAAATCGCCGTCGGAAACTTGATCGAGCACACGCTCCCAGGCGTTGTTGTCCAGCATCAGGCCACCGAGCACGGCCTGTTCGGCCTCGATGGAATGCGGAGGCACCTTCAGGGCAGCGGTTTGCAGATCATATTGCTCGGGGGCGGTGATTTCGTTCATGGCCACGTCTGGTTATGAAATTCAGCAATTGCAGAAAGACAAAGGGCACGACCCTGTAGACAGGATCGTGCCCGATGTTACCGGCAAGCACCCGAGGGTGCCAGCCGACAGGTGGTGCTTAGGCTGCTACCACGACAACGCGTACGGTGGCTTCAACTTCGGCGTGCAGGTGCACGGCTACGTCGAATTCGCCTACGTTGCGGATGGTGCCGTTCGGCAGACGAACTTCGCTTTTCGCAACTTCAACGCCGGAGGCGGTCAGTGCGTCAGCGATGTCGTGAGTACCGATCGAACCGAACAGCTTGCCTTCGTCGCCAGCGGTGGCAGTGATGGTCACTTCCAGCTCGGCCAGTTGGGCAGCACGGCTTTCAGCCGATGCCTTACGGTCTGCGGCGGCTTTTTCCAGCTCGGCGCGACGCTCTTCGAACGCAGCCAGGTTGGCAGCGGTCGCAGCGGTGGCCTTGCCGAAAGGCAGCAGGTAGTTACGACCGTAGCCGGCCTTAACGTTTACTTTGTCGCCCAGGTTGCCCAGGTTGGCGATTTTTTCCAGAAGGATCAGTTGCATGTGAAAATCCTCTAACTTTTAACCTTCACCGTTCGCGTTGTCGGCGTCTTTCGGCGCCATACGACCGCGAAAATCAATCAGGCTGTCGACGATGGCCAGGACCACCAGCAACGGATAGATCAGCTGCATGAACAGCAGCAACGTGACGTACAACCCCACCAGCCAGAATCTGGCCAGTCGCTTTTGCGCCACCAGCCCGTGAATCAGGGACAGGGCGGCAAAGACCAGCGGTACACTGCACAACGGCGTGAGCATTGCCATCTGCGGACCGAAGTTCGGCCCCAGAAGCATGCCCGCCAACAGCAACATCGCCAGCCCAAGCGGGAAACGGATGGCGCGAAATTCGCGACCAAAACCACCCGGGTTGTACAACAACGCCTGCCAGTAGCGCCCGATAACCAGGCTCAGCACACTGACGATCTGCAACAAGGCCGCAATCAGTCCGGTCAGGACGGGGGCGATCAGGGACGCGAAACGCGCCTGCTCTTCTACCGACATCCGTTGGTAGAGATCACCGAGTGCCTCGGGCAGGATTTTTATCAAAGCCTGCGACAGCATCTCGATCTGGGGCGCAAAAGCCACCCCGAGCACCACTGAAAACACCACACCTATCGCTATGCTGACCAGCAGCACGCGGTTCCAGGATTCGCTGGCGCGCAACACCAACGCCAGCGCCGAAGACCCCAGCAGCACCATGACTGCACGCGGGTCCGCGGAATACATCCACCAGAGCAGGGCTGGCAGAAGTCCCAGAGCAAGAACGCCCAAGGCGTCCCTCAATCCGCGCCGCAGGAGTACAAGACTCCCGGCGGCAGCACCCAACCAGTACAACAACGGCAATGCCGCACATCCAGCCACTACAAGAGTGGCCTGCATACGTCCCCGCATGATGAAGTCAGCTAAGGCGCGCATGCATTCAATCCCTTACTACTTGTCGACTGCCCGGTCTCAGCGGCCGTGGCTGTCGGTGTAGGCCAGCAGGGCCAGGAAGCGGGCGCGCTTGATAGCGGTGGCCAGCTGACGCTGATAACGAGCTTTGGTACCGGTGATACGGCTTGGAACGATTTTGCCGGTCTCGGATACATAGGCTTTCAGAGTGTTGAGATCTTTGTAATCGATCTCTTTCACGTCTTCAGCGGTGAAGCGGCAGAATTTACGACGACGGAAGAAACGTGCCATGTGATTGGCTCCTTAAAAGGTCCGTGGATTACTCGTCAGCGTTATCGCTGTTGTCGCTGTCGCTATCGCTGTCATCGCCTTCGGCGCTGTCAGAATGCTCAGGACGGTCGCGACGCTCACGGCGCTCACTGCGGTTTTCTTCAGCCTTGAGCATCTCGGATTGGCCAGTGATGGCTTCTTCGCGACGGATGACCAGGTTACGGATCACTGCATCGTTGTAGCGGAAGTTGTCTTCCAGCTCGGCCAGGGCCTTGCCGGTGCACTCAACGTTCAGCATCACGTAGTGAGCCTTGTGAACATTGTTGATTGCGTAGGCCAGTTGACGACGGCCCCAATCTTCCAGACGGTGGATTTTGCCGCCGTCTTCTTCGATCAGCTTGGTGTAACGCTCAACCATGCCGCCGACTTGCTCGCTTTGATCCGGGTGGACCAAAAAGATGATTTCGTAATGACGCATGAATGCTCCTTACGGGTTGTAGCCTGCCGCTCAAAAACGGTCAGACAAGGAGTGAATGACACTTATGGACTTGAGGACGCTAGACACATAAGTGCCTGCCATCACAGCAAGGGGCGCAATTGTAGAGAAGGGCCGAGGGCGGCGCAAG
Organism: Pseudomonas sp. D3-10; assembly: GCF_051132175.1. Lineage (NCBI taxonomy): Bacteria > Pseudomonadati > Pseudomonadota > Gammaproteobacteria > Pseudomonadales > Pseudomonadaceae > Pseudomonas > Pseudomonas sp. D3-10. Next base: position 638,072 of record NZ_CP071668.1, on the reverse strand, counting down.
GCAATTGGTGATTATTTGAACAACCGCATTTGCCCCTTACACAAAACCAATGTGGGAGCGAGCTTGCTCGCGATAGCGGTATCTCATTCAACATAGATGCCGAATGTCAGACCGCTTTCGCGAGCAGGCTCGCTCCCACAGAGGGTTACTGCAAGATCAGTTTTTTTTGGCGGCCGACTTGGCGCCACGCTGGCGCTGAGCCTCGAACAGGCACACACCGGTGGCGACCGAGACATTGAGGCTGCTGACGCTGCCGGCCATCGGCAGCTTGACCAGGTAATCGCAATGCTCGCGGGTCAGACGGCGCATGCCCTTTCCTTCGGCGCCCATGATCAGGATGGTAGGGCCGGTCAAGTCCTGGTCATAAATACTGACCTCGGCCTCGCCCGCCGTGCCGACAACCCACAAGCCGCGCTGCTGGAGCTTTTCCAGGGTGCGCGCCAGGTTGGTCACTGCCACCAACGGGATAACTTCCGCAGCGCCACAAGCGACCTTGCGCACGACCGGCGTCAATGTCGCGGACTTGTCCTTGGGCACGATCACCGCCAACGCACCGGCGGCGTCCGCCGAACGCAGGCAGGCGCCGAGGTTGTGCGGGTCGGTCACGCCATCCAGTACCAGCAACAACGGCGCGCCTTCGGTGCGATCGAGCAGCTCGTCGAGCATCGCCTCGCCCCATACCTGACTCGGGCTGACCTCGGCCACGACGCCTTGATGCACCCCTTCGACCCAGGCGTCCATCTCACGCCGCTCGGCCTGACCGACCGCAACGCGGTTTTCGCCGGCCAGCTCGACCAAGGTCTGGACACGCGGGTCGCTACGACCTTCCGCCAACCAGATCTGCTTGACCCGCTTGGGGTGGTGACGCAACAACGCCTCCACGGCATGCACGCCGTAGATTTTTTCCAACTGACTCATGATTTGGCCTTGGGTTTACGCGCCCCGCCACTCTTGGCAGGGGCCGAGCCTGCTTTCGGCGGGCCTTTACGGTGTTTGCTCGGCTTGCTGCTCGCCTTCTCCGGAGCCGACCGGCCGGCCTTGCCCCCGGACGCCGCTTTACCGCCGCTCTTGGCTTCGGCCAGCAAGGCCTGTTTCATTTCGCGACTCTTACGCAATTCGGCGTTTTTCGCCGCCGCATCGCTCGGACGATAGGCTTCGCCGGCCTTTTCCTTGGCCGGACCGCGACGTCCGGATTTGGACGGTGCGGGCTCGGCGGCGGTCTTGGCGGCAGGCGCTGTGGTTTCGGCGCCACGCTTCTTGCGGCCGATCGGTGCGCTGATGGTTTTTTCCGCCATCTCGAAGTCGATCTTGCGTTCATCCAGGTCGACGCGCATCACCCGTACTTCGACGGTATCGCCAAGACGGAAGCTGCGGCCGGTGCGTTCGCCGGCCAGGCGGTGATGCACGGGGTCGAAGTGGTAGTAGTCACCCGGCAGCGCGGTGACATGCACCAGGCCCTCGACGTAGATATCGGTCAACTCGACGAACAGGCCAAACCCGGTCACGGCGGTGATCACGCCCGGGAACGACTCGCCAACGCGATCCTTCATGTACTCGCACTTGAGCCAGTTCACCACGTCGCGAGTCGCTTCGTCGGCGCGCCGCTCACTCATCGAGCACTGCTCGCCGAGTTGCTCCAGAGCCGCTTCGTCGTACGGGTAGATACGCGCCTTCGGAATGGTCATCGCACCGGCACGCTTGACGTGCGGGGTGTTCATCTTCGAATGGATCACGCTGCGGATGGCCCGGTGCGTGAGCAGATCGGGATAGCGACGGATCGGCGACGTGAAGTGGGTGTACGCCTCGTAGTTGAGGCCGAAGTGGCCCTGGTTATCGGCGCTGTACACCGCTTGGCTCAAAGAACGCAGCATCACAGTCTGGATCAGGTGGAAGTCCGGACGATCCTTGATACTCGCCAGCAGGGCTTGGTAATCCTTCGGCGTCGGACCTTCCTTGCCTTTGTGCAGGGACAAGCCAAGCTCACCGAGGAAGGCCCGCAATTTTTCCAGGCGCTCCGGCGGCGGGCCGTCGTGGACCCGGTACAAGGCAGGGATTTCATGCTTCTTCAGGAACTCGGCGGTAGCGACGTTGGCCGCCAGCATGCATTCCTCGATCAGCTTGTGGGCATCGTTGCGCACGGTCGGCCGGATTTCGGCGATCTTGCGCTCGGTACCGAAGATAATCCGGGTTTCCTGGGTTTCGAAATCGATCGCGCCCCGTACGTGACGCGCCGCCAGCAATACCTTGTACAGCGAATAGAGCTGCTTGAGGTGCGGCAGCACATCCGTGTATTCACCACGAAGCTTGCGCGACTCGGCCAGCTTCGGCGTTTCCAGCATCGCGCTGACCTTGTTGTAGGTCAGGCGCGCGTGGGAATGGATCACGGCTTCATAAAAGCAGTAGTCAGTCATCTCGCCGGCTTTGGAGATGGTCATCTCGCAAACCATGGCCAGGCGATCGACATGGGGGTTGAGCGAGCACAAGCCGTTGGACAGTTGCTCTGGCAACATCGGCACGACGCGCTCGGGGAAATACACCGAGTTGCCGCGCACCTGGGCTTCAGCGTCCAGCGCCGAGCCGAGCTTCACGTAGCTGGAAACGTCGGCAATGGCCACGTACAACTTCCAGCCGCCGGAGAACAGGCGCAACTTGCCGGGCCGGGCTTCGCAGTAGACCGCATCGTCGAAGTCCCGGGCGTCTTCACCGTCGATGGTGACGAACGGCAGGTGACGCAGGTCGATGCGCTTTTCCTTGTCCTTCTCTTCGACTTCCGGCTTGAGCTTGGCAGCCTCTTTCAGGACCGCTTCAGGCCAGACGTGAGGAATGTCGTAGGTGCGCAGGGCAACGTCGATTTCCATGCCCGGCGCCATGTAGTTGCCGACCACTTCCACCACATCGCCCTGAGGCTGAAAGCGCGGGGTTGGCCAGTGAGTGATCTTCACCTCGACGAACTGCCCGATCTGCGCGTTGGCGTTGCGACCTGGGGTGACCAGCACTTCCTGCTGGATCTTCGGGTTGTCGGCGACGACGAAGCCGATGCCACCTTCCTCGAAATAACGCCCCACGATGGTTTCGTGCGCACGGGACACCACTTCGACGATCACGCCTTCACGGCGCCCGCGCCGATCCAGGCCGGACACCCGGGCCAGCGCACGGTCGCCATCGAACACCAGGCGCATCTGCGCCGGGCTCATGAACAGATCGTCGCTGCCATCGTCGGGGATCAGGAAACCGAAACCATCGCGGTGACCGGCGATACGGCCCAGGATCAGGTCGAGCTTGTCGACCGGAGCATAAGTGCCACGCCGGGTGTAGATCAGTTGAGCATCGCGCTCCATGGCACGCAGACGGCGGCGCAGGGCTTCGAGCTGGTCCTCGGTGGTCAGGCCGAACTCTTCGACCAGCTGCTCACGGCTAGCAGGCGAACCCCGATCGGCGAGATGCGCCAGGATCAGTTCGCGGCTAGGAATAGGGTTTTCATATTTTTCCGCTTCACGAGCGGCCTCGGGATCGAGGGACTGCCAATCGGCCATTAGAGAGTTTTCACCTTGTCTATATGCGGGTTAGTTTGGCATAGGCGTAATGAAACGGGAAATTTCAAGCAGCAGATGCCTTTTCTAAAGTCTTTCGACAGGCCTTTGAAGCCCCTGATTGCACCGCTCGTGAAATTTAGCGTTTTTTTTGTTCCTGGGGGTTTACAGTTAAAAACACGCTCCGTATAGTGCGCGCCATCGACGACGCACTCACGTTGCCGATATTGCCCAGATGGTGAAATTGGTAGACACGCCAGCTTCAGGTGCTGGTGACCGCAAGGTCGTGGAAGTTCGAGTCTTCTTCTGGGCACCAATTTCGAGCAGCAGGTCAACGGCCTGCCAGCCTCACAAAAACCCGCGAAAGCGGGTTTTTGCGTTTCAGGCCCCTGGAATGTGTTTGGCAATTATCAAAATAAAAACAGGGGTTTACAGATCAAAACGCGCTCCGTATAGTGCGCCACATCAACAGCGGCAACGCTGCAGATGCTGCCCAGATGGTGAAATTGGTAGACACGCCAGCTTCAGGTGCTGGTGACCGCAAGGTCGTGGAAGTTCGAGTCTTCTTCTGGGCACCAAATTCAAGCTTCAAGGTTTATATGCCTTGAACCCCACAGAAACCCGCGAAAGCGGGTTTTTGCGTTTCCGGCACCCGAAAACTCCCTCGCCATAACGCACATGAGAAACAATATCGTTTATCATTGTTACAAGTTTTTGCTACACGACAGTGAGGAACCCCGCGAATGATGTTTCGAACCACCCTGCGCCGCGCCCTGACCTGCACCCTGCTCGGCCTGACCCTCGCAACACCCCTCACCCAAGCCGCCGACAAAATTGAACTGACACTCTATAACGGCCAACACAAAGAAGTCGGCGATGAACTGGCCAAGGCCTTCGAAGCCAAGACTGGTATCCACGTCAACGTTCGCAAGGGCAGCAGCAACCAGCTCGCCAGCCAAGTCGTCGAGGAAGGCGACCGCTCCCCGGCCGATGTGATCTATACCGAGGAATCGCCGCCGCTGAACAAACTTGGTGAACAAGGTCTGCTGGCGAAGATCGACGATGCGACCCTCAACGTGCTTCCCAAGGATTATGTCGCCAGCAACGGCTCCTGGATGGGCGTGACCGCTCGCGTTCGCGTGGTTGCCTATAACCCCAAACTGATCGATGAAAAGGACCTGCCGAAAACCGTCCTCGATTTCGCCCAGCCACAATGGCAAGGCAAGGTCGGCTTCGTACCGACCAGCGGCGCATTCCAGGAACAAGCCGTTGCGATCATCAAATTGCACGGCAAGGAAGCCGCCGAAGAATGGCTCACCGGGCTACGTGCGTTCGGTAAGGTCTACAGCAACAACATGGTCGCCCTCAAAGCCGTGGAGAACGGTGAAGTGGCGACGGTCCTGGTGAACAATTACTACTGGTTCGCCCTGCAGCGGGAGAAGGGACAGCTGGATTCCAAGCTGCATTACTTCACTGGCGGTGATGCCGGTGGCCTGGTCACCGTCTCCAGCGCCGCGGCACTGAAATCCAGCAAACACCCCAAGGAGGCCCAACAGTTGCTTGCCTATATGGCCAGCGAGGAGGGGCAGCGGGTGATTACCCAGACGTCCGCCGAATATCCTTTGCACAAGGGCATGGCGTCGGATCGCGGCCTCAAGCCATTCAATGAACTGGAGCCGCCAAAAGTGACGCCCGCCGACCTGGGTAACGCCGAAGAAGCATTGGAGCTGGAACGTGAAGTCGGCTTGAACTGATGACGTCGTCGCTGAGCGCCTCTCCTCCAGCCGGGGTCTACGTGCCCCGGCGCAAGCGCCCCTCGATCGGGTTGCTGCTGCCCGTGCTGCTGCTCGTTTTGCTGAGCCTGCTGCCACTGCTCTACGTCGTCACCAAGACCTGGCAGGCCGGCTGGACCGAGGCACTGCATCTGTTGTGGCGGCCCTATGTATTCGGCTTGCTGCGCAACACCTTGGCGTTGATGGCCGGCGTCACGCTGGCCTGCGGCATCGTCGGCCTGTCCCTGGCCTGGCTGCTGGAACGCAGCAACCTGCCGGGGCGTCGGATCTGGGGCGTTGTCTTGTGCCTGCCGTTCGCCGTGCCGGCGTTTGTCAGCAGCTTCACCTGGGTATCCCTCAGTGCGCAATTCGAGGGATTGGGCGGGGCAATCCTGGTGATGACCCTGTCCAAATACCCACTGATTTTCCTCCCCGTGGCCGCAACGCTGCGCAACCTCGACCCGTCCCTCGAAGAGTCTGCCCGCACCCTGGGGCAAAATCGCTGGGGCGTGTTCTTTCGCGTCACGCTCCCGCTGCTCTGGCCTTCGCTGCTGGCCGGTTCGTTGCTGATTGCCCTGCACATGCTGGTGGAGTTCGGCGCACTGTCAATCATCGGGCTGCAGACCTTCACCACAGCCATCTATCAACAATTCGAGCTGGAATTCAGTAACGCCAATGCCGCCATGTTATCGGCGGTGTTGCTGACGCTGTGCCTGGTCCTGTTGTGGCTGGAACTGCGGGTGCGCGGCAAGGGGCGCCATGTGCGCACCGGGCAAGGCGCGGCACGCCAGGCCGAACAAGTACGCCTGGGCCGGTGGATGCTTTGCGGTCAACTGTATTGCCTGGCGTTGGCGATCATCGGCAGCGGTATCCCGCTGGGAATGCTGGCGTATTGGCTGGCCGTGGGCACTTCCGCGGCGTTCCCGGCGGGCGAGATCGGCGAAGCGCTGCTGTCGTCCCTGGCGCTTTCGCTGGGCGGCGCCGCCCTCTGCCTCGTATTGGCGGTACCGGTGGGCCTGCTGGTGGTGCGCCACAAGGGGCGGCTGGCGATCTGGGCCGAGCGCCTGCCCTACTTGCTGCACGCGCTGCCGGGCCTGGTCATCGCCCTGAGCCTGGTGTATTTCGCCCTGCACTACGTGCCCGCGCTGTACCAGACTTCCGGCCTGCTGCTGATTGCCTATGCGCTGCTGTTCCTGCCGCTGGCCCAAGCACCGGTGCGTACGGCGCTGAACAAGGCCGCCCCACAACTGGAAGAAGCGGCGCGGACGTTGGGGGCTTCGTCGCTCGGTGCGTTTTGTCGGGTGACCCTGCCGATCATCTTCCCGGCCCTGGGCGCGGCGTTCGCCCTGGTGTTCCTGGATGCGATGAAGGAATTGACCGCGACGCTGTTGCTGAGCCCGACCGGACTCAATACGTTGGCGACGGCGGTCTGGGCACATACGTCGAATGTGGAATTCGCAGCGGCGGCGCCCTATGCGGCGCTGTTGATTCTGGTGTCGGGGTTGCCAGTCTATTTGCTGACGACGCGGATGTATCTGAGTCGCTGAGTCCGCTTTCGCAAGCAGGCTCGCTCCCACAAAGTTGGTGTAGACACCCGTTTTGTAAACGGCAAAAAACCTGTGGGAGCGAGCCCGCTCGCGAAGGGCCCGCCACAACCTCGAATCAAGCCCTGAACTGACCCAGGCTGGCCTTCAACTGCGCCGCCAGTTTATCCAGCACCTTGCCGCTGGCCGTGGTCTCGACCACCGCCTGGGCAGCCTTCTCGGCCTGGGCGTGGATGGTCTCAACCCGGCCGCGTACCGCTTGCGCGCCCTGGGCTTGATGCGCGGCTGCTTGAGTCGCCAAGCCGATGGCCGCGTGAACCTGCTCGACCGACGCCTGCACCGACTGCTGCAGCCGCGCGCTGTCACGCAACACTGACAGACCTTCATTGGCCTGCCGTCCCGCTTGGCCGATGGCCGCCACGGCTTCGCGCGCGCCTTGTTGCAAGGCCACGATGTGCGCCTGGATATCGCCCGTCGAGCTCTGGGTCTTGCTTGCCAGCGCCCGCACTTCATCCGCCACCACCGCGAAGCCGCGTCCAGTCTCCCCGGCGCGCGCCGCCTCGATGGCCGCATTCAGGGCCAACAGGTTGGTTTGCTCGGCAATACCATGGATCACCGTCAACACGACTTCGATCTGCTCGCTCTGCTGGGCCAGCCGTTCGATGACTTTCGCCCCCGTGTCGACCTGCCCGGCCAACGCTTCGATCAAGCCGCCGACCTTGGCTGACGTGCGGGTGGTTTCATCGGTGGCCTGACGGATCTCCGCTACCTGTTGCAAGGCCGCCTGCATCGCCTGGCTTTCCGATTGAGCCTCATCGGCCATCTGCGACAGCGCACGCAGGCTCTCGGCCACTTCATCGCGCTGCATGCCGGCCGCCGCGTCGGCGCCCGAGTTGCGCAGCGTCATCGCGCCGATCTCCTGACCGGTACGCTGGGCCACATCGCCCGCCTCGCGCACGATGGGTTGCAATTTATCCACAAAGCGGTTGACCGCCGAAGCCATGTCGCCGATTTCGTCCTTGCTGTTGATTTGCACGCGCTTGGTCAGGTCACCCTCGCCCGCCGCCAGATCGTTCATCGCGGCGATCAACAACTTCAAGCGATTGACCACCCGACGCCCCAGCACCACGGCCAACAACACCAACACGCCCAACCCTACCAACGCCAGGCCCAGGCCGATGCGCCAACGCAAGGTCTCTGCGGCTTCTTGAACCGTGACGGCGGTATTGGTCTGCATATCGGTGGCGGTGGCCTGCGCCGAGCCCAGGCGGCCACGCATGGCTGCGGCACTGTCGGCAGCCGCGCCCTTGAGGCTGTCGCCCACCAATTGATCGCTGCTGGCAATCAGCGCGGAGAAGCGCTGGTCGAGCGCCTTGAGGTCGGTTTCCACCGAGGCGGTGGAAACGCCCATCAGCACCTTGCCGATCTCGACGCCATTGGGGTTGATCGACGCTTCGAGGTAATAAACCGATGGATCGTTCTTCGCCGCATCCAATACTTTATCCAACGCCCGATCGCCCTTGCCCTTTTCCAGCAGGGCCTTGTTGATCGGATTTTCCCGGTTCAGGTAGCGAGTCAGGTGTTCCCCTGCGGCGTCGTCATAGATGACGAACAGTACATTGGGATTGCGCTGGGCCCGACGGGCGAATTCGGACAGGGTGGGCACGTCGCTGTCCCACATTGCCCGGGGCGCGACCGAGGCCAGAAGCTGCGCCATATCATTGGCGGAATCCCTCAGGTCTTTTTCCAGGGTTGCACGCAGTTGAGCCTGCTCTTCCTTCAGACGGGAAGACAACCCCGCGGTCAATCGCTGGCGGGTACTGGTGGACAAGCTGTCCAGGCTGGAGGTGACTTCTCGCCCAGCCTGCTCCAACTCACCCGCCAGTTTCTGGCTGTCAACGCCCAGGCGCGCGCCCAGGTCGGACTCAAGCGCGGTGACCGTGCTTCGGGTCAGCGCAACGGCCACCAGCACCTGCACCAAAAGGGCGATACCGAGGGTAACGAAAACAGGCCGCAGCAAACGGCTTTGTAACAGTGAGAGAACGGCCGACACGTGAAATCCCTCTACCAAACGCCATTAATTTGATGGCACGCCTGGAAGGGGTGCCTTAATGGAGATGCGTAGCAAGTGTCATGCCGCCCGACAGGCAGAAACGACAAAGGGCTCCATAAGGAGCCCTTTGCTTGTTACATCAACGACTTATCAGGCAAATGGATGACGCAGAACGATGGTTTCGTTGCGGTCCGGCCCCGTCGAAATAATGTCGATCGGCGCGCCGACCAACTCTTCGACGCGCTTGATGTAGTTGCGCGCGGCCACTGGCAGCTCTTCCAGGGTCTTGGCACCCACGGTGGACTCGGTCCAGCCTGGCATCTGCTCGTAAACCGGCTCCAGGCCGATGTAGCTGTCGGCGTCGGTCGGTGCGTCGATGACAGCGCCGTCCTGGTTCTTGTAACCCACGCAGATGTTGATGGTTTCCAGGCCGTCCAACACGTCCAGCTTGGTCAGGCAAAGGCCCGAGATGCTGTTGACGTCGATGGCGCGACGCAGGATGACGGCGTCGAACCAGCCGCAACGACGGGCACGACCGGTGGTTGCACCGAACTCGTGGCCACGCTTGGCCAGGAACGCACCGACGTCGTCGAACAGCTCAGTCGGGAACGGCCCCGAACCGACGCGGGTGGTGTAGGCCTTGGTGATGCCCAGGATGTAGTCCAGGTACATCGGGCCAAAACCCGAACCGGTGGCGATGCCGCCAGCGGTGGTGTTGGAGCTGGTGACGTACGGGTAGGTGCCGTGGTCGATGTCCAGCAGCGAGCCCTGGGCACCTTCGAACATGATGTCCTTGCCGGCGCGGCGCAGCTCGTGCAGCTCGGCGGTGACGTCGAGCATCATCGGCTTGAGCAACTCGGCGTATTCCATGCACTCATCCAGGGTCTTCTGGAAGTCGATGGCCGGCTCTTTGTAGTAATTGACCAGCACGAAGTTGTGGTAATCCAGCAACTCGCCCAGCTTGGCGGCGAAACGCTCACGGTGGAAGAGGTCACCGATCCGCAGGCCACGACGGGCCACCTTGTCTTCATAGGCCGGGCCGATGCCGCGGCCGGTGGTGCCGATCTTCAGCTCGCCACGGGCCTTTTCACGGGCCTGGTCCAGCGCAACGTGATAGGACAGGATCAGCGGGCAGGACGGGCTGATGCGCAGGCGCTCGCGCACCGGTACGCCTTTCTCTTCCAGCTTGATGATTTCCCGCAGCAGGGCGTCGGGCGCCACCACCACACCGTTGCCGATCAAGCACTGCACGCCTTCGCGCAGCACGCCCGATGGAATCAGGTGCAGAACGGTTTTTTCACCGTCGATCACCAGGGTGTGACCGGCGTTGTGGCCACCTTGGTAGCGCACTACGGCGGCAGCATGTTCGGTCAGCAGATCAACGATCTTGCCTTTGCCCTCATCACCCCACTGGGTGCCCAGGACTACGACATTCTTACCCATAACACTTGTCCTCATTCGCGCAAACTTGGTGCCGGCTCCAGGCCGGCAGGAAAACTCAAGAAGCCAGCGGCAATACTTGCCAAAGCCCGTTCTGCTGAATCAATTGCCGGTCGCAGTCCGCTTCACGGGCGGCGGCCAAAGGTTGCCCAGGCAAGGCCTGGACGACACGCTGACCCTCACTGCGCAACTGGCAGACCATCTGCCAGAGTGCCGCATCCGTACTGTCAGGCATCCAGATACCGCCGGACGGTAACTCGATTTCAGCACGCCCCAGGGTCACCAGGGTTTTCAAATCGGTAGAGAAGCCGGTCGCCGGACGGGCGCGACCGAAGTCGGCGCCGATGTCGTCGTAGCGACCGCCCTGGGCGATGGACTGGCCAACGCCCGGTACAAACACTGCGAACACCACGCCAGTGTGATAGTGATAGCCGCGCAGCTCACCCAGGTCGAAATACAGCGGCAACTCAGGGAAACGCACCGACAGACGCTCGGCAATCGCCAACAGGTCGTCCAGCGCCGCCAACACCGGTGCCGGCGCGCCGGCCAAGCGTTCGCGGGCCGCGCCCAACACTTCACGGCCGCCGCAAAGATCCACCAATGCCCGCAACATGCCGGACAGGTCGCTCGGCAGTCCTTCGGTCAGGCTGATGACTTCATCGATGGCCTTGCGCTGCAAGGCGTCGAACAACCGCTGCTCCACTTCACCGGACAAACCGGCCGCACGGGCCAGGCCACGGTAGATGCCGACATGGCCCAGGTCCATGTGGACATCCGGCACGTCGGCCAGTTGCAGCATGGCCAACATCAGGCTGATGACTTCCACGTCACTGACTGGGCTGGCGTCGCCATAAAGTTCGGCGCCCAACTGGATCGGGCTGCGCGAAGACGACAAGGCACGCGGCTGGGCATGCAGGACACTGCCGGCGTAGCACAGACGGCTCGGGCCTTCGCGGCGCAAGGTGTGGGCATCGATGCGTGCCACTTGTGGCGTGATGTCGGCCCGAAAGCCCATCTGCCGGCCCGATTGCGGGTCGATAACCTTGAAGGTGCGCAAATCCAGGTCCTGGCCCGCACCGGTCAGCAGGGATTCCAGGTACTCGATATGCGGGGTAACGACGAACTCGTAACCCCAACTCTGGAACAGATCCAACACCTGCCGACGCGCTACTTCGATACGCGCGGCTTCCGGTGGCAGTACTTCTTCGATGCCATCTGGCAGCAGCCAGCGGTCTACCGTTGCCATTACGCCATTCCCCTATGGTCCGGGCGGCCAGCTTTCGGGCTGGCCTTGAGTGAAGCAGAAAATGCCCGCGTCATGCGAAAAACCGCAAACAACGCGCAAGGGCGACGTGACGAATGGCCCTGGATCGGCCTCGCCAAGCACTTTCCTCGAAAAACCTGTCGGGTCATTCAACCCGACGCCTGCACCGTATAAACCACAATCGAACGCGCAGACGCAAAAAAGCCGGGAATTTCCCGGCTGCCGCATCATACACACGTTTTCCCAAAGGATCACCCCGCCCGACGTTTTAGCCGCCGGGCGGAGTGCTTCAGGTCAACGTCGCATCAAGGCTTGGCCTTTTCCAGGTAATGGAAAAAGTCACTGCTTGGGTCCAGGACCATGACGTCGGATTTGTTCGCGAAGCTTTCACGGTAGGCACGCAGGCTACGGTAGAACGCGTAGAACTCCTGGTCCTGGCCATAGGCCTTGGCGTAGATCGCAGCGGCCTGGGCATCACCATCACCCCGGACCTCTTCCGATTCACGATAGGCTTCGGCCAGCAGCACGCGGCGTTGACGATCGGCGTCGGCACGGATGCCTTCGGCCAGCTCGTTACCTTTTGCGCGGTGCTCGCGGGCTTCACGCTCACGCTCGGTGCTCATGCGCTCGAACACGCTGCGGTTCACTTCCTTCGGCAGGTCGATGGCCTTGACACGCACGTCGACCACTTCGATACCCAGCTCTTTTTCCGCCATCGCGTTCAGCGAGCGGGTGATGTCTGCCATGAGCGCGTCGCGCTCACCGGACACCACTTCGTGCAGGGTACGTTTACCGAACTGGTCACGCAGGCCCGACTCCAGGCGACGGGACAAACGTTCGTCGGCGATCTGCTTGAGACCAGAGGTCGCGGTGTAGAAGCGCTCGGCATCCTTCACGCGCCACTTGGCGTAGGCATCGACCATCACGGCTTTCTTTTCCAGCGTCAGGAAGCGCTGCGTCGGTGCGTCCAACGTCATCAAGCGCGCATCGAACTTGCGCACCTTGTTAACGTACGGCACCTTCACATGCAGCCCTGGCTGGACATCAGCCTGGACCACGCGACCGAATTGCAGCAACACCGCGCGCTCGGTCTGAGCCACGATATAGAAGCAGTTCCAGGCAGCGATCGCCACGACGACGCCGACAATAAGGGCGATCAGCGATTTATTGCTCATCAGCGACTCTCCCTGGTACGTGCTTGCTGTTGCTGCAGGTCCGCCGCCGCGCGGGCATTGGCTTCATTGCTGGCGGCTGCCGCCGCGCCGGTTGGCGGTGTGCCGGCGTTGCGACCACTCTCGACCATCTTGTCCAGCGGCAAGTACAGCAGATTGCTCTGGCCGTCCTTGTTGCCGGTCACGAGGACCTTGCTGGTGTTGCTGAAGACTTCCTGCATGGTGTCCAGGTACAGGCGCTGGCGCGTGACTTCAGGCGCCTTGCGGTACTCGGCTACCAGTTTGGTGAAGCGATCAGCCTCACCCTTGGCGCGGGAAACCACTTCGTCGCGATAACCGTTGGCATCTTCGATGATGCGCTGGGCCTGACCACGGGCTTCCGGCACAACGCCGTTGGCATAGGTTTCGGCCTGGTTGCGCGAGCGTTGCTCGTCTTCACGGGCGCGGATCACGTCGTCAAAGGCTTCCTGCACTTCGCGCGGTGCCGCTGCGCTCTGTACGTTGACCTGGGTGACCGTGATACCGGTGCGATAGGTATCGAGGAACCGTTGCAGGCGCTCCTTGATTTCGCTGGCCATCAGCTCACGACCTTCGGTCAGCACCTGGTCCATGGCGGTGGAACCCACCACGTGGCGCAGGGCGCTTTCAGTCGCGTGTTGCAGGCTGATCTCCGGCTGGTCGACGTTGAGCACGAAGTCCTGCAGGTTGGTGATCTTGTACTGCACGGTCAGCGGCACTTCGACGATGTTCTCGTCTTCGGTCAGCATCTGGCCCTGCTTGGAGTAGGCACGCTCGCGCGTGACGTTCTCCATGTACTTCTGGTCGATCGGCGGGAAATAGATGTTCAGGCCCGGGCCGACGGTTTCGTAGTATTTGCCGAAGCGCAGCACCACGGCCTGCTCCTGCTCGTCCACGACATACACCGCGCTGTACAGCCAGACAGCCGCGAGCACGACAAGGCCGATGCCGAGCAGGCCGAAACCGCCGCCCTTGCCCGGACGGCTGCCGCCATCGTCACCGCGTTTCCTACCACCACCGAACAAACCGTTCAGGCTGTCCTGCAGCTTGCGGAAGGCCTCGTCGAGATCCGGTGGTCCCTTGCGGTCGCCGTTGTTACGACGCTTGCCGCCCCAGGGATCCTGGTTATTCGAGTTGCCACCCGGCTCATTCCAAGCCATAGCGCTCTCCATCTGATAAAGCAAAGACGCACCCACGGCGCGCCGGCCAATGCTACAGAATGCCTGACACAGCTTTCTCAGGCTTTTATTGCAAAGTGTGTTGCTCGATGAATTCCATCGGCTGGAGCCCTTCGCGACTGACCAGCCGGTTCAGTTCCGACCGAGGCAGGCGAACGGCCAGCAGGCAGATGCCTTCTTCGTCGTGTTCTTCTTTCTGCACCGCCCCCAACTCGAAAAACTGCGCACGCAGCCGGGCAAAACGCTGCGGCAGCTTCAAGGTGCCCACAAACAGGTCATCGCCCAGCAGTTCCGCCACGGCCTGCTTGAGCAGGTCCAGGCCACTGCCATCACGGGCCGAAAGCCAGACCCGCTGCGGCTTTCCGTCGGCATCGCGCTGGATCTGCGGCTCCACGCCTTCGATCAAATCGAGTTTGTTGTATACCTCGAGGATCGGCAAGTCCTGGGCCCCGATCTCTCCCAGCACCACCATGACCTGTTCGATCTGCAGCATCCGGTCCGGTTCGGCGGCATCGATCACGTGCAGCAGCAGGTCGGAGTTGCTCGACTCTTCGAGCGTAGCCCGGAAAGCCTCGACCAGCTTATGCGGCAAATGCCGAATGAAACCCACGGTATCGGCCAGCACGATGGGCCCGAGGTCGCTCAGGTCGAGCCGACGCAAGGTCGGGTCGAGCGTGGCGAACAACTGGTCGGCGGCATAGACATCGGATTGGGTGACGTTGTTGAACAGGGTCGATTTGCCGGCGTTGGTATAACCCACCAGTGAAACCGTCGGGATGTCGGCCCGCTTGCGGCCGCGCCGCGATTGCTCGCGCTGGCTGCGGACCTTCTCCAGCCGCCCTTTGATCTGGCGCAGGCGAACCCGCAGCAGGCGCCGGTCGGTTTCCAGCTGGGTTTCACCCGGGCCCCGCAGGCCGATACCGCCTTTCTGGCGCTCAAGGTGAGTCCAGCCGCGGACCAGCCGCGTGCTCATGTGCTCAAGCTGGGCCAGTTCGACCTGGAGCTTGCCTTCATGGGTACGCGCGCGTTGGGCGAAGATATCGAGAATCAGCCCGGTGCGGTCGATCACGCGGCACTCGAAGACACGTTCGAGGTTGCGTTCCTGACTGGGCGTGAGGATGTGATTGAAAATCACCAGATCGATGTGCTCGGCTTTGACCAGGTCGCGCAACTCCTCGACCTTGCCACTGCCGATCAGGAATTTGGCGGTTGGCCGATGACGCGGCACGTTGAAAAACGCGACGGTCTCGGCGCCGGCCGAAATTGCCAATTCCTGAAACTCCTGCGGATCTTCGCGCGCCTCAGGGTCCTGTCCTTCCAAGTGAACGAGAATGGTCCGCTCACCACCACCGTGGCGCTCAAAGAACAAAGGAGGCTCCTATCAAGCGTTACCCGGCTCAGCGTCACCGCCTTCGGATTCGGTTGCGCTAGGCAGACGAATCGGACGAACCGGCACCACTGTCGAGATAGCGTGTTTGTAGACCATCTGGCTGACGGTGTTCTTCAGCAGGATGACGAACTGGTCGAAAGACTCGATCGTGCCTTGCAGTTTGATCCCGTTGACCAGATAGATGGACACCCCAACTTTCTCTTTACGTAAAGTGTTCAAGTAAGGGTCTTGTAGCGAATGCCCTTTTGACATGTGCCGCACTCCTTTAAGGATCAATTATAAAAATCGGAATTCAGATGGCTTGGGCCGTCACACCCCCAAGGATAGACGGCAATTGCAAGGACTCAGCTCAATATGGAGATGGTCCCGAGGTATTTCAAGGCGCGTGGCAGATTGTCGCAATCAAGGCTGTCAAGCCAATGCAAGTCAGTCCAGCTGCGCAGCCAGGTGAACTGGCGTTTCGCCAATTGGCGCGTGGCAATGATTCCACGCTCGCGCATCTCGGCTGACGTCAGCTTGCCGTCCAGGTAGTCCCAGACTTGTCGATAACCCACCGCACGTATAGACGGCAACCCGGCATGCAGGTCACTTCGCTCACGCAGGGCTACGACCTCGTCTATGAATCCCTGTTCCAACATTAATGTGAATCTTTGTTCAATTCGCCGATGCAGCACTTGCCGGTTCGCCGGAGCGATGGCCAGATTCGCGACAGTATAGGGCAATTGTTGCAGTCCCGAAGCGGCTGCTTCAGTACTTTGCGCAGATTGTCGCTGCCGCAGGGCCGTCATGCTCTGGCCGCTCACCCGATAAACCTCCAGGGCCCGGCTGAGCCGCTGCGGGTCGTTGGGGTGAATGCGCGCCGCCGATTCAGGATCGATCACCGCCAATTGTTCGTGAAGCGCTTGCCAGCCAAGGCGCGCAGCCTCTTCTTCGATCTGTGCGCGCACCTCGGGATCGGCCGCCGGCATGTCCGCCAGGCCATCGACCAGGGCTTTGTAGTACAGCATCGTACCGCCCACCAGCAGCGGAATCTTGCCTCGCGCAGTGATCTCGGCCATGGCCTGGAGCGCATCACGCCGAAAATCAGCCGCCGAATAGGCTTCGGCCGGGTCGAGGATGTCGATCAGCCGATGGGGATATTCAGCCAGCAAAGCTTTCGACGGTTTGGCGGTGCCGATGTCCATGCCCCGGTAGACCAGCGCCGAATCGACGCTGATCAACTCGCAGGGCAAGACCTTGGTCAGTTCGATGGCCAGGTCGGTCTTGCCGGCGGCCGTCGGCCCCATCAGGAAAATCGCGGGTGGCAACTGGCTCATCAACGACCGCGCAGGAACAGTTTGTCCAGGTCGTCCAGGCCCAGTTGAGTCCAGGTCGGCCGGCCATGGTTGCATTGACCGCTGCGTTCGGTGTTTTCCATGTCCCGCAACAGGCCGTTCATTTCCGGCAAGGCCAGGCGCCGGTTGGCGCGGATCGCGCCGTGGCAGGCCATGGTGCCGAGCAATTCGTTCAAGTGCGCCTGGATCCGGTCGCTGGTGCCATATTCCATCAGGTCCGCCAGCACGTCGCTGACCAGGCGATTGGCCTCGGCCTGTTTCAACAAGGCCGGGATCTGCCGGATCGCCAGGGTTTCCGGGCCCAGGCGCTGTAGCTCGAAGCCCAGGCGCTGGAACCAGCTCATGTGCTCTTCAGCGCAATCGGCTTCGCGCTGGCTGACGGCCAGGGATTCGGGAACCAACAAAGGTTGGCCGCTCAAGCCTTCGCTGGCCATGGCGATCTTCAATCGCTCGTACATGATCCGCTCGTGAGCGGCGTGCATATCCACCAGGACCAGGCCCTGGGCGTTTTCGGAAAGGATGTAGATGCCTTTTAGCTGCGCCAGGGCATAACCCAACGGTGGTATATCTCCCTGACCGTCGGGCAATGTCGCCGCAGCGGTTTCAGGCAGAGGCTTGAAGAACTCGCGATACGCGGCCTGGGCCTCGGCTGCCGGCACATTGGATTGTGGGCGCGGCGTGTATTGATACTGATAACCGCTGCCAGCGCCGCTTCCGCCTGTGTTGTAGGCTGGTTGGGGCTGGGGTTGCTCCAGCAGGGCATGGGCCGCCAGGCGCATTTCCCCCTGGGGGCCAAACTCGCCGGCCTCCAGCCCGGTCGGCCGGACCATGCCGGCCACGGCCGCCGGGGCCGCCAACTGATCTTCCGGCCGAACATCGCCCAGGGCTCGATGCAACGTGCCATAGAGGAAATCGTGGACCATGCGTCCATCACGGAAACGCACTTCGTGCTTGGTCGGGTGGACGTTGACGTCCACCACCGATGGGTCGACTTCGAAGAACAGCACGAAGGTGGGATGCCGACCGTTGAACAGCACATCGCGGTAGGCCTGGCGCACCGCATGGGCCACCAATTTGTCGCGCACCGCACGGCCGTTCACGTAGAAATATTGCAGGTCCGCCTGGCTGCGGGAAAACGTCGGCAAGCCGACCCAACCCCACAGGTGCAAGCCATTGCGCTCCACCTCGATGGGCAAGGCCTGCTCCAGAAAACCCGCGCCACACACCGCGCCCACACGCCGGGCGCGAGCCGCATCATCGTTGGCCTCGTGCAGGCTGAGGATGGTCTTGCCGTTGTGGCGCAGGTGAAACGCCACGTCAAACCGTGCAAGGGCCAGGCGCTTGATGACTTCCTGCAAATGATCGAATTCGGTTTTCTCGGCCTTGAGGAACTTGCGCCGGGCCGGAGTATTGAAGAACAAGTCCCGTACTTCAACCGACGTGCCCACCGGATGAGCGGCGGGTTGCACATGGGAAGCCATGTCGCGGCCTTCGGTCTCGACCTGCCAGGCCTGATCGGCGTTTCGGGTGCGGGACGTGAGCGTCAGGCGTGACACCGAACTGATGGACGCCAGCGCCTCGCCACGAAACCCCAGGCTCATGACCCGTTCGAGGTCTTCCAGGTCACGAATCTTGCTGGTCGCGTGACGCGCCAGGGCCAGCGGCAGGTCATCGGCGGGAATGCCGCGACCGTCGTCGCGCACCCGCAACAGCTTGACCCCGCCCTGCTCGACATCGACGTCAATACGCCTGGCCCCGGAGTCGAGACTGTTTTCCAGCAGCTCCTTGATGACCGACGCGGGGCGCTCGACCACTTCGCCGGCGGCGATCTGGTTCGCCAGCCGAGGGCTGAGCAGTTCGATGCGGGCGGTGCTGTCGATCACGTCATCGCTCATTGCTTGGCCGCCACTTCGTTGCCAGGAATGGTCAGGGTCTGCCCGATCTTCAGCTCGTCACTTTGCAGATTGTTGGCGCTGCGCAAGGTCGCGGGCGACACCTGATAGCGCACGGCGATCATCGCCAGGGTTTCGCCCGGGTTGACTCGATGGTCGCGCGGGCCCTGGGCGATCTTGCCCGAATCGCGCAGCCAGGCGATGTAGGTGCCGGGCGGTGGATTCTGCTGGAAGAACTGCCGCACGCCACTGCTGATGGATCGGGCCAAGGCCTGCTGGTGGCTTGACGACGACAGTTTAGAGGCTTCGTTGGCGTTGGAAATGAACCCGGTTTCCACCAGGATCGACGGGATGTCCGGCGACTTGAGCACCATGAACCCGGCCTGCTCGACCCGCTGCTTGTGCAATGGCGTGACGCGGCCGATGTTGCTCAGCACTTTTTGGCCGACGTTCAGGCTGGAGGTCAACGAGGCGGTCATCGACAAGTCCAGCAACACACCGGCGAGCATCCGGTCCTTGTCGTCGAGGCTGACGTTGCCAGCACCGCCGATCAGGTCGGAACGGTTTTCACTGTCGGCCAGCCAGCGGGCGGTCTCGGAAGTGGCACCACGGTCGGACAAGGCAAATACCGAGGCGCCAAACGCAGCCTTGGAGGGTGCGGCGTCGGCATGGATCGAGACGAACAGGTCCGCGCCCTTCTTGCGGGCGATTTCCGTGCGTCCGCGCAGGGGAATGAAATAGTCGCCCGTGCGGGTCAGTTCGGCGCGGAAGCCTTTCATGCCGTTGACCTGGCGCTGCAGTTCGCGGGCGATGGACAGCACCACGTCCTTCTCACGCTGCCCGCGCGAACCCGAGGCGCCAGGGTCTTCGCCACCGTGGCCGGCGTCGATAACCACAATGATGTCGCGTTTGCCGGCCGGGGCCGGTGGCAGCTTGATCGCGGGTTCAGTGGGCGTGACCGGCACGGCGGGCACCGTGGCGACTTTGGTCGGCGGCGGCGGTGTCGGCGCGGCATCGGCCGGGTTATCGAACAGGTCCACCACCAGCCGGTTGCCGTACTGGGCGTTGGGCGCCAGGGTGAAGCTCTTCGGGGTCACCGCTTGTTTCAGGTCGACGACCACCCGCAGGTCGGTCGGCGTACGCTGGGCCGAGCGCATGGCGGTAATCGGAGTGTTGGCGGTGGGCACGTTCAGCGGCGCGCCCAGGGACGCGCCATTGATGTCGATCACCAGGCGATCCGGGGCGGTCAGGGTGAATACGCTGTGCTGCACCGGGCCTGTCAGGTCGAACACCAGCCGGGTATTGTCCGGCGCCCGCCAGAGGCGAACGCTGTTGACCTTTGTCTCAGCCACAGCATCGACGGCCAGTGCCGTAAGCAACAGTCCTACGACAGCAACCACCGCGCGAAAGCGCATACCAAACCCCATCATTTAATTAGTTTCCAAAGCCAAGGCGGCACACCACGACTCGCCACGCGAGCCTTGCGGTGTCAGTTTCAGCGAACGCCCGCCATTCTGCGCGCCAATGGTAATGGTCAGGTCCGGCTTTGGCAAAAAGCCTGCACCTTTCTGGGGCCATTCGATCAGGCACAAGGCGTCATCTTCGAAGTAATCACGGATGCCGAGGAACTCCAGCTCTTCGGGATCGACCAGCCGATACAGATCGAAATGAAACGCTCGGATGTCGCCGATCTCGTAGGGCTCGACCAGGGTGAAAGTAGGGCTCTTGACTGAGCCGACGTGCCCGAGACCACGGATGATGCCACGGGACAAGGTGGTTTTTCCCGCGCCGAGGTCGCCCTCGAGAAAGATCAAGCCATGCCCTGCGGTGATTTGCGCGATACGCGCGCCAAATTGTGTCATGGCTTGTTCGTCCGCCACGTACAGGGTTACTTCAGACACGGTGAATGCTCCTCCAACAACTGACGAATGGCCGGGATCAGATCGGTCGCCGCCAATCCCCGGCCCGAGCGACCGCACTGGACGCCCGCGCTGGCATGCAGCCAGACCGCCAGGCATGCGGCCTCGAACGCTTCCAGCCCCTGGGCCAGCAACGCGCCGACGACCCCAGCGAGCACATCCCCCAGGCCGGCGGTGGCCATGGCCGGGTGGCCTTGGGTACAAACCGCCAGGCGGCCGTCCGGGCTGGCGATCAAGCTGCCGGCCCCCTTGAGGATCACGGTAGCTGTGTATTTCTGGCTCAAGGCGTGGGCCGCCGCCGAGCGGTCGGCCTGCACCTGAGCCGTGGATATCCCCAGCAATCGCGCCGCCTCGCCCGGATGCGGGGTAATGACGCAATGTTCGGGCAGGCTGACCGCGCCAAGGCTCAACAGATTCAGGGCATCGGCGTCCCACACCTGGGGCAGCGCAGCATTGGCCGCCGCCGACAGCAGGCTGCGTCCCCAGGCAGCCTGGCCCAAGCCCGGGCCGACCACCAGGACGTTGGCCTGCTTGAGCAAGCCCATCAATTGATTGGCCGAATGAGTGCCCTGCACCATCACCTCAGGCAAACGGACCAGCGCCGAGGCGACGTGCTCGCTGCGGGTGGCCATCGAAACCATGCCCGCGCCGCAGCGCAGCGCACTTTCGGCGCTCATCTGGATCGCGCCGCCGAAACCCCGGTCGCCGCCGATCAACAGCACGTGACCGAACTTGCCTTTGTGGGACGTGGGCGGGCGAGGCGTCAGGCGCGGCAGATTAACAGGCAGGAGCAGACGGGCACTGGAAGGCGCCGACTCAACAATTTCAGGGTCGGCGTGCAGGTCGTTGAACACCAACTCACCGACTCGATCCGCCGCATCCCCGGTGAACAAGCCAAGCTTCAAGCCGATGAACGTCACGGTCAGGTCAGCCGCCACGGCGGTCCCGAGCACTCGGCCGGTGTCCGCACACAGCCCGGACGGTATATCCACCGCCGCGACCGGCAAACCGCTGACATTGATCGTATCGATCGCCCGGACATAAGGCTCGCGCACTTCGCCGGTGGTCCCGGTGCCGAGCAGCGCGTCGAGCAGCACTCCCCGCAGCTCGCTATCGTCCGACCAAGGCTCCACCGGCACACCCACGGCCACGGCCTCTGCATGGGCATTGGCGGCATCACCCAACAGGCGCCGGGGCTCGCCCACGGCCAGGACCCGTACCGACCAGCCGGCTCGGCGGGCCAGGGCAGCGACCAGGTAGCCATCGCCGGCGTTGTTGCCATGCCCGGCCAGCACGGTCAATTCAGCGCTTTGCGGCCAACGTCGCACGATTGCTCGCCACGTGGCGCGGGCGGCACGCTGCATCAGTTCGAAGCCGCTGGTGCCTGCCGCGATCAGCTGTGCATCCAAGGCCCGGACCTGCGCGGCGCTGTACAGCGCGTCGGGAAAATCATCTTTAGTCTGCGGCATGCGTCTTCGGGCTCCGATGTCTGGCAGAATTATACGCATCTCAGCTCCGGTTTCTCTCGCCTCATGCCTGCCATTCCCACAGACCTTGCCACCCTCGCCCAATCCATCAAGGAATGGGGCCGCGAGCTGGGCTTCCAGCAGGTCGGCATCAGCGGCCTGGACCTGGCCGAGCATGAACAACATCTGCAACGCTGGCTCGAGGCCGGCTACCACGGCGAAATGGACTATATGGGCGCCCATGGCAGCAAACGCTCGCACCCTGAAGAACTGGTGCCCGGCACGCTGCGGGTGGTGTCGCTGCGCATGGATTACCTGGCGGGCGACACCCAAATGGCCCAATTACTTGGCGAACCGGAAAAAGCCTACGTTTCGCGTTATGCGTTGGGCCGCGATTACCACAAATTGATCCGTAAGCGCGTGCAGCAACTGGCGGAAAAAATCCAAGAGGCCATCGGCCCCTTCGGCTATCGCGCCTTCGTCGACAGCGCGCCGGTGCTGGAAAAAGCCATTGCCGAACAGGCCGGCCTGGGTTGGATCGGCAAGAACACCCTGGTCCTGAACCGCAAGGCCGGCAGTTATTTTTTCCTCAGCGAGCTTTTTGTCGACCTGCCGTTGCCGGTGGACCCGCCCCACGGCACCGAGCATTGTGGGAAATGCACCGCTTGCCTGGACATCTGTCCGACCAATGCCTTCGTCGGCCCTTATGTACTGGATGCCCGACGGTGCATTTCATACCTCACTATCGAGTTGAAGAACGCCATTCCGGAGGATCTGCGGCCCTTGATCGGCAACCGGGTGTTCGGTTGCGATGACTGCCAGATCGTTTGTCCATGGAACCGCTTCGCCCGGCCATCCGGCGAAAGCGACTTCAAGCCACGGCACAACCTGGACAACGCCGGGCTGGCGGAGCTGTTCATGTGGGACGAGGAAAAATTCCTCAGCAGTACCGAAGGTTCACCGTTGCGCCGTGCTGGGTACGAACGTTGGCTGCGCAATCTGGCGGTGGGCCTGGGCAACGCGCCGTCAACGATTCCCGTGCTGCAAGCGCTGGAGGCGCGGCGCGATTATCCGTCGGAACTGGTGCGCGAACACGTGGAATGGGCGCTGCGCCAGCACGCCACGCGTCAGACTTCGTCGTTATAGACGAACTTAGGCATTTCCCAGTGAAAACGAATCGCCAGGAGCCGCAGCAGAAAACCGCCAAACAATGTGATGAGGATCGACTGCTCGCTGGGCAATTGCAGGTAGACGCATAACAAATAGCACCACGCGGCGGCAAACGAGACGCTGGCGTAGAGCTCGCGACGGAAGATCAGCGGAATATCGTTACAGAAGATATCCCGCAGGATGCCGCCAAATACCCCCGTGATCACGCCGCTCACCGAGGCGACCAACATGCCATGGCCCATTTCCAGCGCAGTCATGCAGCCAATCAGCGTAAATGCCACCAACCCCACGGCATCGAGCACCAAAAATAGCGAGCGCAGGTGACGCATCCAGCGCGCCAGGAACACCGTGAGCATCGCAGCCGCGGTGGTGAGCACCAGGTATTCCGGATGCTTGACCCATGTGAGCGGGTAGTGACCGAGCAACACGTCGCGCACCGAGCCACCACCCAGCGCCGTGATGCAGGCGATCAGCACCACACCAAACCAGTCCATGCCACGCCGCCCGGCGGATAGCGCGCCGGTCATGGCTTCGGCGGTAATGGCGATCAGATACAGCATCAGCAACATGGTGGCGGTCCTTGCGGGAAGGCGCGCAGTCTAGCCAGTTTGGGCGGGCACCAAAAGAGGGCCAGATCCCGTCGGCTGCCGGAGCGTGGCGAGGGGATTTATCCCCGCTGGGCTGCAAAGCAGCCCCAAATACAACCAACACCGACCGGCCTGACACAACCAGACATCAGGTCAAGGGGCTGCTCCGCAGCCCAACGGGGCGGTGCGACGTTTCGCTAAATCCCCTCGCCACAAAAGCTTGCCCGCCAGTCGCTTGGGGTTGGCTCAGAACTTGATGAAGTGCTTGCGGTAATGCTTCAGCTCGGCGATGGATTCGCGGATGTCGTCCAGGGCCAGGTGCGTACTGCCTTTCTGGAAACTGTCGCGCACTTCGGGAGCCCAGCGAGCGGCCAGTTCCTTGAGCGTGGAGACGTCAAGGTTGCGGTAATGGAAATAGCTTTCCAGGGATTTCATGTGGGTGTACAGGAAGCGACGGTCCTGGCAGATGCTGTTGCCGCAGATCGGCGACTTGCCCCTCGGCACCCATTGCTCGAGGAAAGCGATGGTCTGGGCTTCAGCCTCGGCCATGCTGATCTTGCTCTCGCGCACCCGCTGGGTCAGGCCCGAGCCGCCGTGTTGGCGGGTGTTCCACTCGTCCATGCCGGCCAGGATCTCGTCACTGTGATGGATCGCGATCACCGGCCCTTCGGCCAAGGTATTGAGATCGCTGTCGGTGACGATGGTGGCCATTTCGATGATGACGTCGCTGTCAGGGTTCAGACCGGTCATTTCCAGGTCGATCCAGATCAGGTTCTGCGGGTTTTGCAGGTTTTGCATGGGGGAGCTCCTCGGCTTAGCTGCGCAGTTTAGCTTAGGAAGCCCCTTGGGCGTGCTAAACTCGCCGCCGTTTTAAACCAATCGATGTATTTCTTCATACGGAACACCCATGGCCAAACGCCAACTCAATCGTCGTCAGAACTGGCGCATCGAAAAGATCCAGGGCGAGCGTGCCGCCCGTGCCGCCAAGCGCGAATCCAGCGCTGTCGAAGCCTTGGAAGGCGGTGACCTGGGCCCCGAGCAGACCGGCCTGGTGATCGCTCACTTCGGTGTGCAGGTCGAGGTCGAGGCCCAGGAAGGCGAACTGGCCGGCCAGGTGTTCCGCTGCCACCTGCGCGCCAACCTGCCAGCGCTGGTGACCGGCGACCAAGTGGTCTGGCGTGCCGGCAACCAGGGCATCGGCGTGATCGTCGCGCAACTGCCCCGGCACACCGAGCTGTGCCGTCCCGACAGCCGGGGCCAACTCAAGCCAGTGGCCGCCAACGTCGACATGATCGTCATCGTGTTCGCTCCGTTGCCCGAGCCCCACGCCAACCTGATCGACCGTTACCTGGTAGCGGCCGAACACGCCGGCATCCGTCCGCTGCTGCTGCTCAACAAGTTCGACCTGATCGATGAGCACAACGCCCCGGCGCTGAACGCACTGCTGTCGGTCTATCGGGACCTGGGTTACCCAGTGTTGGAGGTCTCGGCCCATCACGGCAACGGCATGGAACAATTGCAGCGGCAACTGGACGGACGCATCAGCGTGTTCGTCGGCCAGTCCGGCGTCGGCAAGTCTTCGTTGGTCAACAGCCTGCTGCCGGAGGTCGAGACCCGCGTCGGGCCGTTGTCCGAGCTGTCCGGCCAGGGCACACACACCACAACCACCGCGCGGCTGTTCCACTTTCCCGGCGGCGGCGAACTGATCGACTCGCCGGGCATCCGCGAATTCGGCCTGGGCCACGTCAGCCGGGCGGATGTCGAAGCCGGCTTCATCGAATTCAACGAGCTGATCGGCACCTGCCGCTTCCGCGACTGCAAGCATGATCGCGAACCCGGGTGCGCCTTGCTCAAGGCACTGGAAGAAGGCCGCGTGCACCAGCAACGGATGAACAGTTACCGCTCGATCATCGCCAGCCTGCCGGAGAGCAGTTACTGACTGTTGGTCACTATGGTGACGAGTCTCAGGTAAACCGATACCCACAAAAAAGCCGACAATGATGTCGGCTTTTTTGTGGATCACTGCGCCGGCGGCTCGGCCGGTTTCGGTGCGGCGTCGTCGAACAGGTTCAGGCGTTCGCGCAACTCGTGGGCCGGCACCGGCTGCTGGTCCGCCGGCAAGGCGTTCGGATCGACCGCTGCACCTGGCGCGGCCGCTGACACCGACACTTCACCTGGCGCGCCCTCGCCTTGGGCCGAATCGGGCACCGAATCGGGCACCGAATCGGGCACCGAATCGTCTGCTTGTGAACCCTCGATGGCTTTTTGGGCCTTCTTGGTCAACACCACGATATCGATACGCCGGTTGACCGGATTGAAGGGGTCTTGGCGATCGAACAGTGCCGAAGACGCATAACCGACCACCCGCGCCACTTGCTCGTCCGGATAGCTGCCCGCCACCAGGGCGCGACGTGCCGCGTTGGCGCGGTTGGCCGAGAGTTCCCAGTTACCGAAATCGCCTTTGCCCACGTACGGCTTGGCATCGGTATGGCCGCTGATACTGATCTTGTTCGGCACCGCCTTGATGGTGTCGGCCATGGCCAGCAGGATGTCTTCGAAATACGGCTTGAGCCGCGCGCTGCCAGAGTCGAACATCGGCCGGTTGTCGGCGTCCATGATCTGGATGCGCAGGCCGTTCGGCGTGATCTCGAACAGGATCTGGTCCTTGAACTTCTGCAATTCGGGATTTTCTTCGACCTTGTTCTGCAACTCTTGCAGGAGCAATTCCAGGCGCTCGCGCTCGACCTGCTCGGCCATGCCCTCGGCCTCATTGGCGTCGACGGTCGCCTTGTCGGGCTGGGGCTGGGATTTGACCTCGGGGTTGAGGGTATTTTCCGGTGCCAGGACAGGCGAGCCGCCCAGATCGATGATGTACGGCGTGCCGCTCTCGGAAAAACCCACCGGGTCCTTGAAGTAACCGGCGATCGCGATCTTCTGTTCCGGCGTCGCCGTGGACAGCAGCCACAGCACCAGGAAGAACGCCATCATCGCCGTGGCAAAGTCAGCGAAAGCGATTTTCCAGGCGCCGCCGTGATGCCCGCCAGCTATACGCTTGACGCGCTTGACGATGATCGGTTGGTTATTCTCCATAACGAGTGCTCTGCTTCACAAATACTGTTCCATTTTGACGGTGCCTGTTGCTGCCATACTGTATTGCCGCTCCTCGCCATAGCGGGCTATGACTCGTCGCGGCGCCTTGTCTGGCAGCAACAGTCACTCGCCAAAAAAGGAACGTATCTGCAAAGCAGAGCACTATCGACCGCGAACCGCTTGTTCCAGCTCGGCAAAGCTTGGACGGTGCGCCGGGTACAGGACCTTGCGGCCGAACTCCACCGCCAGGGACGGTGGCATGCCCGAGGCCGAGGCCACCAGGGAAGCCTTGATGGCTTCATAGACATTGAGTTCTTCCTTGGCGTCATGGGCCAGGGAGTGGGCCAGCGGGCCGAAGAAACCGTACGCGGCCAAAATACCGAAGAAGGTACCCACCAGTGCCGCACCCACGTGCAGGCCGATGGAAGCCTGGTCGCCTTCCCCCAGGGACGCCATGGTCACCACGATACCCAATACCGCCGCAACGATACCGAAGCCGGGCATGCCGTCGGCGATGCCGTTGACTGCGTGGGATGGGTGTTCCAGGTCTTCCTTGAGGCTGTACAGCTCCATGTCGAACAAGCCTTCCAGCTCATGGGGCGCCATGTTGCCGGACGACATGATGCGCAGGTAATCGCAGATGAACGCGGTCATGCGCTCGTCTTTCAGCACCGAAGGGTACTTGGCGAAGATCGGGCTGGCGGCGGCGTCTTCGATGTCGCCCTCGATCGCCATCATGCCTTCGCGGCGGCTCTTGTTGAGGATCTCGTAGACCAGCCCCAGCACCTCAAGATAGAAGGTGTGGCTGAAGCGCGAGCCGAACATGCTCAAGGATTTCTTGAGCACATGCATGGTCATATAGCCAGGGTTCGCCTGGAGGAATGCGCCAAGAGCCGCACCGCCGATGATCATCACCTCGAACGGTTGGATCAGCGCAGCGATCTTGCCATGGGAAAGCACGTATCCGCCGAGCACGCTCGCGAACACGACAATGATGCCGATAATTTTAGCCATAGGTAGAAAGTACTTATTTAAGTCGGGTTCAAGGTCATATTCGGAAGCTGAAAAATCTCTTCTTCTACTTATCGGCAAAACTGCGCCAGACTATAGCCAGTTCCGGCGAAAAGCCAATTTGCCCCGTTCCGGGCGTAGATACCTCATGCGAAGATCACGTCCAACCATGGCTAACGAAACGAACGTTCCAACTCCAAGACCGACCACGATCGAAGGCTGGGTAAAGCTGCTCGAAGGCGTCCATTTGCCGGTGCCCCAGGCCAGTCATGACCTGGTCTGCAAGGCCATTTCCGACAGCCGCCGCTCGTTGCGCGACATCGCCGAATTGATGCAGGACAGCCCCGCGCTGGCCCTGAGCGTCATCCGCGAAGCCAACCATCACACCCACGGCAGCCTGGCGGAGCCGGCTGAGAACCTCGAAGTGGCGATCAACCGCCTCGGCCTCAAGCGCACCGAGGAATTGCTCGCGCGCCTGCCTTCGCTACCGGCGCACCAGATACCGGTCGCCCTGCGCCAGTTGCAATTGATCAGCCAGCACGCTACACAACAGGCCAATGGTTTTTTCGCCAGCCGCCTGGCGCGGCTGTGGCAGGACATCCACTGGGGCAGCCTGTTGTTCCTGTCGCCGCTCTGGCCCTTGGCCCTGACCCATCCACGCCTGCTGGCGGAATGGGAGCTGCGGGTCGTCCATAAACGCCAGCCGGCCAGACAGGTCGAGCGCGAACTGTTCGGCGTCAGCCTGCTGAACATCTGCCTCGCGTTGGTGGAGGCGTGGCGCCTGCCCATCTGGGTGGCGCAAGGCTATCGCCTGCTGCTGAATGAACGCCGCGAACTGATGAAAGTGCTGCGCATCGCCCGCGACAGCGAACATCCGCTACGCCAGCAGAATCGCCTGGACGACGACCCGACGCTGCGGCGCTGGCTCAATCAACCCGCCAATACAGTGCTGCTGGCCAATGGTCTGGCACTGTCGGCGCAAGAGGCCTGGGAAAGCCCGCACAGCGCTCGCTGGCAATACCTCACCAGCCTGTATCTGCAGATGCCGATGGACGAACTTCAGCAGCAACTGCACCAACAAGCCGCCAACAGTGCTCGCCAGCACACCATGCCGGACCTCTGGCACCCCGCCGTGGCACTGATCTGGCCCCCGGGCAGCCGCCGCGTGCATCCCGGCTTGTTGCCCGCCGCCCCGCCCAGCGCCCAGGACCTGTCCCAATGGCGCAAGCAATGCGCCGCGCTGTTGGTGGAACCGAGCCCTTTCAGCAACGCCATGCACCTGACCACTTCGGCGCGAGATACCCTGGTGGCGTGCGGCATGCGCCGGGTGATGATTTTAATGCCCGATCGCAGCCAGACCAGCGTTCGTGTGCATCAGACCGCCGGCCTGCCCAAGGAAGCGGCGGCGATGAGCTTCTCCATCAGCCAAAGCAAGGTCTTGCAGCGACTACTGGCTCAACAGGCCCAGGTTCGCCTGACTCCTGAGAACAACGCCCAGTTCTCCGCCTTGCTGCCTCCGGGCCTTCGCGCCCTGTTCCGAGGCGAGCACCTGCTGTTGCGCTCACTGACGTGTAATGGACGGGTGATCATGCTAGTGGTCGCGGACCAGGGTGGCGGTCCGTTCTCGGACGTGTCCGTTCAGGCTTTCGGCAAGACCGTGCAATGCATCGAAAGGGCCCTGCACAGCTTTACCAACCGTGGCCGCTGAACTTGCTACAATCCTTTCCCTTTGCGCCCCAGGAGACCTCACATGCCTGACTTCTCTGGCTTGCCGCTGGTAATCGAGCCCAACGAGCTCTTGCCGCGCCTCGATGCTCCCAATCTGATTCTGGTGGACCTAACCAGCGCGGCGCGCTACAGCACCGGCCATATTCCTGGCGCGCGCTTCGTCGATCCCAAACGCACGCAACTGGGCCAGCCCCCGGCGCCGGGACTGTTGCCGGCGAAGGCCGACCTGGAAACGCTGTTCGGCGAACTCGGGCATAACCCTGGCGCGGTCTATGTGGTGTATGACGACGAAGGCGGCGGCTGGGCCGGGCGTTTTATCTGGCTGCTCGACGTGATCGGGCACTCCAACTACCACTATCTCGACGGCGGCCTGTTGTCCTGGCTGGACCAGGGCCTGCCGGTGTCGATCGACACCCCGGCGCCGGCCGCCGGCGATGTCAGCCTGGTGCTGCACGACGAACCCACCGCCACTCGCGAGTACCTGCAAAGCCGTCTTGGCTCGAAAGACCTGGCGATCTGGGATGCGCGCGGCCCGCTGGAATATTCCGGTGAAAAAGTCGTGGCGGCCCGGGGCGGACACATCCCCGGAGCGGTCAATTTCGAATGGACGGCCGGCATGGATCCTGCGCGCAGCCTGCGCATCCGCAAGGACATGCCGCAGATTCTCGAACAGCTGGGCATCACGCCCGATAAAGAAGTCATCACCCACTGCCAGACCCACCACCGCTCTGGCTTCACCTATCTGGTGGCCAAGGCGCTCGGTTATCCGCGGGTCAAGGGCTATGCCGGTTCATGGGGCGAATGGGGCAATCATCCCGACACGCCCATCGAGCTTTGAAGATTTAAGGACAGTTAATGAAAAACCGCTTGTTCATCCTCTCCCAATACCTGCTGCCGCACCACCTGCTGTCGCGGCTGGCCGGCTGCATCGCCGAGTGTCGCGTTCGCTGGTTCAAGAACGCCTTCACGGCCTGGTTCGCCAAGCGTTACCAGGTGGACATGTCCCAGGCGCTGGTGGAAGACCTCACTGCCTATGAACACTTCAACGCGTTTTTCACCCGCGCATTGAAAGACGGTGCGCGTCCCCTGGACGAAACGCCCGGCGCGATCCTCAGCCCCGCCGACGGCGCCGTCAGCCAGCTCGGCCCGATCGAGCATGGCCGGGTGTTCCAGGCCAAGGGCCATAGTTTCAGCGTGCTGGAACTGCTGGGCGGGGATGCGGCCAACGCGGCGCCATTCATGGGCGGCGACTTCGCTACCATCTACCTGTCGCCCAAGGACTACCACCGCGTACACATGCCGCTGGCCGGCACCCTGCGGGAAATGGTCTACATCCCAGGACGGATTTTCTCGGTCAACCAGACCACCGCCGAAAACGTCCCGGAGCTGTTCGCCCGCAACGAACGCGTCGCGTGCATTTTCGACACCGAGCGCGGGCCGATGGCCGTGGTGCTGGTGGGCGCGATGATCGTCGCCTCCATCGAAACCGTCTGGGCCGGCCTGGTGACACCGCCCAAGCGCGAGTTGAAGACTTTCCGCTACGATGAGGCCGCTCGCGCGCCGATCCACCTGGAAAAAGGCGCCGAACTGGGCCGGTTCAAGTTGGGTTCAACCGCTATCGTGCTGTTTGGACCAGACCAGGTGAAATGGGCCGAAGACCTCGTGGCGGGCTCGCCGGTGCAGATGGGCCAGGCCCTGGCACTGCCGAACGCCTGATCCAAAAGCTCACCCAGTGGGAGCAAACTCGCTCCCACTGGGTATCCGACAATCACAGAGCACCTCTTTCGCCTACAGCTGCTAGAGTTGGAAACATCCTTTTCATTTCCCGCCGGAGCCCGTCCACGGCATGAATGAGACCAGCCCTCTCCAGCTACTGCGCGTCTTGACACCGACCCAGTCGCGCCTGTCTTTCTGCGATGCCGCGCCACGCGACCTCAAGCGTTGGATCGCCAACCTGCCCAAGGCCAACATCGGCGAAACCGCTCGCCTGCTGTACCAGGCACTCGGCGAGCTGAACCAACTGCTGACCCCCAGCGATAATCGCCTGCAACTGCTGGAGCTGCTGCGACCAGAGGTTTATTACGTCTGCAAGCACCTTGAGCGGCACTTTCTGCAGCAGGCCATCGTGCTGGATGAGCGATCGCGCAAGATCGTCAACCTGTGCCAGGCCCTGCAAGCCCACCTGGCGATGGGCTACAAACAGATCGTCGGGCGTATCTCGTCGAAATTTTCCAAGGACCGGGCGCGCCTGCTGGCTACCGCAGCGCAACGGGCAGTCCACGCGCTCAATAGCACGTTGCTACGCTCCAGCCAGTTGTACAGCCCTGTGCCCGAGGGGCTCTGGCTCGATCTGCATCAGCTGTACCGGATCGCTTGCCAGCATAAACTGCAGCACCTGGCCGTCAGCGATGAACTGGCCAGCCAGGTTCACCAACTGAACGTCGAGCAAACCTACGTCGTCGCGCTATTGCTGGGCGCCTCGCGCAGCAACCAATTGCGCCAGAGCCAGATTGCCCGATTGGCCGAAGTGCTCGAACCCTGGAGCCAAGGGGTCAAGCTGGACCCGGCCGTGACCGCCTCCAGCCTGTTCGCGGTCGCGCCGCAGCTGGATGTCGGTCCGCGCTACCGCTCGAAATTCCGGGCGGAACAGCAACCCACCCTGCTGGGTTTCGACCCACAGCCGCTGGTGCGTGCCATTACCACCCACTTGGCGCAACCGGTCGAGTCGACGTTGACGGTACCGGCCGGCATGAGCGCCGACACCTTGCATCATCTGCAAGCCGCCTGGGGCGAAGCTGCCGAGCGCAGTTTCCAGCGCACCGAGGGCAACGGCACACTGACCCTGTGCGTGGGCATGAGCGCCTTGCATTATTACCTTGGCGGCGAACGCTCATTCAGTGAAATCCTGAAGAACCCGGCCACCCGCAAGGCCCGCTTCGAGGCGTCGCCCACCCGGAAAAACGATACCTGGGACCAAGCCTTCGACGCAGCGCCCAGCGGTGACAGTGAGCTTTTGCCCTACGAAGAAATCGAATACCCGGTC
Organism: Pseudomonas sp. D3-10; assembly: GCF_051132175.1. Classification (NCBI taxonomy): domain Bacteria; kingdom Pseudomonadati; phylum Pseudomonadota; class Gammaproteobacteria; order Pseudomonadales; family Pseudomonadaceae; genus Pseudomonas; species Pseudomonas sp. D3-10. The sequence goes on along the minus strand of NZ_CP071668.1, from coordinate 605,471 downwards.
AATCCGGCCGATGATGACGCCGCAAGCTCCGACAACCAGCACCATTTCCCCACCTACGACTTGCCGATCATCAACCACAGCCCGGGAGGTTACTGCCTTGGCTGGCCGAAGGAGGTGCCGGAACAACTACAGGCTGGGGAAATGGTGGGTATCCGGGACGCCAACGACCAGAGCTGGAGCATCGCCGTGGTGCGCTGGATTCGCCAGGTGCGCAATGGCGCCATGCAGATGGGGATCGAACTGGTCGCGCCCCATGCCCAGCCGTGCGGCCTGCAATTGCTTCGAGAGCAAAACGAGCAAGGGCACTATCTGCGCGGGCTGCTGCTTCCGGAGATCAGCGCCATCGACTTGCCCCCCACCGTAATCGCCCCGCGCCTGCCTTTCCAGGAAGGCCAGCAGGTGTTGATCAACACCAATGGCGAGGAACGGCGCGCTGGGCTCGATCGACGAGTGACCAGCACCCACAGTTTCAACCAGTTCGCTTATCGCCAGGACGAATCAGCGGCGAACGGGGGTGACGGCACGCAAGAGGGGGATTTCGATTCGTTGTGGAAGTCGCTCTAAGGAACAACAACTATTGCGTGGCGAGGGAGCTTGCTCCCGCTGGGCCGCAAAGCGGCCCCGAAACCTGACACCCAGGCGTTTCAGGTGGGCCGTATTGGGCCTGCTGCGCAGGCCAGCGGGAGCAAGCTCCCTCGCCACGGCTATGCGAAATCCAACGATCGGCGAATTGCTCAAACCTGCCCGTCGCGATCCCGGAAGCCCAACAGGTACAACACCCCATCCAACCCCAAGGTCGAAATCGCCTGCCGGGCCGATTGCTTGACCAGCGGCTTGGCCCGAAACGCCACGCCCAGGCCGGCGATGGCCAGCATCGGCAGGTCGTTGGCTCCGTCGCCCACGGCAATGGTCTGCTCCAGGCGAAGGCCTTCTTTTTCGGCCAATTCGCGCAGCAGGTCCGCCTTGCGCTGGGCATCGACGATCGGCTCGACGGCCACGCCGGTGACCTTGCCGTCCACCACTTCCAGTTCATTGGCGAACACGTAGTCGATGCCGAGCTTGGCCTGCAACTGCTTGGCGAAATAGGTGAAGCCGCCGGACAGGATGGCGGTTTTGTAGCCCAGGCGCTTGAGTTCGGCGAACAGGGTTTCGGCGCCCTCGGTCAGCCGCAGTGAGGCGCCGATGGAATCGAGCACGCTGACGTCCAGGCCCTTGAGCAGCGCCAGGCGTTCTTTGAAACTGGCACGAAAATCCAGCTCGCCGGCCATGGCCCGCTCGGTGATCGCCGAGACCTTATCGCCCACGCCAGCCGCCTTGGCTAATTCGTCGATGACCTCGGCTTCGATCAACGTCGAGTCCATGTCGAACACCGCCAGGCGACGGTTGCGGCGGAACAGCGAATCTTCCTGGAACGCGATGTCGACGTTCAGCTCCTGGGCCACGCTGAGGAATTCGGCCCGCAGCGCCTGGGGATCGGCCGGTTCGCCGCGCACGGAAAACTCGATGCAGCCCTTGCCCTGGTCAGCCGGAGTATCGAGCGGCATACGCCCGGAGAGTCGGTCGATATGGTCGATGTTCAGCCCGTATTGGGCGGTGATCGAACTGACCCGTTGCAACTGCTCGGCGGTCACCTTGCGGGTCAACAGCGTCACGATGTGGCGCTTCTTGCCCTGGCCGGCTACCCAATGCTGGTAATCGGCTTCGGATACCGGGGTGAAACGCACCTGCTGGTCAAGCTTGTAGGCCGTGAACAGGATGTCCTTGAGCACCGACTTGCTTTGTTCGGCGTCCGGAATTTCAACCAGGATGCCGAACGACAGCGTGTCATGGATCACCGCCTGACCGATGTCGAGAATGGTCACACCACCCTGGGCCAGAACGCCGGTAATGGCCGCAGTCAGACCCGGACGGTCGCTGCCAGTGATGTTTATCAGGACGATTTCGCGCAAGGCGCACCCCCGCAGGTGGAAAAAAACCGCATTCTACCCACATTCAGTGACCATCGGGCACCGCCAGTGCTTTGCCGGCCATGGGCCTGTCGCTATACTGCGCGTCAATTTCACGGACAAAGAGCCGAGCTCAGTGAACCGGCCCACGCCAGTCAAAACCGACAACTTCTTCCTGCTGATCTTCCGTGCATTGCGCCATCGCCGCGTGCCGATTGCATTGCGCATCGCCAGCCATAACGTGATCCTGGTCGCCCTGGCCCTGGTCATCTATGCCTGCGTGATGGGCCTGCAATTCAAGCAGGCCATGCATGAGCAGGCGGACGCCCTGGGTGAAAGCCTGACCACCCAGACCGCCACCTCCGCCACCGAGTTGCTGGTGTCCAACGACATCCTCAGCCTCAACGTGCTGCTCAACAACCTGACCAAGAACAAACTGGTCGCCCACGCCGCCATCTACAGCGTGGACAACCGCATCCTCGCGGAGGCCGGCCAGCGCCCTAAACCTGGCCTGCTGGGCGAGACCGGCGGCATGTACCAGAGCAAGATCACTTTCCAGGACGTGACAGCCGGGCAACTGCGCATCAGCCTGGACATGGACCAGTTCCAGCAACCGATGACCATCAGCCTGCAAAGCATGGGCATTCTCAGCGCGATCCTGCTGGCGCTTGCCCTGGCCTTGAGCCTGCGCCTGGGACGGCACATCTCCACGCCGTTGTTGCAATTGCGCGTCTGGCTGCGGGACATCGATGAACACACGCCGGCGACCCAGCGCCAGGATGAGATCGGCGACCTGGCTCGGCAACTACACGCCAGCTTCGCGCCGGAACCTGAGCCGGTGCCGGAGCCTGAAGACATCGACTACGTCGACGAGGACGATGCCGAGCCGGGCTTCGAGGTGCGCAACCTGCGTGACCCGGGCTTTGACGAAAGCGCACCGATGCCCGCCTCCCGCTCTGCGCCGCGCCATGTGGTGCGCACGGTCGAAGACGAGGAAGACGACGACGCCTTTGCCGATTTGCGCGACGACGCGGTGACCGGCGCTCCTCAACCGGCTGCCCGCCCCGCCTCGAACGTGCCCCAGCACAGCGCCGTGCTGGCCGTTCAACTGGGTGCCCAGGATCAGCTGCGCCGCCTGCCCCAGGCGCGCCTGAAGGAGCTGCTCGAACGCTATCGCGACTGCCTTGACCAAGCCGCATCGCTTTATCAAGGCGAACTGCATACCCTCAATGACGGCAGTACGCTGATGCTCTTCCATGCCGAAGACAGCGGCGACGACTACCTGACCAACGCCATTTGCTGCGGTGAACTGCTGCGCGCGCTGGGTCATCAATTGCAAATCGAAGTCGCCGACAGCGGCATCACCCTGCAATTGCAGTTGGGCTTGACCTTGGGCGACGGCCTGTTCGGCCTGAGCCAGATCGACCTGCTGCTCACCGAAACCGCCCAGGACGCATTGGCCCTCTCCCAGCACAGCCGCAACTTGTTGCTGGTGGAGCGCAAGATCAACGATGACGCCCTGATCCGCCAACGCACCCGCATTCGCCCCATCGCCAGCCCGGAAGGCGCTTGCTGTGTGGAACGATTGATGGAGCCATATCCATCGATGCTGGAGCGGCAACTGGCGCGCATGCATGAGCGTCAGGCCTGAGGTCTCGGCCCTGAAATAATAAAACCCGCAGATGAGTAATCGTCTGCGGGTTTTTTGTTGCCTTCGCTGGCCCTATCGCGAGCAAGCTCGCTCCCACAGGGATCTTCATACGACCGTAGGTCCCCTGTGGGAGCGAGCTTGCTCGCGATGAGGCCAGCACAGACACCAGATATTCCAACCGGCAGAAACAACAAAGCCCGCATCAACGCGGGCTTTGTCTGGCAGTCATCAAATCGTCAGAACCGGAACACTTCCATGTCCGTACGAATCGGCAGAGCCATGGGAATCTTGTCCTTTTCCTTTTCCACCGGCTTGGCCGGAGCGGGCGCCGCCTTGCGCGGGACTTCCGCGATAGGGGGTTGGTTGGCCAGGGGCTTGAGCGACACGGACAGTTGCTCGGCCAGGCGCTGCAAAAGCACGCCTTGAGCCTGGACCTGCGCCGCGGTGGTGCCTGCATGCTGCTCCTGCAGGTGCACGATACGGTTTTCGCGAACCGTGCCGCGACGATCGATCAGCCGCCACTGGGCATCCAGTACCGCAGGTTGGGATTTGCCTGAGTCCAGACGGGTAATCGACAACAAGACCTGTACGTCCGGAGTGAACCCCTGGGTAGCGGGGGCCAGTACCACGCGCTGGCTGTCCAGGTGTCCGGCCACCTGACGCAGCAATAATTGATCGATGTCCGAAGACAGGCTGCCGGCCCAACGACCATCGGTGGCGGCTTGCAGGCTGCCGTCCGGTTGACGTTGCAACAAGGTTTCACGCTGCAGGTAGTCAGCGATCAGAACCGGGCCAAGCAGTACGGCCATGCCTGTGCTTTGTGCAGGCTGGGCCGGGGTACCGCTGTCCAGTTGGTACAGCGACACCGGCTGGTTCATGCTGCAGCCCGCCAGGCCAAGCAGGCCGGCGAGCCACAAAATAGGAAGGCGCAGAGCAGTCATCGTCTCGTCCAGGTGGCGGCCACAAGGCTTACCACAGTGAAAAATACTCGGTCATTATTGAAGAACGCTCGGCCACGCCGGCGCTTGAAAGGGCCTATCATCCGTGAATATGCGTCCCGACTCCAGCGCCAAAGCACCGATCCGCGGCTTTTAATCGCGGACCGAGCCCTCTAGCACGCTCAATTGAGGTTTTCGACGAGCAGTGCATCCACCCGCTGAAAACCTCTTGGAAGCTTATTGCCCCGCCGACCACGTTCACCTTTGTAATGCTCAAGATCGTCCGCTTTCAATGAAAGCGTACGCTTTCCAGCCTGCAGCACAAGCGTGGCACCCTCCGGTATCACTGCAATATCCGTGACATATTCCTCGCGACTCGCCACCCGTTCGCCGGAAATACCGATAATCTTGTTGCCCTTGCCTTTACCGAGCTGTGGCAGATCGCTGATCTTGAACACCAGCAACCGGCCCTCTGTCGTCACCGACGCCAGCCAATTGCTCTCGCGGTCGATGACTGGGCGAGGCGCGATGACTTTGGCGTTGTTCGGCAGGCTCAACAGCGCCTTGCCCGCCTTGTTCTTGGCTTGCAGATCCTCACCCTTGACGACGAACCCGTACCCGGCGTCCGACGCGATAACGTACAGCCCGTCATCATCAGGCATCAGCACACATTCAAAAGTTGCACCCGGTGGTGGCGTCAGACGACCGGTCAGCGGTTCGCCCTGTCCACGGGCCGATGGCAAGGTGTGGGCCGGGACCGAATAACTACGCCCGGTGGAGTCGATGAACACCGCAAACTGGTTCGAACGCCCCGGCGCCAAGGCCTTGAAGCCATCCCCGGCCTTATAGGAAAGCCCGGCGGCGTCAATATCATGCCCCTTGGCCGAGCGCACCCAGCCTTTTTCAGAGAGCACGACGGTAACCTTCTCGTTCGGCAGCAGGTCGTGCTCGCTCAACGCCTTGGCTTCGGCGCGCTCGACGATCGGCGAGCGACGGTCGTCGCCGTAGGTTTCGGCGTCCTTCAGCAGCTCGGTGCGCACCAGCTTCTTGAGCTTGGCTTCGCTGCCCAGCAAGGCTTGCAGCTTGGCTTGCTCCTTGAGCAGTTCGTCCTGCTCGGCACGCAGCTTCATCTCTTCCAGGCGCGCCAACTGGCGCAGGCGAGTGTCGAGGATGTAGTCGGCCTGGATTTCGCTCAGCGCAAAACGCTCGATCAGCTTGGCCTTGGGGTGCTCCTCGGTCCGGATGATGTGGATCACTTCGTCCAGGTTGAGGTAGGCAATCAGCAAACCGTCCAACAGGTGGAGGCGGCGCTCGACCTTGTCCAGGCGGAATTGCAGGCGCCGGCGCACGGTCTTGACCCGGAATTCGAGCCACTCCACCAGCAACGCCCGCAGGTTCTTGAGCTGCGGCTTGCCGTCCAGGCCGATGATATTGATGTTGACCCGGTAGCTGGACTCCAGGTCCGTGCTGGCGAACAGGTGCTGCATCAGCGCTTCGTGGTCGACCCGGCTGTTGACCGGGATGATAACGATGCGGCATGGGTTCTCGTGGTCGGATTCGTCACGCAGGTCAGCCACTTGCGGTGCTTTCGAAGGCTTTGCCTGCATCATCGCAGCAATCTGTTCCAGGACCTTGGCCCCTGACACCTGATGCGGCAACGCCGTGACAATGATGTCGCCATCTTCGATGTGGTACACGGCGCGCATGCGCACCGAACCGCGACCGGTTTCATAGATTTTCAGCAGATCGGCGCGGGGCGTGATGATTTCCGCTTCGGTCGGATAATCCGGCCCCTGGATATGCTCGCAGAGCTGCTCCACCGTGGCCTTCGGCTCGTCCAGCAAACGCACGCACGCAGTGGCCACTTCCCGCAGGTTATGCGGGGGCACGTCGGTGGCCATGCCGACGGCGATGCCGGTGGTGCCGTTGAGGAGGATATTCGGTAAACGCGCCGGTAACACCAGGGGTTCGTCGAGGGTGCCGTCGAAGTTAGGGCCCCAGTCCGCGGTGCCCTGGCCCAGTTCGCTGAGCAGCACCTCGGAATAGCGCGACAACCGCGCCTCGGTGTAGCGCATGGCCGCGAAGGACTTGGGATCATCCGGCGCACCCCAGTTGCCCTGCCCGTCCACCAGCGTGTAGCGATAGCTGAACGGCTGAGCCATCAGCACCATCGCTTCGTAGCAGGCCGAGTCGCCGTGGGGGTGGAACTTACCGAGCACGTCACCGACGGTACGGGCCGATTTCTTGTGCTTGGAGTCAGCATCCAGCCCCAATTCGCTCATGGCGTAGACGATCCGCCGTTGAACCGGTTTCAGGCCATCGCCGATGTGCGGCAAGGCGCGGTCCATGATCACGTACATGGAGTAATTGAGGTAGGCGTTTTCGGTGAAGTCAGCCAGCGACCGGCGTTCTACGCCGTCCAAGCTGTCTGCAAGAATATCGCTCATGCGGGCCTCATCAGTTCGTTGTCTGGCGCAACGGCGCATTGCCGTCGCGCAGGATAAATTCAAATGCTTGGAGGGCGCTGGTGCCCGGCGATTGCCGGGTCATGGCGAGGCGCCCCAGCCGCTGTCCGGCGCGGCGAAGCGCCAGATCACCGGCCGCCGCTCGCCATCGGCACGGGCTCCATCGTTGTTGTCCAGGCCAATCCACGCGCCGGTGGCGTCCACCACCAGCGCTTCGGCCAGTCCGTAGGGCTGGGAAAAACGACGAGCGTCCTGCAAGGCCTCGGCTGCGAACGACCAGCAGCGCTCGACCTCGGCCGTCCGCGCATCCCGCCTGCAAATCTGGAAGGCGTTGCGCTCCAGGGTAAACAGCTTGCCGTTGAACAATGACAGATCGGCAAAATCCCGTGAAACCGCCTTGGCCTTGGGGAATTGAGGCGGCTGCATCTGCTGCCCCGCTTCGCTAAGCAACACACAATTGCCGTCGCAGTCCCAGACCGTTTGCTGGCGCTTGATCAACAGCAGGCCGCGCCGTTCACGCTCGGCCGCCAGCCAGATGTGATCCCCGGCCGGGTTGACCGCAAGGCCTTCGAACAGCGAATTGAAATGCAACAACATGCCACTGCCCCGGGCTTGACGAATCATCGTCGGGGCGATTTTCAACCACGATGCAGGGCCTGTCGGCGGGATTTGCAGGACGGCGGCATGGGACTCGCTGACCACATAGCGATTGCCTGCGCTGTCGCAACTGATGCCTTCGAAATCCAATTCGCCACCGCGCAGGAACGACGCCGCCCATGTGCGGGACCTCAAGCCCCACGGCAAACCGCTGTCCGGCACCATCGGCACCTCGATCTCGACCACTTCGGCCGCCCAGACTGGCGCATCGACCGGCTGGAGGCGATAGATCCGGTCATCGTCGCGATCGGACACAGTCCACATTTCGTTGCCACACAGGGCCAGCCCAGACAAATTGCCGCCGCGCATGCCTTCGACGACATGCTCGGACAACAACGTGAGCTCCGGCGCCGGCTCGGCCACTACCCCCCCCGCCCACAGCAACAGCGCCAGGGCGAAACCCTTGCGCATCAGGCCAGGACCTCAGCCAGGTCACCCTTGGATTCGAGCCAGGTCTTGCGGTCGCCTGCACGTTTTTTCGCCAGCAGCATGTCCATGATTTCCGACGTTGCCGCGAAGTCGTCCAGGGTCAACTGCACCAGGCGACGGGTGTTCGGGTCCATGGTGGTTTCACGCAGCTGCGGCGGGTTCATCTCGCCCAGGCCTTTGAATCGGGTGACCTGCGGCTTGCCGCGTTTCTTCTCGGCGACCAGGCGGTCGAGAATGCCGTCGCGCTCCGCTTCGTCCAGGGCGTAGTAGATTTCCTTGCCCAAGTCGATGCGGTACAGCGGCGGCATCGCCACATAGACGTGGCCGGCATCCACCAGCGGGCGGAAATGCTGGACGAACAAGGCGCAGAGCAACGTGGCGATGTGCAGGCCGTCAGAGTCGGCGTCGGCAAGGATGCAGATCTTGCCGTAGCGCAGCTGGCTCATGTCCTCGGCGCCGGGGTCGACGCCAATGGCCACCGCGATGTTATGCACTTCCTGGCTGGCCAGCACTTCGCTGCCGTCCACTTCCCAGGTGTTGAGGATCTTGCCCCGCAGCGGCAGGATCGCCTGGAACTCCTTGTCCCGCGCCTGCTTGGCCGAACCACCGGCGGAGTCACCTTCCACCAGGAACAACTCGGAGCGCATCGGATCCTGCCCGGCGCAATCGGCGAGCTTGCCCGGCAACGCCGGTCCTTGGGTGATGCGCTTGCGCTCGACTTTCTTGCTGGCCTTGAGACGACGGCCGGCGTTGTTGATCGCCAGCTCCGCCAGGGCCAGGCCGGTTTCCGGGTTGGCGTTGAGCCAGAGGCTGAACGCGTCCTTGACCACGCCGGAAACAAAGGCCGCCGCCTCACGGGACGACAGGCGTTCCTTGGTCTGGCCGGAGAATTGCGGCTCCTGCATCTTCATCGACAGGACGAAGGCGATGCGCTCCCAGACGTCTTCTGGCGCCAGCTTCACGCCACGGGGCAGCAGGTTACGGAACTCGCAGAACTCGCGCATCGCGTCGAGCAAGCCTTGGCGCAAGCCGTTGACGTGCGTGCCGCCCTGGGCCGTCGGAATCAGGTTGACGTAACTTTCCTGAACGCTTTCGCCACCTTCGGGCAGCCACAACAACGCCCAATCCACGGCTTCCTTGTTACCGGCCAGGCTGCCGCAGAACGGCTCGGTGGGCAGGCATTCGAAACCGTTGACCGCGTCCACCAGGTAGGAACGCAGGCCGTCCTCGTAATGCCATTCGACCTTCTCGCCGGTGGCCTTGTCTTCGAAACTGACCAACAGCCCCGGGCACAAGACAGCCTTGGCCTTGAGCACGTGCTTGAGGCGGGTGACGGAGAACTTCGGCGAATCGAAATACTTCGGGTCCGGGGCGAAATACACGCTGGTCCCGGTGTTGCGCTTACCGACACTGCCGACCACTTCCAGCTCGGTGGCCTTATAGCCATCGGCGAAGGTCATCTGGTATTCGTTGCCATCACGCTTGACCCGCACCCGCACCTGGGTCGACAAGGCGTTGACCACGGAAATACCCACCCCGTGCAGGCCGCCGGAGAACTGGTAGTTCTTGTTGGAAAACTTGCCGCCGGCGTGGAGCTTGGTGAGGATCAGCTCGACGCCCGACACGCCTTCTTCAGGGTGAATGTCCACAGGCATGCCGCGGCCGTCATCGCTGACTTCCAGCGAGTGATCGGCGTGCAGGATGACCTGCACCGACTTCGCATGCCCAGCCAAGGCTTCGTCGACGCTGTTGTCGATGACTTCCTGGGCGAGGTGGTTCGGCCGACTGGTGTCGGTGTACATGCCGGGGCGCTTGCGCACCGGGTCGAGGCCCGAGAGGACTTCGATGGCGTCTGCGTTATAAGAGCTAGCGCTGGGAGTGGCCATGGGGTCTCGTCGTCAGTGTTCAATGAAAAAGGGGGCGATGGCTCACAGCGACGTGAAGTCGATCGCCTGATACAAATCGGCGCCAATGCCGGCAAAACTCAACAACGCCGGCAACTGTCGGGCAAACCCCTGAAAACTGTGGTCACCGCCGGCCTGGATGCGCAAGGCACAGGCCCGGTAATATTGCTGGGCGTGGCGATAATCCAGCGTTTCGTCACCGGTTTGCAACCATACCTGAAAGCGCTGCGGATCCCGGGGCGCCGGCACTTCCAGCTCGGCCAGGGCCGTGACGTGGTCGTGGGTCAACTCCCAGGTTTCGTCGGTATACAAATTCTTCTGCGTTCCCAGGTACCCGTCGAACATCCGATGCGGGCTCACGGCAGGATTGACCAACAGGGCCTTGAGCCCGTGGCGCTCGGCCAAGTGAGTCGCATAGTAGCCGCCGAGCGAGCTGCCGACCAGCAGCGGCCGGCCCAGTTCTGCAATCGCCTGCTCCATCTGCTCCATCGCTTGGCGAGGGTGGTGATGCAAGGCAGGCACCCGCAATTGGTCGCTGAGGCCAAGGCGAGCCATCACGTCGACCAATTGACAGGCTTTGGTCGACGCCGGGGCGCTGTTGAAGCCATGGATATAAAGGATCGAACCCGACATTGCCGACTCCCTGGGTGCTGGGCAAAGGCCGGAGTTTACAGGGAGTTTGTGGGGGTTTGGGGTGATTTCGATAACACTTCGCCTTAGTGGCGAGGGAGCTTGCTCCCGCTGGGCTACGCAGTAGCCCCAAACTGGTAATGCCCCATCTGGCTGACAGAACGCTGTGCCTGGTCTGGGGCCTGCTCCGCAGGCCAGCGGGAGCAAGCTCCCTCGCCACGGGGGCTTTGTCAGCCTTGAATCCTCATAGTCTCGGCTCGACGAAGGTTTTTGGTCGTTTATAAGATCAGTGTCCACCGCCGATTGCTGTGGGAGCCGAGCTTGCTCGCGATGGCGGTGGGTCAGCTTGCATCCATATTGTATGTGCCGCCGTCTTCGCGAGCAGGCTCGCTCCCACAGGGGAAACACGGTCCCACCGAGAGCCAGGTCGGCCCTAAGGCCGCCTCGGCTTGGCTTTTGATCTAGGGGCCCCGTTAACCACGATGGCCGAACGCAGGCATTGTGGAGTGGGCATCCCGGCATGGATGCCGGGATAGCCGCGCTGGACCATGGATGGTCCTTCGCGGCGGGCCCACGGAGCAATGCCGGAGTGAGGGCATGCCGAGCCTTGGCGAGGCACCGAGTGGTGGGGCCAAGCCTTTTTTGCTTACTTTTTTTGGCGTTTGAAAAAAAGTGAGCCGCCGTAAGGGCGGAACCCAAGTCGCCATTACCGCAGAAATGGATATGTACTCCGTCAAGCCGCCATCGCGAGCAGGCTCGCTCCCACAATTGGATCGGAGTACAGCAGTGAGAAATGGGCAGGCTGTCAGGCCGCCTCGTCCTCAATATCCGTTGGAGCCATAGTCCGGAGTGAAAGCAAACCCAACCACCCGCTCTACCCCCGTCTCCAACCGCCCATCCGGCAATAGCCGCAACCACCGATACCCCGGCGCCTGCGAGCCCACCGCAAAATCCTCGCTGCCCGGTTCGAATTGAATACAGGTCGAAGGAGAAGCCAACAAACGAACCCCCTCGCGCACCTCGTCAATCTCCTGATGCACATGCCCCCACAACACCGCTCGCACCTGGGGAAAGCGATCCAGTACCGCAAACAAAGCCTCGGGATTACGCAACCCGATCGGTTCCATCCACGCGCACCCAATCGACACCGGATGGTGGTGCAGACACACCAGATGATGCCGCTCCGGCGCTTCGCTCAAGGCATTGGCCAACAGAATCAATTGCTCCTCGGCCAAGAAACCCGGCACCGAACCTGGCACGGCGGAATCGAGCATCGTTACCCGCCAGTTTCCGATGTCCACCACCGGATCGAGCAACGTACTCCTGACCGCCGCCTCAAGCATCACTTGCGGCTCATCATGGTTGCCGGGAATCCACCGCGTCGGCGCATCGATACGCGCTGTCAGTTGTCGAAACGACTCGTAGGATTGCAACGTGCCGTCCTGGGACAGGTCGCCGGTGGCGAGCATCAGGTCGATGGCCGGCTGTTGCTTGAGCACCAAATCGATGACCGACCGCAAGCTGTCACGGGTGTTCATGCCCAGCAACGATGCATCGGCATCGGCGAACAAATGGCTGTCAGACAGTTGGACCAACAGCACCGCATCGGCCGTGGTCAAGCTGGATACGCTCGGCAAATCGCTCTCTCCCAGGCGCAATCACGCCGTTGCATGAAGCGGCAATTATGCTGGGGGATGATCGAAAGGGGAAACCCGCGAACCGGAACCGGTTCACAACTACCGTACGACTTCGAACTCGTGGCCCAGCGCCAGGCAATGACTCAGCCATTCCCCCAGGAACAGGTTCAACTGGGCTTTTTCATCTGGCTGGTGCATCGACGCATTGGGATAAGGATAGATGCCGCGAAAGCGTCGTGCATGTTCGGCGCTGACGACTTCGGCCATGCGCGCATCGTGATAGACCTGCACTTCCAACTGAGGCACCGGCAGCCAGGGCAAGCTGTGTTCCTGGCGCACCTGCAAAGTGGTGGTGTAAGGACAGGTTTGCAGCACCTCCAGGGCCAATACACCCAGCATCTGGTCGCCGTGGGTTACGGCGATGCGGCGCGGTGCCGGATCGTTGCGCATGTCCGGCAACAAGCGCATCAGGCGGGCGTAGTTGGCCTCGCAGGCGGCCTGCAACCCCACCAGATCGACGCGATAACGATCGCGCAACTTGTTCAGGACCATAGCCCCCTCACTTCATCACGGTTCAAGGCCAGCCATTGCAAGGCAATGATGCTGGCCGCGTTGCAAATTCGCCCGTCGCGCACCGCTTGAAGGGCATCTTCAAAAGCCCAGGCCTTCACGCGGATATCTTCAGCCTCTTCCAGCAGGCCATGCAGGCCGCCCGCCCCCGAGCTGTCGCAACGCCCCAAAAAAAGATGCACGTACTCGTCACTGCCGCCCGGCGATGGGAAATATTGAGTCATCGGCCAGAGCGCGGCGAAGACAAGCCCAGCTTCCTCCTGCGCCTCACGATGAGCAACTTCTTCCGGCTGCTCGTCCTTGTCGATCAGGCCGGCCACCAGTTCCACCAGCCAGGGATTGGCAGTCTTGCCCATGGCACCGACGCGGAACTGTTCGATAAGCACCACCTCATCGCGCTGTGGGTCGTAGGGCAGCACGCACACCGCGTCATGGCGAACGAACAGCTCGCGGCTGATTTCGCGGCTCATGCCACCGGCGAACAATTCGTGGCGCAGGTGCACGCGATCAAGTTTGTAGAAACCCTTGAAGCAATTTTCGCGCTTGACGATCTCCACGGCGCTCGGTGTGGCGTTGGCGAAATCAGTCATGACAATCCTCGTGTGCGGTGATCCAGTACGAGGTTCCAACCTCGGCTTCGCGCCATCCTAACGCGCCCGTACCGTTTGATGCAGCCCCTTTCCGGTCATCGGGATAGACGGCTGCCTTTAAAATTACTCTAATGAGCTTAGTGGCGAACTGATTGCCCTGCCGACAGTCGAAGCGGGTAACTTTTTGCCTTTCCCTGTTCCACGAAGGACGCCCATGTCGCTTTTTAGAATCGCTTCCCTGGCCGCCATCGCCCTGACCCTGGGTGCTTGCCAAAGCCTCTTCCAACCCAATTACCGAGCGCCCCTGGAGACGACTCGCGATGCGTCGGAGCAATTGCAGCCCGGTTGCGCCAGTGCCGACTGCCCGCTGGTGAACATCGACACCCTGCGCTTTCCCGCCGAGCCGGCCCTGGACGGCATCATCGAAAAACGCCTGTTGCAAATGACCCGCACCAGCCCGGACGCCCCTGCGGCTCCGACGCTGGCCGCCTATCGCGAGCAGTTCCTGCGCAGCGCCGCACCGCGCAACAGCAGCTATTTGCAGGCCAAGGTACGCGAGCAGCATGACGGCTTGGTGATTATCGAATTGTCCAGCTATCTGGACACTGGCGGCGCCCATGGCACGCCGGGTCGCGGTTTCATCAACTATTCGCGCCAGCAGCACAAAGTGCTGACGCTGTCGGACATGCTGCTGCCGGGCCAGGAGGAAGCCTTTTGGAAAGCCGCGCAAGTGGCTCACAACAGCTGGCTGATCAGTACCAAGCTGGATCAGGAACCCGAGTTTCTGAAACAGTGGTCCTTTCAGAAAACCCCACACATCGCGCTGACCTACGGCGGGGTGATCCTCAAGTACGAAGTGAGCACCATCGCGCCGTACGCCCTGGGCCACATCGAATTGAAGATCGCCTACCCACGCCTCAACGGCATCCTCAAGCCCGAGCTGTTTCCCGGCCGTAGCTGAAGGCCCGGCCCAGCAACAGTTGCAGCAACCCTGCCAGGATCAACGATGGCAGGGTTGCACCGATGTCCGGGTAGAAGGTGGCCAGCAGGTGATAAGTGCTCACCCCACCCAACCAGGCCAACAGGGCCGGCCAGCGCAACGCGGCTGACACCACTTGGCTGCTGCGCTTGCGCAGGATGAAGTGGTCCACCAGCACCACGCCGAACAGCGGCGCGAACACCGAGCCGATCAGCAACAGGAAGTTCTGATACTGCGCCAACGGCGCGAAGCAGGCGATCAAGGTGCAGATGACGCCAATCGCCAAGGCCAGGTGCTCGACTTTCAACCCTGACAGCATGCCGCTGGACACCGCCGCCGAGTGGATGTCGGCGAAGGCGTTTTCCGACTCGTCCAACAGAATCAGCAGCAGTGGGATGCCCAGTCCGGCGCCGGCCAGGGCCAGCAGCAATGCGTTGACTTCGCCGCTCGGCGCGAATGCCAGAGTGTAGGCGACGCCCAGGCTCATCAGCCAGAAGTTACCGATGAAGAAGCCCACGGCCGTACCGCCGAAGACATTCTTGGCGCGTTTGCCGAAGCGTGAGTAGTCGGCGATCAGCGGCAACCAAGACAGCGGCATCGCAATGGCGATGTCGAACCCCACCGCCAGCGGCATCGAGCCGTCGCCCGCCTGGGCCCAGAGTGCCGCCAGGTCAGCCTTGGCGAACAGGTTCCAAGTCAGCCAGATGCACGCGGCCAACAGCAGCCAGATGCCCCATTTACGCAGGACCTTACGCACAAAGGTCAGCGGCCCGCTGACGGCAAGCAGGGTCGCCAGGGCGCCGAAGAACAGCGTCCACAGCAGTGGGTTGGAGCCCAGGCTGCCTTCGCTGAAGGCCCGGGCACCGAGCAGGCTGGCGGCGTCGCGCATGACGATGATTTCGAACGACCCCCAACCGATCAGCTGCAGCAGGTTCAATACCGCCGGCACGCTCGCGCCCTTGCCGCCAAGGCTGAGCTTGAGCGCGGCCATGGCCGACAGGCCAGTGTCGCTGCCGATCACCCCGACCGCCGCCAGCAGCAGGACGCCCACCAGCGTGCCGAGGAAAATCGCCAGCAACGAACCGCTCAGGCCCAGGCCCGGCGCGAGCAGGGCGCCGACCTGCAAGACCATCAGGCCGATGCCGAGAGAGAACCACAAAGAAAACAGATCGCGAGCGCCGAAGACGCGTTTGTCCAAAGGCACGGCGGCGTCTGGGGAGTAGGTGCTGGGTTGGATGTTCAAGGATTGTTATCTCAGAGGGATATTTTGTTGTTCTGGTGATGGCTTTCGCGAGCAGGCTCGCTCCCACAATGGACCTGCGGTGAACACAAGTTTTGTGAACGACCGAGTTCCACTGTGGGAGCGAGCCTGCTCGCGAAGGCGGCAGTAAAGTCACCACCGCCCCCAGCTCAAATCACACTTTCTTGTAAAGCTGACTACCTTCCTGCTTGAACCGCTCCGCCTGCTCGGCCATCCCCTGGGCGACTTCGACGTCCACCGCTTCAATGCGCTGGTTCGCCGCGTACTCACGCACTTCCTGGGTGATTTTCATCGAGCAGAATTTCGGCCCGCACATCGAGCAGAAATGCGCCACCTTGGCCGAGTCCTTCGGCAGGGTTTCATCGTGGTACGAACGGGCGGTGTCCGGGTCCAGGCCGAGGTTGAACTGGTCTTCCCAGCGGAACTCGAAACGCGCCTTGCTCAAGGCGTTGTCGCGGATCTGCGCGCCCGGGTGGCCCTTGGCAAGGTCGGCGGCGTGGGCGGCGATCTTGTACGTGATGATCCCGGTCTTCACGTCATCCTTGTTCGGCAAGCCGAGGTGCTCCTTCGGCGTGACGTAGCAAAGCATGGCGCAACCGAACCAGCCGATCATCGCCGCACCGATACCGGACGTGATGTGGTCGTAGCCCGGCGCGATGTCGGTGGTCAGCGGGCCGAGGGTGTAGAACGGCGCCTCGTCGCAGCACTCGAGCTGCTTGTCCATGTTCTCTTTGATCAACTGCATCGGCACATGGCCGGGGCCTTCGATCATGCACTGCACGTCGTGCTTCCAGGCGATCTTGGTCAGCTCGCCAAGGGTTTCCAGCTCGCCGAACTGCGCTTCATCGTTGGCGTCGGCAATCGAGCCCGGACGCAGGCCATCGCCCAGCGAGAAGCTGACGTCGTAGGCCTTCATGATTTCACAGATGTCTTCGAAATGGGTGTAGAGGAAGTTTTCCTTGTGGTGCGCCAGGCACCACTTGGCCATGATCGAACCGCCACGGCTGACGATACCGGTGACGCGCTTGGCGGTCATCGGCACATAGCGCAGCAACACGCCCGCGTGGATGGTGAAGTAGTCGACACCCTGCTCGGCTTGCTCGATCAGCGTGTCGCGGAACAGTTCCCAGGTCAGGTCTTCGGCCACGCCGCCGACCTTTTCCAGGGCCTGGTAGATCGGCACGGTGCCGATGGGCACGGGCGAATTGCGGATGATCCATTCGCGGGTTTCATGGATGTGCTTGCCGGTGGACAGGTCCATGACCGTGTCCGAACCCCAGCGGATGCCCCAGGTCAGCTTCGCCACTTCTTCTTCGATGGACGAACCCAGGGCACTGTTGCCGATGTTGCCGTTGATCTTCACCAGGAAGTTACGGCCGATGATCATCGGTTCCAGTTCAGTGTGGTTGATGTTGGCTGGGATGATCGCGCGACCACGGGCGATTTCGTCCCGCACGAACTCCGGGGTAATGACTTTCGGCACGCTGGCGCCGAAGCTGTGGCCGGCGTGTTGCTGGTCAAGCAGGCCGGCGGCGCGGGCCACTTCCAGCTTCATGTTCTCGCGGATGGCGACGTATTCCATCTCGGCGGTGATGATGCCTTTGCGCGCATAGTGCATCTGGCTGACGTTGGCGCCCGGCTTGGCGCGACGCGGGTTGTTCACGTGGGCGAAGCGCAGTTGGGTCAGCTCGGGGTCGGCCAGGCGCTCCTGGCCGAAGTTGGAACTCAGGCCCGCCAGGCGCTCGGTGTCGCCACGGGCTTCGATCCAGGGCGAACGCACGTCGGCCAGGCCTTTGCGCACGTCGATAACCACATTCGGGTCGGTGTAGGGGCCCGAGGTGTCGTAGACCACTACCGGCGCGTTGATTTCGCCGCCGAAGTCGGTGGGGGTCACGTCGAGGCTGATTTCGCGCATGGGCACGCGGATATCCGGGCGGCTGCCCTGGACGTAGATTTTTTGCGAGCGGGTAAAGGGCTGAACCGATTGCTGATCGACCTGGGCCGATTCACTGAGGTTGGTCGCGTTTTTTGATTTTGTCGTCATCACGGGCTCTCCAGACACACATCCAGGCAGTGGATTTTTGTCGGAGCGAACCTGTAACGAATGGACGCGCCCCTGCACGACAGTGCGGACGCTGTGCTTGCTGCTCGAGCCTGTTCGAAAATCGGAAATCGATTGTCGAACAACATCCCGGACGAAGCACAAGAGGACTCGCCGGGTGACGAGAAATCTTGTTCCCTACGCAGGCGCTAACCTGATCAGGTTCAACGGGATCCGAAATTATTCGATCTCAGCCTCATAGCAAGGCACCCCGACAAGAACCCGGCCAGTCTAGACACAACCGGCGCAGAACGCCATCGCCTGGGCAAAAGCCGTGATGAATGGCGCAAATACAGGATTGTTGCCGTGCGTACGCACAACTACACTCGCTACGCCGCGCGCCTGTTATGCGCATTCAATTTGAACGTAAGGGATCGCCTCATGCTGCGCAAACTCTCACTGGCCCTGGCCGTGTCTTGTGCGTCCAATGGAATGGCCTGGGCCGCCGAAGCGCCTTTATCCACCAAGACCGATCTGGTCAGCGTGTACCAGGAGGCGGTGGACAACAACGCCGACCTGGCCGCCGCTCGTGCCCAGTATGGTGCTCAGAAGGAAGTGGTGCCCCAGGCCCGCGCCGGGCTGCTGCCCAACCTCTCGGCCGGCGCCGACCTGAACAACACCCGTACCGAGCTCGACCAACCGGCGATGACCGCCAACCGCAGCTCAACGGTTTACCAGGCCACCTTGTCGCAGCCGATCTTCCGCGCCGACCGCTGGTTCCAGCTGCAAGCGGCCAAATCGGTCAATGAGCAAGCATCGCTGCAGCTGTCCGCTACCGAGCAGAACCTGATCCTGCAAAGCGCTGAAGCCTATTTCAACGTGCTGCGCAGCCAGGACAACCTGGCCTCGACCAAGGCCGAGGAAGCCGCGTTCAAGCGGCAGCTCGACCAGTCCAACGAACGTTTCGACGTCGGCCTGTCGGACAAGACCGACGTGCTGCAATCCCAGGCCAGCTACGACACCGCCCGGGCCAATCGGATCATCGCCCAGCGTCAGGTCGAAGATGCCTTCGAGGCGCTGATCACCCTGACCAACCGCCAGTACAATTCGATCCAGGGCGTCGTTCATACCCTGCCGATCCTGCCGCCGGCGCCCAACGACGCCAAGGCCTGGGTCGACACCGCCGCCAGGCAGAACCTCAACCTGCTGGCCAGCAACTATGCCGTCGATGCCGCCGAGGACACCGTTCGCCAGCGCAAGGCCGGCCACGCGCCGACCCTCGATGCAATTGCCCAGTACCGCAAAGGTGACAACGACGGCCTCGGCTTCACCAACCCAAGCCCCACCGGCCAGCGCTACGGTGGCGACGCCGAGCAACGCACCATTGGCCTGCAATTGAGCATTCCGATCTACAGCGGCGGGCTGACCAGCTCCCAGGTTCGCGAGTCCTACTCGCAACTCACCCAGACCGAGCAGCAGCGCGAAGGCCTGCGCCGGCAGGTGGTGGAAAACACCCGCAACCTGCATCGCGCGGTGAACACCGATGTGGAGCAGGTCCAGGCCCGGCGCCAGTCGATCATCTCGAACCAGAGCGCGGTGGACGCCACGGAGATCGGCTACCAGGTGGGCACTCGCAACATCGTCGATGTACTCGACGCCCAGCGCCAGCTGTACACCTCGGTGCGCGACTACAACAACGCCCGCTATGACTACATCCTGGACAACCTGCGCCTCAAGCAAGCCGCCGGGACCTTGAGCCCGGAAGACCTGCAAGCCCTGTCCCGCTACCTCAAGCCCGACTACAACCCGGACAAGGACTTCCTGCCGCCAGACCTGGCACAAGCGGCGGCACAACAGTTGCGCTCGCGGCCGGCGCAGTAGCACAGCTGCGACAAATCCCCTGTGGCGAGGGAGCTTGCTCCCTCGCCACAGAGCTCAGTCGAGCAAGCGCCCCAACCCATCCAACAACCGCTGCAACGCGCCCTGGTTGCGACGCATCACCGCCAACCCCGACTCGGCCATGCGCTGGGCATCCCGGGGCAGTTCGAACAGACGCTGCACGGCCAGGGCCAGGCCGTGGGCATCTTCCACTTCCGCCAAGGCTCCGGCCGCGCGCAGTTGGGCGGCAATTTCGAGGAAGTTGAACAGGTGCGGCCCACTGAGCACCGGTTTTGCCAGCGCCGCCGGCTCCAGCAGGTTGTGCCCGCCGTTGGGTACCAGACTGCCGCCGACAAACGCACTGTCAGCCAAGGCATAGAGAAACAACAGTTCACCCATGGTGTCGCCCAGCAGCACCGAAGTTTGTGCGTCGACCGGTCGGGCACTGGAGCGCCGGACCGTGGCGAAGCCCTCACGCTCGCACAGTTGCGCCACCGCATCGAACCGTTCCGGATGACGCGGCACCAAAATCAGCAACGCATCCGGGTAGCTGTCGAGCAACCGACGATGGGCGGCCAGCACCACTTCGTCCTCACCCTCATGGGTACTGGCGGCGATCCACACCGGTCGCTCCACCGCTTGCCATTGACGGCGCAAGGCACTGGCGCTTTCCAGCAGTTGCGGGTCGATGGTCAGGTCGAACTTGATGGAGCCGGTCACTTCAACGGTTTCCGCCCTGGCACCGAGTTGACGAAAGCGCTCTGCCTCGGCTTCGGTCTGCACGGCAAACAGGCCCATCTCAGCAAGCATCGGCCGGGTCAGCTTGGGAAAACGGGCATAGCCGCGCGCCGAGCGCTCCGACAGCCGCGCGTTGGCCAACGCCACGGGGATACCGCGCAGGGCGCATTGATGGATGTGGTTGGGCCACAGTTCGGTTTCCATGATCACCGCCAGTTTCGGCCGGACCTGGTCGAGAAAACGCTTGGCCGCGCACGGCAGGTCATAAGGCAGGTAGCAATGCTGGATGCGCGGCTCATCGGCGAACAACGCCTTGATCCGCTCCGAACCGGTGGGCGTCATGCACGTCACCGTGATCGGCAGTGGTGGGTAGCGTTGCAACAACGCGCGAATCATCGGCGCAGCGGCAATGCTCTCGCCCACTGACACCGCGTGGACCCAGATGCCGCCCGGCGCCATCGTCGGCAAGCCCCACGAGAAACGCTCGCCGATACGCCGCGCATACGCCGGTGCCTTGCGAGCCCGCAGCCACAGCCGAATCGCCACCAGTGGCAGCCCCAGATAAAACAATGCGCTATAGAGAGTTCTGTTCATGGCGGCGGAGTTTATCGGTTTTTCAGCCGAGCGCCTGCAACTGCACGGCAAAACGTTCCGCCAGCCAACGGGCCGCCGGGCCCAGGGGTTCGTCGCGGCGCCAGACCAGCTCCACCACCAGGGCCGGCGGGGTCCATTCACTGTTGAGCTCGACCATGTCCCCCAGGTACGCCGGGTACTGCACGACGTGCCGCGGCAGCCAGGCCCAGCCCAGCCCACTTCTCAACCACTCGGCCAGCACGTAGAAGCTGTCGGCCCGCCAGACTTGCGGGCTGGCCTGCTCGCTGCCGGGATAGACGCTGGATTGGGTCGCCATCAGCAATTGCCGGTGCCGGGCCATCTCCAGGCAGGTCACGTAATCATGGCTCGCCAAGGGATGCCCCCGGCCGCACACCGTGACCATCTCGACGCTACCCAATACCCGGCGCTCCAGCGCCTCGGGAATCTGATCGTGATAAAACAACAACCCGAGATCGGCGCGACGCTCCACCAGCTTGCGCGCCACATCGCCCTGGGCGGCGCTGGCCAGTTGCACTTCTAGGGTGGGAAACCGTTCGGCCAGCGCCGCCAGGCTGTCGATAACGGGCTGATAGGGCATGGCCTCGTCCTGGGCCAGGCGTAGCGATGCCTCCTGCCCGCGCATCAGGGCCAAGGCCCGGCCGTTGAGGCGTTCGCATTGGCGTAACACTTCCCGGGCCTCCTCAAGCAGCGCCACGCCCGCATCGGTGAGTTTGGGCTGGCGACCACTGCTGCGCTCGAACAGGCTCACCCCCAGGTCCTCTTCCAGCATGGCAATCGCACTGCTGACAGCCGACTGTGCCTTGCGCTGATCCCGGGCCACCGCGGAAAACGACCGCTTCTCGGCGACACCGACGAACAGTCGCAATTGCTCCAGGTTCCATTGAACATTCATCGCTCAACCTATCTCTATCGCAGATAGGTAATGACTTTACCCCATTTGGCCATTCCCTAGAATGGGCCCATCGAACGACGCAACGACCCGAGAGGAATCGCTCATGAACGCCTATTACTACCTCGCCATCGCCATCTGCGCCGAAGTGATCGCCACCGTATCGATGAAAGCGATCAAGGGCTTGAGCACGCCCCTGCCCTTGTTGTTGGTCATCGCCGGCTATGGCACTGCGTTCTGGATGCTGACGCTGGTGGTGCGCACCGTTCCAGTGGGGGTGGCCTACGCGGTCTGGGCCGGCTTGGGGATCGTGATGGTCAGCGTCGCGGCGCTGTTTATCTATGGGCAGAAACTGGACGTGCCGGCGATGCTGGGGATGGCGTTGATTGTGTTGGGGGTGGTGGTGATCCAGTTGTTTTCCAAGACTGCAGGACATTGAAGCAGCGCAGCTCCAAGCCTCAAGCTGCAAGCACAAGCGATACCCTCTCGCTTGTAACTTGCAGCTCGAAGCTTGAAACTTGCCGCTTAATTTCCTCCGAGGTCGCTGCATGCCATCCGTTATTTCCACCGACGTCCTCATTGTCGGCGCCGGAGTCGCCGGCCTCTGGCTGAATGCGCGCTTGCGCCGCCAGGGGTTTTCAACCGTGCTGGTGGAAAGCGCCAGCCTTGGCGGCGGGCAGAGCGTCAAATCCCAGGGCATCATCCATGGCGGCGCCAAGTATGCGTTGCACGGAGCCCTGACTGGCGCCTCGGAAGCCATTGCCGACATGCCGCGCCGTTGGCGCGAGGCCCTCAAGGGCGACGGTGAGCTGGACCTGTCGGGGGTACGCATGTTGTCCGACGCCCATTACCTCTGGTCCCCAGGCACCCTGGCCGGCAACCTTACGAGCTTTTTCGCCAGCAAGGCCGTGCGCGGGCGCGTCGACCAGGTCAAGGGCGACCAACTGCCGCCAGCCCTGCAAGACAAGCGTTTCAAAGGCAAAGTCTACCGCCTGGCCGAGTTGGTGGTGGATGTTCCCAGCCTGATCGCGCGCCTGGCAGACCTGGCCGGCGACAGCCTGCTGGCCGGGCAGCAGGTCGAACCGTTGCACGAGGAAGGCCAACTTGTCGGACTGAAGGTCGACGGTCGCGAAATCCGCGCCCAGCGCATCGTCCTCAGTGCCGGCGGCGGCACCGCCGACCTGCTCCGCGCCCTGGGCCTCGACCAGCCGGCCATGCAGACCCGGCCGTTGCACATGGTCCTGGCGAAGGGCCCCAGCCTCAAGCCGCTTTACGCCCATTGCCTGGGTGGCGGGCCGAAGCCCCGGGTGACTGTGACCACCCATCCGGCCGCCGATGGCCAATGGGTCTGGTATCTGGGAGGCGATCTTGCCGAGGGGGATGCCGTCGCCCGCGAGCCCGCTGCGCAGATCGCCGTCGCCCAGAAAGAGCTCGGCCAGTTGCTGCCGTGGATCGACCTGAGCACCGCACAATGGGCCACGTTGCGGGTCGCCCGCGCCGAGCCGCTGCAATCGGGCCTGACCCGCCCGGATAACGCCTTTGTCGCCGAGCAGGGTCGCCTGCTGGTGGGCTGGCCGACCAAGCTCGCCTTGGCCCCGGACTTCTCCGACCGGGTGATCGCCGCGCTGCAACGCGATGGTATCCAGCCCAGCCATACCACCCCGCTGCCGGACCTGCCCAAGCCGCCCATGGGCGTTCCCGCCTGGGAGCAACTGCTGCCATGAGCCAGCCGACACTCCACGATCTGCGTCGCCCGCTGGGCAAAAACGGCCCGTTGGTTTCGCCCCTGGGCCTGGGCACGGTCAAGCTGGGCCGCGACCAGGGCGTCAAGTACCCCAGCGGTTTCCAGATTCCGGATGACACCGAAGCGCGCATGCTGCTCAAGCTGGCGCGCGACCTGGGCATCAACCTGATCGACACCGCGCCTGCCTATGGCCGCAGCGAGGAACGCCTCGGGCCGCTGTTGCGCGGCCAGCGTCACGACTGGGTGATCGTCAGCAAAGTCGGCGAGGAATTCAGCGATGGCCAGTCCCGTCATGACTTCAGCGCTGCTCATACGCGGCTCTCGGTGGAGCGCAGCCTCCAGCGCCTGGAAACGGACTACATCGACCTGGTACTGGTGCATTCGGACGGCAATGACCTGGCGATCCTCGACGACAGCGAGGTGTACCCGACCCTGGCGGCGCTCAAGCGCGAGGGCAAGATCGGCGGCTTCGGATTCTCTGGCAAGACCGTCGACGGTGGCTTGAAAGCTCTGGAGCAAGGTGATTGCGCGATGGTCACCTACAATCTGAACGAACGAAGCGAAAAGGCGGTCATTGAGTACGCGGCGGAGCACGGCAAGGCGATCCTGGTGAAAAAAGCCCTGGCCAGCGGTCATGCCTGCCTGAGCCCCGGTGAGGACCCGGTTCGCGCCAGCTTTGAACTGTTGTTTGAGCATCCCGGGGTTGCCAGTGCTATTGTCGGCACCATCAATCCGCTGCACCTCGCCCACAACGCTGCGACCGTAGCCAAGGTCCTACGCAGAAACTGACGCCGCCCTACGCGGCCTTAAGGAAGGAGCCGACATGCCGCGTACGCTCATCAGAAAAAATCCAAGTAACTTCAAGACTCTGCCCCTTTCCGTCGAAGCGACTCCCGAAGGCCTGACTTACCAGAGCGTGGGAATGCCGCTCAATTTTGCCCAGACCTTGCAGCGGCGGCGTCCCGTGGCTGTGGACGATGCCGAGCGTTTCTCCGTGGAGCTTGCGAACCTGGGCGTCTCGGTGCGCCTGACCCTGCACTGGCAGAACCGCGAGTATTGGGTATTGGTGCGTCAGCGTCGCCAGGATCGCGGCGACGTGGTGCTCAAGCTGATCTCCGGCTATGTCCCGGCCCATGAGCTGAACCTGCCGCTGCTTACCGCCATCAACGAAATAGCCGAAGAATGCCTTTTGGAAACACCGGAAGGTTGGCTCGGCGGACGCTTCAACGACACTTGGCTCCCGGCGCCTTATTCGAGCGCACTGCATTATCGCGAAGCCTTGCCGTTTCGCCTGGCTCCGCTGTCCGGCTCGGCCCGACCGGTGCGCTGCGCCAATCTGCAACTGATCGAACGACCACGGGCCTACGTGCATCTGCCGACGGCCTCCCTGCAATTGATTTATGACTTGCGCCTGGACGTGCCTAAGGAAGCCAAGTCACTGAGCCTGTTTCATGTCGATGAGCGTCTGGAGGGCGACCAATTGGTGGCGCGCCTGGACCGCAAGCGACCCGATCTTTACCTGATGCCGCTGCAGGACGGACAACCGCTGCCCGAACTGTATACATTGAAGAAAGATCAGCTGCTTGCGGCCAGCACCCGCGGCTTATACCTGGCGGAGAGCTTCGCCCGGCAGGACGGTTGGCTGGTGCGTGACGAGCGGATTCGCTGGAAGGACTGGTTACGCCAGCAAGGGCTGACGCCACCGGGCAAGGAGTCCGGGCTGACCCGGCTCAAGGGCAAGGCGCGGCAACTGCTCAAGAAAATCGTCCCGAGCAAGGTGGCTCGTTAGGCCTGACGACGATTTTTCTGACCGGACAACGAACCCTTGTGGGAGCGAGCGTGCTCGCATCCACAAGTGCTGCGCTTTGTCAGATAAATCAGTTATTGCGGATCTTTTCCACAATCGCCGTCGTCGAGCTGTTTTCCACCAGCCCCAGCACCTTCACCGTGCCCCCATAGGCGGAAACGATGTCGGCACCCACGACCTGGTCGATCCCGTAGTCGCCGCCCTTGACCAGCACATCCGGCTTGACCTGGCGCAACAGATTTTCCGGCGTGCCTTCGCTGAAGCTGATCACCCAATCCACCGCGCCAAGGCCGGCCAGGACCGCCATGCGGCGGTCGACGCTGTTGATCGGCCGGCCCGGCCCTTTCAAGCGGCTCACGGAAGCATCGTCATTGACCGCGACGATCAAGCGATCACCCTGGGCCCGGGCCTGCTCGAGGTAGGTCACATGGCCAGCATGGAGGATGTCGAAACAACCGTTGGTGAAAACGATTTTCTCTTTATGGGCGCGCGCGTCATCGACAGCCAGCAATAGTTGCTCCAGCCCCAGCACACCGCGCTCCGATCCCTCTTCGCGCTGGATCGCGCGCCGCAGTTCCGGGGCGCTGATCGCCGCCGTACCCAGCTTGCCGACGACAATGCCCGCCGCCAGGTTCGCCAGGGCAACCGCGTGGGGCAGTTCCTCGCCGGCGGCAATCGCCGCGGCCAGGGTGGAGATCACCGTGTCACCGGCGCCCGTCACGTCAAATACTTCGCGGGCACGGGCCGGAAGGTGCAGGGCCGGATGATCGGGACGCAGCAGGGTCATGCCGTGCTCGCCGCGGGTAACCAGCAACGCCCCAAGATCCAGGTCGTGCATCAGCTGTGCGCCCTTGCTCACCAGTTCGTGCTCATCGGCGCAACCACCGACGATGGCTTCGAACTCGCTGAGGTTAGGGGTAATCAGGCTCGCGCCACGGTAGATGGAAAAATCCTTGCCCTTGGGGTCGGCCAGCACGGGAATACCGCGGGCACGGGCAGCCTGGATCAGCACTTGATGGTTCTTCAACGCGCCCTTGCCGTAGTCCGACAACACCAGGACCTTGATACCGTCGAGCAGGTTGTCGACCTCGGCGCCCAGGGACAGCGGGTCGGTGGCGAACGGTTCTTCGAAGTCGATGCGCAGCAGTTGCTGGTGACGACTGATGACCCGCAGCTTGACGATGGTCGGCTGGTGCGCGATGCGCTGGAAGATCGCCCGCACGCCAGCGCCTTCCAGGCTGTTGGCCAGGCTCTCTGCCGCTTCATCGTCACCGGTCACGCCGACCAGGGAAGCCGGGGCGCCGAGGGCGGCGATGTTCAGGGCAACGTTGGCGGCACCGCCGGGACGGTCCTCGATGTGCTCGACCCTGACCACCGGTACCGGCGCCTCGGGGGAAATCCGTGATGTACCGCCATGCCAATAGCGGTCGAGCATGACATCGCCGACCACCAATACAGGGGCTTGATCGAATCGCGGCATGGACAACTTCATGGAACATCCCACATACAAAATGAACAGGGGCGCGATATTAGCACAGGGTTGGGGGAGGCTCGTCCATGGCGGTGACCGGAAGTATCAAGCCGCGCTTTCATTGTTTTCACACAGCAATGCCATCATCTGTGCGCAGGCCTGGGCCAGCTCCATCTCGCTGGTATCGATTTCGCATTCGGCCGCCAGCGGCGCCTCGTAAGGACTATCGAGACCGGTGAAATGCTTGATCCGCCCGGCGAGGGCTTCGCGGTACAGCCCCTTGGGGTCGCGCTCGGCACACACGTCGAACGGCGTACTGACGTAGACTTCGATGAAGTCATTATGGGAAAAGAGCCGTCGTGCCGCGTCTCGATCGGCCCGAAACGGCGAAATCGCCGCGACGATGACAATCAGCCCTGCTTCGACCATCAAGCGCGCCACTTCGGCTATTCGCCGCACGTTTTCCTTTCGGGAGCCGGCATCCATTCCAAGGTCACTGCAAAGCCCCCTGCGCAGGTTGTCGCCGTCCAGCAAAGCGGTATGCAGGCCTTGCTGGTGAAGGCGAACTTCCAGGGCATTGGCCAAGGTCGACTTTCCAGCCCCCGACAGCCCGGTCAACCAGAAACAGCGAGGCCGCTGGAACTTGATGGCCGCCCGGTCCGAGGGCGAAAGTGTCAGCGCGCCCGGCTGAGCCTGCGATTGTCGCTTTGATGCCCTTGTTGTCTCATCCATGTCGAGCATTCCATCGTCGTCGTGCACCAGAGCATAGCCTTGGCCTCGTATTCAGGCGATGTCCTGGGTGGGAACATCCAGGCCCATGGCATGAAGACGCGCGTAATAGCCATTTTGCGCGAGCAGTTCGCCATGGGTGCCGCGTTCGACGATGCGCCCCTGGTCCATGACCAGGATCATGTCGGCCTTTTCGATGGTCGACAGCCGATGCGCAATGACCAGGGTCGTACGGCCTTTCATGACTTGGTCCAGCGCGGCCTGGATATGCCGCTCGGACTCGGTGTCCAGTGCCGAGGTGGCCTCATCGAGGATCAACAGCGGCGCGTTTTTCAACAATGCCCGGGCAATCGCCAGCCGTTGGCGCTGGCCACCGGACAACAGCACGCCGTTTTCGCCGACCTCGGTGTCCAGGCCGTGGGGAAGCTGCGCGATGAAGTCCATCGCATAGGCGTCCTGGGCGGCTTTTTCGATGTCGGCCCGCGGCGCGCCGGCCAGGTCGCCGTAGGCGATATTGTTGGCCACCGTATCGTTGAACAACGTGACGTGCTGGGTCACCTGGGCCACATGCCGGCGCAGGTTGCGCAGTCGATAATCTTCGATTTCCACGTCATCGAGCAGGATCTGACCGACTTCGTGGTGATAGAAACGCGGGATCAGGCTGGCCAGGGTCGACTTGCCGCTGCCCGACCGCCCTACCAGGGCGATCATCTGCCCAGGGTCAGCGGTGAAGCTGATGTCCTTGAGCACTTCCCGATCGGCGCCAGGGTAGGTAAAGCTCAGGTTGCGCACATCGAGACGGCCGCTCACGCGCTCCTGCTCGACCGTGCCTTTATCCACTTCGGGCTCGACGTCCAGTTGCTCGAAGATGCTTTCGGCGCCCGCCACGCCCTTCTGGATCGTGGAGCTGACTTCCGAGAGTTGGCGAATCGGCTTGGGCAGCAGGCCCGCCGCGGTGATGTAGGCCACCAGATCGCCCGCTGTCGCGTCACCGCGCAGGAACAGTACCAGGAACATCAGCGCGGCCATGGCGGTGTAAATCACCAATTGCAGCATCGGCGTGTAGACCGCGCCGGTGCGGGTCATGCGCAGTTGTTTGTCGGTATTGCCTTGGCTGGCGCAGGCAAAACGCTGTTCTTCATAGGCCTCGCCACCGAAGCTGCGCACCACCCGATAACCCTGGATGGTCTCGGAGGCGACGTGGGTCACGTCGCCCATGGCCACCTGGATCTTTTTGCTTTGCTTGCGGAATTTCTTGCTGGTGCTGCTGACCATCACTGCAATCAATGGCAGGATCGCCAGCATCACCAAGGTCAGTTTCCAGTTCATCCACACAAGGTAAGCGAAGAGGAACACCACGGTGAGGCCTTCGCGAATCACCACCTTGATGGCGTCCGTGGCAGCACCGGTGACCATGGTCACGTTGAAGGTGATCCGGGAAATCAGATGACCGGAATTGTGGGTGTCGAAATAGCGGTTGGGCAGGACCAGCAGCTTGTTGAACAACTCGACCCGCAGATCATGCACCAGCCCCAGCGAGACCTTGGCCAGGTAATAGTTGCCCAGGAACGACCCCAGGCCCTGCCAGGCAGCGATCAGGATGATCAGCAGCGGCACGGCCATCAGCAGTTTCAAATCCTTGAGATACGGCACGCTGGGAAACAGTACCGCATCGGGATTGCTCAACCCGTCGACAAAATATTTGAGTATCCCGGCCAGCATGGGCTGGGTGGACGCAAATATCACGAAGCCCACGATACTCAGCAGGAAAATGCCCAAGTAGGGTTTGACGTATCCCAGCAGCCGGAAATAGATTTTCAGGCTGGAATCCTGTTCCGCTTTAGGCGGTGCGTCACTCATCGTCGAGCTCACTGGTTAGGAAGAGCGCGGGATTTTATCACAGCCATCGGGATTGGCCCGCGCCCAGGTCAAAAGGCTGGCCATGCCGACCGGCAGCCAAGTGATGAACCACTCGGCGCGCGGGGTGCCCGTCAGGCTCGCCGCGTCGAACTGCATCGCCAGGAACGAAAACACCCACATGCCCAGCACGCCTCGGCCCAGCAGGGTGTCACGGGCACGCCAGGCCTCGCGCAGCACCGCGAACCAGACCACGCACCATATCAACATTCCGGGCAGGCCCAACTGAATGGCAACGTGGGTGAACAGGTTATGCGAGTGGTCGAACAAACGGCCACCGACAGGAACCCGGTAGTCGCCTGCCAATCCCAGACCACCCCAGGGATGCTCGGAAATAATCTGCAGGCTGGACGCAAAAATTTCCGGACGATAGGAAGCTCCGCGGGCCATCACCAAGGGTTCCAGCAACCAGAAAGTCACCATCGCCAGCACCAGCGCCGCGGCGGCAATCAAACGAGTACGCGAGTCCCGGCAGTAAAGCGGCATGGCCAGTACGCTGAGCAACAAGGCCAGGGCCGCGCCGCGACTCTGGCTCATGACCACGAACAAGCCCAGCAGAGCCAAGGCCACGGCACAAACAGCTTGCAGCCCGATACGACGCGGCACCCAATGCAGCATCCAGATCGCCGCGAGGCCAATCACGTAGCCACCCAGGATCGGATGGGACAACTCGCCCAGCCCCTCGAGACGCGCCACCCAGCGCTGGTTCTCGATCCCATAGAAATGAATCATTGCCATCAAGGCCGTCAGGGCTAGCCCAACACCGCCCCACTGCATGATACGGATCACCCGCTCAGGTCGACCGTCAGCGAAAATCGGGAAGAACATCAGGAATATCAGGATGTACAACAACCGCTTGGCTTCGCGCACGGGCTCCGGCGACTCGGCCCAGAACAGGGTGATCAATGCCCACGCCATCAATGCCAGCAACGCCGTGTAGATCAAGCGCTGGGCGCGCCATAACTCCACCAGCCTGTGCCGCGCGGGCCAGGCGAACAGGATCGCGGGCAACCAGACGAATGCGATCATTCCTTGTTGATAAACCTTGTTGGCGGGTGCCAGTGCGATCGCCAGCAAAAACCATGACAAGCCAAAGGCCATCCATACCTGCGCCCAACGTGTTGCTTGCATCCAAAGCTCCTAATCGATGTACCAGCCAAACCGGCATGGTTAAAACAAAAACTTTTGGGCATCATGGCCCGCCACGGCACCGGTTCTTTCAACAAGGTTTCCCTACGATGCAATCCTCACGGCTTCCCCAAGCCGCTTTGAATCAATTGATTGAAGGCGCCAGCATTCTGGAGGCCGACAGCTACGGCCCAAAAGTCTATCTGTTGCAGGATGGAAACATCCTCAAACTGTTTCGCCGCAAGCGGCTATTTTCGTCGGCCCTGTTCAGGCCCTATTCGACGCGATTCATCAAAAACGCGGCCCGCTTGCAAGAACTCGGCGTACCGACTCTCGAAGTGCTTGCCTACTACAAACTGCAAAAGCCCGGCATGACCGCCGTACTGTATCGGCCGCTTCCGGGAAAAACCCTGCGCCAATTGTCGAATCAGGAGAGCTTCAGCTGGCAACAGCGCCTTCCGGACCTGATCGAACTGATCCGCAGCCTCCACGCCCGTGGTGTCTATTTTCGTTCGTTGCACTTGGGCAATATCGTCGTCACTCCGGAAAACACCCTGGGGCTGATCGATGTCGCCGACATGCGCTTCCTGCGCTCGCCATTGCCGCGCTATCTGGCGCGCCGCAACTTGCAGCATTTCGCTCGTTATATTGCGCGGGAAAACCTGAACGGGAGCTTTCCGATGCAAGCGCTGGAAAACGCCCTACTGCCTGCCTGAGATCAATTCCCGGGCGGTCCGGCAGAAACCCGCCCATGCCTCGTCAGGCGCCAATGCCTGGTATTGCGCCGCCGCGACGGCTTCGGCCGAAGCCTCTGAAGCCCGCGTGATCGCCTCGCCCCAGGCACTCTCATCGCCGGCAGGCGCATACCAACCGGCATCGGCCAGCTGTTCGCGGAACACCGCCAGGTCACTGGCCAGCACCGGAACGCCGGCCAGGATCGCCTCCTGGAGAATCAGGCCAAGGCCCTCTTCAAAGGAGGGGACCAGCACCCAGTCGAACGCTCTATAGAGCTTCGCCACGTCTTCCAGATGCCCCGCTAGCAATACCTTGTCGACCAGGTCCGGCTGGTCGATGCGCGCCTGCAGTGCTTCCCGTGCAGGCCCTTCGCCGACGATCACCAAGCGCCAGTCAGGCTGCGCGACAGCCGCCAGGGCAAAGGCATCGAGCAAACTGGCGAAGCCCTTCTTGTCCACCAGCCGCCCCACGGCGCCGAATATGCGGGGGCCCGCCAAAGGCAAGTGCATCCGGGCACGAGCCTCTTCACGTGGCAGGAGGCAGGTCTGGAATCCAGCCGGATCGAATGCACTGCGCAACGCAGTGACCGGCAACCCCAGCGCTTCCTGCAGCGATGCCGCCAATGTCTGCGACACCGCAGCCAGGGCCAGGCGCGAGGGCGCAAAGCCGCGCAGCAGATCCCGGCCCACGG
The DNA here is from genome assembly GCF_051132175.1 of Pseudomonas sp. D3-10. Lineage (NCBI taxonomy): Bacteria > Pseudomonadati > Pseudomonadota > Gammaproteobacteria > Pseudomonadales > Pseudomonadaceae > Pseudomonas > Pseudomonas sp. D3-10. The sequence continues at coordinate 573,431 of NZ_CP071668.1, read as the reverse complement.
CATTGAGCCGTGTCGCACCGTGGAATATCACCACCACATGGATGTGCGGCATGTCCTTCAATACTGGCAACAGGGTACGAGCCACACCGAGGCCGTCGAGCAGGACCACTTGGGCAGCGCTGTCGAGCAGCGCCTGGCGAAAACGGCTGTGCATCCAGGGCCTGAACAGGCGCCAGAAGTGCCGCCCCTTGAGTTTCGCCGAGGTCAGGTTCCATTCACGCGCCGGACCCACGCCCTCCAGGCATGCAGATTCCGAGCCCTGCAAGAGCCATGTCCTGACAGGCATCGCCGGGTCGATTTGTGAAAGTATCTGGCGATGGACCTTATGCACCGAAGCGAATGGCGAACCGCCTGCCCACATAACATTAATAATGCTCATCGAGCAGCAAACCTTTGATCGCGGACCCGAACTCGTGCTTCGAGAAACTCAATAATTGATAAGCCAGCCAACACAGACTCCGAGCAAAAGGATCAGAAAGAGCTTGATTTGCTCACGGCGCCTGCGACGCGCCTTGCGCTGGCGTTCGACAGGGACTTCGACATGGACACCGAATCCGGTGTGTAAAACAGCATCCCCTTCAAGGGTGACCGCGGTCAAGTTCAGTTGAGCGTAACGAAGCGACAGGGCCTTTTCGCCACCAAAACCGGCAAACGGGGCGCACAACTGGTATTCCTTCAAACGGCGCAGGCCAGGGTTGAGGGAAAAACTCTGCCATTCAGGCTTGTCGGATATCAGTGGATAGCACGGCACGCCGCCGATCAGCTGACGCTCGCCCAAGCGAATGTAGGGACTGTGGACACACAGGTCGTAGACATAATTGCGCAGCCATACCTGGAGAATCTCGGGCCGCAGTTGCAGGACCGTCAGAGAGTCCTCCACGAACCCCGGGCGGTAGAACTCCCAGTCATCCTCGCAGTGGAAGATATACGCTGTCTTGACGTGTCCGTAGGCCAGATCGATCGACGCCAGCTGCCCCAGCTTCGGCCGATTGATGAAAACCGTGCAGTGCGCCTTCCAATGGGCAGGAAGGACCTCATGCACCCCATCGTCGCCCGCATCTTCGGTAATGAACACTTCGCGGATAGGCGCAGTATTGAAACGGTCGAAACTCTCGAGCGTCCGCTTGAGCAGGTCGAGCCGGCCGCAACTGGTGACCACCAGGGTGATGTCACTATCGTCGGAAAACTGCACTGAAATACCATTTAGTCAAATGCCACCCAGGTCGTTGGATGGCATCGCGGTTTTTGTTAAATGCCCAGTTTCTGGCGCAAGGACTCTAGCAGACTCAACGGTTCGCGCGGTCGCAGCGGAGGTTCCAGCGCTTCCACGATTTTTTGTCCGATACGCGCGAAGCTGAACTGCTCCAATGCCAGCCTGTGGCCGTTGCGGGCGATACTTTGCGCCAGTTCGGGCTCCGCGCGCAGCCGGGAAAGTTTTTCCTGAAGTTGCGGGATGTCCCGATACAACACCACGTTATGCATGTCCTGCAACCCCAGCGCCCGCGCTTCCTCGGCGCCTTGATCATAGGCCAGCAGCACACAACCGCAGGCCATCGCCTCGAAATTCTTGATCATGTACTCGCCCATGCCCACATCGGCACTGACGAAGAAGCGGATCCGATTGAGAGTTTCGCAATACTCTTCGCCGGACTTGGTACGGGTGACGACCAGCGGCTCGACGCGCGCCAGCTCGTCCAGCAATGCCTTGCGCCCGCTATAGGCGACGCTGTTGGTACTGCCGACAAACGCCAGCTCGATGTCCCGCTCGCGCTGCTGGTCTTGCAACAGCGATTGATCATAGCCCTTGGGTACGAAAACCGCATCGAACCCTTCGGCACGCAAGCGTTCGGTCACCATGAACCCGGAGCTGATGACCCGCACCCACGGCAGGCGTCGGTAATGAGCGCTGAACTTGCCGGTGTATTTGCACGGGATGTAGTTCTGGTAGGCATCATGCTCCAGGATCACCAGGTTGGGGATCGTGCGGATGAACCCCGCCTGGCGGATTTCCTGCTTGAAGCGCAGGAAAAATACAATCCGGTCGTAGCGGGAGACGTCCACGTGTCTCCGGAAATAGCCTCGCAGGTTGCGTTGCTCCTGGCTGTCGAGCCAGCGCAGGTCGCACTCGCAATGGGCGGCGACACCTTCATAGAGCCGATCCAGGATGGCCCGTTGTTCTTTCTGCACCAGAAACAGAACTTTCATCGTCTTCCTTGCGGCACCGAACGACTTGATAGATAACCGGAGGCCTTGTAGCCCCCTGGGCCCTTAAAGCCGCCAGAACAGTTCATGACGGCGTACAGCCTTGCGAAAGAATTCATTCTCGCCATAGGGCGACTCCCGGCGCCCGGCCAACAGACGCTGGATACCACGACGCAACCGACGCTTGAACGGAGCAGGCGGCTGCAGGTCATGCATCATGCCCAGCGCCATGGCCTTGTCACGTTGCCCGGCCAGGGTCAGGCCCAGGCTGAACGGATGCATCGGCCGGGCCGGGTCGAAATGGGGCGGCAACGCGACGCCCATGCCGGTATCACCCATGGGCCAACGATCGTTGTCGTGCAGGTGGTTGGCGTATCCCAGCAGCACGGAGGGCTGCCACTCCAGTCCTTCCAGCGCCTGCAAGACAGCCTGGTGGGCACAAAGATGATCGGGATGCGGATCGAGCGTCGGGTGAGGCAGCACAATCACTTCGGGGCGCGCCTTGAGCAGCACTTCACGCAAGTCCGCCAGCAGGTTGTTCCAGGTCGGCGCACCGTCTGCATCGCCGGGCAAGGCAAACGGGTTCAGTTGGCGAAACAGCCGGGTATCGCTCAGATCCGCCTCGCGGGAGCCCTGGGGTTGGCCGGGCGCGGCTTGCATCGCCGCCAGTTGCAGGCAGAAATACCCCAGTTGCACGCAGTGTTCCTGCGGCACACCGGCCCAACGCGGCACGGCGAGGCTGTCCCAGGCGCGCAATCGCCCCTTGAGCCGCGCAGCTTCGGCACGTCCCAGGCCCATGCGCTGGTAATGTTGTGCTTCGATTTCCCCGGCCGTCAGGGTGACGATCCAGGCCTCTTCGGCCTGGCTGTAGAGTCCGTAAGCGGCCAGTTCCGCATCGTCGGCGTGGGGCGCGATAACCATCAGCCGTGGACGCTGTAGCTCCATCGGCGCAAACGACCACAGCATCGGCTCGCCCGACAAGCGACAAAAGCGTCCGCGCAAGCGCAATTCACCCCGGGACAGCACCGCGCCCTGCTCACTGAGGTTGAGGTAGCGCAGGCCGTTGACTCCACGCTCGAATGTTTGTCGGTCCGCCGCTTCACCGCCCGACAACTCGACGCTCGGATCGAAGAAACGCCCCAGCCAGGTGCTTTTGATCCGCAAGGCCAGGACCAGAGTCGCGCCGTCATCGAGAATCACACCTTCATCCAGGCGCAGTCGCCCGGCATTGAGGTGAACCTTCGGTTGCTGCGTGAAGGGGGGAAAATCGTACTGGTAGTCATCCTTGGGCGAATAGAACAGATGATCGGCGAACCACGCCTCGTGGGCTACCCAGCCCAACAGCGCCAGTACCAGCGGCAGCCACCAGGCTACCCAAACGCCTATCAGCCCCAATACGACAAGGGCGCACAACAGCCCCACGCGCTTGTTGCGACGATGGCGCTTGAGCAGTTGTTGTTTTCGATTCATCGGCGGGTTCATACGCTGAATACCGGCACGGGGTTGCACCAGCGATCCTTGTATTCGCGATCCGCCCGGCCAAAGGAAAACCGCAACGGCTTGCCAGCGGCCCGGGCGTGCTCCCAGGCGCCTTGCGTATTGAGGAAGCTCAAGACGCTGCCCGGGCTGAATTCGCGAGTCTGCGGGTCGACGCCGCCATTGATGTATTCGACGCTGATCCATTCAGGCGCTTCGACGCGATAGACCAGTTGGATGGCGATGGGCGCATCGTTGAGAAAAATCACCGAGCCGATCAGCAGCTCGCGCAGCAGCTCGACCACCTCGCCCATGCGCTCGGCACCGGTGGCGGGAAAACCCCAGCGACGCTGGAACAGATCACAGTAGATCGACGCCAACTCGGTACTGGAGAACTCGCCGACCGGCCGCACCTGCCCGCCGGCTTCCTCCAGAAGACGCAATTCACGGCGCTGGTTGTAGCGGAACTTCTTGGACAGTTCTTCCGGCAGGCGAGCCATGGCCAGCTGCTCTTTCTGCAGTTTCAAACCGCTGAAGCGACCTTCATTGAGCGCCGACAGATACCGTCCTCGATGACGCAACGGTGCCTGGGTGTCGGGCGCGGCCGGCAGGATCAACTCGGCATTGCCCAGGTCGAACAGGCCTTTTTTTCCGCTGCGCTTGAGCACGTCCTTCGACAGCGCCAGATCGCGGCCCCAGGTCGGAATTGCCGCCTTCAGCTCGCCGCCCTGCTCGAATGCCAGGTAACGCACGGGAATCCCAGCCAGGGCGGCCAGGCGCTCCACGACCAGGGGGTGTGTCGCCACACTGCCGCCAAAACGTTGCCACGCCTGGGCGTAGCTCGAGGCATCCGTGGTGGTCCAGCCGCGCTCTCGCCAGCCTTGGAATCGGTTGAGCATCAGTTCCTCGGCGCCAGTTCAGTCACTTGGGGCAAGCGCCAGAATGCCTCGCGTACGGCGCGATCGGAAAAACGTTCGCGCAAGCGCTCCAGCATCAACTCGGCGCATTGGCGCCGCTGCAATTCGTCCATCGCAGCCAGGTGTTGCAGCCCTTGGGCCATGTGCTCGGCGTCACCGAGCGGGAACAGGATGCCGACGCCCTCGACGACCTCCTTTGCGCCACCGCAGGCCGTGGCCAGCAACGGCACGCCGGCAGCCATGGCTTCGAGCAGCACCATGCCGAACGGCTCGTGATCAGAGCTCAGCGCAAACGCGTCGAAGGCACGGAAATAACGACGGGCCTCTGGCACCTGGCCGAGAAACAGCACGCGGTCGGCAATGCCCAACTCTCGCGCCAGAGCCTTGAGGTCCTGTTCCAGGCGCCCCTTGCCCAGAATCGCCAGTTGGCTGTGGCTTGGCAGGTACGCCAGCGCAGCGCCAAAACCGCGAAGCAGGGTGGCCTGGTCCTTGTCCGGATGCAGGCGTCCGACGTTGCCGACAATCCAGGCGTTCGCTTCCAGCCCAAGGGTTTGTCGCGCCTGCTCCCGGGAAACCTGGCTGGCCTGCAAGGCCTCCAGATCGATACGGTTGTAGAGGGTCTGGATCCTGCCGACCGGCCATTTTGGCAGGCAGCGACGCATGTCGTCGCGCACGGCGTCGGACACCCCGAGCAAGCTCAGGCGCTTGCGAAAAACCTGGGCGAACAACCGGCGGGTACGCCGTTGATAATCGCCAAAGGCATGGTGCACGCCGATCACCGGCAACCCGGTGCCGAGCAGGGCGATGTAGATCGGCTTGAACCGGTGGGCGATGCATAAACTGAAATTGCGCGAGGCGGCGATCTTGCGCAGATCGCCGATGGCACCCAGCTTCAGGCCGCGAATGGCACTGGAGCTGTACTCCATGAACAACACCTCGTCCGAGGCACAGGCAGCGGCAACCTCGGCGTCCGCCGAGCCGGTGAGAAACACCGTGGTCACACGATAACCGGTTCCGGCGAACAGACTGGCGTACTGACGGGCGCAGTCCAGGAACGGCCCGTCATAACCGTGGCAGAACTGCAGCACATGTCGCTCAGCCGAGCGTGTCATAAGCGTCCACGCCGTCCTTGACCACCAGGATGTCCTCCATGATCAGGTATTGCAGGTCGGAACCATAGAACATGTTCAGCGCGTCGGTGGGCGAGCAGATCATGGGTTCGCCGCGACGGTTGAGTGAGGTATTCAGCGACACGCCATTGCCGGTCAGGACTTCCAGGGCTTTCATCATGTCGTAGTAACGCGGGTTGTATTCACGCTTGAGCACTTGGGCCCGGGAGGTGCCGTCTTCATGGACCACTTCCGGCACGCGGGTTTTCCATTCCTCAGCCACTTCGAACGTGAAGGTCATGAACGGTGCCGGGTGGTCGACCTTGATCATCTGCGGCGCAACGGTGTCGAGCATCGACGGGCAGAAAGGCCTCCAGCGTTCGCGGAACTTGATCTGTTCGTTGATGCGGTCGGCCACGCCGCTGGCGCTTGGGCAACCGATGATCGAACGACCGCCCAAGGCCCGCGGGCCAAACTCCATGCGGCCCTGGAACCAGGCAACCGGGTTGCCGTCGACCATGATCTTGGCGATGCGCTCAGGGGTGTTGTCGATCTTGCGCCACGCCGGCTTGCTCGGGTGACGGGCGCAGGCGGCGATCACATCTTCGTTGCTATAGGCTGGGCCGAGGTAGACGTGTTCCATCTTCTCCACCGGCACGCCACGGGCGTGGGACACATAAGCCGCCGCGCCCACCGCCGTACCGGCGTCGCCGGAAGCCGGTTGCACGAACAGCTCCTTGACGTCATCGCGGGCGATGATTTTCTGGTTCAGTTTGACGTTCAATGCGCAGCCGCCGGCGAACGCCAGCTTGCCGGTTTCCTTGAGCACGTCGCCCAGGTAGTGATCGATCATTTGCAGCGCAAGCTTCTCGAACAGCGCTTGCATGCTGGCCGCGTAGTGAATGTACGGCTCGTCGGCGATGTCGCCTTCGCGTTTCGGACCGAGCCACTCGATCAGCTTTGGCGAGAAGTAGAAACCCTTGCCTTTCTCTTTATAGCGGCGCAGGCCGATCACGTTGGCGTAATCGGTATTGATCACCAATTGGCCATTTTCGAACGAGGCCAGGCGCGAGAAATCATATTTGCTGGCGTCGCCGTAGGGCGCCATGCCCATGACCTTGAATTCGCCATCAAGCATCTCGAAGCCGAGGAACTCGGTGATCGCGCCGTACAGGCCACCCAGGGAGTCCGGGTCGTAGAATTCCTTGATCTTGTGGATCTTGCCGTTTTCGCCATAGCCGAAGAAGGTCGTGGCGTATTCGCCCTTGCCGTCGATGCCGAGGATGGCGGTTTTTTCCTGGAAGCCCGAGCAGTGATAGGCACTGGAGGCATGGGCCAGGTGGTGCTCGACCGGCTCGATCTTGATTTTTTTCGGGTCGAAACCCAGTTGTTCCAGGCACCAGACGATCTTGCGGCGATAACGTTTGTAGCGACGATTGCCCATCAGAATCGCATCGAGGGCACGGTCCGGGGCGTACCAGTAGCGCTTGGCGTAGTGCCAGCGCGCCTCGCCGAACAGGCTGATCGGGGCAAAGGGTATCGCCACCACGTCAACGTCGGACGGCTTGATGCCGGCTTGCTCCAGGCAGAACTTCGCCGACTCGTAGGGCATGCGGTTCTTTGCATGTTTATCGCGTACGAAGCGCTCTTCCTCGGCCGCCGCGATCAGCTTGCCGTCGATGTACAGCGCTGCGGAAGGATCATGGCTAAGGGCGCCGGACAGGCCAAGAATCGTCAATGCCACAGGGGTCTAGCCTCTTATGTCTGCATACGGGCGACAAGCGCCGCGAAAAAATGATGTGCCACGCATCAAGGGTACGGGGCAGCTAAAGGGCGGGATTATAGCTTAAAAGCGATCTTAAGCCTCTAGCGGAGTCGTAGGGTTTACACGGTCCGTGGCGAGGGAGCTTGCTCCCGCTCGGCGGCGCAGCCGTCACAGGAACTGCAAATCGTTTTTTCCTGGTACTGCGCGTTGAATGGCGTCGGGGCTGCTGCGCAGCCCAGCGGGAGCAAGCTCCCTCGCCACGGTGAGCGGTTACACGATAGCCGACGTGTTATCGACTGCCTTCGGCAACCGCTGATCGATCACCCGATACAGCGCACTTCCCTCAGGCCAATTACGCATGAACCGTGCGCGATCCCGGGCGTAGGCTTGGGCGAAGCTGGCCTGGGTCCGGTGTTGGCACATGGAATCAAGGTCGATCAATGCCCAGCGGTCGTCTTGCCAGAACAGGTTGTGTCCTTTGAAGTCACCGTGGCTGATGCGCTCGCGGATCAGGTCGGCGAACAAGCGATCCAGCGCCAACAGCTCGGACTCAGGGGCTTCGCCGCTTTCCACATGCGGGGCGAAGCGTTCGATGATGTCCGGGCCAGACAGGTGTTCAGTGACCAGATAGGCGCCACGACGCAACCACAGGAAACGCTTTTCCAGCAACGCCAGTGGCTTGGGCGTGGCGATGCCGAGGAAGGCCAGCCGATGGCCTTCGCGCCAGGAATGCCAGGCTCGGCTCGGGCGCCAGAAGCGCTTGAGCCAGTGGGCGAAGCCCTTGATGTTGTAGCGTTTGATTACCAGGGTGCGACCGTTCGATTCGACCTTACCGACACTGGCGGCACCACCGGTCTTGTACAAGTGACCCTGGTCAAGCAACGCATCGGCATGCTCCAGCACCGGGACCATGGCCGTTTCTTCATCGCGACGAATAGCCCGCAGGCCGAACGGCCCGCGCTGCACGCTGAACAAGCTGCATTCGCGCCCGACCTTTTCAAGGAAGTCTTTCAGCCGCCAGGCGTGGACCTTGTCGATCTGTTTTTGCAGCGCTTCCATCGGCAGGGCGTGTTCGGCGTTACTCAACAGGTAATGCACCAGCAACTCTTCATTGAACGGCTCGATGGATTTTGGAAGCTGGGCGAAAAACACCCCCAGGTTTTCCAAGACCTTTTGCCGCGACAATGGCTGGCCGGGGGTTTCGGCGCGAATGCCGGCCCCATCGATGAGATAGAGCTTGTCGCCATGGCGCAGCAGATTGTCCAGGTGCAGATCTTCTTGCCACAGGCCCTTGCCGTGCAGCTGCGCAATAGCGCCCAGCGCCTCGGCCAGCACCGCCGTTTGTTCGTCCGCCAACATGGGGAGATGTTCGACCTGCTTCCAGGCATCGCCAAGACTCTCAGCGCCTTCCAGCAGCTCGAACAGCAGCCAGCCACCCTCGCCTTCTTTCAAGCCATCGGCCAGCAGCAATGGGGTCGTCAGCCCCTGTTCCGCGAGGAGGCGAACACCTTGCAGCTCTCGTTGGAAATGCCGCGGCGCCTTGCTGCCCACCAGTAACTTGGCCAGCACGGGCCGGCCGCGCCAGATACCGGCGCCGACGTAACGCTGCCCAGGCAGCACCCGCAACAGTGACAACAGTTGCAATTGCGCCGGGCCAGCGGCATCCGCCAGCTCCAGGCTCAGGGGCAGGCTCGGGCTGCGGCCAGCGCCTTTCAATTCCGACAAATGCATCAGCGGGTCTCCTTATGAGTGCGTCGAGCGCTCAGGCGGGCCAACCATCGATCGACCAGCGCACCGTCAAGCGGTTGGTCCAGATAGGTAGACAGCAGCTGACGCACATCCTCTTCACTCCAGGCCCGGGCCCGGCGCAGCAACGGCTCCAGGTCCTTGACCCGGTCACGCTGCCCGAACAGCAGCGGACGGGTCTTTTCCAGGTCGATCAACTGTGCCTGGTGACCGCCGGCAGTGGCCTGCAGAAAAATATGCTTGGGATAGAAACAGCCATGCACCTGATGCATGTCGTGCAGTCGCCGCGCCAGGTGACCACAGGCCTGAACGATGGTGGTGCGTTGCACGGTCGTCAGGGACGGCCAGCGCTCCAGGAGCGAATCCAGGTCATCCCAGCCGTCCAAGGCGCGGGTCAACAGAATCGCCCGAACCTCGCCGTCCACTTTCCGCCGCCCGTAGAAGACCGCCTGCAACGCTGGGATACCCAACTGGCGATACCGGCTGATGTTGCGAAACTCCCGGGAAAAACTGGGTTCGCCAAAAGGGTGCGATAGCGTCCGGGTCAGGTAATTGCTCTGGCGCTTGAGGTAATAACCCTGCCCCTCGAGCTCCAGCCGGAACACACTGCTCCAGCCATCGCCAGCCGTATTGGGCTCGTCCACTGCGTCCAGCTTGCGCAACCAGAGGGCTTCGAAGCTGTCCAGGCCATGGCGCTCCAGCAAGGCCCGGTCTTCGGCGGCCAGGAAATCGGTCATTCACGCCCCTCGAAAAATCTCACCACGTGGCGAATACGTTTCTTGTCGCACGCATCGAGCCGGTCGCGCTGGCGATATTGCAGGTAAAAACGCAGGCGCTGGGTGGCCGACAAATGATATTTGGCGACTTTGTCCAGGCATGCCAGGTCTTTGGTGATCCGGTACTTGAGCCAGAAGCCGCGCCAGAAGTCACCGTTCGGGCAGTCGATCAGGAACAGACGCGCCCGGTCGTCGATCAGCAGGTTGCGCCATTTCAAGTCGTTATGGGTGAAACGGTGATCGTGCATGGTCCGGGTATAACCGGCGAGCTGCCGGCTCACGCCATCGACCCAGGCGCGATCGTCGAGCCGCGAATCGTGCCGCTCGGCCAGGGCTGAAAGGTCTTCGGTGCGCGGCAATTCGCGGGTGATCATCGCGCCGCGATCATAGGCCGCACCCCGTCGTTCCAGCCCCCAGGCGACAATTTCCGCTGTGGGAATTCCCCACTTGGCGAAACGCTTGAGGTTCTGCCATTCCGACTTGACCCGTGGCTTGCCCAGATAACGACGCAAGCCCTTGCCGGCGCCGGTATAGCGCTTGACATAATAATTCACGCCGTTGCGCTGTACGCGGATCACCTCTGACAGTGGATCGCGGGTCAGGCGCTCGCCCTGGAGGGCGAACACCGCGTCGAGGCTGCCGAAATCCTGTGCCAGCTCAGCGTAGGCGGGTTCCAAATTCCAACCCGACATCAGAGCGCATCCCCGTACCGCTGTTTGCGCTCATACAGTTTCTTGGCCTTGCCTTCGAGCCAGGCCAGCAACGCAGCCTCTTGCGCCAGGATCTGGCGCAGCGGCTGCTGGAAATAGCCCTTGAGAAAACGCAGCTTGTCGCGGCGGGTCAAGCCAATGTCCAGCGCGGAGAAATACAGCGCCGCCAAGTCTTTGTTACGCCAGCGCGTGGTGATAGCCGGACGGGTCTGGGCGCGGTGCAGGTCGATCACCGAGAGTTTGAAATCCTCGGGCGTCACCGGTTTGTCGGTGTGCAGCAGGAAGTGGCAGATGTAGCAGTCGCGATGGTTGACCCCAGCGCGGTGCATCATGCCGGTCATGCGCGCCACTTCGGCGATCAGTGCTCGCTTTAGCCGGGGCTGCGGAGGCTGCTTGACCCAGTCGAGGCTGAAGTCTTCAAGGCTTATGGTAGGCGCCAGCTCCTCGGTAACAATAAAGGAATGCTGGTCCGCCGGGTTGTTGCCCTTCTCACCATAGGCAACGGCGGTCATGGTTGGCACGCCGACTTCCTGCAGCCGTTGGATGGCCTTCCATTCCTGGCCCGCGCCCAGCACCGGCAGCTTGGCGGTGAGCAGGTTCTTGAAAATCTCGCCCCAGCCGATGCCACGATGGATCTTCACGAAAAAACCGCGACCCTCTACCTCCGTGCGCAGGGTGCGCCGGGCTTCGAGCTCACGGTAGACCTCGCCCTGGAGCGCTTCGACTTCGACGAACGCATCGCGCCCGGCCCAAAGCCTCTTGAACGGTTCGGCCAGCATCAATTTCATTAAGCGTGCTCCGCCAATATCACATCGGCCGCGTGCTGCGGCATGCTGTAGAGGTCGGCCGTCTCGGCGAAGGCCAGACCATTGCGGCTCCAGGCCGCCCTCGCTTGCGGATCACTAAGCATCCGGCCCAGATATTCGGTCAACTGCGCCTGTTCGAACGGCTCATCCAGCACCAGGCCGCTGTCGGCCTCGGCGATGTAGTGAGCGTACCCGCACACCGCGCTGACCAGCACCGGCAACCCGGCCACCAGCGCTTCGAGCAGTACCGTGCCGGTGTTTTCGTTGTAGGCCGGATGGATCAATAGATCGGCACCGAGCAGGAAACGCGGGATGTCGCTGCGACCCTTGAGGAACCGCACGTTATCGCCCAGACCCAGCGCAGCGCTCTGCATTTGGAATACCTTGGGGTCGTCCTGGCCGATTACAAACAGCCGAGTGCGTTTTTTCAATTGCGTGGGCAGCGCGGCCAGGGCCTTGAGGCTGCGGTCGACGCCCTTGGTCTTGAACCCGGAGCCGATCTGCACCAACAACAAATCGTCGTCGGCCAGCTCGAATTCGGCTCGGAACGCCGCCCGGATCTCATCGGCATCGGCGGGCCGACGACGGTCGTGGGCAATGCCCGGCGGCAGCAGGTGAAAGCGCTCCAGCGGCGTGTCGTAGTGCTTGATGAACAGCGGCTGCTGGACTTCGGAAATCATCAGGACTTCGGTCTTGGCGTCCTTGGCGAACACGGCCCGCTCGTACTCGGCGAAATGCCGGTAGCGCCCCCAGCGTCGGTACAGCGAATTGCGCAGGTTCTGCGCCTTGTCTTCGAAGCAGCCGTCGGCGGCGTAGTACACGTCCAGGCCGGGCATTTTGTTGAAGCCGATCAACCGGTCCACCGGGCGCTTGGCCAGGTCGGCCTCCATCCACGCGCTGAGTTTCTCGTTGCGGCGGTGATTGAACAGCGCCTTGACCGGCGCCACCAGCACTTCGAAGCCGGGCGGGACGTCACCTTCCCAAATCAGCGTGTAGACGCGGATCTGGTGACCGCGTCGCTGACACTCCAAGGCGATGCGCATGAAGTCACGCTGCAGGCCGCCGAAGGGGAAATATTTGTAAAGGACAAAAGCCAATTGCATCAGCGCGGCTCCTCAGCCAATAACGTGCTCAGGTGGCTGGCAACACGCTCGGGATTCAGACGCGTGAAGCACAGGGGCTGCTCGCGTTTCAGGTCGAACCGCCGGGCATCTTCGGCGGTCGGTGGGTAAGTGCATTGTTTCTGCATGCACGGCGCGCAAGGAAAATCGCTGGCGAGATGAATCTGGCCCTTGCCATAGGCGCCGGTCAGCACGGGATTGGTCGGACCGAGCAGCGAGATGGTCGGCACATCCAGAGCGGCGGCCAGATGCCCGAGGCCCGTATCCACGGCCACGCAGGCCTGGGCACCGGCGAGCACCTTGCCCATGCCGCCCAGGTTCAATTTCGGCAGCACCAAGGCATTGCGCAGCCCGTTGGCGATGCGCTCGGCCCTGGCCTTCTCGGCCGGGTTGCCCCACGGCAGTTTCACCACCACGCCGAATTGCCCCATGCGCTCGGTGAGCTGACGCCAGTAGAGCTCAGGCCAATGTTTGGATTCCCACGTCGTGCCATGCAGGAACACCACGTAGGGGTATGGGCGCGGCAATTCAACCAGTCGGTCGATGTCCAGGCCATAGCTGCCCTGGGTTTGCGGCAAGTCATAGCCCAGCGCCAAGGCGAACAGTTGACGTACACGCTCCACCGCATGCTGACCACGAGCGACCGCCAGGCGACGCGAATAGAAGCGCGCCGCGAGCGGTTCACGCGCCGAATCCTTATCCAGCCCAGCCACCGGTGCCTTGACGTAGCGGGTCAGCCAGGCACTTTTCAGCAGGCCTTGGGCATCGATCACCAAATCATATTTTTCGGCGCGAATGCTCTGCTTGAAGCGTCGCCATTCACCGCTTTTGAGGGTTTGCCAGAGGTTCTTGCGCCAGCGCCGGATCGCCACCGGGATGACCTTGCCCACGGCCGGATGCCAGGTAGGGATTTCGGCGAAACCCTCTTCCACCACCCAGTCGAATGTGATGCCAGGAATTGCCCGCGTCGCATCGGTCAGCGCTGGCAACGTGTGGACCACATCCCCCAGCGAAGAGGTCTTGATCAACAATACCCGCAAGTTACCGGACCTCCACGGGAGTGCCCTGCAAACGCTCCAGGGCCTCGTTCACCGCCGGCGGCATGAGCTGGCGCAGGCAGTTGTAATGGCCGAAGCGGCAGGTACGGTCGAAGCATGGACTGCACTCGATGCCCAGGCGCACGACTTCGACCTGATCGGCCAACGGCGGAGTAAAACCCGGCGAAGTCGAGCCGTAGACCGCCACCAACGGACGGTTCAGCGCGGCCGCGACGTGCATCAAGCCGGAGTCATTGGACACCACCGAATCGGCGCAGGATAACAGGTCAATCGCCTCGGCCAGGGATGTGTCGCCGCTGAGGTTGACCGACTCTTCCCGCAGGCCCGGAATCAGCCGCGAACGGATGTCTTCGCCCACCGAGTGATCGTTTTTCGAACCGAACAGCCAGACTTGCCAGCCTTCACGGATCTTCGACTCGGCAACCTGGGCGTAATGCTCCGCCGGCCAGCGCTTGGACTCACCGAACTCGGCGCCCGGGCACAGGGCCAATACCGGGCGATCCAGGGTCAGACCGAACTTGGCCAGGGCCGTTTCGCGCGTTACCGGATCGATTTGCAGGCTCGGCCGCGGATACGGCTTGGGCAATTCGGCCCCCGGCTCGTAGGCCAGGGCCATGAAGCGCTCGATCATCAATGGATAACGATCTTTGTCCAGCGTGCGCACGTCATTGAGCAAGCCATAGCGAAACTCGCCGCGCCAGCCTGTGCGCTTGGGAATGCCGGCAAAGAACGGCACCAGCGCCGATTTCAGCGAATTGGGCAACAGGATCGCCTGGTCGTAGTGGCCGACCAGGGATTTGCCGATGCGCCGGCGAGTCGCCAGCTCCAGCACGCCATGGCCGAGCGGAAAGCTCAAGGCCTTGCGCACCTCGGGCATGCGCTCAAGGATCGGACGACTCCATTCAGGGGCCAGAACGTCGATTTCGCACTGCGGGTGACGCAGCTTCAGACACTGGAACAGTGTCTGGGCCATCACCATGTCACCGACCCAACTGGGCCCAACGATCAGAATATTCATGTGCTTTCCAAAAACGATACGGGGAGGCCTACGCCTCCCCGCCTCGAGAATCACTGTGGCTTAGGTCGTTGCCTGTGGCCTTAATCTACAACACACCGCCAATCAACTGTGGGAGCGAGCTTGCTCGCGATGGGGCCAGCACATCCAACATCGATGTCGCCTGACCCACCGCTATCGCGAGCAGGCTCGCTCCCACAGGGGTTCCGCATAAGTATCCAATACCGTGCAGCGCCGCCAATCAACTGTGGGAGCGAGCTTGCTCGCGATGGGGCCAGCACATCCAACATCGATGTCGCCTGACCTACCGCTATCGCGAGCAAGCTCGCTCCCACAAGGGCTCCGCATAAATATCCAATACCGTGCGGCACCGCCAATCAACTGTGGGAGCGAGCTTGCTCACGATGGGGCCAGCACATCCAACGTCGATGTTGTCTGACCTACCGCTATCGCGAGCAAGCTCGCTCCCACAGGGGTTGCGCATAAGTATCCATACCGTGCAGCACCGCCAATCAACTGTGGGAGCGAGCCCGCTCGCGATGGGGCCACCACATCCAACGTCGATGTCGCCTGACACACCGCTATCGCGAGCAAGCTCGCTCCCACAGGGGTTGCGCACAAGTATCCAATACCGTGCGGCACCGCCAATCAACTGTGGGAGCGAGCTTGCTCGCGATGGGGCCAGCACATCCAACATCGATGTCGCCTGACACACCGCTATCGCGAGCAAGCTCGCTCCCACAGGGGTTGCGCACAAGTATCCAATACCGTGCGGCACCGCCAATCAACTGTGGGAGCGAGCTTGCTCGCGATGGGGCCAGCACATCCAACATCGATGTCGCCTGACCTACCGCTATCGCGAGCAAGCTCGCTCCCACAGGGGTTGCGCACAAGTATCCAATACCGTGCGGCACCGCCAATCAACTGTGGGAGCGAGCTTGCTCGCGATGGGGCCAGCACATCCAACATCGATGTCGCCTGACCTACCGGTATCGCGAGCAAGCTCGCTCCCACAGGGGTTGCGCACAAGTATCCAATACCGTGCAGCACCGCCAATCAACTGTGGGAGCGAGCCCGCTCGCGATGGGGCCAGCACATCCAACGTCGATGTCGCCTGACCTACCGCTATCGCGAGCAAGCTCGCTCCCACAGGGGTTGCGCACAAGTATCCAATACCGTGCGGCACCGCCAATCAACTGTGGGAGCGAGCCTGCTCGCGATGGGGCCAGCACATCCAACATCGATGTCGCCTGACCCACCGCTATCGCGAGCAAGCTCGCTCCCACAGGGGTTGCGCACAAGTATCCAATACCGTGCAGCACCGCCAATCAACTGTGGGAGCGAGCTTGCTCGCGATGGGGCCACCACATCCAACGTCGATGTCGCCTGACACACCGCTATCGCGAGCAAGCTCGCTCCCACAGGGGTTGCGCACAAGTATCCAATACCGTGCGGCACCGCCAATCAACTGTGGGAGCGAGCTTGCTCGCGATGGGGCCACCACATCTAACATCGATGTCGCCTGACCCACCGCTATCGCGAGCAGGCTCGCTCCCACAGGGGTTGCGCACAAGTATCCAATACCGTGCGGCACCGCCAATCAACTGTGGGAGCGAGCCCGCTCGCGATGGGGCCAGCACATCCAACGTCGATGTCGCCTGACCCACCGCTATCGCGAGCAGGCTCGTTCCTACATTCGATCCTTCAACTCAGCCCCAGCTCTCGCCAGATCCGCATCACCTGTCGACGCTCATCCACGAACTGGTCGCCTGCAATCACCCCAGTGTCTTTCTGCAAGGCCTGGCGGTGGGCGGCGGAGCGGTAGGCCTTGTAGGCTTCGCGCAACAGCGTGGCATCCTCGGCAGGCATCAATCCGACCTCCTGCAATCCGTCCAGGATGCGGATGTTATCGGTGTAGCGCACCAGTGAAGGGTACGCCTCGGACCAGGCCAGGGCCGCGTATTGCACCATAAATTCAATATCGACGATACCTCCGGCGTCCTGCTTGAGGTCAAAGGGCGCCGTGGCTTCGAAGGCATTCGGCGCGGTCCCGGCGGCGGTGGCCTTGCTGCCAAGGTTGTCGCGCATCTTGGCGCGCATCTCGCTGACTTCCTGGCGCAGCGTCGGCAAATCACGGGTGCGTCCCAACACCTGGGCGCGGACTTTTTCGAACGCCTGGCCGACGTCCTGGCTGCCCACCAGCACTCGCGCACGCACCAACGCCTGATGCTCCCAGGTCCAGGCTTCGTTTTCCTGATAGCGGGCAAACGCTCCCAGGGAACTGACCAGCAAGCCCGACGCCCCGGACGGCCGCAGACGCATGTCCACTTCATACAACTGCCCGGAGTTCGTCTGGGCCGTCAACAAGTGAATGATCCGCTGGCCAAGCCGGGTGAAGAATTGAGCGCCGTCGATGGGTTTCGGGCCGTCGGTTTCAGCCTGCGGGTCGCCATCGTGGATGAACACCAGGTCCAGGTCGGAACCATGCCCCAATTCCAGGCCACCGACTTTCCCATAACCGACAATGATGAACCCCGGATCGCACGGGCTCCCATCGGTGCGCAACGGTACGCCATGCTTGGCGACTGTCTGGCGCCAGGCCAGGGCCAGCACCTGCTCGAGGATGGCTTCGGCCAGCCACGTCAGGTAGTCGCTGACTTTCATCAACGGCAGGCTGCCGGCGATTTCCGAGGCAGCGACGCGCAGGCGGTGGGCCAGCTTGAAATGCCGCAAGGCTTCCATCTGTTGTTCGAGATCGTCCTCGGGGATGCGCGTCAGCCGCTCGCGCAATTCCGCCGCCAGCTCAGGCGCCAACGGCGGCTTGAACAAACGGCCTTCGTTGAGCAACTCATCGAGCAACAGCGGAAAACGGGTGATCTGCTCGGCAATCCATGGGCTCGCCGCACACAACGTCAGCAAACGCCGCAACGCGCCAGGGTTCTCGGTCAGCAGCACCAGATAAGCCGAACGGCGGGCCACGGCTTCAACCAATGGCAATACCCGTTCCAGCACCAGGTCCGGATTGGCGTGCTCCACCGCCTGAGCCAACAGGCGCGGAATGAACGCATCCAGGCGCTCGCGCCCCAAACGTTGCATCGCGCGCAATTGCGGGCTGGCGCGCAAGGCAGCCAAGGCCCTCAGCGCCTTGGACGCATCGGTGAAACCGCCCGCCTCCAACTGGCGACACGCCGCTTCCTCATCCTGGCTGTCTTCCCACAGCGGCAGCCATTCTCCACCCACCGCGACTTCGCCTTCGCTGCCCTCATCTTCGTCCGGATCGGCGATGACCTGGCCGAAATGCCATGCCACGCGCCCACGCCAATGCATCAGCTGTTCGTGGAACGCCGACCAGTCGGCGAAGCCCAGCATGAACGCAATGCGCGCCTGATCCTGCGCAGTGTCCGGCAGCATCTGCGTCTGGCGGTCGGCAATGGCCTGGATCGCATGTTCGGTGTAACGCAGGAACTCATAGCCCTGGCGCAACTCGTCGATCACCTTGGACGGCAGGTAGCCCTGGCCCTCCAATGTGCCAAGCACCTTCAACAACGGTCGTTGCTGCAAGCTCAGGTCGCGACCGCCATGGATCAACTGGAACGCCTGGGCGATGAATTCCACCTCGCGGATGCCGCCCGAACCCAGCTTGATGTTGTCGGCCATGCCCTTGCGCCGCACCTCCTGCTGGATCAACTGCTTCATGGTGCGCAACGCTTCGATGGCGGAAAAATCCAGGTAACGGCGATAGACGAACGGGCGCAGCATGTCGAGCAGTTGCGCACCGGCCACCTGGTCGCCCGCCACCACCCGCGCCTTGATCATCGCGTAGCGTTCCCAGTCGCGCCCCTGGTCCTGGTAATACTGCTCCAGGGCATTGAAGCTCAGCACCAGCGCGCCGGCCGAGCCATAGGGACGCAGACGCATGTCGACACGAAACACAAAGCCATCGACGGTCATCGGATCGAGGGCCTTGATCAGGCGCTGGCCAAGGCGGATGAAAAATTCCTGGTTATCCAGCGGCCGCTTCGCGCCGACGGTTTCGCCGCCTTCGGGATAGGCGAAGATAAGGTCGATGTCCGAAGACAGGTTCAGCTCGACGGCGCCTAGCTTGCCCATGCCCAGGATGACCATCTGCTGCGGCTCGCCACTGCGCCGGCCGGTGGGTATGCCCAATTGCTGGCTCAGGCGTTGGTACAACCATCGATAGGCCTGGTCGATGCAGGTGTCGGCCATGTCCGAGAGATCGCGACAGGTCTGGACCAGGTCCGCCTGGCGGGTCAGGTCACGCCAAATGATGCGCACCTGCTGGCGGGTGCGCTGGCGACGCAGCACGCGACCCAACTCATCTTCGGTTTCGGCGGCCTGGACGGCGGCGCCGATCTGCGCGCACATTTCACCGGGGGCCAGGCTGCGGTCCAACTCGCCGCTGCGCACCAGCTCCAAGAGCATCGACGGGTCTCGTACACTTTGCTCAATGACAAAGTCGCTGGCCGCGACGACGCGATTGAACTCGGCCCAGCGCTGCGGCGTCCAGGCAGAGAGCCCATGGTCGTCGTCCAGAGTGGCGACCGCCGCGCGGAACGACTGCTCGGCCCGACTGACCAATGACTGGAGAATCGCCGGTATTTCGGCAAGCGAGGGCAGGCTCATGGTCTATCCTTGATCGGCGCGGGAAAGGCTAGATGTAGTGTTTTTTCGAATGCCACTACCTGATCGACTGTCGAACAAAGATGATAAATAGCTGATTTTCTGGTTTTATTGGCAGCCGGCATCAAGTTTTTACCTGTTCGAGTTGGCTAATGACCAACAGTAACGATTATTCTCACAACGAAACGAGGGGCCATAAGCCGCTCATGTGTAGTTTTACTACTCGTCTATACATTCGAAAGGCTGAAACGGCCAACGATTTGTAGTAAAACTACACGCCGCCGAGACAACCTTCGGCAATCCAAGAATTTATATCGTCTGCCCACAAGGCCAGTCGCAAACTCAGGCAACCGATTCTGGTAGCCTTTCCGCCCTGGAGCAAGCCATGCAAGACCTCGATCCCGTCGAAACCCAGGAATGGCTGGACGCCCTGGAATCGGTTCTCGACAAAGAAGGCGAAGACCGTGCTCATTATCTGATGACCCGTATGGGTGAACTCGCAACCCGCAGCGGTTCGCAACTGCCCTACGCCATCACCACGCCATACCGCAACACGATCCCTGTCACCCACGAAGCACGCATGCCTGGCGACCTGTTCATGGAACGCCGCATTCGCTCGCTGGTGCGCTGGAACGCGTTGGCCATGGTCATGCGTACCAACCTGAAAGATTCTGACCTGGGCGGTCACATCTCCAGCTTCGCCTCCAGTGCGACGCTGTATGACATCGGCTTCAACTACTTCTTCCAGGCCCCGACCGACGAACATGGCGGCGACCTGATCTACTTCCAGGGTCACGCATCACCAGGCGTCTACGCCCGTGCGTTCATGGAAGGCCGCATCACCGAAGACCAGATGAACAACTTCCGCCAGGAAGTGGACGGCAACGGCCTGTCCTCGTACCCGCACCCTTGGCTGATGCCTGATTTCTGGCAGTTCCCGACCGTTTCCATGGGCCTGGGCCCGATCCAGGCGATCTACCAGGCGCGCTTCATGAAGTATCTCGAAGCCCGTGGCTTCATCCAGCCAGGCAAGCAGAAAGTCTGGTGCTTCATGGGTGACGGTGAGTGCGACGAGCCGGAATCCCTGGGTGCGATCTCCCTGGCCGGCCGCGAGAAGCTGGACAACCTGATCTTCGTCATCAACTGCAACCTGCAGCGCCTCGACGGCCCGGTTCGCGGCAACGCCAAGATCATCCAGGAACTCGAAGGCGTGTTCCGTGGTGCCCAGTGGAACGTCAACAAAGTCATCTGGGGCCGCTTCTGGGACCCACTGCTGGCCAAGGACGTCGACGGCATCCTGCAACGCCGCATGGACGAAGTCATCGACGGCGAGTACCAGAACTACAAGGCCAAGGACGGCGCGTTCGTCCGCGAGCACTTCTTTAACTCGCCTGAACTCAAGGCGATGGTTGCCGACCTGTCCGACGACGAGATCTGGAAGCTCAACCGTGGCGGCCACGACCCGTACAAGGTCTACGCGGCGTACCACCAGGCGGTCAATCACAAAGAGCAACCGACCGTCATCCTGGCCAAGACCATCAAGGGTTATGGCACCGGTGCCGGCGAAGCGAAGAACACCGCGCACAACACCAAGAAGGTCGACGTCGAGAGCCTGAAGCTGTTCCGTGACCGCTTCGACATCCCGGTCAAGGACAGCGAACTGGAAAACCTGCCGTTCTTCAAGCCGGAAGAAGGCAGCGCCGAAGCCCGTTACCTGGCCGAGCGCCGCGCCGCCCTGGGTGGTTTCGTGCCGCAGCGTCGCGCCAAGAGCTTCAGCATCCCGACGCCGCCACTCGATACCCTCAAGGCCATCCTGGACGGCTCGGGCGACCGCGAAATCTCCACCACCATGGCTTTCGTGCGGATCCTGGCGCAACTGGTCAAGGACAAGGAAATCGGCTCGCGCATCGTCCCGATCATTCCGGACGAGGCCCGTACCTTCGGCATGGAAGGCATGTTCCGCCAGTTGGGCATCTACTCGTCCGTCGGCCAACTCTACGAGCCAGTCGATAAAGACCAGGTGATGTTCTACAAGGAAGACAAGAAGGGCCAGATCCTCGAGGAAGGCATCAACGAAGCGGGCGCCATGAGCTCCTTCATTGCCGCCGGTACTTCGTACTCCAGCCACAACCAGCCGATGCTGCCGTTCTACATCTTCTACTCGATGTTCGGCTTCCAGCGTATCGGCGACCTGGCCTGGGCCGCTGGCGACAGCCGTACTCGTGGCTTCCTGATCGGCGGCACCGCCGGCCGGACCACCCTCAACGGTGAAGGCCTGCAGCACGAAGACGGCCACAGCCACATGCTGGCCGGGACCATCCCGAACTGCCGCACCTATGATCCGACCTACGGCTACGAGCTGGCGGTGATCATTCAGGACGGCATGAAGAAGATGACCGAAGAGCAACAGGACGTCTTCTACTACATCACCGTGATGAACGAGTCTTACCAGCAGCCAGCCATGCCGGCCGGCGTAGAGGCAGGCATCGTCAAGGGCATGTACCTGCTCGAAGAAGACACCCGCGAAGCGGCGCACCACGTCCAGCTGATGGGCTCCGGCACCATCCTGCGCGAAGTGCGTGAAGCGGCGAAGATCCTGCGTGAAGAGTTCAACGTCGGCGCCGACGTCTGGAGCGTCACCAGCTTCAACGAACTGCGTCGCGACGGCCTGGCCGTGGAGCGCAGCAACCGCCTGCACCCTGGCCAGAAGCCAAAGCTGAGCTACGTCGAAGAGTGCCTGAACGGCCGCAAAGGTCCGGTCATCGCCTCTACCGACTACATGAAGCTGTTCGCCGAACAGATCCGCCAGTGGGTTCCTTCCAAGGAATTCAAAGTGCTGGGCACCGACGGTTTCGGCCGTAGCGACAGCCGCAAGAAGCTGCGTCACTTCTTCGAAGTCGACCGTAAGTTCGTTGTGTTGGCAGCCTTGGAAGCCCTGGCTGACCGCGGCGATATCGAACCTAAAGTGGTGGCCGAAGCCATCGCCAAGTTCGGCATCGATCCGGAAAAACGCAACCCACTGGACTGCTGAGGAGAATTTTCGTGAGCGAACTCATTCGCGTACCTGACATCGGCAGCGGTGAAGGTGAAGTAATTGAACTGTTTGTGAAGGTCGGCGACCGCATCGAAGCCGACCAGAGCATCCTGACGCTTGAATCGGACAAGGCCAGCATGGAAGTGCCTGCGCCGAAGGCCGGTGTCATCAAGAGCCTGAAAGTGAAGCTGGGCGATCGCCTGAAGGAAGGCGACGAGTTGCTGGAGCTGGAAGTCGAGGGCGCCGCCGCGGCGCCTGAAGCGGCCGCCCCTGCTGCTGCCCCGGCGGCGGCTGAAAAGCCTGCCGCTGCGCCCGCTCCCGAAGCGGCTCCAGCTCCGGCCGCTGCGCCTGCCGCCGCCACGGTTCAGGACATCCATGTCCCGGACATCGGTTCGTCGGGCAAGGCCAAGATCATCGAAGTACTGGTCAAGGCCGGCGACACCGTCGAAGCCGACCAGTCGCTGATCACCCTGGAATCCGACAAGGCCAGCATGGAAATCCCATCGCCGGCCGCCGGTGTGGTGGAAAGCGTCGAGATCAAGCTGGAAGACGAAGTCGGCACCGGTGACCTGATCCTGAAGCTGAAAGTGGCCGGTGCCTCGGCGCCTGCCGCGCCAGCCCCGGCTGCTGCGCCTGCTGCCAAGGCCGAAGCCGCCCCAGCGCCAGCGCCAGCCGCCGCCCCCGCCGCCAAGGCCGAAGCGGCTCCTGCCCCTGTCGCCGCGGTGCCTGCGCCTAGCGGTGCCAAGGTGCACGCTGGCCCTGCGGTGCGTCAGCTGGCCCGTGAATTCGGTGTCGAGCTGTCCGCCGTAGGCCCGAGCGGCCCTCACGGTCGTGTGCTCAAGGAAGACGTGCAAGCCTACGTCAAGGCCATGATGCAGAAGGCCAAGAACGCACCGGCCGAAGGCGCCACCGGCGGCGCGGGCATCCCGCCGATCCCGGCGGTGGACTTCAGCCGCTTCGGCGAAACCGAAGAAGTGGCCATGACTCGCCTGATGCAGATCGGCGCGTCGAGCCTGCACCGCAGCTGGCTGAACATCCCGCACGTGACTCAGTTCGACCAGGCTGACATCACCGAGCTGGAAGCTTTCCGCGTTGCGCAGAAAGCCGTGGCGGAAAAGGCCGGCGTGAAACTGACGGTCTTGCCGCTGCTGCTCAAGGCCTGCGCGCACCTGCTCAAGGAACTGCCGGACTTCAACAGCTCCCTGGCCCCAAGCGGCAAGGCTGTGATCCGCAAGAAATACGTGCACATCGGCTTTGCCGTCGACACCCCGGAAGGCCTGCTGGTACCGGTCATCCGCAACGTCGACCAGAAGAGCCTGCTGCAACTGGCTGGCGAAGCCGCTGCCCTGGCCGAAAAAGCCCGGAACAAGAAGCTCACCGCCGACGACATGCAGGGCGCCTGCTTCACCATCTCCAGCCTCGGCCACATTGGCGGCACCGGCTTCACGCCGATCGTCAACGCGCCGGAAGTGGCGATCCTGGGTGTTTCCAAGGCCACCATCCAGCCAGTCTGGGACGGTAAAGCCTTCCAGCCGAAGCTGATGCTGCCACTGTCGCTGTCCTACGATCACCGCGTGATCAACGGCGCCGCCGCAGCGCGCTTCACCAAGCGCTTGAGTGACCTGCTGGGCGACATCCGCACCATCCTGCTGTAATACCGAGCGGCCCTCCCTTGCGGAGGGCCGTTCGACTGCTGTTTTCCGAGCGCCACGCTCGTACCTCAACCCCGCCCGTTTGGCGGGGCTTTTTTTGCTCGGGCTAAAACCGTATTTCACTAACGGTTTTTCCTACCCACTTGAGCATAAAAGACTACTTGCTCTGGTAGTCGTTGCCCACAACTACCGCCCCCTGCCCTACCGATATTTAACCTGCTTGCGGCTTTAGCATGAATCCAGCGCGCCCAACAACTTTGGCGCTGACGAAAATATAAACTTCGAATGGATTCGAACATGTTAAAGCCAACGGTTGGCCCTATTATTGGCCACACGACGACCCACCACGCTCGCATCTTTCTACGAGGCGATGGGAACACCGACAATCCTTTATTCGCCGGTATCCGCTACCGCCGAAAAGGCGATACGGCCTGGTCCAGGGGACAGTTCATCCGACTGGTTTCTTATCGCGACTTAGCCGGTGTCATCGTATTGAAGGGCCTTGAGCCCGACACCTTCTATGAATACCAGGCCGGCTGGAAAAGCACATTGAGCCCGGCGCACACTCCAGAGACCATACTGGAGCTGCCGCTGCAGTGGCCCAAGGAGATTTACCAGTTGCGCACGCCCTCCAGCGAGACCGACGCCCCACGCAGCTATATCGTCGGCTCGTGTCGATACCTGCGCATTACCGCGGGTGTCCCTGGCGACACCGGAACGGGGGGATCGCACATTCGCGGGTATCAACCGAATCGTGGAGCGAGCCAACCCACCCATCAGCGCAGTAGTGATGACCGGCGACCAAGTGTATCTCGACGACCTGAATTTCATTGCGCCGGACCGCAACCTCAAGGACATGTTATTCAAGTATCGAACTGCCTTTTCCCAACCCCATATTAAAAAACTGATGTCCAGCGTGCCGACTTACATGATGCTCGACGATCATGAAATAAAGGACAACTGGCCCGCCAAGAAGAATCACCAAGACGAAACTCTCTATACAAACGCTCTTGATACATACGAGCTTTATCAAGCCAGTCACAGCCCGGCCCATGAACTTCTGGATGACGGCACGTTAAGGCCACTCACTCGCTACTGGTATACATTTGCCCATGGCAATACAGGATGGTTCGTTACCGACAGCCGGACTCGACGCAACCTGTCGGCAAACAACCGGCGCATCCTGGATGAAGAACAGGAACATTCGCTGCTGACATGGCTGATCGACAGCCCCTACCGGGTCAAATTCGTCGTCACCGGTGTCATGTTCTACCCCGACCGCAAATTCAACGCAGGGGATGCCTGGCAAGCGTTTCCAGAGCAACGGCTACGCTTGCTTGAAACCATCCGCAGCCATCGGATCAAGAATGTGATCTTCGTCTCTGGTGACGTGCACGGTTCCCTGACGAGCATGCTGACCCACAGCCAGGATCCTGACTTCCAAATCCACACAGTCGTCTCGTCGCCATTTTGCAACAGCAGGCTGTTGCCTTACGCCAATGCCTCGACTTTTATTCCCGGCAAACCCATGGCTCGGGCTCCAAGCGGTGAGTATCAATACGAGCTGACCGGCAAGGTGATCAGCCAGGACAACTTTGCCCAGCTGAAAGTCACGGCCCAGAGCGTTCAAGTGACGTTTCATGACCGTGACGGAGATCCCTTGGAGGTCGTCGACATACCGTTGCGCTGAGCTTGCGTAGCCCAGGGAACACCTCTGATCGGCCGACAACTGGAGAAATCCCCTCGTCGGCCGATAAAAGGTTTATAGCACTTGGCCTTCATGTCTCTTGTCAGCCAGTGCCGCAATGATGCAACCTTGCGGCAATCCGTAATAACGAGGGCGTCAGCCCGGCGCGATCAGCATTTTCGAAGCGAGTCTCCCCATGAAAAGCCAACCCGATGCCGCCAGTCGTATGGCGGCCGAGGTAGTGACGCAGTTACCGGTGCCCTCGCGGCTCGGTATGCTGCGTTTCGAACGGCTGAATGAAGCAAGCTGGGCGTTGCTGTTCCTCGATCCAAACTGCGAACGCTACTTCGGCCTGCCGGCCGTTGAGCTTTGCTCGCTGGTCAGCTCTCCCTTCGCCAGCCTGATGGAGCCTGAAGCGCGCTATCAGTTGCATGACGCGATCCAACAGCAGTTGGCCCAGGCGTCCCACTATCTGATCCGCTACACACTGCACACCGCCAAAGGGCCGATGAACCTGCTGGAGACCGGTGAAGCCTACAGGCAGCACAATCGCCATCTGCTGCGCGGCTATCTGATGGTGGTGGACGACCTGCTGCAGGACGGGCCATCCATGCCTGCCGTGGACCTGGAAACCCAGAACTCCAGGCTCCAGATCGCCCTGGAATTGAATCAACGCGCGCAGCAGGAGCAACTCCAGCACCTGGACCGGGTCCGCGCCCAGCAAGACCTGATCCTGTTGTTGACTCGCCAGCGCTACAGCGCCAACAAATCCCTGCAAGAAGCCGCCGAGCTGATTACGCGCAGCGCGTGTGACATCTACCAGATCGATTGCGCGAGCATCTGGAATCTGGAGGATGGCAAGCTGCTGCCGATCTCCGCCTATAATCGCGCCTCCCAGGAACATTTCCTGCCAAAGGTGATCAACGCCAGCGAATTTCCAGACTACATGGAAGCGTTGCAGACCTGCCGCGCCATCGATGCCCACAACGCGATGCGCGACCCTCGCACGCGGGAATTGGCCGAGAACCTCCGGGCCCGGGACGTCAATGCCATCCTCGACGCCAGCATCCGTATCGACGGGCAAGTCGTCGGGGTGCTCTGCCTGGAGCAAGTAGGCGCGACCCGCGCCTGGCAGTCGGACGAAATCGCCTTCGCCGGCGAACTGGCTGACCAATTCGCCCAGGTCATCAACAACCACAACCGCCGCACCGCCACCAGCGCCCTGCACCTGTTCCAGCGCGCCGTGGAACAGAGCGCCAACGCGTTCCTGCTGGTCAATTGCGACGGTGTGGTGGAGTACGTCAACCCAAGCTTCACCGCCATCACCCAGTACACCACCGAAGAAGTTCACGGCCAGCGCCTCTCGGAACTGCCGGCCCTGGAGAACCTCAGCGAACTGCTGTTCGATGCGCCATCGGCCCTGGCCCAGAGCAACAGCTGGCAGGGCGAATTCAAGAGCCGACGCAAGAACCTCGAACCCTACTGGGGCCAGTTGTCGATCTCCAAGGTCTATGGCGACAACCGCGAGCTGACCCACTACATCGGCATCTACGAAGACATCACCCAGACCAAACTGGCCCAGCAGCGCATCGAACGCCTGGCGTACACCGACAACCTGACCAACCTTGGCAACCGTCCGGCTTTTATCCGCAACCTGGATGAACGCTTCGCCCGCGACAGCAATTCGCCCATCAGCCTGCTGCTGGTGGACATCGACAACTTCAAGCGCATCAACGACAGCCTCGGCCATCAGACCGGCGACAAACTGCTGATCAGCCTGGCCCGGCGCCTGCGCAATAGCCTGAGCTCCAGCGGCAGCCTGGCGCGCTTCGCCAGTAACGAATTTGCGGTGCTGCTGGACGACACCGACCTTGAGGCCGGCCAACAGATCGCCAGCCAGCTGCTGATGACGCTCGACAAGCCGATGTTCGTCGATAACCAGTTGATCAGCGTGACCGGTTCCGTGGGCCTGGCCTGCGCGCCTTTGCATGGCCGCGACCCACAGACCCTCATGCGCAACGCCGGCCTCGCTCTGCACAAGGCCAAGGCCAACGGCAAGCACCAGGTCCAGGTGTTCACCGAGGCGCTGAACGCCGAGGCCAGCTACAAGCTGTTCGTGGAAAACAACCTTCGACGCGCCTTGACCCAGAACGAACTGGACGTGTTCTACCAGCCCAAGCTGTGTCTGCGCAGCGGTCGCTTGCTGGGCATGGAAGCGCTGCTGCGCTGGAATCATCCGGAAAAAGGCATGATCCGTCCTGACCAGTTCATCAGCGTGGCCGAGGAAACCGGCCTGATCATCCCCATCGGCAAATGGATCGCCCGCCAGGCCTGCCGCATGAGCAAACAGCTGACCGCGGCTGGCCTGGGCAATCTGCAAGTGGCGATCAACCTGTCGCCCAAGCAGTTTTCCGACCCGGACCTGGTGGCCTCGATCGCCAGCATCCTCAAGGAAGAACAATTGCCCGCGCGGCTGCTGGAACTTGAACTGACCGAAGGCCTGCTGCTCGAAGCCACCGAAGACACCCACCTGCAACTCGAACAGCTCAAGCGCCTGGGCCTGACCCTGGCGATGGATGACTTTGGCACCGGTTATTCATCCCTGAGCTACCTGAAGAAATTCCCGATCGACATCATCAAGATCGATCGCAGCTTTATCCATGAAATCCCGGACAACCAGGACGACATGGAGATCACCTCCGCGGTGATTGCCATGGCCCACAATCTGAAGCTCAAGGTCGTGGCCGAAGGCATCGAGACCGCCCAGCAGCTCGCCTTCCTGCGGCGCCACCGCTGTGACGTCGGCCAAGGCTACCTCTTCGACCGGCCGATCCCCGGCGCAGAGCTCGTCGAGAAGCTCAAGCGCTACCCGCGCGGTCCGCTGGTCTGACAGCCGCTTATAGCTTGCAGCGGCTTTTGTGAGGCACACTGACGGTCTATTTCGCTCAACTCAATCTGACTGAGAGGACTGATGATGGTCTTGCGCTCGGAAATTCTGGTGAACAAAAACGTGCTTCCTACTCCCGATCAAGCTCTCCCTGGCCGTGAAACCCCAATGGCCGTGCCGGAAAAACACTTTGTCCTCGACGCGCCGCTGTTGGGCCCATTCGTCACCAATGTGGACTTCGCCATCTTCGGCCTCGGCTGCTTCTGGGGCGCGGAGCGCAGGTTCTGGCAACGTGAAGGCGTCGTCAGCACGGCGGTGGGTTATGCGGGCGGCTTTACGCCTAACCCGACGTATGAAGAAGTCTGCTCGGGCCTGACCGGCCACAGCGAAGTCGTGCTGGTGGTCTACGAGCCGGAGAAAGTCAGCTATGACGACTTGCTGAAGATGTTCTGGGAATTGCACAACCCGACCCAGGGCATGCGCCAGGGCAACGACATCGGCACCCAGTACCGCTCAGTGATCTACTGCACCACGCCCGAGCAACTGGAAGCGGCGAAGAAGAGCAAGGAAGTGTTCCAGGCTGAGCTGGGCAAGGCCGGGCTGGGAGAAATCACCACCGAAATCGACGAAGCGCCGACGTTTTACTTTGCCGAGGCGTATCACCAGCAATACCTGGCGAAGAACCCTGAAGGCTATTGCGGGATTGGCGGCACGGGCGTGACCTGCCCGATCTGACGGTCGGGCCCTGAAAAGCTTCGCGAGCAAGCTCGCTCCCACAGGGGCCCGGGGCGGACACAGATGTCGCGTACACCTCGACACCCCATGTGGGGGGCGGGCTTGCTCGCGAAGGCGTCCTGCCTGACGACCTGAATGCATCGGCTCAGCGATCAGCTTTCAGCAATCAACCAATCCATCTGCCACCCACCCTGGGTCTGCCCAAGTTTCCTGGACAACCACGGCAGCAGCTCGCGCAGTTCCTCCTCAAGCCCCCACGGCGGGTTGGCAATGGCCAGGCCCGAGCCGTTCAGGCTGTTGGGCGTGGCCAGCGGGTGCACCAGCAACTCCACCCGCAACAATTTAGGCGCGCCCGTGCCGGCCAAGTCCTGGTAGAAACGACGCAACATGCGCTGGTCCTTTACCGGGTACCAGATCGCCGCCACGGTCTGGCGCATCCGACTGACGGCTTCCTTGAGCGACGCGGCGCAACGCTGCATCTCATCCAGCTGTTCGAACGGCGGATCGATCAACATCAGAGCGCGCTTCTCTGCCACCGGCAACAACGCACGAGGAACATGCCAGCCTTCGCCCAAGTGGACCGCCACGCGACGGTCGCCCTTCATGTTGTCCTTGAGCAGCACGCCGTCCTCCGGATGCTTCTCGTTGAGCAATACTCGGTCCTGCGGTCGGGTCAGGCGCCGTGCAAACTCCGGCGAGCCCGGGTAATAGCGCAACTGGCCGTCCGGGTTCATCTCGCGCAGCACCTTCATGTAATCGGCGGTCAGGGGCGGGAGGTCGTCCTGGTCCCACAACCGTGCGATGCCTTCCAGGTATTCACCGGTACGGCTGGCCTGGTCGCCCTGCAAGTCGTAAAGCCCGATGCCTGCGTGGGTATCGAGGTAGGCGAAGGGCTGCTCCTTGCGCGACATCAAGGCGATGAGGCGGGTCAAGGTCAGGTGTTTGAACACATCGGCGTGATTGCCGGCGTGGAAGGCGTGGCGATAATTCATGGCGGCTCCTGCGAAGGGCGACGAGTTTACCTCGAAGCGCGCCCAACGTCAGGGGTTGGCGGCCGAGTGGACGAACAGCGCCCCGTAGCGAGGGAGCTTGCTCACGCTGCACTGCGCATCTCTGAACTTATCTCCCAAGCGCAGCCAACGGCACGGCACAGGAACCCTCCTTGCAGCGTTCGCACTCCTCACAGAACGGCGCAGGACTTTTCAAACTGAGTATTTGCGCCAATGACAGCGGTGGCGCCAGCGCGGCGGCAAGTTTATCCGGAGCGCCCGCTGCAACGGGTTCGGCGCCCATCGCCACCATCGGCGCGCCGCCGACCTGGATGGGTACGCTGCTGAAGATTCCGCCCGGTCCGATGTTGATCCAGTGCCCGCCGGCCTGGATGGTCGCAGTGGCGCCGCCCTCCAGCACGATCTGTTGGCCGGCGCTGACATGAAACCGCCCAGCAGCGCTCAGGGCCTGGTTGGCGACGCGGATATGCCGGTCGCCCGTCACCATCAGGTGATCGTCCTGGCGAACTTCGACCTGCCGTCGCCCCCGGGTGATGCGCTGCTCGCCGTCCTTGAGTTCGTGCCGGGACAAGCCGGCAACGAAGATGCTGCGCTCATGATCGACCTGCACGCGCTGGTCATGCAGCACATGCTGGGTCCAGTTGCGCTGGGCTCGAAGGTAGATCTCCTCGGCGCCCTTGCGGTCTTCGATGCGCAATTCGTTGTAGCCGCCACCACCGGGGCTGCTCTGGCTGCGCAGGATACTGCGGGTCTTGTCGGCCGGCAGGTCGAGCGGCAGCGGGTTGGCGCCGTTCGGCAGGCAACCGACCACCAGCGGTTTATCGACGTCGCCGTCCATGAACCCGACCAGCACCTCCATTCCGACCCGAGGAATCATCACACTGCCGTAACGATCGTGCGCCCAGCCGGTGGCCACGCGCAGCCAGCAGCTGGAATGCTCATCACCTGCACCGTCGCGATCCCAGACCAGTTGCACCTTGACCCGCCCGAACTCATCGCAATGGATCTCGCTGCCCACCGGTCCGGTCACTACCGCTGACTGGTAGCCACTGATCGACGGCTTCTTGTGCTGCAAAGGCGGACGGAAAAAAACGTCCCAGGGCGTCGCCAGGAAGGTATTGCCGTAGCCCTGGAATTCACCCGGGCCGACCGAAGCGTTCTCTTCCAGCACTTGCGGCTGCCGGCCACGGTGATCGACCTGCGTCAACAGCCAGAGATCATTCCATTGCGGGCGGGGATGCTCCTCGATGCGCATGAAATGTCCGCTGGCGAAAGCGCTGTCGTCACTGCTGCCCTCCGCCAAAAGGTGGTCCGCGCCGTGTCGCTCGAGGGAACGTCGGGCCAGGTGGCTGCCATCGGCACGGTCGATGAATTGGCCGGGATATTGATAATCCTCAAGCGAAGCTGGCGCTTGCCCACCGAGACCGGCTTGCAGCAGCAGGCCAGGCTTGCGGAAGTCATAGTCGCGTAGCGTCACCGCAGTGGTTCGCGCCTGGTGCCGTACCGCCAGGCGCTTGATGGCCGGCGCAGCGCCAGCCATCCCGCTGCCCGGCAGGTATAGTGTCGACTCGGGTAAACGCTTGAACATCGTCTGGTCGTCGCCAAACACCAGCAGATGCCCGTCAGGGCTGTGCTGGAAGTGGTAATGGATGCCGACCTCGGCACATAGCCGCTCGATGAAGTCCAGATCGCTTTCACCGTACTGCACGCAATATTCACGCTCGGGGTATTGCCCACCCAGACTGAACTGGAATGCATCGGCCAGGATGCCATGATCCTTCAGGACGAGGCCAACGATGGCGGGCACACTCAGATGCTGGAAAATTCGCCGGTTGATGCGGTGGCGCAAGTACGCCAGGCGTGGCACGAGGGTGATCTGGTAACGGGTCAGGCGCTTGCCCGAGTCGCCTTGGGCCACGCTGTAGACCTGGCCATGTATCCCACCGCCGCAGCGATCGAAACCCAGGTAAGCCTGGCGATGCAGAAGGTCCTCCAGCACCAGGTCGGGCCGATCGCTGACCAGCTCCAGATCAAAGCAATAGGGTTGGCTGATGGCTTCCTTGCCCTTGAACTCAAGCACCTTGAGGTCATTTGGCCCGCTGTCGAACGCCAGCGTGAAACGTGGTGAATTGGCAGGCGCGAACATCCGATGTGCCTCTGCTGAATGAGACGGGCGATTCTGCACGAGCCACTGGCAGTGTTGATCCATTGTCAGGAAAAACAGATTTCCCCTACACCCAAGAGTCAAAAAGCTGCAAGGCACGCTGCATTTTCCGATGGACAATCCATACACCGCGATCCTGAAAGCCTTCGTACGAAGTAATCAGCTGCTTCTTACACAGCGACCGGCCTCCTATCGCGCAAAGGCGTGATAACGTCGTTTGGTCGTAAAAGCCAAGGACGCAACCATGACCCTCCGCTATACAAAAATCGCCATGATCCTGGCGCTTGCCGCCTTCGCCTTCCTGACCGTGTTCAACAACGTCACGGACTACAGCTCCAACTTCAATTTCGTCCAGCATGTGCTGAGCATGGACACCACCTTTCCCAACAACGCCGCCCGATATCGGGCCATTGACAAGCCCTGGATGTGGCACGGGGCTTATGGGCTGATCATCCTCGGCGAAGCAATCACCACCGTGCTGCTGGCCTATGGCGGGCTGACACTCTGGCGGGCACGCAGGGCGGATGGCCTGGCTTTTAATCGGGCAAAAAAATGGGCCATCGCTGGGCTGACGGTCGGATTCTTCGTCTGGTTTTTCGGCTTCATGGTTGTTGGCGGCGAGTGGTTCCTGATGTGGCAATCCGAGATCTGGAATGGCCAGGATGCCGCGTTCAGGTTCTACATGGCGCTGCTGGGCGTACTGATTTTTCTCAACCAGCCCGACACCTTGGACCCTCAGCCATAAAAAACGGCCCGCTCCAATGGAGGCGGGCCGTTTTTACTGTTTTGAGCGAGCCATTGCAGGCTCGCCAAAGCCTTACTGGTTCAAGCGGAAATCTTTCTCAGCCGCTTCGAAGCGCTGCAGCATGCCGGTGGTAGGCGTGCCCATCTTGCTGACGAAGTAGATGGCCAGGCTGGCGAAAATGAAGCCCGGAATGATTTCGTACAGACCCAGCAGCTCGAAATGCTTCCAGACCACCACGGTGATCGCACCGACCAGGATACCGGCCAAGGCGCCGTTGCGAGTCATGTTCTTCCAGACCACGGAGATCAGGACCACCGGACCGAAGGCGGCACCGAAACCGGCCCAGGCGTAGCTCACCAGGCCCAGAACGCGGTTTTCCGGATTCGCGGCCAGGGCGATGGCGATCAGGGCCACCAGCAGCACCATGGCACGGCCGACCC
Organism: Pseudomonas sp. D3-10; assembly: GCF_051132175.1. NCBI lineage: Bacteria > Pseudomonadati > Pseudomonadota > Gammaproteobacteria > Pseudomonadales > Pseudomonadaceae > Pseudomonas > Pseudomonas sp. D3-10. Next base: position 539,735 of record NZ_CP071668.1, on the reverse strand, counting down.
AGACCAGCTCTACCTGGGAAGCGCTCTTGCGCAGGAAAGTCTTGTAGAAGTCTTCGGTCAGGGCGCTGGAGCACACCAGCAACTGGCAGCTCAGAGTGCTCATGACTGCCGCGAGGATGGCCGACAGCAGTACACCGGCAACCCATGGGTTGAACAGGATTTTCGCCAGCTCGATGAATACACGCTCAGGGTTTTCGGTCACTGGACCGGCCACCTCTGGGTTAGCCGAGAAGTACGCGATACCAAAGAAGCCAACGGCAACGGTGCCACCCAGGCACAGGATCATCCAGGCCATGGAGATGCGACGCGCCTTGGCGATCGACTTGACCGAATCCGCCGCCATGAAGCGCGCCAGGATGTGCGGCTGGCCGAAGTAGCCCAGGCCCCAGCCCATCAGCGAGATGATCCCGATGAAGGTGGTGTTTTTCAGCATGTCGAACGAAGTCGCGTCTTTCGCTTCGATCGCCAGGAAGGTGGTATCCACGCCGCCCGTGGCCAGCAGCACGATGATCGGCGTCAGGATCAGCGCGAAGATCATCAGCGTGGCTTGTACGGTATCGGTCCAGCTGACCGCCAGGAAACCACCGATGAAGGTGTAGGCGATGGTCGCGGCAGCACCGGCCCACAGCGCGGTCTCGTAGGACATGCCGAAGGTGCTTTCGAACAAGCGTGCACCGGCCACGATGCCGGAAGCGCAATAGATGGTGAAGAATACGAGGATCACCACCGCAGAGATGATCCGCAGCAAGCCACTGGTGTCTTCAAAACGGCTGGAGAAATAATCCGGCAGCGTCAACGCATCGCCATTGTGCTCGGTCTGGACCCGCAGGCGACCGGCCACGAACAGCCAGTTCAGGTAGGCACCGATGATCAGGCCGATGGCGATCCAGCTCTCCGACAGGCCGGACATGTAGATTGCACCGGGCAAACCCATCAACAACCAGCCGCTCATGTCGGAAGCGCCGGCAGAAAGCGCCGTCACGACACTGCCCAGGCTGCGACCGCCCAGGATGTAGTCGGAAAGGTTGTTGGTGGAGCGATAAGCCATCAGGCCGATCAGGACCATGGCTGCGATATAGATCACGAAGGTGATCAGGGTGGGATTGCTAACACTCATGAGTTACGCCCTGGCTTTGTTTTTATGGTGCGGTGGCAGTTGAAAGCGTCGACAACGCGAACGTTGTGCGGACGTTTTGTGGACCCGCGAATTTATGACTGATGTTTCCCCAGGAAAGCCATCAGCCGATGCAGCTCGACCCGGTTTTTGTACCCAGAACCGGTTGCACCTTGGCCGCGAATGCTATTCAACAATCCAAATAAGGTGCAACCAGTTTCGTTCAAATAAGTTGCACCCAGTCGGAATAATCGTACGGATGGCAATTATTGCCCGCTATTGGTGCATCGAAGGAAGCTTTTGCAAGATTTTTCGCACCAAACAGGTGCTCTCATGAAAGGGACTACAGACCATCCGGATGAACTGCTCATAATTTCGACAAAAAACCGGTTGCACCCGGTTGCACCTCCCCCGGCTCGCAGCTAATCTTGCCGCCAGCTGATGCCACGCGGTACGTGGCAAACATGAGGATAAAAATATGGCTACCACCACCCTTGGGGTCAAACTCGACGACCCGACCCGCGAACGTCTCAAGGCGGCCGCGACTTCGATTGATCGCACGCCGCACTGGCTGATCAAGCAGGCAATTTTCAATTACCTGGAGAAACTCGAGGGTGGTGCAACCCTGACCGAGCTAAACGGTTCAAGCCGCGCCGACAATGACGATGCCGGCGAAGTCCAAGCGGACCACGCTCATCAATGCTTCCTGGAATTCGCCGAGAGCATCCTGCCGCAATCGGTCCTGCGCGCCTCCATCACCGCCGCTTACCGTCGCCCAGAGCCGGAAGTGGTGCCGATGCTAATCGAGCAAGCGCGCCTGCCGGCCGAAATGGCCGAAGCCACCAACAAGCTGGCGGCTTCTATTGCTGAAAAGCTGCGTAACCAGAAGAGTGCCGGCGGTCGTGCCGGTATTGTTCAGGGCTTGCTGCAGGAATTTTCCCTGTCGTCCCAGGAAGGCGTGGCACTGATGTGCCTCGCCGAAGCGCTGCTGCGTATCCCGGACAAGGGCACTCGCGACGCGCTGATCCGCGACAAGATCAGCACCGGCAACTGGCAGCCGCACCTGGGCAACAGCCCGTCGCTGTTCGTCAACGCCGCTACCTGGGGCCTGCTGCTGACCGGCAAACTGGTCGCCACCCATAACGAAGCGGGCCTGACCTCGTCCCTGAGCCGCATCATCGGCAAGAGCGGCGAGCCGATGATCCGCAAGGGCGTCGACATGGCCATGCGCCTGATGGGCGAGCAGTTCGTTACCGGCGAAACCATTGCCGAAGCCCTGGCCAACGCCAGCAAGTTCGAATCCAAGGGTTTCCGCTATTCCTACGACATGCTGGGTGAAGCCGCACTCACCGAGCATGACGCCCAGAAGTACCTGGCCTCGTACGAACAGGCTATCCATTCCATCGGCAAAGCGTCTCATGGCCGTGGGATTTATGAAGGCCCGGGCATCTCCATCAAGCTCTCGGCCCTGCACCCGCGCTACAGCCGCGCCCAGTACGAGCGGGTGATGGACGAGCTGTACCCGCGCCTGCTGTCGCTGACTCTGCTGGCCAAGCAATACGACATCGGCCTCAACATCGACGCCGAAGAGGCCGACCGCCTCGAACTGTCCCTGGACCTGCTCGAGCGCCTGTGCTTCGAGCCGCAATTGACCGGCTGGAACGGCATCGGCTTTGTGATCCAGGCGTACCAGAAGCGTTGCCCATACGTAATCGACTATGTGATCGACCTCGCCCGTCGCAGCCGTCACCGCCTGATGATCCGCCTGGTAAAAGGCGCGTACTGGGACAGCGAGATCAAGCGCGCCCAGGTCGAAGGCCTGGAGGGCTATCCGGTGTACACCCGCAAGGTTTACACCGACGTTTCCTACATTGCTTGCGCACGCAAATTGCTGTCGGTGCCAGAAGTCATCTACCCGCAATTTGCCACGCACAACGCCCACACCCTGTCGGCCATCTACCACATCGCCGGTCAGAACTATTACCCGGGCCAGTACGAGTTCCAGTGCCTGCACGGCATGGGTGAACCGTTGTACGAGCAAGTTGTAGGTAAAGTCTCCGAAGGCAAGCTGAACCGTCCGTGCCGTGTGTACGCTCCGGTCGGCACCCACGAAACGCTGTTGGCCTACCTGGTGCGTCGCTTGCTGGAAAACGGCGCCAACACCTCGTTCGTCAACCGCATCGCCGACCAGTCCATTTCCATTCAGGAATTGGTGGCCGATCCGGTGGCAAGCATTGAGCAGATGGCTACCCTGGAAGGCGGTTTTGGCCTGCCGCATCCACGCATCCCGCTGCCACGCGACCTGTACGGCAGCGAACGCGCCAACTCCAGCGGCATCGACCTGGCCAACGAACATCGCCTGGCCTCGTTGTCCTGCGCCCTGCTGGCTACTGCTCACAACAACTGGAAAGCCGCGCCGATGCTCGGTTGCGCCGCCAGCGAAGAAGCGCCGGCGCCGGTGCTGAACCCGGCCGATCATCGCGATGTGGTCGGTCACGTCCAGGAAGCCACGGTCGAAGACGTCGACAACGCCATCCAATGCGCCCTCAACGCCGCGCCAATCTGGCAGGCGACGCCACCGGCCGAACGCGCCGCCATCCTCGAGCGCGCCGCCGACCTGATGGAAGCCGAGATCCAGCCGCTGATGGGCCTGCTGGCCCGTGAAGCCGGCAAGACCTTCGCCAACGCCATCGCCGAAGTACGCGAAGCCGTGGACTTCCTGCGTTACTACGCGGTGCAGGCCCGCAACGATTTCACCAACGATGCCCACCGCCCACTGGGTCCAGTGGTCTGCATCAGCCCGTGGAACTTCCCGCTGGCAATCTTCAGCGGCCAGGTCGCCGCCGCATTGGCCGCCGGCAACCCGGTACTGGCCAAGCCCGCCGAGCAGACCCCGCTGGTAGCGGCCCAGGCTGTACGCCTGTTGCTGGAAGCCGGTATTCCGGAAGGCGTCCTGCAATTGCTGCCCGGTCGCGGTGAAACCGTTGGTGCCCGCCTGGTGGGTGACGATCGCGTCAAAGGCGTGATGTTCACCGGCTCTACTGAAGTCGCCCGCCTGTTGCAGCGCAACATCGCCGGGCGCCTGGACAACCAGGGCCGTCCGATCCCGCTGATCGCCGAGACCGGCGGCCAGAACGCTATGATCGTCGACTCCTCGGCGCTGACCGAACAAGTGGTCATCGATGTGGTGTCTTCGGCCTTCGACAGCGCCGGCCAGCGTTGCTCGGCCCTGCGCGTGCTGTGCCTGCAGGAAGATTCCGCCGACCGCGTCATCGAAATGCTCAAGGGCGCCATGGCCGAATCGCGCCTCGGCAACCCGGAGCGTCTGTCGGTGGACATCGGCCCGGTGATCGACGCCGAAGCCAAGGCTGGTATCGAGAAGCACATCCAGGCCATGCGCGATAAAGGTCGCACTGTGTACCAGATGGCGATTGCCGACAGCGACGAATGCAAGCGCGGCACCTTCGTGATGCCGACGCTGATCGAGCTGGAAAGCTTCGATGAGCTACAACGGGAGATCTTCGGCCCCGTGCTGCACGTGGTTCGCTACAAGCGCAAGGAGCTGGACCAGTTGATCAACCAGATCAACGCCTCCGGCTACGGCCTGACGCTGGGCGTGCACACCCGAATCGACGAGACCATCGCCAAGGTGATCGACAACGTTCATGCCGGCAACGTCTACGTGAACCGCAACATCGTCGGTGCGGTGGTCGGTGTGCAGCCGTTCGGCGGCGAAGGCTTGTCGGGCACCGGTCCGAAGGCCGGCGGCCCGCTGTACTTGTACCGCCTGCTGTCGACCCGTCCTACCGATGCGATCCAGCAATCCTTCGTACGTGGCGACGCCCTGGCCGCGCCAGACCTGCGCCTGCGCGACGCCATGAGCAAGCCGCTGACCGCCCTGCAAACCTGGGCCGACAGCCAGAAGCTTGCCGAACTGAGCGCCCTGTGCGTGCAGTTCGCCGCCCAGTCGCAAAGCGGCATCACCCGCCAGCTCACCGGCCCGACAGGCGAACGTAACAGCTACGCCATCCTGCCCCGCGAGCACGTGCTGTGCCTGGCGGATGTGGAAGGCGACTTGCTTACACAACTGGCAGCCGTACTGGCCGTCGGCGGCTCGGCCGTGTGGCCGGAGTCCGACACCAGCAAGGCCGTGTTCGGACGCTTGCCGAAGGAAATCCAGGCACGCATCCAGCGCGTTGCCGACTGGACCAAGGACGACGTGCTGTTCGACGCCGTCCTGCATCACGGCGATTCGGATCAACTGCGCAGTGTCTGCCAGCAAGTGGCCAAGCGAGCCGGTGCCATCGTCGGCGTGCATGGCTTGTCCCAAGGCGAAACCAACATCGCGCTGGAGCGCCTGGTCATCGAACGGGCACTGAGCGTCAACACCGCCGCGGCCGGTGGTAACGCCAGCCTGATGACCATCGGTTAAACCGCCATATACCAGGCATCTGCAATAGGTGCCTGGTCGTCGAAATCCCTGTGGGAGCGAGCTTGCTCGCGATAGCGGTGTGCCAGTTGAAATCATTTCTGACTGACCCACCGCTATCGCGAGCAGGCTCGCTCCCACATTTTTTGATTAGCGTCGCCCCTTCTGCTCCATCACCCAAATCAATCATCCTGTTCAGCCTCCATTCCCAGACCTAGACTCGGCCCATCCCAAGAAAAGGTAGGCCGCCATGTCCGAGACGCTGCTCAGTTCCCGCAATCTGGCTTTCGAGCTGTATGAAGTCCTTGATGCCGAAGGCCTGACCCAGCGCGAACGGTTTGCCGAGCACAATCGCGAAACCTTCGAGGCGGCCATCGGCACGGCACGCAACATTGCCGAAAAGCATTTCGCGCCACACAACCGCAAGAACGACGAAAACGAACCACGCTATGAAAACGGCGAGGCGATCCTGATCCCGGAAGTGAAGCCGGCGGTGGATGCGTTCCTGGAGGCTGGTTTTCTCAACGCCGCACGCAGTTTCGAGGCCGGCGGCATGCAACTGCCGACGTTACTATCCCAGGCTTGCTTTGCGCACTTTCAGTCGGCCAACGCCGCTTCGACGTCCTACCCCTTCCTGACCATGGGCGCGGCGAACCTGATCGAAAGCTTCGGCAGCGACGATCAGAAACAGCGCTTTCTGCAACCGATGATCGATGGTCGCTTCTTCGGCACCATGGCCCTGACCGAGCCCCATGCTGGCTCATCGCTGTCGGATATTCGTACACGCGCAGAGCCGGCGCCCGACGGCACCTATCGACTCAAAGGCAACAAGATCTTTATCTCTGGTGGCGATCATCCGCTGTCGGAAAACATCGTGCACATGGTCTTGGCAAAACTGCCGGATGCGCCGCCGGGCGTGAAGGGTATTTCGCTGTTTATCGTGCCGAAGTTCCTGGTCAACGATGATGGCAGCCTCGGCCAGCGTAACGACGTGCTGCTGGCCGGTCTGTTTCACAAGATGGGATGGCGCGGCACCACGTCCACGGCGCTGAACTTCGGCGACAACGGCGAATGCGTGGGTTATCTCGTAGGAAAACCGCACCACGGCCTGAGTTATATGTTCCAGATGATGAACGAGGCTCGCATCGGCGTCGGCATGGGGGCGGTGATGCTGGGTTACGCCGGCTACCTGTATTCCCTTGAATATGCCCGCGAACGCCCGCAGGGCCGCGTGCCTGACAGCAAGGACCCGACCACCGCCCCTGTGGCGATCATCCAGCACGCCGACGTGCGCCGCATGCTGCTGACTCAAAAGGCCTACGTGGAAGGTTCGTTCGACCTGGGCCTGTACGCGGCGCGCCTGTTCGACGACACCACCACGCTGGAAAGCGAAGCCGAGCGTCGGCGCGCCCATGAGTTGCTGGACTTGCTCACGCCCATCGTCAAGTCGTGGCCCTCGGAGTTCTGCCTGAAGGCCAACGAGCTGGCCATCCAGATTCTCGGCGGCCATGGTTACACCCGCGAATACCCAGTTGAGCAGTATTACCGCGACAACCGCCTGAATCCCATCCATGAGGGCACCCACGGTATCCAGTCCCTGGACTTGCTGGGACGCAAACTGGCGCAGAACGGCGGTGCCGGGCTCAAGCAATTGATCCGCCTGGTGGCCGACACCACTGAGCGCGCCCAAGCGTACGAATCGCTTACACCCTTGCGTCAGCCGTTGGAAGCCTTGGTGGCACGCCTACAAACAGTCACCCTCGGCCTGCTGACCGACCTGGCCCAAGGCAAGGTCAACGATAGCCTGGCCAATTCGGCGCTGTACCTAAAAGTGTTTGGGCACATGGTGATCGGCTGGCGCTGGCTGGAACAGGCGATTCGTGCCGAGGAGGGCTTGGCCAAGGGGAACGCGGCGGATGTCGACTTCTATCAAGGCAAGCTGCAAGCGGCACGCTACTTCCTGACCTGGGAAGTGCCGGGTTGCCAGCATGAGCTGACGCTGCTCGAAGCGCGGGATGACACCTGCCTGGGAATGCGGGATGAATGGTTCTGAGCCAGCGCCCGTAGCGCGGCTGACATCCAATCGCGAGCAGGCTCGCTCCCACAATGATCGGCGGTGAACGCAGTTTCATGTTCACTTAGCCCCCATGTGGGAGCGAGCCTGCTCGCGATGACTTGAGTGCGGACAACACCGCTTATAGGCCGGACCGTGGCCTCAGGCCTGCTGAATCGTCTTGGAGATCACTTCGACCGTGGCGCTGACCTGCTCCTGGTAACGGTCGAGTTCCGCCCGATGCTGCTTCTGCATTTCGATCTGTTGCGAACACAAATTCATGGCCGCCAATACCAGCAGGCGATCACCGATCAAGGTCGGGTATTTACGCTTGGTATCGGCCAGGGCCGCCTTGAGCATCGAAGCAGCGTCCAGCAACGCTTGCTCCTGCCCGGCCGGCGCCTTGATCGAATAGTCCTCCCCGAGAATCGAGACGACTGTCACCCCATCGACACGTTGACTCATGCGCTGGCCGTTGCGGTGCTGGCGCGCTCGATCAGCGCCTGGATCCGGGCGGTGGTGGTGCCATGGAGCTCTTCCTGCTCCATCAGGCTCAGTTGCAGGCTTTCGTTTTCATCCTTGGCCTTGGCCAGTTCGGCGCCCAGGGTTTCATTCAGGCCGGCGAGGTGACGGTTCTGTTGCACCAGGTCGTTGACCAATTGCTCCAGCTGGCTGAGGGATGTTTCCAACATATTGATTTCCAGGGTTTTTCAAGGGGCGCGTACGATAAAGAAAACTCATCGTCAACGCCACGACTCAGAGAACAGCGGCGCACCACTGGCGAGCTGTAGAGACTGCGAACAAGGAATCTGGTTCCGACCCTTCGTCGCGCCGTTGCCGGTGGAGTGCGACAAAAGCACGCAGCGCCCTCAAGACTTCAGTCGCAAGACCGATAAGTCATTGAAACCAGTCACAGCCCCGCACGGACGCGCTTCTTCACGGTAACTTCCATGTCCCTACGTAATATGAACATCGCGCCGCGGGCGTTCCTGGGGTTTGCCCTGATCGGCGCCCTGATGCTGGCCCTCGGCGTGTTTGCCTTGAGCCAGATGAGCAAGATTCGCGTGTCCGGCGAAAACATCGCTCAGAACAGCGTGCCCAGTATCAAAGCACTGAATGACGTCACCCAGCTCACCCTGCGCCTGCGCGTGTTGTCCTATCGCCTGCTGATCAACCGCGAAGCGGATACCCAGCAAAAAACGCTGGACCTGTTCGAGCAACGCAACCAGCAGGTCCGGGCCGCCCAGATGTCTTATGAGAAACTCATCAGTGCGCCTGAAGAACGGGCCGCGTATGAGCAACTCACGCAGCTGCTCAATCAGTACCGTCAGCTCGAAGAGCGGATGAAAACCCTGTCGCGCAACAATCAGCTCAACGAACTGCAAGCGCTGCTCAACGCTGAGTTGACGAGCAACTCCGACGCTATCAACGCAGCGCTCGCTCGCCTGTCGGACATCAACAACCAGCAAGCGGAAGCATTCAACAAAAACGCGGCACAGCAATATTCCACAGCCTTCATCTGGGTCGTCACCCTTCTGGCCATCGCCACCGGCCTGACCCTGCTGTTCGCCTGGCTGCTGACCAACAGCATCACCAAGCCGATCGCCAACGCGTTGGATGCCGCCGAAGAAATCGCCAAGGGCAACCTGACCCGGCCGATCACCGTTGACGGCAGCGACGAGGCTGGCCGTCTGCTGCGGGCGATGTCGACCATGCAGGAAAAACTGCGCGACACCCTGCAACGGATCTCCGGCTCGGCCACGCAACTGGCCTCCGCCGCCGAAGAGCTCAACAGCGTCACCGACGAAAGCGCCCGTGGCCTGACCCAGCAGAACAACGAAATCGAGCAGGCCGCCACCGCGGTCAACGAGATGACGAGCGCCGTGGAAGAAGTTGCCCGCAACGCGGTCAGCACGTCGGAAGCGTCGAAACACGCCACCACGTCCGCTGGCGACGGTCGCGACCTGGTGCAGGAAACCGTCGGTGCCATCGAGCGCATGAGCGCCGACGTCCAGAGCACCGCCACGCTGATCGGCAACCTGGCCGATGAGTCGCGAGACATCGGCAAGGTGCTCGACGTGATCCGCGGTCTGGCCGACCAGACCAACCTGCTGGCCCTGAACGCCGCTATCGAAGCTGCCCGTGCCGGTGAAGCCGGTCGTGGTTTCGCCGTGGTCGCCGACGAAGTCCGCGCCTTGGCCCACCGCACCCAGCAGTCGACCAGCGAGATCGAACGCATGATCGGCAGCATCCAGAGCGGCACCGAACAGGCCGTGGACTCGATGCGCAACAGCACCGAACGCGCCGAATCGACACTGAACATCGCCCGCGGCGCCGGCATGTCCCTCGACACCATCAACACCGCCATCGTCGAGATCAACGAACGCAACCTGGTGATCGCCAGCGCCGCCGAAGAACAGGCCCAGGTGGCCCGCGAAGTGGACCGCAACCTGGTGAACATCCGCGACCTGTCGGTGCAGACGGCCACCGGTGCGAATCAGACCAGTGCCGCCAGCGCCGAACTGTCGCGCCTGGCGGTGGATTTGAACAGCATGGTTGGGCGGTTCAGCCTTTAACCCACGTAACGATGACTGCTCACAGACCGTGAGCAATCCTCTGCCCGGCTTTTGTGGCGAGGGAGCTTGCTCCCTCGCCACAATGTTTCCGCTCCAGGGAGCCGATGCCTATCGGTCCCCCAACCTTTTTTGACAGCATCACATTTCAACAGGTTAGAATCGCTGGCACGCAGACTGCATGGTCAGTTTGTGCCCGCCCTCAGTTTTTCGGAGTACTGCCTTTGACCGCGACGACCATCAACAGCCTGTTCTTGATCGGCGCGTTGCTGGTGGGTGCGAGCATTCTGGTGAGTTCTCTTTCGTCGCGCCTGGGCATCCCGATCCTGGTGATCATCCTCGCCGTGGGCATGCTTGCCGGGGTCGACGGCGCCGGTATTCTTTTCGATAACTACGCCACGGCGTATCTGGTGGGCAACCTCGCGTTGGCGGTGATCTTGCTGGACGGCGGGTTGCGCACGCGGGTCTCGAGCTTTCGCGTGGCACTGTGGCCGGCGTTGTCGCTGGCCACTGTGGGCGTGTTGATCACCACCGGGCTGACCGGCATGGCCGCCGCGTGGTTGTTCAACCTGAACCTGATCCAAGGCTTGCTGATCGGCGCGATTGTTGGCTCTACCGACGCCGCTGCGGTGTTCTCGTTGCTCGGTGGCAAAGGCCTGAACGAGCGGGTCAGCGCCACCCTGGAAATCGAGTCCGGCAGCAACGACCCCATGGCGGTGTTCCTGACCGTGACCCTGATCGGCATGCTTGCCAGCGGTGAGACCGGGCTGCACTGGAGCCTGCTCGGGCATCTGGTGCGCGAGTTCGGCATCGGCGCGGTGATCGGCCTGGGCGGCGGATGGTTGATGCTGCAGCTGGTCAACCGCATCAACCTGGCCAACGGCCTCTACCCGATCCTGGTCATCAGCGGCGGCCTCGCGGTGTTCGCCCTGACCAACGCCCTGCACGGCAGCGGCTTCCTGGCGGTGTACTTGTGCGGCCTGGTCCTGGGTAATCGCCCGGTGCGCAGCCGCCACGGCATCCTGCACATGCTCGACGGCATGGCCTGGCTCGCCCAGATCGGCATGTTCCTCGTGCTGGGGCTATTGGTCACGCCCCATGACCTGCTGCCCATCGCCTTGCCCGCCATGGGCCTGGCGTTGTGGATGATCCTGATCGCGCGCCCGCTGTCGGTCATGGTCGGGCTGTTGCCGTTCAAGGCGTTTCATGGTCGCGAAAAGGCTTTCATTTCCTGGGTCGGCCTGCGGGGCGCCGTACCGATCATTCTCGCGGTGTTCCCGCTGATGGCCGGCCTGCCTCACGCGCAGCTCTATTTCAACCTCGCGTTCTTTATCGTGCTGGTGTCACTGCTGGTACAAGGCACCAGCCTGCCCTGGGTCGCCAAGCTGCTGCACGTGACCGTCCCGCCAGAACCGCTGCCCATTTCCCGGGCGGCGCTGGAAGTACATGTGACGAGCGAGTGGGAACTGTTTATCTACCGCCTCGGTGCGGAAAAGTGGTGCATCGGTTCGCCTCTACGGGACTTGAAAATGCCCGACGGAACGCGCATCGCGGCCCTGTTTCGGGGCCAGCAATTGCTCCATCCGTCGGGTAGTACGGTGCTGGAAGTGGACGATTTGCTCTGCGTGATCGGCCATGAACATGATTTGCCAGCCCTTGGAAAACTGTTCAGCCAGGCACCGCAACGGGGCCTGGATTTGCGCTTCTTCGGCGACTTCGTACTCGAAGGAGACGCCCAGCTGGCCGCGGTTGCCACGCTGTATGGGTTGAAGCTGGACGGCATCGATCCGGACATGACCCTGGGCCGTTTCATTGCCCAGAAAGTCGGCGGTGCACCCGTGGTTGGCGACCAGGTGGATTGGAACAACACCCTGTGGACCGTCGCGGCCATGGACGGGAACAAGATTGGCAAAGTGGGCGTCAGATTCCCCGAAGGAAGTCGCCCGGGTCCCGGCTTGTTCCTCTAAACTGCTCCCACTCTCATTTGCTTGACCGGTCTCTATGCCTACCCTGCGCTCCTTATTCGCCATCGCCCTGCTCGGCCTGGGTCTTTCCATCTGCACGGTCCAGGCCGCTGAGCCGCCGACCAGCACCTCGGTCCAGGCCAGCCTGGACAAGATCGCCGACCGCAAGCTCCCGGAAGCCGACCAGAAAGCCTTGCAGGCCGTGTTGCAAAACACCCTGACCCAGTTGACCAACAAGGCCGACTACGAACAGAAACTGCTCGCCCTTAAGCAGCAACTGGCCAACGCGCCCAAACAGAACATCGAGAACCAGCGCGAACTGGCGCGGCTCAAGGGCACCAATGTGGTGCCGGTGGCGCAACGCTACGCCAACCTGCCGATTCCCCAGCTAGAGCAAATGCTGACGGAACGCTCTACCCAGCAGAGCGATCTGCAAAAGGCCCTGGCCGACGCCAACAGCCTGGTCATCACCGCCCAGACCCGCCCCGAGCGCGCCCAGGCGGAAATCTCCGCCAGCCAGACCCGAATCCAGCAGATCAACGCCATCCTCAAGGCCGGACGGGATGCGGGCAAGGCGCTGAGCGCCGAGCAGCGCGACCAGCTCAATGCGGAACTGGCGGCCCTCAACGCGCTGATTCCACTGCGCCGCCAGGAGCTGGCCGGCAACAGCCAACTGCAAGACCTGGGCAATAGCCAGCACGATCTGCTTTCGGAAAAGATCGACCGCATGGAGCGGGAAATCCAGGACCTGCAGAACCTGATCAACCAGAAACGCCTGGCCCAGTCCCAGGAAACGGTGACGCAGCAATCCATCGAAGCGCAGAAAGCCGGCGGCAGCAGCCTGCTGGCGACCGAAAGCACGGCCAACCTCAAGCTTTCCGATTATCTGCTCAAGAGCACCGACCGCCTCAACGAGGTCACCCAGCAGAACCTGCAGACCAAGCAACTGCTGGACAGCGTCACCCAGACCGATGCCGCCCTGGACGAGCAGATCAGCGTGCTCAAGGGCAGCCTGCTGCTCTCCAAGATTCTTTACAAGCAGCGCCAGACCTTGCCGCGCCTGAAGCTGGACCAGAACCTGGCCGACCAGATCGCCGACATCCGCCTGTATCAGTTCGAAGTCAGCCAGCAACGTGAATTGCTGAACAATCCCGCAGCCTACGTCGACAACCTGCTGGCGTCCCAGCCCTCCGAGCAGGTCACCCCACAGCTGCGCAAGACCCTGCTTGAACTGGCCCTGACCCGGGTCGACCTGCTGGACCGCCTGAACCGTGAATTGAGCGCGGTGCTCAACGAGTCCATCACGCTGCAGCTCAACCAGAAACAACTGCTCAGCACCGCACAGAATCTGCGGGCCACCCTTGAAGAACAGATGTTCTGGATTCCCAGCAACAAACCGCTGGATTTCGAGTGGATGCGTGGCGTGCCGGCCCGCCTGGAAAAACAAGTCGATTCGCTGCCCTGGGCCTCGAGCCTCAGCGAACTGGCTGACGGCCTGACCCAGCGGCCGCTGCTGTTCCTGCCCCTGGCGCTGTTGATCGGCGCGCTGCTGTGGCGCCGCAAGAATCTTTATGCGCGCCTGAACAAGGTTCACCAGGATGTCGGCCACTTCAAGCGCGACAGCCAGTGGCACACACCCCAGGCGATCCTGATCAACATCCTTTTGGCCATGCCGGTGGCGCTGGCGCTTGCCTTGTGCGGCTACGCCTTGCAGATCGACGCCCGCGGCCAGAACACCAACCTCGGCGCGGCCTTGCTACAGATCGGGCAGGCCTGGCTGGTGTTTTACACAGCCTATCGAATCCTCTCGCCAGGCGGCGTTGCCGAGCTGCATTTCCGCTGGGAAAAACCCCAGGTCGAATTTCTCCAGGGCTGGATCCGTCGGCTCGGGCTGGTGGTATTGGCCTTGGTGGCCGTGGTGGCCGTGGCGGAGTTGCAGCCGTCAGCCCTGGCCGATGACGTGCTCGGCATGCCGGTGGTGCTGACCTGCTACGCCTCGATGGCCTGGCTACTCAGCCGGCTGTTGCTCAGCAGTCCGACGCACAAGAACACATCGCTGTTCCGCAAGGCCGTCGGCGTGCTGTTCACCGCATTGCCGATCGCGCTGTTCGTCGCCGTCTGCTTCGGCTATTACTACACCGCGCTTAAACTCAGCGACCGCTTGATCAACACGCTGTACCTACTGATGTTCTGGCTGGTGATCGAGGCCACCTTCGTGCGTGGCCTCTCGGTCGCGGCGCGGCGCCTGGCCTACCAGCGTGCCCTGGCCAAGCGCCAGGCGGCCAAGGAGGTCGGCGACGGCGAAGCGGTGGTCGAGGAACCGACCCTGGACATCGAAAAGGTCAACGAACAGTCCCTGCGCCTGATCCGCCTGGCCCTGCTGGGCGGTTTCATGGCCGCGCTGTACTGGGTCTGGTCGGACCTGATCAGTGTGTTCTCCTACCTGGACAACATCACCCTCTACGAATACACCAGCGGCACCGGCGCCAACATGAGCATGGTGCCCATCAGCATCGGCGACATGCTCGGGGCACTGATCATCATCGGTATCACCTTCGCGTTGGCCCGCAACCTGCCGGGCCTGTTGGAAGTGTTCGTGCTGTCGAAGCTGAACCTGGCCCAGGGCAGCGCGTATGCCACCACGACCTTGCTGTCCTACGTGATCGCCGGCGTCGGCTTCGTCACGACGCTGTCCACCCTGGGTGTGAGCTGGGACAAGCTGCAATGGCTGGTGGCGGCGCTGTCGGTAGGCTTGGGCTTCGGCATGCAAGAGATCTTCGCCAACTTCATCTCCGGCATCATGATCCTGTTCGAGCGCCCGGTGCGCATCGGCGACACCATCACCATCGGTAACCTGTCGGGCACCGTGAGCAAGATCCGCATTCGCGCGACCACCATCACCGATTTCGACCGCAAGGACATCATCGTCCCGAACAAGACGTTCATCACCGGGCAGTTGATCAACTGGTCGTTGACCGACACCGTCACCCGGGTGACCCTGAAATTAGGCGTGGATTATGGCTCGGACCTGGACCGGGTGCGCGAGTTGCTGCTCAAGGCCGCTCGCGATAACCCCCGCGTGCTGAAGGAACCGGAGCCGATCGTGTACTTCCTGAACTTCGGTGAAAGCACCCTGGACCATGAGCTGCGCATGCACGTGCGCGACCTCGGTGATCGAAACCCGGTGCTGGACGAGATCAATCGGTTCATCAACCGGGAATTCAAGAAGGAGCACATCAACATCTCCTTCCGGCAGATGGAAATCTACTTGAAGAACCTGCAAGGCCAGGAATACAAGCTCGTGCCTGCCGAGCCTGACAAAAAGACCATCACGCCCGTGCCTTCAACGGTCGCCAGCATCAAGCCGATGCCCGAGCCTCCGCAAGGCACCCTCGACTGACAGCGGGTTGCCTGCGGGCGGCCCGTCGGAGACGGCCATGAAAACGCTGGAAACGCTGACCTTCGATAACCGCTTCGCCCGCCTGGGCGACGGTTTCTCGGCCCATGTGCTGCCCGAGCCCATCGACAACCCGCGGCTGGTGGTTGCCAGCCCGGCGGCCATGGCGCTGCTGGACCTGGAGCCGGCAGAAGCCGAGACACCGCTGTTCGCCGAGATCTTTGGCGGCCACAAGCTGTGGGCCGAAACCGAGCCCCGGGCGATGGTGTACTCAGGGCATCAATTCGGTCACTACAACCCGCAACTGGGCGACGGCCGCGGGTTGCTGCTGGGCGAGGTGTACAACGAGGCCGGCGAGCACTGGGACCTGCACCTCAAGGGCGCCGGCCAGACGCCGTTCTCCCGGATGGGCGACGGGCGCGCGGTGCTGCGCTCTTCGATTCGCGAATTCCTCGCCTCCGAGGCCCTGCACGCCTTGGGCATCCCCACCACCCGCGCGTTGTGCGTGATCGGCTCCGACACCCCGGTGTGGCGCGAAAAGCAGGAGCGCGCCGCCATGGTGCTGCGCCTGGCCCCCAGCCATGTGCGCTTCGGGCACTTCGAATATTTCTACTACACCAAGAAGCCGGAGCTGCATGCTGCCTTGGCCGAGCACGTGCTGAACCTGCATTTTCCGCAATGCCGGGAGCAGCCCGAGCCCTACCTGGCGATGTACCGCGAGATCGTCGAGCGCAACGCCGAACTGATTGCGAAATGGCAGGCCTATGGTTTCTGCCATGGCGTGATGAACACAGACAACATGTCGATCCTGGGCATCACCTTCGATTTCGGGCCGTTCGCCTTCCTCGATGACTTCGACGCCAACTTCATCTGCAACCATTCCGATGACCAGGGCCGTTACTCGTTCAGCAACCAGGTGCCCATCGGCCAGTGGAACCTCAGCGCCCTCGCCCAAGCCCTGACGCCTTTTATCAGCGTCGATGCCCTGCGCGAGACCCTTGGCTTGTACCTTCCCCTTTACCAGGCCCACTACCTGGACCTGATGCGCCGCCGCCTCGGCCTGACCGTCGCCGAAGAAGAGGACCAGAAACTGGTGGAGCGCCTGCTGCAACTGATGCAGAACAGCGGCGTCGACTACAGCCTGTTCTTCCGCCGGCTGGGCGACCAGGCGCCGGAACAAGCCGTCGCCGCCTTGCGCGACGACTTCGTCGATCTCAAGGGTTTCGATGCCTGGGCCGAGCTGTACGTCGCCCGCGTCAACCGCGAGGGCCCGGTCGACCAGGACCAGCGCCGCGTTCGCATGCACGCCGTCAATCCGCTCTACGTGCTGCGCAACTACCTGGCCCAGAAAGCCATCGACGCCGCCGAGTCAGGCGATTACGAAGAAGTCCGCCGCCTGCACAGCGTGCTGAGCAATCCTTTTGAAGAACAATCGGGGATGGGCAGCTACGCCGAGCGGCCGCCGGAATGGGGCAAGCATCTGGAGATCAGTTGCTCGTCGTAACCCTCCCGCCAAACACATAACCCTGTGGCGAGGGAGCTTGCTCCCGCTGGGCTGCGAAGCGGCCCCAGAATGGACTGACGCGCTTTTTCAGACTGACCGCGTCAACCGGTTTTACGACGGCTGCGCCGCCGAGCGGGAGCAAGCTCCCTCGCCACGGGTGAAAGATTGACTGGGCGAAGGTCAACGCAGCCTGCTCATCCCGCCTTATCGTTCCCCTGTTCGGGCGTCTCGATGCCTGATTCTGGCTCTTCCCCAGCCGGCGCTGCCGGTTTTTCCTCCGGATAGCCGGGCATTCCATGCGCGTCTTCCGGGGTCAATTCGTCCCGATCGTGACGACTGTCAACGGCATAGGCCGGGGCGGCGTTGGGGTCTTCGTCGCGGCCAGCGGTGCCCAGGACGAAGCCATCATCGTTGGGGTTGTCCAGTGTCTTGGGGGTGGTTGGGTCTTGAGGGGTGCTCATGGGACCTCCTGGTTGTGAACAGGTATGGTTTTGAGGGCGCGGCGCGCCGTCAGTGCGGCGCACCTGATGAATGGCAACCCGAGGCCAATGCACTAGGCCATATCACTGTGGCTGAATTCCTCGGCCAGGAAATCGATCAACGTGCGCACCGACGGTAGCAACCCACGCCGCGACGCAAAGATTGCATGAACGATCCCGCATTTCGGCGTCCAGCCGGGGACCAACTCCACCAGACGCCCGGCGGCGATGTCTTCGCGCACCACCACGGTCGGCAGGTGGGCGACACCAATGCCCGCCAGCACCGCGTGCCGCAGGGCCAGCAAGTCATCGGTGACCATGCGCGGCTCATGTCGGATCAACGCTCGGGTGCCGTCCGGCCCGAACAACTCCCACTGATACTCCCGTTGCGCACCGCCCCAATGCACGCTGGGCAGGCCGTTAAGGTCCGCCGGTGAAGCCGGCGAAGACAATCGCTCTACAAATGCAGGGCTGCCCACCAGGCATTGGGTGCTGTTGCTCAGTACCTTCATGACCATGTCGGTGTTTTCCAGCGGCGGAAAGCGCACCCGCAGCGCTATATCGAACCCCTCGTGGATCAGGTCGACTCGGCGGTTGGTGCTCTCGATGAACAACTCCACCCGCGGATATTTGAGCATGTAGCGGGTCAGCATCGGCCCGACCCAGCTGTTGAGCAGCGCCGTCGGGCAACTGATGCGCACCAGGCCCTGGGGCTCGGAGCGGTTGCGCTCGATCACCTCGGCGGCGCTCTCGGCCTCGACACGCATCGCCAGGCAGCGCTGGTAATAGGCCTGGCCGATCTCGGTCAAGGTGCAATGCCGGCTGGTGCGATGGAGCAAGCGCACCCCTAGCCGCTCTTCCAACTGGGCGATACGCCGGCTGAGCTTTGACTTGGGTATGTCCAGCGCCCGGCCCGCTGCGGCGAATCCACGGTGCTCAACCACCTGGGTGAAGTAGTACAGCGTGTTGAGGTCTTCGATGATCGTTCTCCAAATAGAACGCTAAGGCTGATTTTTGCAGTCTAGCGCGTCAAAGGTGCCAGTTTTAATCTACACACATCGAAACGCAACACGGATTGAAGCCGACGCTTCGGCCAGATGAATCCCGAATAAACGCTGTACCGACATTAAAAACCTTAACCACGCCGAACCTTCGGCAACCAAAACTTAATGAGGGCTACGCCATGACCACTTCCTACAACCGTCTCGACAAAGATAACGCCGCCGTTCTGCTGGTGGACCACCAGGCTGGCCTGCTGTCGCTGGTACGCGACATCGACCCGGACCGTTTCAAGAACAACGTGCTGGCCCTGGCCGACCTGGCCAAGTACTTCGAACTGCCGACCATCCTGACCACAAGCTTCGAAACCGGCCCCAACGGCCCGCTGGTACCCGAGCTCAAGGCACTGTTCCCGGACGCGCCGTACATTGCCCGCCCTGGCCAGATCAACGCCTGGGACAACGAAGACTTCGTCAAGGCAATCAAGGCCACCGGCAAGAAGCAACTGATCATCGCCGGTGTAGTGACGGAAGTTTGCGTAGCTTTCCCAGCACTGTCCGCCCTGGCCGAAGGTTTCGATGTGTTCGTGGTCACCGATGCCTCCGGCACGTTCAACGAACTGACCCGCCAATCGGCCTGGGACCGCATGTCCTCTTCGGGTGCGCAATTGATGACCTGGTTCGGCCTGGCCTGTGAACTGCACCGCGACTGGCGCAACGACGTGGAAGGCCTGGCAACCTTGTTCTCCAACCACATCCCGGATTACCGCAACCTGATGACCAGCTACAACACGCTGACCCAGGCCAAATAATCAGCAACACCGATACCCTGTGGGAGCGAGCCTGCTCGCGATAGCGGTCTGCCAGTCCAGGATTCCTGACTGCACACCGTCATCGAGAGCAGGCTCACTCCCACAGGTTTTTGTGTTGGTTTCTATATAGTGTCCAACTTGAGTAACCAAATTCCAGGAGACGACCCGATGCTCATCCCGTGCCCCCATTGCAACGGGCTCAACCGCATACCCGCCGAACGCCTGGGCGACCAGCCCAAGTGCGGGCGCTGCAAGGCCCAGGTGTTATCGAGCAAACCCTTCGAACTCAAGCAAGGCGACTACGCCAGCCAGATCAAGGGCGACCTGCCGTTATTGATAGATGTCTGGGCGGATTGGTGCGGCCCGTGCAAATCCTTCGCGCCAGTGTTCGAACAGGCCGCCGCGCAGCTGGCCGGCAAGTGCCGGTTGGCCAAGCTCGATAGCGAAGCCAATCAACAATTGTCGGCGCAGTTGGGGATTCGCTCGATACCCAGCCTGATCCTGTTCAAGGACGGCCGAGAAGTAGCACGCCAAAGCGGCGCGTTCCCCTTGCCGCAGTTGATGAGCTGGCTGCGCGGCCAGGGGATTTGAATCAGGCGTTTTCCAGCAACCCATGCAACTCCACGAACTGCTGGGTCAGTTTATGCCGTGGGTCCAGGTGGATCAGTGGCAGGCTCGCCTGGTGAGACTCACGCATGCGCACGGAGCTGCTCAGGTAAACGGGCAGCACCGGCAAGCCTTCGGCGATCAATTCGTCGAGTATCTGCTGGGGCAGGCTGGCGCGGGCCTGGAACTGGTTGACGACAATGCCTTCGATTTCCAGTTCTTCATTGTGATCGTCCTTGAGCTCGGCGATTTCCGACAGCAGGCCATACAGTGCCTGGCGGGAGAAACTGTCACAGTCGAAAGGAATCAATACCCGATCTGCCGCGATCAACGCTGAAACCGCGTAGAAGTTGAGGGCCGGCGGAGTATCCAGATAGATCCGGTCGTAATCCTCGTCCAGCTCTTCGAGCAGCTTGCGTAGCTTGTTGATCTTGTGTTTTGCCTCGAGCTTGGGCTGCAGATCGGTCAGTTCTGCGGTGGCCGTGATGACGTGCAGGTTGTCGAAGGGCGTTTCGTAGATATCGACCCTGTTCTTTTTCGAGAAAGGCCCCGACGACAGGGTCTGCTTGAAGAAATCCGCGATGCCCACGGGAATGTCATCGCCGGTCAAGCCGGTCAGGTATTGAGTGGAGTTGGCCTGCGCATCCAGGTCGACCAATAGCGTGCGATACCCCTCGCTGGCGCTTACCGCCGCCAGATTACAGGCGATGCTGGACTTGCCTACGCCACCTTTCTGATTGAACACCACACGCCGCATGACAAAACCTCCGTGTATCAAAGATTCCCGAGTGTAGTAGCGCAACACACCGCTTCGCTACCTTCCCCATGATCGGATTACGGCGTCGGTGGCTTTTTCAGACAACCGAGCGTCAATTCGCCTGTATATGAAGGAAGCGCCTGACAGACAATCACTTTTTAACCGTCACAATGGCGGTCCCGTGTTGGGTCTGGTTCCTTGATGATTTTGCCTGGACGAAATGTAACCAGTATTTGCTACAAGCCAACCGCACCGGGATAATGCGCGCCACTTGGGTCGCAAGGCCATGCAGGGTTGGACGCGGGTCAAACCACTGAACCGTGACAATAAAAGCCCGCAGGGGTGGGATGAGTCTGTGATCAATTTCAATATCGCCCAATGGCGCGCGTGGGCCCCTGGGCTCGAAAGCGTGGACGATTGGCAGGCATGGAGCCGACAACCGGTCGTGCCGCCCGTCAGCGATGCGGCCCCTGACGTGTCGTTCCTGCCCGCCATGCAACGCCGACGCCTCAGCCGCCTGGCCCGCATGGCCTTCAGTGTCGCCTGGCCGCTGGCCGAGGGGCGACCGGACCTACCGTTGGTCTTTATTTCCCGCCATGGCGAAACCCCGCGCACTTTTGAGATTCTCAAGGACCTGGCCGGGGATCAACCGCTGTCTCCTACCCAGTTCAGCCTGTCGGTGCACAACGCGGTGATTGGCTTGTGGTCGATCATGCGCGGCGAAACCAGCGAGATGACGGCCCTGGCCGCGACGGGTGATGGCCTTGAACACGGCATGCTGGAGGCCGCCGCCTTGCTCGACGAGGGCACGCCAGCGGTGTTGCTGGTCATCACCGAAGAGCAACCGCCCAGCGTCTACGCGCCTTGGGTCGACGACGTACCGTTTCCCTACGCAGTGGGGCTGTTGCTGACCCGTGGCGACGACTGGCAACTGCAATTAGCCAATCCGCCGGCCCCGCTGCCGGTCAGCGACTGGCCCCATGCCCTGGATCTGTTGCGTACGCTGCTGGGCAACCAACTCACCTGCCAACATGCCTGGAAGAATCGTCTATGGACCTGGCAACGCAACCGGTGACCGGTAAACATCGCGACGCCTACTACTGGCGCTTGTTCGCGACCGCCGCAAGCTTCGCTCTCTTCGGGCTGGGTGGGCTGTGCCTGCGGTTGCTGGTGTTTCCGTTGCTCAACGCGCTGCCCGGCGACTCGCAGACCCATCGGCAGCGAGCCCGTAGAACAGTCGGGCGCCTGTTCTGGTTCTTCATTCGATTCATGGCCCGCACCGGTGTGCTCACCTATCAGATCGATGGCGCGGAGAAACTCGGCCGCCCGGGGCAGATGATCATCGCCAACCACCCGTCGCTGATCGACGTGGTGTTCCTGATCGGGCTGGTGCGCGACGCCAACTGCGTGGTCAAGCAAAGCCTGTGGGACAACCCTTTCACCCGTGGCCCACTGCGTTCGACCCAATACATCAGCAACGACGGCAGCATGGACATGCTCGATGCCGCCAGCAACGCCCTGCAGGATGGCCAATGCCTGATTGTCTTTCCCGAAGGCACGCGCACCCAGCCGGGCCAAGCGCCGGCCTTTCATCGAGGCGCCGCCGCCATTGCCCTGCGGGGTGCGAAAATCCTCACACCGGTGACGATCAAGGTCAGCCCCACGACCTTGACCAAGGCCGAGCCCTGGTACCGCATCCCCCTGCGCCGCGTGCACTTCAGTTTTCGCGTCGGTGCCGATATAGACCCACAGGCTTTCGCCGCGCTGGGCCCTGCGCCACAGGCTTCACGCCGGCTCAACGATTATTTGCATCACTATTTCATCAAGGAGCTCGCCGAAGATGAGCGATCTGCACCGTGACATCAAACAACTGATCATCGAGGCCCTCGGCCTGGAGGACATCGGTATCGACGACATCGGCGACGATCAGATCCTGTTCGGCGACGGCCTGGGCCTGGACTCGGTGGATGCCTTGGAGCTTGGCCTGGCGATCCAGAAAAAATATGGCATCAAGATCGACGCCGATGCCAAGGACACCCGTAACCATTTCAGCAACGTGGCAAGCCTTGCGGCCTTCGTCACTGCAAAAAGCGCCTGAGACCGACCATGCAAACTCGTGACGATATTTTCAACACCCTGCGCAATGCCCTGGTCGAGCTCTTCGAGCTGGACCCTGAGCGTGTAACGCTGGAGTCGAACCTGTATCAGGATCTGGAAATCGACAGCATCGATGCAGTCGACCTGATCGACCACATCAAGCGCCAGACCGGCAAGAAAATCGCCGCTGAAGAATTCAAATCGGTGCGCACCGTCAACGATGTAGTCGAGGCGGTCTATCGACTGGTCCAGCCGGCCGCATGAGCCGGCTGATTGGCCTCGGCCTGCTGCTGGCGGGCCTGCTATACCCTTTTGCGGTGTATTTCGGCATGGAGCACTTCGCCCCCTGGCAGTTCGGGCTTCTATTGGGCTGCCTGTGGCTGGCCCGGGCGTTCCTCGGCAAGGCCGGGCCCGGCAAACGCTGGATGGCGGTCACGGCGATCTTTTTTTGCGTGTTGCTCGCGGTATTCGACAGCCCGCTCTTGCTGCGCTGGTATCCGGTGTTGATCAGCGCGTTCATGCTCGCGCTGTTCACGCTGAGCCTGAAGTACGGCCCGCCGATCATCGAGCGTCTGGCCCGCCTGCGCGAACCACGGTTGCCGGCCAAGGCGGTGGTTTATACCCGCCAGGTCACGGTGGCCTGGAGTGTGTTTTTCCTGTGTAACGGTTTGCTCGCCGCCGCCCTGACCCTTTGGGCGCCGCTGAGCTGGTGGATGTTGTACACCGGCCTGATTTCCTACGGATTGATGGGGCTGCTGTTTGCCATTGAATGGCTCATACGACAACGGGTAAGAGGCCGCCCATGAATTGGATAACGCTTGAGCAGATACTGCTCGAGGCCCAGCCAGGCCGCGCGGTAGCGGTCGGGCCGGGACTGGACCACGCGCAACTGCGCACAGACGCGCTCAGCCTGGCCGCCGGATTGCAAGCCCGGGGCATCCGGCGCCTGGCCGTGCATCTGGATGATGCAGCGGACCTGGCGGTTGCCCTGCTCGGCGCCTGGCGCGCCGGCGCGCGCGTGCTGCTGCCCGCTGACCTGCAACCGCAGACCCGCCAGCGCTGGTCGGCCGATGTCGACTTGTGGCTGACCGACCTGCCCGGCGACACCCAACCCAATGACCTGCGACAGGCTCCGCTGGAAGCCGCTGAGCTGGATCTCGATCAATGCTGGCTGGCCCTGTGCACCTCCGGTTCCAGTGGCGAGCCCAAACGCATCGAAAAAACCCTGCGCCAGCTGAGCAATGAAGTCCAGGCGCTGGAGCAGTTGTGGGGCGCCGACCTTGGCCCGGACGCCTGCATGATCGGCAGCGTCGCCGCCCAGCATATCTACGGCTTGCTGTTCCGGGTGCTGTGGCCGCTGTGCGCCGGGCGCACCTTCGTTCGTCGGCAACTGGCCTTCCCGGAGGATATGCAGCGCGCCAGTCGCGAGCATCCGGCGTTTGCCTGGGTCGCGAGCCCGGCGCTGCTCAAGCGCATGGGCGATAACCTCGACTGGCCAGCCTTGGGCAGCGTGCGCCGGGTGTTTTCCTCTGGGGGCGCCTTGCCTGCCGACGCGGCCCAGAGTCTCGAACAACGCCTGGGACAATGGCCGACGGAAGTTTTCGGCAGCTCGGAAACCGGCGGCATTGCCTGGCGCCAGGGCGGCGACTTGTGGCAACCGTTCGCCGGTGTCGAGCTGAGCCAGGACAGTGACGGCGCCTTGCTGATTGCCTCGCCTTATTTGCCGGCCGGTCATGTGGAACACACCGCTGACGCGGCACGGATCGCGGCGGATGGGCGCTTCCAATTGCTCGGCCGCTTGGACCGCATCGTCAAGCTCGAAGAAAAGCGCATCTCGCTGCCCATGCTGGAACAGGCGTTGACGGCCCACGAATGGGTCAGCGATGCACGGCTGGGCGTCGTGCAGGAGAACCGAGCCTCCCTAGGTGCCCTGCTGGCACTCAGCGAAACCGGCTTGCTGGCCCTGCGCAATCTAGGCCGGCGGGCCGTGACCCAAGCCCTGCGCCAGCACTTGAGCGGGCACTGTGAAACCTTGGCGCTGCCCCGGCGCTGGCGCTGGCTGCGGCAACTGCCGTTAAACGCACAGGGCAAGCTGCCCCAGGCCGAAGTCGAAGCCGTGTTGATGGCGCCGCGTCCAAAAGCCCCTGAGGTGCTTGAGCAAATTGAAACCGACGGCGAATGGAGCCTGCGCCTGGCGGTGCCCCCCGACCTTGCATACTTCAGCGGCCATTTTCCCACCGCGCCGGTCCTTCCGGGGGTGGTGCAAGTCGATTGGGCCTTGAACCTGGGCCGTCGATTGCTGGACTTGCCGCCCCGGTTCGTCGGCATGGAGGTCCTGAAATTCCAGCAACTGGTGCGACCCGGTGATGAAATCCAGCTGCACCTGCGCTTCGATCGTGAGCGCGGCAAGTTGTACTTCGCTTACCGCAATGACACGGCGGCCTGTTCGAGTGGGCGGATTGTGTTGGGGGAAAACAATGCCTAGGCACCTGCATAGAACACTGTGGCGAGGAAGCTTGCTCCCGCGGGGTCGGTGCGACGCTTGCGGCGCAGCCGCCCTCGCTTTTTTTGCGGTTGCTACGCAACCGAGCGGGAGCAAGCTCCCTCGCCACAAAGAATTCCTTTGGCACAGGTGCAGAGCCCATGCATAACCCCTGCGCCGTCATCCCGGTCTACAACCACGAAACCGCCATCGCAACGGTGGTCCAGGCATTGCTCGGCAACGGCTTGCCCTGCGTGCTGGTGGACGATGCCAGTAGCGCGGCTTGCGCGGCGGTGCTCGAACAATTGGCTGAAAACGAACGGGTTCACCTGGTGCGGCTGGCCGTCAATCAGGGCAAGGGCGGCGCGGTGATGACCGGGCTGCGGGAGGCCGCGCGCCTGGGTTTCAGTCACGCCTTGCAGGTCGACGCCGACGGGCAGCACGACCTGGGCGACGTACGCACCTTCATCGAACAATCCAGCGCTCATCCCGACGCGCTGATCTGCGGTTACCCCCTGTACGACGCCAGCGTGCCGAAAGGCCGCCTTTACGCACGCTACCTGACCCACGTGATGGTCTGGATCAACAGCCTGTCCCTGCAGATCCGCGATTCGATGTGCGGTTTCCGGGTCTATCCCCTGGCACCGACCCTGGCACTGATCGACTCGGCAAATATCGGCAAGCGCATGGATTTCGACTCGGACATCCTTGTGCGCCTGTCCTGGCGCAACCAGCCGATGCGCTGGCTGCGCACGCGGGTCCATTACCCTCTGGACGGGGTCTCGCACTTTCGCCTGTTCCACGACAATGTGCTGATTTCTCGCATGCACACCCGGCTGTTCTTCGGCATGCTGGTGCGCTTGCCGGTGATTCTCTGGCAACGGTGGCGCCCATGAGCACAAACCAGCAGCACTGGGCGGATCGCCAGGAGCGCGGTAGCTTCTGGCTGATGAAACTCACCGCGTTTGCCGCCAAGGTGTTGGGCCGTCGGCTGCTGACACCGGTGCTGTACGGCATCGTCCTGTACTTCTTCGTTTTTGGTCGCAGCGCCCGGCAGGCGGCCTGGCAGTATCAGCAGCGCCTCGCCGACTGGAGCGGCCGCCCCGAGTTGCGCCCGACCCACCGTCGAGTCTTTGGGCAATTCATGGCCTTCGCCGACTCCCTGCTGGACAAGCTCGACGTCTGGAACGGCAAGCTAAGCATCGAGCAGATCGAAATCGTCGACCCGGCGCTGCTGCGCAACCATTTGCGCGACACGCGAGGGCAGATGTTGGTCGGCGCACACCTGGGCAACCTGGAAATGTGCCGAGCCCTGGCCGAACTGGGTGAAAAGGTCACCATGAACGTGCTGGTGCATACCAAGCACGCCGAGCAATTCAATCGCTTGCTGGGCGAAGCCGGCGCCACGCACTTGCGGCTGATCCAGGTCAGCGAGCTAAACCCGGTGATCATGCTGCAACTGAGCGAACGCCTGGAGCGCGGTGAGTGGCTGGCGATCGCTGGCGATCGCGTACCGCTGCATGGCGGGCGCAGCGTGACGGTGGACTTCATGGGGTATCCGGCGGCATTCCCGCAAGGCCCCTGGCTGTTGGCCGGCCTGCTGAAATGCCCGGTCAACCTGCTGATGTGTCTCAAGCACGAAGGACACTATCGCGTCACCCTCGAACCGTTCGCCGATGCCGTGGTGTGGAAGCGCAACGAACGCGACCACGTGATTGCCCATTGGGCCGGCTTGTACGCCGAACGCCTGGCGCAATATTGCCTCCAGGGGCCACAACAGTGGTTCAACTTTTACCCTTTCTGGAAGACCGATGACGATGCCCACTCTTGAGCCGGTAACCTTCGGCGAACGCCCCCTGCGCATTGAAGATGTGCTGGCCCTGGCCAACCGTCAGGCGCCGACGCAATTGCAGGATGATCCGACGTTCCGCCAGCGCATTGCCAAGGGTGCGCAGTTCCTCGATTCCCTGCTGGACAAGGAAGGCGTCATCTATGGCGTGACCACCGGCTACGGCGACTCTTGCGTGGTGGCCGTGCCGTTGCACCACGTCGAGGCCCTGCCCCGTCACCTCTACACCTTCCACGGCTGCGGCCTGGGCAAACTGCTCGATGCCCAAGCCACTCGCGCCGTGCTCGCGGCCCGTTTGCAGTCGCTGTGCCACGGTGTGTCGGGGGTGCGGGTGGAACTGCTGGAACGGCTCCAGGCCTTCCTCAAGCACGACATCCTGCCGCTGATTCCGGAAGAAGGTTCGGTGGGCGCCAGTGGCGATTTGACTCCGCTGTCCTACGTCGCCGCTACGTTGTCCGGTGAACGGGAGGTCATGTTCCGTGGCGAACGCCGCCTGGCCGCCGACGTGCACCGCGAGCTGGGCTGGACGCCGCTGGTGCTGCGGCCAAAGGAAGCCTTGGCGCTGATGAACGGCACCGCCGTGATGACCGGCCTGGCCTGCCTGGCCTTTGCCCGCGCCGACTACCTGCTGCAACTGGCGACCCGCATCACCGCGCTGAACGTGGTCGCCCTGCAAGGCAATCCGGAACACTTCGACGAACGCCTGTTCGCCGCCAAGCCGCACCCGGGGCAGATGCAGGTCGCCGCGTGGCTGCGCAAGGACCTGGCCATCGACGCCCCGACCGCGCCGTTGCATCGTCTGCAAGATCGCTACTCCCTGCGCTGCGCCCCGCATGTGCTCGGGGTATTGGCCGACAGCCTGGGCTGGCTGCGCGGGTTCATCGAAACCGAACTCAACAGCGCCAACGACAATCCGATCATCGACGCCGAAGCCGAGCGCGTGCTCCACGGCGGGCACTTCTACGGTGGGCACATCGCCTTCGCCATGGACAGCCTGAAGAATCTGGTGGCCAACGTCGCCGATCTGCTGGATCGCCAGCTCGCCCTGCTGGTGGACGAGCGATACAACCATGGCCTGCCTAGCAACCTGTCCGGCGCCAGCGCCGAGCGGGCGATGCTCAACCACGGCTTCAAGGCCGTGCAGATCGGCACCAGCGCCTGGACCGCCGAAGCCCTGAAAAACACGATGCCGGCCAGCGTGTTCTCGCGCTCTACCGAGTGCCACAACCAAGACAAGGTGAGCATGGGCACCATCGCTGCCCGAGACGCGATCCGCGTGCTGGAGCTGACCGAACAGGTCGCCGCCGCCACCTTGTTGGCCGCCAACCAGGGCGTCTGGCTGCGCAGCCGCGCCGAAGACGCACGACCGCTGCCACCGGCCCTGGCCACGATGCACGAGCAACTGACCGAGGATTTCCCGCCGGTCATTGAAGACCGCGCCCTGGAAGGCGAACTGCGCCTGTGCCTGCAACGCATTGCCGAACAACACTGGAGGCTGCATGCGTAGCCAAGGCGTTCTGCACGTCGACACCCAGATCGTGGTGCCGTTTTTTGACGTCGACTCGATGAACGTGGTCTGGCACGGCCACTACGTCAAATACCTGGAAGTGGCCCGCTGTGCCCTGCTCGACCTGATCGGCCACAACTACAACGACATGCTCGAATCGGGGCATGCGTGGCCGGTGATCGACCTGCAGTTGCGCTACGTACGCGGTGCCGTGTTCGGCCAGACCCTGACCGTGCGCGCCAGTCTGGTGGAGTGGGAAAACCGGCTGAAGATCAACTACCTGATCAGTGACGCCGCAACCGGCGAACGCTTCACCCGCGCCAGTTCCGTGCAAGTGGCCGTGGACATGGCCACTCGCGAGATGCTGCTGGCCTCGCCTCGGGTGTTTGTCGAAGCGGTCGAGAGGAAACTGTCATGAAGCGCCTGCTCACCTGGCTGCTGCTGTGCAGCCTGTCGCCGCTGGCCCAGGCGTTCGACCTGCAGCAATTGAGCGATCAACTGGCGCGCCCGGACGTGATCCACGGCCAGTTCATCCAGGAAAAACACCTGCGCGCCCTGCCCCAGCCCCTCGTCAGCAAGGGCCGCTTCGTGCTGGCGAAAAACCAGGGCCTGCTGTGGCTGCTGCAAACGCCGCTGCAACAGGACTATCGCATCACCGCCAAAGGCATAGCCCGGCGGGACGGCAGCACCTGGCAGATACTGCCGAACAAAAGCGCCGGCGCCCAGCAGAACCGGTTGTTCCTGGCGGTGTTGCAGGGCGACAGCAGTGGCTTGCAGCGTGACTTTGAACTGAACCTGTCGGGGGAGCCGCAACAATGGAGACTCACCCTGACCCCACGCTCGGCGCTGCTCAAGCAGGTCTTCCACCAGATCAACATTGACGGCGGCCAATTGGTCCAGCGCATTGAACTGCTGGAAGCCCAAGGCGACAGTACCGTCCTGCTTATGCGCGAGAGCACCAGCACGCAACCCTTGAGCGAAGCGGAGCAACATGACTTTTCCGAGTGAACGGAGGCTGCCGTGGCTGTTCTTGATCCTGCTGCTGGCAGTGCTGGCGCTCGCCGGTTGGCAATGGCGCAACGGTGCGCCGTTGTCGGCGAACCTGATGGAACTGGTGCCGGGCACATCGCCGGATGCGCTGGAGCTGATCGCTGAACAACGCATGCAGGAACCACTGAACCGCGAAGTGTTGGTGCTCGTCGGCCACGCCGACCGCCAGCAAGCCATCGCCCTGGCCCGCAGCCTGGGCGAGCAATGGCAGGCCAGCGGCCTGTTCGACAAGGTCCAGTGGACGCTTGAAGCCGACCTGCCTGCGCTGCGCAGGCAATTGCTCGACGGCCGGCTGGCCATGCTGTCGGCAACTGATCGGCAACAGTTGATCGACCAGCCCGAGGCATTTATCCAGCAACGGGTGCAAGCGCTGTTCGACCCGTTCAGTGGCTTCAGCCTGGTGCCGAGCCAGGACGACTGGCTAGGCCTGACCGGGCGCATCCAGAACAGCCAGCCCCAGCGCGGCGCCATCGAGCTGGACGTCGGCAGCGGTGCGCTGGTTGCCGAAGCCGACGGCAAGCATTGGGTCATGTTGCGGGCACGCACCCAGGGCAATGCCTTCGACATGAACCTGCCCCTGCAGGTGGCCGAGCTGCTGCAACGCAGCCGCGAGCACGCGAGCCAGGCCCAGGGCAATCTCTTGGCGGCCAGCGGCCTGCTTTACGCCGCCAGCGGACAGCAACAGGCCTCGCGGGAAATCACTTGGGTCGGCGGCGGCGCAACGGTGGGCATCCTGTTGTTGTTGTTGCTGGCCTTCCGCCGCTTTGCCGTGTGGCTGGCGTTCGTGCCGGTGCTGGTGGGCATGTTGTTCGGCGCGGTGGCCTGCGTGGCGGTGTTCGGTCGCATGCACGTCATGACCCTGGTCTTGGGTTCGAGCTTGATCGGCGTCGCCGTGGATTACCCACTGCATTATCTGTCCAAGAGCTGGAGCCTCAAGCCGTGGCGCAGCTGGCCGGCGCTGCGCTTGACCCTGCCGGGCCTGAGCCTGAGCCTGGCGACCACCTGCATCGGCTACCTCGCACTGGCCTGGACACCTTTCCCGGCCCTGACCCAGATCGCCATCTTCTCCGCCGCAGGCCTGGTCGGCGCCTACCTGACGGCGGTCTGCCTGTTGCCGGCGTTGCTCAAGCGGGCGGACTTGCGTCCCGCACAGTGGCCGCTGCGGGTGTGCGAAGCCATGCTCCAGTGGCGAGAAGCGCTGCTGGCCCGGGTGCGCACGCCCGTCCTGTTGGCGTTGCTGTTGGCCTTCTGTGGCGGTGGCCTATGGCAACTGAGCAGCAAGAACGACATCCGCCAGTGGATCGGCACGCCCCAGCAGCTGACCGACGAAGCCCGCGATGTGGCTCGCATCACCGGTTTCCAGCCCACCAGCCAGTTTTTCCTGATCCGTGCCGACGACCAAGCGCAACTGCTGGAGCGCCAGACCGCCCTCAACGAGCGGCTGGACCAGTTGATCGGCTTGGAAAAACTCCAGGGCTACCTGTCTCTCAATCAACTGGTCAGCCCGCCCGCCGAGCAACAAAAAATCCGTGAGGCCCTGGCCCGGTTGCCGGCGTTCTGGCAGCCATTGCTGGACGTCGGCGTGCCGGTTGCCGCGTTGCAAGCGCAGTTGCAGCAATTGCAGGCCCTGCCAGTGACCGACATCGACGCCGCGCTGACCGGCCCGCTCGCAGAACCCTATCGCACCCTCTGGCTCGGCCCGACAGCGCAAGGCGTGGCGGCGGTGGTCAGCCTGCAAGGCTTGAACGATGCCGCGTTGCTGCGGGTGCAGGCGGTTGACTTGCCCGGCGTGCAATTGGTCGATCGCCTGGGTGACCTCAATCGCGTCTTTGCCGCCACGCAGGTCAGCGCCGCCGAATTGAAACTGGCCTCCTGCGTGCTGATCGTCCTGGTGCTGATCTGGCCGTTCGGGGCTGGCGGCGCGTTGCGCGTTGTCGCCCTGCCGCTCCTGGCAGCGCTGTGCAGTCTGGCGAGCCTCGGCTGGCTGGGACAGCCGCTGACGCTGTTCAGCCTGTTCGGCCTGTTGCTGGTGACCGCCATCGGCGTCGACTACGCGATCCTGATGCGTGAGCAGATTGGCGGAGCCGCCGTGAGCCTGCTGGGTACGCTGCTGGCGGCGATCACCACCTGGCTGTCGTTCGGCCTGCTGGCGCTTTCCAGCACACCGGCGGTGAGTAATTTCGGCCTGGCGGTAAGCCTCGGATTGGCGTTCAGCTTCCTGCTTGCACCGTGGGCCGGGCGTCAACCCCATGGGTCCAGCGCTGCGGAGCCGGTCCAATGATGACGGCGCTGTTCTGGGTCATGGCCCTGGCGCTGTTCGCCGTGGCGACGCTGGCCGGGCGACGCTTCGGGCTGATCCCCATCGTCAGCCAATTGCTGCTGGCGACGTTCGGCCTGCCCTTGTTGATGTATGGCTGGATCGAGCCGGGCTGGCACCTCAGCGGTGCGCAACTGGTCGAGCCCGTGTGGTTGAAGAATCTCTACAGCCTCGCCTTCGCCCTGTTGCTGGGGCATATCCTCAGCGATGTGATCGACCTGCGCCTGGACCGCCAGAGCGTGAAGATTGCCCTGCCAAGCTTTGGCGTACCGTTTGCCTGTGGCTTGGCGACCGCGTTCTGGCTGCTGCCACCCCAGCCCTGGATCAGCTCGCTGGCGGTGGGGCTGCTGTTCGCGATCACGGCGATACCGGTGCTGTACCTGTACCTGCGCCATATCGCCTACCCGCCCGCCGCCACTCGCCGATTGGTACAGACGGCCATCCTGATCGACCTGATCTGCTGGAGCCTGTTCGCCCTGGCCCAGGGCAGCCTGCACCTGGGCAACCTGTTGCTGCCGCTGGCCGGTGCCTGCCTGCCGATGCTGCTGCGATTGGCGGGCCTGCGCCAACCGTTGCTGCACAGCGGCCTGTTCTTCGCCCTGCTGGTGGTGGCCGAACATTACCGACTCAATGCGCTCATCGTCGGCATCGGCTACCTGCTGTGCATGGCCGCGCTCAAGGTGCCGCTGGTATTGCCCCTCGGCGCCGAGTGGATGAACAGGTTGCAGACCTACCTGGCCATCCCGTTGATCCTGACGTTCGGTATCGTGCAGATCAACGTGCACAGCGCGATGGACAGCCTCGGCTGGGCCCAGCTGGGGGCGTTGCTGCTGTTGCCCATTGCCAGCAAACTGCTGGGCAACTGGCTTGGGCTCGGCTGGGCCGGGGCGTCCTTCGCCGGCGCCAGCCGCGTGCGGGAAAGTATCTTGCTGAATATTCGCGGCTTGAGTGAAATCGTCTTCCTCAATCTGCTGCTGCAACAACAACTCATCAGCCACGCGCTGTACTTCGCGCTGATGCTGATGGGTTTGATCGCGACTTTGCTGCCGGCCCTGGCCGGTTTTCACCGTATTCCTTCGCACGCCGTCCCGGCCAGGAGCCCCAGTGTCAACAGTTGAAATGGAACGTCGACAGGTCGTCATCATTGGCGCAGGCCCTTCCGGCGCCATCGCCGCCGCGCTGCTCAAGCGCAAGGGGCATGATGTGCTGGTCATCGAGCGCCAGCATTTCCCGCGGTTCTCCATCGGCGAGAGCCTGTTGTCCCACTGTCTGGATTTTGTCGAAGAAGCCGGCATGCTCGACGCGGTCAATGCCGCTGGGTTCCAGCGCAAGAACGGCGCTGCATTCGCCTGGGGCGAGCGCTACAGCGCCTTCGATTTCGGCGACACTTTCAGCGAGGGCAAGCCCACTACGTTCCAGGTCCAGCGCGCCGACTTCGACAAGTTGCTGGCCGACCAGGCGGCCCTGCAAGGGGTGGAAATTCGCTACGGCCAGGCCATTGCCAACGTTGATTTCAGCCTCGCCAGGCCGCAACTGGGCGTGCAGCGCGAGGATGGCAGCGAGTACCGGGTCGAGGCGGATTTCGTCCTTGACGCCAGTGGCTATGGCCGGGTCCTGCCGCGCCTGCTGGACCTTGAGGCGCCGTCCAATTTCCCGGTGCGCCAGGCCGTGTTCACTCACATCGAGGACCGCATCGACAGCCCGGTATTCGATCGCGAGAAGATCCTCATCACCACCCATCCGACGAAACGCGACGTGTGGTTCTGGACCATCCCCTTCAGCGATGGGCGTTGCTCGGTGGGCGTGGTCGCGGCAGCGGAACATTTCGCGGGCCGCACCAATGACCTCGATGCCTGCCTGCGCGGCTTTATCGACGAGACCCCAAGCCTGTCCGGCGTGCTGGCCAATGCTGCGTGGGATACTCCGGCGCGGACCATCGGTGGCTACTCGGCCAACGTGAAGACCCTGCACGGCCCTGGCTTTGCCCTGCTGGGCAACGCCGCGGAATTCCTCGATCCGGTGTTTTCTTCCGGCGTGACCATCGCCATGCGCTCGGCGAGCATGGCCGCCGGCGTGCTGCATCGTCAGTTGCAAGGCGAGCAGGTGGATTGGCAGGGCGAATTCGCCGAGCCACTGAAACGCGGCGTCGACACGTTCCGCTGCTACGTCGAAGGCTGGTATGCCGGCACGTTCCAGGACGTGATCTACTACACCGAAGGCTCCGCCGACATCCGCCGGATGATCAGTTCGATCCTCGCCGGCTATGCCTGGGATCAACGCAACCCGTTCGTCAGCGAACCCAAGCGGCGCCTGCGCGTGCTCTCGGAAATCTGCGCGAGCCCAGCGCCATGAGCAAACAACCATGAGCTACCTGAGCGATAACTACGTCCAAGAAACCCGCTTCGGCTTCTGGTTCCTGCGCAGCCACACCTGGCAGCATCATGTGCTGCGCGTGGCGGTCGAGGATCTGCGCGGTCTGTTCAATACCGCGCCGCCTTCCAATCCGGTGCTGCTGGATGCCGGTTGCGGCCAGGGCAAGTCGTTCCAGTACCTGCGCCAGGCATTCGCGCCGCAACGCCTGATTGGCGTGGACGCCGACCCCCACAGCCTGGACCTGAGCGCCCAAGAAGCCGCTCGCCAGGGCATGGCCGTGGAACTGATCGGCAGCGATTGCGCGACCTTGGCCGTGCCCGATGCCAGCGTCGACCTGCTGTTCTGCCACCAGACCTTTCACCACCTGGTGGAACAGGAAAAAGCCCTCGCCGAGTTCTATCGGGTGCTCAAGCCCGGCGGCTACCTGCTGTTTGCCGAATCCACCGAAGCCTACATCGATACCTGGGTGATCCGCTGGCTGTTCCGCCATCCCATGCACGTGCAGAAAAGCGCCGCGCAATACTTGGCGATGATCCGCAACCAAGGCTTCCAGTTCGAGGACCGCAACGTGTCCTATCCGTTCCTGTGGTGGAGCCGCGCCAAGGACTTCGGCCTCCTGGAGCGTTGGGGCCTGCGCCGGCCCAAGCCGTTCGGCGAGCGCGAAGAAACCTTGGTCAACGTGGTGGCACGCAAGCCGCTCGAAGGGACCGCCACATGATCCGCTGCCTGTTGATCGGTTGCCTGCTGCTGCTCAGTGCCTGCGCCAGCCACGCGCCGCTGCCCGAGCGCATGCCAACCCTGGCGCTGCCGCTGCAATTGCACATCGAGCGGCAACTGGACGGCCAGCGCCAGGATTGGCTGTTGGTGATCCAGCGTGAAAACACCGGCATACGCTGGTCGATGATGGACCCGCTGGGCATTCCCCTGGCGCGCCAGCGCCTGGTGGACAACCAATGGCAAGCCGACGGTCTGCTGCCGCCCAATGCCGAGGCGCGGGAATTGTTCGCTGCGCTATTGTTCGCCTTGACCCCGGAAACCGAGCTTGCCGATCGCTACCCCGTCGCCCGGCAACACGGTGTCGAACGAGCCCTCGATGCGCGTTGGCAGGTGCGCTACAAACGGCCCCTGGATTTTGAGCTGCGCCTGCCTCAAGGCCCGCACTACCGCATCACACCGCTGACCGAGAGCGCACCATGACCGCTTATCTGAACGCCCTCGGGGTCATCTGCTCCTTGGGCCGGGACAAACAAAACGTCGCGCGCAACCTGTTTGCCGGCGATTGCTCGGGCGTGCGCGTCGAAGCCGGCTGGGTGGCCGAGCGGGCATTGCCGGTGGCTGCGGTAAGGGGAGAACTGGCCCCCATCCCCGAGGCACTGGCGGCGCAACGCAGCCGCAACAATCAACTGCTGCTCGAAGCGGGGTTGCAGATTCGTGCTGACATCGACCAGGCCATCGAGGCGTACGGCCCCGCGCGCATCGGTATCGTTCTGGGCACCAGCACCTCGGGCATCGACGAGGCCAGCCAGGGCATTGCCCATTACCTGCGCGAGCAGCGGTTCCCCGAAGGCTACGATTACCAGCAACAAGAACTCAGCGCGCCGGCCAATTTCCTTTCCGACTGGCTTGGCTTGAGCGGGCCCTCCTATGTGATCTCCACCGCCTGCACCTCCAGCGCGCGGGCCTTGATGAGCGCCCGTCGCCTCCTGGACCTGGGCTTGTGCGATGCGGTGCTGTGCGGTGGCGTGGACAGTTTATGCAAACTGACCTTGAACGGTTTCTCTGCGCTGGAAGCGGTGTCGAACGAGCGCTGCAACCCGTTTTCGGTGAACCGCAGCGGTATCAACATTGGCGAGGCGGCTGTGCTGTTTCTCATGAGCAAGACGCCAGGCGACGGCCATTCGATCGCCCTGCTCGGGGATGGCGCCAGTTCTGACGCGCACCACATTTCCGCGCCGGAACCCAGCGGTCGCGGCGCCCGCCAGGCGATGGAAAAAGCCCTGCGCTGTGCCGGCCTGGACGCCAGCCAGATCGACTACCTGAACCTGCACGGCACCGCCACGCAACATAACGACGCCATGGAAAGCCATGCGGTGGCTGGATTGTTTCCGGCGGGCGTGCCCTGCTCGTCCACCAAGCCCATGACTGGCCACACGCTTGGGGCGGCGGGCGCGTTGGAAGCGGCTTTCTGCTGGCTGACCCTGAGCCCTGACAACGTCGCCCAGGCCTTGCCACCCCACCTTTGGGACGGCCAGGCGGACCCCGAGCTGCCGGCGCTGGACTGGATAGATAGCCGTGCCCGCCTGAACCCGACCTTCCCCCGACGCCTGATGAGCAACTCGTTTGCCTTCGGCGGCAACAACGTCAGCCTCATTATCGGAGACGCCCAATGATCGACTGGCCGCTCGCCGAATTGCTGCCCCATGCGGGCGACATGATTCTCATCGACCGGGTCGTGTCCTTCGATGACGAACAGATCCATGCACTCGCCACGGTCAAGCCCGGCGGCTTGTTCAACCGTGAAGACGGCGCGCTGCCGGCCTGGGTCGGCATCGAATTGATGGCCCAGAGCGTCGCGGCGTTCGCCGGTTGCCACGCTCGCCAGCGCGGCGATGCAGTGGAGCTGGGCTTTTTGCTCGGGACCCGCAAGTTCGAATGCAACGTCGAGCATTTCCCTCTCGACACTGAACTGGCCATCCATGGCGTGCGCTCCCTGGAAGACGACAACGGCATGGGTGTGTTCGAATGCCACATCCACGCGCCGGGCATCCATGCCACGGCGCGACTGAACGTATTTCGTCCGCCCCATGCTGCCCAGTACCTCAATGAAACTTCCGCAACAGGAACCCAGCCATGACTGAATCCGTACTGGTCACCGGCTCCAGCCGTGGCATCGGCCGCGCCATCGCCTTGCGCCTGGCCCAGGCCGGGCACGATATCGTCTTGCATTGCCGCAGCGGCCGCGCCGAAGCCGAAGCGGTCCTGGCAGACATCCAAGCGCTGGGCCGCAACGCCCGCGTCCTGCAATTCGACGTGTCCGACCGCGCCGCCTGCAAGGCCGCCCTCGAAGCCGACGTCGAAACCCACGGCGCCTATTACGGCGTAGTGCTCAACGCCGGCCTGACCCGCGACGGCGCCTTTGCGGCCCTCAGCGAAGACGACTGGGACAGCGTGCTGCGCACCAACCTCGACGGTTTCTATAACGTGCTGCACCCGGTGATGATGCCGATGATCCGACGCCGCGCCGCGGGACGAATCGTCTGTATCACGTCAGTGTCCGGCCTGATCGGCAACCGTGGCCAGGTCAACTACAGCGCCTCGAAAGCCGGCTTGATCGGCGCGGCCAAGGCGTTGGCCATCGAACTGGGCAAGCGCAAGATCACGGTCAATTGCGTCGCGCCGGGGTTGATCGACACCGCCATGCTCGATGAAAACGTACCCGTGGAAGAATTGATGAAGATGATCCCCGCCCAGCGCATGGGCACCCCGGAAGAAGTCGCCGGCGCGGTGAACTTCCTGATGTCCGCCGAAGCTGGATACATCACTCGGCAAGTCCTGGCCGTCAACGGAGGCTTGTGCTGATGAAGCGCGTCGTCGTCACCGGCATGGCCGGCATCACCTCCATCGGCAGCGACTGGGAGACCATCGCCGCCAACTTCGCCGCCAACCGCAGCGGCATCCGGCGCATGGATGAGTGGGACCGTTTCACCGAACTGAACACTCGCCTGGCCGGGCCCATCGACGATTTCCAGGTCCCGGCCCATTGGACGCGCAAGCAGTTGCGCAGCATGGGCCGGGTCTCACGCCTGGCGGTGGCCTCGGCTGAGCAGGCCCTGGCCGACGCTGGCCTACTGGGCGACCCGTCGATCAAGGACGGGCGCATGGGCGTATCCTGCGGCTCGTCCACTGGCAGCACCGATGAGATCAAGGCCTTCGGCAACATGCTGCTCAACAGCGTGGCCGAAGGGCTGAACGCCAACTCCTATGTGCGGATGATGCCCCACACCACGGCGGCCAACATCAGCATCTTCTTCGGCCTGACCGGACGGTTGATCCCAACGTCCAGTGCCTGCACCAGCGGCAGCCACGGCATCGGCTATGCCTACGAAGCAATCAAGTTCGGCCGCTTGCCGCTGATGCTCGCCGGCGGCGCGGAAGAACTGTGCCCGACCGAAGCGATGGTCTTCGATGCGCTCTACGCCACCAGCCTGAAAAACGATGCCCCGCAGACCAGCCCGCGTCCCTACGACAAGGGCCGCGATGGCCTGGTGATCGGCGAAGGCGCCGGCATGCTGGTGCTCGAAGAACTGGAACATGCCTTGGCCCGTGGCGCACGGATCCATGCCGAAATCGTCGGCTTTGGCAGCAACGCCGACGGCCAGCACGCCACCCGTCCCGAGTTGAGCACCATGCGCCGGGCCATGGAACTGGCCCTGGAGGATGCCGGCCTCGAACCGTCCGCCATTGGCTACGTCAACGGCCACGGCACGGCCACTGAGCAGGGCGACGTCGCCGAGACCCTGGCCACCAGCAGCCTGTTCGGCGAACACATGCCCATCAGCTCGCAGAAAAGCTTTTTGGGCCACACCCTGGGCGCCTGCGGTGCGCTGGAGTCCTGGTTCAGCATCGAGATGCTCAACCGCGACCTGTATGTACACACGCTCAACCTCGATGAGGTCGACCCCGAATGCGGCACACTCGACTACTTGCGCAGTGAGTTTCGCGCGATGAGCAACGAATACGTGATGAACAACAATTTTGCCTTCGGCGGGGTCAATACCTCGCTGATTTTCCGTCGCTGGCATTGATTCCCATCAATCCTCTGGTCAAGGAGACCATGATGCCGTTGAAGAAAATCGCTGTAACCGCCGCCCTGTTGCTCGGCGCCTTGCCAAGCCTCAGCCAGGCCCGTGATACCGCGTTGTACCTGCCATTCGACAAAGTGGTCG
This sequence comes from Pseudomonas sp. D3-10, assembly GCF_051132175.1. Taxonomy (NCBI): domain Bacteria; kingdom Pseudomonadati; phylum Pseudomonadota; class Gammaproteobacteria; order Pseudomonadales; family Pseudomonadaceae; genus Pseudomonas; species Pseudomonas sp. D3-10. The sequence goes on along the minus strand of NZ_CP071668.1, from coordinate 500,428 downwards.
CCGAAGCCATCCGCACCGGCAAAATCGACGGCAGCGTGAAGTTCTACCTGGCCGGCCACAAACCGGCCGGCAACGTCTCCGTGGTCAGCCCGGGAGCGGTCACCAACAAGAAAACCAACGCGTTCAACAAGTCCGACGAAGCGGCCTGCGAATGGGTACTGCAATCAGCCCTGATCAGCCTGCACGAGGCCGCGAAAAACGCCGGCGCCAACGCCGTCACCAACATCGTCAGCTTCTACAAGCGCAACGAGCGCAAGGACCCCACGACCTATGAATGCCACGCTGGGGCAATCATGGCCGGGGTAGCGTTGAAAGGGGATCTGGCGAAGGTGCAGTAGTCAGGATTTGGGGCTTACATAGCTAAATCCACTGTGGCAGCGAGCTAGCGGTGAATCAGTACCGGTGATGCCGGATCTACTGACGTCATCGCGAGCAAGCTCGCTCCCACAGGCCTCTACCCAGACGCGCCCTTGTGGCGAGGGAGCTTGCTCCCGCTGGGCTGCGCAGCGGCCCCCAGCAGACTAACTGGCCCCCCTTTCAAACTCCTTCTCCGACACATTCGCACCGAGCCTGCCGAACGAGGTGCAACATGTGCTGGGCATCCATGGCCCTTTATCTGGTACCGCCAACCACTCTGCTGATGGCCTTAATGATGCTGGCTGAACGTCCGTCCACAATAATCATCATAGGGCGATCATCGTGCTGAGCAGCGCTCTCGCGCTCAACCTCGGGCCAGGAGACGCCAAGCAAAGATCAGAAATCGGAGTACATAATTTCCGAAACTTCCCACAACAAAACCCTTGAACCTCGCGCTAGGGTCACGTTCCCGACCACCAGCCAAAAATCCAAATCTCGCCATGAATTCACCGCCCGTCGGACCTGTCAACTCTGACAGTATCCAAAAGCTTCAAAGCGGTTCCAGATTCTAAACACGAAAAACATTCCTCAACCCCAAGGATGTTTTAGGTCAACGTTCGGCCGGCTGTTCGCCCTCCGAGCCACCACTCGTATGTTGATCTCTAACAACTACGGCCCGCCGATGGATAAGAAACTGATGGACACGATAACCTGGTCAGGCGTCGTCTCCACGTCTTCCTCACCCCACAGCGCAACCACGGCCGGGGAACAGAACGTGGTGGTTGACGATGTGAAGCTGACGCACGCTTACGCACATGTGAATGGAATATGCCTGCACTATGTGATCTGCGGCGATGGTGAGCAGCCGGTCCTGCTGGTGCATGGGTTTCCGGGCAGTTGGCGCAACTGGGAGCCGTTGATCGGGCCGTTGGTTCGGGCGGGTTTTACCCTCATCGTTCCTGACTATCGCGGCGCGGGTGAAACGGATATTTCCAGCGCTGGGTATGACAAGAAAAACCTGGCCCATGACCTGCGCGAATTGGTGATACATCTGAAGCTCAAGCAAGTCGATATCATTGGCCACGATATGGGGTTGATCATTGCCTACGCCTACGCCGCGCTTTATCCAGATGACACCAAGCACCTGATATTGATGGACGGATTCCTTCCCGGTATTCCCGGATGGGAAAGTGCCTACAACGGCGACCCGTCAACCGGCATCGCGAGCAAATGGCATTTCCGGTTTTTTGGCAAAACAGCTATCACCTTGATCAAGGGGCAGGAAAGAACCTACCTGGACCTGTTCTTCGATGACTTTGTCTTCGAAGGCAACGACAAAGTGCCGGATGAAGTGCGCCAGGCCCTGGTAACGGACTACGCCCGGCCTGGCCGAATGGAGGCCGCATTCAAACTTTACTCAGCCTGGGTGGAACACGACGCCAAGGACAACCTGGAGTTTTCCAGGAACAAGCTGACGGGTCCGGTACTCACCATCGGCGGCGATCATTCCCGGGGGCGGACGCTGATCGAGCAGGCCGCTTGCATTGCCGCGCAACCACACTCGCTGATATTGAAAAATACCGGGCACTGGCTCCTTGAAGAGCAACCGCAAGCTACTCGCGACGCAATTCTGGCATTCCTGCAATACAAGGAATATCCACATCCCCGAAATTCGTAACCCGAAGCTGACGACTGCACCGTCGCCCTTCCCATCGTGCGGTATTTATTTACCGCTCCTGCGTCGGCGTTCTCCAATAGCTTGCCTCTTCCGAAACTTTCCCAGGAAGAGCCCATGTTGGATAACGACTCACCGCCCCAGCCCAACATCCCACAGGGCAATGGCGCCAGCGATCCCAGTGCCGAATCGACACGCCAGGTCAGCGCCTCGCAGCGGCAAATGATAAACCTGAGCAAGGCCGCGCCACGTCCTTGCCGGGTCACCAGGCAACACTTGGAATATTGGTTCAAGCGAACCTTCCCCACCGTCGCGGGCGATATGGCGGTCGATCAGCTTTTCGTGCGCACATCGCAGAAGGCCCGGCTCTCTCAATCGGAACGTGAACCCAACGGGCAAAGCTCCAGACAAAAAAATGAAAATATTGCCGGCCTTAAACATTTTTTCTGGCGCGCCATTGCCGGCCAGGTAGATATCAGCGATAGCTTTGCTGATCTGGACAGCCTTGAAATAGTCGTGGAAATGGACGGCTCCAAGCGAGTGCCCACCGCCCTGAACAGTCCCGCGGCGAAAAAACAATTCCAGCGACTGCTCGGTACCACGCCAGTCGCTTATGAACAGCTGCTCATGACAGCGCTGGATGACTTCTGGGATACGCCGGCCGCGTTCAGCCAGGGACGAAACGTCAGTGAGTGGTTGGCGAACGAACTCGCTGCGCAACTCACGGCACTGGCGAACCTTCATCTGCATGACAAAACGCTGAGCCCGCCGATGCATAAGGCGATAATGGATTCGCTGTCGGCGCCGGACGCGGCGTCTCGTAACCAGCTGGCGGAGGGTACCAGGCCCGGGGTGTACAGCCTGATCGCCGCTTTCAATGATTGGGGATTGTCCGTTCCGGTAACCAGCGCCGCTGTCCTGTCGCGACATGACGCGGACGTGGAATGGGGAGGTGCCGTGCTGTACCGTCCCGGTAGGCCGTTGGAGGTCTACGAAGATTCAAAGCAACTGAAGATTTCCTTCATAGGCGACAGCACCGCAGATGAGGTGGAACTCGTGCCGTTGGAGCAAAACTTCCTGACGCGTCTGGTCACGGACGTGCGGACAACGCAAAAAGCCGCCATCCGCGATGCCTTGTCGAGCGATGTTGTCGACGGGGAAAACATCTCCGGTTGGATGCATCGGCTGGACGCCGCAGCGGACCTTGGAATGCGATTGGATCTGGCATGCGCCCTGGACGAACGTGAGTTTCGGCTGAAGCTCAAGAGCCTGCATCATTGGCTGCACGCCAGCCCCCATATCATCGGCAGCGACCGTCTGGCGTGGTGGCAGGCGACGCAGGCCTTACAAGAAACCCTCACCGATATGGCGGCGCCGCCGGACCCGGTTTCAATGGGCACTGCGCAGGCCATTCGGGACCAGGCTCGCACGCTGCTGGCCGGCTTCATCAAAGCGAAGTACCCAGCGGCTGATCCTGACGACATAACCTTGAGTATCCGAAAAGAGACAGTCGATCCGCACGCGCCGACGGGCCATTCACCGTTCGGGTCTGGGGTCTCAATGGGCAGTGCCAAAGCGTTCCAGGACGACACGCGCTTGCTGACGGACTGGGCGATGTCCAACCTGACGAATGATGAGCGCCAGGCAGCCCACCACACCGTCGTTGGCCCGTTGAGCTTTGCACAGATTGTCGATGTCATCGAGCGGGCCGACGTGGGTGCGCGCCTTCCGGCTGTGCTGCAACGCATGGCACGGGAGCGCCAGACTCAATGGATGGGTGTGAAAGCAAAGCACATGCGGGCCCAGGTGTGGGCGGCCCATATCTCGGGAGACCTGCGACACGACAAGGACAACACCGGCTTGAAGCTGGTCCTGGCGGCACTGGACCGCCCTGGATCGGCGGGACGTGGCAAGGTCAACGGGCATGAAGTGGTCGTCCGGCAATTGCATTGGGGCGACAGCGTATTGAAGGACCTGCTTGCGTTCGGAGTGAAGTCATTCGCCAGCCGTCCTTCGTTGACCTTGTACACGCCGGGTGCGCCGGACGGAAAAACCTTCAGGGACGTGGATGCATCAGGCAGCGGACGGGCGTTGCAAACAGCGTTGGCGCAGACCCTCACGGCCACCCCGGAGATGACCCGCTGGCTGATCTCCCATCTTCCGTTGCCGGAGCAAGCCGCTCAGGTCGCAGGCATGTTGCCGGCAGAAGATGACCTGACCGTCCAAGCGAAAATAAAAAAGGTCACGCAATCGGTTTTCAAATGGACAAGGGACAGGGCTCGAAACGATTTCGCCTTCAAAGTCACTTCGCCCGTGATCGAGGGAGACCTGTTGAAGGCGTTGCATGAAACGCAGATAACCCATGTCCTCAAAACGGTACAAACCCTGACAGTGAGCAACGCCGAACGCGACAGCGCGGCGGCTCGGGAAGGGCGTCGCAACGGTGTAGCCCTGTTGACCGGGGCTATGTCCATGGTTCCGGTGGGCCGCTTGGGTGGGATATTGGGACGAGCGATCTTGCCGACCCTGGCAGGCGGTGCCGCCGTCTCGGCGATACAGGATGAAGACGGCAGCGTCGGCCAGTGGACGAGCGATTTCATCCGCGGGCTGGGTGAGGTGCTGGCCGAGGGCGGGCAAGACTTGATCATGGCCCGCGCGACACGGCGTCGGGGCAAGGCCCATCCGGCCTTGGCATCGCTGCCTCGCATGCCGGACCCGCAGCTAAAGCCGTTCCAGCTCAAAGGCTTCGATGGCAAGGGGCTGCTGCCCGAGGGGCGCAGCCTCTATAGGGATGTGCAGGGACAGGGTTATCTGAAGCTCGGGAAGGATTACTTCAAAACGGCTTTCCAGAACGGCGAACAAGTCATCTACACACCGAGCAACCGCACGGACCAGCGCGCAGTGACGTGGGAAAACGGCCAATGGACCGTGCAGGAGCGGCAGCGTCTGCTCGGCGGAGGAGGGTATTTCAGCCGGGATCCGGAGCGTGCCGAAGATCGAACCTTCAACGCACTGGTGGAGGGCGTGCTGCCCAACGGGCATGACCTGCCTCGCGAAGTCGTCGACATGACGAAGCGTGTCGTCCGCACGATGCCTGAGACCTTGGCCGAACGCATACTCAAGGAAAGTATCGATGACGTTGGCGCCACCGACGTCGAGACTTACCGCTCGTTGATGAGAACCGTAAATCGACAGAATTTTGCCAGGCATAAAGCTCACCGTAAGAACCTGGCCAATAAAATCTGTATTTGGGAACTGGTTGAGCGAACGAATGACAATCTTCAAAAAGGAAAACACTTTTCCCTCACCCCGCCGCAAAAAATGCGGCTGTATGAGACGCTGGTCAAGCACAAGGATGAGTTCACCCTCGACCATCAACTCAAAGTAAGCACAACGATATTGCCCGACAACGTCACGGGTGCGAAATACATTGTGATCGTCCCGAAAACGGGAAAGAAAAAAGAGGCTGCCGACAGGATAGCCAAGGATATTACCGACACGGTGAAGTACGTGGAAAACTCCATGGACGCCAAGTTGGACACGATGTTTACCGGGGACGGGCCAGCTGTGGCGGCCGCAAGGCAAGCGTACCTGGATTCGCCGGAGTATCAGGCCAAGATCATCGACGAATTCAGGAAAGAAAGGGCCCGTCGACACAGACCCGGGTTACTCACCGAGATCAGGAATTTCAAGATCCCCTACATTATCGTCAACCGAGGCAAGACCCAGCGAAGCGCGTTTTTCACCACTGAAGAAGACATCAACAATTTCACCAGAACCCTTCAAAACTACAGCCCTTTCGATATCGAACTGGTCACCCAAGCCGCCTCCAACAAGGTCACCGGACAGGCTTCCGCTTCTGCTCCAGCCGCTATCACGCCGCAGGCTCCCACCGTTATTCCCAGGTACACGGTGACGATCAGCCCATTGGCTGAGGCGCAGATGTCATATGACAATTTCCCGGGAACCGCCAGGGTGAAAGTCATGGAGATCATGGATGACCTCCGTGCCGGCAGGATCACCACAAAAAAAATCAACCGATATTACTGGTACGACATGGCCCAGTTGGGTTTTGGCGGAGGAAGAGGTGCATGGCGCGCCGCGTTCGAACGTCACGGCGATACCTGGACTCTCCAAGGTTTTTACGACTATCACGCGACCCGAAACGCTACGGTCTGGGGGGATTGAGCAAGAGTGCCAGGTCAGCCCGTGGACCGCGGATACATTGCGTACAGAGCCTAGGATCCGGGTGAATCCGCTCCGTCGGTCAACAACGCCACAAACGCCGCGGCCATCGGCGAACGCTGGTCCTTGCGCTGGACCAGCCACACCGCCGAAACCGCCGCCGGGTCTAGCAGCGGCCGATAGACCACGCCGTCGATACGCATGCGTTGGTAAGACGCCGGCAACACCGAGACCCCGAGGCCAGCCGCCACCAGGCCGATGATGGTCATGGCCTCCCCTGCTTCCTGGGCGAAGTGCGGACTGAAACCGGCGTCGCGGGCCAGATTCAATAGCTGGGCGTAAAGACCGCTGCCGTAGCTTCGTGGGAAAAATACGAAAGGCTCGTGGGCCAGCGCCGACAGGTACAAGCCTTCGTCGCTGCCCTGGGCAAGCGGGTGCTTGGCGCCAAGCACGGCCACCAAGGGCTCGCGGCTGAGCTCGATTTCCACCAGTGAATCGGGCAACGGCAACGGCCGCATGATGCCCACCTCGATGGTTTCATCCACCAACGCATCGGAAACCTGGGTGCTACTCATCTCTCGCAGGTTGAGGTGGACGGCCGGGAAGCGTTGGCGAAAGTTGAAGATCGCTTGGGGAATGGTCGAATTGAACGGTGCCGAGGACGTGAAACCGATTTTCAGCTCGCCCAATTCTCCCAATTGGGCACGGCGCGCTACGTCGGCCGCCTTGTCGACTTGCGCCAGCACGCGTCTGGCTTCTTCCAGGAACAGCCGCCCGGCCTCGCTCAGTTCGACCCGACGATTGGTGCGCTCGAACAACCGCGCGCCGATTTCTTCTTCCAGCGCCTGGATCTGCTGGCTCAAGGGCGGTTGAGAGATGCCCAGGGCCAGCGCGGCGCGGCCGAAATGCAATTCTTCGGCAACGGCGATGAAGTAACGCAGGTGGCGCAATTCCATGGGTAATCCAATAGGTCGCAAAACGTCTTAAACAGGTCGAATAATATATTGGATAGAAACATTAGCCGGCTATATGCTTTTTTCAACGCCTGCCTGGTCGTGCTCCCGAGGTCAACCGTGAAAACTGCTACCGCTCCACTGGCCCATGAAGTCCCGTCTCGCACAGAGGACAACGTCGGCGCCGAACTCAAAGACATCTTCATTGAAAAAGGCACGCCGATGTTCATGCGTACGGTGCTCGCCTTGTTCTGTGGCGGCTTCGCGACGTTCGCCCTGCTGTATTGCGTGCAGCCCATGATGCCGCTGCTGTCCCTGGAGTTTTCAATCAACGCCGCCCAGAGCAGCTTGATCCTGTCGGTGGCGACCGGCCTGCTTGCCATCGGCCTGTTGATCACCGGCCCGATTTCCGACCGTATCGGTCGTAAATCGGTCATGGTGGCGGCGCTGTTTGCCGCGGCGCTCTGCACAATCGCCAGTGCCATGATGCCCACTTGGCAAGGCGTCCTGGTCCTGCGCGCCTTGGTGGGGTTGTCGCTCAGTGGCTTGGCCGCGGTGGCGATGACGTACCTGAGCGAAGAAATTCATCCCAAGCACATCGGCCTGGCAATGGGGCTGTATATCGCCGGCAACGCGATTGGCGGCATGAGCGGGCGCCTGATCGCCGGCGTGTTGATCGACTTCGTCAGCTGGCACACCGCAATGCTGGTAATCGGCGGCCTGGCCCTGATCGCGGCGGCGGTGTTTTGGCGGATTCTTCCTGAATCGCGCAATTTCCGCCCCCGGTCGCTGCATCCACGCAGTCTGCTGGACGGTTTCATCATGCACTTTCGCGACGCCGGCCTGCCGCTGCTGTTTCTTGAAGCCTTCGTGTTGATGGGCGCGTTCGTGACGCTGTTCAACTACATTGGCTACCGCCTGCTGGCCGCGCCTTATCACCTGGACCAGGCATTCGTCGGGCTGCTTTCAGTGGTGTACCTTTCCGGCATCTACAGCTCGGCGAAGGTGGGCGCCATGGCCGACAAGCTCGGGCGTCGCAAGATGCTCTGGGCGACCATCGCCCTGATGTTGGCGGGCCTCGTCCTGACCTTGTTCACACCGCTATGGCTGGTGATCATCGGCATGCTGGTGTTCACCTTCGGTTTCTTCGGGGCGCACTCGGTCGCCAGCAGCTGGATTGGCCGTCGCGCCCTCAAGGCGAAGGGGCAGGCGTCGTCGCTTTATCTGTTCAGCTACTACGCCGGCTCCAGCGTCGCGGGCACCGCGGGCGGCGTGGCGTGGCACCTGGGAGGCTGGAACGGTGTCGGCGTGTTCATCGGGACGTTGCTGGTGATTGCATTGTTGGTGGCGGTGAAACTGGCGAAACTGCCGCTGCTGCCGGGAAATGAGCAACACATAAACAGCCAGACATAAAAAAGCCCGTCCGGTAGGGGCCGGACAGGCGGGTAGGACAGGGCTGAAATCAGTCGTGATATTGGCCCGACAACTCATGCACCGCGCGCAGGAAGGCGCCGGCGTGTTCCGGGTCGACTTCCGGCGTGATGCCGTGGCCGAGATTGAACACATGGCCACTGCCCTTGCCATAGCTGGCGAGGATGCGTCCGACTTCGGCACGGATGGCTTCAGGCTTGGCATACAGCACGGTCGGGTCCATGTTGCCTTGCAGCGCGACCTTGTGACCGACACGCTGGCGGGCGTTGCCGATGTCGCAGGTCCAGTCCAGGCCCAAGGCATCGGCGCCGGCATCGGCGATACTCTCCAACCACAGCCCACCATTCTTGGTGAACAGGATCACCGGGACCTTGCGACCTTCGTGCTCTCGGATCAGGCCGCTGACGATCTTGCGCATGTAGGCCAGGGAGAACTCCTGGTATGCCGCCGCCGACAGGTTGCCGCCCCACGTATCGAAGATCTGCACCGCCTGGGCACCGGCCATGATCTGGCCGTTGAGGTACGACGTGACCGACTGCGCCAGCTTGTCCAACAGCAGATGCATGGCTTGCGGATTGTCGTAGAGCATCGCCTTGGTCTTGCGGAAATCCTTCGACGAGCCGCCTTCGACCATGTACGTCGCCAGCGTCCAAGGGCTGCCCGAAAAGCCGATCAACGGGACGCGACCGTTGAGTTCACGGCGGATGGTGCTGACCGCGTCCATGACGTAGCCCAGGTCCTTCTGCGGATCGGGGATCGGCAGGGCCTCGATGTCGGCCAGGGTGCTGACGACTTTCTTGAAGCGCGGACCTTCGCCGGTTTCAAAGTACAGGCCTTGGCCCATGGCGTCGGGGATGGTGAGGATGTCGGAAAACAGGATCGCCGCGTCCAGTTGCGGGTAGCGGTCCAGCGGCTGCATCGTGACTTCGCAGGCGAACTGCGGATTCATGCACAGGCTCATGAAGTCACCGGCCTTGGCGCGGCTGGCGCGGTACTCCGGCAAATAGCGACCGGCCTGACGCATCATCCACACAGGGGTGACGTCTACGGGTTGCTTGAGCAGGGCGCGAAGGAAGCGGTCGTTCTTCAGGGCAGTCATGTCGGCATCCGGAAAAAAAGTGCGGGCATTTTCTCAGAGCGCGACGTAAAAGGCACGGCAAGAGCCGTGCCTTTTATCTATCGGGGCAATTTGTCGCGGTGCCAAGCAACTTCAGCAGCACCACAAAACGACTGTGGGAGCGAGCCTGCTCGCGAAGAGGTCGGTCTATCCAATATTGAAGTTGGCTGACAGACCGCTTTCGCGAGCAGGCTCGCTCCCACAGGGTTACTGCATTTCAACTCGGGATCGCGTTCAGACCTGCAAGTAATCCAGGATCCCTTCCGCCGCATTGCGGCCTTCGAAGATCGCCGTCACCACCAGGTCGGAACCCCGGACCATGTCGCCGCCGGCGAAGATCTTCGGGTTGCTGGTCTGGTGCTTGTACCGACCCTGCTCCGGGGCAACGACGCGGCCCTGGCTGTCGGTCTGGATGCTGAACTGCTCGAACCATGGCGCCGGGCTCGGGCGGAAGCCGAAGGCGATGACCACGGCGTCCGCCGGGATGATCTCTTCGGAACCGGGGATCGGCTCGGGGCTGCGGCGACCGCGGGCGTCCGGCTCGCCGAGACGGGTCTCGACCACCTTCACGCCTTCGACCTTGTCCTCACCGACAATGGCGATCGGCTGGCGGTTGTAGAGGAACTTCACGCCTTCTTCCTTGGCGTTCTTCACCTCTTTGCGCGAGCCTGGCATGTTCGCTTCGTCACGACGATAGGCGCAGGTCACCGACTTGGCGCCCTGGCGAATCGACGTGCGGTTGCAGTCCATCGCCGTGTCGCCACCGCCGAGCACCACGACCTTCTTGCCCTTCATGTCGACGAAATCATCCGGCGACTTTTCAAAGCCCAGGTTGCGGTTGACGTTGGCGATCAGGAAGTCCAGCGCGTCGTAGACGCCCGGCAGGTCCTCACCGGCAAAACCGCCCTTCATGTAGGTGTAGGTGCCCATGCCCATGAAGACCGCATCGTACTCTTCGAGCAGTTGCTCCATGGTCACGTCCTTGCCCACCTCGGTGTTCAGGCGGAACTCGATGCCCATGCCGGTGAAGACTTCGCGACGATTGCTCAGCACGGTCTTTTCCAGCTTGAACTCGGGGATGCCGAAGGTCAGCAGGCCACCAATTTCGGGGTTTTTGTCGAACACCACCGGGGTCACGCCGCCACGTACCAACACGTCGGCACAGCCAAGGCCCGCCGGGCCCGCGCCGATGATCGCCACGCGCTTGCCGGTCGGCTTGACCTTGGACATGTCCGGGCGCCAGCCCATGGCGAACGCGGTATCGGTGATGTACTTCTCCACCGAACCAATGGTCACCGCGCCGAAACCGTCGTTGAGGGTGCAGGCACCTTCGCACAGACGATCCTGCGGGCACACCCGGCCGCAGACTTCCGGCAGGGTGTTGGTCTGGTGGGACAGCTCGGCGGCCTGGAGGATGTTGCCCTCAGCCACCAACTTCAGCCAGTTGGGAATGAAGTTGTGCACCGGGCACTTCCATTCGCAGTACGGGTTACCACAACCCAGGCAACGGTGGGCCTGGTCGGCCGACTGCTGGGGTTTGAAAGGCTCGTAGATTTCCACGAACTCTTTCTTGCGTTGACGCAACAGTTTCTTCTTCGGATCCTTGCGCCCGACATCGATGAACTGGAAGTCGTTATTCAGACGTTCAGCCATTGTTAAAACCTCATCAAACTCTTCAGGCGCATATCACTGCGGGTTGGCACGGGTGCTGGAAAGCAACGATTTCAGGTTGGCCGCCTTCGGCTTGACCAGCCAGAAACGACGCACGTAGTCATCGAGGTTCTCGGCGAGTTCACGACCCCACTCGCTGTTGGTTTCCTCGACGTACTCGTTCAGCACGCGTTGCAGGTGGCTACGGTAGGCCTCCATCGCCTCGCCGCTGATGCGCTGGATTTCCACCAGTTCGTGGTTGACCCGGTCAACGAACGTGTTGTCCTGGTCAAGCACGTAGGCGAAACCGCCGGTCATGCCAGAACCGAAGTTGTAACCGGTCTTGCCCAATACGCAGACGAAACCACCGGTCATGTACTCGCAGCAGTGATCCCCGGTGCCTTCCACCACGGTGTGGGCGCCGGAGTTACGCACGGCGAAACGCTCGCCTGCGGTGCCGGCGGCAAACAACTTGCCGCCCGTGGCGCCGTACAGGCAGGTGTTGCCGATGATCGCACTGTCCTGGGTCTTGTAGACGCTGCCCTTGGGCGGAACGATGACCAGCTTGCCACCGGTCATGCCCTTGCCCACGTAGTCGTTTGCATCACCTTCCAGGTACATGTTCAGGCCGCCAGCGTTCCAGACGCCGAAGCTTTGCCCGGCCGTGCCCGTGAAGCGGAAGGTGATCGGCGCATGGGCCATGCCCTGGTTGCCGTGTTTGCGAGCGATTTCCCCGGAGATCCGCGCGCCGATGGAACGGTCGCAGTTGCAGATGTCCAGTTCGAATTCGGCACCGCTCAGGTCGTTGATCGCCGCAGCGGCCATGTCGACCATCTTCTCGGCCAGCTCACCCTTGTCGAACGGCGGGTTGCGATCGACATGGCAGAACTGTGGCTTGTCCGCCGGAATCAGATCACTGCCCAGCAACGGGGTCAGGTCCAAGTGATGCTGCTTGGCGGTCTGGCCCTCGATCACTTCCAGCAGATCGGTACGGCCGATCAGCTCTTCCAGCGAGCGTACGCCCAGCTTTGCCAGCCACTCGCGGGTTTCTTCGGCCACGTAGGTGAAGAAATTCACCACCATGTCGACGGTACCGATGTAGTGGTCCTTGCGCAGCTTGTCGTTCTGGGTCGCCACGCCGGTGGCGCAGTTGTTCAGGTGGCAGATGCGCAGGTATTTGCAGCCCAGGGCGATCATCGGCGCGGTGCCGAAGCCGAAGCTCTCGGCGCCGAGGATGGCGGCCTTGATCACGTCCAGGCCGGTCTTCAGGCCACCGTCGGTCTGCACCCGGACCTTGCCGCGCAAATCGTTGCCGCGCAGGGTCTGGTGGGTTTCGGCCAGGCCCAGTTCCCACGGCGCGCCAGCGTATTTGATGGAAGTCAGCGGCGATGCGCCGGTGCCGCCGTCATAGCCGGAGATGGTGATCAGGTCGGCATAGGCTTTCGCCACGCCGGCGGCAATGGTGCCTACGCCCGCTTCCGCCACCAGTTTCACCGAGACCAGGGCCTTCGGGTTCACCTGCTTGAGGTCGAAGATCAGTTGCGACAAGTCTTCGATCGAGTAGATGTCGTGGTGCGGTGGTGGCGAGATCAGGGTCACGCCGGGAACCGCATAGCGCAGCTTGGCAATCAGGCCGTTGACCTTGCCACCGGGCAATTGGCCGCCTTCGCCGGGCTTGGCGCCTTGGGCAACCTTGATCTGCAGCACTTCGGCGTTGACCAGGTATTCCGGCGTAACGCCGAAGCGGCCGGTCGCCACTTGCTTGATTTTCGAACTCTTGATGGTGCCGTAGCGCGCCGGGTCTTCACCACCTTCACCGGAGTTGGAACGCGCACCGAGGCGGTTCATGGCTTCGGCCAGGGCTTCGTGGGCTTCCGGGGACAACGCGCCCAGGGAGATACCGGCCGAATCGAAGCGCTTGAGCACCGATTCCAGCGGTTCCACTTCACTGATGTCCAGCGGCGTGTCGAGGGTCTTGACCTTGAGCAGGTCGCGGATCATCGACACCGGACGGTTGTCCACCAGCGCGGTGTATTCCTTGAACTTGCTGTAGTCGCCTTGTTGCACGGCCGCTTGCAGGGTGTTGACCACGTCCGGGTTGTAGGCGTGGTATTCGCCACCGTGGACGAACTTCAACAGGCCGCCTTGCTGGATCGGCTTGCGCGGGCTCCAGGCTTCGGCCGCCAGGGCTTTCTGCTCGGCTTCGATATCGACGAAACGCGCACCCTTGATGCGGCTCGGTACGCCACGGAAGCTCAGTTCGCAAACTTCTTCCGAGAGACCGATGGCCTCGAACAATTGCGCGCCACGGTACGAAGCGATGGTCGAGATGCCCATCTTCGACAGGATCTTGAGCAGGCCCTTGGTGATGCCTTTGCGGTAGTTCTTGAACACCTCGTAGAGGTCGCCCAGCACTTCACCGGTACGGATCAGGTCGCCCAGCACTTCGTAGGCCAGGAACGGATAGACCGCCGAAGCGCCGAAGCCGATCAGCACCGCAAAGTGATGCGGGTCACGTGCGGTAGCGGTTTCCACCAGAATGTTGGAATCGCAGCGCAGGCCTTTCTCGGTCAGGCGATGGTGCACCGCGCCAGTGGCCAGGGAGGCGTGGATCGGCAGCTTGCCCGGGGCGATGTGACGGTCAGTCAGCACGATCTGGGTACGGCCGGCGCGCGCGGCTTCTTCAGCCTGGTCGGCGATGTTGCGGATCGCTGCTTCCAGGCCGACGCTTTCGTCATAGTTCAGGTCGATGACCTGACGCTCGAAGCCAGGACGTTCGAGGTTGGTCAACGAGCGCCACTTGGCCGGCGAAATGACCGGCGAGCTGAGGATCACCCGCGAGGCATGCTCTGGCGATTCCTGGAAAATGTTGCGCTCGGCGCCCAGGCAGATTTCCAGGGACATCACGATCGCTTCGCGCAGCGGGTCGATCGGCGGGTTGGTCACCTGGGCGAACTGCTGGCGGAAGTAGTCGTACGGCGTGCGCACGCGCTGGGACAGTACCGCCATCGGCGTGTCGTCGCCCATGGAGCCGACCGCTTCGTAGCCCTGCTCGCCCAGCGGACGAAGCACCTGGTCACGTTCCTCGAACGTCACCTGGTACATCTTCATGTACTGCTTGAGCTGGTCGACGTCATAAAAGGCCGAACCGTGGTCGTTGTCTTCCATGGTCGCCTGAATGCGCAGGGCATTCTTGCGCAGCCATTGCTTGTATGGATGACGGGACTTGAGACGGTTGTCGATGGCGTCGGTGTCGAGGATCTGGCCGGTCTCGGTGTCCACGGCAAAGATCTGCCCAGGGCCTACGCGGCCTTTGGCGATGACGTCTTCGGGCTGGTAGTTCCAGACACCGATTTCCGAGGCCAGGGTGATGAAACCATTGGTCGTGGTGACCCAGCGCGCCGGGCGCAGGCCGTTACGGTCCAGCAGGCACACCGCATAGCGACCGTCGGTCATGACGATACCGGCCGGGCCGTCCCACGGCTCCATGTGCATGGAGTTGTATTCATAGAAGGCCCGCAGGTCCGGGTCCATGGTCTCGACGTTCTGCCAGGCAGGCGGCACGAGCATGCGCACGCCACGGAACAGGTCGATGCCGCCGGTGACCATCAGCTCCAGCATGTTGTCCATGCTCGAGGAGTCCGAACCGACGCGGTTGACCAGCGGGCCAAGCTCTTCGAGGTCCGGCATCAAATCGTTGGCGAACTTGGTGCGACGGGCCAGGGCCCAGTTACGGTTGCCGGTGATGGTGTTGATCTCGCCGTTGTGGGCGAGGAAGCGGAATGGCTGGGCCAGTGGCCATTTCGGCAGGGTGTTGGTGGAGAAGCGCTGGTGAAACACGCAGATCGCGGTTTTCAGGCGCTCGTCGCTCAGGTCCGGATAGAAGGCGGTGAGGTCCGCCGGCATCATCAGGCCTTTATAGATAATGGTCTTGTGGGAAAAGCTGCAGATGTAGTGATCGGTGTCGGCGGCGTTGGCCACGGACGAACGACGACGGGAGCTGAACAGCTTGATCGCCATTTCCTGGTCGCTCAGGCCTTCACCGGCAATGAACACCTGTTCGATCAGCGGCAGGCGCTCGAGGGCCAGGCGGCCGAGGACGCTGGTGTCGATCGGCACTTTGCGCCAGCCGACGAGTTGCAGGCCGGCGGCCAGGATCTCGCGGTTCATGTTCTCGCGAGCGGCCTGGGCCTTGACCGGGTCCTGATTGAAAAACACCATGCCCACGGCGTACTGCTTGGGCAGGGTCACGCCAAACGTTTCCTGGGCAATGGCACGCAGGAACTCGTCTGGCTTTTGAATCAGCAAGCCACAACCGTCACCGGTCTTGCCGTCGGCGTTGATCCCACCACGGTGGGTCATGCAGGTCAGGGCCTCAATGGCCGTTTGCAAAAGGGTATGACTGGGCTCGCCCTGCATATGGGCTATCAGGCCGAAACCGCAGTTATCCTTGAATTCATCTGGTTGGTACAGACCTGCTTTCATAGACACTTTCTCACCAGGCTGCCTCTTAACGAGGCAAATTTCTTTTCAATTCAACCAGTTGCATACCGCGCCGAACGTACGCCAGCTTTGCGGGGGCAAAAGGGAGGTCATTGTACACACCGACACAGAGGCCCACAAATTTGACGACGAACTGTCGCAAATCCATGTCGCATTTGTGAAAGGTTTAAAGCTATATGCTGTGCTAGTCAAAACTTTTTTGGGTTCGACCGCTACGACTCAAACACTACTGTGACGCAGACACCACAAGGCGCGCGGCCTGAAAGGCCGCCCGCCCTTGCGGAAATTTTGAGGTTGCCGGGAGAGGCGGCCTGGGTAAGGCCGCCGAATCATCAGCGAGTTGCTGCCAGTTCCTGTTGGACGCTGGCGACAGTGCGAGGCCAAGGTTTACCAGCCTGAACCTTCGCTGGCAAGGCCTTGATGGCGGAAACGGCTGCGTCACGGTTGGCAAAGCTGCCGTAAGTAATGACATACAGCGGCTTGCCGTTGAGTACTTTCTTGAAATAACGGTACTCGCCGCCTTGCTCCTTGACGAAGTTCTGCGCGGCGGTTTCAGAGCTGGTGCCGAGGATCTGCACCACATAGTTGCCCGGAGCCTGGCCGGCGTACCAGCTACCGCCCGCGGCCTTGGCCGGGGCAGCAGGCTTGGCCGCGGGTGCTGGCGCCGCCGGTTTGGCCGCTGGCGCAGGTGCTGGAGCAGGCTTGGCGGTGGCGACCTGAGTAGGCGCAGGGGTCGGCTTGGCGGCCGGAGCCGGCGATGGCGTCGGCGCAGGGCCGGCCGGTACGCCCGCAGGCGGCGCGGTGGTGGTCACAGTAGGTGGCACGTCGCTGGTGTCTTCGATCGGAGGCGGCGCTCCGTCGTCACCCTCGGTGATTCCACCGGCGGCTTCAGCCAACGGACCGCGCATGACCGGCTGCGACTGGCCGACCAGCGGCAGTGGCATTGGCTGGGTATTGCCGGCGAATTCCACCGCCGGGGCACCGCCGTTGGGTTGTGGCGTGCCCTGACCGAGAGGCAGCTGTGCCTGTTCGTTGGCAGGTGCGCCGGTGGTCGGTGCTTTGCTGCGACCCGGCATCAGCCAGGCGGCAGCCACCGCGACCACGACCACGGCGGAAATCGCCAATACGTGTTTCTTCGGCATGTTGAACCCCATACTTGGACGCTTCACCGCTGAGCGGCTGGCGATCATGATTTCGATCAGAGCATCTCGGGCTACCTGGTTGATATTCCCTGGCCAGCCGTCGGAGCTTTCGTGAATCTCAGAGATCTGATCCGCGGTGAAAAGTTCGATACCCCGGCCGGCGCCTTCGAGACGCTGGGCCAGATATTCACGGGTTTCTTCCTCGGTGTAGGGCGCCAGTTCGATAACGTGGAAACGCTCTTCCTCAAGGTCCAGTTGCTCGAGGTCAGCGATCAACGACGACTCGCCAAACAGGAACACATGAGGACGACCCTCCGGCGCGCCGGCAGCCAGGGCCAACAGGGCTTCCAGGGCGGATTCGTCGAGTTGCTCGGCATCGTCCACCAGCAGATAGACTTCCTGCCCCGTCAACGCCAGTTGCACGATCTGGCCGAGAATCGCGCCGATTTCCGCCTGCTCGACATTCAGTGCCTGGGCGACCTGACGCAGCACGCCAGCTGCGTCGCCGGCGCCACGGGCCGATATCACGACGCTTTGCACCGACTGTTTGTTGGTGCTGGCCACCAGGGCCTGGCGCAGCAAGGTCTTGCCGCTGCCCTGGGGGCCGGTGACGACCAACAGCAACTGGCTGTAGCGCGCCAGGTGATGCAACTGGCCCAGCACCGGCTTGCGCTGGGCGGGAAAGAATTTGAAACCCGGGACCCGTGGGGCGAAAGGGTCGTGACTCAACTGGAAATGGCCGAGGAAAGCCTCGTCGGCATGCAAACTAGTCATCGGAATCTTTTTAACCTTTAAGCTGAGCCAGGGCGCGGTAGTCCGCTCCCAGCGTGGCCTGTAGAACCTCTTTCGGATAATCGTCGGTCACCACCGCTTCGCCCATGCGGCGCAGCAGCACCAGACGCAGACGACCGTCGATCACTTTCTTGTCGATTGCCATGTGTTCAAGGAAATCCGCCTCGCTCATTTCCTCGGGCGGCACCACCGGCAGCCCGGCACGCTGGAACAGACGGATCCCACGATCACGCTCCTGCTCGCTGATCCAGCCCAGGCGCATGGACATTTCCAGGGCCATGACCGTACCTGCGGCAACCGCCTCGCCATGCAGCCAGACGCCATAGCCCATGTGGGTTTCAATGGCATGGCCGAAGGTATGGCCCAGGTTCAGCGTGGCGCGCACGCCCGATTCACGTTCATCGGCGCCGACCACCGCGGCTTTGGCGGCACAGGAGCGCTCGATGGCGTAAGTCAGCGCCGCCTGATCCAGCGCGCGCAGGCGGTCGACGTTGTCTTCGAGCCAGCCGAGGAAAGGCTCGTCGCAGATCAGTCCGTACTTGATGACCTCGGCCAAGCCCGCGGACAACTCACGGGGCGGCAGGGTCTTGAGCGTTGCCGTGTCGATCAGCACCACGTTGGGCTGGTAGAACGCGCCCACCATGTTCTTGCCCAGCGGATGATTGATGCCAGTCTTGCCGCCCACCGACGAGTCGACCTGGGACAGCAACGTGGTGGGAATCTGGATGAAATCGACACCGCGCTGATAGCAAGCCGCCGCAAAACCGGCCATGTCGCCGATCACACCGCCACCCAAGGCAACCACGGTGGTGCGTCGGTCATGCCGGGCAGTCAGCAGGCCGTCGAAAATCAGTTGCAGGGTTTCCCAGTTCTTGAAGGCCTCGCCGTCGGGCAACACGACGGAAATGACCGAATAGGCAGACAGACTGCGTGCCAGGCGTTCCAGATACAAAGGGCCGACGGTTTCGTTGGAGATGATCGCGACTTGCCGCCCGGCGATGTGCGGCGCCAGCAATTCGGGCTGGTCCAGCAAGCCTTCGCCAATATGAATCGGGTAGCTGCGCTCGCCCAGGTCGACCTTAAGTGTCTGCATGTGTCCCCACGGTGAAGATGAAATCAGGCGTCCTGCCTGCATTGACGAAATTACACGGTGCCCGCTGTGGCGCCAGTTAATGGCCATCCGCCACGCCCCAGACGGGCCAAGGCGGGACGCCGAGGATAGCGCATTTCGCGCCGCGCATTAACGGGGGGGCAATTGTTGCAGGCGATCGAGGATTTCCAGTACCACCATCCGTGGCGGCCGCTCGTCGGTTTCGATGACCAGGTCGGCGATTTCCCGATACAGAGGGTCACGCACTTCCAGCAGGTCCCGTAAGGTCTTGGCCGGGTCGGCCGTACGCAGCAGCGGCCGGTTGCGATCGCGGGCGGTACGGCCAACCTGCTGTTCGACGGAAGCATGCAGATAGACCACTCGCCCTCCGGCATGCAGCGCCCGACGATTGGCTTCGCGCATGACCGCGCCGCCGCCGGTGGCCAGCACCACGCCTTCAAAATCGCACAGCTCGGCAATCATCGCCTGCTCGCGGTCCCGAAAGCCCGGCTCGCCTTCCTTATCGAAGATCCATGGGATATTGGCACCCGTGCGCAATTCAATTTCCTTGTCGGAATCTTTGAATGGCAGGCGCAGCTCTTTGGCCAGCAAACGACCGATGGTGCTTTTTCCAGCCCCCATCGGCCCAACAAGAATCAAATTTCGCACAGAATCAACGACTCACAGCAATCGCCTGGTTGTTCATGATACGCGGAGTGAGAAACACCAGCAGCTCGGATTTTTTCTCCGAGACCACATCACGCCGGAAAAGGCGGCCAAGATACGGCACATCGCCAAGAAATGGCACCTTATCTACAACCTTGCTCTGAGTATTTGAGAAAACGCCACCAATAACAATGGTCTCGCCGTCATTGACCAGCACCTTGGCGTTGACCTCATTCTTCTTGATCGGCGGGACATCCTGCACTTTGTTCAGATAATCCGGCTCATCCTTGGTGACCTTGACTTCCATGATGATGCGGTTGTCCGGGGTGATCTGCGGCGTGACCTCCAGCGACAACGATGCTTCCTTGAACGACACCGAGGTGGCGCCACTGGAGCTGGCTTCCTGGTAGGGAATTTCCGTGCCCTTGAGGATTTTCGCGGTCTCCTTGTCGGAGGTCACCACCTTGGGCTGGGAAACGATTTCGCCGTTGCCGGTTTTTTCCATGGCGGTCAGTTCCAGGTCCAGCAGCACGTTGTCCGTGATGAACGCGATACCAATCCCTGAGGTGTTGCCTGAAGCCCCGAGGTCGACGAACGGTTGGTTGGTGCCGGTACTGCCCGGCGTGCCGATGGTCGTGGAGTCTCCCGTGGTGACGCCGGAAGAATTCCAGTTGCCCTTGTTCTGTATCGAGCCCCCCCAGCGCACGCCCAGGCTCTTGTCGTAATCGACGTTGGCCTCGACGATTCGCGCCTCGATCATCACTTGACGCACGGGTATGTCCAGTTGCGCGACGATCCGGCGCAGCTCGTCGAGCCGGTCCTGGGTCTGGTAGGCGATGATGTTGTTGGTGCGTTCATCGACCGTGATCGTGCCCCGCTCGTCGGCCTTCGCCTCGGCACTGGTGACCGACTGGAACAACTTGGCGATGTCGGCGGCCTTGGCATAGTTGACCTGCAGCAGCTCACGCCGCAGCGGTGCCAGGTCGGCAATCTGCTTCTGGGATTCAAGCTCCTGGCGCTCGCGTGCCGCAATCTCGTCGGCGGGCGCCACCAACAGGACATTACCGACCTTGCGCTTGTCGAGCCCCTTGGTCTTGAGCACGAGATCCAGCGCCTGGTCCCACGGCACGTTCTGCAACCGCAGGGTGATACCGCCTTGCACGGTGTCGCTGGCCACCAGGTTAAGGTTGGTGAAGTCGGCGATCAACTGCAGCACCGAGCGCACTTCAATGTCCTGGAAGTTGAGTGACAGCTTTTCCCCGTTGTAGGCGGCGCGGTCGCTGTTGCGTTTCTGCAAGTCTTCGACCGTCATTGGCCGGACGCTCACGGTCAGCTTGTTGTCGGTCTGGTAGGTCGAGTAGTCGAAGGTGCCGCTGGGTTCGATGCTGATGGTGGCGCGGTCGGAACCCGCGCTGGCATTGACGAACTGCACCGGGGTGGCGAAATCCTTGACGTCCAGGCGCACCCGCAGGGGTTCGGGCAACTGGGTCCTGGGGAAGTCGAGGATGATCCTGCCTTCGCGCTCCTGGATATCGGGCGCAATGGAAGGGTCGGACAGGTCAATGACCACATTGCCTTCCCCTTGGGTCCCACGCTGGAAGTCCACGCCCCGGATGGCCTTGCCTGCCGGAGCGCTGGCTCTGGTGAGGGACGGTACGGCTCCGGCAGGGCGCGGTGCCTGCGCCGCGGCCCTGGCGGTCGCGCCCTTGCCAACCACTACGAAGAGGTTGTTGCCCTCGATCCGCGTGTCATAGGGCGCCAGCTGGGTAAGGCCGATGATCAGCCGCGTGCGGTCCCCCGCCTCGACCACGGTGGCGCTGCGTGCGTTGCCGCCGCCCAGGTCATGGCTTTTGCTGGCCAATCGATTGGTCACGCCGGGCAGGTCCAGCGCGATTCGCGCCGGTTGTTCGGTGGTATAGCCCCGAGGTGGGGGCGGCGGACCATCGAAGCTGAGCTTCAGCTCGACACGGTCCCCCGGCAACGCCGCGACATCGAGCGTCTTCAGGCTGGCCCCCTGAACCATCGGTGACAACAGCGCTATCCATAGCGAAATACCGAGGGCTGGAAAAATCCTGTTCATTGTTCGAATTCCACTATGAGTGCTCTTTCAAAGGAATGGTCCGCGGCCGCTCCAGCCAGGCGCCCTCGCCATCGGGAACGATTTCGACCACATCGACCTGCGTGGCGCTGATCGCGACGACCCGCCCATCATTGCGTCCCAGGTAGTCCCCCACCTTCAGCCGATGTACGCCGCCCGCGCCTCGTACCAGTGCAAAGGAACCGCTGGCATTGGAGATCGTCCCGACCATCTCGAACTGCTCGATATTAAAGCCTTCCAGGTACTGCTTGACCCGGTTGGGATCGGGCCGCACGTTGCGCGAGCCCTGCGGCCGACCCGCCTGGTCCATGCGCACTTGCCTGGAGAAAGGGCTGCGCAGGTTCGCGGCGCTGTAGGTGAAGGTTTCGTTGGGCTTGAAGGTCGGCGTTGGCTCGATCTTGCCAGGTGGGCGCAGGCGCACCTCGTTCATGTAGGCATCCAGGTCACTGAAGCCGTCGTCGCTGTTACAGCCGGCCAACGCGACCAACCCGGCCAGCAGGCTCATACGCCAGGCCGACATCATGGCTGCGCCTCCTGCTCGTTGTACCGGTAGGTCTTGGCCTGGATGCTCATGCGCAGCTTCGTCCCCTCCTCGGGCTCCATCGGGGCGATCTCGAAGTCGTGCAGAGTCACGATTCGCGGCAACCCGGCCACGCCGCTGACGAATGTCGCCAGGTCATGGTAGCCGCCCGTCACGGTGATCTGGATCGGCAGCTCGATGTAGAACGGCTGGGTGACTTCCGGCAGCAGTTTGATTTCCTCGAACTCCAGGCCACTGCCCAGGCCGGTGCGGGTGATGTCTTCCAACAGGCCTGGCACTTCGGTGTCGCTGGGCAACTGCCGCAACAACACGCCGAACGAGGTCTCCATCTGCTTCATCTGCTCGGTGTAGCGCTCCAGGTTCGCCGCCATGTGAGCCTTGCCCGCAAATTGCGCCTTGAGGGTGTTCTCCTCTTCCTGCACTTGCTGCAACTGAGTCTGCAGGTCACTCAAGGCGAAGTTATAGCCCAGCCCCAGAACCAGTATCACCAGCACAATGCCAGCCAGCCATTTGATCGGTGCCGGCCACGAACCAATATTGTTGGTGTCCAAGTCGCTGAGGTCGATCTTGCGCAGTGCGTCCAGCCATTCTCCGGGCTTCATTGGGCGTCCTCCGCATCGGCCGGGCGGGTCTGGCGAACCGTCAGCTGAAAGATGTTCGCCTGGTCGAGCTGGCCCGCCGTGGTGGCCTTCACTTCCGTCAGGCTCGGAGCGTCGAACAAGTCCGATGAGTCCAGGTTGCGCATCAGGTCAGAGACCCGGTTGTTCGACTCCGCGGCCCCTGTTATTGACAAGGTGCCCTCTTCCATCTTGACGTCAGTGAAATACACACCGTCGGGCAGGGTCCGCGCCAACTGATCGAAAATCCGCGCGCTGACCGGCCGATTGCCCTGCAGGTCCTGGATGATGCGCATGCGCTCCAGCAATTGTTGCCGCCGTGCCTTCAACTCGCTGATCTGCTCGATGCGCTCGTCCAGGACGGCAATCTGCTCGCGCAGGTGGCTGTTGCGCGCTGTTTGATAGTCGATGGCACTGTTCAGATATTGCACCGCGATCAAGGTCAGGCCCACCGCACCGACCAGCGCGCCGACCAATGCCAGCAGAAAGCGTTTGCGGCGCTCTTCGCGCAGCTCTTCGCGCCAGGGTAGAAGGTTGATCCGCGCCATCAGTCGAAACTCCTGAGGGCCAACCCGCAGGCGATCATCAGCGCGGGCGCGTCACTGGCCAGGGCGCCCGCGTTGACCTTGCTGCTCAGGGCCATGTTGGCGAACGGATTGGCCACCTGGGTGGGTGTGCCCAGGCGCTGCTCGATCAGCCGATCCAGCCCCGCCACCGAAGCCGTGCCGCCGGCCAACAGGATGTGATCGACCGCGCTGTACTGGCCGGAGGCAAAGAAAAATTGCAGCGAGCGCGATACCTGCTGGACCAATGCTTCGCGAAACGGCTGCAGCACCTCGCTGAGATAGTCGTCCGGCAACCCTCCCTGCTTTTTTGCCAGGCCGGCCTGCTCCGGCGTCAGGCCGTAGCGGCGCTGGATTTCCTCGGTCAGTTGGCGGCCACCGAACAACTGCTCGCGGGTATAGATGATGCGCCCGTTGTGCAACACGCTGAGGGTGGTCATCGTGGCACCGATGTCGACGACCGCCACCGTCAACCGCTCCTGAGTCGCCGCCAACTGGGTCGCGAGCAGACCAAAGGCACGCTCCAGCGCGTAGGCCTCCACGTCGACCACGCGGGCCGTCAACCCAGCGAGAGCCAGCGCGGCCTCGCGGACCTCGACATTTTCCTTGCGACACGCGGCCAGCAGCACCTCGACCCGCTCGGTGCTGCGGGGCGAAACGCCAATAACTTCGAAATCGATCGCTACCTCATCCAGGGGGTAAGGAATGTACTGGTCGGCTTCGATCTTGAGCTGGTTTTCCATTTCGTCATCGGACAGCCCGGCATCCATCTCGATGGTCTTGGTGATGACCGCCGAACCCGCGACGGCCACCGCCACGTTGCGCAAGGGCGTCCTGGCCTTGGCGAGCACCCGCGACAGCGCCTGCCCCACGCCTTCGAGCTCGGCAATGTTCTTTTCGATCACGGCATTGGCCGGCAGAGGCTCGACCGCATACGACTCGACGCGATAACGATCACCCTGGCGACTCAATTCGAGCAGCTTCACCGACGTCGAGCTGATGTCGATTCCCAGAAGCGCATGGGCTTTTTTATTGAAGAGTCGTAGCACTACCAATTCCCTATGACTATCCGTGAGTTACGGACTCTCTAATAAGCGTTGCGTTCAATCCCCCCGGTCCGACGAACGTCCGGATGGCGTTCCCGACGAAAAAAAATGCTTATAATGCCCAGCGTTTTTTTTCGCTTTGTTGCAAGCACGGGTTCTTCCCTGCACCTGGCGCCTTTTCATTCTTTGCCTGGATATCCAAAAGCCTTGATTCGTCTGCTGAAATTTTTCGGATGGTCCATCGTCGCCGTTTTCTGCGGACTGCTCTTGGGCCTGAGCGGTGCGTTTCTTTACCTTAGTCCGGGATTGCCGTCCGTGGAGGCGCTGAGAAGTATTCAGTTGCAGATTCCCCTGCGGGTGTACAGCAGCGACAACAAGTTGATCGCCGAATTTGGCGAAATGCGCCGCACGCCGATCCGTTTCGCCGACATTCCGCCCAATTTCATCAATGCGTTACTAAGTGCTGAAGACGACAATTTCGCCAACCACTACGGCGTCGATCCCGGCAGCCTGATGCGCGCCGCCAGCCAGCTGATCAAGAGCGGCCACATCCAGTCCGGTGGCAGCACCATCACCATGCAGGTGGCGAAGAACTTCTTCCTGACCAGCGAGCGCAGCTTCTCGCGCAAGACCACCGAGATCCTCCTCGCCCTGCAAATCGAGCGGCAGCTGACCAAGGACGAGATCCTCGAGCTGTACGTGAACAAGATTTACCTGGGCAACCGCGCCTACGGCATCGAGGCGGCAGCCCAGGTGTATTACGGCAAGTCGATCCGCGATGTGAGCCTGGCGCAGATGGCGATGATCGCCGGCCTGCCCAAGGCGCCGTCGCGCTTCAATCCGCTGGCCAATCCGGCGCGCAGCAAGGAACGTCGCGACTGGATCCTGGGGCGCATGTACAAGCTCGGCAAGATCAGCGAAGCGGACTACACCGCCGCGGTCAATGAGCCGCTGAACGCCAGCTACCACGTCCCGACTCCAGAAGTGAACGCCCCGTACATCGCCGAGATGGCCCGTGCCGAGATGGTCGGTCGCTATGGCAGCGACGCCTACACCGAAGGTTTCCGCGTCACCACCACGGTGCCAAGCGATCTGCAGGAAATGGCCAATACCGCGCTGCACGAAGGCTTGATGACCTATGACCAGCGCCATGGCTACCGGGGCCCTGAATCGCGCCTGCCAGGCAAGACCAAGGAAGCCTGGGCCCAGGAACTGACCAAGCAACGCACCATCAGCAGCCTGGAACCGGCGATCGTCACCCAGGTGGACAAGGACGGCATCAAGGTCCTGACACGCAATGGCGATTCGGAAGAGCACGTGGCCTGGGACACCATGAAATGGGCCCGTCCGTTCCTCAATACCAACAGCATGGGGGCCAATCCTCGCCAGCCATCGGACGTGGCGCAGGTCGGCGACCTCGTCCGGGTGCAGCGCCAGCCGGACAATTCCCTCAAGTTCAGCCAGATCCCGGCCGCCCAGGGCGCGCTGGTTTCCCTGGACCCGCAAAACGGCGCGATCCGTTCGCTGGTGGGTGGCTTCGCATTCGAGCAGAGTAACTACAACCGTGCCTTGCAGGCCAAGCGCCAGCCGGGTTCGAGCTTCAAGCCATTCGTCTATAGCGCCGCGCTGGATAACGGCTACACCGCTGCCAGCCTGGTGAACGATGCGCCGATCGTCTTTGTCGACGAATACCTGGACAAGGTCTGGCGCCCCAAGAACGACACCAATACCTTCCTTGGCCCGATTCGCCTGCGCGAAGCCTTGTACAAGTCCCGCAACCTTGTATCGATTCGCCTGCTGCAGGCCCTGGGCGTGGACCGCACCATCGACTACATCAGCAAGTTCGGCTTCAACAAGCAGGACTTGCCGCGCAACCTGTCCCTGGCCCTGGGCACCGCGACGCTGACGCCGATGGAGATCGCCACGGGCTGGAGCACATTTGCCAACGGCGGGTACAAGATCACTCCGTATATCATCGATAAGATAGAAAGCCGCAACGGCGAAACGCTGTTCCTTGCCAACCCGCCACGGGTCCCCACGGGCGAAGAGGCCAGCAACGGCGTCGCCGCGCCTGCCACTGAGACCTTCACGGTGAACGCAACAGGTGGCGAAGCCACCACCGCCCCTGCCGTACCACAAGCGCCGGCAATCGCCGAACGCATCGTTGACGGACGCACCACCTACATTCTCAACAGCATGCTGCAGGACGTGATCAAGCTCGGCACCGGCCGTCGAGCCCTCGCCTTGGGCCGCACCGACCTGGCGGGCAAGACCGGTACCACCAACGAATCCAAGGACGCCTGGTTCTCCGGCTATAACGCCGATTACGTGACCACCGTCTGGACCGGTTTCGACCAGCCCGAAAGCCTGGGTCGGCGAGAGTTCGGTGGCACCGTGGCGCTGCCGATCTGGATGAGCTACATGGGCGCCGCCCTCAAGGACAAGCCGCCACACACCCAGCCTGAACCGGAAGGCATCCTCAGTCTGCGAGTCGACCCGGTCAGCGGCCGCGCGGCCACGCCAGGTACGCCGGGTGCGTACTTCGAACTGTTCAAGAGCGAAGACACCCCGCCGTCGGTCAACGAGCTGGGCAACGGCGTAGCGCCGGGCAGCCCGTTGCCGGCAGACGAGGCGGCGCCGATCGATTTGTTCTGACCGAGCCTCACCCAAAAGCCCCGTCTTCAAAAGAAGTGCGGGGCTTTTTTTGGGCACCATCCTGTGGGAGCAAGCTCCCTCGCCACAGGGTTGAAGTGAGACTCGAGCGTTGAGCTGGCCCGGGGTGAATTGAAGATAGTCATCGCGAGCGAACTCGCTCCCACAGGGGATTTGCGGTGGTCATACAAAGCGGCGGCCAATAAAAAGCCCCGGCTCATCAGAGCCAGGGCTTTTTTAATTGAAGCGCTACAACGACTTAGCCGTTGAACACGTCATCCACGCTCTTGAGCGGGTAGTTCTTCGGGTACGGCAGGGTGGCCACGCCCGTCTCGATGGCGGCCTTGGCCACGGCGTCGGAGATCAGGGTGATCAGGCGGGCGTCCATGGGTTTCGGGATGATGTACTCACGACCGAATTCCAGCTTGATGCCGCCGTAGGCGTCGCACACTTCCTGAGGCACCGGCAGCTTGGCCAGTTCGCGCAGGGCGTTGGCGGCCGCGACTTTCATTTCTTCGTTGATGCGCTTGGCGCGAACGTCCAGGGCACCACGGAAGATGAACGGGAAGCCCAGCACGTTGTTGACCTGGTTCGGGTAGTCCGAACGGCCGGTGGCCATGATCACGTCGCTGCGAGTCGCGTGAGCCAGCTCTGGGGAGATCTCCGGATCCGGGTTCGAGCAGGCAAACACGATTGGGTTCGGCGCCATGCGCAGCAGGTTTTCCGGGGTCAGCAGGTTCGGGCCCGACAGGCCGACGAACACGTCCGCACCGTCCAGCGCGTCCGCCAGGGAGCGCTTGTCGGTCGCGTGGGCGAACACGGCCTTGTATTGGTTCAGGTCGTCACGGCCGGAGTGGATCACGCCGGTACGGTCGATCATGAAGATGTTTTCGATCTTGGCGCCCATGCTCACCAGCAATTTCATGCAGGAGATGGCCGCAGCGCCCGCGCCCAGGCAGACGATCTTGGCTTCCGGCAGGGTTTTGCCAGCGATTTCCAGGGCGTTGATCATGCCGGCTGCGGTCACGATCGCAGTACCGTGCTGGTCATCATGGAAAACCGGGATGTCGCACTGTTCGATCAGGGCGCGCTCGATCTCGAAGCACTCAGGTGCCTTGATGTCTTCCAGGTTGATGCCGCCGAAGGTGATGGAGATGCGCTTGACGGTGTCGATGAAGGCTTGCGGGCTTTCGGAATCGACTTCGATGTCGAACACATCGATGCCGGCGAAACGCTTGAACAGGACTCCCTTGCCTTCCATGACTGGCTTGGAAGCCAGCGGGCCGAGGTCACCCAGGCCGAGAATCGCGGTGCCATCGGAAATGACTGCAACCAGGTTGCCCTTGCCGGTGTATTTGTAGGCCAGCTCAGGGTCGCGAGCGATTTCACGCACTGGTTCGGCTACGCCGGGGCTGTAGGCCAGCGACAAGTCGCGGGCAGTAGCGGTGGCCTTGGTGAGCTCGACACTCAGCTTTCCTGGACGAGGATTAGCGTGATATTCGAGAGCGGCAGTTTTCAGATCAGACATGTGGGCATTCCGCTTTTTACTGTGTTGGACAGACGGACCGCCGAGGATACGCGCCTCGCAAAGTCCCTACAAGACTGACCAGTCACTCCTGTCAAGCGCCCTGCCCTACGACTTTGGGCCAAGAGCAGCGAAACACAAGGGCTTGATGCATACAATCGAGCAAAGAAATGTCTACAATTATTTTCTCAGAGCACCGGCTGCAACATTGCCGGATCGGTCAGCGGCAACATCCATCGCGCCTGCCCCTGCTTGGTAGCTCCACGTCGAGAGCGATCGATGACCCAACCGCGCGCCTCGACTGTCCGGCCTTGCAGGCGCTTCAACATCGACGCATCGAAATTGCGCTGCAGGTTGGGAGCGATGTGCAGGACAACCGCGCCTTGCAGTTCGATCCAGATACCGCCGCGATTGCGTTGCACGCTGTCTACACGGCCGCTGACCAACGCAAAGCCGGGCGCCTTGATTTGCTCGGCTCGCGTGACCGGGGATTTCTTCCAGATCCCGAGCCTTGCTTGCCGCGCCTGGCGCTCCGCCGCCTGCTGACACTCCACCAACTCAACGTTCGGCGCGACCGCCACCAGGAAACCCAGCCCCTCGGCAATCAACTGTTCTTCCAGGTTTCGGCCCTGGCGGTCGTAGACATGAGCAAGCGTGCGCCCGTAATCATCGCGGTCGTCCCGACCCGGCAATACCTTGACCCGGCCGGCGCTGGCGGCCACCAAGGCCTCGAGTCGCTGGTGCGCCGCCACGGCGAACGGTTCATCAGCACGCCCGCGCTTGCCCAGCTCCGGGCTGTTGAGGCCGATCATGCGGATGCGACGACCGTCCTCGAGGTACACGGTGTCGCCGTCCACGACCCGCTGAACGGCCACTTCGGGCAGCTCACCCGGCGAAGGGCAGGACGCCTGAGCACCACAAAGCCAAATCGCGGACACAAAAAAGGCGCCCGCAAGGGACGCCTTTTTCATCAGTCTGGAATAGCCCGAAAGACTTTCCAAAATGATTAGCCTCAGGCTTTCGGAGTAACTTTGCCGAAAGCACCGAAACGATCGGCGAACTTCTGAACGCGACCGCCGGTATCCAGAGTCTTTTGCTTACCGGTGTAGAACGGGTGGCATTCGTTGCAAACGTCGATCGCCAGGGCTTTGCCGTAGGTCGAACGGGTTTCGAACTTGTTGCCGCAGCTGCAGGTGACTGCAACAACTGGGTAGTCTGGATGGATATCGGTTTTCATGGTGTTTTCCTCAGGCTAGCGTGCCGCCACCCAACACTATTGTTGAATACCGCACGTAATTAGGCCGCGGATTCTACCAGACATCGTCATTCACGCAAGCTATGCCTTGTACCAACCGTCTGCTAGGCTCGCCCCCACCACACCCCTGTGGGAGCAAGCTTGCTCGCGATAGCGGTGGATCTGCCACATGCATGTTGACTGACAGGCCGCCATCGCGAGCAAGCTCGCTCCCACATTGACTTGCGAATTTGTCCGTTTACCGAGATCCCCGCGTGCCCGACGCCATCCTGCGCCTCGCCTTGCCATCGCCCCTGCGCCGCCTGTTCGATTACCGCGCCCCGGCTGGAGTGCCGCGTGCCCAGTTGCAACCGGGCATGCGTCTGCGCGTGCCGTTCGGCCGGCGGGAAATGATCGGCATCCTGGTGGAAGTCAGCGATCAAAGCGAAGTGCCGGTCGATAAGCTCAAGCCAGCCCTGGCCCTACTCGATGCGACGCCACCGCTGCCGGCGCCGCTGCTCAAATTATGCCTGTGGACCGCCCAGTATTATCAGCACAGCCTGGGTGACACCCTGAGTTGGGCCCTGCCGGCGCTGTTGCGCCAGGGCGAACCGGCCGAGGCGCGCCAGGAGCGGTTCTGGTCGGCGGCACCGGGCGCCTCGCTGGAGGATCCGCGTATCGCCCGCGCACCGCGCCAGCGCGAAGCCCTGGCGACCCTGGCCCAGCATCCCCATGGCGTGGCGCACCCGTTATTGAGCAAGTTGATGCTCAGTAAGGACAGCCTCGACCTGTTGTTGGCCAAGGACCTGGTCCAGGTGGAAGTCCGCCGGCATGCTCCGAGCGCACGCCATGAACACTGGCTGGCCCAGCCGGAACTGCCACTCAACGCTGAGCAACGGGCCGCTTGCGAGGCCATTCGCGCGGGCTTCGACAGCTACCACGCCTTTTTGTTGGCGGGCGTCACCGGCAGCGGCAAGACCGAGGTCTACCTGCAACTGATCCGCCAGACCCTCGAAGCCGGCAAACAAGCCCTGGTGCTGATCCCGGAGATCAACCTCGGCCCACAAACCCTGGCGCGCTTCGAACAACGCTTCAATGCGCGAATCGCCCTGGTGCACTCGGCGGTCAACGATCGCGAGCGCCTGGAAGCCTGGCTCGCCGCCCGGGACGGCGAGGCAGATATCATCATCGGCACCCGCTCGGCGCTGTTCACACCGATGAAAAATCCCGGTCTGATCATCATCGACGAAGAGCACGACGGTTCTTATAAACAGCAGGAAGGCCTGCGCTATCACGCGCGGGATCTGGCGCTGGTGCGCGCCCGTCAGGAAAACATTCCCATCGTCCTTGGCTCGGCCACGCCCTCGCTGGAAAGCCTGCACAACGCCTACACCGGTCGCTACGGCCTGCTGCGCCTCAACGAACGAGCCGGCGGCGCCAAGCAACCACGCTTCCTGCGCCTGGATGTGAAAAGTCGTCCACTGGACAGCGGCATTTCCGGACCGATGCAGCAAGCCATCGGCCAGACCCTGGCAGCCGGGCAACAGGTCCTGGTCTTCCTCAACCGCAGGGGGTTCGCCCCGACCCTGCTGTGCCATGATTGCGGCTGGATGTCCGGTTGCGAGCGCTGTGATGCACGAATGACCGTCCATCAACGCTACGGCGAACTGCGCTGCCACCACTGCGGGCACTCCGAGCGTGTGCCGAGGAACTGCCCGCAATGCGGGAAAGTCGACTTGCGTCCCGTGGGCGCCGGCACCGAGCGCGCCGAAGAGCGGCTGGGCATTTTGTTTCCCGACTATCCGGTGCTACGCGTGGATCGCGACAGCACTTCCCGAAAGGATGCGATGAACAATCTGTTCGCCACCATCCAAAAAGGCCAGCCCTGCGTCCTGGTGGGCACGCAGATGCTCGCCAAGGGGCATCACTTCCCCCGTGTCACGCTGGTGTCGATCCTGGATGCCGACGGCGGGCTGTTTTCCGGCGATTTCCGCGCCAGCGAGCGCATGGCGCAGCTGATCGTCCAGGTCGCAGGCCGCGCCGGGCGCGCCGAAGAGCCAGGCAAAGTGATCATCCAGACCCACCTGGCGGATCATCCGCTGCTGATACAACTGACCGAGCAAGGCTATTTTGCCTTCGCCGAGCAGGCGTTGAGCGAACGCCGAGGCGCCGGGCTGCCACCGTTCGCCCACCTGGCGCTGTTGCGGGCCGAGGCTCACAAACCGGGGCAGGCTGAAGGTTTTCTGGATGAAGCGTGCAGCGAGGCGGAGCGTCTGCTGGCGGAACAGAACCTCACCGGCATCGAACTCTTGGGCCCGGTGCCAGCGCCGATGGAACGACGCGCCGGGCGCTATCGTGCCCAGCTTTTATTGCAGGCCAATGCCCGGGCGCCGCTGCATCGGCTGTTGAATGCCTGGTTGCTGGTGCTCGAACAGATGCCCAGCGGGCGGGCGGTGCGCTGGTCGCTGGATGTGGATCCGGTGGATTTGTACTGACCCAGGCGCCGCCTTCGCGAGCAGGCTCGCTCCCACAGAAACCTCATTTCAATGTGGGAGCGAGCCGGCTCGCGAAGGCGTCCGAACAACCACCACACATCCCCAACCAACCCGCTACAGTTGGCAAGCTCGCCCGCGCCACGGATAATGCCCAGTTTTTCCACCAGCGCATCGAAGCGCCGCCGCGCCTGCGGTTGAAAGAGAAGACCATGAAAGACACCATTCGCCAGCTCATCCAGCAAGCCATCACTCAACTCGTCACTGAAGGTGTGCTGCCAGAAGGCCTGTCGCCGGCGATTCAGGTCGAGAACACCCGCGACAAGACCCACGGCGACTTCGCCAGCAACATCGCGATGATGCTCGCCAAGCCGGCCGGCATGAAGCCTCGCGACCTGGCGGAAAAGATCATCGCAGCGCTGCCGGCCGACGAGAACGTCAGCAAGGCCGATATCGCCGGCCCAGGCTTCATCAATTTCTTCCAGAACACCCAGGCCCTGGCCTCGCGTCTCGACGCGGCCCTGGCCGACGCGCGCCTTGGCGTACGCAAGGCCGGACCATTGCAGCGCACCGTAGTCGACCTCTCGGCCCCTAACCTCGCCAAGGAAATGCACGTCGGCCACCTGCGCTCGACCATCATTGGCGACGGCGTGGCGCGCGTGCTGGAGTTTCTCGGCGACACCGTGATCCGCCAGAACCACGTCGGCGACTGGGGCACGCAGTTCGGCATGCTGATGGCCTATCTGCAGGAAAACCCCATCACCAGCGACGAGCTGTCGGACCTGGAAAACTTCTACCGCGCCGCCAAGCAACGCTTCGACGAATCGCCCGAGTTCGCCGACCGCGCCCGTGGCCTGGTGGTCAAGCTGCAGGCCGGCGATGCCGAGTGCCTGGCGCTGTGGACCAAGTTCAAGGACATCTCCCTGTCCCACTGCCAGAAAATCTACGAGCTGCTGAACGTCAAGCTGACCATGGCCGACGTGATGGGCGAGAGCGCCTACAACGATGACTTGGTCAACGTGGTCAACGACCTTCGCGCCAAGGGCATGCTGGTAGAAAGCAACGGCGCCCAGTGCGTGTTCCTGGAGCAGTTCAAGACCGCCGATGGCGAGCCCCTGCCGGTGATCATCGTCAAAGCCGACGGCGGCTACCTCTATGCCACCACCGACCTGGCGGCCGTACGCTACCGCAACGGCGTGCTCAAGGCCGATCGGGTGTTGTATTTCGTCGACCAGCGCCAAGCCCTGCACTTCCAGCAAGTGTTCGAAGTGGCGCGCCTGGCTGGCTTCGTGACCCACCCGATGGAAATGGAGCACATGGGCTTCGGCACCATGAACGGCGCCGACGGCCGCCCATTCAAGACCCGCGACGGCGGCACCGTAAAATTGATCGACCTGCTGACCGAAGCCCAGGACCGCGCTTACACCTTGGTCAAGGGCAAGAACCCGGACCTGGCCGAAGACGAACTGCGCAACATTGCCAAGGTCGTCGGCATCGACGCGGTGAAGTACGCCGACCTGTCGAAACACCGCACCAGCGACTACAGCTTCAACTTCGACCTGATGCTCAACTTCGAAGGCAACACCGCGCCGTACCTGTTGTACGCCTACACCCGCGTGGCGGGGGTGTTCCGCAAGCTCGGCAAACGCTTCGACGAAGTGGAGGGTCAGATTGTCCTCGAGGCCGCCCACGAGCAGGAGCTCGCGGCCAGGCTGGCCCAGTTCGGCGAGGTGCTGAACAACGTCGCCGACAAAGGTACACCGCATACTTTGTGTGCCTACCTGTACGACGTCGCTGGCCTGTTCTCCAGCTTCTATGAGAACTGCCCGATCCTCAGCGCCGACACCCCGGCACAAATGCAGAGCCGCTTGCGCCTCGCCGCGCTGACCGGACGTACGCTCAAGCAAGGCCTGGAACTGCTGGGCCTGGAAACCCTGGAGCGCATGTAAGTTGGCCGCCAAGAAAAAACCTGCACCCAAACGCGGCGCCAGTCGTTACCAGCCCCCGGCCAAAAAGCCGATTCCGGGCTGGTTGTGGATGGCCATCGGCCTGACCGTCGGCGCTTTCATTGTCTTTCTGATGAAGCTGGAGCCGGGCCAGGGCGATGACGTCAAGCGCGTGCGGCAAGAGCAGCAGAAAGCCACGCGGATCGCCGAGGCCAACAAGACCCCGCCGAGCCCGACGCAACCGGTGAAGCCGAAGTACGACTTCTATACCCTGCTGCCGGAATCGGAAGTCATCGTGCCGCCCGATGCCGTGCCGGAGAAAACCCTGCCGACACCACAAGTGCCTCAGGTGCCGGCCACACCGGTGACCCCGGCCGAAGCCGCCAAGATCGACACCGCCCGCGCCCAGGCGGCCCTGGCCGGCATCACGCCGCCACCCGCGCCGCCCGTACAAAAGGCTGCGCCAGTGACGAAGTTCTTCTTGCAAGCCGGCTCGTTCCGCAAGGAAGCCGATGCCGACAAGGTCCGGGCACAGATCATTTTGCTGGGCCAGTCGGTGTCGGTGGAATCCGGCACGGTGAAGGACGAAACCTGGTACCGGGTACTGGTTGGCCCGTTCAGCAATCGGGAAGAGCTGACCAAGGCCCAGAAACAACTGGCCGGCAGCGGCTTCAGCAACCTGTTGTTACAACAACGCCAGAGCCGCTGAAGGCAGGCGACCGCGATCCTGTGGCGAGGGGATTTATCCCCGCTGGGTCGCGCAGCGACCCCAACAGCAGCGGACCTGGTGAGTCTGATGCACCGCGTTCTCTGATTTTTGGGGCTGCTTCGCAGCCCAGCGGGGATAAATCCCCTCGCCACAGGGTCGCGGAACAATCACAGCGCACCACTCGTCCCCTCCCCCACACCACAGTTGAAAAAAACCACGCCACCCCCATATGAGTTCCATCCGGGCATTTTCGCCCCGCTGCGTGGAGACTCTTCCCTTGACCACCATCGTTTCAGTCCGCCGTCACGGCAAAGTCGTCATGGGCGGCGACGGCCAGGTTTCACTGGGCAACACCGTGATGAAAGGCAACGCGAAGAAAGTCCGCCGCCTGTACCACGGCCAGGTCATCGCCGGTTTCGCCGGGGCCACCGCCGATGCCTTCACCCTGTTCGAACGTTTTGAAGGCCAGCTTGAAAAACACCAGGGCCACCTGATCCGCGCCGCCGTCGAGCTGGCGAAGGAATGGCGTACCGACCGCTCCCTGAGCCGCCTCGAAGCGATGCTCGCGGTCGCCAACAAGGATGCCTCGCTGATCATCACCGGCAACGGTGACGTCGTTGAGCCTGAAGACGGCTTGATCGCCATGGGTTCCGGTGGCGCCTACGCCCAGGCCGCCGCCAGCGCCCTGTTGAAAAAAACCGACCTGTCGGCCCGGGAAATCGTTGAGACAGCCCTTGGCATTGCCGGCGACATCTGTGTCTTCACCAACCACACCCAGACCATTGAGGAGCAGGACCTCGCGGAGTGAGCCCATCCAGGCCCAGACTTCCGCTTGAGGACCGCCAATTATTATGTCCATGACTCCCCGCGAAATCGTCCACGAACTCAATCGCCATATCATCGGCCAGGACGATGCCAAGCGCGCCGTCGCCATTGCCCTGCGCAACCGCTGGCGCCGGATGCAGTTGCCTGAAGAACTGCGCGTCGAAGTAACACCCAAGAACATCCTGATGATCGGCCCGACCGGTGTCGGCAAGACCGAGATCGCCCGTCGCCTGGCCAAGCTCGCCAATGCGCCATTCATCAAGGTCGAGGCCACCAAGTTCACCGAGGTGGGCTACGTGGGCCGCGACGTCGAGTCGATCATTCGCGACCTGGCCGATGCCGCTATCAAGCTGCTGCGTGAGCAGGAAATCACCAAGGTTCGCCATCGCGCCGAAGACGCCGCCGAAGAACGCATCCTCGATGCGCTTCTGCCGCCTGCGCGCATGGGCTTCAACGCCGACTCCGCCGCGACACAGGATTCCAACACCCGCCAACTGTTCCGCAAGCGCCTGCGCGAAGGCCAGCTGGACGACAAGGAGATCGAGATCGAAGTGGCCGAGATGGCCGGTGTCGACATCTCCGCGCCGCCGGGCATGGAAGAGATGACCAACCAGCTGCAGAGCCTGTTCGCCAACATGGGCAAGGGCAAGAAGAAAAGCCGCAAGCTCAAGGTCAAGGAAGCGCTGAAGCTGGTGCGCGATGAAGAGGCCAGCCGCCTGGTCAACGAAGAAGAATTGAAGGCCAAGGCCCTGGAAGCGGTCGAGCAGCATGGCATCGTGTTCATCGACGAGATCGACAAGGTCGCCAAGCGCGGCAATGTCGGCGGCGCCGATGTGTCCCGCGAAGGCGTGCAACGCGACCTGCTGCCGCTGATCGAAGGCTGCACGGTCAATACCAAGCTGGGCATGGTCAAGACCGACCACATCCTGTTCATCGCTTCCGGCGCGTTCCACCTGAGCAAGCCGAGCGACCTGGTTCCTGAGTTGCAAGGCCGCTTGCCGATTCGTGTTGAACTCAAGGCGCTGTCGCCGGAAGATTTCGAACGCATCCTGAGCGAGCCCCATGCGTCGCTGACCGAGCAATACTGCGCGCTGCTCAAGACCGAAGGCCTGAACATCGAGTTCGCGCCCGAAGGCATCAAGCGCCTGGCGCAGATCGCTTGGCAGGTCAACGAAAAGACCGAGAACATCGGTGCCCGCCGCCTGCACACGCTGCTTGAGCGTCTGCTCGAGGAAGTCTCGTTCAGCGCCGGCGACCTGGCCAGCGCCCACAACGAAGCGCCGATCCGCATCGACGCCGAGTACGTCAACAGCCACCTGGGTGAGTTGGCGCAGAACGAAGACCTGTCGCGCTATATCCTGTAAGCCACCGACAGGTTTCCCCGGACATGTGGGAGCGAGCAAGCTCGCTCCCACATGAACCGCGTAGTTTTGCAGATCAACGCGTCCTCAGAGACGGATCATAGGCCATGACCAAACTCCCCACCGCCATCAACCTGCACAAAGCCTCCAAGACCCTGACGCTCAAGTACGCGCCAGACGAGGAGTACCACCTGCCAGCGGAATTCCTGCGGGTGCACTCGCCCTCCGCCGAGGTCCAGGGCCACGGCAAGCCCATCCTGCAATACGGCAAGCTCGGCGTCGGCCTGACCAAGGTTGAACCGGCCGGCCAGTACGCACTGAAATTGACCTTCGACGACGGCCATGACAGCGGATTGTTCACCTGGGACTACCTGTATCAGTTGGCAGTGCGCCAGGAAGTCCTGTGGAACGATTATCTCGCCGAGCTCAAGGCCGCCGGAAAAACCCGCGATCCGAACGAGTCCGTCGTCAAGCTGATGCTCTAGCTCAAGGGCTGGCGCTTTAGGGCGAATTTTCTAGACTCATCTGCTTGAATGCCCGCGCAGCATCGTCAATGACTGGCCTGCTTGCGAAAAAAATTAAACTCGGGTAACCAATGGAGCTGGCAAGTTCCCTGCAAAGGAACCGGCGAGTTCCTGGCACACGTTTCCTCATTGCCCTCGATGCGGAATTAATGGTCACCCCGAGCAGCGTACCTGGTATTGGCCTTGCGGCTTCACGGCACGGCCCCGGTACTCGTCTGAAGGACAATGGAGCGTCGTAGATGAGCAACAAGAACAACGATGAGTTGAAATACCAAGCCTCGGAAAACACCCTGGGCTTGAATCCCGTCGTCGGCTTGCGCAGGAAGGACCTGCTGGCCTCTGCCCGGATGGTGCTGACCCAGACCATCAGACAACCCCTTCACAGCGTCAAGCATGTGGCCCATTTCGGCGCTGAGCTGAGGAAGGTCCTGTTCGGCAAGTCCGAGTTGCAGCCCACCAGCGACGACCGTCGTTTCGCCGATCCGGCCTGGAGACAGAACCCGCTCTACAAACGCTACCTGCAAACCTACCTGGCGTGGCGCAAGGAGCTGCACGCCTGGATCGACGACAGCAGCCTCTCGCCCCAGGACATCAGCCGCGGGCATTTCGTGATCAACCTGATGACCGAGGCGATGGCCCCGACCAACTCGGCGGCCAACCCCGCGGCGGTCAAGCGCTTCTTCGAAACCGGCGGCAAGAGCCTGCTCGACGGTTTGTCCCACCTGGCAAAAGACTTGGTACACAACGGCGGTATGCCAAGCCAGGTCGACATGGGCGCCTTCGAAGTCGGCAAGAGCCTGGGCGTGACGGAAGGCGCCGTGGTGTTTCGCAACGATGTGCTGGAGCTGATCCAGTACCGCCCCATCACCGAGCAGGTGCATGAGCGGCCGCTGCTGGTGGTCCCGCCGCAAATCAACAAGTTCTATGTATTCGACCTGAGCCCGGATAAGAGCCTGGCGCGCTTCTGCCTGCGCAGCAACGTGCAGACATTCATCATCAGTTGGCGCAACCCCACCAAGGCGCAGCGCGAGTGGGGCCTGTCGACTTATATCGAAGCGCTCAAGGAAGCGGTGGACGTTGTCACGGCCATCACCGGCAGCAAGGACGTCAACATGCTGGGCGCCTGCTCGGGCGGCATCACCTGCACCGCGCTGCTGGGCCATTACGCCGCGCTCGGCGAGAAGAAGGTCAATGCCCTGACGCTGCTGGTGAGTGTGCTGGACACGACCCTGGACACCGACGTGGCCCTGTTCGTCGACGAGCAGACCCTGGAAGCGGCCAAGCGCCATTCCTACCAGGCCGGCGTACTGGAAGGCCGCGACATGGCCAAGGTCTTCGCCTGGATGCGTCCCAACGACCTGATCTGGAATTATTGGGTCAACAACTACCTGCTGGGCAACGAACCACCGGTGTTCGACATTCTCTTCTGGAACAACGACACCACGCGACTGCCGGCGGCGTTCCATGGCGACCTCATCGAGATGTTCAAGAACAACCCGCTGACCCGCCCCAATGCACTGGAAGTATGCGGCACGCCGATCGACCTCAAGCAGGTCACTGCCGACATCTTTTCCCTGGCCGGCACCAACGACCACATCACGCCGTGGAAGTCCTGCTACAAGTCGGCGCAGCTGTTTGGAGGCAAGGTTGATTTCGTGTTGTCGAGCAGCGGCCACATCCAGAGCATCCTCAACCCGCCGGGCAACCCCAAGTCGCGCTACATGACCAGCGAGGACATGCCGGCCAAGGCAGAGGACTGGATGGAAAACTCCACCAAACACACCGACTCCTGGTGGCTGCACTGGCAAGCCTGGCAGGCCGAGCGCTCGGGCAAGCTAAAGAAAGCGCCCTCGGTGCTGGGCAACAAGACCTACGTGGCCGGTGAGGCGGCGCCGGGCACTTACGTGCATGAAAGATAGCTGTGAGCTTCAAGCTACAAGCGCCTTAACTTGAAGCTTGAAGCTTGAAGCTTGAAGCTGCCATTCTGCTTTTTTAACCCCAGGGCTTGAAGCATGCCGCAACCGTACATCTTCCGTACCGTCGACCTGGATGGCCAGACCTTGCGCACCGCGGTACGTCCCGGCAAGCCCCATTTGACCCCGCTGCTGATTTTCAACGGCATCGGCGCCAACCTGGAGCTGGTCTTCCCATTCATCGAGGCCCTGGACCCGGACCTGGAAGTGATCGCCTTCGATGTGCCCGGGGTCGGCGGTTCGTCTACACCGAGCCGGCCGTATCGCTTTCCCGGCCTGGCCAAGCTCACCGCGCGGATGCTCGATTACCTGGACTACGGGCAGGTGAACGTGATCGGCGTGTCCTGGGGCGGCGCCCTGGCGCAGCAGTTCGCCCACGACTATCCGGAGCGCTGCAAGAAGCTGGTGCTCGCCGCCACGGCCGCCGGCGCGGTCATGGTGCCCGGCAAGCCGAAGGTGCTGTGGATGATGGCCAGCCCCCGGCGCTACGTGCAGCCGTCACATGTCATGCGCATCGCTCCACTGATCTACGGCGGCTCGTTCCGCCGCGACCCAAGCCTGGCGGCCCGTCACGCGGCCAAGGTGCGTTCGGCCGGCAAGCTCGGTTATTACTGGCAGCTTTTCGCGGGCCTTGGCTGGACCAGCATCCACTGGCTGCACAAGATCCACCAGCCAACGCTGATCCTGGCCGGAGACGACGACCCGCTGATTCCCCTGATCAACATGCGCATGCTGGCCTGGCGCATTCCCAATTCTCAGTTGCACATCATCGATGACGGCCATCTGTTCCTGATCACCCGGGCCGAGGCCGTGGCACCGATCATCATGAAATTCCTGGAGGAAGAACGTCAGCGCGCGGTCATGCACCCACATCCCGCACCGCTGGGTGGCGGCTGACACCGCCCATTGCGCCTGGCAGGACGCCGGATCACGCAACTACCCGAAACAGCGTCTATGTTGTCTGGTTCGGTGTGTTTGTTTTTAGCCTGATGACGAAGGAGTTGACTCATGCGCGACAAACCGGCGAAGGGTTCCATGCCCGCCCCTGCCAGTTTCATCAATGCACAAAGCGCGGTCACCGGCCTGCGCGGCAGGGACCTGCTTTCTACCTTGCGCAACGTCGCCGCTCATGGCTTGTGCAATCCGGTGCACAGCGCCCGGCATGCGTTGCGGCTGGGCAGTCAACTGGGGCGCGTGCTGCTGGGCGAAACGCTGCACCCCACCAACCCCAACGACAAGCGCTTCGCCGACCCCACCTGGCAGCTCAATCCATTCTATCGTCGTAGCCTGCAAGCCTACCTGAGCTGGCAAAAGCAGGTCAGGAGCTGGATCGACGAAAGCGACATGAGCGAGGACGATCGCGCCCGTGCCCATTTCACCTTCTCGCTGCTCAACGACGCGGTGTCGCCCTCCAATACGTTGCTCAATCCGCTGGCGATCAAGGAACTGTTCAACTCCGGCGGCACCAGCCTGATTCGTGGCATCAGCCACCTGGTGGACGACCTGCTGCACAACGATGGGCTGCCCCGGCAGGTCACGCCCCAGGCTTTCGAAGTCGGCAAGACCCTGGCAACCACACCCGGTGCGGTGGTGTTTCGCAACGAGCTGCTGGAACTGATCCAGTACAAACCGATGAGCGAAAAGCAATTCGCCACGCCAGTGCTGATCGTGCCGCCGCAGATCAACAAGTTCTACATCTTCGACCTCAGCCCCTCAAATAGCCTCGTCCAATACGCCCTGAAAAACGGCTTGCAGGTCTTCATCATCAGTTGGCGCAACCCCGACGTTCGCCATCGTGAATGGGGCCTGTCCAGCTATGTCGAGGCGACGCAAGAAGCCATGAACGTCTGCCGGGCGATCACCGGCGCACGGGAAGTCAACCTGTTGGGCGCCTGCGCCGGCGGCATGACCATCGCCGCCCTGCAAGGCCATTTGCAGGCCAAGCGCCAGCTGCGCCGGGTCGCCAGTGCGACGTACCTGGTCAGCCTGCTGGACAGCGAGATGGAAAGCCCGGCAACGTTGTTCATCGACGAACAAACTCTCGAAGCCGCCAAGCGTCGCTCCTACCAGCGAGGCATTCTCGACGGGCGCGACATGGCCCGCGTATTCGCCTGGATGCGCCCCAACGACCTGGTATG
The DNA here is from genome assembly GCF_051132175.1 of Pseudomonas sp. D3-10. Lineage (NCBI taxonomy): Bacteria > Pseudomonadati > Pseudomonadota > Gammaproteobacteria > Pseudomonadales > Pseudomonadaceae > Pseudomonas > Pseudomonas sp. D3-10. Next base: position 458,623 of record NZ_CP071668.1, on the reverse strand, counting down.
GAGTTATTTCGTCAATAACTACTTGCTGGGCAAGGAGCCGCCGGCGTTCGACATCCTGTACTGGAACAACGACTGCACTCGGCTTCCGGCGGCGTACCACGGCGATCTGCTGGACTTTTTCAAGCACAACCCGCTGACCCGCCCGGGCGCGCTGGAGGTGTGCGGCACGCCGATCGATTTGCAAAAAGTCACGGTGGACAGCTTCAGCGTGGCGGGCATCAACGACCACATCACCCCATGGGACGCGGTGTACCGCTCGACGCTGCTGCTGGGGGGCGACCGCCGTTTCGTGCTGTCCAACAGCGGTCACGTGCAGAGCATTCTCAACCCGCCGGGCAACCCCAAGGCCAACTACATCGAGAACCCGAAGCTGAGCAGCGACCCCAGGGCTTGGTACTACGACGCCAAGCACGTCGAGGGGAGTTGGTGGCCCCAGTGGCTGGGCTGGATCCAGGAACGCTCCGGCGAACAGCGCGAAACGGTCATGGCGCTGGGCAACAGCAAATATCCGCCTCTGGAAGCCGCGCCCGGAAACTATGTACGGGTGCGCTGAAGGCCTCACCACGGCCGCATCGCGGACCGTGGCACGACTCACCATTAAGAAGACCGGATGAAGACCCGCGACCGTATCCTTGAATGTGCCCTGCAGTTATTCAACGAAAAGGGCGAGCCGAACGTTTCCACCATGGAAGTCGCCAACGAAATGGGCATCAGCCCCGGCAACCTGTATTACCACTTCCACGGCAAGGAACCGCTGATACTCGGATTGTTCGAGCGATTCCGGGCCGAGCTGGCGCCACTGTTGGACCCACCTGCCGATGCACAGCTGGCGCCGGAGGACTATTGGCTGTTCCTGCACCTGATCGTTGAACGCCTCGCTCAGTACCGGTTTTTGTTCCAGGACCTGTCGAACCTGGCCGGGCGCCTGCCGAAGCTGGCCAAGGGCATTCGCCAGTTGCTCAACGCGCTGAAGCGAACCCTGGCCTCATTGCTGGCGCAACTCAAGGCCCAGGGGTTGTTGGTCAGCGACACCCAGGCGTTGGGGCAACTGGTGGAACAGGTCACCATGACCCTGCTGTTTTCCCTGGACTATCAGCGGATCCTGGATCGCGAAGGCGACGTTCGCCTGGTGGTCTATCAGGTGATGATGCTGGTGGCGCCACACCTGCCGCCGGCGATCAAGGTCGCCACCGAGCAAATGGCGTTGCGGTATCTGGAAGAGCACGAATAACGAGCGGCAGTGGCAGTGGCAGTGGCAGTGGCAGTGGCAGTGGCATACCCATTGTGGGAGCGAGCCTGCTCGCGATGGCTGCGGCACATTCAACGACAATGTGTACCGGCACACCGCCATCGCGAGCAAGCTCGCTCCCACAGTAGGGTTCTATGGCGCAAAAAAAACCCGGCCATTACAGGCCGGGCGTTTTTTTCAGCTCTGTAGATCAGGACTGGGTGGGAGGCGTCGATGGAGTCGGCGTAGATGTTGGCGTGGCCACCGGGGTTGGAGCCGAGGCGGAGTTCGCCGTGCTCACCGGAGCTGTTGCCGGTTTGGCGGCGGCGGTTGGCGCCTTCGGTGCAGCCGCTTTTGGTGCAGCCGGTTTCTTCACGGCCGGCTTCTTGGCCGCTGCGGGTTTCGCTGCTGCCTTGGCCGCAGGTTTGGCCGCCGCTTTTGCCGCTGGCTTGGCTGCCGGTTTGGCGGTAGCCGGTTTGGCTGCGGCGGTTTTGGCCGCCGGTTTAGCTGCGGGTTTAGCCGCAGCCTTGGTTGCTACCGGCTTGGCCGCTGCCTTCGCAGCTGGTTTGGCCGCTGCGGTTTTGGCCGCAGGCTTGGCCGCCACTTTTGCCACAGGCTTGGCCGCCGCCTTGACCAGTGGCTTGGCCGCCGCCTTCGCCGCAGGCTTGACCGCCGCCGTCTTGGTTGCCGTAGCCTTGGTCGCAACCGGTGTGACCTTGGCCCCGGTGAGTTTTTCGATCTGCCTGGTCAGAGTGTCGACCTTGTTGTGCAGTTCCTTGACTTCATTGCGGCTGGGCACGCCCAGACGGGAGATCGCGCTGTTCAGGCGCTTGTCAAAAGCCCCTTCCAGCTCACCCCATGTGCCCAACGCACGGTCCTTCGCGCCGCTGATGCGCGACTTGGCGGACTCGGCAGAGTCCTTGGCTGCGTCGACTTGCTTGCCGACTGCCGTCTTGGTGAGTTTTTCGGCTTTCTCGCCGTCCTTTACCAGGGACTCGAAGAGTTTGCTGCCGTCAGTGTCGATCTTCGAGTACACGCCTAAACCAGCAAGCCAGATTTTGCGGGAGTACTTTTCAATCTTCCCGGCCCACGAGCTGCCTTCTTTTTCGGTGATTTTTTTGCCAGCCATCCCGTTCTCCTTAATGTTTACGCGCGACACGTTCGAGCAATGCCGTCAGCTCATCGAGCTTAGCAGAGAGTGCCTCAACGTCATGTTTAGACGGAATGCCGATACGATTCAAGGCACTTGCAACACGCGCGTCGAATACTTTCTCGACTTTGTGGAGTTGAACTTCGACCCTGGCCTTGAACGTATTGACCTCGGACTTGGCTTCGATCAGTTCGCTATTGGCCGCTTCAAGTTTCCCGGCAATCTTCTTTTTGCCTTTGGTTTCAACTACTTCGCCAGCCTTTACCAACTCCTGGAAGTACTCGCTGCCTTCCTGGCCGACCTTTGTATAGGCGCCCAGGCCCGCTAGCCAGATCTTGCGCGCATACGTTTTCACGTCGCTCAGCGTGGAAGATTCAACGTCCGTTTTTTTCTTCAGGATAACTTTGGCCATGGTGCACCTCACTCGAAAAAGGTTTGAGGAACTGCCCGCACACGGACGGGCTCAGGCACAAAGTAGTGGCAATAATTAGAAACGGCACCCTAACAACCGACACAAATCCCGAGACATCTGATTTCCAATGTGGGAGCGAGCCTGCTCGCGAATGGAGGGTATCAGCGACATCAGTATTGAATGGCACACCGCTTTCGCGAGCAGGCTCGCTCCCACAGGAGATTTTGCTCAACTTAAGTTTTGCGCGTTTCCAATCAATCAAGCCAACGCCTTATCCAGCGCCTTTTCGATTTCCCCCTTGATCGTGCCGCTCATGGCCGACATCAACATGCCCAACTCCACATCGACGCGAATCGAATCCTCGCCTACATGCACTTCGCCCTTGACCCCGGAGCGCTTGAGCTTCAGCGTGTCGCCTTCCCACGTGGGCTCCAGGCCATAGCTGTCGGACAGTTTCTGCGCCAACTTCTCAGCCTTTTCACGGGCCGCTTCCTTGCCCAAGCCATGTTCACGTTCAACCGTTATACGGGCCATCTGATAACTCCTGCTTGATCGAGACTTGCCTGAACGTTCAGACCCTGCCTGCGTCAAAACGTCCGGGCGATGGTTCATCTTACCTGCAGCCTTGCCAAGACAAAGCCCTCCACCGGGATTAGAATGTCCCGCATTCTTTTTTGGTGACAGCGATATGACTGATCAGCGCAAAGGCAGCGATGCCGAACCCACCACTCACTTCGGCTTCAAGAACGTGCCGGAAAGCCAGAAGGCGGAAAAAGTCGCTGAGGTTTTCCACTCGGTGGCGGCCAAGTATGACTTGATGAACGACTTGCTTTCGGGCGGCATGCATCGTCTCTGGAAGCGTTTCGCGATCGAGCTGTCGGGCGTGCGCAGCGGCAACCGCGTGCTGGATATCGCCGGTGGCACGGGCGACCTGACCAGGAAGTTCTCCCACATCGTCGGCCCGACCGGCCACGTGGTGCTCGCCGACATCAACGAGTCCATGCTCAAGGTCGGCCGCGACCGCCTGCTGGACCTGGGTGTGGCCGGCAACGTCGAGTTCGTCCAGGCCGATGCCGAAAAGCTGCCTTTCCCGGATAACCACTTCGACTGCGTGACGATCGCCTTCGGCCTGCGCAACGTGACCCACAAGGAAGACGCCCTGCGCTCGATGTTGCGCGTGCTCAAGCCTGGTGGCCGGTTGCTGGTGCTGGAATTCTCCAAGCCGACCAATGCGCTGATGTCCAAGGCCTATGACGCCTATTCGTTCGCCTTCATGCCGCTGATGGGCAAGCTGATCACCAACGATGCGGAAAGCTATCGCTACCTGGCCGAATCGATCCGCATGCATCCGGACCAGGAAACACTGAAGTCGATGATGGTCGAGGCCGGTTTCGACCGGGTGACCTATCACAACATGACTTCAGGCATCGTCGCCCTGCACCGCGGTATCAAGCCCTGATGTTGCTCACCGGCCTGCTCGCCAGCGTGGAACTCGGGATCAACCGAGTCCTGCGCCTGGACAGTACGGCGCCGGTGCGCCTGGCGCGCTTGAGTGGCAAGGTGATCGCTGTCGACTGCCGCAACCCGGCATTGCAACTGTTTATCCTGCCCAGCGATGAAGGCCTGATGCTCGCCGCCCATTGGGAAGCCGAAGCCGATTGCACGCTGCGAGCCCCGGCATCGAGCCTGCTGGAGCTAGCGCTGAGCAAGAACAAGACCGCCGTGCTGCACGGCCCGGACGTCGAGCTCGACGGCGACAGCGGTGTGCTGCTGGAGCTGGCGGCGATCCTTCAGGACCTGGAGCTGGACTGGGAATACGAAGTGTCCCGCTGGATCGGTCCGGTGGCGACCCAATTGCTCAGCGGTCACCTGCGCAGCCGCAGCCGCTGGTACCGCCAGGGCTTTGCCAGCCTGGGACAGAATCTGAGTGAATACCTGGCCGAAGAATCGCGTACCCTCGTGGGCCAACGCGAGGCCCAGGCCCGTTTTGATGAACTGGACCAGGTCAAGCTTGACCTGGAACGTCTCGAGGCGCGTTTCGAGCGCCTTTCCCGATCCCTTGAATCCAAGCGATAACGCATGAAGCTGCTTGCCGTCCGCCGTCTGTTGCGCATCCAGCGCGTCGTGATCCGCTACCGCCTCGATGACCTGCTGTTCGCCTTGCCGCTGCCCTGGTTCCTCCTGGCGCTGCGCTTTGTGTTGCCATGGCGCTGGTTCCCCCGGCGTACCCTGGACCTGACTCGCGGCGCACGCTTGCGCCTGGCCTTGCAGGACCTGGGGCCAATCTTCATCAAGTTCGGGCAGATCCTCTCGACCCGTCGCGACCTGCTGCCCGAAGACATCGCCGATGAGCTGATGCTCCTGCAAGACCGCGTGCCGCCGTTCGACTCGAAGTTATCGGTGGCGCTGATCGAAGGGCAATTGGGCAAGAAGATCAGCGAGGTCTTCAGTCGCTTCGATGTCGAGCCCCTGGCCTCGGCGTCGGTCGCCCAGGTCCACGCCGCCCAGCTCAAGACGGGTGAAGAAGTGGTGGTCAAGGTGATTCGTCCTGGCCTGAAGCCGATCATCGCCCAGGACCTGGCGTGGCTGTTCATTCTTGCCCGCGCCGCCGAGCGGTTGTCTGCCGACGCGCGCCTGCTACACCCGGTGGACGTCGTCCAGGATTACGAAAAGACCATCTACGACGAACTCGACCTGCTGCGCGAGGCCGCCAACGCAAGCCAACTGCGTCGCAACTTCGAAGGCTCGCCGCTGCTCTATGTGCCGCAAGTCTATTGGGACTGGTGCCGGCCGAAAGTCTTGGTGATGGAGCGCATCTACGGCATCCAGGTCACCGACCTGGCGACCCTGGCCGACCAGCGCACCGACATGAAACTGCTTGCCGAGCGCGGTGTGGAAATTTTCTTCACCCAGGTGTTTCGCGACAGTTTCTTCCACGCCGACATGCACCCAGGCAACATTTTCGTCAGTACGGTGCAGCCGTGGAGCCCGCAGTACATTGCGATCGACTGCGGCATCGTCGGCAGCCTCACCCCCGAGGACCAGGACTACCTGGCCCGCAACCTGTTCGCCTTCTTCAAGCGCGATTATCGCCGCGTCGCGCAGTTGCACATCGACTCGGGCTGGGTGCCCGCCGAAACCAAGCTCAACGAATTCGAAGCGGCGATACGCACTGTATGCGAGCCGATCTTTGAAAAACCATTAAAGGATATTTCCTTCGGCCAGGTCCTGATGCGCCTGTTCCAGACCGCGCGACGCTTCAACATGGAAGTTCAGCCGCAGCTGGTACTGCTGCAAAAAACGCTGTTGAACATCGAAGGCCTCGGCCGCCAGCTGTACCCGGACCTGGACCTTTGGAACACCGCCCAGCCCTTCCTCGAACGCTGGATGCGCGAGCGGATGAGCCCGAAAGCCTTGCTGGGCAACGTCCAGAGCCAATTCGAACAGCTCCCGCACCTGGCCAACATGACCCGCGACCTGCTCGAACGCATGTCCCAACCCCACGCCAACGATCCCGCTCCACCATGGAAACGCCGTCGGGACGACTGGTTCCTGCGTTTGCTCGGCGCGGCCCACCTGGGTGGCGGCGCGGTGCTGGCGGCCGGTGGGCCGTTGAGCCAACTGGGCCATTGGCCCGCCGGCGTCATGGTGGCCGTTGGTTTGTATCTGGTCGTTCGCCGATAGCACGAAACAGCTGCAAGCGATAAGCTGCAAGCCGCGAGCTCAAACGGTTGGACCTATCACTCAACCCCTACACAGAATCGCTTTTACTTGCAGCTGGAAGCTTGAAGCTGCCGTCAGGACCAAAGATGAAAAACTGGCAGGACGAGATCAAATGGGACGCCGACGGCCTGGTGCCGGCCATCGCCCAGGATCACAAGACCGGGCGCGTGTTGATGATGGCCTGGATGAACCGCGAGGCACTGGCGCTGACCGCTGCCCAGAACCGCGCCATCTATTGGTCACGTTCCCGTGGCAAGCTGTGGCGCAAGGGCGAAGAGTCCGGGCATGTGCAGCACCTGCATGAGATGCGCCTGGATTGCGACGGTGACGTCATCATCCTGATGGTCGAGCAGGTCGGAGAAATTGCCTGCCATACCGGCCGTCAAAGCTGCTTCTATCGAGTCTTCGAGAACGGCGACTGGAAAACCGTCGACCCGGTGCTCAAGGACCCGCATGCCATCTATTCAGGACATACCCATGAGTGACACCCTGACCCGCCTGGCCCAGGTGCTGGAAGAGCGCAAGGGCGCAGCGGCCGACAGCTCCTATGTCGCCAGCCTGTACCACAAGGGCTTGAACAAGATTCTGGAAAAGGTCGGCGAAGAATCGGTCGAGACCATCATCGCCGCCAAGGACGCCGCCGTCAGCGGAGACTGCAGCGACGTGATCTACGAGACCGCCGACCTTTGGTTTCACAGCCTGGTGATGCTGGCCCAGCTGGGGCAGCATCCCCAGGCCGTACTGGATGAACTGGACCGTCGCTTCGGTCTGTCCGGGCACGTCGAGAAAGCCTCGCGCCCATCCGCCTGATCAATTCTTGAGAGGAATAACCACATGGGTATTTTTGATTGGAAACACTGGGTCGTCATTCTGGTGGTCGTGGTGCTGGTGTTCGGCACCAAGAAATTGAAGAACCTCGGCACCGATGTCGGTGAGTCGATCAAGGGTTTTCGCAAGGCCATGAACGATGACGAGAAACCGGCCGACACCACGACCAACCAGGCTCAACCCGTGCCACCGGCCCAACCGGTCCACCCGCAGGCCACACAGCCTGTGAATGCACCGAACACCATCGACGTGCAGGCCCAGAAAGTCGAAGAGCCAACCCGCAAAGACTCGTGAGCACTGACTAATGTTTGGGATCAGCTTCACTGAACTGCTGCTCGTCGGCCTCGTTGCCCTGCTGGTGCTGGGTCCCGAGCGCCTGCCGGGCGCTGCGCGTACCGCCGGCCTGTGGATCGGCCGCCTGAAGCGCAGCTTCAATGCGATCAAACAGGAAGTTGAACGTGAAATCGGTGCCGACGACATCCGTCGGCAACTGCACAACGAACACATCCTGTCGCTGGAACAGGAAGCGCTAAAAATCTTCACGCCGACCCAGCAGGAGCCGACACCGGTCCAGCCTGTGGCCGAGCCGACGACCGCACCCCAGGCACCGGCTGTCGAAGCCTCGCCAGCGGTGGCTGAACCGGTTAAACCGGTCGATCCGGCGCCTGCGACGACACCGACTCCCAACGATCCCACTTTGCCGCCACGAGCCCCATGAGCGATATCCCTGAAAACGACCAGCCAATGCCGCTGGTATCGCACCTCACCGAGTTGCGCACCCGCCTGCTGCGTTGCGTCGCGGCGGTTTTCGTTATCTTCGCCGGGCTGTTTGCCTTCACCCAGCAGATCTACACCTTCGTCTCCACGCCGCTGCGCGAGTACCTGCCGGTGGGTGCGACGATGATCGCCACCGACGTGTCGTCGCCGTTCCTGACGCCGCTGAAGTTGACGATGATGGTCTCGCTGTTCCTGGCGATCCCGGTGATCCTGCATCAGATCTGGGGCTTCATCGCACCGGGCCTGTACAAGCACGAAAAACGCATCGCCGTGCCGCTGCTGGTGTCGAGCATCCTGCTGTTCTACACGGGCATGGCCTTCGCCTACTTCTTCGTGTTCCCGCTGATCTTCAAATTCTTCGCCGCCGCCACCCCGGCGGGCGTGGAAATGATGACCGACATCACCAGCTACCTGGATTTCGTCATGACGCTGTTCTTCGCCTTCGGCGTGGCGTTCGAGATCCCCGTGGCGGTGGTGCTGCTGGTGTGGATCGGCGTGGTCGATGTCGCCTACCTGAAGAAGATCCGCCCGTACGTGATCATCGGCTGCTTTGTGGTCGGCATGATCCTCACACCACCGGACATCTTCTCCCAGACCTTGCTGGCGGTACCGATGTGGCTGCTGTTTGAAATCGGCATCCTGTTCGGCGGCCTGGTGCGCAAGCGCCGGGAAGAGCCTGAGGACCAGCACGTCGATGATCACAACGACCAGCCGCCAGCGACCCAAGCGTGAACCTGCTGCTGCTCGAAGAGGCCGATTTCATCGGGCCTGACCGCGTCGTCCTGAGCGACCGTCGGTTGACCCATATGCAGGAAGTCCATCGCTGTATTGTCGGCGACAGCCTGCGGGTCGGCCGCATCGACGGCTTGATGGGCTCCGCCCAGGTGCTGCGCCTGGACCCTCGCGAGGCCGAACTGCAAGTGACCCTCGACCAGCCACCGCCGGCCAAATTGCCGCTGACGCTGGTACTGGCATTGCCGCGGCCGAAGATGCTCAGGCGAGTGTTCCAGACCGTGGCGACCATGGGCGTGCCGCGTGTGGTACTGGTCAACAGTTACCGCGTGGAGAAAAGCTTCTGGCAGACGCCATTCCTGGAGCCCGAAGCCATTCGCGAGCAATTGATCCTGGGCCTCGAGCAGGCCCGGGACAGCGTGCTGCCTGAGATCGTCATCGAAAAGCGCTTCAAGCCCTTCGTCGAGGATCGCCTGCCGGCCATCGTCGATGGCACCCTCGGGTTGGTCGGCCACCCCGGCAATCATCCGCCTTGCCCCCGGGCACTGACGGAACCGGTGACCCTGGCAATCGGCCCGGAAGGTGGCTGGATCCCTTACGAGATCGACCTGCTGGGCAAGGCCGGCCTGCAGCCGGTGCAGCTGGGCGACCGGATCCTGCGGGTCGAGACCGCCGTCACTGCCCTCCTGGCGCGGTTGTTCTGACCCTGCAGCACGCTGACAGACACCTCGCCACGAAATCTCGGCAAACGCCTACAGAACCCACCAAAGCCGCCGATACAGTCCCCATAAAACCAATATAAACGCTCCAAGGGAGTATCAGCATGTTCCGGTGGCTTGCCCAGGGTCTGGGAAATGTAAGCGTCAATCGCAAACTCGGCGCGGGCTTCGGCCTCGTGCTGTTCCTCACCTTGATGATTGCATTCACCGGTTGGTCCGGCCTGGGCAATGTCATCAGCCGGGGCGACAAGCTGGGGTTCATTGCCAGTCTCAATGACTTGAGCAAGGACCTGAACCTGGCCAGCACCGACTACAACAACACCCGAGGCGAGAAAGGGCCGCAACAGGTCAACGACCTGCTCGGCAAACTCGAAGCCGGGCTGAAGACTGCTCGCGAGTTGATTGAACGGCCGGCGGACGTTGCGCTGGTCGACCAGCAATTGGCCGCCGTCGCCGAATACAAAAGTGCTTTCGAGCTGATGACCAGCGCCACCGTCAGCCGCGAAGATGCCCGCAGCAAACTGGGCGCCAGCGCCGACAACACCGTGGCCCGCGTCGCCGAGGTAGAAAAATCGCTGCTGCAAGGCGGCGATATTGCCCAGTTCAACAACATAGTGACCCTGAGCAAGGCGATCCAGCAGGCGCGCTATCAGGTTCGCGGCTACACCTACAGCGGCAAAAGCGAGGCCCAGCAACCGGCCATCGACGCAATCACCGATGTCCTGAAACTGCTGGCACGCTTGCCAGCCCAGTTGCCCGAGGAGCACGCCGACAAACTTCAGCAGGCCAGCGACTCGATGAATGTCTATCGAGCGGCGGTCAGCCAGTTTCGTGATTCCCAGCTCGACAACGGCGCTGCGCTGCAGCGCATGATCGAGCAAGGCCAGGTATTGATCGATTCCAGCCAGAAACTCACCGTGTCCCAGACCGCCGTGCGCGACCACGACACCGCTCAAGCCAAGACCGTCCTGATCGCAGCCGCCGCCCTGGCCCTGTTGTTTGGCGTGGTCGCTGCCCTGGTCATTACCCGCCAGATTGTCGGCCCGCTGGATGAGACGCTGAAGGTGGCGGAACGCGTCGCCGCAGGCGACCTCACCCACAACCTCACGTCTGACCGCCGCGACGAACTCGGCCAACTGCAACGGGCCATGCAACGCATGACCGTGGGCTTGCGGCAGCTGATCGGTGGCATCGGTGAAGGCGTCACCCAGATTGCCAGCGCCGCTGACCAACTCTCCGCCGTGACCGAGCAGACAAGCGCCGGGGTCAACAGTCAAAAAGTGGAAACCGATCAGGTTGCCACGGCCATGCATGAGATGACCGCCACGGTGCAGGAAGTGGCCCGCAACGCCGAGGAAGCTTCCGAGGCCGCCGTCGCAGCCGACCAACAGGCCCGTGAAGGCGACAAGGTGGTTGGCGAAGCCATCGCTCAGATCGAGCGCCTGGCTAAAGAGGTGGGCAACTCCACCGCTGCCATGGGCGATCTGAAGCGTGAAAGCGACAAGATCGGCAGCGTCCTGGACGTGATCAAGTCCGTGGCCCAGCAAACCAACCTGCTGGCCCTCAACGCAGCCATCGAGGCAGCCCGTGCTGGTGAAGCCGGGCGAGGCTTCGCCGTGGTGGCTGACGAGGTTCGCAGCCTGGCCCAACGCACCCAGAAATCCACCGAAGAAATCGAAGAGCTGATCGTCGGTTTGCAAAACGGTACCGAACAGGTCGCGACCATCATGGACAACAGCCGCAGCCTGACCGACAGCAGCGTCGAACTGACCCGCCGCGCCGGGGGCTCACTGGAGAACATCACGCGCACGGTGTCGGCGATCCAGTCGATGAACCAACAGATCGCCGCGGCTGCCGAACAGCAAAGCGCCGTCGCTGAGGAGATCAACCGCAGCGTGCTGAATGTGCGTGATGTGTCGGAGCAGACAGCGTCGTCCAGCGAGGAAACCGCAGCTTCGAGCGCTGAACTGGCGCGGCTGGGGGTTCACTTGCAAACGTTGGTGGGGCGGTTCAGGGTTTAACTTGGACTAGAGGGCTTGCTCGCGAAAGAAGATATCGAATGTGCCGGCCTCATCGCGAGCAAGCTCGCTCCCACATTTGATCTTCAGCGCCGCAGCTCTCACCTACACCGCAAACCCATTGTGGGAGCGAGCCTGCTCGCGATAGCGGTGTCACGGCCAGTGGAGATGTCGAACGTGCCGGCCCCATCGCGAGCAAGCTCGCTCCCACAGTTGATCTTCAACGCCGCAGCTCTCACGTACACCGCAAATCCATTGTGGGAGCGAGCCTGCTCGCGATAGCGGTGTCACGGCCAGTGAAAATGTCGAACGTGCCGGCCTCATCGCGAGCAGGCTCGCTCCCACATTTGATCTTCAACGCCGCAGCTCTCACCTACACCGCAAACCCATTGTGGGAGCGAGCCTGCTCGCGATAGCGGTGTCACGGCCAGTGAAGATGTCGAACGTGCCGGCCTCATCGCGAGCAGGCTCGCTCCCACATTCAATCTTCAGCGCCGCAGCTCTCACGTACACCGCAAACCCATTGTGGGAGCGAGCCTGCTCGCGATAGCGGTGTCACGGCCAGTGAAGATGTCGAACGTGCCGGCCTTATCGCGAGCAGGCTCGCTCCCACATTCAATCTTCAGCGCCGCAGCCCTCACGTACACCGCAAACCCATTGTGGGAGCGAGCCTGCTCGCGATAGCGGTGTCACGGCCAGTGGAGATGTTGAATATGCCGGCCTCATCGCGAGCAGGCTCGCTCCCACATTTGATCTTCAGCGCCGCAGCTCTCACGTACACCGCAAATCCACTGTGGGAGTGAGCCTGCTCGCGATAGCGGTGTCACGGCCAGTGGAGATGTTGAATATGCCGGCCTCATCGCGAGCAAGCTCGCTCCCACATTTGATCTTCAGCGCCGCAGCTCTCACCTACACCGCAAACCCATTGTGGGAGCGAGCCTGCTCGCGATAGCGGTGTCACGGCCAGTGGAGATGTCGAACGTGCCGGCCCCATCGCGAGCAAGCTCGCTCCCACAGTTGATCTTCAACGCCGCAGCTCTCACGTACACCGCAAATCCATTGTGGGAGCGAGCCTGCTCGCGATAGCGGTGTCACGGCCAGTGAAAATGTCGAACGTGCCGGCCTCATCGCGAGCAGGCTCGCTCCCACATTTGATCTTCAACGCCGCAGCTCTCACCTACACCGCAAACCCATTGTGGGAGCGAGCCTGCTCGCGATAGCGGTGTCACGGCCAGTGAAGATGTCGAACGTGCCGGCCTCATCGCGAGCAGGCTCGCTCCCACATTTGATCTTCAGCGCCGCAGCTTTCACGTACACCGCAAACCCATTGTGGGAGCGAGCCTGCTCGCGATAGCGGTGTCACGGCCAGTGGAGATGTCGAACGTGCCGGCCCCATCGCGAGCAGGCTCGCTCCCACATTTGATCTTCAGCGCCGCAGCTCTCACGTACACCGCAAATCCATTGTGGGAGCGAGCCTGCTCGCGATGGCGGTGTCACGGCCAGTGAAGATGTCGAACGTGCCGGCCCCATCGCGAGCGGGCTCGCTCCCACATTTGATCTTCAGCGCCGCAGCTCTCACGTACACCGCAAATCCATTGTGGGAGCGAGCCTGCTCGCGATGGCGGGGTCACGGCCAGTGGAGATGTTGAATATGCCGGCCTCATCGCGAGCAGGCTCGCTCCCACATTTGATCTTCAACGCCGCAGCAGTCATGTACACAGCAAGGCAATTGTGGGGGCGGGCTGCTGGAAAAACTGAGTTTGCGCCCAACAAAAAGCCCCGCTTCCTTTCAGAAGCGGGGCTTTTTGTTTATCAGGCCAACTGAGGCTGTACGCTAACCGGCTGAAGCGGCAGCAACGGTGCATGTGGATCGGCCTTGACCGACTCACGCCATGCCGCCAGCCACTCGGGATGCGCCTCGTTCCAGACCTGCTCATGCAGGCGGGACAAGGCAACCGGGTCGCTCAGCAGCGCCAGTCGCTCGGCATTGCTGAGACCGGCCGGGCCAGCCTTCAGTGCGTGACGGACGCGTTCGACCCGTAGCCATTCAATCGGTTCGGCCTGGCCGTGACGGGAAGTCGCCAATGCACACGCCAAGGCATTCTGTTGCGGATCGACCACCGCCCGGATGAAGCCGTCGTTCAGCGCGTGCCAACGGTTTTCGTGGGTGTACTGGTCAGTCGACAGCAGCTCCTGAGGCGGTGCGTATTCCTCGGGGATCAGGAACAGTCTTTCATCACGGGACTTCAAGCCCAGGCCCACGCGACTGGAAATCACCGAGACCGGGATCGACAGCATCAGCGAGCCGACGATCGGCACGAGCCACCACAGGAAGCTTGGGTTCAGCCAGATCACCAGCAGTGCCCAGAAGAAGCCCAGTAAGGTCTGCGGGCCGTGGCGCTTGATGGCTTCGCTCCATGGCGTGGAGTCGTCGTCACGCTTGGGCGAGTTCCAGGTCGCGGCCCAGCCCAGGAAAGCGGCAAGGACGAAGCGGGTATGAAAGATCATGCGCACCGGCGCCAGCAACATGGAGAACAGCATCTCCAGCAGCATCGACATCGTGACCTTGAACTTGCCACCGAACTCTTTCGCGCCTTTTGCCCAGATCAGCACGATACTCAAGAGCTTGGGCAGGAACAGCAGCACGATGGTGGTCGAGAACAGGGCGATGGCCTTCTCCGGGTGCCATTGCGGCCAGAGCGGATATAGCTGGCGCGGCTCCAGGAAGTATTGCGGCTCCATCAGCGTGTTCACGGCCAATAGCGCGGTGGACAGCACCAGGAAGAAGAACCACAGCGGCGCCGACAGGTAGGACATCACGCCCGTCAGGAATACCGCGCGGTGCACCGGGTGCATGCCCTTGACCAGGAACAGCCGGAAGTTCATCAGGTTGCCGTGGCACCAGCGACGGTCACGCTTGAGTTCGTCCAGCAGGTTCGGCGGCAACTCCTCGTAGCTGCCTGGCAAGTCATAGGCAATCCACACGCCCCAACCGGCGCGGCGCATCAGCGCCGCTTCAACGAAGTCGTGGGATAGGATCGCACCCGAGAACGCCCCTTTACCCGGCAACGGCGCCAGGGCGCAGTGGTCGATGAACGGTTTCATGCGGATGATCGCGTTGTGGCCCCAATAGTGCGACTCACCCAACTGCCAGAAGTGCAGGCCGGCGGTGAACAGTGGACCATAGACGCGGGTGGCGAACTGCTGCATGCGTGCATACAGCGTGTCCATGCCCGAGGCTTTTGGCGCGGTCTGGATGATGCCGGCGTCCGGCGTGGCTTCCATCAGACGCACCAGGCTGGTCAGGCATTCGCCGCTCATCACGGAGTCCGCATCGAGCACGACCATGTACTTGTAGTCACTGCCCCAACGACGGCAGAAGTCGTCGAGGTTGCCGCTCTTGCGCTTCACGCGGCGACGGCGACGGCGATAGAAGATCTTGCCGAAGCCGCCGGCTTCCCGGCAGACATCCAGCCAGGCTTGCTGTTCGGCGACGCAGATATCGGTCTCGTTACTGTCGCTGAGCACGAAGAAGTCGAAGCGATCCAGGTCACCGGTGGCCGCGACGGATTCGAAGGTGGCGCGCAGCCCGGCGAATACCCGTGGCACGTCCTCGTTGCAGATCGGCATCACCAGCGCGGTGCGAGCGTCTTTCGGAATTGGCTCGTTGCCGGCGCTGGCACCGGAGATACGGTACTTGTCATGACCGGTGAGCAGTTCGAGAAAGCCCATCAGCGCGGTCCAGAAACCGGCCGACACCCAGCAGAACAAGATCCCGAACATGATCAGGATGCTGGTTTGCAGCGCATACGGCAGCACTTGCGTGGCCGTTTGCAACAACGGCTGGTGCAGCACTTCGTCCAGGTCCACCAGCGACCAGCCCTGGTACGGCATGATGCCTTTCATGTACCAGCCGGCGACGATGGTCTGGCCGAGCATCAGTATCAGCAGGATATAACGACGGATCGACCCCACGGTGCGCCAGCGAGCGTGCGGCAAAACGCGCTCGTCCTTGGGCGGCTTCGGCGGGTTGGTGCGACCGGTCAGGCGGCGCCATGCACGCACCAGGATATTGGTACGCCATGGCTCCGGCACGACCTTGGTCCGGCGAATCGGCGGCGTTGCTTTCAAGCACACCCGACCACTGGAATCGAGCGCCAGCATTTCGGCGTCCTCGAGTTCCTCGGCGGTGCTCAGCGTCAGGCGACGGCCTACCGAGGCTTGGGCCGCCTCGGTGGGTGCATCGAATGTCGGCGAAGCCAGGCGTTCATGCAGTTCGCTGAAGGACTTGCAGCCCGCCAGCTCGGCGCGCTGCTCGTCGGTCATCGGCAAATGGGCCAGATACTCGCGAAGAGATTCTGGTTGTACGGGAGTATTACTCATCGGCAGGCAACTGATAGCTCCAGGTCTCGGTCAGGACTTGCTCAGTCTGTTCCGGTTCCTGCGGGGTTGGGGTCGGCTCGGCGGCGGCGGTGGACGCCTTGACGGCCTTGGCTTCTTTTTGCTCGTTGGCTTGCTCGTTGGTTTTTTCTTTCTCGCTCTGCTGCTTGGCAACCTTGTCGGCCTTGGCCAAGGTGGTCACGGAATGCGAGGCGGCCGGCAGTTCGACCGGCACAAGCGGCCGGACCAGGGCGGCACGCATTTCGGTGGCCTTGCTCGGGTCCTTGATCTTCAGGCGCAGCGTCAAGCGCCAGCCCTTGGTTTCCGGGTTGTAGCGCACGCTGTTTTCAACGATCTCGGCGTTGTCGCCGACGCTCACCTGGCTACGCACCTCTGCGTTTTCCGGCAGGGCTTGCAGGGACGGGCCTTCAAAATCAACCAGGTAGGCCACGCTGCCATCCGGCTGGCGGATCAGGTTGGACTGTTTGACGTCGCCGGTGGAACGCAGGGTCTGCTTGACCCAGGCGCTGTCTGGCGAGTGCAGGCTGGCTTCATCGAGGGTCCAGTGCAGGCGATAGGCGAAGTCCAGAGGCTGGCCTGGCTCAGGCAGCTTTTCCGGGCTCCAGAACGCAACGATGTTGTCGTTGGTTTCATCGGCAGTCGGGATCTCGACCAGGTTCACGGTGCCCTTGCCCCAATCGCCTTTCGGCTCGATCCAGGCGCTTGGACGCTTGTCGTAACGGTCGTCCAGGTCCTCGTAGTGGCTGAAGTCACGGCCACGTTGCAGCAAGCCGAAACCACGCGGGTTTTCCACCGAGAAGCTGCTCACGGCCAGGTGTTTCGGGTTGTTCAAGGCACGCCAGATCCACTCGCCGTTGCCGGCATGAATGGACAGGCCGCTCGAGTCGTGGAGCTCGCGACGGTAGTTCAGCACTTTGGACGGCTGGTTGGCGCCAAACAGGAACATGCTGGTCAACGGGGCGATGCCCAGCTTGTTGACGCGATCACGCAGGAATACACGCGATTTCACGTCGACCACGGTGTCGGTGCCTGGACGCAGCGTCAGGCGATAGGCGCCGGTCGCCCGTGGCGAATCCAGCAAGGCGAAGATCACCAGATGCTTGTCGGTCGGTTTCGGGCGCTGGATCCAGAATTCGCGAAAGCGTGGGAACTCTTCACCCGACGGCAGTGCGGTGTCGATGGCCATGCCACGCGCGGACAAGCCGTAAACCTGGCCTTTGCCGATGACGCGGAAGTAGCTCGCGCCCAGCATGGTCATGATCTCGTCTTGCTTGTCGGCCTTGTTGATCGGGTATAGCACACGGAATCCCGCGTAGCCCAGCTGTTCGGTCGCCTTGGGATCGAACTTGACGTCACCGAAATCGAAGCGCGCCGGGTCATATTTGATCTCATCGACGGTGGTCGCGGTGATCTCATTGATTTTCACCGGCGTGTCGAAGTGCATGCCCTGGTGATAGAACGACAGCCGGAACGGCGTCTTCTGGTCGGCCCATTCAGCTTTTTCAGTGCGGAAACGAATTTTCTGATAATCGGCGAACTTCATTTCGCGGAATTCATTCGGCAAATTGCTGCGCGGGGCTTCGAACTTCTGCCCGGCCAGTTCTTGTGCCTTCGCCGATACATCATCCAGGCTGAATGCCCACAGTTGGCCGGCGCCAAACAGGCACAACAGGGCCGAGCCCGCTACCAGAGCGTTTCTAAACCGTTTGGCAGTCATTTTTGGTGCATTACAGGGACTAACAATCACGAGCAACCCTCGCCGAAAACTGATCAAAAAACCAACGGCCAGATAAAGTATCTACACGGTAACGGCGCTGAAAAACCGTTCCTGCGGACCACTCTTGCCAAGTTGGCGAGCATTGTTCCGACTCCGACGGGGCAAAATGATTCCCCAAACGGTTCAGGACAAGTCTCTACCTAAGTCAAATGGACCAGCGAACGCTGGTCCCCCGTAGCGCGCGATTATCTAGTAGGCCGCGTGACAACGCATCAGGGCTAGCAAAGTATTTATCGAGAAAACATCCTGTTTTGCCTCGAAACCGGACCGAAAAGATGTTTCAAACGCTTTCAGGCCTGTAACAGAAAGGTTACCGGGCCATCATTGACCAGATGCACTTGCATGTCGGCGCCGAATCTACCTGATGCCACGGTGCCATGCACCTGTTTCGCCTGGCTGAGCAAATAGTCGAACAACTCTTCACCGAGAGCGGGAGGCGCGGCGGTCGAAAAACTCGGGCGCAAGCCGCTCCTGGTGTCCGCCGCCAGGGTGAATTGCGACACCAACAGCAAACCGCCCTGCACATCCACCAGGGACAGGTTCATCTTCCCGTCGGCGTCGCTGAACACCCGGTAGTTAAGCAGCTTATGCAGGAGTTTGTCGGCGTGGGCAGGGGTATCCCCGGGCTCGACAGCCACCAGCACCAGCAAACCATGGTCCACCGCACCGACAATTTCCCCCGCGACTTCTACCCGGGCGCCGCGAACCCGTTGCAGCAACCCTTTCATGCTTCTTCGGGCGGCAGATCAAGCAGGCGTCGGGCCATTTGCGCGGCCGCGCGTACCAGCGCATCGGTGATCCCTGGCTCCGAGGCTGCATGGCCGGCGTCGCGAATCACCTGCAACTCGCTGTTGGGCCAGTTCTGGTGCAGCTCCCAGGCGTTGTCCAGTGGGCAGATCACATCGTAGCGGCCATGCACGATGACGCCGGGCAAATGGGCGATCTTGCCCATGTCGCGGATCAACTGGTTGGGTTCAAGAAATGCATTGTTGGTGAAGTAGTGGCATTCGATCCGG
The DNA here is from genome assembly GCF_051132175.1 of Pseudomonas sp. D3-10. Taxonomy (NCBI): domain Bacteria; kingdom Pseudomonadati; phylum Pseudomonadota; class Gammaproteobacteria; order Pseudomonadales; family Pseudomonadaceae; genus Pseudomonas; species Pseudomonas sp. D3-10. Next base: position 439,842 of record NZ_CP071668.1, on the reverse strand, counting down.
GCAATCGACAGCGCGCGCTGTGGCTCGGAGAAGCGGTCGACCACCAGCGGATTCGGGCGCAGGGTCGCGGTACGGCCCTCCCACGTCGACCAGGCCTTGGCCGCGTGCATCTGGGCGATCTGGTCGTTACCGGTCAGGCGCTTGTGAAAGGCGCTGAGCAGGTCGTCGCGCTCATCCAGTGGGATCGGCGCGATGTAGTCCTGCCAGTAATCCGGAAACAGGCGGCTGGCGCCGGCCTGGTAGAACCACTCGATTTCCTGGGGACGGCAGAGAAAGATCCCACGCAAGATCAAGCCATGCACCCGCTCCGGATGGGTCTGGGCGTAGGCCAGGGCCAACGTTGACCCCCAGGAGCCGCCGAACAGCACCCACTTCTCGATGCCCAGATGTTTGCGGATGCGCTCCAGGTCCTCGACCAGATCCCAGGTGGTGTTGTTTTCCAGGCTGGCGTGAGGCGTGGAACGACCACAACCGCGCTGGTCGAACGTGACGATGCGATACAGGTTCGGATCGAAATAGCGGCGGCTTTGCGCATCGCAACCGGCCCCCGGGCCACCATGAATGAACACCACCGGCAGGCCTTCTGGCGAGCCGCTTTCATCGACGTAGAGCGTGTGGGTGTCATCGACAGCCAGATCGTGCCGGGCATGGGGTTTGATCTGCGGGTACAAAGTCTGCATTGCGCGCTCCGTAAGGGGTCGAGTCATCCCTGTGGGGACTTCTATTTAGTCTGCCGTCCGGCATCATAAACCCGAATCACCTCAATGAGCATGCCCCCGCACAGTCAAAGCGTGTCAGCCAGGTATGCCAGCAGTGTGCGATACATCTGATCGACCTCTGGCACCAGGCCACGTGCGCGCAGGCAACCGTGGACCAGCCCTTCCCCCCGATACAGGACCGACACGCCCCCTGCGACATTCAATCGCTCGTGATAAAGAACGCCGTCATCACGCAGGGGGTCCCATTGCGCGACGGCGACAAAGGCAGGCGCCAAACCGCTCAGATCGTCGGCAAGCAACGGGGCGGCGTAGGGCGTGGGGGCGGCACCGTGCAGGTACATGGCGTCGTAGCGTTGCAGGTCGCTGCTGCTCAAGAGAGGTGCGTCGAAACACTCCTGGCGCGACGGCAAATGCGCGGGGCCGCCTAGCGCCGGGTAAATCAGCACTTGGGTTCGCGGCTGAGGCTGGCCTGCATCACGCAGGGCCAGGCACAACGCGGCGGCGAGATTGCCTCCAGCGCTGTCGCCAGCCAGCGCTTTGCGTCGTGGATCAATGGCGAATGGGACGTCTGCCAAGTGATGCCACACCGCGAGGCAGTCTTCGAAACCGGCCGGATAGGGATGCTCCGGGGCGAGCCGGTAGTCCACCGCCACGACCAGTACACCAAGGCTTTCAGCCAGCTCCATGCAAATGAAGTCATGGGAATCCAGGTCCCCTACCACCCAACCACCACCGTGCAGGTAAAGGATGCACGGCCAGCCGGCCAATGGTGGCGCGACGCGCGCGTGATAGGTGCGGATGGCCACGCCAGCCAATTGCAGGTCCTCGACTGCAAGCGTTGACGGGCGCGACGGGGTGAATGCCCGACACATCTGGCTGTAGGCCTCGCGCGAGCCGGCGAGGCTGTCGTCCGGGCTCGTGAAGCTCAGGGTCTTGTCGATGAAGGCAGTCATTGCCTGGGAAAGTGGGTAGGCCACGGGGTTCTCAATGTCCAGGAGCTTGCATCAGTTCTTGAGACTCGCCTGCACCGCTGCAATTCCATCCTTGCCGTCGAAGCTGGTCACGCCGGCCAGCCAACGCTGCAGATCCTCGGGGTGCTCGCGCAGCCATTGCCTTGCGACGTCCTGGGGAGTCTTGCGCTCCATGATCGGCACCATCAGCTGACTTTCCTGGGCAGCGGTAAACGTCAGGTTTTCCAGCAGCCGCTGGACGTTGGGGCAACGCTGGGCGTAGTCCGGCGCGGTCACGGTGGAGACAGTCGCGGCACCTTCGTTCGGGCCATACACGTCTTCGCTGCCCGTCAGGTAGGCGATGTTCATGTTGATGTTCATCGGGTGCGGGGTCCAGCCAACGAAGACCACGAACTCCTTGCGATTCACCGCCCGTTGCACCGCCGCCAACATCCCCGCCTCGCCGGATTCGATCAGTTTGAAATCCTTGAGGCCAAAGTGATTGGTCTCGATCATGGTCTTGATGGTGGTGTTGGCGCCACTGCCCGGCTCGATGCCGTAGATCTTGCCGCCGAGCTCATCCTTGAACCGGGCGATATCGGCAAAGCTCTTGAGCCCTGCCGCCGCCACGTAATCGGGCACGGCGAGCGTGGCCTGGGCGTCGGCCAGGCTAGGTTTGTCCAGGACCTTCACTTGGTTGGCCGCCAGGAACGGGGCGATGTTCTTGTCCATCGCCGGTTTCCAATAGCCCAGGAAGATATCGAGTCGCTTGTCGCGGATGCCGGCGAAGATGATCTGTTGCACGGCGCTGGTCTGCTTGCTTTCGTAGCCAAGGCCGGTGAGCAGTACGTCCGCCATGCCACTGGTGGCAATGACGTCGGTCCAGTTGACCACGCCCATGCGTACGGCCTGGCAAGACGCAGGCTCGGCGGCCATCGCGCCGGAGCTTAGTAGAACGGTACCGCAGAGGAACGATAGACAGCGTTTGGACAGTCTTTTCATCGCGTGGGTCTCGTGCGGCAGTGGATTGTTGTAGGTCGGCGTCTAGATGCACCGTGCCTGGAACATTACGCAGCGTCGAGGGGGCGAAGGTGAACTGTGGCGACTTGGTTTTGCACGGTGGCGACAGTCCCCATTCCAGGGAGTCAGCGCCCATAAACCTGTGGCGAGGGGATTTATCCCCGCTGGACTGCGTAGCAGTCCCAAAATTCTGAATCCGTGTGGATCATCTATCTTTGGGGCCGCTTCGCGACCCAGCGGGGATAAATCCCCTCGCCACAGGTATTGGGTAGGTCTTTATTTCTTGTAGGCCTGCCGCCCCCACGCCAGGAAACCTTCGAGCAATTCCCTGAGCACCACCTGGGTCGGCGCCGCCAGGTCGGGCCGATAGTTGAACGGTTCGAACTCTTCCATGTAGGTGCTCTGGCATAGCTCCAGTTGCACCGCATGGATGTCCTGGGCCGGGTTGCCGTAATGGCGGGTGATGTGCCCGCCCTTGAAACGCCCGTTCAGCACGTGGGTGAACTGATCATGGCGGGCGCAAATGCCTTCGAGTTCGCTCGCCAGCGTCGGATTGCAACTGGCGCCGTTGAAGGTGCCCAGGTTGAAATCCGGCAGCTTGCCGTCGAACAGGTGCGGGATCACCGAGCGGATCGAGTGGGCATCGAACAGCAAGGCATAGCCGAACTCGGCCTTGAGCCGCGCCAGTTCTTGCTGCAGCGCTTGGTGATAGGGCATCCAGACCTGTTGCAGGTACGTCGCCCGCTCTTCGGCGGATGGCTCCAGACCTTCACGAAACAACGGCACGCCATCAAACAGCGTCGCCGGGTACAAGCCGGTGGTGGCACCGACGTACATCGGTTTGTCATCGGAGGGCCGGTTCAGGTCAACGACGAACCGTGAGTATTCGGCGGCCAGGGTGCTGGCGCCAAGCTCATCGGCAAACTCATAGAGCCGCGGAATGTGCCAATCGGTGTCCGGCAGGCTTTGGGCTTGCGGGATCAATCCGGCCTGTACCGCCGGGGTCAGGCGCAGGCCGGCATGAGGCATGCTGATCAACAGCGGCACGCGCCCTTGCTTGAAATTCAGGACCTTCTCCACAACCGTTCTCCTCAATCGATTTCCACGCCGTGACGCACGACGCGTTTTTCCAGCTCGCCACCGAGCCAATAGGACAGGTCAGCGGGGCGATCGATGTCCCAGGCGACAAAGTCCGCTACCTTGCCCGCTTCCAGCGAACCATGGGTCCCGGCCATGCCCAAGGCTTGAGCCGCGTGGATCGTCGCCCCAGCCAGGGCTTCTTCCGGGGTCATACGCAAACAGGTGCACGCCATGTTCAACATCAAGCGCAACGACAATGCCGGCGAGGTGCCGGGGTTGAGGTCGCTGGCCACGGCGATTTTCACGCCGTGCTTGCGCAGGGCATCCATGGGCGGCAGCTGGGTTTCACGCAGGAAATAAAACGCCCCTGGCAACAACACCGCCACGGTGCCGGACGCGGCCATGGCCTTGGCGTCGTCCTCGGTCATGAACTCCAGGTGATCGGCCGACAGCGCCTGGTAGCGCGCCGCCAGGCTGGAGCCATTGAGCGACGACAATTGTTCAGCGTGCAGCTTCACCGGCAGGCCCAATTGCTGCGCGGTGATAAACACCCGCTCGACCTGCGCCGGGGAAAAGGCCAGGTACTCGCAAAAAGCGTCAACGGCGTCCACCAGCCCTTCAGCCGCCAACGCGGGCAGCATTTCAGCGCAAATGTGCTCGATGTAGTCATCGGCGCGATCCTGGTATTCCGGCGGCAAGGCATGGGCCGCCAGGCACGTGCTGCGCACACTGACCGGAAGCTCGGCACCGAGGCGGCGGATGACGCGCAGGATCTTGCGCTCGCTGGCCAGGTCCAGGCCGTAGCCGGACTTGATTTCCACCGTGGTCACGCCATCGCGCATCAGGCTCTTCAGGCGTCTGGCGGCGCTGGCGAACAGCTCGTCCTCACTGGCGGCGCGGGTGGCGCGCACGGTGCTGGCGATGCCACCGCCGGCCGCCGCTATTTCGGCGTAGCTGACGCCTTGCAGGCGCTGTTCGAATTCACCGCTGCGGTTGCCGCCAAACACCGTGTGGGTGTGGCAGTCGATCAGCCCCGGCGTGACCCAGGCGCCCTTGAGGTCGTTGACCGCCGGATAGTCGCCCATCGGCAGTTCGGCACGGGGGCCGATCCATTGAATGTGCTCGCCCTGGGTGACGATGGCGGCGTCTTCTATGATCGAGTAGACGCCCTGGGCCATGGTGGCGGCGTGGCAGTTTTGCCAGAGGGTTTTCATCCCGGTTTCCTCGTCGCGTTCAAAATCGAATCGCGAGCAGGCTCGCTCCCACAAGGGTCAGGGTGTACCCAAATGAATGTTCAACCCCTACCCCTGTGGGAGCGAGCTTGCTCGCGATGAGGCCCTTAAAGACTCGGCAACAACTGCGCCGTGACCAGCTCGTTCAGGCAGCGACTCGCCAACAATTCACTCGCTGCATTGATATCCGGGGCAAAGAATCGGTCCTTCTCATAGAACGGCACTTCTGCACGCAACAGACCCCGGGCCTGTTCCAGCTTGGCGGAGGTCTTCAAACCGCCGCGCAGGTCCAGCCCTTGGCACGCCGCCAGCCACTCCACCGCCAGGATCCCGCGGGTGTTCTCGGCCATTTCCCACAGGCGCTTGCCAGCGGCCGGGGCCATGGAGACGTGGTCTTCCTGGTTGGCCGAGGTCGGCAGGCTATCCACCGAATGAGGATGGGACAGCGCTTTGTTTTCACTCGCCAGCGCCGCCGCTGTCACCTGGGCAATCATGAACCCGGAGTTCACACCGCCATTGGCCACCAAAAACGGCGGCAGCTGCGACATGTGCTTGTCCATCATCAGCGAAATGCGTCGCTCGCTCAGGGAGCCAATTTCGGCAATCGCCAGGGCCATGTTGTCCGCCGCCATCGCCACCGGTTCGGCGTGGAAGTTGCCACCGGAAATCACATCGCCCTCGGCGGCGAACACCAGCGGGTTATCCGACACGGCGTTGGCCTCGATCACCAGCACCTCGGCAGCCTGGCGGAACTGGGTCAGGCAGGCGCCCATCACTTGCGGTTGGCAACGCAGGGAGTACGGGTCCTGGACCTTGTCACAGTTCTGGTGCGAATCGGAAACTTCGCTGCGCTCGCCCAGCAGGTCTCGATAGGCCGCGGCGGCATCGATCTGGCCTTTCTGGCCGCGAGCCGCATGGATGCGCGCATCGAATGGCGAACGCGAACCGAGCACCGCTTCGACAGTGAGGCTACCCAGGGCCAGGGCGCCAGCGAACAGGTCTTCGCCTTCGAAAAGGCCGCGCAAGGCAAACGCGGTGGACACCTGGGTGCCGTTGAGCAGCGCCAAGCCTTCCTTCGCGGCCAGGGTCAGCGGCGCGAGGCCAGCAACTTTCAAGGCGTCGACGGCCGGCAGCCATTCGCCCTTGTAGCGGGCCTTGCCTTCGCCCAGCAGCACCAGGGACATGTGGGCCAGCGGTGCCAGGTCACCGGATGCGCCCACCGAACCTTTCAACGGAATGTGTGGATAAACCTCGGCGTTGATCAGCGCGATCAGCGCATCGATCACCTGCCGACGAATGCCCGAGAAACCTCGGCTCAGGCTGTTGACCTTGAGCACCATGACCAACCGCACCAGCGCATCGCTGATCGGCTCGCCCACACCGGCGGCATGGGACAGCACCAGGGAACGCTGCAGGTTTTCCAGGTCCTCGCTTGCGATGCGAGTCGAGGCCAGCAGGCCGAAACCGGTGTTGATGCCATAGGCGGTGCGGTTCTCGGCAAGAATCTGTTCCACGCACGCAACGCTGGCTTTGATCTGCGCCGACGCACTGGCATCAAGGCTCAGGGTGACCGGTTGCTGGTAGATGTCGCGCAATTGAGCCAGGCTCAATTGGCCGGGAATCAGGTTTAAGGCAGTCATTTATTGCTCCTTTTGAGAGTTTTGTTTTTTCATTCGCCAGTCGCTCCGGAATGCTCCGTTATCCGTCACCTTCGCTTTTTGGGCGATGCCTAGGGGCTATAGGTGCCTTGGCACGCTGGCGCTTTTTTGATCAATGCAAATTCGGTAATACGTTTTTCAGGAGGTGCGGGTCGCTGAGCAGCCCGGCGGCACTGGCGATGTCCGGCGCCAGCCAGCGGTCCTGGTCGTAGGCCGGAACGCGCTCGCGCAGCAGTTTCCAGGCGATGTCGGTGCCGGCGCCGAAGCGCTGCGCCTTGAGAAACTCGAAGGCCTGGGCCGCCAGCAGGTACTCGATGGCGAGGATCTGCGTGCAGTTTTCCAGCGCCCGGTGCAGCTTCAAGGCCGCGTTGGTGCCCATGCTCAAATGGTCTTCCTGCAACCCGGAGGTGACGAAATTGTCCAGCACCGCCGGTTGCGCCAGTTGCTTGTTCTCCGCGCACAGCGACGCGGCAACGTATTGCACGATCATCATTCCCGAGTTCACGCCCGGGTTGGCGACCAAAAATGCCGGCAAGCCGCTGACGTGAGGATTGATCAGGCGGTCGAGGCGACGCTCGGCGATCGAACCGATCTCGGCCATGGCAATCGCCAGCAGGTCCGCCGCCAACGCCACCGACTGGCCGTGTGGATTGGCCTGGGACATGACCCGGAAACGCTCCGGCGTACCCAGCAGCATTGGGTTATCGGTGACAGCGTTGAGCTCGGTTTCGATCTGTTGCCGAGCATGCTCCAACTGATCGCGAGCGGCGCCGTGAACCTGGGGAATCGAGCGGATGCTCAAGGCATCCTGGGTGCGGATACCCAGGCTCGAAGCAATGACTTCGCTGCCATCGAGCAACGCGCGCAGATTCGCACCAACCTGTTGCATGCCCGGGTGTGGCTTGAGGGCGATGATCTCGGCATCGAACGCGGCAATCTGCCCGCGCTGGGCCTCGAAGCTCATGGCACCGATCACGTCGGCCCATTGCACCAGCCGCGTGGCATCGGCCAGGGCCAGGCAACTGAGCCCGGTCATGCACGGCGTGCCGTTGACCAGGCACAAACCGTCCTTCGCTCCCAACTGCACCGGCTGCAGGCCTTCTGCGGCCAAGGCCTGTTGCGCCGGGACGATCTGCCCGCGATAGCTGACTTGCCCAACGCCCAACAGCGCGATACCGATGTGGGCCATGTGGGTCAAGTAACCCACTGAGCCCTGGGACGGCACTTGTGGCGTAATGCCGCGATTGAGCAACGCCAGTAATGCCTCGACCACCCGGCGATGGATACCGGACTTGCCTTGGCTGTAGTTGTGGATAGCGGCGCAGAGAATCGCCCGGGTCTGCTCGTCGGCGAGTGCCGGGCCGACGCCACAGGCGTGGCTGAGCAGGGTGTTGCGCGACAATTGGCTGAGCTGTTCGTCCTTGAGCGAGACATTGCACAAGGCGCCCAGGCCGGTGTTGACGCCATAGGCACGCTCGCCGCTTTCGACGATGCGCTGGACGATGGCCTGGGCATTGTCGATCCGCGCCCAGACCTGGGCCGACAGCTCGAGCGTAGCGCCGAAGCGGGCGACGGCGACTACGTCCTGCCAGCGCAGGGGGGCGCCGGTGATGATGATTTTTTCAGCCTGGGACATCCTCGACCTCATCTGTACAACTTAAATATTTATGCTGCTTTGCCGACGCTTTCGCGAGCAGGCTCGCTCCCACAGGGATTTGCCTTTGGACACAAATCTGTGAACAAAGGAGGCCCCATTGTGGGAGCGAGCCTGCTCGCGAAGAGGCCAGCCCTGTCACCCACAAAACCTCAAACCTCCGCCGCTCTGCGCTGCACGAACCGATCGACATACTCATCCGCCGGCGAGTGCAGGATCTCTCGCGGCGTGCCGACCTGAATCAGCTTGCCGTCCTTGAGGATCGCAATGCGGTTGCCGATGCGCACGGCCTCGTCGAGGTCGTGGGTGATGAAAACGATGGTCTTGTGCAGGGTCTTTTGCAGCTCCAGCAACTGGTCCTGCATTTCCGCGCGGATCAGCGGGTCGAGGGCGCTGAAGGCTTCGTCCATGAGGATGATGTCGGTATCGGCCGCCAAGGCACGGGCCAGGCCGACGCGCTGGCGCATGCCGCCGGAGAGCTGGTGCGGGTATTTGTTCTCGTAGCCTTTCAGGCCGACGGTGTTGATCCAGTGCAGCGCGCGCTCGGCGCACACCTGCTTGCTTTCGCCGCGCACTTTCAAGCCATAGGCGACGTTGTCCAACACGCTCTTGTGGGGAAGCAGGCCGAAGCTCTGGAAGACCATGCTGATCTTGTGCCGACGAAATTCGCGCAGGGCGTCCATGTCCAGCTGCAGGATATCCTCGCCGTCCACCAGGATGGCGCCGCTGGTTGGGTCGATCAGCCGGTTGAAATGGCGCACCAGGGTGGATTTTCCGGAGCCCGACAGGCCCATGATCACGAAGATCTCGCCGGTGCCGATGCTCAGCGACAGGTCGTTCACGCCGACCACGCAGCCGGTCTCGGCCAGCACCTGGTCCTTGGTCTTGTTCTGGCGGATCAGCGCCAGGGCTTCCTTGGAGCGGTTGCCGAAAATCTTGAAGACATTTTTGACTTCGATCTTGCTGATGACTTCGTTGCTCATTTGCTCACCTCGTGCCGCGGACGACCATAGGCCTGGGTAATGCGGTCGATGACCACGGCGAGAATCACGATGGCCAGCCCCGCTTCCAGGCCCCGCCCGACGTTGAGGGTCTGGATGCCCACCAGCACGTCTTCACCCAGGCCACGGGCGCCGATCATCGAGGCGATGACCACCATCGACAGGGCCATCATGGTGGTCTGGTTGATCCCGGCCATGATGCTCGGCAGGGCCAGGGGCAGCTGCACGCCGAACAGCTGTTGCCAGCGATTGGCGCCAAAGGCGTTGATGGCCTCCATGACTTCACCGTCCACCTGGCGAATGCCCAGGTCGGTGAGGCGAATCAACGGTGGCGCGGCATAGATCACCGTGGCGAAAATCGCCGGGACCTTGCCCAGGCCAAACAGCATCAACACCGGAATGAGGTACACGAAGCTGGGCATCGTCTGCATGATGTCCAGCAACGGCATCAGCACCGAACGCAGGCGGTTGCTGCGCGCCGAGAGGATGCCCAGCGGGATGCCGATCATCACCGAGATCAGCGTCGCCACCAGCATCAGCGCGAGGGTCTGCATCAGTTTGTCCCACAGGCCCACCGCACCCACCAGGAACAGCAGGCCGACGATCACCGCCGTGGCGACAACCTTGCGGGTGGCGTGCCAGGCAACACCGCCGACGATGGCCAGCATCAGCCACCAGGGTGCCATGCGCAGCAGGCCTTCAAGGCTGACGATGGCCCACAGCAACGTGTCGGAGATCTGCCGGAACACATCGCCATAGTTGGTCACCAGGGCGTCGACCCAACCGTTGACCCAGTCGGCGATGGAGAAGGTAAAGCTTTCGGGAAACATAAGAGACTCTCGATCAGGTGGATGCGGTGAACGTCCCGGCCCGCCCTCTGGCTGGCCGGGAAATATTCGACCTACAGAGCCGCGTCGATTTTCTTGGCTGCGTCTTCGCTGACCCAGGCATGCCAGACTTCAGGATGTTCCTTCAGGAAGATCTTCGCCAGCTTCGGCGACTCGATCCGCTCTTTGGCCATGCGGCCGAGGTTCTGGTTCAGGATATCGATCGGCAGGTTGACCTTTTCCAGCACAGCCACCAGCTCCGGGGCTTCGTCGTGGAAGGTCTTGGACAGGCCGACCTTGATGCTCACGCTTTTATCCACGCCCGGTTTTTCTTCCAGTTTCACCAGGTCCACCTGGCCCATCAGCGGCGTCGGCGACCAGTAGTAGAACAGGATCGGCTCGCCACGCTTGTAGCTCGACAGCACGGCCGCATCCAGCGCCGGGCCGGTGCCCGGACGGAAGTTGGTATAAGTCTTTTCCAGGCCGTAGCTCTTCAGCATTTCGCTGTTGTCCAGCTCGCAGGTCCAGCCGGCCGGGCAGTTGTAGAAGCGACCCTTGGACGGTTCCTCAGGATCCTTGAACACGGCGGCGTACTGGCTCAGGTCGGCGATGTTCTTCAGGCCTGGCGCCTTGGCTTCCAGCTTGCGCTTGGCATCGCCTTCGATCACGTAGCGTGGCACGTACCAGCCTTCGATGGCCCCCACCACCGGCGCACCGACGCCCACCACCTTGCCGGCCTTCTCGGCCTTGTTCCACACTTCGCTGCGGCCGACCCACTCTTCGGCGAACACCTGGATGTCGTTGCTGCTCAGGGCGTTTTCCATGGTGATGGAGTTACCAGGCAGGCTATCGGTCTTGCAGCCGTAACCCTTGTCCAGCACCACTTGCATCACGTCGGTCAGCAGCATGCCGCTTTCCCAGTTCAGGCCGGCGAACTTCACCGGTTTGCCCGACTCGCACCAGCCTGCCGCTTGCGTGGCGCCGGCACTGGCCAGCACGCCCATGGACAGCAATGTGGTCAGCAGGGTCTTGTTCGATTTCATTATGTGACGCTCCTAATCAGTTGGATTGGCTTACGGCAGTCAAGAGGCATCCAGCCCTGTCAACGTCCCATCAGACCGCTTGGATGCGGCCCGCCCTGCTCGGTTGTGCGTCAACCGCGTCCTGCTCGACCGGCAGGATCAATTGATCGGGTACGGCGCTGTGCCATTTTCTAGCGATGACGTAGTACAGCACCGCCGGAACCACCAAGCCGATGATCCACGAGATATCCACACCGCCCATGGCTTCCACCAGCGGACCGGTATAGAACTTGGTGGCGATGAACGGCAACTGGACCAGTACGCCGAAGACGTAGACGCTGATACCCAGTGCGTTCCAACGACCGTAGCGACCGTTCGGATCGGCGAGTGCCGGCACGTCATAGCGCTCGCGGGTTATGCAGTAGTAGTCCACCAGGTTGATCGCGCTCCAAGGCGTAAAGAACGCCAGCAGGAACAGGATGAAGGACTTGAACGCACCGAGGAACGAGTGCTGGCCGAGCAGCGCGATCAGGGTCGCGGCGCCGACGATGAACAGCACGAACACCAGGCGTTGCACCCGCGTTACGTTCAGGTGACCACGGAAACCGCTGATGATGGTCGCAATGCACATGAAGCTGCCGTAGGAGTTCAGCGTGGAAATGGTGACCTTGCCGAACGCGATGCTGAAATACAGCAGCGCGGCGGTGGCGCCGGTGCCACCCAGGCCAACGATATAGGCCACTTCGTGGCCGGCGAACTGCCCGTTGGCCGAGGCGGCGGCAAACACACCGAGGATCATCGCCACCTGCGCGCCGATGACTGAACCTGCACCTGCGGCAAAGAAGGTTTTCACCGAGGACGTCTTGCTCGGCAGGTAACGCGAGTAGTCCGCGACGTAGGGGCCGAAGGCGATCTGCCAGGAGGCCGCGAGCGACACCGCAAGCAGGAAACTGCTCCAACTGAAGTGGCGGATCTGCAGGAGTGCGCCCACATCCGTATGGCTGATCAGGCGAGCGAACAGGTAAACGAAGGCGATCACACCGATGATGCTGGCGACACGGCCGATCCAGTGAATCACCCGATAACCAAGCACCGTGACCAACACGATGACACTGGCGAAAATGAGGATGCCGACACTGTCGCTGACGCCAAACAACTGGCCCAGCGCCTGGCCGGATAGCACGGTGCCCGTTGCGGTGAAACCCAGGTACATCAGGCACACCAGCACGATCGGGATGGCCGCGCCATATACACCAAACTGCACCCGGCTGGAGATCATCTGCGGCAGCCCGAGCTTTGGCCCTTGGGCGGCGTGCAACGCCATGACACCACCGCCGAGCAACTGGCCGATCAGCAAACCGATCAACGACCAGAACACATCACCCCCCAACACCACCGCCAACGCACCGGTGACAATGGCGGTGATCTGCAGATTGGCCCCCATCCAGAGGGTGAACTGGCTAAACAGATGACCGTGTCTTTCCCCTTCCGGGATGTAGTCGATCGAGCGCTTCTCGATCAACGGCTTGCTGCTATCGCGTGTGCTGGTGACAGCCATGGTTCAACCTCTGTGGATTGTTCTGGTTCGAACGATGCTCTTATTTGTGGGAGCGAGCCTGCTCGCGATGAGGCCGACACATTCGATACATGCGTTGGCTGACAGGCCGCCATCGCGAGCAGGCTCGCTCCCACAGTTTTTGCACTTACTTGCCAGTGATCATCGGCAGGTTGAGCCCCTGCTCCTTCGCGCAATCGATCGCGATCTGGTAACCGGCGTCGGCGTGGCGCATCACGCCAGTGCCCGGGTCGTTATGCAGTACGCGAGCAATCCGTTCGGCCGCTTCGTCGGTGCCATCGCAGACAATCACCATGCCCGAGTGCTGGGAGAAGCCCATGCCGACGCCGCCGCCGTGGTGCAGCGAAACCCAGGTCGCGCCGCTGGCGGTGTTGAGCAATGCGTTGAGCAGTGGCCAGTCGGAAACGGCGTCGGAACCGTCCTGCATGGATTCGGTTTCGCGGTTCGGGCTGGCCACGGAACCGGAGTCCAGGTGATCGCGGCCGATGACGATCGGTGCCGACAACTCGCCGCTGCGGACCATCTCGTTGAACGCCAGGCCCAACTTGGCGCGTTGGCCCAGGCCAACCCAGCAGATCCGCGCCGGCAAGCCTTGGAAGCTGATGCGCTCGCGAGCCATGTCCAACCAGTTGTGCAGGTGGGCGTCGTCGGGGATCAGTTCCTTGACCTTGGCGTCGGTCTTGTAGATGTCCTGCGGGTCACCGGACAACGCCGCCCAACGGAACGGGCCAATGCCGCGGCAGAACAGAGGACGGATGTAGGCCGGGACGAAACCCGGGAAGTCGAATGCGTTTTCCACGCCTTCTTCCTGGGCCATCTGACGGATGTTGTTGCCGTAGTCGAAGGTCGGCACGCCCATTTTCTGGAATTCGAGCATCGCTTTGACGTGGACGGCCATCGATTGCTTGGCGGCCTTCACCACGGCGGCGGGTTCAGTCTTGGCGCGGGCACGGTATTCGTCCCAGGTCCAGCCGGCAGGCAAGTAACCATTGAGTGGGTCGTGGGCGCTGGTCTGGTCTGTGACCATGTCCGGGCGCACACCACGGCGGACCATTTCTGGCAGGATTTCAGCCGCGTTCCCACACAGTGCGATGGAAATCGCCTTGCCTTCGGCGGTGTATTTCTCGATGCGCGCCAGGGCGTCGTCCAGATCCTTGGCTTGTTCGTCGACGTAACGGGTTTTCAGGCGGAAATCGATACTCACCTGCTGGCACTCGATGTTCAGCGAGCACGCACCGGCCAAAGTCGCGGCCAACGGTTGCGCGCCGCCCATGCCGCCGAGGCCGGCGGTCAGGACCCAGCGGCCCTTGAGGTTGGAGTCGTAATGCTGCCGGCCGGCCTCGACGAAGGTTTCATACGTGCCTTGCACGATGCCCTGGCTGCCGATGTAGATCCAGCTGCCGGCGGTCATCTGGCCGTACATGGCCAGGCCCTTGGCGTCGAGCTCGTTGAAGTGCTCCCAACTGGCCCAGTGCGGCACCAGGTTGGAGTTGGCGATCAGTACGCGCGGGGCGTTGCTGTGGGTCTTGAACACGCCCACCGGCTTGCCGGACTGCACCAGCAGGGTTTCATCGTCATTCAGATGGGTGAGGCTTTCGACGATCTTGTCGTAGCACTCCCAGTTGCGCGCCGCGCGCCCGATGCCACCGTAGACCACCAGCTCCTTGGGGTTCTCGGCCACTTCCGGGTCGAGGTTGTTCATCAGCATGCGCAGCGGCGCTTCGGTCAGCCAGCTCTTGGCGGTCAGCGTGTTACCGCGAGGGGCACGGATTTCAACGTCACGGTATTTTTCAGGTTTGCGGGTAGCGTCGGTCACAGCAAAAACTCCTCAGCGATCAATCCAGACCAGCCCGGGCAGTGGGCAGCGATTAAGCGAACGTAGCGTTGAATGCAGAGGACTCATACGCATACGTCTTTACTTGTATGTACAAGCATATGCAATCAAGCGGCCAACTTGTTGAAGGGCTAATCAAGAAAAATTGAAGAATCGGCGAGAAGCCTCGTAATAGAAGGGCCGCCAAGCTGCATGAAATTTTTGGAGGAGGTTTTTGGGAAGCAATCAGAAGGGCATAAAAGCGTGGTATTGCGCCACGCTGGGGCGTTCGGTAACAAGTTGGTGCGCGGGTAGGGAACAATGAGCGCACTTTTTGTGGCGAGGGAGCTCGCTCCCGCTGGGCTGCGAAGCGGCCCCATACCTTGCGACTGCTGCGCAGTCGAGCGGGAGCAAGCTCCCTCGCCACAAAAGCTCTGTCGCAGGACTTCTTTAGTGAGCCGTCAGCTCGATCACGCAGCATTGGCCGTGGGTAGTGATGTCCAGCAGCCCAGCGTTACCGCTCAGTTGCAGGCAGTCATAAAGCCCCAGTGCCTCGACAGTTTCATCCATCTTGACCCTCAGCGTCGGAGCGGCACTGAACACCAATACCGTTCCCGCCTCGCTGAAAAAACGCTGCTGGCCGCCCAGCCATTGCAGCCGCGCGCGGTAACGCTGCGGCGCGTAGATCAGGTTGAAGTCGCGAATCGGCCCCTCCAGCAGCGTGCACTGCACTTGGCTCTCGCCGCTGAAGGCAAAGGGATCCAGCGAATGCAGCGGCCGCGTGGCGTGGCCATCGACAGTCAGCGTCATGCCGCCACCTTGCAAGACCGTGATGATCCGTTCGTAGCCAGCGAAGGTGGAAAAACCACCCGATTCACCGATATCGGCAATGGACAGGCGCCAGCCGAAACCTTCCAGGCCGGTGCCGGCATCGCGGGTGATTTCCTCGGTGCTGCCACCGCCGTTTTTCCACGGCATGGACGGGTAATCCGCTGCGCGTAAAACCTTCAATTGGCTCATTTGTGGAAACGCCCTTCCAGACTGTGACGCGAGCCCGGATGGATCAGGCGTGCGGCGGTCACCGGCTGGCGCCCTGACCAGGTACGGCGACGGATCAACAGGCACGGCTCGCCCCGCTCGATCTGCAACAGCTTGCATTCACTCGGCTCCGCCAGGATCGCCTCGACCACATGCTCACCTTCGGTCAGCGGCGCAACCTGGTTCAGGTAGGCATAGGGCGTTTGTTGAGTGAAGTCCTGCTTGAGGTAATCAGGCGCCACCAGCGCGTTGACGAAACGGTCCTCGATTTGCACAGGAATGTCGTTTTCGAAATGCACGATCAACGAATGGAATACCTTCTGGCCTTCGCGCATGTCCAGGGCCAGCGCCCGCTCGGAACCGGCGGCCTCTTCTTCCAGGGTGATGACCTTGCACGTATGGCGATGACCACGGGAGGCGATTTCATCCGCAATGTTATGCACTTCGAACAGTGCGGACTGGCTCTTGGGCTCGGCGACGAACGTGCCGACGCCTTGCATGCGCACCAGCAGGCCATCAGCGGTCATTTCCCGCAGGGCCCGGTTGATGGTCATGCGGCTGAAGCCCAACTGGCTGACCAGTTCGCTTTCCGATGGCACGCGGTAATGGGGCGGCCAGTTTCCACTGTCGATCTGCTGGGTGATCATTTGTTTGACGCGGGCGTACAAGGGCGCCGGACTGTCACCCATGGTTGCGGCCAGCGGCGGTTTGGCAGGCGGAGTCGGCACGGCGTATTCCTGTTCTGCGAATGTTGATGACTAGCTTGCCGGAGTTTACCGGGCAGGCAAACGTCTGTATATGTATATACAAATTACACGCAACGAGGTTCAACCGATGTCCGCCTTCTTTGCCGAGCGTGCGCTGCTGCCTGATGGATGGGCCAATGATGTACGCCTCGAGGTCAACGCCGAGGGGGTCTTGACCCATGTCCAGGCCGATTCCCACGCAAACGGCGCCGAACGGCTCGGCGGTCCCCTGCTCCCGGGCATGCCGAACCTGCATTCCCATGCGTTCCAGCGGGCCATGGCCGGACTGGCGGAAATGGCGGGCAACCCCAATGACAGTTTCTGGACATGGCGCGACTTGATGTACCGCCTCGTCGGAAAAATCAGCCCCGACCAGCTCGGCGTCATCGCACGGCAGCTTTACATCGAAATGCTCAAGGCCGGCTACACCTCGGTTGCCGAATTCCATTACGTACACCATAACACCGACGGCAGACATTACGCCGATCCGGCCGAACTGGCCTTGCGTATCAGCCAGGCCGCCGGTGAAGTGGGCATTGGCTTGACGCTGCTGCCGGTGCTTTACAGCCATTCCGGTTTTGGCGGCCAAGAGCCCAACGACGGGCAGCGCCGGTTCATCAACAGCACCGAAAACTACCTGAAGCTTCAGTCACGCTTGCAGCCGATCCTGGCCGGGCAACCGTCCCAGGCGTTGGGCCTGTGCTTCCACTCGCTGCGCGCCGTGACACCCGGGCAGATCCACGATGTGCTGGCCGCCAGCGACCGCGATTGCCCCGTGCATATCCACATCGCCGAACAGCAAAAGGAGGTTGACGACTGCTTGAGCTGGAGCGGCGTGCGTCCGCTGCAATGGCTGTATGAAAATGCCGAGGTGGATCAACGCTGGTGTCTGGTTCATGCCACCCACGCCAATCCACAGGAAGTCAGCCTGATGGCCAAGAGCCGGGCAATTGCCGGTCTGTGCCTGACCACGGAAGCCAACCTGGGTGACGGAATTTTTCCGGCCGTGGATTTCCTAGCCCAAGGCGGGCGGATGGGCATCGGCTCTGACAGCCATGTGTCGTTGAGCGTCGTGGAGGAATTACGCTGGCTGGAATACGGCCAGCGGCTGCGGGACCAGCGCCGCAACCGGTTGTACCGAACGGATCAGCCGATGGTCGGGCGTACCCTGTATGACGCCGCACTGGACGGTGGCGCCCAGGCGTTGGGCCAACCGATCGGCGCATTGGAAGTCGGCAAGCGCGCCGACTGGCTGGTGCTCGATGGCAATGATCCTTACCTGGCCACGGCGACCGGTGACGGCATTCTCAATCGTTGGCTGTTTGCGGGCGGCGATCGCCAGGTGCGCGATGTGATGGTCGGCGGAAAATGGCAGGTTCGCGACGGCCGTCACGCCGGCGAAGAAGAAAGCGCCCGAGCGTTTACCCGGGTGCTGCGCGAACTGCTGGGCTGACGACAATTCAATGTGGGAGCGAGCTTGCTCGCGATAGCGGATTTTCCATCAACATCTATGTTGACGGTAAAGGCCTCATCGCGAGCAAGCTCGCTCCCACAGGTGTTTTACTACATCAGTCCGAAGTCTTGGCCATCTGCCGGTCCGACGCACGCCAGACCAACCGCGTCGTGTCGTAGCCCTGCTGGCGCGCCTTGCTCAGCAGTTCTTCGCGCACATCGACATTGACCGTTGGCGTGCGCGACAGCAACCACATGTAACGCCGGCTCGGATCGCCAACGATGGCGGTCTTGTAGTCATCGCTGACATACAAGACCCAATATTCTCCCTTCGCCACACCCGGCAGGATCCGCGAGAACCAGGTGTCGAATTCGACCCAGAGCTTGTCGGTCTTGCCTGGCACCTGCGGGTAAGCGGTGCCCCGGGCTTCTTCCCACTTCCAATCGGAAGTCAGGCAGCGGTTGAACACATCCACGTTGCCGTCGGGCTTGAGGGTGTAATGGGCTTCGGATTGCGCGCAGTTGCGCTGGAAATACATCGGTAGGCGGGCCAGCTCGTACCAGGTCCCTTGGTAACGCTTGAGATTGACACTGTTGACGGTCTTGGGCGCCAACGGGTCTACGCCAGAAGTGGCACAGCCGGCCAATACCAGGCCAGCCAAAAGCACAAAAACTAACCGCATCATTATTTTTTTCTCCCGTGGGCGCTTGGCCCCGGTTTACTTCAGGTTACTTCAGGCCTTGGCCGGAAAACATCAACACTTTGTCACCGGCGTATTGCACGCTGATAAAGCTTTTCTGGTCGCCCCAGGTGCAGCTGGACATGCCGAGCGCGCCCGAACAGTCAGTCGGCTTCCCCAGCAACGTCTCGACTTCGGCCTTGGGCATGCCCGCCGACAGCTTCGAGTAGTTTTCCTGGTTGACCTTGCTGCATGCGGTCAATACGACGCACATGAACAGCAGGGCGATAGATCGCAGCGACATGGTGTAACTCCTGGAGCGGAAGGGAGGTGGCAGGGTGCCAACCTGAACCTTAGAAGAGAAAACCCCTATCTGGTTCCCCGACGCCCCCAGTATTTATTGGTTGTCCCGAGGGTATTCGACGGGTGAAACAACCGAACTGTGACGCCGTCGTGCCTTTCGTCGGGATGAGTCCATCGACGCCTGATGCGCCGCGCCTGCGGGCCGATAAAAAGTAACAGCGTAAAATCCTGTGTTATGGCAAATTGACGCCCCTTTTTGACCCGTCCCTCCGCGGTAGCGTTCTTAATGACCAGAAACATGAAATTCAGCCACAAAATCCTGTTGGCTGCCGCCCTTGTGGTGGCCGTCGCATTCGCCTGTTTCATCCTGTTCAACGATTACCGCCAACGACAAAGTCTGTATTCCAGCACCGAGACCTCCATGCAGGAACTCGGCAGCCTGACCAGCCGCAATATCCAGACGTGGGTCGAAGGCCGGATCCAACTGCTGCAATCGCTGGCCCAGCAAATCGCCATCGATGGCAGCAGTGCCGACAGCCTGAAACGCGCGGTGGGCCTGCCTGCCTACACCGGCAATTTTCAGCTCAGCTATTTTGGCGGCACCGACGGCGTAATGTTTTCGGTGCCGGCCGGCAATCGCGCCGCCGACTACGACCCGCGCGCCCGTGGCTGGTACAAGGCCGCCAACAGCGCCCAACAGACCATCGTCACCGAACCCTACATCGCCGCGTCTTCGGGCAAGCTTGTGATCACCGTTGCCACGCCGGTACAGCGCCAGAACCAGATGATCGGCGTGGCGGGGGCGGACATCGACCTGACCAGCGTCAGCGCCATCATCAACTCGCTGAACTTCGGCGGACATGGTCATGCGTTCATCGTCAGCGCCGATGGCAAGATCCTCGTCCACCCTGACAGCAAGCGCGTGCTCAAGACCCTCGCCGAGGCCTATCCCAACGGTGCGCCGCAAGTCAGCCCGGGCATGAAGGAAGTCGAGCTCGACGGCAAGACCCAGTTCATTTCCTTTACCCGAGTCGCCGGCGTACCCGGCGCCGACTGGTACGTGGCGCTGGTGCTCGACAAGAGCGCGGCGCTGGCGATGCTCAGCGAGTTCCGCACCTCGGCCCTGATTGCCATGGTCATTGCCGTGGTGTTCATCATCGCCCTGCTGAGCATGCTCATCCGTGTATTGATGCAACCGCTGCTGATCATGGGCCGCGCCATGCATGACATCGCCGAAGGCGAAGGCGACCTGACCCGCCGCCTGACCATCCACGGCCATGATGAATTCGGCGCGCTGGGCACTTCGTTCAACCGTTTCGTCGAGCGTATCCACGCTTCGATCCGCGAAGTGGCTTCCGCCACGGGCCAGGTCAATGAAGTCGCCCTGCGTGTCGTCAGCGCCTCCAATTCGTCGATGTACAACTCCGACCAGCAAGCCTCGCGCACCAGCAGCGTGGCCGCGGCCATCAACCAGCTTGGCGCCGCCGCCCAGGAAATTGCCCAGAATGCCGCCCTCGCCTCGCAGCACTCCAGCGAGGCCCGCAACCTGGCCGAAGATGGCCAGCAAGTGGTGGATAAAACCATCACGGCGATGCAACAGCTGTCAGCCAAGATCAGCGATTCTTGCGACAACATCGAAACCCTGAACAGCAACACGGTGAACATCGGCCAGATTCTCGAAGTGATCACCAACATTTCCCAGCAGACCAACCTGCTTGCCCTGAACGCCGCCATCGAAGCGGCCCGGGCCGGTGAAGCCGGTCGCGGCTTCGCGGTCGTCGCCGACGAAGTGCGCAACTTGGCCCACCGCACCCAGGATTCGGCGCAGCAAGTGCAGAAGATGATCGAAGAGTTGCAAGTCGGCGCGCGGGAAGCGGTGCTGACCATGACCGATAGCCAGCGCCAGAGCGAAAGCAGCGTCGGCATCGCCAACCAGGCCGGCGAACGACTGGGCAGCGTGACCCAGCGCATCGGCGAGATCGACGGCATGAACCAGTCCGTGGCCACCGCCACCGAAGAACAGACCGCCGTGGTGGAATCGATCAACGTCGACATCAATGAAATCAACACGCTGAACCAGGAAGGCGTGGAAAACCTGCAAGCCACCTTGCGGGCCTGTTCCGACCTGGAACAGCAGGCGGCGCGGTTGAAGCAGTTGGTGGGCAGTTTCCGGATCTAACGCCTGGAAGGGCCCCATCGTCGAATCGCCGCCCGGAGCGAGCTTGCTCCGGGCGGCGATCCGACAATAGCGGCATCAGCCTCGCAAAAAATTCAGAACCTGGACCCAGGCCTGCTCAAGAATTCCACTTCCTCAGCCGTGGACTCACGCCCCAACACCGCATTGCGATGGGGAAAACGTCCGAACCGGGCAATGATCTTCTGATGCCGTTCGGCATAATCCAGGTTGTCTTCGAACACCGCGCGCTGCGCCTCGGGTTGCTCCCGGACCAGCTCGATGAACCGAGACACGGCTTCGTTCTGCACCGCGAGGTTTTCGCAATGTTCGAGGACGAGGTAGATGAAGACACGCTGAATTGGCCGCAGTTGCTGGTCGAAACCTGCCGTCAGGCCTTGGGCCACCAACGCTTGGGCACGCAAGTCGCCGGAAAAGCTTTTGGGCGTGTTGCGAAAGATCATACGCGGGAGCTGATCCAGTAGCAGCACCAGGGCCAGCCAACCTTCCGGGCGTTGCGCCCAATCGGTCAATCCGCCGGCCAGTGCTTGCTCGACCCAATCGCCGAAGCGCTCTTGCGCCTGGCGATCATGGCCTTTGCCAAACCACAGCTTGCCCTTGTCAGCCGCTATTTCGTCCGGCGTTTGGGCTGTGCCAAACCACCAATCGAGCAACGGCTGCCAAGGCCCGGTCATGGTTTACTCCTTGTGGTAAGCCGTGGCGCGTGCCACTTCTTCTTTCGAACCGAGGAATACCGCAACTCGCTGGTGCAGGCCCTCAGGCTTGATGTCGAGGATGCGCTGGCGACCGTCGGTGGAAGCGCCACCCGCCTGCTCTACCAGGAACGACATCGGGTTGGCTTCGTACATCAGGCGCAGCTTGCCCGGCTTGGACGGCTCGCGGCTGTCGCGCGGGTACATGAACAGACCGCCTCGGGTCAGGATGCGGTGTACATCGGCAACCATCGCGGCCACCCAGCGCATGTTGTAGTTCTTTTTCAGCGGGCCTTCTTCACCGGCCAGCAACTCGCTGACGTAGCGCTGTACCGGAGCTTCCCAGTGACGCTGGTTGGACATGTTGATGGCGAATTCCTGGGTGGTTTCAGGAATGGTGATGTCTTCGTGGGTCAGGACGAAACTGCCCATCTCGCGGTCCAGGGTAAAGCCTTTCACGCCGTCGCCCAGGGTCAGCACCAGCATGGTCTGAGGACCGTAGATGGCGTAACCGGCGGCGACTTGCTCGGTGCCGGGCTGCAGGAAGGCCTTTTCATTCAAGGCTTCGTTCTGGCTCAGGTATTCGTTCGGGCAACGCAGTACCGAGAAGATTGTGCCGACCGGCGCATTGATGTCGATGTTCGACGAGCCGTCCAACGGGTCGAATACCAGCAGGTAGGCGCCTTTCGGGTATTTGCCCGGGATCTGGTAGGCATTGTCCATTTCCTCGGACGCCATGCCGGCCAGGTGACCGCCCCACTCGTTGGCTTCCAGCAGGATTTCGTTGGAGAGCACGTCGAGCTTCTTCTGCACTTCGCCCTGCACGTTTTCGGTGCCCATGCTGCCCAGGACACCGCCCAGCGCGCCCTTGGACACGGCGTGGCTGATCTCCTTGCATGCACGCGCCACCACTTCGATCAAAAAGCGCAGATCGGCAGGGGTATTGTTGCTGCGGGTCTGCTCAATCAAATAGCGACTCAAGGTAACGCGGGACATGGACGGCTCCGAAGAATAGGGGGCGGAAAACCCGCGCAGTTTAGCGCGAGTCGGGACTTAATTCCTCCTATGAGACGGGATATGGAGGATTGAGTTCACGGGGTGGGGCCCGCTTGGGTATTTATGTTGATTGACAAGGCGCCATCGCGACCAAGCTCGCTTCCACAAGTTGACCGAGTTGCTCTAACGAATGCGGTCTATTGTGGGAGCGAGCTTGCTCCGGGCGGCGATCCGACGATGAACACACCTCAGTTCTTGACCGGCGGCTTGCGCAACAGGCTGAACGCCATCGCCGCGAGGAACAGCACGCTCAGTAGCAACACCGCCCACAAGCCCATTTTCTTCCAGTTGGTGTCAACGACCGCAGGCACCGCTTCAACCGTTGGCGTCAACGTAGTGGTTCCGTTCACCTTCGCCGCACCCAGCGCCGCCAGGCGTGACGGTTTGTAATCCGGAATCAGCGTGGTCAACGGCAAGTTGGCCGCCTTTACCGTCGCGCTGCCCAGTGCCAGCTGGTATGGCCCTTCGCCCCGTGCCAGGAACACCACCTGGGTCGCACGCACGGCAAAACGCAGCGCAGGCGCTTCGGTGCCCAGACCGCCGCCGCGCTCATCCACCGTCAGCTTCAATTGTTGAACGGTCTGGCCGGACAACTGCAGCTGGTTTTGCTGCACGTCCTGACCGTTCTGGGTCAGGCGATAGAGCAAGCCACCGCCCATCGGCTGCCACGGATGGCTGCTTTCACGGCGACCGGCCAGGGTCACTGGCGCCAGGCTGTTGGCCTGGCTGAGCTCCACCTGCACCTGCTCGATGTCCAGCCCCATCGGCAACTGCCATGTGTACTCACCGGCCTTCGTCGTGTTGCCGGCAAGCGGTTGCGACCAGACCAACGGCAGCGGCAGGCTTTCGCGGCTGGCGCTTTGCAGTTGGGCTGAGGTCAGCACCGGCGCCGAGGACGGAGAATCCCACAGCAACCGCAAGTACCGCGCCGATTGCCCGGGCAGGTTCACTTCGTGCTGCTCGACCCGCTCATCGGCAAATGTCAGCCGGGCGACCTGCCCTTCCCCCCAGGCCTGCCAATGCTGCAAGTCATCGCTGGCTTCGATGGTGAAGCGCTGGAAGCCGTCGCGCTCGCTGGTCCAGTCGAGAATCAACTGCTGCAACGGTGCCTTGATTGCGCTGGCATCGAGCAGCCAGCCGCGCAGTTCTTCTTCCCCCGCTTCGAGTCGGCTGGACGGCTGCACTTGCACCAACGTGCCGTTGGCGTTCGATTGCACCCGCACGCTGGGCGCGCGCTCGCTGTCGTCCGCGGCGTTGTACAACGGGAACCACTTCACATCGGTGAGGGTGCGATTCTCCCGGCTCTGGGCCGACTCGCGCACCAACGCATAGGCCTGGGCCTGCCCGGCGGCGTTGAAGACCCGCAGGTCACTGAGGTCGGTTTGCCGCGCCTGCAACTGGACGTCCAACGGTAACGGCAAGCGATACCACGGCCCCTCGCCGCTCAAGGCCAACGGCACCTGATGGGCAAAATCCTGCGGTTGCTCCTGCGCCGTCGCCGACAAGGCTGCCCACAGCCCGACCACGCCCAACCCGATTCGACTTAACTTGCGACTCAAGACGACACTCCCTCACTGACAGGCATCGGCGGCTCGGCATCGGCGGCCGGCTCCGGACGTTTCGGTGGCAGCGGCGCAAAATAGCCGACCACCAGCAACAACACGCCCACGCCAATAAACGACACGATCCGCGCCAGACCGCCACGGTTACTCAATTCGACGAAGAACAGCTTGGCCACGACGACAGCAATCAACGCGGCGCCGATCAGCCACACCTCACGGCGATGGCGCAGGTGACCGCCGATCATCAGGCCCAAGGCAATCAAGGTCCAGACAATGGACAGACCGGCCTGCACGAACATGGATTCAAGCAACGCATCCAGTTCGTACGCAACCCCCATCCACTGGTGCGCACAGCGCATCACCACGGCAGTGAAGAACGCGAACAGCGACACACCGGCGGTCAACTGAGCGATATGCCCGACGCGACTCCAACGGTTTGTCGACTGCTCCACGGCGTTGCGGGCCCACACGTAAATACCGAACAAGGCGAACAGCAGGCCCAGCTCCAAGGGATTGAGCAACGGCACATAGGGCAGTGGCTCAGAGTTGCCGTCACTGAAGGTGTTGGTCAGCCAGAACCAACCGAGCATCAACAGCGCCATCGGTGCCGCCGCGTAGACGCGGTATTCGCGCGGTTGAGCCGATACCGGCCAGGGCAAGCTGCGCGGCGTTGACACCAGCACCAGGTAAAGGCTCGGCAGGATCGCCCAGGCCAACCAGCGCCAGGCGTTGTATTGCTCAGACAGCAACAGCAGGCCGTAACGCAGCTCCAGCATCAACACCGTCATCTGCAGCCAGCAGCCGAGCACATGAGCTGTACTGCGCGCCTGGGCCGGCAGTATCGGCGCGAGCCGTTTCAAGGACATGAAATGCACGGCGAACACCGCAAGCCAGGCCAGCCAACCGAAATCCGCCGCCGGGTGGTAACGGCTGTGCCCGGTCGCCACCAGCACACAGCACGCCGCCGGGATCAGCAAGGTGCCCAACAGCCCCAGCGCCGGCCATTTCAAACGCAGCGACAAGACGCTCCACACCGCCACGCTGGCCGCCGCCACCATCAGCAACAAGCTGCCTTGCAGGTTGGCCGGGGCAAAGCGCAGCACTTCGCTGACCCATGCCAGCGCCCACCAACCGGCGCCCCAAATCAGCAACAGCTCGGACAGGCGCCGCAAACTCAAGGCGTCGAGCTCCTTCGCCGAATGCGCCCGTTGCAGCCGCCATGCACCCACCAGCGCCGCCAGTCCAAGAACCAATGGTGTCCAGAAACCGCTGTGGGCCAGCGGACGAAGATCCTCGGCATCGAGCGCCCCCAACAGCGCCGGCCCCGCAGTGAGGAACGCCGCACCGCCCAGCAATTGCAGCAGCAAGCCGAAGACAAAACTCACCCGCTGCTTCAGGTACAGGCTCAACCAGATGATCAACAGGCCGCTGGCCGCCCACACGCCGCTCGCCGTTTGCCAAGGCAGGACGAAGAGCACCGCGAGATTGATCAGCACCAGTCCCGCCAGCAACACCACCGACAAGCCACGCAGCAACCGCACATCGTTGCGCACCATGTCGTCGCGCGCCGCCAGCAGCATGCCGCCGATCAATGCCAGGCCAATCAGCGAAGCACTGAGCAAACCGCTCCAGCCAGCGCTGAACACGGCCGTCGAATCCCCGTCCGCACCTTGCAGGCGCACCAGGAACAACGCACCGCCCAGCAGTTGCACGGCGAACGCCGTAAACAAGAAGCTACGTGATTGCAGGCGCAGGCCAACGAACAGCGTCGCCAGGCCGGCCAATGCCCAAGCGATGGCGGTGCCGTGGGTGGAGAAGAACAGAGGAGCCAGCAAATAAAGGAAGCCCAGGCCCAGCACCGCCAGCACGGGTTGGCCCTGGCGCTCCCAGCTCGCGATATGGTCAGGCTCTGCCTTGCGCAACTGATAGAAGCTGAACAGCAAGGCACCACCGAGCATCAACGCACCCAGCCAAGAACCTTCCAGCAGGCTGCCTTCACCTGAATGCAATTCGCTGACGAAGGCCAGCGCCGAACCCAATTGCAGCAACAGGGCAAAGACTCGCGCGAAGGGCCGTTGTTGGCGCAGGCCCAGCCAGAAGATGCCGGCGCCCTCCACCGCCCATGCCGCGGCAGTCCAACGGGCATCGAGGCCGAGCGGAATCGCCAGACTGCTGAAAATCACGCCCAAGGCGAGGCAGGTTTCAGCCAGCAGCACGGCGCGACCGCCCATCAATACGCGGGCCAGACCCATGTAGATCATGCCCAGGGCCAAAGCACTGAACGCTGCGGCGAATTCCAGGTGCTGGACCAACGCGAACTGCAAACCGAAGCCTACCAACGGAGGGCCGAACAGCATGCTGCCATCGAGGTAGTCACCCTTGCGGGCCGACCAGCGCAACATCGCATCGCGGCTTTCATCGTCGGGTCCATCGCTCATTTCCATCAGCTTGCGCCGGGTGAACAGCAAGCCGATCACCAAATACATCAGGAAAAACACAATGAGGAACGGTTCGGTGCTCCACAACAATTCCGGCGTATAGGAACGCAAACCCCAGGCGAAACCAATGCCGAAAGTACCAACAAAGCCAATCAGATTGAGCAGGCGCCAGGCCTTGAACCAGGCAATCGCGAGGATGCCGGCGTTGAGCAGGATGAAATAGCTGAACAGCCCGACGTGGTTGCCACTGCCGGTGGAGGTGAGGATCGGCGCGGCAAACCCGCCCAGCGCCGCGGCCGCCGCCAGGCCCATGGCATTCTGGGTGACCGCCAGGATCGCCGAGAACACCGTGACCGCCACCAGCAAGGCCAGCGCTGCCTTGGAATCGAGCAATGGATGCAGGCGCATGGCGGCAAACACGGTCAGGTACAGCACCGCAATGCCCGTGCCTTGGAGCATCAATGCATAACTGTTGTTACGTTGGCGCAACCACCAGCCCAGGCCCAACAGGCCCAGCGCGCTGGCCGCGACGCCGGCATAGCGCAATTCGATCGGCACCACCATGCCTTCGGTGGCGTAGCGCAACAGGAATGCCAGGCCGAGGAATAACAACACCACCCCGACCCGCAACACGGTATTACCGCCGAACAGCCAGTTGCGCGCGGCGGTGATGGCGCGATCGAGCAGATTCGGGCCACGGGGAACCGCAGGCGCAGGCGACGTCGATTCAAGGGGCAACGGCGCAAAGTCACGATTGGAGGGACGGCTGGAAGCGGCCGGCGCAGGGCTCCAGATTTCATCAGGCAACGGCTGGCTGGCCTGGGTGCTCATGACGGAGATGGGTTCGAGGTCTGGCGGCAGTTCCCAGACCAGCTCCGGCTCGGTGCGGGCTTCGGGTTTTGGAGCCTGGGGCGCGACGGCCTCGGCCGCCGGCGCCGGATCACTCGGCTGGGCGGCCTTGCCGCGTTCGAGCACCGCCAGCCGCGCTTCCAAGGTGAGCAGACTCTGCTGGGCCTCTTGCAACAGGATTTGTTGCTTGGCCGCCTGGATACCCAAGCGCCCCAGTCGAAACGACTGGGCGATGCCGAGCCCGACCAACGCGCCTATCAGCGCATCGGCGAACGACTCGTCCACCACCCAGCCGAGTGCCAGGCCCAACAGTGTCAAAATCCATTGCATATGGTCGATATCCCTAAGCGGCCCCTAGCGGGCATGACCGGGAGGATGCGGTGCCTGGATCAGTCTAGTGGAAACCCCAAAACCCTGTGGGAGCGAGCTTGCTCGCGATGGCGTCGTTTCAGGCGACAGTGATCTTGCCTGACATGCCGCTATCGCGAGCAAGCTCGCTCCCACAGTGGATCGTTGGCGCTTCCAGTACTGAATCCGGCTTCACAACCCGGCGAATCAGGCGCTTAGTATATCGACGAAGCCCAACCGTCGTTGGGCTTCGCTCACATTTCTCGCAAGCGTTATTCCAGCGCTTTCCAGATATCGGTGGCGTATTCGCGAATGGTCCGGTCCGAGGAGAACCAGCCCATGCGCGCGGTGTTGAGCACCGCCGAGCGCCACCATTGCTTGGAGTCGTGCCACTTCTCTTCGACCTTCACCTGGGCGTTCCAGTAGGCATCGAAATCGGCGCAGACCAGGAAGCGGTCGTAGTCCACCAGCGAATCCACCAATCCGGTGTAGCGCATCGGATCGTCCGGGGAAAACACCCCGCCCCGAATCGCCTGCAACACATCGTTGAGGCGATGGGAGGCGGCGATGTCCGGCGCGGCGCTGAACTCACCGTTGCGCTTGCGCGCTTCCACCTGCTCGGCAGTCAGGCCGAAGATGAACATGTGCTCATCGCCGACGCGCTCGTGCATCTCCACGTTAGCGCCATCCATGGTGCCGATGGTCAGCGCGCCGTTGAGGCCGAACTTCATATTACTGGTGCCCGACGCCTCGAAACCGGCGGTGGAAATCTGCTCCGACAAGTCCGCCGCCGGAATGATGCTTTCGGCCAGGCTGACGTTGTAGTTGGGCAGGAAAACCACTTTGAGCAGACCGCGCACGGTCGGGTCGTTGTTCACCACCCGGGCGATGTCGTTGGTCAGCTTGATGATCAGCTTGGCCTGGTGGTAACTGGCGGCGGCCTTGCCGGCGAAGATCTTTACCCGCGGTACCCAGTCCACTTCCGGCTCGGCACGAATCGCCTGGTACAGCGCCACGGTGTGCAGCAGGTTGAGCAACTGGCGTTTGTACTCGTGGATGCGCTTGACCTGCACGTCGAACATCGCCGCCGGGTTGACGGCGATGCCCAGGCGCTCGTGAATCAAGTAAGCCAAGGCTTTCTTGCTGTGCAGGCGCTGCTCGGCGAACTGCTTGCGGAACGCCGGCTTGTCGGCGAACGGCTCCAGCTCGATCAGCCGTTCCTCGGGGTTGTCGAGCACGCCAGGCCCCAGAGCGTCGACCATCATCGAGGTCAATTCGGCGTTGGCCTGGAACAGCCAGCGGCGGAAAGTGATGCCGTTCGTCTTGTTGTTGATTCGCTCTGGATAGAGCTTGTGCAGCTCGGAGAACACCGTGCTGCGCATCAACTGGGTGTGCAACCCGGACACGCCGTTGACGCTGTGGGAGCCGAGGAACGCCAGGTTGCCCATGCGCACCCGGCGACCGTTGTCTTCCTCGATCAGCGACACCGAGCGCAGCACGTCGAAATCATGCACGCCCTTGGCCCGCAGCGAATCGATGTGCTGGGCGTTGATCAGGTAGATGATCTGCATGTGCCGAGGCAGCATGCGCTCCATCAACCCTACCGGCCAGGTTTCCAGGGCCTCAGGCAGCAACGTGTGGTTGGTGTAGGACAGTGTGTCCTGGGTGATCTGCCAGGCCGCGTCCCACGCCACATCGTAGACGTCCACCAATTGGCGCATCAGCTCGGCCACGGCAATGGACGGGTGCGTGTCGTTGAGCTGGATCGCCGCGTGATCGCCCAGGGTCAGCACCGAGGTGTGCATGTTGCGATGACGACGCAGCAAGTCCTGCAGCGAAGCGGCGACAAAGAAGTACTCCTGGCGCAGGCGCAACTCCTGGCCGGCCTCGGTGCTGTCGGCCGGATACAGCACGCGGGAAATACTTTCGGCCCGGGCCACTTCGGCTACGGCGCCGAGGTGGTCGCCGGCATTGAAGCGCTCCAGGTGCAGTTCTTCCATGGCCCGGGCACGCCACAGGCGCAGGGTATTGACGCTGGCGCCGCGCCAGCCGACCACCGGCGTGTCATAGGCGATGGCCCGCACGGTTTCGGCCGGGGACCACACCTGGCGAGTCTTGCCGGTTTCGTCGGTGACGGTTTCGACGCTGCCGCCAAAGCCGATTGGGTAGACGACTTCAGGCCGCTCGAATTCCCAGGGGTTGCCGAAATCCAGCCAGTGCTCGGTCTGCTCCTGTTGCCAGCCATCGACAATCGCCTGGCGGAACAAGCCGTGTTCGTAACGAATACCGTAGCCATGACCGGCGATACCCAGTGTCGACATGCTTTCCATGAAGCACGCCGCCAGACGGCCAAGGCCGCCGTTGCCCAGGGCCGCGTCGGGCTCCAGCAGACGGATGCGTTCCAGGTCGACACCCAGCTCGGTCAGCGCTTCGCGGGCGGTGTCCAGCAGGCCGAGGTTGCTCAAGCTGTCGTAGAGCAGGCGGCCGATGAGGAATTCCAGGGAGAGGTAATAGACACGCTTCTGGCCCTTGCGGTAGATCTGCCGCGTGTGGTCCATCCAGTGTTCGACCATGTGGTCGCGGGCGGCAAGGGCGATGGCTTCGAACCAATCGTGATCAAACGCATGATCGGGATCCTTGCCGACGGCATAAGTGAGTTTGGTCAACACAGCGTCGCGAAATGCCGCAACCTCAGCTTCGCGAACAAGTGGTTCTTGAGTCATTGATGAGACCTCGAACGAGCATGGAATTGTCTGAGCCTAGTCGGTCTGACAGACGGTAAAGGCTCTTGGTTCGGTGGTTTTTCCGTCGGCGCCGGAGAATCGTCGCCAAGGAATTGCCGATGGACGAATGAATGCAGGGGCCGTGCCGGTAAGGGCGGGTTTTGTCGGGACGCAAAAAAAACCGGCAGATGGTCGTTCAAAATTTCACCAGTCCCGGTATGATCGCGCGCCCTGATGCATGCTGGTACACGCCGATGATGAAGCCCAACCTGATCGCCGCCGCGGAGATCGACCGACTCGATACCTGGGCCAAGTACTCCGCCCCGATGTGCGGTTCCTGCGTGTCGAGCTGCTGCACGCTGCCGGTGGAGGTGAAGATCAAGGATCTGATCCGGATTGGCATCGTCGATGAGTTCGAACTGGGCGACCCGCCGAAGAACATCGCCAAGCGCCTGCAAAAGGAAGGGATCGTCGAGCGCTACAACCAGAAATCGGAAATCTTCACGTTGCAACGCATGAGCAACAACGATTGCCTGTACCTGGACCGAAAGAGCCGGCTGTGCACCATCTACGAGAAGCGCCCGGACACCTGCCGCAACCATCCACGGGTCGGGCCACGGCCGGGTTATTGCGCGTACAAGCCCAAGGAAGTGGAGCGCGAGCGGAATCCGCGGACGCTGGACAAATTTTGATCGACTGAGGGTTTAGCGGCGCCTGCAATACCGTCTTCGCGAGCAGGCTCGCTCCCACAAGGGCCTTATGTTGTTCACAATCTTGCGTCCGACAAAGAACCACTGTGGGAGCGAGCCTGCTCGCGAAGGGGCCCTCACAGGCACTCCATAAAACCGGGCACAAAAAAACGCCCCCGGTCTCACAACCGGGGGCGTTTTTCATTCAGCCTGGGCTAAATCAGGCCTTGGCTTTCTTGGCGGCGCGGGTACGCTCGCTTTCGTCCAGGATCTTCTTGCGCAGGCGGATCGACTTCGGCGTCACTTCGCACAGCTCGTCATCCTGGATGAATTCCAGGGCCTGTTCCAGAGTGAAGCGAACAGGTGGAACCAGGGCGATGGTTTCGTCTTTACCCGAAGCACGCATGTTGTCGAGCTTCTTGCCCTTGGTAGGGTTCACGCCCAGGTCGTTGTCACGGCTGTTCAGACCAACGATCTGGCCGCCGTAGATTTCCTGGCCGTGCTCGACGAACAGCTTGCCACGCGCCTGGAGAGTTTCCAGGGAGTAGGTCAGTGCCTTACCGGTTTCAACCGAAACCAGAACGCCATTCTGACGGCCGGACATGTCGCCCGACTTCATCACGTCGTAACGGTCGAAGATCGAGGTCAGGATGCCAGCACCGTTGGTCAGGGTCAGGAACTGGTTACGGAAACCGATCAGACCGCGAGCAGGGATGTTGTATTCCAGACGTACACGGCCTTTGCCATCCGGCACCATGTTGGTCAGGTCGCCCTTACGCAGGCCCATCTCTTCCATCACCTTGCCCTGGGATTCTTCCGGCAGGTCGATGGTGACGTTTTCGAACGGTTCGTGCTTCACGCCGTCAACCAGACGGATGATCACTTCCGGACGGCCTACAGCCATTTCGAAGCCTTCGCGACGCATGGTTTCGATCAGTACCGAAAGGTGCAGTTCGCCACGGCCGGAAACCTTGAACTTATCAGCCGAGTCGCCTTCTTCAACGCGCAGTGCAACGTTGTACAGCAGCTCTTTGTCCAGACGTTCCTTGATGTTACGGGACGTCACGAACTTGCCTTCTTTACCGCAGAATGGCGAGTCGTTGACCTGGAAGGTCATGGAAACGGTCGGCTCGTCGACGGTCAACGGCTTCATCGCTTCAACGGTGTCCGGGTGGCACAGGGTGTCGGAGATGAACAGCGAGTCCATACCGCTGATGCAGACGATGTCGCCGGCGGCAGCTTCTTCGACGTCAACGCGGTGCAGGCCATGGTGACCCATCAGCTTCAGGATACGACCGTTGCGGCGCTTGCCGTCGGCGCCGATAGCCACGACCGGGGTGTTCGGCTTGACGCGACCACGGGCGATACGGCCAACACCGATCACACCCAGGAAGCTGTTGTAGTCCAGTGCCGAGATCTGCATCTGGAACGGACCGTCACGGTCAACGGCCGGTGCAGGTACGTTGTCGACGATCGACTGGTACAGCGGGGTCATGTCTTCAGCCATGTCGGTGTGGTCCAGACCGGCAATGCCGTTCAGGGCCGAGGCGTAGACGACTTTGAAGTCCAGCTGTTCTTCGGTGGCGCCCAGGTTGTCGAACAGGTCGAAGATCTGATCTAGAACCCAGTCCGGACGCGCGCCTGGACGGTCAACCTTGTTGATGCACACGATCGGACGCAGGCCGGCTTCGAAGGCCTTCTTGGTCACGAAACGGGTTTGCGGCATAGGGCCGTCCTGGGCGTCAACCAGCAGCAGCACGGAGTCGACCATCGACATCACGCGCTCTACTTCGCCACCGAAGTCGGCGTGGCCCGGGGTGTCCACGATGTTGATGTGGTAGCCGTTCCAGTTGATGGCGGTGTTTTTCGCCAGGATGGTAATACCGCGCTCTTTTTCCTGGTCGTTGGAGTCCATCACGCGCTCGTCGTTGAGCTCGTTGCGCTCCAGGGTGCCGGATTGACGCAAGAGTTTGTCTACCAGGGTGGTCTTACCATGGTCAACGTGAGCAATGATGGCGATGTTGCGTAGATTTTCGATCACTTGTGTATCTCGATCAGAGGATTCGGTGTGCTGACAGGTCGTGGCAGCGATTTACAGTAGAGTCCGACAGTTACAGCGTGTCGGCGGCGTCGGGGGGCCGGTGACGCAGGCCACAGGCAAACAGCCCCGGGCACTTAGCTCGGTCGATAAACGCGCACATTGGCATGCCCCTCACTGAGCAAATGGTGAGCATGCAGGCGACTCATCACGCCTTTGTCGCAATACAGCAGGTACTGGCGAGTAGGGTCCAGTTCCTTGAAACGCGCGTTCACTGCATAGAACGGCATCGTTTGTACCTCGACGCCGGCGATGCTCAGCGGGTCGTCCTCAGCATCGTCCGGGTGACGGATGTCGATGATGATCTGACCGGCCAGCGCTTCGCCGACTTCTTCAATCTGGATGTCCTGGCCCAATTCGTCGATGACCCGATCGATCGGTACCAGCCTGGCGTTCTCGATCGCGCGCTCGAGTACCGCCATGTCGAATTCTTTCTCTTCGTGCTCCACGCGCCCGCGCTTGGCCGCCGTCTTCGGATTGACCGAGATGACCCCGCAGTACTCGGGCATGTGCCGGGCGAAATCGGCGGTGCCGATCTCGTTCGCCGTGTCGATGATGTCCTGCTTGTGGCTGGCGATCAGCGGGCGCAGCACGAGTTTCTCGGTCACGCAGTCGATCACCGACAGGTTCGGCAGCGTCTGGCTCGATACCTGGGAAATCGCCTCGCCGGTCACCAGCGCGTCGATGTGCAGGCGGTCGGCGATGCTCGTCGCGGCACGCAACATCATACGCTTCAAAATGACGCCCATATGACTGTTATCGACTTTGCCGAGAATCTCGCCCAGGACTTCCTCGAACGGCACGCTCACAAATAACACGCGCTGGGAACTGCCGTACTTCTTCCAGATGAAGTGCGCCACTTCCATCACGCCCAGCTCATGGGCGCGCCCGCCGAGGTTGAAGAAGCAGAAATGGCTCATCAGGCCGCGACGCATGATCTGGTAAGCGGCGACGGTGGAATCGAAGCCACCGGACATCAGCACCAGCGTTTGCTCCAGTGACCCCAACGGGTAACCGCCGATGCTGTCGTGCTGGCTGTGGATCACGAACAACCGCTGGTCGCGAATTTCGATGCGCACTTCAACTTGCGGATCTTTCAGCGAAATCCCGGCGGCGCCGCACTGCCGGCGCAATTGGCTGCCGACATAACGTTCCACGTCCATGGAACTGAACGGGTGCTTGCCGGCGCGCTTGCAGCGGACCGAAAAGATCTTGCCGGCCAGTGCATCACCATAATGGAGCATGCACTTGGCGAGGATATCGTCGAAGTCCCCCAGCGGGTACTCGTCAACTTGCAGGAAATGCGCGATGCCCGGCATGCAGCTCAGGCGCTCGGTCATTTCCTTCAGCAGCTTGGGTTCGCTGACGCGGGTTTCCAGTTCGAGGTTGTCCCACACACCGTTCACCACCACGGCCGGGTCCAGGTCACGGAGCACGGCACGGATGTTCTTGGCCAACTGGCGGATGAAACGCATCCGTACCGGGCGGCTCTTGATGGTGATCTCGGGGAAGACTTTTACGATTAGTTTCATGAAAACAGCGCGCGAACGGCCAGCCGAAAAAGGGGGGCGCGGATTATAGCGGAAATTGCTCAAGGTTTAACCAGTTTATGTGCAGATGGTTTTGCATGCACCAAAACGGGTCATTATCGATTGACGGCGCCACATTGCAGTGCGTTATTGTCTGACAATCTTTGATTTGCGCCTGTAAAAGCGTGGATTTGGTGCAAAAAACCCATGGTGGGGCACTGGCATGCAATTTGCTCCCTTGTGAGGCAGGTTGCCTTGGCAGAGTATTCGCGCCGGCATCACCCATATCTAAGGGCACTCCACTACCCGCCCGAAGCCACCCGGAGGACATATGTCGAAGTCGGTTCAACTCATCAAAGATCATGACGTCAAGTGGATTGATCTGCGCTTCACTGACACCAAAGGCACTCAACATCACGTGACCATGCCGGCCCGTGATGCGCTGGACGACGAATTCTTCGAAATCGGCAAGATGTTCGACGGTTCTTCCATCTCCGGCTGGAAAGGCATCGAAGCCTCCGACATGATCCTGATGCCGGACGACGAAACCGCCGTCCTGGACCCGTTCACCGAAGAGCCGACCCTGATCCTGGTCTGCGACATCATCGAACCTTCGACCATGCAAGGTTATGACCGCGACCCACGCGCCATTGCCCACCGCGCCGAGGAATACCTGAAGTCCACCGGTATCGGCGACACCGCTTTCTTCGGTCCAGAGCCTGAGTTCTTCATCTTTGACTCGGTCAAGTTCAAGTCCGATATCTCCGGCTCCATGTTCAAGATCTTCTCCGAACAAGGTTCGTGGATGTCCGACCAGGACGTGGAAGGCGGCAACAAAGGCCACCGTCCAGGTATCAAAGGCGGCTACTTCCCGGTTCCACCGTTCGACTTCGACCACGAAATCCGTACCTCCATGTGCAACGCACTGGAAGAAATGGGCCAGACCGTCGAAGTTCACCACCACGAAGTGGCAACTGCCGGCCAGAACGAAATCGGTGTGAAATTCAACACACTGGTGAAGAAGGCTGACGAAGTCCAGACCCTGAAGTACTGCGTACACAACGTCGCCGACGCCTACGGCCGCACCGCGACCTTCATGCCGAAGCCTCTGTACGGCGACAACGGTTCGGGCATGCACGTGCACATGTCGATCTCCAAGGACGGCAAGAACACCTTCGCTGGCGAAGGTTATGCCGGTCTGTCGGACACTGCTCTGTACTTCATCGGTGGCATCATCAAGCACGGTAAGGCCCTGAACGGCTTCACCAACCCGTCGACCAACTCCTACAAGCGTCTGGTACCAGGCTTCGAAGCCCCGGTCATGCTGGCCTACTCGGCTCGCAACCGTTCCGCCTCGATCCGTATCCCTTACGTTAACAGCCCGAAAGCCCGCCGTATCGAAGCGCGCTTCCCGGATCCGGCTGCCAACCCATACCTGGCCTTCGCTGCACTGATGATGGCCGGCCTGGACGGTATCCAGAACAAGATCCACCCTGGCGATGCCGCTGACAAAAACCTGTATGACCTGCCGCCTGAAGAGGCCAAGGAAATCCCACAGGTTTGTGGCAGCCTGAAAGAAGCCCTGGAAGAGCTGGACAAGGGCCGTGCGTTCCTGACCAAGGGCGGCGTATTCAGCGATGACTTCATCGACGCTTACATCGCACTGAAAAGCGAAGAAGAAATCAAGGTTCGCACCTTCGTACACCCACTGGAATACGAGCTGTACTACAGCTGCTGATCCAGTAAGCGCCGCCACGCACGGCGTGAACTAAAGAGAGGCCTCCTTCGGGAGGCCTTTTTTATGGGCGCAGGATGCGTGCATGATGGTGCGCCGCTTCCCTTACAAGACGAGATCGCCAATGACTTCCCGCTTGAAGATTTGCCTCGCCCTGTCTGCCGCACTGCTGTGTTCCACAGCCGAGGCCAGCAACGCCCCCGACGCCCTGACGCCGTTGCTCAATGCCATCGGCGAACGCCTGCTGATCGCAGATCAAGTGGCATTGAGCAAATGGGACAGTGGCAAACCCGTAGAGGACCGTCCGCGCGAGCGCGAAGTCATTGCCGCCGCCGTGGCCCAGGCGCCCACCTACAAGCTGAACGGCGAGACGGTGGAGGCGTTTTTCGCCGCCCAGATAGAAGCCAACAAACTGGTCCAATACATCAACTTGTCCGACTGGGCCCTGGACGGCAAGGCGCCAGACCTGCCGCGCCCGGACCTGGTAGGCGAGATCCGCCCTAAACTCGACCGCCTGCAAAAACGCCTGCTGCAACAACTGGCCGACTTCGCGCCCTACCGCACCGATCCACAGTGCCCGCAATGGCTGGCCCAGGCCACCCACCACAACAAACAGCACCCGGTGCACCGGCTGGCCCTGATCCGGGCAACCGGCGGACTGTGTATATCCACACAATCCTGAGGCCCCCCCCTTTTCCTGTGGGAGCGAGCTTGCTCGCGATGAGGCGGGCTCTGGGCTGGGCGCAACACTTTGGCCAACCGCCCACCGTGACCTATGCTGCAACTATCACCTCTTGTTTTCGGTCAATTTTTCCATGGGTCGTGGTTTCTCAATCTTCTTTTTGTTGCTGCTGACGCTGCCCGCCGCCGCGCAGATCTACAAATACACCGACGCCAACGGCAACACCGCCTACAGCAACCAGCCGCCCGACGGCGTGCCGGCCCAGGCGGTGGAGTTGCCGCCGCTCAACAGCGTTGAAACCCAGGCTCCGACCACCCCGGAAACGCCCGCACCTGCGCAAAACAACGACGCGCCGCGCAACGCCTACGACCTGCTGGAACTGACCGACATTCCCACCGATGAGGCCCTGCGCGCCAACAATGGCACCTTCACCGTCGGCGTTCGGACACAACCGCGCCTGCAAAGCCCCCATCTGTTCAGGTTGCTGCTGGACGGCCAGCCCTATGGCCAGCCTAGCAATGTGCCACGGCTGCAATTGATGAACATCGATCGCGGCGAGCACAGCGTCGCAGTGCAGGTCATCGACGGCGAGCGCCTGGTGCAGCAGAGCGAAACCGTCACCTTCACCGTGCAGCGGATACACGTTCCTTGAGCCGCTGGTTACTCGCCGCAGCCCTGCTGTTGAGCGCATCGCCGGGCCTGGCGCAGGTCTATACCTACATCGACGCCCAGGGCAATCGTGTCTTCACCGACCAGCCCCGCCCCGGCAATGCCAAGAAACTGCAGCTATCACCGGGCAACCGGATGCAGGCGCCGCCCCCGGGTACAACCTCAACGGCGCCATCGGAGGAACCGCGACCCGAACCATTGTTTCGTTACGAGATGCTCCGGCTGCTGATTCCCGAACCGGACGCCACGATACGCAGCACCGCCGGGGAGTTGATCGTCACCGCTACCAGCGAACCCGGCCTGCAGAAAGGCCATCGCTACCGCCTGCTGCTGGATGGCAAACCCACCGGCGCCGCAGGGCCCAGCCCGGTATTCGCGTTGAAGAATATCGATCGTGGCAGCCATCAACTGGCGGTTGAAATCCTCGATGAGCAAGACCGTATCGTCGAACGCACCGCCAACCAACCCTTCCACATGCAGCGCATGTCCCTGGCACAGAAGCGCCGCGTCAAACCTTGCACAAAGGCCGATTACGGCCAACGTCCCGAATGCCCGCTCGCCGACAAGCCCAAGGAAGAAGAAAGCAGCATCCTGCCGTTCTTCTAATGCCTCAAGAGATGGAGCACCATATTGGTGCAGGCTCCGCACGCCCTACCCAGATACCAACCCATTTTGGTTCGAAACTACCCGAAAGCGCTGGCAGAACGCCGCGTAAACGAGCGCACAAAGGCTGATTGAGGCTTTAAACGCTTCTTTTCGGAGCCTTGGTTTGGTTTTTGCATTTTCCTCGTATCAGCGCATTAATCGCGCGCGCAATTTGAGGGCTTGCCTCCAATTGCTACGCTTTAAAAGAGGTCCTGATGACCATTAGCGACGCACTACACCGCTTGCTGCTCGACAATCTCACCACCGCGACCATCCTGCTCGACGCCGAACTGCGCCTTGAGTACATGAACCCGGCGGCGGAGATGCTCTTGGCTGTCAGTGGCCAGCGCAGCCATGGGCAGTTCATCAGCGAACTGTTTACCGAATCCGCCGAAGCGCTCAACTCCCTGCGCCAGGCCGTCGAGCAAGCCCACCCATTCACCAAGCGCGAAGCCATGCTCACCGCCCTGACCGGCCAGACCCTGACCGTCGACTACGCGGTAACGCCTATCCTGAACAACCACGCCACCCTCCTGTTGCTGGAAGTCCATCCCCGTGATCGCCTCCTGCGCATCACCAAGGAAGAGGCGCAATTGTCCAAGCAGGAAACCAGCAAGATGCTGGTGCGCGGCCTCGCCCACGAGATCAAGAATCCGCTTGGCGGCATACGTGGCGCGGCGCAGTTGCTCGCCCGTGAGCTGCCGGAAGAAAGCCTCAAGGACTACACCAACGTCATCATCGAGGAAGCCGACCGCCTGCGGAACCTGGTGGACCGCATGCTCGGCTCGAACAAGCTTCCGTCCCTGGCGATGTGCAACGTCCACGAAGTGCTGGAGCGCGTCAGCAGCCTGGTCGAAGCGGAAAGCCAGGGCTGCATCACGTTGGTGCGCGACTACGACCCGAGCATTCCCGACGTCCTGATCGACCGCGAGCAGATGATCCAGGCCGTGCTGAACATCGTGCGCAACGCCATGCAGGCCATCAGCAGCCAGAACGAGCTGCGCCTGGGCCGCATCAGCCTTCGCACCCGCGCCATGCGCCAGTTCACCATCGGCCATGTGCGTCATCGCCTGGTGACCAAGATCGAAATCATCGACAACGGCCCGGGGATCCCTGCCGAGCTGCAGGAAACCATCTTCTTTCCCATGGTCAGCGGCCGCCCGGACGGTACCGGGCTGGGGCTGTCCATCACCCAGAACATCATCAGTCAGCATCAGGGCTTGATCGAATGTGAAAGCCACCCTGGCCACACCACTTTCTCGATCTTCCTGCCACTGGAACAAGGAGCCACATCGACATGAGCCGTAGTGAAACCGTGTGGATCGTCGATGACGACCGTTCTATCCGCTGGGTCCTGGAAAAAGCCTTGCAACAGGAAGGCATGACCACCCAGAGCTTCGACAGCGCCGATGGGGTGATGAGCCGCCTGGCCCGTCAGCAGCCGGACGTCATCATCTCCGACATCCGCATGCCCGGCGCCAGTGGCCTGGACCTGCTGGCCAGGATCCGCGAGCAGCATCCGCGCTTGCCGGTGATCATAATGACCGCTCATTCGGACCTGGACAGCGCTGTCGCGTCCTACCAGGGCGGTGCGTTCGAATACCTGCCCAAGCCGTTCGACGTCGACGAAGCCGTGTCCCTGGTCAAGCGCGCCAACCAGCATGCCCAGGAACAACAAGGCCTGGAAGAAGTGCCAGCCCTGGCCCGCACCCCGGAAATCATCGGCGAAGCGCCGGCGATGCAGGAAGTGTTTCGCGCCATCGGCCGCCTGAGCCATTCCAACATCACCGTGCTGATCAACGGCGAGTCGGGCACTGGCAAGGAATTGGTTGCCCATGCCCTCCACCGTCACAGTCCCCGGGCGGCGTCGCCATTCATTGCTTTGAACATGGCGGCGATTCCCAAGGATCTGATGGAATCCGAGCTGTTCGGCCATGAAAAAGGTGCGTTTACCGGCGCGGCCAACCTTCGACGCGGACGCTTCGAACAGGCCGATGGCGGCACCTTGTTCCTTGACGAAATCGGCGACATGCCGGCCGACACCCAGACCCGCCTGCTTCGGGTATTGGCGGACGGTGAGTTCTATCGCGTGGGCGGCCATACGCCGGTCAAAGTGGATGTGCGGATCATCGCCGCGACCCACCAGAACCTGGAAACCCTGGTCCACGCCGGTAAATTCCGGGAAGACTTGTTCCATCGCCTGAACGTGATCCGCATCCACATACCGCGCCTGGCCGACCGCCGCGAAGACATCCCGACCCTGGCCCGGCATTTCCTTGGCCGCGCCGCTCAGGAACTGGCCGTGGAGCCCAAGCTGCTCAAGAGCGAAACCGAGGAATACCTCAAGAACCTGCCATGGCCCGGCAACGTGCGCCAATTGGAGAACACTTGCCGCTGGATCACGGTAATGGCTTCGGGGCGCGAAGTGCATATCAGCGACCTGCCACCCGAGCTGTTGAGCCTGCCACAAGATTCGGCGCCGGTGACCAATTGGGAACAGGCCCTGCGCCAGTGGGCCGACCAGGCGTTGGCCCGCGGCCAATCGAGCCTGCTGGACAGCGCCGTGCCGAGCTTCGAACGCATCATGATCGAGACCGCCCTCAAGCACACCGCCGGCCGCCGCCGCGACGCCGCCGTGCTGCTGGGCTGGGGCCGCAATACCTTGACCCGCAAGATCAAGGAATTGGGGATGAAGGTCGATGGTGGGGATGATGATGAGGGAGATGAGGGTTGATCAGCCTTTGATCCTTCACTGAATTTGAAGGCCCAATCGCGAGCAGGCTCGCTCCCACAGGTTTTGGGAACGACACAGAGCTACTGTGGGAGCAGCCTGCTCGCGATGCTTTTAAAGGTTTTGTGCACCGCTTCAATGCACTGCGGGCTGCAATTGCCCCACTGTAACAAGCCAAAAGCCGGTGGACCATGCTAGGAAAACCAGCCCACACAAAAGCCAAAGCCCCGGAATACGGGGCTTTGCTCATTCACAGCAGTGTTTTCGTGACAAGCCGTTTAAAACTGGCACGCCCCCTGCAATAGCTAGGTCACTACCCAGTTTTGGGGACCTTGGTACAGGCAGGCCGGGGATTCCCCTCTTTTATACCGGGCTCTCGAGCCCGCTGTTTTGGGGGCCTTGATACAGGCAGGTCAAGGTTTCCCTTCTTTACACCCAGGGCTCTGCGCCAAGCGCGAGCCCTCCCGTTTTGGGAACCTTGGTACAGGCAGGCCGGGGATTCCCTCTTTTATTGCTCTTGGAGACGGATCTCCAGCCGCCAGCGGTCATCGACTTCGCTGCCGGCCCATTCCCCTCGCAACGGACGCGCCGCCACCAGCGTCAGCAACAACCCCTTGTCACTCAACCGCACCCGCCAATTCACGTCCTTGCCGTTGAGCTTGAGCTGGCCCTTCTGCGGTCGACCTTCGGCCTGGAACAACAGTGCCACGGAGCCGTCGACGATTTCCCCGTGGAGCTTGGGTTCATTGTTGAACCAGGCTACCAACACGCCATCGCCCGCCTCGATCTGTTGCAGCGCACTGGGGTCAGGCGTGGTCAGACGGCCGATCATCAGCCCGACCATCATGCCAAAGATCGCCAGCGAGCCCAGCACCCGAGGCAATAGCTTCGAACGTCGGTCGGTTTGCGGCGTAGAATGCCGCTCATCTTTATCTGCGGAGCCGTGCATGTTTCACGTCATCCTTTTTCAACCGGAAATACCGCCCAATACCGGCAACGTCATCAGGCTGTGCGCCAACAGCGGCTGCCACTTGCATTTGATCGAACCACTGGGCTTCGAGATGGACGACAAGCGCCTGCGCCGCGCGGGCCTCGATTATCACGAGTATGCCACTTTGCAGCGGCACGCCGACCTCGCCAGTTGCCTGGAAAGCCTGGGGCACCCACGTCTGTTCGCGTTCACCACCAAGGGTTCACGGCCGTTTCATGACGCCAGTTTCGTCGCCGGTGATGCGTTTCTGTTCGGCCCCGAAAGTCGCGGCCTGCCGGCCGATGTGCTCGACGCCCTGCCGGCGGAACAGCGCCTGCGCCTGCCGATGCGCGAAGGCTGCCGCAGCCTGAACCTGTCCAACACCGTGGCAGTGGCGGTTTACGAGGCGTGGCGGCAGAACGGCTTCCGGTAACAAGATTGACAATCCCGGGCCAGAAACCCCTGTGGGAGCGAGCCTGCTCGCGATAGCGGTGTATCAGTCAACTCACTGCTGACTGACATACCGCTTTCGCGAGCAGGCTCGCTCCCACAGGTTTTGTGCCTGGCTATGGAACGGATTACTGAACGGTCGCGCCGCCTTCCTCTTGCATGCGCTGCAGCTCTTGTGCGTACAGAGCATCGAAGTTCACCGGAGCCAGCATCAGGGCCGGGAACGAACCGCGGGTCACCAGGCTGTCCAGGGTTTCGCGAGCGTAAGGGAACAGGATGTTCGGGCAGAAGGCGCCCAGGGTGTGGCTCATCGAAGCGGCGTCGAGGTTCTTGATCAGGAAGATACCGGCTTGCTGGACTTCGGCAATGAACGCCACTTCGTCACCGTTTTTCACGGTCACGGACAGGGTCAGCACCACTTCGTGGAAATCTTCTTCCAGGGCTTTCTGACGGGTGTTCAGGTCCAGGGCCACGCTCGGCTCCCACTGCTGACGAAAGATCGCCGGGCTTTTCGGGGCCTCGAAGGACAGGTCACGGACATAGATGCGCTGCAAGGAGAATTGCGGTGCGGCTTCTTCTTCAGTGGCAGCAGTGTTCTGTTGGTCAGTCATCGCAGATCCTTCTTACTTCAGTTCTATTGATAAGGAATTCAAGCCTTGAGCAGCGCGTCAAGCTTGCCGGCGCGCTCCAAGGCATACAGGTCATCGCAACCGCCCACGTGAGTGTCGCCGATCCAGATCTGCGGCACGGAAGTACGCCGGGCCTTCTGGGTCATTTCGGCGCGCAGTTGCGGCTTGCCGTCGACCTTGATCTCTTCGAAAGCCACGCCTTTGCTTTGGAGCAAGTGCTTGGCTCTGGAGCAGTAGGGGCAGTAATCGCTGGAATAGACAACAACGTG
This sequence comes from Pseudomonas sp. D3-10, assembly GCF_051132175.1. Classification (NCBI taxonomy): domain Bacteria; kingdom Pseudomonadati; phylum Pseudomonadota; class Gammaproteobacteria; order Pseudomonadales; family Pseudomonadaceae; genus Pseudomonas; species Pseudomonas sp. D3-10. Next base: position 396,113 of record NZ_CP071668.1, on the reverse strand, counting down.
GGGCATGTCACTTCACCAGGGGCAGATTGTCGGCTTTCCAGCTTGCAACGCCACCGGACAGTTTGGCGGCGGTGAAGCCGGACTTCATCAGTTCGCGGGCGAGGGTCCCGGCCTGCTGGCCTTGGGCGTCGACCAGGATTACCGTCTTGGCCTTGTGCTTTTCCAGTTCGCCTACGCGTGCGACCAGTTTGTCCTGAGGGATGTTCAGCGCGCCGACAATGTGACCGGCGGCGTAGTCCTTGCTCGGACGAATATCGACCACGACGCCGGCGTCCTTGTTGACCAGCGCGGTCAGCTCGCCAGTGCTCAGGCTGCGACCGCCGCCCTGCATCGTGTGGGCAACCAGCAAAGCCAGCAGTACGACGAAGATACCGACGAGAATGTAGTGGTTAGTGGCAAATTCAATCAGGTGAGCAACCATCGAAGGAGGTTCCAGGGCGTTAAAATGTCGGCCAGTATACACAGCACGCAAGGCCGGCCAAACCCCGCCCGGCGGTGACGGCACCGGAACTTACCTTTAAACTGCCCGTCCCTTTTCCATCGTCTTCTTTTAACCAGCCACGAGTGGATTCCATGACTACCACGCCTAAACCTTTGGTCCTGATGATTCTGGACGGCTTCGGTCACAGTGACAGCCACGAATCCAACGCCGTATACGCGGCCAGGAAGCCTGTGCTCGATCGCCTGTGGGCCACCGTGCCGAACGGCTTGATCTCCGGCAGCGGCATGGACGTCGGCCTGCCGGACGGGCAGATGGGCAACTCCGAGGTCGGCCACATGAACCTCGGCGCGGGCCGCGTGGTTTACCAGGACTTTACCCGCGTGACCAAGTCGATCCGCGACGGCGACTTCTTCGAAAACCCCACCATCTGCGCCGCCGTGGACAAAGCCGTGGCCGCTGGCAAGGCCGTGCACTTCATGGGCCTGCTGTCGGACGGCGGCGTGCACAGCCACCAGGACCACCTGGTCGCCATGGCCGAACTCGCTGCCAAGCGCGGCGCCCAGAACATCTACCTGCACGCCTTCCTCGATGGCCGCGACACGCCGCCCAAGAGCGCCGAGTCGTCGATCAAAGTACTGGACGACACCTTCAAGGCGTTGGGCAAGGGCCGGATCGCCAGCCTGATCGGCCGTTATTTCGCCATGGACCGTGACAATCGCTGGGACCGCGTCGCCCAGGCCTACAACCTGATCGTCGACGGCAATGCCGAATTCCATGCCGCTACCGCGCAAGAGGGTCTGCAAGCGGCTTATGAACGCGGCGAAAGCGACGAATTCGTCAAGGCCACCACCCTCGGCGAGCCGGTAAAAGTCGAAGACGGCGACGCCGTGGTGTTCATGAACTTCCGTGCCGACCGTGCCCGCGAACTGACCCGCGTATTTGTCGAAGATGATTTCAAGGAATTCGACCGCGCCCGCCAGCCGAAACTGGCCGGCTTCGTGATGCTGACTCAATACGCCGCCAGCATTCCCGCGCCATCCGCCTTTGCCGCCGGCAGCCTGGACAACGTGCTGGGCGACTACTTGGCGAAAAACGGCAAGACCCAGCTGCGCATCGCCGAAACCGAAAAGTACGCCCACGTGACGTTCTTCTTCTCCGGTGGCCGTGAAGAACCCTTCCCGGGCGAAGAACGCATCCTGATCCCCTCGCCGAAAGTCGCCACCTATGACCTGCAGCCGGAAATGAGCGCGCCGGAAGTGACCGACCGCATCGTCGATGCCATCGAGAACCAGCGCTACGACGTAATCGTGGTCAACTACGCCAACGGCGACATGGTGGGCCATAGCGGCGTGTTCGAGGCGGCGGTCAAGGCCGTTGAATGCTTGGACACCTGCGTGGGTCGCATCGTCGACGCCTTGGAAAAAGTAGGCGGCGAAGCCCTGATCACGGCGGACCATGGCAATGTCGAGCAAATGTCCGATGAGTCCACCGGCCAGGCCCACACCGCCCACACCACCGAGCCGGTGCCGTTCATTTATGTCGGCAAGCGCGACTTCAAGGTCCGCGACGGCGGCGTGCTGGCTGACGTGGCACCGACCATGCTGATGTTGCTGGGCATGGAGAAACCGGCGGAGATGACCGGGACTTCGATCCTGGTCTGACGAAGCGTCGCAGGTTTGAGCACAGCTTGTGTGGCGAGGGAGCTTGCTCCCGCTCGATGGCGCAGCCATCGCAAAGGCTTCTGGCCTGATCTACTGTCGAGGGGCTGCTTCGCAGCCCAGCGGGAGCAAGCTCCCTCGCCACAGCAAGCTCGCTCCCACATTGGGGTTTGGTGTTTTTTCGGCCAGTTATCACACAGCCCTAAATGGGCGTTTTTTTTGCAGCGTGGGGCGGGCATACTAGGCCGTCCCTTTCCCTGGTGCCACCCGCCTCTATGCTCCGCGTCCTGATAGCCCTTGCCCTGACCTGCCTGCTCCAACCGGCCTTCGCCGACGAGCGCGCGCAAACCCAACAGCAGTTGGAAGCCACGCGCCAGGACATCGCCGAGCTGAAGAAACTGCTGGGCAAGCTGCAGGAAGAAAAATCCAGTGTGCAGAAGGACTTGCGCGGCACCGAGACCGAGATGGGCAAGCTGGAGAAGCAGGTCGAGGCCCTGCAGAAAGAGCTGAAGAAAAGCGAATCCGAGCTGCAACGGCTCGATGGAGAGAAAAAAAAACTCCAGAGCGCGCGCACTGAACAGCAAAAGCTGATCGCGATCCAGGCCCGAGCGGCCTACCAGAACGGTCGCCAGGAATACCTCAAGCTGCTCCTCAACCAGCAGAACCCCGAGAAATTCGCCCGCACCCTCACTTATTACGACTACCTGAGCCAGGCACGCCTGGAACAGCTCAAGAATTTCAACGAAACCCTGCGCCAACTGGCCAATGTCGAAAAAGACATCGAGTTGCAGCAAGCCCAATTGCTGGTCCAGCAAAGCAGTCTCGACACCCAGCGCGAAGAACTCGAGAAAGTCCGCAAGGAGCGCCAGGTTGCCCTGGCCAAACTCAATGACGATGTGAAAGCCCGCGACAGCAAGCTCAAGGCCCGCGAGCAAGACCAGGCCGAACTGGCCAACGTCTTGAAGACGATCGAGGAAACACTGGCCCGCCAGGCCCGAGAGGCTGAAGAAGCGCGCCAGAAAGCGCTGATCGCCCAGCAGGAAGCCGAAAAAAAGCGTTTACGTGAAGCCCAGGCCGACGCGGACGCCGGCGACGCGCCGCGCAAACCTGCAAAATCGAGCCCCGGCACGCTGGTTTCCAGCGGTGGAGAAACCTTCGGCGGTGCTTTTGGTTCGGCCCGGGGAAAACTTCCATGGCCGGTCAATGGTCGATTGCTTGCGCGCTTCGGTGAAACCCGCGGCGACGATACCCGCACCAAGTGGGACGGCGTGATGATCAGCGCCTCCGCCGGCAGCCAGGTGCACGCCGTGCATGGCGGGCGCGTGGTGTTTGCCGATTGGCTGCGCGGCGCCGGCCTGTTGGTGATTCTCGACCACGGCAACGGTTACTTGAGCCTGTACGGCCACAACCAGACGCTGCTCAAGGCGGCGGGCGATGTGGTCAAGGCCGGCGAGTCCATCTCCACGGTCGGCAACAGTGGCGGGCAGGATACGCCAGCACTGTATTTCGCTATTCGTCAGCAGGGTCGCCCCAGCGACCCGGCCCAATGGTGTCGTGCGCAAGGATAAGCGCGCCCATCCTATTAAGGAGTTCGTTCGACATGCTGCATTTGTCCCGCCTCACCTCGCTGGCCCTGACGATCGCCCTCGTGATCGGCGCGCCCCTGGCCTTCGCCGCCGAAACGGCCCCGTCGGCACCCGCCGCCACCGCCGCGACCACCAAGGCTCCGCTGCCGCTGGACGAACTGCGCACCTTCGCCGAGGTCATGGACCGGATCAAGGCTGCCTACGTCGAGCCCGTGGATGACAAACAGCTGCTGGAAAACGCCATCAAAGGCATGCTCAGCAACCTTGACCCGCACTCGGCCTACCTGGGGCCGGAGGATTTTGCCGAGTTGCAGGAAAGCACCAGTGGCGAGTTCGGCGGCCTGGGTATCGAAGTCGGCAGCGAAGACGGCTTCGTCAAAGTCGTCTCGCCAATCGACGATACGCCCGCTTCCAAGGCCGGCATCCAGGCCGGTGACTTCATCGTCAAGATCAACGGCCAGCCGACACGCGGCCAGAGCATGACCGAAGCCGTAGACAAGATGCGCGGCAAGATCGGCCAGAAAATCACCCTGACGCTGGTGCGCGACGGCGGCACGCCATTCGACGTGACCCTCACGCGAGCGGTCATCCAGGTCAGGAGCGTGAAGAGCCAGTTGTTGGAGTCGGGCTACGGCTACATCCGCATCACGCAGTTCCAGGTCAAGACCGGCGAAGAGGTCGCCAAGGCCCTGGCCAAGTTGCGCAAGGACAACGGCAAGAAGCTCAACGGGCTGGTTCTGGACCTGCGCAACAACCCCGGCGGCGTACTGCAATCGGCCGTCGAGGTGGTGGATCACTTCATCACCAAGGGCCTGATCGTCTACACCAAGGGGCGCATTGCCAATTCCGAGCTGCGCTTCTCGGCCACTGGCAACGACCTGAGCGAAGCCGTGCCATTGGTGGTGCTGATCAACGGCGGCAGTGCCTCGGCCTCGGAAATCGTCGCCGGCGCCCTGCAGGACCAGAAACGCGGCGTGGTCATGGGCACCACCAGTTTTGGCAAGGGCTCGGTGCAGACCGTGTTGCCGCTGAACAACGATCGAGCCTTGAAGATCACCACCGCGCTGTACTTCACCCCCAACGGCCGCTCCATCCAGGCCCAGGGCATCGTTCCGGACATCGAAGTGCGCAAGGCCAAGATCACCAGCGAAGCGGACAGCGAATACTTCAAGGAAGCCGACCTGCAAGGTCACTTGGGCAATGGCAACGGCGGCGCCGACAAGCCGACCGGTTCCGGTGCCAAGGCCAAGCCAATGCCGCAGGACGACGACTATCAGTTGGCCCAGGCCTTGAGCTTGCTCAAGGGGTTGAACATCACTTCCGGCCGCTGAGATGTTCCGGCGGTTTACCTTCGTCCTGCTGTGCCTGCTGGCGGGAGCCGTTAACGCGGCGCCCGCTACACCTTCTTCGCCGCATAAGGCGTACCTGAGCCTGATCATCGACGACCTGGGGCAAAATCTGCCTCGGGATCTCCGGGTACTGGCCCTCCCTGGGCCCGTCACCGCTGCGATCATGCCCGACACACCCCATGCCGCCGAACTGGCCCGCGAAGCCCATCGCGCCGGCAAACTGGTCATGCTCCACATGCCCATGGACCCGGCCAACGGGCCGTTCGCCTGGCATCCGGAACTCCCTGTCGAAGAACTGGGCAAGCGCCTGGACGCCGCGTTTGCCGCAGTGCCCTATACCAGCGGCGTCAACAACCACATGGGTAGCCGCATGACCGCCCAACCCAGGGCCATGGCGTGGTTGATGGCGAACCTGCAACAGCGGCACAAGTTTTTCGTCGACAGCCGCACCAGCGCCCAGACGGTCGCCGGCGCCGAGGCCCAGAAAATCGGCCTCGCCAGCGTGTCGCGGGATGTGTTCCTGGATGACGAGCGCACCGAAGCAGCCATCGCCCATCAGCTCCAGACCGCCATCGACCTGGCCCGCCGGCAGGGCTCGGCCGTGATGATCGGCCACCCCTACCCACAGACCCTGGCGGTACTCGAACGCGAACTACCCAAGCTCAAGGCTCAGGGCATCGAATGGATCGACATAAAATCGATGATCAGCCTGCGCAGCAACCGAGCAATGGCCGGGCATGGGAAAGATGGGGTTTATCGGTAGCGACGGTAACCGCGTCGCCGCCATCGCGAGCAAGTTCGCTCCCACAGGGGATCTGCGGTGAACACAAACCTTGTGCCCGATGCAGAACCATTGTGGGAGCGAGCCTGCTCGCGATGGCGGCCGCGCGGCGGGTGAAGTGCTTAGAGATACCGCGCCATGATCGCGTCCACCGTACCGTCCTTGCGCAGTTCGTCCAGGGCCGCTTGGAGTCGGGCAACCACATCGTCCGGCACGTCCTTGTTCAACGCCAGGTACAGCTCGGCACTGTTGAATCGCAGCACGGTCTTGAGGTCGCTCACTCCTTCCTGCCGCGCCAGGTAACGCCCGGCCGGGTCTCCGGTGGCCCACAGATCGATCTGGCCACTGATCAGCTTCCTGGCGTTGTCCTGATCGCGCAACACGACGACAGGCTTGAGTCCTTGCTTGGCCAATGTCTCGGCAATAGCGTCGCCCTTGTAGGCGCCAATCTTGTATTCACGCGCCTGCTCAAGCGAGTCTAGGGCAATTTTGCTGTCTGCCTTGGCTAGCATGACCCAGTCGTCCGGGCCGATAGGGCCGACCCATTTGAAGAGTTTCTCGCGCTCCGGCAACCGCGCCGTGACGAACACCCCGTAGCCGGGTTTCTCCAGGGCGAGCTTGTAGATTCGTTCCCAAGGAAAGCGCAATGTCAGGCTGTAAGTAATGTCGGCGCGCTTGAAGATCTCGCGCACGATGTCCACGGCGATGCCATGGATGTTTTCGTCCTGGGCGAAGTTCTTGCCGTTCTTGGCCATGTTGTATGGCGGGAAATTTTCCGTCAGCAATACCACGCCGACATCGCGATGTTCTTGAGCCTGCGCCCCATTGATGAACAACAGCACGGTGCCGGCAAGAAAGAAAACCAAACGTCTGAACATGTCTGACTACCGAAGATCCATGGCGAGCCAAGAGTGCCTCAGGGCCGCAATCATGTCTACGGTCGTTACTTGCCGCCGGCTCAACCTTTCAGGCTAGAGGTTCCAGCCTTCAAGGGTGAGGTAATTAGTTACCGCCAGCCAACAGGCGCGCTCTAGTTAATTGAAACACCGGCCTGACCGGTTCTATTCATTTAATCAGAGGCAGCGTTTTATGAGATCGATCTTATTTCCCTTAATGGCCGTGCTGTGCGTGTCGGCTTTGCAAGGTATTGCTCACAGCAAGGACTATGGCGATGGCCTGCAAAACTTCGCAGCGTCCAGGGTCTTGGAAAATGCGGATGGCAAATATGACCATTGGCGAGGCATCGGTCGGCTGTATACCGACAGTTATTGCACCGCCACACTGCTCGATACTCAGGATTCCACTGTGGCCGGACCAACGCCCGCCTATGTGGTCACCACGGGTTTCTGTACGAGGCAAATCGACGAAAGCAACATGACGGACACCCCCATAAGCGGCCACATCTATTTCAGTTACTTCGCTGACACCTTGTTATTCCAGATCTACCCGGTAAAAAAAGTGGCATGGCGGAGTATGCATGGCACCAATCTTTCTATCATCGAGCTGAACGTCAGCCTTCAGGAACTCATCAGGGCCGGTATAAAACCATTGAAATTGGCCCAGGGACAGCCGACTGATGGAACCGATGTGTTGACGGTAGGAGCCTCGTTGGGTTTTCCAAAGAACACACTGCGCATGGCCGCGTGCACACTGCAATCTGCCGACGAGGTCATCAAAGGTCAGTTTGTCTGGCGAAACAACATAATGAATCAATGCTCGGATCTGGCGGGAGGCAGTGAAGGAGGCCCCATCCTTGATCGTTACACCAACGAGATTGTCGGTGTGCTGAACACCAGTGCCACACCCGAGGGCTTCACCCCATGCGAATGGTATGTGCCTTGTATGCGCACCAACAGTGGCTATAAACCAATCCCCGACAACCACTATGGAACTTCAACGGCTTTTCTCAACGGGTGCTTCGTGCAAGGCCATCTGGTCAAGGACGTGACGGCATCTTGCGCGCTTTACCCGTCATTTTCCGTTGACCTGGAAAAAAACAGCCCGGCGCGGTATCAGCGTCTTGTAAAACAGCCTGACGGGACCATAGCAATCCCGACTTGGAACTACCGCTTCAAGATCAGCACTGCCTTTTATCGCCACAAGACAGTTCGTACCGCAAAGCACTGCGAAAACGGCCAAAACTATAGCGATCCAATCAGCTCGGTCGACGCGTTTATAGACACTGATATCGGCACTCAGCCAGGCGTCTATTTCCTATGCATTATTGGTGTTGACTCCTCGGGACCGGCAGAGCCACTCACTACCCTTTCGCTGCCGGTAGAAATCCTGGACGGCGCTCCGACAGCCCAGCCAAATCTGTCGATCTACGCGGGCATCGGAGTCGCACTGGAACAATCCGAGGATCAATACCATACCTACGCCATCAAGTTCGGCCCGCCGGAAACGACAGACTGCACTGAAGCGCAAGAGTACGAACCCTATGACCAGAGAGGTTATTTGTTCGAAAACGAAGAACTGCCGCAGAAATTCTGCAGCATCGCTTACGACAAAATGAATCAGGAATCCAAGCCCAGGGAAGACTTGCTAAGTCCTGCCACAAGCCGGCAGGAGACCAGCCCGACACTCTGACAGGCACCGGGCTGTTTTCGATGAAGAAACCTATCGAATGCAGATACCGCGCTGCGCCATATAAGCTTTGGCCTCCGGCACGGTGTACTCGCCGAAGTGGAAGATACTCGCCGCCAATACCGCGCTGGCGTGACCTTCGAGAATGCCGTCAGCCAAGTGCTGCAGGTTGCCGACACCGCCGGAAGCGATGACTGGAATGCCCAGCGCATCGCTGATGGCGCGGGTGACGCCCAGGTCGAAGCCGTTTTTCATGCCGTCCTGGTCCATGCTGGTCAGCAGGATCTCACCGGCGCCCAGGGCTTCCATTTTCTTTGCCCATTCAACAGCGTCCAGACCCGTGGGTTTGCGCCCACCATGGGTGAAGATTTCCCAGCGCGGGGTTTCGCCGGGGGCGGAAACCTTCTTCGCGTCGATGGCCACGACGATGCACTGCGAGCCGAAGTGCTGCGCTGCTTCACCGACAAATTCGGGGTTGAACACCGCGGCGGTATTGATCGACACCTTGTCCGCCCCGGCATTGAGCAGGTTGCGGATGTCCTGAACGGAGCGCACGCCGCCGCCCACGGTCAGCGGGATGAACACCTGGCTGGCCATGCGCTCGACGGTATGCAGTGTGGTATCGCGGCCATCGACACTGGCCGTGATGTCGAGGAAGGTAATCTCATCGGCACCCTGCTCGTCGTAGCGGCGAGCAATTTCCACCGGGTCGCCGGCGTCACGGATGTTCTCGAATTTGACGCCCTTGACCACCCGGCCGTTGTCCACGTCCAGGCAAGGGATGATGCGTTTGGCCAGCGCCATGGTCAGTCCTCAGCCTTTGTAGGAATCGCAGAAAGCTTGCGCTTCAGCGACGTCGAGGGTGCCCTCATAGATCGCACGCCCGGTGATTGCGCCGATGATGCCCGGTGCCTTGGCGTCGAGCAGCGACTTGATGTCACCCAGATTATGGATGCCACCGGAAGCGATCACCGGGATCTTGGTGGCAGCGGCCAGCGCAGCGGTGAACGGTACGTTGCAGCCCTGCATCATGCCGTCTTTGGCGATGTCGGTATAAACGATCGAGGACACGCCGTCGGCTTCAAACTGCTTGGCCAGATCGATGACCTGCACGGAGCTGATTTCAGCCCAGCCATCGGTGGCGACGAAACCGTCTTTGGCATCCAGGCCAACGATGATTTTGCCAGGGAACGCGCGACAGGCTTCAGCGACGAAAGCCGGGTCTTTCACGGCCTTGGTGCCGATGATCACGTAGCTCACGCCAGCTTTGACGTAGTGCTCGATAGTTTCCAGCGAGCGGATGCCGCCACCGATCTGGATCGGCAGGTTCGGATAGCGCTTGGCGATGGCCGTGACCACTTCGCCATTGACCGGCTGGCCTTCGAAAGCACCGTTCAGGTCAACCAGATGCAGGCGACGGCAGCCGCCCTCCACCCACTTGGCGGCCATGCTCACCGGGTCATCGGAAAACACCGTGGAGTCTTCCATGCGGCCCTGGCGCAGACGTACGCAAGCGCCGTCCTTGAGATCGATAGCGGGGATAATCAGCATCTGGCAAACCCTTAAATACGAGTATTCAGCTTGGCTCGGGAATCATTTTTTCTCGAGCGCCCACAAGTCGCTTTCAATGCTTTCGAACCTTTCTTTAAGGTGCGCCTGCACATCGAAAATCGCCCTGTTGTAATAGTGCGGAGCAATTTCGCGGGTAAACAGGTCAAGAATTTCCGCCGCTTCGAACGAGCCCAGGTCCAGCTCGAAACGTTCCTCCATGAACCGCTGGATCTTGCGGTTCGCTTCACTTTCCTGCTCAGGCGTGAGGGTGAGGATCGGCGGTTTCTTGCGTGCCATTACCAGCGTCCGTCCCATGCGGCGAAGTTCTGCAATAGCTGCAGGCCATGGGTATGGCTCTTCTCCGGATGGAACTGCACGGCGAAGCGCGAACCATCGGCCAGGGCCGCGGCGAAATCGACGCCATAGTGACCGCTGCCCACCACCTGCCGCGCGTTGCCGGCGGCGATGTAGTAGCTGTGCACGAAGTAGAAGCGCGCCAGGTCCGGGATGTTGTGCCACAGGGGATGATCGACCGCCTGCTTCACTTCGTTCCAGCCCATGTGCGGGACTTTCAGATGTTCGCCATCCTCATGCAGGCCCTTGCCGAAAAACTTTACCTGGCCGGGGAACAGCGAAATGCAATCGACGCCATCGTTCTCTTCGCTGCGATCGAGCAAAGCCTGCATGCCCACGCAGATGCCGAGGAACGGCCGATCCTGGCTGACTTCGTGCACCAGCTTGTCGAAGCCCAGGCGACGAATCTCGGCCATGCAATCACGAATCGCGCCGACACCGGGGAACACCACGCGGTCGGCTTCGCGAATCACATCGGCTTCGCTGGTGATCAGCACCTTGCCGGCGCCCACGTGCTCGAGGGCCTTGGCCACCGAGTGCAGGTTGCCCATGCCGTAATCGATAACCGCGACCGTCTGCATTACAGCACGCCCTTGGTGGAAGGCATCTGGCCGGCCATGCGGTCATCGAGCTCCACCGCCATGCGCAGCGCGCGGCCAAAGGCCTTGAACACGGTTTCGATCTGGTGATGGGTGTTGTGCCCGCGCAGGTTGTCGATGTGCAGGGTCACGTTGGCGTGGTTGACGAAGCCCTGGAAGAATTCCTGGAACAGGTCAACGTCGAAGCCGCCGACGGTGGCACGGGTGTACGGCACATGCATTTGCAGGCCAGGGCGGCCGGAGAAGTCGATGACCACGCGCGACAGCGCTTCATCGAGCGGCACGTAGGCATGGCCGTAGCGACGGATGCCTTTTTTGTCGCCGATGGCCTGGGTGAAGGCCTGGCCCAAGGTGATACCGACGTCTTCCACCGTGTGGTGGTCGTCGATATGCAGGTCGCCCTTGCTGACGATGTCCAGGTCGATCAGCCCGTGACGGGCGATCTGGTCCAGCATGTGCTCAAGAAAAGGCACGCCGATATCAAACCGGGCCTTTCCGGTGCCATCCAGGTTGATCGAGGCTTTGATCTGGGTTTCCAGAGTGTCGCGCTCGACAGACGCCTTACGTTCGGCCATCACCAGCTCCGCAAAATCATTGGGCGAAAAAGGCAGCCATTATAGGGGCGCGAGCGGCAAACAGAAACAAAAGAGGTGACATCACTGACGGGTTGAAACCCGGGCTGTCGGCGATAGACATGTGCATACAAGTCTTATCCACCAGCCAAAACGACTGTGGGAGCGAGCTTGCTCGCGATGAGGCGTGTCAGCCGACATTACTGTCCGCTGACCCACCGCTATCGCGAGCAGGCTCGCTCCCACAAGGGCTGCCCTGACCTGATGATCAGGGCAACGGTCTTAACGGAACAACACCGCCGTCTTCTGCAGGGTCACCCACACACCCCACGCCAACGGAATGCCCACCACCAGCCAGGCGGCGATTGCCAAAGGCTTGGTGCCCGGCGCGGCTTTCCATTCCAGCGAAGTGGTGCTGTCGGCGCCCTTGTCATGGCCCAGCGCCTGTTCAGCGGCCAGTTCGGCGTCGGTCATGAAATACTTGTCGGCGACCGGACGGACCATCAGGTTACACAGGAAACCCAGCACCAGCAGGCCGGCCAGGATGTACAAGGTGATGTCATAGGCCGCGGCACGCTCGACGCCGATGCTCAGCTGATATTCACGCAAGTAGTTCACCAGAACCGGGCCCAGCACGCCTGCCGCCGCCCACGCCGTCAGCAGACGACCGTGGATCGCGCCAACCATTTGCGTACCGAACAGGTCCGCCAGGTAGGCCGGCACGGTTGCGAAACCGCCGCCGTACATCGACAGGATGATGCAGAACGCCGCCACGAACAGCGCGATACTGCCCAAGTGACCCAGGTTTGGGATCAACGCGTACAGGGCAACACCCAATGCGAAGAACACGAAGTAGGTGTTTTTACGGCCCAGGTAGTCCGAGAAGGACGCCCAGAAGAACCGGCCACCGATGTTGAACAGGCTCAACAGACCGGTGAAACCGGCCGCAATGGCAGCGATCTGGCCCAGTTGCACGGCGTCCAGCTGACCGAAAGGCAAATCGTTGCCCAGCAGTTTGCCGCCAAACACTTCCTGCAGCAGTGGCGAAGCCATGCCCAGGATGCCGATACCGGCGGATACGTTCAGGCACAGCACCAGCCATACCAGGCGGAACTGCGGGGTTTTCCAGGCAACGTTCACGTGAACGTGACGATGAGTGATCATCGCGTTCGCGGCTTTCTTCGGTGCCGGGGTCCAGCCTTCAGGCTTCCAACCGGTTGGCGGAACGCGGTACGACAAGGCGCCACCGATCATGAACACGAAGTAGATCGCGGCCATCACCAGGAAGCTCTGCCAGACACCCACCTCGGTCGGCGTAGCGAAATGGCTCATCAGCGCCGCAGCCAGTGGAGCACCGACCATCGCACCGCCACCAAAGCCCATGATCGCCATGCCGGTCGCCATGCCGCGCTTGTCCGGGAACCATTTGATCAGCGTCGAGACTGGCGAGATATAGCCCAGGCCCAGGCCAATGCCGCCGATCACACCGGAACCGACCCACATCAGCCAGATCTGGTGGGTATAGATACCCAGCGCGGAAATCAGCAGGCCACCGCACCAGCACAATGCCGAAACAACGCCGGCCTTGCGTGGCCCGGCGTGTTCCAGCCAGCCGCCCCAGATGGCTGCCGAGCAGCCCAGGAAGATGAAGAACAGGGTGTAGATCCAGCCGAGCATGGAGATCGGCCAGTCACATTGGGACGAAAAGACTTGCGAGATGAAGCTCATATCCGGTGCACAGGCGACAGGCTTGGTGATACCCAAGGCCTTGGACAGTGGCAACCAGAACACCGAGAAGCCATAGGCCATGCCGATGCAGAGGTGGATGGCCAGCGCGGCCGGTGGAACCAGCCACCGGTTGAATCCGGGCTTGGCGATGATACGTTCCTTGGAGAGGAACGCAGGCTGGTCGGCGATGCCGTCCGCCGTGATGCTCGTGCTCATTGTGTATCCCCCAGTTATTGGAATGGTTCGCCAGCCACACCTCACCCTCAGCCTTCTTGCACGCAGGCATGACTGTATTCTGTGGTGAAGCTCCATTTTAGTGCGACATCACGTCGCAGAAGGACGGACGAACCGACAAAGGTTAACATTTGCTCGTGACAGAAAAACCAAAGTGCTATCACCTTTTTTCTCTCACTCGTCTTATCGCGCCTCTGCTGACTTTCTGTAGGGGGCAATTCGTTTATTTTTCAGGAATTTCCATGCCCATCGTTGTCGAGCACCTGAATGAAGCCACTCGTCAGGACGAGCAGGATCTGCAGAAAATCTATCGGGACGCGCCGGTCTGGCTGTTCGAGCCGTTCAGCGACGCCGCGCGACTCATAGAGAGATGTCTCGAGGAAGGCTCGTTGATCGCGGCACGCTTCAACGATCGCCTGCTCGGCGCAGCACGACTGCAACGGCACCAGAACGTCTGGCGCTTGTCCCACCTATGCGTGCGAAACGTCACTCGCCGCCGGGGCGTGGCGGAACGGCTGGTGAGCGAAGCCCGGAGGATGGCTGAGCAAGGCAACGCCGAGCTGCGACTGCAGGCGCCTGCCGGGCATCTGGAAGCCCAGGCCTTGGCGGCGAAATTGAAATTACCGCTGGATGTCGACTAGCGCCCCTGTGGCGAGGGAGCTTGCTCCCGCTGGGAGCGTAGCTCCCCAAAAACTGAATCCACGGCGCGCCTGGCATACCGATTCGCCTGGTTTTGGGCCGCTTCGCAGCCCAGCGGGAGCAAGCTCCCTCGCCACGGGGCCGTGTCTGGCCGGGTAACGGCAGCTCGAAAAATCGATCCCTCAACGCTCCACCGACCCGGGACGTTATACTCCCTGGCAAAATTTGAACTCAACCTATAAGGATTCGCCCATGAAAGCGTTCGGCAAAATCCTGGGTCTGGTACTTCTCGGGCTGTTGCTGATCATTGTGGCCCTGGGCTTTGCCCTGACCCACCTCTTCGATCCCAACGACTATAAAGAAGAGATCCGCCAGATAGCCCGCGATAAAGCCCACATCGAGCTGACACTCAATGGGGACATCGGTTGGAGCCTGTTCCCATGGCTGGGTCTGGAACTGCACGAAGCCAGTGTCGCCACCCTGGCCAACCCAACCCAACCTTTCGCCGACCTTCAGATGCTCGGGCTGTCTGTCCGGGTGATGCCGCTGCTGCGCCGCGAAGTGCAGATGAGCGATGTCCGGGTCGAAGGCCTGAACCTACGCCTGAACCGTGACAAGAGCGGCCACGGCAACTGGGAAGATATCGGCAAGGCGCCCACCTCCGCATCCACCCAGGAAGCACCAACGCCCGTCGAACAATCCACCCCGCCGGCCAGCGCACCGGCAGAAAAGCCGGCCCAGCCAACACGGTTGGACATCGACAGCCTGACCGTGAACAACGCCCGAGTGGAATACATTGACGAGCAGACCGGCAAGCAGTTCAGTGCCGAAAGCATCCAGTTGAGCACCGGCCCGATCCATGACGCTACCAACATCCCGGTTACCCTCACGGCGTTCCTGTCCAGCAACCAGCCGGCCGTCCGCGTGCGCACCGAGGTCACTGGCGAACTGCGCTTCGAGCGCGCTTTGCAGCGCTATCGGTTCGAAGACCTGAAGCTGTCCGGCGAAGCCACCGGCGATCCTTTGCAAGGCAAGACCGTGAGTTTCGCGGCCCAAGGGCAACTTTCCCTGGATAAAGCGGCAAACGTCGCCGAGTGGACCGGGATCAAGCTTTCCCTCAACCAACTGCGTGCACTGGGCGAGTTGAAGGTCAACGACCTCGACAAGACGCCACAACTGAATGGCGGCATTTCGATTGCCCAATTCGACTTGGCAAAGTTTGTCGACAGCGTTGGCCAAAAACTGCCAGCCATGGCTGAGGGCAGCCTGAGCAAGGTCGAACTGGCGAGCCGCATTGCCGGCACGCCTAACAGTGTCGAACTCAACGACATCAATTTGAAGGTCGACGACAGCAGTTTCAGCGGCCGTATCGCTGTGGAAGACTTTGCCAAACAGGCCCTGCGCGTGCAGCTCAAGGCCGATACGTTCAACGTCGACCGCTACCTGCCGCCAAAGTCCGCCGAAGCCGACAGCTCCAAGGCAGCCCGCGAGGCCGAAGTCAGCAACACCGAGGCCAGTGCCATGGCCGGCGCCGGCAGCACACCCCTGCCAAGCGCTCCAACCCAAGGCGCCTGGAGCAATGATCGGCTGTTTCCGGTGGAGCGCCTGAGCAAGCTGGACATCGATGCCGACCTGACCTTCGGCCAACTGACCCTCGACAAACTGCCGATCCAGAACGCCGCGTTCAAAGCGACCGGCCTGGGTGGCCTGTTGACTCTGGAGAACCTGCGCGGCGACCTGTACAGCGGCAACTTTGAAACCAAGGGCACCCTGGACGTACGGCAGCCTACGCCAAAGTTGAGCCTGCAAACCCGCATCAACCGGGTGCCGGCCGAGAAAATCATCGAAAGCCAAGGCAAGAATCCGCCGGTCAAGGGTCTGGTCACGCTCAACAGCGCGATCACCGCCAACGGCAACAGCCAAAAAGCCCTGATCGATAGCCTTAATGGCACGGCCGGTTTCGTCATCAACGATGGCGTATTGCTCAATGCCAATCTTGAACAGCAACTGTGCAAAGGCATCGCCACGCTGAACCGCAAGTCACTCACTGGCGAACCTCGCGGCAAGGACACGCCGTTCCAGCAGCTCAACGGCAACCTCACTTTCACCAACGGCGTTGCCCACAACCCAGACCTGAAAGTCCGCATTCCCGGCATGACCGTCAACGGCAACGGCGACATCGACCTGCGCGTGCTGGGCATGGACTACCGCGTCGGCGTGATCGTCGAAGGCGACAAGAGCGACATGCCCGACCCTGCCTGCCAGGTCAACGAACGCTACGTCGACGTCGAGTGGCCGTTGCGCTGCCGCGGCCCGCTGGAGTTGGGTGCCAAAGCCTGCCGCCTGGACAACGATGGGCTGGGCAAGGTCGCGGCGAAACTGGCCGGAGACCGCCTCGGCGACAAGATTGACGAGAAGCTGGGCGACAAAGTCAGCCCTGAGCTCAAAGACGCGCTCAAGGGGCTGTTCAAGCGATGACATCCGAGCAGTTTTCCGCCGCGGTACTGGATTGGTTCGACCGCCATGGACGCCACGATCTGCCCTGGCAACAGGGCATCACGCCTTATCGGGTGTGGGTCTCGGAAATCATGCTGCAGCAGACCCAGGTCAGCACCGTGCTCAATTACTTCGACCGGTTCATGGCCGCCCTGCCAACGGTCCAGGCTCTCGCCGACGCGCCGGAGGATGAAGTGCTGCATCTGTGGACCGGATTGGGCTACTACACCCGTGCACGCAATCTGCAGAAAACAGCGAAAATCGTCGTGGAGCAATACGCCGGGGAATTCCCCCGGGATGTGGTAAAGCTCACCGAACTGCCGGGGATCGGCCTGTCCACCGCTGGCGCCATCGCCAGCATCAGCATGGACCTGCGGGCACCGATCCTCGATGGCAACGTCAAGCGGGTGCTGGCGCGTTTCACCGCCCAGGAAGGCTACCCGGGCGAACCCAAGGTTGCTAAACAGCTATGGGCCACCGCCGAGCGCTTCACGCCGCAAGACCGCGTCAACGCTTACACCCAGGCGATGATGGACCTGGGGGCCACGCTGTGTACCCGCAGCAAGCCCAGTTGCCTGTTGTGTCCGCTCAAAAAAGGTTGCGAGGCGCATATGCTGGGCCTGGAAACCCGCTACCCGATTCCCAAGCCACGCAAGGAAGTGCCCAAGAAGCGCACTTTGATGCCCATGCTGGCCAATCGCGAGGGCGCCATCTTGCTTTACCGTCGCCCATCCACCGGCTTATGGGGCGGCTTGTGGAGTCTGCCGGAACTCGATGGCCTGGATGATCTGCAGCACCTGGCCTTGCAACATTCCCTGGAGCTGGGCCCGCAACAGGCAATGCCGGACCTGATACACACCTTCAGCCACTTCCAGTTGGCAATCGAACCCTGGCTGGTCCGGGTCCGGGAAACCGGCCACCACGTGGCCGAGGCCGACTGGCTCTGGTATAACCTCGCCACCCCGCCGCGCCTGGGCCTTGCCGCCCCGGTCAAAACCTTGCTCGAACGCGCGGCCGCCGTATTGAATGCAGGAGAGTTGCAATGACCCGCACCATCATGTGCCGCAAGTACAAAGAAGAACTGGAAGGCCTGGAACGCGCGCCGTTCCCGGGCGCCAAAGGCCAGGACATCTACGACAACGTCTCGGCCAAGGCCTGGGGCGATTGGCAGAAACACCAGACCCTGCTGATCAACGAAAAACGCCTGAACATGATGAACGCCGAAGATCGCAAATACCTTCAAGGCGAGATGGAGAAGTTCTTTTCCGGCGAAGAATACGCCAAGGCCGAAGGCTACGTGCCGCCGTCCGAATAAGCCTTCCAGAGCGGGGGCGAATCGTAAGCGACGGTAATAATTAAATATTTTTTGATAACTCGCTTGACGCCCCCCTGAAAAACCCGTTTAATGCGCCCCGTTGCCCAGATAGCTCAGTCGGTAGAGCAGGGGATTGAAAATCCCCGTGTCGGCGGTTCGATTCCGTCTCTGGGCACCAAATACCGAAAACCCCGATCAAGAAATTGATCGGGGTTTTTTATTGCCCGGATTTTTCTTCCGCCGCCCTATCGACTCAGCTACATTCGTCCGCTCCCCTCCAGCAAGCGAGTCGAAATGGACATCACTGGCATCCCCTTCGGCACCACCGATTGGTCCACCATCGAGCCCACCGAGCATAAGGGCATTACCGGAACCGCTTATTGGCGAACGCGGCAGTTCGGGAGCATTCGGGTACGGATGGTGGAATACACCGCCGGTTACCTGGCCGACCATTGGTGCACCAAGGGCCATATCCTGTTTTGCCTAAAGGGCGAGCTCGATACCGAGCTCGAAGATGGCCGGCAATTTTTGCTCAAGCCAGGCATGAGCTACCAGGTGGCGGACCAGGCCGAGCCCCATCGGTCTTCGACTTCATCAGGGGCCACGCTCTTCATAGTCGATTGAGATTCGAAGCGTCCGCGTCGAAGCTGTAGGATAGATCGTCTTATCCATCAGGAATCCGACCATGTCATCGGCGAACAAACAGCACAAACGCAGCCAGCGCGCGAAGGCGAAAGCCAAGAACAACCGCATTCAGCGTGCTGCTGCGCCAAACGATTTCCTTGACCCGAACGATGAGCGCGTCGACTTGGAAACCGTGGACTTGTCGGATCTGTTCGGACTCATGAGCGCCGCCGAAAAGGTCAGCCAGAAAGCCATGTGCGAAGCATTCCTGGCACATCCGCTGCTGGCGCTCGTGTTGGAACAGGAAGGCGAAGAAGAGGCCACCGACTTCATCATCACTGCATTGATCGAGTACCGTCGCCTGACCACGGGTGTCGATGAGCAGACCGCGCTGGATTGGGTGGAAAGCAAGCAATTCCAAGCCGACTATGTGGCCGCATCCCAAGCACTGAGCCAAGGCCAAGCCTGATTTTACGGCGTAGCCTGTCGTGGATTACGCCCAACGGCTGGACACCCGCCGTGAAGGTAATGAACACCTCTTCGCCGGCCAATACCAGGAGCGACAGACCGGCCATGCCGCCCGAACAATAAAGCGGCCTATTGACGATCGCCCACCCAATAAACCTGTGTAAGATTGATGCGTTTTTTTCTGCAACGCTCCACTCAAAGAGCTTCATTCTGCATGCCTGCACCGTCCGCCCCTCCGCCCTCCCTGATCCAGGCATTGCGGACTGAAACCGCTGAACTGCACATTGCCCTGGAGAAACGCTTGCCGTTTTTCTCGGAGCAACTGGATCTAGGCCTGTACCGGCGCTTGATAGCGGCATACCACGGTTTTTATGAGCCACTGGAACGTCGCCTCCATATTCTCGCGCTGACGCCGACGGGGCTGGACCAATCCCTACGCATCAAGCTGCCGGTGCTACGAGCGGATCTCATGGCGCTGGGTCTGGACGAAATGGCGATTGACTCGTTGCCCGTCTGCCAACTTCTGCCGCAGATTGATTCTCCGGCCGCCGCCCTCGGCGTTTCCTATGTGCTGGAAGGCGCAACATTGGGCGGACAGATCCTGCGACGCAGGGTGGCCGAACAGTTAGGTCTTGATTCATCCAGCGGTGCCGCTTTCCTCGACGTTTATGGAGAACTTACCGGCCGGCGCTGGAAGGATTTTCTTCAGTATCTAGGTGACCGGAACCTTGGCGACGACCAGACGCTCGAAGCCACACGCGCTGCCAAGGCGACATTCATCTGTTTTGAACGCTGGCTGGCCAGTCAGGAGGTTCTGTTATGAAACCGGAAAACCAAGAAGCCTTCGAAGAATTGCTGGCCAATTGCGCAGACGAACCGATCCGCTTCCCCGGGGCCATCCAGCCTCACGGCGTATTGCTGATGCTGTCCGAGCCTGATTTCGTGATCCGCCAGGTCAGCGCAAACGCGCAACAACTGACAGGGTATGATCCTCAAGAGCTTCTCGGTCTGCCCCTGGATGCACTGTTTGGGCAGGAACAGGCCGCAACCCTTCTGGAAGCTTTCCGCACCGAAACTGAAAGAGACAACGTTCCGCTCGACATCGTAGTGAACCAGCAGCGCTTCGACGCCCTGATCCACCGCCATCAGGGCGCCTTGATTGTCGAACTGGAACAGCACCTGACCGACTACCGCCCCGAGGGCGTCAATGGCGAGGCCAACCTGGGCCGCATGCTGCAGCGCCTGCAAAGCGCGAAAACGCTCCAGGCCCTGTACGAAATCAGCGTGCGGGAGATCCAGGCCATGACCGGATACGACCGCGTCCTGATTTATCGTTTCGAGGAAGGAGGCCACGGGCAAGTCATTGCCGAGGCCAGCGCGCCTTCGATGGAGCTCTACAAGGGCCTGTTTTTCCCTGCATCGGACATTCCGGAACAGGCTCGCGAACTGTATCGCACCAACTGGTTGCGCATCATCCCCAACGCCGACTACACGCCGGTACCGCTGATGCCCGAGCTGCGCCCCGATACGCAGGCGCCACTGGACTTGAGTTTTTCCACGCTGCGCAGCGTCTCGCCGATTCACCGTCAATACATGAAGAACATGGGCGTGTTGTCATCCATGAGCATCTCGCTGATGAAAGGCGAGCAATTATGGGGATTGATCAGCTGCGGCAACCGCCAGCCGCTGCATGTTCCCCACCAAATGCGCATGGCCTGTCAGACGATCGGCCAGATCCTCTCACTGCAGATCAGTGCGATGGAGGCTCTTGAACTGGCAGGGCAACGGGACGCCAAGCTCGAAGACCTCGGGGCGCTTGCCACTCTCATGGCCGAATCCAGCGAAAACGTCTTTGACAGTCTGTCCCACGACCCACAGCGTCTGATGGAACTCACCGGGGCCAATGGCGTTGCGATCATCGAGGACAACAAGCTGCATCGGCACGGACAGTGCCCGGAACCGGAGCAGATTCGTGAATTGCACAAATGGATAATGGAAACCGACCAACCGGTTTTTGCTCACCATAACCTGGGCGAAATTTTCGCGCCGGCCAAGGCTTATCCGGAGGTTGCGAGCGGTGTGCTGGCGATTCATCTGCCCAAGCCAGTGGAAAATGGCGTGCTGTGGTTCCGCCCCGAGGTCAAGCAAACCATCAATTGGAGCGGTGACCCTCAAAAACCCCTCGACCTGGAGCAAAGCGCGACCGGACTACGCTTACGCCCGAGGACGTCGTTCGAAATCTGGAAAGTCGAAATGGGGGGCATCAGTACCAAATGGAGCCATGGCGATGTATTCGCCGCCAACGACCTGCGGCGCTCGGCCCTGGAAAACGACTTGGCACGGCAAGTTCGCAAGGAGCGCCAGGCGGTGCAGGCCCGGGATGAGTTGGTTGCAGTCGTGTCCCATGATTTGCGCAACCCGATGACGGTCATTTCCATGCTGTGCGGCATGATGCAAAAGGCTTTCAGCTCCGATGGCTCCCACAGCTCGAAGCGAATTTCTTCGGCCATCGATACCATGCAGCAGGCCGCCAGCCGTATGAATTCGCTCCTGGAGGACCTTCTCGACACCTCGCGCATCGACGCCGGCCGCTACACCATCCACCCCAAGCCGATGGACGTGAGCCAGATATTCGAAGACGCGTGTTCATTACTGACGCCGCTGGCCTCTGCCAAGGCCATCGATATCTCTTTCCACGCCGAACCCAACCTCAGGATCAACGCGGACCCGGAGCGATTGTTCCAGGTGCTGTCCAATCTGATTGGCAATGCCATCAAGTTCACGCCGCAGAAAGGTAGCGTAGGTATCAGCGCAATGTCGGTAGGCGATGAGATCGTATTCAGTGTCCGCGACACTGGTGAGGGCATCGCGCCAGAACAACTGCCTCATGTTTTCGACCGTTACTGGACCACCAAGGACGGCAACCCGAACGGCACCGGCCTCGGACTTTATATTTCCAAGGGGATTGTCCAGGCTCATGGCGGTAAACTGCAGGCCGAAAGCCAGCCAGGCAAAGGCAGCGAATTCCGCTTCACCGTGCCGAAAATCGATTGAGCCGGCCACCGCCCCCTAACGAACTGGAAACCGAAGCCCAATGGCCTCACTGAACAAACAGCAGAAACGCGCCAAGCGCGCCAAAGACAAAGCCAAGCAAATCCGTATGACCGGGCGCAAATCCATCCCGATGTACGGCGATCCGGCTCACGCCACTGCCCAGCCGCCGGTCTATGTGCTGGAGCTATTCGCCAAGTTGCGTGAAGCCGAGGCCGTCAGCCGCAGCCAGATGCTCGACACGCTGCTTGCCGACGTCAGCGAAATGATCATCGAGCGTCCGGGCCTGCTGGACCTCAAGAACGCGGAAAACGAGGGCATGGCCGCCACCAACCTGGCCGCCGATATGCTGGTGGACTACCGCATGTGGGCCGACGACATGGACCGCGAGGCCGCCCAGCGCTGGCTCAGCACGCCGGAATTCATCAAGGACTTCAGTGAGGCGCTGGACCGTTATCGCCAATCCATGGAAGAGCCCGCCAGCGAGTAAGCCCTCGGCTACTCGCTGCTGTTCCAATGGAACACTAGCTTGCGCGCGGCTCCGCTGCCCACTTTGGCGGTGTCGCGACGCTCCTCGCCGTTACGCGTCGCTATCACGCTGTAACTGCCCGGCGGCAGTTGTACATACACCAATGGGCCTGCGTCGCTGAGCGTCAGCAATGTCTGTCCCGTTGAGCTCTGCACGGTCACCTCCACATCCGGGACGTATTTGCCCTCCGGGCCGATCGCAAAAGTCATGTGCAGGTTGTAGCCCTGGGCCTGTTCGATGGCCCGGGCTTCGTCTTCGCCGATACCGCCGGACAGGTAGCTGATACCGTTCTGTTGCATGGGCTGGACCTGGACGCCTGCGTTGTCGATGGGCGCGAGGTTGGTGGCGTTGAGCATGATGGGAAAAAGCAGCGCACCCAGAACGATGGGGCAATATAGCAACTTCATGACCACAACTCCTGATAGGGAACACCACCTCGTTTGATCGTTTTATGAACACCCATGTTCAGATCGATTGGAAGTTGAGCCGAATGCCAAACGGAATAGACAACGCTCATCCGGTTAACCCTTCCCACCCCCGCCCAAAGCTGGCACCATCGCGCCTTTTTTTACGCGACTCCCCGGGCAAATCGCCGATGGACAGGGTTCAAACAGCCGTTCGGTTGTTGATGGCGCGACAGTCTGCTGCGCCGATGCGACAACCTGTCACTCATCATCGGTCTACCGTCCGAAGCGCTGTTGGCTGTCATTCGGACGCATGCTAGCTTGGCCGCCTCGCCAGGAAGGCTGCCAATAGCAAGGGAGCACAAATCATGAGGATCGCACATGGCCCAGGCCACGCCCGCGCTTGAAATCCGCAACTTGCACAAACGCTACGCAAAGCTGGAGGTGCTCAAAGGCGTCTCGCTGACCGCTCGCGACGGTGACGTGATCTCGATCCTGGGTTCCTCCGGCTCCGGCAAGTCCACGTTTTTGCGTTGCATCAATCTGCTGGAAAATCCCAACCAGGGTCAGATTCTGGTCGCAGGCGAGGAGCTCAAGCTCAAGGCTGCCAAAAACGGTGAGCTGATCGCCGCCGATGGCAAACAGATCAATCGCATGCGCAGCGAGATTGGTTTTGTATTTCAAAACTTTAATCTCTGGCCGCACATGAGCGTGCTCGACAACATCATCGAAGCCCCGCGCCGCGTGCTGGGCCAGAGCAAGGCCGAAGCCGTGGAAGTGGCCGAAGCCTTGCTGGCCAAGGTCGGCATTGCTGACAAGCGCCACGCCTACCCTGCCGAACTGTCCGGCGGCCAGCAACAACGTGCCGCCATCGCCCGCACATTGGCGATGCAACCTAAAGTCATTCTGTTCGACGAGCCGACTTCTGCCCTTGACCCGGAAATGGTCCAGGAAGTACTAAGCGTGATCCGCGCCCTCGCCGAAGAAGGTCGTACCATGCTGCTCGTAACCCACGAGATGGGCTTCGCCCGCCAGGTATCGAGTGAAGTCGTGTTCCTTCACCAAGGGCTGGTCGAGGAGCAAGGGTCGCCACAGCAGGTCTTCGAAAACCCGCTTTCGGCGCGCTGCAAACAATTCATGTCCAGCAACCGCTAACGGAGCAGTACCTATGCAGACCTACAGGAAATTCTTTTTGGCTGCTGCCGCCAGCCTGGTCTTCTCGGCCAACGTCATGGCGGCCGACAAACTGAAAATGGGCATCGAGGCGGCCTATCCGCCGTTCAATAACAAGGATGCCAGCGGCCAGGTCGTAGGCTTCGATAAAGACATCGGCGACGCGCTGTGCGCCAAGATGAAAGTTGAATGTGAAGTGGTCACTTCCGACTGGGACGGCATCATTCCGGCCTTGATGGCCCAAAAGTTCGATTTCCTGATTTCTTCGTTGTCGATCAACGAAGAGCGCAAGCAGGCCGTTGATTTCACCGACCCGTACTACTCCAACAAGCTGCAGTTCATTGCGCCGAAAAACGTCGAGTTCAAAGTCGATAAAGATTCCCTCAAGGGCAAGGTCATCGGAGCCCAGCGTTCCACCCTGGCTGGTACCTGGATGGAGGACAACATGGAAGGCGTCGAACTGAAACTCTACGATACCCAGGAAAACGCCTATCTGGACCTGACCTCCGGCCGCGTTGACGGGATCCTGGCGGACAAATACGTGAACTACGACTGGCTGAAAACCGACGCCGGCCGTGCCTATGAGTTCAAGGGCGACCCAGTGGTGGAAGGCGACAAGATCGCCATTGCAGTGCGCAAGGGTAATGACGAACTGCGCAACAAACTGAATGCCGCGCTTAAGGAAATCGTTGCCGACGGCACCTATAAAAAGATCAACGACAAGTACTTCCCGTTTAGCATCTATTGATACTGACGTGCCTGGCCGGCGTTGCTACCCAATAGCGCCGGCCCTTAGCAAAGCCTGCCGCGATATGAACACACGCCCATGATGATCGACCTCTACGGATTCGGCCCGGCGCTAGCCGCCGGCGCGCTGATGACCGTCAAGCTGGCCCTTTCGGCTCTCTGCATGGGGCTGGTGCTCGGCCTGCTCGGCGCCTTGGCCAAGACCTCCCCGTACAAGCCGTTGCAATGGCTTGGCGGCACCTATTCGACACTGGTCCGCGGCATTCCGGAATTGCTCTGGGTGCTGTTGATCTACTTCGGTACCGTCAACCTGATGCGTGCCTTGGGTGAATATTTCGGCAATCCCGACCTAGCCCTCAATGCCTTCGCCGCCGGCGTCATCGCCCTCGGCCTATGCTTTGGCGCCTACGCCACCGAAGTATTTCGCGGTGCGATCCTGGCGATACCCAAGGGGCACCGTGAAGCCGGCGTGGCGCTTGGCCTGTCGAAATGGCGGATCTTCACCCGATTGATCCTGCCGCAGATGTGGCGCATCGCCCTGCCCGGCCTGGGCAATCTGTTCATGATCCTCATGAAGGATACCGCACTGGTTTCGGTGATCGGCCTGGAAGAAATCATGCGCCACGCGCAAATCGGCGTGACCATTTCCAAGCAACCGTTCACTTTTTATATGGTCGCAGCGCTTATGTATCTGGGCCTGACGGTGCTCGCCATGATCGGCATGCACCTGCTGGAAAAACGCGCCGCCCGCGGCTTTGCCAGGAGCACCCAATGAACTGGGAAGTCATCATCAAGTGGCTGCCGAAACTGGCCCAGGGCGCCACGCTTACACTGGAGCTGGTGGCCATCGCGGTGATCGCCGGCTTGCTGCTGGCGATCCCATTGGGTATCGCCCGTTCATCGCGGCTGTGGTACGTGCGGGCGTTTCCCTACGCCTACATCTTCTTTTTCCGTGGTACGCCACTGTTGGTCCAGTTGTTCCTGGTCTATTACGGCCTGGCACAGTTCGATGCCGTGCGCAGCAGCGCGCTGTGGCCGTATCTGCGGGACCCGTTCTGGTGCGCCACGGCCACCATGACCCTGCACACCGCCGCCTACATCGCCGAGATCCTGCGCGGCGCCATCCAGGCCATTCCCCGAGGCGAAATCGAAGCCGCACGAGCCTTGGGCATGTCGCGGCCCAAGGCGCTGTTCTACATCATGCTGCCCCGGGCCGCGCGCATCGGCTTGCCCGCCTACAGCAACGAAGTGATCCTGATGCTCAAGGCCAGCGCCCTGGCAAGCACGGTGACCCTGCTGGAACTCACCGGCATGGCGCGCACCATCATTGCCAGGACCTACATGCCAGTGGAGATTTTCTTCGCGGCCGGCATGTTCTACCTGCTGATGTCCTTCGTACTGGTGCAAGGCTTCAAGCAGCTTGAACGCTGGCTGCGCGTCGATGCCTGCCAAGGGCGCTGACAGCGTGCTGACGGGTGAAGCATTGCTCACCCGTTTCACCGCGCTGGATGCGTTTCTTACAACGCACCAGTCACTATGGAAGCCTCGGCCCTTCACGCATCTGCAATTGCCTTGGGAAACTTCCCACCCGGAATTGGCCCGATGGCTACGCGAGCGTTCGCTGGACGCAGCGGAAAACGACCATCATCAACCATGGTTGATTGAGAGCGCGCCAGCGCCATTCCCGGAACTGGCTGCTCTCTCCCGGGCATTGAGCGCCGTGGCTGAATTGCCGGCCAACTCGCTCGAAGCTCCCAGCCATCGCCTCAACGTCGACGTACCCGGGCGCAAATGGCAGCAGATAGAAGCCTTTGCCAGCCGCCTGCGCTTCACCACCCCACCGATCCATTGGCTCGATTGGTGCGCCGGTAAAGGCCACCTTGGCCGGCGCCTGTTGCAGGATGGACAACAACTGACCTGCCTGGAATACGACCCCGCCTTGGTCGCCAGCGGCCAGTTGCTGAGCCAACGCCATCACCTGCCCGCCACGCACTCGCAACAAGACGTATTGGCGGCAGACGCAAACCAGGCGCTGCGCCCCGGACACACCCCGGTGGCTCTGCACGCTTGCGGCGACTTGCATGTGCGCCTGATGCGTCTGGCCAGCGCCGCTGGCTGCGCACAATTGGCTATCGCGCCGTGCTGCTACAACCGCATCAGCACCTCGGAATATCAGCCGCTGTCCGACGCCGCAAAAGGCTCTGCCCTACAGCTGTCGCTCGACGATCTGAGCCTGCCGCAGACCGAGACCGTCACCGCAGGCGCCCGCGTAAGAAGACAACGGGACCAATCCATGGCCTGGCGCCTGGGCTTCGACCTGCTGCAACGGCAAATCAGAGGGCACGACGACTACCTGCCCACGCCCTCCTTGCCCAGCGTCTGGCTGGAAAAATCCTTCGCCCAGTACTGCACCGACCTGGCTGCCCTGAAAAACTTATCCACAATCGGCACGCCTGATTGGGTCGCCCTGGAAGCAGCCGGCCACCAACGTTTGGCCGAGGTGCGTAACCTGGAATTGGTGCGGGGCCTTTTCCGCCGCCCCCTGGAGCTTTGGCTGGTCTTGGACCGGGCACTTTTCCTTACTCAGAACAGCTACAACGTCCGCCTTGGCACCTTCTGCGAGACACCTCTGACACCGCGCAACTTGCTATTGCTGGCAGAACGTTAATGAGGCGAAACAGCCTGTGGATAACTCTGTTGATGAATTAAACCAGAATCCAAGAAAACCGCGATTTCCGGGCTGAATCTTAGCTGGTCATTTTTTGTTCACATGGATAAAAAACCATGAAAACAGCAGCTTGCGAGCAAACGGGAAAGCGGTCACAAAACAGAAAGATATCCCTCGCAGCGTCCTTTCGATTGTGCATAAGCGTTTGAGCAAACCAGCATAAAGGTTGGGTCTGGCGTCTTTTGCGCTCAGGCATCAAGTGCTTTGGCTTGCCTCGATTCAAGTCAGGCAACCGCACGCTACCAGGCCCCTCGCGCCCCGCCCAGCGGCGCCACATCCACCAGAACTGCAGCTCGTCTAAAAATAGTCAGAATTCAGGGGTTTACAGAACCTTCCCAATCGCTATAATCGTCGCCCACACGCCGGTATAGCTCAGTTGGTAGAGCAACTGACTTGTAATCAGTAGGTCCCGGGTTCGACTCCTGGTGCCGGCACCATACAAAACGAAGCCCTCGCAGAAATGCGGGGGCTTTGTTGTTTCTGGTGTGCTCTCCTGCCTCCGCTCCCTGAGAAAACCTGTGGGAGCGAGCTTGCTCGCGATGAGATCATCAACCCGCCGACATCTTTTCGCCCAACACAACGGGCAATCCTTCCTAGGCCAACTCAGCCAAACAACATCTTCTGCCAGTGATTCTCACCCACAATGGCAATCGA
Source organism: Pseudomonas sp. D3-10 (assembly GCF_051132175.1). NCBI lineage: Bacteria > Pseudomonadati > Pseudomonadota > Gammaproteobacteria > Pseudomonadales > Pseudomonadaceae > Pseudomonas > Pseudomonas sp. D3-10. The sequence goes on along the minus strand of NZ_CP071668.1, from coordinate 367,845 downwards.
AGCTCCCGCGTCCCGTAGCTTCACTAAAAATCGCTTCGTTGGTGTTCACGACATCGTCGGCCGTAATCCAGAGGAAGCGGCGATGATTCGCGGCACGGATCGGTATGCCTGGGCTTCGTATTATTTGCAGGACGGGGCAAGGCCGTTATTGACGGCGTGGTGAAGGTACTGGAGGCGCCGGGCAGCATTGGGTTCTTCGGTGCTACGGGACTGATAGAGGGCTGCTACGCAGCCTGGCGGGAGCAAGCTCCCTCGCCACGGGTTCATCTAATCACTTTTTCCGCCGATAGCTTTATATATAAGAGCCAGGCCCATCCCAAGCCGCCGCTGGCGCTCGACTACACTTTCCCAGACATCCCCGCTCCAGGAGCAGTAAGCGATGAGAATCCGCACCAAGGTTGTAGGTTCGGGGTTGGTCAGCCTGTTTTTTGCGTTGTTGCTGGGCGGTATCGGGCTCTGGGGCTATCACGCCATGACCGAGGCCTTGGCGCAGAACGAGACCAGTATTTCCGCCATGCGCAAGCACATGGAGGCGGACATGATGCACGACGCCATACGTGGCGATGTGTTGGCTGCCTTGCTAGCGGCGCCGGGAGATGCCGAAGGCGCAAAGGAAGTAAACGAGGCGTTTGATGAGCATTCACAGCGGATGCGCAAGGTCATTGCCGAAAACGCCGAGGCGCGGTTGCCTGGTACTATTTCCCAGACCATTTCCGAGCTCAAGCCTCAGGCCGAGGCCTATATTGCCTCAGCGAAGCAAGTGATTGGCAAGGCGCTGAGCGGCGCTCAGGATGGCCGGGCGTTGCGCATTGAATTCGACAAGGCATTTTCTGCCCTGGAGGAGCGCAACGAGGCGGTCAGTGAACTGATCGAGAGCCAGGCGCATTCCTCTCGCGAGTTTCAAGATCAGAGCATCAACACCTCCGAGCGCTGGTTGATCATCACCTTACTGGCCACGTGTGTGGCGTTGGCGTTGTTGTCGTGGAGCCTGCTCAAGGCTGTGCTCACGCCGCTGAATAAAATCATCCTCAATACCCAGGCCATTTCCCAAGGTGACCTGCAGCGCTCAATGGGCGCTCATGGAAATGACGAACTGGGGCAATTGCAGGCGGTGATAGAGCAAATGCAGGCCAACCTGCGGCAAATGATCGCCACGATCCGCAGCCAGAGCGATGAGTTGCACGGCACATCACGGAATCTGGGCGATACGGCGCGGCAGATTGTCTCCAGTGCCGACCAGCAGGCCCAGAGCGCCACCAGCATGGCGGCGAGCATGGAGCAAATGATGGCGAACATAAGCCAGATCCATCAGCACGCCGACAGTGCGCGGACCATTTCGGCGCAGTCAGAACAACTGGCGAGCAGCGGTGGGCAGGTGATCCTTGGCGTGGTGGAAGGGATGAATCGAATCGCTGAGGTGGTTGCCCAATCGTCCAGCAAAATCACCGCGCTGGATGCATCGTCCGAGGACATCCATTCCATTATCCAGGTGATCAAGAGCATCGCCGAACAGACCAATCTGCTGGCCCTCAACGCAGCCATCGAGGCCGCTCGCGCCGGCGAGGCGGGCCGCGGCTTTGCGGTGGTGGCCGACGAGGTACGCAACCTGGCGGCGCGCACGACGCAATCCACCCAGGAAATCACCGCGATGATCGAGCGCATCCAATCAAGCGCACGAGATGCGGTGGCGAACATGCAGGCCTGTGTGAGCCGAGTGGACGAAGGCGTGAACCTGGCACAGCAGGCCGGGGTTTCCATCAGTGAAATCCGCACAGGCGCCCGGCATGCCGCCGAAGTGGTGGAGGAAATTTCCCAGACCATCGCCGAGCAATCAAAAGCCAGCGATGAGATGGCCCAACGGGTGGAGTCGATCGCCGAGCAGTCTAGGGAAAACACCCGCTCGATCCACGATTTGACGAAAACGGCAGATCATTTGAACGATGCCGCAGGCTCGATGCAGGCTTCGGTGCAGCAGTTCAAGATATGATCTATCACACCTGATTTACCTCAAACACAAACGATATTTCCCGTTTCTGGGCGCTCCAGACATAACGAATATGCTTGCCCTGCACCGGAATCGACACCGCCGGCGGCCGGAACGCGGCGATGCATTCGTGACCAGGCAGGCGGACGCTGTTATACAAAAGCCCCCAGGACAAGGTTGCGCGCAACTCCCGGGCAAATACCTGGGACGGGCCATAGGCCGTGGGGTCTGGATTGTGCAGATGCGGATAATCGTGGCGGATGTCGTGCAGGGGTCTGACGACCTGGTTGACATAGGTACGCATGGTCAATTCCAGGTCCGGCTCGTTGGTCGCCCCCAAGAACCGAGCCTGGTGGTAACACGTCTCGGCAATGGCCGCTTCCTGGCTGCTGGCAGCGTAATAAACGCCAAACGTGCCATCGCTGAAACGGCTGCTTTTGCCGATATGGGTAAATGCCGCCATCACGGGTGACGAACCAGGACCCGAAACGCGATCTTCAGGACGAACCCTGGAGAGCACGCCGGCTTCTTCCATGAGCCGATCATTGGTCAAAGCTTCTAACGCATAGGCGGTGGCGAGGTCTTGCGGATCGAGCACATCTTCAAACAGGGTGATCGGCGGGAAACTGCTATTGACGATCCGATAGGCCCGTTTCCATTGCGGTTCCGCCAGAGGCGGCGCCATCAACCACGTACTCCGTCGAGGTACCGCCGCACATCGGCAATATCCACCACCCGCCCGGCCAACATGTACGACAGCGCTGACTGACCGTTGAACGGCGCGGCAGCATTGGGGCTGCTGACCCATTGATACACACGGTCGCGGCTGTTGCTGAAAATGATGCTCAGGGCTTTATGGATACCCATCAGGTATGAAATGCGCTCAAGGGTGTCTCGCGGCAGCCTGACGTTTTCGGGTAACTGCTTGTACTTGTAAAAGGTCGTGTTTCCTACTTTTCCCAACAAGGTGCGCTGCTGCTCGACGCTGCAGCCCCACAACTCCATCAGATTGAAGAAAAACTTCAAAGCGACTCGACCCGCATCCGGGGAGTCCAATTGTTGCTGGGTACTCAAGGTAATCGAAGAGGTCGCCATGAGGTCTGGCTCCTTTGCTACAGGTTGATATCTGAAGATTAGTACATATGCGTACAAAAATTAAATTTTAATTCAAAAACGTACAACATCGACTGTAATAAAGTCAGCTTCTCTACACGATGCGTCCCGTATTCCGGGTTAATTGAATTGGCCTACACGCCGCCCCAGCAAAAATCCAGAATCGCGCATAAGCTCCAATCATCGCCTGCCAGCGCTTTTCGCCACAAAACCGCGACAAGCGTGACAAGGTGCTTGATGATAGCCAGCATCGCACCGCCAGACCCGGCCAGGTGCCCAACAATAGCGAGCCCACTTAAGCAGAGGGCATTACCTCATGGATAGCAGAACCTTACGCAATCTCATGCGCATCATGCAGACCGGCTCGTTGTCGGCCGCCGCGGAACAGTCGTGCCTTACGGTGCAGGCATTGGCGGCGCAATTGAACAAGGTTGAGGAACAGTTCGGGTTCCGGTTGTTTCGTCGCTCGAACAAAGGCCTGACATTGACGACCCAAGGCTCTGAGTTGACGCCTTTCATGGATCAGGTTTTGGCGGCCACTCGGCAACTCGAAGAAAAGGTCGCGGCGCTCAAGGCCCCCAGGCAACGGAGCCTTAAAGTGGCGCTCAACACGACGCTTACGCCCGATTTCAATCGACGCATGATCGATCGCCTGATCGCGGTTTTTCCTGAATACCAGCTGGAGTTCAGTTATGCCGAGTCGATGGAGAACCTGAGCAAGCTGAAGAACGAGCATTTCGACCTGGCGATCCTGATCGGCCAACAAAGCGGTTTCACCAGTATCCCGATGCCGGATGTGCAAGTGCAGGTGGTCGGGGCCCATTGCGGTAACCACGATGACTCCCTTGGCTTGCTCGTCGACAAATTCCAGGTGCGCCCTGCGCAGGAATGCCCGTATTCCCACAGCTTCTTGCGTTTTCTCGACGCGGGTCTCGGCGAATACGGACCCAGCCAGAGGATGGTGTATTCCTGCAGCGAAACGCTGACCTTGTCGCTGATCACCCAGCTCGACGGCCTGGGGCTTGTCTCCAGGGACGCGGCGATGCGCAACGGCTTGGCCATCTTCCCTGATTTCGAAGACTTCTTGGAAGTGCGCCTGGCGGTTAACAATCCCGAGCTTTGCGACCAGGCGCTGCACGATGTGGTAGACCTGACGCTACAGGAACGAACCGAGCGCGATATACGACGCCGTGCCCACCGCCACACTGAGAAACAGGTTGCGGCTGAAATACGCACATAGCAGTGTCGGAATCGCAGCATAGAACTCAGGGCGGTCGATTTGTATCTGTTGATCCTTGATCAACAACGGAGTCAGGCTGATGGCGGCGACAATCGCTACCGGCAGGTATTCCAGCGCGCGGGCGACGAAGGGTGGCCAGTTTTCCGTATTGACCTGCAATGGCAAGGCCCGCGGCAGGAAGGTCACGGCCATCATCAACACAACGACAAGGATCAGGAACGTTTGGTCAGGCATACGCCCACCCCGCAGCCAACAAACGTGGCGATGAATACGTTGAACGGTGAATTGCCCACCAGGCTGAGCACGCCCATGCAGACGACCGCCGCCAGAGCCGCAATCAGTTTGTTGCGCGTATTGCACAGCGAAACCAGGACGTAGAGCATCATGGCTGTCAGGGCGTAATCGAGCTGATATTTGATCAGGTGCGCTGCATATTGCGCGCAGATGGCCCCCAACAAGCCGCCCAATACCCAGGACGCATGGCAAAAAAGGTTGAAGCCAATCAGGTAGCGCAGGCTGACCGGGGCCCCACTACCCAGCTTGACGCTGTGGAAGGCGAACGACTCGTCCGTAAGCCCCGCCGCGTAGCACCAGCGCTCGAACCGACTGAGCCCCAATGCCCGTAATGCCTTGGCCATATAGACGGACATGAGCATGTGGCGCGCATTGATCAGGAACGTGGTGAGCACGATCGTGGTCAACGACGCACCGCTGGAAATCAGCGCCAGCGCAGCGAACTGCGAGGCGCCTGCGTAGACGAACAGGCACATCGCAACTGGCAGCCACAATGGCAGCCCAGCATTCACCGCCATCAGGCCGAACACAAACGAAACCGTGAAATAACCCGCAACTACCGGACTGGCTTCAGCGAAGGTTCGCGAGGCTTGTGGTTCGACCACCAGCGGCTGGCTGGAAGTCTTGTTCATAAATCCCTCTCGAAAGTGATTTCACCCTGGGGCTCGCAGAACCCCTGGGCGGCCCAGAAGCGCTTGCCAGCCAGGTTGGCATCGTCGATGAACAGAAACATGCGCAGTACACCCACGCGTTTCATATCCGCCGATGCCGCTTCCACCAGACGCTGGCCCAGGCCTTGGGTACGATGCCTCGGGCTGACCGCCAGGTGATTGATAGTGCCTCGAGTGCCCAGCATGCCGCCGATGACCGCGCCGACGACTTCACCCATCGCATCGAACGCCATGTAGGCGGTGGTGGTTTCCTGCAACAACACACCGCGCAGGAACCGCGCATCCTGCCACTCGCAGAATGACACCTCGGCAAAACCCCGGAAAAACTGCTCCAGTCGCTCCGCGTCCCTGACCATGGCTCGGCGCAACAGGACTTGCTGCACCGAATCGTCCATCGGTTCGAGCTGCTCAGCGAACAATGTCAAAAGCGGTCCCGGGCCGCGAGAAGGAGATCGCCAGAATCTGCCTGAACGCCATTTCATGGCTGTGGATATTGCGCGCCGGGGTCACATAATGGCGCATGTCCCGATCGAGGAAGAATGTCGTATCGAGGATATCCTCGTAAGTGGTTGCCGCCAGTTGTTCTTCCTGAGGGCTGTAGAGACGGCTTTCTGCACCGGACACGTTATTTCGGCCCCAGAAATGGACGCCGCTGAACGGATAGCCGTCGCAATGGATGCCTTCCGGGGTGATTTCCAATTGCTTGCCCGGCTTGATCTCGATGCGGATCTGATGGATCTGGCATTGCCAGATTTCGTCATGCAGTTCCTGGGGCAGGACGTTTTTGTACACGTCGAAGTCTGTGTCGATCAGGCTGCGCATCACCGGAGAATTGATCACTTCATTGGAGAAATCCTGGAAGTGCCGCTCCAATCCGCCCACGTAGCTGTTGTTGGCCTTGGACTGGACATAGGCTCGGTGTTCGAGCTGCTTGAGTTCACGAGTCGTGGGGTTGTATTCGAAATCGCTGTAGCGGCGAAAACGCATGCCTGACTCGGCCTGGCCGTAATAGCTGTCGGGCTCCATATTTTCCCAGCTTTTGGTCAGCCGGACAAAATCGCCGAAATGACCGTAGAGATTGAAGTCTCCACCGCGGACGTTGACGTATTTGTCACGTCTTAGCGCTTCGCCCACTTCCCTGTTCAAAACGATCATTTTTCATAGGTCTCCACTACATTGAGCGGACTAATCTATTAGGTGCAGGATTTGCGTCCATGAAAAAGTATTTGAAGCATTTCAAGCGATGTTTGAAACGGTGCAAAAAGTTTCATTAGTACGACTTTACGTTGGGAAAATTGCATCGCAGAACCCTCATTCCGGGGAAAGACCGCCCACAGCTTTCGACGCCACGAGGGTGCGCAAGTCATGGCACAACAGTGCGCAATCAATCAGGCATCTTTTGCTCGTCATTCTCGACTTCCGCTCCTCCAAGCCATTGAAAATCCGTCGTAAACACCGAACCACGCGGCACTCGCCGAACCTGGCTTGATCCTTGATTGCTGCGCCTCATCCCCGGGTGAAGCCCGGCCCCATACCCTTGGCAAGGAGAGCCGGATGACGACCCTGGCGTTCAAGACCCTCGACCCCATCGCCTGGCTGGCCCAACAGCCCCTGCGGGAAAACGAACACCTTTACCTGATCATTAGCGCGGCGAGCGATACGGACGCCCTGGGGACCTATCGCCTGAGCGGACCTAGCCATCCGCTCCTGCCTATCTGGAGCGAAACGCCCTATTCCACCTGGCATGCGGTAATGCCCTACGTCACGAAACTCGCCCCCGACTCAACGTTCCTGCCATGGATTACCGAAACCGACGCCCTCGATTGGGGCTGGCTTGCTGTCTCCCGTTGTGAACCGGAGGAGGTGCTGGGGCATCTGCGCAGCCTGACGCAAGTGAAAATGCCGAAAGGTCGCGAGGTGTTTTTCCGGTTTTGGGATGGACGTTTCATCTATCCGATCCTTGAAGGCCTGGGAGACGACGCCCAAGCCTTGCTACCGGTGTTCGAACGGTATTTGATCAATGGCAAACCGCTGGAAGCAAGCCCGAGGAAGGTGCCGATGGTCCAGGATTGGCCATGGTGGGAAGTACCGCAAGGGTTACTCGATGCTTTAGCCGAGCAGGACCAGTCTGCGCCGATCGACAATCTGATGCAGTGGCTCGAAGAAGAACATCCTGATATCCATTGCGCATGGCCCAGGAGTGTTCTCAAGCGCAAGGTGAGCTATTTTTCAAAGCTCATGGGCGCTGAACCCAATCCACAGCAAACCCTGCTTGATGTCCTGCGCCTTGAACAGAAAACGGTCTTGGAATAAAGGTAGGCACCTAGAAAAACCCGATCCAAAGATCGGGTTTTTCATCAAACGCGGGCGATTCAGTCAACGATCAAAAGACATTGATCGGATAATCCACGAACACCCGCAGTTCATTACCGCTGACGTTGTACTCACTGGACTTCTGCGACACGCGCAGGAACGAGCTGCGCAACCGCACGCTCAAGTCTTTGGCCGGTCCGCCCTGGACCACGTACTTGAACTGGTTGAAGATCTCGCGCTCGGTACCGCCTTCGCTGGTGGAGGTGGTGATGTTATCGCCACGCACATAGGCCACGTTATAAGTCAGGCCCGGTACACCGAAGGTGGTGAAATCCAGGCCATAGCCCAATTGCCAGCTGCGCTCGTCTTCGGCGTTGAAGTCCGACCAGTACGAGTTGGCCAGGTAGATGGTATTGCCGCCATCACCGACACGGTTCTGATCACGCTGGTAGCCACCGTAGGCGTAGCCGAGGTTGCTGTCGCCGGTGCTGCGCTGATGGGCGAGCGTGAAGCTGTGCGGGCCGGTGGCGAAGGTCGCCGCCAGGCTCCAGATCTTATTGTCGTCCCCGGTGACGTTGTTTTCGCGAACGTAGCTGTTGTCCAGCTTGGTGCGATAACCGTTGAAGTCCAGCGTCAAGGACTGATCCTTGGCCAATGGGAACACGTAGTTGGCATTCACGTATTGCTTCTTCAAGACGTCTTCGACATCCGAGGCGTAGAGCGAAGCCTTGAACTGCTCGGTGAACTGATAGCTGCCGCCCATCACGTTGATCGACTTCAGACCACCACTGTCACGACCTTCGGCGCTCTTGCGCGACTCGGCAGTGAAGCGGCCTGCGTTCAGTTCAAGGCCTTTGATTTCCTTGGAGGTGATCAGCGTGCCGGTGTAGCTTTCCGGCAGCAGGCGCGAGTTGTCATAGTTCAACACCGGCAGGGCCGGCATCTGGTCACCGTAGGCCAGCACCGTGTTGGAAACCCGGAACTTCACCGCGGCACCGAACTTGGACAGGTCGTCGGCGGCGTTGCCACTGTCACCCTTCTTGAAAAAGTCGATGCCTTGCGCACCGGTGCGCCCCTTGCCGCCGTCCAGGCGCAGTGCGTACAGGCCGAAGGCGTCCACGCCTACGCCCACGGTGCCTTGGGTGAAGCCGGACGAGAACGTACCGATGGCCGCTTGGCCCCATTCGGCCTTGTCCCGGTTGCCGTCCTTGTAGTCGCGACTGATGTAGGCGTTGCGCAACAGCACTTTCAGGCTGCTGTCTTCAACGAACCCCTTGGATTCAGCCTGGTCGTTGGCCATGGCTTGTGTGCTGCTCAATATCCCCAGTGCTATCAAAGTAAAGCGCTTGTTCAACATGATTATTTTCCTTGTACGGGTTGATTCGCACTGCAACCGGCAACCGGAATGGCGCTTTAGCGCTCTTTATTCGGACTCTTGCTCCTGGAAATAATAAAAAGGCCCGCCCACGAATCATCGTGTCGGGCCTTTTTATTATTTAAGAGTCATGGCTGTTAGCCACAGGCGTGGGCGAATCCTAGTCGCGCCCGGAAGCCTGTGTCAATTTCGTGAATCTTCTGAAATCAGGCAAAAAATTTCCGGAAACGGATTCAAGTAAGCATGCGGTCCAAGGGAATGTCGGGTTGGTAGAGACGCCACCATGGTGAGCAAGCCGTTTACATGAGCGGGTAAACAGTCGCTCATAAAAAAAGCGCTGCCCTCGCGGTCAGCGCTTTTTATCAATCCGTTGAATTCTATCCTTGCATCACATCCCACAACGCTTCCAGCTCAGCCTCGCTGAACAGGCCAGCGGGGTAGCGTTCCATGATCATCCGGCGCGGATCAGGTTCCCTGATCTGACGCGTTCCGTTGGATTTCAACCACTGCGCCACGGCTTGAAGCGACTCACCATTTACAGCCAAAGGATGGCATGTGCGCTCGCTAATCATGTTCATTCCAGCGCCCTCCTGGTTGATGAGCGGCCAATCTATCCGAGGTTTATGACAAAACAACGCAGCTCCACTGCCCCAGAACTGCCGAAATAACGATACAAGAGCTATGCCAATGTCGTCGCGCTGGTAGCCCGCCAGACACAAAAAAGCCCGCGCCCCAATCAGGACGCGGGCTTGCCGGGATGGATCCAAAAACACCGGCATAGAGCCGCTGCGATGAGTGTCACCCGGCTGTTACATCGCCACTCATTTTATGCGCGGCGCCGGCTGCTGTTGGGTAAGGCAATGGATGTTTCCGCCTCCCAGTAACAGTTCCCGACCCGGTACCATGACCACTTCATGCTCCGGAAACAGGCTTTGCAGCAGGTCCTTGGCCGGACCGTCCAGCGGGTCATCGAAACTCGGGGCAATGATGCCGCCGTTGACGATCAGGAAGTTCACGTAGGAACCGGCCAGGCGCACAGTCGGATTGCGCTCCTGGGATCCTTCCACCGCGTCAACGCCCGAGCATTCTTCCTGGGTGGCGTACAACGGCCCAGGGATCGGCATTTTATGCACTGTGAACGGGCGCCCCTTGGCGTCGGTGCTGTTTCGCAGCACCTCCATCGCCCCATGGCAGCGGGCATGATTGGGGTCCTGCGGATCGTCGGTCCAGGCGAGCAGCACTTCACCAGGGCGCACGTAGCAGCAAAAGTTATCCACGTGGCCATCGGTTTCATCATTGAACAGGCCGTCCGGCAGCCAGATGATCTTGTCTACCGCCAACTGGGCGCTGAGCACCGCCTCGATGTCCTCGCGGCTCATGTGCGGGTTGCGATTGCGGTTGAGCAGGCATTCTTCGGTGGTGATCAACGTGCCTTCGCCATCGACGTGGATCGAACCGCCTTCGAGTACAAAACCTTCGGTGCGATAGCGCGGGCTGCGCTCGATTTCGAGAATCTTGCCGGCCACTTGTGAATCGCGATTCCACGGCGAGTACAGCCCACCGTCGAACCCGCCCCAGGCGTTGAAATCCCAATCGACGCCGCGAACTTCGCCGTTGTCATTGACGACGAATGTCGGGCCGGTATCCCGGACCCAGGCGTCATCGCTGGACATTTCCACCAAACGAATATTCGGCACATCGAGGCGCGCCCGGGCGTTTTCATACTGGGCAGCGGACACCGCAACGGTCACCGGCTCGAAACGGGCGATGGCCTTGGCGACCGCGACATGGGCAGCCTGCGCCGGCTTGCCGCCCAGGCGCCAGTTGTCCGGGCGCTCGGGCCAGATCATCCAGACCTGAGTCTGAGTCGCCCATTCGGCGGGCATGTGGAAACCGTCCGCGCGCGGAGTGCTGTGCAAAGTTGTCATCAATCAGGACTCCAGTGAGCCGTCGAGGGTTTTGATCGCGCCGTACAGGTTCGGCCGTCGATCACGGAAAGTGCCCCAGGCACTGCGAATGTGTTCCAGCTCGTCAAGGTCGAAGCTATGCACCAGCACGCCTTCTTCGGTTTCGTCCAATTCCTGGACCTTCTCGCCAAACTGATCAGCAATGAACGACGAGCCGTAGAACGTGATGTCGTAGCCATCCTGCTCTTCGTTGCCGATGCGATTGCTGGCCATCAGCGGCATAAGGTTGGCGCCCGCATGACCCTGTTGCACGCGTTGCCAGTGATCGCGCGACGAGATGGTCTTGTCGTGCGGCTCGCTGCCGATAGCGGTCGGATACAGTAGGATCTCCGCGCCTTGCAGCGCCATGCTGCGGGCGCATTCCGGGAACCACTGATCCCAGCAAATGCCTACGCCAATCTTTGCGTAGCGGGTATTCCATACCTTGAAACCGGTGTCGCCAGGATTGAAATAATACTTTTCATGATAGCCAGGACCGTCCGGGATATGGCTCTTGCGGTAGACGCCCAGGTTCCGTCCATCGGCATCAATGATGGCAATACTGTTGAAGCGCGCCCGGCCGGCCAGTTCAAAAAAACTGATAGGCAACACGACCTGCAGCTCCTCGGCAAGTTTCTGGAAGTGCTTGATGGCCATGTTCTCATCGACCGGCGTTGCCAACTGCAGGTAATCCGGGTTCGGCTTCTGGCAGAAGTAGGGCGTCTCGAACAGTTCCTGGAGGAGGATAACCTGCGCGCCTTGGGCAGCGGCCTGGCGAACGAGCTTTTCGGCGGTCTCGATATTGGCTTCAAGATCCCAGGAACAGGCCATTTGAGTAGCGGCTACGGTAACGATACGGCTCATGAATCATCTCCTGGGCGATGGACAGAGCCGCCTTTATAGCCGATAAAAATCGACTTTAAAATAGAATAAGGCCAATTTTCCCTGAAGCTATGCTTCTAGAGCCGACAAAAATCGATAAATAACCGTCGGAAAAACTTGTGGGAGCGAGCTTGCTCGCGATAGCGGTAGACCAGTCAAACAATTATCGGCCTGGAACCGTCATCGCGAGCAAGCTCGCTCCCACAGGGGAGCAGCGTGGCGTTTCAGATTGGCTACAACCCCTCCTCCAACACCTTCGCCAGCATATCGACGAAGAAATCCACGCTTTGACGCGTGGTGACCATCGGCGGCTTGATCTTGAGAATGTTGAGGTAATCACCGGTCGGCTGCATGAAGATACCCAGCTCGCGCAAACGATCGCACAGTGCCGTGGTTTCTTCAGTGGCCGGTTCGAGGGTGTCGCGGTTGCGGATCAATTCCACTCCCAGGTAAAACCCCGAACCATGCACCGCTCCGACCAGGGGATACCGGTCGATCAACGCCTCCAGGCGGGCCTTGAAATGTCCTCCGACCACCCTGGCGTTTTCCCACAGTTTTTCTTCTTCCATGACATCCAGCACGGCCATGCCGATCTGGCAACTGACCGGACTGCCGCCTGCGGAAGAGAAGAAATACCCCTCGGCTTCCAGCGCCTCAGCGATCTCCCGGCGGGTGATCACTGCCCCCAGTGGCTGGCCGTTGCCCATGCCCTTGGCCATGGTGATGATATCCGGCACCACGCCTTGTTCTTCGAAGCCCCAGAAAAACTCGCCCATGCGCCCGTAGCCAACCTGCACCTCGTCGGCGATGCAGACACCGCCACGCTCGCGCACCATGGCATACACCTGCTTCAGGTAGCCTGGCGGCAATGCGATGCCGCCGGCGTTTCCATACACAGGCTCGCAAATGAAACCGGCGAGCTGGCGTTTCTGCTCGGCGATTTTCGCCAGGTTGTGCTCGACGCTGCGCACGTAGTCTGGCGCACTGTCGACCCCGCGGAATTCACCACGATAAGTGTTCGGCGCTGTCACCGGGTGCACCCAGTCTGGACGGCTGCTGAGGGCCTGGGGGTTGTCGGCGATGGACGTCGAGACCGCGTCCGCCGCCACCGACCATCCGTGATAGGCCTCCAGCACGCTGAGCATGTCGCGCCCGCCGCTGTAGGCCCAGGCCAGGCGGATCGCCAGGTCATTGGCCTCGGTGCCGCTGTTGACCAGAAACACCCGGTCCATGTTCGGCGGTGCCAGCGCCAGCAGGCGCTCGGAAAACTCGGCGATCGCCGCATAGTGAAAGCGCGAGTTGGTATTGAGCAGCGACCACTGCCGGGCCGCAACCGCCGCCATGCGCGGATGGCCGTGCCCCAACACCGCGACGTTGTTGAGCATGTCCAGATAGGAGCGGCCCTGCATGTCGATCAGGTGATTGCGCCAGCCGCGCTCGATGCGTGGCGGGTCGACGTAGTAGTGTTTTTGCGACCGGGCGAAACTCGCATCGCGACGGGCCAGGAGCGCCTCGGGGTCGATTTCCGGCTCAGCATCGCAAGCCAGCCCCAGCAACGCCGCGGGCGAGGGGCAAAGCGCCTGCCAAGCCGGCGCCCTCGACGGCGCACAGAACAGCGGCGGCGCCAGATGTTCACCTCGGCACAGTTGGACCCGCAAAGGGCCAGCCACTTCGCCAAGTGCCTGGCCTTTGGTCAACGAGGCCCCGGAACGCAGCGACGAAGACACGCCCCACACATGCAAGCTCAGTTGCGGGCCGTCGAGCCGCAGCAAGCCATTGGCATCCTTGTGCACAACCCCGGCGAAGGGCGACGCCAACGGCGTACCGTGGGGCACATGCAATTCCACGTGCAATGGAAAGGTATCGGGCTCGACGGCACTGTCCGGACGGGTGCGTGAAAGCCGATATTGCCCGTAGCGGCTGGCCGCCAATCCATGCACCGCAGCCGCTTCGCTCAGCAGGCGCTGGTCGATTCCCGCCTGCTCCCAATTGCCGGCCTCGAAATGCGGGCTCAGGACGCCGAGGTCGATCAGGGCGAAATCTCGCCCGACCAAACTCGGCAACAACGGCGCGAAACCCTCGTTGGCGAAAGGCGGCAGGCTGTGGCCGGCGGCGGTGAGAATCGCCGCCTCCATCAACTCGAGCGGCACTGAATGGGCAACATCGAAGATCTCCCATTCATGTTGAAGATTGTCACGGGAGTATTCATTGCCCGGATCGATAGCCACTTGTTGCTCACCGCTGAGCACCAGCACCGCGGCGCGGGCGACAATCAACGGCCAAAGCGCCATGAGTTCTTCGCGTTGCAACGGATTGACGCGGTGGTAGGCGCGGATCGCCGGCAGGATGAAAAACGGGTCCCCATCGGCGTGATGCAGCAGGGCCGCGCAGGTTACCGACAGATCGGTGATACGCCAGGTGCGGATCAGGTCACCGAAATCGATGACGCCTTGCAGTTGCCATTGGCGCTGGGCGTCCCGCTGCCAGACCACGTTGTCATCGGTGATGTCCATGTGGATCGCTTGCACCGGCAGGCTTTCCTTGAGTGGTTGCAAACGCCGTTCGGCCTGTTGCGCCGCTTCGGCGATCAATCGGCGTCGTTGTTCATCCTTGATGACGGGCAGCAAATGATCGATCAAGGCCGGCGCATGACGCGCGTCCCACTGCAATGTGCGATCCAGGCCGGGATGATCGAACGCAGCGAGGGCCACGTCCATCTCGGCACACACGCGCCCCAGCCCTGTCACCAGGTCGCGGGAAAGATGCTTGAGCTGGGTCAGGGACTGGCCCTCGATGTACTCCAGCAACCGCACGTGAACGGTTTGCCCGTCGACCTCAAGCGTCAACAGGTCCTCGCCATTGCTGGCCGCCATGACCGCAGGCACCTTTACCGCGCCATGCCCGGCCAGCGCCTTGAGCGCGGCATGCTGGGCCTGGAGCTCCTGGACGGCATAGTTGCCGTGGCAAATCTTCAATACGAACCGCCCGCGGTCGCTGTCGACGCGGTAATTGAGATCCTGATGGCTGCCGAGGGGTCGCAGGTCACCGCTGAGTCCGTAATTCGAGCGCAGCAGCACCAACGCCTGTTCGGCGCTGATCTGTGGGCTTGGCAAACTGGCACGGTGAACCAACGTAGCGAGCGGCATACAACGACCCCTGAGTGGTTTTGTTTTGGATGCTTATCTCGCCATTGAGTCGGAGGATTAGCAACCCCCACTTCTTATTAAGTAGTGAGCCTGCTTCCCTTGACCCGTTCCCAAGGAATATTCGCTTGCACGCTCTTCGTCATGCCGACAAGCTATGCTCCATCGCTGTATCGTCTTATCGAAAAAAGGCTTAACCGGATGCGCATTCTCATTACCGGCGGTGCCGGCTTCATCGGCTCGGCTCTCATACGGCATTTGATTCTTGATACCGAGCACCAGGTCCTGAACCTCGACAAGCTGACCTACGCTGGCAACCTGGAGTCGCTGAGCAGCATTGATCACGACAGCCGCTACGAATTCGTGCAGGCGGACATCGTCGATCAAGCAACGATCAGCGCGGTGCTGGCGCGGTTCAAACCTGACGCAATCATGCACCTGGCCGCCGAATCCCATGTGGACCGCTCCATCGACGGTCCGGCGGACTTCATCCAGACCAACATCGTCGGCACCTATAGCTTGCTCGAAGCAACCCGTGCCTATTGGCAGGCCCTGGCCGAACCGCAGAAACGGGCGTTTCGTTTCCACCATATTTCCACCGACGAAGTGTATGGCGACCTGCACGGCGTCGATGACCTGTTCACCGAAACCACCGCCTACGCCCCCAGCTCGCCTTACTCAGCCAGCAAGGCAGCGTCCGACCACCTGGTCCGGGCCTGGCAGCGCACCTACGGCTTGCCCGTGCTGCTGACCAACTGCTCGAACAACTACGGGCCGTTCCACTTCCCCGAGAAGCTGATCCCGCTGGTCATCCTCAATGCGCTGGCGGGCAAGCCGTTGCCTGTCTATGGCGACGGCCAGCAAGTGCGCGACTGGCTCTACGTCGAAGACCACGCCCGGGCGCTGCTCAAAGTCGTGACGGAAGGTGTAGTCGGCGAGACTTACAACATTGGTGGCCATAATGAGCAGAAGAACATCGATGTCGTGCGCACCATCTGTGCGCTGCTCGAAGAACTCGCGCCCCACAAACCCGAGGGCGTCGAGCGCTATGCGGACCTGATTACCTTCGTCAAGGATCGTCCCGGGCATGACCTGCGCTACGCTATCGACGCCGGCAAGATCGAACGGGAGCTGGGCTGGACCCCTCGGGAAACCTTCGAGACCGGGCTGCGCAAGACCGTGCAGTGGTATCTGGAGAACCTGCTGTGGTGCCGGCGCGTGCAGGATGGCAGCTATCAAGGCGAGCGCCTTGGCTCGCTCGACAACAAGGATACGATTGCATGATGAAAGGCATTGTTCTGGCCGGCGGTTCCGGCACGCGGCTGCATCCGATTACCCTCGGGGTGTCCAAGCAGTTGTTGCCGGTCTACGACAAGCCGATGATCTATTACCCGATCTCGGTACTGATGCTCGCTGGCATCAAGGAAATCCTGATCATCTCCACCCCGCAGGACCTGCCCCAATATCGAAATCTGCTGGGCGATGGCGCCCAGTTCGGCGTCCATTTCAGCTACGCCGAGCAGCCGACCCCCGACGGTCTGGCCCAGGCTTTCCTGATTGGCGAGCAGTTCATTGGCAATGATCCGGTCTGCCTGATCCTGGGTGACAACATTTTTCATGGCCAACATTTCGGCGAGCAATTGCAGACCGCCGTCAACCGCCCACGCGGTGCGACGGTGTTCGGTTATTGGGTCAAGGATCCCGAGCGTTTCGGCGTGATCGACTTCGATCCCGAAGGACGCGCCGTCTCCATCGAAGAAAAACCCGCCGCCCCCAAGTCCAGCTATGCGGTGACCGGCCTGTATTTCTACGACAACGACGTCATACAGATCGCCAAAGCCATCAAGCCGTCCAAACGAGGCGAACTGGAGATTACCGACGTCAACAATGCCTATCTGCAACGAGGGGACTTGCATGTCGAGCGCTTTGGCCGCGGCTTTGCCTGGCTGGACACCGGCACCCATGACAGCCTGCTGGAAGCCTCGCAATACGTTCAGACCATTGAGCATCGCCAAGGCCTGAAGGTCGCATGCCTGGAAGAAATCGCCTATCAACAGGGCTGGGTCAGCCGCGAGCACGTATTGGAGCGTGCCAGTTACTTCGGCAAGACCGGCTACGGCCAATACCTGTTCAAGATTGCCGGAGAAACACGTTGAATGTCATCGCCTCGCGACTGCCGGAAGTCTTGATCCTCGAGCCGAAGGTCTTCGGCGATGATCGCGGCTTCTTCTATGAAAGTTTCAATGCCCAGGCATTCGCCGAAGCCACGGGGCGCACGGTGCAGTTCGTCCAGGACAACCATTCGCGCTCGGCCAAGGGCGTGCTGCGCGGCCTGCATTATCAGATCGAACAAACCCAGGGAAAACTCGTGCGCGTCACCGCCGGCGAGGTACTCGACGTTGCGGTGGACATTCGCCGCAGCTCGCCGACATTCGGCCAGTGGGCCAGCGTACGCCTGTCGGGACAGAACCATCGGCAGCTGTGGATTCCCCCTGGATTTGCCCACGGTTTTGTCGTACTGAGCGACTCGGCGGACTTTCTCTACAAGACCACCGATTACTACGCCCCGTCAGCCGAGCGCTGCATTCGCTGGGACGACCCCGACCTGGCGATTGACTGGGAGTTGCCAGGCGCACCGATCCTGTCGCCCAAGGACCAGGCCGGCAAGGCCCTGCATGAGGCCGATCTGTTCCCATGAGTACTTCCTCGCGCATCTTGATCATCGGCCGGAACGGCCAGGTCTCCCAAGCCCTTCAAAAGCGCCTGGCCGGCATCGGCGAACTGACGGTGCTGGGCAGCAGCCAGCTCGACATGGCCCGACCCGATCACCTGCGCGCGCCTATCGAGGCGGCGCGGCCCGACCTGATCATCAACGCCGCCGCCCATACGGCGGTCGACCAGGCCGAGAGCGAGGCGCAGCGGGCCTTCGCCATCAATGCCATCGCACCGGGCGTGCTCGCCCAGGCGGCGCTCGAACTGGGCGTGCCGCTGATCCACTACTCCACCGATTATGTCTTCGACGGTCGCAAGCACACCCCCTACACCGAGGACGACGCGCCCAACCCGCTGAGTGTCTACGGTCGCAGCAAGCTGGCGGGCGAAGAGGCCATCCGCCAGGCGGGCGGAGAGCATCTGATCCTGCGCACCAGTTGGGTGTATTCCAACGCGGGACGCAATTTCCTGTTGACCATGCAGCGCCTGCTGCAGGAAAAGCCCCATCTGCGCGTCGTCTCGGACCAGATCGGCGCACCGACCTGGGCGGGGACGATCGCCGAGAGCACCGCGAAGCTGATCGAGCGCTGGCAAGCTGGGCAACGCGGCGCCTGGGGCACCTATCACCTGACAGCCCAGGGCCAGACATCCTGGTTCGGATTCGCCCAAGCCATCGGTGAACACCTGGTCGAGCAGCACAAATCCTGCGCCGTGCTTGAAGCCATCGCATCGAGCGAATACCCGACCCCGGCGCCGCGTCCGTTGAACTCGCGCCTGGACTGCGCCCGGCTGGCCAGGGAGTGGGGCGTGAGCCAACCAGACTGGCGAAGCGCGTTACAGCAGTGCCTTGCCGGGCAAGCCTAGGCATAATGCGCCTGTAACCCCAGGCGCAGACTTCCATGACCTCCACCCTCCCCCGCAGACCTCGTTGGCGCAGCCTGGCGTTGCTCGCGCTGTGCCTGGCACCGTTGCTGTGGCCGCTTGAGCATCTGGCCGAGCGCTACTACCGCAGCGAACTGGCCGGGCAGAACAGACAGACACTCGACCTCTACGTCGCCAACCTTCTGGGGACATTGCACCGCTACGAAGTACTGCCCCAGATACTCGGCGAGCTGCCGGCCCTGCGCGCGGCCTTGTCGACGCCGGACGATGGCGTCACCCAGGGCAATGCCAACCGGTTATTGAAAAACATCAGCGCCCAGACCGGCGCCGAGGTCATGTACCTGATGGACGCCACGGGCAAGACCCTGGCGGCGTCTAATTGGGATAAGCACGACAGCTTCGTCGGTCGCAATTTCGCCTTTCGCCCTTATTACATCGAGGCCATGGCCGGGCGCCTGGGACGTTTCTTCGGCCTGGGCACCACATCGGGCAAACGCGGTTATTTCTTCGCTGCCGCCGTGCATGATCGCGAAAAAGTCATCGGCGTATTGGTGGTCAAGGTGGACCTGGACCACACCGAAAGCCTATGGGGCAAAACGCCTGAACAGCTCTTGGTGACCGACCACAACGGCGTGGTCATTCTCACCTCGCGCCAGGAATGGCGTTTCCGCTCGACGCGGCCCCTGAGCGATCCGGAAAGCAAGGCGATCAGCGCGATACAACCCTACCCTACCCGTGACCCCAAGCCGCTCAACCTGGACCCCAATGCCTGGCTGACCCAGACCCAGGCCATCGAAGAAACCGGCTGGAATGTGAGCATCCTGGCCCCGCGCACCCTGATTGACCGCCCGGTGCGCACGGTGGTCGTCATCGGCGGCGCGGCATTGCTGGTCTTGATGCTGTTGCTCGGGTTGATGATGCAGCGCAGGCGCCACTACCTGGAAAGAATCGCCTTCGAGGCCAAGGCCCGTCATGAATTGGAGGGCCGCGTCGCGGAACGCACCAGCGACCTGGAGGGCCTCAACCGTCGTCTCAAGCAAGAGGTGCTGGAACGCGAGCACGCCCAGCAGGAACTGGTCCGTGCCCAGGATGATTTGGTGCAGGCCGGCAAGTTGTCGGCGCTCGGCACCATGTCGGCCAGCATCAGCCATGAACTCAACCAACCGTTGGCGGCGATCAGAAGTTATGCCGAAAACGCAGAAATACTGCTCGATCACCAACGCACCGACGACGCCCGTGGCAACCTCAAGCTGATCAACGAACTGACCGGGCGCATGGCGTCGATCATCGCTCACCTGCGCGCCTTCGCGCGCCGCGACCGCCACGCCCCGGAAAGCGTCGCGCTGCAACCGGCGCTGGACGATGCCCTTGCCTTGCTCGCCAAACGTCGGCGCAGCATGGAAGTGGAGTTGATCCGTGACCTGCCCGCCGCCACCTTGTGGGTCGAGGCCGGTGAAACACGCCTGCGCCAGGTGCTGGGCAACCTGCTGGCCAATGCCCTGGATGCCCTGACTGAAAAAGGTCCGCCGCGTAGACTCTGGCTCAGTGCCCAGGCGACCGAAACCGGCGTCAACCTGTACATCCGCGATAACGGCCCGGGTTTCTGCATGGAAGCCCTCGGCCGCGCCGGTGAGCCGTTCTACACCACCAAGACTCGCACCCAGGGCCTTGGCCTGGGGCTGGCAATCTGCGACACCCTGATGCGCGCCTTCGGCGGCGAATTGTTGTTCGCCAACCACAAGGAAGGCGGCGCCCTGATTACCCTGAAGCTGCGGGCGGGTGCGCCCGGGGTGAGCCTGCAACCGTCCGAGGACCGTAGTGTATGACCATCGAAAACCAGATTGAGGTGGTGCTGATCGACGACGATCCCCACCTGCGTCAGGCCCTGAGCCAGACCCTCGACCTGGCTGGGCTGAAAATCCTGCCACTGGGCGAGGCCAACGGCCTGGCCGGGCAACTGCCGAGGGATTGGCCAGGCGTGGTGGTCAGCGATATCCGCATGCCCGGCATGGACGGCCTGGAACTGCTGGGCCAACTGCACGCCCAGGACCCGGACCTGCCAGTGCTGCTGATTACCGGCCATGGCGATGTACCGCTGGCCGTGCAGGCAATGCGCGCCGGGGCCTACGACTTTCTCGAAAAACCCTTTGCCAGCGATCATCTGCTCGACAGTGTGCGTCGGGCCCTGGCTTTGCGGCGCCTGGTCCTGGATAACCGCAGCCTGCGCCTGGCCCTCAGCGATCGCCATGAACTCAGCGCCCGGCTGGTAGGACAATCGTCGCCCATGTTGCGCCTGCGCGAGCAGATCGGTGCCTTGGCAGCGACGCGCGCCGACGTGTTGATCCTGGGTGAAACCGGCGCCGGCAAGGAAGTGGTCGCCCGCGCGCTGCACGATCTCTCGAGTCGACGCAACGGGCCGTTCGTGGCGATCAACGCCGGCGCTTTGGCCGAGTCGGTGGTTGAAAGCGAACTGTTCGGCCACGAACCCGGCGCCTTCACCGGCGCGCAGAAGCGCCGTATCGGCAAATTCGAATTCGCCAATGGCGGCACGTTGTTTCTCGATGAAATCGAAAGCATGAGCCTGGACGTGCAGGTCAAATTGCTTCGCCTGCTGCAAGAGCGGGTGGTGGAACGACTGGGTGGCAATCAGCAGATCCCCCTGGACATCCGTATCGTCGCCGCCACCAAGGAAGACCTGCGCCAGGCCGCCGATCAAGGCCGCTTTCGCGCCGACTTGTATTACCGGCTGAATGTCGCGCCGCTGCGCATACCGCCGTTGCGCGAGCGCGGTGAGGACGTGCTGATGCTGTTCCAGCATTTTGCCGATGAGGCCAGCGCCCGTCATGGCCTGCCGCCCCACGAACTGCTACCGGCCCACCGGGCGCTGTTGTTGCGCCATGACTGGCCGGGCAACGTACGCGAATTGCAGAACGCCGCCGAGCGTTTCGCCCTGGGCCTGGAGCTGGCCCTGGATAGCAGCACGCCGGAAGGCCAGCCAGGCGCCCCGGTGCAAACCGTCAGCGGCGGTTTGAGCGAGCAGGTTGAGAACTTCGAAAAAACCCTCATAGCCGCCGAGCTGGCACGGCCTCACAGTTCAGTGCGCAGCCTTGCCGAAGCGTTGGGCATTCCACGCAAAACCCTGCACGACAAGCTGCGCAAGCATGGACTGGCCTTCGGCGACAATAGCCCAGGCCAGGCCGACGATTCCGATTGAGTCCTGCCACCCACCGTTAGAAGAGGGCCCGCATGAACCGCGACAGCCATTATCTGGAAACGATCCTGCACCGGGACATCCCATTGACCCGGGACATGGGCCTGAAGGTGCTCCAATGGCAGGCCCGCCAGCTGCGTCTGTTCCTGCCGCTCGAGGCCAACGTCAACCACAAGAGCACCATGTTCGGGGGGAGCCTGTATTGCGGCGCGGTGCTGGGTGGCTGGGGCTGGTTGCACCTGGCCTTGCGCGAGGAGGGAGTCGAAGACGGACACATCGTGATCCAGGAAGGGCAGATCAGCTATCCGCTGCCCGTGACCCGAGACGCAACCGTCATTTGCGACGCGCCCGATGAAAAGACCTGGAAACGTTTCGTGGCGACTTATAAGCGCTACGGGCGGGCGCGGCTGGCATTACAAACGCGGGTGTTGAACGTCGACAGCGAGAATGTGGCGGTGCAATTCGAAGGGCAATACGTTTTGCACCGCTGATCATCGTTAATTCACGTGGCGAGGGAGCTTGCTCTCACAAAAGCATTCGGCCAGAAATCAGCCTTGGTTCAAGAGCGGGCAAGCTCCAACAGCTTCCCACGCCACGCCGCTTTCGCCGGCAGCGCCAGGAACGAAGCATTCAACAGCGACTCGCGCGGTGGATAGCGGAACGGTTCGCCGCTCAGGTCCAGCACCTCGCCGCCCGCTCCTTCGAGTACGCCCTGGGCGGCGGCGGTGTCCCACTGAGACGTTGGCGCCAAACGGGGGTAACAATCGGCGGCACCTTCAGCCAACAGGCAGAATTTCAGCGAACTGCCGATGTTGGTCAGTTGCAAGGCGCCGAGGCTCTCACTCAAGCCGGCCAACAGGCGCTCCTGCTCCGCACTGGTGTGGCGCCGGCTGGCGACCACGGTAAAAGCGTCTCCAGGCGCCAGCGCGTTACGCACCGTGATCGGCGAAGGCTCGACGCCTTTCTCGCCACGCCAGGCCCCCAGCCCCACGCCACCGACGTAGAAACGGCCATTGGTGGGCATCGAGACCACGCCGAACACCACCCGCCCTTCTTCGACCAAGGCGATGTTGACGGTGAACTCTTCACTGCCCGAGATGAATTCCTTGGTGCCATCCAGCGGGTCCACCAGCCACCAGCGTTTCCAGGTAGCGCGGACGCTTTGCGCGATATCGGCGTCCTCCTCGGAGAGGATCGGAATATCCGGCGCCAGCGCGGTCAATCCAGCGACGATGACATCGTGGGCGGCCATGTCCGCGGCGGTCACCGGCGATTCATCCGCCTTGTGCTCAACTTCCACATCGGCGCGCCAGAACGGCAGGATTGCCGCGCCGGCCCGAAGCGCCAGTTCGATCACCGGGACCATCAGCGCGTGAGGAAGATTCATGGCAGGTAGGCTCCACGCTGGGTCAGCAGGTCACGAGCCAGATACAACGCCGCCAGAGCCCGTCCCTCGGTGAATTGGGGATTTTGTGCAAGGGCCGAGAGCTCGCCCAGGTTGATCTTGTCCACTCGCATCGGCTCGGGTTCGTCGCCCTCCAGCCGCTCTTCATACAGGTCGGTCGCCAGCACCACTTGGATCTTCTGGCTCATGTAGCCAGGCGACAACGACAGCTCCGTCAGGTGTTCCAGCTGACGCGCGCCAAAACCGGCCTCTTCCTTGAGCTCGCGCTCGGCCGCCGCCAGCACGTCTTCGCCCGGCTCGACCAAACCCTTGGGCAATGACCACTCATAAGCGTCGGTACCTCCACAATACTCTTCCACCAGCACGGCATGGTCGGCATCGAGCATCGCGACAATCATCACCGCGCCGTAGCCAGGGCTCTTGGCCGCCAAACGCTCGTAAGTGCGCTCCACACCATTGGAAAAACGCAGCTTCATTTCTTCCACGCAAAACAGGCGGCTGGTGGCGACAATCCGTCGGTCGAGTATGGTGGGTTTCTGGCGCATAAACGGCTCCCTGGGCGATAGCGGGCTACTATACCCGGCCTATTCTGATTGTTTGTGTCGGATATCCGATTACCGCTGGAGAAGTTTTTATGGCCTCGTTGCCTTGGCACGCGATCGACACGGTCCTGCTGGACATGGACGGCACCCTGCTGGACCTGCATTACGACAACCATTTCTGGCTGGAACACCTGCCTCAGCGCTACGCCGAACTGCATGGCGTCAGCCGCGCGATGGCCGAGATGGAGCTGCAACCGCTGTTCGAGCGCAACGCCGGCCAGTTGCAGTGGTACTGCCTGGACTTCTGGAGCGCGGAGCTGAAGCTGCCGGTGCGCGAATTGAAACTGGAAACCGCCCACCTGATCGCCCTGCGCCCCGATGCCGATACGTTCCTGGCAGCGATCCAAAGGGCCGGCAAACGCGTCGTGATGATCACTAACGCCCATCGAGACTCGCTGTCGCTGAAGCTGGAGCGTATCGAGCTCGCCCCGTATTTCGAGCGTTTGATCAGCTCTCACGATTACGGTTTCCCCAAGGAGAACCCGCAGTTCTGGGATGCCTTGCAAGCCGACCTGGACTTCGACCCCGCTCGCAGCCTGTTCATTGACGATACCTTGCCAGTCTTGCGCAGCGCCCGTGATTTTGGCATCGCGCATCTGCTGGCGGTCAGCGAACCGGACAGCCGCAAGGGGCCGAAGGATACCGGGGAATTCGAAGCGGTCGGGGATTATCGGGATTTGATTGCCGGGCTTTGAACCGCGCTGCCTTCATCGCGAGCAAGCTCGCTCCCACAATGGTTTCGCCGCGAACCAAAGCCTCTGTGGGGGCGAGCCTGCTCGCGATGAAGGCGCCGCAAATGCGGCAGTCTATTCCGGAATACGCAGCACCTGCCCCGGATAGATTTTGTCTGGGTGCGAAAGCATCGGCTTGTTGGCTTCAAAGATCTTGTTGTACTTGTTGGCGTCACCGTACTCGGCCTTGGATATGGCGCTGAGCGTGTCACCCTTCTTCACGGTTACGAAACGTGCGGCCTGCGCTACCGGCCCAGTCACGGTGATCTGATCGTCAACACTGCCGACACCTTGGATATTGCCCACAGCCAGCAGGACCTTTTCTTTTTCCTCCTGGCTCGAGACTTCACCGGTCACGATGACTTTGTCACCTTCAACGGTCGCTTGGATATTGGGGTTGCCCAGCCCGACTTTACTGATGTGCTCCTTCAATTGCTCACCGGCATTGGCATTACCGGGGGTCAGGAGATCGATAAGTTTCTCACCCGCCTCCTTCACAAAACTAAAAAGACTCATGGCGCTTGCTCCTTGGAATTGAATGTCCAGACACAAAGCCTAGACCAAGCCCACCGAGCCCGCCTTCCAACCGACCAATGACCCCAACACGCCCAAAGCGCTAGAATCCCAATCTTCCCGCGCCAAGGAGTGAAGATGGACATCAAGCAGCTGAAATTTCTCATCGCGCTCGACGAAACCCGCCACTTCGGCCAGGCTGCCGCCCGTTGTCACATCACCCAACCCACCCTGTCGATGCGTTTGCGCAGCCTGGAAGAAGAGCTGGGCCTTCCGTTGGTCAACCGCGGCCAGCGTTTCGAGGGTTTTACCGCGCCAGGCGAACGGGTGCTGGCTTGGGCACGCACAGTGCTGGCGGCCTATGACGGGCTTCAGGCCGAAGCGGCGGCCTGCCGTGGCAACCTGGTGGGTACGCTGCGCCTGGGCGTGGTGCCGCTGTCGGATTTCGACCCGCTGTCGATGATGCAACGCCTGCACACCGAGCACCCGAGCCTGCGCTTCGAATTATCGTCTTTGAGTTCGGAGCGCATCCTCGAACAATTGGCGAACAACCGCATCGACCTGGGCATTTCCTACATGGAACGCCTGGATAACGAGCGCTTCGAATCCTTGCCCTTCAGCCACACCCGCATGGGCCTGCTGTACGACCAGCGGTTTTTCTTTTTTGGCGAAGAACCGCTGAGATGGGAATCACTGGTTGAACTGCCCCTGGGCATGCTCACCAGCGGCATGCATTTTCGCCAATCCATCGATCACGCGTTTCATAGCCGAGGCCTTGCACCTCAACCGTTGCTGCAAACCGACGCCGTGCATCAATTGCTGCAAGCGGTGCATGGCGGATTGTGCTGCGCGGTGGTCCCATTGGACAGCGGACTGAACGTCATGACCGAGGACTTGCGCATCCAGCCCATCGAAAACGCCCAAACCCTTGTTCCGCTTGGGCTGATCATGCGGCGCGGGGCTCCGCGCTCGGCGTTGGCGGAGGCTTGTTTCGCCCTTTACCAGAAATCAATAACCTTTCCTTGATCGACGTCATCTATTGAAAGATCAGTAATAGCGATTAGACGTGGCAGATTGCCGCATTTAGTCTTAGCACTATTCCTACTTTCAGTGATGCCCATGAACGACAAGCCTCAGGCCTGTCCAGTGCCTGACGTGGAACCTTCCACGCCAGCCGCCAGCCAGAGCTATCGCTACTGCAACCTGGAGCACTTCGAATCGGCCAGCGCCGCGCTGGCCGAGGAAGTGGCGTTGGCCATTGCCTATAACGGCATCAGCCAAGCGGTGATGCTGGTCACGCCAACCGATCTCGAGGATTTTATCGTCGGGTTCAGCCTGGGCAGCGGCATCATCGAGGATCCAGCGGACATTTACGACTTGCAACTGAGCGGCGCCGGTTCGGCCCAATATGCCCAGGTCACCATCGCCAATCGCGCCTTCTGGAATCTCAAGGAGCAACGTCGCCAAATGGCCGGCACCAGTGGCTGCGGACTCTGTGGCGTGGAAGCCGTGGAACAGG
The DNA here is from genome assembly GCF_051132175.1 of Pseudomonas sp. D3-10. Taxonomy (NCBI): domain Bacteria; kingdom Pseudomonadati; phylum Pseudomonadota; class Gammaproteobacteria; order Pseudomonadales; family Pseudomonadaceae; genus Pseudomonas; species Pseudomonas sp. D3-10. Next base: position 341,309 of record NZ_CP071668.1, on the reverse strand, counting down.
CGCTGCCCGACCTCAAGTCGCTGCCCGGGGCACCCTTGCCACCAGCGCAATGGCTCGATGGCCTGCGTCAACGCATCAGCCAGTTCCAGCCCCTGGGCCAACACTGTGGCGCCGTCCATGCGGCATTGTTCATGAACGCCAACGGCGAGTTGCTGATGGGCCGCGAAGACATTGGCCGGCACAACGCTCTCGATAAATTGATCGGCGCGTTGATCCGTCAGCAAATCCCGGTGGCTGGTGGCGTGGCAATCGTCACCAGCCGTTGCAGTCTCGAATTGATCCAGAAAGTACTGCGCGCCGGCATCCAGACGTTGGTCAGCCTGTCGTCGCCCACGGGCCTTGCCGTGCAATGGGCCCGCCAACACAACCTCAACCTCATCCACCTGCCGCAAAAAAGTGCGCCGCGGGTCTATAGCCCTGCGATGGAGAAACAAGCGTGAGCAATTATCAACAAGCCAACCAGAAACCCGCACCGCGCTACAAACCCTACAAGGGCCCAGCCGGTGGTTGGGGCGCGCTGATCAGCGTTGCCCAGGCCTGGCTGACCAGCGATAACGCGCTGAAAAACATCCGCATGATGCTCAAGACCAACCAGAACGGCGGCTTCGATTGCCCTGGCTGCGCCTGGGGTGATTCGCCAGAAAGCGGCATGGTGAAGTTCTGTGAGAACGGCGCCAAGGCGGTGAACTGGGAAGCGACCAAACGTCGTGTCGACGCCGCTTTTTTTGCCAAGCACAGCGTCACGTCATTGCTCGAGCAGAGTGACTACTGGCTTGAATACCAGGGGCGCCTGACGGAGCCGATGCAATACGACGCGCAAACCGACCGCTACAAGCCCATCAGCTGGGATGCGGCATTTGCGTTGATCGGCAAGCATCTGCAGGGACTGTCCAACCCGAACGAGGCCGAGTTCTACACCTCGGGCCGGGCCAGCAACGAGGCAGCCTATCTGTATCAATTGTTCGTGCGCGCGTACGGCACCAACAATTTCCCCGATTGTTCGAACATGTGCCATGAGGCCAGCGGTGTAGCCCTGTCCCAGAGTGTGGGTGTCGGCAAAGGCACGGTGACATTTGACGACTTCGAGCATGCCGACGCGATCTTCGTCTGGGGCCAGAACCCCGGCACCAACCACCCACGGATGCTCGAACCGCTGCGCGAAGCCGTGAAGCGCGGCGCCCAGGTCGTATGCATCAACCCGCTGAAAGAGCGTGGCCTGGAGCGCTTCCAGCATCCGCAACACCCGCTGGAAATGCTTACCAACGGTGATAAACCCACCAATACCGCGTATTTCCGTCCAGCCCTGGGCGGAGACATGGCCGTGCTGCGCGGCATGGCGAAGTTCCTGCTGCAATGGGAGCGTGAAGCACAGAACAGCGGCGGCCCCGCAGTATTCGACCATGGGTTCCTCAACGAACACAGCGTCGATGTCCTGGAATACCTGGCGGTCGTCGATGACACCCCATGGGAACAAATCGCCGAACAATCAGGCCTGACCCTGGCCGAGATCGAGCAGGCCGCGCGCATGTACGCCAAAGCCAGCAACGTGATCATGTGCTGGGCGATGGGCATTACCCAGCACCGCCATTCCGTCGCGACCATCCAGGAAATCGCCAACCTGATGATGCTGCGTGGCAACATCGGCAAGCCAGGCGCGGGGCTTTGCCCGGTGCGAGGGCACAGTAATGTGCAGGGCGACCGGACCATGGGCATCAACGAGCGTCCGCCCGTTGCGTTCCTCGACGCGCTGGAGCGGCGTTTCCAGTTCAAGGTGCCGCGTGAAAACGGCCATAACGTAGTCGAGGCGATCCACGCCATGGCCGAGGGCCGGGCCAAGGTATTTATCGCCTTGGGCGGCAATTTCGCCCAGGCTACTCCCGATAGCCACCGCACCTTCCAGGCCCTGCGCAATTGTGACCTGACCGTACAGATCAGCACCAAGCTCAACCGCAGTCATCTGGCCCACGGGAAAGATGCGTTGATCCTGCCGTGCCTCGGTCGCACCGACATCGACCTGCAAGCCGAAGGCTCCCAGGCCGTGACCGTGGAAGACTCGTTCAGCATGGTCCACGCCTCCAATGGCCAATTGCAGCCGTTGTCGAACCAGATGCGTTCGGAGCCGTGGATCATCGCCGGCATCGCTGCCGCCACGCTGGGCAGCCGTCCGGTGGATTGGAACTGGCTCGTGGCCGATTACAGCCGCATCCGCGACCTGATCGCCGAGACCATCCCCGGCTTCAAGGACTTCAACCAGAAACTCAAGAATCCCGGTGGCTTCTATCTGGGCAACAGTGCCGGTGCCCGTCGCTGGAACACACCGTCGGGCCGCGCCAACTTCAAGCCCAACCGGTTGCCGACCGACCTGCTCCACGAGCGGACCCGAGCCACAGGGCAATTGCCGGACCTGATCCTGCAATCCATGCGCTCCCACGACCAGTACAACACCACCATCTACGGCCTCGATGATCGCTATCGCGGTGTGAAAGGCCAGCGTGACGTACTGTTCGTCAACGAAGCGGACATCATCCGACTGGGCTTCAAACCCGGGCAAAAGGCCGACATCGTTTCCCTGTGGGACGACGGACGCGAGCGGCGGGTCAAAGGGTTTACCTTGCTGGCCTTCGACATCCCGGCCGGACAGGCCGCCGCCTACTACCCGGAAGTGAACCCGCTGGTACCCTTGGAAAGTACCGGTGACGGCAGCCACACCCCGACCTCGAAGTTCGTGGCGATCCGTCTGGAAGCGGCGAGCGAGAACGGGCTGATCATGGCCAAATCGGCCTGAGTCAATCCTGGCGTTGTACTGGCCTTGCCGGGCACTTTCAGACGCCCATGAAAAAGGCCGTTTTCCAGTGAAAACGGCCTGTCTGAAGTAGCTAAAGACCGGCAAAATCTACTTAAGTTCCGCTATGAAAACAGTAACTTAGCGAATTGTGCACAAGTCGTGTTACTCGTCGGATTTCGATTGTAACCAAGCGAAGCCAGCCTCAGGATCGCGCCGTCATCCCTTTGAGGCTCCTCTATGAAGTTCTCCTCCATTCTCTTGTTGTCCCTTGGCCTGGTCAGTGGCGTCGCGTCTGCCGGCGGTACCGCCGAAGCAGGTGTAGGCGGCGCATTGGGCGGGGTTTTGGGTTCGGTCGTCGGCCAGTCCCTGGGCGGCAACACCGGCTCCACTATCGGCGCGGCCCTGGGCGGCGCGGGCGGTAGCGCAGTCGGCGCAGACAAACATAGCCGCGGCGAAGCGGCAATCGGCGGCGCACTGGGTGCAGCCGGCGGTAACGTGGTCGGCCGCAGCGTGGGCGGCTCCACGGGCAGCCTGATCGGTGCCGCAGCGGGCGGTGGCGCCGGTGGCGCACTGGGTAACTACATGGGCAAGGACGACGATGACGACCGTTACGAAGGTCGCCGTAGCGATCGCCGCTACTACCGCGATGGCCACCGGGGCCGCGGTCATGCCTACGGACATCGCAAGCACAAGCACAAGCATCGCTATCACGACGATTGACGGCCGGTTTGACCCGTACCGTTAGATGATCGCAGCCTTCGGGAGACTGACCGGAGGCTGCGATTTTTCGTTTCAGGGTACCAATCGTTCCAATGCCTCGCGTAGCCGACCCGGGATCGGCACTGGCTGATTCGACATCCGGTCCACGAACACATGCACGAAGCGCCCCGCCGCGCAGGCCTCCTGCTCGTTCTCCTTGAACACCGCCAGCTCGTATTGCACCGAACTGTTGCCCAGCTTGGCGACCCGCAGGCCGATCTCGATCCGGTCCGGAAATGCGACCGATGCAAAATAGTCGCAGGCTGAACTCACCACGAAACCCACTACTTCGCCGTCATGGATATCCAGTCCACCGGCCTCGATCAGGTAGGTATTCACCGCCGTATCGAAAAAGCTGTAGTAGGTGACGTTATTGACGTGACCGTACACATCGTTGTCGTGCCAGCGCGTAGTCACCGGCTGGAAATGAAAGTACTCGGTGCGCTGGGGCATCTCTTGTCCTTGGTTGTGCAGTGTTGTGGGGAAGACAGGCTGTCGGTTATCGCTGCGAGAAACCCTTGCCTTGCGCCGCCAACTCTCCGATCAGGCGAGCAGGCTTCCATTGATCCCCCTGCTTCGTCTCAAGGTCCACCAAGCGTGCATGGATGTCCGCAAGGCCTTGCTGATCAGCCCAGGCCATCGGGCCGCCCCTGTCAGCCGGGAAGCCATAGCCGTTGAGATACACCAGGTCGATATCGTGGGACGACTCGGCAATGCCTTCCTGGAGAATCTTCGCACCTTCGTTGACCAGCGCCAGCAAGCAGCGTTCGAGGATCTCATCGGCGTCGATGTCACGCCGCTGGAAACCCAGGTCCTCGCTGACCCGCTGCACCAGCGCATCGACTTCTACATCGTGTTCAGCCTGCCGGCTGCCCGGCTCATAGTGGTAATAACCGTTGCCACTTTTCTGGCCGAACCGACCCAACTCGCACAAGCGGTTGTCCACCTGCACCTCGGGGGCATCCTGCCCTTGGCCCGCCAGCTCCCGCGCGCGCCACTCCAGATCGATACCGACCACGTCGTACATGCGAAACGGCCCCATGGCGAAACCAAAGCCCTGCAGCGCCGCATCCACCTGATGGGGGAACGCACCCTCCAACAACATCTTTCGCGCCTCCAGCACATAGGGATGAAGCATTCGGTTGCCGATGAAGCCGTGACAATTGCCCGACACCACGCTCACCTTGCCCATGCGCTTGCCCAGCGCCAGGGCAGCGTCCAGCACAGCCTTGGCCGTTTGTGCGCCGCGCACGATCTCCAACAACTTCATGATGTGCGCCGGGCTGAAGAAGTGCAGGCCCAGCACTTGCGTTGGCCGACGCGTGGCGGCGGCAATGGCATCGATATCCAGCGCCGAGGTGTTACTTGCCAGGATCGCCTCGGGCTTGAGCATGCCGTCCAGCTCGCGAAATATCTTCTGCTTGAGTTCGAGGTTCTCGTAGACCGCTTCAATGACCAGGTCCACGTTGCGGATCGCCGCGTAGTCCTGCGCCCGCGCAATACGGGCGATCCTGGCGTCGGCTTCGCTTTGTTCGAGTCGGCCCTGGCGTACGTTATGGGCGTAGGTCTCGGCCACCGTGGCCAGCGCCTGCTCCAGCATTTGTGGATTGTTATCGACCCACTGCACCGTAACGCCAGCGTTGGCCAGGCACATCACGATGCCCCGCCCCATGGTGCCTGCGCCGACCACGGCGGCGCGCTGGATATCGAAGGATGTCTGGCTCATGTTTGCTCTCTTGTTGGCGATCCAAAGACTGCTTCACCTTAGTCAGCCATCGACATTTTTTGAAATTTATTCGTGTGATGGAGGGCATTCAGCGGATGGATGGAGCTCAGAGTTGCGCCAGGGTCCACCGACGAATCTCGGCGTATGGTTACTCTTCCAGCGCGGCAAATCCCCGGATCGTCCGGGCCTTCAGCTTGGTGAAGAGCGGCACACTGATGCCGCAGAGAAGCCGGGCGGTGTGCTACTCATGCTTGTATCGAGCAAAGGTAGGGGATGAAAAACGATACCGGATGATACAACCCGGAAGCCTTCTTCTTTTGCCACAGGGCGATACAAATCAGGGCTCTTTGATGTCTCGTCTCTGCTTCCTGGCCGCGTTAAGGTGCGCCGTCATGCTGGGAAATATTCCCCGTGCCAGACGAGCAGGACGCCCGTTACTTTGGAATTCAAGAAGGAAAGATAGTCATGTCGTACAAACTGACATTGCCCGCCGCCCTGATCATGTTTCTCTTACTGGGTGGATGCATGAGGCTACCCGAAGTGCCCCCGATGCTAGCGGGAGGCGAAACGCCGCTCGCGGCGTCTGGGACCTGCTGATTTATCGAACCACCCAAACCTTATTTCACCTATACAACCTCGCTTTCCTTGAACAAAGCCTAGTACCTTGAGTTCTTAGGACTTCGAGCGGGGTAATCATTCATGGTGTCGCACCTCGCATAAGTCGGCCTATCAATAGTCATTACAAGTGATTTGAAAAATACAGCTAGAACGGTAGATTTCTTTACCTAAAATCTCCTCGAACTTACTAAGCTGGGCTCTCGTTAGATTATAGCCCTCCCAGCCTTCCTGCTCGTTAGCCCATCCCATGATCTGCTTTGTACGTTCTTCCTGACCTTCAGGTATTTTTTCTTCAAAATCCAGGAATCCGGTTTTCCGATCGAAAGCTTCAATCATATAAATCATGGCTCGACACTCCTGGTTTTGTCTGCGGGTTTAGTTTGCTCTCCCGTGATCGGACTGTACTCGCCGAGATGTTGTCCACGCTTGGTATACATTTCGACTGTTCCGTGTTGAGAGTCCCATTCCAAAATAATTCCTTTTAGGGTCTTCCAGCGTTTCCTTAGGGCGCCCCCGCCCTTGACCCGAGTTTTACGATCAGCGCGCAATGCGTCTGGAAAAGCGATCAGCACCTCCGGAGCTTTATGATACTTGTGGTCCCCAGGAACACTGAGTACGACGTAGATCGGCGAAACCCCAGACCCCACCGGAAACACAAGAATGAAATCCTTGTATTCCGGTGGATAAATCGGATTGACGATAATGCTGTCCGCCATGGGTGTCGGCGGGAAGATCCAGATACGCGGCGCCTGTGGCGCAGCCTCCAAAGCTGGGATGCCCAACGTCGCGCAAGGGTCCACCGCCGGCGTCCAGATCAACTCGACCCCATCGCCAAAATCTGCCACTTGCTGCTCGCCACGCGCCTGGAATGTCACCACCGGGATCATCTCCCAGTCGCGTCTTGACTGGGTGTTGTAGCCATACCCTTTCAGCGTCCCGTCGGCCTGGGTTTCGACATGTAGGCGAACCCGGCTGCGCGCTTTTTCAAGGGACCTTAGTTGCTCTTCGGTGTACAGCGAACCATCGCCCAGGTTCGAAGGCATCAGCAGCCCCACCAACCCCACCAGCGCGCCGGCCGCCACGGGTGCCGTGACCGTCGCGCCAGCGCCAAGGGAGGCCAAAGCGGTCCCACCCAGTGCGAGCGTGCCAAAACTCGCCGGTAACGCTCCGCTGATGGTCTTCAGCGGTACGCAGCCTGACGCGTCAACCTCCCGACCGCCCAACAATTTGAACGCACCATAGGCGCTCAGCAGTTCCGTCGGGATGTAACCGGTTGGATTGTGATAGTCGATGATTGCATCGGGCAGTTCGCAGGATTTGGCGAACACACAGCCCTTGATGCTCGGTGCATCCCTCTGGCTTGTCTGGCCCAGCCGCTGGCTCATGTATTGCTCTTGCCGAGCGAGCATGTCCTCATGGGCTTTAAAATCGGCGTCTCTTTTTGCCAGCTCGCCCGGGGTCATGTCCCGCAGGACTCTGTAGCGCCTTTCGCCACCGCGGTACTCCCAGACTTGGGGGATATCGCTTTTACCTTTCGCCATGCTTCGTCCTTGCTCGGTCAGCGCCGGCTCAATACAAGCGGCGCGGCGAACCTTACCGAGTAAGCAAGGAAGTGATCACCAGACGGTTCCGAGACTGACGTGAGACTTTTCTTTTTGTTGGGATACGATTTCGCCCTCTACTTTCCAGGGATAAACAGGCGCTGGAAGAAAAATAGTCACCCACAAAAAAGCCGCCCTTAAAGGGCGGCTTTCTCATGTATCGGCAAGCCTTACAGCTGTGGACCTGCCGCCTTGATCGCGTCGCTCACTTCGAACTTCTTGAAGTTTTCGATGAACAGACCGGCCAATGCCTTGGCCGCTTCGTCGTAGGCAGCCTTGTCGGCCCAGGTGTTGCGTGGGTTCAACAGGCCAGTCTCGACGCCTGGGACGGCCAGCGGCACGTCCAGGTTGATGATGTCCAGGTGTTCGGTTTCAGCACCGATCAGCGCGCCGCTCTGGATCGCTGCGATCACCGCACGGGTGGTCGGGATGTTGAAGCGCTTGCCGACGCCGTAGCCGCCGCCGGTCCAGCCGGTGTTGACCAGGTAGACCTTGGAGCCGAAACCACGGATGCGCTTGATCAGCAGCTCAGCGTATTCACCGGCTGGACGCGGGAAGAACGGCGCGCCGAAGCAGGTGGAGAAAGTCGACTTGATGCCGCTGCCCGAACCCATTTCGGTCGAGCCCACCAGTGCGGTGTAGCCGGACAGGAAGTGGTAGGCGGCTTGTTCTTCGCTGAGGATCGACACAGGTGGCAGTACGCCGGTCAGGTCGCAGGTCAGGAAGATCACGGCGTTTGGCTCGCCACCGAGGTTTTTTGGTGCGCGTTTTTCGATCAGCTCACGCGGGTAGGCGGCGCGGCTGTTCTGGGTCAGGCTGTCGTCGGCATAGTCGGCTTTCTTGGTGACCGGGTCCAGGACCACGTTTTCCAGTACGGCACCGTGCTGGATGGCTTTCCAGATGACCGGCTCGTTCTTCTCGGACAGGTCGATGCACTTGGCATAGCAACCGCCTTCGATGTTGAAGACCACGCCCACGCCCCAACCGTGCTCGTCGTCACCGATCAGGTAGCGGCTTTCATCGGCGGACAGGGTGGTCTTGCCAGTGCCCGACAGGCCGAAGAACAGGGTCACGTCGCCTTCTTCGCCCATGTTCGCGGCGCAGTGCATCGGCAGCACGTCGGCGGCCGGCAGCAGGAAGTTCTGCACGGAGAACAGGGCTTTCTTCATCTCGCCGGCATAGCGCATGCCTGCAATCAGCACTTTCTTGGCCGCGAAGTTGATGATCACGGTACCGTCGGAGTTGGTGCCGTCGCGCTCAGGCTCGCAGACGAAGTTCGGCGCGTTGAGGATCTGCCATTCGTCCTTGCCGCCGGCGTTGTATTGCTCGGGGTTGATGAACAGGCAGCGGCCGAACAGGTTGTGCCAGGCAGTCTCGGTGGTCATCTTGACCGGCAGGTAGTGCGCAGGATCGGAACCTACATGCACGTGGGAGACAAAACGCTCGCGCTCGCCCAGGTAGGCTGCGACGCGGTTCCACAAGGCATCGAACTTGTCAGCCGGGAACTTGCGGTTGATCGGGCCCCAGGCAATGGCGTGCTGGGTGGTTGGCTCTTCCACAATGAAACGGTCCACTGGCGAACGACCGGTACGATGACCGGTACGTACAACCAGCGCGCCAGTATCGGCAAGCTCGCCTTCACCGCGATTCAGGGCTTCTTTAACCAGATCATCGACACTCAGATCGGTGTACACGGCGTTATTGGCTTGCGTCATGAGATTCCCCGTCGGCCCGTGGCCGAGTGCTCCAAACGTTTTGTAGTAGGAAGTCGCGCACTACTACCCGAAAAAAGTGGGCCGGATTATGCCAGAAAAGCCCAAAAAGAGTAGGGCCCTCCCGTCAGTACGGCGTAAATCCGGCGTTTGCCAGGAGATTTACCTGCGCTGAACCGATTTAGTGACGAGTATCTGACGGTGTGTCGACACCCGCACCGGCGAACAATTGGGCGATGTCCGCGGCATCGAACAGGTAGCGCTCATTGCAAAACTGGCAATCGATTTCGATGGCGCCGCCATGCTCGATCACCAATTGCTGCGCATCTTCCAGACCCAGACTGACCAACGCATTGCCGGAACGTTCACGGGAGCAACTGCATTTGAAGCGTAACGGCTGGCCTTCGAACAGGCGAACCTGTTCTTCGTGGTAGAGGCGATGCAGGATGGTTTCGTTGTCCAGGCCCAGCAGCTCATCGGCGCTCAAGGTGCTGGCGAGAGCGGTGACGTGTTGCCAGCTGGCATCACGTTCTTCCGAATCACGAATGCGGTCGGCCGGCAATTGCTGCAACAGCAGGCCGCGGGCACGCCGCCCGTCGGCGTACAGCCAGAAGCGTGTGTTGGTCTGCTGGGACATGACGAAGTAGTTGGTGAAGCACTCGGCCAGCGTTGCGCCGTCGAGATCGACAATGCCTTGGTAGCGCTTGCCATGGCTCGGGTCGACCGTCAGGGCCAAAACGCCATTGGGCATCAGGTCGGCGAGTGTCGCGTCGGGGGCGATCTGCTCGGCGTGATAACGGGCCAGGCCTCGGATCTCACGCTCGCTCGAACACTCGATCATCAACAATGGCACCGGGCCTTCGGAGCGGGCCTGGAGAATCAACAAGCCATCGAATTTCAAGGTACCCACCAGCAGCGCCGCGGCGGCCATCAACTCGCCGAGCAACTGCGCGACCGGCTCCGGATAGGGGTGCTTGGCGAGGACTTCGGCGTAGCTACGCTCCAACGCTACCAGCTCGCCACGGGCGTCGCTGTCATCGAAGATGAAACGTTGGGTGTAGTCGGTATCCGGTAAATCAGTCATAGGAGTCTGGTTCTGAGGTGATGGCAATGGATGGCTGGCATTTTATGGGCATTCAGGATGGGTTCCAAGCAAGCCATGATTTTGCTTTGTGGGAAGACTGAGCATCTATCCGCATGTGCAGCGCTGTTGTGGCGAGGGAGCTTGCTCCCGCTCGGTTGCGTAGCGACCGCAAGATTCTGGGGCCGCTACGCCCGAGGCGTCGGACCGGCCCAGCGGGAGCAAGCTCCCTCGCCACGGGTTACCGGTGTGGCCGATGCTTTACTCGCTGTTGCTACCATGGAACTTGAACAGGTCTCGCCGTTGTTTCTTGCTGGGCTTGCCATCGGTGCTCACACCCAGGGCACCGGCCTTGCGTTGGGCGGCTGCCGCTTCGCGCTTGGCGACGCTGGCTTCGGTCTCGCGGTATAGCGTTTGAGCCTGCGGCGCGCCGCGACGCACGATGGACAAAGCTTCGACGACCACCGTTTTTTCGTCGAAGCCTGTTCGAATGACGTATTCATCACCGATACGTGGCTCTTTGCCAGGCTTGCATCGTTCGCCCCGGTGATGGACCTTGCCGCTTTCAATGGCAGCCTTGGCCAAGGCACGGGTTTTATAGAATCGTGCCGCCCACAACCATTTATCGAGACGGACCTTGTCATCCTCTTCGCTTTTTTGTGCCACTTGGATTCCTCTTTCTAACCTATGGCTGGAACTGTACTACCGTTTTTGTCGGGCGCACGAATCCGTCCCGACGGATAGAATGCCCGCCGAACCGCCTGTCCGCATGGCATGCGTCGGCATCGGTTACACATGCAAACAAGTACGTAGATAACTGTCGTCATTTTGTGATTATTCTGCGTGAATACCGCGATTCGCGGGGCCCGCAATCCGATGCGCCAATTTCAGGTTGTTTTTATTGAAGACTTTCGACCATCTGACCGTTGTCGGTCTGCGCGAGTGGGTGGCGCTCCCTGATCTGGGAGTCGCCGGGCTACGGGCAAAAATCGACACCGGCGCCAGCACCTCGAGCCTGCACGCCACCGACATCGAGCCATTCGAGCGTGACGGCGAAAAATGGGTGCGCTTCACCGCGCACCTCGGCACCGTCGTGCAACTGCGCCATCGCCGCTGCGAAGCACCCTTGGTGGCGCGCAAGACCATCAAGAGCTCCAACGGCCACGCCCAGGTCCGCTATGTGATCAGCACCACGCTGGCGTTGGGCGATCGGTTCTGGCGGGTCGAATTCACCCTCGCCTGCCGCAAATCCATGCGTTATCGCCTGTTGCTGGGTTCCAAGGCCTTGATCGACGGCCAGTTGGTGGTCAATCCAGGCATCAAATACGTTCAAGACAAGCCGGCATTCCCGGTATCCACTACCTCTGCCACAGGTGTTGCATGAAGATCGCTGTGCTGTCGCGAAACCCGCGTCTGTATTCCACCCGCCGCCTGGTCGAGGCCGGGACCGAGCGTGGCCATGAAATGGTGGTGATCGATACCCTGCGCGCCTACATGAACATTGCCAGCCACAAACCGCAAATCCATTACCGCGGCAAGCCGCTGGAAGGCTTCGATGCGGTGATCCCGCGTATCGGCGCGTCGGTGACCTTCTACGGTTGCGCGGTATTGCGCCAGTTCGAAATGATGGGGGTGTATCCCCTCAATGAGTCCGTTGCGATTGCCCGCTCGCGAGACAAGCTGCGCTCGCTGCAATTGCTGTCTCGGCGTGGCATCGGCTTGCCCGTGACCGGCTTCGCCCACTCTCCAGATGACATTCCCGACCTGATCGCCATGGTCAATGGCGCGCCTCTGGTTATCAAGGTATTGGAGGGCACCCAGGGCATTGGCGTGGTGCTGTGCGAAACCGCAACGGCGGCGGAGTCGGTGATCGAAGCATTCATGGGCCTGAAGCAGAACATCATGGTCCAGGAATACATCAAGGAAGCCGGGGGCGCGGACATTCGTTGCTTCGTGGTCGGCGACAAAGTAATCGCGTCGATGAAGCGCCAGGCCAAGCCAGGGGAGTTTCGCTCCAACCTGCATCGCGGCGGCAGCGCAAGCCTGATCAAGATCACGCCGGAAGAGCGCATGACCGCCCTGCGGGCAGCCAAGGTCATGGGGCTGGCGGTGGCTGGCGTGGACATCCTGCGCTCCAATCACGGACCGCTGGTGATGGAAGTCAACTCCTCGCCAGGCCTGGAAGGCATCGAGACCACCACCAGCAAGAACGTGGCAGGGATCATCATCGAGCACTTGGAGAAAAACGGCGGGCCGAACATGACCCGGACCAAGGGCAAGGGGTAATCCATTTATAAATTACTGTGGGAGCGAGCTTGCTCGCGATGACGGTGTGTCAGCCAACATAAATTTGGCTGAGCCACCGCATCGCGAGCAAGCTCGCTCCCACAGGTTTTGCGCCTTCCGAGCGATTCCGCTACACCGCATCCCGAGGCAACATCAAGCCCAACGGCAGCCGCACCCGCGCTTCCAGTCCGCCGCCCACGCGATTGCGCAGCTCGACGTTGCCGCCGTGCATCGAGGCGATGCGCTTGACGATCGCCAGGCCCAGTCCCGTGCCCTTTCCCCCCCGGGCGCGATCGCCTCGGGTGAACGGATTGAAAATGGCCTCCAATTCCGACGGATCGATGCCGGCGCCTCGGTCCATGACGCTCAGAACGACGTAGGGCGCGCTGGTATCGCCCGAAACGTAGGCGGCCACTTCCACACCGGTGCCTGCATGGTTCAGGGCGTTGCCGATCAGGTTGTTCAGCAGGCGCTTCATCGATACGCGACGTAGCGGGAACGGCTGGATCGGCTCCAGGCGCAGGTGGACCTTCTCTTCGTTCTGGTTATAGGGTGCAGCCACCTCCCGAACCAGGTCGCTGAGATCGACTTCTTCCACCGACTCATCACGACCGTCGCGAATGAATGCCAGGAACTGGTCAAGAATCGCGTCCATGTCTTCGATGTCGCGGACCATTTCATCCGTCAGGTCGGTGTGCTCGCCCATCAACTCCAGCGATAACCGCAACCGGGTCAGGGGTGTGCGCAAGTCATGGGAGACCCCTGCAAGCATCAGCTCACGCTCGCGTCCGGCCTGCTCGACATCCTCGGCCATCTGGTTGAACGCTCGGTACACCTCGGTCATCTCGCTGGGCGTATCGCTGATCGGCAACCGTACACTACGCCCCTGGCCCAATTGCCGGGCGGCGTACACGAGGCGTTTGAGCGGTTGGTTGAGCTGGCTGACGAAGATCCACGCCGAAGCCGTCGAAAGCAGGCCGATCGCCAGGAACCAGCCCAGCACGTTCCAGATCTTCTGGCCCCGCAATGGATGGGGGTACAGCGGAACCTTCAGCCAACCATCCCCAAGGCTTGGAGCGCGCACCCACAATGCCGGCGGCGAGTGCATGCGCAATCGCACCTCGGTGTCGGCGCCCAACTCGGCCTGCATCTGCCGCTGATAGATCTCGCTGTATGGCCAGTGCTGCTCGCCTTCCGGCACGCCGGCTCCGACCACCCGGATCAATGTTGCCGCCTCGGCAATCTTTGCTCGATTGGTTTCGTCGGCCGCCCAGTAGGCCCGCAATGTCAAGGCAACGCCGTGACTGTATTGGCGGTCCACCAGCACGTCTTCGTTCATCAGCAGGTAGACCAACGTCAGCGCCTTGGAAAAAAGCACGACGATGAGCACCAGCCAGAGGGTGCGGGAAAAGAAACTCTGGGGGAACCAAACGGGGGTTTTCATGAATAGCCGCTACACACTTGCAGGAGCGAGCGATGCTCGCACAATGACGGACCGCGAGTCGCCTGGAAAAGACTTCAATCAACCAGGCTTCCCGCTCCTACAAATCGCCGATCACTTGCTGGCGGCGCCATCCGGCACGAATACGTAGCCTACGCCCCAGACGGTCTGGATATAACGCGGCTTGGATGGATCGGGCTCGATCATCCGGCGCAAGCGGGAAATCTGCACGTCGATGGAACGCTCCAGCGCATCCCATTCCCGGCCACGGGCCAAATTCATCAGCTTGTCTCGGGTCAGCGGCTGGCGAGCGTTCATCACCAAAGCCTTGAGGACCGCGAACTCACCGGTGGTGAGCATGTGTACCTCGTCGCCGCGCTTGAGCTCGCGGGTGGCCAGCGACAGTTCATAGTCGCCGAAGGTGACGCTTTCGTCTTCGCTGCCCGGCGCGCCCGGCACCGGCGCCGACTGGCGACGCAAGACCGCCTTGACCCGCGCCATCAGCTCGTCCGGATTGAACGGCTTGGCCAGGTAATCGTCGGCGCCCAGTTCAAGGCCCTTGATACGGCTCAGCTCGTCGCCCTTGGCGGTCAGCATGATGATCGGGATCTGGTTGTTCGCGCCGCGCAGGCGACGACAGGCGGTCAAGCCGTCTTCACCGGGCAGCATCAGGTCGAGGACGACGAGGTTGAAAACCTCACGGGCCAACAGACGGTCCATTTGCTCCGTGTTCGGTACAGTGCGGGCTCGGTAACCCTTGCTGACGAAAAAGCGCTCCAGCAGGCTGCTCAGCCCTGGATCGTCGTCAACAATCAGAATTTTTTCGCCTTCAGCAGTTTGTGCGGTGCTGCTCATAGGAAGCTCCTTTGATCTCGGCGCGCATTATGGCCTAGCTGCCGTTGTGCGTACCGTGTGCATTGTTAGCAGATTTTTCGCCTATCTCCAGCAATCCGCTGATCAAGCCCACGGGCGCGACGCACCCTAACGGTGGAACGCTGGTTATAATGCGCGGCCTTTGTGCCAGGACAGGGCCGGATCGTTACACCGGCGAAACACTTTTTCCCCCTGGCCAGGCAGCATTTTTTTGATTTCACGGGTCAACAGGCAGCCTTTTGACCCAGGCAGCGGCGCACGCCAGGCCGCTCAACCAGTCTCGCCGAGCCCGGCTTCTGCGGTGGCGAGCCTGATTTCACAATTTGTCAGGTGGTTTTATGGACAGCATCAACAGCCGCATCGCCGAGGAACTCGGCGTCCGCCCACAACAGGTCGAAGCGGCCGTCGCGCTACTCGATGAAGGCTCCACGGTCCCTTTCATCGCCCGTTACCGGAAAGAAGTGACAGGCAGCCTCGATGACACTCAATTGCGTCATCTGGAAGAGCGCCTGCGCTACCTGCGTGAACTCGACGAACGGCGCATCAGCATCCTGGCGAGCATCCAGGAGCAGGGCAAGCTGACCCCGCAACTCGAGCGCGACATCAAGCTGGCCGACACCAAGACCCGCCTCGAAGACTTGTACCTGCCCTACAAGCAAAAGCGCCGCACCAAGGGCCAGATCGCCCTGGAAGCCGGCCTCGGCGAGCTGGCCGACGGCCTGTTCAACGACCCGACCCTCGCCCCGGAAACCGAAGCCGCGCGTTTTATCGATGCGGAAAAAGGCGTGGCGGACGTAAAGGCCGCGCTGGAAGGCGCCAAGTACATCCTCATGGAGCGTTTCGCCGAAGACGCCAACCTGCTGGAAAAGCTGCGTAACTTCCTCAAGCAGGAGGCGACCCTCAGCGCCCGCGTCATCGCCGGCAAAGAGGAGGAAGGCGCCAAGTTCCGCGACTACTTCGAGCACGACGAACCGCTCAAGAGCATGCCGTCCCACCGTGCCCTGGCGATTTTCCGTGGCCGCAACGAAGGCATTCTCAGCTCCGCACTGAAGGTTGGCGAAGAACTGCCCGGCACCATGCACCCGTGCGAAGGCATGATCGCCCAGCAATTCGGCATCCAGAACCAGAACCGCGCCGCCGACAAATGGCTGGCCGAGGTGGTGCGCTGGACCTGGAAGGTCAAGCTCTATACCCACCTGGAAACCGACTTGCTCGGTGAGTTGCGCGATAACGCCGAGACCGAGGCGATCAACGTATTCGCCCACAACCTGCACGACCTGCTGTTGGCCGCGCCGGCCGGCCCCCGCGCCACGCTGGGCCTGGACCCGGGCCTGCGCACCGGTTGCAAGGTAGCGGTCGTCGATTCCACCGGTAAGTTGCTGGACCACGCCACGGTCTACCCGCACGTGCCGCACAACAAATGGGACCAGACCCTCGCGGTGCTCGCCGCCCTGTGCGCCAAGCATTCGGTGGACCTGATCGCTATCGGCAACGGCACCGCCAGCCGCGAGACCGACAAGCTGGCAGCGGAACTGATCAAGAAATACCCGGCCATGAAAATGACCAAGGTCATGGTCTCCGAAGCCGGTGCTTCTGTTTATTCGGCGTCGGAACTGGCTTCGAAGGAATTCCCGGACCTGGACGTGTCGATCCGTGGCGCGGTGTCGATCGCCCGTCGCCTGCAGGATCCACTGGCGGAACTGGTGAAGATCGATCCGAAATCCATCGGTGTCGGTCAATACCAGCACGACGTGTCCCAACTGAAACTGGCCCGTGGCCTGGACGCCGTGGTGGAGGATTGCGTGAACGCCGTGGGTGTGGACGTGAACACCGCTTCGGTGGCACTGCTGGCGCGGATTTCCGGCCTGAACGCGACACTCGCGCAGAACATTGTCACCCACCGTGACGAACATGGCGCGTTCAAGACCCGCGCCGCGTTGAAGAAAGTCCCGCGCCTGGGTGAAAAAACCTTCGAACAAGCCGCCGGCTTCCTGCGCGTCATGAACGGCGACAACCCGCTCGACTCCTCGGCGGTCCACCCGGAAGCGTATCCGCTGGTGCAACGCATCGCCGCCCAGACCGACCGCGACATCCGCTCGCTGATCGGCGACGCCGCGTTCCTCAAGCGCCTGGACCCGAAGAAATTCACCGACGAAACCTTCGGCCTGCCCACCGTGACCGACATTCTGCAAGAGCTGGAGAAGCCGGGCCGCGACCCGCGTCCGGAATTCAAGACCGCCGAATTCCAGGAAGGCGTCGAAGACCTCAAGGACTTGCAACCGGGCATGATCCTCGAAGGCGTGGTCACCAACGTGACCAACTTCGGCGCGTTCGTTGATATCGGCGTGCACCAGGACGGCCTGGTACACATCTCGGCACTGTCGGAAAAATTCATCAAGGACCCGCGCGAAGCCGTGAAGGCCGGCGACGTGGTAAAAGTGAAGGTCATGGAAGTCGATATCCCGCGCAAACGCGTTGGCCTGTCGATGCGCATGAGTGACACGCCGGGTGAGAAGGTCGACGGTGCCCGCGGTGCTCGCCCAGGCGCCGCCCCACGCCAGTCGCAGAACACCGCGCCCCGCAAGGAGACCGCCACGGCGGCCCCGGCGAACAACGCCATGGCCTCGCTGTTCGCCAACGCCAAGCAATTGAAAAAACGCTGATGGACGCGCCAGCCGGGTTGGTGGAGAGCGCGTTTTTCAAGCTGCTCGGCTGCCGCTTGCACAGCCTTGGGGACGGGGTGGCGCAGGTCACCCTGGACCTGGCCCCCGAGTTGCGTAATCGCGGCGGCAAGCTGCACGGCGGTGCGCTGTTCAGCCTGGTGGACATCGCCATGGGCCTGGCCTGCTCCAGTGTCCATGGCTTCGACCAGCAGTCTGCGACCATCGAGTGCAAGATCAACTACATCCGCGCCGTGTCCGACGGCGAGGTGTTGTGCACCGCCCGGGTCATCCACCCGGGCCGGCGCACATTGGTGGTCGAGGCCGATGTGATGCAAGGCGACAAGCTAGTCGCAAAAGCGCAAGGCACGTTCGCTGTCCTATAGCTCCTGGTCATCGATTTGAGTTAATTTCGACGCCACGAATGCGGTGTCGGGCTTTCCTGTGGGAGCGAGCTTGCTCGCGATGGCGATGGACCTGTCACATTTAGTTGACTGATATACCGCTATCGCGAGCAAGCTCGCTCCCACGAGGGACGGCGGCGATCTTCTTTGACCGTATGTAAACCAGGCGAAAACGCCAGTTTTAACTTCACCCTTGTAGACCGTCTTGCCCACCCCCATATTGGGGCGACTGACGCGTGAAGGAATTCAACTTGAGCGACCTTTTAAACCGCCGCCTGGCCCTGCTCGGCGAGCGCGCCAACCTCTCCCTGCTCGAGCAGTGCCTGCACGGTATCGAACGTGAATGCCTGCGTGTCACCGACAACGGGCGCCTGGCGCAGACGCCGCACCCGCAAGCCCTGGGCTCGGCGCTGACCAACGAACAGATCACCACCGACTATTCCGAGTCGCTGCTGGAATTCATCACGCCGGCCCTGGCCAACCCGGCTGATACCCTGCGCAGCCTCGACAGGATCCACCGGTTTGTCTACAGCAAGCTCGGCGACGAATACCTGTGGAGCCCTTCGATGCCGTGTCCGCTGCCGGCTGAGGAGGAGATTCCGATCGCCTATTACGGCACCTCGAACATCGGTCGGCTCAAGTATGTCTATCGCAAGGGTCTGGCCCTGCGTTACGGCAAGACCATGCAATGCATCGCCGGGATCCACTACAACTTTTCCCTGCCGGAAAAGCTCTGGCCCCTGCTGCGCCAGGACGAAGCCAGCGATCTGAGCGACCGGGATTTCCAGTCGTCGGCCTATATCGCCCTGATCCGCAATTTCCGGCGCTACAGCTGGCTATTGATGTACCTGTTCGGCGCCTCGCCGGCCCTCGACGCCGGTTTCCTGCGTGGCCGACCGCATCAGCTGGAACAATTGGACCCGGACACCTTGTACCTGCCCTACGCCACCAGCCTGCGCATGAGCGACCTGGGTTACCAGAGCAACGCCCAGGCCGGCCTGACGCCTTGCTACAACGACCTGGCAAGCTACACCGATAGCCTGCGCAAGGCTGTGGCAACGCCGTATGCGCCGTATGTCGAGATTGGCACTCACCAGAACGGCGAATGGGTGCAGCTCAACACCAACATCCTGCAGATCGAAAACGAGTACTACTCCAACATCCGCCCCAAGCGCGTGACCTACACCGGGGAGCGACCGATCCAGGCGCTGATGGCCCGTGGCATCCAGTACGTCGAAGTACGTTGCCTGGACATCAACCCGTTCTTGCCGATGGGCATCGACCTGACCGAATCGCGGTTCCTCGATGCGTTCCTCTTGTATTGCGGCCTCGACGACAGCCCGCAATTGGAAAACAACGAGTGCAGCAACGCCACCAGCAACTTCCTGACGGTGGTCAAGGAAGGCCGCAAGCCAGGCCTGCAATTGCAGCGCCAGGGTGAATCGGTGGACATGCAAGCCTGGGCCCTGGAATTGCTGGACAAGATCGCCCCGCTGGCGGCACTGCTCGACCAAAGCCAAGGTGGTGATGACCACCGCCAGGCGCTGGACGCCCAACTGGCAAAAGTCCGCGACCCATTCCTCACGCCATCCGCCCGGGTACTGGCGGCCATGGCCGAACACAAGGAAAGCTTCGCCCAGTTCTCCCTGCGCCAGAGCAAGGCCCACGCCGAGTTTTTCCGCGCAGAGCCACTGTCGGCCGATGAAATAATTGCCTTCGAGGAAAATGCTCGGCGATCCCTGGTCCAGCAAACCGAGTTGGAGCAGAACGAAGTGGGTGATTTCGACGTGTTCGTGGGGTCGTACCAGGCGAGCATTCTAGCGATCAGTAACTGATTCGCCGCTGGCAAGAACACTCTGTGGCGTGGGAGCTTGCTTCCTTGCCACAGGGGTTTCGTGGCTTCTCGATAGACTTTTTCGCAGATAAGCTAATGCGAAAAAGTTATTTATTTTAGAGTTCTTAGATCGTTTAGTCTCCTCCAACGCCGACTCTCCGGCGGCTGGTTGAGGAGCTTTACCATGTCTTTGAGTTTCCCCCTTCGCCTTCTCGCAGCCGCCTCCCTGGCCGCGGCGAGTTTTTTCGCACAGGCAACCGACCTGACCGTCGCCTACCAGACCACCGTGGACCCGGCGAAAGTCGCCCAAGCCGATGGCGCGTATGAAAATGCCACCCAGGCCAAGATCGCCTGGCGCAAGTTCGACAACGGCGCCGATATCATCGCCGCCATCGCCTCGGGCGATGTGCAGATCGGCTACCTCGGCTCCAGCCCGCTGACCGCCGCGATCACTCGTAAGGTGCCAGTAGAAACATTCCTCATCGCGACGCAGATCGGCGCCGCCGAAGCCTTGGTGGCCCGTGACGGCTCCGGCATCAAGACCCCGCAAGACCTGATCGGCAAGAAGATCGCCGTGCCGTTTGTTTCCACCGGCCATTACAGCCTGCTCGCCGCGCTGAAACACTGGAATATCGACCCATCGAAAGTCACCGTGCTCAACCTCGCCCCACCGGCCATCATCGCGGCGTGGAAACGCGGCGACATCGACGCCACCTACGTCTGGGACCCAGCCCTGGGCGTGGCCAAGGAAAACGGCAAGGTGCTGATTACCTCTGCGGAACTGGCGCAATTTGGCGCACCGACCTTCGACGCATGGATCGTGCGCAAGGACTTCGCCCAGCAGCACCCTGAAATCGTCACGGCTTTCGCAAAAGTCACCCTGGATGCCTATGCCCAATACCGCAAGGACCCACTAGCCTGGCTGGCCGATGCGTCCAACATCGACAAGCTGGTGAAGCTATCCGGGGCCAAGGCCAGCGATATCCCGCTGTTGTTGCAAGGCAACGTATTCCCCCTGGCCGCAGACCAGGTGCTGAGCCTCGGCGCCCCAACCACCCAGGCGATAACCAACACCGCCGCGTTCCTCAAGGAGCAAGGCAAGGTCGAAGCCGTACTGCCGGATTACGCACCGTACGTCAGCGCCAAGTACATCACTCGCTGATCAAAAAGGAGACACCGAAATGGCCTTGCTACAGCTGGAGCGCATCAGCGCACAGTACCCCGGCGCCACGAAACCGGTACTGGCGGATATTTCGTTGACCCTGGGTCCACAGCAGTTGCTGGTCGCCCTCGGGCCATCCGGCAGTGGCAAGACGTCGTTGCTGAACCTGATTGCCGGGTTCGTCGAGCCCAGCGCCGGGCAAATCACCTTGGACGGCGTGCCAGTGTCAGGCCCGGGCGCCGAACGTGGCGTGGTGTTCCAGGACGATGCGTTACTGCCTTGGCAGGACGTGCTGGCAAACGTCGGGTTTGGCCTGGAACTGGCCGGGGCCGCGAGAGAAAAACGCGAGGCTAGCGCCCGGGAAATGCTTGCCTTGGTGGACCTGGCCGGGTTCGAAAAGCGTCGCGTCTGGCAGCTGTCTGGCGGTCAGAAGCAACGCGTCGGCCTGGCCCGCGCGCTGGCGGCCGATCCACGGCTACTGTTGATGGACGAACCGTTCGGAGCCCTGGACGCCTTCACCCGCGAGCAGATGCAGGAACTGCTGCTGCAGGTCTGGCAGCGCACCGCCAAACCGGTGTTCCTGATTACCCACGACATTGAAGAAGCCGTGTTCCTGGCGACCGATCTGATTTTGCTGGCGCCCGATCCCGGGCGGATCGTCGAGCGGCTGAGCCTGGATTTCGGCCACCGCTACGGCGCTGGCGAATCGGCCCGGTCGATCAAGTCCGATCCACGCTTCATCGAGACCCGCGAGCACGTGCTTGCTAGAGTGTTTTCCCAACGCAGCGCCACTCGACAACAGGAGCGCGCATGAGCAGCTATGAAATTCCAGCCGTGGCCGGCGATGCCGTGAATTCGCACGCGGCCGCACCCGCTCGACGCAGGCTGAGCACACGCTGGATCAGCGGCCTGACATTGGTGGTGTTGCTGTTTCTCTGGTGGGCGATCACCGCCACCGGGCTGATCGAACCGCTGTTCCTGCCGCCGCCCTTCGCCGTGCTGCAGAAGGGTTGGCTGCTGGCAACCAGCGGCTACATGGACTCGACACTCTGGCAACACCTGGGCGCAAGCCTCGGCCGGATTGGCCTGGGCCTGTTGTTCGCGGTGCTGACAGCGGTACCGGTGGGCATCGCCATCGGCGCCAATCGTATTGCCCGTGGCGTGCTCGATCCGCTGATCGAGTTCTATCGGCCGATCCCTCCCCTGGCTTACTTGCCGCTGATCGTGATCTGGTGCGGCATCGGCGAGCTGTCGAAAGTCCTGCTGATCTACCTGGCGATCTTCGCCCCGATCGCCATCGCTACGGCCACCGGCGTGCGCACCGTCGACCCGGCCAGATTGCGCGCCGCGCAGTCCCTGGGCGCCTCGCGGACGCAATTGATTCGTCATGTGATCGTACCCAGCGCCTTGCCCGACATTCTTACCGGCATACGCATCGGCCTGGGCGTGGGGTGGTCGACGCTGGTCGCCGCTGAACTGATCGCAGCCACCAGCGGCCTGGGATTCATGGTGCAGTCGGCGGCGCAATTCCTGGTCACCGATGTCGTGGTTCTGGGAATCCTGGTGATCGCAGTGATCGCCTTCGCCATGGAGATGGGCCTGCGCGCCCTGCAACGCAAACTGGTGCCATGGCACGGCCAGGCTCACTGATACGCAATGACCACGCCGACCATTCGGCGCCCATCCGAGAGAATCAAAATGAGCCGCCCGACCATTACCCCTTTAAGCATTGCCCTCGGCGCGCAGATCAACGGGATCGACATCAGCCAACCGCTGAGTCCGCAAGACCGGGATTTCGTCGAGCAGGCATTGCTGGAACATCAGGTACTGTTTTTCCGCGACCAGCCGATCGAACCACCGCAACAGGCACGTTTCGCGGCGTATTTCGGTGACCTGCACATCCATCCGATCTACCCCAACATACCGGAGCAGCCTGAAGTGCTGGTGCTCGACACCGCCGTCACCGACGTTCGCGATAACGCGGTGTGGCACACCGACGTGACCTTCTTGCCGACACCCGCCCTGGGCGCGGTGCTCAGCGCCAAGCTGCTGCCGGCGTTTGGCGGCGACACGTTATGGGCCAGCGGCATTGCAGCCTACGAAGCGTTGTCGGCGCCGTTGAAAAGTTTGCTGGAAGGTCTGACAGCGACCCACGATTTCACCCGTTCATTTCCGCTGGAGCGCTTCGGCAACTCGCCTGAAGACCTGGTGCGTTGGGAGGAAGCTCGGCGCAAGAACCCGCCGTTGTCCCATCCAGTAATACGTACTCATCCAGTGAGCGGCCGCCGCTCGCTGTTCGTCAACGAAGGCTTTACCACCCGAATCAACGAGCTATCGGAAACCGAAAGCGAGGCGATCCTGAAACTGCTGTTCGCCCACGCCACCCGACCGGAGTTCACCGTTCGTTGGCGCTGGCAGGCCAACGACGTGGCGTTCTGGGATAACCGCGTGACCCAGCATTTCGCCGTGGACGACTACCGTCCCGCCCGGCGCGTGATGCACCGGGCGACGGTGTTGGGGGATGTGCCGTTTTTCAGGTGAGTGCCTTGCCCGAATGGTTTTCCGGGGTAACGCATATCCCCGTGGCGAGGGAGCTTGCTCCCGCTCGACTGCGCAGCAGTCGCAAAACCTGTCCCACTGCTTTTCCTGATACGCAGCGTTGAATGGGTTTGGGGCCGCTTCGCGGCCCAGCGGGAGCAAGCTCCCTCGCCACAGGGGTGTTCGGTGTTACTCCGCCGTCGAAGGCTTCTCCCACAGGTTAATCCCACCCTCCTGGGCAAACCGGTCGATCTCGGCCAGTTCTTCGGCGCTGAAGTTGAGGTTCTGCAACGCCCCGACGTTCTCGACGATCTGCTCCGGCCGGCTCGCGCCGATCAGGGCCGAGGTGACACGTGGATCGCGCAGCGTCCAGGCCAGGGCCATTTGAGCCAGGCTTTGGCCGCGACGCTGGGCGATTTCGTTGAGGGCGCGGACGTGGGCGATATTTTCATCCGACAGATGCGACGCTTGCAACGAGCCACCGCCCGGACGATTCACCCGCGCATCGGCCGGAATGCCCTTGAGATACTTGTCGGTCAGCAGTCCCTGGGCCAGCGGCGTGAAAGCGATGACGCCAGTGCCGAGTTCCTCGGTAGCGTCCAGCAGGTCTTTTTCCACCCAGCGATTGAGCAGGTTGTAGGCCGGCTGGTGGATCAGCAGCGGGACTTTCCATTCCTTGAGCAGCGCGGCCATTTCCCGGGTCTTCACGCCCGAATACGAAGAGATGCCTATGTACAAAGCCTTGCCCTGTTGAACGGCTGTGGCGAGGGCGCTGGCTGTTTCCTCCAGTGGCGTGTCGGGATCGAAACGGTGGGAGTAGAAAATGTCCACGTAATCCACGCCCAAGCGTTGCAGGCTCTGGTCGAGGCTGGCGAGCACGTATTTGCGCGAACCGCCGCCCTGTCCATAAGGGCCGGGCCACATGTCCCAGCCGGCCTTGCTGGAGATGATCAGTTCATCGCGGTACTGCTTGAAATCTTCACGCAACAGCCGACCGAAATTGATTTCGGCGCTGCCGTAGGGCGGGCCGTAGTTGTTGGCGAGGTCGAAATGGTTGATGCCCAGGTCGAATGCCGTGCGCAGCAAGGCTCGCTGAGTATCGATCGGCGTACTGTCGCCGAAGTTGTGCCACAAGCCGAGTGACAGGGCCGGAAGCACCAGCCCGCTGCGCCCGACGCGGCGATAGGGAATGGACTCGTAGCGGTTTTGCGCAGCGGTGTAGGTCATCGAAAAGGCTCTCTGTGCGAACGGCGAGTGGCAGAAGCTAACATTTCACAGACGCATCGGTCAGGCCGAAAGTTCGCATGGCAGGTGTGGAGCGAGCTTGCTCCGGGCGGCGATCCGACGATAGCGGTGGATCTGCCAACAAATCATCGACAGGTATGGCCTCATCGCGAGCAAGCTCGCTCCCACAGAGACCCGATAGCCTAGCCTTAACGCGCCTGCGCAAACACCTGGGCCACCCAATCCACGAATACTCGCACCCGTGGCGACATGTGTCGGTTGTGCGGATAGAGCACCGACACTGGCATGGAAGGTGGTGGAGTCGCGGCGAGGACTTCCTGGATCAGACCCTGCCGGATCGGCTCCTCCATCCGGTAATGCGGGCATTGGATCAGGCCCATCCCGGCGATGGCCGACGCGGCGTAGATTTCCGCGCCGGACACTGACAACGTGCCCCCGATCGGCACTTCCTTGAGTTCGCCCTCGACCATGAACTCGAACGGATACAGCTTGCCGGTACTGCGCGAGACGTAATTCACCGCTTTGTGATGTTTCAGATCCGCGAGGCTTTTCGGCTCACCGTGCCGGCGAAGGTAAGCAGGACTGGCGCAAGTGATCTGCCGAAGATTGGCGACGCGCCGGCCAATCAATGACGAATCCGCCAACGTGCCGGAACGCACGACGCAATCAACGCCTTCGGCAATCAGGTCGACGAAACGATCCGCCTCGCTGATGAACAATTCTATTTCGGGGTAGCGAGCCATGAATTGCGGCAGCGCCGGGATCACGAAATATCGCGCCTGGGTTCCGTGCAGGTCCACCCTCAGCTTGCCTTTGGGCGCCACGCCGCGAAACGCCAGTTCGGCTTCCTCCAGCTCGGCCAGCAACTGCACGCATCGCGGGTAATAGGCTTCGCCATCAAGGGTCGGGCGTACCTTGCGGGTGCTGCGCTCCAGCAAACGCACCCCCAACCAGGCCTCGAATTGATTGAGCGTGTGGGTCAGCGTCGCCCGGGGCATGCTCAAATCTTCAGCGGCCAGGGTGAAACTGCTGCGCTCGTATATGCGGACAAATACCCGCATGGCCTTGACCTGATCCATCGGAATCCTGCGCCCTGATTGTTGAGAGATATTGAACAGTCAAGGCAACTTTCCTGCATTTATCGCCAAGAGTAAACATGTGAATCTGGCTTCAACCTACCACGACATCTCAGGGGATTCTTGCCATGACTGTTCCAAACTCCAAAGTTGCCATTGTCACCGGCGCCTCGCGCGGCATCGGTGCAGAGATTGCCAAGCAACTGGCCACTGACGGTTTCGCCGTCGCCGTCAACTTCGCCAGCAGTGCCACCGAAGCCTCCAGGCTGGTCGTGCAGTTGCGCCAGGCCGGTCACCAGGCCATAGCGGTGAAGGCCGACGTGTCGGTTGCCGCCGATGTCAGCCGGATGTTCGATGAAGTCGAAGCACAGCTGGGCAAGGTCGATGTGGTGATCAACAACGCAGGCATCCTCCAGGTCATGCCCTTGGCACAGCACAGCGATGAGCTGTTCGACCGCACGTTTGCAATCAATACCCGGGGCACGTTCAACACCTTGCGCGAAGCCGCGACCCGGCTGAACGACGGCGGCCGAATCGTGAATTTTTCCAGCAGCACCGTGGGCCTGAACCTGCCTGGCTATTCGGTGTACATAGCCAGCAAGGCCGCGGTGGAGTCGCTGACCCAGGTGTTTGCCAAGGAACTGCGCGGTCGCCAGATCACGGTCAATGCCGTGGCCCCGGGGCCGGTCGCCACCGAGCTGTTCATGCACGGAAAAAGCGAAGAGCAGGTGCAGCACTACGCGAAGATGCCGCCCTTGGAGCGCCTCGGCCAGCCGGAAGACATTGCCAGCATCGTGTCTTTCCTGGTCAGCCCGGCTGCCGGCTGGGTGAACGGGCAGATCCTGCGGGCCAATGGTGGGCTGGTCTGATCGCCGCCCGGAGCAACCTCGCTCCCACAAGGGAATCCTTGACCTGTGGGAGCGAGCCTGCTCGCGTTGGGGCCGGTGGTGCCAGACCCTAAGCTCGTTGACGCCGTCCTTGGGCTTAGCTCAGCGCACCAGATGCAAGAACTGCATATGGCGTTCGTACTGATCGAGGATGTCGTTGATGACCTGCTCCTTGGAGTAGCCCACCAGGTCGTAATCCTGGCTGCCTTCGCTCAGGTGCACCTCGGCTCGGTAGTAACGCCGGTTGTTGATTTGCTTGGAGCCCATGCCGCCCCGGGCGAAGGACGGCGTGAAGTAGCCGCGCATCTGCACCTGGTAGATGAACGGATGCTGCTCGCCGTGGCCGATCTCCAGGCTGACGCTGTCGTTGGCCGGGTCTGGCTGGGTCATCACCGCCAGGCCTTTTTCAGCGAACACCGCTTTCACTTCTTCGATGGCAGGGCGCACCGTGGTGTCCAGGAAACGGTACACCTCGTCCCGGGAAGGGAAATGCACCGCCTGGCTCAGACGCTGGCGCCAGCCGCCCGTGCCCCGGCGAGATCCCGCCACCGGCGCGAGGGAATGCAATTGCGCAATCTGCTTCTGGGATTCGAGATAGAACGCCTTGTGCAGCCCCCACATCATCAGCAAAAGAATCATGGAGAACGGCAACGACGTCAGCACCACCGCTGACTTGAGCGCATCGATGCTGCCGGAAAACAGCAAGGCACTGGTCACCAGGGCGGTCATCGCCCCCCAGAACACACGCAGCCATTTCGGCCCGTCTTCATCGGGGCTGCCACCCTTGGCAGACAATGTCGAAAGCACCACGGTGCCTGAATCGGCGGACGTGACAAAAAACACGAAGCTGATAAACACCGTGACCGCGATCACCGTCTTGCTCCACGGATAGGTTTCCAGCAGCAGGTAAAGGCTCATCGACGGGTTCTCCAGGGCGGACATGCCCAAGGCACTCATGCCATGGTTCAGTACCTGGTCGAGGGCACTGTTGCCGAAGATCGACATCCACGCCAGGGTGAAACCCAGTGGAATCAAAAGCACGCCAAACACGAATTCGCGGATCGTACGGCCACGGGAAATCCGTGCGATAAACAGCCCCACGAACGGCGACCAGGCGATCCACCACGCCCAGTAGAAAACGGTCCAGCCGCCCAACCAGTCACTGGGCTTGTTGTAGGCGTACAGGTCGAAACTTTTCATCGGCAGCGCGCCGAGGTAGTCCCCCAAATTCTGAATCAGCGTGTTGAGCAGGTGCTGCGTCGGCCCGGCAAACAGCACGAACAGCAACAGCGCGCAGGCCAGCAGCATGTTGATGTCAGACATGACCCGCACACCTTTATCGACACCCGCCACGGCGACGATGATTGCCGCCCCCATCATCAGTACGATCAGGCCAACCTGAATCCACTGCGTGTGGGCGATGCCGAACAGGTAATCCAGCCCGGAATTGAGGTGCAGCACTCCAAACCCCATGTCCGCACCCAGGCCGAACACGGTCGCGATGATGCCGAAGCCGTCCACTGCATAACCGATCGGGCCATTGATGCGCTTGCCGATCAGCGGGTACAACGCCGACCGCAAGGCCAACGGCAAGTTGTGCCGGTAGGCGAAGTACGCCAGGGCCATGCCGACGAATGCAAAGACGCCCCAGCCGTGCAAGCCCCAGTGCAGGAATAGGATCTGCATGGCCTGGCGCGCCGCATCGGCGGTGCCGGCCTCCCCTTGGGGGGGCTGGACCAGATGGGTCAGCGGCTCCGAAACGCAAAAGAAGAACAACGTGATGCTGATCCCGGCGGCGAACAACATGCCGGCCCAGGACAGGTAACTGAACTCGGGTTCGTCGTGGTCGGCTCCGAGCTTGATCTTGCCGTAGCCGGACAATGCAGTGACTACCACGAAAATCAGATACAGGGTCATCGCCAGCAAGTAATACCAACCGACCGTGTTGGCCGCCCAGTTCTGGGCCGCCAGAAGCCACGCGCCGGCCTGCTTGGGCAGCGTGATGACAACCAGGCCGAACAGCAGGATGAAGGTCGCCGAGAAATAAAACACTGGCGGATTCATGCGGACCAGGCCGCTGGGTGGGAGGGACGAAGTGCTCATGGACAGAGCACCTCGCGAAGCGAAGCAGCGATGTGTACAAACGGACTCGGCAAAGGCAAGCCTCCTGTTGTGAGCGGGCAGCAAACCAATGGTTTAACTTGAATGAACGTTCAAGTTAAACATGAATAGGGAACTA
Organism: Pseudomonas sp. D3-10; assembly: GCF_051132175.1. Classification (NCBI taxonomy): domain Bacteria; kingdom Pseudomonadati; phylum Pseudomonadota; class Gammaproteobacteria; order Pseudomonadales; family Pseudomonadaceae; genus Pseudomonas; species Pseudomonas sp. D3-10. The sequence goes on along the minus strand of NZ_CP071668.1, from coordinate 312,382 downwards.
GAGACTAATCGCCGGGCTAAATGGCACGTTTCATACACTAGCCTATGGCTGGGTATGACGTTGCCTGGCGCGCATTCGTTCAGTGTTGCCTCGAACCCTGTGGAAGCTTACAAACCCTTCTTCATCTCCATTCACGCCGGGTCGAAGATTGCTGGTTGCCGCCCGAATATCCACATGCCTATAGTCCGACATCGCCTACAACCAGTACGGACTCATGATCAAAGAACAGCTGTCCCGCTTTCATCGTCTCGACCTGCTCGGTCATCCGACACCGCTGGAAAAACTTGAACGCCTCTCCCAATGGCTCGGCCGCGAGGTCTACATCAAGCGCGACGACCTGACGCCCTTGGCACTGGGCGGCAACAAGCTGCGCAAGCTTGAATACCTGGGCGCCGACGCGTTGGCCCAAGGTGCCGACACCCTCATCACCGCGGGCGCGATCCAGTCCAACCATGTCCGCCAGACGGCTGCCTTGGCCGCCAGGCTGGGCCTGGGTTGCGTGGCGCTGCTGGAAAACCCCATCGGCACCGACGACAGCAATTACCTGGGTAACGGCAATCGACTGCTGCTTGACCTGTTCGACGCGAAAGTCGAATTGGTGGATAACCTGGAGAACGCCGACGATCAATTGCAGGCCCTCGCTGGCCGCCTGCGCAGCAACGGGAAAAAACCCTACCTGGTGCCGATCGGTGGTTCGAACGCCCTCGGCGCACTGGGATATGTCCGTGCTGGGCTGGAGCTGGCCGAACAGATCAAGGACACCGGTATCGATTTCGCCGCCGTCGTGCTGGCCTCGGGCAGTGCCGGAACCCACAGCGGCCTGGCGCTGGCCTTGAGCGAAAGCCTGTCCGCGCTTCCGGTCATTGGCGTGACGGTTTCCCGTAGCGAAGAAGATCAATTCCCCAAGGTCCAGGGCCTGGCCGAACGCACGGCGCAGCTGTTGGATGTCGCCGTCCCGCAAGCCTTCAAAGTGAACCTGTGGGATGAATACTTTGCTCCCCGCTACGGCGAACCCAGCGCCGGCACGCTGGCGGCGGTCAAGCTACTGGCGAGCCAGGAAGGGCTTTTGCTCGACCCGGTCTACACCGGCAAGGCCATGGCGGGCCTGCTCGACGGCATTGGTCGCGACCGCTTCGACGAGGGCCCGATCATCTTCCTTCACACCGGTGGTGCGCCGGCATTGTTTGCCTACAACGCGGCGTTTTGAGGTCCAGAAAACAATCCATGTGGTTATATAGGGAGGATTTAATATTATTTTCCAACCTATAAAAGCCACCCTATAGTCTCGCCGCAGGCGCATTTGCCGCGAGACGTCTTGGCTGCTTTAAGGCAGGATGTGGCAATCTTTTCGGAGCGCGGCGACGCCTTTCCATCCAAACGATGTCTTCTAAGAAAACACAGGGGCTTGTCATGAATTTTTCCGCATTACGTCGCAACCTGCTGGTGGGTTCGCTGGGCCTGGTACTGGGCGCCGGCCTGCTGGGGCAAGCGGTTGCCGGTGAGCAACTGCAAAACATCAAGGACGCTGGTGAAATCAAGATCGGCCTGGAAGGCACGTACCCACCGTTCAGCTTCGTTGACGCCGACGGCAAGCTGACCGGTTTCGAAGTGGAATTTTCCGAAGCCCTGGCCAAGGAGCTGGGTGTGAAGGTCAAGCTGCAGACCACCCCATGGGCAGGCATCCTCGCGGCACTGGAATCCAAGCGCCTGGACGCTGTGGTCAATCAGGTGACCATTTCTGAAGAACGCAAGAAGAAATACGACTTCTCGGAGCCGTACACTGTTTCCGGCATTCAAGCGCTGGTCCTGAAGAAGAAAGCCGACGAGCTGAACATCAAGAAAGCCGCTGACCTGGGCGGTAAAAAAGTCGGCGTTGGCTTGGGCACCAACTACGAACAGTGGGTCAAGGCCAACGTGCCTACCGCCGATGTACGCACTTACGAAGATGACCCGAGCAAGTTCCAGGACCTGCGCGTTGGCCGCATCGACGCCATCCTGATCGACCGCCTCGCCGCGCTGGAATACGCCAAGAAAGCCGAGGACACGACCGCCGCCGGCGAAGCCTTCTCTCGCCAGGAGGCCGGTATCGCCCTGCGCAAAGGCGAGCCTGAGTTGTTGGCCGCCGTGAACAAAGCCATAGAAAAACTGCGCGCCGACGGCACGCTGAAAAAACTGTCGGAAAAATATTTCAACGCTGACGTCACCCAATAATGGAAGCAGCTCTTCAACTCGCGTTGGACTCCGCGCCCTTCCTGCTCAAGGGCGCGTATTACACCGTCATCCTCAGCCTGGGCGGGATGTTCTTCGGCTTGTTGCTGGGGTTCGGCCTGGCGCTGATGCGCCTGTCTCGTCTCAAGGTGGTCAACTGGATAGCCCGCGCCTACGTGTCGTTCTTTCGCGGCACGCCGTTGCTCGTGCAGTTATTCCTGATCTATTACGGGTTGCCGCAGCTGGGGGTCGAGCTGGACCCGCTTCCAGCGGCGCTGATCGGTTTCTCGCTGAACATGGCGGCCTATGCCTGTGAGATCCTGCGGGCCGCCATCAGCTCCATCGAGCGCGGCCAGTGGGAAGCGGCGGCGAGCATCGGGATGACCCGTGCCCAGACTCTGCGTCGGGCCATTTTGCCGCAAGCCGCGCGTACGGCCCTGCCACCGCTGGGCAACAGCTTCATCTCCCTGGTCAAGGACACCGCGCTGGCGGCGACTATCCAGGTGCCGGAGCTGTTCCGTCAGGCGCAATTGATCACCGCCCGTACCTTCGAAATCTTCACCATGTATCTTGCCGCCGCGCTGATCTACTGGGTTCTCGCCACCGTGCTTTCGCACTTGCAGAACGTATTGGAAGCTCGGGTCAATCGGCACGACCAGGAGTCCTGACCCATGATTGTCGTGGAAAAACTGACAAAGCAGTTCAAGGGCCAGGTGGTGCTCAACGGCATCGACTTGAAGATCGAAGAAGGCGAAGTGGTTGCGATCATCGGCCCCAGCGGTTCGGGCAAGACGACCTTCCTGCGCTGCCTGAATTTCCTCGAAGAGCCCAGCAGCGGTCGGATCAAGGTCGGCGACATCGAGATCGATGGCAGTCGCCCTTTGAACCAGCAGCAGGGCCTGGTGCGTCGTTTGCGCCAGCAGGTCGGTTTCGTGTTCCAGAACTTCAATCTGTTCCCCCACCGCACCGCGCTGGAGAACGTCACCGAAGGCCCGATCGTGGTGAAAAAGACGCCCCGTGCCGACGCCGAAGCGCTGGGTCGCAAACTGTTGGCGAAAGTCGGCTTGGCCGGCAAGGAAAACGCCTATCCAAGGCGCCTGTCCGGTGGCCAGCAACAGCGCGTGGCAATCGCCCGGGCGCTGGCGATGGAACCGGCGGTGATCCTCTTCGACGAGCCCACCTCGGCCCTCGACCCGGAACTGGTGGGTGAAGTATTGGCAACCATTCGTGGCTTGGCCGAAGAAAAACGCACCATGGTCATCGTGACCCACGAGATGGGCTTCGCCCGGGATGTGGCAAACCGCGTGGTGTTCTTCGACAAAGGCGTGATCGTTGAACAAGGCGAAGCCAAGGCATTGTTTGAAGCACCGAAAGAAGAGCGTACCCGACAGTTCCTCAGCAAGTTCCTCTCAGCAGGACACGGCACGCACTAAAGCAGCACAATGTCGTTACTTCCAAGGATGGAAGTAAGACAACTTGCAACATCCCTCATCCAAAGCAAAACGTGAACTTCCCGCCTTTACTTATCCAGCCAAGTTAGAAAGTTATTCAGTCGCGCCTCGACTGAGATCAGCCTATCCGCACCCTGCAAAGCCTCGAACCCCAACGCCCGAGGAAAAGTACGACCAGAACAACGTATTCTTAACAGCAATGCGTAGGACATTTCTGAAGCCTGACATTATCAACTTTTGCGCAAGCGCTTCTATTGACACTGAAACTCTCCAACCTTTATCTAGACGCAAACAGGCGAAGCGCTTTACTTATCTTCAATAAAAATCAACGAGCATCCTAAAACCAAGTAACGCGGCAATTATTCACGTCTTCGATATTTCCGGAACGTAGTGCGTTTAGACATCAAGGAGAACACCCATGACATGTACGTCGCATACCCCTGAGTTGCCCGCGCCCACCTTGGCCAGCAGCGGCATCAATATCACCAGCGCCGCGCACCTGGAGGTCGTTGTAGCGCCCTATCCCGGCATGGATCCGGGGGATCTGGTCGAATTATTCTGGGACAACTGCTACGTCGGCTCCCGCCTGCTTACAGAATCGGACCTGCGCGCAAGCATTTGCCTGCGGGTACCGGAGAGTTTCATCGTCAACGGGACCTCCCGCGTCCACTACCGCGTCATGCAAATCGGACGCGGGCCGGCGCTGTCCGCGGCGCGACAGGTTCAGGTCAAGCTGGACTGCCCCGGTGGCCAACCGTCGGCCTTGACCGGTGATGAAAACCAGAGCCTGGCGCCGGTGCGGATCCCGGAAACCATCCGCCGCCAAGGCGTGAACCCGAACCAGATCAGACGTGGCGTGCCGGTGACGATCGAGCCCTACCTGAACATGGCCGCCGACGATGCGATTACCGTGCGTTGGGGCGACGTGCGCATGGACCTGCCAAGGATCAAGCCTTGTGAAGTAGGCCAACCGGTCCACGTCTGGGTTCCGCCGGAAGTCATCATGGAAGCGGGCGAGGACCTGCGTCTGGAAGTGAGCTATTGCATCATCGACCGGGTGGGCAACAATTCCCGCTGGGCTCCGCCGCGTACGTTGAAGATCGGTTGCGCCAACCCGTATCTGAAGAATCCGCCGACAGACCTGCTCGTGGCCGCTGAACCGCGACGCCGGGCGCCGTGACGTTTCTCTTCCGTAGTCGTATTTGGAAAGGCCACGGCGGTATCACATCCAGCCTATGGTTATTCCTAAAAGTTAGTTCAAAAATAATATCTACGCGTTTAGGGTATATAAACCGGACCACCGGACATTCTTGATTTTGGTCGCCGCTTCATCGCGGCGTTTTCTTGAGATGTGAGGTGGGTATGGTACGGAATACAATCACCCCAATGCAGGGCGCCAAGGCACTGCGTGCAGCCACGGAGTGGCTGTGATGTCCGATCTGGCCCAGCCAAAGGTCCAGAGCGACCTGGACATCGCCCCATCACTGCTGCCGGCGCAGGTGCTGCGCACCGATGCCGAAGCAATCAAAGCTGCCCATGAACTGGCGCAATTGGCGCGCCAGCAAGCTGCGCGTCGCGACCAGCAACGCAAGCTGCCCTGGTCGGAAATCGAGCAATTCACCCGCAGCGGGCTCGGCAGCATTGCCGTGCCCCGCGATTACGGTGGCCCGCAAGTCTCCTGCGTCACGATCGCCGAGGTGTTTGCAATCATTTGCGCTGCCGATCCGGCCCTTGGTCAGATTCCCCAAAACCAGTTCGGCGTGCTCCAGCTGATTCTTGCCACGGGCACCGAGCGGCAGAAGAGATTGCTTCTCCAAAGCGTGCTGGAAGGCTGGCGCATCGGCAATGCCGGACCGGAGCGCGGCACCCGCAACACCTTGGAACTCAAGGCACGGATCACGGCCGACGGTGACGGCTATGTCATCAACGGGCAGAAGTTCTATTCCACCGGTGCGCTGTTCGCCCATTGGGTCGCCGTCAAGGCCTTGAACGAGGAGGGTCGCCAGGTATTGGCGTTCGTGCGGCGCGGCACACCGGGCCTGCGGATCGTTGATGACTGGTCGGGCTTCGGCCAGCGCACCACGGCCAGTGGCACGGTGCTGCTGAACGATGTGCGGGTCGACGCCGAGCTGGTACTGGACAACTGGCGCATCAACGACACGCCCAACGTGCAAGGAGCATTTTCGCAACTGATCCAGGCCGCTATTGACCTGGGCATCGCCCGCGGCGCCATCGACGATGCCATCGACTTCGTGCGCAAACGCTCGCGCCCCTGGATCGACGCCAACGTCGAGCGGGCCAGTGACGATCTGTATGTCATCGCCGATGTCGGCAAGCTGAAGATCGAACTGCACGCCGCCGAGGCTTTGCTGCGCAAGGCCGGGCAGGTGCTTGACCAGGTCAACGCCGCGCCGATCACCGAACAGTCCGCCGCCCGCGCCTCGATAGCCGTCGCCGAAGCCAAGGTCCTGACCACCGAAATCGCCCTGCACGCCAGCGAGAAACTGTTCGAGCTGGCCGGCAGCCGCGCCACCCTCGCTGAATTCAACCTGGATCGCCACTGGCGCAACGCACGGGTCCACACCCTGCACGACCCCGTGCGCTGGAAATACCACGCGGTCGGCGATTACCGCCTGAACGGCACCTTGCCTGCCCGGCACTCCTGGATTTGACGACCCCGACTCTGGAGCAGCACATGACGTTTTCCCAACACGTCGCGGTGATCACCAGCGATGAACAAGCCTTGATTGTCGCCAGCGACCTGGCTGATGACTTCAAACGCGACAGTGCCCTGCGCGACCGCGAACGGCGTCTGCCTCTTGCGGAGCTGGAAGCGTTCACTCGCGCGGGCCTTTGGGGCATCAGCGTGCCCAAGGCCTACGGCGGTGCGGGCGTATCCAACGTCACGCTGGCCAAGGTCATCGCGCTGATCTCACAGGCCGATGGTTCGCTCGGCCAGATTCCGCAAAATCATTTCTATGCATTGGAAGTGCTGCGGGTTAACGGCAGCGAGGCCCAGAAGCAACGGCTGTACGCCGAGGTGCTGGCCGGCCAGCGGTTTGGCAACGCCCTGGCGGAGCTCGGGACGAGGACGGCCCATGACCGCATCACCCAACTGCGTCGCGACGGCGAGGCCTATCGCATCAATGGCCGCAAGTTCTACGCCACCGGGGCGATCTATGCCCAGCGCATCCCCACCTCGGTGGTGGATGAAAACGGCGTGCAACAGTTGGCGTTCGTCCCGCGCAGCAGCAAGGGCCTGACGGTGATCGACGACTGGAGCGGTTTCGGCCAGCGCACCACCGGCAGCGGCTCGGTGGTGTTCGAGGATGTCCTTGTCGATGCCGAAGACATCGTGCCCTTCCAGAGCGCCTTCGAACGCCCAACGCCGGTAGGCCCGTTGGCGCAGATCCTCCACGCCGCCATCGACGCCGGCATCGCCCGCGCCGCCTATGAAGACGCCCTGCATTTTGTCCGCAGCAAAACCCGTCCGTGGATCGACGCCACCAGCGACGTCGCCACCCAGGACCCGCACACTCTTAAAAGCTTTGGCCACCTGAGCATTCGCCTGCATGCCGCCGAAGCCTTGCTGGAACGCGCCGGTGAACTTCTTGACCGCGCCCAGGCCGACACGAACGCAGAAACGGTGGCGGCGGCCTCGATCGCCGTGGCCGAAGCCCGGGCCCTCAGCACTGAAATTTCCCTCGCCGCCGGCAGCACGCTGTTCGAACTGGCCGGCAGCCAGGCGACCCTGGCCGAACATGGCCTCGACCGCCACTGGCGCAACGCCCGAGTGCACACCCTGCACGACCCGGTGCGCTGGAAATATCACGCGGTCGGCAACTTCTACCTCAACGATGAAAAACCGCCGCTGCGGGGGACGATCTGATGGCGGCCGGCAAGAAAAAAATCCTCCTCAACGCGTTCAACATGAACTGCATCGGGCACATCAACCACGGTCTGTGGACCCATCCAGAGGACACTTCGACCCAGTTCAACACCATTGAATACTGGACCGGGCTGGCCCAGTTGCTGGAGCGAGGTTTGTTCGACGGGTTGTTCATTGCCGATATCGTCGGAGTCTATGACGTTTACCAGCGGTCCGTGGACGTCACGCTGAAAGAATCGATTCAACTGCCGGTCAACGACCCGTTGCTGCTGGTATCGGCAATGGCCGCAGTGACGAAAAACCTCGGCTTTGGCCTCACCGCCAACTTGACCTACGAACCGCCGTACCTGTTCGCCCGGCGCATGAGCACGCTGGACCACCTGAGCCGCGGACGGGTTGGCTGGAACATCGTCACCGGCTATCTGGACAGCGCCGCCAAGGCCATGGGCCTTACCGCGCAGGTCGAGCACGACCGGCGCTACGACCAGGCCGACGAGTACCTGCAAGTGCTCTACAAGCTATGGGAAGGCAGTTGGGAAGACGACGCGGTCATCAACGATCGCGAGCAGCGGATTTATGCCCGGCCAGAGAAAGTGCACAAGGTCCAGCATCAGGGGGAGTTCTATCAGATCGAGGGTTATCACCTCTGCGAGCCCTCGCCACAACGCACGCCGGTACTGTTCCAGGCGGGCAGCTCCGAGCGGGGCCTGCTGTTCGCTGGGCGCCATGCGGAGTGCGTGTTCATCAGTGGCCAGAACAAACCGGCGACCAAGGTCCAGGTGGACAAGGTCCGCGCCAGCGCCCTCGCGGCTGGGCGCCATGCCGAAGACATCAAAGTGTTCATGGGCCTGAACGTGATCGTCGGCGAAACCGAAGCGGCGGCCTGGACCCAGCATGCCGAGTACCTGGGCTACGCCAGCGCCGAGGCCGGAGTGGCGCATTTCTCCGCCTCGACGGGCATTGATTTTGCCGAGTACGAACTGGACGAACCGATCCAGTACGTGAAGAGCAACGCCATCCAGTCCGCCACCAAGACCCTGCAAAACAACGACTGGACCCGACGCAGATTGCTGGAGCAACACGCCTTGGGCGGTCGCTACATCACGGTGGTCGGCTCGCCCGAACAGGTCGCCGATGAGCTGGAATCCTGGATCGCCGAAACCGGCCTCGACGGCTTCAACCTGACCCGCATCGTCACGCCGCAAAGTTACCTGGACTTCATCGACCTGGTGATTCCCGAGCTGCAGCGACGCGGGTCGTACAAGACCGAATACGACGATGGCACGTTGCGGGAAAAGCTGTTTCACGGGGGGGCTCGTTTGCCCGAACAACATACCGGCTCAACCTACCGGCACTCATCCTGTGGCGAGGGGGCTTGCTCCCGCTGATGGGCGAAGCCCGCCCAAAGAGTTTGGGGCTACTTCGTAGCCCAGCGGGAGCAAGCTCCCTCGCCACAAAGGCGCATCACTCAATTAATCGATGACTGGAATATCCGACATGACCAAGCACTTCCTCACTCTGCCAGTCAGAACCCTGGCCCTGGCTTTCGGCCTGTTCAGCTCGGCATTGTTCGCCGCCGACGCCCCGTTGAAAATCGGCACCACCGCTGCGTTCGCCATACCCTTGGAGGCCGCCGTCGAAGAGGCCGGCAAACAAGGCCTGAAAGTCGAACTGGTGGAATTCAGCGACTGGATTGCGCCTAACGTCAGCCTCGCTTCGGGCGACATCGACGTGAATTATTTCCAGCACATACCGTTCCTGGAGAACGCCAAGGCCGCCGCCGGTTTCGACCTGGTGCCGTTCGCACCGGGAATCATCAACAACGTCGGCCTCTATTCGAAGAAGTACAAAAGCTTCGACGAGCTGCCCGAAGGCGCCAGCGTGGCCATTGCCAACGATCCGATCAACAGCGGACGCGGTTTGCAATTGCTGGCCAAGGCCGGGCTGATCCAGCTCAAGCCGGGCGTCGGCTACAAGGCCACCGAAGACGACATCATCGCCAACCCAAAGAAGCTCAAGATCCTGCAAGTCGAAGCCGTGCAGTTGGTGCGTGCCTATGAAGACGCGGATCTGGTACAAGGTTATCCAGCCTACATTCGCCTCGCGAACACCTTCGACGCGACGTCTGCCTTGCTCTTCGACGGCCTCGACCACAAGGAATATGTCATCCAGTTCGTGATCCAGCCCAAGAGCGAGAACGATCCAAGGCTGATCAAGTTCGTCGACATTTACCAACACTCACCTGCCGTGCGCGCGGCCCTGGACAAGGCCCATGGCAAGCTCTACCAAGCCGGCTGGGAAGGCTGATCATGAGTGCCGTCAACGCTCGACTCCGTCATGAAGCCCCAGCGCCCCACGTCGCCGACCAGACCGAGCTGCATCCAGAACTGAACCGTGCCCATGTGCGCTTCATCGGCCTCGGCAAAACCTACCCTGGCACCCAGGGCCCGGTGCCCGCGCTGCAAGGCATCGACCTGGCGATCCAGCGCGGCGAGGTCTTTGGCATCATCGGCCGCAGTGGCGCGGGCAAGTCCTCGCTGATCCGCACCATCAACCGCCTCGAACAACCCACCAGCGGACGGGTGCTGATCGATCAGGTGGACATCGGCGAGTTCGATGAAGATCGTCTCGTGGAGCTGCGCCGGCGCATCGGCATGATCTTCCAGCACTTCAACCTGATGTCGGCCAAGACGGTGTGGCAGAACGTCGAGCTGCCGCTCAAGGTTGCCGGCGTGCCCAAGGAACAACGTCTGCACAAGGTTCGCGAATTGTTGGAACTGGTCGGCCTGCAAGGTAAGCACGGCGCCTATCCGGCGCAGCTCTCGGGCGGTCAGAAGCAGCGTGTCGGGATTGCCCGGGCGCTGGTCCATGACCCGCAGATCCTGTTGTGCGACGAGGCCACCTCGGCGCTCGATCCGGAAACGACTCAATCGATCCTCGGTTTGCTGCGTGAGATCAACCAGCGGCTGGGCCTGACCATCGTGCTGATTACCCATGAAATGGCGGTCATCCGCGAAGTCTGCGACCGGGTGGTGGTGCTCGAACAAGGACGGATCGTCGAACAAGGGCCGGTCTGGGAAGTCTTCGGCAACCCGCAGCATGCCGTCAGCCGCACGCTCCTGGCGCCGTTGCAGCACGCACTGCCCGAGGAACTGCAAAGCCGCTTGCAACCCCACCCGACCTCCGCGGACGCAGCCACTGTACTGCGCCTGCAATTCACGGGGCACAGCGGCGACGAACCAGACCTCGCGGCCCTGTTCAGTGCCCTGGGTGGACGGGTACGGCTGCTGCACGGCGGCCTGGAAAGAATTCAAGGCCACGGGCTGGGGCAGTTGCTGCTGGCGGTGAGCGGGTCGTCATGGGGCGCTGATGAACTGCGTCAACGTGCGGGCAACTGGGCACAACGGGTGGAGGTGTTGGGTTATGTGGTTTGACCGATTGCTGCAGGGCTTCATCGACACGTTCCTCATGGTTGGCGTGTCGTCGCTGATCGCGTTGCTGGCGGGCATTCCGCTGGCGGTGATACTGGTCACAAGCGGCAAGGGCGGCATCTATGAGGCGCCCGCCTTGAACAAGGCCCTGGGCGGGTTTGTGAATTTGTTCCGCTCGATCCCCTTCCTGATTCTCATGGTGGCGCTGATTCCGTTCACCCGATTGATTGTCGGCACCACCTATGGCGTATGGGCCGCGGTGGTGCCGCTGACGATTGCCGCCACGCCGTTTTTTGCGCGTATCGCCGAAGTCAGCTTGCGGGAAGTTGACCATGGCCTGATCGAAGCGGCCCAGGCCATGGGTTGCCGGCGCTGGCACATCGTCTGGCATGTGCTGCTACCCGAAGCGCTGCCCGGCATCGTCGGCGGCTTTACCATCACGCTGGTGACCATGATCAACTCATCGGCCATGGCCGGGGCGATCGGTGCCGGAGGCCTGGGCGACATTGCCTACCGCTACGGTTACCAGCGTTTCGACAGCCAGATCATGCTCACGGTGATCGTGTTGCTGGTGGCATTGGTGGCGATGATTCAATTGGGCGGGGATCGGTTGGCGCGGGGGCTGAACAAGCGCTGAGAGGCGAAACATTGTGGGAGCGAGCTTGCGGTATAGTCGTCAAACACTCCCCATCCAAAGCCAGCGACCATGAAACACACCGCCGACGATCTGCAGTCCATCACCGCCACGACCCTTGGCCATTACAACGCCGTGGCGGAGAGTTTTCGCGAAGGCACCCGCGATCATGACGTCAGCCAGAACATCGACGCCCTGCTGCGACACATCCAAGGCCAGGCGCCGTTCCATATCCTCGATTTCGGCTGCGGCCCTGGGCGTGATCTTCGCACCTTCACGGCCATGGGCCATGTCGCGGTGGGCCTCGACGGTTCGAGCGAATTCGCGCGCATGGCCCGCCAGGACAGCGGATGCGAGGTGTGGCAACAGGATTTCCTGCAACTCGATCTGCCGGCGGAGCGTTTCGACGGGATCTTCGCCAACGCCGTCCTGTTCCACATCCCTGTGCAGGAGCTGCCGCGCGTGCTCAAGCAATTACACGCCACGCTCAAGCCCGGCGGCGTGCTGTTCAGCTCAAACCCCCGGGGCGAAAACCAGGAAGGCTGGAACGGCCAACGCTTTGGCGCGTATCACGACCTCGCGGCCTGGCGCGTGTCGCTCACGCAGGCGGGTTTTGTGGAGCTGGAGCATTACTACCGGCCGGCGGGGCTGCCGCGAGAGCAGCAGCCTTGGTTGGCGAGCGTATGGCGCAAGATTTGAAAGCGGCTCTGTAACGAGGTTGTGCCTAGCTCTTGTGGCGAGGGAGCTTGCTCCCGCTGGGCCGCGAAGCGGCCCCAACCCGGTCAATCTGGTTTCCCGACAGACCGCGTCAACCGCGCTACGACGGCTGCGCCGCCGAGCGGGAGCAAGCTCCCTCGCCACAACGATTGCGTTTGACCACAAATTCACTCTTGCTTGAGCAACCACTTCTGCGACAACCGCTCCAGCCGCCCATCGTCCTTGATACGCGCCAAGGCATTGTCCAGGCTGGCCTTGAACGCCGGGTTGCCTTTCTGGAATGGAATGACCAGGTTCGGCGCCGGCCCCTTCTTTTCCTCGGGCTGGAAAGACTGCGCCAGGACCAGAGGACGTTGCGCCTCATCCTTGCTTGCCAGCAATTGCGCATCCGGTTGGCTATAAGTAGCGCTGGTATCGAAACGTTCCGCCAACTCCGGGGTCATTGCTATGTGGTTGATGGCGACGTCGTACTTGCCGCTTTCCACGCCGGACAACAGATCCGCCGCATCGGTGACGACAAAATCAGGGCGTACATCGAGCTCGCCCGCGAGCATTTCGCCCAGCTCTACTTCGAAACCGGTGAGCTTGCCGTCCTCCTTGAAATTGAACGGCGCGGTGTTGGCCTCGAGGGCGATTCGCAACTCGCCACGGTCGTTGACGTCGTCGATCAGTTCCGCATGGGCCAGAGGGCTCAACAGAGGTAGCAGGCAGATCAGGCCAGGCAGGAAACGCATGGTCACTCCTAGTATTTATACAAGCGACGCTCGTTTCAGGCTCGCTTTGCTATGGTTGTTGCAGGCTTCGACAACGATTAGTCATGAAGTTGTCATGACCCGACGGATTTATGGGAAAACTGGAGTAAAAAATGAAAAGTTTTATGTCACGTGCGGCGTTGGCCGGTTTGTTGCTCGGAACTTCGATGCTGGCGACAGCGGCAACCCCGGCGCCCAAAGGTGCAGAAGTATTCATCGTTTCTCCTGAAGACGGTGCCACCGTCAGCCAAGAGTTCAAGGTCAAGTTCGGCGTCAAGAATATTGCACTTGCCCCGGCGGGCGACGTGACCAAGAACACCGGCCATCACCACCTGCTGATCGATGTCGATGATCTGCCTGCCGAGGGCACGCCGATTCCGACCGACCCCCACCACATGCATTTTGGCAAGGCGCAAACCGAAGCCACGATCAAACTGGCGCCGGGCAAACACACCTTGCAATTGATCCTGGGCGACAGCGGCCATATGCCGTTCGACCCGTCGATCGTGTCCGAAAAGATCACGGTGAACGTCGAGTAACACAGCACTTAGAAGATAAATGCAGTATCCACTGTGAGAGCGAGCCTGCTCGCGAAGGCGGCATATCAGTCAACGTAAATGCGCCTGACAGACAGCTTTTGCTAGCAGGCTCGCTCCCACAGGGTTCCATTGTGTCGGACAGAAAAAACGGGAGCCCCTTCGGAGCTCCCGTTTTCATTGCAAGCCAGGCCCGCTTAGAACAGCACGCGGCAACGAATGGTGCCGTTGATGTGCTGCAACTTCTCTTGGGCCAGGTCCGAGTATTCGGCATCGACGTCGATCACGACGTAGCCGACTTTCTCGTTGGTCTGCAGGAACTGACCGGAAATGTTGATGCCGTTTTCCGCGAAGACTTTGTTGATCTCGCTCATCACACCCGGAATGTTTTCGTGGATGTGCAGCAGGCGGTGCTTGCCAGGGTGGGCCGGCAAAGCCACTTCCGGGAAGTTCACCGACGATACCGAGGTACCGTTGTCGCTGTACTTGACCAGTTTTTCAGCCACTTCCAGACCGATGTTGGCCTGGGCTTCAGCGGTGGAACCGCCGATGTGCGGGGTCAGGATCACGTTGTCCAGGCCACGCAGCGGGCTTTCGAAGATGTCATCGTTGGAGCGAGGCTCCACCGGGAACACATCGATCGCCGCGCCGATCAGGTGCTTGTCCTTGATCGCTTCGGCCAGTGCGTCGAGCTTGACCACGGTGCCGCGAGCGGCGTTGATCAGGATCCCGCCTTTCTTGATGGCGCGGATTTCCTTTTCACCGATCATCCACTGGGTGGCCGGGGTTTCCGGCACGTGCAGGGTGACGATGTCGGACATGCCCAGCAATTCGTGCAAGTCGTTGACCTGGGTCGCGTTGCCCAACGGCAGCTTGGTCACGGTGTCGTAGAAAAACACCTGCATGCCAAGGCCTTCAGCCAGTACCGACAATTGAGTACCGATCGAGCCGTAGCCGACGATACCCAGCTTCTTGCCGCGGATCTCGAAGGAATTGGCCGCGCTCTTGATCCAGCCGCCACGGTGGCAGGAAGCGTTCTTCTCGGGGATGCCGCGCAACAGCAGGATCGCCTCGGCCAGCACCAGTTCGGCAACGGAACGGGTGTTGGAATACGGCGCATTGAACACCGCGATACCGCGTTCGCGAGCCGCGTTGAGGTCCACCTGGTTGGTGCCGATGCAGAAGCAGCCGACCGCCACCAGTTTCTTGGCGTGGTCGAAGATCTCTTCAGTCAGTTGCGTACGGGAGCGAATACCGATGAAGTGAGCATCGGCGATCTTTTCCTTGAGCTGGGCTTCCGGCAGAGAACTGGTGATGTACTCGATGCTGGTGTAGCCCGCCGACTTGAGGACGTCGACAGCCGATTGGTGGACGCCTTCGAGAAGAAGGAACTTGATCTTGCTCTTATCGAGAGAAGTCTTGCTCATCTGCGTAAACCTGTGTCCCGGAGAAAAATGGCAGGGAATCGGACAGCGCATGCTGGCCCGACCGGCATGACAGCCGTCGCCGCAGAACAGCCGTTGGGCACTACGCTGCGGGGTCGGTATGCTAGCATATGCCCCCCGCAAACACCCATTCCTGCGACGTGAAGCGTTCTCAGGATGACCATGAATTGTTCGAGAGTTCTGTCGATGACCAATCCTGCCGTGATAGATGAGCTGAAGACCCTGGTTGAGCCTGGCAAAGTTTTGACCGATGCCGACTCCCTGAATGCTTACGGCAAGGATTGGACCAAGCATTACGCGCCCGCACCGACCGCCATTGTGTTTCCAAAGACCACCGAACAAGTCCAGGCCATTGTGCGCTGGGCCAACGCGCACAAAGTCGCGTTGGTGCCATCGGGCGGGCGTACCGGCCTCTCCGCCGCCGCCGTCGCGGCGAATGGCGAGGTGGTCGTGTCATTCGACTACATGAACCAGATCCTCGATGTGAACCTGACCGACCGCACCGCCGTATGCCAGCCGGGCGTGGTCACCGAACAGTTGCAGAACAAGGCTGAAGAACATGGGCTCTACTATCCGGTGGACTTCGCTTCGGCAGGTTCGAGCCAGATTGGCGGCAATATCGGCACCAATGCTGGCGGGATCAAGGTCATTCGCTACGGCATGACCCGCAACTGGGTGGCGGGCATGAAGGTCGTGACGGGCAAGGGCGACGTGCTGGAACTGAACAAGGACCTGATCAAGAACGCCACCGGCTATGACTTGCGGCAGCTGTTCATCGGCGCCGAGGGCACCCTTGGTTTCGTGGTCGAAGCCACCATGCGCCTGGACCGCGCGCCGAAAAACCTCACCGCCATGGTGCTCGGCACGCCGGACTTCGACTCGATCATGCCGGTACTGCACGCATTCCAAGGCAAGCTGGACCTGACCGCCTTTGAATTTTTCTCCGACAAGGCCCTGGCCAAGGTCCTCGACCGTGGCGACGTCCCGGCCCCGTTCGAAACCGACTGCCCTTTCTACGCCCTGTTGGAATTCGAAGCCACCGCCGAAGAAGTCGCCAACCACGCCCTGGAGACTTTCGAGCACTGCGTCGAACAAGGCTGGGTACTGGACGGCGTAATGAGCCAGAGCGAAACCCAACTGCAAAACCTGTGGAAGCTGCGCGAGTACATCTCCGAGACCATTTCCCACTGGACGCCGTACAAAAACGATATTTCGGTAACCGTCTCCAAAGTCCCGGGCTTCTTGCGCGAAATCGACGCGATTGTCGGCGAACACTACCCAGACTTTGAAATAGTCTGGTTCGGCCACATCGGCGACGGCAACCTGCACCTGAACATCCTCAAGCCGGAAAACCTGAGCAAGGATGAGTTCTTCGCTAAATGCGCGACGGTGAACAAATGGGTCTTTGAAACCGTCGAGAAGTACAACGGTTCAATCTCCGCCGAACACGGCGTGGGCATGACCAAACGCGACTACCTCACGTACAGTCGCTCTGCGGTTGAAATCGAATACATGAAAGCCGTGAAGTCGGTGTTCGACCCGAACGGCATCATGAACCCAGGCAAGATTTTCGCGGTTTGATCTATAACAACACTTGATGAAATCTCAAGGCAGGAGTCGGTAATGAGCTATCAGCACCAGTATGTCGACGGTACGCGTATTCATTTCCCGGTGGGCAAAGTAGTGTGCATCGGCCGCAACTATGCCGAACACGCCAAGGAACTGGATAACCCGGTGCCCACCGAACCGCTGCTGTTCATCAAGCCAGGCAGCTGCGTGGTGCCGTTGGAAGGCGGCTTCAGCATTCCCGCCGACCGCGGCTCGGTGCACTACGAAGCGGAAATCGCCGTGCTGATCGGCAAGCCACTGTCCACCAAGCCCAGCGTTGAAGAAGTACTGGACGCCATTTCCGGCTTCGCCCCGGCCCTGGACCTGACCCTGCGGGACAAGCAGGCCGAACTCAAGGCCAAGGGGTTGCCATGGGAAGTCGCCAAGTCCTTCGACGGCGCGGCAGTGATCGCTCCCTTTGTCTCGAACGCCACGTTTGCCGACCTGACCGATATTCCCGTTCGCCTGACCATCAACGGCGAAGTCCGCCAGGACGGCAACAGCAGCCTGATGCTCAACCCCATCGTGCCGATGATCCAGTACATGGCCGGCTGCTTCTCGCTTCAGGCCGGAGACGTCATTCTCACGGGCACCCCGGCGGGCGTCGGGCCGCTGAACATTGGCGATGAACTGGTGCTGGAACTGCCTGGGGCGAGCCGCTTCGAAAGCAGCGTTCGCTAAATAAAAGTCTTACCTCTGTGGGAGCGAGCCTGCTCGCGAAAGCAATCTGTTCGACACATCAACGTTGACTGACCCACCGCTTTCGCGAGCTGGCTCGCTCCCACAATGTGGAAAGTCACCTACGCCATTTACCGTTTTTTTCACATGCCATCCGGATAATTCCGGGGATTGCGGCATCTGAGCCTGCCGATCCCTCGCGCGAATTCCTGGAACGCATCCCCGATGGCCAAGACCCAAACCCTGCCCACCTCCGTCCGCCGTGCTCGCTTCGGCTTGCCCTGGTATGCCTGGCTGCTGCTGGCCGCAATCGCTGCCTATGGCCTGGCGTTCGCGATGCATTGGGATGACCGGGGCCGGCTCTGGGTGGCGGAACGCTTCGAAAGCCCGGCCCAACGCCAGGAAAGCATCTGGTTGCCCGACTATCGCGCCGTGATCGACGCCAAGCCCCTGCCTGGCATGGAAAAGGACGAGGCTTCCGACGTCACCTACAACCCGCAGACCAAGACGCTGTTCGCGGTCATGGGCAAGAATCCGTTCCTGGCGGAGCTGACCCTGCAAGGCGACGTGCTGCGCAAGATGCCATTGGTGGGCTGGAACAATCCCGAAGGCGTGACCTATATGGAAAATGGCCTGCTGGCCATTACCGATGAGCGAAACCACACCCTGTCGATCGTCCAGGTCGATGCGAATACCCAAACGCTGAACAGCAAGGACTTTCCCCAATACGACCTTGGCGCGTCACAGAACCAGAACAAAGGGTTCGAGGCGATCGTCTGGGATCCGCGCAATCAACAACTGGTGCTGGGCGAAGAGCGCCCGCCAGCCTTGTTCACATGGAAAAGTGACGGCAGCCAATTGCTCAAGGGCGACAAGCAGATCCATGTCAGCGATGAACTGGACCTGCGCAACCTGTCCGCCCTGGCGATCGATCCCCGTACGGGACATATGCTGTTGCTGTCAGCCGACTCCCATCTATTGCTGGAACTGGATGCAGAAGGCGAACAGGTCAGCTTCATGACGCTGCTGGGAGGCTTTAACGGGCTGAAAGATACGGTTCCCCGCGCCGAAGGCGTCACCGTCGATGAAGCGGGCAACCTATATATGGTCAGCGAGCCGAACCTGTTCTATCGTTTCGAAAAACAACGCTGATTGCGAAAACTCTGTAGGGAAATTCTTCCTTCGTTGTAGGGCGTGGCAGACGGCCATTAAGCTTCAGTTCAGACAGTCGTGGTATTTCCAACCACCTGTTCTTATCCGAGCCCACTCCCGATGCGCCGACTTGCCCGTCCAAGACCCCTGATCCTACTGTTGCTGTCGATTACCCTGATTGGATTAATCGCAGCCGGGCAATACCTGCGTCTGTTCGAGCGCGCCTGGTTCAATTTCAATACGCTCTGGCACACCCTTGGCGAGCAGGCCATTGCCCTGGACCAATACCAGGTCACGGTACAAGCTCAAGTCATCGAAGGCCTGGACGACGACGTTTCCGCGCTGACGTTCGATCCGATCCGCAAAAGCCTCTTCACCGTCACCAACAAGAATGCCGAGCTGATCGAGCTGTCACTGGACGGCAAGATTCTGCGACGCATCGCCCTGGTCGGCTTTGGCGACCCGGAAGCGGTGGAATTCATCAGCGAGAACATCTACGTCATTACCGACGAACGTCAGCAGCGCCTGATCAAGATCCACCTGGAAGAAGACACCCGCTTCCTGGACGCGGCCGATGCCGAGCAAATGACACTCGGCGTGCACATGAGCGGCAACAAGGGTTTCGAAGGGCTGGCCTATGACTCCATCGGCAAGCGGCTGTTCGTCGCCAAGGAACGCGACCCGATGCTGATTTATGAAGTACACGGATTTCCCCACCACAATCCGGAAAAATCCTACGCTGTCCACGTAATCAACAACCCCAAGCGCGATGCAGGACTGTTCGTGCGCGATCTCTCCAGCCTGCAATACGACGAACGCAGCGGCCATCTGCTGGCGCTGTCCGATGAGTCGCGGTTGATTATCGAGTTGGATATCGACGGTCGGCCGTTAAGCACGCTGTCGTTGAGCAAGGGCCGCCACGGACTGGAGAAAACCATTCCCCAACCGGAAGGCTTGGCCATGGATGACGATGGCAATCTGTATGTGGTGAGCGAGCCGAATCTGTTCTATGTGTTCAAGAAGCCGCAGCCTTGAACCACTCCTGACCCAGCTCGCACCCACAGGGTTTGGTGTTGAATCAGCCCGGATTATTCCGCCCGCAGGGTCTTCACGCCATCAGCAGTCCCCAACAACAGCACATCCGCCGGGCGAGCGGCGAACAAGCCGTTGGTGACTACGCCAACGATGGCGTTGATCTGGCTTTCCAGTTCTACCGGATTGGTGATCTGCAGGTTATGCACGTCAAGGATGATGTTGCCGTTATCGGTCAGCACGCCTTCGCGATACACCGGATCGCCGCCCAGCTTCACCAATTGCCGGGCAACGTGGCTGCGGGCCATCGGGATGACTTCCACCGGCAGCGGGAACGCGCCGAGCACCGGGACCAGTTTGCTGGCATCGGCGATGCAGATGAACGTCTTGGCGACGGCCGCAACGATCTTCTCGCGAGTCAGGGCCGCACCGCCGCCCTTGATCAGGTTCAAGTGCGCGTCGCTTTCGTCGGCGCCGTCGATGTAGAACTCCAGGTCGCTCACGGTGTTGAGCTCGTACACGGGGATCCCGTGGCCCTTGAGGCGCGCGGCGGTGGCTTCGGAGCTGGCGACCGCGCCGTCGAACGCGCCTTTGTGCTGCGCCAAGGCGTCGATGAAGCAATTGGCGGTAGAGCCGGTGCCGACCCCGACGATGCTCTTGTCATCCAGTTTCGGGAGGATGAGGTCGACAGCGGCCTGGGCCACGGCCTGTTTGAGTTGATCCTGGGTCATGCGGGCTCCGAAGGTGCCGAGAGAGAACGAAAGGCCGGCATTATAGGCGTAGAAACCGTGGCGAGGGAGCAAGCTCGCGCTTGAGTGCGAAGCGCTCATCGCTTTTTCTGGGGCCGCTGCGCGACCCAACGGGAGCAAGCTCCCTCGCCACGGGGTTCCTGCGCTCAAAGTGCCTTAATTCGTGTGGTCGCCCGGCCAAAAGCCGGGTTAGACTCCTTGGCCCTGCCCAACCCGCTCAGTGATGCTTTCCGATGCTTGAACAGTACGTCAAAAAGATCCTCACCTCGCGCGTTTACGACGTTGCCGTAGAAACCCCGCTGCAGACCGCCCGCCAGCTCTCCGAACGGCTGGGCAACGAGGTCTGGCTCAAGCGTGAAGACTTGCAGCCGGTGTTCTCGTTCAAGATTCGCGGGGCCTACAACAAGCTGACCCAGCTCACCGACGAAGAGCGCGCCCGTGGCGTGGTCACGGCCTCGGCGGGCAACCATGCCCAGGGCCTGGCGCTGGCCGCCAAGGTGTTGGGGGTCAAGGCCACCATCGTCATGCCCAAGACCACGCCGGAAATCAAAGTCGAGGGCGTGCGCTCCCGGGGCGGCAAAGTGGTGTTGCATGGCGATTCGTTCCCCGAGGCCCTGGCCTATTCGTTGAAACTGGTCGACGAAAAAGGCTACGTCTACATTCATCCCTATGACGATCCTCACACCATTGCCGGGCAGGGCACCGTGGCGATGGAAATCCTGCGCCAGCACCCGGGGCGCCTGGACGCGATATTCGTCCCGGTGGGCGGTGGCGGGCTGATCGCAGGCATCGCGGCCTACGTGAAATACCTGCGCCCCGAGATCAAGATCATCGGCGTCGAACCGGACGATTCGAACTGCCTGCAAGCGGCCATGGCTGCTGGCGAACGCGTGGTCCTGCCAACCGTGGGCCTGTTCGCCGATGGCGTGGCGGTGGCACAGATCGGCCAGCACACCTTCGATATCTGCAAGCACTACGTGGATGAAGTCATCACCGTCAGTACCGACGAGATCTGCGCAGCGATCAAGGATATCTACGACGATACCCGCTCGATCACCGAACCTGCCGGCGCCTTGGGTGTTGCCGGCATCAAGAAGTATGTCGAGACACGCAGCATCAGCGGCCAGACGCTGGTGGCCATCGATTCCGGCGCCAACGTCAACTTCGACCGACTGCGCCACGTGGCCGAGCGCGCCGAACTGGGCGAGGGCCGCGAGGCGATCATCGCCGTGACCATCCCCGAGAAGCCGGGCAGCTTCAAGGCGTTCTGCGAGGCCATCGGCAAACGCCAGATCACCGAATTCAACTACCGCTACAACACCGGCAGCGAAGCGCACATCTTCGTAGGCGTGCAGACGCATCCGGAAAACGACCCGCGCAGCAAGCTGATTGCCAGCCTGACCGAGCAAGGCTTCCCGGTGCTGGACCTGACCGACAATGAACTGGCCAAGTTGCACATTCGCCACATGGTCGGCGGCCATGCCGCTCACGTCATCGACGAAGTGGTCCTGCGTTTCGAATTCCCGGAACGCCCGGGGGCGCTGTTCAACTTCCTCAATAAACTGGGCGGGCGCTGGAACATCTCGATGTTCCACTACCGCAACCATGGTGCGGCGGATGGCCGCGTGGTCGCCGGGCTGCAAGTGCCTCACGATGAGCGCCACCTGGTGCCGGCCGCCCTGGAGGAAATCGGCTATCCGTACTGGGATGAAAGCGATAACCCGGCCTATCAGCTGTTTCTCGGCTGAAGGGCTACGCTGAAGGACACCAGCCTAAGGAAACCCCATGGAAACTCTGCTGACCTTGAAAATCCTGCACGTCGCGGCCACGGTCTTGCTTGTGGCTTGCGCTGCAAGCCTAGCCGTTGTGGCCTGGCGCAAACGCAGCGAGGCACCAAGCTGCACGCTGCGGCGCCCTTGGCTGCTGGCGTGGGGCACGATGCTGGTCTGCATGCTGAGCATGCCGTTTACCGGCTGGTGGCTGGTTCATCTGGTGGGCTGGCCGCTGGGGCAAACCTGGCTGCTGGGTTCCAGCGTGATCTACACCGTGGCGGCGCTTTGCGTTTTCTGGCTGCTGGCACGGCTCAGCCGCCTGCGCATGGGCAACGGTGGCGGCGGCAGGTTTACCCTGGCATTGGCGATCATCGGTGGCGTCGGCTTCCTGTCCATCGCCGCATTGATGGGTGCCAAACCGATCTAACCGACAAGGAACGTCATGAAAATCCTACTGGTGGGAGGCAGCGGCTTTATTGGACGCCACCTGCTGAGGGCGCTGCACGGCGCCGGCCACTCGATCATCGCGACCCGTCGTGAACCCGGGCCGCCGAGTTCGCCTGGGGTTGAATGGCGGCAGCTGGATCTCGGCGTATTGTCGGCCGACCCGGCACATTTCGTCCTCCCTACGGACGTTGATTTGCTGATCAACGCGGCCGGCTTGCTCAGCGTGGATGCCCAGGCGCTGAGTCTGGTCCAGGATCGTGGCGCGTGCGCGTTGTTCGAGCAGGCCGCACGCCGTGGCGTTCGCATCTTGCAGATTTCCGCACTGGGCGCGAGCGCTCAATCCGACGTGCCGTTCCTGGCAAGCAAGGGACGGGCTGACGAATATCTGTCCAGCCTCCACATCCCATCGGTTGTGCTGCGGCCTTCGTTGGTGGTGGGGCCAGGCGGCGCGAGCAGTGGCTGGATGGAGGGCCTTTCACCGTGGCCACTGATTCCCTTGCTGGATCTGACGGCGCGCATCCAACCCGTGCATATCGATGACCTGACGGGCGCGGTGCTCGCCCTGCTGCGGCAATGGCCAACCGAGTCGGTGGTGGTGCCGCTGGTGGGACCCCAGCCGATGACGCTGGCCCGGCTCATCGATCATTTGCGAGCCGCGCAGGGCTGGGAGCCGGCACGCTACATCAAGGCGCCTGCGCTGTTGACCGAAGTGGGCAGCCGGATGGGGGACCGGTTCGGCTGGCGAGCGTTGAACCGGCAAAGCGTGGCCCTGGCACAACGGGACAACCTGGCCGACCCCGAGGTGCTCGCATCAATCTGCGGATATCACGCCGCCCCCGTACAGACCCGCTTGCAGGGGTGGCCCGCCGTCGCCCAGAGCAGCCTTCGGGCGATCCGCCCGTTGATGCTGGCGGTGCTCGCACTCATCTGGTTGGGAACCGCCGTGGTATGCCTCGGCCCAGGCTTCGACTGGGGCCTGCGCATCATGGCCGAAGCCGGCGTGTACGGCGCCTGGGCCAAGCTTGCGGTCGTCAGCGGCGCGCTGCTTGATGGCGCGCTGGGCGTGGGCATGCTGTTCAAACGCTGGCGCCAACAGGCATTGCGGCTGCAGTTGGGTCTGATGCTCGGCTATACGCTGTGCATCAGCTTTATCCTGCCGCACTATTGGTTCGACCCTTTTGCGGCTGTCGCCAAGAATCTGGTATTGGTGGTCGCGACGTTATGGTTGCTTTGGACTGAGCCCCGCCGATGAGCATCTACTTGCTGTTGAAAACCCTGCACATCCTGTCTTCCACCATCCTGTTCGGCCTGGGCGCCGGGTCTGCCTACTACGCGCTCCGCGCCTGGCGCAGCGGCAAGGTTGAAGTCATCGCTGTCACCTTCAAGCATCTGGTTTTCGCCGATTGGGCATTCACCGCCACCACCGCCGTATTTCAGCCACTGAGCGGACTGGCCCTGATGCACATCGCCGGCTGGCAATTGCAACAGAGCTGGTTGGTGTGGAGCATTGGCCTTTATTGCCTGGCGGGCGCCTGCTGGCTGCCAGTGGTCTGGTTGCAGATCCGCGTACACAAGATGGCCGAGCAAGCCTTGCGGGACGGCACACCCATGCCAATCAAGGCCGCCACCTACATGCGCTGGTGGTTTGCGCTGGGCTGGCCGGCGTTCCTGGCATTCATGGCGATTTTCTACCTGATGGTAGCCAAGCCCGCGTAAGCGGCCCGCCGGTGTTTGCCCGGCGGGCCGCAGTGAGATTCAGTCGCGCAAACTGATGACCGGCCAACCACGCTTCTGGGCCTCGGCCCGAAGGTTCGGGTCCGGGTCGACCGCCACCGGATGCGTCACCGCTTCCAGCAGCGGCAGGTCGTTCATCGAATCGCTATAAAAGTAGCTATCGTCGAGGCAATACCCAGTCTCTTCCAGCCAACGGTTCAACCGGGTCACCTTGCCCTCGCGAAAGCAGGGAATATCGGTGCTGCGGCCACTGTAACGGCCATCGATCATCTCGCATTCGGTGGCGATCAGGGTTTCTACTCCGAGTCGCTCGGCGATCGGCGCGGTGACGAAGCGATTGGTGGCGGTGATGATCACCAGTTTGTCGCCGGCGTCACGGTGTTTCTTCAACAGCGCGATCGCTTGGGGCAATACGATAGGTTCGATGCAGTCGCGCATGTAATCGAGGTGCCACTGTGCCAGCACTTCCATCTCGGTACGACCCAGGATTTCCAGGCAAAAATTCAGGTACGCGGCGTTGTCGAGCTTACCCGCCAGGTAGTCCTGGTAGAACTCATCGTTGCGTGCCTTGTAGCTCACGGCATCGAGGAAGCCGCGTTCGCACAGGTAATCGCCCCAGGCGTGATCGCTGTCACCGCCCAGCAGCGTGTTGTCCAAGTCGAATAAAGCCAGCCGCATTGCAGTTACTCGCTGAAATATCTGAAGAAAGGCGCCCAGAATACGTACTTTTCACAAGAGTGCACATAAGCTCGGCAGTCTCGTTGCTGCTTTCACAACCTTTGTGGAACAATGCGGCGACATGCGTTTGCGAGGTTGTTGCCGTGATCGATCCCGATGGTTTCCGTCCCAATGTGGGGATCATTCTTACGAATGATGCTGGGCAGGTGCTATGGGCACGCCGTATCAATCAAGACGCCTGGCAGTTTCCCCAGGGTGGGATCAACCCCCAGGAGACGCCGGAAGAAGCTTTGTACCGTGAGTTGAATGAAGAAGTCGGGCTGGAGCGTGAAGATGTCGAAATACTCGCCTGCACCCGAGGCTGGTTGCGCTATCGTTTGCCGCAACGCCTGGTCAGGACGCACAGCCAACCACTGTGCATCGGCCAGAAGCAGAAATGGTTTCTCCTGCGCCTGATCTCCAATGAGCAGCGGGTGCGGATGGATTTGACCGGTAAACCGGAGTTCGATGGCTGGCGCTGGGTCAGTTATTGGTATCCGTTGGGCCAGGTGGTGACATTCAAGCGCGAGGTGTATCGACGCGCTCTCAAAGAGCTTGCCCCGCGCCTGCTGACGCGCGACTGACGACGGAGTTCGACCCCGAGCCATGCTCAATACGCTGCGCAAGATCGTCCAGGAAGTTAACGCCGCCAAGGATCTCAAGGCGGCGTTGGGCATTATTGTATTGCGCGTCAAAGAGGCCATGGGCAGCCAAGTCTGCTCGGTCTACCTGCTTGACCCCGAGACCAACCGTTTTGTGCTCATGGCCACCGAGGGCTTGAACAAGCGCTCCATCGGCAAGGTCAGCATGGCGCCCAATGAAGGCCTGGTCGGCCTGGTCGGCACGCGGGAAGAACCCCTGAACCTTGAAAACGCCGCGGACCACCCGCGCTACCGCTACTTCGCGGAAACGGGTGAAGAGCGCTATGCGTCTTTCCTCGGCGCGCCGATCATTCACCACCGCCGCGTCGTCGGCGTGTTGGTCATCCAGCAGAAAGAGCGCCGCCAGTTCGATGAGGGTGAAGAAGCCTTCCTCGTCACCATGAGCGCGCAACTGGCCGGGGTTATCGCCCATGCCGAGGCCACCGGTTCGATCAGCGGCCTTGGCCGCCAGGGCAAGGGCATCCAGGAAGCCAAGTTCGTCGGCGTGCCAGGTTCCCCGGGCGCGGCGGTGGGCACCGCAGTGGTCATGTTGCCGCCCGCCGACCTCGATGTGGTGCCTGACAAGGCCATCGCCGACATCGACGCCGAGCTCGGTTTGTTCAAGACCGCCATCGAAGGCGTGCGGGCCGACATGCGTGCCCTTTCGGCCAAGCTGGCGACGCAGTTGCGCCCCGAAGAGCGCGCGCTGTTCGACGTTTACCTGATGATGCTTGACGATGCGTCCCTGGGCAGCGAAGTCACCACGGTCATCAAGACCGGCCAATGGGCCCAGGGCGCGTTGCGCCAGGTGGTGACCGACCACGTCAATCGTTTCGAGTTGATGGACGACGCCTACCTGCGCGAGCGCGCCTCCGACGTCAAGGACCTCGGTCGGCGGTTGCTGGCTTATTTGCAGCAAGAGCGCCAGCAGACCCTGGTCTATCCCGACAACACCATCCTGGTGAGCGAGGAGTTGACCCCGGCGATGCTCGGCGAAGTGCCGGAGGGCAAGCTGGCGGGCCTGGTCTCGGTGCTCGGTTCGGGCAACTCCCACGTGGCGATCCTGGCCCGGGCGATGGGCATCCCGACGGTCATGGGCGTGGTGGACCTGCCGTACTCCAAAGTCGACGGCATCCAGATGATCGTCGACGGCTACCACGGCGAGGTCTACACCAACCCCAGCGACGTGCTGCGCAAGCAGTTCGCCGACGTGGTGGAAGAAGAAAAGCAACTGTCCCTGGGACTCGATGCGCTGAAGGACCTGCCGTGCGTGACGCTCGACGGCCACCGCATGCCGCTGTGGGTCAATACCGGCCTGCTGGCCGATGTCGCCCGGGCGCAGAAACGTGGCGCCGAGGGCGTGGGCCTGTATCGCACCGAAGTGCCGTTCATGATCAACCAGCGCTTCCCCAGCGAAAAGGAACAGCTGGCGATCTACCGCGAGCAACTGTCGGCGTTCCATCCGCAGCCGGTGACCATGCGCAGCCTGGACATTGGCGGCGACAAATCCCTGTCCTATTTCCCGATCAAGGAAGACAACCCCTTCCTCGGCTGGCGCGGCATTCGCGTGACGCTCGACCACCCGGAAATCTTCCTGGTCCAGGCGCGCGCGATGCTCAAGGCCAGCGAAGGCCTGAACAACCTGCGCATCCTGTTGCCGATGATTTCCGGCACCCATGAGCTGGAAGAAGCGCTGCACCTGATTCACCGGGCCTGGGGCGAAGTGCGCGATGAAGGCACCGACGTGCCGATGCCACCCGTCGGGGTAATGATCGAAATTCCGGCGGCGGTGTACCAGACCAAGGAACTGGCGCGGCAGGTGGACTTCCTGTCGGTAGGCTCCAACGACCTGACCCAGTATTTGCTGGCCGTGGACCGCAACAACCCTCGGGTGGCCGACCTGTACGACTACCTGCACCCGGCGGTGCTGCAGGCCCTGCAGACAGTGGTCCGTGATGCCCATGCAGAAGGCAAGCCGGTGAGCATCTGCGGCGAAATGGCCGGCGACCCGGCGGCGGCGGTGCTGCTGATGGCGATGGGCTTCGACAGCCTGTCGATGAACGCCACCAACCTGCCGAAAGTGAAGTGGATGCTGCGCCAGATCAACCTCAGCAAGGCCCAGGAACTGCTGGCGGAGCTGATGACCATCGACAATCCGCAGGTGATCCACAGCTCCTTGCAGTTGGCGCTGAAGAACCTTGGGTTGGCGCGGATGATCAATCCGGCTTCGAGCAAGACCCTCTAGGCACGAGCACCTGTGGCGAGGGAGCTTGCTCCCGCTGGGCTACGAAGTAGCCCCCGCTTTTATTGGGCGGGCTTCGCCCACCAGCGGGAGCAAGCTCCCTCGCCACGGGTTCCTTGCTGCATTCAAACGATTAGCTCCACCTCCCCCAAATGCCCCCCATGGGGCCCGAAACTGCGCTCGACCATCTGCCGCGTTCCATCGGCATGGACGATCAGCGCCGTGCTCGCCCGCGTCCCGTAGGCCGGGCTGGCGATAAAGACACTCGACAGCAGCATTTCCGTCGCCAGCCCCACACCAGTGTCCGGCAACTCGGCCACTGGGGCCGGTTGCGGATCGCTCAACAGCGCCAGCAAGGCCTGGGGGTGCGGGTCATGCAATACCTCACTCAACGCAGCCCGGGCCTTGAGCAACTTGGGCCAAGGCGTGTTCAGCCCAGCGTTCGACAAGCCATAGACCCCTTCAGCCAACTGCTGAGGTCGGGCATCGCGTGCGTTGTAGTGCCACAGCTGCGTGCCGTCGCCAAGCAGCAGGTTGAAGCCGCCGTACTCGCCGGCACGCGGCACCACGTCGCTTAGATAATCAGCGATCGACAGATCCCCGATCAGGAACCGCGCCACCAGCTCGCCGCGAGACTTGAATGCTGGTAGCTGACCGGGGTCGCGGATGTTGGTCAGGGCCGCGAAGCGAGCGCCGGCACCTACGCCAAGCCAGGTGCCGCCAGCCTCCAGGTCACGACCGGCATGGACATGGGGCGCGTCGGGCCACTGGGCCAGGGGCAAGGTCGGTCGCGCGTAGAACTCGTCGCGGTTGGCCGCGACGATCAGCGGCTGGGCGTGGCCAGGGCGCCAGGCAAATACGATCAGGCACATCAGGTTGTCCTGTTAAGAATGAAGCTGAACAACACCGCTTTTGTGGCGAGGGAGCTTGCTCCCGCTGGGCTACGAAGTAGCCCTAAAAACCTCGTTGGGTGGGCGTCGCCCACCAGCGGGAGCAAGCTCCCTCGCCACAAAGGCTATTCGTCGCATCCCCACCACTCTACCCATACATCACTGACGCATCCATCGCCTTCAGTGGAGCCCAGGCCCCTCGATCCGTTACCATGCGCTCTTATTTGCGATGGTCGAGGCAACGCTGGTGGAATTTGTGCTCTATCTGCTGCTCGGCGCCTGTGCCGGGGTGCTGGCCGGGCTGTTCGGCGTGGGGGGCGGCATGATCATCGTCCCGGTGTTGGTGTTCAGTTTTACCCTGCAGGGGTTCGATCCGCAGGTATTGACGCACCTGGCCGTGGGCACTTCCCTGGCGTCGATCATCTTCACTTCGGTGAATGCCGTGCGCGAGCATCATCGAAAAGGGGCCGTACGCTGGCAGATCTTTAACTGGATGACCGTCGGGATCCTGATCGGTGCCGGTTTCGGCGCGATTACCGCCGAAGCGATTTCCGGTCCGCACCTGCAAAAAATCATTGGTGTGTTCGCCATGCTCGTCGCCGCGCAACTGGCCTGGGATTTCAAGCCAAAGGCCAGCCGCACGGTACCGGGCAAGGTTGGCTTGTCCCTGGCCGGCACGGTGGTCGGCTGGGCCTCGGCGATTTTTGGCATCGGTGGCGGTTCGCTGACCGTACCGTTCCTGACCTGGCGCAGCGTACCGATGCAACAAGCGGTGGCGACTTCTTCGGCCTGTGGATTGCCCATCGCCCTGGTCAGTGCGTTAAGTTTCATGATTCTGGGGTGGCAGGATCCACTGTTGCCACCCCATAGTCTCGGTTTTGTGTATTTGCCGGCGCTGCTGGGCATCGCCCTGACGAGCATGGTCTTCGCTCGCGTCGGCGCGAGGTTGGCCCACCGTTTGTCGCCGCGCTTGCTCAAGCGGCTGTTCGCCGCCTTGCTGTTCAGCGTGGGCTTGAGTTTCCTGCTCTGACACAATCCTGGCTTAATCCCGAGGTGGCAGCGTCGCCCGGGAATTTTTGACGTTCATGAGGAATGCCCATGCTGCCTTACCCGCAGATCGATCCGGTGGCCCTGGCCATCGGTCCGCTGAAAATCCACTGGTACGGCCTGATGTACCTGATCGGTATCGGTGGCGCCTGGCTGCTGGCGTCGCGGCGGCTCAACCGCTTCGACCCGACCTGGAACAAGGAAAAGCTCTCCGACCTGGTGTTCTGGTTGTCCATGGGGGTGATCGTCGGCGGACGCCTGGGCTACGTCCTGTTCTACGACCTGAGCGCCTATCTGGCCAACCCGACGTTGATATTCGAAGTCTGGAAGGGCGGCATGTCATTCCACGGTGGGTTCATCGGCGTGATGCTGGCGGCGCTGTGGTTTGGCAAGCGCAACAACAAATCGTTTTTCGAGCTGATGGACTTCGTCGCGCCGATGGTGCCGATCGGTCTGGGGGCCGGGCGCATCGGCAACTTCATCAATGCCGAGCTGTGGGGCAAGCCGACCGACGTACCGTGGGCGATGATCTTCCCACCGTTCAGTGACCCGTCGCAGTTGCCGCGCCACCCGTCGCAGCTCTATCAATTCGCCCTCGAAGGCGTGGCACTCTTCCTGATTCTCTGGCTGTTTTCGCGCAAGCCGCGACCGACCATGGCGGTGTCGGGCATGTTCGCGCTGTTCTATGGCATCTTTCGCTTCATCGTCGAGTTCGTCCGCGTCCCGGACGCCCAGCTCGGCTATCTGGCGTGGAACTGGCTGACCATGGGCCAGGTGCTGTGCCTGCCGATGATCATTGGCGGTCTGGCGCTGATCTGGCTGGCCTATCGTCGCGCGCCGGCTGCAGTGGCCAAGGTTTAAAAATTCGAACCCCGGGGCACGGCCTCGGGTTCAAGGACACAGGTAATCCATGAAGCAATATCTCGATCTGGTGGCCCACGTCATCAAGAACGGCACCAAGCAAGCCAACCGCACCGGCGTGAACACCATCAGCTTCCCTGGCGCCATGCTGCGCTATGACCTGAAGGAAGGCTTTCCCGCCATCACCACCCGCAAGATGGCCTTCAAATCGGCCATTGGCGAGATGTGCGGTTTCCTCCGTGGCGTGAATAACGCCGCCGAGTTCCGCGCCCTGGGCTGCAAGGTCTGGGACCAGAACGCCAACGAAAACGCCCAATGGCTGGCCAACCCATTCCGCCAGGGCGAAGACGACCTGGGCGAGATCTACGGCGTGCAATGGCGCAAATGGCCGGCCTACAAACAGATCCCCCTGAGCAACCCGGCGGCCATCGAGCAGACGCTCGTCCAGGGTTACCGCCAGATCGCCGAGGGCGAAGAAAACGGCCAGGCCTACGTGGTGCTGTACAAAGCCATCGACCAGGTTCGCCAGTGCGTCGACACCATCATCAAGGACCCGGGCAGCCGGCGCATCCTGTTCCACGGCTGGAACTGCGCCCAGCTCGATGAAATGGCATTGCCGCCGTGCCATTTGCTCTACCAGTTCCACCCGAATGTCGAGACGAAGGAAATCTCCCTGACCCTCTACATCCGCTCCAACGACCTGGGCCTGGGCACGCCATTCAACCTCACCGAGGGCGCCGCGCTGCTGAGCCTGATCGGTCGCCTGACCGGCTACATGCCGCGCTGGTTCACCTATTTCATCGGCGATGCCCACGTCTATGAAAACCACCTGGACATGCTCAACGAACAGCTCACCCGCGAGCCGTTCCCGATGCCCAAGCTGGTGATTTCCGAGCGTGTACCGGAATTCGCCAAGACCGGCGTGTACCAGCCGGAGTGGCTGGAACAGGTGGAGCCGAGCGATTTTTCCCTGGAAGGCTACCAGCACCATGCGCCGATGACCGCGCCGATGGCGGTCTAAAAAAAGCACCCTTCCCTGTGGAGCGAGCCTGCTCGCGATAGCGTCCTCACATTCAATACTTATGTGACTGATCCACCGCTATCGCCAGCAGGCTCGCTCCCACATTGGTTTTCCTTGCCGCTCAATGCCCATGGCTCCTGCCTACATGGGAATGCTCCACATCCGGCGCTACCGCCCCGCTCACTTCCAGCCGCTGCAAAATCCCACATTGGTCCAGATCCGGCCCTTCGTCACAGCGATGGCGCAGGTCGATCAGTTGTGCCTGCAACGCCATCAGGCCATCGATGCGGGCCTTGACGTGATGGATGTGCTCGTCGATCAGTGCATTGACGCTTTCGCACTGGTCCTGGGGGCTGTCGCGCAGGGCCAGGAGGCTGCGGATTTCTTCCAGGGTCATGTCCAAGGTGCGGCAGTTGCGGATGAACGTCAGCCGCTCGGCATGGGCCTGGGTGTAGACGCGGTAATTGCCGTCGCTGCGGGCCGGCTCCGGCAACAGGCCCTCACGTTCGTAGTAGCGGATGGTTTCCACCTGGCAGTCGGTGATTTTCGCCAGTTCTCCGATTTTCATGATGCAGCCTCCGAAATAGGTGCTTGACCCTATAGTGGCTACAGGGTCTTTACTGCGCAACAGGTACTTTTCATGGACGTCCCCGATGAGCGATTCCCTTCACCTTCATAACCCCGACCACGGCCACGGCCACGGGCATTCCTGCTGTGCTGCTAAAGCAGCACCGTCGGTGGTCAACCTCGGCAAAACACCGACGGACGGTGCGCGGCTGAGCAGCTTTCGCATCCAGGCCATGGATTGCCCTACCGAGCAAACGCTGATCCAGAACAAACTCGGCAAGCTCGAAGGCGTGCAACAGCTGGAATTCAACCTGATCAACCGGGTATTGGGCGTGACCCACGACTTGCCCAGCGACACCCCGATCATCAAAGCGATCGAGTCCCTCGGAATGCAAGCCGAGGCGTTGGCCGACGGCCAGGAGAACCCCACCCACACCCCACCCGCCCCAGCCAAGCCTTGGTGGCCGTTGGCACTGTCCGGCGTGACGGCATTGGCTGCCGAGGTGATTCATTTCACCAATGCCGCGCCGAACTGGGTGGTGGCGCTGGTTGCATTGGTCTCGATTCTCAGCGGCGGCCTCGGCACCTACAAGAAGGGCTGGATTGCCCTGAAAAACCTCAACTTGAACATCAACGCCTTGATGAGCATTGCCGTGACCGGCGCCGTGCTCATCGGCCAATGGCCGGAAGCGGCGATGGTGATGTTCCTGTTTACCGTGGCCGAGCTGATCGAGGCGAAATCCCTCGACCGGGCGCGCAACGCCATCAGCGGCCTGATGCAAATGGCGCCGGAGCAAGCCACGGTGCAACAGGCCGACGGCACGTGGCAGGTAGAGGACGTAAAAACCATCGCCCTCGACGCAAGGGTGCGGGTTCGTCCTGGCGAGCGGGTTGGGCTGGACGGTGACGTGGTCGCTGGACGCTCGACCATCGATCAGGCACCCATTACTGGTGAAAGCCTGCCGGTGGAAAAAACCGTGGGCGACAAAGTGTTCGCCGGCACGATCAACCAGGCCGGTGAACTGGAATACACCGTGACCGCCGTCGCCGACCAGTCCACCCTGGCGCGGATCATTCACGCCGTGGAGCAAGCCCAGGGTTCCCGGGCGCCGACCCAGCGTTTCGTTGATCAATTCTCGAAAATCTACACCCCGGCGGTGTCTGCCCTGGCCCTGGCCATGGCGGTCATCCCACCGCTGCTCATGGACGCGAGCTGGTTCGACTGGATCTACCGCGCACTGGTCCTGCTGGTGGTGGCCTGCCCTTGTGCGTTGGTGATTTCCACCCCGGTGACCATCGTCAGCGGCCTGGCGGCTGCGGCGCGCAAAGGCATATTGGTCAAGGGCGGCGTTTACCTTGAGGGTGGCCACAAACTCGATTATCTGGCTTTGGACAAGACCGGCACGATTACCCATGGCAAACCGGTACAGACCGATTACGTGCTGCTGGACCCGGCTCTGGAGACGGCGGTCCCGGCCCTGGCCGCCAGCCTCGCGGCGCGCTCAGACCATCCGGTATCCCAGGCGATTGCCGAGGCGGCTGTGGATAAAAACCAGCCGCAGCAGACTGTGGATAACTTTGCGGCGCTCCCTGGGCGCGGCGTCCGTGGCGACATCGGTGGCCAGACGTATCACCTGGGCAATCATCGCCTGGTGGAAGACCTTGGCCTCTGCTCCCCTGAGCTTGAAGAGAAGCTCCTCGCCCTGGAAAAACAAGGCAAATCCGTGGTGTTGCTGCTCGACAGCACAAAACCCTTGGCGCTGTTTGCCGTCGCGGACACCGTCAAGGATTCCAGCCGCGAAGCCATCCGGCAACTGCATGACCTGGGTATCAAGACGGTGATGCTGACCGGCGACAATGCCCACACCGCCGAAGCGATCGCTAGGCAGGTGGGCATAGATCAGGCCCGAGGCGACCTGCTGCCAGAGGACAAGCTACACGCCATCGAAAGTCTTTACGCCCAAGGCCACCGCGTCGGCATGGTCGGCGACGGCATCAACGACGCCCCGGCGCTTGCCCGCTCGGAAATCGGTTTCGCCATGGCGGCGGCCGGCACCGACACGGCCATCGAGACCGCCGACGTGGCCTTGATGGACGATGACCTGCGCAAGATTCCGGCATTCATCCGGCTGTCGCGGCAGACGTCCAGTATCCTGAAGCAGAACATCATCCTGGCGCTGGTCATCAAGGCGATCTTTCTCGGCGTCACCTTCGCCGGGTTAGCCACCATGTGGATGGCGGTGTTTGCCGACATGGGGGTGAGTCTGCTGGTGGTGTTCAATGGGTTGCGGTTGTTGCGCAAGTAAAAATTGCGCGCTGCCGAGACCAGACACCTGACCTGTGGCGAGGGGATTTATCCCCGCTGGGCTGCGAAGCAGCCCCAAAAGGCTGCAAACCCGGTGTATCAGGTTGAATGAGGTTGTTTTCTTTGGGGCTGCGGTGCAGCCCCAAAAGGCTGCAAACCCGGTGTATCAGGTTGAATGAGGTTGTTTTCTTTGGGGCTGCGGTGCAGCCCAGCGGGGATAAATCCCCTCGCCACATCTGACAGTACTCGGCCGCCTCAATCACGCTTCGGCTCGCGGATCTTGTACCAGGCCACGTACAACGCCGGCAGGAACAGCAGCGTCAGCAGCGTGGCGACGATGATGCCGCCGATCATCGCGTAGGCCATCGGCCCCCAGAACACTTCCCGGGCAATCGGGATCATCCCCAGGCTCGCCGCGGCAGCTGTCAGCAGGATCGGCCGGCGCCGATGCTCGGTGGCTTCCACCACGGCGTCCCACGGCTCGTAGCCGTCACGCTCATACTCATCGATCTGGGTCACCAGGATCACCGAGTTACGGATGATGATGCCGATCAGCGCGAGGATGCCCAGGATCGCCACGAAGCCCATGGGCGTGCCCGTCGGCACCAGCGCCAGCACCACGCCAATCAGGCCCAACGGCGCGACGCTCGCCACCAGAAACAGCTTCTGCACGCTGTGCAGCTGGATCATGAGGAACGTCGCCATCAAGAACAGCATCAGCGGCACAACGCTGGCGATTGGCCCTTGGGCCTTGCTGCTTTCTTCCACCGTACCGCCGGTGGCGATCTTGTAGCCCACTGGCAATTTGGCGGCGAATTTGTCGATGTCCGGTTGCAGTTGCCGCACCAGGTCCGTGGGCTGGATTTCATCGCGCACGGCGGCCTTGATGGTGATGGTGGGCTTGCGGTCGCGACGCCACACCAGCGGCTGCTCCAGCTCGTAACGCACCGTGGCGAAGGCCAGCAATGGAATCGACGTGCCGCTCGGGGTAACGATCTGCAGATTCTGCAGGGTTTCCGGCGAGCCGCGCTCGGCATCTTCGGCGCGCCCTACCACGTCGATCAGATAGATATCGTCGTTGACCTGGGTCACCGGCGAGCCGCTGACGATGCTGTTCATCAGCCGGGCGACATCGTCCGAAGACAGGCCCAATTGCCGCGCCTTGTCTTGGGCGATGTCGATGCGCAGCACTTTGCCTGGCTCGTTCCAGTCGTAGATGATTTCGCCGATGTGGGAGTTCTTGTCCAGCTCGGTGGCCAGCTCGATGGCGTGCTTGCGCACCTGGTCGATGTCCTTGCCGCTGACGCGATACTGGATCGGACGGCCCACCGGCGGGCCCATTTCCAGGGCCTGCACGTAGCTGCCAATGCCGACGAAATCCTCCCGCAGGCGTTTCTGCAGACGTTCGGTCAGGGCCGCGCGCGACTCCAGGCCCTTGCTGACGATCACCAGTTGCGCGTAGTACGGATTTTGAAGCTGTTGGTCCAGCGGCAGATAGAAACGAATCGCGCCTTCGCCGATGTAAGTACTCCAGCGCGCGATGTCCGGGTCATCCTTGAGGGTCGCTTCCAGGCGATCGACCGCCTTGCGCGTCTCGTCCATCGAGGCGTTCTGCGGCAGGTTGAGGTCCACCAGGATCTCTGGGCGGTCCGAGGACGGGAAGAACTGGTTCTGCACGAAGCGCATGCAGAACACCGCCAACGCAAACAGCAACACCGTGATGCCAATGGCCCACCAGCGATTGCGCATCGCCCACAACAGGCCACCGTTGAAGGCCCGACCAATGCGCCCCGGCTCGGCGCTGTGGGGTTTGATGTTGGTGCTCAGGATGTGCACGCCGATCACCGGCGCAAACAGCACCGCGACGATCCATGACACCAGCATCGCCACGGCAATCACGGCGAACAGGGTGAAGGTGTATTCGCCCGCCGAACTGGCGTTCAGGCCGATGGGCACGAAACCGGCCACGGTCACCAGGGTCCCGGTGAGCATGGGGAAGGCGGTCGAGGTATAGGCAAAGGTGGCGGCCTGGTCCTTGGTGTCGCCTTTCTCCAAGCGGGTGACCATCATCTCCACGGTGATCATTGCATCGTCCACCAGCAGGCCCAGGGCGATGATCAGCGCGCCGAGGGAGATCCGCTGCATGGTGATGCCGCTGTATTCCATGAAGACAAAAACCATCGCCAACACCAGCGGGATCGAGCAGGCCACCACCAGCCCCGCCCGGATGCCGAGGCTGATGAAACTGACGACGAGCACGATGATGACCGCCTCGAACAACGCGCTGGTGAAGCCGCCGACGGCCTCCTCCACCACTTCGGCCTGGTCCGACACCGTGTGCACGCCGACGCCCACCGGAAGGTCGGCGGTCAGTTCGTTCATGCGTGCATGCAGGGCCTTGCCGAATTCCTGGATGTTGCCGCCCTTCTTCATGGCGATGGCCAAGCCAATGGCCGGCGTGCCGTTGAAGCGGAACATCGGTGTGGCGGGGTCGACGTAGCCACGGCGGATATCGGCGATGTCGGCCAGTCGATAAAAGCGGTCGTTGAGTCGCAGGTTGACGTTGGCCAGGTCCTTTTCCGACTGGAACTGGCCCGAGGTGCGCACGGAAATCCGCTCTGGCCCGGCGTCGATCACACCGGCCGGGGTCACCGCGTTCTGCGATTGCAGGCTCTGCACCACTTGGCGCTGGTCGATTCCCAGCGCCGCGAGTTTGCGGGTGGAGAAATTCAGGTACAGCACTTCGTCCTGCTCGCCGACCATTTCCACCTTGCCCAGGCCAGGCACCTCGCGGATCTCGGCACGTACTTGCTCCACGTAGTCGCGCAACTGACGCATCGACAAGCCGTCGCCGGTGAAGGCATACACCGAGCCATAGACGTCACCGAACTCGTCATTGAATCCCGGCCCTTGGAGGCCTTCCGGGAAATCGCCGCGAATGTCGTTGATCTTCTTGCGGACCTGGTACCAGATCTCGGGAATCTCTTCGGCGCCAGTGGTATCGCGCAGATAGACGAATACCGTCGATTCCCCGGGTCGGGTGTAGCTCTTCACATAATCGAGGGAGTCGAGCTCTTCGAGTTTTTTCTCGATGCGGTCCGTGACCTGCTTGAGGGTTTCTTCCTGGGTCGCGCCAGGCCAGCGCGTCTGGATGACCATGGTCTTGATGGTGAACGAGGGGTCCTCTTCGCGGCCCAGATTCAGGTACGAAAACACGCCCATCAGCAACGCGACGAACATCAGGTACCACACGAACGACTGATGCCGCAGGGCCCATTCCGATAAGTTGAAAGGCCCTTTCATCGTGCGTCCTCGTCGAGTTTCACTTTTTGCCCCGGCTGGAGACTGTTCAC
Source organism: Pseudomonas sp. D3-10 (assembly GCF_051132175.1). Classification (NCBI taxonomy): domain Bacteria; kingdom Pseudomonadati; phylum Pseudomonadota; class Gammaproteobacteria; order Pseudomonadales; family Pseudomonadaceae; genus Pseudomonas; species Pseudomonas sp. D3-10. The sequence goes on along the minus strand of NZ_CP071668.1, from coordinate 274,503 downwards.
CCCAGCGCTGACCACGCGGTCGCCGGGCTTGATGCCGTTGGCCACCAACACCGAGCCGTCCGACCGTTCCAGCACTTGCACGTCCCGTGGCGAAACCGTCTGGTCCTGCGGGTTGATCAGCCAGATTCGCGTCTTGCCATCAACCTCTTGCAAGGCGCTGAGCGGCAGTTCGATGCGTGGCTCGATGGCCGAGCTCAGGGTCACGCTGATCGCCGTGCCCAGGCGAAATCCCGGTGGAGTATCGGTCAGCGTCAGGCGCGCGCGACGGGTGCGGGTGGCGCTCTGGGCCTGGGGCTCGATCTCGCGCACGATGGCCGTGGTGCGGGTCGCCGGGTCCAGTTGCGCGGCGACTTCGAACACCACGTCCTCGGGCAGGCGCTCGGCCAGCCCGGCGGGCAGGTCGATCACCGCTTCCTTCACGTCGGGCCGGGCCAGGGTCACTACTTGCTGGCCGGCGGTCACCACTTGCCCCGCCTCGGCATTCCAGGCCGTGACAACAGCGTCATGGTCGGTATGCAGCTCGCTGTAGTTGAGCTGGTCGCGGGCTTGCTCCACCGAGGCCCGGGCCTGCTCCAGGGACGCCGCGGTGGTTTTCAGGTCCGTCTGGGCGATGTCCAGTTGCGCCTGGGCACCGACCCCTCGGTCGAATAATTGTTGCTGCCGGCGAGCGTTGGCCTGGGCATTGATGTACTGCGCCTGGATCCGCGCGAGATCGCCTTGGGCGGCGCGCAATTGGTTCTGCTGATCAGTGGGATCGAGGGTCGCGAGCAGGTCGCCCTTCTTCACCTCGGCGCCGACATCGACGTTGCGGCTGGCAATGCGGCCCGGCACCCGGAACCCCACGTTGGTCTCGTAACGCGCCTGGATATTCCCCGCGAAACGTCCCAGCGCCTGTTGGTCCAAAGCCCGGACTTCGATGGACAACACCGGTCGCACCGGCTCCGGCGGCGCCTCTTCCTTCGAACAGGCGGCCAGCAGCAGGCCGGCCAAGACCATCCACAAGCGCTTCATGGCTGGGCTCCTGTCGGGGCTTTGGCGTGGTTGTTTTCGGCGACCTCGACGCGCACGCCAGGATGGAGCAACTGCCCGCCGGCAATGATGACCTTCTCGCCGCCCTTGAGCCCGTCGCTGATGATGACCTTGCCGGTCAAGTAACGACCGACCGTGACCGTATGCAGTTGCGCCTTGCCTTCGTCGTCCACCAGCCACACGGCGGGCTCGCTGAGGTTCTTGGTCAGTGCCGACCAGGGCAGTTCCACGGCCGTCTTTCCGGCGGACTTGGCCGTGGCGCTGACCACGGATCCCAGGCGCATGCCTTCAGGCAAGTCATGAAGCGTGACCTTGACCTGCACGGTGCCGGTCTCGGCGGACACCGCCGGGGTGATCTCACGCACCGTACCGGTGGTCTTGATAGCAGGGTTGTCCAGCAGACTGATGGTGATAGCCGGGTCCGACGGCGGTTCGCGCAGCAGAGATTCATAGATGTTGAACACTGCGTCACGTTCACCGTCCCTGGCCAGGCTGAAGATCGGCTCGGTGGCCTGGACCACCTGGCCGACTTCCGCCTGGCGTGCCGTGATGATGCCAGGCGCCTCGGCGATCAGCGCGGTGTAGCTCAGCTGTTCGCGAGCATTGGCCAGTTGTGCCTGGGCCGCCGTCAGCGCGCTCTGGCTACTGCGCAGTTGAGCCTGGGCCGCGTCGTATTCACTCTGGCTGGTATAGCCTTTGGGCAAGAGCTTTTGCTGGCGCACAAAGGCGGCGGCGCTCTGCTTGACCCGCGCCTGTTCGGCGGCCACCTGGGCTTCGGCGGAGTCGACGTTGGTCTGCAAGTCGCGAGGATCGAGCCGGGCCAACACTTGCCGGGCCGAGACCCGGTCACCGACGTCAACCTTGCGCTCGATGATCTTGCCGCTCACGCGAAACGAGAGGTCGGCCTGAACGCGGGCCTGGACATCGCCGGTCAGCGTCACGGAGGCCGCGTATTCGCTGGGCGTGGCTTGCTGTATGAACACCCGTGGCAAGGCTTTTTCCTCGGGTTTCTTATCACCGCACCCCGTCAACAACGCACACACGCCCAAGCCAACAATCAATTTGATTCCGGGACCAGTCATGCAGACTCCTTTGCGTTGTACCGACGTACCAGTGACGATACGACTCTGAGCTTAGAACAGGGTTCACCGAATGCACGGCAATCAGGCAGACTTGATTGCGACCACGCAAAGGAAATATGCATGCTCAAGACATTGGCGGTGGCCAACTACCGATCCATCAATAAATTGGTCATCCCGTTGGGTCGGTTGAACTTGATCACCGGCCCTAACGGCAGCGGCAAATCCAATCTGTACAGGGCCTTGCGACTGTTGGCGGAGACGGCGCAGGGCGGAGTGGTAAATGCCTTGGCCCGTGAAGGCGGGCTGGATTCGACCTTCTGGGCCGGCCCCGAAGAAATCAGCCGGCGCATGCGCAACGGCGAAGTGCCAGTGCAGGCGGTCGTGCGTCAGGGCACCAAGCGCCTGCGCCTGGGATTCGCCGGTGAAGACTTCAGCTATTCGATCGCGCTCGGCCTGCCAGCGCCCAGTCAATCGGCGTTTTCACTGGACCCGGAAATCAAGCGCGAGTGCATCTGGGCCGGCCCCGTGTTCCGACCGGCCAGCCTGCTGGTGGACCGCAACGGGCCGATGGTCCGTGCCCGCGAAGGCCGTTCGTGGGATGTCCTGTCCCAGCACACCCCGACCTTCGATAGCCTGTTCGACCAGGTCGGCAGCCTGCGTGCTTCGCCGGAAGTGCTGCAAATGCGTGAATTCATCCGCCGCTGGCGTTTCTATGATCACTTTCGCAGCGACGCCGACGCCCCGGTGCGCCAACCGCAACTGGGCACACGCACACCGGTGTTGCATCACGATGGGCGCGATTTGGCCGCAGCCCTCCAGACCATTCTTGAAATCGGTGACGTCGACGCGTTGCATGGGGCCATCGGCGATGCGTTCCCCGGTGCCCATCTGCACATCGACAAGTTGCAAGGCGGACGTTTCGCCATCGCGTTCCAGCAACACGGCCTGCTACGGCCGCTGACCGCCGCCGAACTGTCGGACGGGACCCTTCGCTACCTGCTGCTCGTGGCCGCGCTGCTCACACCGCGACCGCCGTCGCTGATGGTGCTCAACGAACCGGAAACCAGCCTGCACCCCGACCTGTTGCCGGCCCTGGCGCGCTTGATCATCCGCGCTTCGGCCAGTTGCCAGGTCTGGGTCGTATCCCACGCCTCGCGCCTGATTGCCGCGCTGGAACAGGATGAGGACTGCAATTGCATCGTGCTGGAAAAAGATTTCGGGCAGACGGGAATCGTCGGGCAGCTGGCACTGGATGAGCCGGCGTGGCACTGGCCGGATTAACCGCCGCCCCCTGTGGCAAGGGAGCGCCAAGGGTTATACCCATCTGAAAACCCACCCTACGATTTGCCGTGGCGAAAGAAGGCGACTACTTTCCTTCGCTGTAGGAAAGCTCTTTTTTTCGCAATGCCCCTCCAAGGATGCTCCGCTTTTGGCCAGACTCCTGGCTGAACACACAAGGAAGAAAAACATGGCTGACGTAAAAGTGCCGCAGCGACTGGAACCGCAGGACATAGTCAAATTATTGGTGGCGTTGCGCCGGGCGTTGAAGACCAGAATGGCCTGATTTTCGCCTTTGATCTTGTGGCGAGGGAGCTTGCTCCCGCTGGCCTGCGTAGCAGGCCCCCAGCCGTCCTTCATGCAGATCGCATTAGCGGGTTTTGCGACTGCTGCGCAGCCGAGCGGGAGCAAGCTCCCTCGCCACAGGTAATCCTGTCCCTGACCCAAGCAATCTTTCGAGCATAAAAAACGCCGACGCTGTATCAGCCGTCGACGTTTGAAACCGTAACAGGGTTTACCGCGCGAATCAGAACGCCGGCAGTACCGCGCCGCTGTACTTCTTCTCGATGAACGCCTTCACTTCCGGGCTGGTCAGGGCCTTGGCCAGTTTCTGGATGGCGTCGCTGTCCTTGTTGTCCGGACGGGCGACCAGGAAGTTAACGTAAGGCGAATCCGAACCTTCGATCACCAAAGCGTCCTTGGCCGGGTTCAGGCCTGCTTCCAAGGCGTAGTTGGTGTTGATCATGTCCAGGTCAACCTGATCCAGCACGCGCGGCAACATGGCCGATTCCAATTCCTTGAACTTGAAGTTCTTCGGGTTCTCGGCGATGTCTTTCGGCGTCGCCAAGGCGTTTTTCGGATCCTTGAGTTTGATCAGGCCAGCCTTCTGCAGCAGGATCAGGGCCCGGCCGCTGTTGCTGCCTTCGTTAGGGATGGCGATGGTTGCGCCGTCCTTCAGCTCAGCCAGGCTCTTGACCTTTTTCGAGTAGCCGCCAAACGGTTCGACGTGCACGCCGATTACGGTTACCAGATCAGTGCCTTTGCCTTCGTTGAAGCTCTTGAGGTACGGCAGGGTCTGGAAGTAGTTGGCGTCCAGGCGCTTTTGGTCAACCTGTACGTTGGGTTGAACGTAGTCGGTAAAAACCTTGATCTCCAGGTCCACGCCTTCTTTGGCGAGGGCTGGCTTGATCAGCTCAAGGATTTCGGCGTGGGGTACCGGGGTGGCTGCGACGACCAGCTTCTCTGCGGCCTGGACCAGGCCCGAGGTGAGGGCTGCCGCCAATGCGGTGAACAACAGAACCTTTTTCATGCGGTGTCCTTATCGAAAATCACAGGCGTCATGGACGACGGCCATAAGTAAAGTGCCAGCGAAGTGCTATCGCTGGCGTGATGCGCAAGATACCGATAATTTTTATGCCTTAACAATATCTTTTATTCAAGTTCATATTCATTTTACTCATATAGGAAAACCGCAGATTTTTGTGACGAGGGAGCGAGCACCTTCGCCGCAGTTGAACGGGTCCGATCTAGAGCGTTTGGCTCAATTGAACGAGCCACGCTTTGAGGGCCAGGCGTTCGGTTTCCGAGCCATGGGCGATAACCTGCGCCGCCTGGAGGTCGATCAGTCCCAGGGCCGTTGGCCGGGACGGCAGGTTCAAATGCTCCGGCAAAATCTCGTCCCCCGTGCTCACCAGCAATGCAAAGTGAATGACGTTTTCCAACTCACGGGTATTACCCGGCCAGCTGTGCCCCTCAAGGGCATGCTGCGCCGCTTCACTGATCAGCGGCACCGTCAAACCGAGTCGCTGGCTGTAGATGCCCAAGAAGTATTCGGACAGGGACAGGATGTCGCCCACTCTTTCGCGCAAGGCCGGCAGCTCAAGCTGACCCTCGCAAAGGTAGCGGTAGAGCCGATCATGGAATTTTCCAGCCGACACCGCTTGCGCCAGATCGATACTGGTGGCCGCGACCAGGCGTACGTCCACCGGACTGGGCTGGTGCGCACCAACGCGAGTGACTTCATGGTTCTCCAGGGCCGCCAGCAATTTGATCTGGATCGGCAACGGCAAGTCGCCAATCTCGTCCAGGTAAAGCGTGCCGCCATTGGCCGAGCCGAACCACCCCGCCCGGCTGCTGGCCGAACCGCTATGGCTGCCAGCGGCGTAGCCAAACAACTCGGCATCGGCGTAAGTAGGGCTGATGGCGCCGCAATTGACTGAGACAAACAACCCGCCCCGATTGCTTTCGCGGTGGATGTGCCTGGCCAACAGCTCCTTGCCGGTGCCGGTTTCGCCGCGGATCAACACCGAGACCGAGCGCGGTGCCAATCGCTCCAGCTCCTGGCGTAACTGCCGCGAACGTGGGTCGACGAAAACCAGCGCCTTGGCGCGGATGCTCAGCGGGCTTTTTTCCGAGTCGGGAAAGGTCAGCAATGGCTGGCCAAAGGTTTCGTGCAAGGTCATGGCAGGCTCCCGCCCAAACCGCCGGGAGACGGAGGGCACTAAAAATTCAGGCACGACGCAGGGCGTGATGCTCCATGCGCGTTTGCAAGCGGTAGAGATAAGCGAAACCCTGCTCCCAACGCTGATGTCCGGATTTCACGTTGATATGCCCGGCCCCCGCCAGAATCCCGGCCTCGGCCCCCCAGTTGCGTGCAAGCTCCAGCGCGCGCGGGGCACTGACTGCCGCGTCGTTGTCGGAACTGACCACTTGGCTGGGGAATGGCAGCAGGTTCGTCGGGATCGGCGCGAAATTGCGCAACGCCGGGGCGCAGGCCGGCCGCTCCACATCCGCCGGTGCCACGAGCAACGCGGCGCGCACCTGTCGTAACAGCTGCACCGGAGCTGTAGCAGCCCAATGGGCAACCGTGATGCAACCCAGGCTGTGCGCGATGAGAATCACCGGCGTGCTGTCAGCGGCGATGGCTTCTGCCAGCGCGGCGACCCAATCTTCTCGGCGTGGCGTCAACCAGTCAGCCTGTTCGACCCGGGTGCTATTGGGCAGGCTGGCCTGCCAGTGGGTTTGCCAATGATTGTCTGGCGATCCTTGCCAGCCCGGCACAATCAGGTAGCGAATCGATTCGTTGCGCATGGGGCTCTCCCGCGTATCTGTTTGCGGACGAGTATAAGGAGGAGAGCTGCATTGCTTAAGGAATAAGAAGCTATTTATTAAGTCTTAAATAGCATAACTGATCAGCCCATGGGGAAGCGCGCTTGCTCGCGATCTGTTGTGTCTGGCATCGGCACTGATTGATAGTTCGCTAGCACAAGTATTGCAGCATAAGCCTCAACCACTTCGGCCCTTGCGCAGCAGCACGTCGAGCTGATCCACCACCACCGCCCAATCGGCATCTTCGAGAATTTCATCACGCAGCAATTGCCGCTGGCTCTCGTTCCAGAAGAAAGCGTCGGCCAGATGCAATTCGGGCTTGAGCGGCGAGTGGCTGGCGATGAATTGATCGATGCTGACGGCGTCGTCGGGCAGGCCGAGTTGTTTGAACAGCGCGGGAAGGTTATGGATCGGGGTTTCCATGCGAAACTCCTGAGCATGAAAGGATCGGCTGGGGAACTCTCGCAGTCTAGTCCTTTGAAGCGAACGCTGAACCCTTTGTGGCAAGCACCTTCACCGCAGAAGCGGGATCGCCTGGACTACAACGATCTCAACGCTTCATAGGGTGCCTGCGCCCAACGCCTGACCCGCTCATGCAACAGCGCCGAAGCCTCCCGGCGCTTGTCCTCGCTGTCGCCAGTGAACGCCTGCGCCGGCTGCTTGGCATGCTGCCCCACTTTTGCGAACACTCGCCTGCGTTGCTCATCATCAAGCCCGAAAAACGCCGCCAGCCTTCCCGTCATCGCCTCGGGCAGTTCGGTGTAGTCCACCGCCATTGCGGCAAACGCCTGGCAGTGCTCCAGACCTGTCGCCAACAAACGGCCCACCCGACGCGAGATGAAATCTTCCTGGCTGACGAAGGGTAATTCATCGTCGAGCACGCTCGCCCCGATCAACCCCGGCACCATGTGCATGCCAGGGCGGTGCAGATGGGAGACGGCAATTTCCAGCGGATCGCGGTACAGGAACAGCCGAGGCGTATCGGGAAAACATTCGCGCAACAGCGCCAATTCGCCGATGTTCCAGGCGTCGAGCTTGATCACCAGCCGTTGCTCCCCACCTCGACGGCGCTGCCCATAGGCCGACACCAAGCCCTTGAGCGCCACGCGCCGTCCGGCAGGCGGCAAATCACTGCGCAGCAGCGCATCCAGGGGCGGCGGCTCCGAGATGACGATGTGGTCATCCAGTTGGGCAAGCATCTGGCTGATCAGTGTCGAGCCGCATCGGGAGGCATGGAAGATGAATGCGCTGGGCGCCAGGCCGGGGCTCTGTCGCTGCCATTGGCCCAGGACGTCCAAGGGTGTCTGGCGGCGGAACACCAGGTTGAAGGGCAAGCGCAGGGCTTCTTCCACGGCATCGCCGAAGAACGGCTGCGACAGTCGTCGGTCACCGAACCAGCACCAATCGACTCGCCACTCACCGGCCTCCTGCCACACGCGGATCGGCAACCAGCCATCCAGCCTCAGGGCTTGCACTGGTCACTCCATTGTCGGCGACCGTGGCGCATGGCAGCCCGCAATTGCTGCCGGGTGAAATGCAGCCCTTGTTCCGCCCCAAGCGTCAGCGCGGTTTCAACGAAAGTGTCCAGGTCATGGAGGCCTTGCAACGCGCTGGCAAGCTGAGGATCGACCTCCACGCAATGCTGGAAACGGGCCAGGTCGCTTTGCCCAAAGACGGCTTCGGGTGTACTACGCAGCCCCTCGGCTATCTGCCGGTCCAACCATGGCCCGGGGCGACAATCGAGCACCAGATGGATTCGCGCCTGGTCGCCTTGATTGGCAACGCGATGAGGACGCGCCAGATCGAGAAACCAACATTCGCCCGCCTGCATCGCAATGGTCTGCCCGTCCAGCCAGAACGTAACCCCCGGCGAGCTCAGCAGCGGAACGTGCAGGCGCAGGTCGGCGTCCGGACCGCCCAGGTCATAGTCGCGATGCTCATGGATGAGACCACCCGGGCCCAACCGCAGCAGGCGGGCCGAGACGATATCCAGAGGCCAATCGGCCAATGCTTCTTGCCAGCGACCATCCTCTGACCAGGGCACGCGGTACACGGGCTTACCGTGTCCGGGCGACAGCTCGGTCAAGGCATCGGCAGCCGAGATCAACGCCACGCCGCTCCAATCACCGCTGTGATAGGCAGTGTTGAAATGCCCTCGCCAACGCTCGTCCTTGATGGCTGCCAGCGCTTGCAACAGCAACGGCAGGTTCACCGTGACGGGCAGGCGGGAAAACGCCGGGCGCGTCATGGCTGTGCCCGGTTATTGAGTCATCGTGGCTGTTTTCGGCAGCGTGATATCGCCCTGCGCCCAGGCCGCTTCGCGATTGGCCAACGCAGTGGCAATCGACTGCACTTCGGTGGACTGCACCTCGTTCGGCAATGGGTCGAGGCCGGCACTGGCGAAGATTTGTCCGTAGGCGTTGCGCAGGTCGGCATAGGCCAGGTCCCGCCGCAGGTCCGCCTGCAAGGTATTCAGCTCGCCTTGGATCAGGTCCAGTTCGCCAATACCCGCAGCCTGGTGACGGCTACGCAGTTGACCGACTATTTGCCCATCGATGTCCGACAGCTCCTGGCTGGTCTTGAACTGGCGCAGCGCTTCGCGGTAGTTGGCGTTGGCAACGTACAGCTGCGCCAACACGGCGATCGACATCGCCTGGCGCCGTGCCGCCGCGACTTCTTCACCGGCCTTGGCCACGTCGATAGCCGCTGGAGCGGAGATGACATTGAACAGGTTCCAGGTGACTTTGACGCCGTAGTCGGCCCAGCCCTGCTCCACCAGGAACGAGTTGCTGTCGTAATGCCCGCCGGCGGAAAATTCCAGCCCCGGCAGCAAGCGCAACATGGCCTTGCGAGTTTCCGCCGCAGTGATGCGGGTCTGGTAGTCCTGCTCGCGCAGTTCCGGCCGGCTGGCCAGCGCTTCCTGTTCGAGGCGAGCCAAATCGACCTTGAGTTCCGGGATGGCGTACTCATCCTGGGTCGCCAGGGTCAGCTCGGTGCCCAACGGCAGATTGATCAGGGTCGCCAGTTCGGTCTTGGCCAGGGACAAGGCCCGGCGCTGTTCTTCCAACTGACGGGTCGCCTGTATCAGCGAGCGCTGGTAACCCAAGGCCTGCACCGGGTCGCCGATGCGCTGCTCGCTCATGCTCTGGCTGTTGCCTCGCGCCGCCTCGACCCGGGCCATCAGGCTGTCGATCTGCTTGAGCAAACGTTCGGCGGCCATGGCTCGCCAGTAGGCCGAGCGCACATCCTGGACGATGGTATTGATCACCTTGCGCCGGCGTTCCTGCACGATCAATCTTTGGTCACCGGCCTGCTTGGCGCTGATGTAGCTGACGCCAAAATCGAGCACGTTCCAGACCATGGTCAGGTCCGCCACTTCGCGGTCGCGGTCTTGGGAGGTCGACGGTTCCAGGGACTGGGTGCCGGTCTCCACGCTCTGGCTGCTGGAGGCGCTGACGTTGTTACGCCCCACATAACCGGCATCGAGGGCCATGCGCGGCAGCATGTCGAAGCTGGCGAGGTCCAGCTGACGCTTGGCCAAGGCCTCTTCCATGATTTTCAGGCGGCCTTCGAGGTTGTACTTCACCGCGCGGGCCATGGCCTGGTGCAGCGTCAACGGACCACTGAGGGGCTCCTGGTCCTTGTACATATTCTGCAGGTCGTTCCGGGCGCGCTGTTCGCTGGTGCTTCGATCGATCGGCTCGCTGGTGACCGCACAACCGCTGATCACCAATGCCAGCAAACTCACACCGAATAACTTCTGACTTCTATTCATCCCTGGATTGCCCCTGGCTACCGTATTTTTTATGGAATTCTCAGGCCAGCGCTTGGCTGGTGCCGGCCTGTTTCAAAGCCGTCGCGAGGCTGTCCACCTGGCGTTGTTCTGTGTCTTTGAGCTGCTGCAACTGCTGGCCCAAGGTCGGAGCGCCAAACACGCCGCGCAGGCCTTGGGAGGCATCGCCCCCCGTTATCGACCGGTTCTCGAAGGCATCCAGCGACTCGCCATCGGAACCCGTGTCCTGGTTGAACAAACTAGAAATCGTGCTGCTGCCAAACACGCCGCCGTCGCCGCCGCCAAAACCCAGGAACCCTTGGCCCGAGCCGTCCCCGCCGGCGTCACTGCTGAAAACCTGGGCGATATAGCTGGGCGCCAACTCGCCACGGTTGATGAAGATATCCCCGATGGGCCGAAGACCACCGCCCACGTCCCGTTGCTCGAACAGCGGCGGGAAGCCCAGCGGCGAGCCCAAGTCGCCGGTTGGCGGGTTGAAAATGTTTGGTTGCAAGGGCACCTCGGACGACGGGATGGCCGTGACCGGATCCGAGATCAGGAACTCTGGCGGTGGCTTCACATCGTTGGCCACCACGGTGTCGATCGCATAGTTGTTGGACACCGACACGCTTGACCCGGCGTTGCCCGACAGATCGCTGACGTTGCTGGTATCCAGGGCGATAAAGTTGCTCGGGTCGGTGAGGTTCACCGACGGAGTGAAGGTCGCTGTCCAGGTCTTGCCGCCGTCGCTGCTGCTCAGGTTGCTCAGTTCGCCGTTGGTGACGCTCAGGTCCGACAGGTCGAAATCCGTCACCGCCTCGCTGAAAGTGAACGTGACCTGGGTCGTCTGGCCCACGCCCAGGCTCGGATTGGCCACCACGATGGTCGCGGTCGGCCGGGTGGCGTCGAGGGCGTAGTTGGCGGAGATGGCAATGCCGACACCGGCATTGCCGGCGCTGTCCTGCACGTTACTGGCATCCAGCAAGATCAAATTGGTGGCGTCGTTGATACCCGCCGTCGGCGTCAGGGTCGCCGTCCAGGTCAGGCCGCCGTCAACGCTGGCGAGGTTGGACAGCACGCCATTGGCGACGCTGAGGTCCGACAAGTCGAAGCCGGACACCGCCTCGGTGAAGCTGATGGTCACTGTCGTGGTCTGGCCAATGCCCAGGGACGTATCGCCCACCACGATGGTGGCGCCCGGACGCACGGTGTCGACCGCGTAGTTGTTGGAATTGACTATGCCGACGCCGTCATTGCCCGACACGTTTGACACACCGCTGGTGTCCAGGCTGATCAGGTTGCTGGTGTCAGTGACGTTGCTTGCCGGGGTAAACGTTGCCGTCCAGGTAACGCCGCCGTCGGTCGAGGACACATTGCTCAGCGTCCCGTTGCTGACGGTCAGGTCGCTGTTGTCGAAACCGCTCACCGCTTCAGAGAACGTGATCGTCACCAGTGACGTTTCGCCCACGCTCAGCGCTGGATCGGCCACCACGACGGTGGCGGTCGGCACGCGGGTCTCGACGGCGTAGTTGGCCGAATTGGTGGTACCGGTACCGGTGTTGCCGGCCCCATCGCTCACACCGGTGTTGTCGAGGACGATCAGGTTGGTGGTGTCGCTCACGCCCAGGGTCGGGGTAAACGTGGCAGTCCAGGTCAGGCCGCCGTCGCTGCTGCTCACGGCGCTCAAGGTGCCGTTGGCAACGCTCAGGTCATCATTGCTGAAGCCGCTCACCGCCTCGCTGAACGTTATGGTCACCTGGGCGGTTTCGCCCGGCCTCAATGATGAATCACTCAACACGACAGTGGCGGTAGGGCGCTGGGTATCGAGCGCGTAGTTGTTGGAGACGGTCGCGCCGACGTTGCCATTGCCCGCCAGATCGATGATGCCGCCGTTATTGAGGGAGATCACGTTGCTGCTGTCGTTGATCCCGTTGGTGGGCGTAAGGGTCGCGGTCCAGGTGATACCGCCGTCGCTGCTGCTCAGCCCGGAAATCGTACCGTTGGCGACCGTCAGATCCGCGGCGGTGAATGCGGTCACCGCCTCGCTGAAGGTGATGGTGACCAGCGACGTCTCGCCGGCACCGATGGCCGTGTCGGCCACGACAATGGTCGCGGTGGGTCGCACCGTATCCACCGCATAATTGTTTGAGTCGGTGGTGCCGACACCCGCGTTGCCCGCCACGTTGATCACGCCGGTGTTGTCCAGGGTGATTACGTTGGTGGTATCGGAAATGCTGACGCTCGGCGTGAACGTGGCTGTCCAGGTAACACCGCCGTCGACACTGCCGACGTTGCTCAGGGTGCCGTTGCTGACGGTCAGGTCACTGTTGTCGAAACCGCTCACCGCCGAGTTGAAGGTGATGGTCACGGTCGTGGTTTCGCCGATGCCGAGGGTGCTATCGGCAATCACGACGGTCGCTGTCGGCACGTTGGTATCGACTTGGTAATTGTTGGAACTGGTGGTGCCAGTGCCGCTGTTACCGGCCCCGTCCGCCACGCCGGTGTTGTTCAGGACGATTATGTTGGAGGTGTCGCTCACCCCAAGGGCCGGCGTGAAAGTAGCGGTCCAGGTGATGCCGCCATCGCTGCTGCTCACTGCGCTCAAGGTGCCGTTGGCCACGCTCAGGTCCGAATTGTCGAACCCGCTGACCGCTTCTGAGAAGGTGATCGTCACCAAGGAGGTTTCGCCGACGCTCAGCGCCGTATCGGCGATCACGATGGTGGCGGTCGGGCGCTGGGTGTCCACGGCGTAGTTGTTGGAATCGGTGGTGCCACTGCCAGTATTGCCAGCGCCATCCACCACGCCGGTATTGTTGAGGGTGATCAGATTGGTGGTGTCGGTGACGCCCGCCGATGGCGTGAACGTCGCCGTGTAGGTGATGTTGTCGCTGGTGCTCAGGCCACTCAGGCTGCCGTTGGTGACGCTCAGGTCGGCCAGGGTGAAACCGGTCACCGCTTCGCTGAAGGTAATCGTCACCACCGATGTTTCGCCAGCGCCAACGGCCGAGTCGGCGACCACGATGGTAGCGGTCGGGCGCGCGGTGTCGATGGCGTAGTTGTTGGAATCGGTGGTGCCGCTGCCTGTATTGCCCGCCGCGTCGGCGACGCCGGAGTTATCCAGGGTGATGAGGTTGCTGGTGTCGCTGATGCTGGCGGTTGGCGTCAGCGTCCCGGTCCAGGTGATGCCGCCGTCGCCGCTGCTCAGGCCGATAACCGTGCCGTTGGCGACCGTCAGGTCAGCGGCGGTAAAGCCTGTCACTGCTTCGTTGAAGGTGATGGTCACCAGAGACGTTTCGCCGACGCTCAGCGAGGTATCGCTGACAACGATGCTGGCGGTGGGACGCTGGGTATCAACGGCGTAGTTGTTGGAACTGGTGGTGCCGCTACCGGCATTGCCCGCCGCGTCCGACACACCGGTATTGGCCAGGACAATCAGGTTGGTCGCGTCGCTGATAGTGGCGCTCGGTGTGAGCGTCGCGGTCCAGGTGATGCCGCCATCGCTGCTGCTCAGTCCACTCAACGAGCCGTTGGCAACCGTCAGGTCCGCCAAGGTGAAGCCGGTAACGGGCTCGCTGAAGGTAATCGTCACCTGGGACGTTTCACCGATGTTCAGTGCGGTATCGGCCACCACGATGGAGGCGGTCGGGCGCTGTGTGTCGATGGCGTAGTTGTTCGAGTCGGTGGTGCCGCTGCCGATGTTGCCGGCCAGGTCGGAAATGCCACTGTTGGTCAGCGTGATCAGGTTGCTGGTGTCAGTGACACTGGCGCTCGGCGTCAGCGTTGCGGTCCAGGTAATGCCGCCGTCGCTGCTGCTCAACCCGGTGACCGCACCGTTGGCGACCGTCAGGTCGGCGCTGGTGAAACCGCTCACCGCCTCGCTGAAGGTGATGGTCACCAACGAGGTTTCGCCCGCGCTCAACGCGGTGTCGGCGACCACGATGGTGGCGGTCGGGCGTTGCGTGTCGATGGCGTAATTGTTGGAGTTGGTCGTCCCCACGCCGGCGTTGCCATTGAGGTCCGCCACGCCGGTGTTATTCAACACAACGAGATTGGAGGTATCGGTGACCGCCGCGTCCGGCGTCAACGTGGCCGTCCAGGTGATACCGCCGTCGCTGGTGCTCAGGCCGCTGAGCGAGCCATTGGCCACAGTCATGTCGGCCGTGGTAAAGCCGGAGACCGCCTCGGAGAAGGTGATGGTGACCGTCGACGTCTCGCCAATCCTGAGGGCCGTGTCGCTCACCACGATGGACGCCGTGGGCGCCACGGTGTCGTTGACCACGTAATTGTTCGAGTCGGTGGTGCCCACGCCGGTATTGCCCGCCAGGTCGGCCACTCCGGTATCGTTCAGGGTGATGATGTTGGTGGTGTCGGCGATGTTGCTGGCCGCCGTCAAGGTGCCGGTCCAGGTGATGCCGCCGTCGCCGCTGCTCAAGAGGCCAACGGTGCCGTTCTGCACCGTCAGGTCCGCCGCGGTGAGGCCCGTTACGGCCTCGGAGAAGGTGATGGTCACCGTCGTCGTGCCACCGGAGTTCAGGTTGGTATTGGCCACCACGACGGTCGCGGTAGGCGGTGTCTCATCCGGTACATAGTTGGTATTGATGGTGCCGCCGTCACCGTAGACGTTGGCCACCGATGCCGGTGAAACGCCGGCGCTGCCGGCACTCGTCCCACCCACACCACTGCCGCCGACGTTGCCCGCCAGGGCCGCGAAGTTGACGGCGGTGATCAGGATCGTGCCTTTGTTCCAGATGGCGCCAACACCAACGCCGCCCGCACCGCCCGCCTGCGTGTAACCCCCACCGGCGCCACCACCGCCACCGCCACCGCCGGCACCGACGTTGTTGGAGATAACCGAGTTGCCAATGACGCGCAGGGTCGCGCCGGTATCGTTATAGATACCCCCGACCGCGCCGCCACCTGCCCCACCGATGTCGTCATAACCGTCGCCACCGCCACCGCCACTGATGGACAAGCCACCGCTGCTGGCCGTGCCTCCGGCCGAACCGGTGCTGTAACCCGGATAGGCCGCACCGCCCGCACCACCCGTGGTGGAACCGCCACGCCCGCCAATGTTGAAGAAGCCGCCGCCCGCGCCACCCTGCCCGGCCGAGCCATTGGAACCCGTGGCGTTGAGCGTATCGCCGCCCTTGCCACCGATACCGCTACCGACCGCACCACCGCCACCACCGCCACCACCGGCGTATTGCGGCGTCACGCCACCGCCACCACCACCGCCAGACGCGGCGTTCGCGGTGACCGTGACGTTGCGCAGGGTCAGGGTGCCGGCGTTGTAGATACCACCGCCCTTGGACACCAGCGCATCGTCGCCGCCATTGCCGCCGTTACCCGCCGCCATGCCCCGAGTGATCACCAGCCCATCGAGGGTTGCCGTCGTGCCGGCCGTCACGTTGATGATCTGGGTCCGGTATTGGCCATCCAGGGTCACGTCGGCAACGTTGTCGTTGTTGAGATCGCCATCGATGGTGACGTTCTTGTTGACCACCAGCACCGACGTCAGCCCGACGGTCATGGTGTTATTGAACGTGACGATGTCGCCGTTCTGTGCGGAGGCCAGGGCCGCACGCAGGGAACCGACGCCGGTGTTGAGGTTGTTGGTGGCGGTCCAGGTGGCCAGGCCCCATTGGTACTCGCTCATGGCCTTGCTCGACAGCACGTTGGCGCTTTCGATGGTGCCGGTGGCGATTTCCAGGTTCCAGTCGCCGCCCAGGCCGGTGCGGTCGTCGGAAGCGGCCACGTCTCGGCCGGTGAGCTGCGCCAGCGAATTGACCAGGCTCATGCCGCGGTCGCCTTCGGCGGTGTAGCAGCCGTAGATCAGGATATCGCCGCCGGCGTTCATGTCCTGGCCGATCTGCGCCAGCACCTCGGCGCGGGCCTGGACGTTGTCCGCCGACAGGTAGCTGTTGCCCAGCCACAAGTCACCGGCGTTGCCGTGGGCGATGATCTGCACCGAGCTGACGCCCTGGTGCGTGTCCAGGTAATCGGCGATCTGTTGCAGGCCGTCCTTGGTGGCATCCAGTTGCACCACCTCGGTCCCGGGGGCCACGCCTTGCAGCAGGCTGCCAGCGTCCTTGACCCGTGAATCGACGAACACCACGGACTTGCCCGGGACGGCGGCCTCGGTGGCATCGGCCTGGCCTTGGGGAACATGGGTGTCGGAAGGCTGGTCCGCTGTGGGCGTCTTGGCCGCCTCGGCAGTCGGTTGCGCGTCCGATTGCGCCGCATCGGCCACGGTGGCCGCCACCGCGCCGTCGAACAGCATTCGCGGTTCCAGAGACATGATCATTGGCGATGCCAGGGGTTGCGTGCTCTCGGTTACCCGCGATTTGCCTTTGCTCCACCACATGACGATCACCTGGACTCGAACTTATTCAACACGCCAATGAAAAAAACCGCGATCAGCTGACCGCGGCGTCGGTTTTCATACGAATGACATTCGCCGCGCTGGCTGCGCCATCGCGCCAGAACGACAACTCGGCATACTTCTCGAACAGATCCGGCGGCAGCAAGGTCCGCCGGGCTTGCGGCGCAACCTTGGGCTTGACCTTGTGCAGGCCGGCGACGCCCAAGGCCTGGTCGAAGGCCGGCGCGTCGTAGGTCAAGTGATTGAAATCGTGCTCGAACCAAGGCTCGCCGATGAACTCATAGACCAGCCGCATGACCCGCTCGGGCGCCTGGCTCAACAGGTCGTAGTCAACGATCAGCAACGACTCGGCGTTCTCGCCGTAATAGGCTTCCTTGAGCGCTGTCCAGGCGAACCCCACCAGGCGATTGCGCTGGGCCAGGGTTTCGCAACGGCTGTAGACGGTGTTGCGCTCGTCATCGTCGTTGAACAGCTTGGTGTTCTCGAAGGGATTGGCGCGGTAGAGCCGCTCCAGGCTATCGAGGATCCAGGCGACGTTGCGCACGCAAGCGATGGTCTTGGCCTGGGGAAACAGGTCCTGCAAGGCCGGCAAGCGGGCGCACCATTGACGGTTGGTGTCGAAGATGACCGGTTTGTCGGCCTTGTCGGCGTAGTAGGAATCGAAGAGGCCACGCAACAGGCGACGGCGCAGATCAGTGTCGATCACCGAGCCGAATTCGCTGCCGGCGCTGCATTGCTGCAGGACGCTGCTGAACAGCGTACCGACGGGGCTGGTCATGCCGGCATGGAAGCGCGGATTCTGCAACAGGATGGCAGAAAGCAGGGTCGAGCCAGAGCGCGGTAAACCGGAAATAAAGTGAAACTGCGGCAATCCCTTCACCTTGTATTTAGTCCCTTCGTAGCCGAAGCGTAGCCGACAACAAAAATTTCGCCTAGTAGTGTTTTGCCATCAGGCGCGCCGAAAACTGTAAAGAAGATGGACGGTATCGAGGCGTCGAAAGGGTGAATCGGTTAAGCGGAACGAAGATTTTTTCACCCCCTCCGCCCGGCGAAATCAGACATCCCCGTCTACGCTCAGCCGTGCGTGACCAGGCCAGGGAACGAAGGAGTCGGGCTGATCGCACTCTTGTCCTTTTTGTGCCGGGCACCCGCAGACCAATAACCTGAGGGATGAGGAATCTATGGAAGTATTCATCGGCACGATCCAGCCATTCGCCTTCAACTTCGCACCCAGGGACTGGGCGCTGTGCAATGGGCAGACGCTGTCCCTTGCCCAATACCAGACCTTGTTCGCCTTGATCGGCGTGACGTACGGCGGCAACGGACAAACCACCTTCATGCTGCCCAACCTGCAGGGCCGCATGCCCGTCGGCCAAGGCGACGGATTGGGCCTGACTCCCCGGGTGATCGGCGAAGTCGCCGGCACGGAAAACGTCACCGCAACGCTGAACAACCTGCCCAACCACACCCATGCATTGACCGGCATTACCGCCGCCACCACCTTGCAACTGGCGAACCCGGCCAGCAATCCGGTGAACACGCCGACGCCCACAAATTCATTCATCGGCACCTCGGGCACCGGGCCCGGTTCGGCGGCGATCTATTCGGATCAACAGGGCGCTTCGCCAGTGCCGTTGCAAGGCGTCAGCACCACCGTCAGCGGCACGGTATCCCCCACCGGCGGCAACATGCCCATGGCAATCATGAACCCGTTCCTGGCCATCAACTTCAGCATCGCGCTGCAAGGTTATTTTCCATCCCGCAACTGACAATCCGCCGGAAGGCCTTGGCCTTCCGGCCTTTGGGAGCATCGACATGCTGCAACAGGTTCATAGCCGCCATTTCCAACCGCTGCTGGGCCAGACCGGCAGCCTGACCCTGCCTGACGGCAGATGCCTGCCGGTGCGTTTCGACACCCTGGACGAAGCACCCAGGACGAAAATGCCCAGCAGTGAACGCATGCCGTTCAGCGTTGAGTTCAACAGCCTGCAAAGCACAGACTTCGTCGAAGGGCTCTGCGCACTGGAGGTGCCGGAACTGGGAAGGCTCGAAGGGGTTTTCGTATCGCGAATACCACCGATGGGGCGGGATCCGTCGGTGGGTTATTTCTACATCGCGTTCAACTGACGGGACTCGCTCCCACACGCAAATAGCGCCGCTCAGTTTCCTTTCGGATACCACACCAATCGCTCTGCCGCCGGGTTGCGCTCTTGTACCTCAAAACCCAGCGCCAGGTAATGTTGGCGAGCATGCGGGTTGCTGGCCCAGACCACGGTCGCCACCGGGCAACGGATCTGTTGCGCCGCCTTCTGCACCCCTTGCAATACCGCTCGGCCATAACCTTGCCCACGGGCCTGTGGAATGAAGGCCAGGTAGAGCACGCGAATTTCATTGGGGCCGAAATCCGTACTCAAGGCCCCGATGGCGCTGCCGAGTTTTTCCACGACGTAATGCATGGCGTTGGGGAAGTTCTCGCCCAGCCCTTGCTCCTGCACCTGGAACTGTTGCGCGATGATTTGCTGCACCTGCTCATGCTCGCCGTCGATCCATTGCAGATCCGGTCGCGCCGCCTGATACAGGCCCTGCAAGAACGGACCATCGTTGACCCGTGATGGACGCACCACCAACCCTTCTGCCGCCACTGAATCCATGCCCGCTCCCTAGAACCCGCTTTCCCTGACACCCAACGCCGCCACCCGACGCCAGGCCGCTCCCAATACCGATTCACCCTGCCCCTGCAACACCACCACGCCACGCAACGGCTGGGCCGGGGCAGGCGTCCCGTCGAGGGCGCTCAAGCGAACCCCATACTGCGCCTGCACCGGCTCGGCTCGCTGTTGCGAATCACGGCGCACGGCGATGGGGCCGTGGTGGTCGGACGTCAACGCCTGTTGCTCGACCCAGGCTACGCCGTTGGCGTCGATTTCGTTGAGCTGCACCGCAATCGAGGCGTGCATCGGATCGTCAGCAATAAACCGTCCCGTGGCACCCGGCGCGACCCTCCAGAGCTCGGCTTCGGTGAGGTAGCCGCGCAAGCGTGAGTCATCCTGCACCACTCGAGCCAGGGGTTGGGTGGGCGACAGCCAGCGCCCGGCTTGCAGATCCGTCAGCAGGTCGCGTACTTGTCCGGCGTGGGGCGCGCGCAACAACAGGCGCTCACGCTGAGCGACCAGGCCCCGGTATTCGGCCACTGCTTCGGCCAGTTGCTGTTCGACGATACCGGCATCGGCGGCGGTTTCGCTGCGGCCGGCCTGGCGGCGCATCTGCAACTGTTGGATCTGGATTTCCCGGCGCACGATGGCCAGGCGCGACGCCATGTCCGGCGACTCCAGCTCGATCAACACATCGCCCTGGGCCACAACCTGGCCGTCATGGACATTGACCTGCTTGACCCGCGCCGCCACCGGCGCATGCAAGGCGCTGGCACGGCCGGCTTCCAGCATGGTCGGGACCTCCACCGCGCTGCGCCAAGGCAACAGCAGGACCAGCAGCAACACCAGCAGCACCAAGCCAGTCAGCAACACACGAGGGCGATGAGCCTGCTCGCGGCGGTTCCACCATTGCCGTCCTTCACTCACGATAGGCATGAAAATGAACCAGACCAATTCCACCATCATCAGGAAAATGCCCAGCACCTTGAAGAACAGGTGATAGACCGCCAGGGCGATACCGAGGAACAACGCCGCGCGCCACAGCCAGGCGCCATAGCCCCACACCAACAAGCGCCGGCGCATCTTCGGCGACCATGGCTCCGGCGCCGCCGCGCCATAACCGAACAAGGCTTCGCGCAGGCGCCAGCGACACAAGGCGAATGCGCGGCCCTGGAGGTTATCCACCGCCCAAAAATCGCTGAGCAGGAAATACCCGTCGAAGCGCATGAAGGGATTGAGGTTGATGATCAGTGTGGTGATCCAGGTGGCGCTGGCAAGCATGAACGCCGCGGTGCGCGCCGGGCCATCGGGCAGCAGCGACCAGGCCAGCAAAGCGATGCAGGCCAGCAGCAATTCGGCGAGCACGCCGCCCGCGCCGATCAACAGCCGGGCCCGTCGATCCCTGATCCGCCAGGCGTCGCTGACGTCGGTATAAAACATCGGCAACAGCACCATGAATGCCACACCCATGCTCTGCACCCGGCAACCGGCGCGCTTGGCCATGAAGGCGTGACCGAATTCGTGGCACAACTTGGCAAAGAACAACGCCACGCCGAATGCCAGCGCGCCCCCCAGGCTGAACAGGTGTGGAAAGGTCGCCAGAAACCGCTGCCAGTCCCTGGACACCAGGAAAATGCCCAGGCCCAGGGTCAGCGGTATTCCATAACGCAGCACGCCAGGGCCGAACCGCGCGAGCCAAGGCCAGGCGCGATTGAGAAACGCATCCGGACGCCACAGCGGTATGCGGAAAAACAGGTATTGATGCAGCAGGATCTGCCACACGCTCTGGCGCTGGGAAGCCGTCTTGTACTGATAGCTGTCACGTTGTTGCGGGTCCATGGCGCTGATCAGGTCATGTCCGCGCAAGAAGCCCAGCAACTGCTCCAGCGATTCGTCATTGAGCGGCAGGCCCGGCTCGCGGTTGGCCGCCTGCAGCACTTGTTCCGGATCGCCCAGGGACCAGTGTCGCAGCATGCGCATGGCCGCCGCGCCCAACTTGAAATAGCGGCCGCGTACCGGGTCGGCCAGCGTCCATTGGGGTGAGCCGTCCGGGTCGGGGGCGGCCGCGGACAGTTGCAGATCGGCCCGCAAGCTCGGCAGGACCACGCTACAAGCCCACGCTCTGGCGCAGACCTGCCAGTGGCCGACGCAACAGGTACAACGCCAGCGGCGCGCGATCGCCGAAAATCTTCGCCGTGCCCCGCAGGCCGATGCGCGGCGCCGTGGCATCGAATCGCGCATCCAACCGATAGGCCAACTGTCCGGCGGCGGTAGGTTGCGCTTCGTAGGCCGAACGCTCAAGCCGGGCCAGGTGCCGTTGCAACGGATCGCTGTCGAGAAACAACGCCACCTGCGCGCCCGGCTCCAGAGCAATCGCATCGCCCACCGCCAACTCGATACGCAACTCGGCCTGGTTCGGATCGGCAATTTCCATCAGCCGCTCGCCGGTCTGCACGGGCTTGCCGAGCCAGCGCTCGGCGTCGGCGAATACCGCGATGCCGTCACGCTCGGCGCGGACTTCGCTGCGCTTGAGCAACTCCATCGCGTAGTCGCGCTCGGCGCGTTTCTGCTCGACGCGAGCCGCCAGCAAGGCGATCTTCGAACTGGACTCGGCGTCGGCAAACGAGCGCTGGGAATTGGCCTTGAGCTCCGCCTCGGCCACGCCCAACGCGCGCTCGGCCACATCGGCCTGGGCCTTGAGGGTGGTGCTTTCGAAGCGCAGCAACAGGTCCCCGCTTTTGACGGTCTGGTTGGGCTTGACCCGGAATTCGGCGATTACGCCATCCAACGGCGCCGCCACCACCTGCCCGCCCAACGGCACCACTTCAGCGGGGGCCAATACGGACTGGCGCACCGGAATCAGCAAGCCCAGCAGCAATACCGCCACCAACGCGACCTGGCGTTTGCGCGTCCAGCGCAGGCGCCACGGCTTGCGAGGTTGCAGCGCCAGCCACGCATGGCTGTAGGTGTCGCCCAGCTGCGACAGCAGCACTTGTTCCGGCGCCGTCCAGGGAAGGTCGCGGGCCAGCCACAAGCCACCGAAAACCTGGCCTTGATGATCGATCAATGGCAGCCAGAACACGTGCCCGGCCGACAGGCTTCGCCAATCCGCCTGGACCGATTCGCTCACCTCGTCAGGGGCAATGACCCGCGCCTTGTCCAGCGTCCCCTTTTTGAACAATTGCGCGACTGCTTGCTCGACAAACGCCACGAACGGCGCGTTCGGCTCGACGGCGCTGACGCCGGTCACGGCTTGCACTTTACCGGCGATCAATAGCGCGGCATGACGAAAGCCGAACAGGGCCTGGCCATCGTTGACCAAGCTGTAGCTCAGCTGCTCCGGGGTACGCGCGGCCCTCGTCTGGCGCTCCAGGTCGAGGAAGCGGGCAAACACTTGCTCGGCGCTGCCCGAAACCGGCGCGTTCACTTCGACTCCGAGAAGCGCGCCGTACCGCTCATACCGGACAGCAGGCCGCTGGCATCCGGAACACTCGCCACCAGCAACAGCGTCTGGCTGCCCTCGTCGATGCGCGCGCCCAGGCGCTTGACCGTCGCTTGCAGCGGCTGGCCAGTTTCATCGGGAACAAAGGTAAAGGGCTGGCCGGGCTTGAGCTTGCCCATCCAACGCGAGGGAATCAGCAGGTGAATTTCCAGCGTGCGGTTGTCCACGATGTCTAGCAACGGCGCTCCGGCCGCGACGCTTTCATAACGCTGGACCTTGCGCGCCACCACCCGCCCGTCGAACGGCGCGATAACGCTGCAGCGCTTGACCTGCACTTGATAAACCTGGGACTGCGCCTGGGCCTCGCTGAGCCGGGCCTCGGCCCGCGACACCTCGAAACGCCCGACGGATTTCAACGCGGCGAGCTGCCGATTGTGGGCCAGCTCTTCACTGGCGCCCCGGCTCGCCGCCTGGGCCGCGTTGAGCTGGGCCTGATAGGCCGAGCAATCGAAACGCGCCAAGGTGTCGCCCTTCTTGAACGACTCACCCTCACTGAACGGCAACTCGACAATCCGCCCGGCCAACTCGCTGGCGAGCACGGCTTGATCCCGCGCCCGAAGCACTCCTCGCGCCTCGCTGCTCGACGCACTGGCGGAGATGTTGCCCTCCAGCAACGGATCGTCGGAAGCCGGCGTCTGCGCCTGAACCCCGCACGTTATGAAGGCCAATCCCACAACCCAACTGCACAAACGTCGCATGACCGTTACTCCCTGACGGATGGGCGGAGTCTACGACAGCGGTGGAGAGCGTCAAGGAGGAACCGTGAGAGGTATGAAATCTGCTGGTCATGCGCGCACTGTGGCGAGGGGATCTATCCCCGTTGGGCTGCGCAGCAGACCTAAATGGTTGAAGACCAACAGCCTGACACACCGAGATAACTGTTTTCAGGGCCGCTTCGCGTCCCATCGGGGATGAATCCCCTCGCCACGGGTTAAGTAACATCAGCACTGATAGCGTTGGCCTTACACTTTCTTCTACTTAGGATGCCCCCACTCAACCCCATACGCAGAGATTAAATTCTCTGGCCGTTGGGGTGAAAACACCGGCTTCGGCCGGTTTTTTCGTTTCTGGGGATTGAGAACAACCCTGAACTGAACGCACTTCCTGTGGCGAGAGAGCAAGCCTGCCCGCGATGACGTCAGCCCAGACAACCCCAAACCCGTGGCGAGGGAGCTTGCTCCCGCTGGCCTGCGCAGCAGGCCCCCAACATTCCTTCAGGCAAACCGCATGGCCCGGTTTTGCTGCGCAGCCGAGCGGGAGCGAGCTCCCTCGCCACGGGTTCGGAGGATGACTTCAGAACGGTTCAACGCTGCATCCCCCAACGCTTCACCGTCACCCGCTCCAGACTGTCGAACACCAGGTTCTCGACGAGCAGCCCGATCAGGATCACCACCGCCAAACCGGCAAACACCTTGTCGGTGTACAGCTCGTTGCGGTTCTGGAAGATGTACCAGCCCAAACCGCCCTTGCCGCTCGTGGCGCCGAACACCAGTTCGGCAGCGATAAGGGTTCGCCAGGCGAAGGCCCAGCCGATCTTCAGCCCGGCGAGGATCGACGGCAACGCGGCCGGGATGAGGATGAACAGCACAAAGCGCAGGCCCTTGAGCCCGTAGTTGCGCCCGGCCATGCGCAGCGTTTCGGACACGCCCAGAAAACCCGCATACATGTTCAATGCCAGCGCCCACAGCACTGAATGCACCAGCACGAAAATCAGGCTGTTCTGTCCCAGGCCGAACCACAACAGCGCCAATGGCAACAGGGCGATGGCTGGCAGTGGATTGAACATCGACGTCAACGTGCTGAGCAGGTCGCGGCCCAACTGCGTCGATACCGCCAAAGTGGTCAAGCCAAACGCCAGGATGATGCCCAGCAGATAACCCTTGAGCAGCACCACCAGGGAAATCCACACCTTGCCCAGCAGCTCGCCGCTGAGCAAACCGTCGTACAACGCGTTGGCGGTTTGCAGGAAGCTCGGCAGCAGCAAATCGTTGTTCTGGTAACGCGCCACGCCCTCCCACAGCACCGCCAGCACTATCAGAATCACACTTTTACGCAGCCAACCCTGTTGCCACAGGCGCTGGCCCAAGGGCAACTCCCGCTCCAGCGGCACGTGGGTCAGCGGTTGCAGATCGACTTCGTATTCTTCGCGCACTGGCAATAACTGGCTCATCAAACGCTTTCCTCAATACGCGATACGGATATCGGCAAACCCCAGCTCACGCTCGGCGTCCGGCGACTGGCCTTGCTCGAACAGCAACGAATGAATCCGCCGGGCCGTGTGCTGGAAACCCACGCCGCCAAGGCTGTGCAGATCGTATTGATGGCTGTGGATTTCCGCCCGGACCCGTCCCGGGTGCGGCGACAACAGCAGAATACGATTGCCCACCACCAGCGCCTCCTCGATGGAGTGAGTGACGAACAGCAGGGTGAAACGCACCTCCTCCCAGAGCAGCAACAATTCTTCCTGCATTTTGCGCCGGGTCAGGGCATCGAGTGCGGCGAAGGGCTCGTCCATCAACAGGATTTTCGGCTGCATCGCCAGCGCCCGGGCAATCGCGACACGGGCCTTCATGCCCCCCGACAAGGTGTGGGGGTAGGCATCGGCAAACGCCGCCAGCCCCACTTTGTCGAGGTAGTGCAGCGCCCGCTCTTCGGCTTCGCGACGCTTGAGCGTGCCCGACGCCAGCAGCGCGAACATCACGTTCTGCTTGACGGTTTTCCAGGGCGGCAGTTGGTCGAACTCCTGGAACACGACGATCCGGTCCGGACCCGGCGCGTTGACGGTTTGGCCTTGCAATCGGATCTCGCCTTCACTCGGCGCGATGAAACCGCCGATGGCCTTGAGCAGCGTGGACTTGCCGCACCCGGACGGGCCGAGCAGTACAAAACGGTCCGCCGGATCGACTTCGAAACTGACTTGATGGGTAGCCCGCACCACACGCTGCGGGGTGCGGTATTCCAGGCTGACGTTGTCCACCGCCAGCAACGCGGTGTCGGTGCGGGTGGCGTTGCTGGCCGCGTGGCCTTGCAATGGCGCGTTCATGACGATCAGCTCCCCTGCAACGGTTTTGCGTCCTGGAAGAAATAATCTTCCCAGGAGGCCGGTTTGTTCTTGATCGCACCGACGCGGTAGAGGAACTCAGCCAATGGGTAAGTGTTCTTCGGCGTGACGGTGAATTCGATCTGGGGGTTTTCGATGATCTTGAGCAAGGTCGCGCGGTCAATCTTGGCCTTTGTCACCCGCAGGTAAGTGTCCGCCGCCGCGCCTTTGTCATTCTGGGCAAACTCGGCGGCCTCGGTCAGGGCCTCGATGAACGCCTTGTACGTCTTCGGGTTTTCATCACGGAATTTTTCGGTGGCGAACAGTACGGTGGGCGAGTTCGGCCCGAGCACGTCATAGGAATTGAGTACGACGTGGACGTTGGGGTTTTGCAGGGCCTGATCCTGGAACGGCGGGTTGGAAAAGTGCCCGGTCAACTCGGTGCCGCCGGCAATCAGCGCGGCCGTGGCGTCCGGGTGCGGGACGGCCAGGGTGTACTTGTCGAGACGATTGAAATCCTTGTCGCCCCACTGCTTGGCGGCGGCCAGTTGCAAGAACCGCGATTGCACCGACACGCCCACCGCCGGCACCGCGATGCGGTCCTTCTCGGTGAAGTCAGCGATGGTCTTGACGGTCGGGTTGTTGCTCAGCAGGTAATAGGGGAAATTGCCCAAGGATGCCACGGCCTTGACGTTCTGCTTGCCACGGGTGCGGTCCCAGACCGTCAACAACGGCCCGACACCGGCCCCGGCAATGTCGATGGAGCCCGACAACAACGCATCGTTGACCGCCGCACCGCCCGATAGTTGGGTCCAGTCGACCTTGATATCGATGCCCTCCTCCTTACCGTGTTTCTCGATCAGTTGCTGGTCGCGAACCACGTTCAACAACAAGTAAACGATGCCGAACTGCTCGGCGATGCGAATCTCGCCTTCGGCGTGGGCGCTGGCCGGCGCGATCAGGCTGCCGGCGAGCAGGCTGAACCCCAGGCCGATAGCTGCGGCCAACGGTGCAAAAACAAGGCGTTTGGACATGGTGATTCTCCGGGCAATTTGCGCGCTGCGCAGCCGATCAGAAAGGGGCGTCGCCCTGGATGGTGGTGCGGTACAGCTTGCGACGCAGATGGCTCGGGCAACCGGCTGCCAAGTGGATCAGCGAGCGGTTGTCCCAGAACACCAGGTCGTGGGGCTGCCATTGATGGCGATAGATGTTCTGGGGCAGCACGCTGTGGGCATACAGCTGCGTCAGGATTGCGGTGCTTTCATCCTCTGGCAAACCAACGATGCGGGTGGTGAAGCCCTCGCTGACGAACAACGCTTTACGCCCGGTTTCCGGGTGGGTGCGGACGATTGGATGCACCACTTCGGCCACCTGGGCCAGTTGCTCTGGCGTCAACGTCGGGCGCCAGTTGCCTTCGAATTTGGTCTCGCTGTAGCGCGCCGTGTAGGAATGCGCCGCCGAACGGCCCTCGACCGCCTTCCGCAGCGTTTCGGGCAAACCGTCCCAGGCCTTGTGCATGTCAGCGAATAGCGTATCGCCGCCTTCGCTCGGCAGCTCCTGGGCATGGAGCATCGAGCCGAGGCTGGGCAATTGCTTATAGGAAAGGTCCGAATGCCAGAACTTGCCGGCGTCCCCAAGGCCGACGGATTGACCGTTTTCGATGATGTTGGAAACGATGAGGATTTCCGGATGCCCGGCGAGCAGGAACTGCTTGAGCACATGGATCTGCAGCACGCCAAAACGACGGCTGAAGGCGATGTGCTGTTCGGGGGTGATGCGTTGGTCGCGCAACACCACCACCTGATAGTCGAGGTGGGCGCGGTGGATGCGAGCGAAATCCTGGTCGTCGATGGGCCGGGACAGGTCCAGGCCGATAATCTCGGCGCCTACGGCATCGGGGAATGGGCGGATCTCGAACGACTGCGGCGCGATGTTCGCGGCATTTGAATCTGGAGAAAAAGAGACGGCTGACATACATCACTCCCACGCACGGCGCGCTTCAATGGCGCGCAATCGATCAAAACTCACGGCGTTACCGTGTTGGTTTGTGTCGTGCGGCGCGCCGATTGGTCGGCAGGTACGCAGGGGGATGACTTTAAAGATATAAGAGCGTTAGTTTAAATATTAAAAACGCATAATCATATGGCCGAACCGACGGTCTGGAAACGACGCCCGTGGCGAGGGAGCTTGCTCCCGCTTGAGTGCGCGGCGCTGGTCGCTTTTCATGGGGCCGCTGCGCGACCCAGCGGGAGCAAGCTCCCTCGCCACAAAAGCACCGAGTCACAGCTCGATTAATTTACCGCTCGTGCAAAGCCTCGGCCCGGGCTTTGACGATCGGCTTGAGCAGGTAGCTCAGCACGGTCTTCTTGCCGGTGATGATGTCCACTGACGCCACCATCCCCGGGATGATCAGCAACGGCTTTTCAGACGTGCCCAGGTGGCTACGCTCGGTGCGCAGCTTGATGATGTAGTAAGTGCTTTTCTTGTCTTCATCGGTGATGGTGTCGGCGCCGATCTGTTCCAGCTTGGCTTTCAGCCCGCCATAGATGGTGTAGTCGTAAGCCGTGAATTTCACCGTGGCGTCCTGGCCGGGGTGCAGGAAGGCGATGTCCTGGGGACGGATTTTCGCCTCCACCAGGATGGTGTCGTCCAGCGGCACGATCTCCACCAG
Organism: Pseudomonas sp. D3-10; assembly: GCF_051132175.1. Taxonomy (NCBI): domain Bacteria; kingdom Pseudomonadati; phylum Pseudomonadota; class Gammaproteobacteria; order Pseudomonadales; family Pseudomonadaceae; genus Pseudomonas; species Pseudomonas sp. D3-10. Next base: position 245,988 of record NZ_CP071668.1, on the reverse strand, counting down.
GTCGCTACCCGGCTGGATCACGCCACCGATGGTGTTCACCAGCATTTTGTTGACGATGCCGCGCACCGGCGACGTCACCAGAGTCCGGCTCACGCGGTCTTCCAGGGCCTTGCCGGTGGCCTGGGCCTTGTTCAGGTCGGTGCGCGCTTCGTTGAGTTGGGTCAAGGCTTCGCTGCGGAATTTACCGCGGGTCTCGTCGATCTTGCGCTGCACTTCCTTGATGGCCGACTCGGCGCGAGGAATCGCCAGCGTCGTGGCGTCCAGTTGCCCGCGGGTCTCGACTTCGGCGCGCTTGAGCCGCAGCACCTCCACCGGCGACACCGCGCCTTGGGCCACCAGCGGCTCGGACATGTTGATTTCCTGGCGTTGCAGCGCCAGGCCGGAGCGGTACTGCGCCTGCTTGGACACGAACTCGCGCAGCTCCTGCTGGCGCTGGATCAACTGCTCCTGCAAGCCACCGATCTCATCGTGCAGTTGCTGGCGACGGCTGATGTACAACGACTCTTCGCTGGCGGCCTGGCCCGGTACGGCCTCGAGCACATCGGCCGGAAAATTCAGCGGTCTATCTTCAACCTCGGCGCTCAGGCGCTCGACCCGCAGCAGCATCGACAGGCGATCGGCCTCGGTTTCCCCGACATTGGAGACAAACCGCGTGTCGTCCAGGCGAATCAGCGGCGCGCCAGCCTCGACGATCTGCCCTTCCTTGATGAACAGCTCAGCGACGATGCCACCTTCCAGGTTCTGGATCTTCTGGATCTTGGACGATGGGATTGCCTTGCCGTCGCCCTTGGTCACTTCGTCGATCTCAGCGAAGTTGGCCCACAGCACCAAGAACACAAAGAAGCCGATGATGCCCCAGATCGTCAGGCGCACCACTCGCGGGGCGTCCTCGATCAGTGCCTTGTTGACCTCGGGCAGCGGTTGGCCATGCAGCGAGTCGGAACCCTTGAAATAGCGGCCCACAGCGCCCTTCAAACCTGATTTAAGCAACACTGATCTGCCCCTTTTTCAACGCTTCCATCACGGCGGCCTTGGGACCGTCGGCGAGGATCTGCCCTCGGTCGACCACCAACAGGCGATCCACCAGCGACAGCAACGACGCCCGGTGCGTCACCAACAGCACCGTCTTGTTTTCCACCACGGCGGCCAAGCGCTGCTTCAAGCGTTCTTCGCCGGTGTTGTCCATGGCGCTGGTAGGTTCGTCCAGCAACAGGATGGGCGGATTGAGTAGCAACGCGCGAGCCAGGGCGACGTTCTGGCGCTGGCCGCCGGACAGGTTCTGTCCCCGCTCGCCCACTTGCAGCTCGTAGCCTTGCGGATGCAGGCGTGCGAACTCGTGTACGCCTGCCAGTTCCGCAGCCTGGAGCACCAATTCGTCTTCGACGTAACGGGCGCCGGAGGTCAGGTTGTCGCGCAGGGTGCCGGCCAACAACTGGATGTCCTGGGGCACATAGCCAATGTTGTAACGCAGCTCGCTGACGTCGATCTGGCGAATGTCCACGCCGTCCACCAGCAACGCGCCGTCGTCAGGCTGGTACAGACCCACCAGCAACTTGGCGAGCGAGCTTTTGCCCGAGCCACTGCGGCCGATGATGCCAATCTTTTCGCCCGGCTTGATCACCAGGTTGATGTTCTTCAACGCGGGGTTCTGCTGGTTCGGGTAGGTGAAATTCAACTGCCGGCATTCAACTGCACCCTGCAAGACCTTGCGGCTAAGCGGACGCTCTTCGAAATTGCGTTCCTGGGGCAGCTCCATCATTTGATCGACAGACGTCATGGTCACCCGCGCCTGCTGGTAACGGGTCAACAAGCCCGACAGCGACGCCAATGGGCTCAGGGCACGACCGCTGAGCATGTAGCAAGCGATCAACCCGCCCATGCTCAGGTTGCCGGCGATGATCTGGTAGACACCGAAGACGATCATGATCACCCCGGCCAGCTGCTGGATCAGCAAGGTGATGTTCATCGCCAGGCCGGACAGCATTTTCACCCGCAGTTCGAGACGGCCCAGGGTGCCGATGGTTTGTTCCCACTGATATTGCCGCTCACTCTCGGCGTTGTTGACCTTCACCGCATCCAGGCCGGCGAGGGTTTCGATCAGGCTGGATTGACGCTCGGCGCCCAAGGCCATGGTGCGCTCCATGGTCGCGACCAGAGGCTTTTGCAACGCATAACCGATCAGCAAGGCAATCGGGAACGCCAGCACCGGAATCCACACCAGATGCCCACCGAGGATCGCGATGACCATGAAGATCAGCAGGGTGAACGGCAGGTCGATCAGGCTGGTGAGGGTCAGCGAGGCAAGGAAATCCCGCAGGCTCTGGAACTCATGAATATTCTGGGCAAAGCTGCCCACCCGCGCAGGGCGGTATTTCATGGCCATGCCGACGATGCGCTCGAACAGCGTCGCCGAAATGATCAAGTCGGTTTTCTTGCCCGCCAAATCCAGGCACAAGCTGCGCAGCATTTTCAGGATCAGGTCGAACACATAGGCGCCGGTGATCCCGACGGCGAGTACCCACAGCGTCGACTCGGCCTGGTTCGGCACCACGCGATCGTAGACGTTCATCACGAACAGCGGAGCGGCCATGGCGATGATGTTGATCAACAGGCTGGCGGCGATGGCGTCGGCGTACAGCCAGCGGGAACGCTTGAGCGTGTCGCGAAACCAGGATCGCGCGCGGGGAATGAGCGTGCCGTGGTTGACGTCAAATTTATGCTGCGGTTGGGCGAAAAAAACTTTGCCGCTGTAGTCGTCGGCAAGCAGCTCATGGCTCACCGTGACTTCGCCGCCTTCGCTTTCGCTGAGCAGCAAGCGCGCCTGGCCGTCCCCGGCCCAGCCCAGCAGCACGGCGCTGCGGCCTTCCTTAAGCAGCAACAGGGCGGGCATTGCAATGGCGGGGATTTGTTCAAGCTTGCGCTGCAGCACCCGGCCTTGCAGACCGGCACGGGCCGCCGCACGCGACAATAATTCGACGCTCAGCCGTTGCTTGGGCAACGGCAGGCCGGTGGTGAGCATCGCCGCGCTGGCAGGCTTCTGATGCAGCATGCAAAGCGCCAGCAAACCATCCAACAATGGGTCGTCGTGCAGCGTGCGCGGGTCATGAACTAGTTCGACTGGACTGACTTCTGATTCCACGCTCGGCACTCTGACTGATAAAAACGGGTGGGAGGACTCAATTCATCCCAGGTAACTGGACCTTGGGTTTCACGTCGTTCTGCACAACCGATGCCAACGGCGCGACCACACCCTGGCTTTTCAGCAACTGGCCCATGGTTGCCTTGATCCGGTACTGGGTGAACAGCTGCACGTTCTTGATTTCCGCCAGGCGACGGGAAGCGCTAAACAACTCGTTTTCGCTGTCGAGCAAGTCGAGCAAGGTACGCTCGCCGAGGCTGAACTGCTTCTGATAGGCCGTGCGCACGTTGGCGCTGCGGTCGACGTATTGCTGGGCGATCGGCACTTGGGCGTTGGCGTTGTTCAACGCGTTCCAGGCCAGGCCCAATTCTTCGTTCAACTGGCGCAGCGCGTTGTTGCGGATATCCAGCGCCTGGTTGGACAGGTAGGACTTGGATTCCAGGTCGGCCTTGTTACTGCCACCGGCGTACAGGTTGAAGCGCATGCGCAGCATGGCTTGCCATTCATTGTTGTGGCCGTTCTGGCCGTCCAGGTCATTGTCGGCGGTGCGACCCAGCTCTGCGTCGAAGCGCGGATAGAAGCTCGACTTGGCGGCCGCGTACTGCTGCTCGGCAGCGGCGATATCCGCTTCGGCCGAACGCAGCACCGGGCTGTTGTCTAGCATCTGGGCGCGGGCTTCGGTGAGGTTGGCCGGCAGCAGCGCCATAAAGTCGGCGGGACGCTCCAATTGATCCGGCAGTTGGCCGACGGCGCTGAGGTAATTGGTCTCGGCGTCGGCCAGATTGGTCTGTTCGGTGATGAGGTTATTGCGGGCCTGGGCCATGCGCGCTTCGGCCTGGTCCAGGTCGGCGCCGCTGCCTACGCCACGGGAGGTGCGCAGCTTGATCTGATCGAAGATGCGTTCGTGGCTTTTGAGGTTTTCCTCGGCCAGGCGCACGAATTCGCGACGGGTCAGCACGTCCAGGTACACCTGGGCCACGGTCAAGCCAGTGCGCTCAGAGGCGTCGAGCAAGGAATAGGCACGGGCATTGACGTTGGCTTGTTGACGCCCCACTTCGCTGGACGTCGCAAAACCGTCAAAAACCATTTGCGACAGGCGCAGGCTCGACTCACTGCGGTTCAAGGTTTCCCAATGATTATTGGTGCCCGAACGGGTGGTCACGCTGTCGGTGCCTTCACGGCCGTACCCGGCTGCGAGGTCCACTCTAGGCAGGTAGCCGCCCTTGGCAGCCTTGAGCTGATAATCCGCCGCCAGGCGACTGTTCACGCCCGCCTGGATTTCCGGATGAACATCCAATGCTTGTTGCATGGCCTGCGGCAAGGTTTGTGCTTGTACGAAACTGGCGGCGAGGGCGAAAGGTAAAGCCTTGAGCAGATGCGAACGCATGGTTGGTTAAATCCCGAAAACGCTTGTCTTGAATCACAGCGAAACGTGGCGCTGCATCGGATGATGGCAACCGGAATGACCGTATGTCGGAAAGTTCAAAACAGGGGTTGGAACACGCACTGAAAGAACAGGTCGCCGCTTAAATATCAATGTGACATTACAGAAGCGATTGTTTAGGATGGCCGGCAGAAGGTCAATAGTTTGGCAGCAACAAAAACCTTCCGCAGTTGCCGCCAATAAATCGTCAAATTTAAAGCGTCAAAACATTTTCCCTTAGTGAGCATGTACGTCCAGACCGCTACGGCCAACGAGGCTGTCGGGTCCATGGAAGTCTACTGAACGTGGTACCCGGAGAGTCTTCAATGAGCAGTGTTATTGCCGTCGTCAAAAGCATTGTTGGTCAGGTTTTCGCCGTATCCCCCGAGGGTATTCGGCGCGTACTCATTGAAGGCGACCGCCTTAACGTGGGCGACCAGTTGGACACCGGCCCTGCCGGTGCCGTCACATTGGAGCTGGCCGATGGCCGCTCGCTGGACCTGGGCCGGGACACCCAATGGAGCGCCAATGCTGCGGACTCCTCCACTGATCTGGAACAGGCCGCCGCCCAAGCCGCGCCCTCGGTAGACGAACTGCAACAAGCCATCGCCGCGGGCGTCGACCCGACGACCGCCCTGGAAGCCACCGCTGCCGGCCCAACCGCTGCTGGCACGGGCGGTGCGGCCGGTGGTGGCCACAGCTTCGTCGTACTGGATGCCACGGCTGGCAGCGTCGATCCGACAATCGGTTTTCCCACGGAAGGACTCGCCGCGGCTGCCGCCACCGATGACAACATCCTGGGTGGCGACACCTCCGCCGATACGACCGCCAACGCCGTGCTCAATGCGACCATGACGCTGAGCGCCACGCCGACCCTGACCGAGGCCGGCGGCGTGCTGGTCTACACCGCGACCGTCACCCAGGCGCCGCTGACCAACCTGACCGTGACCTTGTCCAACGGTGCAGTCATCGTCATTCCAGCCGGACAACTGACCGGCAGCGTCAATGTGCCGCTCGCGCCGAACGACACGGTCTATAACGACCCAAGCCAGATCAGCGTGACTGTCACCGGCACCACCGGCGGCAGCGGCATCGCCGTGACCGTACCCACCACGCCCGCCGTTACCCAGATCACCGACACCGTCGACACCACCACCGTCACCCTGAGCGCAGGCGACACCGTTACCGAAGGCGGTCAGATCACTTACACCGCCACGCTGACCAATCCGGCCCAGACGCCAGTGACCGTGACCTTGAGCAACGGCTCGGTCATTACCATTGCCGCCGGCCAGACCACCGGCACCGTCGCTGTCGATACCCCGCCGAACGATGTCTACAACAATGGCAGTACTGTCAGCACCACCATTACTGGCGCAACTGGGGGTAACTTCGAGAACCTGGTTCCGAATACGGCGCCTGCGGTCACGACGATCACTGATTCGCTTGACACCACGACCGTGACGTTGACCGCCAACCCGACCGTGAATGAAAACGGCACGATCACTTATACCGCCACGCTGACCGGTGCCGATGGCAAGCCGGTCACTGCGCAAAATGGTCCGGTTACCGTGACCTTGGACAGTGGTAAAACCATCACCATCGCAGCCGGTGCAAGCTCGGGTGTGTTGGATGTGGCGGTAGGCAACGACGTCTACCAAGGCCCTACGACGGTTACTGAATCGATTGCCTCGGCATCCGGCGGCAACCTCGAAGCCATCGCACCGAACACCACGCCAGTCAGCACTGTGGTCAGCGACGTCAACGACACGACCACCGTGACGCTGACCGCGAATCCGACCGTGAACGAAAACGGCACGATCACTTACACCGCCACGCTGACGGGTGCCGATGGCAAACCCGTCACTGCTCAGAACGGTCCGGTTACCGTGACGCTGGAAAGCGGTAAAACCATCACCATCGCAGCCGGTGCAAGCTCGGGTGTGTTGGATGTAGCGGTTGGCAACGATGTCTACCAAGGTCCAACCACTGTCACCGAGTCGATCAAAGACGCATCCGGCGGCAACCTCGAAGCTATCGCACCTAACACCACGCCAGTCAGTACTGTGGTCAGCGACGTTAATGACACCACCACTGTGACGCTGACCGCCAACCCAACCGTGAACGAAAACGGCACGATCACTTATACCGCCACGCTGACGGGTGCCGATGGCAAACCCGTCACTGCCCAGAACGGTCCGGTTACCGTGACCTTGGACAGTGGTAAAACCATCACCATCGCAGCCGGTGCAAGCTCGGGTGTGTTGGATGTAGCGGTTGGCAACGACGTCTACCAAGGTCCAACGACGGTTACCGAATCGATTGCCTCGGCATCCGGTGGCAACCTCGAAGCCATCGCACCGAACACCGCTCCGGTCAGCACTATCGTCAGCGACGTTAACGACACGACCACCGTGACGCTGACCGCGAATCCGACCGTGAACGAAAACGGCACGATCACTTATACCGCGACCTTGACGGGTGCCGATGGAAAGCCGGTCACTGCCCAGAACGGTCCGGTTACCGTGACCTTGGACAGCGGCAAGACCATCACCATCGCAGCCGGCGCAAGCTCGGGCGTGTTGGATGTGGCAGTGGGCAACGACGTCTACCAGGGTCCAACGACGGTTACCGAATCGATTGCCTCGGCATCCGGCGGCAACCTCGAAGCCATCGCGCCGAACACCGCTCCGGTCAGCACTATCGTCAGCGACGTTAACGACACGACCACCGTGACGCTGACCGCCAACCCAACCGTGAATGAAAACGGCACGATCACCTACACCGCCACGCTGACGGGTGCCGATGGCAAGCCGGTCACCGCGCAAAATGGTCCTGTAACGGTCACGCTCGAAAGCGGTAAGACAATCACCATCGCAGCCGGCGCAAGCTCGGGCGTATTGGATGTGGCAGTGGGCAACGACGTCTACCAAGGCCCAACGACGGTTACTGAATCGATTGCCTCGGCATCCGGTGGCAACCTCGAAGCCATCGCACCGAACACCGCTCCGGTCAGCACTATCGTCAGCGACGTCAACGACACGACCACCGTGACGCTGACGGCTAACCCGACCGTGAATGAAAACGGCACGATCACTTACACTGCGACCTTGACGGGTGCCGATGGCAAGCCGGTCACTGCGCAAAATGGTCCGGTTACCGTGACCCTGGACAGCGGCAAGACGATCACCATCGCAGCCGGTGCAAGCTCGGGTGTATTGGATGTAGCGGTCGGCAACGACGTCTACCAAGGTCCAACGACGGTTACCGAATCAATTGCCTCGGCATCCGGCGGCAACCTGGAAGTCATCGCGCCGAACACCGCTCCGGTCAGCACTATCGTCAGCGATGTCAACGACACCACTACCGTGACGTTGGCTGCTAACCCGACTGTGAATGAAAACGGCACGATCACTTATACCGCGACCCTAACCGGCGCCGATGGCAAGCCCGTCACTGCCCAGAATGGTCCTGTAACGGTCACGCTCGAAAGCGGTAAGACGATTACCATCGCAGCCGGTGCAAGCTCGGGCGTGTTGGATGTGGTAGTGGGCAACGACGTCTACCAAGGCCCAACGACGGTTACTGAATCGATTGCCTCGGCATCCGGTGGCAACCTCGAAGCCATTGCGCCGAACACGACGCCAGTCAGTACTGTGGTCAGCGATGTCAACGACACCACTACCGTGACGTTGACCGCTAACCCGACCGTGAACGAAAACGGCACGATCACTTATACCGCGACCCTGACCGGCGCCGATGGCAAGCCCGTTACCGCGCAAAATGGTCCTGTAACGGTCACGCTCGAAAGCGGTAAGACGATTACCATCGCAGCCGGTGCAAGCTCGGGTGTGTTGGATGTAGCGGTTGGCAACGACGTCTACCAAGGCCCTACGACGGTTACTGAATCGATTGCCTCGGCATCCGGCGGCAACCTCGAAGCCATCGCACCGAACACCGCTCCGGTCAGCACTATCGTCAGCGACGTCAACGACACGACCGCTGTGACGCTGACCGCCAACCCAACCGTGAATGAAAACGGCACGATCACCTACACCGCCACGCTGACGGGTGCCGATGGCAAACCCGTCACTGCCCAGAACGGTCCGGTCACCGTGACGCTCGAAAGCGGCAAGACAATCACCATCGCAGTCGGTGCAAGCTCGGGCGTGTTGGATGTGGCGGTAGGCAACGACGTCTACCAAGGCCCAACCACCGTCACCGAGTCGATCAAAGATGCAACCGGTGGCAACCTCGAAGCTATCGCACCTAACACCACGCCAGTCAGCACTGTGGTCAGCGACGTCAACGACACCACTACCGTGACCTTGACCGCCAACCCGACCGTGAATGAAAACGGCACGATCACTTATACCGCGACCCTGACCGGCGCCGATGGCAAGCCAGTCACTGCGCAAAATGGTCCGGTTACCGTGACCCTGGACAGCGGTAAGACCATCACCATCGCAGCGGGCACAAGCTCGGGTGTGTTGGATGTAGCGGTCGGCAACGACGTGTACCAAGGCCCTACGACGGTTACTGAATCGATTGCCTCGGCATCCGGTGGCAACCTCGAAGCCATCGCGCCGAACACCGCTCCGGTCAGCACTATCGTCAGCGACGTTAACGACACGACCACCGTGACGCTGACCGCGAATCCGACCGTGAACGAAAACGGCACGATCACTTATACCGCGACCTTGACGGGCGCCGATGGCAAGCCCGTCACTGCGCAGAACGGTCCGGTCACCGTGACCTTGGACAGCGGTAAGACCATCACCATCGCAGCGGGCGCAAGCTCGGGTGTGTTGGATGTAGCGGTCGGCAACGACGTGTACCAAGGTCCAACCACCGTCACCGAGTCGATCAAAGACGCATCCGGTGGCAACCTCGAAGCTATCGCACCGAACACCACGCCAGTCAGCACTGTGGTCAGCGATGTCAACGACACCACCACCGTGACGCTGACCGCTAACCCGACCGTGAACGAAAACGGCACGATCACCTACACCGCCACGCTGACGGGTGCCGATGGCAAGCCGGTCACTGCGCAAAATGGTCCGGTTACCGTGACCTTGGACAGTGGTAAAACCATCACTATCGCAGCCGGAGCGAGCTCTGGTGTCTTGGATGTAGCGGTCGGCAACGACGTCTACCAAGGCCCTACGACGGTTACTGAATCGATTGCCTCGGCATCCGGCGGCAACCTCGAAGCCATCGCGCCTAACACCGCTCCGGTCAGCACTATCGTCAGCGATGTCAACGACACGACCACTGTGACGCTGACCGCTAACCCAACCGTGAACGAAAACGGCACGATCACTTATACCGCCACGCTGACGGGTGCCGATGGCAAGCCTGTTACCGCGCAAAATGGTCCGGTTACCGTGACCTTGGACAGTGGTAAAACCATCACCATCGCAGCCGGTGCAAGCTCGGGTGTGTTGGATGTGGCGGTAGGCAACGACGTCTACCAAGGCCCAACTACCGTCACCGAGTCGATCAAAGATGCAACCGGTGGCAACCTCGAAGCTATCGCACCTAACACCACGCCAGTTAGCACTGTGGTCAGCGACGTCAACGACACCACCACCGTGACGCTGACGGCTAACCCGACCGTGAACGAAAACGGCACGATCACTTACACCGCCACCCTGACCGGTGCCGATGGAAAGCCGGTCACTGCGCAAAATGGTCCGGTTACCGTGACCTTGGACAGTGGTAAAACCATCACCATCGCAGCCGGTGCAAGCTCGGGTGTGTTGGATGTAGCGGTTGGCAACGACGTCTACCAAGGTCCAACGACGGTTACCGAATCGATTGCCTCGGCATCCGGTGGCAACCTCGAAGCCATCGCACCGAACACCACGCCAGTCAGCACTGTGGTCAGCGACGTCAATGACACGACCACTGTGACGCTGACCGCTAACCCAACCGTGAACGAAAACGGCACGATCACTTACACCGCCACGCTGACGGGTGCCGATGGCAAACCCGTCACCGCGCAAAATGGTCCCGTAACGGTCACGCTCGAAAGCGGCAAGACGATTACCATCGCAGCCGGTGCAAGCTCGGGTGTGTTGGATGTGGCAGTGGGCAACGACGTCTACCAAGGCCCAACCACCGTCACCGAGTCGATCAAAGACGCATCCGGCGGCAACCTGGAAGCCATCGCGCCGAACACCACGCCAGTCAGTACTGTGGTCAGTGATGTCAACGACACGACCACCGTGACGCTGACCGCCAACCCAACCGTGAATGAAAACGGCACGATCACCTACACCGCCACGCTGACGGGTGCCGATGGCAAGCCGGTCACTGCGCAAAATGGTCCGGTTACCGTGACCTTGGACAGTGGTAAAACCATCACTATCGCAGCCGGAGCAAGCTCGGGTGTGTTGGATGTAGCGGTTGGCAACGACGTCTACCAAGGCCCTACGACGGTTACTGAATCGATTGCCTCGGCATCCGGCGGCAACCTCGAAGCCATCGCACCGAACACCACGCCAGTCAGCACTGTGGTCAGCGATGTTAACGACACGACCACCGTGACCTTGACCGCCAACCCGACCGTGAATGAAAACGGCACGATCACTTATACCGCGACCTTGACGGGCGCCGATGGCAAGCCAGTCACTGCGCAGAACGGTCCTGTAACGGTCACGCTCGAAAGCGGTAAGACGATCACCATCGCAGCGGGCGCAAGCTCGGGTGTGTTGGATGTAGCGGTTGGCAACGACGTCTACCAAGGTCCAACCACGGTCACCGAGTCGATAAAAGATGCAACCGGTGGCAACTTCGAAGCCATCGCACCGAACACCGCTCCGGTCAGCACTATCGTCAGCGACGTCAACGACACGACCGCTGTGACGCTGACCGCCAACCCAACCGTGAATGAAAACGGCACGATCACCTACACCGCCACGCTGACGGGTGCCGATGGCAAACCCGTCACTGCCCAGAACGGTCCGGTCACCGTGACGCTCGAAAGCGGCAAGACAATCACCATCGCAGTCGGTGCAAGCTCGGGCGTGTTGGATGTGGCGGTAGGCAACGACGTCTACCAAGGCCCAACCACCGTCACCGAGTCGATCAAAGACGCATCCGGCGGCAACCTGGAAGCCATCGCGCCGAACAACACGCCAGTCAGCACCGTGGTCAGCGACGTCAACGACACCACTACCGTGACCTTGACCGCCAACCCGACCGTGAATGAAAACGGCACGATCACCTACACCGCCACCCTGACCGGCGCCGATGGCAAGCCGGTCACTGCGCAAAATGGTCCTGTAACGGTCACGCTCGAAAGCGGTAAGACGATCACCATCGCAGCCGGTGCAAGCTCGGGTGTGTTGGATGTGGCGGTCGGCAACGACGTCTACCAAGGTCCAACGACGGTTACTGAATCGATTGCCTCGGCATCCGGCGGCAACCTCGAAGCCATCGCGCCGAACACCGCTCCGGTCAGCACTATCGTCAGCGACGTTAACGACACGACCACCGTGACGCTGACCGCCAACCCAACCGTGAATGAAAACGGCACGATCACCTACACCGCCACGCTGACGGGTGCCGATGGCAAGCCGGTCACTGCGCAAAATGGTCCGGTTACCGTGACCTTGGACAGTGGTAAAACCATCACTATCGCAGCCGGAGCGAGCTCTGGTGTCTTGGATGTAGCGGTCGGCAACGACGTCTACCAAGGCCCTACGACGGTTACTGAATCGATTGCCTCGGCATCCGGCGGCAATCTCGAAGCCATCGCGCCTAACACGACGCCAGTCAGCACAGTGGTCAGCGACGTCAACGACACGACCACCGTGACGCTGACCGCTAACCCAACCGTGAACGAAAACGGCACGATCACTTACACCGCTACCCTGACCGGTGCCGATGGCAAGCCCGTTACCGCGCAAAATGGTCCTGTAACGGTCACGCTCGAAAGCGGTAAGACAATCACCATCGCAGCCGGCGCAAGCTCGGGCGTATTGGATGTGGCAGTGGGCAACGACGTCTACCAAGGCCCAACGACGGTTACTGAATCGATTGCCTCGGCATCCGGCGGCAACCTCGAAGCCATCGCGCCGAACACCGCTCCGGTCAGCACTATCGTCAGCGACGTTAACGACACGACCACCGTGACGCTGACCGCCAACCCAACCGTGAATGAAAACGGCACGATCACCTACACCGCCACGCTGACGGGTGCCGATGGCAAGCCGGTCACTGCGCAAAATGGTCCGGTTACCGTGACCTTGGACAGTGGTAAAACCATCACTATCGCAGCCGGAGCGAGCTCTGGTGTCTTGGATGTAGCGGTCGGCAACGACGTCTACCAAGGCCCTACGACGGTTACTGAATCGATTGCCTCGGCATCCGGCGGCAACCTCGAAGCCATCGCGCCTAACACCGCTCCGGTCAGCACTATCGTCAGCGATGTCAACGACACGACCACTGTGACGCTGACCGCTAACCCAACCGTGAACGAAAACGGCACGATCACTTATACCGCCACGCTGACGGGTGCCGATGGCAAGCCTGTTACCGCGCAAAATGGTCCGGTTACCGTGACCTTGGACAGTGGTAAAACCATCACCATCGCAGCCGGTGCAAGCTCGGGTGTGTTGGATGTGGCGGTAGGCAACGACGTCTACCAAGGCCCGACTACCGTCACCGAATCGATTGCCTCGGCATCCGGCGGCAACCTGGAAGCCATCGCACCTAACACCGCTCCGGTCAGCACTATCGTCAGCGACGTCAACGACACGACCGCTGTGACGCTGACCGCGAATCCGACCGTGAACGAAAACGGCACGATCACTTATACCGCCACGCTGACGGGTGCCGATGGCAAGCCGGTCACTGCGCAAAATGGTCCGGTTACCGTGACCTTGGACAGTGGTAAAACCATCACTATCGCAGCCGGAGCAAGCTCGGGTGTGTTGGATGTAGCGGTTGGCAACGACGTCTACCAAGGCCCTACGACGGTTACTGAATCGATTGCCTCGGCATCCGGCGGCAACCTCGAAGCCATCGCACCGAACACCACGCCAGTCAGCACTGTGGTCAGCGATGTTAACGACACGACCACCGTGACCTTGACCGCCAACCCGACCGTGAATGAAAACGGCACGATCACTTATACCGCGACCTTGACGGGCGCCGATGGCAAGCCAGTCACTGCGCAGAACGGTCCTGTAACGGTCACGCTCGAAAGCGGTAAGACGATCACCATCGCAGCGGGCGCAAGCTCGGGTGTGTTGGATGTAGCGGTTGGCAACGACGTCTACCAAGGTCCAACGACGGTTACTGAATCGATTGCCTCGGCATCCGGCGGCAACCTCGAAGCCATCGCACCTAACACCGCTCCGGTCAGCACTATCGTCAGCGACGTCAACGACACGACCACCGTGACGCTGACGGCTAACCCGACCGTGAACGAAAACGGCACGATCACTTATACCGCCACGCTGACGGGCGCCGATGGCAAGCCAGTCACTGCGCAGAACGGTCCGGTCACCGTGACCTTGGACAGCGGTAAGACCATCACCATCGCAGCCGGTGCAAGCTCGGGTGTGTTGGATGTGGCGGTCGGCAACGACGTCTACCAAGGCCCGACTACTGTTACCGAGTCGATCAAATCTGCATCCGGTGGCAATCTGGAAGCCATCGTCGTTGATAAGACTGGCGCATCGACTGCTGTAGGCGACACCGTCGACAACACCACTGTCAGCATCACCGGCAGCTCATCGGTCACCGAAGGCCAGGCGGCTACCTATACCGTCAGCCTGACGAACCCGGCGCAAACCGAGGTGACGGTGAAGATCGTCTACAGCGGCACTGCCGCCGACGGCTCGGACTTCACGGGCGTTTACACCGTGAAGATCCCGGCCAATGCCACCAGCGCCAACTTCAACGTGGCAACCCTGGACGACAAGATCACCGAAGGCACGGAAAACTTCGTGGTCAAGATCGACTCCGCCACCGGCGGTAACTTCGAGCATCTGGCGGTCAGCGGGACCAACGGCAGTGTCAGCACCTCGATCATCGACAACGATGCGGCGCCGGTGCTCGACCTGGATGCCAACAACTCCAGTGGCAAGACCGGTGCCGATTACCAGGTGACCTTCACCGAAGGCACCACCGGCCCAGGCGTGTCGATTGGCGATACCGACCTGAAGATCACCGACCCGGACAGCACCATGCTGAGCGGCGCCACCATTGTGCTGACCAACCGTCAGCCTGGCGATCATCTGAACCTGGGCAATAGCGTCAACGGCATCAGCATCAACGCCAACAGCACCGACGGCAAGGTCGTCCTGACGCTGACGGGCAATGCGACGCTGGCCGATTATATGCAGCAGATCAAGAACATCAGCTTCATCAACAACAGCGAAGACCCGAGCAGCGTACCGCGCGTCATCACCGTGACGGTGACCGACGGCGCAAGCTACTCCAACACCGCCACTACCACGGTAAACGTGGTCGGCGTCAACGATGCACCGGTGGCCGCCGGTGGCTCCGTGACCGGTACCGAGGACACTTCGCTGGTCCTCGGCTGGTCGACCTTCGGCGTCAGCGACGTGGACAGCTCCGCCGCCAGCCAGGGCGTGAAAATCACCGGGTTGCCAGGCGATGGCAAGTTGCAGTACCTGGATGGCGCGACCTGGAAGAACGTTGCCAACAACCAGACCTTCACCAAGGCCGACATCGACGCCGGCAAGTTGCGCTTCACCCCGGATGCCAACGAATCCGGTGCCAATGGTTATGGCGGCAGCGGCGTGGGCAACAAGCAGGCTGACTACGCGCAGATCAAATTCCAGCCAACCGACGGCCAGGCCCTGGGCAACACCGGCACCGTGAAGATCGACATCACGCCAACCGCCGACGCGCCGACCCTCAACGTAGCCGGCAACAACGTGACCTCCACCGGCCTGATCAAGGAAGTCTGGACCGGGCTGTCGGGCCTGGGCACCGATGGCAACGGCGCGCCGTCGGGCACGCTCAAGTCAGTGATCGATGCAGCCGGCACGCCGAACAGCAGCACCAACGTGAGCAACGTGCAGAACGACGGCAACGTCAATCCGGGCACCGCGTCGAAGACCTCGGGGCTGATTTTCCTGGAAGCCGGCAAGATCTATACCTTCAGCGGCACCGGCGATGACAGCCTGCTGGTGACCATTGGTGGCAAGGACGTGGCGGGCATTACCTGGGGCGCCGGTGGCAAGCTCAATGGTTCGTTCACCCCGACCACCAGCGGCTACTACACCCTGGACATCTACCACCACAACCAGACCGGCCCGGGCAGCTATGACGTGAACCTGTCGGTCAACGGCAGCACGCCCGTGGACCTGAGCAGCGCCGGCATACCGCTCTATACCGGCGTCGCCGACCTGACGAACGCTGGCGTGTCCGTTTCCGACCTGCACGGCAACAATGGCGAAGGCTACTACGACGGCTTCAAGCTCAACGAAGGCGCCGAAGGCGGCAGCGTCAACCTGTCGAAGATCACCACCGCCCTGACCGACACCGACGGTTCCGAAAGCTTGAGCGTGAAGATCGGCGGCATGCCTGAAGGCAGCGTCCTGAGTGACGGCGCGGGTCACACCGCAACCGTGGGAGCCAACGGCGAAGCCTCGGTTACCGGCTGGAACCTGGGCAGCCTCAACCTGACGCCGCCGACCTATTTCAACGGCCAGATCAACCTGACAGTGACGTCGACCTCCACCGAAACCCTCGGCGGGTCGGCGACGACCACGGCACAGATCCCGGTAACGGTGCATCCGGCGGTCTACAACGCTGCGACAGCCACTTCCGGCAGTGACAACGTCACCGGCACCGACGGCAACGACATCGTGGTCGCCGACATCGGCGGCCTGACCGTGGTGCCGGGCGTCAACTACAACATCGCGTTCATGGTCGACAGCTCCGGCAGCATGAGCTCGTCTTCCGTTACCGCCGCGAAGAACTCGCTGACCCAGGTGTTCAACACGCTCAAGCAGAGCATGGGCAGCAACTCCGGGACGGTGAATATTTTCCTGGCGGACTTCGATAATCAGGTCAACAAAAACGTTGCGGTCAACCTCAACGACCCGAACGCGCTGACACTGCTCAAGAGCGTACTCGACTCGATGGTGTCCGGCGGCAATACCAACTATGAAGATGTGTTCAAGACCACCGCAAACTTCTTCAACAGCACCCAAGCCCTGAGTAATACCGGTGCGAAGAACCTGACGTACTTCATCACCGACGGTGAGCCAACGCGCTACCAGTCCGGCGAAGAGACGAACCCAGTGTTGTACGGCACCGTCAAGCTCGACGACGTCCTGAGCGCGGCCAACTACACCGTTGGCAAGTACTACACCCAGACGATCGACAGCACACACAAATTCATCATCGAAGAAAATGGTGACATGTACCTGTCGATCAAGAACGGCAAGAATTGGAATGAAAACTACGTCGGCACGGTGCATGCCGAGGGCAACGGCACGTTCGAGTTCTCCAAACTGGACGGCGGCTGGTGGGGCGACGCCTCGGCAGCAGTCAGCTCAACGGCCAGCTTCACCCTGCTCAAAGGCTTGAGCAACGTTGAAGCCATCGGCCTGAACAACAGCGTGACGCTGAACGACCTCAAGCCCTACGACTCGGACGGCAAGCCGCAAACCAACATCGACCCCAAGGACCTGGCCAACTCAATCATCGGCCACACCGAAGCGACGATGCCGGGAGCCGATACGGTCAACGGCGCGGACGGCAACGACATCCTGTTCGGCGACCTGGTGAGTTTCAACGGCATCGCCGGCGAGGGTTACCAGGCCATCCAGTCGTTTGTCGCCCAACAAAGCGGCGCGGACGTCAGCAAGGTCACCACCAGCAACGTGCACCAGTACATCACCGAACACTACACCGCGTTCGATGTGTCCGGCGCACATGACGGCAACGACACCCTGCTGGGCGGTGCCGGCAACGACATCATCTTCGGTCAGGGCGGCAAGGACTTGCTGGACGGTGGTAAGGGCAATGACATCCTGCTCGGCGGCAGCGGTGCCGATACCCTGATTGGCGGCACGGGCAACGACACCCTGATCGGTGGTCTGGGCGGCGACACGTTTGTCTGGAAAGCCGGCGACACCGGCAATGACGTGATCAAGGACTTCAAGGCCGGCGACGGTGACCGGATCGACCTGCGGGACCTGTTGCAGGGCGAAACCGGCAGCACCATCGACCACTTCCTGAAAATCAGCACGGTCGATGGCGTGTCCTCCTTGCAAGTCAGCACCACCGGCCAGTTCAACGCGGCCAACGGTGCGGCGGCGACGCCAGACGTGACGATCAAGCTGGAAGGCAACAACTGGTCGAACATCAACCTGAACTCGCTGATCGCCGGTAGTGATCCGACCATCAAGATCGATCACAACAACAGCTGAGGCTGACACACATCCTGTGGAGAGGGAGCTGGCTCCCTCGCCATGGGATAAGTGTTCATACTCCCCCCAGTTGGCCTATGCTGCCCAGCATGACGCCGCTTCATACATGAGGGATGCCCGATGTTTTATGTGCAACGCGATGCACAAGGCCTGCTGGTGCGCGTGGAAGCCACCGCTTACGCCGAGGCCACCGAGACCTTGCCGGCCGACAACCATGAGATCCAGGACTGGTTCGCCAACCAGGCGGTAGAAAACAGCCTCAAGCAACTCAAGCAAAGCGACCTGGAGATGATCCGGGTACTCGATGACTTGATCCAGGTGCTGACCAGCAAAGGCGTCATCCGCGTCACCGACCTGCCACCAGCTGCCCAGGCCAAGCTGATGGACCGCAACCAGGCCCGTGAAGCGCTGGGTGGGTTGAGTCGGTTGATCGATGACGATGAGAAGGGGTTGATCTAGCCTGCCGCCAAGGCTGGCGCCATTGCCTGCAGCACACCGAACCTGTGGCGAGGGCGCTTGCTCCCGCTGGCCTGCGAAGCATGCCCCAGCCCGTCTATATGCGAAACCGTGTTGGCAGGTTTTACGACTGCTGCGCAGCCGAGCGGGAGCAAGCTCCCTCGCCACGAATTTTTTGGTGTCTGGGCTGACGCTATCGCGAGCAGGCTCGCTCCCACGGTAGATCAGTGTTGACCCTTTATATTCCGGCTCGACACAGATCCAGTGTGGGAGCGAGCCTGCTCGCGATAGCGGTCTTCGGTTTATTACGAGGCTGTCAGGCTGGCTCTTGCACTTCAGCCGATCCATCGCCCGCTCCTCCGGCGCGACCCACAACCGCCATAAAGCGCTTGCGCGTCGTCTTTTAACCGGCTTGCCGCCAGTGTCACCGTTTTTTCGATGACAAACTCAGACTAGCCACGAGACAGCCGCCGGACAAATTCACCGAGTTCGCTTCAACTCGAAGGAAATCTCCTAGGACGTTAATTGAGGGGGCATATCCGTTGCTGCGGTAACGGCTGCTGGCGGTTCCGCTCTTACAGCGGGTTACTTTTTTCAGACGCCAAAAAAGTAACCAAAAACGCTCCGCCCCACCACTCGGCACCTCGCCTAGGCTCGGTGTGCCCTCACTCCGGCATTGCTCCGTGGGCCGCCGCGAAGGGCCATCCATGGCCCAGCGCGGCTACCTCGGCATCCATGCCGAGGTACCCACTGCGCAAGGCCTGCGTTCGGCCATCGTGGTTAACGGGGCCTTCCAGATCAAGATCAAGATCAAGATCAAGATCCAAAGCAGGAGCAGGAGCAGGAGCATCTCGGCACTTATTTAGATGAACCACCGCTATCGCGATCAGGCTCGTTCCCACATGGGTTTGCAGGTGTTCACAACCTTGCACACAACCCAAAAACCTGCGGGAGCGAGCTTGCTCGCGATGACGCCAGCACATTCAACATCAGCGGAAACTGACCCTCCGCCTTCGCGAGCAGGCTCGCTCCCACAATTGGAGTACGACCAGGAGACCCAGGTCGGCCATACCGCCGCCTCGCTTTCGCTTTGCTTTGCTTTGCTTTGCTTTGCTTTTGCTTTTGCTTTTGATCTGCCAGGCCCCGTTAACCACGATGGCCGAACGCAGGCATTGCGTAGTGGGTATCCCGGCATGGATGCCGGGATAGCCGCGTTGGGCCATGGATGGCCCTTCGCGGCGGGCCCACGGAGCAATGCCGGAGTGAGGGCATGCCGAGCCTAGGCGAGGCACCGAGTGGTGGGGCCAAGCCTTTTTTGCTTACTTTTTTTGGCGTCTGAAAAAAAGTAAGCCGCCGTAAGGGCGGAACCCTAAGTAGCCGTTACCGAAGAAATGGATATGTACGCATTCACAAGGGCATATCCCGCCTCACCAAGCAATCCTCACCCCCAACGCTTAGGCTCACCCACCAACTGCCCCTGAACCCCAAACAACCCCATCTCACGAATCACCGCCAACTCCCCTTCCGTCTCCACCCGCTCAGCAATCAACGGCAGGTCGATACTGTGAGCAGCACGCTGGATGGCCTCGATGAACAAACGCTTGTCACTTTCCTGGTCGATCGCACGAATGTAGCTACCGTCAATCTTCAGATAGGCCAACCCCAGCCGCGACAGGTTGCCAATCATGCTGAACCGCCCACCAAAGCGCTGCAGGCTCAAGGAAAAGCCAAGCTCGCGCAACTGCCGGGTCAACTGCTCCAACACCGCTTGCTCGGGCAGTTGCTCTTCACCAATCTCCAAGGTCAGGCGCGGCCCAAGGTTGGAGTGAGCCCGCAGGATTTCAAAGACCTTGTTCAACGCCTGAGGATCGGCCAGGGTCGCGGAGGACAGGTTGAGCGCCAGGGATTGTTCGTGCCCGGCCATCTGCTTGAGCACCTGTTCGAGCATCAAGCGGTCCAGGCGCGCGGTCCAGCCGAAGCGCTCCAGCCAAGGCAGGAAGCGTCCGGCGGGGATGGTCTGGCCTTGGTCGTCAAGCAGCCGCGACAGCACTTTGTAGTGCAGCACGACCTGGGTGTCCTGGGCCGCCACCACCGGCTGGAAGTACAGTTCGAAGCGTTGATTGCCCAGGGCCTGATCGAGCAGTTGGTGCCAGGCGTGGTGATCATCGCCCACGCTGGCGGACGCGCTATGCTCCAGGCAGGCCCAGCCGGGTTCGCCCTGGCTTTCGGCCTGGGCCAGTGCCTGGTCGCCAAGCTGGAGCACTGCCTGCGGCGAGTCGCCATGAACGAACGGAGCGAGCCCGATGGACGCCACCGATGCCACGTCGGTCGCGCCGGTGGCGTGCAAACTTGCCAACGCGCCTTCCAGATTCTGCGCCAGCTGCAGCGCCTCCTCGCGCACCAGCCCGGGTGCCAGCACCGCGAACTCCCCACCGCGTATCCGCGTCACCAGATTATGGGTTTCCGGGTAGCGAGCGCACTCACGCGACAACTGCTCGCCCACGGCTTTGAGCAACTGATCGGTGCGCTGCCCGCCCAGCCGCTGGTTCAGACCGGCGAGGTCCTTGACCCGCAACAACAACAGATAACCGGAGCTGGCCTGTTCCGGGTTGCTCACCCGCGCATGCAACTGCATCTCGAAATACCGTCGATTGGCCAGCCCCGTGAGGTTGTCCTGATAGGACTCCACCCGCAGTTTTTCACTGCGCTCGGCCTGTTCCTGGAACAGCGCCTTGAGCTTCTCGACCATCTGGTTCATCGCCTGGACCACACGCCGCAATTCAGGTGTGCGCGGCAGCTCCGGCAGGCTCAAAAACTCACGTCGGGCGATGGCGTGGGACTGGTGAACCATGTAGTCCAGCGGTTTGAGCTGGCGACGCAGCAGCAAGGCTCCCAGCACCGCGCTCACGGCGCCGCACAGCAACAACCAGCCCAGACTGCCCAGCGCGCTCTGCCACAGCTTGGCGAGGGCGAACATCGGGTGGCTGACCACTTCGACCCGCGCCGCCTGTTCCCAACCGCGGCTGACAATCGCATCGCCGCCGGCCGGCTCAAGGCCGATGAGCTTGATAAACCACTGCGGTACATTGCCGGCGTCCGGGGTGCCGGTGCGCTCGGCCAGGGTCTTGTCGTTCGTCACATCGACCACGCGGATGCTGGCGTAGTAGCCGCTGTCGAAGATCGAACTGACCATCAGCTCGACCATTGCCGGGTCGTCGATGTTCGGCGTCAACGACAGCGCCAGCGCCGTGGCCGCGTCCTGGGCATGGGAACGCAGCTGATTGACGTACTGGGTCCGCGAACTCTCCAGGCTGACCATGAAGCTGCCGCTGAAGGCAACCACCAGGAACAGACAGATAGCGATCAACAGCTGTTTGAACAAAGACATCTGAGCGCGTGCTCCTAGTTAGTCGTCTCGACCGGGAAACCTTCGGCCTGCATTTTCTTCAACACATCCTGCCACCGGGACAGGCGCTTGGTGTCGCCCACTTTCTTGTTGCCCTTGCCTGACAGCCACAGCCCTTCGGCATTGAAAGAGTAGACCGGCAGCAAGTCGGTTCGCTGGCTGGCCGGCTGGATGCCGTCAATCAGGCTATCGAGTACCAGCGGCATGGCATCGGGGGTGGCGTAATACGTCAGCACCATGTGTGCGCGGTTCTGCCGCAACGCCTTGACGTAGGTGATGCGCAGTTTGTCACTGGAAACCCCTAGATGGCGCAGGCTGAAATACTTGGCGATGGCGTAGTCCTCGCAATCGCCCGCCCCCTTCCACAGGGCCTGGATCGGGGTTTCCCAGTAATCGGTCTCACGCCACAAATCGAGGTCTTCCACGTAGCGCACCTGTTTGTTGAAGAACAGGTTCACCACCTTGAGCTGTGCAAGCTCAGGAATCTGCTTCTGGGTTGCCAGCAACTGCTGCCACGCGTCGATCCGCTGCTGCCCGTCGCCCAGCGGTCCATATAACGCTTGCGCCCGCCGGCTTATCTGCGCAAAGTCCCAGTCGGCTCGCAGGCCGCCCAGCATCAGGCCTGCCAGCAAAAATGCCGAACACAGCCAGCGCAAGGACCTGAGGACCGGGGAAGGTGCAGCCAAGGGAAATACGTCCGAAAGGGGCCGTTGGAAAAATTCGTTGGATGGTGCAGCCTGGACCGGCAAAAAACAATGGCAGGTTGCAATCACCGCAAGCAGTCTAAACTTTAGTTCAGGAACCGAGGCCGCGAGATTTTGACGGCTTGGCATTCTGTAACTAATGTTGCCTTGGATCCAATCATTGTGACTACAGTCAGGTGTTGTCGTGACACAGAAGCCCAAACCACTCAGCACTATTCAGGTCAACGGGCCCATCCCCGCTGCCCAGGCCCGCGCAATCATTGAAAGCTCTTTGCGCGAAGCCATTCTCGACGGGCGACTGCCAAGCGGCACAGCGTTGCGCCAGCAGGAATTGGCAGACCTGTTCGGTGTCAGCCGCATGCCGGTACGCGAAGCGTTGCGCCAGCTCGAAGCGCAGTCATTGCTCAACGTGGTCCAGCACAAGGGCGCGGTGGTAGCCCCGCTGATTACCAGCAATGCAGTCGAAACCTACGCCTTGCGGTCGGTCCTCGAAGCCTTCGCCCTGCGCTTGTCCATTCCCCTGCTAGACGACAATGACCTGGCCATGGCCGCCGAATACATCGAGCAATTGGAAGGCCAAGTTGATTATGCGCAGATCGCCAAGCTCAACCGTCTATTCCACATGTCGCTTTACCATAAGGCGCCCAACGCCAAGCTGTTGGACCTGATCGAACATGAGCTCAATGAAGAAGAACGTTTCCTGCGCTTTCACCTTTCGACCATGGGTTTGGGCGAGCTCACCCAGTGTGACCATCGCGCGATACTCGCCGCGGCGGCAGCCAAAGACATCGACCAAGCGGTTCATCTGCTTGAAGAGCACCTCGAGAAAGCCTCGGCCACCATGCGCCTGTACTTGAAGCAATAGCCGAACCGCAGCCCCAGCGCCGGCCGCCTGGCCGGCGTAGCACTTTCTTACACATCCTTCCTACACCCGAGATTGCCAGCAGGGCACGGCTTGACCGTGGCCGCGATGCGTCGCTGCATCAGTTCAATGGAACTGCCGTCGATTTGGGCTCACTCTTGCGTTTATCGGTTCGAAAACAGACCTGAAGAGTCAGCGTCCGGCAATAGCCAGGCGAATCGAAGCCATCACGCAAGGAGCGCCGCCCAACTGGCGGGGATGACCTGGAGGTCCGACCGGGTTCCCGCCCATAAAACATCAACTTCTTACTTACCTTGATCCCTGAAGTGCTCCGAGTGAGGCATTCACTCGAACCATCCGATTCTGATCGCTATAAATCGGAAGGAGCAACTTCGCGCCAATAAAACTTATAAACAAAGTTTTAACCACCCTCTTCGCGCCCAATAAAAACGCCATTTTAAATATTAAAAAAATAACTTGCGAAGCGTTTGAAACTTGTACTAATTTTTTACTCGTCGAGTTGCTTTCGACGCCCATAGGCACCATGGGATGCGCCTGTAGCAAGCCACACAGCCACAAGCAGGCATCAGTTAAAAGTTCCAAGTGAACATGGATTCCGGTTCGCGCACTCGCTCGCCCCGACAAAAACAGGCGAGCAACTTTCCGGACAAACAATATTGATGAGGACGTTCCAATGCAGCCAACCAAAGAACAACTATCTCTGAAAAAACACGAACTTGGTGAACACCCGGTTTTTTCCGAAATAACATCAATCGACCTGTTGCGCCGTTTTATGGAAAGCCACGTTTTCGCCGTGTGGGACTTCATGTCCCTGACCAAGCGGCTGCAAAGGGAACTGACCTGCATCCAACTGCCGTGGCTGCCACCCGCCGACCCCCATGCCGCGCGTCTGATCAACGAAATCGTCCTGGGAGAAGAGTCCGACGACCGTCCCGGTGCCGGTTATTGCAGCCATTTCGAACTGTATCTGGACGCCATGCGCGAGGTAGGCGCGGACACCCAGGCGATTGAACAATTCATCGCCCTGCAGCAAGAAGGCGTCAGCCCCGAAACCGCGCTGGACAGCGTCGAGGTAGAACCGGCCGCCGCGCGCTTCGTGCGCCAGACCCTGCACACCGCCCTGCACGCCCCGGCCCACAGCGTGGCCGCCGCGTTCGTGCATGGGCGCGAAAGCGTCATCCCGCAGATGTTCCAGCGGATGCTGGACGCCTGGGGTATCGGCCTGGATCAGGCACCGACGTTTCGTTATTACCTGCAACGCCATATCGAGGTGGACTCCGAAGACCACGGCCCGGCGGCGGAAAAATTGCTGGCGCGGCTGATCGATGGCGACCCGCAGCGCGAGCGCGAGG
Organism: Pseudomonas sp. D3-10; assembly: GCF_051132175.1. NCBI lineage: Bacteria > Pseudomonadati > Pseudomonadota > Gammaproteobacteria > Pseudomonadales > Pseudomonadaceae > Pseudomonas > Pseudomonas sp. D3-10. Next base: position 221,201 of record NZ_CP071668.1, on the reverse strand, counting down.
TCCTCGCCGCTGCCCTCGCTGCCGTCCACAGCCGCACAGCCTTGTGGGATGGCCTGCGCCTGAGCATGACCCAGCCGGTTGCGCAGGTGACGCCATGAACGCCATTCAATACCAATCATTCGCCGACGCCTGGGAAAGCCGGGCGACGATCCGTACCCGGCCACGGCGCCGGGTCGAGGATGACGACAAGCTGATCTTTCCCATGAGCCGCCAACCCATGGTGCACAGCCAGACCTTCCTGACCCATTGCCCGCAATCGCGTGATTTTGTCCTGGTGCAGAGTCTCTACAAGTTCATCAACGACGTGGTGATTTTCGAGACCGAGCTGGTGGATCACACCGCCCGGCGCATCGCCAAGAACCGCTTTGGCATCGAGTTTCCGTTCGCCTGTCGCTATGACGCGATGACCGTGGTGGTGGACGAGGACTACCACGCGCTGGTGGCGATGGACTTCATGCAGCAAACCATCGACATGACCGGCATCGCACCGATCCCGTTGCCCCAGCAGATCGAGCTCAGCCGTGCCATTCCGGCCACGCTGGCGCGAACACCGGAGCATCTGCTCAGCGCCGTGGAGTTGGTCTGCATCGCCATCGCCGAAAACACCGTGACCAACGAAGTGGCAGCCTTTGCCCGGGACGACTCGGTCAAGGCCTCGATCAAGGGGCTCATGGCCGATCACCTGCAGGATGAGGGACGCCACTCCGGTTTCTGGACGCGGCTGGTACAGATTTACTGGCGCGCCGCGCCCGAAGAGGACCGCGAGATGATTGCGCGGCTGATGCCCGGTTTCATCGCCGATTACCTGGCGAGCGATCTGCAGCAGGCGTTCGATTTCGAGCTGATCAACCACTTGCCGATCGACGAATCGGCACGCCAGTCGCTGCGCGAAGACGCCCGGGCGCTGGCTTATCCCATCAACCGTTTTCACCCGTTGGTGGGCAACATCACGCGGTTCTTCCGCGGCAGCTCGATGCTGGCGTCAGCCTGCGTGCGCGATGCCCTGGCCGACTACCTGATCCCATGAGGACCTTCCGATGAGACGCCTCGAAATCGCAATGTCTGGCCACAGCCAGGCCCTGGCCGAACTGGCCCGGGAACTTGAACGACACGGACACGCCGTCGTGGGTCCACAATCACCGGCCGGCGACCGCGCGATCGACCTGTTGATCGACGATGGTACGGCGCCAGGGGCCATCGAGGCTGGTGTTGAGCTCCGGCTGCGCGTGGCATTCCAGGAAGCGCCCGGCCAGGCATTGCCGCGGCCGGTGGTGTTTTTCCGTGACGCAGCGCAGCGACTGCTGGCCCACGAAGTGATCACCACGCCGAGCGACGGCAACGGCCAGTCGCTGCGCCAGCAGGCAATAACCGCAATCGTCGAGCACGGCGCACGGCTGGTCAGTCATCTGTCACGCGATGAGCACGGTTTCGATCAGTGGCCGACGGCCCCGCACGAGCCCATCGACCAACCCGAGCACGGGCTCGATGCGTTGGAGCCGCTGGCCTTCAAACACTGCCTTAACCGGCCCGCCGTACCTTGGCTGCTGGCGGCCGCAAAAATGCCTGTCATGCACAGCATCGAGCAGCGCATGCTCGATGACGCATCGCAGCCTGCCCTGTGGGTCGAGGGTCAGCTCATCGACTACAGGACCTTGCGCAATTGGGTGTTGCGGTTGCAGGAGGCCATAACGGCAAGCCTGGGAAGAGCAACCGATCATCCACGGGTGATCGCCGTGTGCCTGCCCAAATCCGCGCAGCTGTACGCTGCAATCCTTGCGGTGCTGGGGTGCGGGGCGGTGTACCTGCCGCTGGACCCGCAACACCCGGCGCAACGCCGGCGGTTCATCCTCGACAACGCCAAGGCCGATCTCTTATTGCACGATGGCGACAGCGACCTGGGCGATAGCCCGACGCCGATGCTGAATGTCCATCGGCTGTCTTCGTCCAAGCCTGGCCTCCCGGCCTCGACGATTCGCCGCGTGGTGAATGCCGACGAACCAGCCGTGGCGATCTACACCTCCGGCACCACCGGCCAGCCCAAGGGGGTCCTGCTCAGCCACCGTAACCTCAGCCATTTCTGCGCCTGGTACGCAGATCATGTCGAGCTGCGGCGCGACAGCCGAGCGTTGCAGTTTTCCACCATCAACTTCGACGCATCGTTGCTGGACATCTTGCCGACCTTCATCCAAGGCGGACTGCTGGTGGTGCCCAGCGAGGATCAGCGCCGCGACCCGCAGCGACTGGAGTCGTTGATGCGTGAACAGCGCGTCAGCCATGCCTTCCTGCCGCCCGCGCTGTTGAGCGTCATGCCGCTGGAGGCGTCATTGGGGCTGGCGCACCTGATCACTGGCGGGGACGTCTGTGAGCCGTACGTGATCGAGCGACTGGCGCCGCAGTGCCGGTTCCACAATATCTACGGCCCGACGGAAACCACGGTATTGGCCACCACGCGGCAATTCGCCGTGGGCGATAACAACCGCAACCTCGGTATACCCATCGGCAATGCCCGCGTGCTCATCCTCGACGAACACCTGCAACCGGTGCCCCAGGGCACACCCGGCGAGCTGTACATCGCAGGGCCTGGAGTCGGCCTGGGGTACCTGAACGATCCAGTACTGAGCAGCAGCCGTTATCTCGACCTGACGCTGCCCAACGAGCAAGCGCTGCGGGTCTATCGCACGGGGGACATCGGCCAGTGGACCGACGACGGGATCGAGCTGTGCGGCCGCCGCGACAACCAGGTCAAGATCCGCGGCTTTCGGGTCGAGCCCGAGGAGATCGAGCATTGCCTGCGCGACAGCCAAGTGTTTCGCCAGGTGGCGGTGGGGGTCGACGAGCGACGGCGGATCCTGGCGTTCCTGGCGAACCCCGTGGACGATCGCCCCGGCGCGGCCCTCAACGCCTTGCGCCAGCATGTGCAGGATTCGCTGCCGAGCTACATGCACCCGGCGGCCTATGTAGAGCTGCCCAGCCTGCCTTACACCAGCAACGGCAAGGTCGATCGCCGGGCATTGCTGGCGTCGGCGGGATCGGTCCAGGCAGGAGCTCAAGGACGTCAGCCACAAAATGCATTGCAAACCCAGCTCCGACAGCTATGGGCCGAGCTGCTGCAGTTGCCAGCCGAGGACATCGCCATCGACGAGAGTTTTTTCAACCTTGGCGGGCATTCGATCCTGCTTTCGCAGCTGCTGTTGAGTCTCAGGCAGACGTTCGGTCGCAGCCTGTCGATCAACCGCTTCATCGAAGCACCGACGCTGATCACCTTGGCGAAGTTGCTCGATGCCCCCGACCAGAGCGATGCATCCTCGCTGAGCCCCCAGGCTTTCATCGACGCCGAAGCCGAACTCAACCTCGATCCACTGCCCATCAGCCAGAGCGGTGATGTGCATAAAGTGGTCGTGACCGGCGCCAACAGCTTTCTCGGCGTGCATATCGTCGAAGCGTTGCTGGCGTGGGGGGCCACGGAAGTGGCGTGCCTGGTGCGTGAATCCGGCGGGCAAAGCGCGGCCCAGCGGTTCGCCCAGGCCCTGCGGGAAAATCGCCTGGAGCATCTGGACCTGAGCCGTGTCAGCGTCTACGCCGCCGACATCACCCAGCCACAACTGGGCTTGCCGGACGACACCTACCAGCGGATCGACAGCACGTTCGGCGCGTTGGTGCACAACGCCGCCCATGTCAATCATGTGCTCGACTACGAGTCCCTGGCGCGGGACAACGTCGAGCCCATCTTCGAATGCCTGCGGCTGTGCGAAGGGCGCAGCAAGAAAATCTTCAACTTCGTCTCGACGCTGTCGGCCTCCAGCACCCTGGACGCTAACGGGCAGGTGCTGGAGCAGCCAGCAGCAAGGACACCGCCGATCTACATCAAGAATGGCTACAACCTGTCCAAATGGGTCGGCGAGCGGATTCTGCAACGGGCCCGGGACCTTGGCGTCCGGGTAAATCTGTTCCGTCCCGGCAACATCAGCTTCAACAGCCAGACCGGGGTCTGCCAGCCCCACAAGAACCGCTTGATGCTGATGCTCAAGGGATCGATCCAGCTCGGCCAGGTGCCGGATCTGTCGCTCAATTTCGACCTGATGCCGGTGGACTTCCTGGCCCGTTTCATCGCCTTCCACGCCAGCCGTTACCAACCCAACCAGGCCGTGTTCAACCTGCACAACCCCGAACCCTTGAGCTGGGACGCCTATGTGGCGTCGTTCCGCGACAGTGGCCGGGAATTCGCGCTGGTCAGTGTCGCGGACTGGCAACAACAGCTGGCGCGGGTCGATACCGACAACGCGCTGTTCGGCGTGCTGGGTTTCTACCTCAACGGCTTCGAAGAAGACATCGGCGACATCTCCCTGATCCGCCATGACAACGCCCGGTCCGGCGTGAGGCAGATGGGCACCCGTTACCCGGAAAAGTCCCCGGCCCTGCTGCGCCGCGGTGCTGATTACCTCAAGGCCATCGATTTCATCTGAAGCAACCCAACCTCACGCAAGGAGCAAGACCATGATTGCTTTTCAACCCGACACCCTGATCAAGAACCCTCAAGCCTGCCATGTCGAAACCTCGGTGCAAGTGCCCGCCGACGCCGCGCGCGTCTGGGAAGTGGTGGGCGACTTCGGCGGGTTCAACCGCTTTATTCCAGCCCTTGAGTACATCGAAATGACTGGCGACGGCGTGCGTTCGCTGCGCAAGAAATTCTTCCGCGACGGACAAAACCTAGTGGTGGAGCAACTCAACAGCCGCGATGACCAGGCCATGCACATGACCTGGACGCTGATCTACAACACCCTCGGCATCGACAACCTCTGGGCGGCGATGCGCGTCGAGCCCCTGGGAGACAGCCGCTGCCGCGCCACCTGGACCATCATCGCCGACCACACCGAGGTGCACACACGGGAAGGGTTCAGGGATTTCCTGCAAGGGTTCGCCGATGAGGCGATGGGAAATGTCGTGAAGATGTTCGCCTGACCAAAAAACCCTGTGGGAGCGAGCCTGCTCGCGATGGCATCAGCCCAGACAACCCACACCCGTGGCGAGGGAGCTTGCTCCCGCTCGGCTGCGCAGCAGGCGTAAAGCCAGCCAACGCGGTCCGCCTGCAGGCTTGCAGGGGCCTGCTGCGCAGGCCAGCGGGAGCAAGCTCCCTCGCCACGGGGGATCGGGTCCGTCAGATCTTGAAGCTGTCCACCAGTTGCTTCAATCGATTGGCCTGCTGCGACAAGGCATCGCAATCCTTCAGGGTTTCGTTGAGGTTGGCGACGCTTTGCTGGTTCAACGTATTGATATGCGTGACGTCCATGTTGAGGGTCTCCACCACGGCTGTCTGTTGCTCGGTCGCGGCGGCCACGGATTGGTTCATGCCGTCGATTTCGCCGATGCGCTGGGTCACGCTGACCAAGCGCAAGCCGGCCTGGTTCGCCACTTCCACGCTCTCCTCGCTGGAAGCCTGGCTCGCGTTCATCGTGGTCACCGCTTCACGGGAGCCGACTTGCAGCGAGGTGATCATCTTGTGAATCTCTTCAGCCGACTCCTGGGTGCGATGCGCCAGGTTGCGCACTTCATCGGCCACCACCGCAAAACCACGTCCGGCTTCACCGGCACGGGCCGCTTCGATGGCGGCGTTCAAGGCTAGCAAGTTGGTTTGCTGGGAGATGCCCTTGATCACATCCAGGATGTGCCCGATGTTGTCGGTGCTGGCGTTCAGGGTTTCGATCTGGGTGCACGACAGGCTGATTTTCTGTGACAGCTCGGTCATCGCCTGGATGGTTTTTTCCACCACCTGACGACCATCGTCCGCTTGCTCGCTGGCGCCACTGGCGTGTTGCGAGGCATCGGCGGCGTTACGGGCGATTTCCTGGGTCGCGGCGCCCAACTGATTGATCGCGGCGGCCACGCTATTGGTGCGCGCGCTCTGCTCATCCGATCCAACCAGGGAGGCGTTGGAAGATGTCATCACCCGTTGCGACAGGTCATGCACCTGACGCGTGGCGGAAGACACTTCGGCGATCGACGCGTGGATACGTTCCACGAACTGGTTGAACGACCCTCCCAATACCGCGAATTCGTCCTTGCCCTGCACCACGAGGCGCCGGGTCAGGTCGCCTTCACCCTGGGCGATGTCCTGCATGGCGCGGCCCATGGTGGTGAGCGGGCGCATCAACACCTGGATGAGCAGACTCAGCAGCAACGCAATCGCAGCCACTGCAATGAACATCGCAATCAACGCAGACGTACGGAAATGGCTCAGCGGTGCGTAGGCCTTGGCCTTGTCGATCGACAGGCCGATATACCACTCGGCGCCCGGCAAACCTGCCACCGGGGTGAACGAAAGGATGCGGTCCTCCCCGTTCAGCTCAACTTCCTGGATGCCCTTGCCGATACGCACAGGGGTGCCGGGGTAGATGTCCTTGAGGTTTTTCATTACATGGTCTTTGTCCGGGCTGACGATGACCTGGCCGTCGCCACTGACCAAAAACGCATGACCGATCCCGCCAAAGTCCACGGAGTTGATGATTTTCACGAGGGTTTCCAGGCTCAGGTCACCACCCACCACGCCCAACAATTCACCGTTGTGCTTGACCGGCAGGGCAATGGTCACCACCAGGCCGCCCACTGCCGCCGCGTAGGGTGGGGTCAGCATGGTTTTATCGGCGGCCACGGCCTGTTTGTACCAAGGGCGCTGACGCGGGTCGTAACCGTCGGGCATCTTCGCGTCAGGTCGTTGAGTGAACACGCCGGTGTTCTGGCCCACGTAGGTGAACTGGAAGTTCGAGGTCAACGCCGGCTGGTCCACGAGCCCAGGCAAATCGGCGCTCGCCCCTTGGTGTGCGATGTTCTGAGCCAGGTTTTCCAACACCAGCACCCGCCCGCTCATCCAGTTCTGGATGCTGCTGGCCGTCAGGTCACCGGATTGCTCGATGGAGGATTCCAGGCTGCGACCGATGGTATTGCGTTGCAGGTAATCGTTGTAGAGCGTGAACAGGGCAAAAGCCAACACCACCACACCAGAGGCGGCCAAGAGGATTTTGTGGCTGAACTTAAGATTCATGGAGGGACTTCTTATGCAGGGGATGGGGGTGCATTCCGGTTGGCAGTTCCATGTAGCCGCAAGAGCTGGAGATTGGATCCGCTCCATTTTGGTGCACGCATACCCTTCTGTCGGCCAACCCGTGGAAAAGATTAGGCCCTTGTTCAATTGTCCGACGAGATGATTGCCAACATCACACAGCCTGCGTCGAACGGTGGTTGCAAATTTAATGAACGCTTATGACAATGCGACCTATTATCATTTGTGATATCAGGCTATTGCGCTCATGTCCTCCCCCCAGTTAGCAGTACAGGCGCTTTATTGCAGCCATCACGGCTGGCTCCACACATGGCTGCGCCACCGACTGGGCAACGCCGCCGATGCGGCTGACCTGGCCCAGGACACCTTCGTGCGCCTGCTGCAACGCACCGAACGCCTGGAACTCACGGCACCGCGCGCCTTCCTGCGCACCATCGCGCAGGGCTTGGTGATCGATCACTGGCGCCGGGAAGAAATAGAACGCGCCTACCTCGAAACCATCGCGCATCTGCCGCAGGCCCAGATCCCAAGTGCCGAAGCCCAAGCCCTGATCCTCGAACTGCTGGAGGGCATTTCCCGCATGCTCGACGGCCTCAAGCCGAAAGTACGCAGGGCGTTCCTGCTTGCACAGTGTGACGGCATGACCCACAAGCAGATCGCCGAGCAAATGGGCATCTCGCTTCGGTCGGTGGAGCGGTACGTCGCCGATGCGCTGTACCACTGCTACGTGCTGCGCTATGAAGATTGAGCCGATCGACCCGCCCTCGCGCGGTCGAGGTCCTTCGCAACTGGTGGTCAAGCAAGCGATCCATTGGCTGCTGCGCCTGCGCAACCATGCCGCCAATCCGATCCTTCGCCAACAGTGCGACGCCTGGCGCATCGCCCATCACGATCACGAATTGGCTTGGCAACGGGTGCAATCGCTGCACAGCGAACTCACCTCCAACCTGCGCGCCGTGCCCAGTGCTCATATTGCCCTCGACACCCTGGAGGCCAGCGCCCAGCGCCTCGGTCGACGCCAGGCCCTGAAATTGTTGTCCGGCGTCGCCGTGGTGGGCGCCGCCGCATGGCTGGGCAAGGACCTAGGCTGGCAGCCGTGGCGTGCCGACTTCGCCACTGCCACGGGCGAACGACGCGGTTTCCAATTGCCGGACGGTACACGACTTGAACTCAACACCCGCAGCGCCGCCGACCTCGACTATACCGCCAGCCAGCGTCTGATCACGTTGACCCGCGGCGAAATCATGGTCACCTGTGGCCGAGACCCAGGACGCCCGCTGCTGGTGAAAAGCCGAGAGGGTCTGTTCGAAGGACTGGAAGGGCGCTTCGTCGTGCGCCAGGACAGCGGCTGCACGCGTCTGAGCGTCACCAGCGGCCGGGTCGCCATTCGCTCACATCGCAACAGCGAGGGCGCGCCGATCCACGTGGAGGCAGGGCAAAGCTACCTCGTCAGTTCATCGACAGCGACCCTGGCGCCGCCCCTGGACATGGACGCCGGCGCCTGGGCGGACGGCTTGATCGTGACGCGCAACATGCGCCTGGAAGACTTCCTCAACGAGGTCGGCCGCTACCGCCGGGGCTGTCTGAGATGCGCCGCCTCGGCCGCGGACCTGCGCTTGTCCGGAGTCTTCCGCCTGGATGACATCGACAAAATGCTGGCCGTGCTCCCCCGCACGCTGCCCGTGCAGCTGCATTATCGAACCCGCTGGTGGGTCACGGTGGAACGTGCGGCCTGATTTTTTTGGCGGGTTTTGCGTAGGCGTCCGGCTAGGACAGTAAGCAACGCTTATCTGCCTTCAGCGACTCCAACGGAAACCCAAAATGACTGAGCGCGTAACCCTCAAGACCTCCTTCGGCTGTTCCTCGCAAACCAGCCCTTTGCGCCAAACCGTCCACGCCGCACTGCTGAGCACCGCACTGGGCGTCAGCGCCGTGCCGATGCTCGCTGTCGCCGCGCAGGACGGCGTCACGGCCAGCCGTCAGAGCTACAACATCGCGGCAGGCCCGTTGAACGAGGTGCTGAATCAGTTCGCGCGCCAGGCCGGGATTACCCTGGCGAGCACCCCCGAGCAAACCGCTGGCCGCCAGTCGCCTGGGCTCAAAGGTGACTACTCGGCGGACCAGGCCTTGGACCAGTTGCTCAGCGGTTCGGGGCTGATTGCGGTCGGCCAGGAAGGCAGCGGCTACGTATTGCAGGCCCAGGCCGGGGACAGTGCACTGGCACTGCCGACCACTGACGTCAAGGGCTTCGCCCTGGGTAACGCCTTGGGCAGCATGGCGGGCTACAACGCCACCCACAGCCAAGTCGCGACCAAGACCAGTACCGCCCTGCGAGAGACTTCACAAAGCGTATCGGTGGTGACGCGCGAGCAAATGGACGACCAGGGCGCGCAGACCGTATCCCAGGCGATGCGCTACACCCCCGGCGTGCTGACCAACCCCTACGGTGCGACCCATCGCTACGATTACGTGGCCATGCGCGGCTTCAACGACGGCTCGGTGGATAACATCTACCTCGACGGCCTCAAGTCCATGGGCGACAGCGGCACCTACAGTTCCATGCAGGTCGACCCGTACTTTCTCGAGCGCGTCGACATCCTCAAGGGCCCGTCGTCGGTGCTGTATGGCCGCAGTTCTCCGGGCGGCCTGGTGGCGCTCACCAGCAAAAAACCGCTTTATGAGGCCTACCACCAGGTCCAGGCCACCGTCGGCACCCAGGGCCAGCGCGGCGTGGGCTTCGACTTCAGCGGGCCGGTGGACGATGAAAAACGCATCGCCTATCGCCTGATCGGCCTGGCGGACACCTCCGATACCCAGTTCGATCACAACAAAGAAAAGCGCTTCACCCTGGCGCCCACCGTCAGCATCGACTTCACCGAGGACACCTCGCTGACCCTGCAAGCCTACCTGCAGCACGAACCCGACGGCGGCTACCATGGCGGCGTACCGGCCGACGGCGCACTGCACCCGCGCAACGGTCGGCGGATCTCGGAAAATTTCTTCGAAGGCGAGCCCGGCGTCGACGTTTACGAACGTGGTCAGCAGTCGTTCGGTTATCAATTCGAACACCGTTTCAACGATGTCTTCACCGCCCGGCAAAACTTCCGCTACCTGGACTCCGACGTCACCAACAATCAGGTCTATGCCTTCGGCTGGACCAGCCCCACCAGCAACGAGTTGAACCGTTACTACACCGGCGCCGATGAAAAGCTGCATTCGTTCATCGTCGATAACATGCTGCAGGCCGAATTTTTCACCGGCGCGACCAAGCACACCGTGCTGATGGGCGCGGACTACCAGCGGCGCAAGACCGTGGTCGACTGGACCAGCGGCAGCCTCGCCCCGATCAACGCCTTCGACCCGGTCTACGGAAACTCGGCGATCACCAACGTCAGCGCGACCAGCTACGTGCGACGCCTGGAGCAGACCGGTGTCTATCTGCAAGACCTGATCGAAATGGACAAGTGGCGCTTCTCCCTGGGCCTGCGCCAGGACTGGGTCGAAACTTCGGATGAAAACCGCATCGCCGAAGCTGGTCGCCCTGAAGGCACCGAGATCAATGACAAGCGCACCAAGCTCACCGGCCGCGTCGGAGCGCTGTACCTGTTCGACAACGGCCTGGCCCCGTACATCAGCTACTCGGAGTCGTTCAACCCCAACTCCTACGCCGACAGCGCTGGCAATCCACTGGCGCCCACCGACGGCAAGCAGTGGGAACTGGGCTTGAAGTACCAACCGCCAGGCACCGATGATTTGTACACCGCCTCGCTGTTCCGCATCGATCAGGAAAACCTCGCGACCAAGCTGCCCCAGGAAAATTTCTATCGCGCCGTCGGCGCCGTTCGTTCCCAAGGGCTGGAACTGGAAGCGCACGTACAGTTGACCGAGCAGTTCAAAGTGCTGGGCAGCTACACCTTCACCGACATCGAATATTCGAAGTCGATGGTCAGCACTCTGAGCACCCCGACCAACATCATCGAAAACAAAGGCAACTCACCGACCCAGGCCCCGCGCCACATGGCCTCGGTGTGGGCGGACTACAAGTTCGACAGCGGCACGCTCGATGGCTTGCGACTGGGCGGCGGCGTGCGTTATGTCGGCTACAGTTGGGTCGATGCGGAGAACACCATGAAGGTGCCGTCCTACACGTTGTTCGATGCGTCGGTGGGGTATGACCTGGGCAAGGTCGGCTTGAAGGGCGTGGACGTGCGCCTGAACGCGAACAACCTGACCAACGAAACCTACGTCGCCTCGTGCGCCAGCCTGAACTTCTGCTACATGGGCGAAGAGCGCAATGTGGCGGCTACTGTGAGTTATCAGTTCTGACTTTTTCCCTGTTTTGACTCATTCCCCGTGGCGAGGGAGCAAGCTCGCGCTGGGTCGCGTAGCGGCCCTGGTTTTTGGGGGCTGCTACGCAGCCCAGCGGGAGCAAGCTCCCTCGCCACGGGTTTATCGTCGCTCATGAAAGGAGCGATCAGGCCTGAACGGCCTTCGCCTCTTCCCTCACAACGCCTTCCTCACCGGCAAACCGATTCGCCCGCCCGAACGTGCCGAAATCGTTGAACCGCACGCCCATCTCCCGCATCACCTCATGAGCCACCGGCACCGTCATCTGCCGGATGTAGAACGGCTCCTTCACCACGAAATGATGAATGCCATGGCTGCTGCCGAAGTTGAAGCAGAACGCCTGCAACGGCCACAGCCACCAGGGGTTCAACACTTGGGTCTGCTGGATGACATTGCCCGGCTCGATGTCGCCGTAGTAATGCATGTTCGAACTGATGAAGTGCAGGCAAAAGGTGCGCAGCACATTCGGGCCGATGATCACCACGGCGGCGATGTCGATGATGTGCATCGTCGCCAGGGTATTGGCCGACCAGTCGATGGAAGCGCCCAGTAGTCCGGCCACAGCGTTGGCCCCATGAAAACCAAGGAACACGTACCAGGCGCCCCAATGCAGCAGTGCCAGTGGGAAGTACACCTTCAGCGTACGCTTGAGGATGCTGCGCTTGTGCGCCCAGGTCTTGGCTCGCAGGAGGCGGATGAACGCCGACATCACGTTGTCACCCACCATCAGCAAACGCGCCAATCCCCACGGCTCACCGTTGGTAATCGCCCGCTCTTCCAGGTCCGCTTCGCTGCCGGATACTTTGTGGTGGTTGAGGTGCAGATGACGGCGGATCCATGGGTTGATGGTGCTGGGCCGCGCCAGCCACACCAGACCCATCATCACGTTATGGGGAACGCGTTGCTTGCGGAAGTACATGCTGTGGATCAGGTCATGTTCCAACTCGTGGGTCAGCGAGGCGAAAAACGCGTTGAGCAGCAGGCAAGCCCAACCGGCCAGGTGACCGTTGATGTAGAGCAGCGCCGAGCCGATCATCCCGGCCAGGGCGAACGCCAGGATGCCTGCGCCCAGCGCGTCCTGGTGCTGCAGGATCGGGTAGCGCCGACGCAATTCCTCACCTCGGGCCAGGACAACCTGGCGAATGTGGGCGGCTCGCTGTTGTGCATTCAATCGCTCGGGGCTTGCGCAAGTGCCGTGCATGGCTTACATCCTCTGTTAACGATGTGCTCATCCTGCCGGGCGTCGTCCCATCGGGTGGTAGCCGTAAACGCCAACCTGTTGACCGCAAGCGCCAATTGTCATGACCGAACCCACTTCCCTCGCCAGCTGGACCCGCGCCCTGCGCAAACAGCTCGATGCACTGGGCCTGGACAGCCAAGCCCTGTGCGTGAAGGCGGGCCTGGACCCCGTGTTGATGGACGACCCGAACGCCCGCTACCCGCTCTCGGCCACCACGCGCCTGTGGACGCTGGCGGTGCAGGCCAGCGGCGATCCGGCGATCGGCTTGCGGGTGTCGCGCTTCGTCAGCCCCACCACGTTCCATGCACTGGGCTACGCCCTGGTAGCCAGCGGCAGCTTGCGTGAAGTGTTCGAGCGCATCGTGCGGTATCACCCGGTGGTCAGCGATGCGCTGACCTTGCAGCTGAGCCGCGGCGATGACCGTTATCGCTTCAGCCTCGATGTACCGGCGGGACGCCCCGCTCCCGCCTTCGAGGCCATCGACGCGTTTGCCGCGATCTACGTGCGCACCTGCCGCAACCGGCTGGGTCGCGACTACGCACCGCTGGCCGTCTACCTGCGCCGCCCGGAACCGCTGGACCCGAGCCCATGGCACAAGGTTTTTCGCGCACCGGTGCATTTCGACGCCGGCCAGGATTGCCTGGAATTCAACCTCCTGGATTTCGACAGCCACCTGGACGACGCGAACCCGGAGCTGGCCGAACACAACGAAACCGTGCTCAAGCGCACCCTCGCCCAGCTTCAGCCGCTGACTTGGGAACGCAAGGTCCGCGCCGCCATCGAAGCCCAGTTGCCCGAAGGCGAACCCAGCGCCGAACGCATCGCCCAAACCATGCATCTGAGCCTGCGCAGCCTGCAGCGACACCTGGCCGACGAAGGCTGCCGCTTCGATGCGCTGCTCAATGAATGCCGGGAGAATCTGGCGCTGCTGCATCTGCGCGATCCGCAGTGCTCGCTGAGCGAGGTCAGCTATCTGCTGGGTTTCGCCGACACCAGCAGCTTCAGCCGCGCGTTCAAGCGCTGGACAGGCATGACGCCGGGCCAGTTTCGGGATGGGTTGCGCTGAACATTTTCAGCGCCGGGGCGAGCCCTATCGCGAGCAAGCTCGCTCACACATGGGAAGCGGTGTGACCGCAATAGCTGCGACAACACCAAGCCCCTGTGGGAGCGAGCTTGCTCGCGATGGCGGTGTATCAGTCACTATCGATGTCGACTGACCTGACGTCTGCGCGAGCAAGCTCGCTCCCACAGGGTCCAGGTCGGTTTCAGATTGTGGTCAGGGCTCGCAACCGTTCGATGTCGAGGATTTCGATCTCACCATAACTGAGGTGAACAATGCCCTGCCCCTGCAAATCCTTGAGGATCTGGTTGGTGGTCTGGCGCGACAGGGAAAGCATCATCGCCAGTTGCTCCTGGGGCAGTGGCAAGACCCGGCGCGCCGGTTCGATTTCGCCGTAGCCTTCGGCGATCATCAGCAAGCGGTGGGCCACGCGGGCCGGGGCGGGCATCAGGCTCAGGTGTTCAAGGTTGATGAAGGTCAGGCGCAGTTTGTGGCTCATCAACAAGGCAAGATGACGCCAATAAACGGGTTGTGCTTCAAGAAAAGCCAACAGCGCAGCCTGTGGCAAATGCAGCAATGTGCATTGGCCGACGCCCACCGCATCATGGGTCCGCGGTTGTCCATCGAACAGGCAGATTTCACCGAACCAATGCGGCGCCTCCACCACGCTCAGCAGCGCTTCCTTGCCCTGCTCGCTGACCGCGCCGATACGCACCGCGCCTTCGAGCACCGCGTACAGGCCGCACGGTGCATCGCCGCGCTGGAACAGCCGCTGGCCGGGCGCCAGGCGACGCACTCGCGACATGTCCAGCAGGCTATGCTGTAACTCAGCAGGCAGATGGCTGTACCAGTGACCGACCATCAAATGCGAGTGCCAGGGATGGGTATTCATGCAAACTCCGGGACAAGTGTCGGCTAGCTGACAGAGCGCCTGGTGAAACCTGTTCATCATGCAGGCATCACCTCAGGAGGAACAACAATGAAAAGCCTCGTCGATCACCTCAGTCAATACGCGGCCTACCACCGCGACCCGCGTAACATCGTCAGTCATTTCATCGGGATTCCGCTGATCTTCATCGCCGTCGCGGTGCTGTTGTCCCGGCCCGGATGGCCGGTTGGCGCGGTCCTGGTTTCCCCGGCGCTGCTGGTGGCGATGGCGAGTGCCTGGTTCTATCTGCGCCTGGAGTTGCGCCTGGGTGTGTTGATGACGGTGCTGCTGGGCCTAGCCATCTGGCTGGGCCAGGTACTCGCCGCGCAAAGCACAACGGTGTGGCTAGGCAGCGGCCTGGGCATGTTCGTGGTGGGCTGGGTGATTCAGTTCGTCGGTCATTACTACGAAGGGCGCAAACCGGCGTTCGTCGATGACCTGACCGGGTTGATCGTCGGGCCGTTGTTTGTGGTGGTCGAGGCGGGTTTTTTGCTGGGACTCAGAAACGATCTGAAACAGGCCATCGAGGAGCGCGCAGGTCCGGTGGCCCTGCGCAACCAACGTTCGACGGTGTGAAATACCCGTCACTGTGGGAGCGAGCTCGCTCCCACAGGAACTAGGTTTCACCGCTCAAGTTACAGCGAACCGAACTCGACCCGAATCGTCAGCGCGCCAACATTGTCGGTCAGGCCGGCGCCATGCTGTCTCGTCAAGTCATCGTTGATGCACAGTTGCAGCTCCCCCTGTTGATTCACGGGTAGCTGCGCCCGATCACCAATCAGAAACGGCGTCCCGCCGTCGCCCACCCGGCCGATCAACGCACCTTCAGCCGCGCCGGGCAACGTATAGCTGGAATAGGTGATGTGCCGCGAGCCACCGTTTCCATCCACCATCCCACCCTCTTTGCTGGCGCACCACTGGCCGCTGACATAGCGAACCACACGCGGAACCTGGGCGTTGAGCTGCACACCGGTGCCCTGCCAGGCCTTGTTGGATTGAACCTGCATCGTCACCGCCCGCAGGTCATTGGCCAGTGTATCCCCGGCCTGGAACGACAGCGCGGCGATTGTCAGACTCGGGTTCGAGGTACCGGTACTTGGGAAGACGCCATCGCCCACCAGGAACAGGTTCTTGTGGTCCCAACTGCGCTGGTGTTTATCGACGACCGACTTGGCGGGGTCATCGCCCATGCGATAGGTGCCCATCAAATGACCGGCGCCCTGGAAGCTGTAGGGCACGCCATCGTAAGTGAAACATCCAGGCCCGATGATGTCCGTCAGTTCCGTACCACCGAGCAGGTCCTCAATGATGTGCGTCGCCAATATTTTCGCCTGCTGGAAACCTTTCCTGGTGTAGTCGGAGAGGTCGTAATGGATTTCCGGCCGAACAATGCCGAGCCCATCCGTGAGGTTATCCGTCGAGGGCTGGATATAACTCTCGGAGTGATCGGGATCTTTCTCCACCTGCTCCACCAAAAAGCCAACCCGGAACTGGCGGGTGAAGACGTCGTTGAGCTTGCGCACCAGCGCCGTTCCCGATAGCAGTTTGTTGCTCGGGTTGGTCTTCCCTACATTCGTCCCGTCGATAAAGTCGGCGACCGTTGTGTAGGGATCACCGGCCGGCCAGTTCCACCCTTCGTTACCAATTTCGATGCGCCACGCCGCGCGGTCGCTGCGAAAGGCGCCGTCGCGCAGGCTTTCGATGCCTGCCGTCGACAACGGTCCCCGATAAGGAAAGATCGCCTTGCCCTCGGGCATGAGCCCCCAGGCCAGATAAATGGGATGGTCAGCCAGGCTGCGACCTACTTGCCCGCTGCTGTTGGCGACACCATTGGACCAAACGTCAGTCTTGGAGTTGAGCAACAGTTTCGGTGTTTCGATCGCATGGGCGGCGATCACATAGCGCTTTGCAACGGCCACGCCGGTTCCGGTCTTGGGACCGTCTTCCAACTGATACTGCATGAACTCGACGCCGCTTACGTTGTGATCATCACCAACGGTTACCTTGCTGGCCACGGTCCGATAAAGCACTCGGACCTTGCCAGTGGCCAAGGCCTTGTTCATGGTCACGGTGGCGTCGTACTTGGCCTGGATCGGACAGATCGGCGTGCAGTTGGTGTTACCGGCGCATACCCGGCGCCCGGCATAAGGCTGAGAGTTGCGCCCGGCCGGCGTCGGGCTGACCACCAGCGGCAAATTATCGAACGTCTGCCCCGTGACGGCGGCGACAAAGCTGCCATCGACCAGGGATAACGGAATGCTGTGCATCGGGAACGCATAACCTTCAGGAAAGGTCATGCCCAGATAGGCTTGGTCGGCAACGTTGGCAGACACCCCGATTTCCGCTTCCGCCCGGCAGTAGGCGCTTTGCAGATCGTCATAGCCAATCGGCCAGTCCACCCCGACGCCATATTTCGACCTCAGACGAAAATCGTTCGGCACCATGCGCAGACAGGTGCCCACCCAATGCCATGTCGTGCCGCCACCTACCCGTTCATAAGTACTTGTGAAGGGCAGCGGGCCTTTTTGTACCAGGTAGCTGACCGCCGGTTTGTTCCAGTTGTCATTGAGCAGGTCGGCAATGGTTGCTCGCGGAGCGTTCAGCTTGGCCGGCCCGGTGAGGTGTGGGTCCAGCGTTGTGCTCGGGGGGTAGGGTGACTCTGGGGTCTTCAGCGTCGCGGTATAGAAACGCTCCAGATACTGAGCGCGATTGACCGGTATCTCTGGCCCCGATTCAAGTACCAATACCTCAATACCCGCCATGCCCAACTGATAGGCAATAATGCTGCCGGCCAGACCTGCGCCAACGATCACCACTTCTGCTTGTTCAGTACTCATGACGACGCTCCTTGCTGTCCGTTGGCGGGCACGCCGGTCAAATCCTCAAGGCTTGGGGGCGTGCTGTTCCAGTAGCCAAAAAACGATTCGCTGTAGCCCATCGGGTGGGCCTGGGCAATCTTCCAGGCCCAGCTGTGGATGTAGGCCTGGTCGGATACCACCGCCGAATCGTCCTTCTTGAAAGGCAGCCTATCGAACGGCTGATACCAGACGCCTAGCAACCAGAGTTTCATGATCGAACGCGCGGCCAGCACGGTGTCAGGTATCGTCGGCTGCATATTGAATTTCAGTATTTGCTCGGCAATCTGGTCGGGCGGTACATGGTCGGCCGCCAGGGTGGCGTACTGAGTCAGCAACGCGTTGAGCACGTCAGAAGAAATGCGCGCAGTCACGTAATCGAGAAAGATCGGCGGCAGACCGACCGGGTCGATCTGCGGCGCCAGACGATCGGCCGAAATGCCGATCAGGGCCGACGACAGGCCTACGAAATTGTCCAGATTGGTACTCATTGCTTGGCTCCTTGCCCACTGGTGGACTGTGCGCGTTCGAGCAAATAGGTGAAGTCCGCAAAACTGGTGCGCGGCGATTCGGTGACATGGGTCGCCGCATTGCCGTGACACGCCATGCAGCTGGAGGACGCCTGGGGAACGGTGCCCTGGATATAGGTTTCCAGCGTGGCGTTGGCCAGGAACGACGGCGCTGGGCTACCCAGCGGGTTGGCGGCCGATACCTGGCAATCCTTCGGCGGGTCTGAAGGCCACTGGGTGCTGATCAGCTGATAGTTCGCCCAGACACTTTGTGGATTGGCCGTACGCAACAGCGCTTGATAGGAGGCGTTGAGCGTCTTCGTCGCCTCGGTCAGTGGCACTTCCCGCACGATTTGCGAAGGCGTCGCCTTGACCGCCGGGTTCCACGGCCGTGGCGGAGGCTGATTGATGGCGCTCTGGCTATCGGCGTTATAGAACAGATAAGGGCCCGTGCGCTGTCCGACGGGCGTGGTTTTTTCAGGAACGTTTTTTACGTGCTCGAAAGTCGACCAGACCCATTGGGCCGCATTGGCGGTTTTGTGGACCATGTGCAACCCCACCAACCCGACCGGCTCGGACACGCACGATTCCTCCACGATCGGCCCTTTACCCGGGTCGCTGTTGCCCGGCGTGTAGACCAGGGCATCGACCGTATGGAAATCCTGTCGTTTGTCGCTGGGACCGAGCACTTTCCACGACGCCTTCACCATCACCGCGCCGACTTCCTGGCTCTTGGTAGAACCACAGCTGAATGCCACGGTGTTGTTCGGGTTCGCGGCGAAGAACTGCTGCTGGCCTTCGATGCTGTACAGGCCGTTGTTTACGATCCCGTCGAACATCGATTGGTTGACCACGATTTCATTGCGCGTATACACGCCGTTCTGATCCACCAGCGGACCGCTCTCGAAGGGCTGGATAAATTCATCCAGCACGTCGGGCACCTTACCCATTTGTTGTAACAGGCGGCCGGACTTGAGTGACTTACACGCTTCAGGCAGGGTCGCCGGCGCATTCCAAGGCAGTGGTGCCTGCCCTTTCGCACGAAAAATCTGGTAGCTCTCTTTCCAACTTTCCCAAACCGTTGCCCCGTCTTGTTTTCCGATGGTGACGCCGGTATTGGGGTTGCCATTGTCCAGGGCCGGCCAATTCAGAGCGATGAAGGTCTGCCATGACAAATCATCGAAATTGGCTTGCAGGCTGGAGAGTGAAACCGGTTCGGTGACCGTGACATCGAAAGGTATCTGGGGAGACAACGTGGGGGCGGCGCTGGCAGAAGGACTCAACAGAACGCTTAACAAGGCACAACCGAAAGGGCCGTGCCGACTGACTTCCATTCTCATGCTTTTTCTCCTTGGCATCAGGGCGCCAGGAGACAACAACACCGGTCCGTCATGGACTCTCACTTGCCTCCTGGCATGTCAGAGTCTAGGTAGGGTTTGGGTCAGGGGAAGGTTAAAAGTAGAACCAATCGAAGCAAGGCCTAGCGGGGTTATTCAGATTCGGATCGGGGCGTAGGCGGGTACGCCATCGCGAGCAGGCTCGCTCCCACACTGGATCTGCGCCATACACAAATCCCTGTGGGAGCGAGCTTGCTCGCGATGTTTTTGATCTTAAAGGTTGGAGACTTTCTGCCAGACCTTCGGCTTGAAGAACAACGTTTCGCCCTTCGACAACCCCACCAGGCTGTCGTGGTCCTTCACCACTTCGGCCTCGATCAGCTCGCTCTGGCCTTCCACTTTCAGGGTCACCCGCGTGGTGGCGCCCAGTGGACGAATGTCGCGCACCTCGGCGGCGTGGTGGTCCTCCAGTTCCGAGCGCGACAGCGAGACTTCGTGAGGACGGAACAGCACATGCCGGTCCTCACCCAAGTGCAGGCGGTTCGAATCCCCGAGGAAGTGATACACGAAGTCGCTGGCCGGGTTTTCGTAAACGTCGCCCGGCGAGCCGATCTGCTCGATCACGCCCTTGTTCATCACCACGATCCGATCGGCGACTTCCATGGCTTCTTCCTGGTCGTGGGTGACGAACACCGACGTCAGGTTGATGTCCTCGTGCAGCCGCGCCAGCCAGCGGCGCAGTTCCTTGCGGACCTTGGCGTCGAGGGCGCCAAATGGTTCGTCCAGCAGCAATACCTTGGGCTCCACCGCCAGGGCGCGGGCCAACGCGATACGCTGGCGCTGGCCGCCGGACAGCTGCTCGGGGTAGCGGTCGGCGAGCCAGTCCAGTTGCACCATGTTCAGCAATTCGTGGACCTTGGTCGCGATCTGGCTTTCGCTCGGGCGCTGGCCCTTGGGCTTCATGCGCAGGCCGAACGCGACGTTATCGAACACGGTCATGTGGCGGAACAAGGCGTAGTGCTGGAACACGAACCCGACGTTACGATCGCGCACATCGTGGCCGGACACGTCCTCGCCATGGAAGACGATGTTGCCCTGGTCCGGCGTCTCGAGGCCGGCAATGATCCGCAGCAAGGTGGTCTTGCCGCAACCCGATGGCCCGAGCAGCGCCACCAGCTCACCGCTCTGGATGTCCAGGCTGATGTCGTCCAGGGCCCGGAAGGCGTTGAAATTCTTGCTGACGTTACGGACTTCGATCGACATGACTTATTCCTCCGCGGCGCTGGCGCGCAGGCGGTTGATTCGGTTTTCGCTCCACTGCTTGAGCAGCAGGATGAAGAGCGCCAGGATCAGCAACAGGCTCGCCACGGCGAACGCGGCCACGTGGTTGTATTCGTTGTAGAGGATCTCGACGTGCAGCGGCAGGGTGTTGGTCACCCCCCGAATGTGCCCGGACACCACCGACACCGCGCCGAACTCGCCCATGGCCCGGGCGGTACACAGCACCACGCCATAGATCAGGCCCCACTTGATGTTCGGCACGGTGACATGCCAGAACATCTGCCAGCCATTGGCGCCGAGCAGGCGCGCGGCCTCTTCTTCCTGGGTGCCTTGTTCCTGCATCAGCGGGATCAGCTCACGGGCCACGAACGGCACCGTGACGAAGATCGTCGCCAGGACGATGCCCGGCAGCGCAAACACGATCTGGATGTCGTGATCCGACAGCCACGGCCCGAAAAGCCCCTGGGCGCCGAACATGAGCACGTAGACCAGGCCCGCGATCACTGGCGACACCGAGAACGGCAGGTCGATCAGCGTCACCAGCATGCTCTTGCCGCGGAATGAATATTTACTCACGCACCACGCGGCGCTCACGCCGAACACCAGGTTCAGCGGCACCGAAATCAACACCGCGAACACCGTGAGTTTGAGCGCCGATAAGGCGTCAGGCTCAAAGATTGCCGCGAAGAACGTCCCAAGGCCGGACTTCAAGCCCTGGGACACGACGACGAACAACGGCAGCAGCAGAAACAGCGCAAAGATCAGCCAGCCGAGGCCAATCAGCACGCGCCGCGACGTCGCGCTGCCGCGACGGGCGGCGTTGGTGGAAGCGGCGGAAATAGACGATTGGGACATGATTCGCGCCTCCTTATGGGGTTTCGATGCGCCGCTGCAGCAAGTTGATCAGCAGCAACAGGACGAAGGAAACCACCAGCATCAGCACGCCGATGGAAGTGGCGCCGGTGTAGTCGTATTGGTCGAGCTTGACCATGATCAGCAGCGGCAGGATCTCGGTTTTCATCGGCATGTTGCCGGCGATGAAAATCACCGAGCCGTACTCGCCCACGCCACGGGCGAAAGCCAGGGCGAACCCGGTCAACCAGGCCGGCAACAGCGCGGGCATCAGGATGTGTCGGAACACCTGCCAGGGTTTCGCCCCTAGGCAAGCAGCGGCCTCTTCGACCTCACGAGGAATGTCGGCCAGCACCGGTTGCACCGTGCGCACTACGAACGGCAGCGTCACGAAGGTCAGCGCCAGGGTAATGCCCAGCGGGGTGTAGGCGATCTTGAAACCCAGGTCGGTGGCGAACTGGCCAACCAGGCCGGTCGGCGCATACAACGCCGTCAGCGCGATACCGGCCACGGCGGTGGGCAGGGCGAAGGGCAGGTCGATCATCGCATCGATGACCTTGCGGCCGGGGAAGGTGTAGCGCACCAGCACCCAAGCCAGCAGCGTGCCGATCACGCCGTTGATGATCGCGGCACACAGCGCGGTGCCGAAGCTGAGCTTCAAGGCAGCCAGCACCCGCGGCGCCGAGATAATCGCCCAGAACTGATCCCAGGTGAGTTGGGCGGCATGCACGAACATCGCCGCCAGGGGTATGAGCACAATCAGACTGAGGTACACCAGGGTGTAGCCCAGCGTCAGCCCGAAGCCGGGTATGACGGGGGATATGCGACGCGACATAAAGGTCCTTGGTTGAGACTCACAGGGTGCGGAGCCTGTGGGAGCGAGCTTGCTCGCGAAAGCGGTGTATCAGGCAACATTGATATTGACTGTACGACCGCCTTCGCGAGCAAGCTCGCTCCCACATGAAATACGCTCTATTGCAGCTTACTGCGCCTGATAGATCTGGTCGAACACACCGCCATCGTTGAAGAATTTCGGCTGGGCAGTTTTCCAGCCGCCGAAGTCCTTATCGATGGTCACCAGCTCCACCTTCGGGAACTGGCGGGAATACTTGGCGGCCACGTCCTTGTCACGCGGGCGATAGTAGTTCTTCGCGGCAATTTCCTGGCCGGCCGGGCTGTACAGGTGCTTGAGGTACGCCTGGGCGATCTCGGCATTACCTTTTTTCTCGGCATTCTTGTCCACAACCGCCACCGGCGGTTCGGCGAGGATCGACAGCGACGGCACGACGATATCGAACTTGTCGGCGCCACCGTCTTCTTTCAGCGCCAGGAAGGCTTCGTTTTCCCAAGCCAGCAACACATCGCCCTGGCCGTTGTTGACGAACGTGATAGTCGAACCGCGGGCGCCGGTGTCCAGGATCGGCACGTGCTTGAACAGCGCTTGCACATATTCCTTGGCCTTGGCCTCGTCGCCACCGTTGGCTTTCAAGCCATAGGCCCAAGCGGCGAGGAAGTTCCAGCGAGCGCCGCCGGAGGTTTTCGGGTTCGGTGTGATGACCGACACGTCATCCTTGATCAGGTCGCCCCAATCCTTGATGCCCTTGGGGTTGCCCTTGCGCACCAAGAAGACGATGGTCGAAGTGTAAGGCGTGCTGGCATCTGGCAGGCGTGTTTGCCAGTCCGCTGGCAGGGATTTGCCCAGCTTGGCGATTTCGTCGATGTCGCCGGCCAGGGCCAGGGTCACCACGTCGGCGCGCAGACCATCGATCACCGCCCGGCCTTGCTTGCCCGAGCCGCCGTGGGACTGTTGGATCTTCACCGTGTCATCCGGATGCGCTTTCTTCCAGAAACTGGCGAATTCGGCGTTGTACTCTTGATACAACTCGCGGGTCGGGTCGTAGGACACGTTGAGCAGCTCGTAATCCTTGGCAACCGCGGAACCTGCAAAAACAGCGCTGGCCAGGGCGGCCAAGGCATAACGGCGAATCGACGACATGGTGAAAGCTCCTGGAATTCTGGTTTTTATGGCTTCTGGAATCGGATGGCTTGCAGCAAGGATCAGCCGCCTGCGACAGCGCCCACGCCACAGCCCCCCGGTCGGAGCTGCCGTAGGCGGCGATCCTTTAACTCGGTTTCTGACTCGGTTGCTGCAGGCGGAATTTTTCCTTGCGCTCGATCTGGACCACCTGCGCGTTGTGCACCGTGATTTCCACCGCGCCAAAGCGCAGGTCACGCAATGCGCTCTGGATCTCGCGCAAGATGGTTGCTTCGTCCTGGCCGTCAACGCTACGTAGGGATGCGCTCATGCTGCTGCTCCTTGTATGAATGCCTGGCAGTGGGCGGCACTGCTTGCGGCGTGGGAGCAATACTAGATAAAGCGGGATATTCTTAAAAAGACTATTTAAGAATTTTTATATAACCAAAATACCAAATCTAATTTGGCGTCCTACGATGGATCTGATCGTGGGTCTTTTCCCTGCCAAACCCTCGGAGATTTATCATTTGGAGACGAAGGAGGCGGCGGCGCCCGCTGAGGGATAGACCGACATCGAGGCAAGCTGAGCCGACGCCATCGTCGGATCGCCGCCCGGAGCAAGCTCGCTCCCACTGGAGTGCTGTGTCGAAACGAATCTCAAGGTCAAAGCCAATCCAATGTGGGAGCGAGCCTGCTCGCGATGGCGGCGTATCAGTCAACATCACTGCCACTGGTGATCAGGCAATCACCGGCGCCCGATCCCAATCCAACTGCGACGCAGCCACCGGCCGGCCAAACCAATATCCCTGCCCCAGCTCACACGCCTGGCCCAGCAGAAACGCCGCTTGCTCCTGTTGTTCAATGCCCTCGGCATGCACCTGCATGCCCATGCTGTGAGCCAGGGCGATGATCACGCGAACGATCGCCGCGTCATCTTCATCCCAGGGCAACCCGGCGACAAACCCCTGGTCGATCTTCAGTTTCTGCACCGGCAAACGCTTGAGCCGCAGCAGCGATGAATAACCCGTGCCGAAGTCATCGATGGCCAGGCGCACGCCCAATTCGCGCAAACGGTGCATTTGTTCCAGCGCGACTTCCGGGTCTTCCATGACTGCGCTTTCGGTGACTTCCAATTCGAGCAGGGCCGGGTCAAGGCCAGTCTCGTGCAGCACGCGGGCGACTTGCTCATACAATTCGCGACGTGCGAACAGGCGGCTGGAGACATTGACCGCCACGAACGACAGCACCACCCCGGCCTGCTGCCACTCTCCCATCTGGCGACAGGCCTGCTTCATGACCCAGGCATCGATCTGGGCGATCAGCCCCGTACGCTCGGCGATGGGAATGAACTCGGCCGGCGACACCAGCCCACGCGTGGGATGCTCCCAGCGTACCAAGGCCTCGACCCCGACCAGACGGCTGGTCGCCAGGTCGTGTACCGGTTGGTAATGCACACGCAGTTCGTCTTGCTGTAGCGCGCGTCGCAGCTCGAACCCGATCTCCACCCGCTGTTGGGCATGGGTGGTGAGTTCTTCGGTATACAAGGCATACCCATCGCGCCCACTGCTCTTGGCCTTGAACAGTGCCGAATCGGCGTTGCGCAGCAATTGCTCGGCGCTGAGAGCGTCGCCGGGAAACAGGCTGATACCGATGCTGGCGTTGATAAACAGCGACTGTCCGCCGAGCTGCAAAGGCTCTTTCAATACATCAAGGATGCGCCTGGCCAAGGCCGCCGCCTGCCCTGGCTGAGAACAATTTTCCACCACCACCGCGAACTCATCGCCGCCTAGCCGGGCCAGGGTGATGCCCGGCGCGAACAACCCGAGAAAGCGCTGGGCCACGCTTTTGAGTAATTCATCTCCCACGGCATGGCCGAGGCTATCGTTGATGTTCTTGAAGTGGTCGAGATCCAACAGCAGCAGCGCGCACCCACGCTTGTGAAGCTGCGCCGAAGCCACGGTTTGCTCGGTGCGGTCGCAAAAAAGCAGGCGATTGGGCAGGCCGGTCAGCGGGTCGTGATGGGCCAGGTGCGCCAGCTCATGCTCCGAATCCTTGATTGCACTGATGTCGGAAAACACCGCCACGTATTGACTGACTTCGCCCTCGTCATCGACAACGGCACGGATGGTCTGCCATTGCGGATAAATCTCTCCGCTTTTGCGGCGGTTCCAGATTTCGCCGCTCCATTCGCCACGGCTGGACAGCGAAGCGAACATTTCCCGGTAGAACGCCGGGCCATGCCGGCCGGACTTGAACAGGTTGGGTTGACGGCCCAGCACCTCGTCGCGGGCGTAACCGGTGATCGCCATGAACGCTGGATTGACATGCACGATCAGGCCTTGACGGTCCGTGACCAGGACCCCTTCGCGGGTGCAATCGAAGACAGCGGCGGCCTGGCGCAATCGCTCACGATCGACAGTGCCCTCGCCCCTGAGCAAACCACGCGCGATGCGCACCCGAGCCATGAAAATCAGCACGGCGCTGACCAGCGCCCAGGCATAACCGTTGATCAGTTGCCAGCGAAGCCGGTCGGCGGAATCATCGAAGAAACTGCTCAGTAAATAACCAACCAGCTGCAGCCAGGCAACGGATAGCAGAAGGTAAATCAATGCCCCGCGCATGGCGGTGCGTTGAGAGTTGGTCATGCGGCCGTCCATGTCCCTGTAATTTGCGGGGATTATAAAGTAAGAAACATCCTGCCACTCTTATCTGAAAGGCCGACTGGTTTTCTCCCTCGGGCTGGTGATAATGCAACGGCAGTTTCTATTTTTATCGAGGGCCCTACAGCCTATGTGGTACGAAGGTTTTCTTGGCTTGTCGCCCTGGTCGCTGGTGGCAGTCACCCTGCTGATGACCCACGTGACGATCATCAGCGTCACGGTCTACCTGCACCGTTATTCGGCTCACCGTTCCCTGGAACTGAACGCCGGTCTCAAACATTTCTTCCGCTTCTGGCTGTGGCTGACCACGGCGCAGAACACCCGCGAGTGGACGGCCATCCACCGCAAGCACCACGCCAAATGCGAAACCGAGGATGACCCTCACAGCCCGGTCGTCAAAGGCTTGTCCACGGTGCTGCGCAAAGGCGCCGAGCTGTACCGCGCCGAGGCGCAAAACCTGGAAACCCTGCGCATCTACGGCAAGAATTGCCCCGACGACTGGATCGAACGCAACCTCTATAGCCGTTTCCCGTTGTTGGGCGTAGCGATCATGGGCGTCATCGACCTGCTGCTTTTCGGCACCATCGGCATCACCATCTGGGCCATCCAGATGATGTGGATTCCTGTCTGGGCCGCTGGCGTGGTCAATGGCCTGGGCCATGCCGTGGGCTATCGCAACTTCGAGTGCCGCGACGCGGCGACCAACCTGGTGCCATGGGGCATCCTCATCGGCGGCGAAGAACTGCACAACAACCACCACACCTACCCCAACTCGGCCAAGCTGTCGGTGCGCAAATGGGAATTCGACCTGGGCTGGGCCTGGATCAAGGTCTTCAGCTTCCTGCGCCTGGCGAAGGTTCAGCGGGTCGCGCCGATTGCCCACCGGGTCGAAGGCAAGGGCCATCTGGACATGGACACCGCCATGGCGATCCTCAACAACCGTTTCCAGATCATGGCCCAGTATCGCCGGCTGGTCATCGCGCCGCTGGTCAAGCAGGAACTGGAAAAGGTCGATCACTCGGTCCGCCATCAGTTCCATCGGGCCAAACGCCTGCTGTCCCGGGAAACCAGCCTGTTGGATGACCGCCACCATGTGCGTATCCAGAACATGCTGGAGCATAGCCAGGCGCTGAAGGTGATCTACGAAAAACGCCTGGCCTTGCAGCAGATCTGGGTCAAGACCAGCAGCAACGGCCACGACATGCTCGCCGCCATCAAGGAATGGGTCCACGAAGCGGAAGCCAGTGGCATCCAGTCCCTGCGCGACTTCGCCGACCAGCTCAAGACCTATTCGCTGCGCCCTGCCACGGCCTGACACCGATGTGCGCGGCGGGGAGGTTGTTGTGGCGAGGGGATTCATCCCCGCTGGGTTGCGCAGCAGCCCCAAGACAGCGATGTAGTTATTTCTGACACACCGAGGCAACTGGTCTCAGGGCTGCTGCGCAGCCCAACGGGGATAAATCCCCTCGCCACAGGTTGGGAGCCGTCATCCCCCCGCCCTTCGTCGCCTGAAAAGGAACTTCGCCAGCAATCCCATATCTCAAGAGCACTTCGCCATCCTGGCGGGCTTTGGAGTGAGCGCGTGCAAATCCATAGCAATGCACGTTCCTTGAGATTTGTGCCGATGGTCGATAAGAACCTACAGGATTCATCCCAGCCGCATTGGCCCGAAGCGGCCCAGACACTCATGGCGCTGATGCACGCCCAGGGCGAAGTTGCGCGCCTGAGCGAGCGGGAGCAGCTGTTCAGTTCGCTGTTGGTCAGCGTCAACGCGGTGCTGTGGGCATTCAATTGGGAAACCCGGCAAGTACTGTACGTCAGCCCGGCTTACGAGCGGATTTTCGGCCGGCCTGCGGGCCTGGTGCTGGCCGACTACAACGAATGGCGCGACGCCATCTACCCGGACGACCTGGACTACGCCGAGCGCAGCCTGGCGGAAGTGCTGGTCAAAGGCGCCGTCGAAGATCGCGAGTACCGGATCATCGCCGCCGATGGCCAGATTCGTTGGCTCAGCGACAAATGCTTCATCAACCGTCAGGCTGATCCGGGCCAACCGGTGATCGTCGTCGGCATTGCCGAAGACATCACCGAGAAAAAGCTGCTCGAAAGCGAACTTCAGCGCCTGGCGACCACCGACGTACTGACCCAGAGCAGCAACCGCCGCCACTTCTTCGAATGCGCCCATCGTGAATTTGAGCAGGCACGGTTGCAAGGCACCCCCATGGCGTTCCTGCTGCTCGACATCGATGATTTCAAGTTGATCAACGATACCTACGGCCATCAAGAAGGCGATACGGTATTGCAGAAGATCGCAGAGAGCGGACGCAGCGTGCTCAGGCGCGGTGACTTGTTCGGGCGGATCGGCGGTGAAGAGTTCGCCGCTGTGTTTCCAGGCTGCCCACCGGACATGGCGCTGCAGGTCGCTGAACGCCTGCAACGGGAAATTCAACGCCTGGCGTTCCGCTGTGGCGAGCAAAACTTCGGCATCACCGTCAGCCAGGGCCTGACCGGTATCACCGCCGAAGACCAGACCCTCGACAGCCTGTTCTCCCGCGCCGACGCGGCCATGTACGAGGCCAAGCGTCAGGGGAAGAACCGCATCATCGCAGTTTGATCAGACTTCACCCCTCGCTCCCACAGGGTTAAGCACTGGTTTTACTGACGGCGCAGCCGCATCAATTCCGGCAGCCCGATCTTCAACAATCGCGCCGTGCGGCCCCGAGCCAGTTCTTCCAGGCCTTGCTGGGATGGCAGATGGGCCAGTTGCGCGGCCATGTTCATCACCAGCGCCTCGCGGGAATAGACCCCGCCACCCAAGCCATAGACCGCTGCGATCAATTCCCGCAGCTCCAGCGGCAGCCGCCAGCGGGCGCGCAGTGCCGAGCCGAAGCCAGCGCCGAACGCTTCGAGCGAATCCCCGACCTCCTCGGGCTCATCCAGCTCACCACCGGCTTGCTTCCACTCTTCCAGACAGCGCAACAGCGCCAAGTCGCCCAAGCGATGCAACAGGCCGGCGCAATAGCAGCGCTCCTGATCCAAGTCGAGCAGGCGGGCCATGGTCCGGGCGTACTCGGCGGTGTGCAGCGACAATTCCCAATACCGTTCGGCATAGTCCGCCAGGCAAGGGACACTCAGCCGGGCACAGCGCTTGAGCGTCAGGCCGAGAATCAGATTCATGCTTTGCCCGGTACCGAGCTGGTGCAACGCCTGGGCTACGGTCTGTACGGGGCCGCCGCCCTGGTGCTGGGCAGCACTGTTGGCCGCGGCGATCAGCACTGCGGTGATCTGCGGGTCGGTGCGGATCTCATCTTCCAGCAGTTTCAGATCCAGCCCACCGGGATTGAGGCTACGCTTGATCGCCACTTGCACATCGGTCATCAACGGCGCGCCTTCGGCCAGATCCCGTCGACGCTCCAGGAAAGTCGCCAATGTCAGCGCTGGTCCTGGGATGGGCGCGGCATTGGAGGTGTCTTCACCACTCAAGAGCAGCCCTTGCAGGCGCTGGGTCAGGTTTTCCCGGTTCAAGGGTTTGGTCAGGTACGCCGCCGGCGCCAGCGGCAATACCTCCCGCACGCTGGCGCTGTCGTTGCGCTGGCTCACCAGGATGAATGGCAACACGGGGGAGCGGCGCTGCTGACGCAAACCGCGCAAGATGCTCAAGCCATCGACGCCCGGCAGTTCCCAGTCG
Source organism: Pseudomonas sp. D3-10 (assembly GCF_051132175.1). Lineage (NCBI taxonomy): Bacteria > Pseudomonadati > Pseudomonadota > Gammaproteobacteria > Pseudomonadales > Pseudomonadaceae > Pseudomonas > Pseudomonas sp. D3-10. The sequence goes on along the minus strand of NZ_CP071668.1, from coordinate 191,415 downwards.
GCGATGACCAAGTCGTATGGGTCTTGGGCCAGCAGCTCCAGCGCCTGCTTTCCTTCGCCACAGGTCTGCACCCGGGCGTCGCAACGCACCTCTGACACCGCTTGCTCCAGCAATTCTCTAGACGCTGGATCGGCCTCGGCAATCAATACGCGCGGTCCAGCGGGTAAATCCACAGCCGTCATGCCGTATCACTCCCTTGCAATACATGCACCTTAGACAATCGCGGCCGTTCCAGACAGCTCAACAACACCAGCCCCCTTCCTCGGGGTATGAAAAAACCCGCCGAAGCGGGTTTTTTGTGGATCAGCGCACAGCTCAGCGCTCTTGAAAATCAGAGCTCGTAAAAATCAGAGCTCGGAGAAGCATTCTTCGATGATCGCCAGGCCTTTGTCCAACTGCTCGTCCGGCGAGGTCAGCGGTACCAGCACCCGCAGGACGTTGCCGTAGGTGCCGCAGGACAGCAGAATCAGGCCCTTGTCCCGGGCCTTGGCCACAACCTGGGCCACTGCCGCGGCGTTCGGCTTGTGGGTGTCGCCATTTTCGAACAGCTCCACGGCAATCATCGCGCCCAGGGCACGCACTTCGCCAATGACCGGGTATTTCTTCTGGATGGCCTTGAGGCCGGTCACCAAGCGCTCGCCAACGGCCTTGCAGCGATCCAGCAGATGTTCTTCTTCGAACACCTCCATCACCGCCAGCGCGGCGGCACAGGCAATCGGGCTACCCGCGTAGGTGCCGCCCAGGCCGCCCGGTGCAATGGCATCCATGTATTCGGCCTTGCCACAGACACCGGCCAACGGGAAGCCGCCGGCGATGGACTTGGCGAAGGTAGTCAGGTCGGCGGCAACGCCCATCTGCTCCATGGCGAAGAAAGTTCCGGTACGGCCGGCACCGGTCTGCACTTCGTCAGCGATCAGCAGGATGCCGTGTTGGTCGCACAAGGCGCGCAGGCGCTTCATGAACGCTTTCGGCGCCACATAGAAACCACCCTCGCCCTGAACCGGCTCGATGATGATGGCGGCAATGTCGCGTGGCTCGGCATCGTTCTTGAAGATGCGCTCGATGCTGGCGATGGAGTCGTCGATGCTCACACCATGCAATTCGTTCGGGTAAAGCGCGCGGAAGATACCGCCGGGCATCAGGCCCATGCCGGCCGAGTACGGTACGACTTTACCGGTCAGGCCCAGGGTCATCATGGTACGACCGTGGTAAGCGCCGGTGAACGCGATCACACCGGCACGGCCAGTGGCGGCGCGGGCGATTTTCACGGCATTTTCCACCGCTTCGGAACCAGTGGTGACCAGCAAGGTTTTCTTTGCGAAGTCACCAGGAACCTTGGCGTTGATTTTTTCGCACAGTTCCACGTACGGCTCGTAGGCCAGGACCTGGAAACAGGTGTGGGTCAGCTTGTTCAGCTGCTCGGTCACGGCGGCGATGATTTTCGGATGCACGTGGCCGGTGTTCAGCACGGCGATGCCGCCGGCGAAGTCGATGAATTCGCGACCTTCAACGTCCGTTACGGTAGCGTTCTTTGCCGATTCGGCGAAGATCGGGTGGATCTGGCCGACGCCACGGGGAACAGCGGCGGTACGGCGGGCCATCAAGTCAGCGTTAGTCTTGCTCATTTACAGTCCTCATTCGCAGCTCAGGGCGGCGTGTCTCAAGGAATACATGGCGGGGAGACAACTGCGGCAGCATGCGATGATCGACTGCCGCAGCGTTCCGGCCACAAGAAACAGAACGGGTGAAACGCGCAAAGGGGCAGCGCTCTCGTGCCCTTCGCGCTTGAAGCGGGATCAGATACCCAGGCAGAGGTATTTGATTTCCAGGTAGTCCTCGATGCCGTACTTGGAGCCTTCACGGCCCAGGCCCGAAGCTTTGATGCCGCCGAACGGCGCGACTTCATTGGAGATCAACCCGGTGTTGACGCCGACCATTCCGTATTCCAGGGCTTCGGCCACACGGAACACACGGCCCAGATCGCGGGCATAGAAGTACGAGGCCAGGCCGAACTCGGTGTCGTTGGACATCGCGATCACTTCGGCTTCGTCTTTGAAGCGGAACAGCGGCGCCAGCGGGCCGAAGGTTTCTTCCTTCGCCACGGCGGCGGTTTTCGGCACGTTGGTCAGGATGGTCGGCTCGAAGAAGTTGCCTTCCATCTGCTTGCCGCCCGCCAGCACGGTCGCGCCTTTGCCAACGGCATCGGCGATGTGCTCCTGAACCTTGGCGACCGCTTTCTCGTCGATCAACGGGCCGGTGGTGGTGCCGTCTTCCAGGCCATTGCCGATCTTGAGCTTGGCAACCGCTGCCTTGAGTTTCTCGGCAAACGCGTCGTACACCGAATCCTGGATGTACAGGCGGTTGGCGCAGACGCAGGTCTGGCCGTTGTTACGGTATTTGGAAATGATCGCGCCCTCGACAGCCTTATCCAGGTCCGCGTCGTCAAACACGATGAATGGCGCGTTGCCGCCCAGTTCCAGGGAAACCTTCTTGATGTCCTTGGCACATTCGGCCATCAACTGGCGGCCGATCTCGGTCGAGCCAGTGAAAGACAGCTTGCGCACGATTGGGTTGCTGGTCAGCTCGCCGCCGATATCGCCTGCGCTGCCGGTAACCACGCTCAGCACGCCTTGCGGAATGCCGGCACGGTGCGCCAGTTCAACCAGGGCCAGGGCCGAGAAAGGGGTTTGCGAAGCGGGCTTGATGACCATGGTGCAACCGGCGGCCAGGGCCGGGCCGGCCTTGCGGGTGATCATCGCAGCCGGGAAGTTCCATGGAGTAATGGCAGCGGTCACGCCGATCGGCTGCTTGATCACGATCAGGCGTTTGTCGGGCTGGTGGCCGGGAATCACGTCACCGTAGATGCGCTTGGCTTCTTCGGCGAACCATTCGATAAAGGAGGCGGCGTAAGCGATTTCGCCCTTGGCTTCGGCCAGCGGCTTACCCTGTTCAAGGGTCATCAGGCGACCGAGATCGTCCTGGTTTTCAATCAGCAATTCGTACCAGCGACGCAGCTTGTTGGCGCGCTCCTTGGCGGTCAACGCACGCCAGGCCGGCAGCGCCTTGTCGGCGGCTTCGATCGCACGACGGGTTTCGGCAGCGCCCATCTTTGGCACAGTGCCCAGCACTTCGCCCGTAGCCGGGTTGGTGACCTTGATCGTCTGACCATTGTCCGCATCGACCCAAGCGCCATCGATAAAGGCTTGCTGGCGGAACAACTGGGTGTCTTTAAGCTGCATGTCGGCTTTCCTTAACAGCACCGCGCGCGCGCGGAGCGAATTAGATTTGTAGAAAGGCGCCTTAGGGGCTGCCGTCAGGGAAATCATCCACCGGGCTGAAGCACAGAAATAACGCACATAAGCATAGACGTGCGGTTCAGCACCCAGACAAGAGCGTTTGAAATCTCAAACGAATCCTAGGGCCGATGGGGTTGCAGGACAATAGGCTGTTCGAAAAAAAGAACGAAAAAGCCGCATTTGCCTGTTTTTTCTGATCAGCGTAGCCAACAGCCGCCGAGCGAGGCAGAAACAAACGGCAAATCAGCAGCATGGACGCCCGCCATGCTTATGAGTATCATGGCGCCCGCGTTGCACCAGTAGCTCAGCTGGATAGAGTACTGCCCTCCGAAGGCAGGGGTCGTGGGTTCGAATCCCGCCTGGTGCACCATCTTCTTTCCCTTGTATTACAAGGGGATAGCGCTCCTGAAAGAAACCTGTCCTAGTCCTGAAAGTCGTTTTTGCCACAAATTTGCCACACTTGAACGTGGCGGGAATGGTCGAAATGGCAACAATCAGGAATCGCGGCGAGTATCAGTGGGAAGCGCAAATCCGTCGTAAGGGCTATCCAGCTCAAAGAAAAACCTTCGAAACCAAAGCAGATGCCCAAGCCTGGGCGCGCATGATCGAAAGCGAAATCGACCGAGGCATCTTTGTCTCTCGCGTCGAGGCTGAACGCACCGCCTTTCATCAACTCATTGATCGCTACATCTCAGAGATCGCTCCGAAGCACAAAGGCGCGTATTCGGAAATCAAACGTCTGGAAGCGCTCAAGCGTCATCCGCTGGCTACGCGCATCGTTGCCACCCTCACCTCCTCCGACTTTGCCCGCTACCGTGACGAGCGCCTGAAGATCCGCAAGGGCAATACGGTCAAGCGTGAGCTGGCATTGTTTCAATGCGTGATTGAGGTCGCTCGCCGCGAATGGGGAATCCATCTTGCCGAGAATCCGGTGCGGATGGTCAGCCGCCCTAGCTATAACGACGAACGCTCGCGACGCCTGGACCCAATTGAAGAACAATACATCCTCAACGCCTTGGAGCTTCGGGAGCGCCGTGCCGATGGAACCTATGCGGACGCCTCGCACAACCCTTGGATACGGTCCATTGTGCAACTGGCAATTGAAACCGCCATGCGCCGTGGCGAGCTATTCGAGTTGCGCTGGAAGCATGTGAATCTGGATCGCAAAACCGCTCATCTTCCAGCGACCAAGAACGGGCTACCAAGAACCGTCCCACTCTCCCCGCGAGCTATTCATCTGCTCAAGGACTTGCCACGCTCACTTTGCGGCCGAGTCTTCCCCACCACCGCAGACGCTCTCAAGAAGGCCTTCACACGCGGTTTGGAGCGAGCAAGGACGAAATACTTAGGCGATTGCGAACGCGCTCTGGTAACGCCCCAGGAAGACTTTCTGCTCGATCTGCGCTTCCACGACCTACGCCATGAGGCCACCTGCCGACTGGCCACCAAACTTCCCAACCTGATTGAGCTGGCCAGCGTGACGGGACACCGCGAGGTGAACATGCTGAAGCGTTACTACAACATCACCGCAGAAGAGCTCGCGGCGAAGCTAGCTTGATGGTCGGTCGATAATCTCAAGCCCCAGGGAGCGAGCCAGCTCTCTGGTCTCTGAATCCGTTCGCACACGGTTTAGCGCCGTCTCCTCGCGTTCCCGCTGCTTGAGCAGATAAACCTCTTTGAAACACTCGATAATCTGCTCACGGGTTAAATCCGAGATCGATACCCGGCGCTTGAGGGTGTTCAGAATATTGCGCGCACTGAGCTGAGCCGCCTCCCGCAGATACGTCCTCAACAGCAAGTCTCGAAAAACCCAATCGCTGACCCACGCCTTCGATAAAGCCCAAAACAACAGCCGCTGGTAGGTATCCCAAGCCATGCGCGTTTGGCCACTCAGATACCGCCGCAGAATCCGCCCATCTGCGTCCTTGAAACCGTAAATCCCGAGGTCCGTAAGCAATCGCTCAAGCGCGACCTTCGACATACCAGACTTCTGCAATATCCCGGAGAACAGGTACTCCACCAGATCCACCGGAACACGGACAACAAAGTTTTTCCGACCGGTTTCCTGGTGATTTTCTATCTCACGGAAAACGAGCTGAAAGACTTCTTCGGGATTGATATCGGATTCAAAGGATGATGGCTGCATGTACCCATTCTTTGGCTAACAGCCGCATCTGTCAAAAAGGTGTCCTAGTTGATCGGTCCTCGATTGGCGAAAGCTGCACGTACTCCATAGCAACCGAGCGACATTAGCGATGACCGTCGATTACGAAACCATTCAAAAAATCCAGAAGCTTTCAGATGACGTGCTGATAGGCGTAGCCGAGGTCGCGGCGCTGACAGGATTCAGCGTGTTAACCGTGCGTCAGCGCAAACTGCCGGGGCTTGATCCCCTTCCGGGACTATCGCGGTTACGCTGGCGTCTCGGCGATCTTCGCCAGTGGATGCGCCATGGTCCCGAATGCACTTCGACTTCGCCAGTAAAGCCAGTGTTAAAAACTACGCCAGGAAATCGAGTTGGCCGCCCCACAAAAAAAGAGCAAGTCGAGGCTAGAAAATGAGCACTCGTACACCTGCCTCCCTTCAAAATTAAGCAGTGGTCACTTCGTTTATTAACGAGCCGCTAATGTCGCCAGAGCTCCATACGAATGACATCGCGAATTCAGGGAGCAGGCGCCTTGCACAGCTCGCCAAACTTGAAGCTCAAGCAAGAGCGGCTAATAAGGCGCAGCTCAAGCCAAAGCCGGCGATTAAAAACCCAACGCTGAGAACATGGCCGGATGAATTTCGCGGCGTACCGAATGCGTTCTTGCGGTCGGCGCTTTTCGGAGCAGTAAGGAAGGGCAGTCGGACTGATCTAAAAAGGGTGGCGATAAACTCAATCGGGGGCGTGCAAATTTCTTATACAGGAACGCGTCTTGACCAGATTGACCTTTCCGTATGGCTAAGCGTCTTGCACCTCTCTCGACAGCAAATGCTAGGCCAGGAGCTCCGCTACAAGGCTTACGGCGTGCTTAAACTCATGAAAAAGACCGACACGGGTAAGAATAGGAGGCTGCTGCACGATCGCTTGCTGCGATTGGCAGCGAGCACCGTTGAGGTAGTGCTGGGTGATATTTCCTACACCGGCAGCCTGATCAAGCACTTCTATAAGGACGAGAATAGCTTGGAATACGTCGTAATCCTTGACGCCAGGCTAAACGCACTGTTCTCCAAGTCTGGCTTCAGTTACATCGATTGGAGTATTCGGTCTGCATTGGATGGCCAGCCACTCGCCCAATGGCTTCATGGATTTTATTCGAGCCATGCAAAAGCTTACGGACTTAAAGTAAGCACACTGCACCAGCTCTGTGGAAGCGAAGCCCGCGAAATCTGGAAGTTCACCCAAACGTTATGTCGCGCGTTTGACGCTTTGAGCGCTGCCTACAACAACCACGGTAAATCATTCGAGTACGCCATTCGAGGTGATTTGGTACACGTCCAAAGACAGGAAAGCCTGACACAGTGCCGACATCTCTCGAGGGTGGAAAAAACAAAAATGATGCGTGCCGTCCTAGCGGGTAGAGAATACCGTTCTAGCAGGTAACGCTTGCCGTTGCAGCGGGTAGCGTAGCCCGTTCCAAAAGGTAGGCTATCCACAGTCAATAGTGCCTGTCAGCCTGATAGCACAAAGGCCGCAGCATGTGCCCCTGTAAAAACTAATCTTAACCTAATCAGTACTAATCGGATCTCGGACGGAAGTTCGGCCCCTAACGAGCGGTCGAGAGATTGTCCGCAGCCGGCTCAAACGCGGAAGATGAATGCTATGGCTAACCGGAGTCGTACCACCGTTGAGCGAATAATTCTCCAAGCCCGGATATGGGGATGGGATATGTCCTGGTCGTTCAGCATGGCCACGCCGACCGATACCAGGCGAATCGGACACCATTATTCAGAGCACACTGCGATCAAGCTTTACGGCTCCGTCCGATACCCTGAAACATTCAAATACCCAGCCCTAGAATGCTACCTATACGTTGACCCATTACTCCTAAGCGACAAGTCGGTTCCTCGCTGCATCGGTTCCATGCAGGCGACTGGCAAAAAACTCATCGTATATGTCGCCGTTCACAATGACCGCTTCAACAGCTTAGTCATCGCTGCAAGTCGACTTGTCGCCCTGGAGATCAATGCGGAGCCGCTGAGATATCGCAAGGCAAAGGTGATGGGTATCCACCTAAGCACCGAGCTGGAGTCTGATTGGTAATGGTTTTTTGATCATCGGAGCGCTAGTGTCCAGTGCTCGTTTACTAGCCCTGCCCCCGGCGCCAAGAAACTATGACAAGGTCCAAAATCCTCATTCCTCGTCAAAGTAATCGCTATCCAGTTTCGGCAGTTTGAGAAGCCGGGACGTTACCCCAACCTCGTAGTCCATCATCAGGTTGACCAGGCGGATGCCATCCATCAGCACCATGCCTTCCACTGAACGGGCAAAGTCGATTCCTTGAGCAGTGAAACCTGACGTAGTAATAAATACCCCTCGCTTAGCCTTTTGCCCGGCAAGTGCTCCATAGAAAGCTTGCAGCTCAGGACGGCCTACAGTGCCTTGCCAGCGTTTTGCTTGGACATAGACTTTTTCCAGCCCGAGCTTATCAAGCGAGATTACCCCGTCAATTCCGCCATCACCGCTACCACCAACACGCTGCAAATCGTTTCGGCTAGCCCCGTAGCCAAGGCTGTGCAACACGTCGAGCACAATAACTTCGAAGCGGTTGGGGCTGACTTGTAGCAGGTTATCCAGTAGATCTGCTGCTGTTGCATCGCGTAGCTCACGCAGAGCCTGTTCCAACCGATCGTCTGGGCTCACAGTTGCTGATATCGGTGTATCTGCACCCTGCTCTAGCCCATCTAGCGGGACGGCATCTGTGGGGCTCCTAAGCTTCACGTCCATGAAGCCGATGGCGAGTTGTTCTACCTGATCCGCCGTGAGCGGTGACGGGTGCTGTGTGGAATAAGCAGTGCCAGCTTCGGTGAGCCTCCAATAGCCTCGTTTTGCGCTGGAGGATAACCCTGCGCGCTTGAGACGGTCGTGAGCCCATCCAGCGCGGTTCTTATAGGTCGCTTGCCCACTCGCAATGAGCTCTTGAAGCTGTGGTTCAGATAAATTCAAAGCCTGGGCTGCAGCTTCATGCGCGTCGCGTGCTGTCGCGCCTTCCGGATTCGCCGCCAGGTAGCGCAAGATCGGCTCAATGAATTTGTCATATGTAGGAACGGACATCAGGATTCCCTTCGCAAGGTTGCCAGCGTGGGCAAATGTGGTAAGCCGCATGTTATCCGGAGTTTGGAAAATTATATTTGAGGTCTGTGCCTGATGATCGTGGAGTGAATCCAAAAGACAGCTGCTGCCTACGACCGCCCATGCAGAGCCTGGGCAGTAGCAGCCAGCCTGATCACTAATTGATAATGGCCTCGCACTACTCTGTGAAACGTGCGAACTCCGCAATCAAAACGACGACCCGCATGCCGCCACTCTCGCAAGAATCTTTCGATACGTGAGGAGCTATTTGCTCTTAGCGAACGCTGGCGGGGCAATGCGCTGTCGGCGCTGGCTTGGATTGATAGAGTCAAGCAGAACTTCCTTGATGCGCTGAGCAGAAATCTCGAGCTCTTCGTGGGAGGCGTTCTGGACAGCACGAATCAACCGCTCACGATTGGAGCGCTTCAGATCCATAATCTCGGCGAAGCTACTTTCGGAGTCATTGGACTGTTCCATAACTATCTCCAAGGTATCTTGAGAGAATTACCTGAGATCAACACGCCAGTGTCAAATAGCTCCCTCAGATTCGTCACTTTAGCCTTTGTCCCTCCGCATCACCACAACCGTCCAAAAATCGTCTCACGCTTATCAACGTCAAGCGTGCACGCATGCTGTTTATACCCTCCCTCTGTATCAGAAAATCACTCAAGGCCAGGGGTAATTCGGTAAATCCTAGCTGTCGCACTAGCGTCTTTCTCGCCATCCAATCGTCGTATCCTCAGCCGCTGATGGATGATGCATTTTTTGCTTATGTAATCGTTTTGAATTCGTGTTTTTTCCGTACCCATCGCGTCCCCTCAATGCCAACACCTCTTTCATCCCGGCTGTAACCGAGTAGTGCAAAACTCATCTAAACACTGAAAGGAAAGACTAGGACAAGGTAGGGTTTGCTATACCGCCAGTACCTGGTGCCTCACAACCGGCACGCGCCAGTCGTTGCACTCCCTTTGCTTTGCCTACCGTCCCTGCTCAGGGCAAGCCCCGAGACCCCAACACCTGAAAAAGGAAAGCTCATGAGCCTTAGCGAACAACGCCGACGCACAGGGTGGCTGCCGGCAATTCGTTGTTTCGAGGAAGAAGAAGCACTGGTACGCGAGAAAGCCCACGACAGCGGGATGAGTGTTGGTCAGTTCGTGCTGGCCGCCGCATTAAAGCGACAGACCAGAAGCAAAAATTGACTCCCACGTAATCAATGAGCTGCGGCGCCTAGGTGGCCTTCAAAAGCATCTTTTCACAGAGGGCAACGGCGCGCTTTCTAAGGAGTACGCAAATGTCCTGGTTGAGATAACCGAGGCCATTAAGCGTATCGGGTGTTGAGATACATCCGTCGGCGCCTTAGTGACTCACAGCTCTGTCCTTATCTCATGCAATGCCAGAACTTCGTGCTCTGCCAGACCATGACTGCACTGTTCCAACCCTGCCGTCGAGTTCAGCACTTGATGCTCGATTTCCTGTTGCTCCAACAATCTTCCCAACAAGATGACCTCTCCGTCCGCCTCCAGCTTACGAAGCTGCTCTGGACAGCTAACCGCCCAACGATCAAGTATTTGCCAGCCACGGGCGTGATAAGACGGAGAGCGAAGAACAGATTCAATGGTTCCACGCGCCAACAAGTTGGCAGCGATCGATAGCGGCGCGCTTTCACTGAGCATATGCGCCTCCTTCCTTACGAAGGCGTGTAATCATTCTTGTATTTTGCTCCATCGCGGAAGACCGAAAACCGCCTTTTTTCTTCAGTTCTCCGATGTGTTGATGGGAGAACCCGAGAGCAATAAGAGCGACGACATCATTTCGGGCGAGAGCCTCATTAGCCAAACGCATTATCGCATTGGCCTGTTTTAGTCGATCGATATCTGGTGGCATAGCACTAGCCCTGATTGGTTTACTCATTGATAGCCTCCAACAAATGATGGATGACACTCAGCAATGCTAGCCCAGCGCCTCATTTAGGTACCAAGCAACGTATTGAGTCGAGCCTCAGTACTGAGCACTTCTGCCGGCTTCAGAACGATGCTGAATACAGGAACATCAAGATTGCTGGTTAGCACCTCTAGCCGATGGTTATGCTTCCCGACCGAAACAATCCGCCAAGAGTTAATTTCATCGAACTGAAAGAAATGCTCTGCGCCTTTGACTGGGTAGGCCAGTAGCCTGCGTGCTGAACCGTCGATCCCCAGGTAGGCATCGTTGATCTTCGCGAATACTTCGATCTGCGGCTGAAAATTTGAAGTCTGGAATCCGGTGACCAGTCTCCTCAGCTTCTCGCCATAGCGTTGGTTAACACGCCAGAACAACCATACCCCTCCAACGAAGTAGAAGACTAAAGCCCAGAACAACCATCGAATGGCCGGATCAGCACTATTGGTAAACCCCAAAAAAAACGGCAGGCTGAAACCGCACAAAATCACCACAACAAGCAGCAACGCGCCAACCGGTAGGCACCCAACAGCCCATAGCACTCGAAATAGCTCCCACAACTGCCTCATCACTTATCCTCGTGCAAGTATTTGACACGAAAATATCTGAAAATCAGATATCTTAAAAGCAGATATAGCTTGGCAAGCCGCCCCTCCGGATACGCGGCCATGACCAAAGCGATTTATCGACGCGAGCACAAGATTTTTCTTCAAGTACTAAGACGCCTCCGTGTCCAATCAGGCTTGACTCAAGCCCAGTGCTCTGCAGCTATGGGCCGGCCACAGTCATTTATGAGTGATGTGGAGCGAGGTGTAAGAAGGCTAGATACCATCCAGCTCCGTGATTTGTGCCTTGTCCTAGGAACTGATCTCACTAACTTTTCCAAAGCTTACGAACAAGCTCTCAACGAGGAATAGCGCAGGCATCTCACTTTTTACCAACAGTACGTGCTAGGCAATAACCGGCCAGAATCGGACAGCTCGCCAGTCCGATTGGATTGAAGTATTAGGTGTGACGTTTTGAGTGAAGCAGGGACTACTCAGGCTCCAGCCCATACCGCTTCATAAAGCCATGTATTTGTGTTGTTAAAATATATGCAAAGGCAGTACATTTGCGTGACATCGTTGACGAGACGCCGCTATGTCACGCCTGAAGGACGAAACCCTTTCTATCCGCACCTCCGCCGAAATCAAGCAGCTTTTGCGCTTGGCGGCTGATCGTGAGCGCCGCTCGGTGGCGTCGATGGTCGAGATTTTGGTGCTGGAGTACGCACGCAATCATGACTTGAGTCTGGACCGCCTAGGCGGGAAATCCCCTAAGGCGAATTCTTGACATGGCTGTGATGCGCCACAGGTAGCCGCCTATCCGCCACACTCACGCTTCTATGACGGCAGGACAGATTCATGACCATCACCGAACACCAGATCGAGCAGGACCTGCTCGCCAAGCTCGGCGACCTCAAGTACAGCTATCGCCAAGACATCCGCGACCGCGCCGCGCTCGAAGCCAACTTTCGCGAAAAGTTTCAGCAGCTCAACCGCGTCAATCTCACCAATGAGGAGTTCTCGCGCCTGCTGGAAGAAATTGTTACCCCAGACGTGTTTACCTCCGCGCAAACGCTGCGTACGCGCAATAGTTTTATTCGTGAAGATGGCACACCGCTAAACTACACCCTCGTCAACATCGAAGACTGGTGCAAGAACAGTTTCGAGGTTGTAAATCAGCTGCGGATCAACACCGACAACAGCCACCACCGCTTTGACGTCATCCTGCTCATCAACGGTGTGCCGGTCGTGCAGATTGAGTTAAAAACGCTGGGCATCAACCCGCGCCGCGCTATCGAGCAGATCGTCGAATATAAGAACGACCTCGGTAACGGCTTCTCCCGCACGTTGTTGTGCTTCATGCAGGTATTTGTCGTCAGCAACCGCGATTCTACCTACTACTTTGCCAACAACAACGCCCGGCATTTCAGCTTCAACGCCGATGAACGCTTCCTGCCCATTTACCAATTTGCTGCGCTGGATAACACCAAAATCACCGGGCTGGATGATTTTGCCGATGCCTTTCTGCCTAAGTGCACGCTCGGCCAGATGATCAGCCGTTACATGGTGCTGGTCGCCAGCGAGCAAAAATTGCTCATGATGCGGCCCTATCAGATCTATGCCGTCAAAAACATTGTTAAGTGTATCGAAGAAAACAGCGGCAACGGCTACATCTGGCACACCACCGGCAGTGGAAAGACGCTCACCAGCTTCAAGGCCTCCACCCTGCTCAAGGCCAATCCGAATATTGAAAAGTGCCTGTTCGTGGTCGATCGCAAAGACCTCGACCGGCAAACCCGCGAGGAATTCAACCGTTTCCAAGAAGGCTGCGTCGAGAGCAACACCAACACCAGCGAGCTCGTCCGCCGTATGCTGTCAGACGACGCATCCGACAAGGTTATCGTCTGCACAATTCAGAAGCTTGGCCTGGCACTGGACGAGGGCAGCAAACGTAACAAAAACCGCGAAAAGCGTGGGCTTGCCACCTATGCCGAACAGCTCGAAGCGCTACGCGAAAAACGCATAGTCTTCATCTTCGACGAATGCCATCGTTCGCAATTCGGCGAGAACCACCAGGCTATCAAGGCTTTCTTCCCCAAGGCCCAGCTTTTCGGCTTCACCGGCACGCCTATTTTTGAGGACAACGCCAGCGTCAAGCAGATCAGCGGTGACACTCAGACACTCAAGACTACGCAGGACCTCTTCCAGCAGTCCCTGCACGAATACACCATCACCCACGCGATTGAAGACCGTAACGTCCTGCGCTTTCACGTCGACTACTACAAGCCCGACGGAAAAAGTCCGCCCAAGCTTGGTGAAACTCTAGCCAAGCGTGCCATCGTCGATGCCATCCTTGCTAAGCACGACGCCGCTACGGGGGGGCGTAAGTTCAACGCGATTCTGGCCACAACCTCCATCAATGACGCCATCGCCTATCACGCGTTATTTGAAGAAACCCAAGCCGAGTTATTGCGGGCAAACTCCAGCTTCGTGCCGCTCAATATCGCCGCCGTGTTCTCACCACCGGGCGATGTGAGCGCCGATGTACGGCAGTTGCAGGAAGACTTGCCCACCGAGCTAGAAGATAACAAGCAGGAACCGGATGACAAGAAGGCAGCGCTGCAAGCTATTATTGCCAGCTACAATGTCCGCTTCGATTCGAACCACCGCATCGAGGAGTTCGATCTCTATTATCAGGACGTGCAGCAGCGCATCAAGGATCAGCAATGGCCGGATGCTGACCTGCGCAAAGCCAATCCCAAGGCTCCGCAACACAAAATCGACATCACCATAGTCGTCGATATGCTGCTCACCGGCTTCGACAGCAAGTATCTCAATACGCTCTACGTCGATAAAAACCTCAAGTACCACGGCCTCATTCAGGCTTTCAGTCGCACCAACCGCGTGTTAAATGACACCAAGCCTTTTGGCCACATCCTCGACTTCCGTGGGCAACAAGAGGCGGTGGATGCTGCCATCGCGCTTTTCTCCGGCGCGAAGGCCGATGAGGCGCGCAAGATCTGGCTGGTGGACAAAGCCCCCGCTGTAATCGAAAAGCTGCAAGAAGCCGCACTCGGACTGCAAAGTTTCATGGAAGCGTACGGGCTTTCAGGCAAACCAGAAGAGATCGCCACCCTGAAGGGCGACGAAGCCCGTATCGGCTTCGTCGAAGTATTCAAGCAGGTGCAGAAGCTGCAAACCCAGCTCGACCAGTACACCGACCTCACTCCCGAGCAGGAGGCCACTATCCAGGCCATCCTACCCCCGGACGAACTCACCGCCTTACGTGGCCAGTATCTGGAAACGGCCAGACGCCTGCGGGACGAGCGCTCCAAACCCGGTGATGAAAAGCGCGAGCAGCTAGAGCGGCTCGATTTCGAGTTTGTTCTCTTCGCTTCTGCCACAATCGATTACGACTACATCATGAAGCTGATCGCCGACTTCTCCAGCAAGAAACCTGGCAAAGCCACCATGAGCCGTGAGCAACTGGTCAGCCTAATCGCGAGCGACGCCAAATTTATCGACGAGCGAGAGGACATTACCGAGTACGTGATGAGTCTCAAGGCCGGAGAGGGTCTGGACGAGCGCGCTATCCGTGCTGGCTATCAGCAATTCAAGGCGGTAAAAGCCACCCGAGAGCTGACAGAGCTCGCTGCCATGCACGGTTTGGCAACGACGGCACTTCAAGGCTTTGTGGACAAAGTACTAGAACGACGCATCTTCGATGGCGAACAACTCACCGAATTACTCGCCCCCCTGGAGCTGGGGTGGAAAGCACGCATCCAAAAGGAACTGGCCTTGATGGGTGAGCTGGTGCCGATGCTGAAAAAGCGCGCAGGAGGCAGGGATATCTCGGGCCTTCAGGCATATGAGGATTGATTGATGGAAAAAGAAGATAAGGCAGCGTTAGTGCCGAAGTTGCGGTTTCCGGAATTTCGAAATGCAGAACCATGGAGCCGATTGCCCCTTAACGAGCTGCTTCGTGAACGTAAGCAACGAAATAGGGACTTGAGGTTCGGACCCAGTGAAGTGCTATCTGTATCTGGGGAGCATGGGTGTGTGAATCAAATCGAGCATTTGGGGCGATCTTATGCAGGTGCAAGCGTCAAGGAATACCACGTTGTCGAAACAGGTGACGTTGTTTACACCAAGAGCCCGCTGAAAAAAAACCCCTATGGAATTATTAAGGAAAATAAAGGTAAACCGGGTATTGTTTCTACACTTTATGCCGTTTACCAAGTTACTAAGCTGGGGGATCCTACCTACCTAAATCATTTCTTTTCTAGTGACTACAACCTGAACAGTTATTTGCAACCTATCGTAAGGAAGGGCGCAAAGAATGATATGAAGGTTAACAATGCTGCGGTGCTAACTGGGGAGATATGCGTTCCAAAAAAAGAAGAGCAGCGAAAGATCGCTGACTTCCTGACCTCACTGGACGAGTTGATTACAGCTCAAGCGCGAAAAGTCGACGTATTGAAGACTTACACGCGCGTCCTGATGCAGCAGCTCTTCCCCCGCGAAGGTGAACCTTTTCCCCGCCTCCGCCTGTCCCAGTTCTGCGATGCGCCTGAGTGGGAGTCGACAATTTTGGATGCTCTGGTTGATTTTCAGTCCGGTAGTACGCCTTCGAAGGCCAATCCTGCATTCTGGAGTGGTTCGATACCGTGGGTGTCCGCCAAAGATATGAAGCGACTCTTCTTGGACGACTCGGAGGACCACATTTCGGCCTCTGCTGTCGATGTCGGAGCTAAGGTGGTTCCTGCGGGTACAGTGCTCATGCTGACGCGAGGCATGACATTGCTTAAAGATGTGCCCATTTGCGTATTACACCGCGAGATGAGCTTCAATCAAGACGTAAAAGCTCTGCGCCCAAAGGGCAAAACGGAAGGCCTGTTCGTGGCGCTCCTTCTTCTTGGAAATAAGCAGCGTTTGTTGAGGATGGTCGATATTGCTGGCCACGGAACTGGCAAGCTGAATACTGACGACCTAAAGGCACTAAAGCTAATGACGCCGAAGCCAGCCGAGCAGCAACGGATTGCCGAGTTTCTCTCTTCCCTGGATGTTCAGATTGAAGACGAGAAGAAAAAGCTCGCCGTGCTGAATATCTATAAAAATGGCCTAATGCAGCAACTCTTCCCGTCCTTGGAGGGCTCCAAATGACGCCCGACGAAATCGCCAAGACACTTCGGGATGACGCTGCGCGGATCACGCTCGCGTATGCCTTCAACGCGACCGGAAAGACGCAACTCAGCGTGGCGTACAAGAACGCAACCAAGCAAGCTGACGGCAGCCATATCGGGGTCTATTACAACGCCTACAGCGAAGACCTCTTTATGTGGGACAACGATGAACAGAAAGATGGGGCCGATGTGCGGCTGACCCTGCGGCCTAGCAGCCTCAGCAGGTTCCATACCTTGCTGACCGAAGACAACATCCGCGACAAGCTCAAGGCCTATAAACCCAAGTTCGGATTCGCATTCAACCTGTACGAGGACGATCCGGAGAGGGGAATCGAGTCAATTTCATTCTTCATTCCGAACCAAAATCCAGACGTGCCTCAGCAGTCGATCAAAATCTCGCGGGGTGAGGAGCGGGTCTTCGTTTGGTGTTTTTTTCTCGCGCTGTTCGAGGTTGAAGGTTGGGCCGACAAGCAGTCGAGCCACTTCTTTATCGATGACCCAGTGTCCAGCCTCGACGATCACAATATTTTTGTCACGGCTGCGACCCTGTTAGATCTCATCGAAAGTCAGTTCGAGACGCGCAGGATCATCATCACCACACACCATATCGGGCTGTTCTCGATCCTGAGTGATTGGCTTAGCAAGGGTGAGAAGAGCAGCAAGTTCAAGAAGCACACAAAGCACTACATCCTTAGTGCGAAATCAGGCGAGCTTAAACTGGAGACATGCGAGAAGGACGTATTCCTTTACCACCTGCGGGTATTGCAGGTCCTTTCCAATGCCCATAAGGCCAAAGATGTCAGGGCCTACCACTTCGCGATGCTCCGGCAGGTTTTGGAGAATGTGGCGTCGTTCCTCGGCGTTGGGCAATTTAGCTATGTGCTGAATCAGATCGGGATCAATGAGCCCAATCGGGTAGCAGACATCGTGAACGCCTTATCTCACAAGAAAGTTTACTACTACGAGTCGGATAGCGTTGTTCAAGACAACCTGAATATATTTGATGAAGTCATGAAAGGGCTCATCGAAAAGTACAACTTCGTTTTGCATGCAGATGCGGCCTGACACATGAGCGAACTGATCTTGTGTACGACAGAAGATGGGCATAGCCAGATCGCCGCACTTTATATCGATGATGACAAGCACCGTAAACAGGACGAGGCACGTCAGGCCGATGCACAGAATGATGTCGAACTGCACACACTCGATAACACACTTAAGAAACAACCCAAACCATGACCGAACAAGACCAGAAGCAGTTAGGCAAAACTCTATGGGCGATTGCCGACCAATTACGCGGATCGATGAACGCCGACGATTTTCGCGATTACATGCTGTCGTTTCTCTTTCTGAGATACCTCTCGGATAGTTACGAGCAGGCCGCCAAGCGGGAGCTGGGGCCGGATTATCCGGAAGTGACACCGGACATAATGGAGCAGATCGAGGTCACGACACCGCTTCAAATCTGGTACGAGGAGAACGCCAGCGACGTTGCGGCGTTCGAGAAGCAGATGCGTCGCAAGGTCCACTATGTGATCGAGCCAGCTTACCTGTGGGACAACATCGTCCGCCTGGCCAAATTGCAGAGCAGCTTGCTGCTCGATACCCTACAAAGGGGTTTCAAGTACATTGAGAATGAGTCCTTCCAGAGCAATTTCCAGGGCCTGTTCTCAGAGATCAACCTTGCCTCTGACAAGCTGGGCCGTCAGTATTCGGAACGTAACGATAAGTTGTGCTCGATCATCTCGGAGCTGGCGCGTGGTATGTCGCTGTTCTCCACCGATACCGACACACTAGGTGATGCTTACGAGTACCTGATCGGACAGTTCGCGGCGGGATCGGGCAAGAAGGCGGGTGAGTTTTATACCCCGCAGCAAGTCTCGAACATTCTGTCAGCCATCGTCACCCTCGACGGCCAGGCGCCCGAAACAGGCCCACGCAAGAAACTGGAAAGCGTGTTCGACTTTACCTGTGGCTCGGGCTCACTGCTGCTGAACATCCGACATCGCATCAGGGAAGCGGGCGGAAGCATCGGCAAGATTTACGGGCAGGAATACAACATCACTACCTACAACCTAGCGCGCATGAACATGCTACTGCACGGGGTGAAGGACACTGAATTTGAGATCTACCACGGTGACACGCTAACCAACGCTTGGGACTTTCTGCGCGAGACCAATCCGGCGAAGAGGCCGCAGTTTGACGCGGTGGTGGCTAATCCGCCGTTTAGCTATCGCTGGGACCCGAGCGACACGATCAGCGAAGACATGCGCTTCAAAAATCACGGTGTGGCACCCAAGAGCGCGGCGGATTTCGCCTTTCTACTACACGGGTTGCACTATCTAAAGGACGACGGTGTGATGGCCATCATCCTACCTCACGGTGTGCTATTTCGTGGTGGTGCGGAAGAACGTATTCGTCGCAAGCTGCTGCAGGATGGACATATTGATACCGTGATTGGGCTGCCGGCCAACCTGTTTTATTCAACAGGCATTCCGGTCTGCATCCTCGTGCTCAAAAAGTGCAAGAGATCGGACGATGTACTGTTTATTAACGCGGCCGAGCACTTCGAGAAGGGTCGACGGCAGAACCAGCTGTCAGACCGGCATATCGATAAGATTATCGAGACCTACATGCAACGCCCCACGGAAGTGCCGCGCTATGCGCGACGGGTTAGCATGCAGGAGCTCGAGAAGAACGATTTCAACCTTAATATCTCACGCTACGTCAGTACTGCAGTGGCGGGTGAGGAGATAGGCCTTACGGCCGTGCATGCTGAGCTCGTGGCACTGGATCGAAAAATCGAGATGGCTACCGATAAACACAATCAGTTCCTTAAGGAACTTGGATTACCGCTGCTGCCCTACGGCACCGATGTATCGCGTTCTGAGTAAAAGTGTGAGGTATATGATCCTGCGCTAGATGTGCATAGCGCATGGTCACGGCCAAGCTGGAGTGGCACAGAATTTCTGCGGGGTGAGAGGCCAAATCAAGCACTTTGATAGACGTATGTAGTTCCAGAGCCTCGACAGGTGCACAACGTGCCGGCCGGCGTTTGTCAAAGCCTCTGAAGTCAACGCGTTCTATGGCCTTTCCACGTGGCTGATTCCGAATTGGTGGGCAGACCAATATCCGAAGGCAGCTTTGCTTGGTTCCAGCCGCTGTTGAGCTGCTGCAATGGGTTGATCGCTGTAGATCATCTCAGCCAACTAGTCAGCTTGAATGCACAGGACTGGTCATCTGGAGTATATGGACCGAAATCGATTAGGCTTGCCACAAACTTGCCACACTCGCCCCGCTAAAGCGGGCGAAAGCCTGCTAACCACAGCTACCACAACCCTTTGATTTCCCGGCTTATCCGCGCTAACGTGTTGATTCTAAACGTCGACTTTTAGGACTCCGAAGGCAGGGGTCGTGGGTTCGAATCCCGCCTGGTGCGCCATACCAAAAGCTAGACCTGTCCCGGACAGTCTACGAGCTTCAAAAAACCCGCCCCGTGCGGGTTTTTTGTTTTTGCTGCCCGTGGCGAGGGGGCTGGCATCTTCTCAACGCTCACGCAAAGCCTCCAACCGCGCCGGCAAGTCCTCCTTGGGAAAACGTTTGTGCAGCGCCAGCAGTTTTTCATCAGCGGCCTTGCTATCTCCTGCCTGCCGCAATTGCAGGATTTCCATCAAGCCCTGCTCCAGCGATGGCAGTGCCGCGGGTGCGGATTTGCTCATTTTCGTCGCTGGCTTTTCCGCCAACAATTGCACAGGGCTGGCCGGGGCTCGGGCCAGCTCGCCCTGGGGCGCCATGCGGGCGATCGGGGCCGGGGCGGGCATGGCCGGCGGTGCTGCGGCGGCGACGGCTGACTTTTGCTGGTCGGCAGAAAACTCGATCGACGCGGGTGCGGCCAACTCATCGTGAGGCAGGGGTGAGCGCAGCGCCAGGCCGATCATCAGCGCCACACCGGCGACCGTGGCGAATGCCATCTGCCAACGTGGCCGCTGACAAGCTTGCAACCAGCGCTGCCACAGGCTTGGCACGGGCGCCGGAGCTTCGCGTCGGGCGGTGGCCAGGATAAAGGCGTCTAGCGAGGCCGGCGGTTCGCCGCTGGCGTGCTGACGCAAATGCTCGATCAATATTTTGTCGTCTGCATCCGGAGCGTGTTTGGGGTCGATCATGCGGGTACCTCCTCGGCCAACAGCCGGTGCAATTTCTGTTGGGCGTAACGCAAGCGGCTTTTCACCGTTTCCAGTGGGGCGCCGGTCAGTGCGGCGATCTGCGGCAGTTCCAGGTCGCCATGCAGGCGCAGGAGGAAGACTTCCCGCTGATCCTCGGGCAAGGCCTGCAACGCGGCGTCGAGACGCGCCTGGTCGCGACTCAGGCTCAGTTGTTGCTCGGGGCCGCCGGTGTCGTCGGGCTGGACATGCAGTTGCTCGTCATAACTGTCGTGCAACGGGTTGTGGACGCCATGCTTGCGCCAGTGGTCAATCAAGCGGTTGCGGGCAATCTGGAACAGCCATGTACGAAAACTCGCCCGTCCTTGTGGCTGGGTCGTGCTGCGAATCAGGCTGAGCCAGGTGTCCTGGAAGATTTCCTCGGCCAGTTCGGCCTTGTTGCTCAAGGACACGAGGAACCGATAAAGCCCTTGGCGATGGCGGGCATACAGGGCTTCGAAACAAGCCCCGTCGCCATCTCGGTAGCGGGCCAGCAGCGATTCGTCGCTGGGTGAATCAAGCGCAGCGGGCATGTCGGTGACGAACTCCTTTCTGGTCATTGCAACACAGTCCTGGCAGACAACAAGGGAACCCTGTGGGAGCGAGCTTGCTCGCGATGGCGGTATGTCAGGCAATACACATGCAACTGATCCGACGCCATCGCGAGCAAGCTCGCTCCCACACATTTTTGATCCCCGTTGCGCTCGGGATCAGCGCCTGGCCGCAGGTTCAAGGCTCTGCGCAAGCTCCACCAACTGCACAAACTCGGCGCGCAACCCGAACGGGTCATCGCCACGGGCCGACCGCGCCAGTTGTGCGGTGTCCTTCAGGCTCATCGCGCCTGTGTAGCGTCCATCGCCCTTGAGTTGCTGGGCGAAGGCCGCCACGGACGCCGCGAAGCGCAGGTCATCGCTGGGTTGTTTTTCGCTTTGCGCGCTGGCGATTGGATGCTCGATCAAGCGACTGTTGCCGCCCTCGGCCGGTTTGTAGCGTACACGTAACATGGCCAGTTCGCCGACCTTGCCATCCGACTTCGATGCGTTGCCATAACGCAGCGGCTCCAGCCAGCCCTTCTCCCCCTTCGGAACAACTTCGTACAACGCCGTCACCGTGTGCCCTGCGCCAATCTCGCCCGCGTCGACTTTGTCATTGTTGAAATCCTCACGTTTCAATGCGCGGTTTTCATAACCCAGCAAGCGATATTCGCTGACCTGGGCCGGGTTGAACTCCACCTGCAACTTCACGTCCCGCGCCACTACCGCAAGCGTCGAACTGAGCTGATCCACCAGGATCTTGCGGGCTTCGAGCAAGTTATCGATGTAGGCGTAGTTACCATCGCCGGCGTCAGCCAATTGCTCCATCAGGTGTTCGTTGTAGTTATCCACACCAAAGCCTAGCGTTGTCAGGGATACGCCACTTTTACGCTGATCCACCGCCATCTGCTTGAGGCTGTCGAAATCACTGATGCCGACGTTGAAGTCACCGTCGGTGGCCAGCAGGATGCGGTTGATGCCCTTGTCGATGAAGCTTTCCCGGGCCATTTGATAGGCCAGTTCGATGCCCGAGGCCCCCGCGGTTGAACCGCCAGCGTTCAGCTGATCGATGGCGTTGCGGATCTTCACTTTGTCGCTGCCCGGAGTGGGCTTGAGCACCACGCGAGATTCGCCGGCATAAACCACCAGCGATACGCGGTCCTGATCGCGCAATTGATCCACCAGCAGTTTCAACGTGCTTTTGACCAGCGGCAGCCCTTCACGACGGTCCATGGAACCCGACACGTCCACCAGGAACACCAGATTGGCCGGGGCCAGCTCCGCCACGGCGCGGTCGGACGCCTTGATGCCGATGCGCAACAGACGGGTATGAGGATTCCATGGCGACGGCGCGACTTCGGTAGTCACGCCAAACGGCGAACCATCGGTGGGCAAGGCGTAATGGTAAGAGAAGTAGTTGACCATCTCCTCCAAGCGCACGGCGCCCTCGGGCGGCAGGCTGCCTTGGTTGAGCAGACGTCGCACATTGGCATAGCTGCCGGTATCGACATCCACGCTGAAGGTCGAGACCGGCGTTTCGGCAACGCTATGGATGGGATTGTCCGGCAGCTTTTCGTACTGCTCGCGCGACTCGGCGCGGTAACCCGCGGCGACGGCATCGTTCGCCACGCTTGGGGCAGGCATTGGTGCCGGTTTCATGAGCATGCGCTTGGCCGTCGACTGGCGCACTTCGGCGATCTCGCCTTGCGGTACAACACTGGGCGCCACGGCCACCGGCTCGGCTGACTTGGCCGCTTCGTGAGACGAAGACAACCCACAA
Organism: Pseudomonas sp. D3-10; assembly: GCF_051132175.1. Classification (NCBI taxonomy): domain Bacteria; kingdom Pseudomonadati; phylum Pseudomonadota; class Gammaproteobacteria; order Pseudomonadales; family Pseudomonadaceae; genus Pseudomonas; species Pseudomonas sp. D3-10. The sequence continues at coordinate 168,666 of NZ_CP071668.1, read as the reverse complement.
CCGGCCAACGTCACCAGCATGGTGACAGCAAAACCCTGGGCGGCAGGACGCATAAAAGACAGTGGGCGGGACATGGGCTGAACCTCGTGGATGGATGATTCGTTCACAAGGTCAGACGTAAGGCCTGCGTGGTTCGGGTTAATCGCTTGGAAATAATTTCCTGACTGCTCGCAGCCCCTCCTTAGCCCCTGATGCCTTTGCGATTTTCCCTCAGGTTACCGCCACGACGGTTTCCTTCAGTCCACCACCGACGTTACTCGGCGCAGATCCGTGCCATCGCAATGGTTTAAGCGAGCACCGTTGAGTCGGCACACTGTCCGCTAACTCACGATTCGCACACCAGCGAGGGCTGGACAGACTTCGTGTGCCGTTTCGGAAAATAAGCAGCCGCGCCGACGCCCAGCGCGCCCATCACTACGCAGTACCCCACGCACACCCAAGGACTCCACGGCACCAAAGCAATCAGCACCAACGGCGTGATGCTCGCCCACAGCGCGTAGGCGATGTTGTAGGTAAACGAGATGCCAGATACACGGATTTTTGCCGGAAACAGGCTCACCATCACCGAAGGCACCGCGCCGACTACACCGCAACCCAAGCCGGCGATAGCGTAGGCCAGGCCCAGCCACGCGCTGCCGCTGATCAGGCTGGCGAAGAGCACGGCGATGCCCACGGGCAGCAGCAGGCTATACAGCATCACCGTGCGCCAGGCGCCGATGCGGTCGACGATGAGGCCGGCCAGGACGCAGCCGATGTTCAGGAAAACGATGCCGAGGCTGCTCAGGGCGAAAGTGTGGCCAGGGGTCAGGCCGAAGCTCTTCTGCATCACGGTCGGGGTGATGACCACAAATACCACCACAGCAGAGGTCAGCACGCAGGTGAGAATCGCGGCGGGCAGCAAGGCGTGGCGATGGTCGCGCAGGACCGTGCGCAGCGGCAATTCCGCCGCGCCTTCGCGATTGGCTTGCAGCGCCATGAAGATCGGCGTTTCGCTCAGCCAGCGGCGCAGCCAGACGCCAATCACACCGAATACCCCGCCCAGCAGGAATGGCAGGCGCCACGCGTAGTCAAGGATTTCCGCCGGGGTATAAATCCGCGCCAGCGCCGTGGCGGTCAGGGCGCCGAGCAGATAGCCGAAGGTCAGGCCCGCCTGGAGAAAGCCCAAGGCATAACCTCGATGTTTCAGTGGCGCATGTTCAGCGACGAAGACCCAGGCGCTGGGCACTTCCCCGCCGACCGCCGCGCCTTGCAGGATACGCAGCGCCAGCAACAGCAACGGGGCGAAATAACCGATTTGCGCGTACGTCGGCATCACGCCGATGAGCAGGCAGGGCAACGCCATCATGAGAATGCTCAGGCTGAACACCCGCTTGCGCCCCAGGCGATCGGCAAAGTGCGCCATGAGAATCCCGCCCAAGGGCCGTGCCAGATAGCCGGTGGCGAAAATTCCGAAGCTTTGCAGCAAGCGCAGCCACTCGGGCATTTCCGGTGGGAAAAACAGCTGGCTGAGGGTCAGGGCGAAGAAGACAAAAATGATGAAATCGTAGATTTCCAGCGCACCGCCAAGGGCGGCGAGGCCCAGGGTCCTGTAGTCGGATCGGTTGAACCGGGCGTCTGGCAAATGAGTGGTGGCAGTCATAGGCAAGTTTGAAAAAGAATTGGAAGAAGGCGACGGTTCAGGCAGCGGGCCCCTTGTCCGCGGGCTGCACCGACGATTGGCCTGGCTCGGCGTCCGCGGCCTCGTCAGCTGGCAAGAAATCCTTGCGGCTCTGGGCGATGGCCCGGCGTATTTCGTCGCCCTTGGTGGGGCAATTCTTGAGGCGGGCGATGCCGTCGGTTTTCTGCGTCATCGCCATCCTCCGGCATGAATGAACAGGGGCTCGATAGTGCTCGTTTTTAGCGCACGATGCCAACTTACGTGACGATTGGGGCTGCCGGGCAACCCCGCGGGTGCATGCTTGCTCGCCCGGAGCCGAGGCCCGGTCAACGGTGATAGCGGCGCACCACGCTGCTGTTGCGCAGGACGTGACCCTTGAGTTTTTCCATCAATTGGGCCCGTGTGAGGCCGGCAGGGAAGGCGTCGGGCGGCAGGTCCAGGGCGAAAATCTGGATCAGGTAATGGTGTGCGCTGTCACCCACGGGCGGGCACGGTCCGATGTAGCCGTGGGTGTTTTTGCTGTTGATGCCGCTCATGCCCTCAAGCGTGGATTTGGTGCCCGCGCCTGTCGGAATCTGTCGGGTGCTGGCCTTGATTCCATAATGGACCCAATGATCTACGCCTTGTCCACGCTGGCCGTCGGGGTCGAGCATGACGATGGCGTAGCTGAGGGTGCCAGGCGGGCCGGCATTCCAGCTCAGGGCCGGGGAAATATTCTTGCCGCCACATTGGTTGGCGTCGCTGGCGGCCGCTGCGGTGAAGAGGCGGTCGTCCGACACGCCGGGAATGCTCAGGGTAAAACGCTCTTCAGCCTGGACTCCCTGTGCGCACAGCACGAGGGTGACGGCCGCGAGCCAGGAGGAAAAGGAAGTCAATCGGGTCATACCGGGCACCTTGAATGCGGTTCAGGCCAACGACGGCCTGCGAACTATAGCCGCAGCGCCGCCCCGGTTGCAGTGACAATTACGCTGAACCTCGTTCCAATCCCTCGACTCCAACGGGAAACGCCTGCCGGAGAACGACCATGCCCATGCATCAAGTCGCCCGCCTCGCTGATGTGCGAGAAGACCGCGGCCTCGAAGTCACCCTCAACGACGCGCCCATCCTGCTGTTACGGGCTGGAGGGCAAGTGCGGGCGTTCCAAGGCAAGTGCCCGCATGCCGGGGCGCCTTTGGCCAAGGGCGCCGTATGCCACGGAAGGCTGATCTGCCCCTGGCACAAAGCCGCGTTTCGCGCTGAAGACGGCGCCCTGTGCGAGCCGCCGGCCCTCGACAGCCTGGAGCGTTATCACGTCGAGGTGCGAGGCGAAGAAGTCTGGGTCGATGATCAACCACTGCCGGCCGAAAAAGTCCCCCCCGCCGATGACCCGCGCACGTTTGTCATCGTCGGCGCCGGCGCGGCGGGCACGGCATGCGCGGCGGCGTTGCGCGAGAAGGGTTTCGGCGGCCAGATCCAGCTGATCGACCGCGAGGCCGAGGCCGGCTACGACCGGACGGTGTTAAGCAAATATGTACTGGCTGGCGACATGGCTGCGGACGAAACTCCGCCTCTGCGCGATGAAACTTATTTCAGCCAACAACGCATCGAACGGCGCCACGGCCAAGTGACCGGCCTTGATGTCAATGCGCGTCGGATCCGCCTCGCCGACGGTCAATCACTGGGTTACGACGCCCTGTTGATTGCCACTGGCGGCGAACCCAAGACGCTGGATCTGCCCGGTATCGACTTGCCGCAAGTCCTGATGCTGCGCTCCTTGGCCGATACACGGCGGATTCTCGAACATGCGCAGCCGGGGCAACGAGCGGTGATCATCGGCGACAGTTTCATTGCCATGGAGGTCGCCTCCTCCCTGCGCAAACGCGAACTCAGCGTCACCGTCCTGGCTCGTCACCCTGTGCCGTTCGCGGCGCAGTTCGGCGACAGTATCGGCAAGGCGATCCTGGCTCGGCACCGGGCCAATGGCGTGGTGTATCACACCGACGGCGAAGCAGCGCGGATCGAGGGTATGGGCAAAGTACACGCCGTGGTGCTGGATAACGGCCAACGCTTTGAGGCGGACCTGGTCATCGTCGGCGTCGGCGTGCGCCCGGCCACGGAGCCGTTCGCCAACCTGCCACGGGAGAAAGACCAATCGTTGATTGTCGACGACGGCATGCGCGTGGCCGACGGCGTCTGGGCCGTGGGTGATATCGCGACCTTCCCCCTCAACGGCCAGCCCCAGCGCATCGAACATTGGCGGCTGGCCCAGCAACAGGCCCGCATCGCCGCGACGAACATGCTCGGTGGTGAAGAACATTACCTGGACGTGCCGTTCTTCTGGACCTATCACTTCGGCAAACGCTACGACTATCTGGGCCATGCCGAGGAATGGGACGAAGTGCAATTCAAGGGCACGCCCGAGCATCCGCCCTTTATCGCGCTGCTCGGCAAGGACGGCCTGGTCGTGGCGGTCGTGGCCTGCGATGAAGGCCGGGCGATGGCGGCACTGGCCCAGCGCATGAAACAACCGCTGCCTGTGGACGAAGCTTGGCGGCTGGTCCGGGATTTTTCGATGTAGCTTGTCTTTGCAGACGCCACAAAGCCTGTGGGAGCGAGCTTGCTCCCACAATGAAGCAGCACCGCTGCGCTTACGCCGAATGATCCGCCGGCAGATGAATGATCTGCGGTCGCTCCAGCGGCGCCAGGGGCGGCGGTTGCAAGTCCGGGCCCAACAAGTGGAAATGCGGCACGACGTGGCTGATATCGCCGTCCTGATTGTTATGGATGATCTTCGAACCTGGCTGGCGCAGCGTTTCCAGACGTTCGCCGGTCAATTTGAAACTGGCACTCAGCCCCTGGTCGTCCACTGCGGGCCTTGGCAGCCTACGCTGGGCGAAGCTACGGCTCTTGCGCTGTTGATAGCGCGCCCAGCTGATCAGGATGATTGCGTTGACCAGCGCGATCCAGCCGTAGATCTGCAACGTCCCCAGGGTGTCGAACAATGAACCGCCCAGACGCGGGCCCGCGTGGCTGTCAAACAGCGGCCACAGACCGTTCACCAGCAGGTACAACAGTCCAACCCACGCCAGTACCGTAAAGAGCACGTCGATGATCACCAGAAAAGGCCGCTGGCGGGTCCTGATAATTTTCATCGGATCACTTCCTCTTCTTCGTCATCGAACGGTTTGATCCCGCGATCCGGGCTGATCCAGCGCGCGCGTTTCTGATGCTGTCCGAACAGCACCTTGGGGAAACTCACCAGCGTGGTGAACAAACTGATCAGCCAGAACACCAGGGGGTACCAGACCACCCAGAACATGATGTGCCACAGGCCCTTTTCGTAGCGACGGTCGATCAGAATGCTCACCGCGAATTGCATCAGGCACACCACCGCCAGCAACAGGCCGGTGAAAGCCGGCGGCATCAAGTGGTCCACGGCGATGGCGGCTGGCATCTCGACGAATTTACCGGCTCCCCAGAAGATCACTGACAGCAGGAAGGTGAACGCCCAACCGGTGGACAGGCAGTATTCGAACAGCAGCGGCCACAGGTAGCGGTGACGGTATTGCCAGATGCCGCGGATGTTCTTGAATAGCACCTCGGCGCCACCCTGGGCCCAACGCAGCCGCTGCCGCCACAGGCCACGCAAGGTTTCGGGCATGAGGATCCAGCACAGGGCGCGTGGCTCGTAGAAAATGCTCCAGTGGTCCAGTTGCAGCTTCCAGCTGATGTCGATGTCCTCGGTGATCATGTCCGGGCTCCAGTAGCCGACCCGGTGCAGGGCGGTACGACGGAACGCGACGATTACGCCGGACACGGTAAAGATCCGCCCGAAAACCCGCTGGGTGCGCTTGATCAAACCGATGATCGAGGAAAACTCGCCGACCTGGACCCGGCCCACCAACGTCGAACGGGTGCGGATGCGCGGGTTGCCGGTCACCGCGCCAAGGCGGGCGTTGTCCAGCATCGGCGCTACCAGGTAGGCGCAGGTGTTGGGCGCCAACAGCGCGTCGCCGTCGATACACACCAGGTATTCGCTGCGTGCGGCGATGGCGCCCATACGCAGGGCCACGGCCTTGCCCTGGTTTTCCGCCAGGTGCAGCACGCGCAAGCGCGGGTCTTCGACGGCCAGTCGATCGAGCACCTCGGCGGTGTTGTCCTTGGAGCCGTCGTTGATGGCGATGACTTCAATGTTCGGATAATGCTGGCCCAGCGCTGCGTGAATCGTGTCGGCAACGTTGTCGCCTTCGTTGAAGCACGGGACCAGGATGCTGATCAGCGGCTCGCCGGCCAGGGGCGGCGGCAACGTGTCGTCCTTCCACGGCCAGTGACGCTCCCAGTGCAGCCAGAAATACAGGCCGCCAGCGATCCACAGGCCGGACATGAACAGCGGGTAGAAGAACACGAAGTCCATCAGGAATTGCCCGGTAACCAGGAAGATCAGGCCCAGGGGCACCCCAAGGACGATCGCCAGCACCAGGACGGCGAGCAGTCTGTCAAGCATGTCAAGGATTCCACTTGTTGGAGAGCGCCGGCCGCACGGCTTTCACGGCGGGCTGGTCTTCGATGAAATTGTCCGGGTAGTAGCCGAAACTGGTCACGCCCTGGCGCTTGAGGCGCCCCATCCAGTCGGCCAGTTGTTCGCCCTCGATGTCTGCCACTGGCTTGCTGTGCCAATCACGGGCTTGCAGTTCGAACACCGTGCGCTTGAGTGCACCGGGGCGAGCCTTGATGGTTTCCACCAATCGCTCCAGCCAGGGCCCCGACTGTTCGCGGGTCTGTTTTTCCATCAGGGGCATGGCCATCGGCGCCGTCCAGTCGTAGGCGGCGAGGAAATCGTCAAGGTTCTGGGCGAACCAGGCTTCGCTTTCCGGGTTGAGCATCGGTTCGGCAAAGATGTTGCGCGCCGTGCGCACCTGCGGGCCACGTATCGCCCGGACCTTGGCGGTGAGCTCGGCGGTGAAGTCGATCAGGTAGCGGCTCTTGAAGCGAGTCCAACGCTGCATGGCGGCAGGGTCATCGCGCAGGGCAGCGATCGATTGCGGCAAGCCATGGGCGGCGTACACTTTCATCGCGGCGGGGCCGGCGTCCTCGAAGTCGGAGAATACGGCATCGTCATGATAAAGAACGCCGTCCACCGAGCTCATCCGCGCCATGTCCTCGTAGATCTCGCCGATGATCTTTCGCACGTTCGGGTCGAACGGCGACAGGCGTACATATTGGTCTGGGGCGACGCCCGTCTTGCCGGTCTCCGGATCCCAGCGCTGCACGCGCGGCAACTTCGAATCCAGGGCAAAACTGAGTACCGGCATCCACGCATAGACCTTGACGTTGGCCCGGGTGCGCAATTGCCATGCAACGCGGTCGAACAGATCGGCGCGCACCGGCAGGTGGCGGTTAGGAAAGTACAGCGAGTGGACCAGACCATCGCCTTTTGGATCGGCGAACGCTTGCAAGAACACCGTGTTGGCGCCCAGGTCATAGATGCGCTGGACCAGTTTGCCGACGTTGGCCTCCTGCTGCACGGGGTCAGAATCGTAGACGTAATCCAGGTCGACGTGGACCACCCGCATCGGGTCGATCGTTTGCACTGAAGCGATACTTTCGGCGAAGTGAGCACCATCCGGATCGGATGCGACCAGGAAGCGCGGTCCACTCATCAGGTTATCGAGGCTGTCGAGGCCATCTTCCAGGGTCAGGGCCATCTGGTAACCCTGGCTGCCGATCACTTGCAATGCGGTGCCGTCGGCCTCGCCGTAAGGCCACACCCAGACACGCGGGCTGTAGCCGACCACCTTGCGGATCTTGTCTGAAATAGCCGCCACGTCTTTGCGCATACGCGCCTGGAAATCGGCCTCGCTCTCATAGCGACCGGTCACGGCATCATAGAGCCGGGTAGTTGCCGCCGGCTGTTGGTTTCCTTGGGGATTGGCGAGCACGCCTTTGTGGTTGGCGTCGGTGTGGGCCGCGATTTCCACCAGGCCCGATTTCGAAATCTCGCGAATCTGCTCCCACGTGAGGAACTCGGAACGCTTGCGCGGCACACCGGCGAAATCCACATTCTGGTTCATCGGCGTGTCGACCCAACTGCCGACCGGGGCCAGGATTGCCGGCCAGTTGTAGGCTCGCAAGATTGGCATGACGCGCGTATAGAAGCTTGAGTAGCCATCGTCGAAACTCAGCAACACCGCACGCGGCGGCAGTTGCGGTCCGCCGTTGCGGGCAGCGATGATCTGGTCGACCGTGACCGCCTGGTAATTGTTTTCACGCAGCCAGGCCAGCTGTTCAATCAGGCGCTCAGTGCGCACGGCTACCAGGCCCTGGTCGGGGTCGCGGTCTTCGACATCATGGTAGGCAATACCCAGCACATGGTTTTTCGGCCACGGGGCATCGTTCGCCGCGACCGGCCGTTGCGAAGGTGGCGCGAACGCCGGGGCTTGCTGGGCACAAGCGCTGATCAGCAAGACTCCCAGCAGAAGGATGAATCGCGAAATGACGGGCATTTTCAAACTCTTCTAGAAGCGGTAGGTGAGATCGACAAGCAGGCGCAGATCGCTTTCACGATCGCCGTCGTAAGGGCGGTTGAGCCAGCTCAGCGCGGCCCCGGCTTCGAGCACATCGTTCCAGAGCAAGCGTTGGCCGTAGCCGAGCAACCCCATGGCACCGGTGTTGTAGTCGCGCTGGCTGTAGGTGCCAGCGCCGACTTGGAATTGCTGGCTCCAAGTGGTTTCGTAACGGCGGTACAGCACGTGATTGGCGCTCACGGTCGGCATGACGCTGAAGTCCGACTTCGGATTGAAGTACGGCACTTCTTCGGAACCGCTGTTGCGGCTGGCACCCACTTCCAGTCCCAGCTCCACCTGCAGGCGTGGGGCGCTGTAGATGCCCTCGCGGCCGGTCAGCAGGGTCTCCAGGCGATTGTTGCCGTCACTGAAATGGGACGGGCTCACAGCCAGCCGCCATTCGCGGCTTTCATTGGCGCGCCAGCGGACGAAACCGCTCCCGCCATTGGCGCGAATACCGCTGTTGAGAGCTCGCAACGGTGTCTCGGCCGAGAGGTAATCCAGGCTGCCGCCGTACTGCCAGTGATCATTGATGTCCCGGGCCACGGCCACGCGCGCGCCTTGTTTGTCACCGGAGCCGTACGAGTGGTTGGAGACTTCCGCTTCCAGAGTCATGTCGCGGGTACGCCGCTCCACGCCCAAGCGCTGCCAACGATGATGGCCGGTGCCTTCCTCAAAGTCGCCAGTGGCGTAGCCGGCACCGCCGAATAGCCGCCAGTCTTCGTCAATGGGCGGGCTGTAGAGCAACGTTTCGATACCAAAGTCCCGGCTACCCGTCACCGCGCCGGCATCGCCGTTGCCACCGCCGTAGCTTTTGCCGGTGTAGGCTTCGATGCGCAATTCAGCCATGTCATGAACGTCACGCTGACGTTGCAGGCGTTTGACGTGGGCATTCTCCGGATAACGGGCGACCACGTCGTCGGTAAGCGCGTCCATCTGCCGCCATTCCTGCAGGTCCATCGCCGCGCGAGCCTGGGCGACTTCCAGGTCGCGATTGCGCGGTGTCGTGGTCTCGATTTCCTTGAGCAGGCTTTCTGAACGCCGCGGCCAGTCACGGGCTTGATACAGGTCGGCCTGGGCCAGGCGCAGGCCGATGTGGCCAGGGGCTTGGTAGATGAGACTTTCCAGACGCGTTTCGGCGGAGGGCAGGTCAGCGCCATAAGTGCCTGCTTGAGCGGCAAGCATCTGCGCATCCATCCACTCGTCGTTGGGGTTACCGATTGGCAATCCCTTGAGCTCCACCCGAGACGGCTGTGATTTAGCCAGATCTTCGGCCAGCGCGCGGGCCTCTTCGGACTTTTCGCTTTCCAGCAAGGCGTAGTAGAGCGCGGTGCTGTCTTCGAAACGGTCCGCAGGGTCGGCATCCGGCGCGGTCAGTACACGGCGGTACAGCTCGACGGCTATTTCCGGCTCACGTTGCTCAAGATAAGAAGAGGCCACCCAGCGCAAGGCATAAGTCGGAATGCTGATACCTTCAGCGACCAGCTTCTGGTATTCGGCGATCACCTCTGCCCGGCGAGCGCGGGCGTTGAGGGCTCCCATGCGGTCGATTCGCCACCGCAGCACGTCCTCATGGGCCTCGGCCACTGGCGTCCAGGTGGCGAGCAGTTTGTCGTAATCGGCCAACGCGCGGTCAGCGATGACAAAGCGCTCCTTTTCGCTGCGGCTGGCCATATCCGCCAGACGCACCCGTTCAGCCGCCACATCGCCTTCAAGCCGGCGCTGCACGCCGCGGTCGATCAGCCCAGGCTGAAGACGGGCCAGGCGCAACGCCGGTTCAGGCAACCTGGCACGCTGCAGCGCATGAATGTATTCGCGCGCGACTTCAGGCTTGTTGCTACCGGCACGGATGAAGGCTTGATCGTATTGGAACAGGGCTTCGTGGGGATTGTCAGCGCGCGTCAGTGCATAGCCCAACGCCAACCGGCGCATCGGATCTTCGGGCTTGGCGGCAACCAGGACCTTGGCACGGCTGACGGCTTCGTCGGGTTTGCCGGCGTCGGCCTGGGTCAGGGCCAGGCCCAGTTGCAGGTCCGCATTTCGTGGTTCGATGGCCAGGGCTCGACGATACAACTCAATCGCCGGATCCCAACGCTGGAGGTTGCGATAGGAGCGGGCCGCTGCGGTCAGCGCCTGGACCGGTAAGTCGCGGTTACGGCCTTGGGTTTCGTAGACCTTCACCACCTCGGCATCGAGACCAGCCCAGCTGGCGATCTGCAAGTGATCGCTGATTTGCGCGGTACTGGCCTGCCCCGCCGGAACTTGGCGCAACACGGCCAGTGCGGGCGTGTAATCGCCCGAACGGGCATCAAGCACCATTTGGTCATAGGCGGCATCGGCAAACGCCGCCAGCGGCAAGCACAACTGGCTGCACAGCGCGACGCGAAACAACGGGCGCAAACCGAATCGAATAAAGGGACCCACAGTACGCGGCATTCGTCAGCATCCTTACATGGCCAGCCGGGTCGCAGTGCCCCCTTGCCCATCAAACAGGAGGCCGGGTCAAAGGAACCCAGCCAAGCTCTAACGGGCTAAGTCTGGCATCGCGCGAAGGGTGATTTTTCGGAACGCCATAATTCTTCAGAATCCATGCAGATTTCAGCGCCGAAGTTTTCAAAGAGAAAAAAAAACCGGCTCGTGCGCAGGGCACGGGCCGGTTTTTTGGAGGGGAGCTTTTAGGGGTATTACTGAACGGCGACGCCGCCGCCCAACTTACTCATCACAAATGCCGAGAATTGTTCAACGGTCATTTTCTGTCCGTTGAAATCCACTTGATTGTTGGCGTAGTGCAAGTTGGTGACCACGTCGTTGCCTTCCAGCTTCGCCAGCTCCGTACCCACAGCCATGGCGCTGAACATATCGCTGGTGGCAGTGGCCTGGTCGGCGATCAGTTTGGCGTCTGTCTGGCCTTCCATCTGCGCCTGCACGGTCAGCAGGTCCACAAGCATCGGCTTGGACACCTTCACTTTGAAATCCAGCAGGGCGAGCAATTGACGGCCTAGTTCATCCGGCGGCAGATCCATCGATTGTGGCTTGGCCAGGTCTACGACAAGGCTCGCGCGGCTTTCACCGTTAGCCGTATTAAACGAGAGGTTCTCCAGGGCCACTTGTGGGGCGCCCGCCAGGAGTTTCTCCAGATCGGCCTTGACCTGCGCCTCTTCGGCCTCGGTCAAATTCAGCTCTGGCGCTGGCTCGCCCGCTTCAGCGGCCTCGGCAGCAGCTTTTTCGTATGGCTGCAGTTTGGCTTGGTAGACCTGCATCAGCGACATGGTTGCGGGAATATCCAGGTTCTTCAGGCTTACCGCCATCTGCGCCGAACCAATGACCTTATCGTTGAAAGACAACTCACCGATCTTGTAGTCGGCACGCCCCGAAGCGCTGGTACCCTTTTCGGAGCTGTTGTTCTTCATTTCGAAATTCTTCAGGCCCAGCACTGATTTCTGTTCGCCGAAACTGGTCTTGCTGTTACTCAGCAGCAGGGTGTTATCACCCATGTAGTAGCCGTAGGTGCTCTTGGTCAGGTTGCTGGCCAATGTCAGACCGCTGAGCTCGATTTGCACCGGTGTTTGATCTTCGGCGACGGTGGTCAGTTTGAAACTGTCCATATAACCGTCGGCCTTGATCTTCTCTGCTTGGGCGCTGGCTGCCACGTCGATTTTCAGGCCGGAAAAGATGAGCTGGGATTGTTCGTCCAGCTTGGTATCCAGCGGGAGCAGTTCGACTGTACCGTTTGTGGACTGATCGTAGCCGAGGTTGAAAACGCCTTTGAGCGGCGATTTATCCTTGGCGGCAACAAACCATTTTTCGGTCAGCGGAGTCCGCTCAAGTTCGGTGTGGCTGGTAGCCATGACCGGCAACCATTTGAGCGTCATCAGCCGGGAAACCGGTAGCGGGCCGTGTTCGATGTTATCAACGAACAGCAATTCAACGGATTCGCCACCAAACATTTCGCCTTCACCTTTGAGGCGGTAATGCGCAGTGCTGCTGAATGTTCCACGATCCAAGGAAACCAGCTCGATCGAAGCGGTACCGTTGGACCCGGCCAAAGCCGTTTGCAATTGCTTGTTGCTGTCGGCAATGGCTGTATTCAAGACTCCTTCAAGCTTCGTCCCGGTATACCAGGCGCCGCCCGCACTGATAGCGCCGATAACCACAACGATTCCGAGAAGTACGCTTGCTGATTTATTCATGAGAGACCCGATCGTATTCCATGGTTGAAAAAGTCGCCGTCTTCCTTGACCCGCAAAGGGCTGTGGCTCGACGCGGCAAAAGTGGTGGAGGAGATTAGCACCAGGCACGCCAGCAAGCCCAATGTTAAAGGGGAAAAAGCGTGTTCTTGAGAAATGGTCTACGAATATTGGACTTCGATCTCGTCCAGTTGGTGATCAAATGTCTTGAGCCGTGCCGTCCAGGTGTATACCAGTACCTCGAAATCACGATTGATCACCGCCGTACTCGACGAGTCGGCACGCCCATCACAGAAATCCAACTGGTAACGTTCCCTAGCCATGGCATTGGCGACATCGCACAGTTCACGAGCGTTGTTGAGCCAGTGCCAATCATCTTGCGCGACCTGCTCGTCCAAGGCCGCGCATTGGATTTTCAAGGCTTCGAGACTTTTTTCCAATGGTGTACCCGTGAGCTCTCCCATGACCTCTTGGAACGTGCGACCTGGCTGCCAATAGCTGCCCCAGAAATAGCGATCAAACACCGTCTCGACCCGACGCAGCGCGACCTTGGTGTCCCATATCAACACCAGGGTCTTGCCTTGCTCGAGCTGTTTTTTCTTGATGCGCTGGCCTTGCATCGAGGCCCAGGCGACCACTGCGATGGATATGACACCGATCAGCGCGGACGCGCTATCAAGGAAAATCAGCGCTTTATCGAGCTGATGAGTCAGCATGACGCCATAGAAATAGGTGGCCGAAAGCAGTACCAACGCCGCAATAGCGCACCAGAAGCCGGGAGCATAAGGGTTTTTCATTATTCGAATCCCCATGACCAGTCACATCGCGGGCTCTCGTTGCAAACGCCCAACAACCCAAGCATAGCAATGGACTGGGGGTTTGCCGGGGTGCGACAGCAATTAGGGAGACGATCCGATTACCGGCTCTGAAACGACAAAACCCCCGTCTGCGGTGCAGACAGGGGTTTTGGGAATTCAATCTTGACGATGACCTACTCTCACATGGGGAAACCCCACACTACCATCGGCGATGCATCGTTTCACTGCTGAGTTCGGGATGGGATCAGGTGGTTCCAATGCTCTATGGTCGTCAAGAAATTCTGTGACCAACCCGTTCAGGAACAACGTGTCGGTTAAAATCGAAGACTTCTACTAAAACAAAACCCCTACCTGCATCAGCAGATAGGGGTTTCGGAATTTAATCTTGACGATGACCTACTCTCACATGGGGAAACCCCACACTACCATCGGCGATGCATCGTTTCACTTCTGAGTTCGGGATGGGATCAGGTGGTTCCAATGCTCTATGGTCGTCAAGAAATTCGGTAGCCAGCGCGTGCCTTGCGGTCACGTTCCAGCGAATGGGTATGTGATAGCGTGTTGCTTGTGAGTATCTCGAACTTTCGGTTCGTTTCGTCTTCACAACACCGCAATCTGGCCTCTTTCGAGTCTACAAATTGCTTGGGTGTTATATGGTCAAGCCTCACGGGCAATTAGTACAGGTTAGCTCAACGCCTCACAGCGCTTACACACCCTGCCTATCAACGTCGTAGTCTTCGACGGCCCTTCAGGGAGCTCAAGGCTCCAGTGAGATCTCATCTTGAGGCAAGTTTCCCGCTTAGATGCTTTCAGCGGTTATCTTTTCCGAACATAGCTACCCGGCAATGCCACTGGCGTGACAACCGGAACACCAGAGGTTCGTCCACTCCGGTCCTCTCGTACTAGGAGCAGCCCCTCTCAAATCTCAAACGTCCACGGCAGATAGGGACCGAACTGTCTCACGACGTTCTAAACCCAGCTCGCGTACCACTTTAAATGGCGAACAGCCATACCCTTGGGACCGGCTTCAGCCCCAGGATGTGATGAGCCGACATCGAGGTGCCAAACACCGCCGTCGATATGAACTCTTGGGCGGTATCAGCCTGTTATCCCCGGAGTACCTTTTATCCGTTGAGCGATGGCCCTTCCATACAGAACCACCGGATCACTAAGACCTACTTTCGTACCTGCTCGACGTGTCTGTCTCGCAGTCAAGCGCGCTTTTGCCTTTATACTCTACGACCGATTTCCGACCGGTCTGAGCGCACCTTCGTACTCCTCCGTTACTCTTTAGGAGGAGACCGCCCCAGTCAAACTACCCACCATACACTGTCCTCGATCCGGATAACGGACCTGAGTTAGAACCTCAAAGTTGCCAGGGTGGTATTTCAAGGATGGCTCCACGCAGACTGGCGTCCACGCTTCAAAGCCTCCCACCTATCCTACACAAGCAAATTCAAAGTCCAGTGCAAAGCTATAGTAAAGGTTCACGGGGTCTTTCCGTCTAGCCGCGGATACACTGCATCTTCACAGCGATTTCAATTTCACTGAGTCTCGGGTGGAGACAGCGCCGCCATCGTTACGCCATTCGTGCAGGTCGGAACTTACCCGACAAGGAATTTCGCTACCTTAGGACCGTTATAGTTACGGCCGCCGTTTACCGGGGCTTCGATCAAGAGCTTCGCGTTAGCTAACCCCATCAATTAACCTTCCGGCACCGGGCAGGCGTCACACCCTATACGTCCACTTTCGTGTTTGCAGAGTGCTGTGTTTTTAATAAACAGTCGCAGCGGCCTGGTATCTTCGACCGGCGTGGGCTTACGCAGCAAGTGCTTCACCCTCACCGGCGCACCTTCTCCCGAAGTTACGGTGCCATTTTGCCTAGTTCCTTCACCCGAGTTCTCTCAAGCGCCTTGGTATTCTCTACCCAACCACCTGTGTCGGTTTGGGGTACGGTTCCTGGTTACCTGAAGCTTAGAAGCTTTTCTTGGAAGCATGGCATCAACCACTTCGTCACCCAAAGGGTAACTCGTCATCAGCTCTCGGCCTTGAGATCCCGGATTTACCTAAGATCTCAGCCTACCACCTTAAACTTGGACAACCAACGCCAAGCTGGCCTAGCCTTCTCCGTCCCTCCATCGCAATAACCAGAAGTACAGGAATATTAACCTGTTTTCCATCGACTACGCTTTTCAGCCTCGCCTTAGGGACCGACTAACCCTGCGTCGATTAACGTTGCGCAGGAAACCTTGGTCTTTCGGCGTGGGTGTTTTTCACACCCATTGTCGTTACTCATGTCAGCATTCGCACTTCTGATACCTCCAGCAAGCTTCTCAACTCACCTTCACAGGCTTACAGAACGCTCCTCTACCGCATCACTTACGTGATACCCGTAGCTTCGGTGTATGGTTTGAGCCCCGTTACATCTTCCGCGCAGGCCGACTCGACTAGTGAGCTATTACGCTTTCTTTAAAGGGTGGCTGCTTCTAAGCCAACCTCCTAGCTGTCTAAGCCTTCCCACATCGTTTCCCACTTAACCATAACTTTGGGACCTTAGCTGACGGTCTGGGTTGTTTCCCTTTTCACGACGGACGTTAGCACCCGCCGTGTGTCTCCCATGCTCGGCACTTGTAGGTATTCGGAGTTTGCATCGGTTTGGTAAGTCGGGATGACCCCCTAGCCGAAACAGTGCTCTACCCCCTACAGTGATACATGAGGCGCTACCTAAATAGCTTTCGAGGAGAACCAGCTATCTCCGAGCTTGATTAGCCTTTCACTCCGATCCACAGGTCATCCGCTAACTTTTCAACGGTAGTCGGTTCGGTCCTCCAGTCAGTGTTACCTAACCTTCAACCTGCCCATGGATAGATCGCCCGGTTTCGGGTCTATTCCCAGCGACTAGACGCCCTATTAAGACTCGCTTTCGCTACGCCTCCCCTATTCGGTTAAGCTCGCCACTGAAAATAAGTCGCTGACCCATTATACAAAAGGTACGCAGTCACCCAACAAAGTGGGCTCCCACTGCTTGTACGCATACGGTTTCAGGATCTATTTCACTCCCCTCTCCGGGGTTCTTTTCGCCTTTCCCTCACGGTACTAGTTCACTATCGGTCAGTCAGTAGTATTTAGCCTTGGAGGATGGTCCCCCCATATTCAGACAAAGTTTCTCGTGCTCCGTCCTACTCGATTTCACTTCTAAGATCCTTTCGCGTACAGGGCTATCACCCACTATGGCCGCACTTTCCAGAGCGTTCCGCTAAAATCAAAGAAGCTTAAGGGCTAGTCCCCGTTCGCTCGCCACTACTAAGGGAATCTCGGTTGATTTCTTTTCCTCAGGGTACTTAGATGTTTCAGTTCCCCTGGTTCGCTTCTTGCACCTATGTATTCAGTACAAGATAACCATCTTATGATGGCTGGGTTCCCCCATTCAGACATCTCCGGATCACAGTCTGTTTGCCGACTCCCCGAAGCTTTTCGCAGGCTACCACGTCTTTCATCGCCTCTGACTGCCAAGGCATCCACCGTATGCGCTTCTTCACTTGACCATATAACCCCAAGCAATCTGGTTATACTGTGAAGACGACATTCGCCGAAAATTCGATCTGGCTCTAAGAGCCACTCACAAATTTTACCTTAGCCTGATCCGTTACCAGTGAAAGTAACGTTCAGTCTATCTTTCTATCACATACCCAAATTTTTAAAGAACGATCTAATCAAAAGACTAGAAATCAACATTCATCATCCCGCGGATGGAATGCTCATTTCTAAGCTTTAAACGTTGGAACCAATCTGTAATGGTGGAGCCAAGCGGGATCGAACCGCTGACCTCCTGCGTGCAAGGCAGGCGCTCTCCCAGCTGAGCTATGGCCCCGTATCGCTACAGGGTACACCATGAAATTGGTGGGTCTGGGCAGATTCGAACTGCCGACCTCACCCTTATCAGGGGTGCGCTCTAACCAACTGAGCTACAGACCCAATCGTCTTCTTCAATGAATCAAGCAATTCGTGTGGGAGCTCATGGAGCCGCTGCTGTCGTCGATTAAGGAGGTGATCCAGCCGCAGGTTCCCCTACGGCTACCTTGTTACGACTTCACCCCAGTCATGAATCACACCGTGGTAACCGTCCCCCCGAAGGTTAGACTAGCTACTTCTGGTGCAACCCACTCCCATGGTGTGACGGGCGGTGTGTACAAGGCCCGGGAACGTATTCACCGCGACATTCTGATTCGCGATTACTAGCGATTCCGACTTCACGCAGTCGAGTTGCAGACTGCGATCCGGACTACGATCGGTTTTGTGGGATTAGCTCCACCTCGCGGCTTGGCAACCCTCTGTACCGACCATTGTAGCACGTGTGTAGCCCAGGCCGTAAGGGCCATGATGACTTGACGTCATCCCCACCTTCCTCCGGTTTGTCACCGGCAGTCTCCTTAGAGTGCCCACCATAACGTGCTGGTAACTAAGGACAAGGGTTGCGCTCGTTACGGGACTTAACCCAACATCTCACGACACGAGCTGACGACAGCCATGCAGCACCTGTCTCAATGCTCCCGAAGGCACCAATCCATCTCTGGAAAGTTCATTGGATGTCAAGGCCTGGTAAGGTTCTTCGCGTTGCTTCGAATTAAACCACATGCTCCACCGCTTGTGCGGGCCCCCGTCAATTCATTTGAGTTTTAACCTTGCGGCCGTACTCCCCAGGCGGTCAACTTAATGCGTTAGCTGCGCCACTAAGAGCTCAAGGCTCCCAACGGCTAGTTGACATCGTTTACGGCGTGGACTACCAGGGTATCTAATCCTGTTTGCTCCCCACGCTTTCGCACCTCAGTGTCAGTATCAGTCCAGGTGGTCGCCTTCGCCACTGGTGTTCCTTCCTATATCTACGCATTTCACCGCTACACAGGAAATTCCACCACCCTCTACCATACTCTAGCTCGACAGTTTTGAATGCAGTTCCCAGGTTGAGCCCGGGGATTTCACATCCAACTTAACGAACCACCTACGCGCGCTTTACGCCCAGTAATTCCGATTAACGCTTGCACCCTCTGTATTACCGCGGCTGCTGGCACAGAGTTAGCCGGTGCTTATTCTGTCGGTAACGTCAAAACACTAACGTATTAGGTTAATGCCCTTCCTCCCAACTTAAAGTGCTTTACAATCCGAAGACCTTCTTCACACACGCGGCATGGCTGGATCAGGCTTTCGCCCATTGTCCAATATTCCCCACTGCTGCCTCCCGTAGGAGTCTGGACCGTGTCTCAGTTCCAGTGTGACTGATCATCCTCTCAGACCAGTTACGGATCGTCGCCTTGGTGAGCCATTACCTCACCAACTAGCTAATCCGACCTAGGCTCATCTGATAGCGCAAGGCCCGAAGGTCCCCTGCTTTCTCCCGTAGGACGTATGCGGTATTAGCGTCCGTTTCCGAGCGTTATCCCCCACTACCAGGCAGATTCCTAGGCATTACTCACCCGTCCGCCGCTCGCCACCAGGTACAAGTACCCGTGCTGCCGCTCGACTTGCATGTGTTAGGCCTGCCGCCAGCGTTCAATCTGAGCCATGATCAAACTCTTCAGTTCAAACATCTTTGGGTTTTGAGAAAACCCTAAACTTGGCTCAGCAATCGTTGGTTACATCTTTGATTTCTCGCGGAGTAACTTGTGATGCTGATAATCTGTTGACTAGCAGTCTGACTCCACAAGCACCCACACGAATTGCTTGATTCAGTTGTTAAAGAGCGGTGGGTTGAGCCTTTCGTCTCAACCGAGGCGCGCATTCTACATCGCCCCGTGTATCTGTCAAGCGGTTATTTTAAGAAGCTTTCAAAGTTTCGCTTGGAAATCCTTAACAACTTCAACCACTTGCGCTTTCGATCTCTCGTTAGCGGGAGGCGAATTCTACAGCGTTACTCGCTGCTGTCAACACCTCTTTTTTACCGCTTTCGACCGAGAAGATCGAACCGTCGATAGCGCCCAACAAACCGGCCTACCCACTCCTTCCACGCTTCGATGAACTGAAGCGAAGCACTTACCGAAACTTGGCTAACTCATTGAAACTCAAGGAGTTTTCCGTTTCGACTGCGCCGGAAGTGGGGCGAATTATAGACATCCAGAATTTGCCGTCAACCCTTTATTTTGTTTTCTATCAATCAGATACCCAAATGACCGCAAGCGCCCTTCTATATAGAAGGGAGGCTACAGGACGCCGGAGTCCCGCAAGGTCGCTATCGCTGCAATATCCAGCCCCAGTACCCGCTGCAACACCTCCATCGTATGTTCGCCTAATAAGGGAGGCGCGTTTCTATATTCAATCGGCGTATCGGACAAGCGAATAGGACTGGCTACTTGCGGCACTGTACCGGCCAACAGGTGGGGCAACTCGATCGCCAACCCGCGAGCCTGCACCTGAGGATCGGCAAACACTTGGGCCAAATCATTGATAGGGCCACACGGCACTCCGGCTTGCTCCAACTGAACCACCCACTCGGAAGTCGTCTTGAATACCGTCGCCTGGCGAATCAACGGGATCAGTGCCGCCCGGTTCGCCACTCGCATCTTGTTCGTCGCGAACCGGGGATCATCGGCCCACTGCGGTTGGCCGGCGACCTCGGCGAATTTTCGAAATTGACCGTCGTTACCCACCGTAAGGATGAAGTCACCATCAGCTGTGGGAAAATCCTGGTAAGGCACGATATTGGGATGCGCATTTCCCAACCGCTTCGGCGCACTGCCTGTGGTCAGGTAATTCATTGCCTGGTTGGCCAGGCATGCCACCTGAACATCCAGCAAAGCCATATCGATATGCTGCCCACCTCCGGCATGGTCGCGATGAGCCAACGCCGCCAGGATGGCAGCGGTCGAATACAAGCCGGTCAGAATATCCGTCAATGCAACACCGACTTTCACCGGCCCAGCTCCCTCTTCCCCTTCCGGTCGACCGGTAAGGCTCATCAAGCCTCCCAGCCCTTGGATCATGAAGTCATACCCGGCGCGCTTGGCATATGGCCCCGTCTGGCCAAAACCGGTGATCGAACAATAGATCAACTGCGGATTGATAGCCTTTATGGAGTCGTAATCCAGGCCATAGGCAGCGAGTCCACCCACCTTGAAGTTTTCGATCAGAATGTCGGACTTCGCCGCTAGCTCCCGGATCAGCTTCTGGCCCTCGGGGCGAGTAAAATCGATCGTGACCGATTGCTTGTTGCGATTGGCCGCTAGGTAATAGGCCGCCTCGGTCGTGTTCTCGCCGTAAGCGTCCTTAAGGAAGGGCGGGCCCCACGCACGCGTATCATCACCATTGCCAGGGCGCTCGACCTTGATGACATCCGCGCCCAGGTCCGCCAGGATCTGCCCAGCCCAAGGCCCGGCCAGGACCCTTGATAAATCCAATACCCTCAGATGCGAAAGCGCGCCCATCGCCGGTCTCCTATTAATAGAACGCCTGAATACCGGTTTGCGCGCGCCCCAGGATCAACGCATGGACATCATGGGTGCCTTCGTAGGTATTCACCACTTCCAGGTTCACTAGGTGACGAGCAATGCCGAATTCGTCGGATATACCGTTGCCGCCCAACATGTCACGGGCCATGCGCGCGATATCCAGAGATTTACCGCAAGAATTACGCTTCATGATCGAGGTAATCTCCACCGCAGCCGAGCCCTCGTCTTTCATGCGCCCCAGACGCAAGCACCCTTGCAGCGCGAGGGTGATTTCCGTCTGCATGTCGGCCAGCTTCTTCTGGATCAACTGATTTGCCGCCAACGGGCGTCCGAACTGTTGCCGATCAAGCGTGTACTGGCGGGCGGTGTGCCAGCAAAACTCAGCGGCCCCCAACGCCCCCCAGGAGATGCCATAGCGTGCCGAGTTCAGGCAAGTAAACGGCCCCTTCAGGCCTCGGACGTCTGGAAAGATGTTCTCCTCCGGAACGAATACATTGTCCATGACGATTTCGCCAGTAATCGACGCGCGCAGCCCGACCTTGCCGTGAATAGCCGGCGCACTCAGGCCTTTCCAGCCTTTTTCCAGGACGAAGCCGCGGATATCGCCAGCGTCGTCTTTGCCCCAGACGACAAACACGTCAGCGATCGGGCTGTTGGTGATCCACATCTTGCTACCCGTCAAGCTGTAGCCGCCTTCCACTTTCCGCGCGCGAGTAATCATCGCGCCCGGGTCGGAACCGTGGTTTGGCTCAGTCAGGCCGAAACAGCCGATCCATTCGCCCGAAGCCAGCTTCGGTAAATATTTCTGTTTTTGCGCCTCGGTCCCGAATTCATTGATGGGCACCATGACCAGCGAGGATTGCACGCTCATCATCGAGCGATAGCCGGAATCGACGCGCTCCACTTCCCTGGCAATAAGGCCATAGCTGACATAGTTCAATCCGCTGCCACCGTATTGCTCGGGAATGGTCGCCCCCAGCAGGCCCACTTCGCCCATTTCACGAAAAATCGCCGGGTCGGTCTTTTCATGACGGAACGCTTCCAGCACTCGAGGCGCGAGCTTCTGCTGGGCAAATTGTTCGGCGGTGTCACGAATCATTCGCTCTTCTTCTGTGAGCTGCTGATCCAACAACAGTGGGTCGATCCAGTTGAAGCTCGCTTTACCGGCCATGAGAAACCTCGCCAATGAGATGAAAATTTGTGGATTGATCCTAGGCGCGGTTTCCTACGAGAGCAAACGAGGATTCCGCATGTTGTTGTGCTAATTTCTCACTCCGTAAAAGGCGAAAAGGCCGTTTACGCCCTTCACGAGTGAGGTCTCCGTACATGCGCCGCAAGATTCCCAGCACCGCCGCCCTGGTCAGCTTCGAGGCCGCGGCCCGCCATGAAAGCTTTACCAAGGCCGCGCAAGAGCTTTCGCTCACACAGGGCGCGATATGCCGACAGGTTGCCAGCCTGGAAGAGTTTCTGAGCGTGGAACTCTTTCGACGTTCAAGGCGCGGCGTAAAGCTGACCGAAGCAGGGCTTTCCTACAGTCGTCGAATTGCCATGCAGCTGGACGCGGTCGAGCGTGACACTCTGTCAGTCATGGGCCATACCGGCGCGAACGTCATCGAGCTGGCGGTAGTGCCAACATTCGGTACGCAATGGTTGTTGCCACGGCTGAAGGATTTTCAAAAGCAGCACCCCGAAGTTACGGTCAACCTGACCAACCGAACACGCCCTTTCCTCTTTGCCGACACCGATTTTGATGCCGCCATCTATTTCGGCGATGCCGA
The DNA here is from genome assembly GCF_051132175.1 of Pseudomonas sp. D3-10. Classification (NCBI taxonomy): domain Bacteria; kingdom Pseudomonadati; phylum Pseudomonadota; class Gammaproteobacteria; order Pseudomonadales; family Pseudomonadaceae; genus Pseudomonas; species Pseudomonas sp. D3-10. The sequence goes on along the minus strand of NZ_CP071668.1, from coordinate 146,245 downwards.
TTGGTCCGGTACCGAATCCCACAAGTTGATGGGCGAAAACCCGATGCCGGTGTGCAGCCCGGCATTACTGGGAAACCGAAAGGCGCTGACACCGGAGGCTATTGCTGAATTGCCACTGCTTCAGCAGACCACCCGCCCCTATGCATGGCGCCAATGGTTCAGCTCGCAGGAGCTGAACATTGCACGGGACCTGACAGGCCCGCGTTATGAACTATTCTCGATGTTGGCCCAAGCAGCCATGCATGACATGGGAATCGCGTTGATCCCGCCTTTTCTGATCCAGCGCGAACTGGCGGAGGGTCGTTTGGTAATCGCCAATCGCAATGCATTGTCGAGCATCAAGGCGTATTACCTGATGATTCCCGAGCGAAAGGTGAAATCTGCTTCGCTTCAGGCGTTTCGCGACTGGCTGGTAAACCAAGCCAAGGGCTATCTCCTTGAATAGCAATGCAAAATTGCGATCTTGACTACGTAGTCAGTTTATTAGGATCGCTACAGATATAAGTTTATGTCGCATAGAACCAAACTGTTATGGACGAAGTACAATCGTTCCACAACCGGCTAAATACGTGGCTTTGAGCCACATTTCCAACGCATGCCTACGTATTCACCTTGGCAATGTAAAAAGTAAGACGATTCTCCGGCTATCCCTTTAAGAACAAGGCTTCATGGGCAATTGAACTTGATGGTTGCGACACTTGGTCACAGGGTGACTTGTAGTTAATTTTTCGTCACACGTCATAATCCCTTGAAGGGCAGAATTTTCGCCTGCAAAATGCCGCGCCCCGCCTGAAGAGGCGAGGTCGTGCTGATCGGCCGCCCCAGCCGCACCATCCGAAGTGCCTGGGTTTACTCAATAAGATCACGCAGGAGATTTGACGTGCACATTGGTGTTCCCCTCGAAACCCAAACGGGTGAAACACGGGTTGCTGCTACCCCGGAAACCATCAAGAAGCTCATCGGCCAAGGCCATAAGGTTACTGTTCAAAGCGGCGCCGGTATCAAGGCCAGCGTGGTCGACAGTGCTTACGAAGCGGCGGGCGCAACTATTGGCAGCGCCAGCGATGCGTTCGGGGCCGAACTGATCCTCAAGGTGGTCGCCCCCAGCGATAGCGAACTGGGGCTGATCAAGAGCGGCAGCGTTCTGGTGGGCATGCTCAATCCGTTCAATAACGAGACCATTACCAAGCTGGCCGAGCGCGGCATTACCGCATTCGCCCTTGAGGCCGCCCCACGCACGTCCCGGGCCCAAAGCCTGGATGTGTTGTCGTCTCAAGCGAACATTGCCGGGTATAAGGCCGTGCTGCTGGCCGCCCATCATTATCCACGCTTCATGCCGATGCTGATGACAGCGGCGGGCACCGTGAAAGCGGCGCGAGTATTGATCCTTGGCGCCGGTGTGGCGGGGCTACAGGCAATTGCCACGGCCAAGCGCCTGGGTGCTGTGATCGAGGCTTCGGATGTGCGGCCCGCGGTAAAGGAACAAATCGAATCCCTCGGCGCCAAGTTCGTCGACGTGCCTTACGAAACCGACGAAGAGCGTGAATGCGCCGTCGGCGTTGGAGGTTACGCCCGGCCCATGCCTGCCAGCTGGATGCAGCGTCAGGCCCAGGCTGTGCACGAGCGCGCCAAACAAGCTGACATTGTCATTACCACGGCACTGATTCCGGGCCGCAAGGCACCGACGCTGCTAAGCGCCGAAACCGTCGCGCAAATGAAACCCGGCTCGGTGGTCATCGACCTCGCGGCAGCCCAGGGCGGCAATTGCCCGCTGACCGTGGCCGACCAGGTGGTTGTCGAGAACGGCGTCACCATCGTCGGCCCGACCAACCTGGCTGGCGAAGTCGCGGCCGATGCCTCGGCGCTGTACGCCCGTAACCTGCTGGACTTCCTGAAGCTGGTCTTCACCAAGGAAGGCCAGTTCGACGTGAACCTGGAAGACGACATCGTCGCAGCGTGCCTGATGTGCCGCGACGGCCAAGTCATCCGCAAAAACGCCTAAGCAGGGATTCAGACAATGGAAGAGCTTATCTCCCCCGGTATCTACAACCTGATCATCTTTGTGCTGGCCATTTATGTCGGTTACCACGTGGTCTGGAACGTAACGCCTGCGCTGCATACGCCGCTGATGGCGGTGACCAACGCCATTTCGGCCATCGTGATCGTCGGCGCGATGCTCGCCGCCGCCCTGACCGTAACGCCTCTGGGCAAGACCATGGGTACTCTCGCCGTAGCCCTGGCTGCGGTGAACGTGTTCGGTGGCTTCCTGGTGACGCGCCGCATGCTCGAGATGTTCAAGAAAAAAGCCCCGAAAGCCGTAAAAGAAGAGGCGCCCAAGTAATGAGCATGAACCTGGTAACGACGCTCTACCTGATCGCGTCCATCTGCTTCATCCAAGCCCTCAAAGGCCTGTCGCACCCTACCACCTCCCGTCGCGGCAACCTGTTCGGCATGCTCGGCATGGCATTGGCGGTGCTTACTACCGTCGGACTTATCTACAAACTGGGAGCCGAGCTGGCGACCGCCGGCATTGGTTATGTCATCGTTGGCTTGTTGATCGGCGGCACCGCCGGTTCGATCATGGCCAAGCGTGTCGAGATGACCAAGATGCCGGAGCTGGTGGCGTTCATGCACAGCATGATCGGCCTGGCGGCGGTGTTCATTGCCATCGCCGCTGTCGTCGAGCCGCAATCGCTGGGCATCGTCAAGCAATTGGGGGATTCGATTCCGGCGGGTAACCGTCTGGAGCTGTTCCTTGGCGCGGCAATCGGCGCAATCACGTTCTCCGGTTCGGTGATCGCCTTCGGCAAGCTGTCGGGCAAGTACAAGTTCCGCCTGTTCCAAGGCGCTCCGGTGCAGTTTGGCGGTCAGCACAAGCTCAACCTGATCCTGGGCCTCGCCACACTGGGCTTGGGCCTGGCTTTCATGTTCACCGGCAACCTCGGCGCATTCGCCTTGATGCTGGCCCTGGCGTTTGTCCTGGGCGTGCTGATCATCATCCCGATCGGCGGTGCGGACATGCCGGTGGTGGTCTCGATGCTCAACAGCTATTCCGGTTGGGCCGCAGCAGGCATCGGCTTCTCGCTGAACAACTCGATGCTGATTATTGCAGGCTCGTTGGTGGGTTCGAGCGGCGCGATCCTCTCGTACATCATGTGCAAGGCGATGAACCGCTCGTTCTTCAACGTACTGCTCGGCGGTTTCGGCAACGCCGCAGATGCTGCTGGCCCGGCAGGCTCCAAAGAAGCCCGCCCAGTGAAATCCGGCTCGGCTGACGACGCGACTTTCCTGCTGACCAACGCCGATACGGTGATCATCGTTCCAGGCTACGGCTTGGCGGTCGCCCGGGCGCAGCACGCGTTGAAAGAACTGACCGAGAAGCTGACCCACCACGGCGTGACGGTGAAATACGCAATCCACCCGGTTGCCGGTCGTATGCCCGGCCACATGAACGTCCTGCTGGCCGAGGCCGAAGTGCCTTACGACCAGGTATTCGAGATGGAAGACATCAACTCCGAGTTCGGCCAGGCCGACGTGGTGTTGGTGCTGGGCGCCAACGACGTGGTCAACCCGGCGGCGAAGAACGATCCGAAGTCGCCGATTGCCGGCATGCCGATTCTCGAGGCGTTCAAGGCCAAGACCATCATCGTCAACAAGCGCTCGATGGCCAGCGGTTATGCCGGCCTGGACAACGAGCTGTTCTATCTCGACAAGACCATGATGGTGTTCGGCGACGCCAAGAAGGTCATCGAAGACATGGTCAAAGCAGTGGAATAAGCGTCAGCTGTTTATCAAAACGCCCCGACTTGTCGGGGCGTTTTGATTTGTATCAAGGCAAAGCGTTACCGATCCGGTAATGATGTTTTGCCTGAAACGCCCGTAATAGAGGCCTTAAATGCGACTTTTGTAGCGGGTCGGGCTCGGCGCGAATTCTCTAGACTGCGCATCCAGCTTCCAGCCCGAGAAACCATTCATGTACCGTGATCGCATCCGCCTGCCTTCGTTGTTGAATAAAGTGATGAGCGCTGCCGAGGCAGCTTTGCTCATTGAAGACGGAATGACCGTCGGCATGAGCGGCTTTACCCGCGCCGGAGAAGCGAAGGCCGTGCCGCACGCACTGGCCGAACGCGCCAAGGTCACGCCGCTGAAAATCAGCCTGATGACCGGAGCAAGCCTGGGCAACGATCTGGATAAGCAGCTCACCGAAGCTGGCGTACTGGCACGACGCATGCCCTTCCAGGTGGACAGCACCCTACGCAAGGCCATCAACGCAGGCGAGGTGATGTTCATCGACCAGCATCTTTCGGAAACCGTCGAACAGATGCGTAACGCCCAGCTCACGTTGCCAGATATTGCCGTGATCGAAGCGGTGGCGATCACCGAGCAAGGTCATATCGTGCCGACCACGTCGGTAGGTAACTCCGCCAGCTTTGCGATCTTCGCCAAGCAAGTGATCGTGGAGATCAACCTGGCCCATAATCCAGATTTGGAAGGCCTGCACGACATTTACATCCCCAGCTATCGTCCAACTCGCCTGCCGATCCCCCTGGTGAAGGTTGACGACCGTATCGGCAGCACCGCCATCCCGATCCCACCGGACAAAATCGCCGCCATTGTCATCTCCCAACAATCAGATTCCCCTTCGACGGTCTTGCCGCCGGACGACGACACCCAGGCCATCGCCGACCATCTGATCAGCTTTTTCAAGCAAGAAGTCGCGGCCGGGCGCATGACCAACAAGCTTGGCCCTCTGCAGGCCGGCATCGGCAGCATTGCCAACGCAGTGATGTGCGGATTGATCGACTCTCCGTTTGAAGAACTGACCATGTATTCCGAGGTATTGCAGGACTCCACATTCGACCTCATCGACGCCGGCAAGCTGAGTTTCGCCTCTGGCAGCTCCATTACGTTGTCCGCTCGGCGCAACACGGATGTCTTTGGGAATCTGGCGAAATACAAGGACAAACTGGTGCTGCGCCCACAGGAGATCTCCAACCATCCGGAGGTAGTGCGACGCCTGGGCATCATCGGCATCAACACGGCGCTGGAATTCGACCTGTATGGCAACGTCAACTCGACTCACGTATGCGGCACGCGAATGATGAATGGCATCGGGGGTTCGGGGGATTTTGCCAGGAACGCACACTTGGCTATTTTCGTGACCAAATCCATTGCCAAGGGCGGCGCCATTTCCAGCGTCGTTCCGATGGTCAGCCATGTGGACCATACCGAGCATGATGTCGACATCCTGGTGACCGAGATTGGACTGGCTGACTTGCGGGGCTTGGCGCCACGCGAACGGGCGCGGGCGATCATCGAAAACTGCGTGCATCCATCCTATCGCCAGGCATTGAACGAGTACTTCCAGGCGGCAAGCGCCGTGGGCGGACATACGCCGCATATTTTGCGGGACGCACTCAGCTGGCACATGAACCTGGAAGCAACCGGACGCATGCTTGCGGTTTGATACAGCTGGATCACCGTTAGGACTAAAACAGTTTTATAAATCCAAAAGGCTCGGCAGATTCTTTGCAAAAACTGTACTTCTGTACCGGTTATTTCTTACAGTCATATCCCACAAAACACAGCCAGACACTGAATAACGCACCAATTTAGTGCCGATAGATACAGTTGCCTCAAGATTGACCAGTACACCGCTTTTTAACAGTTAACTGGTCTCTTACAATACAGATGAACTGTATCTACAGGGACTGGCCAAACGGGAGGATCATGGGCACCAGTTAAACCACTACCTAATCCCGCCACAAGCGGAAGGATGTCAACCATGGAACGTACACTCAGTTCCGAGCTGTTTTTCGAAGACAAAGCTGAAAAAAACCAGGCTTCCATGCCTCTTCGCGTTATCGCTAACCTGATGTTGTGGCAGCGCCGCATTGCCAGCCGCCATCAATTGGCCCGTCTGGATTCGCGCCTGCTGGCAGATGCCGGTATCAGCGAAGCACAGCGCTACGAAGAGCTGAGCAAGCCGTTCTGGCGCTAATTCAGCGTCGCTGGCCCTGACCCATCGGGTCCATCGCCAGCACCGAATTGAATAAACAAGACCCGTCGTGGGAAACCGCGACGGGTCTTGTCGTTTTCGAGCCTGAACCGGTCTGAGAACGGGAAACAGAACAGTTATACAAAAACTATTCATGCACCAGTACAGTTGGTTGGATGGGGATTATCTTGCCTTGGGACGAGCCAAGGACCATTGCAAAGCTGTAAGCAAACGCGATCTGTCCTAATATTGATGCAACCGTGGCGAAGCGAGTCGAGCATGTGTCTCCCCTTCCAGCTACAGGCACCGGTATCACCTCATATACAAGGAGCTCCATCATGTCCCGTCTTCGCCTGCTCAGCGCAATAGCGCTGTTGGCCGTAGCTGCCCAGTCCAACGCCAGCAGCTTCATCGTCACCACCGACTCCATTGTCGGCGCCCTCAAGGCCACGTCCGACGTAACCTCCGATGCAACCTCATCACTGCGTGACAATAAAATCGTTCAAGCCGCACGTGACGACGCCGCCAGCTTCGTGGCCAGCGAAGGCGCTATCCGCGGTGTGAAACTGGAGAGTGCATTGGATTACATCCGCCAGCAGGCACCGCAGCTCAACGCCACCGATGCGCAGCTTGCACAGGCCATCCTGGTAATCTGATGCAACATGAAACATTGGGCACCCAAGGGTGCTCCGATGTTTCCGCGCTGGCCCTGGCCCGCAGGTTTGCGCTAGCCTTCAAGCTCGCCAACAACCGTCGAGTCCCATGCGTTTTTACTCAAAACTTTACAGCGCCTGTTTATTCACAGTTTTTTGCTGGTCTGTCCCGGCCCATGCCTTCGATGTGTCCACCCAACAAGTGGTCGCCAGTGGCTACGCCACGAGCCTGGTGACCTCCGCACCCTTCGACAATAAACGGGTCGTCGCCGCTCGTGATGACGCCGCCGCGTTCATTGCCAGCGAAGGACAATTCCGAGGTGCGCAATTGGAGTCGGCCCTGGACTACCTGCGCCGGAACCAGCCGAAACTTCACGCCAGCGACCTTGAACTGGCACAGGCAATTCTCGTCCAATAACTATCTTTAATTCTCCGGAGTCGTTCCATGCGTAGCCCGCTGATTGCTGCCGCCCTTGGCCTGCTGGTGTTGGCCGATGTGGCCCAGGCACATACCCTGGTAGCCACCAGTAACATCATCGTTCGCGCCTCCCAGCGTTCGATTGATTTCACCTCTGACACCACCACATCCATTCGTGACTCAAAGATTGTCCGCGAAGCTCACGATGACGCTGCCAGCTTCGTCGCCAGCAACGGCGAGATTCGTGGCGCTCATCTCGAAGCGGCTTTCCAGACATTGCGTACCCGCGTACCGGAAGCCCGCGACGCCAGCGACCAGGTTCTCGCCGAAGCTATCCTCGCATTGTGAGGCGGCTGGCCGCCTGGCTGACTGCCGGGGTTGTGCTGCTTCTGAGCGGCACAGCCCAGGCCGGTCTCCAGTTACATCTCAATAGCGATGGCTTGAGCCCGGCACAACAACAGGCCAGCCAGGCACTGCTCGATGAAGCCATGCAGGCATTGCCGCCACGCTTCATCGAGCAACTGGACCGGCGCATCGATGTCGGCTGGACCGATCGGATGCCCGCAAACGCCTACGGCCAGGCTTCATTGGTGTCGCAGTTGGACTTGAACCGGAACCTGCTGGATAGCCTCACCGATGGCAGCGCCGCCAAGCAAAAGACCTTGCGCCCCCACGGCACCGTGCGGCGCGAAATGCTCGCTACCGTGCTGCACGAACTGACTCATATCTATGACCGCTCGCGCCTTTGGCCAAATGCCGAACGTGTGCTGATCCAACGCTGTACTCGGCGTAACAGCAGCGCCGGGCTGATCGGCATGACGGATGAGTGCAGAGGCCAGAACGACCGGCGCTTCACGCTCAGCGATGATCCTCGCCTGCTGGATCTCGCCGGCTGGCCGCAGTATGTGGGCCGTCGCGGCGAACGCGAGCAGCACAACCGTCAGGTTGCCCGCAGCCCGGACCTCTATGAGACGAGCAGTCCCAAGGAGTTCGTCGCGGTCAATATGGAGTATTTCCTCCTCGATCCAAGCTACGCCTGCCGACGTCCCGCGCTGTATCGCTATTACCGTGAGCACTTTGGCTGGGCGCCCGCCGCCAAGGACACCTGCTCCACGTCGTTCGCCTTTCTCAATGCCGGCAATGATTTTGCCAAGACACCACTGGGCAAGGTCGATCCGGAACGCGTCTATGCCATCGACTACCTGTTGGCTGAAGCCAACCAGAACTGGGTCAGCCGTTGGGGCCATAGCATGCTCCGCCTGGTGATATGCGCACCGGGCCGTCCACGTGGGCCAGATTGCCGATTGGATCTGGACCAACACCTGGTGCTTTCGTACCGCGCCTTCGTAGGCGACGTTCAGCTGTCGAGTTGGGACGGCCTGGTAGGCAAATACCCGTCGCGTCTGTTCGTACTGCCGTTGGCCCAGGTCATCGACGAGTACACCAAGACCGAACTGCGCAGCCTGGCGTCGGTGCCCCTCAAGCTGTCGCGCACCGAAATCGAAGAAACGGTCGAACACGCCGCCGAAATGCATTGGAGCTATGACGGCAACTATTACTTCCTCTCCAATAATTGCGCGGTAGAAAGCTTGAAGCTGCTGCGCAGCGGCAGTAATAACGAACAGCTCAAAGGCCTGGACAGCATCATGCCCAACGGTCTGCTGGAAGTGCTCAAGGGCCGTGGCTTGGCCGACACCAGTGTGCTGGATGATCCCAAGGAAGCCTTGCGCCTGGGTTACCGCTTCGACTCATTCCGCGAACGCTACCAAGCCATGTTCGACGTTCTGAAAAAACGCCTGCCGATACGGCAACAAACCGTCGAAGACTGGCTCGCGCTGGACGCTGCAGAACGCCGCGTTTGGTTTGAACAGGCCGACCTGCGCACCAGCGCGGCATTGCTATTGCTGGAACAGGCCAGTTTCCGTCGGCAATTGCTGCTCGCCCAGGATGAAGTCAAACAGCGCTACCTTGGCGCGCGTGAGCTTCAAAACGGTGGCATGGAGAGAGCCAACGCGACGTTGCAACAGATTCTCGCCAATAGCGGCTTCCTGAGCCGTCCGGCCGAACTGCTGGGCAGCAGCGGCTACGGATTGCCACAACCCAGCGAATGGCAGCGATTGGAATCGGAAAGCAGCCTGCGCCAGAAACAGCTTCAAACGCTGACCGGCGACCTGGATAAGGAAGTCAGGGCATTGCTTGAACCGAGCCGCGCTGCTGAAATCGCCGCGAGCGAGGCCAATATGAAGGAGATCGGCGAACATCTGCGCAAGCTGCACAAAGCCGCAGGTGGGTTGGAGTTGCCGTGACTGCCAAGCCTTGAAGCGATAACAAAAAGGGGTTCGGAACCCAGTTCCGAACCCCTTTTTCATTGGCGCGAGCCAAATCAGCCAAGACGCGCCTTACGTACACCATCAGCCAAGGCCGCGCACAAGCTCAACACACCATCAATCGCCTGTTCCGACGTATCGGCGCTGGCGATATGGTCGATCAGCGCGGAGCCGACCACTACGCCGTCGGCCAACCGGGCGATGGCTGCCGCCTGTTCCGGGGTGCGAATACCAAAGCCAATGCTGATCGGCAAATCGGTATGCCGACGCAGACGCGCCACCGCTTCTTCTACATGCTCCAGCGTCGCGGCACCGGCACCGGTCACACCCGCGACCGACACGTAATAAACGAACCCCGAGCTGCCGTTGAGCACGGTCGGCAAACGCACATCATCGGTGGTTGGCGTTGTCAGACGGATGAAATCCAGGCCGGCAGCCTGGGCCGGCTCGCACAGTTCGCTGTTGTGCTCGGGTGGCATGTCCACGACGATCAGGCCATCGACACCGCTATCCAGCGCTTCGCCGATGAAACGCTGCACGCCATAACGATGGATGGGGTTGAAGTACCCCATCAGCACCAGCGGCGTCTCGGTATTGTCCTTGCGGAACTCCCGAACCATCTGCAGGGTTTTCGCCAGGTTCTGCTGGGCGCCCAAGGCACGAATGTTCGCCAATTGGATTGCCGGGCCGTCGGCCATCGGATCGGTGAACGGCATGCCCAACTCAATAACATCGGCGCCGGCGGCAGGCAGGCCCTTGAGGATCGCCAGCGACGTGTCGTAGCCCGGATCGCCAGCCGTGACAAACGTCACCAGGGCGGCACGGTTCTGTTGTTTGAGTTCGGCAAAACGGGTTTGCAGGCGGCTCATCAGTGTTTCTCCTGCTGGGACTGTTCCATGTGGTGCATCACGGTTTGCATGTCTTTATCGCCACGGCCGGACAGGTTGACCACCATCAGGTGATCCTTGGGCAGGTTTGGTGCGCGCTTGAACACTTCAGCCAAGGCATGGGCACTCTCCAAGGCAGGAATAATCCCTTCCAGGCGGCAGCATTTATGGAACGCTTCCAAAGCTTCGGCATCGGTGACGGAGGTGTATTGGACGCGGCCAATGTCATGCAACCAGGCGTGTTCAGGGCCAATGCCGGGGTAGTCGAGGCCAGCAGAGATCGAATGCGCGTCGATGATCTGGCCGTCCTCATCCTGCAACAGGAAGGTACGATTACCGTGCAGCACGCCTGGAACCCCACCGTTCAGGCTCGCCGCATGCTTGCCGGTCTCGATGCCGTAGCCCGCCGCTTCGACTCCAATGATTTCAACGCTCTTGTCATCGAGGAATGGGTGGAACAGGCCCATGGCATTGGAGCCACCGCCGATGCACGCCACCAGGCTGTCCGGCAGACGACCTTCCTGGGCTTGCAGCTGGTCACGGGTTTCCTTGCCGATCACGGCTTGGAAGTCGCGGACCATCTCTGGATAGGGGTGCGGGCCGGCTACAGTGCCGATCAAGTAAAACGTGCTGTCGACGTTGGTCACCCAGTCACGCAGCGCCTCGTTCATCGCATCCTTGAGTGTGCCGGTTCCGGCGATCACGGGGATGACTTCGGCGCCAAGCAGCTTCATCCGAAACACGTTAGCCTGCTGGCGCTCGATGTCGGTGGTGCCCATATAGATTACGCAGTCCAGGCCAAAACGAGCGGCCACGGTGGCAGTGGCCACCCCATGCATGCCGGCGCCGGTCTCGGCGATAATGCGTTTCTTGCCCATGCGCCGCGCCAGCAGGATCTGGCCGATGCAGTTGTTGATCTTGTGCGCGCCCGTGTGATTCAGTTCTTCACGCTTGAGGTAGATCTTCGCGCCGCCGCAGAACTCCGTCAGGCGCTCGGCGAAATACAGCGGGCTTGGACGACCCACATAGTCCCGTTGGAAGTAGGCCAATTCCTCGATGAACGCAGGATCTTCCTTTGCCGTTTCGTATTCACGGGCCAGATCAAGGATCAGCGGCATCAGCGTTTCCGCGACATAACGGCCGCCGAACGCGCCAAACAGGCCGTTGGCATCGGGACCGCTGCGCAGGTTGAAGGGGGTCGTAGGCTGGGTCATCGGGCGCTCCAGGCGAATGCGTAGAAAAACAATGAGCCCACTCTACCCCTGACATATCGCTCTGAAAACCGATAAGATCGCCACAACCTGTCAGAAAATCTCACAAATACCATGAGCCATGATCTGCCACCGCTCAACGCCCTGCGTGCCTTCGAGGCCACTGCCCGCCTGAACAGCGTAAGCCAGGCGGCGGAACAGCTGCACGTCACCCACGGCGCGGTTAGTCGACAACTCAAAGTGCTGGAAGACCACTTGGGGATCAGCCTGTTCGTCAAGGATGGGCGAGGCTTGAAACTCACAGATGCGGGACTGCGCCTGCGTGACGCCAGCGCCGATGCGTTCGAGCGCCTGCGCACCGTTTGCGCCGAGCTGACCCAAAGCACAGCGGACGCCCCGTTCGTGTTGGGCTGCTCGGGAAGCTTGTTGGCGCGTTGGTTCATCCCCCGCCTGGGCAGGCTCAATGCCGATCTGCCTGATTTGCGCCTGCACCTGTCCGCAGGTGAGGGCGACCTCGACCCGAGGCGCCCAGGGCTGGACGCCCTACTGGTATTCGCCGAACCACCCTGGCCGGCAGACATGCAGGTGTATGAACTGGCCAGCGAGCGGATCGGGCCGGTGATGAGCCCGCACTACGCGGGCTTTGCCCGCTTGCGCAATGCATCCGCCACTGCGCTGCTGAGCGAACCGCTGTTGCACACCACCTCACGCCCCCAGGCCTGGCCCACTTGGGCACGGCAAAATGCCCTGGAACCCCAGGCATTGAAGTTAGGGCAAGGTTTCGAACATTTGTATTATTTGCTGGAGGCGGCCGTGGCCGGGCTTGGCGTGGCGATCGCCCCCGAGCCCCTGGTGATCGAGGACCTGCGGGCTGGTCGCCTGGTCGCGCCATGGGGGTTCGGTGAAACCCCCGCACGACTGGCGCTATGGTTGCCCAAGCGCGCCGCAGACGGGCGCGCCCGGCAATTGGCGCAGTGGCTCAGGCATGAGCTGAACCCATCGAACTAGTTACCGCGCTTGCACAACAAGTAAGCGGCCAACAGACCCAGTGCGCCAACGGCAACGCCAGCGGTGGTCCATGGATGTTCCTGAGCGTAGTCGCGCGTGGCAATCCCGGTTTCGCGGGTTTTCACCTTCACCTCTTCATACGCATCGCTGAGCAGATGCCGAGAATGTTTCAGTGCGCTTTCGGCATTTGCCTTAAGCGACTTGAGCGTCCTACGCGACTCGTCCGACGCGTCGTCCTTCAGGCTTTCCAACGACTTGAGCAGACTCTCGATCTCCGCTTCCATGCTTTGCAACGAGGCTTTGCGTAACGAAGTGCTGGCCATGGTGGCTCTCTCCTGCAGTGGTTGAGTAGCGTGTGTGGATTGGGACTGCGACCGTTTGGGAAAGTGCACTAAATCTGAACTTTCCAAGCGTAAACGGCGCCACATGTAAGGCGAAAAATCGCTGCTAGGCTGTTTAAGACAACCAAGGAGAACGTCATGAGTGATCACCACACGTACAAAAAAGTCGAGCTGGTCGGTTCGTCTCCCACCAGCATTGAAGACGCCATCAACAATGCCCTGGCCGAGGCCAGCAAGAGCCTCAAGCACTTGGAATGGTTCGAAGTCACGGAAACCCGCGGCCACATCGAAAATGGCCGGGCCGCGCACTTCCAGGTGACCATCAAGGTTGGGTTCCGGATCGCCAACAGCTGAGTTCTTTGAACTTGCACGCTGGCGGAGTGCCATAGGGAATGGCGATGCGCTATTGGGCGCATCACGTCTTTACGAAACCTCCCTATCTGATCCGACCGAGGAGTGCGAGCGATGAAGAAGTTGATGGTGGCCCTGGGTTTGCTGAGCCTTGCGGGTACTGCGTTTGCGGCCGGCAAGCCATGCGAGGAGTTGAAGAGCGAAATCGCAGCGAAGCTCGATGCCAAAGGCGTGTCGGGTTATTCGCTGGAGATCGTCGATAAAGGTGCAGGTGACGGAAAAGTCGTCGGCACCTGTGAGGGCGGTTCGAAAGAAATCGTCTACATACGCGGCTGATAACGCGCTCAGATCAAAGCCGACGCATCGCGTCGGCTTTTTATTGGCCGCGACTCAGCCTTTCATGACCTGTGACAGCAGTTCATACGAGTGCAGGCGGTCGGCGTGCTCATAGAGGTCGCTGGTGAAGATCAGCTCATCGGCCTGAGTCTGTTCGATCAACACCTCCAACCTGGCGCGGATCTTCTGAGGACCGCCAATCATGGCCAGGCCAAGGAAATCCCCCACCGCTTCCTTCTCATGGGGCAGCCATAGACCATTCATGGTTTCCACCGGCGGGCGCTGCACCAGGCTCTGGCCGCGCATCAATGCCAGGATCCGCTGGTACACCGACGTCGCCAGGTAATCGGCCTGCTCGTCCGTGTCAGCCGCCACCAAAGGCACCCCGAGCATCACGTACGGCTTGTCGAGTACGGCCGATGGTTGGAAGTGATTGCGATAAACACGAATCGCCTCGTGCATGAACCGCGGTGCGAAATGGGAGGCGAACGCGTAGGGCAAACCGCGCTCCCCGGCCAACTGCGCACTGAACAGGCTAGAACCCAACAGCCACACCGGTACATTCGTTCCCGTGCCGGGCATGGCGATGATGCGTTGGTCGGGGGTACGCGGGCCGAGATAGCGCATCAGTTCGGCCACGTCATCAGGGAAATCATCAGCACTGCCGGAGCGTTCGCGGCGTAGTGCACGCGCGGTCATCTGGTCGGAACCGGGGGCGCGTCCCAACCCAAGGTCGATCCGGCCCGGAAACAGACTTTCCAAGGTGCCGAACTGTTCGGCGATCACCAACGGTGCGTGGTTGGGCAGCATCACCCCGCCCGAGCCGACGCGGATGGTCGACGTCCCCCCCGCCAGGTAGCCCAGCAGCACCGCCGTCGCGGAGCTGGCGATGCCGTCCATGTTGTGGTGTTCCGCCACCCAGAAACGGGTGTAGCCAAACTTTTCCACGTGCTGCGCCAAATCCAGGGAATTGCGCAGGGACTGGGCTGCATTGCCGTCAGCGCGGACAGGCACAAGGTCGAGGGTTGAAAATTTAACTTCGGACAGCTGTTTCATGGGCCGGCATCTCCAACGGCGTACGAGCTTTTCTGTAGGCGAAAGCCTGCCGTTTCTCTAGGTGTGTCCTATGAATGTGGGCATATACCCGAGTTTCAATAGTAGCGAAGAATTTTCCTACTAAATTAGTCGACTAATCGACCGGGTGAACTTTATCGGCCGGTCTATCCTCACAATCCTGGCACTGAAAAATACCCAGGCGCGAACCCTCGCGCCGAATCATGAGGAGGCACACATGGCTATCGTCAAGAAAGCATCGGCTCACTGGGAAGGTGACCTGAAGACCGGCATAGGCTCCATCTCCACGGAAACCGGCGTGTTGCGCGAAGCGCCCTATGGTTTCAAGGCACGTTTTGAAGGCGGCAAGGGCACCAACCCTGAAGAACTGATCGGCGCGGCCCACGCGGGCTGCTTCTCCATGGCGTTTTCGATGATCCTTGGCGACGCTGGGCTCAAGGCCGACAGCATCGACACCAACGCCGAAGTGACCCTGGACCAGGTCGACGGCGGCTTTGCGATCACCGCGATCAAGCTGATTCTCAAAGCCAAGATTCCCGGCGCCAGCCAACAGCAATTTGAAGAGCTGAGCAACAAGGCCAAGGAGGGTTGCCCGGTTTCCAAGGTGCTCAACGCCAACATCACCCTGGACGCGACCCTGGTGAATTGACGAACCGAGAAGGTCGCGGTCTCCCGAGGCCGCGGTCTTCTATGGTTTACCCGCTATTTACCCGAAGGCAACTGTGGTCGAATGCAGGTCTGCAGTTTCAGCGCACAGGCGTGCGCGCTGTATTGAGGAGTTCGAGCATGAAACGTTTGGCCTTGGCAGTCATCGGTTGCGCACTGACCACATCGGCCCTCGCGGCACCCAAGCCCTGCGAAGAATTGAAAGCAGAGATCGAAGCCAAGATCCAGGCCGCAAACGTGTCCTCATACACCTTGGAAATCGTCACCAACGACGAAGTCCACGACCAGAACATGGTGGTGGGCAGTTGCGATAACGGCACCAAGAAAATCATCTACCAGAAGAACGACCGCTAGGCAGCGCTACATCAAACAATTGGCCTGTCGATCCTCGGCAACGATTTCACGCTTGGCGTTATAGAGCCGGGCACTGGGGGAGTACGCCAGATTACGAGCCTCCAGGCGATAACGCTGGCCGGCCTCGAAATGGTCGTAGCGCACGATCAGATAGCACAGCCGTTCCTTCGGGTCGTTCATCATGCCCAGCCCACCGCCCGCGCCGAACACCTCGAAGTCGAAGCGCACCTTGAGTTCGTGGCTACCGGGTGAAACCTGAAAAAAGCGTCCGTCCCGCAGCCGCTGGCCGTCCAGGCTTTCAGCCATCAGCAGCTTGCCGCCCGGCATAGGGGTGGCGAAGTCGACCCAGGCCATGTTCGGGTCCATTTCGGGCAATGGGCTCGTCGCGCATCCGCTCAATGTCGCAAGAGCCAAAAACAACGTGGGTAGGCGCATGATGATTTCCTGAAGTCAGGCCCCGAGCATAGCGCCAATCAGCTTTGCTGGCAGCCTGCCGGCGTGCCTTGGCCCACCACGTTGCGCTGTTGGTCGTAAAGCTTGGCCCACGGCCGGAACCCGATACTGCCGGCTTGCAACTGATAGCGCTGGCCCGCGTTGAAATCCTTGAATTTTACGTTCAACCGGCAATCGCGCCACAGCGGCTCGGCATCTGGCCCGATGTTGCCCGGCTCCACGGCAAATTGATAACGCACCGTCAGCTCATGGCTACCCGGTTGAACCTCGAAATAACGCCGGTCGATGGATGCCTTGTCATCGACTTCCAACGCTTGCAACGCCGTGTCCCGATGGTTACCTAGGTCAATCCACGCCTGGGAGGGATCTGGATCGGGCAAACCGGCACAGCCGGTCAGCAGCAACAGGCCACTTGTCAGCATCAACACGCGCATAGCGAAGCTCCGGGCAGGCGAGATAGTCTTGAGGCAGACTTCCCAGGGTGATTCCAAAATTGATCAGGCAGCGCTCACGCCATCGGTTACTCGACCGTGTTTTCAGGATTTTGTTTCCGGCCTTCCTGCTTTTGTTACTCAACGGTTGTACAAGCGTCGGTTATTACGGCCAGCTCGCCAGCGGACAATGGCGACTGCTGCAAGCACGCGAGCCCATCGACCGGGTCATTGCCGACCCCACCCGTGATTCCGGATTGCGCACCCATCTGGCTCAGGCCCGTGAGGCCCGCGCGTTCGCCAGCAAACACCTGCACCTGCCCGACAACCAGAGCTATCGCCTGTACGCGGACATCGGCCGCCCCTTCGTCGTCTGGAACGTCTTCGCCACCCCGGAGTTTTCCCTGGCCCCGCTAACCCACTGTTTTCCCATCGCCGGTTGCGTGGCGTATCGGGGCTATTACAGCCAGGGCGCCGCCCGGGGCGAGGCCGCTTTGCAGCGTTTGCGAGGCATGGATGTGTCGATTGCCGGCATAGAGGCCTACTCGACGCTGGGCTGGTTTGACGATCCGATCCTCAGTTCGATGCTGCATTGGGGCGACGAACGCCTGGCGACGCTGATCTTTCATGAACTGGCGCACCAACGCGTCTACGTGAAGGACGACACGGAGTTCAACGAATCATTCGCCACCTTCGTCGAGCAGGAAGGCACCCGCCAATGGCGCGCCCATCGCGGCCTGGCGCCGGACAACGGCAACCGATTGCGCCAGCGCGACCAGTTCATCCAGTTGATCCTCGACACCCGCCAACGGCTGGAAACCCTCTACGCCCAACCCCTACCGACCGAGCAGATGCGCCAACGCAAAGCCGAGGAATTCGAACGCCTGCGCGCCGACTACGCGCACCTACGCGACAGCCAATGGGCCGGCGACAAACGCTACGACGCCTGGATCTACGCGCCCCTGAACAACGCCCGAATATTGCCGTTCGGCCTGTACGACCAATGGGTGCCGGCGTTCGGGGCGTTATTCAAGCGTGAGGGCGAGGATTGGCTGGCGTTTTACAGCGCGGTGGAAAAACTCGGCCGCTTGCCAACCGTAGAGCGCAAGGCAGCGCTGAAGGCGCTGGCCTCAACCAATTGACGGCAAACGAACAAGCCCTGATCGCAAGCACGCCCAAAACCTCAACCCAGCCAAGCCCCCCGGTGGGAGCGAGCCTGCTCGCGATCGCGGCCCAACAGCCAGTACATATTCCGGGAATACCAACCAGCCCCTCTACCACCAAAACGAACCACCGGCCCAAACCTCACGCAACTGCGCGGCGCTGAGGTTTCGCCGCGCTGGATCAAAGGCCAGCGTTGTGCGTAATGCCGACCAGCAACGCCTGGGCATGTTGCGCGGGACCTTGAGTTGGCGTTCCAGCCCTGTATCGCGGGCCTCAGATGAAGCCAAACGCCGGTATGGATGCTTGCCACTCGCCAGTTCGTAGAGCACGCAAGCCAGGCTGTACAGATCGGCATGAGCCGAGAGCGGTGCGCCTTCAAGTACTTCGGGGGAGGCATACCCCGGGGTCCAGGCCTTGAGACGCTGGCGGTTCAAGGAAGGCAGGTTTTTCAAAGGCCCTTCTTGCGCAGTGCCCAGCCCAAAATCGAACAGCCTCACTCCCGTTTCGCTCAACATGATGTTGCTTGGCTTGATATCGCCGTGCAGTACACCTCGACTGTGGGTATATGCCAAGGCGTCTAGCAGAGGCAATGCAATTGCCCTCAGCTCTGACCATGGCAAACCGAGCGGACATTCGCAGAGCAATTTGTCCAAGGTCAGCCCGCGCATCAGCTCCATCGTGAAAAAAGCCTTACGATGAACCGCATCCACTGCGAAGGTGTATGGGCGCAGCACGTTAGGGTGAAATAAACACCGCGTCAGGGCAAATTCGCTAAAAAGTAGCGCGCTGGCGTCAGGGGACGAGTCGAACTCCTCGCTGAGTATCTTCAGCGCAATGTACGGATCCGGATCGCCAAACTGTTCATGCAGCAAGTCCCGGGCCCGATACACAACCCCCATACCGCCAGCACCGAGCAAACGCTCGAGACAGTAACGTCCTGCAAATATCTCTGGCGTTTCGCCAGTAGTGTGCGGGCTCGGTACCGCGACACTCGATGTTTCGGCAAAAAGAGAAGCGCTGAAATGATTCTCGTCGCTGTCCCGGAATTCGGGGGCTGCCTCAGGACTTTTCATTCGCCTATCATAACGGCCGTCAGGTTATCCCTCGCCGATCCGCTCAAGACGCCCTCGAAAAGCTGCGCCATTACCCTGTTGGGTGACATCAGGCTCATTGCCTCGCCCAGCTTCTGGCTGCTCAATTCCTGATACAAACCGTCGCTGCACAGCAAAAAAGCATCGCCACAACGAACATCGAATTCGAGTATTTCAAGCCTCAACTCCTGCGAGGCTCCTACCGCACGAGTCAATGCGTTGCCCGCAGGATGGGCATTTGCCTCGTCAAGGCCAATAAGCCGCTGATCCACCAATTGCTGGCGCAATGAATGATCCTTGGATAATTGATAGAGCCGTCGATCACGCCATAGATAACAACGACTGTCGCCTGCCCAGATACAAACAGCACGATTACCTTCCAGCAACAGCACAACCACCGTGCTCCCCATGATGCCGAGTGAATTTTCAGCGGTGACGGTCAACTCCTGGCTCAGACGTCGATTGGTCCAGTGCAGGCACTGGCGCACGGCTCTCGAACGCTGATCGATATCTCGATACAGGGGCAACTCAGCCAGGTTGGAAACGACCAACTGGCTGGCGATATCGCCATTCGAATGACCGCCCATCCCGTCGGCGACGGCCCATAACCCCAGCCGTGGGCTGTCCAGGAAAGCGTCCTCGTTTCGCCGGCGGACCTTGCCGGGATCGGTGCGAGCGGCGCTACGCCAGTGGCCTGCGTAATGCATCAGAGCTGTATCGGCATTCTGAAAGTACGTAGCACGGCCATGTCGAAAGGGTTCGGCGTGCGCTGGCTTATCAATAAATAATTGGCGCGCATGCCGCCGACATCAGCCTTGAGCACGCGTACGTCACGGCCCGTCAGGTATTCCGTCTGCATCAAATCGAGCAAACGAAACAATGACCATGGCCCGGTATTCTTCTCAACGCCGATCCCTCGCCCTCCGGCCATTTTATCCAGCACAAGAGATGTCCTGCCGCCCTGCTCCTCACTTGGCCAGGTAAAGGCTACTGACTGTATGGGGCCGTGACGGTACTCCAGCGTTTTATCACCGAAGCGGAACTCAGCTCGACTTACTGACGGGTCGAGCGTGTATGGCTCGAGCTTGAAATGCACTTGTGGCTCGGCACGGCTTTCCAGGAAAAAGCTCTGGCGGATGGTATGTATGCTCGCCATCTGCTCAAGAAAGGTTTTGGTTATAGGCAAGCTCTGGCCGTCAATAGTGCGCACTCGATAATGCCCTGGTTGACCGTCGACGAATGGACGCATATAGCTTTCAAAAAATCGGTCAGCAACGCCTTGGCCTTTGAAGAACTCCTGAAAATCATTGATAGCGACATCGCTGGTGCCGTGGGCATTGAACGGATACCGCTTGTTGATTGACCTCCGATAAAAACCATAGAGCTCGCTTTGATAGCGCTCGTTCAGGTAGCGGTATGAATCCTTTAGTACCAAGCGCCAACTATCCTCGGCCAGCCCGCTGAACCATTGATTGACTGGGTGTGGCAAGCGTGTAGACGCCCTACGCATTTCACTCAGTGCATCGCTCTGGCCAGCCATCCGATGTCTCGCCAGTTCGTAGGCGGCTTGCTCCGGCGCACTTGCACGAACTAGGTTCGCAAATTGGGTTTGGGTGTCGTCGAGGGCCCGAAGTGCCAAGGTCAGGTCCGCGTCCGGGCCGTTGTCGGTATCCAGCAAACGGTGCAATGGTTCGAAACGCCGTTGCAAGGATTTCTGTCCCGTGTCCGGCAGATCCCGCCTCACCGAATCGGAGACTTTGCTTGCGACGGAGGCAATCTGGCCAGTGTTCACTGCCGCCTGCGAAGCGTCGTCCATACGCTCGACGATCCCCCCTATCCTGGTGTTCTCACGCACCTGTATCAGCAAGTGCAATACAGGTGAATGGGCTGAAGTCAGGCCCGCCAATTGGTCGGCGACTTCGCCTGCGCCGTGAATCGGCTGCAGCGCGACCTGACCGACCGCCTCGCTCCAGAGATTTGCATAGTCGCGAAAATACAACTGTTCGAGCTCTATCCGCATACGGCGCAAGTCCAAGCTTGTAAGACTTGCCCCCTCCCCAAGGACCCATTCGTCACGTAGCAGTCCAGTAATCAGCGCCACGCCCTGAATCGAGAAGTACTGCTCGTAACCCTGGCGGGTATAAAAGCCCGGAATGATGTGATCAGTGCCTACCAGCAACGACCCCTGCGGTCCCAAATGCTGGCTAAGTCTGTAATGAGGCAGATGGTTGGCCTGATCACGCAACATGCGGTAAACAACAGCCGCCAGGGATTCACTCCGCAGTGTCTTCCTAGCCAAGTTCACCAGTGACTCGTCGAGGCCATGAACGAAAGGTTGCTCCAATAGGCGTCCGAAATGGCCATTCAACCCATCTTGTATGGACGCATCACCGGGGTAACGCAGCGACCAAGCCTGGGCGACCCAAGCCCTGAGCCAGGCGGCATCGCGACGTTCCGGCAGGGCCAGCATCAAATATGCGCGCAGGCTGTTCAATACCCGGTCGCGCTCATTTAGGTTGCTGCGGATTTGCTCTTCCAACATCTGCGCAACCCGAGGTAACAGTTGCGACATCAGCTCATGCTCATAAGCCCTGAGCACTGTGGGGCCAACTGCAGCACCTTGATAAAGCCCGCCACGCTCGTATAACGACACGCCTGTTTCGGGAGGAAAAACTCGTGCCGCCTCGAGACGGAGATCAAGCGATTCCAGGGTTACGATCAAATCATCGTCGGTGACTTGCGATGAGTGCTGCTCCCAACGTTGAGTCAACTCACGCAAATTTTCCAAGCGTTTATTGTTGGCAGTGAAACCGTTGGCCCATAACAATCCAAATAAACTCAAAGTCATCAGCGCACCGATGTACATCGCGCGCTGCCCCCAATAAACACGACTGCGTCCTCGCTGATCAAGACACGTCAGGCCGGTTTCGGGGAAGATGACCTTGGTAAGCAAGTGATGGATAAAATAGCCGTTGCGATCGTCCCTCCGGGGCGCAGCCCTCATCGAAATACCAGCTCCCGCATGGTCAGGGCCGGAGGCAGAGGTCAAGTAAACGCCTCGCAGCGGGCAGGTGTCCCCGCTAAAAACCAGTTCGACTACCGAGCTGATCTGCGGACCGATCTGTGCCAACTGCTGTGGGAAATCCAGGATCAAGCCACGCCGTACAATGTCGCGCTCCCCGTGCAGACGCATGAGTACCTGGCTGTTGATCCGACGCAGCAATGCCTCGAACTCGGCTCGCAACACCTCCACGTTGCTGTCGTGTTGGTCTCGACTACAACTGGCGCCCAACACTTGGTCACGTTCTTCCCGCGTCAAAGAATCAAAGAACTCCTTGAACCCAATCAAACTGTCAGCTTTGCTTAGAATCAGATAAATAGGCACATCAGCGCGCAGCTGCCGTCGAACTTCCTGAAGACGCCCCCGAATCTGCCAAGACAGCGTGGCGATCTCTTCTTCACTTCCCATCAATAAGGTTTCGACAGGCACAGTTACCAGAATGCCGCACAGGGGTCGGTTACGACGACGCTTGCGCAGCAGCTCGAGCAAACCGCTCCAGGCACTGGCGTCGGCGTCTATCTCCAACTGGGTTAAATAGCGCCCAGGAGTATCGATCAACACCGCTTGCTCTGCGAAATACCAGTCACAGCTGTGCGTGCCGGATATGTCAGCTGGCCTTCGCTCATGCCGGCTGAGCGACAGATCAAGACCCGAGGAACCGAGCAGACTGGTTTTTCCGCTAGCGACGGGGCCCACCAATAAGTACCAAGGCAGGTCACTGCGTCCGCGTCTGCCAAGACCGGAATGGAACGTTGAGGCGCGTAACGCTCTCGTAGCCTCCTTGAAGCGCGTGCGCAGTTCGCGTCGGTCGTCGTCAATCCTGGCTTGGTCGAGCGCGCCAGGAGGGGAAACGGCAGCCTGCCTGGCCCGCCTTGTCGTACCGGCTCGCCGATCGAACCAAACCATTCCCAGCCCCCAACCCAGGAACAAGGCGCTGATCGTAAGCAGACGTGCCGTGGGGCTAGCCCAGAACTTGTAGTCATTCACCGCAAAAAGCGGCCCCAAAAGCCACACCAACAAGCACACGCTCAATACGCATGACAGCGTCCAGACCCAAGCCTGGGACAACCAGGCACCAATTTTCCTGAAAAGCAATTTCATGACACGTCCCTGTTACAGCAGCGGCTGAGCAATTAACGACTCTGGCGATTGATAAGGTTGCAATATGTTTACGCGCTGCTCACTCAACACCCAGGCAAAACCCGAATAGATCACACCTAAACTAATCAGCGTGAAAACCGTCACCCCCCAGAAAGGCACTATAGGCAATGGTTTGATGGGCTCAGCTTTGGAGCTTTCAAGGTGGGCTGACAAGGGACTGGGAACTTCACCACGCACCTGCCTGATCGCGCGGTACAGCGCGTCACGGATCCCTCCTAGCTCAAATTCTCCCCGGGCTTGAACGCGATATTTACCTTCAAAGCCCAACGATAGGCACAGGTATAACAATTCAAGTAAATACAAGTGTTTGGCTGGATCTTTCGATAAACGATCAAGTAACTGGAACACCTTCTCGCCACCGAACGTCTCGTTGTGAAAGCTGCTTAGCAGGCTTATCTGCGACCAGCCACTTTCACTGCCCCACGACGTGGCGACGACCGACTCATCGAGCACTGTGCATAACACATAGCGGGCGGCGACCAACTGGCTTTCCTCAACATTGTCCCTTCTCGCCAAGGCTTCAAATTGCTTCAATTCCAAGGACAGCTCTTGCTTGAGCTTTTTAGGATCGAGTCTTTGATTGATTCGCCTGAGTAGCAGGATCTGCGACAACAACCCGGACGCTGCCGCTACCAACGGATTGAGGCTGGGAGCGAATATCGGAGATCGCCGTTGACGGGCGGCGTAGATCATTCGCTCCTCCAACTGTTCAATACGTAGCGCAGCGGTGTCGGTCAGCGGCCCGGATATGGGGCGCTTTCCATGATGATCTAGCAGGACAGTTGTTTCGTCCTGAGGATTTTCCTTATCCATTTGATCAGTTCCTAATGGCCCAAAAATTCAGTTCAAGCTCGGCAAATTCACCCGAAATGTGAAACGCAAACCCCGCGGAGCGCTTCACTTGAACAAGGTCTTCGGCGCTGGGCTCGAGAATGAAATAAATTTTATTGGCATGAAACGCGATCTGCCGCGGCGCTACGGGAAGAGCCCTGATCCTGATACCTGGCAAATGCAAATTGACTAACTGGCGGATACGCTCCACCGGAGCGATTTTCAGATGGGAGGGTAAGCGACGGCGCAGCTCCTCGGCATCACAATCGGCGCTGGCTGCCAATACGAACGAAGCCGAGTCCAGCAGAGAAAAATCATTCACCGGCGAAACGCTGATACCGTACTGCCGAGCCTGCAATTGCAGCTCAATGGCGTGCTGTTCGAGTACCATCGACAATACTTGGCGCATCGAACACATGAGGTCCCGAAAGCATCTTCCCTGGTCGCTGTGGTGATAGCGGTTGTCGAACGATGGGCGCTTGCTATCTGTAGAAAAAACTGCCAAATCGCCTAGCAGCGCCAACAGCGTCCGATATAGCGTTTCGGGATGAACCTGCTCCAGCTCCTGATAATGGCGCAGCAACAATTCGGTGCGGTTGATCATTTGAAGCATCATGAAATCGCCAACTTGAGCACCGCCCGCTTTCCCGCTGGAGCGAAGTCGCTCGGCAAGACTCTCGCCCCGATGACCAAGCATGCCGATGACCTCCTTGAGGCAGGATAGAAGATAGGCAGAGGATTTGATCTGGATAAACGTCGGGACAAAATCCGGATCGAGCCTGATCAAACCATCCGGCGTAGTATCGAGAACATCGCAGAGCTTGAGCTTTACAAAAGCCTGATCACCTTGTTGTTCACCCAGTAGAAGGCGAACGTCCAAGCGACCACAGCTTATCTGGCTGCTGGAAGTATCCGCCGCATTGGAGTCCGCTACTTGCACCTCGTAGGTGATGTAACGCGCCAACACATCTGTTTGTGCTGGGCAGCGGGACTCTATGTGATTGCCAGCCATCAGAGGCAGAGCGAGATAGATCGGTTTGTTGCAGGTGTTGGGTGGTACTTCCAGGACCAACGGCTCAGTGTTGCTGCTCAATTCGAACAGACTGCCATCTGGCAGGACGCCCGAAGCACTGCTGATCACCAGCCGCCCCATAGGGAGAAACTGCAAATCGATTTCCAACGAAAGGAAACCCCAGGCGTAACCGCCCAGCAGCCGAGTACGGGCTTTCAACTGGTGGTCGAAATGTCGATCGTTGTGTTGCAAATGTTGCGGTCGTAGCAACATCCCTTCCTGCCAGATCACCTTATCGTGGTTCATTTGTCGTCAGCCCTGGCAAGGCCTTTGGTGAAACTAGCGATACCATCTTCATTGAGAGCCAGATTCGCCTCATTCACTCGCGCAACAGCGACCGGCAGTGTGTAGCGCCATTGCGTATGCGGGAGGTCACGATACGCCGCCAACACGCCAACGTAACGACCGCTATCTGCCATGGCGAATCTGAGCGTGACGGTTTCGCCAGGGCGTAATTCCAATTCCTCGCTGGCGAGCAGATCGGGGGATAAGGTCTCCCAGGCACGATCATAGATGCTAAAAAAGTCCGCGTTTTCAAAAGCCACCGGGTGCTTGAGTTCAAAAAAACGCATTACCAATGGCGAGGGCCGTCCAGTCACATCCGGATTGAGTTCGTCGCTGGCAACCAGCGTCACGTTGAGCTTGGTCATCGTTGAGAACGGTGACAGCGTGGCGCATCCTGATAGCAGCGTCGTGGCGATAAGCGCTAAGGTTCGGCACAAAAGCAAAGTTCTGTAATGCATATACTTCATCCCTGACAGTCGTGTTGCAGCGTGGAAATCAGACGGACTTGTTCCTCATAAGCTTTGGCGAAATCTCGGGCCAGCAAGCGTTCAGTCCAGTCATCGTCTTGACATAGCGACTGATGGTGCCGGCCGTAAGCTCGCCAGTAGCGACCCGATGTATGTAATAGCGACGGTTGCTCGCGCTTTAGGCGAAGAACCAGTTGCCGGGGTGAAAAGTAATCGAGGGTTGAGCGCAGGGTGGCGCGGCTGGCAACGAACAAAGCCACTTGATGAGCCTGCAGGCTGCGAAAGGCACTAGCGATAGCCTTGCTGGCTGGTAACTGGCCAGGCGCAGTTGGCTGCAACAATGCGTGCAAAGCGTCATCGCAGTGCTTCAACGGGTTCTGTTGGCCACCTTGGGCGAGGGTATGGGCCAGGCGAAGCTCGCCCTTTAACTCCGAACGGGTGCGCAAGCCTTGCTGCAGGCCTTCAACGCTTTGCTTGAGCAACGATCCGACCTTTATGGCCAACGCTTCGCGCGCCTCTTGGTCCAGATCATTCAGGTCCATGCCCAGCGAGGAGCCGAAGCGTTGCCAGAACCCCTCAATGGATGACCCCGATGGGTCGTAAGGCAGGGGTGGCTCCGGCTCGACCTCGATCAGCTTCGGCAACACCAAATTTTCCACGTCAACGCACGCATGATCCGAGCGTAACAACGCGTGCGAAGTCGTCTGGGAACGGTCGTTCAGTTCGTCCATTTCAGAAAAAACATGCTCCTCCCGGTCCAACGCCCTCAACGGGTCCAGGTTGAGAAATGCATCATCCGGAACGAGATTACCTAGCGGTGCCGACCGGTTGGCTTCCAAAGCGCAGGTCATTTTCTCTACAACGACCCGGGCCTGAATCACATACCCTCCCATGATGAAGACGTCGCCGTCCGTGATACGTACCGGCTCGCCCTTGGGCAGCCGCGAGCCGCTTTTACGATCGAGTACACCGTTGCCACTGCTGTCAGTCAGGAAAAACGTTCCGTTGTCGAAACTCACCCCCGCATGACGCTTGGACAGGAGCCGCTCACGGTCGGGGATCATCCAGTCACAATCCTCTCCCCGGCCAATCACCCCGCCATCCGCGCCAAAGCGTTTTCGGCAAAGATCAGGGGCAATGAATTGGTTGGCGCTCAGCACTTCAAAAACAACTTCCATGAATGGTGCTCCTTGCTGTCACTTGCCGCGATTGACCGCTTGCGGATCACCCAGGGGGCGATAATCGCGGTCAGTGAATTTGAAGTTGCCACTACAACCACCGAGGCCAAGCAACACGATAAAAGTCAGCAGTACGATCGGCCGAGCACGGACAAGCATTCGAAGTTTTCCGAAATAAATGAATGGAATCGATACGGATGGAAAGCCGCGAAGATTAATTTTCGGCATCCTTGCGGCGTATTTTCAGGCGGCTCATTCGATACAAGAGCGTACGTCGCGGCAGACCGAGTTCTTGCGCAGCAATGGTTTGGTTGCCGGCATTCTTGCGTAGGCAATCAATCACCAAGTTACGCTCGATCTGTTCCAGCCGTTCGCGAAGACTTACGCGGCCTTGATCGGATGGATTTTTGATGTGCAGCGCAAAATGCTCGACCAGCAGCTCTCTGCCTTCGCACAACAGCACTGCTCTTTCCACGATGCCCTTGAGTTCGCGGATGTTTCCTGGAAAATCATAGGCAGCCAGATGAGCCAGCGCGGCATCTGACCAGTACACGCTATCTCGCTTCAGGAGCGCGCAAGCCTTTTCGGTAAAGTGCCGTGCCAATTCGATGATGTCAGGGCCGCGATGGCGCAACGCCGGTAATTGGATAGGGAACTGCGCGATTCGGTAATACAAGTCTTCCCTGAACTTGCCCTCCTTCATCAGAACCTTAAGGTCCCGATGGGTGGCGGCGACGATGCGCACATCAATTGTGTGGGTGTGGTTTGACCCCAGCGGACGAACTTCACCTTCCTGCAAAACTCGCAGTAATTTGGCCTGAAGGGATAGAGGCATGTCACCGATTTCGTCGAGCAGCAATGTACCTTTGTCAGCCGCATCGAACAGGCCAGTACGGTCACGATCAGCGCCAGTAAATGCGCCTTTTCGGTAACCGAACAGTTCGCTTTCCAAAAGATGTTCCGGAAGCGCCGCGCAATTCTGGACAATAAACGCCTCGGCTCTGCGCGGCCCATGATCATGAATGGCGCGGGCTACCACCTCCTTGCCGGTACCAGTCTCGCCACACAGCAAGACGGTATAAGGGCTATTTATGACTTTGCCGATCAACAAGCAGGTCTGACGCATTGCCGCACTCCTGCCAATCAGGCCGAAGCGGTCAGCGTTCGATACGTTGGTAACAGCTGGTAAGTCGGCGGGTACAGGAAGGCGCTGGCGCCGCAATAAGCTAATCTGACTAAGGGCGAACGCTCCCAAGTGCCCCAGAGATTCCGCGAATCCAGCCAAGTCGATATGTCTGGCGCTGGCGCATAGCAACAACCCATTGACTGCTCCGTGCGTAGTGACAAGTGGCACGCATAACAACGACTGCCACGGCATGACATGGACCGGCAGAAAATTTGTACTGTGCAAGCTGCCGGACAGTGCATCGAGGCAAACCACACGATTTTGGCTCAGGGCGAATTGCAGCAACTGTTCGTGGTAGTAATCGCAAGGTAGGCCGCTCCGGTCCCGAAACTGCAATCGCTCGCCAAGGCACTCGCTGTGAATTTCCAACCGGGATTGTTTGGAATCGAGCAAATACAACTGAACCAGTTCACAACCACTTAACCGCGCCGCGCCCTTGACGAACGCCTCGAGCAGAGACACCTCGTCCGTTGATCGCGAAAGGCTGTAAAAAAGTGCCAAAAGGGCCTCGGCATAAGCCAGCGGTTGGGACTCCTGCGTGACAAGCGCGCCCATTAAGTGAACTCGCAAGCTATGGTGGCCTGACCATTAAGAATGGCTCGCACCTTCTGCGGCTTTTCACCGTCCGCCATCGCTGCGAGCAGGCCGTCGGCCAGCCCGGGCATCAAGTGCAAGTCAAGCAGTTGGTCAATGAAGCGGGCGCCGCTTTCGCTGCAAACGCAACGGTCGACCAGATAATCAACAAGTCGCGCGCAAAAACTGAAGCTCAATTGGCGACGCTTCAATCGCTCGCCCAAACGAACCAGTTTCAGCTCCACCAGCTCGCGCATT
Organism: Pseudomonas sp. D3-10; assembly: GCF_051132175.1. Taxonomy (NCBI): domain Bacteria; kingdom Pseudomonadati; phylum Pseudomonadota; class Gammaproteobacteria; order Pseudomonadales; family Pseudomonadaceae; genus Pseudomonas; species Pseudomonas sp. D3-10. The sequence goes on along the minus strand of NZ_CP071668.1, from coordinate 117,410 downwards.
ACCTCTTTGCTTATCGGGTAATAGGGCACCACGCACATACGGGCCAGTAAAGCGGGTTGGAAATGGCTGCTAAGCAATGGACGAATGGCTTCTTCTAGGCATTCAGCACTCGGCTGCCTGCCGTTTGCACACAAATCGCGAATGCGCTCACTGCCCAGATTCGAAGTCATCAAAATGAGCGTGTTGCGAAAGTTTATCTCCCTTCCTTCCCCATCATTGGCCAGGCCTTTGTCGAAAATTTGATAGAACAGATTAAGTACATCCGGATCGGCTTTCTCGACCTCATCGAGCAATACAACTGAATAGGGCATTCGTCTGACTGCTTCGGTAAGCATGCCTCCTTCGCCGAACCCGACATAGCCCGGTGGCGCGCCAATCAACCGCGATACGGTATATTTTTCCTGGAATTCGGCCATGTTGAGGGTCGTTATAAAACGATCACCTCCATATAAGAGTTCAGCCAGGGCCAAGGCCGTTTCGGTCTTGCCCACACCACTAGGCCCGACCAACAAAAACACGCCTGCTGGCGCGTCAGGTTTGTTCAAGCCAGCAGCGGCGGCACGCATCGCTCGGTCGAGTGCTTGCACAGCTGGTTCCTGCCCCCGGATACGGGTTCGCAAGTCAGCCGAGAAACGGGCGATTTTTATATTGTGCTCATATGCCAGCTGCGTCAGCGGTACGCCAGTCCATGCGCTGATTACTTCAGCTACCAGTCGCGGACATACTTCAAAGCTGACGAGGCGTTCCTGCGTCTGTGCGACCAACAAAGCGCTGTGAGTAACATGTAACGCGGTTTCCAAGACCTCGCTGGTATGTTGTTCCCTGGCCTCGGAAATTTGTCGACGCAGCGATAACAGGCGTTCGGCCAGAGTTCGCTGTTCGGACCACTGCGCTTCCAATGCCTGGCATTCGTCTTTGAGAGCTTCCAATCGTGTTTGCAGCGATTGCAACGCTTGAAGATCAACTGACAAACCGGCCTGAGCATCGCGCCGCAACGCCTGGCATCGCCGCTCCTCCTCGGCCAATTCGCCGCGCAAGCGCTCAAGGCGTTGCGGGGCGGCAGCCAGACTGATGCGTACACGAGCACAAGCGGTATCAAGCACATCGACAGCCTTGTCCGGCAGTTGGCGCCCCGCCAGGTAGCGGGCCGACAGATGGGCCGCGGCAACCACCGCATCATCGCGCAGATAAATCCCATGGGTCGCCTCATACAATCGCGCCAGACCACGTAAGATGGTCACCGCATCGCCGATCGCCGGCTCGCGCAACTGCACAGGCTGGAACCGACGAGCAAGAGCCGGATCCTTCTCGAAGTATTTTTTGTACTCAGTCCATGTAGTAGCCGCGATCGTGCGCAGCTCCCCCCGGGCCAAAGCCGGTTTGAGCAGGTTAGCCGCGTCGGTCCCTCCGGAGCTTGCGCCTGCGCCAATCAATGTATGGGCTTCGTCGATGAATAAAATGACGGAATCAGGCGAAGCCTTGACGATGTCGATTACACCTTTGAGACGACGTTCAAACTCCCCCCTGATACTCGCTCCAGCCTGCAGCAAGCCCATATCCAGCGTCAGGATCTCTGCTCGCTCAAGCCCCGGTGGCACTTCACCTGCTGCGATGCGCAGAGCTAACCCTTCCACAACCGCAGTCTTTCCCACCCCTGCCTCACCGACCACGATAGGATTGTTTTTGCGGCGACGAGAAAGGATATCGATCAGCTGTCCAATTTCCCCGTCTCGACAAAGCACCGGGTCCAGCTTGCCGTCACGGGCCTGTTGGGTCAGGTTGTGAGTGAAACGCTCAAGGAGCGACTCATCTGGAGCTTTGGATAGTTCAGTCCCCGTTTGAGCTTGACCTGACAAGGCGAATTCTTTCAGTCGTTCGATGTTCAATCGAGCTAGTAGTGGCTGGAAACGAGTGCCTGCGTGGCGAGCCGGATTCCGTATTAACGCCAGGATCAAAGCGGCCTCATTCACGCTGCTCTGTCCTAGCTCGACATTCGCCAAAAGCAACGCATCCTGTAGCCATTGGATCAACTCGGGGGCAAATACTGGATTACGCGACGTGCCATCCTCTGTTCGTGGCTGCAGAATCGCGATCAGCTCGCCTGCGCTCACCCCAGCGTCTTGTAAGGCTCGCCCGAGTAGGCCTTGGCTTCGCTCTAGCAGGCTAAGCAACAGATCCTCTACCAGGACTTTACTCGCGCCACGCTCAACACATCGCTCGGCAGAACGCTCCAATTCGCGTCGGCTATCAGCATCGAGCGCCTGGATGAGCTGTTGGAGGTTTACGTCGATCATGTGAGTCGCTCCTGATGAATGTTGCTGCCAAGAATCACCACGCCATCGGCTCGCTCATGTCCCAGCCAACTGGTCCATCCCAAGCGGCAGGTGTTCCGCTTTCCGATGCTGAGCGCCCTTATTTCGTCCTTTTGCAAGACCAGGCGGATGTCATATTCAAGAGGGTCGCGCAGGGTAAATCGCACCAACGCGCAGAGAGGCTGGTAACCCATACCAATCGGAAGAAACTCATGAAAACGTTGCCAGTCCAGCTCCGCGATGTGAATCCTGAACTTGCCGCTGCGATCCCGAACTTGAGCGCCGAGCACCAGTTCTTCGCTTAACAAACTATTGGCCATTCCCAGCCGATTGCGTTGCTCGGCAATAATGTCTACTCGACGCTCCACACACTGCTCAAGGTTCAGCTCGGGGTGTTTGAAGTAATAGCGCAGCACAGCTTCGATCAAAGCCGCCGAGTGAGCACGCAGGCTCAACAAACCGAGGTACGGCAGCAGCCGCTTCCAGTTCAATTGAGTGGCTTTGCGAATTTTTTCGCCCCTCAAGCCAATCAGTGCGAATAGCTGCTCGGAAAACGCGTCCCGAGCACCGCTCTGAAAACTTGCGCAATAGCGGTACTTGCGCCAGATCGGCAACATCAACCGTTGCAGGCGATCGTGGAAAAGATCGAGGAACTGGCGCGTCGGATTGATATCTTCGACACTTAACGCCTGCTCGCTGTAAAAGGCCGGTAAAGGCGATCCGGAGCCCACCAGGCTAATCAGATTGATGCTCAGACGAGCCCGTGCCTGTCCGTGTTCTTCGAAAAAAACCACACGCTCGACATCGCTGGCTGGAAACCCAAGGCTTGGGTTGGCCTGGAATTCCAATTGATCGTACAGTTCCTCGTCGTTCAGATAAGGATGGCTTTCGCGCAGCCGATCAATAATCAGCAGCACCGCCTGAAATAACGAATATTCGCGTATTCCTCGCGTCAGCGCGCTTATAGAAGCGGCTGCTGACCCATGCGGGGTAACCATTGATACACCTCTCCCTGTGTGCTGTTCACCCGCAACTCGTGATACGAATTCAGGCTCGCATAAAGCGCAAAAAACTCATTGAGAACCGAAGCAAAGAGAAACAAGTCGCCTTCACCGATATATCCTTGCGGGTCGACTGTCAGCTCTGTACATAACCCACGAACCGGTAAACCATGATGGAGTCGATCCGTATGGCAATGCCTGATCGACTTCAGGCTATCTAGTAAACGTTTGCTGACCTTCTGTGTTTGCTCGTCGAAGTAGCGCGGAAAATCATAAGTTTCGAGTATTACCTTTAACGCGTTGACGTCGGCCAGCGATAGGTAGTTAAGCGACATGTTGCTGATGAGCTTCCAGAGGAAGTCATTATCCAAGGGGGGCGCAAAGCTTGGCGTAACGGGGCCAATATTGCGGAAACTTAGCGATTCCGGGTTTTTTTCACCTGGCTGGTTGATATCGCCCGGCTTCAGCTGGCACGGCAGGTTCCGGTTGGTACACATCAATTCTATGGAAAGGGTTTCGTCAGCTGGGTTGTGCCGGCCACCAAAGCCCAGGCAAGTGTCCAGGCCACCGTGAAGAACGGACGGGCGCTGCCGGACGCTGTAATAAGCGCGCTTGCCAGAAGCATCAGAACTGGAGTCGTGCTCGAAAGACTCGAACGGCAAATAAGTGTCGTAACCCAGGCCACCGGGACTCCAACCAACGACGCTCTCGACTGAAAATACCCCGCAGTGTTCCGGGTTGTATTGAGCGGGCAAAAGGAGATACTCGTCCTGTTTTCCATCCAGACGAATCGGCTGAGCGTCATGTTTGAAAAGATTGACGATAGGCGTGCAGTAGAGCTTCACATTGTCCTTAGTCGGACGTAACCGCTGGGCGCCACTCCTACCGATATCGAAACGCAGGTCCAATCCTCGCATCTGCTTCAGCGCGTCCTGCGGCAAAGCGTTGAGTACGTCTAGACCATTGACATCGACGAATAGAAACTTGTCCTGGAAGGCATAGTATTCCTGCAGATACCGGTAGCCGCGAAAAGTATTTAATGGATAGGGTACCAACGCATGCTCTTCCGCAAACCCCACCGGGTGGACTTTATTGGCGCAGATGCTGAATGTCAGCGGGACTCCGTTCATGTCGTTTACGACATGCCCTTCCCCATCCAGTGGAACCAACTGGATGCTTTTTAGATTGCGCAACAGATTGAAATAGAGCATCTGGCTGACATAACGCTCGCCGGCCAGGTGAAGGCGCAAATGACTCAACTTCAATTCGCCCAAGTGGCCGTTGCATTGCATTTGCAGACGCAGGTTTAACAATGAACCCTCGCCTTTAATCGAGTAGCTGAGCCCAGTCAGGTCTAGCGAGAGCACCTCGGTTGGGTAACACGTACGGAAACGACAACGCACCTCCTGGACAGGGACGCTTTCGACCGGAGTATCACGCTCCACATGTGCTGCGGGGCCTGTTCGCTGCAGCGGATCGAACTGCAACATGCTGAAAGCTGGTAGGGGCCGCATGTAATTCGGCCACAGCAACTGCATCAGGGAATGGCTCAACTCCGGTAGCTCATCATCGAGCTTCTGGCGCAAGCGCCCGGTAAGGAAAGCGACCCCTTCGAGCAACCGCTCGACATCAGGATCACGTCCCGCCTGCCCCAGGAACGGTGCCAGAGCGGGATTTCGCTCGGCAAAACGCCGGCCCAACTGCCGAAGCGCAGTGAGTTCACTCTGGTAGTAATGATTGAATGACATGCTGTCTATCCTTGACTGACCTTGACTTGTCCGCTGCCACTCAAACAGGCGGAAAAACTCACTTGCCGCCTCAACCCTTCCACGTTCAACAGGGCATCGATGCTGAAAAACAGACTGAGTCGCTCGGCATCGCCAGACCTGGCAGTCACACACACATTGCTCAGGCGCGGCTCGTAAGTCCTGATGAATGCCTGAATCGCATGGCAGGCCTGACTATGCACATCGTGCAAACTAAGGCGCATGTCGTTGAGGTCGGGTAATCCGTAGTCAGGCGCTATTGGCACGCTACCGGCACGAGTGCCAAGCATCTTCGCCAGATGAGCAGCCACTGAAGCCACGATGCAGTCATCGCGGCTCATGAATGCGCGTGTTTCGACGTCGCCGTTCAGCCGCTCGAAAAAGCTGCCGTATCCAGTCATGAGCTAGGCTCCGCTCACGCTTTGTCCAGCTTGCCAACCAACGACAGGGTAAAGTCGGCGCCCATGTACTTGAAATGTGGGCGTACGTGCAGGCTCACGCGATACCAGCCGGGCTCACCTTCGACATCGGTGACGATGACCTGGGCAGCCCGCAACGGCCGGCGACCACGGACTTCAGCACTCGGATTTTCTTGGTCGGCAATGTACTGGCGGATCCACTTGTTCAGCTCCAGTTCCAGATCAGTACGTTCTTTCCATGACCCGAGCTGCTCTCGCTGCAAAACCTTCAAATAATGAGCCAGGCGGTTGACGATCATCATGTATGGCAGCTGCGTACCTAACTTGTAGTTCAGCTCATTCATCTTCCCTTCAGCACTGATCCCGAAAAACTTTGGTTTCTGTACCGAACTGGCAGAGAAAAATGCGGCGTTATCGCTACCTTTGCGCATCGTCAGCGAGATAAAACCTTCTTCGGCCAGCTCGTATTCGCGTCTATCCGAGACAAGAACTTCGGTAGGAATCTTGGTTTCGATTTCGCCCATGCTTTCAAAGTGATGCAGTGGAAGATCTTCCACTGCCCCTCCGCTTTGGGGACCGACAATATTTGGACACCAGCGGAATTTGGCAAAGCTTTCGCTAAGACGAGTACCAAACGCGTACGCCGCATTCCCCCATAGATAATGCTCGTGACTGTTGGCGACGACTTCCTTGTAGACGAAAGACTTTACCGGGTTTTCCTGAGGATCGTAGGGACTACGCAGGAGAAATCGCGGTACGGTCAGCCCCACGTAGCGCGCATCTTCCGATTCACGGAAGCTCTGCCATTTGGTGAATTGCGGGCCTTCAAAATGATCCTTCAAGTCTTTGAGATCAGGCAATCCAGTAAAACTCTCCAATCCAAAGAATTCCGGACCGGCCGCAGCGATAAAAGGCGCATGCGCCATGCTTGCTACGCAGGATATATGCCGCATCAGCTTTACATCGGGTGAGCTTGGAGACAGGAAGTAATTCGCGATAATCGCGCCAACCGGCTGCCCACCGAATTGACCGTACTCGGCGGTGTATACATGTTTGTACAGGCCCGACCGCATGACTTCCGGAGAGTCCTCAAAATCATCCAGCAAATCGCTTTTGGATATGTTGAGCATTTCAACTTTAATGTTCTCGCGAAAGTCGGTGCGATCCACTAACAGTTGCAAACCACGCCATGCTGACTCCAATGCCTGGAAGGCGGGATGATGGAGGATCTCGTCAACCTGCCGGCTGAGCTTCGCGTCGATGTCGGCGATCATGCGGTCTACCATTGCCTTCTTGACCGGCTCGCGGTTGTGCTGAGGCTTGAGAAGCTCCGCGATAAATGCGGCCAGGCCCCGCCTGGCAATGTCGTAAGCATCGTCCCGCGGTGTCAGTCGGGTTTCGGCGATGATGCTTTCGAGGATGCTGCACTCGCTATCGTCGCGGACAACTTGCTGCGCTATTGAGGTGTGCATGTGTGTCTTCCTTGGCTCAGTGAATCAAACAGCCTGCGCTGAAGTCGGCAGGCCTAGTTCGTCCAATATGCGACTGCGTGATTTGTCGTCTGCAAGCACGCCTTCGATAGCTTTGCGAAAGGCGGGGGCATTACCCAACGGACCTTTGAGCGCTACCAACGCATCACGCAGTTCCATCAATTTCTTGAGCTCAGGTACCTGCTCGACGAGGCTAGCGGGGTTGAAATCCTTCATCGAGTTCAAGCGCAATTGAACCGCGAGCTCGTCTATGTCACCTTCTGGTTGGAGGCGATTCGGTACACTCAGGACCAGATTCAACTCCTGCTTGGCCAGCACTTCGTCGAAGGTCATCTTGTCGATGCTGATCGGTTTACGATCCTCAACCTTGCGCCCATCCTGACGGTGGGTGTAATCGCCAACTGCGAGCAGTTTTAGCGGCAACTCAATTTCTTCCTGAGCGCCCCCGGTTGCGGGCTTGAACGTGACGTTGATGCGCTCCTTGGGAGCGACAGAGCCTTCTTTGGCCATGCTTTCTTTCCTTACTATGGGGCCCGTAGGCCTATTCGATTACCCGTTCCAGGTCGAGGTGACATAAGCGGCGGTAAGTTTCATCCCTGCATTCGCGCACGAGATGGTTCTGAGGCAATAGCTCGCAGCAGCGATACAACAGGTGCAGCACCTGCAACGCGAGATCGGGCTCCCATTCGTTCAAATCTGCGCCCAGCAACGTCTGATCGAGCACCTCGAGCTGGGCTTTGGCGAGCTCGTATTTCTTGGCCGAGAAGCACAAACGAGCCATCGCGAACCGCCAAAGGAAGCGCGTACGTCCGCCGTATGTGTTTTGCATTGCCTGGCTGAGAAACTGCACCGCAGACTTGAGACTTTCGTTGCGTAGCATCACCTGAGCTTCTTCCAAAGCTCGTTCCCAAGGCATGTGGTTGTCGTTCACATCGGTTCGGGGCCCAGCGTCTGGAAGATCCAGACGAGGCATGACATGGGCGGCTATCCATGCTCGAGTGGACGGATCCGCGAACGGTTCGCCATCGTGCCAACGCAACTCGATGACTCCGGGCAAACGTTGCAGGAACAATGCGAAATGGATTTCCTGCTCGCGCATGGCAGGCTCCGCACCCAGCCCTTGTAAACACTCCCAGGCGAGCCTCTGGCCATCAAACCAGAAAGGTGCCTTAGCCAAGCTGGCCTCTATTTCAACCAGAAGATTTGCGTAGTTACTTTGCTGGAAACTTTCCCGGTACGCCCTGAGCTTATCCGCAGGAAGCCCACGCAAAAGGGTTTTTAGCTCTACATCATGCTCTGGAACGGCATCGATACTCAGCCAGAGCACGGTACGGTTCAGCCGCAAAGCCCGAGCATCGGTCGCCTTTTGCTTGAGCCACCATGTGCATAACGAACGAGCGCTTTCCTGCTGGGCGCGCAGAGCCCGATGGGCGTCCTTTTCATTTTCGATTGAAACATCGGCAGTGAATAGTTGAGTAGCAGTTTGCTTCACCTGCGCTACTATCGCTTCAACGGCGCTCGGCGGCGGCTTATTATCGATGGAACGCTGCACCAGACTCCTGAGGCGCCGACACAGCGGGAGTAATAGAGGTGCGTCATCGCCCAAGTGATCGGTGAACACCACGTCAAGATCTTCGAGTTGTTCAGCCAGAATCTGGAATAAGGTCAGTTGTGTTTTAATCGCGACATCATCACCCAATGCCTCCTCCAGGCGCGGAAGGAGCCAACTGAGACTGGCCGCACGTGTCCGAACCTTCAAAGGGTACAGCTCAGCCCAATGATTCTTGCAGAGGTATCGCAAGAGACCCACCCCGGCGAGCAGCCCTTGGAACGAGTCTCGCTGATACAACGCCCAAGTCATCCACGCCGCCACTCGTAGATCCTTCGACTGGGTGCGCAACAAAGCTTCCCCTCGCTCCAATATATTCAACCAGTCGACTCGACCGTTTTCATGCACCGACTGGGCTTTGCCAAGCTCCACTTCCAAAACTTCGTATTCGTCTGAAAAACGCATATCCGCGCCCGCGAAATTCCCGTTGGAAATAGGCGTTTGGGCTAGTTTTAAATAATACTCGGACAGTTCTTCAGAATAAGACATGTGTAGCCTTTGATAAGCTTTGGTCGTATAGATCTAATTGTTCCGGAACGAAGGGTAAATTCGATGCGCAGCTATAGAAAACTTAACTCCATGATGATTCTCTGCGAAAGCTGCATCGACATGGCTTTCCGATCGGCGTGAAGCATGCCAAGTTCTAAACGAAAAAAATGTAGGACGTTTCGCTAAATGCGAACCGAGAATGAAAAAAAATGATACCAACACATTTTCTTGCTCGACCGAAGATGGCTACTATTTTTTAGTAATTTTGCCTATAGATGCCGAGCAGTAATTTAGTTCAAATAGTTTCTCCCTCCGAGTGGCTTAACAAAGGTTCGTACGGAAGCTTGAGAGCTCAAAACAAAAAACGCCGATTCGAGATGATGTTCGTGCGAGCAAACACATCTAACAAAGCGGCGTTCTTATGCGCGATACGTTCCTTCCGTTTGGGAGGGCTTTTCTGTTGTCGCCATCAAACCTGATGGCGACACGCTGATCGATCTCATCATCCAGACCAGCCGATTCCCGTGTGACCTGGAGGTGCGCCAGCATTGCCTTCTGGCACGAGTGGCCTACGGCCTGTTCGTGTGGTAGCCAAATACTGAATTAAGGTCATCAAACGGATGGCCATACGGCTACCGAGACAAGGAATTTTTTTCATGTAGATGAAGGTAAGGGGCCGGTGAACACACCTTCCAAGCTCCGCCAACAAGGGTGATTGTGTCCGCGTATTCTTAAGCGGACGCTATTATCATTGAGCTGCCACTCGGCGAGCAATTGATCACCGTGAAGTGGCCAATCTCAGACCCTGACGGATGCGCCCGCTTCGTCCGAGGGCTTGCTCTGTGATCCGCATTGACCATCTGGCTCGCCACCGAGCCGATGGACATGCGAGCGGGCACCAACACCGCGCTGGCCAGGGTGATCGCGGTGTTCGGTGCGGCGAAGCCGCACTGTGCGTATCTATTTGCCAACCGCCGCGCCACGCGCACGAAAGTTCTGGTGCATGACGGCTTCGGGGTCGGGCTGGCGGCTCGGCGTTTGAACCAAGGCAATTCAATTGGCCAGGCATTCACCAAGGCTCTGAAATGGAGTTGGATACCGAACACCCCTGAACATTTTCGCGCTTTGGCGAACGGTTATCGAGAAGCTCACACACGAGATCGCACAACTCCCATGTGGCTGCGTACTCAAGCGTATCGGTAAGGACGTCAGCGAAAAGCTGGACTACACGCCCGGCGTGTTTACCGTTGAGCGCCATATCCGTGGCAAGTGGGTCTGCGATGACTGCGAAACGCTGATCCAAGCGCCGGTTCCGGCGCAGGTCATCGACAAGGGATTCCCGACTGCCGGGTTACTTGCCCACGTCATGATCGCCAAGTTTGCTGACCATCTGCCGCTTTACCGTCAGGAATCGATCTTCGGCCGTGCGGTTTGGCGATTCCACGTTCAACTTTGGCTCAATGGGTTGGTGTGACCGGGGTGCAGTTGCAACCTCTTGTCAATGCACTGCGCGACGTAGTGTTTGGGCAGCAGGTTATTCATGCCGATGAAACACCCGTGCAGATGCTCGTGCCGGGCTCAAAGAAAACTCACCGCTCTTATGTTGGGCCTACGCCACCAGCCAGTTCTCGAATTTGGCAGCGGTGGTTTACGACTTCAGCCCCAGTCGCGCCGGTGAGCACGCTCGCAACTTCTTGCAAGACTGGAAGGGCAAGCTGGTGTGTGATGATTTTGGTGGCTACAAGGCCAGTTTCGAACTCGGAGTGACCGAGATCGGTTGCATGGCCCATGCACGGCGCAAGTTCTTCGAATTAAAACTCCACTAGAATTTCTAGCAATGACAATTTAAGATTATTGTCTGAAGAGGTGCGCAGAGAAATAAGAATGCCGCACTAGGTTTAACAGGCGGCTATGGACTCAACGCGCCTTGTCGAGCTTCCGCTAATGCCGCAAGCAGCCAGCAATCCAGAAGCGCCCCATCAACCCGGCCTGCTACTCCCGATCGTGAAAGAGATGGATAACGGATGCCTGCTGGCCAACTTCTACGAAACCCTCGCGTCGGATCATGCGATGGTGAGTAACCTGGCCTTCGATTTGGAAGGCTCGCCCCACCGCTTTCTATTTGGCGAGCTCTCGCAACGCGGCGAATATCCGGATGACACTAATCGCAGTGTTATGCTCAACTAGACGTTGTTTGTAGCGATCGTATCCGTTGGCGGCTCTGTACGTGGCGTCTGTACCGCCTTGGATAATGTGTAGTGTTTTGCGTACCACCCCCCGGTATCTAATAGCGAGAGATGAGTACCAAGCTCAACTATTGTGCCGTTATCCATAACGATAATTTTATCCGCCTTGCTAGCCTCCACTAAGTCGTGAGTTATTATTATTCGTGTGACACCATTAAGAGCAGCATAGATAGCTGAGGAAAGAATTTTCTTAGTTGCTTTGTCAAGTGAAGAAGTAGGCTCATCTAAAACTATGACGTTTGGGTATCTAGCTATCGCGCGAGCGAATGAAACTCTTTGCTTCTCACCTCCGGACAAGCCATGGCAAGCGTTGCATTCGAGCAACCCCTTATCATCATCAATTCCACTTACCCTCAATATGCGAGGAATCTCCGCCTGATCAAATAATAAATCCCCAAACACATTATCCTTGACAGATCTATCAAACAAAAATGTGTCTTGCGGCACGTAGCCTACATGTTTCCTCAAAGCCCTTATTGCCTCACCCGAAAGTTCCTGCGAATCATATTTAATCACGCCAGCACTCACTTCAACCAAACCAAGCAAAGCTTTAGCCAACGTTGACTTTCCAGCGCCTGAGTTACCCACTACCGCCAAACTGCTCCCACTTTCTATCACGACGCTTATGTCTTTTAGGAGAATTTTCCCGTCAAGTGAATGTATACAAACTTTATTCAACGTAATCACTGGCGGTGGCAGTGGCTGAACTTCTTTCGGGTCGTCGATCAACACGCACGGCTGCACCAGGTGTTCCGCATTTTCGGCTATGGTGACCGAAGTCCTTTTGATGGCGCTCAAAACCATGCCTACATAGCTAACCGGCAACACGAACTGAAGCACATATGCGTTGATTTGCACGAAATCTCCAGCCGTAATAACCCCCCCCGCTAGATCCCTCGCGGCAAACACTGTAATTGCTGTGAGTCCAGCGCCTAACACCATAATTTGCAGGGAGCTTATGGCTTGTGAAAAATTGACGACTCCGATCGCCGATTTTGTAGATGCTAGTAGAGCCTTCTCGATGTGCTTGAACTCCGCCCTCTCGTCTGCGTGGGCAATAATTATAGTGCGGTTTTTTAAGGCATCTAATATTCGCCAATAAGTTGACTGCGCTGACAAATTCGAAAACTTTTGTCTTTCGCCAATACCTTTGTAGCTAAATAAAGAAATTACAACAAAGATCAAAACTGTAGCCGCTAACAGCGAAGCGTAAATTAAAGATGAAAAATGAACAAGCACTGACACCGACAGGATAAGCCTTACCAATAACGGGACGATCTGCCAAACCACACCATCTATGAACATGGGAAGCGCATTGTTGGTTTGACTTAACCTTGTAGCAAAGACTCCACTTGGACTCTCCTTTAGTTCCACCTCTAATTTAAAAATTGAGTTAACACAGAATCGTTTAGTGGCTTCAAATTTAATTTTCTCCACTACGATGGCCGCAAGAACTCCTCTCAGACGAAGTAGTAGTTCTGCGCCCAACCATGTGGCACCATAAACAGCGCCTAACCAGGCGACCTCCGCAACGGCTTCCTTGGCGCTCAGTGAATCAATTAATATCTTAAGTACAGCAGGCGCGGCCACCGACATGAATACTGTTATTAAATCCAACAGGCAGGCCGCTAAAAATGACAACTTAACGCTCAAACTAGCGTTAATTAAGATATTCCAGCAAGCTTTAACGGCGCTTAAAAAATCCTTATCAAGCATTTCCGCTTCCACCAATAGACACTATCTTAGCCAACTCCATGGGTAATTCCTTTCTATCATAGACAACGCCGCTTTCACCTTCGACCCAAGCATGAGAAATGAAAGGATGCGTTTGAACACCGACTATAAATTTACATTTCACATTATGGCTAAATGCGATACGGGCAACTGCGTAAGCAAACTCCAAGCACTTGACCTTACGCCATAGGCAAAATACGGCTAGGTTTACATTGCACGCAATTTTATGCAATTCGGCTTCGTCTGCCGCCATACTATCGGGAGGAAACCGCCGCAGGTCCTGAAGTATTATATGAAGCTTTCCTTTGTCTGAGTTCTTTTTTGCGGATGATAGAAATATCATGGCCCTTATGAAATACTTCGGCCTGAAATCTGATAAGTCGACTCTGCTTTCACCTAACGGCCAGTCGCATTCAAAAGCTCCCTTAGAAATTTTCTCATCTTGAAAAAATTCCTTTGGCAGTTTTTCTCCTAAGCGAATCAAACCTTCGGAAACCAAGTCATTAAGCGAGCCAACCTCGTCCTCTGAGAGTTTCGAAGAGGGCGCACCGAGGATCGAAAACAGCAGGCTGCTTTGTATGTCATCAAAGAATATCAACTCATTAGACGCCTCGTTAAGAGCTGTGATTTTTCCGTTATAGATGGCTGCCGTTACTCCCTTACCCCACTGTACAAATCCCTCCTTTTGCTGTTCAAAATTCATCAACATAACCCTTCCAGTGATTGATATAAATGTTTGCAGTGAATAAATTAATTAGTGACCCTGGACACTTTACAACTCCAGCCGCAACCTCATCTATCAGCCGACACATACCATCTACGTTCACTATATCTGCTCGAACCAAGTAGCCTTCCGTTATGAAACTTTTAATCTCTGATTTGTAATGCAAAAAACAGCGCTGCGTAAGTCCTGCTACGCCACCCTTCCGCCTATACCAAAATTCGTCTGATTGATACTTATCCGCGGCGCGCTTGCGGATGCTGTACCTGTCTATCCCATATTTTAAAAGTTGATCCGAAGGAGTAGCTAGGCCTGTACTTAAAATGTCTGGAGCCAAAAACGGACAAATATAGCGACCTGCAAAAGCAGCCATCGGGGACGATTGCATTTCATATCTATTTACTGCTGAATTCAGGTGTCGCTCAAGCGTACTGACTTCCCTACAGTGGGGATGGGCTGGAATATCAACCTTAAACTCACGAGCACAGTGGCCACTTGCGACAACTTTATTTATACCGTTACTGTTTGCAAAAAAACGTCCAGGATCGTCTAATTTCATTTGCATACATCTATATTCCTCAAAGCTCTCTTTGATGGCGTGTATAAAAGGCGAACGCAAATAATTAGAAATACATAGTGAACTTTTAAACGCTCCAATAACGTCTCCTTTCTTCAATAGCTCAACTGGCAATCCTTTTTGAGGGGCGGCACAAAAAATTGAATCTCCGCCTGCGCCGTTAAATATGGCCGTGCTCTGCGACGAAAGCAGGTGAGACGAGTAGTCTAAGTATCCGATATTCACAAGTCCCGGATGAGGGAAATTTGGCTTAATATTTGAACAGGTGGTGACCTGAAAGGGTTTGAGATCTTCTACGTCTAGAATCGTCAGATCGCAACGATGTTTAGCCGCTAGACTCTTTACGCGCTGCAAGTCATCTACCTGACCGCTAGCAAAGTCAGTGAGGTGAATCAGCTGTAAATCGCCATCAGGCATTACTTCTAAGAGAGAATGCAGCAGTATGCTAGACTCGAGTCCGCCAGAGTATTCCAACATAACTGTTCGAACACCAGCCAGTCTCTTTCTTAACCCATCCTCCAAAGTCTCTAAAACTTCTATTTCTCTAGGGTCAAGCTCCTCCCCCAAATCAACATGCATATCTGAAGAGCTTAATACGCTACCTGGAGGCAAGTAAAAAACATCCAAGAACGGAGTGTGCACTCTTGGCGTTGCACCGCACGCGATATACTCAATGAAATAATTAATATTTGGGGTTGTTCTGCTTTTTTTACAGGAAAGAAGCAGCTCCAAACTGGAGGAGATCAGTAAATTTCCGCACTTTTCCTTATAAACAAACACTTGATGCTCGGAAAATATACTGACTGAAAGTTTGCTCGCACAAAAAGTTAGCAGGCCAACACCCTTAAATTCCAATGTACTGCTTGATCTATGTTGTTCATCGCTACTTAATAGGTATTCGCCATTATTTCCAGAGGGCGAGAATACAAATTCAAGAGAGCCTTGATTTGAAGCTTGTAAAATAAAATCCATAGCACTCTAATCCTTGAGAAAAGGAAGCAGCCCTTCGCCAGCGACTGCATCCACGCTGCTATAGTGTATTAGCTATTTATTGCGTACCTCGACCAGTGCGGCATCTCCAAGTCTGCGAAACCTGGTGCTCCTTGAATATTTGGTGACGCAGGTAGTTTAATCAAGTTTTTGAACATTTCATGCTTTCCTTGTGCTAGTTCGGTTAAAGCCAGCGACAGCTGACTGATATGGAGATTGCCAAATTTAAAAAAATAAAAAAGTAGGACGCTTCTCAAATAAATTGTCTTTTGAAAAAATCAGAATGATCCGTAGTCTTTTGTTCAAACAACTGTTGGATTCGGGCGGTGCCGCTAGCGAATTAGCGGGAGGCGGTGGAAGTTTATCAGCAAGCTATATCCGGCTCTTCAGACTGCAAAAATGCGGGAGTTCGTAGTTTATGAAGCCTATGCGTTCAAAGGAGATCAGACAGTTTTCATGCAATTAGAACTTTATTGATCTGCGGCCAAAGCTTAGGTGGAGCAGTCGCATTGCTGCTCGCGGAAACGCTGCTCACAAGCGCCGTCATAGGTTGACGCGCTCGGCTGGCGGCGCTGAGTACTTTGCTGGTCACCGCCAAGGGACGTTTTCGGGAGCCGGCTGCATGAGTCTCATCAGTCAGGCATTGCCTGCACTCGATGGCGGTTGTGCGCATGGCGCCTTCGGGCGCGCCGGGTTCCGTTGCCTCTACCGGTCTACTAACTTGCGCACAGCTGCCTCCTTTCGTTTAGTAGCGAGACGGTTGCGGCCTACTAAATCAGAGGTAGCGTAACGATGTTCAAAATAACTCCGAATCCTCCAGAAGCAGATCCCAACTCTCCGTACCTCGACGGCCCCAACGCCAAGAAACACGACGAAGCCGCCAAGCACACGCTGGATTATTACCTGGCGCCCAAACCGGGAAAGCCCGAAGAACCCCCTCAACCTGGCCAGCTGTTCACCGTCGTAAAAGACATGGGCAACGAATGCCTGCTGGCCAACCTCAGCGAAACCCTGGCCTCCGCTGACGCGATGGTCAGCACGCTGGCCGTCGACTTGGATGGCGCGTACCGCCACTTTCTCCTAGGCATTCAGCAACTGATCGAGCTGAGTTCGTTACTGGCGAACCGAGTGTTGAACAACGTCGATCCGCGCTAACCGCTGCGCCACGGTTTACTCAGGCACAAAAAAGGCATACCGATCACCATCGGTATGCCTTTTTGTTGCCGCTTCCTTCCCTCGTCAGAGGTACTCGCCGCGATTACGGGTTAACGCTGTCCTTCAAGGACTTGCCCGGCTTGAACGCAACGGTGTTGCTGGCCTTGATCTTCACTGGCTCGCCGGTTTGTGGGTTCTTGCCGGTGCGGGCGCCGCGGTGGCGTTGCAGGAAGGTGCCGAAGCCGACCAGGGTGACGCTGTCCTTGCGGTGCAGGGCGCCGGTGATTTCTTCGAGGACGGCGTTGAGGACGCGGTTGGCTTGTTCTTTGGTGAGGTCTGCTTTTTCCGCGATGGCGGCAGCGAGTTCTGGTTTACGCATGAATGAAGCCCCTTTGACGGTTTTTTTGTTGTTATGTCCGGGCTGTTCTCTTCGGAACACCCCCTAAGGCGCCGCAGGCTCTACTCTGCGGCAGACGGGAGTGAGGATGGCACGGGGCCGCAACCGGCGCCAGTGGCCGGCGGGGGTTTGTGCCCTCAAAAGCAGGTTATTTGTGACAGAACGGCCAGTATTTACGCCAGCAGGGCTGGAAGCTGCTTGTTCAACGCCAGTTTTTCCATCACCGCCGCACCGGTCAGGGCGTAGCCCAGCAGATTGCCTTGGGCGTCGCGGCACAGGGCCTTGATGTCGGCGCCTTGCCCTTCGACGCTCCACACGCCTTCGCTACCCCGTGGTGGCGGCGAAACCACCAATGGGCACACCGGGGTTTTCACCGTGATCGGCATGGCGCCGTAGCCTACGGCGGTGGGGTTGCCGGCCAGGGTTTGGGCCAGGGCGCGCGCGCAACTCATCAGCGGCATCACGTAGAGCAGGTTCAAGCCATCGACTTCGGCGCAGTCGCCCAAGGCGTAGATATTGGCGTGGGAAGTCTTCAGATGACGATCCACCACGACGCCGCGATTGACCACCAGGCCGGCGGCGGCCGCCAGGTCGATGCGCGGGCGCAGACCGATGGCCGAGACCACCAGGTCGCAGGCGATCACTTGGCCGTCCGATAGGTGCGCTTCCAAACCGTCGGCCACCCGTTGCAGGCGATTGAGCACCGGGCCGAGGTGGAACCGCGCGCCAAGGCTTTCCAACCCGGCCTGTACCGCTGCGGCGGCCGCCGGGTGCAGCAGCGTCGGCATGACTTGCTCGCATGGGGCGACCAGTTCTACTTCATAGCCACCCAGAATCAGGTCGTTGGCAAATTCGCAGCCGATCAGGCCGGCGCCTAGCAGCAGCACCCGGCGCTTGCCAGCGGCGGCGGCGCGAAAGCGGGCGTAGTCTTCCAGGTCGTTGATGGGGAAGATCAGGTCCGCCGCGTCGCCTTGCACCGGCACGCGCACGGTTTCAGCGCCCCAGGCCAGAACCAAATCGCGATAGCTCACTGCTTCTTCGCCGATCCACAGGCGCTTGTGGCCCGGGTCGATGCCGCTGATGCGCGTGTGGGTGCGTACCTCGGCATTCAGTTGCTCGGCCATCGCGCCTGGCTCGGCCATGCTCAGGCCATCGGCGTCTTTGTTCTTGCCGAAGCCCGTGGAGAGCATCGGCTTGGAGTAGGAGCGGCCGTCGTCCGCGGTTATCAGCAGCAACGGGGTTTCGCTGTCGAGCTTGCGAAATTCCCGGGCCAGGTTGTAACCGGCCAGGCCAGTGCCGACGATAACGACAGGTGCGCTCATGTTGCTCTCCGTTTGGTGAAACGATCAGTTGATTTCGATCATTTCGAAATCCATTTTGCCGACGCCGCAGTCCGGGCACAGCCAGTCTTGCGGTACGTCTTCCCAGCGAGTGCCGGGCGCGATGCCATCGTCAGGCCAACCGTCAGCTTCGTTGTAGATCAGGCCACAGACAATACATTGCCACTTCTTCATTCCAATACTTCCTCAAGATGTCAGGCTTGGCCGGTATTTTCCGGCTCAGGGCCGTTTTGTACTGATCGGTCGCGACAGATGCAAGCGGCATCGGCGGGACGGCGGGTTGGCTCGGCCAAAATCGCCGACCGGCATGGTAAGCTCGCGGCCTCATTTGCTGCCATTCAAGACCCCTGTGCCGCCTACAAATTCGATATTTCCTACACTCCAATGGCTGCCCCAACACCTGCTGTCGCCCCGCCCGGATGCGTGCGTCATGGACTGGCTGTTTGACGAAGGCTCCCTGACCCGGCGCCTGACCGGCCTGTCGGACGATCACTTCAGCGTGACGCCGCTGTTCGAAGGCTGGCAGCCGTTGCGCGCCGATGAGTGTGCCGCGCTGGACCTGGCCGAGGGCAGCGAGGGCTGGGTGCGCGAGGTGTACCTGCGCGGCCACGGCCAGCCTTGGGTGTTTGCCCGCAGCGTGGCGGCGCGCAGCGCGTTGCAGGGCGACGGCTTGCAGATGGACGAACTGGGCAGCCGCTCGTTGGGCGAGCTGCTGTTTTGTGACCAGGCGTTCCAGCGTCGGGCGATCGAGGTCTGCCACTACCCGAGCGAATGGTTGCCGGCAGAGGTTCGCGCCACCGCGTTGTGGGGCCGTCGTTCACGTTTTGATCGCGGCACGTTGAGCGTACTGGTGGCGGAGGTGTTTCTGCCGAGCCTGTGGACAGTCGCTCGCGCCTATTCGGAGAATTGCTGATGTACGTGCAACTGCTCAAATCCTTGAACCGCCTCAATCCGCGGGCCTGGGACTTCGTGCAACTGACGCGCATGGACAAGCCCATCGGTATTTATCTGCTGCTGTGGCCGACGTTGTGGGCGCTGTGGATCGCCGGTGAGGGTTCGCCATCCCTGGCCAACATCGTGATTTTTATTCTCGGCGTGGTACTGACCCGTGCCGGCGGCTGCGTGATCAACGACTGGGCCGACCGCAAGGTGGACGGCCACGTCAAGCGCACCGAACAGCGTCCATTGGTGAGCGGCAAGATCAGCTCCAGGGAAGCGCTGGTGTTCTTCGCGGTGCTGATGAGCGTGAGCTTCCTGCTGGTGCTGTGCACCAATGCGCCGACGATTCTGTTGTCCTTGGGCGGGTTGGCTTTGGCCTTCAGCTACCCGTTCATGAAGCGCTATACCTATTACCCCCAAGTGGTGCTGGGCGCGGCGTTTTCGTGGGGCATGCCGATGGCCTTCACCGCCGAAACCGGCCATCTGCCGGCGGCCGCCTGGTTGCTGTACATCGCCAACCTGCTGTGGACGGTGGGCTACGACACCTATTACGCCATGACCGACCGGGACGATGATTTGAAAATAGGCGTGAAATCCACGGCGATCCTGTTCGGCGATGCCGACCGGGTGATCATCCTCACGCTGCAAGGCCTGGCCCTGGCCTGCCTGTTGCTGGCCGGGTCGACATTCAAGCTCGGTGGCTGGTTTCACCTGGGGTTGGTGGCCGCTGCCGCGTGTTTCGCCTGGGAGTTCTGGTACACCCGCAGCAAGGATCGGATGCGCTGCTTCAAGGCGTTCTTGCACAACCATTGGGCCGGGTTGGCGATTTTCGTGGGGATTGTGCTGGACTATGGGTTGCGCTGAGGCGACTCGCTTATCCATAGAACCCGCCCAATGGCACTGGCCGCAATGGCAATCAACGAATACTGTATGCACATACAGCTTTCGGAGTATTGCCCATGTCCGTCCCTCTTCCGCCCCGTGGCCGCGGCACCGCCACCAATCCGCATAACCGTTTCGCCCCAAGCCGTTCGGTGGCCGAGGATGATGGCTGGTACCAGGAAGTACCGCCGACCCAGGGCACCGAAGTACGCATCGAAACCGCCAAGACCATCATCACCCGCAACACTTCCACCGACATCCCTTTCGATCGCTCGATCAACCCCTACCGAGGCTGCGAACACGGTTGCATCTATTGTTATGCCAGGCCCAGCCATGCCTACTGGGACATGTCGCCCGGGCTCGATTTCGAAACGAAGCTGATCGCCAAGACCAACGCCGCCGACGTGCTGGAGCAACAATTGGCCCGGCGCGGCTACCAGTGCGCGCCGATCGCCCTGGGTTCCAACACCGACCCGTACCAGCCGATCGAACGCGAGCAACGCATTACCCGGAGGATTCTTGAGGTGTTGTTGCGTCATCGGCACCCGGTGACCATCGTCACCAAAGGCTCGTTGATCCTGCGGGACCTGGACCTGTTGACCGAACTGGCCCAGCAACGCCTCGTACACGTGATGATCAGCCTCACCACGCTGGACGATGAGCTCAAGCGCATTCTCGAACCCCGCGCGGCCGCGCCCAGCGCACGGCTTCGGGCCATAAGGGTCATGCGCGAGGCGGGTATCAAGGTGGGGGTGCTGTGTGCGCCAATGATTCCGATGATCAACGACAGCGAGATCGAAAGCCTGCTGGCCGAAGCCCATGCCGCCGGCGCGCAGACCGCCGCCTATGTCATGTTGCGCCTGCCACTGGAAGTGGCGCCGCTGTTCGAGGAGTGGTTGCAGGCGCACTACCCGCAGCGCGCCGCCCATGTGTTGAGCCTGGTGCGCCAGAGTCGCGGCGGTGAGCTGTACGACAGCCGGTTTGGCGTACGGATGCGCGGCGAAGGCCCGTTTGCCGATCTGCTGGCGCAGCGTTTCGCTAAAACGATTAAGCGGTTGGGAATGGATCGGCGCGACGGTTACGATCTTGATTGCGATGCCTTCTGTCCGCCGGGGCGACAGATGTCATTGATTTAAATACAGTTCGCTTTAAATTGATCTTTGGAGATGGCGCGGCGCAAACATCCCTGGCGCTTTGTTTACGCCTCGTAATATGCGTTCTAGAGCCTTCCATTCAGTTTGAGTTAAGTTTCGGCCGCTACCTTGTTCATCGAGTGACTGACGGGTCGAGCCTTTCGACCTGGATGTTTTTTAACCAGCCACTGGCGTCTCAAAGAGGATGAATCATGAGTGACAAGGATAAACAGCCGTTGGCTGCGTCGGCTTCAGCCCAACCCCAGGCGGAAACCGCCGATGCAGCGCTGCAGCACATTGTTGACGGCTTTTTGCATTTCCATCACGAGATCTTTCCCCAGCAGGAAGAGCTCTTCAAGAAACTCGCCACCGCCCAGAAGCCCCGGGCGATGTTCATCACCTGCGCCGATTCGCGCATCGTGCCCGAGTTGATCACCCATAGCTCTCCTGGCGACCTGTTCGTGACCCGTAACGTCGGCAACGTCGTTCCGCCTTACGGCCAGATGAACGGCGGTGTTTCCACCGCCATCGAATACGCCGTGCTCGCCCTCGGCGTGCAGCACATCATCGTCTGCGGCCACTCCGATTGCGGCGCCATGCGTGCCGTGCTCAACCCCGATACCTTGGAAAAAATGCCGACGGTCAAGGCCTGGCTGCGCCACGCCGAAGTCGCCAAGACCATGGTCCATGACAACTGCCCGTGCGGTGACGAGAAGCAGACCATGCCCGTCCTCACCGAAGAGAACGTGATCGCGCAGTTGCAGCATTTGCGAACGCACCCCTCGGTGGCTTCTCGCATGGCCAGCGGCCAGTTGTTCATCCATGGCTGGGTGTACAACATCGAGACCAGCGAGATCAAAGCCTTTGACGCGGACCGGGGCTGTTTCCTGCCGCTCGATGGCAGCCATCCGATACCGGTGGCGACGCCCAAAGCGCGCTTCTAAAACCACTCCTAATCATCCTTGTATGGTTCAGCCTTACCGCTATTTAGGCGGTAGGGCCTCGCCATGCCTGAAGAAACTTCGGGAGAGTCGCCATGCGTGCTGCTCAATTAAAAGCTGTTCTGCCACGGGAGCTGTTGGCTTCGGTGGTTGTATTCCTCGTGGCGCTGCCATTGTGCATGGGCATTGCCATCGCATCAGGCCTGCCACCGGCCAAGGGCCTGATTACCGGGATCATCGGTGGTTTGGTGGTGGGTTTTCTGGCGGGCTCCAAGCTGCAAGTCAGCGGTCCGGCCGCCGGGTTGGCGGTGTTGGTTTTCGAACTGGTGCGCCAGCACGGCGTGGCCATGCTCGGGCCGATCCTGTTGTTGGCCGGCCTTCTGCAACTGTTGGCCGGACGCTTTCGCCTCGGGTGCTGGTTCCGGGTCACCGCGCCTGCGGTGGTGTACGGCATGCTCGCCGGTATCGGCGTGCTGATCGTGTTGTCCCAGGTCCATGTGATGCTCGACGCAGCGCCCAAGCCTTCCGGCCTGGACAACCTGGCGGCATTCCCTGCGGCAGTCGCCCAGGCCTTGCCGTCGTTCGGCTGGCAGGCCGGCTTGCTGGGCCTTTCGACGATCGCGGTGATGTGGCTATGGGAAAAGTTCCGGCCCCATAGCCTGCGCTTCATTCCTGGCGCGCTGCTGGGCGTCGGCCTGGCAACCGTCGCGAGCCTGCTGCTGGCGTTGCAGGTCAAGCGCGTAGAAGTCCCGGAAAACATGGCCGAAGCCATCGACTGGCTGCGCCCGGCGGATCTGCTGAACCTGGCCGATCCAACGCTGCTGATCGCGGCCTTCGCGGTCGCCTTCATCGCCAGCGCCGAAACCCTGCTGTCGGCGGCCGCCGTGGACCGCATGCACAGCGGCGAACGGGCGGATTTCGACCGGGAATTGTCGGCGCAAGGTATCGGCAACATGCTCTGCGGCCTGCTCGGCGCCTTGCCCATGACCGGCGTGATCGTGCGCAGCTCGGCCAATGTCCAGGCCGGCGCGACCACGCGGATGTCGACGATTTTCCACGGCTTGTGGTTGCTGCTGTTCGTGCTGTTGCTGTCGAGCGTGCTGCAAAGCATTCCGGTGGCGAGCCTGGCGGGTGTGCTGGTCTATACCGGTTTCAAGCTGGTGGACATCAAGGCGTTCCGCAGCCTCGGTCGTTATGGGCGGATGCCCATGTTCACCTATGCCGCGACGGCACTGGCGATCATCTTCACCGACCTGTTGACCGGTGTACTGGTCGGTTTCGGCCTGACCCTGGTGAAGCTGGCCTGGAAAGCTTCGCGCCTGAAAATCAGCCTGATCGACCTGCCGCAGGAAGGCGAGATGGAACTGCGATTGGTGGGTGCGGCAACCTTCCTCAAGGTTCCGGCCTTGACCCAGGTAATGGGTACCATTCCCGAAGGCGCGACGGTGCATGTGCCGCTCAATAATCTGAGCTACATCGATCACTCGTGCCTGGAGTTGCTCGAAGAATGGGGCCGGGCGAACGCCAGCAAGGGTTCGAAGCTGCTGATTGAATCCCGCGGGCTCAAGCGCCGGTTGGAAGGGCGGTTGCGCACGACGGTGGGGGTTGGCGCAGCCTCTGCCTGACAGCTCACTCCCAAAGGAGCTGGGTGTAGGGCAGATAATTCTTGAAGACCACAAACTCAATGTGGGAGCGAGCTTGCTCGCGATGGCGGCGTGTCAGTCCACTACACTGTGGCTGACCCAATGCAATCGCGAGCAAGCTCGCTCCGACAGGGGAGTTATGCGTCCCCGATAGATCAAGCCGCCGGCTGATCCAGCTCCAGGCCCACGCCCAAGCGACGGGACATGCACGGCCAGCGCTTCCAGGCCGCGCCGGTCTCCGGGCTGCTGAGCTTCTCGCGATAGGCTTCCACCGACTCCAACGCAAACGTCTCGTCGTTGAGCATCTCATCGAACGTGTGATGCACCACTTCATCGAGCTGGTTGGCAAACGCCTCACCGATCAATTGGTGGGCGATCAGGTTGGCGACCGTCATGTCCAACGGAATCAGCGGCTGGCCGAAATGCTTGATGTAGAGGTCGTTCACCTCTTCGACGAACCGGTGCGCCAGATAGGCTTCGTCGAGCAGGCTGTTGAGCCCGACATGCCCGGCCGTGATGGTCGGTGGCTGGAGAAAGTACTGCTCGGCAATTTTCAGTACGGGTTTGATTTGCGACTCGATACCCGCCTCCCTGGCAACGACATTGGCTGCATCCAGCAGGTCAGGCACTTCGTTGATGTAGGCGGCGACAAATCTCGCCAGGACGTCATTGGCGTTCGCATCCGGCAACTGAATGGCGGGGTGCAGCGTTGGTAACTGCGCCGTCAACTGACGGCTCAACAGGCCGGTCTCGGCCTCATGTTGCAGGGCTTTTTGGATCTGCTCGCGCAATGCGGCGGTGTTCATGACAACTCCAGGAAAACAACAGGCAATGAAATAGGAATGACATAACTTAGCTGGCGCGCATTGACTCCTAAGACCTATTTTTCATAACCGCCCCTTCCCTGATACGTCGTCGTTATATCGGTTTGCCATCACTCAGTACGCATCCTTCTCCATTCATGGGCTCTAGCGCAAGCCCCGGCTGTTTCAAACGATTTACGCCGTCGCGTTGCGAGGTTGCAGGTGCTGTCTATACTCGGGTTGGAATGGAGTTAGCTGATGACACCCGATTGCATGTGCAGCAAGGCGCGGCGAGTCAATTAAGCAGTCTGAAAAGCCGATCCCTTGCCGCAGGCGTTACGCCTACGGGATAACAAGAACGATAAGGGGAACCCGCAATGACGCGACATCCACACGTATGGATGGGCCTCCTGTTGTGGTCGATTTTCAGTCAGGCGCAAGCGGCCTGGACTGTGAATATGGCGCCTGGAGCGACACAGATCAGCAATGCAGTGTTCGACCTTCACATGACCATTTTCTGGATCTGTGTGGTCATCGGCATCATCGTCTTCGGCGCCATGTTCTGGTCGATGATGATGCACCGCCGCTCAACCGGCCAGAATGCCGCGCACTTCCACGAAAACACCCGCGTCGAAATCCTCTGGACCATCGTGCCCTTCCTGATCCTGGTGCTGATGGCGATCCCCGCCACAGCCACGCTGATCAAGATGTACGACTCCAGCGAGTCGGAGATCGACATCCAGGTCACCGGCTATCAATGGAAGTGGCACTACAAATACCTGGGCCAGGACGTCGAGTTCTTCAGCAACCTGGCGACCCCCGCCGAACAGATCAACAACCAGAGCGCCAAGGGCGAGCACTACCTGCTGGAAGTCGACAAGCCGCTGGTGCTGCCGGTCGATGCCAAGGTGCGCTTTCTGGTGACCTCCGCCGACGTGATCCACTCCTGGTGGGTGCCGGCCTTCGCGGTCAAGCGCGACGCTATTCCAGGGTTCGTCAACGAAGCCTGGACCCGCGTCGACAAGCCCGGCATCTATCGTGGCCAATGCGCCGAGCTGTGTGGCAAGGACCATGGCTTCATGCCGATCGTGGTAGAGGTCAAGACCAAACCCGACTACGAGAAATGGCTGGGCGAACGCAAGGCCGAAGCCGCGCAGCTTAAAGAGTTGACCAGCAAGGAGTGGACGCGCGAAGAACTCGTCGAGCGTGGCGACAAGGTCTACCACACCACATGCGTGGCATGTCACCAGGCCGAAGGCCAGGGCTTGCCGCCGATGTTCCCGGCGCTCAAGGGCTCGAAAATCGCCACCGGGCCAATCAAGGATCACTTGAACATCGTCTTCCATGGCAAGCCCGGCACCTCCATGGCGGCGTTCGGCAAACAGTTGTCGGAAGTCGATATCGCGGCGGTCGTGACCTATGAACGCAACGCCTGGGGCAACAACAAGGGCGACATGGTCACGCCTAAAGAAGTGCTGGAACTCAAACAGGCAGAAAGCCAATGAGCCGGCCTGACGTCTGTTCCCGCAACCGGTCGGGGCGCGTTGCCCCGCGCCGTCCAGCCCATTGGTTCGAAGGAGAAAGGACATGAGTGCTGTGATCGATGACCACGGTCATGCCGACCACGCCCACGGCCCCGCCAAGGGCCTGATGCGCTGGGTGCTGACCACCAACCACAAGGACATCGGTACGCTGTACCTGTGGTTCGCGTTCTCCATGTTCCTGTTGGGCGGCTCGTTCGCCATGGTGATCCGCGCCGAGCTGTTCCAGCCCGGTTTGCAGATCGTACAGCCGGAGTTCTTCAACCAGATGACCACCATGCATGGCCTGGTGATGGTCTTCGGCGCGGTGATGCCGGCCTTCGTCGGCCTTGCCAACTGGATGGTGCCGCTGATGATCGGCGCGCCGGACATGGCCCTGCCACGCATGAACAACTTCAGTTTCTGGCTGTTGCCGGCGGCGTTCCTGATGCTGGTCTCGACGCTGTTCACACCGGGGGGTGGGCCGAATTTCGGCTGGACATTCTATGCGCCGCTGTCCACCACCTATGCGCCGGAAAGCGTGACGTTTTTCATCTTCGCCATCCACCTGATGGGCATCAGCTCGATCATGGGCGCGATCAATGTGGTCGCCACTATCCTCAACCTGCGCGCCCCCGGCATGACCCTGATGAAAATGCCGCTGTTCGTCTGGACCTGGCTGATCACCGCGTTTTTGCTGATCGCGGTCATGCCGGTGCTGGCCGGCTGCGTGACGATGATGCTGATGGACATCCACTTCGGCACCAGCTTCTTCAGTGCCGCCGGCGGCGGTGACCCGGTGCTGTTCCAGCATGTGTTCTGGTTCTTCGGCCACCCCGAGGTATACATCATGATCCTGCCGGCCTTCGGTGCCGTCAGCTCGATCATCCCGGCGTTCTCGCGCAAGCCATTGTTCGGCTACACCTCGATGGTCTACGCCACGGCCGCCATTGCGTTCCTGTCGTTCATCGTCTGGGCGCACCACATGTTCGTGGTCGGCATCCCGCTGGTGGGCGAGTTGTTCTTCATGTACGCGACCCTGCTGATCGCCGTGCCCACCGGGGTGAAGGTGTTCAACTGGGCCAGCACCATGTGGCAGGGCTCGCTGACCTTCGAGACGCCGATGCTGTTCGCCGTGGCGTTCGTGATCCTGTTTTCCATCGGCGGCTTCTCCGGGCTCATGCTCGCCATCGCCCCGGCGGACTTCCAGTACCAAGACACCTACTTTGTGGTCGCGCATTTCCACTACGTGCTGGTGCCCGGCGCGATCTTCGGGATTTTCGCCTCGGCGTACTACTGGCTGCCGAAATGGACCGGCCACATGTACGACGAAACCCTCGGCAAGCTGCACTTCTGGCTCTCGTTCATCGGCATGAACATGGCGTTCTTCCCGATGCACTTCGTGGGCCTGGCGGGCATGCCCCGGCGGATTCCCGATTACAACCTGCAGTTCGCCGACTTCAACATGGTTTCGTCCATCGGCGCGTTCATGTTCGGCACCACGCAGATCTTCTTCCTGTTCATCGTGATCAAGACCATCCGCGGCGGCGAGCCAGCCCCGGCCAAGCCGTGGGATGGCGCCGAAGGGCTGGAGTGGAGCGTGCCGTCGCCGGCGCCCTATCACACGTTTACTACGCCGCCGGAAGTGAAATAGATGACACCGGGGCCTTGTGTGGGAGCGAGCCTGCTCGCGATAGCGGTGTGTATGACACACCGAGTCGCCGCCATCGCGAGCAGGCTCGCTCCCACAGGGTTCTCGGGGAGGAGCGGGAACCATGGCTGATTCAATCTCGCTGAAGAAACTGGTCACCCGCCTGCTGCTGGTAGTGGTGGCCATGTTCATCTTCGGGTTTGCCCTGGTGCCGATCTACGACGTGATGTGCAAGGCGTTCGGCATCAACGGCAAGACCGGTGGGCAGTACGAAGGCGTGCAGACGGTGGATGAATCACGGCAAGTGCGGGTGCAGTTCCTGTCGACCAACGCGGTGGACATGGTCTGGGATTTCTACCCCAAGGGCGATCAATTGGTGGTCAAGCCGGGGGCAGTGAACGAAATGGTGTTCGTCGCCCACAATCCCACCGACCGGCCGATGAGCGCCCAGGCAGTTCCGAGCATCTCGCCGAGCACGGCGGCGGCGTATTTCCACAAGACCGAATGTTTTTGTTTTACCCAGCAAGTGCTGCAACCCGGCGAACGCATCGAGATGCCCATGCGCTTCATCGTCGACCGGGACATGCCCAAGGAAGTGAAGCATCTGACGCTGTCCTACACGCTGTTCGATATCACTGCTCGTCATCCTCCGGTGGCTCTAAACACTGACCGATAGCGTGCCCGATAAGGAGAACAATAAATGGCAACTCATGAGCACTATTACGTTCCGGCCCAGAGCAAATGGCCGATCATCGCCACGGTCGGGATGTTCGTCACGGTGTATGGGCTGGCGACCTGGTTCAACGACCTGAAGGCGGCACGCCCGGACTCCAACGGCCCGCTGATCTTTTTCGTCGGCGGCCTGTTGGTGGCCTACATGTTGTTCGGCTGGTTTGGCGCCGTCATCAAGGAAAGCCGCGCCGGGCTGTACAGCGCGCAGCTCGATCGCTCGTTTCGCTGGGGCATGAGCTGGTTCATCTTTTCCGAAGTGATGTTCTTCGTCGCGTTCTTCGGCGCGCTGTTTTATGTCCGGGTGGTGTCGGCGCCCGGCCTGGCCGGTGAAGGCAGCAAGGGTTTGTCGGAGATGCTGTGGCCGAACTTCGAATATGTCTGGCCGTTGTTGAACAACCCGGATCCCAAACTCTTCCCACCGCCCAAGGACGTGATCAGCCCTTGGGGCTTGCCGCTGCTCAATACCATCCTGCTGGTCAGTTCCAGCGTCACCGTGACCATCGCCCACCACGCCCTGAAAAAAGGCCATCGCGGCGCATTGAAGGTGTGGCTGGCGATCACCGTGCTGCTGGGTTGCGCGTTCCTGGGCTTCCAGGCCGAGGAATACATCCACGCCTATAAAGAGCTGGGCCTGACGTTGGGCTCGGGGATCTACGGCGCGACGTTCTTCATGCTCACCGGTTTCCACGGCGCCCACGTCACCATCGGCACGATCATCCTGTTCGTGATGCTGATGCGCATCATGCGGGGGCACTTCGACAACGAGCATCAGTTCGGCTTCGAGGCCGCGAGCTGGTACTGGCACTTCGTCGATGTGGTGTGGATCGGCTTGTTCTTCTTCGTCTACATACTCTGAGGCAGCCATTATCAGGGCGACTCTTTACCAAGGAGCATGCGACACCAACTGGCCGCTGAAAAAGCCCCAGGCAATCAAGCCGACGGTCACAGCGGCCAAGGCCACGCGAATTGCCAGGGCGATGACCAGGCGATTGGAATCGCTTTGGTCCTTGACCAGAAAAAACAAGCCGCTGAACAGGCTGGCAACCGTGGCGATCAGCATCAGGGCGATGGCTGCTTTGAGCATTGGAAACACTCCGGGGGGACGCGATGCACGTGAGTATAGCTATCCCGTTCATTAGCCTTAGGGCGGCGCCATGAAAGGCTTCCGGCCGGGCATCGTGCCGTCACTCGTGGTGGCCGTGCTGGTGCCGGTGATGGTGTGCCTGGGGTTCTGGCAAATGAGCCGGGGCGAACAGAAACGTGTGCTCATGGACACTTATGCCGAGCGCCGCGTGGCCAAGCCGATGGACAGCGTCGAGCTTTCGGATACGACGGATCCGGCCTTTCGACCGGTCAGCCTGCGTGGCCAATTCGACGCCGAGCACAGCCTGCTCCTGGACAACCGCCAGCACGACGGCAAGGTGGGCGTCGAACTGCTGCAGCCGTTCCTCGATCACGCCAGCGGGCTTTGGCTGCTGGTCAATCGTGGCTGGCTGCCCTGGCCGGATCGCCGCACCCCGCCAGTCTTCAGCACACCTGAACAGACTGTCGACCTTCAAGCCTGGGTCTACGTCGCACCCGGCGCCACGTTCCAACTTCACGCCGACCCGGCAAGCGCACCGTGGCCGCGGCTGGTCACCACCATCGAACCGCAGAAACTCTGGGCAGAACTGGACCGTGGCGGCTTCGCTTACGAACTAAGACAACAAAGCGGCCCCGGCGCCTACCAGACCGATTGGCCGGTGGTTGCCATGGGTCCGGAAAAACACCTCGGCTATGCCGTGCAGTGGTTCGCCATGGCGGCGGCGCTGTTCGGCCTTTTCCTCTATCTCGGATGGCACAACGCAGGGAGACACCATGGGAAGCACCATGAATCCAACCAACACGTCTGAAGCGCCCGATGCACGCAGCCGCCGCAAGGGCCGCGTGCAATTGCTGTTGATTGTGCTGGGCGTGATCGGCCCGATGATCCTCGCCACCGGCATGTACAAATTCCAGTTCTGGGTCCCCGACAGCCGCAGCTACCACGGCGAGTTGATCGGCAACGGCCAGTCCCGCGCCGACATCGGCGTGCAGGCCGACGAGCAGCGCTGGCAGATCCTGGTGACGGCCCCTCAAGAGTGCTCGGTGGACTGCCGCCAGCTGGTCTACCTGGCCCGGCAAGTGCAGATCGGCCTGGGCCGCGAAGCCGGCCGCGCCAGCCATGCCCTGGCCATCGCGCAACCACTGGACAGCGAGTACGACGCCCAGCTGCAGCGCGAATATCCCCAGCTGCAACGCTACCCGCTGGATCTGCCTGCCTATCAGAAAGGCGCCCAGGGTTCCGGCGGCGCCCAGCTGTGGATCATCGATCCCCACAGCAACCTAGTGCTGCGCTACGACGCCCGGGTCAAGGGCAAGGATTTGCTCAACGACCTGCGGCACCTGCTGAAACTGTCGAACATCGGATGAGGACATCGACATGGCCAAGCCTGGATTTCGCCTCGCGCTGTTCGCCACGTTGCTGGCATTGATTGTCGTACTGTTAGGCGCCTACACCCGCCTGACTCACGCCGGCCTCGGTTGCCCCGACTGGCCGGGTTGCTACGGATTCATCAGCGTACCCAAGGGCGAAGCCCAACTGGCCCATGCCGAATTGCATTTCCCCGACGCCCCGGTTGAGGCCCATAAAGGCTGGAACGAGATGGTCCACCGGTATTTCGCCGGTGCCTTGGCGCTGATGATTGCCGCGCTGGCCGCCCGGGCCTGGACGAACCGTCGTCACCCTGGCTTGCCATTGAAATTGCCACTGTTTCTCCTCGCCGTTGTGTTCGCGCAAGCGGCGTTCGGCATGTGGACCGTGACGTTGAAGCTCTGGCCGCAAGTGGTCACCGGTCATCTGCTGGGCGGGTTCGCGACGTTGAGCCTGTTGTTTCTGCTTACCCTGAGATTGTCCGGCGTGTTGCCGGCGCTGACCGTGCCCAAGCGCCTGCAACATTGGGCCACGGCCGGGCTGCTGCTGGTGATCGGCCAGATCGCCTTGGGCGGCTGGGTCAGTTCCAACTACGCCGCGGTGGCCTGCATCGACTTCCCCACCTGCCATGGTGAATGGATGCCGCCCGCCGATTTCGCCAACGGCTTTCACCTGACCCAGCACATCGGCCCGAACTACCTGGGCGGGCAACTGGACAGCGACGCCCGTACCGCCATCCATGTGACCCATCGCATCGGCGCGTTACTGGTGACTGTTGTGCTGCTTGGGCTGGCTTGGCAACTGAAGACGGTGGGCATGACCCGACTGGCGGGGCTGGTCCTCACCGCGCTGGTCGCGCAAATTACATTAGGTATAAGCAACGTCGTGTTTCATCTGCCGCTGCCGGTGGCCGTGGCCCACAACGCCGGGGGCGCCGCCCTGCTGCTGACCCTGGTGCTGGTCAATTATCACGCCCGCACCAGCCTGGTCCGGGTACGGCACCACGCCCCGCTGCGCTGGCGCTTCAATCCGCCCGAACACGGCGTCGCCCCCATTACGATTAAAGGAGAGATGCCATGGCAACCTTGACCGGTGAACGCCACAGCCAGGCGATCTGGCGCGATTACCTGGAGCTGACCAAGCCCAAAGTGGTGGTATTGATGCTGATCACCTCGCTGGTCGGCATGTTTCTCGCGACCCGCGCCGGAGTGCCGTGGACGGTCCTTGTATTCGGCAACCTGGGCATCGCGCTGTGCGCAGGTGGCGCGGCCGCGGTGAACCACGTGGTGGATCGGCGTATCGACGCGGTGATGGCCCGCACCCATAAGCGGCCGCTGGCCGAAGGGCGGGTCTCGCCCGCCGCTGCACTGACTTTCGCCCTGGCACTGGCCGTCGCCGGGCAAGCCATGTTGCTGATCTTTACCAACCCACTGACCGCCTGGCTGACCCTCGCCTCGCTCCTCGGTTACGCCGTGATCTACACCGGCTTCCTCAAGCGGGCAACGCCGCAGAACATCGTCATCGGCGGCCTCGCCGGCGCCGCTCCGCCGCTGCTGGGCTGGGTGGCGGCCACCGGACACGTCAGCGCCGAACCGCTGTTGCTGGTGTTGATCATCTTCGCCTGGACACCACCGCACTTCTGGGCCCTGGCGATTCATCGCAAGGAGGAATACGCCAAGGCCGACATTCCGATGCTGCCGGTGACCCACGGCGAGCACTACACCAAGATCCATATCCTGCTGTACACCTTGGTGCTGCTGGCGGTGAGCCTGATGCCATTCGTGATCCAGATGAGCGGGTTGATCTACCTGGTTTGTGCGCTAGTGCTGGGTGCCCGGTTTCTGCAATGGGCCGTGGTGTTGTACCGTGGCAGTCGGCCGCACGCGGCGATCAATACGTTCAAGTACTCTATCTGGTACTTGTTCCTGCTGTTCATCGCCCTGCTCGTTGATCACTACTTACTGTTGAGCCTATGACTCGAACCCAGAAAACCGTCTTCATCCTCGCGGCCGTGATCGCACTGATCCTCGGCCTGACCATCAACAAGGTGCTGTCCGGCAAAGGCCAGGGCGACCCGACCGCATTGATCGACGCCGGCATCATCCTGCTGCCGCAAAGCCGCAACCTGCCGGACGTGAAAATGACCGACCAGGACGGCCAGCCCGTGGCGATGGATGGACTGAAAGACAAGTGGAGCCTGCTGTTCTTCGGCTACACCTTCTGCCCGGACATCTGCCCAACCACCCTCGCCCAACTGCGCCAGATCAAAAGCGAACTGCCGCCCGAGGCTGTGGCCAAGTTGCAGGTCGTATTGGTAAGCGTCGACCCGAACCGCGACACCCCTAAGCAACTCAAGCAATACCTGGGCTACTTCGACCCGCAGTTCAAAGGCCTCACCGCCGCCTCGGTGGAAGACCTGCAGAAACTGGCGAATGCGGTGAGCATCCCGTTCATCCCGGCGGACACCAGCAAACCCAACTACACCGTCGATCACAGCGGCAACCTTGCCGTGATTGGACCGGACGGCAAGCAACGCGGGTTTATTCGGGCGCCGTTGAATAATCAGAAATTGGTGGCGCAGTTGCCTGAGATGCTCAAGCGCAAATGAAGCCAAGGCGAGGCCACTTGCTTCCTGATAATGCATCTCCCCGTGGCGAGGGAGCTTGCTCCCGCTCGGTTGCGCAGCGACCGCAAAACCGAACGATGCGGTTTGCCTGAGGAAATGCAGGGGCCTGCTGCGCAGGCCAGCGGGAGCAAGCTCCCTCGCCACAGGGGTTAGTGTCGATCCGAACATCCAGCCCAACGCCACGTACTGTGGGAGCGGGCTTGCTCGCGAAAGCGGCGGGTCAGCTTGCATCAATATTGAATGTGGCACCCTCCTCGCGAGCAAGCTCGCTCCCACACCGGGCGGCGGTGAACAGAGTATCTGCAACAGCCTCAATCCCCTGTGGGAGCGAGCCTGCTCGCGATGACGCCAGCCCAGACACCGCCCGTGGCGAGGGAGCTTGCTCCCGCTCGGCCGGTCCGACGTCTCGGGCGCAGCAGTCGCAAAACCAGACGATGCGGTTTACCTGAAGAAATGCCGAAATCTGTGGGAGCAAAGCTTGCTCGCGATTGGGGCAGGTCTGTCGATACAGGTTTGGCTGGTCTCCACTATCCGAGCAAGCTTTGCTCCCATGGATGTCGCCAGGGACGCTCCACGTTCCGCTTCTGATCAGAAATCAATAGTCCCCGAAAACTTCACCAACCGCGGATCACCCTGCGAAAGATAGCCGCCGTTCGCCGAGGCCCAGTAGTTCTTGTCGGCAATGTTTTCCACATTGACGCGCAACGTCAGGTCTTTCTCTACGAATTTCATCTTATAACGTGCGCCAGCATCGAAACGGTTCCAGGTAGGCAAGCTCAGATTATTAGCCTGATCAGCGTACTGCCCGCCAGTGCGCAACATTCTGGCGCTGAGCGCGGCGCCTTCAATGCCTGGGACATCCCAATCCACGCTGGCATTGAGCTGGAACGTTGGCACGCCAATGGCGTGGTTGCCATCGTTGAAACCGCCCGCAGTGTTTTTGAGTTCGGACGTCATTCGGGTGCCGCCGGCCATCAACCGGAGACCTTCGATGGGCTCACCGAATACGCTGATCTCCAACCCTTTATTGACCTGCTCACCGTCACGCACATAGAGGTTCTGCGCGTTGTCGACGTAGCCATCGGAAGGTTTCTCGATACGGAAAACACCCACGTTGGCACCGAAGGTTTGCATGTCCAGCTTGATGCCCGCTTCCAACTGTTTTGTGCGGCCCGGGGGAAAGGCTTGGCCCAGGTTGGTGATGCCTGAACCGGACGCCACTGGCCCTTTAGCAAGGCCTTCGATTCGGTTGGCGTAGAGCGACACGCTCTCCACAGGCTTGTAGACAATGCCGTAGACAGGCGTGGTAACGGCTTCATCGTAGGGCGTGCTACGACTGCCATCGTTTGCTGGATTGGCTACACCGTTTGAGGTGGTGCCATCGTACTTATAGTTTTCGACACGCAACTGCTGACGACGGACACCATAAGTGACCAGCAATTTGTCATCGAACAAGCCCAACGTGTCGGAAATCGCTAGGCTACGGTTGCGGGTTTTGCCGGTCACCCCGGGATCGCCCATTTCACCGCCGGTGCTGGACACCGCGGTCGGCTTGGGTAGCGTTGGGGTGTCGTAGAGATTGCTGTTGCCGGTAACGGGACGATAGAAGGTGTAGGCGTTTTCCTGCTCGGTCCAGATCGTTGAGCCGCCGATCGCAACCTGGTGGGAAACAGGTCCCGTGTTGAAGCGCCCGTTCAGCCCGCCACTGAACGATGTGTTGTCTTCGTTGTGTGGAATTTCTGAGCCACCGATCGTCGCGACACCGTTATTGCCGACCAGCGTCGGTGTGGCGTATACCCCAGTTTCTCGGGTGTGCTTTACACCGCCAGCCAGGTAGGCGGTCCAGTTTTCGTTCAAGTCCCAATCGCCACGAACCATGCCGAAGGTGTCTTCGGTTTCGGAGTAAGTCCAGTCCTGTCCATAATTGTGACTCGCATCCGGAGCCGTGGGAATGCGCGTGGCGTTGCCGATGTTCACAGAGTTACGCAGTCCATTGATACGCTGTTTCTGGTAGCCGAAATCGGTGGAAACGCGGAAGTCATCACCTCGATAGTCCAAGCCAGCAACGAACAACTTTGTGCGCTGATCCTGGTTGTCGATCGCTGTTTCACCTTCGCGCTGGCTCAGGTTCAACCTGGCGCCAAACCGATTGTCCTCGCCGAACCGCTGCCCGATATCCAAATGCTCGCCCATGCGGCCATCGGTGCTGATGTCCTGCGTATAGCGACGAGTCGGGACATCCTCCGCGCGCTTGGGCTGCAAATTGACACCGCCCCCAAGACCCGAACCCGTCGGGCTGACGCCGTTGATGAACGCGTTGGGCCCCTTGAACACCTCGACGCGCTCAATCGCATCCGTCGACAGAATTTGGCGCGGTAAAACACCGTACAGCCCGTTGTAGGAAATGTCGTCGCTAGCAAGCGGCAGGCCTCGAATCACGAACACCTGGGATTGGTTACCAAACCCATAGGACTGACGCACCGACGGATCATTGAGCAGCACATCACCCACGTCTTCCGCTTGCTGATCTTCAATCAACTGCGAGGTGTAACTGGTCATCACGAACGGGACATCCATGTTGTCCTGATTGCCCAGCACCCCCATCTGGCCTCCCCTCGCCACCTGCCCCCCCGCATAGGGCGCCGATAACGTGTTGGAATTGGTTTTAATCGCATCGGCAGTAACGTCGGTCACGCCCAATTCAATAGGCGCTGCCGCCTGGGCAAGAAAACTGACTGAGCAGCACGCAGCGAGCAACGTAAGGCGAGATGGAAATAGCATGAGTGAGTACCTGCGGGGAAACGGTCAATGCCGCTAATGCTAATGATTCGCAGATAGATTATCCATACCAACGGGCATGTTGCTATAAAGATCCGGAAGAGGTTCTGTCGGCATCAAGCGCCTTAATCGCCACAGGGACTGGCTACCAGGAAGGGGAAATTTGCTCTCACTTCCACGCGAGGGGGGATGTGTCGAACCGAACACCGAGCCCAACGCCGCCCACTGTGGGGGCGAGCCCGCAAAAAGCGCCGACCGCTGTCGCTCGGCGCAACTGCGACATGACGTTCCCCGCCGTAATCACCGCTACGGGCGACATTGGGCAGTTGCTCGCGGCCAGCGCCTCTGCGACCCAGGTATTGCAGGTATAAAACAGCGAATAGTGACCCTCGGCCTGGTAGAACCGGCTCTCTCCATACAGGCCAGGCCCGAGCACCACCAAGGTGCCCGTCGCTGAGCGGGTGAAGGTCCCGGCCACGAACGCGAGCAGTCGTCGGTAGCCGTCCTCCGTCACCCGCACCTCGATGACCTCGCTTGCGGTGAAACGCCGCCTCGGGTCCCCGTCAATCTTGACCGCATGCAGCACGGTTGCCGTCGACCCGAACAAGGCTCCCAGGGCGAGGCTCAAGGTGGCTTGTGGGGCTCGGTAGAAATCCTCGTCACCCCAGCCGAACTCAACGAAGTCGCCTTCGCTGAATGCTTCGACCAGTGCGGGAAGCACTTGAAGCAGATCGGAGCGCGCAATCACCAACCCAGTATGCAGGCCATGATTCACCACATAGAAGGACCGCCAACCGCCACCCTCGCCCCTCGGCGGGTCCGACGCGCTAGCGCAGCCGAACAGCGTGAGGACCAGGGCCAACACTGCAATGCGCATACACAGGGACCACTTAAGGGAACGGATTTATTACCTGATATTAATCCATCCGTCATCCCCCCTCAGCCAACCTCCTCAAACCGCCGCCGCTTCATGAACAACCCCATCCCTATCACCACGGCAAAAACCGACAGCAACCCCAGATCAAACCCCAACACGCGGGTCTGACCTGCCACAAAGCAGCCAACCACACCCGCAGCCATCAACGCCACGCCCAGCCACTTGCGTAGCAGATAAGGTTTGAGGAATCGATCAAGCAGAAAGGACAACACCAAGGCAATGACCAATTGAGTAATTTCGGACATGTATGTCTCCGGTCAGGTCTTGGTGATCAGTATCGAGAGGGTGCGTTGGGGGCCGATGCTGAAGCGGTGAAAGCCTATCAGTAAGCAGCCAGACAGATCGTGTTGGCTGCTTGATGGGCTGGTATTGAGAATGCGGTGGGCTTTTTGGTGAGTGCTGCGCACTGGAGCGCCAGCCCGGTCAAGCGGGAGCAAGCTCCCTCGCCACAAAAGCAGTTTTGTGTGGATTCAGGGCTGGCGATCCAGCTTCTTGAGGAACACGGTCATTTCTTTTTCAGCCTGTTTGTCGCCATGGGCTCGGGCGGCTTCCAGGCCTTGTTCCCAGGCTTGGCGCGCTGCGGCGGCGTCGCCTTGGCCTTGGTGGGCCTTGCCCAGTAGTTTCCAGGCTGCGGAGTACTTCGGGTCGAATTCAACGCAGCGTTGGAGGTGTTCGGCGGCGCGGGGGAATTCGCCTAGGTCTAAGTAGCCTTTGCCGAGGCCGAAGCGCAGGAGGGCGCTGTCCATGCCCTTGGCGAGCATTTTTTCCAGGGAGTCGAGCATGGGGGCGTCCTTATCGGTGTGTCAGGGGTTGATCAGTTGGCTGTTAGATAGCTTTCGCGAGCAGGCTCGCTCCCACAGTGGATCTCGGTCGATCACAATATTTGTGAACGACAGCGAGCCTTTGTGGGAGCGAGCTTGCTCGCGATGAGGCCATGACTGCCACCGCACAGCCTGGATCAGAAAAAGCTCAACCCCACATGGAACAGCTTTTCGACGTCGCGAATGTGCTTCTTATCCACCAGGAACAGGATCACATGGTCGCCGGTCTGGATCACGGTGTCGTCGTGGGCAATGAGCACTTCTTCGTCGCGGATGATGGCGCCGATGGTGGTGCCGGGCGGCAGGCCGATGTCGCGGATGGCTTTGCCGATGACTTTGCTGGATTTGGCGTCGCCATGGGCGATGGCTTCGATGGCTTCGGCCGCGCCGCGGCGCAGGGAGTGGACGCTGACGATATCGCCGCGGCGCACGTGGGCCAGCAAGGTGCCGATGGTTGCCAGTTGCGGGCTGATGGCGATGTCGATGTCGCCGCCCTGGATCAGGTCGACGTAGGCCGGGTTGTTGATGATGGTCATGACCTTCCTGGCCCCCAGGCGCTTGGCCAGGAGCGAGGACATGATGTTGGCTTCGTCATCGTTGGTCAGGGCCAGGAAGATGTCGGCGTCGGCGATGTTTTCTTCCAGCAGCAGGTCGCGGTCGGAGGCGCTGCCCTGCAGCACCACGGTGCTGTCGAGGGTGTCGGAGAGGTAGCGGCAGCGTGCCGGGTTCATCTCGATGATCTTGACTTGGTAGCGGCTTTCGATGGCTTCGGCCAGGCGTTCGCCGATCTGGCCGCCGCCGGCGATGACGATGCGTTTGTAGTTTTCGTCGAGGCGGCGCATTTCGCTCATGACCGCGCGAATATTCGCTTTGGCGGCGATGAAGAAGACTTCGTCATCGGCTTCGATCACGGTGTCGCCCTGGGGCAGGATCGGCCGGTCACGGCGGAAAATCGCTGCCACGCGGGTCTCGACATTGGGCATGTGCTCGCGCAATTGGCGCAGTTGCTGGCCCACCAGCGGTCCGCCGTAGTAGGCCTTGACCGCCACCAGTTGCGCCTTGCTCTCGGCAAAATCTATCACTTGCAAGGCACCGGGGTGTTCGATCAGGCGCTTGATGTAGTTGGTCACCACCTGCTCGGGGCTGATCAGCACGTCCACCGGGATCGCTTCGTTGTCGAACAGGTCGGCGCGGGTCAGGTAGGCCCCTTCGCGAACCCGGGCGATTTTGGTCGGGGTGTGAAACAACGTGTGGGCGACCTGGCAGGCGACCATGTTGGTTTCGTCGCTGTTGGTCACCGCCACCAGCATGTCGGCGTCGTCGGCGCCGGCCTGGCGCAATACCGTCGGCAAGGAGCCGCGCCCTTGTACCGTACGAATGTCGAGACGGTCGCCGAGGTCGCGCAGGCGTTCGCCGTCGGTGTCGACCACGGTGATGTCGTTGGCCTCGCTGGCGAGGTGTTCCGCCAGCGAGCCGCCAACCTGCCCTGCACCCAGGATGATGATTTTCATCCAGTCACTCCTATCGAATCGGTTTTAACCGCGTGCGGCGGCGATTTTGATCAGCTTGGCGTAATAGAACCCGTCGTGCCCGCCTTCCTGGGCCAACAACTGCCGGCCATGGGGCTGCTTGATGCCAGCCTGGGTGGCAATGTCCAGCTCACGGGCACCCGGCGTGCGAGCGAGGAATGCTTCGATCACTTCGGTGTTTTCCGTCGGCAAAGTCGAGCAGGTGGCGTAGAGCAGCATGCCGCCCACGTCCAGGGTCGACCACATGGCATCAAGCAGTTCGCCTTGCAACACGGCCAATGCGGCAATGTCGTCCGGCTGCCGGGTGAGCTTGATGTCCGGATGGCGACGGATCACGCCGGTGGCCGAGCAAGGCGCGTCCAACAGGATGCGCTGGAACGGCTTGCCGTCCCACCACGCAGCCGTGTCGCGACCGTCGGCGGCGAATAGTTCGGCGTCCAGGCCCAGGCGCTCAAGGTTTTCCTTCACTCGCACCAGGCGCTTGGCTTCCAGGTCCACGGCCACCACGCCGGCCAGTTTCGGCTCGGCCTCGAGGATGTGACAAGTCTTGCCACCCGGCGCGCAACAGGCGTCCAGCACCCGTTGGGCGGGCGCCAGCTCCAGCAGGTCGGCGGCCAATTGCGCGGCTTCGTCCTGGACGCTGATCCAGCCCTCGGCGAAGCCCGGCAGTGCGCGCACATCGCCCGGGGTTTCCAGGACGATGCCGTCGCGGCTGTACTGGCACGGGATGGCCGGGATGCCCGCCTCGCCCAGCAACGCCAGGTAGGCATCGCGGGTATGGTGGCGACGGTTGACCCGCAGGATCATCGGCGGGTGGGCATTGTTCGCCGCGCAGATGGCTTCCCATTGCTCGGGCCAGAAGGCCTTGAGGGATTTCTGCAACCAGCGCGGGTGGGCGGTGCGCACCACCGGGTCGTGTTCCAGTTCACCCAGCAGGGTTTCGCTTTCCCGTTGGGCGCGGCGCAGCACGGCATTGAGCAGGGCCTTGGCCCAGGGCTTTTTCAGCTTGTCGGCGCAGCCCACGGTTTCGCCGATGGCGGCGTGGGCGGGGACGCGGGTGTAGAGCAGTTGATAGAGCCCCACCAGCAGCAGCGCTTCGACGTCGGCATCGGCGGCCTTGAACGGCTTCTGCAACAGCTTGGCAGCCAGGGCCGACAGCCGCGGCTGCCAACGGGCGGTGCCGAACGCCAGGTCTTGGGTGAAACCGCGATCACGGTCCTCAACCTTGTCCAGCTGCGCCGGCAGGGAACTGTTCAGCGAGGCTTTCCCGCTGAGTACAGCGGCAAGTGCCTTGGCGGCAGCCAGACGCGGATTCATGAAGCGTCCGCCGCTTGGCCGAGGACGGTGCCGATGGCAAATTTCTCACGACGGCTGTTGAACAAGTCGCTGAAGCCCAGCGCCTTGCCGCCGGGCAATTGCAGACGTGTCAGACACAATGCTTGATCGCCACACGCGACAACGAGGCCGTCCTTGCTGGCACTGAGGATTTCTCCCGGTGCGCCCTTCCCTTCGGCGCAACTGGCCGCCAGCACTTTCAGGGCTTCGCCGTTCAAGGTGCTGTGGCAGATCGGCCAAGGGTTGAAGGCGCGCACCAGCCGTTCCAGCTCAACGGCCGGGCGGCTCCAGTCGATGCGGGCTTCGTCCTTGTTCAGTTTGTGCGCGTAGGTGGCGAGGCTGTCATCCTGCACTTCGCCTTCCAGCGTGCCGGCGGCCAGGCCGGCAATGGCCTGGACCACCGCTGGCGGGCCGATCAGCGCGAGGCGGTCGTGCAGGCTGCCACCGGTGTCTTCGGCGCCAATGGGGGTGCTGACCTTGAGCAGCATCGGCCCGGTGTCCAGGCCTGCTTCCATGCGCATGACGGTCACGCCGCTCTCGGCATCGCCCGCTTCCACCGCACGCTGGATCGGCGCGGCACCGCGCCAACGCGGCAACAACGAGGCGTGGCTGTTTATGCAGCCCAGGCGCGGGATATCCAGCACCACTTGCGGCAGGATCAGGCCGTAGGCAACCACCACCATCAAGTCGGGCTTGAGCGCCGCCAGTTCTGCTTGGGCCTGGGCATCGCGCAGGGTCGGCGGTTGCAGGACTTGCAAGCCGTGCTCCAAGGCAAGCTGCTTGACCGGGCTGGGCATCAGTTTCTGTCCGCGACCGGCAGGACGATCCGGCTGGGTATAGACCGCGACAATTTCATGGGGGCTGGCCAGCAGGGCCTTGAGGTGTTCGGCGGCAAATTCGGGAGTGCCGGCAAAGACGATGCGCAGTGGCTCAGTCATGGGAAGCTCTCAGTTACAAAGCAGTCGCAAAAAGAAAAAGGCTTGCCGCGGCAAGCCTTTGAAGAGGGGCATCAAGCGTTCTGGCGATGGATCTTCTCCAGTTTTTTCTTGATCCGGTCACGCTTGAGATTAGACAGGTAATCGACGAACAGCTTGCCGTTGAGGTGGTCGCATTCATGCTGGATGCACACCGCCAGCAGGCCTTCGGCGATCAGCTCGTAAGGCTGGCCGTCGCGGTCCAGGGCTTTGATCTTGACCTTCTGCGGACGGTCGACGTTTTCGTAGAAGCCCGGCACCGAGAGGCAGCCTTCCTGGTACTGCTCCATCTCGTCGGTGAGCGTTTCGAACTCGGGGTTGATGAACACCCGGGGCTCGCTGCGGTCTTCGGAGAGGTCCATGACGACGATACGCTTGTGCACGTTGACCTGGGTCGCGGCGAGGCCGATGCCTGGCGCCTCATACATTGTTTCAAACATGTCATCGACCAGCTGACGCACTTCGTCGTCCACTACGGCCACCGGTTTGGCGATAGTGCGCAGGCGCGGGTCCGGAAATTCGAGAATGTTCAAAATGGCCATAAGCTTGATAAATGCACGTGTGAAGTAAAGTCGGGTGGCTTGCCTGGCGTGTATTGGGATGCAGGCTACCGTTGTAAAACGTTGCTCTTGAAACAGAGCGAGCCACGGGGGCTCTGGCGTTTTACGCGAACGCACATAATAAAGGGATTCACCGCATGAGGAAATCACTACTCGCCCTGCTGCTCCTGGCTTCGGCCGGTATCGCGCACGGGCAAGTGCAACTTCGGGAAGGTTTTCCCCAGCAATACACAGTGGTGACGGGGGACACGCTGTGGGACATTTCCGGCAAATACCTGCGCGAACCATGGAAATGGCCCGAGCTGTGGCAGGCCAACCCGCAGATCGAAAACCCCAACCTGATCTACCCCGGCGACACCCTGTCGCTGGTCTACATCAACGGCCAGCCGCGCCTGACCCTCAATCGCGGCACCTCACGCGGCACCATCAAGCTGTCGCCTCGCATTCGCAGTTCACCGGTGGCTGACGCGATCCCGAGCATCCCGCTGCAGGCCATTAACAGTTTTTTGCTGAGCAACCGCATCGTCGACACGGCGGAAGATTTCAACAAGGCACCCTACGTCGTTGCAGGCGACGCCGAACGAGTGCTCAGCGGCACCGGCGACCGGATCTTCGCCCGCGGCGACTTCGACACGAGCCAGCCGGCCTACGGCATCTTCCGCCAGGGTAAGGTCTACACCGATCCCGAGACCAAGGAGTTTCTGGGCATCAATGCCGATGACATCGGCAGCGGTGAAATCGTTGCCACCGAAGGCGATGTCACGACACTGGCCCTGCGACGGACCACGCAAGAGGTACGCCTGGGCGATCGCCTGTTCAGCGGCGAAGAGCGCTCGATCAATTCGACTTTCATGCCCAGCGCGCCGAAATCGGACATCCAGGGGCTCATCCTCGACGTACCCCGTGGCGTAACGCAGATCGGCGCGATGGACGTGGTGACGCTGAACAAGGGGCGGCGCGACGGGCTGGTTGAGGGCAACGTTCTGGCCGTGATGAAGACCGGCGAAACCGTGCGTGACCGTATCACCGGTGCACCGGTGAAGATCCCGGACGAACGCGCCGGCCTGCTGATGGTATTCCGCACCTACGACAAACTCAGTTATGGCCTGGTGCTGTACGCCTCGCGATCGCTGGCGATACTCGACAAGGTGCGCAATCCGTAACGTGTCTCACAAGTTACCAACAGAGTTATCCACAGCTTGTTCCCGCTTGAACGGGGCTATAACGATCAAGGATTGATCACATGCCATTGCCTGAATCTGCTTCGGTTCCGCCTGCGGAACTGGAGGCCCGTCTGCGCTTGCATCGCTTGCCGGAATTGGGGCCTAAACGTTTCATGACCCTGATGGAGGCTTTTGGCTCAGCGTCCAAAGCCATCAGCGCACCGGCGAGCGCATGGCGGGCGCTGGGGTTGCCGGCCACGTGCGCCGAGGCCCGACGCGCCCCGCAAATACGCGACGGTGCCGCCCACGCATTGGCCTGGCTAGACGGTCCGGCCCAGCATTTATTGATGTGGGACCAGCCTGACTACCCCGCTTTGCTCGCCCAGATCAGCGACGCGCCCCCGCTGCTGATGGTCGCGGGCGACGCCTCGATCCTGGAAAAGCCGCAGCTGGCCATGGTCGGCAGTCGCCGGGCATCCCGCCCGGGCATGGATACGGCGGCGGCGTTTTCTCGAAGCCTGGCCGGCGCCGGTTTTGTCATTACCAGCGGCCTGGCCTTGGGCATCGACGCCGCTGCCCATCAAGCGGCATTGGATGTCGGCGGGCAAACCATCGGCGTGCTGGGCACCGGCCTCGAAAATTTTTATCCACAGCGCAATCGACGGCTGGCGGAGGCGATGATTGCCCAGGGCAGCGCGGTGATATCGGAGTTTCCGCTGGACGCAGCGCCTAACGCCGGCAACTTCCCGCGTCGAAACCGGATCATCAGCGGCTTATCCCTCGGCGTGCTCGTGGTCGAAGCCAGTGTCGCGAGCGGTTCGCTGATCACCGCCCGGCTGGCGGCGGAACAGGGTCGCGAGGTGTATGCCATTCCAGGGTCGATTCATCATCCTGGGGCCAGAGGTTGTCACCAATTGATCCGCGACGGGGCGGCGCTGGTGGAAACTGTCGAGCACATTCTCGAAGCATTGCGCGGTTGGCAGCGGCTGCCGCTGGCCGCCGAGCCTGTGCCCGTGACCCATCCGCTGCTGCGCCTGCTGCATGCCGCACCGCTGAGCAGCGAGGCGTTGGCCGACGCCAGCGGCTGGGGTCCGCCCAAGGTGCTGGCGGCGTTGACCGAGCTGGAAATGGAGGGACGCGCCATTTGTGACAGCGGTCGTTGGTTCGCACGCTAGGTTTTA
Source organism: Pseudomonas sp. D3-10 (assembly GCF_051132175.1). Taxonomy (NCBI): domain Bacteria; kingdom Pseudomonadati; phylum Pseudomonadota; class Gammaproteobacteria; order Pseudomonadales; family Pseudomonadaceae; genus Pseudomonas; species Pseudomonas sp. D3-10. Next base: position 72,564 of record NZ_CP071668.1, on the reverse strand, counting down.
TGGGGAAGATCGGTAAACTGCCCACAGCCTTATTTGCGTTGCGGAGAATGTTTCATGGTCAACAGTTGGCGTGTGCAACAAGCCGCGCGAGAAATTCGCGCCGGGGCGGTGATTGCCTATCCAACCGAAGCGGTCTGGGGCCTGGGTTGCGATCCGTGGAACGAGGATGCGGTGGAGCGTCTGTTGGCTATCAAGTCCCGAAGGCCCGACAAGGGCTTGATACTCGTGGCTGACAACATTCGCCAGTTCGACTTTCTGTTCGAAGACTTCCCCGAAACCTGGATGGACCGCATGGCCAGCACCTGGCCGGGGCCCAATACCTGGCTGGTGCCGCACCAGGATCTGTTGCCGGAGTGGATCACCGGCGTGCATGACACCGTTGCGCTGCGGGTCAGCGATCATCCAATCGTCCGTGACTTGTGCTCGTTGATCGGCCCGCTGGTCTCCACGTCGGCCAACCCACAAGGCCGGCCGGCGGCGCGCACGCGCATCCGCGTCGAACAGTATTTCCGCGGCCAGCTCGATCTGGTGCTGGGCGGTAACCTGGGCGGGCGCAAGAACCCGAGCGTGATTCGTGATTTGGCGACGGGCAAGGTGGTGCGCCCGGACTGACTTTTTGTCAGCACACAATCAACTGTGGGAGCGAGCCTGCTCGCGAAGGCGTCAGGTCAGCCAGCATCAATGTTGGCTGATACACCGCTTTCGCGAGCAGGCTCGCTCCCACAGGGTTTTGTGTTCACGCAGTATTTATGAACACCACAAAGCAACTGTGGGAGCGAGCTTGCTCGCGATGGCGTCAGGTCAGTCAGCATAGATGTTGACTGATACACCGCTATCGCGAGCAAGCTCGCTCCCACCGGTCTTTTAGCGGCCACTGGATCAGGGCAGGAGGATCGTCGACCCCGTCGTCCGCCGCGCCGACAATTCGGTATGCGCCTTGGCCGCTTCAGCCAGCGGGAATCGCTGATTGATATCCACGCTGAGCTTGCCACTGGCGATCATCCCGAACAGCTCATCGGCCATGCGCTGCAGGTTTTCGGCATTGTTGGCGTAGGTCGCCAGGGTCGGGCGGGTGACGTACAGCGAGCCCTTGGCCGAGAGAATCCCCAGGTTCACGCCGTCCACCGCACCGGAGGCATTGCCGAAGCTCACCACCAGGCCACGCGGCGCCGTGCAGTCCAGGGAGGTCAGCCAGGTGTCCTTGCCAACGCCGTCATACACCACCGGGACTTTCTTCCCGTCAGTCAATTCCAATACGCGCTGTGCGACGTTTTCCTTGCTGTAGTCGATGACTTCCCAGGCGCCATGGGATCTGGCGATGGCGGCTTTTTCCGCCGAGCTGACGGTGCCGATCAGCTTCACGCCCAAGGCCTTGGCCCACTGGCAGGCCAAGGAGCCCACGCCACCGGCGGCGGCGTGGAACAGAACAGTCTCGCCGCCCTTGAGCTCGTAAGTCTGACGCAGCAGGTATTGCACGGTCAGGCCCTTGAGCATCACCCCGGCGGCCTGTTCGAAACTGATGGCCTCGGGCAAGTGGACCAGATTGGCCTCGGGCAATACGTGGACATCGCTGTACGCCCCCAGCGGACCACTGCCGTAGGCGACGCGGTCACCGACCTTGAAACGCGTGACGTCCGAACCAACGGCCTCGACCACACCCGCGCCCTCCGCACCGAGCCCCGACGGCAAGGCCGGTGGCGGATAAAGGCCACTGCGGTAATAGGTGTCGATGAAGTTCAGGCCGATGGCCTTGTTGCTCACGCGGACCTGTTGCGGACCGGGCTCGGCGGGCTGGTAATCCACGAACTCAAGTACGTCTGGGCCGCCGTGGGAACTGAACTGGATGCGTTTGGCCATCTTCACTTTCTCCTTATCGTGGGACTTTTACCAAGCCTGCTATCGGACTCCTAAGCTTGATCCACGTCAACTGTGGTGTGGGCGGATGCGGTGTTATCCTGTGCGCCCATTTTGCCGGCGGCCTTGTACGCCGAGCAGCGTAGCCCTGATCAAGGTGATGTCATGACTACTCGCACCGAGGCCGTGAAAGCCTATCTGCTGGACCTGCAAGACCGCATCTGCGCGGCACTGGAAACCGAGGACGGTGGCACTCGCTTCGTCGAGGACGCCTGGACCCGGCCAGCCGGAGGTGGCGGTCGTACGCGAGTGATCGAAAACGGCACGGTGATCGAAAAGGGCGGCGTCAACTTTTCCCACGTCTTCGGCAGCGGTCTCCCACCGTCAGCCAGTGCCCACCGGCCTGAGCTGGCCGGGCGCGGCTTCGAAGCCCTGGGCGTGTCACTGGTTATCCACCCCCACAACCCCCATGTGCCGACGTCCCACGCCAACGTGCGCTTTTTCATCGCCGAAAAGGAAGGCGAGGAGCCGGTCTGGTGGTTTGGCGGTGGCTTCGACCTGACGCCTTATTACGGCGTGGAAGAAGATTGCGTGCATTGGCACCGCATCGCCCAGCAAGCCTGCGAACCGTTCGGCCCGGATATCTATTCGCGCTACAAGGCTTGGTGCGACAGCTATTTCCACATCAAGCATCGCAACGAGCCCCGAGGTATCGGCGGCCTGTTTTTCGATGACCTGAACGAGTGGGACTTCGACACCAGCTTCGCCTTCATGCGCGCCATTGGCGATGCCTACATCGATGCCTACCTGCCTATCGTGCGTCGTCGCAAGCACGACCCGTTCACGGCCAAGCAACGGGAATTCCAGGAGTTCCGCCGTGGACGCTACGTGGAATTCAACCTGGTCTATGACCGCGGCACGCTGTTCGGCCTGCAATCGGGCGGGCGTACCGAGTCGATCCTGATGTCCCTGCCGCCGCAGGTCCGCTGGAGTTATGACTGGAAAGCCGAACCGGGCAGCGAAGAGGCTCGCCTGACCGAGTACTTCCTGCAGGATCGCGATTGGCTGGCCACGGTCTGAACGGGGATTATCAATGGACCGCTACGTTGTAATGGGTAACCCGATCGGCCACAGCAAGTCGCCAATGATCCATCGCCTGTTTGCCGAGCAGACCGGGCAGGTGCTGGACTACAGCACGTTGCTGGCACCCTTGGAGGATTTTGCCGGTTGCGCCCGGGAATTTTTCCGCGAGGGCCGTGGGGCGAACGTCACCGTGCCGTTCAAGGAAGACGCCTTCCGCCTGGCTGACAGCTTGACCGACCGGGCGCAGCGCGCCGGGGCGGTCAACACCTTGAGCAAACTGGCCGACGGCCGCCTCTTGGGCGACAACACCGACGGTGCGGGGCTGGTGCGGGACCTGACCGTCAACGCCGGTTTCAGCCTCAAGGGCAAGCGCATCCTCTTGCTCGGCGCCGGCGGTGCGGTGCGCGGCGCCTTGGAACCGCTGCTGGCCGAAGCACCGGCGTCGGTGATCATCGCCAATCGGACGGTGGAAAAAACCGAGTTGCTGGCTGAGCTGTTCGCCGACCTGGGCCCGGTCTCGGCCAGTGGTTTTGATTGGTTGAAGGAGCCGGTAGACCTGGTCATCAACGCCACGTCCGCCAGCCTGACGGGCGATGTACCGCCGATTGCCGCAAGCCTGATCGAGCCGGGCCAGACGTTCTGCTACGACATGATGTACAGCAAGGAGCCGACATCCTTCTGCCGCTGGGCCCGAGAACATGGCGCGGCGGTGGCGATGGACGGCCTGGGCATGCTGGCCGAGCAGGCGGGCGAAGCGTTCTACCTGTGGCGCGGGGTACGCCCGGATACGGCGCCGGTGCTGGCCGAGTTGCGTCGTCAGTTGGCGCTATAAGACTGACAGACCCTCTAGGGCTGCTTTGCAGCCCAGCGGGAGCAAGCTCCCTCGCCACTGAGTATGTCTGCCTTGTGTCCTATTCTTCGAAGTGAATCGGGCACGCCTGCGCTCCTTCCAGTTTCAGCAGTTCCTCCACCACCTGCGGCCTTGCCCCACGCAAGGTCAGGCTACGCCCCTGGCCGCGCAACCGCCGGGCTTCCTGATGGAGCATTTCCACGCCCGAATAATCGATGAAGTTGATCTGCTGGGCGTCGATCACCACCCGTTGCGCCTGCATACGCTGCAAACGCACCTGCAAATAATGACTGGCGCCGAAAAAGATCGAGCCGCCCACCCGCAAGATGTCCGCCTCGCCTTCGCGGCTATGGTGCACACGTGGCTGGGAGGTGCGCTTGAGGTAGAAAAACAGCGAGGCGAGTACGCCGGCGTAGATAGCGGTTTGCAATTCCAGCAACAGCGTGGCCAGGCAGGTCAGGCCCATGACCAGGAATTCGGAGCGACTCACCCGGTACAACGCCCGGATCCCGCGATGGTCCACCAAGCCCCAGGCGATCAGCAGGATGCTGCCGGCCATGGCGGGAATCGGAATGTGCGCGATCAATTTCGCGCCGGCAACGGCAAACAGCGCTACCCACAATGCCGAAAACATCCCGGCCAGGGGCGAGCAGGCGCCAGCCTCGTAGCTGAGGCCCGAGCGAGTGAAGGAACCGGCTGACAACGATCCTGCGAAAAAACCTCCAACAATATTGGAAAGACCCTGCGCCCTCACCTCCTGATTCGCATCGAGCAACTGCCCGGAGCGGACCGACAGCGACCGGGCAATGGACAGACTGGTCACCAGCCCGAGCATGCCCACCGCCACGGCACCGGGCAACAGGCGCAAGATCAATTCCAGGTCCAGCGGCAGCGGTGTGAACGGCGGCAGGCGCCCGACAAAGGCGCTAACCAACGCCACATGCCCGAACATCGCCGGCCACACCCAGACCACCAGGCTGCTGATGACCAAAGTTATCAACAGGCTTGGCCAGCGTGGCAGCAAGCGCTTGAGCACAATGCCCAGCGCCAGGGTGCCCAGTCCCAACAACAGCGAAGGCTTATCCACAGCTGCGATGTGGTTGAACAACATAAGCAAGCTTTTCAACGCCGTGGCTTCGTTCGGCAGGTCCAGGCCCAGCAGGTTCGGCAGTTGCCCCAAGGCAATGACCACCGCTGCGCCCAAGGTGAAACCCAGCACCACCGAATGCGAGACAAAATTGACCAGCGCCCCGAACCGCAACAACCCGAGCAGCCATTGGAAAATACCCGCCAAGACCGTCAGCAAGAGGATCAGCGTGATGTAGTCCTGGGTTGCCGGAACGGCCAGGGGACTGACCGTGGCGTACAGGACAATGGAGATCGCCGCCGTAGGACCGCAGATCAGATGCCACGACGAGCCCCACAAGCAGGCGATCAGCACCGGCACGATCGCCGCGTACAGTCCGTACTCGGGTGGCAACCCGGCAATCAGGGCGTAGGCAATGGACTGCGGCAGCGCGAGAATCGCACCGCTGAGGCCGACAACCAGGTCACGGCCGACACTGGCGCGCGTCTGCCGGGGTAGCCAGCTCAGGAATGGAAACAGCGAATGGCGCGTGGGGATTGCCATGGGGCCTCAAGAATGGGGTTTGGCGCAAGAGTATCAGGTGAACCAACGTGGCGAGGGAGCTTGCTCCCGCTGGACTGCGCAGCAGGCCCGATTCTGCGGCCGCTGCGCGACCGAGCGGGAGCAAGCTCCCTCGCCACAAGAGCCCGGCGCAGCTGTCAGAGCTTGGCCTTCACCGCCGCCAGCGCGTCCTTACCGTCCACGGTCTTCACGCCATCCAGCCATTTATCCAGCACCGCCGGATTGGCCTTGATCCAGGCCTTGGCCGCGTCGGCGTTGCTGACTTTCTTGGTCACCACCTCAGCCATGATGCTGTTTTCCATTTCCTGGGTGAAGCTCAGGTTGGTCAGCAGTTTGCCAACGTTCGGGCAGGCCTGTGCATAACCTTTGCGCGTCAAGGTGTACACGCTGCCGGTATCGCCGAAATATTTCTCGCCGCCCTTGAGGTAGTGCATCTTCAGTTGCACGTTCATCGGGTGCGGGGTCCAGCCGAGGAAGGTCACGAACTTCTGTTTTTTCACCGCCCGGGAGACTTCCGCCAACATGGCCTGTTCGCTGGACTCCACCAGCTTCCATTCGCCCATGCCGAAATCGTTGGTCTTGATGATTTCTTTCAGGGAAAGGTTAGCCGGGGCACCGGACCCGATGCCGTAGATCTTCTTGTCGAACTTGTCCGCGAATTTGTTCAGGTCGGCAAAGTTATGCACGCCTGCGTCCCAGACATAATCGGGCACCGCCAGGGTGAATTCAGTGCCATCAAGGTTCTTGGCCAGTTGCGTAACATCACCGTTGGCCACGAATTTGTCATAGAAGCCCTGCTGCGCCGGCATCCAGTTACCCAGGAACACATCGACCTGACCATCTTTCAGGCCGCCAAACGTAATCGGCACGGCAAGCGTATCGACCTTGGGCTTGTAACCCATGCCTTCCAGCAGGAAACCGGTGATGGCGTTGGTCGCAGCGATGTCGCTCCAGCCCGGGTCAGCCATTTTGACCGTCTCGCAGCTTTGCTCGGCCCACGCCGAAACACTGCTCAACGCCAACAGCCCGGCGGCCAGTACTGTGGATAACTTTTGCATGTGCTTCCCCTTACGTTATTGGTTTATTGGCAGGGTTGTGGATAACGGGCCTTGCGCTCCAGATCGTCCAGATCGATGTGGTTGCGCATGTACTGCTGGCTGGCGTCCACCAGCGGCTGGTGATCCCAGCTCTTGAGTTTGCCCAGGGTCAGCGCATGGGCGACGAAACGTCGACGTCGCTGGCTGGCGAGTACCTGTTGATGAATCGTCGGAATGTCCCATTTGGCCCGCGCTTCGGCGAGAAAATCAGCGAACAGCGACTGATGTTCGGGCGATTGGCTGAGGTCTTGCTGCTCCTTGGGATCGTTGCGTAGATCGAACAGCAGGCATGGATCATCCTCGCTGTAGATGAATTTCCACGGGCCGCGACGGATCATCATCAACGGACTGATCGTGCCTTCAGCCATGTATTCGCCGAAGACCTCATCATGTCCGCCCTGCCCTTGCAGATGCGGCACCAGCGAACGGCCGTCCAGTGGCAGACCTGGCTCCAGCGTACCGCCGGCCAGTTCAACCAGGGTCGGCAGCAGGTCGGCGGTGGACACAGCCGCACCGACACGGCGATTGGCGAACTGCCCCGGGGCACTGATCAACAACGGTACCCGAGCGGCCATTTCGAACCAGTGCATTTTGTACCAAAGACCCTTTTCGCCGAGCATATCGCCATGATCGCCGGAGAAGACGACGATGGTGTCGTCGATCAGCCCGGTGTCCTCCAGGGTTTGCAGCAACTTGCCGACATTGCTGTCGATGTAGCTGCACGCCCCGAAATACGCTCGACGAGCATCGCGGATCTTATCCACAGGCAGCGGCTTATCCCAAAGATCATAGACCTTGAGCAGGCGCTGGGAATGCGGATCGAGTTCAGCCTGCGCCGGGGTTTGCGGCAGTGGGATCTCGTTGTCGTCATACAAATCCCAAAATGCCTTGGGAATCGTGTACGGATCGTGTGGGTGTGTCATCGATACCGTTAGGCAAAACGGCTGGTCGCCGTCCTCGCGGATGTGGTCGAACAAGTATTGCTGGGCCTTGAACACCACCTCTTCATCGAAGTCCAGCTGATTGGTCCGCACGCACGGGCCGGCCTGCAACACCGATGACATGTTGTGATACCAGCTCGGCCGCACATCCGGCTCATCCCAATTCACGGCCCAGCCGTAGTCGGCAGGATAGATGTCACTGGTCAGACGTTCTTCGTAGCCGTGCAGCTGGTCCGGTCCGCAAAAATGCATCTTGCCAGACAACGCCGTGCGGTAGCCGAGGCGGCGCAGGTAGTGGGCATACGTCGGAACGTCCCCTGGGAAATCCGCCGCGTTGTCGTAGGCGCCAATCTTGCTTGGCAACTGGCCGCTCACCAGGGTAAAGCGTGACGGCGCGCACAACGGACTGTTGCAATACGCGGCATCGAACACCACGCCCTGGTCGGCCAGGCGGGACAGGTTCGGCAACTTGATGGGCGACGGACCATAGATCGGCAACATTGGCGCGGCCATTTGATCGGCCATGATGAAAAGAATGTTCTTGCGCTTCATGTATTCGCGGCATTCCATAGTAGGCAGTTATGCGATAGTGCTGCGATTGAGCATGTAGCCCCTGAGTTTTGGGGTAAAGCCCATGCGAGACAATGACTAGGATAAGCACAGCTTATGTATGAAGCCTTGGGTGACCTCTCCCTGGACCTGTTCCGTGTCTTCGAATCAGCGGCTCGCCAGCAAAGCTTCACCGCGGCCGCGATCGAGCTGGGCACCACGCAGCCGGCCATCAGCCAGCAGATCAAACGGTTGGAAGAACAGCTGGGCACGCGGCTGTTTGACCGCATCTATCGAGGCATCGAGCTGACTGAAGCCGGCACGCTGCTGTTCGAGCAAGTCCAGACCGGTTTGCAAAGCATCGATGCGGGTCTGAATGCGATCACCGCCCAGCACCAGCACGAAGTGCTGCAAGTGGCGACGGACTTTGCCTTTGCCGCTTATTGGCTGATGCCTCGGCTGCATCGGTTTCACGCAGCCAATCCCCAGGTGGATGTGAGCCTGGTGACCAGCGAGCGCAACCACAACATGCTCCGTACCGATATTGACGTTGCAGTGTTGTTCGGCGATGGTCGCTTCAAACAAGGCGAAAGTCGCTGGCTGTTCAGCGAAGAAGTTTTCCCTGTGTGCAGTCCGCTGCTGCTCGGAGAACGTCCCCTGCCCTTGCCCGCCCAGGCCTTGGCGGAATTCCCGTTGCTGCACCTGCGCGCGGGCAACAGCAGCAACTGGTTCGACTGGAGTGGTGTGTTTCGCGAATTAGGCATCAACTCGCCGCCAGCGCCCGGGCAGTTGCGCTTCGACAATTACACGCTGCTCATCCAGGCGGCAATCGGCGGCCAGGGCGTCGCCATCGGCTGGCGACACCTTGTGGATAACTTGCTGGCCCAAGGATTGTTGTGTCGTCCGATCGCCCAAACGGTGCTGTCCCGGCTGGGGTATTACGTGGTCTTGCCCCAGCGCAAGCGCCGCGGTGTTCTTATCAAGTTGTTCGTGGATTGGTTGATGGAAGAACAGGCCAACAGCGCCGAGTCGCTCACTGGCTTGCCGCTGCCTTCCATCGCCGTTTGATACGCCTACACGGCCGTGACAAAACTGACGTGCTCGCCCACATGCAGGTTCAAGCGCAGCTCATCGGCGATGCCGACGGCCACGCGGTTGAGCCGCTCCAGGGTTTCGGCCAGGCCCGGCTCGAGGCTGGTACTGACCTGGCTGAAGTGTTCGATGCCCAAGCCTGGCGCGGCATAGGGCGCGTTGATCAGGGTCCACTGCAGCGTGCTGTTCTTCAGAGCATCAAGCACTTCTTCGGCGGCATGGCGCTGCAAGTCGTCGTCGGCTTGTTCTTCGTCGAGCACCGCGAAGTCACCCACCAAAAACAACCGTGAAATGTTCACCGCTTGCATGCCGGCAATCAACGCATCCACCGCCAGGACTTGCTCCACCGGGCCGGGAATCAATGTGCGCTCCACCTGCTCGCTGTTCATCGGCAATCCCGGTGCGTTCAACAGGCATACGACGGCGCTGACACCGGCGACGCTTTGCTTGACCCGCTCCGGGTCGAACAGATCGCCGGTCTTGGCCCGCAGTCCCGGGCGTGGGGCCAGGGCGGTAAGGTCATCCAGAATGGCGATTACTTCATGCTGTCGTCGCAGCAGTTCAGCCATCAACGCACTGCCGAGGCTGCTCATGGCACCATAAAGCACCACTTTGATAACCGGGGTTTCCGCGTTTTTCATGGCTGGTGTTCCTTTTTTCCCGCGTGTAAAGGCTCTGACCCGCGGAAAACCAAGAGGGTTCGCCTCTTTATCAAGGATTGACCGATGCAACGGATCAAGGGCTACCACGCCCACGTGTATTTGAATCTTTCAGCCTTCAAAGTGAAACGCTGATTGCTTTTGTGGCGAGGGGATTTATCCCCGCTGGGGGCGCGAAGCGGCCCTGAAACCTGTCATTGCGAAATTTCGAAAGAATGCGGTCTGCTCTTTTGGGCCTGCTTCGCAGTCCAACGGGAATAAATCCCCCGCCACAAAGTAACTTCATGCGTTGGTCATACGGTCGGCCTGCGAAAGGCTGCTGAAAGCTTGCGCGATTAGGATCGCCTCACCTACCGGCAACAGACCGGTGGCCTACAACGAGCTTGCTGATGCTCGTGCGGCCTTTTTAACAACAACAATGGTGATTCTGATGTCCGCTGCTACCCATCCCGTTGCGCCCACTCCATCCGTCCGCCCCGTGCTTTGCATCCTGCGCTGACCTGACCGGTTCGCCTTTGCCCGCCGCGCCACGCCTGGAGTATTTCCCATGCTGACTTTCCTTGGCTTTGCCATGGTCATCACGTTCATGTTCCTGATCATGACCAAGCGCCTTTCCGCGCTGATCGCCTTGATCATCATCCCGATCCTGTTCGCCCTGTTCGGCGGTTTTGCACCGAAGATCGGCCCGATGATGCTCGAAGGCATCACCAAGCTCGCCCCTACCGGGGTGATGCTGATGTTTGCGATTCTCTATTTCGCCCTGATGATCGACTCCGGCCTGTTCGACCCGGCCGTTCGCAAGATCCTCAAGCTGGTCAAGGGCGACCCGTTGAAAGTTTCGGTCGGTACCGCCGTTCTGGCGCTCGTCGTTTCCCTTGATGGTGACGGCGCGACCACTTACATGATCTGCGTGGCCGCGATGCTGCCGCTCTACAGCCGCATCGGCATGAGTCCAAGGATCATGGCTGGCCTGATCATCCTCGCCGGCGGCGTGATGAACATGACCCCCTGGGGCGGCCCAACCGCCCGGGCGGCCAGTGCGCTGCATGTGGATCCGTCCGACATCTTCGTGCCGATGATTCCCGCCATGTTGGCCGGCGTCGTGGCGATCCTGGCGATTGCCTACATGTACGGCAAACGCGAGCGTGCGCGCCTGGGTGAATTGCACCTGGCGGGCGACGAAATGGACCACAGCGAAATCAGCGTTTCCCAGTTCCCGGACGCCCGCCGTCCGAAGCTGATCTGGTTCAACGGCGCGCTGACCCTGGTCTTGATGTGCACCCTGATCGCCGGCCTGTTGCCGCTGCCCGTGCTGTTCATGGTGGCGTTCAGTATTGCGATGATCGTCAACTATCCGTGCCTGCAGCAGCAGAAGGACCGCGTTGCGGCCCACGCCGGCAGCGTCCTGGCGGTGGTCGGGCTGATTTTCGCGGCGGGGATCTTCACCGGCATCCTGTCCGGCACCGGCATGGTCGACGCCATGTCCAAGAGCCTGCTGGCGGTCATCCCGGACTTCCTCGGCCCGTACCTGGCGGTCATCACCGCGCTGGTGAGCATGCCGTTCACTTTCTTCATGTCGAACGATGCATTTTATTACGGGGTGTTACCAGTTCTGGCGGAAGCGGCCAGCCATTACGGCATCACTGGCGTCGAGATGGCCCGTGCCTCCATCGTTGGCCAGCCCGTCCACCTGCTGAGCCCGCTGGTTCCGTCGACTTACCTGCTGGTAGCCTTGGCCGGTATCGAATTCGGCGATCACCAGCGCTTCACCTTGAAGTGGGCAGTACTGGTTTGCCTGTGCATAATGTTCGCCGCCTTGCTGATGGGGATTTTTCCGCTGTTCAGCACTCTATAAAAGCAATGCCCGCTGCGTCGCCCCTATCGGTCAACCGAAGGCGCGACGCGGCCTAACACTCGCTCAAAGGAACTCACATGGAATGGCTGACCAACCCGGAAATATGGGTTGCCTTCTTTACCCTGACCGCCCTGGAAATTGTCCTGGGCATCGATAACATCATCATGATCTCGATCCTGGTCAGCCGCATGCCCAAGCACATGCAGGCGCGCACCCGGATTTTCGGCTTGGCGCTGGCGATGATCACGCGGATCCTGTTGCTGCTGTCGATCACCTGGGTCATGCGCCTGACCGCCGATCTGTTCGAAGTGTTCGGCCAGGGCATCTCCGGTCGTGACCTGATCCTGTTCTTCGGTGGCTTGTTCCTGCTGTGGAAAAGCTCCCAGGAGATGTACCACGCGCTGGAAGGCGAGGAAGAAAGCAGCGATGAGCCGTCGGTCAAGGGTGGCAACTTCATCTACACCATCATCCAGATCGCAATCATCGACATCGTGTTCTCCCTGGACTCGGTTATCACCGCGGTGGGCATGGTTTCCCATGTACCGGTCATGGTGGCGGCAATCATCGTTGCCGTCCTGGTGATGATGCTGGCTTCGGGCACCATCAGCACGTTCATCGACAAGCACCCGTCGCTGAAGATGCTGGCGCTGTCGTTCCTGCTGGTGGTCGGTACCGTGCTGATCGCCGAATCGTTCGACGTGCACGTGCCCAAGGGCTACGTCTACTTCGCCATGGCGTTCTCGCTGGCGGTGGAAGCGATCAACATCAAGATGCGCACAGCGATTGCTCGCAAGCGCAAGCAACAGGATCCGGTGAAACTGCGCAAGGATGTCCCGGGTCAGTAAAGATGTAGGGCAGTGAAACGAAGGGGCTCTTGTGAGCCCCTTTTTCATGCCTGCAAAAAACGCTCGAATGCAAAACCTGTGGGAGCGAGCTTGCTCGCGAAAGCGATCGCCTGAAACAAAGATGTTGGATGTGCTGCCGCCGTCGCGAGCAGGCTCGCTCCTACAGGGGGCGGGGTGTTTTCGAGGAAACTGTTTTATGACAGTTTTGTTTCAAACCCATCTTCAGCTGTGCAATGCTGGCGCCCGGACCATTCGGCAACTACAGCTTAAGTACAAGAAGTAAAACGATGTGGCACCGTCAATTTGTCCATCTGGGACGCTAACAGGGGGCTCCTCATGCTGACCCTGCTGAATCTACTTTCCGCCGTGGCCTTGCTGATCTGGGGCACGCATATCGTCCGGACCGGCATCTTGCGGGTCTACGGCTCGAACCTGCGCCATGTCATTGGCCAGAACATGTCCAGGCGCTGGCTGGCGTTCATCGCCGGCATCATGGTCACGGCCATGGTCCAGAGCAGCAATGCCACGGCGATGCTCGTCACTTCCTTCGTCGGCCAGGGCCTGATGGCATTGACCCCTGCCCTGGCGACCATGCTCGGTGCGGACGTCGGCACCGCATTGATGGCCCGGGTGCTGACCCTGGACCTGTCGCGGCTGTCGCCGCTGCTGATCTTCCTCGGAGTGATTTTTTTCCTCTCGCGCAAACAGACCCGCGTCGGCCAGATGGGCCGGGTCTCCATCGGCCTGGGCCTGATCATCCTGGCCCTGCAATTGATTGTCGAAGCCGCCGCGCCGATCACCCAGGCCCAGGGCGTGAAGGTGATTTTCGCCTCGTTGACCGGCGACATCCTGCTCGATGCCTTGGTGGGTGCGCTGTTCGCAATGATTTCCTATTCCAGCCTGGCGGCGGTTTTGCTGACCGCGACCCTCGCCGGCGCTGCGGTGATCAGCTTGCCAGTCGCCATCGGCCTGGTGATCGGTGCCAATATCGGCAGCGGCGTGCTGGCGTTCCTCAGCACCAGCATGCAGAACGCCGCCGGACGCCAGGTGGCGCTGGGCAGCCTGTTGTACAAGCTGATCGGCCTGCTGCTGATCATTCCGGTACTCGACCCGCTGGTGGGTTGGCTGGACGGCCTGGATTTCAGCCCCCAGGAAACCGTCATTGGCTTTCATTTGCTCTATAACACCGTGCGTTGCCTGGTGCTGTTGCCCAGCGTCGGACCGATGGCCAGGCTCTGTGCCTGGCTGCTGCCGGAACGACCGCAAGCCAATGGCAAAGCCACGTCACGGCACCTGGACCCCGCCGCCCTCGCCACACCAAGCCTGGCGCTGGCGAACGCCGCGCGGGAAACCCTGCGCATTGGCGACCTGATCGAAAACATGCTCGAGTCCATGCTCGGCGTCCTGCGAGGCGAGCAAACGGCGATCACTCAACAACTGCGCAGCATGAGCGATGACGTCGAAGCGCTGTGCAGCGCCATCAAGCTCTACATGGCGCAAATGCCTCGTGAAGATCTCAGTGAACAGGACAGTCGCCGCTGGGCGGAAATCATCGAGCTGGCGATCAACCTCAAACTGGCCAGTGACCTCATCGAACGCATGTTGCGCAAGGTCCAGCAGCAGAAGACCTCCCAACGCCGCTCGTTCTCTGACGTGGGCCTGGAAGAGTTGGCGGGGCTGCACAGCCATCTGATCGCTAACCTGCGCCTGGGATTGTCGGTCTTCCTCAGTGCCGATCGGGAAAGTGCTCGCCAATTGCTGCGCGAGAAACGGCGCTTTCGCGCGCAGGAACGACGGATGGCCCACGCCCATGTCAGCCGCTTGCAGCGCAAAGTCGTGCAAAGCCTTGAGACGAGTTCCCTTCACTTGGAACTGATCGCCGACATGCGGCGCTTGAATTCCTTGTTCTGCGGCAGCGCCTATGTGGTGCTGGAAACATCCGAGATCGGCGCCCTGTCCGCCGACGAAATGTCCGACATCACCCATTCGCCTTGAACGACTGGCGTCTCGGCCAGTCAACAAGTGTGTCCCCGGACCATGGATTTACAAGCCGCCAGGAAGCCCGCCATGCGTTGTCTGCTACTCGTCCTGCTTTTGTTCGGTTCCCTACCCGTCGTTGCCCAGGATCGCTTCCAGGTCGAGGGATATACGTTGCCCAACGGCATGCAGTTGTTGCTCAAGCCCGGCACGGAACGTGGACATGTGGCGATTCGGTTGGTGGTCGGCGTGGGCCTCGATGATTTCAGCTGCGCCGACAAGGAACTGCCACACCTGCTCGAACATGTGCTGTTCAGCGGCGTCGACGATACCGGCGAGGGCGGCCTGGAAGAGCGCATGCAGGCGCTGGGTGGCGAATGGAACGCCTTCACCAGCAACGCCGACACGACGTTTGTCATCGAGGCGCCAGCGCGCAATCAACGCAAAGTCCTGGACTTGTTGCTGGCATTGCTGACCCGTACCCGAATTGACGCAAAGAATCTGGAAGCGGCCAAACGGGTGGTAGAGCGCGAGGATGGCGGCCATTACACCCATCTGCAACGCTGGCTCGACCGCCAGGACCTGGGCCACAAAGCCAGCAACCAACTGGCCGTGGAACTGGGCTTGCGTTGTGCGGAACGGGCCGAGGTCGAACGCTTTACCGTCGCCCAACTGGAACAGGTGCGCAAGGCTTGGTACGCGCCCAATAACATGACGTTGATCGTCGTAGGTGACCTCGATCGACTGCTGCCGGCCTATCTGGAACGCGCCTTCGGCGAGCTCGAACCGGTCGAACCCAGCGTCCATGAACCGCTGGCGCAGATCCGCTACAGCGCGGTGACCAAGCGCAACCTGATTCGTGGGCTGGTCGGCGACAGCGCCAAGCTTCACTGGCTGTTCCCGGAGCCGGTGCTGGAGCAACAACATGATGAAACCTTCGACCTGCTCAAGGATTACCTGGATTGGGCGCTCTACCGGCAACTGCGCCTGGCTGACGGCCTGTCCTATGGCCCGTGGGTGGAGCGGGACGTCTTCGGCGGCGTCGGTTTCCTGAGCCTCAACGCCGACCTGGCCCGCGAGGACCTGCCCCCGGCCGAACACGCGCTCGAGACGCTGCGCAACACGTTGTTGAGGGACGGCCTGGACCCCGAGAGTTTCGTGCGGATAAAGCGTGCCGCCATTGCCCATCAGTCCTGGGCCGTCCAAGGCAACAGCGCACTGGCCGACTATTACTGGAGCGCCCTGGGCGACTACGAAGACGGCCGCTTCGCCAACCCAGCCGAGCGCCTGCAGGCAGTCAGCCTGGAACAGGCCAACCTGGCCCTGCGTGAGCTGCTCAAGGACCCAGGCTATTTGCGCATCGAGAAGCCGCTGCTCAGCGATGACGAACTTGTCTGGACACTCGGCGGGTTGGTGGCGGTTCTGCTGGGGCTGGTGGCCTGGCTGATACGGCGCAGGCATCGACGGGACCCGGAATGAATTCACAGTGGTACCCTGTCAGGGATTTTTCCTACGACTTAGCGTGAACCTGCCGAATGCCGAACCTGACTCATTTAATCCAGCGCATTATTGAACTGATGAAGCGCTACCCAGGGGTCATCGCGCTCGGCGGCTTCATTTCCGGGGTCGGCAGTTTCATGCTGGTGGATCGCCAGCAAGGCCTGGCGACCTGGATCGCCATCATGATGCTGGTGAGCTGGCTCTGGCTGATGCTGGAGAACAGCCTGACCCGGTTGTTCACACGGATTTTCAAACGGGAAATTCCCCAGCCGCTGTTGCGTTACGCCACGCAAATGATTCATCAGGAAAGCCTGTTTTTTGTCTTGCCGTTTTTCTTCATCACCACCACCTGGAACAGCAGCCAACTGATCTTCACTGGCCTGCTCGCGGCGGCGGCATTGGTCTCGATCACCGACCCCCTGTATTACAAATGGCTGGCGCCGCGGCGATGGGCTTTTCTGGCGTTGCACACCCTGACGCTGTTCGCGGCGTTGCTGACCGCCCTGCCAGTGATCCTGCACCTGACCACCGACCAGAGCTTCAAGCTGGCATTGGGCATCGCCATGCTGTTGTCATTCCCGAGCCTGGCTTCGATCTTTCCGATCCGTACCGTGCGCAACGCCCTGGCCATCCTGTGCATCACCTTGGGCATTGGCGCCGCCGGTTGGGTGCTGCGCTCCTGGGTACCGCCCGCCACGCTCTGGATGACCGAGGTGGCGATCAGCACCCAAGTGGAAGATCGCACGCCTGGCGCCAGCCTCAAGGAAGTCAGCGCCGCCCAGATTCGCAGCAATGGCCTGTACGCCTACACCGCCATCAATGCGCCGCGAGGCCTGGACGAGCGGATCTACCATGTCTGGCAATTCAACGGCAAAGAAGTGGACCGCATCGCTTTGGACATTCACGGAGGGCGCAAGGAAGGCTATCGCGCCTGGACCCACAAGCAGAATTTCCCCGGCGACCCGACAGGCAAATGGCAAGTGCGGGTGCTGACCGAGAATGGCCAGATGATCGGCGTGCTGCGGTTCAAGGTGACGGAATAAAGGGCTCGTCAGGCCCTATCGCGAGCAGGCTCGCTTGCACAGGTCAGCCAAAGAACCAGTAACAAACCCCGATCGCCGCCACCACACCGGCCAGCTCCGCCAGCAGGGCACAACCCACCGCATGGCGCGCTCGCTGGATGCCCACCGCGCCGAAATAGACCGCCAACACATAGAAAGTGGTTTCGGTGCTGCCCTGAATCGTCGCCGCCACCAGGGCAGGGAAGCTGTCTACCCCAGAGGTCTTCATGGTTTCGATCAGCATCGCCCGGGCGGCGCTGCCGGAAAACGGCTTGACCATGGCAGTGGGCAACGCATCGACGAAACGCGTGTCCCAGCCAGCCCACTGGGCCAGGTGCCGAATACCGTCCAGGCCGAAATCCAGCGCTCCGGAGGCCCGCAGCACACCGACGGCACACAGCATCGCCACCAGGTACGGCAGCAGGTTCTTGGCAACATCGAACCCTTCCTTGGCGCCTTCAACGAAGGTTTCGTACACCTTGACCTTGCGCAGCGCGCCCACCACCAGGAACAGGATGATCAAGCCAAACAAAGTCAGGTTCCCGAGGATCGAGGACAGCCCCGCCAGCGCCGTGGCCGAAAGCGTGGCCAGCAGCGCCATGAAGCCGCCCAGCGCCAGCGCGCCCGGGACCAGGTAGGCGAGGACCACCGGATCCCACAGGCGCAGACGCTGCATGAATGCCACGGACAGCAGCCCCATCAGGGTCGAGGCACTGGTGGCGAGCAGGATCGGCAAGAACACCAGGGTCGGGTCCGGCGCGCCTTGCTGGGCGCGGTACATGAAGATGGTCACCGGCAGCAGGGTCAGCGACGATGCATTGAGCACCAGAAACAGAATCTGCGCATTGCTGGCGATGGTCGGGCTGGGATTCAGATCCTGCAGGGCGCGCATGGCCTTGAGGCCGATGGGCGTGGCGGCATTGTCCAGGCCCAGGCCATTGGCCGCGAAATTGAGGGTGATCAGGCCAATCGCCGGGTGACCGGCTGGGACTTCCGGCATCAAACGAAGAAACAGCGGCCCGAGGGCCTTGGCGAGCCAGTCGACGATGCCGGCTTTTTCAGCGATGCGCAGGAACCCCAGCCAAAGGGTCAGGGTGCCGAACAGCAGGACCATGACTTCCACCGACAGCTTGGCCATGGCAAAGATGCTTTCCACCATGGCGGCGAAGATCCCGGCGTTGCCGCCAATCAGCCACTGCGCCAGTGCGGACACGGCTGCCACGATAAAGAAGCCAAGCCACAGGCCATTGAGCATCGGTTAAGTCCCCCGGAAGATGCGGCGAATGATAGCGGGGCTGGCCGAAACGACAAACCCCGGATTTCTCCGGGGTCTGGTTGGCTTGATGTTGCATGTGCCGCCACCATCGCGAGCAGACTCGCTCCCACAATGATTGAGTGATCTCTGTGGGAGCGAGCCTGCTCGCGATGGGACCTTAAGGCATGCCTCAGCGGCTGGAAGTTTCCCCTGCCGGCAACGGCTCCTTGCTGCGCCAGTGCGGCAAAGAATTCCAGTAGCGCTGGCCCTTGGCATCGTCGTACATGCCTTCCCAACGGGAAATGACCAACACGGCCAAGGCGTTTCCGATCACGTTCAGCGCCGTACGGGCCATGTCCATGATGCGGTCGACACCGGCGATGAACGCCAGGCCTTCCAGTGGAATGCCAACGCTGCCCAGTGTGGCCAGCAGCACCACGAAGGACACGCCCGGCACACCAGCGATGCCCTTGGAGGTCACCATCAAGGTCAATACCAGCATCAACTGCTGGCCGATGGACAGGTCGATGCCATAGAGCTGGGCGATAAAGATCGCGGCGATGCTCTGGTACAGCGTCGAACCGTCAAGGTTGAACGAGTAGCCGGTAGGCACCACGAAACTGCAGATAGCCTTTGGCGCCCCATACGCTTCCATCTTTTCGATAACCCGCGGCAACACCGTTTCGGAACTGGCGGTGGAGTAGGCCAGCACCAGCTCATCCTTGAAGATGCGCATCAGCTTGATCACCGAGAAGCCGAACACCCGAGCGATCAGGCCCAGCACCACGAAGGCGAAGAAGGCGATGGCGACATAAACCAGGATCACCAGCTTCGCCAGCGGCAACAGGGAAGCGAAACCGAAGTTGGCCACCGTCACGGCGATCAGGGCGAACACACCGATCGGCGCGTACTTCATGATCATGTGGGTGACTTTGAACATGCTCTCCGACACGCCCTGGAACATCTTCACCAGAGGATCGCGCAGGTCCGATTGCAGGCTGGACAAACCAAGGCCGAACAGGACGGAGAAGAAGATGATCGGCAACATTTCGCCGCGAGCGACGGCCGCGAAAATGTTCGACGGGATCAGGTTGAGGATCGTCTGGACAAACGCATGCTCATGCTGGACCTCGGCCGCCGTGGCCTGGTACTTGGAGATATCCACCGTACCCAGGGTGCTCATGTCGATGCCGTTGCCCGGCTGGAAGAAATTCGCCAAGAGCAGGCCGACGACGATGGCGATGGTGGTCACGATCTCGAAATAGACGATGGTCTTGAAGCCGATCCGCCCGAGTTTCTTGGCGTCGCCTACGCCGGCGATGCCAACGATCAGCGAGGAGATCACGATGGGAATCACGATCATCTTGATCAGACGGATAAAGATATCGCCTGCCGGTTGCAGCACGTTGCTGATCCACCAGGCCTTTTCGGCACTGAAATGGTTGAGCAGCGCGCCGATTGCAATCCCGAGCACCAGACCGATGAGGATTTGCCAGGCGAGGCTTAGTTTTGCCTTCTTCATATCATTACCCTTACTTCAGTTTGACTCGGACAGCCACATCAACGGACCGCCAGACGGCGGTTCGAACCCATGCCGCTGCCCCGTATAAGGTCACCCTGAGCGCCAAAGGCAGCTCACCAGCAGGCGAAAAAAGGCGCAACTATTGCGATGCAAGGGGGGATCGTCTAATGCCGTAAACGCCTACCCTATGCCGAATCGGCATGAGTTTTACAAAACGAAACGTGCGTCCCAAACAGTTCGAATACGCCATTGGAGCAGGCAAAAGTGCCGTGATGCGGCCATTTCAGCGTAGCCGGGCGTTATTCGGATTGCTTGGAAAGACGATGGATGGAGCGGGTCGAAGCTCCGGTCGGAGACAAGAACCCTGGCACTCATTCTCCGATATACGGTAACGGTTCGAGCTCGTGGGGAACAAACAGGACAATGTGTCGCGGCCGGATGGCGGATATTGGCGCAAGAGCAGCGAGACGCTCTAGCGTGGGGATAAGCTCTACGCAAGTTCGCCAAGCCGTCACGACTTCGCGAACTTGCGTCGCAGCTTTTACCTGACCCGGCCCTTTCGCAGGCACCCCTTGTGCCCGTAGGTCACTCCGACCCTGTATGGTCAGAACGTCCCAGCCCCCTGGTCATGCTTCGGCCCTCCTCGGGCTTCACAGAGAGAAAAGCAGCGTTGCTCTTCCCGCTTCAAGAAATCAGTACCAGTTAGGATCTTTCTTGAGCTGTTCCATTAACAGTTCTTGCATACCTTCATCGGGATTGCCAAGAAAGCGATAGTCCGCGTGACGGGTCGGCGACTTATCGGCCGGCAGGCCTGCGGGCACCTCCACCAATAGGGCATAAGCTTCGTCTTTATCGAAGCTGAAGGCGACGAACAGGCGTTTGCTCTTGCAAGTGGCCTGAGTCTCGCACAACGGCCCGACCAGATACTTGTCGCCGTCCTCTTCGACCGCGTTCATTTGCTCTGCATCGCCCGTCAGGTTCATCACCCATTCGGGCAGACGTTCTTCCTTCTTGACGACCTGCTGCCAAGTCTCGCGATATTGCGTGTCCGACTGCAGCAATTGGTTGACCCGCATTTGACCGTCGTTGGCAGCCATTGCCATGGCACTGCCGCCCAACAGCAGGGCGGCGGCCAGTCCTTTAAGAGTCACGCTCATGTCAGCCTCGGCCACGACGGCCAAAGAAGAACGATGCGATGAACATCACCAGGAACACGACAAAGAGAATCTTGGCGATGCCCGTGGCGGTGCCTGCGATACCACCGAAGCCCAATACAGCGGCGATGATGGCAATAATCAGGAAGGTAATAGCCCAGCTCAACATGGTGATTCTCCTTACGCTTTTCTATTTAGTAACGAATCTGGCAATGATGGTTCCGGTGCAACGGACGACCGGTTCGAATCAGAACACCCAGCTCTCTTCACGAGGCATTTCCGAGAGAGGCTGCGCCTGGTCAACTTCCATCATCCGCATCGAAGCGGATTCCTGCGCCAGCGTACTGGCGGCACTGAAATGGGTTTGCGGGGCACGGTAGGTGGATACCAGTGGAGCTTCCGGCTTCTGGCTTTCATGCCAGAGCATCAATTGCTGACCCGCCACGAGCGTGACCAGCAAGGCGACAAAAGCCCACAGCCCCTGCTGGATATGCAGGCGGGTAATGCGAAATTGGGCGGCAACTTGACGATTCATCCTGAAACTCCTCCCCACCCTAGCGGTGATCTGGTTGAGGCGCCCTCAGCGCCACGTTGACCAGAACATTGCAGCCGGCATGCCAGATTTTTTATGACAATAAAACCTTTCCAAATCAATTAGTTAGGAAGACAGCAACCATTTTCGGGAGCGCATCCTGCACGATGGGCCTGGCGAGCGTCGTGCGTTATGCACGAATTGAGATAAAGGTCTGCGGCCGATTTCTTTTTTGAATTGCGGGTCGGAAACGGATGTCGGAATGAGCGAGCCGAACCGTTGTCGCCGGCAGCGCTAAAAATTGGCCGAAAATCAGTCTTTTAGACGAAGGAGGTCCACAGATTCCGATTCGGTGGGTAATATTCGATCAGAATGGACCATGCAACTTGCCCGATTTTTCTGACACTAATCATCATCATTCATTAAGGAGCGTAGGAAAGATGGAATCCGCCACCGAGCATCAAGGCCGCATTCTGCTGGTAGACGACGAGTCCGCCATCCTGCGTACCTTCCGTTATTGCCTGGAAGACGAGGGCTATAGCGTCGCTACCGCCAACAGTGCCGCGCAGGCCGAAGCCTTGCTGCAACGCCAGGTATTCGACTTGTGCTTCCTGGACCTGCGCCTGGGCGAAGACAACGGTCTCGACGTATTGGGACAGATGCGAATCCAGGCACCCTGGATGCGCGTCGTTATCGTGACCGCTCATTCCGCCGTGGACACGGCCGTCGACGCGATCCAGGCCGGCGCCGCCGATTATCTGGTCAAGCCTTGCAGCCCGGACCAACTGCGGCTGGCGACCGCCAAGCAACTGGAGGTACGCCAACTGTCCGCCAGGCTCGAAGCCCTGGAAGGAGAAATGCGTAAGCCTAAGGACGGCCTGGACTCCCACAGCCCAGCGATGAAGGTTGTCCTCGAAACCGCTCGGCAGGTTGCCAGCACGGACGCCAATATCCTGATCCTCGGCGAGTCCGGCACCGGGAAGGGCGAACTGGCGCGGGCGATCCACGGCTGGAGCAAGCGCGCGAAGAAGTCCTGCGTCACCATCAACTGCCCATCGCTGACCACCGAACTGATGGAAAGCGAGTTGTTCGGCCACAGCCGCGGCGCGTTCACGGGTGCCAGCGAAAGCACGCTGGGGCGGGTCAACCAAGCGGACGGCGGCACGCTGTTTCTTGATGAAATTGGCGATTTTCCCCTCGCGTTGCAGCCAAAATTGCTGCGTTTCATCCAAGACAAGGAATACGAGCGGGTTGGCGATCCGGTGACCCGACGTGCCGACGTCCGCATCCTCGCCGCCACCAACCTCAATCTGGAGGACATGGTGCGCGATGGACGGTTTCGCGAGGACCTCTTGTACCGCCTGAACGTCATTACCCTGCACCTACCACCCCTGCGCGAACGCGCCGAGGACATCCTGACCCTCGCCGATCGCTTCCTGGCGCGCTTCGTCAAAGAATACGCGCGTCCGGCACGGGGCTTCAGCGATGAGGCACGCGAAGCGCTGCTAGGCTACCGCTGGCCGGGCAACATTCGCGAGCTGCGCAACGTGGTCGAGCGCGCCAGCATCATCTGCCCTCAGGAGAAGGTTGAAATCAGTCACTTGGGCATGGCCGAGCAACCGATCAACAACGCTCCGCGTATCGGTGCCGCGCTGAGTCTCGACGAACTGGAGAAGGCGCACATCGGTGCAGTGCTCGCCACTGCCGACACCCTTGACCAGGCCGCCAAGACCCTGGGCATCGACGCGTCCACGCTGTATCGCAAACGCAAGCAATACAACCTGTGAGCAGCACCTTATGAAACTGGCGATGAAGCTGCGCACACGGTTGTTCCTCAGCATTTCGGCGCTGATCACAGTGGCGCTGCTAGGGCTGTTGCTGGGACTGGTCAGCGTAATGCAGATGGCCAACACCCAAGAACAATCCGTTCGCGACAACTTCGTGCTGCTGGACCTGGGCCTCAAGCTCCGTCAGACACTGGGCGACCAGTTGATGATCATGCTCGACGAAACCCCCAACCTGGCGGCGCTGGAAGCGTCCAAGCGCCAGTATTTCGAGTTGCTGGACGAAGGCATCGCTCAGGAACAGCGATCGGACGAACCCGCCACCAGCTTCAGCCGCGCCAGAGCCGACTACATCAGCTTTCTCGCGGCTTTCGATGCTTCTCTCCAGCAACCCAAACATCTTGCCAACATTCAGGCGCTCACCGATAAGTTCAACGTATTACGTGGAGGCTTGATCGAGGGCTATCGCCATGCCCTGAACAAAATCAGCGAAACCCAGGACCGCGCCCGCGAACGTGCCCTATTGATTTCAGGCCTGCTGGGGCTGGTGGGGCTGGCGGTGCTGATCATCGGCTTCGTGACGGCCCATGGCATCGCCCGGCGCTTTGGCGCGCCGATCGAGGCGTTGGTCGCGGCGGCTGACGATATAGGTCAAGGCAATTTCGAGGTGACGCTGCCAATCTCCTCGGCGGCGGAGCTGAACCTGCTGAGCCGGCGCTTCGGCATCATGGCCCAGGCGCTGCGCGAACATCAGGCGACCAATGTGGAGGAGCTACTCGCCGGCCAGCAACGCCTGCAAGCGGTACTCGACAGCATTGACGATGGCTTGTTGATGATTGACCGCCAAGGTCGGCTCGAGCATCTCAACCCCGTGGCGCAACGCCAATTGGGCTGGGACCAGGAGCGACTGGGACAAGGGCTCGGGGAAGCGCTTGGACGGGTCGAGCTGGACGACGAGTTGCAGCTGGTCCTGCGCGGCGGCACACAAGAGCGGGCGCCGGACGACCTGAGCATCGAAGTCGATGGCGAGTCGCGTGTGCTGACCTACAGCCTCACGCCGGTCATCCATACCCAAGGGCAGATTCTCGGCGCGGTGATGGTGCTGCATGACGTCACCGAGCAACGCGCCTTCGAACGGGTGCGCAGTGAATTCGTCCTGCGGGCCTCCCACGAATTGCGCACCCCCGTTACGGGCATGCACATGGCCTTCGGACTGCTGCAGGAGCGCATGCATTTTCCTCGAGAGTCCCGTGAAGCGGATCTACTCAATACCGTCAACGAAGAAATGCAGCGGTTGATGCAGCTCATCAATGACTTGCTCAACTTCTCTCGCTACCAGAACGGCTTGCAGAAACTCACCCTGGCGCCATGCTCCATCGAAGAACTGTTGGAAGCCGCCAGGATGCGCTTTGCCGCACAAGCGCAAGCGAAAGGTATCGAATTACTCGTCGAGATCCAGGGTCCGCTGCCGCGCCTGCATGCCGATGCGGCGCAACTGGACCGAGTGCTGGACAACCTCATCGATAACGCGATGCGCCACACCAACGATGACGGCCAGATCCGATTGCAAGCCCGACGCCATGGCGAACGGGTAATCATGAGCGTCGAAGATAACGGCGAGGGGATTGCTTATGGCCAGCAAGGACGGATCTTCGAGCCCTTCGTCCAGGTTGGGCGCAAAAAGGGCGGCGCCGGCCTCGGCCTGGCCCTGTGCAAGGAGATCGTCCAGCTTCACGGAGGACGCATGGGCGTGTACTCAAGGCCAGGGCAGGGCACCCAGTTCTACATGGCCCTGACGGTCTGAGGGCGCTTCACGCCTCGTCATCCATGCGTCGCCCGACCAGACGGCGACCGCGAGTGATCAACTCGATGAGCTGCACCGCGCTGAGCGCGTGGGCAAACAACCAACCCTGACCGAACTTCACGCCCTCGCTGCTCAAATAAGACGCCTGTGCCTCGTGCTCGATGCCTTCGGCGATGACCTTGAGCTCCAGCGCGTGGGCCATGCGGATGATGTGCGGGGCCACGCCACTGCTGGCGGCGTCGTGCCCCAACGCGTCGATGAACGCCTTGTCGATCTTCAGGCAGTCCACCGGCAGTGTCTGCAAGTAAGCCAGGCTGCAATAGCCGGTGCCGAAGTCATCGATCAATACCTGATGCCCTACGTCGCGCAACGATTGCAGGTTATCGCGAGCAACGAGCACGTCGACCAGGCCACGCTCGGTGACTTCGAAGGCAATCTGGTGCGCCGACACACGATGCATCGCCAGCAGCCGGGCGATCACATCGCCGATACGCGGCACCATCACGTCGCAGGCTGCCAGGTTCACGGAAATGTAGAGGTGCGGATTGGCCCGCAACAGCTGGCCCAACTGGTCGAACAACCGCTGGAGGACAAAATCGGTGATCTGGCGGATCTGCCCGGTGTCCTCCGCCATCGGAATAAACAGATCCGGGCTGGTCAGGGTGCCGTCCGGCCGGCGCCAGCGCAGCAAGGCCTCGGCGCCTACGCAGTTGCGGCTGTGTAGATCGAAGATCGGTTGATAGAGCACCTGCAACTCGCCGCGTCGGATAGCACCGTGCAACTCGGCATCCATGGACTGACGCTGGCGCGCGAGTAAAAAGACTTGGAAACCAATGCCCAGCCCCAGCACCAGGCTGATAGGCAGCATCCACCAGGCGTTAGCCGGAATGCGTACGCCGTTACGGGGCGCAATCAGCACCAATTGGTATTCCGGGTTATCGGTCGGCATTCGGTAGATCAACCGATGCTTGGTGACTTGCAAAGCGTTTTTGCTTTTCGGTGGCCACGGCTCCGTCGGTGGCCAGCGCTGTTCGGTGCCTAGGACTGGAATGGCCCGCTCGCCAGCATCCAGGACGACGAGCAGGCTGCTGCCCGGCGGCAGGTCGACCACATCGGTCAGGTGGCCGCGAGACGTTGCCACTCGGAAATTTCCGCGCCCCAACATCAACGCAGCACGGTTCTCGTCGGGCTCCGTGGTGGTATTGAGCCAATAGCTGTAGGCGGGGCCCCGCAAGTCAGGCGCTCGTGCCAGCGACAAAGCGCTCTGGCGCGGACGACTGGAGCACATGCCGGAGCTGTCGATATAAGCCGCCTCGTAGACGAAGCGATAATTGAAACTCACCTGCTGCAAGGTGGCGATCATGTCGTCGTTACAGCCACGCAGCGGTTGTGCCTGCAGGTCATCGAGGCTTTCGCGCAGTTGGCCGAAAAGTTGTTCCAGGCGCTGCAGGAAACGCTCGCCTTGGGCATTCATCTGATCGCTTTCACGCTGTTGGATCTGTTGCATGACGACAAACAGGCTGCCCGCCAGCAACAACACGGTACTTAGGGCAGCCGCCGTCATCGCCAGGAAAATAGGGCGATGGAGCCAGCTCTGCAGGGTTTCGCGCGCAGCCGTCATCATCAGTAATCCGAAAGTTACCAATGAGTTATAGCTTCTGTTTTGGATTTGGTTCGATTAGTCAGACGAGCGTCATTATTTTGTCTGATTGAGCACCTGCAAAGTCGCCGCGCTTTGCGCGTCTGGCGAGCCATCGAACCGGGCCGGCCGGTAGCGCATCTGGAAGGCGGCCAGTACCTGGTGGGTGGCGACATCCCATTCGCCGGTGCGAGGTGTCGGGTAGCCAAGGCGGGCCAGCTCGGCCTGGAACCAACTGGCGGCCGGCAACTGATCGCCATAGGCAGCCTGCTGGCGCGCGACCGCTCCCTCGTCCGGCCAGACGCCCAGGCCTGCCTGCGCGAGTCGCTTCCAGGGAAACAACGGACCGGGATCCAGCTTGCGGTTGGGGGCAATGTCGCTATGGCCAATGATATTGACCGGGTTGATCGCGTTACGCCGGGTGATGTCCTTGAGCAAGGCGATCAACGATTGCACCTGAGCTTCGCTGTAGGGGTACCAGAGGCGGCCGGTGGCCGTGTCGATATAGCCCGGATTGACGATCTCGATCCCAATGGAGCTGGAGTTGAGCCAGGTCCGGCCTTGCCACTCGCTTTCCCCGGCGTGCCAGGCGCGCCGGTTTTCGTCCACCAGCTTGTAGATGGTCGCGTCCTTATCGTCCCCTATCAGGTAGTGAGCGCTGACTTCGCCGTGGGTCAGCAGGGACAACGAACGTTCAAGCGAAGCCGAGGTGTAGTGCACCACGATGTATTGGGCACGGCTGTCGTGGTTGACCGATGGGTGGCTGGTATCGAGCCGGGGGCCGCTCGCACAACCGGCCAGTAGGAGCAGCGAAGCAAGAAGCGGGATAAGTTTCATGGCAAAGAACATGCACGCAGGAAGATAATGCAACAGTGTAACGTATCACCTAGGGATGATCCGATGCCCTTAATAAAATGGAACAATTGCTCAGCCTAGCTCCACTCGGTTACGCCCAGCATTTTTTGCCCGATACAACGCCTCATCGGCTCGTTTGAGCACCAGCTCGCTGCGTTCCCCCGGCTTGAAGGCCGTCATGCCCATCGACACCGTGATTGTCACTGGCTCGCCCTTGAAATGAAACGGACAGGCCTCGATGGCCGCGCGCAATACCTCGGCCAGTTTTGCGCCGGCCGCGAGAGGTGTGTCTGGCACCAGCAGGACGAACTCCTCGCCGCCAAAGCGGGCGATGAAGTCACTGCCGCGGATACGCTTGCGCAGGACCGAGGCAATGAGCTTGAGTACCCGGTCGCCGGCCAAGTGACCGTAGTTGTCATTGATCCGCTTGAAGTGATCGAGGTCGAGCATGGCGATCAACAGGCTATTGCCGTGCCGCTGCCACTGGTCGACTTCCCGTTCGAGACGCTCGCTCCAGGCTGCGCGGTTGGGCAGGCCGGTCAGCGGATCGATCAAGGCCTTTTGCCGCTGCTCCTCCAGGTTCTCGCGCACGATCAGAGCGTCCTGCTCCATCAACGCAACGCGCTCGGCCAGGCTTTTCAGGCGAATCGAAACGTCCTTCTCACGCTGGTCACGCTGCTTGCGATGTTCATCCATCGTACCCAGCAGCCCTTCCAAATGGTTTTCCAGCACTTGCTTGAGGCCTTCCAGGTCATCGGCTTGCTGCATGCTGCTCTGCAGGCCATCCACTTGCTCGCGGATCTGGGAGTCCATTTCCCTGGAGGCCGAAAGATTGTCGGCATGGTCATCGCTGGCGGCTTGCAGCGTGCTTTGGAATGACTCCAGACGATCGTTGAGTCGCTGCAGATAAGCTTCAAACTCGTGCTGGCCGCTGTCAGTGATCGCCAACATAAGCACCGCCAGATCGTCGAGGATCGGCAACAACTCATACCAGTTCAAACCGTTGCGCAAACGCTCTCGCATGGCTTCCGCCTGGGGCCGATGACGCTCGGGCAACGTCAGATCGCCAAGCAAGCCCAGCAGGGTGTCTTCGATATGCCTGGCGACCGAGCTGTAGGAGGGTTCCGGCGAGTCTGGCAGGGCGTAATGAGCCTCATCGGGATCGACCGATGCGGGGAGCTCGACGGGCTCTTCGACAGCAAGGGGTATTTCCTCAAGCGGCTGCGTTGACGCCTCTGGCACCAGCTCGTCCGGGTTTTCCAGCACGGTACCGGGTTCGGCGTGCTCGGCGAGGACCGGGGATGGTTCGACGGCGGCCTGGGCTACCTGGGTGCTGGCTTCCGGCTCGGGCTGCGGTGCAGGCTCGTCTTGCGGTTCATCTGCCGGCTCCGTTACCGCGACCGGCCCCGTTTCTGGCACGGTGGCTGCGTGGTCTTGCTCCGCTAATGGGGTGGGGGCAGGTGCGATGGATACCGTCTCGACTGCCGGTTGCGCAGGCGCCAGCGCCGCGGCATCCGTCTCAGGCGTCGGGCTGGACCGGGCCGGCTCGGACGGCTGGGGCTGGACGGGCACCTCATCGTGACCGTGCCCACCGAACAGCCGTTGCAGCAGACCGGGCCGGCTCGGCTGATCCGGCGTTTCCAGCGCGCTCAGCGCCTTGCCCTGCAAGCCGCTCAATTCGCTGAGCAATAATGGGATTTCCCGCGCCTGGCCGACCCGGGCATCCAATTGCTTGGAGAACTTCTTCAATGGCCGGCTGACTTCCTTCGGCAGCGGCAAGGATTGCAACTGGGCGACCAACGCGGTCAACGCGGCGCTCATTTGGTCCACACGCGTCTCGCGGCGCTGTTCGGAATCGAGTACGGCTTTCTCCAGGCGCGGCAGCAAGGCGGCGAGGGCGGCGTCCATGTCGTCGGTGCGCACCACCTCGCGCATCTCTTTCATGCACTGGTCTACGGCCCGGTCGGTACCCTCGGCGGCCAAGGTGCTGCGCACCAGGCCTCGACGCAGCAAGTCGAGCCGAGCGTCCCAGCGGCGCTCAAGCTTTTCCTGTTGTTCGATGCTCTTGAGGTACTTCTCTCTCCAGCGTTCGGCGTCGTCGCTCATTCATCGGGTCCGCAAGGGGAAGGACTCAGCGCAGGGAATGCGTCGGCCGTGAGCGAACCCGGCAGACGTATTTCGACCGCGACCGGCAGGTGATCGGAAATGGGCTGGGCCAATACTTCGACGCGTTCGAGGGTCAAGGTCGGGCTCAGCAGGATATGGTCCAGGCAGCGCTGGGGGCGCCAGCTGGGAAACGTGGCTTCGAGCTGCGGGGCGAGCAGGCCAAGGTCGCGCAGTGGCGACGTCTGGAGCAAGTCATTGGCGTGGGTGTTCATGTCGCCCATCAGCACCTGGTGCTTGTAGCCGCCGATCAGTTCGCGAATGTAGGCCAACTGCATCGTTCGGGTGCGAGCCCCGAGAGCCAAGTGCATCATCACCACAATCAGCGCCTCCGGACCTTCGCCGAAGCGCGCCAGGATCGCTCCACGCCCCTTGGGGCCTGGTAGCGGATGGTCTTCGATCGCCCACGGTCGCAGGCGACTCAGCACGCCGTTGCTGTGCTGGCCGAGCCGGCCGAGGTTGCGATTGAGTTGTTGGTACCAGTAGGGGAACGCACCAAGATGGGCAAGGTGTTCGACTTGATTGATGTAGCCGGAGCGCAGGCTTCCGCCATCGGCTTCCTGCAAGGCAACCAGGTCGAAGTCTTTCAGCAGGTCGCCTATCTTTTGCAGGTTACCGGCGCGTCCCGTATGGGGTAGCAGATGTTGCCAGCCCCGGGTCAGGTAGTGCCGGTAGCGCTCGGTGCTGATGCCGACCTGGATATTAAAACTGAGCAACCGCAGGCGGCTGTCCGCCGGCAGGCCCGTGGAGGCGACATGGTGCTCGTTGACCCGCGGTTCGTGCAGGCCAACGATGCGCTCGGTACTCCAGCGGGCCATGGCCGTGGGCCGGGCTTAGTTGGCAGCAGCCTTGGTGGCCGCTCGCTCTTTGGCGATCAGCGTGTCCGCCAGTTGCAGCGCTTCGTTCGCGCCGCCAGCGGAGCCGATGTCAAAGCGGTATTTGCCATTGACGACCATGGTCGGTACGCCGGTGATTTCGTATTTCTTCGCCAGCTCACGGGCCTTCTTGATCTGTCCCTGAATAGCAAAGGAATCAAACGTGGCCAGGAACTTATCCTTGTCGACGCCCTGGGTTGCGAGGAACTCAGCCATGTCTTCTTTCTTGGTGAGCTTCTTGCCTTCTTTCTGGATCGCGTTGAACACCGCAGCGTGAACCTGATGCTCGACGCCCATGGCCTCGAGGGTCAGGAACATCTGGCCGTGAGCGTCCCATGGGCCGCCGAACATGGCGGGAATGCGCACGAAATTCACGTCCGAAGGCAGCTTTTCAGCCCATGGATTGATCACAGGCTCGAATGCGTAGCAATGCGGGCAGCCGTACCAGAACAGCTCCACGACCTCGACCTTGCCAGGCACTGCTACCGGCACGGGGTTGGCCAATTCGACATAAGGCGCGGCGGGTGCTTCAGCTGCTTGGGCAGTCACGCCGAACAGGCTGGCGGCGACGAGCGCGGCGCTGATGATCAGATTACGCATGCTTTACTCCTGGACAAATGAGGTGGCCTCGCGAGGCGTGTTTTTCAGACAGGGCCCGGCGGGTTCAGTTTCGCTAGTGTAACGGCAGCGGCCACAAAAAAGGGCGGCCAAAGCCACCCTTTTGATTTTTGCATCGATAGATTAATCGGGCGTTAACGTTGCAAGAGATGTCCCCCTTGCAACGGCCTCAGTGCAGGCCCTGGATGTAGCTGGAAACGGCCGCGATGTCTTCGTCGCTCAGCTTGCGAGCAATCGTACGCATGGTCATCGCGTCGCCATCGTTGGCGCGACCACCTTCTTCCTTGCGGAAATCGGTGAGTTGCTTGGTGATGTACTGGGCATGCTGGCCGCCCAGGTGTGGGAAACCGGCAGCGGCGTTGCCCTTGCCGTCAGGGGAGTGGCACCCGGTGCAGGCTGGGAGGCCTTTTTCCAGGTTGCCACCGCGGAACAGCGCTTCGCCGCGAGCCACTAGTTTTGGATCGGCGGCGCCAACGCTGCCCTTCTGGCTGGCGAAATACGCCGCGAGGTCCGCCAGATCCTGATCGTTCAGGTTGTTCAGCAGGCCGGTCATTTCCAGGACGACACGCTTGCCATCCCTGATTTCCTTCAGCTGCTTGGTCAGGTAGCGCTCACCCTGGCCCGCCAGTTTTGGAAAGTTGGGCGCCATGCTATTGCCATCCGGACCGTGGCAGGCCCCGCATACGGCCGCTTTCGCCTGACCGGCGGCGGCATCGCCAGCGGCGTGGGCTACGCCGGATATCCCCAAGGTCAACAGCAGACTCACGATCAGTTTGTTCATCAGCTAATCCAACTACGGCTAAGGGTTAAGAGTTATGGACCGGGCTTACTCGCTCATCCACTGGATGATGGCTTGGTAATCCTCGGCACTGCAGTCCATGCACAAACCACGCGGCGGCATCGCCTTGAAACCCTGGGTCACGTGTTGCACCAGCGTCCCCATACCTTTCGCCAACCTCGGCGTCCAAGCTTCCTGGTCACCCTTGCGAGGCGCCATGGGTAGTTGGCCGGAATGACAGGCACCACAAACACGGTTGTACACAGCTTCCGGATCCTGTGTAGCCTGAGCGCTGTAAAGCGGCATCAAGACACCGGCAGCTAGCAGCCATTTCGTCATAAAACGACCTTTTCAGGGTTGGGAACGAGCTGCGTTCTGATGCGCAATTCAGTTCTATCGCTCCCGTGAGCTTCATCCTACGCTGGGACAAAGCGCACACAAAATCTGCGGCATTATATACTGGCGTCACTGAAACGGAAACGACACAGCTTGCCGCGTCCATTCCCGACGCCGCCCACATCGGAAATCCCATGCAACTGAAGAACCCCATCCTTGGCCTGTGCCAACAGTCCACCTTCATGCTCAGCGCTGCCAAAGTCGATCAATGCCCTGACGACGAAGGTTTCGAAGTGGCTTTCGCCGGACGTTCCAACGCTGGCAAGTCCAGCGCGCTGAACACCCTGACCCATGCAAGCCTGGCGCGCACCTCGAAAACCCCAGGTCGCACGCAGCTCTTGAACTTCTTCAAGCTAGACGATGAACGCCGTTTGGTCGACCTGCCGGGCTACGGTTATGCCAAGGTGCCAATCCCGCTCAAACAGCACTGGCAACGTCACCTGGAAGCTTACCTGGGTAGCCGCGAGAGTTTGAAAGGCCTGATTCTGATGATGGATATCCGCCATCCGATGACCGACTTCGACCTGCTGATGCTCGATTGGGCCGTTGCCAGCGGCATGCCGATGCACATCTTGCTGACCAAGGCCGACAAGCTCACTTACGGCGCGGCAAAGAACACCCTTCTCAAAGTGCAATCGGAGATCCGTAAGGGTTGGGGCGACACGATTACTATCCAGTTGTTCTCTGCCCCCAAGCGCATGGGGCTGGAAGAGGCCTACACGGTATTGGCCGATTGGATGGAGCTGGCGGACAAGGGCGGCGAGGCGGCTGAATAGCCAAATCGCAGGCAAAAAAAAACCCCGGACTTCGTATGGGGAGGGGGAAGTTCGGGGTCCAAGTTCCGGACCGCTAGGGCGGGGTCCAGATATCTGCCAACACTTAACACAACATAGGAGCATTGAAGGGCTTCACCAGCCATTCAGAATCTCTGAGTGGTAATTCACAACTTTAGTTCAGATTATTTTGGAAATAACTGTAGGAAATTTCAGAGCTAACGAGGCCACGCCTGGGTTTGCGGTGATGCAATGCGGTATCGATTGCCTGGGCTGACGCTATCGCGAGCTTGCTCGCGATAGCCATATCCCTATCCTGACACCAATCCCCTGTGGCGAGGGAGCTTGCTCCCGCTGGCCTGCGCCGCAGGCCCGTGCATTTTCCAGTAGACCGCATCGCCCGGTTTACGACTACTGCGCAGCCGAGCGGGAGCAAGCTCCCTCGCCACAAGAGCTCGGAGGTCTCAGCACGAAAGAATCAGTGTGCCTCGTCCCAGTTATTGCCCACGCCCACTTCCACCAGCAGCGGCACGTCCAACTTAGCCGCGGCGCTCATGTGCTGGCGGATTTCCACACTCACCTGGTCGACCAGGTCTTCACGCACTTCCAGAACCAGTTCGTCGTGGACCTGCAGGATGACTTTCGCATCCAGCCCTGACGCGCTCAGCCAGCCATCCACGGCAACCATGGCTTTCTTGATGATGTCGGCCGCCGTGCCTTGCATCGGCGCGTTGATGGCGGTGCGCTCGGCGCCTTTGCGCAGGGCCGGGTTTTTCGCGTTGATGTCCGGCAGGTACAACCGGCGACCGAAAATGGTTTCGACGAAACCTTGTTCGGCGGCCTGTGCGCGGGTGCGCTCCATGTACTCCAACACACCGGGATAACGGGTGAAGTAGCGATCGATGTAAGCCTGGGACTGCTTGCGATCGACACCGATCTGCTTGGCCAGGCCGAAGGCGCTCATGCCGTAGATCAAACCGAAATTGATTGCCTTGGCGCTGCGTCGCTGATCATGGGTCACCGCCTCCAGCTCTACGCCGAATACTTCGGCAGCAGTGGCGCGGTGCACGTCCAGGTCGTTGCGAAAGGCATGGAGCAACCCTTCATCCTTAGCCAGGTGCGCCATGATCCGCAGCTCGATCTGCGAGTAGTCCGCCGCCAACAGCTTGTAGCCTTTGGGCGCGACGAATGCCTGACGAATCCGACGGCCTTCCGCGGTGCGGATAGGAATGTTCTGCAGGTTCGGGTCTATGGATGACAAACGCCCGGTCGCGGCGACGGCCTGCTGGTAGTTGGTATGGACGCGTCCGGTGCGGCTGTTGATCTGCTCCGGCAGGCGATCGGTGTAGGTGCTCTTGAGCTTGCTCAACGAGCGGTACTGCATCAGCACCTTGGGCAGCGGGTAATCCTGCTCCGCCAGCTCGGCAAGCACTGCTTCGGCGGTCGATGCCTGGCCCTTGGCGGTTTTGCTGAGCACCGGCAAGCCGAGCTTTTCGTACAGGATCACGCCCAATTGCTTGGGCGAGCCCAGGTTGAATTCCTCACCGGCAATGGCAAACGCCTCACGCTCCAGCGCCACCAATTTGTCACCCAGCTCGACACTCTGTACGCCGAGCAGGTTGGCATCCACCAGCGCCCCTTGGCGCTCGATGCGCGCCAGGACCGGCATCAACGGCATTTCGATCTCGTTGAGCACCTTGCCCAGGCTTGGCGTGACGGCCAGTTTTTCTTGCAAGGCCTGGTGCAGGCGGAAGGTCACGTCGGCGTCTTCGGCCGCGTACGGGCCCGCCAGCTCAAGTGAAATCTGGTCGAAGCTCAGCTGTTTGACGCCTTTGCCGGCGATGTCCTGGATATCGGTCTTGCTCTGCCCCAGATATTTCAGCGCCAGGCTGTCCATATCGTGACGGGTCGCCGTGGAATCCAGTACGTAGGACTCCAGCATGGTGTCGAAGACGATGCCCTGCACCAGGATGCCGTTGTTTTGGTCGCCATCGATGGCGCAATTAGCCAGGATGTTGGTTTCGAACTTGGCATGCTGACCGACTTTGAGCTTGTGCGGATTTTCCAGCAAAGGCTTGAGCGCCTTGAGCACTGTGTCACGATCCAATTGCTCCGGCACGCCCATGTAGGAATGGGTCAGCGGGATGTAGGCCGCCTCGAAAGGGGCCACGGAGAACGACAACCCCACCAGTTGAGAGTGCTGCGCATCCCCACCATTGGTTTGTGTCACCAGGGAAAACAGCGGCGCCTGCTCCAGCTTCGCCAGCCACGCATCGAAGCTGGCCTGATCAAGGATGACCTCGTACTTCTTCTCGATACCCGCCGCCGGCTCTTCGTTGACTTCCACGATATCCTGGCCGGCACGCTTGGCGTCGCGCTGGTTCTCTTCGAACCAGCTCTTGAATTCCAGCAGCGTATACAACTCGGCGAGCTTTTCGTGATCCGGCGAGCCCATCTGCAGGTCGTCAAGGCCGATATCCAGGGGCACGTCTGTCTTGATGGTCGCCAGTTCGTAGGAAAGAAACGCCATTTCCTTGTGTTCTTCCAACTTGGCAGCCAACGTCTTGGCGCCGCGAATCGGCAGCGTGGCAACGATGTCCAGTTGCGCATACAGCTCGGTCAGGCCGCCGTTGACGCCTACCAACAGGCCGGACGCGGTCTTCGGTCCGATACCCGGAACGCCCGGGATGTTGTCGGAAGAATCGCCCATCAACGCCAGGTAATCGATGATCTGCTCTGGAGCGACGCCAAACTTCTCCTTCACGCCAGCCACGTCCAGCGCACTACCGGTCATCGTATTGACCAAGGTAATGTGCCCATCGACCAGTTGCGCCATGTCCTTGTCGCCAGTGGAGATCACCACAGGCCGGTCGGCGGCGGCACTGCTACGGGCCAGGGTGCCGATCACGTCGTCGGCTTCAACGTTGTCCACGCACAGCAGTGGGAAACCCAGGGCCTTGACGCTGGCGTGCAGCGGTTCGATCTGTACGCGCATGTCGTCGGGCATGCTTGGGCGGTTGGCTTTATATTCAGCGTACAGGGCATCGCGAAATGTCCCGCCCTTTGCGTCGAATACCACCGCGAATGGGCTGTCCGGATACTGCTTGCGCAGGCTCTTGAGCATGTTCAGCACGCCCTTGACCGCACCGGTCGGCAGGCCTTTGGAGGTGGTCAGCGGTGGCAGCGCGTGAAAGGCGCGGTACAGATAAGAAGAACCGTCCACCAGGACGAGGGGGGCTTGGCTCATGAGCAGGATCAACCTTTTCGGCGGGTCCGGGGCTAGAATAGCGGGACCGTTGACGACAAAGGGACAAGGTTATCATGCGTACACTAAATCGCCTGTTACTCGCTGGTTTGTTTGCATTCACCCCGATAGCCGTCATGGCAGCGGATGACGCTCCCTCGGCGGACCCGGATGTCACCATCCGCACCGAAGGCGATAAAACCATCCAGGAATATCGGCAAAACGGCTTTTTGTACGCGATCAAGGTCACGCCCAAGAACGGCAAGCCTTATTTCCTGGTACGCGCCGACGGCACCGATGCAAATTTCATCCGCTCGGACCAGCCGGATATGCTGATCCCTTCGTGGAAAATCTTTGAGTGGTAATGCCGCTCTCGACTTCAACCGGCGCTCGCTGAAGAGCGCCCGTACTGGCAGTTTTAACCATGTCTGTGTTCACGCCCCTGGCTCGGCCCGAGCTGGAAACCTTTCTCGCCCCTTACGGGCTCGGCCGCCTGCTTGACTTCCAGGGGATCGCCGCTGGCAGCGAAAACACCAATTTTTTCATCAGCCTTGAGCGGGGCGAATTCGTCCTGACCCTGGTCGAGCGCGGCCCGGTGCAGGAAATGCCGTTCTTCATCGAGCTGCTGGACGTGCTGCACGACGCCAACCTGCCGGTGCCCTACGCACTGCGCACCACCGACGGCGTTGCGTTGCGTGAACTGGCCGGCAAACCGGCACTGCTGCAACCGCGCCTGGCCGGCAAGCACATCAAGCAGGCCAATTCGCAGCATTGCGCGCAGGTCGGCGAATTGCTCGCACACCTGCACCTGGCGACACGCGACAAAATGATCAAGCGCAAGACCGATCGCGGCCTCGACTGGATGCAGGAGGAGGGTGCCAAGCTGTTGTCGCGCCTCGATGCCGAAGCCCATCGGCTGCTGGAAACAGCGCTGGACGAGATCTCGCTGCAAAAGGTCGGCATCCTCGCGCTGCCTCGCGCCAACATCCACGCGGACCTGTTCCGCGACAACGCGATGTTCGAAGGCACGCACCTGACCGGATTGATCGATTTCTACAACGCCTGCTCCGGGCCGATGCTTTATGACGTCGCCATCGCCTTGAATGACTGGTGTTCGGACGATGACGGCGTGCTCGACGGTCCCCGGGCAAGAGCACTGCTGGGGGCCTACGCCGCGCTACGGCCGTTCACCGCCGCCGAGGCGCAGCTGTGGCCGACCATGCTGCGCGTGGCGTGCGTGCGGTTCTGGTTGTCGCGGTTGATCGCCGCCGAATCGTTTGCCGGGCAGGATGTGTTGATTCACGATCCCATGGAGTTCCAGCAGCGCTTGGCGCAGCGGCAGACGGTTCATGCGTTGTTGCCGTTCGCCCTATAACAGCAGGCCGGCGCGAAGGCTTTTGTGGCGAGGGAGCTTGCTCCCGCTCGGTTGCGCAGCGACCGCAAGATTTTTAGGGCCGCTTCGCGCGCCCAGCGGGAGCAAGCTCCCTCGCCACAAGAGCAGTGGGGTTATAACGACTCCAGACACCCCGCCAGATCATTGCCCAACTTTTCCAACAGCTGCTCATATCCTTGCGCCGTCGCCGGGGTGTAGCCGCCCAGTGCGTCCAGCTCCGCCAGTTTCACCGGCAACCCGGCCACCAGGGTTTCGGCCAGGCGCGGGCGCAACGGCGGCTCGCTGAAGACGCAGGTCTTGCCTACCGCTTGCAAGCGCGTGCGCATCGCCGCCACATGCTGGGCTCCGGGCTGCACTTCGGCGGCCACGGCGAACACACCGGCGTGCTTGAGGCCGTAAGTGTCTTCGAAATAATCGAACGCCTCGTGGAAGACAAAATAAGGTTTGCCCGCGACCCCGGCCAGGCGGGCCTTGAGGCGTGTATCCAACGCATCGAGACGCTGGTTGAAGCCCTTGAGGTTGCCTTGGTAACGGGCAGCGTTCGCCGGATCCGCAGCGCTCAGGTCAGCCGCCATCCTGGCGGCGATCACCCGCGCATTATGCGGCGAAAGCCACAGGTGGGCATCCACGGTGCCGGGGCGGTGGTCGTGATCGTGGTCATCGCCCTGATCATGGTCATGATCCTCGTGGGACGCGCTGTCCTCGGCGAAATGACGCAACTTGAGCCCCGGCAAGTCTTGAACCGCGATGGAAGGCAAGGTACGACCATTCAGCACACGCGGTAGGAAACCTTCCATGTCTGGGCCGATCCAGTAGAGCAAATCCACCGATTGCACCTTGCGTACATCGGATGGCCGCAACGCATAGTGATGGGGCGAAGCCCCCGGCGGTAGCAATACCTGCGGAACTGCCACGCCGTCCTGCACCGCGGCGGCAATCAATTGCAGCGGCTTGATGCTGGTGAGTACCTTGACGTCCGCCTGGACCGGGCCGATCAGCAGAAAACTTGCGACAAAAGCGACAAAGAGCGAAAAAATTCGGGACACGATGACCACTCGGAGAGACGAGAACGGGTAACATAATAACGTCTCTCACCAAACTCGTCGCTGCCCATGCCTATCACACCCCTTGCCAGTCGTCCCCACGATCACTCCCACTGCGTGCACAGCGCACTGTCCGAGGCCGACGCCATCTGCGCGCGCCAAGGGTTGCGCCTGACCGCCCTGCGTCGGCGCGTGCTGGAATTGGTCTGGCAAAGCCACAAGCCGCTGGGTGCATATGACATCCTCGCGGTGCTCAGCGAGCAGGACGGCCGACGGGCCGCGCCGCCGACCGTCTACCGTGCGTTGGACTTCCTGCTGGAAAACGGCTTGGTGCATCGCATCTCGTCGCTGAATGCCTTCGTCGGCTGCAACCACCCGGAGCACGCCCACCAGGGCCAGTTCCTGATCTGTCGCGAATGTCATGCGGCGATCGAGCTTGAACAAAAGTCCATCAGCGACGCGATCATCGCCAGCGCCAGGGAGGTCGGCTTCGTGGTCGACACCCAGACCGTCGAAGTGGTCGGTCTCTGCTCCGGCTGCCAGGGGGCCTGATGAGCAACGCGTTGA
Organism: Pseudomonas sp. D3-10; assembly: GCF_051132175.1. Taxonomy (NCBI): domain Bacteria; kingdom Pseudomonadati; phylum Pseudomonadota; class Gammaproteobacteria; order Pseudomonadales; family Pseudomonadaceae; genus Pseudomonas; species Pseudomonas sp. D3-10. The sequence continues at coordinate 33,158 of NZ_CP071668.1, read as the reverse complement.
TCCGCCTCGACCAGGTGGCCGTGACGTTCGCCGGGCAGAGCGTGCTGGACAACATCCATTTAAGCGTCGAACCGGGGCAGATCGTGACCTTGATCGGCCCCAACGGCGCCGGCAAGACCACCCTGGTGCGCGCCGTGCTGGGTTTGCTCAAGCCAAACAGCGGCAGCGTCTGGCGCAAACCCAAGTTGCGCGTCGGCTACATGCCGCAAAAACTCCACGTCGATCCGACCTTGCCGCTTTCGGTCCTGCGCTTCCTGCGCCTGGTGCCAGGCGTCGATCGCGAGCGAGCCTTGGCGGCGCTGAAGGAAGTCGGCGCCGAGCAAGTGATCGACAGTCCGGTGCAAAGTGTTTCCGGGGGCGAGATGCAGCGTGTATTGCTGGCCCGGGCCCTGCTACGCGAGCCGGAGTTATTGGTGCTCGACGAGCCCGTGCAAGGCGTCGATGTCGCGGGACAGGCCGAGCTATACAGCTTGATCACCCGCCTGCGCGACCGCCATGGTTGCGGCGTGTTAATGGTCTCCCACGATCTTCATTTGGTCATGAGCACCACCGACCAAGTGGTGTGCCTCAACCGCCACGTCTGCTGCTCCGGCCACCCCGAACAAGTCAGCGGTGATCCAGCATTCGTCGAATTGTTCGGAAAGAACGCACAGAGCCTGGCGATTTATCACCACCACCATGACCATGCCCATGACCTGCACGGTTCGGTGGTCAGCGCCCCTTCTGCTTCCAATCATGTTCATGGAGACGGCTGCAAGCATGGCTGATTTTCTGTTGTATGCCCTGCTTGCAGGCTTGGCCCTCGCGCTCGTGGCTGGTCCACTGGGCTCGTTCGTGGTCTGGCGGCGCATGGCATATTTTGGCGACACCTTGTCCCATGCGGCGCTTCTGGGCGTGGCCCTGGGTTTCCTGCTGGACGTCAGTCCCGCAGTGGCCGTTACCGTCGGCTGCCTATTGCTGGCGGTGGTGCTGGTGACCCTGCAACAGCGCCAGCCGCTGGCGTCCGACACGTTGCTGGGCATCTTGGCCCCCAGCACCCTGTCCTTGGGATTGGTGGTGCTGAGCTTCATGCGTGACGTCCGTATCGACCTGATGGCCTATCTGTTCGGTGACCTGCTGGCGATCAGCCCGGCGGATCTCTCTTGGATCCTCGGCGGCAGCGCGGCGGTATTGGCGTTGCTCGTGGCGCTGTGGCGTCCGCTGCTGGCGGTCACGGTCCATGAGGAGCTGGCGCGGGTCGAAGGTTTGCCCGTGGTGGGCCTGCGTTTGGCGCTGATGCTGTTGATCGCGGTTGTCATTGCGGTGGCGATGAAGATCGTCGGTGTGTTGCTGATTACTTCGTTGCTGATCATTCCGGCGGCTGCGGCACAGCGTCACGCTCGCTCGCCCGAGCAGATGGCCCTGGGCGCGAGCCTGCTGGGCATGCTCGCCGTATGTGGCGGGCTGGCACTTTCATGGTTCAAGGACACCCCGGCCGGCCCGTCCATCGTGGTCAGCGCCGCGGCGTTGTTTCTGCTGAGTTTTGTCCTACCCCGTCGAGGGGTGTAGACTTGCTCGCTTTTTGCGCAAATAGAGAGTCGCAGGAATGAAGCCGTTCGCCTCCCGTTATCTGCTCCTTGTCGCGTTTTCCCTGCTGGGCGCTTGCCAGAGCACGCCGCCGGTCACCCAAGCCCCTGATACGCGGGGTCCGGCCCTCGCGCAGCTGCAACAGAGCCTGGCCGGCAATGAATTGGCCACCGCCGAAGATCAATTGGCAACGTTGCAGGCTCAATCGCCGGAAGACCCATCGTTGGAGCCCTACCAGCGTCAACTGGCCGAGGCGTACTTGCGCCGTAGCCAGATCGATCTGCAGAAAGGCGATGTAAACGCCGCCGCCACGGCCCTTAGCCGAGCTCGCGCCCTGATGCCAAAGGCGCCGGCGCTTACCGGCGAAGTCAACAGCGCGATTGCCGAAGCGCGTAAAGCCGACCTGGAAAAAGCCGAGGCCGATCTCAAGGCCGCCGAAGCCAAGCCGGTCGCCAAAATGATCGATCCGAGCGCACCCAGCACAACAGTCGCGTTGAATCTAGGTGATATTCGGCAAATGCGTCATCAACTGGACGCCATCGCCGCAGATACTGTGAATTTCAAGTGTGATGTCAGCATCCAGGTGCCGCGCACCGATGATTACCCTTGGTTGGCGACATTGCTGAGCAAACGAGTCAAGAAGCTAGATCCTGGGTTCGATCTGAAACTGCGCAAGCAAATTTTGCGCAACGTGCCTGCGCAGTTGGTCCTAACTCCGCGCAAGCCCTGACAAAGCCTCGTCGGAACGCTGCCCGTAGCACGCTCGCTTCCCATGAGTTTAGTGAACGACTACTAACCCCCTGGGAGCGAGCTTGCTCGCGATAGCGTCCCGGCGGACAACAATCTCCTTTAGGCCGGAACCGCCTTGGCCTTAGCCTCCCGCACCCAAACCCGATGTTGAGCAATCGCGTCAAAAAACGCCTGGAACTTGCTCGCGTCAGCATCCGGAATCAACCCTGCATCCGCCTCTAGCTTCAACAACACCAACAACTGCCGGGCTTCGCCATGCAGCGCAATGGCCTTGAGGTGTTTGTAAGCTTCCAACAGGTAGTGCAACGCCACCCCATCGGCACTCAAGGCTTTGATCGACTCCACGCCACCCGGTACAAACACCGCGTCGAAGGCAATCGACGGCAGGCCTTCCATCGAAGCATCCACCGGCAGCGTTTGTCCGTTGGCCGCCGTCACCGGAGCGGACGTCGGACCAAGGATCTTCGCGTGGGCGCCTTCTGCCTCCAGCGCCTTTTTGAGCGCATCGATGATCGCGCCGTCGACGCCATTCGCCACCAACACCGCGACCTTGCGCGTCTTGATGTCGCCGGACAGCAGGTTCGCCTGGCTCAATGCCGGGGACTGCTGCAACGAAGGCGTCGGAACATCGACCGTACACGCGGTGGGTGCCGGCAAGCCGAGGTTTTTCGCAACGCGCCCGGCCAACTCCAGATCGATATTGGCGAGAATCTCGTTTACCTGCCTCGCCCTGATGAACTCGCGCTCCACCTTGCCCAGCTCGAAGCTATAGGCCGCGATAATGTGCTCTTGTTCGTGGGCGCTCATGCTCTTGTAGAACAGCCGAGCCTGGGAGAAATGATCACCGAACGAATCGCTGCGCTGGCGGATCTTGTGGGCGTCGATACGCTCCGGATAGCTTTCGAAACCGCCATCTTGAGGACCTGGCGGGGTTTCCTTCGGCCAGCCACCGTCGATGGAGTTCGGCTCGTAGGACGCGCGCCCTTTATCGATGGTGGTGCGGTGCATCGCATCACGTTGGCCGTTGTGCACGGGCGTGATGGCGCGGTTAATAGGCAGCTCATGAAAATTCGGGCCGCCGAGTCGGCTGATCTGCGTATCGGTGTATGAAAACAGCCGTCCTTGCAGCAATGGGTCGTTGGTGAAGTCGATGCCCGGCACGATATGCCCTGGGCAGAACGCAATCTGCTCCACCTCGGCGAAGAAGTTGTCCGGGTTGCGGTTCAATACCATCTTGCCCAACGGGGTGATGGGCACAAGTTCTTCTGGGATGATCTTGGTCGGGTCGAGCAAGTCGAAGTCGAACTTATGCTCGTCTTCCTCGGCAACGATCTGAACGCCGAACTCCCACTCGGGGTAGTCGCCCATCTCGATGGATTCCCAAAGATCGCGACGATGATAATCGGTGTCCTTGCCTGCAAGCTTCTGGGCTTCGTCCCACACCAGGGAACAAGTGCCCGCCTTGGGCCGCCAGTGGAACTTGACGAAGCTGCTGCGCCCTTCAGCGTTGATCATACGAAAGGTGTGCACACCAAAACCCTGCATCGTGCGCAGGCTCTTTGGAATCGCCCTGTCGGACATGGCCCATATCACCATGTGAGCAGATTCCGGGACCAATGAGACAAAATCCCAAAAGGTGTCGTGGGCCGAGCCACCGGTGGGGATTTCGTTATGGGGCTCGGGTTTTACCGCGTGGACAAAATCTGGAAATTTCACCGCGTCCTGGATGAAAAATACCGGCATGTTGTTGCCCACCAGGTCGAAGTTGCCCTCGTCGGTGAAAAATTTCACGGCAAAACCGCGCACGTCCCGTACGGTGTCACCGGAACCGCGTGGACCCTGCACGGTGGAAAAACGCACGAACACAGGCGTTTTTTTATTGGGGTCCTGCAGGAAACCAGCCTTGGTCAGGGCCGCATGTGATTCATAGGCCTGAAAGTAGCCATGGGCACCGGTCCCGCGGGCATGGACGATGCGCTCCGGGATCCGCTCATGGTCAAAGTGCGTGATTTTCTCACGCATGATGAAATCTTCCAGCAACGATGGCCCACGGGCGCCGGCACGCAGGGTGTTCTGGTTATCGGCGATTTTTACGCCCTGGTTTGTGCGCAGCGCCTGTTCCGTGGCATCGGAGCGAAACTGCTCCAGGCTTTCGAGCTTGGCGTTGGTGTTGGTGCGATCCAAGGTATCGGTCCCGGCCAGTTGGCTAGGGGCGGCAGGCTTTTTAGTGCTCATCAGGCGTGACTCCTCGTTGCGATCCCCGCCGTGGCCAGGACCCGTGAGTTCGATGCGCCAGGCACGGTACCTGGGCATGTTTTGAGTTGCCTAATGAGTGACCAGTACCGTTTCGCTGTGTTCCTTTTTAATGTCCTTTGATCGCCTTATTGCCAATTCGCTGGTTCAATCTCAAATAAATGCTAAGTCCCCCTATAAGGACAGGCTAAAATGCGCGCCCGGCTTACCGCTGATCCTTTTTCAACGCGCCCCACAAGGTTCGCTACGTGATCGAGTTTCAAAACGTCCATAAAACCTACCGGGTTGCCGGTAGGGATATCCCAGCCCTGCATCCGACCAGCCTGACAATCGAGAACGGTCAGGTCTTCGGCCTCATCGGCCATTCCGGTGCAGGAAAAAGTACCCTGCTGCGCCTGATCAATCGCCTGGAAGATTCCACGGGCGGCAAGATCATTGTCGATGGTGAAGAAGTCACCGCCCTGGACGCCAGCGGCCTGCGCCGTTTCCGTCAACAGGTCGGGATGATCTTCCAGCACTTCAACCTGCTGGCATCCAAGACTGTCGCCGACAACGTGGCGCTGCCGCTGACGCTGGCAGGCGAATTGTCCCGCAGCGAAATCGACCGGCGCGTCGCCGAGCTGCTGGCGCGGGTAGGGCTTTCAGACCATGCCCGCAAATACCCGGCGCAATTGTCCGGCGGCCAGAAGCAGCGCGTCGGCATCGCCCGTGCCCTGGCGACCAAACCCAAGATTCTGCTTTGCGACGAAGCCACCAGTGCCCTTGACCCGCAGACCACCGCCTCGGTGCTGCAACTGCTGGCGGAGATCAACCGCGAGCTGAAGCTGACTATCGTTTTGATCACCCACGAAATGGACGTGATCCGCCGAGTGTGCGATCAAGTGGCGGTGATGGACGCTGGCGTAATCGTCGAGCAAGGCCCGGTGGCCGACGTGTTCCTGCACCCCAAGCACCCGACCACCAAACGTTTCGTCCAGGAAGACGAGCAGATCGACGAAAGCGAACAGCGCGACGATTTCGCCCACGTCCCAGGACGCATCGTGCGTCTGACGTTCCAAGGCGATGCGACCTACGCGCCGTTGCTCGGCACCGTCGCCCGGGAGACCGGCGTGGACTACAGCATCCTGGCGGGACGTATCGACCGCATCAAAGACACCCCCTACGGGCAACTGACCCTCGCCATCACCGGCGGTGACATGGAGGCGGCGTTCGCCCGCTTCACCGCGGCCGATGTCCACATGGAGGTGCTGCGCTAATGGAACTGTTGAGTTCGTTCTTCTCCAATATCGACTGGCTGGAAATCTGGCTGGCCACCGGCGACACCTTCCTGATGCTGTTCGGTTCGCTGCTGTTCACAGTGCTGCTCGGCTTGCCCCTGGGCGTGTTGCTGTTTCTGTGCAGCCCGCGCCAGTTGCTCGAAGCCCGCGGCGTTTATGCGCTGCTGTCGCTGGTCGTAAACATCCTGCGTTCGCTGCCATTCATCATCCTGTTGATCGTGATGATCCCGTTCACGGTGTTGATCACCGGCACCTCCCTGGGCGTGGCCGGCGCGATCCCACCGCTTGTGGTCGGCGCCACCCCGTTCTTCGCTCGCCTGGTGGAAACGGCACTGCGCGAAGTGGATCGCGGCATCATCGAAGCGACCCAGGCCATGGGCGCCACCACGCGGCAGATCATCGTCAACGCCTTGCTGCCGGAAGCCCGCCCGGGCATTTTTGCAGCGATTACGGTGACAGCCATTACGCTGGTGTCCTACACGGCCATGGCCGGTGTGGTCGGCGCCGGTGGTCTGGGCGACCTGGCGATCCGCTTCGGTTACCAGCGTTTCCAGACCGATGTCATGGTCGTCACCGTGGTGTTGCTGCTGGTGCTGGTTCAGGTTCTGCAAACCGTGGGCGACAAACTGGTTGTGCATTTCTCTAGAAAATAAGGCCTCGCGCCAATAAAACCATGAGCCGGCCATTCGCTGGCGGCGTCGAGAGCAGGCGCCGCAAGCGGGCACTAAAAAGGAGTTAGCTGAATGAAAAAACTACTGGTTGCCTTCGCTGCCGCCGCAGCGTTCTCTGCCCACGCCGATACCCTGACCGTCGCGGCCACGCCGGTCCCCCATGCGGAAATCCTCGAATTCGTCAAACCGGCGCTGGCGAACGAAGGCGTGGACCTCAAGGTCAAGGTCTTCACCGACTACATCCAGCCGAACGTACAGGTGGCTGAAAAGCGCCTGGACGCCAACTTCTTCCAGCACCAGCCGTACCTGGATGAGTTCAACAAAGCCAAGGGCACGCATTTGGTGAGCGTGGCGGGTGTGCACCTGGAGCCACTGGGCGCGTATTCGAGCAAATACAAAAAGCTGGAAGAACTGCCAGGCGGCGCCAACGTGGTGATTCCTAACGACGCCACCAACGGCGGCCGTGCGCTGTTGCTGTTGGCGAAGGCTGGGGTGATCAAGTTGAAGGATTCGAACAATATCCTGTCGACCACCAAAGACATCGTTGAAAACCCGAAGGACCTGAAGTTCCGTGAGCTGGAAGCCGCGACCATTCCGCGGGTACTGACCCAGGTGGATCTGGCGCTGATCAATACCAACTATGCGTTGGAAGCCAAGCTTGATCCTTCCAAGGATGCGTTGGTGATTGAAGGTAACGACTCGCCTTATGTGAACATCCTCGTTGCCCGTCCGGACGACAAGGACAGTGAGGCGATGAAGAAGCTGGTGGCGGCTTTGCATACGCCGGAAGTGAAGAAATTCATTCTGGAGAAGTACAAAGGGGCAGTTTTGCCGGCGTTTTGAGCTGATCAGGTGGCAAAAAACGGGGCTGCGTGGGAATGCAGGCCCGTTTTTTATGCTTGGAATAAAGAGCTAAAACAACAAGCTGGTTGCCGCTCGGTAAAGAAATGGCTGAATCAAATACTTTTATTGTTTTACAAACCCTCATGATAAATTCGCGCCGCAACCTCTAATCAATAGAGGGCATTCAGGGAGAGAAGTAGTGATCAAGTCTTTGTTGGTTGGGGCATTGCTGGCAACGGCATCGGCATCGGCGTCTGCGATGAGTTGCGATAATCCTAGAAACGCCTATGACAGAACCTATTGCGCATCGCTGAAAATGGTTCAGTCAGATCAGGACATCAATGATCAATACAAGAAGACGATGAGCGCGCTGAATCCGGATCAAAAGAAAAAAGTGAAAGCCGCTCAGATCCAGTGGATCAAGACTCGTGACAACGCCTGTTCCAACGATGGCCTGCTCTACTTGGACTGTGCCAATGAGAAGACTGAGGCGCGTATCGTCATACTCAAGGCTATCGAGCGCGAATGCCGTGCCGCCGGTTGCGACGACGCGAAGCTGTCGCAGGTCGAGTAATCCGCTAGCCTTGAGCGCATCGGGTTGCAGTCGTAGCCACGAAAAACCCGACGTGAAGCGTCGGGTTTTTTCTTTAGCAGGTTGAGCCGCTGTCACGGCCCAGCGGAAGCAAGCATCCTCGCCACTAAGTTCGGTGCAATTGGGGCTGTGGGCTTAATTCAGTTGTTTGCGCTAATGGCAGGGTGCCACAATCGCCTTCTTCGCTGCGTCATAATCAGGTGGTTCAAATGGATGGCCCAAGATTGCGCAATGGCCAGGATTTTGTAATAGCCGAGCAGGTTCGAACAGATCGGTTGCAGCAACTGTTTCGCCAGTCTGTTTCTGCGGTTTTCGGTAGTTACCTGGCTGCCATCATGTTGAGTTGGCTGTGTTGGGATCGGTTTGACCACAGCACTATCGCTTGGTGGCTATTAATCCTGACCGCATCGACGCTGTTGCGTATCGCGATGTTCATAGCCTATCTGCGCAGCGACGAAAGTGAGCGTACGCCACAACGCTGGGAGCGCAGGTACTGGGTCACGCTAGTGCTATCCGCCAGCATCTGGGGCGGTGGTGCGTTCGTGCTGATGCCAGCGGACGATCTGTTGTCCCAGGCACTGGTCATGCTGTTTACCGTGGGCATGTCTGTCAGTGCGGTGTCCTGCTATTCGGCTTACCGCGATATGACCCTGGCCTCCATTGGCCTGGTGCTGTTCCCGTGCACCGTCTGGCTGCTCTTTCAACCGTCTCCGATTCAAGTCGGCATGGCACTTTCAATCTTGGTGTTCGCGGCATTTGCCGCTCGCGCCACGCACAAAATGTCCCAAGCCCTGGAAATTGCCTTTCGTCTCACCCGTGAGATGGAACAGGCAAACAGCATCTCCACCCGTGCCGCACAAACCGATGAACTGACCGGCCTGAAGAGTCGGCGGGCTTTTTTTGAGCATGCCCAGCAGCTCTATGATGAATGTAAGAGCAACCGGTTAGGGTTGTGCGCAGTCATGCTGGATATGGATCACTTCAAGCACATCAACGACACCTACGGCCACCAAGTCGGGGATCAGGTTTTACGCGAGATGGGGACGGTGATCAGTTCGTCGTTTCGGGCGACGGATATACATGGCCGGCTCGGTGGGGAAGAGTTCGCCATTCTGCTTCCAGACACTTCAATCGAGGTCGCTACCCGGATTGCAGAACAGCTCATCGATGCCATTGCGGGTTTGATGATCGAGCCTGTTCACGGCATATCAGCCAGCCTCGGCGTCGCGTCGACGGAGGCCTGCAATAAGGATCTCCATAGCTTGATGAACGATGCGGACAAGGCCCTGTATCGGGCAAAAGCGCTGGGGCGTAATCGAGTGGCTGTTGCTTAGCCGGATTGGCTTTGCATCACCAGTCGGAATTTGATGGTGTCCATGCTCTACGGGGCATGATCAAGAATCCATCATTGGCTTGTGATGTTCCTCTCTTCGAAGGCCTGCAATTGCGCTGGCCCTTTTGACTTTCCCCAATGGCTCCTTTCTCCGATTCCCTCACGGCGCGCACGTGCTGACACGACTGTGACGGCTGAAAATAAATATTCCTAGATATCAACGGGTTAACCAAAAGCAGGAAAATATTGTGAAATTTACCTTGTGCGCTAATTATTCATGCATTAACTTTAACGCCACTGGTTAGCGCGCAAACATTTGGCGCAAACAAAAATCGATCCAATCAATCAGCAAATGAGGAAACACCATGAACGTTCTTTACACCGCAGTCGCAACCTCCACCGGTGGCCGTGATGGCCGTGCTGTTTCCAGCGACAAAATTCTCGACGTGAAACTGGCCACTCCAAAAGCCTTGGGCGGCGCCGGAGGGGAAGCTACCAACCCCGAGCAATTGTTCGCAGCGGGTTACTCGGCCTGCTTCATCGGCGCGCTGAAATTTGTCGCCAGCCAAAGCAAACGCAGCATTCCGGCTGACGCTTCGATCACGGCCCATGTCGGCATTGGCCAGATCCCTGGTGGTTTCGGCCTGGACATCGACCTGCACATCAGCCTGCCAGGCCTGGATCAAGCCGATGCTCAAGCGCTGGTCGATGCGGCTCACCAGGTTTGCCCGTACTCCAACGCGACACGCGGCAACGTCGACGTTCGTTTGCACATCACCGTCTAACTCACTTCTTCCACGAATAAAAGGATCTGGACATGAACACTCTTAGCAAAATACTCGTTGGCTCGCTTCTGGCTCTGTCCCTCGGCAATGCGTTCGCGACTCCCTTTGTTCAACCCACGTTCGCTGAGGGGGGGTCGGATCGGCTGATCGAAAATCGCGTAGCCGAAGGTGGTTCGGATCGACTGATCGAAAACAGAGTGGGCTGAACTACCCGTTCATCGTTAAAAAACGGTCGAATCCACCTATGTACTTCCAAAACAGAAACGCCGCTTATCTCTCACGAGAAAGCGGCATTTTTGCAATGTGTCAGAGCAGCCTAAACGATGCTATCCACCACGCCACCATCCACACGCAACGCCGCGCCGGTGGTAGCCGAGGCCTGTTCCGAGCTAGCGTAGATGATCATGTTGGCGACTTCCTCGACGCGCGCCGCGCGCTGGATGATCGAGGTGCTGCGATGCTCGTTGACGAAGTCTGCCGCGACCTTTTCCAGGCTTTCCCCGCTGCGCTCGACGTCTGCCTGGAGCATTTGGGCAACGCCTTCGGACAGTGTCGGCCCAGGCAACACCGAGTTCACCGTCACGCCCGTGCCGGCGAGGCGTTTGGCCAGGCCGCGAGCAATTGAAAGCTGGGCGGTCTTGGTGAAGCCGTAGTGGATCATGTCGGCGGGAACGTTCACGCCCGACTCCGACGAGACAAACACGATCCGTCCCCAACCGCGCTCGACCATACCCTGTGCGTAAGCCCTGGAAACACGCACACCGGACATCACGTTGGTTTCGAAGAAACGCTGCCATTCGCTGTCCGGCGTCTCGAAGAAGTCCTCCTGTTTGAAAATGCCCAGGTTGTTGATGACGATATCGAAGCTCGGATGCCTGGCGATCAGCGCTTGGCAGCCAGCTTCGTTGCTGAGATCGCCAACAAAACCTGTCGCCCTGGAAGCAAGATTGCCCAGGCGCTGCAACGCATCCTCCACGCTGCTCTCGCTGCGACCGTTGATGACCACATGGGCGCCGGCTTCCAGGAAGCCTTTGGCGGTCGCGAAACCGATACCGCTGGTGGAACCGGTGACCAGGACGTGACGTCCGGTGAAGTCGATGTTCATGAGGGGACTCCTTGATTGACGAACCATAGAAAGTGCGATCGTTCTGGCTGGACGGTCATCCAATGGACTAGAGATGGCTTTGCAATCCCAGCGTTTCCGATACCACAGGCGTTTAATCATGGACACGATTGAGGCTTTGCGCCTCCTCGTGATCAGTCAGCCGTCAGGAAGCCGACCATACCGCCAGCTCGTAACCCTCCAGACCGATAAAGTCGGAACTTCGGTCACCCAGGAAGCTGAGTAGGGCTGCTACGCAGCCCAGCGGGAGCAAGCTCCCTCGCCACAGGTGGGTGGCGTCAATGGGTCATGCGGCGGATGTCATGACGCTGTCGCGAGCAAGCCTGGCTCACACAGGGGTTGTTGGGTGTTCACGATCGTGCATTCACCACCCAAGCAACAGGTCGTCAGTACCACCGCGCCTCGCCCGGCGGGCGTTTCTTGAAGCGTTTCATGCTCCACATGTACTGGCTCGGGTAGGCGCGTACGTAGCGTTCCACCACTTGGCTCATGGCGGCGCAGGAGGTTTCGGTGTCGGTGCTGTACATTGCGTCGGGGGCGGCTTCGAGGATGACTTTGTAGCCGGAGCCGTCCGGCAGGCGCAGGGCATGAAGGAACACGCCCACTGCTTTACCGCCAGCGAGCATGTTCGGCACGAACTTGCTGGTCAGGGCCTGGGTGGCGAAGAAGGGCACGAAGATACCGGCGGATTCGGACGGTTCCGGGTCGGCGGGAATGCCCACCTGGCCGCCTTTGCGCACTTCCTTGATGACGCTGAGGATGCCTTCCTTGGTCGACGCCGCTACTTTGTTGCCCAACTGTACGCGTTGTTTTTGCAGCAGTTCATCCACCGCCTTGAGCTTGGGCGGACGGTAGAAAATGATCGGTTTGCACTGGCTGCAATAGAAGTGATTGAGCACTTCCCAGTTGCCCAGATGGCTGGTGATGCCAACCACGCCCTTGCCCGAGGCCAGGGCTTCTTTCAGCACCTCCAGGCCTTCGACTTCGCGCACCAGTTCGATGGAGCGCTGGGCCGGCCAGATCCAGGCGCAGGCGCTTTCGGTCAGAGACTTGCCGATGTCCTTGAGGCTCTGGCCCACCAGGCGTTCGCGCTCGGCCGGGTCCATCTCGGGAAAGCATTTGGCGAGGTTGATCCGCACCACATCGCGGGAGCGGTTGGGAAATTTCCACATGAGCCAGCCGATGGCCGAGCCCACCGCCTGCACCGCTCGCCAGGGCAGCAACGCAAACAACCGCAGAGCGCCGACCAGCAAGGCGCCTTTCAACTTATCCACAGGTCACTCCTGAATGTATGGGGCGTGTTGCGAGCTGGCTATTCTAACCGCCGTTTACCAACTCGGCGTAGCGGTCGCAGTCTTGGGTGTGGTCCATGACCATGCCCGAGGCCTGCATCAGCGCATAGCAAATAGTCGGCCCGACAAAGGTGAACCCGAGTTTTTTCAGGCCTTTGCTCATCGCCAACGCCTCAGGCGTGATGGCTGGCACTTCGGTGCGGTCCTTGAAATGGTTGACAATGGGTTTGCCGTCCACGAACGACCAAAAGAATGCCACCGGGTCTTCCAGGGCCAGCCAGGCCTGGGCATTACAGCGTGCAGCCTTGAGCTTGAGACGGTTGCGGATGATGCCGGGGTCGAGCATCAGTTCATCGATTTCCGCGTCGCTCATCTGCGCCACCCGTTGCACATCGAAGCCGTACAACACTTGCCGGTAGCGCTCGCGTTTGCGCAAAACAGTGATCCAGGACAGCCCTGCCTGGAACCCTTCGAGCAAAAGCAACTCGAACAGACCCTGCGCATCGCGCAGCGGCGTGCCCCACTCTTGATCGTGATAAGCCATGTACAACGGATCTTCGGAACACCAAAAGCAGCGTGGCATAAGGCTCCAGGGGGCGTGCGCACGAACGAATCGGGTATACTCCCGCTCTTTAAATCGCAGCCCAAGAAACAGGTGAATTTCGTGAGCCAGCCTACGCCAGCCGTGCGTACCTTCCAAGACTTGATCCTCGCCCTCCAGCAATACTGGGCCGAGCAAGGTTGCGTGGTACTTCAGCCCTACGATATGGAAGTAGGCGCCGGCACTTTCCACACTGCCACGTTTCTGCGTGCCATCGGCCCGGAAACCTGGAACGCCGCTTATGTGCAGCCCAGCCGCCGCCCGACTGACGGCCGCTACGGCGAAAACCCGAACCGCCTGCAGCATTACTACCAGTTCCAGGTGGTCCTGAAGCCGAACCCGGAGAACTTCCAGGAACTGTACCTGGGCTCCCTCAAGCACGTGGGCCTCGACCCGTTGGTGCACGACATTCGTTTCGTCGAAGACAACTGGGAATCGCCAACCCTGGGCGCCTGGGGCCTGGGCTGGGAAGTCTGGCTCAACGGCATGGAAGTGACCCAGTTCACCTACTTCCAGCAGGCGGGCGGTATCGAGTGCTACCCGGTTACCGGCGAGATCACCTACGGCCTCGAGCGCCTGGCCATGTACCTGCAGGGCGTGGATTCGGTCTATGACCTGGTGTGGGCCGACGGCCCGTTCGGCAAAGTGACCTATGGCGACGTGTTCCACCAGAACGAAGTGGAGCAGTCGACCTATAACTTCGAACACGCCAATGTCGACAAGCTGTTCGAACTGTTCGATTTCTACGAAAGCGAAGCCAAGCGCCTGATCGAACTGGACCAGCCGCTGCCGCTGCCGAGCTATGAAATGGTGTTGAAGGCATCCCATACCTTCAACCTGCTGGATGCGCGCCGGGCGATTTCCGTGACCGCGCGCCAGCAATACATCCTGCGTGTACGCACCCTGGCGCGTTCCGTCGCGCAAGCCTACCTGCTGGCCCGTGCCAAGCTGGGCTTCCCGATGGCGACCCCGGACCTGCGTGATGAAGTGTTGGCTAAGCTGGAGGCTGCACAATGAGTGCTCAAGATTTTCTGGTTGAACTGGGCACCGAAGAATTGCCACCCAAAGCCCTGAACACCCTGGCCGATGCGTTCCTGGCCGGCATCGAAAAAGGCCTGCAAGCCGCTGGCCTGAACTTCGAAACCAAACACGTCTATGCCGCGCCGCGCCGCCTGGCCGTGCTGATCACCGCCCTGGAAACCCAGCAGCCGGACCGCAGCATCAACCTCGACGGCCCGCCACGCCAGGCCGCGTTCGATGCCGACGGCAACCCGACCCAGGCCGCCCTGGGCTTCGCCAAGAAGTGCGGCGTGGACCTGAGCGAGATCGACCAGAGCGGTCCGAAGCTGCGCTACAGCCAGAGCATCAAGGGCAAGCCGACCGCCAGCCTGTTGCCGACCATTGTCGAAGATTCCCTGAACGACCTGCCGATTCCCAAGCGCATGCGCTGGGCCGCGCGCAAGGAAGAGTTCGTGCGTCCGACCCAATGGCTGGTGATGCTGCTCGGCGACGAGGTCATCGATTGCACGATCCTGGCGCAGAAGGCCGGTCGCGATTCCCGTGGTCACCGTTTCCATCATCCTCAGAGCGTACGCATCACGTCGCCGGCCAACTACCTGGCCGACCTGCGCGCCGCCTATGTGCTGGCCGACGCCAACGAGCGCCGCGAGCTGATCAGCAAGCGCACCGAAGAGCTGGCGACCAGCCAGGAAGGCACGGCAATCGTGCCGGCCAACCTGCTGGACGAAGTGACCGCGCTGGTGGAATGGCCGGTGCCGCTGGTGTGCTCGTTCGAGGAACGCTTCCTTGAAGTGCCGCAGGAAGCACTGATCACCACCATGCAGGACAACCAGAAGTACTTCTGCCTGCTGGACGCGGAGGGCAAGCTGCTGCCTCGCTTCATCACCGTGGCCAACATCGAAAGCAAGGACCCGCAGCAGATCATCGCCGGTAACGAGAAAGTGGTTCGCCCGCGCCTGACAGACGCTGAGTTCTTCTTCAAGCAAGACAAGAAACAATCCCTGGAAAGCTTCAACCAGCGTTTGCAGAACGTGGTTTTCCAGGAAAAGCTCGGCAGCGTCTACGACAAGGCCGAGCGTGTCTCCAGGCTGGCGGCATTCATTGCCCCACGCATCGGCGGTGACGCCCAGCGCGCGGCCCGTGCCGGCATTCTTTCCAAGTGCGACCTGTCCACCGAGATGGTTGGTGAGTTTCCGGAGATGCAGGGCATCGCCGGTTATTACTACGCCCTCAACGATGGCGAGCCGCAAGACGTGGCACTGGCCCTGAACGAGCAGTACATGCCGCGCGGTGCCGGCGCTGAGTTGCCAACCACCTTGACCGGTGCGGCCGTGGCGATCGCCGACAAGCTCGACACCCTGGTCGGGATCTTTGGTATCGGCATGCTGCCCACTGGCAGCAAGGACCCGTACGCACTGCGTCGCGCGGCGCTGGGCGTGTTGCGCATCCTGATCGACAAGCAGCTGGACCTGGACCTGAACGACGCCGTGGCCTTCGCCGTGAATGCGTTCGGCAGCAAGGTCAAGGCTGCCGGCCTGGCCGATGCGGTGCTTGAATTCATCTTCGACCGCCTGCGTGCGCGTTATGAAGACGAAGGCGTCGACGTCGCGACCTACCTGTCGGTGCGCGCCCTGAAGCCGGGCTCCGCCCTGGATTTCGACCAACGCGTACAGGCGGTGCAGGCGTTCCGCAAACTGCCGGAAGCCGCTGCGCTGGCGGCGGTGAACAAGCGTGTATCGAACCTGCTGGGCAAAGCCGAAGGCAATATCGCGGCCACCGTCGAGGCCAAGTACTTCGACAACGCCAACGAGTTTTCCCTGTATTCGGCGATCCAGCAGGCAGACCAGGCGGTCCAACCGATGGCGGCGGCGCGCCAGTACAGCGAAACCCTGGCACGCCTGGCAGCGTTGCGCGAACCGGTGGATGCGTTTTTTGAGGCGGTAATGGTCAACGCTGAAGACGCCAACGTACGGGCCAACCGCTATGCACTGCTGGCGCGTCTGCGCGGGTTGTTCCTTGGTGTTGCCGATATTTCACTGCTGGGGTAAGCCTTGAAACTGCTGATTCTCGATCGGGACGGCGTGATCAATCACGATTCCGATGCTTACATCAAATCGGTGGAGGAATGGTTGCCGATCCCCGGTTCCATCGAGGCCATTGCGCAGTTGAGCAAGGCCGGCTGGACGGTGGCGGTGGCCACCAACCAGTCGGGCATTGCCCGCGGTTACTACGAGCTAACCGTCCTGGACGCCATGCACGAGCGCTTGCGCGAGCTGGTGGCCGAGCAGGGCGGTGAAATCGGCCTGATCGTTTATTGTCCGCACGGGCCGGACGAGGGCTGCGATTGCCGCAAGCCCAAGCCCGGCATGTTGAAAACCATCGCCACGCATTATGACGTTGCGCTGGCGGGCGTATGGTTCGTTGGCGACAGCCTCGGTGACCTGGAGGCGGCCAAGGCCGTCGATTGTCAGCCAGTTTTAGTAAAGACCGGGAAAGGCGAGAAGACTCTGGGCAAGACCCTACCGGTGGGCACCTTGATATTTGACGACCTGGCGGCGATTGCCGCTGAACTTATCCACAACTAGGGCTCCCCGACAACCTGATCAAGGATTGTTCGGGAAGCGCTTGAACGGCGGGCATTGCCCGCATGGTAAACGCCGCTATGTCGATACTGCAGGCCATCAGAAGCTTCCTCTTTTACCTGCTGCTGGGCACCAGTTCCTTGTTGTGGTGCACGCTGAGTTTTTTTGTCGCACCGTTCATGTCGTTCAGGACGCGCTACCGCTTCATCAACGTCTACTGGTGCCGCTGCGCACTTTGGCTAAGCAAGGTGTTCCTGGGCATTCGTTACGAAGTGAAGGGTGCCGAGAACGTGCCCGACCGACCTTGCGTCATCCAGTCCAACCATCAGAGCACTTGGGAAACCTTCTTTCTCTCGGCCTATTTCGAGCCATTGAGCCAGGTCCTCAAGCGCGAGCTGCTGTTCGTACCGTTCTTCGGCTGGGCCATGGCGATGTTGCGCCCGATCGCGATTGATCGCGACAACCCCAAGGTTGCGCTCAAGCAAGTGGCGCAAAAAGGCGATGAGCTGCTGAAGGACAACGTCTGGGTCCTCATTTTTCCCGAAGGCACCCGCGTGCCCTATGGGACGATCGGAAAGTTCTCCCGCAGCGGTTCGGCGTTGGCTGTAAATGCAGGCCTGCCGGTGCTGCCGATTGCACACAATGCCGGAAAATTCTGGCCAAAGACGGGCTGGATCAGAACGCCTGGAACCATCACCGTGGTCATCGGCGCACCGATGTATGCAGAGGGCAGCGGCCCCCGGGCAATCGCTGAGCTCAACGACCGCGTCCAGGCCTGGAACGAACAGACGCAAAGGGATTTGGGTTCGCTACCATCAGCCCCCGCCGCACCGGCAACGCCGGACACGCTAGCTGTCTGAGAACTGTGGATAACCTGTGTACCGTTTCGCTGAATTTAGTTGCTTTTATTTCCTAATGCCTTGTTTTTAAAGCATATTTCTTAAGCACATAAAACAGCGGAAAAGGTGCATAAGTTTTTATAGCGCTCTTGAAACGCAGCTTCGGTGTTCGTCGAAGCTGCGATTTTTAGCTCAACAGCGGAAATCGCAAGCTGAAGGTTGTCCCTTCCCCCACTTCGCTACGGCATTCAATCTCCCCGCCGTGATGATCGACGACTGCCTTGACCATGGACAGTCCCAGGCCAATGCCATCCACGCCATGAGCTGAAGAAAAGCGTCGATACTGAATGAACAGGTCTGGCAGCTCCCCGGCATCGATGCCTTTGCCTTGGTCAACCACATCGCAAGTCAACCAACCCTCCGCACATCGCACATGCAGTGAAATACAGGTTTCGCTCGTGCTGTATTTGATGGCGTTTTCCAGCAAGTTGAAGAGCGCGCGAGTCAGCAGGGGTTGATCGGCGTTAACTGTCGCTTCGTCATCATCCAGTTGGTATTGCAGATGGATGTTCTTGGCCTGGGCGATGGGTAATGCCTGGTCGATGACGTCCAGGACCAGCATTGCAAACAGCGTCGGCCGGAACTGGTAGGCGTCTGATTCAGCCTTGGCCAATTGGACGAACCCGTCAGTCAGGTCCAAGGCACGACGGACCTGGCGCTCGATCTGGTCGAACAGTGGATTTTCAGCCCCTGCGTCATGCCGATGCACATCGAGCAGCGCCAGGATGGCCGAGTGGGGGGCGCGCAGGTCATGGGAAAGGAAGCGGAGCATGACACTGCGCTGCTCTTCGGCCGCCCGCTCGGCGCTCAGGTCCGTCAGGCTCATCAGCCAACCGATAGGGACGTCCCCATCAACTGGCAGCAGCGCAGCTCTTTCCAGCCGCAGGCTGCGTTCACGTATGTCGCGAAACTCAACCAACGGCAATGTGGACAATCGGTGGGCAGGGGAGTGCGCCAATGCGGGATAACCCAGCCGTGCCAGTGCTTCCAGCACATCCGCGCCCACCAGGGCATGATCGAACAACTCACGGGCCTTGCGATTGCCGAGCAGTATGTTGCCTTGCGGATCGCTGATCATCGTCGCCACCGGCAAATACTCCAGGCCGTCGGCAATAAAACGTCGCGTGTCCCGCGTGCGATTCATGGCCTGTTCCAACGCCATGACTTGTCCTTGTAGACCATCACTGCCGATATAGGACGCGCGACGACGCTCCGGGAATACCTTCGGCTCCGCATCCAGGCGTGCCAACTCCCAACCAAAATAAGCCAGCACCACGCTCAAGCGCCGCCAGTTCCAGATCAGATAACCGCCGAGCATGCCCAGCAGGCTAGGTGCCGGCGACCACGACCTACCCTGCGCGTCCAGCAACAGGCTTACGAGTAGGGCCGCTGCCATACCTGCCACTGTCGTTCCCAGGGCAAAGCGCGGGCGCAACAGCAGCGAACCCAGGACGCAGCCCACCAGACATGTTGATAACAAGGCGGCGACCGTCCCATCGCGATCCGAATGCACGCAATACGATATCAACGCGGTCGTTGGCAACAGGAGAAGACTTATCCACAACCATTCGCGAACCCAACGACGAAACAACCGTTGGACTTGGGTGGGTTCACGACTTTCATGGCGACGCGGGTTGCTCATAAGTAACCTGACGGAACATGGACTGGGGGGTATTGATCATGGCTTAGCGCGTCATACGTTCAGCGTCAAGCCCGAGACTATAGCGGACTCGATCGTGGCATGCGGCTGCCTTTCCCTCGTCGCCACTAGCCGGTATTGTCTCAGCCTGCGACAGGAGAGTGAAACAAGTCAGCTGCTGAGTTGCCTTCATCGCCCCTGTGGATGTCAGTATTTTCAAGATCAAGGAATCGCGTCCCATGCGTGTCGCCATACTGGATGACGAACCGGCCGAACTACGCCGGGTGGAACAGACACTGCAACAGATCCCCGGAAGGGGCGAGCAAGCCTGGACACTGCATAGTTTCGAACGAAGCGAAGATCTGTTGCGCCAATTGCGCCGCGAAACATTCGACCTGCTGATACTCGACTGGCAGTTGCCGGATATCAGCGGACTGTCTTTGCTTCGCTGGACACGCGAGCACATGGACTCACCACCGGCTGCCATCATGCTCACCAGCCGTGACGGCGAGCACGACATTGTCCAAGCCCTTAATGCCGGTGCCGACGACTACGTCAGCAAGCCATTCCGTCCCAATGAACTCAAGGCCCGGGTTACGGCAGTACTGCGCCGTCATAACCTGCAACGCATACCGACCAGTGATGTCTTGGTATTCAACGACCTCGAATTCGACGACGCGGAACTCACGGTTACCCGCGCTGGCATTCCCATCAGCCTGACTGAACGAGAATATCGCCTGGCTCGCTGCCTGTTCGCCAACCTCGGGCGGCCACTGTCCCGGGAGTATTTTTATGAACGCTTCTGGACCCACGAGGAAATGACCTCGTCCCGTCCGCTCGACACCCACATCTACCGCTTGCGCAACAAACTAGGGCTGACGGCGGATCGGGGCTGGCAGTTGCTGACTATCTATGGATATGGATATCGTCTGGAGAGCGTGGCGGCGGGCAGCGAGGCTTGCGAAGCGAGTTAGCGTAAAAAAAAAGGCCAACGCATACGCGTTGGCCTTCTTCGTTGGGGCAGTGACAACCCGGATCAGAAATCCAGGTTGGATACCGCCAATGCGTTGCTCTCGATGAAGTCACGACGTGGCTCGACCGCATCCCCCATCAGGGTATTGAAGATCTGGTCCGCGCCAATGGCGTCTTCGATGGTGACTTTCAGCATGCGACGCGAGCCCGGGTCCATGGTGGTTTCCCACAGTTGGTCCGGGTTCATCTCGCCCAGCCCTTTGTATCGCTGGATGGTGTGGCGCTTGGTGCTTTCAGCCATCAGCCATTCAAGGGCTTCTTTGAACTCAGTCACGGACTTCTTGCGCTCACCGCGCTGGATGTAAGCCCCTTCGTCTAGCAGCGTGCTCAACTGAGCGCCGAGAGAGACGACCGTCTTGTAGTCGTTGCTGCTGAAGAAGTCGCGGTTGAAGGTGACGTAGTTCGACAGGCCGTGGGAAATCAGTTCGACTTCAGGCAGCCATACGTTGCGTTCACGGTCTTCACGCAGGCTGGCCTTGTAGACCAGGCCGGATTTTTCCACGGTACGCAGGCGGACTTCATACTGGGCCAGCCAATCCTGCATGGCAGCGTGATCGGACAGTTGCTCCAGGCTTACGGCCGGCAGGTAGATGAAGTGCTCGGTCAGTTCCTGCGGATACAGACGCGACAGACGCTTGAGGGTCTTCATTACCAGGCGGAAGTCATTCACCAGGCGCTCAAGGGCTTCACCGGAAATGCTCGGCGCATCTTCGTTCAGGTGCAGGCTCGCGTCTTCCAGGGCCGACTGCGTCATGTACTCTTCCATGGCGTCGTCGTCTTTGATGTATTGCTCTTGCTTGCCTTTCTTGACCTTGTACAACGGTGGTTGGGCGATATAGATGTAGCCGCGCTCGATCAGCTCCGGCAACTGACGGAAGAAGAACGTCAGCAGCAGGGTGCGGATGTGCGAACCGTCAACGTCAGCGTCGGTCATGATGATGATGTTGTGATAGCGCAGCTTGTCGATGTTGTACTCTTCACGGCCGATGCCACAGCCCAGCGCGGTGATAAGCGTGCCGACTTCCTGGGAGGAAATCATCTTGTCGAAGCGCGCTTTCTCGACGTTGAGGATCTTGCCTTTCAACGGCAGGATGGCCTGGGTGCGACGGTTACGACCCTGCTTGGCGGAACCACCAGCAGAGTCACCTTCCACGAGGTACAGCTCGGACAGGGCAGGGTCCTTTTCCTGGCAGTCCGCCAGTTTGCCCGGCAGGCCCGCGATGTCCAGCGCGCCTTTGCGGCGAGTCATCTCACGAGCCTTGCGCGCCGCTTCACGGGCGCGGGCGGCGTCGATCATCTTGCCGACCACCAGCTTGGCTTCGTTGGGGTTCTCCAGCAGGAAGTCAGAGAAGTATTTCCCCATTTCCTGTTCGACCGCAGTCTTCACTTCGGAAGACACCAGCTTGTCCTTCGTCTGGGAGCTGAATTTCGGATCGGGCACCTTGACCGAAATGATCGCGGTCAAGCCTTCACGGGCATCGTCACCGGTAGTGGCGACCTTATGCTTCTTCGCCAGGCCTTCCTGTTCGATGTAGTTGTTCAAGTTACGCGTGAGCGCCGAACGGAAGCCCACCAGGTGAGTCCCGCCGTCGCGCTGCGGGATATTGTTGGTGAAACACAACAGGTTCTCGTTGAAGCTGTCGTTCCACTGCAGGGCGATTTCCACACCGATGCCGTCGTCGCGCTGCACATTGAAGTGGAACACCTGGTTGACCGCAGTCTTGTTGGTGTTCAGGTATTCAACGAACGCACGCAGGCCGCCTTCATACTTGAACAGCTCTTCCTTGCCGCTGCGCTCGTCCTTGAGGACGATGCCGACACCGGAGTTGAGGAAGGACAGTTCACGAATCCGCTTGGCCAGGATGTCCCAGCTGAAATGGATGTTCTTGAAGGTTTCGCTGGAAGCCTTGAAGTGGATCTGGGTGCCCGTGGTCTCGCTGTCGCCAACGATCGCCATCGGTGCCTGGGGCACGCCATGGACATAAGTCTGTTCCCAGATCTTGCCGCTGCGGCGAACGGTCAGCACCAGTTCTTCGGACAGTGCGTTCACCACCGAAACACCTACGCCGTGCAACCCGCCGGAAACCTTGTAGGAGTTATCGTCGAATTTCCCGCCTGCGTGGAGGACGGTCATGATGACCTCGGCAGCGGAAACACCTTCCTCTTTGTGTACGTCCACCGGGATGCCACGGCCGTTGTCACGAACGGTGATGGACTCATCCGGGTGGATGATGATGCTGATGTCGTCGCAATGGCCGGCGAGGGCTTCGTCGATGGAGTTGTCGACCACCTCGAACACCATGTGGTGCAGGCCGCTACCATCATCAGTGTCGCCAATGTACATACCGGGACGTTTGCGTACGGCATCCAGGCCTTTCAGCACTTTAATGCTCGTTGAGTCGTACGTATTTTCTTCGCTCAATGCCTTCACTCCCGATGGTCGTGGGTCTGGGTGATACGGCCCTGTTCCACGTGGAACAGAGCGACTGGCGTTTCCGTCTGCCAGCCTTCCCTCAATAATTCGTGGTCTACACAAGTGATGAACACTTGGCAGCGTAAGTCTTCCAGCAAGCGGCATAACGCCCGACGGTGGGCTTCGTCCAGCTCGGACGGCAGGTCATCCACCAGATAAATACACTGGCCGCGGCGGGCCTGGCTGACCAGATGCCCTTGGGCGATACGCAAGGCGCACACCACCAACTTCTGTTGCCCCCGGGACAAGATGTCCGCGGCATTATGCGCGCCCAATCGAAGCCGCAGGTCAGCGCGTTGAGGTCCAGCCTGGGTGTGACCCATCTGCTGGTCGCGCTGCAGCGAGCCAGCCAGCACGGCACTCAATTCCCGGTCCTTATCCCAGCCTCGGTAATAGCTGAGCGTCAGGCCCTCAAGCTCAACCAGTTCGCTCAAGGTCTGCTCGAAGACCGGTTTCAAGGCTTTGATGTAAGCGCGGCGGTATTCATCGATTTCAGCGCTGGCCTGGCACAGTTCCTTGTCCCAAACCGCTTGCGAAACGGCGTCAAGTGTACCATGTCGCAGCCAAGAGTTTCGCTGGCGCAGCGCCTTCTGCAAGCGTTGCCAGGTCGCCATGAAACGCGGTTCCACGTGGAACACGCCCCAGTCCAGAAACTGTCGGCGGATCTTGGGGGCGCCTTCCAACAAACGGAAGCTGTCCGGGTTGATCAGCTGCAACGGCAAGATCTCGGCCAGTTGGGCCGCGCTGCGGGCGTTCTGCCCATCAATACGGATCTGGAACTCGCCTTGCCGGTCCCGCGAGATCCCCAGGGCACTATGGCCGCCTTCCGCCAGTTCCACTTGGCCAAACACCGTACACGCCAGTTGGTCGTACTGAATGACCGGCAACAGACGGGTGCTGCGAAACGAACGGGCAAGCCCAAGCAGGTGCACGGCTTCCAGCACGCTGGTCTTGCCGCTGCCGTTGGCGCCGTAAAGAATATTGATGCGGGGGGAAGGGGAGAAGGTCACCGGGTGCAGATTGCGCACCGCGGTGACCGAGACGCGACTTAAGGACATCTAGCTGATTCTGATTACAGACGCATCGGCATGACAACGTAAGCCGAATCGTCGTTATCAGACTCCTGCACCAGCGCACTGCTGTTGGAGTCGGACAAGATCAGACGCACTTGCTCGGTGGTCATCACGCCCAGCACGTCCAGCAGATAGCTGACGTTGAAGCCGATTTCCAGGGAGCCGCCGTTGTAGTCCACGCCGACTTCTTCTTCCGCTTCTTCCTGCTCGGGGTTGTTCGCCTGGATCTTCAGCTGCCCGTTGGCCAACTGCAAACGAATGCCGCGGTATTTTTCGTTGGAGAGGATCGCGGTACGGCTGAACGCTTCGCGCAGCGCTTGGCGATCGCCCAGTACCAGCTTGTCACCACCTTTTGGCAGCACACGCTCGTAATCGGGGAACTTGCCGTCCACCAGTTTCGACGTGAAAGTGAACTCGCCAGTCGTGGCGCGGATGTGGTGCTGACCCAACACGATGCTGACGTTGCCGTCCGGCTCGGTCAGCAGACGGGCCAGCTCCAGGATGCCCTTACGCGGCACGATTACCTGATGGCGATCCGGCTGACCGATATCAGCCTGCATCGAGCACATCGCCAAGCGATGACCGTCGGTAGCCACGGCGCGGATGATCCCGGCAGACACTTCCAACAGCATGCCGTTGAGGTAATAACGCACATCCTGCTGGGCCATGGCGAAACTGGTGCGCTCGATCAGGCGGCGCAGCTTGCTCTGCTCCAGGCTGCAAGTCAGCGATCCCGGGCCTTCCTCGACCGTCGGGAAATCGTTGGCCGGCAGGGTCGACAAAGTGAAACGGCTGCGACCAGCCTTGACGACGAGCTTTTGCTCATCAACCTTGATATCGATCAGCGCATCGTTTGGCAGGCTCTTGCAAATATCCATCAGCTTACGCGCAGGCACGGTGATGGAGCCCGGATCGGCCGGCTCTTCGAGTTGGACACGACCAACCAGCTCGACTTCCAGGTCGGTACCGGTCAGCGACAATTGCTGGCCTTCGACAACCAGCAGCACGTTGGAAAGTACCGGCAAGGTCTGGCGGCGTTCGACGACGCCCGCGACCAGTTGCAGGGGTTTCAACAGGGCTTCGCGTTGAATGGTGAAATGCATGGTCTAGTCCCTTGCCTTAATAAGCTGCGCTGGTGGTCATCAAGTGGTCAATGTACGCAGCAGGTTCTTGTAGTCCTCGCGGATGTCCGCGTCGGATTCCTTAAGTTCGTTGATCTTGCGGCAGGCGTGCAGCACCGTGGTGTGATCGCGTCCACCAAACACGTCGCCGATTTCCGGCAGGCTGTGGTTGGTCAGTTCCTTGGACAAGGCCATGGCCACCTGTCGCGGTCGAGCCACCGAACGTGAACGACGTTTCGAAAGCAGGTCGGAAATCTTGATTTTGTAATATTCAGCAACGGTACGCTGAATGTTATCCACAGACACCAGTTTGTCCTGAAGCGCCAGCAGGTCCTTTAACGACTCGCGGATCAGCTCGATGGTGATATCGCGGCCCATGAAATGGGAATGGGCGATCACCCGCTTGAGGGCACCTTCAAGCTCACGCACGTTCGAGCGAATGCGCTGGGCGATGAAGAACGCGGCGTCATGAGGAAGCTCGACCTTGGCCTGATCGGCTTTCTTCATCAGGATCGCGACCCGGGTTTCCAGCTCAGGCGGCTCGACGGCCACCGTCAGGCCCCAACCGAAACGCGACTTGAGGCGTTCCTCAAGGCCTTCGATCTCTTTCGGGTAGCGGTCGCTGGTGAGAATGACTTGCTGCCCGCCTTCAAGCAATGCGTTGAAGGTGTGGAAGAACTCTTCCTGTGAACGTTCCTTGCGAGCGAAGAATTGAATGTCGTCGATCAGCAAGGCGTCGACCGAACGGTAGAAACGCTTGAACTCGTTGATAGCATTGAGCTGCAACGCCTTGACCATATCGGCCACGAAACGCTCGGAATGCAGGTACACAACCTTGGCGTTCGGGTTCTTCTTTAATAGATGGTTGCCCACCGCATGCATCAAGTGGGTCTTACCCAGGCCGACGCCGCCATAAAGAAAGAGCGGGTTGTAGCCGTGCTTGGGGTTATCCGCCACCTGCCAGGCCGCGGCGCGAGCCAATTGGTTGGATTTACCTTCAACGAAATTCTCGAAGGTAAAGGTCCGGTTCAGATAGCTGGTGTGCTTCAGTGCGCCTTCGACCTGGACGGTGCGTTGTTCGGTACGCACCGGCGCCTGCTGGGAGCTCGCCCCGGCCATCGGGTCGAAGCTGTCCCGGGAAGGCTCTTCACTGACCTCGGCGACTTTTTGTGCATTGCGCTTGCTCGGGGCTGGCGCGGGCGCTGGGGCGGCATGGTTGTTGACCGGTACCGGCGCGGCCTGCTGGGCCTGTGATGCAGCAGCAGCCAGCGGCGCGTTGGGCGCGGCGCGGGGGGCGGAGCTACGTTTGCTGCCTATTAATAAGGACAACGCAGGCGCCATGCCATTGCCATGCTCATCAAGCAGTTCCATGACCCGGCCCAGGTACTTTTCGTTGACCCAGTCGAGGACGAAACGGTTCGGTGCATAGACACGCAACTCGTCGCCTTCGGCTTCGACCTGTAGTGGACGGATCCAAGTGTTGAATTGTTGGGCAGGCAGCTCATCGCGCAAAAGCTCCACGCACTGCTGCCAAAGTTCCACTGACACGGACATCCCCTAAGTTGAAAGCCGGTGAGGCAAAAACAAGCGGCCATTGTAGCGAGCAGACGAGCACTTATCCACACGCAGCTTGCTCATCGACCATGATTTATCGATGCGTAACCCGAACGAAAGGCGACCGGCGGTCGGTGGATAAGCCCTGTGGATAACCGCGCCTGAGGCCGTTGCACAACTGGGGACGAAACTCAGTGGATAACCGGCCTGTGGATAACCTGGCATTCCACGCACAGCTTATCCGACAGCGCAGCACAGGCTTGCCACCGCTTTCCCGCCTAGTTGTCATTCTCTGTACATTGCGGATTACAAGGCCTTGGAGCGGTTATCCACAGCTAGGCGTCGGCGTTGCTTTTATAAGCTTTACAGAAAAGCTTTAAATACTTTCCTTCTTTATTTCTATATCTAGCGTTGTGTGACGAAACCGCCGAAAAGCGGCTGGTCATCTATTTAAAGGAAACGCTGGTTGGAAATTGACCTAGAGGCTTGCTTTCTCTAGAATCCCCGGTCTCTTAAAACGGGGGCCATTCCGGCCCGTTGTGGACGAACCAGGTAACACGACATGAAACGTACTTTCCAACCAAGCACTATCAAACGCGCTCGTACCCACGGTTTCCGTGCTCGCATGGCTACCAAGAATGGTCGTGCCGTCCTGTCGCGTCGTCGCGCCAAAGGTCGTGCGCGTCTGGCAGTTTGATAATCCGGCACTGGAGGTGAGTCAGGACTTCAGTCGGGAAAAGCGTCTGCTTACCCCCCGGCATTTCAAGGCAGTCTTTGACTCCCCTACCGGCAAGGTTCCGGGGAAAAATCTCCTGCTCCTTGCGCGCAGTAACGATCTCGATCACCCCCGACTTGGGCTGGTTATCGGGAAAAAGAGCGTTAAGCTCTCCGTTCAGCGCAATCGCCTCAAGCGTTTGATGCGCGAATCGTTTCGCCTGAATCAGGATTCACTGGTGGGGTGGGACATTGTGATCGTTGCGCGCAAAGGTTTGGGTGACGTAGAAAACCCCGAATTGATTCAGCATTTCGGCAAGCTCTGGAAACGTCTGGCCCGTAACAAGCCAGCACCAGCAGCCAACACCGAAACTGTAGGGGTAGACAGTACCGATGCGTAAGCTGGCACTCGTTCCGATCCAGTTCTATCGCTACGCCATTAGTCCCCTGATGGCCAGCCACTGTCGTTTCTACCCCAGTTGTTCTTGCTACGCGTATGAAGCCATAGAAAATCATGGCCTTCTGCGCGGTGGCTGGCTGACCTTTCGTCGTTTAGGTCGCTGTCATCCGTGGAATCCCGGCGGTTATGACCCGGTTCCGCCTATCCCTACCTCCCGTTCTTCTTCGATGGCCGAGTAATCATGGATATCAAACGCACGATCCTGATCGTCGCCCTGGCAATCGTGTCCTACGTCATGGTCCTTAAATGGAACCAGGACTACGGCCAGGCTGCCCTGCCGACTCAGAATGTTGCAGCCAGCAATACCGCACCGAGCCTGCCGGATGCTCCAGTTGGCAACAACGCTGCCAACAATGACGACATCCCACGCGCGGCAAGCGATACCAGCGCTCCTGCCGAAGCCCCAGTGGCCGTAAGCAAAGATCTCATTCAGATCAAGACGGACGTGCTCGAGCTGGCAATCGACCCACAAGGTGGTGACGTCGCGCAGCTGAAGCTGCCGCTGTACCCACGTCGTCAGGATCATCCGGAAATTCCGTTCCAGTTGTTCGACAACGGTAACGAGCGCACCTATCTGGCCCAAAGTGGCCTGATCGGTACCAACGGTCCGGATTCGAACCCGGCCGGTCGCCCGATCTACTCTGCCGAGAAGAAGACTTATCAACTGGCTGACGGTCAGGACCAACTGGTCGTGGACCTGAAGTTCAGCAAGGACGGCGTCAACTACATCAAGCGTTTCACTGTGAAACGTGGCATGTACGACGTAACCGTCTCTTATCTGATCGACAACCAGAGCGCCCAGCCTTGGTCCGGTGCGATGTTCGCGCAACTCAAGCGTGATGCCAGCGACGATCCATCCTCCAGCACCGCCACCGGCACCGCGACTTACCTGGGCGCTGCCCTGTGGACAAGTTCGGAGCCGTACAAAAAAGTGTCCATGAAGGACATGGACAAGGCTCAGCTCAAGGAAACCGTCCAAGGTGGCTGGGTTGCCTGGCTGCAGCACTATTTTGTAACCGCGTGGATCCCGCAAAAAGGCGACAGTAACGTCGTCCAGACGCGTAAAGACAGCAAAGGCAACTTCATCATCGGTTATACCGGCCCGACATTGACTGCCGCGCCCGGTGCAAAAGCCGAAACGAGCGCCGTTCTGTATGCCGGTCCAAAAAGCCAGGCCGTGCTGAAAGAGTTGTCCCCAGGTCTGGAATTGACTGTTGACTATGGCTTCCTTTGGTTCATTGCCCAGCCAATCTTCTGGCTGCTGCAACATATCCACAGCATCGTCGGCAACTGGGGTTGGTCGATCATCTTCCTGACCATGCTGATCAAGGGGATCTTCTTCCCGCTGTCGGCTGCCAGCTACAAATCGATGGCACGGATGCGTGCAGTGGCGCCGAAACTGGCCGCCCTGAAAGAACAACATGGCGATGACCGGCAGAAAATGTCTCAGGCCATGATGGAGTTGTACAAGAAGGAGAAGATCAACCCGCTGGGTGGTTGCTTGCCGATTCTTGTACAAATGCCTGTGTTCCTCGCGCTTTACTGGGTCTTGCTGGAAAGCGTGGAGATGCGCCAGGCTCCGTTCATGCTGTGGATTACGGACCTGTCGATCAAGGATCCGTTCTTCATCCTGCCGATCATCATGGGCGCCACCATGTTCATCCAGCAGCAGCTGAACCCGACACCTCCGGACCCGATGCAGGCGAAGGTCATGAAAATGATGCCAATCATCTTCACCTTCTTCTTCCTGTGGTTCCCGGCGGGTCTTGTGCTGTACTGGGTTGTGAACAACGTGCTGTCGATCACCCAGCAGTGGTACATCACGCGTAAGATCGAAGCGGCTACGAAAAAAGCCGAGGCGTAACTTGCTCTGTGGATAACCACACAAAACGCCCCCTAGTGGGGCGTTTTGCTATCTGCCATTTTTGTCTGGATACCGGTTTATGAGCGCACCGCGTGAAACCATCGCCGCCGTTGCCACCGCTCAAGGTCGCGGCGGTGTCGGCATCGTCCGTATTTCGGGGCCGTTGGCCAGTGTCGCGGCCAACGCGATCAGCGGTCGTGAGCTCAGACCGAGGTTTGCCCATTACGGCCCGTTCTTCGATTCGCAGCGGCAAGTGCTCGATGAAGGGCTGGCCTTGTATTTCCCGGGGCCTAACTCATTCACCGGTGAAGATGTGTTGGAGCTGCAGGGCCACGGCGGCCCGGTTGTCCTGGACATGTTGCTCCAGCGTTGCCTCGAGCTGGGCTGTCGCCTGGCGCGGCCGGGGGAATTCAGCGAACGAGCATTCCTCAACGACAAACTCGACCTGGCCCAGGCCGAGGCCATTGCCGATCTCATCGAAGCGAGCTCCGCGCAAGCGGCACGTAATGCGTTGCGCTCGTTGCAAGGGGCATTTTCACAGCGTGTGCATAACCTCACCGAGCAACTGATCGGCCTACGCATCTACGTCGAGGCCGCAATCGATTTCCCCGAAGAGGAAATCGACTTTCTCGCCGATGGCCACGTGCTGAGCATGCTCGATAAGGTCCGCGATGAATTATCCACAGTCCTGCGTGAAGCTGGGCAGGGTGCCTTGCTCCGTGACGGGATGACAGTGGTGATTGCCGGTCGGCCGAACGCCGGCAAATCCAGTCTGCTTAACGCCTTAGCCGGTCGCGAAGCAGCGATCGTCACCGAGATTGCCGGCACCACCCGAGACATCCTGCGCGAACATATCCACATCGATGGAATGCCTCTGCACGTGGTGGACACCGCTGGATTGCGCGACACCGATGACCAGGTCGAAAAAATTGGTGTTGAACGTGCCCTGAAGGCCATCAGTGAAGCCGACCGTGTATTGCTGGTGGTGGACGCGACTGCGCCGGAAGCGGACGATCCTTTTGCCTTGTGGCCTGAGTTCCTCCAAGTTCGCCCGGATCCATCGAAAGTCACGCTGATTCGTAACAAGGCTGACCTGACCGGGGAGGCGATTGCCCTCGAAGTCAGCGACGACGGCCACGTGACCATCAGCCTAAGCGCGAAATCAGCGGGCGAGGGGCTGGAATTGCTGCGCGACCATCTCAAGGCTTGCATGGGTTATGAACAGACCTCGGAGAGCAGCTTCAGCGCCAGGCGCAGACACCTCGAAGCACTGCGCCACGCCAGCGCGGCCTTGGAGCACGGCCGCGCACAATTGACCTTGGCGGGGGCAGGAGAACTGCTGGCAGAAGATCTTCGCCAGGCTCAACAGTTCCTCGGGGAAATTACCGGCGCCTTCAGCTCTGATGATCTGTTGGGGCGGATCTTTTCCAGCTTCTGCATCGGTAAATAACCCCGCCGGGGCTGTCGACAAACCCGTGGCGAGGGAGCTTGCTCCCGTTCGGCTGCGACGCAGTCGTAAACCGGCGGGTGCGGTGTGTCAGGTACTCCGCATTCGGCAGGTTTTGGGGCCGCTTCGCGACCCAGCGGGAGCAAGCTCCCTCGCCACAGGCCTATCGTTCCTCGGCAACCACATCACGTCTTTGCAGCCGGGTTTGTCCTCGAAAGCCTATCGAGCGCAACACAAACCCACTACCTCCTCTTTTTTTTGAACTGATTGCCCTTAATGGCGGCTGGCCTGTGGACGCTTCGGCGACCCTTGTCGGCTGTTTTCTGTGGATTAAGCCCTGTGAATAACTACCACTGAGGTCGGTTGATAAGGCCCCTTCAAAACTGGATATAACCGCACCTGTGGATAACGACCATAATAATCCACAGGCTTACACCGGTTATCCAAGGCGCTCCGGGGTACATGGTCACAGGGTTTTGAAACTCTGTACATGCTGTAAAACAAGGGATGCAGAACGTTATCCACAGATAGGCCGGTCACTAAGAATAAACATAAAAACAAAGGTTTTATAAATTTCTTTCTTTTTTATTTTTTTAACCCCGAGTTCTCCACAGCTGGTTAAATTTTGTGCAGAGGGTTCTTTAGGAAGAGGGAAGTCCCTATACTTGCCGACCCTGGTTCGAAAACGCCCAGGAACCAAGCCAGAATCTATTTCCGAATTACCTGAATAAAGCAGGCACGAGGTGCGTGGTGGATTTCCCTTCCCGTTTTGAAGTGATCGTCATCGGCGGCGGTCATGCCGGTACCGAGGCAGCACTTGCATCAGCACGCATGGGCGCTAAAACCCTGCTGCTGACGCATAACGTGGAAACCCTCGGTGCCATGAGCTGCAACCCCGCCATTGGTGGCATCGGCAAGAGCCACCTGGTCAAGGAAATCGACGCCCTTGGCGGTGCGATGGCCATGGCCACGGATAAAGGGGGCATTCAGTTTCGCGTGTTGAACAGCCGCAAGGGCCCAGCCGTGCGCGCCACCCGCGCCCAGGCCGATCGAGTCCTGTACAAGGCCGCTGTCCGTGAAATCCTGGAAAACCAGCCGAACCTGTGGATATTTCAACAAGCAGCCGATGACCTGATCGTCGAGCAGGACCAAGTACGCGGTGTCGTCACGCAAATGGGTCTGCGTTTCTTCGCCGATTCCGTGGTGTTGACCACCGGGACCTTCCTCGGGGGACTTATCCACATCGGTTTGCAGAATTTTTCCGGCGGTCGCGCTGGTGATCCTCCATCGATCGCCCTGGCCCAGCGCCTGCGTGAACTGCCGCTGCGTGTTGGTCGGTTGAAAACCGGTACACCACCGCGTATCGACGGCAAGTCGGTGGATTTTTCGGTGATGACCGAGCAACCTGGCGATACTCCGATCCCGGTGATGTCGTTCATGGGCAACAAAGAACAGCATCCACGGCAAGTCAGTTGCTGGATCACCCATACCAACGCTCGCACCCACGAAATCATCGCGGCGAACCTCGATCGTTCGCCGATGTATTCCGCTGCTGGTGAAATCGAAGGTGTCGGCCCCCGCTATTGCCCGTCGATCGAAGACAAGATCCATCGTTTTGCCGACAAGGAAAGCCATCAGGTGTTCATCGAACCGGAAGGTTTGACCACCCATGAGCTGTATCCGAACGGGATATCCACAAGTCTGCCGTTCGACGTGCAATTGCAGATCGTGCAATCGATCCGTGGCATGGAGAACGCGCACATCGTGCGTCCGGGTTATGCGATCGAGTACGACTACTTCGATCCGCGCGATCTGAAGTACAGCCTGGAAACCAAAGTTATCGGCGGTCTGTTCTTCGCCGGACAGATCAACGGCACCACCGGCTACGAAGAAGCGGGTGCCCAGGGTTTGCTCGCCGGAGCCAACGCCGCACTGCTCGCCAAGGGTAAGGAAGCCTGGTGCCCGCGCCGTGATGAGGCGTACATCGGTGTTCTGGTGGACGACCTGATTACCCTGGGTACTCAGGAACCGTATCGGATGTTCACCTCCCGCGCCGAATATCGCCTGATCCTGCGTGAAGACAACGCCGATCTGCGTCTGACTGAAAAAGGGCGTGAACTGGGCTTGGTGGATGACGTGCGTTGGGCCGCGTTCTGCAAGAAGCGCGAAAGTATCGAGCTGGAAGAGCAGCGCC